>NZ_LT670818.1:3505000-9184651 GCF_900129505.1 Bradyrhizobium erythrophlei | reverse complement strand
GAAAAAATCGACCGCGATCCTTGCCTTCGTCACCGTCTATTCACCGAAGAAGACCCACGATCCGCTATTCCTGTCGAATTACGTCACCATCAATCTTCTGGATTCGATCAAGAGCACACCCGGCGTCGGCGATGCGTTCCTGTTCGCGGCCCAGGACTATGCCATGCGCGCCTGGGTCAGGACCGAGCGCCTGACCGGGCTCAATCTCACCGTCAGCGACATTATCAATGCCATTCAGTCGCAGAACGTGCAGGCGGCGGTAGGGCGCATCGGAGCACGGCCGATCTTTAACGATCAGCAGTTGCAGCTCAACATCCAGACCAAGGGTCGGCTAAGCTCGGTCGCGGATTTCGACAACATCGTCATCCGGACCAATCCGGATGGCTCGGTACTGCGATTGCGCGACGTGGCGAAGCTCGAACTCGGCGCCGCCAACCTCGACCGCGACACGCGTTTCAACGGCCAGGACGCGGCCGCGGTGGTGATCTACCAGTCGCCCGGCGGCAACGCGATCGACACCGTCAATGCGGTGCGAAAGAAGCTTTCCGAGTTCGAGAAGCGCTTTCCCGAGGATATGGCCTGGAAAATCACCTACGATCCGACGATCTTCGTGACCGATACCATGCACGAAGTGAAGAAGACGCTGCTCGAAGCCTTTGTTCTCGTGGTGCTGGTGGTCTTCCTGTTCCTCGGCAATGTCCGCGCAACGTTGATTCCGACCCTTGCCGTGCCCGTGAGCCTGATCGGAACGTTCATTGTGCTCAAGGCGGTCGGTTATTCCGCCAACACCGTCTCGCTGCTCGCCATCGTGCTTTCGATCGGCATCGTCGTCGACGACGCCATCGTGGTTGTCGAGAATGTCGAGCGGGTGATGGAAGAGAATCCCGAATTGTCGCCCGCCGAGGCGAGCAAACGCGCCATGGCGGAAATCACCGCGCCGATCATCGCGATTACGCTGGTGCTGCTCTCGGTCTTCGTGCCGATCGCGTTCATCCCGGGCATTTCCGGCGAACTGTTCCGCCAGTTCGCGGTGACGGTCGCGGTTTCGATGCTGCTTTCCGCCATCAACGCGCTGACGCTTTCTCCGGCCCTTTGCGCCGTTCTGCTGAAGCCCCACCACGGACCGAAGCGCGGCATCATCGGCTGGATGATGCGCTCGATCGACTGGGTGCGGGACGGGTATGGCGCCATCGTTGCGCGGATGGTGCGCTTCTCGATCATCGGTCTGGTGATGGTCGTGGTGGCGGGGGCAGGGACCGTTGCCCTGTCCAGGATAACGCCGACGGGGTTTGTGCCGGAGGATGACCAGGGCGCGATCTTCGTCGTCGTCCAGTTGCCGGGCGGAGCCTCTGTCGGACGAACGTCCGAAGTGATGCGCCAGGCCGAAGCCGTGGTGAAGGAAGATCCCGCCGTTGCCGAATACACCTCCATTATTGGATTGAATTTCATCGACAATTTTTCGCAGCCCAATGCCGGCTTTATGGTCGTGACGTTCAAGCCGTTCGAGGAACGCAAGAGCCCCGAGCTCGGCGTTCGAGAGGTGATCGCGAGGCTGCGAACTGAATTCCGCCAGATCCAGGGTGGCACCGTGGTGCCGCTGGCACCGCCACCGATCGTCGGTTTGGGAACAGGCGGCGGCTTCACTTATGTGCTCGAGGATTTGCGGGGCGGCGATCCCAAGGAACTCGCCCAGGTCCTGCGCGGCGTGATCGTGGCGGCCAACCAGGATCCGCAACTGCGCGGGGTATTCTCAACGTTCTCGGCGACCAATCCATCGATCTATCTCGATATCGATCGCGACAAGGTGCAGATCCTCGGTGTCCAGCTAAAGGATGTATTCCAGGCGCTGCAGGCATCGCTCGGCGGCTACTTCATCAACAACCTGAATCTGTTCGGCCGGACCTGGCAGGTGCAGGTCCAGGCCGAGGCCGCCGACAGGTCGGGCATCGACGACATCTATCGCATCAATGTGCGCAACGCTGAAGGGAAGATGATCCCGCTGCGAAGCCTTGCAGAGACGCGCGTTGTCGTCGGTCCGCCGGCATTGATCCGATATAACAACCTCCGCGCTGCAACCATCCAGGGCGGTCCCGCTCCCGGCGTATCGTCCGGTCAGGCGTTGAAAGCATTTGAGCAGGTTGCGGCAAAGACGCTGCCGCCCGGCTATACCGGCGAGTGGACCGACACGGCATTTCAGGAAAAGCGGGCCGAGGGCAAGACCGCCATCATTCTCGGCTTTGCGGTGCTGTTCGCCTATCTGTTCCTGGTCGCACTCTATGAGAGTTGGACGATTCCGGTTCCGGTCCTGCTATCGGTCGCGATCGGCATTCTCGGATCGTTTGGCGCCATCGTCCTGAGCGGGCTGACGCTCGACCTCTATGGCCAGATCGGCATGGTCGTGCTGATCGGCCTTGCGGCCAAGAACGGCATCCTGATCGTCGAGTTCGCCAAGGAAAAGCGCGAGCACGGCATTCCTCTGCTGGAAGCCGCAGCCGAAGGCGCGCGCCTGCGCTTCCGTCCGGTGATGATGACGTCGTTCGCCTTCATCCTGGGGCTCTATCCTCTGGTGGTGGCACAAGGTGCCTCAGAGCTGGCGCGGCGTGGCGTCGGTACCCCGGTGTTCGGCGGCATGATCCTGGCGTCCTTCATCGGCATTTTCGCAATCCCGCCGTTGTACGTGATGTTCCAGGCCATTCGCGAACGGCTTCGGCCCGGCGCACGTCCCGCGACCGAGCGGCAGCCTGCTGCAACGAAACCGCAACCGAAGCCACCCGAACATATTGCCGCGGAATAGGCGTCACCTCTCCAGGGAGAATGCAATGTTTGACTTTCCTCGTTTAGCAATCCTCGGCGCTGTTCTGTCCGGGGCGGCGCTGATGCTGCCGGTCCGGGCCGGCGCTATCGAACTTTCAGGCGCATGGGCAACGGAAGCGGATCTGTGCAGCCGCGTATTCAGCAAGAAAGGCAACCAGGTCGTGTTCGCCGAGCTGTCGGACCTGTTTGGTTCAGGCTTCATCATTGAGGGGAACAAGATCAGGGGAAAGAGCGCCCGATGCACGATCACCTCGAGAAAGCAGGACGCCGATAATCTTGATTTAGGGGCGGCCTGCGCGACGAGCATCATGAACCAGAACGTTCGTTTCAACCTGAAGGTCATCGACGACAACAATCTGAACAGGCTGTTCCCGGATATCCCGGGGATGTCGCTAAAATATACGAGATGTGCTCTCTAGCACTGATCGTGATAGCGGCGTTGGCGGGGCCGCTGGCCATGTCCAAAGTTTCGCAATATTCAGAAGTGGGGACCATGCGAGACGGGCGCCGGTTCGAAATCCGTGCCCTTCGACCGGAAGACCGGGATAATCTCATCGCGGCGGTCGGCCGCATCGGGACGGATTCGCTCTACCGCCGCTTCTTTGCAGTCAAACGCGAGTTCAGCGAGAAGGAGACGGCCTTCTTCGTCAATGTGGATTTTGTCAATCACGTTGCGCTGATCGCAGTGGTGGAGGAAGATGGCAAACCGACGATTGTCGGTGGCGGGCGTTTTATTGTTGTGAGCCCGGGACAGGCCGAGGTCGCATTCGCTGTGGTCGACAAATATCAGGGTCAGGGTCTCGGCACGGCGCTCACGCGCCATCTCGTTGCGATCGCGCGTCGGGCGGGCCTGCGGGAATTGATTGCGGACGTACTGCCGGATAACAGGCAGATGTTGAACGTCTTCCGGAAAAGCGGTCTGCCGGTCAGCACCAGACGCGACGCCGGGAGCTTGCACGTCACGCTTCGGTTGATCTAAGCCGGCCTGGCTGCGATTTATCGCTTGAAGCGGCGCCGGATTGATTTGGATCAATACTAGCGACCGATCGAGTCCTACGTTTTGATGACCCAGCCGTCCCCGAGCTGGTATTGGTGTTCGAGACCCCCATAGAGCACCAAAGCTGGAGGCCGCCACTTCCCCTGTGACGGCCTCTCCCTTGAGTGCAAATCGTTGGCTGAGAAAAACGGTCGAAGCGCTCGAATCAGCGCTGTTCAGCGATAGTGCTGTCCGATCACCTCCGCAACACAGGCGGGGCGCTTGCCGCCCTCCAGTTCGATGGTGACCTTGTACGTGACGCGGAGGGCGTCAGGTGGCACATCCTCGGCCTCCATAACGGTAACGCGCGCTCGCAGGCGCGAGCCTGCCGGGACCGGTGTGAGATAGCGAATTCTGTTGGCGCCATAATTCAGCGTATTCTTCAGCCCCTTCACGCCGATAATCGACCGAATGAACACCGGGATCAGCGAGAGCGAGAGCAGTCCGTGCGCGATCGTAGTCCCGCCGGGCGACTCGCGCGCGGCGCGCTCGGTGTCGACGTGGATCCATTGTTCGTCGCCGGTCGCCTCGGCGAACTGATTGATGCGGTCCTGGGTGATTTCGATCCAGTCGCTGACGCCGACCTCGGTACCGACTGCGGATTTGAGTTCACTGAAATCGTTGAACACTCGCATCTTGTGCTACCCTCGAGGTTGACTCGTGTGCGAGCCGGGATGTCGGGTCAGATCGCCATTTCCGGCACCTTGGTCGGGACGGCAAGCTCAGCCTCGGTATTGGCGACGACGTCTGCGACGCTGACGCCCGGCGCGGTCTCCATCAGGGTCGCGCGTCCTTCAGGAAACGCGATCACCGCCATATCGGTCACGACAAGGTCGATCGCCCTGACTGATGTCAGCGGCAGAT
Organism: Bradyrhizobium erythrophlei; assembly: GCF_900129505.1. Taxonomy (NCBI): domain Bacteria; kingdom Pseudomonadati; phylum Pseudomonadota; class Alphaproteobacteria; order Hyphomicrobiales; family Nitrobacteraceae; genus Bradyrhizobium; species Bradyrhizobium erythrophlei. The sequence goes on along the minus strand of NZ_LT670818.1, from coordinate 9,179,937 downwards.
TGCACTTCTTGACGATCTTCGACTTTCCCTTGGCGGCGTGCTGCATGGCGACGATCACGCGCTTGGCGCCGGTCACGAGATCCATCGCTCCGCCCATCCCCGGGACCATCTTGCCCGGGATTGTCCAGTTGGCGAGTTGGCCTCCGCTATCGACCTGAAGCCCGCCCAGCACGGTCATATCGACATGGCCGCCGCGGATCAGGCCGAACGACATGGCGCTATCGAAGCAGCATGCGCCGGGAAGCGCGCTGATCGGGCGCCCGCCGGCATCGGTCAGTAGCGGATGCTCCATGCCCTGTTCAGGAATAGGACCGGTGCCGATCAATCCATTTTCGGACTGGAAGAACACCTTGAGGTCGGCCGGAACATAGTTCGCGATCAGCGTCGGAATGCCGATGCCGAGATTGACGAGCATTCCCGAGCGGAGTTCGAGCGCGACGCGGCGGGCGATAATTGTTTGTGCGTCCATTTTTTCACCCGTTGGCGATGAGGTAATCCACGAGCGGGCCGGGAGTCACGACATGGTCCGGCGCAATGACCCCGACAGGCACGATGTTCTCCGCGGTGACGATGACGGTATCTGCCGCCATTGCCATCACCGGATTGAAGTTGCGGGCCGTCAGCGCATATTGAAGATTGCCAAGATAGTCGGCCAGGAACGAATGGACCAAAGCGAAGTCGGCACGCAGGGCCGTCTCCAACAGATAGGTTTTTCCGCCGACTTCGATCCTCTGCTTGCCCTGTTCGACGGTGGTGCCGACGCCGGTCGGCGTCAGAATACCGCCCAGTCCGCAGCCGCCGGCGCGGATCCGCTCGACGAGCGTTCCCTGCGGCACCAGATCGATGGCCATCTTCTGCGCCATCATCAGCTGCTGCGCCTTGGGATTGAGACCGATGTGGCTGGCGATCATGCGGGTAACCAGCCCCGCGTCGACCAGCTTGCCGATTCCCTTTCCTGGCAGCGCGGCGTCGTTGGCGATGACGTAAAGATTGGATTTGTGTTGTCGGACCAATTCGTCGAGCAGACGCTCCGGTGTCCCGACCGCCATAAATCCGCCGATCATGACGCTGGCGCCATCGGGGATCACGCCGACTGCTTCTTCTAGGGAAACGACCTTCATGATCCACTCTCCGTCAGGCTGGAAGCGGAAAAACATTCGAACACCAATGCGGAAGCGGCGCGTTGATTTGCATCAAACAACAATGTGATGTGCGAGAGGTCGCGTTGTTGGGAGTGACCGCGCTGCAGCTATGCCCGCTCCGCATCAGGCTGATCGCGGCGCACGCCGATACCGTCGAGCACGGCCTCCCACAGCTCGCGTACCTGCGCATGACGATGTTCGACGGCCGCGTTGACGGCGTTACGAACCGGCAGAAGCTGCGGGCTCTTAGGGAGCGGGGCGTTTCTGGCGTGGTACCGATGGCCTCGGTACGCCGGACCGGCCTGCTTGATTGTCCGGCGCGGTGGCCATCAGGGCCCGACACCCCAACCCCACCGTCAGAAGCTTGACGCCAACTCGACCAGATGACGGTGCGCCGCATCACGGGCGAGCCTCGCGGGCCCGGCGGGGCCGGCCGTCGGCCCAATCAGTGCGAAGCGAACGTCGCTGACGCCGATGAAGCGCAAGGCCTCGCGCAAATAGGGGCTCGCCATGTCGATGCGCCCTCGATTCATGCCGGTGACAAAATCGCTGCCGCTGGCCAGGATCACGACCGTGGGTCTGTTTTTCAGGAGCGGAAGATAGCCCTGGGCCGGATCGAAGCGGAAAGTGAGCCCCGGCTGCACGATCAGATCGAACCATTGCTTCAGCTTGTAGGGAATGGCGAAATTCCACATCGGCGTGGAAATCAGGACGCGGTCCGCGAGCGCGAACCGCATCGCCATCCGCTCGAGGACGGCGAACGCGTCGCGCTCGGCGCCGCTGAATTCGCGCCCGCTCAGGCGCGCGTATTTGGCGTCCAGCGTATCGCCCTCGAATTCGGGCAGGGTTTCGCGCCAGATGTCCATCACGTCGATGTCCCAGTCCGGCCGCACCTGCTGAAATCGGGTCACGAATATGTCGGCGCCGGCCGAAGATTCGGAGGCCGGACGCGGCGAACAGCGCAGGTGGAACAGTTTTGGCACGGCTCCCAGCCTTTCTCGACGCCGCTCCCGACGCTCAACCTATTGCCTTGATCACCGCGTCCGCACTGGTGACGATGGCGACGTTCTGCATCGCGAAATTGATCGACGCATGGTGCCACTCGGCGTTCATGGTCGAACAGCAATCCTCGGGCACGATCATGAAATAGCCCTTGTCGGCTCCGGTGCGCGCGGTGTGTTCGATCGACATGTTGGTCCAGGCGCCGGTATCGATCAGCATGTCGCGGCCGGTGGCTTTCAGAATCGTCTCCAGCCGGCTGCCTTCCCACGCGCTCATGCGCATTTTCTCGACGATGAAGTCACCCGGACGCGGCTCGAGCCCTGCCACGGGCGCGGCGCCCCAGGAGCCGCGCACAAGTGCCTTGGAATCGGCGAGGCCCTCGAACAGCGGTGCGTTCAGCGTCAGGCCGGGCGCGCCCGGTTCGACAATGAACCAGACATGGATCACGACGACGCCGCGCGCGCGCGCCGCGTCGGCGAGCCGACGCACATTGTCGACGACGTGCTGGGCGCGGGCATGGGCCGGCGCGCCCGAGTCCGCGAAGGCGCCGCCCTCCATGATGACGTCGTTCTGCAGATCCTGGATAATCAGCGCGCAGCGCTTCGGATCGAGCTCAAGGCCGTCAGCCCTGAGAATGGGTGCGGGCGCGGAAGACGGCGTCGCGCTGGCTGCGCCTCCCGCGGAGGTCATGTAAGGCTCGCTGCGCGGCCCAACCTTGGTCGTAACGGTGTAAACCGAGTGCGTCGCGGTCATGAACAACGTGCGGAAGTCGGTGCCACCCCAGGTGAGATTGGCGACGAGTTCGGGCACGCGAACCTTGCCCAGGAGATCGCCGTTCGCTGCGTAGACCCACACGCCGCCCGGCGCGGTCACCCAGATATTGCCGCGCTGATCGCACTTCATGCCGTCGGGCACGCCGGGCTCGAGTTCCGAGCGGATGCCGCTGGCGAACACGCGGGCGTTGGCGAGCGAACCGTCGGGGGCGACGTCGAAGGCGCGGATCAGCGCCTGCACGGTATCGTTGACATAGAGCCGTTTTTCGTCCGGCGAGAAGCAGAGCCCGTTCGGCTGCTCGAACAAATAGCGGTCGACCACCAGTTGCGGCGCGCCGCCGGGAGGGACGCGATAGACGCCCTGGAAGCCGAGCTGGCGCGGCCGCTCGACGCCGTAGACCGGCATGCGACCGTACCAGGGATCGGAGAAATAGATCGTGCCGCTCGAATGCACGCAGACGTCATTTGGGCTGTTGAGCTCCTGTTTCTCGAAATGCGAGGCGATTACCTCGCGGCGGCCGTCGGGCCGCTCGCGGATCAGCGAGGACGTCGCGTGCTCGCAGACGATCAGGTTCAGCTCGGCATCATAGGTCATGCCGTTGCATTTGTTCGAAGGGCGCTTGACCTCGATGACACCGCGCGCGGCGTCCCAGCGGCGCCGCACGTCAGCGGGCATGTCGGAAAACAGCAGATAATGACCGGCCGGATGCCAGATCGGCCCCTCGGTAAAGGTGAAGCCGCTGCCGAGTTGCCCGACAGGCGCGTAGGGATCGATCAGATCTTCGAATTCGGAACGCAACGTGGCGTGGGTCATGGGCGATCCCTTCGCTCTGCTTCAGGCCGGGAACCAGTTGCGTTTGGGCAGCGACTGGACGATCGGGCCCGGTACCTGGTCCTGCAGCCGCCCAACGACATTGCCGCCCTCGATCTTGCACGGCCGGTCATGCACCGGCAGCAGAAAGCGCGAGCTGTTGACGAGCTTCTTGATGGCCGCCTTTTCCGCACGCTTCGAGGTGCCGTGATTGCCGGTGGTGCGCGGTTCGGCGTCGTGGATCTCGCGGAAGGGATCGACCAGTTGATCGTTGATGTCGTAGAGCACGTCGCCGCAGATCGTCGCGATACCCTCGGCGGTGTGAACGTGCAGGTTCATCGAACCTTCGGTGTGGGCGTTGGCGGCCTCGCAATAGACGCCGGGCATCAGCTCGACCGGGCCGGTGATTTCGAGATCGAGGAAACGCAGCGCGCTCTTGGTGTGCAGGCGGTCGATCAGATGCTTGATGTCCGGCGCCGGATATTGCGGATGCATCAGGCCGGAGACGGAATATTCCAGTTCCTTGCGGTTGACGACCACGGTCGTGTTCATTGGAAACAAATCGTCCTTACCGGCGTGGTCGATGTGCAGATGGGTGTGGCAAACGAAGCGGACGTCCCCTATGCGCACGCCGTGACGCGCGAGCTGGTTCTCGATCATGTTCTCGTGGAACTGCAGGCCGCGCATGCCGAGCGTTTCCATGATCTGGTTGGAGCGGTAGCCGGTGTCGACGACGATCGGGTAGGGGCCTCCGACGATGAGAAAGCCCAGTGTCAGCACCCGGCGCGTGCGCCCGCAGTCGCGACCGAGCACCAGAAAACTCGATTCGAGTTCGATGTCTCCATAATCGAGAATCTTGATTTCCAGCGCCATGTTTGCCTCCCGTTTTCCTTTGTCTGTTTTTTCCCGCGCAGGACTAAGGCGCGAGCCGATAGATCCGCATGGCCGTATCGCGCAGGATCGCGTCGCGATGGCGCGGGTTTGATTGCGTGGCGTCGAGAAAGGCCTGGACCAGATCGCGATAGTTGGTCCACAGCTTCTCGATCGGAAAATTCGAACCGAACAGGCAGCGGTCGGGTCCGAAGACCGCCACGCTCTCGGCAACGATGGCCGCGATATGCGCGGGGTCGTTGCGGTGAATGAAGGTGCCCAGTCCCGAGAGCTTGCAGACGACATTCGGGCATGCCGCCAGCCGTACCATGCCGGCGCGCCAGGCCGAGCGGCCGGCAGGGGATAGGTCCTCCAGCATTCCGGCGTGCTGCAGCACGAACGTGACCTTCGGACAGGCTTCCGCAAGGTGGGCTGCGTCGGGCATCTGCGAAGTAAATACCTGCAGGTCGAAGCTCCAGCCATAGTCGGCCAGCGTTGCGATGTTGCGGCGGATCGTCGGGTCCGCGCACAGATCGGCGCGCGCCGCGAAGCGATAGAGCTCCTTCTCGTGCCAGTGCAGCTGCATCCGCGCGCCTCGCACCAGTCTGTAGCGCCTGAGCCGGTCGAGCTGCGGCCGCACGTCGTCCGCGCCGAAATCCGCGTAGGCGACGATCGCGTGCGGCCAGCCGGTTTCCTCCGAGATGCGCTGGACCCAGGCCGTCTCGTCCTCGAACCGCTCCTTCGCCCAGTTGGTCTGCACATAGACCGACCTGATGACGCCATTGCCGGCGAGGTCGTCGAGGTATTCGCGGATCGAATAGTCGCGACGGATCGGCTCATAGGGACCAAAGATCCGCGGCTGCATCGGCCCGATGAGCCAGGGAAGGTCGGCCTGACGCCAGATGTGATGATGCGCGTCGACGATACCGGTCACGCGGCTCTCCGTTGCCGAAGCGAAAGGACATGCGCAACCACCGCGGCGCTCGATCCGCCATCGGCCATGTCGTCGACGAACCGGCGAATGGCGATCAGCGCCTCGGTCTGCGGCACGAAGCCCGGACCGGCGGCGAGCGGCGTCAGCCAGCTCAGGCGCCAGGCGCGCCGCGCAAGCCTGGCGACCGCGTCGCGCAAGGCTGAGAGATCGCCGCGCTCCAGCCCGTCGGACAGGACGACGACCGCCGCACCCCGGGCATAGCCGCCGAACCGCGGTACGGCGAGAAACGCCTGCAACGCATCGCCGATCCGCGTTCCGCCGTCCCAGTCGCTGACCAGATGCGCGGCGGCCGCGAGCGCCTGTTCGCGCCGCTTCAGCCGCAACGCCCGCGTCACCCGCGTCAGGCGCGTGCCGAAGGTGAATACTTCGATACTCCGCGCCGCGTGCACCAGCGTATGCGCGAGGCGGAGATTGTCCTCCGAGCGCGCCTTCATCGAGCCGGAGACGTCGATCAAGAGCAGCATCTTGCGCGACCGGGCACGCCGCTTCAGCCGCCCGAGCCGCATCACCTCGCCGTCGTTGCGTACGGATTCGCGCAGCGTTCGCCGCAGATCCGCCCAGGGTCCTCGCCGTGCGCGCATGCGTCGATGCCCACGCCGGCGCGGCAGGCGGGTCGGGGCTTCGCGGGCGAGGCGGCGCAGCGCATCGTTCTGCACGCCCTGGCCGAACCGGCGTTCGACCAGGGCTTCGGCGCGCACCGCCATCGCGCCGGACTCATTGGCTTCATCGGCGAGCGGCGGCTCCTCGTCGCCGTGTCCCTCATCCTGCAACCGAACCTCCTCGTCGTCCGCACCCTCGGGGCCGCGAACCTCTTCGCCGCCGAGGAAGTGGATCTGGAACAGCATGTCGTAGACCGCGCGCCGCTCGGGCGGCGGCGCCAAGGTCGCGAGCCCCGCCTGCCGGATATCCTCCGGCGCGCGCGGACCGAGCAGCGTAATCGCTTCCAGGAACGCGGCGGTCTGCTCCGGCGCGATGGCAAAGTCGTTGGCGCGCAACAGGGCCACGAACGAAACGAAGGCGCGCGCGGCGCGGGGCAGCTTAGGCTCGTCCTTCACGCCGCGGCCTCCGCGATCAGCGCGTCCAGCCGGGGCGAGATGAAGGCGAGATCCTCCTCGTCCTTCAGCGCGACGCCGATCGAACGCTTGAAGGCGTCCGGCCAGCGCGCGCCCTGCTTGTTGAGCAGCGTCGCCGCCTCCGCCCAATCGACGGCCTCGGCGATGCCGGGCGCCTTGCTCAGCGGCTCGCGCCGAAGCTTGCCGACCGCGGTGACGACCGCGCGTGCGGTCGCTTCGGCGACGCTGGAGGCACGCATCATGACGATCCTCGCCTCGCGCTCCGCCGTCGGGTAATCGATCCAGTGATAGACGCAGCGCCGGCGCAGCGCTTCGTGCAGATCGCGGGTTCGGTTGGAAGTGAGCACCACCACCGGCCGCTCGGCCGCCCGGACGGTGCCGCGCTCGGGAATCGAAATCTGGAAATCGGAAAGAAATTCGAGCAGGAAAGCCTCGAACTCCTGATCCGAACGATCGATCTCGTCGATCAGAAGCACCGTTGAATCCGGCGCGCGCAGCGTCGCCAGCATCGGACGCTCGATCAGAAAACTCTCGCCGTAAATGTCGATGGTCTGCTCGCCGGCCTGGCGGATCGCCAGCATCTGCCGCGGGTAGTTCCACTCGTAGAGCGCCGCCGATGCATCGATACCCTCGTAGCATTGCAGACGAATGAGCCGACGGCCGAGCACCGCCGCGATCGCCTTGGCCGCCTCGGTCTTGCCGACGCCGGGTGCGCCTTCGAGCAGCAACGGCTTGCCCAAAGCGAGCGCCAGATAGGCCGCCGTCGCGATGCCGTCGTCTGCCAGGTAATAGGCCGCGCGCAGCGCTCTCTCCAGCGCATCCGGACTGTCGATACCGCCGATGCTGCCGCGAACTGCCATCAGCGGCGCGCCTGCGGCCGCGCGCCGCCTTGCGCCTTGATCGCGCGCAGCACTTTTTCCGGCGTGATCGGCAATTCGTCGATGCGCACGCCGACCGCGTTGAAAATCGCGTTGGCGACCGCCGGCATCACGGGATTGGCGCACATTTCGCCCGGGCCCTTGGCGCCGAACGGACCATCCGCCGCCGGACGCTCCAGCACCGCGATGTCATGCGGGCAGATATCGCCGGGGCCCGGCATCAGATATTCGACAAAATCGCGCGGCCCGTGGCCAGGGTCGGGATAATACGGCTCCGTGGTCTCAAACAGCGTGTGACTGACGCCCATCCAGGCCCCGCCGACGAGCTGCTGTTCGACCAGACGCGGATTGAGCGCGCGGCCGAGTTCGTAGGCGCTGTCCATGCGCACCATCGTCACTTCGCCGGTTTCATCGTCGACTTCGACCTCGGCGACCATGCAGGCGTGCGCGTAGCAGGTCGCCGGCGACATCTCGCCGGTCTCGGGATCGACGGCGGACAGCGGCACCAGGAAGATGCCGCGCCCGGAGATGGTCTTGCCTTGCCTGAATTGCGCGGCGATCGCGACATCCTTAGTCGAGATCGAGCGATGCGGCGCGCCCTTGACGTGAATGTTGCCGCGACCGTCGGTTTCGAGATCGGCGGCATTGACCTCGAGCTCCTCGGCGGCGGCCTCCATCATCACGCCACGTGCTTCTCGGGCGGCGGCCATCACTGCGTTGCCAACGCGATGGGTGCCGCGCGAGGCGAAGCTGCCCATGCAGTGCGGGCCGGTGTCGGAATCGGCGGTGTCGACATAGACATCCTCGACCGGCACGCCGAGCGTCTCGGCGCAGATCTGCCGGGTCACTGACTTCATGCCCTGGCCGAGATCGATCGAGGACAGCGACACCGTGAACTTGCCGCTCGGATTGGAATGCACCAGCGCCTGGCTCGGATCGCCGCCGAGGTTCATCCCGATGGGATAATTGATCGACGCAATGCCGCGTCCGCGATGCCTGGTCATGGTCAGCGCCTCCTCGAGCCGAACACGGAAGAAAAGCGTATCGCGCCGTGCGAGGGCTGCTGCGGCGCGGGCGCCGGCGCGACCGGGGCAGGCGGCGTCGGCTGCGGCGGCTGGGCGTGAGCGGCCGGCTGCGGCAGCCGGTCATAGGACGTGCGCTGCTGCGTGGCAGCGCGCGCGGGCGCCGCATCCTTCGTGGTCGCGGGAATCGCCGCGCGGGCGCCGCCGCCGTCCTTCCGCGAGGACATCCGCTTGAACTCCTCGCGCAGCGGCCATTTCGCCTTTTCGGCGGCGACCTGCACGCATTCGATCAGCGCGGTGTTCTTGGCCTCGCGCCGGTGCGCCTTCATGTCGCCGTCGCGATAGGCGTTGAGGAGACGGAATTCCATCGGGTCCATGCCGACGAGATGAGCGAGCTTGTCCATCTGGCATTCGATCGCGAAATCCATCGCAGTGACGCCGAAGCCACGCATCGCGGTTGCCGGCGTGCGGTTGGTGAAGACGCAATAGACGTCGCCGTAGACGTTCGGGATCGTATAGGGCCCGGGCAAATGCGCCACGCACTTCACGACGGCGTAGCTCGACAACCGCGTGTAGGCGCCGCTGTCGAAATAGGCGCGCACCTTGCGCGCAACGATGCGGCCGTCACGCATGACGCCGTCCTTCAGGTAGATGCGTTCCGCGCCGCGCGGCGGACCGTATTGCATCTCCTCCTCGCGGCCGAAAATGTAACGTACCGGACGCCCGGTCAGCATCGCGCCAAGGATCGCAAGCGGCTCGGTCAGGGTATCGACCTTGCCGCCGAAGCCGCCGCCCACGGTGCCCCCGATGAAATGAAAGGTGTTGGAGGGCACGTCGAGTATCTTGGCGCAGGTGTCGAGCGAGAAGAACAGCGCCTGCGTCGAGGTGTAGACGACGTAGCGTCCATTGGTGTCGGGTGCCGCGATCGAGCCGTTGGTCTCGGTCGGCGCGTGCTCGATCGGCGACATCTGATAGCGCTGCTCGATCACATGGTCGGCGCTGGCGAAGGCACGCTCGACATCGCCGAAGCGCAACTTCTGGTGATCATAGATGTCGTGATAGGTGAACGTGTTCTTCGGATAGGTTTCGTTGACGACCGGCGCGCCGGCTTTCAGCGCTTCTTCCACGTCGAAAACCGCGGGCAGCGGCTCGTAATCCACGTGGACCTTGGCGACGGCTTCGAACGCCTCACGGGGGCTGTCGGCGACGATGGCTAGCACCGGCTCGCCCTTGTAGCGCACCTTGTCGAACGCCAGCGTCGGCTCGTCGTCCTTGCCGAAATTGATCAGGCTGAGCAGCGTGTTGAGGTTACGCGGCACGTCGGCGCCGCGAATGATGCGGCGTACCCCGGGGGAGCGCTCGGCCTCGGCGGTATCGATGCGGCGGATGCGGGCGTGCGCGTGCGGGCTGCGCAGCACCTTCAGATGCAGCATGCCCTGCAATTGGTGGTCGTTGAAATAGGTGGATGTGCCGGTGACATGGCCGAGCATGTCCTGGCGCTGGGTGCCCTTGCCAATCTCCTTGAGATTGTCGTCGCGCTCGTCGGCGAAAATATCCTTGCGCAATTCCAGCATGGCGGTCCTCTAGGCGTGCGCGCGGCCGCCCGAGGCGGCGGCGAGCACGGCGTTGATGATGGGTTCATATCCGGTGCAGCGGCAGATATTGCCCGAGATCGCGTTGACGACCTCGTCGCGCGAAGGCTGCGGGTTGCGGTCGAGCAGGGCTTTTGCCGCCATCAGCATGCCCGGCGTGCAATAGCCGCACTGCGCCGCGAAATGCTCCATGAAGGCACGCTGCAGGGGGTGCAGGTTCGGCCCGTCCTTGAGGCCATCAAGCGTTTCCACCGAGCGGCCTTGCACGCTTTCGGCCAGCGTCAGGCATGAAAGGTGCGCATCGCCGTCGATCAGCACCGTGCAGGCTCCGCATCCTCCCTGGCCGCAGCCGAACTTCGGAGTCATGTCGCCGATCAGATCGCGCAAGGTGGTCAGCAGATTGACGCCGCCATCGACGAAGACGGCGACGTCGCGGCCGTTGTGACGAAATTGCAGGGCGGTCTTGGCCATGGTTATTCCGCTTTCCTTATGGCTGGCCGTTGAGCAGGCGGCGCAGATGGACGCCGACGACCTCGCGCCGGTACCAGGCACTGGCGAGCGAGTCGTCGCTCGGCGACGTTCCTTCCGTCACCGCGGCGACCGCGGCGTCGATGTTCGCCGCGTCGAGCGCGCGTCCTTCGAGAGCGCGTTCGGCGCCCTTGGCCCGAACGGCGGTCGCCGCCATGGCGCCGAGCGCAATGCGGACGCCGATGGCGCGGCCGCCGCTGGACGCCACATGTGCGGCGAGCGTCACCACGGAGCCGCCCTTCGGCTTGATGCGCGCGATCTTGCGATAGCGAAACGCCTCCGCGCTGGACGGGCGCTGGAAGGAGACCGACAGGACGAGGCCGGCCGGCATCCGACCGCGCCCGGCGAGGAACTCCTCGATCGGCGTGTCCCGCGCGCCATAGCCGCCCTGTAGCGCAACGGTGGCGTCGAGCGCGAGCAGGGCAACGGTGAAATCGCCGAACGGCGCTGGCGCGAACAGATTGCCGCCGACCGTGCCCATGTTGCGCACGGCGGGACCGCCGATCGAACCGGCGACAGGGTGCAGGAAGCCGAGTTCGCGCTCGCTGAGGATCCGCGCGAAGGTGACGCCGGCCCCGAGCGTGATGCGGGAGCCCGTGACGTCGAGATGCGTCAGCGCCCGGTCCGTCGCCCGTACCACCGTCGCAACCGAGACATCGCCCTCGTTGAGCGCGCGCATGACCAGCGTGCCGCCGCCGAGATAGCGCGCGTCGCGTTCCGACGACAGCGCGGCCGCCGCTTCGCCCCAGGTTGCGAAGGTCTTTACCGTGACGGGCATGATTTCGCCTCCGCTGTCATGCGGTCCCCCGCAGATGGCGCCGGATCGCATCAAACCCGGCCTGATAGATCTGTTCGCCGACCATTTCGGTGATTTGCGCCGCTTCAGCGGGCCGCGTGCTGAAGCGCGACTCCCAATGCCAGAAGGTCCGGTCGCCATCGGTAACCGGCAGCAAGCGAACATGCGCGACATAGTTGAACATCGGAATTGGCGTATCGAGCAGGCAATAGCTGAAACTCTGTTCGAGATCGGACAGCGCCAGCAATTGCTCGCGCAGCTCGGAGCCGTCCTGCAGTGTGAACCGCCGCACGCAGCCAATGCGGTCCGCGACCTGGGCGCGCTCGATCGCGCTGGTCGCGACCGCGGGATGCCAGCGGTCATGGCCATTGAAATCGCGCAGCACGTTCCAGACCGCGCCGGTCGGCGCATCGAGGATCGTGCTCTTGACAATGTGCGGCACGGCATCAGCCTCCGAACACCCGCTTGAGCGCATCGAAGCCGCCCTGGAACACGCCACCGCCGATCGAGCCGATCAGCTCGGTCTCGCGCTCCGGCGCACAGTCGAATTCCGCCGACCATTCCAGGAAGGTCTTGTCACCGTCGGTGACCGGCGTCAGGCGCAGCGTCGCGACGTAGTTCTCGACGCCCATCGGCGATTCCAGAATCGAATAGGTGCAGAACATGTCGAAATCGGAAAGCCCGAGCAGCTTTTCGCGAATACGGTCGCCATTGCGCAAGGTGAAATCGCGGACGCAGCCGATCTTGTCGGCGGGCTCGCCTCCCTCGATGCGGCTCTCGGCGATCGCCGGGTGCCAGTTGGGCAGGCCGTTGAAGTCGCGCACCCGGGCCCAGACCCGATCGTGGCGTACGTTGACGACGGTCGATACATAGACCCGGGCCATGGCGACCTCAGCTCTTCTTGCCCGGGCGCGCAGGCGGCCCTTCGCCCTGGGGTGGAGCAGCCGGCTTGGCCTCGGTCTCCTTCTTCGGAGCGGCCTCCTTGCGGATGCCCTGCATGTCGCGCGCTTCGCGAATGAGCCCCGGCATCTTGGAGAGACTGCCGCCTTCGACGCCGATGTCGGCGAGAATGGAATCGATCAGCGGCGCCTGGACGCGGTAGCGCAAGGCCGAGTCGATCACTTCGTCGGTCGCGCTGCGTCCGCTCCCGTTGCCGCCATTGCCGCCATTGCCGCCGGCCAGGCCGTCGACATGCAGAATGCGGATGCCCTCGATCTTCTCCATTGGCTTGACGCTCTCGCGCACGATGCCTTCGATCCGATCGAGCAGCTTGCGGCGGAACAGCGAGTAGCGGGCCTGGTCGGTGAGCACGTTCTCGGCCTCGTTGAGTAATTTCTGGCCCTCGGCCTCGACCGCCGCCCGTATCCGTTCGGCCTCGGCGCCGATGCGCTTCTCCTCGGCTTCCTTCTCGGCGATGAGCACTTCGATGGTCTTGCGCCGCTTGGCGATCTCGCTGTCGCGCACGGTGATGACGCGCTCGGCGGCTTCGGTCGCGCGCGCCTTGGCATTCTCGGCTTCCGCCTGCGCGGCGGAATGTTCGAGCGACTTCTGATAGAGGACGATCGCCTTCTCCATCAGCGCTGTCTCGACATCCTTCTCGCGGTTAACCTCCAGTTTGCGCAAATCGCGCTCGCGGCCGATGCGGGCCTCGTCGAGGCCGCGGTCCGAAGCGATGCGCGCGCGCTGGACTTCCTCGTTGGAGGCGATCTCGGCTTCCTGCAAGGCCTGGACACGCGCGATTTCGAGCTGTTCGATCACGCGCCGGCGCTCCAGCCGGGCTGCTTCCAGCGCCTGCTCCCGCGACACTTCGGTGGTTTCGACGTCGCGACGGGCGACGATCTCGGCCTGCCTGACCTGGCGATCGGCGTCGATGCGCTCGGAGCGTTTCGCCGACAGCGCGATGACCCGCTCCTCGTCGGCGAGTTCGACTGCCCGCTTCTGGTCGATATTGAGCACTTCGCGGGTCCTGGCGGAGGCAATGCGCTCGGCCTCGAGCGCAAGTTCGACGCCAATGCGCTGGCGCTCGATGGCGTCGCGCCGCTTCAGTTCGGCGGACTCGATCGATTCCGCGCGCTCGATATCCTTCTCCCTGGTTTCCTGCTCGCTCAGGATGCGCGCCAGGGCGATCTCCTTTTCCTGGGCGATTCGCGCCGCCTCGATGGCTTCACGGGAAGCGATGTCGGCCTCCTCGACCGCGCGGTTGCGCGCGATTTCGAGCGCCCGGATCCGTTCTTCCTGGGCGATGCGGGTGCTTTCGGTGGCTTCGCGCGCGGCGATGCCGGCGACCTCGAGCGTTTGATTGCGGTCGATCTCCAGCTTGCGGGTGCTCTGCTCGGCGGCGATGCGGCTGGAGGCGAGGGCGCGTTCGCGGGCGATACGCGCCGCCTCCACCGCCTGCTGGGCTGCGATCTCGGCTTCCTGGATCGCGCGGACCTGCTCGATCTCAAGGGAGCGGGTCTGCTCGTCCGAAGCGATCCGCTCGGCATTGACCACCCTGGTCTGGGCGATGCGCGCCTTTTCGGTCGCTTCCTTTGCGGAAATCTCGGCTTCGTCAACCGCCCGCGTTCGTTCAATCTCGCGCCGGCGGGTTTCCTCCTCGTTGGCGATGCGGGCATCGGTGATGACGCGGTCCTGCTGGATGCGGGCCTTCTCGATGAATTCGCGGGCCTGGATCTCGGCTTCCTCGACGGTGCGGGTGCGCTCGATTTCCTTCTGCCGCACCTCGCGTTCCGAGGCGATCCGGGCGGTATCGACCGAACGCTGGTTTGAAATGCGCGCCTTTTCGATCTCCTCGCGCGCCAGGATTTCCTTGGCTTCGACCGCCTGGGTTCGTTCGATTTCCTTCTGCCGGGTTTCGCGCTCGGAGGCGATGCGAGCCTCCGCGATGGCCTGCTCGTTGGCGATGCGGGCCTTTTCGATGGTCTGGCGCGCGGAAATCTGCGCCTGTTCGGATTCAGTCTCGCGCAACGCGCGTTCGCGCGCCACCTCGGTGCGCTGCAGGGCGCGCCGAACCTCGATGTCGCGCTCTTGATCCAGCCGTGCGGTCTCGCTCTCGCGCTCGATATCAAGCGCCTGCCGTTCGGCTTCGAGATTGCGAGTGCGGATCTTGATCATCGAATCCTGTTCGATGTCGTTGCGCAGTTTGCGCTTGGCCTCGATGTCTTCCATCAGCTGGGTCAGGCCTTCCGCGTCGAAGCGGTTCGACGGGTTGAAGAATTCGAGGTCGGTCTGGTCGAGGTCGGTGATCGCCACCGATTCCAGCTCGAGACCGTTTTGGGCCAACGCCTCAGCGGCCGCGGCCTTGACGCGCGCGACATAGTCGCCACGCTTTTCGTGCATCTGCTCCATGGTCATTTCCGAGGCCACCGAGCGCATCGCGGAAACGAACTTGCCGGCCAGCAGCGCATGCAGCTTCTCGGGCTCCAGCGTCCGCCGGCCAAGGGTCGCCGCGGCGATCGCGACTGCTTCGCGTGTCTGCTGTACGCGGACGTAAAAATCGGCCTCGATGTCGATGCGCATGCGATCGCGGGTGATGACGGCGTCCTGCTTCGACCGGATGATCGGCATCGGCAGCACGTTCATGTTGACGGGCGTGAACTCGTGAATGAAGGGCAGCACGAAGGCGCCGCCGTTGATCACCACCCGCTCGCCGAGGAAGCCGGTGCGCACGAACGACACTTCCTTTGAGGACCGGTGATAGAGCCAGTTTACGACGTAGACCGCCACGACGATCACGATCAACGCGACGATCAACCACAGGATCAATGCGCCAATAAGAATCCCCGACATGGTGTCAACCTCCCGTAACCGGCGCTCAACGTCCGTCGATCGCCTTGAATTTTCGAACCTGTTCCGTCAACGCCCGCTCCACCGGAAGCCGCTCCATCGAGGAAGCTCCGTAGAAGCCGTGGCATTTGCGGGCGTGTTTCATGATGAAGGCGGCGTCCGCCGGCTCGGCCACCGGCCCGCCATGCGCCAGCACCAGAATATCGGGATTGACCGCCAGCGCCGCCGATGCCCAGTCGTCGACGCGGGCCGGACAATCCTCCAGCTTCAGCGCGGTCTGCGCGCCGATCGAGCCGCCGGTGGTGAGGCCGAGATGGCAGACCACGATGTCCGCACCAGCTGCCGCCATCGCCTTGGCGTCGGCGGCATTGAACACATAGGGCGTGGTCAGCAAATCCTTGGCGCGCGCCTTGGCGATCATCTCGACCTCCAGGGCGTAGGACATGCCGGTCTCTTCGAGATTGGCGCGGAAGACGCCGTCGATCAGGCCGACGGTCGGAAAATTCTGCACGCCCGCGAAACCGAGGGCCTTCAACTGGTCGAGGAAGACATCCATGTCGCGGAACGGATCGGTGCCGTTTACGCCGGCAAGCACCGGCGTCTTGCTGACCACGGGCAGGACTTCGCCGGCCATGTCGACAACGATCGCGTTGGCGTCGCCGTACGGCATCAGCCCTGCCAGCGAGCCGCGCCCGGCCATTCGGTAACGGCCCGAATTATAGATGACGATCAGGTCGACGCCGCCGGCCTCCTCGCATTTGGCGGAGAGCCCGGTGCCGGCGCCGGCCCCGACGATCGGCTCGCCGCGCGCGACCATGGCGCGGAATTTCTTCAGGAGCTCGGTGCGTTCAAATCGGGCCATCTTTCACCTCGCTACCCGCCGGCGCGTGCCCGGACGTCCGACCAGCGAACGGAACGCGGCAACGACCGCCGCTGCGAATTCGGGTTCGTTGATGTTGCGCTTCAACCGGATGAGCTGGCGGTTGCCGGTTTGGCGCACGGTCTGATCGAGGGCGCGGAACAGTGCAGCGTCGGCTTCGGGATCCCAGAACGGTTGCCCTGGTGCGTCGAGCGCAGAGACGCCGCCTTCAGGCAGAAAGAATCGCACCGGTCCGTCCATCGCATTGAGGCGCCCGCCGATCCAGCGTGCCATGCGGTCGTTCTCTTCCGCGGTGGTGCGCATCAGCGTGACCTGCGGATTGTGCACGTGCAGCTTGCGGCCCCGGTAGCGCTCGGGGATGGTGTCAGGCGCTCCGAAATTGACCATGTCGAGCGCGCCGACCGAGCCGATATAGGGGAGGTGGGTGCGAATCACCGCGCCAAAGCGGTCGTCGGTCGCCGGAAAGACGCCGCCCATCAGGAGATCGCAGATCTCCGTGGTCGTGAGGTCGATCACCCCGGCCAGCAGGCCGGACTCCACCAGCTTCTCCATCGATTGGCCGCCGGCGCCGGTGGCATGGAAAACCAGGCACTCGTAATCCCCGCGCAAGGCTGCGGTGATCTGCTGCACGGCCGGGGTCGTGACGCCGAACATCGTCAGGCCGACCGACGGCAGGCTGGTGTTCGCCTCGCGGGCGCTTTCCGCTCGCGCGTCGAGCCGCGCCTTCACCATGCCGACCAGCGCGTTGGCGCCATTGGCCAGCACCTGGCGCGAGATCGAGTTCAGCCCCTGCACGTCGGTAACCGAGTACATCATGGTGATGTCGGCGTGTCCGACATAGCGGGCAATATCGCCCGAGGCGACCGAGGAGATGATGAGCTTCGGTACACCAATCGGGAGCGCGCGCATGCCCGGCGATACCAGCGATGCGCCGCCCGACCCGCCCGCCGAGATCACGCCGACGATGTCGGCCTGACGTCGCAGCCAGTTGGTGAAGGCTTCGGCCATCGCTGTCACCGAGGCGCCGCGATCTGGACCGAACACGGCGGCGCCGCCGCGCGGATGGTTGAGGGCAATTTCCTGGGCGGAGACATCGCAGGTCGAGAGCTTCCCGCTGGTCGAGACATCGACGAGCCGCGCGCGCAAGCCGCTGCCGCCGACGATGTCGCGGATGAACCGGAGTTCCTCGCCCTTGGTATCCAGCGTGCCCACGACGAGCACGGTCGGCGGCCCGGAGCTTCGGCCGGCCGTTGCGCGGCGCGGCCGCACGGTCTCCGGAAGCTTCAACACGCCGCTGGAAAGTGTCCGTGCGCCCGCCTCGATGCGCGCGATCGGCACGGGCTGCGACCATCGGGTCGGCGGCGACGGATTCGAAATGTAAACCCTGGTCGGCGCCAGCATCGACGGCCGCGGCGCAGCCGGACCCGCCGCTGTGTTCTCGTTCGTCTCGGCATCGATCTCCGGCCCGGCCTCGGCATGGCGTCCAACGCCGAGCAGGCGCTGTTGCAGGTCGCGGTCGGAGGCAAGACGCGAGGATTCGATCAGGCGATTGACGCGGCCGTTGACCATGATGGCGACGTTTCCGGAGACCGCCGTCGCCACCCCGATGTTCTGCTCGATGACGAGCACGGCAATGTCACCTTCCTCACCGAGGCGCACCAGCATCTCTTCGACCTGCGTGACGATGACAGGGGCCAGTCCTTCGGTGGGCTCGTCCATGATCAGGAGACGCGGATTGGTCACGAGCGCGCGCGCGATGGCCAGCATCTGTTGCTCGCCGCCCGAGAGCTGGGCGCCGCCGTTGTTCTTGCGTTCGGCCAACCGCGGAAACGTGTCGTAGATGCGCTCGACGTTCCACGCGCCGCGCCGCATGCCCGCGATCATGCGCAAGTGTTCGTCGACGGTAAGCGAGCGCCACAGCCGCCGTCCTTGCGGCACGTAGCCGACACCGAGCCGGGCGATCTGCGCGGGTTGCAGCGCCAGCAGATCCTCGCCGCCCATGCGCACCGAGCCGCCGGTCGCGCGCACCAGCCCCATGATGGTCTTGCAGAGCGTTGTCTTGCCCATGCCGTTGCGGCCGACGACGGACAGCACGCCGGAGTCGAGCGTCAGATCGACGCCCTGCAGCGCATGCGAACTGCCGTAATAGACGTCGAGGCCCCTGACTTCGAGGATCGGCGCGGCGCGGCGTGCATCAACCATATCTTCCTCCAAGATCATGGCCGCCTCCCAGATAGAGCTCCTGAACCTCGGGGTCGGATTCGATTTCCTGCGGCGGCCCTTCCTTGAAGATGCGGCCGTTGTGCATCATCGTCACGCTTTCGACGACGCGAAGCGCGACGTCCATGTCGTGCTCGATGATGATGTAGCCGATATGGGCGGGCAGCGCGGTCAGGATATCCACCAGTTCGGCACGCTCGGTCGGCGACAGGCCCGCGGCCGGTTCGTCGAACAGGATGAAGCGCGGCGCTCCTGCGAGCGCGAGCGCGATTTCGAGCTGGCGCTGCTGACCGTGGGCGAGTTCGGCGACGCGCCGGTCTTTTACTGCCGCGAGGTGCACCGCCTGGACCAGATCGTCGGCCGACTGCTTCAGAACATCGTCGGCGCGTGGCCGGAACGGCGAAAAGCGTCCCCGCGAAACGCCGCAGCAGGCAAGGTAGACGTTGTCGTGAACGGTTAGCCCCGGAAACAGCGCGGAAATCTGGTAGGTGCGCCGAAGCCCGCGGCGGATGCGCTCGAAGGGCGGAAAGTGGGTGACGTCCTCGCCGAAGAAACGGATGGTGCCGGAGGTCGGCGGAAAATCGCCGGTGATGCAGTTGAACAGCGTGGTTTTTCCGGCGCCGTTGGAGCCGAGTACGGCGCGCCGCTCGCCGGGGCGCACCGTCAGCGTGACGTCGGTGAGCGCGGCAAGCGCGCCGAACAGCCGCGTCACGCCGCGCAATTCCAGCGCGGCGCCTGCGCCGACGGTTGAAAGACGCTGCGCGACGCTATCCATGGCGGTCTCCGCCCGGTAGTTGCCGTCCCGATTGGCCGCGGTCGCGCCACCGCTCCCAGAGACCGACGACGCCGTCCGGGGAGAACAGCACGATGACCAGGAAGCCCAGGCCGATCAGCAGGCGGAAGCGATTGCCGTCGAGCCCGATCGCCACCAGGAAATCCAGCGTGAAGGTGCGCAGCAGGACAAAGATAAGGGCGCCGATGAATGGGCCGACCGGACGCGTGATGCCGCCAACGACGGCAATGATGAGAATGTCGATGGCCCGCTCGACGCCGACCGAGCCAGGCGAGATCTGCCGGTAGTTCCAGACCTGCAGGACGCCGCCGAGCGCGGCCAGAAAGGAGGCGAATGCATAGGCGGCGACGCGGTGCGCATTGACGTTGAACCCGAGCGCGGCCATGCGGCGCGGGTTGTCGCGCACACCTTGCAGGGCCAGACCGAACGGTGCGCGCGAGAGATAGCTGACCGCGCCGAAGCAGAGGGCCGCGACCGCAAGTATCACGTAGTAGAAGGGGATATCCGCGCGCCAGTCGACGCCCCAGAAATGCGGCGTGACGACGCTGTTGATTCCAGTATGGCCGTTGAAGATGACCCAGTTCTGGTTGGTGAAGTAGTAGAACGCCGATGCGATCGCCAGCGTGATCATGATGGTATAGATGCCCTCGGTGCGCACCGCCAGCGCCCCGCCGATGGTGCCGAAGAGCGTCGCCAGAGCGAGCGCCATCGGCGTCGCGAGCCACCAGGGCCATCCGAGGCTGATATTGGCATTGCCGCTGGCGCCGAGCACCGCGGCCATGTAGCCGGCAACGCCCGCGATGGTCAGCTGCATCAGGCTGACCATGCCGCCATAGCCGGCCAGGAACATCAGGCTCAATGCCACGATGCCGAGAATGAGCGTCGTGCCGAAAATCTCGATGAGGAAGAAGCCGTTGGCGATCAGCGGCATGATCAACAGGAGGAAGGCCACGACCCAGGCGGCCGGATGACCTAATTCCGATCGGACGAAGCCGTTCAAGGGCGCAGCGGCAGTGGCCGGTTTGGGCTGAAGTCGCGCGTCCTGCGTGATCGACATGGCTAGCGGCCCGCCAGCAGGCCCTGCGGCCGAACGGCCAGCACGAGCACCATGATCAGAAATGTCACCACGATCGCATAGGTCGGAATGTAAACCGAGCCGAGCTGCTCGGCGAGGCCGACGATCAGCGCGCCGAGTGCCGCGCCGGGGATCGATCCCATGCCGCCGATGATGACGACCACGAGGGAAGCGAGCAGGAAGCGGATGTCTTCGCCGGGCGAGATCGACTGAAACGTGCCTCCGACGACGCCGGCTATGCCGGCAAGACCGGCACCGAGCGCGAACACCAGGACGAACACCAGCTGAATGCGCACGCCCATTGCCGCCAGAATGTCGCGATCGTCGACGCCGGCGCGCACGATCATGCCGATGCGGGTGCGGTTGAGCGCAAGCCACATGGCGACACCGATGACGACGGACGCCAGGAAGATAACCAGGCGCACCATCGGATATTGCAGATAGACCGCCTCGCCCGAAGACTTGACGGCAGTGACGAACGGCAATTCGATCGGGCCAACCAGCGTCTGCGGCGTCTGAATCTGGTAGAAGTCGCCACCGAAGGCCCACAGCATCAGGTCGGCAAACACGATCGACAGCCCGATCGTCACCATGGTCTGGCGCAGGTCCTGTCCCTCGATGCGACGAAAGACGAGGATCTGCATGGCGACGCCGACCAGCGCGACGACGATGAAGGCGGCGATGAAGCTCAATAACCAGGATCCGGTCGCGACGCTCACCGCGTAGCCGATATAGCCGCCGAACAGATAGAGCGAGCCGTGGGCCAGGTTGACGTTGCGCATCAGCCCGAAGATCAGGGTGAATCCGCTCGCCACCAGGAAATACAGGCCGCCGAGCGTGAAGCCGTTGAAAACGGCGCTGAGGAACACCTTCTTCCTGCCGAACGCTTCCTCCAATCCCGGCGGCCAGGTTGCGAAGAACAACCACAGCACCGCCGCCACGGCAATCAGAATGGCGAGTGACCACAACGGATGGCGTTCGACGAATTTGTTCATGAACAGCACCTGCGTTCCATCGGAGGTTCGGGGCGTGCAGGCGCCCGCCCTGCGCCAGCTGCCGCGTGTCCATAGGCTGGGACTGCAACATTCAACGCCATCTCGCCTTTGTCCTCCCTTGGCGCGACGATTCCTGGCGCGATGATTTTCGGCGCGACGATGGTTCGACGCCCGCTACGGCGGCTATCCTATCGGTCTGTGCGGCCCGGACTTGATCGCCAGTATCCTTTCGCGCGCCGGCTTGCCCGCTCAGGCCCTCAGGACCTTGGCGGCGCGCCGGTAGTCCGTGGGCGCCATGCCGACATTGCCGGCGAAGAAGTGCGTGAACGAGCTCTGTGACGAGAAGCCGAGGTCGAAGCCGATATCGGCGATCGACGTTTCGGTGCTCACCAGCGAATCCAGCGCTTTCTCCATCAACAGCGTGTTGACGTAGATATGAGGGGTAATGCCGGTTTGGCTGCGGAAAAGCTTGTAGAAATGCGGTCGCGACAGGCCCGACTCGCGCGCGATCGCATCGAGTTCGATCTCGGCGCCAACACCTTCCGCCAGCAGCCTGATGGACTTGCGCACGCGAAAATCCGTGACCGCGCCACCGGCGTGATCCTCCGGCGAGGCCTCCGCCTGGCGCCAGCTCTCTTCGTGGCAGGCGTCGATCAGGCTGCGAAGTTCCCCGTCGAGGCCGTTGAGCGAGGGCGCACCGCAAACCATGGCAGCCGCCGCCCTGATATTTCCATCGAGCGTCGCCGTGCGCTTGAATTTCGTGCACCCGAAGCGCAGGCCGCGGACGCCTGCGAACCACTCGGCATTGACGTAAAGGACGAGGAAGAGCGCACCATGCGCCAAATCTTTCGGAAGGAAATTGTGCGGTTCCCAGGGATTGACCGCGACCACGGTTTCTTCGCAGAGCAAATGCGGTTGCTCGAACACCTCGATGCGGCCTGGCGTGCCGCCGATGTGGAAGATCAAATGCCCTTCGCGATGTGCGTGAACGTTGAAGGGACGATTGAGCTGATAGACCGTCGCCCGGCCAAAATGGCCGTGAAAGACGGCAAGAGCCCGGCTCATGCATTCCTCCCGCGGATTGTGTCTTATTGTTTTTTATAAGTTTGATCATTCGCGGAGGAGAATGCAAGAGAGCGTTCGAGGGCTGCTCGAATGCCGGATTTGGAGAGTGGGCGGCCGGCACCGATGGCGCCGGCCGCCCGGTTCGTTTCAGTACTTTTTGCACTCGGGAACCGTGCGGCTCGGCAGGCCGATCTTGGCGAATACCGCCGGGTCGTAGCCGAGCGTCTGGTTCACGTTCGGTATGACTTTCACGACCTTGCTGAACAGCGCGCCCTTGCCGTCGTCGACGACTTCGGTGACGAAGTTGGTGCCGATCGCCTGACGATTGGAATCGAGCTTGATTTTCCCGTTGGGTGCATCGATCTCGATGGACGCCAGTGCGGCCTTCAGCTTGGACTGATTGTCGCTGAGGTCGCCGTTGACTTTCCTGAGCGAGAGTATCAACGCCATCGTCGAGCCATAGTAATTGGTCGCGAGCAAAGACGGGCTCGGGAAGCGTTTCTCCGGCGGGAAGGCGGCCTGATAGTCCTTCACGAAGGCCTGCCAGCCCGGATCCTCCCAGGTGTCGGCCTGGCCGCTGGCGGCGATGGTGCCGATCAGCGCGTTCTTGGCGTTGCCCTTGGCGGAAAGGATGGTCTGGTCGACCATGATCGAGCCGCCGAGCAGATGCGCCTTGCCGCCCGCCTGCTGGTACTGGTTGAGGAAGTTGACGGCGTCTGCTCCGCCAAGCCCGAGATAGACCGCGTCGACGTCGTCTGGCAGCGCGGCGATGACCGAGGCAAAATCCTTGGTTCCGAGCGGTACCCATTGCCGGTTGGTGATCTGACCGCCGGCGCCACAGAAATCGAGCACGAGCCCGAACACCTGGGTATAGATGAACGAGTAGTCCTCGCCCACCGTGGCGATCTTGCGATAACCCTTGGTTTCATAGGCGTATTTGCCCAGGCCGACCTGCCACTGGGCGCCGTCCATGTTGTAGCGGAAGAAGTTTGGCGCCGGGTCGACATAGGTTGTTTCCTGCGCGCCGGAAGCGGCGTTCACGAACGTCAGTTCCGGGTGCGTCTTGGCGAAATTCTTGACCGCAATACCTTCGTCGCCTGATAGCGGTGAAAGCAGGATCTGCACTTTGTCCTGCTCGATCAGCTTGCGAACAGCGCGCACCGCGGAATCCGGCGTGGCGTCGGTGGAGGCAATGACGAATTCGAGTTCCTTGTCGCCGACTTTCTTGCCGAATTTGTTCAACGCGGTCTGAAAACCGCGAATGCCATCTTCGCCGAGCACGGTGTAGGTGCCCTCCAGGGTCGCCGTAACGCCGACCTTGATTTTTTCCTGCGCAAAAGCGGCGCCCGACATAAACAGGCTCGCCAGCGCAGCAAGACACAAACTGCCCTTCAACATAGAACTCCTCCCATTGGTCCCATTCGTGTTTTTGTTGACGTTCGCTGCGCGAAGACTTGCACCGGATTGACGCGCTCTTTACGCCCCGCGTTTCCGCGGAAGTGGAATAGTGCGCATAGGGCGGCTATTAAGCTGCCGGGTTGCTTGAACGTCAGTCTCATTTTCCGTGTTGCGGCGCAGCGAGACGTGCACAAGCGTCGCTCGAACTTTCGGTATCAGCTGGTAGAACAACTTTGTCCGGACGCTGCGTGCTGTCATGATCACGCCGATTTGGGGCGATGTTCGGGCGGTGCACCTCTGACGCGACCCGCATAGGCCAGCGGGACTTACCCAATTCAGGCCAATATCCAAACCGTCGGCCAAGCCTGAGAGACCCCGCGGCGGCGAGCATGATGATGCGTCGTCGGCACAAGAGGTCGTTCACGGTTTGAGAAATGAACAGGCAATCGCGAACTCCACGCGCCCGCGATACTCTTTAACTCGTCGAGCAATACGCGACACGCCGCCGCGTCGGCCACTGGCCGATTTCTTCCATGACCACGATGGTCTTGGCTTGCCTACAATTGGCCGATGTCCTGGGCGGCCTCACGGGAAGCAAACTGCAAGTTCGACGTTACGCCGATCAGGTACTCAGCGCGTTCCAAAAAGAACCGCATGTGGATGAAGCCAGACGCGTGCATCCCGATAGCGTCGTCTTCGGCCAGCTTGTCGGCGACCAGGCTCTCGGGCTCGATGAACCCCCATCTTACGGCAGTGCGATTGCCTTGGACGCGTCTTCCTCATCGCAACCAAGCTGACTCATCTTCTTTAAGACAGTGTCCGATCGTCGCGTAACTTCACTGCCAAAGTTGATGTTTGACATCAGCGTCCGGTCTGCGTGGAATAAAGCCAACCAATCAGCCTGTCGGCTGACGGTGGAAACCATTTTGCGTAAAGATCACATCGGCGCGAATTATCGAAGATACAATTTGTAATTGTTGCACGCTATGATAGAAATGCTCTTGATAGAAAAGGAACGACGGGCTAGATTTTATCCAGAGGTCGTTTCTACGAACGGGCGCCTTGGATCGTGCGGGTAGCGTGAATGGCGCGGCCCTTTGTCACCAGCAGATTTGAATAAATGCTTTTTGGAAGTTGCCCTGCTTCACACGCACCAGCGAATTCGCGCGTTATGAACCGTGCAATGCGAGTGCCGTGAAGTCAGGGCGTCAGATTTTTTGAATCAGCCGACTCATATCGCCGGGGAAGTTAGATATGACGCAGGTTATGGACGGGGCGTTTTTACACGAAGACAACGCCGCGCTTATTTTTTCGCCGCTGAAATTTCGACGTCTTGAAATCAAAAACCGCCTGTTCCGGTCAAATCTGTCCGGAATGTTTGACGAGTATAACGGCTATGGCGGACATACGCGCATAAACTGGGAGGAGAAGTTCGCCAAAGGCGGTGTCGGCTGCATCATTTCGTCCTACACTCCCGTCGCGGTGCGCGGGCGAATTTTGATCCGATACGCGATGATAGATCACGACGACAAGATCCCGTTCTGGCGCGAGGTCGGCAAGCGGGTGCATGAGTATGATTGCCGCTTTCTCATGCAGCTCAGCCATTCCGGGCGACAGCAGGACATGGGCGGTGTCGAGAACCTGTTCAAGAAAGCCCAGAGTTCGACGAGCCAGAAGGATTTCTTTCACGGCATATTGGCGCAGGCCATGACCGTTCCAGAGATCCATGAGATCGTCGAGCAGTTTGCCCAGGCTGCACGACGTGCCAAGGAAGCGGGACTCGACGGCGTCGAGCTGCATGGCGCAAACGGGTATCTCATTACTCAGTTTTTGAGCTCGGGGATCAACGATCGAACCGACGACTATGGCGGCCCCGTGGAAAACAGGGCGCGGTTCGTTCTGGAGATCGTGCGGGCCATCCGCCGTGAAGTCGGGCCGGATTTTCATCTCCAGATGAAGATCAACGGCGTCGACCATAATGATTGGCTCTATCCCTGGAAGAAAAAGGGCAACACGCTCGAAGATACACTGACGATCTGCAAGATGCTGCTCGACGACGGCAAAGGCGTGGATGCCTTTCACATCTCCAGCGGATCGACGTTTCCCCATCCGCGCAATCCGCCGGGCGACATCTCGATTCAGAACCTGGTGCGCTGGTACGGCGGCATGCTGCCCTCAGGTATCCGCACCCGATTAAATTATGCGATCTTCAACAATCCAGTTGGCGGGCCGCTGTTTCAGTGGCTGTGGCGCTTGCGGCGCGGCAAGGTCATCGAAGGCATCAATGCCGGCTACAGCAAATTTCTACGCGACAAAATCTCGGAAATCGACCCGAGCATCAAATTTATCTGTACCGGCGGCTTCCAGCACGCCGCCAACATCGCCGGGGTGATAAGGGACGGCTCGTGTGACGGCGTCAGCATGGCGCGGCCGCTTATTGCCAACAACGACCTGCCGCAAATCCTGCGCAACGCCAACGGGCCGATCAAGCAGAAGGAATGCACATACTGCAACAAGTGTCTGCTCAATGACCTTGCCAATCCGCTCGGATGCTACGAGGTGTCCCGCTACGACGGCGACACATTCGACGAGAAATGGGAGGACATGATCAAGTCCGTCATGTCGGTTTTTCAGCCGCCGCTCTTCCGCTGACGTGAACGGACACGCAGAAAAGGGGGTGTTTTCATGAACTATGATCCGCCTACCCCGGTCGAACGCGTTCTGGCCCGCTATCGGTGGATTCGCTTCCTGGTCGTTCTGCTGTTGCTGTTACTCGCAGTCTATTACCTGGCTTTCGTGAACCAGTACGTCGTCGCCTACAAGAGCCCCGAGGACCATTTCAAGTACGGGTCGATCGGCAGCGAACCGAACAACGGGCTTCCCATCCTGGTATTCAAGGCGCTCGGGGTCATGTACCGCGACGAACTTGGGCCGACAGGCTACCGTCGGTTCGGATTGCTCTACGAAACGGAGCAGTCGGAGCTACCTATCGGCATGTCCCGGCGGATCGTCGCCGGCGTCGAGCGGGTCTGGCTCAATTGCGCCGTTTGCCATGTCGGCACCTACAGGATCCACCCGACCGACAAGCCTACGCTCGTCTACGGCGCGCCTTCCAACAATTTGCGTCTTTATGACCTGCTGAAATTCTTTCTCAAGGTCGGCGCCGACCCTAAATTTAATGCCGATAACCTGATCGAGGCTATCAACAGTCCCGAGGTTGGCGGGCACCTCAATTTTATTGATCGCTTGATTTACCGGTACATCGTGTTTCCACGCGTACAGGCCGGACTGATGCATCTTTCCCGGCAGTTTGCGTTCCTTGGCAGGCAAGGGGACGGCGCGGGCAACGAACGCCCCAAATACCATCCCTATTACGATTGGGGCCCGGGCCGGGTTGATACCTTCAATCCTTACAAGGCGATCCAATTCAATTTCCCGATGGATGCCGCGCACATCACGGTTACCGAACTGAACGGTGCTTCCGACTTCCCTTCGATCTGGGGACAGCATCCGCGCGACGGCATGCATCTTCATTGGGACGGCAACAACACGTCGGTCGATGAGCGCAATCTGAGTGCCGCTCTCGGCGCGGGCGTAACTCCCGTCACCGTCGATATCGCGGCGATCAAGCGGGTACGCGACTGGATTTGGGACCTGAAGCCGAAGTCATTCCCGGGTCCGTCGATCGATCCATTGAAAGCTCATGGCGGCCGCGAGCTCTTCGCGGAATATTGCGCCGGCTGCCACGGCATGACGGATCAGGCGGGAGACTACAGCTACGACACCAACCGCTTCCCCCGTCTCGGCCAGATCGAGGATCTGAAACAGATCGGCACGGATCCCGACCGCTGGCAATCCTACACGCAGGACTTCGCCGCCGCGCAGAACACGCTCTACGTCGGCTACCCCTGGCGTTTCAGCCATTTCAGCAAGACGGCCGGCTACGCCAATCAGCCACTCGACGGCATCTGGGCGCGTTCGCCCTATCTCCACAACGGCTCGGTGCCGACACTGCGGGACTTGCTGGAGCCGGTCCACGACCGCCCGGCGAAATGGTACCGGGGAAGCGACATCCTTGACACCGGCAAGGTCGGCTACCGCTACGACGGATATGGGGCGCCGGCGGACGATCTCTTTCTCTACGACACCTCCGTCCCGGGCAATTCAAACAGCGGACACGAGGGCAAGGACTATGGCACCGAACTGTCCCCGGCCGACAAGGATGCTTTGGTGGAGTATATGAAAACGCTATGAGAACCTCGGTCGAAAGTACGGCGAGCGCGTGGATCCTGCGTCACACGATTCTGGTGTGGTTCGGCATTTTCCTGAACGCGTTGTTCGTCATCCCGATGTTGTTTTTTCCACGATGGTTCCTCAATCTGTTCAACATTCCGCTCGAGGAGCTGATCTGGGCACGCGCGTCGGCGGGATTGCTGATGATCATCTCGGTCTTTTACATTCCGGCCGCCGTCGATTTCGTGCGCTATCGCGCCAATGCCTGCATTGCAGTCTTTCCTTCGCGCACGTTCGGCGCCACGTTTTTCTTCCTCGCCGTGGTGCTGTTCGGGCAGCCTCCCGGTTTCCTGGCGATCTCGTTTGTCGATGCGCTGATCGGCTCGACCACGCTGTATTGCCTGATCCGCATCAGGAAGCTTGAGAAACAGGGCCGCGAGTCGGGCATGATCCAATGACCAGGATCGTCTCCATATCCCTGGCGGTTCTGCTCGCGTTGATCGCGATCGCGATCCCGCTCGCGTGGTTCGTCCTGCTGCGTCCGGTCGCGCAGCCCGCCACCAACGATCCGCTGCAGGTCTTCGACCACGGCTCGATCGGCAATGAAAGCACGCAAGGGATTCCCTATTGGATCTGGCGGGTGTTGCCGACGCTGTTTCCCGAATATCTGCCGGGCAACCAGGACGGCTACGGCTCGATCGGCGTCTATTGGATTGCCGGAGAAGAACTGCCCGTCGGTTTCTCCAGGAAGACACTCGGCGTCATCCCGCGGGTCGCGCCGAACTGCGCGTTCTGTCACCAGGGCAGCTATCGCCTGCATGCCGATGATCCCGCAACCTTTGTCCCGGCCGGCGCCGGCACGCGGGTCAATATCCAGGGCTTCATACGCTTCCTGTCCGCGATCGGCCGCAACAAGGATCGCTTCACCGCCGACAGGGTCATGGCTGCGATCACGGCCATCTACGACATGCCGTTCTACGAGCGCTTGCTGTATCGCTATTTGCTGATTCCAGCGGTCCGCAAGGGCTTCGAGGAGCAGGCTACTCGCTTTGCCTGGATGGACCCGCGACCCGGATGTCCGCGGCCGGATTGGGGGCCGGGGCGGATCGACCCGTTCAATCCCGTCAAGTTTTCCAATCTCAAGCTGCCCGACGATTGCACGATCGGGAATTCCGACATCATGCCGCTCTGGCATCTCGACGGCTTGACCGACCCGAGCCGCGAATATTCGCTGCACTGGGATGGGCTCAGCACCAGCCTGCGGGAAACCGCAATCGCGGGCGCGATCGGCGACGGCATGAATTATCAGGGTTATGCCGGTGCCACGGCGGCCCTGGACACCATCATCGATTTCGTCCGGCTGCAGAAGCCGCCGACGTCGCCATTCTCCGCCAGGCTCAATGCTGACGATCCCTATCACGTCGATGGGGAGCAGGTGGAGAAAGGCAAGGCTGTCTACCAGGATCGCTGCGCTGTCTGTCACGAGCCCGGCGGATCTCGCTTCCGCACCGTCATTTCGGCAACGGAGCTGGACACCGATCGTCATCGCATCGACATGTGGACCGAAGCTGCGAAGGATCGCTACAGCAACTATCGGGAGGGCGGCTACGATTGGGGCTTCCACGCATTCCATAAGACCAACGGTTACCTGGCCAATGAACTGAGCGGATTGTGGCTGCGCGGCCCCTATCTGCACAATGGCTCGGTGCCGACGCTGCGCGATCTCCTGGCGCCCCAGTCCGAGCGAGCACCAAAATTCTACCGCGGTTATGACTTGGTCGATCCGATCAATGGCGGATTTGTCAGTCAGGCGGGGACGCCGGCCGAGCGCTTTGGCACGCTCTACGACACGTCCATTCCCGGCAACGCGAACGACGGACATCCCTACGGTACCGATCTGCCTGCCGGCGACAAGGATGCGCTGGTGGCTTTCCTGAAGACCTTGTGACTTTGCCAATCGACGGGACCCAGCCATGAGACGCACCGCGATACGGATATTCAAATGGACGGTCATCTCGCTGGCGGTGCTGTCGGTACTGCTTGCTGTTGGCGGGGTCCTCCTGCTGAGGGCGATCGTCGAACCGGAGACCGCGAAATTCGGCACCATTCCGGACGAAGCGAAGGCAGCCAATTGGACCCGGCAGTCGCTGCCGGCTGTGGCGAAGCCGTGCAGCGAGGAGCCGGCCGATTGCAGCTATTTCAGCCATATGGACAAGGGGCTTCTGGTCAAGCCCGCCGATGGGGCGTCCTATCCGAAGGAGGTGATGGAAGTCGCCGAGTTGGCAAAGCTGCCTCCGGAAAAAGTGCGCGAGAGCGCGAGCCTCGGTCAGAACGCCTGGCTCATCTGGACCGGCGGCAACGATCGGTTCTGGGACTACGCCGCGGGTCATACTGCCGGTGCGTTTGATCTGCTGAAAACGGTCTCGTCCTACAAGGGCATGGCCTACGGGCGCCATAATCGCTGGTCCTGGCTTGGGCTTGTCAATGAGCCATGTTTCACCGAAGCCAAGGAGGCCGATGCAATGCGGTTCGGGTTGTGGTTGGACCAACGCGATCCGAATTGCGCTGCTGAGCCGTTTGCCGACCCCGTCAAATATCCGGGCGTCAGCATCGGCGCCCGCGGCAAGACCGTACCTGTCGGCTCCTATTACGGCGAGCCGACCGGTGTACTCGGTTTGCGGCTCTTTCCAAATCCGGATTTCGACGAAAAGGCGCGCGCGGATTGGGACCCGGAGCGCTACTACAACGACGCGTCATACTACAACAATACCAAGCTGATCCGTCCCTATCGGGTCGGCATGTCCTGTGCGTTTTGCCACGTAGGGCCCAGCGCGATCAATCCGCCGGCAAATCCGGAAAAACCTGAATGGGAAAACCTCGCCTCAAACCCCGGCGCTCAATATTACTGGGTCAATCGAATTTTCTTCTGGAACACCAAACCGCGCGATAAGGACAATGCGCCCGCGCCTAATGAGGGCAACTTCCTCTACCAGCTGTTCCACACCAACCCGCCCGGAAGCCTGGACACTTCGCTGGTCTCTACAGACTATCTGAACAATCCGCGGACCATGAACGCGGTCTACAGTGTCATCCCTCGTCTGAAATTAAGCCTGGAGCACGGTGCGGAGCAGCTGAAGGGAGGCGAGTTGGATAACAAGCAGCTGCAGGACTATCCGCAGACAGCAGCGCTCGCTCAGTTCTGGGATCCCGCGCGGGGAACGTCGCACACCATGCGGGTGCTGAAGGATGGTTCTGATGCCGTGGGCACCCTGGGTGCGCTCAACCGTGTCTATTTGAACATCGGTCTGTTCAGCGAGGAATGGCTGCTGCATTTCCGTCCCTTCATCGGCGGCCTCAAGATCACGCCGATCAAGATCAGCGATGCGGAGAAGCAGTCGGTTTACTGGCAGGCGACGGAAGACCGGACGGCGGATATGGCGATCTTCTTCCTCGTCACGGCCCGTCCCGACCATCTGAAGGACGCGCCCGGCGGCAAGGCGTTCCTCGATCCCTTCGATTCCGACAAGGTCAAACGCGGCCAGGTCGTATTCGGCGAAAATTGCGCCGCGTGCCACTCGAGCAGGATTCCGCAAATCCCTGCCAATTCCGGGATTGACGATGGCATCTGCGCAGGGGGCGGGAACGGGCCCAATTATCGCGTGTGCTGGGATCGCTATTGGGAATGGACGCAGTCCAAAGCGTTCAAGGAGGAGATGGTCAAGCTGGTCACGGCGCGCGACGAGTCCGGCCATGACGTCTTTCTGGACGGCAATTATCTGTCGTCCGAGCGCCGTGTTCCTGTCGACCTGTTACAGACCAACGCCTGCACGCCACTCGCTACCAATGGTCTGGCCGGTGACATCTGGGATAATTTCACGTCGTCATCATACAAGAGCCTGCCGCCGGTCAAGGAGCTCACCGTCCAGCACCCGGTCTCGGGCGCGTCGATGCCGCTGCGGCCGCTCGGCAAGGGACGCGGCTATCTTCGCCCGCCCTCGCTGATCAGCCTCTGGTCGACGGCCCCGTTCCTGTCGAACAACTCGGTCGGGCACGAAGATGACGCAAGTTACTATTCCAACTATCGCGCCCCTGCATCTCAAGACACCGGCAATGATGACTACTCGAGTGCGGAACGATGCCCGGCCGCCAGCGATGACGATCCATACCTGCCATGTGTCGCCAACAGGATGAAGGTGTTCGATCGGTCGATCCGGCAGATGCTGAACCCGTCGGAGAGACGCGTAGACAAGCACACGCAGATCCCCGTGCCCGGCTATGTCTATCGCACGACCGCGCCAGCCTGCCTGATGGTCCCAGGGGGTTACATGCCGTCATGGGAGCAGCGTGTGTCCGGCTCCCTGCACTGGCTCGCGCCCTGGGCAATTGACGAGAGGGGCGGAATTGCGCTCGGGCCACTGCCGAAGAACTTTCCGATCAATGCGCTGACAAATACCAAGTTGCTGCCCGATCACGACGAGCCCGGACAGGTCGGCCATTATTGGCGCCTCGCGAAGGCGCTGCCGACGTTGGCCAGCGCCTTCAAGAAGATGGGCGGCAAATGCTCGCCCGTCGAACTCGCCGATCCGCAAACCCAGGCCAACTCCGAGGCTGCCGTGCGCGATACCGGATTGGTCGACGCGCTGGTCGGACTGAGCAAGTGTCCGGACTATGTCGTCAATCGCGGCCATTACTTCGGAACCGATCTGCCCGCCGACGATAAGGAAGCACTTGTGGCCTATCTCAAGCATTTCTGAGGCGCGCCGTGACGGGGGAGGAAAGCTTCGAGTACGTTGTGGTCGGCGCGGGCGCTGGCGGCGGCGTGCTGGCTGCGCGATTAGCCGAGGCGGGCCGGCGCGTGCTGGTGCTGGACGCTGGCGATGATCCCGCAAGACCGTCGGACGAAGTATCGCCAAAGAGCCGGCCGGCATGGCAGGACTATGAGGTTCCTGCCTTCCATCCCTTTGCTTCCGAGAACTCGGAGCTCAGCTGGAATTTCTGGGTGCGCCACTATGCGAATACGGCGCAACAACAGAAGGATCGGCGCTACCGCGAGAACTGGGACGGCGAAGCGGTCGATGGCGTGCTCTATCCGCGCGCGAGTGGTCTTGGCGGCTGTACCGGCCACAACGCGATGATCATCGTTCGGCCGAACAATGCCGATTGGAACCACATTTGGCAGATAACCGGAGACGCGTCGTGGCGCGCGTCCAGCATGCAACGCTATTTTCGCCGGCTCGAACGCTGCCGTTACCGGTGGTTCGTGTTGAGATGGCTCGATCGGCTCTTTGGCTGGAACCCGACCGGACATGGCTGGCGTGGCTGGCTCTCGACTGAATGTGCGCTGCCGTTGCGCGCGATCCTGGATTGGCGCCTTCGGCGCATGATGTGGAGGGCGCTGCTCGCCGCCGCCAGTCTGATGCCGGATGCGGTTGAAGGCTGGGGCTGGCTGACGCGCAGCCTCGGCGATCCAAATGACGAGCGACTCATGGATGCCGAGGCCTCGACAGTCTGCATCACGCCGATGTCTTCCGCGCGCCATGCCCGCGCGGGGCCTCGCGATTTCCTGCTGGATGTGCAGCGGCGATGTCCGGGAAATTTGACCATACGGTTGAACGCATTCGTCACCCGCGTCAGGATTGATCCTGTTTCGCGAACTGCCTCCGGGGTTTTTTATCGTGAGGGGAGGCGGCTCTATCGGGCCGCCGCGCGGCCTCACGGCGAAGCCGGAGAAGAAAAGTTTGTCGAGGCGAGCCGAGAGGTGATCCTGGCCGGCGGCGCCTTCAACACCCCGCAGCTCCTGATGTTGTCGGGGGTCGGCGATCCCCAACACCTGGCGCGGAACGGAATCGCTCTGGTGAAGAGGTTACCCGGTGTCGGCCAAAACCTTCAGGACCGATATGAGATCGGCGTGGTCAATCGGGTCAAGCGGCCGTGGAAAGCCTTGCGTGGAGCGACTTACACTGCCACCGATCGGCTATACCGTCAGTGGCGACGGTGGCGGACTGGCGCCTATACCAGCAACGGCCTTCTGTTATCGGCCATGTTCCGGTCGCGGACCGACCAAGAGCGTCCCGACCTCTTTTGCTTTTTTCTGCTCGCCGATTTCCGCGGCTACTATCCGGGTTATTCGCAACGCATCACGAAGCTCGATTATCTTACCTGGACGGTCCTCAAGGCATACACGCCCAACACCGCAGGCACCGTGCAATTGCGATCCAATGACCCGTTGGAGCGGCCGCTGATCAACTTTCACTATTTTGGAGAGGGCAATTGCGCTGCAGCTATGGATCTCGATGCGGTCGTCACCGGAATTAGGGTGGGGCGCAAGGTGTTCGATGCGTTGGAGGGTCTGGTCGCCGAAGAGGAGGTCCCGGGCCGCCATCTCTATACCGATGATCAACTGAGGTGGCACGTCGAGAACAATGCCTGGGGCCATCACGCCTGCGGCACCTGCGCCATGAAGCCGGAAGACCAGGGGGGTGTGGTCGACAGCGAATTTCGAGTCCACGGCATACGAAATCTCCGGATCGTCGATGCGTCCATCTTCCCCCGCATCCCCGGCTATTTCATCGTTACCGCCGTATACATGGTCGCCGAAAAGGCCGCCGACGTTCTTCTGGGTAATCGCCAGTGCGTACGGGTAAACAGATGAAATGAGTGGTCGCCCAAAGTGGCGCCGTAGCGAAGGGGGACGCACCATGACGACGAGCGGGCGTTTGTCGACCGAGGCAGGTCGAGACGAAGCGGTGAAGCCGTGCGGTCCGCCGTCGGTACCGCGATGGTGGGCATGCATGCTCAGCATCGCACTTGTCTTATGGATTCTCCGCGTGCCGACGACAACGACTGCGCTCGGATGGGTCCTGCTCGGTGTCACCCCGCAGGCACAAGACCTGTTCACCGAGTTTCTCGACGTGTCGCCGGGCACTTGGTTACGGATGATTCTGTTGGTGCTTGTCCTGACCCTGCTTTGGGCCCTCCCGACCCATTATGCTGCCCGCATGCTGGTTAACAGCGATCCCAGGGCGCCTGCGAATGGAAGCCCATGCCTCAGGGGTGCAGCGATCTGTCTGCCTCGCCTCTTGGGACTGCTGACATTCCTGGCCGTTGAAGTTGCGATCTGGCGATCCTACAAGAACATTCCGACCCTGGACGAGCAGGACGTCGTCCAGCGTGTTGAGCATGCGCTGATTGCGATGGCAGTCCTGGTTGCGATCGGCGCTGCCGCATATCTGGTCTGGATATTCATGCGGCCCCGCGGTTTCAGGCCTACAGGCCTGCTCGGGCGGCTTAACGCCAAACTTGGAGTCTTCTGGCAGGCTGTCTCTCCGGGGCGCGTGCGCGGGTCAGCAGACGAGGAAAGCCGCGATTTCGGCCGGCTCCTTCTCGCCGGCGTATTTGTTGGCTTTGCGGTGATCTTCCTGGCAGGTGCCGATTGCATCGCTGGCTGGTTTCCGCGGTCGATGGCGATTCCGTTCATCCTGGGCGGATGGCTGCCGTTTCTGGCTTACCTTTCAGGTATTGGACGGCAAGTCCGCGCGCCACTGATCACCGGACTAGCCGCGTTAATCGCGATTCTAGCCGTCGTGTTCGGCGATAACCACGCGGTGCGCCGTATCGCATCGAAAGACATCGCACCCATGCCGATCGAGGATGCGATCGACCTTTGGATGACCGAGAACGGGTGCAATCCAAAGACCTCCCCAAATACGCCTGCCGTGAGTTGTCCTCGTCCGATCATCGTAGCGGCGGCGGGTGGAGCGAGCCGCGCGGGCTTCATGATGGCAAGCATGGTCGGCTATTTCCTGGACACGAGCGGAGCGGCGCCTTACGGCGTCAAGGGATTGAGCTCCAGGGACGTCCGCAACCGCTTCTTCGCGATTTCAGGCGTATCGGGCGGATCGATGGGAGCGGTGATGGTCACGGCAGCGCTGAACGCCGCATCATCGGCCGGCGACAAGCCACCTTGCGTGAACACATCTGTCGACCAGTGGTGGGGTATGAAGGTTAACAACTGGCGGGATTGTCTCGAAGCGCTGACCAGCGGGGATTTCCTGACCGCCGGTTTCCTCGGCCTTGCCTTCAACGATATGCTGCCTTTCGCCTTTCGCGACCGCGCCGCGGTGCTGGAAGATAGTTGGCGCAATCGCTTTCGCGATGTCGTACCCGCGACGAACGGGAACGCAGCGTCGGACTGCCAGGGCCTGGGACTGGATTGTCCGTTTCTCTCGTTACGGCCGCAGCCGGGACACTGGATCCCGCTACTGGTCCTCAACGGCACCTCGGAAGCTGTCGGCCGAAGGATACTGACGACGCCGCTGGCAATGACCTATAAGCTCCCGAAGAAATGCATGACGGCTGTTGAGGCCGCCTCCTGTCCGCTGTTCGTGGAAGCCGACAGTTTTCACCAGCTATTGCAAATGAAGGTTACGGACGGCGGTTGGAGCAAGCGATTGGGTACCTTAGGGCGAATTCTGTACGGCGGCGCACAAGAAAACGACATCCGCCTGAGCACGGCCGCACTGAATTCGGCTCGCTTCCCTCTGATTTCTCCGCCGGGATCTATCCGCAATCAGGACTACAGGCTCGTCGATCGCATCGTCGACGGCGGCTATTTCGAGAACTACGGCACGCTTACCGCCAGGGAATTGGCTTTGTCCGTGCACGCGGTCGCTCCGCAACTCAAGCCGCTCGTGATAGTGATATCGAATGATCCCGCCGATCAGCTTGACGCCACTGACGACATCGCCAACGATCAGCAGGTCCAGCCACGCCCGACTGCTGCCGCTGGAGAAGTGCTCACCGAGGTCATCGCTCCGATTACCACCGTCGTCGATGTCCGGACGGCGCACGGCGTGCAGGCTGTCAACGAATTACGCACCGCGCTGCACACTTCCATTGCTGATTGCGGCAGGCTCGTGATCCAGCTGCGCATCTCGCCCGATGGCGACAAACCGTTGTCGATGAGTTGGTGGGAGTCGCCTTTGGTGCAGCGCCGAATCCACCGCCAGACCGAAGACAGTCAGAATCCAAAATCCGGAAACGGCGCGGAACACAATCAGAATCTCCCACGCCTGAAGGCCATCTGGCAGGAAATGCAATCATCGAGCTGCAAAACTCCAGATGGAAGTCCTGGGTAGACGCTTCTTGCCGGTAGCCGGCATAAGGGTAGACGTGGATACAATTCCTACGACAATGCCGGCAAAATCACTGCGTCGGGGACTCTCTTCGACGCAGAGGCGCTCAAAGCGAGATGATCGCGCCCCGCATCGTTGCGCAAGACCTTCGGCATGCTGATAAGGCCGAGCACGTCTTTGAGATCAGAAACACGTATCACGGGATTCAGTAGCCGCCAGTCGAGCCACATGGGTCGACTTCTGAAGCCGTGTTGAACCAAAAAACCGCCGCGATCGTGCGCTGAGGGCCTCCATATTGAAACAAAAATTGATGAGATCATTCAAAAAAGCGGGGATACATCCCAAAAGTGCTTGATTTTTTTCTTCTTCTTTTCGGGCATCATTTTGTTTGATGGGTAAGAAGAGGTGACGGATCGACAATTTCGATAGGTAAGAAGAGATGACTGATCAACAACTGGCTCTTCAGGCAATCAACGAAGCGCAACTCATACTGGAAGAATACCTTCGGCCCCGACCGCAGAACAATGAGCGTATCCTCGACAAATTGGTGGATGTTCTCGAACGCCCCGATTTGGTAGTCGCTTTAAGCCGCTTGCAGCAACAAAACAGTCTCGCAGTGCGCAAATGAGGAAACTTCCATCCATCGCTTTGGCCGCCTCGATAGCTACGCTCTTGTCAGTTGGAATACGAAGTGCGCAGGCCAAGCAACAATGCAGCGCCGCGGCGCCCTCAAATCCTCACGGGCGTTGGTGGTCCTACCGCCTGATCGATGGACGAAAGTGTTGGTACGAAGGCAAGCCCATGCTTTCAAAATCGTTGTTGGAATGGACCGAGGAGACATCGGCGCAGCCCGCTTCAAACCGAGAAGTTACAAGCGTTGGGACCGAGAAGCCTGGTAATCCATTAGACTCGCAAGCTCGAGCACTGAAAGACTCTGATACTTTCGAAGCGCGGTGGCGCGAAAGGGTGAGAATGCAATAGGCGGTGCCCCCCAAGGTCTCGAAATGCCGGGATTGCGCCTACGCGTCACAAACAGTTAGTTTTGGCGACTCGCGAAGAACGCTACCAGGCGCGCAGCGGAAAACCAGCAATGCGAACGGCTGCAGATTTCAATCTCTATTACGCGGCCCCTGACCCTTGGCATATTTCCCACTCGCGATTCAGGGATAAGGTTTTTCGCCGGTGTCTGATGCCATTCATCCGGGACAAATCGGTTCTTGAACTCGGTTGTGGCGAAGGCCACTTGACCCAGGCCATTTTTAGCAAAGCACGATCCGTGGTTGGCATCGACATAAGCGATGTCGCAATTGCTCGCGCTAAATCGCTGAACTTGCCGAATGCCAGATTTGAAAGCGCTGATTTTTTACAGGCGTCATTCGAGGGGTACGACGTGATCGCAGCCATTGATTGCGTCTACTATCTGTCCCTACAGGAGCGGGGAGCGCTTCTGGAGAAAGTTGCCGAAGAACACTCTGGCAAAATACTTTTGCTTTCGGGTCCAATTGTGGACTACAGAAGACACTTCAGTCATAAGCGATTGATGCACGAGTTCACGACTTTAGGATTCGCTCCTCTTAAGTTTTATAACCTGTCCGTTTATTGGCATCCGCCTTCATCTAGAATTATCGCTCACCTCATCAAGCTGCCGCTTGCACACACCTTGCTTGATTGGATCCCAGAGTCGATGATCTACCAAAGACTATACGCACTTCGTGCACCGAAACACCACTGATTCGGATATTCGATGACCCAGCAAGAGAGACTTCGTGTGGCCCCGGCCGGAACAAGCAATTCGACCATACGTCGCCATACGGCCCGGCTGACCGGAAACACACCGGCAATTATTCGACGGGCTGACCGAAACTCAGAAGATAGTCTTTCACTCTCCCAAAACAAAGGCGCGTGGGTGTCGCGCGCCAATTCCGGCCAGTTCCGACGAGACGAGCGCTACCGTCAAAACACGCCGCTCAAAGGGGTCAAAATTGGACGCCGATTGACAACGTCAGCGACCCATAGACGACCTCGGGTTCAACGCGTGCACTATCTCGCCTCCGTCAACAATGCTGTCGTTCTCCGAGCGCGATGGGTGGAAGCTTCATCAAGCTTATTTGGAAAGTCCAAAGCCGTCCGATACTCGAACTAAAGCATTCGCGAGTGAGGATGATTACCGACTTCCGTTTCAATCTCTGCAATGCGAGCTGCGAGGGGTCGCGACCTCAACGAGCGATCCGACGATTTTTGCTTGTGGATTGAATTGCGGGTGTCGCAAGTTCAGAATCTGGCTTCAACGCTGCAGGCTTGGGATGTTGTATGAAGGACGTCGCCGTTGTTTCTTATTGCCGCACAGGCATCGCCAAGGCCGGCCGCGGCGCACTCAACCAAACACATGGTATTCCCATGGCTGCGCACGTCTTGCGAAACGCCGTCAAGCGCGCGCAGATTGATCCCGGTGAAGTCGAAGATGTCATTCTTGGTTGTGGTTTGCCCGAGGGCGCGACCGGTCACAACATTGCGCGTAACGCGGCTCTCGAGGCCGGCTTCGGCGTCGGCACGCCCGGCGTAACGATCAACCGATACTGCGGCTCCGGCATTACGGCTGCATCCATGGCAGCCAATCGTATTGCCACAGGCGAAGCTGACATTGTGATCGCCGGCGGCGTCGAGAGTATCAGCCTGGTGCAATTCAACCTAAACATGAACGGTTTTTTTTACGAGCCGCTCGCCAAGCGCATGCCCGCCGTGTGGTGGACGATGAATCAGACGGCCGATTTTGTCGCCCAAAAATACAACATAAGCCGCGAATCTCTGGATACCTACGTCGTCGAAAGCCAGAAACGTGTTGCCGCAGCGATTGCAGCCGGAAAATACGCCGCCGAGATAGTGCCGTTTAAAACCACGATGACGGTGACCGACAAAGTCACCAAGCAAAGTCATACGCAAGAAGTCACACTGGACCGTGACGAGGGACCCCGCCCAGATACGACGCTTGCCGGCTTGGCTGCGCTTAAGCCGGTTTACCCCGGCGGCACGACGACGGCCGGCAACGCTTCCCAACTGTCCGATGGCGCGGCGGCGCTTGTCATGATGGACGTCGACCAAGCTGTGCGGCGTGGGCTTCCGATTTTGGGTCTGTTCCGCGGCATGCAGCTCGCGGCGGTCGCGCCTGAAGAAATGAGCATCGCGATCACCCCATCAATCCGCAAACTTATGAAACACCACCAGCTCGCCATGACCGACATCGATCTGTGGGAACTGCACGAGGCGTATGCTGTTACCACGCTTTACAACCAAGCGCAGCTCGAGACGCCGTGGGAGACGACGAACGTGAACGGTGGCGCCATAGCGCTCGGCCACCCCTACGGTATGTCAGGTATCCGCTATGTCGGACAAACGCTGCTTGAACTCGCCAGACGCAACGCGCGCCGCGCAGTGGTGGCGGTGTGCACGGCGGGCGGCATGGCGACGGCCGCCTTTCTCGAACGTCCCTGAACTATAGAGGGCTCGCCGGCGGCATCTGTCTCAAGCCAGTCGATATCTTGCGACGGCCACCTCATTCCAACGAAGACCGTTGGCGGGGCCTTCCGTCACGACGGCCATTCCGTCTACAATTCGGAGTGGCGTCTCGAGGATGGAATCCGCGCAATCCACATATTTGAGCCAATGACCCTGCTGTACCTGCGAGCCCCGGAGCGTCCGACGCGATCTTCCGAGAGCACCTCCCGGCATACGTGCTGCGCACGGCTCTTCGACCCACAATTGATTCGCACTGTTGCTTGGCGATCACAGCATTTGTCTCCAGCAGGCATACCCTGTCGTGGGTTGATTCAATTCACGTGGAGGTAGTGCGATCCGGCCTCGGCCGTACGAACAGCAAGGAGGGGGAGATGTCGGCGAAATCCTGGTGGAGCGTCGTGTTCACTGGAGTGGCCGTGGTGCTCGGCAGCGTCATCGGAGGCAATACACCCGCAATCGCGGCCTCCGACAACAACCCAAGAACATACGCGGGAGATTACCAGGGCGGGTCGCTTCCGATCGGGACCTTCATTGCGTTCCAATACGGGAGCTTTGCTCATGCCGATGCTTTCGTCGATCCCACCGGCCGCGCGCTGCCGGACTCGCACGCCAATACTTGGGTAGAGTTTACCCGGTTGACCTATTTTGCCGAGTTCGCGAACCGCCCCCTTGTGATCGAGGCGGACCTGCCAGTTGCGACATTGACGGACGTGAACATCCCCGGCACTAACAATCTGGTTGCCGGAGGACTGGTGGACCCCGTGATTCACCTGACCTATTTCCTCATCACCGACGCGACGGTCCAGCGCTGGGTCGGCGTCACCAATTTTATCTGGCTGCCGTGGGGGCGCAACTTTGACAACCGCAGTGTGGTCAATGTCTCCACGCCGCGGCAGTTCACCGACACCCCTCAGTTCGGATGGACCGAGGGACTTGGAAAGTTTTCGCCAAGCCTTAAGGGGCTGTTTTTCGATCTGATCGCCGACGCATCGTTCCACACCGACGGCGACAGTCCTCTCGAGGTGGTCAATCCGCCTGGCGCCCCGCTCCCCGGAGTCCTGAGATACGATACGTTGACGCAACACCCCTCGTACGATGTCAAGGCCTTCCTGCGCTATAATCCGAGCACGTTTCTTTTTGCCGCCGTTGGCATAGAGAAGTCATGGGGAGGCGAGCAGATCGGCACAAACGGCAGATTTATCGTTGCCGGACTGCCGGTCGAGATCCCTCAACCCAATGTGTCGATCGGTCGAGATGACTTCTTGAGGGGCCATTTCCAATTTCAAATCCCGCTCGCTCAGGATTTTACCATAGCAGGTGACGTGTTTCACGATTTCGAGGCGACCGGCGGGTTCAGGCAGAACATCGGCGTCGAAATTCGCCTGGCCAAATTCTTCTTTCCCACACCGCGTTCGAAGTAGAAAAGACGGTGCCACCTTCGATACCGATCGACTGAAATCCAATTTGCAGGCGCTCGCAACGAATACAAAACGTTCCGTTGAGGAGGTAACCAGGGATATCCAGTCCAGTAATCCGTCGCGGCGGTTCGGTCGCCCCGAGGAGTTTGGCGCCGCTTGCGCGTTCCTGTGCTCGGCGCGCGCCGGCTACATCACCGGTCAAAACATCCTCATGGATAGTGGTGCGTATCCCGGTACGTTTTGAAATGTGGCGCGGTGCGCCGATTGAAACGACCGACCGCTTCTGGCGCAAAGCGGTCATGGGCCGAAGCCCCAATTAATTGTCGGAGCTCCTGGATTCAGCGCGGCTAGGGTGCGGTCGGCGCATTACCCGCCATGCATGTCCGAAAACGCCAGGCTTTTCGGCAGTCTCGCAAGGCACATGCGGCGATCAATTTGTCCCAGGGCTCTATCAACGAGATAAGACGCGTCTCCGGAACCCTCCTGCTCAACAAGGAATAGCCGAAAGGCGGAGCGTCGCTTGCGTGGCGCTTCTGACGACCGTGAACGTCGTCGAGCCATCCCCTGAAGAGATACCCCATCGCGCGTGCGCGATGGGGTATCTCAGCGAGAGCGCTCGCTTTCATCGTTGTCGGCGGCAAAATCGTGATCATCGTCCGGCGAGCAACATGCGGCCCGTCAGTTGGTCCCAGAACGCGCACTGGTGCGCCGTCGCGAAGTTCGTCTCCGTGGTCGGCGTCGGCGGGACGAGCGACTGCATCACCTGACGTCCGCGCTCGAATTCCGGCCAGTGCGGCGAGCCATTCCCGTTGGGGTCGCCGCTCTTGGCGAACTCCGTCCAATAGCCGACCATCTTGTCCGACAGCAGCCGCTGATTAGCGTTCAGTGGCGTCTGCGGGAGATTCAGGCCAAGTCCCGACGGATTAGCGGCCGGGAAGATGTACTGGATCTCCGAGGCGTGCGATGCGCCGTACGGGAAGGTCACAGGAGGCAGGAAGTTCTGCGGCGCATTCCCGTCGTTGAACTCGTATGCGAAGGTCCGGACGTACGCCGACGCAAGCTCGTCCGCGAACCGGGCCGTGCAGGCGAATATCGCGTCCGTTCCCAACGCGCCAACCGCCTGGTCGTAAGTCGGGAAGCTCCCGCCCGGATACTGCGCCTGGACGAGCGCCACCGCCGGGCTCGTGAGGGGGACGCCGATCGTGGCGGCGATCGCCGCCGGATAGGTGGCGGCGGTCACCGGGTGGCCGGTGAGGTCGAAGTCGAGCGCCACGAACAGGTTCCACTCGTCGTGATTGGAGCCGTTCATCAGCGGCACGCGATTGAACTGTCCGTTCGCGAGCGCGGAGGCGATCGACTGCGTCAGGATCTTGCCATCGACGTTTGGCGCCGGGCTGAAGCTGGCGACGCCGAGGATCGTCGAAACCGTGAGCAAGCGCAGGCACGTGAGCACGTCCGCCGGATTGGGCTGATTGCACTGGACTGCGTTCGCGAAGTTCGTTCCGGCCGCCTGCGCCTGCGCCAGCGTTGGCGGTGTCAGCAAATAGGCGCCGCTCTCGACGATCGCGCGATCGAACAATCCGCGGGCCGTCGGCGACACCAGGTTGACGAATGTGCTCAGTCCGCCCGCCGATTCGCCGAACACCGTCACCCTCTCCGGGTTGCCGCCGAACGCCCTGATGTTGCGCCGCACCCACTTCATGGCGGCCTGCTGGTCCTGGAACCCGTAATTGCCTGATATGCGATCGGGAGACTCAGCGGTCAGCGCCGGATGGGCGAGGAATCCGAGCGCCCCCAGCCGGTAGTTGATGGTCACAACGACCACGCCGCGCTGCACCAGCTTGGTTGCGTCGTACTCGTTGCTCTCACCAACCGCAAGCGCACCGCCGTGGATCCACACCATCACTGGGCGCCCCTCGGCGCCGTCAGAATCGTGCCCGTCGTCGC
Source organism: Bradyrhizobium erythrophlei (assembly GCF_900129505.1). Taxonomy (NCBI): domain Bacteria; kingdom Pseudomonadati; phylum Pseudomonadota; class Alphaproteobacteria; order Hyphomicrobiales; family Nitrobacteraceae; genus Bradyrhizobium; species Bradyrhizobium erythrophlei. Next base: position 9,135,999 of record NZ_LT670818.1, on the reverse strand, counting down.
GGTCAAAACCGTGATCGCCGCTGCGGTCGGGAGTATACACGTTAAGGAACAAGCAATCCTCGGTCAGCGTCGCGTTGCCGAAGGGCGTGGGTCCCTGCGGACAATGGTTGCCGAAGTGTGTCGCATCCTGCGTGACGAGCGAGGGCGTCACGGGCTGCGGCGGCTTCCAGCGCAGATTCAAAGTCACCGGCTGGGCGTACCGGACGCCGAGGAATTCTCGCACGGTGCCGGTCGCGTTGAGCTTGCCCTGAAATGTGCCGTCCGGCGCCGCCACCAGCGTGGAGGCCGCGAGCGAGCGGTCAATCGGCGCTGCCAATGCGAAGGCGACGCCGAGCAGCAGTACCGGGCAGAGCCGGCCCCGCAGCCACCGGCGCGGCCGCGCTGATTCCTGCAGTCGTTGAACGGAAGCGACTTTCACCCTGAACATGACGTTTCCTCCTGCTGAAAGATTGTTGCGCTACCAGATTTCGTGCGACGCGACGCGAACCGCCACGCGACCCGGCATGCCTGGTAGGATTTTCTTTGCCCGAGCCTCGGGAAAGCGAGGTTGTGACAGTTCGACATCGCAGCTTGAACGATACTGCGCAATTTACCAGTATGTCCAGCGGCCCACCGGGTTCAAACTTCATGGCGCTGCCTGGAGCCGAATAACTGTTTTTCACGCTGAGGACCAAGATCGGGCGTTGCGAGATGAACGCAGAGATGCGCGTCAGTCTTCCACACGCGCGACAGGCCGCGCTGGGTCGTTCGCTTCACGTCGACCGTGCGCTGCCCACTTCCGGTGTTCGCAGATCGACGGACATTCTCGGGGCGCAATCCGCAGGTCTCGAACGTGCCCCAAAAACTGGCCTTTGCGGGAATGGCGGCCTTTGGCGGCTAGCGGACGTCCTTTCGATCGTGATTGATGTCTGTTATTGGGGAGGACGGACATGAGCGGACCTGCCGCGATCTCCGACAGCGAACCTTGCAGATATCGATCTTGAATCTGATGGACGAGGACAGCCCGATCGACGAGATTTCACGGATCGAAGCACAGCTCGATGAGCTTGCCGAGGTCTCCGAGCGATGCCGAAAAATTATAGTGGTTTCCAAGGCGGCAATCGCTGGCGGCGCTGCATTGCTGCTCGTTACGATGCTTGGCCTATTCGGATCCAATCAGGTCACCGCCATCGGAGCGATCGCAGTGGTGATAGGCGGAATCGTGTCGCTCGGATCGAACGTCAGTACGTTGCGAGAGACGATGGCCGCTATGACCGCCGCCGAGATGCTTCGTTCGGATCTGATCGGCAGGATCGATCTTCGATTGGTTGGTGACGGGACTATGAAACGTCTTTGACGTAGCGGCGAACCGAGCTATTGCACTGACGACAGGCGTACAACCTGGCGCCCGCCATTCATCGCCTTAAGACTGTTCACATACTCTTCAGGACGCTGCCAGCGGTGAGGAACTTTCAATCCCATAAAGCTTGCGATGCTGCCAATAAACGAAGTGCAATTGGATATTTCGGCATTCCAGACCGGTGAACTCGCCTGCAATTCTTTGATGTATGCGAAGACCCTCTTTGCGTCCGGCTCGTTCAGGTAAACGCGGTAATGAGCGGTCAGGTACTCCGGATCAAGATCGCCATAGCTTGCCCCGGTCTCGGACGGCACCCACGTCAAGTAACCGACTACATAAGCCAGGGTATCTCCGGCAGGGGTAAGGCCCGCGACTTCAACTTGTCGCTCGCTTGTCTTCCCGTACCAGACGAAAGCGTGGCCCCAGCTCGCCGCCGTTCTGGCTCTGAAATCAACGTAATACGCGCCCTTCGCCGACCCCGGCTTCCAAGTCGACTGGGGCGCCGATTTCGATTCAACGGGCGCCTCGCTGGAAACAAGCGCATTCGCGTCGACAACGTGCTTCTGGAACTCCCGTATCAGCGAAACGAAACGTTCCGAAACGGCCCCCGTGTCAGCTTCGTTTGCAGAAGCCGATTGGATTTCGCACTGGAGCAAAACCGCGAGCGTGAATCCTGCAAGCAGGCAAAACCCTGATCTCTTTCGCCTATTTGCCACGCTTCTCGCCCCTCAACCGTCGACGATAAAGTCAGTTTAGCGAGACCTGAGTCGAAAGTCAGTATCGCGACACGACGGGGGCCTTGCCGATTGGGGTCTTCCCGATGGGGGCCTTGCCAATTGGCATTTTGCCGACTGGAGCCTCCTGGTAGACAGGCTGTCTGCGCGGGAGGTCGGCAGCGCCAGCGGCAGTCACCACGGCAAGCATTGCGCCCACAACAATCACAACTTTCATCACGGTATTCCCCCTAAGTTCGAAGAAACCAAGCAGCAAGCTGTCAAGCATTTCCCCTCAAAATACGTCCACAGTGCGGCAGTGAGGACACGTTAGATGAATAGGCCTACAGTGCGGCAGATCTGACACAGGGGGACTCACCGCCTGCCCGTGCCCGTCTGGGCTCCACTACGACGGCAGGTTTAATTTTGGAAGCAAATTAAGACGGCCGGCGGCAGACCAGGTCGATTTCGATCAGCGCGTCATAAGCAAGCCCGGTGACGCCGACGCAGGTTCGGGCTGGGAGGCGATCGGGCGGGAAATAGCTACGATAGGTCGCGTTCATCGCCGGATAGTCTTCCTTGAAGCGCGTCAGGTAGATCCGCGCCATCGCGATGTGCTCGAAACCGAGATCGAGCCCAGCCAGCACCAGCCTTAAGTTTTCCATTACGGCGCGCGTCTGCGCCTCGATACCGTCGGGCAGTTGGCCGGGCGCGTCGGGTGTGTCCGGCATCTGTCCGGTGACAAAGACAAAGCCGTCGGTCTCGACGGCATGGCTGAACGGCGCCACCGGTCTCGGTCCGCCTGCGATCATGTGAAACTTCAAGATATGCCTCGTTTTTTATTTATGCATGATCCTTCCGGAAAACCGGTTTCCACTTTGCGCCAACGCGGCCGTTCCGGTCCGGATCATGCTCGTGTTTAACCGCGCGGTGCGCCGTCGAACAGGCGCTTGCTCAGGATGGCGTGCACGCCCCAATTACCGTCCACCACCTGCGTCACGCCGAAATCGACCGCGGCCGACATCAGCGCGATCGCCTCGTCCTCGCTTAGCCCCTTGATGTGCATCAGGAAGCGCCGCATCTTGCGGAAGGCGTCTTTCATCGCGAGGTCGAGCGAGGAGGTGGCATAGACCTCGCTCTGGCCCTTGGCGCCGAACTCGGCGAGATAGTTCGGGTGGCTGAAGCCGGTCAACACCCATTCGGTCTCGGTCTCGATCAGGGGATAGGTGAGGTCGGCAAAGACACGGCCGGCCAGATCCGCCTTCTTGTGCAGGATGAGCTGGAACGTTCCGGTCATCGAGCATTCGATCGCGGTGCCGCCCAGTTCGCCGTCGCCCTGGCTCGCATGGGGATCGCCGACCGACAATAGCGCGCCGGGCACCGAGACCGGCAGATAGACCGTCGATCCCTTGCCGAGCCGCCAATTGTCGAGATTGCCGCCGAAATAGGACGGCGGAATCGAATCGACAAAATCCACCTCGCGCGGCGCCACCGCGATCACGCCGAAATGCGGGCGCAGCGGAATGCGGATGCCGTCGAGCACGTTGTGCCGTCGCTTGACCGAACCGGCGCGAACCGGCACGCCCGGATAATCATAGGTCGTGTGGACCACGCCGAACGGATCGGTCTGTGGCTCCCAGCGATAGGAATAAAGCGCCCGCGCGTGCGGCATCGCGTCGTGATCGCATTCACGGCCCGTAAATATCTCGTAGATCGTCACGGCCTCGCGCGGGTTCGGCTCGGCGAGCAGCTCGTTGTAGTGATATCCCCACCAGGCCGCGACGCTGGAGCCGAACACCTGGCCCTCGAAATCGGGATTGCGCGAGGCGCGCGGCACGATGTCGAGGATGCGGACCTCGAGCACGTCGCCGGGCTGCGCCTCCTTCACCGCCACCGGACCGGTGCAGATGTGGACCCCGAAACCTTCGCCGGCGCCGCGGCCGTACACGGACGCATCCATTGGGCCTGCGCCGCGCCGGTCGACGTTCTTTGCGTCACGCGTCCAGTAAAACACGCTTTCGGCCCCGGCGTCGCCCTTGATCATCCGTTCGGGATCGTCGGAGGCATGCTGCGTCAGCGTCTCGATCGTGATGGTCTCGCCGGAATTGATCTCGATCTGCGGCGGCATCGAGCGCGAAAAATATCCCCAATGCACGCGCGCGGCTTCCACCGCAAGGTGATGATGGCGCTGCTCGCCCTCGGTGCAGAGGGGCGCGTTGTCGGGCGGCGCGGCTTCGGCGCTTCGCTCGGCGCCCGCCAGCGGATAATGGCTGCGCAACTGCGCCAGCGCCTGCTGCGGCCAGCCGCGCTGGCCGGTCACGGCGGCGGCCGACGCGCGCTCGAGTTCCTGTTGCCGGAATTCGCGCGGCGACAGCCCGAAGCGATGGCGGAACGCCCGGCTGAAATGCGCGGAATCGTTAAAGCCGTTGCGATAGGCGATTTCCGAGATCGAGTGATGCGCTTCCGCCGGGCTGGACAGTTCCGCCGAGGCCCGCTGCAGCCTTCGCTCGCGCACGTAGTGGGTAAAGCTGCTGCCCGAGCCCTCGAACAGCTTCTGCAAATAACGCTCGGAGATTCCCTCCGCTTCGGCCACCCGCGCCGGCGTGAGATCGGGGTCGTCGAGCTTGCGCTCGATGGTCTGGCAAAGCCGGTGCAGCAGCGCCGCCCGCGTCGCCGTGCCGCCGGCATCCGTCGCCGGTGGAATCATTTGCCGCACGAAGGTCGGCAGGAGATCGGCGAGGCTCTGGGCGACCGCGGCCCATTCGGTATTGGTCAGTGTTTCCAGATTTCGCGCCGTCGATTCAAGCCCGCGCGAAAACACCTCGGTGAACCCGGTGGGCGGCAGCACCCGCACTTCGGAAAATATCGGCTTGCTGACCTTGCGACCGCCAAACGCATCCGGCGTCACCGACAGCACGATGGCGCGCATGTCGCGCTGGAACGTCACGCTCCAGTCGCCCTTGCGCGGCAACAGCAGGAGGTGCCCGATCGAAATGATCTGATGACCGGTGGCGGTCCGCAGCGTGACGCCGTCCTCGGTCGGCAGCAGCATGATCGGCATGTCGACGGCCGGATGGGGGAGCGGCGATACCGCCTGCGATCCCGCCGCCAGCCGCGCCAGCACAACGCCGTCGGCGTTGCGGCGTGACGCCGTCGCGTGCCCGGTGTGAACGGCCGAACCGGGCGAAGGCTGCAGGCCGACCGCGCTCAGAACGTCACGCCACGCCTCCAGCCGGTCGCCTTCGGAATAGGATTCGCTCGTGAATGGGCGGAAGCTCATGGATCGACCCCAAACAGGGAAATCGAAGCAACCTCCGTGCCAGAACCGCCGGACATCTTGCCGCGGCAGCCAGTGGATGCAACTCCCGGATATCCCCGTGAGGGCTACAACTTGCGATCTGGCCCCGATGTCAGGTGGTTCCATCCGCGGGCGCGTCAGTCGCACCGGAAGATGTTCTTGCGGATGGTGCCGTGCACGCCCCAATTGGCGTCGACCACCTGCGTGACGCCGAAATCGGCGCCCACCGACATCAGCGAGATGGCTTCATCCTCGCTCAGATGATGCACCGTCATCAGGAACCGGCGCAGCTTGCGAAAGGCGTCGCGCATCGCGCGGTCGAGGCTGGAATGGTTGGCGATTTCGGTCTGCGCATTGGCGCCGAGTTCGGCGAGGTAGTTCGGATAGGTGAATCCGTAGACCGACCAGCCGGTGTCGTTCTCCAGCATCGGATGGGCAAGCCCCTCCAGCACCGTGCCGTCGAGATCCGCCTTCTTGTGCAGGATGAATTCGAAATCGCCGGTCAGCGACGTCTCGATGGCGGTGCCGCCGAGTTCGCTGTCGCCTTGCGCCGCGTGCGGATCGCCCACGGAGAAGAAAGCGCCGGGCACAGCGACCGGATAATACATCTTCGCGCCCTTGCCGATGCGCCAGTCGTCGATGTTGCCGCCGGTGTAGCTCGGCGGGATCGAGCTCACAAAATCCGATTCCGACGGCGCCAGCCCCATGGTGCCGAAATGCAGCCGCGCCGGCACCTTCACCTGGGTCAGGATATTCTCGCGCTTGCGGATGGTTGTGTGATCGACCCGCACCCCCGGATAATCGATCGTGGTATGCACGATGCCGTCCGGGTCGGTCTGCGGGGTCCAGACGTAATTGTACACCGCCTTTGCGAACGGCTCGCCCGTGGTGTCGAGTTCGAAGATGGTGATGACCTCGCGCGGCTTCGGCTCCTCGATCAAATCGTGGTAATGAAAACCCCAATTCGCCGAGGCGTTGGAGCCGAAGCAGCGGCCGGCGTGGCAGGCGTGACAGGCGGGGCGCGGCCGTACATCCAGGATGCGGACCTCCAGCACGTCGCCGGGTTCGGCGTTCTCGACCGCGACGGGTCCGGTCAACAGGTGGACGCCGAGGCCTTCGCCGGAGCCGCGGATGAACGGGCCTTCGGTCGGGCCGGCGCCGCGGCGCACGACCGCTTTTTGTTCGCGGGTCCAGTGGAACACGCTCTCGGCGCCGGGATCATTGGCGATCATCCGCTCGTAATCGTCGTTGGCGTGGTGGGTCAGGGTCTCGATGGTGGCGCGGTCGCCCGAGCGCAGCGTCAGGGACGGCGCGACCCTCTTGCTGAAATAGCCCCAGTGAACGGAAGCCGGCGACACCGGCAGCGTATAGTGCTTCATGCGATTGCCTCTTCAAGAAAGAGAAGTCTCGGCCGGCGGGTCATGACGTGCTCTCCGGCGCCTTGTCGGCCTCCATCACGCTGAGGAAGCGCGCGGTGGCCGGGTGTTGTGGATTGCTGAGGATTTCGTGCGCCGGTCCCTGTTCGATGATGGAGCCGCCGGACAGGAACGCGACGCGGTCGGCGACTTCGTCGGCGAAGCGGATCTGATGGGTCGAGATGATCATGGTCAGCCCGTCATCGACCGCCAGCCGCCGGATCACCTCCAGCACCTCGTTGACGAGTTCGGGATCGAGTGCGGAGGTCGGCTCGTCCAGCAGCAGCACGCTCGGATTGGGCGCAAGCGCGCGCGCGATGGCGACGCGTTGCTGCTGGCCGCCGGACAGATGCCGCGGCAGCGCGTCGGCGCGATGGCTTAAGCCCACACGTTCGAGCAGTTCCTGCGCGCGGCGGTCGGCGTCGGTGCGGCTCAGGCCGTGCACCCAGCGCAAGGGGCCTGCGACATTCTCCCGGGCGGTCAGATGGCTAAATAGGTTGAACTGCTGGAACACCATGCCGACGCCGACGCTGGCGCGTTCATTGGCGATCGCGCGTGGGGTCAGCTTCCTGCCGTCGTCGCTGTGGCCGAGACGGCGGCCGCCGACGCGCACCATGCCGGAATCCCAGTTCTCCAGATGGTTGATGCAGCGCAGCAAGGTGCTCTTGCCCGATCCGCTGGGCCCGAGCAGCGCCACCACTTCACCGACCCGCACGGTGAGGTCGACGCCGTTGAGCACGGCTTGCTCACCGTAATTCTTGCGCAGGCCGGTGACCTCGACGGCGATATTGTTGCGTTCGACCATCGCGGCATGCTTGGCGCGGTCGCTCCGCGAGGTCGGGCGCGGCGCCGGCATCTCCGGCAGCAGGCTGTGCGCCGGGGCGGTTTGCGCGGTCTGTTCGGCGAGTTTTGCCTTCGTTTGCAGATCGACGCGGCGCCAGGGCAGGAAGATCGCAAGCCGCCCCTGCGGTGTGACGCGGTCGAGATCGAGCGCGCGCTCCACGAACAGCTGGATCACGCTGACCAGCGTGGTGAGCACGAGGTAGATCAGCCCGGAGGCGAAGAAGATCGAGAAGAAATCGAAGGTCGAGGACGCCAGCTGCGTGCTTCGCAGCGTCAGTTCCTGCACGGAGATCACGCTGGCGAGCGAGGAATTCTTCAGCGCGCTGACGGTCTCGTTGCCGAACGCGGGAATCATGGTCCGGATCGCCTGCGGCGCGATGATGCGGCGCATCAGCAAGGCCGGCGTCATCCCCAGCGCCTGGCCGGCCAGAACCTGCCCGCGGTCGACGCCGAGCACGCCCGCGCGCAGCATTTCGGCGATGAACGGGGCTTCATTGGCGGCCAGCGCGAGGCCGGCGGCGCCGACCGCCGAGAGTTTCAAGCCGATCTGCGGCAAGGCGTCATAGGCAAACACCATCTGCAGGATCAGCGGGGTGCCGCGGAAGATCACGGTATAGCTGCGGGCGAGGGCGGCCAGCACCGCGAAGCGGCTGAGCTGCATCGCCGCCAGCACCAGCCCGAGGATCAGCCCGCCGCCGAGACCGAGGGCGGTCACCGCGACGGTGAACCAGATGCCCTCGTTCAAATACGGCAGGCTGAGATAGTGGACGAACAGCGACATTACTTGACCGAGAGAATATCGGGCTCTTTGAAGTTGTTGGGGTCAAGCTCCCACTTCGCGAGCAGGGCCTTGTGGGTGCCGGCCTTCTGGACCTCGATCAGCGCGGCCATCACGGCGTCGCGGAAATCGGGCTTGTCCCTGGGAACGGCGATGCCGACCGAGTAGGGGATCGTGACCGCGATCGCCTTCTCCAGCTTGTCGGGATTGGCCTTGACTGCCTGGTCGACGGTGTTGACGTCGTTGACATAGGTGTCGGCGCGGCCGGCGAGGATCGCCTGGATGCAGTTGGCGTTGTTGTCATAGAGCTGCAGCGTCGGCTCGGGCTTGCTGGCCGCCTTGCATTCCGGAATCAGCGCCTGCACCAGCGGCACCTCGACGAAGCCGGTATTCTCGGCGGCCGCCGCGCCGCACATCGAGATATTGATGCCGGTAATCTTCTTCGGATTGCCCTTGGCCACCAGCACGCCGTCGAACACCTTCGAATAGGTGATGAAGTCGGCGGCCTTGGCCCGTTCTTCGGTGGCATAGATGTCGGAGATCACGATGTCGGCCTGTCCGCTCGCCAATGTGGTCAGGAGCGCCGCGAAGGTGACGGGCTTGTAGCTCAGCGTGAAGCCGAGGCACTCGCCGATCGCCTCGCCGAGGTCGATGTCGAAGCCGACATATTTGTTCGGATCTTTCGGGTCGATCGCTTCATAGCCCGGCGTATGCGGGTTGATGGCGTTGACGAGCTGCGTGCCCTTGAATTGCGGATATTTGGCCTGCAGGGCCGCGCAGCCCGCAGGCGCCGCAGCGCTGGCGGATGTCGGCGCCCACACGGCCGCCAACAGGAACGCAACGAGCGCGGCATTGCGCAAACCGGAGATCACGGCGGAATGCCGCGGCCGGGCCTCGGTGGAAAACTGCCTGTGCATCTGTTTCTCCTTCGAAATTGTCATGGCGACGCCATGTTCCAAGTTCCAAGGAAGCCTACGGTCGCTTGCCGGTTTCAGGCTTGTCCCGGGGCGCACAAAAAGTTGGATGCGCGGGTACCAGGATTTAGGCAGGTACTGCGGAATTTATGGGCGATCGGCGCAGGAAACGCGCAGAGCCGGGATCAAACGTCCGGCTCGCCCACCGGCGGAACGAGGTTCGGCTGTCGGGTATCACGAACTCGCCGACGCCGAGCCTTTCGGACGCCGGCAAAGATTGCGCGGGGAGCGCGGAACCTTCGCCGCCGGTTTGATTTGGCTCGACAGGGTGCAAACGAACAGAGAGCTGATTTGGCGATGCCCCGGACCACTCAGATCACTGAAGAGAAAAACGGGCCGCCGCGGCCCGCCTATCCCAGCGAGAAGGTCAGGGGTGGCGAGATTATTCTGCGCACGCCGCTTCGCCGCGCGATCTTTGTCGCAGGGTTGGCTGGCGCGGTGGTTCTGGCGTTGCTCACGGCCTTCGCGCGCTGAATCCTGGGCCCGGATGCAACGTCGCCTGCTTTTCGATCTGCAGTTCAAGATGGAACGCTCCGGTCCCCGGCGCGTTTCCGGATTTCGGCGCAACTTCCGGAGGGATGTGCGATGAGTTTCCCTTCGGCGGTTACCGAAGACGAGCTGGTTCTCAACCAGGCGCTGGATATTGTCATGCGCTGTTTTGACCTGCCGCATGACGAGGAATTGTACGCCGGCATGGAAGCCGTCGCTGGCGAGGCGATCATGGCGGAGTGGCGGCGAGGCGTAAGGAACCAGGCAGTTCTCGCCAACAAGGCGATAGCGGAAGTCGAGAAGCATCATCCGCTGGGCAGTAAATTGTGCCAGGTACCGCAAACCGTGGCACCCCAGGAGGAAAACGTCCAGGCGGACTGGCGTAAAGAACAGGAGCAGCCCATGAAACTAAATTCGGCACAGGTGAAACAAACCTTGAGCCAGTTCGATGCCGAGGTTCTTCCCGATGATCATCCCGCGGTGACCCAATTGAACAATCTGTTCGGGAACCACACGTTTTTTCTCGACGGTACCGGTCTCAAGGTGCTGGAGCCGACTGAAACGCCTGACATGGAAGCTCAGACCGGTGAAGTCGTTAGTCTTGCCGACTGGAGCGACGCCACTCTGACCAGTCTGAAACCGCATGAGCCGGAACTGACGGGCGTAGTCATCGTCCTCGAGTTCAAGCACTGATCCGGTTCGCGCCGGGCTGCTGTTCCAGAAAGGATGGCCGTTGAGCGGGGGCGCTATACGGCTTGTCAGCCGTTGGACGGTCCGTAGGCCAGGCCGCTTCAGCGCAGCCTGCCGTGCCGGATCGACCAGCGCTCCCTGGTGGTGCCCATCACCTCTTGTAGTGCTGAACGCGCATTCAATTGCCGCTCCGGCAGGCAGGCCAGGATCGCATTGCGGTCCTCGATGCCCTGCTCATCGATGATCCATACCCGCAAGGTGTCGCCGGCGAGCCGCGCCGCGATCCGGTCTGCGGTCGGATCGATATCGTTGGGCACCGTCACATTCATGACGATGCGGCCGCCCGGCGCCAGCCGGGCGCGGATCGCCTCGCAGGTCTCGACGTCGAACTCCTCGTCGAAGTTGAAACCGGGACCGCCGATGTCAATGGCGATGCCGTCGTAACGCGCCTCGTCCGCAAAGACGAACTTGCGGAAATCGGAGACGATGCAGGCGAGATCGTCGGGCAGTGCGAAGAACTTGTGGGCGATCACGAAGCTGATCGGATTGTTGTCGACGATCGTCAGTTGCTTGCCGAGATGGGTCAGCCTGGTGGCGAGATTGCCGCCGCCGCATCCCAGGATGAGGACGTTCGCCGCGCGCGACAACAACTCGTCCATCAGCCTGACATAGGTGAAGATGCTTTCGCCGTCAGGCGTCGCCTGGCTCTGCCGCACGCCCTGTTCGAAATAGATGCGGGTGCCGGACTCCAGGCATTCGACGATCTCGATCTCGCCGTTCCTGCCCTGGTATCGTCCCAACAGCCGCACAGCAGCCACCATGCATTAAATAATATGTATCAGACATCTCTTATCATGTAAGATGTCGGACGCCAATGTCCGCGACCGACCGTTCGAGCGCTGAACCGGAGAAATCGACTGCATGATCACCGCCAATCAGCTCAGGGCCGCGCGTGCGCTCCTGAACATCGATCAGCGGCAAATGGCGGAGCTTGCCGGCCTCTCGGTGCCGACCATCCAGCGCATGGAGGCCAGCGACGGCGTCGTCCGCGGCAATGTCGATTCGTTGATGAAGCTGGTGGCGGCGCTCGATGGCGCCGGAATCGAGCTGATCAATCCCGGTGGTGCGAGCACGAGTGGCGGCCGCGGCGTGCGGCTGCGCGAGCATGTCACGAAACCGAAGACGTCGGTCAAGACGAAGACAAAGCCGAAGCCGTCTTCCCCGCGGGCGCTGGAACGCGCGCGCTGAACGACCGCGAAACGATCTTCAAGATGTGGCAGCTGCGTCGACCCGCTCGAGCAGCGCCAGCAAGGCCTGCAGCATCGCCATGGGCGCAGGAGGGCAGCCCGGAATATGCAGGTCGACCGGGATCACCTCGGAAACGCCGCCGACCACCGCATAGCTGCCGGCGAAGCAGCCGCCGTCGCGCGCGCAGTCTCCGACCGCGACCACCCATTTGGGGCCCGGGACGGCGTCGTAGGTGCGCTGCAGCGCTTCGCGCATGTTTTTGGTCACGGGCCCGGTCACCATCAGCACATCGGCATGGCGCGGCGAGGCGACGAAGCGCAGGCCAAAACGTTCGACGTCGTAATAGGCGTTGTTGAGCGCGTGGATCTCAAGCTCGCATCCGTTGCAGGAGCCGGCGTCGACCTCGCGGATCGACAGGCTGCGGCCGAGCCGCCGCCGCGCCGCGTGGCCGAGCGCGGTTGCGAGTTCGGCCACCGCCGCGTCGTCCGGCAATGGCGCCGGTTCGGTGAGGGGCGAGCGAAACAGGCTTTGAAGCAGCAGTTTGCGCATCTCAGAGATCCTGGCCCGAATACGAACAGTTGAACGATTTGTTGCAGAGCGGAAAGTCCGCGACGATGTTGCCTTCGATGGCGGCCTCCAGCAGCGGCCATTGAAACCAGGAGGGGTCGCGCAGATGGCATCGTTCGATCTTGCCATCGCGCAGGCGGAGCCAGGCCAGAACGTCGCCGCGGAAGCCTTCGACGATCGCCATGCCCTCGCGCGCTTCCTGGCGCGGCGTTACTTCCGCGCGCAGTTCGCCCTGCGGCAGCCGGTCCAGGATCTGGCCGATCAGCGCCAGGCTTTGCTCGACTTCGCGCACCCGGATCCAGACCCGCGCGTTGACGTCGCCCTCGCTCAGCACCGGCACCTCGAAGCGCAGGCTGTCATAGGGCGGATAGGCAAGCGTCCGGCGCGCGTCGAAGGATCGCCCCGAGGCGCGGCCGACATAGCCGCCGGCGGCATATTGCCTGGCCAGCGCCGGCTTGAGCAGGCCGGTATCGACGGTGCGATCCTGCAGCGAGGCGGTGTTGTCGTAGAGTTCGACCAGCGCCGGAAAGTGCAGGCGGATGTTGTCCGCTGCGGCGTGGATCGCCTCGCGACCGGCATCGTTGATATCGTTTGTGACGCCGCCGGGCACGATGATGTCCTGCATCAGGCGATGGCCGAAGGCGGTATCGGCCGCGCGCAGCACGCTCTCGCGCAGCACGCTGGTATGGGCGTGCATCAGCGCGAACGAGGCATCGTTGCAGATGGCGCCGATGTCGCCGAGATGGTTGGCAAGCCGCTCCAGTTCGGCCAGTAGCGCGCGCAGCCAGACGGCGCGCTCGGGCACGGCAAGCCCGAGCGCCGCCTCGGCGGCCTTTGAAAACGCGTAAGCATAGGCAACCGTGCTGTCGCCGGAGACGCGCCCCGCAAGCTGGACCCCGCGATCGAGAGTGGCGCCGGTCATCAGCCCCTCGATGCCCTTGTGAACATATCCCAGCCGCTGTTCCAGCCGCACCACGGTCTCGCCGCTCGCGGTGAAGCGGAAATGTCCGGGCTCGATGATGCCGGCATGCACCGGACCGACGGCGATCTGGTGCACGCCGTCTCCCTCGACCGGCAGGAAGCGATAGGGCGATGGGTTCGGCAATGCGTCGGTACGTTCTCCAAGCGGAAAGCGCACGCCCCACTGATTGTGATCAAGCCAGGGGCGGGTGTCGGGCAGGCCTTGTGCGACCAGGCCGAACAGATCCTGGGCGGTGCGCTCCAGGCGAAGCGCCGGCGGGTGAAGTGCGCCGACGGAGGGATAAACGCCATCGGGGCAGTCCAGGCTGAGAACCGCGATTTCCGCCGTGTCGCCATCCATGATCGCCATATGCACCGTCGAAGGTTCGCCCCACAGGCCAAGCAAGCCGAGACGTCCCTGCGCCAGTTCGTTGATCGCAAATCTCCAGAGATGCGCACCGACCTCGGCGCGCGGCCAGGGGTTGCGGTGCCGGATTGCGCGGCCTTCCAGAATGCGATCGATCAGCGACGGCATATCCTGTTCATCCTATCCGAGGAGGCGGGCCACATGCTGGAACCAGGCGACGAGCGGCGCGGGAAGATAGATCCCCGCGCATAGAACCAAGGCGAGATGCGCGAACATCGGCACATAGGACGCTTGCGCCGAAGCCGTGCTGCCGCGCGGTCTGCCGAAGGCAACGGTGGTCAGGCGCAACGTCAGCGCGCCGAACGCGAGCAGCAGGCCGAACACCAGGACGATGGCGAGCAGGGGCTGGCGCGCGAAGGTCGAACTCACGACCAGGAACTCGCTCATGAAGATGCCGAGCGGCGGCAGGCCTGCGATCGCGACCACGCCGACCACCAGCCCCCAGCCGAGCGCGGGGTGCGTTACCGTCAGGCCGCGGATCCGGTGGATCCGCTGCGTGCCCTTGATCTGCGAGATATGGCCGACCGCATAGAAGATCGCCGACTTGGTCAGGCTGTGCATCACCATGTGCAGAAGGCCTGCGAAATTGGCGAGCGGGCCGCCCATGCCGAACGCGAACACGATGATGCCCATGTGCTCGATCGAGGAATAGGCGAACAGGCGTTTGATGTCGCGGCGGCGGTACAGCATGAAGGCCGCGAACACCAGCGAGACCAGCCCCATCGTCACCATCAGCGGGCCGGGCGCGATCGCGTCAGGAGCGGCGGCGAGCAGGATCTTGAAGCGCAGAAGCGCGTAGAGCGCGACGTTCAGCAACAAGCCGGACAGCACCGCCGATATCGGGGTCGGGCCTTCGGCATGCGCGTCGGGCAGCCAGGCGTGCAGCGGCGCCAGCCCGACCTTGGTACCGTAGCCGAGAAACAGGAAGATGAAGGCGACGTTGAGCAAAGCAGGGTCGAACTTCGCCGCATGCTGGATCAGGAGTGTCCAGATCATGCCGTCCTGGCCTTCGCCGACCACCGGCCGCGCCGCCATATAGACCAGGATGGTGCCGAACAGCGCGAAGGCAATGCCGACGCTGCCGAGAATGAAATATTTCCACGCCGCTTCCAGTGCCGCATGGGTGCGGTAGATGCCGACCATCAGCACCGTGGTCAGCGTCGCGATTTCCACCGCCACCCACATCAGGCCGATATTGTTCGACACGAACGCCAGATTCATGCCGAACATCATGGTCTGGTACATCGCGTGGTAGAAACGCAGATATACCGGCGTCAGCCGCCCGCTTTCGAGTTCATGGGCGATATAGCTCGCACTGAAGATCGAAGTGGTGAAGCCGACGAAGGTGTTGAGCACGATGAAGACGATGTTGAGGTCGTCGATCAGTACGTAAGGACCCGGCGGCGGACGATCGATTGCGAATAGCGACAGCGCCGACAGGAATGTCGCGAGACTCGCCACGACGTTCAGCCGCGCCGTGAGGCGATAGCCCGGCAGCGCGGCCAATAACGCCGCCGCGCCAATCGGGATCAGCAGCACCGCCGCGACGGGATCGTACGAAGAGATGCTCATCGGTGTTCGCCCCGGTAGTCGTCGAGGGCGGAGACGTCGACGGAATCGAAACGTTCGCGGATCCGGAACAGGAAGATGCCGATCACGATGAAGGCGATCAGGATCGAGAAGGCAACGCTGATCTCGACCACCAGCGGCATGCCCTTGGCGCCGGTCGCCGCCAGCACCAGCCCGTTTTCCAGCGACATGAAGCCGACGACCTGGCTGACGGCGTTGCGGCGCGTCACCATGACCAGAAGTCCGAGCAGCACGACGGACAGCGCGAAGGCGAGGTCCTCGCGCGCCAGCGGATCGGCTTCCGCGGTGACCCGCAGCATCAGCACCATCGACAGCGCGACCAGCCCCATGCCGGCCAGCATGGTCGGGCCGATCCCGACCGCGGATTCGATGTCGCGGTGAATCCCGAGCTGCTTGACGATGCGGTGCAGCGCCACCGGGATCACGATCGCCTTGAACACCAGCGCGATGGCGGCGGTGACGTAAAGATGCGGCGCATCCTGGATGAAGGCTTGCCAGGCGACGGAAAGCGCGAGCACCAGCGCGTGCAGCGCGAACACGTTGAGCAGCGAATAGAGCCGGTCCTGGTACAGCATCAGGAAGCTGATCAAGACGAGACTGCCTGCCAGCGTGTGCGATATGTCGAAGGAGAGGCTGTGCATCTGCATCAGAAACTCCTCGACACGAAGAGCAGCAGCGTTCCGAGCAGGCCGAGCATTAGCGCCGCGCCCAGGAATTGCGGTACGCGAAACACCCGCATCTTCGCCGTCGCAGTCTCGAACAGCGCCAGCAGGAAGCCCGCGACCGCGAGTTTGATGATGTAGGCGACGCCGCCGACCATATAGGCCAGCGGCCCGGTGCCGAACACGGCAATCTTCCAGGGCAGGAACACGCAGGCGATCAGCGAGATGTAAAGCAGCAGCTTGAGGAAGGCGCCGAATTCGATCATCGCGAGATGGCGCCCGGAATATTCCAGCACCATCGCCTCATGCACCATGGTGAGTTCGAGATGGGTTGCGGGATTGTCGACCGGAATGCGCGCGTTCTCGGCCAGCGCTACCATCACGAGCGCGACCAGCGCCATCCCCAGCGACACGCGCAATCCGACATAGGACGAGGCCAGTAAATTCGCGACCGTTGAGAGTTGCGTCGAGCCTGCGACCAGCGCCATGCAGAACACGATCAGCAGCATCGCTGGCTCCGCAAGGGCTGCAATCATGACCTCGCGGCTGGAGCCGATGCCGCCGAAGCTGGTGCCGACGTCCATGCCGGCGAGCGCCAGGAAGAATCGCGCGCTGCCGAGCAGCGCCACGATGGCGATCAGGTCCGCGGTCCAGTTGAACAACAGGCCGGTGGCAAAGGTCGGCACCAAAGCCGCGGCCACCCAGATCGCCGCGAAAGTGACGTAGGGCGTCACCCGGAACAGCCATGAGGCGTTGTCGGCGAGCACCACTTCCTTGCGCAAGAGCCGCAACAGATCGCGATAGGGCTGGAACACTGAGGCGCCCTGGCGCCGCACCAGCCGCGCCTTGACCTTGCGCACGAAGCCGGTCAACAGCGGCGCGAGCAGCAGCACCAGCAGCATCTGGGCGCCCTGCACCAATATGTCGGAGATTACGACCATATCGCGAGCACCAGCAGCAGCGTGACGAGGGTGGCGAAGACCAGGCTGAGATAGCGGCGGATGGTTAGGAACTGCAGCTGATTGAGCCATTCCGAGGAAACGCCGACCGCGCCCGCGATCGGCGCATACATGCCCTCCCAGATCAGATCGTGCAGTTCGATCCGAAACCGCGCCGGCCGGGTATCGCCGGGGGCCGGCATCTCGACGTGATCGCGGGCGTGGAACGCCATGGTGCCGAACACGCGGCGGATCGGCTGGGCGAAGCTTGCGCCGCCATACTGCGCCTCGGGCGCGGAATCCGAAAAGCCGCAACCCCAGGCCGGTCCGCGCCGCAGCGCGTGCGAGGCGAAACGATGGATGAAGAACACCGCGAGCGAAGCGGAGATCGCGATGAACAGCATCACCAACAGTCCGTTATAGGAACTGCGGCTCTCGGCGATCGGCGCGATCGACAGCCAGGCCTCGTCGGCCTGGATCGGCATCCGGCCACCGAGGATCTCGAGCGAGATCGGCGACAGCGCGTCGATCACCACTCCCGGCAGGATGCCGGCCAGCAGACACAGCGCGGCGAGGATGAACATCGCCGTCAGCGAGTATCGGTCGACTTCTTTGGCGGTTTCCGCCGCGACGCTGCGCGGCCGGCCGAGAAACGCCACGCCATAGGCCTTGACGAAAGTTGCCGCCACCAGCGCTGCCGCCAGCGCCAGCATCGCGCCGACCGCCGGCACCATGATCTTCAGCGCCCATTGCGGCAGGTCCGGGCTTTGCAGCACAGCCTGGAACATCAGCCATTCCGACACGAAGCCGTTGAACGGCGGCAGCGCCGAGATGGCGACGCAGCCGGCGAGAACGGCGACGCTGGTGTAGGGCAGGCGGTGAATCAGGCCGCCGAGCCTGTCCATGTCGCGCTCGCCCGTCGTGGTCAGGACCGCGCCGGCGCCGAAGAACAACAGGCTCTTGAAAAAGGAGTGGTTGAGCACGTGAAGCAGCGCCGCGGTGAAAGCCAGCGCCGCCGCGAGCTTCATGCCGTTGGCCTGGAAGCCCAGCGCCAGACCGAGACTGACGAAGATGATGCCGACATTCTCGATCGTGGAGTAGGCGAGCAGCCGCTTGAGGTCGTTCTCCATCATCGCGTAGAGGATGCCCATGACCGCGGTGATGCTGCCGAGGAACAATACGATCACGCTCGCCGACCAGGTCGGTGGTCCCAAGAGATCGAATACGACACGTATGAAGCCGTAGATCGCGACCTTGGTCATGACGCCGCTCATCAGCGCGGAGACATGGCTGGGCGCCGCCGGATGGGCGAGCGGCAGCCAGACATGCAGCGGCACCAGGCCGGCCTTCGAGCCGGCGCCGAGCAGCATCAGAATCAGCACCAGCGCTGCGACATAGGGCGTGTGCGGCGCCGCGCGGATCGCGGCGAAACCGTAATCGCCGGCCGGTCCTGCCAAAAGGCCGAATGCCAGCAGCAGCGCGAGCGTGCCGAAGCTCGCCATCACCAGATAGACGTAGCCGGCCTTCGCGTTGCCGGGTTCGCGGTGGTGCGCCATCACCAGCGCCCAGGACGCGAGCGACATGAATTCCCAGCACAGCAGATAGGAAAACGCGTCGTCCGCCAGCACCACGAGATTCATGCCGGCCAGAAAGGCCGGGAAGAACGGCAACACGCGATGCGGGGAGGGATCGTGATGGCCGTAGCCGAGGCCATACAGGCTTGCCGCAGCGCCGCCGAGATTGACGACGACGAGAAAGAACGCGGCCAGCGCATCGAGCCGGAAATGCGCGCCGAGCCACGGCAATCCGACCGGCAAGGTGATATCGGAGCCGTCAGCGGCATTGCCGAGCAATGCCCGCATCGCGCCGAACAAGGCGACCAGGCTGACGACGAGCGTGGCGCCGTAGATGATGGTGGTGGCGCGCTCGCTGCGGCTGAGCATGATCGCGAGAATGGCGGTGGCCAGCAGGGTTGCGGCACAGGACAGTTGTAAAGCCACCGTCGATATCATGAGCGATCGCCCGGAACGGATTTGGCCGCACCCGAGGCGACCCGCAGGCGCACCCCGCGCCCCTGTGCGGTGCTGGCGGCGCCTTCGTCGATCATCTCGATCCCGGCGGCGTCGAACGCCGCGATCAATTTGACCAGCGAATCGACGTTGCCGCGCACCATGGTCTCGGAGGCCTCCATGCGCTGAATGGTCGGCACGGAAAGCCCGGACATCTCGGCGAGCCGGCGCTGATCGATGCCGAGAAGCACCCTGGCCGCTCGCAATTGTGCCGCTGTGAACATGAGTCTGCCCCGGGACCCGAATCCCCATCAAACATCACTGCTGCATCGTAACTAATGATGCCAAAGTGTCAATAAGTGATGTTTTAAATATCTATTCTAAGGCGTCGTTTTGGGAGGGGGCGATGGTGACAGCGAGCCGACTTGGCTTGCCGATATCGACGGCCGCAACGGGACCTTCGCCTGATCGAGGCCTTCGCCTGATCAAGCGTGGGCTTTATCGGGAGTCTTTCGTTTTGGATATCCGATCTTCGCCGCCGCGGATTGACGGGGATCAAGGTTCTGCCGGGCCGACGATCGGATCGCGCGTCGCTACCGCCACTCGAAACGTCAGCGCCGAACGGCATATGTTCCCACTTCCGGAACAAAATCGTGAAAATTGCAATCTGCAGCCCCGGCAGACAGTAACCTTTCCCGCGACATCGTGTGGAATTGCGCGCGTTTGTTTCCTACATCAGGGTCTTGCTGCAGTTTTTGGATTTCGGGAGGCTTCGAGTGGTCCTGAAAAATCTGTTCGTCGCCGTCGCCCTGCTTCTGGGATGGAGCGGGGTGTCGATCGCTGACGAGTATCGTCCCGACCAGTTCCTCGGCCTCGACCTTTCCAGGGCAGTGCTGTCGCCGAATAAGCTCGGTCCTACGGCCGAATTCGAGCCGCTTCCGGTGGAGGCGAGCGGCGATCGCGACAGCGAGGGCCCGCAGGTAGGTGCGGAGCCGACCGCCGAGCCCAGGCTCCACATGCAAAGCCCGCGCATTGCCCATTTGCCCGTCGAGGAGCCGTGGGTGCGGGTCGAGGAGCCCAGGGTGCGCGTCGAGAAACCACGCCTGCAAGCCGGGAAGCCGCGCGGCGCGGCGCGCACGAAACTCGCCTATCGCCACGGCAATCTGCTCGATGCCCAAGCGTTCGATACGCGGGTTCAGGTCTGGCCCTGCAGGTCCGGCGGCATCTGTAACTGGAAGCGCTGATCCCGAAAGCGTGGAAATCGTAACCACGTAGCCGTTCAACCCATCTTCGGGAGTCACACACCCGTCGCAAAACCTTCGGCCGGGAGTCAAACTCGACAGGCACCCTTCGTCGCGATTCGACGAGGGTGCTTTTCATGGCGATTGCGATACGCGGCAAACGGGGACTGACCCGGCGGCATCTGCTGGTCCGCTCGGCCTCGACGCTGGCGCTGGCAGGACTTGGAAGTCTTGCAAAGCCCTATCTCAGCCGCGCTGCGGACCGTCCGCGGATCACCTGCGGGCTGCAGTCGGGCGACGTGTCGACCAATTCCGCCATGGTGTGGGCGAGAGCCGACCGGCCCGCGCGCATGCGGGTCGAATATTCGACGCGCGAACGTTTTGACACCATCCTCGGCGCGGCGTCCGCGGACGCGCTGCCGGATCGTGACTTCACGTCAAAGATCCTGCTCGAAGGCCTTCCGCCGGGGCAGGATATTTTCTACCGCGTGCGTTTCGAAGACATCTCGGGGATTCCGGGCGAAACACAAACCGGGCATTTCCGCACCGCGCCGACCGACGACCGTTCGATCTCGTTTGTCTGGTCGGGCGATACCGCGGGGCAGGGCTGGGGCATCGATGCCTCGCGCGGCGGCATGCGCACCTATCGCACCATGCTGGAGAACCGCCCCGATTTCTTCATTCATTCCGGCGATCACATCTACGCCGATTGTCCGGTGCCGTCCGAGCTGAAACTGCCTGACGGCGAGGTCTGGCGCAATATCGTGACGGAAGAGAAATCCGCGGTCGCGCACAGCCTCGCGCAGTTTCGCGGCAATTATAAATACAATCTGCTCGACGAAAACTTGCGCGCCTTCAACGCGGAGGTGCCGATGTTCGCGCAGTGGGACGATCACGAAGTGACCAATGACTGGTCGCCGATCGGCAGCGCCGACGAGACCGGCTATAGCGAGGACGGCACGTCGCGGCTGGTCGCGCGCGCGGCCCGCGCCTTTCATGAATTCATGCCGATGCGCGAGAGCCGCGAGGAAGCCGGCCGGGTCTATCGCAGGGTTTCCTACGGGCCGCTGCTCGACGTGTTCCTGATCGACATGCGCAGCTATCGCGATTCGACCTGGAACAGGCGTGACGATGGCAGCGATACGTTTATCCTCGGCAAGGCGCAGCTGGCGTGGCTGAAGCGCGAACTGGCTGCTTCTGACGCGACCTGGAAAGTGATTGCCGCTGACCTGCCGATCGGGCTGGTCAGCCTCGATGCGATCGCGCTCGGCGACGGCCCGCCGGAGCGGCGCGAGCAGGAGATCGCCGATCTGTTGTCATTCGTCAAGCGCGCCGGCGTCCGCAATACGGTGTGGCTGACCGCCGACATGCACTATACGGCCGCGCATCATTACGATCCGAACCGCGCGGTCTTCAGCGATTTCGAGCCGTTCTGGGAGTTCGTCTCGGGCCCGCTTCATGCGGGCACCTGGTCCCCCGGCGAACTCGACAATACGTTCGGGCCGAAGGCGATGTTCCAGAAGGGCTGCAGCGCGGAGCAGGGCGACAATCTCGCGCCCTGTTTCGGGCTGCAATTCTTCGGCCGCGTCGATATCGACGGCCGGTCGGAAGTCATGACCGTGACCTTGAAGGATGTCGGCAACCGCGATCTATGGTCGGTCGATATCGAGCCACGGCCGGACGCGCGACCCGGAAAACTGCTGGCTCAGCACATCTGACCGGCATCCATAGCGTTTTCGAGCGAAGTGGGTACCGGTTCGCGTGAAGAAAACGCGTCAAACAAAAGATCTCAGCGCGCCACGATCAGATAGCCGCCGAACACCAGCACCATCGCCAGCACGACCAGCCCGCCGACCACGCCGGTGACGATCGCAAGCAGCTCATTGGCTTCCAGCCATCGTCGTAACGCGCTGACCATCGTTAGCCACACTCGACCTTGATTTGGACACTGCTCTGCGGGCAGACTATCAAACGGCAGTACGCTGTCTCACCTATCCTTGCAACCCCGCGCCCCTTCGCCGGCGTCCGGAAACTCATCCGGCGGGTTCTAATCCCAAAAGGCAAGTCATCATGGAACATCTGCAAACCCAGGGCATCAGCCTGCCGCGGCTCGGGCTCGGCACTTTTCGCATGCAGGGCGATGTTTGTCGCGCGGCGGTCGAAAGTGCGCTCGGCCTTGGCTACCGCCATATCGACACCGCGGAAATGTACGGCAACGAGGAGCCCATCGGTGCCGCCATTACGGCAGCGGGCCTCCCGCGCAAGGAGTTGCATGTCACGACAAAGGTCTGGCACGAAAACCTCGCGCCGGATGCGATCCGTCGCTCGTTCGACACCAGCCTGAAAAATCTCGGGCTCGACCATGTCGATCTTTATCTGGTGCACTGGCCGTCGAAGAACATGAACCTGCCGGCGATGTTCGAAACCCTGATGAAGCTGAAGGGGGAGGGGCGCACCCGCGCCATCGGCGTCGCCAATTTCACCGTCGCGCTATTGAAGACCGTGGTCGAGGAGATCAAGGCGCCGATCGCCTGCAACCAAGTCGAATACCATGTGATGCTCGATCAGACGCCGCTGCGCAAATATCTCGCCGCGAAATCGATCCCGCTGGTGGCTTATTGTCCGCTGGCGCAGGGCAAGGTGGCGTCCGACCCGACGCTGATGGCGATCGGCCGCAAGCATGGCGCCAGCGCGGCGCAGGTGGCGCTGAAATGGCTGCTCGACCAGGACGGCGTCGCCGCGATCCCCAAGGCGTCGCGCAC
Organism: Bradyrhizobium erythrophlei; assembly: GCF_900129505.1. Classification (NCBI taxonomy): domain Bacteria; kingdom Pseudomonadati; phylum Pseudomonadota; class Alphaproteobacteria; order Hyphomicrobiales; family Nitrobacteraceae; genus Bradyrhizobium; species Bradyrhizobium erythrophlei. The sequence goes on along the minus strand of NZ_LT670818.1, from coordinate 9,113,056 downwards.
CGAAAGCCAGAAGGCCAATCTCGGCGCGCTCAATGTCGGGCTCGACGACGAGGACATCAAGGCGATCGCGGGCCTGCCGAAAGACAGACGCTGCGTGAACCCCGGTTTCGCCCCGGCATGGGACTAGCGATTCCGTTTTTCGTCACGGCCGGGCTCGTCCCGGCCATCCACGTCTTTGTTTCGTAAGTGAAGGTAGACGTGGATGCCCGGCATCGCAGACAAGTTTACGCGGTCTGTGCAATGCAGACTGCTACGGCCGGGCATGACGAACTTTGCCGGATAGACGACGCCAGGGCATATCGGCGTACAGGAAAATGGCCCCTCGCGGGGCCATTCCTGTGTCGGCCTTTTGTCTTTAGTAGTCGTGATGGCGATGCTTGATGACCACGACTCTGTCGGCATGGTGGCGATGCCAGCCTTCATGCCGGCCGTGATCGCCATGTTCACGGAATTCGGCGCGGGCGCCGTAGGGATGAGCGTCGTGCCTGATCACGGCGGTTTCGGCGTTTGCAATCGTCGGCGCGGCGATGGCGATCGCGCCCAGCGCCGCCATGACGTAACCAAACTTCTTCATGTTCATGTTGTCCTCCTCGTTTGAGTGAGGATTAAACATCGCATCCCCGGGGAACGTTCCCCGGGAAACCGAAGAGAATTCTGAACGGTTGTTCAGCAACGATCGGCGCGCGATGCGCACGTCAATCGCTGCATTCGTTTTCCTGGGGCCAGCCGTACGTTATTTGCATTTGTACTGCGGCGGCGTAGGGCTCCCATCGGTGGTGAATTTGCCATCCCTGATGCTGTATTCGTTCTTCTGGTTGCGGTTATAGATCGCGCGCACGGTGCCGTCGGGCTGCATCGTCAGGCCGTATTCGCGGGTTTGCTTGAGGCTCGGGAAGAATACGCGCAGATTCAGCGTGCCGTCTGCGGAAATTTCAGCGGTGACGACTTCGCTTTCATCGGTCTGGTCGCCGAAATCGCGCCGGAACACAACCCTGTCATCGCCCACGATCTCATAGTTGAGCACCGCGCCCCTGTCGCGGTTTGGTCTGAGCGAGCAATCCAGCGACCATGGGCCGATCAATCCCCACTTCAGTACGGTCTGGGCCACGGTCTCCGCGGATGCGCCGCGCGGGAGCACCAGGGAAAAGAGCACGGCCAAGGCCGGGGCAAACAGCCAGGCCAGCGTCCGTCGGTTAATTTGCCCGTTCAAGTCCCAATCTCCGCGCCCTGACGTCACTCGTGCTCGAACCTTAGCATTTCGATCCCGCTGTGCAATGCGGCGCGCTCCATCAACGCCGGCTTGCGGAAAACGGGTAAGCAACATCCGTCCAATCCCCGTTTGCGGTGCCCTGGCAGCGCTTCCGGACTACGCCGTCAAGTGCAACGGCGAGGGTGGCATGGCCGATACCATCATGCTGTTCGCGGCGCTCGGCTGCTACGATTATCATGGCGCCGCCGAGCAGCTCTGCGAATATTTCCCCTCAAGCGGCAGCGGTCAGGTCAACGTCGAGTTTCACGTCGACGGATGACGGCGGGCGCCGCGCGGATCAGCTCGCTCGCTTCTGCCCATGGCTGTCGTTGACGATATCGGCGACCACCGCTGCCATCACCAGCGCGCCACCGGCGAGCGCCCGCGTTGCAGGGACCTCCTGGAACGCCAGCCATACCCAAAACGGCATCAGCGGCGTCTCCAGCGTCGCGATCAGGGTCGCCTGTCCGGACGGCAATAGCCGCGAGCCGAGCACGAACAGCGTCAATCCCAGCGCGACCTGAAAGAACCCGAACATCGCCAGGATCACGAGGTCGGTTGCCGCCACGCTGGCAATGCCGTGGGCGAAGGGAATGCTGACGACGCTGCCCAGCAGGTTCGAGATCGCGGCCGCCGCCACCATCGGCGTGTGCCTGTGCCGCCGGACCGTGACCGTCATGGCCGCGATCGCAACGGTCATGAAACAGGCGAGCGCGATCCCCAGCACGTCGGAGCCGGTGCGGGCGTCGGCGACGATGATGGCGACGCCGATGAGAGCCACAAGGCTGGCCAGCATGGTTTGCCACCGCGCGGCTTCGTCAAGCCACAGCCAGGCGAAGGCGGCGGCGACGAACGGGCCCGTGGCGATGATGATCGCGACGTTCGACACGCTGGTCAGCTGCAGGGCCGGAATGAACGACACCATGCCAAGCGTCGACAGCGAGGCGACCAGCCAGCCGTTCCTTCCCATCCTGGTCAGATCGCGCAAACCGGCGCGGCCCTGCGTCAGCGCCAGAATCGCCGCGATGAGCCCGCCGCCGAACAGCCCTCGCCAGAACAGGATGGTCCAGGAGTCGAAGGGCAACAGCCGCGTGAAGAACGGCGCCGTGCTCCAGGCCACGGCGGCGGCCACAACGAGTGCAACGCCTAGGCGATGCTGGGAATGAGTCCCTGCCATACCGGAAATCCTGTCAGGTTGTGGTCGTGCCGGATATCGCGACGCTCAGATGTGGGCGCGTGCCTCCACATTGGCGATGCGCGCGGGCACGCCGAATTCCTTGCGGCAGACTTCGGCAAGTACCGCGACCCCCTCGCGTATCTGTTCACGCGACGGGCTTGCAAAACACAGCCGCAGGCGGTTGCCGGCATAGGCCTTGTCGGTCGACCATTCCGGGCCCGGATTGATGGCGACGCCGGCGGCAAGGGCGGCCTGGTAGAGCTTTAGCGTATCGACATGGTCGGGCAATTTCACCCACAGGAAGATGCCGCCCTTGGGGTCCTCGAATTCGGCCGAGGTGCCGAACTGCTCGTTGAGCGCTTCCATCAGCGTGTCCAGCTTGGCGCGCAAGCCGCGCGTCAGCTTCGGGACGTGACTTGCAAAATGCGGCGCGCAATATTCAGCCAGCACCATCTGCTCCAGCGCGCCGCTGCCGGCGTCGGTCTTCATTGCCAGTATCCGCGACAGCATCGCCCAGGGCGCGACGATGTATCCGACCCGCAGGGCCGGCGCGATCGATTTTGAGAATGAGCCGATATGGATGACGCCGCCCGTCGTACTCATGGCGTAGAGCGCCGGCGGGCGTTTTCCGTCCCAGATCAGATCGGCGTAGCAATCGTCCTCGAAGATCGGCACGCCATATTGCTGCGAGAGTTTTAGCAGCTCGGTGCGGCGCGCCTTGGGCATGATGGTGCCGGTCGGGTTTTGCACGGTCGGGATGGTGTAAATGTATTTCGGGATGATGCCGCGCCGCGTCAGGTCGGACAGCGTCTCGGCCAGCGCGTCCATCCGCATGCCGTCCTGATCGAGGGGAATGCCGACCGCACTGACGCCCAGCCTTGTCAGCCGGTTCAGCGCGCCCTGATAGGTGTCGCGCTCGATGATTACGGTATCGCCGCGGGCCAGCAGCGTCGCATTGACGAGGTCGAGCGCCTGCAGCGAGCCGGAGACGATCAGGATGTCGTCGGCGGCGCAGTCAATGCCGGCGTCGTGCTTCAATTTGCCGGTGAGGAATTCCCGCAAGGGACGATAGCCCTGCGGGCCGCTGGCCAGCCCGTAGGTGGCGAGCGTCTTGCCCTCGCGCCGCAGCACGGCGTTGACGGCCTCGATCAGGCCCTCGACCGGAACCTGGTCCGGATCGTTGTTGCCGCCGACAAAACTGTATTTCGCAAGACCCGTCCACTTCGCTGCCGGCGCGGGCAACCCCGCGGGCAGCAGGGGTGCGAAGTCGAACGTTGCTGAGGTCATGGCCGGCGTCTCCCTTGTTCTTGGTTGGGTTCGATCCTAGACAAGTCCGCGGCCCTTGTCTCGCTGCGCCGCCAAAGCCGTTCTGCCCTGCGTAATGAAGCTGGCGCGGGCGCACGAGTCCGGCTAATGCTCCCTGCCACAAAGCGAGATCTCAAAGAATGGCCGACCCGATCCAGGAAGTTCTGCACGCCTTTGCCCAGGGCGAACTGGTCGTCGTCACCGACGACGAAGACCGCGAGGGCGAGGGCGATCTGATTGTCGCGGCGTCGCTGTGCACCGCGGAAAAGATGGCCTTCATCATCCGCCACACCTCGGGCATCGTCTGCGCGCCAATCACCGGCGAGGACGCGCGCCGGCTGCGGCTCGACCCGATGGTGGCGCACAATGAATCCAGCCATACCACCGCCTTTACGGTGTCGATCGACTACAAGTCGGACGGCGGCACCGGGATCTCGGCCGACGAACGCGCATCCTGCTGCCGGGCGCTGTCCAATCCGAACGTCGGCGCCAGCGATTTTGCGCGGCCCGGCCACGTGTTTCCGCTGATCGCGCGCGACGGCGGCGTGCTGCTGCGCTCGGGCCACACCGAGGCCGCGGTCGATCTCTGCAAGCTCTCGGGCCTGCCGCCGGTCGGCGTCATCAGCGAGTTGATGAACGACGACGGCACCGTCATGAAGGGCGAGCAGGTGGCCCGTTTCGCAGCCCATCACAAGCTCAAGCACGTCACCATCGCCGACATGATCGCCTACCGCCAGGCGCGCGAGAAACTGATCGAGCGGGTCTCGACCTTCACCACCGACAGCCCGATCGGTCCGCTGCAGGGCTATGCCTACCGCTCGCCGTTCGATTCCATCGCGCATGTGGCGTTCGTCTATAACGGGATCGGCGACGGCAGGAACGTGCTGACGCGCTTCCACAAGCCGAATATCGTCAAGGAACTCTTTACCGGGCCGAAGCGCATGCAGGCGGTGCTCGAGCATTTCAAGAAGGAGGGTCGCGGCGTACTGATCTACCTGCGCGACGGCGCCGCCGGCGTTCCCGTCAATCCGCTCCCGGAGGAGAAATCCGCGGAGGCCGACCGCAACCGGCAATGGCGCGAAGTCGGCGTCGGCGCGCAGATCCTGCGCGATCTCGGCGTCTCCTCGATCCGGAACCTGACGACGTCGGTGCACGACTACAAGGGATTGTCCGGCTTCGGCATCGAGATCGTCTCCAGCGAACAGCTTGAAGGCTAGCGTTCTCGTCATTCCAGGGCGCGCGTTCTGCACGATTCCGCTGTCGTCACCTGCGAAGGCGGGTGATCCAGTAAGCGCCCGCATCTCGATTCTCATAAGTGTCGCGGAATACTGGATGCCCCGCTTTCGCGGAGCATGACGGCAGAGGTGGATCCAGTCCCCCGGAATGACGGAACCAATCCATTTGCGCTTCCACCCGTATCGCTTTAAAATAAAGCATCGATGCGAAAGGAATTTTCATGAGCGTGCGCCCTCAGACCAAGGACAAGCCGTCAGCGGTGAATTTCCAGTGGGATGATCCGTTCATGCTCGACGAGCAGCTCACCGAAGACGAACGCATGATCCGCGACACCGCGCGCGCTTATGCGCAGGACAAGCTCGCGCCGCGCATCACCAAGGCCTATCTCGAGGAGAAGACCGACCGCGAGATTTTCAACGAGATGGGCGAACTCGGCCTGATCGGTATTACGCTGCCGGAGGAATATGGCTGCGCCAACGCCAGCTACGTGGCCTATGGCCTGGTGGCGCGCGAGATCGAGCGCGTCGATTCCGGCTATCGTTCGATGAATTCGGTGCAATCGTCGCTGGTCATGCACCCGATCTACGCCTATGGCGACGAGAACCAGCGCAAGAAATACCTGCCCAAGCTCGCCACCGGCGAGTGGGTCGGCTGCTTCGGCCTGACCGAGCCGGATGCAGGCTCCGATCCCGGCGGCATGAAGACCCGCGCCGAGAAGACCTCCGACGGTTACCGGCTGACCGGCAGCAAGATGTGGATTTCCAACGCCCCGATCGCCGACGTGTTCGTGGTCTGGGCGAAATCGGCCGAGCACAACAACCAGATCCGCGGCTTCATTCTCGAGAAGGGCATGAAAGGCCTTTCAGCACCCAAGATCGGCGGCAAGCTCTCGCTTCGCGCCTCCGTGACCGGCGAGATCGTGATGGAAGGCGTCGAGGTGCCGGAAAGCGCGCTGCTGCCCAACGTGTCCGGGCTGAAGGGGCCGTTCGGCTGCCTGAACCGCGCCCGCTACGGCATTTCCTGGGGCGTGATGGGGGCCGCGGAAGACTGCATGCACCGCGCGCGGCAATACACGCTCGACCGCAAGCAGTTCAACCGGCCGCTGGCGGCGACGCAGCTGGTGCAGAAGAAGCTCGCGGACATGCAGACCGAGATCGCGCTCGGCCTGCAGGCGAGCCTGCGCGTCGGCCGGCTGATGGACGAGGGCAAGATGGCGCCGGAGATGATCTCCATCGTCAAGCGCAACAATTGCGGCAAGGCGCTCGACATCGCGCGCGTGTCCCGCGACATGCACGGCGGCAACGGCATCCAGATCGAATATCACGTGATGCGCCACACCGCGAATTTGGAAACCGTGAACACCTATGAAGGCACCCACGACGTCCACGCCTTGATCCTCGGCCGCGCCATCACCGGCATTCAGGCGTTTTCGTAAAACTGCTGATGAGACCCCCGGGCGCGGCCCCACATTCTGGCGTCATCGTCCGCGAAAGCGGACGATCCAGTACGCCGCGGCTTCTCGTCTCATCTTTCGGCGATTACTGGTTACCCCGCTTTCGCGGGGTATGACGACCGTGGTTGTGTCACGGGTGGTGTCAGTAACGGCAGATAGGAAGCCCATGGCCGACAACGACGACGTCCCGTTCAACCGCGACTTTCCGCTTAAGCCGGGGGTGGCCGAGCAAGTGCGTCCTGGCGTGCGGCGTGTTCTCTGCGACAACCCGAGCCCGTTCACCTTCACCGGCACCGTGAGTTACATCATAGGCCAGGGCAAGGTGGCGATCGTCGACCCCGGTCCCGACAATGAGGAGCATGCCGCCGCGCTGCTCGATGCCGTGCGCAACGAGACCGTGACGCATATCCTGGTCACCCACACCCACCGCGACCACTCGCCGAACACCGCGCGGATCAAGGCGGCGACCGGCGCCACCGTTTATGCCGAGGGGCCGCATCGGGCCTCGCGGCCGCGCTTCGAGAGCGAGAAGCACAGCCCCGAATCCGGCGCCGACCGCGATTTCAGGCCGGACGTAGAGGTGAGAGACGGCGAACTCATCGAGGGCGCCGGCTGGGCGCTGGAGGCGGTGGCGACGCCGGGCCACACCGCCAACCATCTGGCGTTCGCCTGGCCGGACCGCAAACTATCCTTCGTGGGCGATCACGTGATGGGCTGGTCGACCTCGATCGTGGCGCCGCCGGACGGATCGATGGTCGACTACATGGCCTCGCTCGACCGGCTCGCGAGCCGCGAGGAGGATCTGTACTTCTCGGGCCACGGGCCCGAAATCCCGCAAGGCCCGCGCTATGTGCGGTTCCTGATCCGGCATCGCCAGGCCCGCGAAGCCTCGATCCTGCATCGCCTCGCCAAGGGGGAGGCGGACATTCCCACCATCGTGCGTGCGGTCTATATCGGCATCGACCCGCGGCTGACGAATGCGGCGGGCTATTCCGTGCTGGCGCACCTGGAGGATCTGGTCGCGCGCGGTATCGTTGCGACCGACGGCGATCCGGTGATTGGTGGACGCTATCGATTGGCGAATGGTGAGTAGCGAATGGCGAATAGGGAAGAAGACTCCGCTTGTGCGGTCCAGCTCTCTACTCGCTACTCGCTATTCGCCCCTACTTCTTCACCACTTTCGGCGCGGGCTTCACCGGCACCACTGGCTTCTTCACCGGCTTGAGCTCGGCGGCGTCGGCCGCGGTGTTGATCTCATCGATCAGCTTGGAGATGCGCGCGGCATTGCTGCCGAGATCGCTCTCGAAATAGCGCGACGCCGAACGGATATCGACGCGCGAGCCGTCGCCGTCGGGGGTGACGCGGATCGAGACGTCCTCGCGGAATCCCATGATCGGCGTCCGCGCCACCGCCTCGATGCGGCCAAGGCGGCGGGGCGGCTGCGGCTCGCGCTCGTCGATGACCAGCCATTTTCGCTTGGCGACGATGCGCTTGGCGATGTCGAATGCCCGCTGCGCGGGGACGTCGAGTTCCACCGTATCGATGTCCGGATAGGCCCGCCGCTGCTGCTCGGCCGAATATAGCCCGGCATAGACCGCGGGGTTGGTGCCGTCGCCGGTGCGCAGTGGTGCCAGCGCCTCGAAGCGCGGCGGATCGATCGGATCGGTGGTGATGTCGTGGATCGGCGGCAGCTTGCGATACTGCACGGCGAGATAGACAGGGTAGGCCAGCACCACCGCGTCGATCAGCAGCGCCAGCAGGATGCGGCTCATGCCGCGCGAACCGTTCTGCCAGATCGCGGCAAAGGCGGCGAAGCCGACCAGGATGGAAAGCCCGGCGCAGGCCAGCGCGCCGAACAAGGTGGCCAGCGCCGGTTTCATTTCGAGAAAGCCGAAGCGCACGATGAGGATCGAAACCACGACTGCGACCACCGAAAATATCGCGAGGTTGCGCGCCCATGACGCGAGGCTGGATACGGGCTCCGACTGATATGGAGCGGAAAACCTGCGGGTCATCCCTTGAATTTCCAGTATGGACGTAAGTCCCGTCCGGCTCAGGCCGGCGGCCGGGGCGCGCAGGTGACCTAGCGCATTTTCCGGCGCGCTGTGAAGCGGTTTATGCCGGAAAAAGCCTGCCTGCCGGCCCACGCCATCGCCTTTTCAAGCGAAAGCCTGCCTTGGGACTTGATCCGGGGTGGGAACCCCTTCACGCGCGAAAACGCCTCAATCGGGCAGCAAGAACCCCGGATCTGATTCACTCAGAACCGGGGCTCTCGGCAGCAGCATGGCGGGCCCTGCCGGAACGGGCGGCGCGGTGTCGCTTGGTGTGTAACCGTCGATTAGTGCGTAACCAGGGGGCAGGCCGAATCGGCGAGCTTTCCGAACGCCTGTTCGCCGGACATGGTCTGGATCAGCTTGTAGTAATCCCAAGGATACTTGGATTCCTCGGGCTTCTTCACCTGCATGATGTACATTTCGTGTTCCATCAGGCCGTCTGCGCGGATTTTGCCGTTGCTGGTGAACATGTCGTCGATCTTGGCCTTGTGCAGCTCCGCCATGACCTTGTCGGGATCGGTGGTTCCGGCGGCCTTGACCGCGTTGAGATAGGTGATGGTGGCCGAATAATAGGCCGCCTGGTTCTCGGTCGGTTCGCGCTTGGTCTTCTCGAAGAAGCGCTTTGAGAAGGCGCGGGTCTTGTCGTTGGAATCCCAGTACCAACTGGTGGTGAGATAGAGGCCCTGGGCGGTCTTCAGGCCCAGACTGTGGATGTCGCTGAGGAAGGCGAGCAGTGCCGCGGGCTTCATGGTGTTGGCGATGCCGAACTCGTCGGCGGCCTTGATCGAGTTGGTGAAGTCGTTGCCGGCATTGGCAAGCCCCAGCACCTGCGCGCCGGAATTTTGCGCCTGCAGCAAATAGCTCGAGAAGTCCGAGGTCGAGAGCGGCACGCGCACCGCGCCGACTACCTTGCCGCCATTGGCTTCGACGACTTTCGCCGCCGCTTCCTGCAACTGGGTGCCGAACGCATAGTCGGCGGTGAGGAAGAACCAGGTCTTGCCGCCCTGCTTGACCATGGTGGTCGCCGTGCCGTTCCCGAGCGCCGTGGTGTCGTAGGCGTAGTGCACCGTATAGGGCGTGCAGTCCTTACCGGTCAGCGACGCGCCGGCGGCGCCGATCGCGAAGAACGGCGTCTTCTTCTCCCTGGCCAGCGTCGACATCGCGATGGAGACGCCGGTGTTGGACCCGCCGAGCACCATGGTCAGCCCGTCGCGGTCGGCCCATTCGCGGAATTTCTGGGCGCCGAGGTCGGGCTTGTTCTGATGGTCCGAGATCAACAGTTCGATCTTGTTGCCGAGAACGCTGCCGCCGAAATCCTCGATCGCCATCTTGGCGGCCTCGACACCGCCGGGCCCGATCACGTCGGCATAGAGGCCCGACATGTCGTCGATGTCGCCGATCACCACCTTGTTCCCGGCGGCATGCGCCGCGGTCGCGCCCAGCGACGCCAGCAGCAGCCAGGAGATGGTTCGAAGTCCGATTGGTTTCTTCATTTTGGGCGTTTCCTTGTCTTTTTGATTTGCCGGTGCGGCAACTTAGAAAGCTGCCGGGCCGGGTCCATTCGCCTTTCGTCGGAAGTGGGATGACGGGAGGTGGATGCCTCATCCTTGGGCATCGTGATCTTGGTTAATATCGCGCCTTGATGCCGACCGCGACGATCAGGATGGCCAGTCCCGAGAACACCGCGCCGGCGGAGAATGTCGCGGTCGGGCCGAACTCCGACCACAGCCATCCCGCGACCACGCTGGCGGCGAGCAGGGCGCCGCCGGTGACGAGATTGAACAGCCCGAAGGCGGTGCCGCGCAGGTCCTCGGGCGCGGTATCGGCGACCAGCGCCGACAGCGATCCTTGCGAAAATCCGAGATAGAGGCCCCACAGCCCGACGCCGATGACGACGCCGCCGAGCCCGGGAATGAAGGCCAGCGCCAGATCGGCGACGAGCAGGGCGCCGAGTCCGCACAGCAGCACATATACCCGGCCGATCTTGTCGGAGAGGATGCCGGCCGGCGTCGCGGTAATGGCATAGACAAGGTTCATCCAGACCAATACCAGCGGGATCAGCGCCAGCGCGAGGCCTTCGGCCTGCGCCTTCAGCAGCAGGAATGCCTCGCTGAAGCGCGCCAGCGCGAACACCACGCCGATGGCGATGACCACCCAGAACGCCGCAGGCATCCGCTTGAGCTCTTCCTTGCGCACCGGCCAGCCGCGCCGCGCCGTTGCCCTGGTCCCAGCCGGCTCGCGCACGCCGATCACGATCAGGAGCACCGCGAGCGATGCCGGCAGCAGCGCCCACCAGAACACCGCGCGGAAATTGCCAGCATAGAGCGTCATCAGGGCGACCGCCGACAGCGGCCCCACAAACGCTCCGACCGTATCCAGCGCCTGGCGGATGCCGTAGCCGGCGCCGCGGACGGCTGGCGGCGTGATGTCGGCGATCAGCGCGTCGCGGGGCGCGTCGCGGATGCCCTTGCCGACGCGATCGACAAAGCGCGCGGCCAGCACTTCCCAGGCCGTGCCGGCGAGCGGGAATATCGGCTTGGTGACCGCGGACAGGCCATAGCCGAGGCCGACCAGTAGCTTGCGTTTGCCGATACGATCGGAGAATGCGCCCGAAAACACCTTGGCGACGGCGGCGGTCGCCTCCGCGATGCCTTCGATCAGGCCGACATCCGCGGCGCTGGCGCCGACCACCGACGTGAGGAACACCGGCAGCAGGCTGTGAATGAGCTCGGACGAAACGTCCATCAGCAGCGAGACGAAACCCAGCGTCCAGACCGTCGCCGGCACGCTGCGCCAGGTCGCTGATGGTATCTTGCCGGTGTCGTGACTCATCGGTGCAGCCTATCGGGCTGTGATGCGCCGGCCCTTGCGTCAGCTCAATGTGCCGATCCCAGCCGGGTGGCCATCACCCGAAAAAGATATGGCCTCTCCCCGCGGACGAGGAGAGGCCCAACAACGAGATCGCGTGGGCTTTACGCCGCCGCGGTCGGGAACGAGTAGGTCTTGAACTGATCGCGCAGCGCGGTCTTGAGGATCTTGCCGGTCGCGGTGTGCGGAATTGCCTCGACGAACACGATGTCGTCGGGCATCCACCATTTTGCAATTTTGCCATCCATGTATTTCAGGATGTCCTCGCGGGTCGCTGACTGCCCCTGCTTGAGCTGCACGATCAAAAGCGGACGCTCGTCCCATTTCGGATGATAGACGCCGATGACCGCGGCTTCCGCCACCGCGGGATGCCCGACCGCGAGATTTTCCAGGTCGATCGAGGAAATCCATTCGCCGCCGGACTTGATCACGTCCTTCGAGCGGTCGGTGATCCGCATGTAGCCGTGCTGGTCGATGGTGGCGACGTCGCCGGTGTCGAAATAACCGTCCTCATCGAGGATATCGGCGTCGACGCGGAAATAGGCCTTGGATACCGCGGGGCCGCTCACCTTGAGGCGGCCGAACGTCTTGCCGTCCCACGGCAGCTCCTTGCCGGCATCGTCGGTGATCTTCATCTGGACGCCGAACGGCGGGTAGCCCTGGGTCTGCAGGATGTCGAGCCTTGTGTCGCCGGACAGCCCGGTAAACGGAGGTTTCTCGGCGGCGAGCGTGCCAATCGGGCTCATCTCGGTCATGCCCCAGGCGTGGCGCGCGTGCACGCCCATGTCGATGAAGGTCTTGATCATCGAGCGCGGCATCGCCGAGCCGCCGCATACCACCATTCGCAGGTGCGGCAGTTTCAGATTGTTGGCGGCCATGTGATTGAGCAGCATCAGCCACACCGTCGGCACGCCGGCGGTATGCGTCACCTTTTCGGTGTCCAGCAGTTCGTACACCGAGGCGCCGTCGAGCTTGGCGCCCGGAAACACCAGCTTGGTGCCCATCGAGGGCGCGGAAAAGGCGATGCCCCAGCTATTGGCATGGAACAGGGGAACCACCGGGAGCATTGTATCGCAGGCGTTGGCACCCAGGGAGTCACCGGTGTTGGCCATCAGCGCGTGCAGCACGTTGGAACGATGCGAATACAGAACGCCCTTGGGATCGCCGGTCGTGCCGGAAGTGTAGCACATCGCGGCCGCGGTATTCTCGTCGAAGGTCTTCCATTTGAAGTTTCCGTCGGCCTGCGCGATCCAGTCTTCGTAGGCCACCGCATTCTTCAGCGTGGTCTGCGGCATGTGCGCCTTGTCGGTGAGCACGACATAGCGTTCGACGCTGGGAAGCTTGTCGGCGATCTTCTCCAGGATCGGCACGAAGGTGATGTCGGTCATCACCACGCGGTCCTGCGCATGGTTGATGATCCAGCCGATCTGGTCGGGGAACAGCCTGGGATTGACGGTATGGCAAATGGCGCCGATGCCCATGATGCCGTACCAGACTTCAAGATGGCGCCAGGTATTCCAGGCGATGGTGGCGACGCGGTCGCCGAGCTTGATGCCCTCGCGGTCGAGGCATTGCGAGACTTTCAGCGCGCGCTTGTGGATTTCGGCATAATTGGTGCGATGAATGGGGCCTTCGACCGATCGCGTCACGACTTCCTGGGTGCCATGGATCGCGGCCGCGTGCTCGATAATCCGGTGACACAGCAAGGGCCAGTCTTGCATCAAACCAAGCATACGGTCGTTCCTCCGAAAAAGGGTTGTCGCTTCTCGCGGGTCTTGGAATTGCCATGAACTTTAGCCCGGGGAAAGCACGCCGCAAATGGCCTTTTAGCAAGTCTGCCTGCGGCGAAACGGCAAAAATGGTTACCGGCGTAACCCTGTTGCTGGTGATCTGTGCGGCCTACGATCCCGCATCTGCCGCGCGCAGACGCGCCACCGGGCTGCTGCCGTTCTGGGGCGGCTTATTCGGGGAGCGAGCGACGAAGCCGCGCCGGGCGGCACTTCATGCCACCGTGCCGCTGCCGAAGCCGCGTCCGGCCGATGCACCCGCAATCGAGTCCGAACAGCCCGCCGTGGTGAACCGGTCGCCGGCGGAAGGTGCTGCGCCGGTGCCGAAGCCGCGTCCGGCAGACGCACCTGCGACCAAGTCCGAACAGCCCGCGGAACGCGAGCAGCCGGCCGCACCGCCGCCACCTTCGGCATGCCGGCTGGCGTTGTCGGAAGAGATCGCGATTGCGCCCAGCATTCCCGACATCCATGGCCCCGGCGGCTGCGGCGGCGAGGATCTGGTCCGGCTGGAGGCGGTGGTGCTGCCCGACAAGCACCGGGTCGCGCTGAAACCGGCGGCGACCCTGCGCTGCACGATGGCCTCCGCCATCGCGGACTGGGTCCGCACCGACATGGCACCGCTGGCAGCAAGCCTCGGCAGCGAAATCAGCGATCTCGACAATTTCGATTCGTTCGAATGCCGCGGCCGTAACCGCGTCGCGGGCGCTCAATTGTCCGAACACGGCCGCGCCAACGCGCTCGACGTTCGCGGCGTCAAGCTCGCCGATGGCCGCTCGATTTCGCTCACCGACCGCGAGGTACCGCGCGACACCCGCGAGACTATCCTGCACTCGGTGTGCGCGCGCTTCATGACGGTGCTGGGGCCAGGCTCGGACGGGTATCACGAGGACCACATCCATCTCGACCTGATGGAGCGGCACAACAATTACAAGATCTGCCAGTGGAATGTGTGGGACCCGCTGCCGCAGGTCGCGCCGCTGTTGCCGGCCGCGCGCCCCGAGGAAGCGCCGCCGCGCGAGGTCGCCGCCAAAGCCGATACAGACAAGACCGATGCGGACAAGGCCGATGCGGCGAAATCGGATGGCGCCAAACCCGCAAGCCCCCGGGCCGCAGGGCCGAAGCGTCGCGGCGCCAACAAAAAAAGCGCCGGTAAAACCGGCGCTTCTTGAAATGTGTAAACTGAGGCTAGTGGCTACTGCACTATCGCGCCGCCATTGCCGCCGCCGCCTTGCAGCGCCATCTGCGAATTGAACGGCGAGTCGCCATGGTGCGGCTCCAGCACCACCACGATCGTGCCCAGTTTTACCCGGCCATAGAGGTCGATGACGTCCTCATTGGTCATCCGGATGCAGCCGGAGGAAATCGATGCGCCGATATATTCCGGCTGGTTGGTGCCGTGAATCCGGAACAGCGTGTCCTTGCCGCCCGAATAGAGATACAGCGCGCGCGATCCCATCGGATTGTCCGGTCCCGGCGGCACGAAGGTCGGCACGCCGAGCCGCTCGATCTCGCCCTTGGTCGGATGCCAGGGCGGCCACTCGGTCATGCTGCCGACCTTGGCGATGCCGGACCACGCCATGGCCTCCTCGCCGACGGTGATGCCGTAGCGGATCGCCTTGCCGTCGTTGAGCACGTAATAGAGATAGTGATTGTCGGAATCGACCACGATCGAACCGGGCAATTCCTTGCGGTGGTAGTCGACGATCGCGCGGCGGAACGGCTCGGCGACCGGAACATTGGTGTAGCGGATCTTGGCCAGCAGTTCCTTGTCGTGCGGTTTGAAATTGGTGGTGTTGGTCGCTTCATAGGTGGTGGCCTGCATGCAGCCCGACAGCGTCAGGCCGGCAGCCAGAATTCCTAAGATGACCTTGAGCGGCGACATGGTGCACTTCCAATCGAAAGTCTTGTCGAAAACCTTGCGCCACACGCCCAAACTGCGCCGCGAACGCTACGATTCCATTAAGGCCATTATCGCCGAAACCAGTCATAATTCCAGAGCATAGATGGCCGTCCCGCGTTGCGGGATGCTTCCTGTGTCTTTTTTGCCGCAAAATTTCGGACTCCCGGCTGATTTTTGGGCAGCTTGGCCGTGACCGCCGGACCGGGTCACGCCGACACCACCCCGCCGCAACAAATATGGATCGGCGGTGAATGGCTCGGTCATGAAGCGCTTGCCAGAATCGATCTAAGTCCTGTTGGGTGGTTGCGCGCTCAGCCCCGGAGTTCCTCATGATTGCGGTGTTCGTCCCCTCGGAAGCCTCGCTGAAGAAAGTCGGGGCCGCCGATCTTGAGGCGCTGCCCGAGGCCGCCGTCTGGATCGATCTGGTGAAACCGACCGCGGCGGAGGACAAGGCGGTGGAGCGTCTGGCCGGGATCGCGGTGCCGACCCGGGAGGACATGCAGGAGATCGAGATTTCCTCGCGTCTCTATATCGAGAACGGCGCGCGCTACATGACGGCGACCCTGATGTGCGCGGCGGATACCGAGAATCCGCGCACCACCGCCGTCACCTTCATCCTCGCCAACCATCGGCTGGTGACCGTGCGCTATGACGAGCCGAAGCCGTTCGTGCTGGTGGAGAACAAGCTGGCGCGCAGCTGCCCACCGGGCGTCACCGGCGAAACGGTGCTGATGGAATTGCTCGATGCGGTGATCGACCGCAACGCCGACATCCTGGAACGCGCCGGCAGCGACATGGACGCCATCAGCCACGATATCTTCGAGCCCGGCGGCGCGGCGCGCACCGGCCAAGCCAAGCGCTATTCCGACATCCTGATCGCGATCGGCCGCAAGGGCGATCTGACCTCGAAGGTGCGGGAGAGCCTGGTCTCGATCGGCCGCGTCGTGACCTTCGTCGCGGCCGCGGTCGACGGCGTCAAATGGTCCAAGGACATGCGCGAGCAGCTCAAGACCATGCAGCGCGACGTGACCTCGCTGACCGACCACGCCTCCTATCTCTCCAACAAGATCACCTTCGTGCTCGATGCGATGCTCGGCGTCGTCAATCTCGAGCAGAACAACATCATCAAGCTGTTCTCGGTGATGGCGGTGGTGCTGATGCCGCCGACCCTGATCGCGTCCATCTACGGCATGAATTTCAAGGAGATGCCGGAACTGGAATGGACCCACGGCTACCCTTACGCGTTGGTGGCGATGCTGCTTGCCGCGGTGCTGCCTTATGTTTTCTTCACATGGAAGAAGTGGCTGTAAACCATGAGTTCCCGCTGGGTTCCACGCTCGAAATGAGACAACAAGGTTGCCTCAATCCCTCCGCTAAAATTTGAGCATTGCGCTGAACGTTTGAGCGAAACCTTTCTGCGATAACAAGCGGACAAGTCGCGAGGACAGCAATGGATCAGAAACTCATAACGTCGCCCGAGAACGTCGTCGATTTCGCGCGCTATCAGGCGGGCCGCAACGGCAGAGCCGTTGCGATCTCGGCGAGGATCTGTCGGCATTGCGGCGCGGCGCTGTCGGAAGGCGAGCGCGAAGACGAATGTTCCAGCGCCTTCAACGTCGACAGCCTGCGCTGGCAGGCCGCGCAGATCTTGCGCGGATTGATCTGAAAGGCTTCGTTTCCGGAAGGCCGGAATGACCGCCCGATCGCGCGCCCGGCTGGCGCGCCCTATCGCTTCAGTGTCTGCGCCGCGGCCACGACGACCTCGGTGACGGAGCCTTTGCGGCTCAGGGGAAGCAGACGCTGCTCGACGTCGCGCAGCATCGCGTCCGTCTTGTCGCCGAGCGCGTCGGGCGAGGACGACGAGAACGTCAACACGCGGCGCGCCAGATCGTGTACGCTGATCTCGTGGCTGGCCTCGACCCTGACGGCATCCGCGACGTGAAACCGCGTGCCGTGAAAAAACGCCGCAAGATCGCGATGGATGCGCTCGCCGCCGCCTGACTCCGACCACAGGCTGGCCTCCGACCAGAAGCGCCGCGCCTGGTTGAATTCGCCGAGCCAGGGGTTGCGTCCATCCGCGGCGGAATGGGACGAGCAGACGAGGATCGTGCCCTCGGGCGCGACCAGCCGCTCGAACAGCCCAAGCGTAGCGTCGCGATCCATCCAGTGCAGGGCCCTCCCAATCGTCACGACATCGAAGCTGCCGATATCGGCCGGAAGGTCTTCGGCCCTGCCTTCGATCAGGGTAAGGGGCTGTGACGCGCGCGCGGCCGCCTTTCTTGCGGCGGCGATCATGGCCGGTTCCGGATCGACGCCGACGATGCGGCCGACATAAGGGGCAAAGCCGAGCGCCAGCAGCCCCGGCCCCGTCCCGAGGTCGATGAGGCTGTGCTGCTTTCCGAGCGACAGCCTTTGCGCCACGTTGCGAAAGAATTCGGCCGGATAAGGCGGCCGCAATTCCTCGTACAGCGCAACTGTGGTGGCGAAGCGTCCCATCGTCGCCGGCGTCCATTTTTCGGCTTCGCCGCTTGCGTGCGTGGCAATGGCGGCGGAGCGCGGTTCGGTGCGTCGTCCCTACACGTGCTGGCCGCCGTTGATGTGGATTTCGGCGCCGTTGACGTAGGAACTGGTTTCCGTGCACAGCACGTAGATGATCTTCGCCACTTCATCCGGTGTGCCGAGCCGGCGCAGCGGGATTTGCTGCTCGACGATCTTCTCGGTGCCCGGCGACAGGATCGAGGTGTCGATCTCGCCCGGCGCGATCGAATTGACGCGGATGCCGAGGCGGCCGAAATCCGACGCCATCTCGCGGGTCAGCGAGGCCAGCGCCGCTTTCGAGGTGGCGTAGGCCGCGCCCGCGAACGGATGCACGCGGGAGCCCGCGATCGAGGTAACGTTCACCACCGAGCCCTTCACCGACTTCAGTTCGTCGATCAGCCCGCGCGCCATCATGATCGGCGCGAAGAAATTGACCCGGAAAACATGGCTCCAGGTGTCGATGTCGGTGTCGATCGAGCCGAGCCTGGCGCCGCCTTCGGCCTTCGGCGAGATCGCGGCGTTGTTGACCAAAGCGTGCAGTGCGCCGCCTTCCAGCCGCTCGCGGATTTCGCTGATCGCGCGCGTGGTGTCGTCGTGGTCGGCGAGGTCGACCTGGATGTGGTCCTCGGGGCCGGCGTCCCACGGGCAATCTTCCGGGAACGGATGCCGCGAGCAGGTGATGACGCGCCAGCCGGCGCTGGAAAACCGGATCACGGTTGCATGGCCGATGCCGCGGCTGGCGCCGGTCAGAAGCAGCGTCCGCCGCGGTCCGTGGTTGCTCGAAGTCGACATGAGAGTCCTTTGAGACCTTCAATCAGGGATAAAGCCGCGTCTTGGACCAGGGCTGGGCCGGCGTGTCGCGGCGGAATTCGATGCGGTCGTGCAGCCGGTATGGGCGATCATGCCAGAATTCGAACCGCGAGGGCGCGATGCGCCAGCCGCTCCAGCCCGGCGGCCGCGGTACCTCGCCGATAATGTGCCTGGCGGCGACCAGGGCGATGGCCTGCTCGAAAGCAAAGCGGCTTTCCAGCGGCTGTGACTGCTTGCTTGCCCAGGCGCCGATCTGCGCCTGCTTCGGCCGCGTGGCGAAATAGGCGTCGGCCTCGGCTTCGGTGACCGGCGACACGTTGCCGCGGATGCGGACCTGCCGGCGCAGCGACTTCCAGTGAAACAGTAAAGCCGCCTTAGGGTTTGCGGCAAGTTCGCGGCCTTTTGGACTGGCGATGTGGCTGTAGAAGACAAAACCCTCGGAATCGTAGCCTTTCATCAGCACCATCCGCACGTCGGGCAGGCCGTCGGCGTCGACGGTCGCCAGCGCCATGGCGTTGGGATCGTTGGGTTCGGCCTTCGCGGCTTCCGCAAACCATTCGCCGAACAGCGCCAACGGCTCCTCCGCCGCGGTGAAATCACCGGATGTTAACGCTGCCGGGTGTCTGATGGAGGTCGTGTCGGTCATTTCTGGGAGTTCCGAATTGCGTCCGCCCGCGGTCAATTGCGCGTTGCCGCCCCACTATGGGTTCGCCCTATATAGGGCATGGGGACGCGCAGGCCTATCGGCGATCGCTCCGGCGGGCGCCGTGTTGACACTGATTCTAATCGCCTTCGGGAGCGGCGGCTGCAGCATGTCCCGGATCGACGCGGCGTTCGCCAAGATGGGCGACAACGACCAGACGGGCTCGCTTGCCCCGGGTGCCGCCGGCGGGCCGGCGCCGACCGAGAGCGACCTTGCCTTTGCCCGCAATGCCGCCTCCGACGTGCTGACCAAGGGCGACAAGGATTCCAGCCAGCCCTGGGAAAATCCCAAAACGGGCGCGCGCGGTTCGGTGACGCCGCTGGCGAAGGCCTATAGCGAGGACGGACGCACCTGCCGGGATTTTCTGGCAAGCTATGTCAATGGCAGCAATGAAAGCTGGCTGCAGGGGGCCGCCTGCCAGGTCGGCAATGGCCGTTGGGAAATTCACACGCTGAAGCCGTGGAGACAGGGCTAGCATCAAGAGGGAACCCGTTGCAAAAATGCCACGACGACCCCAAATGAAATCGTGGTGGGCGGGCTGCCCTCAGTTTAAGATCAGATTTTCCTTGAAGGAGACGTGACGGATGCGCGACCCCTATGAGGTCTTGGGGGTGCCGCGGGGCGCCAGTGCTGCGGCGATCAAGAGCGCCTATCGCAAGCTTGCCAAGAAGCACCACCCCGACGCCAACAAGAACGATCCGAAATCCGCGGCGCGCTTTTCCGAGCTGAACTCGGCCAACGAGATCCTCGGCGACGAGGAAAAGCGCAAGCAATTCGATCGCGGCGAGATCGACGCCGAGGGCAAGCCCCGCTTCCAGGGCTTTCCCGGCGGCGACCCGCGCGCGCGGGCTGGCCGTGGCGGCGGCTTCGAGACCCACACCTTCCGCTCGGGTGGCGCCGGTCCCGGCGGCTTTGCAGGCGGGGGTGGCGGCGGTTTCGAGGATATCCTCAACAGCATGTTCGGCGGCGCGGCGGGGCGCGGCCCGCGGCCCGGCGGCGGTACCACCTTCGAATTCGACACCGGCGGCATCGCGCTCGATCTCGATCTGTCGGTCGCGATGACGGTGTCGCTGGAAGAGTCTGTCAACGGCGTCGAGAAGCGCGTCCGGCTGCCGACCGGCAAGGAGCTCAATGTCAAGATCCCGGCCGGTGTCGTGGCCGGCCAGCAGATCCGGCTGAAGGGGCAGGGCGAGACCTCGCCGGGCCACCCGCCCGGCGATCTCCTGATCACCGTCAATATCGCGCCGCATCGTTTCTTCAAGGTCGAGGGCAGCGACCTGCGCGTCGACCTGCCGATCACGCTCTATGAAGCCGTGCTCGGCGGCAAGGTCCGGGTGCCCACGCTCGGCAGCGCGGTCGAACTGTCGATTCCGAAAAACACTTCGAGCGGCCGGACGTTTCGCCTCAAAGGCAAGGGCTTGCCGAAGCCGACCGGGACGCCGGGCGATCTCTTCGTCACCACCCGCATCATGTTACCGGACGGGAACGACGCCGAACTCGAAGCGTTGATGCAGAAGTGGCGCGACGGACACACCTATAATCCGCGCAGTGATCTATTCTGAGCGTTCCGACGCCCCCCAAAGGTGGCGGAAAAAAGGAGCGGCCTCGAGCGGGGGACCAGCGCGGTACAAAACCCCGTCGAGGCCGCTTGCGTCGATCGGCGGATCGAACGCGTTACAATTTCGCGTGAACACCCGGTGCGAATTTGAGACGCACCGATGTTCCAATTCCAGATTTTCGATGTCCTAATTGGGACAACGGCGTTGACCCTGATCAT
The DNA here is from genome assembly GCF_900129505.1 of Bradyrhizobium erythrophlei. NCBI lineage: Bacteria > Pseudomonadati > Pseudomonadota > Alphaproteobacteria > Hyphomicrobiales > Nitrobacteraceae > Bradyrhizobium > Bradyrhizobium erythrophlei. The sequence continues at coordinate 9,092,199 of NZ_LT670818.1, read as the reverse complement.
CCGCCGGTTTTTTTTGCCCCTGTAGCCCGAATGCAACGAAGCGCAATCCCGGGATCACCGCGCGTTCAGCGGTCTTCCCGAATGTCGTTTCGCTGCATCAGGGCTACAAACTGGCTCACCCGCCGGTCTTTTCGGTCTGGTCGTAGACCAGCCGCGCCACCTGGGTCAGGCGATCGCGGTCGCTGCCGCCGCTGACCACATAGCCCACGCCGTTGTCGGCCCAGAACAGCGCGCCGTCGTTGTCCTGTTTGGCGTAGCGCATCTGCGTGGTCTCCGACTTCGCGCGCGCGGTGTAGACCGTGAAGCGCTCGCCCGAGGCGCTCTCATACATCAGGAACGATGCCGGCCCGGTCGGCCCCGGCAACAGCCGTCCGCCGACCAGCTTCAATCCGGTTGCGCCCAATTCCGGCGCGCGGACGTCCCAGCCGCAGCGCTTGGTCAGCCATTGCTGCAGATGCGTGCGTTCGCTGCCGGGCACCTCGACGGGATGGCGCACCTCGACGACGTAGAGCCGGTGCGCGTCGAGCGCGTCCACGGTAAAATTCTGGAACGTCGACGGCGAGGCGGCAACGCCCCGCGCCAGCCAGCCGGTGCCGCCGCCGGCGATGAACGCCAGCAGCGTGGCGGCGATGGCGCCGTACATCCATTTGCGCGGCTCTCGCGCCAGCCGGTCGATCGAAAGCCGCTGCGGCACCGGCTCGTCGGCGACGGAATCGTAACGCGCGTGCAGTGTCTCGGCCATCTCGCGCCATGAGCGCACCCGCTCGGCGTCGTCAGGATGCGCCGACAGCCACGTCTCGACATCGCCACGACGCTCCGCCGGCAATTCATCGTCGACATAGGCGTGCAGCTCGTCTTCGGTGACGGGAATCCGGAGGTCGGTCATGGGCGTTGTCTCTGTCCAGTCTCAATCAAAAAAGCACGTTCACGCAATTCGTCGCATCATCGCTATGCCTGTCGATATGCACAATGCCTGCCATCACTTCACCCGCCGCAGCGCCGGGCGCTCACCCTCGAGGGCGGCCTTCACATGGGCACGGGCGCGGGCGAGGCGCGACATGACAGTGCCGATCGGCACGCTTTGGATGTCGGCGACCTCGCGGTAGCTCAGGCCTTCCAGCATCACCAAGAGCAACACCGCGCGCTGTTCCTCCACCAATGTCGCCAGCGCGCGGGCGATGTCGCGTCCTTCCGCCTCGGTTCCGCTGGCGTCGGGGTTGTTGTCGAGCAGCGGCATGAATTGCGGCCGCCGCGCCAGCGACCGCCGCCGATTCTTGTTGAGGTTGGTCAGGATGGTGTAGAGCCAGCTCCTGACGTCGCCTCCGAGAAACAGCCGTTCCGACCGCAGCGCCCGCACCAGCGTGTCCTGCACCAGATCGTCGGCTGTATCCGCGTCCCGCGTCAGCGCGCGCGCATAGCGGCGCAAGGCCGGAATCATGGCTTCGACGCTCTGGCGAAACGCGGTCATTGACGCCCGATCTTGGGTTGGTCGGCCGGCGTCCAGGTTCGGTAGCGCGAACGCCTCGTCCACAGCATAACACCGAAATGGCGCCACTATTCCGGCAGTTAAGGGGGAGGAAGAAACCGCCTAAATTGGGGACGGATTTGGGCTGTACCGGCCGGGAGGGCTGGTGTACCTCCAGATCAGATCAAGCGTGATGGGAAACGTAAATGGCGCAAAGTTCGGGTCTGATGCAGGGCAAGCGCGGGGTGATCCTCGGGGTTGCCAACAACCGCTCGATCGCCTGGGGCATCGCCAGGGCCTGCCACGCGGCGGGCGCGGAAATCGCGCTGACCTGGCAGGGCGACGCGCTGAAGAAGCGGGTCGAGCCGCTGGCGAAGGAACTCGGCGGCACCCTGCTCGGCCATTGCGACGTCACCGATCCCAAGACCATCGATGCGGTGTTCGACGTGCTCCGGGAGAAATGGGGCAAGATCGACTTTGTGGTGCATGCGATCGCGTTCTCCGACAAGGACCAGCTCGACGGCCGCTATCTCGAAACTACCGCCGACAATTTTTCCAAGACCATGCTGATCTCCTGCTATTCGCTGACCGCGATCGCGCAGCGCGCAGAGAAGTTGCTGGTCGATGGCGGCTCGATCGTGACGCTGACCTATTACGGTGCCGAGAAGTGGATGCCGCATTACAACGTGATGGGAGTGGCAAAAGCCGCACTCGAGGCCAGCGTGCGCTATCTCGCCGCCGATCTCGGCGAGAAGAACATTCGCGTCAACGCGATCTCGGCGGGACCGATCAAGACACTGGCCGCGTCCGGCATCGGCGATTTCCGCTATATCCTGAAGTGGAACGAATACAACGCCCCGATGCGCCGCACGGTGACGACAGAGGAAGTCGGCGACAGCGCGCTGTATTTGCTCTCCGACCTGTCGCGCGGCGTCACCGGCGAAGTGCATCATGTCGATTCCGGCTACCACGTCGTCGGCATGAAGCGCCCCGACGCGCCGGATATTTCGCTGGCGAAGGATTGATTGCATCCGTCATTGCGAGCGAAGCGAAGCAATCCATCGGGCAACAAGCAAGAAAGCTGGATTGCTTCGTTGCGGAGTTTATCATCGGGCGCGCATTTGCGCGACCCGTTGGCTCCTCGCAATGACGACGAGTGGACGTTTAGAGCTCTCATGTTCGTGCCGACGATCTATTACATTCGCCATGGCGAGACCGAGTGGAACGCGCTGGGCCGGCTGCAGGGCACGCAGGATATTCCGCTCAACGATCTCGGCCGCAGGCAGGCCGCCAGGGCCGGTATCATCCTCGCCGATCGCTTTGCGCGCGATGGCCGCAGCGAGACCTCGCTTGCGTTCGTCGCCAGTCCGCTGGTGCGCGCCCGCTCCACCATGGAACTGGTACGGGAAAGCCTGAAGCTGCCCTCAGATCAATACGCGATCGACGGCCGCCTGCGCGAGATCGCTTATGGCCAGTGGGAAGGCTCGACCTTGCCTCAAGCGCAAGAAAAGGACCCCGAGCTCTTTGCGAAGCGTCAGACCGAGAAATGGACCGTGGCGCCGCCGGGCGGCGAGAGCTATGTCGCGGTGCAGGCGAGGGTGACCGACTGGTACCAGCAACTGACGGAAGATACCGTCGCGGTGGCCCATGGCGGCACCGCGCGGGCGCTGATGGTGGCGCTCGGCATCGAGACGCCTGACAGCGCCGCCGACCTGACCATCGAGCAGGGCGCGGTTTACGTGTTCGTCGACGGCGGATTGTCGAAGTATAGTTAACCCCATTTGCCGTCATGCCCGCCAACGGGTCGGCCGGATGGCCGCCCGATGACAGGCTCCGGCGGGCATCCAGTATTCCGCGCCGGTGGAGAGACGCAAGACCGGGAATACTGGATCATCCGCCTTCGAATGATGACGGCGCACTCTGATTCAGGTCTTATTTGACCCGCCGGATGCCCCGCGTTACGACAGTCAGCATTTCCACGTCCGACGACCGAGCGGCACGCGATGTCCTTCAACACCTTCGGCCACATGTTCCGGGTCACGACATTCGGCGAAAGCCACGGGGTTGCGATCGGCTGCGTGGTCGACGGCTGCCCGCCGCTGTTACCGCTCGCGGTCGAGGACATCCAGCACGATCTCGATCGCCGGCGTCCCGGCCAGTCGCGTTTCACCACCCAGCGCCAGGAGGCGGATGCGGTAAAAATCCTGTCCGGCGTGATGGCGCATCCCGAGACCGGCGTGCAGGTGACGACGGGCACGCCGATCGCGCTATTGATCGAGAACACCGACCAGCGCTCCAAGGATTATTCGGAGATCAAGGACAAGTTTCGCCCCGGCCATGCCGACTTCACCTATGAGGCCAAATACGGCCTGCGCGACTATCGCGGCGGCGGACGTTCATCCGCGCGCGAAACTGCGACGCGCGTCGCGGCCGGCGCCATCGCGCGCAAGATCCTTCCCGGCGTCACCGTGCGCGGCGCACTGGTGCAGATGGGTCCGCACAAGATCGATCGCGAGAAGTGGGATTGGGACGAGATCGCGCGCAATCCGTTCTTCTGCCCCGACAAGGATAGGGCCGCATTCTTCGAAAGCTATCTCGACGGCATCCGCAAGAGCGGTTCGTCGATCGGCGCGGTGCTCGAGATCGTGGCCGAAGGCGTGCCGGCAGGCCTCGGCGCGCCGATTTATGCAAAACTCGATGCGGATCTCGCCGCAGCGCTGATGAGCATCAACGCGGTGAAGGGCGTCGAGATCGGCGCCGGTTTTGGTGCGGCTGAACTCACCGGCGAGGAAAACGCCGACGAAATGCGGATGGGCAACCAGGGCGTCAGCTTCCTGTCCAACCATGCCGGCGGAATCCTGGGCGGCATCTCCACCGGCCAGCCGGTGGTCGCGCGTTTTGCGGTGAAACCGACCTCGTCGATCCTTTCGCCGCGCCGCACCGTCGATCGCGGCGGCGCCGACACCGAGATTCTCACAAAAGGCCGCCACGACCCGTGTGTCGGCATCCGCGCGGTGCCGGTCGGCGAAGCCATGATGGCCTGTGTGCTGGCCGATCATTTCCTCAGGCATCGCGGGCAGGTGGGCGGGTAGGCTTTGCAGCAGCGTAACCCGGATGGAGCGCAAGCGTAATCCCGGCGCCGGTGTCAATTCATTCCCGGATTGCGCTGCGCTCCATCCAGGCTACGGGCCACCGCCAGAGCGACGTCATTGCCGGGCTTGACCCGGCAATCCATCAATCTTCACGAAAGGCTTTTTCCGAAGAAGATGGATCGCCGCGGTCAAGCCCGGCGATGACGGCTTTGAGGCGTTCCTATCGCCTTGACGTTTCCTGAAACTGGGCCGCAAATACGCATCCCATGAACCCGCAGGATCTCAGGAAGATCGCCGACTGGCTGATCGACGGCGCGCGGTCCGTCGTCGATCCGCCTTTGATGGTGGCGGAAATCTGCGAGCGGCTGGTGCGGGCCGGCTTGCCGCTGTGGCGGGTCGGCATCTTCGTTCGCACGCTGCATCCCGATATTCTCGGCCTCAATTTCATCTGGAAGCCGGGCGAGGAAGTCGTCGCCGGGACCGCGGATTTCGATCTGCTGGATTCGCCGCGATTTCAGCACAGCCCGCTCGCGATCGTGTTTGGCGAGGCAAGGGAAGTCAGGCATCGCATCGACGATCCCGAAAGCAGGCGCTTTCCGTTTCTCGACGAGATGCGCGCCGAAGGCGTCACCGACTATATCGCGCTGCCGCTGCTTTCGACCGACGGCACGGTTCACGCCACGAGCTGGACCACCAAGGAGCCGGGCGGCTTCAGCGACGAACAATTGAACGGTCTGCGATCCCTGATGCCGCCGCTGGCCCGTCTCGTCGAAGTCACGAACCATCGTCGCAAGGCTTCGATTTTACTCGATACCTATGTCGGCAACCGCGCCGGCGAGCGCATTCTCGGCGGCCAGATCAGGCGCGGCCACACCGAGACGATGCATGCCGCGATCTGGCTGTCGGATTTGCGCGGCTTCACCGCGCTGTCCGACCGGCTGCCGGCCGAGACCGTGGTGGATATTCTCAATCTTTACTTCGACTGCCAGGTACCGGCGATCAGGAACCATGGCGGCGAGGTGCTGAAGTTCATGGGCGACGGGCTGCTCGCGGTGTTTCCGATCGCCGAAGCGGACGGCGACATTCGCCGGGTTTGCAGCCAGGTGCTCGAAGCCGCGCGGGAATCCCGCGCCAGCGTCGACGCCATGAACTATCCGGTCGGAGAAGCCGTCGAGCGTTTTCGCTTCGGCGTCGCGCTGCATGTCGGCAAAATCCTCTACGGCAATATCGGCGGCGGCAACCGGCTCGACTTCACCTGCATCGGCCCCGCCGTCAATCTAGCGGCGCGCCTGGAAAAGATCGCCGGCCGGCTCAGCCGAACCATCGTGGCCTCGGAAGGTTTTGCCGGCATCTGCGACGGCGGCTGGAGCGACCTCGGCGAATTTCCGATCGCGGGATTTTCGAAGGCCGAGCGGGTCTACGGCCTGGCGGACGAAGCGCCGGCCGGTTGAACGCCGCCCGCTATTCCTCGGGCTCGGTGGTGAACAGCAGCGGATAACCCTTGGCGCGGCCGGCGTCGGTGGCCCGGGTCGCCTTGGTCTCGGCCACGTCCTTGGTGAACACGGCAACCACGCAGACGCCGCGCTGGTGCGCGGTGATCATGACCTTGTGGGCCTGGTCCTCGGTCATGCGGAACTCGGCCTTCAGGACGGTGACGACGAATTCGCGCGGCGTGAAGTCGTCGTTGACGAGGATGACTTTGTGAAGCTTGGGCCGTTCGGTCTTGGTCTTGACCTTGGTTTTGGGCTTGGTGACGGCGTCGATCATTCCAGCAGCACCTTCTGCGCGTCAGGTTGTCTCGGTCAGAATACAACTTCCCGGCCCGCCTTGGAACCGACCGTCTCGCGATGGCTTCATTGCAGCGGCGGCACGGTGCGCAGATAGGCGATGATATCGGCGAGATCGGCTTCTTTCAGCCCGCCATAATAGGCGAACGCCATCGGCGGCTTCAACGTCTGCCCGTCGCGCGCAATTCCATGGGTGATGGCGCGGCCGATTTCCTGATCGGTCCAGCCGCCGATCCCGGCGGTCGGATCGGACGTGATGTTGGCGGCGACGCTGGGCGGCGTTCCCTCCGGAGCGCCGTCGCGCGGCGGAAATACCCTGCCGCCGCGACCCAGTCCATTCCGATAATCGGAGTTGCCGCCCGCCCGGGCGGAGTGGCACTCCATGCAATGGCCGATCGTGACGAGATAGGCGCCGCGCTTGACCGGATCGGCAAACATCGCTTGATCGAATCCGGCCTCGGCGTCGGGATAGCCTTCGCGGTGCACCGGCGCCTTGTAGACGGGATCGGGGACCTGGTTGCGGACCGGCTCGACGGTGCGAAGATAGGCGATGATGGCATCGAGATCGTCCGGCAGCAGCGCCCGGTAGAAATTGGCCGGCATGATCGCGGCCAGCGGCACGCCGGCGAGGCGGCCGTGATCCGGGCGCATCCCTTCGACCAGCGCGCGCTTGATCTCAGCGTCGCTCCAGCTTCCGATGCCGGTTTCGACATCGGGCGTGATGTTCGGCGCGGTGGCGATGAAGGCCGGCGTCGTGAATTTCAGGCCGCCGCCGGAAAGGGCCCGGCCGGCGACGGGCCTGCCGTCTCCATCGCGGGGCGTGTGGCAGTTGCCGCAGGCCATGATGGTGTTGACGAGATAGCTGCCGCGCTCGGCGGAGGATTGAGCCGTCGCGCGGCCACTGACAGCTAACAGCACGGCGCAGCACGCGATGCCGATCCGAAACATGATGCCCCTCCGTTCGAGGAATCTGTATTGCATGGCCAACCGGCGCCCGCAAAGCCTGCAGCGTTTGCCGCCGGCGAGGCGGACGGCTTTGTGAGGTCAAGGCGGCCTCCGCTAACTTGAATGTGAAGCTGAGCGCATGTTCCTGCTTTTCCACGCCCAATTTGCGTGTCACCATCACAGGCTTACGACGGGAGGGCAGCGATGCGCTGGTATGTCTCGATCGGGGCGGTGCTTGTCGCGGGCGCGATGGCCGGCGGCGACGTCGCGGGGTTCGCCGCGCCCGGCTCCAAAACGGAACTGTCGGCGCAATCGGCACAGAAACAGGCCGCGGCATCCGTCGATATCGAACTGATCCTCGCCGTCGACGTCTCCTACTCCATGGACATGGATGAACTCGCGATCCAGCGCGAAGGCTACGCGCAGGCGATCGTCTCCAAGGAGTTCCTGCAGGCGCTGAAAAGCCTGCCCAACGGCAAGATCTCGGTGACCTATTTCGAGTGGGCGGCCTCTAGCGACCAGAAGATCATCATTCCCTGGCGGCTGATCGATGGGCCGGAAACTGCCGACGCCGTCGCCGAAGAGATCCTGAAGACGCCGATCCGCCGCGCGTCGCGCACCTCGATCTCGGGTGCGATCAATTTCGCGCTGCCGCTGTTCGACGAGGATCCGTATCACGGCCTGCGGCGCGTGATCGATATTTCCGGCGACGGGCCCAACAACAATGGCGGCCCCGTGACCGTAGCGCGCGACGCGGCGCTGGAGAAGGGCATCATCATCAACGGCCTGCCGATCATGGTGAAGGAGCCGTCTTATTCGACCATGGACATCGACAATCTCGATTTCTATTACGAGGACTGCGTGATCGGCGGGCCCGGTTCCTTCGTAGTCTCGATCAAGGACCGCGAAAAGTTCAAGGAAGCGATCCGCTCCAAGCTTTTGCTCGAAGTGGCGGGAAGAACGCCCGAACGCCGGATGGTCCCGGTGACCGATAAGGAGCCGCGGGTGTCCTGCATGATCGGCGAGAAGATCTGGCAGGACCGCTGGGGGCGCTAAATCACTTCGTAAACTTCGCCACCAGTTCGACATGCGCCGTGTGGCGGAACTGGTCGACCGGGGTCACTGCGTCCAGCCGATAGCCGCCGCCGACCAGGATCCTTGCGTCGCGCGCGAAGGTCGCGACGTTGCAGGACACCGCGACGACCAGCGGAATCCTGGTGGCCGCCAATTGGGTGGCTTGCGCCTGCGCGCCCTGGCGCGGCGGATCGAACACGACAGCGTCGTAATCGCGCAGTTCCTGCGGCACCAGCGGGCGCCGGAACAAATCGCGGGCCTCGGCCTTGACCGGCTTCAATCCCGACGTCGCCTGTGCCGCCTTCTGCAACGCTGCGACCGCGTTCGTCTCGCTGTCGAACGCCGAAACTTTCGAATGCGCCGCCAGCCTAAGCGCAAACGGGCCGACCCCGCAGAACAGATCGGCGATATGCCTGGCGCGCTTGCAGTGCGCGCCGACCAGCGCCGCCAGTGCTTCCTCGCCGGCGGCGGTCGCCTGCAGGAAAGAGCCCGGCGGCAAGGTCAGGCGCGCCGTGCCGATCATGATCGACGGGGGCGTGCGCATCAGCACCAGCTCGCCGTGGCGCGTCAGCCGCGCCAGCCGGTGTTGCTCGGCCAGGCGCGACAGCGAGGTGATCATCCTGGTCGGCAACGGTCCGGAGCCGCGCACGTCGACGTCGAGACCGGTCTCGGTGGCGGTGATCTGGATGTCGAGCGGTTTTGCCGTCGGCCCCAGCGGTTCGGCGATTGCCCACGCCGCCTCCAATGCGCCGTTCAGGCCGGGATCGAGGATCGGACAATGGTCGACCGGAATGATGTCGTGGGAATGGGCCGCGGCAAAGCCGACCTTGAGTATGTCATGCGTGCCCATCCGCGCGTGCAGCGTGATCCGCCGCCGTCCCCGGCCATGGGCGTCGATCAGCGGATCGACGTCGCATTCGAGCTTCGCCTGCGCCAGCGTCTCCACCACGAGATTGCGCTTCCATGCGCGGTAGGGTTCGGCTTCCCAGTGCTGGATCGCGCAGCCGCCGCAGACGCCGAAATGCTGGCAGAACGGCGTGATCCGCTCGGAGCTCGCGTGCTCGACCGCGAGCAGGCGCCGCCGGTCGGGATGACGGCCCGGCACTGCTTCCACCTCGGCGGTCTCGCCGCCCAGCGTGTACGGCACATAGACGTTGCCGCCGCCGCCCAGCGCGACGCCGTCGCCGAAATGCCCGACGTGATCGATGAGGAGACGCTCAACCACGGCGGGCGCCGAGGAAGAATTCGATATTGCCGTCGCCGCCGGTAATGGACGACGGAAACACCTTGATGTCGGTGCAGCCGAGCTGTGCCGCGAAGCCTGCGATGTCGTCGCAGATTTCCTGATGCACCATCGCGTTGCGGATGATGCCGCGCTTGGAATGTTTTCGCGCCGCCTCGAATTGCGGCTTGATCAGCGCCAGCAGATGCATTGGGGCCGCCGCCAGCGACAGCGCGACCGGCAGCACGGCTTTCAGCGAGATGAAGCTGACGTCGATGACGACGATGTCCGGCCGCGCGGCTAAGCGCTTGCCCTCGAAATCGCGGATGTCGGTCTCTTCCATGGAAACGATCCTGGCATGGCCGCGCAGCGACGGATGCAACTGCCCGCGTCCGACATCGATCGAAAACACGATGGCAGCGCCGTTGGCGAGCAGCACCTCGGTGAAGCCGCCGGTCGAGGCGCCGACGTCCAAACAGACGTGGCCCTCGATGGCAATCGGGTACTGTTCCAGCGCGCCGGAAAGCTTGACGCCGCCGCGCGAGACAAAGGGATGCGCGGGCTGCGCCTGCAATACGGCGTCGGCGGCGATGGTCTCCGAAGGTTTTGCCACCAGTCTGTCGTCGGCCACCACGAGCCCGGCCTCGATGGCGGCCCGCGCCCGCGCCCGGCTCTCGAACAGGCCGCGTTCGACCAAAAGGACATCGGCGCGCTTGCGGGGAGGGGGCATGGCCTTCTCGCCCTTGGCTTGCTTCAACGGGATGGGCTGCGGCCAGGCCGGCTGGCGGCCTCGAGCCTCAGGCCAGCTTCACCGTTTCGACCTTGAAGTCCTTGCCGAGGGTTTCGAACACCTTGGCGACGATGCCCTTGGCGTCGAGGCCGGCGCGGGCATACATCGCGCCCGGCGAGTCGTGGTCGAGAAACACGTCGGGCAGCACCATCGCGCGCATCCGCAGGCCGCCGTCGAGCATGCCGTGCTCGGCCAGCACCTGCATGACGTGGGAGCCGAAGCCGCCGATCGCGCCTTCCTCGATGGTGAGCAGGATTTCATGGTCACGCGCCAGTTTCAGCACCATGTCGACGTCGAGCGGCTTCATGAAGCGCGCATCCGCGATCGTGGTGGACAGGCCATGCGCGGCCAGTTCGTCGGCCGCCTTCTCGCATTCGCCCAGACGCGTGCCGAACGACAACAGCGCGATCTTGGTGCCCTCGCGGACGATGCGGCCCTTGCCGATCTCGAGCGGAATGCCGACTTCCGGCATCTCGACGCCGCGGCCTTCGCCTCTGGGATAGCGCAGCGCACTCGGGCGGTCGTTGATCGCGACCTGCGTGGCGACCATGTGCACCAGTTCGGCTTCGTCGGAGGCCGCCATGATGACGAAATTGGGCAGGCAGCCGAGATAGGCGTTGTCGAACGAACCGGCATGGGTCGCGCCGTCGGCACCGACCAGGCCCGCGCGGTCGATCGCGAAGCGCACCGGCAGGCTCTGGATCGCCACGTCGTGCACGACCTGGTCGTAGCCGCGCTGCAGGAAGGTCGAATAGATCGCGCAGAACGGCTTGTAGCCTTCGGTGGCGAGACCCGCTGCAAACGTCACCGCATGCTGTTCGGCGATGCCGACGTCGAAGGTGCGGTTGGGGAAGGCCTTGTTGAAGATGTCGATGCCGGTGCCCGACGGCATCGCCGCGGTGATGCCGACGATCTTGTCGTCCTTTTCGGCTTCCTTGACGAGGCTCTGGCCGAACACGTTCTGGTAGGAGGGCGCGTTCGGTTTTGACTTTGCCTGCGTGCCGGTGGCGACATCGAACTTGACGACGGCGTGATACTTGTCGGCCGAGGCTTCCGCCGGGCCGTAGCCTTTGCCTTTTTGCGTCACGACGTGGACCAGGATCGGGCCGTCCTTCATGTCGCGGACGTTCTTCAGGACTGGCAGGAGGTGATCGAGGTTATGGCCGTCGATCGGGCCGACATAATAGAAGCCGAGCTCCTCGAATAGCGTGCCGCCGCCGACCATGAAGCCGCGCGAATATTCTTCGACACGGTTGGCGCGGTCGGCCAGCACCTTCGGCAGACGCTTGTTGATCTGTTTGGCGGCCTCGCGCAGCGAGCGGTAGGTCTTGCCGGAGTAGAGCCGGGACAGATAGGCGCTCATCGCGCCGACCGGCGGTGCAATCGACATGTCGTTGTCGTTGAGGATGACGATCAGGCGGGAATTCATCGCGCCGGCATTGTTCATGGCTTCATAGGCCATGCCGGCGGACATCGCGCCGTCGCCGATCACGGCGATGACGTTGTTGGTGCCGCCGGAGAGGTCGCGCGCCACCGCCATGCCGAGGCCGGCGGAAATCGAGGTCGAGGAGTGGGCGGCGCCGAACGGATCGTAATCGCTCTCGGTGCGCTTGGTGAATCCGGACAGCCCGCCGCCGGTGCGCAGCGTGCGGATGCGGTCCCTGCGGCCGGTCAGGATCTTGTGCGGATAGGCCTGATGTCCGACGTCCCAGATCAGCCGGTCGCGCGGGGTGTCGAAGATGTAATGGATCGCCGTGGTCAGTTCCACGACGCCGAGGCCGGCGCCGAAATGGCCGCCGGTCACTGAAACCGCATCGATGGTTTCCTGGCGCAGCTCGTCGGCGACCTGCTGAACCTGTTCCACCTTGAGCTTGCGCAGATCCTCGGGAGTTCGGATGGTGTCGAGAAGCGGCGTCTTACTGAATACGGTCACGGCGATATTCCAATTTTGCATGTCGGGAAAAGCCGCCCGACGGAACATGGGATGCGCTATCTCAGCGCAGCGATAACCCGGACGCCGGACGTCACCTGAGTAGGCCGAAGCCTGAGATGGCAGCCTAGATGCGTTCCGGGTCGGTCAATGTGATCTGCATCACCTTCGGCGGCTTCACCCTTCCCAGCCATTTTCCCCAAGCTTTTGAAGCGGTTACTGACGTCATAAACTGGCACCAGGCCGCTTTCGACAGCCCATAGTGTCGAGACCTTTACACCAAACCGGCGGTTAAAGCCAACCCATTGGGCACCATAGAGTGCCATGGAACCGGTGGCATTCGGGCGGATGGTAACCCTGACGGCGGGCTTTGGTTCCAGCCCGCCTGCATTGGCGGCATCAGGCCGGCCATCGGCGGCTCGCCAGCTATGAGGAACTGGAGGCCGAATTCGCTTAATTTTGCTGAATGTTGCCGGTTATTGAACGTCCAGCGGTTCGGTGCCGGTGACCTGGCCCGACGCGTCGGTGGTAATCTTGTCGACGCGGGCCTCCGCCTGCCGCAGCAGTTCCTCGCAGCGGCGTTTCAGGGACTCGCCACGCTCGTAGATGGCGACCGATTCCTCCAGCGGCACCTTGCCGTCTTCCAGCCGCTTGACGATCGATTCAAGCTCCTCGAGCGCGCGCTCGAAACTCAGCTTCTTGACGTCAGGTTGGGTATTCTCGGCCATAATGTTTTCCAGGATGCGCCACGCCGGTGGCGGAATCAGAGACAGCTATGCGGCTTATTGTGGCGCGATTTCACGCGCCCATCAATGCGGTGACATGGGCGGCGACCGATTCCTGCAGGCCCTGCAGATCATAGCCGCCTTCCAGCACCGACACCAACCGGCCGCCGGCCGTCGTCTCGGCAACATCAAGCAGTTGCTGCGTGACCCAACCGAAATCCTCAGCCTTGAGATTGAGCGAGGCCAGGGGATCGCGATAATGCCCGTCGAAGCCGGCCGAGACGATGATCAGTTCCGGGCTGAATTTCTTCAGCTGCGGCAGGATCACGTTTTCGAAGGCGGCGCGGAACTTGGCGCCGCCGTCTTCCGAGGCCAGCGGCGCATTGACGATGGTGTCGTGCTCGCCGCGTTCGCCGGCGGCGCCGGTGCCGGGAAACAGCGGCATCTGGTGGGTCGAGCAATACATCACGGTCGGATCGGCCCAGAAGATATCCTGGGTGCCGTTGCCGTGATGGACGTCGAAATCGACGATGGCGGCGCGCCCGATCCCGTATTTGCGCTGGGCGTGGCGCGCGGCAATGGCGACGTTGTCGAAGAAGCAAAAGCCCATCGACTTGTTGATCTCGGCATGATGGCCGGGAGGCCGCACCGCCACGAACGCGTTGTTGTGGGTGCCGGACATCACCGCGTCGGTGGCCGCGACCGCCCCGCCGACGCCGCGCATGACCGCTTCCCAGGTGCCCGGCGACATCGAGGTGTCACCGTCGATATAGACGATGCCGCTTGCCGGCGCGATGTGCCGCAGCTCCTCGACGTAATGTTCGTTGTGGCAGAGCGTGACCAGATCGAGGTCGCCGACCGGCGCTTCGCCGCGCTCCAGCCTCGCATAGCTCTCCCGCGCAAGCACCTGATTGACCGCGCGCAGCCGGTCGGCGCGCTCCGGGTGTCCCGGAGGCGTCTCGTGGTCGAGAAAGGCCGGGTGGGTTAGAAGAAGTGTCATGCATTGTCCGTGGCGCCTGAAGGCGCACTTTCGAGAAACCCCTGATTTGCGGCCAATTTAGGGGTTCGCCGGCTTCCCGGAAAGGGCCCAACGGCCGATATCGGCCGGCATTTCAGTTCAGCCGCGTGATGCGATCGGTCGGCGCGGGCGAGACTGGGCCATGGGCCTGGAAATAGGCGTAGAGGGCATCGACGTCGTAAGAGCCGAACCGCGGCGCGGTGCCGTCCTTCAGCACGGTAAAGCCATCGCCCCCGAGCGCGAGATAATTGTTCACGGTGACGCGGTAGCTCGCCGCGGGATCGATGCGCTGCCCGTTCAGCGCCATGCGGTCGGCGATCACGTGCTCGCCATACGGTTTCGCGGCATCCCAGACATAGCTGAAACCCTTCGAGAGCTGCAGGATCCGCGGCCGCTTCGGGTCGAGCCACTGCTGCTCCAGCATGTTCTTGATCTGCGCTCCCGTCAGCGTCAGCGTGACCAGCTGATTGCGGAACGGCTGGCTGGCGAACAGGTCGGCGTAGGTGACCGTGCCGTCCTCTTTCCTGGGAATGTCGGTTCGGACGCCGCCCGGATTGGTGAAGGCGATCACGGCGACGCCGTCGGTATCACGGCTGGTCGCGGCCAGCTGGGCATCGGCGATGATGTCGCCGAGCGGGCTCTCGCCGGCATCATTGGGGATCCGCGACAGCGTCTCGGTGATCGACCCCGCCTTTCGGTTGGCGATCGGGGCGGCGACCTCATCGTAAGCGGCAAGCAGCGCGGTCTGTTCGGGGTCTTTTGCGAGTGCGCCAGTGCGGACAATGACGTTGTCGGCCCTGGCGCTGATGACGTCGCGCGTGACGGGATCGAGCTTCAGATCGATCGCGGTGACGAGAGTGCCGAATTTGTCGCCCGAGGTGACCAGCCGTCCGTCGATCTCGCAGACATAGGCGCGGTGGGTGTGGCCGCTGATCACGACGTCGACCGCCTTGTCGAATTTCTTGACGATATCGACGATCGGCCCGGAAATCCCGGGGCATTCATTGTAATCGCCGGAGGGAATGCCGCCTTCGTGGATCAGGACGACGATGGCCTCGACGCCCCGCGCTTTCAGCTCCGGGATCAGCGCATTCACGGTATCGGCCTCGTCGCGGAATTCCAGACCGGCGGCGGCCTCGGGCGAGATGATGCCGGGCGTGCCTTTCAAGGTCAGGCCGATGAAGGCGACGGGAATGCCGCCGAACTGCTTGATTTCGTAGGGCGGGAAGATGGTCTTGCCGGTTTTGGTGTCGAAGGTGGAGGCGGCGAGGTAGTGAAATCGGGCGCCGGGAAACGGATGCGGCCCCTGGCATTTGTCAACGGGATGGCAGCCACCGTTTTGCATCCGCAGCAGTTCGTCCTTGCCCTCGTCGAATTCGTGATTGCCGACCGCGGATAATTCCAGCCCCATCATCGACATCGACTCGATGGTCGGCTCGTCGTGAAACATCGCCGACAGCAACGGGCTGGCGCCAATCAGGTCGCCGGCCGCGACAAAGATCGTGTTGTCGTGCCCCTCGCGCAACTGCCTGACCAGGGTCGCCATCGCCTCGGAGCCGCCGGCCGGCACCGCTATCTTCTTGGTTTTGTCGCCGGGATCGGCAATTTGAATCCCGCCCGGCGGCGGGCGGAGATTGCCGTGGAAATCGTTGATGGCGAGGATCCGGACGTCGACCGGCGCGGTCTGGGCGCAGGCATGCGAGGATGGCTCAAGGGCGAGGATCAGCGTCAAAGCTGAGAGGAATGACCGTAGCGGATGGTTCATGAGGCTATTTCCTCGTCATTGCCTGCGACAAACGCGAAGCGTTTGCGCAAGGGCGCGAAAGCGACGAAGCAATCCACCTTTCTTTTTTAATGCACGATGGATTGCTTCGCTGCGCTCGCAATGACGATGTGAGATTTTCGGTGGTACTCTCGGGATAAAGTGGTTGCACGACGATTTCAAGAAAGCCGCGTTCACGCCTTCTTGCGCGAGAAGAACGCCTTGAACGCGGCCACCGCCTCCTTGGAGCGCATCCGTTCGCCGAACAGATGGCCCTCCTGGTCGATCCGGCGGGTCAGGTCCTCGGGCGGTGGGCGCAGCAGCTTGCGCGAGATCGCCACCGCTTCGGCCGGCAGCGCGCAGATTTCCCGCGCCACCTTGCGCGCCTCGGCTTCGGTGTGACCCGGCGACACCACGACGTTGACGAAACCGGCGAGGTGGGCATCGTCGGCGTCCATCGTGCGGCCCATCACCAGCGTGGCGAAGGCGCGCTGATAGCCCATGGTGCGCGGCATCAGCAGGCTGGAGGCGCCTTCCGGCACCAGCCCCAGATGGATGAACGGCGTAGAGAATGTCGCGGTCTTGCTGGCGAGCACGTAATCGCAATGGAACAGCATGGTGGTGCCGATGCCGATCGCGACGCCGTCGACCGCGGCGATGATCGGCTTGACGTTGTGGGCGAGCGAATAAAGGAATTTGGTGGCGTTGGACGCCCGCGGCGCGTCGGTATTGGAGGTGCCGTCTTTCAGAAAATCCTCCAGGTCGTTGCCGGCGGTGAACACGCCGGAGCCGCCGGTTATGATCAGGCAGCGGATCTTCGGATTGTTCTGCGCGGTGTCGATGGCGTCGCTCATCGCGCGGTACATGTCCTGGGTGATGGCGTTCTTTTTTTCCGGCCGTCGCAGCGTGATCACCCGTGTCGCGTCGTCGTCGGTGACTATCAGGTGGCCGGGCATGATGCGGTCCTTGAGGCGTGACAAGCGGCAAGCGCTGCCGCTGGCGAGTCTTCAAGACATACCCTACATCATCCGCGCGGCGCTCCAAGCCGGCCGAGGCCGGTTTCCACGGTGGCTGATTGACGCGCATGGGGGGATCACGATGCAGTTAACCGGAATTCACCATCTGACTGCTATTTCCGCCAAACCGCGCGAAAACCTGGCGTTTTATACCGGCCTGCTCGGTATGCGGCTGGTCAAGAAGACGGTCAACCAGGACGATGTCAGCGCCTATCATCTGTTCTACGCGGACGGAAAGGCCAACCCCGGAACCGATCTTACCTTCTTCGATTTTCCGGCCGCACCCGAGTTGCGCGGAACCAACTCGATTTCGCGGACCGGCTTGCGCGTCGCCGGCGAAAAAGCCCTCGGGTTCTGGCGCGATCGGCTGAAGCAGGCGGGCGGCGTGACCGGCGAGGTGGTCGAGGTCGACGGCCGGCTGACCCTGCCGTTCGAGGACGGCGAGGGGCAACGCCTGGTGCTGGTCGACGATGGCGGCGAGGGCGCGGCTTCACCCTGGGAGCGCAGTACGGTGCCGGAAGAAAACCAGATCCGAGGTCTCGGCCCGATCGTGCTCACCGTGCACGACCTCGCTTCGACCGAGATGGCGCTGACCGGGGTCATGAACATGCGTCGGGTGCGCGACTACGCCGCGCACGGGGCGCATATTCACGTGTTCGCGATGGGCGAGGGCGGTCCCGCGGCCGAGCTGCATGTGCTCGAACAAAAAGATGTGCCGCCGGCGCGGCAGGGCGCGGGCGCCGTGCATCACGTCGCATTCCGCACGCCCGACGAGGCGCAGTATCACGCCTGGACCCAGCGGCTGAACGAAGTCGGCATCCGCAACTCCGGCGAGATCGACCGCTTCTATTTCCGCAGCCTGTATTTCCGCGAGCCCAACGGCATCCTGTTCGAGATCGCCACCGACGGCCCGGGCTTCGCGACCGACGAGCCGATGGAGACGCTCGGCGAGAAACTGGCGCTGCCGCCGTTTTTGGAAGCGAGGCGGGCGCAGATCGAGGCGGGGCTGAAGCCGATCGGGTAGGTTGCGTAGGGTGGGTTAGCGAAGCGTAACCCACCGTCTTGTCACCGCGCTGTGCACTTGTGGTGGGTTACGCTTCGCTAACCCACCCTACGAAGTTTGGGCTGCAATGACGCGTAAAGCCCTCAGCATCCCCTGCAGATGCTGATGACCTTGCGGTCGATCCGCTTCTCTTCGTCGCTCACATGCGCCTTGGCCGCCGCGCGGTGCGATTTGGTCGTCGCAACTCGGGTTCGCTTGCCCTTCACCGCGCGTCGGACGTGGAGCGGCCGATAGGAAGCGGCCGGAGAGAACGATCGATAGCCGGCTGACGGCGAAAGGGTCGGCACGGGCACGGGCGCAATTCTTGGGGACGGCAGCGCCGGTATTTTGGCCGCGTTGCCGATGCCGCTGGGATCGCGGATCGAGCCGTTGAGCCCGTTGACATTGCCCGGCCCCGGCGGAATGCCGCTGACGCCGGCGTCCTGGGCCCGCGCAGGGGATGCCGGAAGACAAAGCAGCGCAAGGCTCACCAGTGCTGCCCGGCTCGTCGTCCATCCCTGAAAGAAGATCGAAGCAGACTGTGCGCGGCTCATGGAAGGGTGATCCTGTCCCGGCTGTTCAAGTCAGCCAGCAAGAGAACCTGCAAGGCAGACCCAAAGTTCCCTCGTTGCTGTCATTTCGCGGCGTGATCGGGACCCGACGGGCAAATCACCTGGTTGTTTTCGACGGCCTCTGTCCAGCCCCTTTTGAAAAAATATTCTGGTTTTCCGAAAGACCAAATCAGTTCTATATGCGCATCGTCCCGTCCCACAGAGGGGCGGCTCGCGATCGTCACGGACGCGGGGCGGGATGCGGTGGCCGCGTTGGCGCTCTTGACGAACAGCTCCGGATGCGGACGGCAAAATCGTATGGTCCTGACGCCTCGACGCCGGCGTCAAGCCCGGGAGAACCACGCTTCTCGCGGGTGACGGTGACAAGAAAGCCCGATCGCCGGGGAGAGTACGACATAAGCCGTAAAACCATTGCGCGGGGAATGCCGGGTGTTTCCCGGTGTGACCTGACAACGCGTGTGCGTTCTACCACACTCATTGCACACGCGGCTATCGGGCGCATCGGACGCCCGGCATTCCCTGCGCCCTCTTTTGGGGCGGAAGTTACATCAACACCTCGAGCGCATTGCGCGGCGGGAATTATACGCATGTCTGGAGGCCGTCATTGCGAGCGCAGCGAAGCAATCCATTCTTTCTTTGGGCGGAGAGATGGATTGCTTCGCTGCGCTCGCAATGACGCTGATGGAGCGCGCTACGCCCTCAGTCGTCATCATCCGCGAAAGCGGATGATCCAGTACCCCGCGGCGGCAGCGATGGAATCGAGAAGCCGCGGCGTACTGGATGCCCCGCATGCGCGGGGCATGACAGCCAGTGCAGGGCGCCGGGCGCCGCGCGACTCCCTACCCCAGCAGCACCGCGTCCGCGCCGTTCACCGCCTCGGCGCTGTCGATCACCGTGCGTTCCAGCGAAGTCGCCTGCACCGAGATGTTTTCGGCGAAGAACCGTGCCAGCGTGATGTAACGGGAGGAATCGCCCTCGCCGAGATCGCGCGCGGCCAGCGCTTCGTTCGCCAGCATGCAGCCGCCGATCGCCGAGCCGAACAGCCGCAAGTAAGGCGTTGCACCGGCGAGCGCGTCGTTCGGCGCCGAGGTGACGCGCTCGAGCAGCCATCGGCTGGCGCGGTCGAGCGCGCCCAGCGCATCGCGCAGTTTGGTGCCGGTGGTGCCGAATGCCGGATCGTTGGAAATTTCGATCCGCTTGACGATATCGGAGAGTTCATCCAGCAGCGCCCACACCGACGCGCCGCCATTGGCGGCGAGCTTGCGCGTCACCAGGTCGATCGACTGGATGCCGTTGGTGCCCTCGTAGATCGCGGTGATGCGGGCATCGCGGTAATGCTGGGCGGCGCCGGTTTCTTCGATAAAGCCCATGCCGCCATGGACCTGCACGCCGAGCGAAGTGACCTCGTTGCCGATGTCGGTGGAAAACGCCTTTGCGATCGGCGTCAGCAGCGCGCCGCGGGCCGCGGCCAGCGCGCGGGTCTCGGGATCCTTGGCGCGCACGGAGATATCGAGCGCGACCGCGGTGGCGTAGCAGATGGTGCGCGACGCCGCGGTGAGCGCGCGCATCTGCATCAGCATGCGCTTGACGTCGGGATGCACGATGATGGGGTCGGTTTCGTTGCCGGGCTTGCCGGCGGCGCGGCCCTGGCGGCGCTCCTGCGCGTAGGCCAGCGCCTGCTGATAGGCGCGGTCGGCGATGCCGACGCCCTCGAGGCCGACGCCGAGCCGGGCCTGGTTCATCATCGTAAACATGCAGCGCATGCCCTGGTTTTCCTCGCCGATCAGATAGCCGATCGCGCCGCCACGATCGCCCATGGTCATGGTGCAGGTCGGCGCCGCGTGCATGCCGAGCTTGTGCTCGATGCCGCTGGCAAAGATGTCGTTGCGCGCGCCCAGCGAGCCGTCGGCGTTGACCAGGAATTTCGGAATCAGGAACAGCGAAATCCCCTTGGTGCCCGCGGGCGCATCGGGCAATCGCGCCAGTACGAAATGAACGATGTTGTCGCTCATATCGTGATCGCCATAGGTGATGAAGATTTTTGTACCCTTGATCCGGTAGCTGCCGTCCGGCGCGCGCTCGGCGCGGGTGCGCAGCGCGCCGACATCGGAGCCGGCCTGCGGCTCGGTGAGCTGCATGGTGCCGGGCCATTCGCCGGAGATCAGCTTGGCCAGATAGATTTTCTTCAATTCGTCGCTGCCATGGGCCTCGAGCGCCTCGATGGCGCTCAGCGTCAAGAGCGGGCACAGGCCGAAGGCGATGTTCGACGAACTCCAGATTTCGGTGCAGGCCGCATTGATCGCGAGCGGCAGGCCCTGGCCGCCGAATGCCTCGGGTCCCGACACCGCATTCCAGCCCCCCGCGGTCCAGCGCTTGTAGGCGTCGGGCCAGCCGGGCGCGGTGGTGACCTTGCCGGCGTCGAGCGTGATGCCGTGCTCGTCGCCGACGCGGTTGAGCGGCGCCAGCACGTCGGCGGCGAATTTGCCGGCTTCCTCCAGCACGGCCGCGGTGATGTCGGCGTCGAAATCGCCGTAATGGCCGGCTTTCACGGCGGCGTCGAGACCGGCGCCATGGTTGAGGGCCAGCAGCATGTCGTTGATCGGCGCACGGTAGGTCATGGCGGGGTCTCGCAGCTAGCGGGGAGTGCGAGGTCTTCCCACGAAACCGTTGATCTCTCAACTCTCCCGGCGCCTAAATCGAGCCCCGCGGTACCGGGAGACAGGGCCTTTCGAGGCCAAAAGGGTCGCATTTCCGGTGAAGCGTCACTTCAACATTCACTTCAATATGGAGAGAGGGGATGTGGGGCTGATTCCGCCCGAATTCCCGGCTCTAGCCTGTTGAAATGGTTCAGCTCCGTCTATAGACCGGCGGGGCCGAAAGGGAATCCGCCGGGTACGCCAGTCCCGCCGGTTTCCAGGCAGGTTTTGGGGCGTCGCCAAGTGGTAAGGCAGTGGATTTTGATTCCACCATACGGAGGTTCGAATCCTCCCGCCCCAGCCAGCTTTTAGCCAATGAAATCAGGTGCTTCTTGAAACGTCTGTTTTTCATTCTGAATGCGGCCAGAGAATTTCTCCAACGGACACCTTCGAAGTGGGGGTGAAAATCTTGATACTTCGAATAGATCAGACAAGAGCTGAGGCTTGTAGCGTCGGGTCAAAGCCTTTGGTCACGGGCCGGTTGACCCAGCACCGGACACATAGCTGCACCGTACAAGACCTGTCGTGGTTCGACGTCTGCTGTAACCATTTGCTCGTCTCCATGACTGTCGAATGGTGCCGCCCCATGTTGCTGATTAACACGCCGCACCAAGCTATTTTTGATGTGAGTCAATATCAAACCTAAGAGTGGTCCGCGGTCTGACCGGACTTCACCCAAGAAGTTGCGAGTTCCGAAATGGGGTCACTTGCGACCGAAATGAACTGTCCGTGCGACGTCCGCTTTGCCCCCGATAGCGACCATTGGGCGGACATTGCGGGAGGTCTGAAAAGTGCCACTTCCGGACTCATGCATCGCGATTCGATTGTTCTCGGGGGCGTCCGCACCGAGAGCGCGACGACGTTGTTGGCGGCATCGAGGGGCGCCTGAGGGACGTTATCACCCTCGCCGATCAGCACCACCTGGGGCGCTGCAGGATCGGTGTCGGTTAGCACTGTCGACGCGTGGTTTTGTCCTGAAGCGAGACCACAAATGACCGATCAGCGATAGGGCTAGCGCGCCCACAATAATCGGGAGCCAAATCGACGTGGTTATGATTAAGAAGGAAATGACGACCACACGTCCAAAGACCGATTCGCTCACCGGGTACTTAAGACGTGCGAAATATACGTAGATAACAAAGATGACGGCTAGCACCATCCACGCGGCGAAAAGCACTAGTAATAAGTCAATAAGTTCGTTGACGTAATGGTGCATGAGCGCACTTCCTGACAGCGTCAGCTCGAACTGCTGTCACCCACTGTGAGCGACTGTCGGTGATCATCGAGGAGAATTGGTCTTGTTGGCGTTCTCGGGCATCTGCACGCTTGGCGCCGCTGTGCCCACCAGCGCCCAACTCATGAAGGCGCAGCTTTCGATTCGGCCGAGCCACGCCTGTCAACGCGCACTAGTTGAGATGGCTCGGGCAAGGGCTCGTCCAATGCAATCATAACCGTCGGCGGTGTTGTGCAATCCGTCAAACGTTACAAGTGCGCTCTGCGCAACCCCGGCATTGATCGAGTTTCGCATCAGCGCAAAACGAGAGAATAGCCCCACCCTCTCCTGTTTTGCGACATCGATGATGATGCCCTCCATGGTTGAGTAGCTAGCTGAAGCGAGCACCTGTGGCGCATATTGCAGGTCCATCAACACGACGTCCGAAGACACTGCCTTAAGTGCCCTTACCCCTTCAAAAACGCTTTTTTTGAGCCCTTCGTCCGGCCGGCCACCCCAGGCGACGTCATTAGTACCTAATTGCCAGACAACGAGATCAGGCGTGTGCGCGAAAACGTCGCGCTCGAAGCGTGCGATGTTGTTCGGAATCGTATCGCCGATTCGACCGCTGTTGATGACCTTGATCGTGGCGTTGGATCTAAGTCTCGAGAGCTCTCGGCGCATCACCTCCGGATATGTGGCCGCGGACCTAAGCACCCAGAGTCCCACTGTCGACGATGATCCAATCGCTACAATCTTTAGCGGCTCACCAGATTTCAAACGCGCCGCCGTGCGGGGCAATTGTGCACCCAGCGAGATGTTCAAATTTGCCGAAAGGCATCTCTCCGCAGATGATAACTCGTCCTGTGCTTGAGACGGAGCACTGCCAGACAATCCGATAAGCAAGGCCGCGCCGATCGACGCTATTGTTCGAGCGGTTCGGGTACGGAGGGCAAAATAGGTCAACACATCTTCCCCCAATAACTGTCGATTCTCTCTTGACAAACCTTGGCGTCAGACGTTTCGCTATGTCCTTGAATTACAGGTCGATTGACGCGTGGGTAGCGAGTAACACGATGAATCCGCGGATAGTCGCGGGTGAGACCATGACCGGAAAGCCTGTAGCGAAGCGGCTGGTATTCCATATTGGCGGCTATGATCCAATCACGTCAGATGTCCGCGCGCAACGACGCTTTGTGCGCGAAATTGCCAGGTTCCAACGTACCTGGTCAGTGAAAGCGGCCGTTGACGGTTTGCATGATACCGCCGATCAGATGCAATGGAACGTGACGACAACCGGCCCCGATTGGCTAGTCGAAACCGATTACCGTCTGGTCCGATGGCACGACGTAATTGAGGCCTTCGGACGTCGAAGCATTGGCTCACGCATTTCCGTCGGCATTCTTGCGTTTCTGGATTTCGTTTTGGCCGGCACTCTTTGGCGTTACTTGCTGACCAACTGGCGCTACGCAGGTTTCTTTCTCTATCCGTTCGTCATGTTCGGACTGCTCATCGCGGCCGCCTTCTTGATTGGCGTGTTTGCATTCAAAATCACCGGATCAATTCCCATTGCTACTGGTGGCGGTCTCTTCGGGTTCGCAGCCGTTTTGGCGGGTCCGTGGCGTTGGCTGCACCTGGGCGACTTGTTCGACGATTGGATTTTTTCTCGCGAGTATATTCGATGCGGTAATTCGGAAATCGAGCAAAGGCTAGACAGGTTGGCCACCGAGCTCGTTGCTGCCGCGAGCAACTTTGCCGCAGACGAAATTTTGGTCATAGGGCACAGTCTTGGCGCCGTCCTTGCGGTTGACCTACTTGATCGCGCCTTGAAGCTGGACCCTGCACTCGGTCGGAACAAAATTCCCGTCACATTCTTGAGCGTTGGATCATCCATACTCAAGGTCGGCCTGCACCCGAAGGCAATACGCTTTCGCACGACGATGGAACGCGTCGCCAAGTCGCGCGCGATCTTCTGGGGCGACTATCAGGCCCTCATCGACCCGTTGAACTTTTACAAAAGCCGGCCAATGGCCGAAATGGGCTTATCGACAGAAAACGAAGCGACCGTCAGGGTCGTTAAACTAAGTCGAATGCTTGACCACGACATGTATCGACGCATCCGCCTCAATTTCTTCCGCGTGCACTGCCAGTTCGTGAGTGGAAATGATAGGCGAACATCGTACGATTACTTTATGCTCACATGCGGACCTATTTCAGCCAAATCCCAGACGCTCGCCCCGGATGGCGCCGTGTCGATGATCGCTGACGACGGAGGACTGATCGCAAGCGAGCCGCTGTCAGAAAGCGAACTGCTGGGAAGTCCCGGCGCGACGGCCTAATTCAAATGACGCCCACTATTTCAAAAGTCATTTTCGTTGCCTTGGTGATCGGCTGGTACCTCATACGTTATAAGTACGCGCGGCGTTCTCGCCGCGAAAGGATTGTATGGAGCGCTCGCGGCCCCGCGGAAACTGCGCTACTGCTCATATCTCTCGCAGGGCTTGGACTTGTGCCGCTCGTCTACGTAGCGACAGCGATACCTCGTTTCGCAACTTACAGCTTTCATCCCTTGTTCGCTTGGCTGGGACTTTTCTTTGCGATTGCGGCTTTGGGTATGTTTCACTTGACGCATCGCGCGCTCGGACGGAATTGGTCGATCAGTCTCGATGTGCGGGAGAATCATAAACTCGTGACGGAAGGGATTTACCGGAGAGTTCGACACCCGATGTATTCGGCATTTTGGCTGTGGGCTATCGCCCAGCCGTTGCTGCTGCCTAACTGGATTGCCGGCTTCGCGGGCCTGGCCGGTTTCGCGGTTTTGTACTTTGGCCGCGTCGCAAGAGAAGAGCGAATGATGTTAGAGACCTTTGGCGACAGCTATCGCGCGTATATGGCGAGGACTGGCCGGGTCTTCCCGTCGGTACTCTGAAGTAGGTTCTGACAGATATTGGATCTTTGGGACCACAAAGCGACCGGGATCCAAACGCCTCAAATTCCGTGCCATTTTCGCAACATTTGACAAAAAACGGCTGTCGGGACCGCCAATTCCTCGTTCTATTTGTTGCTGCCGTGGCGAGCGCCAGGTTATCTGACGATTGGTGAATCCCAAGCTACCCCTATTCACAGTGGGAGATCCTGATGTTGAAGTTCGTGATCCTCGGCGTCGCCTCTCTAGCCTTCGTGGGAACAGCAGTTGCTGCCGACCTCCCACGGCCTCAGCCGCAGCCGGTGGCTGCGCCGGTCGGTAAATATCCCTTGGGCAAATATCCCGTCGGCAAGAGCCCGGTAGGCAAATATCCGGTTGCGGCCCCGGTAGTGACCAAAGGTTGATCTAATATCTATTCGTGCGCCGGCGGCGTTCGTTTGGGTTAGATGGACTAATTGTGGCATCCGGTCTTTGATCCACGAGGATTCGAAGATGCTAGGAGTGACTCGGAAATATCCAAGTCTACAGCGTCTTGCTGTGGTAACGCTGCTTGCGGCCTCCGTGAGCTTGGGGGCCGGGAGTAGTCGCGCACAGCAACTCACGGCGCGCTCCGACCATCAGCAACAGGACGTTTTCCCTAAATCGGTGGCGAAGCTTGCTGAGAGCATGGCTGCTGTTACGCCCAGTGCCCCGCCGGCCAGGTCAGATGTAAAGCCAATTCAAAGAGCTACGGTCAGAGGTCCCTATTACGTTGATTTTCGTGCCCGCACGGCAGCAACCTACGGTCATGCATTCATCTGGTACGGAAAGACAAGCGAAAAAGAGGTCGAGGTCGCGGGTTTGGCTCCGGCTGGCGACACGCTGCCGTATATCTTGGGACACATCATATTTGTTCCCTCTGAGACAGGGGCGAGCTATGGCGATCTTGACGAGCAATATTTGACGGCGAGCTATCGGGTCTATTTGAATGAGGCTGACGCCGAGAAGGTCTTTGCTTATATCAAACACCTTCAGGAGACTTCGCCGCTCTGGAATGCGGCAACCGCCAACTGCACTGCTTTTATCGGCCGCATAGCAACTTTTATGGGCCTGAAGGCTCCGTTTCATCTGTTAAAGCCTGAGGAATACGTAAACCAGCTCAGAGAGCTGAACGGTGGACGAAAAACGGTGCAGCTTGAACCCGATCAAGGCTAGACTCCTCAGTATTGAGTTCATCCAGCTTTCCTGGCCGTCTGGATAGTGCGCGGTCTTCAACGAGTTCAAGCGAGCGGCGTCCTTCGAGGAAGTGTGGCTCAATACGACGGGCATTCGTGTGCTGCCTCACCTGACTGATGAATAGGCTGGGAGATCGTGCGAATGTCCGCGCCGTGCGGCAGCAATGCAGCCCCACCTCGTGGGTGCTTAGACGGTACTCATGGCTAAGCTCATCCTAGGACCCGTTCCGAGGATGAGTCCCGCTTGGTGGCGCAGTTGAGGAAGGTTCGCCAAAACGGATCGTGCGCTTCGGGAATGGCCGTAACGGCGCGATGCACAGTCTCTAGCGCTCGTCCCTTGAGACGGAGGTCACCGGCGCGGGCGGCGGCTCCATTGCGGCAAATCAAGTGCATGTAAACTATTGCGCCGGTTCGGGGACACCAATGCGGGTCTATATCATTGTTGCCGGCCTAGTCCTTTCGATCATCGGAAGGGGAAGCGCCACGGTTGTCGATAAAGGAACCGACACGCAGAGGTCTTGCGAGCTACTTGTTCAGAACTCGTTTCGCAATCAGGACGAAGCTCGGTCCGCCGGCGCCTGTGAGGGAATGATCGAGACTGCGATGCTCTTTTCACCAAATCTGCCAGCTGGCATACGTGCATGCCCCCCCACGCAAGGCAGCATTTTGCAGAGTGCCAAGGTCTTTCTGCGGTATATTGATAACAATCCGGATCGAGTGAATGAACCGGGGATCACCATCGCTATTGAAGCATTCAGAGATGCTTGGCCCTGCCAAGGGGACGATGCCGAGTCGTCTATCGGGACTGGACCAAAAAAGCACGCGCCGAAAAAATCAAAACAATAGAAAGTGTATCTGTCGATTCTGATGCTAGCCTTACGATCCGTAATGTTCGTGTCAGGGCTTGCTCGTACCTGACTCTCAATGCACCGAGGGATCTATAGGCAACTGCGCCTCAACCTCCGGGGAATCACATGACGATCCCGTGCCGCGTCCTAATGGTATATCCGAAGTTCATTCCGAACTCGTTCTGGAACTATACGGAAGCCTGCGAACTGGTCGGCGCGAAGTATCCGGCGGCGCCACTCGGCCTGATCACGGTCGCCGCTATGCTGCCGAAGCATTGGGACATCCGTCTCGTTAACCGTAACACCGAGCCTTTGACGGACGCGGACCTCGACTGGGCCGATCTCGTGATGATCGGCGGTATGCTCAACCAGCAGCCTGATTTCATCTACCTGATCGATCTCGCCCACCTGCACGGCAAGCCGGTATGTGTCGGTGGGCCTGACGTCTCCTCCAGCCCGCATCTTTACGCGGACGCGGACTTCCAGGTGATCGGCGAGGCCGAGCAAGTCATGGTGCACTTCATCGCTGCCTGGGAAAGCGGCGAACGCAAGGGTGTGTTCATCGCCGAGAAATTCAAGATCGACGTTACGCAAAGCCCGATGCCGCGTTACGATCTGATCAAGTTCGATCACTATCTCTTCATCGGCGTGCAATATTCGCGGGGCTGCCCGTTCACTTGCGAGTTCTGCGATATCATCGAGCTGTATGGTCGCGTGCCGCGCACCAAGACTAACGATCAGATTCTCGCCGAACTGCAAGCGCTCTACGATCACGGTTATCGCGGGCATGTCGATTTCGTCGACGACAATTTCATCGGCAACAAGAGGAACCTCCGCACGCTACTTCCGCGACTCAAAGCTTGGCTGGAAGAGCGCGACTATCCGTTCGAGTTCTCGACCGAAGCCTCGATCAATATCGCCGATGACGACGAGCTGTTGCAGGCGATGAAGGACGCGAACTTCTTCGCGATTTTCGTCGGCATCGAGAGCCCGGATCCAGAGACGCTCGTGCAGATGAAGAAGAAGCAGAACACCAGGCGCAACATCGCGGAGTGCATCCATAAGATTTACGGCTACGGCATGTTCGTTACTGCCGGCTTCATCGTCGGGTTCGATACCGAAAAAGTCTCGATGGGACAGGCGATGATCGACTTCATCGAGGAGACGGACATTCCGGTCTGCATGGTTGGACTACTTTATGCGCTGCCTGGCACACAGCTGACGCGGCGGCTAGCCGAGGAAGGCCGCCTGCACAAAGGCCATGACCTCATGAAGGTCGAGCAGGCCGGCGACCAATGCACGCTCGGCTGCAATTTCGACACCAAGCGTCCGCTTCGTGACATTCTTGTGGATTACAAGGCCGTGCTCCGGCACGTGTTCAGCCCGACGGCATATGCCGGACGGCTGTCAAGGCTCGCTGTCAAGCTCGACCGCTCCGACCGCCGCCGCGAGCTGCCGGATGGCGACATGCGCAAGAGGCTTGGCGGCATCGACAGCGTGCACAAGATCATACGGGCCCTGCCGGAGGTTCGCGAGCCGTTCTGGAAGACCTTCGTCGAGGTCGCCAAGACCAATCCAGGCGCGCTGCGTTACATCGTGATACTGATGGCGCTGTACATGCACCTCGGGCCGTTCTCGAAGCACGTGATCAGCCAGATTGACCGCCGCATTGCCGAGCTGGACGGTATGCATCCTGTGAGGGCGACGGGGGGTTAAGCAGGTGCTACCGCCAGCGACGGTGTAGCCACAACCACTGATCGGGATATTCGCGGATCCATTCCTCGATCACCGACGTGATCGCCTGCATCGTTCCCTGAATATCGATTTGCCCGGCGGCGTCGCGGACCGGCTTCACTTCTTCGGACAGTTCGCCACGAAAGCGGTTTCCGGGCAGGCGGACGATGCGTACGCCATGAACCGGGCACTCGATCTGCCGCAGCAGCCGGGCCAACATCGGATTGGCCCTGGTCTTGCGGCCAAAGAAAGTAACCTCGACGCCGTTGGTCAGATACTGGTCGACCAGCATCCCGACGTGCTGACCGTTTTTCAGGGCCTCCGCAAGTTTTAGTGGCGCGTCACGGCCAGCCGGAATTAGCGTGCCCATTTTTAGGGCGCGCATATCCTGGATGATGCGATCGGCCGCCGCGATGTTGGGCCGGCGATACAGAATCGCGGTGTCCAGCCCGTGCGCGACGGCAGCCAGAGCGGGAAGTTCCCAGTTGGCGAGATGGCTTGCAAAGATCAGCGCCGGTTTGCCGTCGTGTCGAAGCTGCGCAAACAATTCGTAGGAGCGCGTCCCGATTTCGATCCGGCTATCCTTGGAGCGCGCCGGATCGTGCTCCCAGATATGATCGAGGTGCGCGAATTCGGCGCCGACGCGACCGAGATTGTCCCAGACGCCTGCGAGAATGGCCTCGATCTCTGCGGGCGATTTCTCCGGAAATGCGGCGGTCAGATTGGCGCGACCGATCTTCTGCTCCCGCATCAAGGGCCCGATCAAGCGGGCGATCCGGCCGAACAGGTTGGCGGTCTTGATCGGATCGAAATAGCGGGCGGTACGCAGTATTCCGATCGTCAGCGCACCCACCGCGGCTTGGCCCAGCGGCGTGGTCGTGTCGCGAAGTCGGGCCTTGGCGCGATGCAGCAGACGTTGCATCAGAAACCAACGACGATCTCGCCGAACACCATTCGGCTTTCCATGCGCTTCAGTGTGCATCATTATACCAGCGCTGGCGATACGATCCAAGACACTAACGAGTTGCGCAGGGGCGCGCCCCTCGGATCGAGCTTCGTTCGGAGTAAATGTCTGTTCCGGGTTCACAAACGGAAGTCGTGGCCTAGCTGCGGGATGTCTGCTTCACCCCCGAAAGCCGACATTCACCGACACGACGGCGCAAAAAGCCATGGGGAGGGATGACCGGGAATCGTATTACGGTCTCGATCTTCGGCGCTTCGGGTCATTCTGAATGACCAGCTAACTTATTGATACCTTTGGGGCTGAATTCCACGCTTTTTTCAGAATGCGCTTTGAAATCGTTGGTGAAATGGCCTGATTTTGATTCCACCATACGGAGGTTCGAATCCTCCCGCCCCAGCCAAGCAGTCCGGCGCCTGGAGACTTTACCCTCAGTAACCTCAGAAAGGCCCGCCAATGGCGGGCTTTTGCGAATCGGCTATCGGTCTCCCGGCTCCGAAATTGGCCGCTGCAGGAGCCAAATCGCCGACTGTCTCCGGCGGATATTTGAAATATTCCCGTTTTCGGGAGACAGCGACCGGAGACTGGGTTCGATCGGGACTGCGTGGCCGGGCAGCAGTCGGATTTTGCGCCATTCTCCAAGCGGCCTTGGCCCAAAATTGGGAAGGGCTCCTCGTACATTGCGTCCCGTCGGGTATCGGAAAAGGAATCCAAGCGCACTGCGCGATGACGATTCAACCTTATCGCATCGCGCTTTAGCGAACGGCGGGAGTGGTGTTGCTCCAGGTGGGAACCGCGTTTGTGACTCCCACCGAAGGCCAACTGTATGTGCCTATTGACGGAGCCGTGACAGTTCCAACCGGATTTCCGGATGTACCATAGCCACCGTTTCGCGGTACCGACACTCCGGCCAGCGGATAAGGGCCGGACGTGGACGTCTGATAGGAGATTGAGTGCCTGCTGTGCCTGTACTTCTTCGCTTGCGCAGCAAACGGGGTGACAGCAATTCCTGCGGCCACGAGCACGGCCATCGCCAGTTTAATCGTGTTCATCGCTTGATCCTCCTCCGTGATAGATAGGGGATAACGCACGTTCTGCACGAGCCTCGACGTAAACTCTTGTTGAGCCTGCGTGATCACGCTCTTGGTCTCATTGGATATCGCGGCCTTTGGTTATTGACCACGCCGTTCAGCCTCGCTCGGCCCGCAAGCGGAATCTCTAAGCGTGAATTCCGACAAGCAATTCGATATGTTTCAGCGCGTCAGCCTGCTCCCCCGAGACCGTTTTCTTTTTTGCGGCGCGCAGCGATGATCTCGCCGACGCCTGATCGCGAACCCGGCGAATAGGCGAGCCGCCGATGTCTGAGTCTGGCAGTGCGCCCCGAAGGCGCGGATCACTAGTGGAGGAAGATTCCACCCAGAGAGTTGTCGATTGATCTGGTAGCTGACGAGCGGCTCGGCCGGGTAACCGGCAGGGCTGGAGCCTCGTGACAAAGGCCGCTTTAGGCGGTTGAGCAATCCGGCGGGCCGTAACGTGAGTGAAGCCTGAGCAGGCCTCGAAAGTGACAATGCGGATGCCGACCCTCCTGCCATTTGGGGAAGGCTGTATGAGCGGGGAAGCAATCGACACGCGCACCCGCTCGATCCGCCGGGGTAGTGGGCACGGCACGTCGGAAAGGTGGTTCGGGTAATCGGGGGAGACCCGTCAAGGGCGAGGGTAGCGGCCTCAACGTCGCGAAAGGCGGCGGCCATGGCGGGAGTCGGACGGGGTCGTATGACCGTTGAAGCCGGGTAATGCTGGCTGAGGAAAGGGCCCCGACTTCTGGTGCGCTTTCGAAGATGGCTAGGTCGTGGTGATTGGCGATGAGCCTGCAAACACCATCAAAGACAGGAGCCGCCGGAGATTGCTGTGTCGAGGGGCGAAGGAGAGTTACTCACCGCACCGAAGCCGCGTGCGGTTAGTTTGCTCTCTGTGTGCCTCACGGTGAAACCAGTCGGAGAGCCGGATGCCTTAATCGGGCACGTCCGGTTCGATGAGCGGGGATGGGAAACGGAGCGTTGCCGAATGGCCCAAGCTACCGCGCCCATCCTCGACTCTACCCGAACGGACATGCCGACCCTGTTGAGCGATGTCCGTTGTTAGAGGCAAAGCAGAATACATCTGCGAAGCGCCGGGAGACCGGCAAGGAGTAGAGAGTGCAAGTCTCTTACGATGAGGGAGTAGCGATCCACATCGGCCCCGAGTCATGCGCAGTTGCCCGCGAGGGTTTCGGCGAAGCGTTGACAGGGGAGCGCATAGGCCAGCCATCGAGCCGCGAAAGATTCCTATTCTGGGTGCCGACACCGTGCAGATCGTGGAAGGCAATACGTCTGGGCGCGTCATCGCGAGCGCCAGGACGACCCGGCGTGGTCAGAGACCCTGGCATGTGCAGACGCTCCTTGCGCGGGAACCGGGAGATCTCGCGATCGACCGTTCGGCAACAGCCGCCGGTCCGCATCGGGAAGGTGAGGAGCCGTAGCCGATGATGCACGGTCGTGAGAAGTCAGACTCTGCCATAGTAGCTGTGAAGCCGACGAACAAAGCGGTCCCGACCGCAGCGGAGCCGGTGGAGCCAAGGGCGGGGGCCAAGGGGAACGCGCGCCGGCAAAGCACGCACCGGACACAGGGACGGGAGCGCGTGGCACAGGCGCTGGAGCGCGTACGGCAAGCCGCAAGGCAACGGAAGAAGGGGAAGCTCACTGCACTCCTCCACCACATCAGTATCGACTGCCTGCGGATAGCGTTCTTCGCGCTCAAACGCGATGCCGCCTCTGGGGTGGATGGACTGACGTGGCCGACCTACGAAGCAGACCTTGACCGAAACCTCACTGATCTGCATGAGCGGGTTCATCGGGGAGCATACCGGGCACTGCCATCACGCCGGACATACATACCGAAGGCTGATGGGAAACAGCGTCCGTTGGCGGTTGCGGCACTCGAGGACAAGATCGTCCAGAGAGCGACCGCAGCTGTGTTGAACGCCATCTACGAGGAAGACTTCCTCGGGTTCAGCTACGGGTTCCGACCCAAGCGAGGTCAGCACAATGCGCTGGATGCGCTGGTTGTCGGGATCACGAGCAGGCGAGTGAACTTCATTTTTGACGCAGATGTGGCCTCCTTTTTCGACTCAGTCAGCAAAGACTGGCTGGTGCGATTCGTGGAGCACCGCATCGGCGATCTGCGCATTATCCGCCTGATCCAGAAGTGGTTGAAGGCGGGTGTCCTAGAGAACGGGGTTGTCACGGTCAGTGAAAAGGGAACGGGGCAGGGATCGGTAATCTCACCGCTGCTCGCCAACGTCTACCTGCATTACGTGTTCGACCTCTGGGCCGAGCGCTGGCGACGGCACGAGGCCACGGGCGACATGATCCTCATGCGGTATGCTGATGACATTGTCGTCGGCTTCGAGCACGAGGGGGACGCCCGGCGCTTCTGGGACGATATGCGCAAGCGGTTCGAGGAGTTCTCGCTGTCGCTCAATCCGGACAAGACTCGCCTGATCGAGTTCGGCCGCTTTGCGGCGGAACGACGCGCTCATCGCGGGCTCGGAAAACCGGAGACCTTCAACTTTCTTGGCTTTACCTTCATCTGTGAACGCAACAGCCGTGGACAGTTCCTTGTCAAAAGAACAACACGGCGCGATCGCATGCAGGCAACGCTCAGGAGGATCAAGGAGGAATTGCGACGGCGCATGCACGAGCCTATCCCCGAGCAAGGGGCTTGGCTCAAGCAGGTGGTCAGAGGCTTCTTCGCTTATCATGCCGTGCCGACCAACGGCCCTGCACTGAGAGCATTCTACTATTATGTGAAGCGCATCTGGTTGCGCACGCTGCGGCGGCGTAGCCAGAAGGACCGCTTCTCGTGGCAGCGAATGCATGGGCTAGCCGCCGACTGGCTCCCCCAACCGCGCATCCTTCACCCATATCCCGATAGGCGTTTTGCCGTCATGCACCCAAGGTAGGAGCCGTGTGCGGGAATCCCGCCTGCACGGATTTGGGCGGGGGGCGGTCAGCAATGATCGTCCCTACCGCGCTTCACGTTGATTTCCTCTCAGTTTGACCCAACTCGGACATGGCTCTGAATTTCACGCACCGCGCTTTCGCGGGTTCGCGCGCGAACGTGAATTGACTAAGTTCATTATGGCTTGTCTGTTCTTAGGCATTGATGCTGTCCCGTCTATCTCGAGGGAGATTCTGATGCGCATTCTGGCCTTGGCGATTTTCGGGACGCTCTCAATAGGGTCGGCGACGGCCCAGACGTACGATCCGGCCTATCCGGTTTGCTTGCACGTGTACGATAGGGGGGCCAACTATTACGAATGCAGGTACGCGTCACTGCCTCAGTGTAACGCGTCGGCATCGGGCCGCGCGGCCGAGTGCGTCATCAATCCATATTTTGCGAGCGCGGAAGAGCCCGTGAGACGACATTATCGCCAGCATCCTCGCGTCTACTAGGACATGATCTTGCGGCCGCTTTAGTTACGGTGACGGTGCTGGACTGCACCCCTGGAACGAGACACAGATAATTTCTGTGACAGGCTCATTTCGAGGATGGCCTGTGGCAGCAAGAGGAAAGAACCGTCAGTTTCCGACGGCGTTGGCAAATCCTCGATTAGGAGTACTGTTGCCAACGCACGAATGTATGATTACGCTCTACCCGAGGTACGCCCAAACGGTCTTTCGATTGGCCGCACGTTCATGCCCAAGTTCCTTCGCATCGGAATCCATCAGTCGAACGTTTCCGGATACACGTCAAAGGCATGGTGCGTTCGACGGGTTGGTTCGGCGGTTTTCCTGAAGTGGGGCCCCGTGGAGGTCTATGGCGCCGGAGATGGGCGAAGGGTTTACTGGACGCTTCCACCGAGGGTGAAAACAATTCGTTGCGGCACCGTGCCGCGTGCCAAAGACTATGCAAAAGCCGCGATCGCGCGGCGACGCAGCCATCGCTATGAACCGCTGGTGGGATCTATTGCGATCCGGCGCCGATCCCCCAGCCGTGGCGCCGAACTCGAACAAGCGCTCGCCACGATCCTCTTTGTCGATATCGTCCGCTCCACCGAAAAAGCCGCGCGGCTCGGCGATGCCCGATGGACGCAGGTGATGAGTCACTATTACGCCGCCGTCCGTCGAGAGCTGAAGACCTTGCGCGGAAAGGAGGTCGTGACGACGGGGGACGGACTGCTGGCGACGTTCAAGGCGCCGGCCGCCGGGGTCCGTTGCGCGACCGCGATCCGCGAGGCCGTGCGCACGCTGGGGCTCGAGATCAGGGTAGGGCTGCATGCAGGCGAATACAAAGTGAGCGGGTCCGAGGTGGTCGGTCTCGCGTTTCACATCGGCGCGCGCGTCGCCGCGAAGGCGCGGGCCGGCGAAGTCCTGGTCTCGAGCGCGGTCAGGGACCTGATGTCGCAATCTGGAATCCGCTTCAGGGATCACGGCGTTCACCAACTCAAAGGCGTGCCGGAGCGATGGCGCCTGTACCGGGTCGAACCTTGAGGTGTCCTGCAAGAGTGGACACCGGCTTTGCAATCGGTTCGATGTCGCGGCCGCGCCGACGAGGTGGGTCGAATAGAGCTTCTTGCGGCGATGTGAGTCCGGTTGTGGCACATTTCTGACATCACGCGACGTCCGACTTGAGTCCGGGATGCATAGCAAAAGCAGCCGCCTGCCCAACAATGCGAATTCAGGCGTTCATGCCTTCGGCCGCCCCGGCTGCGACAAAACAACCCGTCGGGCAGATTTTCGCTTTCGCCGTCGGGCAAATCACGTTTAGAACTCCCGGCATCCTGTCCCCGAGGAAGGGGCGTTGGCCATCGTCACGAACGTTGGGATGGGATGCGGTGGACGCGGCGGCGTCGTGCGCGCGAAGGGATGGCAGGGCGGGCTTTCAGGGCTCGTGAGCGATCCTTGGGACGTGCGGACGAGCGGCGCCGAAGCGTACGGTGAAGTCGTGTGGTCCTGACGCCTCAGCGGTTGGCGTCAAGCCTGCGAAAGGCAAGTCGGCCCGACCGGGCGCTGATGCGCCAGCTATTCGCGGGCGACGGAGACAACAAAGCCCGATTCTCCGGGGAGATCACGAAGTAAGCCGTAAAGCCATTGCGCAGGGAATGCCGGAGTGCCTCCGCTGAACCTGTATGCTCGTGTGCGTTTTCTTTCGCACATATTTGCACACGAGACCGCGGGTGCAGCGCGCATCCGGCATTCCCTGTTCCCTTCATTTCGGAGGGACAACGAACCGCAAAACTCGGGCGACATCGTGCCGCGAGAATGCGAACGCATATCCGCTGTTTGAAATTCGAATCGGAAATAGAATTCGTCGCCCCGGACAAGCGCCTCCTGAGCTCCCCTCCACCCACGCGCCCTTGCGCGTGGCGGGGTCCGAGGCGAGCAAAGCTCGCTCTCGAGGTCGGGGGTGGGGGGTCTATCAGTTTACTCCTCTGGCAGAGAATTTGCTGAACCGCCCCCACCCCCGACCCCTCCCCGCCGCTTCGCGGGGGAAGGGGAGACGGATCAGCGTGGACACCTGTAGTAGGCTCGCAGAGCCACTCTCAAAGCGTCATTGCGAGGAGCGCAAGCGACGAAGCAATCCATCTGTCAGCATGCGTGGCTTCTGGATTGCTTCGCTTGCGCTCGCAATGACGTTGATGGACTGGAGCGGAATGAATTTCGGTCAGATCAATTGATGCGCGGGGCTCTGCTCACCTCTCCCGACGGGAAGAGGTGAAAAACGCCGACGCCTAATGCGCGACAATCATGGGCACCCTGGTCGCGGGGGGCGTGTTGCGGCTGCGCTGGGTGCGCACGATGCCGTCGATGATGGTCATGCCGATGCCGGGGAGGTCGCCGAGCTGCACGCTGTCGAGGATGGTCTTGCCGGGGGAATGCTGGGCCCGGTCCATGATGACGAAATCGGCCGATCGCCCGACTTCGATCAGGCCGCAATCCAGCGCGCGCATTCGCGCGGTGTTGCCGGTTGCCAGGCAAAAGGCGATTTCGGCGGGCAACTCGCCGAGCGACGACAGCATCGACACCATCCGCAGGATGCCGAGCGGCTGCACGCCGGAGCCGGCCGGCGCATCGGTACCGAGAATGACGCGGCTGAGATCACCCATCTCGCGTGCAATCCGCAAGGTGTAGAGCGCCGAGCGCTCATTGCCATTGTGAACCAGTTCGAGACCGCGCTTGCAGCCCTCACAGATGCAACGGATCTGGTCGTCGGGAAGCGCGGTATGGCCGCCATTGATGTGGCCGATCACATCGGTATCGGCTTCCAGCACCACATCCTTGTCGATCAGTCCGGAGCCGGGAATCGAAGGCCCGCCGGTGTGGATCGTGCTCTGGATGCCGTATTTGCGCGCCCAGCCCACCATCTTCCGGGCGGTCGGACCGTCCTTGACCCCGCCGAGGCCGACCTCGCCGAGCAGCTTGACGCCGGCCGCGGCGAGTTCCTTGAAATCGTCCTCGACCATTTCGCATTCGATCACGGGCGCGCCGGCGTGAACTTTCACGCCGCCGGGCCGCAGGGTCCAGAACGCGCGCTGGGCGAAGATCGCCATCGCCTTGAGGCCGACGACGTCGCGGGGGCGGCCTGGCATATGGACTTCGCCGGCGGAGATCATGGTGGTGACGCCGCCATTGAGATAGCTGTCGATCCAGCCGGTCTGGTTTTGCCGCGGGGTCCAGTCGCCGGCGACGGGATGAACATGGCTGTCGATCAGTCCGGGTGCGACGGTCGTGCCGTTGGCGTCGATCACGGTCGTAGCACCTTCGGCATCGATATCCCCGGCGCGGCCGATGGCGGTGATCTTGCCGTTCTCCGCGACGATGCTGTCGGCGTCGAGGATCGGCTTCTCCATGGCGCCACTCAGCAGCAGCCCGATATTGCGGATCACGAGCTTGGTCGGGCCGCCTGCCTGGGGTTCGTCGTGGGCCATGGTTTTTCCTTGTTGTTCAATGCCTTCGCAGGCCGCTCGGAAAGCATCTTGCCCGCGCCTTGACGCCGGGATCAAGCCGGATTATTCATTTGTATACGAATGAATGTATACGAACGAGTTGCCCGGAACAATCGGTTTTAGGATGAGCGGAACTGTCGCGATGAGCAATTTCAACCAGGAAAGCGTTTTGAGCGTCCATCACTGGACCGAAACGCTGTTCAGCTTCACCACCACGCGCAACCCGTCCTTCCGTTTTCGCAACGGCGAATTCACGATGATCGGCCTGAAGGTCGGCGAAAAGCCGCTGCTGCGGGCCTACAGCGTTGCCAGCGCCAATTACGAGGACCGGCTCGAATTCTTCTCGATCAAGGTGCCGGATGGTCCGCTGACCTCGCGTCTGCAGCACCTGAAACAGGGCGACGAGATCATCGTCAGCCGCAAGGCGACCGGTACGCTGGTGATCGATAATCTGGAGGACGGACGCAACCTCTATCTGATCGGAACCGGGACCGGGCTCGCGCCGTTTCTGAGTGTGATCAAGGATCCCGAGACCTACGTGCGCTTTGAAAAGGTGGTGCTGCTGCATGGCTGCCGCCGCGTCGCCGAACTCGCCTATGGCGAGATGATCACGGAGAAACTGCCGAACGACGATCTGATCGGCGACCTCGTGCGCAACCAGCTGATCTACTATCCGACCGTGACGCGTGACCCGTTCCGCAATCGCGGCCGGATCACGGAGCTCATGAATTCAGGCAAGCTGTTCAGCGACATTGGTCTTGCCCCGCTCGCGAGCGGACAGGATCGCGTCATGATCTGCGGCAGCCCATCATTGGTTCATGACACCCGCGCGCTGCTTCTGGGCAGGGGTTTCGTCGAAGGCAATCACGGCGAGCCGGGCCAGTTCGTGGTCGAGAAGGCCTTCGCGGAGCGCTGACGCCGCCCGGGGCGATTCCGGATTCCCCGGCAAATATAGGCTGAATCGAGCGGGGGGACCTCCGGCTGGGCCCAATAAGCCGGGTTGAACGGCGCAATCAGCTATAAAATGGCTGTTTTTCCCGTAAAAAACCAACAAATCTGTGCAGAAAGCTCTCAGTGCCTGCTTGTTGGTCTAATATCGCCTCGCCACGAATCAGAGGAGACACAATGGCTACCCAAATGTCCAAGTCGCAGTTGATCGAAAAGATTGCGACCACCACCGAGCTTTCCAAGCGCGACGTCAAGAACGTCATGGATACGCTGACCGATGTCGGCCACAAGGAACTGAAGAAGAACGGACTGTTTCTGGTACCGGGCTTTGCCAAGTTCGTCGTCGTCAAGAAGCCGGCGACCAAGGCCAGGAAGGGCACCAATCCGTTCACCGGCGAAGAGATGATGTTCAAGGCCAAGCCAGCCCGGAAGATCGTACGGGCCCGGCCCGTCAAAGCCGCCAAGGACGCCGTCTAAAAGAAAAAGGCCCCCGCAAGGGGGCCTTTTGTTTGAGGGCCTTCTCCTCAGGTCCGCTGAAAAGCGGCACTTCATTTCACGCGCGACGCTCGACCGATCAGGACGCGTCTTCAGACATGCACCGCGGCGCGAACCCGGCCCGCATTGCCGAAGACGCGCAAATAACGCTCGACTTCAGACTCGATGCCCGTGGCTTTTTCCGGGTTGTCGGAGAGCTTGACGGCGGGCCTGCCGTCGACCGACGTCACCTTGCAGACGATCGAGATCGGATCGAGGTCGACCGAACCATCCGGCGCGCAGCCAACGAAGTCATTGGTCAGGTTGGTGCCCCAGCCGAAGCTGATCCGCACGCGGCCGGCAAAATGGCGGTAGGTTTCCTCGATCGATCCGACATCCATGGCGTCCGAAAACACCAGCAGCTTTTTCCGGGGGTCGCAGCCCATTTGCTTCCACCATTTGATGATCTCTTCGCCGGCCGGAATCGGCGGCGCGCTGTCGGGCCGAAAGCCGGTCCAATCCGCCACCCATTCCGGCGCGTCGCGCAGGAATACCTTGGTGCCGAAGGCGTCGGGAAGGGCGATCAGAAGGTTGCCGCCATAGGTGTGGCGCCATTGATCTAGTATGCGGTACGGCGCCCAGCGAAGTTCGTCGTCGTCATTGGCCAGCGCTGCGGCGACCATCGGCAGTTCATGCGCGTTGGTGCCGATCGCTTCGAGATCGTTGTCCATCGCCAAGAGGACGTTGGAGGTGCCGGTGAAGGATTGTCCGAGACCTTCCTTTACCGCCTCGACGCACCAGCGCTGCCACAGGAAGCCATGGCGCCGCCGCGTTCCGAAATCGGACAGCCGCAATCCGTCCAGCTTGCGCAGCCGTTCGACCTTGCTCCAGAGCTTTGCCTTCGCGCGGGCATAGAGAACGTCGAGGACGAACCGGCCTTGTCCCTTCATCGCCTGGCGCGAACGCAACTCGTTGAGGATGGCCAGCGCCGGGATCTCCCACATGGTGGTGTGGGTCCACGGTCCGTGGAAATGCAACTCGTACTGGCCGTCGACCTTTTTAAGCTCGTATTCGGGGAGACGGAACGCGGCGAGCCAGTTGATAAAGTCGGGCGAGAACATCTGGGTCTTGCCGTAAAACGTATTACCGGCAAGCCATATCAGCTCCTTCTTGGAAAAGCGGATGGTGCGGGCATGATCGAGCTGGGCGCGCAGCTCCGTCTCGTCGATGATCTCGGCAAGCCGCACATGCCGGCTGCGATTGATGACCGAAAAGGTCACCTTCTGGCTCGGGTAGAATTCCCGAATCATCTGCAGCATCAATAGCTTGTAGAAATCGGTATCGAGCAGGCTCCGCACGATCGGATCCAGCCGCCAGCCGTGGTTGTAGGTTCTGCTCGCAATGTCTGTGACTGCCATAGCCCGAACTTTATCCCGCTGGAAGCCATGCAACCAGTGGCTTTGTGGCAGTCCTGCCCCGGAAATCCCGCTGGCAGAACCTTTGCGTTGGGCTAGGGTTTCACACGACCAACTCTATCGCAGGTGTAAAATGCAGGTTCGCGACGACGATGTGCTGCTGATTATCGATGTCCAGAACGATTTCTGTCCCGGGGGCGCGCTCGCGGTCGCCGACGGGGATGCCGTGGTGCCCGTCATCAACAGCCTCGCCGATCGCTTCGGTCATGTCGTGCTGACCCAGGACTGGCATCCGCCGGCCCACAGCTCGTTCGCCAGCTCACATCCGGGCTCTGCGCCTTTCGGAACCATCACGATGCCCTATGGCCAGCAGACCCTCTGGCCGGATCACTGCGTCCAGGGCACGCAAGGGGCGGCCTTTCATCCGCAATTGAAGACGGATCGCGCCGAGCTTGTGATCCGCAAGGGCTTCCGCGGTGAAATCGATTCCTATTCCGCGTTCTATGAGAATGACCGGCGCACGCCAACGGGGCTGGCCGGCTATTTGCGCGAGCGCGGCCTGAAACGGATATTCCTGGCCGGGCTCGCCACCGATTTTTGCGTCTTCTACTCCGCAGCCGACGCGCGCCGGCTCGGCTTTGATACCGTAGTCATCGAGGCCGGATG
Source organism: Bradyrhizobium erythrophlei (assembly GCF_900129505.1). Classification (NCBI taxonomy): domain Bacteria; kingdom Pseudomonadati; phylum Pseudomonadota; class Alphaproteobacteria; order Hyphomicrobiales; family Nitrobacteraceae; genus Bradyrhizobium; species Bradyrhizobium erythrophlei. The sequence goes on along the minus strand of NZ_LT670818.1, from coordinate 9,050,677 downwards.
CAGAGCGATTGATCTGGCGGGTTCGCTCGATGCCGCCTGGACGGAGATGGCAGCAGCCGGCGTGCAGCGTGTCGACAATCTCGGTTAGCGCGATGGTCTGATCACGCGGTTCGCGTGTTCCGGTTCGGCATTCCGCCGAGCGCGACGATTTCGGCGCTCAATTGCTCGACGGTCGTGCGATGCCGCATCGCCGTTTGCCGGATCAGCGCAAACGCGTCCGTCTCGGAGAGAGCGTGGACGCGCATGATCTGCAAGACGGCCGCAAACACCACCCGGCGGGAGCGGATGCGGTCTTCCAGTCTTTCGAGGTGGGCGGCTTCGTCCATTTTCCGTTGCGCGGAATCGAAGGCAACCACCAAAGCGGTATAGAGCCCCGCCGAGCGCAACGGCTTGACCAGGAAGGAAGCCGGCCGCAGGTCCAAAAGCCACTTCAACCGGCTCGGCGTTTCCGTTCCGATCAGCGCGATGATCGGAGCCAGGGATTTCCACGCCGTGGCCGGCTCGGATTTGATCGGAATGCTGTCGGCATCCAACACGATGACGTCGACGGCCTCGACCGGCGGCGATTCCTCGTTCGGGTCATGCTCGGAAATCGTCATGCCCAGCCGGTTGAGCTGGCGGCGGACAATCGAAATCTCGCGCTCGTCTCTCATCACCATGAGGGCGCGACGGCCGCGGACGGAGAAAGGCGATAGCCTTGTCATTTCACGACACGCAGATGGTTTGACCGCCTCATCATCGTATCATTGCTCTTTTCCTGCCTTGTGCCAATCGTTGCCAGATCGAGGTTCGAAAGATAGGGGTCCGGCCGTTCGGGGGCGTCGGCTTCCCAGAAGATCTCGAACTGGCCACCAGGCACGGAGCGTGCCAGCCGGGGCGTCAGGAAGCAGTGATTATTGTCGGGATCGACCCAGACGGGCCCTTGCGGGGAGTCATAGCGGTGATTAGCCGCAGCACGGCGGACCGCGCCGACATCCGCCGAGCCTGCGCGCCGGATGGCGCGGGCCAGCAACATGACGCAGACATAGGTCGACAGGGCGTCGACCGACAGGGTGCTGTCCGCGCCGTAGCGCGCCTGCCAGCGTGCGACAAACGCGCGGTTTTCCGCGCCATCGATGCTCTCGAAATAGGCCGACGAGGTGATGCATCCGACGGAGGCCGACGAGCCGATCAGCTTGAGCTCCGGTTCGCACAGGCTGCAGCTCAGCATGGGGATTGAAAGGCCTGCGCGCGTTGCCGCCTGATGCAGCGCGCGCATGAAGGCATAGCTGGATTCGCCGACCAGCGTGTTGAACACCGCCGGCGGCTTTCGTTCGATGATCTCCTTGACGATATGGTCGACCGCGGTTTCGCCGAACTCGAGCAGGCGTTCGGCGAGAATGCGGCCGCCGGCGCTGGTGACGATTTCGCGAATGACCCGGTTGGTTTCCCACGTCCAGACATAGTTGGAGCCAGTGCAGAACACGTCGCCGGAGATATGGTCCAGCATATGCCGCACCAATGGTACGACGTGCTGGTTGGGCGCGGCGCCGACGTAGATGACGTTTTCGCTGCTTTCGAATCCTTCGTATCGCGCCGGATGCCAGAGCAACCGTTCGGTGAGCTCGACAATGGGAATGACCTGCTTGCGGGAAGCCGAGGTGTAGCAGCCGATGATATGGTCGACGTGTTCCTCGCGAATGAGCGCATCGCATGCGGTGTGATAGGCGGCGACGACCCCGCCGGGATCTCGCAGATGCGGCGCGAACACGAAATCGAACTGATCGCTCTGATTGATTTCGTCGATCGCCATCAGCGCGCTCTTTCGCATCTCGCCCGCCATCATGGCGTAAGGTCCCGATTGGGAAAACACGAGACCAAGAGGGATGGACGGCTTTTTCATCTGTAATCCGGGCGTTGCGTGGCAGGCGATCTCAGCCCAGGAAGCCCAGTCTGTCATCTCGTATCGTCGAGCGGCGCTGCGCGTTGTTTGGGCTATCGGCGCTTAAAAAAGGTGCCGGCATCGCATTGACAAGACTGGCGACGCCAAGTCACAATCAAATTGTACGCTAATACGTGCATTGCGAAACAGTTCTCGCGCAGCCGATGACGTCTGCGGGGCGACCTCCGAAAATTTCGTTCTGTAATGTAGGCCTACGCGACCTTTGATAGCAGCGGCGTTGATGCCATTCGAGACCTCTTCGGGTCACGGATGGCTTTTTTCGTTTGTCTTCCGAAAGACAACAAGAGGGTGAGCATGTCAGTACGGCTTCCGACATTGGAGCAAATCGAAAAACTCGGATCCAATTTCGGTCTCGTTTTCAGCGCTGACGAGCTTGCGGCCTTTCAGCAGGCCTTCAAGGGATCGCTGGTCTCCTATGGCCGGCTCGACGAATTGGTCCCGCCCGCCTTGGCGCCGGTTCCGCCACGATCGCCTGGATACCGGCCCTCAGCGTCGGAGAACCCTTACGGCGGCTGGTATTGGAAGACGGATATCCGGAGCGGTGCAAAGGGTCTGCTCAGCGGCAAGAAGATCGCGATCAAGGACAACATTTGTGTCGCCGGCGTTCCCATGATGAACGGCTCGGCGCTGCTCGAGGGCTATGTCCCGGAGATCGATGCCACTGTGGTCACGCGCATTCTTGAAGCCGGCGGCACCATCGCGGGCAAGGCGGCCTGCGAAGACCTCTGCTTCTCCGGAGCAAGCCATACCTGCGCGGGCGGCGTGATCCGCAATCCGCACAATCCCGAGCATAGTGCCGGCGGTTCGTCGGGCGGAAGTGCGGCGCTGGTCGCGTCCGGCGAAGTGCCGATGGCGCTCGGCGGAGACCAGGGCGGATCGATCCGCACGCCGTCCAGCTGGTGCGGCATTTATGGATTGAAGCCGACCTGGGGCCTGGTGCCGACCACGGGTTCGATGCCGATCAGCTATTCCGTCGATCATTGCGGTCCGATGGGTGCATCCGTCGAGGACGTCGCCCGGCTGCTTACGGTCATCGCGGGTCATGACGGCTGGGATACAAGGACGATCTCGGCGCGTACGGGCGATTACATGGCCGCCGTCGGCAAGCCGGCAAAGGGATTGCGCGTCGGCATCCTGCGCGAAGGATTTGGCCATCCCGAAAGCGATCCTGCCGTCGATGCCAAGGTGCGCGAAGCGATCGCGGCCTTGAGGCAGACGGGCGTCGAAGCGGAAGAAATTTCGATTCCCTGGCATCTCGACGGGCCGCATGTCTGGAGCGGCATCATCCTGGAAGGCGCGGCCGAGATGATGCTGAAGGGATACGGCGTCGGCAACAACATCCAGGGCTATTATCCGCTTTCGATGCAGGAAGCCTTTGCCCGCGGGATGGGGACGCGGATCAACGATGTCTCGCCGACCGTGAAGCTTGTGCTGATGCTCGGCGAATATATGCATCGCAACTATCACGGGCGCTATCATTCGAAGGCGCAGAACCTGCGGGTGCTGCTGCGCCGCGCCTATGATGCGGCGCTGGAGAAATTCGACGTGCTGGCGATGCCGACGATTCCATTCACGGCCACGCCGATACCGCCGGCCGATGCACCGCTGGGCACCCTGATTGACACGGCACTCAACATGCAGGCCAATACCTGTTCATTCGACGTATCCGGAAATCCCGCCTTCACCATGCCATGTGGACGTGTCAACGGTTTGCCGGTCGGGCTGATGATGGTGGGCCGCCATTTCGAGGAAACCACCTTGATTCAGCTTGCTGCGGCGGTCGAGGCCGGCGGCGACTGGAAGCTGAACTAGCGCGCAATTAGGCTGTGACCTGATGTCGGTATGGTATTTGCACTGCTTTGGGCTCACGCGTTGACGAGTTGAGAATACCGCGATGATCACCGATCCCCGGCTCAAATCCCCGATCACGGCAAAGCGCGCCTCGGATCGCCTATCGCAAACGGGTGCGCTGGATGGCCGCGGATTACGGCTTCGACGAGATCGACGCCTGCACGCTACCCAGTCAGGCCGGGGGCATCCGGTTGGAGAACGTGGGCGATCGGAAATACGCGATGGGCGTGCGTCAATTTTGAAAAAATATCTGGTCTCATGATTTTTCGGCAACCTCGAGGAGGACTACTGCAATGAAACTCAATCGCAGAAAATTCGTACAGGGCACGGCGGCAACCCTTGCTGCCGGCACCTTCGGTTCCAGCGCCTGGGCGGCGGACGAAATCAACGTCGCCAGTATTCACGATCTCTCGGGCGGGCTCGACATCTACGGCAAGCCGATGGTCGACGCGCTGACGCTCGCGGTCGAAGAAGCCAATGCGGCCGGCGGCCTGCTTGGAAAGCAGATCAAGCTGATCAACTACGATACCCAGTCGAACATGCAGCTTTACACTCAGTTCGCGCAGCAGGCGGCGTTGAAGGACAAGGTTGCCGTCGTGCATGGCGGCATCACCTCCGCCTCGCGCGAAGTGATCCGGCCGGTGCTCGACAAGTTCAAGACGCTGTATTTCTATAACACCCAATATGAAGGCGGCGTCTGCGACCGCAACCAGTTCGATACCGGCGTGACGCCAGCGCAGACCGTGGAAAAGCTCGTGCCCTACGCCATGAAGAAGTGGGGCAAGAAAGTCTATGTCGTCGCGGCCGACTACAATTACGGCCAGATCACGTCGCAGTGGGTGAAGAAATACGTCACCGAAAACGGCGGCGAAGTCTCATCGATCGACTTCTTCCCGCTCGACGTCACCAATTTCGGCCCGACCATCTCCAAGATCCAGGCGGCGAAGCCGGACTTCGTGTGGTCCGCGCTGGTCGGCGGTGCGCATATCTCGTTCTATCGCCAGTGGGCGGCGGCCGGCATGCGCAAGAGCATTCCGATGGCGTCGACCACCTTCGCCGTCGGCAACGAGCACATCGTGCTGTCGCCCGACGAATGCAACGGCATGCTGGTCTGCTACAACTACTTCCAGGATTTGAAGAACAAGGCCAACGAAACCTTCGTCGCCGCCTTCCACAAGCGCTTCGGCGCCGATTATCCCAACGTCACCGAACTCGCGATGGGGACCTACCAGGGGTTCCGCCTGTGGGCCGAGGCGGTCAAGAAAGCCGGCAGCATCGACCGCCTGAAAGTAATCGAGGCGCTGGAAACCGGCATCAGCATCGATGCGCCGTCCGGCAAGGTCACGATCGACCCGCCGACGCATCATTGCGTGCTCGACGTGCATATCGCCGAGGTCAACGACAAGAAGCTCAACGTGCTGGAAGACTTCGCGCAGCAGAAGCCTGCCGATACCGCCGCGGTGTGCGATCTCATCAAGAACCCGACCGACAACCAGCAATACGTGATCAAGATCTAAAGGACGGTTGGATCTCGCATGCGTTGGGAAAGATAAACGTGGATTTCGTTGTTCTCCTGGCGATCCAGGTCCTCTATGCGGTTGCCAGCCTGGCGCTGATCAGCGTCGGGCTGGCCATCATCTTCGGCATGATGCGGGTCATCAATCTCGCCCATGGCGAGTTTCTGATGCTCGGCGGATATGCCGCGATCGTCGCCACCAGCCGCGGCGTCAACATCTGGGTTGCGATTCTGGTGGTGGCGCCTGTTATTGTCGGCCTCATTGGGATTATCGTCGAGATGACGATCATCCGCTTCCTGTATGGCCGCATGGTCGACACCATGCTGGCGACCTGGGGTCTCAGCCTCTTCCTGGTGGGGCTGACGACCGCGATTTTCGGCAATACCACGGTCGGCATTTCGGCGCCGCTGGGCAGTTTCCAGATCGGCGCCTATCGCACCAGCGGATACACGCTGTTCGTCATCGCGGTGTCAGCGGTCGTGATGGCGGGCATCTTCGCGGTGCTGCGCTTCACGCGGCTCGGCCTGATCGCCCGCGGCACCATGCAGAACGCCAACATGGCCGCGGCGCTCGGGGTCAATCCGCCGCGGGTCTATGCCATCACCTTCGGCATCGGAGCCGCCCTGTCGGGCCTCGCCGGCGCGGTGCTGGCGCCGGTCTCCGGCGTCTTCCCTACCATCGGCGTCGCCTATGTGGCGAAATCCTTCATCACCGTGATCGGAGGCGGTGCCGCGATTCTTAGCGGAACCGTGTCTGCATCGGTACTGTTCGGCACCATTAATCAGATCGCGACCTTCTTGACGACGCCGGTGTTTGGCGAGGTCGCGCTGCTGGCCACCGCCATCGTCCTGATCCGCCTGCTGCCGCAGGGCATCACCGGCCGCTTCTTCCGGAGAGGCCTGTGAACGCCCGCACCCTGAACTATCTCGGCCTCGGACTGGTCGGCATCGTCGGCATCGCCTTTCTCATCCTGACTCCGCGTCTGGCCGAACTCGATACCGTGCTCGAACTCACGGTCTACATGATCATGGCGATCCTCGGGCTCAGCCTGGCGCTGATCTGGGGCTATGGCGGCATCCTGTGCTTCGGCCAGTCGGCGTTTTTCGGACTGGGCGCCTACACCTACGCGATTGCCATGTTCAACATGGGCGAAAGCACCATTCCGTTCCTGCTGGCCATCGCGCTGCCGGCGGCGTTCGCAGCGCTGCTCGGCTATTTCATGTTCTACGGGCGCATCAGCGACGTGTATCTCGGCGTGATCACGCTGACGGTGACGTTGATCCTGTTCAATTCGATCAATTCCACCGCCGGCCCGGAATTCCATATCGGCACGGCGCGGCTCGGCGGCTTCAACGGCATCCCGGGCATCCCGCCGCTCAATTATCCCTTCAACAAGACTGCGTCGGTCGATCTCGAAGGCATGTTCTATCTTTCGACGGCGGCATTGCTCCTGACCTATTTCGGACTGCGGCTGCTGCTGGCCAGCCGGTTCGGCCGCATCATCGTCGGTATCCGGGAAAACGAACGGCGCGCCGAACTCCTCGGATACGATCCGCGGGCCTACAAGCTCGTGACCTTCACCATCGGCGGCGCGCTGGCGGGCTTCGCCGGATGCCTGTTCGCCAATTGGGGAAATTTTGTCAGCCCGACCATCTTCGGATTGGCCCAGTCCGCGCAGATCATCATCTGGGTGATCGTCGGCGGGCGCGGCACGCTGATCGGTCCGATCATCGGCTGCATTGGCATCCAGTGGCTCACCACGGCGCTCGGGGCGAACCAGCCCAGCGGCTCGGACTGGTGGACGAAGCTGCTCGCCAATGCGCCGCTGATTTTCGGTGTCATCCTTATTGCGTTCGTGCTCCTGGTGCCGAAGGGATTGGTGCCGACGCTCGGGGACTTCGGCCAATGGCTGCTGCGGGCGCGCACGCGCCGGGTCGCAACCAGCCTCGAGCCCAAGCAGGCGGAGGAGGGGTGATGGCCGAGCCGCTTCTGCAAACCCGCGATCTCAGCATGCATTTCGGCGGCGTCAAGGCGGTCCGCAACGTCAATTTCACGCTGGCCGAAGGCGAGCTGCGTTGCCTGATCGGGCCGAACGGTGCCGGAAAAAGTACGTTCTTCAAGATGCTCACCGGACAGCTGCAGCCAAGTCTCGGCCAGGTGCTGTTCCGCGGCCACGACATTTCCCAGGCCCACGCCCACGAGATCGCGCGTCTCGGCATCGGCATCAAGACCCAGGTGCCGAGCGTGTTCGACGGCCTGGACGTGCGCGAAAATATCTGGCTGGCGGCGAGCCGCATCCATCCCCGCGATCGCGTCAACGCCGTGGTCGACGAGATGCTGGAACGCATCGGCCTCACCGGTGCTGCGAACCGCCTGGTCGGCCAGCTCGCCCATGGTCAGCGGCAATGGGTTGAACTGGGCATCGTGTTGTCGACCGATCCTGACCTTATTCTGCTCGATGAACCCGCCGCCGGCATGACACATGAAGAAGTGAACAAGACCGCCGAACTCGTGCGCGAGATCAATCGCACCAAGGCCCTCATCGTCGTCGAGCACGACATGCAATTCATCCGCATGATCGCCAAGCAGGTGACGGTATTCAATCAAGGCAGCGTGCTGGTGGAGGATTCGGTGGAGAATATCCTGCGCAATCCGCTGGTGCGCGACGTCTATCTCGGCAAGCAGGCAGCCGCATGATGCTCAACGTACAGGGGCTGTGCACGGGCTACGGCCGCATCCCGATCCTCAACGGGGTGAACTTTGCCGTCAAGGTCGGGGAGTTCATCGGAATTCTCGGCCATAACGGCATGGGCAAGACGACGCTGCTCAAGGCGCTGATGGGATTCTTGCCGGCGACCGCCGGGACCGTCCGTTTCGATGGCCACGACGTGACCACGGCCGAGCCCTATCAGCGTGCGCGGCTGGGGCTCGGCTATGTGCCGCAGGGGCGGGAAATTTTCCCCGGGCTCACGGTTTACGACAATCTGCGCATGGGCTGCACCAAGGAGACGGGCGGCGAGCAGGAAACCATCGAGGAAGTGCTCGAGGAATTTCCACGCCTCAAGCCGCTGCTCGATCGTTCCGGCGGCGCGCTGTCCGGTGGCGAGCAGCAGCTCCTGGCGCTCGCGCGCTGCCTTTGCGGCAAACCGCGCCTCATTCTGCTGGATGAGCCGACCGAGGGCATCCAGCCCTCGATCATCGACGAGATTGTCGAGGTCCTGCAGCGCTTGCGCGACAACAGCGGCCTCACCATGATTCTGGTCGAGCAGAATCTCGACTTCATCGCCGCGCTATCGCGACGGATTCTCATCATTCAAAAGGGCACCATCACCCGGGAGTTGCCGCCGGACGATCTCGCCGATGCAAGCCTGGTCGGCGAATTTATCGGAATCACCACGTAAGGCCCGACTGAGCGGGCACGATCCAAAGGGGAGAAGCACCATGGCAGTCAGAAGACCGACACTCGATCAATTGCGCAGCGTCGCCGAGGATCTCGGCATGCACATGGGCGAAGAGGAACTCAAATCCTACGACGCCCTGATGCAGGGCAATTACGCCGCTTATGACATCGTCGATGCCATGACCGATTATGTCCCGGCCGTGACCTATCCGCGTACGCCCGGCTATCGCCCCGAGGGCGACGAGAACAAGTACAATGCGTGGTACTTCAAATCGACGGTCAAGGGCGCGCCCAGCGGCAAGCTCGCCGGCAAGACGGTGGCGCTCAAGGACAATGTCAGCCTCGCCGGCGTGCCCATGATGAACGGCGCCTCGACCCTCGAGGGCTATGTCCCCGATGTCGATGCGACCATCGTGACGCGCATCCTGGACGCCGGCGGCACCATCCTCGGCAAGACCCATTGCGAGTATTTCTGCTTTTCCGGCGGCAGCCACACCAACGCGACCGGCCCGGTGCATAACCCCCACAAGATGGGTTATTCGGCGGGCGGTTCGTCTTCGGGCAGCGGCGTCGTGGTCGCACTCGGCGAAGCCGATATGGCGATCGGCGGCGACCAGGGCGGATCAATCCGTATTCCCTCGTCGTTCTGCGGCATCTACGGCATGAAGGGAACGCACGGCCTCGTTCCCTATACCGGGGTGATGCCGATCGAAATCACGCTCGATCACACCGGGCCGATGACCGGCAATGTCCGCGACAACGCGCTCCTGCTCGAGGTGCTGGCGGGCGCCGATGGCGTCGATCCCAGACAGATCGCGCCCAAGGTCGCCGAATACACCAAAGAGCTCGAAGGCGGCGTCAAGGGAATGCGCATCGGCATCGTCAAGGAAGGTTTCGGACTTGCGGTTTCCGAACCCGAGGTCGATGCCAAGGTCATGGCGGGGGCCGAGCTGTTCCGGAAACTCGGCGCCACTGTCGACGAGATATCGGTGCCGATGCATCTGCTGGGCCCCGCGATCTGGCTGCCGATCGCGGCCGAAGGCGGTACCGAGTTCATGATGAAGGGCAACGGCATGGGGACCAACTGGCGCGGTCTCTACAACACGACGCTCTTGGACGCGCACTCCGCCTGGCGCCACCGGGCCGACGAATTGTCCGACAGCCTGAAGATCACGATGCTGGTCGGCCACTACTTCACCAAGCACTATCGCGGTCACTTCTATTCCAAGGCGCAGAACCTGAACCGCAAGCTGCGCGCCGCCTACGACGCGGCGCTGAGCAATTACGATCTGCTCTTGATGCCGACCTTGCCGATGAAGGCGACGCCGCTGCCGCCGCTGGATGCGCCGCGCGAACTCTATATCCAGCGCGCGTTCGAGATGGTTCCCAACACGGCCCCCTTCAACGCCAGCGGACATCCGGCGATGACCATTCCCTGCGGGATGAGCGACGGCCTGCCGATCGGGCTGATGCTGATCGGCAAGTATTACGACGAATCCGTCATCTACCGCGCCGCCGCCGCGTTCGAAGGCGCGGGCGACTGGACGAAAATGTAAGCAGCGATCCGGCCTGCCGTCGGTGACGGCAGGTCGCTTGATCAGGCGATATCAGCAACGGAGGCGACCATGGATCTCGGATTGAAGGGAAAGAACGTCCTGGTGACCGGCGGGAGCAAGGGGATTGGGCTCGCGATCGCCGAGCTGTTTGCGGCGGAAGGCGCTAACGTGGCGATATGCGCGCGCAACGCCGACGAGGTCGGCAAGGTCGTGAAGGTGCTCGCCGCCAAGGGCGTCAAGTCGTGGGGCAAGGGAATCGACGTCGCCGATCCCGCGGCATTGAAGCAATGGATCGAGGGTGCGGCCGCCGAGCTCGGCGGTATCGACACCATCGTCTGCAACGTCAGCGCTCTGGCTGTCGGCGATACGCCGGAAACCTGGGAGAAGTCGTTTCGCACCGACATGATGCATACCGTCAATTCGGTCGCGGCGGCGATGCCATATCTGGAGAAATCCAAATCGGCTTCCATCGTGATCGTCTCCAGCGTGTCCGGGTTCGAGGTTGATTTCGCCGCCGGTTCCTACGGCGCGTTCAAGGCGGCGCTGATTCACTACAGCAAGGGGTTGAGCAACCAGCTGATCGCCAAGGGCATCCGCGCCAACGTGGTGTCTCCGGGCAATACCTATTTCGAGGGCGGCATCTGGCAAAACATCGAGCAGGGCATGCCGGATCTCTACAAGACCGCGATGTCGCTGAACCCGACCGGGCGGATGGGCACGCCGCAGGAAGTCGCCGCCGGCGTGGTCTTCCTTGCGAGCCCGGTGGCGAGCCGCATTTCCGGCACCAACCTCATTATCGACGGCGCTCTCACCAAGGCGGTCTAGCGCTGGCGCCGCTGGCCGACGGCGATCTGCAGCAGCCTCGCCGGATACCTGACCCGGCGAGGCTGACGGCTTGCCTCGACCGGGACGATTTGAGTTTCCCGCAATCTGACGTATGGTCGCTCAAACCTCACCACGAATTGGTGTACGTCAGGCTCATGAATTTCAACGAAAATACCGGCGGCCCCTGGCGCGTCGGGGTGCTGTTCTCACAGACCGGAGTGACTTCTACCGTCGAACAGTCGCAGCTGAATGCGACGCTCCTTGCGATCGAGGAGATCAATTCCAGCGGCGGCGTGCTCGATCGCATGATCGAGCCGGTGATTTACGATCCGGCGTCCGATCCGAAACAGTTTCGCAGCCTGGCCGAGCGCTTGCTCGAGATCGATCGCATAAGGTTGTTGTTCGGATGCTACATGTCGAGCACCCGCAAGGCGGTCTTGCCGGTCGTCGAGAGCCACCGCGGCCTGCTGTTTTATCCGACGCTCTACGAGGGCTTCGAATATTCGAGGCACTGCATCTATACCGGCGCGGCGCCGAACCAGAATTCGTTGCAGCTTGCGAGGTTCCTGCTGTCCACCTACGGCAACCGTTTTCTGCTGGTGGGATCGAATTACATCTATCCTTACGAATCCAATCGTCTGATGGCTGATTTCGTCGCGCAGGGCCGCGGCGAGGTGCTGGACGAGATCTATGTTCCGCTCGAGGTCGGTGCGGGGGATTTCGACAAGGTCATCAGCCGGATCAAGAAGACCTCGCCTGACGTCATCTTCTCGACCGTTGTCGGGCGGGGCACGTCGGTATTCTACGAGGCCTATCGGAAGGCCGGGTTCGATCCGGCGAAGATGCCGATCGCGAGCCTGACCACCAGTGAGGCGGAAGTCGCGGAAATGCATCGCGAGGCGGCCGAAGGCCATATCACGGCCGCGCCGTTCTTCGAGACCTCGTCGTCGGCCTCTGCGCGCCGTTTCGTGGAAAGCTTCAAGCGCAAATACGGTCCGGATGCGCCGGTGCCGGCCGCCGCGGAAGCAGCCTATTTCCAGGTTCATCTGGCGATGCGCGCTCTGGCGCGCTGCGGATCCGACGATCCGGAGCGGGTGCTGAAGGAGCTGCGCGACTCGGAATTCGACGCCCCTCAGGGCCGGGTCCGGATCGATCCGGAAAACAATCACACCTATCTGTGGCCGCGGATCGCGCGACTGGACAAATTCGCCCGGTTCCAGACAGTCTGGAATCCCGGCGTGCGGATCAAGCCGGACCCCTACTGTGTCGTACAGAGCCTTGACGACTGGTCGGTCGACGACCTTCAGACGGTTAGCCACTGAGGTTCTGAGCGTAGGAGCAGACGGTTGGCGATCCAAATCCTTCGCGATCTTCGTGGTCTGCGCGTCCTGGTCGTTCATCCCCCGGACAACGAACGCGTCAGGCTGGTCGAGCACCTTCGTCGCATCGGCTGCATGGTCGAGATGCACTGGCCGGTCCCCGAATGCTGGAGCGATGGTTGCGACGTGATGCTGCTGGCCGTCGAGCATGACGTCAGAGCCGATATTCAGCGCCTGCTGAAGTCAAACGACGGAACGCGGCCGACACTGATCGCCATCGTGGGTTATGAAGACCCGAGCACCCTGCAGCTGGTGCTGGAGGCAGGCGCGGTCGCCGTCATCGAGCGCCCGATCCGCCCTTTCGGTCTGCTCACGAACCTCACGATCGCGCGCAGCATCTGGCTCGAGAAACGCGAGACCGAAAAGCGAATCCGAAAACTTGAACGCAAGCTTTCCGGCATTCAGCGAATCCAGAAAGCCAAAGCGATCCTGATGGATGGTCAGGGATTGAGCGAAGCCGAAGCCTACGAAAGCATCCGCCGCCAGGCGATGGCGAAGCGCCTGTCGATGGACGACATGGCGGCTGCGATCATTCATGCAAATGAACTCTTGCAGTACCGCGCAAAAGATGTTTAATTTTTGCAACTGCGATGGGACGGGGAAGTTCTAGACGCGGTTATCGCTGGATCACCGATGATGTTGGTCCGGCTTGGCTAGGTAAGCCCGAGAGGTCCGTGAGGATCTCGCGGGCTTTTTTTGTTTGGCGACCGGGAATCGGCACGGATCTGCTCGGGTCCGCTGGCCCTGGGGGAGTTTTTGATCTTTTTTGGCTCGAAACAACGCGCTTCGGCGTGAACGGAACCGGCATGCCTGGTTACGGGCAGCCATCAGGGGAGTGTGTCACTATGTCGATTGATCGGCGTAAGTTCTTGAAAAGCAGCCTGCTTGCGACAACCGGGGCGATCGCTTCGCCTTACATCATCAGTAGTCCGGTGCGTGCCGCGGGTACGGTGAATGTGGGCGTATTATTCTCGTTAACCGGTGGTCTCTCGATTATCGAAAAATCGCTGCACGATGCGACGCTGATGGCGATCAGCGAGATCAACGCCGCGGGTGGCGCCAAGGGCATGAAGATCAACGCCATCGTCGAGGACGGTGCTTCGGATCCGAAGACCTACAACGAAAAGGCCTCGAAGCTGGTGATCCAGGATCGCGTGCCGACCGTGTTCGGCTCCTACACCTCGGCAAGCCGCAAGGCCGTTCTTCCGGTGTTCGAGAAGCGCAACAATCTGTATTTCTATCCCACCTATTACGAAGGCTTCGAGTGCTCCAAGAACGTCGTCTACACGGGCGCCGTTCCGAACCAGCAGCTCTCAAACTTCATCCCCTGGATCATCAAGACGCTGGGCAAGAAGAAGTTCTTCATCGTCGGATCGAACTACATCTACCCGCGCGAAATGGCGAAGGTATCGAAGATCCTGATCGAGAAGAACGGCGGCGAATGGATCGCGGACGAATACCTCGAGCTCGGCCATTCGGAATGGGGCTCCATGGTCAACAAGATCAAGTCCTCGGGCTGCGACGTCGTGCTGTCGAACGTCGTCGGCGACTCCGTGGTCGCGTTCTACCGCGAATACAAGAACCAGGGCCTGACCCACGACAAGCTGCCGATCTGCGCCACGGTCACTTCGGAGATCGAGATCGCCGCGATGGGACCGGAATACGCGGTGGGAAGCTACACCTCGTTCCCGTATTTCCAGGCCATCGACACCGACCGCAACAAGGCATTCGTCGAACGCTATCGCGCCTTCGTCAAGGACCCGAAGGCGGTGACGCATCACGCGCTGGAATCTTCCTACTTCCAGGTCTTCCTGTGGAAGCAGGCGGTCGAAAAGGCGGCGGAAATTACCCCGACTGCAATCAGGGACGCGGTGAAGGGGCAGGAATTCGACGCCCCGAACGGCCACGTGAAAATCGATCCCGACAATCTGCACACCTATCTTACGCCCCGCATTGCGCAGTGGCAGACGGACGGACAGGGCAAGATCATCGATGCCTACAAGGAGCCGACCATTCCGCTTCCTTACGTGGCGTACGGCGAAACGGAGAGCAATCTGTTCTGCACCGCCAAGGGACTCGATACGTCAAAGCTGAAAATCTGAACTCGGCGTCAATACCGGCTATCGCGCATCGGCGCGGTAGCCGGAGTGATGGGATTGCTCTGAATGCTTGAAGTCTTGTTTATCGGCCTCAGTCTCGGCTCGATCCTGCTGCTGGTAGCGCTTGGTCTCGCCATCACCTATGGCGCGATGGGCGTCATCAACATGGCCCATGGCGAGATGGTCATGATCGGCGCTTACGTCACCGTGCTCACAGGCATCTGGCTGGGCGCGAATATCTTCGTGGCCATTCCGCTGGCCTTCATCGTGACCGCGCTGATCGGGCTCGCCATCGAGCGCGTCATCGTACGCCGTCTGTACGGCCGCCTGCTCGACACGCTGCTGGCAACCTGGGGTATCGCGATCCTGATCCAGCAGGCGGTGCGGCTTGAACTGGGCCTGTCGTTCTTCGGCATCCATATCGCGGGATTGGGGCCCGGGCTGCAGAATGTCAGCGTTCCCGCCGTGCTGCAGGGAACGTTCATGCTGGGCAGCGCGGAGATCAACCGCTATCGCGCCTTCATCATCGTCGTGACGGCGGTGCTGACAGCGGCCTCCTGGCTGATCATGTACCGCACGCCGTTCGGCACCCAGGTGCGCGCGATCATTCGAAATCCGAAAATGGCCGAAGCCTGCGGCATCGACGTCGCGCGGATCAACGCGCTGACATTCGCGCTCGGCTCCGGGCTCGCCGGCATCGCCGGCGTGATGATGTCCGGCTTCAAGACCGTTTTCCCCGACATGGGCACGCCGATGGTGGTGGACGGCTTCATGGTCGTGGTGATGGGAGGCGTCGGCAGCCTGCTCGGGTCGGTGTTCTCGGCCGGCATCCTCGGCGAGATCAATGGGCTGGTGGCGGCCGGTACCAACGATATCCTGGCGCGGGCCGTGGTCTTTGGCGTCGTGATCATGATCATCATCCTGAAGCCCAAGGGCCTGTTTTCGCTTAAAGGGCGCTAACGCGATGTCCGACAAGCGCCGCGTCGAAATAGCGATCTATCTGGCGTTCTTCGCGCTGATCATGTGCGCGCCCTTGCTGCTGGATCCGTTTTGGCTCAACCGCATCGCCAAATATCTGGTGTTCGGCATGCTCGGCATCGCGGTGGCGCTGAGTTGGGGCTATGCCGGCATTCTCAATCTCGGCCAGGGGCTTTTCTTCGGCGCGGGCGCCTACATGATCGCGATGTCGCTCAAGCTAGCGAGCCCGACGAGCCTGCAGCAGGGCTCGGACAAGCCGGTACCGGATTTCATGCTGTGGAACGCCGAGCCCGGCGCGCCGACCGAACTGTGCTGCATCAACAAGGCGTCGTTCCTCTGGATTCCATTCCAGCACCAGTGGTTCGGTGTCGTCATGGGGCTGGTGTTGCCCGTCGTGATCGCCACGGGCATCGGGGTCATCGTGTTCCGCAAGCGCATCGCGGGCGTATTCGTGTCCATCATCACGCTGGCGCTGGTCCTCTTGGTGCGGCTCGTGGTGATCGACGCCCAGCCCATCACCAACGGCTTCAACGGGCTGACCGATCTCGGATGGTTCAAGATCGGAGGGTTCGAGTTCGATCCCTATATCGTTCCGACCTATTATTTCGTCGCGGTCGCGCTGTGCCTGGTCCTCGCGGGCGCGCGGCTGCTGATCGAGACCAGGGCCGGTCTGATCCTCCAGGCGATCCGCGACGACCAGAACCGCGCCCGCTATCTGGGCTTTGATGTACCGCTGTATCAGACGTTCTTCTTCGCGGTGTCGGCGGGGATCGCGGGCCTGGCCGGAATGTTCTACGTCGTCGTCTCGGAATTCGCCTCGCCCACCTTCATGGATCTCACCTTCTCGATCACGATGGTGGTCTGGGCCGCGGTCGGCGGGCGGTCGTCGATCCTCGGCGCCTGCATCGGCGCCATCGTGATCAACATGATTTCGGCCACCGTCAGCGAGACCCAAGGTTTCGCCGAAGCATGGAAAGTGATCATCGGCCTGATCTTCGTCCTCGTCGTCTTGTACCTGCCGCGCGGCTTTGCAGGCCTCGCGCACGATCTGGTCGATCGCCTTCTCGCCCGCCGCAAAGCGCCGCCGCAACACAAGGTCGGGGTCACCGACGCCTCGCAGCTGGCGGAGTAGGGCGGATGGCAGAGATCGCGCTTACCATCGATGGGCTCGGGGTCGACTTCGGCGGCTTCAAGGCCGTCAACGGCGTGTCGCTGACCATCGAAGAGGGTGAACTGCGCGTTCTGCTCGGCGCCAACGGCGCCGGGAAGACCACCCTGATGGACCTCGTCTCCGGCAAGACCAAGAGTACCGAGGGGCGGGTGTTTCTGAACGACACCGACATCACCAACTGGGAAGAACACAAGATCGCGCGCGCCGGCATCGGGCGAAAATTCCAGATTCCGAGCGTGTTCAAGGATCTGACCGTTCGCCGCAATCTCGAAGTCGCAAGCTGCCGAAATCCCGGCGTGCTGGCGAATCTGCGCTTCGGCTTCGACAAGGAGGCCGAACAGGACGTCGACCGGGTGCTCGAACTGATCGGCCTGACCGGGGAAGCCAACCGGCTCGCCGCCTATCTCAGCCACGGTCAGACGCAGTGGCTCGAGCTCGGTCTTTTGATCACGCAGAATCCGAAAGTGATCCTGCTCGATGAACCGACCGCGGGCATGACGCAGGCGGAAACCCACAAGACCTCGCAGATCGTCAACGGCCTCAAGGGTAAGCACACGCTAATCGTGGTCGAGCACGACATGGCGTTCGTGCGCGAAATCGCCGAGCGCATCACGGTCCTTCACCTCGGATCGGTGCTCGCGGAGGGCAATGTCGAGCAGATCGAAACCGATCCCAGGGTGCGCGAAGCCTATCTCGGATCGAAGGGGATCGGCTGATGCTCAAGCTGACCAATGTCGACAGCTATTACGACCGCAGCCACATCCTGCATGCGGTGTGCCTGGATATTCCGATCGGAAAGGTCACGGCGGTACTCGGCCGCAACGGCACCGGAAAGACCACGCTTCTGAAAACGCTGATGGGCCTCACCGACCGGATGGAAGGCCAGATCAGCCTTAACGGAACCGAGATCGGCAAGGAGCCGACCTTCCGTCGTGCCCGCGCCGGCATCGCCTACGTTCCCCAGGGCCGCGAGATCATTCCGGACTTCAGCATCCGCGAAAATATCCTGATGGGCGCGTTCGCGCGCACCGACGGCAAACGGCAGATTCCGGAACTGGTCCCGGAGCTGTTTCCCTATCTGATGGCCAATCTCGAGCGTGCCGGCGGCGTGCTTTCCGGCGGTCAGCAGCAGCAACTCGCGATCGCTCGGGCGCTTGCCGCCGACCCCAAGATCATCCTGCTCGACGAGCCCAATGAAGGCATCCAACCGTCCATCGTCGAGGAGATCGAAGCCATCATCATCAGGCTCAACAGGGAGGTCGGCCTGACGGTCGTCCTGGTCGAGCAGAATGTCCTGTTTGCGCGCCAGGCGTCCCATTGTTTCGCCATGATGGAAAAAGGGCGGGTCGTGGCGTCTGGTGCAATTTCCGAACTCAGCGATGAAATGGTCCACCGGCATATGGCGGTGTGATGCGGATCATCGCGGGTTCAAACTGAAGATCGACGACGAAGAAGTTCCAGTTATCAACCAAGCAAGGAGAACAACATGCTGCACGGCGATATCTCATCGAGCAACGACACGGTCGGCGTCGCCGTCGTGAATTACAAAATGCCGCGGCTTCACACCAAGGCCGAGGTGCTGGCCAACGCGAAGAAGATCGCCGACATGGTGGTCGGCATGAAGTCCGGCCTGCCGGGAATGGACCTCGTGATCTTCCCGGAATATTCGACCCATGGGATCATGTACGACTCCAAGGAAATGTACGAAACGGCTTCTGTCGTGCCCGGCGAGGAGACCGAGATCTTCGCGGAAGCCTGCCGCAAGGCGAAGGTCTGGGGCGTGTTCTCGCTCACGGGTGAACGTCATGAGGAGCATCCGAAGAAGGCGCCGTACAACACGCTGATCCTGATGAACGACAAGGGTGAGGTGGTGCAGAAGTATCGCAAGATCATGCCGTGGGTGCCGATCGAAGGCTGGTATCCGGGCAACTGCACCTATGTTTCCGAAGGACCCAAAGGCCTCAAGGTCTCGCTGATCATCTGCGATGACGGCAACTATCCGGAAATCTGGCGCGACTGCGCGATGAAGGGCGCGGAGCTGATCGTCCGCTGTCAGGGCTACATGTATCCGGCGAAGGACCAGCAGGTCGTCATGGCGAAGGCGATGGCGTGGGCGAACAATGTGTATGTGGCCGTTGCCAACGCCGCCGGCTTCGACGGCGTCTACTCCTATTTCGGCCACTCCGCGATCGTCGGCTTTGACGGCCGCACGCTCGGCGAATGCGGCGAAGAGGAATACGGCATCCAGTACGCCCAGCTTTCGAAAATGCTGATCCGCGACGCGCGCAAGAACGGACAATCGGAGAACCATCTCTTCAAGCTGGTGCACCGCGGCTACACCGGATTGATCAATTCCGGCGAAGGCGACCGGGGCCTCGCGGCATGTCCCTACGAGTTCTACTCGAAATGGATCGCCGATCCCGAAGGCACCCGCGAAATGGTGGAAAGCTTCACCCGCAAGGCGGTCGGAACGGAAGAGGCTCCCATCGAGGGCATTCCGAACAAGGTGGCCGCTCACCGCTGAGTCCTGAATTGAAGCTTCGCGTCGGCGCACTCGCGCCGGCGCGCAAGGGTTAGGGGAGGAGTTTGCTTATCCGGATCGGCGTTCTGGCTTTCGCTATTTATCCGTCCAAAGCGACGCATAACTCATAATAACAATCATCGGCTGTTCGCCGCCGCAGCCGCGACGGCGAGGAAGAGTCTCAGACGTGCCCCCGTAAACCCATTCATTGAAGGATGTTGTATTATGACCGGCAGTGTGACGAAACCAGGCTCCGTGGTCGATAACCTCCATGTTGCCGAAGATCAGGTCGATCATCTTCTCGGAGACGAGTACGAGCACGAACCCGTGCCGATGAGTGCGCGCCGCAGCGCGTTCTCCGTCACGTTGGTCTGGCTCGGCTTTCCCATGATCATCACGGGAGCAATGACAGGCTCAATCCTGGTGCTCGGCATGGGTTTTTCGCGAGCGCTCACCGCGATGATCGTCGGAAATGTCATCATGTTCGCTTACGTTGGGCTTCTCGGCCTTATCGGGACGAAGCGCGGCATGAACTTCGCCCTGATTGCCAGCATCGTTTTCGGCAAGAAGGGCTACGTCTTTGCATCGGGCCTGCTGTCGACCCTGCTGCTCGGCTGGTACGCGGTGCAGACGGGAATCACCGGCGCTCTCGTCAGTTCGACCTATGGATTGAACTATGTGGCCATGACGGTGATCGCCGGACTGCTCTATATAGGCATCACTTTCGTGGGCGTGAGGGGGCTGCATTATATCGGGTTGGTTTCGGTCCCGCTGTTCGTCGTCCTCGGTCTGTCAGTTGCGTTCGATGCCGCGTCCACCAGCACGGTGTCGGCAATCTTCAACTACGCGGGCAACAACGGCGTCGCGACGATGTCCACGGGCGTCGGTCTCACGGTGGTCCTTGCGCTGTTCATCGACGCGGGCACGGTGACCGCGGATTTCAATCGATGGGCCAAGACGCCGACCGCCTCGCTGGTGTCGACCTTCAGCGCGTTTCCGTTCGCCAATCTCGTTGCGATGCTGGTCGGCGGCGTGATGACGGCGGCGCTAGCGGTGCCGAACGCGAACCCGTTCGGCGCGGACAACATGTTCGGCTTCATGAACGGCAAGCAGATGACGTGGCTGAGCGCCCTGGCGTTCTTGTTCCTTTACGTCAATCTGGGCTCGGTCTGCTCGCACTGTCTTTATAATGCGGCAACGGGATGGTCGCGCATCCTCGGCAACCACATGCGTGTGATGGCGGTGATCCTTGGCGCGATCGGGATCGTCGTAGCTGCCGGCAATGTGTGGGCGTTCTTCATCCAGTGGCTGTCGCTGCTTGGCATCCTCGTGCCGCCTATCGGCGCGGTCATCCTTGTGGACCAGTATCTGATCCGGCCGAATGCGCAGATCGAAGCAGACTGGCGGCCCGAGGCTTTTATGGCCTGGGCGATCGGTTCGATCTGTGCCTTCATCGTGGAGGAGCGGATGCCATATCTCTCGACCGCGATCTCCGCGGCCCTCGTTGCGAGCATCGCCTACTACGCTATAGCCAAATCGCGCAGCGCCAGCGTGGCGGTGACAAAGCCCTTGTGATCGCCGGTCGGCCTTCACGGAGGCCGACCCAACGTTCCGGCATGAACCAGAAACCAGAAACAAGGGTGTCCGTCATGAGTCTCGATTACGAGGTCTACAATCTGGGCGACGTCAAGCTGCAGCGCGGGGCTACGTTGCGCGACTGTAAGTTGGCTTACAAAACGTTCGGGACGCTCAGTCCGAAGAAGGACAACGTCATCGTTTATCCGACCTGGTATTCGGGCCAGCACTACGACAATGAATGGCTGGTGGGCGAAAGTCGGGCGCTCGATCCGAAGAAATACTTCATCATCATCCCGAATATGCTCGGCAACGGCCTGTCGTCCTCCGCCAGCAATACGCCGGAGCCTTACAATGGCCCGCGCTTTCCGCAAGTGACGGCCTGCGACAACGTGCGGGTGCAGCACCGTCTTGTCACCGAAAAATTCGGCATCGAGCATATCCGGCTCGTGACCGGCTGGTCGATGGGCGCCCTGCAGACGTTCCATTGGGGCGCACTCTATCCTGGCATGATGGACCTGATCGCGCCATTCTGCGGGTCCGCGAAATGCTCGCGTCACAACTTCGTTTTCCTGGAAGGTGTCAAGGCCGCGCTGACGGCCGATGCGGCATGGAAGGAGGGCTGGTACACCGAGAAACCGCAACGCGGTTTGCGCGCGGCCGCACGGGTTTATGCCGGTTGGGGTTTTTCGCAGGCGTTCTATCGCCAGAAGCTGGATATCGAGGCGCTGGGTTACTCCTCGCTTGAGGATTTTTTGGTGGCGTTCTGGGAAGGGTTTTTCTTGCCGAAGGACCCCAATAATTTACTGACCATGCTCTGGACCTGGCAAAACGGAGACATCGGCGATAACGAGCTCTACAAGGGCGACTTCAAGGCGGCGCTCGGTGCGATCAAGGCCAAGGCCTATGTCATGCCCGGTGAGACCGATTTGTATTTCCCGCCGGCAGATAGCGAGTTCGAGGTCGCGCATATGCCGAACGCCAAACTTGTCCCCGTTCCCTCCGTCTGGGGCCATTTCGCCGGGGGGCCTGGCACCAATCCGAAGGATGTCGAATTCATCGATGCGAAACTAAAGGAGCTTCTTGCGTCGTAGGTGTTCAGCAGTCGGCGAAGGGGCCGGTCAATTGTTTTCTCGGGAAGGATATCTGGGCATGCCAAGCATCAACCACGCTCTTCGAACACCTGGCCTTTGAAAGGGTTGGCAGCGATGCTGCGCATTGATCATGTCGTTGGCAGCCGCCTGGAAGACGCGTTCTCGGAGGAAATACATCGCCTCGAGCATCGCGGTGCCGTGGATGAAGTCAATATCCCGATGGCCGACCTGGCTCGCCGGCGGCTGTTGGCGGTGACGCGCGCAGGCGAGGAGCTTGCGATCGCGCTGCCGCCTCACCAGAAGCTGTTCGACGGTGCAATTCTCCTGATCGACGGCGAGCGCGCGATCGTCGTCCGCGCCGCGACCGGGCGATGGATGCGGCTCGAGCCGCGTTCGATCAGCGACGCCATCGAACTCGGTTTCCAAGCCGGCAATCTGCACTGGCGTGTTCGGTTCCAGGGCGAGGCGCTGGTTGTCGCGCTGGAGGGCCGGCCCGAGGACTATACCGCGCGGCTGGAGGAAATGATTTCCGCGCGTCGTATCGGTGTCAGCATTCTGGACGAGGAGGAGGGCCGCGGGGCCGCCTCGGACCAGCAGACGGAAGACGGCCTGGCTGGCGCGACCTAGCGGCGCGCCAGCCGGAAATAGAGCTCGGACAGCCGCGCCGGCAAATCCTCGACGCGGGGCACCAGCATGGTGTTGCCGCGTCCGAAGATGCGGATCGCCGAATTCATCGCATGCGTTCCCAGCACCACGCCGAATCCGTCGATGCCGCGTGCCCGCAATCCGACCGCGGCGCGGCGCGCGTCCTCGACGAGATCGAGCGGATCGGCAACGTCGACATCGGACGGCTCGCCATCGGTCAGGACGATGACGAGTTTCCGAAAGCTGCGGGCGTGACTGATCAGCTCACCCGCGTGGCGAAGCGCGGTGCCGAGCCGGGTCGACAGCCCAGACGACAGCGCGGCCAGCCGTCCGACACATGCGCGGTCATAGGGTTCGCCGAAGGCCTTGACGGTGGTCATCTCGACATCGTCGCGGCCGTTCGAGGCAAAGGCCAGCATGCTGAAGGGATCGCCCAGCGCACTCATGGCCTCGGCGAGAACCGCGACGGCGAGCCGCTCGACGTCGAGAATGGAGGTGCCGGACGCCAGGCGATCGCGCGTCGATTCGGAAATATCGAGCAGCAGCAGGACCGCGAGATCGCGGTGCTTGGAGGTGGTGGCGCGAAACACGCGAGGGTCCGGTTCTTGCCGCATGCGCAGCGCGATCCCGGTATCGATCACCGCATCGACGTCGAGATCATGGCCGTCGAGCTGACGCTTGAGCCGGATCGTCCGCCCGACGCGGACGCCGCGGACCAGTCGCCGAATCCGGCTGCGCAAGACGTCGGCGCGGTCGAGTGCCTCTTCCACCAAACGCGGGTTGCCGGGCTTGGCAGTTACTTCGCGCACTGTGGTCCATTCCGGGCGTTCGACGCCGTGCGCGCGATCCCATTCGGGGTATTTCGCGATCACGACGCCGCGCTGGTCCGCGGCAACCGGTCGCGCGCGGCCGGTGTTGCCTTCATCCTCGCGCCGATCGGGACGCAGCTCCTGGTCCGGCTTCTCCTGCTGCTCAAGCCGTACCGCATCGACCGCGAGGTCGAGCGGTTCGCCGGAGGTGGGGGCGTCCTCGCCAAAATCCCAGAGGCCGAGACCATCGTCGCGATAGACCGGTTCGACGACATAGGTCTTGGCGTTGAACTGCACCCGCATCTGGCCGAGATCGTTGCCGAGCAACATGCCGATCTCGCGGCTGATCGCCGGGTCCTCCAGGCGCGGAAGCCGGGCTTCGAACATCTCGCGTCCCTTGGCGACAAAATTGTCGCCGTCCTCGTAAGCCGGGTCGAACAAGGCCCGCGCCAGCCGCACCAGCAGGGTCGGTGCCGTGGCGACGCCGGCCGGCATCGCGACATGATAGGGCGACCAAAGCTTGCGCAATCCCGGCAGCTGGCGCATCGCCAGCAGCTCGATGCGGGCGTCTTCGATCAAGGTGACGAGCGCGATTTGCAGCGGCTTCAGCTTGCCCACCGGAAACTTGGTCCCGCCGAAAACGAGATGGGCCTGGGCATGCGCGGCCGCGGCTCTGTAGAGCGCGTAGGCGGCCTCGCCCTGCACGCCGCGATAGATCTCCGGCAACCGGATCAGCGGCCCCGCGATTCCGGCACGGCGTTGCGCGGTCTGACCGGTGTCCGCCGGAAAACTGCGCAGCAAAGGCGGGCGGCCCCACAACGAAGTCACGAACGCTTTGGTCTGCCGCTCGGTTTCGGCAAAGCCGATGCCGGCCGTCGCGCGCGCCACCAGACGCTGCGCCAACTCGTCCTGCAGCGTGAAGAATTTCAGCCGTTTGCGTCCGTTGCCGGCCGCCAGTTTCAACCCGGCCGCCACAAAACTCTCGAAGGAGTTGATGTCGCCGGCGGCCAGGATTTCGCCTATGCGCGCCGCCGCCGCTTCCACCGATTCCGGAGCCTGCAGCGCCAGCTCGTCCATGGTGCGCCACCAGCGCGCCAGGCTCGCGCCGGTGCCGAGAAATCGGCGGGCGATCGCGACGGCCACGAGCGTGGCGGCCGCCGCCTGCGCGCCGGCGTTGCGGCAGATATTGGCCGCGGTGTGCGCGGCCACGATCAGCGATGCGACGCCCTCTTCGGTCGGCTGGTTTCGGCTGCGCTCCCAAAAAGCAACCAGGCAGGAAGGGCCGGCGTTGACGTCGGCGAGTTCCAGCACGCCCGCCGCCCAGCCCTCGAGTTCGTCGGCTTCGAAGCGCGCCGCGAGGTCGTCCCAGGCGGTGCGGAACAGCGGCCGCAGCGCCTCGCGCTGCCGCATCAGCAAATGGACGCGGCGGACCGCGCCATCCGGCTTGGCCTCGATGACCCGCAGCGATCCCGCTCGGACGGCGGCGCTCACGGGATACAGGCCTCGATCGCCGCGTTGAGCGCTTCGCGGATGTCATGATTGTCGGTGATCGGCAAAACGATGCTGGAGCGGACCGCGGCCGCAAGCGGCAGGCCGGCGCGTACCAGCCGACCGGCATGAATCAGCATCCGGGTTGATGCGCCTTCATCGAGGCCGTGGCCCTGAAGATTGCGCGAGCGTTCCGCGATGGCGACGAGGGTACCGGCCAGTTCGACGTCGGTTCCGGCCTCGCGCGCCACGATGGCGGCTTCGACTGATGGAGACGGATAGCCGAAATCGATCGCGAGAAAACGCTGCTTGGTCGATTCCTTCAGGTCCTTGACCGCGCTCTGGTAGCCGGGGTTGTAGGAGATCGTGAGCTGGAAATCGGCGTGGGCCGGCACGATCTCGTTGTGCTTTTCCAGCGGCAGGATCCGCCGCGCGTCCGTCAGCGGATGGATCACGACCGTGGTGTCCTGCCGCGCTTCGACGATTTCATCGAGGTAGCAGATCGCGCCATAGCGGACGGCCATCGTCAGCGGGCCGTCGTGCCAGACCGTGCCGTCCGGCTCCAACAGGAAGCGGCCGGCAAGGTCGGACGCGGTCATGTCTTCATGTGCCGCGACGGTGATCAGGGGTTTGGCCAGTCGCCATGCCATGTGCTCGACAAACCGGGTTTTGCCGCACCCGGTCGGCCCCTTCAGCATGACGGGCAGCCGCTCGGAAAAGGCCGCCTCGAACACCGCGATTTCGTCGCCGACCGGCTGGTAATAGGGCTCGGATGGGATTCGGTAGGCATCGAGGTTCACGCGCATCTCCACGGGACTGGTGCGTGGGGAGACCGCCTGTCGATGTGAAGACCTCCGCCCCTCCGCAAGTGGGGTTCGGCAAGCATCGCCATATGGCGCGCCACAGCCTCGGAGCGCGCAGTCAGGCGTTCGTGGAACGCCTCGGAAGGCATTAGACCGCTAATCGCGGCTTTGTACAAGCGAGATGTGAATCGGGAGTGGTCCGCAGAAATCCGCTTTAAACGGCAGTTTTTCGGAGTGGGCGGGAGCTTGACTCGTCGATAGCCATCCTCTTCTCTTCGCGGATCGACCGGCCTGACCCGGCTGCAAAAAAGAAAGAAGAAAGTTTGGGAGTCGAACGAAATTTGTCGCCGACGCATGAGGCGCCCTATCGCGGCTTGCGCGTTCTCGATTTCGGCCAGGGGATCGCTTCGCCATATTGCGCGATGCTGCTCGGCGTCTACGGCGCCGAGATCATCAAGGTCGAACCGCCGGAAGGCGACTGGTCGCGTTACCTCGGAACGACCCACGGAAACCACACCGCGCTGTCTGCGGTCTACAATCGCGGCAAGCGCAGCCTGTGCCTCGATCTGAAGCACGCCGACGGCATTGCCATCGCCAAACGGCTCGCGCGGGATTGCGATGTGCTCATCGAAGGCTTCCGGCCTGGCGTTGCCGCCCGCCTTGGGCTTGGCTATGACGAACTCGCCCGCGACAACCCCGGCCTGATCTACCTCTCGGTCTCCGGCTTCGGGCAGCACGGACCTTACGCCAAGCGTCCGGGTTCGGATTCGGTCGCGCAGGCGTTTTCCGGCCTGGTGTCGGTCAATGTCGGCAGCGACAAGACCCCGCACCGGGTTGGCACCACCATCTCGGACGTCGCGACCGGGGTCTACGCTTTCCAGGCCATCGCGACCGCATTGTTCGCGCGGGCGGCCGTCGGCACCGGCCGCTGGATCGATGTCAGTCTCACCCAGTCGACGGCCGCGTTGCTGGGCCACAAGGTCGCCGAATATGTGCTGGAAGGCGGCGCCCCGCGCGCGCTCAACGTGCCGGCCGGATCCTATCAGACCACGGATGGCTGGCTGATGGTCACGCTTGTGAACGAGTCGCAGTACAAGCGCCTCTGCGCGGCGATCGGGCGAGAGGATCTTTCCAGCGATCCGCGCTTTGCGGATTTTGCCAGCCGCGCGGATTCGGCAGATGCGCTGATCCCGCAGGTGCGTGAGGTGTTCCTGAGCCAGTCGAGCGAAGCCTGGCTTACCCGGCTGCACGCGGCTGATATCATCGCCGAACGCATCCTCACGCCCGGCGACTGGCTGCACAATGTTCACGTCGAGGCGACCAAGGGCGCGGTCTGCCGGCAGACTCCCGGCGTTGGCCCGATCTACGCGCCGCGCACACCGGGCAAGCTGGGTCTTTCCGAAGATCAGTTGTGTCCCGCGCCGGATATCGGCGCGGACAGCCGCGAGGTGCTGCTGGACGCCGGGTTCGAGCCCGGCGCCATCGACGATTTGATCAAGTCCGGCGCCGTGCGTGTTCCACTACGCTAGAGCATGATCCGGAAAAGTGGGAACCGGTTTTCCGAAAAGATCATGCTCAAACAAAAAGCTGGAGCGGGATGACGGCTCGAAGAAAAGTCATGCCGCTCCAGGCCGCGCCGGCGCCGAACGATCAATCGACAAAAACCAACACCTGGAAAGGGGAAGCCATGGCAGGATTATATTTCGAGGAGTTCGAGGTCGGTCGCGAATTTCATCATGAATTCAGCCGGACCGTCACCGAGATGGACAATACAATGTTCAGCCTGCTGACGATGAATCCGCAGCCGCTGCATATCGATGCGCATTTCTCGGAAACCACCGAATTCGGCCAGCGGCTGTTCAACAGCCTCTATACCCTCGGCATCATGATCGGCATGAGCGTTTACGACACCACGCTCGGCACGACAATCGGCAATCTCGGCATGACCGACGTCAAGTTTCCGAAGCCGGTGTTTCACGGCGATACGCTGAAGGCCCACACCAAGATCATTTCCAAGCGCATCAGCAAATCGCGGCCGACGCAGGGTATCGTCGAGTTCGAGCACACCGCGACCAACCAGCGCGGCGAGGTGGTCGCAAGCTGTCGCCGCACCGGGCTGATGCATTGCAAACCGCAAGCGAAGGTGTGAGCCGATGCGATCATTCCTGTTCGTTCCCGGCGACAGCACCCGCAAGTTCGAAAGCGCGAAGAAGACCGCGGCCGACGCGCTGATCCTCGATCTCGAAGACTCGATCGCGCCGGACCAGAAGGTCGCCGCGCGCGGCATTACGCGCGAAATGCTCGATGCGCGCCATCCGAACCAGAAAATGTATGTTCGCGTCAACGCGCTCGATACCGGCCTGACGCTCGGCGACCTTGCCGCCGTCATGCCGGGCCGGCCCGACGGCATCGTGCTGCCGAAATGCGCGGGCGCCGCCGACGTCAATCATTTGGCACTGTATCTCGATGCGTTCGAGGCGGCATCCAGCCTCGAGCAGGGCAGCACAAGGATTGTCGTGGTCGCGACCGAGACGGCGCGGGCGGTTACAAAACTGTTCGACTTCGAGGGCGCGAGCCCGCGGCTGTGGGGCATGATGTGGGGCGCCGAGGACCTCGCGGCTTCGCTCGGCGCCTCGCGCAACCGGACGGCGGGCCGTGTTCACGGTCCGTTTTTGCTGGCGCGGGATCTCTGCCTGATCAGCGCAGCCGCGATCAGTGTCGTCGCGATCGATACCATCGCTACCGATATCGACGATCTGGTCGCGCTGAGGGAAGAGGCGATCGCGGCCCGGCATGATGGATTTCTCTCCAAGGCGGTCATTCACCCCAAGCATGTCGACGTCGTCAACGCGGCCTTCATGCCGACGGATGAGGAGATCGCGTGGTCCGAGAGGGTGATAAAAGCCTTCGACGACAATCCGGATACCGGCGTGGTCAAGCTGGACGGCAAGATGCTCGACAGGCCGCACCTTCGCGCCGCCATTAAGATCCTCGCCCAGGCGAAGCGCCCGATCTGAGAATGTCCGATTACGTCGGCGGGGATTCCGCGGGATCGGCCTCGACCATCGCACCTTCGGCGGGGAGCGTTTCGATCTCGCTTTCCGTAAGCCGGCCTCGCATAGGATCACGCCGCCGTGTTTGCCGAGATGCGGCGGGTAGTGCCGGATCGAGAGCGGCGTCTCGGACGAGGCGCTGGCCTCGAGGCGCGTTTCCGCGTCAAACGCCGTAAGTTTAATTCCTGTTCCGCTCGCCAGAATGCAACGATCCGCGACCTGCAACGTTTATGCCGGCGAACGTTGTGTAAGGAGGTTGTCATGTTCCGTAAAACGATGATTGCCCTCGCCACGGTGGCCGCGCTCGGTGCCCTTACGCCAACCGCGGCAGATGCCCGTGGGGGCTTCGGTGGCGGCTTCCATGGCGGCGGTTTTGGCGGCGGCTTCCATGGCGGCGGTTTTGGCGGCGGATTCCGCGGCGGCGGTTTTGGCGGCGGATTCCGCGGCGGCGGATTTCATCGCGGCTTTGGCGGTCGCGGGATTGGCCTAGGGATTGGCCTCGGGCTGCTAGGCGCCGGCGCCCTCTACGGCGCCTATGGCGCCTACGGCTACCCGGCCTATTACGATTATGATGACGGCTACGGCTACGGCTACGGCTACGGTGGCTGTGGCTACGGCTACGGTGGCTACGGCTACGGTGGCTGTGGCGCCCCCGGCTACGGCTACCCCGGCTACGGTTACGGCGGCTACGGCTACTGAAAATTTTGGCTTTGACCGCGCAATTCTCCGTGCAGGCGGTCAAAGCGGGCTACGAAAACGCACTCCGTGGAAGTGCTGAACCAAGAAGCGCAAGCGCGAGCCGAGGTAGGCCAGCGCCTCGTCGGGTTGCCCGAGGGTGATCTGTGAGTTCGGTCAATTTTAGACCTCAGGCCGCGTCAAAATCCAGGTCCGTTCAACCCTCAACAGCAGATATGCTGCGACTGCATCGGCTTGTCCGGTTCGTGCCACTTTCGGACTCATGCACGATAGATCCGGTGTTTCTCGATTCCGATGGTTCGCTCGCATTCGGCAAGACAAGCCTTGCAGTTGCTTGGCTCGAACAACTTCAAAAGAGCGGCAAATCCGTCACCACCTCAATATACGCACCCGTACCAGCGGCCTCGGGCTTTTTGATCGCCTCATCGAGAGTCCTGATCGCGAGGGCGATTATCCTTGGTCCTGTTGTTGGAGCATATTGGCCGGCCAATCATCTTTAACCGCATTAGTCGACGGACGACGCGCATAGCCGGTCGCATCGGATGTTTTTGCCGTCGGAACATGACTTTCGATCATCTTTTGCGAAAGTCGGCCATTTTCGAAATGCGGCGTCGGTCTTGCGAACGCGGACGCGCTACCGAGTAGGCTAAATGCAAGGCCCAGCGTTATCAACTTGTGACTGATGTTCATGTATCGTGCTCCAGACCCGCTTAATCGGCTACTGGGGCCGACGACCAGGGTCGTTTGTCCTGCTTCGCGTTGAGGTTTGTTCAATACCCTGAGGAGGAGACCGAACCAGCAACAGCTTCATTCCCGGGAGCAGGACATCTGATTACCCTGGGACAAAACCGGTGCTGTCAACTGATGTAGGCTCGCGGGTCTATTCGCACCAATAAATAGCGTTTTAGTATTTAAATGGCGTTTTAGGATCGCTCGAAATTCGAATTCCGTGATTGTTGGTAACGCCGTGCTTGTATTGCCCCAGCACCTTCCCAGCGATACTTAACGGCGTTGTTGGAGTGCCCAGTTCTGACGGAAGTCCCCTCTGATCGCCAACGATGTTACTTAGAAGATGAATGATAGGGCGAGAGGATCTGTATTTTGCCTAGCGCAGTAAGCGCAAAGATCCGGAAAAAATCCGTTCCATCCGGCAATTCCGTGAGGCGGAACAAAATTCCGCTTGCTTCGTGACCGGGCAAGCTTTCATGGTCGGCAACGACAAGCTCGCGACCGGCATCCTTGTGCTCCAAAAGCGTCTCGATGTCGCCAGACACGCGCATGCCGTAATCCGGGTCCTTCATTAAATGCCGCAAGATTCAAGCCTGGAAGTCGCTGGACGTATCGACGATTGGTGGTCGATCGCGAAAGGCAACGTGCTGGCCGACCCATTCGGGCCGATGGCGAGAGCCGGCCTGTTCCAGATCGGCCTGCCCGGCACGGGCGCGCTCGACAACTATCGCGCCATCGCGGCCGCCGAGCAGGCGATCGCCGCGAAGACCGGGCTGTTGGGGCTTGCGAGCGCGTTCGCCGGACGACAAATGGTGGCGCGTTTTTTCCTCGCCGGCTTTGGCAATCAGGAGCAGCGCGCCACATGGCTTCCGCGCGTGGCGGCGGGCGAGGTCTGCACGGTGATTGCGATCTCCGAGCCCGGCGCCGGCGCCCATCCGAAGCATCTGACGACGTCGGCCGAACCACGGGGCACCGGCTACATCGTGCGCGGCCGGAAGGCCTGGGTGACCAATGGTCCGATCGCCGATGTGTTTCTGGTGCTCGCCGTGACCGGGATCGAGGAAGGGCGCAAGCGATACGGGCTGTTTCTGATCCCGAAGGAGACAAAAGGCCTTTCGGTGAAGCCGATGCCGGCGCTGGAGGCGCTCGCGCCGGCGACGCATTGCGAACTGGAACTCAGGGGATGCGAGGTGCCGGCGACGGCGCGGATCGGCGATATGCTTGATGCCTATCCGGCGATGGCGCTGCCGTTTCGCGGTACCGAGGACACCGTCGGTACCGCCAACATGTCGGGGCTCTTGAACTGGCTACTCGAAAAATGCGCTGTGCACATCGAGCAAACGGAAGACAACGCCTTGCGGCTCGGCCGCCTCGCGGGTCTGGTATCGCTGGTGGACGCGGCAAGCCGGCTCGCGGTGGCGGCACTCGATGGCGAGGGGCCTGAGGTTCCGGCGCGGGTGATCGGCGTACGGCTGCTGGCACGGCAGATCGTCGATGAAATCCGCGAACTGCTGGCACAGGGCGCGCCGGCCGATGAATCGATTGCCCGTGCGCTCGGCGCCTACGATATTTTGTCTTCGGTTGCGCGCGAGCCCCGCAAGGTGCGGCAGGCGCGGCTTGGAAATTCCTTATGGAGCGTGAAACTGTGACCAACAATACTCTACCGGCGGATTCGATCGAGGCCGTCACCCGTGGGCTGGCATCGGCCGGATATATTGCCAGCAAGCAGATCGCGACCGCGATCTATCTCGCGGAGAAGATCGAAAAGCCCATTCTGGTCGAAGGCCCCGCGGGCGTGGGCAAGACCGAACTCGCAAAAGCGCTTGCGGCCTGGCGCGGGCTCAAGATGATACGCATGCAATGCTATGAAGGGCTCGACGAGGCCAAGGCGCTGTACGAGTGGAAGTACGCCAAGCAGCTGCTCTATACCCAGATCCTGAAGGACAAGCTCGGCGAAGTGCTCGGCGGCGCCGAGACGCTGTCAGCGGCGCTCGACAAGCTGCACGATTTCGGCGACGTGTTCTTCTCCAAGGAATTCGTCGAACCTCGCCCCTTGCTGCAGGCCCTGGAGCAGCCCAAAGGCTGCGTGCTATTGGTCGACGAGATCGACAAGTCGGACGCCGAATTCGAATCGCTATTGCTCGAGATCCTGTCGGACTACCAGGTCAGTATTCCCGAACTCGGGACCATTGTGGCGGGCGTGAAGCCGATCGTGATCCTGACCTCCAACGGCGAGCGCGACCTCTCCGATGCGCTCAAGCGCCGCTGCCTGCATCTGCATATCGGTTTCCCCGAGCAGAAGCTGGAAGAACGCATCGTCGAAAGCCGGGTCCCCGGGATATCGCAAACCCTGCGCACGCAGCTCGTCGGTTTCATCAACCAGGTCCGCGCGCTCGATCTGAAGAAGCTGCCCTCGGTCAGCGAGACCATCGATTGGGCGCGCGTGCTGGTCCTGCTGCAGTCATCGGAACTGGATCATGAAACCGTCAAGGACACCCTTAATGTGTTGCTGAAATACGAGGCCGACATCGAGACCACGCTGCCGCAGGTGACGACCTTCGTCGCCAGGGCCGGCCGGCAGGGCGTGTTCGGCTGATGCGCGAGGAGCTGCATCGCTTCTTCCGGGCGGCTCGCGGCGCCGGCGTTCGGGTATCGCCCGCGGAGAGCATCGATGCGATGAGGGCGGTGGCCGATGTCGGATTTGCCGACCGCGGCATTTTACGCGACACGCTGCTGCTGACGCTCGCCAAGAGCGAGGAAGAAAAGCAGGCGCTCGGCGACTGTTTTGATCTTTTTTTCAGTCAGCCCGAACCAGAACAAGAATCTGCACCGGAGGACTCCGACGAAACCAAGGAGCCGGATTCGAGCGCCAGCGAAGCCGAGCCGGGCAACGACGCTGGCGCGCCGTCGCCGGCGCTCGGTGATCTCGCGCAAATGCTGATGTCGCGCGACCGCAACGCGATCGCGGCGGCGATGGCGGCTGCTGCGAATGCCGCCTCGCTTTCCGACATCCGCTATTTCACCCAGCGTGGCATCTTCTCGACCCGGATTCTCGAGCAACTCGGCATCGAGCGCCTGCGCGACGATCTCGATGCGCTCACCGCGACCAATCCGGCGGAGGCCGAACGGCTCGCGGCTGCCCTGGAGGCGCTGCGCGAAAACGTGCGGGACGTCGTCAGCCAGGCCCTGCTGCTCTACGGGCGCGAGGAAGCCGAGAACCTGCGCCACGAAATCCTGCGCAACGCGCCGCTCGCCCGGCTCGAACGCCGGCAGGTCGAGCAGATGAAAGCGCTGATTCGCGCCATCGCGCGGCGGCTGCGCGAGCGATACAGCAAGCCCCGCAAGCGGCAGCGGCGAGGTCATCTCGATCTCCGGCGCACGCTGCGGCGCAACGCCGCCTGGGGCAGCGTCCCGTTCCTGATCTCCTGGAAACGCCGGCATCGCGACCGGCCCAAGATCGTGGCGCTCTGCGATGTCTCGGGATCGGTGGCGCAGGTCTCCGACTTCTTCCTGCTTCTGATCCACAGCCTGCATGAGGTGGTGGACGACGTGCGCTCGTTCGCGTTCTCCGGCCACCTGATCGAGGTCAGCGATATCCTCGACAAGAAAACGCCCGAGGAGGCCATGAGCGAGATCATGTCGAAGGTCGGATTCGGCTCGTCCGACTACGGCGGATCCCTGGTGGATTTCGAGAAGGATTTCATCAACACGGTGACGCCGAAGACCACCGTGATCGTGCTCGGCGACGCTCGCACCAACAACCTCGATCCCCGAGCCGATATCCTTCGCACCATTTCGGAACGCTCGAAGCGGCTGGTGTGGCTCAACCCCGAAGGGCGCATGGCCTGGGGCTGGGGCGATTCCGAAATGCCGCGCTACGCCACCTTCTGCACTGTCGTGCGCCAGTGCGCGACCGCAAAGCAGCTCGAACGGGCGGTGACGGATATCGTGGCGGCCTATCAATAATTCATTGAGCCGAACCGCCAGCGACAGGTAAAAGCCGGGCTGGCTGGAACCGCAGCGATTTTGGAAAGATGCCCATGAGAGACCCTGATTGTACCGTCACCCAGACTCTGGTCCGGGTGTTCCTCACCGTGCCGGTTCTGCTGGTACTCGCGTTTCCACAGCGACAGGCCGGTGCGGAGACCAAATATCCGAGCAAGCCGGTGCGGATCGTGCTGCCCTTCGCAGCAGGCGGCGTCGCCGACATTACCGCGCGGGTCATTGCCGAGAAGCTCAGCGGCAAGCTCGGGGGCCGCTTCTACATCGAGAACCAGCCCGGCGCCGGCGGCATCGCCGCGGCCCGAACCGTCATCTCTTCCGCGCCGGACGGATATACCCTGGCGCTGCTGTCCAACGGAACCGCGATCAGCGTCTCCCTGTTCAGCCATTTGCCTTACGACCCCCTGAAGGATTTCGCGCCGATTTCGAGCCTCGGCACTTTCGATTTCGTGTTCGCCACCAACGCGGACTCGGGATTCAAGACGCTGGCGGACTTCATCGCCGCGGCAAAGGCAAAACCCGGCACGCTCAATGTCGGGACCATCAATATCGGCAGCACGCAGAATCTGTCGGCGGAGCTGTTCAAGACCGCGGCGGGCATTGATTTCACCATCATTCCCTATCGGGGAACGCCGGAACTGCTTGTCTCGACCATGCAGGGCAACGTCGCTCTGATGATAGACAGTTACTCCTCCATGAAAGGGAATCTCGCCGAGGGGAAACTCCGGGCGCTGGCGTCGTCGGGACCGGTATGCTCGGAAAGCACGCCGGATCTGTCCACCTTGCAGGAAGCCGGCGTTGCCAATTACGACGTCGTCTCCTGGAACGCGCTGTTTGCTCCCGCTGCAACGCCGCCCGACATCGTCAAGACACTCAATCAGGCGCTGCAGGAAATACTCGGAGAACCAGAGGTGAAGAAGCGGCTGCTCGAGCTTGGTATCGAGGCGAGGGGCTCGACGCCCGAGGAGATCTCGGCGCGGCTGAAGTCCGATATCGACAAATGGCGGGCGGTGATCGAGAAGGCCGGTATCCCCAGGCAATAGCGGCGATAGGTCCTGCCCCGGGGCGTTGACTTGGGCTCGGTTTCGTCCTGATCTGGCCGCTCCATGAACCTCAAACAGCTCGAATATTTCGTGCAGGTGGCTGAGCTCGGCAGCTTCAGCAAGGCCGCCGTGGTGCTCGACATCGCGCAGCCGGCGCTGAGCCGGCAGGTTCGCAGCCTCGAGACGGAGTTGCACCAGCAACTGTTCCTGCGCAACGGCCGGGGCGTCACGCTGACGGACGCGGGCAAGCGGTTGTTCGACCACAGCGTCGCGGTGCTGCAGCTGATGGCGCATGCGCGCGAGGACCTCGGCGCGAGCCGCGACGAGCCGGTCGGGCGGGTCACCATCGGGCTGCCGCCGAGCATGGGCCGCCAGCTCACGCTGCCCTTGATCGACCGCTTCAAGAAGGAGCTTCCCGCGGCGCGGCTGGCGATCGTCGAGGGGTTGTCGACCCACATCGTCGAGTGGGTGACGACCGGCCGGATCGACATTGGCCTGGTCTACAACCCGGAGGCGCAGCCGGGGCTTGAGATCACGCCGCTGCTCCAGGAGCAGCTCGGATTGGTCAGTCATGCGCCCAAGGGCAAGCAGAAGCGAGCGGCCTTGCCGCCGCTGCCGATGAAGGAATTGTCGCTTTATCCGCTGATCGTTCCGGAGCGGATTCACGCCATGCGCCGGCTCTTGGATACCCAGGCGGCACTGGCCGGCATCAAGCTCGACATTGCCTGGGAAGTATCGAGCGTTCCGTCCATCATCGATCTCGTCTGCGCCGGCTACGGTTATGCGGTGCTTACCGCCAGCGGCGTGGCTGCGTCCGCCCGTTCCGGTGAACTGGTGACGCGCCGGCTCGTGGATCCCACCCCGGTCAGCGTGCTTTGCCTGGCGATCTCGGCGCACCGGCGCCCCACGCCGCTGACCCAGCACACGATGCGGCTGTTGACCGCCTTGGTGCGCGAGCTTCCCGCCTGACCATTTTCGGTATAGTTGGCGCCCATGAGCCATGCTGAATCGCGATAGCTGATATAGGGCGCGCGCCGCTGGCGCAGCGCAGGCAGGCTCGTCAAAGTGACTTCCGGCCGGGCTCGCCTGACACGCGGCGACAATCGTCCGAGCTGAACCATCTACAGGGCGAAACGACCGCCGGTCCGGGGAATTCGACCCGGTCGGCTCCAATCATTTCACGGTCCACCGGCCGGATTAAAAAGGGAGCGCGCCAGCATGCTTAGACGCAGCTTTCTCGGTGGTGCGGCATGCCTCGGTGCGATGTCGGCGGTTGCCGCGAGCCAATCGCGGGCGGCCGAGAATTCGGCTCCCGAAACGAAATCGATCCCTGAAATTCCAGGTCCGGACAAAAACACGAAAACGCCGGCCTTCAAAGTGCCTGCGGGTGCGGTCGACACGCATACCCATATTTTCGGTCCCGCCGCCGAATATCCGTTCTCGCCGACGCGGCCGTACACGCCCCCCGACGCACCGCTGGCGATGTTTCGTGCCCTGCATGAAAAGATCGGCGTCAAGCGTGCCGTGATCGTCAATGCAACCCTGCACGGGTTCGATAATCGGGTCGTCACGGACGCCATCGCGCTGAGCGACGGCAAATATAAGGGCATCGCGAATATCAATAGTGCGATGTCGGAGGCGGATCTTTTGGCCCTCGACAGGGCCGGGATACGCGGGTGCCGCTTTGCCTTCCTCAAGCGGCTGGGCGGTATTGGCGACATGAACGCTTTCAGGCGGCTTGTCGAACGGGCCGCCGCGATCGGCTGGCATGTCGATATCTATCTCGAGCCGGGAAGCATCCGCGAGTTCACGCCGATCCTGACCGCGCTGCCGACCACCTATGTCATCGATCACATGGGCACGATCGCCGCCGCCAAGGGTCTCGATGACCCCGAGTTCAAGGCGCTGCTCGAGCTTCAGAAGAACGACGAGAAGTGCTGGGTCAAGATTACAGGGCTTGAGCGTACGTCGGCGTCAGGGCCTCCGTTCCGCGACTCGGTCACGTTCGCCAAGAGCCTGATCGACAACGCGCCGGACCGCGTGATCTGGGGGACGGATTGGCCGCACCCGAATGTCAAGATCATGCCGAATGACGGCGATCTGGTCGATCTCATTCCGTTGTACGCACCCGAGCCCGCGATCCAGCGTAAGCTCTTGGTCGACAATCCCGTACGTCTGTTCAAATTCTAGATTAGGGCGAGAAGAGCGAAGTGTGGGCATGTCGGTAGGCAGTGAAGCAAGTTCTGGATGCGGAAACAGTCGCATGTTGATTGAGCCGGGCGACCCCATGCGCCGCATGATGGTCAAACTTGTCGCGGCGCTGGCTATCGCCGGATCGTTGGTGGTGGCCGGAGGAGGCGCCGCCGGCGCGGCCGATCCGGACATGCAACAGGTGCTGGCGCCGACCCGGAAGCTGAGGGTCGGGCTTTATCCGGGAACTCCGACATCGATATTGCCGGATCCGCAATCGGACGGTCCGCGCGGCGTCGGCTACGATCTCGGCAAGGAGTTCGCGCGAAGGCTTGGCGTGCCCTATGAGCCTGTGGTGTTTTCCAAGAACGCCGAAGTGCTCGAGGCGGTGAAGACGGCGCAGGTCGACATGGCCTTCACCAACGCTTCCGCCGAGCGCGCCAAGGATATGGATTTCGGGCCACCTTACCTCGAGATCGAGCTTGGCTACCTGGTGTCGCAAAAATCCGTCATCTCGACGCCGGCCGATATCGACAAGCCGGGCGTCCGCGTCGGCGTGACCAAGGGAAGTTCATCCGACGGCGTGTTGTCGCGCGACCTGAAATCCGCGGAGGTCGCTCGCGCGGTCACCGTCGGCGCCGCGGCCGACATGATGGCCGCCGGTCAGCTCGACGCGTTCGCGACCAACAAGGCGACCCTGTACGAAATGGCGGAAAAGCTTCCGGGGGCAAGGGTCCTCGACGGCCATTGGGGCGTTGAGCGACACGCCATCGCCATTCCCAAGGGCAGGGACCAGGGCAGGCCGTTCGTGGAGAAATTCACCAGCGATGCGAAATCGGAGGGCCTTGTCAAAGCCGCGATTGCACGGGCCGGCTTGCGCGGCGCCATGACGTCGGAGTCCAAATAATGCGGAGGCGCCGGTCGTCGCGTCAGTTGAAAAGGTTGAAAAGAATGTCCTGCCCAGGGAGCGTCAATTAATGTTGGTTCTGCCCAAGTTCGTCCGCATCGCGGGCCTCGCTGCGTCTGTATTCCTCGCGAGCTGGAGCGCGCACGCCGAGCCTTTTCCAACGAGGCCGGTGACCATCTTTGTTCCCTACGCCGCCGGCGGCGCCGTGGACGTGCTGGCGCGCACCATCGGTCAGTCGCTGTCGAAGATCTGGGGCCAGCAGCCGGTCGTCGAAAATCGTCCGGGCGCCGGCGGCATCATTGCGTCCCAGGCCTTGGCCCAATCGGCGCCGGACGGCTACAAACTGATCCTGGTGGCGAGCGGTCATCCCCTGAACCAGTTTTTCTATCCGAAGCTGCCCTACGATACATTCAAGGATTTCGCCGCGATTACCGAGGTCGCCAGTTCGCCGCTGGCCATCGTCGTATCCCAGAAAAGTGACGTCAGGAATTTGCAGGAGCTGCTTGCGGCGGCAAAGCAGAAGCCTGACTCGTTGTCGTACGGAATGTCCGGCAACGGCACATCGGCGCACCTGGCCGGCGAACTGCTCAACTACATGGCTGATGTCAAGATCCTCGCCATTCCCTACAAGGGCGGGGCGCCGGCGCTCACGGCGGTGCTGGCGGGCGACATCCCCATGAGCATCAATCCATTGCCGGAAGTCGTCGGCCAGCTCAATGGCGGCTTCGTTCGCGCCATCGCGGTGACGACCGCCACCCGCTCGAAGGCGATGCCGGATGTGCCCACCGTGGCGGAATCCGGCGTGCCCGGTTACGAAACTTCGGTGTGGTGGGGTTTTCTGGGACCGGCGGGAATGGCGCCGGAACTGGTGGCGAAGATCAACGCCGATCTGCTGACGACCCTCAAAGATCCCACGGTTCTGGCGGCCTTCGACAAGCTGGGCGCCGTGCCGGTCGGGAGCTCGCCGCAGGACTTCGATGCCTATATGCGGGCAGAGGCCGCCAAATGGGGGCCGATCCTCAAGCAGGCGAATATCAGGGTCGAGTAATGCGTGCCGTTGGAGTAATCTTGAGACCGAGCCAACCGGCAAGCGCTGCCGCGAGCGTTCGGTATCGGCGGATAGGCCGGCCGGCGAGTCCAGCCTTGCCAATCCAGATGTGAGCGGAGAGACCGATGCAAACCGCCATCCCCTGTCTTTTCATGCGTGGAGGAACCTCGCGAGGGCCGTTCTTCAAGGCCAGCGATTTGCCCTCCGATCTGCCGACGCGCGACAAGGTGCTGCTGTCGGTGATGGGTTCCCCCGACAAGCGCCAGATCGACGGTCTCGGCGGCGCTCACCCGCTGACCTCCAAGGTCGGCATCGTGTCCAGGGGCAGCAAGCCGGGCGTCGATCTCGATTTCCTGTTTGCCCAGCTGCAGCCCGACAAGGACACCGTCGACACCACGCCGAATTGCGGCAACATGCTTGCCGCCGTGGTGCCGTTCGCGCTCGAGACCGGCATGGTCAGGCCCAAAGGCGATACCACCACGCTGCGCGTGCTGACCCTCAACACCGATATGCAGTGCGACATCACCGTGCAAACGCCCAACGGCCATGTCGAGTATGAGGGCAATGCCCGCATCGACGGCGCGCCGGGAACCTCGGCCCCGATCACGGTCAACTTCCTCGACACCGCGGGCTCGGTCGCGCCCGGGCTGCTTCCGACCGGCAATGTCCGCGACAACATCGATGGCGTTGATGTGACCTGCATCGACAACGGCATGCCCCTGGTGATCTTCAAGGGCAGCGACGTCGGTCGCACCGGCTACGAGAGCGTGGACCAGATGAACGCGGATACCGAATTGAAGGCGCGGATCGAGCGGTTGCGGATCGCCTGCGGCCACGCGATGAAGCTCGCCGACGTCACGGCCAAGAACTACCCGAAGATGACGCTGATATCGGCGCCGCGCACCGGCGGCAGCATCTGCACGCGCAGCTTCATCCCGCATGTCTGCCACGACGCGATCGGCGTGCTGGCGGCGGTGACGGTGGCGACCGCCTGCGTGCTCGACGGTTCGATTACGCAAGGCATCGCGTCGATGCCGGTGGGCAATGTCAAGAAGGTATCGGTCGAGCATCCGACCGGCGAATTCAGCGTCGAGATCGAGGTCGATCCGGCCAATCCGCAGAACGTGACCCGCGCCGCTCTGCTGCGCACCGCGCGGCTGTTGATGCGCGGCGAGGTCATGATTCCCGGATCGCTCTGGGCGCCGAAATCGAGACTCGAAGCGGCGGCAAAATAGAAGTTGGGATTTGGGAAACGCTAAGGGGGCGGAAAAGACCGATCTGGTCGGCCGCCGTTCCGGAAGGAGAGAAAATTGATCATCGACGTGCACGGCCACTACACGACGGCGCCGAAGGCGCTTGAGGATTGGCGCAACCGGCAGATCGCGGGCATCAAGGATCCCTCGGCGATGCCGAAGGTCAGCGAGCTCAAGATCAGCGACGATGAGCTGCGCGAGAGCATCGTCAACAACCAGCTCAAGAAGATGCAGGAGCGCGGCAGCGATCTCACCATCTTCAGCCCGCGCGCCAGCTTCATGGCGCACCATATCGGCGACTTCCAGGTATCCTCGACCTGGGCGGCGATCTGCAACGAGCTGTGCGCGCGCGTCGGCAGGCTCTTCCCCGACTCTTTCGTCGGTGCGGCGATGCTGCCGCAGTCGCCGGGCGTCGATCCCAAGACCTGCATCCCCGAGCTCGAGAAATGCATCAAGGAATACGGCTTCGTCGGCATCAATCTGAACCCCGACCCGTCGGGCGGGCACTGGACCTCGCCGCCGCTGTCGGACCGGCACTGGTATCCGATCTACGAGAAGATGGTGGCGCTCGACATCCCCGCCATGATCCACGTTTCCACCAGCTGCAACGCCTGCTTCCACACCACGGGCGCGCATTATCTGAACGCCGACACCACGGCCTTCATGCAATGTCTGACCTCGGACCTGTTCAAGGATTTTCCAAAGCTTAAATTCCTGATCCCGCATGGCGGTGGCGCGGTGCCTTACCACTGGGGCCGCTTCCGGGGCCTCGCGCAGGAGCTGAAGAAGCCGCTTTTGAAGGATCACCTGCTGCACAACATCTTCTTCGACACCTGCGTGTATCACCAGCCGGGCATCGATCTCCTGACCAAGGTCATTCCGGTCGACAATATCCTGTTCGCCAGCGAGATGATCGGCGCGGTGCGCGGCATCGATCCCGAAACCGGTTTTGCCTATGACGACACCAAGCGCTACATCGAAGGCACGATGAACCTCAGCGCGCAGGACAGGCAGAAAGTCTACGAGGGGAATGCGCGGCGCGTGTTCCCGCGCCTCGATGCGGCGCTGAAAGCGAAAGGCAAGTGACATGAGTCAGCCGATGAACGATCTCGGTATCGTCAAGCGCAACATCCTCCGCGCCGACAAGGCGGCCGTGGAAAAACTGTCGCGCTTCGGCGTCGCCACCATCCACGAGGCGATGGGCCGCGTCGGCCTGATGCAGCCTTACATGCGGCCGATCTATCCGATCGCGAAAGCTTGCGGACCCGCGGTCACCGTGCTGCTGCAGCCCGGCGACAACTGGATGATGCATGTGGTGGCCGAGCAATTGCAGCCGGGCGACGTCGTGGTCGCGGCCTGCACCGCGGAGAATACCGACGGCTTCTTCGGCGACCTCTTGGCGACCAGTTTTCGCGCCCGCGGCGCCAAAGGCCTGGTCATCGATGGCGGCGTGCGCGACGTGGCGGACCTGACCGAAATGCAGTTCCCGGTATTTTCAAGGGCGATCAGCGCCAAGGGTACGGTGAAGGCAACGCTCGGCTCGGTGAACATCCCGGTGGTCTGCGCCGGTGCGCTGGTCAACCCGGGCGACGTGGTGATCGCCGACGTCGACGGCGTCGTCGTCGTCCCCGCCGGCGTCGCCCGGCAGGTGGCCGATGCGGCGGAGGCGCGCGAGGCCAATGAAGGCGAGAAGCGCGAAAAGCTCGCGGCCGGGGTGCTGGGCCTCGACATGTACAAGATGCGCGAACCGCTGGCGAAAGCCGGCCTCAAATATATCGATTGATGGTCATGTCCGTCGCTTCAAACCAGTGGCATGTGGGTCTGGTCGGTTACGGCGAGGTCGGCCGTATCCTGGCCGAGGACCTGCGCAAGCAGGACGTCAAGGTCAGCGCCTACGACATCAAGCTCGGCGGCGAACAGGCTGGACCTTTGCGCGATCATGCCGGAGCTTTCGGCGTGGCGCTGGCATCCTCGCACGCGGATCTCGCAGCCAAGGCTGATTTGATTGTTTCTGCGGTGACGGCGAGCCAGGCCGTGCCGGTGGCGAGTGCTTGCGCGCCCGCTGTGAAAAAAGGCGCTTGGTTTCTCGACTTCAACTCGGCCTCGCCCGGCGCCAAGCGGCGCGCGGCTGACCTGATCGATGGTGCCGGCGGCCGCTATGTTGAAGGCGCGGTCATGACCTCGGTCCCGCCGTACCGCATCAAGGTGCCGTTGCTGCTGGGCGGCGGCAGCGCACGGGACTTCGCGCCGCTGCTGGTGGAGCTCGGCTTCGACGCCAAGGTCGCGAGCGAACAACTCGGCGTCGCGTCGGCGGTCAAGATGTGCCGCAGCGTCATGATCAAGGGCCTGGAAGCGATGGTGATCGAAAGTTTTACGACCGCGCGGGCCTACGGCGTCGAAGACGCGGTGCTGGCGTCGCTGGCGGAGACGTTTCCCGGCATCAATTGGGAGAAACAGGGTGCTTACTTCTTCCAGCGCGTCATCGAACATGGCCGCCGCCGCAGCGAGGAAGTGCGCGAGGTGGCCGAGACCGTGCGCGAGATCGGCCTGACGCCGTGGTCGGCGCAGGGTACGGCCGAGCGTCAGGCCTGGGTCGCGGACCTTGCCGACGAGGGCCTGTTCGGTCCCAAAGGCACCAGGGAATTTGCCAAGAGTCCCGACTGGCGCACGGAAGCCGACCGGATCCTCGGCATGATAAAGTCAAAGGAATGAGACAGGCAGCGATGGAATCCCAGAAGACCCCATTTGAAAAGACACCCGGCTGGCTCGACTGGTATGCCGGCCCCTCAAAGCCGCGCTTCAAGGTGCCGGCCGGCGCCGTGGACGCGCATTGCCATGTGTTCGGCCCGGGTGCCGAGTTTCCTTTCGCGCCGGAGCGCAAATACACCCCCTGCGACGCCTCCAGGCAGCAGCTCTATGCGCTGCGCGACCATCTCGGCTTCGCCCGCAATGTGGTGGTGCAGGCGACCTGCCACGGCGCCGACAATCGCGCGATGGTCGACGCGCTCGTCCATTCCGGCGGCAGAGCGCGCGGCGTCGCCACCGTCAAACGCAACGTCAGCGATGCCGAACTGAAGGGCATGCACGACGCCGGCGTGCGCGGCGTGCGCTTCAACTTCGTCAAGCGCCTGGTCGATTTCACGCCCAAGGATGAGCTGATCGAGATCGCCGGCCGCATTGCCAGACTGGGCTGGCACGTCGTGATCTATTTCGAGGTGGTGGACCTGCCCGAATTGTGGGATTTTTTCACTTCGCTGCCGACCACGATCGTCGTCGACCACATGGGGCGGCCGGATATCACCAAGCCGCTCGAGGGGCCCGAGTTCGAGCTGTTCGTAAAATTCATGCGCGATCACCAGAACGTCTGGTCCAAGGTGAGCTGCCCGGAGCGACTGTCGGTCAAGGGCCCGCGCGCGCTCGACGGCGAGCAGAACGCCTACCGCGACGTGATCCCGTTCGCCCGGCGTATCGTCGAGACCTTTCCCGATCGCGTGCTGTGGGGCACCGACTGGCCGCATCCCAATCTCAAGGACCACATGCCCGATGACGGCCTGCTGGTCGATTTCATTCCGCACATTGCGACCACGCCGGAGCTGCAGCGCAAGCTGCTGGTCGACAATCCGATGCGGCTCTATTGGCCCGAACAATCCTGAGGAGACGATCCGATGTCACTGGAAAAACCCTATAAGGATGTGCCCGGTACCACGGTCTTCGACGCCGACATGTCGCGCCAGGGCTATCATCTGAACCAGTTCTGCATGTCGCTGATGAAAGCGGACAACCGCGCCCGCTTCAAGGCCGATGAGCGCGCCTATCTCGACGAATGGCCGATGAGCGAGGACCAGAAAAAGGCCGTGC
Organism: Bradyrhizobium erythrophlei; assembly: GCF_900129505.1. Classification (NCBI taxonomy): domain Bacteria; kingdom Pseudomonadati; phylum Pseudomonadota; class Alphaproteobacteria; order Hyphomicrobiales; family Nitrobacteraceae; genus Bradyrhizobium; species Bradyrhizobium erythrophlei. Next base: position 9,006,245 of record NZ_LT670818.1, on the reverse strand, counting down.
TCGCGCGCGATCTCAATCGCTGCATTGAGCTCGGCGGCAATATCTACTTCCTCGCCAAGATCGGCGCGACCGACGGCAAGAGTTTTCAGCAGATGGCCGGCAGCATGACCGGAATGAGCGAAGAGGAATACCGCAACATGATGGTCGGCGGTGGCCGCTCGATCGAAGGCAACCGCTACACCGGGGAGAAGAAGTGATGGCCCATATCTCAGCGAGCGTCTACACCTCGCACATTCCGGCCGTCGGCGCCGCGCTCGACCTCGGCAAGACCGCCGAGCCGTATTGGCAGCCGGTCTTCAAGGGCTACGACTTCTCCAAGCAATGGTTGAAGGATCACAAGCCGGACGTGATTTTCCTCGTCTATAACGATCACGCCAACGCCTTCAGCCTCGACATCATCCCGACCTTTGCGATCGGTACCGCGCCCGAGTTCGCGATCGCCGACGAGGGCTGGGGCCCGCGTCCGGTACCCAAGGTGATCGGCCATCCGAAGCTCGCGGCACATATCGCGCAATCCGTGATCCAGGATGATTTCGATCTCACCATCGTCAACAGGATGGAGGTCGACCACGGCCTGACGGTGCCGATGAGCCTGATGTGCGGCCAGCCGCAGGCCTGGCCATGCCCGGTGATTCCATTCGCCGTCAACGTCGTGCAGTATCCGGTTCCCTCGGGCCGGCGCTGCTACATGCTCGGCAAGGCGATCCGCAAGGCGATCGAGTCCTACGACGAGCCGCTCAACGTGCAGATCTGGGGCACCGGCGGCATGAGCCACCAGCTGCAGGGGCCGCGCGCCGGCCTGATCAACAGGGAGTGGGACCAGGCTTTCCTCGATCGCCTGATTGCCGAGCCTGAGAAACTCGCCGCCACGCCGCACATCGACTACGTCCGCGAGGCCGGCAGCGAGGGCATCGAGCTCGTGATGTGGCTGATCGCCCGCGGCGCCATGGACGATGTCAATGGCGGCAAGCCGCTGACGACGCGGCACCGCTTCTACCATGTGCCCGCCAGCAACACCGCCGTGGGCCATCTGATTCTGGAGAACAATTGACGTGACCAAGACGATCAAGGTGGCGCTCGCCGGCGCCGGTGCGTTCGGCATCAAGCATCTGGACGGCATCAAGAACATCGACGGCGTCGAGGTCGTCTCGCTGGTCGGCCGCAGGCTGGAGCCGACCAGGGAAATCGCCGCCAAATACGGCATCGCGCATGCGGCTACCGACCTTGCCGACAGTCTCGCGCTGAAGGAAGTCGATGCCGTGATCCTCTGCACGCCGACGCAAATGCACGCGGCGCAATCCATCGCCTGCCTGAAGGCCGGCAAGCATGTGCAGGTCGAGATCCCGCTCGCCGATTCGCTTGTCGATGCGCAGGCCGTTGTCGATTTGCAAAAGAAGAGCGGGCTGGTGGCGATGTGCGGCCACACCCGGCGCTTCAATCCCAGCCATCAATGGGTGCACAAGAAGATCGTGGCCGGCGAGTTCAATATCCAGCAGATGGATGTGCAGACCTTCTTCTTCCGCCGCTCGAACATGAATGCGCTGGGCCAGCCCCGCAGCTGGACGGATCATCTGTTATGGCATCATGCGGCGCATACGGTGGACCTGTTCGCCTACCAGACGCGCTCGCCGGTCGTGAAGGCTAACGCGGTCCAGGGGCCGATCCATCCGACGCTCGGGATCGCGATGGACATGTCGATCCAGCTCAAGGCGGCCAATGGCGCGATCTGCACGCTCAGCCTGTCCTTCAACAACGACGGTCCGCTCGGAACCTTCTTCCGTTACATCGGCGATACCGGGACCTACATCGCCCGCTACGATGACCTCTTCAACGGCAAGGAAGAGAAGATCGACGTCTCCAGGGTCGACGTGTCGATGAACGGCATCGAACTGCAGGACCGCGAGTTCTTCGCCGCCATCCGCGAGGGCCGCGAGCCGAACTCGAGCGTCGCCCAGGTGCTGCCGTGCTACCAGGTGTTGCACGATCTGGAGCAGCAGCTCAACGCCGCTTGAAAAGAGGCGCGACGCCAAGCGCGGCGCGCCTGTCCACCCGCCGTCACGGAGCCACGCCAGGACGCGGCCATATTGTTCGAGATCGAGAACGAAGAGGTATGAACTCACATAGGGGTTGAAATCCGACGCTTGATGCCCATTCCGACGGCCGAATTGGATCAGACATGAACGTCGGCATCTGGCCAAGGGGCTTCAGATCGAGACCGTCGGCGAGGAGTCCGGGTTGCTGCCAACTCCGGACATCGCCGCATCGCGTTAACGGACGCTATGTGCCAACAGCTGGCGTCTTCGAATTGTGCGGTCATCGAGAAGTCGATATCGCGCCACTTCAACCACATCGAGCAAAAGCCGACCGCAAAACATCGGATCCAGGGAGACAAACCGTGCCAGATACATCCACGCTATTCGGCCTTTCACGCCGCAGCCTGCTGACCGGTCTGTTGGCTACGCCGACGCTGGCCGCCACAGTCGGGCCAAGCACCGCGCAAACCGACGGGCCGCGCTGGACCCCGCAACAAGCGCAAGCCGTTTTGAAGGATGCAAAGGGCACTAAGCTGGTGCTGCTCGGCACTGCCGCTGGTCCGGTGCCGGGTCGCTCGCGCGAAATGACTTCACACGTGATGCTGAGCAACGGCGCAGCCTATGTGCTTGATTGCGGAATGGGAGTTACCAACCAATATGCTCGCACCGGGATCCCATTTCACGCGCTGAAATCGATCTTCATCACCCACCATCACGCCGATCACAACATTGAATACGGTCCGCTACTGATCGTCGGCTGGATGCAGGGTTTGCCACTCGACGTGCGTGCTTTCGGCCCGCCACCCCTCAAGCAAATGACCGAGGACTTCATGCGCGCCTACAAGCAGACCATCGATTTTTGGGCTGAGGATTTCCACATGAAGCCGCTGGCGTCAGTCAACGTCCAGGAAATCCTCACTGCCGGTGTGGTAACGCAGGACGACAACGTCAAGGTGTCGGCGATCCTTGTCGAGCATCCGCCGGTGAAACCAGCGCTGGCCTATCGCTTCGACTTCAAGGACCGCTCTATTGCATTTTCTGGCGACACTGCACCGCTTGAAGCTGTGGCGAAAATGGCCAAAGGCGCCGACGTGCTGGTTCACGAAACGATGTACGTGCCGGCCGTCGAGACATACATCAGAGGACAGATCGCCCAGGGTCGGCCGGTGAAATTCGACGCCTTCATGGCGCATATGAAGGCGGACCACACACCCTCCGAAGATGTCGGCCGCATCGCCCAGGAAGCAGGCGTCAAAACGCTCGTGCTGTCGCACCTCACTCCGGCCATCGACAGTATCGACGATGAAACCTGGCGCGCTCCGGTGGCGAAGTACTTCAAGGGCGAGATCATCGTCGGCAAAGATTTGATGGTTGTGTGATGTGGCCAAAGAGGGCGCAAGTCGCCTTTGGGTCACACTAGGCGACCCCAAGAATTTTGTCGCGGAAGCGCGTAGGATGGGTAGAGCGAAGCGAAACCCGTCGCGACGTCTCGTCCGTGTCGGCCTCGCGGCCATCCTTCGAGACGCTCCGCTGCGCGGGGCTCCTCAGTATGAGGTCGGAGAAAAGCTCGCTCTCCACACAGGCGCAATCCTGCGCCCCGGCCTGCGACAAAACAACCCGCCGGGCAGATTTTCGCTATCGTCGTCGCGCAAATCACTTTTTACTTCCGACATCCTGTCCCCGAGGAAGGGGCGTTGGCCATCGTCACGAACGTTGGGATGGGATGCGGTGGACGCGGTGGCGTCGTGCGCGCGACAGGATGGTAGGGCGGCCTTCGGGCCCGTGAGCGATCGTCGTGCGTGCTGACGAGCGGTGCCGAAGCGTACGGTGAGGTCGTGTGGTCCTGACGCCTCAGCGGTTGGCGTCAAGTCTGCGAAAAGGCAAGTCGGCCCGACCGGGCGCGGATGCGCCAGCTATTCGCAGGCGACGGAGACAACAAGGCCCGATTCTCCGGGGAGAGCGCGTTATAAGCCGTAAAGCCATTGCGCAGGGAATGCCGGAGTGCCTCCGCTGAACCTGTATGCTCGTGTGCGTTTTCTTTCGCACATCTTTGCACACGAGACCGCGGGTGCAGCGCGCATCCGGCATTCCCTGCTCCCTCTTCTTTCGAGGGACAACGAAACGCAAAACTCGGGCGACATCGTGCCGCGAGAACGCGGACGCATATCCGCTGTTTGAAATTTGAATCGGAAAGTAACCCCGTCGTCCCGGCCAAGCGAAGCGCCGCTCTTGAGCTCCCCTCCACCCACGCGCCCTTGCGCGTGGCGGGGTCCGAGGCGAGCGAAACTCGCTCTCGAGGTCGGGGGTGGGGGGTAGTGCGGCGTCCACCGAAGCTGCGGTCCCAGCCGATAGACCCCCCACCCCCGACCCCTCCCCACCGCTTCGCGGGGGGAGGGGGGAAAGGATCAGCTTTCGCCGCGAGACTGCGAACGCATATTCGTTGTTTGAAATTTGAATCGGGAAATAGAATTCGTCGTCCGGACGACCGCGCACCGCTCTTGAACTCCCCTCCCTCCACGCGCCCTTGCGCGTGGCGGGGTCCGAGGCGAGCAAAGCTCGCTCTCGAGGTCGGGTTGGGGGGTCTATCAGTTCACTCCCCGGCAGAGAGTTTGCCGAAGCACCCCGCCGATCCACGCTTGCTGATGGGCCGGTCAGGCGGATGCGTGCACCTTGTCGCGGAAGCTTCGCGGCGACAGGCCGGTGGAGGCGGAAAAGATCCGGCTGAAATAAGCCGGATCGTTGAAGCCGAGCGCGTAGGCGATCATCGAGACCGGCAGGTTGGTGTAGACGAGATTGCGCCGGGCTTCGCGAATGACCCGGTCGAGGATCAGCTTCGATGCCGCGTGGCCGGTCGCCGAACGGGCGAGGCGGCTCAGATGCGTCGGCGTGATCGACAGCGCGGCCGCATAGTCGGACACGGTCCAGTGCTGCAGGAAGTGTTGCTCGAGCAGCGCTTCGAACCGCACGAAGAGGTCGGATTTTGCCAGGCCGCCCGGCGCCCGCCCGCCCGCGGCCAGTTCGCGCGCGACCAGCCCGATCAGGGCACCGGACAAGGCGCGCAGCACATGCGCCCGGGCAAATTCGCGCCCGGCGAATTCGGCGAAGACCTGCTGCATCGCCATGCGCATCTGCGCGGTGCCGCGCAGCACGGCCGAATGCGCCAGCACCCGCCGCAATCCCTCCAACGGCGTCAGCACCTCATCCAGCATTTCGGCGGCGACGGTAAGCACCCAGCCCTGCGTTCCCGGCTTGAAAGTGAAGCCGTGGACATGGCCGACCGGCACGTTGACGACCCGCATCGGCCGCAGCGCGTGGATGCGTCCCTCCAGCGTCGCCTGTCCGCTGCCGCGTTCGATCAGCAGAATCTGGTGCAGGCGCGCATGCCGGTGCGGGGCGAATTCCCATTCGTGCAGCACCGAACGCGCTGCGATGGTTTCGCAATGCACGACGTCGGGTAGATCGCCGGCCTCGCCGAACAAATTATAGGTCTGAACAGTGTGGCTGGCCGCCGTCTTCTGCATGTTCGAATTGTACAAGAAAATGGAAACTCGATCCATTCCTTACCGATACAAAACAGGCAGAATCGTCCAAACAGGGAGGAAAGGCGATGAAAGTCCAGGTTTGCATCATCGGCGGCGGACCGTCGGGTCTTCTGCTGTCGCAGCTCCTGCATCTGCAGGGCATCGAAACCGTGGTTCTCGAGAAATACAGCCGCGAATATGTCCTGGCGCGGATTCGCGCCGGCGTGCTGGAGCACGGTTTTGCAAAATTGATGCGCGAAGCGAACTGCGGCGAGCGCATGGACCGCGAGGGCGAGATTCACCGGGGATTCCATATCGCCCATGACGGTGTGATGGATCACGTCGATCTCTTCAAATACTCCGGCGGCAGTTCGGTCGTCGTCTACGGCCAGACCGAACTGACGCGCGATCTCTATGAGGCGCGCGACAAAATGGGCGGCAAGGTCATCCACAATGCCGAGGATGTCACGCCCCACGACCTGAAATCGGATGCACCCTACGTCACCTATCGCGACGGCGATCAGATCGTCCGGATCGATTGCGACTACGTCATCGGCGCCGACGGATTTCACGGGGTCAGCCGTAAATCGATCCCGAAGGATGTGCTGCGGGAATACGAACGCATCTATCCCTTCGGCTGGCTCGGCGTTCTCTCGCGGACCAAGCCGGTTTCGCCGGAGTTGATCTACGCCAAGCATGAGAGGGGGTTTGCGCTGTGCTCGCTGCGCTCGCAGGTGCTGAGCCGCTACTACATCCAGGTGCCGCTCGAGGATAAGCCGGAAGACTGGTCGGACGATGCGTTCTGGGCCGAACTCAAGCGCCGCTTGCCGGCCGAGGTCGCAAGCAGCCTGATCACCGGCCCCTCGATCGAGAAGAGCATCGCGCCCTTGCGCAGCTTCGTCGCCGAGCCGATGCGGTATGGCCGGCTGTTTCTCGCCGGCGACGCCGCCCATATCGTGCCGCCGACCGGCGCCCGCGGGCTCAACAGCGCCGCCTCCGATATCTATTACCTCTATCACGCCATGGTCGATCATTACAAAAAGGGTGACGACACTGGCCTTGATGGTTATTCGAAAAAGGCGCTGGCGCGGGTCTGGAAGGCGCAGCGTTTTTCATGGTGGATGACCATGTTGCTGCATCGCTTCCCGAACAACATCCCCTATGACGACAAGCTGCAGGAAACGGATATGTCCTATCTGTTCTCGTCCGAGGCCGCGCAGCGCTCGCTGGCCGAGAATTATGTGGGGCTGCCTTTCTGACCATCCGGTCCGGCCGGCTTCGATTTGATCCAGAACAAATCGCGCCGGCCAGGGGTCAGGTAAAACCAATGCCTGGCACCACCATCTTCGAGCGCAGATGTGATGCCCGCGATGTAGCGCTACGCCGCGACGAAGGCGAGCAGCGTGCCGTTAGCCGCGGCCGGCGCGACGCAAACCGCGCTGCCGCTGCGGACGCCGGCGCTGCCGAACGCCTTCTCCGCCGCGGCGAGATCCGATGCGATCACGAGGCCCGCGCCGCCGCGTTCCGGTACGCCTGCCAGCGAGACTCCGGGATAGCGCCGGCCCAACTGATCCCTGGTGAGGAATACGAAATCGGCACGATCCGAGCCGGAGGGCACCGCCACCGCGCCGTCAGGCTCGGCCCTCGTCTCGCGATCGATCATGCGCGCGAGGTGCGCGGCATCCTTCGCCGGCTCCGGTGAAACGATCAGCGCCTGCCGCAGACGCTTGGCGCCGTTGGCGTGTTTCATCAACTCGGGAATCCAGACCGTTTCGCGCGTCTTGTGCTGGCAGGCGAAAATGCGCACGCCGCCCGGCGCTTCCGCAACCGGCCACTGAAACACCCTGAATTTGGCCGACGACAGGCTGCCGTCCGGCATCGTGACCGGCCGCTCGAAATCGATCGGGCCCACGGGCTCAAAGCCGCGCGCGCGAATTTCCTCCGCACCGGCGGCCGAATCCACCGCCGTAAATGCGATGCGCTCGATGCCTTCGCCGCGCCTGGCGAGAAATGCGCGCGCCGGAGCATTATGTTCTGTTTCAACCAGCACGCCGAGCAATTCTATGTAGTCGGGGTCGAGCATGATGGTGTAATTGCCCGATCCCATATGCGCGCTGTGCGTGCCACGCGGCGATACGGTAAAGCCGAGCCGCTTCCAGCTCTCGGCGGCCCTGTCGAGATCCCTGACCATGACGACGGCATGGTCGATTCCGATGACGTTCTTGAGTGCCACTCTGTTGTTTCCCCGGCGTGAATTGGCGTACTAAGCTAACCAGATCGATCCGGCGACCGCAAGCCGACCCATGCATGGGTGTCGCGCGTGCGTGCGCCGATCGGCACAGATGAGGACGATGATGGATAGCGCAAATGTCCGCTGGCCCAATTCGCTGTGGGCCGCGGTGACTCCCACAGGTCCCGAGCTGCCGGAGCTGATCGGGACGGCTGAGGCCGACGTCATCGTCGTCGGCGGCGGTTTCACGGGATTGTCGACCGCGCTGCATTTGCGCGAGGCGGGCGTGGACGTTGCCATCGTCGAGGCCATGGAGCCGGGCTGGGGTGCATCGGGGCGCAACAACGGGCAGGTGATCCCGACCTTGTCGCGGCCCGATCCCGAGGACATCGTGGCAAAGCATGGCGCTGCGGGCGAACGTTTTGTAACTCTGCTACGCGACTGCGCCTCGACCTTGTTCGACGTCGCGCGGCGCTATCAGATCGAGGCCGAGCAGGAGCAGACCGGCTGGGTGCAGCCGGTGCATTCGCCGGGGCGTATCAAGATCGCCGAGCGGCGGGTGCGGCAGTGGTCGAAATTCGGCGCGCCGGTCGAACTGCTCTCCCGCGACGAGGTGGGGAAGATGCTGGGATCGGAGGCCTGGTTCGGCGGCTTCTGGAACAAGACCGGCGGCCACATCAATCCGCTGGCGCTGGCGCGCGGGCTTGCGCGCGTCGTGCTGGAGCAGGGCTGCCGCATCTACGCGCGTTCGCCTGCGATCAGCTTCGAGCGGCGCAACGACCGCTGGATTGTCAAAACCGAAAAGGGCGAGATCAGCGGTCGCGCCCTGGTCATGGCGACCAACGCCTATACCGACGAATTTTCAAAATCCCTGATGCCCGATATCGCGCATGAGGTCATGCCGATATTGTCCTGGCAGATGGCGACGCAGCCTTTGTCCGATGAGGCGCGCAAGACCGTCATTCCCGACCGGCAGGCGATGTCCGACACGCATGGCGAGCTCTACTTCGCGCGCTACGATGCGCGCAATCGCCTGGTCACGGGCGGCGCCGTGATCGGTCCAGGCAACAAGCCCGAGCGGCTCAAGGCGAGAGTAACCGAGCGTCTGCAGCGGCTGTGGCCGCAGATCGGGCTGGTCGAATTCGATTACGTCTGGAACGGCTATGTCGGCATGACCACCGATTTCTTTCCCCGCATTCACCGGCTCGGGACCGACGCCTATGGCTGGACCGGCTGCAACGGCCGCGCGGTCGCGCTCGCCATCGCGCTTGGCGATGAATTGTCCAAGGCCGTGCGCGGCGTCGCGGAAAAAGATCTCGCGCTGCCGTTCTCCGAACCCGTGCCGATTCCCGCGCACGGATTGCTGCGCCGTCTGGCGCCGTTGATGCTGATGGTCTACCGGCGGCGCGATGCGCGGGAAATCGCCTGAGTTTTATACCTCGTGCTGCCTTGCAAAAGCGCCGCCGGGAATCGAATCCAGCAGCGCTCGCGTATAGGGATGCTGCGGCCGGCCGAAGACATCGCCCGCCAGCCCTTGCTCCACTACTTCGCCGTCCTTCATCACCGCGACAAGGTCGCAGATTTGCGCGGCTACCCTGAGATCATGGGTGATGAAGACGATGGAAAGACCGAGCCGCTGGCGCAGGCCGGCGAGAAGCTGCAGCACTTGCGCCTGTACGGAGACGTCGAGCGCGGAGACGGCTTCGTCCGCGACCAGCACCTCGGGACGGAGCGCCAGCGCGCGAGCAAGCCCGATACGCTGGCGCTGGCCGCCGGAGAATTCGTGCGGAAAACGGTCGCTGGCCGACGGATCGAGCCCGACCAGCGCAAACAGCTCTTTCGCATCAGTGAGCGCCTTGGCCCGCGGCGTGCCGTGCACGATCGGCCCTTGTGCGACCAGCTCGGCAGCCCTGCGGCGCGGATTGAGCGAGCCGAACGGGTCCTGAAACACCATCTGGATATGGCGGGTTTCGCGGCGAACGTCCTCGCGCGCCATTTTCGCCCAGTCTTTGCCCTCAAGGACGATCGCGCCGGCGTCGGGATCGATCAGCCGGACCAGACAGCGGGCGAGGGTGGATTTTCCCGATCCGGATTCGCCGACGATGCCGAGCGTCGCGCCGCGCGGAAGTTTCAGCGAAACGTTTTTCACCGCCTTCGTCACACGCGCGCCGCGGCCGAGAAACCCGCCTGTCCGGTAGGTCTTCGAGACGTTGTCGATGCTCAGGATAATGTCGTCGGACAGCCCGCATGGCGGCGGGGAGGTGAGGGGCGGGACCGCTGCGATCAGTTGCTTCGTATAGGGATGCTGCGGCGCGTTGAGGACCGAAGCTGCAACGCCCTGTTCGACGATCAAGCCGTGCTGCATGACGGCGACGCGGTCCGCGATTTCGGCAACGACACCGAAATCATGGGTGATGAACAGCACGGCCGTCTTCTTCCGCTGCTGCAGGTCGCGGATCAGCGCCAGGATCTGCGCCTGCGTGGTCACGTCGAGCGCGGTGGTAGGCTCATCCGCGATCAGGACCTTTGGGTCGAGCGCCAGCGCCATCGCGATCATGGCGCGCTGGCGCTGGCCGCCCGATAATTCATGCGGAAAGGCCCGTGCGGCGGCTTTCGGATCGGAGATGCGCACGTCTTCGAGCAGCGCCAGCACCTTGGCGCGGATCGTGGCGCGGGACAGATCGGTATGGATCGAGAACATCTCGCCGATCTGGTCGCCGATGGTGCGCAGCGGATTGAGCGCGGTCATCGGCTCCTGGAAGATCATCGCGATGCCGGCGCCGCGCACCTGGCGCATCTCGGTCGCGGTGGCTTTCGCCAGATCGTGGCCTTCGAACATCACGCGGCCGCCATCGATGCTGACGCCGTTCGGCAGCAATTGCATGATGGTGCTCGCCATCATCGACTTGCCGGATCCGGATTCCCCGACCACGCAAAGAATTTCGTTCGCGGCGATCTCGAGCGACACGTTCGAAAGCGCATGCGGCCGGTCGGCTCCGGGCGGCAACTGCACGCTAAGCCCCTCGAGGGCCAGGATGGCGCCCGATGGCTCGCTCATCCTGCTTTGAGCCTCGGGTTGAGCGCGTCGTTCAATCCCTGACCGACCAGCGACACCGCCAGCACCGTCAGCAGGATGGCGATGCCCGGGATCGCCGAGACATACCACTGCACCCGCAATACATCGCGTCCCAAGCCGATCAGATTGCCCCAGGACGCCACGTTCGGATCGGACAGCCTCAAGAATGCGAGCGCGCTTTCGAGCAGGATCGCGACCGCCATCACCACGCTGGCGTAGACGATGACCGGCGGCAGGGCGTTGGGGAGGATCTCGCCGAGGATCAGCTGGATGTCCCGCATGCCGAGCGTCCGCCCGGCCTGGATAAATTCGCGATTTCGCAGCGACAGGAATTCGGCGCGGGTCAGCCGGGCGGGCGCCGGCCAGGACACCACGCCGACGGCGATGGTGACGGTGGTCAGTGTCGAGCCGAACACCGCGACCAGCACCAGCAGCAGCACGAAATTGGGCAAGGTCTGGAACGCTTCGGTAATGCGCATCAGAACGTTGTCAACCCAGCCGCCATAGAAGCCCGCGAAAGCGCCGATCAGGACGCCGATCGTGATGGCAATGGCGGTGGCGACGCCACCGATCAGGAGCGAAATACGCGCGCCATAGAAGATTTGCGCGGCGATGTCGCGGCCGGAATTGTCGGTGCCGAGCAGGAACCGCGGATTGGAAAACGGCCAGATCAGCGGCCGGCCCGCCAGCGCCAGCGGCTCGCGCGGATAGATCCAGCTGGCGCTGATCGCCATCGCCACCACGATCAGGAGCAGCACCAGCCCGACCACGGCGGGAGGGCTCCGAAAATAGCGTTTGACCGCGTCCATGCCGTCAGCCCTCCGCCATGATGCGTGGATCGAGCCGCGCGTAGATGAGGTCGACGGCGAAATTCACAATGATAACGAGCAGGGCGGAAACGAAGACGATTCCCAGAAGCGTGTTGAGGTCGCGCTGGACCACGGATTCATAGGCGAGCCGGCCGAGCCCCGGCAGCGAAAATACGCTTTCGACCACCACCGAGCCGCCCAGCATGGTTCCCGCCTGCAGCCCGATCAGCGTGACCATCGGCAGCAACGCGTTGCGCAGGACATGGCGGGTCACCACACGTGTCTCGTCGAGCCCCTTGGCGCGGGCGGTCCGGACAAAATCGAGATTGAGCACCTCCAGCATCGAGGCGCGCATGATGCGCAGATAGATGGCGAGGAAGATCAGGCCGAGCGTCAAAGTGGGCAGAACGAGATGGCGCGCGATGTCGATGGTGCGCCAGAGGCCGGTCTGCACCGCGCCGATATCCTCGAAGCCGCCGGCGGGCAGCCATTGCAGGTAGATGGAAAATACCACGATGGCCATCAAGCCGAACCAGAATGAGGGCGTGGCGTAGAAGATCAGGCCCGTGATCGAGATCAGCGTGTCCGGCCATTTGTTGACGCCGCGCGCGGCGATTACGCCGAACAAGAGGCCAAAGAAGAACGCGAACGACAGCGACGCCGTCATCAGGAGGATGGTCGGCGGCAGCCGTTCCAGGATGACGGATGCGACCGGCTTGCCGTAGATCGAGGAGAAACCGAGGTCGAGACGGACAAGGCGCCAGAGGTAGTTTCCGAGTTGCAGGGGAATGGAAAGATCGAGCCCGTAGAAATGGCGCAGTTCCCGCGCGGTGGCGGCGTCGCCGCCGCCCATCTGCGCCATCATCGCGTCGACGGTGTCGCCCGGCGCGAACTGCAGCAGCACGAAGATGCCGATCAGGATCAGGAACAATGTCGGGATCGAGGCGGCGAGACGCCGCCCCGCAAGTCTCAAGATGCGCATCGGGTCATCTTGTCGGAGTTTACGTCACGCGGAAAGCCAAAGATCGTGCCAGCTGGCCGATCCCCAGCGCGGCGTATTGGAATGATTCCGTGCTTTTGCGCTGATGACGGTGACGAAGATCTGTTCGATCGGCATCCAGACCGGCAATTCCGTGTTCACCTCCTTGACGAACTCGGCATAGAGCGCCTTGCGCCTGGCGGGCTCGATTTCGGTCGCCGCGTCGTCGATGGTCTTGTCGACCGTCTGATCTTCCCATCCCCACTGGTTGGTCCAGGGCGCGCCCTTGGGCTGGCCGGAGCGGTACCATACCGTCGTCGATACCGCGGGATCGTTGCGATACTGGTGCCAGCCGGTGGCGAGATCGAACGCATGGTCGTCATAGACCTGCTTGAGGAAGCTGCCGCCGTCGTTGCGCACGATCTCGACGGGAATGCCGATCTCGGACAGCGACTGCTGGATGAAGGTCGACCACAGCGAGATGTCCTCGCCCCATGGCGCGGGCAGCAGGCGCAGCGAAAATCGGGTGCCGCCGGCGCCGGGCTTGAAGCCGGCCTCATCGAGCAGCGCTGCCGCCTTCGCCTTGTCGTAAGGATATTGCGGCGTGTTCGCGCCCGGATAGAAATCCGTCGAGGTGGACGGGATCGGCCCGGTGCCGAGCTTGGCGAAATCGCCGAGGAAATTGTCGATGAAGAACGGAACGTTGATGGCGTGCGCAATGGCGCGGCGGACGCGGACATCCGACAATTCCTTGCGGCGGAAGTTGAATTCGATGGTGTTGGTGCGGGCATTGCCTTCATTGCCCTTGGTCGAGACGATGAAGCGCTTGTCCTTGCCGAGCCGCGCCATGTCGGAAATCGTCAGGCCCGAGAAGGGGCTGTAGTCCAGTTCGCCGGCTTCCATCTGCGCGGCCGCCGCGGCCCGGTCGGTGATCACCCGCCAGACGATGCGATCGAGATAGGGCGCATTGGGACGCCAATAATCCGGATTGCGGTCGGCGATGATGTATTGGCCGCGCTCGTATTTGACGAACTTGAAGGGACCGGTGCCGACGGGTGCGAGATTGGTCGGGTTCTGCCTGATATCGCCGGATTCATACAGATGCTTCGCCGAGATATAACCGAGATCCGGCAGCGCGCGCAGCAACAGGTTGAGCGGCATTGGCCGCTCATAACGGAAGATGGCGGTCTGCGGATCGGGGGTGTCGACGGAAGTGAGAAACAGCTGCAGCGTCGAGCCGTAGTTGAGAATCTTCTTCCACATCTGCATGGCCGTGAATTCGACATCCGCCGAGGTGAACGGCTTGCCGTCGTGCCAGGTGACGCCTTTGCGCAACTTGAAGGTGACGGTCTTGCCGTCGGGCGAGGCCTCCCAGCTTTCGGCGAGAACGCCGACCGGCTGGCCCTTGCCGTCGAGATCGACCAGGTTTTCCTGGATCTTGCCGCCGATGATGTAGACGCCGGTGGACGCCTGGATGCTGGGATTGAGCTGGCGCTGTTCGGCGCCATAGTGAACGTTGAAAACGCCACCCTTGCGCGGCGTCTCCTCCGCAAAGGCCCGCATCGGGTTGATGACATTTGCGGCAATTGCGGCCGAGGTCAGCAGGGCGGTGCGGCGGTTGATCTCCAGCCGTGTTAAATCCATCGAAAAGACTCCTCAACGTAAACCATCGCCAGCGGGGGCTCGGGGGCACGTGGCCGGACGGTACGACACAATCGCGGACCGAGTCATTTCCTAAAAAAGCCCGGACAGGGAATTACCTGCTGGCAGGACCTGCGGACGGGCATGATTGGGCCATCGGCGCGTGGGCGGGCTTGCCCGAACTCAAATGGTTCATCCGCGACGGCCCAAACGAGCGGGGTTCGGCAGCGGCAAATGCCGTCATCCCCCTTGAGTTGGATCAACAGCACCTGCGACTATCCGGCACAATATGATTCTCAAGTCCTTTTGGAGAATAATGATGAAAGCCGTTGCGCTGTTGGTCGTGCTTTGTACGTTTTGCGGGCCTGCGATCGCTCAAACCAGCGAATGCCGGTCGATCACGAAGTCCAGCGATCGCCTCGCTTGTTACGACAAGGCTGCGGCATCGGCCGCCAGGGTCAAGCCATCAGCGGCAGCGCCAGCGCCCGCGGCGTCAACGGGCCAGGCTGGCGATCTGCTCGCCGAGGAAAATGCCCGATTGGACGCCAAGATTAAGAACATCTGCCGTGGCTGCTGAGCCGGGCGGCGCTGACAGGCCGTTTGGACTTCGGCATTGTGCCGGGTAAAGTGCCGGCATAATGCGACGAACGACTGGAAAGCATTGTGCCAACCTTTCAAGTGAGCCTGGTATCGCCCGAGAAGCTGTTGTTCTCGGGCCAGGTCGATCAGGTCGATTTGCCCGGTGTAGAGGGCGATTTCGGCGTCCTTGCCGGCCACGCGCCGGTTGTCGCCATGCTTCGCCCCGGGCTCGTGACCGCGATCGCGGGAAACATCCGCGACCGGTTTGTGGTTTTCGGCGGCCTGGCCGAATTTTCGCAGGACGATCTCACGATCCTCGCGGAATCCGCCACTTCCGTCGAGGATCTCGATCTTGCCGCACTGGAGGCCGAGATCGCGGAGATGCAGGAAGGCCTGGCGAAACAATCGCCCGGCGCCGAGCTCGATCGCGAGATTGCGCGGCTCGACCATTACAAGTCGATCCGTATCAGCCTGGCTCCAGCCACTGCCTTCTAGCCCGCGCACACGATCAGCGTATGCGTTCAGCGCGCGTTGCCGAACGCGGCACGCGGCGCGGCCATCCGGCTCGCCTGCTTCCGCGCCGGCCGCACGATCGGCGGACCGCTTCGCGGGTTGTTGAGCCAGCCGGTGAGGCGTCCCACCACCGTGGCCGGGTCGTCGGGTCGACTGCTCGCGACGAAGGGGTCGGTATAGCATTTGGCGCCGGCGGCGCGTGCGATCTGCGCCACTGCTTCGGTCATGGCCGGCGCGCCCGAGGTGTAGACCACATCGTCGGCCGACAAATTCGGCAGATGCTCGGTCGGCCGTCCGACGCGGATGGCGGGCGAGACGTTCTGCGGCTCCGATACGACCGGAATGATCGTGACGTTGGGAAACAGCGCCAGCCGGCACAGCGCGTTGTGCATATACAGCGACTGCAGCTTTCGCGCCGCCACCACGAAGATCAGTTCGCGCTGTGGCCGCTCCATGATCGCGGCGACCGCGATCGACCACATCGGCGCGAAGCCGGTGCCGCTGGCGACGACAACGATGCTGCCGGCATGATCTGGCCGCAGAAAGGCGGTGCCAAGCGGCCCCGTCAGTTTGACGCGATGGCCGATGCCGATCTCCCGGCCGAGCGCGGAGGAGACGGTCCCGTCGGAAAGCCGCCGGATGTGAAAATGCAGCAGGCGAGGATCAGGGCGTCCCTCCAGCGGATAGGTCGGGCTGAAAGACCGCTCCGGGAAGCCGCGGAACTGCAGCTTGCAATACTGGCCGGGAAGATAGTGAAGCGGTTTCGGCAGCTCCACGTCGACGCCGATGACGTCGGGCGCCAACCGAACCAGCTTAGCCACCCGCCCCGGCAAGGAGACCTGATCGGGCACGGGTTCGCTTACGATCTCAAGATCGGAAACGACCCGGGCCTGGCAGGCGTGGATCATGTCGTCACCATGTTCCTGGCCGCCGAACACCTTGCCATCGACGAGGCGAACGCGGCAGGCGCCGCAGATCCCGCTGCGGCAGTCATGCGGCAGGTCGATGCCGTTCATCAACGCCGAATCGAGCAGCAGGTCCCCGCAATTCGCGAGGAACGCCTCGTTGTTCAGCGTCACTTTACAGGTCTTTGCCATTATTCCACCTCGATACGGATTGGCCGGACATGCCGGGTATGTCTGATCTGACTGTGATCGAAGGCCGCGACCCGCATGAAGACGCCGGTCTTGATCGGCACGTCGTATTGGCTGTTGGTGTCGAGGCGGCGCGCCACTTCCAGCGCCCAGTGCCCCGAGGCCCAGCGCGCCGCGCATCGCACATCGGCGCGATCGCCCGTGAACTCGCCGGCAATGATCACGCCCGGGATGACCGTGCCTGCCGGGATGCGGGCATCGGCCTCCGCGGAATACGGGATCGATTCATCCTCGGTCATGTACCAGCGGGAGCCTTCGTTCTCGCCGTGGTTGGGATCGATATCAACCTGGCCCATGGCCGCGATCGTGGCCGCCAGATCCCTTGGCAACCGCCGGGGCGCGATCAGCCGGGCGCCGCCGCTGCCATCGGCGTCGACGACAAAATTGTCCGAGTAATTTGCCGTCCCCGGGTCGGGCGCGAAACCGCCCTTGTAGGGAACGACATTGCGCAGTTGCATCGGCGTCGGAGCCAAAGGCGGACCGAAATGCGCGTCGTCCATCCATCCGGTCGAGCCGCCGCTGGTCGCCTTCCATTGCCAGACGTCGGCGTAGCCGGCCGCGGTGAAATGCAGGCCGCGGCCGGTCATGGTCGCCGGCGCATCCGCAATCGGCTGCGGACTGGCGTGAAACGTCCGGTCGCCCGCTAGCGTCACATTCATGGTGGTAAACAGCACCGAGAACTTGTCCTCACTGTAGTCATGCTCGTCGCCGGCCTCGAGGCCGTCGTGAAGCACGTGCCACCCGTTGACTTCCTTGATCAGCGGCAAATGCTTCAGCGATCGGGTCGGATCTTCCCAGGTGAACAGGAAATACGCCCATGTGCCGTCGTGCACCGCGCGAATCTCGATTCTGGTTTCGCCGGTGCCGTCGAAATTGCCGCCCTCGCTGGTCATCAGCGAAAACGGCGTGATGTTGCGCCAGGCCCGATCGGAGGTGTCGCCGTCGAGCACAGGCGCGTCCACGCTGGTGATGCGGTGAATCCGCAACTGGTCGACCGCCAGCCGGTCGGCCGCCAGGATGACGGACGCGCCGGTGATGGCGACGGCCGCGGCGACGACGAAAGGGTTGGATTGGAAGGTCGGATTGCGCGGCTTTGAAGCGCGGCTCTGCTCCCTGGCTGCGGGCCGCGCTTGCGCGGTCGAACTCTGGGCGGCCGTCCGATCCCGCGCGCCGTCGTTGAGCGGCGGTGCCGGATTGACAGGCGGTTGGGCGGTGTCGGGAGCCAGCCGCGCCGATTGCTCCGCGAGCAATGTCAGCAATTCGACGGCATCGAGCCGCGGCGGCGGCGCGGTGAGACGGGTCGGGCGAAAAATCCGAAGCAGCTGCGACGCGCCGCCGATCCGGAAATGCGCCAGCACATGAAAGCCTGCGAACGCCGTTATCACCCAGGTTCCGTACCAGTGCAGCGTCGCCACGTCGTGGCCGGCGTAAAAGCCGAAATACAACAGCCCGCCACTGACGATCAGCGCCAGCATCGTGACGAAGAAGATCCAGTACAGGACGATGTTGTAGGCGCCGAGCCTGGCCTGCTTGCGGCCGAACAATCCGCGCAGGCGAATCTTGTCGAACTGGACGCGGCGGCCGAGGCCGGACTTCGCCAGATAGACGACGTAGGCGATCGACACCGCCACCAGCACCATGGCGGCCTGCATGTGCGCCACCCACACGCTCTGGCGCGGCAGCACGGCGTCGAACAGATTGATCCAGCCGCGTCCGGGTGCTTCGGTCGCGATCCGCAATCCGCTGACAAAGGCGACGCCGAACGCAGCCACCAGCAGCCAGTGCAGGATGATCGTGCCGTAATCGGTTTTCCGTTGCCTCACGCGCGCGCTCCGTGGTCGGGGAGCCCGCAGCGGGCACCATCAGGGTGGCGCCTGGACTTTACGCTAACTTCGAATCTGCCACGCGCCGGCGCATCGCGCCCGATCGCACGATCTTCCGTCTTGGCCCGTGCAATACGCCGCAAGAAGCCATCGTTACCGGTACACAAATGACACGTCCCCCAAAATCAGGATTCGCCGAACCCGACGAATGAACATTTCCCTTTGTTTTGCGGCTGCCCGGCCGCGTCGTGTTGACGGTTCAAACCGCAAGAGCTGGCAAGAGCCGGACCGCCCGATCGCCCGACCTCCAGCGACCCGTCGACGCGACGGGTGGCTGGAGGTCACGTCGATCCGCCGTTATCCCCACATGTGGTGGAAATGCTGCGCCATCTCCGCAATCGAATGATGCGGATCGATGACCGGGGGCGTGGCCGCTGACGGCGCCGCGGCCACGACGGGTGCCGCCGGTGCCGGAGCGGGTGCCGCCGGTGCCGGTGCCGGGGTCACCGGCGTGGCCGCGGCCACCGCGGGAGCCGCCACCGCTGTCGACAGCACGTCGGCCACCGTCGCGCCGTCGGCATTGTAGGTGCCGCCGGTCGCGGGAGTGTTGTTGCCGCCGACGTCGGCGGCGTTGGCGTGCATCTCTTCCGCGGCGGCGGTGACCAGCGCCGCATTGCCGGTTTGCAGTCCCTTGATGATCGCGCTCACCTCGGCGCCCAGCGTGCTGGTCTGGCCCAGCAGTTCGTTGTCGAAGCGGGCTTCGAAGATGCCGCCCTGGGCAGCGTCGAAATTGGTCACCGTCTTTTCGAAGGTCTGAATGTTGCCGATCAGCGCGGTGATCGCAGCTGCATCGTGGCCGCCGACCAGGTTCTCCGCCTGCTGTCCCAGCGTGTTGGACTGGGCGATGAAGTTGGCCCAGAAATTCGTCTGGTCCGAATTGTCGATATATTTCGGTGTCGGGTTCAGCGCGTCGCCAAAGGGCGTAAAGCCGTGAACGCCGTTCTGGTTTGCCATGTTCAACAGGTTGTTGTCGCCCTGCACGATGTCGATGATGTCGAGCAGATTGTCGTTGCTGGCCCGTCCCGCATCCTGGCTTACCCCGGCCTGGTTGATGAAGGTTTTCTCGAGTTCAAGTTGCCGCACGATGGTATCCGCATGGATGCCGGTGAGACCGCCGAACAGCGTCGGGTTGGCCGCCATCAAACTCTGCAGGTCGGTGATGGCCGCGTTAGTGTCGGCCGTCGCCTGCGCCGTATTGGAGGCGTTGATGCCGCCAATGGAGATGTTGGCGAGATCGTTGAAGATGGCGCCGATGTCGGCGAAAGTGGCGTGAGGGGCGTTCGCGGCCGTGGTGCCTGCGGCAAATGCTGTGGGCGCTGCGAGAAATCCGGCCGCGCCGTTTTGTGTCGCCAACGTGGCGAGATTGGCGTCGTTGTTGACGATATTGAGGATATCGAGATGGCTGTTGTGCAACGCCGTTTCCGCGGCGGCGACGCTGCCGAAAGTCCCGCCGCCATCCAACGAGGCGGTGGCCGCCGATAGCGAGGTCGTAATATCGGCCAGGATCGCGTTGACATGGGTGAGTGTATCACCGGTGAATTGCCCCGCGGCTACTTCCGCCTGCAGGCCGGTTTGCACGTTGGTGAGATCGGTGGTGTATCGCCCGATGCTGCCGAGCCCCTGACCGCCTTCCGAGACCGTATTTTGCCACAGTCCGCCTTCCAGCGCGCGCGTGGCGTCGTTGAATGTCAAGCCGAGGTCAGAGAAAGCCGGTGCGGCGGCGGCAGGGGGGTGGGGGGAACGGGATCTGTGACGGGCGGCGCGGGCGGGCCCGGATCCATTTGGTGACCGTTACCAGCGTGATGGTGATGAAAATCGTTTGCGATGCGAGCCATGTTCGTCCCCTGTTGTCTCGTCAAAACTGCTTGACGGCCGACGCGTGTGATCACTTCCGCGGCGACGTGATGCGAGAGATGAAGAATTATTTAGCTTCGTGGCGGCTTTCAGCCGACACCGGGGCCAATGCGCGGGAGAAGCAAGGTGATAGGCGGACGAATCCGTGACGCTGATGCGTTTGAGGCGAGAACAACCCGGCCGCGAGCGGAAAATCTGAAAGCGTTGTCCGGTATTTGCTCTGAAAATCTGGCGGGCCGCAAATCTTGCGCGGCCGGTACGACGCCATCGTCCGGAAAATTATGACACGCGTCCAGAAAAATATGACACCACACGCCGTGGTTTTACTCCGAACTCCGTCCAGACTCCGTCCAGAACTCTTCGCCGTCGTCGCATTCTTGCCGAAAAATGGTCGGTATCAGCCGTCAAGGAGATTTGATCGCGGCAATTGCGATGGCAGCCGAGAGGGCGCAGTGCATGAGTATCGCTCACGGTCACGCAGAGGCGACGTTTCCGTCGCGCGCGATTTCCAGCCTCAGGTCGACGCTTCAGTCCGACGATCCCGTGGCGGTGGGACTGCGCGAGAGTGCGCGGCGCATGGTCGGCATCGCCGTATTCAGCGGCGTCATCAACATCCTGATGCTGTCGGGCTCGCTCTACATGCTGCAGGTCTATGACCGGGTGATTCCAAGCCGCAACACCGCGACCCTGCTCGGGCTTTCGCTGATGGTGCTGTTCGCCTATCTGGTGCAGGGATATTTCGACGCGCTGCGCACGCGCATGCTGTGCCGGGTCGGCACGCTGTTCGACGCCGGCCTGCAGCAGTCGATCCACACCGCACTCGCCACGCTGCCGCTTCGCGGGGCGAAGCCGATGCTGATGCAGCAGCCGTTGCGCGATCTGGACCAGGTGCGCAGCTTCATGTCGAGCATGGGGCCGACCGCGTTCCTCGACATGCCCTGGATCCCGATCTTCCTCGTCGCATTGTTCCTGTTTCATCCGGCGATCGGCATGACGGCGCTGCTGGGCACCGCGGCGATCATCGCCATGACATTGCTGACCGAGCGGATGTCGCGCGGCGCGGCGAAAGCGGCGATGGATTCCAGCGCCCAGCGCCAGGTGCTGGCGGACGCGACCCAGCGCAACGCCGAAGTTATTCGCGCGCTCGGCATGACCGACCGCTTCACCGCGCGCTGGTCGCAGGCCAACGAGCGCTATTTGCGGGAAAATATCCGCGCCACCGACGTCTATGCCAATCTCGGCTCGGGGGCGAAGGTGCTGCGCTACGTGCTGCAATCCGGCATGCTCGGCCTCGGCGCCTATCTCGTCGTCGCCGACAGGGCCTCGGGCGGCATCATGATCGCCTCGTCGATCATGATGGGCCGCGCGCTGGCGCCGGTCGAAATCGCGCTTGGCACCTGGAAGCAGCTCGTCGCCGCGCGCCAGGGCATCACGCGCCTGCGCGACATCTGCAAGGCCACCGCGGCACCTCCGGCGCCGCCGGTGGTGCTGCCGCGCCCCTGCCGCGAGCTGTCGGTGCAGGAACTCGCGGTCACGGCACCGGGCGCGACCAAGCCGATCGTCTCGAACATCTCGTTTTCGCTCAAGGCCGGCATGGGACTGGCGCTGCTCGGCGCCAGCGCCTCGGGCAAGACCACGCTGTCCAAGGCGCTGGTCGGAATCTGGCCGTCGCAGAACGGCGTGGTGCGGCTCGACGGCGCCGCGCTCGATCAATGGTGCAACGAGGATCTCGGCCGCTATGTCGGCTACCTGCCGCAGGACGTGGCGCTGTTCGACGGCACGGTCGCCGAAAACATCTGCCGCTTCGACGAGAATGCAAGCTCCGACGCGATCCTGAAAGCCGCGCAGATCGCCGGCGTGCACGACATCATCCTGCGTTTGCCGGACGGCTATTCGACCCGGATCGGCGAGGGCGGCATGTCGCTGTCGGCCGGGCAGCGGCAGCGCGTTGGCCTGGCGCGGGCGGTGTTCGGCGATCCGTTCCTGATCGTGCTCGACGAGCCCAACGCCAATCTCGATGCCGACGGCGAGAACGCCCTGACCCGCGCCATTCAGATCCTGCGCCTGCAGGGCTGCATCGTCATTGTCATATCGCATCGTCCCAGTGCGCTGGCCGCACTGAACATGGCGCTGGTGCTCTATGACGGCAAGGCGATCGCATTCGGTCCCTGCGGGGAGATATTTGCGCGCGTTCGCAACGCGACTGGGCAAGCCGCCACGGCAAGAGAGCCTGCGCCGGCGCGACAGCCCCCGCCGGCGAGACCGCCCGCGGCAGCGGCGGCCGATATGAAAACGGCGCGCCGTGCGCCGATTGCCGAAAGCGTCGAGCCATGAGACGGGGAGACAGCCCACCGCACGATCTCAGGCGCGCGTCCCGCTGGGTCGGGGAATCCCAGGATGACGCTGTCGGCCCGCAAGGCGCGGCCCTGATTCTCGAATTGCAGCGCCTTCGCCAGGCCTTCGAGCAGGAACAACCGGATGCGCCGCATGAGGCGAAAGCCCGCCGTCCCGCGCGCGAGAGTTTGCGTCCGGCTCCGCGGCAGCGAACGCGCCAGCGGAAGCACAAGGGCAAGATGGGACGAGCGCTCGATGTCTGCCTGGAGCAACTGGGACTTTCGGCCGCCGCTCCGGCGGCGCGGAGAATCGAACCCCCGCCCGAGCCAGCTGCCGCACCGACCAGGCGCCGAAACGAGCATGTGCATGAGCCGGCCGTCACTCCGGTTGCGCGCAGAAGCGAGCATGGACGCAAGGAGGCTGCCGCTCCGGCGTGGCGAAAGAGCGAACCTGCGCGCGAGTTGCCGATCGATCCGCCGCCCGACCGGGATCGCCCGATCCTTGCGCCCGACGACCCGTCCCTGATCAATGTGATGCGGCCCGGGCCGGAACTTCCGGGAGCGGGCGACAAGCATCGGTCAGCGGGCGACAAGCATCGGTCGATGCATATCGAGAGCCCTCGATTGACGCTTTCGCCTCCGCAAGTGAGCGCCAAGCCCGCAACGGCCGTTGGACAGTTGATCGAGAGCTGCCGCGTCGGCCTCACCACGGGCGTCGCTTTTCTCGTCAATCGCGATGGCGTCGCCGATAACGACAATGCGCGGGGCGAGAGCCTGGCGCTGCGGACCGGACGCGCGTTCGAGGGCGAATTGCGGGCCGGACTTCGGGTGCTGCTGAGCGTCGGCCTTGTGGCCGGGGGCCTCGCCGTGCTGATGCCGATGGCGGGCGCCGTCGTGGTTCCCGGCAATCTCGTGGTTCAATCGAACGTCAAGGCGATCCAGCATCCGACCGGCGGCGTCGTGGCGGAAATTCCGGTTCACAACGGCCAGCGGGTTGGCGCGGGCGATCTGCTGCTGCGGCTCGACGCCACCCAGGCGCAGGCCAGCCTGCAGATGGTGAGCAAGCAGCTCGATGAAGCGCGCGCCCGGATCGCCCGGCTGGAGGCCGAGCGCGAGGGCGCAGCACAGCTCGAAGTGCCGCCTGAACTTTCGGCGCGATCGGCGGAAGCCACCGTCAGGACGCTGCTGGCGTCGGAGCAACAGCTCTTCAAGGCGCGGGCCAATGCGCGCCGCAGCCAGACCGATCTTCTGCAAAGCCGCGTTGCGCAGCTCGGCGAGGAGATTGCGGGGCTCGATGCCCAGGTCGATTCAAAATCCAAGCAACTGGAACTGATCGCGGGCGAACTCACGGGCGTCCAGGACCTCTACGACAAGCGGCTCGTGCCGCTGACCCGGCTCACCACCCTGCAGCGCGAGAGCGCGCGGATCGAAGGCGAGCGCGGGCAATTGACGTCGGCGATCGCCGAAACGAAATCCAAGATCGGCGAGGCGCAGCTTCAGATCGTTCGGCTCGATCAGGACTTTCGCACCGATGTCGTCAAGGAGCTCGGCGAGAACCAGGCCAAGGAAGCCGAGCTGGTCGAGCGCGGCGTCGCGGCGCGCGACCAGCTCGAACGGATCGAAATCCGGGCGCCGAATTCGGGCGTGATCCACCAGCTTTCGGCGCACACCATCGGCGGCGTGATCCGCGCCGGCGACACCATCATGGAAGTGGTGCCGGACCTCGACGATCTGCAGATCGAGGCGCGGCTGCAGCCCAATGATATCGACCAGGTGCGGATGGGCCAGAAGGCATTCATCCGCTTCTCGGCCTTCAATCAGCGGGTGACGCCGCAGCTCAACGGTCAGGTGTCCTATGTCTCGGCCGATACCACCCGGGATCAGCAGACCAATGCGCCGTATTTCACGGTAAGAGTGACGCTCCCTGAGGAGGAACGCCGGCGCCTCGTAGGTCAGCAACTGGTCTCGGGCATGCCTGCCGAAGTCTTCATGCAGACCGGGAGCCGGACCATGATGAGTTACCTCCTGAAGCCGATCACCGATCAGCTCCAGCGCGCCTTCGTCGAGCGGTGAGATCGCAGCGATCCTCGCCCGACGAATCCATGCGGGAGCAGATCACCCGAGACGGGTGATCGCCTCGGCCACGCCGGCGCCATAGGCGGGATCGGCCTTGCTGCAGTTGCCGATATGCCGCGCCACGACTTCGGGGGAGGCGCCCTTGATGGCGCGCGCGGTGTTCTCGAACAGGACCTTCTGCTGCGCCGGCGTCATCAGCCGGAAGAGCTCGCCGGGCTGCGAGAAGTAATCGGTATCCTCGCTGTGATTCCAGCGATCCGCCGCGCCTTCGATCGCCAGCGGCGGTTCGGCGAAATCCGGTTGGGCAATCCATTCGCCCCGACTGTTCGGCTCGTAGGAGGTGCGGCCGCCGCCATTGCCGTCGACCCGCATCTGGCCGTCGCGGTGATAGCTGTGGAACGGGCATTTTGGGGCATTCACCGGGATCTGGGAGAAGTTGACGCCGAGCCGATAGCGCTGGGTGTCGCCGTAGGAGAACAGGCGTCCCTGCAGCATCTTGTCGGGCGAAAAACCGATGCCCGGCACGATATTGGCGGGGCTGAACGCAGCCTGCTCGACATCGGCGAAGAAGTTCTCCGGATTGCGGTTCAGCTCCATGACGCCGACCTCGATCAGCGGGTAATCCCGGTGCGGCCAGACCTTGGTCAGGTCGAACGGATTGAGGCGGTAGGTGGCGGCTTCCGCTTCCGGCATGACCTGGATGAATAACGTCCAGCGCGGAAATGCGCCGCTCTCGATGCTCTCGTAGAGGTCGCGCTGATTGCTCTCGCGGTCGCGTCCGATCGTCGACTGCGCCTGGGCGTCGGTCAGGTTCTCGATGCCCTGCTGGGTCTTGAAGGTGAATTTGACCCAGAAGCGCTCGTTTTTCGCGTTCAGGAAGCTGTAGGTATGGCTACCGAACCCATGCATGTGGCGGAAGCTTCGCGGAATCCCGCGATCGCTCATGATGATCGTGACCTGATGCAGGGCTTCGGGCAAAAGCGTCCAATAGTCCCAATTGTTGTCGGGGCTGCGCATGCCGGTTCGCGGGTCGCGCTTGATTGCGTGGTTGAGGTCGGGGAATTTCAGGGGATCGCGGATGAAGAACACCGGCGTGTTGTTGCCGACCAGGTCCCAATTGCCTTCCTCGGTGTAGAATTTCATCGCAAAGCCGCGAATATCGCGCTCGGCATCGGCCGCGCCGCGTTCGCCCGCCACTGTCGAGAAGCGGGTGAACATCTCGGTCTCCTTGCCGACCCTCGCGAAGATCTTCGCCTTGGTAAAGCGCGTGATATCGTGCGTGACGGTAAAGGTGCCGAATGCGCCGGCGCCCTTGGCGTGCATCCTTCGCTCCGGAATGACCTCGCGATCGAAATGCGCCAGCTTTTCCAGGAACCAGACATCCTGCAGCAGCATCGGCCCGCGCCGCCCCGCGGTGATGACGTTGTTGTCGTCGACGACGGGCGCGCCGAATTCGGTTGTGAACTTGTTCATGGTGCTTGATCCTTCGGTTGGGGGTGGTAGCCGCGCGAGAGCGCGGCGCTGGGGTTAGGCGCGCCGCCTGGCGCGCTGGTGGAAAATGGCGCCGATGAAATCGAGGCTGATCCGCGCGGCGAGCAGGGAGGTGATCCCCGCGGGATCGTACGGCGGTGAAACCTCGACGAAATCCACGCCGACGACATCGAACCGCCGGGCGATCAGCTTCAGGATGTCGCGAGCCTCGTAGTAGCTGAAGCCGCCATGGCTGATGGTCGCCGTGCCCGGCGCGATCGACGGATCGAACGCATCGATATCGATCGATACGTAGACGCGCTCCATTTCGCCGATGTGCCGAAGCGATGCTTCAGCACCCTCGTCCCGCACCTTGCGGAGTGGCGAAACAATCGTGCCGTAGGCGCGCGCCGCCTCCCAATCCCTGCGGCTGACCGCCGCCATGTTGCGGGCCCCGAGCGTCGTGATGCCCTTGACATGCGACATTTCCGAAGCCCGGCGCATCGGACTGCCGTGGCCCCAGGTAATGCCGTTGCGTTCGTCGATGAAGTCGAAATGGGCATCGAGATGGACGATGTGGAACGGCTTCTCGTTCGAATAGGCGGCAACGGTGGCCATGGTGATCGCATGATCGCCGCCGAGAATGTAGGGCATTGCGCGGGCGTCGAGCAGCGCGCGCACGGCCTGCTCGGCATTGGCAAGGCTGCGCTTCGTGTCGGCATAGATGACGTCGGAATCGCCGGCGTCGACGATTGAGACTTCGTCCGCGGTCAGATAGGTCACTTCGTCCTCGAAATCGAACACGCCCTCGGGGCCAAAGCCGTGGAACATCGAGGCTTCGCGGATCGCGCGCGGCCCGAACCTGGTTCCGACGCGGTAACTCGAGGCGGTGTCGATGGGGACGCCGAGGACCGCAACATCGGCGCCGTCGAGCGCGTTCCAGTCCGGGCAGGACGGCTGGCGCGCGAATGTGGTGAGGCCGACGAAGGGCAGGTCCATTCGGTTCGGCGTATTGCGGCTGGGTCGATTGAGCATGGCGAAACTCCTGTTCGGTTGGAAAAGACCGTCGACTGGGGGCTGTCGAGCGACGGCGCTGTCGTTCAGCAGATCGGCGCGGTGATGCCCTCGGCCGCATAGGCCCGCTGTACTGCCGGCCGCGATGCGACGAGGTCGAGCAGCTTCGCGACATGCGGGCGAGCCCGCGGCGGCTTGGTCATCGGTTGCGCCCACCGCGCCAGCATGACGAGATAGAGATCGACGGCGCTGACCTGATCGCCCAGGAAATAGGGTCCATTGTCCCGGAGGTGATCGTCGATGACGTCGAGGAAATTGCTCGCGCGCTTTTCGGCGCCGTGCATCACGCTGGCCATGGCCTTGGCGTTGTCGCCGGTGAGGCGATCGGGGTACTGAAAGATCATCAGCTCCTCCTGCAGCGAATTGGTCAGGAAGATCAGCCATTGATAGAATTTGGCACGCTCTACGGTGCCGGCGGGCGGCGCCAGTCCTGATTCCGGATGATGGTCGACCAGATGCAGCACGATCGCTGCGGACTCGAACAGGACGAGCTTGCCGTCTTGGAGGGCGGGAATACGCCCGTTCGGATTTATTTGCCGGTACGCTTTCGACTTCTGTCCGTTGACCTTGCGGTCGACCAAAGCCAGTTGGTATTCCGCGCCGATTTCCTGCAGCAGCATATGCGGCGCGGCGTTGGCGTTGGCGGGATAATAATACAGCGTGTACATCACCGATATCCTTCGTCGTGATTTCGATGGGCAAATAATAGTTTGGTGCTATTTTCCTCGCCATCGCCGTGGCCCGACGGATCTGGCCAAAGCGCCGCGAATTCCGGCCATCCGCTGTCTTGATTCAATCCCGCGCCATCGCCCGGCGCGTGTCGAGGAGAATGATGAAAGCAGATACGCAATCGAAGCGAATAGCGATCGCGGTGCCACCCAATGCACAGTCGCTGGATGTGTTTGGTCCGCTCGATGTCTTCGTCGAGGCCACGCGGCAATCCGGCGGAACCGCAGTCTATGACACCTGTCTGGTCGCGATCGAAAAAGGGAGTGTCGTTCGAACCGGCGGCGTGTCGCTGCTTGTCGACAAGTCGATCTACGATTCCGATGGCCCCTACGACACGTTGCTGGTGGCCGGCTCGCCGGATTTTTCGCACGCGGAGTCCTACGCGGACTTTCAGCAATGGCTGAGGCAGCGCGCGGCCGAGGTGCCGAGATATGGTTCGGTCTGCACCGGGGCGTTCTTCCTCGGCGCGGCCGGCTTGCTGGACGGGCGCAACGTGACGACGCATTGGCAGCACGCCGCCGAACTCGCCGCCCGTTATCCGGCGGCGAGGGTCGAACCCGACCAGATCTATGTGAAGGACGGTCCGCTCTACACCTCCGCCGGCGTCACGGCGGGGATCGACCTCGCCTTGAGGTTGGTCGAGGATGATCACGGACGAGAACTGGCGTTGACCGTGGCCCGGCGGTTGGTGGTGTTTCTCAAGCGCCCCGGCGGGCAGTCGCAATTCAGCGCGCATCTGGCCGCGCAAATCGCGTCGGAGACCCGCATTCAGAGCCTGCAGCATTGGATCCTCGATAATCTCGGCGCCAATCTATCGATCGCCGCGCTCGCCAAGCGCGCGGCGATGAGCGTGAGAAATCTCACCCGGGTTTTTCTAGGCGAGACCGGCGTGACGCCGACGGACTATGTCGAAGCCGCGCGTCTCGATGCCGCACGCCGCCTGCTGGAGGATACCGATGTTCCGCTGCAGCGCGTGGCGTCCAGATGCGGCTTCGGCAATGCCGACACCATGCGCCGCACCTTCCTGAGACGCATTGGCACAGGTCCTCACGATTATCGCGCCCGCTTCCGGAGCTGAACAGCCCGAGTTACGGGCGCGATAGCGTTCGCTTCGTCCGTCGATCTCAATTGCTGGACGCGGACTGCGGATTAGCCGACGACACCCGCCACACTCTATTCCCGAGATCGTCGGCGATCAGTAATGCGCCGGTCCTGTCGACGGCAACCCCAACCGGCCGTCCGCGCGCTTCGTTGTTCGCGTCGAGGAAGCCGGTGACGACATCCTGGGCCTTGCCGCTGGGCTGTCCGCCGCTGAACGGCACGAACACCACCTTGTAGCCGTTGAGGGGACTTCGATCCCAGCTGCCGTGCTCGCTGACAAAGGCACCGCTGCGGTAGTTCTCGGGAAGGCCGGTGCCCGTGTACATGGCGACACCGAGCGGGGCCACGTGGGAGCTCAAGGCATAGTCCGGTGGAATCGCCGTCGCCACCAGATCAGGCCGCTGCGGTCTGACCCGAGGGTCGAGGTGCTGGCCGTAATAGCTGTAGGGCCAGCCGTAGAAACCACCGTCCTTCACCGAGGTCAGGTAATCCGGAACGAGATCGGGCCCGAGTTCATCGCGTTCGTTGGCGATCGCCCAGAGTTTGCCGGTCTGCGGTTCCCATTGCAGGCCGGTGGGATTGCGTATCCCGCTGGCGAAGATGCGATGCGCGCCTGACGTCCGGTCGACTTCCCAGATCGCGGCGCGCTCATACTCGGCGCCGATGCCGTTTTCAGCGATGTTGCTGTTGGAGCCGACACCGACATAGAGCTTGGAGCCATCCCGGCTCGCCAGCAGACTCTTTGTCCAGTGATGATCGATGGGGCCACCGGGAAGGTCGGTGAGCTTGGTACCCGGGTCCGTGATGCTGGTCTGCCCTTCCTGATAGGGATAGCGGATGATGGCGTCGGTGTTCGCCACGTAGAGATTGCCGCCGACCAGGGCAACGCCAAAGGGCGAGTTGAGGTGGTCCAGGAACGTGGTGCGTAGCTCCGGAACGCCATCCCCGTTGGTGTCGCGCAGCAGCGTGATGCGGTTGGCGCCCTTGCCCTCTGCGCCGGCCAGCCATTGCACCCAGCCGGTGACGAGATCCTTGGGGCGGTGGATCGGCGCTTTCGGGCCGTTGCTCTCGACCACCAGGACGTCGCCATTGGGAAGCACATAAAGCGACCGCGGATGCTCGAACCCGGCGGCCATCGCATGAACCTGCAATCCCTGCGGCACCGTCGGAGTTTCGTTGCCCCACGCGACCACCTTGGCGATTCGCATCGGCGGTACCAGATATTGCTGCGGCGCGGGCAATGGCGGATTGGCACCGATTTGCCTGGCCGGGTCACCGCCGCGATCGTCGCAGCCGGCAAGTCCCAGGCCGGAGATGAAGGCAAACAGCAACGCCGCGCGCGGCAGATTGGCAAAAGATGAGATCTGCAAGGCGTGGGTCACGCGGAGGCTCCTTCGCTGTTTCGACGTCCCGAGGGCCCCGCCATCCAGCTCGTGAGGAGGAGGATGAGGACGACCAGCGCGGAAAGCGTCAGGCCGGTCGGCACGACCGCGGTATAACCGTCGCGGCTGTGAACGAAGGCGTTGATCAAAGCGAGGACAAAAGCGATCGCGCCGCCAATCGCGTAAAGCCAGGCCGGCATCGACGTCCGGATCCGCCTGTTGCGCGCAAAGTCGATCACGGCGGCCACGGTCGCAACGCCCGCCATGATCATGCCCGCAAAAATCAGCCAGATGGAGAATGTCTCCCACATCACCGCGGAGGTCCACCAATACACCAGATCGGTGACAAGGGCGCCCGCGAAGCAGGCGAACGGAAACGGCGCGACGATGGGGAGAAGCGCTCTTCCATCCACCGTGTCCGTCGATCTCGGATTGCCTTCGCGCATGACAGTGTTGCTCCTTACTCTGGTGGTGAGGGTGTCTTGCTATGCGCACCGTTGCGCGGCTGAGATGATAGTGCGTCGACTGCAAACCCGGGTCTTCTCAATTCGAGCCCGTATTTTCCAGATCGACCACGCCGCGCGATGAACCGCATCGTCTGCGTGATCAGTTGCCGCCCATACTGTGCGCGATCGATATGTGTCAGACCTCATGCCTGCACCGGCATTTTGGCGATCACCTTGTCGAGCGTGATCGGATAATCCCGGATCCGCACGCCGCAGGCGTTGTAGACCGCGTTCGCAATCGCCGCCCCGGCGCCGCAGATGCCGAGTTCGCCGATGCCCTTGCTCTTGAGCGGGTTGGACTGGTCGTCGAGCTCGGCCAGGAATACGGCATCGATGGCGGGAATATCGGCGTGCACCGGCACGTGGTATTCGGCGAGGTCGTGATTGACGAAGTAACCGAAGCGCGGATCGAGCGTCATTGCCTCGTGCAGCGCGGCGCCCACGCCGAACACCATGCCGCCGATCGCCTGCGAGCGCGCCGTCTTGGCGTTGAGGACACGGCCGGCGGTGAAGACGCCGAGCATGCGGCGCAGCCGCACCTCGCCGGTATCCGCGTCGACACCGACTTCGGCGAAGTGCGCGCCATAGGACTGCTGCGAGAAGTCCTTGTTGTTGCGCCCGGGCCGGATTTCGCCATCGGCCTCGACGCCGGAACCGACAAGCTCGGCGAGCCGTATCGAGTGCTCGCCGGATTCGATGCTGCCGTTGTTGAACCGCGCGGTTTGCGGATCCATGTGGGCGAGCTGCGCCAACTTTTCGCGCAAGGCCTGGCAGGCCTCGAACAGCGCCGAGCCGGAACTACCGGCACCGAACGATCCGCCCGAACCGGCGGCTTCCGGAAAATCGGTGTCGCCGAGTTCAACCCGCACTTGCTCCACCGGCAGGCCGAGCATCTCGGCCGCGATCTGCGCCAGGATGGTGTAGGTGCCGGTGCCGATATCGGTCATCGCCATCCGCACCATGGCGGTGCCGTCGGGGTTGAGCCGGACATTGGCCTTGGAAAGCCGCAGCGGATTGCCGCGGGTTGCCGCGGCCATGCCCATACCGACCAGCCAGCGTCCGTCGTGCACCTG
The DNA here is from genome assembly GCF_900129505.1 of Bradyrhizobium erythrophlei. Lineage (NCBI taxonomy): Bacteria > Pseudomonadati > Pseudomonadota > Alphaproteobacteria > Hyphomicrobiales > Nitrobacteraceae > Bradyrhizobium > Bradyrhizobium erythrophlei. The sequence goes on along the minus strand of NZ_LT670818.1, from coordinate 8,974,229 downwards.
GCCCGGTCTGGCATTGCGCTTGTCCCACCCAAACCGCTTTGCACCCTCCTGCATGCAGGCGATCAGATGCCGGCTGGAATAGGGGATGTTCTTTTCCGGATCCTCGCTTGGCTCGTTCCGCACCCGCAACTCGATTGGATCGAGGCTGAGCTTCTCGGCGAGCTCGTCCATCGCGCATTCGAGCGCCAGCAGCCCGACGGCCTCGCCGGGCGCGCGCATCGAAGAGGCGACCGGGATATCCAGCGGCGCCAGCCGATGCCGCGTCAGCCGGTTTGGTCCGGCATAAAGCGTGCGGGTCTGCAGCGCGGCCGCCTCGTAGGTTTGCTCGCTCGGGAGGTTGCCCGAGAATACATCGTGGCCGATGGCGAGGATCTTGCCGTCGCGATCCGTGGCAAGGCGAATGCGCTGGATGGTGTCGGAGCGATGCGTGGTGACGTGAAAGATCTGCTGCCGGGTCAGCGCGGTCTTCACCGGCCGCTTGAGTTGCCGCGCGGCGATCGCCGCCAGAATGGCGTCGGCGTTGACCCAGAGCTTGCCGCCGAAGCCGCCACCGATGAACGGGCTGATCAGCCGCACATTCTCCGGCGGAATCTTCAAGGTGGTGGCGACGGCCTGCTGGCCCTGGCTGAGCATTTGGTTGGCGGTGTGCAGGATCAGTTTATCGCCATCCCACATCGCCAGCGTTGCATGCGGTTCCATCATGGCGTGACTTTGCAGGGGCGTGGTGTAGTTCACGTCGATCTGCACCGGCGCGGCGGCGAAGGCGCCGGCGAAATCGCCCACCTTGCTATCCGCCGGTGCGCCATCTTTCTGATGGGGAGGGCGCGCGGAATCGAGGTTGCTGCCGAGCGCATATTTGCCGCTTTCCCGGTCGTATTTTACGTTCACGAGGTAAGCCGCCGCGCGGGCCTGCTCAAAGCTCTCGGCGACCACGAAGGCGACCGGCTGGCCGTAACGCGTCACTTCCGGTCCCGTCAGCGCCGGGTGGGCCTCGCGGTGATTGCCGCTGCCTTGCTCCGGCGCGTTGCGGTGGGTGAGGACCAGCGCGACGCCCGGCGCCTTCTCCGCGGCGCTGGTATCGATCGACCGGATCGTTCCCTTGCCGATCGAGGCCTCGACCATGAAGCCGTACAGCGCATCCTGCTGCATTTCATAGGCGTAGCGCGCGCCGCCGGTGACCTTCAACCGACCGTCGACGCGATTGAGTGGCTTGCCGACGACGCCTTGCGCATCCAGCGCATTGGGGCCGACGGGTGAGTTCATTTCCATGTTTACGTCCCTTAAAAGACTGTTTCCCTCAAGTCCGGGTGGTCTCTGCCAGCACGCTGTGCAGGGTTCGCCGCGTCAGCGGAATCTTGAAATCGTTGCCGCCGTACCCGCGCGCGCCGTCGAGCACCGCATTGGCTGAAGCGTTGAAGCTCGCTGAATTTGCCGAGGCGTCGGCCAGTCGTTCCTCGGCCTGGCCGACGCGCCACGGCTTGTGCGCGAGGCCGCCGAAGGCAAGCCGTGCCGAACGAATTCGTCCGCGGGCGGAGTCCACGATGGCCGCGACGGAAACCAGCGCGAACGCATAAGAGGCGCGGTCGCGCACCTTGCGATAGACCTGTACGCCCGGCGGCGGCGGCGGCAATGTCACCGCGGTGATGATTTCGCCCGGCCTGAGCGTGGTCTCGATCTCCGGCGTCTTGCCGGGGAGCCGGTGAAACTCGGCGATTGGAATGGTCCTGGCTTCGCCGGCGCGATTGGTTGTCTCCACCCTGGCGTCGAGTGCCCGCATGGCCACCGCCATGTCGGACGGATGCGTCGCGATGCACTCGTTGCTGGCGCCCTGGATGGCATGGATGCGGTTGAAGCCGGCGAGCGCGGCACAGCCGGAGCCGGGATTGCGCTTGTTGCATGGCTTGGTGATGTCATAGAAATAATAGCAGCGCGTCCGCTGCAGCAGATTGCCGCCGGTGGTGGCCTTGTTGCGCAACTGGGCGCTGGCGCCCGCCAGCAAGGCGCGGCTCAATACGCCGTAGCGCTGGCGCACGCGGGAGTCGGCCGCGAGATCGCTGTTGCGAACCAGCGCGCCGACACGCAGGCCGCCGTCGGAAGTCTCCTCGATTGTGTCGAGCGGCAGCCGGTTGATGTCGACGAGCTGCGACGGCGTCTCGACCTGGAGCTTCATCAGGTCGAGCAGATTGGTGCCGCCGGCGATGATCCTGGTGCCGGGCTTGGACGCTGAAGCGGCTGCCTGCGCGGTGGAGTCGGCGCGTTGATAGGTAAAAGCCTTCATGTCGGGGTCTCCGCGGCCTGCTTGATGGCCGCCACGATGTTCGGATAGGCCGCGCAGCGGCAGATGTTGCCGCTCATCCGCTCGCGGATCTCGGCATCGCTGAGCTGCGGCTGCTGGGTCAGATCGTCGGTCACATAGCTCGGCATGCCGTTTCGGCTCTCGGCCAGCATGCCCACGGCCGAGCAGATCTGGCCCGAAGTGCAGTAGCCGCATTGAAAGCCGTCATGCTCGACAAAGGCCGCCTGCATCGGATGCAGCCTGTCGCTCTCGGCAAGGCCCTCGATCGTCGTGATGGCCTGCCCGTCATGCATCACCGCGAGCGTCAGGCAGGAATTGATGCGGCGTCCGTCGATCAGCACCGTGCAGGCGCCGCACTGGCCGTGATCGCAGCCTTTCTTCGAGCCAGTCAGCGCCAGATGTTCGCGCAGCGCATCCAGCAGCGTGGTGCGCGGGTCGAGCGTCAGCGTGTGCGAACTTCCGTTGATCCTGAGTTCCACCGTCGCGGGCGGCGGGGGCCCGGCGTCGTCCGACGGCCCGGCTGCCAGCGCGGCCTGCGGCAGCGCGGTCAGCAACAGCGCGGTGGTTCCGGTCTCGATGACCGTGCGCCGCGTGATTTCGATGTGGATGGAATCGTTATCGTCCATGACTACTCCGTGTTCGCAAAGTCCGGTGCAAGCTGGCTTCCGCGAGGCTCAGGGCCAGACGTCGTCCGGAAAATTGACGACGATCGGCGTTGCCGTGCTCCGCACGACGATCCATAGAAACGGCTCGTGTTCCGAAGGGTTGATCTCCATGTGCGGCAGGAAGGCAGGCACATGAATGAAATCGCCGGCCTTCGCGCGCGCGCTGAATTCTCCGCTTGCGCCCCAGCGGATGTCGCAGATTCCGGAGAGGACGTAAGCGATCGTGTCCTGCTGGCCGTGATGATGAACGCCGGTCCGCGCTCCCGGTTCCACCTCGAACATGCCGCCCCAGATGGCAGAGGCGATGCCCAGCGACGGCGCGATCGCCGCGCGGCGTTCGGAGCCGGAGGTTTGCGCGGTGCCACGGTCGAATTGATCGGGGCTGACGATGCGGATGGCGGCAGGGGTGCTCATGGCGTCGCAGTTGCGTTTGAAATCGATGGCCATGATCTAGGTTCGCTGCGAAGTCAGAACCATTAAAATGAGGTTTAAGGACTTCACTTCGATTTGAGCCGAAGCGCGCGCTCACTCCGCGGGCACGGCGCTCGGAGTTTCGACGGCGCCGTGAGGGGCGCAAGAAACCCGGACACGGAAACGGTCGAGATGGAGAATGACGCCACCGGCAACAACGGATAAGCGGCGAGCGACCAGCATCGTCGTTCGGCGGGCGCCGGCGCTGCCTCACCAGAGGCAGCCGCCGGCATCTTCTTGTCCCCGAACAGCCGGGTCTGCAGCTGGTCGAGCTAGCTAGAGCTTGTCCTGTGCCGCGCCGCTCGCCGCTTCAAATGTGAGCTCGTTTAACGAAGGGCGCGAGCCAGCAGCTTTTGGATCCGCTCACCGATCAGTAGGTGCAGTTGTACGGCCAGGTATATGGTGTGTAATACGGGCAACCAAGGCCGTCGCCGTACAAGCCGCCGCGAGCGAAATGACGTCCCCGATAGCCAAAGTGATCTCCGCGCATGCCCGCCATGTGACCTCCGCCGAAGCCGCCCATATGACCTCCGCCGAAGCCACCCATGTGACCTCCGCCAAAGCCACCCATGTGACCTCCGCCAAAGCCGCCTCCATGGCCTCCGCCACCTCCGCCTCCGCGGGCTTGTGCACCCGTGGCAAGAAGGCTGCCGGCAAGCACGGCACTTGCCAGAATCATCATTACTCGTCCTCTCATGATATTCTCCTTTGGGATGGGCGGGACTTTCCGCCGCAGGAATGTAGTCGGACGCTGGCGTGTCCCAACATGGCAAACGCCGACGTCGCGATGGACTGAAGATGAGGATCGTTGTTCGCCGTCTCTACTAAATTCGCGTTCAATCATCCGAAATTGAGGCGCCTGGCGCGACGCAAGCCGAGCGTGAGCGAGTGCCAGATGAACCGAAACCGCGTTGCCTTGAGCTTCGGCTTCTTGAGGGTGCAAAATTGCAACAGGGCATCCAAAGTGCGCCGCGCACGAGCAGTGTAGATGCGACGTTTTATGTCGAAGACGCCTGTTCGGCCATGTTGGGCGAGGCGGCGGCACTGAGTGGCCGCCACGACGGTCGCGTGTCCTCTGCATGCGAGCGAATTGGACACCGCTGACCCTTGATCATTCGGCGGGTGCCGGCTGTGCGCCGCTGGGAGCCGCTTGCTGTTCCGCTTGCTTCTTGTGTCCGAACAGCCGGTTCTGCAGCTTGTCGAGATAGATGTAGACGACCGGCGTCGTGTAGAGGGTGAGGATCTGCGACACCGCGAGGCCGCCGACGATGGCGTAACCGAGCGGCTGGCGAAGCTCCGAGCCAACCCCCGTACCCACCATCATCGGCACGGCGCCGAGCAGCGCCGCCATCGTCGTCATCAGGATCGGCCGGAAGCGCTTGATGCAGGCCTGATAGATCGATTCTTCCGTCGTAAGGCCTTCGCTCTGTTCGGCTTGCATGGCGAAATCCACCAGCATGATGCCGTTCTTCTTGACGATGCCGATCAGCAGTATGAGGCCGACGATCGCGATCACGCTGAGATCGATGTGCACCGCCATCAGCAGCAGCAGCGCGCCGACGCCGGCCGAGGGGAGCGTGGAGATAATCGTGATCGGGTGGATCAGGCTCTCATAGAGCACGCCGAGGATCAGGTAGATAACGAACAACGCCGCGAGTATGAGGATCGGCGTGCTCTTCAGCGATGCGCCAAAGGCCTGCGCGTTGCCCTGGAAGCTGGTCTGGAGCGAGAGCGGCGGGTGAAGCGCTTTTTCGGCCGCTTGAATATCGCTTACCGCCTGGCCGATCGCGGCGCCCGGCGCGAGGTTGAACGAGATTGTCACCGACGGGAACTGTCCTGTGTGGTTGACCACAAGCGGCGCAACCTTCACGGCCGAATCGACCAGCGTGGATATCGGCACCTGCTGTCCGCTCGACGATTTGACATAGATGCCGTTGAGCGCTTCCGGCCCATACTGGAATTTGGGGTCGACCTCCAGAACGACATGGTATTGCTGCAGGGTGGTGTAGATCGTGGACACGATACGCTGGCCGAACGCGTCGTCGAGCGTGTTGTCGATCGTATAGGGCAGGATGCCGTAGCTCGACGCGACGTCGCGCTTGATCGTGATGTCGAGCAGCGGCCCGGCATTGAGCTGATCGGTGGCGACATCAGTGACGCTGTGAAGCGCCTTGAACTTCTCGACGAACAGGTCCGTCCAGTGGTTGAGTTCACCCGGGTCCGGGTCGTTCATGGTGTACTGAAACTGGGTCTTGTTCAGCCGCGCGCCGATCGTAATGTCCTGAGCCGCCTGCATGTAGAGCGTAATGCCCTGGATCTTGCCAAGTTCGGTCCGCAGCCGCGCCATCACCTGGTCGATTGGACCGCGCTGCGCTTTCGGCTTGAGCTGAATGAATACACGGCCATCGTTGATCGTGTAGAGGCCACCGCCGGCGCCGGTCGCCGCAGCCACGGAAGCTACGGCCGGATCGCGCACGATGGCATCGAGCAGGGCCTGCTCGCGCTCGGTCATGGCCTGGAAGGAAATATCCTGCGCCGCCTCCGACTGGCCGATGATCAGGCCGGTATCCTGCTGGGGAAAGAAGCCCTTGGGAATGATGACGTAGAGATACCCGGTCAGCGCGATGGTGCCGAACATCACCATGAGCGTGATGAAGCGGTGCCGCAGCACGATCTTGAGGCCTGCCTCATAAGCGTTAAGCAGGCCATCGAAGCCGCGCTCGGACATCCGGTAGAGCCAGCCGTGCTCGTTGCTCTCGGGCTTGAGCAGGTAGGCGCACATCATCGGCGTGAGCGTCCGCGAGATTACCAGCGAGAGAAGGAGGGCCACGCTCACCGTGATCGCGAACTCGCGGAACAGCAGTCCGACATAGCCGCTCATCAGGAATAGCGGAATGAATACGGCGATGAGGGAAAACGTAATCGCCACGACAGTGAAGCCGATCTCGCCGGATCCCTTCATCGCCGCGTCGTACGGCGAGAGGCCCTCCTCGATGTGTCGCTGGATGTTCTCTATCTCGACGACGGCGTCGTCGACCACGAATCCGACCGCGATCGACAAGGCCATCAGCGAGAGGTTGTCCAGAGTATAGCCCATTTCGTAGAGCACCGCGAAGGTGCCGACCAGCGACAGCGGCACGGTGATGGCCGGGATAACGGTCGCCCAGAAACTGCGCAGGAATATGAAGATCACCATGACGACGAGCGCTACAGTCAGCATGAGCGTGAACTGCACGTCGGCAACCGATGCGCGGATGGTCTGGGTGCGATCGGAAATGGTGTCTATCTTGACGGCAGCCGGGATCGACGCCTGCAGCACCGGCATCATGTCCTTGATTCGCTGCACCGTTTCGATGACGTTGGCGCCGGGCTGGCGCTGGATCGCCAGAGTGACGGCGTGCTTGTTGTTTTCCCAGCCGGCGATCAGTTCGTTCTGGCCCGCGCTGATGGCACGGCCGACATCGCGGATGCGGACCGGCGATCCGTTGCGATAGGCGATGACCAGGTCGGCGTATTTGTCGGGCTCGAACAACTGATCGTTGGTATTGAGCGTGAAGGTCTGGCGCGGGCTGTTGAGCTGACCTTTCGGAAGGTCGACATTGGCCTGGCCCAGCACCGTACGGACATCCTCCAGGTTGATGCCGCGAGCTGCCAGCGCTTGCGGATCGACCTGTACCCGGACGGCCGGCTGCTGCTGCCCTCCGACACCGACGAGGCCGACCCCGGATATCTGCGAGATCTTTTGCAACAAGATATTCTGCGCATAGGCATCGACGACCGTTATCGGCAGGGTGTCCGAACTGACGCCGAGCACCAGGATCGGCGTGTCGGCCGGATTGACCTTGCGGATCATGGGTGGATACGGGATGCCCTTGGGCAGATACGCGGACGCGGTCTGGATAGCCGACAACGTGTCGCTGACCGCCCCATCGATGTTGCGGCTCAAGTCGAACTGCAGGGTGATCTGGGTGTAGCCGACCGCGCTCGCCGACGTCATCTGAGTGAGGCCCGGGATCTCGCCGAACTGCAGCTCCAGTGGCGATGCCACCGTCGATCCCATGGTCTGCGGGTCCGCACCCGGCAACTGGGCCGTGACCGTAACCGTCGGATAGTTGACGTTGGGCAACGACGCCACCGGCATCAGCGGATAGGCGACCAGGCCTCCGACCAACAACCCTACCATTATCAGCGCGGTCGCGATCGGCCGTTGGATAAACGGTGCGGAAATATTCATGGGATCGGCGCCTGTAATGCTTGCTGCGCGGCTGCTTCCTGTGCCGCCTGGCCGTGCAGGAACGTGACATGCGTGCCCGGCTGCAGCTTGTATTGTCCGTCAACCACCACCTGTTCGTTGGCCGAAAGGCCGGAATCGATCAACGCCTGGCCGTCGCTGATTTGCGCGACCTTGATGGGGCGGATTGCCACGGTGTTGTCGGGATTGACGACGTAGGCGTAGGGTCCTTTCGCACCTTGCTGCACGACCCCAGCGGGAACGGTCAGACCATTATGCCGCGTATCGACCAGCAGCCGCGCGTTGACGAGCTCTCCCGGCCAGAGCTTGTTCGCCTTGTTGTCAAAGTTCGCCTTGAGCTGGATCGAGCCGGTGGTCTGCAGGATCTCGTTGTTGACGAGGCCGAGCTGGCCTTGATCCAGCAGCATCGTGTTATCCTGGTTGTAGGCGAAGACCGTGAACGGCTTCTTGGTTTTCTCCTGCTGCTGCTGGATTAGCGGCAGACTCGTCTCCGGCAGCGTGAATATCAGCGAAATCGGATGGAGCTGCGTGACGACGACGAGGCCGTTGGTATTTGACGGGCTGATGATGTTGCCGACGTCGATCTGACGAATACCAACCACGCCATCGATGGGTGACGTCAGGCGCGTGTAGCTGAGCTGCACCTTTGCGGCGTCGATCAGCGCGTTATCGGTCTTGATGGCCGCCTGCAGCTCCCCCACTTGTGCCTGCTGGGTCTCGACCAGTTGTGGGGTGGCGTAGCCCTTATCCCCCAAATTGGTGTAGCGAGCGAGATTGGCCTGGGCATTCTTGAGCTGGGCCTGATCGCGCTCCAGGTTCCCGGTATACTGATCAACCAGGGCCTGATAGGGCCGCGGATCGATCTGCGCGAGCAAATCCCCGGCATGTACGGTCTGGCCTTCGGTGAAGTTGATGCTGATGATTTGCCCCTGGATCTGGGCACGTACGACGTCTGTATTGTACGCAATCACCGTGCCGACACCGGTAAGATAGATCGGCACCTCATGCTGGGCGACCGTCCCAGCGACGATCGGCGCCGTTGGCGGAGCGGGCTCGGCGTCGACCTTCTGCAACGCGTGGACATGTGTGAAGTACAGACCGCCGGCCACGAGCGCCGCAGCCAGCAGGCCGGCAGGGACAACGATTTTCTTTTTCATGACGGCTTTCTCTCACAAACCAGACAGTTGCTTCAGGGAATGGTACTTCCCGCCACAGGTGAAACGCTGGGCACCACGGGTACCGGCGAACTGGGCACGACGATGGGTGGCACGCTTGGCGCCGGTACCGGGACCGCGGGGCTAATCCCGAGATTGCCGATCTGGTAGGATCCCAACGGAACCCCGGCGCGAGTGTTGCTGCTTGTCGTGGCAGGTGACGTTGATGTTGGGCTCGACGATGCGGCGATGCTGCTCGAACCGGAGCCGCACATCCCCGTCAATCCCGACGTTTCCACCATTCCCGAGGAGGTCGACAGTCCCGACGTCGCCGAGATTGCCGTCGAGGTCGATATTCCCGACGACGTCGATGTTCCCGACGGCGCTACGCCGCCCATCGTCCCTGCAGTGGCGGGCGTCGTCGTTCCGTTTGCCATTGCCATTCCGCCACCGTCGTAGGTCGCGGGCGATCCGAACGTTCCCATTGGCGAAGTCGCCAAGGTCGAGCACCCCCCCGCGCCGCTGCTTGTGCTTGGAACGGCAATCGTGCCGGTGACGCCGTTGGGTACGGGATTGACGGGAGTCGATACGCCCGGCGCCAGACCATTTGTGCCGACCGTAGCGCTGGGATCCGTTCCGAGCGAAGAGGTGACGCCGAGCGGGGGCATGGCCGTGCCGACCTGGGCGAATGCCGGGCCGCAGCACAGCAGGGGCAAGGTCGCCGCGACGATTAACAATGGTCTCATGCAAGATTCTCCCATAAGAGCGTAAGGATTACGCAGCGAGCGACCGCAAGCAGCGCAGTCAGTAAGGCAGCGGAGGCGACGATGTTCTTCTTCATGGCCGTTGACAGAGGATGGATTGTCTCTCCAGTCGCGCCGCGTTCGACGTTCCGGTGATCCCGGCGTTGCCCTCGCCGGCGAAACTCCCGATCCCGCTGTTGGTGCCGGGGCTCGCGCACGCCGGATTGCTTGACGTCGTCGCGGGTGACGTCACGGGTAAAACGGTCGGCATCGCGGGTGCCAACGGAATCGGCGCGATGGTGCCGGCGATCGGCAATGCGCCTGGCAGCGGTACGGCTGGTGCCGAACTAACGCCAAGATTGCCAATCTCGAATGATCCAAAGGGAATTCCGGTTCGAGCCGCGCCGCCCGGTGTGGTGGGCGAAGTTGACGTTGGAGCGGAGGATGCGGCGAGGCTGCTTGAGCCGGAGCCGCACGTTCCCGACATTCCCGACGTGTCCATCATTCCCGAAGATGTCGACATTCCCGGCGACGGGGACATTCCCGGCATCGCCATCGCGTCCGGCGTCGCAGTGCCCGTCGTCACCGGGCTGCCCGTCGTTGCCGCGGTAGCAGGCACAGCGGTTCCGGCTGCCGTTCCGCCGCCGTCGTAGGTGGCGGTCGATCCGTACATTCCCGATGGCAAAGTCCCCACCGATGAACATGGGGTGCCGCCGCCTGTAATGGCTCCGTTGGTTGGGATCGCGATGGTGCCGGTTACGCCGGTGGGCAGCGGACTGACTCCCGTTGACATGAGTTCGGTGGCGCCCAGCGGGACTCCGGTCGGGCCGACCGATCCACCGGCGCCAATTCCAAGCGGAGAGGTGGCGTCGAGCGAAGGCATGGGCGAAAGTGGGTCGGCGAGCGCATCGCCGACCTGGGCGAATGCGGGGCTGGCACAGAGTAATGGCCAGGCCGTCGCGGCAACTAGGAAAAGTCTCATGAAGAATTCCCCGATATGACCCGAGTGACTGCACAGACTGCGTTGCTGAGCGCTCACGGTTTCGCTTCTTCAGAAGATGGCTCGCTCGCGTGATCCATTCAATTAAATACGAGTTTATCGATGGAAAACCAGCTGAGCTCGAATTTGATGTCTGTGAATTTGTAATTTTTTCGAAACGCACTGTGTAAGCGTTCACACAGCTGGCGTAGAAAGCTTGAAAATAGTTTTGGTTAAGGAGATCGCGTTCGCTATCGATGTTTATTGGATCGTTTCTGATCGCAAGCATCTATCCGATTAGGAACATCTCTCGACGTATGTCGCCACGACAATGGAAAGAACAAGGAGCGAAGACGACGTTGTGGGTGTTGGCGACGAGGGATCTGCGGCGAGGTGACCCCAAGGTGGGTGCGCCCGTGACCATGCCGGCCTGGGACAAGCGGGCTGCAACCCAATCGCTTCATGCTGTTTCCCTGATGTTAGCCGAGCGGTTACGCCGCAAGACGATCGGGCGGCGCCATGAACTCGGGGCCGACGGGATCACTGACCGTCTCCTTGAGAATCCGGTCGATCTCGTCCATCGCGGCCTTGTCGATGTGCCAGCCGACGACGTCGGCGATCGGCGCGAGCTGATCGGCGCGGCGCGCGCCCCACAAGGCGATATTGGCTTCGCCGCGGTCGAGCACCCAGCGCGCGGCCAGGTGAATCACCCGCCTGCCGAAGCGGTCTTGCGCGAATTGGTCGAGTTTCTCGACCGCGGCGAGATACTGCTCGTATCGCGGTTCGCGAAACTTCGGATCGTTCTTGCGCAGATCATCGCCCGCAAACCGGGTCGTTCGCGACATGCCGCCGGACAACAACCCGCGGCACAGCGAGCCGTAGGCCAGCACGGCGATGTCTTGCGCGCGGCAATAGGGAAGCACGTCCTGTTCGATGGCGCGTTCGAACAGATTGTAGGGCGGCTGCGCGGTGTGCAGCGGCGCTACCTTGCGAAATTCCGTCATCTGCGCCGGGGTGAAATTGCTGACGCCGATGGCGCGAATCTTTCCGGTTCGATGCAGTTCGCCCATGGCGTCGGCAACTTCCGCGATCGGGGTGTTCGGATCCGGCCAGTGCACCTGATAGAGATCAATGACGTCGGTCTGCAGACGCCGGAGGGACGCTTCGGCCTCCGCGATGATCCGTGCCTTGCTGGCGTTGCGAAACGGCTTGCCGTCTTTCCAGTCGAGTCCGACCTTGGTGGCGATGTAGACGCGCTTGCGCCGTCCGCGCTCGGCCAGCGCCTTGCCGACGATTTCCTCTGACCGGCCGAAGCCGTAGACCGGCGCGGTGTCGATGAGGTTGATGCCGCGGTCGATCGCGGCGTGGATGGCGCTGACGGCGTCGCTCTCGTTGCTGCCGCCCCACATCCAACCGCCCATCGCCCACGTCCCCAGCGCGACGCGCGAGGCGCGAATGGAGGTTCCGGGAATATCGACGAATTCCATGCTGGTATGATGGGAGGGAATGCGGTTCATCGTTCAACTCCTGCAAATGACGGCGGCGCGACCGAAGTGCACGCCGTTGATTTCGATCGTTGCGATGAAAATGGTCATGCCGGTGCGGGAGTTCGACTAAAAAGGGATTTATTTGATTGCGTTCGATGACCGGGTTCCAGATTCGCCCGATTCCAGATTCGCCCGATCTCGCGATGGCGTTCCCGTCCGCTGTCACCATCTGTTGATGGACGGGTGATGGACAGGCTGGGGTTATCAGGGCGAGAACTGGAACTTTTCCGGAGGAGTAAATGGCTGAGACCGGTCCTCTTCACCACGCGATCACGCGACGGCGATTGCTCGGAACGGCCGGCGTCGGTGCCATCGCCCTTTCGAACTTCGCGCGCTCGAGCCGCGCGCTGGCGGAAACCATGACGGAGCTTCCGCTGCCCGGCGGTCCCGGCGCGCGGCCGATCACATCGGCGTTTCCGGAGAAGGGGCCGATGATCCTGCAGCGGACCCGCCCGCCTTTGCTGGAAACGCCGTTTGAAGTTTTCGACAAAGGGGTCTTCACCCCGGCTGACCAATTCTATGTGCGCTGGCACTGGGCGGTGATCCCGACCGATATCGATCCCGCCAAGTTCGTCCTGAACGTCCGCGGTCATGTCAACCAGACCCTGTCGCTGTCCCTCAACGATATCCTGCATGGGTTGCCAAGTGTCGATCTCGCCGCGGTGAACCAGTGCTCGGGTAATTCGCGCGGCTTCTTCGAGCCCCGCGTGCCCGGCGGGGAATGGGCCAACGGCGCCATGGGTAATGCGCTCTGGACCGGGGTTCGACTGAAGGACGTGCTGGATAGAGCCGGCGTCAAGCCGGGTGCGCTGCAGGTGCGGTTCAAGGGGCTCGACGAGCCCGTGGTTTCGGATGCGCCGCATTTCATGAAATCGCTCGACATCGAGCATGCGCGCGACGGCGAGGTGATGATCGCCTATGCCATGAACGGCCAGCAACTACCGCTGGTGAACGGCTTTCCGCTGCGGCTCGTGGTGCCCGGCTGGTACGCGACCTATTGGGTCAAGATGCTCAGCGATATCGAGGTGCTGGACCAGCCCGACACCAATTACTGGACCAAAGTGGCCTACACGATTCCCGACACGCCGCACGCCAGCGTCACGCCGGGCGAATCCGGTGTGAAGATGATCCCGATCAGCCGGATGGTGCCGAGATCCTTTGTCACCAACATTCCCTCGGGCCAGAAGGTGAAGGCGGCAGCACAGACGAGCTTGCGCGGCATTGCATTCGGCGGTGATTGCGGGGTGGCCAAGGTCGACTATTCCATCGACCGCGGCCAAAGCTGGCGCCAGGCGCAACTGGGTGAAGACAAGGGAAAATACGGTTTTCGGCAGTGGGGCGCGCAAATCACGCTGCCCTCGGCCGGCGCCTATACCGTGATGACCCGCTGCACCAACGTCAATGGCGTGGCGCAACCGGATACGCCGAACTGGAATCCCGCCGGCTTCATGCGCAATGTCGTGGAATCCGTGAACCTCATCGCCGTCTGACGGAGCACCGCCATGTTTCGCCACCTTCCGCCAGCCGTCATTGTTATTTTGGGGACTCTTTTGGGCGCGCTATCGATGCTCTCCGTCGCGCGCGCCGCATCGCCTGTGGAATTGAAGCCGGTCAAGGTCGACCTGCCGGAGAGCGACAGGATGTTCCAGGGATCGGGGGCGGCCGCGATCAACAACAATTGTCTAGCCTGCCACTCCGCAGGCATGGTGTTGAACCAGCCGGCATTGTCGAGGCAGGCGTGGACGGCGGAGGTCAACAAGATGATTACCGCCTACAAGGCCCCGGTTGCGCCGGAGGACGTCGGCGCGATTGTCGACTATCTGGATCGCATCAAGGGCGAGAAATAGCGTCCAGCGATCTTGCTCAAGCAATCTTGAGTCGACGCTCAAGAGGTTTCACCGATCGTTGATCAAGTGAGTCGGCCCAGGATTTGGACTGCTCCGCTGCAAATGCATTTTCGAAATCCTAAATTGATTTTTAATTGAGAACGCTGCGGCGCGCCGCCATGTTCGAATCGCTCCCGGCGTTGGCTTGCCTTGCCGGGAGCTCTGTTGGGCGAACCTTCCAAGAAGATAACCGGGGAAACGCAAAAGGCTGGGCCGTGGAATAACCCACGCGCACAATGGTTGAGACATTGGTCGAATAGGTCCGGAGGAAAAAGATGGCTCTGTTCTCGCGCACCTTCGTTCGCAAACGTGTGATTTCGCTGGCGACCACGGCGTCGGTCGCGGCGACCTCGTTCGCCCTGGCGCGGGATCCGACGAGCGCCTATCACGTTCGCGGCGCGATGCCGGTCCAGTATGTCGCATACCGGCCGGACCTTTCCGCCGAGCAGCCGTTCCTGTCGGAGAACGACACCGCCATGAACAAGATGATGGCAGATATGACGATCAAGCCGACCGGCGATGTCGATCGGGACTTCGTGGCGATGATGGTGCCGCATCATCAGGGCGCCATCGACATGGCGCAGGCCGTTCTTCGATACGGCCGCAACGAACAGCTTCGCCGTCTGGCGCAGGAGATCGTCGTAACCCAACAGCAGGAGATCGCCGCGATGCGTCTCGCCGTCGGCGAGGATCTGCCGCCGTCGATGACGTCCCCGACACAGGCCGCGCCGATGACGTCCTCGATGATGTCGCACGGTGCCGTGCGACATGACTCAATGAAAATGAACATGCAGCAGGAGTGAAACATGAAGCCGGCGCTTTTGGCTTTAACTGTTCTTACGAGCATATCCTTGGTTGGAACGACCGCAGCCTGGGCCGGCCAGGTGCCAGGCGCGGCCTCGGACCCGGATATTCCGATCAGCCGTCACGACCGGGTTTATTCGGCGGAGCAGTTTTCCAACACCGTTTCGGTCACCGATCCCGTCGACAACAAATTGCTCGGCGTAATCCATTTGGGCGACCCCCAGCCGGGCAATTTCAGCCCGCTATACAAAGGGCAGGTTTTGGTCCACGGCATGGGCTTCTCGCCCGATCACAAGACCATTGCGGTGGTCTCAATCGGCAGTAACTCCGTCACTTTCATCGACACCGCGACCAACGCGGTCAAGCACACCACCTATGTCGGCCGCTCGCCGCACGAGGCGTTTTTCACGCCCGACGGCAAGGAGGTCTGGGTCACCGTCCGCGGCGAGGACTATATCGCCGTGCTCGACGGCCAGAGTTTCGAGGAGAAATCGCGCATCAAGGTGCCGGCCGGGCCGGGTATGCAGATCTTCTCGCCTGACGGAAAATACGGCTATGTCTGCTCCTCGTTCAACCCCGAGACGGTCGTCATCACGGTTGCCGATCATCAGATCGTCGGACACGTCAAGCAGGACAGCCCGTTCTGTCCGAATATCGCCGCGACGCCTGACGGCAAGCAGGTCTGGTTCACGCTGAAGGATATCGGCCGGACCGAAGTGTTCGACGCGAAGCCGCCGTTCGCGGTGCTGAAGTCGATCGATACCGGACCGATCACCAATCACGTCAATTTCGTCCACAATGCCAACGGCACCTTCGCCTATGTCACGGTTGGCGGACTGAATGAGGTCAAGGTATTTCGTACCGACGATTTCTCGGTAGCTGCCACAATCCCGGTCGGCAAGCTACCGCACGGCATCTGGCCGTCAGGTGACGGCCGCCGGGTTTATGTCGGGCTGGAAAATGCCGACGGCATGGCCGCGATCGACACGCTCACCAATCGACTGATCGCGACCAGCCCGGTCGGTCAGGCGCCGCAGGCGATTACCTATGTTCCGGAGGCAGTGCCTGAAGGCGATGGCACGCAGGGCCTGCAGCAGCTCGGCGTTGCCGGTCAGACCGCCCATCTTGTGCTGGGGCCGATGGAGGGCCGCAAGACCGTCGGCAGCGCCGGTGGCGCTGGCAGCGAAGACAAGGCTCCGACCAGCGTCTCGCTGTTCGATCAGGGCCTGATCCAGGTGCTGCAGGCTTCGGTGACGGGCCTCGAGCCCAAGCAGCCTTACATTCTCGCGTTGTCACACGAGCCAGACGGCGTGGGGCCGCTAGAGCCGCTGGCGGCCTTCATGACCAATCCGGCTGGCTCTGCGATCGTCAATGCCACCGGCGCAATCCGGCAGGTGGTGCACGGCGAGGACAAGATCCAGCGGCGTTATTTGGTAATCGCGGAAGGGCATGCCGACCAGCCCGGCTCCATTGTACAGGTGCAGTTGAAATAAAAAATGCTGCCGGCTGCGCAGCCAGCGCAGCCGGCATGCAACAGGAATAGACCATGGGCCTCGTTCGATTTGCATTGAGATTTCCGCACACTTTCTACGTGGTTGCCGCGCTAATCCTGTTTCTCGGCGTCGCCGCGATTCGCTCGATGCCGACCGATATCTTCCCCGAGATCCGCATTCCCGTCGTGACCGTGATCTGGCAGTACACCGGTCTTTCCACGCCGGAAATGGAACAGCGCGTCAGTACCTACAGCCAGTATTCGATCAGCGCCAACGTCAACGGCATCAAGAACATGGAGGCGCAGACCTTCAACGGCCTGTCGATCCAGAAGATCTATTTTCAGCCGGACGTCAATCTCGACCTCGCGATCGCGCAAATCGTCTCCGCCACCAACGCCATTCGCGCGCTGATGCCGCCCGGCATCCAGCCGCCGATCGTGGTGCAGTTCAATGCGTCGAGCGTTCCCGTGCTGCAGCTCAGTCTCAATTCGGAAACCCTGAACGAGCAGCAGCTTTACGACTTCGGCATCTACAAGGTCCGCCAGCAGTTGGCGCCGGTTCCCGGCGTCACGCTGCCGACCCCGGCCGGCGGCAAGTATCGCCAGATCATGGTGGATATCGATCCGGAAAAGCTGCTGTCCCGCGGATTGACGCCACTCGATATCGTCAATGCCGTCAATACACAGAACCTGACGCTGCCCTCGGGAACGGCGAAGATCGGAGACACCCAGTACACGGTGCGGACCAACGCGACACCGGCGACAATCAACGACCTCAACATGATGCCGGTCAAATTCGTCAACGGCGCCACGATTTTCCTGAAGGACGTGGCGCAGGTCCGCGACGGATCGCTGGTGCAGCAGAACATCGTGCGGGAAGACGGCCACCGTTCGGTTCTGCTCAGCGTCATCAAGAACGGCAATGCCTCGACGCTCGCGGTCGTCAACGGCGTCAAGCAGGCGCTGGGAGCGATCCGCGCCGCCGCACCTCCCGGCCTCAAGATCAGCGAGCTGTTCGACCAGTCGGTATTCGTGACCAACTCGGTCGACGGCGTGCTGCGCGAAGGCGCCATCGCGGCGGGCCTCACCGCGCTGATGATCCTGGTCTTCCTCGGCTCCTGGCGCTCGACGCTGGTGGTGATGATTTCGATCCCGCTGGCGATCCTGTCATCGCTCGTCGTGCTGTATTTCCTCGGCGAAACGCTCAACACCATGACGCTGGGCGGGCTGGCGCTGGCCGTCGGCATCCTGGTCGACGATTCGACCGTCACCATCGAGAACACCCACCGCCTGTGGACCGAGGAGGGCAAGCCGCTTGCCTATGCAACGCTGCATGGCGCCGCTGAAATCGCGATGCCGACGCTGGTTTCGACACTTGCCATCAGTTGCGTGTTCACCTCGGTGGTGTTCCTGGACGGACCGGCGAAGTACCTCTTCACGCCGCTCGGACTCGCCGTGGTGTTTGCGATGCTCGCGTCCTACGGATTGTCGCGGACCCTGACCCCGATCACGATCGGATTGCTGCTGAAGGGCGAGAAACGGCATCACGCCGAGGACGGCGCGCCCACCGGCTTCTTCTCGCGGATGTCGGCCGCCTTCGAGCGCGGCTTCGAGCGCCTGCGTGACGGATATTCGAGACTGCTCAGGACATTGCTGGAGCGGCGCATTATCGTGCCGGTCGTCGCCGTGCTGATGCTGGGCCTGGGCGGGGTGATGCTGACGCTCGTCGGCCGCGATTTCTTCCCGCTGATCGACGGCGGTCAGATCCAGCTTCACGTTCGCGCTCCCGCCGGAACCCGGATCGAAAGCACCGAGGCGATCTTCCAGGCGGTCGAGGACAAGATCCGCGAAGTCATTCCCGAGAAGGATCGCAGCCTGATCGTCGATAACATCGGATTACCGGCGCGGGCCTATAATCTGGCATTCGCCGACGGCTCGACGATCGGAGTCAACGATGGTGTGATTCAGGTGGCGCTGAAGGACGGCCACAAGCCCACCGCCGACTACATCAAGAAATTGCGCCAGGTGCTGCCGGCGGCATTCCCGGAGGATACTTTCTACTTCCAGGCCGCGGATATCGTGACACAGATTCTGAACTTCGGCCTTCCGGCGCAGATCGACGTCCGCACCGTGGGCTACGACCTGAACAATCTTTCGGTGGCAAAGAAGTTGCGTCAACGCCTTGCCGCCATACCCGGCATTGTCGACGCCCATCTGCAGCAGGAAACGGACGCGCCGGCGTTCTATGCCCAGATCGACCGCACCCGGGCCGCGCAGCTCGGCCTCAACGCGAGCACGGTGGCCACCAATATCAACGTCAGCCTCTCATCGTCGGAGCAGGTGTCGCCCAATTTCTGGACCGATCCGACCTCGGGGATTCCGTATTATCTGGCCGTGCAAACGCCGGAGTATAAGGTCAACTCGCTGAATGCGCTTGCCAACACGCCGGTATCCACCTCCCTCGCGGTCAGCGGCCAGGTCGTCCCGGGCATGCTCAGCAATGTGGCGACCTTCAAGCGGGACAAGGTGCCCACCAACTCCAACCAGACCAACATTCAGCCGGTTTTCGAGATTTACGCCAGCGTGCAGGGCCGCGATCTCGGCGGCGTCGCGGCCGATATCAAGAAGGTCACGACGGATCTTCAGAAGGAGCTCAAGCCCGGCAATACAATTCAGGTGATCGGCCAGATCCAGAGCATGAACGACTCGTTCCGCAATCTCGGCATCGGGCTGCTGTTCGCCGCGGTCTTCGTCTATCTCCTGATGGTCGTGAACTACCAGACCTTCGGCGATCCGTTCGTGGTGATCCTGGCGCTGCCGGCGACGCTGTGCGGCATCGTCACCATGCTGTTCATCACCGGCACCACGCTGAACGTGCCGTCGCTGATGGGCGCGATCATGGCGGTCGGCGTCGCCTCGGCGAACTCGATCCTGCTGGTGACCTTCGCGCGCGAGCAGCAATTGAACGGACACACCGCCTTCGAGGCGGCGCTGAGCGCCGGCCACACCCGAATCCGTCCCGTGCTGATGACGGCGGCTGCGATGATCGTCGGCATGATTCCGATGGCGATCGGCGGTGCCGGCGAGGAACAGAACGCCGCGCTCGCGCGCGCGGTCATCGGCGGCCTCCTGTTCGCGACCCCGACAACCCTGCTGATCGTGCCTTACCTGTTCGCCATGCTGCGCAAGGGCAACGACGGAAAGCCTCACCATGGCGTATTCGAGGAAATACCGGAATGACCGAGATTCGTGTGCGGCCGAAAAATGATGGTGGGCGGGAGCGGCTTGATTCCGACACCGACCGCGTTGTTGCACTCCCCAATGTGACGCCCAAGCGGCGACGCCGTTACGGCGGCGCGCTGCTCGGGGCGGGTGTGCTGCTGTTGCTGCTGGGTGCCCTCGGGCTGGGCGGCTGGCGCCATTACCAGGCCGGGCTTGCGGTGGCGGCCACCGAGCGGGAAGCCAGCACCTTTGTGCCCGACGTTCGCGTGGCCGCGGTCCGCGCGGCTGACAGCAAGATTACCGTCACTTTGCCGGCGACGACGACGGCTTTCGAGGCGGCGAATATTTTTGCGCGCACCTCCGGCTACATCGAGAAGCGCTACGTCGACATCGGCGACAAGGTCAAGGCCGGCACCCTGCTGGCGGACATTACCGCGCCCGAGCTCGACCACCAGATCACGCAGGCCAAGGCGACGCTGGCCCAGGACCAGGCGACATTGCAGCAGACCCAGGCAAGCCGCGATCTCGCCCAGCGCACCAATGCCCGTGACAGCAACCTGGTCCAGAAGGGATGGCTCACGCTACAGCAAGGCGACAACGATCAATTGACCCTGCAGGCGCAGCAGGCGGCGGTCGGAGTGGCTCAGTCGAACATCGCCGCCCAGGAAGCGCAGATACGAATCCTCGAGCAGGAGAAGGCCTATCAGCGCGTCGTGGCGCCGTTCGACGGCGTGATCACTCAGCGTGCCATCGACAATGGCAGCCTGGTGCAGTCCGGGTCGACCTTCATGTTCACACTGATGCACCCTGACGTGATCCGCACCCAGGTGTTCGTTCCCCAGGATCAGGCCTTCGGCCTTGGACCCGGCGTCGATGCGATGGTCCGTGTCCCCGAGATTCCAAATCGGGGCTTTCCCGGCAAGGTCACGCGCATCGCGAGCGCCTTGCAGCCCGGCAGCCGGACGCTGCTGACCGAGATCGACGTTCCCAATCCGGACGGCGCGCTCAGTCCCGGGATCTATTGCACCGTCGAGCTGTTCATCCCGCGCAAGACGCCGTCGATGATCATCCCGGCCGACGCGGTGGTGTTCGATCAGAACGGCCTGCATGTCGCGGTCGTCGAGAACGGCGTCGCGCACATGCAGAAGATCACGATCGCGCGCGACTTCGGCACAGAGGTCGAAGTGCACGACGGCGTCAAGCCGGGCGATCAGGTCATCCTCAATCCGATGGTGAACCTGGCCGAGGGCAACAAGGTCGCGGTGCGCAACAAGGTGCGGACAAGCTAGACCGGCACGGAGGAGAGCCATCGCCATGCAACGCTTTCTGTTCGCGGCTGGTGCCCTGCTGTTGGGCTGCCACGCAAGCCTGGCGCAGGTCTCCACCATGGGCACCACGGCGATGGGCCTTTCATCGACGCCGGGTGCGATGTTGTCCTCTCCGCTCAACGGCCCGAGCCCATTCTCGGCGGCGACCCAGCCGGGCGCTCCCGACACGACGCTGGCGGCGGTGCCGCTGGCGCTTGATCCCACAGCCCCGGGGACCAGCGTCAACTGCTCTCCGGTATCGGCGCAAACCGCGTTCCCAACGCAAACCACTTCATCGGCTCCGGTGACGGCGAGCGCAATACCGAGCGGCGCCACCACCTCGTCGACGTTTGCAGCGCCGCCGGGGACGATCGTGCCGCTGGGGACGACCCTGCCGTCGGGGACGATCGTGATCCTGCCGCAGGGGACGATCGAGCCGCAGGGGACCATCGTCGTGACGCCGGGGACGACCGTGACGCAGGGGACTAGCGTGGTGTCAACGGCGAGCACAAGCACGACGACGGCGATGCCATTGGGGCCATCGGCAACGACCTCCACTTCGATCAGCGGAAGTACGACCGGGACCATCGCGCCAATCACTCTTGGTAATTCAACGGTGACCAGCGCATGCAGCCTAAGTCCGGGAAGTCTCTCGGTTAACGGCGCGGCGTTGCCGCTGTCGACGCCGCAGATCCCAGCGAGCCCGGCGCCGGGCACGATTGAGCCCGACGTCACGCAACTCGCCGGCACCAGCATCGATCCGACCATGGCGGTGATGCCGACGCCGAACACGTCCGCCTGCGCCGAGAGCGTGACGATGAATCTGGCTACACCCGGCATGATGGCGCCGGCCAACGCCTCGGGCGCCCTCGCAACTCCCGGCGTCTCGACGCCTGCTTCGCCGTCGGGCTGCTGACGCCCCCGGGCGGTTACCAACTCTAAAACGCTATTTAATGGTGCGGCCGGCCCGCCGCGATTATCTTTGTTGTCGAGCGGCCCCACCGCGCTTGCCCCCGGAGGCGGTGGCTGCGGCCGCAGAGCGGACGGCGCACGCTGGTCTTATCCTCCCTGAATAGGACCGCGGCGCTGTCCGGCTCTTTCAAATGCGAAACCGGGGTATTTGCGGGTGGTACACGTTATGGCATTGATACCCGACAAGGTTAGGGTTCCGAGGAAGCCGGGCGAGGGCGCCGCGCATTCTGCCGCGGCCGTAGAGATTGAATTGATGGCAAAGCTACTTCTGATCGAGGACGACCGCGAAACCGCCGAGGAAATTACTGCGGAACTCGCCGATCGCGGCTTTGAAGTGCAGTGGGCGGCCGACGGCGTCGAGGGCCTGGACAAGGCGCGTTCGACGCGGCCCGACGCCATGATCGTCGATCGGCTGCTGCCGGGAATGGACGGCCTCACGGTGATCGAGGCCTTGCGCAAGGACCAGGTGCGCACACCGGTGCTGGTGCTGAGCGCGCTTGGCGCGGTGGACGACCGGGTGCGCGGATTGCGCATGGGGGGCGACGATTATCTGACAAAACCGTTCGCGATCGTGGAACTCGTCGCTCGCATCGAGGCGCTGTTGCGCCGGCCATCGGAATCGCGCGAGACCACGCTGCGGGTCGGGCCGCTGGAACTCGATCTGATCGAACGCACCGCCAAGCGCGGCGAGCGCGCGATCGACCTGCTGCCGCGGGAATTTCGCCTGCTCGAATACATGATGCAGCGCAGCGACCAGTTGCTGACCCGAGCCATGCTGCTGGAGGAGGTCTGGAATTACAAATTCGTGCCGGCCACCAACCTGGTGGACGTGCATATGGGCCGTCTGCGCCATAAGGTGGACGGGCCCGATGACGTCCCCATGATCCACAATGTCCGCGGCGCCGGATTCATTCTTCGCAGCGGTTCATAGGGCTCGGATGGCCGGCAGCATTGCGCCGCCGTTGACGTCAGGCATGACATCCGGCCGGCAGGATTCGATGCGTCAACCGCAATTCATCCGCTCCAACACCTTCCATTGGGCGCTCGCGGTCGCGGCCGTGTTCGCGATCTTCGTCATCGTGCTGTTCGGTTTCATCTATTGGAAGACCGACGACTATCTGGTCGCGCGATCCGACACCATGATCGCGAGGCAACTCGATTTCATTACGGCGCTGCCCGCCGGTCGCCGCGTCGAAGCCATCGATCAACAGCTCAACGAGGATTCCCGCGGCGTCCAGTATGCCGGGCTGTTCGATGCGGACGGCCGCAAGCTCGCCGGCAATCTCGAGCATTTTCCGTCCCCGCTCAGACTGGATGATTCCGTCCAGAGCGTTTCGATCGTCAGGACGTTTCCGTCCGGCGAGGAGAAGCACGTGATCCGCGCGATCGCCCGGCGCATGCCGAGCGGCGATGCGCTGCTGATCGGGCGCGAGGTCGACGAGGCACGCGAGATCTCCCATGTCGTCGGTCAGGCGCTGGCGCTCGGCCTGTTGCCGGCATTTCTGCTTTGCCTGATGGCCGGCGCGTGGCTGAGCATGCGCGCCCAGAAGCGGGTCGAAGAGGTCAACCAGCGGGTCCGGCGCATCATCGCCGGCGATCTGCGCGAACGGCTGCCGCACCGTAACGTCGACGAGCCGTTTTCCAGGCTCGCGGTCATCGTCAACGGCATGCTCGATGAGATGGAGACGATGATCAACGCGCTCGCCGGCGTCGGCAACGACATCGCCCATGATCTGCGAACGCCGCTGACGCGGGCGCGGCTCGCGCTCGAGCGCGGGCGAACCAACGCGACCAGCCTCGAGCAGCTTCAGGCCGTGGCCGACAAGGCGATCGCCGGCATCGACCAGTCGCTCTCGATCATCACGGCGCTGCTGCGGCTGGCCGAGATCGAGAACAGCCGGCGCTCGGCGGGTTTCGGCAGCGTGGCGCTGCAGGACATGCTGCGCGAGGTCTACGACCTCTACGAGCCGATCGCCGAAAACAAGGGCATCAATCTGCGGGTCGAGGCCGACAAGCGGCTCAGCGTGCGCGGCGACCGCGATCTCCTGTTCGAGGCGGTTGCCAACCTCGTCGACAACGCCATCAAATTCACGCCTGAGGGCGGTCAAGTGAGCATCGAGCTGCTGCGCGGCGACCGTCAGACCATCGTGCGCGTGACCGACACCGGCTGCGGCATCAACGAGCAGGAGCGCGAGGCCGTGCTGCGGCGTTTCTACCGTTCCGACAAGATCAGGAATACGCCGGGAGTGGGTCTTGGCCTGAACCTGGTGGCTGCGATCGTCAGGCTGCACGGTTTTAAGCTGACCATTCACGCTGGGCCGGGCGGCCGCGTGGATATCGTCTGTCCCGACAGCCAGCAGGCCTGACGAGCCTGCCCGGCCTGGACGGGTCAGTAACGGGCGCGTGCGATTAGAAAAAGATTCATGTTGGCTCGCCCGTTTTCAAAGCGCCTCAAGCGCGTGATCGTGCAGTTGAAGAAAAGTAAAGCCGTTTTTAATGGCAGCCGAGAACCCCGGATTTATATTTGTGTAATGGGACGGGCGGCGGTGGCGAGCCATCTTCGTTGTCAGCGCCGGCGTAATTTCGGTGGAGTAATCCAATGCGCAAGACTCTTCTCATCGCGACGATCCTCGGTGGCGCGCTCGTGTCCGGCAGCGCCGTTGGCAATGCCGAACCCGTGACTTCCGGGCTCACCGTCTACGGCAACGCGCCGATCGGCCATTTGCAGCCCCGCGCCCAGCAGTTCACGCCGAATTCCTCCGCGGACCAGGCCGAGCAGCAGCAGCAGGCGGTCCAGGATGCGCAGCAGCAGAAGCTCGATGAGCAGCTCGACAAGCAGTTGAACATCTGCCGCGGGTGCTGACGCGCGCTCGGCTGAAAATCCAAAGTGATTAGTCGGCGGCTGGCGTCAGGGCGAATGGCTTCAGGATACGAAACCGGGAATCGGCCACGTCCTGACGGCACAGCGCGATTCGGTCGATCGCGAGCGTCCTGAGGCCGAGCGCGGCAAAGCGATCGCGCAGCATGTTCAGGATGGGGGCGCGTCGTTGCGCGTTGAGCCGGCCCGTCAGCGTCATGTGGAATCGAAACTCTTCCAGCACGTAAGGATAGCCCCAGCAATCGAGATAGTCGCGCTGCCGCGCCGTCAGGGCTTCGGGATTGCGCCGCGCCCGGTCCTCCGGCGCGAGCGGCGTGCGGAAGCCATCGAATTCGCGGACACAATCCGCGGCCAGCCGTTCGAGTTCGGCCACCGGCTCCGCCGGCACCACCGCGATGAAGCCGCTGATGGAATCGACGACCGGCCTGATCACCGGAATCGGCCGTGGCGTGCGGGCAAAGATGTCGCAAGCGCCAAGAAGTTCGGTCTCGGACTTGCCTTGTGCCAACGGCAGCGGCGCCTTCAACGTGGCATGGAAGCCGTATTTGCGGGGATCGTGCGTCAGCTCGCGCCAATCCGGCACCGTCTGCGTCACGTCTTCGGGAAAGGGCAGGTCGGTGCCGTTAAAGGCGTCATAGCCCAAATGCTGCGCGCCGAAGCGATCAAGATCGCTGCCGGCTGCGGCCACATAATAGATCGCATAGCGGGGAAAGGGGGCCATATCGCCAACATAGAGCGTTTTCAAGCGAAGTCGGGAACCGGTTCGCGTAAAACGCGTCAAAGAAGAATCCAAGCCGCCTCACTCGGCCGCAACAGCCTCGCGCCGGGCGACCGGAGAATGGATCAGGCGGCTCGCGTCGGTAAAATGAACCAGGCGGCCCGCGGCGATGACGGCGACGATGCGCGGCCGCAGCGGCTTTTCGTCGTCGACGAGAATGATATCGGCACGACAGCCCTCCGCCAGAACTCCGCGGTCCGAAAGTCCGGCGGCGCGGGCCGGGCCGGCGGAAATCAGGTCCCACGCAGCGGCCAGCGGCAGCACGCCATCGGCGACGAGGCGGAACGCGGCCAAGAGCTGCGCCGGATAGTAATAGTCGGAGGCCAGCACCGAGCACAGGCCCTTGGCGATCATGTCTGACGCCCGGGTCCATCCGGTATGGCTGCCGCCGCGCACGACATTGGGCGCGCCGAACACGATGGCGTCGCCGGCCTCGGCCGCGGCGCAGGCGGTTTCCTCGTTGACCGGGAATTCGGCGATCTTCACGCCCATGCCACGAAAGGTTTTGCGCATTTCCGCACTATCGTCGTCATGCGAGAGCATCCGCACGTCAGCACTTCGCGCCGCTTCCGCTAGCCGTGCGATCGAGGCGGGGACCTCGTCGGCGCGGGCGACGACGCGCGCCACCAGGGCATCGAACGCCTCGCCGGAAAGGCCGGTCCGCTCGACCATGCGGCTGCGCTTTTGCGGCTTGGTCAAGTTGGCGACCGTGGAATCCATGTGGTCGTTGAACGCGAACAGGTCGACGCGCCCGTCGGACAGCCATTGGCGGATTTCGGCCTCTGCATCGAGGTTGTAGGTTTCCTGGCGGAGGTGGAAACGGGTGTCCGCGGCGAGTTGGGGCCGCATGGTCTCGATCGCCTCGAGCAACAGCCTTGCATTATCCGCGCTGCGAAGGCCCGGCTCCCACGACCAGGTCGTGGCATGAAAGACAGTGGTGATGCCGTTGCCGATCGCCTGCCGGTCGCTGTCGTAGAGCGCCACGTCGGCGGGAAAATCGACGCCCGCGCGCGGCATCATCTGCCGTTCGAACGCATCGCCATGCAGGTCGATGATTCCGGGCAGCACCTTCAGGCCGCTGGCATCGAGGCCGAGGGAAGCGCGGCCATGGCGGGCGCCGGCCGCGCCGATTTCGCCGTCCTCGATCCGCAGGCTGGTTTCAACGAACTCGCCAGCGAGGAGCGCCTCGCCGCCTTCGATAAGAATGTCGGTCACAATGCTGTACTTCGCTTCGGGAGGGACGATCGGCTTAACGTGGCCGCAGCCTCGTATTTTGCCAGGAAATCCTCGACCACCAGTTTGCGGAAGTCGGGCAGCGCCCTGCGCAGGGCCTCATGGCTCCAGTCCCACCACGAAAGCTCCGCCAGCCGGTTGGTCACATCTTCGGGAAACCGCCGCCGGATCGTCCGCGCCGGGTTGCCCGCGACGATGGTGTAGGCCGGGACGTCCTTGGTGACGATGGCGCCGGCCGCGACCACGGCGCCGGTGCCGATGCTGCGGCCCGGCAGCACGACGGCGCCATGCCCGATCCAGACGTCGTGACCGATCTGGACGCGATGGGAGCGCCGCCATTCGAAGAATTCGGCGTCGTCGCTCTCTTCCGGAAAATACGTGCTGGCGCGGTACGTGAAGTGGGCCTGCGTCGCGCGGTGCATCGGGTGATTGCCGGGGTTGATCCGGGTCATCGCGGCGATCGAGCAGAATTTTCCGATTCCCGCATAGGTGATCTGCGCGTCGTTCACGACATAAGAATAATCGTCCATCGTCACTTCCTGCAGGATCGTCCGCGCGCCGACTTCGCAATAGGCGCCGAGTTTGACGTCGTGCAGTTTGGCGCTCGGATCCACCGTAGGATCAACCGAAAGCATCTTGCCGGCCATGCGGGCGTCCTCAAACGATGGATAACGATCCGAAAAAGGATCAAGGCTGCACGTCATCGATGGGCTTGATGACAATGTCATGACGATTGCATGACGGAGCGCGCCGGTGTGGACGACGGCCGCACTGCAGCGCGACTGTCACATAACTGTCGAATCCAGAGGATAGCGATGGAGGGAGTCGGAGCATGGTCCGGGAAGCCGGGAACCGGTTTTCGAAAAAGATCGCGCTCAAACAACGAGCTGAGAGCATTGCATGCTGGTGGTGGATGGTTTGACGTGCCGGTTTGGCACAAAGACCGCGGTCGACAATGCGTCATTCTCGATTACACCCGGCGGCTTTGTCGGGGTGATCGGGCGCTCCGGCGCCGGCAAGTCGACCCTGCTGCGCATGATCAATCGCCTCGCGGAGCCGACTTCGGGACGGATTGTCTTCGAAGGCGTCGACGTCACGGCGCTGCGCGGCCGGGAGCTGCGGCAATGGCGCGCCCGCTCGGCCATGATCTTCCAGCAGTTCAACCTGGTCGGCCGCCTCGATGTCCTGACCAATGTGCTGATGGGGCGTATCTCCGAAATTCCGCTGTGGCGCTCGCTGGCGCAGCTCTGGCCCGAACAAGACCTCGCGGTCGCGATGTCGGCGCTGGAGCAGTTCGATATGGCGTCGCTGGCGGCGCAGCGCACCGACCAGCTCTCCGGCGGCCAGCAGCAGCGGGTCGCGATCGCGCGCGCCCTGGTCCAGGAGCCCGACATTATTCTTGCCGACGAGCCGATCGCCTCGCTCGATCCCCGCAACACCCGCATCGTGATGGATGCGCTGCTGCGCATCAACAAGCACTTCGGCATCACCGTGATCTGCAATCTGCATTCGCTCGATCTGGCGCGCAGCTATTGCGACCGCCTGATCGGGATGGCCTCGGGCCGGGTGGTGTTCGATGGCGCTCCGGCCACCCTGACCGAGCACATTGCGCGCGAACTCTACGATCTCGAGGCCAATGAAGTGATGGGCACTGCGCCGGCCGGCCTGCCCGCCGGTTCAACGATCCCGGCTCTCGGCACCGCTGCCGCGGCCTGAAGACCCGTCCGTCGCCATCGCGTTCTTGCGAATTTGCAGGCAATCGACTTCCACACTGAAAACAAAGAGGACGTCATGATCAACCGTCGTACCGTTATTGCCGGCTCAGCCATGCTGGCATTCACCGCCACCACCGCCTTTGCGGAGGACTGGAAGGCGAAATATCCGGAGATCACCTTCGCGGTGATTCCGGCCGAGAACGGCTCCGGCGTGACCGAGCGCTATACGCCGTTCGTGAACTATCTGTCGAAGGAACTCGGCGTCAAGGTCACGCTCCGCGTCGCCAACGACTATGCCGCCGTGATCGAAGGCCAGCGCGCCGGCAACATCCAGATCGGCTACTACGGTCCGGCGTCGTTTGCGCGGGCGCGCGTCACCGGCGTCAAGACCGATGCGTTCGTGATCGACGTCAATGCCGACGGTTCCAAGGGCTATTATTCGGTGTTCTACGTTTTGGCCAAGAGCCCGTACCGGAAGATCGAGGATCTGAAGGGCAAGAACCTCGGCCTGGTCGACCCCAACTCGACCTCCGGCAACAACATGCCGCGCTTCAAGATGAACCAGATGGGCATCGATCCCGACACCTACTTCTCGCAGGTGCTGTTCACCGGAAGCCATGAGAACGCGGTGCTGGCGCTGGCGCAGGGCACGGTCGACGTCGCCGCCAACTGGTGGAACGCGGAAGACGATTCCAACCTGACGCGCATGCTCGCCAAGAACATGGTCAAGTCGAGCGACGGCACTCCGCTGAAGAAGGAAGACTTCCGCATCATCGTGAAGTCGGACCTCATCATCAACTCGCCCTATGCCTATCTGAGCGACCTGCCCGACGACATGAAGGCCGCGATCAAGAAGGCGTTCCTGGAAGCTCCCGAAAAGGACAAGGACGCGTTCAAGAAGCTCTCCGACGGCAAGAACCTGCCGTGGCAGCCGATCACCAATGACGACTACAACAAGACCATCGAGCTGATCAAATTCGTCGACAATCTGCGCAAGAAGGCGTCCTGATCGACAGGACACGAAACCTGAGCCGGGTCCCGTGACCCGGCTCTTTTGTTTGCCGACATCTCCTTCACCGATGGCCTGAACCCAAGCCCGCATGACCGTCGCTGTCACCATACTCCCCAGCCAGCAACTGACCGCGCTCAACGCGGCCTATCGCAAGGCGGTGGCGCGCAAGCGTCTGCGCATCACGCTGGGGGCGGCGGCGTTTCTCCTCGCGCTTGCCGTCGCTTCGGTCGGGGCGGAAGTGAACTTGCGGACGTTGTTTGGCTATTTCGGCCACTTCATCAGCTATTTCGACCGCATCGCCACGCTCGACAACGGCCAGCGGGTCTGGACCGATATCGGCGAATGGCTCTGGGGCTGGCGCAAATGGTCGTTCTATCTCGGTGAGACCATCCTGATCAGCTACGTCGGCACGGTCTCGGGCGCTGTGCTTGGCTTTGCGCTGAACTTTCTGGCGGCGGAAAACACATCTCCGGCAACCTGGCTGCGCATCGTCGTTAAGCGGTTGATGGAGTTCTGCCGCACGGTACCCGATATCGTATTCGCGCTGATCTTCGTCATCGCCTTCGGTCTCGGTCCGATGGCGGGCGTTCTCGCCATTACCATCCACACCATCGGCGCGCTCGGCAAGCAATTTTCCGAGATCGTCGAAAACGTCGACATGAAGCCGGTCGAGGGGGTGCGGTCCACCGGCGCCGGCTGGATCTCCTGCATGCGGTTCGCGGTGCTGCCGCAGGTCGCGGCGGGCTTTGCCAGCTACACTTTGCTGCGGTTCGAGATCAATGTGCGCGGCGCCTCGGTGATGGGTTTTGTCGGCGCCGGCGGCATCGGACAAGAACTCGTGGTGGCGATCCGCAAGTTCTATTACTCGGATGTCAGCGCCATTCTGGTGATGATCATCCTCACCGTCTTCGTCATCGACATCGGAACCGGGTGGATACGCGGCCGGCTGTTCGGCAGGGAACGGCGCGCATGAGCAAATTGCCGGTACCCGATCTCGATGGCCTTTACACGCGGCACCCCGGGGTGTTCGACCGGCCGCTGTCGGCGCGGCTTGCCACGCCGCTGATGCTGCTGGGCGCATTCGCGATTTTTGCCTTTGGGCTGGTTCATCTCGGCTTCTCGCCGGCGCGGATGCTGGCGGGCCTGCATCAGCTCGGCTGGATCACGATGATGATGATCCCGCCCGATCCCGGCTCCTCGCTGCCGCTTTACCTGAAGGCGCTCGGCGAAACCCTGTCGATCGCGCTGCTCGGAACCACGCTCGCCGCATTATTCGCGCTGCCGGTCAGCCTGCTGGCGGCCAGGAACATCGTGCCGTCCAATATCTTCCGCTTTCCGGTGCGCCGTTTCCTCGATTCGATCCGCGGTGTCGACACCCTGATCTGGGCGCTGGTCTGGATCAACGTCGTCGGTCTCGGTCCGTTCGCCGGCGTGCTGGCGATCGCGGTGTCGGATTTCGGCGCGTTCGGAAAACTGTTCTCCGAGGCGATCGAGGGCGCCGACCAGAAGCAGGTCGAAGGCATCCGCGCCTCCGGCGGCAACGCGCTGCACGAAATCCGCTTCGGCCTGCTGCCGCAGGTCTTGCCCGTAATCGCGGGGCAGGTGCTTTACTTCATCGAGTCGAACACGCGCTCGGCGACCATCATCGGCATCGTCGGCGCCGGCGGCATCGGCCTGCAGCTCGCCGAGCAGATCCGGGTGCTGGAATGGCAGAAGGTGTCGTTCCTGATCCTGATGATCCTGGTCGCGGTCGCCGCCATCGACTGGATTTCCAGCAAGCTCCGCTTTGCGATCATCGGGCGGCGTGCAGTGGTGTGACGATTCCGAGTTAACCACTCTCCACCACGAACTCGACTCTCTCCGCGGCGAAGCGCGAGCGCTTGGTCGCGAGCGGGGTCCCGTCGGTGGCGATGTCGGTGCTGTCGACCACCAGCACCGGACGCCCCAGGGCAAGCTCGAGCCGCGCCGCATCGGTCGCGTCCGCGATCGCTGCGGTGACGCGGGTCGAGGCCCGGCGATAGTCGCGGATGCCGTAATGCGCCAGCAGTTTTGTCATCGAGCGTAGGCGATCATAGGCCGGCGCGGCTTCGGGAAAGCGCTCCGCGCCGAGCCAGATGGTGCTGACGCAGATCGGCGTGCGATCGGCCAGCCGCAGCACCTCAATCCGGATCAGCGGAGCGCCGGTCTTTAACGCCAGCAGGCGCGCCAGTTCGCGGCTCGCGAGTTCTTCGGAGGCGCCGATCAGCCGGCCATCCGGCTCGCGGCCGCCGGCGCCGACGATTTCGGAAAACCGCGTGCGCGAGCGCAGGGGGTAGGCGATCTTCGCGGCCTCGACATAGGTGCCGCTGCCGCGTTCGGCGCGCACCAGGCCGCGCTCGGCCAGCGTCGCCAGCGCCCGCCGCACCGTATGGCGGTTGACGCGGTAGGTTTCGGCGATCTCGATCTCGCCCGGCAGTTTCTCGCCGGCGGCAAATGCGCCGGAGGCGATGCCGCGCTCGATGCCGTCGGCAACCTGCCGCCACAGCGCCACGCCGGAAGCTGCGTCCTGGATGCTCATGGTGGGAACCGCTCATGTGGCTGAGAGAGGGGCATTGGAAAAATCATGGCCTTGTCACGAAACAGTCATGGCGCAACGCTATCAAGTTGTCTAGTATCATAGACAACTTGATTCCAGCAAGAACTGAATAGGACAAGACCGATATGACGGCAGGCGGCGAAACTGGCAAACAGGCGCGGCGCCAGGCGGCGATGGCGGTGCTGGCGCATTCCGACACTGCCGCGATTGCGGGTTGTCTCGGTTCCGTCACCGCGCCGGCCTATGAGGATCTGCGCGAGCCGGAGAACGGCCTCGTGATGGTGCGCGGCCGCATCGGTGGCGACGGCGCGCCGTTCAACGTCGGCGAGGCCACGGTGTCGCGCGCGGCGGTGCGGCTGGCGAGCGGCGAGGTCGGCTTCGGCTACGCGCTCGGCCGCGACCGGCAGAAGGCGCGGCTGATCGCGCTGTGCGACGCGCTGGTGCAGTCGAAGGAGTTTTCGGACGCGGTGGAGACGACGGTGCTGGCGCCGCTGCGCGCGGCGATCGTCGCCGCCAGAGACCGCAACGCGCGGGAGACCGCGGCGACGCGGGTCGATTTCTACACGCTGGTGCGCGGGGAAGGCTGAAGCGATGACGACGATTGCCGAACTGCCCGCGGGCTTCGCCGACAAGGTGTTGTCGGCGCAATCGACGTTCCGTTCCGTGATGGACGCGATGGCGCGCCCCGGCAGCGTCCAGCGGATCGTGGCCACAAGCGGCGCGCCGTCGCCGGTCATGCGCGGCGCGGCTGCCATCGCGCTGACCCTGTTCGACCACGACACGCCGGTCTGGCTCGACGCTGCGATGTCCGGGACCTCGGATGTGACGAAGTGGCTGAAGTTCCACACCGGCGCGCCGGTCATCGCGGATTCCTCGATCTGCAGCTTTGCGCTGTTCGGCGATGCCCGCTCGCTGCCCGCGCTGGATCGTTTTGCGTTCGGCAGCAATGAATATCCGGATCGTTCGACCACGCTGATCCTGCAGGTCGAAAGCCTGACGGACGGCCCAGGTTTCGAACTGCGCGGACCCGGCATCGACGGCACGGCCGCACTGCGGGCCATGATCCAGCCGACGGATCTGTTCGACCGGCTAGCCATCAACGCTGCGCTGTTTCCGCGCGGCATCGACGTCGTGCTGGTGGCCGACGATGCCATTGTCGCGATCCCGCGCACCACGCGGCTCGCCGCGAAGGGAGATTGAGCCATGTATGTCGCCGTCAAGGGAGGCGAGCGCGCCATCGAGAACGCCCATCGGCTGCTGGCGCATGAGCGCCGCGGCGATCCCGGCGTCCCGGAAATAGCGCTCGACCAGATTTCCGGGCAGCTCAGCCTTGCCGTCGACCGCGTGATGTCCGAGGGCTCGCTGTACGATCGGGAACTCGCCGCACTCGCGATCAAGCAGGCGCGCGGCGACATGATCGAGGCGATCTTCCTGGTGCGGGCCTTCCGCGCCACGCTGCCGCGCTTCGGCGCGACCGAGCCCGTCGATACCGGCGAGATGCAAGTACGCCGGCGGATATCCTCGACCTTCAAGGATATTCCGGGCGGCCAGATTCTTGGGGCCACTTTCGACTACACCCATCGGCTGCTGGACCCGCAGCTGGCCGAAGGATTTGTGCCCGAGGCGCCCGCGACCGCGGAGGCGTCCCCCGCGGCGATGCCGCGCGTCACCGACATTCTCGGCCGCGACGGCCTGATCGAATCGTCACCGCAAGCCGATGCCGATACGCCGGTCGGCGACCTCACGCGCGAGCCGCTGAGCTTCCCTGCCGACCGTGATCTGCGGCTGCAGAATCTCGCGCGCGCCGACGAGGGCTTTCTGCTGGCGCTGGGTTATTCGTCGCAGCGCGGCTACGGCCGCAACCATCCCTTTGCCGGCGAAATCCGCTTCGGCGAGGTCGAGGTGGAGTTTTTCGCCGAGGAGGTCGGCTTCGCGGTGCCGCTTGGTGCCATCGCGCTGACTGAATGCCAGATGGTGAACCAGTTCAAGGGCTCGGCCACCGAGGCGCCGTGTTTTACCCGCGGCTACGGGCTCGCCTTCGGGCAGAGCGAGCGCAAGACCATGTCGATGGCGCTGGTCGACCGCGCGCTGCGCGCCCGCGAGCTCGGCGAGGAAGTGTTGGCGCCCGCACAGGACGAGGAATTCGTGATGTCGCATTCCGACAATGTGCAGGCGACCGGTTTTGTGGAGCATCTCAAGCTGCCGCATTATGTCGACTTCCAGTCCGAGCTCGGTCTGCTGCGCAAATTGCGCAAGGAGTTTTCGGAAACGTCGGATGATTCCGCGCCGCTGCAGGAGGCTGCGGAATGAACGCGCCCGCCTATAATTTCGCCTATCTCGACGAGCAGACCAAACGGATGATCCGCCGCGCCATCCTCAAGGCGATCGCGATCCCAGGTTACCAGGTGCCGTTCGCCAGCCGCGAAATGCCGATGCCCTATGGCTGGGGCACCGGCGGCGTGCAGGTGACGGCGGCGATCCTCGGGCCGGACGACGTGCTGAAGGTGATCGACCAGGGCTCCGACGACACCACCAACGCGATCTCGATCCGGAAATTCTTCGCGAGGACCGCCGGCGTCGCAACCACGACATCGACCGCGGATGCCACCGTGATCCAGACCCGGCACCGCATTCCCGAGGCGCCGCTGCACGCCGGCCAGGTGCTGGTCTATCAGGTGCCGATCCCGGAACCGCTGCGGTTTCTGGAGCCGCGCGAGACCGAGACGCGGCGCATGCACGCGCTCGGCGAATACGGATTGATGCACGTCAAGCTGTACGAGGACATCGCGCGCTTCGGCCACATCGCCACCTCCTACGCCTATCCGGTGAAGGTGAACGCGCGCTATGTGATGGACCCTTCGCCGACGCCGAAATTCGACAATCCGAAGATGGACGATTGTCCGGCGCTGCAATTGTTCGGCGCCGGCCGCGAGAAGCGCATCTATGCGATTCCGCCGCACACGTCAGTGAAGTCGCTCGACTTCGAGGATCATCCGTTCACGCGCTATCGCTTCGACGCGCCCTGCGCGCTGTGCGGGGCGGACGACTCCTATCTGGATGAAATCGTCACCGACGACCAGGGCGGGCGGATGTTCGTCTGCTCCGACACCGATTTTTGCGAGACCCGGCAGGCCCAGGGACATCGCGGCACCGAGAGCGCGGCGCCGCACAAGGAGGGCGCGCATGGCTGAACCACAAAACATAGCCGACCGCGACCAGCCGCTGCTTGTTGCGGAGCGCCTCGGCAAGAATTACGGCCGGCTCACCGCCTGCCGCGACGTCTCCTTTGCGCTCTATCCCGGCGAGGTGCTGGCGATCGTCGGCGAATCCGGTTCGGGCAAAACGACGCTGCTGCAACTGTTGTCGGCGCAATTGGCGCCGAGCGCCGGCCACGTGTCGTACCGCATGCGCGATGGGGTATTGCGCGATCTCGCTGCCCTCGGCGAGGCCGAGCGGCGGTTTCTGTTCCGCACCGACTGGGGCTATGTGCATCAGGATCCCGCGCAGGGCTTGCGGATGGCGGTGTCGGCCGGCGCCAATGTCGGCGAGCGGCTGATGGCGGTGGGCTGGAACCATTACGGCCGGATCAGGGATACCGCGTCGTCCTGGCTGGAGCGGGTCGAGATCGATATCGGGCGCATCGACGATGCGCCGCGCACCTATTCCGGCGGCATGCGGCAGCGGCTGCAGATCGCGCGCAATCTCGTCACCGAGCCACGGCTGGTGTTCATGGACGAGCCGACCGGCGGGCTCGACGTCTCCGTGCAGGCCCGTCTGCTCGATCTCCTGCGCAACCTCGTCAGCGAACTCGGCCTTGCGGCGATCATCGTCACCCATGATCTCGCCGTGGCGCGGCTGTTGTCGCACCGGGTGATGGTGATGAAGGGGGGCCGCGTCATCGAGACCGGTCTGACCGACCAGGTGCTCGACGATCCGCGCGAGCCCTACACCCAGTTGCTCGTCTCTTCGATTTTGCCGGCGTGAGTTGAACCGATGACTGCGATGATCGAGATCGAAAACGCCGAAAAGACCTTCATCATGCATTTGCAGGGCGGGGTGGAACTGCCTGTCGTGCGCGGCGTGTCCTTTCAGGTCAAGGCGGGCGAATGCGTGGTGCTGTCCGGACCCTCCGGCGCCGGCAAATCCTCGATCCTGAAAATGATTTTTGGCAACTACCGCTGCGATGGCGGCCGTATCGGCATCCGTCATGCGGGCACCGTGATCGATCTCGCCGCCGCCGAACCGCGCCAGGTGCTCAGTGTTCGCCGTGCGACCATCGGCTATGTCAGCCAGTTCCTGCGCGCGGTGCCGCGGGTTGCGACCATCGATGTCGTTGCCGAGCCCCTCATCGTCAACGGCATGGCGCGGGCCGAGGCGCGGGAGCGGGCAGGGGAGCTGCTGCGCCGGCTCAATATTCCGGAACGGCTGTGGGCGCTGCCGCCATCGACCTTTTCCGGCGGCGAACAGCAGCGCGTCAACATCGCGCGCGGCTTTATTTCGGACCTGCCGGTGCTGCTCCTGGACGAGCCGACTGCCTCGCTCGATGCGGCCAATCGCGCCGTGGTGGTCGAACTGATCGACGAAAAGAAACGCGCGGACGTTGCCATGGTGGCGATTGTCCATGACGACGAGATCCGCCGACTGATCGCCGACCGGGTGGTCGACGTGACATCGTTTGCCGCAGCGGCATAGGGAAGAGAGATGACTTCGATGGGGAACGAGACCGTGCTTGGCAATGCCAGGATCGTTCTGGCGGACCGCGTGATCGAGCGCGGCTGGATCGCGGTGACGGATGGCCGCATCGCCGAAATCGGCGAGGGCAACGCGCCCGCCGGCAGCGAAGACGCCGCTGGCGACCTGATCATGCCCGGCCTGATCGAGCTGCACACCGATCATCTCGAGGCGCACTACGTGCCGCGCCCAAAAGTGTTCTGGGATCCGATCGCCGCCGTCGTCTCCTATGACGGGCAATTGGCGACGTCGGGCATCACCACGGTTTTGGACTCTTTACGGGTCTGGCGCGAGGACGGCGCCGAGGAAGTCGACGGCCGGGCAGGGGTGCTGGCGGAAGCCATCGCCGCGGCGCGCGATTCGAACCTGCTGCGCTCGGATCATTTCCTGCATCTGCGCTGCGAAATTCCGATGCCGAGCGTGGTCGAAGAAGCCAGGGAATTGATCGGCCGGCCGGACGTGCGGCTGATGTCGCTGATGGACCACACGCCGGGCCAGCGCCAGTTCCGCGACGAAGGCAAGCTGCGCGATTATTATCGCGGCAAGGGCGCCGGCATGACCGACGCCGAGCTCGACACGCTGTTCGAGCGGCGGTTTGCCTATCAGAAGGCCTATGCTGCGACCAACATGCGCGAGATCGTGGCGCTGGCGCATCAATACGAGATTCCGCTCGCCAGCCATGACGACACCACGGATGAGAACGTCACCGACGCCATCCGCGACCGGGTTTCGGTGGCGGAGTTCCCGACCACGATCGAGGCCGCGCGCGGCCTGCACCAGGCCGGCATCGGCATCCTGATGGGCGCTCCGAACGTGGTGCGCGGCGGTTCGCATTCCGGCAACATCGCCGCCATCGATCTCGCCCGTGAGGGACTGCTGGACATCCTGTCGTCCGACTACATTCCCTCGAGCCTGTTGATGGCGGCGCTGCAACTGCCGCAGCGCGTGGCCGACATCGATCTCGCCTCCGCCGTCCGCACCGTCACCAAGACGCCGGCCGAAGCGGTCGGGCTCGCCGACCGCGGCGAGATCGCACCCGGCAAGCGCGCCGACCTGATCCGTGTCCATGTCGCGCGCGACATTCCGGTGGTGCGCAGCGTCTGGCGCGAAGGGCAGCGTGTCGCATGAGCGAAGCACCTGATATCACCGCCGATCCCTCCGCCGCGATCGGCCCGGGCCGTCTTGTTCTGGTGGTGGGGCCGAGCGGTGCCGGCAAGGATACCCTGCTCCGTCTGGCCAAAGCAGCCTGTGTCGATGACGAAAATATCGTGTTTCCGCGCCGCGTGATCACGCGCGAAGCATCGGCCTCCGAGGACAATGAAGAGGTCAGCGCCGGCACCTTTAGGGATGCGCTGGCGCGCAACGAATTCGCCATGCACTGGGAGGCGCACGGCCATTGCTATGCGCTGCCGCGCGCGATCGACGACGATATCCGCGCCGGGCGGACCGTGGTCGTCAACGTTTCGCGCACCGTGATCGCGGCGTCGCGCCGCTGCTATGCCGAAATCGTGGTGGTGTGCGTCACCGCGCCGCCGAACGTCCTGGCCGAACGGCTGGCGATGCGAGGGCGCGGCAGCGATGGCCGGATCGAGCACCGGCTGCATCGCACCGTTGAGGATGCGGCCGCGGCGCCCGATGTCACCATCGTCAACACGGCCAGCGCGGAGTATCACGCGCGCCAGTTGGTGCGGATCATCAAGGGCGAGAAGTGGGACGATTAGGCGGGGAGAGAGCCATGTCCGTTATCGCGACCATCGAGCAGCTCGAGGCGATCTACGGCCAGCCCGGCGAAACCTCCACCGTCAAGGTCGCCAGCCGCGTCACGCCGCCCTATCGCGTGCTGATCGACAAGTCGCCGTTCGCGGCGCTGGCGACCTGCGGGCCGGAAGGACTGGATTGCTCGCCGCGCGGCGACCTGCCCGGTTTTGTCCGGGTTCACGATGAGAGGACCTTGATGATGCCGGATCGCCGCGGCAACAACCGCGTCGATTCGCTGCGCAACATCGTGCGTGATCCCCGCGTCGCGCTGCTGTTTCTGATCCCGGGCTCCGGCTCGACGCTGCGCGTCAATGGCCGCGCGCAGGTTTCGGCCGATGCCGATTTGCTGGCGTCGTTCAAGATGGACGGCAAGATGCCGCGCACGGTCATCGTCATGACCGTGGAGGAAATCTATTTCCAATGCGCGCGCGCCATCGTGCGCTCGGACCTGTGGAATCCCGACAAGCGGGTCGACCCCAAAACGCTGCCGACGCCGGGCCAGATCCTCGCCGACATGAGCGGGAATCGCGTCGGCGGTGAAAGCTATGATCGGGAATGGCCGGAGCGGGCGCAGCAATCGCTGTGGTGAGCGGCTGCCAAGTGGTTGGTTTACCGTGCTGCGCTGCGATATATGCCGCGTTATCAACACATCCGACACGGCAAATTGAGAGACTCCTGCCCGCACTCTGCTAAGCTTGGGCCGCAACTTGGCTTCACGGAGGGAGTGGAGTTCATGAAAAAGCTCGCGGAGATTCGCGGCCAGGAGTTGATGTGCCGAGAGCGCGCCATGCTGGATTCCGCGCGCAAGGTTTTCTGGCTGGCACAGGCCGAAGAGTGGGAGCAGCGCGCGCTCGATGAGATTGCGTATCATTTCAGGGAATGCAACCTCGACCAGGTCCAGTCGCAGGCCACCTCGCATTAGGCATTTTATGATTTTATAATTCGGTGGTTTCCCGGTCCCTTTGGGGAGGAGCGCGGCAGCGCCGCGCGTCCCGAACCATCAGGCGATGAATCTCGCCCTCTACCGCGCTAGTGCCGCCGTTGCGGCCTCGTGATGGTCTGCCTGACTTCGGCGCCGCAGTCCGAACATTCATAGATGAAATCGATTTTCGCCATGCTCCAATGGGGCTCGATCTCCCTGACATACATGGGAACCAGTCCCACGCAGCCGGGGCAGACGACCGGCGCATTCTCGATTTCGTGATGCTGGATGTAGGCTGGCATATCGGTTCTCCTTAACTAGGAAGCAACCTCAACCCCGCCGCCAATTTAGCGTGCGTCGCGGTATACCCATCATGAACTCTTTCGAACGGCGGCGGAACCGAACACTATTGTCGGCTGGTGTGACATTCCCGTAACATTTGTTCCCCGAAAAGGTGTCGGAATACTTACTTGGAATGCCTACGGGTTCCCCCAGCGCTTGCAGCGAGAGCCTGGAACCAGAAACAAAAAAGACGGAGATGCCTCGATGATAGGATTTTCAGTGCAGGCGATCGGGCGCCGGGTCAGTCCGGAATATGTGCGCAAGTTTCGATCGCTGCCGGTTGCCAATGTCAGCGATTGCATGTCGCGCCTGACCGGCGGCGGGCCGCGGCTGCGGCCGCATCACGGCGAAGGTGTGCTTTCCGGTCCGGCGTTCACCGTGAAGACCCGCCCGGGCGATAATCTGATGGTGCACAAGGCGCTGGATATCGCTTCGCCCGGCGACGTCGTCGTGGTCGACGCCGGCGGCGATCTCACCAATTCGATCATCGGCGAGATCATGGTCAGCTACGCCATCAATCGCCGGCTGGCGGGAATTGTGATCAACGGCTCGATCCGGGATTCCGACGCGCTGCGCAAGCTGAACTTTCCGGTCTACGCGGCCGGCGTGACCCATCGCGGTCCGTTGAAAACCGGCCCCGGCGAAATTGGCAGGGCGATCGCCTTCGACGGCATGGTGATCGAGCCGGGCGACCTCATCATCGGCGATGGCGACGGCCTGCTCTGCATTCCCTTCGACGAGGTCGAGGAAGTGTATGAGGCCGCCGCCGCCAAGAAGAAGCTGGAAGACAAGATCCTCGCCGAGCTGAAAGCCGGCGGTTCGATGGACCGCGCCTGGGTCGATACCACGCTCAAGCAGCTGGGATGCAAATTGCCGGGGTGAGATGCAGCGGCTTTGGCGAGCGGAAAAAGATCAAGGATATGATCGAGACCCGAAGGCTGCCGATGTTCGAGTGCTTCATTAGCTACTGCATGATGAGGTTTGCTTAGATCAGTTTATCCGCGGGCTCTGCTCACGTCTCCCCGATGGGGAGAGGTGAACGGAACGCGGACGGATCGATCCAATCAAAACTCATCCCGCTCCAGCGTCGTTATTGCGAGTGCAGCAAAGCCGCCGAAACAAAGCCGAGGGATTCAACTACACATTGTTGAGCAAATTTTGGTTCTCAATGGCGTTTCGTCTTACTAAAGTTATTTTTCGACGATAAGTCCGAGCGTCTCTCTCTCTCTCTCTCTCTCTCTCTCTCTCTCTCTCTCTCTCTCTCTCTCTCTCTCTCTCGAGATCTCAATACCAATAAGAATCAGTCAGCAGCACTGACGTGCCCGGAATCCACATGGCCGTGGTTACCGGCGCAAACCAGGGAGGTAAAACAGTGACTAGATTTGACAACAAACGTGGAATCTCAAGAAATGTCTTGAAGACTGCCGCCGCCGCCACGCTCGCGGCCACAGCGGTCGCCATGGCAACACCAGCAAGTGCGGACAATTGCTCGAGCTTGGCCAGCAGTTTCCATCGGCAGAATACAACCATAACAACGGCTCAAACGGTTTCGGCGGGGACGTTTGTCACGCCAACCGTTCCGCCTCAGTCAATAACGGGATTGCCGGAATTCTGCCGGGTGGCGGGGTTCACGACGCCAACCAGTGACTCGCACATCCAGTTCGAGGTTTGGATTCCGGAATCGGGTTGGAATTCAAAATATCTTCAGGCGGGCTGTGGTGGCTTCTGTGGCTCGATTTCGTATAGCAGTATGGCTGAGCCGCTTCGCAGAGGATATGTCGTCGCGGCGACCGACGACGGCCATGAGGCCAGTGGCATCGATGCGAGCTGGGCCGCAGGCCATCCCGAGAAGGTGGTCGATTTCGGATACCGATCGCTCAAGGAGACAACCGATGTTGCCAAGGACCTCATTGTTGCATTCCAGAAGACTGGTCCTCGTCGCTCCTATTTCATGGGCTGTTCGGATGGCGGTCGCGAGGCCTTGATGGAAGCGCAACGCTTCCCGCAGGATTTTGACGGGATCGTGGCTGGGTCTCCAGCAAATTTTTGGACCCACCTGATGGCCGGATTCGTCTGGGACCAGCTGGCGCTCACCGCTACCTCCAGCGGGGATCTTTCGCAAGGCGACCTTAACGTCCTGAACAATGCCGTATTGGCACAGTGCGCCGGGCATGACGGCGGGCTAAGCACGGATCAATTCCTCAACAATCCGCTGGCCTGCCGCTTCAACCCGGACAAGCTGCCGTTGACAAAGGACAGGGTGGAAGCAATCGAGAAGATCTCATCCGGACCTCCTGGCATCTTCCCGGGCTATGGTCCGGGCGGGGAGGCGAGCAATCCCGCTGACTGGCCGGCCTGGATCACGGGTGGCGGCAACCCGGCCGTTGGATTGCAGGAATTGTTCTCGAACAACTACTTCAAGTACATTGTGTTTCCGAACTCCGGGTGGACCCCGAACTCATTTAGCGTTGCCGAAAATGCCCATCAGGCAGATGTTCGGACCGGCGC
Source organism: Bradyrhizobium erythrophlei (assembly GCF_900129505.1). Taxonomy (NCBI): domain Bacteria; kingdom Pseudomonadati; phylum Pseudomonadota; class Alphaproteobacteria; order Hyphomicrobiales; family Nitrobacteraceae; genus Bradyrhizobium; species Bradyrhizobium erythrophlei. The sequence continues at coordinate 8,931,987 of NZ_LT670818.1, read as the reverse complement.
GATCTTGAATTCCGTCGACCCCAATCTGGCTGCCTTCAAATCGCGAGGAGGCAAGTTGATCCACTATGTCGGCTGGAGCGACAGCGCCATCTCGCCGCAGAGCGACATCAATTATTATAAGGCCGTGACTGACGTAATGGGCGGCAAGGAAGAAACCCGGGAGTTTTATCGTCTCTTCATGGTTCCGGGAATGGCTCACTGCGCCGGCGGACCAGGTGCAAATGCCTTCGGGCAGGGCGTCAACGGCCCGAACCCCTCTGACCCCGCGGACGATATAATCTCAGCCCTCGACCGATGGGTGGAGCATCGAGTTGCGCCTGACAAGATCGTCGCGACGAAATACGCGAACGATAGTCCGGCGCAGGGCATCGCCTTCCAGCGGCCGCTCTGCCCATTCCCGAAGATATCGAAATATAAGGGAATGTTCAGCACGACCGTGGCATCCAGTTTCGAATGTGTCGACCAGGACAAAGACCCCGACAAAGACATCGGCAAGCAAGCCGCCGATCATTGACACAAGTGCAATCGGCCGGAGGCGCACTGACACGACAGGCGCCCCGGCCGCTCGCTTTGAAAGCTGCGGTTTGTCCAACAGCAGTCCCCGACCCAGCGTTTGCGCCGGTCGGCAGTCCATGGCGGTCGTCCGGCATTTCGGTTTCGATTGGTTCGGCTACGCCGGCGGCTCCCAATCCGCCTTCAGCTTCACACCACCATGCGGACCTTCATGCCGCGCGCGTTCGCGCGACCCGTGCATCGCAATGACGGTCGGAACTGATCGAGTGCGACACGCGGAAACCCACCCGACGGGCAAATCAAAAAAACCTGTCCAGCCCTCTTTGCAAAAATATTCCGATTTTCAGAAGACGCAAATCACTGTATATCCGCGGCTGTCCTGTCCTTCGAAAGAGGGGCGTTGGCCATCGTCACGAACGTTGGGACGGGATGCGGTGGACGCGAGGAGCGCCAAAGACGAAAGCGCTCTGCTTGCGGACGGAGAAGTCGTGTGGTCCTGACGCCTCGACGCCGGCGTCAAGTTCGTGAGAAGCAAGCTTCTCAGGGATGACGGTGACAAGAAAGCCCGATCACCGGGGAGAGTACGAAGGAAACCGTTAAAACCATTGCGTGCGGGAATGCCGGGTGTTTCGGCGCAACCGTGGTGACTAACGCGCGTGCTTTCTACACTACACGCGCGGCTGCGGGTGCGCTGGCACCCGGCATTCCCCACGCCCTCTTCGGGCGGAAGGTCTTTGCAAGACTCGAGCATTTCGCGCCGCGGGATCGCGCAGTCGTGTCTTGAAGCCCCGCCGGTCCGGCGGCAGCATAACCTTTGAAGCGTGTTCCCTTGCCGGGCAAGGCGCGCCTGTTGTAATCATCACTGCCGGGCGACCGGACCCCGCCGAGATTTTCCCCGTTCCCTGCGATTTCGCCATTGTCGTCTCACCAAGGAGTAATTCCATGACGCACGCCATCCGCTTTCACAAGCCCGGCGGCCCCGAAGTTCTGCTCTGGGAGGAAGTCAATCTCGGCAAGCCCGGTCCCGGCGAGGCGCGCATCCGCCACACGGCGGTCGGACTGAACTTCGTCGACATCTACAACCGCTCCGGTCTTTATCCGGTGCAGTTGCCGAGCGGGCTCGGCGGCGAGGCGGCGGGCGTGGTCGAGGAAATAGGACCCGGCGTCACCGATCTGAAGGTCGGCGACCGCGTTGCCTATGGCGCCGCGCCGCTCGGCGCCTATGCCGAAGCACGGCTGATCCCGGCCGATCGCCTGTTGAAACTGCCCGACGGCATCGACGACAAGACCGCCGCCGCGATGATGCTGAAGGGCCTGACGACGCAATATCTGATCCGCCAGACCTATCGCGTGAAGGCCGGCGACACCATTCTGCTGCATGCCGCCGCCGGCGGCGTCGGCCTGATCCTCGGCCAGTGGGCGAAGCATCTCGGCGCCACCGTGATCGGCACCGTCGGCAGCGACGAGAAGGCAAAACTCGCCCAGGCCCATGGCTGCGCCCACACCATCGTCTATACGCGCGAGGATTTCGTCAAACGCGTCGACGAAATCACCGGCGGCAAGAAGGTGCCGGTGGTCTATGATTCTGTCGGCAAGGACACGTTCCTGAAATCGCTCGACTGCCTGGCGCCGCTCGGTGTCGCCGCTTTGTTCGGGCAATCCTCCGGCAGCGTCGAGCCGCTCAACCTCGGCCTCTTGGCGCAGAAGGGCTCGCTCTACGTCACCCGGCCGACGCTCAACACCTATGCCGCCAAGCGCGAGAACCTGGTCGCGATGGCGAACGAGCTGTTCGACGTGGTGAAATCCGGCGCGGTCAAGATCGAGGTGCGCCAGACCTATCCGCTGAAGGACGCGGCGAAAGCCCACGCCAATCTCGCCGCGCGCAAGACCACGGGATCGACGGTGCTGACGGTGTGAGGCTTGACGCGTTCTACGATGCAAGGAGAGGCGGGCAGCTTTTGTCCGCCCCTTTCACATCTGGCCTTTAAAGCTCAGCAGGCGCTTGATCATCCGCAGGTTGGCATAGTCCACCATCTTGCCGTCGACGGTGACCGCGGCCTGGCCGTTTCGCTCCTCTTCCTCCATCGCCGCGATCACGCGCTGGGCGTTGGCGAGTTCTTCGTCGGAGGGAATGAAGGCATCGCGGGTAATTTCGATTTGCGTCGGATGGATCACCTGCTTGCCGTCGAACCCCATCGCCGCCGCCTTCCTCGCCGCGGCTTCGGTCGCGACCGCATCGCGGAACGCGCCGCAGGGGCCGTCGATCGCGCGCAGGCCGAAGGCGCGGGCGGCGACCAAAAGACGCATCATCGGATAGGCGAACAGATCGAGCGGGGTTTCGCGGTGTCCGTCGGCCGCACCGCCGACATGCCGGTAACCCGGCGGCGATGCGCCGATCTCGGCGCTGCGCGCCCCGATCGACGCCGCAAAATCGCCGACGCCGAGATGCAAGCCGGTCACCAGAGAATCGCACCCCGCCAGCGTCTCGACATTGATCAGCCCGCGCGCGGTCTCGATCAGCAACTCCATCTCGACGGGGGCGTCGCGCGAACCGGTGGCCTCGGTAATCCAGTCACTGATTTTTGCAACGTCGGCCACGGCCTCCGCTTTCGGAATGATGAAGGCATCGAGCCGCCGGATTCGGCCGAGCCGCCCGATCTCTTCCTGGATCGACGGGCTGTCGATCGCGTTCAGCCGCACCGCGACGGTCTTGCTTCCCCAGTCGTGCGTGGCCAGCGCCGTGGCGGCGGCTTCGAGCGCGGCGGCTTTCTCGGCCGGCGGGACTGCGTCCTCGAGATCGAGGAACACGGCATCGGCGGCGGACGCAGCCGCGTTCTGCACCAGGCGGGCGCGATGCGCCGGTGCTGCGAGATAGGTTCGGGTCAGTCGCGGCGCGGTCATGATCCGGCCTTTTCCAGAAGGCCGAGTTCGGCCAGGATCGCATCGGTGTGCTCGCCGACGGCGGGAATATCGCCCATCACGGGTTCAACGCCGGGAATGGTGATCGCGGGCAGGAAGCTCATCAGCGCTCCGTTCGGCGATCCCACTTGTCGCACGCGGTGGCGGGCATGAAGCTGCGGATGCTTGAGAAAGGCTTCGACCGTGTTCATGCTGGCGTTGGCGATCGCGGCGTCGTCGAGCCGCTGCAACACCTGATCGGCGGTGAAGTCGGCAAAATGCCGCTCGATCAGCGTCTCCAGCGCATCGCGGTTCTGCATGCGCTGCGGGTTGGTGCAAAAGCGCGGATCACTGGCCAACGCCGCATCGTCGAGCACCTGCGCGCACAGCGCGGTCCACTCGCGCGCGTTCTGAATGCCGAAGAACACCGTGCGGCCGTCGCCGCAGCGAAACGGCCCGTAGGGTGCGATGGTGGCGTGACGCGTACCGGTGCGCAGCAGCGGCTTGCGGGCGCCGTCGGTGTAGTAGGCGGGATAGCTCATCCACTCCGTCATGGAGTCGAACAGCGATACCTCGAACGCCATGCCCTTGCCGGTTCGCTCGCGATCGAACAGCGCCATCAGCACGCCGTTGACGATGTACATGCCGGTGGAGCTATCGACCACGGCGATGCCGCATTTGGCGGGCTGTTCCTCGGTGCCGTTGACCGAGAGGAACCCGGCTTCGCACTGAACCAGGAGGTCGTAGGCTTTCTTCTCGCCATAGGGGCCGCCGCTGCCATAGCCGGAAATGTCGCAGGCGATCAGGCGCGGGAAGCGTTCGGCCAGCGTTGCGGCATCGAGCCCGAGCCGCTTCGCCGCACCCGGCGCCAAATTCTGCAGGAACACGTCTGCCTGCGGCAGCAGCGCATCGAGCACGCGCTTGCCCTCGCTGCTCTTGACGTCGAGCGCGAGGCTTTCCTTGGATCGGTTGGTCCAGGCGAACTGGCTCGACATGCCGTTCATGACGTAATCATAGTCGCGGCAGAAGTCGCCCTTGCCAGGCCGCTCGATCTTGATCACCCGCGCGCCCCAATCGGCCAGATGCCGGCTGGCCAGGGGTGCGGCAATCGCCTGCTCCAGCGAGACCACGGTGATGCCGGACAGCGGCAGATGGGGCGGTTTGGCGTTCATGGATTGTCTCCAGATCATTCTTGCCGGGCGGGTATAGCCGGTTCTGGCGCCGAAGCGGAATACCCATTACATGCGCGTGAGCTCGCGGTTTTGCTCGCGAAGCGAGGGTGGTCGATGGCGCGCGTACTTGTCCTGTTGCCGGCGCGGGATTTCGATCCGAGCGAAGCCGCGATTGGATGGCGGGTGCTGGTCGATGCCGGTCACACGATCGATTTCGCCACCCCCGATGGGCGGCCCGCGGTGGCCGACGAGATGATGCTGACGGGGCAGGGCCTCGATCCCTGGGGCGCCATCCCGCTGTTGCGGAAGCTGCCGCTGATCGGACTATTGATGCGGGCCAATCGTGACGCGCGCAAGGCCTACGCCGAGATGACCGCCGATCCCCGCTATCTCGCGCCGCGGCGCTGGGAGGCGATCGATGCCTCCGCCTATGACGGGCTGCTGCTGCCCGGTGGGCATCGCGCGCGGGGCATGCGCGACTACCTCGAAAGCAAGATCCTGCAAGACATCATCGTGCGCTTTTTCGAGGAAACAAAACCGGTGGCGGCGATCTGTCACGGCGTGCTGCTGGCGGCCCGCAGCGTCTCGAAAAACACCGGACGCTCGGTTCTCTGGGGATACCGAACCACCGCCCTGACCTGGGCGTTCGAAAACAGCGCGTGGTCGGTCGCGCGTTTCACGCGGTTCTGGGATCCCGATTATTACCGCACCTATCCGGAGCAGGCCGGTCAGCCCAGAGGCTATATGTCTGTGCAGCAGGAAGTGACGCGCGCGCTGGCACGCCCGGAGGATTTCCGCGATGTACCGAGCGATGATCCCCATTATCGCCGCAAGACCTCGGGCCTGGTGCGCGACACCAGGGATGACGAGACGGCAGCCTTTGTTGTGCGGGATCGCAACTACGTTTCGGCGCGATGGCCGGGCGACGTCCACAGCTTTGCGAAAACATTTGCCGGCATGCTGAAATAGGAAACGTTGGGACCTGACTTCATGAAAATCCTTGGCGCGGCCGAAATTCAGTCCGGCACCGGAACGTCGAACGTATTGAGCGTCACCGACACCAGGCAATACAAACCGATGAGGTAAGACAACTCCGCAGCACCCTGCTGGCCGAATTGTTCGACCGCCGCGCGATACGTCAGTTCCGGCAGGACGCCGCCGTTGACCAGCGCCCAGGCAAAGTCGAACGCGACAGCCTCTTGCCGGGTCAGATCGCCGGGGCGCTGGCCGGCGACGATGGTCGCCAGTTTTTCATCGGAAAGGCCCCGGTGTTCGGCGACGATCACATGCGCATAGAGTTCATAGGCCGATTTGAAGTGCGCGCCGGTGACGAGGATCGCGACCTCCCTGACATTAGACGGAAGCGACGGGTTCGAAACCATGGTCTTGGTCAATTCCCAGACCGGCTTGCCGAATTTGGGCTCGTGGATCCACGGATTCCACGGGCCGAGCAGGGCGCCGTCGTCGCGGATGTTCACAAAGCCCTGGAAGTTTTTGGCGATACCCTCCCGCATGTCGTCGTAAATCGGCTTCTGTTCGGCGCTGAGTTCTGATGGTGGAATGATAGGTAGACGCATCGCTCGAAACTCCGGTTATGACAAAAAGGGATTTTCAGCCGGTGACGTCGGGATGGCAAATGAACAGAAGGTGACGCCTCAGTCAGTGCGTCACGCGCCGGATGGTGCCGTTGCCGTCTTCGGAAACCAGAAGCGCGCCGTCATGCGCCACGGTGACGCCGACGGACCGCCCCCAACACCTCGGAATCGTTGACCACAAATCCGGTCACGAAACAACAGATGACCAGGAACGGCACCAGCCCCTTGCTGGCTTTGGCGATGGCTCGGGTTTCCACGGCGTGCATGACGGCCTGACGGCATTGGATGCTCGATTCACCACCGCGCCATCGACATGAAGTGACGGATCAATCCATTGATGCTGGCGTGGGTGCGGTGGTGAACATGGAGCGGCGCCGCGCTCGATTGACGCGAAGCCGCCGGGCGCCCCGGCCCGATCGACTCGAACTGCGCCTTCTGCTCGTCGCTCAGTTTGCCGTAGAAGTCGTCGAGCGCCGTGCGCACGCTCTTGACCGCCTGCAGCATGATGTCGAGCCGCTTGCCGACGGCCTCGAGCCGCGCCGGCGGAGTGATGGCCTCGCTCGTCTGGCAGGAGGCCTTGAGCATATCGGCGGCCTTTGCCGTGGCGTCCTGCAGCGCCGCAAGACTGGCGCGCTGCGCTTCGGTCGGATGCACCTTCGCGTCGATCTCCGCCGAAGGCCAGCCGGTCACGCCTGGCTGCGCGGCGCCGCAGTTCCCGACGAGCGAGCCATTTTTGTTTTTGGCGGCCTCGGCCCGGCGCTGATCTTCGCCGAGCGCGTTCAGCCGCACCTTCTGTTCGTCGGTGAGGAGATCGTAGAATTTCTGCAGCGGCGGTTGCACCGTCCCGACCGCCGAGATCATCGCCTCGATCCGTGTCTGCATGGCCGCCAGCCGGGCCGGTGCGGTCAGCGCGATCTTCGTCGGACAGGCGGCCTTGATATCCTGGGCCGCTTTCACCGAGGCGTTGGCGAGATCGTCGAGCGCAGCGCGCTGGGCGTCGTTGGGCGCAATCGCGTTTTGGATCTGATCGATCGGCAGGCCGGCGATGTCGCGGCTGTCGTCGCCGCACATTTGCGCCAGCTGGTCGGGCGTCGAGGTTTGACTAGCAAAGGCTTGCCGGGCGCTGACCCGACGGCCACCGCTGCCTTGAACGCTCCCTTGCGACCAGTAACCGCTGAGGTCGTCATAGCCGTAAGGCGAGAAGATACCGGCGTAAATATCGCCGTAGCCATAATCCCAGAACGGGTCGTCGTAACCGTAGCCCCACATCGTGTAGTCATAGAAGTCGTAATAGGCGAACGGCCAGAACACCGGGCCGACCCAGCCGTAGCCGCCATTGCGGTGCCGCCACCAGCCGTCCCGGCCGCGGCCGTCATGCCAGCCCGCCGTGGCCGCGGTCGCCGCAATCTGGGCGCGGGTATTTGGATTGAGCAGCGCGGCCCTGTTGTGCAGGGGGCCCGCGATCGCGCGCGAGTTCAAGGCGTGGCTCACCGCGGCGGATCTTGCCGCCGCGTTTCGACCTGGACTGAAAGCTGCTGCATTGCGATTTCCGCCGAAGCGGTCGCCTCGATTTGCGTTCAGCGCGGGGCCGGCAAGCCGGTTGCCGTGTACCGCAAACGAGCGCTGACCGTGGAAAGCGGGCCGCCCGGCAAAGTGCGATATTGCCGGCCTGCCGCCGCCGAAGCGAGGCGCTCCACCAACGTGCGCGCCGCCGAAATGAGGCCCGCCACCGCCGAAATGGGGCGCTCCACCCATACGCATGCCGCCGCCGCCGAAGTGTGCCCCGCCGCCCATCCCATGGGGGACGCCGCCTCCACCGCCATGAAATCCGCCACCTCCGCCGCCATGAAATCCCCCGCCACCGCCGCCGTGGAATCCGCCGCCACCGCCGCCGTGAAATCCACCGCCACCGCCGCCGCCTCTTCCGGGGCCTGCGTAAGCGGCGCCCGCGAGAGCGGCCGTCAGAACAACAACGCTGAAAATCTTGATTTTTGACATGGCACCCTCACGCGCCTCCCCCTCCGAGAACCAGTTGTGAGTGCGGCTTACTCGGGTATCACGATAACCCCTGCGCGACGCAGAAGTTCCATCGAAGGACGTAACGAGGGGTTCGCGCGGCGTCGCTATGCCGTGAAATTTGGGTTCCCGTGCGGACCAAACGAACTCTTTTCAGAGCCAAGTGAACTCTTTTCAGAATCATAATGACTCTGTCTTGAAAACGGTTTTAAGTAATTCCAGGCAGGGTGTTGGAGGCGCGATATGAAGGATCTCAGTCGCTACCGCGCAATGGAATCCCTTTGTCGACAGAGCGCGGTGTTTCACCCGCATGATAGCTGGCGGCTGCTTGCTCAAGCAGAGATGTGGCATCACAAAGCGGAGGATGAACTCGCTGCCCGTTCGGTGCAACGCGATGTAGCGGCGCCGATCGACGCGGTCGTTGGGACGGAATTTCAGGGCCGTGCAGCGCGCGCGAGCCGATCGCTAGGGTAAGGGAATATAAGCCCTGCGGAACTGTTCCTTCGATGCCGGATTATCGTGGTCATCTCCCGGAAGGAGCGGCCATCAAACTTGCAAGCCCTAAACTTACAAGGATTGCATCCGCTTCAGTCCTGATTTTCCCCGGCACCCTCGCTCTCGCCCAAAAGCGGCGCACCCAGTGGCCGGGGTTCCACGACCGGCGATCCCGCGGCAAGCTCGGCCACGCACGGCACCTCGCCGACCACGGGAAGCTCGATGAAGCCGAGCCGGCGGCACCTCCACCTCGGGTGGCAGCGATGCCAATGGCGACCAGGGCAGGGACAGGATGCCCGACAGCAGTCAGGGCGTGCGACCGCTCAACAAGCAGAACAAGCCCGACAAGATGTAAGAGAAAGGCTTGCCGCTTGCGCCGGTCACGTCGCCTCCGCTTTGCGGAAGTCGCGGGCATGGTCGAAGCGGCTGGCCTGCAGGTCCGCGCCCGTGACCGGGATTTCCGGCAACGCGGCCTCCGCCAGAATCTCGGCGGTGACGTCGTCGACCGCGGCATCGGCGATTTCGTGGATGAAGCTGATATTTTTGTATTCGCCGGAAGCCACGCGCGAGACGACCTCGCGCCTGCGGGATCGACGACAGCCTCGCGGCCACGCCGGCCATAGTCGATCATCACCACGAAATATTGCATGCGCTGGTTCTGTCTCCCGAAAAGGGACCTTTTGGTCGCGGCGGAGTATTTCTGAAAATCAGAAATAAGTCAAGCGTAAAATTCGTAAAATCAGAAATTGCAGCTTCGCGGCAGGCTTGGCGCCCCGGGGTGGCGCGAATCGGTCGGGTGTTTCCCGTCCGGCGGTCCCTTATTTTTCCGCCGTGCGCCCGCCATGCGCCTTGGTCGCCTTGCGGGCCCGCACCGCGGCCTTGGCGCGCAGGCGCTCGATCTGGCCCCTCGGCAGGGTCACGCAGATCTCCCCGATCCATTCCAGCTTCACGCTGCTGATCGGCTTGGCGTTGAAGCTCGTGAGGTTGACCAGGGTCGGGGACTTTCCGCGTTCGATGGTTTTCAGATAGCGCTCGCCGGTCTTCAGGCGGACCGCGGCCTCTTCGCCATAGAAGCTGGAAACCGGGTGGCGCTGCTCGCGGTAGACCACGATAATATCGCCGTTCTCGTATTTCGGCAGCATGGAATCGCCGGCCACCTCGAAGGCGATGGTTTCCTCCGAAACCGGGAAGGGCAGTTCGACCTCGCCAAGGCCCTCCGGCGGCACCTGCTCGTGTTCCGGCTCGATGATCGCGCCGGCGCCGACGCGGCCCATGATCGGCACCGAGTTCAGTTCCAGATAATCGATGATCGGCTGGATTTCGCTCGCCTTGATCAGGCGGATTTCGCCCAGGATTTCCGAAACCGCGCCCGGGCGCACGCCCATCGCCGCCGCCAGACCGCCCTTGGTCTTGCCCGGCTTCTCCAGCCCCCGCTCGATCATCTTGACATCCAGCATGGCACCATCCTTTCCGAATTTCCGAACCAATTGCAATTCCGATTATCAGAAATCAGGCTTGACATCTATTTCCGAATATCAGAAATTAGAACATAACGGAAACGCAAGGGTAAACGGAAATGCAATCCAACTGGGAGGCGGAACATACACAGGCGCTGCGCGAATATCTTGCCAAGGGCCTGTCCTATTCGGAAATCGCCGATACCATCAACGCGAGGTTCAACACCGCCTATTCACGCAATGCCGCGATCGGCCGCGCCAAGCGCCTGGGGCTTGCCGGTCCCGAGCGGCCCGCCGACAACCTCCTGCATTTCCCGAAACGGGCGCCGAAAGCCAAAAAGCCACGGCTTCACCCGCCACGCGAGCGCCATGTTCCCGAGTTCATGCCGCGGATACCGGTGTTCGATCCGGCGGAAATGCCGAAGCTGCGCTGCGTCGAAATCGTGCCGCGGCATCTTGCGCTGGTCGATCTCGAGCCCGGCGATTGCCGCTATCCCTATGGCGGCGACGAGGAGGGCGAAGCTATCACCTTCTGCGGTCATCCGCGGCGGGAAGGTTTCAGCTACTGCACGCCGCATTTTGAGCTGACGCGCAATCCCGACATCGCCCTGGAACGGCCGGCCGGGACGGTCGTGTTGCGGCTGGTGGAGGTGGCATGAACACGTCAGTCGCGATCATGCACATCAGAATGAAGCCGCTGCCGCGGCGCCACCGCATCGCGCATTTGCGGGCGCTGTTGCGACGGCCAATGGCGTGTCCGGCTCGCCGCGAGGAACTGGCGGCATTGTTGCGCGACGAAATGAGCGCGCCGTCATCTTGCGGAGACCTTCGCGCATGAACCGTCCCTGGATGCCGCTCTATGTCGGTGACTATCTCGGCGACACCGGCCACCTCACCACGGCGCAGCACGGGGCCTATCTGCTGCTGATGATGCACTACTGGCGCAAGGGCGAACTGCCCGACGATGACCGGCAGCTCTCCAAGATCACAAAGCTGCCGCTGAAGACCTGGTGCGAGTATCGCCCGACCCTGCAGGATTTCTTCTGCGAGGGCTGGAAGCACAAGCGGATCGACGCGGAGCCTGCGAAGATGCTGCGCGTGTCGCAAAAGCGCGCGATCGCCGGGCAAAAGGGCGGTATCGGATCGGCGCTGGCGCGTATGAAGCTGGAAAATGCCTCGCACTCCGGGCGAGCCCCGCTGCGAGCAATTGCCGCGCCGTCGTCTGGCGTGGCTCAGGCAAACGCCGACCACTCACACTCACATCAGAGTCTTCTTCAAGCGCGGACAGCACCGGCCGAGCCGGCAAGGCAGCAAACGGAAAAGCCGGCCTTGTCAGTCAGCCCGGAACTCGCCGCCTATGTCGCCGGACGAACGACGTAACCGGGGGACGCTTTGACGGCGCATTCAAATTCTCCAGCAGGGAAGTGATCCAGCATGGCACGGGCCAAACGCAACAGGCAGCAAAAGACGCAAAAAGTTCATGACCGCAGGTCGAAGGATCTGCCGCGCAACGCCGAAGTGGCGGCCGTCGAGGTCGACGATCCCTTGGGGTTGGAGCCCGGAGAGAAGATCGTCACGCTGCGTTCGCTGCGCAACGATCCCCTGGGCAAGCTGCATTCGCATCGCCAGATCGACGAGGCGCAATTCCAGGGCGGGCGGGCCTTTCAGGACGATTGGGAGAAGGCCGAGCGCGGGCCGCAGGCGGTCGATCCGACCCGGGAATATGTCGACGGCGGACGCGGGCGGGAGCCGATCACCGAGCGCCAGCGCAAGGCCGTACTGCGGCTCAACCGCGCCGAGCGCGAACTCGGTGCCGACGGCTCGGCGCTGGTGCATGAGGTTTTGATTCTCGGCATGAGCATGGAGCAGATCGGGCTGCGGCGCGCACTGCGGGGCCAGCGCTGGATCGATTATTTCTCGCGGCGATTCCGTGAGTGCCTCGACCGGCTGGCGCTGATCTACGGGTTCGCCACGGAGAAGCGGTAGTTGGGCACGCGGGTTTCCACGAAAGTGCTTCAGTTCCGACAACAAGCAGCATCGCGAATAGCGATCGGCCGGGCTTCAACGTGCAAGGGACTGCCGGCGATGACCGGGCGCGCCACGCGCAAATCCCCGCTGCAATATCTCGCTTTGGCGATTCCGGACCCTGCCTGGCATCGCGAAGCGGACAGGGGCGAAATGGTATTTGACCCACGTCAACCACTTGCTCCGGCCAGCCGCTATCAAGGCATCGGGGCAAGGGCACGATCTGCTACTCACCTGCAACCGGTGAGGGGACTTCCGATGTTAATGCGTAAAGGATTGCCTGCTTCGGCCCGCCGCGGCGTCGTCGCCGCCGTCGTCGCAGGCCTGGTCATCACCATGGCGGAGCCGCCGATGGCAGCCGCCGGCTCGGCAAGTCCGGTCGCGAAGGGCATCTCGGCGGCCGCGCCGTCCGGCGGCGCCACCGATATCAGCGCGCGCCGGCGCCACTATCGTCGCGGCAACGCCGCCGGCCTCGCGATCATGGGCATGATGATCCGGACCATGGGGGCCGCGATCGCCGCCCAGCAACAGCGCGATGCGTATTACGATTACTACGGCTATGGACCAGGCTATTATGGACCGCCGCCCGCTTATTACGGTCCGCCGGCCTACGGTTACGGTCCCTACTATGGCCGTCGCTTTTATCGATACTATCCTTACTAGGATGTAACGCAGGCTCGGCAACGGATCGCGCGGATAATGATAAAATTCCACGCATTCCGCGCCCGGCCCAGGCAAATCAAGGTCTTAGCTGTAAATCCAGGATGAGAATCGGCGTCGTTTCGACTCCTCGATAGCGGATTCTCGTACCGAGCACTCGCCTCAGGGCGATGCAGCCTGGCGCCTGAAAGGCTCGAAACGCCGTCGTTCCGACGCCGATCGGCGTCCAGAAGCCCCGCGAGGTGCCGTCATTCGTGTTAGAGGCAATTATATCTAAAATTGGCACGGACCGATTTAGCCAACCTTAGGCGGCTACAGGTAGTTCTACTCCCGTTCAGCAGTTCCAGTTCCACGTACGGAACCCCAGAGGAGGCAGGTTTGAAACGCACTTTGTTGAATTTCCTATCCGACCAGTCCGGCGCGACCGCGATTGAATACGGTCTGATTGCAGCAGGTATCGCCCTTGCGATCATCGCTGTGGTGAACGGCCTGGGCAGCACGCTCAACGACAAGTTCAGTTCGATCAGCAGCTCATTGAAGTGATTTCTGCCGGTCTCCTTCTCAAGGAGGGGCTGAGACTCCGTGAGATCTAACCCGCCGGATTGCATCCGGCGGGTTTCTCATTGGTTGCAAGCGGCAAGAAAGCGATGTCACCGCCGATATGCTGTTCCAGGGCGCCTTCGAGGAAATGCAACCGAAGAACAAGCGATCGATCCGAACAAGCTCGCCACCTCGCTCGGTTTCGCCGGGAAGACCGTCAAGACACTGGAAACCGGCTGCGAGATCGAGTTTCATTTCGCCGATGCCGCGACCGCGGAAATCGGCCTCAACGATTACGTCTATACGCTGAAGAAACAGTAGCGTTGCGCTCGCTGCACGGCTGAGCGATGCGCGGCGCGTTCGGGCGTGCTAAGATTGTCCGATGAACAGGCTGCTTCTGAAGGGATTTGCTGGACTGCTCTTTCTTTTCGTCGCGATGGCGGCGCTGCTGTTTGTTCCGGCGGGAACCCGCAGCTGGTGGCAGGCATGGACATTCCTCGCCGTCTATTTCGCGTCGTCGCTCGCGCTCACCCTCTACCTCATCAAGGAAGATCCGGCGCTGTTGCAGCGGCGGATGCGGGGTGGGCCCACCGCCGAGAAAGAACCCATTCAGAAGATCATCATGTTGATCGCGTCGCTGGGATTTGTCGGCCTGCTTGTCGTCCCCGCGCTAGATCATCGCTTCGGCTGGTCGCAGATGCCGCCCTATATGACGCTGGCGGGGAACGTGCTGGTGGGAGCGGGCTGGCTCGCCATTTTTTTTGTCTTCAGGGAAAACAGTTTCGCGTTCGCCACCATTGAGCTTGCCCCGGACCAGAAGGTCATCTCGAGCGGTCCCTATGCGCTGGTGCGGCATCCGATGTATTCGGGGGCGCTTGTGATGTTGCTGGGCATGCCGATCGCGCTCGGTTCGTGGTGGGGCGTGCTCGTCGTCGCGGTCATCCTGCCCGCGCTGATCTGGCGACTGCTCGAGGAGGAGAAATTCCTGGCCGAGAACCTCGCGGGATATGTCGCGTACCGCAATAGCGTGCGGTACCGCCTGCTGCCGTGGGTCTGGTAGACGGCGCGAGTCGTTGGCCGCGCCGACGGCGGATCAACCGGCGCGTCGTACCGGTGGTTCCGCGCTGCCGGCAGGACGCGGAGGCGCGGGGCGCACGATGAGCCGCTCGAGCTCCTGGCGGTTCTGCTGTTCGACGAATTTGACGGCGAAGCCATGGGGCAGAATTCTGACGACACGGCCGACGCAAGCCCCGACCGCAAGCGGCGTTCCGACCTGCAACTGCGCGTCGGCCGAGACCGCGACGCCGGACGCCGACATGTCGATGACGAAGCAACTCCGGGTAGAGCCATCGGCGAAGGTCAGGGTCGAATGCGACGCCGCCGGGATGATCCGTGCGTGTATCCGCGCTTCGCGGACCGCGGGATCTCTCTGCTTCTTGTCCAGCCAGGAGAGCTTGGTTGCGAGCTTCTCGCGCATCGAGGTGGTCATCGCGAGTTCGAGCAGGAAGCTGCCGGCAGCGATGTCGCTGATATGGCCGTCGAGTTTGCCGAAATCGCCGAAATAGGAGGTGATGCGGTCACCGATCCTGCCGACCACGGGAACGGCGACCATCATCCGGAACGGTGAAACGCGGCTGGTACGGCACGCGAAGGTGCGCGGCTTTCCCTGGGCGTCAAACCAGTTCGCAAGGGTGTAATGCCCGCCAATGGCGACGTTGACAGCCTGCTGGCCGAGAAACTCCTTGACGGACACGTCGCAATCCCCCGGGTAGCCCGCAATTAGGTCTAATATGAGTAACCTTTGTGAAGACTAAACGCCAAACTGCTCTGGGTTTCAGGTTATCAATCTTCTTCCGGCTTGCCTTCAATTCGAGTTGAATTGGACTGGAATCCGAATGAACCAATCGCTTGCCCGCACCGACCAACATGCCGGGCAAGACGCCGAGGATCGGATGACCAGCTTCTTTCATTGGATCGGTTTGGCGATTGCTGCCGGTGTCGTCGGCCTCGGTGTATTCGCCTTCTTCCGCGGCCTGTCGCTGCCGCCCAATACCCCGGAGCATCGCGCACATGGCAAGGGGTGATAGCTGGCGCATCTGATGCCGGTTCGCGCGTGAAATCAAAACGGTCCGGCACCGAAGCTGAGCGGCTGGACCACGTCGTAGGCCGCCTTTGTCACCGGCACGGCGTAGTTGACGGTCAGTGCGCCGAATGGCGAAGCCCAGGTCAGGCCCACGCCGACCGACGAGCGGACGACATTGCTGTTGGCGACCTGCAGCGATTGCGCGGAACCTGGAAAAATCGTCGGCCCGCCATAATGAAACACGCTGCCGGCATCGACGAATGCCGACGCCTTGATGCCGTACTCCTGCGGCACGCCGGGGATGGCGCTCTGCAATTCGGCCGTGGAGGCCCAGTACATGTTGCCGCCGACATTATCCATGGTGGTGCCGGGCGTGAGGTCGCGCGGGCCAAAGCCGTTGGGTGCAAATCCTCGCACCATGGTCGGGCCGCCGAAGAAGCTGTTGAGCAGCGGCACCTGCTGGCCGCCCCAGCCGGTGATGTAGCCGCCTTGCCCGCGCACCAGTGCGGTCAAATCGTCGTTGATCGGGTGATAATAGCGCACGTCTTCGGCGGTGCGCAGGAACTTCACGTCGCCGCCGAGGCCGGCGAGATCCTGCTTGAGCTGCGCATTGAATCCGCTGGTGGGGCTCTTGTTGTTATCCAGCGTGTTGTAGGTGACGGTGCTGCCGATCGAGGAAACCCATTGCGGGCCGGCCGCTGCGGCCTGCTGCACCGGCAGTGACGGCGCCGCGGCCGTCGAGGTCGGATCGAAGGTGACGTCCTGGTTATAGAGCGAATAGCGGTACTGCACGCCGATCTGCTCGGTGATCGGCGTGCCCAACTGCAGCGTCGCGCCATAGATCTCGCTGCCGTAGGACTGGTAGGGGCTCGTCTGGTTCTGCCTGCCATAGAGTTCGATCCCGGCCGCGACGCGGGTGCCGAGGAAATAAGGCTCCGATGCCGATAGATCGATGCCGCGCGCGTATTGGCCGTAGGTCACGGAGCTGTTGGCCGAAATGCCGCTTCCCAGAACACTGCGGTCGCCCAACTTGACCTCGGCGAGCAGCCCGTCGGTCGTCGAGTAACCGCCGGCGATGTTGAAGTCGCCGGTCGACTGCTCCTGCACCTCGACGTCGAGCACGACGCGGTCCGCCACCGAGCCCGGCTTGGTCGTGATCTTGACCGTCTTGAAATAGTTGAGGTTGTTCAGCCGCCGCTCGGCACGATCGATCAGCGTCTTGTTGTAGGCGTCGCCTTCGGCGATATCGAACTCGCGCCGGATCACATAGCCCTTGGTGCGGCTATTGCCGTGGATATCGATGCGCTCGACATAGGTCCGCGGTCCCTGGTCGATGGTGAAGGCGACGTCGATGCGCCTTGCCGCGGCGTCGCGGGTCGTGCGCGGGGTGGCCTGGGCAAAGGGAAAGCCGAGCTTGGAAAGCTCGGTGGCGAGCACGTCGGTGGTCTTGTCCAGCGCGCGGCCGTCGAATGTCGCGCCGGACCGTGCCACCAGCAGGCGGCGGAGCTTTTCGCTGTCCACGCCCGGCACGTTGCAGACGACGCTGATGTCGCCGAAACGATAGAGCGGGCCCTCGTCGATTGAAAATGTCAGCGTAAATCCGTGCATGGCGGGATCGTATTCGGCGGTGGCCGAGGTCACGCTGGCATCGGCGTAACCCTTGCTGCGATAGTACAGCCGCAGCGCCTCGCGGTCGGCCAGGACGCGGTCGGGATCGTATTCGTCGCCGCCGGTCAGGAAGCTCAGCATGTTGGTGGCGGAGGTCTTGATCACGGCGGCGAGCTGCCGCTTGCCGAATACGGTGTTGCCGACGAAATTGATCTGCCGCACGGTGGTCTTCTTTCCCTCGGTCACCGCATAGACAAGGTCGACGCGATCGTTGCCGCGATCGATGATCTGCGGCACCACGCCGACATCGTCACGCCCGGCATGGCGGTAGGCTTCCATGATGCGGCCGACGTCGCTTTGCACGACGGCGCGCTGCAAGGCGCCTTGCGGCTTAGATTCGATGACGGCCTCGAGTTCCTTGTCCTTGATCTTCTTGTTGCCTTCGAAGGCGACGCGGCCGAGCACGGGCGCTTCATGCAGATGCACGACCAGGCGATCGCCGGGGCGCTCGATGGTGACTTTGTCAAACAGGCCGGTCGCCAGCATGGCCTTGAGCCCCGCATCGCGCGCGGCTTCGTCGTATCGCCCGTCGGGCGCGGCGTGGAAGTAGGAACGCACCGTCTCGGCGTCGATCCGGCGGTTGCCCTGGACCTCGATGGTCTCGGCCGCACTGGCCTGCGCTGCGAGCAGCCCGAGCGCGGCCATCAGCAGCGCGCCCGCTGCGACCGGCCGGCGGCATCGCCCGCGCGGCGTCCTGTCATCCGTCATCGTCCCGCCTGTCTCCCATTCGACACAGTGCGATGAAAATGCACCCGCCGGGCGAAAAAATGACTGGGATAAGGTCAGTTGCGGACTTGAGCGTTAACTGTTTGCCATAATTTCGACGCAGCGGCGAACCGCCAGTTCCCGAAAATGTCGTAGAGCCGCTTCAAATCCTTTCTAGCCATGGGGGCCGAAACGTTCGCGGCGCGCGGTCACACGCGGGCAGCGAGCGCGCTTTCTGGGAGCATTCCATGCGCTACGCAGTTTTCGTCACCACCATGCTTCTGCTGATCGCGCCGGCACGTGCGGCGGTTTCGCCGGACATCGACCCGAGCGCTTCGCTCAACGTGGTCCAGCAGTGGATCTATAATTACCGGGCCAAGCCCGATTACGCCCATGTGCCGGCGGCGGTGCGCGTGCTGTTTCACGCGCAAAGCTTCAAGGAGCCGGAGAATGCCGGCATCTATCTCGGCTTCATCGCCGGCGCGATCGGGTCGAACCCGGCGAAGTCCGAGCAGCTCGTCAACAGCTTCTTTCCGGTCGCGCCGGAAGACGAGTGGGTGATCGTCCGCGCCATTGCCTATTCCGGTTTGCCGGACTGGCGCAACCTGATGCGCAAGGTCGCGCCGAAGATGCCGGGACGCAAGGTGATGATCGACGCCTATCTCGAGGGCAAGCTGCCGACGCTCGCCAATATTCCGCTGGAGGAAACCAAACCCGGCATGCTCGACAAATTGCGCGGCGTCTTCACCACCAACCCGTTTGCCAAGGACGACAAGAAGGTGAAGATGGTTCAGACCTTCGCCAGCAACCAGGATCTGCTGGACACGCTGTGGGGATATTATTTCGCGACCGGCTCGCATCTGCCGATCCTGCGCATCATGCAGATGCTGCCCTGGAGCAAAAGCCGCGACACCATCGACAAGCTGACGGTCGGCAGCATGGCGCGCTATACGCTGGCAAGCTATGCGGTCCGCGATACCGGCTTGCGCGAGTTTCTCCGCAGCGAGCTCGCCACCCAGCCGGAAGCGGTCAAGGCGCCTTTGACCGAAGTTGTCGATGCCGCCGACACCGTCCAGCTCGGCGCGGTGCGCAAGGATGCGCTCGCCGCCGTCGAAGAGCTCAAGACCAAGGGTTCGGATTCGCGGCGCAACCTCGACTTCTGGGGCCAGGTCGGCGTCGGCGCGGTGGCGCTCGGCTGCGTCTCCGCGGCGGCGCTCGGCCAGGTCGCGGTCGGCATCCCCTGCGTGATCGGCGGCTCGGCCTCGCAGGGCCTGCTGTCGTTCTGGGAAAAGCAGCAATGAGGTGAGCAGGCGGTAAGATCAGCGTACGAGAAAAGCGTCCAACACGCCTGTCACGAGATCGCTGACCTCTGCGCGTATCTTCGGATCGTGTTTCGAGCGCGCCACTTCGGCCGAGGTCTCGTGCAGCAACGCCAGCAACGTCCGCGCGACAAGGTCGATAGGGTAAGGCTTGATGATCTTGGCGTCGCGCATCGCGGCAAGCACGGTGCGTAGCGTTCCGAACGCGTAGCGGAGTTCGATCTTCCGCCAGGCGTCAGGTCCGACAACCTGGGGCGCTTCCACGAATATGATGCGTTGCACTGCTGGCGAGGCGCAGAGGTCGATCAGCTTTTCAAAGCCCAGCTTGAGCCGTTGCCAGGGATCATCCGATCCGACGGAAGCGGCGGTAGCCAGGATCTCGGTTTCCAGATCCTCGGCCACCGCGACGAACAGTCCCTTCTTGTTGGCGAAGTGGTGATAGACCGCACCGGTCGTGACCCGCGCGTCCGCGGCGATCTTGGCGATCTCCGCATCGGAATAGCCGTCGCGGGCGAAATGCTTGCGGGCCACGGCCATCAATGCCGCGCGGGTCGCTTCAAGATTCTGTTCCCTGCGCGATTTCACCATATTCTCATTTCCAGCCCGCTTGACATAAGTAAAATATCTTGCATAATTGTATTATGTAACCCGTCGGCTCTCCACCGGGCCATCCTATTTCATAAGCCGCGGGTCTGAAAGGTTTCGGCCATGCCGCAGGTTTTTGGCACCATCGCTCTGATGATCAACGTGTTGTTTTGCCTGCTGACGGCATGGCGGAGCGGCACCGCGCCGGAAGGCTTTGCCGCGAAACTGGGTCTCGCGATCGTCAACGCCGGCGGCATCAACGAAGTCAGGGCGCAATGTTCAGGCTTCTTCCTGGCGGTCGCACTGGTCTGCACGGCCTCTCTTTTCGGTCTGATCTCGCGACAGGCGTCGTTCGTCGTAATGGGCGCGGTGTTTGGCGGCCTGCTCGCGGGCCGCCTGGTCAGCCTTGCGCTCCATGGAGGGGTGACCGGTTACGGTCCCACCATCCTGGCGCTCTACGCCGTCGACGCGATCGTTCTCGCTTTGGCGATCGCATCGTTGGCTCTCGACAATCCAGCCAAGGGATAAGGGCACGCTCTCGCATCCGACGAACCACAGCAAGGACACATGGAAATGCCGACAAAACAACCGTCTTCGCCAGATGAATACAAATATGTTGCGACCGAGTTCGGAAATATCGCCTACCGGGAGGCCGGATCAGGGCCCCCTGCGATCCTCGTTCACGGCGTTCTCCTCAATGGCCATCTCTGGGACAGGCTGATCGAGCGGCTTGCCGATGTCAGGCGATGCATCGCGATCGATATTCTCGCGCATGGCGCGACCGGCGCGGGCAGCGACCAGGACCTGTCGTTCGATGCTCAGGCGGGCATGCTCGCCGCGTTCTGCACGGCCATGAAGTTCGAAAAGGTGGACGTCGTCGCCAATGACAGCGGCGGGGGAATTGCCCAGATCTTCGCGGCACGTCACCCGGAGTTCATCGGGAGCCTTGCGCTGACCGACTGCGATACCCACGATAACTGGCCGCCGAAGCAGGCCGAGCCCTTGCACAGGCTGGCGAAGGACGGTGGCCTTGGCGCGATCGGACGCCGCATGCTCGATGACGTCGCCTTTGCCAGAGCTAGCTTTGGCCCCGGCTTCGAATGTCCGGAGCAACTATCGTCAGAGGATTTCAGGACCTGGCTCGAGCCTCTGTTCAAATCGCCAGCGTCGACGCGTAACCTCGAGCGATTCATTGCTTCCTTCGATAACAGGCAGACTGTGGCGGTCGAGCCATTGCTTCGCAAGCTGGAGGCGCCAACGCTGATCGTGTGGGGCACCGCCGATGCCTTCTTTCCGGTGAAATGGGCCTATTGGCTGCGCGGCGCCATCCCGGGAGCGCGCAAAGTCGTCGAACTCGAGGGTGCGAAATTATTTCTTCCGTGGGACCGGCCGGCTGAACTCGCGAGCGCGCTGCGAGATTTCTGGCAATAGATAAGGGCGGTGCTACGCGTGGGATGCCGTTGACGGCCGTCTCCACGCGTCCCGCAATTAAATTACTTCGACCGCGATCGAATCGATCGGTGGAAACACATGGCATTGCTTCGAGTTGAAGGCTGGACACACCAGCTGCAACTGGAAGCCTTGCCATGGATGGTTCGATGACTGATTTTTCCGTCGCGCCGCGGCTCGATGGCCGCGAGCAGCATTTCCGCATTCCCGGACCGCGGGACGGACTCTCGCTATTCCTGCGGTTCCTGCCAGCGGAGAAAACCCGGTTTCGGCGGCGCCGCTCGGTGCTCTATGTGCATGGTGCGACATTCCCGTCCGCGCTGTCGATCGCCCATCGCTTTGACGGCAAGTCGTGGCGCGATGCGCTGGACGAAGCCGGCTTCGACGTCTGGGGGCTTGATTTCTATGGCTTCGGTCATTCCGACCGCTATCCGGAAATGGACCAGCCCGCGGCGGTCAATCCCGCGCTGTGCGTCGCGGAGGATGCAGCCCTGCAGTTGGAAGCCGCCATTCGATTCATCCTGGCGCACCAGGACCTCGAGCAGCTATCGCTGATCTCCCATTCATGGGGCTCGATGCCTGCGGGCCTGTTCGCCGGCAAGTATTCCGCACTGATCGACCGCTGGGTGCTGTTTGCGCCGATCGGACGCCGCGGACCGCGGCGCTATGAGGCTCCGGCTTCGTTTCCCGCATGGCGGATCGTGACGGCGCAGGATCAGTGGAACCGCTTTGTGGAAGATGTTCCCGCCCGGGTGTCGCCGGTTCTGTCGCGGGCTCATTTCGAGGAATGGGCGGAGCGTTATCTCGACAGCGATCCGCAGAGCCGCTCGCGCGATCCCGCCGGCGTCAAGACTCCGCTCGGACCGTTCAGCGAGATCATCAAGGCGTGGCACGGCCATCTGGCGTACGATCCGGCGCTGGTCCGCGCGCCGGTCGCCATCATCCGCGGCGAGTGGGACGGGCTGATGCTCGACGACGACGCGAAATGGTTGTTCGATGCCTTCACCCAATCGCCGGAAAAGCGCGACATCAAGATTGGCCGCGGCACACATTTGTTGCATCTGGAAGCGATGCGGCCGGCGCTTTGGCAGGAAAGCATCAATTTCCTGCTCGGCGGCGATGCCTCGCCGGCGCCAGCCTGAAACAGCGAAAAGGAAAAACCGATGTTTTCCGTGATCTTCGAAGTTCTGCCAGTCGGGGGCCGCAAGGACGAGTACCTCGATCTCGCCAAACACCTGAAGCCGATTCTGGAGACGATCGACGGTTTCGTCGACAATGAGCGCTTTGAAAGCAGGCGCAGGCCGGGATGGGTGTTGTCGCATTCCACCTGGCGCGACGAGAAATCGGTGGTGCGCTGGCGTACCCAGGGCGAACACCACGTCATCCAGGGCAAGGGCAGGTTCGAGATTTTCGCCGACTACCATCTGAGGGTCGGCGATGTCACCTTCGATACCGCTCCGCCCAGGCAAGCGCCCATCCTCGAACGGCGTTTCGATGAAACCGAAGTGGGCGCCGCGAAGCTTGTGACATTCACCGAGATCACCCCGGAGAAAGGCGCGGCTTTCGCGGCGCAACCCGATCTGTTGCCGGCTCACCTCGGCGTCGATCTGACAGGCGGCGCGGTGGTCGAGCATGACGTGTTCGCGAGCATCTATAATCCGGGAAAGCTGGCGCTATTGGTGTCGTGGCAGGACTCGAAGGCCGGCAATGCGTGGTCCCCGCGAAAAATGGACGACATCGAAAAACTGCGGCACCGCAGGATTCGGGTCGTGCGCGACTACGGGCGGTTCGACCGCCGCGAGGCGCCGCAGTTCTATGCAGACGTCAAGGGCGGCGAGACCAAACACCCGGAGCCCGCGCATTGATGCATTGAGACCCGTCGCGCCCCGCGGCGATGCTTGGTGACGGCAGCTAGCTTCGTATTCAACACTGGCGACCCGACCGCGAAGTGCTAGTCTCCGGCGAAGCAAGCGGTGAGGGCGCCATGGAAGCTATCTTCATTCTCGTCATACTGCTTGTCATCTATGGCGCGGTTTCGCTGCGCGTGCTCAAGCAATACGAGCGCGGCGTGGTGTTCCTGCTCGGCAAGTTTGCCGGCGTGCGTGGCCCCGGCCTGACGCTGATCTTCGCTCCAATCCAGCAGATGACGCGGGTGTCCCTGCGCACCGTCACCATGCAGATCCCCTCGCAGAAGATCATCACCAAGGACAACGTCTCGATCGATATCGCCGCGGTCGCCTATTACCACATCAGCGATCCGGAAAAGGCCGTGATCGCCATCGAGAACGTCTACAACGCGATCAACCAGATCAGCCAGACCACGGTGCGCAACGTGGTCGGCCGCTTCAGTCTCGATCAACTGTTGTCGGACACCGCCAGTATCAACGACCAGATCAAGAACGTCATCGACCTGCACACCGAGCCGTGGGGTACCCAGGTCACGGCGGTCGAGATCAAGGACATCACACTGCCGGACAACATGCAGCGGGCGATGGCCAAGGAGGCCGAGGCCGAGCGCGAGCGCCGCGCCAAGATCGTCGCCGCCGAAGGCGAATACCAGGCGGCGGTGAAACTCGGCCAGGCGGCCGACATCATCACGCAGCACCCGGTGGCGCTGCAGCTGCGCACCCTTCAGACGATGGCGGAGATCGCGGTCGAGAAGAATTCCACCATCATCTTCCCGGCGCAATTCATGACGACGGTGCAGGAGGCGATCGCGCTATTGTCGAAGGATTCGGCGTCGAAATAACCGGCTCCTGGAACCGTTCGTCAGCTTCCACTCCCACCCGCTTCGGCGGCGGGCCCGCGAACGGAATCAGCAGCAGGCCGAGCAGGGCCGCGGAAGCGAGCAGGGCCCAGGCTTCGTTGGCGCTCAGGGCGAACGCCGCTCTTTCGACCAAGGGGCCGACATAGGCTTCGACGGTGGCGTCCGACACATCCGGCGGCCGATGCAGGAACAGATTCAGGTCGAGTCCGATCGCCCGCGCCGCCGTGACGTCGCCCGCGATCAGCCGGTCGCGCAGCGCTTCGGCGTGTCCAACGGTGCGGCCGTAGAGAACGGTGTCGATCAGCGCGATGCCGATCGCGCCGCCGAGGTTTCGCATCAGGTTGAATAGGCCGCTGGCGTCGGGCACCGCCGCTTCAGCGAGCGCGCCCAGCGCCAGCCGCGTCGGTGGCAGCAGGCAGAACATGATCGCTGCGCCGCGCAGCACCTGCGGCCAGAACATCTCGTCGAAATCGGCGACGCGGCTCTGCAGCGAGCTGCAACCCAGGCCAAGCGCGAACAGGGCGAAGCCGAGAGCCGACAACCAGCGCGGATCGAACCGGCTTTCCAGGCTGCCGGCAAGCGGGGCGGCCAGAAGCTGCGCCACGCCGGTAACGAGCATGATGGTGCCGATCTCGAAGGCATCGTGGTGCCTGACATAAGCGAGGAAGACCGGCATCAAATAGACCGAGCCGAACAGGCCGATCCCGAGACAAAAGCTCAGGGCGCAGCCGATCGCAAACGAGCGCGTCTGGAATGTCGACAGATCGACCAGGGGACGCGCCGCTCTCAGCGTTCGGATCGCGAAGATGATTGTCGCCGCGGCGCTCAACGCAAACAACGGGGCGCACCGCGTGGAGAGCCAGCCGTCCTGCGGAGCCTGTTTCAATCCGATCTCAAAGCTCGCAAGCGCAGTCGCGATGAGTGCAAGCGAGATACCGTCGAGCGTCAAGAGGTCGCCGGGGCGAGGTTGCGCGCGCGGCAGCAGCAGAGGGCTGGCGACGGCCGCAATGATTCCGGGAGCGACATTGATCAGGAACAACCAGTGCCAGGACCAGGTGCCGGTGATCCAGCCGCCGACCACGGGCCCGACCGTCGGCGCCAGCACCGCCATGATGCCGGCCATCGTGGTCGCCAATGGATGCTGCCGGACCGGAAACAGCAGGAACACCGCGGAAAACACCGCCGGAATCAATGTGCCGCCGGCAAAGCCCTGCAGCACGCGGAAGCCGACCAAGACAGCGAAATCGCCCGACAGCGCACAGCCGATCGAGGCGGCGGTGAAGAGGACGATCGCCGTCACGAACAGCCATCGCAAGGTCAGCACGCGCGTCAGCCACCCCGTGAGCGGAATGGCGATGATCTCGGCGATCAGATACGCGGTCTGGATCCAGCTCATCGCCTCCCGCGAGATCGCCAGCGCGTCCTGGATCGTCGGCAGCGAGGTCGCGACCACCTGAATGTCGAGGATCGCCATGAACATGCCGAGGCACATCAGGGCGAATCCCAGCCAGGTGGCAGGGCTGGCATCAAGCGTCTTCGTCACCCGCCCGCTCATCAGGCGCCACGCGCAAGCATTGTCCGCGACGCCGCCAGCGCCCGGTTCTCGGCGCGGATGCGAATGAAGAGAACCGTGGCGTTGAGGACGGTGAAGAGTGCGGCCAGCCAGGGAAGGCCGAGCGCCAGCGGAAGGATCGCGATCTCGCTGGCCACCACGGCGTAATTGGGATGCGGCAGAAGCCGGTACGGGCCAGCCGCGACGAGCGGTTCTCCCGGCAGAATGATGATCCGCGTCGTCCAGCGCGCGCCGAGCGTCCACATCACCCAGAGGCGAAGGCCTTGCAGCGCGATATAAAGGAGCAAGGCAACGGCGTTTAGCGGTTGATCGCGTCCGAATAACCAGAGCGATATCAGCCAGGCCGCATGCACCGCGACAACAAAAGGATAATGCCGCGGCGCCACCTCGAATGCGCCGCGTGCCCTGAGTTGGCTGGTGTTGCGGCTGGAGACGACGAGTTCGGCGGCGCGCTGCAGCGTGACCAAGGCGAGAATGAATTCGGCAGAGGTCACGCGGCGTGCCGCAGCGCGACGCAGCTCGCGGTGAATCCGGGGCCGAGCGCCGTCAACAGCGAGCGCGCCGGCAGCCCCTTTGCGGCGGCTTGTTCGAGCACGAACAGGATGGTTGGCGACGACATGTTGCCGTAGTCGGCGATCACCTGGCGTTCGCAGTCGAGCGTGCCCTGATCGAGCGCGAGCGCGGTTTCCAGCGCATTGACGACCTTGGCGCCGCCGGGATGGCAGATGAACCGGCCGATATCAGCCGTCGTCAGCTGCATGTTCGCCAAAATCTGCACGATCGCGGGATTGAGATGCGCGCGCACGAAATCGGGAATGGTGCGGCGGAAGATCACGCCGAAGCCCTCCGGATCGACGCTCCAGCCCATGATACCGAGCGTATCCGGCCAAAGATGTTCGCCGGCGTTTTCGATCTGCGTCGCGCCGCCGTCGCCCGCACGCAGCACGACCGCGGCGGCGCCGTCGCCGAACAGGCTGACGGCGACAATGTTGGCTTTGGTGAGTTCGTCGTGGCGAAGCGCCAGCGAGCAGAGCTCGATCGTCACCAGCAGCACGTTGCTGCCCGGCCGCGCCTGGGCGAGGCGCGAAGCGATCGACAGCCCCGAGGCTCCGCCGGCGCAGCCGAGCCCGAACACCGGCACGCGCGAAATGTCGGATCGGAAGCCCATGCGGCGGGCAACCCGCGCCTCCAGGCTCGGCGTGGCGATCCCGGTGGAGGTGACGGTGACGGCGGTGTCGATGTCGAGGCCGGTGAGGTGCGCGCTTGCCAGCGCTTTTTCGGCGACCTCGACGAACAGCGCCTCGGCGCCTTCGAGAAACGCCGCCGTGCGTTGCGGCCAGCCGCGCGGTTCGAGATACCAGTCGAACGGCTTTACGGCGTGGCGCTTGATGATGCCGGTGTTGGAAAAAATGCTGGAGAAGCGTTCGAATTCGGGAAAGCGGTCTTGGAAGACGTCCCACGCCGCGGCCAGGACATCCTTCTGCAACAACACGTGTGGGGGCACCGATGTCGCCAGGGAGACCACGGCAGCCTTGACCACGGCAGCCTTGGACATGGCGGCCTTGGACATCGCAGCCTCTGACATCGCGAGAACTCTCCTGCCCTTCGTCATGATAGAAACAGCGACGGGGATGGTTTATTTCAGGCCTGAAGAAGAATCATTTGGTCGAAAAGGTCACTAAAATGTGAGGCCGGCCTCGACCCGGCGCGCAGCAAATATTCCAATTTCGATATTGCGATTCGCGGGGTCCCGTCGCATCCGCTGTCGATCGGCGCAACATTGCAAAAGCATAATTCGCGAAGCTCAAGTCCCGACACCACATTCCCGGAGGGTGCAATTCAAGGAGAGCTAACATGAGATCTGTATTGTTGTTGGGCGCTGCGGTCATCGCGGCAAGCGCACTGGCCACGCCCGTGAACGCACAGGCAGTGATCGACAACCCGGCTTATTGCGAGAATTTCTATCCGAACGCAAATTGCCAGAATCTGGGGCCCGGCAATCCCTATACCGGCGTCCCCGCCGGGGGCTGGCGCAACGACTACGCCTATATGGGCCACGCACAGTGGCATCACCCGCACCACCATCATCGCCACCACATGCATTGATCGCCGCCCGGTGATCGGCATGGCAAAAGGACCCCGGTTCGCACCGGGGTCCTTTTGTTTGCGCGGTCCTTTTGTTTGAAGGACGCCTCCGCCCTACGATGCCTCCGCCCTATAATGCCATCGTGCGCTATTTCTGGTCGGCCTTGTTCTGGTCAGCCTTGTGGCTCTTGTGGGTGCTGGAACTCATTCCGGTGGTGGTGCCGGATTTCATCTTGCTGCTCTTCGACATCTTGCCGGATTTCATGTGGGGTGCGGTGGTGCCGGGTCCGACTTCGGACGCGCCGGGAGCGGGTTGGGTTTGTGCCGAGGCTACCGTTGTCGCGCCGAGCAGCGAGGCGATCACGAGAGCCGATAGTGCAAGCTTGGAACGCATGAGGATATCTCCTGCTTGGAAAAATGATGCGGGAGTCAAACCGGGAGCCGGTGGGTTCGGTTCCAGATCGGGCGTTCACTTTCGAGCGTTCCCGGCGAACGCGTTGGCGCGGTTGATCCGATGGAACCCGGCTGCCGCGGACCGCGTTAGCGACCGGGAAAGCCGCTGGAGAGGTTCGAGCCGCTCAGAACAGGATCTGACCACGATGCCACGGGAGAACGATCTGGAAGGTGTGCAGGATCAAGGTGGCAAACACGGCGGCCAGAAGGGCATGCCGAAGCCGGAGCCCAAGCGGCCGCACGGTCCCGATCAGGGAATCGTGCGCGACGACGAGAAGGGACAGGAGCAGCCGCGAGACAAGGCGCGCGCCCTGCAAGTTCACCGCACCAATAACGTGAAGCGGTGAAACGCTGCGAAAGCCTCGCAACATGCCGCGGTTCGGGACGTGGGGCTTAGTCTACCCGGTTGAAATTCTCGGTCTTGCGTTGCCGAATTTGCCCTGGCTTATCAGTTGGAGGCATTGATCTGCGACACGTCGACGATCGGCGCTGCCAGTGCCCGCGGCGGGAGCCGGCGTGGTTGCGCCGGAAGCAAACCGCCCCCCGCACGAGCCAGTCGTGGTGCCCATTTTGGGGACCGGGCGCGGTGAAAACCTGTCACATCAGGGCGCTTTGGCGCCATTTGACCAGTCGAGGCGCATTTCAGCCTGTCAGTTAGGCTTGCCGACGCAGTTGTTCCTTGGCATACTTTCAACCTCGTCGGGTTCGGCCCGGTCAATTTCCAGGCGTGCCATTCGAAGTATCAAAGTAGCCGTCGTCAGGCCGAGACGCTCAGCCTCTATCGCTGCCGTATCGACCTTTTGGGCCAAGCCCTCACGTCTGCCTAGAAATGCCATTACCGTTCCCTATCGAAGGTGCGAGATGAAGAATCCCACATTTGTTGCAGAGCTGCACAAGAGGCTCGGAGCTCCATCGAGCGAAACTGTTGAAAGCCTGCGGCTGTTGAAAGCTTTCCTCAAGCTTGCACCGGCGCAGCGGTCCGAAGTCATCGAAACGGTCGAACGTCTCGCGATCGACGCGCAAGCCTCCCCCGACCGCCCTCTGTCCTGACCATCCCTGTCCTGACCATTCTTGTCTTGACCACCCATTGTCCTGACAATTTCGTTCCAGCGGCGCCACGCACTCCCTGTTTCAATTGCTGGTCGAACCGGCGGCAGGCGGGCGCATCGCAATCGCGTAGATGGCGCCGCCCTCCAGCGCCTCGGATTGGTGAAGCGTGCCGGCCGGCAGCTTGATGATGTCGCCCGGACCGACGATCCGCATTCCATCCTCGCACCAGAACTTCAGCGCGCCCTTGATGATCACCAGGATCTCGTCCACGGGGTGAGTGTGGAAATGATGCACCTTGCCCGGGGCGTCACGCTGCAATTCGACGCAACCCTGGTCCGGAAGCAGTTCCAGGATGGCGGGGTCGATGGCAAATTCGGCTCTGGTGCCGGCGATGATCTCGGTCATGCCGCTTGCTCCCTGTCGTCGATTTTTGGGGTCTTGGCCTGCGCGAGCTTGGCGAACGGACAGCCGCTCTCCGCCTGATTGTCATCGTGCAGGAAATATTGCTGGTACTCGCGGCCGTCCCGCGCGCCGTAGCGGCCGAGCAGCGGCGAGGGGGCGGTGGAGTCGTAGGGGATGAGGCGCTTGCGCACTTCGGCGAACGCCGCCGCTGCGGCTTTTTCCGTGCCGAGGATCTTTTCGAACACCCATCGCGGCTGGAACGTCAGCATGAAGGAACTGGAGCGGCGGCTTTGCCGCATCACATGCGCGGGCGTGCTGCACACGACGAACATCGGTTCGCCCGCGAACGAAAACTCCCACATCGGATGATCGATCTGTTCCGGGATCGCCTCGGGCCAGGGGCTCTTGTCGAGCCGCGCCAGCTGGTCGAGCATGAGCCAGAACTTCCTGTAATAGGCATCCAGCGTCTGCACCGGCCGCGGCCGGGTAAACACGACAAGCGACGTGTTGGGTCCGTGCGAGCGGGATTCGGCGACGAATTGCGCGAGCTGGTCGCCGAGAATTTCGACTTCGAAGGGATCGAGAAACAGATAGCGCAACTGATCGAGCCGGTAGCCCGTCACGCCGAAGATGCAGGGAAAGGGCCTCGCATCGCTGCACATCTGCGCTTCGAATTCGGAGAATAATACGCTTTGCCACGAACTCACTGCGTAATTCGAACCGACTTCGCCTTTCCTCAAATACAAGCGCGACATTCTGTTCCCTCTCACTCGCATTAACGCTACTTACGGACTATCAATTTGCTCTTCATCAACCACGGGCCGGCAATGCCCGGCAGCGACATCACGAGCAGAATTCCGATAAGGGTCGCAAAGCCCGCATCGCTGATCGAGGCAGCACCGTGCTCGGCGCCGCTGCCGGAAAGCCGGCTGGCGCCGACCATGGCGAGCCCGATCACGGGTTGCGAGGCGCCGGCGAAGATTCCGGCTGCGGTGGTGTTGACCGACGCGCCGACGCCGATCAGCTCGGCGGTGTAAAGCCGCTTGGTGCATTTCAGCACCAGCGGCACGGTGCCGCCGGCGACAAGTCCGAGCACTGCGAACACGACCGTGACATAGACGAAGCCCAGCGCGTGGGCTACCGGCGGCAGCAGCATCGCGATCAGCAGCATCCGCAACAGGCAGATGCGGATCAGCGCGGTATCGAGCGCCGCCGCCCGGTCCGCCATATGGCCGAGGAAGATCGAGCCGAGCGCGTTGCCGACCATGAAGGTGAGCAACGGGGTGCTCGCCGCCGACGGCGAGATGTTGAAGAAATGCGCCACCATCGGAATTCCCCAGACGCCCGACAGCGTCGTTACCACCGCGAAGTGGGACGCAAAGCTCATCGCGCATCCCCAGTTCGCCAAATGCGAGAGCGATTTTCCGCTGGCGGCAAGAACGCCGCGCAACGTCTTGCCAGAGTGCGCGGCCGGATCCCGCTTGAGGACCAGCGAGGCGAAGGCAAGGTTGGCGAGGCCGACGCAGGCGATGAAGACGAAGCAGGCGCGCCAGCCGAATCCGCTTACCGCGGCGGCCAGCGGTGTCGTCGCCATCACGCCGCCGACATAGCCCGATACCTGCGAGATGCCCGACATGATGCCGAACCGTTCGTCCTTGAAGCTCAGCGCGACGAGTTTCAACAGGGCGGTGAACACCAGCGCATCGCCGCAGGCAACGACGAGCCTGGCGGCAAAGACGTCGAGCAGATTTGGCGCCAGCGCAAACGCCGCACTTCCCAGCGACGACGCCGCCATGCTGAACAGCACCACGCGCTTGACGCCGTAGCGGTCAACCAGAAGGCCCGCCGGAATCTGCATCAGCGTGTAGCCCCAGAAATAGCTCGAGGCCAGCATCGCAACACCGGCGGCGTCGGTGGAGAAGTCCGCCATGAAATTCGCGGTGATCGACTGCGGCGAGACCCGCTGCAGGAACGCGATCGCATAGGCAATGGCGACCGCAGTCCAGGCGAGATAAGCGCGATCCGGCGAGCGGACGGCGGGCGCAAGCCCGGTGCGCTGTTCCGTTATCGTCATCACGCGCTCGCAAAACCGACCGAGAACAGGGCGTCCGCCGAGTCCGGGATCAGGCGGGACATCGCCGCATCAACCAGCGACGCCGTGCCGTGATAGGCCTGCCGGTGATGCTCGATGTGGCCGTAGGCGCCGCGCATGATCATGGTGGGAGTTTCGAGGGATTTGCCGGGGTAGAGCAGCGCACACATCTCGACGCAGGCCGCCCGCAATGCGGGGTCCTTTGTGTCGCCGAGCAGAGACGGCGTGACCCTTGCGCAGATCTTGGCGTTGGCCGCCCAGACGATGGGATTTCGCGTCCGCCACCCGTAGAGGATACCGCTTTCGGGAGTATCGGCCGCACCCGAAGACTTCAGGACTTCCGAGGTGAAGAACCCGTACAGGCCACGGCCCTGATGGGCGGGGAGTACCTCGGTGCCGCTCCGGTAGATGGCGGGGCCGGCCGCGAGCCGAAGCTTTCGGTAGACTGAAAAGGCGACCAGTCCGGAACGGGCGTAGACCAGGATCAGGCTGAATTTCCCGTCGAACGGGGAGGCCTCCGCCGTCCAATGCGGCTCCGTCGCCTTCCAGTTGACGGCGATAATGCCATTCATCGCATCCATCAGGGGACGCCGTTCCCCGGGGCTGACAAGGGAGGCGTCCGGAAAGCTGTAGATGGCGTATTCACCCCAAGGCGATTGGAGGGTGCCGTACTGGCGGTCGAGCTCCGGTGACATGTTCAATCACTCCGCTTTCCCTGCTGATCTATACAGGCGCGCCTCGAATGGCTTAAAGGACAATATGCCCTCGAAATCTGCCAAACCCCGGCGGCCCCATCTGCCCGAAAAAGCCTCCGTGAGGCGCGTGGCGATCGTCGCCTTTCCTGGCGTGACGCTGCTCGATATCTCCGGTCCGGCGCAGGTTTTCGCGGAGTTGCAGGAGATCGAACTGCCGAGCGCGAGCTACTCGCTGTCTTACCTCTCGACCTCGGGCGGCCTCGTGCAGACCGATGTCGGGATGATGATCGATACCGCGCCGATTTCAAGCGTCCGGCCGAACCAGATCGATACTCTCGTTATTCCGGGCGGCCCTGGCATATGGGAGCTGCGCAAGGACCCGGCCTTGATGAAATGGATTGGCGAGGCCCTGCCGAAGGCGCGGCGGGTTGCGTCGGTGTGCCTCGGCGCGTTCGTGCTGGCCTGGAGCGGAATACTCGACGGCAAGCGCGCCGCGACGCATTGGCGGTATTGTCCGAGACTGGCGGATGCCTTTCCCTCCGTTCGCGTCGAGCCGAATGCGATTTTCGTCAAGGACGGGCGGGTATGGTCGTCGGCCGGCGTCAGCGCCGGCATCGACCTCGCGCTCGCCATGATCGAAGAGGATTTCGGGCATACCACCGCGCTCGACATTGCGCGGCGGCTGGTGGTGTTTCTCAAGCGGCCCGGCGGCCAAAGCCAGTTCTCGACCGTGCTGGCGGCGCAGGCCTCCGACGTCGAGGGACGCTTCAGCGCGCTGCACGCCTGGATCATCGAGAACATCACCGGGGACCTCAAGGTCGAAGCGCTGGCCGCGAAGGCCGGCATGAGTCCGCGGACCTTTGCGCGCGCCTATGCCAGCCGCACCGGAATGACGCCGGCCTCGGGCGTGGAGGCGCTGCGGGTGGAGACGGCGCGGCTGTTGCTTGAAAGCAGCGATATGAGCGGCGTGGTCGAGGTGGCGCGGCGGGCTGGATTCGGCGACGACGAACGGATGCGGCGGGCGTTCATGCGCCACCTCGGAATATCGCCTTCGGAATACCGAAACCGCTTTGCGGGCTGAAGGGCAATCCTGTCGGAAAGCAGGCGCCCTGCATCCTGGAGCGACGCGACAGCAGTTTGACGATCCGGCTGCGAATATCGGGAATTGGCGCAAGTCCGAATGATATCGTTGATCTGTGCCAGGATCCTGGTCTGCGCGCTGAACGGCAACTCGTCCCAGCAGAGCAGGGCAGCCGAACCGAGATGGGTGAGAATCACTTCGTCAGATGGTTTCGGGTGCCGTTCGTCAGACATCAGGTTCTCACCGCGCCGAGCGGTCGCACTTCAGGGTTTGGCACGGCCGGCCAATTTTTCTCAGGATTTCGGACGGCAGCTCGCCGAACGCGAGCCGGAAGTCCCGGGCGAAATGGCCGGGATTCTGGAAGCCGCATTTGAGCGCAATCTGGGTCACCGACACTTCTCCGCCGGATTGCTCCAGCAATTCTCGCGCGCGATCGCGCTGTCCGGCCCGTTGACCGAACCCGTGGGGGTGCGTCACCGTTCCCAGCCTCAATGCCTAGTGGGATTGCGCAACTCCGCAAGCGCCGCCGATAATGGCCCGATGGGAGGCCGCAGCCGACAACGGATTTTTGGCGATCGCGTCCGTGGCGCTAGGATCAACGCGCAGAATGCGCGCGAACAGGCCGAAAAAGCCATCCGCGCGGCGGATGCCGCCGAGTGCCTGTTGTGGTCGGAGCAGATGGAAGGCTTTGGCGGGCCGGCGCAGCCGTCGCCCACGATCGCGCAATGCCTCAATGGCGGATATGGCTGGCTCGAGGTGATGTGTCACCGCTGCGAGAGCCGCGCCAGCCTGCCGCTCGATGCCATCCGCCGGCCGCGCGATACGCCGATCTGGAAGCTGGAAGCGGCGCTCAAATGCCGCTCCTGCACCACCCCCGGATACGCGCCGCCGGTGCACCTGATCCGGCTGACCAGAGAGCGCAAGATCGCGCCATATCCCTGGGTTCATCCCGACGACGACCGATGACGATCAGCCGGATCGGCCGATCAACCCTAACGTCCAATCGCGGCCATTACTGCGCAGACGCCGTTGCCGAAGTGTGGTAACCCACGGTCCAAACCGGAGGATGGCGAGATGACCGAACCGAAACTGGAAGTGCCCGCCGAATTGCGCGATCTGGCCGAAAAAACCGTCGACCAGGCGGAAAAGGCGTTCGGAATGTTCTTCGACGCGGCGAACAAGTCGATCGCGTCCATTCCGGCCCCGGGGACGGAGATGGCCAAGCAGGCCCTGTCGCTCACCGAGCAGAACCTGAAGGCCGCATTCGAGCACGCCCGAAAGCTGGTTCACGCGACCGATCTCCAGGAAGCCATGCGCATCCAGTCGGATTTCCTGAAAAGCCAGTTCACCAACGCCGGCGAACATATGCGCCAGATCACCGGTGGCATGATGACCACCGCAAAGGATGCGACCAAGGGAAAATTCTAGATCGGCGCGGGGGCCAGTCGTTCACGCCCACAAATTAGTCTTGCATAGGTTTGCGCGGTAGATTTTAATTATCGCGCAGGTCCTTGACGGGCCACCGGGTGACGCCGCTCGCCGTCCGTCGACTTTTCTGCTGATCCCTGTCGGCTATCACCGGCAGGGATTTGCATTTGGTGGCTTGTTTAACGGGATTATTTGCCGCGGCGGATTATTTGCGCAGCGAGCCGATATAGGCGGCGAGGTCGGCCGCCTCGTTCCGGCTCAACGGAAAATTCGGCATCTTCGGGTGCGGGTCGAGCAGGAAGAAGGCCACTTTTTCCGCGGTGAAATCGGATTTGTGGGCGATGGCATCGACCGCCACTGGCCTTCCTTGTGGACGGCGGTGTTGATGTTGGAACGATCGGTCGTGGCGGTTTCCGCCGCGAAGGCAGCCCCGGTCAGAAGCGCGCTGCCGAGCGGTGCCGCCGCCAGATATTTCGATTTCATTTTCAGCCGTGTTGGAAGGTGAATGTTGTTGGCCATTAAAGCGGTTCAGTCAGTCGTGATCAGGAAATGTGGGACCGGGGGGAAAGTTCCTGCAGGAACCCGTCTTGGTGCGGGAACGCCCATTCGCCTCTGACGTTCTCCGTTTCGCACACCGCAAGGGACACACGAGCACTGGAGAACACCATGAATATGAAGTTGCTCGTGACCGCCGCGGTCGCCGCAGCGCTTTCGTTTCCGCTCGCGGCACAGGCACAAGACGGCCCAGCGGTCGGCGCCGCCACCGGTGCGGTGACAGGCGCGATCGTCGGCGCGGGCGTCGGTGCGGTGGCTGGCGGCATCGCCGACGATACATGGCCGCGCTTCCGCAGCTATGTCGAGGAGCGCCATGTTCCCTCCTATCGCTACGAGCACGAGGTTCGCGTCGGTGAGGATCTGCCGCCGGCCGGCGCCACCTATTACGAGGTGCCGCGCGAATACGGCGTGACCAGATATCGCTACACGGTCGTCAATGATCGTACCGTGCTGGTCGATCCTTCGACGCATCGGATCGTCCAGGTGATCGACTAATCGATCGTGCGGCGGCCTCGCTCCGGCGAGGCCGTTTTCCGTTGTCGCAGGCTCGCAATTTTTCAGTGGAGGTCGTTATGCCTGCCTTGTTCGCCTATCTGATCGCGGTCGCGCTGCTTCTCGGAGGCGGCTACGGCGCGCTGAACTGGCTTGCCGCGCCGGAGCCAATGAAGGTGGTGGCGAAGGCAAAGCCGAAGCCAGCACCGCCGCGCTACGCGGACGATAACGGAGCATCCACGCCGACGAATCCGCCGCAGGCTGGTCTGACAGAAGCGGCCAAGCCGGAGGCAATCAGCAAGCCTGAGGTCGGGACCGACCAGGTGAAGACAGCTTCGAACGAGGCCGCCTCAAGTTCGAACGAGGCTGCCTCAAGCGATCAGAAGCCACCGGCCTCGTCGTCCTCTCAGCCGCAACAGCCGGCAACTGCCGGCCAGCAGGACGCCAAGGCGGCGGCAACCGCGCCGGCGCAGCAACCGGACCGCTCGGCCCAGGCTGAGATATCCCCAGCCGCAGCCGACCAGGGAGCCGGGCACGCTGCAGCGCCGGTGCCCGGAACCAGTCAGGATCATTCGGCTCCAGCCAATCAGGAAGAAAAGCAATCGGCCCAGGCCGTTTCCCCGGGAGCCATATCGCCGGGCATCGCTCAATCCGTTGCCTCGGCCGCGCCGGCTTCAGCCGCGATCCCGCCGAAGCGGCCGCATGTTCGGCAGGCGAGCCGCCGTTCCGACAAGCGGCCGCTGGAGGTAATGACCTTGCGTACCATCGAACTCCCCGATGGCCGCCGCATGACCCAACTGGTTCCATATCGCCGTAGTGATCGCTATCGGGACGATGCCCCCGCGATGGCTTTTGATCCGGACGAATAGCCGGTCACGGCGCTCCGAAAACGATCGCACCGCTTGCGCGCTGATCGCGCAATCATTGGCGCGGTTAGTCGCGAAAATGGCGCTGCGGTTCAAAGGCGCCCGACAAAATTTTTCCTGACTCATTCGCAAGCGCCGATGCGGCGTCATTGCTTCGCGCAAGACCCGGCGATTGGCGCTTCCGTCCAAGCGCCGGTGCCTCATCGCATGTAGGCGTGGTTATCGGCCGCTGCATGAGTTCGATGGCGCTGCCATGTTCATCCGTTTCACGCCTTACATCGGAAAGAATCGCAATGAGCATGATGTCGGCGAGGCCTGGTTCAAGTCGCTTCCGCTTGCGAACGCCGCTCTCTATTTTTTATGGCTTCCCGCACGTGCCGCGGGCGCGTTGCTGTATGCCCTGCACGAATCCCGGATGCGCGCCGCCGCAAAACTGATACGGGAATTTGCGCATCGGAATGTCGCCAACCAAGGCGTCGCCGGGCAACGGCCGACGCCGCCGCAGTGACAACGAAAGGCCGCTTGATGTTCATCATTCCATGGTCGGAGGGTGCTGCCGCGAACGGGGCGAGCCGGCTTCATATTCGCACCGCGACCGAGCGGGACGTCGACGGATTGGCGGAGCATTTCAGCAGGCTGTCCTGTCCGTCGCGGTACAACCGCTTCATGGGAGCGGTCAGTAATTTTTCTAGGATCGCCTTCGACTGCCTGGTGCAGAACCGAAGGGCGGATCGTTTCACGCTGATTGCGGAAGTGCAGCATGAGGCGCGCGAGGCTGTGATCGGGGAGGCCAGCTACGCGGTCGAAAGCCGAACCGGGCTCGGCGAGTTCGCGATCTCGGTGTGTGACCGCTGGCAACACCGGGGCCTTGGCTCCGCGCTGTTGTCGGCGTTGCAATGGCGCGCCATCAGCCTGGGATATTTCGGCCTGTACGGCGAAACGTTGAAGACGAACGATCAGATGAAGGCGCTGGCCCGGAAAGCCGGCTTCGTGGCCGCGCGATCGGACGATTGGCGGGCGGTAAGGTTCCACAAGCAGCTGCTCGATCGGCCGCGCGACGTGACCGGGGCAAGGCGAACGGCGCCGTCGCTGTGGTGGCCGCGGGAACTAACAAACACCGAATAGCAGACAAATTGATCTGAGGCATCGTCGCGACCGCGATGTGTCGGGTCGCGGGCTCGGGCCGGCTTCCCGGCCCAAGCCCCGTCGCCGCCTCGCTATTCAGCAACCATTTCACCGGATCCGCCGAGTTCCCCTGGAAAGTCCTTCAGTTTGGGCAGGCCGTCCGGCATCGGCAGCACGGTTTCGGCGTAGTTGACGTGCACCCCCGGCGCAAAGGCAAGGCCGGGGATGGTGGCGGCAAACACGTCGACCAGGCCGAATGTCGGGTGATTGGTCATGAGATGCCCGCCGCATTTGCCGCAATATTGCCGCTGGCTCGTTTTGGTTTTCTGGAACATCGCGACGTTTTCGGCGCCGGCCGTGATCCGCACCGCCTCGGGCTTCCAAAGACTGAAGGCGTTCACCGGGCCGCCGGACCACGAACGGCAGGAACCGCAATGGCAATAGCCCATCGCCTCCGGAGCGCCGGTGACTTCGAGTTCGACCGCGCCGCAAAAGCATTTTCCTGTGAGGCTCATGAGCATTTCCTTGTTTTGACGTGAGGGGCGGGCTGCCCGCTGTGCAGAGAACCGGGCCGGTTTCCGGACGCGGACAGCAATCATCTGCGCGGCACCGTGTCTTGGACTCCCGCGACCGATTCCAGGCGTTTGGCGACGCGCTCATTCGATCGCCCGATCCAGGGCGATGGAACCGCCGACGATGGAATAAACGCGCCGCGGCGGTGTCGCCGCGCGAGCCCGCTCCAGCGCGATCAGGAGCCGTCATCTGATTGGAGGACGCAGAACGGCATCGGCGACGCTACCTATGACCATCAGCAGAATGCTCCGGCGCGTATCGCCGGCGCCCCCTTTTCAATCATCAGAGTAATTTTTCATGACAGAAACATGCGCCCGCATTGTGGAATTCTCGACTGATTTCCTGCCCGAAGAGGATCGGATCGCGTATTGGCGCGAGCATTATGGACACGTCATGCTCCGCGTCGATCTCGAGCCGGCCAAGGACGTCACCTTCCAGGCTTGCATGACGTCGCTGTCGCTTCCCGGATTACAGTTGATCGAAGGCTCGGCGTCGCCGGCAAGGATTTCCCGCACCGGACAATATCTGGCCGACGGCAACGACGATGCCGTGCTCGCCATCAACCAGACGGGGATCGCTTCGGTCTGGTCAGGCGGTCGCGAGCAGATTCTCCGCGAGCAGGAAGCTATCCTGTTGCTG
Source organism: Bradyrhizobium erythrophlei (assembly GCF_900129505.1). NCBI lineage: Bacteria > Pseudomonadati > Pseudomonadota > Alphaproteobacteria > Hyphomicrobiales > Nitrobacteraceae > Bradyrhizobium > Bradyrhizobium erythrophlei. Next base: position 8,892,931 of record NZ_LT670818.1, on the reverse strand, counting down.
GGCAACGAGCCCACGTCGTTCCAGCGGACCTGTCCGGGACGCTCCTTCACCCTGCGGGTGCCGCGGGCACTGCTCCGGTCGATCGTCGCGGATGCTGACGATGCCGCCATGCGCGTGATACCGCGAAACCGCGCCGCGCTCGGGCTGCTGTCGCGCTACGCCGGCTGGTTGCTCAGGGTTGGTACATCGCTGGACCCTGAGCTCCTGAACCTTTCGGTGCGGCATATCCAGGACGTGCTGGCGCTGACGCTCGGCGCGGCCAACGATTTCAAGGAAGTCGCGCGGACCCGCGGCTTGCGGGCGGCCCGATTGAAGCTGGCGAAGGCCTATATTATCGAGCAAAGCCATCGGCGCCAGATTTCGGTCGGCGGCGTTGCCGCGCATCTGTGCGTGACGCCGCGCTACCTGCAGCGTCTGTTCGAGGAGGACGGCACCACCTTCTCGGAATTCCTGGTCACGCAGCGTCTTGCGCAGGCTCACCGGCGGCTTTGCGAGCACGAATCGATTCATGCCGCGATCAGCACCATCGCCTACGACGTTGGCTTTGGCGACCTGTCCTACTTCAACCGCCGCTTTCGCCGTCTGTACGGCCTGACGCCGCGCGAGGTGAGGGGCGACGGTATGATCAATCGATCGTGACGCGCGCCAACCATGGCGGTCTCTTTTGTCCAATGCGATGTCGTTTTGAGACAAGACGGCTCGCCTTGACGGAATTAGCTGTAGCACCAAAGGCGGAACTCTCCCGCTTTGGTTCGAAGGAAGCTTTCATGAAGAAGATTTATCCGAAGAGGGCGGTCGCCATGATCGTCGTCGCTGTCATGTCCCAGATGCGCGCTGCCGAGGCGTCGAACCAGGCAAAGCCGGGCTTGCGGCAAAGGCTGCGTGCGGCGGCAGCCGGACCGTCCCGTCGTGTCTGGAGGATCGTGAATAATTGGATCGCCGCGATGATCGCCGATCGCGAGCGTCAGGCCACGCTCTCGGCGCTTGGCGATCTTTCCGATACCGAGCTCAGGGATTTCAGGGTTTATCGCGGCAGCCCCGGAAGCGCCTTTCATCGGCATCGCGACGTCAAATTCAAATCCACGCGATGAGGGTGGCCGCGATGACGTCGAAGATGATCGCCTTGAGAATCCTGGACACCGTCATCATGCATGTGCAGGGCGCTCGTGCCGGAAATGGAAAAAGCCGCGATGCCCCAAAAGGCATCGCGGCTGTTGTTCGCGTCTGCAGAAAGCTACTTGCTGTCCTTCTTCGTGTCGTCCTTTGGCGCGTCGCTCTTCATGCTGTCGTCGGGCTTCTTGGTCTTCTTGGAACTCTTCTTCATCTTGGCTTCGGCGTGGGCGTTCATCGGATTACCGGTCTTCATGGAATCCTGAGGGGCCGGCGCCGCGGTCTGAGCGGAAGCAACGGACACGCTTCCCACGAAGGCCGCGCAGCAAGCCGCGATAAGCAGATTTCGCATTACTTTAGTCTCCTGTTGGAACAAACGCCTGGCAGATTGGAAACAGGCGTTCGAAAGAATGAAAACAAGCGATCCGGGTTCCCCGATGCGCTGCTCAAATTACGCGCAAAAACGGTGCTGTTTTGGATTTCTGGTGTCGTTTTCTTGACGCCGCATGCCCGCCGGGCATCCAAGAGCCGACAGGGCGGCTTCGCTTGAAAACGTCCTAACAGTCGATGCCGTCTCGCTTGCCGACGGTGCAATAATCGCGAACGGTCTTGCGGATGATCTTGGTCAGGCCGTCGGTGAAATCGTCATCATCCAGCAATTTGCTGGCATTGCTCGGCCCGCGCGCGGTCGCCGGAGTCGATATCTGCCCGGCCAAGATCGCCAGATTCAGCAGCGTCATCGCCAGGCCGATAGCGAGAACCAGAACCGCCCATTTTCCAGACATCGCCCCCTCCAGAAAAAGCTAGCTTGCCAACCGCCGAACGCCGATCAAAGAAAGAACCGCGATCGTTCCGCTTCAGCGCCAACGGGCGCAGATCTCAAGGGAGCGGCGCGCCGGCATTGCTGACGATCAAATTATTGGTGTCGGCCGGCGCCAGTTCGCTGGCACTGCCGTTGCCGAGAAACTGGTCGAGTGTCGCCTGGATCCTCTCTTTCGCGGAATCGGGGCCGCGGTCGCTGAGCCAGGTGTGCTGAAACTCGGTGTGGATGATATCGATGCCGTCGGCCTTGGCCTGCTGCGGCGTCGGCAGCACGCCGGGATCGGTCTGGAAGTTCGGATCCTTCGAGCGGAACGAAAGGATCTTCATCTTGTCGCGGAGCACGAAGGGCACGCGCAGATTATCCAGCGTGACGACTTTCGACACCAACTCCGGGTGTTCCTTGGCGAAATACATCGCGGTGTCGCCACCGTTCGAGTGTCCGACCAGCGTCAGGTGGTCGTAGTCGGCATTCGGCTGCAACTTCTTCAATTGCTCGAGCACAAACAGAATGTTGGCTTCGCCTTTTTCATAGACGCCGCGGCGGCCCACATAGGGCATGCCGACCTTGGTCATCAAGGGCGGGTCAGTCGGCAGATCCTGCTGGATGCTGGCAACCAGGTATCCCCTGGCCGCGAAGACATTGGCCAGGAACGAATACTCGGTGTTCTTGACGGTGTTGCCGTTGCTGAAGATGGCGACCGGCAGCTTCCAGTAGCCGTCGTCGGCTTTCATCTCGTAATCGCGGCGCACGGCGAGATCGACGGAGACGGGCCGCTGCCGCGCCTCGTCGAACCAGTTCAGCGTCTCGTGCCGGATGCCCCACTTGCTGATGCCAAAATAGACGGTACCAGCGAGGGCACAGACGCACGCCAAAACCGCGATTCCTCGCTTCATCGTTTCCGTCCTTATCACTTTCGTTCAATAGATGGTGTACCAACAGATGGTGTACCAACGCGCCAGCAGCGAGGCGGGCGCCACGCCGCCCAAATTAAATTTAAGAAATCTTGTTGCTCTGCAGCACAACGCGCTTGCGCCGGTAAACGTGGCGCTCGCCAAGGAGTTGCCGGCAAAACTTACAGTGACGTCGAAACTTCCGTCGCGTCGTGGCAGCCCGAAATCGAACTTCGAGTATACGTTGAACATCAAGAACGACAGCGGCCGCAATTTGGTCGCGAGCTTTGCCGCCGAAGCGCCATCGAATTTCGAAACCTCGTTCACCGAAGCCTATGGCAGCCAGGAGCTGTCTTCGATTCCGATCGACGCCGGCCAGTCTAAGGACATCAAGTTAAAAGTCCGTCCACCGAGCACCATCGACGCCGGGCATTTCCCGGTGCGGGTGACGGTCAACGCGGAGGATGCTTCGGCCAAGGTTGATCTTGCCCTCGACGTCGTGGGGCAGCCGCAGCTCCAGGTGTCGGGACGCGACGGGCTGTTGAGCGCGCGCGCCGTGGCGGCGCAGCAAAGCTCGATTCCAATCGTCGTCACCAACACCGGCACCACGCCGGCCGAAAACGTCAAGCTCTCGGCGAGCGCCCCGACCGGCTGGAAAGTGACCTTCGAGCCGGCCACCATCGACCGGCTGGTCCCGGGCAAGGACGCCGAGGTGCAGGCGCTGGTCACGCCCGGCGACAAGTCGCTGGCAGGCGACTACATGACCGCGGTCAGCGCGACGTCGCACGGGGAAAACGCCTCGGGCCAGTTTCGCATCACCGTGTCGACCTCGACGGTATGGGGCATGGTCGGCGCCGGGGTCATCGGAGTTGCGCTGCTTCTGATGCTCGGTACGGTCGCGAGGTTCGGACGACGATGAGCATTCCAGAAAACCAGGCGGTCGTGACCACCAGCGACATCGTCATCGCCGCGCGCGGCCTGACCAAGCGCTATGGCGCGGTCAGCGTTGTCGATGCCATCAACCTCGACATTGTCAAGGGCGAGGTGTTCGGCCTGTTCGGGCCTAACGGGGCCGGCAAGACGACGACGATCCTGATGATGCTCGGTTTGACCGAGGCACGGGCGGCTAAGCTTTGCGTTGCAACTTCGCGCGGGCAATGGCGCGTACGAAGTAATCCCTTGCGACCGCGTCCAGCGCGGTTGAAATCAGTTCGTCGGATTCGGCGACCGCGCGACCCTTGTACTCGGCCTCGAGCCGCTCGGCTTCCCGAATATAATCGACCGCAAGCTCGCGCAGACGGTGCAGTTCGGGGTCGTCGGGGAGGGGATAAATCGTTGCCAGCAAGTTCCTGGCGCGCGCTCGCGCGCGATCGCTTCGCATGCCAACCATCGGCGCCTCCTGAGATCGTCCGCATTCCCTTGACTGAGAGAAGGCCGCGCGACCACGCCGGCCGAACCAACGGTCAACACCAACGGCCGAGCATTACCTGGTCTGCGCCAAGCATCTGTCTGAGCTAAGCATTTGGACTATGTCGCGTTCCCGACGAAGTGCCCTATTTTTGAAAAATATGGCCCCGCGCACGAGGCGAGCCGGGGAGCGCCCGATACCGGGGGAGTTAAAGAATTGCCCTCGTTTCGGGGCCTATCTCCGCAGTTCTACTGACGTTTCCGAGCCATCCGGCAAGATTATATTTACCATACATTGAACATGGTGGGGTCGTGACCAATCCGCGAGAAGCCCGATCCATGACCCCATCGACGCCAGCCGCCCGGTACCCGGACGCAGTCACTGCCGGCTCGGTCGTCGCACGGCAGCTGCGCGCGGGCCTTGAATATCTTTCCGCCGGCAATATCGACGAAGCCATCGAGGCGTTTCAACGTGGTCTCGCCGCCTCCTCCGGGGACGCATCCACCGAGACTCTTTCGGAACTGCATTCGAAGCTCGGCAACGCCTGCATGCTTCGCGGCGATCTCGGGCTGGCCGCCGAAAACTACAAGGCCGCGCTGCGGCTGGCTCCGCATCTGACCTTCTGCTGGTGCAATCTCGGCAATGCCTATCTGAAGTCGGGAATGCCCGCGGAGGCCGTCACCCTCTATCTTCAGGCACTGACACTCAATCCCGGCCACTGGCCCTCGCGCACCAACCTGGTCCAGGCCCTGATGGCCACGCAGCAACACCTTCTGGCGAAGCTGCTGCTGGAAGAACTGGTCGAGGAGCGGCCGCAAGACGCCTCGATGCACCATCAGCTCGGCAAGCTTTACTTCGAGGTGAACGAGCTCGAATCCGCGCTGCAATGCTTCGCGCGGGCGATCGCCCTCAACCCGCTCGATTCCGAAAGCATCTACTGGACCGGCAGCATCCAGCAGAAGATGGGCGAAATCGACGCCGCTGAAGCGGCTTACGCGCAGGCGGCGAAAATATATCCCTTGATAAGGCGGCCGGCGACAAAATTGCCGGCCGAGTTTCGCATTGTGACGTTGTTCGCTCCCTTCGCCGGTAACTTGCCGACCGACTATCTGTTGAAGGATACGGCCTACGACATCGCTACGCTCGCGGTATTTGCGTCGCGCGAGTACCATACCGAAGCTCTGGAACGGGATGTGCAGGTCGTCGTCAATCTGATTTCCGACGCCGACCAGGCGGATGCCTTGCTGCCGCTGGCCGCCGACGTCGCCGATCGGTTCGGCAAGCCGACCGTCAACGATCCGCGCAAGATCCAGCGCACGACGCGGGACGCGGTCGCGGCCGCGCTTCAGGGAATACCGGGGTGCCTGGTTCCGAAGGTCTTGCGGCAGAAAGCCGGAACCGACCTTGCCGCAGCGACCCTGCTAGCTGCGCTTGCACCTGCATCCACCGTTCTGGTGCGGCCGGCGGGAACCCATGGCGGCGACGATCTCGAAAAGCTCGAAGGCCCGGAGGCGCTGGCGGCCGCTCTTGCGCAACGAACGGACACGGATCGCTATTTCATTGAATATATCGACTATCGCTCGGTCGACGGTTATTTCCGCAAATACCGCTTTATCTTCGTGAACGGCGAGATTCTGCCCTATCACCTCGCGATCGCGGACCACTGGAAGGTGCACCACGACAGCACCGACATGGCCGATCATCCATGGATGCAGCGGGAAGAGGAAGCCTTCCTCAACGATCCCGCCAGTGTGTTCGGCCCCTCCCACTATCAGGTGCTGCGGGAAATCCGAGAGCGTGTCGGCCTTGATTATTTCGGCGTCGATTGTGCGCTGGACCGGTCGGGAAATCTCGTGATGTTCGAGGCCAATGCCTCGATGCTGGTCCACGATCAGAATGAGAAGTTCTTTTACAAGGCTCCGTTCGTCCACCGCATCAAATCGGCATTTGATGATATGTTGCGGAAGTTCGCGGCCGCAGGAATTTCTCGGGAAGATGGCGCGGCCATCGTTACCACAGTCGGCTGACCTCGGCTCCGGTTCTTCGAAACCGAGCCTCAGCTCTGCCCTTTTTTGGAAGGCTGCGCGTCCTTTGCCTCCTCATCCGACAAGAGCTTCAGCAGCGTCTGGCGCTTCTGTTCGTCGGTGGTTTCCGCGAGCATCTTCCGATGGAGCTTGAGGTTCTCGCTATGAACGAATTCTTCCATTTGCGCCTCTCTCGCAAGGCAGTCATTGCCGCGCCGGTGTAAGCCTCGGAAGAACCCGTATCCAGCTATGGACCGATAAGAGAAAGTTGGCGGGAAACCGGTTCGCCCGCGATCAAGCTTGTTCATGCCGATAGATTTTAGCACCAAGTCGCAACTCATCGTGCTCACAAGCCGGTGCGATCGCCGCTTTCTCGCGGTGACGATGAGGCCAATGCCCTGAGTGCAGCGTCGATTTTTGCTTGAACGCGGCGGGCGGCCAACTCCACCATCCTTGTCTGGGTTCTGCCGGTCCTGACGGTATCGCCGACCTGGAACCGCCAGCGCCAGATGTCCGGCTCGGCAGTTGCTGCGATCGTGTATTCGATGCCCTTGTAGATCACGGAAGTTCCCATCGCCCGGAAATGGGAAACACCGTTTGCAGTCCGCGATCAATCCGGGTGATTACGGGACCAGCTGGGACAAAATGGGGATGCCGGCCAGGAAAATGTTCCGCGGGATTATTCAGATTCGAAAGAATTCCGCCTAATCTAAAGGCAGCGGGTCTGTGGGCAGAGCTTGAAGGCGTTGGACAAGGAGAACAGCAGACGCGCGCTGCGGCTCGCATTGTCCGGCGCGCGGTAGCTCAGTGGAAAGGCCACCGCGATATCGGCCTGCAGATCGCCGCCCAGAAAGAACCGCACGCCGGCGCCTGTCGAGGTCAGCGCTGGGCCGTCATTGTAGCTGAATCCATCGTTCCAGGCAGCACCGGCGTCGACGAAACCATAGAGCTGATAGCCGGTCAGGTAACGGAAGTTCAGTCTCTGATCGAAGCGCAGTTCAAACGAGCCGGCGATGCCGTTGTCGCCGCTGATCTCGGCGCTGCCATAACCGCGCCCGAACGCGGCGCCCCCGAGATAGAATTGCTGCGAGGTGAACAGCGGACCGGAAGCGATCTGGCCAGCGGCGGCAATCTTCACCGACCATGCATCGGTCAGCGTCTGATAGCGGGTGAACCATGCATCCATCACGGAGAAATTGCCCGAGGCGCCGTCACGCGACAGAAAATCGTCGCCGAAATGCGAAGCACCGAGGATATCGAGACCCTGACGATACGCCAGTGTGAGGTAATTGTTGCCGCCGAAATTGTCCTGCAGCCGGTAATCGGAAGTCAGGCTGACGGCGCGGATGTGGTCGCTGTAGATCGGGCCGAACATGTCGCTCTCGGAGACATTGCTGAAACCCGCCGCCGCGGTGAGCGTCAGTGCCGATCTGATTGACTGCAACGGGACGATGCTGGCGCGCACCTCGAAGGAATCGGTCCTGGTGACATCATCGTTGAGCCGCCTCTCGTCGCCCGGCCGGACCTCGCTGTGCACGACGGATGCGCCGATCCGCACGCCGTCGACGCCGACCGGGACATCGTAGGACAAGCGGCCGAACGCGAGCTCGCGTGGATCGCCGGGCGTGGTCGACAAATTGAGGGCCAGCGTGTCGCCCGGAGCGAGATAGGAATTGAATGCGCCGGTCGCGTAGATTTGCCAGGGGCCGACCGACGACGATCCCAGATTGTCGATCCCGAACGAGGTGTAGATGTGCCAGGTGTTGACGAAGACGATGAGGCGGAAACGGCCGGTCGCGTTGCCGATCTCTTCCAGCGCGGTATCGGCGATGCGTACTCCCGGCCGGCCATTGATCAGCAGGAGCTGGCGCTCCAGCGTTGGCAGGCGTGACGGAGATTCCGCAAGCACCGGATCGAGCAGCGGCCTTATGCCGAACTGCTCGGCGCCATCGCCCTTCAGCGCCACTTCCGCGATGACGCCTTCGATCACCTGAATTCGGACCCTGCCGTCCCTGATGTCCTGCGGCGGAACCACCGCCCGGCTCAAGTGAAACCCGGCCGCGCGGTAGAGGTCGCCGACGCCGGCGGCGATTGCCGCAAGATCGGCCTGCGACACTTTCTTTCCAAAATAGGGTTGATAGACGCTTGCGATCCGCTCGTGCGGGATCGCACCCGCCCCGCTCAGCGAAACGCCGCGCAGCACGAATATCGGTTTGCTATCCGCGGAACCTTCCTGACTGGACGCCCTTGGCACCCGCAAGCCGGAGCGGGAGGAAGGCGATTGCCCGGATTGCGGCGTGTCGAATTGCCGTTCGGTCTGCCTCGGGTCGAAGCCCTGCTGGGCTTTTGCGGGCATCGAGACGATCGCGGACAATAGCAGCAGGATAGCGCCCAGCCCGCGGTGACGCGGTTGCGGTCCTGTCGGCGATCCCACGCAGCGAAACAGCAACCGCTCTGGCACCATCAAATCCCTAGCTAACTGATATTTCTTAGATTTTTATGGTCAATGAATCGTTAACGCCGACCGTAGAACTGCGGACGGGCGCTCACTCAATGTTGAAACTTTTCCGATACGCCTGCGGGTCACTGACGGGCAGACGGAGTTTTTCATGGCTTGGAATGGCGGATTTTCACGCCTCCTGACGGCGGCCTTCTTGCTGGCTACCGCCTCCGGTGCGCTCGCCGCCGAAGATGATGTCTGGCGGGTGGGCAAGTCCTCGGGCGAAGTCTGGATGAACACCCCGGGCGCCCAGCAGGCGTCGCTGACGCAGGAAGAGGTTTTGAAGCCGGGCGATACCATCCGGACCGGGCGCAATGGCCGCGTTCTTTTGCTGCGCGGCGAGGAGACCATTCTGGTCTCGCCGAATTCAGTGATAGGCCTTCCCACAGAGAAGAAGGACGGCCTGTCGACGACGATCCTGCAGCAAGCCGGTTCGATCCTGCTGGAAGTGGAGAAGCGCAACGTCAAGCATTTCGAGGTCGAGACTCCGTACCTTGCGGCCGTCGTCAAGGGAACGCAGTTTCGCGTCTCGGTGAACGCCGGCTCGACCAGCGTCGACGTGCTGAGGGGGCAGGTCGAGGTCGCGGATTTCAAGTCGGGCCAGATCGCGCAAGTGATGCAGGGCCAGCATGCAACCGCTTTCGCGCACGGCAAGCCGGGCCTGTCACTGAGCGGATCGGGCGCGCTCAATCCGATCGAGCAAGGCAAGCCGCGCCCCTCATTGATCGAACGGATCATGGTGCCGAAGACCGGACTCTCCGCTCCGCTCCGCGCTGCGAACGGGCTGCAGGTGCACGCGCTCGGCCACCTCGCCGCCGGCAACGCCGCCACGAAGCCCGCCGGGATGCGGATAGCGGCCCCGCTCGGCGACGTCAGGCTCAATTTCCTGAAGGTCACGCATGGTCTTGCCCATGCAGCGGTCTCGGCACCGGGTTCGACGAAACATGGTGCGGACAAGGACACGATCTGGAACTCGCACGAGGCCAAGGCGAGCACGGGTATCGGCAACGGCAATTCCAACGACACCAGCGGCAGCGCCAGCGCTGTGGCGAGCACAAGCGCCGCGACGAATTCGAGAGGGGCGGCGCAGGTAGCCGCGACCACCGCAGCTGCGGTCAATTCCGGAAATAGCAACGGAAATAGCAACGGAAATGGCAACGCCAACGGAGTTGGCGCCAACGGCAACGCCAACGGCAGTGGCAATGGCAACGCCAATGGCAATGGAAACGGGAACGCTTACGCCTACGGCCACAACAAGAAATAGCGGCAGCCGGCAAGGACCTTTGAGGGTCGACAGAAGGCAAGTGTCGAAAGAATTAACTTGAAGGGTTGAGGATCAAGAAAAGGGGCACCTCGCCCATGGGGTGCGATGGGGACGTTTTTGAAACACTACCGGCCGCATATCTTTGTGGTGGTTGCGCTGGCGATCGTACTGTTGTGCGGCCTGCACGGCGCGCTGCGCAATGCGCTGACCGACCTGCGATTTGCATGGCAGCAGCGCCAGGCCAGCGGCAACATTGTCGTTGTCGCCATCGATGCCCCCTCGATCGAGCAGATTGGCGTCTGGCCCTGGCCGCGCCGGCTCCACGCCGACTTGCTGCGGCGGCTGGACAGCGCCGGCGTGCGGGATGTTGCGTTCGACGTCGATTTCTCCTCACCATCCGACCCGGCGTCGGACCGCGCGTTTGTCGAGGCGCTGGAGCGCGCGGGCGGCAGCGTGGTGCTGCCGTCCTTCAAGCAACCCGGCACGGACATCGGCAATGGAAGCGCCATCCACATCAATCGTCCGTTGAAACCATTCGCCGATCATGCATGGTCGGCGGTCGTCAATGTCACGGTTGAGCGGGACGGCCTGGTCCGGCGCTATCCGTTCGGCGAGACCTTCAACGGGCAGTATCTTCCCGCGATGGGCGCGGCGCTGGCCGAACAATATGCCGAAAAGCAAGCGCCCTTCCTGGTCGATTTCAGCATCCGCGCCGCCTCGATTCCGAAAGTGTCCTATGTCGATGTCTTGCGCGGCGACGAGGCGACGCTGGGCAAGCTCAGGGACAAGAAAGTCATCATCGGCGGCACCGCGCTGGAACTCGGCGACCGCTTCAGCATTCCCAATGGCGGCGTGGTTTCCGGGCCGCTGCTGCAGACCCTGGCCGCCGAGTCGATCCTGCAGAACAGAACCCTGCATTTCACCTCCGATGCCGTCACGCTGGCGGGGCTGTGCATCATCGCGCTGATCATGATGCTCTCGTGGCGCCGCGTCGGCGCCGGCCGGCGGGTTATCATCCTTGTCGGCATGGCCGCCGCCGTTGAAGTCATCGCAGTTCTGCTGCAGGCAAAGTTTCCCCTCATCCTCGATACCTCGCTGTTCCACACCGCGATCGTCGTCTACATGGCCGCGATTGCGCTCGACGAAATCGACTTCCGGGATCTGCTCGGCAGTATCGCCGAGAGCCGCTTTCAGCGCATCGCGATGTCGCTGGGCGACGGGCTGGTGTGCACCGACCAGGACCGCCGGATCACGGTATGGAATCCGGGGGCGGCGGCGATATTCGGCTACGAGCCCGCCGAGATGATCGGCCGGTGGTTCGACACGATTTGCGCCGGCAGCGACGACATTGCCGCCGTCTCGAATGCGGTCGGCGAGGCGGCGCGCGCGCGGTCGCAATCGCCCGGCGGCCTGGTGATGGAGTTCGACGGCCGCCGCAAGAATGGCGAAGTATTTCCGGTCGAGGCCTGTTTCTCCGGCTGGCAGGGCACCGAAAGCTTCCAGCATGGCGCCATCCTGCGCGACATATCGGTGCGAAAGCGCGAAGCCGAAAGAGTTCGCTATCTGGCCGAACACGATTCCCTCACCGGGCTCGCCAACCGCAACAGCCTTCACGCCGGCCTGGCCGCGATGATTTCCGCGGCGGAAGCGCAGCGGCGCGAGGTCGTGCTGCTGGTGGCAGGCCTCGACGCCTTCCAGCAGATCAACGATATGCTCGGCCACGCCTGCGGTGACCTCGTGCTGTGCGCGGTGACCGAACGCTTGAACGCGGAAGCCGGAAATACCGCCCTGGTGGCGCGCCTGAGCGGCGACGAATTCGCAATCGCGATCCCGCGTGCCGATGCGGCCGAGACGGTCGCGGCCTTGTCCGAACGCATCGCGCGTGCGTTCGACGCCCCGCTGTTGGCCGGAACGCGGCAGCACCGCGTCAAGGTCAGCCTCGGGGCGGCGGTCTATCCGGAGGGGGGCCGGAACGCCGGCGAGCTTCTGGCCAACAGCCATCTCGCTTTCTGCCGGGCCAAGGCGACCCGGCGCGGCGGCTACGTGATCTTCGAGAACGTGATCCGGCAGGAACTCGAGGCCCGCCTGACGCTCGAGGCCGAGCTGGTGCTTGCCGCCGAGCGAGACGAATTCGAATTGTTCTACCAGCCGCAGGTCCGGCTGACCGACGGCGGCGTGTTCGGCGCCGAAGCGCTCATTCGCTGGCGCCATCCCGTGCGCGGGCTGGTCTCGCCCGCGGAATTCATGCCGGTCGTCAACACCTCTTCGATCTCGGATCGCATTGCGGCCTGGGTACTCGAGACCGCCTGCCGCCAGGCTCGGCTATGGGAGAGTAGCGGCCACGCCGTTCGTGTAGGCGTCAATCTCTCGCCCTCGCAATTCCAGTCGACCGACCTTGCAACCGCGGTTGCGGAGATACTGAAGAGCACGGGCCTGACGCCGTCGCTGCTCGAACTCGAGGTGACCGAGGATATTTTGCTGCTGGACGAGGAGAGCGTGCTCGACACCTTCCGAAGAATAAGGGCGCTCGGCGTCCGCATCGTGTTCGATGATTTCGGCACCGGCTATGCGAGCCTGAGCTATCTCAAGAAATTTCCGCTCGATGGATTGAAGATCGACCGCACCTTCGTGTTCGAACTGCTCTCCGATTCGGGCGATGCGGCCATCGTCGGCTCGACCGTCGCTCTGAGCAGGCAGCTCGGGCTGTCGGTGATCGCCGAAGGGATCGAGAACCGCGCGACCACCGATCTCTTGATCAGCATGGGATGCGAAGAGGGGCAGGGTTATTTCTTCGGCCGCCCGGTGCCGGCGCAGGCGTTCGAAAGCCAATTTCTTGCCGTAAGCCAGGCCGTCGACGCACCGGGAGCCGGCAGGGCAGCCTGAGCGGGGGGAGTCTTGCCCGCGACGGGTACGGCGCTAGAGGTGATTGTCCCCGTGCGAAGCAGGCTGTGTCCTCTGATCGGCCTTCTCTGCGTCTCGCTTGTTGGCCTCATGATGGCCGATGACGCATCCGGCAACAACGCCGACCTTGCCGTGCCCCGCCATATGGCCCGCGATGCCCCCGATGATGGCGCCTTTGATGCAACCCTTGGCCTCGGCGACGGCGGGAGCCAACGCCAGGCCCAGAATGGCAGTAGCAAGGATCAGCGGCTTCATGGTGGACCTCCGAGAAAACAGGTGCTGCGACAATCCGGGGCCCGGCGATTGGTTCCGTGGCGGGACCTGACGCCGCGACACTGGCACGGGCTGCCGAAACCTTTGATCAGGGTGTTGATCCGCTGCGGCGAGAACTCGCTGGCGATGTATTGCCTCGGCGTCTTGCTGGCGTTCCTGGGATTTGTGATTTTCGCCCGGTTTTCCAGCAGCTTCGCGATGCAGGCCGCCGTCAGCTTCGCCGGGATCGCACTGATGATCGCGGCGGCGACCCTGCTGACATGGGAAGCCAAGCTCGACCGGCACGGGCCGAAGCTGTTTTGAATCAAGGCGGCGTACCGCGCACGCCAGCCGAATTGATCGCCTCCCGGTTGTGGACATCATTGAGCCTTCGCGCCTTCGTCAAGGGCGTGTCAACTGGATGTCATGGGTGGCGCTCTAGGTTCCCCGCGCACTATCGGCTTCGCAACAATTAGACACATTGAGGAGAAGGCCATGCGTCATAAACGCATTTTCGGCGCTGCAACTCCGTTGCTGCTCGGCGCCGCGCTGTTTTTCGGAGGATCCGCGACCGCGCAGGCGGCATGCGGACTGCAGTCCGCCGGCAACAAGATCAAGCATGTCGTGCACATCCAGTTCGACAATGTCCACCTGCGGCGGGATAATCCCAACGTGCCATCGGACCTCGAGCAGATGCCCAACCTGCTCAACTTCATGCAGAACAATGGCACGGTGAGCGGCAATCACCACACGCCGCTGATCTCGCATACCGCGACCGATATTCTCACCGTGCTCACCGGTGCCTATGGCGACCGCATGGGCGTGCCGGTGGCGAACAGCTATGGCTTCTTCCGCAACGACGGTTCCGTCGGCTTTTCCAGCTCGTTTCTGTACTGGACCGCGCTCAGCGCCGACGGCAAGCCGGAGCTGATCAATGAAAACGGCAAGATCTTCCCGGCGCCGTGGGCGCCGTTCACCCGTGCCGGCTGCGACGTCGGCGCGTTCTCGATCGCCAATATGGAATTCGAGAGCCTGCCGGCCGACGTGCGCACCGTTTTCGGCATCGGTTCGCCGGAGGATCTGGCGGTCTCGGCGGCACTGGCGTTGCCGCGTACGCCCGCGAACGCGCCCGCCCGCCAGGCACCGAGCACCGACTATCTCGGCGTCGCCGTGCATTGCGCGCTGGGCAGCCCGCTCTGCAACAACAGCCACGCCCGTACCGATGCATTGCCCGACGAGCCGGGCGGTTATTCCGGCTTCAAGGCCTTGTTTGGCAACGTGAATGTGGCGCCGGTGATCTGTTCGGCGGCACCCGCCGGCTGCAACGGCAGCGGCGCGGTCAAGGATACCGACGGCGGCGTCATCGCCGACCCTTACGGCCGGCCCGGCTTCCCCAACACCTTCAGCCCGACGGCCAGTCAGGCGCTGGGTTACGCCGCGACCATGCTCGAAGCAGGTATGCCTGTTGCCTACGTATATGTCGCCGATGCGCATGACCGCAATCCGCTGCCGCTCGACCCCGTCACCAACCTGCCGGGAGCGGCCCATGCATTCGGCGCGGGCGAAGCGGAATACGTCGCCCAGCTCAAGGCCGATGATGTCGCGTTCGGCAAGTTCTTCGCGCGTCTTGCCGCCGACGGCATCAATAAGGACAATACGCTGTTCATCGTGACCGCGGACGAAAACGACCACTTCGTCGGCGGCGCGCCGAGCCCGGCCAATTGCGACGGCATCCATGTGCCCTGCACCTATGCCCAGATCGGCGAGATCGACACGTTCCTCGACCGGCTGCTGCTTACCCAGCGCAACAACACGACGCCGTTCGACATTCACTTCGACGACGCGCCGACATTCTATATCCACGGCAATCCGGGGCCGCAGGATCCGCTGACGCGCACGATGGAACACGACGTCGACGCGCTGCGGGTGACGAACCCGATCACCGGCAATGTCGAAAAGCTCAACGCGTTCCTCGCCGACCGCGCGGAGATGGCGGTGCTGCACATGATCACGTCGAACCCGGCGCGCTCACCGAGCTTCACGATGTTCGGCAATCCCGACTATTTCAACGAGACGTCGAGTTCGTCGACCGGGCAGGGTCATGATTGCTCGCAGGCGCCTGCCTGCGTGTCCGAGGGCCCGGGCTTCGCCTGGAACCACGGTGACGTCCAGAAGCAGATCACCCGCACCTGGATGGGGATGGTAGGGCCCGGCGTGATTCACGCCGGCCGCAACGACCAGGTGTTTTCGGACCACACCGACCTTCGCCCGACCATGATCGCGCTGGCCGGCCTGAAGGACGATTATACTCACGACGGCCGGGTCCTGGTCGAGTTCCTCGACGATCACGCCCTGCCGAAATCACTGCGGCGGAGCGAGAACTTTCTCGAACTCGCCCAGGTCTACAAGCAGCTCAACGCGCCGCTCGGCTCGGTGGGACTCGACAGCCTGACCTTTGCGAACCGGTCGATCCTCGGCGCCGACGCAGGTTACACCAGCTTCCTCGCCACCATCGCCGACATTACGGCCAGGCGCGACGCCCTGGCCGCCGAGATCAAGCCGCTGTTGGACTCGGCTGCTTTCGACAATCAGCCGATCAACGAGCGGCAGGAGGATCAATTGGTCCGCCGCGCCCGGGCGATCATCGACCAGGTCGCGGGTCTTGCTCATGACGATCATGATCATGATCATGACCACGACCACGACCACGATCATCACTGAACGGGGCGTGGTCTCGGTATAGTAACGACTGCAAGCCCGCTGGCGAAGCCAGCGGGCTTTTGCGGGAAAATACGGAGCATGACCTTATGTTGTCCCCATCGCCGGCGCGTCGGTTGCTTGCATTTGCGATCGTCTCGGGAGCGCTGTTTGCCGTATCGGGTAACGCGGCCCGGGCGCAAGTGCACGTGGACGGATCGCCGGATGCGGCCCATGTCGAGGCGCGCGATGTGCCGCTGCAGGAGGTGCTGGCGGCGCTGCAGGCGAAATTCAATCTGCACTACCGCACCGACGACGCGCTCGATACACGCAAGACCGGGATTTTTGACGGTTCGCTGCAGCGCGTCACCGCGCGCATTCTCGACGGCTACGATTTCGCGATGAAGGTTACGCCGCAGGGCATCGACGTGTTGGTGCTGCGGCAGGACCTGGCCGGCGGCAAGACCGTCGCTTCGGCCGCGCCCGCCATGGCGACGCCGAAGGGCTCGCCGGCGCCGGTGATGACGGCGGCGCAGGCCAACCGCTACGAACGCGAACATTACCGGTAGAACGTCCACGCCGACCGCGAACCAAGATCGGGTTAGCGCCGCCGTGCCACGGCCACGCCGAACAGGAAGGCGACGAACAGGCTTGCCAGCGGCGCCTCTCGCGTGATGGCGCTGATGGTCGAAAGTGGCTTGCCCGGCTGCCGCGCGGTCGCAATGGCTTCGCTCAGCCGGCTGACTGCGGCCTGGAGCCCCGCGGAGATCTCCGTCAGCGTGCGCGAGACGTCGGTTGCGGTGTCGATCGCGCGCTCCGCCATTCCCGGTTGAAGCGTCGGTTCGGGTATTTCGAAATCCGCCATTTCCATGCCCTCGGAGCCTTGTGCAGTCTTGGACCGCCGCGCAATGAGGCCGCCACCTTTGGCTATCCGCGCGTGCGCTCGTTTGGAACAGCGGGTCTTAGGGACCTTTGGCTATCCGCGGCAGGCGCCGTGTTGAACGGCGGGTGGCGGCCTCACGGGAGCAAATGCGGCGCGCGGTGGTTTGTTCCGTCGCGGGCTGTGGATTGCCCCGCAAAATGGCCGGGAAAGCGAGGGGTATGACCGGTATGAGAGGCCCAAGGCTTAGCCCCGTCTTTCCCCCGCCATCCGTCGCGGGTAGTTTGTCACCCCGAGGGGATTCGTTTGTGAGCGACACTTCGAGATCAGATCTGACGAGGAGAATCGCGCTGCTTGGCGCGCCCATCGAGATCGGCGCGTCGCAGCGGGGAACCCTGATGGGGCCGGCGGCGCTGCGGACGGCAGGCCTGTCGACAGTGCTCGACGCCCTCGGTTTCGAGGTGGAAGATCACGGCGACATCGCGGTCGGAGAGGTCCCCGGGCTAACGGATGCGCCGCCCGACAACGCCCGGCATTACCGGGAAATCCAGCGCTGGATCCGCACATTGAGCGCGCGGGCCTACGAGCTGGCGCGATCCGGCGCGCTTCCGATCTTTCTCGGCGGCGATCACTCGCTTTCGATGGGCTCGGTCAACGGGCTTGCCCGCTACTGGCGCGAACAAGGCCGCGAGCTCTTCGTGGTGTGGCTCGATGCGCATGCGGATTACAACACGCCCGCCACCACGCTGTCCGGCAACATGCACGGCATGTCGGCGGCGTTTTTGTGCGGCGAGCCCGGGCTCGACGGGCTTTTGGGCGACGAGCCGCGGGCATCGATCGACCCCGACCAACTCGAACTGTTCGGCGTGCGCTCGATCGATAAACTAGAGAAGGACCTGCTGCGCAATCGCCGCGTCAGCGTCGCCGACATGCGCCAGATCGACGAGTTCGGCGTCAGCGTTCTGATGCGCCGCGTCATCGACAAGGTGAAGGCCCGCAATGGCGTGTTGCATGTTAGCTTCGACGTCGATTTTCTCGATCCGAGTCTCGCCCCCGGCGTCGGCACCACGGTGCCCGGCGGGGCCACCTATCGCGAAGCGCATTTGGTGATGGAGATGCTGCACGATTCCCGGCTGGTGCGATCGGCCGATATCGTCGAGCTCAACCCGTTTCTCGACGAGCGCGGCCGCACCGCGCGCACCGCAGTCGAACTGATCGCCAGCCTGTTCGGCCAGCAGATCACCGACCGGCCCACGCCGACCAATGCGATCGAGCCGGGCGAGTGAAACGCCAGCCGGCTAGCTTCGCGGGAGCGGTGCAACCCGGATTCCCTGATCCTGGAAATATCGGGCGAGGGCATCCGGCGCGCCCGAGTCGTCGGCCAGCGCCACATAAGTGTCGGGCCTGAGCAGATAAAGCGCGTCGCGGGCGAGCCCTGCCGCCTCATATTCGGATCGCCAGCCGAAGACATGGAGGGGGATATTGTGCGCCGCGCACCACGCCGCGAGTTCGGTGGTGGCGGTGCCGTAGACATGGACCTGCCAGTCCATGCCGGCGAGCGAGGCAAAATTGTCGGCGTCGTCGATCCGCACCCAGGGCAGCCGATCGCCGCCTTGCACATGCCCGGCCGTGCCGCGGCTCAAAGGACCGCCGCGGTAATTCAGCATGACCTGCGAGACCGTTCGGAACAGATATTCGCGAACCGCACTGAAAGCTGCCACCTTCGGGATCAGAAGCGGCGCGATACGGGTGCGCAGGAGATCGGCGATCCTGCCTTCGGCAGTCGCAAAACTGAAGACGCGATCGGTGGTCGCGACCAGCCGCCGCGCAAAGCCGATCCGCTCGGCCTCGTAGGAATCGAGCAGATTGTCGTCCGCGCGCCCGGCTGTCACGGTGGCCAGTTTCCAGGCGAGATTGATCGCGTCGCCGATGCCGGTATTCATGCCCTGGCCGCCGGCCGGGCTGTGGATGTGCGCGGCATCGCCGAGCAGGAAGGCGCGGCCCTTGCGGAAATGGTCGGTGACGCGGTGATGCACGTGATAGGTCGAAAACCAGTTGACCTTGTTCACCTTGACCTTGAGGTGGGTGATCGCCCGGTCGCTGACATCGTTAAAGGTCAGGTTGCCGGCATCGGCCGCGCGCTGGTCGCGCACCGTGCCGATCAGCCGCGCCTTGCCTTGGCCGGCCAGCGGGAATACGCCGAGGAAATCGGCCTCGTCGAGGTCGACGTGGAGGTCGCCATTGACGGCGGGGCCGGCGGCGTCGACATCGGCGACGTAGAAGACCTGCCGGTAGGTGCCGCCGGGAAAGCCGGTGCCGATGCCCTCGCGCACGATCGAGCGGGCGCCGTCGCAGCCGGCGATGTAGGCCGCGGTACAATCGAATTCCCCGCCATCGGGCCCGCGCAGGCGAGCCGTGATGCCGTCACCGTTGTCGGCGAAACGGATCAGCTCGGTGCGCCGCTCGACCATGACGCCGAACGCCTCGAGCCGCTCGATCAGGAGCTGCTCGTGCTGATCCTGCGGAAACATATGCAGGAAAGGATAGGGCGTGAGATCCGAGCCGACGCTGCCGAACGCAACGCGCGCCGCGGCTTCGCCCTTCACCCATAGATTGACGGCGGGCACCCGGTGGCCTTGCGCGACGACCGCATCGGTGAGATCGAGTTGCCGGTAGAGTTCGAGCGTGCGCGCCTGCACCGCCAGGGCGCGCGAGGTGGTGCCGGGCTCGGCGGTCTTGTCGATGATGCGCACCCTGACGCCGAGTTTTGTCAGCCAAAGCGCGAGCACCAGGCCGGTCGGACCGGCGCCGATAATCAGAACGTCAGTATCCGTCATCTTGGTCTCCGTTTACGACCGCCCCGACACCCCGGCTAATCACCTGTCCGGGGCCCTTCGGTTCGTCCCCGCCCCGCCCATGATGCTTGCTCGAACCGGCCTTGCCGATGCATCATAAAGGATGGAATCGCGCGCGGCTGTTTTTCGTGAAGTGGGCGCCCCGGTCTCGATCGAGCGCGGCGATCGACGGATGGCAACCGCACTGGCGGGTGCGCAGTGACGCCTGAGAGCAACGCCGCAGTCTGGGGAATTGCGGCGCTCGCAACGCTGGGCGTGATCGCACGTCCCTGGAATTTGCCGGAATTCATCTGGGCCATCGCGGGCGCGGCGCTGCTCGTGGTGTTCAATCTGCTGCCCTGGCCGGACGCGCTGGCCGCAGCCGCCAAGGGCACGGACGTCTATTTCTTTCTCGTCGGCATGATGCTGCTGGCCGAAGTCGCGCGCCAGGAAGGGCTGTTCGACTGGCTCGCGGCCTGGGCGGTCCGGCATTCCCGGGGCTCGGCGAAGCGGCTGTTTCTGATCGTCTATGTGGTGGGAACGATCGTCACCATCCTGCTGTCGAACGATGCCACGGCTGTGGTGCTGACGCCGGCGGTCTATGCGGCGACCCGCGCCGCCAAGGTTGAGCCGCTGCCCTATCTGTTCATTTGCGCCTTCATCGCCAACGCGGCGAGTTTCGTGTTGCCGATTTCCAATCCGGCCAACCTCGTCGTGTTCGGCAAAGAAATGCCGCCGCTGGGGGAATGGCTGCGCATTTTTGCGTTGCCTTCGGTCGTCGCCATCGTCGCGACTTATCTGGCGCTGCGGCTGACCCAGCGCCACGCGCTCGATTCGGAAGTCGCCGAGGTCGGTGACATCTCCCCGCTGACGATGGGAGGAGCGCTCGCGGCGTTCGGAATCATGCTCACGGCGGTTGTGCTGCTGGTGGCTTCCGCAATGGGCCGGGATCTGGGGTTGCCGACCTTCGTCGCCGGCGCCGCCGTCACCGCGGTCGTTCTTCTGATCAGAAGGCGGTCACCGCTGCCGGTGGTGAGGGACATCTCCTGGTCCGTACTCCCGCTGGTCGCGGGCCTGTTCATTCTGGTCGAAGGCCTGAACCGCACCGGCGTACTGCCGGCCCTTGCGCGTCTTCTGAAGGAGGGGACCAAGGCCTCTCCGCAGGCGACGGCCTGGATCGCCGGCATCGCGGCTGCCGTGGCATCGAACCTCGCCAACAATCTCCCTATCGGCCTGATCGCGGCGACAACCACTCAAACGGCGCAGGTTCCCGCCCATGTCACCGGCGCCATCCTGATCGGTGTCAATCTCGGACCCAATCTGTCGGTGACGGGCTCGCTTGCCACCATCCTCTGGCTGATCGCGCTTCGGCGCGAAGGGGAGAGCGTCAGCACGTTGCGGTTTCTCAAGCTTGGACTCGTCATCATGCCGCCCGCGCTGCTGCTGTCACTCGCGGCTCTGTCTGCGATGTCGCGATAAACGCAGCGGGAGAACGGAACCTGTCTCGGCGGGCGGAATTCAGATATTTGATCGGCGGGAACGCCTGTTTTTGAAATATTTGCGGGCCTCCTTGCGGTATTCTGTAAGCCCGCTTCGAACCGGAGGATCCCTGATGACCGAGCCAATGGACATCGACGACGAACTTGCCGTTACATCGCGCCGGAATTTTTTACGTGAGAGCGGTGCATTGATGGGCGGGGCCGTCCTCGGCGGTCTTGCCGGCAACACGGCGATGGCGGCAACCGATGCGGGGACTGCCGACAACCTGCCGCCGAATATTCCCGAGTGGATGAAGACGCCCGGCGCTCCCATGGGAGATCAGCTCTATGGCACGCCGTCGGAGTTCGAGAAGGGCGTGATCAAGAACATTCCGAAAAACCTGAAGCAATATCTTTCCGCGTCCGGGCGAACGCCGCTGCAGGATCTCGATGGTATCATCACGCCGAACGGATTGTTCTATGAACGCCACCACGGCGGCGTTCCGACGATCGATCCAGCACAGCACCGGCTGATGCTGCATGGCCTCGTCGACAAGCCGCTGATCTTCACCATGGATGATATCAAGCGCTTTCCGTCGCAATCGCGGATTTACTTTCTCGAATGCTCCGGCAATCCCGTTTACACCAGACCCTACGGCAAGACGGCTTCCGATCTCGTCGGCCTCCTGAGTTGCGCCGAATGGACCGGGGTCAGCCTGAAGCTGGTGCTGCAGGAAGCAGGATTGCAGCCGGGCGCCAAATGGGTGGTCGCCGAGGGCGCGGACGCCGCTGCGCTGACCCGCAGCATACCGATCGAGAAATGCCTCGACGACGCCATGCTGGTGTACAGCCAGAACGGCGAGCGACTGCGCCCGCAGCAGGGCTATCCGCTGCGGCTGTTGTTGCCGGGCTTCGAAGGCAACATGAATGTGAAGTGGCTGCGCCGCCTCCGCGTCGCCGCCGAGCCGACTTACTCGCGTGAGGAAACGTCCAAATATACCGACCTGATGCCGGATGGCAGCGCGCGCGAATTCACCTTCTACATGGAAGCCAAATCCATCATCACGCGGCCGTCGGGCGGCCAGAAGCTGACCATGCCGGGCTTTCACGAGATCACCGGCATTGCCTGGAGCGGTCACGGAAAGATCAAGCGGGTCGACGTCTCGGTCGATGACGGCAAGAGCTGGCAGGAAGCGCAGCTCCAGGAGCCGGTACTGACGCGGGCGTTGACCCGTTTCCGGCTGCCCTGGCACTGGGACGGCCAGCCGGCCGTGATCCAGAGCCGCGCCGTCGACGAAACCGGCTACGTGCAGCCGACGCTAGCCGAACTGCTGGCCGTGCGCGGCGAAAACCATTTCTACCATAACAACGCGATCTGGCCCTGGCGGATCGCGGCCGACGGCGAGGTGACCAATGCGAATGCGTGAGCTTTACGCCGTGCTGGTCATCGTCGTGCTGTCGATCGCTACTTCGGCGCAGGCCCAAAGCCCCTACGGCATCGGCCGGCCGGCGACATCGGCGGAGATCGCCGGCTGGAACATCGACATCGATCGTTACGGCAACAACCTGCCGCCTGGCAGCGGCAGCGTCAGTCGCGGCCATGAGATATTCGACCAGCAATGCTCGGCCTGCCACGGCGCCAAGGGCGAGGGCGGCATCGGAGACCAGCTGGCCGGCGGGCAGGGCACGCTGGCGTCAAAGAAGCCAATACGCACCGTCGGCAGCTATTGGCCCTACGCTCCGACTCTGTTCGACTACATCCGCCGCGCCATGCCGCAGAATGCGCCGGAGTCGCTCAGCAATGACGATGTCTATGCGGTCTCCGCGTATATTCTCAATCTGAACGGCCTGCTGCCGGCCGAAGCAACGCTTGACGCCAAGGCACTGAGTGCGATCAAGATGCCGAACCGCGACACGTTCGTCGGCGACCCGCGGCCCGACGTCAGGAATCCGGAATGCATCAGGGATTGCGGCGCAAGCAAGTAGGGAGACCTTGATCGCCTATTTCAAAACCGTCACTGCCTGGCTGCTGTCGCGAAAGGTCGAGCTTGGCCTGGGCCTGCGCGTCACCGTGGCGGCGATGGGTGCGCTTGCGATCGCACTGGCGCTGGGCCTCAAGCTGCCGTTATGGGCGGTGCTGACGTCCATCATCGTCACCCAGATGAGCGTCGGGCGCTCGCTCAAGGCGACGCGCGACTATCTGATCGGCACCGTCGGCGGCGCGCTCTATGGCGCGGCGGTCGCGATCCTGATTCCACACAACGGTGAGGGCGCGCTGCTCGCCGTTCTGGTGCTTGCGGTGGCGCCGCTGGCGTTCATCGCCGCCATCAATCCCAGCCTGAATGTCGCAACCGTCACGGCGATCATCGTATTGCTGCTGCCGATCATGAACCATGCCGATGTGCTGGATTCGGCAATCGATCGCGTGCTGGAAGTCACGGTCGGCGCGCTGACCGGTCTGCTGGTGTCCTTTATGGTGCTGCCGTCGCGCGCGCACAGCCAGGTCCGCGCCAACGCCGCAAGAGCGCTTGAGCTGATGGCGTCCGCGCTCAACGAGTTGTTGTCCGGTCTCACCCGCGGCCGGGACAACGATGCGCTGCACAATCTGCAGGACGGTATCGGCACCGCGCTGGTCGCGTTGAACGCGGTCGGCGCCGAGGCGGAGCGAGAACGCGCCGCGCGCCTCACCAGCGGGCCCGATACCGGCCCGCTGCTGCGAACCGTGCTGCGGCTGCGCCATGATCTCGTGATGATCGGACGCGCCAGCGTGGTGCCGTTGCCGGCCGAGCTGCAGCAGCGGCTGGCCTTGCCGCTCAAGCGCGTCAGCGACGCCTTCGCCGAATATCTGAGGGCCGCGGCCACGAGCTTGCAGAAGGGAACACTTCCGCCGGCGATTTCACCGGTTCAGGCGGTATTGCGCGATTACGCCGCGGAAGTCGCCGCGGTGCGCAGCGAAGGACTCACAAGAGGTGTGCCGGGGGATGTGGCCGAGCGTTTCTTCGCGCTCGGATTTTCGCTGGAGCAGATGCGGCAGAATTTGAAGGACCTGGAACGCTGCGTGGCGGCCTGGGCGGATTCGCCGGCAGCCCCAAGAAAAGAGACGGCCGACGAAACGGAATAGCTCAGGCTGGCGCGGTTCAGCCGTCCCTCATTCCATCACCATCGCATGATCGTCGGCGCCGGCGGTTTCGGCCCGGCGCAGCAGCAGCACCAGGGGGATGGCGGCCAGCGACAGGATCATCATCAGCTTGAAATCGTCGATATAGCTGATGATGGACGCCTGCATCTGGATGACCTGATCGAGCGCGGCGCGTCCGCCGGCGGTCCACGGACTCACCGCGTGCAGCACGGCGCTGTTGTTGAAGGCATGATTGGTCGCCGTGACGTTGCTCGCGATGGTGGCGTGGTTGATCTGGCCGTTCCGGATCAAGAGATAGGACACGACCGAAATGCCGACGCTGGAACCGACATTGCGCGAAAGATTATAGAGGCCGGTGGCCTCGGCGCGCTGCGACGGCGCCAGGGTCGCGAATGTGACCGTGGTGAGCGGCACGAACAGAAAGCCGAGTCCCGCGCCCTGGATGAAGCCGGTGACGGCGATGGTCCATTGCGAGACGTTCTGGTTCCAGCCGGTCATGTCGTACATCGCCCATGCCGTGAGCAACAGGCCGATCATCAGCAGGATCCGCGTATCGACCTTGCCGATCAGACGGCCAACCAGGAACATGCAGGCCATCGTGCCCAATCCCCGCGGACCCATCACCAGTCCGGCGGTGACGACGGGATAACCCATCAGTGTCTGCAGGTAGGGCGTGAGCAGCGCCATCGACGCCAGATAGGTGATGCCGACGATGAAGATGAACAGCATCCCGACCGTGAAATTTCGGTCCAGGAACAATTTCGGGTTCACGAAGGAATTCTCGGCTGTGAACGTGTGCACCAGAAAGATGTAGAATGCCGAGACGCAGACCGCCGCCTCGAGCAGGATCTCGAACGAGGAGAACCAGTCGAGTTGCGCGCCGCGGTCGAGAAAAACCTGCATCGCGGCGATGGCGACGCTGAGACTGCCGAATCCGAGCCAGTCCAGTTTCGCCGCGGCGGCGATCTTGCTCTCTCTCAGGAAAAACCAGATGCCGGCAAAGGCCACCGCGCCGATCGGCACGTTGATATAGAACACCCACCGCCAGCTGAACTGATCCGTCAGATAGCCGCCGATGACCGGCCCGAGCACCGGCCCGACCATGACGGATATGCCGAACAGCGCCATCGCCGAGCCGCGTTCTTCCGGGGTGTAGATGTCGAGCAGGATCGATTGCGCGATCGGAACCAGCGCCGCGCCGAAAAAGCCCTGCATCAGGCGGAAGGCGACGATCTCGAACAGCGACTGGGCGATGCCGCACAGCACCGATGCCAGCACGAAGCCTCCGATCGCGACCATCAGCACGCGCTGGCGCCCGAACCGGTTGGCGAGGAAGGCCGACGGCGGCGTCATGATGGCGGCCGCGACGATATAGGAGGTCAAAACCCAGTTGATCTGGTCGGCGCTCGCCGAGACGCTGCCCTGCATATAGGGCAGCGCGACGTTGGCGATCGTCGTGTCCAGCGCCTGCATGATGACGGCGAGGATGATGCAGGCCGTGATCGCAGGGCGGTTGATCGCCTGCGGGGCGGTGGCTTCGTCACTCATGAGCTGCACTCGGTGTGCTGAACCATCCCGTCAGGAAACCCGGGAGGCCGCGCTCGTGACCGGTATTGACGCTCAGCTCGACGCTCATGCCGACGCGCAGCTGCGGCTTGCCGGGTGCGTTGCCGACGCTGACCCGCATCGGGATCCGCTGCACCACCTTGACCCAGTTGCCGCTGGTATTCTCCGCCGGCAGCAGCGAGAAGCTCGACGCCGAGGCCGGGCTGATGCTGTCGACCGTGCCGGTCCATTGTTGTCCGGGATAGGTGTCGACCTCGACGGTCACCTGCTGTCCCGGCCGGACATAGGTCAGCTCGGTTTCTTTCGGGCTGGCCTGGACCCAGACGTGGTCGGTCGAGACGATGTTGAAGGCGGTGGCAGACGCGGCGAGATACTGGCCGGGCTGCAACGACGGCACGTTGGTCACGATACCGGCGAAGGGGGCGTGGACGACCGAATGCGCAAGCTGGCGTGCCGCCTCGTCGCGCGCGGCCAGCGCGTCCTTGTACTTGGGATGATTTTCGACCGGCGCGTTGGGATCGCCGTTCAGATTGGCGGCGAGGCCGGCGAGCTGCTGCTGCAGCGAGGCGAGCTTTTGCTGCGCGCCCTGCAGCGTGTTCTTGGCTGCGTCGTAGGTCGCCTTGGGGGTGAAATTGTTGGCGATCAGCTGCTCCTGGCGTTGGAAGTTGACCATGTTGAAGTCGACGTCTTTCTGCGCCTGATCGATCTGGGCCTGCATGTTGCGGTAACTCGCCTGCAGCGCGCGGAGATCGTCTCCGGTGCTGGCGAGCTGCGCATTGGTTCGGTCAAGTGCGAGCTGGAACTGTTGCGGATCGAGCTTGAACAGGACCTGGCCCTTCGCGACCTGTTGGTTGTCGTGGACATCAACCTCGCTGATGAGGCCGGAAACGTCGGTGGACACGCCGACCATGTCGGCCTGGACGTAAGCATTGTCGGTCGACATGACGGCGCCGCCGGTGACGTAGAAATATCCGCCGACGACAAGGGCGAGCGGCAACAGCGCGAACAGCAGCGGCCGCCGCAAGGATTTTTTCGACGTCTGGCGGCCCGACGGACGTTCGTTACCGCGCGGCGGCAGCGGAGGGACCGGCTCGGGTTTGCGATCCTGCGGCTGCCGTTGTTTGGTGTCGGCCTTGGCAGCCTCCGCTGCATCGCCCTGATCGCCAGCCGGCGACGGGATTCGTGCCAGCCGATGAATGTTTGCATCGGTCACGCGCGCGGCGGCGCGGTCGGTATCGTTTGAATTAGCCATGGTTCGCCCTCTTTTGTTCTGCAACCGGCGAATCGCATGGGTCCGTCAGATTTGCTTTCAGGATACGCAGGGTCTTCAACAGGCACTCCCGGTCTGGCTCGGTCGTGCCGGCCAGCGCCTCGCCGCGTGTGATTTCGCCGAGTTGACGGAGCTGCGTCAGTTTCGGCTGGGCAGCCTCGGTGAGATGAAGCAGCCAGATCCGGCGGTCCGAAGGATGCGGACGGCGTTCGATCAGGCCCTGTGTCTCCAGCTTGTCGACGATGCGGCCAAGCGTGATCGCCTCGATATCGAGCAGTTCCGCCAGCTTGCCCTGGTGAATACCCTCGTTCTGGGCGAGCAGCGCCAGCACCTGCCATTGCGACCGGGTCAGCCCGGTGCCTCTCGCGTTCTGCTCGAACCTTCGCTTGAGAAGCCGGGCCACGTCATGCAGCAGGAAGCCGAGCGTGGGTGAGTGATCTTCCATTGGAACCTCATAATAAGCTAGCTTATAATAAGCTTCCTTGCAAATGCTTCAAGAGCCTCCTCTGGCGCCGGCTTCATGCCAGCCCGGCTTTTTCGGCATGTCGATGAGTGGAGCCAAATCCGGGGCACTTGGAGGTTCCGAACCGCGGAGACCGTCGAGAGGGCGCGTAGAGGGCCCGCCGAGCGACCAACAAAAAAGCCCGCCGTCAGGCGGGCCCTTCGATCGTGTGTGGGACAAGGCCGCGGGTGCGTTACGGCATGGCGACGACGTTTTTGCGCCAGATCATTGTCCGCGTGGCCAGTTCCCTGACGGTGGGAACAAGGTGGTGTGGGTTGCGCGAGGGTCCGCTTGAGCTTCTCGGCTGGACCGTCTCAGCGGACGCTGACCAACTTTCCCCACACCGCCGCGAGACCGGCGCCGACCAAAACCCAAGTAGGGTTGTCACAGAAAGTGTCGCCATATCGGCACACATCCGAGCCTAAACTGCCGATCTCATGTTGGCCGGCGGCGTAGAACACCGCAGACGAGATGGCCAGAACCACAGCCGCAAGATACATCGGACCCTCCGCATCGGGATGAAGGTGCAGGCGGGACAATTGGTTTCGATGCCATTGCCACGCTGCCGAATGTGTAATCTTCGATTGTTCCATTTCAGCGCAAACGTATTTGACTTCGGTTGAGGCGGGCTGCGTGATTTTCAGAAAATTGTTGTAAAATGAGTCGCACTATTCACCCGCGGCTTCCGCTCGGGCCGGATGCGAGCCGGCACGCTGCGGCAGAACGAGAAGACAGCCCAGGATAAAGATCGCGAGAACCGCCGAGGCCAGCGGCCGGCTCAGTGCCAATCCCCCGTTGCTGACCGGCTTGTCGAGAAAATCGCCGACGGTCGCGCCCAGCGGCCGGGTCAGAATGAAGGCCGCCCAGAACAGGGTGACCCGCGAGACATTGGTCCGGTAATAGCCCACAGCGACAATCGCCAATGCGACCCCGAAGACCAGCGCGCCGCCTTCATATCCGAGGCCGGTTGAATCGGCCATCCAGTCACCGAGCGCGGTCCCGAGCGTTTGCGAGAAGGTGATGGCGGCCCAGTAGAACATCTCGACCTTCGGCGCGCTGACGGTGTCGACAGAGATCGAGCCCGATGATCGATACCAGAGGCCGAGCGTGGCGAGGAGAAGCACCAGCAGCAGCGAGGCGCCGCCGGCGTAGCCGATCCCCAGCGATCGGTCGGCGAAATCCGCCATGGTGGTGCCGAACGTAGTCGAGGCGATGATGGTCGCCCAGTAAAGAAACGGATGAAACCTCTTCGCCGCGATTTGCAGACTGACCAACAGCACCAATGCGGCGAGGAACAGCGCAGTTCCGGCCAGATAGCCCCAGTTGAGCGTCATGGTGACGGTATCGCCACCGGTTTCGCCCAGAGTCGTCGCCGCGATTTTAATGATCCAGAAGGCGAGCGTGACCTCGGGAACCTTATTGAACGATTCTGGCATGTTCTCCCGTGTCTCGCTTTACGGCGAGACAACTCCCGCTCGGCAGTTTCGTTCTGCGGTGCCGCAATGTTCGATTTGCGGCGAAACCGCGCGACACCCGCCGGTAACGCGAAATTGCGATTTTGCCCGGAACGTCGCTGGCCGAATTACTCGACCAACTCCGCCGCGTAACAAGCCCTCTCTTACTGAGCTTTCTGCCCATAATTTAGCAGTCCGCCGACGCTCTTGGGCGGATGCGCATGCAGACCCTCTTCGTTGGGCTCCGTGCCCCAGCCGGGCCGGTCCGACATCACGAGATAGCCATCCTTGATCTCTGGCAGATGGGTGAAGAGCTCGTGATCCCAGGCCAGCCGGTCGATGTCGGTCTCCATGATCCGCAAATTCGGCACCGCCGCGCTGAAATGGGCATTCATCATGGTACAGAGGTGGCCGTAGAAATTATGTGGCGCGACGTTGACCTCGTGCGCCTCGGCGCTGGCGGCGATCTTCATCGATTGCCAGACGCCGTTCCAGGGCGTGTCGATGATGGCGACGTCCATCGCCTGTTCGCGGAAATAGGGCAGGAATTCGCGCAAGCCCAGCAGCGTCTCGCAGGACGAGACGGGATGCGGACTTTGACGCCTGATATAGCCGAGCGCTTCCGGATTGAAGCTGTCGATCTCGATCCAGAACATGTCGAGGTCGGCGATGGCGCGCAGGATCTTCAGGTAGCCTTCCGTCTTGGCGTTGAAATTGAGGTCGAGCAGGATGTCGACATCGGGCCCTGCGCCATCGCGGATGGCTTCGAGATGCATGCGCAGATCGCGCAATACCTTGCGGTCGACATTGATCTCCGGCTCGAACGGCGAACCAAAACCGGGCCGCCAGCCCCTCGGCTTGCCTTCGTCATAGGTGAATATGTTGGTCTTCAGCGCGGTGAATTTCTTTTCGCGTACTTCGCGGCCGATTGACTTGACGCCGTCGAGATCTGTAATCGCCGGCCTGTACCAGCCGGGATGGTTGATGCGCCAGGTCGCGCAATGCGACCAGTAGACCCGGATGCGATCGCGGATCTTGCCGCCGAGCAATTCGTAACAGGGCACTCCGAGCAGTTTTGCCTTGGCATCGAGCAGTGCGTTTTCGATCGCGCCGAGCGCCTGGGCGACAACGCCGCCGGCTGCCGGGCGGGTCGCTGAAAAAAGCTCGGCATAGATGCGCTCGTGTGCAAAGGCGTTCTGTCCGATCACCCGCGCCGAGAGACGCTGGATCGCCGCACCGACGCCCGGCGAGCCGAATCCCTCGTCGAATTCGCTCCAGCCGACGATGCCGTCTTCGGTGGTGATCTTGACGAAGTGGTAATTTCTCCAGCCTGCGTCGCAGGCGAGCAGTTCGACGCTACGTATCTTCGCTTTCTCGGTCATGTGGGTCCGTTTCTTGTTCTTTGGGCCAGTCCGGCAAGGCTGGCCCGATTGCCGCCAGTGAATACCCGAGAAATGCGCAGTGCCGCTATTCCGCCGCCTGCGACGACGGCGGGCGCATGGTGTCGACGCCATCGGCGTCGGTCGCGGAGATGGTGGTGCGCACCATCAGCCGCGCTTCGTGCGCCGGCCATGGCCGTCCGCGATGCATGGTCGCGCGGTTGTCCCACATCACGACGTCGCCTCTGCGCCATTGGTGCAGGTAGCTCGTGCCGGGCGCGGTCGCGAACGCCATCAGCTCGTCGATCAGCTTTTTGCCGGCGGCCTTCTCCATGCCCTCGACCGCATAAGCGTGCGAGGCGAGGTAGATCGCGCCGTGGCCGTTGACCGGATTTTTCCACACCATGCGCCAGCATTGCGGCGGCAGCGCCCCGCGCTCCTCGGGGCTGGCGAGATCGGGCGCGATCTGGCTGCGCGAATGCGCGTAGTCGTGCCAGGCAAAGGAGCTTTGCAGCCTGTTGCGCATGGCGGGATCTAGCCGTTCGAAGGCGAGGCGGGTCGAGACATATTCGGTCTCGCCGCCGTTCGCCGGGATGATGCGCGCCGAAAGGATCGATGTCAGCGCCGGCACGCGTTTGAACGAAGAGTCGGTATGCCAGAGCTGGTTGGCCTTGCTGCGCAGCGAAAGCCGGTGATCCGGCGGCACCACTTTTCCGTCAGCGCCGATGGTGGAGAGGATCACGAAATGCGAGCCGGTGCCCTGCGAACCGACCTTGGTCACCTCCGGCGGGCCGAAGCGGCGCGAAAAGGCGAGCTGGAGCTCGTCGGTCGCCTCCTGGTCGCGAAACACCAGAACGGAATGCTCCTCGAAAGCCGCGCGCACCGCCGCATAGACGCCGTCGTCGGAGGCGACGTCGGCAAGCGTCACACCGCGCAGTTCTGCGCCGAATCCCGGACCCAACGGCACGATATCCATCGGTAAATCCTCCCTGTTCTCGTTGCCTGAGGTTACGGCAAATCGCCCGGGGCGGCAACGATCCTAGGCGATCTCAATTCGATGTACCGCGGCATATCGATTGACATCACGGTCAATCGGCCCTGTATTTCCCATGTTGCGAATGACCTGCCGGTTTCTCTCAAATCCCTCCAAGAGGACGGACGCCATGCCTGACTTCAATCGACGCGAAGCTCTGAAGATGTCCGCCAGTTTCGCGCTGGCTGCCGCAGCCGGTGGGTTTTCCTGTATCGAGATGGCCAAGGCAGGTCCGATCGAGGTGCCGACGATCGACAAGCTCAGCGTTCGCGTGCTGGTCGACAGCGCCACCGATATTTTCTTCAAGCCGCAGGCCGCGGGCGGGGTCAAGACCGAGCCCGGCCGGTCGGCGGATACGACGCGTCCGCTGCACAGCGAATGGGGACTGGCGTTGCTGCTGGAGCCGCAGCGCGGCGATGAAAAGCGCACCTTCCTGCTGGATTTCGGTTGGACGCCTGAGACCATCAACGGCAATATGGATTTGCTCAAGGTCGATGCATCGAAGATCGATACGCTCATCATGAGCCACGGTCATTTCGACCATTGGGGCGGGTTGCTGGGATTTCTGGCCAAGCACCGCAACGATTTGCCCGCCGACCTCACCATGTATGCCGGCGGCGAGGATAATTTCTGCCAGCGCTATGCCCGCGTCGGCCAGGGCGAATTGAGCGACTACGGAATGCTCGACCGTCGCGACATCGCCAAGCAGAACGTCAAGGTCGTGTTGTGCGAGTCGCCGGTGGTGATCGGCGGCCAGGCGTTCACGACCGGCAAGATCAAGCGCAACAGCATCGAGAAAGTGCTGCCGAACTCGATGGTCGAGTTCAAGCTCAAGGACGGCGCCGGATGCAACTGGAGCCATTATTTGCCCGCCGAAATGGAAGGCAAGATCGTGCCGGACGAGCATATCCACGAGCATGCGACCTGCTTCAATCTGAAGGACAAGGGCCTCATCGTCATCAGCTCCTGCGGTCATGTCGGCATCGTGAATTCCGTGCGCCAGGCGATGGAGGTGTCCGGTGTCGATAAGGTCCACGCGATCATGGGCGGCTTTCACCTCGGGCCGGCGCCGGCGGATTATCTGACCCAGGTCGTCAGCGAGATCGGCAAGCTGAACCCGGATGTGCTGATTCCGATGCATTGCAGCGGGTTGAATTTCACCCAGGAAGCGCAGCGGCAGATGCCGGGCAAGGTTCTGACGACGACGACCGGCACCCGCATCACTTTCGGTATCTGACTGCGGATATCGCCATGGCAGGTTCAAGGACGGCTGCTTCGAGGGCGGCTGGTTCAAGGGCTCGCGCGTTTCTTGTCGTTGCGTCCTTGCTTGGCTGCGGCCCGGCCGCCGCGACAGAGCAACCATCGGCGGCGCAGATGATGGACGATCTGATGTACGGCCGCGGCTCGGTCGGCGGTCCGTTCACGCTGACCGACCAGACCGGCAAGCCGCGCAGCGACAGCGAATTCCGCGGCAAGCTGATGATCGTGTATTTCGGTTATACGTTCTGCCCCGACGTGTGCCCGACCGATCTGACGGCCATTACCCAGGCGCTCGACGCGCTTGGCCCCGCCGCTGCAGACGTCCAGCCCATCTTCATCACGATCGATCCGGAGCGGGACACCAAGGTGCTGGCGGATTACGTCGCTGCCTTCCATCGCAGTTTTGTCGGCCTTACCGGCTCGCCGGACGAGATCCGGAAGGTCGCCAATTCCTACAAGGCGTTTTATGCGAAAGTGCCGGGCGAGCGGGGCGGGGAGTATTCGATCGACCACGCCGGGGTTATTTACCTGATGGGACGCAACGGCGAGTATCTGGGCTTCATGCCGCCGCAGACCGGTCCCGATCGATTGAGCGAGATCTTGCGCAAGTATCTCGCGAACTGACGGTGACGCGCCGGCGTCGGTTGATGAGGAAAATCCCCTGCGCCGGAAGCCCGTATCATTGTCGCGCCGTAGTTTTACGGACCGGAAAATTAATCCTACGTTGTGCCTCGGCAGAGAAAAGGGGAGACGCTGAAAGTGGCGACAAATTGAGGCGCGGCCATGATTGTTTCGCTGGATTGGCCAGAAAAGGCGCCAAGTTCTGACGTTTTTGGCCACAATCGAGCCGGAGCATCCCAGCATGAAAACGCTGGCCGTCATTTCGATTCTGGCGCTGCTCACGATTTCCGGGGCAGCCTACACAGACCAGATTCTGACCAGCGATCAGCAGACTGCGCAAAGGGCCGATTGAAACCAGCCATTTGCTGCCGGCCGTTTCGGGGACGTGGGCGGTGCTTTCGGTAGATCAATTTTTGAGATCGATAAGTGTGCCTGCGGTGGTTGTGGCATTCCTGGTCGCATCGCAGATTTCGGGCGGGGTAATGCCCCGCCAGGCTCCGGCAGAGCTGGCGATAGCCCAAACTGATTGACGACCGAATGGTGCGCGGATCGGGCGAACGTTTCCGATTTGGAAGGGCGTTCTCGAGGGCGAGCATGATCCGCATCGCCTGACCGTTCACGGGCTTTCCCATCTGCAAAAGCTCGACCGCGAGCGTGACAGCTGAGCGGCAGTACCGCCGGTCGAGGTCGCGCGGTTAGCTCTTCTGGGCGTCCCGCTGTTTTCTCAGCGATTTTCGGCGTGTGATCCGGGCCCGCGCGGCGCGGACGGCCTCGGCCCGGGTGGGAGGCTTCTTGTTCGCCGCCGGCGCTCTTGCCGGCTGCGCCGTTTTGCCTCTGATTTCCTGATTGTCTTCCCCGGCGCAGGGCATCGTCGGCAGCATTTGCGTGGCCGCCGTCGGGCTGTGCGCCTGGGGCTGCATTCCCATCGGCCCGGTACTGTCAGGAGGTGGCGGCTTTTTGGGCATGCTCCTCAACGCGCGAACGTCGTTTTCGTTCGTGGGCGGCGGTTCAGGGGCCCCTAGGGCAGTATCGACAGGCCACGCCTCCCCGGGTAGGGTCCGGCGCAAAGACGATAAGGGGAGAACTCCGTTGCCGGGGAATTTTACGCTGAAACGCGACTATTATGCCGGGGGGCTGATGCTGCTGCTCGGTGTGGGAGCCGCGGTGACTGGGTCGGGCTACAAGTTCGGCAGCCTCGCCCGAATGGGCCCCGGTTTCATGCCGGTCGTGCTCGGCGTCGTACTGGCGTTTCTCGGGCTTTTGATCGCAGGCACCGCGCTGGGGTCCTCCGAGCCCGAGGAAGGCAAGTTCTTGCCGGACAATCCGCAATGGTTCGGCTGGCTCTGCATCATCGGCGGCCCCGTCCTGTTCATCATCCTGGGCCAGTACGGCGGCATGATCCCGGCGGTATTCGCCTGCGTCTTCGTCTGCGCGCTCGGGGACAACACCGCCACCTATAAATCCTCGGCGATCCTGGCGGCCGGTGTCACCGTGTTCGGGGTCGTGCTGTTCCACTATCTCCTGAGCATCCCGTTTCCCCTGCTCCGGGGGTTCAATCTGTGATCTCAACGGCGATTACCGATCTCTGGTACGGCTTTGGCGTAGCGCTTGAGCCGCACAATCTGATGTACTGCTTTCTCGGCGTGCTGGTCGGCAACCTTGTCGGCGTGCTGCCGGGAATGGGTCCCGTCGCCACCATTTCCATCCTGCTGCCGCTGACGTTCGGGATGCAGCCGGTGCCGGCGATCCTGATGCTGTCCGGCGTCTACTACGGCGCCCAATATGGCGGAGCGATCTGCTCGATTCTCTTGAATCTGCCGTGCCATCCGCCGCACGCCGTGACCTGTCTGGACGGCTTTCCGCTGACCAAACAGGGCAAGGGCGGCACCGCGCTCGGCATCACCATCATTGCCGCCTTCGTGGGTGCCTCCTTCGGCATCACCGAGATGATTTTCCTGGCGCCGTTCCTGGTCAAGGTGGCGCTCGAATTCGGACCCGCCGAAGTCTGTTCGCTGATGCTGGTCGGATTGCTGGCGGGTTCGACCCTGGCGAAAGGGTCGCCGCTCAAGGGCATCGCCATGACGGTTCTCGGGCTCCTGGTCGGCATCGTCGGCTCCGACATCGAGACCGGACAGCCGCGTTTCACCTTCGGCGTCACTGAACTGTTCGACGGCGTCGAGATCATCGCGCTGGCACTCGGCATGTTCGGCATCGCCGAGTTCATGAACAGCATCAACAATACCGAGACCGTGGACTTGCGATACGCCAAGGTCGGTATCTCCGACATGTTTCCGTCGAAAGCCGATCTCAAGAAATCCTTCTGGCCGATGATCCGCGGCACCCTTCTCGGCAGTCTCTGTGCGCTGATTCCGGGCACCGGACCGACCATCGCCTCGTTCGTGTCCTACGCCGCCGAGAAGAAGATATCGAAGACGCCGGAGCGCTTCGGCCACGGCGCGATCGAGGGCGTCGCATGCCCCGAGGCTTCAACGCATTCCTCGGTGCAGGGCGACTTCATCCCGACCATGAGCCTGGGCATTCCCGGCGACACCGTGATGGCGCTGCTATTGGGCGCGTTGATCATTCACGGCATCGTTCCCGGTCCGCAGCTGATCACCCAGCACGCCGACATCTTCTGGGGCCTGATCGCGAGCTTCTGGATCGGCAACATCCTCCTGGTCATCCTCAACGTGCCGATGATCGGGCTGTGGGTGAAGCTTCTGAGCATTCCCTATCGCTATCTCTATCCGAGCGCGATGTTCTTCGTCTGCATCGGGGTCTATGCCGCCAATAACGACATGTTCCAGGTCGGCGAGACCCTGTTCATCGGCGTGATCGGTTACATCCTGCTGCGTCTCGATTTCCACCCTGCGCCGATCCTGCTCGGCTTCGTGCTTGGGCCGCGCTTCGAGGAGAACTTCCGGCGCAGCCTGCTGATCTCGCGCGGCGACCTGATGACGTTCATCGAGCGCCCGATCAGCGCGTTCTTCCTGCTGATCTGCGTCGTGCTGATCGTGGCCCAGATCTATGTCTGGCTGCGCAAGCCGAAGATCGTCGCCGAGGAACGGGCGATCGAGGCCCAGGTACCGACGTCGTCCTATTCGGAACTGGCGTAGAGGCGGGGCAACCGCCTCGACGGGGATGGGTTATGCACTGGCTCGGCCGTATCATTACCTTTTCCGTGATTGCCGGCTCCGCGGTGCTGGTTGCTTTGCTGCTGGGACATGTCGCGCATTACGACATCGGGATCACCCGGTTGGCGATCCGCCATTCGGCGTTGATCGCGAGCGCCGTTATTGCGATGCTGCTCGTGGTTTAGTTCGCCCGTTCCAGCGGTCCGCGGTCCCCTTAAGAGCGTGCTTCACCGTTGCCGTTCTCAAAGGACAGATCCCCTCGCGATGACGATTGACCGGTCTACAACCTCCGCGCCGGCCGTCGCTGCTGCTCCCGCCGATCTGTCGCCGTCGGAGCGGCACGTCATTTTCCTCTATCTCGGCACCTTGATTATCTTGCTGGCTTTCGGCAGCCCATCGGGAGGCCTGATCGATATTCCCATCAGCTTCTTTCTCAAGAACAGGCTGCATTTGACGGCGCACGAGGTCGCCACGTTCCGCCTCGCGGCCTCAATCCCGCTCTATCTGTCCTTCGCGTTCGGATTCATCCGCGACATGTGGAGCCCGCTCCGGATGAGAGATCGCGGGTTCATGCTGCTGTTTGGCGGCGTCACTGCGTCGCTCTACGTCTTGTGTGCATTCACGGCGATGACCTATGCGATGCTGCTCGTCGCGGTCGTCACGCTGACGGCTTCGTTCCTTTTTGTTTCCAGTGCCCAAAACGGGCTGACGTCGGTGATCGGCCAGCAACACGCAATGACTGGTCAGGTGAGCGCGGTGTGGAACGTCTTTCTGTCGATCCCCACCGTAGGAGCCCTGTTGATCGGCGGCAAGCTCAGCGGTCTGCTCGAGGAGAAGGATCCCGATCAGGCGCTCCGCATCCTGTTTCTGGTCGGCGCTGCGATCATGGCCGTCATTGCTCTTTACTCGCTATGGAAGCCGGCGGAAGTGTTCGACAATGTGCGCGTCGAGAACGCCGCCGGCCGTCATCCGATCGCGGATATGAAGCGGCTGGTACGGCATTGGCCGATCTATCCGGCGATGCTGATCTGGCTGCTGTGGAATTTCGCGCCGGGCTCGAACACGCCGCTGCAGTATCACCTACAGAACACATTGCACGCCACCGATGCCCAATGGGGCGAATGGAACGCCATCTTCGCCGCTTCCTTCATTCCGACCTATATCGTTTACGGACTGCTTTGCCGCAGGTTTGCCCTGAAGAAATTGCTGTGGTGGGGAACGGTTTTCGCCGTTCCGCAAATGGTGCCCCTGCTCTTCATTGAGACGACCACGCAGGCTCTGGTCGCGGCCGTGCCCATCGGCCTGATGGGCGGTCTTGCCACCGGTGCTTACCTCGATCTGATCATTCGATCCTGCCCTCGGGGCCTGCAGGGCACGACGCTCATGATGTCCTGGAGCCTTTATTACGTCGTTTCGCGGTTCGGCGACGTGCTGGGGACCCATCTTTTTGATCGCTACGGCGGCTTTACCGTCTGCGTCATTGCGATCACGATCGTCTACGCTCTCATCCTGCCGGCGCTGCTGCTGGTGCCGAAACACCTGATCGCCACAGCCGACGGGCAAACGCCGGATTTCACGCTGGGCGCTCCGGAGCCTGAGAGCGATGCAGTCAAATAGCCACACGACGGGCTCGCCGGTCGTTCGATTGTCAACTTACCCGATTATTTGTTCGACAGGGGATTGGCTCTTGCGCCCAGCCCCGCTTAAGTGACCGTGATGCCAATACAGGATCGCGCGGCAGCTTTCCGCCGGGCGACCAACGATCACACTGCCGCATCGGATAGGCGAAAAATTGAGCGAAGCTTCGACATCGGATGCCGGCGAAACGGCGCGGCAACCTCCGCAGGGCAAGCTGCCGGTTCTGGCGCTGTCGGCGCTCGGCATCGTATTCGGCGATATCGGGACCAGCCCGCTCTACACCTTCAAGACAATACTTGGCGTGGCCGGCCCATCCCATGGGGCGGATGCCGTGCTGGGGCCGCTGTCGCTGGTGCTCTGGACGCTCTTCATCATCACGTCAGTCAAATACGTCTCGTTTGCCATGAGCGTCGACAATGACGGGGAGGGTGGCATTCTCGCCTTGATGGCGTTGTTGGGCGTGAAGAGACAGCAGCGGCCGACCATCGTCGCGGTCGGCCTGTTCGGGGCGGCGCTGATCTATGGCGACGGCGCGATTACGCCGGCGATCTCGGTGCTGTCGGCGCTAGAGGGCCTGAACATGGCAACCCCTGCGCTGCAGCCCTACGTCGTTCCGGCCGCGGTGACGATCCTGATCGCGCTGTTTGCGATCCAGTCACGGGGAACGGCGGCGATCGGTCACCTGTTTGGACCGGTGATGATGGTCTGGTTCGTCACCATCGCGGTGATGGGGATATCGGGCATCGTCCGGCATCCCTCGGTGTTCGCCGCGCTCAACCCGGTCCACGGAATGTCCTATCTGCTCTCCAACGGAGCCGCCGGCTTTCGGGTGCTGGGCGCGGTGTTTCTCTGCGTCACCGGCGCCGAAGCGCTCTATGCCGATATGGGCCATTTCGGCAGGAGGCCGATCAAACTCGCCTGGTACGCGATCGTCTTTCCCAGCCTGATCCTGAACTATGCGGGCCAGG
Source organism: Bradyrhizobium erythrophlei (assembly GCF_900129505.1). NCBI lineage: Bacteria > Pseudomonadati > Pseudomonadota > Alphaproteobacteria > Hyphomicrobiales > Nitrobacteraceae > Bradyrhizobium > Bradyrhizobium erythrophlei. The sequence continues at coordinate 8,853,906 of NZ_LT670818.1, read as the reverse complement.
CAGCGCTGGTGCTGGAAGGCGCGCCCACCGACGGCAATATTTTCTTTCGGCTCTGTCCCGAAATTCTGCTGCTGCCGCTGATCATGCTGGCAACGGTTGCGACTATCATTGCCAGCCAGTCGATCATCACCGGAGCGTTCTCGATGACGCGTCAGGCGATCCAGCTCGGCTGGCTGCCGAGGCTCGCGATCAAGCAGACCTCCTCGGAAGGCTATGGGCAGATCTATGTCGGGGTCGTCAACTGGCTGCTGATGATCGTGACCGTCGGCCTTACGATCGGGTTCGGCAAATCCGACAATTTGGCTTCCGCCTACGGCATCGCGGTTTCGCTGACCATGCTGATGACGTCGGCGCTGCTTTTCATCGCGATGCGCGAGATCTGGAACTGGAGCCTGTGGGCGGCAGGCTCCGTTGCGGCCTGTTTTCTTGTCATCGACAGCGCCTTCTTCCTCGCCAACCTCACCAAGATCGGCGAGGGCGGATATGTTCCGCTGATCCTGGCAATCTGCGTCTATGGCGTGATGTGGATCTGGCACCGCGGCTCCGAGGCTGTCGCGACACGGATACACGAAGCGCTGATCCCGGTGCCGGACTTCATGGCCAGGATCGCCGCAAAAAACATCCCGCGCGTTCCCGGCACGGCGGTATTCCCCACGCGCACCGAGCGGGATACGCCGCCGGTGATGGTCTGGCACGTCAAGCATAACCGTGCCTTGCACGAGCATCTGTTCGTGCTGCGCATCGAAATCCTGTCGGTGCCGTGGGTCTCCTCCCGCAACCGGATCGCCATCCAGGAGGTCGCACCGAGTTTCTGGCGCGCGGACGCGCGGTTCGGTTTCATGGAACGGCCGCATATCCCGGAGCTGCTTGCCACCAGCAAGGCGCTGGGATGCACGATCGACCTCGACGACGTAACTTATTACGTCGGGCACGAGACGGTGATTGCCCGCGAGGACGGCAACGGAATGCCCGCTTGGCAGGAGCGGTTCTTCGCCGTCATGGAGCGCAACGCCGTCCATGTCAGCGACTTCTTCAGCCTTCCCACCGACCAGGTCGTCGAGATCGGCCGGCAGATTGCGATCTAGCCTGGGAGAGGAGCACACTGCGATGCCTACTTCGCGTGGTGGGCTGACAAAGCCGTGCATATGCCTTATGCGAGGCGAGGTGGGGTGTGACAGGGCCGTGATGGTGCCACGCGTTTTGCGCTAACGCATCCTTCAGCTTTTAACTGAAAAAAATCGGATCCGGACGGGCGCCGGCCAGCTGACTGTGTCCAGTTATTTCCCGGCTTTGCAGGTCGCCGCGATAATGCCCCAAATCGAACATTCATCCGCCGCTGCGCCATAACTGAAGTGCGCGCGCCCGGGGTGTGCAATAGCCCCGAGCGGGGAATACCGAGATATTCTTAAAAATGCTGCTCCGGTCGCCGATTTGAATACGTCCTTTCGATATCTGAGAGGACCGAGGTTTGGCCGGCTGAACAGGCGAGCCTTGCCTGCTTGCCGTCTGCTGCGGTCGACGATGCGTCTTGCCTTGATCGGCTTGTCGATCTTCCTGACGGGTGGATGTGCAACGATCGCGCCGCGCAACGTCTTGCCGCAGGCCAGCGCCGCCCAGATCGAGCTCGAAGGATTTCACAACATCCGCTTTTGGGGCGACGCCCCGGCCCGGGATATCCAGGCGATCATGATGGAGGATGCGCCGAGAGCGGAAATGCGGTCGCTGTCAGGAGCTGAAAAACATTCGCCGGTCTCGAACCTGCTTGCGATATCCGGCGGCGCCGAGGATGGCGCCTTCGGCGCCGGCCTGCTGGTCGGCTGGAGCGATGCCGGCACGCGGCCGGTCTTCGACCTCGTCACCGGTGTTAGCTCCGGCGCGTTGATTGCTCCCTTTGCGTTCCTCGGACGCGAGCGTGACGGCCAGTTGCGCGAGATCTTCACCAAATACGGGCGGCAGGACATTTTCACCTACAACGTGCCAGGCTTGCTCAAAGGCTCCGCGCTGGCGGACGACGCGCCCCTGGCGCGATTGATCGAGAAATATGTCGACGATGCCTTTCTGCAGGAAATCGCCAACGAGCGGATCAGGGGCCGCATTTTGCTGATCGGCACCACCAATCTCGATACGCAAAGGCCTGTCATGTGGGACATGGGCCGGATCGCGATGAGCCATAATCCCGACGCGAAAAGCCTGTTCCACAGGATATTGCTGGCATCGGCAACGCTGCCAGGCGTTTTCCCGCCGGTCCGGATTCAGGTCCGCGTCGGCGGACAGAACTATGACGAGCTGCACGTGGATGGTGGCGTCACCAGGCAGGTCTTCATCGCCCCCTCGATATTTTCGTTTACTTTCCACGATCAAAAATCGGCGAGGCCCGCGGCGAAGCCGAGATTGTTCGTGATCAAGAATGGAAAGATCGATCCGGAATGGCAATCCGTCGACGAGAACGTCCTGTCCATTACGCAGCGTTCGATCTCGACGCTCATCAAGAACCAGGGGATCGGCGACCTCTACCGCATCTATTCCGTCACCCGGCGCGATGGAATCGACTTCAATCTTGCGAGCATTCCGCCCGACTTCAAGGACACCAGCGACGAGCCGTTCGATCAGAAATACATGGTCGCGCTTTTCGAGCGCGGCTATGACCTCGCTAGCCACAACTACTCCTGGGTCAAGGCGCCGCCGGGAATGGAATCGGCCACTCAAGTGCACAACGCCCAGAATTGAGCGCGGCTGCCGGCTGCGCGCCTATCCGATAAGGAAGGAAAGGAACAAGGCGATCACCGCCACGGCCATCAGCGCAGTGCCGACCCAGCCCAGCATGGTTAGCCAGCGGCTGGCTTTGAACCGCCCCATCAGTCCTTCATTTGTGACAATCACCATCATCATGGCCATGATCGGAACCGCGACAATGCCGTTGAGCACTGCGCTCCAGACCAGCATGTGAATGGCGCTTATTCCGGTGAAGCCAAGACCGAATCCGATCACGGTCGCGGCTGCGATGATCGTGTAGAATCCGACGGCGTCCGGAGCCTTGGCTTCGAGGGTCGCGTGCCATCCGAAGGCTTCGGAGACGCCATAGGCGGCGGAGCCCGCCAGCACCGGGATCGCCAGCAGGCCGGTGCCGATGATGCCGAGTGCGAACAGCAGAAACGTGAAATCGCCCGCTAGTGGCCCTAACGCTTCGGCGGCCTGCGTTGCCGAATTGATGTTGGTGACGCCGTTCGCATTCAGGACGGCCGCGGTGGTCAGGATGATGAAAAAGGCGATCGCGTTTGAAAAGAACATGCCGACCACGGTATCGAGCTTGATGCGGTCGATCTCGGTCAGACCGCCCCGGGTAAGCTCCCGCAGTGGACGGTGTACCTTGCCCTGATTCATCTCCTCGACTTCCTGCGAAGCCTGCCAGAAGAAGAGATAGGGGCTGATCGTCGTGCCCAGTACCGCGACCACCATCAGGAAGTAATCCGCAGTGATGGTGGGCCTTGGCCAGATTGCCGCCAGCAGCGCCGTGCCCCAGGGAATGTTCACGGTGAGGGCGGTTACGACATAGGCAAACAACGTCAGCGTCAGGAATTTGAGCACCGGCGCGTATCGCCGATACGGCACGAAGACCTGCAGCAAGGTCGATACGGAGGCGAAGATCAGGGCATGTTCGTGGTTGAGCCCGCCGATGACCAGGGAGAGGGATTCTCCCATCGCGGCGATGTCGGCTGCGATATTGAACGTGTTCGCCGCGACCAAAAGAAAGACCAGCGCCAGCACCAGCCAGCGCGGCGCCAGCTCCATCACGTTGGCGGCGAGGCCCTTGCCGGTCACGCGACCGATCCGCGCGCTCACCAGCTGGATTGCAATCATGAACGGTGTGGTCAAGAACACCGTCCAGAGCAGGCCGTAGCCGAATTGCGCGCCGGCCCGGGAGTAGGTCGCTATGCCCGACGGGTCGTCATCGGCAGCGCCGGTCACCAGTCCCGGGCCCAGCAACCGAAGCAACATGTTTTGAGGCTTCTTCCTGGCCCCTTGGCGGATCGCTTCGGTCATGAAATTCTTTGAGATTCGAGAACGACTGTATCGGTAAACCCTTTGGTGAACATTCGCGACTGAAAAATGTTCCGGCGAGGAAGCCCGCGCGGCGGCAGCGGATGCATCCCGCCTTGGCCTCTTTTGGGCCGCGCGGCGGGCTAGCGCCTGGGGCATGGTTTTTATCGACACCTGCCTGACGTCCTTGTGCCGAACGGCGTCGCCTGATGCAATTTCCCGCTCACCGTCCTGTCGCCGAAGTGCTAGACCTAGACATCGGCAGACGGTCGGCCGTTAGGAGGACAAATGAATCGGCGCGAGTTGATCACGCTCATGGGTGGCGCGGCTTTTTGGCCGTTCGCCGCCGTTGCCCAGACGGCGAAGGTGTATCGCATCGGCACCCTCACCCCCGGCCTTCCGATCGTTGCCCAAGCCGGCCCTGGCGCAATTCTGTTCGATGCGCTGGCTAAGCGCGGCTATGTGCTGGGACAGAACCTCGTCCTCGAGAGTCGCGGCGCCGCCGGCAAGATCGATCTGGTGCCGCAGATGATGCAGGAGCTGAAGGCCGCCAATGTGGATGTGGTGGTCACCATCAGCTATCCGGCCGCGGCGGCGGCCAAGGCATCGGGCGTCACAACCGTGCTGGCGTCCGGCTCGGGCGATCCGGTCAAGACGGGGCTGGTCGAAAGCCTCGCGCGGCCGGGCGGCACCGTGACCGGCATCGCCGACGACGCCTCTATGCTCTCCACCAAGCGGCTTTCGCTGCTGACCGCATTGTCGCCAAAGCTCCGCCGGATCGCGATGCTGTGGAACATGGAAGATCTCGGCATGTCGCTGCGCTACCAGGCTTCGGCACAGGCTGCTGAGGGCGTCGGGATCACCGTGCAGCCGCTCGGTGTGCGCGAGCCCGACGATTTCAATGCGGCGTTCGCGGCGATGACGCGCGATCCGCCAGACGCCATCCTGATGGTCTCGGACTCGCTGACGCTGCTCAACCGCAAGCGCGTGATCGACTATGCCGCCGAGCACAGGCTGCCGGCGATCTATGAGGCAGACTCCATCGTTCGCGACGGCGGGCTGATGTCCTACGGCGCCGACCTGCAGGAATCCTTCGATCGCGCCGCTGCGATGGTCGACCATATTTTCAAGGGTGCAAAGCCCGCCGACCTTCCGGTCGAGCAGCCGACCCGCTACCAGTTCGTGATCAATCTCAAGACCGCGAAGTCGATCGGGCTCGAAATTCCGCCGACGCTGACGGCGCTCGCCGATGAAGTGATCGAGTAACAGCGTTGCGACCTCAATCAAGCGAAGATCGCGGGCCGCTGGGAAACGGGTGGCTGAAAACGCGAGGCGCTTTGAAAATCCGGCCGGCAAGGGCCGTGTTCTGCATCGCGCTCGCGGGATTGGCTTCCTCGTCTCTGTCCGGCATGGCCCTGAGCAAGGACAAGGACGGCAGCGACGACCCGTCGGCGAAGGCGGATTCAACGCTGCCGAACATCTATCTGGACCTGCGGACCAACTATGCCACCGTGCCGGCCAACACGCTCTCGATCGGCTTCGGCAATTCTTCGTTGTCCACGGCCATTGCGACGCTGCAGACGCTCTCGACGCTGACGAATTCCCAGGTGCTTCCGAGGCTGCCAACACTGTCATCGCCGTCAAGCCGGAGCGTCGCGGTGGATGTTCCCCTGACGGTGGATGTCAGCGACCGCGTCTCGCTGTATGGCGGCTTCAGTGCCAGTGCCTCGCAAAGCGGTACGTCTGATTGGTCGACGTTCGCGGTCAGCAGCTGGAATGTCGGATTCCAGGCCGACGTCTATCAGCAGAATGGCGGATCGATCCCGACGATCACGCTGCAATCGACGGTCACGAGATCGGTGCCGGATTCCCCGCTCGCCACGACGTCGCTCAACAATATTGTCGAGTTCAGTTATGCGCTGAACGAGGACGAGACCAGGGGCCTGCTTGCCGGTGTCCAGTACACGAGGGTTGATGTCGATTCTCCGCTGGCGAAAGTAAGCCCGAACACCATCGGCTATGTCGGTGGCTACTATCAGTGGGACAACAACTGGAAGTTCACCGGCCGCGTCGGCGTTCAGTCCTTCGGCGGCGCGCAACTTCTGAACCTGACGCCGTTCCAGCCTTTTACCCAGCCGATCGTGAGGTTGGATCTGGACCGGATGGACGACAACGACAACCGCCTGTTCGGCGTGACGGCCGAGATCGCCTGGGTGCCGAAGCCGGCTTACATGTTGACCATGAGGACGCCGCTTTACGCGGTGCGAAATTAAAACACGGCGAGGGTAGTTGACACGTCGGGCAAATCACCGGCATATCTTCATCGTCGCAAGAAATTTGCAAGCCCGCACCGGCCACCGGTCGCGGGCTTTTTGAATCTGCTATCTTGAATCGATCGCCTTGAATCGGAACGGTGGCTGCCGCGGTGCGACCTTCCTGCTGCCGCATTCTTGCGGTGCCTTGCCCCCTTGGGCGCATCCAGGGGAACCGCGATGAAGAAACTGGCTGTTGCAGCGGCAATCGCAGCGACATTTTTTTCGTTCGTGGCGAACGCGCAAGAGCGCGCGGGAAGTGCAGCTCTGGGCGCGGTGTCGGGCGCAGTCGTTCTGGGACCGGTCGGCGCGGTGGCGGGCGCATTCATCGGCTACACGGCTGGTCCCGCGATCGCACATTCCTGGGGTGCCGGACATTCGCGCTCGCGCGCGCGTCGTGCAACACAGGTCAGCGCCGCCACCGAGCAGCAGACTGCCGCCAGGGTGACGCCGTTGCCCGTCGCAAAGCCAGCCGAAGCGGTCGGCGCCGGAAAGTCCGTGCCGCCGGTCCAGGGGTTTGAGTAGAAGCATCGATCGCGAGATCGGCGGCGACTTCCAAAAAGAATTTGACACGTCGGGCAAATCACCGGCATATCTTCATCATCGCAAGAACTACAAAAGCCCGCCCCGGGAAACCGGCCGCGGGCTTTTTCATTTGCAATCGATGAATCGGGTTTCCCGAATCGGACGGCGGCCGCATTTCACGGGCGCACCATCCTCCCCAGGCAGCGCATCGTCGCAAGACGCGCCTCAAAGCGCGCTGCCGTCCGAACCATTTGAGTTAGGGCATGATCTCCGGGCAAACGCGTGGCGTTTGTCCCAAAGGAAAACCGCTTCACGCTTTGCGCTGACGCGGCTCTTCGGGGCGGGATCATGCCGATAAATTTGCCGGCGCGCGCGAACGCGTCGGCACGCGGCGCGGGCATGGTCCGCGTCCGCACGCGGCCTCTCTTGCAGAGATAGGGTTCGCGCCTGAAATGGCCGTAGGAATACGGTCATGCCGCATATTTCATTCCGATCAAGCGAGGCCTGGCATGACCGCGTATCTGATTTCGCTCGCATTGGCCGGCCTGGTTGCGATCGCGGTGTGGGAGGGGTTGTCATGAGTGCAGAGATCATTCAGTTCATCCGCGGGCCGGAACGGAATCGCAAGCATTCCGATTTTCCTACGATTGTATTTCGCTCGGCGGCGCGGCCAGACGATCTCGTGATGGATCATGCCGATGCCGCGCCGAGCGAGGATGTCCGCCCCGAGCCTGCAGGATCGGGCGATGCCTAGGTCGGTGACGGAAATCCGCTCGCTGGCGCGCAGCCACACCCGGACCGCGCTCAACGTACTGGTCGCCGTGATGCGCAATACCAAGGCGACGCCGCCGGCGCGAATCGCCGCAGCCAATGCCATCCTGGATCGCGGCTGGGGTAAAGCGACGCAGGCGATCGAGAATGGCGACGACGGCGCCCTCGAACTGATCCATAGAATCGAGCGTGTCATTGTCCACCCTGAAAATCCCGACAGCTAGAGTCTTCGAACCCCTGCTTATGCCCGCGCGGTACAAAGGCGTGTTCGGCGGCCGCGGCTCGGGAAAATCGCACTTCTTCGGTGAGCTTCTGGTCGAGACCTGCCAGGCCGAGCGCGGCACGCTGGCGGTCTGCATTCGCGAGGCGCAACGGACGCTGGCGCAATCTTCCAAGCGCCTGATCGAAAGCAAGGTCGCCGCCCTCGGTCTCGGCCACCGCTTCAAGATCTATAGCGACAAGATCGAGACGCCGGGCGATGGCATCATCATCTTCCGCGGCATGCAGGGCTACACCTTCAAGGCGGTCATCACCGTGATCGTCACCGGGTTTGTCGGAGCAGTCTGGCTCGGCATCAAGGTCATGCTCGGCAAATGATCCGTGTCTGTCTGATGGCTGCGGCGCTGCTGTGGCCGGTTTCCGCTCACGCCTTTCCCTGCTGGATGGTCCGGAGGGCCGTCGCCCAATATGGCGCGTCGGCTGTGGAATCCTGGGCGAGGGCGAAGGGAATTCCCGAAAAGGAGATCCAGAGGGCCCGGCAATGCCTGAGGTGAAGCGCTTCTTGGGGCTTCGCAGCTAGCCCTGCAGTTTGTCCAGCGTGATCGGCAGATCGCGCACGCGCTTTCCGGTGGCGTGATAGATCGCGTTGGCGATGGCTGCCGCCACGCCGACGATGCCGATCTCGCCGAGCCCCTTGATGCCGAGCGGATTGATTATCCGATCCGGCTCGTCGACGAAGATCACCTGGATGTCGTGTATGTCAGCATTTACCGGCACATGGTATTCGGCAATATTGGCGTTCATGATACGGCCGTATCGGTGGTCGAATAGGGTCTCCTCGTGCAACGCCATACCGATACCCCAGACGACGCCGCCCATGATCTGGCTGTGGGCGGTCTTGGTGTTGAGAATACGCCCTGCCGCGACCGCGCTAACGACGCGACTGACGCGGATGACGCCAAGTTGTTCATCGATCTTTACCTCGGCGAAGACTGCCGAGTGCGTGTTGCGTGCGTGCGAGATGTCTTCGGGAAAGGAATTTGTCTTCTCTCGTTCGATTCTGTCTATGCCGCCATGGCGCATGACATCGGCGATTGAGACGGAGGAGTCCGCGTCCAGGCGGCTGACGATCTTGCCGTCCGCGAGTGTGACATCCTCGAGTTCTGCGTTTCCCAGCGGTGAAGCTTTCATTTTTTTGGCCAGAGCGAACAGCTCTTTGCGGATATCTTCCGCCGTCGCCACGACCGCATGCGACGCCGAGGCCGCCATCCAGGATCCGCCTTCGACGGGGGCCTGTGGAAGCGTGGAATCGCCGAGCTTGACGCTGATGTTCTCGATCGGCAGGCCCAGCGTGTCGGCCGCGACCTGCGCCAGAATGGTGTAGGTACCGGTGCCGATGTCGGAAGCCGCGCACGACACCTCTGCGTGTCCGTTTGCGCCCAGCACGATGCGTGCGGCCGTGGGCATCTGCAGGGCTTCCCAGACGCCGGTTGCCATGCCCCAGCCAACAAGGTCGGCTCCATCGCGCATCGAGCGCGGTGCAGGCGTTCGCTTGTCCCAGCCAAAGGCCGCGGCTCCCTGCCGGTAGCATTCGCGCAGCTGCTTGCTGGTATAGGGTAGATCCTCGTTCTGGTCCCGATCCGAGTAACAGCGTAGCCGCAACTCGACGGGATCAAGCTTCAGTGCCACCGCAAGCTCGTCCATTGCGCACTCGAGCGCGTAAACCCCCGTCGCCGCTCCCGGCGCGCGCATGTCGCATGAGGTTGGAACGTCCAGCTTCGCCAGCCGGTGCACGTAGGTGGCATTGGCGGATTTGTAGAGCTGTGCCGACCAGGCGGTGTCGTTGCGGGAAAAATCCTCGAACTGTGAGGTCACCGCAAGCGCCTCGTGGGTGATCGCCTCAAGGGTTCCGTCCGACTTCGCGCCAAGAGACAGCCGTTCAATGGTAGCCGGCCGATGGCCCAGTCCGTACATTTGCTGGCGTGTGAGCACCAGCCGGACCGAGCGTTCCAGCGCCAATGCGCCCAGCACAGCGAGCACCACCTGGTATTGCGGGCGCAGCCCCGCGCCGAAGGCTCCGCCCACAAACGGCGATATGACGCGTAAATCGTCCGGCTTTTTGGCGAAGATACTGCAGAGATACCGCTGCACGTTCTGCACGCCCTGTGTCTTGTCATAAACCGTGAGCTTGCCATCGCCGTTCCACGTCACCGTTGAAGCAAACAATTCCATCGGATTGTGATGTTCGGTCGGGATGAAATACTCGGCTTCGTGGCGAACTTCGGCTGCCGCATAGGCCTGGGCGGCATCGCCGCGGGGTTTGTCGGGTTTTTCGACGACAAAGGCCTGTTGCCGCCGTTCATGCAGATCGGTGACGAATGCCTGCGTCTCATACTCGATCTGCACGAGCGTGGCCGCGTAGCGCGCGATCTCCCATTCCTCGGCCAGCACCAGCGCCACCGGCTGACCACTGAACAGGATCTTGTCGTCGTAGAGCGGACGGAACGGAGAGCCTTCCTCCGGCGCGACATCGTCTTTCCAGGCCTGGTCCATAGCGGCCATGCGTGGCCGGTTCTGGTGGGTAAGCACGTCAAGCACGCCTTCGACGCGCAACGCCTTGCTGGCATCGACGCGCGCGATGCGCCCCTTCGGTATATTCGCCACGATGACGCTGCCATAGGCTAATCCGCCGGCATTGAACTCGCCGGCATATCTGGCCTCGCCGGTGACCTTGGCACGGCCGTCGACACGGGAGGTCGCGGTACCAATGTAGTTCGTCATGGGCGCGCTCATCGGATTTTCTTGTCGGACTGCGATTGTGGGGTGCCCAGCGCCGCCTGCGTCAAAGCCCGGACGATGCTGCGGCGAGCCAAATCAATCTTGAAGGAATTGTGCGCAAAGCCCTTGGCATCCCGCAGCAGCAGATTTGCCACACCTTCGAAAGTCTCTTTATTCGCTGGCTTCCCGCGCAGCTCGGCCTCCGCCGCGGTGTCCCGCCACGGCTTGTGCGCGACGCCGCCGAGCGCAAGGCGTGCCTGCCTGATCGCGGCGCCGTCGAGTTCGAGGGCTGCCGCGACCGAGACCAGAGCGAAGGCATAGGAAAGACGATCGCGGATCTTCAGGTAGGAATAGTTGTTTGCAAAGCCCTGCGCGGGCAGCTCGATCGCGGTAACAATCTCGCTCGGATGCAGATTGGTGTCGAGTTGCGGTGTATTTCCTGGCACCCGATGAAAATCGTCGAACGCGATCACGCGCTCGCCAGCGGGACCGACGACATGCACTTTGGCCTCAAGTGCGGCAAGCGCAACGCACATGTCGGAAGGATGTGTCGCGATGCAGCCTTCGCTCGTCCCCAGGATGGCGCTGATCCGGTTGATGCCGCCGATTGCAGAACAGCCGCTGCCGGGCTGGCGCTTGTTGCAGGGTGTCGCCGTGTCATAGAAATAAAGGCAGCGCGTGCGTTGGAGGAGGTTTCCGCCGGTCGATGCCATGTTGCGCAGCTGCTGCGAGGCGCCGGCCAGGATAGCGCTTGAGAGCAGCGGATAACGCTGCTCGACCAGCGGATGATAGGCGAGGTCGGAATTCGGCACCAGCGCGCCGATGCGCAGTCCGCCGCCCGCGGCTTCTTCGACGGCCCTGAGGGGTAGCCGCGAAATGTCGATCAGCCGGGAGGGACGTTCGACATCGTCTTTCATCAGATCGATAAGGTTGGTGCCGCCCGCAATGAATTTGGCGGTCTCGTCGGCCGCGATCTGGCGTACTGCATCGGCGACATCACGGGCGCGGGAATACTGGAAATTGATCATGGTTTGCCGTCCATCTGGCCCATGGCCTGCTGGATCGCCGCCACAATGTTTGGATAGGCGCCGCATCGGCAGATGTTGCCGCTCATCAGTTCGCGGATTTCGTCCACGCTCTTCGCTTTTCCTTCGGCGATCAGACCAGCCGCAGAACAAATCTGTCCTGGCGTGCAATAGCCGCACTGGAACGCATCATGGTCGATAAATGCCTGCTGCAGCGGATGCAGCCGATCCTTCATTGCCAATCCTTCGATGGTCGTGATGCTGGCACCATCCTTCATCACGGCTAGCACGAGGCAGGAATTGATCCGCCGGCCGTCGACCAGCACCGTGCAGGCGCCACATTGCCCGTGGTCGCACCCCTTCTTGGTGCCCGTCAGATCGAGATGATCCCGCAAGGCGTCGAGGAGCGTGGTCCACGGCGCAATGTTGAGCGTCGTTTCCACTCCATTGATCCTTATCTGTACCGACAGCTTGTCGGGTATCGGGATTGGAGCTCCGCTTCGGTGCGCCGAGCTTGATTGAGCCATCTTACATCTCCGCATAGCTGCAACGATGCTGGTCCGCCCGAAGTTCCATCCGAAACCGCGGCAACTGCGCCGGTTTCAACTCCGCCTTGGAGGTCAGGATATCCGGAAGCGTCCGAGGGGATATTTCTGTTTCGCACGGAACGATGTGCTTTGCGCCAAAGCGACGCAGGGAACCCTCGGCAATGCAGAATCCGCGAGCCAAAATTCGCGATGGAGGACGGTTACGATCGAACCTTCTCCGAGTGGAAAAGTCCTGATCAAGGGAGTTTGAGGCGCATGTACAGGATTCGCGAGGTCGACGGGCAGGATGACGAAATCGCCGACGCACTCGCCGATCTTCACCGACTGACGTTCTTCGATGGCGCGCCCGTCCCGGAATTCGATCATGGGCACTGGTGGCTCGCCTTCCACGAGACGACCCCGATCGCCTTTGCCGGTGTCGTGCCATCGACGCGGGCGATTAACGCGGGATATTTCTGCCGCGTAGGCGTGCTAAGGAAACACTGCGGCAACGCCCTTCAATTGCGGCTGATGCGTGCGCTCGAATCGAGGGCACGCCGCATCGGCTGGGGCTGCATCGTATCGGATACCACGGACAACCTTGCCTCTGCCAATAACTTCATCCGGGCCGGCTATTGGCTGTACAGGCCACAAGCTCCCTGGGCTTGGCCGAATACGCTCTATTGGCGCAAATCCATCATATGAAATGCCGTGGGGCGCAATTCGCGCATGCCCCCAAGCTATTGCCAACATTGCCCTTCCGGAATTAGGCCTTAAAGTCGGCTTGCGCCGCCGACCATGGTGCCAATGAGAACGGGAAGGGAAGAGACCGATCATGACCGCCAGACCACAATTGCCGGACCGCGTGCCACGAACCAACGGCGCGCCGACTGCGCTCGACGGTCTGCTGGTGGTGGATTTCACGCGGGTGGTCGCCGGTCCTGCCTGTACACAAACGCTGGCCGATTTTGGCGCCGAGGTCATCAAGATCGAGAACCCGGACGGCGGCGACGATACGCGGCATTATGAACACGCGGACCTCGCCGGCGAGAGCGCTGCCTTCGTGAGCCTGAATCGGAACAAGCGCGGCATCGCGCTTGATCTTGCCAAGCCCGAGGGTTGCCGGGTTGCGCGTGAACTGATCGCGCGGGCGGATGTCGTGGTGGAAAACTTCTCCTCCGGCGTGATGAAGAAGTATGGCCTCGACTATGCGTCGGTCGCGCCAGCCAATCCCCGCCTGATCTATTGCTCGATCTCCGCTTACGGCCGCCACGGGCCGTTCGCGTCCCGTCCGGGCTTCGATCCCATCACCCAGGCCGAAAGCGGATTTATGTCGCTCAACGGCTTTCCAGACGGGCCACCGGTGCGGACCGGACCACCGGCTGTCGACTTGTTGACGGGCATGTCAGCCTGCAACGCGATCTTGCTGGCGCTTGTTGCCCGCGATCGACTCGGCCGCGGCCAGCATGTCGAGGTCGCGCTGTTCGACACCGCAGTGGCGATGACCCAATTTTACGGCATGGCCTATTTGATGAGCGGCGTAAATCCGACCCGCCAGGGCAATTCGCCGAACGGATCGCCCTCCGTTGGCGTCTACGAGGCTTCCGACGCTCCATTTTATATCGCCTGTGCCAATGACCGGCTGTATCGCCGCCTCGTCATCGAAGTGCTCGGCCGGCCAGATCTCGCCAGCGGCGAATTCGGCGACCGGCGTTCACGAACGGCGAACAAGGAGAAGCTGCGCGCGATCCTCACCGGGATTTTTGTGCAGGATCTTCGTGAGAAGTGGGTCGCGAAGATGAAATCGGCCAACATTCCCGTCGGCTATCTGCGGACGGTCGAGGAGGCGTTCAATTCGCCGGAATTGCGCGAGCGCCATCGTGTCAGCCAGATTCCGCACCCAGCCGCGGGCTCCGTCCCCAACATCGAATCGCCGATCAATCTCGGCTTCACGCCGGCCATCGACCCCGTCGCCGCGCCGCTGCTCGGCGAGCACACCAAGGAAGTCCTGCGCAAGACGCTCGGCTATGATGACGCGCGCATCGCCGCGTTGTCCGAGGCCGGCGCTTTCGGGATGGTAGCGACGGTTGGAGCCAGCTGAGATCTGAGCCGTGCCCTCGGGGGCGTCGGCGAGTTCATACGATATATCCGAGATTGAATACCCGCCCGGTGGCCCTTGCGGCCGCCGGGCATTTTTTCGTTTTTGGATGCCGCTCTGCGCCGCTGTCGCGGCTGCAATAGCGGGTCGGGTCCATAGCTGTCGGGTCCCGCGGTACCACGGAGGCAGCCGATCTCGACGAATCCCCAGATCGTAAGCGCAAAGCCCGCGAGCGCGAGGACGGAGTGCAGCGCCGTACCCGCCGCTCCGCCAAGCCATGCAGCGTTTGCGACTTGGCCAAGCGCGCCCGGCACCAGGTAAAACAACATGAGCCACCACGCGCTCTTGTCGCGGTCATGCAGCCGCCTGGTGGCGAAGGAAGCCCCCCACAACAGCCACGGGATCAGGACGACGACGACCATGACGACAAGGAGCGGCGCGGCAATGCCGGCGGCCGTGAACAGAATCACGGAGGTCATCAGCCCCCCGCCGATATAGATGAGAACCGAACGCCAATACTTCGCCCGGCCGATGCGCCCACTGGCGCCGAGCAGAAATTCGAACAGCTCTTCCATGGTGCCCCGGCACGCCAATCCACCGATGGACCCGGTGCACGGCCATATGTCGCCTTTGGGTGGGCAGTGGTTCAAGTCAGGTAGGCCCCCCCGGGGCTGGAATCGAGAATAACGCCGACGGCAACTCTGGTATGCTTTCAATCGGCCACGTACTCTGACGCAATTAACCAAAACATCTGACGGGGGGAGAACAATGGATCGCCGAATTTTTATGGCTGGCTGCGCCGGCCTGTCACTATCCCTGATCGCAAAGGCCGCGCTCGGCGAGTCCGGCCCGCTGACCAGGATAATCTTTCCCTTCGCGGCCGGCGGCGGTGGGGACACGCTTTGCCGTCTGCTGGCCCAACAGGTGAGTCAGCTTCTGGATCGCACAATCATCGTCGAAAACCGCACCGGCGGCGATGGATTGATCGGAATCAAATGGGTCAAGAACGCCAATCCCGATGGAGCCACCATCCTCGTAACCACAGGTCCGACAATGTATCTGTTGCCGATGGTGGAGACCGAACCGAGCTTCGACCTGAAGAAGGATTTCGTTCCGGTCTCACTGCTGGCGCGCTTCGAATTCGGCGTCGTCGTCGGCCCCGCTGTCGATGCAACGGATTTCAAGGGGTTTGTGGCCTGGCTCAAAGCCAACCCGAGCAAGGCGACATTTGGCGTCCCGAGCAACGGCACGATCCCGCATTTCGCGGGCTCGAAACTCGAGCAGATGTTGGGCGTTCCACTGACGCGGGTAGCCTATCGCGGCAGTGCGCTCGCCCTCAACGACCTGATCGGCGGCCATCTGCCGTTCGCCATTATCACCACCGCCGACGCGATCTCGCAGCATCGGGCCGGTACCGTTAAAATTCTGGCCGTGAGCAGCGCCCGAGCGTTCGCCGTTCCTGCCTGATGTGCCAACCCTGAAAGAGAGCGGCGTCGACCTCGTCGCCGATGCCTGGTACGGAATGTGGCTTCCAGCCGGCAGTTCGCGGGAGTTCGCGAGCCAGATCAGCGCCGCCGTGGCCACCTCGCTCGCCAGGCCGGAGGTGCGCGAGAAATTGCTGGCGATCGGCCTGATTCCGGTTGGGACGACGCCTGATGGCTTGACCAGCGAATTGGCTGCCGACACCGCGCTCTGGCAGCCGATCGTCAAGGCTACCGGCTACAAGATCACCTATTGAGTTCGCCGATCCCGATCTTTTTCCTGATAGCGGACAACTCCGTCTCGTCCCAGATCCCGATCAGGATTCCGCCTTTGACCTGTAGTTGCTGGCTGGCATAGGCGGCGATCCTCTCGGTGCTGGTGGTGATATGGCCCTTGGGATGCAGCGCCCATTCGAACAAGGCCGATTGCATCCGGGCAATGATGTCGGCACAAGAGGGGTCTTCGCCGCGGTCGGTCAATTCCCCGGGATCCTGGGCAAGGTCGTAAAGCATCGGCCGGAAGCCGGAGGCGTGGATGTACTTCCAGCGTCCGTCGAACACCATGAACAGCCGGCACTGCTCGATCGGCTGGTTGAGCTTGAGCCGGACATCCTGCATGCAATAGTCGTATTCCGAGAACACCACCTTGCGCCAGTCGGCCGGCGCCTCGCCGCGTATCAGCGGCATCAGCGAGCGCCCCTCGAGAACATGATCCGGCGGCTTGCCGCCGAAATATTCGATGAAGGTCGGTGCCAGATCGATCGCCTCGACCAGCGCATCGCAGACCGTGCCCCTCGTACGGTCAGCCGCATCGGACGGATCGATCACGATCAACGGGATCTTGGCGGATGGATCGTGGAACAGATCCTTCTCGCCCATCCAGTGATCGCCGAGATAGTCGCCGTGATCGGAAGTGAACACGATCATGGTGGTATCGAGCAGGCCGCGCGCTTCCAGGAACTGCATCAGCACGCCCATCTGGTCGTCGATCTGCTTGATCAGGCCCATATAGGTCGGAATTACTTTTTCCCGCGCCTCGTCACGCGCCATGTTGCGGGAATAGCGCATGTCCATATAGGCAGCGAAAACCGGATGCGCGCTTTGCTTTTCCTGCTCGGAGCGGACCATCGGCATGACGTCGGCTGAGCCATACATGCTGGCATAGGGCTCTGGCGCAATATAGGGCCAGTGCGGCTTGATGTAGGACAGATGGAGACACCACGGCCGCCCGTCCGTTTCCGCCTCCGTGATGAAGTCCATTGCACGGCGTGTCATGTAGGGAGTTTCGGAATCCTCCTCGGCGACGCGGGCTGCCTTGTCGGCGTGCACCAGCAACCAGCCATTCTGCAGCGTGCCGTCGTTCGCCGCGCCGGAATTGGCCCAGTGCTCCCACGGGTTGGAAGCGTCATATCCGCGCTGGCGCAAGTAAGTGTCATACTTCGGACGCGGCCTGCCGGTCGGATGCAGGCCGTCATCGCGCTCATAGGGCTCGAAGCCGCATTCGGCAACATGCACGCCGATGATCGAGTCCGGCGCAATCCCCAGCATTTTCAGGCCTTCGAGGTCCGCCGCCATATGGGTCTTGCCGACCAGCACATTGCGCACGCCGATTTTCTTGAGATGATCGCCCAGCGTCGGCTCACCCACGCGCAACGGCCAGCCGTTCCAGTGCGAGCCATGCGAGCGCATGTAGCGGCCGGTATAGAACGACATCCGTGACGGGCCGCAGATCGGCGACTGCACATAAGCATTCGAGAAACGTACCCCGCGCTTTGCCATGGCATCGATATTCGGCGTCTTCAGGGTGGGATGCGCCGTGCACCCCAAATAATCAAAGCGAAGCTGATCGCACATGATCCAGAGAACGTTTTTGGGACGGGGCATGACTTGCTCGGTGATTTCAGGCGCCGGATGTTGCGATATTGCATCGCAAATGACAATCGGGCTGGCATCGTCCCGTTTAGCTGTTATTCGGCTTAGGCTCTAGTCGAATGGCCGTCGGCTGTGCTTTGATACCGGGGAGGCTAAGGCCTGAACATAAGCCGTGCAAAACGCGGTGAGCGGCTGACGCCGCCGGCCAAAGAAGCCAAAGGGAGCACAGGCGTTGCAAAAGCCCGGCCGTACGTTGCTGGCCAAGATCTGGGACCAGCATGTCATCGCAAAACTTGGCGATGATACCGATCTGCTTCACGTCGATCGCCATTTGCTGCACGATCTCGGTGGCTCGCGTGGCTTGCTCGATCTCAAAAGCCGCGGCCTTTCGGTCCACAATCCCGAACTGACGTTCGCGACGCCGGACCACGCCATTTCGACGGCCCGCGGGCGGGCCGGTACCATCAAGATCGGGCAGGAACTGCTTACGGCCTTGAGGGCTGAAACATCGGCCAGCGGCATTGCGATGTTCGATATCGACGAACCCGGTCAGGGCATCGTCCATGTCATCGGACCCGAACTCGGCCTCAGCCTGCCGGGCTGCCTGATCGTCTGCGGCGACAGCCACACCTGCACTCATGGCGGACTGGGGGCGCTGGCCTTCGGTATCGGGTCGAGCGAACTAACGCATGTGCTGGCAACCCAGGCCATCATCCAGCGGCGGCCGAAAACGATGCGCGTGAAGTTCGAGGGCCGGCTGCCGTTCGGGGTGACGGCCAAGGACCTGATCCTGGCGCTGATCGGTCATGTCGGTGCGGCCGGCGGCACCGGCTATGCCGTCGAATATGCTGGCAGCGCGATCCGTGACCTGCCGGTCGAAGGGCGGTTGACGATCTGCAATCTCTCGATCGAGCTCGGCGCCAAGATGGGTCTGATCGCGCCGGACGAGAAGACTTTTGAATATATCCGCGGACGGGCCTATGCGCCGCAGGGCGCGATGTGGGAACGGGCAGTTGCGGCGTGGCGCGAGCTTCCGAGCGATCCCGACGCGGTGTTCGATAGGGAAGTCGTCATCGACGTCGAGAAGATCATTCCGCAGGTGACCTGGGGCATCAGTCCCGAACACGTCATCGGCGTCGACGGTCATGTTCCCGATCCCCGGGAGATTGCCGATCCGGCGCGGCGGGCCGCGGTCGAGACCGCGCTCGACTATATGGGCCTCAAGGGTGGGGCGCCGATCGCCGGCACGCCCGTCGATTGGGTGTTCATCGGATCATGCACCAATAGCCGTTTGAGCGATCTGCGCGCGGCGGCCGCGGTCGCGCGTGGCCGCAAGGTCGCGCCCGGCGTGCGCGCCTGGGTAGTACCGGGTTCGGAAACGGTGAAACGCGAAGCAGTGGCCGAAGGACTCGACAAGCTCTTCACCGAGGCAGGTTTCGAATGGCGCGAGCCCGGATGCTCGATGTGCCTCGCCGCCAACGGCGAAACGGTTGCTCCCGGCGAGCGCTCGGTTTCGACTTCCAATCGCAATTTCATCGGCCGCCAGGGGCCGCGAGCACGTACCCATCTGGCGAGCCCCGCCATGGCGGCGGCTGCCGCGATATCCGGCGCCATCGCCGACGTGCGGACCCTGGAGCGCTAGCATGCCGAAACCCTTTACCACGCTAACGTCGGTTGCGGCGCCGATCATGCGCAGCAATATCGACACCGATGTCATCATCCGTATCGAGCGTCTTGTCGGGAATTCCATCCGCGGCACTCTCGCAAAATGGGCGTTCGGTTCGCTGCGCTATTTGCCCGATGGTTCCGAGAACCCGGAGTTCATCCTCAACCGCGAGCCGTACCGGCAGGCGGAAATCCTCCTTACCGGTCCGAACTTCGGTTGCGGCTCTTCCCGTGAAGGGGCGGTGTGGTCGCTGCAGGAAATGGGTATCCGCGCCATTATCGGCTCGGGCTTCGGCGATATTTTCTTCGCCAATTGTTTTCAGAACGGCATCCTCCCGATCGTGGTGGACAAGGAGGTCGTCGACAGCCTCGCCGCCGAGGTCGAGCACTCCCAGGGAGCCGGGCGTATCGGCATCGATCTCGAGGCACAGACGATCAATTCGCCCTCGGGGAAACAAATCCGTTTCGAGATCGATCCGCGTCGGCGCACCGGGCTGCTTGGCGGTCTTGATGAAGTCGCGCTGACGCTGCAGCGTGACGACGAAATCCGCGCTTTTCAGGCGGCCGACCGCGCCGTGCGGCCGTGGATCCATTTTGCAGGGAAATCGGCATGAATAATCTGTCCAACATGATTAAGGTCGCGGTGGTCGGTGGCGAGGGCATCGGGCCGGAAGTGACCGCGCAATCGCATCGCGTGCTCAATTGGTTCGCCGCCAGGAGAAACGTTCCGATGGTGCTGCGCGAGGCGCAGTACGGGCTCATTCCTTATCTGGCGACCGGCAAGGTTTTGCCGCCGGACACTGCCGAGGCGATGGACGAGGCGGATGCCATTCTCTGGGGCGCCACCGGCGGGCCGGAAACGAAAGGGGTTCCGGCGGCAGCGCGGAAGGCGGGCAGCCTGCTGTCGCTGCGCAGCAAATACGATCTCTACGCCAACCTCCGGCCGATCGTCGCCGATCCGGCGTTGGCAGACTCGGCGCCGCTCAAGGCCGAAGTGCTCAGGGATGTCGACTTCGTCATCATCCGCGAACTGACCAGCGGTATCTATTTCGGCGAACCCCGCGGTATCGAAACCCTGGCGGACGGGCAGCGCCGCGGCTTCAACACCGAGCAATACACCACCCATCAAGTGCGCCGCGTGGCGCGGGCGGCGTTCGAGCTGGCGCGCACACGCAAGGGCAGGGTGTGTTCGGTCGACAAGGCGAATGTGCTGGAGACCAGCGTGCTGTGGCGCGAGGAGGTCATCGCGCTGCACGCCGCGGAGTTTTCCGATGTCGAACTCAGCCATATGTATGTCGATAACGCCGCGATGCAGATCGTCCGGCAGCCATCGCAGTTCGACGTGATGGTGACCGGCAATATCTTCGGCGACATTCTTTCCGATTGCGCCGCGATGGCGTCGGGATCGCTCGGCATGCTGCCGTCGGCCTCGCTCGGTCCGGTCGACAAGTTCGGCCGCCGCAAGGCGCTTTACGAACCGGTCCACGGCAGCGCGCCCGACATCGCGGGCAGGGGCATTGCCAATCCGCTCGGCTCCATCCTCAGTGTCGCCATGATGCTGCGTCTGACGCTGAACCGGCCCGAGGATGCCGACCTGCTGGAGAAGGCAGTCGGTATCGCGCTCGCCGCTGGCGCACGCACGGCCGATATCGCCGAATCCGGCGCAACCAGGCTTTCGACCGAGCAAATGGGCGACGCAGTGCTGAATGCCCTGGAACAGGTCGCCAGCAAGGAAAAGGAGCATGCGTGATGGCAAAGCATTTCACCAGGCGATCGGCGCTGACGATCATCGCCGCCGGCGGCGCTTCGATGGCCGCGGGCCGGGCCTTCGCCGAAGACAAGACCGCCCGCGCGATATACCCGGTGGCGGTGCCCGTCTATCAGACCCAGTACGTGGCGGACCGAATCGGCTTCTTCAAGGAGGCCGGCCTCGACTGCAAGCTGATCCAGGGCGGCAGCGGCGTCAAAACCCGCGAGATCATCGCCTCTTCGCAAGGCGACATCGGCATCGGCGACATTACCCATCCGATGCAGCTCAGCAATCATGGCCGCGCCGGCCGCGTCTTGATGCCGGTCGATACCAGGAGCGGCGCGGTGATATTCATCATCCGCAAGGACCTCAAGGACCAGGGCATCGCGACACTGGAGCAACTGGCGGCCTGGAAACGGCCGGACGGCCGCAAGCCGATCGTCTCGGTGTCGTCGCTGGGCGGCACCAATCACGTCTGGGCGTCCTATTACATGGAAACCATGGGGCTGGACGATAAAGTCACCTGGATCGGTACCGGCAATGTCGAGACCATGCTGGGTTCGCTGAAGACCAAGCAGGTCGATGTGCTCGTGAACTCGCTGTCCCTGCTGAACGATTCGGTGGCGCAAGGCTGGGGAGCGCTACTCTTCGACGGCACGGACGAGGTGATCTGGAACAAATATATCGGCGGCAAAGTCCCGGTGACGGCGCATTTCACTTTGCAGGCGACCATCGACAAGGACCCGCCGAAGATGCAGGCCTTCGTCACGGCACTATGGCGCGCCACGCAGTGGATCAAGGCGCATTCGCCCGAAGACATTTATGACGCCATTGAACCTTACGTCGGCAGCACGTCGCGCGATGCCAATATCCTGGAGATCACGACGCTGAAGCAGGTCGCCGACTACGAGGGTACCATCGATGCGGCGGGCTGGGCGCGCGGCGAAAAGGTCTGGTTCCGGGAAATGACCGGCATCAAGCCGCTTGCGATTGCCGATCTCGTCAGCCCCACCTTCATCGAAGCGGCACGGAAGGCGTATCCGGGTTGAAAACGGCAAAGATGGTCACGCCGCAACCTCACTCGTCGGATGCACGACGGATCGACGTCAGGGGTTTGAGCAAATCGTTCCAATTGGCTGGCACGGCCATCGAGGCGGTGCGCGACATCTCCTTCACCGTCCGGCGCGGCGAATTCGTCGCCTTGCTGGGGCCGTCCGGCTCCGGCAAGAGCACCATCCTCAACATGATCGCGACCCTGATCAGGCCGACCAGCGGTCAGATCCTGATCGACGGCCGGCCGGTCGTCGCCGGCAGGGCGACACCGGACGTCGGCTATGTGTTTCAGCGCGACACGCTGTTTCCGTGGCGCACGGTCGCCGACAACATCGGGTACGGACTGCAACTGGCCGGCGTTCCCGAAACCGAGCGGAAAAACCGCATCGCGGCCTGCGTGGGACAGGCAGGCCTGAAGGGTTTCGAGCATGCTTATCCCTCGGCGCTATCGGGCGGCATGCGGCAGCGCGCGGCGCTGATGCGGACCCTGGTGGTCGAGCCGCAGATACTGCTGATGGACGAGCCGTTCGGCGCGCTCGACACCCATACCAAGATCGACATGCACGAAGTCCTGCTCCGGATATGGGAGCGCGAGCAGCAAACGGTGTTATTCGTGACGCATGACCTCGGCGAGGCGCTGACGCTCGCCGACCGCATCATCCTGTTCTCGGCGCGGCCCGGCCAGATCAAGGACACGTTCGAGGTGGACTTCGAGCGGCCGCGCGATGCCGTGAAAGTGCGCGAAACGCCCCGTTATGCCGAGCTGTTCCAGAAGATATGGCACTCGCTCGGCGAAGAATTCGTCAGGGGACGCCACCCATGAGGACGCGCCGGCCCGTCAATGCGCTGGTATGGCAGTTAGCGATCTGCGTCGCCGTGCTTTCGGTCTGGCAGTGGGGCTATGACCTGCATGCCGTCGTGCCATGGTTGGTGCCCGATCTGCTCGATCCGTATTTCGTTTCAAAACCCTCCGAGATCTTCCAGCACTTTCTCATTCTGAGCTGCCTCAAGTCCAAGATGGGCGCCTTCAACGGCTGGTTCAACGGCGACTTCGCCAAGTGCATGGCGCGCAACGACAACAATCTCTGGATTGCGACCGCCATCACGCTGAAGAATACCTTCTTCGGCTTCCTGACCGGCGTATCCAGCGGCTTCATCGCCGGGCTGATCCTCGGCCGCTCTGACCGGCTCAGCGCCATTTTCCAGCCCTTCATCACCGCCGTTAATTCCATTCCCAGGATTGCGCTGGCGCCGATCATCGTGCTGGCGTTCGGGATCGGCGACATGTCGAAGGTCGTCACGTCGTGGATCGTGGTCGTGTTTCTGGTGTTCTTCAACACTTTTGAGGGCGCGCGTTCGATCGACGAAGGGTTCATCAATGTCGCGCGGCTGCTTGGTGCCAGCGAATGGCAGATCACCCGCACAGTGGTGATTCCGTCGACCATGGCCTGGGTATTCGCCTCGCTCTCGCCTGCCATTTCCTTCGCGCTGATCGGCGTCATCGTCGGTGAATTCATCGGTGCGGAGCGGGGCATCGGCCGCCTGATCATCGAATCGGAGGCGCGGGCCGAGGCCTCGGGCATGATGGTCGCGGTGATCGTGCTGATGCTGGTCGGCGTGGTGTTGTCGGCCATAATTTGGCGATTGCAGGCCTATCTGTTGCGCTGGCAGCAGCACAATATGGTGGAGTAGACTGGGGCCGCATATTCGCCAGGCGGAGGTCTCCCGATGAGCATAACGGTCTACGGATTTTGGCGGTCGATTGCCTCGTTTCGTGTGCGCGTCGCCTTACGGCTCAAGGGGCTGCCTTTCGAGGAAATCCCGATCGACATTCTTTCCGGTGAGCAATTCAAGCCGGGCTACGAGGCAGTCAACGCCGAGCGCGTGGTGCCGACGTTCATTCACGACGGCCATTCCATCTTCCAGTCGCTGGCGATCATCGAATATCTCGACGATATCCAGGCCGAGCCGCGCCTGCTGCCGCAAGACCCACGGGAGCGTGCCTATGCGCGCTCGCTGGCGCTGATGACGATCGCCGACGCGCACCCGCTGGTGGTGCCGCGGGTCCGCAATCATCTCGCCAAGACCTTCGGCGCGGATGCCAAGGCGATCGAGGACTGGGGCAAGCATTGGACGAACGAGGGACTTGCGACCTATGAACGGCTGCTGGCACGACGCAGGCCCGAGCCGTTTGCGCTTGGCGCCGAGCCCGGCCTTGCCGATATCTGCATCGCGGGGCAGGTGGTCGGCGCGCATTTCCTCAAGCTCGAGCTCGGCGCCTTTCCGGTGGTCGCACGCTTGGCCGACCGCTGCTTTGAGCTGCCGGCCTTCAAGACGTCCCATCCGTTCGAGCAGCCCGGGTTCAAGAAATCGGCCGCGCATTGATGCCCGGCTAGACATCGATCCCGAGCACCCGCGCGGCATTGCCGCCGGCGATCTGGGCCAGCGTTACCTCGTCCATGCCTTGCACCCCCGCGATATGTCCGACCGGATTATATTCGGCCATGTCGAAGGGGTAGTCGGTACCCATTACGATGCGATCGGGCCCGAAGACGTCGATCAAATAGGCCAGCTGGTGATAGGAGAAGACCACGGTGTCGAGATAGACCTGCCGCAGGTAGGTTGTTGGCGGCAGCGGCAGGTCGCCGTGGCAATCCTGCCGCGCGCCCCAGGCGTGATCGATTCGCCCGGAGTAGCCCGGCAGGTAGCCACCGCCGTGCACGGCCATCAGCTTCAGGTCGGGGAAGCGCGCCAGCGTTCCCGAAAAGATCAAATTGTGGAGCGCGAGCGTCGTATCCAGGGGATTGCCGAGCACGTTGTTGAAATAGAAATGCGTCAGGCGTTCCCCATGGGTGAATCCGTTCGGATGCATCATGATGAACGCCCCGAGCTGTTCGGCCCTGGCAAAGAACGGCCGGAACTTCGGATCGGACAGTTCCTGGCCGTCGACATTGGTCAGGATTTCGACGCCCTTTAGTTTCAAATCCTTCATGATGTAGTCGAGTTCGCGGACCGCGATCTCCGGCTCCTGCAGGGTGACGACGCCGAGCCCGACGAAGCGGTCGGGTTTGCGCGCGCAATATTCCACCACGCCGTCATTGGCGAGGCGGTGGGCGGCTTCCGCGATTTTCGGATCGACCGAATAGTAGCACTGGCCCGGTGCCGGCGCCACGACCTGGATGTCGATGCCCATCTTGTCGAGGTCAAATAGACGGCGATCGATCGTGGTCATGACCTCGCTGACGTCCTTCTCCTGCTGCGCATTGATCTCCTTGGTCGCAGCATCGGCGAAGTAGGCCAGCGGAATCCGGCTGATATCAACATGCGGTTGCGCCAGCTTGGCGGCCTGGGGCACCACGATATGGGCGTGAATGTCGATCGTGGTGGAAGACGGCCGCCGGGCCAGGCCGTCGGCGTCGTGGATACGTGCGGCGGTACGTCCATAACGGTTCTTGCGATCGATCATCTGAATTGGCTCTGCGGTTGAATGAATGTGCGGGGAACGTGACGCTTGAGGGGACTACGACGTGGCCTTGCGCTGGGTCCAGCGGGTCGATACCGCGGTGGCGTCGGCGTCGCCCAGGCCGGCGGCTTCCGCTTCCTGGTAGCAGGCGAGTGCGCTGGCCGTGACCGGCATCTCGGCATGAAGGGATGCGCCGAATTGAACCGCACAGGCGAGGTCCTTGGTCGCGGCATTGAGACCGAAAGCTGTTTCGCCGAGCGGCGCACCGCCCAGCACCTTGGCGATAACCGGCCCGCGGCCCTTCATGGCGGTCGGCGCGCCTGATGTGTCGGTCAGGATATCGATCAGCCGGTCGGCCGGAAGGTTGAGCGGCTTGCAGATCGTCAGGGCTTCGCCGAGCGCCTGCCAATACACCAGAAGCGGCAGGTTGACCGCGAGCTTCATCATCGAACCGGCGCCGATGTCGCCGACATGTTCGATGCGTCGGCACATTTGCTCCATGATCGGCATCGCCCGGGTGACGTCCGCCTTCGATCCCCCGACAAGGCCGAGCAGCTTGCCTTCCTTCGCCGGCGCGGTGCTTCCGCCGACCGGACATTCGACGAAGGCGGCGCCCTGCTGCAATGCCGCAGAACCGTTCGTCTTCATGGTCTCGGGGCGGATCGTGCTCATATCGATCACGAGCTTGCCCGCGAGTTTGGCCTTCAGGATGCCATTCGGCGCGCCGTAAACCGCTTCTGTCGCGGCGTCGTTCAGCAACATCACGATGGTGACTTCGGACCCGTCGACGAGTTCGGCGGGCGACGCGAACGCCTTCGCGCCGGCATCGACCAGAGGCTTTGTCTTGGCCGAATTGCGATTCCACACCTCGATTTCATGTCCTGCCGACATCAATCGCTGCGCGATCGCCGATCCCATTCGTCCAGTTCCGCATATACCGATCTTCATGGTCTGACCTCATCTTTGACTGGATATTGAATTATTGAGCATGAAACACGCCAAGATTTTGCGCGATCAAATCTTCGTTGGTCAAGACGCCGGCAGCTGGCCCGGCGAACGCACAGCGTCCGGTGTTGAGGATGACAGCCTGATCCGCAACGTCGAGCGCCAGTTGGAGGTTCTGTTCGACCAGAACGATCGATTGTCCTTCTTCCTTCAGACGGCGGATGGTGCGGCCCACTTCCGCGACGATTAAAGGCGCCAGACCCTCCGACGGCTCGTCAAGCAGCAGCACCCGTGGATTGCCCATCAGTGCCCGTCCGATGGCCAGCATCTGCAGTTCGCCGCCCGACAGTGTGCCGGCAATTTGAGCGTGGCGCTCGCGCAGCCGCGGAAACATAGTGTAGATCCGCTCGACATTCCACGGCCTGTCCGTGGTGCTCCCGCGCTGCTGGGCCACCACAAGGTTTTCCCGAACCGTCAGTGACGGAAAAATTCGGCGGCCTTGCGGAACAAGACCGATGCCGAGGTGGGAGATGCGTTCGGGGCTGAGCCCCTGGATCGGCTCACCGAACAGCCTGATCTCCCCATCCCGCGGTTTCAGGAAGCCGATAATCGTCGAGATGCAGGTGGTCTTTCCCGCGCCATTGCGCCCCAACAGCGCCAGTACGCCGCCCGGAGCCAAGGAAAAGCTTACGCCGTGCAGGATGTGGCTGTCGCCGTAATAGGAATGCACATTGGTCAGGCTGAGTGCGTCAGGCGCCAAGATACACCTCACGCGTTCGCGCATCAGCAATCACGGCGTCACGTTCGCCATCGACGATGACGCGGCCGTAATTCAGAAGTGTCACGGTTTCGGCAAGGTCGAGCGCCGTATCCATGTCATGCTCGATCATGATCACGGTGGTCTCCCGCGGGATCGAGGCGATCAGCGACTTCACCTGCGATCGCTCGGTGTTGGAAAGACCCGCCAGCGGTTCGTCCAGCAGCAGCACCCGCGGCTTCTGCGCCAGCGCCATGGCGAGTTCGACGCGGCGCTTTTCGCCATAGGCAATATCAGACACCGGATGTTCCGCCAGATGCAGAAGTCCGACCGCGTCGAGGGTCCGGCGGGCTTCGGTCGCAAGATCGCTGTAATGGGAAATCGGCCGCCACATCTGCCAACGCGAGGGCCGCAGGCCGAGCAGGCCGAGCGTGACATTGTGTTCGAGCGTATCGCCGAAAAATAGCGTGATGATCTGGTAGGTGCGCGAAAGCCCGAAATGCGCGCGCTTGTAAGGGGTGAAAAACGTGATGTCGGTGCCGAACAGCCGGATCGCACCGGCGTTCGGCCGCAGGTCGCCGCTGATCTGGTTGAACAGCGTGGTCTTGCCGGCGCCGTTCGGGCCGATGATCAGGCGGCGTTCACCTGGCTTGATCGCAAGCGAAACGTTGTGCGTGACCGTGAGGCCGCCGAACGCCTTCTTCAGGTTGACGACTTCAAGGGCGTAATCGGATGTCAGCGGGATCATCGCGGTCCCCTGCGCAGCGTCGCCGCCAGCCTGCTCAGGCCGGGAACGATGCCGGTCGGCATCACCAGAACGATGAACAGGAACACCAGACCCAGCAGCATGTTCCAGCGCTCGATATAGGCCGAGGCGTAATTCTTCAACAGCAGCACCAGCGCCGCGCCGACGACGGGGCCACCCAATGTTCCCGACCCTCCGGCGATCACGCCGAGCAAGGCCTCCGCCGAACTCGTGGTGGAGAGCGACGTGGGGTGGATATATTTGTTGTAATAGACATAAAGCAGCCCGGACACGCCGCCCCAGAAGCCGGCGTAGATGAAGGTGATCCAGCGGATCATCCAGGGATTGAAGCCGAGCGCCGCCATCCGGCGCGGCTGGTCGCGCACGCCCTTCAACGATGATCCGAACGACGACGACACGAAGATCGCCATCATCAGGCAGGCGAACGTGGCCACGATCAGCGCGAACCAGTAGAACGACGCCGCGCTCTCGAGCGAAAGGCCGAACGGCATCGGTCGGGTCAGACCGGCAACTCCATTGTCGCCATTGGTGACGCCGGACATCCGGTAGGCGAGTCCCCAAAGTACCTGCGACAACGCCAGCGTGATCATGAGGAAGCCGAGCCCGGTGGCGCGTAGTGCGATGACGCCGAAGAACGCGGCCATCGCGGTGGTGCCCCCGATCGAGATGAGGGCGGCTGCACCATGTCCGAACCCGTATCGGCTTGTCAGCAGCGCAGAAATATAGGCGGCTACGCCGAGATAGGAGGCGTGTCCGAGCGACGTCATGCCGCCAAAGCCCACCAGCAAATTCAGGCTGAGCGCGAAGATTGCCGCAATCAGGATCTGGCTGGCGAGGTTGATGTAGAAATCGCCCGCAAAAAAAGGCGGCAGCAGAAGCGATCCCGCAAGGAGGGCAACGCCGATCCATTTCATGCGCCGACGCGCCCAAACAGGCCCTGGGGCCGGAACGCAATGACGAAGATCATCGGCAGAAACAGAATGATATAGGCCAGTTCCGGAAACAGCGCGGTGCCGAACGTGTAGACGAAGCCCATGATAAAACTGCCGATGAACGCGCCGAGCAGGCTTCCGATGCCACCAAGGATGACGACGATCAGCGCCAATGGCAGCATATCGGCATCGAGCCCGGGATAGGCGGAAAGGATCGGTCCGCCCAGCACGCCGCCGGCGCCGGCGATGCCCGCACCCAGACAAAACACGATCGTAAACAAATTCGAGACGGGAATTCCGACCGCGCGGGCCATTTGCCGGTCGTCGACGCCGGCGCGGATCATCGCCCCCAGGCGCGTCCGCTCCAGCAGGAAATACAGCGCGATCGCGGTGGCGACGGCACAGCCCACCAGCACCAGCCGATAGGTCGGAAACACGAAACCGAGCACCCGTGTCGGCGCCTGCAGGTTGCGAGGGGTCGGCACCGGAATGGAATCGCCGCCCCACAGCAGCAGGCACGCGTCGGAAATGATGAAGGACATGCCGAGCGTCACCAGCACTTGTCCAAGCGGATTGGTCTTCAGCCGGGTCAGCACCAGCCGCTCGAACAGACCGCCGATCGCAGCTACCGCAATTCCGGCACCCAGCGCCGTCACCCAGATATTCAGGCCGTCGAACGAGCGCAGCGCAGTTGCTCCGAAATAGGTGCCGAGCATGAAGAAGGCGCCGTGCGTCAGGTTGGCCAGTCTCATCAGGCCGAAAATCAGCGAAAAGCCCGACGAGAGCAGGAACAGGAGACCACCGAGCGACAGGCTGTTGAGACCCTGGATGATCCAAAACTGCATCGTCTGCCGATCTCGTCCGGAAAGTTGCGCGCTTCGGTGCCCGCGACGGAAATGGAATTATTGCTCCAGATTTTTTGCCGGCGGATAGTCGCGCGAATAGACCGGGTTCTTCAGGAATGCGGTCTTGTCATAGGTCCAGAACTGACTGACATCCGGGTAGGTCTTGATGACGGAATTGACCAGCCGCCCGTCCTTTCTCGTTACCTTGCGAATATAAACATCGCCGACGGCGTTGCCGAATTCGTCGAACTTGACGACGCCGCGCACCGTCTCTGCGTTGCTGTTGCGGATCCCCGTCATCAGTGCTTTCTTGTCCTCCGCATTTCCTTTCGTGGCCTTTAGCCCGGCTTCCAGGACTTCACCGGAAACATAGGTGCCCCCGGCATAATAGCCGGGATCGTATTTGAACTGCTTGCGGAACGCCGCCGCGAAGGCCTTGTTGAGCGCGTTGTCCAGTTCGGCGGAATACCAGCTGGTGGTCACAATCCCCAGCGCCTCATCGCCCATATTGCGAAGCACGGATTCATCGAGCGCCGTCATACCGCCGATGACGGCCATCTTGTCCTTGAGGCCATATTCGATGAATTGGCGAAGGAAGCGGAAACCGTTCGAGCCGGCGGTGCCGAGAAAGATCGCGTCCGCGCTCTTCACCTGGGCAACGTAGCTGCCGTAATCCGGCGTCGCCAGCGGCGTGAAGATCTTCTGGATGATCTTGCCGCCACTATCCTCGAACGCGCGCTGGAAACCAGCGCACATTTCATGTCCATAGGCGAAATCGTCGGCGATAGTGACGATCTTTTTGTACTCGAGTTCCTTGGCGGCATAATCTGCCAGCGGGTAGGCGCATTGCGCCGACGTTGACGTCGCGCGCACAAACCATGGACTTGGATGCCGCTGCGTCATGTCCTCCGCCGCGGCTACACCGATCGTGGGGATTTCCTTTTCCGTGAGATAGTCGGCGATCGCCAGCGCCTCGAAGGCGGCAAGCGGGCCAATGATGCAATGGACATCATTCTTTTCGACCAGTTCTTGTGCTTTGGTCCGCGCCGTCGCAGGAGCACCGGCCGTATCGGCGACGATCAATTCGACCTTGCGGCCCGCCAGCATGTTGTCGCGTTCTTTCATGAACATCGTCAGCGCAAGGTCCATGTCGATGCCGCCGGAGGCGAGCGGTCCGGTTTTGGCCGCCAGCAATCCAATGCGGATCGGTCCGCTGTTCTGGGCAAAGGCGACACGAGGGGCTGCCAGGCTGGCGATACCCGCGCCGGCCACGCCGCCGACAAACTGACGCCGCGATATCGTCATTGGATCCTCCCCGGAACGCTACAAACTGAATACCATCAGCTATTTTTATTGGTTGAGCGATTTATCCGATGTAAGCCGTAAATGATCAAGTGATAACCACGTCATCGACTTGGCGGCGCCTGATATTTTCGTAGCGGGGGATTACCCGCGGGTGCTCTTTGATGCAGTGCGGTATCGAAGACTAGTCCGGCTCGCGCGCGGTTGATTTGGGAGCCGTGACAATCGTTTTTTTCAGGACCTCAAATACGGCTGCCGTATCCTGGTCGCCCAACCCCATGGCCAGGGCTTTGGCATAGACCGGCTGCGTCAGCGTAAACAGTGGAGTCGCGCAGCCGACCTCGTCGGCGAATTCGGCGATGACCGCCATATCTTTCTTCCAGATAGAGACCTTCATGGTCGCGGGCTCGTAGACACCTTCGACCATCATCGGCGCGCGCATCTGGAACATCCGCGAGCCCCCCGCGCCCGGGCCGACCATATCCACCACCATTTTCGGATCGAGCCCGGCGCGTTCCGCCAGCACCATCGCCTCGGCCGCGGCGACATTGTGGATGGCCACCAGATGATTGGCGATGAATTTCATGCGGCTGCCATTGCCGTATCTGCCGAGATCGGCGCTTTGCTTGGCGAAATCGGCGAACAGATCCTTGCACTGCGCAATGGCGTTGCCGTCGCCGCTGGCATAGACGATGAGATCGCGAATCTTCGCCTGCGCGCCGGTGCCGCTCAGCGGACAATCCAGCGCGATATGGCCGGCTTTCTTCAGAATGGCCTCGAAGCGAACCTTGTCGGCGATACTCAGCGTTGAGAGTTCCGCCACGATACGCGGAGGCTGGCCGGAGCCGGCGATCTTCTGCGCGACGTCCTCGACGGCGGCAGGCGTGGGAAGGCTGGTCATGATGATGGGAGCGGAGCGCGCGACCCGGGCGACGTCGCCGACAATCTCGACATTGGCTTGCGCAAGCTCCGCGCATCGCTCAGCGTCGGTATCGAAGCCGACCACCCGCCAACCGCGCTCGACGAGGTTGCGCGCGATCGCGCCACCCATGATGCCAAGCCCAATTATTCCAACAGTCTTGTCCATGAGGTTCGCTCCCAGCCAATGAATTCGGTTTTACGGGCGGCGCCGGCGGCGCGCTGAACAGTCAGTGATCGGACGATAGGTAATCACCAAGTCGCTTTGTGAGGTCAAGTCTGTTTGCCCGGGATCGTCTTGCGGAGCGGCAGCGGGCACCCCCAGCAGATTAAAGGGCGCTCCCGCGTCTTGAACAATCGTTGATCAGGCGATAAACCGAAACCTGTATCGTCCGTGTCAAGGCTGCAACAAGGGCGAGCAAGGAACGCCAAGATGCCAGGTGCCGGCCGAAGACCCAATGCAAGCCTGCCCGCGGGGCCGGAGGCGGACGGCACGTATGCCGCCATGATTGCCCGTGCCAGGGCGCTTATTCCGCGATTGCGCGATCGTGCCTCCCAGACGGAAGAATTGCGTCGGCTCCCGCCGGAGACCGAACGCGAGCTGCACGAATCGGGCTTGTTCAGGATCGTGCAGCCGAAGCGGGTGGGGGGCTCCGAACTCGACTATGTCGCGCTGATCGATTGCGGCGATGCGATCGGACAGGCCGATGCCTCGGCGGCCTGGAATTTCGCCAACCTGGCCAGTCACCACTGGATGCTGGCCATGTTCGACAAGCGTGCTCAGGATCTGGTCTGGAACAAGGATGCCAACGTCCTGATCGCATCCTCCTTCATTTTTCCGGCCGGTCGCGCCAGGAAGGTCGATGGCGGATATGTATTGCGGGGCAGATGGCCGTTTTCGTCGGGAGTGGATTCCTGCGAATGGAATATGCTGGCGAGCGTTGTTTCCTCCGACGATGAGGCCGACGGCATCGAGTACCGGATCTTTTTGCTGAACAAGACCGATTACAAGATCAATGATACCTGGAATGCCGCGGGACTGAGGGGAACGGGATCGAACGATGTCGAGGTCAAAGATGCCTTTGTTGCCGAGCCGATGACGGTTGCGGTGAACGATCTGGCCGGCGGTCCGACGCCGGGAAGCGCGGTCAACCCGAATGCGCTTTACGCGCTGCCGGTATTCTCGCTGTTTCCCTACGTGCTGTCGGGCGTGGCGCTCGGAAACGCACAGGCCTGTCTCGACGACTATGTCGAAGTCGCCCGGCACCGCGCCTCGACCTACAATCGCACCAAGCTCGGCGACCTTCAGAGCACGCAGATCAAGATTGCGGAAGCTTCCGCCAAGATCGATGCGGCCCGCCTGATCATGCGCTCGACCTGTATCGAGGCGATGGCCGATGCGAGGCGCGGTCATTTTCCGGATATCGCCGCCAAGACCAAAACGCGGCGCGACGGCGCTTTTGCCGTCAATCTCTGCACTGAAGCGGTGTCGCTGCTGTTTGCGGCGAGCGGCGCGCGGGGTTTATTCACGACGGCCGCGTTGCAGCGGCAGTTTCGCGACGCCCACGCCATCAATTCGCACCTTGCGTTCAATTTTGATGCGGCTGGCACCAATTACGGCCGCGTTGCGCTCGGCCTGCCCTCCGAAAATCTGACGCTTTGAGGCAGGTGCAATGACCGACGCCCCGAAGCATCCGATCAATCCGGATCCGGCTAACGAGCTGGCGAGCGACCATTCGCCGATCGATCCCAGGGATTTCCGCAACGCGCTCGGTACCTATGCCACCGGCGTCACCATCATCACCGCCGCCGGCGCCGGCGGAAAACCCTATGGCATCACCTGCAATTCCTTTGCCTCGGTGTCGCTGAACCCGCCGCTGGTGCTGTGGAGCCTGGTGATCTTTTCCACGAGCATGAGTGCGTTCCAGAACGCCAGCCATTTTGCGGTCAATGTGCTTGGCGCATCGCAGCAGGCGCTCGCCAACAGGTTCGCGAAATCCTCGGACGACAAATTTGCCGGCGTCGACTGGACTCCCGGGCTTGGCGGCGCGCCGCTTCTTGCCGATAGTGTGGCCAATTTTCAATGCCGCTCCGCTGGGCGCTACTATGGCGGCGACCACATCATCTTCCTGGGTGCCGTCGAGGCCTATGCGTATAACCGAAAGGAGCCGCTGTTGTTCGCGCGCGGCGGCTACGGCCGGTTTCTCCCCGGTGACGGCGGTTCAGCGTCGAAGCCATGAGCAAGAGGCCGCCGCCCAAGCGCGCTCGCGCGAAGCAGAAGCGCCTATCTCCCGACGATCGCCGCAGGGAGTTCGTTGCCAAGGCGACCGAGTTTTTCTCGGAGGAGGGATTTGGCGGCGGTACGCGCGATCTGGCGCGACGGCTCGGCGTGACCCAGCCGTTGCTGTACCGCTACTTTCCGAGCAAGGACGACCTAATCAAGGAAGTCTATCGCACGGTCTATCTCGAGCCGCTCGATACCGGCTGGGAGAAACTGCTTACCGACCGCTCCCGGCCGATCCGCGATCGCTTGCAGGAATTCTACAACGCCTACACCAACGTGATCTTCACCCGCAAATGGCTGCGTATCTATCTCTATTCAGGTCTGAAGGGGCTCGACATCAACCGCTGGTATGTCGGCGTGGTGCGGGACAAGATTCTGACGCGCATCATCAGGGAATGCCGGCATGAAGCGGGGTTGCCGGCGCAGAGCAAGCCGACGGCTTCCGAACTGGAGATGGCGTGGGTATTCCACGGCGGCATCTTCTATTACGGGGTTCGCAAATATATCTACGAATCTCCGGTGCTCGAGGACAAGGGACAGATGATCAGCGATGCGCTGGACGTCTTTCTGGCGGGCTTCGAGCGCGTCCTTGCCGCGCCGGCCGCGCCCAAGCCTGCGCCGGTGAAGGCGGTTGGCTGAACCGGCTTCTGATGCTCTCGATCGCACCGCTTTTCATCGACCGCTGGATCGCCTCGAAACTTCGCACATTTTCCAGCATCTCTTCCAACGAGACCGGTTCGGTGAATCTCTACAACTTCGCCATTTCGGCCCGGTACCAATCGCCGATCTCGCTCGCGGTCATCAGTGCCACGCCGTCATGGCCGAGGACATAGTCGAGCAGCGCTTCCAGATATTTGATGCGATGCGGGACCCCGGTGATGTAGGGGTGAATCGAGATCGCCATGATCCGCGCATTGCTTGCGCCCTCAAGGTACAGGCGGTCGAACTGATCGGTGCAGCGTTTCAAAAACTGCTCTGACGGCAGGTGCTGCAGCGCATGGATGACGATATCGTTGGTTTCGACCGAATAGGGGATCGTTGTGATGGTGCCGTGAGGGGTCGCGATATCCTGCGGAAGGTCGTCGATTACCCAGTCCGCGACATATTCAATGCCGTTGAGGCGCAGGAGATCCAGCGTCTCGCCGGTTTCCGTCAGCCCCGGGCTCTCCCACGACCGCGGCGGCTTGCCGCTGAACTCTGCAATGGTGTCGACGGCCCGCTTGATCGCATCGGCCTGGTTGTCGAGCTTGTGCATCGGGCCCTGCACGAAGCCGTGGCCCATGAACTCGAAGCCGGCTTCGAGTGCGGCGGAAGCGACCCGGGGATAGGAGTTGCAGACGTTGGCGTTCAACGCCAGCGTGACCGGCATGTTGCGTTCGGTCAGCGCCTTGAACTGGCGCCAGAAGCCAGTGCGCATCCCGTATTCGTGCCATGACCAGTTGGGCACGTCCGGCAACAGCGGCTGTCCCATCGGCGGGCTCAGCACGGTCCGCGGCATCGGGTTCTCGATCCGCCACTCCTCGACATTGAGGATGACCCATACCGCGAGCTTCTTACCGCCCGGCAGCTTCAGTTTCGGCCGATCGATTTGAGCCTGATAGGGGATGCGGTCGGAAAGAGCCACGGGGCGCCCTCAACTGGCTGCGGATGATTGCGCGGATGTCGGCTGCTTCGACGTGGCCGCGTTGACGCGCGGCATGACCTTTTCAGCCATCAGGATCATGGACTGTCGTCCGAGCTCGCGATCCTTCCAATCCTTGCCGGCATATAACAATGTTCCGAACTGGCCGACTTCGTCCTGGAACGCCAGCAACTGATCCGCCACGCTGTCCGGCGTGCCGTAGATGATTAGCCTGTCGCAGATCATTTCCAGCGTCACTTCGTCGTCGGGCTGGTCGCGGCGGGTCTTGAACAGCTCGATGCGTCCGTTCATTTTCAATTTGGTGAACAGCGAGCGGTAATAATAGACGTAGGGGCCGTCGGGATCGGTGGCGTAAGCCTTCGCGGTTGCCGCATCCTTGGCGACGAACACGCTCTTGGCGACGCGCCAGTTGCGGGGATCGGCGGCACGGCCGCTTCGTTCGCAACCCTCGACATATTTCGGCCAGTGGCTTTTCACCCAGGCCGGCATCAGGAAATTGGCCGAGATCGGATCCCAGCCGCGCGCCGCGGCTTCGGTGACGCCTTTGGAAAAAGGCGCAACCGCGGTCACCACGATCGGCGGATGCGGCTGCTGCAACGGCCGCCCAATGAATCCCTGCCCGATGTCCTTGATCAGGGTCTTCCGCGTCGAGACGTTCCAGTATTTTCCTTGAATGTCATACGGCGGCTCGCCGGCCCAGATTTCCAGCACCTGGTTGATCGATTCGAGAAACATGGCGTTGCGGTCGGCGTCGAGATTGCCGAACAGTTCCGCATCCGACAGCAGTCCGCCCGGGCTGATCCCGAAAATCAGGCGTCCGTCCAGTATGTGATCGAGCATCGCCATGCTGGCAGCGACGGTGGCGGGATGGGTGTTCGGCATGTTGATCGTGCCGGTGCCGAGCCTGATCTGCTTGGTGGCGGCGGCGATCCAGGCCAGGAACGCGACGCAGGAAGTGATGTTCTCGGCCTGATCGGTGACGTGCTCGCCGACATAGGCCTCGGTAAACCCAAGTTCGTCAGCCAACAGGAACGCTTCGCGGTCTTCCCGCAAGGAGAGCTTCCAGTCCTTGCCGAGTGGGTGGATCGGCATCGTGAAGAAACCCAGATTCATTGCCTGCTCCTCCCCCGGGCCCGATTTTGATGAGCGCGAACCGTGCGTGGTTCGTGATATCATGACATGTCCAAAAGTCGAATGCTGCCAAATAATCGCTCGATAAACAAACTTGACCTTTGAGGGGCAGCACCGTCTAATCCCGCGAAAAATGCGGCGAAAAACCGGCCTGGGAGGTCATGACAATGAAAGCCTCGGCTTTCAGTTACGCACGCGCAACCAGCGTTGCCGACGCATTGGAGCTGCTGGCTGCGCATGGGGACAGGGCGAAGGTGCTGTCGGGCGGCCAGAGCCTGATGCCCGCAATGAATCTGCGCCTGATTTCTCCGGAGCTGATCGTCGATATCGGCGAGCTCGCGGAGCTGCGGGGCATTGCCGTCAATGGCAATACTCTCAAAATCGGTGCGCTGACCCGCCATGTCGATCTGCAGCGATCGTCTGATGTTGCTGGGCACGCGCCGCTCCTGACGGAAGCCATCGCCCACGTCGCGCATCCCGCGATCCGCAACAGGGGAACGATCGGCGGCAGCCTGGCGCATGCCGACCCCGCCTCCGAATTGCCGGCCTGCATGGTCGCGTTGAATGCGACAATTGTCGTGCGCGGTCCAAAGGGCGAGCGGCGAATCGCGGCCGAGGATTTCTTTATGGGAATCTATGAGACGGCGCTCTCGCCGGACGAATTGCTGATTGCCGTCGAGCTGCCGGTCCAGCGTACGAATTCCGCGTATTTTTTCCACGAATTCGCCCGGCGGCATGGCGACTACGCCATCGCGGGCCTGGCGGCTCAGGCGGTCATGGGCGCCAATGTCTTTGCCGACCTGCGGCTGGCCTTCTTTGCGGTCGGCGACCGGCCGGTATTGGCCCTGGCCGCGAACCGGCTGGTCAACATCTCCATCACGCCCGCGGTGCTGTCGGAAGCATCGGCGGCGCTCGCCGAGGAGCTCGATCCCCAGGAGGATCAAGAGGCCTCGGCTTCGATGCGCCGGCATCTGGCGACG
This sequence comes from Bradyrhizobium erythrophlei, assembly GCF_900129505.1. NCBI lineage: Bacteria > Pseudomonadati > Pseudomonadota > Alphaproteobacteria > Hyphomicrobiales > Nitrobacteraceae > Bradyrhizobium > Bradyrhizobium erythrophlei. Next base: position 8,815,827 of record NZ_LT670818.1, on the reverse strand, counting down.
GTGCTGATGCGGCGTTGCGTGGCCGCGCTGCTCGGCCGCACGGATCTCGACGCCGGGGGATCTGCGTGACGGCTTCCGTTCCAATCTCGCTCGAGGTCAATGGCGAGCGCGTCGATGCGCATGTTTTGCCGCGTCTCAATCTGGCGGACTTCTTGCGCGAGCATCTTCAGCTGACCGGCACCCATGTCGGTTGCGAGCACGGCGTGTGTGGCGCCTGCACGGTGCGCGTCAACGGCGACATCATTCGTTCCTGCCTGATGCTGGCGGTGCAGGCGCACGACGCATCGGTCCAGACCATCGAGGGATTGTCCGACAGCGGCGAGATTGCCGATCTGCAGGCGGCCTTCCGTGACCGCAACGCGCTGCAGTGCGGCTATTGCACGCCGGGCATGTTGATGGCAGCGCAGGACTTGCTGATGCAGCAGGCCGAGCCGGGCCGCGAGCAGATCCGCGAGCACCTTTCCGGCAATTACTGCCGCTGTACCGGCTACCAGGCCATTGTCGACGCGGTCGAGACCACGGCCCGCAGGCGCGCAGGGCGCCAGACATGAGCGTGACATCAGCCAATCCCGAAATTCTCTCTGAGCTTGACCGGCCGAACTCCTATATCGGCAAAGTCGTGCCGCGGCCCAACCTCGAGCGGCTGATGCAGGGGCGCGGGCTGTATGTCAGCGATATGGAATTGCCGCGGATGGCCCATGTGGTGTTCCTGCGCTCACCGCATGCGCACGCGAAAATTGTCGGCATCGACGCCAGCGAAGCGCGGCGGCTGCCCGGCGTCATCGCCGTCGTGACCGGCCCGGAGCTTGCAGCGGTTATTACGCCCTGGGTCGGCGTACTCTCACATTTGAAGGGCCTCAAATCGGCGCCGCAGCACGCGATTGCGATCGATCGTGTGTGCTGGCAGGGCGAGGCCGTCGCCGCCATTGTGGCGGCCAATCGCGCCGTGGCCGAGGACGCCGCGGAACTCGTGCGGGTCGAATACAGGGAATTGGAGGCGGTGACGGACATGCGCACCGCGCTCGATCCGCAAACCCCGGTGATCCACCCCTCGCTCGGCGACAATCTGGCCTTCGAGCGTAATCTCGACGCCGGCAAGGTCGATCAAGCGTTCGCCGATTCCGACGCGGTGGTGGAAGCGGAATTTGTCTTCGGCCGGCACACCGGCGTCACCCTCGAGCCGCGCGCGGTGGTCGCCGACTGGAACGCTGCCGAAGAAAGGCTCACGATCTATCAGGGCACACAGGCGCCGCATATGGTGCAGAACATCGCGGCCCTGCATCTCCGGCTGGAGGAACAGCAAGTTCGCGTAGTCTGCAAGGACGTCGGCGGGTCCTTTGGCATCAAGGTTCACATCTATGCCGACGAAATGGCGACCTACGCGCTGTCGAAATTGCTGCGCCGGCCGGTAAAGTTTGTCGCCGACCGGGTCGAAAGTTTTAACACCGATATCCACGCCCGCGACCATCGCTGCAAGGGCAGGATCGGCGTCAAGCGCGACGGTGCGATCACCGCGTTCGAGATCGACGATCTCACCGGCATTGGTCCCTATTCGATGTATCCGCGCACCAGCGCCATCGAGGCGAACCAGGTCGTCAATCTCGTCGGCGGCCCTTATGTGACGAAAAACTATCGCGCCCGCGCCCGCGTCGTGTTCCAGAACAAGAATGTAATGTGCCAGTACCGCGCGGTCGGCCATCCCATCGCCTGCTCGGTGACCGAAGGCCTGGTCGATCTGGCGGCGGCAAAGATCGGGATGGATCCCGTGGAGATCCGCCGCCGCAATCTCATTGCCGACGATGCCTATCCCTGTGCGTCGCCGTCGGGCCTGCGGTTCGAGCTGCTGTCGCATCATGCGGCGATGAACAAGCTGATGGCGATGATGGATTATGACGCGCTGCGCGCCGAACAGGCCGCGTTGCGAAATAAGAACATTCATCGCGGCATTGGTATTGCCAGTTTCATCGAGGTCACCAATCCCAGCGCGGCGTTTTACGGGGTTGGCGGCGCCCGGATCTCGTCGCAGGATGGCGTCGCGGTACGGCTGGACGCCCAGGGTTCGGTGGTCTGCCAGACCAGCATCACCGAGCAGGGGCAGGGCTCCGAATCGCTCACCGCGCAGATCGTCGGCAGCGTGCTCGGCGTTCCGATGGAGCGGGTCCGAGTAATTCTGGGCGATACCGATAACACGCCTTATGGCGGCGGCACCTGGGCATCGCGAGGCGCCGGCATTGGCGGGGAGGCGGCACTTCAGGCCGCGAAAATCCTGCGCAAGAACATCCTCGATGTCGCAGCCGCGATCCTGCAGTCGTCGCCGGCCGAACTCGACATCGCCAACGGTGCGGTGGTGAACGCAAACGACGGCTCGTCGCGCATCGAGCTGCGCGAACTCGCCAGGATCGTCTATTTCCGTCCGGACACGCTGCCACCCGGCATCCAACCGGAATTGATGGTGACACGGCATTTCGTGCCGCGCGAATATCCGTTCGCCTTCACCAACGGCGTTCAGGCTTCCTGGCTCGAGGTCGACACCGATACCGGCTTCGTGAAACTGCTTCGGCATTGGGTGGTCGAGGATTGCGGCACCATCATCAATCCGCAGCTGGTCGACGAGCAGATCCGGGGTGGGGTAGTGCAGGGCCTCGGCGCGGCGCTGTTCGAAAAATGCGCTTACGACGAGCGCGGCCAGCTGACCAACGCCAATATGGCCGACTATCTGGTCCCGATGTCCGGCGAAATGCCCGATATCGATATCGGCCACGTGGTATCGCCGACCGCGGAGACCGAGTTGGGGGCAAAGGGCGCGGGCGAGGCCGGGACAGCCGGCGCCGCCGCAGCGGTGGCCAATGCGGTGAATGATGCGCTGAGGCCGTTCGGCGCTGCGATCACGGAGATTCCGTTGACGCCGCAGGTCATCCTGACCGCACTGCGAAAAATTTGAACAAGGACGAGGCCGCAAAACCGAATATAATAAAGCCAACAACATAAAATCCAGGGGAGGACACCATGACCAAGAAGGCCGCCAAATCCGCACCGATAACCCGACGCCGCTTGCTGACGACGGTCAGCGCCGGCGTCGCACTCGCCGCTTCGCCATTTCGCATCAATCTGCTGCAGGCGCAGGAGGCCAACATCAAGATCGGCTTTCCCGTTCCGTTGACCGGGCCGTACGGCACCGAGGCGCAGGATCAGGTGCGGGCCGGACAACTGGCCGTCGCCCAGTTCAACGACGCCGGCGGGCTTAACGGTCGCAAGGCGGAGCTGGTGGTGCGCGACGACAAGCTCAATCCCGGCGAAGCGGCGACGCGGACGCTGGAGCTGGTCGAAAAGGAAAAGGTGAATTTCGTGGTCGGCAGTCTTTCCGCCGCCGTGCAGCTTGCGATCAACAACGTTACCAAAGAGCGCGGCATCATCTTCAATTCGATCAGCCAGTCCGACGCCATCAACGAAGTGGCCGACTTCAGCAAATACACCTTCCACGAGGCCTTGAACCCGCATCTGACTTCGGGCGCGGTGGGCCGCTACGCCTTTTCCAAGTTTGGCAAGAAAGTCGCGTTCCTCACCGCCGACTATGCCTACGGCCATGAGATGGTCCGCGGCTTCCTCGAGGTCGGCAAAGCCTTCAATGTCGAGAATCTCGGCGACATCCGTCACCCGCTCGGCACGTCTGACTTTTCGACGCTGCTCCCGCGCATTCAGGCGCTGAAGCCCGACATTCTCTGCATCAGCAATTTTGGCCGCGACCAGCAGATCGTGCTGAAGCAGGCGACCGATTTCGGCATCAAGCAGACGACGCAGATCATCGCGCCGCTGCTGTCGCACGCGAGCCGCGTCGCGGCCGGTCCGCAGGCGTTCGAGGGCGTGATCGGCGGCTGCTCGTTCTACTGGGGCATCGAGGACAAGTTCGCCTCCACCAAGGCCTTCAATGACGCCTTCAAGAAGATGTATGACGGCAGGCTGCCGTCGGACTACGGCGCGCTCGGCTATGGCGGTGTGCGCACGGTGCTTACCGCCGTCAGGAATGCCGGCAGCGTCGACACCGACAAGGTGATCGCGGCGATGGAAGCCCTGAAGTACGACTTCTACAAGGGGCCGCAATATTATCGTACATGCGACCATCAGTCGGTGCAGTCGGTCCTGGTCATCAAGTCGAAGTCGAAAGACATGAAGAACGAGTCCGACGTGTTCGAGGTCATCAGCACCGATGAGCCCAATGAGGCAAATCTGCGCAGTTGTGCCGAGCTCGGCCACAAGGCCTGATGCGATCGTTGGTGTGTGCCTTTGTAACGGCACACACCGCTTTTGGGGGACGCCAATGGCCGGTCTGAGCCTAAATCTCATCGCGCTGCAATTGTTTGCGGGGCTGGCGCTCGGCGCGATTTACGTGCTGTTTGCCATCGGCCTGTCGCTGATTTTCGGCATGCTGACCGTGGTCAACTTCGCCCATGGCGCGTTCTATATGGTCGGCGCTTACGTCGGCGTTTACGTCCTCATGCTCGGCGGAAACTTCTGGATCTGCCTGATCGTCGTGCCCTTGGCCGTTGGCCTGTTGGGTCTGGCGGTGGAGCGCGTCCTGATAAGGCCGCTCTACGGCCGGGGGATCGATTACCCGCTGCTGCTGACGTTCGGGCTCAGCTACGTAATGGTCGAACTCGTCCGGATTGCCTTCGGCAAGACCGGATTTCCGTTCGACACCCCGGAAATCCTGCAAGGTGCGGTCAATATCGGGGTCGGCTATTTCCCGCTCTACCGGCTGTTCGTGATCGGCGCGACGGCCGCGGTTCTGCTGGCGCTTTGGCTGTTTCTGGAAAAGACCAGTTTCGGGCTGATCATCCGCGCCGGCGCCCGTGATCCGCAGATCGTCCGCGTGCTCGGTGTTGACGTCGCGCGGGTCTGGCTGATCGTGTTCGGCATCGGCACCGCAATCGCCGGCTTTGCGGGATTGCTGGCCGCGCCGTTGCAGGGCGTCATTCCCGAGATGGGCAGCACCATTCTCGCCGAAGCCTTTGTCGTGACGGTTGTGGGCGGCATGGGGTCGATCGGCGGCGCAGTGCTCGCCGGTCTCCTGGTCGGCGTCGTCGTCAGCATGACCTCGCTGTTTGCCCCGGAAATGGGGAAGGTTTCGATCTTCGCGCTGATGGCAATTGTTTTGATCGTCCGGCCGCAGGGATTCTTCGGCCGCGCCGGGTTGATGAGTTGAAGGTGAAAATCAGCGCATGAACGAGATGACCCAGCCAATTCGACTGGCGCAGCCGCCGCCCGTGAGCTGGTTTCAGTTCGCGACCCGGCACCGCGCCAGCATCGCGAGCCTCGTGGTGCTGGTGTTTCCGCTGGTCATGCCGTTCACGGCGCTTGCGGTGAACATCCTGATCTATGGTCTCTACGCCCTCGGCTTCAATCTGGTCTACGGCTATCTCGGCCTGTTGTCCTTCGGCCATGCCGCGCTATTCGGCACCGGCGCCTACCTCTGCGGCATCGCGATCGTGCATTTCGCGCTGCCCTGGTACCTCGCTATCCCGATCGGCATTGTCGGCGGCCTGTTGATGGCGGCGCTGATCGGCGTGCTGGCGATCCGGACCCGCGGCATCTACTTCGCGATGGTGACGATGGCGCTGTCGCAATGTGTCTACTACCTGTTCTACCAGGCCGTCGACTGGACCGGCGGCGAGAACGGCCTGCGCGGCATCAATGTCCGCACCATCGATATCCTCGGCATCAAGCTCGATTTCATCAATCCGCTGACGCGCTACTATGTGATCGCGGCCTTTGTTATCGCGGCGTTCTTCGTGCTGTCGCGGATTCTGGCGTCCCCCTTCGGTGCGGTGATCGAGGCGGTGCGCGAGAACGAGACCCGTGCCCGGGCGTCCGGCTACGACGTCACCGTGACGCGACTGCTGACGTTCGTGCTGTCAGGCGGGTTTTGTGGATTGGCTGGGGCGCTGCAAGCCCTGCATCTGTCGATCGTGCCGATCGAAATCATGCACTACGACACCTCGGGCATTGTCGTGATGATCGCGCTGCTCGGCGGAATGGGAACGTTCTTCGGACCGATGGTCGGCGCGGCGGCATTCCTGCTGCTCGAGAATCTCGTTTCGCTCTGGACGGTGCATTGGCAATTGTTCGTCGGCGCCGTCTTCATGATTTGCGTGCTGTTCTTTCCGGCGGGAATCTGGGGCACGTTGATTTCGCGGGGCAAGCCATGACGGCGGCGTCTTCCCAATCGCGGCTGCAGCCGATCCTGCGCACCAGGGCCGTTGGCAAGACCTTCGGCAAATTCGTCGCGCTGCACAATATCTCGGCCGAATTCACCAAGGGCGCCATTACCTCGATCATCGGCCCCAACGGTGCGGGAAAAAGCACCTATTTCAATTTGCTCTCCGGCGCGCTGCGGCCTACGAGCGGCAGCGTGGAATTCGAAGGCCGGGATGTGACAGGGCGTCCGCAGCATCATTTTGCCCATATGGGCGTGGCAAAATCCTTTCAGATCACCAACGTGTTCCCCCAGCTCTCGACCCGCGAGAACATCCGCATCGGGTTGCAGGCATTGGTGTCGCGCTACGACATGTGGCGTCCGCGCGCGAGGCATACCGAGCTGATCGAGCAGGCTGACGAACTGCTGGCGCTGGTCGGCCTGTGGGAGTCGCGGGAGCGAACGGCCAAGACGCTGGCGCACGGCGAACAGCGCGCGCTGGAAATCGGCATGGCGCTGGCCAGCCGGCCGCGGCTGTTGTTGCTGGATGAGCCGACCGCGGGAATGAGCCCGGAGGAAACCCGGACCATGATGGACCTGATCGTAAAGCTCGCCAGCGAGCGCACCGTCATCCTGGTGGAGCACAAGATGAAACTCGTGCTGGGGATCAGCGACCGTATTTTGGTATTGCACCATGGCGAACTGCTGGCGGAGGGAACGCCGCTGGAGGTCCGCCAGAACGAGGCGGTAAAGCGGGTCTATCTTGGCCAGCGGGAGCACTGACCGGATGTTGCAGATCAGCAATCTGAACGCCTGGTATGGCGCGAGCCATGTGCTGCAGGACATCTCCATCGAGGTGGCGAAGGGTGAGATCGTTTGCCTGATCGGCCGCAACGGTGCGGGCAAGACCACGACGCTGAAGTCGATCATGGGTCTGATGGACAGGACGCGCGGGTCGGTGATCTTCAAGGGCAAGGAGCTGTTGACGCAGCCCGCCCACGTGCGCTTTGCGCAAGGACTGGCCTATGTGCCGGAGGAGCGCCGCATCGTGCAGGGACTTTCGGTGCGCGAAAATCTCAGGCTTGGTCTCGTGGCGTCGCCTGAAAAGAAGCGCGAGGTCGAACTGATCGCGAACATCGCCAGCATCTTCCCTCGGCTTGCCGAGCGCCTCGACCAGGAAGCGGTCACGATGTCCGGCGGCGAACAGCAGATGCTGGCGATTGCCCGCGCGATGATCGCCAAGCCCGACCTGATCATGCTCGACGAGCCCTCGGAAGGCATCATGCCGGTGCTGGTCGACGAAATGTTCGCGCTGTTTCGCGCCATGAAGGCGCAGGGGACGACGGTGCTCCTGGTGGAGCAGAATGTGGAACTGGCGCTCGATATCGCCGACCGCGCTTACGTTCTGGACCAGGGCGCCGTGGTCTATCACGCCGCCGCGAGCGAACTATTGGCTGACAACGAGATCAAGGAGCGCTACTGCTCGGTATGATTCGGCCTTGTCGCATTGCAACGTAACAGGCAGATGCGCAGGTGCGAAGAGCCGGAAAGCCCTCTTCCTGCCTTGATCTCAATCAACGCTTTCTGCTTCAATCGAGTAGAAGCTAGAACAATAATCAGCCTGCCTTGGGAGGAATATGATGAGCGTGCAGCCAGTGCGGGCGCGGCCCAGCCCACGCCCTCCCGAAACACCGCGCGGCCTGGCGCTGTTGCGCGATCCGCTGCTTAACAAGGGTACGGCCTTCACGGAGGCCGAGCGCGACGCGCTGGGGCTGCGGGGCTTCCTGCCGGCGCATGTACTTTCGATGCAGGATCAGGTCGAGCGTGTGCTGGTCAATCTGCGCGGGCTGCCCAGCGATCTCGAAAAATACGTCGCGCTCAACTCGCTGCACGATCGCAACGAGGCGCTGTTCTTCCGCGTCGTATGCGACAACATCGATGAAATCCAGCCGCTGATCTATACCCCGACGGTAGGCCTTGCCTGCCAGCGTTATGGCCTCATCTTCCAGCGGCCGCGGGGCATGTTCATCAGCGCCAATGATCGCGGGCGTATCGCGGAAATGCTCGCCAACTGGCCGTATCCGGCGAAGCTTATCGTCGTCACCGACGGTGAGCGGATCCTCGGTCTCGGTGACCTCGGCGCGCATGGCATGGGCATTCCAGTCGGCAAGCTCTCGCTCTATTCGGCCTGCGCCGGCATCCATCCGGAGCACACGCTGCCCATCATGCTGGACGTCGGCACCAACAACGAGGAATTCCTGAACGATCCCTATTATATCGGCATGCGCCAGAAGCGCCTGAGCGGTGCGGCTTACGACGATCTGGTCGACGAATTCATCAGCGCCGCGCGCGAGACTTTCCCCGGCGTGCTGATCCAGTTCGAGGACTTCGCCAATCACTCGGCATTCCGGCTGCTGCACAAATATCGCGACAGGATCAATGTCTTCAACGACGACATTCAGGGCACCGCCGCCGTGGCGCTCGCGGGCCTGTTCTCGGCATTGCGGGTGACCGGCGGAAAACTTGCCGACCAGAGGGTGCTTTTCCTGGGCGCGGGCGAGGCCGCGACCGGTATCGCCGACCTCGTGGTCTCGGCGATGATGGCGGAGGGAGCGTCCGAGGCCGACGCGCTCAAGCGTACCTGGCTCGTGGACTCGCGCGGCCTCGTTGTGAAAAGCAGGGCAGGCCTTACCGACCACAAGCTGCGTTACGCGCATGATCACGCGCCGATCGGCGACTTCCTGACCGCGCTCCAGACGCTCAAGCCCACTGCGATCATCGGTGTTGCAGCCGTCGGCGGTGCCTTCACGCCGGAGGTGCTGCAGGCCATGACCGCGATCAACGAGCGGCCGATCGTGTTTGCGCTTTCCAACCCGACGTCGAAAGCGGAATGCTCCGCCGAGCAAGCTTATCGCCATACCGGCGGTCGCGCGCTGTTCGCCTGTGGTAGCCCTTACGATCCGGTAAAACTCGACGGCAAGACCTTCGTGCCGCGCCAAGGCAACAATTCCTACATCTTCCCCGGCGTCGGACTTGGTGCGATCGCAAGTGGATCGAGGCTGGTGACCGACGAGATGTTCATGGCCGCCGCGCACACGCTGGCCTATCTCGTCAACAAGGACGACATCGAGCAGGGCAGCCTCTACCCGGCGCTGCCGCGCATCCGTGAAGTCTCGGCCCATATCGCCGTGGCGGTCGCCGAGGTGGCCTATAAACGCGGTCTCGCAACCGCGCCGGCGCCGAACGATCTGATGGCGTTCGTTCAGTCGCAGATGTACCACCCGCATTATTGAAGCAGGCCGGGGCCTGGATCTACGACGACGCCCCAAGTCTCGCGCGGGATACGGGCCCGCGCCTCACTCTGCTGCGACGCCGCTCAGCATGTTTGCCTGCCTCGTCGTAACCACCACCTTGATGGCGTCCTCGACTCGGTCCCTTGCATAGCGCAGCGCGGTTGGCAGGTCGGCCAGCGCAAACGTATGGGTGTGGATCTTCGTGGCGTCGAACCGCTTTTCCGCCATTAGTGCCATCGCACGCCGCGTGGCGCTGCGGCCTTCGCCGCGAATGCCGTAGACATAGATATTGTTCTTCACGAGATGCGCGAGATCGGTGGTGACGGGATCGTGCGGGAAGGCGGCAAGGCAGATCTTGCCGCCGCGGTTAGCCATGTGTATGGCCTGATTGACGGTGGCCTCGGTGCCGGCGCACTCGACCACATAATCCGCGCCGATGCCGCCGGTGAGCGCCCTCACGACATCGACCGCGTCCTCTTCCGCAATGTTGACGACGCGGTCGGCGCCCAGTTCCTTGCCGATCGCAAGGCGCCTGTTGCGCGTTCCCGTCAGGATCACGGGACTTGCTCCCAGCGCCTTGGCAACGGCGACCGCGAGCAGCCCGATCGGGCCCGGACCGATCACGACAACGCTTTCGCCGGCTACCAGCCCGCCGAGTTCAGTGAGGCCGTACATCGAGGTCCCGGCGGTGACCACCAGCGTTGCTTCCGCGTCGCTCATGGTGTCCGGCACCCGCGCCAGCGTGTTGATGTGATTGACCGCGTATTCGGCGAAGCCGCCATCGGTGGTAAAGCCGTTGGCGCGGTGACCCTTCTCGGGTTTGCCGTAGTTCAGGCATGAGGTGTACATGCCTTGCCGGCATCGCTTGCACTGGCCGCAGCCGGCATGGATTTCCACGCTGACGCGCTCGCCGATCCCAAACTCGTCGACGTCGGGTCCGAGTGCTGCCACCGTGCCCATATATTCGTGGCCGGGTGTGAAATCCTTGTTGAAGGGCAGGCCGCCGCCGATGCTCGCGGGCGAGCCGCCGTGGATGATCTCGAGATCGGTGGCGCAGATCGCCACCGCGTCGATACGGACCAGAACTTCCGCGCGGCGCGGGATGGGCGTCGGCTTCTCGCGCAGCAGCAGCTGGTCCGGGTCGCCCAGAACCCAGGCCTTCATGTGTGTGGGAACGGCAAATTCGGGTGACGTCTTGACGCCGGCAGGCTTGTACATTGGCGATTATCCCCGTGTAGCGGAAGCCTATCGGAATTCGTTGCGCGGCGAAATTCCCTGTTGCGCAAATCAGGCTGCCTCATCCGGTTTGCTCGGCCGACAGCTTGTAGATTTCGAGCGCGTCGGCGTCCGCGCCGCGCGCCGCCTTGGCCAGCCGGAACAATTGCGCGGCGAGGCCCGCCATAGGTACCGGGCTCGATGTGTCGCGCGCGACGTCGATCACCGTGTCGAGGTCTTTGAGCATGGTGGCGATATGGCCGAGCGGCGGGGCGTGAATGCCCTGCACCATGCGCGGCACGAACAATTGCAATGGAATCGAATCGGCAAAGCCGCCGGCAAGTGCCTCGGGCAGCCGCTTGGCGTCGATACCGGCGTTCACGGCAAGCCGGGTCGCTTCCGCGAGCACCGCCATGGCGCAGCCGACGATCACCTGGTTGCAGAGTTTTGTCGTCTGGCCCGCGCCGGTCGCTCCCATATGGGTGAGCCGCCGTGCCATCGCCAGAACATAGGGCCGCACCCGTTCGATATCGGCGGCATCGCCGCCGGCCATCACCGCGAGCGTGCCTTCCTCGGCGCCCATGGTGCCGCCGGACACTGGCGCGTCGATCCATCCCATGCCGTTCGTCGTCTTCAGCCGCGCCGCGATGGCGCGCGCCGCATCCGGGTGAATCGAGGAGAAGTCGACGACGAGTTTTCCCTGGCAGCCTGCGGTCGCCAGACCGTCGCGGCCGAATACCACCTCCTCGACGGCCGCAGCGTCCGTGAGGCACATGAAGATGATGCTGGCGGCGTCGGCCACGTCGCGCGGACGGCTGGCGGGTTTCGCGCCGGCCTCGATCAGTGTTGCGGCCTTGCCGGCGGAACGGTTCCAGACGGTGACATCGTGGCCGGCGCTCAGGAGGCGCCGCGCCATCGGAAATCCCATCATCCCGAGCCCGAGATAGCCGACCTTTTCCGCTCTTCCCCCGTCCGTCCCGCGAACACCAGCCATTCCACTTCTCCCTTATTCGTCGCCACAAAACCTTATCTCACGGAGTGGCTTTACCACACATTCCGGCCGAGCCCTGGCCGCCACAAGCACGCTCCGGTGGCTTGCCTGATTGTTTGAACCATGAAAGGCTTGGGCCATGTTAGATGCGCTGGCGCCGGGCAGCATCGAAAAAAGTGGAGCAGGATTGATGCGGATATCTTCAAAATGGCTTTTGGCTGCCGGGGCTCTCGCTGCGATTCTTGGTAGCCTGGGCCCGGCGCAGGCGCAGCAGACGATCCGCGTCGGCTGGACCATTCCGGCCGAGGAATCGAAATACTGGATGATGCGCCGCCCTGCGGAATTTCCCGATCTCGGCAAGACCTACAATATCGAATGGACCCAATTCCAGGGCACCGCGCCGATGACGCAGGCGCTGGCCGCGGGCGCGCTTGACTGCGCAACGCAGGCGCCGCTGTCGCTGGCGAACGGCGTGGTCGGCGGAAATCTGAAGGCCTATATCGTGGCGCAGCACGTCTATGAAAAGCCCGGCGGTTTTTCGGTCTATTGGGCCGTGATGGATAATTCCCCAATCAAGACCATTGCCGATCTCAAGGGCAAGACCATCGGCATCTCGGTGATCGGCGGCGGCACCTACGGCCCGTTCGCGATGCTCCTGAAAAAGAATGGCGTCGATCCCGCAAAAGACATCAAGCTGGTCGAAGTCGGCTTCGCCGTCTCCGAAGACGCGCTGCGCCAAGGCCGCGTCGATGCCGTGAACATGAATCAGCCGTTCGCGGCGCGCGCGGAGGCGAAGGGCGGCACCCGCAAGCTGTTTTCGCTTTCGGAGGAAATGCCGAACATCGTTCACATTCTGGAGGCCTGCCGCGCCGACTTCGTCGACAAGAATCCGGATCTGGTCAAAGCCTATGTTCGCGACATCACCTCTGGCATGAAGAAAGCGCTGGCCAACCGCGAGGAGACGCTCAAGGTGGTTTCCGAGGTTCTGAAAGCACCGATCCCCGTTCTTGATACCTATCTGCTCAAGGACAATGATTTCGGCAGGGATCCCGGTGCGGCGCCGAATTTCGAGGCGATCCAGAAGATGCTCGATATCTACGCGGCAACAGGCATGCTGCCGAAGATGGACGTCGCGCAGTTCAAGCATCCGACCATCGTCGCGCCGATCCAGTAAGCGAGGCTCCACGCGTCGTCCCGGCGAGGGCCGGGACGGCCTGGAAAGAGATTTTGACCGATGAAAAAGTGGCGATCCCGCGTGACGACCGATGGCCTCGATCGTGCGCCCCACCGCGCCTTCATGCGCGCGATGGGGCTCGACGACGAGGCGCTCAGCAAGCCGATGATCGGCGTGGTCAGCATGAAGGGCGAGCAGACGCCCTGCAACATGACCCACGATTTCCAGGTTGATGCCGCCAAGGCCGGGATCGCGGAGGCCGGTGGAACGCCGCGGGAATTCGCCACCATTTCGGTCTCCGACGGCATCAGCATGAACCACGAGGGCATGAAGTTCTCGCTGCTGTCGCGCGAATTGATCGCGGATTCGATCGAGGCTGTGGTGCATGGCCTCGCCTATGACGCGCTGATCGGCTTCGGCGGCTGCGACAAGACGCTGCCGGGCGTGATGATGGGAATGATCCGCTGCAACGTGCCGGCGATCTTCATCTATGGCGGCAGCGCGCTGCCCGGCCGGTTCGAGGGAAAAACCCTCACCGTGCTGGACTCCTACGAGGCGGTCGGCGGCTTCATGACGGGCGAGATCGACGCGGCGACACTCGAAGGTATCGAGCGTTCCTGCCTGCCGACCATTGGCGCCTGCGCGGGACAGTTTACCGCCAACACCATGGGCATGGTTTCCGAGGCAATGGGGCTGTCGATGCCCAACGTCTCGATGATCCCCGGCGTCTACGCCGAGCGCGCGCAGGTGGCGCGCCGGGCCGGGCGGCTGGTGATGCAGATGCTCGGGCGCGGCGGGCCATTGCCGCGCGATATCGTCACCCGAAAGGCGCTGGAAAACGGCGCCGCCATCGTCGCCGCGACCGGTGGATCGACCAACGCCGCACTGCATCTGCCGGCGTTGGCAAACGAGGCCGGCATATCCTTCACGCTCGACGATGTCGGCGAGGTGTTTGCGCGCACGCCCCTGATCGGCAATCTGCGCCCCGGCGGCAAGTACACCGCCAAGGACGTTTACGACATTGGCGGCGCCGCCGTTGTGATCCGCGCTTTGGTCGAGAGCGGTCACATTGACGGCGGTTGCCTGACCATTACCGGACGGACGATCGCGGAAGAATACGGCGAGGCGAACGCGCCGGACGGCGAGATCGTTTTTAATACCAGCAAGCCGATCATGCCGGATGGCGGCGTCGCGGTTCTCAAGGGCAATCTTTGCCCCGACGGTGCGGTCATCAAGGTGGCTGGTCTGAAGAACCTGCTATTCGAAGGCACCGCGCGCGTGTTCGAAGACGAAGAGCAGTGCGTCGCTGCCGTGCGCAACCGAAAATATTCGGCGGGCGAGGTTCTCGTCATCCGCAATGAGGGGCCGGTCGGCGGTCCCGGCATGCGCGAGATGCTCGGCGTTACCGCGCTGATTTACGGGCAGGGGATGGGCGAGAAGGTCGCGCTGATCACCGATGGCCGCTTTTCCGGCGCCACGCGAGGCATGTGCATCGGCTATGTCTCTCCGGAATCCTTTATCGGCGGGCCGCTGGCACTGGTGCGCGACGGCGACCATATCCGGATCGATGCCGCCGCGCGTCGCATGGACCTGTTGATCGACGACGGCGAGTTCGCGAAACGCCGGCAGGCCTGGAAACCACGGCCGCCGCGGCACCGGGCGGGAGCGCTGGCGAAATATGCGCGTCTGGTCGGCCAGGCGCCCGGCGGAGCCGTCACCCATGACGGCGCGGCGGAATGGCCGTGGTTCGATTGACACGCAAGCCGTGGGTAGCAAGCCGCCTCAGGTCACGTCGAGCTTGCGGTTGAAGTGCGGATCGCGCCAGACCTCTGCATTGATGCACTCAGCAAGAATTTCGGCAGCGTCCCAGACGTCCTGGAACCGGACGTAAAGCGGCGCGAAGCCAAAGCGCATCAGGTCGGGCGCGCGGAAATCGCCGATCACGCCGCGCGCGATCATCGCCTGAATCACCGCATAGCCCTTATCCAGGCAGATTCCCACCTGGCTGCCGCGCAGCGCCGGCTGGCGCGGCGTCACGATCTGGAGGCCGGGCAAAAGCGCGGCAACGCGCGCCATGAAAAGTTCCGTCAGCGCGAGGCTCTTTTGTCTCAACGCCGCCACCTCGACGCCCTCCATGGCGTCGAGAGCCACGTCGACGCCGCGCAGGGAAATGATCGGCTGAGTACCGCAGAGGAATCGCTTGATGCCTGCGTCGGGTCGAAAGTCGCGATCGAAAGCAAAGGGGGCGGCATGACCCCACCATCCCGATAGCGGATGTTGAGCGGTGGCCTGATGGGCCGTTGCGACGGCAATAAATGCCGGAGAGCCGGGACCGCCATTGAGATATTTATAGGTACACCCGACCGCGAAATCGACGGCATCCAGGTCGAACGCGATTTCGACCACGCCGATCGAATGACAGAGGTCCCAGACCACCAGCGCACCCGCGTCGTGCAGTTGCCTGGTGATGGCGGCCATGTCGAGCAGCGCGCCGGTGCGGTAATTGACGTGGGAGAGCACGGCAACCGCGACCTTTTCGTCGAGCAGGGCCTCGATCGATGGGCTGTCGGCGCCGATCAATCGTCTCTTCATCGAACGGCCTGCGGATTTCATCGCACCTTCGACGATGTAGAGGTCAGTCGGGAACGACTCGTCCTCGGCAATGATGACGTCGCGGCCGGGTCGCAATCCAATGGCCGCCTGGATCGCCTTGTACAGATTGATCGACGTGGTGTCGCAAACGAGGGTCTGACCTGGTGCGGCCCCAATCAGCGCCCCGACGCGGTCGCCGAGTCGGGCAGGCATGTCGAACCATCCGGCGCTGTTCCAGCTCTTGATGAGATCCCGGCCCCATTCCTGTTCGATGGTACGGCCCAGGACTTCCACGGCGCCTCGCGGCATCGGGCCGAGCGAATTGCCGTCGAGGTAGATGATGCCTTCGGGGATCACGAAGGGCTCCCGGAAGTTGCGAAGCGGATCGGCGGAATCGCGCGCGACGCATGCCTCGCGCGAAGTGAGGTCGGCTGACGATGTCATGAGTGCCCCGCAGTCGAGACGTTAGTAACTGCCTGTTTCATTCGCTTGCGCAGCTCTCTTTCTGTTCAACCCGCCAAGGAAATCCCGATTGACAGCAAAAGTCTATCCTTTTAGGCTTAAAACATCACCCGCCGGTGCTTTCAGGTAGAGGCAAATCCTTGCCTCGAGGGCGGTTCGGACGAGATAGTCGTGGTGGAGATTTCACTGCAGCCGATCCGTGGCCGACGATGAGACGGGATGATGTCGTTGAACCTGGCGAAACCGCGATGAGGCAACGCAAGGAAATATCCTATTCCGGCTATCTCCAGCTCGACAGTATCTTGCAGGCGCAACAGCCGCTTTCCACCGCGCACGATGAGATGCTGTTCATCGTCCAGCACCAGACGTCGGAGCTGTGGATGAAGCTCGCGATTCACGAGCTCGGTGCCACCTGCCGGCTGATCGCCGCGGACGATCTGCAACCCGCTTTCAAGACGCTGTCGCGGGTATCCCGTATCCTCGAACAGCTCAACTCGGCCTGGGATGTGCTTCGCACGATGACGCCCAGCGAGTATACGGAATTCCGTAGCCTCCTTGGGCAATCCTCCGGCTTCCAGTCCTGGCAGTATCGTGTGATCGAGTTTCTGGTGGGCAACAAGAATGCCGCGATGGCGCATGTTCATGCCGACGACAAGGCCGTTGCCGAGCGGCTGGAAGCGGTCCGCCTTGCTCCCAGCATCTACGATCTCACCATACAGCTACTGCATCGTCGCGGCCTCGGTATCGATAAAACCGTTCTTGGGCGTGATGTCTCGGTGCCGCACGTCGAAAACGACAGCGTCCTGAACGCCTGGTTGTCGGTCTATCGCGAGCCGGCGCGGTTTTGGGAATTGTATGAACTCGCCGAAAAGCTGGTGGATTTCGAGGACTATTTCCGCCGCTGGCGCTTCAACCACGTGACGACGGTCGAACGGATCATCGGGTTCAAGCGCGGCACCGGTGGCACCTCGGGCGTTTCCTATTTGCGCAAGATGCTGGATGTCGTGCTATTCCCTGAACTCTGGCAGGTCAGGACACAATTGTGAGCACGCTGATCGACATCTCGCCCGCGCTGCGCGTCGGCATGGGCGTGTTTCCGGGCGACGCGCCATTCGAGGTCAGCCAGACCTTCTCGATCGGGCCGGAATGTCCGGTCAATGTTGCCAGCATCTCGATGTCCACCCATTGCGGCGCGCATGTCGATGCACCGCTGCACTACGATGCCCGAGGGGCCAGTATCGATAGGCTGGATCTCGGCAATTTCATCGGTCCGGCAAGGGTCATTGACGCGCGCGGGACTGACGCTCTCTGTGGCTATGATGAGATCGCATCCGCGCTCGATGGCGCTCCGCCGCGCCTCCTCTTTAAATTGATGGATAGGGGCGACGCTCTGGATTGGCCGACAGGTTTCCGCGCGCTGGCTCCGGAAATGGTGGAGCGCCTGGCGCTTCGCGGCACGCGCCTGATCGGCGTGGACGTTCCCTCCGTCGATCCGGAAACGTCGAAAAGCCTGCCGTCGCACATGGTCTGCCGGCAACACGATCTTCGCATTATCGAAAATCTCTTGCTCGCCGACGTCGCGCCCGGCGATTACGAATTGATCGCGCTGCCGTTGAAATTAAGAGGTCTCGACGCAGCACCTGTTCGAGCGGTACTCAGGCGATGAAAATGATCATGGGTCGTGAAATCCGGAAGGGGCAGCAGGCGGCAACTAAGCCAAATGGACATCGTCGGGCCTTGCAAGTTTCCGCTATGCTCGGTTTAACCATCCGTGCCTGACGGATCCATGCCGGGAAGAAAAGCGGAAATGAAGCTGGTGCCATCGCGACCAGACATCGAGGCGAAGGCCCCGCCTGCGCGGCAGCAGGCGGCCGCCATGATCGAGATCGACCGGGTTTCGCAGGTCTTCCGCACTTCCGGCCGTCAGGACCATCTTGCATTGTCGGAGATTTCACTGACAATCGAGGATGGTGCCTTCGTCTCCATTCTGGGCCCCTCCGGCTGCGGAAAATCGACCCTGCTTTATATCGTCGGTGGCTTTGTCAGCCCGAGCGCCGGCGTCGCCAGGGTGAAGGGCAAAGCGATCACCGGGCCCGGGCCCGATCGCGGACCGGTATTTCAGGAGTTCGCGCTGTTTCCCTGGAAGAGCGTGCTCGGCAATGTGATGTACGGTCCGCGCCAGCAGGGCGTGAAGCCGGCCGAGGCCGAGGCGCAAAGCCGGGCGCTGATCGAGATGGTCGGCCTCAAGGGTTTTGAGCATTTTTACCCCAAGGAATTGTCCGGCGGCATGAAGCAGCGTGTCGCCCTGGCGCGCACGCTGGCCTATCACCCCGCGGTATTGCTGATGGACGAGCCGTTCGGCGCGCTGGACGCGCATACCCGCACGCGGCTGCAGAACGACCTGCTCAATATCTGGGAGCGCGACCGCAAGACCGTCCTGTTCGTCACCCACTCGGTCGAGGAGGCGGTGTATCTGTCGGACAAGGTCGTGGTGATGACGCGTTCACCCGGACGCATCAAGGAGGTCATCGATATCGACCTGCCGCGGCCGCGCCGTCGGACGGAGCTGCTGCTCGATCCCCGCTACCAGAAATACGTGGTCGATATCGAGCGCATGTTCGACGACTCGAGCGAAGACGAGTTGCGGCCATGATGTCAGGGCGCGCGCTGCTCTCGCGCTCGGCGCCGTGGCTCGCCTGTCTCGGCCTGCTCGGGGTCTGGCAGATCGGGGCGCTGATCCTGAACACGGAGAGCTTTCCAACCGCGTGGGAGGCCGTCCGGGCGATCCCCTCCATCCTCGGCGACAAGGAGTCCCTGATCAACATTCTGGCCTCGCTGCGCCGCATGGCGATCGGCTTTGGCGTCGGCGTAATCTTTTCGATTCCACTGGGATTGATGATGGGTCGTTCGCGCGGTGTCGCGTCGTTCTTCAATCCGCTATTGATGGTGATCTATCCGGTGCCGAAGGCAGCCTTGATGCCGATCATCATGCTTTGGCTCGGAGTCGGCGACGTCGCCAAGACGCTGGTGATCTTCCTCGGCGTCAGCCTGCCCGTGATCTATCACAGCTTTCAGGGCGCCAAGGCGGTCGAGGAAAAGATGCTGTGGTCGGGCGCCGCCATGGGACTTTCCGCGGCGCAGCGCATGATCTGGATCGTGCTGCCGGCGGCATTGCCCGAAATTCTTACAGGCTGCCGCACCGGGCTGGTGCTGGCGTTGATCACCATGGTCACCTCGGAGATGATCGCACGGCAGTCGGGTGCCGGAAACATCCTGTTCAACGCACTCGACATGGGGCAATACGATACCGTCTACGCGATGATCATCATCATCGGCGCGATGGGCATAGGTCTTGACGCTGCGTTTGAGAAGATGCGCGGCAGGTTGGTAAAATGGTCCGAGCCGGGCTTCGACATTCCCTTGAGCTTCGCATGAACCTTCGCGCCGTCACCACGGATGTTCTTCTCGGGATCGCGCCGATCGCGGTCCTGATCGCGCTGTGGCAGGCGATTTCGTCATTCGGCTACGCGCCGCCTGCGCTGCTGCCGCCGCCGGGGATGGTGTTCCTGCGGCTGGTGAATCAACTCGCGACCACGACGTTCCAGGAGGAGATTGCCGCAACGCTGTTTCGTCTGTTCGCCGGATTTTCGATTGCGGTGATCCTCGGCGTCACCATCGGCCTGGCCGCGGCGGCGAACCCCGCGATCAACGCAGTGGTCCGTCCGATCGTTCGTGTATTGGCGCCCTTACCGAAGGTGGCTCTGTATCCGGCGCTGCTGTTGTTGCTCGGATTCGGGCATCAATCGAAAATCATGCTGGTGGCCGCGGATGCGCTGTTTCCGATCCTGCTGTCGACCTATTACGGCGCCTCTATGGTCGAGCAAAAGCTGATCTGGTCGGCGATGGCCGCGGGCACGCCGCGGGGCCAAATCCTGTTCAAGGTGGTGCTGCCTGCCGCGGTGCCGTCGATCCTGACCGGCTGCCGCATCGGGCTTGTCATCTCCTGTATCGTGGTGTTTCTCGCGGAAATGATCACGTCGACCGACGGCCTCGGTCATGTGCTGGTGACGGCGGCCCGGACCTTCCAGGCGGTTGACATGTTCGTGCCGCTGATCACGATCTCGCTGCTGGGCCTGATCCTCAATGGTCTCCTGGAAAGCTTGCGGACCTATCTGCTGCGCGGGTTTCCGGAAGTCTGATGACGGGTCGTGCGGTGTTGTATTTTCTCGTCATGGCCGGGCTTGTCCCGGCCATCCACGTCTTCTTTGCTGCTATGCTGTTAAGACGTGGATGCCCGGCACGAGGCCGGGCATGACGACTATGGCATGAGTGGAGATAAGACATGCTGGCAGATCGCATCGAAGCGAAATGGATCGACGCGTTCTGCGAGATTTTCGAGCGCTGCGCGGTCAAGCCGGGCGATACCGCCGCGATCCTTTCGGAAACGCAGTCGCGCGCGCTCAATGTCCACCTCGCCGAACTCGCTTTATTGAGAATGGGCGCCAAGCCCTTTCACATCATCGTGCCGACGCCGCGCAACCGCGAGGCCGTGCCGATCCGCTCCACCGGCGCCAGCATCGCAATCCAGCGCCTTGGGCCTGTCGTCACGGCGTTGCAGCAGGCGGGTTTCGTGGTCGATTGCACCATCGAAGGCTTGATGCATGCGGCGGAAACGCCGGAAATCCTCAAAGCGGGCGCGCGTATTCTCAACATCTCCAATGAACATCCGGAAGCGCTCGAGCGCATGGTGCCTGACCTGGCGCTGGAAAAGCGGGTGCGCGCGGCGGCCAAGATGCTGCGCGGAACCAAACGGATGCGCGTGACCTCGAAAGCCGGCACGGATCTCGACGTCGATATGGTCGGTGCTTCCACCGTCGGCGTCTGGGGCTGGACCGACCGACCCGGCACGCTGGCGCATTGGCCCGGCGGTATCGTCGTCAGTTTCCCCAAGAGCGGTACCGTGAACGGCACGCTGGTGATGGCGGCCGGGGACATCAACCTCACCTTCAAGCGCTATCTGACCTCGCCTATCAAGATGACCCTGAAAAACGATTACGTCACCGATCTCGAAGGCGAGGGCGCGGACGCCACCATGATGCGCTCCTATCTGGCGGCTTGGGGCGACCGCGAGGCCTATGCGGTGTCGCATGTCGGCTTCGGCATGAACCCCGGCGCGCGCTATGAGGCGCTGACGATGTACGACCAGCGCGACACCAACGGCACGGAGCTGCGCGCGGTCTCCGGAAATTTCCTGTTCTCCACCGGCGCCAACGAGTTCGCCGGCCGTCATACGGCCGGGCATTTCGACCTGCCGATGATGGGAACCACGATCGAGCTCGACGGCGTCGCCGTGGTGCGCGAGGGCGTGCTGCAGGACGTGTTCGGCTAATCCCGATCCAGCACCGGCGGCCGTGCCAGGCCGAAATGCCGGAGCAATTCGACCATCTCCGCAAGGCGCTTTTCGCGATAGGCATCGACATCGAGGCCGGAATAATCGAGGAAGCCCGCACCGGTGCGCATGCCGATGCGGCCGTCGCGCATGTTGCGCGAAATCACCTCGGGTGCGCGATAGCGGTCGCTGCCGAGCGCACCCTCGAGATAGCGGCTGGCGTAATAGAGGATGTCGCCGCCGCCCCAGTCGATGAACTCCAGCAGGCCCAGCACCGCGTAGCGGAAACCGAAGCCGTAGCGGATCGCCTTGTCGATGTCCTCGGCGCTGGCGACGCCTTCCTCGACCATTCGTGCCGCCTCGTTCATGGCGAGCGCCTGGATCCGCGGCACGATGAAGCCGGGCGTGGCCGCGCACACCACGGGCACCTTGCCGATGCCTTCGAGCAGCGTTTTCACCTGGGCGATCACAGCCGGATCCGTCACCGCGCCCGGTGATATCTCGACCAGCGGGATCAGATAGGCCGGGTTCAGCCAGTGCACGTTGAGGAAACGCTCGGGGCGCTGCACCGAACCTGAGATATCGTCGACCAGGATAGTGGAAGTGGTCGAGGCAATGATAACCTCGGGGTCGACGCATTTTGAGGCGGCCGCCAGCACCTCGCGCTTGAGATCGACCATTTCGGGCACGCCCTCGAACACGATGCCGGCGCCGGTCAGCGCTGCAGCCATATTCTGTGCAGGCGCCACGGAGACTCGGGCGATGACTGCATCGGCACCCCCCTCCGACAGCAATCCGAACCGCGCCAGGCTTGCCAGCGTCTTCCTGACCTCGCCGAGCGCGTCGGCTTCGAGCGTCGCGAACTGGGCTGTGGAGCGCGTCTTGACGTCGATCATGGTGACGGCGTGGCCGGCATAGGCGAAGGCCACCGCGATGCCGCGGCCCATGCGGCCGGCGCCGAGACAGGCAACCAGGGGGCGGGGCGCGGTCATTGCTCAAATCCATCGCGCAACAGGGTTTGCAACTCACTGCAGCCGAGGCCGCCGAGGCCGAGACTCGCCAGCGTGCGGCCGTGCTGCATGAAGTCCTCGCCGCAGATTGCGCCGCCGATCGCAAGAAAAGCCTTGGCCAGCGGCGTGGCGACGCCGGCCAGTTCAGCGACCGAGACCAGCAACGACAGACCGAGCCGCAGATCCTCCCGCATGTAGCGATGCTCCCCGAGAATGATCCGCTCGCGCCAATCGCCGGAATCGGTCAGGCGACCGTGCGAGCCGCGGCCATACATCCATTGCTCGCCTTCGCTTGCGTAATGATGCGCGAGCGGAAAATGCGGGCCGCCATATCCCATGCCTTCGCGCACGGCGATACGCTCGGCATCCAGCGCGTCGGTGACCCGGCGGATCGCGGCCTGCGTACCTTCCTTGTGGATGTCCCAGCGCTCGAAATGTTCGATCGGGCCGGCGTTCATCACGATCAGCGGCGGATGGATGATCGGCCCGGCATTCATCAGCGCGCCCGACAGTGCGTTGCCGCAGGGCTCGATCGCGCCGGGGAAGGCGCGGCCGATCACATCGAGCGCGTGGTCGGCAGTTTTCAGCGGAAAGACACCGACCGGAAGCCGCTTGGCGCGGATGGTGATGGCAACCTCGAACGGGCCATGCTTGCGCGTCAGCCATGGCAGCGTGCCGGTCTCCGCAAAAGCGACCGCGGCGCGATTGCCGGCGTCATGCGCGGCTTTCGCAAAAATCATCGAGCCGAATGTCGCCGGCGGCAGGAACACCACTTGCCCATCGCTGAGATGTGGCGCCAGCAGCCTGGCAATATCGGGCTGTGCAAAGGCCGGGGCAGGGCACAGGATCAGCTCGGCGCCAAGCACGGCTTCGGCGATGTCGGTGGCGACCAGCGCCAGCTTCACCTCGTGCCGGCCATTTGAATCCTTCAGGATAACGCGCGACCCCGCCGAGCGATGCTCCGCCACCGCAGTCGCGTCGCGCCGCCATAACCGTACCTCATGACCTTGCAACGCAAAGTCGCCCGCGGCCGCGAACGAGCCGTTGCCGCCGCCGAGTACCGCGATCTTCAAATGGCTTCTCCTTGCGAGGATTCCGGCGCGTCGAGCCGTCTCAGCATGAAATGCTGGACCTTGCCCAGCGCCGTGCGCGGCAGGTCATCGACAAAAACGATATCGCGCGGCACCTTGAAGCGCGCGAGCTGTGTCAGTACATGCGCCCTCAAATCCTCCGCCTCCACGGAGCACCCCGTTCGCCTGATGACGTAAGCCACCGGCACCTCGTCCCATCGCGGATCTGGCCGGCCGATCACGGCGCATTCGCTGACATCGGGATGCTCCAGCAGCACGCGCTCGACTTCCGCCGGATAGATGTTTTCGCCGCCGGAGATGATGAGGTTCTTCTTGCGGTCGTGCACCCAGAAATAGCTGTCGGCGTCACGCAGGCCGATATCGCCGGTGCGATACCAGCCGTCATGCAGCGCCTCGCGGGTTGCTTCCTCATTGCCCCAATATTCGTAGAAAACGTTGGGACCGCGCACCGCGATTTCTCCCGGCGTGCCCGGCGGCAGCTCGTTGCCGGCATCATCGGTGATGGCCGCCTCGCAGCACAGGCCGGGCAGGCCGGTCGAGCCGACCCGAGCAAGATCGCCGCCGAGCCTTGTGTAGATCGCGACCGGGCAGGTTTCGGTCGAACCATAGACCTGCAGCACCGGCACCCCGCGCGCGACAAAGCGGTCGACCAGATGCGGCGGCACGATGGTCGATCCGGTCGAGACCGCTTTCAGCGAGGACAGATCGGTCGTGGCCCAGGCGGGATGGTCGCTCACCGCCTGAATGGTCGCGGGCACCAGCACCGTCAAGGTCGGGCGGTCGCGCGCGATGGTCGCGAGTGTCGTATCCGGTGTGAAGCGCGAATGGATGGTCACGGTGGCACCCTGGTGCAGGGCAGGCGTGGTCTGGATATTGAGGCCGCCGACATGGAAGAACGGCAGCACGGTCAGAACGTGATCGTCCGAGGTGAGGCCGTGCATGTGCTGGCTCATCACCCCGTTCCACAACAATGCCTCCTGCCGCAGTACAGCGCCCTTGGGCCTTCCCGTCGTGCCCGAGGTGTAGACGATCAGCAGCGGACAAGTCAGATCGGTGTGCGGATTACGGCCGTCGCCGCGCGCCTGCGCCAACAGCGTATCGAACGCGGTTCCTCGTGACGGCTCGAAATCGAGCCCGACGATGCTGGCGTCGGGCAGGCTATTTTCCAGCACGGGAAGAACGTCGGCGAACGCCTGCTCGAGCACCAGCACCTTGACCGAGGCGTCTGACAGGATGAACACCTGCTCGGCCACGGCCAGCCGCCAGTTCAGCGGCACCAGCATGGCGCCAAGCCGGGCGCAGGCATAGAGCAGCACCAGATAGTCAGGCCGGTTCAGGCTGAGGATCGCGACGCGGTCGCCGCGGCCGACGCCGCATTCGGACTTCAGCGCGCGTGCCGTCTGCGCGATGCGCGAATTGAATGCGGCGTAATTTAGCGTCTCGCCCTCGAAGATGGTCGCGGGTTTGTCCGGCGTAAACGCCGCGTTCCGTTCGATGAGATCGGAAAGGTCCATTTTCGAACTAGTCGTCCGTCTCGCCGGTCTCGTACAGCGCTTCGCGGCCGATGCGGTCGAGACAGAGTTCGGCGGTCCAAGGCAGCATCAGCGAACCGCAGCGGCTGTCGCGATAGATCCGCTCCAGCGGAAGCGATTTCAGCATCGACTGCCCGCCGCAGGTGCGGATCGCCAGCGTCGCCAGTTCGTTGGCGCCTTCCATCGCGGAATATTGCGCGGCGTAAGCGCGCAGCACCTGCTCCTTGCTGGGGTTGGCACGCGCCTCGGTGACGGCCTGAAACCAGATCGCCTTGATCTGCTCCAGCTTGATCTGCATCTGCGCCAGCGCGATCTGCTTGGTCGGATACATCCGGCGCTTGACCGGCGGCGTGCCCGGCACCTCGCCGCGCAGATAGCGCACGGTGAAATCGTAGGCCGCCTGCGCGAGGCCGATATAGGTCGGCGACAGCGTCAGGAACATATGCGGCCAGCGCATCGCCGTCTGGAAATAGACGCTGCGCGGCATCAGCGCCGCATCCTCCGGCACGAACACATCCTTGAACAGCAGCGTGCGCGATACCGTGCCGCGCATGCCGAGCGGATCCCAGTCGCCGACCACGGAGACGCCGTCGGTCTTGGCGGGCACCGCGAGGTAAAGCGTGTTGCGGCGGGAGGCTTTCTCACCCTCTGCGACTTCGGTGCAGAGCACGCCGTAATAATCGGCATGGCCCGCCAGTGAGGCAAAGATTTTCTTGCCGTTTACGATCCATCCGCCCGGAACAGGCTTGGCCTCGGTGCCGAATGCGACGCCGCCGGCCGCGGCCGCGCCGCCTTCCGAGAACGGCTGCGAATAGACCGCGCCGTCCTCGACGATGCGCTTGTAATGTACGGCGCGGCGGCGTTCGTGCTCGGCGCGGGTGGCGGCATCCATATCGAGATCGTCCGCCAGCGGACCCGACCACAGCGTCGAGCAGACATGCATGTTCCAGGTCAGCGCGGTGGCGCCGCAATAGCGGCCGATCTCGGCCGCCGCCAGGGCATAGGTCTGGTAGTCCGCGCCGAAGCCGCCGTGTTTCTTGGGAATGGCGATGCCGAGCAGGCCCGAGCGATGCAGGTCCTTATAATTTTCGGTTGGGAATTTCGCCTCGCGATCGTAAGTCGCCGCGCGGCCCGCGAACACGCTTTGGCCGAGTTCGCGCGCCCGAGCGATAATTCCGGCCTGTTCGTTGTTCAGGCGAAACGCGCTGGGGTCGAAGATCGGCGCGTCCAGATTGATATTGTCGGCCGCAGTCACGCTCTTGCTCGCTTGTACCGTCATTATGCCGTCACTTCGGTTGCAGCCGCATGGGCTTTCAGAAAGGAATCCAGCGCGGAATTGAAGGCGGCTGGACGCTCGAGGTTGACCAGATGGCCGGCGCCTTCGAGTTCGACGCAAGTGGCCGATGGAATGTAGGTTGCCATTTTCGCCATCATGGGCGCGGGCGCATTCTTGTCCCAGGAACCCGACAATACCAGCGTCGGCACCGCGATATTCTTCAAGGCGTTGCGCTGGTCGAATCCCAGCAGCGCCAGCATGCTGGCACGATAGCTCGCCTCGGGCACGGCGGCCATGCAGTCGCGGGCAAGCTCCATACCCCGGATATCAGGGTCGTCGCCGACCAATTCCTTCACCAGGGTCGGCGCCAGCGAAACCATGGTTTCGCCGCGATCGAGCGGGCCGAGCCGCGCGCCGATGAATTCCTTCTGCCAGTCGCCGTCGGCTTTACCGAACGCCGGGCTGGTCTGTGCGAGCACGATAGCGCCGGCAGCATCAGGGTATTTGGTCAGCCATTGCTGAACGATCATGCCGCCGATCGAATGCCCGACCAGGATGGGTTTTGCCGCGCCGACCGCTCGGAGGAAATCATGCAGGGCGTCCGCAAGCGTGGCGATGCTGACGGCTGGCAGCGGCGCCGATCCGCCATAGCCCGGCATGTCCCAGGCCATCGCGCGATAGCGGTCGCTGAAGGCTTCGATCTGACCGCGCCACGCCCGCGCCGCGCCGCCAATGCCATGCAGGAACACCAGCGGTGGAGTTGCGGGATCGCCGGCGGCTTCATAGCCGAAGCGGCCGTCGCTGGTTTTCATGGGGGCAGAGGCTGGCACGCCGGACTTCCCTCCTTGCGGGGACGTCCGATCCTAGCTGGCCTGTCGGGCATGAAAAAGAGAAAGTTTTAGAGTTAAAGCATTTTGCCTCGTCTTGCCTCGCCGCTCGCATGGCACTTATGCGGCCACGGCCTCCAATGGCGGTTCGACCTTGTAATCCGGGGCAGATGCCAGGAAGCGTGCATAGGCGTCGGCGTCGGGCGGGGTGAATTTTTCCGCCAGTGCGCCGCGCCGGCGTATTGTGGTTCCCATGTCGTCCAGCAATTCGTCGAAATGCTTGAAGTGGTAGGGCGCAACGCAGAGTCCACCATAAACGCCCGCGGCCGGCCGCTCGACCCGCTTGAAGTGCAGCATCATATCCATGCTCGCATACATCTCGGCCGCGGTCGGCTGCTTCGCCAGCTGACCGTCGCAATAGCGCACCAGCCAGTTGGCGGCCAGCTCCGCGCACAACACCGTGCAGAAGCTGGAGTTGAAGCCGACAAAACCCATGTCGGGAAGATCAGGATTGGCGATCACCCGGTACAGCCGGTACTGGCCATCCGGCTGCACCAGTCTGTTGCGGTATTCCTCCGGCAGGAAGGGAACACCAAGCTTGAAGCCGATCGCGAGGATGGCGACGTCGGCGGCAACTTTTTGTCCGCCGGTCATGACGATGGTCTTGCCGTCGTAATGGTCGAAGCTGCCGCGAATAGCCTTGATCCGGCCGTCGGCCACCATCGGAAAGAAATCCGGCGTAGCGATCGGTACCGAGCAGTTGATACCGTCCTCGATGCGCTGTTCGGGGACCATGTCGCACTTCTTCAGCTTCAACTGCAACTTGAGCATGCTTTCGAGCCCGCGCCAGTTCGCCCAGATGAACGGCTTGGCGATCGCGTGCGAGATGCGCGACATCGCGCTGAGGCCCCAGCCGCGGAACATTTCCTCCTGGGCGCGAATGTAGAGAATTCGCTTGAAGTTGATCAGGCCTCCGATGAAGTAGGGGATCCGCCAGACCGGTTCGCGATAGACCAGCGTCACCTCGCTGGCGCCGGCATCGACGGAATTGACCGCGATGTCGGTAGCGGATTTCGAGCCGCCGAGCACGACGACCTTCTTGCCTTTGGCGGTTGCGGCATCGGTGTGCTCGGCCGAATGCAGGATCCGGCCGCCCGCGGCCTTGAAGGCATCTTCTCCGGGGTGGGTGAGCGTCTGGCGTTCATTGAACTGGCCGGTGCAGACCGCGACGAAATCGAATTCCTCGTGGGTAAGGCCGCCATCGGGATTCCTGATTTCCAGCGTCCACCCCGGCAGGCCTGACGCGCGGCGCGCCATCCCGACCACGGCGGTGTTGAGCCGCAGCGGCTGCAGCAGGCCGTGATCCCTGGCATAGTCGTTCAAATAGGCATGAACCTGCGGTCCCTTGGGCCATTCGGGATAGGAGTCCGGCATCGGCTTGTCGGTATAGCGATAGAGATCCTTCGGGCTTTGGGTCTGCACATCGGGATAGGAACGCGCCGGCTCCCAGACCCCGCCGAGGTCGCCCGAGCGTTCCAGGATCGTCACCTTGTGTCCGCGCGCGCCGAATGTCTTGGCCGCAACCAGTCCGGAGACGCCGGCGCCAATAACACAAACATTCTTCTGCTTGACCATGAACCCGCCCTCCTGGTTTGACTGCACTTGCGGACGCCCGCTTAATGCGGGCAATAGAACTCAGGCGTGCGCGCCGGCTATCGCGTGCACCATCGCCAGTCGGACGTTGATCGCCCTTGTTGGAGTGTTACGACAGCCCGAAGCGTCAGGCGTTGGCGTCTTCGGGCAGGAAATCCACTTCGTGCTCCGCCGAAAGACGAACGACTTCAGCCACGTCCGTGAGATTGTTCAGGTGCTGGAATAGCGCTTCCAGCTTGCGGGCCGGTGAAACCCAGAACAGCGCTTTCACCGGCTTGTCCGACTTGTTGAAATAGCCGTGGGGAATTCCGCGCGGCATGCGCACGAGGTCGCCGGCCTTGGCCTGCGTCCAGACCCCGTCCAGTTTCAGGTCGAGCGTGCCTTCCTGGACCAGGATGAATTCGTCCTGGGTGGGATGGATATGGACGGGGACGAATTGCCCCGGCTCCGTATTGGCCTCGAAGGAGAAGGTCGCCTCGCAGACGGCCTTCGGAAAATAAATCTGACCGAGAATGTTCCAGGACGTACCCGCAAATCCTTCGCCCTTCCGGGTGATGCCTTTTTCAAGTGCTGACACGGCGATGATCCTCTCTTGCGTTGCCTTGCGACGACCCGCAGCCTGCTACGTCCGCCGCCCTTCGTCTAGCCGCCGGACGAATCCATTGTCCGTCTGACGAAAGCTCGGAACGCCGCCGTTCAGCGCCTGATGGCCGGGGCTGCTGCCCATCCAATGGGCGGGAAACGAGTGCAATTAGGTCACAGGTACGGCTTTCCAAATGCCGCGGTCCGGATATTATAGGGTTCAAATAATTCGGGCGATCGGGCCATGGGCGCAGCCGTTTCGGGTATCGACCGTGCCTCCGCCGGCGCAAGGCTGGCGGCCTTTTCGCGGGTTCGCACTGCCGATGTCGATGAGGCCGCGGAGTCGATCGGGCGGATATTTTGTCCGCATGCGCTCGACCCGCTCAGACATTCCTGGCCGGATTTTCATGCGCTGCACAATTCCGCCGCGTTCGACGGATTTTCGGTCAACTACGTTGCCTATGGCGGTTCTGTATCGATCGATCCCGGCTGCCTCGATCGCTTCTTTCTGTTGCAATTGCCGATCCATGGCAGGGCGCAGATCAGGACCGGAGGCCGCGACATCGAGTCCGGCCCCGGCCGGGTTGCGTCGTTGTTGTCGCCGACGCTGCCGACCCGGATGATCTGGCACGATGATTGTGCGCAACTGATCCTGCTGGTGGACCGGCACCGGATCGAAAGCCGGGCGGCGGCGCTGGCGGAACGGCCGGCCGACCCGGTGGAGTTCGACCCGCGGATCGACCTCGACACGCCTTTTGGCCGCGCCCTGCAATTCCATCTCGAATATCTGGTCGATCTTGCCGAGCACGGCGGGTCGCATCAGTCGCCGGCCGCGTTGGCGACCCTGCGCGAGTCCATGGTCGGACTGCTTCTCACCGGCCAGCCCAATAATCTTAGTGCGGCAATCAATCGATCGGCGCGGCATTGCGACGCGCTGCCCGCGGCGTACAGGCGGGCGCGGGCCGCGCTCGAGGCGCATGCGGCCGAGCCGCTCGATCTGGAAAAACTGGCGCGGCTGTCCGGCATCGGTGTCCGGTCGCTGCAGCTCGGCTTCAAGCGTCATTTCGGCGAGTCGATATCCGGCGTGCTGCAGGATATCCGTCTGGAACAGCTAAACGCGCGGCTGTCGAAGGCCCGGCCGGGCGAGCGCGTGATTGATATAGCCTTCGATCTCGGCTTCAGCCATCCCGGTCGCATGGCCCATGTCTACCGCGCCAAATTCGGCGAAAGCCCCTCGGCGACGCTGCGCAAGAGCCGGTAGCCGGGGCACCAACAATTCCTGCCTTTCTTGCAACAGCTTTAAGTTTAAAATATATGCTCGCGACGTCGATGAATGCACTCGGGGAGGCCACGCATGTCCGGACTGCCGCGTTCCTCCCACGCCCTCGTCACCGGCGGCGGACGAGGCATCGGCCGCGCCATCGCGTCGGCGCTGGTACGCGCGGGCGCAACCGTCACGGTGCTTGGCCGCAATCGTGCAACGCTGGATGAAGCCGTCGCTGCCGGCGACGCGCATTTTGCGGGCGTCGCCGATGTCGCCGACCAGGCCGCGGTCAACGCCGCGATTGCGGAGGCCGCTAGCCGCCAGCCGATCGATATATTGATCGCCAATGCCGGCGTTGCGGAATCCGCGCCGTTTGCAAAATCCGATGCCGCGCTGTTCCGGCGCATGATGGATGTCGATTTCATGGGCGTGGTTCATGCCGTCCAGGCCGTGCTGCCGGGGATGAAGGACCGCCCCTATGGCCGCATTGTCGCGATCGCCTCGACCGCCGGCCTCAGGGGCTACGCCTATGCCAGCGCCTATAGCGCGGCCAAGCACGCGGTGGTCGGGCTCACGCGCTCGCTGGCGCTGGAACTCGCCAGCACCCGCGTGACCGTCAACGCGGTATGTCCCGGCTTTACCGATACCGATTTGCTCGCCGGCAGCATCGACAACATCATGAAGAAGACCGGGCGCAGCCATGAGCAGGCCGTCGCCGACCTTTCCCGGCACAATCCGCAAGGCCGTATCGTCGCTCCTGCCGAAGTCGCCGACACCGTGCTGTGGCTGTGCGGCGAAGGAGCAAGCGCGATTACCGGACAGGCCATCGCGGTGGCCGGCGGAGAAGTCTAGGAAAGCGTCGACCGCGCGCAACAACAACGAACGACCTGCAAGGGAGATCCCATGAACACGCCCGCCAATCCCGTCACGCTGCCGCTTTCGCAATATTCGCCCAGGCATTTCCTGCTTGACGTGGTGGATGGCGTGGCGACGGTGACGCTGAACCGCCCGGAGCGAAAGAATCCGCTCACCTTCGAAAGCTACCGGGAACTCACGGATTTCTTTCGCGCCTGCGCGATGGACGATGAGATCAAGACGGTCGTCGTGACCGGCGCCGGCGGCAATTTTTCTTCCGGAGGCGACGTGTTCGAGATCATCGGCCCGCTGGTGAAGATGGATACCAAGGGTCTTACCGCTTTCACCCGCATGACCGGTGATCTCGTCAAGGCAATGCGGGCGTGTCCGCAGCCGATCGTGGCTGCCGTTGAAGGTATCTGCGCCGGCGCCGGCGCGATCGTCGCCATGGCCTCCGACCTGCGGCTGGCGGCTACCGGCGCCAAGGTCGCATTCCTGTTCAACAAGGTCGGGCTTGCCGGCTGCGACATGGGCGCGTGCGCGATCCTGCCGCGCATCATCGGACAGTCCCGCGCCTCGGAACTGCTCTATACCGGCCGCTTCATGACCGCGGAGGAGGGCGAGCGCTGGGGGTTCTTCAGCCGTATTGTCGCGCCGGATCAGGTGCTGGCGCAGGCGCAGTCTCTGGCCAAAGAAATCACCGCGGGGCCGACCTTCGCCAACACCATGACCAAGCGGATGCTGGCGATGGAATGGGCGATGTCGGTAGAGGAAGCGATCGAGGCCGAGGCGGTCGCGCAGGCGCTGTGCATGACCACGGCCGATTTCGCCCGGGCGTTCGAGGCGTTTTCCAACAAGGCGAAGCCGGTGTTTCAGGGCAATTGAGCCGTCCGGCGGGGGCTTGCCAGCCAAATTGTTTTAGGTTTAAAATAATTGGATTGGTCCCGCTGCGCCGGAGGCTCTCATGAAGATCGCAATCATCGGCGGTGGGCCGGCCGGCCTCTATTCCGCGATCCTGCTGAAGAAGCAGCGGCCGGAGGCCGAGATCACGGTCTATGAGCGCAACCGCGCCGACGATACGTTCGGCTTCGGCGTGGTGTTTTCCGATGCGACGCTGGACAATTTCGAGAAATACGACGCTCCGAGCTATCGCCGCATCACCGAGCAGTTCGCCTATTGGGACGATATCGCCGTGCACTTCCGCGGCACGGTGCACCGGGTCGGCGGCAATGGTTTCTGCGGCTGCTCGCGCCGCACGCTGCTGTTGATCCTGCAGGAGCGGGCGCGCGAACTCGGCGTCGCCCAGCTGTTCGAAGCCGACATCGAGGATGAGGCCCGCTTCGCCGATGCCGATCTGGTGGTGCTGGCCGACGGCATCAACAGCCGCTTCCGCGACAAATATATCGAGCATTTCCAGCCCGAAATCGACCTTCGCTCCAACAAGTTCGCCTGGATGGGTTCGACCCGGCCGCTCGATGCCTTCACTTTCATTTTTCAGGAGACCGAGTGGGGCCCTTTCATCGCCCACGCCTACCAGTACGAAATGGGACACTCGACCTGGATCTTCGAGACCGATCCCGAGACCTTCAAGCGTGCCGGGCTCGAGGGCCTGGACGAGCGGCAATCGGCCGACCGGATGGCCGAGATCTTCGACTGGTTCCTCGACGGACATCAGCTCCTCATCAACCGCTCGATGTGGCGCAATTTTCCGATGATCCGCAGCAAGCGCTGGGTCAAGGATAACATGGTGCTGCTGGGCGACGCCAAGGCGACCGCGCATTTCTCGATCGGTTCCGGCACCAAGCTTGCGATGGAAGACGCGATCGCACTGGCCGATGCCATGCATCGGGCGCCGACCCTCGAAGCCGCATTGGAGGAATACGAGACCGGCCGCCGCGAGGAGGTGGAGAAGACCCAGCACGCCGCCGACGTGTCGCTGGTCTGGTTCGAGCACGTCGACCGCTTCTGGGATTTCGATCCGGTGCAGTTCGCTTTTGGCGTCATGACCCGCGCCAAGGCGATTACCTACGATAATCTCACGCTGCGGGCACCGGATTTTGTCAGCGAGGTCGACAAGGCGTTTGCGAAACAGGTTCAAGCCAAGGGCTTCAACGTTGACCTCAGGAAACCGCTGGCGCCGATGTTTCAGCCGCTGCGGCTGCGCGAGATGACGCTTGCCAACCGCGCGGTGGTCTCTCCGATGTGCATGTATTCGGCGAAGGAGGGCGTGCCCGGCGATTTCCATCTGGTGCATTACGGCTCGCGCGCCATCGGCGGCGCCGGTCTGATCTTCACCGAAATGACCTGTGTCGGCCGTGACGCCCGCATCACGCCGGGCTGCGCCGGGCTGTGGAACGACGAGCAGGAAGCCGCGTGGCGGCGGATCGTTGATTTCGTCCACGCCAATTCCGCGGCGAAGATCGTCCTTCAGCTCGGCCATGCCGGCCGCAAGGGCGCCACCAAATTGATGTGGGACGGCATGGATCGGCCGCTGGAAGAGGGCGGCTGGGACGTCATTTCGGCGTCGCCGATTCCCTATTTCCCGGACAGCCAGGTGCCGCGCGAGATGGACCGCGCCGCGATGGACGCCGTGAAGGCGGCCTTCGTTCAGGCCGCCCTGCGCGGCGAGGCCTGCGGCTTCGACATGCTGGAGCTGCATTGCGCCCACGGCTACCTGCTGGCGAGTTTTATTTCGCCGCTCACCAATAACCGCACCGACGCCTATGGCGGCTCGCTCGCGAACCGCCTGCGCTTTCCTCTGGAAGTGTTCGAGGCGTTGCGGGCTGCGTGGCCGGCCCACAAGCCGATGTCGGTGCGCATTTCCGCCACCGACTGGGCCGAGGGCGGCATCACCGGTGACGACGCCGTCGCGATCGCGCGCGCCTTTGCCGAAGCCGGCGTCGATCTGGTCGACGTCTCCACCGGCCAGACCGTGCGCGATGCCCAGCCGATCTACGGCCGGATGTTCCAGACCCCGTTCTCCGATCAGGTCCGCAACGAGGCGCGGGTCGCCACCATGTGTGTCGGCAACATCACGACCGCCGATCAGGTCAACACCATCCTCGCCGCCGGCCGCGCCGACCTGGTGGCGCTCGGCCGGCCGCATCTGGTCGACCCCGCGTTCACGCTGAAGGCCGCCGCCTGGTATGGCGCCGACGGCGTGTTCTGCCCGCCGCAATACCAGCCCGGCAAGGAGCAGATTTTCCGCAACAGCGTGCGCGACCGGCAGGATTTTGAGGACCTGAAAACTAAGGCTAAGCCGAAAACCCGGGCGGAGCTGAAGGCGGAGGCGACAAAGCCGCTTGCGGCGGAGTGACCGGCCGTGCCAGCCTAAGGCGTTCGCGTGGCATTTAGGGTTTGAGTGGAGTTTGCGGCCATGAAGGCGATTATCGTCGGGGGCGGCATCGGGGGCCTCTCCACCGCGCTGATGCTGCGGGCCCGCGGCATCGGCTGCGAACTGTTCGAGCAATCTGACACCATCCGCGAACTCGGCGTCGGCATCAACACGCTGCCGCATGCGATCCGCGAACTCGCCGGTCTCGGCCTGTTGCAGAAGCTCGATGACATCGCGATCCGCACCGACGTGCTGTATTATCTCAATCGCCACGGCCAGGAAGTCTGGCGCGATCCGCGCGGCATCGATGCCGGCCACGACGTGCCGCAATTCTCGATCCATCGCGGCCGGCTGCAAAGCGTGATCCATCGCGCCGTCGAGCAGCGGCTTGGACACGACGCCATCCATACCGGTTGCAGGCTCGGCGCCTTCACCCAGGACGAGGGCGGCGTCACCGCCTATTTCTTCGATCGCGCCGGCAGCCACACCAAAACCGTGCGCGGCGACATCCTGATCGGCGCCGACGGCATTCATTCGCGGGTGCGTGAGATGCTGTTTCCCGAGGAAGGTCCGCCCTGCTGGAACGGGCTGATGCTGTGGCGCGGCGCGCGCGACTGGCCGGCCTTCCTGACCGGCAAATCGATGATCGTGGCCGGCGGCCTGCATGCCAAGGTCGTGGTTTACCCGATCGCCGAAGGGTCGAGCCCGGCCAACCGCCTCACCAACTGGGCGGTGCTGGTCAAGGTCGGCGACGGCAATGCGCCGCCGCCGCGCCGTGAGGACTGGTCGCGGCCGGGCAAGCGCGAGGAACTGATGCCGCACGTGGCGCGGTTCAAGGTGCCCTATGTCGACGTGCCCGGCCTGATCTCGGCGACACCAGAATTCTACGAATATCCGACCTGCGACCGTGATCCCCTGCCTTGGTGGTCCAGCGGCCGCGTCACGCTGCTCGGCGATGCCGCGCATCCGATGTATCCGGTGGGCTCGAACGGCGCCTCGCAGGCCATTCTTGACGCGCGCTGTCTTGCCGACGCGCTGGCGCGCGCCGAACATCCGCGCCAGGCCCTGCTGGCCTATGAGCAGAAGCGGTTGCCGATGACGGCGGAGATCGTGCGCTCGAACCGCCGCGGCGGCCCCGAGGGCGTGATCGACGCGGTCGAGCAACTGGCGCCCGACGGTTTTGATAATGTCGAGAACGTGCTGAGCTATTCGCAGCGCGAGGCCATCGTGCGCGGCTATGCCAGCAAGGCCGGTTTTGCGGCCGTGCCGGGATTG
Organism: Bradyrhizobium erythrophlei; assembly: GCF_900129505.1. NCBI lineage: Bacteria > Pseudomonadati > Pseudomonadota > Alphaproteobacteria > Hyphomicrobiales > Nitrobacteraceae > Bradyrhizobium > Bradyrhizobium erythrophlei. The sequence continues at coordinate 8,779,822 of NZ_LT670818.1, read as the reverse complement.
ACGGCGGTGAGGGCGTAGGGTGGGCTGAGCGAAGCGAGCCCACCGTTGCGCTTTGCGCTGATAGGGTGGGCGCGGTGCAGATACGCGCTTGTCCTCACGACGCATTCGAATTTGAACGGCGGCATTGTCCAACGACTAAACTCGGTTGTCGTCCCCGCGAAAGCGGGGATCCAGTACGCCGCGACTTCTCGGTTCGATCGCTAACATCTCTGGAATACTGGATCGTCCGCCGGAGCCTGTCGTTCGGCCGGCCAAAAGGCCGGACCGGATGGCGGACGATGACAACCGGGACACACCTTCACGATCTCGCCGCGCCTGTCGCGCGAGTTTTGGCCTTCTCGTTCGGCCCTCTCCTATCGGCGCAGGGAATGCCGGGCGCCCGATGCGCCCGCAAGCCGCGTGTGCAGAGATAGTGGGTGTTGCGCACACGCGTTAGTCAGGTCACACCGGAATCGCCCGGCATTCCCCGCGCAGTGGTTTTACGGCTTATGTCGTACTCTCCCCGGCGATCGGGCTTTCTTGCCGCCGTCACCCCTGAGAAGCTTGCCTCTCACGAGCTTGACGCCAGCGTCGAGGCGTCAGGACCACACGATTTTGCCGTCCGCAAAGCGAGCGCCCTCGTCTTTGGCGCCGCTTGCGTCCACCGCATCCTGTCCCGCGTCCGTGACGATCTCGAGCCGCCCCTCTGTGGGACAGGACGGCCGTGGTTATAAAGTGATTTGCGTCTTCGGAAAATCAGAATATTTTTGCAAAAGGGGCTGGACAGAGGGGTCGATGAATTGCCCAGGTGATTTGCCCGTCGGGTCGCGGATGCGCTCTGTCGCCGCCTGCTGCCCCAGTTCGCGAACCCGACCTCGGTGTTGCGTAGCGGAAGCGACGTGTATGACCGGTATCGGACATGGCGTGGAACGACGGCCGACCCAATCCAACACACATGCCACGAGCCGTTAATCTGCTGTGCCCAGAGGCTGCGCGGCGGGAGCCTGAGCTTGGTACGCGGATCCAGGCGGGCGCCGCCCCGAAACATTACTCGAAACTCATAAAGTTCCGTGTGCTCCCGGCGCTGAATTACACATGTCGGTCCGTTAAGGGTAACCCGAAACCGCGATGATGTATGGAGCGTCCTACGGATCGGTGTATTGTTGCCTTGGGGCTGTCGCAAGCTGTTTGCGGTAGGGCCCGCATCGTGCAGCGGAGCATTCCAGCGGAGAAGGTTGGATGAGCAATCTAGAACTTGCCGTTTGCGTAATCGCAATCGCAGTCGCCCAACTACTGACGATACTTCTCACTATCGGTCGCGAAAGAGACATCAAGGAACTACGCGGTCAGGTCAATGAGCTGCGCGGACTTCTCAACGAGCAGCGGCTGCGCATCGTCGCGCTAAGGGCGTGGTTAGCTGGCCGAAATGCTCCTCAGCCAAGCCGAATAAGCTCTGAACGCGAACGAATGCGTGAGCCAATCGCCAACAACACTGAAGCACCGGAGCCAACGATAACGCCGAAAGACTCACCCGATGCCATACCGAGCACCACTGCAGATGGGCTTACACGAGTTACTAACGCCTTCAAGTGGTTCAAAGAGGATGCCGATGAACCGCGCGAGATCGTCGAAGCTCGCCAGATCGTCGCCGGTCTGAAGGGAGGCGCACTACAGGAACCAGCGATAACGCCGAGAGATTTGCCTCAAACCGTACAACCGCGCACCGCCGAAGATGAAGATGCACAAACGAAGAAGGCCAACTGGTCGCGCGATATCCTCGCCGGCCTGAGGGGCGGTCTGAAGGACGCACCACCGGAGCCAGCGACAACAACGAAAGACTCATCCGATACCATACCGAGCGCCGCTGAAGTTGAGTTTAAACGAGTCACCAAAGCCATCAATTGGTTGAAAGAGGAAGCCGATAACGCGCGCGAGCTTGGGCAAAAGAGTTAAGCGTTGCGTATCAGCAGCGCGCGGATCCTGTCCGCGTCCGCGGGCGTTGCAGGATTGTAGATCACCATGTTGAGGTCGGGCCGGCCATCGACGGCGAATGCCGAAAATTCCATCGAGAGCGATCCGGCGATGGGATGATGCAGGACTTTCACGCCATCGCCATGCCCTTGCACATCGTTGTCACGCCACATCGCCGCGAATTCGGGGCTTGTCGCGCAGAGCTCATCGACCAGCGATTGCACATTGCGCGCTGCACCGGCGCGCGCCACATCCGCGCGAAAGGACGCCACCACATAGCGCGCAACACTTTGCCAGTTGGGCTGCGCGGCGCGTACGCCGCTGTCGCGGAACATCATGCGCAGAACATTGCGCTGCCCATCCGGCAGTGTGCTGTAGTCGGTGAGGACCGCAGCGGCGGCCCTGTTCCACGCGATCACATCCCATGTCGCCGTGCGAATAAAAGCGGGACTGTATTCCAGCGTGTCGAGCACGCGTTGCAGACGGGGTGAGATACCTTCGGGCGCGTGATAGCGGACTTCGGGTGGCCGGCCCAGACCGAGCAGAAACAGATGTTCGCGCTCCACGTCGGTCAGCATCATGGCGCGGGCGATGCGATCCAGCACATCGGCGGAGGGCGCACCGCCGCGCCCCTGCTCCAGCCAGGTGTACCAGGTGGCGCTCACATTCGCGCGCTGCGCCACTTCTTCGCGCCGCTGATTTCTCGAAATTCGCGGAGAATGGCGCGATCGACAAGGCCGCCATCGAAGCAATGGGCGATGTGTTGGCAGGCACCAACAAGCCTTTCATCGTCACCTCGGGAACGGGCCTCATCGCGCCAGGTGTGGTGATCACCGAAGATATGCGGCGCGATTCCAGCCCGCATGTTCCGCGCGTGTCGGAGCAGGCCGGTTTGGCCTATGCGTCGCGTGGCGTGCGCGCGATGGCGATACGCCTGCCGCAAGTGCATGGCGCCGACGGAAAAGCTGGGTTGATCACTTATCTGCTCGAGCTCGCGCGTCAGAAAGGCGCCGCCGCCTATGTCGGCGAAGGCGCCGAACGCTGGGCTGCGGCGCACCGGCTGGATGTCGCCCGCCTATACCGGCTTGCGTTGGAGGAGGGCGCGGTAGACGGGATCTACCACGCCGTTGGCGAGGAAGGCGTACCCATGCGCCAGGTCATCGAAGTGATTGGCCGCGCGCTGAATGTGCCGGTAGTTTCGATCAAGAAAGAAGAGGCGGGCGATTATTACGGGCCACTGGCGATGTTCGCCGGTTTGGACATGCCGGCCTCCAGCGCTTTGACGCAGCAGCGGTTGGGCTGGACGCCCACTGGGACTAACTTGATCGCCGACATCGGCCAGCCGGGTTACTTCAAGGTTTGAGCCCAGCGCGTAAGGTGGGTTAGCTAATCCGCCCTCAGCGAGGTGCCGTAAAAAATATCGAGAATGTGCAGAGCGCGCTAATCTCCCGCGTCATTGCGAGGAGCGAAGCGACGAAGCAATCCATACTTCCTTGTTGGGCGATGGATTGCTTCGCTTCGCTCGCAATGACGGTCTCAAGGCGCCACGGTGCCGTGTATCTCACGCCCCCGGAGGCGGCGGCAGGAAGTGGATGTTGAACTCGGCCGCCATCGCCACGACGTCCTCGGGTTTCTGCTCCTTCATGTTGTGAAGGCCCCAGAACAGGTCATACAACTTCTGGGTCGGCGAAACCCAGAACAGCACTTTCGCGGTCTGGTCGGATTTGTTGAAGATGCCGTGGGGAACACCCATGCCGAGCCGGATCAGGTCGCCCGGCGTCGCCTGGGCCTCGGCGCCGCCCAGCATGAAGTCGAGCTTGCCTTCCAGCATATAGAGATACTCATCCTGATCGGGATGAATATGCGGCGGGACGAAGGTGCCGGGCGGCAGCGTGGCGTGCCAGGAGAAGCAATGGTCGCTGCGATTTTTCGGCACATAGGTCTGGCCGAGGATGTTCCAGGAAATGCCTTGCATACCCTCGTTGGCGCGGGTGATGCCGGTGATCTCGCTGGTCATGGCTGTGTTTCCTTCCCATCGTTATGGCGACGCGTTTTCTACCGCAGATAAGTCTACGCAATCTGCGTAAACTTGATTGCTATGCGAACCGCTATCCACTTCGCTCGAAAACGCTTTGAATTTCTTAGTTGCCCGGCGTGCATTCCTTGGCGTAGCGGTCGCCGTAGTTCTCGAACACTTTTTCGACGATCTCGGTCTGGAATTTGCCATCCGCGCGCTTTGCCACCTTGGTCAGATAGAAATCCTGGATCGGATAACCGTTGGTGTTGAATTTGAAGCTGCCGCGCAGCGAGGTGAAGTCGGCCTTCTTCAAGGCCGCCGCAACCGCCTCCTTGTTGGAGAGGTCGCCTTTCACCGCCTTGACCGCGCTGTCGATCAATAGCGCCGTATCGTAGCCCTGCATGGCATAGGTGCCGGGCACACTGTTGTAGGCCGCCTCATAGGCGCCGACGAATTTCTTGCTCTGGGGATTGTCGAGATTGGGCGCCCAGTTCGCGCCGCCGAACATGCCGACCGCCGCATCCTGCTGCGCCGGCAGCGTCGATTCGTCGACGGTGAACGCCGACAGCACCGGAATCTTGTCGGCGAGACCGGCCTGGCTGTACTGCTTCACCAGGCTGACGCCCATGCCGCCCGGCATGAAGGTGAAGACCGCATCGGGCTTGGTGGAGGCGATCTTGGAGAGTTCGACCTGGAAATCCAGCGTGCCCAGCGGCACGTAGGTCTCCTCGACGATTTCGCCCTTGTAGTCGAGCTTGAAGCCGGCCGCGGAATCCTTGCCGGCCTGGTAGTTCGGCACCATGATGTAGACGCGCTTGTAGCCGCGATCCTGCGCGACCTTGCCGAGGATCTCGTGCACCTGATCGTTCTGGTAGGAGGTCACGTAGAAAAAGGGGCTGCAATTCTTGCCGGCATAGCTCGACGGGCCGGCATTCGGGCTGATCAGGAACGTCTTGGTATCCGTAACCGGCTTGTGGATCGCCTGCAGGATGTTGGAGAAGATCGGCCCGACCACGAAATCGACCTTGTCGCGTTCGAGCAGGCCCTTCACCTTGGTCACCGCGGCGTCCGGCTTGAGTTCGTCATCGACCGCCACGACCTCGACATCGCGGCCTGCCATCTTGCCGCCGAGGTCCTTGACCGCGAGCATGAAGCCGTCGCGGGCCTGCTGGCCGAGCACCGCCGCCGGGCCCGACAGCGTCACGATCACGCCGATCTTGAGCTTCTCCTGGGCTGTGGCCTGACCGGCCGCGACGCTCAAGAGAACCGCGAGCCCTGCCAACTTCCACTGCTGCTTCATGACCCATTCCCCCGTTACGCCAACCCGTGCTCGAGGCTGGAGCTTATTCTGATGACGGCTGTTGCCGCAAGCAGAGCCGCGCCAGGTCCGAGCCCACCGCGAGACCAGCATGCAAACGGCACGCCAATTGTTTGAAGCCTAAAGAAATTTGCATATCTCGGCACGGGATGCGGGGCCTGCAGCCTTTTGACTTGCAGTGCGTCGCGAATTATTTGAAGGTCAAAACAATAGCCAAGCCCGAAATGCGAGGTTGGCAGCACCGGCATCCGTGCTGCGGTGACGACCCAGGCAGGTGTGATTGCATCATGATCCTTGATTCCGAGACCAAGGCCGTCGAACTCCCGGAAGATCACGGCAACGAACTCAGATTATGGCTGCGCCTGCTGACCTGCACCACCCTGATCGAAGGCGAGGTGCGCGGCCGGCTGCGCGAGCGGTTCGATGTCACGCTGCCGCGGTTCGACCTGATGGCCCAGCTCGACAAGGCGCCCGACGGCATGACGCTGTCGGACGTCTCGAAGCGGATGATGGTCAGCAACGGCAACGTCACCGGGCTGGTCGAGCGTCTCGTCGAATCCGGCCATCTCGACCGGCGGACATCGGACACCGACCGCCGCGTGCAGGTGATACGGCTGACAAAAACCGGCCGCGCCGAGTTTCGCAAGATGGCCACCGAGCACGAAACCTGGATCGCCGACATATTTTTCGATTTGACCCCGAAAGACGTGCGCGAACTGATGCGGCTGTTGGCCAAGACCAAGGCCTCGGCGCAGAAGTCCGCGCAAAAACGGGCTTAGTCGCGTCTTGGCCGCCGCCGTCGACTACGAAGCCGAATACAACAACCGGGCGCGGGTCCCGGAAAATGCCGCGATCATGGCTGGCTGGGCAACCGACGCGGCCGCCTATCGCGAGCGGCACGCGCCGCAGGTGATCGCCTATGGCCCGGGCGCGCGGCACAGCATCGATTTCTTTCCCGGCAGCGATCAAGGGCCGATCGTCGTCTTCATCCATGGCGGCTACTGGCAGGCGCTGGACGCCTCCTTTTTCAGCCATCTCGCGGGCGGGCTGAATGCCCACGGCATCGGTGTCGCCATTCCTAGCTACGACCTGTGTCCCGCGGTCACGGTCGATCAGATCATCCAGCAGATGCGGATGGCGACGCGTGAGTTGGCGCGCATGGGACGCTCCCTCATCATCAGCGGCCATTCCGCCGGCGGGCATCTCGCCGCCTGCATGCTGGCGACCGACTGGCCGGCCTACGACGCGTCGCTGCCCGAAAATCTCGTCGTTGCGGCCTACGCGATTTCTGGCCTGTTCGAGTTGGGGCCGCTGGTTCCAACGTCGATCAACGGGGCATTGCAGCTCGATGACGCCACCGCCCGGGCGGCGAGCCCGTTGTTCTGGAAGGCGCCTTCGCGCGGCAGCCTCGATGCGGTGGTCGGCGAAAACGAGAGCGCGGAATATTTTAGGCAGAGCCGAACAATCGTTGAGCACTGGGGCGCGGCGGGCCTCGCCACCCGGTTCGGCGTCGTCCCCGCCGCCAATCATTTCACCGCGATTGCCCCGCTGGCCGTTCCGGGCTCGCCGATGACCTTGCGCCTGAAGGAACTGGCGAAACGCTAGGCAGCAAAAAAGTATTGGGTCGCCCGGATTTGGACTATTGCGCCAAATTACTTTAAGTATAAAATGTTTCGCATGGCGCGCTGTCGGACGGCCTATTGGACTGAAGCCTTTCGTCCCGAAAAGGAGGGCAGTGAACATGTCGGCTGAGACAAGCCTTGTCCCAAATAGCCCTGGTGCAACAAGCCTTCTCCCAACAAGCCTTGGTCCAACGAGCCTTGGTCCATCCGGTCACGTCGATGATTTTACGCGGCGAAATCTTCCGCCGTTTGACCAATGGCCGGAATTGATCCTCGACCGGCCGGAGTTCAGGTATCCCGAATATCTCAACGCCGCCGTCGAACTGACCGATCGGATCGTCGAGCAGGGGATGGGCGATCAGGTCGCGCTGATCGGCAACGGTCGCCAGCGCACCTACAAGGAGCTGGCCGACTGGTCGAACCGCCTCGCACATGCATTGGTGGAGAATTACGGCGTAAAACCCGGTAACCGCGTCCTAATCCGTTCGGGCAACAATCCGGCCCTGGTCGCTGCATGGCTGGCGGCGACAAAGGCAGGCGCCGTCGTCGTCAATACCATGCCGATGCTTCGTGCCGGTGAACTGACCAAGATCATCGACAAGGCAGAGATCGCGCTGGCGTTGACGGACAGCCGTATCGCCGACGAACTCGTTGCGTGCGCGAAGACCAGCCGCTTCCTCAAGCAGGTCGTGAATTTCGACGGAACGTCGAACCATGATGCCGAGCTCGACCGCGTGGCGCTGAGCAAGCCGGTGCGGTTCGATGCGGTCAAGACCGGCCGGGATGATGTCGCACTGCTGGGCTTTACATCCGGGACCACGGGTGAGCCGAAAGCGACGATGCATTTCCATCGCGATCTCCTGATCGTTGCGGATGGGTACGCCAGGGAAGTCCTCAACGTCACGCCGGACGATGTCTTCGTGGGTTCGCCGCCGCTCGCCTTCACGTTCGGGCTCGGCGGCCTTGCGATCTTTCCGTTGCGGTTCGGAGCCACCGCGACACTGCTGGAAAATGCAGCCCCCGGCGAGATGGTCAAGATCATCGAGACCCACAAGGCCACGATCTGCTTCACGTCGCCGACCGCCTATCGGGCGATGATGGCCGCGATGGACAAGGGCGCCGATCTGTCGTCGCTGCGCCTTGCGGTTTCGGCCGGGGAGACCCTGCCGGCGCCGGTTTTCGAAAGCTGGATGCGCAAGACGGGCAAGACGATTCTCGACGGGATCGGCAGCACGGAATTGCTGCATATCTTCATCACGAACAGGGTAGGGGACGCCAACGCCGGAACGACGGGCCGCCCGGTTTCGGGTTACGAGGCAAAGGTCGTCGACAATGACATGAACGAAGTGTCGGCGGGCACCGCAGGCAAGCTTGCGGTTCGCGGTCCGACCGGCTGCCGTTATCTCGCGGATTCCAGGCAGTCGAACTATGTGCGCGATGGCTGGAATCTCACGGGCGACACGTTCGTGCGCGACGAGAAGGGACGGTTTTCCTTCGTGGCCCGCTCGGACGACATGATCGTCTCCTCCGGCTACAACATTGCAGGCCCGGAAATCGAGGCCGCCCTGCTGAGCCATCCGGCCGTAGCCGAGTGCGGCGTGGTCGGCGCGCCCGACGAAGCGCGCGGCATGATCGTCAAGGCCTATGTGGTTCTGATGTCCGGCGTCACCGCCGATGACGCGCTGGCGACGGCGCTGCAGGATCATGTCAAGCGCGAGATTGCGCCTTACAAATATCCGCGTGCAATTGAATTTGTCGCGCAACTGCCCAAGACCGAGACCGGCAAGCTGAAGCGGTTCGCGCTGCGGCAAATCGCGCAGGCAGGCGGCGGCTCGCCGGGCATGGCCGCGGAATGAATGCATCTGGAATGACGGAGAATTGGTCGTGAGCACTCAAGGGCCCACGCTTGCGGTGCTGCCGGCGGCGAAGGACGAGCCTTCGCCAGGGCGCGCGCAGATTTTGCAGCCGAGCGGCTGGCCGATGCCGAAGGGATACGCCAACGGCATGGCAGCCGACGGCCGCCTTGTGGTGACTGGCGGCGTGATCGGCTGGGACCCGCACGGTCATCTGCCGGCGGATTTCATCGCGCAGGTTCGTCAGGCCCTGGGCAACATCTCGGCCATTCTTGCCGAGGGCGGTGCGCGGCCCGAACATCTGGTCCGCCTCACCTGGTATGTCGTCGACATGGAAGAATATCTGGCGAACCTGAAGATGCTGGGCCAGATCTATCGCGAGATCTTCGGCGCGCATTATCCGGCGATGGCGCTGGTCCAGGTGGTGCGCCTCGTCGAGCCGGCAGCGCGGGTCGAGATCGAGGCGACGGCGGTGGTGCCGCGCTGATTCCGCCAGTCTAATTCCGGTAGGATGGATCGGCGCGGTCGAGTTTGCGCAACAACGCCGGCCAGGCCAGTTCGCCGTTGCGGTTGGGCAGCTCGGGGCGCGGCTTGACCTTGTCGAAGGTCTTTTCCAGGACGTCCCGCGGCGGGTAGACCAATTTGGTGTTGCAGGACAGCGCCATCACCTGCACCTCGCAGGCGCGCTCCATCCGATACAGCAGGTTGAAGGTGGCGGGGATGGTTCGTCCGACCACCAGCAGTCCGTGGTTGCGCAATACCATCGCTTCGTGATCGCCGAGGTCCCTGACCAGCCGCTCGCGTTCGCCGACATCGTCGGCGATGCCCTCGAAGTCGTGGTAGGCGATATGGAGAAACCGCATCGAGGTCTGCGCCAGCGGCAGCAGCCCGCATTCCATCGCCGAGACCGCCATGCCGGCCGGCGTGTGCGTATGCGCGACGCAGTCGACGTCGTGCCGGGCCATGTGAATGGCGCTGTGAATGACGAAGCCGGCGGCGTTGACACCGTAGTCGGAAGCGTTGAAGAGCACGTTGCCGTCGAGATCGATCTTGATCAGGCAGGAGGCATCAATCTCTTCGTAGAGCATCCCATAAGGGTTGATCAGGAAGTGACCGTGCGAGCCGGGAACGCGGCAGGAGATGTGGTTGGCGATCATCTCGGTCATGCCGTACATCGCGGTGAGGCGGTAGCAGGCCGCGAGATCGACGCGGGTTTGCCATTCCTCCGCGCTCACCTGCTCGCGGACCGATCTTACCACTTTGATCGCGGGAGAATTGACGGGAGGGGTCATGGAACGTCTCCGCTGCAACGGGTGATTTCGTGAAGGCTTGGGGTCGCCCGATTGGCTTTCACGATACCTGCAACTCAAGTTGCGCCGCAAGGTAGTGTCGCAACCATCGATGCAACTCAGCCATCGCCGGCGCGCAGCCGTCGGCGAATGATCCGTGGCCGGAGCGGCAGGTCCGCTTCACAGCTTTGCTGCACAGCAAAAGACCGCTTGTCGCAAATCCTTCATACGCGGCCTATACTTGATCGGCCGTCAGGGTTGATGTCCCGACCCTCGGGAACGCCTTCCTTTGCCTTCGGAGCCATTCATGAAGACCGTGCGTTTCGTCCTCGCCTTGCTTGTGCTGGCGCTGGTGGCGCCGTTGCAGCCTGCAAAGGCGGCCGACGTGATCTGCTACAATTGCCCGCCGGAATGGGCGGACTGGGCTTCGATGCTCAAGGCCATCAAGGCCGATCTCAACTACGACATTCCCCACGACAACAAGAATTCGGGGCAGGCGCTGGCGCAAATCCTGGCCGAGAAGAGCAATCCGGTCGGCGATATCGGCTATTTCGGCGTCACCTTCGGCATGAAGGCGAAAGCGCAGGACGCGCTCGAGCCTTACAAGCCCGCCAATTGGGACCAGGTGCCCGCAGGCTTGAAGGACCCGGACGGCTACTGGACCACGATCCACTCCGGTACGCTCGGCCTGTTCGTGAACAAGGATGCGCTGGGCGGCAAACCGGTGCCGGCCTGCTGGAAGGATCTGTTGAAGCCGGACTATAAAGGCATGGTCGGCTATCTCGATCCAAGCTCGGCCGCGGTGGGCTATGTCGGCGCCGTGGCGATCAATCTGGCGCTCGGCGGGTCCGCTTCGAATTTCGACCCGGCGATTACCTTCTTCAAGGAGCTGCGCAAGAACGATCCGATCGTTCCCAAGCAGACCTCGTATGCGCGCGTCGTGTCCGGCGAGATGCCGATCCTGCTGGATTATGACTTCAACGCCTATCGCGCCAAATATTCGGAGAAGGGCAATTTCGAGTTTGTGATTCCCTGCGAGGGCTCGGTGGTGTTCCCTTACGTCGTTGGCCTCGTGAAAAACGCGCCCGACAAGGAAAAGGCCAAGAAGGTGCTGGACTATCTGCTGTCCGACAAGGGGCAGGCGATCTGGACCAACGCCTATCTGCGCCCGGCGCGCCCGATTGACTTGCCGGAAGCCGTGAAGAAGAAGTTCCTGCCGGACAGCGACTATGCCCGCGCCAAAAGCGTCGACTGGGGCCAGATGGAAAACGTGCAAAAAGGCTTCGTCGACCGCTATCTCGCCGAGGTCCGCTGATGCAATATGGCGCTCTTTTCTAAGAGCGCCATTTCTTCATGCCGCATAAAACCTTCGTCTGGCTGTGTCTGTTGCCGCTCGCCGTGGTGACGGTGGCATTCTTCCTGCTGCCGATGGCGCGGCTGGTGGTGACCGGCGCCGAGGGGCCGCATGGGCTGGCCGGATATCTGGCCATCCTCACCGAACCGCGCTACCGCGCCACCCTGATCAACACCGTTTTGCTGGCGGCAGCGACCACGATCGCCACGCTGGTCATCGCCACGATCGCGGGAATGTTCCTGCAGCGCCATCGCTTTCCCGGCCGCACGGGATTGATCGCGATGCTGACCTTTCCGCTGGCGTTTCCCGGCGTGGTCGTCGGCTTCCTGATCATCCTGCTCGCCGGCCGTCAGGGCCTGATCGGCGACATCTCCAGCCGTTTGTTCGGCGAGAAGCTGGTCTTTGCCTATTCGATCTATGGGCTGTTTCTCGGCTATCTCTATTTCTCGATCCCGCGCGTCATCCTCACCATCATGGCGGCGGTGCAGAAACTCGACGTCGGGCTGGAAGAAGCCGCCCGCTCGCTCGGCGCGAGCCCCTGGGAGGTGCAGCGCGACGTCGTGCTGCCGGCGCTGGGGCCGGCTTTCGTGGCCTCCGGGGCCATTGCCTTTGCGACCGCGATGGGCGCGTTCGGGACGGCGTTTACGCTGGCGACCAATATCGATGTGCTGCCGATGCTGATCTATACCGAGTTCACGCTGGCTGCGAATTTTGCAACGTCCGCGGCGCTGTCGGTCGGGCTCGGAATTATCGCCTGGGCCATCCTGGCGCTGGCGCGCTCGTTCAGCGGCGGCACGGTTGCGGCGGCCGGATGAACCCATGCGCGACCGTCTGATCTTCACCGGCCAACTTCTATTCACGCTGCTGGTCGCGGCCTTCCTGGTCGTGCCCGCGATCCAGTCGATCGCCGCGGGCGTCACCGTGAATTACTTTCGCGGCATCTCCTCAGGCCTGACGCTGCAATGGGTGTTCCAGGTCTGGGATCTCTATGCCGGCACCATCCTGCTGTCGTTCGTGATCGCCTTTGCGACGCTGGCCGTGACGCTGGTCGCCGGCGTTCCCGCCGCCTACGCGCTGCACGTCAAGGGAGGGCGGCTGTCGCGGATCGTCGAGGAAATCATTACCTTGCCGCTCGCAATTCCCGGCCTCGCCATCGCGCTGGCGCTGCTATTGACCTATCAGGGTTTCAGCGAGTTTCGTCGCTCGTGGCTGTTCATCCTCACCGGTCACGTCATCTTCACCATGCCGTTCATGGTGCGATCGGTGATGGCGGTGTTTTCGACCGTCGACATCAAGACGCTGGACGAGGGCGCGGCGTCGCTGGGCGCTTCGCCCTGGCGGCGCTTTCGCGACGTGATCGTTCCCAACGCCCTGCCGGGAATTCTGGCGGGCAGCCTGATGGTGGTGACCCTGTCGCTCGGCGAGTTCAACCTGACCTGGATGCTGCACACGCCGCTGACCAAGACGCTGCCGATCGGGCTTGCCGACAGCTACGCCTCGATGCGGCTGGAAGTGGCGTCGGCCTATACCCTGATCTTCTTTATCATGATCATTCCGCTTCTGGTCGCGATGCAGATGTTCGCCGACAGGGAGCAGGCACGATGAAGGTAGCGGCGGGACATGGCTCCTCGGTCCGCGTCGAGGCGTGCGGCAAGACCTTTGCCGACGGCACCCGCGCGCTGGAGCCCGCGACACTCGACATCGCGCGCGGCGAAACGCTGGTGCTGCTCGGCCCCTCCGGCTGCGGCAAGACCACGATGCTGCGCATCATCGCAGGGCTCGAATTGCCTGATGCGGGCGGACGGGTGCTGTTCGATGGCAACGACATGACCTCGGTGCCGATCGAGAAGCGCAATGTCGGCATGGTGTTCCAGTCCTACGCGCTGTTCCCCAATATGAGCGTCGCCGACAACATCGGCTACGGCCTGAAGATCCGGGGCATGGGCGCTAAGGAGCGGGCCGCGCGCGTCGCCGAACTGGTGGCGCTAACCAATATCACCGGGCTGGAGAACCGCCGGATCAACCAGCTCTCCGGCGGCCAGCGCCAGCGCGTCGCGCTGGCGCGCGCGGTGGCGATCCGCCCGGGCATCCTGCTGCTCGACGAGCCCCTGACCGCGCTCGATGCTGCGCTTCGCGATCGCCTGCGCGGTGAACTCAATCGCCTGCTGCGCGCGCTCGGCATCACCACCATCTACGTGACACACGATCAGTCCGAGGCCATGGAGCTCGGCGACCGCATCGTCGTCATGCAGAAGGGCGCGATCGCCCAGATCGGCACGCCGCGCGAGATCTATTTCAAGCCGAAAAATCGCTTCGTGGCGGAATTCATCGGCGCCGCGAACATCATCGAAGCCGCGGTCGAGAACGGTCATCTGGTGCTGCCGGGCGGCCGGCAGCCGATCGGCGGCGATGCAAGCCTGCCGGCGGCGGTCGCGATGATCCGCCCCGAGACCATCCGTGTGGTCGAGGTCGGGAGCGCGCCGCTGTCGGGAACCATTGACAGCGTCAGTTTTATCGGCGACCGGCAACGCATGGTCGTCAGCGGCGCCTCCGGCAAGGCTCTTACCGTCGACGCGTCAAACACCGTCAACGCCGCGATCGGTGAGCGCGTCGGACTATTGATCGCGCCGGATGCCATCCGCCTCTTGCCACCGGAAAGTTGAAGAATCCCGATGCCGGAAAAACCAGTTCTCATCGCGCAGATTTCTGATCTGCATATCAAGTCACCGGGGTCGCTGGCCTACGGTCGTGTCGATACCGCGGCCGCGCTCGAGCGCTGCGTCGCGGCCCTGAATGCATTCAGGCCAAAGCCCGACTTCTTGGTGATATCGGGCGATCTCGTGGACACGCCGATGGCCGGGGAATATCAGCATCTCCAGCGCCTGCTGGCGCCGCTGGCGTTGCCGTATGCCGGGATTCCCGGCAATCACGATTCCCGCGAATTGATGCGGGCCGCGTTTGCCTCGCAACCATATGTGTTTTCATCCGGCCCACTCAATCTGCGGATCGAAATCGGCGGACTCGATCTGCTGTTGCTGGATTCCAGCGTACCCGGCAAGCCGCATGGCGAGCTCGATGCGCCAACCCTGCAATGGCTGGACGCGACGCTCGCGGATTCGCGCGGCAAGCCGGCGCTGGTGTTCCTGCACCATCCGCCGTTCAAGACCGGCATCTGGCACATGGACCGCCAGAATCTCATCGACGGCGCCGGGCTCGCAGCCGTCATCAGACGCCACCCGCACATCCAGCGGATCGCCACCGGCCACGTCCACCGCGCGGCGCTGTCGCTGTTCGCTGGCGTCGCGACCACGATCTGTCCGGCGCCAAATCACGCCGTCGATCTCGATCTGGCGGAATTGCGCGAGCCCTCCTTCAAGGTCGAGCCGCCGGCCTTCCATCTCCATAGCTGGTTTCCCGGCGAGGGTTTTGGAAGCGTTGTCACCCATCAGGTTCCGATCGGCCATTTCGACGGACCGCATCCGTTTTTCGGGCCGGACGGCAAGTTGCTTTGAGAGGGCGGATTTCGTAATCCAGATGCCGCAAACAAAATCTTCAAGGGAAACACCATGGTTGACGCGCTGATCATCGATGCATGCAGAACGCCGCGGGGCATCGGCAAGGCGGGCAAGGGCGCGCTCTCGGGTATTCATCCGCAGCGGCTGGGCGCCACCGTGTTGCGGGCGCTGGCCGACCGTACGGGGATCGACACGGCTGACGTCGACGACATCATCTGGGGCACCAGCTCGCAGAGGGGCGCGCAGAGCGGCGATCTCGGCCGGATGTCGGCGCTCGATGCCGGCTACGATGTCCGCGCCAGCGGCGTGACACTGGATCGTTTTTGTGGTTCCGGGATCACCAGCGTCAACATGGCGGCTGCCTCCATCATGTCGGGCTCCGAGGATCTCGTGATCGCCGGCGGCACCGAGATGATGTCGATGGAGGGACGCCGCGGCGAGGGCCCGTTCATGATGGACGCCGGCAACCTGCATTTGCGCGCCATCCATCCGCAGTCGCATCAAGGGGTCTGCGCCGACGCTGTCGCGACGCTCGAAGGCATTACGCGGGAGGATGTCGACCGGCTGGGATACGAGAGCCAGCAGCGGGCGGCGAACGCCATCAAGGGCGGCCATTTCGACAAGAGCCACGTACCGGTCTATTGCGAGGACGGCAGCCTGGCGCTCGACCGCGAGGAATATCCGCGGCCGCAAACCACGCTCGAAGGGCTGGCCGGCCTGAAACCCGCCTTCACGGCGGTGGCGGACTATCCGCTCGACGACAAGGGTACGACCTATCGCAATTTGATTTTGCAGAAGCACCCCGGCCTCGACATCAATTTCGTGCACCATGCCGGCAACTCGTCAGGCGTCGTCGATGGCTCGGCAGCACTTCTCCTGGCGTCGCCGAGTTACGCCAAGGCGCACGGCCTGAAGCCGCGCGCACGCGTGGTGGCGATGGCCAATATGGGTGACTCGCCGACCCTGATGCTGAACGCGCCGGTGCCGGCGGCGCACAAGGTGCTGGCGAAGGCGGGCCTCACGCTGGACGATATCGACCTGTTCGAGATCAACGAGGCCTTCGCGGTGGTAGCCGAGAAATTCATCCGGGATCTCGGCCTCCAGCGCAGCAGGGTCAATGTCAACGGCGGCTCGATTGCGCTGGGGCATCCCATCGGCGCGACCGGCGCCATCCTGATCGGCACCATTCTCGACGAGTTGGAACGGCGCGACCTCAAGCGCGGGCTGGTGACCATGTGCGCGGCCGGCGGAATGGCGCCGGCGATCATCATCGAGCGCGTTTAGACCCGGATAATCGCTACTTGCAGAAGCCGCTCCCGATCCAAACGCGCCCGATACTCTGACGGCCCCTGCCGATCAGCTCGCCTTTGCCAGGTCGTCGTCTTCCGGGGAGTTCAGATACATTCCGGACATGGTATCGACCCAGCACAGATGGTCGTGAACCCTAACCACGCCGGTGACGTTCTCGGCGGCGACCACCGCGGCCTTCCGCGCGCGTTCTTCGGTGATGACGCCGCTGAGATGGACGATGCCGTCGCGCACGATCACGCTGAGCCCGAACGGGCACCAGTCGTTCTTTTCGATTGCATCGATGACGCGGTTGCGGATGTGATCGTCATCGGCGGTCGGATCAGGAATTTCCTTGGCCAGGCTCGCGACTGCCTGCAACAGGTTGGAGCGCGACACGATGCCGACGATCTTGTCGGCGCGCATCACCGGCAGGCGCTTGATGTTGTTCGTCTCCATCAGTTCGACGATCTCTTCGAGCGGCGTGTCTTCGGTGATCGTGAGCGGCTGTGATGTCATGATTTCGGAGACCTTGCTGCCGTGCTCATGAACGAAATCGGCCGCCGCCTTGCCGGGACCGAGAATGAATTTCAGGAACCGGCCGCGCTTGCGCTGAGTGCCGATTTCGCTGCGGCGGATGAAGTCGCCTTCGGAGACGATGCCGACGAGCTTGCCGGTTGGGTCGACAACCGGAAGTCCGCTGATGTGCTTCGCCAGCATGGTATTGGCCTTGGTGTCTGGTGTAACTGATATGACCGGCCGGGTCATGATCTGGTGGGCGCGCATGGGGGCCTCCGCAAGTTCGAGATCAAAGTTGATATTTGACGGGTTATGCCAGCCGTCCTGCTCCGATTTGACGCAGGTCAAGGGGAGGGCGGGCAGCGATCCACTTGATGCAGCTCAATGCGCCGCCGGGTCAGGGGCGTATCCTGTAAAAACATAAAAAGCGGAGGTTACGATGCCAGAGCCTTCCGAACCCCGTGCCGAGATTTTCGAGCAATCTGTGGCCGACGCCGCCGCTAGATTAACCAAGGCGAACAGGCACGCTCTGGATTTCCTGATGGGCGCGCAAAAGGTGGTGCTTGAGGAGATGGTATTCGCCGCCAATGAGATGCTCGAGCGGGCGCAAACCGAAACACACCTGTTCTCCGAATTCGTCTCGAAAATGGCCGGATCTCATTCGGTTAGGGATCTGAGGACGATGTGCACGGAATGCGGCCAGCACCAGATCGACTTTGTCCGTCGCGACAGCGAACGGCTTTTTAGGCATGGTGAGCGGATGCTCGAGCGCGCATCCAGTCTGTTCGGCAACAAGCCGAACTGATCCGTCTTCCGGCTGTCATGGGTCACCATCCATTTACCCGGCGTAACGTGAAAGAGGCCGTTGCCATGCCGTCGACATCGACTCTGCCGCAGGCGGAGGCACCGAGATTGCCGTGTCCCGCCCACGCCCCAGGCTATGCCGAAAGCCGCGGCGCCGCGGTCGCTGCCGAGCCGCCTCATGCACAGCCCGCGTCCAAAACCCAACCGGTGGAGACCTATCAGGCCGACCGCGCGCTTCATGCGCTGGCGGCTCGCCTGACAGGCGGCATATCGCCGGTCGCGCTGTCGCTGGCCTTTATCGACTGGGCCTCACATCTGGCGGCTGCGCCGCAGCGGCGAACGGAGATCGCTCAGGAGGGAATGCGGGACGCGGCCGGATTCTTCGAAACTGCGATGCGTTGTTTCGCGCCGGGTCAGGGGCCGTGGTCCCTGATCAAGCCGAAGCCGCAGGACCGGCGTTTTGCCGCACCGGAGTGGGAAAGTCCGCCGTTCAATCTGCTCGCCCAGGCGTTTCTGCTGAGGGAGCAGTGGTGGCACAACGCGACCACGGGCGTGCGCGGCGTGTCGCCGGCGAACGAGGCGGTGGTCGAGTTCACGCTGCGCCAGGTGCTCGACATGCTGGCGCCATCGAATTTCGCTGTCACCAATCCCGAGGTCTTGCAGAAGGCCTTCCAGAGCGGCGGCGAGAATTTCGTGTTCGGCTGGCAGAACTGGTGCAACGATCTGATGCGTGTGCTGTCGGCCGGCAAGCCAGCCGCGGACGAGAAATTCGTCGTCGGCAAGACCGTGGCGACATCACGCGGCAAGGTCGTCTACCGCAACGAGCTGATCGAACTGATCCAGTATTATCCAACCACCGGCAAGGTACGTCCGGAGCCGATCCTGATCGTGCCGGCATGGATCATGAAATACTACATCCTCGATTTGTCGCCGAACAATTCGCTGGTGAAGTTCCTGACCGGCGAAGGCTACACCGTGTTCATGATTTCCTGGCGCAATCCGGGAACCGGCGACCGCGAAATCGCCTTTGACCATTATCGCAAGCTGGGTGTGAACTCCGCGGTCGACATCATCGGTCAGATCGTTCCGGGCCGGCAAATCCATGCGCTCGGCTATTGTCTGGGAGGCACGCTGCTGGCAATTTCGGCCGCAACGATGGGGCGCGACGGCGACGACAGGTTGCAGACGATTACACTGCTGGCGGCGCAGACAGACTTCACCGAAGCCGGCGAACTGACGCTGTTCATCAACGAGAGCCAGGTTACGTTCCTCGAAGACATGATGTGGGAACAGGGCGTGCTGGACACCACGCAGATGGCAGGGGCCTTTCAGCTGCTGCGCTCGAACGATCTGATCTGGTCGCGGGTCAGCCGCGATTACCTCATGGGCGAACAGGCTCCGCCCAGCGACCTGATGGCCTGGAACGCCGACGCCACGCGCTTGCCATACCGGATGCATTCCGAATATCTGCGCAAGCTATTCCTCGACAACGACCTGGCGGAGGGTCGCTACCTCGTCGAGGGCAAGCCGATCGCGCTGTCGGGTATTCACTCGCCGATGTTTGTGGTCGGCACGGTGCGCGATCACGTGGCGCCATGGAGGTCCGTCTACAAGATCCACTACGAGGTGGACGCCGATGTCACGTTCCTGTTGACCAGCGGTGGTCACAATGCAGGCGTCGTCGCGCCCCCCGGTCAGCAAGGCCACTCCTATCAGGTCAAGCACAAGCCGCAGGATGCGCCCTATGTCGGCCCTGATGAATGGCTGAAGGCGGCGCCGCGGACCGAAGGATCGTGGTGGCCGGAATGGACGAGATGGCTGGCCGCGCGATCGGGCGAGCCATGCGAGCCGCCGCGGATCGGTGTTGGTCCGGTTGACGGTGAAAGCCTGCCGGATGCGCCCGGCGACTACGTCCACCAGTAAGTAGTGGACCGTCTTACTTCTCCAGCGCCGCCACCTTCCGGTAGGCGGTGACGGCGGTTTGCAACAGGTGCCTTTCGCGCTTTGGGCCGATGAAGCGCCAGGGCGCGCGAGCCCCGTCCCGCTTCACTGTAGCCGTCAGAGCGCGGGCTCTCTCATCGTCGTTCAACTGGCCGAGCGTTCGCTGCGCTTTGCGCAGATGTTTCAATCCAGCCAGCAGCCGCGAAAATGTTTCATCCGAACGCAGGTCTTCCAATGCTTCGATCGAATAGCTGAGTTTCTTGTTCAACAGGCGCACCTGGTGCCGTTGCGCCGCATCCATTTTCAGAAGCTTGCCGCTTCTCTTCAGGATTTTTTCCTGCCACCGGGTGAGTTTTTCCACACCGTATTCGGCGATGGGGGTGGTGCGCTCCCTTGCCGCCTGCGTTCCCCCGCGCGCGGACCAGGGACCGTTCTCGATCCAGGCGGATGTATCCTTGATCAGGTGCCGATACCTGGCTGACTGGAGTGCCCGTGCCAGAAGGCTGTGGCTGTCCGCACGCTTGTCGCCCCAGGAGCGACGATAAAGAGCGGCCCTCGGCCGCTTGTCGACGGCGCCGAGCCGTTCGATCGCGACGTCAAGATCGCGTACCGCGCCAAGATGCGCGTTCAGCCATTTCAGCCCATTCCTGATTGGCGTCCGCTGCGAGTCCGCAACCATGGGAGAGAAAAACAATATCACGGTGCGCAGGCGCGTCAGCGTAACGCGCATTTGATGCAGCGCGACCGGATCGCCTTTGCAAGTCGCATCACGGTTTGCCGTCAAGTCCCCGAGATAGCGGCGGGCAACAATTCGAAATGCCGTTTCGCACGCCATCATCGGAGAAAGACGCGGCGCCGGAGGTGGGCATCGCTTCTGCGCCGGCCCGGGGCGGCTGGCGGCTTTGTTCTTTAGGGATGGTGGCATTGAGAGGGTCATTGCATCGCCGCGCAGGCTGCACGCGCTGCAGCAATCAGGATAGCGCAGCCGTCGACGTCTTGCTATCTGGTTTTGGCGGCGAAATCGGGGGGATGGGCTATCGCCTTCTGGCATAGTTGGAGGGTTTGTTCGGGCGTGCCGGAGGCATCGATGACAGCCCAATCGACCTTGCCGACATCATATTTTTCCTGCAGGCCGGCAATCTCCGGCGTCGCGTCCGATGCATCTCGCTGCCGGTGGCCGACACGGCTTTGTCTGGTCGCAAGGTCGGTCACCAGGAACGGCCCGACAAACCGTGCATGCAGCCTGCGGGCGGCATCGCGGATGGCGTTGCGTTCGGCTTCATGGGCAAACACCGCGTCTACCACGGCGGAATGGCCCTGCGAGAGAACGTGAGCGGCGCGCTGCACCAGGATTTCGTAGATCTGCTCGGTGATCTCCGGCCGGTAAGCGTTTTCGGGCAGCCGGTCGGTTTCAGCGACCTTGAACAGCTGCTTGCGCAGGACGTCGCTGCGCAGGAGCACCGCGCCCGGCTGCGGCAACACGGAAGGCGCCAGCGTGCGTGCCAGCAGGGATTTCCCTGTCCCGGACAATCCGCCGACCGCGACCAGCACCGGTGGCTCTGGCGCAATCGTCCGGCATGCGAGTGCGAAATAGGTCCGAGCGGACGGCATTGTCTCATGATCGTCACGAGAGTTGCGGCCAAGACGGGCGAGCAGGACACGCGCGCGGATCGCCGATCGCAGCGACAGGAACAAGGGAAGGGCGGTGAGCCCGTCGAGATTCTCGCTTGCCGTCAGCGCCAGATATCGGTTGAGCAGGGCGTTGGCCGCGGTCTGCCGGCCGTAGTGGATCAAATCCATCAGCGGGAAGGCGAGGTCATAGAGCACATCGGTCGAAGGGATCACCGGATCGAATTCGATCGCATCGAACAGGACCGGCTTGCGATCGATCAAAACGATATTGGCCAGATGCAGATCGCCATGGCAGCGCCGCAGATAGCCCTGCCGGCTGCGTTGCTCCAGCAGCGGGCGAATCCGGGCGAAGGCGGACAGCGATGCCTGCGTGAGATCGTCGATGTCGCCGGCGGCAAAACAGGCCGCTTCCCGAAAGGCTAAGGAATTGCCCTCGATGATCCCCGGAATCGAATTGATCCAGCGTTCTGCCGGCGCGAGCGGCGCCATCCTGTGGGAGGCCGCGATCGCTTCCGCGATGGCATCGACCAGACCGGGATCGAGCGGGCCAGCCTCGGCCAGATGGTCGATGGTCTGGCTTTCGTCGAAGCGGCTCATTTCGACGGCATATTCGACCGGCTCACCCGTGCCGTCGATCTCGAACGATCCATCGCGCGTTAGCGTGATCGCCACCACGCGATGGTAGACCTGCGGCGCGAACCGGCGGTTTATCCTGATCTCTTCGTCGCAGGCGGCTTTTCGCTTCTCCAGCGTCGAATAATCAAGGAAGGGAAAACGGATGGCGCGTTTGATCTTCAGCGCGCGGGCGTCCCAAAGAAAAACCGATGCCGCGTGGGTATCGATGCGATGGACACGCGGACGTATCGCGGGATCGCTCAAAAAGGCGAACACCTTCTCCTGCATCCGGACGTCGGCTGGTGCTGAATTTGTCATCCCGGTCCGCGTTTTAGGGTTTGAGGACCGCGGCGCCCAGGATTTGTCCGGTCCGCAGTTTTTTCAGGACCTCGTTGGCCTCGGTGAGTGGAAACGCCGTGGTCTGGGTCCGGATCCCGGCCAGGGGGACGATTTTGAGGAAGTCCAGCCCGTCCTGACGCGTCAAATTGGCCACCGACACCAGTTGCCGCTCTTCCCAGAGGATGTCGTAGGGGAAGCTCGGGATATCGCTCATGTGAATCCCCGCGCACACCACCCGGCCTCCCTTGCGTACGGCGCGCAGCGCCGCTGGCACCAGCTCTCCGGCTGGCGCGTAGATAATGGCCGCATCGAGCGGCGTGTCAGGCATCTGATCCGAGGCTCCGGTCCATACCGCACCAAGCCTTCGGGCAAAGTCCTGCGCGGCGACGTCGTCGGATCGGGTGAAGGCGTAGACCGAGCGGCCCTGCCAGCGCGCGACCTGGGCGACGATGTGTCCTGCCGCGCCGAAGCCATAGATGCCGAGCCGCTTTGCGTTGCCTGCCATGACAAGCGAACGCCATCCGATCAGGCCGGCGCATAACAAGGGCGCGATGGCAACATCGTCGCCCTCTTCGCCGAGCGGAAAGGCATAGCGCGCATCCGCAATCGTGTGCGTGGCGAAACCGCCATCCCGCGTATACCCGGTGAAGAGCGGGTGGTCACAGAGATTTTCCATGCCCTCCCTGCAGAAGCGGCAGACGCCGCAGGTGTATCCGAGCCAGGGGATTCCCACCCGCTCGCCGATCCGGTGGCTGGTGACGTTGCGGCCGACGAGGTCGACGCGGCCGACGATTTCATGGCCGGGAACGATCGGATATTTGATGCCGGGAAGCTCGGCGTCGACCACATGAAGGTCGGTCCGGCAAACCCCGCAGGCGCTCACGGTGACGCGAATTTCTCCGTCGCCTGGAAGCGGATTCGGGCGCTCTTGCATCCGGAGAGGTTCCCCCGGAGCCGGCAACACCATCGCACGCATCTGCTTCTCCCAACCTGGGCCCGAACGGAGTAGCATATGCATAGGGCCGCGGGCCGGGGAGCCCTTGACCTCCCTCAAAATGCATGGCGGCAGCCATGAATTGGAAGGGGGCGTTTGATGGAGATCAACACCGGCCCCGTGCCGGTACCTATCGTGATGGCAGGATTGGAGAGTAGCGATGCCGATCAGGGATATCCTGCTGCCGCTCGTCGGCGAACCAGATGCAGCGGCGATTGCCGCAATCGACAAATGCGCGGCGGTGGCCGGCGATATCGGAGCCCGGGTGACGGCAATGGCCGTCGAAACGGAAGTGATGGTCCGGCCGAAGGTAACGATCTCGTCCGATCTGGAGAATAGCGCGGCGGCCGAGGCCGTGCGCAGCGTATCCAGCGCGCACCGTCTGCTGCAGGCATTCGACGCTGCGGCAAATCGCTTTGGCGTGCGCAACGAGCAAAAGCTCGTCCGGCTGGCGACGACGGATATTCCAGTGCATTTTGCCCAGGCTGCGCGGCTGAAGGATCTCTCGCTGGTCCCGGTGAGCGCG
Organism: Bradyrhizobium erythrophlei; assembly: GCF_900129505.1. Taxonomy (NCBI): domain Bacteria; kingdom Pseudomonadati; phylum Pseudomonadota; class Alphaproteobacteria; order Hyphomicrobiales; family Nitrobacteraceae; genus Bradyrhizobium; species Bradyrhizobium erythrophlei. Next base: position 8,756,247 of record NZ_LT670818.1, on the reverse strand, counting down.
CATGATGGTCTCTCTGAAAAGATCGTCGAAGCCTTGATCTTCGAATCGGGCCGGCCAATTCTGCTATGTCCGGATGAATTCGCCACCGAGCTTCCGGTGGCGTTCGACAATGCCGCGATCGCGTGGGACCATTCCGCGCCGGCGGCACGAGCCGTTGCCGACGCGCTGCCCATGATTCAGGCCGCCGCGAACGTGCGTATCTTCACGGCGACCGACGAGATGACGCCCACCGAGCAGGAATCCGGGCTCGCGTTGGTGAACCATCTCCTCGAACATGGCATCAAGGCTTCGTTCGAAACCGCAGAGATCGACGGCAGCTCGGTCGGAAAAGTGTTCGAGGCCTATGTGAAGGCAAAAGCCATCGATCTTCTGGTCATGGGCGCCTACCGCCACTCCCGGCTCAACGAAGTCGTTTGGGGTGGTGCGACAAAAACCGTCATAGGGCGGCCACCGTGCTGGGTCATGATGTCGCGTTAGGCGGCCCGGTCACGCGCATAGAACCGCGTTAAGATTCATAACATCCAGGCCGGCGCCAGCCGGGCAATTGAGCGCATGTCCACCTATCGACTGAAAAGTCTGCTTTCACCTCGTTCGGTCGCGCTGATTGGAGCGAGTCCGCGCCCGAGTTCGGTCGGACGGGCCATTCTCGGCAATATTCGCAAGGCCGCATTCAAGGGCGAATTCGGGGTGGTGAATACGCATTACCCCGAGATCGAGGGCGTTGCCACGGTCGGCAGCATCGGCAAATTGCCGTTTGTACCCGAACTCGTGATCATGACCGCGCCGGCCGCCGCCATCCCTGGTCTCATCGAGGAAGCGGGCGCGCGGGGTGCGGTGGGCGTTCTCATCATCACCTCGGGGCTCGGCCACTGTGCGGGCTCGCTGGCGGAGGCGGCCGAGCTCGCCGCACGCAAGTACGGCATGAGGCTGATCGGGCCGAATTGTCTCGGCATCATCATGCCCGGTTCAAATCTCAACGCCAGTTTCTCGGCGCACATGGCTTGCGCGGGAAATCTGGCGCTGATCTCCCAGTCGGGGGCGATTGCGACGGGGATGGTGGATTGGGCCGCCCAGCGCGGGGTCGGCTTCTCCGGCATCGTTTCGATCGGCGATCAGCTCGACGTCGATCTTGCCGATCTGCTCGATTACTTCGCACTGGACGGCAAGACCCGCGCCATCCTGCTTTACGTCGAAGCCATCAAGGACGCCCGCAAGTTCATGTCGGCGGCGCGGGCCGCCGCCAGGATCAAGCCGGTCGTGGTGGTCAAATCCGGGCGAATGGCGCAGGGCGCGAAAGCCGCCGCGACTCACACCGGCGCGCTGGCCGGCGCGGACGCGGTCTACGACGCCGCGTTCCGCCGCGCCGGAATCTTACGGGTTTCCGATCTGCGCGAATTGTTCGATTGCGCCGAGACGCTCGGGCGTGTCGGATCGCCTCCGGGAAAGCGCCTGATGATGCTGACGAATGGCGGCGGCATCGGGGTTCTCGCGATCGATCGCCTGGTTGAGCTCGGTGGAAATCCGGCGGCGATCGTGCCGGCCACGCGCGCGAAGCTCGATGCCGTCCTGCCGCGGAACTGGTCCGGATCGAATCCCGTCGATATCGTCGGCGATGCCGACGCTGCGCGGTACGCGGCGGCGCTCGAAGTATTGCTGGCCGACCCTGGCAATGACGCGATCCTTGTGATGAACGTGCAGACGGCGATTGCCAGCGCGGACGACATCGCCGCCACCGTGACCGGCCTGGTCAGCAAATATCGCCAGCAGCACCATCGTGCGGCCAAGCCCGTGCTCGCGGTGTGGGTCGGTGCGAACCAGAAGACCATCGAGCTGTTGAGCGGCGCCGGGATTCCGAACTATCCCACCGAAGACGACGCGGTGCGGGGCTTCATGTATCTGGTGCAGCATCGCGAGTTGGTAGCGGAACTGGCGCAGGTTCCGCCGGAGATGCCGAGGGAGTTCGAGCCCGATACCGCTACCGCCCGGGCCATCGTCGCCGCGGCGCTTGCCGACGATCGCCAGTGGCTTGATCCGGTCGAGATCAAGCGGCTGCTCGAGGCCTACGAGATCCCGATGGTGCCGACCTTCGCGGCTGCCGACGCCGGGCAGGCCGTCGCCTGCGCCTCCGAGCTGTTCGCGCAAGGCGCCACCGTGGTGCTCAAGATCATGTCGCGCGACATCATTCACAAGTCCGACGTTGGCGGCGTGATACTCAATCTTACCACCCCGGAGGCCGTGCGTGCCGGGACCGCCGATATCCTGGCGCGGGCGAAGAAACTGCGCCCGGAGGCGCGGGTTTCCGGCGTCGCCGTGCAGGCGATGGTGCTGCGGCCGAAAGCGCGTGAGCTGATCCTCGGTTTCGCCGACGATCCGACCTTCGGCACTGTCATCGTGTTCGGCCGTGGCGGTACCGCGGTCGAGGTCATCAACGACAAGGCCCTGGCGCTTCCGCCGCTCGACCTGCAGCTCGCTCGCGACCTCATCGAGCGCACCCGTGTCTCGCGACTGTTGCGCGCCTATCGGGATGTGCCCGCGGCCAAGCCGGACGCGGTGGCGATGGTTCTGGTCAAGCTTGCCCAGATGGCCGCCGACATCCCCGAGATCCGGGAACTGGATATCAATCCGCTGCTCGCGGGTGAAAGCGGCGTGTTGGCCGTCGATGCGCGGGTCTCGGTCGGGCAGGTCGAGCAGAAATTGGCCGGCAAGGGTCCCGCCAACTTCGCGGTGCGCCCCTATCCGTCGCAATGGCAGCGGCACATCGAGGTCAAGGACGGCTGGCGGGTCTTTGTGCGACCGATCCGCCCCGAGGACGAACCGCTGATCCATGAGCTATTGCGGCACGTCACCGTCCATGATCTGCGGCTCCGGTTCTTCGCGCCGATGAAGGAATTCACCCACGAGTTCATCGCCCGTCTGACCCAGCTCGACTACGCCCGTGCGATGGCCTTCGTGGCGTTCGACGAAGCCACCAATCAGATGGTCGGCGTGGTTCGCATTCACTCCGATTCGATCTACGAGAGCGGCGAATACGCGATCCTGCTCAGGTCCGATCTCAAGGGCCGGGGGCTCGGCTGGGCGCTGATGCAGTTGATCATCGAATACGCCAAGTCCGAGGGTCTGAAAACTATCTCCGGCAACGTGCTGATGGAAAACACGGTCATGCTGGAAATGTGCCGGCACCTCGGCTTTGAGGTGAAGGCCGATTCCGTCGAGCACGACATCTGCGACGTGAGGCTCAAGCTTTGAAGTCATTCCGGGGCGCGACGAAAGTCGCGAACCCCGGATGTGCTATTGTACATCGGGGAATCTCGAGATTCCGGGTTCGTGTCTGCGACACGCCCCGGAATGACGAAGCCTAGAGGCGCGTCACCGACGCGCTGCGGTGGATTTTGCTGGGCTCCGTTATTTTTGTTCGGCGGCGGTTGCCGTTGCGGCGGGCTTGGCTGCCGGCTTCCGAAGGCTCTTGATGATGATCGTGATCAAAGGAACGATCAGCAGGGGCAGGACGCTGTTGAGTGGATTGTGAATTGCCGCGGACACCTGCGACTGCAGCGCCCGCGCCTCGATTTGCAGCGCGTCGATCGAGCTGCCGTGGATTTCGTCGAGCTCTCGCCCGCTTGGCGGCCTTCCGGCAATCAGGAACAGGATCGCTACGATCGCAAAGTTGACGGCGCCGAGAATGGCCGCGGCCGATATCGCGCTCCATATCTGCACCAGCGCGAAATACGCCGACAGCTCCAGCATCAGGAGACCGAACGCGGCGATCAGTGCCGCAAATGCCCTCAAGCCCAGGCCGATCAGCATGTGACGCATCTGGATTTCGGCGATAATCCTGTCGGTGCGCCAGAGCACACGCAAATGCTTGACGACGTTCTCGGTATTCACTTTTAATGTCTCCTCAGCATGAAGCCGACCACCACGCCAAGCGCAAAGGCGGAAGCAAGCGAGGTGATCGGCCGCTCGGACATGATGCCTTCGAGATTTTCCTCCTGCTCGCCCAGGGTTTCGCCGAGCTCGTTGAGCGCTGCTTTGATCTGATCGGCGAGCGCCTCGGCGCGATTCCTGGTGGTGTCGAAGATGCCCTCGCTCGTCGTGTTCAAGAGGCGCGATACGTCGCCTTTGAGCGCTTCCAGCTCGTCCCTGAGTTCGTGTGAGTCGAACATCGTTCTTGCCCTTGCTGCATAATCCAGCCGAAATTCGATGCGAACCCAATCTAGGCGGGCCTTGAACAAGGCTATTGATTTGCGTCAACCGGGCAGGGGCCGGTACCGGTTTGAGGCAGGTCAATCCCGCCGTCGCGCCAGGGCCTAGTAAGAGGCCATGGGAACAGACATTCCCTCGTGATTAAGGAATTGAGATCTTGGCGTCCCCACCTCTGTTGACGGCCACGCCGTCCGGCGATGTGCTTGAACTGCATCCGGGCGGGTCCTGGACCGCGGCCAATGTGACCACCCTGGAAGCGCTGTCGGACGGCGTCGCGGATCAGCTTGAGCGGTCGAAAGCCGTCAAAGTGGATATGGCCGGGGTGCGCGAGCTCGATACGCTCGGCGCCTGGTTGCTCGAAAAGATATCGCGGCGCGCGGCGTCAGCGGGTCATCGTACCGAGGTGGTCGGTGTCGCCGAAAACTACGCCGGGCTGATCGAGGAGGTCCGTCAGGTCAACCGCCGCACTCCGGCGCCTGTGCCCGCACTTAATCCGGTGGTGGCCAGAGTGAACGATGTCGGCCGCTCCGCGGTCAACGCGACCGACGACGTCAGCGCATTCCTGCAGATGCTGGGCTCGCTGTTCCTGGCCCTGGTCGGCGTGCTGCGGAGGCCGAGATCGCTGCGGCTGACTTCGCTGATCTATCAATTGTACAGGGTCGGCTTTCAGGCGATCCCGATCATGGTGCTGATCACCTTCCTGATCGGCGCCATCATCGCGCAGCAGGGCTTCTTCCATTTCCGCAAGTTCGGCGCCGACTCCTACGTCGTCGACATGGTCGGCATCCTGGTGCTGCGCGAACTCGGCCTGCTGATCGTCGCGATCATGGTCGCCGGCCGGTCGGGCAGCGCCTACACGGCCGAACTCGGCTCGATGAAGATGCGCGAGGAAATCGACGCGCTGTCGACCATGGGCCTCGATCCCGTCGAAGTCCTGATCCTGCCCCGCATCGTCGCGCTGATTTTCGCGCTGCCGATCCTGAGCTTCATCGGATCGATGGCCGCTCTCTATGGCGGCGGCCTGGTGGCGCAGTTCTATGGCGGTATGGGCCCGGCGATCTACATCGCGCGGCTGCATGACGCCGTGTCCGTGACCAGCTTCCAGGTCGGCATCATCAAGGCGCCGTTCATGGCGCTGGCGATCGGCATCGTCGCCTGCAGCGAGGGCTTGCGCGTGAAGGGCAGCGCCGAGTCGCTCGGCAAGCAGACGACGACCTCGGTAGTGAAATCGATCTTTCTGGTGATCGTGCTCGACGGGCTGTTTGCGGTCTTCTTCGCCTCGATCGGAATGTAGCGATGCCGCAAGCCGCTCCGGAATTCGCCATTCGCGTGCACGATCTCGTGGTCGGCTTCGGCCGCCAGGTCGTGATCGACCATCTGTCGCTCGACGTCCGGCGGGGCGAGATCCTCGGCCTGGTCGGCGCTTCCGGCGGCGGCAAGACGGTATTGATGCGAACCATCATCGGGCTGATTCCGCGCCAGGGCGGCGAGATCGAGGTGATGGGCAATTCGATCGGGCGCAGCGAAGATCGCAGCACCCAGAGTGCGGCGGGCCGATGGGGCATCCTGTTTCAGCAGGGCGCGCTGTTTTCGTCGCTCACCGTGCGGCAGAATATCCAGTTTCCGCTGCGCGAGAATCTGGTGCTGTCGCCGGCGCTGCTGGACGAAATCGCCACCGCCAAGCTGGAAATGGTCGGACTCTCGCCGGAGGACGGCGACAAGTATCCTTCCGAACTGTCCGGCGGCATGACCAAACGCGTGGCGCTGGCGCGCGCGCTCGCGCTCGATCCAGCGATTGTGTTTCTCGATGAGCCGACTTCCGGGCTCGACCCGATCGCCGCGGGCGACTTCGATGTCCTGATCAAGACCTTGCAGAAAACGCTGGGGCTGACGGTGTTCATGGTCACCCATGACCTCGCCAGCCTGAACACCGTGTGCGATCGCGTGGCGGCACTCGCGGACGGCAAGATCGTCGCCATCGGACCGATGCGCGAACTGCTTCAATCCGAGCATCCCTGGGTGCGGGCCTATTTCCACGGCAAGCGCTCCCAGATGCTGCAACCCAAAGCGAGCTAAAGAGATGGAAACCCGCGCTCCCTTCGTCGTCGTCGGCGCCTTCGTGCTGGCGACCATCGTCGCCCTGTTCGGCTTCGTCTACTGGCTTCACAACACCGGCGGGCTCGGTCCGCGCACGGCCTATCATGTCCAGTTCGACGGCTCGGTGCCCGGGCTGTTGATCGGCGCCGGCGTGCTGTTCAACGGCATCCGCGTCGGCGAGGTGACGGATCTCGCGCTTGCGGCGGACAATCCGCGCCGCGTCAATGCGACGATCTCGGTCGCCTCGACGACGCCGGTGCGCGCCGACACCAAGGTCGGCCTGGACTTCCAGGGATTGACGGGCGTTCCCGTGATCGCGCTCGAAGGCGGCACCCAGCTGACCAATTCCGGCCCGGTGCCGACATTGATTGCCGATCAGGGCGCTGGGCAGAGCATGACCCAGGCCGCCCGCGATGCGTTGCGCAAGGTCGATTCGGTGCTCAGCGAAAATTCGGAGCCGCTGAAGAAGACCTTTGCCAATCTGGAGACCTTCACCGACGGTTTGGCGCGCAATACCGGAAAAATCGACAGCATCCTTGCCGGCCTCGACAAGACGGTGGGTGGCGGCACGCCGGCGCAAAAGATCACCTATGACCTGCGCGCCCCGCGAAATCTGGGAACGCCGGGCAAGACCCTCAAGGGACAGTTGGCAATCCCGGAGCCGACCGCCGTCGCGATGCTGGAGACGCAGCGGTTCCTGTTCGCGCCTGCCGGGGACTATCCCGGCTTTGCAGACTCGATCTGGGCCGATGCCATCCCGAAATTGCTGCAGGCAAGATTGATCGAAAGTTTCGAGAATTACGATATAGCCCACGCGCCGCTGCGGGTCGCGGATCTGGGCCAAGCCGACTCCCAGCTCCTGATCGATGTCCGGCGCTACCGGATCGCAACCGATGCGCCTGCGGCCGAGATCGGATTGTCGGCGCGGATCGTCGACAAGAACGGCAAGGTTATCGCCTCGCGCCTGTTCGAGGACAGCGAGAAATTCGACAAGCTCGAGCCGCCGGCGGCGGTTGCCGCGTTCAACGAGGCGTTCGGCCGGATCGCCAGGGAGATGGTCGGGTGGACCGTGCAGGCGCTGCAGTAAAACCGCCAACGCACGATCCGGAAAAGTGGCCACCGGTTTTCCGGAAAGATCACGCATAAACAAGAAGATGGACGACGAGCCTGAAGTAACCCGGTTGAATCATGCTGGTCGAGGTTATTCGAGGGTCTTCAGGAACGTCAGCAGGTCGTGGATCTGGTCGGGACTGAGTTCGGCCTCCGGCATCGCGGGATTTCCCGCCGCGTGAGCCAAGGGCTGGTTCTGTTTCCCCAGCCAATTTCCGTGCATTGATCCGGATCAAAGACCGTCTTTCCCGGCCGCAAACACCAGGAACATCAAGAGTACTCCTGCCGGCGCAGCTTCCGAGGCCTTAGGCCGTACCACGGCGCAATCAGGCTTCCTTGATCCCGAACAGGTGCGCGGCGGTGCCGCCCAGGATCGCCGCCTTTTGTCTGTCCGACAGGGTGGCGGTGGCGAGGACGTGGTCGACCGGGTGATCCTCCCAGGGGATCGGGTGATCGGTTCCGAGCATGATCTGGCTCGCGCCAACTTGTGCCACCAGGTGCCGCAGGCCCTCCGCCGTGAACACCATGGCATCGAAATAGAGCTGGTTCAGGTATTCCGAAGGCTTCTTTTTCAGCGTGATCGTCGCGTTGCAATTCTGCGGCGACACGAAGCATGCATGGTCGCCGCGCGCCGCATAGGACGGGAGAAAGCCGCCGCCATGCGCGGCAAGGATTTTGAGACCGGGGAAACGGTCCAGGGTACCCTCGAAGATCAGGTGCTGCAGGGCAATCGTCGTGTCGAGCGGATTGCCGATCGTGTTCGACAGCCAGCCATTGCCCTTGAAGCGCTTGGCGAGTTCGGGCGTGCTCTGCGGATGGATGAACAGAACGGCGCCGAGCTCTTCGGCCCTGACCCAAACCGGATGGAATTTGGGGTCGGAAAAATCCTCCCCCAGCACGCTGGCACCGATGGCGGCGCCGCGCAGGCCTTGCTTCCTGATCGCGGTTTCCAGCTGTTGCACCGCCAGCTCGGGGAATTGCAGCGTCAGCGAGGCGAACGCTCCGAAACGATCCGGCCGCGACGCGCATAATTCGGCCAGCTTCTCGTTTTGCAGCTTGACGATGTCAGCCGCGGTATCGCGGTCCTTGCCGTACCAGAACGGATTGATCGACAGGATCTCCATGTCGATCGCCATCGCGTCCATTTCCTTGAGACGCTGTTCGATGACGATGAAATGCTCCGGAACGCCCTTCACCGGCGGCAGCACCTTGTCGGCCGCGTCCCCCATCAGATCGATGGCTTCGTGGAAATAGCAGTGCGCATGAACATCGACGGTGAGGACGCGCTTGCCGCCAACCTTGACCGGCAGGCGCGGCGCCTTTGATTGGGCGCGGGCCTCGTCGCCCAGGCCGCAACTGCAAAAGGCAATTCCGGTCGCGGCCGCGCCCTTCAAGAAGCTTCTGCGCGTGGTCATCCGTCCCTCCCTCGGTGGCCGGAAACCGGCGCTTCTCGCGGCCCGTCCGATCGAACGGCCCATTTTGATTTCTTTGTCGAACAGATTGCCAAGCCGGGGGCAGGAGGGCAATCATTCCGGTAGAGGTCACGGCCGCTTACAGGGGAAACGTGATCCAATTCACCACGGGGAGCTTCGGGATGCGTTTGTTTGGTTCGCTGGTTGCGGCGCTTGCGCTGCTGGCCGGTTCCGGCGCGGTCGCGCAGACCGCCTACCCCGAACGGCCGATCAAGATGATCGTGCCGCTGGCGGCGGCGAGCGCCGTCGATGTCGCAGCCCGGATCGTCACGCAGAAGATGGCCGAAAATATGGGCCAGCAGATCGTCATCATCAACCAGGCCGGCGCATCGGGGCTGATCGGCGCCGAGCAGGTCGCGAGAGCCGCGCCGGACGGCTACACGATCGGCGGGTTCAACGACAGCGTCATGACCATGGTGCCCAACCTTCATGCGAAAATGCCCTGGGACATTTTGAAGGATTTCGAGCCGGTATCGCTGGTGGCGACGGTGGAGTGGGGACTGATCGCCGGCAACGATACCGGATACAGGACCGCGGCCGACCTGATCGCCGCCGCCAAGGCCGCGCCGGGCAAGATCAATTACAGCTCCGGCGGCCCCGGCAGCCCGCAACATCTGGCGATGGCGATGTTTGCATCCGGCGCCGGCATATCGCTGACCCATGTGCCCTACAAGGGCGCCACGCAGGCGGCGACCGACGTCGCCTCCGGCCAGATTCCCGTCGGCTTCCAGGGGCTGGGCACTGTCGCCGCCCTGGTGCGCGGCGGCCAACTGAGGCTGATCGGGGTGACCACCGAGAAGCGGCTGCCGCAATTCCCGGATGTGCCCACGGTGTCGGAATCCGGCCTGCCCGGGTTCTTGTTCAATTCCTGGTTCGCAATGCTGGCGCCGGCCGGCACGCAGAAGGACATCATCGCCCGGCTGAACGCCGAAACCCTCAAAGCGGTTGGCGATCCCGAAGTGCGGCACAAGCTCGAGGATCTGGGTTTTTCGGTGCGCGGCACTTCGCCCGAGGAACTGGGCGCCCTGACGCACCAACAACTCGCCAAATATGCACGTGTCATTAAAGAGATGGGCATCGCCATTGAATAAAGAGAGCGTATTCCCGCAAGGTTCGCGGCGGCGGCATCCTTGCGGATACTGTGGCCGTGGGGCAGCCACCCCCCGCGTCATTGTCTAAAATTGTTGTCTAATCTTTGCGCTCGCGAATCCTCCTGTATAACGCTTCCATATTCGAAGCGTTGTCGGCCCCCACAGATGCCGCAAACGCTTGTTCTGTCGTGATCTTTCGTTAATCTGAAGCGGGTGGATGAAGGAGCCGAGAGTGTTTTGTCAGGTCTGTCTCTCGACCCTGAAGCCGGGCGATGTATTTTGCTCGTCCTGTGGATCGGTGGTTCCGGAAAACGCCGCAAAGCCGCCAGCTGCAGAAGTGCGCGGCCGGATCGCCGGCGAGCGGAAGTATCTCACCGTGCTCTGCGCCGACCTGCAGCGCTCAACCGATCTGATTTCTGAACTGGATCCGGAGGCTGCGATTTCGCGCCTGGAGCCGGCTCTGACCGCCATGCGAGTCTCGGTTCGTCGCAACCGCGGCATCGTCAGCAAGGAAGGCGGCGACGGCCTAATCGCGCTTTTTGGTGCACCGCACGCGGATGACAATCATGCCGTCATGGCCTGTCATGCGGCGGTCGAACTGGTTCGTCGCGTCAAGCTCTTGAACGATCCGGCGCTGCGGGTCCGGGTCGGCGTTCATTCCGGCTATGTCGTCGCGCACGTCATCGAGGCCGACCTCTCCTCGATCTATGAGGCCGGCGGTCCGGCGGTCCATCTGGTCAAGCGGCTGGAGAACGCGGCGCAGGCCGGCCAGATCCTAGTGTCGGAATCCTGCCAAAGCCTGGCCGCGGGACTCGTGACCTTCAACGCGCTGCCTCCGAGGCTGCTGGAGGGATTTTCCGCGCCGGTTCCCCATTACGAGCTTGTCGAAATCAGCGGCCTGACCCGCTGGCGCGCGCGGTCGACCAAGGGCCTTTCGTCATTCGTCGGACGGGCGGAGGAGATTTCCCTGCTCGAGCGGGCGGCAAGGGACGTTGCCGCGGCCGGGCAGGTCATTGCCCTCGTTGGTACGGCCGGTATCGGAAAATCCCGAATAGTCCACGAATTTGTCGCCACGCAGCGGCAGCAGAACTGGCAGGTCCTGGAAGCGGAGGGCAACCCGCTGGAACAGGCTGTTCCCTATGCACTGGTGAAGAAGCTGCTCCAGAGCGCGCTACGCGCGGGCGACATCTTGCCGGAGGTCGGGCCCGACTTGCCCGAGGGCTCGGCGCCGGTGCATTCCGATCTTTGGCCCGCGGCCCTTTGCGCCGTACTCGACCAGCCGATCAGCGATCCGCGCTGGAACGATCTCGAACCCCTGCTGCGACGTCGCGTGATCACCGACGCCTTATGCAACACGATCGACAGCGTCGTCTCGACCCGCCCGACCATCCTGTTGCTGGAGGACCTTCACTGGGGCGATGGCCAAAGCGAGAACGTCGTCGAGGCCCTGATGTCGCTGGCGGCAAGCCGTCCGCTTCTGATCCTGCTGACATGGCGGACCGAAGACACGCCGGGTTGGCTGGCGCGGCTCGACGTTCGCAGGATATGGCTGCGATCCCTCGATATCGCCTCGGCCAATGCGCTGCTCGGCGATCTCCTGGGCACGGCATCCAATCTCGACGCCCTCAAGGCGCACATTCTTCGCCACACCGGACAGGTTCCGCTCTTCATCGAAGAGGTCGCCCGCCAGCTCGTCAATCGTAGCGTCCTCGAAGGAGACGCCAGCCGGTTTGCCGCCAAGGCGCCGTGGGACGCGCTGGGGATTCCTCCCACGATCCAAGGGGTGATCGCGTCCAGAATCGATCGCCTCTCCAAGGAGGACAAAGCCCTTCTCCAACTCGCGTCCGTGGTCGGGCCGCGGATTTCGCCGGCCGTCTTGACGGCGGTGACCGGCATGCCCGCCGCCCAGCTGCAAAGCCGGCTTTGGTCGCTGGAGATTCTGGATTTCCTGATCGAGACGCAATGGCTCGGTTCGACCGAATACGGCTTTGCGCACGATCTCATTCGCGAGGTCGCCTATGATTCGATCCTCCGCCCGCAGCGGGAGGAATTGCACCGCCGGATTTTAGCGGCTCTGGAGGCGCTTTCCCAGGGGCGCGAGCAGGAAGTCGCGGAAGCGCTTTGTCATCACGCGGTCGAGGCGCGGGACTGGGTGAAAGCGGCCCACTATGCCCAGCTCGCGGCGCGAAAGGCGTTGGCGAGATCGGCATTCCGGGATGCCACGGGTTATTTTGAGACCGCAATCAACGCGGTCGACAGGCTGCCGGAAACGGTCGCGCGCGAGCAACAGGCGATTGACCTGCGAATCGAGGCTCGTCTCGCCTTTGCGCCGCTGGGAAGCATGGAGCAATGGTTCGGGCTTTGTCGGGATGCGGAAGCGCGCTCCGGGAAGATCGGTGACGAAGGGCGCCGGCTTGCTTCGATCGTCGCCAAGGCGGTTGCGCTGAATTTCTATGGGACACCCTTCGAAGGCATCAGCGCGGCCGAGGAGGCTGTTGCCCTGGCCAATGTTTCGTCCGACCAGGCCTGGCTCAGCTACGCCCAGTACGTGCTTGGTCAGGCTCATTTCATCGCCGGCCATTATCGCGATGCGATGATAAGTCTCGATCAAGCCAGCGCGCGTCTGACCGACGCGCCGGAAAGCGTGCCGCCGGGGACGACCGGCTCGAGCCTGCTCGTGCTCTGCCATATGATGCGAGCCATCGTTCATGGCTGGTTGGGCGAATTCGAAGACTCCGAACGATGCCTGGCGCAGGCCAGAGGCCTCGCCGAACAGAGCGAGCGCCCCTACGACATCATCGCGGCGGATTATGGCCGCGGCCTGGTGCAACTCATGCGCGGTCATCTTGAGGAAGCTGAAATCGTCCTCAATCGCGCATTCTTGCTCTCGCGCGAGAATGAAGTCCGGCTGTTTCTGCCCCTCGTGATGCTCGCGCTCGGCAACCTCTATTCTCAGCAAGGCCAGGCCGCGCGCGCGCGGGACATCCTGCTTCAGGCCAAGGACGAAGCCGAGGCCGTCGGCCACGCCACCAGCATGGTTGCGGTGTCGGCGTATCTCGGGGCGGCCTACTGCCAGCTCGGCGACATCCAGCGCGGGTTGCCGATGGTGCGGGCCTGCCAGGCCAGCGCCAAGCAAAAGGGCTACGGAGGTATCGAGGCGATCGCGGTGCTTTCCGAAGCGAATATTCTTGCGTCACAGGGGGGCGCCGCGGCGCCGGAGGCCATCGGGTGCGCGAGCCGGGCCATCGAAATTGCCTCCAGGCTCGAAGCGGGGCCGCTGCTCGGCTCCGCCAGGGGATTGCTGGCCCGCGTCCTGGCCGCTTCCGGCAGGACGGCCGAGGCTCAAGACGAACTGGTCCAGGCGATCGCGCTTTTTGACCGGTCTCGAATGACTGTTCATCTGGAACGTGCTAAAGCAGCGCTCTCCAAGTTCTCGAATTGATGACGTATTGCAGCCACCCGTATTTTCAGCGGCCTATCAAGGAGTGACAAATGGCATTTACCTACGGCGGAAAATTCGAAAAACACATTAATGACTTGTATAGTCCGAAAAATATTCAGAAGACCGCGAAGACATTCGCGGAGTATGAGAAAAAGCACGGGCCCTATAAATTCGGACAGAGCTATACGAAGGTTTTGGTCCCCAAGACCGAGCACTGGACGGATGAATCGGGATCGACCAAGGGACACAGCAAGTGGGAGAAGAACTCCGGCGATATACCGGTGAAGATTCGCAACAAGCTGACCCGGGTCATCAGGGCCAATCTCCGATCCAAAAAGCCAAAACCGATGGTCTTGAAAGTCGGCGAGAACGTCGACGCGAACCACGATCTGCATGTCAAGACCTTCAGGCATAAGGGCCAGGACCACATCGGTCTGCACATGCTTTGTCCGAATACGTCACTGAAAAAATGATCTGATCCAGGGAGCCGGCATCTCGCCGGCTCCGCTCTTGGAGTTGTAACCGGCGTGCCTCAGGAAAAGACGGGTGAAACTCGGCCGTTTTCGAGCAGCAAGCTTTCGGTCCTGCGCAAGCATCCGTATTTCTGCGATCTTGATCCCGAGGCGTTCGACCAGCTCTGTCGTTACGCCAAGCACTCCACGCTGAAGCGGGGAACGACGATCGTCTCCAAGGGAGATCCCGGCAACAGTCTGATCGCGGTCATCAGCGGCACGGTGAAGATCAGCGTCTCCTCCGTCGATGGCCGCAGCGCGATCCTGAACCTGATCGGCCAGGGCGAGATTTTCGGGGAGATGTCGGTGCTCGATGGACAGCCGCGCTCCGCCGACGCCATCGCCAATACCAATTGCGAGATCTTTACCATCGATCGCCGCGAATTTCTTCCCTTTGTGCGAAGCCAGCCGGCGCTGGCGATGAAATTCATCGAGCTGTTGTGCGCGCGGTTGCGCTGGACCAGCGACCAGGTCGAGCAGGTCATCCTTCAGAACCTGCCGGGACGGCTCGCCAGCGCGCTCATTCGTCTGACCGAAAAGCACAAGCAGGAGCCCAAGGGTCGAACCATCGCCGTTACCCAGCAGGAGATCAGCGAGATGGTCGGCATGACCCGCGAGAGCATCAACAAGCAACTGCGGGCCTGGGCCGCGCGCGAATGGGTGCGGCTGGAGCACGGTGCCATCGTCGTGCTGAATGTCGAGATGCTTCGGGAGCTCGTTGAAGCCGGCGGCGAAGACAGCTAGAGCACGATCCCGAAACTGTGATCGCATCCCATGTGAAGCAATTCACATCGGCCTTGCGCGCCATGAGCTAAGCCACGCCGAGGACTTCCACACACTGGAGGCGTCGATGCACGGCAGATTCGACAAATCGGACGAAACGACCGATCAGAGCATTACGCGAAGCTTTGGCATTGGAATCGTTGTTCTGCCCTTACTTCTGGTGGCCTTTCTCGTCGGACTGGCGATAGCCAAGCCGGACGGATCCCGATGGATATCGGAAGCGGTGCAGGCCGAGTTCGTCGCCTCGGGTCAGGCGACGGGAGTTGTTCCCGCGGAAGCCGAACGACCAGCCGGGCAAGTCCGCACCGTCAAGGCTTACTGACGCCTGACGCAACCGGCCAACAGATTTTGCGGCAGAGCCTCGCTATTTTCCGCTGATGAAGCCGGCGCGCCCACGCAGGGCGCGCTGCTCCGCGGCCGTCAGCAAGCCAATCAGGCTTTGGGCCTGTTTTGCATTAGCGGCACCGATAGTAACCGCCGCCGTGTACGTGGTCGCGAGCTCGCAGCCCGGCGGCAGCGAACCCGACAAAACCACACCCACCGTGCTGATGATTTCGGTCCATTGCGTGCAGCCGATCGGCCTGACCGCGTCGGAGGCGGCCAGATGGCGCATCGCGGTGGCGCCGTTCGGATAGATCTTGAGCCGGGCCGCAACCTCGTCGGCGATACCGAGTTGCCGCAGCATCTTTGCCACGTGAATCCCGGCCGTCGAGGCCTTGGTGTCGGGAACGAAGATCGCATCCGCCGCCAGCAATGCAGCGCGCAAACTTGCGGCGTCGCTGGCCGTAACCAGGGGATCATTGGCGCGGACCGCAAGCGCGGTTTCAACCAGGCCGACGTCGGCGATCGAAGCGGGGACGACAAGATTCTCTTCCGCCAGTTTTGCAACGATAGCCGCCGTCAAAATGACGATGTCGGTTGGCGTGCCCTGGCGTAACTTGTCGGCCATGGCGCCGACCGCGCCGAATTCGCCCGCGATGTCGAACCCGCTCATCGCCTTGAATTTCGCCGCAAGGCTCGCGACCAGGCCCTGGGCCGCGCCGCCGCTTAAGATGTTCAGGCTTGTCATGTGCTCAATTCCATCGCCGCGATCAGGCTGTCGCGGGTGATCGGGAGATTGCGGATGCGCAACTCCAGCGCATCGTAAACGGCGTTGGCGATCGCCGCCGTGACCGGACCGTGGGCCGCTTCGCCGGCGCCGAGCGGGTCGCTGTCGGGCCTCTCGATCAGTTCGACGTCGACCTCCGGCACCTCGCTGAAGCGAAGGATCGGATACTCGCTCCAGCTGTTGCTGGTAATGCGTGTGCGATCGAACCGTACGCGTTCCTTCAGTACCCAGCTGGTGGCCTGGATCGCGCCGCCTTCAATCTGGTTGATCACCCCGTCGGGATTGATGGCCTCGCCGACATCGACCGCGATGGTCAGCCGCCTGACGCCGATGTCCTCGGCGCCCTCGACCTCGGCGACCACGGCGCAATAGGCGCCGGTGTTCTTGTAGCGCGCAAAGCCGAGTCCCCAGCCGCGGCCGGTCTGCCTGTCAGGCTTCCATTTGGCGCGCTTTGCCGCGATGCGGATGACGTCCTTTGCCCGCTCGTCGCTCAAATGCCGCAGCCGGAACGCGACCGGATCCTCGCCACGCTCGGCGGCGAGTTCGTCGATGAAGGATTCGATCGCAAACACGTTGCCCTGCGCGCCCAGCGTTCGCAGCGCCGAGGTGCGGATCGGCATGGTGAGCAGGCGGTGGCATTCGATCCGCCAGGACGGGAAATCATAGGATGGCACCGAGTTGCGGTCGGCACCGCCGCCATTGGCTTGCGGCGGATTGGTGGCGATATAGCGCGGGAAGGGGTTTTGCAGTTCGGTCGCAGCCAGCAGGGCAGGCTGCGCCGCGCGGCCTGGCCGCGCGGTGTGACCATTGCTCCAAATCGAGTGACGCCAGTCGACGATCTCGCCCGCCGCATCCAGGTCGGCCTCGATCTCGATCGTCATCGCCGCACCAAACGGGGCGTGCGACAGCTCGTCCGCCCGCGACCATAATACCCGGACCGGCCGGCCGCCGGCCGCCTTGGCCAGCAGCACCGCATCGAGTGCGACGTCGTCGGCGGCGTTGTGCCCGTAGCAGCCGGCGCCCTCCATGTGTTCGACCGTGATGTTCTCGAGCGGCAATTTCAGAACCAGCGCGAGGTCGGCGCGCAGAAAGTAGACGCCCTGGCTGTGGGTCCAGACATGGACGCGGTCGCCGCTCCATTGCGCCATGGCGCAGGAGGGCGCGATGGAGGCATGCGCGATATAGGGACGGTTATACTGCCGCCGGATGGTGCGCTGCTTTTCGCTTGATGCCGGCGCCGTTCTCCGGTCGATCACCGTCGTCTCCGACGGCTGGGCTTTCAGCCATTCTGCCGGCCCGTTTTCATCGGGCAGCGTTTCGCCCGCCGTCCAGTTCGCTCCTTTGCGCAAGGCATTCAGCGCCGACTCGGCGCCATCCTCGGTTGCGCTTATGACTCCCGCGAAATCGCCGTCGCGCACGATGGCGACTAGAGCAGGAATAGCGCGCGCGCCAACTTCGTTCAGGCCCGTGAGTTTTGCCGCCGAGAGTTCAGAGCGCAGCACGCGTCCATGCAGCATCCCCGGCAGCGCAGAATCGTGAATGAAACGCGGACGGGCAAAGACCTTGTCGGGGATATCGAGCCGCTGAACCGAATTTCCGGCCACTATGCGCTTGGCCGATTGTTTCGGCACGGCGCCCGGCGTGGCGTCACGATCCAGCGAAATCCTGTCGGCCAGTTCCCAGTAACTGGTCCTGATATTGCCGGGTCCGGAAATCGTGCCGTCCTTGATGTCGAGCGCGTCGATCCCGACGCCGAACTGATCGGACGCCGCAGTCAGGAAAATCTGCCGGATCTCGGCGCAGGCATGCCGGATGGCGCGGCCGGACTGCTGGACCGACAGGCTGCCCGAGGTAACGCCCTCATTGGGACTGCCCGCCGTCGAGGCGCGGATCATCTGCACACGGCCGATCTCGACATCGAGCTCGTCGGCGGCGATCTGGGCGAGCGCCGTCACGATGCCTTGCCCGATCTCGACCTTGCCCGGCGAGACCATCACTTGTCTCTCGGGCGAGAACCGGATCCATGACGACAGCACCGGGTTGGCCGAAAGGCTGACCGGCAGGCTCGGTGCGGGCGAGGGCGCTGGATTGGTCATGGTACCGCCATTTCGGCCGCCGCGCGCAGCACCGCCCGCACCATCCGGTTGTGCGAACCACAGCGGCAAAGGTTGCGGTCGAGCGCGGCCCTGACCTCTGCACCCGACGGGGTGGGGTTTTGCATCAACAGCGCCGCAGCACTCATCAGGATGCCGGAAACGCAATAGCCGCACTGCAAGGCCTGCTCGGCGATGAAGGCGCGCTGCAGCGGATGCGGCTTTTCCGCGTTTCCGAGTCCTTCGAGGGTAGTGACGTCCTTGTCCGCCACCGACCACAGCGGGGTGTCGCATGAGGCCACCGCATGATCGCCGACGATGACGTTGCAGGCGCCGCATTCGTTGGCGCCGCAGCCGAAATGCGGACCGGTCATGCCGAGCCGCCCGCGCAGGATGGCGAGCAGCGATGAATCTGGATCGGCGTCGACCTCCGTCTCGACGCCATTGAGGCGAAAGCGAACACTTGGCATCGAGGACCTTGACCCGGATCTGATCTTATTGCGGCTTGTCGGGGAATTTCTTGACCACTTCGGCCCATTTCGCAATATCGCCGCGCAGATATTTGTCGAACGCTTCAGGCGTCATCGACATCGGGACCGCGCCCTGGTCTTTCCAGAGCTTGACGATGTCCGGCCGCTTCACGACCTCGTTAACGGCCGCATTCAGTCTGTCGATGATGGGTTTCGGAGTCCCGGTCGGCGCCATCAGGCCGAGCCAGATGGTCGCCTCATAGCCGGGAACGCCGGCTTCGCCGGCGGTCGGCACATCGGGCAGCACATCGGAACGGCTCTTGCCGGTGGTGGCGAGAGCCCGGACCTGGCCCGCGGTGACGTTCGGCGCCATCGTCGTCACGGCATCGATCATCATCTGCACCTGGCCGCCGATCACGCCTGAGCGCGCCTCGCCGCTGTTGCGGTAGGGGACGTGCACCACGTCGATGCCGGCCATGGCTTTGAACAACTCGCCGGCCATGTGATAGGGCGTGCCGGTGCCGGAGGAGGCGTAATTCAGCTTCCCCGGTTGCGATTTGGCCAGCGCGATGAATTCGGCCAGCGTCTTGGCAGCGACTTGCGGGTGGACGACGATGACGAGGTCGGCGGAGTTGACCGGCGCGATCGGCGCGAGATCGCGCATCAACTCGTATTTCCGCTGCGCCGGCGCCATCAGCGATTCGTTCGCGGTCTGGGTGTTGGACATCATCAGCAGCGTGTAGCCGTCCGGCGGCGATTTGACGACCTCTTGCGTGCCGATCACGCCGCCGGCGCCGGTGCGGTTTTCGACCACGACCGCCTGGCCGAACTTCTCCTGCAGGACGTTGCCGATCAGGCGCGCCGCTACGTCCGCCGGCCCTCCGGCGCCGAAGGGAACGATGATGCGGATCGGCCTTGTCGGATAATCCTGCGCGGCACACGGCGCTGCAAGGTTCGGCAGCGCAAGAAGGATGGCCGCTAACGCCAGCACAAACCTTGGGGCCGTCATTTCAATCTCCCGAATATTCTGGTCTTGTTCTGTGCCGGTTGTTGGCCAACTCCGGGAGAAAAGTCTAGCGGCAAACACCGCGCTGTCGACGAAAGACTCGCTGTGCCCGATAGGAATAAAGGGTAGTTTCCGGGGTACCAAGTCTCGCCCGAACCAGGGGACAAGAAGATGAAACGTCGGGGGATATCGCGTCGCGCCGTGCTCAGGGGATCGGGCGCATTGTTCGCGGGTGCGGCATTCTCGACCCGCGTGATGGCCGCGGCGCCGCCGCCGGAGCCGGTCACGCCGGCATTGATCGAGGCGGCGACGAAGGAAGGCCAGGTCAACTATTACACCTCGACCGACCTGCCGGTCGCCGAGAACCTGGCGAAGGCATTCGAGAGGAAATATCCGGGGATTGCGGTTCACGTCGAGCGCACCGGCGCCGAGCGGGTGTTCCAGCGCATCGGCCAGGAATATTCCAGCAACATCCATGCGGTCGACGTGGTGAATTCGTCGGACGCCGCGCATTTCATCGTCTGGAAGCGCGACGGCATTCTGGCGCCTTATGTGCCGGAAGACGTCGCGAAGTTCTATCCGGCCGAGCACCGGGATGCCGATGGCCAGTTTGCGAGCTGGCGCGTCTGGCTCAGCATCATCGCCTACAACACCGGCATGGTGAAGCCCGAGGAAGCGCCGAAGAGCTTTGCCGATCTGCTCGATCCCAAATGGAAGGGCAAGATCGTCAAGGCCCATCCTGGCTACAGCGGCACCATCATGACCGCGACCTATCAGATGCAGCGCGATCTCGGCTGGAGTTGGTTCGAGCAGCTCGCCAAACAAAACATCATGCAGGTGCAATCGTCAGCCGATCCGCCCAAGAAGCTCGACCTCGGTGAACGCGCGGTCATGGCCGACGGCAACGAGTACAATATCCTCCAGCTCAAGGAGAAAGGGCGTCCGGTCGAGCCGGTCTATGCGACCGAGGGCTCGCCCTTGATCATCGGCCCCAACGGCATTTTCAAGTCCTCGCCCAATCCGAACGCGGCAAAACTGTTCCAGTCGTTCTGCTTCAGCCGCGAGGCCCAGCAGCTCATCATCGATGTCGGCGGCCTGCGCTCGGTGCATCCGCAGACGGAGGAAAAGCCGGGTCGCACGCCGTTCAAGGACATCAAGACCATGAAGGACGACGCGGCCGCGGTGGAGCAACAGGGCGATGCGATCAAAACGCATTACACCAAGCTGTTTCATGTCTGACGCGCGATGACTTCTCAACTGCCCAAGATATCGGTCGCCGAGACGCTCGCCGACAGGATCGTTGCGTTGAAACTGGGGATTCTGCCAGCGGTGACTTCGCGCAAATGCGAGGACCTGCTGATCGACGTTGTCGGTCTCTGTGTCACCGCACGTAACGAGGATTATGTCGCAAGTGCGCTGGCCGGCTGGGACGACGACGGCCCCTGCACGGCGATCGGCCACGCGCGCACGCTGACCGCGGCGGGCGCGGCCTTCGTCAACGGCACCGCGGCGCATGGCGAGGATTTCGACGACACGTTCGAGGGTGGCCCGGTGCATGCCGGCGCGGTGATCGTGCCGGCGGTGCTGTCGGCATGCGAGCGGCACAATCCGGATGGCCGCATGGCGCTGACGGGCATTGCGGTCGGCACCGAGGTTCTCTGCCGGTTGAGCCTCGTGGTGCCGAAGGCCGTGCACAAGGCCGGCTTTCACCCGACCGCGATTTTTGGCGCGATGGGGGCGGCGGCCGGCGTCGGCGCAGCAATCGGGCTCGATGCCCGGCAGATCGTCGACGCGTTCGGGATTGCCGGCAGCATGGCCGGCGGCATCATCGAATATCTCGCCGAGGGCGCCTGGACCAAGCGGCTGCATGCGGGCTGGGCGGCGCAATCGGGTCTGCGTGCGGCGCTTCTGGCGCGGCAGGGCTTTGTCGGGCCGCGCACGGTGTTCGAGGGCGTGCATGGGCTGTTTCACGGTTTTGCCCACACGATGGACGGCGATTACGACGCGCTGATCGGCGATTTCGGCACGCGCTGGGTCACGGACACGCTGGCGTTCAAGCCTTACCCCTGTGGGACAATGGCGCAGCCTTACATCGATTGCGCGCGGCGGCTGGCCGCGCGGGGTGTCAAGGCGGAGGATATCGCCGAGATCGTCTGCGAGGTGGCGGAGGGGACGGTGCACCGGCTGTGGGAGCCCCTGGCTTCCAAGCAGCGCCCGCCCAATGGCTATGCGGCCAAATTCGCCACGCCCTATCTGCTGGCGACCGGTTTTGTCCATGGCGGGGTCGGCCTCAGTGCATTCACGGAAGCTGCGATCCACGACGCAAGTGTGCTGGCGCTGGCGGCGAAGGTGAAATTCGTGATCGATCCGCAAAATCCTTATCCCGCCAACTATACCGGTCACATCCGGGCGACCCTGAAGGACGGCAGCGTGATCGAGGAGCGGCAGCCGCATTTGCGCGGCGGTGCGCAGGAGCCACTGACCCGGCAGGACGTCGCCGATAAGTTCACGCTCAACGCCCGGCATGGCGGCTGGACCAAGGCGCAAAGCGATGCGACGCTGAAATTGCTGGCGGGATTGTATCATGGGAAGATCGATCTGACCGCGTTGCGTCAGTAGCTGTCATGCCCCGCGAAGGCGGGGCATCCAGTAATCGCAGGATTAGCGGATGAACGCGGACGCCGGCGTTTACTGGATCGTCCGCTTTCGCGGACGATGACTACCGAGGGGGACGACATGGCCGGCACCAAAGAACTCGGCGGCAAGGTCGCCATCGTCACCGGGGCGGGACGCAACATCGGCCGCGCCATCGCGCTGACGCTGGCGGAGGCCGGCGCGTCCGTTCTGGTGAATGCCCGCAGCAATCGCGCCGAAGCGGACGCCGTCGCGCGCGAGATCGAGGCCAGGGGCGGCAAGGCGCTCGTTCATATTGGCGATGTCGCCGACGCCGCGGCCATGCAGGCGATGGCGGACACGGTGATAAAACAGTTCGGCCGCATCGATATCCTCGTCAACAACGCGGCGCTGCGGCGCGAAAGGCCGTTCGCCGAGATGAGCTATGCCGAGTGGCGCGAAATCATGGATGTCACCCTCGATGGTACCTTCCATTGCGTGAAGGCCTGCCTCGCTGCTTTGCAAAAGAGCGGCGCGGGGACCATCGTCAATATCGGCGGCCTCTCCGCGCATACCGGCGCCAAGGACCGCGCCCATGTGGTGACGGCCAAGGCGGGGATCATCGGCTTCACCCGGGCGCTGGCCTGCGACCTGGCCTCCGACGACATCACCGTGAATTGCGTCGTTCCGGGCCTGATCGGCACGCCGCGGCCGAAGGACAAGCCGGAACCCGCGCATCATATGACCCATCAGACCCTCACCGGCGCCCGCGGCAGACCGGAGGACGTCGCCGCGGCCGTGCGGTTCCTGTGCGGCCCCGGGGCGCGCTATATCACCGGCCAGGCCATCCACAGCAATGGCGGGGCCTACCTCGGCGCGTAGCGCATGGGGCGCTGCTGTTTTCGTCGCTGGATGCCGGATAAATGCGCTCGGCGGTCCCCCATTTTGATGGTAGCAATCAGGGCATGAACCAGCAGGCCAAGATAGACATTCGGCATTCCACCTGTCCGCACGATTGTCCGTCGGCCTGCGCGCTCGATGTCGAAGTGATCGACGGTTCGACCATCGGGCGGGTGCGCGGGTCCAAGCAGCAGACCTATACCGCCGGCGTGGTCTGCGCCAAGGTCGCCCGTTACGCCGAGCGCATCCATCATCCCGACCGGCTGATGCACCCGATGCGCCGCACGGGCGCGAAGGGCTCCGGCCAATTCGCGCGGATTTCCTGGGACGAGGCACTCGACGAAATCGCCGATCGCTTCAACGCCGCCGAACGCGAGTTCGGCGCGGAGTCGGTCTGGCCCTATTACTATGCCGGCACCATGGGACTGGTGATGCGCGACGGCATCAACCGCCTTGCCCATGTGAAGAAATATTCCCGCTTCTACTCGACGATCTGCGCCAATGTCGCCCGCGTCGGATTTGCGATCGGCACCGGCAAGATCGCCGGCGTCGATCCGCGCGAGATGGGCGTCTCCGACCTGGTCGTGATCTGGGGCACCAATCCCGTCAACACCCAGGTCAATGTGATGACCCATGCGATGCGCGCGCGGAAAGAACGTGGCGCCAGGATCGCGGCGGTCGACATCTACAACAACGACACCATGAAGCAGGCCGATATCAAGATCGTGCTGCGGCCCGGCACCGACGGCGCCTTCGCCTGCGGCGTGATGCATGTGCTGTTCCGCGAAGGTTTTGCGGACCGGGCCTATATGGAGCGCTACACCGACTGCCCCGCCGAGCTCGAGGCGCATCTGGCCACCCGCACGCCGGAATGGGCGTCCTCGATCTGCGGCGTGCCGGTCGCGGAGATCGAGGCTTTTGCGCGCCTGGTCGGCCAGACCAAACGCTCGTTCTTCCGGCTCGGCTATGGTTTTACCCGCAGCCGCAACGGGGCGGCGCAGATGCATGCGGCGTTGTGCATTCCGGCGGTGACCGGCGCCTGGCAGTACGAGGGCGGCGGCGCCTTCTTCAACAATTTCGCGCTGTGGAAATTCAACGAATCCATCATCGAGGGCCATGACGCGATCGATCATTCGACGCGGGTGCTCGACCAATCCAAGATCGGGCGCATCCTGACCGGCGACGCCGAGGCGCTGCACGGCGGCCCACCGGTCAAGGCGATGCTGATCCAGAACACCAACCCGGTGACGGTCGCGCCCGAACAGGCGCTGGTGCGCAGGGGATTTGCCCGCGAAGATTTGTTCATGGCGGTGCATGAGCAGTTCATGACCGAGACGGCTCAAATGGCCGACATCGTGCTGCCCGCGACCATGTTCATGGAGCATGACGATCTCTATTACGGCGGCGGACACCAGCACATTTCGGTTGGCGCCAAGCTGATCGAACCGCCCGGCGAATGCCGCTCCAACCATTGGGTGTTGCAGGGCCTCGGCCGCCGCCTCAACGCCGTGCATCCCGGGTTCGAGATGACGCCGCGCGAACTGATCGACGCCACCCTGAAGAAGAGCGGCCATGGCGACATCGCAACGCTGGAGGCGGATCTCTGGCGCGACCTGCAGCCGGATTTCCGCACCGCACATTATCTCGACGGTTTTGGGCATGCCGACAAGAAATTCCATTTCAAGGCGGACTGGGCACATCCGCCATTCGGCCGGCTGATGGGCGAGTTCGAGAAAATGCCGGCGCTGCCGGACCACTGGACCATCATTGAGGAGGCGGATGAGGCCCATCCGTTCCGGCTCGCCACCAGCCCGTCGCGCAGTTTCCTCAATACCTCCTTCAACGAGACGCCGTCGTCGCAGGCCCGCGAGGGCGCGCCTTCGGTGATGATCCACCCCGCTGACGCTGCCTCGCTTGGAATTGCCGATGGCGACGCCGTCACCCTCGGCAATGACAGGGGCGAGACCACGCTGACCGCGAAACTGTTCGAGGGCCTTCGCCGTGGTGTTCTGATCGCGGAATCGATCCAGCCGAACAAGGCCCATATCGGAGGCCGCGGCATCAACACGCTGACCGGCGCCGAGGCGGTGGCGCCGATCGGCGGTGCTGCATTCCATGACAACAAGGTCTGGATGAAGAAGGCCGCGGTATCCGCGAACCCGGCGGTTTAAATCGTCCTTGCAGTCCTGCCCCGTCCTGCCGTTAATGTCCGCCGACAGTGCAGAGAAGCGAGCAGGACAATGACCGACACCAACAGCGTCGTGTGCGAGAAGCGCGGGCAGGCATTCTGGATCACCATCAACCGGCCGGACAAGCGCAACGCCCTCAATGGCGAGGTGATATCAGGCATCGCCAAAGGCTATCGCGACGCCCATGACGACAAAGACGTCCGCGTCATCGTCCTGACCGGGGCGGGCGACAAGGCATTTTGCGCCGGCGCCGATCTGCAGAATTCGGGCGCTGCCTTCGCGATGGATTTCGCCAGGCCCAATGTCGACTACGCCGATCTGTTGCGGCTGTCGCAGAACGCGACCAAGCCCGCGATCGCGCGGGTCGGCGGCGTCTGCATGGCCGGCGGCATGGGCCTGTTGTGCATGACCGACATGGCGGTATCAGCCGACCACGCGATGTTCGGCCTGCCCGAGGTGAAGGTCGGCGTGTTCCCGATGCAGGTGATGGCGCTGTTGCAGGAGGTCGCGCCGCGCCGCCTGATCAACGAGTGGGCGCTGACCGGCGAGCCCTTCGATGCGAAGACGGCGCAGGCCGCGGGACTGCTCAACTACGTGGTGCCGTCGGCCGAGCTCGACGCCAAGGTCGACTGGCTGATCGGCCGCATCGTCGACAAATCGCCGACCGCGATCCGCCGCGGCAAATACGCCATGCGCGCAATCGCCTCGATGTCGTTCGACGAAAGCATCGCCTATACCGAAAGCCAGATCGCGCTTCTGGCGCTGACGGAAGACGCCAAAGAGGGCCTCAAGGCGTTCGGCGAAAAGCGCAAACCCGTTTGGCCGGGGAAGTGAACCCCAATCGTTGTCCCCGCGAACGCGGGGACCTACGCCGTGGCGCGTCTTTTGAAAGACGCTGTTCGAGGACTTTTACGCAACGGCCGACGGGCTCGACACCATCGACCTGACGGCGGCAAAAGCATTGTTGCACGATCTGCGCTGATCCGCGGTGCCTGGAAGCTCAGTCCAGTGTCAATTTTGCAATTGGTGCAGTCCCCGACGTGATGCGGCAGTCCCTGTCAGGCGCGACGACATCGCGAATTAGGATCGTGCCCAGCGACAGCAGCGTGCCGATAGCGAGCGCGCTGGCGGTGACTGCTACGTAGGACTTCTTTGCGGACATATGCGGCATCTGCCAACTCCCCACAACACAACTCGCACTAGAACGCGGTTCTGAGTCGGGCGATTTGGTGGCGCTTCTGCTTAATCGGGAAAAAGCGGGTGCATAACCGCGATGATCGGCGGCGGGGGCGGCTGACCGCAATGATGCATCGCTCTCGCATGCGGCCGACGGATGTCCGCTATTCGGGGTAAACCAGACTCCTCGGTTGCATGGCGAAAACAACGCGATTGACCCAACCCGGACCACACAATTATTTCTCCGATAGGCGCGTGCGCTAAAGTACAACCTAACCTAGATTTCGTGCGTCGGCTCCAACACATGAGGTCGCTTATGGCACTACAGAGCGTTTGGCCGCTTCCAGAGGGCATCAAATCGGTCGAAGTGAACGGATATCCATGGCTTACCGGGAGAGCGGAGGCGGAACACCGCTCGTTCTGGTACATGGCGTGATCAATGACTATCGGCACTGGAATCCTCAGATCGAGCCGTTTGCTGCGCACTATCGCACCGTCGCCGTCAGCCTTCGGCATTACTTTCCCGAGCCATGGGATGGACGTGGCGACGACTTTTCCATACTCCAGCATGCCGACGATGTCGCTGAGTTCATTCGCAGACTTGACCTTTCGCCTGTTCACTTGCTTGGCCATTCGCGCGGCGGTGCGGTGGTGCTCCATGTCGCCGCGCGTTACCCTGAGGTGATTAGGACATTGATCCTGGCGGATGCAGGCGGACTCGAGGAGCTATTGCCAGACACGCCTGAAAGCCGCGCCATGGCGGCCGAAAGGCAAACAAATGCCGAGCGCTTGGCGGCCGATCTGGCCAAAGGTGATCGTGACGCCGCATTGCGAGCATATGTCGACGCGCTAAGCGGGCCGGGGCGATGGGATCAGATTAGCGCCGACCAGAAGCTAATCCATTTGGACAATGCGGTACCCTCAACCCGCACCGAACCGAGACCAAGCCTTGCACGCGAGGCGATCCGCAAATTCCGATTTCCCATCCTGCCGATCGTAGGCGAGAAGAGTCCAAAACGTTCCGAGGAGACGCTCCGAGCGATGCGGCTCTGCCTGCCTGACAACATGGAAGATTTGATCATCATACCCAATGCCGCCCACGGCATGAACCGCCAAAACGCTCAGGCGTTTAACGCGGCGGTGCTTGGATTTTTGTCGGGTCGATAAGTCGCCCGACCGACATCGGATTGTGAACTCAGACAACTCTGGTTGAACTACCGCTTTTGGCACTTTTGAGACATTTCGGCGGACACTGAAAAGGTCTGCTCATGGGGAAGACCAGAAGTGGCCGGCCCATTGTCAAAACGGGGGCTTTTGACCCAAGGCGACATTCGGTCTCGTCATTGTTTAAGGCACAATGCCTGTCGGCTTTCGCCACCAGCTCGATTTGTATGAACCTTTGGAACCGTTGCCAGACGTATCCTGTGTGCCACGAATTATGAGGTACCCTCTTAGACAGCAAAGGCATTTATTATGAAGTATATTATCAGCTGGACGGTGCCGCAAAGCACGTTCAATGCGGCGGTTGCGCGATTCCTCGAGACCGGCGGTGCCCCACCCAAGGGCGTTACGATGCTGGGGCGTTGGCATGGAATGGATAGCCGGGGATTTGCGGTCAGCGAATCGACCGATGCGAAAGCCATGTATGAGTGGGTCGCCCAATGGGCCGACGTGCTCCAGTTGACCGTCACACCTTGCGTCGAGGATGCTGACGCGGGCGCGGTCATGGCGTCATTACCCAGGCGTTGATTCCAATCCACAAGGTAGCCACCAAGTGAACGACGATCGGCGGGTTTGAATTGAGAGCCGCCTTCGGGCGGCCTTTTTTTAGCTGCCTTTGCGGTGGGTGACATCCGCTCACGCCTGTAAGCAGCGCGGCTCGCCTGCTATCCCGGATTGGCCTTCAACCCCGCCGCCTCGATGCCGGCGATCGCGCAGGCTTCGTCATTGTCCGAGGTGTCGCCGCTGATGCCGACGGCGCCGAGCAGCACGCCGCCGCTCTGGATCAGCACGCCGCCGGGCACCGGGATCAGCCGGCCTTGCGCCAATGTGTTCACCGCATCGACAAAATAGGCCTGCTCCTGCGCACGCTGGAACAGCGCCCGCGAACCCATGCCCATCGCGAGCGCGCCATAGGCCTTGCCGTGGGCGATCTCGCTGCGCAGCAGGCTGGTGCCGTCCTGCGCCGCGGTGATTTTGACGCAGCCGCGCGCGTCGAGCACCGTGACCACGAGGGGCTTGAGCTTCTTCTCGATCGCCTTGGCGAGCGCGGCATCGAGAATCTTGCGGGCGACATCGAGGGTCAGTTCGGACATGGATCGGTTCCTTTGCGGTTGACGAGGATTTAAGGGGTCGGCGGCGCCCTGTCGAGGCTCATCGCCAGCACGCGGGCGACGTGAACGGCCGCGCGGTCCGTGCCGTCGGCAATCTGGTGCCGGCACGAGGTGCCGTCGGCGACGATCAGCGCGGCGGCTTCCGCACCGCGCACTGCCGGCAGCAGCGAGAGTTCGGCCATGTCGATCGAGGCCTGATAGGTGTCGGCGCCGTAGCCGAAGGCGCCGGCCATGCCGCAGCAGCTGGATTCGATGGTCTCGACCTTCAGATCCGGAATCAGCCGCAGCGTCTGCTCGACCGGCTTGAAGGCGCCGAAGGATTTCTGATGACAGTGGCCGTGCACCAGCGCCTTGCCGGCGACAGGGCCGAGCGGCAGCGCAAGACGCCCGGCCTCGGCCTCGCGTACCAAAAACTCCTCGAACAGCAGCGCCTGCGCGCTGATGCTTTTTGCGGTGTCGTCGGAGCGCAGCGAGAGCAGTTCGTCGCGCAGCGTCAACAGGCAGCTCGGCTCGAGACCAATGATCGGAACGCCGCGCGCGGCGAACGGCGCATAGGTCGCCACCAGCCGGTCGAGTTCCACGCGCGCCTGATCGACCAGACCTGCCGACAGAAACGTCCGTCCGCAACATAACGGCCTTCCGCCATCGGCGGGCCGGGGAATGTGGACGCGATAGCCGCCGGCGACCAGCACGCGCAGCGCGGCGTCGAGGTTTTCGCGCTCATAGGCGCGGTTGAAGGTATCGGCGAACAGGATCACTTCGTGGCCATCGGCCGGGCCGACCGTCTCGGTCTCGGATCTGAACACATCGCGCCGCCATTCCGGCAAGTTGCGCTGCGCGCTGATGCCGGCGAATTTCTCGAACCATTTTCGAAGCAGGGGGCTTTTATTGCGCCAGTTCGCGAGCGGGGCGAAGCGCGCGGCGAGGCTCGCATAGCGCGGCAGATAGCCGACCAGCCGGTCCCTGAGCGACAGCCCATGCTTCGCCGCCCGCGCGGCCAGAACCTCGATCTTCATCCTGGCCATGTCGACGCCGGTAGGGCATTCCAGGCGGCAGGCCTTGCAGGAGACGCAGAGTTTCAAGGTGTCCATCATCTCGTCGGAGGACAGCGCGTCGGCACCCAACTGGCCGGAGATCGCCAGCCGCAGCGTATTGGCGCGGCCTCTCGTGACATCCTTCTCGTTGCGGGTGGCCCGGTAGGAGGGGCACATCACGCCGCCCTCGAGCTTGCGGCAGGCGCCGTTGTTGTTGCACATCTCGACCGCGCCCTGAAAGCCGCCGCCGGCGCCGGGCCAGGCCGACCAGTCAAGCGCGGTTGTCAGCTCGCCGACCCGGTAGTCCGGCGGATAGCGAAACAGCGCGCGGTCATCCATCTTCGGCGCGTCGACAATCTTGCCGGGATTGAGCACATTGCCCGGGTCGAAGCGGTGCTTGACCTCCCGGAAATCCTCGATGATGCGGGAGCCGAACATGGTCTCGTGGAATTCCGAGCGCACCAGGCCGTCGCCGTGTTCGCCGGAATGCGATCCCTTGTATTCCCTGACCATCGCAAAGGTCTCTTCGGCGATGGCGCGCATCGCCTTGACGTCCTTTTCCAGTTTCAGGTTGAGCACCGGGCGGACGTGCAGGCAGCCCTCCGAGGCGTGCGCATACATGGTGCCGCGGGTGCCGTGCCTCGCAAAGATCTCGTTGAGCCGCGCGGTGTAGTCGGCGAGATGCGGCAGCGGCACGGCGCAGTCTTCGACAAAGGAGACCGGCTTGCCCTCCTGCTTCATCGACATCATGACGTTGAGGCCGGCGGCGCGAAACTCGGCGATGCCGGTCTGCAAGGCCGGTTCTGTGATCTCGACCACGCCGCCCCATTTGCGCTGGGGATTGTTCCAGCCGAAGCCGAGATCGGCCATCAGTTCGCCGAGCGCCTTCAACCGGCCGAGATTGTCGGCCTGGTCCTCTTCGGCGAATTCGACGATCAGCGCCGCATCGGGATCGCCGCGCACGGCGGTTCCGATGATTGGCTTGAACATCTCGATCTCGCGCCCCAGCGACAGCATGGTGCGATCGACCAGCTCCACCGCGATCGGGCGGAGTTTTACCAGGTGCTGGGCGGCGTCCATCGCCTCGTAAAAGCTGCCGAAGTGGCAGACGCCCAAAACCTTGTTGCGGATCACCGGCCAGAGTTTTAGTTTGACCTGGGTGGTGAAGGCGAGGGTGCCTTCGGAACCCACCAGCAGGTGCGCCAGATTGTTCGGCGTGTTGCGCGGCACCAGCGCATCGAGATTGTAGCCGCCGACGCGGCGCTGCACTTTCGGGAATCTTTCGGCGATCTCGTCGGCCTCGCGGGCGCCGAGATCGAGCATGTCGCGAAACAGCGCAAGCCCGCTGTCGCCAGCGTTCGCTTGCGCCAGATCGCGGGCGACCTCGCCGAAATGCAACAGCGTGCCGTCGGCCAGCGCTGCATCCATTGAACGGGTGTTGTCGCGCATGGTGCCGTAGCGCAGCGAACGGCCGCCGCAGGAATTGTTGCCGGCCATGCCGCCGATGGTGGCGCGCGACGCGGTGGAGACGTCGACCGGAAACCACAGGCCGTGCTTCCTGAGCTGGCGGTTGAGGTCGTCGAGCACGATGCCGGGCTCGACCACGCAAGTGCGGTTCTCGACGTCGAGCGAGATGATACGGTTCAGGTGTTTGGAGAAATCGACGACGATGCCGTCATTGACGGTCTGGCCGCATTGCGACGTTCCGCCGCCGCGCGGCGTCACGATCCGCGTGGCGTCGCGGGCAATCGCCAGCACCCGCAGCGCCTCGTCGATGGTTTTCGGCACCACCACGCCCGCCGGCATGATCTGGTAGAACGAGGCGTCGGTCGCATAGCGGCCGCGGTTGAAGGCATCGAACAATACGTCGCCCGAGATTTCGCGCTTCAGCCGGTCTTCGAGTGTCGTTGAGCCCTTGGCCATCCTGTCCCCGTTACGGCTGCGGCTGGATTATGCTTGCCCGGAAGCCGAGCGGGGATGAAATGCAGCCGTCCAGCTCGCTTTTGGATTTTGAATGCAAAATTGGGTCTGATATGGGCCGATCAGGCCGGCTCGGACGCTGCCGGCGCGCCCTCATTCAGATGTTCGACTGCCGCAGTCCGCTTGTTGCGCAGGTGCCTGAACAGGATATCGCTGAGCTCGCTGCCGGCGCGGCGCCGCAGCGCGTCCAGGATGGTCTCGTGCTCGCGCATCGCCTCGCCCCAGCGCTCCCGCTGGCGGGCGAAATTGGCGGCGTAGCGGATCCGGCGAATCCGTCCCGCGAGGCTCGCATAGGTGCTCTTGAGCGCCGCATTGCGCGAGGCCTCGACGATCTTCTGGTGGATCTCCTGGTTGACCCGAAAATAGCCGTGCATGTCGCGGTGCAGGTAAAAGCCGTACATTTCGTAGTGCAGCCGCTCGATCTCGGCGATTTCGGCTTCCGTGATGTTTTCGCAGGCGAGCCGCCCGGCGAGGCCTTCCAACCCGCCCATCAGGTCGAACAATTCGGCAAGGTCGCGCTCGCTCAACGGGCGCACCCGGGCGCCGCGGTTCGGCAGCAGCTCGACCAGGCCTTCGGCGGCCAGCACCTTCAACGCTTCGCGCAGCGGCGTGCGCGAGATGCCCAGCATCTCGCAAAGCTGCCGTTCGGGAATGCGGCCGCCGTCCGGAATATGGCCTTCGACGATGTGATCGCGCAGTCGCGTCAGGGTCTCGTCATGCAGCGACTGGTCCTCGCGGTCGGGAACCGCATGGGCCGCAAGTGCGGTCGAGGCGGCGTCACCGGGAATCAGGGGTTTCATGGAGCGGAACATAGGCCCTGGCGGTGGCGCCGTCGATGCAAAAATGTAAACAATTGTTTGGTTGCCGCAGCCAAAATTGAATGCAATATGGGCGAAGGGCCAGATCGAACGTGAGGAAATAGCCATGACAGCGCAGGGACGCCATTTTTTGCAGATTCCCGGTCCAAGCCCGGTGCCCGATCGGGTGCTTCGCGCCATGGACATGCCGGTCATCGACCATCGCAGCGCGCAATTCGCCGAACTCGGCAAGGCGGTGCTCGAGGGCTGCCAGAAGATCTTCAAGACGGCCGGGCCAGTCATGATCTTTCCGTCCTCGGGCACCGGCGCCTGGGAGGCGGCGATCGTCAATACGCTATCGCCGGGCGACAAGGTGCTGATGGTCGAGACCGGCCACTTCGCCACGCTGTGGCAGCAGATGGCGGCGCGCTGGGGTATCGAGGTCGACTTCATCCCGGGCGACTGGCGCCACGGCGTCGACCCCGCCGCGATCGAGGCGAAGCTGGCGCAGGATACCAAGCGGGCCATCAAGGCCGTCATGGTGGTGCATAACGAGACCTCGACCGGCGTCACCAGCCGGGTTGCGGATGTTCGCGCCGCGATCGACCGGACCGGACATCCCGCGCTGTTGTTGGTGGATACGATCTCCTCGCTCGGCTCGGTCGACTACCGGCACGACGAGTGGAAGGTCGACGTCACCGTCGCCGGCTCGCAGAAGGGATTCATGCTGCCGCCGGGGCTCGGCTTCAACGCCGTCTCCGAAAAGGCGCGCGCGGCGGCCAAGACCAACAAGATGCCGAGGTCCTATTGGGACTGGGAAGAAATGCTCAAGCCCAACGCGGCCGGGTTTTTTCCCTACACGCCGGCGACGAACCTGCTCTACGGCCTGCGCGAGGCGATCGCGATGCTGCTCGAGGAGGGGCTCGATCAGGTGTTCGCGCGGCACAAGCGGCTTGCGGCCGCCACGCGCGCCGCCGTCACGCATTGGGGCCTCGAGGTGCTGTGCCTCGATCCGTCGGAATATTCGCCGGTGCTGACGGCGGTGCTAATGCCGCCGGGGCACGACGCCGACAAGTTCCGCAAGATCGTGCTCGACAATTACAACATGTCGCTCGGCTCCGGGCTGAGCAAGGTCGCAGGAAAAGTGTTTCGCATCGGCCATCTCGGCGAATGCAACGAACTCACCTTGATGGGTGCGTTGTCGGGCGTGGAGATGGGGCTTGCCGCCGCCGGCGTGCCGCACCGGGCCGGCGGCGTCGATGCCGCGATGGCCTCGCTGGAAGAGCGGCCGACGACGAATTCTCCCGGGCATCTGAAAGTGGTCAAGACCTGACGCTCGCCATGACCGCGCCGGCGGGCCGGTCGATGCCGCAACAAAAGCAACACACAAAAGCAACAAGAAGTTCGGGAGTGAAACAAATGCGCCTTCGGTTCAAGGCCACCCATGTCGTGCTGGCGATGCTGTGCGTCATGTACTTCATCACCTATGTCGACCGGGTCAATATCGGCACCGCCGCCAGCGAGATCCAGAAAGAGCTTCACCTCAGCAATACCCAGCTTGGCCTGGTATTTTCCGCGTTTGCCTATCCTTACCTTTTGTTCCAGGTGATCGGCGGCTGGATCGGAGACCGCTTGGGGCCGCGCAAGACCTTGTTCTGGTGCGGCTTGATTTGGGCGGTCGCGACCATTGCTACCGGCTTTGTCACGAGCTTGCTGACGCTGTTCATTGCCCGCGTCGCGCTCGGTTTCGGCGAAGGCGCGACCTTCCCGACCGCAACGCGCGCCATGCAGTACTGGACGCCGGCCGACAAACGCGGTTTCGCGCAAGGCCTCACCCACGCCTTCGCGCGGCTCGGCAATGCCGCCACGCCGCCGTTGATCGCGGTATTGATGGCCTGGCTGACCTGGCGGGGCTCCTTCGTCGCGCTCGGGCTCGTCAGCCTCGCATGGGGCGTGGTCTGGGCGCTCTATTTCCGCAACGACCCCAAGGATCATCCCGGAATTACCGATGCCGAACTGGCGTCGCTGCCGCCACGCTCCCAGGACAAGCGGCCCGAGGTTCCCTGGAGGCCGCTGTTGCGCCGGATGTGGCCGGTCACGCTGACCTATTTCTGCTACGGCTGGACGCTGTGGCTGTACCTCAACTGGTTGCCGCTGTTCTTCAAGAACAGCTATAGCCTCGACATCAAGAACTCCGCGCTGTTCGCCTCGGGCGTGTTCTTTGCCGGCGTGGTCGGCGACAGTCTCGGCGGCATCCTGTCCGACCGCATTTTCAAGAGAACGGGCGACGTCCGCTTCGCGCGGCTGAGCGTCACGGTCGCGGGCTTCGCCGGGGCGCTGCTGTCCCTGCTGCCGATCCTGTTTACCCGCGACATCACGGTGGTGGCGCTGTGCCTGTCCGGCGGATTTTTCTTCGCCGAGATTACCATCGGCCCGATGTGGTCGATCCCGATGGACATTGCCCCGAAATATTCCGGGACCGCCGCAGGCCTGATGAACACCGGCTCGGCGCTGGCGGCGATCGTCTCGCCGCTGGTGGCCGGCTACGTGATCGACGTCACCGGCAACTGGTATTTGCCGTTCCTGATGTCGATGGGATTGCTGCTGCTCGGCCTGTTCTCGGCGTTCCTGATGCACCCGGAGACGCCGTTCGAGGAGGACGGGGTCGTGGCTGTCGCACCCGGACCGCTCGCTGCGGAGTGATCGATGTCCGCGAGGCACCGATAGCGGCCAAATTCCGCGGCGCAGTGACATGACGCCATGTGCCAGGAAGAGACTCATGCACCGCAGCAAAACAGCGAAGTTATTCGATCACCTCGTCGGCGCGGGCGAGCAACGAAGGCTGCTGGGGCGGTCAAGAAGCTACGCTTTGGCGTCAGACTGTTCGCTCAACCATGCCGCATTAGCGAGCGTACCGGCTCTTACTCATTGTCACTAACCCATCGCCACCGCTTCGCCCTTGACACCATGCTTGCGTTGGTCGAGCCACATGGTACCGAGCGCGAACGCCAGCCAACCGAAATTGTAGGCAAAGCCTACCATCAGAACGATCCAGCCGGGAATCGGCCCGACGGCGGCGCGATCGGAGAATTCCGCCCAGGTCGCCGCAGGCGTCGGATGGATCGCTATCTTGCCGTAATAGGCAATCACCTGTACGGCAAGAATCCAAACGTAGTTGCGACGCAACCGCCGCCCCGCCGCGCGGACAAACGAAATGTGGTGACGGGGCGCAGTGTAGTCGCGCGCGAGAATCGCCCGCCAGCTATCGTCGCGGGCTTCACCAGTGAATATTGGCGCGTAGAAATTCATCTCCAGCCAGCGAGCCCGGGCGCGCCAAACATTGAAATAGCGATAGCGCCGCGCCTCCATGCCGAGAAACACGGCAATGAGCAGCCCTACGAGCAGGAGGGGCAGGGGTGAAGCCTGCGGGCTGGAAAAGGTCGTTGACAGCGCGATGCCCATCGTGACGATCGCCCAATTGGTCGTGTTGTCGAGCCGCGTTCGCCAGATCGTCGAGCGATAGACTTCGCCCCGGTAGAGATGAGCGATGGCGCCCATTTCGGCGGAATCGAATGTGTGTCGGGGCTTTGCTTCGTTGGAATCCATAGGAGACATGATGGGACTCCTGTTGTCCGAACAATATTTCCACAAATCACCGGCGTTGACCGGGGAGAGTCCACATCATCGACGCCGATGAATCGATCCAGAGATCGTGATGCCACAACTATCCTGAATTACCAGAATCGAGTCCGGGAATAGCGTGGTGCACCGCAATATCCTGATCCAGGTCCCCTTGGGTCAAAAGCGCCGTTTTGACCGCAGCTCGCTCGCTTCCGGTCTACCCCCAACTCCGGACATGTCGCTACACCTTCCCAAGTGACGCGATGTCCCAACAAGCGACATCGCAGGTCTTAGTCTGACATGAAGGAGGCCGCAAACTGCGGCGGCCTTGATCGAAGAAGCGGTCGTGATGTTGTTCAGATATTTGACATCGAACAGAGCGCCCGAGAAGAAGGCTTTCCTCCGAGCGGCCGCGGCTGTGATAATCGCTTACAGTCTCGGAGTATTCGTCCTTTTCCGTTTCTTTTGGAGATGCCCGGAGTTTCGGACGGAGGAAAGCAAAACATCCCGCGCCAGCAAATTAACCCGCTGCCAATTTCAATTTGGCCCAGCGGCCCGAGGTGCCGTTGGGAGCGCAGTTTTGGCGGGCCTCGTTAGTTCTAAACGCGGTTTTTTGTTACTTTAACGCCAGGCTGGTGCAATACCATAAGGTTTCGTTGCTTCTCCAACCGATTGCCAGTCCGGCCGTCGTGCATTCGTTGTAGGTTTTGTAGTGGCCTACGTTTCTGCATGTTGACGAATATACGCCAGCGGATAGGTTGCATCCTACCCAGGGTTTGTTTCCTGATGGAAGGCTTGATACGCAACCATCGACGCAACTGCCGGTGATGGCATTCGGAAGCTTTTCAAGCTGCGCGGTTGGCGACATCGGCGAGGCCGACGACGCTGGGGTGGTTGACGATGTCCGAGGGGATACGGTGCTGCGGGCCACCGCACGCTGCTTCGGCTTCTGTGGCCGGGCTACTTGCTTCGGCGCTTCGACCACGACGTTGGGAAGCGAGGTGGTGGCGCCGCCCGAGGGTGTTGCGTTTTGCGCCATTGCTGTGCTGCTTAGGCCGAACAGCAGCGGTGCAATCGACAAGATAGCGACAGCTAGACTCGCAACGAAGAGTGACGAAATCCTCATAGCTTTGTCCTCCGAAATGCGGGGATCAGCCAATTGCATTCCAGGAGCGCAGGATATCACGTTCTGACGCGAATGGGGCCCCTGCCAATT
The DNA here is from genome assembly GCF_900129505.1 of Bradyrhizobium erythrophlei. Lineage (NCBI taxonomy): Bacteria > Pseudomonadati > Pseudomonadota > Alphaproteobacteria > Hyphomicrobiales > Nitrobacteraceae > Bradyrhizobium > Bradyrhizobium erythrophlei. The sequence continues at coordinate 8,719,001 of NZ_LT670818.1, read as the reverse complement.
TCAAATCAGGCCACTAGGGGTCGAAACAGGCCTGTATCTTTCTTTGGTGGTCTGTTCGGCCACTGCGGCGTCGTGGTCGATGGTGCGCGTGGGGCGCGCAGCCGGCGCGGGGGACGGCTCGGGTCCGATGACCTTGGGCGCCGTGGCGCCGTTGACGATAACGATCCGCAGCTCGGGAGGCATGGCGGCGCCTGGGCGTTGTTTCTCGTCGGCCCGCTATTCGCTGTTGATTGGCGGTCTGCATGGAACGGTTCATATCGCCGGGGGTTAAATCGGCGTGTCGCGCCCCCCACTCGACACACCCAACACGGCCCCAGCTGCCCCCCCGCAGGGCCGTTATTTGATGCAGCGTCCGTTGCGAATTGAGTCGCTTTTCCGACTTAAAGGGCGCATCGTCCTGACATCACCGCCCCGCCATCGGCAGTCATCGGTGACTGAGAGTGTTGTGCTCCCGCCTGATCCAGGGTGAGCGCCATGTTCAAAACTTACCAACCCCCGACCCCTATCGAGCGCCCGCACTGTCCCCGCTGCCATACTCGGATGATGCTTGAACGGACCTCCGCGGGGCCAACGGGCTTCGAACACCGGTTGTTCGAATGCCCTAGATGCGATCACGTCGAGATCGACGTCAATGCATCTGATCCCTTCAGGTCAAGGGCGGCGGGTTGGCTTGTGGGTGAACTCAAGCCGCCGAATTGAGGGCCGACGCCATGCTGGACCAACAAAACCAGGGTCCGCAGTGCACCGCTTGCGGTTCCCCGATGAAGTTGTCGGCGATCGAGCCGAGCGCGACGGGCCAAGATTTGCGGACGTTTACCTGCCCGGAATGCAAAAGGGTTCAGCGCCACATTATCGAGAGTGCCGTGACTGAGGCTTGGCCGAAGCGGCAACCTGCCATCAAACCCGGCAATGCCGCCACGCACGAGGTTCAGGACGGGTCCACGATTCCGAAGCTGGTGAGATGAGACCCGCCATGGACGTTTTAGACCACCTTAGCGGAGTTCAAGGTCAGATCATCAGATGCCGTCGCCTTGCGGCTGAGAGCGCCGACCGTGCGATGGCTCAACGGTTCGATCGACTGGCCGACAATCTTGAGCGGCGGGTGCGCGAAGTTGATCGCGCGCTTTGTTCTCCGGAATAGGCGCCCGCAGCGAGAACGAACCCTGCGCCGCGAATGTTGGTGGCACCTGCAACTGGTATTTGCCGTTCCTGAGGTCGATGGGATTGCTGCTGCTCGGCCTGTCTCGCCGTTCCTGATGCACCCCAAAACGCCGTTCGAGCAGGACGAGGTCGCACCTCCCGCGGCAGGCGCGCTCCCGCGGGGTATAAAAACCGGTAAAAGCGTATCTTTTCAGGGATTGACGTCTCCCGCCGGGCAGGGGACAAGCCCGCCGAATAGTGATATTCGAGCGCAGCCAAACCACAAATACCGCCCCCGGGAAGGACGCCAGATGACCCTGCACACAGGAAGGCATTTTCTCCAGATTCCAGGACCGACCAACGTGCCCGACCGGGTGCTGCGGGCCATGGATATGCCGACCCTGGATCACCGCGGTCCGGAATTCGCCGAACTCGGCCATGCCGTGCTGGTGGGGTGCCAGCGCATCTTCCGCACCAAGCAGCCTGTCATCATCTATCCGTCGTCGGGAACCGGGGCCTGGGAAGCCGCGATCGTCAACACGCTGTCGCCGGGCGACAAGGTGCTGATGGCCGAGACCGGGCAGTTCGCGGTGCTGTGGCGCGGCATTGCCGAGAAGTTCAAGATCGACGTCGAGTTCATGCCGACGGACTGGCGCCGCGGCGCCGACGTGGCGGAGATCGAGGCGAGATTAGCCGCCGACCGCGAGCACAAGATCAAGGCCGTGTGCGTGGTGCACAACGAGACCTCGACCAGCTGCGTCACCCATCCGCTCGAAGTGCGCAAGGCGCTCAATCGCACCAACCACCCGGCGCTGCTGATGGTCGACACCATCTCAGGGCTTGCTTCGCTCGAATACGAACACGATGCCTGGGGCATCGATATTTCGGTCGGCGGATCGCAAAAGGGCATGATGCTGCCGCCGGGCCTGAGCTTCAACGCGGTCTCGGAAAAGGCGCTGGCCGCGTCCAAGGCGAACCAGTCGATGCGGTCCTACTGGGATTGGCACGACATGATCGCGATCAACAAGCTCGGCACCTTCCCCTATACGCCGGCCACCAATCTCCTGTTCGCGCTCAGGGAAGCGATCGCGATGCTGGAGGAGGAGGGGCTCGAAAACGTCTGGGCGCGGCACGTGCGCCATGGCGCGGCGACCCGCGCCGCGGTCAAGGCGTGGGGCCTCGATCTCGTCTGCCTCGACCCGCACGGCTATTCGGCGGCGCTGACCGCCGTCATGGTGCCGGAAAGCTGCGATGCCGACGCCCTGCGCAAGGTGATCCTGGAAAATTTCGACATGTCGCTGGGCACCGGCCTCGGCAAGCTCAAGGGCAAGGCCTTCCGGATCGGCCATATCGGGCATTTCAACGATTTGATGCTGATGGGAACGCTGTCGGGCGTGGAGATGGGCCTGGATCTCGCCAAGGTGCCGCATCGCGGCGGCGGGGTGATCGCCGCCATGGACGTCCTGAAGGGACGCGACGTGGTCGCGATGCCGAAATCGAAGGCCGCGGTTGCGTAAAAAGCCAGTATGCAATCGTTCCGGAGTGCGCGATCCTCGCGCGCTTCGAAAGCCTTGTGACGCGAACAACAGAAAGAGCGCGCGATGAACGCCCCGGTAGCAGCGACTGAAGACCTTCTCTATGTCGTCGAGGACGGCATCGCGCGGCTGACCTTCAACCGTCCGCAGGCGCGCAACGCGCTGACGTTCGCGATGTACGAGCGGATGGCCGAGATCTGCGCTGGCGTCAACGACGACCGCTCGATCAAGGTGATGATCCTTACTGGCACCGGCGACAAGGCCTTCGCGTCAGGCACCGACATCTCCCAGTTCCGCGCCTTCAAGACCGCGCAGGACGCGATCGACTATGAGGAGCGGATCGACCGCGTACTGGGCGCGCTGGAGAAGGTGCGCGTGCCGACGATCGCGGCGATCGCCGGCGCCTGCACCGGCGGCGGCGCGGGGATCGCCGCCTGCTGCGATATCAGGATCGGCACTGCGGCGATGCGGTTCGGCTTTCCGATCGCGCGCACGCTCGGCAACTGCCTGTCGATGTCGAACATCTCCAGGATGGTGGCGCTGGTCGGTCCGGCGCGGACCAAGGATCTGATCTTCACGGCGCGGCTGGTCGAGGCGCCCGAGGCGCTTGCACTGGGCCTGCTCAACGAAATCGTGCCCGACCTTCCGACGCTGCAGCGCCGCGCCGACGAAACCGCGAAACTCGTCGCTGGCCATGCGCCGATCACGATGGAAACCGCCAAGGAAGCCGTGCTGCGCATCCGGCGCACGCTGTCGCGCGAGGAGGGCCGGGATCTGATCCTGCGTGCCTATATGAGCGAGGATTTTCGCGAGGGCATGGACGCCTTCCTCAACAAGCGCACGCCGAACTGGAAGGGCAAGTAGTTTCCTTAAGCGCTTGCGATCTCATGCGAAAGTCATAAGCGGAGAGTTCGAGGCCAGCTTGAACTCGGGGACGCAACCCCGCACAATGGGTCCCATCAATCCGTGCCGGCGGATCCGGGGCAAAAAAAAGTCACAGGGAAGAAAATACGTGCGACATATCCTGAAAGCCGTGGCCGCGCTGTCGGCCATGCTGGTCAGCGCGCCGGCAATCGCCGCCTGGGAGCCGACCAAGCCCGTCGAAATCGTGGTAGCGGCCGGGGCCGGCGGCGCTTCCGACCAGATGGCGCGGATGATGCAGGCCGCGATCCAGAAGAACAATCTGATGAAGCAGCCGATGGTGGTGTCGCTCAAGGGCGGCGCCTCCGGGGCCGAAGCGCTGATGTACATGAAATCCTCGGAAGGCGACCCCAACAAGGTGCTGATCGCCTATTCGCTGATCTACATGTTGCCGCTGTCGGCGAAGATTCCCTTCAACTGGCACGAGCTGACGCCGGTGTCGGTGGTGGCGCTGGACCAGTTCGTGCTGTGGGACAATGCCGCCGGGCCGAAGACGGTGAAGGAATTCATCGAAGCCGCCAAGGCCGCCCCTTCGCCATTCAAGATGGGCGGCACCGGATCGAAGCGCGAGGACAACGTGCTCACCGTGTTCATGGAGCAGAAGACCGGCGCGAAATTCTCCTATCTGCCCTACAAGTCCGGCGGCGAGGCGGCGACGCAACTGGTCGGCAACCATACCGAGTCCAACGTCAACAACCCGTCCGAAAATCTGGAGGTCTGGCGCGCCGGCCAGGTCCGCGCGCTCTGCGTGTTCGACAGGGAGCGGATCTCCTACACCACCAAGGTGACGGAGACGCAGTCGTGGCACGACATCCCGACCTGCAAGGAGGAGGGGCTCGACGTCCAGTACCTGATGCTGCGCGCCATGTTCCTGCCCGGCAAGGTCACGCCGGAACAGCAGGCGTTCTACGTCGATCTGTTCCAGAAGGTGACGCAAACCGCCGAATACAAGGACTACATGGAAAAGCAGGCGCTGAAGCCGATCTTCCTCACCGGCAAGGACATGCTGCAGTTCCTCGAAGAGGACGACGCGCTCAACACGGCTCTGATGACCAAGGCCGGTTTTGTCGCGAAGTAGGGCGCTTCCTTCTCCCTCGCCCCGCTTGCGGGGAGAGGGCTGGGGTCGGGGGGACTCTCCACCAGGTCAGATCGCCGAGAGTCCCCCTCACCCGGATCGAACCGACGACGCTGCGCATCGCCGGTTCAATCCGACCTCTCCCCGCAAGCGGGGCGAGGTCAAGAACTCCCACTCGGTGTGCCACTAATGTCAGATTCCGAAATTGAAATTGTCGTCGACGATCCGACCGCGCCGCAAGGCGACTCGCCCGCCGTCACCGACGTCCGCGTCGTCGATATCGCGGTATCGCTGCTGCTGATCGCGCTCGCCGCCACGCTCGGTTACGACAACTGGCGCACCGGCATCTCCTGGGATTCGACCGGCCCGCAGGCCGGCTATTTCCCGTTCTATCTGTCGGTCATCCTCGCCGGCGCCAGCCTCTACGGCCTCGTCGCCGCTTGGCTGTCGCGCAACGAGGCGGTGGAAACCTTCGTCACCCGCGCGCAAGCGCGCCGGGTCATGGCGGTGTTCGTTCCGACGCTGCTGTTTTGCCTGGCCACGCAATTTCTCGGACTCTATGTCGCGAGCTTCCTGTTGATCGCCGGCTTCATGCGGATGGTTGGACGCATCGCATGGTGGAAATCGCTGCTCACCGCTTTCGTCTTCACCGCCGCGATGTTCGTGACCTTCGATATCGCTTTCGACGTCATCATGCCGAAGGGACCGCTGGAAGCGGCCTTCGGCTATTAGTCATTCACTTATCGTCATTGCGAGCGCAGCGAAGCAATCCAGAAGCTACCGGGACACGTATGGATTGCTTCGTCGCTTCGCTCCTCGCAATGACGAATTGATTGGGACTTTGTAATGGAAGCCTTCGGCCTGTTGATTCACGGCTTCGCCGTCCTGATGACGTGGAAAACCCTCACGTTGATGATGGTTGGCCTCGTGCTCGGCATTTTCGTCGGCGTGCTGCCGGGGCTTGGTGGCCCGAACGGGGTTGCGATCCTGCTGCCGCTGACCTTCACCATGGACCCGACATCCGCGATCGTGATGCTGTCGAGCATCTACTGGGGCGCGCTGTTCGGCGGCGCCATCACCTCGATCCTGTTCAACATCCCCGGTGAGGCGTGGTCGGTCGCGACCACTTTCGACGGCTATCCGATGGCGCAGCAGGGCCGGGCGGCCGAAGCGCTGACGGCGGCATTCACCTCCTCCTTCATCGGCTCGCTGGTCGCAGTGCTCCTGATCACTTTCCTGGCGCCGCTGATCTCCTCGTTCGCGCTCAAATTCGGGCCGCCGGAATTCTTCGCGGTCTATCTTCTGACCTTCTGCTCCTTTGTCGGCCTTGGCCGCGAGGAAAAGCACAAGACCCTGATTTCGATGTCGCTCGGGCTGCTCCTGGCCGGCGTCGGCATGGATACGGTGTCCGGGCAGTTGCGCATGACGTTCGGCTCCAACGACCTCTTGCGCGGCATCAACTTCCTGGTCGCGGTGATCGGACTGTTCGGCATCAGCGAAATCCTCTTGACCATGGAGGAGCGCCTGGCGCTGCGCGGCCATGCGGCCAAGATCAGCCTGCGCGTGGTGCTGTCGGTCTGGAAGGACCTGCCGAAATACTGGGTGACGCTGCTGCGGTCGTCGTTCATCGGCTGCTGGCTCGGCATCACCCCGGGCGGCGCGATCGCCGCCTCCTTCATGGGCTATAATCTGGCAAAGCGCTTTTCGAAGGATCCCGAGAGTTTCGGCAAGGGCCGCATCGAGGGCGTGTTCGCGCCGGAAACGGCGGCCCACGCCTCCGGCACCGCGGCACTGCTGCCGATGCTGGCGCTGGGCATTCCCGGCTCCGGCACCGCGGCCATTTTGCTCGGCGGTCTCATGGTGTGGGGGCTCAATCCCGGCCCGCTGCTGTTCGTCGAGCACAAGGATTTCGTCTGGGGCCTGATCGCCTCAATGTATCTCGGCAATGTCGTCGGCCTGGTACTGGTGCTGACGACGGTGCCGATCTTCGCCTCGATCCTGCGGGTGCCGTTCGCCGCGGTGGCGCCGATGATCGTGGTGTCCTGCGCGATCGGCGCGTATGCGATCCAGAACGCGATGTTCGACATCTGGCTGATGCTGGGATTCGGCGTGGTCGGCTATGTCTTCAAGAAGATCAAAATTCCGCTCGCGCCGTTCACGCTGGCGCTGGTCCTCGGCAACCGCGCCGAGGATGCGTTCCGGTTGTCGATGATCGGCTCCGGTGGCGACATGAAGGTGTTCTGGTCGAACGGCCTCGTCGGCTCCATCACCACGCTGGCGATCCTGCTGCTGTTCTGGCCGGTGATCGACAAGGCGTTCGGCAGCCTGGGGCGATTGTGGCGGCCGCTGAAAACGGCCGGCTAACCGTTCGACTGTGTAATATATTGTGTTATCAAAGGCTTGTCTCGTCTATTGAATATTCGCTCCAAGAGCGAGCCAGATCGGATTACCGCCGACTGTGGCCCTCGCGCGACAGACTTGGGCGTTTTGTATCCGTATGTTTCCGTCAGTTGATTCATCCGAGGACCATTTTTATGAAGTCGATTTCCACCGGGATTGTCGTGATCGCATCTCTGCTTTCGACGGCTGCTTTCGACGGCTGCGTTCGCGGCCGATCTGGCGCCGCGGCCCTACACTAAGGCGCCGGTCATAGCCGAGCCCGGCTACAATTGGACCGGATTTTACGTGGGTCTCAATGGTGGCTATAGCTGGGGCCGGGCCAGCGAAACGGCTTTGATCGGTGCGCCATTTCCTGCAAATGCCTCTGCGACCGTCAAACAAAACGTCAATGGTGGCCTCTTCGGAGGTCAGATTGGCTATAACTGGCAGGTGGATCGCAATTGGGTGCTCGGCCTCGAAGCGGACGGCCAGTGGACTGGCGAACGCGGCAGCAGCAACGACTTTCTTGGCTCGATCAGGTTCCCCACTCCGGGTAACGATTTCAATGTTCTGGCCTCCGCCTCGCTCAGCAACGAAACCAAACTCCCCTGGTTTGCCACGTTCAGGGGCAGAGCTGGCTTCCTCGCCGATCCGAGCTTGCTGCTCTACGCAACCGGCGGTCTTGCGGTCGGTGAAGTGAAGTATACGACCCAGGGGACGCTGACGGCTCAGCTGTTCGGCCCTGGCACCGCTGGAACGATTCCCGTTGGGGGTCCCGTTACGCTGGTGGGGGCGTCGCTGTCGGAAAGTCAGACCCGGGTCGGCTGGACGGCCGGTGTGGGCCTGGAAAAGAAGTTCAGCCAGAACTGGTCGGCAAAACTCGAATATCTGTATGTCGATTTCGGCACCAAGACGTATTTTCGCGGAACCGGGAACGACATCGACGTCAGCTTCCATGACCAGATCGTCCGCGCCGGCATCAACTACCAATTCACTGCCGGACCGGTGGTCGCGAAATACTGAGCCTCCAGTTCTCGGAAATTCAAAAGCCCGGCCTTGTGCCGGGCTTTTTGCATTTTTGCGTCCCCTGAGTGGGGCCCAGCCGGCTTTCGTCACACCACCTTCGCCTGCCGCAGTCCCGCGATCTCCTTCGCGTCGAAGCCGAACTCGGCGAGCACCTCGTCGGTCTGCTCGCCGAACTCCGGCGGCCGCGCCGCCATGCTGCTTGGGGTTCGCGACAGTTTTACCGGCTGGCCGACCAGGCGGATGTGGCGGCTTTCGGCGTTCGGCACATCCTGGGCGATGCCGAGATGCTTGACTTGCGCGTCCTCGAACATCTGGTCGATCGAATAGATCGGCCCGCAGGGGACACCGGCGGCGTTGAGTTCGTCGACCCAGGTCTCGGTCGATTTCTGCTCGGTGTGCTTGTTGATCTCCGCGTTGAGCGCGTCGCGGTTTTTGGAACGCGCGGGTGCGGTGGCGTAGTCGGGATTGGCGGCGAGTTCGGGCGCGCCGATCGCCTGCGCGCAGCGTTCCCAGATCCGCCCGCCCGTGGTCGCGATATTGATATAACCGTCGGAGGTCCTGAACACGCCGGTCGGAATGCTGGTCGGATGGTTGTTGCCGGCCTGCTTGGCGACGTCCTTTTCCATCAGCCAGCGCGCGGCCTGGAAATCCAGCATGAAGATCTGCGCCTGCAGCAGCGAGGTCTGCACCCACTGGCCTTCGCCCGAGACATCGCGCTCCAAGAGCGCGGTGAGAATTCCGATCGCGCAGAACAAGCCCGCGGTGAGGTCGGCGACGGGAATGCCGACCCGCATCGGGCCTTCTCCCGGCGCGCCCGTGATCGACATCAGCCCGCCCATGCCTTGCGCGATCTGATCGAAGCCGGGACGTTTGTGATAGGGGCCATCCTGGCCGAATCCGGAGATGCTGCCATAGACGAGGCGCGGATTGATCTTGCGCAAGGCATCGTAATCGATGCCGAGCCGCGCTTTCACGTCCGGGCGGAAGTTTTCGACCACGACGTCGGCCTTCTCCACCAGCCGCCGGAACACGTCGACCCCTCGGGGATCCTTCAGATTGAGCGTCATCGCGCGCTTGTTGCGGTGCAGGTTCTGAAAGTCCGAACCTTGGCGCGGGCCGCCCGGCTGCTCGCCGCCGGCGTCCTCCGTCAGGGCGTCGATCTTGATGACGTTGGCGCCCCAGTCCGCGAGCTGTCGCACGCAGGTCGGCCCGGAGCGGACACGGGTGAGATCGAGCACGGTGAAGCGGGACAGGGCCGAAGATGCCCTCGGAAATGCCATCTCAGGATACTCCGTTAGTGCGATGCGGTTGCGTCACATTGATGACAGACAGGTATCTTGGCTCGGAGAGCGTGACTAGTCTCGTTCGATCATGGCAAAGCAGTTTTTTGCGCCGGGCGGTCGGCGCGCTCGCGCGCCGGCGGCGCCGCGCGGGTATGGATATTTCCGGACTGCAGTATTAGTGTGCGCGTGATCGACGGCAGGATACGAGATGAGCGTGAGCTGGGCCCGGACGGCAAATTTTGATGCGCGAATGGCCTTGCTCGCACGCAGGCCAACAGCCGCATGCCTGATCAGGATGCTGCGCGTTGCCTTTGGCGCAGCGCTGCTGGCGCTGTCGACCGCGGGCCTTGCCGACGCCCAATCCGTTCGCCAGGGCGTCTCCGCCTTGAACCGGCAGGACTATGTGTCGGCGTCGCATATCCTGATTCCACTGGCTGAGCAGGGCGTTGCCGCCGCGCAATCCTATTTGGGTTTCATGTTTGAAACCGGGCGTGGCGTGCCGCAGAATTATACGGAAGCCGCGATGTGGTACCGTCGCGCCGCGGAGCAGGGCGACAGCGGCGCGCAATATTCGCTCGGCCTGCTCTACGACAAGGGTTTTGGGGTGCCGCGGAACATCATCGAGGCCAGCAAGTGGCTCAATCTTTCCGCCGCCGCCGCGCCGCGCCGCGCCCGCGAAGCGCGCGTCCGGATCCGCGATGCCGTGACCACCAAGATGACGCGCGGCGAACTTGCGCGGGCGCGCCTGCGAGCGCTCGAATGGGCGCCGAGCCGCGAGCACTGATTTGGCTTCTTCACATTCGAGGCTGCAGTTTCCCACGGCTGCATCATCAACCAGCGGCGGAGTGGCGCCCTGAAATCATTTCCGCTTTTCGCCCCACTGATTGCGAGCCAACGCCCGTTCCTGGCACATCGCGACATTTTTCGTTGCGCTGCAGAATTTGGACGCTATCGCGAAAATAGCGGACACCGGGCAATCCGCGCCAATCAAGCTCGACATGTCAGTACGCGCCCGGGCTCAACAGCGCCTCGGCCAGCCAGCCGATCCAGATCGCCGGCGCGAGGAACGCCCCGAACGGAAGAAATGCGGTGGCTCGCAGCGGCCGCTTGCGCCAATAGGCGATGACGGCATAAGCCGCGAGGGCCGAGAGCGCGGCGAGTTCGATCACCGCGAAGATCGTGGCGAAGCCGAGCCACGCGCCTGCGACCGCAGCGAGCTTGATGTCGCCGAGTCCCAGCCCGTCGCGGCCGCGCCAGCGCCGGTATCCGGTCATGAGCAGAATCAAGGGTAGCGTAATCGCGACGGCCCTGAAGGCCGCCCAGATCACGGCATGCCAATCCGCCTCCGGTCCGACCAGGCCGGCGCGCAACAGCGCCAGCACCAGTGCTGCGCCGCTTAGTTCGTTGGGAATGACGTAGCGTTCGGAGTCGATGACGGCGATGGCGAGCATCAGGACTGCCAGCAAAGCCCCGAACAGCCCATCGGGGCCGGGAGCGGCGAAAACACTGGCAGCCGTCGCCGCCGCCGCGAGCGCGAGGCCGAGAGCGACTTGCCAGACCGGTCGATGGTTGACGTAGCTCAGCGCGTGGCCTTCGGCGGATCGACCACCACGACCGGCAGGCTTGTGCCGACCAGCCGGCCGTTCATCTTGCTGCGCATTTCCTCCGCGATGACGTGCGCGTCGACGGCGTCCCTGATCACCGTCGGCCGGATGAACAGGATCAGTTCGGTTCGCGCCCGCGCAGTGGTCTGATGCGCGAAAGCATCGCCGACGCCAGGAATCGAATCCAGCAAGGGAATGCCTTGCCGCTGCTTGTTTTCGGATTCGCTGATGAGTCCGGCGAGCAGTACGGTCTGGCCGCTCGTGACCGCGACCGAGCTCTTGACGCGCCGCTGCGATATCGTCGGCGTCAGCGAGCCCGCGCTCCCTGCCGCCACGCTCGAGATTTCCTGCTCGATGTCGAGCACGACATTGCCGTTGGCATTGGCGCGCGGCAACACGCGAAGGATGATGCCGGTATTCTTGTAGTCGATGGTGTTGACCACGGTGTTGTTGGCGGTCAGCACCGTCGCGCTGCCGGTCGAGAACGGCACCTGATCGCCGACCTGCAGGGTCGCCGGCTGGTTGTCGAGCACCACCAGCGACGGATTGGAGAGAACCTTGACGTCGGTGACGCCGTGCAGCGCGTCGAGAATGACCCGCGGCGAGTTCTCCGATCCGATCAAAAGATTGAACCCGGGGAGCACGCGTCCGAGCAACGCACCAGCGGCGGCGTTGACCGCGTTGCTGGCGGGCTCGATCGCTGTGGTGGGGGTGGTGGTGCCGGTCGTGGTCGCAGTCGTGGTCGTGGTCGCGGACCCGATCGCGGTACTGCTGGGGGTGACGCCGGGAAACACTTGGGAAATCGAGCCCTTCTGGCTCGCCAGGAAATATTGCACGCCGTAGTTCAACTGATCGTTCAGCGTCACTTCGGCGATGGTCGCCTCGATCGCGATCTGGCGCTGCGGCCGGTCGATCTGGTGGATGGTCTGCTCGACCACGCGCTGCGATTCCCCGTTGGCGTAGACCAGCACCGCGTTGTTGGTGACGTCTGCCGTGATCCGGATATTGGGCAGGATACCGTTGCCCGGCTTGCCGCCCGAACCGAGCAGGCCACCCGATGAATTATCTTGATTGCTCGAATTGCCTGAGGTGGGGGAAGGCGCGGCGCGAACGTTCAGCGACGGCGCGGAGCCGGGCGGCGCGGCACCCGAGGCCGCCGTCGGCAGCGCGCTCAATTGCGCCATCGGACTGTTGCTGAGTGAGGAGGAGGGGGAGGAGGAGGAGATCGAAACTCCGGCGCCGGGTGAAATCTGGCTCGATGCGCTGTCGAGGTTGGTTTCGCTCGCGGCGCTACGACCGGTCAGCATTTCATTGAGCAGCGCGGTGACTGGCTTGGCGCTGCCGTAGCGCAACGGATAGGACTTCAGATTGAAGCCTTCGGTATCCGACTTGTCCAGCCGCGCGATCCAGGTCTGGGCGCGCTTGAGATATTCCGGCTTCTGGCTGACCACCAGGATGGAATTGAGCCGGCCGATCGGCTGGAACTTGATGACATTCTGGCTGAGGCCGCCTTCGCCGGAATCCATGATCTTCTCGATCTCGGAAATCACCGGCTCGGGCGCGGAGTTGTGCACCGGGAAGATGCCGACCGATTGCCCCCGCATCCAGTCGGCATCGAAGCTCAGGATGGTGTCGATGGCGGAAGCGCGGTCGGAGCCGCTGCCGGTGACGATCAGCGTATTGCGTCCGTTGTCCGGCCGCAGCGTGGTGGCCTTGACGCCGAATGCGTCCAGCAGCTTGAAGACGGTCTGCGCGGAGACGTAGCGCAGCGGCACGACGCTGATGCCCTGGCCGGGTTCGGCCGAAGCCGCCCGATCGATGCCGCCGGGACCGGCTTCGTTGGCCGGCAGCAGGCGGTAACCGGTGCGATCGCGCACCAGCGCCACGCCGGACATCCGCAAGGCGTTTTCTAGCACGTAGAGCGCATCCGCCTTCGCCACCGGACGAACCGACGCCAGCGTCACCGTGCCCTGCACGCGGGGGTCGATGGTATAACCGGCGCCAAGTACGTCACCAAGGATGACCTTTGCCACCGTCGCGACCGGCGCGTTTTCGAAGTTGAGGTCATAGCCGCTGCCGGAACCGGTATCCTCGCGTTCGATCGCGGTCGAGCCCGGCGGTGTGGTGCCGTCGCTGAGATAGACCGCAGGGCGCGACGACGTCGGCTGCGCGACGCCGGTACTGCCGGCATCGGCTGTCTCGCGTGGCATCAAATCGATTGAGCGGACCCTGTCGACGATACCCTGCGCGCGGGGATCCTTGGGATTGCCTTCGACAGACTGATCGCCGGTGAGGATGCAGGCTGTAAGCAGGAACGATGACAGGAATATTACGAGCGCTCCAGCCAACCCTGAACGCAGGCGCGAAAGCGGTTCGACCACTTTTTTCAAGATACGCCCACCAACGCTGCGAACTGGAAAACACGCCCGACCCCCCATGGTTCGGACGTTCAAAAATTTGCCTGATGATTATGTTTTTGCTACTAAACAAGTCAAGAGAAAAGGGCCTGTTGCAGCGCGTGAGCGCTGTTGCTTTCCAGTAACAAGGTTAGCGTTGTGAGCTCGATGCGAGACCTTTCGGCAGAGACCTTCCGGCAGCATCTACTCGAGAAATATTCATTGCCGCCGAAGGCGCGCGCGCGCGTCGCAAACCCGGCCAACTCCACGCTCGCCCGGCCGCTTCGGGAATTGTGGGAAGCCACCGATCTGTCGGCCGCGGAATTCGCCGACGAAGTCGCGGACTATTGGGGCGTCATCCGGCTGAACCTGCCGCAGCTGCTCGCATCGACGCCGTGCCTCGACGGATTTTCAAGACGCTTCCTGCGGGAGTCCACCATCTTCCCGGTGCGAACGCCGAACGGAGGCTATCGGCTCGCGGTCGCCGATCCTTCCGATACCGCGGCGATTCGCGCCGCCGAAATCGTGTTCGGTGCTCCGGTGGAGGTTGCGGTGGCCTCGTTCGAGGATATCACGACAGTGCTCGACCAGCGCGCCGAGGCGGACGGCGCTGAAGCGGATGAAAGCGCGAGAGGGTCTAGTCAGCAATCCGACGACGACATTGAGAGCCTGCGCGACCTCGCCAGCGGCGCGCCGGTGGTGCGTGCATTCAACGATCTGCTGGAGCGCGCGGTCGAGCTGCGCGCCAGCGATATCCACATCGAGCCGTTTCGTACCGGCCTCGTGGTGCGGATGCGCGTCGATGGCCTGCTGCGCGCGATGCCGGTGCCCGCGGGCATTCCGCCGCAGGCGCTGATCTCACGCGTGAAAATCCTTGCCGGTCTCAACATTGCCGAGCGGCGACTGCCGCAGGACGGTGCAGCGCGGGTGCGTGTCAGCCGTTCCGAGCTCGACGTCCGCGTCGCGACCATGCCGAGGCAGGCCGGCGAGAGCGCAGTGATCCGCCTGTTGCCGCGTGACCGCGGTCTGTTGGAGATGGGCAAGCTCGGACTTGCCGCCCGTGACGAAGCGATCATGACCCGTCTGCTGGCGCTGCCGCACGGCATGATCGTGGTGACGGGGCCAACCGGCAGCGGCAAGACCACGACGCTTGCGACCATGCTGTCGATCCTGAACGAGCCGACCCGCAATATCCTCACCATCGAGGACCCCGTCGAATACGAAATCCCCGGCGTCAACCAATCGCAGGTCAAGCCGTCGATCGGCCTCACCTTTGCATCCGCGATGCGCGCCTTCGTGCGCCAGGACCCCGACGTGATCATGGTCGGCGAAGTCCGCGACGCGGAGACCGCGCATATCGCCATCCATGCGGCGCTGACCGGTCATCTCGTGCTGACGACGCTGCATACCGAGACCGCGGCGGCCGCGGTGCCGCGGCTGATCGATCTCGGTATCGAAAGCTTTCTCCTGAAGTCGACACTCCGCGCGGTGGTGGCGCAGCGGCTGGTGCGGGTGCTGTGCGATCGCTGCAAGGTGCCGCACCGGCTCACGGAAGCCGACATCGACAGGGACCCGCGCTTCGCCGTGATCGGCTTCAAGGCCGGCGAGATGATTCACGAGGCCGGCGGCTGCGAGCGCTGCGGCGGCACCGGTTATCGCGGCCGCAACGGCGTGTTCGAGATCCTCGAAATGTCCGAGGAGGTCCGCAAGCTGATCGGACCTCAGACGGATTCGCACGTCGTCGATTCCGCGGCGATAGCGGGCGGCATGACCACGATGCTGGCCGACGCCATCGCGAAATGCCGAGCTGGGTTGACCACCGTGCCCGAGGTTTTCCGCGTCACGACGGTTCGGTGATCTCATGCCGAATTACCGCTATCGCGCTCTCAACGGCAATGGCGAACTGGTTTCCGGTGCGATCGCGGCATCCGCGCCGGGCGATGTCGCGCAGCGAATCGAGCGTCTTGGCCTGGTGCTGGTCGACAACGTCACGCTCGAGGGGGGCGCCGGCTCGACCCGCAGCCTTTTCAGCATCTTCAACCAGCCAAAGGCCGAGGACGTCACGATCTTCACCCGCGATCTCGCGCTGTTGCTGCGCGCCGGCGCGCGGATCAATGACGGCCTCGAGTTGCTCGCCGCCGACGGCGATTTCGGCAGGCTGCGGCCAGTGGTCGTCGATATCCGCTCGCACGTCATTGCCGGCGAGAGCTTCGCGGAAGCGCTGTCGCGGCACGAGGGATTGTTTCCGCCGATGTATGTGGCGCTGATCCGGGTCGGCGAGGCGTCGGGATCGCTCGACCAGGTGCTCGAGGTGCTCGCCGACGAACGCCGCCGCACCGAGGCGCTCAAGCAAAGGCTCGGCGACGCCATCCGCTATCCGCTGTTCGTGCTCAGCGCGGCAGGCGGCGTCCTGCTGTTCTTTGTCACGTTCGTCCTGCCGCAATTCGCCAGCGTGCTGACGGATTTCGGCGCCAAGGTCGATCCGATCGTTCTCACCTTTCTGAACCTTTCGAGCTTCCTGCGGAACAATTCCGATCTGCTGCTGGTGGGCCTCGCGATCGCCATCGCCGGGGGCTGGCTGCTGCTGCGACAGCAGCGGATCCGCCGCGGCATCGTCAACGCGATTACACAATTACCGGCAATCCGGGAGGTGATGATGTTCTATCGGACATCGCTATTTTGCCGGAATCTCGGACTCCTGCTCGGAAGCGGCGTCAATCTCACGACCACGCTGCGGATTCTCGTCGACATGATGTCGTCAACGGGTCCATCCGTGGTATGGACCGACGCCGCCGATCGTGTTCGCCATGGCGCAAAACTGTCGGATGCGCTATCCGATACCAAGGCGTTGCCGTCGATGGCGGTGCGGATGCTGCGGCTTGGCGACGAAACCGGGCAATTGCCGATGCTGGCGAGCCGGGTCGCCGAGTTCTACGAGGCAAAGCTGCAACGCACGCTCGATCGCGTGGTCGGCATTGCCGGACCTGCGGCGATCATCACGATCAGCATCGTCGTCGGCGGTTTGATCGTGTCTGTCATGACGGCGTTGCTTTCCGTCAGTCAGATTGTCGGCTAGCACGGAAGACGTAAAATGAAATTCGAGGAGGCGACTGCGGTGGGTCGAAAGGTTCGAGCTTCGGCAATACAGCGGCGGCGCCGCGGACAGGCCGGCTTCACGCTGGTCGAGATGCTCGTGGTGATTACCATCATCGGGATGATCATGGCGCTGGTGGGACCGCGCGTGCTCGGCTATCTCGGCGAGTCCAAGGCGAAGGCCGCGAAAATCCAGATCGAGAGTTTTTCCAGCGCGCTTGATCTTTACTACCTCGATCTCGGCCGCTATCCCAACTCCAATGAAGGCCTCGCGGCATTGGCCCGCAGCAACAATACGCCCGGCTGGAACGGGCCGTATCTGCGCGGCGGCGTGGTGCCCAACGATCCCTGGGGACACAGCTACGTCTATCGCTCGCCGGGCGAGCGCGCGCCCTACGAAATCATCTCGCTCGGCTCCGACGGTCAGGAAGGCGGCAGTGGAACGGCCACCGATATTGCCAGTGGCGCGCGCTGAGCGAAGCGGCGAGCGTGGTTTCGCGCTGATCGAGATCGTGTGCATGCTCGCGATTATCGGCCTGCTCGCGGCCATCATCCTGCCGGCGCTGCCGCGGGCGACGACGCGGGCCAAGCTCGAAAGCTACGCGGTGGAGACCGCGGCGTTGCTGAAGGCCGATCGCAACACGGCGCTGCGCCGGCAAATCCCGGTCAAGACGACGATCGACGCCGAAGCGCGCTCGATCCGTTCCGGCGTCACCGGCCGCATTGTCCGCCTGCCCAAGGATGTCACGCTGGAGGCGATGTTGGCATCGCGATGCGGCGATCGAACCGCCGGCAGGTCGATCGATTTCTTTCCCTCGGGCATGTCGTGTGGCGGCGCGATCGCGCTGGCGCGTCCAGGGATGGGATATGAAATTCGCGTCAACTGGCTGACGGGAGGCGTCGATATTGTCCCGAAGAAACTGCTCTGACATCGCCGGGTTCACCCTGATCGAAGCGCTGGTGGCGCTGGCGATCGTCGCCGCCGTGTTGTCGCCGATCGCTGCCGTCATCGCGACCAGCGTGAAGGGCACGCGCTCGATCGACCAGCGCCTTGCCCTGACCGGAGCCGCCGAGATGCTGCTTGCCGAATTGCCGGCGCGCAATCTGCTGAAGGCGGGCCAGCAGTCCGGCGAACTCGCCGGCCATCGCTGGCGGATCGACGTCTCGCCGGCGAATACATCTGCAGCGAACGACGACGCCCCGCAAAATACCCGCTTCGTGCCGCTTGCCGTCACCATGCGGCTGCAGGCGCCGAATGGCCCGGCCATCCAGCTCACCACCGTCCGGCTGGTGCCAAGGACTGCCGAATGAGCGCGAAGCCGCGATGTGCGCTGGCCAGCGAGGCCGGCTTCACGCTGATCGAAGTATTGGTGGCAACGCTGCTGATGACGATGATCCTCGCCGCGCTCGCCACCGTGACGGCGCAGTGGATGCCGAACTGGAACCGCGGGATGGTGCGGGTGCAGCGCGCCGAGCGGCTGGCGCTCGGCCTCGACCGCATCGTCGCCGACCTCGCGGTCGCCGAGATGGTCCCGATCAATGGCAATGCCAAGGTGCCGCTGTTCGAGGGGTCCGAACTGGCCGTCACCTTCGTGCGGACCGCGGTCGGTCCCAACATGCGTCCCGGCCTCGAAATCGTCAGGCTGGTAGAGAAGGCCGACAGCCAGGGTCTCGCGCTGGTGCGTGAGCGGGCGCCGTTCGTGCCGATGGCGGGGGACGCGCAGATCCGTTTTGCCGACCAGGTGGTATTGGTCCGCTCGCCGTTTCGCGTGACGTTTTCCTTTGCGGGACCGGATCAGGTCTGGCAGCCGGAGTGGCGCGGCCAGATGCAGCTGCCGGAAAAAATCCGTATCGCCGTCCGTGACGGTGCGACAGGCCAGATGCTTCGCATGTCCAGCGCGATCATGGTTCACGCCGACGCCTGGGCCGAATGCGCGCGGGCCAAAAATGCGACCGCCTGCCTGACCGCGCGGCTGAAACCGGCCGCCGCCCAGAAAAAGGAGGAGCAGCTCTAGCGAGCTGCATCTGACGGCATGGAGCCTGATTTCGTATTCAGCGGCAAACGGCAGAACACGCGGGGCTTCATCGTCGTCGTCGTGCTCTGGATCCTTGCGGCGCTGTCGGCGCTGGTGCTGATCTATCTGACCTATGTCACCAACACCGCCATCGTGGTGACCGGGAGCGCCGACCGGGTCCAGGCCGAGGCGTTGGAAAGCGCCGGCGTCGAACTCGCGGTCTATCAGCTGACTTCCGTCAACGAGGCCACACGTCCGACCAGCGGAACTTTCAATGCCAAAGTGGGTGCGGGCAGGGTGACCGTGACGTTCCGCTCCGAAGGCGCGCGCATCGATCTCAATGCCGCGCCAAAAGGCCTGCTCGCCGGCTTCATCGCCGGATTGGGCGCAGCACCCTCCGACGCGGCCGGCTATGCCGACCGCATCCTGGCATGGCGCGCGCCCACGGAATTGGGCGACGACGATCCTGAAAATTCCTTCTACCGCACCTCGGGCGCCGCCTATCTGCCGCGGCACGCGCCGTTTCCGGCCGCCGAAGAGCTGTGGCTGGTGAAAGGAATTCCGCCAGCGATCGTCGAGCGCATGCTGCCGTTCGTCACGGTGTTCAGCAATCTTGCGTCGGTCAATATTCTCGACGCAGCACCCCAGGTGGTGGCCGCGCTGCCAGGCATGACGCCGGAGAAGTTGCAGGACGTACTCTCGCAGCGGGCCGATCCGGCGCAGGACCGGCAATCGCTGCTCGGGATCGCCGGCAGCGAGGGGGCGACGCTGGCCGGTTCCAAAGCCTACCGGATCACGGTCGGCGTGGAGGCCGGCAACGGACGGCGCAGCGCGGCGGAAGCCGTGATCCTGCTTCTCGAAACCGGCGCCGAGCCTTATCGTGTATTGTCGTGGCGCAACGCCTCCGACGGCAGCGCCGCGCCGCAAAGGGCCTTTCCGGGATGAAGCAATTTGAAACCATCGGCGCGGTCCTCAAGGCATGGGTGGGCAGCGTGGCCGCCGCGATTATCGCCGGTTTCGACCGCGTGGTGTCGCCGCGCGTGGTCAGGCTGATCGAGGACGAACAGGGCGGCTTCGCGGTCGAGGCGGCAAAGTCGGACAATCTGCCGGCGCGGCTCGCGTTCGCGGATGGCGCGTTTTCCGCGCCCAACCTCGGGCCGGTCCTGAAGGGAAGCCGGGTCGAGATCGTGCTCCAGCCGACGCGTTTCCTGTTTCGTCCGCTTGAACTGCCGGCGCGGGCGTCGGATTTCCTCGAGGGCATCGTGCGGGCCCAGATCGACCGCCTGACGCCGTGGAACGCCAGCGAGGCCGTGTTCGGTTGCAGCGCGCCCGTCGAAAGCGGTACCGAGAGCATCACCACGGTGATCGCGGCCACCACGCGCAAGGTCGCGATGAGCTATGTGCAGGCGGTCTCCGGCTTCTATCCCGCCGCGGTCGCCGTCTGCACCGATGTCGCCGGGCGCAACGCCGGCCGCGTCAAGGTATTCGAACAGAAGGCGCGGGGACATCTGGATGCCGCGCGCCTGAGCCGGGCGCTCCTGATCGCGCTCGGCATCGCCGCCGCGGCCGCGCTGCTGTCGGCGATGGCGGCGACCTACATCGGGAACGATCTCGGGACGCAGGAAGGCGAGCTTGCGTTGCAGATCTCGAAGTGGCGCGCCGCCATTCGCTCAGGCAGTGACGGTGACCGCTCGCCGATCGCGGCGCTGGAGCGGCGCAAACACGAAACGCCCGCCAGCGTACTGGTGCTCGACGCGCTGAGCCAGATATTGCCTGACAATACCTATGTCACCGAACTGCATCTGGCCGGCAACAAGCTGCAGATCGCCGGCATCACCCGCGACGCGCCGTCGCTGATCCCGCTGATCGAGCAGTCCCGGCATTTCACCCGCGCCACCTTCTATGCCCCGACGACGCGATCGCCCTCCGATCCCGGCGAGCGTTTCCATATCGAGGCGCGGATCGAACCGAAGAACACGGCGAACCCATGAACTCGGCAGATACCATCGTCCGCACCTTGACGCGCTCGCCGCTGATCGCCGTCGTGCTGTATTTCGCCGTGTTCGGCGGCTTGCTGGCCACGGTGAGCTTCTCGATCTCCGATATCCTCGATCACAGGCAGGCGTTGACGCAAACCGCCGACTTGCTCGACCAGTTGCGGGGCCGCAAGCCGCGCGGCGGCGATGCGGCAGCACTCGCGGCCGAGCATCGGGGCACGCCGTTCCTGGAGGGGCCGACGGTGACCGTCGCCGGCGCCACGCTGCTGCAGCGGGTCGCCGCCGCCGTCGGCAAAGTCGGCGGCACCATCCAGTCGTCGCAGGTCGATGTGCTCGGCACCCAGGCGAGGGACGGCCTCGTAGGCCTCGTCGTCAGTTGCGAGATGGAACAGCCCGCCTTGCAGAAGCTGCTCTACGATCTCGAGGCCGGCATGCCTTTCCTGTTCGTCGAACAGCTCGACGTGCAGGTGCCGCAGACCACGGCCTTGAATGAAAGTGGCTCAGGCCGGGTCAGGGTCGTGCTCGGCGTTTCCGGGCAATGGCAGGGGAATAAATAGAGGGAAGCATCCAGCGCTTGTCGGTTGCATAACCGCGCCGCCACCGAGTCAGGGCCGGCGGGACCATACGGGTCATTTGATCTTGTTGATGCGGCGCAAGTCCTCATCGATCCGTGACTGCCAGTTCGGTCCCTTGGCTTTGTACGCTTCAAGCACTTGCCTGGATAGCCGGAGAGAAACCAGCTTTTTCGTCGGAGCCTTGTTCGGGCCGCGACCTTTACGGATCGATGCAGCGAGTTCGGGCAAGGCTTCTGCAAATGGTCGCGCCCTGGCGAAGTCTTTCCTGGTCCATTCCGGATTATTGCTCACTTCGCGAAGATCGCTGGCCCCATAACCCTTCTTCTTAGTGTTCTTGATGTTCCGCATATAGCTTCCTCTCGTTCCTGCTGGCTGGGCGCATGCTGATGACGCTGATAGCCTCCTGACCCAAGGAAACGAACACGACGACGATTACGCCGCGAATGCTTTTGCCGATGCCAGCCCAACGTCTACGATACGAAGGCAAAACCAGCGCATCGTCGAAAAATGCCTCATTGAGATCGGCGAAGTCCAACCCGTGCTTCGCAGGGTTGGCGAGGCGTTCTGGTTCATCCCAAACGATCTTCACACTTTATATTGTAGCTACAATATAAGGTGCCGTCAAGGGGTGCCCGAATTCACCAAGCGTAAATTCACCAAGCGTATTTGGCTCGTGAGGTTGCCGGAGAATTCGCCTTCGAATGTGGCGGTCAGCGAGAAGCCCTTTAGCCACTTCATTTCGGCGCTGACCAGCGCTGCACCGGTCGCGCGAACGGGCTGATTTTGCGAAGCTGTCGGAGGGCCCGCAGTTTGGTATTTTTGTCGACGTGACCGTTTGGCAACATTTGCCTGGTCGGCGGGGTTGGAAAGTTCACGAAATACCTTTCGTCCGAGCCACTTAAGCCATCAAGCGTTGGCAGCCTGACGTTGAGTCGGACCGTGTTGATGGAGAGGGTGGTTGGGGTTAGGCTCGCGTGCAAATTCGCCAAGGGGGGCTGGGGACTGACATGCTCAGGTGGCTCAAAATTCTCGGTTTGACCCTGCTTTCCGCGGGGGCGCTGACGGCCGGCCCAATGCCGCAGGCGTGGGCTGCGACCTCGGCTACGCTGGACATCCTGCCCGACGACACGGCCGGAAGGGGGCCCGATACCGTGGACCTCGGCAGCGTGAAGCCGATCTCGGGACCGAGCCGGGAAGGGGCCGGGCCGCTGCCGAGTGGAAACCCGCTATGGGCCATCCCGCTCTCGGTCCTGACGGCCACCCAGGAGCGCCCCATCTTCTCGGCGTCCCGGAGGCCGGCGCCGCGCGCCGTGGTTGCTCCACCGGTCGATCAGGCCAGTGTGCCGCCTCCCCAGAAAGCCGCAGCGCCGGAACGGCCCTCCTTGGCGCTGATCGGGGCCGTGGTCGGGGAAGGCGACGCCATTGCGGTTTTCCTCGATCAGACCAACCAGAAGATTGTCCGGCTGCACCTGGGCGAAAGCCATGCCGGCTGGGAGCTAAGCGCGGTGGCGCCCCGCGAAGCGACTTTCAAGAAGGCCGAGCGCACCGAAATCCTGAGCCTCAAGCGTCAGGACGGTCCTGCGGGGGTTGCCGGCGCTGTGGCGGCACCCGGACTGGTGGTCCCGGCGGCCGCCGGCGGCAACACCTCCTACGCGCCCTTCGTCGTCCCACGCTCGACACCGAAGAACGGCGAATCGGACGGCCTCTGAGCTAACCCCGGCTGACGCGTTTAGGTCAACGGCATCGCGTTCTTGACCGAAGCGGGTACCGGTTCGCGTGAGGAAAACGCTTCAAAATGATCCCTGGAGCCGCTGCGGTCGATTCCGGATCAGCCCACAAAAGCGAGTTTCAGTTCTCGCGGCGCATCCACCTTCAGGGGTAGATTCTTTTCGAGGCGGCCGATTCCGGGCAGGCCGGCATCTGTCTAGACTATACCACGCCGACCCACCAGCAAGCAGATGTCGATCAGGCCTTCGCCAGCGATTTTGTGCACGCGGTACAGACGGCGATTCAATCATCGCGGCAGCGCTTACGCCGTCCTAATTATTCTATATCTCGATCCGAAAGCCGTAATTCTTGTCGATCCAAACCTGATAGGCGCCGCTGATCACGTCGCGCCACCAATCCTCCCGGTCGAGGTACCAGCGAACGGTCTGAAGCAGTCCGGTTTCGAAGCCGACGCTGCATTGGTTGCCGATTTCGGTTTTGAGCTTCGTGGCGTCGATCGCATAACGGTGATCGTGGCCCGGCCTGTCGGTCACGTGGGAAATCAGCGTACGGCAGCTCGTCCCTGACGCCGCCGGACAGGATGGAAAACGCGCCGCGAGGGCCCTATCGGCTGCAAAGGCCCGGTCGATCGTGTCGCAAATCAGTCTGACCACTTCGCGGTTGTTGCGTTCGTTGCCCCCGCCGATATTGTAGGTTTCCCCGATGCGGCCCTGCTCGATCACGCTGATCAGCGCCTCGCAATGATCGGATACATGCAGCCAGTCGCGGACGTTGGAGCCGTCGCCATAAATCGGCAGCGGCTTGCCCTTCAGTGCGTGAATGATCATCAGCGGGATCAGCTTTTCGGGATGCTGGTAAGGACCATAATTGTTCGAGCAATTGGTTATCAGCGCCGGCATCCCATACGTCGAAACGTATGAGCGCACCAGATGGTCGCCCGCCGCCTTGCTTGCGGCATAGGGCGAGTTGGGACGGTACGGCGAGGATTCCGAAAAGGCGGAATAGTTCGGCTCAAGCGAGCCATAGACCTCGTCGGTCGACACGTGAAGAAAGCGCGCGCGATCGATCACGCCCGACGCGCGCCATGCGTCCAGCGCCGCATGGAGCAGAGTGAAGGTGCCGAGCACATTGGTC
Organism: Bradyrhizobium erythrophlei; assembly: GCF_900129505.1. Classification (NCBI taxonomy): domain Bacteria; kingdom Pseudomonadati; phylum Pseudomonadota; class Alphaproteobacteria; order Hyphomicrobiales; family Nitrobacteraceae; genus Bradyrhizobium; species Bradyrhizobium erythrophlei. The sequence continues at coordinate 8,695,100 of NZ_LT670818.1, read as the reverse complement.
TGCAGGAAGGCCTCGGGATCGACGATGGACCGGTCGACGTGCGATTCGGCGGCGAGGTGGGCGACCCGGGTGAATCTATGCTCGTCGAACAGGCGTCGTATCAGCTCCGCATCCCGGATATCGCCCCTGACAAAGTGGATGCTGCGATCGGCGATCAGCAGCTCCAGGCTTCGGACGTTGGCTGCGTAGGTCATCGCATCGATGACGGTCAACCGGTCGTCCGGACGCGCGGTGCGCCAGGCATGCACCAGGTTCTGGCCGATGAAACCCGCTCCGCCGGTGATCAGAACGCTGTGCATCCGAGCCTCTGCGTTGCCTTCATCCGATGGTGCTCTCTGGAAAAGGATAAACCGTGGTCTGTGTTGAAACACAAGCGATTAATCGGGTTGACCGGAGGTGCGCTGGCTGTGGCTGAGGGGAGAGCCTCGCCCGCTGCGGCTGTTCGCTGGATATCTCCTTACGATCAAGCACCGCGCCGCGCCGTCGCGATCAAGGGAGCACTTGTCGCTGCCGATGCTCGTGGAGATCACAACCGATCCGGCAATGCATAGTGGTCGATCTTTCGCCCTAAAAATCGAGAGCGCTCTGCGGAAATTGTCGCGACAGATTGGTCGGGATCGTCGTCCCGATCGATTCCGGCGGAAAAAATAGAAAATCACGATGGCCTACCATCCCAAACTTGTAGTGAGGAACGTTGTCAGGATTGGAATAATGAAGGTACGTGTTTCCTAATAAAAGCACCCCTGAGTATCCGAGACCGCGGAAAAATTGAAAGATATCCTGTGTTTTTGGGTCTGTAACCGTACTCTCGAATTGTACTACCGGTCGATAGCGTCGGATCGTCTGTTCGCCACCCAAAAACACGTTACGTTCGTGCCCTTCCACATCGCATTTAATGAATTTCAATTTCGAGAATGTTTCGTCGGCAATCGTGTCCAATTTGGTTGCCTGGACCTTGAGCGTCGCATCCGTGTTACGACGACGCGTCGCTTCGAGGGTCGCGCTTCCGTCGCCGATCCTTTGTCGCGATAGACTCTTTTGCCCCTCCAAATCCGATAAGGCGACGTTGATCACTCGAAGATTCGACCAATTAAATCGAAGTTTCTGACGTTCAATGCCGTCGCACATCTCGGGTTGCGGTTCGAACGCGATGACGTCGCCCGAAGGTCCAACCACCCGCATCATCCAGAAACAATAGATTCCGTGGTTTGCCCCGATATCCAGCACCGTCGCGCCCTTCAGAAGGAGCCCCATCATCGTCTTGATTTGCAGCTTTTCGGTCCGAAAACGATAACGTAGGCACCGAATTAAAAAATGCGCATTGTCGATAAAAGTCAATCGCGAGGCCATATCATTCATTTTGTGGGTTGCTTTTAAGCTGGCTGGACGGACTTTCAGCGATCAATTGTCGGCGACGCGCTCGCTGCACAATGCCTCCAAGCAAGCCAACAGCCAAACAATACAGCATTCCCTGCGTTACGGTCGATAGGTGACTGTTGAAAAGCGACCCGATGAAGTTCTGTATGACGATCGCCTGCCCGATCGCGCTTGCGAAACCACGGCCGATAAACATTGAAAAATGCACGGCCCACATAACGAGTAGTATCACGCCGCCTACCAGACCGACCTGAATAGCGATCGCAAAAAACTGATTGTGCGGGTCGGGCACTGCCTCGCCATATGGAGACGGCCTGGTAGCCTCGAGAGACTGATACAGCGATTTCGTGCTGCCAGTGCCGTGACCAAACAACGGGGCTTCCTTAATGAATTCGACAGCTTTGCTCCAGAAGTCGAGCCGGCTCGCTGTCGAGAGGGTTGCTTCGGAACTCGCTTTGTCACCGTCGACGGCATGTATATCGGTCGCAATTTCTGCCAAACGACGCTGTGCTGGAACCGACGACCAAAGCGCAATCGCGACGACAAGTGCGATCGGCGCCGCGATCAACAGTGACCGTCTCCAACCCTCAACATGTACGACAAACAACCCAATAAGTGCTGCCGTCATAAGGACCCCGGTCTTCGAGATGAAAATCATGAAGATGTCCGCAAGGAATACTAATGCCAAGATAATCATTGCAGCTGCACGCCGCCGATTTCCCCCAACCCACACGCTGACCCCTCCCAAAGCCAGCGCGAAGGCGCACAGCGCAAAACATCCGCTTTGAACGGCATTGTCTTTCAGCGGCACTCCGTCCATCGCGTGGCGAAACGGGGGCGGTAGAAGTATGAAGAAAGACAAAAAAGAAAGGACTAGGACCACAAGACATCCCGCCAAAAACCCGTAGCCGATTTGAAGGGCCTGCCGCGGCGTGAAAGAAGACGCCATCGCAATCGGGATGACCAACAATTTTGCATAGTGCACTAAACCGCCCCCGGGGGCGAACGGGGTTGGCGACCACGACATGCCAATCAATATTAGCACGAATAGACCAACCGGAATGGCCGCTGCGGGCGTCGCGAAGGTAACCAGCCACTCCTCGCGCTTTACTGTTAGAGCGACGAGTAAAATGAAAATTGACAGTGCGATTGCTTGTCCGCTGGTACTCACGGGAATCATGAACGCGGTTGCTACCGCGGCAATCTGACGGCCAATCAACAGTCTTTCGGGCAAACTCTTTGCCTTCATTTTATCTCCGAATTTGACGGTAGCTGACAGTGCGGATGCGTTAACATATTTCTGCGGCGGATCTACCCAGAATCACAATTGCCGGAGACGTCCACTTCAGGCCAATTCTCTCTCGACGATGCCCAACCAATGGGCACAGTCTCCCCGCACCCGTTTGCTGCTACAAACGGACCGGGAGCTTGCCCTGCCTTGGCATGCTCAGCAAATTCCTTTAACTCCCGCCGCCAGGTCTTTCGCGCGTCGGCTCGCAAGTCGCGGTGTGCGCGGTCAGCAGACGCCGTTGGAACTGTTCCGATCGGGTAATCGAATGAAGCCGCCATTGCTCAGTCTGACTCGAGGGAGCAGCCCGGTGCGTTAGCAGCGCCCGTCGGGATCTGTGCGGGTTGCGCCTTTTAGCGCGTTGAAGTCTGCCCTCTGCGATGACGGCCAGCAGCAAAGCCTGCGAGCAGCCGCGAACCGAGTCTTGTATGGCGTCCGGTCATTCTAAGAGAAGATCAGCTGACCATGGAAACGAAACTTGAAATGTTAGCGTGGTGCGGAAATCCGCACGCCACGATTTGTGGGAACCGGGGGCGGGCGACCGCCTCCGGTGACCCGGTGGTCGAGGAGAAATCCTCGTCCTACCGTGACCAAAGCTGACTGGATTATCTGGATCGTCTGGAACTGGTATGTTAGGTCTCTGGGAGCTATCAAGAACGCGAGGCAGCGCGCGAAGTTATGGAACATGCTAACGATCAAATGATCAAAAAGAAATGTGTCGAAGCGCTCGTGCGGCACGCTAAAATTGATCGAATGTCGAGGCTTGTCGGCCGGGTCGCCATTGCAGTATTTGTCGTCATGCTTGTTGGCTCAATAGCTGGTGTCTTTTTTAAATGTTCCGCATGTGGACACGGTCAATATTAGCATGCCGCTCATGGCTGCGGGCACCGAAAAGGGTTTTTGGACGCAGTTGAATGGCCCAAAACTCTTGTTGAGGTCTAAGGACTAAGTGACGATGTCCAAATTCATCACTGACCCGCAAGACCCCTTTGACGGCCTTTTCGATACCGCCTGGGCCGAGATCTATGCGAGTTACCTGCCTCCGGCGCTGAATAGCAGCGGAAATCTGTCCACCAGTGCTCCGTTGGAGATTTTGACTCCGGTCCTTACGAGCGAAGCTGTCGAATCCTCAAGCGCTCAAAATGGCCCGACTTCCCTCGTCGCCCTGACGTCCGGCGGCATCATCATCAATCTCTTGTTTGATGCCGCAGCAATGGCAGCGCCGGCAAGTTTCCGGGCGGGCATACAGCAGGCGGCATCGATTCTAACGTCGGCGATTTCCGACAAGATCACTGTAAACATAAAAATCGACTATAGTGGCACTGGCGGCGGGGCTGCGGCCGGACCCGACAGTGGCCTGTTCGAAAGTTATACGTCGGTCAAGGCCGACTTGATCAACAACGCGACGCCGGGCGATACGATTTTCAACGCGCTGCCGAGTGGGTCATCAATCCAGGGGCAATCCAATGTCGCCGTCTGGAACGCGCAGCTGAAGCTTTGGGGGTTGCTGGGCGCCAACGACACCACCACTGACGACGGCAGTGCCACCTTTGCGACCGACATCAATTCGAACCTGCTGGTTGGCGTCGCGCTTCATGAGTTGACCCACGCAATGGGCCGCGTCCCTTACGGTCCGCCCTATGGTTCGCAACCCGATATTTTTGACTTGTTTCGCTTTACGAGCTCAGGCACGCGGCTGATCACGGGTGGCAATACTGCGCCGGCCGCTTATTTTTCCGCGGACGGAGGCAACACGAAATTGGCCGACTTCGGCCAAACCTCAGATCCGAGCGACTTCCTCAATAGCGGTGTGCAGGGCCCCAACGATCCGTTCAATGAATTCTATACCGGTAGTACGAGTCAGACGCTCACGACTGTCGACAAAGAACTGCTCGATGCGTTGGGCTTTCATATAGCGCCGCCTGTTACGACGGTGATCGAGGCGTTTGGATCGACCAAGCTGGTCGAGGTCGGCAATAACTTTTATCTCAATAGCATCAGCAGCGGGTCTGGCCCGGAATTAAAATATGGCGGCGCGGTCGTTATAGCAGGTCAGTTTGGCGGCTGGACGCCGATCGGCGCGGAGCAGACGGCGGGCGGCTACGACGTAGCCTGGAAGATCCCCGGCGCCGATCAATACACGGTATGGAGCGCGGACAGTAACGGCAACTACATCTCCAATATCATCGGGGTAGTATCCGGCGTTAGCTTTGCATTGGAATCGCTGGAGACCACTTTCCATCAGGACCTGAACGGCGACGGCACGATCGGTGTTTCTACCAGCGTAATTGAGGCGTTCGGATCGACCAGTCTGGTCGGGGTTAGCAATAATTTCTATCTTGATAGCATCAGCAGCGGGACTGGACCCGAACTGAACTATGGCGGTGCGGCCGTGGTGGCCGGCCAGTTCGGCGGCTGGACGCCGATCGGTGCGGAGCAGACGGCAGGCGGCTACGACGTAGCCTGGAAGATCCCCGGCGCCGATCAATACACGGTATGGAGTGCAGACAGCAACGGCAACTACGTCTCCAATAGCATCGGGGTAGTATCCGGCGTTAGCTTTGCACTGGAATCGCTAGAGACCACTCTCCATCAGGACTTGAACGGCGACGGCACGATCGGTGTTTTTACCAGCGTAATTGAGGCGTTCGGATCGACCAGTCTGGTCGGGGTTAGCAATAATTTCTATCTTGATAGCATCAGCAGCGGGACTGGACCCGAACTGAACTATGGCGGTGCGGCCGTGGTGGCCGGCCAGTTCGGCGGCTGGACGCCGATCGGCGCGGAGCAGACGGCAGGCGGCTACGACGTAGCCTGGAAGATCCCCGGCGCCGATCAATACACGGTATGGAGTGCAGACAGCAACGGCAACTACATCTCCAATATCATCGGGGTAGCATCCGGCGCCAGCTCCGCATTGGAATCGCTGGAGACCACTTTCCATCAGGACCTGAACGGCGACGGCACGATCGGTGTTCGCACAGTGGTGATGCAGACCGACGGATCGACCGCCCTGACGCAGATTGGAAACAATTTTTACCTTTACAGCGGTGGGACCGGCCCTGAATTGAAATATGCTGGCGCGGCCGTCACCGCTGGCGAGTTCGGTGGCTGGACACCGATCGGCGCGGTGCAGGTGAGCAGCGGCTACGACGTTGCGTGGAAAGACCCCGGCACCGGTCTGTACACGGTGTGGGGCTCCGACAGCAACGGCAACTACCAATTGAATCTCATCCCTGCCGTTTCGGGAACCAGCACAGCGCTGGAATCCCTCGAGACCACCTTCCATCAGGACCTCAACGGCGACGGCATGATCGGCATTCCCCCCAGCCCCACGAGCGCACCGCTCGCAACGGCCGGTGCGAGTTCTGACTCGGTGATGTTCACGGGGTCGCCAAGCATCCTGACACTTGAGACGCCGTCGGCGTACAGCGGCCATATCGTTGGCTTTACCGGAGACGGGACCCTCGCGGGCTCGGATCAGATCGATTTGCCTGGCATGAACTACCCCACGCTGCATTCCAGCTACACCAGTTCTACCGGCATGCTTGAACTCAACGACGGAACGAGCACTGCGAATCTTCAATTCGTTGGGAACTATTCCCAGGATAGTTTCAAGTTTGCGGGCGACGGCAGCGGCGGATTTGTTGTCTACGCGTTACCAACCACCGGCCAACCGATTCCCACGAGCGCGGGGGATGGGACTGCTGCGGCCCAAGTCGCCGCGATCAGCGCGTTGAATGTCTCCGTGGCAGCCGGCCAGGACACATTCGTGTTCGCGCCGAATTTCGGCCAGGTCAACATCGCAAACTTCAAACCCGCAACGGACACAATCCAGATCAGCCACTCAGTTTTTGCAGATGTAAGCTCTCTGCTGACAGCGACCCATGACGACGCGCACGGCAACGCCATCATTTCGGATGCCGCGCACGACACGATCACTATTCAGAACGTCACCACCGCGCAGTTGCTGGCTTACCAAAGCGACTTTCATTTTGTATGAGGCTGTAAGTTTCGCCGTTAGCGTATTAGACCGCGCGTGAAGGCCAAGCTTCGGACTTTTTGTAACCGCCTGATTTTTGATGCCGATAGTTGCAATGTTGCGGTTCATTTCGATTCTCCCGGTTGAAATCCAGAACATCCGCGCCGTGGCGACGGGATCGATAGGCCGTCTCTCCCACCAAGCGACTGCATCTCCGAAGCTGTGGATGTCACGGTGATGGGTTCAGTTCCCGAGCACTGTCATGCCGATGGCAGTCGCAGCAGTTCGCAGTTCCTGGTCGAGCGTAGCGAGTGGTCGTATTTTTCGCCGCGCAAGCTCAAGGTAGGCGGCATCGTATACGGTAAGGCGGAATTGATCTGCAAGGTTCAGCGTATCCGTCCAAGCGTAGGCATCAGTACCGGAGTTAGAGAAACTGCAAGTTCTCATGTTCGGCGGCGTCGTCAGTTCGATGGCCACTGTGATCGGCAAAAGAGTTATCGGGCCATCTTAGGTTCGATCGTAATCTCATGCATTTCGGTCAGCTTGATCATGTGCCCCGAGCACGGTCCGTAATCAGACTGCTTCGGGCCTGTCGCAACAGCCTGGTCGCCGCCACGGATAGTTTTGGTCCAAGCCATAAAAGGCGATCAGATGCTTCCTTTACTGGAGGGACCGGCGGCGGTGGTCGGCGCTTGATCGCGGCCTCGCAAAGCGAGGTCAGTTCGGTGTGACTGAAGCTATCTTTGTGCTCGAACACGTACTGATAGTCTTCAATATCCTGCTTAAATAACTTGCCCACGAGCCGGCGCGTTGTATCGGTGTAGTACGTGGAATAGTGGAGCCTCTCCCTGGATTCCTCTCTACCGAGAAGTATGGTTGGTTTGTTGATCGCTTCGCACACCTCATCGAAGCCCTGCTGAAGTGCCTCATACCGAATAGTCATGTCGAGCTTTTCGTTGATAATTTCCGAGTACATCAAGCTCGAGTAGATTTCGTGCGGATGCGGAGCGAGGTTCTTTATAAAAACTTCAAACTCGGCCTCGGCACATAGTTGTCGATCGTCATCCATCCACCAACCAGTAGCAAACATTGACACCACCCGATCCCAGGGGTTTCGAACGATGCTGAACTTAAAATAGTCGGACCACTTCTGCTCGCCGACCTGAATGCGGATTTGGTGAGCACTCAAATGTTTTGTCTGCGGCGAAAGCTGCCACCAATCTTGACCGGCTAAGGCGACCTCGATGCTAGTTCCGCCGGTTCGAGTGATGTGAACAAAAATGAGTCCGAGATCATCCAACACCATCGCAGCCCGCTCGCCTCTACTAAAACAGCAACGGCCCGTGTCCAACGGCGCCGCTGCGAGTCGAGTCGTATCTAAAAACCCCTCGATGAAGAGCGCGAGTTAAACTATGTTTAGGTCAGAAACGGATTGAAACACTGAGCGGGATGTCGAGCGCTCTTATGATGACAGGTGGCGTTCCGTACAGCGAGATTCGGCGCCAACATGGGGATAACGCCGCCATCCGCGGCGCCGGCTGATCGGCGGCCCGCCGTGGCCGTCCGGTCCTATTGACCTTACCGGCCCGGGCGATGCGGAATCCGCGGGCCCGCCGCTTCTGACGTGGCGAAACCACTACCCGAGACTTCACCTATGGGCAAAAATGGTATTTCTTGCGTAGCAATTTTCGTTCTGGTTGTTTTCGCCGTACCCTTTTGGGTTGGTCGAGAGACGGTTCAAGACTGTACCGCTGCTGGCAATAATGTTTACTCATGCTCAGCAGTTGTCCGGGGCAGATCAGAATATCCGGCGCGATAATGTCGATTGTGACCTTTTGGAAGCCCCTAAAACCTTAAGGCATCACGTGATCGTGGACTTAAGGACCCGCCTCCTGACACGATCGTTGACCTCAGCAGCAAGTATCGACGCGCTGACGAGCGCGATCAATAACCACGCGGCGACCCCAGAATACCAAAAGAGAGCGTCCATGATTTATGCGCCTCCTCTTCGAGATAGCAGCGGCACTTTAGAAATGGATGGTGGCTTTTTCTTGCAGATAGCCACCTTGCCTCGATATCAAGTCGGCCATCCCGACCACATCAAGCCTTCGCCGATCCAAAGGCCGCGGACGGGTGGTTCCAGAAGAACGATCCTGAAGACGTGGCATTCGAATATGAGGTGCTAGATTGAGCAGCCGCAAACTAGCGGTGAGCGCGCGGCCACCTCTCAAGCACGATCGATTCTCGATCTCGCGCGCGGCCTGAACTGCTGGCGTTGTGATCATTCCACTTTGTTTTGATTTACCGAGCACAGTGCGCATCTAAGCGATTGAAGCTCTCCCTTTATTGATTGCAGGTCGACGGCAGCCGTGCGGAATCCACTGAAGTCATCGAACAGCTGATAATCACCATGTTCCGGTAATTCGATGACATCGAATAACCCGTCAGTTCGTCTAAATCGACGGGCTCGTCCATAAAACGCGTCCAGCTCTGCGATAGGCAGTTTATTCATAACCGCCGCAATGCGGTCCCTAAGTTTTCCGTTGAGAGAGTCTTTTAGATCGCGCGCCAGTCCATACTCGCCGGCAAGCTTGAGGTCTATGATCAGTCCGATGATCACGCAATCACCATGTAAGGCGCCGAACTCGTAGCTCTCTTCAATTACAGTCGCGTGGAGGTGACCATAATTTTTTGCGAGCTCCACATTCGTTCCGGGATTCGCATGCGCGGATGCTACAACATCTGCCTTCAGTTTCAATCCCCAGGCGGCCAAATCGAATACTTGGCGGTAGTCGTAGGTTGGTGACCCTAGCACCTCCAAGACGGCGGAAACGGTTTGCCTGTCCTGAAGTAGGCAATGCTTCAATGTCTCAACAAGCCCCTCCTTCTGCATCTGATCGTCGCCACCCGCCAAAACCGCCTCGCACAAAATGATCATATCCGGGTCGATAACTTTCCTCTTTGCATTTTTAAGGTTGTTATCGTCATCGTTCAAAAGACCAAGGCTTCCATATGCAACGTCTGCGATCGACATGCTGTTTGTCGGCAGAATTATCAACTTACGGGAAAATCGCGATTCAGTTCCGGCTTCGCGAAAAGTCGCGACCGCGTAATTTATTAGATTTATAATCGTGCCCCCACCGAAGATGATAAGGTTTCCGCTCCCGCGTTGGTCGATCGTGCCAAGGATCTGCTTGACGAAACCAGCAGACTTCAACGCTTCGCCTGCTTTCAGAGGAATAATCTGCGCTCCTGGTATATTCTTCAATTCGGAAGCAAACGCGGAGCCCAGCACGCCTTCGTCTGCAAAAATCTGCGGGGCGCTTCCGAGTATGGCTGCTAGTTCCTCATGACTCGGGTCTACGGCGTATTCGATCGCGGCGTGTCGCGCGCGTTCAATATTTGGAAGGCGCGCATAATATTCCTTCAGCTTTTTTGCTTTTTGCATGCTCTGCCACCCACGGCGTCCGATCGGCTGCCCGACTTCGGGGCGCGATTCCCTGAATGTGGGAGATCCAGCTTGCCATCGGAATATGGCAGCCGGAGCCAGTTTTCCACTGAAATGCGCAGGGGCATGCCGGGAAGTCCGAGAACGGTCATCGGACCTCTAACCGCGTCCGAGGTAGATTCGCTCATCGCTCAACAGCGAACGAGCAACTGCGTCGCCATGTCCGTTTGGTGTCATCTTCGGACATTCCGGGAAGGCGGGAGACAACTACATCAATAAAAAATCGAGGAAGTGCAAGTGCTCCCGTACGAAGACAGGACGCAGATGGACACCGTCTGTAAATTTTGGCTCGCGTGCTCCGAAAAAAGGTGAGCACATTTCACCGTTCCCGCAGACGTCGGGAAAGACATCTAGCAGCTTTGCTCCGGTGCGTTCCGCGACGGCACGCAGATCAGCGTCATGTCGAGCATAAACCGCGCGCAAGTCGGCAATCGGCACGGACTTCTCAGCATTCGGATCGACGCGAATCCCGGTGACACCTCGCGTGACCATACGTTGAGGGTTTAGGCCTGTGGGAGACTGCGGCGTACCTAGCACGAGGTAAACTGTCGCGTTCAGCTTCAGTTCGCGAACATAATCTTCGAGGTTGGCATAAAAAGCACGCCTCCCTTCCTCTTCCCCATCCAGAGGAATAGACTTGCCCTCCCGTTCGATGAAGGCATTTTTCCTGGGCGAATAATGAGGACCGATAACGACCGTTTGCACCTTCTCTCTTTGTACCAGTTCCGACAATCTGTTCGCGACGTTGTCGCAGTATGCATATAAATCGCGGGCGATCACACCAGGCACCAACGGGCATGCTGGGCCTGTGACGAAATAAGCACGGACCGCTAACCGCCCTTCGTCTGCGAGTTGCTGCAAACGAGGGCCGTAGTGAAACATCGTACTGTCGCCAGCCAGTGCTACTTTGCGAGCGCCCTGGCCGATTTGAGCCACCATGGAATATCCGCGGCTATTATACGCAAGAACGTTCATGCCCTTCGTCGGCGCGTAGATCTCGTCGAGAGTGGCGGCGTTCATCTTTTCCAGATCGAGGTTGGCGGTAAAACGTTGCGGCACACCACCTGTGACCCATACCGCCAAGCCACAAGCACCAAGCACGGCGACGCAGGCCGCGACAATGTAAGTGCGTCGCAAGCGATTAGAACTAAGGCGAACAGGGCGTTCAATGAAACGGTATGTGGCCCAGGCTAACAGCAAGCTCGCGATCACAATTCCGAAGGCCATAAAAGAGGTCGGGGGCTTCCCTCGGATAACATAAGAGAAGGCGATCAGTGGCCAGTGCCATAGGTATAGAGGATAGCTGATAAGCCCTATGGACACCGCGACGCGATTTGAAAGAATGGTTTTATTAACAACGGCATTTGATCCGGCCAGGATGACCGCAACCGAACCCGCCACGGGCAGCAAAGCGAGCCAGCCGGGATAGCGCATCTCCGAAGCAAACAATCTCGCGGACATCAAGATGGCTGCCATGCCCGCCAATGAAATTACCTGCTTCAGGCCCGCTTTGAGATTGATATCCCGGCGCCAAGCCAGTGCTGCACCGGCCAGCAGTTCCCAGAAGCGCGAGATCGGCAGGTAGAAATCGCTCGACATGTCAGTGAGCGAGAGCGCGATATTGACCGAAAAGGAAGCCACCAGCAGCCCAACTATCAATCGCCCGATCGCGGCCTTTAGTGTGAAGGCGATCCAAAGCAGCGGTGGCCAGAGGATATAGAACTGCTCCTCAATGCCCAAAGACCAAAGATGCAGTAGCGGCTTTGAAGTAGCGGCCCTGTCAAAATATCCGCTCTCGCTCCAGAGTGCGAAGTTGGACAGGAAGCTGGCCCCGAAAAAGACTTGCTTGCCGAGTTGAGCAAGTTCCGAGGGCACCAACACGACGAAACCATATACCAGCACCGCGGCGAGGCAGACGGCGAGGGCGGGAAAGATGCGCCTGATGCGGCGCCCATAAAAGCTCGCTATGGAGAACCGGTGCTGCTCGATTTCACTGAACAGGATTTTCGAGATGAGATATCCGGAGATGACGAAAAACACGTCTACGCCAACAAAGCCGCCAGGAAGCCACGCTTCATCAGGGAACGCGTGAAAGACCACCACCGAAAGCACAGCCATCGCCCGCAATCCGTCGATATCGGGGCGATAGTTGTGGTCGAGAGTAGTTGTGTTGATCGGTGCAGTCATTTGGCGATTTGGATGGTTATCAGGCTTTAGCCAATGTTGCGACAGCAAGCAATGAACCGACCAATTCGTCCGCTCGAATTTTCGAGCTTAATCCGGCGCTAGGAGGCGGCCCGAATGTCCGGTTCGGGGGTAGAGTCGAGGATGGGCGCGGTAGCTTGGGCCATTCGGCAACGCTCCGTTTCCCATCCCCGCTCATCGAACCGGACGTGCCCGATTAAGGCATCCGGCTCTCCGACTGGCTTCACCGTGAGGCACACGGAGAGCAAACTAACCGCACGCGGCTTCGGCGCAGTGAGTAACTCTCCTTCGCCCCTCGACACAGCAATCTCCGGCGGCGCCTGTCGTTAATGGTGTTTGCAGGCTCATCGCCAATCACCACGACCTCGCCATCTTCGAAAGCGCACCAGAAGTCGGGGCCCTTTCCTCAGCCAGCATTACCCGGCTTCAACGGTCATACGACCCCGTCCGACTCCCGCCATGGCCGCCGCCTTTCGCGACGTTGAGGCCGCTACCCTCACCCTTGACGGGTCTCCCCCGATTACCCGAACCACCTTTCCGACGTGCCGTGCCCACTACCCCGGCGGATCGAGCGGGTGCGCGTGTCGATTGCTTCCCCGCTCATACAGCCTTCCCCAAATGGCAGGAGGGTCGGCATCCGCATTGTCACTTTCGAGGCCTGCTCAGGCTTCACTCACGTTACGGCCCGCCGGATTGCTCAACCGCCTAAAAGCGGCCTTTGTCACGAGGCTCCAGCCCTGCCGGTTACCCGGCCGAACCGCTCGTCAGCTACCAGATCAATCGACAACTCTCTGGGTGGAATCTTCCTCCACTAGTGATCCGCGCCTTCGGGGCGCACTGCCAAGAAGCGACATGGAGACTATTTCCAGTCCCTGTCCCTATGCCCGCGAAGATTTCCGTCGGTAGCATGGGGGACAGCTTCTCGACGGGTACACGGATGTGCGACTTGGGCCGATTTTACCAAACCTGGCTTTTGCTTTATTAAGACTGTCGGTCGAAATCCCGAGCCACTGCCGTCGGGGCGGCAATGCCATCATTTCGGATGCCGCGTACGACACGACCACTGTTCATTCATTTTGAATGAGGCTGTACGTTTTGCCGTTAGCGTAATAAACCGTGCGTGAAGGCCAAGCTTCGGGACTTTTGTAACCGGCTTATTTTTAATGTCGATAGTTGCAATGTGCGGTTCATTCGATTCTCTTAGTTGAAATCCAGAGCATCCGCGCCGTGGCGACGGGGTCGATGGCCCGCTTCTCCCACCAGGCGGCCTCGTCGCCGACGTTGTGGATGTCGCGGTGATGAGTCCTGCACGGGGGGACGGTGAATTCGTCGCTGACCTTCCGGCCCATGGCGCGGGGTTGGGTGAACTTAAAGCATTTCAAGCACCAAACGGCGTACTAAAACACGACGTAAATGAACGGTGTCACTGGTTGCGCGATCCGATAAAGTGCGTAGTGGAAGACGACGGCAACGGCCAGGCCGGCGCAAAAAGAAAACGCCCTTCGAAGTGTCATCGCAGATACCCCAAATCCGAAGCCATCTGCCGAACGACCGGCGCCAGTGCCGCCGCCAATTTGTCTCCGCCGTCGACCGAAAGATGCACTCGATCTGCGTAGTCGTCAGCGGTAAAATCTTTGGCCGGGATCATCACTTTGCTGAAGCCCATTTTCTGCATCGCCGTCTGCTGCTCGGTCGCCCTGGCCAAAAGAGCCTCACGGCTCCCTGGGAGCATGTCGAGATAGTAGGGACTGAGGAGATCGACTACGACCAGTGTTATCGACCGAAGTTGTAAGGGTACGAACTGTTCGGTCAAGCTCGCGTAGTCGATCATCCGCTCGATCGGTCGTCCCGCCTGGGCTGCTACGATCGCAAGTTCAGCTTCCTTATTTCCCCCGTATCTTGCCGTCCATCCGGGGTCTGACCTCCGGCGGAAGGGAGAGAAGGATTTTGCGGTCATCGTATTATTCCACTGCAGCCCCACGAAGTTGAAGGTGATATAATTCCAAAGCTCGTTGAAGCGCAGGAACGAGTTCAGCCATTCACCAAGCGCAACATTGCGCACGCCTTCATCTCCATCAAATGCAGCCCAGCGCAGATAAGCATCACGTGGAGGCCACGGCAATAAATAGGATCGGAGCCAGCCGTCGAAAAGCATGTGCCGGTAGAACGAAGTCCGCGGGTTGTTGGCGTAGACCGTTTCATTGGCGTCTGCGACATAAATGACCGGGCGATGTTGCCGCAACAGCATCTCTGCCGCCACAGATCCAAAGTCTATCGGACCACCGGCACGATTAGCAAAATTGAGAACAACAAAATCTTTGCCGAGGAGGTTCTGTAAACGTCGAGTCCAAACGAGGTCTCGACTTTGCCCGACTCCGTTAAGAACCGATGAGCCGCCAACGATGATGTAGGCGCGTGGTGGCGGTTGTTGATCTATAATTGTCGCCAACTCGGCAGCGGTCGTCAGGAAGCCAGCCTCCGCATTGTTATGTGCATGAAATCGGACAAAACCTTGGGCCAGCGGCGTATTTTGAATGGACCAACCGACAATCGATAGTGAAAAAAGCCCGATTACCAGGCCCAGGAAGAATGGGATTGGTTTCATGGTATCACCAGCATCTTCGCGATCGTAACCGCCTTATCGATTGGGTAGAAGAACAGTAGCCACCCGACCGAGACGAAGATCATCGTTGCTAACCAACCGGCGAAGCTGACCACAGGCCCTGGTGTTGTCTCAGAGAATGCGCGCTGCAGCCCGGCAGCGGTAGCCAGCCCGATTCCATGGTAAAATCCCCATACCGCGAAATTCCACGCGGCGCCGTGCCAGAACCCGCAGATGGTCATTGCGGCGAGAGCATTTACAATCCTGCGCGGAACGCCCAGACGGTTGCCGCCTAGTGGGATATATACGTAATCTCGAATCCACAGACTGAGTGACATGTGCCAGCGCTGCCAGAATTCGATCGGCGACCTCGCTAGATATGGCCAGTTGAAGTTTTCGGGCACCGTGATGCCCATGACCTTGGCATAGCCGATCGCCATGTCGCTATACCCGCTAAAGTCGAGAAGAATTCTGGCGGCGATTGCGATGAGGAATATCCAGCGCAACGCCAATGGTTGCTGATGCAAGTTAGGCTCAGCGTAATTAATCAAGCCAGTAAGATTGTCGGCTCCCCACTTCTTTGTAAGCCCGATGGCGATGCGGATGAGACCCTGCATGGCGTCGGAGCTCGATTGGGTTTTTATGCCGTGATGCATTGCAGGGATGAATTTCTGGTATCGCTTGATCGGTCCGGAAATCATCGTTGGCCAGAAGAGTACGAAGCTTGCGAAGTCGCGGATACTTCTGACGGGAGTGTCACCGCGATACACGTCAACCAAATAATGCACGAACTCGAACGTAAAAAAGCTGATACCGAGTGGGATAACCGAGGGCAACCAGGATTCTATGGCGCCTGTGCTTACAGGTAAAAACGGCGCCAAAAGACTGCTCGCCAGAAACAGCATGTACTTGCAATATAGCAATGTTACAACGCACGCCGCTATTGCTGTTCCAATGATAGTTTTGTTTTCCGTCAGGGCCGCTGCATATGAGATTGCCGAAAGGACCAGGACGACCGATAGGCTCGCGACACCGCCATAAAATGCCTGAAACCAAACGCCGGCTGCGATCAACAGCAAAAGGCGCGCCTGCGGCCATCGTGTGAGTGAGTAGACACCAAGAAATGTCAGGGCGAACCACACGAAATCATAAGTCAAAAAAATCATCACCATCCTGCTGCTACCGATCCTCAGCCTGGATCGAGTTTTGCATTTCCCTTAATCGAACAACAATCACCTCATAGAACTTTGTGCGCCAGTCAGCCACTTATGAATTTTATACTGGCAGTACGGATCAAAATCTCTCGACGCCACTCGCTCGCGACAATGAGCACGCCCTCGTCCCGGTACTTTTCGAGCAGAGCATCGAGCACGGCGCGGGCCTGCGGCGCGTATTTGGTGAAGCGCAAATTGCAGACGACGGTTTCCTCCTCGAAAATAGTGAGGTACGCTTCCCGTTCACGCTGCCAATCTAGTCACCCCCTTATCCGTGCAAGGCGAGACTTGAAAAAATCCGGTCAGATTCTTGGAATAAGTCGTCTGCGAGGTCTCGCGGCCCTCGTGGTGGTCTTTATGCACTGTGTGATGGTCCTGCCTGTAGACTTGTCCGCGGCCCCGTTTTACGCATCGGGCTACTATGGTGTTTCACTCTTTTTTGCGATCTCAGGATTTTTGATCACAACGAACATTCTGCGCCGTTACGGCGCCGTTGGCGCCGTTAACGTACGTGACTTCTACGTGATGAGGGCCGCGAGAATCCTGCCTAGCCTGACGCTACTTATCGTGCTGCTTTCCGCCCTTGCGATCGTCCGCTACCCGGGATTTGTCTTCGAAGAAGGGCACGATTCTTTGGGTAAGGCTATTTGGAGTGTTCTCACTCTATCGTTCAACAAGTCTGGTATGAACAGTCCACTCGGGTGGTCCGTTCTATGGTCTCTGTCAATTGAGGAAGCGTTCTACGTTCTCTATCCGGTCATTGCGATTGTTCTTCGGAAAGAACAAGTGCTGATCGGCGTGCTGCTCCTGATCATCGCGTATGGCGTTTCCGGTCGCACCACTCCGGGCAATCTCTACACATACCGGGGTTGTTTTGACCTCATCGCGATGGGCGCACTTGCCGCAATTGCAGCCCATAGGGTGTTAGCGCCGCAATGGTCGTTAGTGTGGGCGAAATGGCTCGGAGCGGTGATCACCTTATCGGCCTACTTGTTTCTGCCAGTAGCCGAACACGTTACCGTAGGTCCAAGCCTGATCGCATTAGGCGGTGTCATGATGCTGTATGCGCTCAAGGTGGAAGAGGATCGCGCGACACGGCCGGAGAGGCTCAGTCTCCTCGGAACTATCGGAGAATGCAGCTATGAGCTTTACCTGTTTCACTACTCCGTTTTTGTGCTGGTTGCTCCCGGGTTGACCGGCATATTCGGTGCAGGATCTTACATTAACGTCGCGGCCGCGCTCGTAGCGGCATTTTGTGCGGGTCTTGGCGTTCAGCGATACTTCTCTGATCCTCTTAATGCTCGTATCCGTGAGCTCTTCGTTCGTCGCGCTCCAGCGGCCGCTTCGCGCCAAACTATGGAAGTTCTTGGTCCACCAACCACAGCCGCGACGCGTCAGTGATGCAGGAACCTCACCGCGATGACGGCGCTGACCATCGCAAAGGCCAATAACCTCGCAGCTGCAGCGCCAGAGTCCGAGAGCGATTTCGGTTTTATCCACAGGAGCGTTGCACCGGCATAGGCTTGAATAGCTCTTTGGCGCGGACTCGCGTTTGTGCTTTAGCTGGAATGACGGGCAGTTCGACGAAGCGCCACGACACATAAGCCAATGTCGAAATGAGAATGATGGAGACCGCCGAAGCGACGGATATTACCGCGAAAGCGGGAATTTGCGGGGCTGCGCTATTTAGTCGATGCACGGGCGGTTTATCAACGGCAGTTCAATGGATGGAGCAGATAGAAACTATAGGATATCCTGCACCTTTTAACTCATCGAGATCACTGTGATTAATGATTTGTTGGGAAAACACAGCAAACGCCAGAACGTGGAAAATCCAGTTTTGGACTAGGTGTGCGCTTGCGCCCTCGCTCTAGTTGAGTTTGGATATTGCCGCCATTAATTGGCGAGGAGGCGGATTGGTGACCCTCGATAAAAATAGAATCCTAGGGCGACGGCGGGTTGCAAAGGGGACTGAAGACTGGCGTTATGCACTGATGTCGCGCTGCCCTGTCGATAAGAGGCAGTAGCGCGGTTGGGCACCTGCTCGCAGGGGAAGCGGCCCGGCTTAGATTCGGCGAGCGCCTAAAGGGCGGACGGGATCGACCCTGCACAGCATGTGCTAGCGACTGTTATCATCTGCGATCAGAGGGGGGCCGGAAAGGCCGATTTCCGGTCTAGCCAGACGGCTTTATTGCCTTGAGGGTTGTGCGGGTAACGTCCATCATCTTGAAAATAGATTGCGCCACTTCTGACGGCTCGTTCAAGAAGGGGGATGAGGGGATTAAGGGGTTGTTTCAGCCAGGCCGCCAAAATTGTCAGTTTCTTTCTCTTACACGGCGGCGGCGCGCGCCGTGCTGCCAATTCTGGGGGGCGCCAAATGACCCCTCAATCCCGTCATCCCCCCTGTTCGATTTCGCGTGACCGCACGAAACCCGCGAGGACACGGGCTTGTCCACCCATGCGTCATTCGATACGGCGCGTCGAAATCCAGAGCATTCGCGCCGTGGCGACGGGATCGATGGCCCGCCTTTCCCACCAGGCGGCCTCGTCGCCGAAGTTGTGGATATCACGGTGATGGGTTCGGCACAGGGGTACCGTGAATTCATCGCTGACCTTCCGCCCCATGGCGCGCGGCTGAGTGAACTTTAGATGGTGGGCGTCAGCGGGGCTTCTCGCGCAGATCAGGCATGGCTGCGATCCGACGAATTTGAGGTGCGCCTTGTCGCGCAACCGGCGCGGTTCGCTGATCGTAAGGACGCTCTTGTCGATCTTGCCGGGAGCCGGATCGGCCTGGACAGGGACCGGAGTCGCAGGGCGATCATCGATCATCGGCTCCGAGGCGACCTGGGAGGGAGCCGATGGTTCGGCGACAGGCCTGATCTTTTTGGGACGTCCCCTTGGCCGCTTGACGACACCGGTTGGTGCCGGGAGGGGCTGAGGCAGGATCGGGCCAGCTTGCACGTACGCCGGTGGATCCGTCGTCACAGCCTCTAACGACGGCTCCTGTTCGGCCATCCTAGCGGCGAAGGCCTTCTCGACCAGCCTGGCATCATCCGCTGAAAGGCGGTTCTTGGCCTTCAGGATAGAGATCGCGCGGGAGTGGACGTCATCCTTCGGCAGGGTTTCAATCTTCTCGAGCAGCTGTGCCCTGCTCGCGGCGGACTCCTCGGCGCTAAGCTTTTGCTGGACTGGCGGGTTCGCCCCGTGTTTGGAGGTGGATCGGACGGACAGGTACCCGCACAGGGGTGAGAATGGGAGTAAGGCCGGTGGCGGCAGAATTGTTTGCCACTGGCGGGTCGTTGGTGACGTCGGGCGGCACATCGAGGTCGTCCTCGCCTGCAATCCCCACGAGGGTGAACAGCGCGTAGCGCCGGGCGTAGGTCAGCGCCGCACCCATCCTGCGGGGCGCAGAGGTTTCGGATAGCTGGCAGACCGGCCAGTCCGAGGAGATCCACTCCCCCGAGGTGTGCAGCAGGACGGTCGTCAAGTTGACCGTGCCGCTGGCTCGATCGATGTCAGTGGTTTGCGCAATGGCGATCTGGTGACCGCCCAGGGCCTTTCTGACGATGTCCAGTCCACTCGACAGGGAAGCATAGCGGAAGCTTTGCGGAGCGTCCGTACGATTGTTGTAAACGATTCCCACCATCGCCTTCTCGGGGTTGGAGAGTTCGGTCTGGGCTTTCGCCAGCGCCGTTGCGATGGCGGCGACGCTTTCACTGGACCGATGCCATGCGAAACCTCCAGCTCGACCAGATCGAAACTGACGGCGCCTGATTTGGAGCGTTTGGCCCGGATGCCATGGCCCATGGCCTCCTTGGCGTCCTCCGGCATCAGCCCCTTGAGCTCGCTCTTTGCGCGCTCGTGGTCGGCGTGGGCCTCTCGGGTCTCGCAAAACAGGGCTGCAAACTCGGCCCAAGAATTGGAAGCGTTCATGTCGACGACGCGGACGGCTTCGATTCTTGGTTTCGGAGGTTCGCAATCGAACAGGGCAGGGGTTTCGCCGGTCTTGACCGCCCGCCAAAAAGCCTTTTCGGCGGCCATCAGGATTGTCTGGTAGATAGGGTCGGCTTCAACAGACAGTTCGACCCACTTGCCGCCGCCGCTGATAATGGAGAGTACTGATTTCTTGGTGCCAGCGACCAGCATGTTGTGCTGGAGCTGGGCCATGTGCTTCTCCGCTGCCGCCTCTTCCGAGAACGACCATGGCAGCATGAATTTGGCCTCGAAGACGGCGCCGGTTTCCTTGACCAGTCCATCCAGCGTGGCGGCCATCCACGGGATGGTCCGATGGATCGCATGGCGTTGGACGTCACCGATCCGGTGGCCGGAGTTGAGCTCATACCAGCGGCGGTTGAGGTCCTCGGTGACCAGACCGAGCTGGACTATCAGAACGCCCGACAGGTCGAGAGCAGCTTCGTCACCTCGTTTTTCCTTCCAAAGGCGCAGAAGCGCCTTCTCGTCCTTTCCCATGATGATCCGCGCGTCCGAGCCTCCGATGAATTGGGTGCGGTCGCGCGTTATTACGGTGGCGCGGCCGTTTCTGGGCATAGCTCCGCCGTTCACCGAATTGGTGTTGTTATTCATTGTCGCTCCTGAATTTGAGTTGGCTAATTACATCATTAATGTAATGCTACATGAAATGAAAAGTCAATAAAAATGTAAGGTTACATTAAAAATGTCGATTAGCCCGCCGCAATGTCGTGGTGCTCGCGGCCTTTTAGGGTGGTCCCAAGCGGATCTTTCAGAGGCAAGCAAAACAGCGACAAAGACCATTGCGGACTTTGAACGCGGGGCAAGGGAACCATATCCGCGTACGCTTGAAGATGTGCAGGAGGCCCTCGAAAAGGCCGGCATCGAATTCATTGATGAAAACGGTGGGGGAGCGGGTGTCCGTTTGCGCAAAGCGCAATGCTAGGCCTCAGGGTGAACCCATCCGAGCCCTACCGCGGCGCGTGAGAGCGTGATCGGCTCGCTGACCAGCGGTGAAGGCTTTCACAGCAAGATCGTGCGGGAGATCCATCAGTTTGTGGTCGAGGTAAAGCCCAATTCAGGGCTAGCAAGTCGAAGCTTGGTGGTCTTGGCCATGCGGTAGCGAAGGCCGTCAGAAACTCCTCCTAGTGCCCAGCCCAGGCGTTGCGAAGCCTGAGTTCGGCTACAACTTGCGCAAGGCTGTTTGAAAAATCAGCACCCCGATTTCTATTGATGTCGCTCGCTTGAGCATCCACGATGGCTACCCAATCATGCTCGGCAGATCGGTCAATCGTGAGTCGGAATTCGGCCGGCCACCAATCCGCTTGTCGCTGATTGATAAGGGCGATCAATTCCGCGGTTGTTCTCTTGGGCCGATTGCCGATCTTCATACGGGTTGGCACCTAAGTTTTTCATCTCCTCGAATTATAACAGGGGGGCCGCACAAACGCCAGATGGGGCCGGTCGCCGAATCGGCTGCGCGCGGTACCGCCCAATCCTCGATGTTTCAGTCTGATGGGGCGGCGTCTCGGCATTGTTGCCCAAACGAGTCGCAGACTCGCCTAGTGCAGATGCGTATGACCGGTCGATGGTCTCTCCGATAGAGGTCTTCCACCGGTGAGTGGTCGCACGAAGACCCGATAGGGGATGCCGTGGATTTCCGTCGAAAATAGCAAAACACGATTCTGGTTTGTCCATTGCCACAGCTCGTCCCAATATTCCTTAATCTTGGTGTTCATCGGGTAGGGATACGATCGGTCAGTGACGGCATCGGTGAGTACAATGACATCGCTGTCTGCAAAAAGCCGCAACGCATCTTCGCGTGAAGTGGCAAAAATGCCGTAGATGCCGTGACCGAACCGCGGATCGATGTCCAAATTCCGATGGAGCAATTCAATGCTAAACAATTTAGGCGTGGCGGCATTTTGGTAGTCAACGACACGATCCTGCGACATGCTCAGCCGGGTGAGGTTATTTTCCGCCGCATAGCTCGCGATTGTTTTGGCCAAAAGCGTGATACGTTCGAGATCGGCTCGGGCCGGGAGATGCTTCGAGGATAACCCCTTCGAAACAAAGGCGGTGAGCGCGATTGCCATTGCAAGAGCAGGGAGCATTCTCGCCCATGGCGGCGCCAGCTCCAGCCGCCCCTCGCGCGGCCAGACAGCGGCGCCGAATAGGACCAACGCGAGCAGAATTGGAACGGCGACGATTCCGCCGACCACCGGCGACTTCGACACGTTGATCGTCAGGAGAGCGACCGGAATCAGAATCGCGAGGCCAAGGGTGACGAACTCCTGCCGGAATCGACGCAGGCGGTTGAACAATTCGCTTGTCGTCACGCGGTCGTTCCAAAATGACCATCCCCCCAGTGCACCGGCCATCAAAAGCGTGAGCAGTCCGACATGCTTCTCAAGGATTGATTTCGGATAGTAGAATAGATGACCCGCGACAGTGTAGATGCCCAATTCATGAGCTCGAATGAACTTTTCTTCGCCGAGCACATGTCCTATCACGTAATAGTCGTATATCGCGGTTCTCGAGAGGAATAATCGCGCTCCGCAAATGGCCGCGATGATCGTACCTGACAATAATATGTTGCGTATGCGCCGTGCCGCCACAGCAGTTCGGTATTGCGAAGGATTCCGCCAGATCACATACGTGTTGATTGCCAACAGCGCGCCCAATACGCCGCCTATGTAAATAATCGTAAAAAAACGCGAATAGACCAACAGTATGCCGATCGCTACGACAAGGAGTGCTCGGCTCGTCCGGAGAAACGAGCGGGACCAGACAAGGAGACAGGTCCAGATGCCGTAAAGGCAAAATGCCGAAAAATCGATACGATAGTCGTAGATGCCTCCCGCGCCATTGAACAGGGTGGACAATGACAGCAGGAAGGCCATTCCGACCCAGGCGAGATCGGTGCGACCGGTGCGGGTTCGGATGACGACAAAGAATACGAATTGCAGGGCGAACAGGTAAACCAGATTGATGCTCAGGATCGCCGTGCGATTTTCTCCGCCGATGAGAGACAGCAGGGCGCCTTGCAAAACGAAAGTGGTGCCAGTGGCGCTATTGGGCTGAAGCAATTCCTCGACAAGGACGCTCGGGCCCCTGGCGTGAAACGCGCTGATCAAATCATACGTCGCCAAATAATAAGACAACTGGTCGAAATTCGAAGGATAGAACGGCGCAATGTTGCGCGCGACATGCGCAAAAAAAATAACCGCTTCTACGGCAAATAATGTGATCAGTAGCACAGTATGAATGCGGCGCTTGGCGCCGAGGTTTTCGGGCGTGATGACGTCGCTCAATTTTGTAATCTGAGTGGAACTGACGAGGGCGGCCATCAGTCAAAAATACAGCAGGGCCCAGAAGAAAGCTAGCAGGCTCGGCGCGCTAGCTTTAGCCGACGAGTTTTCCATTTGCGCAGTTCCTAAGATGTGCCTCTTACATAAAGAAGTCCGTGGAAATCCGGATCGCGGCTTCTAATATTTCAAGATCTTTAGCCGGTACATCCAATGATAGCAAAGTTGGAGAGCCAAAAATGGCATAGCTGCGCGGTAGATTTCAGGCTGCGTTGGAGTATGTCCAAGATATCTTCGGCGAAGAAGCTGCATCTCTTCCTGTCCGACATCAATCATTGCGGAGGTTTTTTGTTCTGCATGAATGCGGAAGCATCCGAGGAAACGCGGAAGCCGGACCATCTTGAACCCTGCCTGTTGTGCCCGCAACATGAAGTCCCAGTCCAGCGCGAAACGAAAGGTTTCGTCGATTGGTCCTATCTGGTCCCATACGTGGCGGCGCCAGAACATTGTCTCTTGCGGAACGTATCCAACGTAAAGGAGAGCATTGGCGTCGTGAGGCGGAAAGACCGCCCGCCCAATTTCCGATCCGTCCGAGTCGATAAATATTCGATGTCCGTACACGATATCGATGTCTGGCCGCGTCTGAAAAACATGTGCAATATAGCACAGCGTGCCCGGAAGCAGCGTGTCGTCGCTGTTCAGATAGGCCATGATGTCGCAATCGATAGCGGCTGTCTTGAAGCCGGCATTGATAGCGTTGGCTTGGCCACTGTCGGGTTCGCTACGCCAGCTGACTTGCCCACCATACGCATCCAGTAGCTCGACGGTTCCGTCTTGCGAAGCGCCGTCCTGAACATGATAAGAAAGGGCAGGGTAATTCTGCCCCAGAACGCTCGCGACGGTTGCTTCCAGATATTTGCGCTGGTTATAGCTCGGCGTTACAATTGCAATTCGGGGCGGGGGATTGGTCAGCGTCGGCAGTTCTCGAACCGAACTAAGGCGGAGGGGCTTAGGGGCATGCTGTTCAAACGACCACATCGGTGGCTGAGGCAAAAATCGCCTCAGCTGCTGGATTAGTCCGGATCTGAGGAAGGCTGCTATCATTCGGGCAAACTCTTACTGTCGGACAGGGATCAAAGCAAGGATCGGAATTGGCTTTGCGTCTGAGGGGCTTACCAAGGCGGACCGATTCCGGCGGTCACCTTGCGGGATGATGTGATGACCAGCCTAGTCATAGGCGCTACCGGAATCGTTGGTGGCTATATTGTTGACCGGCTTCTGCAAGCCGGCGAAAGGCCAATCGCATTGTCACGCTCTACGCACAGCAGTGTGACAGACGTCGAGTGGTTAAAGGGCGACCTTGCCGAGCCCGATGTCTTCGAACTGCCGCCGGTTACGACGCTCTATTGCACGGCCCACGCAGGGTTGCTCGCCAATGCGCTGCCACATTTGTACAGCCCACTGCTAACACGTGTTGTTGCTTTCACGTCGACCAGCATCGTCACAAAAATCGACTCGGATATTGCGGCTGAGCGCGAGAGCGTGCGGTTGTGGGCGGAGGCCGAGCAGAAATTGATCTCTACATGCGACAGCCTCGGCGTCGCCTGGACTGTGTTGCGCCCGACAATTATTTATGACGAGGGTCGTGATGCAAACATCACGCGATTGTCGCGGCTAATTCAGAGGCTAGGCTTCATACCGCTTGCAGGTTCAGGCACAGGTCTGCGTCAGCCGGTACATGCAGAAGATTTGGCGATCGGCGCTCTCGCTGCAGCAGCCAGTCCCGCCGCTGCCAATAAGATCTACGCAATTCCAGGCAAAGACACGATAACCTATCGCGAAATGGTTGGACGAATTTTTGACGGGTTGCACAAACCGCGCCGTATCATCCCAATCCCGCCGGCGCTGTGGCGAGCAGCGTTTTCGGTGGCCAAGCCGTTCGTCCCGAACGCGAATGTGGCGATGGGAAACCGCATGGCCAAGGATATGATTTTTGATTCCGCGCCCGCAAAGGAGGACTTCGGCTGGAACCCGAGGGAGTTCCGCCCTAAGTTCGACTGAGCACCACTCGGGCGTTTGTTGAGAGTTTCGAATGCGAACACCATATCTTTGCTAGAATTGCCGTTCAGTTTTTATAGCAACCTGTTCTGTAGCGTATCCCAAGCTCATGTTCTTTTAGTGAGTCGGGAAAATAAGGGCTGCTCAATGCGCGCTCGACAAGGCCGCATTTGACGGTCGAAAATATTGGAGTGTCACCGATTACGGCAACCACCGCGTCTTTGATCGGGCCGGTTAGAAA
Source organism: Bradyrhizobium erythrophlei (assembly GCF_900129505.1). Lineage (NCBI taxonomy): Bacteria > Pseudomonadati > Pseudomonadota > Alphaproteobacteria > Hyphomicrobiales > Nitrobacteraceae > Bradyrhizobium > Bradyrhizobium erythrophlei. The sequence goes on along the minus strand of NZ_LT670818.1, from coordinate 8,669,348 downwards.
AAGTGCCATGATCACGCAGAAAGCGATCAACAAACCCTCTATCAATCTATCGCACCACCCCTTGTACGTAGCTGCATCGGCCGAAAATTTCATCGTGGCTCCTCGCGAGCGTCGGCGAATTTTATCAATACAACCCGGCTGCGTAAAGTCGCCTCCAGCAACAGCTCCCAATAGGGACGCCACCAACGTTCAATCCCCCCAACGACGCTCCTGCCACGCGGGAATTTAAAGACGGCGCTTGCCCAAGCGGCGCCCGATCGTGCGTCGTTCAAACCGGGTTCGACAATCGGAAGAAACCTCACGCCGACAACGAACTGACTCACTGCTGGAGGAAAATCTGAAGGAGCTGCCGAGCCACTGTCGCCCATTCGCAAGAGCCAAACGCTGTCCTTCTTAGCTTTGGCGGCGACATCGAGGTGTTCGCGCCGCGTATTCCTAAGGGTCATCGCGGCAGGCTTAGAAAGCTCAGCCTCATATGGATGCGGTGCAGCGAGCCACAGGTGGTTCAAAGTCATAAGCCGTATGTAGCGACGGAGTGCAGCCGTGGCGAGCGGTTAACCCTTAAAGCACTGCCTGATGTCTCCGAATCCCGAGCACCCTGTCAACGCCGCAAGGAAAAATAGGACGCCAAGAACGGCGATCGGTCTAGGTCCAATCCGCATGAGTACGAGCCCATACGCGGTCGCGCCAATCACGACGGCTTTCCATGCAGCGACGCCAAAGATGATGGCGCCTAGAAAATAAAGTGCCAATACGATGACGGCGCGGTCGTCGAATAAGTTCTCGTGATCTTCCGCCCATTCAACAATCGCGAGGCGTTGTTTGATGATCATTGCCCCTCCCATCGCCGCAATCATACGGCGTGAGGTCAGATAACCACATTTTCGGAGATCAATCCATGCCTCAATCGTCTCTTGGCGAGGGGGTGCTATAAGCTTGAGCGTTTTCGGAAGAGTTGTTGCGGCGCATGTGGCCGGCCGGGGATCAGAAGATCCCGGCCTGTCTCAAGGGGAATCCCGAATTGTTCAATGTATTTGCGACCGACAGGAACCCCCATCAGAACGTAGCTTGCTAGCCATACGGCGCATGATTTCCACCAAGCCAACCAAGCGACTCGCCATTACCAACGAACTGACTGCCGCACTTCAGAGGGGCAAGCTGGCCCGCGACCGAAGTCCGAAGACGGGCTGGGAAACTGTGTTATTTCAAGATTACGGGGCGCGATTCGCAAATCTGAGCTGAAACACTAGGCAGGTTCCATTGCAATTCAGTTTTTTGTGCCGGCGCCTCGCACTGCGTGCAGCCATCAAAGCCAGCCTGGAATATCCCGTCGAGTGCTGACATCCGCGACCGCCGTTTCGACCGGGTCGACAGGTCCCGGCGCCTATCGTATACGCAGGTTATGTCGCTAGAGCCGCTTGCCCTAACCTTCGCTTTACTCGTGTTCTGGATTGGACTCGGCTGGTCGGTGATCGCCGTGGCCGAGCCGGAGATGCAGCCACTAAAGGCTTTATTCCTGGCACCGGTGACAGGCGTCGCGGCAACGATGCTACCTGCCTTCTGGCTGAATATTTTAGGCCTGCCGGTTGGCAGTTTTGCGCGTCCATTGATGGTGGTCTTTTGCTGCATCATCGTGACGGCATGGATTTGGCGTCGACCGGCATGGGGGCGGCGCGAACTGATATTTATCGTTCCCGTGATCGGGGCACTTCTCATCATCGGTTTTCCAACGTTTCGGTTTGGCTTGGACTGGGTTGGAAATGCAAACGATGACTGGGCGAATTACAACCTCAGTGCCATTCGCTATTTGAAAAGCGGATTTTATCAGGAACCGTCAATTGAGGCGCTGAAAGCCGGAGCTGACTACCCTGGTTTTCTCTGGTTTTTGGACGCAGCCGAGGACTCGAGGCCTGGCTGCGACATTCTGCTTGCCTGGGTCAGCGGGCTGGTTGGCAGGAACCCGTTTTTCCTATTTATGCCGTTGATTCTGACGTTTCACAGCGCGCTCTGTCTTGCGGCTGGCGGGCTTGCGATGGCTTCGGTCAGGCAACGCTCTGCCTTGTTTGCCGCTCTTGCCCTGACTGCAATCGCGCCGTTGAGCTTGTATGCTATCCATCAGCAACTTATCGCTCAGGTTATCGGCATCGCATTTATGTGCGCGACAGCAGTACTCACCTTCGTGCCGTTCCACGAATTTAGATCCAGAGGGCGCGTTGCGCTAACGTCAGTTATTGCTGCTGCATATTGGCTAATATATCCCGAAACGGTTCCGTTTTTTGTCCTGGCTTTTTTGCTATATCATTTAGCCCATCTATGGACGAAAGATTGGGGATGGAGTGCATCTTGGATCATTCTTATTCCACCGGCGTTCGCTTGCCTGGCGCTTGGTCCGTATTCCATCAGTTTTTTCTTTTTTCTGCTCAAGCAATTTCAAAACAGTGGGATGCAAGGCGTTTTCGACGGCATTTCGATTTTTCCTTATTTCCTGGTCCCAACTGGGCTGGCTGTACTATTTGGGTTCTCTCGCCTCGGCGAGCTGATGAGCGAGCCTTGGCTTTCTCTTTCGATTGGAGCGGCATTGCTGCTTTCAATTTTCGTGGCTGCCGGAATAGTTCTTGGCCTGAGGCGGAAAAGTGCGGTCGCCTCGTACTTGGTCGTCGTCGGTCTGGCCGCTGTAATACTCGTAAAGCAACACAATGACTTCGGCGTATTCAAAGTCGCCATGTTTTCCCAAGTTTTTCTTTGGTTTTCCGTTGTTGCCGTACTGACACGCGTCCGATCGAGGGTAGGAATTGTAGCTTATTTGCTGGTTTTTTCGGCCGTCGTTTTTACTGATTTGAAATATACGCAGTCATCCCTGCATGACACGTTCGGGGGAGGCAGTTTGATTCCGGGTGCGTCGCGCAGTCATCTTTTGACCAGGGTGTTGATCAATGAGCCGGGTGGAACCTGCGACGTTAATTACGACACGGCGAACCCGCCACTGATCAAGGTCCTGGGGGCTACGCGAGGATGCAGCAAATCGTTTATCGCGCGGCCGCCTCTTTTTGGCGACCTTGCTGGTGCTGCGTTGACAAGGGTTGACAGGAATCCGCTCCACCAAAAATTGGGGATTGTAAAATTCACCGACCGCGCGGCGTCGGAGCTGAGTCCTAAGACGCTTAGTTTATCGTTCCCATACCCGCCTCTCAACGGCGTGCCGGTCGTTACTACGAGGTCTGTGGTTGAATATCCAAGGACCGTCAGCGACGCTGCCGATGAGTCGATTTTCAATGAAGTAAAAACAACATCTGATGATCCACAGTCGCGCACGAGTCGGTTGGTCTTTGTTAATTCCAGTCTCGGTAGCCATTATTACTTGCCGGATTACGGTATAACGGCTGTTTTTGAAACGGAACCGGACGCATTTTTTTCGGGAGGGAAAATAGCTGCTGTCGCTCGTTATCTCCTGTTCAGAATCGAGTCGCCGGCAAAGGTCTCGCGCCTCGTCCTGGATCTCACCGCCTCGATCCTTGCGGACGGAAAGTCAAATCTGCCGCCGGCGGTCGTCATCGGTGAGAAGGCCATCTCTGTAGGACTGCTGGGGCACGGCGCTGCCCGCGTGGTCTCGCCTCCCTTCTCTCCGCTGGTCGTTGATGGTGTTGCTTATGTTCTTCTTGACCTTGGTGCCCAGCCAAAGTTTCTCGACGTACCGCGCACCGGTTTCATGAAACTTTATGGCACGAATGTTCCGATCGATTACCGGCGAATGGTAGCTTTCGTCCGGCAGGTCCGCATCATAGATGCGAACGCTTCTGACTCGCCGGCCATCCCCAGCAGGCTGGATATGTTCCCTTCCGGTCTCGGCAACAGGAATTTGGAGTTTTCCGGTATCTACGAAGATGGGTGGCTCGGGGACGACGGCTTCATTGTGCTGTCCTCTGACCGCCCCGGGAAGGTGTTGTTCCGCGGTCTTTTCCCAAAAGGACTGGGTTTGGATAGCGTCGATCTCGCTCTGACGATAGAAGGCGGTGCGACGATCCGGAAACACCTTGAACCGGGACCGTTCGAGCTTGAGTTACCCGTGTCATCATCGGGACCAGCCCGCATCGGCTTTCGTTTTTCAGCGATCGGCCGCTTGCCGGCAGGTGACGGTCGTCCGGCGGTGGCTCTTTTGTCCTCGGTCTCCATAGAACCGGGCGGTGTTAACTCATCGGAACAACCCGTTCTGCCCAATCTCCCGAAAGTCATACGGGGCGTTGGCTTGGAGGCAGACGGCGTTTTCCTGGATGGCTGGCTGGCCCGCAGGGGCTTCGTCGTTATCAATGCTGCGCGATCGGGGAAAGTCGTTCTCCGCGGAATGGTTCCCGGCAGCATCGGTCTTGACGATCAGGAAATTAAAGTCTCAAACGGTGCAGGCGAGATGGTTCATAAGGAGCTCAAGGCGGGTCCATTTGAGATCGAGGTTCCGGTGAAGGCGGGCTATTCGAGGCTATCTATCGACTTTAACCAAGCCGCGAACCTTCCGAATGGCGACGGCAGAAACGTAGCCGCCTTGCTCCAATCCCTTACAGTGACACCTACGCCGGAATGATTGCGCTCAATGGATTATTCCCGAGTGCCTAGTTTGAAGCGCGTTGAGATCAAATCTCGATAATGTAGTAGTTCTCCGTTCGCCCCGGCGCACCTCTAGGTTACGTCCTCGAGGCAATTCCCCTGGACGGGAATGGTCTGAATAAGTAAAACACTGAATGTGTCAAGTACTATATCAAGATCGGCGCTAAATGCGATGGGGCTTACTCTTTTTACGTCGCTCCCGCCCAGCACTACGCGCATCGTCGATGGCTACGACTTCGGACCCGCATATCAGCGTGCCTGTATCGCTTCCTGGATCGCAGCCGGCTTTGACGTTGTCAGCCTTAATCCGGAGAACGAAATTGCAGAGCTTCGGAAATATGACTATCCGATCAACTATCTGATTTCGCCGAACCCACGCCCCAAGATATTCGAATTCCTGAAAGAGGCGTCACGATCCCCTTCTGATCTGACAGGGATCATCAATGCTGATTGTCTGCTGCTCAACTACCCTGCTTTTGTGCAGGGTATATTATCGGGAGCCAGAGAGGGCTTGGTGATGCTGGAGCGAGTCAATATCGATCCAAACAACCTGCTGCCAACCGGACAGACTTGTCTCGGGTTTGACGCCTTCTTCTTCAACAAGTCGCACGCGTCCCGACTAACGATCGATCCCGATCTGGCCGTTGGTCAACCTTGGTGGGACTATTGGTTTCCTATGGAATTTGTGGTTTCCGGAATTAAGTTATTGCGTCCGCAATCGCCCCTCGTCTTTCATTTGGATCATGAGCAGGGATGGTCTCAAGCGCGTTGGTTGCACTATGGACGGAAGTTTATGACGCGTTTCTCAGTCGTGGATGGAACCGGTACCTCGAGTTTTTCGGCGGGCCTGCATGAATTCTTGGGCTCGGGATCGGCTGAAAAAGATGATTTGGGCGGATTTGGCGACTGGTGCTTCAACTGGCTGCGAGACAACGCCGAATATCTCAAGGTTTCTCAAGACCCTACCGCGGCAGAGCTGTTTGGCCGGATTCTAGCTGCGATCACCAATTTCGACGGCATGCACGCAACCACACTGGCGCTTGCCCAAGCGCGCCGCGAGCTTGCACTCTTCAGAGCACAGCACGAGCTTGCAATCTCCAGAGCACAGCCGAAGCAACGAAATAGGCCGTTTCTGCTCCGATTGCTTCGAGTCCTACTGACCTCGAAACTGTATTGATCCGGGTGTTACGGAAATCCAAAAAAATAGCCGCGTGTTCCGGATCAATCGGTAACTCTGTGAATCGATCGCGCAGCCTAAAGATCACGTTGATCTAATCTCAGTCGTGTACGCATCGAGAACACTCTCGATATCGCCGTGCAATTTCACCTCGCCGCGTTCCATCCAGACAGCTTTGTTGCACCATTGCCGGCAAATATCGTTACTGTGCGACGCAAGGACCAGAATGCCTGCCTTTTCCACGAATGCCTCGATGCGGTGCTGCGCCTTCGCCAGAAAACTGGCGTCACCCGCGACGATCCACTCGTCCATTAGAACGATCTCGGGAGCGAAACATGTAGCGACCGCGAACGTCAGCCGAGTCATCATTCCTGAAGAATAAGTGCGGACCGGGATGTCGAGATAGTCGCCGAGCTCGGTGAATTCGACGATGTCTGGCAACCGCTCTTCGATCTCGCTCGTTGTCAGGCCGAGGACGAGGCCGCGGAGGCGGATATTGTCATAGCCGTTGATTTCGCCGTCAATTCCGAGGCTGATATCGAACATTGGCGAAATCCGGCCGATGGAGGACACGACCCCGCTCACGGGTTCGTAGATGCCGGCCATCGTGCGCAGCAACGTGGTTTTTCCCGCGCCGTTGGTCCCAATCAGGGCCACGCGGTCGCCAGTGCGGAAGTGAAGCGAGACATTCCTCAATGCTTCCACGGTTATGCGATGGCTGGCGTCGCTGGCGAGCTGTCCGCCGGAACTGCGGAACAGCAAGCTCTTCTTCAGCGACCGGGAACCGCCATGATAAATTGGAAACGAGACGTTGACGCGTTCGAGCGATAGTTCAGTCTCGCCGGCGGAATTTATTGAGTGGGGTGCCATCGATCTCAGACCCAATAGGAAATACGCGATCGAAACCGCGCGAAAAATGCGCCGACGATGACGGCGTTGACCAACGTGATTAGCAGAACGGCCGCATAGCTCTTGGCCGACGGCAGACTCCCGAGCAAAGGCGCACGAACGATTTCCAGCAAATGGTAGAAGGGGTTGAAGTCTGCAATATAGGCGCGGCCCCGAAGCAATTCCGGCTTCCACATGATGGGCGTTACGAAAAACACGATCTGAACCACAGAGTTAATAAGTTGCGGAACGTCGCGGAATCGTGCGGACACCATGCCGATAAGAAGCGTGATGGCTGCACCGTTCAGCAGGATGAGCAGCAGACCTGGGATTGCCAGCAGTGCCACAGTGCCTGGCCAAATTTCGAAATAAAGTAAGACGCCAAAGTAGATTATGAAATTGTGGGCGAAGATGACAAGCTTGCTCCAGCTCGACCGGTAGACGTACACCGAATAGGGTAGTCTGATTTGTTTGATGTAAGATTCGGCGCCGGTGAAAAGCGCGCCGCCCTCAATCAGAAAGCTGGACATGAGATTCCACACCAGCAGACCAACGCACAAGTACGGCAGGAAATCATGGATCGGCGTATTGAACAGCTCAGCATAGAGAACGCCGAGCACGATCACCATAATGGCCATGCTCGCGGTCAGCCAGAACGGTCCCAGCATCGAGCGACGGTAGCGCTGCAGAATATCGTTCCAGCCGAGCCGTACCCAGAGTCGCCACAAGGCGAGCCCGTAGCTGAAATCCGAGATCGCCATACTGAAGTCAAAGCCGGTTCCGCCGCGCGTCACGAGCAGTGAGCGCGGTGGGTTTCGAGGCCCGTCGTCAAGAGTAGCAGTCATAAGCAGAAAAATCCGCATTAGATTTGGCGCGTCGCGGCCCCTAGGTAACCCATTTGATCCGCGAAAGAAACTGCTCTTGGGCATTCACGGGGGCCGTGAACAGCTCCGACTGCCCGTTGCTGTGCGATGTTACACGACAAAGGGATCTGGTGGGCCAATCCGCCATTTTTTAAGCGCTGGAGAATTGAGGAATGCCGGAAATCGTTGCCGTTCCACCCCAGCAACTGCTGGAACGTATTCTCACGCTCGAAATCGTACGCGTAACGGAACGGGCGGCGGTTTCGGCTGCGCGCTTGCGAGGCCATGGCAACAAGGTCGCCGCCGACCAAGCTGCCGTAGATGCCATGCGGCGCGAACTCAACAAGATACCGATCGACGGTACCATCGTGATCGGCGAGGGCGAGCGCGATAAGGCGCCGATGCTCTTCATCGGCGAGAAAGTAGGCAATAGCAATGGGCCGAAGGTCGACATCGCCGTCGATCCGCTTGACGGCACAACCCTCTGTGCCAAGGGTATGCCGGGTGCGATCGCAACCATGGCGATGGCGGAGGGCGGCACGCTGTTGAACGCACCCGACGTCTACATGCAGAAAGTTGCGATCGGTCCCGGTTACGCCGAAGGCGTGGTGGAGCTGGACGCGCCGCCGGCCGACAATATTCGCCGCTTGGCAAGGGCGAAAGGCGTTCCGCCTTCCGCGATCACGGCGCTGGTCATGGATCGTCCGCGGCATGCCGACATTATTGCGGCTGTGCGCAGCACTGGAGCCGCCGTACGCCTGATCAGCGATGGCGACGTTGCCGGCGTCATCCACACCGCGGATCCGGAAAATAGCGGTGTCGATATCTATATGAGTACGGGTGGCGCTCCCGAGGGAGTTTTGGCGGCAGCGGCATTGCGCTGTATCGGCGGCCAGATGCAATGCCGGCTGGTGCTCGACACCGATGAGAAGCGCGAACGCGCCGCCCGAATGGGTTTAACCGACCCGCAAATGATCTTTTCGGTCGAAGATATGGTGAGGGGTGATTGCCTCTTTGCCGCCACCGGCGTCACCACTGGCGCTCTGGTGTCCGGTGTCAAATTTCGCACGCATTTCATCGAAACAGAAACCATCGTGATGCGTTCTGTGACGGGCACGGTTCGTATTATCAGGGGGCAGCACCGCCAGCTAGAAAAGTTTCACCTTGATTGAAATGCCGCGCGCTGGTCACGGCCTTGATGAGGGGGAATTCAGCGCCGCGCCGTCCCGCGATATTTCCGCGCCAGTACCGCCTCTTCGTAAATGGCGGCCATGCGTTCACGGAATACAACTTGGTCGAATTCGCTATTGGCCCGCTCCCGTCCGCCGGAGCCCAGCCTTTCGGCCAACGCCGGCTCGTCGAGAATGCGGCTCAAAGCTTGCGATAACGCCTGCGGATCGTTTGGCGCGACGGTTAACGCTTCCCGGCCATGGCGCGCAACCAGTGGAACGGTGGTTGCGAGGTGCGTGTTCACGATCGGCAAGCCCGCGGCCATGGCCTCGATCTGGACAATCCCGAACGCCTCGGCTTCGGTGACGGAGGGAAACGCAAAGACCCGCGCGGAATAAAAGAGTTGCTTGATCTCGCTGCGGGTCAGGCGCCCAGCAAAGCGGATTCGATCAGAGACGCCGAGCGTGGTGGCTAGGTGCTGCAACTCCGCGAGCAGCGGGCCTTCGCCGACGATGGTCGTGTAACCATCGATGGTTCGCATGGCGCGGACCAGCACATCGTAACCCTTGTATCCAACGAGGCGGCCGAGCGCCACAATGTGGCGCGGCTGCCGGCGCCGGAGCTCGTCCGCACTGGCCCGCTCGCTCGCATCCAGCGTGCGCCAATAGTCGAGATCCATGCCGTAGGCAAGAACGTCGCACTTTTCTGCGTGCGGCCTGAGAAACTCCGAATTGTCGATTATCGGCTGCCCGGAGACGACGATACGATCGGCACGCGCCAACACCCGGCGGATTAGGGGCGCGACCAGGCACTTGAGCAACGGATAGCCGACGATCTCGGCGTGCCAATAGACGATCAAGCCAACGTCATCGGGCAGACCCAGCAATATCGCGGCATCATTCAGCGGGAGCGGCGCGTGATGGACAACGACGTCGGCCGATGCTGCGCGGCGTACGAACGCCGGAATATATCCCGGTGCAAGGGGCGTGGAAAACAGCGTGCCCAGCGACGCAACCGCTTCGACCAGTACGCCGTCTATGGTGTATTGACGCGCAGCACCGCGACGCCGTGCACACAGGATTGAATGGCTGATGTTTTGGTCGGAGCCTTGCGCGAGGCTGGACATGACGGCTGGTATTCCGCCTTCGATGTCCGGTCGATAAATTTTGTATGCGTGAAGAATGCGCAAGTCGATGTCCGGAAACCGGCCTCGTCAGCTGAGGACGTTTATAATGGGCGGCCGCGTTCGAGGCGCCGGTCGAACCAGTTTTGCGACTCTGGCAACACGAATGAAACCCTCATTCGTGGTGATTAAAAAACCGGAAGCCATGTTTCTTCACGAGTTCATCCCGCTCTGCGAGTTTAAGATCCTCTCGCATCATCTCGCTCACAAGATCCCGGAACGAGGTTTTCGGTACCCATCCCAGCTGTCGCTTGGCCTTTGACGCGTCACCGAGCAAGGTTTCGACTTCTGCCGGCCGGAAATACCGCGCGTCGATCGCGACGATGCATTGCCCGGTCTCGGCATTGTAGCCCTTTTCGTCGACGCCCTTACCTTCCCACCGCACATTGATGCCGACTTCCTCCGCGGCATATTTGACGAAGTCGCGCACCGAGTGCTGCTCGCCGGTGGCGATCACGTAGTCCTCAGGCGTCTCTTGCTGCAGCATCAGCCACTGCATCTCGACATAGTCTCGGGCATGCCCCCAGTCGCGCTTCGCACCTAGGTTGCCGAGATGCACGCGCTCCTGAAGTCCAAGCTTGATTCTCGCCAACGCGCGCGTGATCTTCCGGGTTACGAACGTCTCGCCCCGAAGCGGCGACTCGTGGTTGAACAAGATTCCGTTGCAAGCGTAGATGCCATAAGCTTCACGGTAGTTGACAGTGATCCAGTAGGCGTAAAGCTTGGCAACGGCGTAGGGCGAGCGCGGATAGAACGCCGTTGTTTCTTTCTGCGGCGTTTCCTGGACGAGCCCGTAAAGTTCTGAGGTGGAAGCCTGATAAAACCGTGACTTCTTTTCCAATCCCAGGATACGCAAAGCTTCGAGAATGCGCAGCGGGCCGAGCGCGTCCGAATTGGCGGTGTATTCGGGCTCCTCGAACGAGACCGCGACGTGGCTTTGCGCCGCAAGATTGTAGATCTCGTCTGGCTGAACTTCCTCGACAATCCGGATGAGGCTCGACGAATCCGTCAGGTCGCCGTGGTGCAGCGTAAAGTCAAAGCCCTTGTCGTGAGGGTCGTGGTAGATGTGGTCGATGCGATCGGTATTGATCAGCGATGTCCGGCGCTTGATGCCGTGGACCGAGTATCCCTTGGTCAGGAGTAGTTCGGCAAGATAGGCGCCGTCCTGGCCGGTGACCCCGGTAATTAACGCTGTCTTTTTCGACATGAATGAGTCATCTCTTGACGTGTGAGACGTCTTCCAAGCAAGACATGACGGTGGAAAGCATCTTGAGTTGAAAGACGGAAAGTCGGCTGCTGACTGGCTTTTAGGGCATTTTGTTTTGAGAATCAATGTTGCGCCGGACCGCGGCGTGCATTGGCGCCGAACGAATCATTGGCCCGGCGAGCAGGGTTGGGTGGACTCTCCCGGGGATCCTCAGATGGTCAGAATTTCAGCGGAGCGGGACTGGCAATTTTCAATGAGGATATTGCGCCAGGCGAGCGAGATTCGGTTTGCCAGATTGGCCCGTCGCGGCTCCGGGATGGACGAAATAGGGGGATGCAGTGCGCAACGCTTACGTAGATAGATTGCGCGGCTTAGCTACGCTGATGGTAGTGCTTTCACACGCCTGCGGGTATATCCCAGCCATCTTTTATCATTTTCCCGACCAGCTCCGCGTTGCAATCATTCACAACGGCTATCATGGTGTTTTCGTTTTTTTTACGATTTCCGGTTTTCTCATCACCAATAAACTTGTCGCCGCATCGGACCATTCGGGCAGGTTCTCGATTGGCACGTTCTATCTTGACCGCGTTGGTCGCATCGCGCCATGCTTGGTTTTGATGCTGTGCGGCGCTGTTGTGGTCGCGTGCCTTGGTATCGAGCGGTTTTCAATTGACTGGGGCACGCTGCCGAAGCGGCTTTGGTACATTTTTCACATTTCGTTATAATCTGTATATGCCGACCGGTTCCCGGTTGTGGGATCCTTTATGGTCATTGTCTGTCGAGGAGGTTTTCTACCTTTGTTTTCCTGCACTCCTGTTGTTTGTCAGGAATCGGGGGATATTAATTGCAGGACTGGTTGGACTGGCAATTATCGGCCCGTTTTGGCGCGCGCAAACAGTCCAGCCATATCCTTATCTCTGCAATTTTGACGGCATCGCGCTTGGGGCAATCGTAGCGCTCGGATTGGCCATGACGAAAAGTTGGGATCAAAGCCGACCGCTACTTCGATGTCTTCGCTACGCTGGCGCTATTCTGATCGGAGCGAACTTCATATGGACACAGGACACAATCGCAAGTCTGACTTGGGGACCAACGCTGATGGGCATCGGTTCAGCAGTTTATCTGCTGGGAACGGCTCGCTCGGACGCACGACGATTTTTCGCCTTCATGCCCTTAGAAAAGCTTGGTGAATTGAGCTACGAAATTTACCTGTCGCACATGTTCGTGATTATTGCCCTTCATCCCATCTTTATGTCCTCTTTTACTAACACCGATCCCAGGATGCAGATCGCAATGGGGGACATCTGGCCTGTCCTCTTGCTGGTTGCGCTTCTCTTTGGTTCGCGGCTCATCGCTCGATTTTATTCTGAGCCGGCTAACCGATTCATAAAAAGTGGCCGATGGGAGGTGGCGCGTTCTGTTGATCAAATCGCTGAAAAGTATTCTGCGCTATGAATATAACCTTTCAGACGACGAGACGGCGACGTTGGCATTTACTGATCGCTGGGTCGTTTCCGGGCAACATCTTCGCTCACGATCGCGGGTCGCGATCTCGACAGAATGGTTTGGCAATCATGTTTGCGCGCCGCGCGCGACCCAATTGAGTGACGGACTTTCCGTTATCTCTTTTTCGAAAATCCCGAGATCCGTGAGGTGATCGTCAGGCATGAGTTTCTCGAGAGAGCTATAGAAGCTCTTGCACCGTACTCCTGGAGTTCAGCTAGAACGCGAAACATTATGATTTTTGTGCAGAACGTCACAGTCATTCTCTCGACCCTATTACTTTTTACTCTTTGCGGATGGTGCGTGGTCGCACCGTTCGGACGTCAAATCGCCTTCCCGGCTGCATGCGCAGCGTTTTCGGGGCTGCTGCTGTTGCCGTGCGCGGCGTTGGCAATCCACGTTATTCTGATGATGACCTACTGGAAGGCGACGTTGGTCGCTGGTGGAGCTCTATTATCAGTGAGTCTGTTGGCTGTTTACGTTTTTGGTCGTCAGGATATGGTGAGCGGATTGCCTTGTCTCGTTGTCGCCGCCATCGCTCTCAGTGTATGTGCAACGTTGACTGTGACACGCACGGATCTGTTCTTTGGTGGTCCAGCTTTGCTTTACGCCAATGGAACTGATCAGCTCGGCTATGCGAATATTGCCGATTGGATTCGTATGCATGTAACAAATACGGCCCTCACCCATCCTCCGGAGGATATCTATGGGAGCTATCCTGATTACTTGTTCACACGGGATCCGAGGTTCGGAAGTTTTTCGCTTCTAGCGTTAGTTTCGGTGATATCGGGCCGATCCGCGGCGTTCGCCTATGATCTGACCTGTGCAATTGCCCTTACCGCTGCCTCTATTGGTGTGAGTGCCGTCTTTAGCCGAACTCGTGCGGTTTTTTTGCTGCTTGCGGCTGCGTTGTTTGTCAGCGTATGGTTCGACTTCGGGCTGATTGGCTATCTCGGAAAAATCGTGGGATTCCCGGCCACCATATTGGTGGTAGCGATGTTTTTTGCGCTCTGTCGCTTGATTTCAGTCGAGGAGGAATTTCCTCTCGCTGCACTTGGCGCGCTTGTTGCGTGCGTGATTTGCACGGTCCTTATGTTCAACGCGCAGCTAACAGCAGTTGCGCTCGGCGTCTTCGGGTCGTGCTTTCTCGTGACGCGCCTCGTTTGGGAACAGCGTGACGCGTTGATGGTTAGTCAAACTGCACGATGCTCGATGATACTTGCCGCGCTTATCGTCATAGCAGTCGTGTCGAGCGGGGTCGTCGCTCGACCACTCTACACGGGCTTCATTCCCATGAGTCTGGATTGGAAAATCCTAGCGGACTGGGCGATGCAGATCGCAGGACCATTGGGAACAACGGGACCGGTTTTGCTCGTCGGTCCCATGAGGATCATTTTTACTACGGTTTTTGTGTGCATCTGTATCTCTGCGATCATCTGGAAATCGCCGGGGGCGACTGCTCTGGTTCTGGGTTCAGCTACGATGGCCGGTATGCTGTACGCCTTCGATGAGCGGTGGCGGTTCTACGAAATCTCACTGCTTTTCGTTGCCACACCTATATGCGCAGTGGCCGTTCTCTTAAATGAGGAATTGTTTCTCGCCGGGCGCGTCCGATTTTGGATCTTTTTTGCTGTGTTATTGCTCACGCCGGTCGGCTTTGGCCTGCCGCGTTTCGTGAACGGATTGTCCTCTCTTGGCGGAGATTCGACTCCGCCGCTCTATCGTTTTTCGCTGGAAGAAACCGATCGGATGGCGGACGTTGTTGCGAGCGGAGCGGTCATTGATGTGGGAGAGGCGCCCCAATTTAATATCTTTCTGGTGGTCGAACTTGGACGGCGCGGAATCCCCTTTCAAGTTTCGGAAAAATCGTGGCGAACTTTCATGGGGTACCGGCCGTGGCCTATTCCGCACTATGACAAGCCTATGCCAATCTCGATCGTGCTGCGGTCCGAGGCTAATTCGGCCGCACCCGGGCTGCTCATGCGGACCACACAATTCGACGTCATGCGTCGGCCCTGATTGGGTTCGTTAGCCGGCGATGGCCAAGGCTGACTGTAGGGCAATTCGATCCATCTAACGGGTTCAAGAATACCTTGATTCACTTCCGGCATCCATCTAGAGGAGCGGCTAAGGCAATCGCGTCCAGTTGGCTTTCGGATCCCTGACCGCCCGTGGCGATGTCAGTTGGAGGCGAATGTCTTCCGAGTGCGGTTCACACGAGACGAGGATGGTCTCCTTGCTGAGGGAGCGCGTGTTTTCGTCTTTTGGGGTCATGCTACCAAGGGATTAGGTGATGAGCGTTTTGCACCCGCCGAAGCCAGATTCTTCTTTGAATGTTGCCTTGTCGATTGTCGTTCCAGTCTACAAGGAGGCCGGTAATATTCGGCCGTTCCTCGCGCGTTCTGAGGCCGTGATGGCCAGGATGGGCATCAGCTACGAGATCATTTTCGCGCTTGATCCGTCTCCGGACGATACTGAGGCGGTGATCCTGAAGGAGATCGACCGTAACCCTGCCGTTAAGTTGATCCTGTTTTCCCGCCGATTCGGTCAGCCCGCCGCGACGATGGCGGGGATCCTGAACTGCACGGGAGAAAAATGCGTTGTGATTGATGTTGATCTCCAGGATCAGCCGGAACTCATCGAACAGCTCTACAAAAAGATGGCCGAAGGCTACGAGGTTGTCTATGCGATGCGTTCTTCGCGCCAGGGGGAAACGCTCATCAAAAAGGCAGTTTCCTATTTTGGTTATTCCGTCATCAATCGCCTGAGCGACGTTCAGATTCCACGCAATACCGGCGACTTCCGGATCATGTCGCGCCGGGTCATCGAAGAGCTGCGACGGCTCTCCGAAACCCATGGGTTCCTGCGTGGCATGGTTGCGTTTGTGGGATTCAAGCAGGCGGCGGTGCTGTACAGCAGGGACGCGAGGCTGACGGGTAGTGGCAATTATAACCGGCTGATAGGATCGCTCCGGATTGGCATTAATGGGCTGGTCGGCTTCAGCAGTCGTCCGCTGCAGCTGATGTCGATGGGTGGCTTCATGGTCGCTGCAATCAGTTTTGCGATTGGATTATGGTATGTAATTCAAAAGCTTATGGGGATCGATCTAACGCCAGGCCTGCCCACAACCGTGCTTGTTGTTTCCTTCTTTTCAGGGGTACAATTGCTGGCTCTTGGCGTGGTGGGCGAGTATATCGGTCGGATTTACGATGAAACCAAGCGCAGGCCGATGTATATCGTCGACAGGAAAGTAAACTTTTCCGATCTTGTCGACCAGTCGTCGAGCAGCCTTAAGTAGGGCACGCCTAACGGCCTATCCGAGAGTGCGATTGCCAGTGACGATGAAAGACATGATGTTTCCTCCTGTGTCGGTCGGGGAAGATTCTCCGATCTGGAACGGGGGCGCCTTTGTCCGCTCAGGTAAAACGATGCGGGTACTCGCATACGAGGTCGGCGAATCGGGCTGGTCCGACGAACTGACCGAACTTCATGAAAGCGCCACGGAATCGGGCACTCACTTCATTGATGTGGCCTCACGCGATCACGCAATCAACGAACTCAAGCGGGCGCTGGGCGGAAGGCCGGCCTCTATTATGGAGGTTGGGTGTTCTGCCGGTCACCTGCTCGCCGATATGCGCCGCAGCCTGCCTCATGCGACACTGATAGGTGGGGACTACACTCTTGGAACCCTTGTGAAACTAGGGGAGCAGATGCCGGACATTCCCCTGGTTCGTTTCAATCTCGCTGATAGTCCGTTGCCCTCGGATACCTATGACGCAATGGTTCTCCTCAATGTCCTTGAGCACATTGAAGACGACGTCGCCGCGACCGGACATATCGCGCGCATGCTAAAGCCGGGCGGTGTCGCGGTCATTGAGGTCCCAGCCGGTCCTGAATTGTTCGACGACTATGATCGGCAGCTGCAGCATTTTCGCCGCTATACTCTGCCCGGCTTGTGCAAGCTGATCGAAGGCGCCGGTCTCAAGGTCGAACGCCGAAATTATCTTGGCGCGCTGATCTATCCGGCCTTCTATCTTGCGAAAAAGCTGTCGCAAAGCAGTCCGAAGCCAGCGGCAGAACGCGAAAAGCATGTGACCAACGCGATCGGCGCTACATCTCGTCTTAATCCGATCGGTCATGCAATTATGGCCGTTGAAGAGGCGATGGCGCGCGCGGTCACGTTTCCCCGCGGGATTCGTTGCGTGGTCACGGCCAGAAAGCCCTCGTGATGCAATCGGGATTTGCCGAGGAGTTCCGGCGGCTGATGCGTTTTTCCACCGTGGGTGCGATGGCAACGGTCGTTCATGTTGGAATCGCGATGGTCTTGGTTGCAGTTGCAGGCGCGAATCCGACAGTCGCCGCAATGGTCGGCTTTGCCGCCGCATTCCTGGTGTCTTATCTCGGTCATTTCCGGTTCACGTTTGTGGTCTCGGGACGCTATCGCGATTATCTGCTGAAATTTGCCGTCAGTTCGCTGGCGGCGTTTCTGCTCAGCACGACTGCGGTGTGGGTGGCGACCGCGGTCCTTGGTATCGACTATAAACCATCGTTGGTCGCACTCGCGATTATTGCGCCTCTCTGCAATTACTTCGCGAACAGGTTCTGGGTGTTTCTCCAGCCTGAGGGCAGCTCCAGCCGCCAGCTTGAACTCATCACCCCCGAATAAGGACATTTGTGTATGCAATGTTTCGTTACCGGGGCCGCCGGCTTCATCGGCAGCAGTCTGGTCGATCGGCTTCTTGCAACTGGCCACAGCGTCGTCGGCTACGACAATTTTTCCACCGGCCAGCGCCGCTTCCTCGAAGGCGCGTCCAAGTCGTCACAATTCAAACTTGTCGAGGCTGACCTGCTGAACACCGAGGTGCTGCGATCCGCGATCGCGGGCAGCGACATAGTCTTTCATCTCGCGGCTAACGCTGATGTCCGCTTCGGTACGCATCATCCGTTCAAGGATATCGAACAGAACACTATTGCGACTTACAATGTGCTGGAAGCTATGCGGGCCCACGGTATCAAGAGGATAGCGTTTTCTTCGACCGGCTCAGTCTATGGCGAAGCGACGGTTTTTCCGACGCCCGAGAATGCGCCGTTCCCGGTGCAGACCTCGCTGTATGGCAACTCCAAGGTCGCAGCCGAAGGTCTGATTTCGTCCTATTGCGAAGGCTTTGGCTTTCAGGGCTTCATCTTCCGCTTCGTCTCGATTTTGGGAGAGCGCTACACCCACGGCCACGTCTTCGATTTCTATCAGAAGCTGCTGGCAAATCCGTTGCGGCTCGAGGTACTCGGCAATGGCAAGCAACGCAAATCCTATCTCTATATTCAGGACTGTATCGACGCGATTATGATCGCGATCGAGCGGGCGACCGATCGTGTCAATATCTTCAATCTTGGCCAAGATGAATATTGCGAAGTCAATCAGTCGATCGGCTGGATTTGCCAGCGGCTGCAGCTGGAACCCAGGCTAGAATACACCGGCGGTGAGCGCGGCTGGATCGGCGACAACCCGTTTATCTTTCTGGATTGCAGACGGATCCGCGCGCTTGGCTGGACGCCGAAGCTGTCGATTCAGAAGGGCGTTATGACGACGCTGGAATATCTGATAGCGAATCCTTGGGTGGTCGAGGCGCGGACATGACCGTTTGCGTCTATGGCTTGTGGCATCTCGGCACCGTGACGGCCGCGTGCCTCGCGTCGCGAGGCGTTGCGACGGTTGGTCTTGCGGAGACACTGGCGGCGGCGGCCGAGCTCAATGCCGGCAAGGCGCCATTGTTCGAGCCCGGCCTCGACGCTTTGCTGGCGCAAGGCCTGCAGGCTGGCACGCTCAGCTTCACCCATGACATTGCTGCAGCTGTGTCTTTGGCGGATCTGCTCTGGGTCAATTTCGATACGCCGGTCGACGACGACGATGTCGCCGATGTCGGCTATGTGCTTGACCGGGTGCGCGGCACCTTTCCACATCTAAAAGACGGCGCGGTCGTCCTGATTTCCTCGCAGGTGCCGGTCGGCAGCACGGGACTGCTGGAGCATGATTTCGCGGCGGTCGCAAAAGGGCGAAAGGTTTCCTTCGCCTATTCTCCGGAAAATCTCCGGCTCGGCGATGCCATTCGGGTGTTCACGCAGTCGGAGCGCATCGTGATCGGCGTTCGCAGCGACGATGCGCGCAAGGTGATCGAGCCGGTGCTGAAACCGTTCTGCGACACCCTGCTGTGGACCCGCGTCGAGTCGGCAGAGATGGTGAAGCACGCGCTCAATTCCTATCTGGCGACCTGCGTCACCTTCACCAACGAGATCGCCACGATTTGCGAAAGCGTCTCGGCCGACATGAGCGAAGTCGAGACTGCGCTTCGGCTCGATCCCCGGATTGGCAAGAAAGCCTATGTCCGCGCAGGCTCGGCGTTTGGCGGCGGCACGCTGGCGCGCGACGTGCAATTCCTAAAGTCCATCGCCAAAGACGGCGACGTTCGCGTTCCCGTGCTGGCGGCAGTGCTGGAAAGCAACGACCATCACAAGGGATGGGTGGTTCGTCATTTGCGCCGGCAACTCCGGGCGCTCGCTGGCAAGAAGGTCGGCGTTCTTGGCCTTGCCTACAAGGCCGGGACTGATGCCATCAGGCGCTCCGTCGCGATCGAAGTCATCGAGGAGCTGGTGGCCGAGGGCGCCGACGTAACCGTTTTTGATCCGAAAGTGGCAGCGCTGCCCGAGCCATTGAGCTCGGCGGTTACGATCGCCAGCTCGGCCAACGCGGTTTTCAAAGGCAGCGAGGCGGTGGTGTTGGCCACCGAGTGGCCGCAGTTTCGCGAGCTCGACTTCGCAGCGCTGATCCCCAGCATGAAACGGACAATGCTGATTGATCAGAACGCGTTTGTATCAAAGCAATTGGCCGACCTATCTGGGCTGGATTACATCGTCGCGGGCAAGGTGCAATGAAGCTAGAGGGTCGCTTTGCGCTAATTACCGGCGCCAGCCAGGGGCTAGGGGCGGAGATTGCGCGTCACTACGTGACAAATGGTGCCAGCGTGTTGCTGTGCGCACGCAGCCCCGACAAGCTCGGCGAACAACAGCAGGCGCTAGCGCCGCTGCTTGCGCCAGATGCGCGTGTCGTGACTGTCGTTGGCGATGTGGGCGAGGCGAAGGATGTCGACCGGATATTCGAAAAGCTCCAAGCGGAATTCCCCCGCCTGGATATTCTCGTCAACAACGCCGGCATCTACGGCCCGATGGGCAATATCGAGGACGTCGACTGGGACGAGTGGGTCGATGCCATCAGGATCAATCTGCTTGGCCTCGTCTATGTCTCGCGCGTAGCGGTGCCGATGATGCGTGCGCAGCACTATGGCAAGATCATCAATATTTCCGGAGGCGGAGCAGCGAACCCGATGCCGGCCATCACCGCCTATGCGGCATCGAAGGCGGGGGTCGTGCGGTTCACCGAGTCACTGGCGCTCGAATGCAAGAATGATCGCATCGACGTCAACGCGATCGCTCCTGGCGCGATGGTCACTCACATGATGGACCAGCTTCTCGAAGCCGGACCGGAGAAGGTCGGGCAGCAATTTTTCGACCGAATGAAAAAGATTGCCGATGAAGGCGGCACCCCGCTTGACGTTGGCGCCGCACTTTGCGTCTTTCTGGGATCGTCCGAGAGCGACGGCATCACGGGCAAGCTGATCGCCGCGCAATGGGATCGCTGGGAAGACTGGCCGAAGCATCTGGAAGAGCTCAACGCCAGTGACGTCTACACATTGCGGCGGATTACCGGACGCGACCGGAACAAGCAATGGGGCGACCGGTGAGCAGTGGAGCGGGAGTAGCGATTGTTGGTTGCGGACTGATCGGCCAGAAGCGCGCAAAGGCGCTCGGCAGCGCGCGTCTGTTGGTCTGTGCCGACATCGCGCAGGACCGGGCCGATCGGTTGGCGGCCTCGGTTACGGGCTGCAAGGCCCTGACGGACTGGAAGGTGGCGGTCAACGATCCGTCCGTCTCCATTGTCATCATATCGACCTTGCACGACACGCTTGCGGAAATCGCCCACGGCGCCGTGGCGGCCGGCAAGCATGTTCTAATCGAAAAGCCGGCGGCGCGCCGCGCGGCCGAGCTTGCGGGGCTCGCCGAAGCGGCTGCCGCCAATGGCAGCCTCGTCCGGGTCGGCTTCAATCACCGCTACCATCGCGCCCTGCAGAAGGCGCATAACCTTGTGACCTCAGGCGCGCTCGGCCCCCTGATGTTTCTGCGTGCACGCTACGGCCATGGCGGGCGGGTGGGCTATGATCGTGAATGGCGGTCCGACCCGGCCAAATCGGGCGGCGGCGAGTTGATCGATCAGGGGCCGCATCTGATCGATCTGTCGCGCTGGTTTCTTGGGGATTTTGCCCAAATCGATGGTTTCGCGACGACCTATTTCTGGGATATGCCAGTCGATGACAACGGCTTCCTGCTGTTGAAGACGGCTTCCAGGCAAGTCGCTTTTCTTCACGCCAGCTGCACCGAATGGAAAAATACATTCTCGTTCGAAATCTACGGCCGCAACGGCAAGATCGATATCAACGGGCTTGGCGGCAGCTATGGCACCGAGCGGCTGACGTACTATAAGATGCTCCCGGAAATGGGTCCGCCTGAAACAACAACGTGGGAGTATCCGATGGCGGATAATTCGTGGGATACGGAATTTGCGGAATTTCTGGAAGATATCCGGCTGAAGCGCTCGCCGTCCGCCGGCCTGCGTGACGCCATCGAGGCGCTGACCATCATCGAAAAAATCTACAGGATGTCCGGATATGATCACCACTCGTAGTCCCCTGCGTATCAGCCTTGGTGGCGGAGGAACCGATCTGCCGTCGTACTATCGTGAACACGGCGGCTTCCTGATCGCGGGAGCCATCAACAAGTACGTCTACGTCAACGTCATGCGGCCGTTCACGGAGGGGATCTATCTCAAATACTCCCAGCTTGAACATGTCAATGCGATTGATGAGGTGCAGCATCCGATCATCCGCGAAGCGATCAGTATGCTCGGCTTCAGGACGCCGCAGGTCGAAATCACCACGCTCGCGGATATTCCCTCGGGTACAGGACTTGGCTCATCCGGCAGCTTCACCACGGCGCTCTTGAAAGCGCTTTACGTTCACCGAATGCGTCAGATCGAGCCAAAGGAGCTCGCAAAACTCGCGTGCGAAATTGAGATTGATCGGTTGGGTGAGCCGATTGGCAAGCAGGATCAATACATCGCTGCGTGCGGTGGGCTCACCTGCTTTACGTTCAACCCAGATGACACGGTAGATGTCACGCCGCTTGCCATTTCAATGGATACCAAGTTTGACCTCGAAGACAATCTGTTGCTGTTCTTCACGGGTTTCTCGCGAAGCGCCGGCTCCATTCTGAAGGATCAAAACACCAAAACGAAAAGCAGCGACAAGGAGATGATCGCTAACCTGCATTTCGTCAAGGAACTTGGACTGAAAAGCAAAATGCTTCTTGAGTCCGGCAAGACCATGGATTTCGGCGCACTGATGCACGAGCACTGGGAGCACAAAAAGCGCCGTTCAGGCGGGATGAGCAACCCCCAGATCGATCAGTGGTACGATATCGGCATGAAAAGCGGCGCCTTAGGCGGAAAGCTGGTAGGCGCGGGTGGCGGCGGTTTCCTACTCTTCTATGCCAATGATCGGAACAAACTACGCCACGCCATGGCCGCGGCCGGGCTTGAGGAGGTCCGCTTCGCCTTCGATTTCGAGGGCACGAAGGTGCTTTTCTCGTGAAGCTGTCGGTGGCCATTCTTGCGGGAGGCCTGGCCACGCGACTTCATCCCTTGACTGAAACTATTCCTAAGGCACTGGTCGAAGTGGCGGGTAAGCCCTTCATTTTGCGACAACTCGACTATTTGCGAAGACAGGGCGTCAGCCGGGCTGTGCTGTGCGTGGGCTTTCTGGGAGAGCAGATCGAGGCCGTGGTCGGCGACGGTTCAAACAGCGGTCTGACCGTGTCTTATTCGCAAGACTGGCCGATGCTTATGGGGACCGGTGGCGCGCTGAGGCAAGCGCTGCCGCTTCTGGACTCCCAGTTCTTGGTCCTGTATGGAGATTCCTATCTTCCCGTCGATTTTTCGGCCGTGGAACGGGCATTTTTTGCAAGCGGCAAACCAGCGCTCATGACAGTGCAGCGCAACGAGGACCGATGGGACAAGAGCAACGTTCTGTTTCGGGGTGGCGCCATCCTAGAGTACAATAAGTCGGCGCCTAAGCCCGACATGCAATACATCGATTATGGCCTCGGAGCCATCTCGGCTCAGATCCTGCAGGACGAAAAAACGACCGGGCCATTCGATCTGGCCGACGTCTATAATCGACTGTCGCTATCGGGACGACTAGCTGGCTACGAGGTGCACGAGCGATTTTACGAGATCGGCTCACACAAGGGCCTCGCCGAAGCTGCGGACTATTTTAGAGGAAGGGGAGAGTGATGGGGTACGCTGAACAGCACATGCGTGAATCGGCTCAGATCATTGAGAAGATGGATCTGGCTCCGGTCGAAAAAATGGCGGACCTGCTCGCCCAGGTGAAGGCGGATGGTGGGCGCATCTTCTTCCTTGGCGTCGGCGGCAGCGCCGGCAATTGCTCGCATGCGGTTAACGATTTTCGAAAGATCGTCGGTATAGAATGCTATGCACCGACCGACAATGTGTCGGAACTAACGGCCCGTACCAACGACGACGGCTGGGCTTCGATCTTCGTGGAATGGCTCAAGATCAGCAAGCTGCTGGCTAAAGACGCAGTTTTTATCTTCTCGGTAGGCGGCGGCAACCTCGAGAAAAATATCAGCCCGAATTTGGTTACCGCGCTGCAATTTGCGAAGTCTGTGGGGGCCAAAGTTATGGGCGTGGTCGGGCGTGACGGCGGTTATACGGCCCAGGTTGCCGACGCGTGCGTCATTGTGCCGACCGTCAATCCGGACAACGTCACGCCGCATTCCGAGGCATTCCAGGCGGTCGTGTGGCATCTGCTGGTGTCGCATCCAAAACTGAAAGCCAATCAGACGAAGTGGGAATCGGCGGTCGCGACCGCGAGCACTGTGAGATGAGAATGAGGGCGATCTTTCTTGATCGTGACGGCGTGCTGAATCGTCCGGTGATTCGCGAGGGTAAGTCTTACCCTCCAGCGCGGGTTGAGGATGTCGAGGTCTATGCAGGGCTGCACGAACGACTTCAGCGTCTGAAAGAGCGTGGGTTCGTCCTGATCGTCGTCACTAACCAGCCCGATGTGGCGCGCGGTACGACGCCTAGGGAAACAGTTGAAGGCATCAACGGCCTGATTGCGCGCGAGATTCCGGCGATCGATCGCTTCATGGTTTGTTTCCACGACAACAATGACGGCTGTGATTGCAGGAAACCACGGCCGGGAATGCTAATCGCGGGCGCCGCCGAGTACGATGTCGATCTGGAGCGCAGCTACATGGTTGGCGACCGGCGCAGTGATATCGAGGCAGGTATCGCCGCGGGCAGTCGGACGATCTTCATCGACCGTGCCTACCGAGAACCGCCGCCCACCCAATACGACTACAGAGTTTCTTCGACACTTGAAGCTCTGACAATCATAGAGAGCGAGAGCGAACATGAAAAAAGTTGAAGACCTCAGCGTCAAGATCTTCGCCGACGGCGCCGACAAGGCGGGCATGTTGGAGATGTATGCAAAGCCATTCGTAAAAGGTCTGACGACCAATCCGACCTTGATGCGCAAGGCAGGGATCACCGACTACAAGGCCTTCGCGCTCGATATTCTGAAAGCCATTCCGGACAGACCGATATCGCTCGAAGTATTCTCTGACGAGTTCGCGGACATGGAGCGTCAGGCGCTAGAGATCGCGAGCTGGGGCAAGAATGTCTACGTCAAGATCCCTGTGATGAATACCAAGCGCCAAACCAGCTACAAACTGATCGAAAAGCTGGCCGCCAAGAAGGTCAAGCTGAACGTGACGGCGTTGATGACGTTGACCCAGGTTCGTGACGTCGTGTCCGCGCTCGATCCGAATGTGCCGAGCTATGTTTCGGTGTTCGCGGGTCGGGTCGCCGATACGGGTCTGGATCCGCTGCCGATGATGGCCGCCGCCGTAGAACTTCTGAGGGTGGCGCCGGCGTCAGAGCTTATTTGGGCGAGCCCCCGCGAGCTGTTGAATATATTTCACGCGGATTCGATCGGATGTCAGGTCATTACCGTAACGAACGATATTTTGAAGAAGCTTTCTTTGGTGGGCAAGAATCTCGACGACTATTCACTGGAGACAGTGAAGATGTTCGCCGAGGACGCGATCGCCGCGGGTTTCGAGCTTTGATTGCCTGACGCCAGGGTGAACATCCGTCTGTGCGCTTGATCCAGTCCGGCCTTGACGGATAATTGTCTGAATTGTGAAGATAAAAGACGTTCGATCTATCGTCGAAAACAACTCACTGTAGTGGCCCGAATGGACTTAACGTGTTAGGATTTTGCATGCAGTTTAACATACGGAGCTGGCGGGCGTGCGAAGGTTCTTCTTAAAGGAAGCTAGGTCGATTGATACGAGCGGGTCGCGGACCTATTCGCGGCCGGCGTATGGCGCCGCCGTTGAGACGGTCAAGGCGGTCTCGCACATCGTGCCGTCGGGCCAAACTCAATGGTATCCGCCGGTGCTGATTGGTGCGCAAACGGTTGAGGCTCACTTGTTTAGCCAAAATTACGTTGAGCGCGGTATCGAGCTGATGCGCCGTCTGACGCCCGACGATTACACGGCATTTCTGATTCAGTTTTTTTCTGATGGGTTAAGCCGCTTCGGAAGAAATTGGCGCTACGCGGACATAGTGACCGTGTTGTCATGTCTTGCCGACTTGCTCGCGCCAAAGCGTTACCTCGAGATTGGGGTGCGCCGCGGTCGCAGCGTTGCAGCTGTCGTTTCAGCGAACCCCGAATGTGAGCTGGTCATGTTCGATATGTGGGTCGAGGGCTACGCTGGGATGGAAAATCCGGGTCCGGATTTCGTCAGGCAAGAGCTCAAGCGCATCGGGCATTGTGGCGATATGAAGTTTATTGATGGCGATAGCCACGTTACTGTGCCCCTGTACTTTGCTCGCAATCCTGGCGAAAGCTTTGACCTCATTACTGTCGACGGTGATCACACTCTAGAGGGAGCTGTTCAAGATCTTTGCGACGTCCTGCCGCGACTCAAAATCGGGGGAGCGATCGTTTTTGATGATGTTTGTCATCCCATACATCCCGAACTCGGAAAGGTATGGCACGAGGTCGTAGCTTCGGATCCAAGATACTCAGCTTTCACTTATGCGGATTGCGGGTACGGAGTTGGTTGTGCGGTGAGGAAATATTGATAGTCGCCTTGGCGTTTCGACTCAGAATAAGCAGCTGCAAGTCCAGATCGGATGGCGAAGTTTCTAGCCGTTCCCTCGCTTTTCTAGAGCTAGGAATCGATGTCCACCCAAAAGTCAACGTCGTTGATCCCGCGAAAATTATTTGAATGTTTAAGAGTACTTCATTGAAGACTCTCCATCGTATCGCTTTACAAAAGCAACCCCCATCGGAATAGGTTCGGTCCGGACTTAGATCGACGGTACGAGATTGCCGAGACCGCTATGAGGTCTCACCGTATTGTAATCGTCCTTCCAGACTGCCAAGTCTTCGCGGGCATGGGCAAGGGACGTGAACAGCGTCTCGTTGAGGCATTCGTCCTGCAGCCGGCCGTTGAAGCTCGCGACGAAGGCATTTTGTTGCGGCTTTCCGGGCGCGATGTAGTGCCATGCGATGCCGTGCTCCTGTGACCAGCGCAGCATCGCCACGCTGGTGACGACGAAGCGAAAGTCAAGGTCGAAAGCGATCCTACTTTGCCTTGTGGTGGGTCTCGGTTTAGCCGCGCAGAACAGTCAGGTTGTCGATGGCGCGTAGCGTGCGGATGTCGTCGTCGAATTTTCTCGCGAGAGGCTTGGTACCGGACAGACCGAAGATGTAGTCGAAGCCGTTGCCGCACCACGTCATCTTCTCCGCCCTGGCATAGTGCCCGTCGCCACGGAACGTAATTCGCGTCTTGCCACGTCCCAATGTGCCGTATCACGCGGCGAAGATGGGCGCGCACCTCGCCAGCGCCTGGGGTTGTTGCCGGTGCAGCACGACCGCCACGGAGCGCGACGAATGCCGGCTCAGTTATCCGTCCATGTGTCGGCAAAAGTGCAGGTCAGGCGGATCACGTTGCGCAGGCGCGGAGCGTTCTACAGGCTCGACAGCGTCCGTGGGAACACAGAACGCGACCCGTATCCGGCAGTCGTCCGAAGGCCGGCTTGAATGCGGGATCGGACCGCAGGTGATTGAGGTCGTCGGCATCCTCGTCGCCGCAGCAGATTGCGAACATGCGCGCGCAGAAATATCGACAGGCTAAGCAACGACCCTAGTCGGGATAGCGGAGCGGTCCGGGAACACCAAGGCCAAATTGTCGGCCAAACCTAGACGCCGGTCAGCCATCCCGCCCGGTTGGAGGTCAAACGAGCGTCATCCGGGGCGGCTGTTTCCTGCCGTGAACCGCTGGAAACGAGAATGGCAGCATCGTATCATCGGTCATGGTGGGTGTGGCGTTTTGCGGTGGAAAACGATGGGGTTGGCTTCGCAAACCGAATCCTACGCCGCATCAGCACTTTACACCACCTCGCCAGCCTGTCAGGCGCCCTCTGGCGAATAAGACGGGCTAATTGTTGGAGTATTGAGCGGTAAACTAGCGGGTGCCGTTTTCCGACTTGCTTAAGGGAATGTCGAATATGGATGTCAAGTTGGAATCCCCCGTCGCGTGGGTGACTGGGGCTACGAGTTTTCTTGGTCGTTACGTCGCAAGGCAGTTAAATCGCGATGGTTTCAAGGTTACGGGGTTTTCGCGTCGGCCTATTGCGCTGGCGTCAGCCGTCGAATGGGGGTTTGCAGCGATCGAAGTCGGAGATTTCGAGCCTCAAATGCTTAAGAGGGCTCATCGGCGTTTCGGCGCGCCCGCTGTAGTTTTCCATGCAATTGGCAGCGGCTCGGTGGGCCAGGCTGCCGACAATCCGACAGCGGATTACGAGCGCACATTTGGATCGGCCGAGCTATTGACCGAAGTGTTGGGCCAGCTTTGCCCAGCGACGCGACTTATATATCCTTCGAGCGCGGCAGTTTATGGAATGGTGTCCGAGGGAGCAATCTCCGAGAGCGCACCCGTTAATCCGATCTCCGAATACGGCAAGACCAAGATGCTAACGGAAGACATGTGTCGCGAGCGGGCGCAAATTTACGGAATGCAATTGATCGTTGCGAGATTTTTTTCCGTATATGGTCCATGGCAGAAGAAATTACTTCTGTGGGATATTGCGCAACGTTTGTTATCCGGGCAATCAGCTATAACGCTTGGAGGGACGGGCAGTGAGAGCCGAGATTTCATTCATGTGGTCGACGCAGCTACCATGGTGGTAACACTTGCACAATGCGAGACGGCGTTGGGAACATTCAACATTGGGACTGGCCGCGCGACGCCCACAATGGTTCTCGCGTCAAAATTGGTTTCCGCAATGGAATCTAATGCCGAGATTTCGTTTACCGGAATATCTAGACCTGGAGATCCGATGCATCAACAGGCGGACGTTCGACGG
Organism: Bradyrhizobium erythrophlei; assembly: GCF_900129505.1. Lineage (NCBI taxonomy): Bacteria > Pseudomonadati > Pseudomonadota > Alphaproteobacteria > Hyphomicrobiales > Nitrobacteraceae > Bradyrhizobium > Bradyrhizobium erythrophlei. The sequence continues at coordinate 8,641,127 of NZ_LT670818.1, read as the reverse complement.
CTCTCTGAATTCGGCCAGATTGCCCGGGTATCTCTTGACCAAGGTCTAGCTGACTATGCGTATTGGATCCGCCATGGAGGCTAGCCGTGAGCTGCGTGCTAGGAATTGGATAAGCTGAGATTGAGTAAATTAAGGGGAAGCTCGTGTACCAAAAAACCGTCAAGGCGCTGAAAGCTGACACGCGATGCTCTCGCAATTGAAGGAGCTCACCCGCCGTTTGCTTGGAATTCATCTTGTATCGTATATTCGGTCATTCACCCGTCACGAGATCGAAAACGTGAAGCGGATCGATGAGGCCGAAGAAACTCTGCGGATCGAAAACGCGAAGCGGATCGATGAAGCCGCAGCAAATCTGCGCTCGGGTAAAGAGGCAATCCAGCGTCGGGAGTTCGCTGCTGCTCTTGATCTGTTTCAATGCGCAATCGATAGCGGGTTCTTCATTTCAGAAGCCTCCTTTCTATGGGGCGTCGCGGCGCTGCAGCTCGGTCGCACCGCCGAGGCGTCGCACGCCTTGCATCGTGCACTGAACGCAGAGCCGCCGAATCCCGAGGCTGCTTTAAAATTGGCGGAGCTGGCGCTTGTTGATGACGATGAGGCTGCAGCTTTCGAATTATATGGCCGGGCACTTGAAATTGCGCCGGATTTTGCCGAAGCGTATTTGAGCCGTGGCAAGGCTGAGGCTCGCTTGGGACTTGAAGTTGAGGCGCTCGAATCCTTCCGTCGGGCGTTCGATATCAATCCCGAATTTCCGGAAGCGGGGCTCCGGCTGGCGGAGTGGACTTTAGCAAATGGCTCGGCGACCGACGCTCTAGGAATCTACCGCAAGGTTCTAGATATAGTTCCTGACTTTGTCGAAGCTGAGTATGGTCGCGGAGTCGCAGCTTTAGAAGTTGGACACGTCGAAGAGGCTCGATGTTCATTTGATCGCGCACTGAAGCTCAGCCCTGGATATCCAGCTGCCATCACGGCCGCCACTTTCCTCTCAATTTTTCCGACCGTCGCGCATTTGAAACCCGTCAAGCCGGAACGTCAGCTCATTTGCGTGCCCATATTACCATATCTGCGCGGTTGGCTTGGAGGCCAGATCTATTTGCTTAATTTCGGGCGAATCATGGCTTCCTTGCCGAAGTCACAACGACCCCGCCTCGTCGTCGTTGTGATGGATGATGTGCAGAATAACCCCAGCCTGAACGAACTAGTTGCCGCTCTGTTTCAATGCAATTCTGTGATCGGCATATTTAATGGGGCAGGGCAGTCGCTCCTTCTGAAGCCGCTGCTTGACCGCTACCTTCAGACCCATCGCGGCATACACAACGACCAAAACCCACAACGCAAGCTTTTTGCCAAGGTCGACTGGACGTTTCCAGTCCTGTATCCGTCCTGGGGCCTCGCAACCGTTCCTCGCCCCATATTCTGGATTCCAGATTTCCAGCATCGGTTCTGGCCGAAATACTTTAAGGCAGAGGAGCTACTGGCTCGCGATCGCGACATAATTGCGTTGGCGAAGCGCAGTGTGCCCATAGTTTTCAGCAGCCGCGATGCAGAATCCCATCTTCATCGCTTTTACCCTGAGCGACACTGTCGAAGCCACGTCTGGCATTTCCATGCCGCCCCCGATCCGGAGCCCCTCATTGGCGATACCGGTGAGTATGCGGCTCTTGATCTGCCGCAACGCTTCTACTACACGCCGAATCAATTCTGGCCACACAAAAATCATGTAACTCTGTTCCGAGCTTTGCGTCGATTGCTGGACGACGGGCATGACATAACCTTTGTTTGTACCGGAAGCGACCTCAGTTTGGAGCCGGATTCCCATCAGCGCCACTTGCTTTCGCTTATCGCAGAACTCAATCTCGGTCGAAACTTGCGCCTGCTCGGCGTCCTGCCGCGTGCGCTGCAATTTGAGCTGTTTCGTCGGGCCTGTGCGATTATTCAGCCGTCTCTCTTCGAGGGGTGGAGTACGGTAATCGAAGATGCACGCGCTCTTGGCCGGCCACTGATTGTCTCGGATATTTCACTTCATCGGGAACAGGTCGACGACGGCGCAATTTTCTTTTCAGCACAAGATCATATCTCGTTGGCTGCAGCCGTTTCCCAGGCAGACAGTCGGCTTGCTCCCGGACCTGATATCGAGCGCGAAAATACATCGCGAGAGGCGTTGCGAGGAAGCATCATCGAGTCAGCCCGAGCTTTCCTAGACATTTTAGGCTCCGAGAGCAGTCGTCATAGCAGGGAGACTTAAAGCACTACCATCGTCGGCATTGCGGACTGGTTCACTGCTGCCCCATCAAAACAGAAATTGCCCAATGGCAAGCGGCACGACGGATCTGTAGTGCCCAACTCAGAATTTGCCAAATGTATTTTTCGCTGATTTCCACCATACCGCGTAGGGTTGCGCTACCCACCATTTGAGAGGCACTCGTCCATGGTGTCTTCTTACGATCTGGATAGCTTCTCGATAGTGCAGCTGTCGTTGGGTGTTGGTTTTGGTATCAATATGATCCCGATTGAGTGCGACAAATTCGTCCACGAACTCCAGCGGTGCAAACCTCTTGTAAAGCCGCCACCACAGATCGTAGTCGATGGCCATGCGGAGGTGTTCATCGAGGCCGCCCACGGCCTCCCATGCGCTCCGTCTGACAAGGGTGCCCGGCTGTGATACAATGCAGCGCAGCGCAAGGCTACGTTCGCTGAACCGCTCCACCCATACCGGAAGCCTCGTGTTGGTGGCCTCGACGTAGTTCCAAACTTTGCCGTAGGCTGCTGGAGCCGTCGGTTTGAGCTCAAGCGCGTTGACAAGGCGTTGTAGTCCCCCATTTAGCAAGCAGTCGTCGCTGTTGAGCCAACAAACGTATGGCGCCCGACCATTGGCGATACACTCATTAATCGCGGCGGCTTGACCTTGATCGATGTGGCTTCGCCAACCTGTCAGGCGGTGCGACTGCCGACGAATGATGTCGAGTGAATCGTCGGTCGAGCCTCCGTCGGCCACGAAAACCTCAACTGCAAGGTCCTGTTCGAAAATCGACGTCAGCGCCTGCTCGAGAAAACGGCCCTGGTTAAATGAAGGGACCGCTATCGTAACGATTGGCGCAGTCATCAGCGTCTCAGGCTCGCGAGGAAATCGCGGTAGGCTAGGGTGAGACCGTCGCGAAGGCCAACCTGCGGACGCCACCCGAGACTTTGCATACGTCGGACGTCCATCAGCTTGCGCGGGGTTCCGTCAGGCTTGCTGGTGTCGAAAGCGATCCGTCCACCGTAGCCGATCACTTCGCCAATGGTTACGGCAAGATCGCGAATGGCGAGGTCCTCGCCAGTACCGATGTTAATGTGCGATAGCATCGGCTCTGTATTGTGGGCGTACGTTTCTGAATCGAGCTCCATAATATGCAGGCAGGCCTCGGCCATATCGTCGACATAGAGAAATTCGCGCATCGGCGCGCCGGTTCCCCATATCGCAACCTCCGGCGCGCTGCTTTGCTTGGCTTCATGAAATCGCCGGATCAGACCGGGGATAACGTGGCTGTTCTCGGAATGATAATTGTCTCCAGGGCCGTAAAGGTTGGTGGGCATAACGCTGCGGTAGTCAGTGCCATATTGCCGATTGTAAGATTCGCAGAGTTTCACGCCAGCAATCTTGGCGATGGCATACGGTTCGTTGGTAGGTTCGAGTAAGCCAGTGAGAAGCGCATCCTCTGCCATCGGTTGCGGCGCAAGGCGAGGATAGATGCAGCTCGAACCAAGGAACAGTAATTTCTTGACGCCGGCCTGCCACGCCGCGTGAATCACGTTGGCTTCGATCATCAGGTTCTGATAGATGTATTCCGCCGGATATGTATTGTTAGCCAGAATGCCGCCGACCTTCGCCGCTGCCAAATAGACTTGGTCGATGCGCTCTTTCAGAAAGAACTCCCTGACGGCGGCTTGCTGAACGAGGTCGACTTCAGCGCGGGTACGCGTCACGATGTTAGTATAGCCGCGCTCCTTTAGCTTGCGCACGATCGCAGAGCCGACCATGCCACCGTGACCTGCAACGAAGATCGTGTTATCTTTGGACATCGAAACTAACCCTTAGCTTGAGCCGCACGTTTTGCCGAGTGACGGCGATCATCGTGTTTATCACCGCTTCGCGGAGGTATCGCCAGCCGACCTTACTCAATCCGGTTGGGGATATATCAAAATGAATATGCATCTGATGGCTCTATCGGACCTTTGAGTATCCGCAATCTGCTGTCCGAAATCTCACCGCGCAGAACATAGCTAGCGACTCTTATCTTGCGTCAACAGCGAAACCTCTAAAATCCGCATCCTTTCTTCGACCATCATTTTAACTAGCTCCGGAAATTGGACCTTGGGCCGCCAGCCTATTTGAGATCGAAGCTTTGACGTGTCCGCTTGCGTGAAGTGGCTGTCGACCTTGCGTAGAAGTCTTTGGTCGACCACGACGTATCTGGTCCAGTCGAGCCCCCCGACCTTGAAGGCGGTTTCGCAGAACTCAGCGATCGAATGCGTTTGTCCTGTTCCGACAGCATAGTCGGATGGCAACTCGCTTTGAACGATGAGGTGCATAGCTTCGACGAAATCGCCGGCAAATCCAAAATCCCGACGAACGTTCAAATCGCCAAGATAAAGCTTACCATCTGATAGAATAGGGTTGCCGCGTTCGTCCAGCTCGCGCGTTTCTCTCAAGCCGAGCGAAATCGCCGCTACGGCATGAGCAATCTTCTGAGATACAAAATTGAGGGGTCGGCGGGGACTTTCATGGTTGAACAGGATGCCAGAGGACAAGTGCAGCCCATACTGCTGACGATAGGCGCCGATGGTCTGGTGTGCGTAGGCTTTCGATATTCCATAGGGAGATTTCGGGTTGATCTTGGTTCGCTCGTCTTGCAGTTGGGGCGGGCCGTCTCCGTAAATTTCTGACGACGTTGCCTGAAACAGGCGCGTCGCGGGCATTTTGCGGCGTATGAATTCGCAGATGCGCTGCGGAACCAGACCGTTTAGCACTGCGGTCTCGATCGGAATGTCCCAAGATAGTGCGGGGCGCGACACAGCTGCGAGATTATAGATCTCGTCGGGTGCGGACGCCGCCAGGATTTCATTCAGGAAGACGTCGTTAGTAAGATCGCCGGTGTACCAAGAAACACGGCCGCCGTGCAGGCTGAGATCAACCCTGCGCCTGGAATGGGCAAACACCTGATACCCGCGCTCCAGCAACAGGCCGACTAGGTACCAGCCGTCCTGACCAGCGCCGCCAGTTACCAATGCGCGCTTGCTAAGGTGGATCTTGGACGTCATACGGCCAAGCCATAAGTGAGAACGCCGCCCCTTTCAAGGCAAAAACCCACGTCGAACGCCTAAGTACATTGTTTTGTCGGCTTTTTTTAGGGAAGTCCGGGGAGCGATGACTTTGCAACAGTGGTCCGAAGCGGGCGCAAATCCGACGATATCAAGTTCAGGGGATATAGAGTTCCGACCGCATCGAGATGGACGCCATCGTCGCCATTTGGTCCGAATGGCCCGGATTTGTTTTACTGCGGACAATGGCGAACACACCGACGCCAGTGTGGTAGGCCATGGATACCGGCCGAGTTCTTCTCATCCGGACAAGCGACGCAACATTCGCCAAAGTCAACGAACCAAGTGCAATTTCGGACATAGCATTCTAAATCGTCAGAAAATTAGGGGCTAATAGCGGCCTTACGGAAAATCATGACTTGCGGGCGCGTATATTTCCGCTCGCAACCACCTTCGAACCGATTTCGCTTAACTTCCTCCCAAAATGCAATGACTGTTTCTTGAGGCTGCCGCACAAGATGACGGTCAAACTTTTCCGTTCCCGCTGGATCCGGATCGCCAAGTTCGTTGAACCCAGCGAGGCAGTTGCCGTCGTATCCGTCAGGCACGATGCCAATTAGTTTAAATCCTGCTAACTCTGCACTTTCGACGTAGTGATGAGCAGGATAGGGCCACTCGTAAAGCCCATAGCGCACCGCAAGAGGGTGGCCGCCGACCGCCTCGGCGACTTCCCGTGCATTGTCTGCGTAATATTCACGAAAGGAGAAGAACAGCCCTTCATTTTTTAATCGCCTTCTGAGTGAGGCGAGGCCGAATCCGATCGGGCGGAAATGGTGGAGGCAATTCTTCGTAATTAGAACATCGTACTGTCCGTTCTCAGAAAGCCAAACGTCCAAGTCATTGTGTATCCGAACTTGGTCGGCATCAGAGCGACTTCGCAGATAACCGGTTCCCGTGACGTGTTCACCGCTCGGCTCGACAACTTCGATGTTGAAACCGGCGCATGAGAGTGACCAAGAGAAAAAGCACGACCCGGCTCCGACTTCGACGATTCTATCAATCGGTTTAACATCGAACAATTTGAGCAGGCGCATGGAAGCGGCGAAGTCCCGTGTTTTAAAATAGCGTGCAAATTCGGCGTCGCGATCTGCACCCAGAAAAATGCTGTGAAGCAAAGACCTAGCTGACTCATCGTTAGCGGCGAGGGCCTGTGTTTCTCGGATCGCCGCTTCGACTAGCGCTGGGCTTTCGCGTAGCTTCCAAAGAGGAATTTGGTCGAGCTTGTCGGCGGGAGTCTGGTCTAGCATTTTGGCGCATCTCCCTTAATCCAACAGCTTAATAAGCTAGCCCACACAATCCACCGCGTAAAGCCGCCTAAAGACACGCAATATAAGGATTTCGATCAACGTAAAATGCGGGCTGCTGCTAATACCTCGGCACACTGATTATGATTGGTTGATTTTGAGCCAATCTAGGATGGGCAGGTTTTTGGTAGCAACGAGGATTTGGATGCTTCGGGCGACGCCGGGTTGACGCCGAATGAGGCCATTTCGTTCGAGCGTCACGAGCATCTGGTGGACCGAGGGTGGGCTGACTTCAAAGTGGCGCTGCATGTCTGCCTCGGCGGGTGGGCGCCGGAAACATGTGCGAGTAGGTATAGATGAAGGCCAGGTACTGGCCTTGCTTTTCCGTGAAGTGTTGAGCGCTGAGGCTGCGAGCGGCGCCTGATTTTCGATTCATTTGTCGATTCGTCCGGTCCTCCGACAAGGAGGTCGAGATGAATGTACGTTATCGGGTCGAATTGAGCCAAGCCGAACGCTGTGAACTCACCGCAATGTTGAGCAAGGGCAAACGAGCCGCCCGCAAACTCAAGCGCGCCCAGATATTGTTGGCGGCCGATGCCGGCCGCAGCGATGAAGATTGCGCACACGGTGGCGGTGGGTGGCTCCACCGTGTACCGGACCAAGCGGCGCTTCGTGGAGGGCAATCTGGAACGGGCGCTGAGCGAGGATCCGCATCCTGGGGCGGAGCGCAAGCTCACCGGCAAGGAAGAAGCCTTGCTGGTGGCAACGGCTTGCCAAACCCTCCCGCGGGTCGCGCCCGCTGGACGCTGGAACTGCTGGCCGACGCCATGGTCAAGCTCACCGACCACGAGAGCCTGTCGGCCGAGACGGTGCGCCGGCGGCTGGCCGAAAACGGTCTCAAGCCCTGGCGCGGGGATATGTGGTGCATTCCAAAGGTCGATGGCGAATATGTCGCCCGCATGGAAGACGTGCTCGACCTCTATGCCGAAGCGCCCGATCCCGACCGGCCGGTGGTCTGCTTCGACGAGAGCCCGGTCCAGTTGATCGGCGAGGTGCGCCAGCCGATCCCGGCCGAGCCGGGTCAGCTCGAACGTTACGATTGCGAGTATCGCCGCAACGGCACCGTCAATCTGTTCGTCTGTGTTGACGTGCATCGGCCCTGGCGCAAGGTCAAGGTCACCGAGCGGCGGACGGCGAGGATTACGCCCAATGCGTGCGCGAACTCGTCGATGTCCATTATCCCGATGCCGCCTGCATCCGGGTCGTGCAGGACAACCTGTCGACCCATTCGGCCGGCGCCCTCCATGAGGCATTCGCGCCCGCCGAAGCCCGGCGAATTCTGCGGCGCCTCGAGTTCCACTACACCCCCAAGCATGCCAGTTGGCTCAACATGGTCGAGATCGAGATCGGCGTGCTCCGCAGCCAGTGCCTGGATCGCAGAATCGACGACCAAGCGTCTCATCGGCGAAATCGCCCCATGGGAGAAACAACGAAACGCCGCCGGCGCCCGCATCAAATGGATGTTCACAACCGACAAGGCCCGCGCCAAAATGGGCCGCGCCTATCCCGTCACGTTCAAAGAGTCATAATCACTGTGCCGAGGTACTAGTCGAGGCCGTGCCGGACGGACCTCGAACAATCGAGGTTTCTCACCGCCCGCACCGAAGACAATGCAACGTGATTTCGGGCGGACAGTTTAGGCGCACCGGAAGGACGCTCGATCCGGCACCCACCGAGGTATAGCCCGTCATGTTGTGATATTTCCAAGCTCCGGCCCCCATTCGTCGGGGTAACACCGCCTCTAGCTTGATCGGAATGGATCCGGGCAGGCAGATCTGACCACCGTGCGTATGTCCGCTTAGCATCAGGTTGAAATCGGCATGTGCGGCCTGTCGATAAACTTCCGGAGTATGGGATAATATTATGGAGAACGCGCCATCAGGAATCGGCAACGCAGCCTTTTCGATATTGTCGACTCTATAAAAGTGCGCATCGTCAATTCCGGCCAGATAGATTCGCTGATCGCCACGCACAATCACTTCGCATTCGTTTAGCAGCATCCGAATACCCATGGCTTCCATCGCCGGAACCATTTGAATTGAATCGTGGTTGCCGAGCACACCGTAGATCGATCCCTGGAGCTGAGCCCGCACTTTTGCCACGCCATCCAAAGTTGCCTCGAAGGGCCCGAACGTCTTCCCGCGATAATCGCCGGTCAGAACGCATAGATCGTATTGCATGCCGCGGACGAGTTCGATCAGATGCTGCATGGCGACCTCATTCATGTCCACATGCAGATCGCTGATGTGCAGAATGGTGAAGCCGTCAAAAGCCGGCGGCAGTTCGGCAAACCTGACGTCGTTTCGCTTAACAAGAATACGTTCGGCGTTCTGGCGTGCGCGCCAGTAGAGGCCCATTAGCTTTAGTGCAATTCGAATGACCGCTGGCGCAGAGTACCAATTCTCCAGATGAAAAAATGTAAGGCCCTGGCCGAAAACTTGGGCTTCGTGGTCGGTCTCGATCCCCAATCGTTGTCTCGCGTGGAGGGGCCCGAGACGTGCCTCCAGCTTGCGCAGGATATCTGTGCCCATGGAGTGACTTTCGGCGAAATCGGCTCGATCTTCCTCGGGCTTAGGCGCTGGCGGATCCTAAGGACTGTTCCCTATCCTGACGCAAGCATCTTTTTTGCCGCGTGTGAACCGGCGTTCAGTGCGGATACACGACTTCTGGGGATCGGGCTCGAATCGGTGTGTATCCAGCCAAGTTAGGCTGGATCGACCGGGTGGTTGATTGCCCCTACCGGAATTGATCAGCAAATCGGATTAAATCTACTCGCTGAGTAGCGCTAGATCGGTCATGTATGCTCCAAAAAAGCGGCCAGAGGGCCGCTGGTGTTGGTTCAAGGGACTTCGGACCCGAAGTTTCTGGACGCCTACAACACCGGAATGTCCACCGGCCATCACATCATGCGGGCCATCGCCGTAATCGCTTCGTCCAAACGTCAGATGCGGATGCTGGGCGATCAGCGACAACAACCAGGTCGCTTCGGTAGAAGGCGGCCGCGCCATTGCTCTGGCGAGGTGGCCATTGACCGCCTTGTGGCGCCTGGATTGGCGATCTGCTTTTCTGAGGAGCGGTTTCGACCGGGGCTCCGTTGACCTTCGTCATTCCAAATAATAGAAGGTCAAAGCATCCGTTTATGCCCAAAGTGGCTGTCGATGGGCGTTCTCCGTCCCTTGTGCGAGCGTACCAGCGCCAATCGTCAATTCAATGGTGGGAAATATCCGTCGTGAAAACTGAGAGTCATCGCGGGATATCGAGGGGAGCGATATCTCTAATATGCGCCTTCTTCATCTTCACCGCCGCATGCATGATTGCCGGAAGAGTTGTCGCCCGATACTCCCACTTTGATAGCTTTGTTCGATTCATCCTGCCGATACAGCCGCAAACCCAGTACTATCCGACCGCAAGTCAGCTTGTACGAACCACGCTTGAGCTTGCTCCACGAGACAAGATTCTGGTTTTGGTCGGCGGGAACTCCGTCTTTCGCGGTACCGCTCAAAATCAAAATGAGCTCTGGACGAAACATCTGCAAGACAGTTTGGGCAGTGCGTACTCGGTCGTTAATCTTGCGGTTGATCAGGGCGGGATGGAGTCGTTCGCCGGGGTCGCCTTTCGCATATTGGTCAAAATCTATCCAAGGATAATTTATGTCGGCACGGTAGATCCACGCGGGTTCGATAGAGTCGACGGCCTGGAAATTTACAAATATATTTTCTGGGATGCGTATTATAAGGGGCTTTTTGATCTGTCACCAAAAGAAGCCGAGGCAGCAAGCCGAGAGCGGCGCAGGGAAATTCGAACGTTCGCCGGTCTGGCCATGCATCTTACCGGGTTCTTTGACAGCCTTAGCTTTGTGTCTTCATTGAAGAACGAGATTTCGTATAGATTGATCTCGCCAGATTGGACGATCGACAATCTTCCTTATCCGTTCAGTGCCCGGAAAGAATACAAAGACATTGATGATCCAAACATCGGTGTCATTCAGCAGCGAATTGCGGGCGATAACGACCGCGCCGACTTGATAGTCGCCCGAACAATATCGGCCGTCTCCGGTATTTTAGATGCCTCCAGCGAAGAACCGAAGGTTTTGCCAAGCGTTAAAGAGGCCGTCAGCAAGAGCTTCGATCTTGGCTTTTCGGAGAAAGATCGCAGTAAGATCGTCGGGGTGTTTCTCCCGACAAATCCGAGGACTCTGGCTCGATTGCCCGAGAGGATCCGATCGGGAATGTCATTGCAGATCCAGGACGCATCTGTCGCGTTCGTGGACCAGGGATACAATACAGTTGTTGCCGGGCGAAATCTCACACCGACCGATTTCGTCGATGAAGGTCATCTGATGCCTTCGGGGGGGCGGAAGCTAGCGGTTGAAATTGCGGACTTCATCGGACCCTTGGCTCGGCACTTGAACTATCTGCCTGCAGCCGCTGACTGAGATCGTTCCCAAAGTCAGAACACCTGATACACGAAGCCGGGCGCGCTGCTGAAGAGCGATCCAAAGAAAAGAATCATGAGGGCCTGCAAAACTAGGCGCGCTTGAGTTGCTAGATTCGAATCAAATGACGCTGGTCCCCAGGTCCATAGTGTTTTAGCCAAGCGCAAAGCGAGATCGATCGTAGGCAAAATCAACGAGGCTGCGAGGCAGATAGTAAAGAACGCGGCAAGGTCACCCCTAAGGCCAAGAGCGACGTTCAAATTTACAAGCTGATCCCCATTCAACCAAAAACATGTCAATGCGGTTGCAAAATAAGCGAAAGTTAAACCGCGGCACAGCTCAGCGTAAACCAGATTTTGACTCAGAGAACGATAACGATTGCGGCCGAGGGCCCCCGTCATCAACAGCTGATATGTCCGATGTAGTGCAGCGGCCGCGCCAAGGTAAATGCCGTAAAATAGATAGACCCCGGTGGATCCGTGCCACAATCCGATGATCAGGAATGACAGAAACAAGGTGGTAACGGCGATGGCCGGTGCCATCGCCCGCTGCGGAAATAGGCTGGATAGCCGGCCCACCATCGGATTGAAGACGTAGGTCTTGAACCATGTCGACAAACTTATATGCCAACGACTCCAGAACTCGGCAACGTTTCGCGCGGTAAATGGCCGATTGAAGTTTTCCGGTAGCGCAATGCCGAAGAACAATGCCACCGCGATGGCGATATCGGTATAACCGCTGAAATTAAGGTAGAGATATACGGTATATAGCGGTGCGGCGAGGGCGACCGCGACGGTGAGTGAGATATGATAGTTTGTGAACAACCTTGCCGCACCAACGGGCGTTTGTCCCGGATAGACATGATACGCCGCCGCCAGGAACAGTTGCTGAATGATGGGCGCTAATATCAAGACTTTGAATAGGCCATTTAGAAGTCTGGTGTAGTCGCCGTGGTTATCACCGACTTGCGTGGCGTCCGCCTTCAAGGCCTCGTCGAAATCCTCGTAGCGATGGATGGGACCCGACAGGAAGGCAGGAAAAAATAGGACATATGCAAGGAAGCCCAAGGGGCTGGGTCGCCGCTCCAGCATCCGTTGTCCGGCATCAATGACGAGCTGCAATACTCGAAACAAAATGTAGGATAGGCCAAGTACCGAAAAGCTCCGGTAGAACGAATCCAGTTGTTCAACCCTGATATATTGCTTCAGCAAAATGAAGTAGCCGACGATCAATATGACGCACGCGGCATACCTGGAAGAGGTTGTTTTGCCGAATGTCGAGGCGAGACAAACGTAGCCAAGCACGAGAAAGCTGATGAGAGCCCAGCTATCTGTCGGCGAGTTGAAGAAGCTCGCAACAAAAACAAGATTTGCGGCTAGGACTATTAGTTGCCGCCAGACCACTCGCTTCGAAAAACGGTAGAGAAGAAGGACAACCACAAGAAAAACGTAAAACCAGGCAGATGTAAGCTGCACCCGTTGCCTCGATCAGACTGGTGAGATTTCACCGACAGCGGTGCCGGACATCTCGAACGACTTGATCTCAAGCGGGAGGTCGGTCCGAGCGATATCCGCAACCCGTAAACGCCATTCCGTTTCGCCGTCGGTTGCCGAATGTGGATTCATGGCGGTGAATCCCAGCTTTGCGTAGTGATCCTTGACCATGCTGTTGCGGCCGGATGGGATGTATTTGGCGTGAAGCTCGAAGATCCCGTGGCGGTTCGCGTGATCTGCAAGTTGGAGCAGGACTGCTTCTTCAACCCGACGCTTCAGTACGCGGCAACTCATGAGCCACGTGTCTATCATCCAAGCCTCGTCCGCGCGACGGCAGATGACGACACAGATCATGCCGTTGTCGCCGAATTGGTCAGAAAGGCGGACCTGCAGTGTAAAGACGTTCGGGTCTCGCTCCAGCGCGGCGACCTCGGCCTCTGTGTATCGTCGCGTCGTCAGGTTAAATTGGTTTGATTTATTGATCAGCTGGGTGATTCTGTTGCGGGATAGGGCGTCGAATGGTGCGAACGTCGCGCTCATCTTGAGTGATCGCAAATAGGAATCCAGATCGCCGCTTCCGCTCTGTAACTCTAGACGGCGGGCGTTGCCCTCATAATACGCAGAACGCTTGCGGTCTTCCGCCGAGAACGTTGTAGCCTCGAAATAGCCTGCGGCTGCCAGCGTTCGGACATAGAGAGCTGGATCAGACGGCATCTCGGGAACGGCAACTGCCGGTAGTTTTTGCCTAACGAGTGCACGTTCGGCGGGATTGTCATCGACGAAGACTAATGCGTCAAGACCAAGCGAGAGCGCATTGGCGATGGCTTCAATGTTAGAGGCTTTATCGGACCAATTCGCCTGGAAAACAGCGAAATGATCCTCCTTGAGCAGCATATCCGGATGTTCGCGGAACGGCTGTCGCGCGACCTCATCGTCATTTTTCGAAGAGACCGCCAAAACGACACCGCGTTGCCGAAGGTCTAGTGCATAGCGGTGTAGCGCAAGGTAGGCCTCACCGGTCGCGTCCCCTTGTCCAATGGTAATGCCATTCATACCATCATCACCGATGACACCGCCCCAAAGGGTGTTATCGAGATCGAGGACTAGTGCCCGGCGACTCTGGCCACGGAGCGCGCCAATCAATCGGCAAAGGTGATCGGCGTAAAGTGGGATCATCGACAAAGAGCAAGGTAGCTTAGCTAATGCCCATTGCGTGGGATCATGCCACCGAGCCAATCCTACTGTTTCGGCCAAAGCCGCCGAGTCGAACACCAGCGCTTCACCGCCTGTGAACCTCTGACGGATCGCAATGTTCAGCGCTTCGCACATCTGACGCGTGGTTCCGGAGACCGTAGCGTCCAGACTGCCGAACAGCGTCTCGGAAGGGGGTACCACGGTCTGCACGATGCTGATGGCTTGACTGCTTCGCAGGCCAGCGCAGATGGCGTCGAGTTGATTCATGGCCGCTTCCACGAGCGCGGTGGATCGCACTTTGTCACCGAGCGTCGCCTGCAGTCCAAATCCTCGATAGTCAAGCGCGACCAGAACAGCATCCGGATTTGCAAGGCGCAAATCAGACGACGGATCGATCGCTTCCTGAAGTGCCTGATCAAACGACGTTGCGATTACATCCAGCGCGATGCCGAACCGCGGCGCGGTCGCGATCAAAGCTGTAACAAAATAGTCCATCGTTCCGTTGCTGAGGATACCCAAGCGAAAAGGCGTCAAAGGACGCAATGATCCCGCTCGCGATTTAACGGTCCCGATTGTCTTAGCGAGTCTGGTAAGTTGATTGATATCGTGCGCTGCAGTGGCGAGGAGCCCGATTGCGGTTCCGTCAGCTTCAGAGCTGGCGCCGAGCGCCTTGCATTGGGCTGCGAAATCCTCCGCCGGCGGCGGCAGCCAGCTCAAATTTTCATAGAGGTCGATCAAAGCTCCAGCTCCTCAATGATATCGCGTGCTACTTCCTCAGGCAATCTTATGGGATTTTCTTGCCCAATTAGATCGAGAAAACGCTCGTCGAAAATCTCAAGCATTCGGGTGCGGGTATAGCTTGGCCGAATCGATCGGACGCGCAACCATGGATATTCGGCCGCGAGAACCGCGAGAAGACCGCACTGGCCATATTTGGCGATAATGTAGCCCCCCATGCCGCGGGCCGCAGGCTTTTTGCCGTCGCCCATGCCGGCCGTCAAGATGCCGAGAACAACGCCTGTTTTCTGTGGCTGCAGACACGTTCGAATGAGCGCCTGGAGAAGGCGTTGCGGGCCAGCAACATTGACCTGCCATTGCAGACGGGACTCGTCGGGATCGATTCGTCCGAAAGGCCCGACGCTGGGAGGGGGCGAAGCCGCCAGCACTATGCCGGCAAGTTGCCCCAAGCCGGAAACCTCCGTTACAGCACGATCTATGCTGTCATGGTCAGACAGATCGAGGTGAACCGCCCGCCCGCCGCATTGATCTGCAATCTCTTTTGCTTCATCCATGCCGGATCGATAACCCAAGATTGGCAACAACCCTTTAGCGGCAACTTCGTGACTCAAGGCGCGTCCGATGCCACCGTTCCCGCCTGATATGAGAAGAGTTTTAGTCATCACTGAACAGGACATCCGCGCTACCGCGACCGATGAGCCGTGTCTCTCTCGCGATTCGAAATTTGAGAGTCAACGCAGATACTGCCTCCGCGACATTGACGATCGACGCCGTCATTTCCGCGCGTTGATCGATATAGAGCGGTTCCCGAAATTCGATTTGCAATCGAGTCCAAACACAATGTTTCACCGGCAGCTCCGCGCCGATCAATCGTGACACCTGGGCAACAAGCAAGCCGCCGTAAACAACGCGGCGTTCGAATCCGTGGGACACCGCGTAGTCGTCATTGATGTGGAGAGGATGATGATCTCCAGAGATCAGGCCAAAGGCGGCCATCATATCGGATGATATCGAAAAGCTGAATGCCAGTTCCAAACCTGGCTTCAAAGCTGACGGGGCGGGCATGGACGATTTAAAGTTTGGACTTGATAAGGGAGACGAATTCGCCGACGTTCTTGAGGCTGTTTATTTCCTTCGCCGAGAATTTTACCTTGAAGGCCTGCTCGACCGCCAGAACAAGGCGTATATGGCTAAAGCTATCCCAGCCATCGACATCATTGGCCGTCGTCTCGGGCTTGATGTCGATTGAGTCGTCGTCGAACACATCGCGGAAGATTGGAATGAGCCTCAGGCTGATTTCCTGGTCCATGCTGCTATCTTCTGGTCGGGTATATGAAAAAAGTGTACGGAACGATCGGCATTCAGATTGCATGTTCCTTATACAAGATCCACAGCCCCTCGGATAGCCCAACGGCAGGCCGGTGCACGGCGAGGCCCAACGAGCCGGGACGCCGCTCTCTCGGCCTCACGATTCGCTCGCTTTGCACTCAGCGCACGCCGACGCATTGCTGCGAGCAGCCAATAATTCCCTTTAGGGAAAAAGCGCCTCTGCCACGATGCCCTCAACCACTGAGCAATATCGCCATATGAAAATAACTTCCGCCATAGGGATGTTGGTGGCGATGTGATATTCGCCATAAGAAGATAATTTCCGCCATAGCGAAAGGCATGACGCCAACCCGCATTGAGTTCTAAACTGGTTAGCCTGGTCGCGATGGCGCGGTTAAAGCTAAGCCAGTTTTGCGTTCTATTCACAGGAAAATAGAATTCAACCTGATCGCGTTTCCATAATTGAGCCGATCGTGGCTTAAACTCATCTATCGATTCGGATTAGGATGGAAATCCAATGCAATCCCAGGCTCCGAGCCAAAGCTTCATTTGGGGCGTGTTAGCGCACCGATTTGAGTCAGAGTTGACCCGTCAAAAATCCAGGATCTGGCGGCTCTCCGGCTTCCAGGCAGAGTATGGGGGGCCCTTCGAAGGCGAGAGGAACCGCGAGCACGAACTAAAGGCATTCATTGAGGCACTCAGCGGGGTGTTGGCGAAGGCGGTGGCGCTAGAGGCGGAAAACCGGAATTCCGCCAATAGCTCCAAAAGGCGCCCTGGTCGTCCCAAGGACGTTATGATCCCCTATTTGGCGCGGGAACTGCTTTCGGTGTTTCTGCGCTGCCAGGATAGAGCCGGCCGAAAGTCCGTAGTGGTAGGAACAACGATCGATGGAAAGGCCAAACAAGGGGAAGCCGGAGAACTGTTCTTGTTCATGGACACGATCATCCAGCCCTTGAACAAATATCTGACGGCAGAGCTGGTTCGTAGATCCCTCTCGGCAGCGCGGTTGGCTCGCTTTGCGCTTGATGACCGAGGGCGCATGACGCGAGCGCCTGCGCAGAGTGAAGCAAAGCCCTCAGCGAAAAAGCCAGCCGTCGCCGTAACACGCGAACTCCCGCCACTTGTAAGAGCTCTCCAGGGTGTTTTCGCCATGACAGAAGAATTTTCGCCATAACGTGACGTGGTTTTCGCCACACGACATTTGATTGTCGCTATGGCAGATCGAACAACAGTAAAGAATTATTTTCCCTCAGGTGGCGCCAGCCGCCGTGTCGATTGTCCCAAGGACGTCGTGACGCCCTTTCGGCTGCGTGACTGCTTTCGGTGATCCGTGGACGATCGATGGGCAAGCCCAAACAGAGATAAGTCGACGAGCTTTTCGATTTCATCAGCGCGAGCTTTGCGCTCGATCAGTCCGGGCACATCGCATATGGCCAGGAGCGCAAGCATTGGGGAAGCAAGGGGGGAGGGGTGGGAAAGCAGTGGGAAAGCAAAAAGGAAGGACTGGGGAAGGAGAGGGGAAGCACGTCACGATGTGCCAGTTCCTGCCATTCGAGATCGCTCTCCGGGAAATTTTCGCCATACCAAAATAGTTTTTGCCATAGCGCGGCGTAAATTCCCCATAGCGATTTGATTTCCGCCATGAGCAATCGGATATTCGCCATAGAAAAGCGAATATCCGCCTTAGAACTTTTGACGGGCGCCAAGAGATCTAATATCCGCCATAGAAAATATTTACCGCCATAAGCAAGGCCATGACACCGAACCTCATCAGGCTCTAACTGTACGCAAGCGCGACCGCGCGCCTGCGATAACAGTCACGAACAGGATGATGGGGTCTGCCCATGGGGAAAAAGAAGCGCAACGCCTTGAAGCACGGCGCGAATGCGACGGAGGTCATGCTCTGGAGCGAACGATACGAAGACTACGAGGCCCTTCGCGACGGGCTATACCAGGAATTTACCCCCTCAGGCAGTACGGAGGAATATCTGGTCCAAAAGCTGTTGGATTTACGCTGGCGCAGGAGGCGCCTCGAGTGCCATGAACAGATCGTAATCCAACAGCGGTTGGATAGGGTGCGCGCGAAAAACGAGTACAGCTACCACGTTGATAATCTTCGCTCGTTCGCTCCTGAATTTAGGGAGGCCACTAGCGAGGAGCAGGTTGAGGCGCGGCTCGCTACCCTCAGTCCGATCTACAGGAACACGATCCGCGATCAATGGCCGTTCAAGAGCGGGGATGAATCCCAGAAATGGGGACCTCTGATAGCCGAGGGCTTGCTAGCCTGGAAACCGGCACCTCGCTACGAGCAGGCGGATGAATTTATAAAAATCCTCGATCTCGATGAATTTGACACGTCCCTTGAGCGCATCGAACGGCTGGACGCGATGATCGACCGGACGATCAAGCGACTGATGCAGCTAAAGACGATGAAGCAGATGCACGGCCGACTTGAGCCGAAGCTGATCGAAGGCCAGGCTACCAAGAATCTGCAGGCCCCGGGCAGGACTGAGAGCCCTTCAAACGAGTAGCTGCCGTCGCTCCGTACGGAAATTCATCCGAGCCGACTTCCGACCGCTGACGGGCAACACATGGCCTTCCCCTCTCGTACCCCACACCACCCCCCGAGCTACCCCACGACTACCCCAGAGGTCCCCCTCGATTACCTCCGCGTCCCCCCTGGATTCCCCCTCATGTCGCCCACGGGGTGGATCACGTTGAGACCCAGTATTGATTTCCGCCATACTCCTCGACCTCGCCCAATGGAATATCCGCCATACGCAGGGGGATTTTCGCCATAAGCGCAGACTGCCACGCTGCGGCGGATCAAAAGCGCGCACTAGAGAAGTTCGCACGGAACGGTTGAAATTGTTGCAAAACGGACCTGCTCAAACTGTCTCAGCAACCGCGAGTGTCTCATGAGACAGGGGTGCTGTATCATACCAACGGCTCGAAACTGTGACTCATTAGGGATTCCCAAATCAGGGAAACTCTGACTCGATGCTAGCCTTTGAGAGGAGCGGCATCGATGGGAGCGGCGGTATCGATCACCCGACTTGATCTGACGGCTTCGGCGCTTCGCAAGGCGGCGAGCGGAGAGAAGGATAGCGCCGCGGCGCGTCGGATACTCGCGCTTGCGCTGGTGCTCGATGGCTCGGACCGCAAAACGGCGGCCGAAACCTGCGGCATGGACCGTCAGACCTTGCGGGACTGGGTGCACCGTTACAACGCCGCGGGACTGGCCGGGCTTCGCAATCTCAAATCGCCAGGTCCCGGATCAAAACTCACGGTGCGGCAGCAGGCCGAATTGGCCGAGCTTGTCGAGGCCGGCCCCGACCCCGCGGTGCACGGGGTAGTGCGTTGGCGGCGGGTCGATCTGCGCGACGAATTGCAGCGGCGCTTCGGTGTCACGCTCCACGAGCGTTCGGTCGGGAAGGTTCTAGCCAAGCTCGGCTACCGCAAACTGTCGGTAAGGCCCCGCCACCCGCAGGCTGACGAAGAAGCCCAGCAGACGTTTAAAAAAACTTCGCCGCGACCGTCAGGGCGCAAATTCCCGAGCACGCCAAAGACAAGCCGATCGAAATCTGGTTCCAAGACGAGGCCCGGATCGGCCAGCAGGGCACGCTGACCCGCGTCTGGGCCAAGCGTGGAACGAGGCCCCGCGCACCGCACGACCAGCGCTACGACTGGGCCTACCTGTTCGGCGCGGCCTGTCCGCAGCGTCGCGTCGCAGCAGGTCTGGTCATGCCGGCGGCGAACGCCGAGGCCATGTCGCTGCATCTCACAGCGATCTGCCGCAAGGTGGCGGCAGGTAGCCACGCCGCTCTTGTCCTCGATGGCGCCGGCTATCACATTGCTGCCGCGCTCACGATCCCCGAAAACGTCACCCTGGTGCGTCTGCCACCCTACGCGCCTGAACTCAATCCGATCGAAAACGTCTGGGAATATCTGCGCGGCAACAAACTCGCGATCACCGTCTTCGACGACTACGACGACATCGTTGATAAAACCTGCGACGCATGGAACTTCTTTGAACACGATCCAAAGCGCATCGCCTCAATCACCACACGAACATGGGCAACAGTCAATAATTAGGGCCGTTGGTATCAGTCCCCGTTTTGCCGAAAATTGGCCTTGTCCCACTCGTGACCCACCCTTTTTCTGCTGTCCGTGTCGATTCTGACGCCCACGGAGGTGAGACAGTTAGGTGCGTTCGTCCGCGATGACCTTGCCGTCGTTCGGCAGCGACTGCGGCGCCACGAGGGCTACGTTTCCTCCGAGTTTTGTGACGCTGCGAAGCGTTGCATTGACGGCTTCGCGCAACGCCGTGTCCAGGCTTGCCGCCTCGGCCCTCAGCGTCATCACATCGGTCTCGCCCTCGCGCGTGACGACCAGACGCAACCGCCCCAGTTCCGGATGGCGTTTGCCGATTTCCGCGATCTGTTCGGGCCGCACGAACATGCCCTTGACCTTGGTGGTTTGGTCGGCGCGGCCCATCCAGCCCTTAATGCGCATATTGGTGCGCCCGCAGGGGCTCGGGCCGGGCAGGGCGGCGGTGAGGTCGCCGAGCGCAAGCCGGATCCAGGGGTGATCGGGATCGAGCGAGGTGACCACGATCTCGCCGACATCGCCTTCGGCTACGGGATCGCCGGTGCCGGGACCGACGATCTCCAGAATCAGGTCCTCGTTGAGGACCATGCCTTCGCGCGCCTGCGTCTCAAACGCAATCAGGCCGAGATCGGCGGTGCCGAACGCCTGATAGGCCTCGACGCCGCGCGCCTTGATCTCCTCCTGCAGCGATTTCGGAAATGCCGCCCCCGACACCAGCGCGCGCTTGATCGAGGAAACGTCGCGGCCCGCGGCCGTGGCCGCATCGAGCAGGATCTTGAGGAAGTCGGGTGTGCCGCTGTAGCCAACCGGACGGTACGCCTCGATCAGCTCGAATTGCGCCTCGGTATTGCCGGGTCCGGCCGGGATCACGGCGCAGCCCAGCGCCCGCGCCGAAGCATCGAAGATGAAGCCGCCGGGCGTCAGGTGATAGCTGAAGGTGTTCAGCACCACATCGCCCGGGCGAAAGCCTGCCGCGAACAGCGCCCGTGCGCCGCGCCAGGGATCGGCATGAACAGGCTCGGGCTCGAAGATCGGGCCGGGCGAGGTGAACAGCCGCCCAAACGAGCCAGGAAGCCCGGGGACGAAGCCGCCGAACGGCGGGGCGGCCTTGTGCAGGGCCGGCAGCTCCGCCTTGCGCAGCACCGGCAGGCCCGCCAGCGCCGACCGGCTGGTGACGCCAGCCGGATCGATGCTTTTGAAGCGCTCGGCGTAGGCGGGTGCTGCCATCGCCCTGCGCAGCACGTCCGGCAGCCGCGCGAACAGTTCCGCCTCGCGGTGTGCGGGATCGCGGGTCTCGCGGGAATCGTAGTGGTCGGTCATTGGCAGTCCCTGAATTTTACGGTCATGGCCGGGCATAGCCGTCCGAAGGACGGCGTCGCTTCCGCTCGCCTATGCCCGGCCATCCACGCCTTCCTTTCCGCAAAGCGGGAAGACGTGGATGCCCGGCACAAGGCCGGGCATGACGAAGGAGAGGAGGTAGCCTTCACAGCCACCGCTTCCGTCGCTTGAAGCTTTTCAAGTTCTTAAAACTCTTGCGCTGGTCGCCGGCGCCGCCGAGATAGAATTCCTTGACGTCCTCGTTGTCGCGCAGCTCGTCGGCGGTGCCGTCGAGCACGACCTTGCCCTGTTCCATGATGTAGCCGTGGCTCGCCACCGAAAGCGCGGCACGCGCGTTCTGCTCCACCAGCAGGATGGTAACGCCGAGATCGCGGTTGATCTCCCTGATGATCGCGAATACTTCCTTGACCAGCAAAGGCGACAGGCCCATCGACGGCTCGTCCATCAGGATCATCTTCGGGCGCGCCATCAGTGCGCGGCCGATCGCCAGCATCTGCTGCTCGCCGCCGGAGAGATAGCCGGCGAGGCCGGTGCGCTCCTTCAGACGCGGGAAATACCGGAAGACCATGTCGATGTCGGCGCCGACCTCGTTGTCCCGGCGGGTGAAGGCGCCGAGCCGCAGATTTTCCAGCGACGTCATGTCGGAAATGATGCGGCGGCCCTCCATCACCTGGAAGATGCCGCGGCGGACGATCTTGTCGGGGTCGATGCCGTTGATGCGCTCGCCGTCGAACACGATCTCGCCGCGGGTGACCTCGCCGTCCTCGGTCTTGAGCAGCCCCGAGATCGCCTTCAGCGTTGTCGACTTGCCGGCGCCGTTGGCGCCGAGCAGCGCCACGATCGCGCCCTGCGGCACCTCGAGGCTCAGGCCGCGCAGCACCAGGATGACGTCGTCATAAACCACCTCGATGTTGCGCACGCTGAGCAGCGGGGCAATGGCTGGCGCCGCTGCGATTGGCGGGCGATCTATTTGCGTTGCTTCAGCCATGCCTTGATCCTGACCTCGTCAGTGACGCGACGCATTCCGTTCCACCTTCCGCTGTCGTCACCCGCGAAAGCGGGTGACCCAGTATTCCAGAGGCGCCTGCGATCGATCGAGACGCCGCGGCGTACTGGATCCCCGCTTTCGCGGGGATGACGACCGAGTTTGTCGCGCGGTCTTACGACAACCGCACCCTCACCACCCAAACCATTCCGGCTTCCGCGGCAGTTCGACGGTCTTGACCCTCTCGAGCTTGATGGTGCCCTTGGCCATGACGTCGTTGATATCGCCATCGGTCGGGCCCGAGATCTTCGAGCGATAGAGGTCGACCTTCATCGTCGGGCGGTGATCCTTTTCGGTCCAGGTCGAGGGATTGCAGACGCCTTCCATGCCGGCCGGCACCCAATCCTTCTTCTGATAGAAGCCCTTGGCGACGTTCTCGCCAGTGGCGCCGCCGTTCTTGGCGGCCCAGTCGAGCGCCTCCTTCAGATACAGCGCGCTGCAAACGGCCGCGATGTAATGCACGGGGCGGTAGACCTTCCCGGTCGGGTCCGACATTTTGGAAATTTCCATCACCGTCTTCATGCCCGGCGCGTTGCCGCCCCAGGCCACAGCGGTCCGCAACGGGAAGATCACGCCGTCGGCGGCGTCGCCGGCGGTCTTGGCGGCGTTCTCATCCATGCCCCAGACGTTGCCCATGAACTGCACATCGACGCCGGCGGTCTTGCATGCCTTCAGCACCGAGATGTTGGAGGCGGCAGTGTTGCCGAGATAGGCGTAGTTGGCACCGGCGCTCTTCAGGCTCAGGCATTGGGCGCTGTAATCGCCGGGCGTCAGCGCGAACACCAGTGGGGGCAGCACTTCGAACCCGAGTTCGGTGGCGAGCGCCTCGCCGGCCGCCTTCGGCGCATTCGGATACGGGTGGTTGGCGCCCATATGGACGAATTTCGGTTTGCCTGGCTTGCCCTTGGCCTTCCAGTCCTCCGCGGCCCAGAGCAGCATGGCGCGCATGGAGTCGGAGTAGCTCGGGCCGTAGAAGAAATTATACGGCGCCGGCTTTGCCTTGCCGCTGGTGCCTTCCGGATCGGTCAGTGCGGCGGCGTAGGAGCCGGAGATGTCAGGGATCTTGTCCTGCGCCAGGAAGCCGGTCAGGGCTTCGGTGTCGGCGGTGCCCCAGCCCATGATGGCCGCGACCTTGCTGTCGGGGGCGGACCATTTCTTGTAGAGCGCGATCGCGCGCGGCACCTGGTAGCCGTAGTCGTTGCTGTCGACGTTGAGCTGCTTGCCGCCGACGCCGCCGTTCTTGTTGACCCAGGCGAAGGTGTCCGCGACACCCTGCCCATAGGGCGTGCCGACATCGGCTGTGCCGCCCGACAGGTCCTCGAGATGGCCGATCGCGATCTGGGCCTGTGCCGCCGACGCCGCGCCGCCGAGCAGCAGCGCGAGCGATACCGTGCTCAAAAGAGATTTCATCGTCATTTGCCGTTTCCTCCGTTAGTTGTTGGTATCGAGTGTAGCCCGTTCCGCTGCAGCCTCAATGCGAAAACGGGTAGAGTTTCCAGTACGTCTTGATCTGCCGCCAGCGGTGCGCCAGCCCGTCGGGCTCGAACATCAGAAACGCGATGATGATGAGCCCGATCGCGATCTCGCGCAGGAAGGTGATGTTGTTGTTGAGCGACAGCGCCTTGTCGATCGCCGAGCCCTTCAGGCCGGCGCTGATCCATTCCATCGATTCCGGCAGCAGCACCACGAAAGCGGTGCCCATCAGCGTGCCCGTGATCGAACCGGTGCCGCCGATGATGACCATCGCGAGGAAGATGATGGAGCGTTCGATGCCGAACCCCTCATTTGAGACCACCAGCTGGTAATGCGCATAGAGCGCGCCGGCGATCCCGGCGAAGAAGGCCGCCAGGCCAAACGACAGCGTCCGGTATTTCGTCAGGTTGATGCCCATGATCTCGGCGGAAAGATAGTGGTCGCGGATCGCGACCAGCGCGCGGCCGTCGCGGGTGCGCATCAGGTTGGTCACCAGCAGGTAGCTGACCACGAGATAGGCCAGCACCACGTAGAAATATTGCTTATCGCCGCGGAAGGCATAGCCGAAAATCGAAAACGGATTGGCGCTGGCCGGC
Source organism: Bradyrhizobium erythrophlei (assembly GCF_900129505.1). Classification (NCBI taxonomy): domain Bacteria; kingdom Pseudomonadati; phylum Pseudomonadota; class Alphaproteobacteria; order Hyphomicrobiales; family Nitrobacteraceae; genus Bradyrhizobium; species Bradyrhizobium erythrophlei. Next base: position 8,616,714 of record NZ_LT670818.1, on the reverse strand, counting down.
ACCGAGCCGCCGGAAAACCAGTCGGCGCGCGAGAAGAAATCCAACAGGATATATTGCGCGGCCAGAGTCGCGATGACGAGATACAGCCCCTTCAGCCTTGCTGCTGGCACGCCGAAGATCAGCCCCACCAGGGCCGTCACCACGCCCGCCAGCGGGATGGCGAAGAATACCGGGATCGGCAGATTGTTCGAGATGTAGGCTGAGGTGAAGGCCCCCAACAAAAAGAACGCGGCGTGCCCGATCGAAATCTGTCCGGTAAAACCGACCAGGATGTTCAGCCCGAGGGCCGCGATCGCAAAAATGCCGATCTGGATCAGGATCGAGAGCGAGTATCCACTGAGCACCAATGGTGCAAAACAGATCAGCACGATGCCTGCGATCGCCATGTTGCGGCTGGTGGTGGTCGGAAAGATCGTGGTGTCGGCCGCATAGGAGGTGCGGAAATCGCCGGCCGGTATCAGGGAGGTCGTTGCCATTTGCTAGATCCGCTCGATGTCTTTGGTGCCGAACAGGCCGTAGGGCTTTATCATCAGGATGATGATAAGCACGTAGAAGGGCGCGATTTCATACAGATTGCCCCAGTGCAGATATTCGCTGTCGACATATTGGGCGATGTTTTCCAATAGCCCGATGATGACGCCCCCGAGCACCGCGCCGCCGATCGAGTCGAGCCCGCCGAGGATCGCCGCCGGAAACACCTTGATGCCGTAGGCCGACAGGCCCGACGATACGCCGTTGACCACGGCCACCACCACGCCCGCGACTGCCGAGACCGTCGCCGAGATCGCCCACGCCATCGCGAACACGCTTTTCACGGAAATGCCGAGCGACTGCGCCACCTGCTGGTTGAACGCGGTGGCGCGCATCGCCAGGCCGTATTTCGAGACCTGGAAGAACCAGGCCATGCCGATCATCATCGCGACCGACACCACGAGGCTCATGACATAGACGGTCTGGATCTGCAGGCCGAGAAAGCTAACGGCCTGGCTGGTGAACACCCGCGGGAATGGCTGCGGATTGACGCCGAAAATCCATTTCAGCGCGGCCTGAAACACCATCGACAGTCCGATCGTGACCATGATCACCGAAATGATGGGTTCGCCGATCATCGGCCTCAGGATCACGATCTGGATCGCGATGCCGAACACGAACATGAACACCAGCGTCAGCGGCATGCCGACCCAGAACGGCACCTGATATTTTGTCAGCAGCGCCCAGCACACCCAGGCGCCGACCAGCAGCAATTCGCCTTGCGCGAAATTCACGACCTGCGTGGCCTTGTAGATCAGCACGAACGACATCGCGACCACACCATAGAGCGTGCCGACGACGAGGCCGTTAACGAGGAGCTGGATCAGGAAGGCGGTATTCATGAGATTTCGTGATAAGTTCGCCTCTCCCCGCTTGCGGGGAGAGGTCGGCGCGCGAAGCGCGACGGGTGAGGGGGAGCCTCCGCTTGCGCGGTGCTGATGAGTCCAAGACCGAGCGTGCGCGGCGACTGCGAAGCGGCTTGACGGATGCCGAAGGCACGCTCTGGTATCGTCTTCGTGCCAGCAGGCTGAATGGATACAAGTTCGTCCGACAAGAGCCGATCGGACCGCACACCGTAGACTTTATCTGTCGCGAATGCCGCTTGGTTGTGGAGGTCGACGGTGAACAACACGCCGATAGTCAGCGCGACGCCGTTCGCGACAAGTGGCTCGCCGATCGCAACTATCGCGTCTTGCGGTTTTGGAACAACGATGTCTCGCAAAATCTGGCTGGCGTCCTCGAGACGATTGCGACCGCGCTTGCGGAGGCTCCCCCTCACCCGGATCGCTAGCGCGATCCGACCTCTCCCCGCGCGCGGGGAGAGGTGAGCGGCCGGGCGGATCGGCGACATCCAAATCATTCCGCGGCCTCCGCGAAGGGGGCGCTGGGCGCGAGGTCGACGACCCTGAGCGTGGTGCGGATGCGCTGGGTGGTGCCGTCTTGGAAACGGATCACGGTGTCGACGGGAATCTCGCGCTTGCCGCCATAGATGCCGTCGATGATGTCGGCGTATTTCTCGTTGATGACACTGCGGCGGACCTTTCGGGTGCGGGTCAGTTCGCCGTCGTCGGCGTCGAGTTCCTTGTAGAGCAGGAGGAAGCGGGAGATGCGCTGCGCCGGCGGCAGCGTGGAGTTGACGGCCTCGACCTCCTTTTGCAACAGCGCGTAGACCTCGGGGCGCGAGGCGAGGTCGGTGTAGGTCGTGAACGCGATCCGGTTCTTCTCCGCCCATTTCGAGATGATGGAGAAGCGGATGCAGATCATGGCGGCGAGCGCGTCGCGGCCGGCGCCGAGCACCACGGTCTCGGCGATATAGGGCGAGAATTTCAGCTTGTTCTCGAGATATTGCGGCGAGAAGCGCTCGCCGCGCGCGGTCTCCGCGAGGTCCTTGATGCGGTCGATCACCACGAGCTGCTTGTCGTTGTTGAAATAGCCGGCGTCGCCGGACTGCATCCAGCCGTCCTTCATTTCGGCGGCGGAGGCTTCCGGACTCTTGTAGTAGCCGAGGAACATGTTGGGATGGCGCACCACGATCTCGCCGACGCCGTGGATATCCGGATTCTCGATGCGGATCTCGATGCTGTCGGCCATCGGCACGCCCGTGGTGTCGGGATCGACCTTGCCGAACGGATGCAGCGTGTAGGCGCCGAGCAGTTCGGTCTGGCCGTACAGCGTGCGCAGCGGCACGCCCATGGCCTGGAAGAATTTGAAGGTGTCGGGACCGAGCGCGGCGCCGCCGGTCGCCGCCGAGCGCAGGCGGGTGAAGCCGAGCCGGTCGCGCAGCGCACGGAACAGCAGGAGGTCCGCGAGTGTCGAATGCTTGCCGTGCGCCAGCGCCGACAAGCCGGCCTTCATGCCGAGCTCGTAGAGACTTTGCTTCAGTGGGGACGAATCCATCACACCTGCGCGCACATCCGCCGCGATGGATTCCCAGACTCTCGGGGCGAACAGCACAAAGGTCGGCGCGATCTCGCGGAAATCGTTCATCATGGTGTCGGCCTGTTCGACGAAGTTGACCTTCATCCGGCACAGCAGCCCTTTGCCGAGCACATAGACCTGTTCCATGATCCAGGGCAGCGGCAGCACCGAGACGTATTCGTCATCCGGCCCCTTGGGATCGAAGGCGAGATAGGTCGCGCAATGCCGCAGCACGCGCCCGGCGGCGAGCATCGCGAGCTTCGGATGCGCTGTCGTGCCGGAGGTGGTGCAGAGGATCGCGACGTCTTCGCCGCGGGTCGCGTCCACCAGTTGGTCGTACAGGCCGGGCTCGCGCGCGGCGCGCGCGCGGCCCATCGCGGCGAGCTTGTCGGCTTCCATCAGGCGGGGGTCGTCATATTTCCGCATGCCGCGCGGATCGGAATAGACGATGTGCTTGAGGTTGGGCACGCGCTCGGCGAGCGTCAGGAGCTTGTCGACCTGCTCTTCGTCCTCGGCGAACACCAGCCTGGCCTCGCCATAGTTGAGGAGATAGGCGGCTTCCTCGTCCAGCACGTCGCGATAGAGACCGAGGCTCATGGCGCCGATGGCGTGGGTGGCGATTTCCGCCGACACCCAGTCCGGCCGGTTGTCGCCGATCACGCCGATGACATCCCCGCGGCCGAGCCCAAGCTCGACCATGCCGAGCGCGAAGTCATGCACCCGCGTTTGGTAGTCGCTCCATGTAAACACGCGCCAAAGGCCAAAATCCTTTTCACGCAGCGCGATCTCGCCGCCATATTCTTTGGCGTTGAGCCGCAACAGTTTTGGATAGGTATCGGCCCGTGCGACCCGCCCGGCGTAATCCATCATGCCGCAGTCTCCGCAGGCGCCGGGACGTCGTCGGGATCGACCAGGACCTCGTCCTCCTCGCCGAGATAGGCGCGCTTGACATGGGGATCGGCCAGCACCGCGGCCGGATCGCCTTCGGCGATCTTGCGGCCGAAATCCAGCACCATGACGCGGTGGGAAATGTCCATCACCACGCCCATGTCGTGCTCGATCATCATCACGGTCATGCCGAACTCTTCGTTGAGATCGACGATGTAGCGCGCCATGTCTTCCTTTTCCTCGAAGTTCATGCCGGCCATGGGTTCGTCGAGCAAAATCAGTTGTGGTTCGAGCGCCATGGCGCGGGCGAGTTCGACGCGCTTGCGCAGGCCGTAAGGAAGGGTGCCGGCGGTCGCCTTGCGCACCGACTGCAGATCGAGGAAATCGATGATCTCCTCGACCTTGCGGCGATGCTCGAGCTCCTCGCGCCGCGCCCCGGTCAACCAGTACAGCGATCCCGTGATGAAATTATTCTTCAGGAGGTGATGCCGCCCGACCATGATGTTGTCGAGCACGCTCATGTGCTGGAACAGCGCGAGGTTCTGGAAGGTACGGCCGATGCCGAGGCGGGGCCGGGCGTTGGGATTGAGCGCGGTGATGTCCTGCCCGCGATAGAACAGATGGCCCTCGGTGGGGCGGTAGCGGCCGGAGATGCAGTTGATGATCGAGGTCTTGCCGGCGCCGTTGGGGCCGATGATCGAGAACAGTTCGCCGTCGTTGACGCCAAAACTGACATCCGACAGCGCACGCACGCCACCGAAGCGTAGCGAAACCCCCCGCACTTCCAACGTATGAGCCACTCATTCCTCCGAGATACGGCGCTGGGCGCGCTCTTTATCTGTCGTTTGCCGTCACGGTCCCGACCTTATATCGGCCGTCATGGGTAAGCCATTCCACCTTCGTGCCGCGGCGCGTCCCTAACATGTTCGCCACCTTCAGTGCGGTGCGCGGTAACGCCGCACCCGGTATTTCCTCCGCCATCCTCGTTCTGTCGGCCACGAGCCGAATTGCGCAAGATGGCTCTCAATAGGGTAAAGCAGTACGTTGAAATGTCTTGCGCCTGACAATTCGCCGGCAAATTTCGTCAGCCGGCATGGCCCGCGTCTTGTCGCGGGAGGGCGGAGCGGGCAAACCGATTGTTGCGGCGCAACATGAGATGCGGCTGATACTGGAGACGGGTTCGACCGGGTTATGATTGCTGCCGATTACCTGAAGCACATCGCGGCCTGGTCGCGCGAACTGAACGAGCGGGAGACCGAGGTCGCGCGCGCCGGCATAGTCGAAAAATCCTACCGCGCCGACGAGTTCATCTTCATGCGGGGCGACCGCTTCGATTACTGGACCGGCATTGTCACGGGCCTCGCCCGGATGGGCATCGTGTCCCGCGGCGGCAAGGCCACCAGTTTTACGGGTCTGACCGCCGGCGCCTGGTTCGGCGAGGGCACGGTGCTCAAGAACGAGCCGAGGCGCTACGACGTGGTAGCGCTCCGCGACACCCGTCTGGCCATGATGGATCGCGGCACCTTCATGTGGCTGTTCGAGAATAGCGTGGGGTTCAATCGCTTCCTGGTCGGGCAGCTCAACGAACGCCTGGGGCAATTCATCGCCTTGCTCGAATACGGCCGCACGCTGGATGCAACCGCGCGGCTCGCCCGCGGCCTCGCATCGCTGTTCAATCCTATTCTCTATCCGGACCTGACGCGCCACCTCGAGATCACCCAGGAGGAAATCGGCGCGTTGTCAGGTATTTCCCGGCAGAATGCCAACCAGTGCCTGAAGAAGCTGGAGCAGGAAGGCTTGCTGCGACTGGAATATGGCGGCGTGACCATCCTCGACCTCGAGCGGCTGCGCCATTACGGCGAGTGAAACATGTAGGGTTGACCTTACGGTACGCCATCAACGGCCGGCCGTTTGAAACCCATCGCGATCCATGCACCCAGCAACTTCAATAAGAATTTGCCAGAGTGGCCCGGATAGTTGGTCATGTCGTCAGGCAAAATCACGCCCTCGGGCCGTTCGGCAGTCATCATACGCATGATCGCCGGCGGCATATCGGCGGGAAGGCGGCCGCGATAGATCGTGAGCCAGTGCCCCTTGGTAAAGTCGAGGAACATAGCCGTGCCGCAACAGCGTGCGTACATCCGCCTTGTTGGCGAAGCTGGTTTCAGTCGTCGCTCCTCAAAAAGCTCCGCTCCTTGGACGCAGCGCACCCGATCCTTGCGGTACAGGACGTAGTCCGTACCGCCATCTTCGGCCAAGACGGAATCCGCGCCGGGCCTTTCTTGATGACGATGACCTGCTGCTTGGCAACTTGAACAATAACAAATTCCCCGCAAAATTGGAGCGCAGGCAACCTCAAGCACTACTTTTCCGCAGCGGCAGGATGCCAGAATATTTTTGTCATTGAGCATCGCCCACAACCTACGTTCGACCGTCCGACCGGCAGCAACAATCCTTTGGAGCTGCTGATACTTTGCACGATAAATGAGGCTCCAATGCTGAACAAGATGCAGGGATGCACTTAAGTCCGTTCACGGGCACGAAACGGACCTTACCCGATGTCCAACTTGAGTCCGGCATGCGTTCCAGGGCGGAAATTCGCCTGCGCCTTGGGCCTGCGCCCCAGTCAGAACCGATCAGCCTCTCAAACCTCCAGCCATTCCTTGCGGACGGCGTCGTTCGCCTTGAGTTCGGCCGGCGTGCCTTCGAACACGATGCGGCCGTGGCCCATGACGTAGACGCGATGCGATATCCGCATCGCGATCGAGAGCTTCTGCTCCACCAGCAGAATGGCAACGCCGCGGCGGGCGATTTCGGCGATGAGGTCGCCGACCTGCTGCACGATCAGGGGCGCGAGCCCTTCGGTGGGCTCGTCGATCATGATCAGTTCGGGATCGCCCATCAGCGTGCGGCAGATGGTCAGCATCTGCTTCTCGCCGCCCGACAGCACGCCGGCCGAGGTGTCCGCCCGAGGGGCGAGGTTGGGAAACATCGCCAGCATGTCCTCCAGCCGCCACTTGCCGGCGCGCCTGGTATCCTTGATGCCAAGCATCAGGTTTTGCCGCACCGTCAGGCCCGGGAAAATGTCGCGATGCTCGGGGACGTAGCCCAAACCGAGATGCGCGATCCGGTAGCTCGGCAGGCCCGCGATGTCGCTACCCCTAAACTTGATCGAGCCCTGCGGGGACACCTCGCCCATGATCGCCTTGACCGTGGTGGAGCGGCCGACACCATTGCGCCCGAGCAGGCTGACGACCTCGCCGGCGTCGATATGCATGTCGACGCCCTGCAGGATGTGGCTCTTGCCGTAATAGGCGTGCAGATCGACGACCTCCAGCATCACGCCGCCTCCTCGCCGAGATAGGCTTCGCGGACCTTCGGGTTGCCGCGGATCTCCTCCGGGGTGCCGGAGGCGATGATCTGGCCGTATACCAGCACTGAAATCCGGTCGGCGAGGCCAAACACCACGCTCATGTCGTGCTCGACGATCAGCAGCGTGCGGCCCTCGGTCAGGCGGCGGATAAGGGCGACCGCGCGCTCGGTTTCGCCGTGGCTCATGCCCGCGGTCGGCTCGTCCAGCAGGATGACGTTGGCGCCGCCCGCGACCGTGATGCCGATCTCCAGCGCGCGCTGTTCGGCATAGGTCAGAAGCCCCGCGGGGACGTCGCGCCGGGCGGCGAGGTTGATGTCGGCGAGAATCTGGGCGGTGCGGTCGCGCACTTCAGGCAGGTTGTCGATGTTCTTCCAGAAGGCATAGCGCTGGCCGGTCGACCACAACACCGCGCAGCGCAGGTTTTCCCACACGGTCATATTGGCAAAGACGTTGGTGACCTGGAAGCTGCGCGACAGGCCGCGGCGGTTGATCTGATAGGGCGGCAGGCCGGAGATCTCCTGGCCGCGCAGCAGCACGCTGCCCGAGCTCGGCTTCATATAGCCGCTGATCAGGTTGAACGTGGTGGATTTGCCGGCGCCGTTCGGGCCGATCAGCGCGTGGCGTTCGCCCTGCGCCACGCTCAGATTGATGTTGCGGATAATGGCGATTTCGCCAAAGCTCTTTTCTATTCCCCGCAGTTCGATCGCAGCGCTCATGCGGCGATTCCCTTTTCACGCGCCAGGGTGGCGGCGCCGTTCCAGGCGTGACCGACCCAGCTCCAGGTCTTGCGCGCCACCAGGAAGCCGCCGATCACGAGAACAACGGCCAGCGCCCACAGAGACGGGCTCGCCGCATCGAAGCCGACGCCGAACGCCCTGATGTGGGAATCGTCGCCGGGGTTTACGGTGTAATGCACGATGGTTTCGATGGAGAGAACAAGTCCGGCGATCATCGCCAGCGTCGGCACCAGGGCGATCAGATAGCTCGGCAGCATCTGGAGGAGGGTGCCGGCCTTCAGAAGCGGGCGATGCATCATCAACAGGCCGGTGATGCCGCCCGGCGCGAACACCACCACCGCGATGAAGATCAGCCCGAAATAGAGCTGCCACACCTGGGTGAGATCGCTGAGGCCGAGCGACAGCAGCGTGACGAAGATCGCGCCCACGATCGGGCCGATGAAGAATCCGACACCGCCGATATAGGTCGCGAACAAGACGGTGCCCGATTGCTCGGCGCCGAGATAGGCCGAGTTGGCGATCTCGAAGTTGATCGCCGCCAGCGCGCCGGCAATGCCGGCAAAAAGGCCGGCGAAGCAGAACGCCAGATATCGCACGACGTGGGGATTGTAGCCAACAAACTGGACGCGCTCGGGATTGTCGCGGACGGCGTTGCACATGCGCCCGAGAGGCGTGCGGGTCAGCGCGTACATCGCGATCACGGCGACCAGCGTCCATGCCGCTACCAGATAATAGATCTGGATCTGCGGTCCGAAATTCCAGCCGAACAGTTTCAGCAGCTTGGTCCGGTTGGCCGAAACCCCGGCCTCGCCGCCGAAGAAGGTGCGCAGGATCAGCGCCGACGAGGCAATCAGCTCGGCGACGCCGAGCGATATCATCGCGAACGCCGTTCCGGAGCGCTGGGTCGAGACCCAGCCGAGCAGGGCCGCAAACACCAGCCCGGTCAGGCCGCCGATCAGGGGTACGGCGAACAGCGGGATCGGCAGCTTGTTGGCGCCGATGATGTTGATGGCGTGGATCGCCAGGAAACCGCCGAGGCCGTAATACACCGCATGGCCGAACGACAGCATGCCGGTCTGGCCGAGCAGGATGTTGTAGGACAGCGAGAAGATGATGGAGATGCCGATCAGGCTGAACGTCGTCAGCGAGCCGCCCGAACCGAAGAGCCTGGGCAGCAGCAGAAGCACGACGGCGGCCGCCACCCACAATCCGTAGAATTTGAGTTTCTCGGCAGCGGCCGGCAAAGGCGGGGCCGCGCTTGCAACGATCTCGCTCATGTGTCGCGTGTCCCGAGCAGGCCCATCGGGCGGAAGATCAGGATCAGAACAAGCAGGAGATAGGGCATGATCGGCGCGATCTGGGCGATGGTGACGCCCCAGATGTCGGCGAGCCAGGTCGAGGCATAAGCGGGGCTGAGCGGTCCGAAGGCGCCGGACAGCGAACCGTTCATCGAGACCGCGAAGGTCTGCACCAGGCCGATCAGCAGCGAGGCCACGAAGGCACCGGGCAGCGAGCCCAGTCCTCCGACCACGACGACCACGAACAGGATCGGGCCCAGCAGTCCCGCCATGTTCGACTGCGTCACCAGCGCAGGCCCGGCGATGACGCCCGCGACCGCGGCGAGCGCGGTGCCGACGCCGAATACCAGCATGAAGATACGCCCGACGTTATGCCCGAGATGGCCGACCATATGCGGGTGGGTCAATGCGGCCTGAACGATCAGCCCGATCCGCGTCTTCTTCAGCACGACCAGGAGGCCGATGAAGATCGAGATCGACACCAGCAGCATGAACATCTTGTAGGCGGGATAGTTGGTGGAGAAGATCGTGAAAGCCGGGAAATCCAAAAGCGCCGGAACGCGGAAATCCACCGGGCTCTTGCCCCAGATGATCTGCACCACTTCCTCGATCACGAACGCCAGGCCGAAGGTGAACAACAGTTCCGCGACATGGCCGTTGCGGTGCACGCGGCGCAGGCCGTAACGCTCGACGCCAGCGCCGATCGCGCCCGCCAGCAGCGGCGCGATCAAAAGCGCCGGCCAGAAGCCGAACCAGCGGCTGATCTGGAAACCGAAAAACGCGCCGAGCATGTAGAAGCTGGCATGCGCGAAATTGAGGACGCCCAGCATGCTGAAGATGACGGTGAGCCCGCTCGCCATCAGAAACAGCAGCATGCCGAACAACACGCCGTTGAGCGTGGATATGACGATCAGTTCAAGCACGACGCACCGCCAAGATCAGGAAATGCGTCCGCCCCGGGATTTTTCGGAGCGGACTATTCATCGCGAACGGTCAGGGCCGTTCCATCTTGCAGGTGGTCGGAAGCTCGGTTTGCGGCGTATCGATCTTCGCAACGAGCTTCCAGCCCCAGCCGGTCTTCTCCTCGTCGAAAGGTTCCTTTTCGGTGCGCTCGCCGAGCGAGGAAATATAGATCGGCTGGAAGAACTGGTGATCGTCCTTGCGCATATAGCCCTTGCCGCCGTCGAGCACCTCGAAATCCATGCCTTCGAGCGCCTGCGCGACCTTGATCGGGTCGGCCGACTTGGCCTTGTCGGCCGCAGCTGCCAGCATCCGCATCTCGTTGACGGCGCGCGGATAGAACAGGCTGAAGTCGTATTTGGCCCGGAGCGCCTTCTCGAATTCCTGCGAGGAGGGGTGATCGAGATTGGGGATGCCTTCGCCGACCTGGAACACCTGATGGTTGAGGTTAGCCTGCTTGATCGCGGTCGGGCCGCCGGTGCCGCCGGCGTAATAGGTATACCAGTTCACCTTCAGTCCGGCGTCGGCCGCCGCTTTCAGCAGCAGCGCGAAGTCCTGGCCCCAGTTGCCGGTAACGACGGTGTCGGCGCCCGAGGCCTTGATCTTGGCGATGTAGGGCGCGAAGTCGGTGATCTTCAACAGCGGGTGCAACTCGTCGCCGACGATCTTGATGTCCGGCCGCTTGGTGGCCAGCATGGCCTTGGCGGTGGTTCTGACGGATTCACCGAACGAGTAATCCTGATTGATCAAATAGACGTTTTTGATCGAGGGCACCGTCTTCATGTAATTCGTGAGCGCCTCCATCTTGATGTCGGAGTTCGCGTCCCAGCGGAAATGCCAGAAGCTGCACTTCGCATTGGTCAGGACCGGGTCGACCGCGGCATAGTTGAAATACAGCACTTCCTTGCCGGGATTGCGCTCGTTGTATTTGGTGACGAAGTCCGAAAGCGCGCCGGCGACCGACGAGCCGTTGCCCTGGGTGAGGAAGCGGATGCCGGCGTCGATCGCCTTTTGCGCCTGGATCAGGCTTTCCTGCGGATTGGTCTTGTTGTCGAGCGGTACAATCTCGACTTTCTTGCCCTGGATACCGCCCTTGGCGTTCACCTCGTCGGCCAGAAACTGGAAGGTCTTCAGCCCGACTTCGCCGACGCTGGCACCGCCGCCCGACAACGGGTCGATATAGCCGATTTTGAGCGTCTCCTGCGCCATCGCCGCGCCACTGAACATCGGCAGCGCAAAGGCAGCAGCCATCATGAGTCTACGCATGTGATTCCTTCCTGAATTTGCTTTTCTTGGTTATCTGGGACCGGGCCTGGAATGTCTTATTTCAGTAACCGCCCGTCCCTTAATAATGGGACGGATTGTGGGCCAAGGTTCCGAAAGCTGCAAGCCCGCTGCCCTGCCGCCGGAGGCGGCGCCCCAAGCCAAATTTGCTTGGGGGAATAGGGTCATGGTAGGGCTTTCAGCCGCCCGTCCCCAGGCCGTGGGATCACGTGTCACGGGCCGATGTCTGTGGTTTTTGCGCTGTTGAACCGCCGATTCGGCAGTCGCGGCGCTTTGTTGGAGTGAAGATGGCGGTTCAGGATTCGAAACGACGCGTGGCGCTCCTCACCGGTGTGACCGGGCAGGACGGCGCCTATCTCGCCGAATATCTGCTTGGGCTCGGCTACACCGTGCATGGCGTCAAGCGGCGGTCGTCCTCGTTCAACACCGCCCGCATAGATCACCTCTACACCGATCCGCACGCCGCGCGCCGCAATCCACACTTGTTTTGCCGTGCTATGGATTGCATCGCTTGCGCTCGCAATGACGATGTTCAGCGAGCGTTCCGCGGTGCGCTCTTTCCCAGCGTCGCCGCCATCGCCGATATCAGCGGCTTCATGAAGAACGCCTCGTTGGCGGGATAGATATCCGTGCGCAGGCCGTGCGATTTGAGTTCGTCGGAAACCACCGGCCCCACGGAGGCAATCGGCGTAGCTTTGAGCGCTTCGCGCAACCGGTCTTCGTAATGGTGCGCCTGCGCCACCTCGATCAGGCGGCGGACCTGGCCTGAACTGGTCAGCGCGATGGCGTCGATGCGCTTCTGCGCCATCTCGTCGATCGCGGTGACGATGTTGGCGTCCGCCGCTTTCGCGTCGTAGACGTAAGGAAGCACGGTATCGACCTTGGCGCCCTGCGCCGTGATGGCGCCGATCAGCGCGCGGTGATCCTTGTCGGGATAAAGCTGCAGACCGACGCGATGTCCCGTGAGTTCGAGGCGCGCCAGCATCTCGGCGATGCCTTCGGAGGTCGGCTTCTCCGTCGTCAGCTGCGGCTCCAGTCCGATCTCGCGCAGCGCCCGGCCGGGTTTCGGGCCGCGGGCGAATTTCCGCGCTTGTCCGACCGCGGCGATGAACTCCCGCTCGACGTCCATGCGGCGTGCCACCTTCATCAGCCGGCGCAGGCCTTCGCCGGTCATCAGCACGAGATCGTCGAAGGGTGAAGCGATGAAGCGGCGGATCCAGGCCTCGACCGGTGCGGGATCGGGGGCATCATGGATGGTGAACATCGGACATTGCAGCACATCCGCGCCCTGCTCGGCGAGCAGCCGGGAAAACTGCGCTTCCTCGCGCGTTTCCAGGATCAGGATGCGGTAGCCGTTCAGTCTGTCGGCCATGATCCCCTTCTCGCTTCATATTTCTTTTTGGGTCGCCCGTTGTTTGTTCATCATGATGCCTCGCCCGGGATTGGCGCAAGGGCGCTACGGATGATAGAGCAGGGCCACCAATCGCGGTTCCCCGGTTCAAATTGTAATCAAGTCCGCCCATGCCCGATCATCAATATGTGTTGACCCTGTCCTGCCCGGATCGTCCCGGCATCGTCTCGGCGGTTTCGACGTTCCTGGCCCATAATGGGCAGAACATTCTCGACGCCGCGCAGTTCAACGACGTCGAGACCGGTCATTTCTTCATGCGGGTGGTGTTCGCCGCCGCCGACCTCGCGGTCAATCTTCCGGCGCTGCAAACCGGCTTCGCGGCGATCGCGGAGCGCTTCGGCATGGACTGGCAGATGCGCGACCGCGCCACCCGCCGCCGGGTGATGCTCCTGGTCTCGAAATCCGATCACTGCCTCGCCGATATCCTGTACCGCTGGCGCACCGGCGAACTCGAGATGATCCCGACCGCGATCGTCTCCAATCACCCGCGCGATACCTACAGCAATCTCGATCTCGGCGAGATTCCCTTCCATTATCTGCCGGTCACCAGGGACACCAAGCGCGAGCAGGAGAACGCGATCTGGGATCTGGTCGGCCAGACCGGGACCGATCTCGTGGTGCTGGCGCGCTACATGCAGATCCTCTCGAACGAGATGTCGGCTAAGCTGTCGGGCCGCTGCATCAACATCCATCACTCGTTCCTGCCGGGCTTCAAGGGCGCGCGGCCCTATCACCAGGCGCATGAGCGCGGCGTCAAGCTGATCGGCGCCACCGCGCATTACGTCACCAGCGATCTCGATGAAGGCCCGATCATCGACCAGGACGTCGAGCGCATCAGCCATCGCGATACGCCGGACGATCTCGTCCGCAAGGGCCGCGATATCGAGCGCCGCGTGCTGGCGCGGGCGATGCGCTATCATCTGGCGGACCGCGTCATCCTCAACGGCCGCAAGACCGTGGTGTTCATGGATTGATGGAAAGCGGCGCGAACGTCGGATCGGGTCGCGACACGCCGACATTGCTTGATCTTGTAGCGCATGATTCGAGGCTCCGGTTTCGGAGCTTGAATCAGGTCCGCGGCCGTACCATCAACCCGCAACGGCGGTCGCGGAGCCGCTAATTCTCTGAATTTACTTCCGCTTTCGGCGGCATAACGGAAAATGCGGTCATCTTTCATATATTGGTTTTCAAGGCATTGGCGTGTCTGGGCCGTCCGGATTGATGAAGGGTCCTGCGAAGGCTTCGTGCCGAATTTGCATAGCACGGTTCCTCTCAACCGGCCATTCTCGCGGCAGGGACCGTTCAACGGAAAGGATCTCGACATGCCAAGAACGACGGTTGTTGTGTTCGCTTCGGCACTGCTCTTGGGATCCGGATCACCAGCGTTAGCCCAGGGCAACCCTCTCAGGGACGCCTATTTTGGCGAGACGCATGTTCACACCAGCTGGTCGCTGGATGCGTGGTTGTTCGGCAATCGGGTGACGGATCCCGGCGATGCCTACAAATATTTCAAGGGCGAGACCATCAAGCATCCGCTCGGCTTCGACATCAAGATCGAGACGCCGCTCGACTTCGCCGGCGTCACCGATCACTCCGAATATGTCGGCGTGATGAAGTTGGCCAATGATCCCAGTTCGCCGATTAGCAAGTTGCCAGCCGCGGCGCCGCTGATCCTCAAGAACAACAGCCCAGAAGAGGTTCAAAGAGTCTACCTCTACGGCGCCAACTTGCTCGGTGGCGCGCCGGTCAAGGCGCTCGCGAGTCCCGAGATCGCACACACGGTCTGGGAACAGAACGTCCAACTCGCGGACAAGGCCAATGAACCCGGCAAGTTCACTGCCTTCTGCAGCTATGAGTGGACATCCATGCCGAACAACATGAACCTCCACCGCAATGTCTTCTTCAAGGATTGCGCCCATGTGCCGGCGATGCCGTTCAGTTCGCTCGATTCGCCTGACCCGACCGACCTGTGGACCTGGATGGATGGCCAACGCAAGGCGGGCAACGAACTTCTCGCAATCTCGCATAACGCCAACCTCTCGGATGGCCGCATGTATCCGACCGACGTCGACCTCCATGGACGGCCGATCGACAGAGCCTATGCAGAATCCCGGAACCGCAATGAGCCTTTGGTCGAGATCAAACAGATCAAGGGGCAATCGGAAACCCATCCTCTGCTCTCGCCCAATGACGAGTTCGCCAACTTCGAGATCCTTACTTATCTCCTCGGCGATCCCGCCGGCCGCATTCCGCATGTCATCGGCAGTTATGCCCGCCAGGCTCTAAAGGATGGGCTCGCACTCGAGGACACCAAGGGTTTCAACCCCTACAGGTTCGGTTTCGGCGCCGCCTCCGACTCGCACGACACCGGGGTGGCTTATCGCCAGGACAACTTCTTCGGGGCGCACGGTATCGCCGACGGAACCATCGAGACCCGCATGTCGGGACATCTGTTCGCCGGCCTCGATGTGCGCAAAGAAGGCCCCGCCGGGCTCACCGGCGTGTGGGCGGAGGAGAACACCCGCGAATCGATCTTCAACGCCATGAAGCGGAAGGAGACCTTCGCGGTCAGCGGCCCGCACATCAAGGTTCGTTTTTTCGGCGGCTGGAGCTATGCCGAGACAGCGACGGCCGAGCAGCGGCGGGCATTCTGGAAATTCACGCCGGACTGGATCAAGGACCGCGATTGGATCAAGGCCGCCTACGCACAGGGAGTGCCGATGGGCGGAGATCTGACCTCGATGCCCGCGGGCGACAAGACACCGTCATTCGCGGTGTGGGCGGTCAAGGATCCCACCTCCGGCAATCTCGACCGCATCCAGATCATCAAGGGCTGGACCAAGAGCGGTCAGAGCTTCGAGAAAGTCTTCGATGTTGCCTGGGCGGGTGACCGTGAGCCCGACAGGTGGACAGGTCGCGTGCCACCGATTGCAAGCACGGTCGACGTCGAAAAAGCCACCTACACGAACAGCAGCGGCGCCGTCGAACTGAAGACCGTGTGGAGCGATCCTGAGTTCGATCCGAGCGTTCCGGCGTTCTACTACGCCCGCGTGCTCGAGATTCCGACGCCGCGCTGGACGACGATCCAGGCCGCGCAACTCGGCATCGCGCCGCCCGACGTGGTGGCGGCAACCGTCCAGGAGCGGGCATGGAGCTCCCCGATCTGGTACAGCCCGACCGCCGAAACGCGGAAAGTCGCCAAGGCTGGTCCCACCGTTGACGATCTCAAGAAACAGGGGGCGGTTGCCCTCAGCGATGCTCAGCTGAAGGCGCTGATCGTCGACAAGTCCCCGTGGCTGCAGAACAACGTCACCGGCACGAAGTTCAAGATTACATATAGCGCGTCGGGGACTGCCAATGCCACGCAAACACTCACGCCGATCGATCCGACGTACGTGACGTCAAAACTCGGCCAAAATCAGGGTCAGAGCCTGATCGATCACGCCGGCCGTGGCGTTGTCCAGCCAAGCGCCGTCGGCGATCCGGCGGGGGCCAGCTATCTCGGCACGCCCTCGCCCTATTACGTCAACAACGGCAAGATCGTCACCGTGATCGCCGGCACGCCGATCGAAGTCACCGCCTACAAGCTGGGAGACAAGTATTACGGCGCCCGCAGCAACGAGTTCGGCTTCGCGAATTACGAGATCATCCCGGCAGTGCCCGAACTCAGTCCGTTGCCGGGCAAGCCGGTGCTGCGCTGAGGAGGCTTCGATGTCGGTTCGACTGCCGCGGTCTCGCTTGCTCGGGTGGCTCAAGTGCATGCTGGCCGCCTTCTTCCTCCTGATCTCGGCAGCGGCCGCGATGGCATGCCAGCTCTGCTATGAAGCCGCTCGCCAAATGGTGACCATCGGCCAGCGTCTGGATATGGCAGATCGAGTGGTGCTCGCCGTGCCCCTTGAGGGCACAAACCAACACCGGATAGTCGAGGTCGTGAAGGGCAAAGCCGTTGTCGGCGATATCATCGCCGACCCGGTGACGAGCCTCGACCCAGCAACGGCACCGGGCTCCGATCCTTGCCTGCTCGTTCGTGACCCGCATGCTTCGCAATGGAGCAGTCTGGGCAGCATCCGGGCTGAATACGCGGATTGGCTTCGGCAACTGGTTTCGACCGCTTTCGTCAAAGGCGACCGTCCACGGCCCACCTGGCCGTCGAACATGCAGACGTCGTCCACGCTCAGCTACGCCGGCTGGCGGCAACGTATTGCGCTCGTTCTGCCCTATCTCGAAACCTCCGACCCGCTGGCTGCCCAGATCGCATGGGGCGAATTGGCGCGCACCCCTTACGCGACCGTGGACGTTGCGAGATCGCAAATCGATGCGGCGGCGGTTGAGCGCTGGCTGGACGATCCAAAGCTCGCCTCACGCCATGCCGCCTACACTCTCTTGCTTGGTTTTGTCGGCGGTCCAGCCGACGTCGCGCGGCTCGAGCAGCACATCGAAGCCGCATGGAGTTCGCACGACGCCACGAACCTCGCCGCGACGATTGGCGCTGACCTCGAATTGCGCGGGCCATCTCGCGTTGGCTGGATCGAGACGATGTATTTCGCCGATCGCAGCCGGACGATGCCGGAAATCGAGGCCGCCCTGCTTGCGCTCAACGTTCACGGCGAGGCGAATCGTACCGTGCCCCGCCAGCGTGTGATCCAGGCGTACCGAGCTTTCATCAGGGAGCGCCCACCGATGGCCGGGTTCGTGGCGCTGCAACTGGCTGACTGGGACTATTGGGACGCCGCGACGGAATATGCAGCGCTGCTCAAGTCCAACACGATAGCGGATCCGGCCTCCGAATTTGCCATCGTCAACTATCTGCAGCGCGCCGCATCCGCCAACGCGGCTCTTGAATAGATCCCCCATCCTGACAGGCCAACCCCATGGCACCGCAGCCGCTTTTCCGACCGCAGCCGACCTCGGAACCGTCCGAGTCAGCGCTGGATGAGTCACAGACTGGGCCGAAACCGCCAACCCTTGTGCGCAGGTGGTTGCGGGAACCGCTGCTCCATTGCCTTTTTGCGGGTGGGCTGATCTTCGCGATCTATCAACTGTTGAACCCGACCGCCAACCGGACCGACCGAACCAATCAGATCGCGCTCACGAAGGACGATCTCCGCCAATTGGCGGTGCAATGGCTCGCGCAAGGCCGGCCACTGCCGACTGCTGATCAAATGCACGCCCTGATCGAGCAGCGGGTAAGCGAGGAGATTCTCTCCCGTGAAGCCGTGGCGCTTGGGCTCGACAAGGATGACGAGATCATCAAGCGCCGGTTGGCGCAGAAGATGGATTTCCTGGCAGCAGATATTGCCGCTTTGCAGGATCCCGGCGATGCCGAACTCAGAGCCTGGTACACGCAGAATTCGGATCGCTTTGCACTTCCGCCGCGCGTGAGCTTTCGCCACCTGTACTTCTCCTTCGATCGGCCTGGCGCTCGCGACAGGGCTGCCGCGATACTCGACAAGATCTCCGATAAGCCGGCCAACGCACCTGAAGTCGCTACGGTTGCCGACCCCTTTATGTTTCAGGACTACTACGCTGAACGAGCGCCCGAGCAGATCGCCAAGGAGTTTGGCCCGGATTTCGCGAGTGCGGTGTTTCAACTCAAGCCCGGTGCATGGCAGGGGCCGATCCAGTCGGGCTATGGCTGGCATCTCGTCTTCGTCGACGCCATAGAGCCGGGCCGGGTGCCTTTGTTCGAGGAAGTCGAGCCCGACGTCAAATCCGCCTGGCTGGATCAAAAGCAGCGCGAGATCAAACGGATTGCATACGAGGCGATGCGCGCGCGCTACACGGTCGTGGTCCCGCCCATCGAATCGGTCGACTTCGGGAGCCTGCGGAATCCTCAGGCGCCGGTCGCGTCGACCGACGTGCTTCCACAGTGAGGGCGCGATCGATGCAATGGCGGTGGCTCCAGGTCGCGTGGGTCGGTCTGCTGATGGTGCCGATGACGCTCGCGCACGCTCACGAGGTCCGGCCGGCCTATCTGCAGATCGATGAAGTCGGGCCCGGCCGCTACCAGCTGCTTTGGCGAACGCCAGTGCTTGCCGGCATGCGCCTGCCGGTAGTGCTGCGGCTCCCGGACGAAGTTCGCGATGTCGTCGCGCCTGGCGCGCAAGAGCTCTCAGATTCCCTTGTCGAACGCCAAGTGATCGACGTGGGCGCCCAGGGACTGGCGGGGAAGCGCATTGAGTTCGTGGGGCTTCAGGCAACGGTCACGGATGTTCTGGTGCGCGTGCAGATGCTGGATGGCACGCATTCGACTACGCTGGTGCGGCCGTCGCAGCCGTGGGTCGACATCGCGACGTCGCTCGGGCCTCTCGCGGTCGCCGGCGCCTATCTGTCGCACGGTATCGAGCACATCCTGTTCGGGTTCGACCATCTTCTGTTCGTGCTCGGGCTTATCCTCATCGTGCGCAACACGCGGATGCTGTTGTTGACGGTGACGGGCTTCACCCTCGCACATTCGATCACGCTCTCGCTTGCGACCTTGGGCGTCATCCATGTGCCGGGGCCGCCGGTCGAAGCGTGCATTGCGCTGAGCATTCTGCTTCTGGCGAGCGAGATCCTGCGGCGGCAGCGGGGGGAGCCCAGCTTGACCGCCACCTGGCCATGGGCGGTGGCTTTTTCATTCGGTCTTCTGCACGGCCTCGGTTTCGCCAGCGCATTGATCGATATCGGTCTTCCACAAGGCGACGTCCCACTTGCGCTGCTCGCCTTCAACATCGGCGTCGAGGTGGGACAGCTTGCTTTCATCGCCGCCGTTCTCGGCGTGATGCAGCTAGCCAAGCAATTTCGAATCCCCAGGATCATCGAATTTCGGTTGCGGACCGTCACGGCCTATGGGGTCGGCGTCGTGGCAGCGTTCTGGTTCGTTGAACGGCTGGCAGGATTTTGGGCATGAGGACGCTGCCGTAACACGCAACGACCGGATGCGCGCGCACCAACTGGGGAGGCTGCTGCCGCCCGCCGGGGCATAGCGGACCTTGGCGAGCGGTCCGCCCGGCAGATTTATGGATTCACGCCACTAGTCTAGTCGAATACGGGATTGAACTTCCTCGGATTCCAGCCGAAGTCCTCAATGGCCGGGGTGGAATCGAACGTCATGTCCTTCATCATGCGGATGCCCATCGCCACATTCGCGCCGGGAAAAAGCGGCTTCGCCAGGCCAAAGGCGGCTCTCCACAGCAAAGGCGGCACCGAGACGGTGCGGCGTGGCAGCCGCAGTCCGTCGAAAATCCGGCCGATCATCTCGCGGTAGGTGAGCGTCTCCCCTCCACCAGGGAGAGCGTAGGTCTTGTTGACGGCCGCGGGACTCGATGCCGCGGCGATGGCGCCGATCGCCAGATCTTCCGCATGCACCGGTTGCCGCAGGCCGGATGCTCCGCCGACCAG
Source organism: Bradyrhizobium erythrophlei (assembly GCF_900129505.1). Lineage (NCBI taxonomy): Bacteria > Pseudomonadati > Pseudomonadota > Alphaproteobacteria > Hyphomicrobiales > Nitrobacteraceae > Bradyrhizobium > Bradyrhizobium erythrophlei. The sequence goes on along the minus strand of NZ_LT670818.1, from coordinate 8,596,431 downwards.
CGGCATGAAGCCAAACCGGCGGATCAGCCGCGACAACGGCGTGATGTTGGTGTCGCGGCCTTCCGAGTAGATCAGGGTCGGGCGCAAGATCGTCCAGCCGACGTTTTGCTGTTCACATGCCGCGGCGATCCTTCGCTCGGCGTCGGTGAGTTTTCTGATCGTCTCCTGTTCGGACGCCACTTCCGTATCCTGCTTGGTCAGGACGCTGGTCGAACTGAAGACGACCACCCGTTTTAAGGGCGGGCTGAAAAGCCGCGGCAGCCTGTCCGCCAGCAGGATGGCGTCGGCGGTGCAGTAGAGGGTGGCAAATGGCGGCAGCGTCAGCGGATCAGGCTGGGTGAGGTCGCCGCGACACCAGTGGATGCCCGGTCCGTCCCGCTGCGACCGCGACAATACCTGCGGACGCTCGCCGCGGCGCACGAGGTGCTCGACGATGTAGCCGCCGACGAGCCCGGTACCGCCTATGACCAGGCTGCTCCCCGGCTCAGTCTCTATTTTCGCGTCCACTCAAGCCCGCTCATCCCGGGCGCAATGCCGGTTTCGAATCGTTCGTGCCTCCTGCTTTCATAGAAGACCGGTGGGGGCGCGCAAATTATCTTATTCGTTATATCAGGTATTATTGTACCTGGAATTGCTCCCGGATTGCCGCTGGAGACCTGCGGCGGGTGTGCAGCCCGGCAAAGGAGCCGGGGAGATGGCCGCCCTTTGTCGTGATTGACATCGCCGCGCGCTTCAGACGCCATGCCGCGCCGATATAAGACGTCATGCCGCGCCGGCACATGGCTCGGGAATCCGGGGTATGGTACGGCAGGGCCGGGGACTCGGTTCAAACTACGAAACCGATCAAGGAGGAGCGTTCATGTTCATTCGCACCAAGATGTTGTCGTTGGCCGCAGCCGGCGTTGCGACCGCGGGACTAGCCGCGTTGGCACCTGCCCAGGCGCAGGAGACGGTGAAGATCGGCCTGATCCTGCCGATGACCGGCGGCCAGGCATCGACCGGCAAGCAGATCGACAATGCGATCAAGCTGTACATGCAGCAGAAGGGCGACACCGTCGCCGGCAAGAAGATCGAGATCATCCTCAAGGACGACGCGGCGGTTCCCGACAACACCAAGCGCCTCGCGCAGGAACTGATCGTCAACGACAAGGTCAATTTCATCGCCGGCTTCGGCGTGACGCCGGCCGCACTGGCCGCGGCGCCGCTGGCGACGCAGGCCAAGATCCCGGAAATCGTGATGGCGGCGGGCACCTCGATCATCACCGAGCGTTCGCCCTATATCGTGCGCACCAGCTTTACGCTGGCGCAATCCTCCACCATCATCGGCGACTGGGCGGTCAAGAACGGCATCAAGAAGGTCGCGACCCTGACCTCGGACTACGCTCCGGGCAACGACGCGCTGAATTTCTTTAAGCAGAATTTTACGGCCGGCGGCGGTGAGATCGTCGAGGAGGTCAAGGTTCCCCTGGCCAATCCCGACTTCGCGCCGTTCCTGCAGCGGATGAAGGATGCCAAGCCCGACGCCATGTTCGTGTTCGTGCCGGCGGGGCAGGGCGGCAACTTCATGAAGCAATATGCCGAGCGCGGGCTCGACAAGGCCGGCATCAAGGTGATCGGCCCCGGCGACGTGATGGACGACGATCTCCTCAACGGCATGGGCGACGCCGCGCTCGGCACCGTCACCGCGCATCTGTATTCGGCGGCTCATCCGTCGGCGATGAACAAGGAATTCGTCGCCGCCTACAAGAAGGCGTTTGGTTCGCGTCCCGGCTTCATGGCGGTGAGCGGCTATGACGGCATCCACCTGATCTACGCAGCGCTGCAAAAGACCGGCGGCAAGACCGACGGCGATGCGCTGATCGAAGCCATGAAGGGCATGAAGTGGGAAAGCCCGCGCGGCCCGATCTCGATCGATCCGGAAACCCGCGACATCGTGCAGAACATCTATATCCGCAAGGTCGAGAAGGTCGACGGCGAACTCTACAACGTCGAATTCGCGACCTTCGAGGCCGTCAAGGATGCCGGCAAGACGAAGAAGTGACGCCGGCTTCGGCGTCATTCCGGGGCGCTGGCGAAGCCAGCGAACTCCGATGTGCAATTGCACATCGGAGAATCCCGATATTGTTGCGCAAGATTCCGGGTTCAGCGCTATCGCGCTGCCTCTGATGTGCAATTGCACATCTTAGAATGACGAGTGTAAATTAAATGACATCGCTGCTCACCAACCTGTTCGACGGCGTCGCCTACGGCATGCTGCTGTTCGTGCTCGCCTGCGGGCTTGCGGTCACGCTCGGGCTGATGAATTTCGTCAATCTCGCCCACGGCGCCTTCGCCATGACGGGCGGCTATGTCTGTGCGGTGCTGGTCAACCAGTCCGGCTGGCCGTTTTTCGCGGCGCTTCCGCTCGCCTTCGTGGCGAGCGCGCTGATCGGGGCGGTGCTGGAGCGGTCGCTGTATCGTCACCTCTACGCCCGCAGCCATCTCGATCAGGTGCTGTTTTCTGTCGGCCTCGTCTTCATGTCGGTGGCGGCGGTCGATTACATCATGGGTTCGTCGCGGGTCTTCATCAGGATTCCGCAAGCCCTCGAAGGGCAGATCGATTTCTTCGGCGTCGGCATTGGCCGCTACCGGCTGATGATCGTCGTGATCTGCGGCCTGTTGACCGCTTGCCTGCAACTGGTTCTGGCGCGCACGCGGTTCGGCAGCCGCTTGCGGGCCGCGGTCGACGACCCGCGCGCCGCTTCTGGCCTCGGCATCAATGTGCCGCAGGTATTTGCGCTCACCTTCGCGTTCGGCTGCGGCCTCGCCGGCCTCGGCGGCGCGTTGAGCGCGGAGATTTTGGGGCTCGATCCGTATTTTCCGCTGAAGTTCATGATCTACTTTCTGATCGTGGTGACGGTCGGCGGCTCCTCCAGCATCACCGGCCCGTTTCTGGCTTCGCTGCTGCTTGGCATCGGCGACGTCGCCGGCAAATATTACGTGCCGAAAATCGGACCGTTCGTGATCTACACCATCATGATCGTGATCCTGATCTGGCGTCCGAACGGCCTGTTCGGCCGCACCGCGACCCGTTGAGCCCAGTGCCATGACCGCGCAAGCCGACCTCGGATATCACGCCAGGGCGCACGCGCGCTGGCACTGGAGCGAGATCGCGTTCTGGGTTCTCGCGCTCGCCTGCGCCTTTTTGTTTCCGTCGCGCTACCTGATCATGACCGATATCGTGCGGCTGGCCTTGTTCGCGCTCTCGCTCGACCTGATCCTGGGCTATGCCGGGATCGTGTCGCTCGGCCATGCCGCGTTCTTCGGCGTCGGCGCCTATTCCGCGGGGCTGTTGGCCCTGCACGGTGTCATCACCGAGCCCGTGCTGGCACTGATCGCGGCCGGCCTGGTCGCGATGGTGCTCGGCTTCGTCACAAGCTTCCTGGTGATCCGGGGCGCCGACCTCACCCGGCTGATGGTGACGCTCGGGATCGCGCTGCTGCTGGAGGCGCTGGCGGAACGCTTTTCCGATATCACCGGCGGCACCGACGGGCTGCAGGGCATCGAGATGCAGCCGATCCTCGGCCTGTTCGCGTTCGACATGTTCGGCAAGGTCGGCTTCTTCTACTGCCTTGGCGTGCTGTTCCTGCTGTTTTTGCTGGCGCGGCGGATCGTGCACTCGCCGTTCGGCCTGTCGCTGCGCGCCATCCGGAACAATCCGCTGCGGGCGGCCGCAATCGGCATCCCCGTCAACAAGCGGCTGATCGCGATCTATACGATCGCGGCATTCTACGCCGGGATTGCCGGCGCGCTGTTCACCCAGAGCACCCAGCTGGCGTCGCTCGATGTGTTCTCGTTCGAGCGCTCGGCCGACCTGATGCTGGTGCTGGTGATCGGCGGCACCGGCTATCTCTACGGCGGGCTGATCGGCGCGGTGGTGTTCAAGATGCTGCAGGAAGTGTTTTCGACCATCACGCCGCAATACTGGCAGTTCTGGATCGGCCTCGTGCTGGTCGCGATCGTGCTGGTCGGCCGCCAGCGCATGCATCGCTGGGTGTTGTGGCTGCCGAACCTGGTGATCCGGCAACTCGGCGGCCGCAAGGCGAGCGTCGTCATTCCCGAGAGCGAAACGCCATGACGGTCGCGCTGGAAACAAGGGGGCTGGAAAAGCATTTCGGCGGCCTCAAGGTCACGCGCGACCTTTCGCTCAGGATCGAGCAGGGCGCCCGCCACGCCTTGATCGGCCCGAACGGCGCCGGGAAGACCACCGTCATCAACCTGTTGACCGGCGTGCTCAGGCCCGATGGCGGCCGCATCCTGCTGGAAGGCAACGACATCACCGATCTGCCCGTGCACACCCGCGTGCTGCGCGGACTGTCGCGCACCTTCCAGATCAACCAGCTTTACGCTGACCTCACGCCGCTGGAGACCATCGGGCTTGCGGTATCGGAACGACTCGGCCGCGGCGGCGACTGGTGGCGGCGCATGGGCACCCGCGACGACGTCAATGCCGAGATCGCCGAAAATCTCGCGCGCTTCCATCTGCTCGACGTCATGAACGATCTCACCGCGACGTTGCCCTACGGCAAGCAGCGCCTGCTGGAGATCGCGGTTGCGATCGCCGCCAAGCCGCGCGTGCTGCTGCTGGACGAACCCGCCGCCGGCGTTCCCGAAAGCGAGCGCCACGATATCCTCTCCGCGGTGGCTTCGCTGCCGCGCGACGTTACCGTGCTCCTGATCGAGCACGACATGGATCTGGTGTTCTCGTTCGCCGACCGCATTTCGGTCCTGGTCTCTGGTGCGCTCCTGGTCGAGGGTCCGCCGGACGAGGTGGCGCGCGATCCGCAGGTCAAGGCGGTCTATCTCGGCGAGGCCGCCGATGTCTGATCTGCTTTGCATCGAGAATTTGCGCGCCGGCTACGGCCAGGCGGTGGTATTGCCGAGCATGTCGCTGCGCCTGCCCGAAAGCCAGGTGCTGGCGCTGTTGGGCCGCAACGGCACCGGCAAGACCACGCTGATCAATTCGATCGTGGGTGTCACCCGGCGTTTCGGCGGCAGTGTTACCCTTGGCGGGCGGGACATCACGGGCATGCGGCCGGACCAGCGGGCGCGGGCCGGCATCGGCTGGGTGCCGCAGGAGCGCAATATCTTCAAGTCGCTGACGGTCGAAGAGAACATGACCGCGGTGGCGCAGCCGGGGCCGTGGACGGTGGCCAAGGTCTACGAGATGTTCCCGCGGCTGAAGGAGCGGCGCAACAATTTCGGCAACCAGCTTTCCGGCGGCGAGCAGCAGATGCTGGCGATCGGCCGCGCGCTGACGCTCAATCCGCAGGTCCTGCTGCTGGACGAGCCGACCGAGGGGCTGGCTCCGATCATCGTCGAGGAGCTGCTCCGGGCGCTCGGCACGATTACCCGCTCGGGCGGCATCTGCTCCATCATCGTCGAGCAGAATGCCCAAAAGATTCTAGGGCTGGCCGACCGCGTTGTGATATTGGAGCGCGGCACGATCGTCCATGACGCGGCAAGTTCCGCGCTGAAAGCCGATCCCGCGGTGCTCGAGCGCTTTCTCGGCGTCTCGGGGGCAGCGGCACATTAATTCCATCTTAACGCGTTTTCGTCACGCGAACCGGTACCGCTTGAGAACGCCTAAATTCCGGGAGAGAAGACCATGCAAAGAACAAAAGCCCCCTTCCGCGCCGACGAGGTCGGCAGCCTGCTGCGGCCGCCGAAAATCAAGGAGGCGCGCGCCAGGCTGGAGAAAAGCGAGATTTCGGCCGAAGACCTGCGCAAGATCGAGGACATGGAAATCGAGAAGGTCGTGCACAAGCAGGCCTCGATCGGGCTCAAGCTCGCGACCGACGGCGAATTCCGTCGCTCCTGGTGGCATTTTGATTTCCTGGCCAAATTGACGGGCTGCGAGCTGTTTCACCCCGATGAGGGCATCCAGTTCGCGGGCGTCCAGACTCGGCACGACGCGGTGCGGGTGATCGGCAAGCTCGATTTTCCCGACGACCACCCGATGCTCGACCATTTCAAATTCCTGAAAAAGCACTGCGACGTCGCCCATGTCATGCCGAAGATGACGATCCCGTCGCCGGCGGTGCTGCATTTCCGCGGCGGGCGCAGGGCGATCTCGAAGCAGGTCTATCCTGATCTGGACGTGTTCTACGAGGATCTCGCCAAGACCTATCGCAAGGCGGTGAAGGCCTTCTACGACGCCGGCTGCCGATATCTGCAGTTCGACGACACGGTGTGGGCCTATCTCTGCTCGCAGGACGAGCTGAAAAAGGCGCAGGACCGCGGCGACAATCCCGACGGCCTGCAGGAGATCTACGCGCGCGTGATCAATTATGCGATCGCCGAGCGACCGGCCGACATGACCATCACCACCCATGTCTGCCGCGGCAATTTCCGCTCGACCTGGATTTCGTCCGGCGGCTACGAGCCGGTGGCGGAGACCATGCTGGCCGGAACCAACTATGACGGCTATTTCCTCGAATATGATTCCGAGCGCGCCGGCGGTTTCGAGCCGCTGCGGTTTCTGCCGAAGGGCAACAAGATCGTGGTGGTCGGCGTCATCACCTCGAAAAGCGGCGAGCTCGAGAAAAAGGACGACATCAAGCGCCGGCTGGAGGAAGCCTCCAAATACGCGCCGCTCGACCAGCTCGCGGTGTCCCCGCAATGCGGCTTCGCCTCGACCGAAGAGGGCAATCTGCTCACCGAGGAAGAACAATGGGCGAAGCTGAAGCTCGCCGTCGATGTCGCCAACGAGGTGTGGGGGAAGTAGATAAATTCCCCGCGGAGGGACGATTGCCGGATATCGACGCGATCATCGTGGGTGCCGGTCCTGCGGGGCTGGCATGTGCCGCGACGATGCAGGCCGTGGGGCTCAAGGCCACGGTGCTGGAGAAGGCTGATGGCGTCGGCGCGGTGTGGCGACGCCATTACGATCGGCTTCACCTTCACACCGACCGCAATCATTCGGGCCTGCCCGGCATGCCGATGCCGAATGCTTTTCCGACCTATCCATCTCGCGAACACCTCGTCCAGTATCTCGAAACCTACGCCGCACGCTTTGATATCAGGCCGGTTTTCAACACGACGGTGTCGCGCATCCGGCGCGATGGCGCACAATGGTGCTTGGATGCGGATCGAGGCACGACCTCCGCCTCCGTTGTGGTCGTCGCGACCGGGATAGCCGACGCGCCGTATCGTCCGTCGTGGCCGGGTTCTGAGCTTTATCGAGGCGCCGTCGTCCACAGCAGCGACTATCGCAATCCCGCGCCCTATGCGGGCAAACGTGTGCTGGTTGTCGGATTCGGCAATTCAGGCGGCGAGATCGCTTTGGATCTGGCGAATGCCGCTGTCAATGTCGCTCTCGCGGTTCGAAGCCCCGTTCAGATACTGCCGCGCGAACTGCTGGGTCTTCCGATTCTCACCTGGGCCATCTTCTATCGCCGCTTGCCTGCGCGCATGGTCGATCTGATCAACGCGCCGATATTGCGGCTGGCCGTCGGTCGCATTGAAAGCCTGGGATCGCGCCGGGCGGCCAAGGGACCGCGCCAGATGGTCGAGGAGGATGGACGCGTGCCGTTGATCGACATCGGCACGCTGGCCAGGATCAGGGACGGCTCCATCAGGGTACGCGGGGGCATCGACCGGTTTGCCACCGACGGCGTGATCTTTGACGACGGGAGCAGCGAAGCATTTGACGCAATCATCCTTGCGACCGGTTTCCGCCCCGACCTGCGCCAATTGATCCCTGATGTGGAAGGCATCTTCGACAGGCACGGAATGCCGCTGGTGACGGGCGAGGCGATCGTGCCCGGGCTCTATTTCTGTGGTCAGATCACGTCGCCGACCGGACAGTTGCGCGAGATCGGCATCGAAGCGCAGCGGATAGCGCGAAGCGGTATGCCGCGTCATAGATGAGACCTCCCCCGCTGCTCCGCCCGGTATCCACCCACGACTCGATTATGCCTTGTTATGGATTTGAGTTACAGCATTGTCTGCGGTGTTTCCGGGATCTGCGGGGCTGCTCTTGATCTAACCGTAGCCCCGGCCGGCCGGCGTAATTTTGCGCAGCGGCGGTCTCGATCGTGACCGGAAACCTTGCGAGTAGGGCAGACCTGATTTGACCCGGCCGATCTTCACGCCATATATACCATTGCCTGGCGATGCTTTGGTTATGTAGTCTGCTGTTCGGCTAGCTGAAGCAGAATCAATCGGCCCCCTCCTTCCCACGCGGTCGTCGCCATGATTTCCCACTCGATCCGGATCGCGGTTCTCGTGCCTTGCTTCAACGAGGAGGCCGCGGTCGCCACGGTGATCGGGGATTTTCGCAAGGCGTTGCCGCAAGCCGAGATCTACGTCTACGACAATAATTCCACGGATCGAACCGTGGCGGTTGCACGCGAGGCGGGAGCGCAGGTCCGCAGCGAGCGTCGCCAGGGCAAAGGTCACGTGGTGCGGCGCATGTTCACCGACGTCGATGCCGACATCTACGTGCTGGTCGACGGCGACGCCACCTATGATGCAGCGAGTTCACCGAAGATGATCGCGGCGCTGCGTGAGGATCGTCTCGACATGGTGGTGGGCCTTCGCGTCGACCGGGCTGAGGCCGCCTATCGGCCCGGGCACCGCTTCGGCAACAGGATGCTGACCGGTTTTCTGTCGATGGTGTTTGGCCGGGCGTTCAAGGATATTCTGTCCGGCTATCGCGTGTTGTCGCGACGCTTCGTCAAGTCCTTTCCGATCCTTTCCGACGGCTTCGAGATCGAAACCGAAATCAGCGTTCACGCGCTCGAACTGGCGTTGCCAGTGGTGGAGATCGAAACGCCGTACTTTGAGCGGCCGGCGGGCTCAGTCAGCAAGCTCAACACCTGGCGCGACGGGTTTCGCATCCTCGGTACCATCCTGAAACTCTACCGGTCGGAAAAGCCTCTGCGGTTCTTCAGCGCGATCGGCGGCTTTCTGACGCTGGTTTCGATCGGCCTGGCGATTCCCGTCATCGTCACCTATCTCGAACAGAGCATCGTGCCGCGGCTGCCGACTGCGGTGCTGGCGATGGGCCTGATGATCTTGGCAGTGCTGTCGGTATCTTCGGGCCTGGTGCTCGATACCGTGACGCGGGGCCGGCGGGAGACCAAGCTGTTGGCCTATCTGGCGCAGCCGGCGCTCTCTGCGACGTCGCGCCAATCCTGAATTCTAGGGCTTTGCCGCCAGATAGACCTCGCCCAGCAGCGAGGAGTTCGACCACGGCACCTGCTTGCCGCTGGTCTTGGCGACCACTTCGGCGCGCACCCGCGTCAGGATCTGCTGCACCTCGATTCCGGGCGCGCCGATGTGGCGCGACAGCGCTGCCGAGAACGGGTTGTTAGCGCCTTCCCCGTCGACCGCGACCTGGCCGGGCGCGGTCGCGAACGCGATCAACGTCCCGGCGCCAAGTGACGTGACGCACCGGAGCCAAACGCGGCCACTGACGCCAGCCCTGATCCGGCCTCGATGGCGCGGTTCGGTCCGGCGGAAGCGACCTGCCGCTCAAGCGGATTGTTGCGGCAGGCGTCGAAGCCGCACATCGACCGGGATGAGGTAGTTGCGGCCGTCGATCTGGACGCCGTGGCCGGCGTAATAGACCACCGCGACCTGCGCCCGGGCCGGGTCGCGCAGGAAATCGCGGGTCATCTTCTGCATCGCCACGCGGTCGAGATCGATGCCTTCCGAGACCGCAAAGCCGATGTCGCGCAGGCTTTTCGCGACCGAACGCGCGTCATTGGGCGGATTGGGGAGCGCCCGGACATTGGCATAGGCGCCATTGCCGATCACCAGCGCGACGCGCAGGCCGGTGTCGCCGCTCGCCGCGACAGCGAGTGGAGGTGCGGGCGTTGATGTCAGCGGCGATGCTGGTGTTGATGTCGCCGTCTGCGGCGTCGTTCGTGGCGGTGGCGAGGGCGCAGACGCATCCGTCAGCAATGACAGCCGCACCCTTGCAGTGGCCTGGTTGGCCTTGCTGCCCGCTCCACGGCCACGCCTTCGAGCGTGGCATTGAAATCCTGTCTGGCGTGCTCGTAGTCGCCCTTCGCTTCATAGACGAGACCGCGCTGGCTATAGGCCGAGATCAAGGACGCTGCCCGGCGGCGTCATGATATTGCCGGGCATCCTGGCCCTGGCCAGTCCGATCGCCGCAGTGGCGTCGGCGATGGCGCGGTCGAAGTCGCCCTTGGCGCGCCAGATGACCGCACGGTTGATCAGCGGGGACGGCAATGCCGGATCAAACCTGATCGCATCGTTGATGTCGGCGAGCGCCCCGTCGAGGTCGCCGAGCGCCTGCTTGGCCGAGCCGCGGTTCTGGTACGAATAGGCATTCTTCGGCATCAGCCGGATCGCCTCGTCGTAATCGGCGATGGCGTGGACAAGATCTCCCTTGGAGCGGAAGGCGTTGCCGCCGTTGTCGAAGATGGTGCCGTTGGGCGGCCCGATCCGCAGCGCGTCGTTGAAATCGGCGATGACGATGTCGTATTCGCCTTTGTCGTAATAGGCCGAGCCGCGCATGTTGTAGGGCGGCCGATTGGGCGTCAGCCGCAGTGCTTCGGTGGTGTCGGCGATCACCTTGGCGTAGTCGCCCTTTCCAGCCGACTGCGCGCCAGAAATAGATCGTCGCCAGCTTCTCGCCGGCGAACACTTTCAGCGCGATGATCCTGTTGCAGGCGTCGATCTGCTTGTCGGCCGGCGTGCCCTCGCTGGTGCAGAGTGGCCCGAGGAAGGAGAGTTGAAAGGTGGCACATCCTGCTTGGTCGCCGTGCGGCCGGGGGCGAGGTGCGCCACACCGGACGTCACGAGCAGCGGACGGTCGGAGCCTTCGAGCACCGCGCCGATTACTTCGATGGCGCGTAAATCTGCCGGGCTTGCAGCTTGCCAGAGTCCGCTATGCCCCTATAGCGACCAAATTCCGCAGCCCAGCGAAATGAAGCGATGTGCCAGAAGCGGTCGCGATCAGCTCAGCACCGATTATCCACTCAGGCGGGTAAGATTGGCGCGTGGGATGCGGCATCGTCACTCCGGTTTGTACTTGCGATTCTTAGGTGCACTGATGTCGCAAAGCATGCAGAAGAAGATGCGCGTGCCGCACTACTCGGATCATGACGAGCGAGTGACTGCGCAAATTTAGCCGCAAAATGAGAGCTTGACTTCATGCTCCTCAAGATTAACGTTCACGAAATGTCCTGCAGGTGGGAGGCGGAAATCCATTTTCGCGGAGGTCCATCATGAGAGGCAATGAATGTCCCATCCACGTAGCTGATGGCGTGCTTGGCAAACAGTGTCACATTTGCGCTTTTTTCAATGGCTTCGACGAGCAGCACATGGTGCTTCGGTCGTTCATCAAAGAGGGGTTCGCGCGGGGCGACAAGGCTTTTCATATCGTGGATCCCGAGCTGCGGGAGGATCATCTGAAGCGACTCGCCGAAGCTGGCATAGATGTGGAGCAGGCGATAGCAACCGGACAGCTGGAGCTGCGGCGCTGGCAGGACGCTTACCTGCGCGACGATCGCTTCGATCAGGATGGGATGCTCGCCTTGCTCGAAGAGGTGCTCGGATCAGGGGCGGCAGCCGGTAATCCCCTCATCAGATTTGTGTCGCGCGTGGAACCGTCCCTGGTGGACAAGGCAGGCGAAGATAACTGGTTGGAATACGAGACTCGCGTCAACTACGCGGTCTCCAAATACAACGATCCGGTAATCTGCACCTACGATCTGACGAACTTCAGTGCCAGCTTGGTGATGGACATGTTGCGGGTTCACCCCGTCGTGATTGTCGGAGGGGTGCTCCAGGAGAACCCGTTCTTTGTTCCTCCAGACCAGTTCCTCCTTGAACTCCGAGAGAGAAAATCGGCTCGGCGCCGCACGATCCAAGCACACTGATAGTGATGGCTGACGAGAATCTGCGGCTGCGAGCAGCGCTTCGGGATTTGGTCGCACTTTCGACCATCCCGGCGGGATGGATCGGGATCGAACCGCGCACGATTGCCGCCGGACTGGCCGACATCCTGGCGGGGTCGTTGGGTTTTGATTTTGCGTTCGTGCGCTTGCTCGATCCCACCGGAGAGGTAACGATCGACGTTACGAGTGGATGCGCCACCAGCGAATTTTTAGACTGGCTGCAGGCCCAATTTTCTACTTTCGATGGGTCTTTGCGTAGGCAGATCATTCCAAATGTTGTTGGCTTTGATGACAGACTGAAATCGCTCCGCGGTATTATTATTCCTATCGGGTTCAACGCGTACGCTGGTCTTCTAGCCGTCGGCTGTGAGCGTAGCAACTTCCCAACCGAAACTGACAGGATGCTGCTTACAGTGGCTGCGAATCATGCGGCGACAGCCTTCCGCAGCACGAACTTGATTCATGAACGGCGCCGCGTTGAGGAGGAAGTTCGTAAAGCCCGCGACGAACTTGAGATGAAGGTGATGGAAAGGACGGCTGAATTACAGCGGACAATGGCTGAGCTGGTCCACATGAATCGCCTAGCGACTACGGGGGTCCTTTTGGCGTCCATTGCTCATGAGATCAATCAACCACTAACCGGGATTGTAATCCAAGCCAGTGCCGCCCGACAATGGCTTGCATTGCGAGAGCCAAGCATAGAAAAGGCGCGAGACGCGCTGGATGAAATCGAAAGTAACGGTCTCCGTGCAGGTGAAATCATCACAAGCCTTCGCGGAATGCTCAAAAAGGAAACGCAGGCGAGAAACCCAATCGACATCAACAAGCTGATCTTCACGGTTCTTGCTATTGTGCGCCACGAGTTGCAGAAGCATGGGGTAGAGCTGCACACAGAACTCGATGAATCACTCCCGGCCTTGGAAGGCGACAGAGTTCAATTGCAGCAAGTCGTTTTAAACTTGGTCATGAACGCCATTGAGGCGATGCAGGTAGAGCCGCGAATATTGAGCATACGATCCTGCACTAGCAAACCAAATTTTGTTCACGTGGCCGTCGAGGATACTGGCACGGGTATCGATCCATCCAACCACGATCGTATTTTCAACCCGATGTTCACGACCAAAGAGCGTGGTATGGGAATTGGCCTTTCTATCTGCCATTCTATTATCGAAAGCCATAACGGCCGTATTTGGGTGACGCGGGGGATCGACAAAGGCTCGATTTTCCAATTTGAGTTGCCGACGAACGTTGGCCAAGGTGATCAAGCTCGCCAACATCAAGCCTGAATAACGACGCGCGTTCCATAACGTGACGCGTGGGCGTGACGGACGGCAACGGGCGCGACCCGGCACGTGCTCGCGCCCTGAGGTGATGCGCGAAATCTAGCCACGTCGCTGATGGTAGAGTCGAGGATGGGCGCGGTAGTTGGGGCCTATGGCCAACGCCCCGTTTCCCATCCTCGCTCATCAAACCGGACGAGCCGATTGCCGGCATCCGGCTTTCCGACCGGCTTCACCGCGAGGCACGCGACGGGGCTACTCGGGGCAGGCGTTGGAGGCACAGAACCCCGAGTTCTCGATGAATGACATCGAATGTGAATCGGCGATTGCCGCGCCCTTGCACCTTGTGCCTTCGCGCGAGGAACCTGCGCAGACGTTCAAAGACGTATTGGTCGACGCTACGGTATGCCTTGCTCCGCGAGCCGTAGCCAAAGTAGTTGGACCAGCCTCGCAGAGACCTGTTCAGCTTGTCACATACTTCCGGCCATGGATCGATATTGCTCGGCACCAGAAGATCGCCGATCCTTGTCTTGAGCCGTTGCACACTCTTCTTGGACGGGCTCGCACCCAGATACCAATTCCCGTTCGCCTCAAACCGATGCGCGCCGAACGAGTAGCCGAGGAAGTCGAAGCGTTCCTGTCGGGCGTTTCTCAACGAAGTCTTCGCCTCGTTGATCGTCAACCCGAGCTTGGTCATCACCGCCTTCGTCCACGCTAATGCCTCCGCCGCGCGACCGCGGCTGAGGATAACGAAGTCGTCAGCATAGGAGACGACGTGAGCATGGAACGTGTCGTCGCATCCAGTCAAACGCCAATGCTTCAGGAACCGGTTCATGTAGATGTTAGCCAGCAGTGGACTTGCGACGCCGCCTTGCGGTGTGCCGCGCGTGTTTCCCCTGCCGCCACTCATGCGCCGCGTTCCGTCCGCGTCCCGTTCCTCGATCGGCGCCCTCAGCCACATCTTGATGAGGCGCAGGACGTTTCGATCCACGACACGCCGGGCTACTGACTTTATCAGCTCGGAATGCGGGATCGTATCGAAGTACTTGGACAAATCAGCGTCAACTACGTCAGCATAGCCCCGGCATAAATGCCGGTGCACTTCCTTGACCGCATCCACCGCCCCGCGAGCGGGCCGGTAGCCGTAGGCATTGTCCTCGAAGTCAGCCTCGAAGATGGGTTCGATCACGATCTTGGCGGCGGTCTGATTCACACGATCACGAATGGTCGGAATGCCGAGCGGACGCTCGCCACCATTCGCTTTGGGGATCATCACCCGCCGCACCGGATCGGGTCGGTACGTCTTCGAGACCAGTTCCGCGCGCAAGCCCGCCAACCATGCTTCCAGGCCCTGCTTCTCGATGCGAGCAAACGTCATCCCATCCACACCCGGTGCACCCGCATTAACGCGGGCGAGCCGATAGGCGTGGACCAGGATGTCCTCGCGACAGATCTTGTCGTAGAGCAAATAGAAGCGGAAGGTGGGCTCCGCCTTGGCTTTGCAGTAGAGCTTTCTCTGAAGGCTCCGGACTTTATCAGGCGTTGTCAGGCTCATCGCCAATCACCTTCACCTCACCATCTTCAAAAGCGCACCAGAAGTCGGGGCCCTTTGCTCCGCCGGCATTACCCGGCATCAACGCTCCTACTGCCCCGTCCGACTCCCACCGTGACCACCGCCTGATGCGATGCTGAGGCCGCTACCCTCGTCCGCGACGGGTCTCCCCCTGTAACTGCGAACCACCCTTCCGACGTGCCGTACCCACTACCCCGGCGGATCGCGTGGGTGCGCGTGTCGATTGCTTCCCCACACGTGCGGCCTTCCCCAAATGACCGGAGGGTCGGCATCCGCATTAGAACTTTCGAGGCCTGCTCGGGCTTCACTTTGTTACAGCCCATCGGATCGCTCAGCGGCCCAAGGCCGCCTTCGTCGCAGGGCTCCGACCCAACCAGTTACCCGGCCGTGCCGCCTGCCAGCTTCCGGACCAATCGACAATTATCCGGGTGAGACCCTCCCTCACTGGTAGTTCGCGCCCTCGGGGCGCACGGTCAATCGCGTCGGTTTGACAGGACAGCGGCGACTTCCGGTCTACCCCCCAACAACGGACATCGCTCAATAGGGTCGGCATGTCCGTTTCGTGCCAAATGGCGACATTACCGAGCATCGTGGTGCAATTCATCGTTGCTATTGACTATATCTGTTACGGATATATCATGGGGTGCATGACCAAGCCGGAACCGCCACTGCCGCTAACACCCGCCGTGTTCCACATCCTGCTCGCCTTGTTCGGCAAGGAGCGCCACGGCTACGACATCATGCAGCAGGTCAAGGCGGATTCGGGAGATGCGGTGAAAATGGGGCCGGGAACGCTGTACGGCTCGCTCGACCGTATGATCGAGGCGGGTCTGGTTGCCAAGAGCAACACTCAGGACCCGCGACGCATTTACTACAAGCTCACGGCGCTTGGCCAAACCACGTTGCGCGCGGAAACCGAGCGGCTGTCGCGCGTGGCCCGCGTCGCGCGCCGCCAACTCGGGACCGCATGACGCCATGACGAGCCCCGCGCGGCTAAAGCAGTCCCGATCGCTACGCCTCTACGCGCGCCTGTTGGAACTCTACCCGCCGTCATTTCTGCAACGGCATCGCGCGGAGATGCTGCAAAACTTCGCCGACCTGGAAGACGCGGCGGAGTCGAAGGCGAAACTTTGGCTGCTGATAGGAAAGGACCTCGCGATGAGCCTTCTGTCGCACTTTTTCGGGTCACGGCTTGGCCATTACGTGATCGCTGTCCTTGTTACGTGGATGTTGATCTTCGCGATCGGGTATTTCTTCTACGGCCCGACGCCCGGCCGTCCGGCTTTGCATGCTTTCGCAGGCTTTCTCCCGGGAATGCTGGCCATGTACTTCGCGACACGTCTCTATGGGACGCCGCATAACAACATTTCGCACTTTTTCAGGTCACGGTTTGACATATGCGTGATCGGCGTCTTTGTCGCTTGGCTAGTGCTGTTCGTTATCGGGTATTACTTCTACGGCCCGACGCGTGGTCATCCGGCCTTGCAAGTTTTCGGAGGCTTTCCACTCGGGATGCTGGCCATGTACATCGCGACACATGTCTATGGAATGCCGTAAAACAGCTCGCATCCCGGCTGCATGAGTCGAGCGCCAGCAATGCACCACAATCCTCGCCTCGCCCACCCCCGCCCTGAAGTTTAGCCCCGCGCAGCTGGAACGATCATGACCAGGTGCTCGTTGATTTGAATCTGTGGCAAGGAGGCTGAGGTATGAGGATAATGACCGCGTTCGCTCTCGGAACGGCCTTGGTGCTGTGTAACCTGGGGACGTTTAGTGCCGCAGCCCATGCGCGGAAGGCCAAGGTCGTTCGTGAACCACGGGTGAGGCTTATCGTCAGGGTGCCCGTAGTAAGGCTAACTCCTTACTGGGATTCCTATATTGTTCCACGATATCGTTATCGCCCTCAGGACGACCGGATCGATCCATACGGCCCGCCCGTAGTGCCGATGGTGCGCTATGGGGCTCAAGAGGAAACGCTGCCCGGTTTTGCCGGCACCACATTTCCTCCTCCTTAGCAACGTTCGACACGACGTTGCGATTGCGGGGACTATCAAGCTGCTGCGAGGACTCCTGTTCTGCCGCGCAACTGAATAGGAGGCCGAGATACAAGCGCGATGCTGGCGTTGTGGCTGATGACCGCTTGGGTCAATCGCGTCAGTTCGGCCGTCGGCAGACCACTTCCGGTCACCTTGGCGTAGTCGCCCTTCTTGTTCCAGCCGACCGCGCGCCAGAAATAGACCGTCGCCAGCTTCTCGCCGGCGAACGCCTTCAGCGCGATGATCCTGTTGCAGGCGTCGATCTGCTTGTCGGCCGGCGTGCCCTCGCTGGTGCAGAGCGGCCCGAGGAAGGAGAGTTGAAAGGTGGCACATCCTGCTCGGTCGCCGTGCGGCCGGGGGCGAGGTGCGCCACACCGGACGTCATGAGCAGCGGACGGTCGGAGCCTTCGAGCACCGCGCCGATCACTTTGATGGGGCGTAAATCTGCCGGGCGCGCAGCTTGCCAGAGTCCGCTATGCCCCTATAGCGACCAAATTCCGCAGCCCAGCGGAATGAAGCGATGTGCCAAAAACCGACTTTTAAAGAGTGCTGCAAGAAAACGGCGCCCGAATAGAACCGGGCGCCGTCGATTTGAGGTCTTGGTCTTGTCAGACGTTTCGTTCAGCGGTCGAAACCGGGCAGGGCCCGGGTGTGCTCCGCGCGGGCGCCAGTGAGCTTGTCGGCATCGAGGCCGAGCACGCGCAGAATCGTCGGCGCGACCTGCTTGTTCTCGACCTTGTCACCAATCACAGCTCCTTCGAAGCTCGGGTTGGCGGCGACCAGCAGGACGTGGGTGTCGTCGTCGGTGAGGCCGCCATGCTCGGAAACCTTCGCCGCGCTACGGCTATAGATCGTGCCGTGGATTGGCTGGATAATGATGTCGGGCGTGCGGCCAAGGGCCGGGTCGCCGAACTTATCTTGCAGGTCGTCGCCCGCATAAATCTTCTCGATCCGAGCGTGGTTCAGGAGAGCCCGGTCGTTCTCGAGGATGGCGACCGCCTTCTTGGCCTGGGTCTGATCGGCCAGCCAGATCAGCGAGACGTCGTCGGCAGTCTCCTGCGCCACCGCGACACCACCGGCGGTCAGGAGGTCGACCGGGTCGATAACGTCGGCATGGCCGAACAGGAGCCTCGGATTGGCGCTGCCCTGCAGCATGTGAAGTTGGCTCACGTCAATCGGCGACTGGCCATGCTTCGCACCGACGATTACCAGCGTACTCTGGATGAGATGCTGGTTGTCAAGCTGCGCGAGCATCTGGCCGAGGGAGCTGTCGACGAAGTCGAGCGACAGCTCGAGCTGCGCGCTCGGTGTGCCGATTGCATCGGTGTAACCATCGGCCGTGACCTTTTGGCCGACGCTGACGGCCTGGAAGTTCATGCCGAAGATCGCGGGCACGCCAACCGTCGTCGTCCCCGTGTGATCAAGGCCCTTGATCCAGTTCAGGACCGCAGTGACCTTCAGATTATCGTAGTAGCGGGTGTAAACCGGGTTCACGGTCCAGTCGTCACTCGCCTGAGGTGTCGGGACCAGCTGGGGTGCGGTAGCGAGCACGCTCGTCGAGTTGATCTCGGGCGCATAGAGCTCATCAAGACCCTTGCCGGAGGGACCGCTGATGATCTGATAGGCGGGGTGCTTGTCCGACCAGGCCGTGCGCTTGCCGGCGGCATGGATGACTTCCATGATGGTCGTCGTATCGTTCTTCAGGTACTGGTTCGGATACACCACCTGGCAAGTGCTGCCGACCTTGCGCATCGGCAGGTTCGCCGGATTGATGTGGTCGGAACCGGCCGGGCCACCGCCGTCGAGCTTGGTCAGATCGTAATCGAGCGCTTCGAAGTAAGTGGCTTCGGTGCCCGCCGTCCCCTGACAGTTGCTTCCGGGAGGATACAGCGTGTGGTCATAGCTGTCGTCATAAAAGATGCCGTGTGTCTTCGGCGAGGCGCCGGTCATGAACGCCAGCAGTCCGGGAAAGGAATCCGACGGATGGGACGTGTGTGCGTCGGTGTAATGCAGACCATGCCTCAGCAGCTTGGCGAAATTCGATGTCGGGTGGCCCTTGACGTAACGCTGCAGGTCGACCTCATGCATGCCATCCACGCTGATCAGAAGCACATGCTTGATAGCGCTATGACCGTTATCGTCCTCATCGGCGCGCACGGCCGTGCTCAGCGCAGTCGAGCCGAGCAATACAGCAACCGCCAGCCTGATAAATCTATTCATTTTTGATGCCTCCATTAAAACACAGGGGCCCTCCCATAGCGCGGCGAAGACGACGCCGATGTGAAACTGCGATGATAGTGTCATGACCATCCCGAACACAGATGCGACCCGCGGCGTTCGGGCAACGACCGTCCGGCCCGCCCCTTCGGTCCACGGCCATGGCGATCACGGCTTCGTTCCACGGCTCGTCCAGTTCGCCCGCGAGAAAGGCGTGTCCGCCTATATCGGCGAGGGGCTCAACCGCCGGCCGGCCGTGCACAGGCTCGACGCCGCCCGCGTCTATCGGCTCGCACTGGAGCGGGGCACCGCCGGAGGCCCGTTCCATGCCACCGCCGAAGAGGGCGTGCCGTTCAAGGCGATCGCAGAAGTGATCGGTCGCCGCCTGAACATTCCCGTGGTCTCAAACCAGCGGATGAGGCAGCCCAGCACTTCGGCTGGTTCGCGATGTTCACAGGCATGGACGCCCCGACATCGAGCGCGCGCACCCGCGCGGAGCTCGGTTGGGAGCCGGAACAGCCAGGGCTCATCGCCGATATCGATCACCCCGTTTATTTCGCCGAGTAGCTACGGCGCCGGCGCGAGCGGACCCATCACTCACGACGAAATCCGGTCCTCATTTCGCCGCCAGAAACACCTCGCCGAGCAGCGAGGAGTTCGACTACGGCACCTGCTTGCCGCTGGTTTTGGCGACCACCTCGGCGCGCACCCGCGTCAGCATCTGCCGCACCTCGATCCCGGGCGTGCCGATATGGCGCGACAGCGCCGCCGAGAACGGGCTGTTGGCGCCTTCGCCGTCGAGCGCGCTACCCAGGCCGCAAGCCCATGAGTCTGCTGGGTGCGCATAACCGGTTAGTAGGATTGTGAAGATGCCCGCTGCCACGTAACCGGCCGCGAAAAGGACAATGCAAAACATCCACACGACAAGGATGATTGCGTCCCATAAGAGAACGAATCCAAGATAGGTTTTGCCGTCGGGATGTCGCTGCTCATAGTCACCTACGCTCATTTCATGGTCCGCCGGACCTTCGAACAGTTCCATGCGGCGTTCCGGCGCACCGGATGGTTAAAGGGACAAGGGAAGGTCCCAAGATGAACCAAGCTCGTTGGGTGGATTAGCCAAAGGCGTAATCCGCCTTTCGCCGGATGAAAAACAGGTGGGTTACGCTGCGCTAACTAAGCCACCTTACGCGCTTGCAGGAGCAGGCATCGCAGTCATTTGACAGAGACGAATCAACGATCTTTAGGCTACCCAAAAGTGATTCCCGAGGCCGCAGGACATTGTTCATCCATGGATATGAAGAGCCCCATTTCGTCAAATAGCGAGTACCGGTTTTACCGGGGTCTGGTTGCCACCTGTGTTGCCAACGGAATTCAGGCGGCAAATTTTCTCGGCGATCGATTCCTGAGAAAGAGGCATCATTTATCTTCGGAAATCGATGAGCTGTACACGAACTCGATGAACAGCGCATTTTCCGCGACAGAATCCTTTCTCGTCACGGGAGCGCCGCACGCATCGGCATATTATCCGCGAGACTTTGCCTGGTTCTATCCCGATGTTCTCGATCCCGACACCATCATGGATTCCGAGGATGCAATTCGCAGGGTTCGTTTGCTCGAAAGAAGTGTCCGGCTTATGCTGGAAGCCGTTCGCTCCGGTGTTATCACGACCACTATTATCCCGGCGGGACGCAATCGGTTTATTGGTGTCGACTACTTTTCGCGGCCTTCGGATACGCTGTTGGGCATCCTCGCCGGTCTGGAGCAAATCATGTGCGCCGACCGAAGAGCGTCGGCGTCGTATCTGGGATTGTCACAAGGCGCCCATGCTGGCCGCTTGTTGCTGATCGAGTATCGCGAGGATCTGAAAGAAGCGATCATCCAGCTCGCAAGATCGTTGGAGCCGTTCGAGGATGACGGAACCGGTTATTTGCTTTGTGACGCGGCCGCACCTCGCTCGGCGGCGACAGATACCCGCGCCGAACGCAGGCGTTTCGTCACCAATGCATGCGTCTACGCGACTTTTTTGCGCGCCATACAACTCGGGGTCATCGGCATCAGCGAGCTGGAGCAATTGCTCGGGCGCGAACTATCACGATATAAAGCGCAGCTTCTCCGCTTGTTCGGCAAGCATGGCTATATTAGTCATTCCCTGGATTGCGATAACGAACCGCCCGCGTCTTCCATCGCCCTCGATTTCGTCAATGTGCAGGGGGGATTTTGGGATTTGACAGACGAGAGCGAACGCGCGTTGTTCGCAGCCACAACAGATCTGATCCTCGCGGAACCGCGGTTTCGCGTGCCGAATACGTTTCACTTCCTGGTTTCCGCGAACAATCCGCGCAGAAAGATGATCCACAAGATCGCGTCACCATCCTACCAAGGCCGTACTTCCTGGCCGACGTTTAATGTCGAATTCGCGGACCGCATGCTAGACCACGACGAATTTTCAGGAGCCTCTGCATACGGATCCTGCGCTCGAGACATCTTGAGCGACATTCGTGCCGCAACCGAATTGCATGGCGGATATCAGGAGCTTCTATCGGATAAAGGCCTCAAATATTGTACGTGGGCTTATCGGGGAGCCGTCGCTCACTCCTGGTTTCCCCGTTTCCTGACTGTCTGGAAAAGGGCATTCGAGACCCCGCTGCTGGATTGGAAGCGGTCGGACATCTGCCGAGTCACACGCAATCAAGCTTGATGTCGTAGCTCGTAGCCCTTAGGGCGGATTAGCCAAAGGCGTAATCCGCCTTTCGCCGGATGAAAAATAGGTGGGTTACGCTGCGCTAACCCACCCTACGCGCTGGACCCGTGGCCGGCGTAATAGACCACCGCGACCTGCGCACGCGCCGCGTCGCGCGGGAAATCGCGGGTCATCTTCTGCGTCGCCGCGCCGCGAACGGGGAAAGCCGGCGGCCCCTATCGCTGATTTTGAAAAATAGCCACCAAATGACTTTTGCCGGCCGCGGATGATGTGCCTTGAGCCCTTTCCACCTCTCGCAAGGCTTGTGCTCCGGTCCGAAGCTCACCTAACATCCGCGTGGCTCGGCTTTGCGGGAGGTCTATTTGAAACGTTTCGTATCAGGCCTGTTGTTTTTCTCTTTCTGGCTTGCCGTAGGCGCTACCAGCGCGGCGCCGCCCGCGAGTTGCGCCAGCAAGTTCGTTGGTAGTTGGACGGTACGCGTCGAAGCAACAGGCCAAACCTACCCTTCCTTGATTCTCCCCAACGGAAGAACGCAAGTGACTTGTCCGATGTGTACGCCCGGCGGTACTTGGACGTGCGCGGGTGACACAATAACGGTGAACGTTGACAACGGCGTCACGACGCAACATCGGCTGCACGCAGATGGAAAAACAATGTCTGGCGGGTGCTGTACGATTACGCGCTCGGGACCAGCTCCTGCTATGAGTTCGGACACCAAATCGCAGCCGGGGTCGAAGTCACGGCTGTCGGGCGCACCACCCGCCCCAGCAGTTCCTTCTGTTTCGAACAGCAGGCCCCGGCAGGCCCAGTCTTGCAGCGATATCACGGGCACGAAGGACTCGAGCCCAGCGGCCACCAACTGCAAGGACGCCGTTGCCGACCGTGACGTCGCCCGATTGAACCGTAAAAAGGATCCCGAGCTTTCTAAATACGGATACAAAAAGGCTGCTGAAGCCGCGCATCGTGCGGGCGATACCGCCCTGGAACAGAGCATCCTCCGTGAAGCGCAAGCACCGCCCGCGGCCGAAACGCCCGACCCGGATCGCGACAACAACCTTCGCGACGGAGCATTCTACTTGAGCGCGGCAAAGGCCGCTGAGGAAAACGATCCCGGCTGTGAGGGCTTCACGACGGCTGCCGAGGACTACCTTCAGGCCGCGAAGTTTTTCCTGCGTGCCGATGACGTCAAACAGGCGGATGAGCTGCTGCGTCGGCGCGACGCGCTCAACGCGCGGGTCGATCGCACCAGGCAAGAAGGTCGCTGTCATCCGCTTCGCGAAACCAATACTCAATCAGGGACAGCATCAAACTCGAAACAGCCGGATATGGCCGCCGAGCAGTGTCGTCGCGCGCTCGAACAAGTCAAAAACCTGACCGCGTCCGGTACCGATATGTCCTCGGTCGGGACCGACAAGGCCGAGGCGGGAGACCGTGATTGGAGAATAGTAATGGCTGCCCGGATGAAACTCGCGAGTGAGGGCTGTTCCGAGCCGGACGCCAAGCCGTTCACCAAGGATGAATGTTACTATACCTGGTTATACTGGGTCGCCAAGGAGGGCATGAGTCGGCAGGGTGCCCAGGACAAGTTGAAAAAGGCGGGCTGTGCAGGCTAAACGGCTGGGCTTCGGAGATCAGGATAAGGACCTCCGCCGCCGCTTGAATGCGACTTTGCGCTGGTAGCACAGCTTTCGTTTCGCGTGCGGTGGCGGAAGTCCACTGATATGGCCGACAGGCAGAATTCGACTTGCACCTAAAATCGAATTTGCCGTGACGGATCAAGCTGATTTGCCCTGTCCAGCCCTGGTTGAAAAAATATTCTGATTTTCCGAAGACGCAAATCACTTTAATAACGCGGCCGTCCTGTCCCACAGAGGGGCGGCTCGAGATCGTCACGGACGCGGGACAGGATGCGGTGGACGCGGATGGCGCTTGAGACGAGGGCGCCCGAGGCGGACGGCGAAGTCGTGTGGTTCTGACGCCTCGACGCTGGCGTCAAGCTCGTGAGAAGCAAGCTTCTCAGGGGTGACGGTGACAAAAAAGCCCGATCGCCGGGAAGAGCACGAAGCAAGCCGTAAACCATTGCGCGGGGAATGCCGGGCGATTTCCGGTGTGACCTGACTAACGCGTGTGCGTTCTATCGCTACCATTGCACACGCGGCTATCGGGCGCATCGGGCGCCCGGCATTCCCTGCGCCCTCTGCTGAGGAGGGCGGAACGAGCAGGCCAAACCTCGCGCGAAACATGCGGCGAGATCGCGAAAGTGTATCTGGCCGTCGCCATGACGGAGGCGCGGGCGAATCGTTTCCCCCGTTGGGCAGATGATGGTAGGACACCCCCGCCGACCCGCCGCTGCCCACCCAACCGGCCCAATCCTCCGCCCCGATGAAAAACGACGAGATTCTCAAGGAAATTTCCGAATTCTGCCGCCAGGCGGATATGGCGGAATCGACCTTCGGCCGCCGCGCGGTCAATGACGGCAAGCTGGTGCACCGCCTGCGCGAGGGCAAGCGAATCACCATCGACACGCTGGACCGGATCCAGGCCTATATCGCGGCCTCGATGCCGGGCGGGGTGGCCCCGCCGCGCGGCCTGCAGGTCCCACCCGAAAAGCGCGATCCCCGCAGCAATTTCCGGTTTTTCGAGAACCGGCAGAAATACCTGCTGTTCGTCCATACCTGCAGCGAAAAACGGGTGATCGCCGAGCGGGCCGGGCTGGAATTTGGCAGCATTCACCCCCGTCCGCCGGCGCTTCGGGTGTTCGACGCCGGCGTGGGCGACGGCACCGTGCTGGCGCGGGTGATGCGCTCGATGCACGGCCGTTTTCCGCATATGCCGTTCTATATCGCCGGCAAGGAGCTCAGCCTCGAGGACGTCCGGCTGACCCTGGAAAAGGTGCCGGACCGGCTGTTCGAGCATCCGGCTACCGTATTCGTGCTGACCAACATGTATTACGCCGAGGCCCCCTGGCTGACCCCGGTCTCGACTGCCGCGGCTGCCAGCACGATCTGGCACGAAGTTCCCCTGCGCGGGGCCTCCTCGGGCGAATTCGAGGCCCAAATCGCCGAACTCAAGCCATTTCTGGAGCAGAACTGGCGGGCCAATGTCAGCCCGCGCTCGGGTATGCCGCTCTATGAGCGGCCGGTCGCGATCGTGCTGTACCGGGAGGACCACAGTTTTCTGCTCGATCAGATCATCCCGCGGGCCGGCCGGACCGAGGCCAATTTCGACCTGATTATCGCTTCCCAGCCCTACCGGGCCAAATCTTCGGTAAATTTCCGTGCAAAACGCATCATTGCGCCCCTGGCGCGGGCGCTGCGGGCGGGGGGGCGTTTGATCGGAATTCACTCTCACGGCCAGGACCCGGGGATGGAGATTATTCAGGCAGTATGGCCTGGAGAAAATCCTTTCGCGGTCAGCCGCCATGAGCTATTGCGCGCGGTGAAATACGAGCTGGGATCGGCGGCCCGCGACCTTAATTTTAATGCATATGCCGATAACCGTTCGATCTTCCGTTATGATATGGAAGCGTTGCCAAACGAGGTCACCGGCTCGATCGGAACCTCCACGGCCTTTGCAGCATGGAACGCGGCGGTGTATGTCGCCCAGATCGAAGACGACCGGTTGACGGAAATGACCCAAAGCGGCGGTTATCTCGATGCCGTCAGAGAGGTTTTGCGCAAGCATAACGGGCTCTGGTTTTACGACGAATCCTACGTCATCTCGCGCCGTCGGGACTGACATTTCAGGACAGCATGAAAGGGCCGCCAGGGCCTGGCGGAATAAAGGGGTTGGTTGATGCGCGCGTCATATCTTTTCACCAGTGAATCGGTTTCCGAGGGCCATCCGGACAAGGTCTGCGACAGGATTTCCGACGAGATCGTCGATCTGTTTTTCCGCGAAGGCCCGAAGGCAGGTATCGATCCCTGGGCCATCCGCGCGGCTTGCGAAACGCTTGCCACCACCAACAAGGTGGTGATCGCAGGCGAGACCCGCGGTCCCGAGTCGGTCACCAACGAACAGATCGAAAGCGTGGTGCGCGAGGCGATCAAGGACATCGGCTACGAGCAGGAAGGCTTCCACTGGAAGACCTGCGACATCGAGATCCTGCTGCATCCGCAATCCGCCGACATCGCGCAGGGCGTCGATGCGCTGCAGCCGGGCACCAACAAGGAAGAAGGCGCGGGCGATCAGGGCATCATGTTCGGCTACGCCACAAATGAAACCCCTGACTTGATGCCGGCGCCGATTTTCTACGCCCACAAGATCTTGCGGCTGATCTCGGAAGCCCGGCACTCCGGCAGGGAAAAGGTGCTCGGCCCCGACTCCAAGAGCCAGGTCACCGTGCAATATGAGAACGGCAAGCCGGTCGGCGTGCGCGAGATCGTGGTCTCGCATCAGCATCTGGTCGAGGACATGACCTCGAACCAGGTTCGCGACCGCGTCGAACCCTATGTGCGCGAAGCGCTGCCGAAAGACTGGATCAACGGCAAGACCATCTGGCACATCAATCCCACCGGCAAGTTCTACATCGGCGGCCCCGACGGCGACACCGGTCTCACCGGCCGCAAGATCATCGTCGACACCTATGGCGGTGCGGCCCCGCATGGCGGCGGCGCGTTCTCCGGCAAGGACCCGACCAAGGTGGATCGATCGGCGGCTTACGCCGCGCGCTATGTGGCCAAGAACATCGTCGCTGCCGGTCTTGCCGACCGTGCCACGCTGCAACTCGCTTACGCGATCGGCGTGGCGCGGCCGTTGTCGATCTATATCGATACCCACGGCACCGGAAAGGTGCCCGAGGACAAGCTCGAGAAGGCGGTCGCCGAGACGATGGATTTGACGCCGCGCGGCATTCGCAAGCATCTCGATCTCAACAGGCCGATCTATGCGCGCACCTCGTCCTACGGACATTTCGGCCGTACGCCGGACAATGAGGGTGGATTCTCGTGGGAGAAAACCGACCTGGCCGAAGCGCTCAAGCGCGCGGTGTAATTCTTTCTTGCCTCTCCCCCGCGTGCGGGGAGAGGTCGTGAGCCGAAGGCGAACGGGTGAGGGGGAGCCTCCGCGTACGCCGCTATCGCCGTGTTTGCGGCAGTAGCCCCTCACCGCAGCCGGTACTTTCGCATTGGCGTTCTCAGATGAAGAACGGCGGCCGTAGGCCGCCGTTGCCCTCTTCCCGCAAGAGGCGGGCCGAGGGAGCAGATAGCGTCACAAAGCGTCCAGTTTCGTTTGGTACGAGAGACCCGAATTCACCGTGTTAGGAAAAAACATATGACAACCGCCACCGCCAAGAAGCCCGCCTTCACCGACTACATCGTCAAGGACATCTCGCTCGCCGAGTTCGGCCGCAAGGAGATTTCGCTGGCTGAAACCGAGATGCCCGGCCTGATGGCGACGCGCGAGGAATATGGTCCGAAGCAGCCTTTGAAGGGCGCGCGCATCGCCGGCTCGCTGCACATGACGATCCAGACCGCGGTGCTGATCGAGACGCTGGCGGCGTTGGGGGCCGACATCCGCTGGGTCTCCTGCAACATCTATTCGACCCAGGATCACGCCGCGGCCGCGATCGCAGCGGCCGGCATTCCCGTGTTCGCGGTGAAGGGCGAGAGCCTCGCGGAATATTGGGACTACACCGCAAAGCTGTTCGACTGGCACGGCGGCGGCACGCCCAACATGATCCTCGATGACGGCGGCGACGCCACCATGCTGGTGCATCACGGCCTGCGCGCCGAGCAGGGCGACGTCAAATTCCTGGACAAGCCGGAGTCGGAAGAAGAGACAGTCTTCTTCGCGCTGATCAAGAAGCTCTTGAGGGAAAAGCCGAAGGGCTACTTCGCCGAGATCGCAAAGAATATCAAAGGCGTTTCGGAAGAGACCACCACGGGCGTGCACCGGCTCTACAACATGGAGAAGGAAGGCAAGCTGCTGTTCCCGGCGATCAACGTCAACGACAGCGTGACGAAATCGAAGTTCGACAATCTCTATGGCTGCCGCGAATCGCTGGTCGACGGCATCCGCCGCGGCACCGACGTGATGATGTCGGGCAAGGTGGCGATGGTCGCCGGTTTCGGCGACGTCGGCAAGGGCTCGGCGGCGTCGCTGCGCCAGGCCGGCTGCCGTGTCCTGGTGTCCGAGGTCGATCCGATCTGCGCGCTGCAGGCGGCGATGGAAGGCTACGAAGTCGTCACCATGGAAGACGCCGCACCGCGCGCCGACATCTTCGTCACCGCCACCGGCAACAAGGACATCATCACCATCGAGCACATGCGCGCGATGAAGGACCGCGCCATCGTTTGCAACATCGGTCACTTCGACAACGAGATCCAGATCGCGCATTTGCGCAATCTGAAGTGGACCAACATCAAGCCGCAGGTCGACGAGATCGAATTCCCCGACAAGCACCGCATCATCCTGTTGTCGGAGGGCCGCCTCGTGAACCTCGGCAATGCCATGGGCCATCCGAGCTTCGTGATGTCGGCCTCCTTCACCAACCAGACGCTGGCGCAGATCGAGCTGTTCGCCAACAACAAGGACGGCAAATACGCAAAGAAGGTCTACGTGCTGCCGAAGTCGCTGGACGAGAAGGTGGCGCGGCTGCATCTGTCCAAGATCGGGGTGAAGCTGACCCAGTTGCGGCCCGACCAGGCCGAGTATATCGGCGTCAAGCCGGAAGGCCCGTTCAAGGCGGATCATTACCGGTATTGAGCGAGGTATCGGCACGGAACAGCCCCGCAGCGATGCGGGGCTTTTTGTGCTGAAGCTGCAGCGCGCGACGATTCGAACAGGCTGGATCTTTAACGGGGCGCTAACGCTCTTGCCGCATGTTGCACGTTCAGCGCGCAATCGGTGGGGCCGGCCATGACCTCGGTGGATCAAGCTGCAAAAATTCCTGCGCTGTCGTCGGGGACCGATGCAGGCTTGCTGATGAACCCGGTGCGCCTTCGCATCATTGCGTGGCTCTGGATCGGTCTCGCCTTCGTCGCCTACCCGGTCGACCTGCTGCAGCAGACCAAAGACGGCCTGAGCAACGGCCTGGGCCGTCCGTTCGGCGACGACTTCGTCAATTACTGGTCCGGTTCTTTTCTCGCACTGCATGGCCGCGTCGCCGAAGTCTACGACTTCGCCGCGTTCCACGTCTTCGAGCAGTCGGTCACCGCGCAGACGATACAATATTATCACTATTCCTATCCGCCGTTGATGCTGCTCATGACGCTGCCACTGGCGCTGATTCCCTATGTGCCCGCGCTGTTCGTGTGGCTTTCCGCGACCTGGTATGCGTTTTATCGTGCGCTGAAGCTCACCGGCAGCGAAGGTGTCTTGCTGCTGTCGATTGCGACGCCGGCGCTTTTCGTCAGTGCCGTAGGCGGGCAGAACGGCGCGATGACGGCGGCCTTGCTGGGCGGCGGGCTGATGCTGGTCGATCGCCGGCCGGTCGTCGCCGGCATCCTGTTGGGCCTGATGGCCTACAAGCCGCATCTGGCCCTGATGCTGCCGTTTGCGCTGCTTGCAGGCCGGCGCTGGCTCGTGATCGTCGTGGCGGCTGCGACCGCCATGCTGCTGGCGGCTGCAAGCGTCGCCGTCTACGGCGTTGATGCCTGGCTGCACTACCAGCACAACGTCGCGGTGCTGCGGGCGGTGATCCTGGAAGATGGCGCCGGCGTATCGCACCGCATGGTGTCGGTGTTCGTGTTTGCGCTTCACCTCGGCGCAGGCGTCGGGATGTCCTACGCGGTGCAGGCGGCGAGCGCGCTGGTCGCGGCGTTCTTCGTCGCACGATCATGGCTGCGCAACGACGAAGCTCATATCCGCAACGCCATGGTCATTGTCGGTACCTGTCTCGCGACGCCCTATCTGCAGGATTATGACCTTGTGATGGGCGCGTTCGTCGTGGTGTGGCTGCACATGGAAGAAGCGCGTTCAAAAGTTCCAGTGCAATGGATCCGGGCTGCAATGGCCATGATCCTGCTCTTGCCGCTGGTGACCGCTCCGGTCGGCAAATTCGTGGGAATTCCCGTCGGACCCGTGTTTATTGTTCCGGTGTTCCTGCTGCTGCTGCGTCTGGCGGCGGAGCGCCGTCGCGCCGCTGGCGGTCAGCTCCAGCCAAGTTCGTGACTTTTGGCCTGCGCGGCTGCGGTTTTTCTCCGGCTTTGCCGATTGACTAACCGCCTTAGCGGTCGGACAGTCCAGCTTTCGGAGACCGCTATATGCAACATGAACATTTCGACGTGCTGATCGTCGGCGCCGGGCTGTCCGGCATCGGCGCGGGGTATCACTTGCAGCAGAAGTGTCCCGGCAAGCGTTTTGCCATTCTCGAGGGCCGCGACTGCATCGGCGGCACCTGGGACCTGTTCCGCTATCCCGGCATCCGCTCCGACAGCGACATGTTCACGCTGGGCTATTCGTTCAAGCCGTGGACCGAGGCGAAGGCGATCGCCGACGGGCCGCAGATCCTGAACTATGTCCGCGAGACGGCGGTCGAGAACGGCATCGACAAGAAGATCCGCTTCAACCACCGGGTCAAGCGCGCCTCATGGTCATCTCCCGACGCGTGCTGGACCATCGAGGCCGAGCGCAAAGTGGGCGAGGGCGGCACGGAGCTGGTGCGCTTCACCTGCAATTTCCTGTTCATGTGCTCGGGCTATTACAAATACGAGGAAGGCTACACGCCGGAATTTTCGGGCCGCGACAATTTCGCCGGCCGCATCGTCCATCCGCAGAAATGGCCCGATGATCTCGACTACGCGGGAAAAGGCGTGGTGGTGATCGGCTCCGGTGCGACCGCGGTGACGCTGGTGCCGGAGATGGCGAAGAAAGCCGGCCACGTCACCATGCTGCAGCGCTCGCCGACCTATGTGGTCTCGCGCCCGGCGCAGGATCCCGTCGCCAACAAATTGCGGGCGCGTCTGCCCTCGAAACTCGCCTACCATCTGATCCGCTGGCGCAACGTGCTGTGGGGGATGTATTTCTTCCAGCTCTCCAGGCGGAAGCCCGCGCGCGTCAAGGAGCTGATCCTCGGCGGCGTCAGAATCGCGCTCGGTCCCGACTACGACATCGCCTCCCATTTCACGCCGCGCTACAATCCCTGGGATCAGCGGCTGTGCCTGGTGCCGGACGGTGACCTGTTCAAGGCGATCAGGGAAAAGCGCGCCTCCGTCGTCACCAATGAAATCGACACATTCACCGAGAGCGGCATCAAGCTGAAGGACGGCAGCGAGCTCGAAGCCGACATCATCGTCACCGCCACCGGCCTCGTTCTGCAGGTGCTCGGCGGTATGGAGGTTGCCGTCGATGGCCGCACGGTCGATTTCGCCAGGACGCTGAACTACAAGGGCATGATGTATTCGGACGTGCCCAATCTCGCGGCCTCGTTCGGCTACACCAACGCGTCGTGGACGCTGAAATGCGACCTGACCTGCGAATACGTCTGCCGCCTGATCAATTACATGGACCGGCACGGCTACAAGAAATGCATGCCGCACAATGTGGATCCCACGATCACCGAATTGCCGTCGCTGAACTTTTCGTCGGGCTACGTGCAGCGCTCAATCGCGAAAATGCCGAAACAAGGCTCGAAGCGGCCATGGCGGCTCTATCAGAATTACGCGCTCGACATCGTCACGCTGCGCCTGGGCAAGGTCGATGACGGGGTGATGCAATATTCGTGAGCGGCGGAAAAAGCCGGCGGAAGATGTTTGCCGGCAGGTTTTTCTCGAAGCGAGCTTGATCGGGCAATTTTTGCCGCGCTTGTTGGCGCCCGATGCTGCAAAATCCCATCATTTCGCGATGTTTCAGCGCTCTCGCTGCTGGCATGACCCTTGCTCGACTTCGGCAGCTTTCGCCCGGAGTTAGCCATGTCGGTTTCGTCTACAGGCTTTCTGCCCAAGTCCATCCTCGCCGCGCCGACGACATCGACGGCAACCCTGACCCCCAAGCCGGCCCAGACCGCGGAGCAGAAATTCCTCGAATACGCCAAGATGACGCCCGCGGAGCGGATGCATGCCCAGATGCTCGCCGAACTCGGTGTAACGGAGGATCAGTTCAAGGCGATGAGTCCCGCCGATCAGCAGAAGATTGAAGACAAGATCAGGGACATGATCAAGAAGCAGGTCGACAACGGCAGCGAGAAGCGTGCCGGCCTGATCACCGACAAGTCGGTGTGAGCGACGCCTGACCCCACCCGATCCCGTGCGGGAAATTGGCGCGGCCATCGTCGCCCGCCGGGGGGCCATCCTGACTTAATCGTGTTCCAATTTGCCCGCCGCCGTATGTTGCGCCGTGGTGAGATCGCTTGGCGTACCCAGTCCAAAATGGCTAGAATTGCCGAAAACCATCGGAGTTCAGAGCCATGTCGACGTCCGCACTCTCGTGGCGGCGGGAGAGGCCGGCGGTCCTGGCTTACGCCATCGCAGTCCTGTGGTGGCTGGAGCCGTTGCGATCGATTTGGCGTTCGCCCGGCTCGTCGGCGATGATCCGTCGGTATCATTGTTTCTCTGCGCGATCATGTTTGTGGCGTGGGCCAGCGGCACCGGCCCAGCCTTGCTCGCGACGGCACTGGCCATTCTGGCCCTCGGTTATTTCGTTCTGCCGCCGACTTATTCATTCGCTCCTGAATTGAAGGAAATTCCGCGGCTCGCATTCTTTGTCATCGCGGCGCTCTTGGTCGTCGCGCTGGGCGCCGCGCAGAGACGGGCGGCGGCCGCGCTTCGGGTGGTCCGCGACGAGCAGCAGGGAACGGTGCGGGAATTGCAAGCGCTCAATGAGACGCTGCGCGCCGAAAATACCGAACGCAAGCAGGCAGAGGAAAGGACCCGCCGGGCCGAACAAGAACTGCAGCTGACCATTGATACAATCCTGGTGCTGGCTGCGCGCTACCGGCCCGATGGATTCATGGATTTTCGCAACCAGACCTGGCGAACCTACACCGGCCTTTCCCAAGACAATGTCGAAGGCCATCGCTGGGGGGGCGCGCTGCATCCCGATGATCTTCCGATGGTCGAGCGAGCGTGGCGGGAGCATATCGCGACGGGCGAGCCGTTCGAACTGGAACAGCGGCTGCGAAGAGCCGACGGGGAGTACCGATGGCACTGGGTTCGCCGCGTGCCGCTGCGCGACGAGAAGGGCGAGGTCATCAAATGGTACGGTGTCGCGCTCGACATCGACGATCGCAAGCGGGTTGAAGATGCATTGCGGCAGAGCGAGGCCGACCTGGCCAAGGCCCGGCATGAATTTCAGCTGATCATCGACACGGTGCCTGTACTGATCCTTCGGCATCGCGCCGACGGCGTTATCGATTATGTCAATCAGGTCGGGCGCACGTACAGCGGGCTCTTAACGACGACTTGGACCAGACGCACCAGCATTATAACGCATCCCGACGATGTTCCGCGGCTTGAAGAAGCTTGGGATAGCGCACTGGCGACAGGCGAACCGTTCGAGACGGAACAGCGGCTCCGAAGAGCCGATGGCGAGTACCGCTGGTTCGCCACACGGCGCGTGCCGCTGCGCAGTGACGAGGGAGATGTGATTGCCTGGTACGGGGCGACCTACGACATCGAGGACCGGAAGCGCGCCGAGAACGCATGGCGCGGCAGCGAAGCGCAGTTGGCGGAGGCCCGACGCGAGCTGCAGCTGACGATCGATTCAATTCCGGTGATGGTGTCGAC
The DNA here is from genome assembly GCF_900129505.1 of Bradyrhizobium erythrophlei. Lineage (NCBI taxonomy): Bacteria > Pseudomonadati > Pseudomonadota > Alphaproteobacteria > Hyphomicrobiales > Nitrobacteraceae > Bradyrhizobium > Bradyrhizobium erythrophlei. Next base: position 8,563,043 of record NZ_LT670818.1, on the reverse strand, counting down.
TTTCGAGCCGGACGGCACGCGCGCTTTCGTCAATCGAACGTGGCAGAATTACACTGGTCATAGCGAGCGAGAAGCGACGGGCAAGGGAGTCGATACTTCGGCCTATTATCATCCGGATGATGTCGAGCGGTTCGCAAACGCGTGGCGCGTGGCGCAGGAAAACGGCGAGATGCTGTCGGTGGATGTGCGCACGCGCAGGGCCGATGGCATCTATCGTTGGTACACCATGCGCCGCGCGCCACAACGCGACGAGAAGGGAAACATCGTTAAATGGTATTCGGTCGGTGTCGACGTCGAGGACCAGAAGGTTGCCGAGAATGCGCTGCGGCGCAGTGAGGCCCAACTCACCAAAGCCGAAAAGGACCTTCGACGCACACTTGATTTGATTCCGACGCTCGCCTGGCGCGCCCGAGCCGACGGCTATGCGGAATATCTCAATAAACGGTGGCTCGACTACACCGGACTCTCCCAGGAGCAGGCCCTGGGCTGGGAATGGCAGGCCGCGGTTCATCCCGACGACCGGCCGGCTCTGCATTACGCCTGGCTGAGAATGCTCGAAACCGGCATACCCGACGAGGTCGAGGCGCGTATGCGGCGTTTGGATGGGGTGTATCGCTGGTTTCTGTTCCGCGCCGAGCCGCTGCGGGACGAGGCCGGCGTCGTAGTTGCCTGGTATGGAACCAACACCGACATTGAGGACCGAAAGCAGGCCGAGAGTGCCTTGCGGAGGAGCGAGGCCTATGCGCTCGAAGCGCAAGAACTCAGCGCAACAGGTAGTTTTGCCTGGGAGATCGCGACCGGTGCCTACTTCTGGTCGGACCAAGCCTATCAGATTCTGGGTTTCGATCGAAGCGTCAAGCCCCGGGTCAGCCTGGTGATCGAGCGCGTCCATCCGGAGGATCGTGCCATCCTGGTCCGTGAACTCGAACGTTCGAGGCAAGGCGCGCGGAACCACGATTACGAGCTGCGCCTGCTGATGCCGGATGGGAAAATCAAATACCTGCATGTTATCGCGCTTCGCGTGAAGTATGAATCGGGCAAGGAGGAAATCATCGGCGCGCTGATGGACGTCACGGAGGCGAGGAAGTCGCAGGAAACCCTGCACGCCGCACAAGCCGCGCTGGCTCACGCCAGTCGCGTCGCGACCCTCGGAGAAATCAGCGCGTCCATCGCGCACGAGGTCAATCAGCCGCTTGCGGCGATCGTCGCCAATGGCCAGGCTTGCCTACGCTTTCTCAGCCGGGAAACGCCCGATCTCGAGGACGTGCGCGGGGCCGTCGAATGGATCGTCAAGGATGGCAACCGGGCGGGCGAGGTGATCCGGCGCGTCCGCGGGTTGCTGAAAAAGGCGGACACCGAAAAGACCCCCCTCGACATCAATGAGCTCGTCAACGAGGTCGCCGTGCTACTGCGGCGCGAGCTGGCCGTTCAGGAGGTGACCCCGCAGCTGTACCTCGCGCCCGCGGTGCCGCCGATTATTGCGGATCGGGTTCAGCTACAGCAGGTGATCATGAATCTCGTCATGAACGGCGCCGAAGCGATGCAGGTGGTCACGGGCCGGCCGCATCGGTTGGCGATCCGTACCTATCAGGATGAAACGCATCGCGTCGTGGTTGCCGTGGAGGACAGCGGCCCGGGGATCGCAAGCGAGCACGCGGACCGCTTATTCGATCCGTTCTTCAGCACCAAGCCCGGCGGACTGGGTATGGGCCTTTCGATCTGCCGCTCGATCGTCGAGGCCCATGGCGGCCGGTTGTGGTCATCCGCGAACGCCGGTGTGGGTGCCACGTTCCAGTTCGCGCTGCCACCGCACCAGGGGAGTACAGCGTGAACCGGCCTGTCGAAACTGGAAGGTGGGGAGCGGCATATCGCAGATGCCGGCGGCAGGAACAATGAACGAGAAAAACCAACCGCAGCACATGGTCTTCGTTGTCGATGACGACGAATCGATGCAGGTCGCGCTGACCTACCTGTTCCGGTCGATGGGCCTGCCGGTCAAGGTGTTCAGCTCCGCCACCGAACTGTTCAAGAGCAAGCTGCCGGACATCCCCAGCTGCCTGGTGCTCGATATCAGGCTGCCGGGGGTCAGCGGCCTCGAGTTTCAGGATGTGCTGGCAAAAGCCGGGATCCGCATTCCGATCATCTTCATCACAGGTCACGGCGACATCCCGATGTCGGTGAAGGCGATGAAGGCTGGCGCCGTGGATTTCCTGACCAAACCGTTCCGGGATCAGGACATGCTGGACGCCGTGACGCGGGCGCTTGATCTGGACCGGAAGCGGCGCGAGGGTGAGACGGCGACATCCGGGCTGCGAACCCGGTTCGAATCGCTTACGCCGCGTCAGAGCGAGGTGTTGACCCTCGTCACGCAGGGCTTGATGAACAAGCAGATCGCGGGGGTGCTGAATGTCAGTGAAATCACCGTCAAAATTCATCGTGGACAGGTGATGAAGAAGATGGAGGCGCGGTCGCTGGCGGAACTTGTGAAAATGGCGGAGATGCTCGGGGTCAGTCGGAAAACCCTCTAGGGTGCAAATCCATCGGGGTGCAAACCTAAGTATGATTTCCCGGCCGGAGCCCGCAAGCGCAGTGTACCGATGGACGATGTTGCACGAGCAGGTGCTCTGCCTCTGTTCCAGGATCGATTGACTTGACTACAATTCCGGTGATTTCCGTCGTTGACGACGATGCATCCATCCGCACTGCGATATATAATCTCCTGAGGTCGCTCGGATACATCGTCCATGTGTATCCCTCCGCCGAGGCCTTTCTGCAATCGCCGCAACTGCACAATACGTGGTGCGTGATTGCCGATGTGCGCATGCCCGGAATGAGCGGGATCGAGCTGCAATTGCGGCTGCGCAGCGAGGGAAGCCGCATGCCCTTTGTGTTCGTTACGGCCGTTCCCGAAGAAGGCGTCCGCGCCAGCGCGCTGGAGGGTGGAGCGATTTGCTTTCTGACCAAGCCGTTCGACGAGGACTGCCTCGTCGCTTGCCTCGGCAAGGCCCTGGCATTGTATATCGGCGGAGCACACGGCTAATTCCGCGAATACCGGGTCGCTCGGGCCGATTGTTGCAGAAAACGCGGCAGGCGTGACCCGGTTCGCGCCCGCGTTCCCTCGGTAGCTTCGCACCAACGGATCATACCAACGTCTTAGCCCGGCAACCCCATGGAGGATAGGTCCCCGGCGCTGCCGCGAGCATGTTGCCGCAGATAATGAACCGGCGACTTGCGGTTCATTCGCACCAGGGAGAACGGCCGAGATGTCCGACACCATCGATCTTTACCGCCGCCGCTTTTTTGGTACCGTGGCCATGGGCCTCGCCGCGGCCCAGTTGGCTTTGAGCGGTTCCGCGGAGGCCCAGCCCGGCAAGGCAAAAGCCGCGGAGCTGCGCAAGATCAAGCCGGGGACGAACACGTCATTCGCATCTTTGAAGCAGATCGACGCCGGTGTGCTCAATGTCGGCTACGCCGAAGCCGGTCCCGCCGACGGTCCCGCGGTCATTCTGCTGCATGGCTGGCCCTACGACATTCATAGTTATGTCGATGTCGCGCCGCTGCTGGCATCGGCGGGATATCGCGTCATCGTCCCCTATCTGCGCGGCTACGGCACGACGCACTTTCTTGCCGGCGAGACGTTCCGTAACGGTCAGCCCTCGGCGCTCGCGGTCGATACCATCGCCTTGATGGATGCACTCCAGATCGAGAAGGCGACGCTGGCCGGATACGATTGGGGCGCGCGGACAGCCGACATCGTCGCCGCGCTCTGGCCGGAGCGCTGCAAGGCTCTCGTTTCCGTCAGCGGCTATCTGATCGGCAGCCAGGAATCCGGCAAGATGCCGCTGCCGCCAAAGGCCGAGCTGCAATGGTGGTACCAGTATTATTTCGCCACCGAACGCGGCCGGGCCGGCTACGACAAATACCGGCACGATTTTGCCAAGCTGATCTGGCAGCTCGCCTCGCCGAAATGGGACTTCGATGCCGCGACCTTCGATCGGAGCGCCGCCGCCTTCGACAATGCGGATCATGTCGCCATCGTGATCCACAATTATCGCTGGCGGCTGGGCCTCGTCGAGGGCGAGCCGAAATACGACGATCTGGAAAAGCGGCTTGCCGCCGCGCCGGTCATCACCGTGCCCACGATCACCCTGGAGGGCGATGCCAATGGTGCACCACATCCGGAGCCCGGCGCCTATGCCAAGAAATTCACCGGCCAGTATGAGCATCGGATCATCAAGGATGGCGTCGGCCACAACCTGCCGCAGGAAGCTCCGCAGGCCTTTGCCGAAGCCGTCGTCGAGGTTGCCGAGATTTGATCGGCGCAACGAAAGGCTTCGAGCCCCGTTGGTAATTTACCCAACCAGCCAGATTGGACGGCGACCATGCGACTATCTTCAACCAGGTTCCTTGCGGTGATTGTGCTCGCAATTGTCGTGCTTCTCACCGCTGCAGAATTCGGCCCGGCATTGCTGAGCGGGCGGTAAGTGCACCGGCTTTGAATCACGTGCGGCAGATGTGCGGGAGGACTTCGACATGCGAGCTGACATGATCCCGGGGGCGATCTTCCCCGATTATGAGCTCTCCGACCACACGGCGAAGCGGCGGAAGCTCTCCGAGCTGCAAGGACCGCATCCGATGGTCCTCGTCCTCAGCCGCGGTGGCTTCTGCCCGAAGGACCGGCGCCAGGCTGAGGGGTTGCTCCAACTCCATCGCGAGATGGAGGTCGGCTATTGTCGGCTAGTGACGATCAGCACCGACAATATCACGGAGACGAACGAGTATCGCAGCGGCGTCGGCGCTCACTGGCCCTTCCTCTCCGACGTGCGCCGCATGGTCCAGAAAGATTTCGACATCGCCGAATACACCGATCCCGACCACGATCCCATGATCCCGCACGTGATCGTGCTCGAGCCCGGCCTCGTCATTCACAAGATCTATAACGGCTATTGGTTCTTCGGCCGGCCTACGATGGAAGATCTCCGGCAGGATCTGCGTGCCGTCAGCCGGAAATGCCGGCCGGACTGGGACATCACGACGCCCGAACTCAAGGCGGCGTGGCAGCAGGGCCGCAAGGACCTCTTCTATCCCTACGGCAAGACATACGTCCAAACGCTCGGCGAACAGGATTAGGAGGATCGCAATGGCTCGCACCCACCAGACAGGCGAAGCCCTCTTCAGGTCGATCCTGCCCGAAGACATCGAGTGGAAGTCGTTTCCGGCGTTTCCGCCGCAGGCCCGCCTGGCGGTGCTGGTCGGGGAGCCCACTCAACCCGGGCCCTACGTCATCCGGGTCAAGGTCCCAACCGGCGTGAAGCTGATGCAGCACCGGCACCCGGAGGATCGTATCTACACGGTGATGTCGGGCGTGTTCTACATCGGGCTCGGCGATCAGTTCGACGGCGACAAGGTGCGGGCTTTCCCGCCGGGGAGCGTGATCGTACTGCCCGGCGATACCTACCATTTCCACTGGGCGAAATCCGGCGAGTACGTCACGCAAGTGACGGCGATCGGCCCGCTCGGCCTCGAATATCTCGATCCCGCCGACGATCCGCGCCAACGTAGCTAGGAGATCCGCGATGCGCACGCGATCAGGGTCAGAGGTCGACGGCGGAATGAGCTGAACGGTTGATGCAACCCAATGAAGGAGGTTCACCGTGCGTAGGCGATTCAAGGATCTGTCCATCGTTCCGGTCACCTCGCTCGCGCTGGCCATGATGCTGCCGGCGGGAGCGGTTTCGGCTCAGAGCGCCGCCCCGCATGGCGCCGCGGCGAGCGGATCGGGAGATCGAACCATGGCTTCGTCCGAGCGGCCACGGGACGACCTGGCAGCCAAGCTTGTTCGGCGCGAGGTCCAGCGCTCGCCGTCATCGATTCCGGGTCGCGAGATCGTGCAGGTGGAGACGTCGATTCCGGCGGGAGTCGAATCCGGATGGCACGTTCATCCCGGAGAAGAGGTCGGCTACATCATCGCCGGCCGGGTCGAGATGAAGGTCCGGGGGCGTTCCAACATCATCCTGCACGCCGGAGACGGATTCCTGATCCCGCCGCGGACGCCTCACAATGCGCGCGACCTCGGCCCGGACACCGGTCGGATGCTTTCGACCTATATCGTCGAGACGGGACAGCCGCTCGCGACGTTCGTGGACCAGCACGCTCAACGTTAGGGCCGGGCCGCAGCGAGACCGCATTGGGATCGCTCCGTCCGTCAATTTGCGAAAGACAATGTAGGCGTGGCGCGCCCGCCACCCCTTTCAACATCGAGGAGAGAGCCGTGACGGACATCAAGGAAAGAACCGGGACGACTACGAGCGAGACTCCGAAAGCGCGGACGATCGACATGAAATTCGAAATCGTCGTCATCCCCGTTTCCGACGTCGATCGCGCCAAGCGCTTTTACGGCGGCCTCGGCTGGAGGCTCGACGCCGACTTCGCCGCCGGCGACGACTACCGTGTGATCCAGTTCACGCCGCCTGGCTCCGGCTGCTCGGTCATCTTCGGCAAGAACGTCACCGCGGCGGCGCCCGGTTCCGCGCAGGGACTGTATCTGATCGTCTCCGACATCGAGGCCACACGAAAAGAGTTGCTGGGTCGCGGCGTCGCGGTCAGCGAGGTGTTCCATGACGCCGGCGGCGTGTACGCCGGCACGGACGAACCCTATTTGTTTGGGCGGCTCCGGGTGAGTGGTTTGGATCCCGAGCATCGCAGCTATCGCTCGTTCGCCTCGTTCAGCGATCCCGACGGCAATGGCTGGCTGTTCCAGGAAATCATCGCGCGATTGCCCGGACGCGTGGAGGGGGACACGACCTTTACCTCGTCGACCGAGCTCGCGGCCGCGCTGCGGCGTGCGGCGGCGGCGCATGGCGAGCACGAGAAGCGGATCGGCAAGCCCGATGCGGAGTGGGCGGACTGGTACGCCGAGTACGTCGTCGCCGAGCAGGCCGGCAAGGAGCTGCCGTCATGAGCGGGGGTTGGATCGGCCGATCTTGAATAGCTAGATCCCGCCGGCGATCCGCGTTGAGCGGGTGAGCGCCTGCTCCCGCGCTCCGAACGATCAGGGCAATTCAGCCACGCCCGTGTCAGCGGGGCCGCTTCGTCGCGTTCCAGGCAAACAGGTGTGCGGTGTAGGCACTATCGCTAGCCTAACACCAACGTATGGGGCGACCAAACGAGCGTTGGATGGGGGGCGGCGCTCGACGCACTATCGCTATCGCGAGGGGCGCTGGCGTTGAAGCACAGCTCGATCCTGCCCGAAGACATCTTCCACCAATACTGAAAATCCCTGAAGGAGATTGACCATGCCTAACGATCGGAAAGTTGCCGTTATTACCGGTGCCTCGCAGGGTATCGGCGCAGCGTTGGTCAAGGCGTATCGCGATCGCAACTACCGGGTAATCGCGACCGCGCGCTCGATCAAACCGTCGAACGATGATGACGTCGTCGCGGTGCCCGGTGACATCGCCGATCGCAGCACGGCGCGGCGTGCGATCTCGGAGGGTGTGGAGAGGTTCGGGCGCATCGATACGCTCATCAACAATGCCGGCATCTTCATCGCCAAGCCGTTCACTCAATACAGCGAGGCCGACTATGCGGCGATCACGGGCGTCAACACCGCAGGCTTCTTCCACACCACGCAGCTGGCGCTTGCCGAGATGGAGAAGCATGGCAGCGGCCATGTCGTGCAGGTCACGACAAGCCTGGTCGACCAGGCCAACGCTGGCGTGCCGTCCGTGCTTGCGTCGCTGACCAAGGGTGGCCTGAATAGCGCGACCAAATCGCTCGCGATCGAATATGCCAAGCGCGGCATCCGCGTGAACGCGGTCGCGCTGGGTGTCATCAAGACGCCGATGCACCCCGCGAGGACGCATGCGCAGCTCGACACCCTGCATCCGGTCGGCCATATGGGCGAGATCTCCGACGTCGTCGACGCGATCCTCTATCTCGAGTCGGCGAACTTCGTGACGGGCGAGATCCTTCATGTCGACGGCGGCCAGAGCGCCGGTCATTGAGCAAGCCCGCGCGTTGATCTGTGCGCGCCAGCCCGGTGTCGAGGAGCCAATCGTGAGCATCCGGGTAACGTGCGAGGTGCGAAGCCGGGAGCGACTTCGATTACATCTCGGGAAAAAGCGGCGCTCATCAAGGGTGCATGCCACCAGTTTCGCGTTGTTCCAGGCTGCCGCGGCCGTGGCTGTTCGCGCGCAATAACGGCGACTATCTGCTATTGTTCGAGCTCGGCGGTGCCGCGGTTACCTTGGCGCTCGCCATCGATCTCATCATGGCTCTGACGGTTGCCCGGAAACCTCCCGAGACACGCGATGACACAGGCCTACGAAATCATTGAGCGCAATTATGACGTGGTAATCGTTGGTGCCGGCGGCGCCGGGCTACGCGCAGCTCTCGGAATGGCGGCGTCGGGATTGAAAACGGCCTGTGTCACCAAGGTGTTTCCGACCCGCAGCCACACCGTGGCCGCCCAAGGCGGCATGGCGGCCTCGCTCGGAAACATGGGCGACGGCGACAATTGGCGCTTCCATATGTACGACACGGTCAAGGGCTCCGACTGGCTCGGCGATCAGGACGCCATCGAGTACATGTGCCGGGAGGCGGTGCCGTCGGTGCTGGAGCTCGAACATTATGGCGTGCCGTTCTCGCGAACCGATGAGGGGCGGATCTATCAGCGTCCCTTCGGCGGCCAGATGCTCGAATATGGAAAGGCAATGGCGCAGCGTACCTGTGCGGCGGCCGACCGGACCGGCCACGCCATCCTGCACACGCTCTACCAGCAGTGCCTCAAGCACAACACCGCGTTCTTCGTCGAATATCTGGCGCTCGATCTGTTGATGGACGAGGACGGCGCCTGCCGCGGCATGCTCGCCTGGAACATGGAAGACGGGACGCTGCACCGCTTCCGCGCCCATCGCACGGTGCTGGCCACGGGCGGCTACGGCCGCGTCTACTTCTCCTGCACCGCCGCCCATACCTGCACCGGCGACGGCAATGCCATGGTGCTGCGCGCCGGGCTGCCGCTCGAAGACATGGAATTTACCCAGTTCCATCCCACCGGCATCTACGGCTCCGGCTGCCTGATCACCGAAGGCGCGCGCGGCGAGGGTGGCTATCTCACCAATTCGCGAGGTGAGCGGTTCATGGAGCGCTACGCGCCAAGTGCCAAGGACCTTGCCGGCCGTGACGTCGTTTGCCGTTCGATGACGATCGAGATCAACGAGGGCCGGGGTTGCGGGCCGCTCAAGGACCACATCCTTCTTCATCTGGAACATCTGGGGGCCGAGCTGTTGCATCAGCGGCTGCCCGGCATCAGCGAGACCGCGCGGATCTTCGCCGGCGTCGACGTGACGCGCGAGCCGATCCCGGTGTTGCCGACCGTCCACTACAACATGGGCGGTGTGCCGACCAATCTGCATGGCGAGGTCGTCACGATGCGGGACGGCGATCCCGAAGCGGTCGTCCCCGGACTGATGGCGATTGGCGAGGCCGCCTGCGTCTCGGTTCATGGCGCCAACCGGCTCGGCTCCAACTCGCTATTGGATATCATCGTGTTCGGCCGCGCGGCGGCACATCGGGTGGTGGAGACCCTGCGGCCAAGGGAAGGGCACGCGCACGTCTCCAAAGAGGCAACCGACCGGGCGATCGCCCGGCTCGACCGGATCAGGTGGTCAAAAGGCAAAACCGGGGCAGGCGCAATCAGGCTGGCGATGCAGCGGACGATGCAGCGTCACTGTGCCGTGTTCCGCGATGGCCCGTTGCTGGAGGAGGGCCTGAGCAAGCTTGACGGCGTCATCGAAACGATGCGTGCCGACCTCAAGGTCGCCGACCGTTCGATGATGTTCAACACCGATCTCGCCGAAGCGCTCGAACTTGACAATATGCTGGCCCAGGCTAGCGTCAGCCTTCGCTCGGCGATCGGACGGACGGAAAGCCGCGGCGCGCATGCGCGGAAGGATTTTCCGAAGCGAGACGATGAGAACTGGCTCAAGCACAGCTTCTGCTGGCTCGGCGATGACGGCCAGGTTCGGCTCGACTACAGGCCGGTCCATCTGCAGACCCTTTCGAACGATGTCGCGACGATACCCCCGAAGGAGCGCGTGTACTGACCCTGTGGCCCTCCCTGAGGCGCGCGGCGGCACCGTGCGCCCTTAACGCGAAGAGCCGACAGAGCCCTCGATTAATGCGGCGATCTCGTCCGCTGCCGTGTCCAGCGCGAAATGGCCGGCGTCGAGCACGTGGACCTGGGCGTCCGGCACATCGCGGCGATAGGCTTCCGGCTCCGAGAGGTCGAACGAGAGATCGTGCTTGCCCCAGATCACCAGCAGGCGCGGCTGTTTCGCACGCATCCACTCCTGCCATTTGGGGTAAGCCTCGACGTTGGTGCGGTAGTCGTAGAACAGGTCGGTTTGAATGTCGGCCTGGCCGGGCTGGTTGAGAAAGCCAAACTCATCGGTCCAGAGGTCAGGATCATAGCGTTCCACGATGGGATCTTTCCCGACATGCCGCGTTCGCGTCGCTTGCAGCGACAGCAGATTCTTGCGGAGCGTGGTTTCGTTGGCAGCCCGGTCGGCCCAAAAGGCTCGCCGCGGTTTCCAAAGCTCGCCCAAGCCTTCGTTGTGCGCCACCGCGTTCTGGACAATGAGGGCTTCGACCCGTTCCGGATGGGCCAGGGCCATCCGGAAACCGACGGGGCCGCCATAGTCCTGCATGTAAAGCGCATAGCGGGAGAGCCCGAGTGCCTCAGCAAAGTGATTCATGATGTCGGCGGTGTGATCGAAGGTGTAGGCAAATTGTTTCGGATCAGGCCAGTCGCTATGTCCGAAGCCCGGGTAATCCGGGGCGACAAGATGATAGCGATCGGAAAGCCGGGCCAGCAGGGGCTCGAACATGCGCGACGAAGAGGGAAGTCCGTGCAGGAGCAGAAGCGTCGGCGCATCTTGCGGGCCGGCCTCCCGGTAGAAGATGGAGAGACCTTCGATCTGCGCCGTACGATAAGAAGTTGGGTATTGCATCGGGCAACTCCTCTTTTGACCTGGTCCGGCAATCGAAATGATGCGGCGATCACATCGCCAGCAACGACATGCGCGATAGCACGCCGGAAATAGCGATGTGGATCAAACCTAGGTATAGGAAGGCCGCTCCTTGCGCCGTCGGGCGGACGGGCTTGGTCGCAGATGAAGCATCGTTTACCGGACGCATCCCCTCAGGAACAGTTGCGCGCAGGTGTGAGCCCGCTCACGCACGGCCTTCGCCGACAGCGGCCTGCCTTGCTGCAGCATCGCCGCACGCTGGGGTTCGGAGATCATCATTCCCAGGAGCATGCCGGCGGCGGCCTTCGGATCCTCTAATTTGATCTTGCCCCGCTTGCACTGCGCGTCGAGCCATTCCGCCAGCGCGACCGGAACGCGCTGGACGCCGTTCTTGTAGAAGGCCCGCGCAAGCTCGGGCAGGCGATCGGATTCCGCGATCACCAGCCGGTGCAGTCCAACGACTTCCGGGTCGAGGGTTAAGCCCGCACAGTCGATCAGCATGGTTTCCAGCGCCGAGGCGAGGTCGGCGCTGTCCACGACATCAGCTACGACGCTCGCGAAAAACTGGTCGAGCCGCGCGCTGACCATCTCCTCGAACAGCGCCGCCTTGGTCGGGATCAGGCGATAAAGCGTTTTGGTCGAAACCCCGGCACGGGCGGCCACAGCCTCCATGCAGGCGGCGCCGTATCCGCTTTCCAGGAACTCGTGGCGCGCGGCCTCATGGATGAGGTGGCGCGTTTCCTCGTCGGGGCGCGCCTGCGGCCGGCCCCGGCCTCGCTTCACGATCTTGTTACGCAGTTCCATCTCGGCATCCCATTGATCGCCGCAATGTAGGATGTATTTAGGAAAATATCAAGTTTCCTAATTCGGCGGGGCGCGCGTACGAGACGGCTCACGCCGAGACATCGGAAACGAGGGAAACGGGAGTGACGTCAATGACGCGGCATATGGGTGCAGTTGAGATCGAGCGGCCGGTTTCGGCAGTGGAAGCCGCGCCCATCTTGCGGGAGGCGGCTGACAACAGCGGTACACATCAGGATGCCGCTTCGCCGGTCCGCTCCAACCGGCGGCGGGGCTGGCTGCTGGGTGCCGCGAGCGCGGCCGTGCTGGCACTCGGCGCCTATTACGGCACGCAGTACTGGACCGTCGGCCGCTTCGAGGTCTCGACGGACGACGCCTATGTGCAGGCCGACAACACCACGATCGCCCCGCGCGTCTCCGGCTATCTCGACCAAGTGCTGGTCGGCGACAACGAGCACGTCAAGGCCGGACAGGTTCTGGCCCGCATCGATCAGCGCGACTTCACGGTCGCGCTGGACCAGGCGAAAGCCGACGTCGCGGCCTCGCGCGCGGCGGTCGCGGCCAAGCAGGCTTCGCTCGACATCCAGCAATCCATCATCGAAGGCGCGAACGCGACGCTGGCGGTCGACCGCGCCAATGAAAAATTCGCCCAGCAGGAAGACAAGCGTTACTCGGACCTGGCGTCGACCGGCTTCGGCACCACGCAGAATGCCCAGCAGGCCGCGTCGCGAATCGCCGCGGCGAGCGCCAGCGTGCAGCGGGATACCGCGGCACTTGCCTCCGCCACCAAGCAAGTCGGCCTGCTGAAGGCGGAGCTGGCGCAGGCCGAAGCCACTGCGGCGCACAATCTTGCACTTCAGCGCCAGGCTGAATTGAATCTCGGTTATGCCACGATCGTGTCGCCGGTGGATGGGGTGGTCGGCAACCGCACGCTTAGGGTCGGGCAGTTCGTTCAGGCCGGTACGCAGCTGATGTCCGTGGTGCCGACAGCGAACACCTACATTGTCGCCAACTACAAGGAGACGCAGCTGACCCATGTCCAGCCGGGCCAGCCGGTCGACGTCGAGGTCGACACCTTCCCGGGCAAGGTCGCGCATGGACATGTCGACAGCATCGCACCCGCCAGCGGGCAGCAGTTCGCGCTGCTGCCGCCGGACAACGCGACCGGCAATTTCACCAAGATCGTCCAGCGTATCCCGGTCAAGATCGTGCTCGATCCCGACGGCGCGCTGTCGGGCGAGCTGCGGCCGGGCATGTCGGTGACACCAACCATCGATACGCGTCTCAGCAGAACGCGTGTCGCCGCCGCATCAAGTCACATCAACTGAGACGGCCGGCCCCGGAGGGCGCGACAATGTCCAACGTCATCGCAATGCCGCTAACTTCGCCAGCCCCGCTCAATCCGGCGTGGCGCGACGTCGACCACGCAAGTACGGCGACATGGATCGCGGTGCTCGCGGCCATGATCGGCGCGTTCATGGCGATCCTCAACATCCAGATCACCAATGCGTCGCTGCTCAACATCGAGGGCGGCATCGGCACCGGCGTCGACAACGGCTCCTGGATCTCGACGTCCTATCTGATCGGCGAGATCGTCGTGATTCCCCTGACAGCCTATTTCAGCCGCGTGTTCTCGTTCCGGCTCTACATGCTTGCCAACGGCATCCTGTTTCCGCTGTTCTCGATCGCCTGCGCCTTCACCCACGACCTCGGCTCCATGATCGCGATGCGGGGCCTGCAGGGTTTTGCGGGCGGCGTGCTGATCCCGATGGCCTTCACCATGGTACTGACAAAATTGCCGAAGGCGCAGCAATCGATCGGGCTCGCGATCTTCGCGCTTGCCGTGACCTTCGCGCCGGCGATCGGTCCGACCATCGGCGGCTATCTCACCGAGAATTACGGTTGGCAGGCGATCTTCTTCGTCAACGCGCTGCCGAGCGCGGTGATGGTAGTTGCGCTTTATTTCACCCTGGAGCGGCAGCCGATGAATCTCGGTCTGCTGCGGCAAGGCGACTGGGTCGGCATCGCGACGATGGCGGTCGGCCTGTCCGCGTTGCAGGCGGTGCTGGAAGAGGGCAACAAGGATGACTGGTTTGCCTCGCCCTTCATTGTCCGCTTGGCGGTGGTCGCCGCCGTCAGCCTGTCGCTGTTCATCTGGGTCGAGCTCCGGGTCGAACAGCCGCTGCTTAAATTGCGGCTCTTGACCCAGCGAAACTTCGGCTTCGGAACCATCGCCACGGTCCTGGTCGGCTTCGCGTTGTTCGGATCGGTCTATATCCTGCCGGCCTATCTCGGGCAGGCCCAGCACTACAATGCCGAGCAGATCGGCGCGGTGCTGGCCTGGACGGGGCTGCCGCAATTGCTGCTGATTCCGCTCGTTCCCAAATTGATGCAGAAGTTCGAGGCGCGCTACATCGCCTTTGTCGGCATCAGCATTTTTGCCGCGAGCTGCTTCATGAACATCGACATGTCGCCGGATTACGCCGGCGACCAGCTCTGGATTCCCAATATCGTGCGCGCGATCGGCCAGGCGTTGGTGCTGACGCCGCTGACGTCGGTGACGCTTGGTGGCGTCGATCCGAAGGACGCCGCGGCCGCTTCAGGCATTTCCAACATGCTCCGCAATCTCGGCGGCGCCGTCGGGACCGCCGTTTTGGCCACCGTCATCACCAAGCGCGAGCAGTTTCATTCCAACATCATCGGCCAGTCCGTGACGCTCGGCCGGCAGGAGGTGCGCGACCGCCTGGCGCAGAGCACGCATTACTTCATGCTGCACGGCGTGCCGGACCCGGCAACCGCCAGCCATCAGGCCATCGTCGCGCTCGGCAACTCGGTCCGGCAGCAAGCGCTCATCATGGGCTTTAGCGATACCTTCGCAGTGATCGGCTTCGTGCTCGCGTTCGCGGCGGTCGCCATCCTGTTCACCCGCAAGGTGCAGGCCGGCGGGGCAGCGGCGGCGCACTGAATTACTTGGCTTTTTGCTTTCGCCGCCTGCGGATCGCCGTGCGTTCGGGAAACCGGCATATGGCGACCGCGTCGAAACGCCGCTATGCGTTGTTTCGCGTATTCGCGGTCTGCCGTGAATCGGCCATTTTGCGGCGAGGTTAACGCCGTATTAATCGGCGAACCCTAAGCTATTGCGGCTGGGCTCGAGACCGCACGAGGAAGCCTATGGACGCCCAAAGGATTGCTGTCGACGCCGTGGTCGCACTGACCGATTGCGACCGCGATGTGGTCACCGCCTTCATCCGCAGGCTTTATCTGGCCGGCGTCAAGGATCCCAAGCGTTTGACGTTCAAGGGCCTGCAGGCGATGGCGCGGGCCTGACGGGCGAACTGCGCCTCCCGACAATCAAGCAACCGCGCGCCCGCTGCGTTCCGGCTCACTGGAAGCGTTCATGAGCAACGTGATGCTGGCGCGGAAGCGGTCGCCGGCATCCGTGACGGAATCGTTGCGGGCCTCACGGTTGGCGCCGAGGCAATGTGCCACCATGTACTCGGTATCCAGCATGTTGGCCTTGGCGATCGCCTTCACCATTTCGGCTTTTTTGTCGCGTGCGGCCTGCGCTGCCGTCACGCCATCAGGTACCTGGACTTCGGTCTCGACCGCCCTGATCAATTGATCGGCGACGAACATCAGGCGGCAGCCGATATACCATTGCGGCGCGACGCCGGCCCGCTGGTTCAACTCGCAAAACCGCGCGATCGAACTGATGTAGGCGAGACCGAATTCTCCGCCACCGATCAGGTTCCAGTGTTGCAGCTGCATGCGAATGGCGTCCTGCATCGCGTCTTCCCCAGGGATGCCGCAGGAGGGATCGTACTGGCGGACCTTGTCGTAGAACCGCGCCAGGATATCCGGCAGCACTCTGGCAAAGAACGGCCGCATCTCCCGCAACGTGGCCCGCATCGCCTCGTCGACGCCGAGCAGATCGAGGCGGATGGCGTTCCAGTCGGGGCTCATCGGCGGCTCCAGCCCAGGTTGTCGTTGCGCGCCGCCGATTTAATTTGCGCGTGGTTAATGATTTATGAATTTCTGAGTAGTTCTACGGAGAAAGACGCAAATCCGGACGCGAAAAAGGCCCCAAACCGGGGGGTGGGGGCCTCAATTTCCGTGTTTTGGTGTTGCGCGCCGCTCAGGCCGCAGGCTTGCCGATCGAAACCTTCAGGGTGCCGACGCCGTCGACCCCGCATTCGATTTTGTCGCCCGGATTGAGTTGGGAGACCCCGGCAGGCGTTCCCGTCATGATGATGTCGCCGGCGGCCAGCGCGACCTGCTGCGAGAGCTGCCAGATGATCTCCGGCACGCTCCAGATCAGTTCGGTGAGATCGCCCTTTTGCTGTTCGGTGCCGTTGACCGTGAGCCAGATCTTGCCCTTCGCCGGATGGCCGATCTTCGACGCCGGCTGAATGGCGGAGCAGGGAGCGGAATAGTCGAAGGACTTGCCGACTTCCCAGGGACGCTCTTTCTTGCGCGAGGCGATCTGCCGGTCGCGGCGGGTGAGGTCGATGCCCCTCGCGATGTCCCCGTTATGCACAGCACCACTATTCCAGTAGATATGACGACTGTGTGTATTGACATCTTCGAAAGAATTTTACTCGGAGAGTCTCATACCGAACGGACAGGACCCTTTTCGTTGGACATAGTGGCATCTGGGCTGGATCGAAGCTCATCAAAAACCGATCGGACACGGAAGCGGAACAACTTTCCGCCTCTACAAACTCTTGTGACGCAAACCAGCGTCTCGGGAAATGATTTCGCTTGAGAATAGGGGATAGCCGTGAGTGAAAGTGAAGTGAAAGCTGATCTGAACGGAACGAACGGTTTCGCCATGCCGTCGTTCGGATTCCCGAAGTTCGCGTTGTCCGGAGTGCTCGATGAACTTTCCGAGCAGGGCGTCGCCCGCGCACGGGAAGGCTGCGAGAAGATCAAGGCCGCGTCGCAGGAGATGGCAGAAACGCTGCGCGAGACCTATTCGAGCAATGCGAGGAGCGCGAGCGACTACGGGCTCAAGGTCATCGAGATCTCGAACGCCAATACCGCCTCCGCGATCGATTTCTTCGTCCATCTCTTGGGCAGTAAATCGGCGACGGATGTCGTCACCGCGTCTGCGGAGCAAGCGCGCAAAGCCTTCGACACCGCATCCGCCCAGAACAAGGACTTGTGGGAGCTTGCCCAGAAGCTTGCGACTGCAACCGGCGAGCCGCTCAGGAAGCACGTCGCCAAGGTTCTTCACCGAGACAACTAAGAAGGCAGCGCTCAACTTACATCCAGGTTCGTTCAAGAGGGAGAACCGGCCGGTTGGAACAAGCTCCGCCACAAGCGTGCCGACCCCATGCTCGATCGAATAACGGTCGGGTGCGCGATGCCCCCAAGCCCCCGCACCAACAAGAGGCGCAATCCAATCGGCCGGTTTGTTTTCAAAAAATCAAAATAAGAAATCAAATCCAAGAAAATCAAATCCAAGGGAGGCTCACATGGGTATGGTCATGGTCAAATGCCCACAGACTGGACACGCGATCGCTACTGGCATCAAGACCGATCGCGAGAGCTTTCGGCGCAGCCCGGTGTTTTATGCGAACACCCGCTGCCCGATCTGCCAGACCAATCACGCTTGGTTCGCACGGGAGGCCTGGGTTGACGAACCGAGCGCCTGGGCGCCTCGCAGTGCCGATTCCCTGGCATGACCGGCCACGCAGGCATCGATAATCGCGATGGAGGGACACCATGGCGCACACGCAAATCTCTCCGGAGACATCTACCTGGCTGCTGCAGGCCAAGGATTTTCTTTTCGAGGCACGACGGCTGAAGCCCGGCCCTGCGCGCGACGAGTTGCGCCAGGTGGCGAAGGTGCTGCGCGAAATTGCGGAGTTCGAGGCGCAATCCAAATCCGCACCGGACTTTGATCGGCCGGAGGGAGCCTGATCGAGTCCGAAGACTCCGCCAGACCGCGGAGCGAGCCCGCTGCGCCTTCCCGCCCCAACAAATGTAGTCGCTACCGCTCGGACCGGCTCACACAGGATCGCCCGATTCACTCACTAAGATGCCGTCACCATCCGGCACAGCGAGAACGCGACCTCGGGCGGTGTTCATCGAGAAGATCTCCTCGATTTCGAGACTCATGATGCCGTGGCATTCGCACGCCGCCGCCGCGAGCCGCGATCGGTCGATCTCGATCTGGCCTCGTCGATCAGATCTGATCGCTCCGGACGCGCGCAGATTGCGCATGAGGAGCGTCACTGTCGTTCGCCGCACACCGAGTATTTGCGACAGCGCCTCCTGGGTGAGCGGGAGGAGGTCGTGGTCGATGCGGTCGCGAAAATGAAGCAGCCAGCGTGCCATGCGGGCTTTGACCGGATGCAGCGCATTGCAGGCCGCGCCAAGCTGAAACTGCATCAGCATCGCCCTGATGTGAATTTGGACCGCGTGCCGGATCGCGGGGCTCCGGTTGAACGCGGCGTTAAATCGCGGTGCAGGGATCCGTGAGACAGTGCCCGCCGCACGGACGATGGCGGTAGCGGCAGAAGGTGACGGTCCTAGTACGGAAAGAATACCTACTGCCCCCTCGTGTCCGACTGCGGCGGTGGCAACCGTCTGCCCGTTCGCCATGTCGATCATCAGCGAGATGGCACCGCTATGAGGGAAGAAGACGTGCTCGATCTGGTCACCCGCTCGCGAGAGAACCGCGTCCTGGTCGAGCGCGACCGTCTCTAGCTCGGGCGCCAGCAGATTGAAGTCCCCTGGCGGCAGCGTTGCCAGAAGGCGGTTACCAATTCCGCCGGGACGCGTCACCGCGGGCGACCCCCTGCAGCGCGGAACGGTGGCTTTAACATTTGCTTAAATCTGCTCTCTCTACGCGCACACCCAGATCCAAAGCACTTGCAGACGATTTCACTGTCAACAACCGAACTCCAAACGCTCCTGACTGCGAGGCGGAATTTCGGCTCCCAGCCTGGTTGGGACTTAATGCAAGCGCGCTGCCGGATACAATTGCAAAATGCGTATGGGTAACACCGTAAGGCTCCGCGGCGACCTGGTTACAAAAAGGCCCCGGACGAGCCCGGGGCCTTTCGATTTCTGGATGCCGCGCACCGCTATTCCGGCTTGCCGACCGAAACCTTCAGGGTGCCGACGCCATCAACCCCGCATTCGATTTTGTCGCCCGGATTTAGCTGGGAGACCCCGGCAGGCGTTCCCGTCATGATGATGTCGCCGGCGGCCAGCGCGACCTGCTGCGAGAGCTGCCAGATGATCTCCGGCACGCTCCAGATCAGTTCGGTGAGATCGCCCTTCTGCTGTTCGGCGCCGTTGACCGTGAGCCAGATCTTGCCTTTCGCGGGATGGCCGATCTTCGAGGCAGGCTGAATGGCGGAGCAGGGAGCGGAATAGTCGAAGGACTTGCCGACTTCCCAGGGTCGTTCCTTCTTGCGCGAGGCGATCTGCAGGTCGCGGCGGGTGAGGTCGATGCCCACCGCATAGCCGTAGACATGGTCGAGCGCCTTGTCGGCGGGGATGTTGAGGCCGCCACTCTTCATGGCGACAACCAGCTCGACCTCGTGATGCAGGTCCTTGGTCAGCGGCGGGTAGGGAATCGTCGCGCCGTCGGGCACCAGCATGTCGGCGTGTTTGGCGAAGAAGAACGGCGGCGCCCGCTCGTCATTTCCCATCTCGCGGATATGCTCGAGATAATTGCGCCCGACACACCAGATGCGGCGAACCGGATAGGATTTGGTTTCGCCGACGACGGGAAGCGAAGGCTGCGGGGGCGCTGGAATGACGTAGGATGTGGCGCTCATGAGACGGGTTCTCGGTGTGGGTGAGGGCTGAAAGGGTGATCCAAGCTTTACGCAGTTGCGCTGATCGGCGCCAGAGTGAGCGGGCCGGCATCACGATGTTGTATGCGGAAGAACGAGGCATAGCGCCCGCCGCGGCGCAGCAGATCGTCGTGCCGGCCGCGCTCGACGATCTCACCGCCTTCGACCACCAGGATGGCGTCGGCGTGCATGATGGTATGCAGGCGATGGGCGATGACGATGGTGGTGCGGTTCTGGCAGAGATGCTCGATGGCTTCCTGCACCTGTTGCTCGGATTCCGAATCCAGCGCCGCGGTCGCCTCGTCGAGCAGGATGATCGGCGCGTTCTTCACCAGCGCGCGCGCGACCGCGATGCGCTGGCGCTGCCCGCCGGACAATTGCGTGCCGTGCTCGCCGACCGGCGTATCGTAGCCGAGTGGAAAGCCCATGATGAATTCGTGCGCGCAGGCCGCTTTCGCGGCAGCCACGATCTCGGCTTCGGTGGCGCCGATCTTGCCGAACGCGATGTTTTCGCGAATGGTGTCGCGGAACAGATAAACATCCTGGCCGACATAGGCGGTCTGCTGACGCAGCGATTTCCGCGACACCGTGGCGATCGACTGTCCGTCGATCAGGATGTCGCCCTCGCTGACGTCGTAGAACCGCAGCAGCAGCGCCAGCACCGTCGATTTGCCGCCGCCGGAGGGGCCGACCAGCGCGGTGACCTTGCCGGGCTCGGCGACAAAGCTCATGCGGCTGATCACCGGCTCGTTCGGACGGTAGGCAAAGGTGACGTCGCGCAGTTCCACCCGCGCGTCCGTCAGCTTCAGCGCCGGCTTGTCGTCGTCGGCGGGCTCGCTGGAGGGGCTGTCGACGATCTCCAGCAGCTTGCGGGCGCCGATCAGGCTGCTGTTCAACTCGATATTGAGCCGCGCCAGTCGCTTGGCCGGCTCGTAGGCGAGCAGAAACGCGGTGAGGAACGAAAAGAACTGGCCCGGCGTGGCACCCATCGCGACCACGCGGTAGCCGCCATACATCAGTCCGCCCGCGATCGCGAAGCCACCGAGCGTCTCCATCAGCGGGCTGGAACGGTTGGAGACCCGCGCCATCTTGTTGGCGTTCTTCTCGACCTCGGTGATGCTGGTGTCGATGCGCTCGCGCATGGTCGCCTCCAGCGTGAACGCCTTGACGGTGCGGATGCCCTGCAAGGACTCCTGCATGGTTTCGAGAATATCGGCCGTGCCGGTGAACTGGTTGTGCGCCAGCCCCTTGATCCGCTTCACCAGCTTGCGCAGCATCAGCATCGCCGGCGGCGCCACGGCGAAACCGAGCAGCGCCATATAGGGATCCTGCATCAGCATCACGATGACAAGCGCGATCAGCGACAGCAGATCGCGTCCCACCGCGTTGATCAGCAGGCTGAGCACCTGCGTGACGGAGAACGCACCCGATGTCAGCCGCGCCAGGAATTCCGACGAATGCCGTTCCGAGAAAAAGGCGACGCTTTCGCTCATCAGCTTGGCGAACAGCCGGCGCTGGTTGTTGGCGAGGATCGCGTTCGAGATCTGCGACAGGATGACCTGATGACCGTAGGTCGCGGCCCCCTTGAGGATGAAGATCAGGACGGTGACCCCCGACAGCAGCGCGATGCCGCGCACGTTCTTGTCGACATAGGCCTGGTTGATGACCTCGCCGAGCAAATAGGCCGATCCGGCGGTCGTCGCTGCCGAGATCCCCATCAGCACGAAGGCGAGCAGATAGCGGCGCCAGTAGGCGGCGCCCTGTTCCGTGATCAGGCGGCGGATCAGGATTGCCGCACCATAGGGATCGTCGGTGATTTTCTTCGGAAGTTCGGCCATCCGCGTTCCATCGTGACACCGGGGCGGACTCGCCCCAGCGTCAGGCTAAGCGAGATGCCTCCTTGCCCGCTATATCGGGGTTTTTCAAGCCAAAATGAGGACTTGCGCCGGATGAGAATTTAGGCCGAGGCCGCGTGCTGGTGCTCACCCTGTTGCTCGCGGGACAGTTTCTCTTCCCACGCCAGCGCGTGCCTGGCGACGGTTTCGAGATCGTCATATTGCGGCGTCCAGTCCAGCGTAGCGCGGATCAAGCTGGTATCGGCAATCATGGTCATGATGTCGCCGGGCCGGCGCGGGCCATACTGGACCGCGAAGTTGCGCCCGGAGACGTTGCGCACCGCCTCGATGGTCTCCAGCACCGAATAGCCGCGGCCGTAGCCGCAATTCAGCGTCATCGAGGCCCCCCCAGTGCGCAGGTAGGACAACGCCGCGCGATGGGCCTGGGCGAGATCGCTGACATGGATGAAATCCCGGATGCAGCTGCCATCCGGCGTCGAATAGTCGGTTCCGAACACGTCGATCTTGGCGCGCTGCCCGGTGGCCGCTTCGACCGCGATCTTCAAGAGATGCGTCGCGCCGACGGTCGCCAGCCCCATGCGCGCCTGCGGGTCGGCGCCCGCGACGTTGAAGTAACGCAGCGCGACGTAATTCATGCCATGCGCCGAGGCGGTGTCATGCAGCATGATCTCGGCCATCAGCTTGGAGGAGCCGTAGGGCGACAGCGGCCGCGTCGGCGCGCTCTCGGGCACGGGCACCTGATCCGGATTGCCGTACACCGCGGCGGTGGACGAAAAGATGAAGCGGCTGACGCCCGACTTTACGGTCGCGTTGAGCAGACTGCGCGTCGTCATGGTGTTGTTGCGGTAATAGGCCAGCGGATCGCGCATCGACTCCGGCACCACCACCGAGCCCGCGAAATGAATGACGCTTTCCACGCCGTGCGCTGATATCACGCCCTCGACGAGATTCTCGTCGCCGGCGTCGCCGATGAACAGCGGAACGCCCTGGGGCAGGAATTGGGAGAAGCCGGTGGACAGGTTGTCGATCACGACGACGCTTTCGCCGGCTTCCGCCAGCGCCTGAACCATGTGACTTCCGATGTAGCCGGCACCGCCGGTAACAAGCACAGTCATGAACTCACCCACTCCCCGATATGGCGGCGATGCTATCCGCGGCGCGGTGAAGAGTGGGTTTCGCAGCCGGTGAACTGGCCACTATGCTTAATGTTGCGTATAGAAAATGCCTGAAACGGAGCCTGACGTGGCAATCGAGAACATTTCCGCTGCCGATCTGCAGCTGATCGTGCCGAATCTGCACAGGCGCTATTCCGGCGTGACTGCGACCAATCGCATGGTGGCCCCGAAGCTTGCGAAAATGTTCCGCACCGCGTGGTTCGGTCCCGATGCACCCGAGGGTATTGCCCGGATGGGCGTCGCCGATCTCCTGAAGTTATGGCGGCGTGGCGCGCCGCTGATCTGGCACGCGCGGCGCAACAACGAGATGATCGCGGGCGTGGTGCTGCGATCGCTCGGTTGGCCCTTGAAGCTGGTGTTCACCTCGGCGGCGCAGCGCCATCACAGCTGGATCACGCGCTGGCTGATCCGGCGGATGGACGCGATCATCGCCACCAGCGACCTCTCGGCGTCGTTTCTCAAGCGCAAGGCAACCGTGATTTCGCACGGCGTCGATACCGATACTTACGCGCCACCGCCCGATCGCGCGGCGGCGTTCGCGGAATCCGGATTGACGGGCCGCTACGCCATCGGCTGCTTCGGCCGGGTGCGCGCGCAAAAAGGCAGCGATGTGTTCGTGGACGCGATGTGCCGGCTGCTGCCGCGATATCCCGATTTCACGGCGGTGATCGTCGGCGCGGTCACGCCCGAACAACAAGGCTTTGCCAATGATCTGAAAAAGCGCATCGAGGCGGCAGGCCTGCAATCGCGCATCGTCGTTACGGGCGAGCTTGCGATCGAGGAGGTGCAGCGCTGGTATCGGCGGCTGACGATCTACGCCTTCACTTCGCGCAACGAGGGTTTTGGACTGACCCTGATCGAGGCGATGTCGGCGGGTGCGGCGCTGGTGGCGTCGCGCGCGGGTGCGGCCGAACTCGTGGTCGAGGATGGCGTCACCGGCGTGCTGACGCCGCCGGGCGATGTCGGCGCGCTTGTGGCGGCGCTGGAGCCGCTGATGCGCGATCCGGCATCGGCAACCGACATGGGTAAGCGAGGGCGCGCGCGGGTCGTTGAGAAGTTCAGCCTGGAGGCGGAGGCAAACCAGATCGCGGAAGTTTACCGGCGGCTGGTCTGAGCGATCGCTTGCGCCACGAAGGCGTCGAGATCGCCGCCGGCGAACAGAAAGCCCGGCAATCCCGCCGCTTGCGCCGCCTCGATATCGGTCGGGCGGTCGCCGATGACAAAACTGCCCTCGCGCCGCACCGGCCAGTGTTGCATCAGATCGTGGATCATGCCGGGGCTCGGCTTCCGCCAGTGATGATCGCTGAGATAGCCCTCGACCGATCCATCGGGATGATGCGGGCAATACCTGATATCGTCGATCACGGCGCCTTGAGCGGCGAGTTCGGCAAGCATCCAGTCGTGCAGGGCGTTGAGCTCGTCTTCGGTGAAGAAACCGCGTGCCACGCCGGATTGATTGGTGAAGAAGAACACAA
The DNA here is from genome assembly GCF_900129505.1 of Bradyrhizobium erythrophlei. Taxonomy (NCBI): domain Bacteria; kingdom Pseudomonadati; phylum Pseudomonadota; class Alphaproteobacteria; order Hyphomicrobiales; family Nitrobacteraceae; genus Bradyrhizobium; species Bradyrhizobium erythrophlei. The sequence continues at coordinate 8,538,889 of NZ_LT670818.1, read as the reverse complement.
AATATCCGGCTTCATTGAGCCGGCGGACCGCCTTGGCGGCGTTCGGCATCCAGCGAATCCGCTCACGCGTGCCCATAAAGCCATCGTCGTGATTGATGACGCCGTCGCGATCGAGGAAGGCGGCGGGCCGTGGCGTCGCGCGCGCGGCGTCGACGCCGATCATTTTCGCGCGCCCTCGCGCATCAGCGACTGCTCGATCTCGTCGCAGATCCCGTGCGCCACGGCGAGGTGAATTTGCTGGATCACCGGGGTGTCGTCGCTGGGCGCGACCAGGAGATGATCGCACAGCGCGCCGAGCGCCTCGCCCCTGGCTCCGGTGAAGCCTATGGTGAGCAGTCCGTGCTCGCGCGCCGTGCGCAGCGCCGCCAGGATATTCGCCGAACGTCCCGAGGTGGACAAGGCCAGCAACACGTCGCCACGGTTTCCGAGACCAGCGACCTGGCGCGTGAACACCTGCTCGAAGCCGTAGTCATTGGCGATCGCCGTCAATGCCGAGGTGTCGGTGGTCAGCGCGATTGCCGCATAGGCAGGCCGGTCCTGCTTGTAGCGGCCGATGATTTCCGCGGCGATATGCTGGGCGTCGGCGGCGCTGCCGCCGTTGCCGATGATCAGGAGCTTGTTGCCCGCCCGCAGCGCCGTGACGAAAACGGCCGCGATCTTCCGCGCGGCGGCGAGCAACGCGGAGTCTTGCGTGGCGCGCTCAAGGCCGGCGAGCGATTGCGCCAGATGGGCGGCGATCGGGTCTATGGAATCCTGGCTCAAGGCGTGCCGTCAGGGGTTTTCGGGTTGGTGTCTTCTGGTAATGAACGCGCCGCGGCAGCGCAAGCGCGGTTATGGCGCCACGCGGCCGCCAGCCTCGGCCAGCACGCGCTCGGCGATCTCGACCACGTCGGATGCGGGAATATCCCGCATGCAGCGATGCTCGTTCATGGTGCAGACCGGACGGTGGCAGGGCTGGCAGGGAACCATGGTTTTGGTCCGCACTGTCGCCGCGAGCCCGTTCAGCGGCGCCCAGTGATAGGGGCTGGTGGGCCCGAAAATGCCCATGGTCGGGGTCCCCAGCGCGGCGGCGATGTGCATCAGGCCGGAATCGTTTGATATGGCCATCCTGGCTGCCGCCATCGCCAGAATGCCGTTGCGCAGATCGGTCCCGGTCAGATCGCGTACCCGTGGACCGCCCGCAGCCACGATTTCCGCGGCAAGCGCCTTTTCGCCGGGGCCGCCGACCACCCACACCTCCAGCCCATGGTCGGCCAACAGCCGCGCGGCCTCCGGGTAATAAGTCCAGCGTTTCGACGCCCCGACCGAACCGGGCGCCAGCGCCACCGCGGCACCGCTGCCCAGCCCGCACGCCTGCCGCCAGCGGCTCACTTCCTCGGCCGGGACATTGAGCTGCGGCACCGGCCATTCCGGCGGCAGTGGAGCCTTATCCGGCAGCGCCAGTGCGGCGTTCTTGTCGATGAAACGGGGCAGGGCCTTCTCGCCCCAGCGCCATCTGTTGATAAGTCCGAATCTCGCCTCGCCCACGAAACCCACCCGCTCCGGGATACCGGCGAGTGCCGGCGCGATGGCCGATTTCCAGGTGCGGGGCAGGACCAGTGCGGTGTCGTAGTTCCCAGCACGGAGCCGGGCCGCCAGCCCCCATTGCTTGGCAATCGCCAGCCGGCTGCGCGGCAGGTCCCAGACGATGCCGGAGCGTACACCGGGCATATAATCGACCAGTGGCGCGCACAGGGTCGTCACCAGAAGATCGATCGGCCGATTGGGCCAGCGCTGCTTCAACACCCGCACCACGCTATGGCCGCGCACGAAGTCGCCAATCCACATATAGGGAACAATCAGGATCGGACGGGTATCCGCCGCGTCCTCCATCGCCACAAGATGATCTGAATCTTTATTCATATTTTAAAGCTGGCGGCTGTTCATCCAAACCTGTCGGTATCTGCTCGCTGCAGCGGGGTAAAGACATCAAAGTGCCCGCTCGCCGGCTTCATTGAGGGGGGAGCCAAGTTGCCTGCCGGGCAGGAGTGAGGCAAAGCTGGCGTTGCACATCAAGGGCGGGCGTGGAATGTTGCTGGTGACCGGGGGCGCCGGTTTTATCGGATCGAACGTCGTGGCCGCGTTGAATGACGCGGGCCGCGCCGATGTCGCCGTGTGCGACCTGCTCGGCCACGACGGCAAATGGCGCAATCTGGCCAAGCGGCAGCTCGCCGACATCGTGCCGCCGGCGCAGTTGGCGGACTGGCTGGGTGGCCGCCGGCTCGAGGCCATCATCCATCTCGGGGCGATTTCGGAGACCACGGCCACCGACGGCGACCTCGTGATCGAAACCAATTTTCGTCTGTCGATGCGGCTGCTGGACTGGTGCACGGCCAACGGGACGCCGTTCATCTATGCCTCCTCGGCCGCAACCTATGGCGACGGCGGGCAGGGGTTTCGCGACGATCCATCGATACCGGCGCTGAGGGCGCTGCGGCCGATGAATCTGTATGGCTGGAGCAAGCATCTGTTCGATATGGCGGTGGCCGAGCGCGTGGCCAGGGGCGACAAGCTGCCGCCGCAATGGGCCGGCTTGAAGTTCTTCAACGTGTTCGGTCCTAATGAATATCACAAGGGCACGATGATGAGCGTGCTGGCGCGGCGCTTCGACGATATCAAGGCCGGCCGGCCCGTGCAGCTGTTCAAGTCGCATCGCGAAGGCATCGCAGACGGCGATCAGCGCCGCGATTTCATCTATGTCGACGACGTGGCGCGGGTGATGATGTGGCTGCTTTCGGTCCCGTCGGTCAGTGGTCTCTTCAATGTTGGCACCGGCACCGCGCGCAGCTTCAAGGATATGATGGCTTCCGCCTACGCCGCGCTCGGCGCGGCTCCCAATATCCAATATATCGACATGCCGGAGGCGATTCGCGGCAGCTACCAGTATTTCACCCAGAGTGAGGTCGATCGGCTGCAGCGCGCCGGCTACAATGGCGGCTTCACCGCGCTGGAAGAGGCCGTCGGAATGTACGTAAAGGGTTTCCTCGACCGCGCCGACCGCTTCCGCTGACGTTGCAACAGAGTGCGAGTTCTTGATGTTCGATTTTGAAGCCCTGTCGCATGCGATTTCGAGCCGGACGGTGCTGTGCGTCGGCGACCTCATGCTCGACGAATTCGTCTATGGCGAGGTGTCCCGGATTTCACCGGAAGCGCCGGCGCCGGTCATTGCCGTGCAGCGCACTGAAAGCAACATCGGCGGCGCCGGCAATGTCGCGCGCAACGTCGCCTCGCTCGGCGCGCGCTGCATGTTCGTCGGACTGATCGGCGAGGACGCCGCGGGCGTGCAACTGAAGGCCCAGCTTGCCCGGGAAAGCGGCATCGAAAGCGTGCTGATTTGCGATTCCGAGCGGCCGACGACGCGAAAAGTGCGCTTCGTCTCCGATCATTTCTCCACTCACATGCTGCGCGCGGACTGGGAACAGGCGCAGCCCGCCTCGGCCGCCATCGAGCAGAAGCTGATCGACGCCATTGTGCCGCTGTTGCCGCGCGCCGATATCGTGTTGCTGTCCGACTATGCCAAGGGCGTGCTCACTGCACGCGTGATCCGCAACACCATCGACGCCGCGCGAAAACTCGGCAAGCGCGTCATCGTCGATCCCAAGAGCGCCAACTTTGCCATTTACCGCGGCGCGACCCTGCTCACGCCCAATCGCAAGGAATTCGCGGAAGCGACCCGCAGCAGCGGCGATACGCAAGCAGGCATTGCCGCGGCCGCGCAGGACGTGATGCAGCTTGCCGATTGCGAAGCTGTCCTGGTGACGCAAAGCGAACTCGGCATGACGCTGGTGCCGCGCAATGGCGAGGCCGTCCATGTGCCGGCTCATCCGGTGAAAGTCCGCGACGTCTCGGGGGCGGGCGATACGGTCGCCGCCGTGCTGGCGGTGACTCTCGCGGCAGGGGCCGATTGGGTGACGTCGCTGCGGATGGCGAACGCGGCGGCGGCGGTCGCGGTCGGCAAGAAGGGCACTGCCAGCGTCACATCAAGGGAATTGCGGCGGAAAATCCTGCCGCACGCGTCTCTGGCTGCGGAAGAGAAGATTGTCGCGGCGGGCGGAGACCTCGACACGCATCTTCTGGATTGGCGCAAGCAGGGTTTGAGGGTCGGGTTCACCAACGGTTGCTTCGACATCCTGCACCCCGGCCACGTCAAGGTTCTGACCGCGGCGCGTGCCGCCTGCGATCGCCTGATCGTCGGCTTGAACAGCGACGCATCGGTGAGGCGGTTGAAGGGCGAGGGGCGCCCGGTCCAGGACGAGCGTGCGCGCTCCGAAGTGCTGGCGGCGCTGGAGGCGGTCGATCTGGTGGCGATTTTCGAAGAAGACACCCCACTCGGGCTGATTGCGCAGATCAGGCCTAGCGTCCTGGTGAAGGGCGGCGACTATACCCGCGAGAAGGTCGTCGGCCACGAGATCGTCGAAGCCGGCGGTGGCGAAGTCCTGCTGGTCGACGTCCTGCCCGGGTTCAGTACGACATCGCTGGTCAATCGCGCGCGTCGAGGCAAAGCGTGACCGTGACGGCGAAAGAATCCGTGCCGGCGCTGTTGTTGCGGCAGTGGCGGGATCCGGCCGCGTGGTCGACCACATCAGACGTTTTCGCGATCCTGATCGCCGTTTCGCTGCCGTGGTCGACCTCGCTGGTGGCGATCTTCGCTACCGCCTTGCTGGTCTCGATGGGACCGTTCCTTGACGCCAAGGGCTTCCTGCAGTCGCTGAAGCGCCCAATTTGTGCGCTTCCGGTTGCGCTGTTCGCGCTGGCTGCGGTCGGAACGCTGTGGTCGAACGTGCCGTGGGGCGTGCGGCTCTACGCCGTCGGTCCGTCCGCGAAGCTTCTGATGCTGCCGGTGCTGCTCTATCATTTTGAGCGCTCCGCGCGCGGCCTGCAGGTGTTGATCGCCTTTCTGGCATCCTGTTTCCTGCTGATGGTGATGTCCTGGATCGTCGCGTTCGATCCAAGGCTCGCGCTCAAATCCGGAGCCGAATACGGCGTCCCGGTCAAGAACTACATCGACCAGAGCCAGGAATTTGCGCTTTGCGCCGTGGTGCTGGCCTATCCCATCATCGGGCTCTGGCGAACGCAAAGAACCGGACTGGCGGTGTTGCTGATCGCGGTTTCCCTATGCTTCGTGGTCAACATGCTGTTCGTGGTCGTATCCCGGACGGCCCTGGTCACGATGCCGATCATGCTGGCGGTATTCGCGCTGCTTCATTTGAATTGGCGCAGCGTCGTCATCGCCGTCTGCGTGACGGCCATACTCGGCGGCGTGGCGTGGATGACATCTCCCAAATTGCGCTGGACCGCCGAAACCTTTGGACGGGATTATCAACTCTACAAGGAACAAAACCTTCCGACGTCGGCGGGCTTGCGGCTGGAGTTCTACCGGAAATCGCTGCGGTTTATTTCGGAGGCGCCGCTGTTCGGCCACGGAACCGGCTCGATACGCGGACTTTTCGAGGAAGCCGCCGTCGACCAGCGCGGCGCCGCCGCCGAGGTGATTTCAAATCCGCACAATCAGACGCTGAACGTCGCCATCCAGTGGGGCGCGATCGGCATTGTCGTGCTATATGCGATCTGGCTGGTGCATCTGATGCTGTTCCGCGGCGAGGGTCTGGCAGCCTGGATCGGATTGATGGTCGTGGTGCAGAATATTTTCACCTCGCTGTTCAACTCTCACTTATTCGATTTCAACGAGGGATGGATATACGTCCTCGGCGTAGGCATCGCCGGCAGCATGGTGCTGAGGAATTCGCACGAAGCGGCAACGCGAGAATCCTCAGCACCGTGATGGCTGGCATGTACGTGCGAGATGAGATATCAGCGGCCTCACAGCCGCCCAGCCCCAGGATCGTCTGCTACCGGTCAGCGAAATGACGCGTCTCTCAAATCTGACCTTGCGCAACCTATTGATTGCGCTGCACGACGCGCTGGCAACTACCCTGGCGGTGCTTGCGACTTTCTACCTGCGTTTCGAGGGCGACGCCTTTTTCGATCGTCTGCCGCTGCTGCTGCGCATTCTGCCGTATTTCATCACCTTCAGCGTGGTCGTCTGTTACGTCTTCAATCTGACCACCACGAAGTGGCGATTCATTTCGTTACCGGACGCGCTGAATATTCTTCGCGTTGCGACCGTTCTGACGGTCGCGCTGTTGGCGCTGGACTACATCTTTGTCGCGCCCGACGTTCATGGCAAGTTGGCAGGGCCAAATCTTCAAACGACGTTCTTTCTCGGCAAGATCACCATCATCCTTTACTGGTTTCTCGAGGTGTTCTTCCTGAGCGGCTTGCGCTTCGCCTATCGTTATTTCCGCTATTCACGTATGCGATATCATGCCCGTACCGACGGAGCCTCGCCGGCGCTCTTGATCGGCCGGGCGGCGGATGCCGAAATTCTTCTGCGTGGCATTGAAAGCGGCGCCGTCAAGCATTTGTGGCCGGTCGGGATATTGTCCCCATCGCGGGCCGACCGCGGCCAGTTGATCCGGAACATTCCGGTGCTGGGCGGGGTCGACGATATCGAGGACGTGGTCGCTGATTTTGCGCGGCGCAACAAGCAGATCGCGCGCCTGATAATGACACCGTCGGCGTTCGAGCCCGAGGCACGGCCAGAATCCGTTCTGATGCGGGGGCGCAGGCTAGGGTTGATCGTCAGCCGCCTGCCGTCGCTCGAGAGCGGGGAGATGCCGCGGCTGACGAACGTTGCCGTCGAGGACCTGTTGCTGCGTGCCAGCGAAAATATCGACTACGCTCGCCTCGAAGCACTGGTGAAAAACAAGGCGGTCATTGTCACCGGCGGCGGCGGCTCGATCGGTTCGGAGATTTGCGACCGGGTCGCGACATTCGGGGCCGCGCGCCTGCTGGTGATCGAGAATTCCGAGCCGGCGCTTTATGCCATCACGGAAGCGCTAGCGGAGCACCAGACCGGTGCCGTCATCGAGGGCCGGATTGCGGATATTCGCGATCGCGAGCGTATCATGCGGCTGGTGAAGGAGTTCAAGCCAGATATAGTGTTTCACGCCGCCGCCCTCAAGCACGTGCCGATTCTCGAACGTGACTGGAGCGAAGGGGTCAAGACCAACATTTTCGGATCGATCAATGTCGCGGATGCAGCGCTGGCGGCGGGCGCCGAGGCGATGGTGATGATCTCGACTGACAAGGCGATCGAGCCGGTCTCGATGCTGGGTTTAACCAAGCGGTTTGCCGAGATGTACTGCCAGGCGCTTGATCACGACCTTGCGTCTCAGACAGGCCCGGGCGCACGTCCGCAGATGCGCCTGATTTCCGTGAGATTCGGCAACGTGCTGGCCTCGAACGGTTCGGTGGTGCCTAAATTCAAGGCGCAGATCGATGCGGGTGGCCCGGTGACGGTCACGCATCCGGATATGGTCCGGTACTTCATGACGATCCGAGAGGCCTGTGATCTCGTGATTACGGCCGTCACGCACGCCCTGGCCCCGGTGCGTCCGGACGTCTCGGTTTACGTGCTCAACATGGGACAGCCTGTCAAGATCGTCGACCTTGCCGAACGTATGATTCGGCTTTCTGGCCTGGAGCCGGGTCACGACATCGATATCGTCTTTACCGGCATGCGGCCGGGAGAACGGTTGAACGAAATCCTATTTGCCACTGAGGAGCCCGCGGTAGAAATCGGAATTGCCGGCATCATGGCGGCAAAGCCCAACGAACCGCCGATGCAGTCTCTGCACAAGTGGATTGCTGCTCTCACGCCTGCCGTCGAACATGACGATCGCGCCACAATAAGAGCTGTTTTGAAGGACGCTATACCTGAATTTGGATTGGCTGGAGGGTAGCGCGTTTGTCGTTTCACGGCTGCACACACGATTGATCGCCGTTAAGGATTGCAGCGCCGAAAAAAGTAGAATTGTGGTCGTTAGCTAAAACTTTCAGCCCGACCGCGTCAATCGCGGAGCCCCTTGAACGTTTCCAAGCCGCTGTCAGGGGCCGGCACAGCCGCCATTCGGCCTCGACGAATGGCTGCGCAGCGCAACAGGGCCATATAGCGACTAGGAAGTTGCCGGACGGCGCCGCGAAAAGCGGTACATTACCAGCGCCACGCCAAGGCCTCCGACGGTCGTTGAGATGACATCGATGACAGCCGATTGTGCCCTGGTCGATGCGATCGCCAGCACCGCCAGGCCGACATTGAGTGCGAACACCTCGCTCACCACGCGCAACACTGAAAAGCCGTTGTCGGTCGCGCGTTGATAGAAATGCGAACGATGCGCCGCCCAGAAAGGTTCTCGCCGGATCATCCGGCGCAGCAGGGTCACCGTCGCGTCCGCGAGATAATAGAGCGGCAACAGCAGGGCGGCAGCGAACAGCTGGCTGTAGGCCAATTGCAGCAGGCACCAGCCGAGCAGCAGGCCGATCGGCAGGCTGCCGACGTCTCCGAGAAAGACTTTTGCCACCGGACGATTGAAGGGCGCAAACCCGAGCATCGCGCCGCAGAGCGCGGCCGCGACGATGGTCGCCGCCATGGGAAAATCACCGAACCAGCCCAAAAGGACCATCGCGCCGGTGACCGGCACGGCCTCCGCGACCGTCATCCAGTCCAGCCCGTCCATGAAGTTGACAAGATTCACAAACCAGAGGCCGGCCAGCAAAAGTAATCCGCGTTCGATCCAGAGAGGACAGACCGCGCTGATCCTGACATCGTCCGAGGCCGTAAAGAGGACGGCCGCGACGGCCGCGCCCTGCAGCAATAGCCGCGGGACCACCGGGATGGATCTTATGTCGTCGGCAAATCCAACCACGGCGATGAACAGTGCTGCCGCGAAAATCGCGGGCGGGATGCTCAGGTCTGGAACCGCGGCGTAACCCGCGATGGTGCCGGCGACCAGAAGCGTGGCCGCGATCACGGCGACGCCGGCGCCTTGAGCGGTCGGAACGCGATGCGACGATCGGGCATTCGGCCTCGCGAGTGCATACTGCAAGAGCCAAGGCCGGATCGCCCAAATGATGCCGGCCGAAAGCAGGGCTGCGACGCCGACAGCAATAATCGAAGGGAGCAATTGGGAAATCGTCATTTTTATCCGATGCCGGCGACTACTCTGGAACCTCGATCGGCGCCGCGGCCTGGGCGGCCTTTTCCGCGCTGAAAATCCAGACCAGGCCGCCGAACGCGCCGACGAGAAAGGTGACGGCGCCGTACAGAAGCGAGATGTTCACGCCTTCATTCGGCAACAACCCGGCATATCCAAACGCAAGCGCCATGCTGGCTTCGCGCACGCCCCAGCCTGCGATCGAGATCGGCAGCATCGTGATCAGCATGACCGGCGGAACCAGTTGGAATATCTGGCTAAACACCACGGGCGCCGCAATCGACTGCACCACGCACCAGGCGATGACGACGGCCAGGACGTGAACAAGCAACGACAGCACCGCAATCGCGGGTCCGTGCTTCTGGCTGAAGATCACGCGGTTGGCAATCACGGCGCAGGCGTGAAGATGATGCATTCCCCACAAGCGTCTCAGCCAGAGCCACGGCAGCGCGCCAAACACGAGAAATCCCAAGCCGCCGCTGAGTGCGGCGAAATCGACTAATAATAGCGCCGTGCGGCCATGGGGATCGCTGATCAGATTGTAGCTCCATGGCAAGCTTGCAACGATGATGATCGCCAGCGCTATCAGTCCAATAGCGCGGTCGACGAAAATCGAATAGGTCGCCGCGCGCCATCCGGCGCCGCCGCGCGCGACCAGCCAGAGCCGCACGGCGTCGCCGCCGATCGAAGACGGCAGCGTCTGGTTAAAGAAAGTTCCGATCAGATTGAACCGCATCGCCTGGCCCAACCCCAGCGGCGCCCCGCACTCCGCGCTGATCTCGCGCCAGCGCAACACGCCGACAAAGATCTGCAGGAAGGTCACGGTGATTGCCACCACGATCCAGCCCAGACTCGCAAGATTGTTAATGCGGGAGGCAAGCTCGGTGAGATTGACCTTGCGAAGCGCAAGGTAGAGCAGCGCCAGGGAGACCAGTATTTTTATCGTCGAAAATAGGATCCGGCGCATCTCGCCCGCGCTTTTTCAGGTTTCAGGATGGTCAAAAACTGCCCAACCGATGTCGGGCGCCTGACTTCGCCGCCTTGGTATGGTTTTAAAGCCGATCTGGCAATAGTTGCGCAACTGGGTATTGCGACACCCTCGATACGACGGGTAAACAGGCTCCCGACCGGGGCGGCGGAGCCGAACCGATGCCAGGAGATGCAATGTCGGATCAGACAATTTTGATCACGGGTGCGGCGGGATTTATCGGCTTTCACGTCGCGCGCCGGCTGCTGGCCGAAGGCCGCCATGTTCTCGGTCTGGACAATCTAAACAATTACTATGACCCCGCCCTGAAAGGGGCGCGGCTGGATGTGCTGCTCGAGCATCCGCAGTTCGGTTTCGTGAAGATGGATCTGGCGGACCGTCGGTCGATCGGCGAGCTGTTTGCGAAGCACCGGTTTCCGACGGTCGTCCATTTGGCAGCCCAGGCTGGCGTGCGCTATTCGATCGATCATCCGCATGCCTATGCCGATGCCAATATCGAGGGCTTTCTCAATGTTCTCGAGGGATGCCGGCGGCATGACTGCCGGCATCTGGTTTATGCGTCATCCTCATCGGTCTACGGCGCTAACACAAAACTTCCGTTTTCGGTCAAGGACGTGACCGATCGTCCCATCAGTCTCTATGCCGCGACCAAAAAGGCCAACGAGCTGATGGCGCATTCCTACAGCCATCTTTACCGCCTGCCGACCACCGGGTTGAGATTCTTTACTGTATATGGACCGTGGGGCCGTCCGGACATGGCCATCTTCCTGTTTGCCAGGTCGATCGTCGAAGCCAAGCCGATTCGGCTCTTTAACCATGGCAAAATGCGCCGCGACTTTACCCATATCGATGACGTCACCCGTGTTATACAGCGCCTGATCGATCACGTTCCCCGGGGCGACGGCGAGGCCGGGATTGCTCCGGCGCGGATTTACAATGTCGGCAATCACCGCCCCGAACAGCTCATGCATGTGGTAGAGCTTCTGGAGCAGGAGTTGGGCCGCGCGGCGGTCAAGGAAATGCTGCCGATGCAGCCCGGCGACGTTATGGAAACCTTCGCCGATGTGGGCGATCTGATGCGCGATGTCGGCTTCAAGCCGCAGACGTCGATCGAGAACGGCATTCGCGATTTCGTCGCGTGGTATCGCGACTACTACAAGGTTTGAGGCGCAGATGGACGGAAAAATCATTCCACTGGTCATGTGCGGCGGCGCCGGCACCCGGCTGTGGCCGGCGTCGCGCGAAGTTCATCCCAAGCAATTTCTGCCCTTGTTCGGGGTACGTTCGACGTTCCAGAATACCCTGCTGCGGGTGTCCGATGCGGGGCTGTTCGAGCGCCCGATCGTGATCACCAACAAGGCCTATCGCTTCATGGTGTTGGAGCAGCTCGCCGAGATCGGGCTAGAGGCGGATGTGCTGCTGGAACCGATGCGGCGGGATTCTGGTCCGGCCGTTGCAGCCGGTGCAGCCTTCGCACAAACGCGCGACGTGGATGCCGTGGTGCTGGCGCTCGCCGCCGATCACGTCGTGGGCGATACGCCCGCTTTCGTCGCCGCCTGCCGCCAGGGGCTGGTGGCGGCGCAGGACGGCCGGATCGTGACCTTCGGCGTCGAGCCGGAGCGAGCTGCCACCGAATACGGCTATATCAGCCCGGGCGAGGTCATTTCGGGCGAGGTCCGGAGCGTCGCGGAATTCGTCGAGAAGCCGGATCCGGTGACGGCGGCGGAATACATCAAGTCCGGCTATCTCTGGAACAGCGGCAACTTCATGTTCCGCGCCTCGGTGCTGCTGGATGAATATCGCAATGTCGATGCCGCAAGCGTTGCGGCCGTCACCGATGCCGTCGTCAAGGCCGGGCGCGATCTCGGCTTCGTCACGCTGGACGAGGCCGCCTTCGGTTCGGCGAAGGCGATCTCCATCGACTATGCGGTGATGGAAAAGACCACGCACGCCGCCGTGGTGCCGGTCAGGTGCGGCTGGTCCGACGTCGGCTCCTGGCGCGCGGTATGGGAACTGTCGGACAAGGACAGCGAAGGCAATGCGGCGCAAGGTGCGGCCGTATTCGAGGACTCCCGCAACTGCAATGTTGCGACCGACAGGGCGCTGGTCGCGCTGGAGGGCGTCGACGATCTGGTGGTGGTGGCGACCCAGGACGCCGTGCTGGTATCACGCCAGAAGGACGCCAACGGCCTGAAGCGACTGGTCGCCAAGCTGAAGACCGTGGCGCCGCAGGTGACTGAGGAACATATCAAGGTCCACCGCCCCTGGGGATCCTATCAATCGGTCGATAATGGCGATCGGCACCAGGTCAAGCGCATTATTGTCAAGTCCGGCGGGCGGCTATCCCTGCAGAAGCATCACCACCGCTCCGAGCACTGGATCGTGGTGCGGGGCGCCGCGCGCGTGACCGTTAACGAGCTGGTCAAGACCGTGCACGAGAACGAGTCGATCTATATCCCGATCGGCTCAGTGCACAGGCTGGAAAACCCCGGCAAGATCCCGCTGGAACTGATCGAGGTCCAGACCGGCAGCTATCTCGGCGAGGACGATATCATCCGGATCGAGGACGATTACAAGCGTTCCTGAGGTGCGAAACTCGTCAAGCCGCTCCAACTATCTGGTTGATTTGCGTCGCCTCGATGAAACCGCAGCAGGAACCTGCTCAGGGTCAAAGTCTTCGAAGATCTTTCACGTTCGGAAGAATGACACAGCTGCCGACGATTTTCTGATCGACAGCCTCGTAGCGTGTTTTGATGATTTAGGCCACTGAGTCGCCGATGTCCAACGCCATGCGATCCACCGGACCATCCCCTGGATGGCCGCAACCCTGGATGGGCTGGTCAGGGAAATCAGCGCAGTGTTCGGAGCCAAAGTCATGCTGCCGTGGTCCTTCTCGGAAGAGGGGGCCGTCAAGAAGCACATGGCCCAGCTCCAGCACAACATGCTGGTCGCCGGCACCAGGAAATCGGTGCTCTTCATCATCAACGGCGGTGGCAAGTGGATCGAGCGGACGGTCGAAACCGACCCGATTTACCAGACAATCCTTATCGCCGTTGAAAAAGCCTTCTGGATGGCCGCCAAGACCGGTGAAACGCCTGCGTTGTTCGATTGCGAACCTCCGAAGCCCCGGATCGCGGCGGTCCGAGTAGTGGACATGAATGCCTCGAACTCCTGGGCCGAGTTTGCAGCCCTGTTTTGCGAGAGACGGCAGGCACGCGCCGACCACGAGCGAGCCAAGAGCGAACTCAAGGGGCTGATGCCGGAGGACGCCAAGGAGGCCAACCACACGAAGTGTTCGTGCTCTATCGGGAGGAAAAGCTCGCGGTACGCCGCCGTGGCGGCCGCAAGCGGGCCATCGGAACCAGGGCGCCGATGCTGGTTCCGACGGCTCCCAACGACCGGTGGTCGGTCGATTTCGTGTCGGATCAGCTCACTGACTGCCGCCGCTTCCGCATCCTGTCCATCGTCGATGACTGCACCCGAGAAAGCCTGGCGCTGGTGGCCGACACCTCGCTCTCCGGCGCCCCCGCGTGGCGCGGGAACTGGACCGGCTGATGGTCGAGCGCGGCAAGCCGAAGATGATCGTCAGCGACAATGGCAGCGAGCTTACCGGTGACGCCATCCTGACATGGGCGGACCAAGCCGGCGTCGAATGGCATTACATCGCGCCGGGCAAACCCATGCAGAACGCTTTCATCGGGAGCTTTAACGGCCGCTACGCGACGAATTGTTGAACGAAACGCTGTTCACCTCGCTGGCACATGCTCGCGCTGCTCTCGGATGCTGGCGGGCCGACTATAACGGCTCACGCTGCATTCTCAGCTCGGATAGAAGACACCATCCGAGTTCACCTTCACCCTCCGTCCGCGCCGGGATCTGGCGCTACGCTACGCCAAAGGCTCGCCTCGGCAGTTCACCAACGCTGACGGAGTCGCCCACCACCGTCCGCGGAATTAACCGGGCTTGCAAAAATTGCATCGGGCTTTATCAGAGAGCTGCAGCCTCTGACGGCGCCGCCGCTTACAATCACTGATCTAGCGACGCATCTGGACAAATTAGCCCGCTATGAACGTAGAACTCTGTCCTTGCGAGAGCGGGCGCTGGGGGAATTGGCAGATGCAATCGCCGGTGTACGGCTGGGAGATGGACCGAGAAGCCGCACCGGCCGCCGCTGCTGAGATACCCTTCGGCAGAACAAACCCACCGTCACGGTCGCATATCGGCGGATTTGGCAGAACGAACCCAATAAATGAGCGGGCGGATCAAACCAACTACGGTAGGTTTGCGGTGTAATTCTTTGAATCAAAACGTGTTTGGATCCACGGCCCCAATTAATGGCCACATCTGAGGCCGCGTGTTAGGGGATCTGCGGGGTGCTCGCACGCAAGATGATCGGGGTGGTTGATATGGGTTCCAGGGCGCCGGAGGCGGATATGAAAGGCGAGGCGAAGCGCACGCTCCGCGTGGGCGTGATCGGCGCCGGCGTGATGGGCAGCAACCATGCCCGGGTGCTGGCCGGTCTGCCCGATATCGCTCTGGTCGGAGTCGTCGATCCCCTGCCGGCGCACCGGACACGGGCGACGGAGCTGGCGGGCTGCCGCACCTTCGCCACCCTCGACGAGTTGATCGCGGAGGGCATCGATGCCTTGACCATCGCCGCGCCGACGCATCTCCATCACGAGATCGCGCTCGCCTGCATCGCCCGAGGCGTTCACATCCTGGTCGAGAAGCCGATCGCCACCACGGTGGAGGAAGGGCGCGACATTGTCGCCGCCGCCCACCGCGCCGGCGTCACCTTGATGGTGGGCCATGTCGAGCGCTTCAATCCGGCCGTGCAGGCCATCAAGCAGGCGATCTCGGGCGAAGACATTCTTTCGATCGCGATCACGCGCGTCGGGCCGTTTCCGCCGCGCATGTCGAATGTCGGCGTGGTCATCGACCTCGCCGTGCACGACATCGACCTGATCCGCTGGTTTACCGAGTCCGACATCGTGGAGGTGCAGCCGCAGCTCTCCAGCGCCGTCGCCGAGCGCGAGGACATTGCGCTCCTGCAGTTCCGCACCGCCTCCGGCGTGCTTGCCCATATCAACACCAACTGGCTGACGCCGTTCAAGGCGCGCAACGTCACTGTCGCCACCCGCGGCAAATATGTGATGGGCGATCTGCTCACCCGTCAGGTCACTGAATGCTTCGGCTTCAAGCCGGACGGCAGCTATTCGATGCGTCATCTGCCGGTCGGCCATGACGAGCCGCTGCGCGCCGAATTGATCGCCTTCCTGCATGCCGTGCGCACCGGCGGCGTGCCGGCGGTGACCGGCGACGAGGGCGTCGCCAGCCTTGCAATCGCGACCCGCTGCCTGGAAACGCCGGCCAAGCCTGCCGCGATCTCTCCCGCCCGCAAGGGGCCGCGGCGAGTCGTCGTTGGCTAGCTGGAGCATGGTCCGGAAAAGTGCGAACCGGTTTTCCGAACCGGCCATGCTCAAACAAAAAGTGACCGCGCGTCGATGTCCCGCACACGATCCTTGCAAGGCCCCATGAACCAGCACCTGCGTCCCGATCCCGTTCCCTTCATCGACATTGCCGCGCAGCGCCGCCGGCTCGGTAAATCCATCGATGAGGCCGTTGCCCGCGTGCTCGGCCATTGCCAGTTCATCAACGGTCCCGAAGTGACGCAACTCGAGGCCGAACTCGCGGCCTTCAGCGGCGCCAGACACGTGGTGAGCTGCGCCAGCGGCACCGACGCGCTGCTGATGGTGCTGATGGCTAAGGGCGTCGGCCGCGGTGATGCGGTGTTTTGTCCGTCCTTTACCTTCTGCGCGACCGGCGAGGCGGTGGCACTGACCGGGGCTACGCCGGTGTTCGTCGATGTCGACGAAGCGACCTTCAACATCGACGCGGCTTCGCTGAAGCGCGGCATCGCCACCGCGAAGAAGCTCGGCCTCAAGCCCGTGGCGGTGATTCCGGTCGACCTGTTCGGGCAAAGCGCCGACCACGACGCCATCGGCGCGATCGCGGCGGAAGCCGGTCTCTTTGTTCTTGATGACGCCGCGCAGGGTTTTGGCGCCAGCCACAAGGGCCACCGCCTCGGCAGCCTGGGCCTTGCCACCGCGACCAGCTTTTTTCCGGCCAAGCCGCTCGGCTGCTTCGGCGATGGCGGAGCGATTTTCACCGACGATGCCGAACTCGCCGAGAAGCTGCGCAGCGTCCGGGTTCACGGCCAGGGTTCGGATAAATACGACAATGTGCGGCTCGGCCTGACCGGCCGGCTGGACACCATGCAGGCGGCGATCCTGATCGAGAAACTGAAGATCTTCGAGGACGAGATCGCCGCGCGCAACAAGGTCGCCGATCGCTACGCGCAAGGCCTCGGCAATGTCGTGAGCGTACCGCGCCTCGCCAGCGGCTGCACCTCGGTTTGGGCGCAATACACCATTCGTCTGCCAAAAGGCTGCGATCGCGACGGCTTTGCGGCGGCGCTGAAGGCGCAGGGCATTCCCACCGCGATCTATTATGTGAAATCGATGCATCAGCAGACCGCCTATCGGGACTTCCCGGTCGCGGACGGCGGCCTTCCGGCTTGCGAACGCCTGTCGAACGACGTCATCAGCCTGCCGATGCATGCCTATCTCGACGAGCCGACGCAGGCGCGCGTCATCAAGGCTGTGCGCGGCGCGCTTTCAACCTGATTTCGCCGTTTTGAAGCGCCGCCTGATGCGCTAGAAGCGGCGAATGCTCGGTCGTATCTTCACCGTCGGCGGTTATACGCTCCTTTCGCGGCTGACCGGCTTTGCGCGCGACATCATGCTCGCGGCGATCCTCGGCGCCGGCCCCGTGGCCGACGCGTTTTTCGTGGCGTTTCGCCTGCCCAATCATTTCCGCGCGATCTTCGCCGAGGGCGCGTTCAATGCGGCCTTCGTGCCCGCCTACGCCCATGTCTACGGCGAGCGCGGCGAGCAGGCGGCGGGGCTGTTCGCCAACCGCATCTTTACGCTTTTGTTCGTGTCGCAACTGATTCTGCTGGCTCTCGCGTGGCTGTTCATGCCGCAGGCGATGAGCCTGCTCGCGCCCGGCTTCACCGACGACGCCGAGCAGCGCCGGCTCGCGATCGATCTGACGCGCATCACCTTTCCCTATCTGTTGCTGATCACGCTGGTGACGCTCTATGGCGGCATGCTCAACGTCATGCATCGTTTCGCCAGCGCCGCGGCGGCGTCGATCTTTCTGAACCTCGCCATGATGATGACGCTGGCGCTGGCGGCGTTTTTCCCAACCGCCGGCCACGCCGCCGCTTGGGGCGTGCTGATATCGGGCTTCCTCCAATATTTCCTGCTGGCGGGAGATCTCGCGCGCCATGGCGGCCTGCCGCGGTTTGCGCCGCTCAAGCTCGACGAGGACGTCCGCGCCTTCTTTCGCGCGCTGGGACCCGCGACCGTCGGCTCGATGGGGACGCAGGTCGCGCTGTTCGCCGACACCATCATCGCGACCTTCCTGCCGGCGGGCGCGCTGTCGGCGCTGTATTATGCCGATCGCCTCAACCAGCTGCCGATCGGCGTGATCGGGATCGCGATCGGCACGGTGCTGCTGCCGGAAATGTCGCGGCAATTGACGGCGGAGGATCACGCGGGCGCCATGGCGTCGCAGCGGCGCGCCTTCGATTTTACGCTGTTGTTCTCGGTGCCCTTCGTGGCCGCATTCCTGACGGTCCCCGACGTCATCACGCGGGCGATGTTCGCGCGCGGCGCGTTCTCGAAGGCCGATGCCGCCGCCGCGGGCGCGACGCTTGCGGCCTACGCGATCGGCCTCATTCCATTCGTGCTGATCCGCAGCGCGGTTGCGACCTTCTACGCCCGCAAGGATACCGCGACGCCGGTGAAGGCGGCGCTGACCGGCGTCGCCGTCAATGTCGCGCTGAAGATTGCGCTGGTGGGCTCGCTGGCCCAGGTCGGTCTTGCCTTTGCGACCGCGGCCGGCGCCTGGGTCAATCTGTTGCTGGTGATCGGGTTTGCGGCACGCGCGGGCCACCTCGATCTCGATCACGCGCTGACGCGGTCGCTGGCGAAGTTCGCGGGCTCCGGCGTCGTGCTGGGTGGGGCGCTATGGCTGACCGCAAGGTTCGCTGCAGCGCAGCTGGCGCAGCTCAGCGCCTTCCGCGACGAGGCCGCGCTCCTGCTGCTGATCGTTGTCGGCGCCATCGTCTATGCCGGATCGATCCTGCTGTTGTTCGGCAGGCGCTGGCTGGGGTCGCTGGTTCGCAGCTAAACCCTTTGCGCTGCCCCGCGATCCGCTGCAATATGGGCCGGAAATCACTAGCGGGTAAACGGAGATACGATGGCTCCCATCAAATTCGGCGTCGGTCAAAGCGTCCTTCGCAAGGAAGACGATGCGCTCATTCGCGGCAAGGGCCGCTACACCGATGACCACGCGCCGCAGCCGGCGCTGCACGCATTGGTGCTGCGCTCGCCGCATGCGCATGCGAAATTCACCATCAACGCCGCCCGCGCCCGCGGCCTTCCCGGGGTCGGCCTGATCCTGACCGGCGAGGATGTCAGGGATCTCGGCTCGCTGCCCTGCCTGTTCAATCTCGAAGTCAATCCGTTCACCGGCCCACCCTATCCGATCCTCGCGCAGGGCGAAGTGCGCCATGTCGGCGATGCCATAGCCTTCGTGGTCGCGGACACGATCGATCAGGCGCGCGATGCGATCGAGGCGATCGAGGTAAACTGGACGCCGCTGCCGGCGGCGGTTGGCGTCGCGCAAGCGGTCAAGCCGGGTGCGCCGCAGGTCTGGCCCGAACATCCTGGCAATTTGCTGTTCGACGAGCCGATCGGCGACAAGAAAGCCACCGACGCCGCCTTCGCCAAGGCACATGCGGTTGCCGAAATCTCCATCGTCAATCCGCGCGTCGTCACCAACTTCATGGAGACCCGCGCCGCGGTCTGCGAATACGACGCCAAGCACGATCATCTGACGCTGACGGTCGGCAGCCAGGGCAGCCACCGCCTGCGCGAAATCCTGTGCGGGATGGTCCTGAAGATTCCGCAGGAAAAAATGCGGGTGATCTGCCCCGATGTCGGCGGCGGGTTCGGCACCAAACTGTTTCCCTATCGGGAATACGCATTGATCGCGGTCGCCGCGCGAAAACTGCGCAAGACGGTCAAGTGGGCTGCCGACCGCTCCGATCACTTCATGGGCGACGCGCAGGGCCGCGACAATGTCACCACGGCGCGGATGGCTCTGGCCGAGGACGGCAAGTTCCTGGCCATGGACGTCGATCTGATGGGCGACATGGGCGCGTATCTGTCGACCTTTGGGCCCTATATCCCCTATGGCGGCGCCGGCATGCTGCCCGGGCTTTACGACATCCAGACGTTCCATTGCCGTGTCCGTACCGTCTTCACCCACACCGTGCCGGTCGACGCCTATCGTGGCGCCGGGCGCCCGGAGGCAGCCTATGTGGTCGAGCGGCTGGTCGACGCGGCGGCGCGCAAGCTCGACATGTCGCCGGATGCGATCCGGCGCAAGAATTTCATCGCGCCGCGCGCGATGCCCTACAAGACCGCCACCGGCAAGGTCTACGATTCCGGCGACTTCACCGCGCATATGAAGCGCGCCATGGAAGTCGCCAACTGGAAGGAATTTCCAAAGCGCGCCAAGGCCGCGAAGAAGCAGGGTCTGGTCCGCGGCATCGGGCTTGCGACCTATGTCGAAGTCTGCGGCACCATGGGCGAGGAAACCGCCAAGGTGCAGCTCGATCCCAATGGCGACGTCACCATCCTGATCGGCACCCAGTCGAGCGGGCAGGGCCACCAGACCGCCTACGCGCAACTGGTCGCCGAGCAGTTCGGGCTGCCGCCCGAGCGCGTCCACATCCTGCAGGGCGACACCGACAAGATCGCCACCGGCCTCGGCACCGGCGGCTCGGCCTCGATTCCGACCGGCGGCGTCAGCGTCGAGCGCGCCACCCGCGAGCTCGGCAAGAATCTGCGCGAGATCGCCGCCGAAGCGCTGGAGACCAGCTCAGGCGATCTCGAGATCAGCGATGGCACCATTCGCATCGCCGGTACCGACCGCTCCGTCAGCTTTGCCGATCTGGCGAAGCGGCCGGGCGTCGATCCGTCGAAGCTGGATGCCAGCGCGACCTTCACGCAGGCCGACGGCACTTTTCCGAACGGCACCCATCTGGCCGAAGTCGAGATCGATCCGGCCACCGGCATCATCAGGATCGTCAACTACGTCATCGTCGACGATTTCGGCGTGACGCTGAATCCGCTGCTGCTCGCCGGCCAGGTTCATGGCGGCGCGATGCAGGGGATCGGCCAGGCCCTGATGGAGCAGGCGGTGTACAGCGCCAACGACGGCCAGCTCGTCACCGGCACCTTCATGGACTATGCGATGCCGCGCGCGGCCGACGGTCCGTCCTTCGTGTTCGAGACCCACAACGTGCCCTGCAAGACCAATCCGCTGGGGGTCAAGGGTGCGGGCGAGGCCGGCGCGATCGGCTCCTGTCCGGCGGTCGTCAACGCGATCATCGAGGGGCTGTGGCGCGAATACAAGATCGATCACATCGATATGCCGGCTACCCCCGAGCGGGTCTGGGTTGCGATCCGCGAGCATCAGCGCCAGCACAGTCTCTGATATTTTTCCGCGCGCGGGAATGAAAAGCGGCGCGGGGAGTTTTACCGATTGACGAGCCGCGGCCCGCGCAAGCGGTTCCGCGGCATCGTTTGGAAATGCGTCTCGAAACGGAGAATTGGCCGATGATACGAACGGTTGTTGTTGCGGGAGTTTTGTTGCTCGGTGTCGGCGCCGTGATGGCGCAGCAGGATGTCGCCGTCAGGCAGGACAACCTGATGCGAACGCAGGGCAAGAGCATGTACGGGGTGCTCGCCAAGACCGTGAAGGGGGATATTCCCTACGATCAGAAGGCGGTCGACGGCGCGCTTGCGGCGCTGCAGGAAAGCGTGCCCACGATCCCAAAGGTGTTTACGACAAATCCCAAGGAAGACGTGGTGAACGCGAATTTCGGGTCGTCGCCGAAGATCTGGCAGAACAAGGCCGATTTCGACGCCAAGGTACCTCCGGTTTCCAAGGCGATCGCCGACGTCAAGGGCAGCATCAAGGATGTCGCCAGTTTGAAGGTTGCTTTCGATCAGATCCAGGCCAAGTGCACCGATTGCCATGAGGCCTACCGGCTGAAGCTGAAATAATTCGGCGCCCGCGCGGCTTAAATAGCATTGAATAGCAAAAAGGGTGGACGCGGAGGAGCGATCCACCCTTTGTCTTGATCCTGCATGATCTTGCCCGTCCAAAGCGCCGCCGCGACCAACCTGAAAGCGCGGATGTTCAAACTTACTTCGTCACCTGTCCGCGGATTTCGCCGCCCGGATTGGCCGCGGTGTGGACATTGACGTAATATTTGCCGGCCATCAGGTCGGCGGCCTGGGCGTCGGTCAGGATCGCGCTGCCTTCGGCGGGGTCTTCGATCGCATTCGGGATGGCAACCGCGACGCCGGCGTTCTTGCCGGGTTCGGCCGGCCCGTGGAAGTGGGCGGCGGTGGCGGGGCCGGAAAGCCCGGAATAGGTCAGCTTCCAGCTCAGCTTCTTGGTGGCGGCGTCGTAGTCGATATCGGCGGTGCCGGTGCCGGTGCTGGCGTTGGGGGGCACCTCGGATTTTCCGTCCAGCGTCGCCTTCATCTTCTCGGCGAAGGCGGGTCCGGCGAACGCAACACTCGCTCCCAGCGCAAGCATGGCAAGCATGGTCGTGGTCTTCGACATGGTCCTCTCCCTGTTGGCCTCAGATGTTGCCCCATCCTCAAAACATTGATCGCCTGATTTTATTCCCGTAACGCCTCAAACGACTGAAATTTCGGGGCAGCGCGTGGCTCGAATAATCGCCATACTCGCCGTTAGTTTACGATGCCCAGTGACGGATCGGTGAATGCGAAGAATATCCCTAGGCCTGGTTCTGGCGGGCGCCGCCGCGTTCGGTGTTTACTGGTGGCTGACGGCCACACCGCTGGCGCTGGCGGTTACCGTGGCGGCCTCTACGCCCAACCTTGCGAACGGGCAGGCAACCTTCAACGCCGGAGGATGTTCCTCCTGCCATGCCGTGCCCGGGCAGCCCGATCGCACAAGACTCGGTGGCGGCCTTGCGATCCCGTCGCCGTTCGGAACGTTCTACGCCCCGAACATCTCGCCCGATCCGGCCGACGGCATCGGGCGGTGGAGCGAGGCCGAATTCGTGCGCGCGGTGACGCAAGGGGTTTCGCCGGCCGGCTATCATTATTTTCCGGCGTTTCCCTACACCTCCTACGCCCATGCGAAGGTCGAGGATATCCGAGACCTCTTTGCCTATTTGAAAACGCTCAACCCCGTGCCGGGCAGGGTGCGCGATCACGCCGTGCCGTTTCCATTCGATATCCGGCGCAATATCGGAATCTGGAAATGGTTGTTCATGGACGGCAAGCCCTTCGTGCCGGATACGGCGCGCTCGGCGGGCTGGAATCGCGGCGCCTATCTCGTGAACAGTCTCGGCCATTGTGCCGAATGCCACAGCCCGCGGAATTTCCTCGGCGGCGCCATCGCCAAGCAGCGTTTCGCCGGCGGCCCCAATCCGGAAGGCGAAGGCTGGGTGCCGAACATCACGCAAAAAGGAATTGGCGACTGGAGCGAGAAGGACATCGCCTATTTCCTGCAAACCGGCGAGCTACCCGAGGGCGACGCCGCCGGCGGCTCGATGGCGCGCGTAATCAAGAACACTTCGCAGCTGAGCCCGGAAGATCGGGCGGCGATGGCGGAATACCTGAAGTCGCTGCCACCGGTCGACGGACCGCCGCGGCCGAAGCAGGCGCCGAAGAGCGGCGGCAAGTCGTGATCCTGCGAAGGGTTCTCGCGTTTTCTTGACGCGAACCGGCCTCCACTTCGCTTGAAAACGCTTTTTAGACGAGCTTTGCGATTCCGAGGTCGCTCGCGACCTGGTCCAGTCCGCGCATCAGCGCGGGCGCGATCGGGATGCCGTCGCGCGTTCGCGCGGCCCGCGTGGCATGGCTGCGCTCGCCTGGCACATAAATCCGGTCAATGCCCTTGATCCGCTCGCTGTTGCGAAAATCGCGCACCAGCGCGTCGACGCTCGCCTTGAAGGTGGCGACATCGCCGAAGGCTGCGATGTTGATGGCCGCGATCGCCTGCCCGGTGTTGGTGACGCTGTCGTCATCATGATTGAAGTCGATCACGTCCCGGCCCATCGCCGCACCCCCGAGCGTGCCCGCGAGCAGGCCGATGATCATGGCAAGGCCATAGCCCTTGTAGCCGGCCTCCATGCCCCCGAGCGGCAGCAGCATGCCCTCGTCGGCGCGCTTCGGATCGGTCAAAGGCTTGCCCTCGCGATCGATCATCCAGCCCTCAGGCATGGTCTCGCCGCGCAGCGCTTTTGTCTTGACCTTGCCGTAGGCGGCAACGGTCGTCGCCATATCGAGCACGATCGGCTTCTCGTCGCCGGCCGGAATTGCGGCGGCGATCGGATTGGTCGACAGCAGCATGTCGAGGCCGCCCCAGGGCGGCAGATGGTTGGCGTTGCCGACCGCAAAATAGAGCCCGATCATGTCGTGCGCCAGCGGCATCGTCGCGTAGAGCGAGGCCGGGCCGGCGTGGTTGCTGTATTGCGAGTTGACCCAGGCGATGCCGGTTGTGCGCGCTTTTTCGATCGCGATCTCGGCCGCGCGCTTCATGACGAGGTGGCCCATGCCGTTGTCGCCGTTCAACAGCGCAACAGAGGCCTGCTCGCGCACCAACTGGATGTTGGGCCTGACGTTAAAACCGCCGGC
This sequence comes from Bradyrhizobium erythrophlei, assembly GCF_900129505.1. Classification (NCBI taxonomy): domain Bacteria; kingdom Pseudomonadati; phylum Pseudomonadota; class Alphaproteobacteria; order Hyphomicrobiales; family Nitrobacteraceae; genus Bradyrhizobium; species Bradyrhizobium erythrophlei. The sequence goes on along the minus strand of NZ_LT670818.1, from coordinate 8,514,983 downwards.
CTTGATGCGGCGGGCATATTGCGGCAGCCGGCTTACGCCATGCCCGTCCGACCCCTGCAGGTCGGCTTCCGCCATCAAGGCGGCCACCGTCATGGCGTCGGCCGCTGGCAGGCCCAGCCCAATCATCGCTTCCTGGATGAACGCCTTCAGCCGGTCAAAGGTGACGGTCAATTCCTGCGGCAGGATCGGCACTCCGGTTCGAACGGCTCGCGAACCCGCTACTAGCCGGTGCCGAACGCCTTGAACGTGATGATGGTGCGGGTATCCTGGATGCCCGGAAGGACCTGCACCTTCTCGTTGACGAAGTGACCGATGTCAGTGTCCTTGTCCACATAGAACTTGACCAAGAGGTCGTAATCCCCGGCGGTGGAATAGATCTCAGAGGCGATTTCGGCTTCCGCAAGCGCATTGGCGACGGTGTAGGACTGGCCGAGCTTGCACTTGATCTGGACAAAGAAGGGAACCATCGCTGTCGTCTCCGCAAAGGCGTCTTTTCGGGGTTCAATAGAGCAAAAAACCGGGCGCCGTGGCAAGCAAACTTGCTGCGATTACCAAGCCGCGCTAGGACAAAACATGGCCCTTACGCGACAGCTCAAATCCATGCGGGCACGGCGATGACGACGCCGATCGCGCTCACCATCGCCGGCTCGGATTCGTCCGGCGGCGCCGGCATCCAGGCCGACCTCAAGACCTTTGCCGCGCTCGGGGTCTACGGCGCTTCCGTGATCACGGCCCTGACCGCGCAGAACACAAGCGGCGTCACCGGCATTCATCAGGTGCCCGGCGATTTCGTCGCCGCGCAGATCGACGCGGTTTTCGGCGACCTTGCCATCGGCGCCGTCAAGATCGGCATGTTGGCGCAGCTTGCGACCATCGACGCCATCGCGGCTGGCCTTGAACGCTGGTCGCCCAGACATGTTGTGCTCGATCCCGTGATGGTGGCGACCTCGGGGGACCGGCTGCTGGCGGCGGATGCCGTCGCAGCCTTGCGGACAAAACTCATCCCGCGCGCCGCGTTGATCACGCCGAACCTGCCCGAGGCCGCCGCACTATTGGACGAGCCGGTCGCCGCGACCGAGGCCGCGATCGAGCGCCAGGGCAAGCGGCTGCTCGCGATGGGTTGTGCCGCTGTGCTGATCAAGGGCGGCCACGGGCAGGGCGCCGACAGCACCGACTATCTCGTCACGGCGAGCGGCGTCATCGCGCTCGCCGCGCCGCGTATCGCCACTCAAAATACCCACGGCACCGGATGCTCGCTGTCCTCTGCCATCGCGGCGGGCCTCGCGAAAAGCGAAGACCTGGAGACTGCTGTGCGCAACGCCAAGGCCTGGGTCAGCGCCGCGATCGCCGCCGCCGATCGCTTCAGCGTCGGCCACGGCCACGGACCGATCCATCATTTCCACCGGTTTTACTGAGCTCGCCATCGCGCCGCCTGGAGGGCCTTGGCTGCTGACGACGTCCGCTCTTGTGGTGCTGGCGGCAAATCGATGGACAGCTGTGCCCGTTACAGTGCATAGCCGCGCCAGGATTGCCGTTTTGTCGGCCAGCGCGCAGACAGAATTGATGTGAATCACTTAAGCATCTCCTGGACAAACTGGGAGGTAGCGATGGGGCGGTACTACTTTCACATTCGTTTGCGCGAACAGCTAATCACGGATCTGGAGGGATCGGACTTTTGTGATCTTGCGGCGGCTCGGCTGGAAGCGTTGGCCGCAGCCCGTCATATTCTGGCGGACGCCATAAGGTCCGGTAACGAAAATATACCTGATGCATTCGTCCTGGCTGACAGCGAAGGCCGCGAGCTTGAATCGGTGCCGCTCGCATCGGTATTGCCTGATCGTTTGAAGCATTGAGCCGGTCCCGTTGTCCGACTCGAATTCCTGATACGCAGCGAAGCGGAAACTGACAGGCGGGAGCCAGTCCGCGCCGTCTACGTCAGCTGATAGCGTCCCAATTAGTTTCTTGTGCGGCTCGAACCCGTGATGGAATCAACGGCAATGCGCTGGGCGATGGCGTGCTCACATTCGGGGCATTCCAGCGATCTGATCTCGAAGCCGGGGCTCCCCGGCGTGATGAGCGTCAGCTTCATTCTGGCATGACACCTCGGACACCACGCATTCTCCGAGGCCGAGTGAACGGCACATGCAGATTTTTTTGGTTGAACCATGAGACGCGTACCGTGTTGCCCGTGCACTATGGCGGGGCCGGCAACGAGTTGTCGGTGCGCTATCCGACATATTGCCGCAGATCAATGCGATCAACGATCCCGCCGGTAATCCTTCGCGCAGCATTTGCCGAGCGGCACGGAGGGGTGCTGTTCCGGTGTTTGTGAGAGGCCCGGACCACCCTCATTCCGGGCCTCGCCATTTCATCACGCGCTCCTGACCGAGCACAGGTTTTGGTAAGCGAAGCGGTTAGCTCGCTTTGCCGTGCGATGCCTGAGCACGTCCAGTTCGAAACAGCCGCACTACGCCTTTGAAATAGCGGGTCGGAACCCAACCGGCGTCAGGCGCCGGTAGCCGCCGACGCACTCGCAGCAGCATCCACGGGGGCCTGAAATTTTGCGCCCACGGCAAAATAAACTGACCGATACCCCGCTTGCTGGACCATCGGTCATCGTCAAGGCAAACGAATTCGTTAGGTCGCCGCAGGGCGTTTGACCAATGCATCGTTGTGAAGGTCCGCCAGCATGCCCTGAATCATTTCTCCTCATCGTCCCGTAGGCGCGCATCACCTCCTACCGCGCGACTGGAATTGCACACCTCGTTCTCGTCACAACAGCAAGCAGTGGAGAACCGTGTTCTCGGAAAAACCGTAACTTGGATTGATCGCTGAGTCGGAGTTAATTCCGACTGGGGTATGTGTGGCGAGCGAATGGAGTTCCTTCTTGGGAACTTATTCGATCCGGCGATTTGCTTGGGATGGGGGATTTAAAGGATGTCGTTCCGTTGGGGGTGCGTTGTTATCATTTGCCTGCTGGCGTCGCGGGCGGAAGCTGCGGGATCATCTGGACTTTTTCACCGCGCATCCTGTTCCGTTGTCCGGTTTTATGTCGCCAGGTTTTCGGAATCTGCGGCTGAAATGTGGGCGAGAAGCCACGGAGCCACGGAGGCCGAGATCGAGGCGGCGCGGCGTTGTCTCAAGAGCGTGCCAAGCCAAACCGCCCAGGCCGCGCATTGGACGGCGGAGTGGAGATAGGTAGTTCGGGTCGAACCGAAGTGATCTATTTCGGTTGACGTGCCGCTACAGGCTAATCGAGGCATAATTCATCTAGCGGTGCGGTTGCGATCTCGCGTCGCAGCGATCACTTGCGCTGTTGGCATAACTCGGACCTTAACGAGCCGATATCCCGTTCCAACGTCCTGGTTTGCGAGTCTGCGGTCCAATGCGCGTTTGCAATCCCCCCGCCCGACGGGCAAATCACTGATTCGTCTGTCCAGCCCTCCTGGAAAAAATATTCTGGTTTTCCGAAAGACCAAATCACTTCATATTCTCGCCGTCCCGTCCCACAGAGGGGCGGCTCGCGATCGTCACGGACGCGGGGCGGGATGCGATGGACGCGAGCAGTGCTGCTGACGAGAGCGCTGACCTCGCGGACGACGAAGTCGTATGGTCCTGATGCCCCGACGCTGGCATCAAGTCCGTGAGAAGCAAGCTTCTCAGGGATGACGGTGGCAAGAAAGCCCGGTCACCGGGGAGAGTACGAAGGAAACCGTTAAAACCATTGCGCGGGGAATGCCGGACGTTTCCGGCGTGACCATGGTGACTAACGCGTGCGTTACTACACTACGCACGCGGCTGCGGACGCGCCGAGCGCCCGGCATTCCCTGCGCCCTCTGAATGAGAGGGTGAGGAAATTCAAGGCAAACCTCGGGCGCTTCCAGCCGCGAGATCGCGAAGCCATGTTTGCAGTTCGAAAACCGCTTGCGTCGTCCCTGCGAAAGCAGGCGAAAGGAGACCCATCGGCCGCGGCTTATCGACGAGACGTTGGTGTCAGATAATTTCTGCAACAATAGCCGGCGATGGTTATGGGTTCCTGCTTTCGCAGGGACGACGCCGAGAGTGATCGCCCGCTCCCCTGTCGCTCTGTTGTCGTACAGCGCTGCTATTTCGCAATTCAGCAATGGCCAATTCTTGATTCGCGCGCATCTGCCGGCGGAATGATGCATGAAGATCATGCTTAACGAAGATCATGCTTAACAAAGAGTCCGGTCATCAGGCTGTCACGGGAATCGGATAGCTGCTCGCGCATGGGAATGACGCTATGAGTGACGAGTTGCCGGAACGGCGCTTTCGCACTTTGTTTATCTCCGATGTCCATCTCGGAGCCCGCGGCTCGCAAGCCGATCGGTTGCTGGATTTTCTCCGGACCCACGATGCCGACACGATCTATCTGGTCGGCGATATCGTCGATGGCTGGGCGCTGCGATCCGGCTGGTACTGGCCGCAATCGCACAACGATTTCGTGCAGAAGATGCTGCGCAAGGCGCGCAAGGGCGCCAAGGTCATCTACGTTCCCGGCAATCACGACGAGTTCCTGCGGAACTATTACGGCACCCATTTCGGCGGCATCGACGTCGTCGAAAACACCGTTCATACAGGCGTCGACGGCCGGCGCTATCTGGTGATCCACGGCGATATCTTTGATCTCGTGGTGCAGAACGCGCGCTGGCTCGCCCATCTCGGCGACAAGGCCTATGATTTCGCGATCCAGATGAACCGGCTGGTGAACTTCTTCCGCCGCATGTTCGGCGTGCCCTATTGGTCGCTGTCGCAATGGGCCAAGCTGAAGGTCAAGAACGCCGTGAACTACATCGGCGCCTTCGAGCAGACGCTCGCCGCCGAAGCGCGGCGTCACGGCGCCGACGGCGTGATCTGCGGCCATATCCACTACGCTACCATTCGCGACGAACACGGCGTCCGCTACATGAATTGCGGCGACTGGGTGGAAAGCTGCACCGCGCTGGTCGAGCACGAAGACGGGCGCTTCGAGATCATCACCTGGACCGACCCGCTGCGCCGAACCGTTCCCGTCGCGCCGGTCGCGGCGCGTGCCGCCTGATGCGCATCCTGGTCGCGACCGATGCGTGGCATCCCCAGGTCAACGGGGTGGTCCGCACGCTGGCCATGATGGCGGAAGCCGCGAGCACGCTTGGCGCCGAGATCAGCTTCCTCACCCCGGAATCGTTCCGCACCTTTGCCTTGCCGAGCTACCGGGATCTGCGTCTGGCGCTGCCCTATAGCGCGAAGATATCCCGGCTGATCGCCGAGGCGCGGCCGGACAGCATCCATATCGCCACCGAAGGGCCGATCGGATTGTTGGTGCGGCGTTACTGCCGCAAGCACGGATTGACGTTCACCACGAGCTTTCACACCCGCTTTCCCGAATATATCTCGGCCCGCCTGCCGATCCCCGAATCCTGGATCTGGGCGGTGCTGCGCTGGTTCCACGCCCCCAGCCAGGCGGTGATGGCGGCGACACCGGCGCTGGCGACCGAATTGCGCAACCGCGGCTTTCGCAACGTGGTGCTTTGGCCGCGCGGCGTCGACGCCGGCCTGTTCCATCCGCGCGCCGTCGACCTCGGGTTGCCGCGCCCGGTGTTCCTGTGCGTCGGCCGTGTCGCGGTGGAAAAGAACCTGGAGGCGTTTCTGGAGCTCGATCTGCCCGGCAGCAAGGTGATCGTCGGCGACGGGCCGGCCCGCGCCTCCCTGGTCCGGAAATACCCGCAAGCCGTCTTTCTGGGCGCTCGCCAGGGCGAGGCGCTGGCGCAGGCCTATGCGGGGGCCGACGTGTTCGTGTTCCCGAGCAAGACCGACACCTTCGGCCTGGTGCTGCTGGAGGCATTGGCCAGCGGCGTGCCGGTGGCCGCGTTTCCCGTCACCGGGCCCCGCGACGTGATCGGCACCGCGCCGGTCGGCGCCTTGAACGAGGATCTGAGGCTGGCATGCCTGGCCGCGTTGCGGGTCTCGCCGCCGGCCTGCCTTGAATTTGCCGCCGGTCATACCTGGGAAGCTTCGGCCCGTTCCTTCATCGAGAACATGGCTGGCCTGCGCACCGCCGATGCGGAAACCGACACCATGCCGTTCGCGGTGGAACAGCCGGGCCTCGTCACCTGATGTTGACGGTCCGGCGGCTTGCCCGCCCGCCGCGGTCCGCGATACAACCCACCGATGACAGAGACAGCTTTGGATCTACCGGTCGCGCCGGCCGACGTTGATGCCGCCGCGCGGGTGCTCGCCCCGTTCGCGATGCGGACCCCGCTATTGTCCTCACCCGCGCTCGATGAGCGCGTGGGAACCAGGGTGTTCCTGAAACCGGAAATGCTGCAGCGGACCGGATCGTTCAAGTTCCGCGGCGCCTTCAACAAGATGTCGTCGATCCCGCAAAGCGCGCGGGGCGGCGGCGTGGTCGCGTTTTCATCCGGCAATCACGCCCAGGGCGTGGCCGCGGCGGCGAAAATCCTCAACATGCCCGCGACCATCGTGATGCCGGCCGATGCGCCGCTATCCAAGCGCGAGCGCACCAAGGCCTATGGCGCCGAAGTGGTGCTGTACGACCGCGACCGCGAGGATCGCGAAGCCATTGCCCGCGACATCGCCGGCAGGCGCGGCGCCACCTTGGTGCGGCCCTATGACGATCCCTTCGTGATCGCCGGCCAGGGCACGGTGGGGCGGGAGATCTGCGAGGATATGGCGGCGCTGGGGCTCGCACCCGACATCGTGGTGGCGCCGGCGTCGGGCGGCGGCCTGGTCGCGGGCGTCGCTACCGCGGTCAAGGCGCGCTATCCGCAGGCCCTGCTGATGTCGGCCGAACCGGAAGCGTTCGACGATCATGCGCGCTCATTGCGATCAGGAAAGCGCGAAGCCCACGCCTCCAAGGGCCGCACCATCTGCGACGCGCTGATGGCCTCGATCCCCGGCGAGCTCACTTTTTCGATCAACAGCCGGCTGCTCGCGAAAGGCGTCACGGCGTCCGATGAGGAAGTCGGCACCGCGGTCGGATTTGCGTTCCGGGAGCTGAAACTCGTGGTCGAGCCGGGCGGGGCGGTCGGCCTTGCGGCGCTGCTGGCCGGCCACTTCGATGCGCGCGGCAAGATCGTCGTCATCGTCCTGTCCGGCGGCAATGTCGATGCGGACCTTTATGCACGATTGATCAACTGATCTTCGGAATTGGATCAGGAGAACAACGCGACCTTCTCGGCCTGGCTCATGCGCCGGATCGGCGCCAGCGGATCGGAAACCGCGTGCTTCGGCTTGTGCAGGATGCCGCTGGCGAGAAGGGACGAGCCCAGTGAAGGTTCAACAACAGGTTTAGGAGCGGGCTCGGGCGAAGGCTGAAGTAACGCTTGAGCCGCTGGCGGCTCCAGTGCGGCCAAGGGCTTGGGCGCGGCCACTGGCTCCGGCTTCGCGACGGCGAGGATCGGCGCGGGCGGCGGCGACACCATCTCCTCGATCTCACCGCCGATGGCACTAGGGGCATCGTCGAAATCGTCAGGCTCCGGCGCGGCCATTTCGAGCGCGACCATATCCAGCAAGGCTTCGTCGTAAGCATCGGCCGCTTCTGGACTTTCGTGTGCCGCTTCAGGCGCCACATCAGCAATCTCAGCCGTGATATCAGCAACCTCAGCGGTCGCATCGGCAGCTTGTTCGCGCGTCTCGATAACCGCGGCCGGAGCCACGGTTTCAGCCGCTTCGACCACGGCTTCCGCCGGCATGTGCGACGCGGCTGCGACGTCGTCTGCCGCCGATGTCTCCTGCACCGCCTCGACGGCCTTGAAATCGATCGCATCCGGTGCGGCGGCGGAGGACGGCGCAGCCCCCTCGGGAGCCGGCGGCGCGCCCCGGTCGCCGTCGTCCAAGCCAGCGATCCGCGCCTTGATCAGGTCGAACGCGGCGATCAAGGCGGCGGCAGGGCTGGCGGACCCGATTTTTTCGCAGGCCTCGTCGATGGCCGCGACCTGCGAATCCAGGAGATCGCAGATCCGGCTATCGGCGCCGATTTCCCGCCAGCGCCAGCTGATCTCCTTGATGATCCGGGAGCCCTTGCGCACCGGTGCCAGATTGTCATCGAGCCCGAGGTTCTGGACGGCCGCTGCGGCGGCGGCCTGGGCCTCATAGACCGCACGGCGGATGGCGGCCAGCGCCTCGGTCAGCCGGGTTTCGGCGGCCGCCTGCTCGGCCGCCTGCTTCTGCGCGGTGACGGTTTGCTCGATCCGGGCCACCGCGTCGAGCACCATCCGGGTGTCGGCGTTGCGGTTGCGCTTGGCGTATTCGCCGAGAAACCAGCGGCCGCGCGAGGTCTCCATGAATGCGTGGCTGATCGCCTCATAGTCTTCCTCGCCCGGCAGGCTTGCGCGGGCGGAAATCGGCGATAGGGCGAATGCTTCGTCGGCCATGTGAGACTCATCGCGCAAACCGCCGCGCGTTAGGCTAACGATCATCATGATATCGACCGAATCGCAATTGGTTTGATGCAACTCGAATCACAAATCCCCACCGTATCCCACGGTACTTCAAAGCGATTCGCGGTGAGGCTCGCGTTATTTTACGGCGCGTTGTTTGGATTGGGGGGCACCCAACTGCCGTTTTTCCCGGTGTGGCTGAAGGCCGTCGGGGTCGACGCGTCTTGGATCGGTGTCATTACCGCAGTGCCGTCGTTGACGCGATTTACCGCCCTGCCGTTCGTCACCGGCCTCGCCGAAAGGCGCTATTCGCTGCGGGCTGCGTTGATCGTCACCGCGTTTGCGACCGCCATCGGGCTTTCCGCCGTCGGTACCCAGCAGCAGCCCGTGTTGATATTCCTGGTCTACGCGGCCACCGCCTGCCTGTGGACGCCGATGGTTCCGCTGACCGACGCCTACGCGCTGCGCGGAGTGGCGCGCTACGGCCTCAATTACGGACCACTGCGGCTGTGGGGCTCGGCCGCCTTCGTGGTCGGGGCGCTGATCTGTGGGCTGCTGGTCGATTTGATCGCGCCGCGGCAATTGATCTGGGTTATCGCCGCCATGGCCGCGCTTGGCGCGCTGGTCAGCCTCGGATTGCAGCGGCTCGACAACCCGCGGACTGCACTTGCTACGCCACATCGCGCCGGCGCATTGCTACGCGATCGCGGCTTTCTCGCCATCATCCTCGCGGCGGCGTTGATCCAGGGCAGCCACGCCGCCTATTACACTTTTTCCTCGATCACTTGGCAGGCGGCAGGCTTGAGCGGCCTAACCATTTCCGCGCTGTGGGCGCTGGGGGTGCTTGCCGAGATCGTGGTGTTCGCGCTGTCGCCACGGTTTACGCTCTCCCCGGCGGTCCTGGTGGTGATCGGCGGGCTCAGCGGGGTGGTGCGCTGGCTGATCACGGCCCAGGAGCCTTCGGTCGCGGTGCTGGCCGTGGTTCAGCTCGCGCATGGGCTGACCTATGGGATCACCCAGGTCGGCACCATGGGACTGATGGTGCGCCATGTCCCGGTCCACGTTATGGCGCGCGGGCAGGGCTATTACGCCGCCTGCGGCGGCATCGTCACGTCGAGCGCCTCCATCCTGTCCGGCGCGGTCTATGCCCGGCACGGGCAGGGCGTGTACTACGTCATGGCGGCGATGGCGCTGTCGGGGACGCTGGTGATGTGGCTGGCGCGCCGGAGACTTGCGGATCATCATCCCCACAGTGCTGCTTCCGGCGGATAGACCAGACTGCCGTCGTAGCGCAGCCCGCCGTCACGGTCGTGTGCCAGCAATAGCGGGCCGTCGAGATCGACGAAGCGGGCCTGCGGCGTCAGCAGCATCGCCGGCGCCATCGAAAGCGACGTCGCGACCATGCAGCCGATCATGATCTGAAATCCCATCCCCTGCGCCGTGTCCGCCATGGCCAAGGCCTCCGTCAGCCCGCCGGTCTTGTCGAGCTTGATGTTGACGGCGTCGTAGCGATCCCGCAGTCCGCAGAGCGAGGCGCGGTCATGCACGCTTTCGTCCGCGCAGACCGCAATCGGCCGGCTGATGCGCGCCAGGGCCTCATCCTGGCCGGCCGGCAGCGGCTGTTCCACCAGAGTGACGCCGGCTTGCGCGCAATCCCGTAAGTTTTGCTCGAGATTGTCCGCCGTCCAGGCCTCGTTGGCGTCGACGATGAGTTCGGATTGGGGTGCAGCCTTGCGCACCGCGGCGATCCGCGCCCCATCCCCGTCGCCGCCGAGTTTGATCTTGAGTAACGGCCGGTGCGCTGCCTTGGCAGTTGCGGCAGCCATGACCTCGGCGGTTCCGAGCGAAATCGTGTAGGCGGTGATGCAGGCCGTGGGCGCGGGGCGCGCCAGCAGGTCCCAGACGCGCTTGCCGTTCGACTTGGCCTCGAAATCCGCAAGCGCGCAATCCAGCGCATTCCGGGCCGCACCCGGAGGCATTGCCGCCTGCAGGGCCTGGCGGTCGAGCCCGCGTGAAACCGGTTCCCGCATCGCCTGGAGCGCGGCCAGCGTCGCTTCCGCCGTCTCGCCATAGCGCGGATAGGGCACGCATTCGCCGCGCCCGGCGTGGCCGCCACGGCTGACCTCCGCCACGACCGTCACGGCCTCCGTCTTGGCGCCGCGGCTGATCGTAAAGGAACCCGCGATCGGCCAGCGTTCGATTCTCGCCGAAAGTATTGAGGGTTGGCTGGAAGTCATTTTAATATCTGGCAATTTCTGAACCGTATGCTAGCCCGGCGCAATCAAGTATGGCTGGTAAGGGGCGTGCTCTACAAGGCGGCGACGGGGTATTGGTCATTTCCATTCTCCATGAAGTGCGGAAAATCGGCGCGGGAGGCGGCCATTTGAACGGCGGGCCGACATTGGAGCGGATTACGCGGGGCAACGGGCTTGCGCTGTGTGCCGCAGGCTCCTGGACTGCCCACTTTGCTCCCGATCTGGAGCAGATCGTCGCCGACGCCGAAAAGCTCGGGGGAACCCGGCCCAATATCTTCATCGACGTCTCGCAGGTCGCGAAGCTCGACACCTTCGGCGCTTGGCTGATCGAGCGGCTGCGCCGAAGTCTGGCCCATGGCGGCGTGGAGGCGCAGATCGCCGGCCTTTCGGCCAATTATTCCAGCCTGGTCGACGAGGTGCGCCGGGTGAAGGCTGGCCCGGCGATCGATACCACCTCGGTGACGATCACGGGGATGCTGGACCAGGTCGGCCGCACCATGGTCGGCATCGGCAGCACCATCACCGGCCTGATCGACATGCTGGGCGCGGTGCTGGCCGCGACCGGCAGGGTCCTGATTCACCCGCGCTCCTTCCGCCTGACCTCGACCGTGCACCATCTGGAGCAGGTGTGCTGGCGCGCGGTGCCGATCGTGGTGCTGATCACCTTCCTGATCGGCTGCATCATCTCCCAGCAGGGCATCTTCCATTTCCGCAAATTCGGCGCCGACATCTTCGTGGTCGACATGCTGGGCGTCCTGGTGCTGCGCGAGATCGGCGTGCTGCTGGTGGCGATCATGGTGGCGGGCCGTTCCGGGAGCGCCTACACCGCCGAACTCGGCTCGATGAAGATGCGCGAGGAAATCGACGCGCTGCGCACCATGGGGTTCGACCCGATCGAAGTGCTGATCCTGCCGCGGATGCTGGCGCTGGTGATCGCGCTGCCGATCCTGGCCTTTCTCGGCGCCATCGCAGCACTCTATGGTGGCGGGCTGGTGGCGTGGCTCTACGGCGGTGTCGATCCCGAGGCGTTCCTGCTCCGGCTGCGCGACGCCATCTCGATCGACCACTTCACCGTCGGCATCATCAAGGCGCCGGTGATGGCGGCGGTGATCGGGATCGTGGCCTGCGTCGAGGGGCTCGCGGTCGAGGGCAGCGCCGAGTCGCTCGGTCAGCACACCACCTCCTCGGTGGTGAAGGGGATTTTCTTCGTCATCGTGATGGACGGCGTGTTCGCGATCTTCTTTGCCTCGATCGGAATGTGAGCATGGCGCCTGAAATGCAAGACGCCATCATCCGGGTCCGCGATATCTCGGTGCAGTTCGGCTCCACCAAGGTTCTCGACGGGCTCAATCTCGACGTGAAGCGCGGCGAGATTTTGGGATTCGTCGGACCCTCCGGCGCCGGCAAGTCGGTGCTGACGCGCACCATCATCGGCCTCGTGCCGAAGATCTCCGGGCGTATCGAGGTGTTCGGGATTGATCTCGATGCCGCCAGCGCCACGGAGCGGCGGGGCGTCGAGCGGCGCTGGGGCATCCTGTTCCAGCAGGGGGCGCTGTTTTCCTCGCTGACGGTGCGGCAGAACATCCAGTTCCCGGTGCGCGAATATCTCAAGGTCTCGCAGCAATTGCTCGACGAGATCACGATCGCAAAACTCGGCATGGTCGGATTGCGGCCTGAAGTGGTCGACCGTTTTCCCTCGGAACTGTCCGGCGGCATGATCAAGCGTGTGGCGCTGGCGCGCGCGCTGGCGCTCGATCCCGAACTGGTCTTCCTCGATGAGCCGACCTCGGGGCTCGATCCGATCGGCGCCGGCGACTTCGACGAACTGGTCCGCACCCTGCAGCGTACTTTGGGGCTGACCGTTTTCATGGTAACCCACGATCTCGACAGCCTTTATACCGCATGTGACCGTATTGCCGTTTTAGGGAACGGTAAGGTCATTGCCGCAGGATCGATGGCCGACATGCAGGCCTCGCAGCATCCCTGGTTGAGGGCCTATTTCCACGGCAAGCGCGCCCGCGCGGTCATGGGTTAGCACCGGAGTTAACAGAGCAAATGGAAACGCGGGCGAACTTCGTCCTGATCGGATCGTTCACGCTGGCAGTGATTGCCGCGGCGTTCGGCTTTGTGCTCTGGTTCCAGTCGCTGCACACCACCAAGGCCCGCAGCCCGCTGCGGATCGTATTCGAGGGGCCGGCCGCGGGTCTGCGCAACGGCGGCAGCGTCAATTTCAATGGTATTCGGGTAGGCGAGGTGACGTCCGTGAAACTGGACAACCCGCGTCGTGTCGTCGCACTCGCCATGGTCGAGAACAGCGCCCCGATCCGCAGGGACACCCTGGTCGGGCTCGAATTCCAGGGACTTACCGGCGTCGCCGCGATCTCGCTGAAGGGCGGCGCGGAGGCGGCACCCCCGGTGCCGCTGGACGAGGACGGGGTACCCACGCTGACGGCCGACCCCAATGCGCTGCAGGACGTCACCGAGGCGATCCGCGGCACTCTGCAGAACATCAACCGGGTGGTCGCCGACAACCAGGAATCGGTGAAAAACTCCCTCAAGAATCTCGAGACCTTCACCAACTCACTGGCGCGCAATTCCCAGAAGATCGACGACGTCATGGCCAAGGTCGACGGCGTGATGGGCAAGGCCGACAATCTGATGCTCGGCCTCAACACGCTGGCGGGCGGCAAGGACGGCGGCGAATTGCTGCTGACCGTGAAATCGATCCGCGAACTGGCGGAGGATTTCGACAAGCGCTCAGGCGTCCTGATGACCGACGGCCGCCGCACGCTCGCCGACATCAGCCGCGCGGTGAACAATCTCGACCGCAACCCGACGCGTCTGTTGTTCGGCGCCGGAAACAGCGGCAACTCGCAGGCGGCAGTGCCGCCACCGCCGCCAAGGCCGGGCCCGACTCCCGCGGCGGCGGCGGCGAACGACAGGAAGCGGCCGTAAGGTGCTCGGGGACGCCCGGGAATTTGCGTTCGCTGATTGGGGGGCGAGATCACTCACGGTCGTCGTACCCCGCGAAAGCGGGGTACCCAGTACGCCGCGGCTTATCGAATCCATCGCTGGCATCTCTGGAATACTGGATCATCCGCTTTCGCGGATGACGACATCGTGGGTTTTGGCACTGAATCAAATTTCGAACAGCAGCTCTGTCCAAGGGCACACCTCCGCGATCTCGCCGCGTGTTTCGCGCGAGCCTTGCTATGTTCGTTCCGCCCTCCTCAGCAGAGGGCGCAGGGAATGCCGGGCGTCCGATGCGCCCGATAGCCGCGTGTGCAATGAGTGGGGTAGAGCGCACACGCGTTAGTCAGGTCACACCGGCAAACACCCGGCATTCCCCGCGCAATGGTTTTACGGCTTACTTCGTGCTCTTCCCGGCGATCGGGCTTTTTTGTCACCGTCACCCCTGAGAAGCTTGCTTCTCACGAGCTTGACGCCAGCGTCGAGACGTCAGAACCACACGACTTCGCCGTCCGCCTCGGGCGCCCTCGTCTCAAGCACCGTCCGCGTCCACCGCATCCTGTCCCGCGTCCGTGACGATCTCGAGCCGCCCCTCTGTGGGACAGGACGGGGAGGGTTATACAGGTGATTTGGGTCTTCGGAAAATCAGAATATTTTTGCAAAGAGGGCTGGACAGAGGGGTCGATAAACAGTCCAGGTGATTTGCCCGTCGGGTCAGATCGACCGACGATGCTGATCGCCGAAGGGTACAGTTCGACGGGCGTTGCCGTGCATCGGAGAGGAGGCTCGTCCCAACGTCCCACAGCCTGAATCGCAATAGTGTTGCGTCCGGAAATTTGATAGTCCTAGTCTGGTGAGGAAAACAGCCAGTCTCGGAGGGGCTTCCCGTGCATCGGCTTTTCGCCGGATGCTGACGGTTTTGCTTGTCGCGGCATATGCGATTGTTGGCTTTGGCGGAGAAATTTCCTGCGCGGAAGAAACGTTGGCGGGGGCGAGTTCACTTGAAGCGAGTTCGCTTGAAGGAAGTGCGGTGACGAAGAAATCCGACGAGGGCTCGAAAGAAAAGCCTGGGTTAGTCGAGCATTGTTACACCTGCATCCCACTTGTAATGCCTGCGCCCGTACTCGTCGCCGAGCCTAAAGCCGAATCGGTTAAACTATCATTCGAGGCCCCGACGTTCCTGCTAGAAGATCATCCCGGGCTTGATACCCCACCCCCCAAACATCTGACCTGAGATTCGTAGCTGCGAGCGGCCGGGCCGCGTCGCTGTCTTTCCGCTTTTCTGGTTGAGCTGATGAATTTGCTTGGAGTGGCTTTGCGCCTGACATGCGCATGGCTTGTCGTCACAATTCCAGTCGAAGCCGCCGAGGGGGTGCCACGATCGATTTCGTTGCCTCAGGCCCTGCAGCGCGCCTTGGCCGCGAATCCACGCCTCACGGCGGCGGAGCGCGATATCGGCATTGCGACCGGTCTTAAGGTCCAGGCCGGAGCCCTTCCGAATCCCGATCTTGCCTTTGAACTCGACAACGCCCTCGGGTCCGGTCCCTTCAAAGGCCTGCAGGCGGCTGAGACCACCCTCCAGCTCAGTCAACTGGTCGAACTCGGCGGCAAGCGAGAAGCGCGTCTGGCGGCCGGAGAGGCAGGTGTCGGAGCGGCGGTTTGGCAGCGGCGCGCGACCCGCCTCGAGGTAATGTCGGAGACGGCAGTCGCGTTCATCACGGTGGTGAGCGTCCAGAGGCGTATCGAGATCTTCGACGAGCAGATTTCTAGTCTCGAACAGCTCATTCCGCTGCTGCAGAAGCGCGTTCAGGAGGGCGCTTCCTCTCCGGCGGAGACATTGCGGGCGCAGGTGGCGGCCGACTTGTTCCGCGTCGATCGCGAACGCGCGAAGACAGAACTGGCGACGGCGCGGCGCGATCTTGCGATCCTGATGGGCGACAGCACGCCGCGTTTTGGCGCCGCGGTGGGGCGTCTCACCGGCATTGGCCAGCCGCCGCCCTTCTGGTCCGTGGTTCAGGCTATCGAGGCCAACCCGCAACTCATGCGCTGGACGGCCGTCACCGCGCAGCGCAACGCCGACCTCATTCTGGCGCGTCTCAAGCGGATTCCCGATGTTCAAATCTCCGCGGGATGGCGGCATTTTCAGGAAACTGTCGAGTTTTCAGGAGGGCAGCCCCGCCAGTTTACCAATGACAACGCGGTTCGGTTGGGCGTCTCGGTGCCGCTACCGATCTTCGATCAAAACACCGGCAACATTATTGCCGCTGAGGACGCCTTGGCGAAGACCGGCGCCGAGCGTGCGATCAACAAGCTTGTTCTGATTAGCGTTGCGGGCCGCGCCTACGATGCCGTGAATGGATCGCTGGCCGAACTTAAGCTGCTGCGGACGTCCGTCATCCCCAGCGCGCGCAGCGCCTTGGAGACCATCCAGAGCGGCTACCTGCAGGGCCGGTTCACGCTACTCGACCTGCTTGACGTTCGAGGTTCGGTCTTGCAGGCGCTGCTGCGCGAGCAGGAAGCCTTGCGGAATTTCCACATCGCCGTCGCGACGATCGAAGGCCTCGTCGGTAGCCCGTTTTCGCTCACCCGCGAGAGTTCGAGATGATCCAAGGATTGATCCGATATTTTGTCTTCGTTCTGGTTGCCGCGGCGCTGGTCTATGGCGGCTACCGGATGTTAATGCCGGTGACCACCAAAACGACGGCAAAGGAGAAGGCCGAAAAGGAGGAACGTTCGGACAGCGTCGTGCTGAGCGATGCCAAGGTGGCGGCTGCTGGAATCGAACTTGCGAAGGCGTCACCCGGCGTGCTGCGCGATAGCCTGTTGCTGAATGGAGTGGTCCAGCCGAACCAGGAATCGCTGGTTCAGGTCACGCCGCGCTTTCCGGGCATCGTGCGCGATGTGCGCAAACGGATCGGCGACCGCGTCCAAAAAGGCGACGTCCTCGCCATCGTCGAAAGCAATCAGAGCCTGACACCATATGAGCTGAAGGCCGCGCTCGCAGGCACGGTCATCGACCGTCAGACGACGCTGGGCGAATTCGTCTCCGAGCAGAAACCGGCATTCGTCATCGCGGATCTATCGACGGTTTGGGTCGATTTCTCCGTCTACCGGCGCGATCTGACGCGGGTCAACATCGGCGATCAAGTTCTCATCGACCCCGCCGACGGCGGGTCGACGATCGAGGCCAAGGTCTCGTATCTGTCGCCGGTCGGCAGCAGCGACACCCAGAGCGCGCTTGCCAGAGCGGTCGTGCCGAACTCCGAGCAGCGGCTTCGGCCCGGCCTGTTCATCACCGGCCGGCTGATCCTGTCGGCGAAACAGGTGGCAGTCGCGGTGAAGTCCTCGGCGTTGCAGACCGTCGAGAACCGTACCGTCGTCTTCGTCCGTAACGGCGAGAAGTTCGAAGCCCGCGACGTCGAGGTCGGCGAGCGCGATCCGGAGCTTGTGGAAATCACATTTGGTGTGTTGGAGGGCGACCTTTACGCGGCAAGGAACAGCTTCGTCGTAAAGGCGGAACTGGCGAAGGGCGCGCCGGATAATGATTGATGTCGCCCCAACGCTGGTCACCATCTTTCATAAACGGACGTCCGGAGGAGTGCGATGATTGACGGCATCCTTTCCTTTGCCATCCGCCAGCGATGGCTGGTGATGATCGGCATTCTCGCCATGGCCGCTTTCGGCGCATGGAATTTCGCGCGCCTGCCGATCGACGCCGTACCCGACATCACCAACGTCCAGGTCCAGATCAACAGCCGTGCACCAGGATATTCGCCGCTGGAAGTCGAGCAGCGCATCACGTTTCCGATCGAGACCGTCATGGGAGGGCTGCCGCACCTGGAGAACACGCGGTCGCAATCGCGTTACGGCCTCAGCCAGGTCACGGCCATCTTCAAGGACGGCACGGACATCTATTTCGCCAGACAATTGGTCAACGAGCGGATTCAGCAGGTCAGGGATCAATTACCGGCCGGGATCGAAACCGCGATGGGGCCGGTCTCCACCGGACTGGGCGAAATCTATATGTTTACGGTCGAAGCCAGACCTGAAGCGCGCAAGACGAGCGGGGATCGCTACACCCCGAGTGACTTGCGTACCATTCAGGACTGGATCATCAGGCCGCAGTTGAGGACTGTTCCCGGCCTTAGCGAGGTCAACACCGTCGGCGGATTCGAGAAGCAGTTTCATGTGCTACCCGATCCCGCGCAACTGATGGCCTACAAACTCAGCTTCCGCGACGTCATGACGGCGCTGGCAGCGAATAACGCGAACGTCGGCGCTGGCTACGTCGAGCACAACGGCGAACAGTACCTCGTCCGTACGCCGGGGCAGGTCGGAAACATCGACGAAATCAGGGAAATCGTGATCGGATCGCGAAACGGCGTCCCGGTGCGGGTGTCCGATATCGCCGACGTCAGGGAAGGCACGGATTTGCGTACCGGCGCGGCGACGTTGGACGGGAAGGAAGTCGTGCTGGGCACCGCGATGCTATTGATTGGCGAAAATAGCCGCACCGTGGCGCAACGTGTTTCTGCCAAACTCAAGGAGATCGGTCGTTCACTGCCGGAGGGCGTGGTCGCGCATACCGTCTACGACCGGACGCGCCTGGTCGAGGCGACGATTGCGACCGTCGAGAAGAATCTCTTCGAAGGCGCTCTCTTGGTGATCGTTGTCCTGTTCCTGACACTCGGGAACTTCCGGGCGGCGATTGCAACCGCCTGCGTTATTCCGCTGTCCATGCTGTTCGCCATCACCGGCATGGTTGAGAACAGGGTCAGCGCCAATCTCATGAGCCTTGGCGCCATCGATTTCGGCATCATCATCGACGGCGCGGTCATCATCGTCGAGAATTGCTTGCGCTTGCTGGCGGCAGAGCAGCACAGGCTCGGCCGAGCGCTCGACCGCCGCG
The DNA here is from genome assembly GCF_900129505.1 of Bradyrhizobium erythrophlei. NCBI lineage: Bacteria > Pseudomonadati > Pseudomonadota > Alphaproteobacteria > Hyphomicrobiales > Nitrobacteraceae > Bradyrhizobium > Bradyrhizobium erythrophlei. The sequence continues at coordinate 8,496,447 of NZ_LT670818.1, read as the reverse complement.
AACGCTTCGAAACAATTCTGGCCGGATCCCGCGAGGTTATCCGCCCCAGCCTGTTTGGAACCTTGATCATTGCCGTCGTGTACCTGCCGATCCTGACCCTCACCGGGGTTGAAGGAAAGATGTTCACGCCGATGGCGCTGACAGTACTGATGGTGCTCACCGGGGCCAGCATCCTGTCGTTGACGTTCGTGCCGGCGGCCGTGGCTCTGCTGGTCACCGGCAACGTATCCGAACGCGAGAATTTCTTGATGCGGGGCGCGCGCCGTATCTATGCGCCGCTGCTCGCCGCCTCGATCCGCAACAGGCTCGGCGTCGCGGTGATCGCAGCCCTGCTGGTTGCCGTCTGCGCTATCGCCGCCTCCCGCATGGGGGCTGAATTCATACCCAGCCTCGATGAAGGCGATGTCTCATTTGAGGCGATCCGGATTCCCGGAACCAGCCTGACGCAGTCGGTGGAAATGCAGGCCATGGTCGAGAAGCGTCTCGGCAAGATTCTGGAGGTTAAAGAGGCTTTCGCGCGCACGGGTACGGCGGAAGTTGCCACTGACCCGATGCCGCCGTCGGGGTCGGATGGCTATGTAATACTGAAGCCTCGGAAGGAGTGGCCCGATCCCGACAAGCCTAAGGCCGCCGTAGTTTCGGACATCCAGGAGGCAGCTGAGGATGTCCCCGGAAACGCCTATGGGTTCTCGCAACCGATCCAGCAACGCATGAACGAAACGGTAGCTGGTATCCGCAGCGATGTTGGCGTCAAGGTATTCGGCGATGATCTGAATGAACTCATCCAGTCCGCGGCGCGGGTACAGGCCATCCTGCAGAAAGTGCCAGGAGCCGCAGATGTGAAAACAGAACAGGCCTCGGGATTACCCGTGCTCACCGTCCAACTGAACCGTCAAGCCCTGTCGCGCTACGGGATCAACGTGAGTGATATTCAAAACCTCGTCGAAATCGCGGTGGGCGGCAAGAGCGCGGGCCGGGTGTTTGAAGGCGACCGCCGCTTCGATATCGTCGTCCGGCTTCCGGAGCATCTGCGTTCGGACATTCAGGCGATCAGATCGCTGCCGATCCCGCTGCCGCCGATCGAAAATCAAACCAAGGCAACGCCCGCTCTGTGGGGCAATTCGCCTCTTGCCCAAATCCGTTATGTACCTCTGTCTGAGCTCGCCCAGATCGATCTGGCGGCCGGTCCCAATCTGATCAGCCGTGAGGACGGCAAACGGCGGATTGTGGTGAGCGCGAATGTGAGGGGCCGCGATCTCAGTTCGTTCATCGCCGATGCCCAAAACCAGGTCATGGAAAAGGTGAAACTGCCGGCCGGCTATTGGATCGGGTGGGGCGGCCAGTTCGAGCAACTGGTCTCGGCGACGCAGCGGCTGATGGTCGTCGTGCCGCTCGTGCTCTTCCTAATCTTTCTGCTGCTCTTCATCAGCCTGGGGTCAATGCCTGATGCGCTGCTGGTGTTCAGCGGCGTGCCGCTCGCCCTGACCGGAGGAGTTGCCGCGCTTCTCCTGAGAGGCATTCCGCTCTCCATCAGCGCCGGTATCGGGTTCATCGCGCTGTCCGGGGTGGCGGTGCTCAATGGCCTCGTCATCATCACGTTCATCGAAAAGCTCCGCAGGGAAGGCCGTTCCCTCGTCGATGCGGTCCGGGAAGGCGCGCTGACGCGGCTGCGGCCGGTCCTGATGACCGCGCTCGTCGCTTCCCTCGGCTTTGTCCCGATGGCGATCGCCACCGGCGCTGGCGCGGAAGTTCAGAGGCCACTGGCGACCGTCGTGATCGGTGGGGTCATTTCATCGACCGTTCTCACATTGCTCGTCTTGCCTGCCCTCTATGTCCTGTTCAGGCGTGAGACCCGGTCCAACGTCGCTGCCGTCGCCGACGCTAACCAGGGAGAACGATCATGAAATTCGTAACGGCAATCCTCGCGGCTCTCTGGATGGCTTCGCCGGCTTTTGCCGAGGAATACGAAAAAGGGCCGAACGGAGGCCTGATGCTGGACGTCGCCGGCATCGATGCCGAACTTCTGACATCAGGCAATACGGTCACGATCAACGTCTTTGAGGCGTTTAAGGCCAAGCCGGTTTCGACCAAGGGCTATGCGGCTGCAGTCCTGATTGTCAGCGGCGCCGATCGCGAGCCGCTGACGCTGACGCCGTCCGGCGAGAACAAGCTGCAGGGCGAGGCCAAGAAACCGGTCCCTTCTGGCGCGACGATCACGTTGACCATCAAGACCGCCGAGGGCAAGTCCGGCCAAGTCAAGTTCAAGAAGTAGGGTTGGCTTGCTTCGAGGAGGTATCCGCGAGCCTCGAGAAGCTTGGCGCGAATCCACCCATGCTTCGCTTTGGGCCCACACGCAGCAAGGCGATGGGTTTCGCAAGTGCTCAACCCATCCTACACGAGCTACGGGCTTCATAGTCGGAAATCAGCTCTTCAAGCGATTTGCGCTCTTCAGGTGTCTTCTCGGTCGGATCGTGCAGCACGTTGCAAATTAGATAGTACTCGGGTTCGTCCTTAATCCGGCCTCGCTTCATGATCTTTGCATAGCCCTTCGAATAGCGCCTCCGCAATTCGGAGAGAGTAACGATGCCGGCACTTCGAAGTTGCGAATCTATTCTCTTCACCTCAGCAGGATCGAAGCGCCATGACATTTCCACGCAATCATTGATCGCCTGACGCATCCCATCGAAGGCTTTCTTCAAGCTCTTCTTCTCTAACGCTTCAAGGCTGGCTACGGGCGCTTTGTCGGATGGCAAACCGTCAGTCTTGAGATATCGCTCGGCATAGAATGAAAGAAAATCCTTCAGTTCCTGATACTCGAGTTCAGCTTCTTCTTTCATCCTAGCCACCGTCACTGTCCAGGAGCTTCTGGCGTTTATCAGGGAAAGCTCAGATGCGAGCCGGTCAAGGTGAAGGCGGACCGTCGAGCGCCAAGATCCTGAAATAGATTCGATCTTGGTATCATTTGTGGCCCGTCCAAAAACAAAAACGGAGGCATCGCTGCCCCCGTTTTTCATTCCGCGATCAGTTCAAAACCTTATCCCAACCGTCCCGCCGCGTGGGCGAGCAGGGTGTAGACGAGGCCGGTCTCCGAGGTGAGGTGGCTGCGCAGCACGGCGGGGCCGCGTTCGTCGCGGGCGACCTCGTCGAGCAGGCGCTCGAACTCGGCGATGTAGCGGTCGACCGTCTGCTTGAAGTTGCGGTCGGCGCGGTACTTGCGGGCGACTTCGTCGAACGCCTTCTGGCCGGCCGGGGTGTAGAGCCGCTTGGTGAAGGCCTTGCTCTCGCCGCGCTGGTAGCGGTCCCACATCTCGGCGGCGAGGTTGCGGTCCATCAGGCGGCCGATGTCGAGCGACAGCGACTCCAGCGGATTGCCGCCCGAACCCTGCTGCGGCTGGCGTCCGCGCGGCTGCAGCGGCTGGTTGCCGCCACCCGCATCGGTGCGGCTCAACAGGTCGGACAGCCATCCGTCACGGCCCTGGTCGGCGCTTGCCGGAGAGACCGGCGGCGCCTCGGTGCGGCGCGAGGCGGGCATGCCGAGGTCGGGCGGGGGCAGGGTCGAGGCGCTGCCGGCGTCGCGCATCCGCGGGGCCGCGCCGCGGCCAACGCCGGCAGCCGCCTGCAGCAGCGGCTCTTCCTCGCGCGGCGCCGTCGTGCGGCTTTGGCTGACGACGTCGAGACCACGGCCGTGATGGGCCACGATCCGGTTCAGTTCCGCCAAGGCCTCGATCTGGTCGACGATCACCTTTCGCATCTGAGAGGTGCTCTCGGCGGCCTCCTGCGGCATTTCCAGCACGCCGCGGCGAAGTTCGCTGCGGGTGGATTCGAGCTCGTGATGCATTTCGGCGGCCATCTGCTTCATGCTCGCCACCATGGCGGAGAACTTCTCGGCAGACTGCGCGAACATCGCATCCGCTTCCTGCGTGCTCTGCTGGTAGATCGCAGTCATGGTCTGCGTGGTCAGCCGGCGCTCTTCCTCGGCGTTGGAGCGCACCGCCTCGAACTGGTCGCTGATCGCGGCAGAACCGGCGCCGGCGGTTTCCGCCACCACGCGGGCGATGTCGCGCGCGCGCTCCTCGGCGGCCGCCAGCGATTCATCCAGCAGGCCGGTGAAGCGCGACAGCCGCTGATCGAGATCGGCGGTGCGCAGGTCGATGGTGGTAACCAGCGATTCCAGCGTCGTCTTGCGTTCGGTGAGGGAGGCGGTGGTGTTGCGGTTGCTCTGCTCGACCACGGCCGCCGCCTCGACCAGCGCCTGGCCGTGATGTTCGAACTGGCTGGACAGCGAGCCGAGACCCTCCAGAGCATTCTGGGTCTTGACGTTGAAGATGTTCAGCTGGTCTTCCAGCGTCTGGGTCGCGAGGCCGTTGCGCGAGGTCACGTCGTTCATGGCGGAGACGAAGTCGGCGACACGGGTAACCAGGGCCCGCTCCAGCGAGTTGAGGTTGTCGTGGGCGCCGGTCAGCACTTCCTGCAACAGAATGTTGCCTTCGCGCAGGCGTTCGAACAGCGCCACCGTGTCGGTGCGCAGGATCTTGCTGGTTTCCTGCATCTCGGTGACGGCCGCGATCGAGACCTGGCGCGACTGGTCGATTGCGGTGCGCGAGGACTGTTCCAGCTCCTTCAACGACTTGCTGACGGCGTTGGTGGCGAGTTCGCCAGCAGAGGTGATGGTCCGCGCGACGTCGGAGCCGTGGCCCAGCATCGATTGCGAGAAGGTCAGGCCGCGGGTCTCGATCGATTTCAGCGCGTCCGAGGTGACGCGGTCGATATCGACCGTGAGCTGGTTGGTCCTGGCGCCGATCGCCTCGACCAGCGTGCCGCGCTTGCCGTCGATCATCTGCGCCAGCCGGTCAGTCTGCTGCTGGACGTAGTTGACGATTTCGTCGGTCTTGCCGGTCATGGTCGAGCCGAACGCGCTGCTGGCGGCCAGAACCGAACGTTCGACGTCCGCCGAGGTCGACTTGACCTTGGAGGAGACTTCGTTCGAGGTGGCCACGAGCGTGCTCTGCGCACTGAGCGCACTGGTCTGGATATTGTCCGTGGTATTCGCGGTGACCGCGGACAGCGACCGCTCGATCTCCGTGGCGATCGCCTTGATCTGGCCGGCGGCGTCGGCCGACGTTGCGTGCAGCGAGCTTTGCGCCTCGCGCGCGCTGCTCAGGATCGAAGCGGCGGTGTCCGCTCCGACCGCGGTCAGCGTGCGTTCGACATCGGTCGCCAGCGACTTGACGTGATTGGCGGCATCCGCCGAGGCGGTCACCAGCGTGCTCTGGGCCTCGCGCGCGCCCGAGGTGATGGTCTCCGCGGTGGAGGACCCTGCGATCGACAGCGAGCGCTGCACGTCCGAGGTCAGCGACTTGACCTGGCTCGCCGCGTCCGCCGAAGCGGCAAGCAGGGTGGTTTGAGCCTCGCGGGCGCCGGCGACGATCGCTTCGGCGGTAGAGGTTCCGGCGATCGACAGCGAGCGTTCGATGTCGGCAGACAGGGTCTTGGCGTGGTTGGCGGCCTCCGACGATGCCGTGACCAGCGTGCCCTGGACTTCGCGTGCGCTGCTGAGGATCGATGCGGCGGCCGCATTGCCCGCGGCCGAGAGCGTGCGCTCGACGTCGCCGGACAGCGACTTGACCTGGTTGGCGGCATCGGTGGAGGCGGTGACCAGGGTCGTCTGCACTTCGCGCGCACCCGACAGGATTGCGGCGGCGGTGGCGCCGCCGGCCGCCGAAAGCGTGCGCTCGACGTCGGCGGACAGCGACTTGATCTGGCCGGCGGCATCCGAGGAGGCCGCCACCAGGGTCGTCTGCGCATCGCGGGCGCTGGTCACGATGGAATTCGCCGCGCCGGTGCCGACGGCGATGATGGCGCGTTCGACTTCCGCCGAGGTCAACTTCAGCTGGGCGCCGACGTCGGACGAAACCGTGAGCAGCGACTGCTGCGCGGCGCGGGCGCCGGTCTGGATGGTCTCGCTGGTGTTGACCACGAGGTTGGTGAGCGAACGCTCCGCATCCTCGACATGAGACCTGATCCCGACCGACAGCTCCTCGGCGCGCGCCATCAGGCCGTCGCTGGCCTGACGTCCGCTGCTCTCGATGCGGCCGGCCACGGCTTCGATGCGCGAGCCCAGGAGGTCCTCGAACTGCGCGACGCGCATGTCGATATCGGTGGCAACGGCGCCGACCCGCGATTCGATGCCCTGGTGGATTTCCAGGAACCGCGCCGTGATGGTGTCGGTCAGGTGGGCGCTGCGGCCATCGATCGTGGCGGTCACCTCGGCGATACGCTGGTCGACGGCCTCGACCACCTGCGCCGAGCCCGATGTCAGCGAAGTGGCGAGGTTGGTCAGGCGCGAGTCGATCGACTCGATCGCCTGCGCGGTGCCGTCCGTGAGCGAGGAGGTGAGCTGGGTCAGGCGCGAGTCGATCGAGTGGATCGCCTGCGCGGCGCCGTCGGTCAGCGACGAGGCCAGCGTGCCGAGCCGGTCGTCGATGGTCTCGGTCACCGATTTTGCCCGCGTATCGAAGGTCAGTTCCAGCGATTTGAGGCGGCCGTCGACGGTCTCGTCGAAGGATTTGATCCTGCTGTCGAGCGAGGAATCCAGATTGGCCACGCTGGTCCCGAGCGTGGTCTCGAACTGCATCAGGCGCTGGTCCAGTGAAGCGGTGATCTCGCCGCCGTTCGAGGTCAGGCGGGTATCGAAGGTGTCGACATAGGTCTTCAGGGTTTCGGCGATATCCTCGGTGCGCTGACCCATGCGGTCGACGATCTCGCCGCCGAAGGTTTTGACGGTGCGGTCGAATTCCGAGATGTGGCGGGTAAGGAGCGCGCCGAGCGTGCCCGAGTCGCGGGCGAATTTTTCGGCCAGTTCGCCGCCCTGGTTCTTCACCAGTTCTTCGAACGCGCTGATCTGCAGGGAGAGGGTGTCGTGCGCGGTCTCGGTCTGGCTGACGACCTTGGCCACCAGCGTGTTGACGGTGACGTCGAGCGCTTCGCTGGCCTTGTCGCCCGAGGTGAGGATCTGGGTCGCGAGCCGGTTGCTGGCTTCGTCGATCTTGCTCACCAGGTCGCCGCTGCGCAGTTCGAGCTCGAGCAGCAGCGAGTCGCTGGAATTCTTCAGCGAGTCGTGAACCTGTTCGGTGCGGTCGGAAATGCCGTCGACGATGGTGGAGGAACGCTGCTCGAATTCGCTCGTGATGCGGTCGACGCGCTCGTTCAGCATTTCGTGGACACGGTCGGCCAGATCGACGAACTCGTCATGGACGTGGCCGGTCTTGAAGTTGAGGCTGGTGGTGAGGCGCTCGGAGGCGTCGAGCACCGCGCGCGTGGTCTCGGCGCTGGCTTCCTCGAGACGGTCGAGCAGGTCGCCGCCGCGCTCGCCGAGCGCGAGGATCATGTTGTCGCCGGCGTTGCTGAGCGCGGTGGTGATGTGGGCGCCGCGCTCTTCCAGCGCGCCGGTGATGCTCTTGGCCACTTCGTCGACGCGGGAGGCGATCGCATCCGAGATCAGCGCGATGTCGTGGCGCAGGTCGATCTGCACGCCGGAGATGGCGCTGCGAACCTGCTCGGCCTGGCCGACCAGATTGTCGCGCTGATGGGCGATGTCCTGCAGCAAGGCGCGGATGCGCACCTCGTTGTCGCTGTAGGCGCGCTCGAGCGCCGCGACCTCGTTGGCGACCAGGGTTTCGAGCTCGCCGGCGCGCGCGATAGCACGTTCGACGCCGTCGCCCATCGCTGCGACTTCGCGGCGGATCGCCTGACCGACAGTGATCATGGAATCGCTGGTGGCGCCCTCGGGCTCCGAAAAGCGGATTGCAACCTGCGCCATCGACTGCGCGATCATGCGCATTTCCTGGCCGCGCCAGGCCAGGCTGGCGAGGAAATAAAACAACAGGACCGGCGCCAAGAACAGTCCCGCAAGACCGCCCAGCACCAGCACGCCGCCGCTCTGGCCCATCGCCGCCTGCAGCGAGGGCAGGAAGCTGACGGTCAAAAGCGCGCAGCCGATGATCCAGACGGCGGCAGACGCGGTGGCGAGCGTGTAGACGCTGCGGGCGGGACGGCCCTTCTGCAGCGCCTGGAGAATCTGTCCGATGGTTGCGCGATCGTCATTGGCGGCGCGGCGCGGCGCGCGCGGCTCCTCGATCGGCTCGAATACCGGGCGGTCGGTGCTGGGACGGACGTCGAAAGTGCCTTCGTCGAAAGGCGACGTCGACGACGAATTCGCCGGCGCGTTGTCGCTGCGGACGGATCCCCGCGCGTTGTCGTCCCCGGAAGTTTCGCCGATGTTGAGGGCTTCCTGAATGGCAGAAAGCGCGACTTCGGTAGGGTCTTTGACCTTTTTGGGATTGTTCGCCATGTTCAGTCTGAGCCCTCGTGTTACTACTTACACACCCCGGAAATTCTTGCGCGATCGTCCCCACGCCAAGCTTCGGGCCGGTGTCATATTCTTTTCTGCGCCGGTCGCGAGAACGCGAGCCCACCGGGCCGGCTTGTCCGCTTCCTCTGCCAAACATCCTATGGGCTGGGAGGCGTGAAAGAAATGGCCGCCATTAATACAATCTTAATCATCGTTAACAGCAGAATCCGGTAAAGTCTTACGCGTCCACAAATTTCTCGCTCCTGTTCGGCAATTGAGGCAACTCTTCGCCAAAAACAAGGCCAACCTGCGGCGGGTGGGCGAAAGGTTCCATTAACCATTTCCATGATTGGCTGGCCAAAACCCCGCCGCCGAATCGGCCGGGCGGGAGAGTTGGGTTATTGCCATGCCGCTTCATGTGGAACGGATTGCCTGGATGCCATCGCCGCCGCTCGTCCCCGATGACGGTCCGATCGATATCGCACATCTGCAGCGTATGACGCTCGGCGATGCCGGCCTCGAGCGCGAGGTGCTGGCGATGTTCTCGGCGCAGGCGGTCCATCTGGCCGGCGCGCTCGCGGGCCTGCCCGCGGACGCCGCGGCGCTGGCGCATACGCTGAAAGGTTCGGCCTGCGCGATCGGCGCGTTCGGCGTCGCAGAGGCCGCTGCCCGACTGGAAACGCTGATCAAGAGCGGCGGCGATCGGTCGGAGGCGCTGGCCGAGCTCGACGACGCCGTGGCGCAGGCGCGCCTCGCCGTCGACGCGATCCTGCGCCGCTCCTGATCCTTGAGCCATACAGCGGTAAATCGCACCGCAGGTTTTCGCCCCGACCGCTAGCGCCGGGCGGATCGACCCGTTATAGGACTGCCCGGACCCTCTTTATCCGGCAGCACGAGCAAACATGGCCAAGATTCACTTTGTCGACCATAGCGGCGAAACCCGCACCATTGATGTCGAGAACGGCGCGACCGTGATGGAAGCGGCAATCCGCAACGCGATTCCCGGCATCGAAGCCGAATGCGGCGGGGCCTGCGCCTGCGCAACCTGCCATGTCTATGTCGACGAGGCCTGGCGCGAGAAGGTCGGACCTCCCTCGCCGATGGAAGAGGACATGCTTGATTTCGGCTTCGACGTCCGGCCGAATTCTCGGCTGTCGTGCCAGATCAAGGTGAGCGACGAACTCGACGGGCTCGTGGTCTCCACCCCGGAGCGGCAGGCCTAGCTAGCGCTTCTGTGTTGACGGTTTTCCTGCCGCCCATGCCCGCCCGGCACGAACACGCTTCAGAATTTCGGCGGCACCACCTCCACGCCGCGGCGCAGCCAGGGCTGAAAACTCCGGACGATCTCTTTGGTGAGCGGCGTCGGCTTGCGCGTCTTCTCGTCGATCAAGACCGTCACTGCCTGCGCCGAAGCGACGCATTTGCCTTCCGAAAACACCACCTGATCGAAGCTGACGGAGGTCCGGCCGAACTTTGTCACGCCGAGACCCATCTCGATCACGCCGGGCCAGCGCAGTTCGGCGCGGAAATGGATGTCCAGCCGCACCATGATCCAGGCCAGGCCCTCCGGCATCAGCCCGTAACTGCGGTCCTTCATCAGGGTGACCCGGCCGGTCTCGAAATAGGAGGCATAGACCGCGTTGTTGACGTGCTGGTTGGGGTCGAGATCGGCAAAGCGCACGTTGTCGCTCAGCCGGTAAGGGAAATCTTCCAGGTGGGGGGTCGAATCGAGACGGGCAGGTGCGTTCACGGGGGACGATCTCCGAAATGTCGTGCTTTTACAGCGCAGTTGTCGAGCCGCGGCAAGGGGTTGCCGCGGTCCCCGGAGCCATATTATGGCTTTCCTCGCTGCCCTGCGTTGGCTAGACAGGCGCAGCCGAAAGGCCTGCCGGCAAAGTTCAACCGAAAAGAAGCGATATGAGCGAAGCAATCAAAACCGATGTGCTGATTATTGGCGCGGGTCCGTGCGGACTGTTCGCCGTGTTCGAACTGGGCCTGCTCGATATGAAGACGCATCTTGTCGACATTCTCGACAAGGTCGGCGGCCAGTGCGCCGAGCTCTATCCGGAAAAGCCGATCTACGACATCCCGGGCATCCCCTTCGTCACCGGCCACGGCCTGACGGAGGCGCTGATGGAGCAGATCAAGCCGTTCAAGCCGACCTTCCATCTCAACGAGATGGTGGAGAAGGTCGAGAAGATCGGCGATCCCGGTTTTCGCCTCACCACCGATGCCGGCAAGGTGTTCGAGTGCAAGGTGGTCGTGATCTCCGCCGGCGGCGGCTCGTTCCAGCCGAAGCGGCCGCCGGTGCCGGGGATCGAGGCCTATGAAGGCACCTCGGTGTTCTATTCCGTGCGCAAGATGGAGCAGTTCCGCGACAAGGATCTGTTGATCGTCGGCGGCGGCGACTCCGCGCTGGACTGGACGCTCAACCTGCACCCGATCGCCAAGCGCGTGACGCTGTTGCACCGGCGCGATGATTTTCGCGCGGCACCGCACAGCGTCGAGCAGATGCGCGCGCTGGTGGCGGCCGGCAAGCTCGATCTGAAGATCGGCCAGGTCACTGTGCTCGAAGGCGAGGGCGGCATGCTCAAGGGCGCCACCGTCAAGGGCAACGACAACAGCCTCTCGCAGATCACCTGCGATACCATGCTGCCGTTCTTCGGGCTGACCATGAAGCTCGGGCCGGTCGCGAACTGGGGCATCGAACTGGAGCACAATCTGGTGCCGGTCGAGACCTCGGCGTTCGAGACCAGCGTGCCCGGCGTCTTTGCGATCGGCGACATCAACACCTATCCCGGCAAGCTGAAGCTGATCCTGTGCGGCTTCCACGAGGGCGCGCTGATGGCCCAGAAGGCGCACCGTTATGTCTATCCGGACAAGCGGCTGGTGTTCCAGTACACGACGTCGTCCTCGAGCCTGCAGAAGAAGCTCGGGGTCAACTGACGCATTCGCCGATGCGTCGGTTCCCGTCGCGATGCGCTGTGCCGGGGCGGGACACCGACCCGATGCGTCGGTTTTACGGCGGTGTTCCGGCCGTCCGCAGCCCGAGGGATCCTCCGGCGCCACTGGCACCATCCGCGAAATGGCCTTAGTCTGCCGCCATTGTTTGATGGATTGACCAGGTGGTGACGATGCGGACTGCAATATCCAGACTTCGACTGGCACTTCCGTTCATGGCTGGTTTGGCGCTGTTGCTTGCCATCGTGCCGGCGGCATGGGCTGTCGAACCGTCCGCCGCGGGGCTGTGGCAGAAGGTCGAGGACGGCAAGCCGGTGGCGTGGTTCCTGGTGCTCGATCACGATGGCATTTTCGAAGGCGTGATCGCCAAGACGTTTCCGCTGCCGGGCGAAGATCCGAACAACAATTCGATTTGCGCGAAATGCACCGACGACCGCAAGGACGCGCCGATGCTCGGCATTTCCTTCATCAGGGACATGAAGCGCGACGGATTGAAGTACGAGAACGGCAACGTTCTCGATCCGCGCGACGGCAAGATCTATCATGCCAAGATGAGCGTCAGCCCCGACGGGCAGACGCTGACGATGCGCGGTTATCTCGGCATCTCGCTGTTCGGCAAGGACGAGACCTGGCAGCGCTTGCCGGATAGCTCGATGTCGCAGCTCGATCCTGCGGTGGTTGCAAAATATTTGCCGGCGCAGGCGGCCGCTCAGGCCGCCGTGCCCAAGCCACCGGTCGCCACCGTCAAGCCGTCCGTTGCCGCGAAGAAGAAGTAAACGGCGGCACAGCCTGCGCAGGCTTGATCAGCGCGACTGCGGCGCGATTGGCGGCGCCGGTTCGGCCGTGACTTCCGGCACCGCGTTGTCCAGTTGCAGCACCGAGGTCACCGCGGGCAGCGCCGCGTCCGCCATCGCGGCATGGCCTTCGGCCGAGGGGTGCACCGCGCCGCCATAGACCGCCGAAAGAACGCCCCAGGTCGCGTCATGGATGTCGCTGGGCTGGCTGGAGGACGGCAACCCCTGCGGATAGGTCATGGCCGCGAAGTAACTGTCGTTGGCGTCGCGGATCCAGCGCGCGCGGGGGAGATAGGCGCGGTATTCGGAGGCGCCGCGGCCGCACAGCATCGGCTGGTTCGCCGCGTTGACGAGGTCCGGATCGAAACTGTCGCCGGTGGCCGAAAAACAGGTCCGGTCGAATTCGGGATCGCTCTGGGCGCGCGCGCAGAATCCGTGATCGGCGAACGCCGCCTGATGGGCATCGACGAAGGTCATGCGGTCGGAGGCGGGGTCGCGGCACAGCACGCCCGACTGGCAGGTCGCGAGCGCCTTCAACTGCGGCAGGAATTCGTCCTGCACATAGCGCGACACCGCGGCCAGCCGCTGCGGCTCGGCGTTGAACGAAGGATGGATATCGAAGCCGGCGCGTCCGCCGGGACAGGGCGCACCGCCGTCCGCCAGCGCCGGATTGGCATAGGATACGTAGACCACATGCGACAGGTCGCCGCCGGTCAGCGATTTCAGCGCCTCGCGCAGCCTGACAAAACTCTGCGGCAGATCGCGCGTCAGCGCCGCGCGCGAATCGTCCACCGTTCCCATCACGCCGCTGTGCCTGAACAGCACGCGCTCGGTCGGCGTATCCACGATCACGTCGGCGACCAGTCCGGAAAAATTGATGTCGTTGGCGCCGATCGACAGCAGGATCAGGTCGAGCTTGCGGTCGGGCTGCCGTTTTTTCGCGGCCGCCAGCGCGGCGCGCAATTCGCTCAATTGCCCGTTGACCGTGCCCTGGCAGTTGTTGCCGGTTTTCGTCGGCAGGCATTCGCGCGCGCGTTGCGCGCCGAGCAGCCCGTCGGGGATGGTGGCGCCGGTGCAGGCGAGCGGCAGATAGGTCACCGCGATGTGCGGATATTGCACGGCGAGCGCGAGCGCGGTGCGGGTCTGATAGCTGTAGAGCGAGCGGTGACAGGCGGAATTGAGCCACAGCGCGCTGTTGCGCTGCCAGTTCTGCAGTGAGTCCGGCGCTTCGCAGGCCCGTCCGCCCTTGAACCCGGCGCGGCTCGGCCGGTAATACTGCGCGCTCGCGCCGCTCAGATAGTTGCGAAAGCAGAAACCTTCGTCGGAGAGGGCGATCGCCCGGTCGGGATTGCCCTCGCCGGAGGCGATGCTGTCGCCGATACCGGCGATGAGAAGATCCCGCACCATGATCTCGGTCGAAATCCGCTGCGGCGCGGCGGGTCCTGCGGAGACATCCACGGTCGCAACCGTGGCGCGGCCATAGCGCACCCGCAGATTGATGGGTTCGGCGCAGTCGAAGGTGGAGGCTTGCGGACCATCACCGTCGTCGAACGACCAGGCGCAGGTGGCGCCGACCGGAACCTCGCCGGCCAGCCGGACCGTGACCGGATGATCGATCGGCGTCAGGTAGCTTTCCCTAACGTTGTCGCGGGTGCAGGGCTCGCTGACCCGGCCCTGCAGATCGATGCAGAGGCGGTTCACCGTATTGCGCGCCCAGCCGCGGCCGTCGCTCTGCAGTTCCAGCGCCTGTTCCGAGGCGAGAACGCTGCGGCCGCGCGCGCTCTCGGTATGGAGCAGGAAGTCGCGCTCTTCGCGGAACAGCCGGAAGCGGTTGCGGACCTCCCAGGCGATTTGCATGGTGCCATCCGGCGCGACCGTTGTCGTCGCCTGGGCGATCGGCATCGGAGCGCTCGGCGCGGGCTGGGCCGCCGCCCTTGGCGACGGCAGCGCCGCCGACACGCCGACAAGCAGCGCGCCGGCGACTATCGAACGAAGGCAAATTCGAATCATGGCGCCGTTTGACGTTACTGTTGGGGCGGAAGTAAGAGAGATGGCTCCAAAACCCTAGGAGTCCAGACGCGCTTGCCGCTAGCCCTGCGACTGACGGCTTTTCACCGGCGGCGGCGGCCGGTTCTTCACCGGCTCGGGCTGCAGCGATGGCCGGCTCTTCAGCGGCACCGCGCCGGCATTGTTTGAGCACGCGTCGTTCAGCCTGCGGCGTTCCTGCCAGGGCCGCACCACGTTGAGCCAGAGTTCGCGCGTTCCCATGATGCTGATCGAGATTCCGAACGGGATCAGGAAGTACAGGATGCGGAAGACCAGCAGCGTGGCCAGCAATTGTTCCTTGCCGAATTCGGGCAGCGCCACCAGCATCGCGGCATCGAATACGCCGAGGCTGCCGGGCGCATGGCTGGCGAAGCCGAGCAGCGTCGCCAGAATGAACACCACGGCCAGCGAAACAAAATCGATGCCGGGCTGCGGCGGCATCAACAGGTACATCGCCATCGCGCAGAAGCCGAGATCGACCACCCCGATCAGCACCTGCAGCAGCGTCAGCCGCGCCGAGGGCAATACCACCTTCCAGCCGTTCTGGCCGAGTTCGCGGCGATGCTTGCCCATCGTGAGCCAGATGAAATAGGCCGCGATGCCGGCAAGGCAGCCGATCGCGATCAGCCGGTTCATCGCCGGCGGCAGCAGATCCATCGCCGACGCCGCCCAGGGGTGCAACGCCATGCCGAAGCCGAGCACGACCAGGTTGCCGAGCCAGAAGGTGAGGCCGGAAAGAAAGCAGATCTTGGCGACGTCGATGGCGGTCAGGCCGTAGTCCGAATAGATCCGGAAGCGGATCGCGCCGCCGGTAAACACGGTGGCGCCGATATTGTGGCCGATCGTATAGCTGGTGAAGCTCGACAGCGCCGCGATGCGGTAGGGCACGTGTTTCTTGCCGATGGTCCGCAGCGCGAAGAAATCATAGAAGGTCAGGGTACAGAACGCGCCGACCACGCACAGCGCCGCGAGCGCGATGTGGTGCGGCGGCAGGTCGGTCAGCGCCGTCAGGATCACGCTGGTATCGACGCCTCTCAAGGTGCGGACCAGCGTCGTGATCGCAAAGGCGATAATGAGGAGGCTCGCCGCGATTCCGAGCCGCTTCCAGCCGATCCATCTCTTGAAGCCACGCCCGAGCGTGGTCAGCAGTCCGTGCATTCATCCTCCCGGCAGGGCGGCAACAGGTAAAAGGCCCATCGAAGCGATTGAGGGACCGGCGGCGGCCACTCGCTCTGCGTAGAAAAGACCCATAGGCCAAAAAGGTTGCGTTGTGCAGTCCTTGACAAGGCCGGCGTCAGCCTCCGACCGGTATGGCTGTCATACACCCCACATAAGCCTTAACGCGGCAGATTCGAGTCCGATTCATGTCCTGGCCTCGGATGACCTTTCTGTTCCATCTTCGCCGCGTTCCCGTGATCCATCGTCGGTTTTTGCCCGTTCCCAGGAACAACCGCGTGGATAGCCGGTTAGCGATCGTACCAGCCATCGAACATATCGGCGTCTCGTCGGCAAATGATGGGCCAACGGGCCGAGCACCTGTGCTCCCCCGAACAAAAGGGACGAGCCATGGGACTCTTTACCAAAGACATCAAAACCTTGAACGATCTGTTCCTGCACCAGCTGCAGGACATCTATTATGCCGAAGAGCAGCTGGTGAAGGCGCTGCCGAAAATGGCCGAAAAGGCCACCGACAAGCTGCTCAAGCAGGGCTTTCTGACCCATCTCGACGAGACCAAGACCCATGTGCAGCGACTTGAGCAAGTGTTCCAGATGCATGACGCCGACGTGAAGGCGGTCGACTGCCCAGCGATCGACGGCATCATCGAGGAAGCCGACGAGGTGGCGGGTGAAATCGCGGACAAGGCGGTCCTGGACGCGGCGCTGATCAATGCAGCGCAAGCCGCCGAGCATTACGAGATCACGCGCTACGGCAGCCTGATCGCGTGGGCAAAGCGGCTCGGCGGCAACGATTGCGCCGGCGTCCTGCAGAAGACGCTCGACGAGGAAAAGGCGACCGACAAGAAGCTGACCGCGCTTGCCGACAGCAAGGTCAACCTGCGCGCCGCGAGCTGATTTTCGGCGAAAGGCAACGATTGAGACAAAACGTCGCGCGGGGATGGCCGCGCGGCGTTTTGCGTTGCAATGTCGATTGCTCGATTACCTGTCGGCGCGCGTGACGAGACCGTCTGGAATCTCGATGCCGATGGACCGCGCCCGATCAGCCCGCCGAGATCCGACGTCTCCGGCCTTGCCTGTTCTCGGGCGAGAGGTCACGCCCGGCGCAGCGCAAAATGCGCGCCGCAAAACGCCATCACGGCGCCGAGGCCCAGCGCGGCGAGGCCGGTGAGCACGCCCGAAATGGTTGGGACAGAGCTGGGCGAGGCGGCCACCTGGCCCGCACCCGCCAGCACCAGCACGGCGACGGCGATCAGGAACTGGCGCATCCGCGGTGGGATGTCTCCCGACACGGCGCTGTCCATCAGCGTCGCGGTGAGATACCCGCCGGAGAAGCCGACGGTGGCGATCAGCCACCAGGCGATGGCGGCACCCGCCGGCATGAAGTCGGTGGTGTCGGACCGCCACAGGCCGCCGAGGTCGAGGCCGTAACGCGCCCCCAGCATGTGTACCGCGAGCGCGAGCAGCACTCCCGAAATCATGGCGCCGCCCAGGATCAGGCGGCGCGGAAAATAGGTCGTCTCGGCCATGCTTCGCTTGTAAGGTAAAATCGGCATTGCGCGCAAGCCGACGCCCTGAATTATTCAAAGCGCGCATGATCTTATGTCAAACCGCTTATCCTTTAGCGGATCATGCGCCGGCGATGAACGGGATTATCGGATTGTCACAGCCGCAGCCGCACAACGCAACGACATCGGCTTCATCAGCGCCAGTTATCAGCTACGCCTACAAGGCATCGCTGATCGGCGCTGCGCATCGCTTCGAACTCACCGAAGCCGGGTTGTCTTGGCAGGCTGGCAGCAGGTCCGGGGTCTGGCCCTATCTGGAAATCGCGGCAATCCGGCTATCGTATCGGCCAGTGTCGATGCAGTCACGCCGCTTTCGCGCCGATATCGAATCCACGAGCGGTCAGCGGATCGTCGTCCTCTCGACAAGCTGGCAGACCGTCGCCCTGATGGCGCCGCAGGACCGCGACTATCGCGCCTTCATCGAGTCATTGCACGCCCGGATGCGAGAGGCCGGAAGCGGGGCCACGCTGATCGGCGGCATCGGGCCGAAAACCTATGCCGCCGGCATCATGCTGCTGGTGCTGGTTGCGATCGCGATCGCGGGGCTTCTCCTTCGCGCCGTCGCTACCGGCGAATGGGCGGGCGGCCTGTTCCTGATCGGCTTTGCCGCGTTGTTCACCTGGCAGATCGGCGGCTTCGTCCGGCGCAACCGGCCGCGGGCCTATGCGTTCGATCATTTGCCCGAGGCACTGCTGCCGTAATCTCGCAAGCCGCAATCGACCGCAATGAAATGTGACTTCGCGGGATCGCTGAAGCCCGCCATCGTTGTGGGGTCGGTTCGGATGCGGCCCGGAGGCGGAAGGTGGAGGAGGCAAGCAACCGGTTGCCTGACGCGGGCGAGATCGCGGATATCACCGCCAGGCATTTGATCCGCACGCCCCTAAAGCCCGCCGATCTCCTGTTTGTGTTCGGCACCCGCGAGGATGTCGGGCGGCGTGTCGATGAAGCCTTCAGACTCTGGCGCGAGGGCTTGTTTCGCTGGTCGATCGTCAGCGGCGGCGTGACGCCGGGCTCCGGGCTTTCCGAATGCGAAATCATCAAGGCCGCGATGGTGGCGCGCGGAATTCCGCCGGAGCGCATCCTCGAAGAACATCGCTCCACCAACACCGGCGAAAACGTCGTGTTTTCGCTGCCGATCATCGAAGCCGTGCTTGGGCTGAAAAATCTTCGCAGCGTGATCTGCCTCGGCAATAGCTGGACCGCGCGGCGTTATCCGATGACGCTGCACCGGCACTGGCCGGAGGTCGAGAAGATGCTGGTCACCGTCGACAGTTTCGATACGCCGCGCGAACACTGGCATACCGATCCGGTTTTCCGGGCCCGGGTTCTCGCCGAATGGGACAAGATCGAGCCCTACAAGGCCAAGGGTTTTATCGCGGAGTGGCCGGAAACCTGAGCCGCGCGAGCGCGGTTGCCGTCACGGCCGGCCGTCTACTCGGTGGAATCGAAGTCCTCCTCCTTGGCGTTCAACATGCCCGCCAGCGTTTGCAGCCCTTTTTCGAGCTGATCCATCGCGGGCGCCGCCAAGGCCAGCCGTATCGCGTTCGGCGCATGCCCTGGAGTCGCCGCGAAGGTCGATGACGGCGTCAGCGCGATATCCCGCCGGGCTGCGGCGGCGGCAAATGCTTGAGATCGCCACTGCGGAGGTAATGTCAGCCAAAGATGATACGATTTGCTGTTGGCCTGGATGTCGAAACCGGAAAGGCAGGCGGCCGCGATTTTCTGGCGCTGCTGGGCATCGATCCGCTTGAGTCTCGAAAGTTCGGCAGCGGTCCCGTCGCCCATCAGGCGTTGCCCGGCGGCGAACGCATATCCCGATGCGGTCCATCCGCCGGAACGTACCGACGCCATGACACTTTCGCGCAGGCGGAGCGGGGGAACGATAAAGCCAAGCGACAACCCGGGGGCGACTTTCTTGGAGAGGCTGTCGAGCACAATGCACGATTCCGGCGCCAGTGCAGCGAGCGGCGGTCCGTCATCGAGAAAGCCGTAAACGGCATCCTCTATCACGACGAGGCCGAGTTTGTCGACCACTCGCAGCAGGTCGGTACGGCGCGATGACGGCATGGTGATGCCGAGGGGGTTTTGAATGACGGGCTGAATGTACAGCGCCGAGAGATGACCCTCGCGGTCGGCCTTCTGCACGGCGTCCGGCCGGACGCCGGCATCATCCATCGCCAACGGAACCAATGTCACGCCGAGCCGGGCCGCGATGCCTTTGATGAAGGGGTAGGTCAGCGCCTCAACGCCGCACCGGCCACCGGGCGGCACGACCGCGGCAAGTGCGGCGGCGATACATTGGCGGCCGTTGGCGGTGAACACCAATTGCTCTGCCTTTGGCGACCAACCCTCACGGGTTAGAAAATCGGCGGCAATGGCGCGCGCGGCTTGCGTTCCGGAGCTGGTTGAAGGTCTCAACGCGACTTCGAGCATGTCTGTCCTGTTCAGACCCTCCAGACTCTTCGCCATCAATGCGGATTGCGTCGGCAGCAGCGGATAGTTGAACTCAAGATCGATGCGGGCGCCGCGCGGCTCGCCGGGTGCGGCTGTTGCGTGCCGCGCTTCTCCGGAAATGAAGGTGCCCCGCCCAACTTCCCCGACGACCAAGCCGCGCCGCAACAGTTCGGCGTAGACGCGGCTCGCGGTCGAAGTGGCGATCTTGCGCTCGTAGGCGAAGCTTCGCTGCGGCGGCAGGCGATCTCCCGGCTTCAACGCGCCGCTGGCGATTTCGGCCGCGACGGCGTCGGCCAATGTCACATATTCGAACTTCGACAATATTGCACCGAGAGCAATGTTTTACTTGCTCCGATACAATTTCAGATTAATCCTTGGACATCAACCCCCGTTGTTGCCCTGAGATGTCAGGGCAATCTTACCACCGCCGAGGTGCCGTCGCTGTCGGCCAGCGTCGGCGCCTGGTGCGCCCTTTTGCCGGATGGATAGCCGGTCGGAGAACCGAAATGACCATGTCTTCCCAAAGCATGACGTCCCTGGACGCAGCAAAGTCTGGAGCTGGCGACAGCTTGCGCGGGATCGTTCGCTTGATCGGACATTGCGCGGATGCCCTCGCTGCCTATTGGGCGCGGCGCGCCGCGATCAAGATCCTGGCGCAACTGGACGATCGTGAATTGCGCGACATCGGGCTCACCCGCTCCAATATCGAAGCGGCGGTCGGCGGTGCCCTCAATCCGCAGATGGGGAGGCTCGATGACAGGTGATAGCGTCGCGACCTGAAGCTTCGGGCCGTCATGCCGTGGCCAGACGGTCCCACCTCGCACCAAAATCCCACCCATCGTCGGACCGATCGGGGATGCGCCGCCCCGCGGAGCGGGCGCGGGTGCGCCGCTCGCGCAGCCGGTTGATACGCGACACCGGCTGATGGACGGCGGCCAGCACCGCGTGCATCGCAAGCCGGGCGATTTGCGCGGCCAGCCGCAGCGCATGCGCGAGATATCCCCATCCAGCCGCGAGCCGGATAACGACAAGTATCTCCAGATACATCAGCGTGTCGCCGGCGAACAGGATCGCCAGATCGATCGGAAAGGTCTGCGCGAAGGCCATCGCAAGCATGGCAATGGCAATGAATTCCAGCACGCGGCGCAGCGTCAGCCCGCTGAGGAAGGCGGCGAACTGCACGACCAGCACCTCCCAAAGCGCGTCGCCGAACGCCAGCGGGATTTCGTAGCTCCATTTCCGCCACCAGTCCTTCACGCGGGTTCTCCGAAGCGTCAAGTCGTTCATCCTAATCGTGATTCTGAATCAGAATCGGCAGGTCAGAATCGTTGTCTATGTTTTTGTTCGGCATCATCTTTTCCGAAAAGCCGGCTGCCGTTCCGCGCCGGTCGGGACCATCTCCTAGTGCCGCACCACCAGCACCGAGCATTTGGCGTAACGCACGACATGGCCGGCGTTGGAGCCGAGGAAATAGGTGCGCATCGCCGGCCGGTGCGAGGTCATCACGATCAGGTCGGCATGCATGGCGGCGGCCTCCTCGAGAATCTCGTGATAGATGCCGCCCTGCCGCACCACGCTGGAGATCCGCTGCGGCTCGATGCCGGACTCGCGCGCCACGATGGTGAGCGCCTCTTCGGAGGTCTGGCGTTGCTGGGCGTCGAAATCGGCGGGCACATATTCCGCCAGCATCACCGGTGTCATCGGCAATACGTTGAGGAGGCGCACCGTGCCGCTCCAGGTCTGCGACAGCGTCGCCGCGGTCGCCATCGCGGGCTTCGCCAGATCGGTGTCGGCGAGATCGATCGGGACCAGAATGGATTTGAACATCTCACGCCTCCCTGTCCGCCACAGCCTAGCATAGTTTGACAGCTTGGCGACGCGGGGCGTGTTCGCTCCGCTAGAGCCCTTTCCGTTTCGATAGAATCGAGACGGAGCTCCAGATTCGCGATTTGACGCGTTTTCCTGACGCCAACCGGTCTCCACTCCGCTTGAAAACGCTCTATTCGTCCGAAGCGTGTTTCAACAGTTTGGGGCTGACGAACGACACCAGCTTGCCGCGGCGGAATGCCACGTCCTCCCAATCGTCGATCGCGAAGTCGAGGATCGCAAGGCCCGATGTCGGCAGGTTGTCGGCAAGCGCCTTGCGGCCGGCGGCGTCGCCGCCGCCGGTCAGCGCCAGCGCCAGCTCGTGCATGCCGGGATTGTGACCGACCAGCAACAGCCGCCGCGGATCGGCTTCCGATGCATGTCGGATGATCTGCAACAGTTCGGCGGCGTCGGCGCCGTAAAGTTCCGGCATCAGCTCGACCACCGGCTTCGGAACGAGATCCTTCATCGCCTCCCAGGCGACTTCCCAGGTCTGATGCGCCCGGATTGCGTGCGAAACCAGCACCGTATCGGGAAACGGCGGATGCCGGGCGATCCAGCGGCCGATTTCGGTCGCGTCACCATGGCCGCGATGGTCCAGCCGGCGGTCCTGATCGCGCCCCGATGGCGCGTCGTGTTCGGTCTTGGCGTGACGCAGCAGCATCAAACGGCGCATGGCGCAATCTCGATTCGTTTCAAGTCCGCGGGATTAATCTACCAGCTGCTCCGCGAGACAAGGTGACAAGCGCCCGATCGGTCCGTAAGAAAACGATATGAACGAGACTTCTGCAAGCAGGATCGATGCCGCAGCGCCGATGGAGCGCTTGCGGCTGTCGTTCGACCTCGATGTCGACATCGCGGTGGTCGGCGCCGGCCTTGCCGGATTGACGGTGGCGCTGGAGGCGGCAAGGCTGGGCGCCAGTGTCGCCGTGCTCGAAGGCCGGCATGTCGGCTGGAACGCCTCCGGCCATCAGCTTGGTACCGTGATGCCGGGCTACGGTCTTCCGATCGGCGATCTAATCGCGCGCATCGGCTTCGAAGACACCCGCGAACTCTGGGCGCTGTCGCGGCAAGGCGCCGACTATGTGCGGGCCAATGCGACCGAAGAATTGATTCCGGGCATCGCGCTCAGCGAAGGCGCGCTGGAAGTCTCCAATGTCGAGATCGGCGATGAGCTGATCGCCCGCCTGCAAATGCTCGGCGAGGATTTCGAAACGGAAGTGGAGGGCTGGCAGGTCGATCGCGTGCGCGCCGAGCTCAAGACCGATCATTATTTCCACGGCGTCTATTATCCGAAGGCGTTTCAGATCGATGGCCGCAAATACGTCCACGGCCTTGCCGCGCTGGCGCGGCGGGCGGGCGCGCGGATCTTCGAGGATACCCCGGTCGTCAGCATCGACGCATCCGGCATCCGCAAGCGCATCGTCACGCCGTCGGCGCGGTTGCGCGCTTCGCATATCGTGCTCGCGGGCAATATCCATTTGGGCGCGCCGCTGCGGCGGCTGTCGGACACCCTGCTGCCGGTCTGGCGCTATGCGGCGCTGACCGCGCCGCTGGGCGAGAGGCTTGCCGAGACGATCGCGTTTCAGGGATCGGTGACCGACAGCGACGGCATCGATCATTTCCGCGTGGTCGAGGGCGACCGGCTGATGTGGGCCAGTCCGGAAACCACTTGGGCGGCGAACCCCCTGCGTTTTGCGCCGGCGATTGCGCGCAGGATCCGCACGATTTTCCCCCAGCTCGGAGGGGTAGAGATTACGGAGGTGTGGAGCGGCGCGATCGGGCAGACCGTGCACGGCATGCCGCAGATCGGCCAGTTGCGGAAGGGATTGTGGGTCGCCAGCGGTTTCGGCCGCCAGGGCCTGAACACGACGGCGATGGCCGGCCAGTTGATCGCCCGCAGCATATTGTGGGGCGACGAGCGCTGGCGGCTGTTTTCGCCGTTCGAACTGGTCTGGGCCGGCGGCGCCACCGGCCGGGTCGCCGGATATGCCATCGGCATGTGGGAACGCGGCAGCTCGGCGGCCGCCGGGGCATTGGCCCGTTATCGGGAGCGGGCGCGCGCCAGGGAGCGCATCAGCGAAGCGCGGCTGGCGGAAGCCAACCGCCAGGCCGGGACCCGCCCGCCTCAGCGCCGCCCGCCGCCGGGCCGCCCGCGTCCGCAGGGTCCGCAACGGCCAACACCGGTAAACCGCGAAGGCGAGGGCGGAGCTGGCGGCGGGTGAGGGCCCTCGCAAGAAAGTGAGAAATTTATGCCCCAATCGGTGTAACTTCCACTCGTGTGCCCCGTATTTGTGAGCGAACCATCCGGCATCTCGCCCCGCACGGAGACCTCCCATGATCGATCGCCGAATCCTGCTCGCGTCCGTCGCCAGTCTGCTCAGCCTTGCTGCCTTCCGCTGGCTGCGGGCTTCCCCGGCCCAGGCCGCGGAGAAATTCGAGGTCGAGAAGACCGATGCGGAATGGCGCGCGCAGCTGACGCCGCAGCAATACGAGATCCTGCGCCAGGAAGGCACCGAGCGGCCGGGCTCGAGCCCGCTGCTCAAGGAACATCGCAAGGGCATCTTCGCCTGCGCCGGCTGCGACCTGCCGCTGTTCTCCTCGGAGACGAAATTCGAGAGCGGCACGGGCTGGCCGAGCTTCTATCAGCCGCTGGAAAATGCCGTCGGCAAGACCGAGGACCGCACCTTCGGAATGCTGCGGACCGAGATCCATTGCCGCCGCTGCGGCGGCCATCTCGGCCACGTCTTCGACGACGGGCCGAAGCCGACCGGCCTGCGCTACTGTATGGACGGTTTTGCGCTGGTGTTTCATCCGGCCGCACCCTCGGCAACCTGACGCTTTCGCCCGGCAATTGTTGCCCGCCCGGCAAATCTGCCCCGGTCCCTGGACCGGGGCATTGTCATTTAAAGGATTGAAATAATTAGGTTTCCGATACTGGCATAGCGCTTGCGACAGTCTCCTTCGAGTGTGGCCATGATTTTGCCGATCGGCTGGCCGCCGGGATCGAAATTGGAGACGATGTTATGGGTATCTTCGATGCTCTCAATACCGCGGTTGGTGGCCTGCAGTCGCAATCCTTCGCGCTGCAGAATATCTCCGGAAATATCGCGAACGCCTCGACCACGGGCTACAAGGGAATCGATACCAGCTTCGAGGATTTGATTCCGGACGCGACGACACCCAGCAGGCAGGTGGCGGGCGGCGTGACCGCCTTTGCGCAAGCCACGATCACCACCCAGGGCACCGTGTCGACGACGACCGTCGGCACCAATATGGCGATCAACGGCGACGGCTTCTTCAACGTGCAGAAGTCCACCGGCACCGTCGACAACGTGCCCCAATTCTCCGGCGTCACCGACTATACCCGGCGCGGCGATTTCCAGGTCAATGCCAACGGCAATCTGGTCAACGGCGCCGGATATTTTCTGATGGGCGTTGCGGTCGATCCGAAGACCGGCAATCCGCTTGGAAACGTTCCCAAGGTTCTCCAATTCCAGAATAATTTCATTCCGGCGCAGACCACAACCTCAATCAACTATGCCGCCAACCTGCCGTCGACGCCGACCACGGCCACCAGCGCCACGTCGACAGCCGGCACGATCAATGCCCTCGGCGGCCTCAATCCACACGATTTCAGTGTCAATCCGATGCCGACCAGCACGCCGGCAACGCCTGCCGGCGACAATACGATTACCGGGACCGCTGCGAACCAGGTAGGCCCCGCGGGTCCGATCACCACCTCGACCGTGCTGTCAGGCGCCGTTAACGGCCTGGCGTCGCCATTTGCGGGTGGTGACACCATGACGGTCAACGGCACGGTGATCCATTTTGTGAACACCGGCTCAACCGCCGGCACGACAGCCGCCGGCGTCACTCCGATCAACGTCGATATCAGTGACACGGTCGGGACCTTGCTCGGGAAGATCGATGCAATCACCGGCACCACGGCCGCGTCGACCATCACCGGCGGGGCGATCACGCTGCACACTGGTACGGCGGGCAATCTCTCGGTTGCCAGCAGCAATTCGACCGCGTTCTCGGCCCTGGGTTTTTCGGGGACCGTAACGCAGTCGCTCACGCCGCCGCTGACGGCAGGAACGGGAACGGTCATCGCCAACGACCAGCAGACATTCTTGAACGAGTCGATCAGTGGCGGCGCTCTGACGGCTTATGATTCGACGGGAACCGCTGTCAACCTGCAGTTGAGATGGGCAAAGACGGATAGTGCAGCGCTCGGAGGTACTCACACCAACACCTGGAGCCTGTTCTACCAGGCGGATCCGAATGCGACGGGCACGCAGGTGGCCTGGGTCAATGCCGGAACCAACTTCACGTTCGGAGCGGCGGGTGCCCTGACCAGTCCCGCCACGCCCTCCATCACGATTCCCAACGTCACCGTCGGCAACCAATCGCTTGGAAACCTGGCGTTCAGCATCCCGTCCGGCGCCCTGACCCAATATGCTAGCACCGGCGGCACCGCGACGATCAACGCGGTGACACAGAACGGCTACGCCGCCGGCCAGCTTCAGTCGGTCGCCATCAACAACAACGGCATCGTCGTCGGCACGTTCTCCAACGGGCAAAATCTCGATCTCGCTTCGGTCTCGCTGTCGCACTTCAACGGCACCAACTACCTGAAGGCACTGGACGGCGGCGCCTATGCGGTCACCGAGCAATCCGGGCCGGCGATTCTGGGCGCCTCGGGCACCATCAGCGGTTCATCGCTGGAAGGGTCGAACACCGACATCGCGTCCGAATTCACCAAGCTGATCGTGACCCAGCAAGCCTATTCCGCGAACACCAAGGTGATCACCACAGCCAACAGCATGGTCCAGGATCTCCTGAACGTGCTGCGTTGATTGTATGCGCAAGAGGTCGGCGCAGTTTTGACCTGAGGCGGCTAACATGAGTTTGGGTTCAGCTCTCGCTACCGCGATGTCTGGTTTGCGTGCCAACCAGGCGGCGCTTTCGATCACGTCATCGAACATCGCCAACGCGCAGACGCCGGGTTACGTCAGCCAGAGCATCAATCAGGTTGAGGTGGCAACCGGTGACACCGGGGCCAGCGTCCTCGTCACCGGCGTCAACCGCCAGCTCAACCAGTTCATACAGTCGCAATTGCGGACCGAGACCGCCGGCGGTGCCTATGCCGACCAGATGGCGAGCGTTCTGACCCAGTTGCAATCCATCTATGGAGCGCCCGGATCCGCCGGGTCGCTCGAAACCGCTTATTCGAATTTTACGACGGCGCTGCAGGCGCTGTCGACGACCTCGGGGAGCTCCTCGTCGCAGATCTCCGCCGTGACGGCGGCCCAGACCATGGCGCAGCAGCTCAACTCCACGACGCAAGGCATTCAAACGCTGCGGACCAATGCCGAGCAGGACCTCAACATCTCGGTGGGGCAGGCCAACGCGGCGATGACCCAGATCGCGAACCTCAACACCCAGCTTCAGGGATTGAAACCGACCGACCCGACCGCCGCGACGCTGATGGACCAGCGCGACCAGGCCATCAACAAGCTGTCGCAGCTGATGGATATCAAGGTCTCCACCACCGGCAACAACCAGACCTCGGTCTACACCTCCAACGGCGTCGAACTGGTTGGAGCCCAGGCGTCCCAGCTCAGTTTCAATTCGCAGGGCACCCTGAGCGCCAATTCGCAATGGAACAGCAATCCGGCGCTGTCGTCGGTCGGAACCATTACCTGCACGCTGGCGAACGGCGCCAAGGTCGACATGATCGCCACCAACTCGATCAGTTCCGGCCAGATCGCCGCCGATGTCACGCTGCGCGACAAGACGCTGGTCCAGGCGCAGGCACAGGTCGATCAGCTCGCGGCGTCGATGTCGAGCGCGCTGTCGGACAAGACCACCGCCGGCACCGCGGTGGCCGGCCCGCCCGCGGGCTTCAGTCTGGATCTGTCGAACACGTTGCCGGGCAACTCGATCAGCCTGACCTACACCGACGCCGCAACCAAGACTCAGCACCAGGTTTCGATCGTCAACGTAACCGATCCGGCCGCGCTTCCGCTGCAAAACGCGCCCAATGCGAATCCAAAGCAGATCGGGTTCGATTTCTCCACCATGACATCAGCGCAATTGAATGCGGCGCTCGCCGGCAGCAATCTTCAGTTCAACCTGTCCGGTTCAACCCTGACGGTGACCAATACCCTGGCCAATTCGGCGACCGTCAACGCGGCGTCGGTCACGAAAACCGCCTCGTCGCTTGCGAACGGCAACCTGCAGTTTCCGCTGTTTACCGACGGAAATTCGCTCTACACGGGTGTGTTCACGGGGGCCGGCGCGCAGCAGACGGGCCTCGCCGGGCGTATCACGGTCAATGCCGCGCTGGTCGCCGATCCCTCGAAGTTCACGGTTTACAATACCTCGCCCTTGACCAATGCCGGCGATACGTCGCGTCCCGACTATCTCTATTCGCAACTGACGACCGGCACCTACACCTACTCGCCGCAGACCGGGCTCGGCACGGCGGCGACGCCCTTCAAGGGAACGCTGAGCGGTTTCATGCAGCAGTTCCTGAGCCAGCAGGCCAACGCGTCGACGTCGGCGACCCAGCTCCAGCAGGGACAGGATGTCGTCGTCAGCGCGCTGCAGCAGAAGATGAACTCGACCTCCGGCGTCAATATCGACACCGAGATGTCCAATCTGATTTCCATCCAGAATACCTATGCAGCCAATGCTCACGTGATGTCCGTGGTTCAGACCATGATGACGAGTCTGATGCAGGTCCAGGTGTAAGGCGGTCGATATGGCAATCAATGGCATCACCTACGGCACTTCTTCTGTCCTCAACCAGTCGGTGCTTTCTCTCAAGAATCAGATGACGGCGCTGCAGTCGCAGCTCACGACCGGCGAAAAGTCGACCACCTATGCGGGGATGGGCGTCAACGAGGGGTTCGCGATCGCCGCGCGCTCGCAGCTTTCGAATATCTCCGCGTTCACCGATACCATGTCGAACATCAACACCGACATCGGCATCGCCAACACGGGACTGCAGTCGCTGGTCGACATCGGAACTACGATGGTCAATGCGGCGAATAGTACGATGCAGACGCTGAGCAGCGCCGGCCAGACCATCGCCCAGCAGACGGCGTACTCGCAGCTGTCCTCGATGCTGGGCATTCTCAACCTGCAGGCGGGCGACCGTTATCTGTTCTCGGGCTCCGCCATCAATACGCCGGCGGTAGCTCCGGTCGATACCATCCTCAACGGAACCACCACCCAGGCCGGCCTGAAGCAGGTGATCTCCGAGCGCCAGCAGGCCGATCTCGGCACCAGCGGTCTCGGGCGCCTGATCGTGGCTTCTCCGAGCACGAATTCGGTGCAGGTGGTCGAGGATGCCGCCGGCTCGCCGTTCGGCATGAAGCTGAGCGCGGCCTCATCCACGTTGACCGGCGCCACGTTGACCGGTCCATCGGGATCGCCGTCAGGCGTTTCGATCAACCTCGCCACCAATCCCAACAATGGCGACCAGGTCAAATTTTCGTTCAATATGCCGGACGGCACCACGGAATCTTTTCAGCTCACGGCCTCGAGCGCGACGCCGCTGCCGACCGGCAGTTTCGCCATCGGCGCGACCCCGGCCGCGACCGCCGCCAACCTGAAGGCTGCGCTGACCACGGCGATCGGCACGCTTGCCAATACATCGCTGGTGGCGGCGTCGGCGATCGCGGCCGGCAACGATTTCTTCAGCTCGGCCGCAACGGTGTCAGGAGGCGGGGTCACCAACAAGGCTACGCCTCCCGCGCCGATCAGCGGCGCGACGCTGTTGTCCGGCGCCGCGGGCACGGACTCGCTGGCCACCAGTTTCGCGCCGGGCGACAGCATCACCGTCAACGGCACGCCCATCACCTTTGTCGCCTCCGGCGCGACCGGCAATCAGCTCAATGTCACCGACAGCGTCCAGACAATGCTGACCAAGATCGATTCGATTACCGGCACCTCGACCCCGTCGACCGTCACCGACGGGGTGATCGCGCTGCACAACGACAGCGGCACGGGCCTCACTCTGTCGGCTTCAAACTCCGCCGCGTTCGCGGCGCTCGGCTTCGGCGCCATCGCGACCCAGCCGCCGATTGCGGTCGCGGGAAGCGCGGTCAACAACCAGGCGTCGACCCCTGCGCCGATCACCGGCGCGACGCTGTTGTCCGGTGCTGCAGGCACGGACTCGCTGGCCGCCAGCTTCGGGCTCGCCGACAGCATCACCGTCAACGGCACGCCCATCACCTTTGTCGCCTCCGGCGCGACCGGTAACCAGCTCAATCTCACCGACAGTGTCCAGACGCTGCTCTCGAAAATCGATTCGATCACCGGAACCACGATCCCGTCGACCGTCAATGGCGGCGCGATCGCGTTGCGCAGCAACGCCGGCTCGAGCCTGAACGTCACGACTACGAATGCGGCCGCGTTCGCGGCGCTTGGCTTCAGCACGCCTCCGTCGGTGACGTTGCCGCCGCTGCAGGTCGCAGGAAGCATCGTCGATAACAAGGCTGCGAGCCCTGTGCCCATCAGCGGCACGACGACGTTGTCCGGTGCTGCGGGCACGAACTCGCTTGGCGCCAGTTTCGCGCTTGGCGATACCATCACCGTCAACGGCACCACCATTACCTTCCTCGCCTCCGGCGCGAGCGGCAACCAGCAGATCAACGTCACCGATAACGTCCAGACGCTGCTTTCGAAAATCGATGCGCTCACCGGCACCACGGCCGCGTCGACCGTCAGCGGCGGCGCGATTACGCTGAAGAGCAGCACCGGCACGAGCCTGGCCGTCACGAGTTCGAACGCGGCCGCGTTCGGGGCGCTGGGCCTCGGCGCCGCGAACGCGGCACTGCCGCCGCTGCGGGTCGCCGGCTCCCCACTTGGTACTGCGACGTCGCAGGTCGCGGGCACGCCCGCGAATACCGTCACCTGGTACACCGGCGAGTCCGGTCCCGGATCGGCCCGCGCAACGGCGACCTCGCGCATCGATCAGTCGGTGACGGTGCAATTCGGCATTCGCGCCAACGAGCAGGCCATTCGGACGCAGCTGCAAAATCTCGCGGTTTTCGCCGCGGTCACGACCTCGCCGACGAATCCGAACGGCGCCTTGCAGGTCCAGGCACTCAGTCAGCGGGTGACGCAGAATCTCGAGCCGCAGACGGGGCAGCAGACCATTCAGGATATTCAGGCCGATCTGGCCACCGCGCAGGCGACCATGAAAGACGCCGGCGCGCGGCAGACGCAATCCAAGGCGATGCTGCAGAACATCATCGACCAGGCGGAAACCGTCTCTACCGATCAGGTAGCCAGCGAGATCCTGGCGCTTCAGACCAGCCTGCAGGCGTCCTACCAGACGACGTCGATGCTCTCTCAGCTGACGCTGACGAAGTATCTTCCGGTCGGCTAGTCCGCGGGCGCTGCTGGCGGGTGAATTCCGCCGCTGCGGCGGCAGCGGACCAATCGCGGTATGGGGCAAGTCATGTCAGACGGCGGCGTTCGACGTCATGCGACCTGGGAGCCGGCCTCCGGCCGCTCCCGATCATCTTCCGCCATGGCCGAAATGTTCCTGCCGCTGGACCGTCTGCTTGGCGGCGGCGGCGATCCGCGACTGAGCATCGATCCCGCGAGCGGGTTGAACCAATATGGCTGCCGGCCTCTGCCTTGCCCGGGCACGCTGAGCTTTGCTTCGAGCACCGCGACATCGATTTCCGAGCGGGCTTACGCGCGCGCGAGCGATGCGCGGGAATCGCTGATGCGGTCCGCGATTGCCGTCGGGATCGAGCAAGCGCTCGACGCACGTATCGAAGCGATGCGCGGTGAATTGAAGGATCATTTCGGGCTGTCCCGGTCCGGCGTCGAGGTCGTCTTTTCCCCGTCAGGCACCGACTCGCAGCTTCAGGCGCTGTTCCTGACGCGGGCGGTGCTCGGTCCGGCGTTGACGACGGTCATTGTGGCTGCCGATCAAACCGGAAGCGGAACCGGCGATACCGCGCGAGGGCGTCATTTCAGCACCGCGACGGCGAGCGGAAGCCGGGTTCGAAAGGGAGAGCCTGTCGCCGGGCTCGCTCATTCCGTGACCAGCGTTGCGCTCCCATTGTTCGACGCGACCGGCCATTGCCGCCCGCAAGCCGACAGCGATTCACGGGTTCTCAGCGCGGTCGAAAAATCGCTTGCCGATGGAAGCGGCGTGCTTCTTCAAATCATGGATTCGTCCAAGCTCGGCTGGCGGGCGCCGAGCGAACAATGCCTCGACGAAATCAGGCGCCGCTGGCCCGACCGGGTGCAAATCGTTGTCGATGCCTGCCAAATGCGCCTTGGCCGGCCGCGGCTGCGAAAATATCTCGACCGCGGTTGCATCGTGATTGTCACGGGCTCGAAGTTCTTCACCGGGCCTGCCTTCAGCGGCGCGCTGCTGGTGCCCGCGGGCTTCTCCGGGGTTCTCGATGCAGTCCCGCGGATTGCGCCGGGACTCTATGAATATAGCAGCCGTGGCGACTGGCCGAGCAGTTGGCCGGCGCTGCGCGCGCGCTTTCCGGTCAGGGCAAATTTCGGCCAGTGGCTTCGCTGGGAAGCCGCGCTCGCGGAAATCCGGTCATACTACAGCGTGCCGGACGAATTTCGCAGCTTGGCTCTGACGACATTCGGGCAGGGGGTGAAGCAGATCATCGCGTCGTCGCGATCGCTTCACCTGCTGCCGCCCCAAGAGACGCTGCAAGCGACGCCGCAAGACGGCGGCGTTGACGATGAGGAACTGGCTCAGCCGACGATCTTTCCGTTTGTGATCCGGCACGAAGGCCGCGCGCTATCGCTCGCCGATTGCAGGAAGATCCATCGGGCGCTCTCCCGGAATGCAGGCGACGCCATTGCCGTGAACGAGAGCGGCCGCGAGCAGCAGATCGCCGCGCAGCCCTGCCTGGTCGGCCAACCCGTCGCGTTGGGGGAAGCCACCGCGCATCCCGTCGCCGCGCTGCGTATCTGCGCGGGCGCACGTCTCGTCACCGAGGCGTGGTCGCCGGACGGGGAAACCGCGGCCGCCAATGTGCGGCGTGAACTGGGTCGCGTCGGCGCGGTCGTCTCGAAGATCGAGTGGTTGCTGGCACATCTGGGCGTTCTGCCGTCGGCCGAACCATCCCGGGGCGCGCTGTCGCCGGCCTGACCGTGGAATTGCGGCCCGGCGCGTTAGGTATTCGTTAACCACGTCTATTTACTGTTTGGTGACAATCAGGGCTGCCGCCTTGCCGTTTCGGAGCCGATCATGACCGACCAAATTCACCTCGTGGTGGCGACGCCCTGCTTCGGCGGGCAGGTCTCCAGCATCTATGCCGGCTCCATCTTCCAGCTGCAGCGGGCGGTTCGTGCCAAGTCCAATCTCGACCTCTCGGTCACGCTGCGCGACGGCGACGCGCTGATTACGAGGGCGCGAGCGAACCTGGTCACGCTTTTTCTCGACGACCCCACCGCGACCCATCTTTTGTTTGTGGATGCGGACATCGGTTTCACGCCCGACCAGGTTTTTCGGTTGATCGAATCGGGAGCGGATGTCGTGGCCGGTGTCTATCCCATCAAGCGGGTCAACTGGAACAAGGCGAGGCGGATGCTGCAGTCCGACCGACCGGCAACTCCGGGGGGCGAGCTCGACTACGTGCTGGAGATCGACGATCCCGACCATGTCGTCGCCGTCAGCGGATTTACGCGTGTGCGCTACGCGGGAACCGGCTTCCTGATGATCCAGCGCCGAGTGCTGGAAAAAATGTGCCAGCATCCCGACTACGCAGCGCTGCAGTTCTTCCGCGAACATTCGCTCGATGCGCTCGCCGGAAGTCCCAATCGCTTTGCGCTGTTCGATTGCATGATCGACCACGCCACCGGCACCTATCTCAGCGAGGATTTCGCCTTCTGCAAACGCTGGACCGATATCGGTGGCGAAATCTGGGCCGATCTCGAAAGCCGCCTCGATCATGTCGGCCCGTCGGTGTTTCAGGGCGATGTCTCCTCGCAATTTGCCGCGGCCGCAAGCGCGCCGGCGAGAGCCGCGAATGCCGCTTGAATCCGCGCCGGCACTGAGCGCCGTGCTGCGTCCGCCGCCGTGGCGCGGTCATCCCCTTTGCACGTCATGTCCGGAGTTTTCATATGCTGCCCGATTCTGATCAAGCCAAAGCCGAGCCGTTCTGCGCGGATCGAATCGGATTTGCCAAACTGACCGCGATGGCGTTCAACGGTGTCGATCTGCGTCCGTTGCGCGACGAATTGATTGCGAAAGTGGTCGGCGGAACGGCCGGTCCGGGCGAGGGGCTCGATCTCTCGCTGATTGCGCAACTGCTCGGCGAAAAAGCGACAGGCCTGTCCATTCAGGCGGAAGTGCTCGGCTTCCATCAATTGTTTCGCTCGCCATGCTCGGCCGAGCCGCCGAGACTGCGCGTGCTCGCGCTCGCGGCCGCAATCGACATGGGCGGCAATACGCCGATCGAGTTCCTGCTGGAAGAATCCGGCATCGAGCTGAAGACGCTCTACGTCATGCCGGGCATCGACTTGCCACTGCCCGATCATGACGTTGCGATCGTGATCGCTTCCGACAGCGACGAATGCCACGAGGCGCTTCGCATCATCGATGAGATGGCGCCGCGCTGGCCGCGGCCGATGCTGAATGCTCCGCGTCTTGTCTGTCACCTCGATCGTGACAAATTGCATCGTCTGCTGCAAGGCGTCGTGGGGCTGGACATTCCGGCGACGATATGCGCGACGTCGGCGCAATTGGCGGATGTGGCTCAGGAAAATCTTTCGCCCGCGTACATCGCGGCCGAGCTTGCGTTTCCCCTCATCGTCCGGCCGCGCGGTTCGCATGCCGGCGTCGGGCTCGCCAAGATCGACGATCGTGCCGCGATCGGCCGATATCTCGCCGAGCGCACCGAGCAGGAATTCTTCGTTTCTCGCTTCGTCGACTACGCCAATGAAGACGGGCTGTTTCGCAAGTATCGCGTCGTATTCGTCGCTGGCAAGCCTTACGCCTGCCACATGGCGATCGCCGACCGCTGGGACATCTGGTATCTCAACGCCGGAATGTCCGACAGCGCGTCCAAGCGTCTCGAGGAAGAGACATTCATGCGCACCTTCGACTTCGGCTTCGCCCGCCGCCATGCCACTGCGCTCGCCGGCATGGCCGAACGAATCGGCCTCGACTATTTCACGATCGACTGCGCGGAGAACAAGTTCGGGGATCTCTTGATCTTCGAGGCGGACAACACCGCGGTCGTGCACAACATGGATTCGCCCGAACTGTTTCCCTACAAGCCTCCGCAAATGCGCAAGATCTTCGAGGCATTCGCGGCGATGCTGATGCATCGCGCGCGGGAGGGACGGGAGCGCGCGGCGTGACCGAATTGTTGCGCGAGGCGCCGCCGCAATCCAAATCGAGCGGGACGCTCGATCCGAAACCTACCCCGAGCGAGACGCTCGACCCGAAGGATTGGGACGACATCCGCGCGCTCGGTCATCGCATGCTCGATGACATGATCGACTACGTCGCCGACATCAGGGAACGCCCGGTCTGGCAACCGATACCGGACGGAGTTCGCGCGCGGTTTCACACCGCACTTCCGCGGGCTGCTTCCGATCTCGGCGAAGTCTATCGGGAGTTCACCGACTTCATCGTTCCCTATGCGACCGGCAATGTTCATCCGGGCTTCATGGGATGGGTGCATGGCGGCGGCAGCGCGGTCGGCATGCTGGCGGAAATGCTGGCGGCCGGACTCAATGCCAATCTCGGCGGTCGCGATCACATGCCGATCGAGGTCGAGCGCCAGATCGTCGAATGGACGCGCCAGATGTTCGGTTTCCCCGACAGCGCCAGCGGAATTTTCGTCACCGGCACGTCGATGGCCAATCTGATGGCCGTGCTGGTGGCGCGCACGGCCGCGCTCGGACGATCGGTGCGCCACCACGGCCTCGGCGGCGACGGCGCAGTGTTGACGGCTTACGCTTCGACGGCGTCGCATGGCTGCATCAGCAAGGCGATGGATATCGCCGGCTTCGGCAGCGATGCGTTACATTGCGTCCAGGTCGATCGATATCACCGCATCGACGTCGAAGCACTACGCGCGAAGATCGCGCTGGACCGCTGGGCCGGTCTCAAACCGTTCCTCGTCGTCGGCTCCGCCGGCACGGTGGATATCGGCGCCATCGACGATCTCGCCGCATTGAGCGCGCTGTGCCGCGAAGAGGGACTCTGGTTTCACGTCGACGGCGCCTTTGGCGCGCTCGGAATTCTCTCGCCGGAGTTGGCGCCGCGGCTGGCGGGAATCGAAGGCGCCGATTCGATCGCGCTCGATTTTCACAAATGGGGACAGGTTCCCTATGACGCCGGCTTCCTGCTCGTCCGCGATGGCGTTCGGCACCGCGACGCCTTTGCCGCGCCGGCGGCGTATCTGCGCCGGGAAATCCGCGGGCTCGCCGCGAACTCGCCCTGGCC
This sequence comes from Bradyrhizobium erythrophlei, assembly GCF_900129505.1. Taxonomy (NCBI): domain Bacteria; kingdom Pseudomonadati; phylum Pseudomonadota; class Alphaproteobacteria; order Hyphomicrobiales; family Nitrobacteraceae; genus Bradyrhizobium; species Bradyrhizobium erythrophlei. Next base: position 8,460,765 of record NZ_LT670818.1, on the reverse strand, counting down.
CTGCGATCTCGGTCCCGATCTGTCGCGGGGGTTCAGGGCGCTCAAGACCTGGTTCACGCTGAAGGCCTACGGCACCGAGAAGCTGGGCGCGGTGATCGCGCGCACCTGCGCGCTTGCCCGATATCTGGAAGCGCGGATCCTGGCCGAGCCGCAGCTGGAGCTGATGGCGCCGGTGCAGCTCAATATCGTGTGCTTTCGCTATCGCGCGCCGGAAGCCAACGAGGTGAACGGCGACATCGTCATCGACATCCAGGAGTCGGGCGTCGCGGTGCCGTCCACCACGCTGCTCGGCGGCGAGCTCGCGATCCGCGCGGCGATCGTCAATCATCGCACCGATGTCGGCGACATCGACGCGCTGATCTCGGCGGTACTGGAGTTTGGAGCGCAGCGATCGTCTTCGCGTGACGACCGCGTGCTGCAGGTCGAGCAGTCGCCGCCGCTGGCGATGTAGCGGTGCTCAGGCGGAGTGCCGTTCCGCTTCGGCGTTGTGACTGCGATTGAGGTCCAGCAGCGTCTTCTCGTAGGCGACGAGTTTCCTGGCCGCTTTCAACGCATGATATAATTCGCCGCTCAAGATGTCCGTGTTGATTTCCTCGATGATCGGCCACGCGCTGGGCGCCGCGGTAACGATGTCGCGCACCAGGTTGAAATAGGTGCCGTGATTGACCTGCGGATCCGGCGAAATATACATCAGCTGCACCGCCAGATAGACGAGCTTGGCCGGCGTGTCGGCGGTCTCCGGCGTCAGGATGTCCTTCTCGCGCAGGATCGGAATGTTGTCGCCGTCGATCAATAGCCGCGCGCGCTGATCGGTGTTGGTGATCACGCAGGCGCCGATGATGATGCGTTCGTGCGGTTTGAGTTCGACTTTCAAAGCCATGGCTGGTCTCCGTTGCCGCTTCTGACGCGATCCATCGGTACAAGCCGATGCGAGTGACGCCAGATGGGCGCGGCTCTTTTGCCGATGCAGCCGCAATCCTTTCCTATTGTGGTTAACGCCCGGTAAACGCGCCCATCGGCGAGAAAATATCCAGCATTTTCAATTCTATTTTTCGAGTGCGTGACCGTAGAACTACGGATTAAGGGGCCGCCGGCGCGCTCGGGTGAGCCGTAGTCCGGTACCAATTCATTTTTTGTTAGAGGCTTGGTTTCACCGTGCCCCGGTCGCCGATCAGAAAAGATGGGCAACGTACGCACTCGTATTTCACACCAGAAAGGTATGAAAAATGTCAGGTATTGTTCTTTCGGCTTCGGTTCGCCAGAACCTCCTCTCCCTCCAGTCGACCGCGGATCTTCTCTCCACCACCCAGGGCCGTCTCGCCAGTGGCAAGAAGGTCAACTCTGCCCTCGACAACCCCACCAACTACTTCACCGCGGCTGGCCTCGACAACCGCGCCGGCGACATCAGCAACCTGCTCGACAGCATCGGCAACGGCGTGCAGATCCTGCAGGCCGCCAATACCGGCATCACCTCGCTGCAGAGCCTGGTCGATACCGCCAAGTCGATCGCCAACCAGGTGCTGCAGACCCCCGTTGGCTATTCGACCAAGTCCAATTTTACGTCCACCGCGATCACCGGCGCGACCGCGACCAATCTGCTGGGCCCGGGCACTGCTGGTTCGGTTACCGCCGGTGCCTTCACGACCCTCAATTTGGGTGCGGGCTCCTCGACCTTCACGGTCGCGGTCGATGGTGCTGCGGCCAAGACCATCACGCTCAACTCGGCAAATGTTACGGCGTACAACGCGGCAACCGGTAGTGCACTCAACGCTAACAGCCTGAGCGCATCTGATGTTGCCAGCATCACCAACTACCAGTTCGGGTCCACCATCGCTTCGGTTTCCGCCGGCAAGTTGGTGTTCACTTCGGGCACAACGGGTGTGACCTCCAGCGTCACAACCACCGCCGAGGTCATAGCTGGCGGTGCGACCGGCACGACCGGAGTCGCTGTCGGAACCAACACCGGAACGAACCCCGCGCTGACCAATGAGACGCTCACGATCGCTGCCACCGGCGGCGGCACTGCGACCAATATCAGCTTCGGTACCGGTGCCGGGCAGGTCTCGACGCTCAACGGGCTCAATGCTGCGCTGGCGGCGAACAACCTGCAGGCCAGCATCGACACCACCGGCAGGATCAACATCGTGACCACCAACGATGCGGCTTCGTCGACGATCGGCACCATCGGCGGCACGGCCACTGCGTTCACGAGTGCAGTAGCCCCTGCTGCGCCGGTTGTCGATCCGAACTCGCAGGCGACCCGGAACAGCCTGGTCGCGCAGTACAACAACGTGGTGAACCAGATCAACACCACGGCCCAGGACGCTTCGTTCAACGGCGTCAACCTGTTGAACGGCGATACCCTGAAGCTGACGTTCAACGAAACCGGAAAGTCGACGCTGAGCATCACCGGCGTCACCTTCAACCTCGGCGGCCTTGGTCTTTCGAACCTGACCCAGGGCACCGACTTCCTGGACAACAGTTCGGCCAACAAGGCGTTGACCGCGCTGAACTCTGCCAGCACCACGCTGCGGTCCGAAGCATCCACGCTGGGTTCGAACCTGTCGGTCGTGCAGATCCGCCAGGACTTCAACAAGAACCTGATCAACGTGCTGCAGACCGGCTCGTCCAACCTGACGCTGGCCGATACCAACGAGGAAGCGGCCAACAGCCAGGCGCTGTCGACCCGCCAGTCGATCGCGGTGTCCGCGCTGTCGCTGGCCAACCAGTCGCAACAGAGCGTGCTGCAGCTCCTGCGCTGATTACTGGCAATACTGCAAAATAAGAAGGCGGCGGGGGAAACCCCGCCGCTTTTTCGTTTGGCGACCCGGCGAGGCGCGGCTTTCGCGGGTGGTGAGTACGTCTGCTGTTAACAAAGCGTTAACCGAACAACTTAAGTCGCCGTTAACTCTAATTTAAAGGAATTCTCAGTAGAACTACGGGGGTAGAATTACGGAAGGGTTGCTACATGTCCGGCATTGTTCTCACGGCAGCGGTTCGCCAGAACCTGCTCTCGCTGCAGTCCACCGCAGATCTCCTCGCCACCACCCAAGGCCGTCTCGCCAGTGGCAAGAAGGTCAACACGGCGCTCGACAATCCGACCAACTTCTTCACCGCGCAGGGCCTCGACAACCGCGCCAGCGACATCAACAACCTGCTCGACAGCATCGGCAATGGCGTTCAGGTCCTGCAGGCCGCCAACACCGGCATCACCTCGCTGCAAAAGCTGGTCGACAGCGCCAAGTCGATCGCCAGCCAGGTGCTGCAGACGACCGTCGGCTATACGCCGAGGTCCAATGTTTCGAGTGCGCCGATCCCCGGCGCAACACCAACCAATCTGCTTGGCACGGGAACCAACAACACCGTCACCGGCACGGCCATTACGGGCGCGGCCGCGAAGACCACGAAGCTGAGCGCGTTGACTCCCGCCGTTTCAGCCGCCACGGACAGCTTCACGATCAACGGCAGCACGATCTCGTTTAGCAGCACCAACGGCAATTCGATCACCGCGACCGGCGCGTCGCTCGACCTGAGCACCGCGACGGTGGGCGACTTGCTTTCGGCCATTGACACCATCACCGGTACAGGCACCCCCTCGACACTCACGGCCGGCGCGCTCACCCTAAGCACCGGCACCACGACGAATCTGCTTATCGGCGGCAATGCGACCACGCTGGGGAAGCTCGGTCTTACGGCCGGCCAAACGGCTATTACCCCTCCCGCGCTCAGCGGTCAGACGCTCATCATCGGCCCCACGCCGCCCGCCAACGGCAACGGAACCAGCATCATCTTCGGCACCGGTTCCGGACAAATCTCGACGCTCAACCAGCTCAATGCGGTGCTGGCGGCCAACAATCTGCAGGCCGGCATCAGCCCGAGCGGCGTCATCAACATCGTGACCACAAACGATGCGGCTTCCTCGAAGATCGGCGCGATCACCGGCACTGCCACAGGCGCCGGTGCGGCGTTCAACGGGCTGGTCCCACCCGCGCCGGTCGCCGATCCGGACTCGCAGGCAACACGCGCCGGCCTGGTCGCGCAGTACAACAACGTCCTCAATCAGATCAACACCACGTCGCAGGACGCTTCGTTCAACGGCATCAACCTGTTAAACGGCGACACCTTGAAACTGACGTTCAACGAGACCGGAAAGTCGACTTTGAACATCAACGGCGTCACCTACAATCTCGCCGGCCTAGGTTTGGCGACCCTCACCGCGGGCACTGATTTCCTGGACAGTAATTCGGCCAACAACGTTCTCACTTCGCTGAATGCCGCCAGCACCTCGCTGCGCTCCGAAGCATCTTCGCTGGGTTCCAACCTGTCGATCGTGCAGATTCGCCAGGACTTCTCCAAGAACCTGATCAACGTGCTGCAGACCGGCTCGGCCAACCTGACGTTGGCCGACACCAACGAGGAAGCAGCCAACAGTCAGGCGCTGTCGACCCGCCAGTCGATCGCGGTGTCCGCGCTGGCGCTGGCCAACCAGTCGCAACAGAGCGTGCTGCAGCTGCTGCGCTGATCCGGGCCATAACGGCAGATACCGAAACGGCGGGGGAAACCCTCCGCCGTTTTCTTGATTTGACCACGCGGCGCCCGGGACCCGGCAAAGCGCGATTTGCCCGGTTTCCGACAAATTTGGAAACGGACGCTAACCATATTTTAAAGGCAGCCGACGTACAAAACTTGGGCAGTTTCGAATTTGTCCCGCAGCGTAAAGCCGTACCAAAGGTGATGGATGTCTCATGCCGCTCAAGCCTATGCCCGCACGTCGCAAACGACAGCACCTCCCCGGGAAATCGAGGCGCAGGCACTCCTGAAGGCGGCGAGGCAGTTGCAGGAAGTCCAGGCCAACTGGACCGGTCCCGACAAGAACATGTACAACGCGCTGCTCTTCAATCGCCGGCTGTGGACGATTTTCATGAGCGCGGCCGAGACCAACGACAATCCGCAGCCGCTGGAAATCCGCCAGAACATCGCCAATATCGGCGTGTTCGTGATGAAGCAGACCATCGAAATGCAGATGAACCCGGATCCGGCGAAGCTGAAATCGCTGATCGAAATCAACTGCAATCTCGCCGCGGGTCTGTCCGGCCGGGTCTGACGGCTTTTTCGGTCTAACGGAGCGCGATCATGAGCGATATCGCGAGCATTCTGTCGGCCGCTTACAAGGCGGTCGGAGCGGCGACCACCGTTCCGAGCAAGACCAAGTATGTCGCGGTCGATCCAAAGCTCTATCAGGGCACCTGGTCGGGAACGTACGCCGACAAGAAGACGTTCACGATTCAGGTCTTGAGCGTTTCTGGCTTCCGTGCGCAGGTGAAGTATCAAAGTGCCGGGACGGTCAAATTCGGGACCGCTCTGATCAAGGACAACTCGTTTCGGATCGGCGATACCAAGCTCACGCTCACCAAGCTTGCAACGAGCACCAGGGCGGCTACTGCGACGGTGAAAAACGTCCTCACCGATCCCGCCACCGGCTCGACCTATCTCGACACCGCGGTCGCCACCCTGAGCAGTTAATCCGGACTCGAAACTTCAGGCCTTGCGGTCGGTGGCGAGAATACGGGTCGGCTCGCCCTTGGTCAGGTCGAGGGTGTGGAAATACGCCCGGCGGCGCAGCACGGCCTCGTCGGGATATTGCGCGACCACCGCTTGCGTGCGGCTATCCACCACCTGATAGACGATCGAGGCCGCGGCCTGATCGATGAAGGCCTGATGCGAGACGTAATCGCTCGACGCCTCTGTATCGTTGCGCACGGCTACGCTGGCGTCCACCGCCGTGACGCTTTGGCTTGCGGGCAATTCGGTCGCGACCGCGCTATTGGCCGCTTCGCTCGGCGGCTGTATAACAGGTGTACCAGCCGGCGACCCCACCGGCCTGATGCTGAAATCCGTACTCATGGCAGCCTCCTGGCCTCCCTCGAGTCAAATCCCAACCCTCCATCACAGGCAACTATGGCCTGATATCTCTCAACGCTTTGTTAGAGAATTCGCTGAACGACTTGCTGACGCGGGCGCGCGAAATTAATGGAAATTGTCGGTATTTTCCGGAAGGCGCTTTTCGGGCGCAGGGAAAGCCGGTTCGCGCGAAGTAAAAAACGCCAGCACTGCGCGGTCACATCGAGCGGCTGACCGCGATCGGCGTCATGTGGCGCGGGCCGGGGGTCGCACGCCGTCCGGCGGCCGTATAGGTGTTGGGAATATTGCGCTGCTGCATCTCGGTGTTGACGCCGCGAATGATGCTCTCCGACACCGCATGCGCGGTTGCCAGTACCGTGAGATTGATCTGCAGCATGGCGCGAAACGTGTCGTGATAACGATGCAGCGTGGTCAGAAGCTCGGGCGCGGTCTGCGACAGGTATTTCTGGCTGGCCTTCAACTGCCCGACAGCGTTGACGTAGCGGCGGGACAGATCGGTCTTCTGTGGCTCCAACGCCATCGCCTCGCGCAGCATGCCGGCCCGCACCAGTTCGGTTTCGCGCTCGATGACGCCGAGCAGGGCGCTCATCACATCCATCATGTTATCGGCGAGCTTGCGCGCATCGCCCGGTGTGGAGGCCGATGGAGCCGGAGTGGTTGCCACTCGCCGCTGAGGATTCTGATTCATGTCCATTTTCCCTTGAGAGGCTAGCTGGCGCGACCTGCTTGCTGCATGATCAGCGTGTGATAGACGTCCTTGGAAATGCCGACGCCGCCGGCCTTGGCGAAGGATTTCGAATATTGCTCGGTCAGCATCGAGCGCCACACGCCGGTGCCCGGCGTATCGCCGAACGGGCCTTCGCCCTTGATGCCGCTCGTCATCTGCGAAAACATCGAGTTGAGAAACATCGCCTCGAAATCGGTCGCGGTAGCCTTGGCCTTGGCCTGCGCCTGCGGCGATACCTTCTTCAGCGCCTCGGCGAATGCGGGATCGGGCCGGCCGTTGAACATCGGCATGACGGCCTTGCTGGGCATGCTGCCCGCGCTGCCGTTGATGAGGTTGGCCTGCATCACATCACCTCGATGTCGGCCTGGATCGCGCCGGCGGCCTTGATCGCCTGCAGGATGCTGATGAGGTCGCGCGGGCCGATGCCCAAACCGTTGAGGCCGTCGACGAGTTGCTGCAGCGACACGCTGTCTTTCACCAGCGCGAACTTCTTGCCGTCTTCGGAAACCTTGACGCTGGAATTGGGCGTCACCACGGTTCGTCCGCGCGATTGCGGATTGGGCTGGCTCACCTGCGGGCTTTCGGAGATCGAGACGGTGAGGTTGCCCTGGGCGACCGCGACGGTGGCGACGCGGACATCGCGGCCCATCACGATGACGCCGGAGCGTTCGTCGATCACGATCTTGGCGGCGAGGTCGGGCTCGACCTGCAACTGCTCGATCTCGGTCAGGAAGGCGACGACGTTGCCCTTGAATTCCGTTGGAACCGAGAGCTGCACGGTCGAGGGATCGATCGGCTCGGCGGTCTTGACGCCGAGGTAGTCGTTGATCGCGGCGGCGATGCGCTTGGCGGTGGTGAAATCGGCATTGCGCAGCGCCAGCCGCACGTTGGGCAGGCGATTGAGCGCGAACTCGATCTCGCGCTCGATGATGGCCCCGTTGGCGATGCGGCCGACGGTCGGCACGCCGCGGACCACGCTGGCGGCAGCCCCTTCGGCCTGAAAACCGGCGACCGCGACCGAGCCCTGCGCCACCGCATAGACGTTGCCGTCGGCGCCGAGCAGGGGGGTGACGAGCAGGGTGCCGCCCTGCAGGTTCTTGGAATCGCCGAGCGCGGAGACGGTGACGTCCATCCGCGTGCCCTGGGTGCCGAACGCCGGCAAATTGCCGGTGACCATGACGGCGGCGACATTGCCGGTACGGATGGTGGCGCCGCGGATGTTGACGCCCATCCGTTCCAGCATCGCCTGCAGCGATTGCTTGGTGAAGGGGATGTTGTTCAGGGTATCGCCGGTTCCATTGAGGCCGACGACGAGGCCGTAGCCGATCAGCTGGTTCTGCCGCACGCCCTCGATATTGGCGAGATCCTTGATCCGCGAGGTCGCGGAAGCCGGCAGCACGGACAGCGCCAGCGCCAAAAGCGCGACACTGGCCACCCCGAAAACTGTTGCCGAACGGACGCTAGCCATCCTCTGCTCCCCGCTGAGGTCCTTGAACCGGACCCGGGCGCCACTCCCATGACGGCCGATCCGGCGTCAGCTATGCGAGATCGGTGCCACGCCATTTTTTCCAATCAAGTAATTGATGTCATGTGAGAATTTTTTTATGCCAGAGTTAATTATGAGGTGCCGCGGTGGCAGAACTGGCCGCCGGCGGCAGATTTTGCCGGGCTGTTTACGTCCCGTTAACCATAAACGGACGAAACTCCTGGGAACTTGGTAGCCCGGCTGAGCGAAGCGATCTGCCCGGTATAGACGAGACGCTGACCCCGGATTTGGCTGCACCGATCCGGGCCACGCAGGAAGCCTAAGACCATGCGCATCTACGGACCGAACGGCACCACAATCGGATCTCCGGCCGCAAATACCAAGCGAACCTCCTCGAGCGGCTTTTCCTTGCCGGACGCGGCGGCAGCCCCGGAGGAGACCCGCGCCGCCTCCGCACCCCGGGCGGCGGCGAATATCGACGCGCTCCTGGCGCTGCAGGGCATCGAGGAAGACCCGACCGAGCGCCGCAAGCGTTCGGTGCAGCGCGGCAAGGGCGCGCTCGACGTGCTGGACGACCTCAAGATCGGGCTTCTGTCCGGCAATTTCGACGCCTCGACGGTCAGCCGGCTGCGGGATGCCGCCGCCAACCTCAAATCCTCCTCCGGCGACCCCGGCCTGGACGCCGTGCTGTCCGAGATCGAGCTGCGGGTCGAGGTCGAATTGGCCAAGGCCGGGCAGTACTGAGCCCGGGCGGTATCCGGGGGGCTTTAAGGTTGCTCACAGGTTCCTGCCGGGGAAACCCCGCAGCGCACAGTTTGGCAGTGGTGGCCGATATTGTCTGTCACATGACGCCGCTATATAAGGCGCGCGCGGACCGACACTTTTCGGGCCGACCAGCGCCGCAGCGCCGCGGCGATAAAACGTACAGATGGGCTGGCTTCCTTGGAAAAGTTGAAGAACTATCGACCCTCCGAAAAAGAGCCTTTCATGAACGACCGGCAGCGCGATTATTTTCGCGCGAAGCTTTTGGCGTGGAAGGACGAAATCCTCAGGGAATCGCGAATCACCTTGCAGACCCTGCAGGAAGAAAACGTCAATCACCCCGATCTCGCCGACCGCGCTTCCTCGGAAACCGATCGCGCGATCGAACTGCGTGCCCGCGACCGCCAGCGCAAGCTGATCTCCAAGATCGACGCGGCGCTGCAGCGCATCGAGGACAACACCTACGGCTATTGCGAGGAGACCGGCGAGCCGATCTCGCTGAAGCGGCTGGAGGCGCGTCCGATCGCGACCCTCTCGGTGGAGGCGCAGGAGCGCCACGAGAAACGCGAGAAGGTCTATCGCGACGAATAGGGACCGGCCGCCGCGTGCGGTCTTTTTGTTGTTTGGGGCGGACTGATTTAACGGAGGCCGCCGATGACCGACATTCGCGCCGCTGCGGAAACCATCGCCGCCGCCCGCCGCAGCCGCACGCCGCTTGAGCGCCTGGCCGCCGGGATAGCGCCGGATACCGAAGCGGACGGCTACCTGATTCAGGACGCGGTTCACGATCTTCTGGCATCCGATGTCGGCGCCCGCATCGGCTACAAGATCGGCTGTACCAGCGCGGTGATGCAGCAATATCTCGACATCCCGCACCCTTGCGGCGGCGGCGTCTTTGCAAAAGGCGTTCACGACAGCGGCGTTTCGCTGAACACAAAAGATTTCATCCGCGTCGGCGTCGAATGCGAAATCGCGGTGCGGCTCGCGCGCGACCTTGCGGCGACGGAAGAGCCGTTCACGGCCGAGTGGGTCGCGGAGGCGGTCGATGCCTACTATCCCGCGATCGAGATCGTCGACGACCGCTACGTCAATTGGGAGACGATGGGCGCGCCCACGCTGGTCGCGGATGACTTCTTCGCCGCCGGCTGCGTGCTCGGCCAGCCCGTGCCGCGATCTTCCGCGCCCGACCTGCTCAAGGTGATCGGGCGCGCGCTCATCAACGGCAAGGCGGTCGGGCAGGGCACCGGCGCCGACGTGCTCGGCCATCCCCATCACGCGCTCGCGTGGCTCGCCAACCATCTCGCCGCCGGGGCCAAGGGTCTGCGCGCGGGCGAGATCGTGCTGACCGGGAGCCTCGTGAAAACGGCGTGGCTCAACGCCGGCGATGAGGTGATCATGGAGCTGGTCGGGCTGGGGAAGGTGGGCGCGAACTTCGCGTGAGTGCGGTTTACGCGTTGCGTGGTTGCCTAAACGTCATTGCGAACGAAGCGAAGCGACGAAGCAATCCACTCTTTCTTGCGAGGCAAGATGGATTGCTTCGCGGAGCCTGTCATCGGGCGCGCATTCGCGCGACCCGTTGGCTCGCAATGACGACTAAATACGCCTTCGCGATCTCGCTGCATGTTTCGCGCGAGTTTTGGCCTGCTGGTTCCGCCCTCTCCCATCGGAGGGCGCAGGGAATGCCGGGCGCCCGATGCGCCCGCAGCCGCGCGTGTAGTGTAGAAAGCACGCGCGTTAGTCACCACGGTCACACCGGAAAACGCCCGACATTCCCCGCGCAATGGTTTTACGGCTTATTTCGTACTCTCCCCGGTGACCGGGCTTTTTTGTCACCGTCATCGGCGGATTGCTCCGCCCACTTGATGCCAGCGTCGGGGCATCAGGACCACACGACTTCACCGTCCGCATCCGGCGCTGTTCGTCAAAAGCGCCAATGCGTCCACCGCATCCTGTCCCGCGTCCGTGACGATCTCGAGCCGCCCCTCTGTGGGATAGGACGGCGAGGGTTATAAAGGTGATTTGGGTCTTCGGAAAATCAGAATATTTTTGCAAAGAGGGCTGGACAGGCAAGTCACTGATTTGCCCGTCGGGCAGATCCCGCAGCAGCGATCTGACGGACGCGCGTATCTGCTGCCGCGCACTCATGCGGCTTCAGTTCTCAAGTTCTGCCTCAATCAGACTTTCCGCAATCTCCATTGCAGGTCGGTTCGAATCCAAAAAATATGAACCGCAACCAAACCAATCCTACTTGATCCTGATCGTAATTTTATCTGAGACGAGCGGCGGGTTGAACGGATAATGCTTGGCATCGCCTAATACCAGTTGGAGAGTGTGTTTGCCGGGTGGCAGCTCGATACGTGTCTCGGTTTGACCCGCTCCGAAATGAAGATGGGTCTTGTCTTGAGGGATCGGCTCGTTTGGATCGAGTGGTTCATTCACATCAACCAGCAAATGATGATGGCCGCTGTTCTGAAAATCGTCGCCCGCGTGGGTGACACCCATGTTCCGCAGACCGAAACGACACCAGAAGCCACCTCTAATCGTTGTGCCGTCCTGCGGCCAAACGAAATACAGAACCGCGTCCTTTGGCGCAGACTTTCCTTGAGCGTGGGCAACGCACGACACAGCCGCCAGCGCTGCCGATAGCACGATAAGCCGGACGATCTTCATGGGACGCGCTCCTCCGAGGCTTTTAAGGAGATAGAGCGATCCGCAACCCGTGTGTCGGATATCGAACGTTGGTGTCGTAACTATCGCGGTTCGCCGGCCGCGCATAGCGCGCGTCATTCTTCCAGGACCCAGACCGAATGACATGCGAAGTGCAGTCGCTCTCGACCCACGGTGACCCGTCCGACGGGGCGCCCTGATAATGCTTGTGCCAACAATCCTCTACCCACTGATCGACGCCACCACCCATGTCATACAGCCCAAACGGATTTGGCGTAAAACTTCCGACCTTGATTGGTTGCTCGGCGGTTGCAATGTCATTGCAGTTCTTGCAGTTGGCCATGCCGGATTGAACCTGGTCGCCCCACCAGTACCTGGTTTGCGTGCCCCCGCGGGCGGCATATTCCCATTCGGCTTCGCTTGGGAGCCGATATGCCTTCCGCGTTGCGCCCGCGAGCCAGGCAGCAAATTGCTTGGCATCGCTCCAACTCACGTTCGTGACGGGCGCGTCATCTTTGCCGGTTGCCACGAACGCACATGCCTTCGCGGCAGCGCATTCGTTCCATTCGCGCACGGAAATCGGATACCGACTGATCGCAAACGGCTTGATCGTGACCTGGTGGGTCGGCTTCTCCGTGACATCGTCATTGCTGCCCATGAGGAAGCTACCGCCTCGAAGCATGTTCATTTCGGGCTCTCGGACCGCCGATGTCGGCCGTGTTGCAGGCGCGGCTGGAGACGCGATCAGGGGTTGCGACGTCGCTTGCTTCGCAGCTGGAGCCATCGAAGGAGCCGGCTGAGTTTGGGGCGTTGCTTCCTGAGTGGCGGGGGCTGCCGAAGGCGAAGGCTGAGGTAGCGGCGCTGATGGTTTCGCAAGGGGTACCGGCGACGGCGAAACCTGGGTTGATGCCTGATCCCGCGCTTTTCCATACGGTTGCCGAAGCAAATACCAAAGCGCGCTGCTTGCGATGGACAGCAGAACGAGGCTCAGCAAAAAAATCAGAATATTCTCGCGTCGTTTTCGGGTCCTGTTGAAAGCGGCCGGATCCGGAAGCACACGGTAGACTCTTACCGGATCCGTGATGTTCTTTACTTTTCGATCTCCGAGCGACTCATATCCGCAAACCAGCTTGTGCTTTATCTGCTCGTAAATGCCGCCCGAGATGTAAACCTGGCCAGGATCGGCAATACCCTCGAGGCGCGTGGCGATATTGACGCCATCGCCGAAAACGTCGTCTGCTTCGACGATAACGTCGCCAAGATTGACACCAATCCGATATTCAATCCAATGATGCTTCGGCATCGATGCGTTGCGTCCAACCATGTTTTGCTGGATGACGATACCGCACCGCACAGCTTCGACAGGACTGTCGAAAATCGCAATAAATCCGTCACCAGTGGTTTTGACGAGCCTTCCGTGATGCCCCACAATGCTGGGCTCTATGAGGTCACGCTCGATCCGCTTAACGCGAAGATGCGTTCCTTCTTCATCGATCTGCATGAGGCGGCTGTAGCCAGCGATATCGCCGGCGACAATCGCAGCAAGACGGCGCGGCGTTGACTCTCGCGGGGGATCGCCACCTCTGCTCGATTTCAATTTGCGAATTTCACCCATGACCTGGGTCTCCACACACCGCAAACAGCAGTGCTAGGGACGGACAACTACTATCCGTAGAAATTTGAACTCGCCAATAGCAGCTTATCACACTGCCGGGTTGGGACAAGCCAATTGAAGCCTTGCTCAAACGGGTCAGCACCTAATAGCTCAAATCGCGATATTCGAATGTGAGCCGCTTCACATCTCTGAATTCAGGGCCCGTAGCATCTACTGATTTGCCCGTCGCGTCGCGTCGGTAACTCTTCGGCCGGATCGAGCGTAGCGCAATCCGAAAAAGAAAAGCCACGCATCATTGCGACGAGAAGCGGCCGCCGACACCAGGCCAGCCACGCTGACCTTTATTAAGTTCGTCGTCCCGGCCTCGTTGTTGAACCTTTTGCGACGTTTGCGGGACTTACTCCTGTCGGGTTCGGGAGCGGAGGTTGCCTCGGCGAACCGCGCGGGCCGATTGTACTCAGTTAATAGTCTGATTGAATTTCAACACGCGACGTCGCTGCGCAAGAGAGGCCATTATGGGCCGAACTGCTTGCAAGGAAATCGGTTGCCATACCGTGCCGTATCGTTGGCCACAATGCCACCGTAGCGGTATGCTCATCGTTGCGACGCTCTGCACCGCGTGCATCCTCCTATTCGCGAGCGAAGCTAGAAGTCAATGCACGGCGCGAGATGTCCTGCAAAACCAACTGAGGCTCAAGAAAACGCCCTCAGCCACTATGCCGCAAATTCTGATCAGATCCGCCATCGATGTTCCGGTGTGGAAGACGATCACGGTGGGAACGTTTGCAGATTTGTTTGCCCTAAATAGCGCGTTGGATGCAGTAGGTTGCGGCATCGGAAACTCGGCTGGGGAAATTCTCGCTCGACCGAGCTTTACCCTCAGCACTACGAAAACAAGCGTGGAGCTTTTTACGGTGTCGGCAAGCGAACTCGGCTTTCCGACCGATACTGCATCGCTGGCGGATATTTACGCACGCGCTAAACAGTTGGGTTTTGGACTTGCGGCAGCAGAGATCGGTCCGCAACTAAGGCTTCAATATTTTGACCAGCCCATCGGTGAATTTCTTATCATCGGAATGGAGCCAATCAGGACGTGGAACGGCGAGCCCGTCATTCTAACTGTAGCTAATGGCGGAGCGGGACTAATCCTCATCGGCCAAGACGGCAGCGCGGACGCACAAATATCCGTGGCATCCCATTTTCTGTTCGTGCGGTCCAATAAACCCGCCCCTGCCAAAGGGCCGGAAGCCGCAGCACTCGTCAATCATTGAAATTTCCAAGCGCGCGCGGATACAAGTACGCGCGGATACTGGTAACTTGAAGCCGCTAGATGCCAGGTGCAGCAAATCGCGGCACCCGAGGCGAAGAAGAGCTTCGCTAACCCAACGATCCGTGTTGGACGCGACCTTGGACGGTAGACTTACGGACTACCGCCCAGTTTTGAGTAGGCAATACTTAGAACCCGCCTCCATACTTTAGAACGTTAGAACGTTTGTTTTCTTCCCAGCACTCGGAGGCGGTTTTCTTCCCCTGTGTGCGACCCGCGGTTTGTCGAGCCGGGCCTATCTATTCCCGGCGACGCGCCGGGTCGCGCGCTCGTCGGGCTGTTGCATCCGCGAAGGCGCTGCTCCGATCTGGCCGGTCTTGCTGATGTCGAGCGCCATCGTCTTCAACATGTTGCGATCGACCTTGCTCAGGGCGTTGCGGGGCAATTCGTCGATGACTTCGAGACCCTCCGGGACTTTATAGGATGCAAGCCGCGTCGCGACGTTGCGAAGGATTTTGGAAACGACGGTGTCCCTGGTCCCGTCGGCCAGCGTCACGAAACCGAACACGCGCTGGCCAAGCACGGCATCCGGAATGCCCACCACCGCGGCTTGCTCGACCGCCGGGTGGCAGGCGACCAGCGCCTGCTCCACTTCGGCAGGCGAGATGTTGGTGCCGCCGCGAATGATGATGTCCTTCTTGCGGGCTACGAACCAGATCTCGTCTCCCTCGCCGCGCCGCATCAGATCGCCGGTACGATACCAGCCGCCCCTCAGGCTTTTCTCGGTCGCTTCGGGGTCGTTCCAGTAACCGGCGAAGACGTTGGCCCCCCGGACCAGCAGTTCGCCGATTTCGCCGTCGGCGACCTCGGCGCCATTCTCGTCGATCAACTTGATCTGCGCGCCCTTCACAATGCGGGCCACCGGTCCATGCCGCAGGCCAAAGGTCAGGGATCCCACCGCTTCCGTCGCGGCCCAGAGATTGTAGAGCGGCGCGCCAACGATCGAAGGAGCGCGGCGCTGCAGATCGACCGGGCAGGTATCTGCTCCGGTCAGGCAGATCCGCAAGGAAGCCAGGTCGCGGGGACGGGCGCGCTGGGATTCGAGCAGCGCCGCGTATTGGGACGGGAAACCAAGATACCAGGTGCCACGATCGCGTTCGATGCTGTCGAGGACGGCGTCGGGGTCGAATCCCTCCAGCAAGGTGAAGGGTGTACCGAGCGCGATATTGGCGAGGAAGATGATCAGCCCACTCATATGCGCCATGGGCAGAGGCATGACCACGACATCGTCGTCCGACAATCCCCAATGCTTGATGAGCAGGTCGGCGGATTCAGCCAGCGTTTCCGGCGTATGAACGACGAATTTGGGCTCGCCCGTCGAGCCTGACGTGTTGATGAGCACCGCCGGCTTGTAGGAAGCGGGCGCGAACGACAAATTCTCGTGATTGATCGTCTCCAACAGCGTTTCCCAGGGCTGGACGCCTTGGTCTTCGAACGATCCATCGACGACGAAGCGCCTGTCCGGCGCGAGGATCGAAGCGTCGACCGGCGCGACATTGTCGTAGAGGCCGATCTCGCCGATGTAGAGCGCGGGTTTCAGCCGCTGCAGCAGGGGCGCGAGTTCGGCAAATTTGAACGCGGTTCGCAATGGCGCTGCGATCGCCCCCAATTTGAAACAGGCATAGTAGGCGACGAGCATTTCGGGCCTGTTCATCATATGAAGGGCGACGCGATCCCCCGGCGCGACACCGCGCGCCGAAAGCCCGCGCGCAAGGCGACCGGCCTCGGTCGCAAGCCGTTCGTAGGTCCAGATCTCGTCGTGAAACACGAACGCCGTACTTTTTGGCCGGGTTTGCGCCTGGTGCATCAAGGTATTTATCGGACTCATCTTCATGGGGTGGACTCCCGTTGCTGACAGGCGCTCAGCGTGAACGGGCCGCGCTACGGCGCTATTTCAATCCTGGGAGAATGGTTGCGATTGTAGGCGAGCGAGGCGAAAACGGGGCGAAGCGCCGCGTTTGCTGTCCTTCGCCGATGTTCGAAACGGGTCATCAGGCCTCCGGAGGCACGCCCGCCCTGGTGCGCGCCGGAATCGGTATTCCGCTAACACGATATCGCCTTTCAGCGAGCGGACGCGGAGCAACTGCGCCGCAATATACTTCCGCTTTCCTCCCTGGTGCACCATTCGGCGTGTGGTGAGCGGTCCGGAGATGCGTTATGATGCCGGCCGGTTCGCTTAAACGGGAAGTCGGGAGTTGACGCAAGAAAAGGATCAGGCGGCGGGGGCGGCATCGATGATGACTTTACCTGAACTGGCTGCGAATGCGCTGGATAAGTTTCTCCGCTCCTATATGCGTCGCCGGTTCGGCACCCAGACGCCGCTGGTGGAGATGGTCCCGAACGCCGCTCGCATCGCGCTCGAATGCATCGGCAACAGCGACGCGCTCTACCACAATATCGAGCACACACTGCTGGTCACCCTGGCGGGACACGATATCCTCCGCGGCCGCGCGCTGCATGAACAGTTTACCGCGGACGACTATGCACATGTCATCCTTGCCTGCCTTACCCATGACATCGGCTATGTGCGCGGCCTGTTCGACGACGACGACGCGGACGGCTATGTGATCGATGCGACCGGCCGCAAGATAACTCTGCCGCGCGGGTCATCGGACGCGGGCCTGATGGCTCATCATGTCGACCGCTCGAAGCTTTACGTGATGCGGCGGATCGAAGGCATGGCTCCGCTCGACCACAAGCGCATTGCCGATGCTATCGAAGGAACCCGGTTTCCTGCCGCCGCCGGCCAGGAATACGGTAAAGAGGCCTCGATCGTCCGGGCCGCGGATTTCATCGGCCAGCTCGGCGATCCCAACTACCTCAGAAAATCCAACGCCCTTTACCACGAGTTCGAGGAAGTCGGCGTCAACCGCCAGCTAGGCTATGATTCACCCGCCGACATCGTCAATCGCTACCCGCAATTCTACTGGGACAGCGTGGCGCCGCACATCCAGACCGAAATCCGCTATCTCAACAAGACCTCGAGCGGCCGCCAGTGGATCGCGAACCTCTACAGCAACGTGTTCCGCGCCGAACGCGACATCTCGCTGTCCGGACCGCAGCGGTAGGCGGGGTGACGTCACCTCTGCTGCCTCCCTACGAGGCGCTATGTCAGCGGAACACCGAGCCGGCCAATTCCCGGCAACTTCAGCGCGGGGCGGCGTATGTCGAAGCCGAGGACGCCGCCGAAGAAATTCAGCTCTAACCCCTCGATCCAGCCGATGGTCAGGCCGAGATAACCGCCGAGCGAGACGAAGGCGCCGGTTCGCGACGGCGTGAGGCCAAACCACGCGCCGTCATAGGGATAATCCTTTCCGATCGCGGTCGGCGGCAGCACCGCGTTGAGTTCGGGTACGGCGTCCAGGATGGCCTGAACGAACGTATTCGAATTCGGACCCGGCCACGCGCTGTAATCGCCATAGGCGCGAAACCTGTAGTTCTCGATCACCGAACGAATTTTTGGAATGAGTTTTTCTGCTTCCCCGCCGTCGACGGCGACGACGGATTCGGGCACAGCGCCGAACCATCGTCCGTCCGGGGCAAAACCATCGACGCGGATCGGGTCGCCCCAGGCGGTGTAGTCGTAACGGCTGTAGCGTGGCGCGCCGCGCTCCTTGAGAACAATCCAGGTGTGAACGGCGAAGATTCCGCGCCAGCGTACCGTGCGCGCGGCATAGACCCGAATCAGCGCGTCGGGATGCGCTGACGGTTTCGGAAGCAGTCCCGCGCTCGACCTGTCGGCCGTCTGCCAGTTTCCCCTGGCGTCGCCGAGAAGGTAGTTGGCCGCGGACACGCTGACGGGAGCGATGATCAGGAGAAGAAAGATGAGCACGGATTTTTTCACAAGCGGTGGGGGAAAAAAGTTGGCGGGGCTGACGTCGTCTCCTGATGTAGTGCCTGGAATCGGCTTTGCCAGCTGTGCCTGTGAGGCTCACGGTAGAAGGTAGGGTGGGCAAAGCGAAGCGTGCCCACCAACTTGCGCACAACGAACCTGCCCGGTGGGCACGGCGCAAATGCGCCTTCCCACCCTACATGTTGCATCCAGAAACGATCGCGGCCTCCGGCAGGGGAGCTGACGGAGGCCGCGTAGTACATCGCATCGCGCCTAGGTTCGCGATGTGATGTGGGAGCTTGTTTAACTCTTTAGTTGGGCATGACCTTATCCAAAAACCGGTTTCCACCTTCTGGGGTCATGCCCTAGAACGGCAGCAGCACGTCCATCACCTGCTGGCCGTAACGCGGCTGCTGCACGTCCATGATCTGGCCGCGGCCGCCATAGGCGATGCGGGCCTGCGCGATCTTCGAGGAATCGATGGTGTTGTCGCTCTGGATATCCTCCGGCCGCACGATGCCGGCGACGATCAGTTCGCGGATTTCGAAATTGACGCGGATCTCCTGTTTGCCCTCGACCACGAGGTTGCCGTTGGGCAGCACCTGCGTGACCACGGCAGCGACGTTGGTCTGCAACGCTTCCTGGCGGTTGACCGAACCCTTGCCGTCGCTGGAGGCCGTGGAGTCCGCGGTCAGGATGCGGCCGGGCAGGATCTTGTGCGCTTGCGTAATTGTCTGGGCGCCGATGAAGTCGGTGATCCCCGAATCTTCCTTGTTGGTGCGGCTGCGCTGGGTCTCGTTGGCGATGTTGGCCTTGTCGGTGATGTTCACCGTCACCGTCAGGAGGTCGCCGATGCGCGCGGCGCGCTGGTCCTTGAAGAAGGCCCTGGAGCCGTTCCGCCACAGCGAGTTGGCGTTGTACGACACCGTCTCCGGTTTCGGCATCGGCATCTGCACCGGCTTGTAGCCGGGCTGCGCGGTCGGATTTTCTATCGACGCGAGCTTGGGCTGTTCGCCGATCTGCGACAGCCGGTCGATCGACGAGCATCCGCTCGCGACGACAAGGATCACCAGCGACGTGCTGGTCAGAAGGATACGGTTACGACGGGACCTGGACATGAACATTACTCGGTTTTTGGAGCGGCGGGCGAAGTGGTGTTGGCGAGGGCGACAGGGGAAGCGGCTTTGTCTGAAGGGATCGACGAGGTTTGATCCGGCGAAGGCGAGGGGGTGGCGTCGGCGGTCTCCGGCGCGCGCGGCATCGCGATCGATATCGCGACCTGGCCGCGGCCAATCACGGTGCCTGTCACCGTGCGCTTGGATTGCAAATTGAGCACGCTGACGACGTCGCCTTCGGTGCCGCCTTCCAGCGCCTTGCCGCGGATCGTGAGATAGAGGCCGGAGGCCTCATAGATCAGGACGACGGTCTGGTCGCGCTGCACCAGATCGGGCTTGGTGAGGTCGGCGACCCTGAGCGCCTGGCCGGCGCGAAGCTGGCGGCGCGCCTGCATGCCGACCGCGCGGTCGCGACTGGCGGCATCGGTGCCGACTTCCGCTTTCGGCCGCCGCTCGACCACGACGTCGGAGGATTTGATCACCTCGTTGCGGTCGATATTGCGGGCCAGCACGGCGGCTTCCATGGTCTCGATCACGCTGCCGGTGAAGCGCAGCCGGGTCGGCGTCGAAACGTTGCTGTTGGCGATGTCGAAGGTGATGTCGAAACGGCCGCTGCGGGAATCGTAGCGCAGCGCCGAGGGCTGCATCGCGCCGGTGTTCGACGCGTCGAGCTTCATATCCTCGACGTCGCGATCGAAGGTCAGGCTGAGATTGGCGGCTTCGCCGAGCCCGTTGTGGCGCTCCAGCGCCTGCGCCACCTGCCGTTCGATATCGCCGGCGTCGATGGTGCGGGCGAGCCGTGTCACCGTGATCTGCTGTAAATTCCTGGTATCGACGCCGATCACCCGGTGCGCGCGCAGCGCGGTGAGCACCTGCGCGGTCGGCAGCGTGCCGGTGGTGCCGAGATCCGGCGCGCGATAGATCGCGATCTGCGCGGCGTTTCCGGCATTGTCGATGACGTCGCCGATCCGCACCACCTCGCCGGAGACAGTGACATTGGCGCGCAGTGCGGGGGCGGCGATCACGTCGTCGCCATCCTGCGCCGATGCCGCGGTGGCAGCACTTGCTAGCAGGGCGGCGGCAAGGAAGAGGGAGCGAAGTTTCATCATCATGACCCCTAGCGGAACAGCGCGGAGGCGGATTGCAGCATCTGGTCGGCGGCGCTGATGACCTTGGCGTTCATCTCGTAGGCGCGCTGGGCCGCGATCAGGTCGGAAATCTCGCTGACGACCTCGACATTGGCCTGTTCGAGATTGCCCTGCTGCATGTCGCCATAACCGTCGGCGCTGGCGAGGCCGTCCTGCGGCGCGCCCGAGGCCGGGGTGTCCGTGAACGAGTTGTCGCCGATCGGCTGGAGGCCGGCCTTGTTGATGAAGCGCGTCAGGCCGATCTGCCCGACCGTGGTCGGCGTCGTCGACCCCGGCAAGGTCACCGAGAGCTGGCCCTGCGTGTTGATGGTGATGCCGGTCGAATTCTGCGGGATGGTGATGGTCGGCTGCACCGGATTGCCCTGCGCGTTGACGACGCGGCCGGTGGCGTCCATCTGGAACGTGCCGTCGCGGGTATAGGTGTAGGTGCCGTCCGGCATCTGGATCTTGAAGAAGCCTTCGCCGCGGATCGCGATGTCGAGATCGTTGCCGGTCTGCGACAGGGTGCCTTGCGTCATCTGCCGCGGCGTGCCGACGGTCTTGACGCCGCCGCCGATGTCGACGCCGACGGGCAGGATGGTGCCCTGGTCGGACGCCTGCGCGCCGACCCGGCGCACGTGGTCATAGATCAGGTCCTGGAACGCCGCGCGCTGCTTCTTGAAGCCGGTAGTGCGCAAGTTGGCGATGTTGTTGGAGATGACCTGGACGTTCAGTTCCTGGGCCGCCATCCCGGTCGCCGCGGTATATAAAGCGCGCATGGGTCAGTTTCCTTCAAGCATGATTCCGAAAAGTGGTTGCCGGTTTTCGGAACAGATCATGCTTAGTTAAAATTGCGGACGAGGCTCATTCAACTGAATGAGCCTCTACGCCGGAACGTCGGCAAGTTGCTGGATGGCGGTCTTGTGCAAATCGCTCTGCTGCTGCAGCAGGGTCGCGATCTGGGTGTAGGTGCGCGTCACCTCGATCATGCGGCTCATTTCCGTGACCGAGTTGACGTTGGACTTTTCGATGAACCCCTGGCGCAGCCTCGAGGTGGAGTCCGGCTGCGCGGTGGCGCCGTTATCCGCCGAATAAAGGTTGGAGCCCTCTTTCAGGAGCTTCTGCGCATCCGCAAAACTGACCATCCGGAGCTTGCCGCGCACCGAGTCGATGTGGTTGAGGCCTTCGACCACGGTGATGTTGCCGTCGGAAGCGATCGAGACGTCGTGGTCGGTCGGCTGAAATACGATCGGGCCGGAGCCGCCGAGCACGGGATCGCCGGCCGCCGTCACGAGCTGGCCCTGATTGTTGATGTTGAGGCCGCCGTCGCGGGTGTAGCGTTCGCCGCCCGCGGTCTGCACCACCAGGAAGCCGCCGCCGTCGATTGCGACATCGAGCGGATTCTTGGTCTCTTCAGTCGGGCCAGCCGACATGTCCTTGTAGGTGCCGCGGTCCAGCACGTAGGAGACGGCGCGGTCGCTTCCCACGAAATTGTCTTCATGCGCGCCGGACTTCAGGTATTCCTGAAACAGCGAGTTGTCGGCCTTGAAGCCGTTGGTGTTGACGTTCGCGACGTTGTTGGCGACGACATCCATCTGCCGTTCCAGCACCATCTGCCGCGATAGTCCGACGAGAAGCGTATTCTCCATCGGTGGTTCTCCCCTCTGACGATCCGCAGTCCGGCTCTCCCAAGCTTTCCTGCCGATCCTTCCGAACCAGAGGCTCTCCCAAGCCGCGGTTCGCCATTCAGTAGAGCGAAAGCCGTGCCAAACCGGAAAGTCATTGTTTCATAAGGGGATAGGTGTTTGGCCGGGGGTCATCGCGGGCGGCAGAAAGGTCTTGTTGACCATGTTTGCCCGGCAACTTTTTCCCACCTCGCCGGCAAAAGAAAGGTTCCATTAACCATTGTTACCTTAGCGTCACCATCAAGAGAGCGCGTGTGCGCTGGGGGCATTTGTATCGCGTCACGGCCAGCCTCGCGGCATCGAGTTCATTTTCCCTGAGAGCGGACCGGGCGGGCGATGGCAGAGGGCGAACAGGCTGAAGGCGCAGCGGAAGGCGGAGAAGTCGCATCCGCGCCCAAAGGCAAACTCAAGCTGATCATCATGGTCGTCGGTCTGTTCGCCGTTCTCGGCGGGGGTGCTGCGACCTATTTCCTCTTCTTCCGGCACGGCGCGGAGGAAGTGCACGCCGAAGCGCCGCCGCCGAAGCCGCCGTCCTTCGTCGAGGTGCCGGACATGATGGTCAATCTGGCCGGCGCTCCCGGTGAGCGCGTGCAATATCTCAAGGTCAAGCTCGTGCTCGAGGTCAAGGAAGAGAAGCAGGTCGAGGCGATCAAGCCGTCGATGCCGCGCGTCACCGACATCTTCCAGAGCTATTTGCGCGAGTTGCGTCCGGGCGATCTCAACGGTTCGGCGGGGCTGTTCCGGCTGAAGGAAGAACTGACCAAGCGGGTCAACGTCGCGCTCGCACCGAACCAGATCAACGCCGTGCTGTTCAAGGAAGTCATCATTCAATGACGAGACGAGCTTAGCAACATGGCGGGCAACGATCCAGTCGACCAGGATGCAATTGCAGCCCAGTGGGAAGCCTCGCTCGATTCGGAGGATCCCGCCGAGGCCGCGGAGGCGGCTGCGGCCAATGAACTCTCCGAAACCATGGCGCTGCAATGGGCCGCCATGGTCGAGGATGGCAGCCGCGATTTCGGCGGCGGCAAGAACGGCGGCGAGCGGGTTCTTTCCCAGGAGGAAATCGACAACCTGCTCGGTTTCACCGCCGGCGAGGTCAATCTCGACGACCACTCCGGCATCCGTGCCATCATCGATTCGGCGATGGTGTCCTACGAGCGTCTGCCGATGCTCGAAATCGTCTTCGACCGCCTGGTGCGGCTGATGACCACCTCGTTGCGCAATTTCACCTCTGACAACGTCGAGGTCTCACTCGACCGCATCACCTCGGTACGGTTCGGCGACTACATGAATTCGATTCCGCTGCCGGCAGTGCTTTCGGTGTTCAAGGCCGAGGAATGGGAGAATTTCGGCCTCGCCACCGTGGATTCCAGCCTGATCTATTCGATGATCGACGTGCTGCTCGGCGGCCGCCGCGGCCAGACCTCGCTGCGCATCGAAGGCCGGCCCTACACCACGATCGAGACCAACCTCGTCAAGCGGCTGGTCGAAGTGGTGCTGTCCGACGCCGAGCAGGCGTTCCGGCCGCTGTCGCCGGTGACCTTCACCATCGACCGGCTGGAGACCAATCCGCGCTTCGCAGCGATCAGCCGGCCCGCCAACGCCGCCATCCTGGTGCGGCTGCACATCGACATGGAGGACCGCGGCGGCAATATCGAATTGCTGCTGCCTTACGCGACCATCGAGCCGATCCGCCCGGTGCTGCTGCAGATGTTCATGGGCGAGAAATTCGGCCGTGATCCGATCTGGGAAGGTCACTTCGCAACCGAGGTCGGGCAAGCCGAGATTTCGGTCGATGCCGTGCTCTACGAGGCCGAGATTCCGCTCAAGCAGCTGATGAAGCTGAAGGTCGGCGACACCTTGCCGCTCGAAATGCGCGCCGACGCGCTGGTCGAGGTGCGCTGCGGCAAGGTCATCCTGACCGAGGGGAGGATGGGGCGTGTCGGCGATCGCGTCGCCATTCGCGTCACCAAGCAATTGCGCAAGCCCAATACCACCTTCGCGATGTTCGAGAAGGCCGATGAGCAAAACAAGGCATTGGAGGCCCAATGAGTCATTTACTCGGAGTAGCGATCGAGAGCCTTGTGGCGATGTTGCTAATATTGACAATCGGTTACTGCATGGTTTTGAACTCAAGGTTGAAGCGGCTGAAGGCGGATGAACATTCGCTGAAGGCGACGATCGCCGAACTGATCACCGCAACCGAAATCGCCGAGCGCGCGATCGGCGGCCTCAAGCACACCGTGCGTGACGTCAACGAGCATCTCGGCAGCCAGCTGACTTCCGCCGAGCGGATGTCGCAGCAGCTGAAAAACCAGCTCGCGGAAGGCGACAATATATTCCGCCGGCTCTCCAAGATCGCGGTCGCCGCACGGCCCGCGACCGACGCGGAGCCGCCGCCCGTGGCGTCGCCGCCCAGGGTCTCGAGCGCCAAGGCAGTGGCGGCGGCGGCCCAGGCGTTTTCCGACCGCAGAAGGCCTGGTGGCCTCGCCGCATGAAATCGCTTCGTGACATTCGCGTGATTCCGGTCGTGCTGATCGCGATCGCAGGGCTTGCGGTGCTCAAGATCGCCGGCCTCGTGATCGATGGCGGCTACGTGTTCGATTATCAGCCGCAGCAACCGGGCAAGTTGTCGGAAAAATTGTCGGGTAAATTGTCCTGGGCGCAGAAAAACCTCAACTTCCCGGGCGGCAATAACAAGGCCGACCCCGACGACATCACCGGTTCGACGCACGAGAAGCCGAAGGACGAGGCCGCCAAGCCCGCCCCGCCGGAAGTGAAGCCCGCTGAGGGCACCGTGGTCTATCCCGAGCAAGCCCCGTCGGTGTCGCCGTCGGAGCGCGCGATCCTGGAGCGGCTGCAGGCGCGGCGCCAGGAGCTCGAGACGAGGGCGCGCGAAATCGACATTCGCGAAAGCCTGCTCAAGGCCGCCGAGAAACGCATCGAGGCGCAGACCGAGGAGTTGAAGGCGACGGAATCGCGCATCACCACCGCGACCCAGCAGAAGGCCGAAGCCGATAACGCCCGCTTCAAGGGCATCATCACCATGTACGAGGGCATGAAGCCGAAGGACGCCGCCAAGGTGTTCGACCACCTCGAAATGCCGGTGCTGATCGAAATCGCAACCCAGATCGCGCCGCGCAAGATGTCCGATATTCTCGGCCTCATGTCGACGGAGGCGGCCGAGCGGCTGACCGTCGAAATGGCCCGCCGCGCCGGATCGGATAAATCGACTTCCGCTTCCGCCGCCGATCTTCCCAAAATCGAAGGCAAGATGCTGCCGCAAAAGCCCAATTAGCGGGATATTTAACAGGACCTTAATTCGCCAATTCTAGGATTCGACCGCGTGGGGGGAGGGCGCCCTGTCGCGAGCGATCCTTGAAGCTGAAAGTACCCTTTGGAATGGCGCGAAAGGCTGCCGCTGGAGTTTGGTCGCAAGCCCGCGCCGGCGCTCGGGCGGCGCAGTGTCGCCTCCGCCGCGTTTCGTGGCTCGCGACGGTGCTGGTCCTGGTCGGCGTGAGCTTTTCCGGCGCCTGCCGCGCCGCCGATGCGGTCAAGGGCGAGGCGACGTTTTCCACTTCCGGGGGCTACGCCAGGCTGATCCTGAAACTCGCCAAAGATGTTCCTTCCGATGTGACCACCGCCGGCTCGATCCTGGTCATTCGTTTCGTCCAGCCGGTGGATATTGCGGTCGACCGGTTGCCTGAATATGCGCCCGATTACGTCAATTCCGCACGGCGCGATCCCGATGGTTCGGCGATCCGGCTGTCGCTGGCGCGCCGGGTGACCGTCAATACCATGACCGCCGGCGAGCGGGTATTCGTCGATCTCTTGCCCGATTCCTGGGACGGTCCGCCGCCCAGCCTGCCGCAGGAGGTGGTCCGCGAGCTCGCCGAGCGCGCCCGCGCCGCCGAGCGCGCGCTTCGCCTGCAGCGCGCCGAGGCGGAGGCCAAGAAGCGTCCGCCGGTTCGCGTGCGTACCTCGGTGCAGCCGACCTTCGTGCGATTCGTGTTCGAGATGCCGGATGGCGTCGGCGTCTCCTCGGTATTGAACGATCAGAAGCTGACGCTGCAGTTCAATGCGTCGCTGACTTTCGATCTGGCGGATGCCAAGGAGGCAGCGCCGCCGAACATCGCCTCGATCAATCAGAAGGTCGACGGCGAGGCGACCGCGGTGGAAATGACGCTGATCGGCGATGTCGATGTCCACTCCTTCCGCGAAGAGAAGAACTACGTGATCGACGTTGCCTTCCAGGCGCCGCAGAAGCCGGCGGCGCTGCCTTCGCCCGCGGCGGATGCCTCGCACGCGCCGGCGGGCCGTGAGGCCGCAGCACCCGGCCATGCCGCGCCGGCTCGCGCCGAGGCGGTGCCGGCCGTGCCGATGGCGAAGCTCTCCGAGCCGCCGGCGCCGCCACGACGGCCGGCTGCCATCGTGCCGCCGACCTCGGAGGCGATCGCCAAGGAGGCCAATATCGAGGTCAGGTCCGAGCCAGCGCTGGCACCATCGCCGGTCGCAGAGCCGCCCAAATCCGAGATGTCAAAATCCGAAGCGCCAGCGTCCGAGCCGCCGATGTCCGAGGCGGCAAAGTCCGAAGCGCCGAGGCAAGAGGCTGCGCAGGAAGCCCCGCCCGCGCTGGCCGAGCCGCCGCGGCAAAAGATGCCAGCCGCCGCCGTGGAGCCCGCGGCCGAGACCAAGCCTGCTGCGGCGGGCAAGGCCGGCGAGGGCACGACCGGTGTGGTGGCAATGCGAACCAGCGAAGGCCTGAGCCTGACCTTTTCGTTCGCCGCGCCGACGCCGGCGGCCCTGTTTCGCCGCGCCGACGCGGTCTGGCTGGTGTTCGATTCCGCAAAACCGATCGATGTCGAGCCGATCCGCAACAAGGGCGGATCGATCATATCGGATGTCGGCATATTTGCGCTGGAGAACGGGCAGGCGATCCGCATTCGTTTGAACCGCCCGCAACTGCCCTCGCTGACGAGCGATGACGAGCCGGGCAGCGCGAATTGGACGCTCAATTTTTCCGACGTGCTGCGGACGCCCAGCCAGCCTTTGGTGGCGGTCCGCAACATCGCCGATCCTTCGCTCGCCAATGTCACGGTGCCGCTTGCCAAGGCCGGCCGGCTGCACAGGCTCACCGATCCGGACGCCGGCGACACAATCATCGTAGTGACGGCAGGGGCACCGGTTCGCGGCTTCATCAAGCGGCAGGATTTCGTCGAACTGTCGCTGCTCGAATCCATCCACGGTGTCGCGCTTCGTCCGAACTCCGACGACGTCACCGCCCAAATCATATCGGACAAGGTTCTGCTCGGCCGGCCCGGCGGCCTGACGCTCTCGTCGGCCGAGGTCGGCGCGCAGCGCGCGACGTCGGCCGCGCGTCCGGTTTTCGACCCGATCGAGTGGCGCAAGGGCCAGGAGGGGAATTTCATCGCGCGCGAGGACGAACTGATCACCGCGGCCGGGGCCGCCGAGGCCGACCGGCGCATTGCGGCGAACCTCGATCTCGCCCGCTTCTACATGTCGCGGGCGTGGTATCACGAAGCCAAGGGCGTGCTCGATCTCGCCCTTTCCGGCGCCAAGGCGGGTCTCGAGGACCCCAATGCGCTGGTCATGCGTTCGGTCGCCAACAGCCTGATCGGGCGTCCGGATAGGGCGCTAAAGGACCTCAACAACCCAGTGGTCGGCGGCAATTACGATTCGCAATTGTGGAAGGCGCTGGCCTATGCGCGCCAGGAGAAGTGGACGGACGCGCGGGAGAAATTCAAGAATTCCGAAGTGGTGATCCCCTCGCTGCCGACCGAGTTGCAGCGCATCGTTCTCACCGATTCGATGCGCGCGGCGCTCGAGGTCAAGGACTTTCCGGGGGCATCGAAGCGCAGCAGCGAGCTGGATGTCATCGGCGTTGCGCCCGAGGCGAAACCCGCGACCGCGGTGCTGCGCGGCTGGCTCGCCGAAGGACTCGGACACGACAAGGATGCGCTGGATCAGTACAGGGCTGCCGTCGAATCGCCGGACCGCGCCGCTGCGGCCGAGGCCAAGCTGCGCGAGATCGCGCTCAAGCAGAGACGTGACGAAATCAGCCAGCTCGACGCCTTGCGCGAACTCGAAACGCTGCAGGCAATGTGGCGGGGCGACGGCATCGAGGTGAAGACGCTGCTGCTGCTGGAGCGCATCTACGCCGAAACCGGGCGCTACGGCGAAGCCTTCCAGGCGGCCAAGACCGCGACCAGGCTGCAGTCCAATTCGGAAGCCTCGCGGCAGAGCCAGGACATTGCGTCGGCGCTGTTCGCGCAGCTGTTTCTCAGTCCGAAGGGCGACGATCTTCCGCCGGTCGACGCGCTCGGCATGTTCTATGAAAATCGCGATCTGACGCCGATCGGGCGACGCGGCGACGAGATGATCCGAAAGCTCGCGGACCGGCTGGTCGCGGTCGATTTGCTCGATCAGGCCAGCGAACTGCTGCAGTATCAGGTCGACAAGCGGCTGGAGGGCGCGGCGCGCGCCCAGGTCGCGGCGCGGCTCGCCATGGTCTATTTGACTAACCGCAAGCCGGATCGCGCGATCACCGCACTTCGTTCCACGCGCATTGCCGATCTGTCGGGCGAATTGCGTCAGCAGCGGCTGCTACTGGAAGCGCGCGCACAGAGCGACGTCGGACGCCACGACCTCGCGCTCGACATCATTTCCAACATTTCCGGCCGCGAGGCAATCCGGCTGCGCTCCGATATCTACTGGGCGGCGCGACGCTGGCGCGAGGCCTCCGAACAGATCGAACTCTACTACAGCGACCGCTGGCGCGACTTCAGACCCTTGAGCCCCGCCGAGAAGGGCGACGTGATCCGCGCGGTGGTCGGATATGCGCTGGCCGAGGATGCCATCGGGCTGGCGCGATTCCGCGAAAAATATGTGCCGTTGATGAACGGCGATGCCGACCGGGCCGCCTTCGATACCGCGAGCAAACCGGCCGGCGCCAACAGCGCCGAATTCGCGGAGATCGCCAAGATGGCCGCGAAGGTCGACACGCTCGACGGCTTCCTGCGCGAGATGAAGACGCGCTTCCCGGACGCGACCGCGCGCGCGCCGCTGCCGCCGGGCGTGGAGGGCGCCGAACCGGTCCACACCGGCTCGCTGCCGCGGATCATCGGTTTGACGCGGGCTGACGCGGCGAAATAGCGCGCGCCTTGAGCGCCGTCCAGAGCGGTGCACCTTGCTGCCTGCGCGTCTGCTCTTTAGCTCATCGTGGATTCAAATCCGCCATCGTCTTGGTCGGCAGGGATCGTGAACTGAAATAGAGCGCCTTTCGGCTTGCAGGCGGTCGCCCATAGTCGCCCGCCATGTGCTTGGACGATGGAACGGCAGATCGACAGTCCCATGCCCATACCGTCAGATCTCGTCGTGTAGAATGGCTCGAACAGACGGTCCAGCGTTTCCGGCGTCAACCCTGGACCGGTATCCCGGCAGGCAACCCCCACGCCGTTCTCCGTTCTCTCGGTGCTGATCTGCAGCTCTCGCTTGCCCTCCGAGAGGCCGCTCATCGCCTGAATGGCGTTGGCGATCAAGTTCAGAACCACCTGCTGCAATTGCACTCGGTCGCCCTGAAGACGGGGCAAACGCGGTGCGAGCTGCTTGTGTATCGAAACGCCGCTCTTGAGGGCTTTGCTGTGGATCAGCGCAGCGACCTCCACGATCGCGTCATTGATGTCCAAAAGCTCCTTCCGCGGCGCCTCCTTCTTCGTGAGGTCCATCAGGCTATTTATGATGTCGCCTGCGCGACGGCTATCCTCGACAATGCTCTCGAAAGTGCGTTTTGCCTTCCCGAGGTCGGGCGGTTGCAGCGCGAGCCAGTTCAGGCCGGCGTTCGCGTTCACGGCGAGGCCGGTCAAGGGCTGCCTGAGCTCATGGGCAATAGAGGCGGTGAGTTGTCCAAGAATGGCAACGCGATTGGCGCGTGCGAGCTCCCCCTGGACCTCGCGAAGCTCCCGCTCGCGACGCGTAATGTCCAGCGCGATTGTCGCCTGCCTGGCGAAATCGGTGACAAGCTCGATTTCCCTGTCCGTGAAGGGCTGCAGCCGCCGCCGTGCAAGGCCGATATATCCGATGACGTGATCGTCCTTCAACAGCGGTACGGAAAGTTGTGTCCGCATTCCTCCCAAATCGACGGCGGCCACTACGGTGGGATCGCCCCCGACATAACTTTCATGTTGCGTTATATCGGGAATGTGGAGGGGCGTTTTTCTGATAGCGAGCCCACCCAGAAAGGTGCCTGGTCGCGCGAGAGGTGGTGGTCCTGTCCACTGGGCGGCCGCGCCCGGCGTAAGTCTCTGTGCGACGCGGCGTGCGCCCCCTTCTTCGGAGAGACGCAGGGCCGCCGAATCAACTCGGCAGAGCCGCGTGGCGCTGTCGAGGATGGTCTCAAAGACGGGTTGAAGGTCGTGCGGCGAGCTGGCGATCGCGCGAAGCACCTCCGACATGGCCGCTTGCTGCGCAGCGAGTTCAGCTACCTGCTCTCGCAGCTCTGACCGGGACGGAAGAGGGGGGCGCGACGTTCGCTTGCTGGCCATTGCTCTCGTCCGAACGGACCGACCCCTTTGCTGGCTCCCGTAGGCTCAGTCCAATGCCCCTGGTGCTGCAGGCGATCTTACACCCGGGCCACAATTCGTTAACTTGGATACCGATCCTTGTCATCAGGGGCAAGTCGGCTCAGCAAGGTCCGAATGGGTGTCGGACCTGCGGCATGCAGGTTATTCTGATTTTCAGACTTCTTGGCCAGGGCGGGCGGCTTTGTCCAGAAATGCCTCGAGGGCGGCGATGCAGACGCGATCGCGGTAAACGAGTTGCTTCTTGTTTGCGATTCGGGTGGAAAACTCAGCCCGTTTTGCCGCATCACGGCCGAGCGACACTGCGATCGAGACGTAGTCGTCGACGGTCCGCGCCGTCGTCTCGCGCATCCCCATCCTTTCCAGGATAGCGGCGGCATGCCGGGCGCGCATCGTGTCACCGGGCAGGGTGACGATGGGAACATTGTGAACCAGGCTCTCCAGAATGGAGTTGCAACCCGACCATCCAATGCTGTCCAGCACTACGTCGCATTGACCGATCGCAGCAACAAAATGGTCCGGGGCCAGACGTGGCAGAAAAACGCAGTGATCGGCCGCCTTCAGGCCTAGGGCCAGGAACGCGCGATCAAGGCGCCCGCGAAACATCTCCGTGACACCCCGGCCGCCCGCGAATTCGATAAACGTGAACTGGCAGCCGGGAACCTTGGCGGCAATGCGCGCAAAGACCTGGTCAAACTGCGGCAGGTATTTGGGCAAGGACTGACAGCACCAAAAAGCCACGGAATCTGCGCGCAAACCCAGCTGTGTCCGGTCAACGCCGCGAGCCGGAACGTCCGATGGTTCGTAGTAGATCGAGAGATTCGGAAGCCGGATCAACCGCTCGGAATATTGAGCCGCGGCTCCTGCCGGCTCCATGAGATCGCTGCTGATGAAATAATCGATCGTCGGAAAACCGCTGGTGACCGGATGCCCCCAGGAAGCGCATTGAACCGCCGCGAGGCGCTGCGCCGCCAGCTGGGCCGATACCTTGTCCATTCCAATTTCAGGAAAGATCAGGATATCGGGCGCATCGTCCAGGATCGTGCGCCGCCATGCATCGAGCGACAGCGGGCCCTGCACGAAACGTCTGCACAATGTCGCGGCCATCTCGGTCTGATCATCCCGCTCTCCGCTGGTGTAATAGCCGGACACATGGAATCGCGTTCGGTCCAGTTCGCTAAGCCATCCCTTGATCGGGATCTTCCAATTCGAGTGTTGTCTGAAGAACCCGCTGACGATACCAAGGCGGATCGGCTCCCCCGGACCTGGCGCGGCAGGCATAACGGGCGCATCGTATCGCGCAGCCATCACGCCGCAAACCATCGAGCCGTACAAGACCTGAAGCTCTCGATCGTTACGGCCCTGATAGGGCAGATAAAACGGCTGGTGCGAGCCGATCGTCTCCGCCAGTGCTGCAGGTGCTTCGGCACTCGCGGTGTCCGCGCAGAGCCCGGCGAGCCGGCCTGCATAGGCGTCGCGCCGCTCGGCGATCTCGGGTTCATCATTGTAGAGTGCCGGAAGCTCCGCCATGCACAGGGCCAATTCGGCTTCGAGAAAGTTTGGCTTGAGCGCCAGGGCTTGCGCGAAATGCCGTCTTGCTTCTGCAATTCGTGCCTCACCGCGCAGCGCTACGCCACAATTGTAATGCGCCATGAAAGAGCTCGGATCGGTCCCGAGCGCCGCCTCGTATTGCGCAATCGCCGCATCGCGCAGGCCCATGGTCCTGAGAATATTGCCAAGATTATTGCGCGCGCCGGCACTGTCCGGACGCAGTGCGACCGCGCGTTCCGCATGAACCAGCGCTTCGGGCAGCCGATCCAAATCCAAGAGCAGCAAGGCAAGATGGATATGCGCATCAACAAAATCGGGTCGTAGTGAAATGGCGCTGCAGTAATGACTTTCGGCATCCGACTTTCGGCCGGCCAATTCGAACACCGATGCCAGATTGAAATGCGCAACCGGAGAATCCGGCGCGTACTTTAGTATCTGTTCGAACTGTACCAGCGCTTCACCGAAGCGGCCAAGCGATCGCAATCCCCGCGCGAGATTGTTGCGAGCCTCATGATATCCGGGATTGAGGCTCACGGCCCGCTCGAAGCAGGCGACTGCGTCGGTAAACGATCTATTGGCCGCGAGGATCGCGCCTCTGTCGTTGTGGGCCTCGGCGAAGCGCGGATCGAGTGTCACTGCCCGGCCGACGAGCGATGCCGCATCGGGGCGCCCTAGCTGATGGGCAACCACTCCCAACAAGTGAAAGGCGCGCGCATTCTTCGGATCATCGTCACAGGCAAGCCGGTACAGCCGTTCGGCCTCGGCCAGGCGGCCGGCACGATGATGAGCCATCGCGGCTGCAAGCTGCTGCTCGGAATGGCCCCCGGCATTCATGGCGGTATCTCGAAAACGACCGCTGCCGTCTAACGCCAGTCGCACGACCGGGAGCGTCCGAGACTCAGATCCACCTCGCATGGGCTACCGTAGACCCAGACCGGCTGATCGCACGGCAGTGCCCGCGTCGAACGATAGGGCGTATCACACGCGATGTTTGAGGCAGGATGCAATACGAGCGTTGGGCCGTCATATGGCGCCGGCGCAACGGCCGGCGGCGCCGCCCGGACGACACCCGCGTGGCGGTGGTGGTGCCCGCGTGCCTTATAGGCGTCGGCAAATCCACTGCCGGTGCCGAATGCCAGAACGGACGCGAAGGCAACGATGATACGCATCAGCATGGTCTCTATCCTCTCAAGCGCTTTCGATCGAAAAAGCGGCCGGCTCCTGTCCGGAACTCCAAGTTTGCCACATCCGCGCGTAGGCCGCTTCAATATTTGCGGTCGATTTTGGCAGATCGAAGAGGGCGCTCGCGCCACGATTGTTCTCCAATCTGTTCCGCAACGCGCGCAAGCGTTGCGGATCGCGCGCCAGGGCCAGAGCCGTCCCCTCATAGTCTTCGACCGATCCCGTGACCAGTTCCGCTAGGCCGGTCGCCATGAGCAGGCTGCCCGCCACACGGCCCGCAAACGTGTCACCGCTGCAGGTGAGGACCGGCAGCCCGGCCCACAGCGCGTCGCTAGCCGTGGTATGCGCATTGCAGGGCAGGGTGTCGAGAAACAGATCGGCATGCCGGTGACGTCC
Organism: Bradyrhizobium erythrophlei; assembly: GCF_900129505.1. Classification (NCBI taxonomy): domain Bacteria; kingdom Pseudomonadati; phylum Pseudomonadota; class Alphaproteobacteria; order Hyphomicrobiales; family Nitrobacteraceae; genus Bradyrhizobium; species Bradyrhizobium erythrophlei. The sequence goes on along the minus strand of NZ_LT670818.1, from coordinate 8,426,771 downwards.
GAGATGCTCTGCCGGCGAAACGATGGGAGCAAATATCAGCTGTCCGGCTTCGACACCGCGCTTGCCGGCTTCGAGGCGCAAATTGTCTTTGACCAGATCGTTGGTCTCGAGCAGCCACAGAACGCTACCGGGCACGGAGCGGAGCAGGCGCATCCAGATATCGAAAATCGCCGGCGATATCTTGTAACTATTATTGAAGCTGCAGAACACCAGCGCAGCGGCGGGCAATCCCCAATCCTGTCGCGACCCGGCCGCGCCCGCCATCTTCCGCTCTCTGTCGTTGACCTGGTAGCAGCCTGGAAGATGAACCAGTCTCTCTGAGAAGAATGGTTGCTGGTCTTGCGGGACGACAAACGGATCGACGATGATGTAGTCGATGAAATCCGCCCCCATGGTAGCCGGATATCCGAGATAACTCACCTGCACCGGCGCCGGGCGATAGGCTGATATCGCGGGCCGCGCATGATGGGTATAGCCCTTGAGATCGATCAGGATATCGACCCTGTCCGCGTGAATGGTTCGCGCCGCATCGTGATGCGACAGCGCGCGAATGTCGACAAGACGATCGAACGCGGAAGCAAGCCGCGCGCGCATCGCGCTATTGTCGTCAGGCCCATAGGAATAAGCCAGCACTTCGAATCGCTCGCGATCGTGCTGCTCGAACAATTCCGCCATCAACTGTGCTGTCGCGTGCTGATGAAAATCCCCGGACAGGTAGCCGAGACGAATGCGTCCCCGCCCGGCGACAGGATGATGGTCAAAGGCGTAATTCGGCGGCGGCCTGACCGGGCGGATCCATTGCCGGGCGCAGAGCAGTTGATCGGATGCGGATGCAGGCGTCGAAAACAGAGAGAAAGGCGGAACACGAACTCCCCGCCGCGTCATTTCGACGAGCGCTTCCTGCTCCGCTTCAGAATTGTCCCAGTCGCAGGCCTGCGCACGGTGATACACGAGCTGGCTGAACGCATCCGCGTAATCGGGCCGGAGATGCAGGGCGTTTCGATAGGCCGCGATCGCGCCTTTGAGATCGCCGCGTTCCCGGTAGGCATTTCCGAGGTTGTAAAATGCCTCGGGGAAATCGGGCTTGTGGGTCAGCGCCTGCTCGAACGCCGTCCGCGCTTCGTCGGCGCGTCCTTCCGTCAGCAGCGCGGTCCCCATGTTGTTGCAGGCATCGGCGTGCGCCGGCGTTTGTTCGAGGAGCCGGCGGTAAAGCTCGATCGCCTCACCGGCGCGTCCTAGTTCCTGAAGCACGATACCGGCATTGTTGATCGCATCGGGATAATCCTTTCGAAGCGCGATGGCCTGGCCATAGGCCGCCAGCGCTTCCTCCGCTCGCGCCTGCTGCAGCAGCACCATCGCTCGATTGTAGAACGCCTCCGCATAGTTCGGATTCAGCCTGATGGCATCATCAAACGTCGCCAGTGCCGCATCGGGCCGGCCCTGATCCTTCAGGACGGTTCCCAGATTGTTGTGGATCACGGCAATCGCGGGATCGAGCGAGACCGCCCGCCGATACGCCGCTTCGGCGGCTTCCAGGTCATGCATCCGATGCAGCGCCGTGCCGAAGTTGAACTGGGCTTCCGCATAGGCCGGCCTCAGCGTGGTCGCCTCGCGATACGCCGACGCTGCCTGCTCGAGCCTGCCTTGCATCTGCAGAAGCACGCCAATGTTGTTGTGGGCTTCTGGATAATCGCGCTTCGCCTTGATGGCGGATCGATAGGCCTCCATCGCTTCGTCGAGCCTGCCCAGCTGCCCGAGCGCGTTGCCGAGCGCAAAATGCGCCTCGGCATAATTCGGATTGAGTTTTATCGCCTGCCGGTGAGCGACAATGGCGTCTGCCGGCCTGGCCTGCTGCTGCAGCAGCGAGCCGAGATTGTTGTAGCTCGCCGCATAATTGGGCCTCAGCTCGATTTCCCGGCGCATGAGCCGCTCGGCGGCTGCGAGGTCGCCCTGCTGGGCCGCAATGATGGCAAGGTTGCCAAACGCGGCGGCGTTGACGGGATCGATTTTCAACACGGCGGCATAAAGCCGCTTCGCATCCGCGAGCGCGCCACTGCGTTGTGCCGCGACGGCATTTTTTAACAGCTGCTCGGGTGTAGGATGTCCCACAGCGTCGTTCGTCTTCAGCCGAACAGCGCAGCGTTCACTCGCGCTGCCTGTAATTGATGTACTGGATATCGAAGCTCGTTGCTCCGTAAAGCTTCACGTAGATCGTTGGACCGGAAAGCTTGACTTCGTCGATCGAACGCGGCCCCTTGAATACAGTGCCGTCATTCTCGTGGCCGGCTGCATAGATCACGGCCTGGCCGGTCGGCGGCGTCAGCGTCACGATCATCGTCACCGCGGTCGCCGATTCCGGGATGTATTTGAATACGTTGACCTCGACGGGCGCCGGATCGACCGGCGCATCGGGGACTTCGGCCTGCACAAGCTGCACAAAGGCCGGCGGGGGTTGCATATCCACGGGTCGGCCCTCCCTGTATCGCCTGCGAGTTCACCCAATTCTAGCGCGGCGGAGCGCCGATAGAACCAGTTTTTTCGTAGCATTTTATCGGACCAGGGCGTGATCTAGATTCGCGGGCTCCAAGCAAAAGTCCCGGGAGACGAGAGAAAGGGGGACTCGTCAAAGTCCCCCTTCATCCCATATCCGCAGATGCTCAGAAGTTAAACGTCATGCCCGTGGTAGCAGCTCTGATCGTCGCGCCGCCGATTGTGTCGTTGGCCGCGTCGCGAGAGCAGACCTGATAGCCATGACCGCTGGCGCCGAGACAGTAATGCGCTCCCGGACCCTGGTTGAGCTGAGAGGCAACGACGTACCAGCTGGCCCAATTGTTGAAGTAGTAACGGGCGCCGATCGCATACTGGCTGGCGTCATTTGCGAACAGGTTTCCTTGCAAGGTCGCGGCCGACGCAAGCACGGGATCATTGACGCTCAACATCGCGGGGTTGCCCGGACTACTGAAGGCGTGGGCATAGGACCCGCTGATTGCCCACTTGCCAATCATCTGGGTGGCGCTTGCAAACACGGCGTCGCGGGAGCGTTCATTGAAGGGCTGCTCGATCGCAGTTACTTCGCGTCTAATCCACTCGTAGAAGGCGTTCAGCTGGAGATCGCCGAGGCCGTCGTTGAAGTGGTAGCCGCCGCCGACTTTCGCGGCCCATTCATTGTGAACGCCGGTGAGGACCTGAGAACCGTCGGCCAGGAAGACCGGAGCGATCAGACCAGGTTCGAGTCCGTCGTCGCCGTGACGATTGACCCCTTCATGGAGCTCATAGGCGGCGATCGCATTAAACGGGCCGTTCTTGTAGGTCAAAGCCGCGCTATAGGCATTGCCGTAAGAACCGTCGGTACAACCGTTGCCGCCGATATTGCCGGCCACGGCGCCCCCGGTGCCGGGGAAGTTGCTGCCGCTGCCGCGGCTCGACGCGCCGTTACATTGAAACGCGTCGCCGTACGAATAGTCGCTGTTGTCCTTGGCGTAATTCTGACCGGGGGAAGCCAGCGCGCTGAACTGGAAGCCGTTGTAGATCGGCGATTCGTACCAGACCGCGTGGTTCATCCGCCAATCGAACTCGGCGCGGTTGTCTCCGCCCGTGTTGCCCATGATCGAATTGTAGTCGCCGAGCGTTCGCGTGAACGGGTCCATCGCAGCGGTGGACTTCTTGTAGGGCGTATCGCTCTTGCCGGCCTTGATGGCGCCCCACGGGCCCTCCAGCCCCAGATAGCTGTCGCGCGTTCCAAGTGCGGCGCGCTCGGTCGGGGCGGACGCGAAATCGACCTGAGATTCCAATTGCGCGACGACCGCCATGCCTTCCCAGCCGTAGGGCGCGAGGTTATGCCTCACCCGGACGCCGAAACTCGAGATGTTGCTCGCGACACCGAGTTTGGTCCCCTGATCGAACACCGATGGATTGAAAATGTCCCCGGACAGATCGATCGATCCGTAGAGCGTGACGGTCGTGTTGTCGATCAACGGCGTCAACGGGCCCGCTTTTACCGGAATGCCGGCAATCATCGGGCCGGGTGGCGGCACCGGTGCCGGCGAAGTCGCGACGCTGCCGTGCAGAACGGGATTACCCTTGAACTTGCTCGGATCGGTAACAGCCGGTGCCGCGGCTACCGATACGGCAGCCGGTTTTGCGGAGAGACTGCGCACCTTCGAACGCAATTCGGCATTTTCTTTTTCGATCTTGTCGAGCCGCGCCATTACGTCATCGAGGGTCGCCGATCGCGCCGCGCCGCTGAACGAGACCAGACAGAGCGCGGCGCAAGCCGTCCCCGAAAGAAGTTTATTCCTCATGGCAATTCCCCACCGCTTTGCGCCCATTTCTACTTGAAGGCGATGCAGCGTAATGTATACCAAATGCCAATAGGAAGGCTTCGCAGACCGTTTTGTTGAAGATTTGTAACCTGTAGTAAAAATGGTACATTTTTATTGTTGTGCTGCAACAATCTATGGGAATCATGGAAATTTCTCGGGCGTTGCTCGCGCCGCGTATCTTGCATTGGGTATCCCAAAACGCTGCATTTGATAGGGCGGTCACCAGCCCATCCACGCCCGAACAAGCCCTGGTTGTGCAGTGCAAAATTCCCGTCGCACTCGCGAAGCCGCGTTCAGCCCGCCCAGGGTTTCTCGCCGCGCGCAATGCGTTCGGTAATCTCGGCCTGAAAGGCCGGCGGCCCAAAGGCGAACCACTCGTCTTTCACCTGGTAGATTAGCAGGCGCTTCTTTTCAGCGCTGAACTTCATGAGCCAGTCCAGCGCTTTCTTCTTCGGGCCAGCTTCGGCTGCGACCAACACGTCGACCGGCATGCCGCGCCAGAAAAAATTCGCCGCGAGCATGATCACGCCGGATTTGTCCGGACGTATCCATTCCGGCAACGGGCTTGAAGCGACCAACCATCCGCAAATGAATTCGCGGCAGGGTTTTTGGGGGCGTTCGCTGTAGATCGAGCACTGGTTTGCGACACTGAACGGACACGGCTTGCCCGGCCGGATATGGTGTCCACGCACTTCGATCTGCAGCCAGCCGTCGCAGCACGCCGTGCAGTCGCCACAGGTTCTCGGGTGTTGCTGGTCCAAATGACAAGGCCGCGGATTGAATGGCTGATGTTCGCTCAATGAAATCGCGAACGCAAGCAAATGCAAGCCGCAGCGCTCAAACGCGGGCCAAACCTGCCGCGGCCAGGTAGCGCAGTCAGGACGAAGGAGACCAAAAATGTCTCCTTCGCCTTTTTGTTCGGTTCATCCCGCTGACGGCGGTGAACCGGTGCTCTTGCTCAATCGCAAACCCGGACATTGCGCACGATGCGTTCGCCGTAGGGCGTGATCACGACGCGTCGCTGGAGATAGCAGTCGGGTCCATAGCCGTACGCGGGAGGTGCGACCACGATCCCGCCGCCGAAATAGCCGTGGTGATGGTGATGGTGGTGGTGGTGGTGGTGGTGGTGGTGGTAGAACGAATGGTGATGATGATGGTGGTGATGGTGATATTGAGCGAGCTGCAACAGCGGTTTCGGCTGGTGTGCCTTGGTCAGGTCATCCGTGATGAGCGCCGTCAGGGCATTCGGAATCGGCTCCAGGAGGTCGGCATAGGACTGAACCGGGGCGGAGGCGGATGGGGAAGGCGCCGCGCCGGCGCCATTGAAGGTCAAAAGGCCGGTGGCACCGCATAACAGGAAGGCGATGTGATTTTTCAAGTCGGTACTCCATCAAGTTGAATTTGGATCGTCAAATGAAACGCTCCCACAATCGCCGAACCCGGTGCTCGTTGCCTTGTTTCTTGGTAGCAATGGTTTCCAGAATGGTTCGAAGCGGGTTTTTGGCAGATGCGCCGACTCAGTTTGTCCGGCGGCCTCAATCATTCTGAAATTGGTGAGTTGACGGAATTATGGTCAGACACCGCGAACGGTTCGAAAGATGCCATCCGCGACAAATTGGCGTCCCCGCCCGGGTGACGCCGCTTTGCGCTGCCGGCATGAAGCCGGCGCAGCGCGTGAAGCGCAATCAGCGTGTTGCGTCCGTCCGGCGGTTGCGGTTTTTCTCCCGACAGCGCGCGACGATCGATCCGGCCGGAAAGAAAGAGCTAGCGTCCGTCGAACTGGTCCGGCCCCATCGCCCAGAGCCATTGGTCGTGGCCATCGGCGTAAGTGCGGTTGCTCTGCGCCGGATTGCGGTTGATCAGCGGCCGCAGATACATCGGATGGGTGGCGCTGCGCACCTCGTGCTCGACCGTGAACAGGTGCCTGCCATCGGCGGGATCGACGATGTCGCGAAATCGGTATTGGTACTGGTTGTCTTCCTGGGAGACCAGGCCGCGTTCCGACAACACGCGGTAAGGACCGGAGAAGTTCGTGATGTACATCTGCACATGGTGGCCATCGTATTCCGGCAATGGCCGATCGGTTTCGCGGAACTGCAGAAACTGGTCCTTCGCCATCTTCACGCGCGCCAGGGCGCCGTCGCCGTTTTTGTATTCGGCGGGTATCCCCATGATCTGCGGATAAAAGGCGCAGATGCCTTTCACGGTCCCGGGCGGTACCTCGAACTCGACATAGGGGATGCCGAGCGTGATGCGCCCGAAGCGCGCGGCATCCGGTTCGTAGCAGCGTATGCGATTGCCCCAGGGACAGATGGCCTCGACGTGGTCATTGTGCTCGCTGAACGCGAAGGTGGTGCCATCCAGTTTCCCGGCGACCGATGCGAGCCGGTCGAGCAGGGCCTCGCGGCCGGCGATGACGATCCCGGTATGGCCGCGCAGCACCTGCGCCTTGCCGCTCGGCAAATGAAACTGGCTCCTGCCGACGTTGACCCACATATTGGTGTCGGACACCATCAGATAGGGGTCGCGGGTAAGGCCGAGTCCGGCGACATAGAATAGCGTCGCCAGGCGCTGGTCGGGGACCTGGACGTTGACGTGCTCGAGATGGACCGAATTGCCGAGATCTTCTGCGGCGCGGTCGAATGGCTGCGGCATGGATGCGGTCCCCGGGGTTGCGCTAGCGCCCATCATAAGGACGCGCGGGGCGCTACGGAACAGCTGATTGATCGCAGGGCCGGCCTGCGATTGGGCATCCCATCCGGCGCCGCCTGCCGACGCTGCGCCGGGAGGCGGGGGACATGGCCCGGATAGCCGCAGGGCGCCGGGATCATGCGATCAGCAGGTGAGGAGATCCGTGTGTCCGAATCCCTTCGAGTAGTCGAGCAGGGAAATGACCGTCGGGGTGACGCGGACAGGCGGATTTCATCCGGGTTCGGCATCTTCATCGGCAAAGGCGGCGCCTCGGGGTATTTCAGCGGCAGCATGCGCAAGACCTTTTCTGCTTCGGCCCGATCCTCCACCGCATGGGCGCGCGCCGCCATCGAAAGGCCAGTGATGGCCATTAGGTTCGGGGTGTCGTGGTCGATCGTCAGCGACAGCCGATTGTCCAGCGCCAGATTGCCTTCTGGCTGTCAAGGCCGCAGAGAAAATACAGCGTCAGGCCTTCGTTCACATAGCCGACGGTCGTTGCCTGCGGCCAACCGTCGGGCCGCAGCGTTGCGACCGTCATGATGCGGTGTTTGTCCAGGATCGTCAGAATTTTCTCTCTGATGTTCGCATCCATCGGCCGTCTCTATCGTTGCGAGCAAGGCAAGGCGCGCTAAGTACGGTAATGCCTTTCGGTTTGCGTGGCCTTGAGGGAAGTCAATGGTGGATAGAAATCGACGCAGCCGGCGCTGGATCGGCGAGCTAGCCGCCGTAGCTTTGCACCAGGCTGCCCGCCACCAGCGACCAGCCGTCGACCAGCACGAAGAAGATCAACTTGAACGGCAACGACACCACGACCGGTGGCAGCATCATCATGCCCATCGACATCAGGACCGAAGCGACCACGAGGTCGATGATCAGAAAGGGGAGGAACAGCAGGAAGCCGATCTCGAAGGCGCGTTTCAGCTCGGAGATCATGAAGGCCGGCACCAGGATCCGCAGCGACATGTCCTCGGGCGTGGCCGGCGGCGGTTCGCCCGACAGGTCCATGAACAGTTTCAGGTCTTTCTCGCGCACGTTCTTCTGCATGAAGCCGCGCAACGGCACCGCGGCCCGCTGCAACGCTTCCTCGACGCTGATCTGGTTGGCGACCAGCGGCTTGATGCCGTCGTCATAGGATTTCTGCAGCACCGGCCCCATCACGAACGCGGTCAGGAACATCGCCAGCGCGATGATGACGGAGTTTGGCGGCGCGGTCGCGGTGCCCAAGGCGGTGCGCAACAGCGACAGCACGACCACGATGCGGGTGAACGACGTCATCATGATCAGGATCGACGGCGCGATCGAGAGCACCGTCAATAGCGCGATCAGCTGGATCGCCCGCTCGGTGACGCCGCCATTGCCCTGGCCGAGATTGATGCTGATGTCCTGCGCGAACGCAGGCGCCGCCAGCGAACCGGCGGTGATCAGGACTAGGAAAAATAAAACTCTACGCGGGAAGGTCGCCGATCTCACGAAGGGGACTTTGGACGGCCCAGCAAGGACGCCATCTCGTCTTCGAGATTTTCAAAGCCGCTCTTCGGCGAGGGCGAGGCAACCGGCGGGGCCGCCGGGGGCTCGCTGCGGGTGGCGGCGCGGGCGGGCGGCGGTTCGGGCGCAACCGGCGGCGCGCCGACCCTCGGCTCAGCGGCTTCGCCGGCGGGCCGGCGAAGTGCGGCCTCCAGCCGTTGCGCCATCTCGGCAAGATTTTGGTCGGCCGCGGACATTGCAGGGGCCGGCGGGACAGGAGGGGGAGGTGGGGGAGGTGGCGCGGCCGGCCGTTCAGCGGCGCGAAGCGGAGGCGGTGCCTTCGGCATCTCGCTCGGGCGCGGCGGGCGGGGCATCATCGATTCGCTGCGCGGTGTCGCGCGCGAGGGCATCGGCATCGGTTCGACGCGTGGCTCGGGGCGAGATTCGGGACGGCCGCCAAGCGGATTACCGAGCGGCTCCGGGGCGAAACCGGCCAGGGGATCGCCGCGCATCGGCTCGTTACGCCCAGATTCGTTGCGCAAAGGCTCGCTGCGCGAAGGCTCGCCGCGCATGGGTTCTCCACGCGTGGGCTCGCCGCGCCGTTCGGCCAGCGCCGGACGGCGGATTTCGTCGGCGAACGAGGGGCGGACCGGCCGCGGCGGCGGTTCGGGCATTTGCGGCTCGGCCTGTTCGAAGCCCGGCCCAATGCTGTCGGCCCAGGCGGCGTCGGGCAGCGGCGCAACCCGGGACGGCGGCTCGGCGGCGACGCCGGCCCGTTGCGGCAACTGCTCGCGTCCAGGCATCGCGCGCACGATATTGGGTTCCACGACGATATCGGTCGGGCCGCCGATCATCAGCAGATGTTCGACATTGTCGCGGCGCACCAGCACCAGGCGCCGGCGGCCGTCCACGGCGGCGGCGTCGATCACGGCCAGCCGCGGCATCCGCCCGCGATTGGTATTGGTGCCGAGGCGGCTGCCGGCGAATCGGCGAACCAGCCAGGCGGCGACCCCGATCAGTGCCAGCACGGCCACGAACGCGAAGAAGAATGTCAGTGCCTGCATGTGTGTCCCCGGCAAATAGCGATTTCTTGTCTCCCGTCCGTCGCACGCAGATCCGAATCGATGCAACAGACGGCGAAAAAAAGCCTGAACCCGGCCCTAATTCTTAACATCCTGCGGCAAAAGCTGCCGCGTCCCACATCTTAATAACCCATGAATCGGCTGGGCCAAAATGACTTCTTGGGTTTCGGATTGGATCGATTTGGTTGGTTAACGCAGCTTTCGTGGCGAAAATGCGCATAATTGATGCCCGTTGCGCGAATCGGCGGCTCGAGCCCGGGCCGTCCACCGGCTCCCGCAAATTAACCGGCTGTTAACTATACACGCGGCAAATTCTGCCTACCCGAGGCCATGGTGCCCGGCAGGGAAAGTGGAGCGGTAGCCGATGTCCATCAACGATCTTCCGGTCCTCTCGGCGTTGCGTACCAAGATGCAGTGGCACCAGGAGCGCCAGCGGGTGCTGTCCGAGAACGTTTCCAACTCCGACACGCCGAATTTCAAGCCGCGCGATCTGGTCGAGCCGAAATTCGACAAGAGCGGCGCGCCTGCGGGATCGATGGGGACGCTGGCGATGATGCGCACCACGACCTCGCATATCGCCCAGTCGGGCAACGACCCGACCTTCGATCAGAACAAGCGGGCGGGTTTCCAGACCAGGCCCGCCGGCAATGCGGTCAATCTGGAAGACGAAATGCTCAAGGTTTCCGCCAACCAGATGGACTACGCGGCGGTGACCTCGCTCTATGGCAAGAGCCTGCATCTCCTGAAGACCGCGATTGGCAAGGGCTAGGCGCTGACAAGAGCCGAGGTAACAGATCATGGCCAACGATATGAACGATTTCGCCCGCTCGATGGGCATCGCGACCTCGGGCCTGCGCGCGCAGGCCGGGCGGATGCGGGTGATTTCGGAAAACATCGCCAACGCGGATTCCACGGCGCAGAGCGCCGGCGGCGACCCCTATCGCCGCAAGGTCCCGACATTTTCCTCTGCGCTCGACCGCACGCTGGATGCCAATACCGTGACGCTCGGCAAGATCAGGCCCGATCCGTCGGCGTTTCGCGTCAAGCACGACCCCGGCAATCCGGCCGCGGACGCCGCCGGCAACGTCAAATTCCCCAACGTCAATCCGCTGATCGAAATGACCGATATGCGCGACGCGCAACGATCCTATGAAGCGAACCTCAACATCATCAGCGCCACGCGCCGGATGATTCAGCGCACGCTCGACATCCTCAAGGCCTGAACAGGAAAGCTTGAACCATGGCTTCACCCACAGTCGCTGCCAATGCCTACGCCAATCTCGCCCGCATTCTCGATACCGGCGGCGCCGGCAAGGGCTCCGAGAGCGGCGGCCCCTCGTTCGGCGCGCTGCTCAAGGACGCGATCGGCAGCGTGCTCGACGCCGGCAAGAAATCCGACGCCCAAACGGTGTCGATGGCGCAGGGCAAGGCCAACGTGATGGACGTGGTGACGGCGGTGGCGGAAACCGACGTCGCGGTCTCGACCCTGGTGTCGGTGCGCGACCGTGTGATCGCGTCCTACGAAGACATCATGAAGATGCCGATCTGATCGGTCCTCATCCTGAGGAGCCGGCGTCTCGAAGGATGGAAAACCACACGGGCTTCATGGTTCGAGACGCGCGCGAAGAGCGCGCTCCTCACCGTGAGACGAGAAAAAGGGAATTCGAAATGACCGGTGCTGAAACCCTTGACGTGGCGCGCGACGCGATCTGGACCATCGTGGTGGTGTCGTCGCCCTTGATGGTGGTCGGCCTCGTGGTCGGCGTGGTGGTGTCGCTGTTCCAGGCGCTGACCCAGATCCAGGAACAGACGCTGGTGTTCGTGCCGAAGATTCTCGCGATCTTCGTGACGTTATTGCTCGCCTTGCCGTTCATGGCGGATGCGCTGCACAGCCACATGATGCGTATATCATCGCGAATCATAGGCGGTTGATGCAGTATGCGTGACCAATGCGCATCGATGTCTCATTGTTGCCCGCGCTTGCCGCCGCCTTCATGCTGGTGTTCGCCCGCATCGGTGCCATGGTGATGCTGTTGCCGGGGCTCGGCGAAACCAACATTCCGGTTCGCATCAAGCTCGCGATCGCACTGTTATTGACGCTGATCATCCTGCCGCTGCACCGCGCGGCCTATCATATCGACATGCAGTCGATCTCGTCGCTGCTGGTATTGATGGTGTACGAGATCATCATCGGCATCGTTCTGGGGGCTACCGCCCGGGTGACGCTCTCGGCGCTGCAGGTCGCAGGAAGCGTGATCGCCCAGCAGATGGGCCTCGGCTTCGTCACCGCGGTCGATCCGACCCAGGGCCAGCAGGGCCTCTTGATCGGCAACTTCCTCACGCTGCTCGGCATTACGCTGCTGTTTGCGACCGACAGCCATCACCTCGTGATTGCGGCCCTCAACGACAGCTATACGATCTTTTCGCCCGGCGAGGTCATGCCGAGCGGCGACGTCGCGGCGCTGGCCACCCGCGCCTTCGCCGCCGCCTTCAAGATCGGCATGCAGCTTTCGGCGCCATTTCTGGTGTTCGGCCTCGTGTTCAATATCGGGCTTGGCGTCCTGGCGCGGCTGATGCCGCAGATGCAGGTCTATTTCGTCGGCGTGCCGCTCGCGATCCTGTTCGGTTTCCTGATCTTCGCGCTCGTTCTCACGGCGCTGATGGGAACCTTCCTCGATTACTTCATCGGCGTCATGCATGAGCTGATCCCGCTCAAGTGAAAGTGGCAAGAAATGGCCGACGAGAACGACAGTTCCGATAAAACAGAAGACCCTACGCAAAAACGGCTGGACGACGCCCACGAACGCGGCGACGTCGCCAAAAGCCAGGAAATCAACACCTGGTTCGTGATCGCCGGCGGTACGCTGGTGCTGCAGACGTTTTCCGGATCGATCGGCGGCGGCATCCTGATGCCGCTGCGCAACCTGATCGCCAAATCCTGGATGATCCATACCGACGGTGCGAGCCTTCTGGTGCTGACGCAGTCGCTCGGCTATGTGCTGATGGCGGCACTCGGTGTGCCGTTCCTGCTGCTGGCGCTGGCGGCGATCGCCGGCAATATGGTGCAGCATCGGCTGGTGTGGTCGGCCGAGTCCCTGAAGCCCAAATTCAGCAAGGTCTCGCCTGCGTCGGGTCTGAAGCGGATTTTCGGCAAGCAGGCGGCGGCGAATTTCGCCAAGGGGCTCTTCAAGCTGATCGCGCTCGGCGCGGTCATGACGGCGATCCTGTGGCCGGAGCGTCATCGTCTGGAGTCGTTCATGCACTTCGACCCGGGCATGATTCTCAGTGCGACCACCAGCCTGACCGTGCATCTGATGGGTGCGGTGGTGGCGATGCTCGCGGCGGTCGCGATCGCGGATTATCTGTTCCAGTACCGGCAGTGGTTCGAGCGGCAGAAGATGTCGCTGCAGGAGATGAAGCAGGAGTTCAAGCAGTCCGAAGGCGATCCCCACGTCAAGGGCCGCATCAGGCAGCTGCGCCAGCAGCGCATGAAGAAGCGCATGATGGCCGCGGTTCCCAAGGCCTCCGTGATCATCACCAACCCGACCCACTACGCGGTGGCGCTCAGTTACGAACGCGGCATGTCGGCGCCAGTCTGCGTCGCCAAGGGCATCGACACCATCGCGCTCAAGATCAGGGAAGTCGCAGGCAAACACGATATCCCGATCGTCGAGAACGTGCCGCTGGCGCGGGCGTTGTATGCGACGGTGGAGATCGACGACGAAATCCCGGTGGAACATTATCACGCGGTGGCCGAGATCATCGGCTATGTGATGGGGCTCAAGCGCGGGGTTTTCAACCGGCGGGCGTGAACCTGGCCGGGCGGAGAATTGTGGAAGGGGCCGGAAATGCCCCGCTTTGAACGAAATTGCGGGCCTGCGGACTTGCGTTGGCGGGTCCGATTCAGGCACTCAGGGAGTTAAGCGTACGTTGAAGGTGCGCCACATCCATGTCGACAGGCTGCATCGCCCGCTATGACCGCCGATTTTGACACTGATTCGCCACGCGAGCCGATGGCCGTCCACGAGCCCGGGCGGCGCGGCTCGATCGTGCTGGTGCTGCTGGTGGCCGGCGGTATCGTCGCGGTGGCGATAGCGCTGATGACGCTCGGCCGGACGCAGGCGCAGCCCTACATCCTGGGCCTTCTGGCGCTGCTCGCCATGGTCGGGCTGTTCAATTTGTTCGCGTTCGCCGCCGGCATCATCCGGTTCTCCGATCGCGCCGCCGACGATCCGGTCAAGGGCAGTATCGCCGACCAGGCCTATGACGGCCTCGCCGTCACTGATCCGCGCGGCCACATCGTCTATTCCAACGCCGCCTATCTCGCGCTGACGGGCGCCGCAACCCCGCTCGACGTGCGCCCGGTGGAACGGGTATTCATCGGCAATCCCGACGTGTCGGAGGCGGTGTTTCGCCTACTCAAGGCGGCGCGCGAAGGCAAGCGACAGCAGGAAGAGGTCCGCATCGCGGGCACCGACGGCGCCAACGGCCGCTGGCTGCGGATGCGGGTCCGGCCGCTCGGCGGAAACACGCGCGAGGCGAAATACGCGGTCTGGTCGATCGCCGACATCACCCGCGACCGCGAGCGGCAGGAGGACGTATTCCAGGAGCTGCAGCACGCGATCGAATATCTCGATCATGCGCCGTGCGGCTTCTTCTCGGTTAGTCCCGTCGGCGACATCGTCTATGTCAACGCCACGCTGGCGAACTGGCTGGATCACGACCTCGCCGAGATCGGCTCGGGCGGTCTGAAGCTGAGCGACATCGTGTCCGGCGACGGGGCGGCGCTGTTGACCTCGATTCCGCCGATGCCCGGCGAAGTCAAAACCGAAGTTTTCGACATCGATCTGCGGATGCGCGGCGGCAAGACCATGCCGGTGCGGCTCTACCACAAGCTGGCCTTCGGCGCTGACGGCGTGCCCGGCGCCTCGCGCACGCTCGTGATCAGCCGCGCGCGCGACGAGCGCGCCGATCCGCAGCGCGCCGCCGAAGTCCGCTTCATGCGATTCTTCGACCACACCCCGATGGCGATCGCGACTGTCGACCGCAGCGGCGCCGTGGTGCGCGCCAATGCCCGCTATGCCAAGCTGGCGCAAAGCCTGAACCCGGAGAGCGCGGCCGGCAAGTCGATCTTCCGCGCGGTGAGCGAGCGCGACCGCCATCTGGTGATCGCGGCGATCAATCAGGCCGCCGAAGGGCAGGGCGATATTGCACCCGTCGAGGTGATGCTCGAAGGGGCCAAGGAGCGCTGGGGCCAGTTCTTCGTTACCTCGGTCGAGGAAGACGAGCGCGACACCGAGGCCGCGATCGTCTACCTGCTCGAGACCACCGAGCGGCGCGCGCTGGAGAACCAGATCAACCAGTCGCAGAAGATGGAAATGGTCGGCCAGCTCGCCGGCGGCATCGCGCACGATTTCAACAACGTGCTCTCGGCCATCATGATGGCGACCGACTTCCTGCTGAACGCGCACAAGCCGACCGATCCGTCGTTCCAGGACATCATGCAGATCAAGCAGAATGCTAACCGCGCCGCGGCACTGGTGCGGCATCTGCTGGCTTTCTCGCGCAAGCAGACATTGCGGCCGCAGGTGCTCGATCTCGGCGAGTCGCTGTCGGATATCGAAAACCTGCTGAAGCGGCTGATCGGCGAAAAGGTCAAGCTAGAGGTGGTGCACGGCCGCGACCTGTGGCCGATCAAGGTGGATCTGTCGCAATTCGAGCAGGTGATCGTCAATCTCGCGGTCAACGCCCGCGACGCCATGCCCGAAGGCGGCAAGCTGACGGTGCGGACCGCCAACCTCGCGGCCGAAGAGTCCGCGCAACTCGCCTATAAGGGCATGCCGCCGGCGGATTATGTGCGGATCGACATATCGGATACCGGCACCGGCATTCCCGCCGATATCGTCGACAAGATTTTCGAGCCGTTTTTCTCGACCAAGGAAGTCGGCAAGGGCACCGGGCTCGGCCTGTCGACGGTGTACGGCATCGTCAAGCAGACCGGCGGCTTCGTCTATGTGGATTCCGAAGCCGGCAAGGGCACCTCGTTCCATATCTTCCTGCCGCGGCATCTTGCCGAGCCGGAGATTGCGCCCGAAGTGCACGCGACGAGTGGCGCGCCCAAGGAAACGTCGGCGGAGACGAAGCCGCGCACCGATCTGACCGGGCAGGGCACCATCCTGCTGGTCGAGGACGAGGAGGGCCTGCGCTCGCTGAACGCGCGCGGCCTGCGCTCGCGCGGCTACAGCGTGATCGAGGCCTCGAACGGTATCGAGGCGCTGGAGGCGCTGGAAGAAAAGGACGGTGCGGTCGATCTCGTCGTTTCCGACGTGGTGATGCCGGAGATGGACGGCCCGACCTTGCTCAAGGCGATGCGCGGCCGCAATCCGGATCTCAAGATCATCTTCGTGTCGGGCTACGCGGAAGACGCCTTCGAGAAGAGCCTGCCGGAGAACCAGCAATTTGCGTTCCTGCCGAAGCCGTTTACGCTGAGCCAGCTCGTGGCTGCGGTGAAGGAGACGATGGCACCTTCGTGATTGCATCCATCGAAAACTCAGCCGTCATTCCGGGATGGTGCGAAGCACCAGACCCGGAATCTCGAGATTCTCCGATGTGCAATTGCACATCGTAGTTCGATGCTTTTCGCATCGCCCCGGAATGACGCTGCCACTACGCGCGTAGGCGGCCCCAAACGCCCCGAAAATCTGCCCAATTGACGCATCCCCGCGACCGAGGGCCGCAGCCGGGTTTGCCCATCATGGCTTCACTTTTAGGCAGCACTGCCCATGTTAGGGGCGCTTCCCCCTGCCGGGGAATTAGGGAAACAGACATGAAATTCACGCAACGCGCCCGCGGCATCGTTCAGGCGATTGCCGTCACCTTAGCGCTGGCGCTGCCCGTCGTGGCCGCCGTCTCGCCGGCCGACGCGCGCGTCGGCGGCGGCTTCGGCTCGGGTTCGCGGGGAACGCGGACCTTCGCGCCGCCGCCCAGCACCTCGACGGCGCCCGGCGGCGCCCAACCGTTCAACCGCACCTTTACCCAGCCCGGCAGCCCCGGGATCGGCGCGCCGGCGTCTGCCGGCGGCGGCTTCTTCAACCGGCCCGGCCGCGGCCTGCTCGGCGGCCTCGCCGCTGGCTTCCTTGGCGCCGGCCTGCTCGGCATGTTGTTCGGCGGCGGCATGTTCGGCGGTCTGGGCGGATTGTCCTCGATCTTCGGCCTGATCCTGCAGATCGGCCTGATCTTCATCGTGGTCCGGCTGGCGATGTCATGGTGGCAGCGCCGCCATGAAACGGCTGCCGCCTATGCCGGTCCCGCTGCGGCGCCCGGTGCGCCGACGGGCTTCCGCGCTGCAGCCACCGGGTTTGGCATGGGATCGGGCAGCGCGCCGCTCGAAATCTTGCCCGCCGACTACGAAGCGTTCGAGCGGTTGCTGGGCGATATCCAGGCGGCGTGGTCGAACGAGGATGTCGCGAAGCTGCACACGATGGCGACGCCCGAGATGGTGTCGTATTTCACCAAAGACCTCGAGGCGAACCGCGCGCGCAACGTCGTCAACAAGGTCTCCGGCACCAAGCTGCTGCAGGGCGACCTTGCCGAAGCCTGGCGCGAGGGCGACACCGATTTCGCCAGCGTGGCGATGCGGTTCTCGCTGATTGACAAGACCGTCGATCGCGCCAGCGGCCGGCTGGTTGAGGGCAGCGAGCAGCCTTCGGAAGTCACCGAAGTGTGGACCTTCCTGCGCGAGCGCGGCGGCAATTGGGAACTCTCGGCGATCCAGCAGACCTGATCGCCGGTCAAGCGATGATGATGCAAGGGCGCCGCGGTTCATGCCGCGGCGCCTTTGTCGTTCGAGCGGGGGATCACCGGGACAAAATAGGCCCGCGGCCTGCGCTTCATCAGCGCAGTGCGAACGATGCCGAGCCCGGATCGACGATGGTGTAACCGGCAATCGAACGCGGATGTTCGCGGGTCACGTGACCGCCGGAATTGCCGTCATGTACGTACCAGATGTCGCGCGCGACCTGGCTCTGCAAGATCATGACGTGGCCTGATCGGACCGCCGCCATGCCCGGCGCCGGGGCGCCATGTGGGAAACGGCGCCAGTTCGAAGCGAGATTGAGTTGCGGAATGATTCGGCCAAAACGGAATAGGGACGCCTCGCACCCACAGAACGCGTGCGGGCAACCGGAAGGGCGCGAACTGACGATTCTTTCGTCCATTTGAACGTCACCGTTGAACGACGCCATGGCGTTCAGAAATTGGTGACGATGATGATGGTGGGGATGGGCTTGGGCTTGAGGAGAAGCAAGCAATAACAACGTTACAGTACAAACGGTTTTCCGCATCGTGGAGGACTCCGAGAGTTTGCGAAATCCCCTGCCGCACGGAGAGAAAGCCACCGAACGTGTCAGTATGTTGGCGAAACCATGAGCCGGGATGGGCCGTTGCGCGGCCTTCAGCGAACCCCTGCGTAGGACGGGAAGCGGACATGGACCGAACCCGATCAAGCGACGAGGATTCAAGAGGCCGTCGGTTCGTCCAGCGCCGCCCGGCTGCGCGGAATGTTTCCCGCATCACCGACATTCGGTAAGCGGAGCCGGCATGCGGCGATGGAGCTCTCTATATCGACGCCGCGAACCAATGCTTTAATCTCTCCTTAAAGCTGCAAAACCGACGAGGGGGCTTCATGCGCTACGAACTCTATTACTGGCCAGGCATCCAGGGCCGCGGCGAATATGTCCGTCTCGCTCTGGAAGAGGCCGGCGCCGATTACGCCGATGTGGCGCGCAGCGAGCGCGGCATGGCCGCGATGATGCGGATGATGGAGGTGGGCAAGGGCACGCCGCCCTTCGCGCCGCCGTTTCTGAAAGCCGGCAAGCTCGTGGTTGGGCAGACCGCCAACATCCTGCTCTATCTCGGCCCGCGCCTTGGGTTGGCGCCGAAGCCGGAGGAGGGAAAGCTATGGGTGCACCAGCTGCAGCTCACGGTTGCCGATCTCGTGCTGGAGATCCACGACACCCATCATCCGCTCGGGCCGTCGCTGTACTACGAGGACCAGCGGGGACCGGCGAAAAAACGCAGCGAGGAGTTCTGGAACGAACGGGTGCCGAAATATCTGGGGTATTTCGAGAATCTGTTGAAGAACAATGGCGGCTCCTATTTGACCGGCCGCCGGCCGACTTACGTCGATCTCTCGCTGTTCCAGATCGTGGAGGGGCTGCGCTATGCCTTCCCCAAGCGCATGAAGACGTTCGAGCGCAATATTCCCGGCCTGATCGGCCTGCACGACCGCGTCGCCGCGAGGCCCAACATCAAGGCCTATCTCGGCAGCGACCGTCGTATCGCCTTCAACGAGGACGGCATTTTCCGGCATTACAAAGAACTGGATCTGTAGGCAGTGCGCGACGGAATCTTTACCTCACCCCGCGAAGAGCGGGGCGAGGGAGCACACCGCCAATGCCGAGAAAGAGACGATCCCTAGCGGTTTCTCCCGTCGATCGGCGTCATCGCGAGCTTTGCGAGCTCAACGCCATCGATGCAGCTGACGTTGAGCGCCACCACCTCGCTGCCGTCGGGCTTCTTGCCGCGGGCGAACACCTCGACGCCGCAATCCTGGCAGAACTGATGCCGGATCGCGTGCTTGTTGAAGAGGTATTCCTTCACGTTGTCCTCGCCGGCGCGCAGCTGAAATTTTTCCGGCGCCAGGAACGCGAAATGTAGGCCCTTCTTGGTGCAGATCGAGCAGTTGCACGCGGTGACCATGGCAAGGTCGGTGGTGCATTCGAAACGCACCAGACCGCAATGGCAGCCGCCGGTATAGGTGATGGAACTGGGCATCGTTTGCGTGTCCGCTGTTTCGATAGGCCGCAGTATAACCCTCACCAAAGTCCGGGTACCAGCCGGTAGCGCACCCGCGCTGCATAATCGGCATAGCCGGGCAGGCCCGCGCGCAGCGCGCGTTCCTCGATGGCGATGCGCAAGGCGAACAGCACGGCGAACAGAGGCGATAGCGCGATGCCCCACCACGAGCCCAGCAGCAGCAGCGGCGCGCCGACGAAAAACAACACGGTGCCGCTGTACATGGGATGCCGGACAAAAGCGTAGGGACCACTTGAGATCACGCGGTGGCCGCGTTCGGTCTGCGGTTTGATCACGGGAGCCGCGAACGAGTTCTCGCACATCACCCACAGGATGAAGCCGGAGGAGAACAGCAGCATCAAAAATCCCAGCGCCTGCACCTCGCTCGGGATTCTCACCCCGTGTGCGCGCATATCGAGCCCGATCGCGAGGAACCAGATCAGCGCCGCAAAGCCGAACACCAGGATGAATTTCTTGTCGGCGGCCGGCTGGGCGTCCTGCATGATCGGGCGCATGCGCTCATTGAGCAGCGCCGGATCGTGTTGCGCCACAGGCGGCCGGCGACGCCGAGAATTCCGATCGTGCCAAGGAACAGCCACGCCGCCGGCCAGTGCAGCGTGCCCGCGGGCACGAACAACAGCGCGCCCATCGCGACGGTCCAGATCAGGTTCTGAAGCAATAGTTTTGCGATCATGGACGTGTTCCGCGTGTCCGCGGGTTCACGATGATCACGCCGTTTTCAGGCGAAGGTTTGGCGCTCACACACCAACCGTCATTGCCGGACTTGAACCGCCAATCGAGCTTCCTCAAAAAAAGCCCGCTTGCGAAGCTGGATGGATACGCAGGTTGTCTAGCGCGAAGACGCGCTTCGCGCTTCTGCCCGCGTA
Organism: Bradyrhizobium erythrophlei; assembly: GCF_900129505.1. Taxonomy (NCBI): domain Bacteria; kingdom Pseudomonadati; phylum Pseudomonadota; class Alphaproteobacteria; order Hyphomicrobiales; family Nitrobacteraceae; genus Bradyrhizobium; species Bradyrhizobium erythrophlei. The sequence goes on along the minus strand of NZ_LT670818.1, from coordinate 8,406,470 downwards.
TGACGAGTTTTAGTTGTCTATCGCCTCAGGCGATCTGGTCGACTCGCGTTCCCTGTCCCGGCGGAAGCGGCGCCTGCACCGTCTGCTGCGACGCGCTGGCGTCGTCGCCGTCGCCGTCGACCTTCACGCCCGGTCCCTTGGGTTCGCTGGCCTCGGGAGCCTTTATCTGGACGGGCGGCGGGCTGCTCGAAATGCTCGAAATGCTCATGATTGATTTCCCTGAAGCTCGTTCACGCCAGACAGTGACGGCGAGCAGGCGAATGCTTTATGAATCCAATCCCCAAAATCCCGCGCATCGGGTCCCTTCCCGGCACATGGTGAACGGGAGGCTGAAATATCCCTGGAAAAGATCGGTATTTCCTAAAATCGTCGCGATCGGGCAACCTGCGCCCGCGCTTTCTCATTCATCGGTATCGCGGGTGACCGTGATCGATGCCTCGGTCCTGGTGCGGTTGCACTCGAAGTTCAGCCGGCGGTAGCGCATCTTGATGGTGTCACCGCGCAGCAATCCCATCCGCTTCATGCAGCGCGTGGCGCCGGTCAGGGCGTCGTCCTTCGGCAGGGTAAAAATGATGGCCGTGGCACTTCCGACGAGGTCGAGAAAGGGCGGCTTCGGCTTGTGGCCGTCCTGCTTGGCGTACAGCTCGTTCTTGTAGTTGCGTCCGGTACAGCCGAGCGAGAGCTCCTTGGCCTGCGGATGCGACAGATAGATGATGTTGGCGGCGGTGATGCCGACCTTGAGCCCGTCGATCTGGTTCTTGAGCTGGTTGGCAAGATCGTCGCAGTGATCGGCCCGCGCGGGCGGGGCGATTGATATGGTCAGCCCGATTGCGACAAGCGGCGCGGCGAAGAAAGTCGATCCCGAAAATTGTCGTCTCAGTGTCATGTGATTGCCCCTTTGCACCATTGAAGCGTCCGCGAGCCGGTAGCGCAAGTCTCACCGCCATCGTCTGGACGGTCATCAAGCCCGCTGGGGGAGCAGTAGGAAGCCGGCTTGCTGTCATCCGCGACGCCCCAAAAGCCGTGAGAGCCGAAGTCTTTTCAGCCATACAAAAGTATGGTAGATTTAACATACCAGACAATTGTTCAGGCCTATGTCCGACTTCGAATGGGACGCCACCAAAGACAGGGGCAATCGGGCCAAGCATGGTATCGGCTTTGAACTTGCCCAGTTGGCGTTTCTAGATCCGTTGCGCGTCATCGCTGAAGATCTAAGTCACGGCGGCAGCGAGTAGCGTTATTTCTGTTTCGGCCGGGTCGAAGGTGCTGTCATGACGGTGCGCTCACATGGCGAAACCGGAAGATCAGGATTTTCGGGGCGGGCTACTGGCGGAAAGGAAAGGCGATCTATGAAAAAGCCAACGGTTAAATACAGCAAAGGCGAGATCGGCCGAGTCAGGATCGTCGAAGACTTCTTGCCGTCTCCGGACCGGCTGGTCCCGCGCGAGGACAATGTGAAGGTGACGCTGAGCCTGTCGCAGCGTTCGGTGGCATTTTTCAAGCGCGCCGCCCGCCAGCGCCGCGTGCCATACCAGCGCATGATCCGCGCGTTGGTGGATGCCTATGCAGAGAAGCAGGAAGGGAAGGGGTGAGAGGCCACGCATGGGCGTGCACCCGGGACCTTCCCTTTATCTGAAAAATGCTTAGAACCGCTTTAACCGTCGGCGCTGTCTCCCATGGACGCGTCCGGCTTCCAGCCTCGTGAGCCTCCCCATGAACGCTCCCACCGCCTTTCCCGACCCAAAACCCGTTCCGCCCTACAAGCACACCCCGCTGTTTCCGCTCGGCGCTGACACCGCGCCGTACAAGAAGATCACAACCGAGGGCGTGCGGGTCGAGAAGGTCCTGGGCAAGGACATGCTGGTGGTGTCGCGCGAGGCGCTACGGGCACTGTCCGAGGCGGCGTTCGGCGAGATCAATCACTATCTGCGCCCGGGGCACCTGAAGCAGCTGCGCGCGATCCTCGACGATCCCGAGGCCAGCGACAACGACAAGTTCGTCGCCTTTGATTTCCTCAAGAACGCCAACATCGCCGCCGGCGGGGTGCTGCCGATGTGCCAGGATACCGGCACCGCCATCATCATGGGCAAGAAGGGGTCTCGAATCATCACCGACGGCGACGACGAGGCCGCACTCTCGGAAGGCGCGCGCGACGCTTACTTGCGCCGCAACCTGCGCTATTCCCAGGTGGCGCCGCTGTCGATGTATGAGGAGAAAAACACCGCCAACAACATGCCGGCGCAGTGCGAGATCTATGCCGAGGGCGGCTCTTTAGATTCAGATTTGGCCTACAAGTTCATGTTCATGGCCAAGGGCGGCGGAAGCGCCAACAAGAGCTTTCTGTTCCAGGCGACGCCGTCGGTTTTGACGAGGGATCGCATGCTGGCGTTCCTGAAGGAGAAAGTGCTCACGCTTGGCACCGCCGCGTGCCCGCCTTATCACCTCGCGATCGTGATCGGCGGCACGTCCGCCGAACTCTGCATGAAAACCGTCAAGCTGGCTTCCGCCCGGTATCTCGACGCACTGCCGACCCACGGCTCGGCCGACGGCAACGCCTTCCGCGATCTTGAGATGGAGCAGGAGATCCTGAAAATGACGCAGTCGCTCGGCGTCGGTGCGCAGTTCGGCGGCAAGTATTTCTGTCACGATGTGCGGGTCATCCGCTTGCCGCGCCACGGCGCCTCGCTGCCGATCGGGCTTGGCGTGTCCTGCTCGGCCGACCGCCAGGTGCTCGGCAAGATCACGAAAGACGGCGTCTATCTCGAGGAGCTCGAGCATAATCCGGCGCAATATCTGCCGGTGGTCGAGCACGCGCTAGGCGGCGAGGTGGTGAAGATCGACCTTAACCAGCCGATGAAGGATATTCTCGCAACGCTTTCAAAACACCCGATAAAAACCCGGCTGTCGCTGACCGGCACCATGATCGTGGCGCGCGATTCCGCGCATGCCAAACTGCGCGAGCGGCTGGAGAAGGGCGAACCGCTGCCGGATTATTTCAAGAACCATCCGGTCTATTACGCCGGTCCCGCCAAGACGCCGGAAGGCTACGCCTCCGGCGCGTTCGGCCCGACCACTGCGGGACGGATGGACTCCTTCGTCGACCAGTTCCAGGCTGCGGGCGGCTCGATGGTGATGGTGGCGAAGGGCAACCGCGCGGTCGCGGTGCGCGAGGCCTGCAAGAAGCACGGCGGCTTCTATCTCGGCTCGATCGGAGGTGCTGCGGCGAACCTTGCCGAGCACTGCATCAAGAAGGTCGAGGTGGTGGAATATCCCGAGCTCGGCATGGAAGCGATCTGGCGCATCGAGGTCGAGGATTTCCCGGCCTTCATCATCATCGACGACAAGGGCAACGACTTCTTCAAGGAATTGAATTTGGGGTGAGGGAGTGCCTGACAGTTGTCGTCCCGGCGAACGCCGGGACCCATAACCACCGCTGATCAAGGTTGAAAAGAAAGTCGCGGCGTATGGATCCCGGCTTCCGCCGGGACGACACTGTCCCGTGTTTACGCCCTCGTCCCCGTGAACGGGAAGCTGCCCATCGGGCCGATGCCCATTTCGCCGGACATGCTGTCGCCGGCGACCTTGCCGGTGAAGGCCAGCGTCAGCGGCATCGGGTTGGTGATGGAGATCTTCCAGGCGACGTCGTCGCCGGCCACCGTGCCGTCGAAAATCTCGCCCGATTGGCCTTCGGCGCCCTGGGTACCCGTCAGTGCGCCGCCGGCGCTCGTGACGGTCAGCGTCGCGTTGCGCTCGCCCATCGGGGTGCTCATGACGATATTCCAGCTTCCGTCCACGGCCATCTCTAGGTCTCCTCAAGGCTGTTTGTTCGCAAAACCGGAATGGTTCTGGGATCAGGGTTGGCTCGGGCGGCGGTATAACGCATCTTGCCGCCCGTGCCCAATGGTGGGAACCGCGATCTTTTGTCCTATCGCGTTTTCTCAAGCCGAACCGGTATCCCCTTCGCTCGATTGCGCTTTTGGGTCAGGCGCTGGCGGCGCGAATCCGGTTTATGGTGATCACGCGAAACACGACATATTGCACGGCGAACGCCAGGAGTTTGACCCCGACCAGTACCACCGAGACATAGAACGCCCACAGTTTGAGATCGCCGGTCCAGGCGACCGCGATGGTGCCGAGCCCGAGCACCAGCATCAGTGCCGCCCAGGCGTAACCTGCCGCCGCGACATATTCCGGAATGGTCTCCGACACGATCGGAGGCATATAGCGCAGCATCCAGCCGCGCTTGAGCATGATCGCCGCGATCGCGAAATGCGCGATCGAGGGTTTGGCCAGCACGAAGCGGGGATCGTTGGTCAAAATCGTCGCGAGGCCGAGCACGATCACCAGCCCAAGGCTGGCATAGGTCATGAAGCTGAGCGGCTTTTCCTTGACGCGCGCGTAGATCACCTGCGCCACGGCGCCGGCGATCGCCACCGACGCCGCCAGCACCACATTGCCGGTCGACAAATACAGCACCAGGAACACGATGGCGGAGAGGAAGTCGGTGCCGAGCCTGACGAATACGTCCTTCATCTAGGTTTCCCTGGTATTTCCCGTCATCGCGAAGCGCCAACGTGTTGCGCGAATGCGCGCTTGTCAAACCAGTATACCAAGCTTTGGATGGCTTCGCTTCTTTCCTAACGACGATTTAGACAACGTCTAGCGAAGCAGCCGGCGCCGAGAATTTCGCCCGATGATAACCTGGATACCATTTCGTGAAATAGACTGCGGTGTTGCGGGCGGCGAAGGCAATCGCGATTCCGGCCCACAGCGGCAGGCCCGGCAGATAGATCAGGAGCACATTGGCCAGCACCATCAGCACGAAACAGGCAGTCCAGGCCCAGGTGATGACGTAGTTGGCCTTCAGGAACCCAGGTAATTGAGCCGTCTCGGCATCGACCGCTTCGCGGGCATATTGCAGCGTGAACGGCCGACGGATCACGAGCGACATCAGCGAGATCGCCAGCACGCCGACATCGACCGTCAGTTTCACCGCGGACGGGGCCATGCCGGAATCGAGCAGCGTGACGTAGCAACCCAGCGCGGCGAACAGGATCGCCGAACCCGCGCCCAGCATCTTGATCGGGCGGCCCCTGAAGACGTCGTAGCCGATCACCGCCAGGCAGATCGCGGCCGATACAAACAGGCTGGCGGCGGCAGAAGCGAACAGCATCAACGTCGCGAACGCGCCGTAGGGGGCAAGGATGAGGAAGATAACCATGACAGCCTCGCTTGGCCAATCTTTACAGCGTCAAGATGCTTTAAAGACGAAAGGGGCGTAGGTCAAGACAAATCTTTACAGTGTCAAAATAATGTGAGCGAATTATTAATATCCATGTATTTTCAATGGCTTGGATGTCATTCCGGGGCGCGCGTAGCGCGAACCCGGAATCGTTGCACGTCACCACTTCTGGATTCCGGGTCCGAGGCTTCGCCTCGCCCTGGAATGACGCTGGATTTGGGACGCCACCAGCCTCGACGGGCTTAGACCGCTCCGACCCAATTGCCGTGAAAGCCGTCGGGCACCCGGTGGCCGAGCTGCACCAGCGCGAGGGGACCCGCCTCAACATCTGTGGCGTTGAAGACCGCAAGGTCGCTGCGGTTCTCGGTTGCGCGCCAGACCGCCGCCAACAGCCAGCCATCGCCCTCGGCGGCATCCTCGCCGCGGGCGACGAATACCGGTTCGGAGATGGTGTCGCCGGCCGGCAACAGGTACTTGCCGAGCCGCCTGCCTTTGCCGTCGACATGCACGATGCCCGACAGGGCGCCGAACATGGGAAGATCCGGATTGGCGCAGGCGTACCAGCCGTGCTGGCTGGCAAGACCAGTGCGGCGCCCATCGATGCGCGGGAATTCACCGGTCAGATCGTCGAGATAGGTCTGGGTGAAGCGGTCGGTATTGCCCGAGAGATCGAAACTCCAGCGGCACAGCCGCGCGCGCGACTTGTCAGGGTCGGTCGGCCTGCCGTCGGGGTGGGGGAACAGCGGCGCCTCCTCGAACTGCATGACGTCGGCGACAATGCGGCTGCCTTCTTCCCAGGCATTCATGACATGGAAGACGTAGCAGCTCTCGGCGCGGAACCAGACGATGTCTTTCGCTGAGCCGTGGCGCTTCATGACGCCGACAAAGGCGCCCTTGTCGGGCTCCCAGGCATAAGGCGGCTGGCCCGCCATCGCCCGCGTCATGCTGCCGGTGATAGGCAGGACCGGAAACAGCATGTGATTTTCGGTGACGATGAAATCATGCACCATGCTGGCATAGGGCGCCTCGAAGCGTTCGAAGCGCGTCACCACGCCCGATGCATTGACCGATCCGAAGGAGAGGGCAGGGGTCAGCGGCCCCGCGGCGTTGTAGCCGAAGAACACCATCTCGCCGGTGACCGGATCGATCTTGGGATGCGCGGTAAACGGGCCGGCGATACCGCCGCCATAGTTGCAATAGCCGCGGGTGCCAAGCGTGCCGGGCTCAATCTCGGTCGGCAGATGGGCTTCCTCCAGCGCCAGCAGGCGACCGGCATGGGAGATGATGTTGGTGTTGGCGACGCCGCCGTCCTGGGTCACCGAGGCCGGCGTATCGGGCAGCCTGCGGCCGAAGCCGCCGAACAGGGCGCGGCCGGAATCGTGCTCGGCCTGCCATTTCGGGGTGCGGACCCAGCGGTTGCGATAGCTGGCGCGGCCATTTTCGAGATGGAAGGCGTGCAGCATGCCGTCGCCGACGAACCAGTGCGCGCCGGGAACGTCGAATTGCGGGTTGGGGCCGTTGCGGTAGAGCGTGCCGTTGAGCTCGCGTGGCAATTCGCCGACGACTTTGAGAAACGGCGCGTCGCATTCCATCGGTATCGGCGCCAGATTGGTCCGGGCCGTCCTGGTCGCTGCTGCCTCGAGCATCGGTCGCTCCTTTTACGTTATCTTTACGTCGTAAAGATATGGCATCTGCTCGTCAAGCCAAATCTTTACAGTGTCAAAATCGTGATCTATAGATCAGAAATGGCAAGAAAACCGAATGTAGGGCGCGTGCGCGTTGGCCGTGCCGCGAACGAAACTGCGGCGGCGCGCGTTCCTCGAAAGCGTGGCGGGCCCAAACCCGCCGCCTCGAAGGAAAGCTCGCCCTATCATCACGGTGCGCTGCGCGATGGGCTGCTCGAAGCGGCAGAACGGGTGCTCGAGCGCGACGGGCTCGCCGGCCTGACGCTGCGCGCGGTGGCGCGCGAGGCTGGAGTCTCGCATGCAGCACCGACCCATCATTTCGGCGACCTCACGGGCCTCGTCAGCGAACTCGCCGCGATCGGCTTTCGCCGGTTCAACACGGCGATGGCGGCCGCCGGCGCCTCGGCCGCCGCTCCGCTGGAGAAGGCAGCGGCGCGGGCCAGGGCCTACGTCGCCTACGCGCAGGCGCATCCCGGCATGTACGGGCTGATGTTCCGCACCGAGCGTCTCGATATGTCACGGCCGTCGCTGCACGAAGCCGCCGAGGCGTCGTTCGCAGGGCTTGCCGGCGCCATCGGCGCCAAGCGCCAGGAGCAGATCTCCAAAGAGGCGCTGTCGTTGGAGCAGGCGGCCGACATCGCGCGCGCCTGGTCGCTGGTCCACGGTTTTACCATGCTCCTGCTCGACGGAAGACTGACCGATATCCTCGACCGGCTGCCAAAAGGCACCGACGCCGGCATGCTGCTGGACGCCATGCTCAAGCGCGCGATCGGGTAGGCACCGGTGGCCTGATCAGCGCCGGATCGTCAGCTCCACCGCCCGGCCGCTTGTGCCGACGATTTTTATCGCGTCCTTGCCACAGTCGAAGCCACGCGCAATGCCTTCGGCGGCCTTGCGGGCGAGTTCATTGGCATCGGGATTGGCCTTCACGTCGACATAGGCGACATGACACACCGGTCCCGGCGGCAGCCGCGTCACCACCAGTATTGGTTTTGCGATCGGCCGGCCGTTCTTGCCCTCATCGCTGTTGTCGCCGAGGTGCCAGCGCTGGATGATCGCGAACGGCTTGCCGTCCAGCGCGCGCCATTCGACCGTCGCATGGCTCGAGTTGAACGGACCGAACCAGGCCTGCGCGGCTGGCTCCCTGGCGGCCGCGGCGTGGCTGCGACCGACCGAGACGGTTTCACGCAAGTCATCCTCGTTCACCAGCACGCCAAGACCGGCCTTGCCCGGACAGAATCGTGTCGCGGAATCGTCGACGCCATTATGGGCGCCGGAGACGCGGCAATCTTTGGGGGCGGTGGATGTGTAACTGCTGCCGATTGTTTGGGCGCCGACGTTGGAAACCAGGCCGGAGCCGGCACAGATCGACAGCGCCAGGGCAATTGCTGACGTGAGATCCCTGCGGCTGGCGATCCGAACGTGAAAAATACGCTTCATAAGGCTGCCTCCAGCAGGGAACCCAGCGTTCGACGTGCGCAAGCTGGGGAAGGTTCAGGCAAATGGCGCGAAAGGCCTGACATTGGTGCGGAATCATCCTAGAACAGCGGCTTCGCTATCCCTCTCTCACTAGCGTGCAGTTGTCTTATCGAACATGCCTGCCATTTCGCCGAAAAAACCGTATCGCGTCGGCCGTTCCCGCACCGGGCTTGGCCTCTTCGCCACCAAACCGATCAAGAAGGGTGCCAAGATCGTCCGCTATTTCGGGCCGCTGCTGGATTCCCGAAAGAAGAAGGACGACGCGATCGAGAACAAATATCTGTTCGAGCTCAACAACCGCTGGACCATCGACGGCTCGGTACGCAAGAACATCGCCCGCTACATCAACCACGCCTGCAAGCCGAACGCGGAATCCGACGTCAGCCCCCGCAAGCGCAAGGTGGTGATCCGCGCCATCAAGAACATCGAGCCGGGCGAAGAGATCAACTACGATTACGGCACCGACTACTTCAAGGCCTATCTGAAGCCAATCGGCTGCAAATGCGCGGCTTGCGAGAAAAAGCGCAAGAAGAAGCGCGCCGAGGCGCGCGCCGAACGGCTGCGGCTGAAGGCCAAGGCCGAGCGGAAGGCGTTGAAGAAAGCCGAAAAGGAAGCCGCCAAGGCCGCGCAAAAGCTGGCAAGGAAAGAGCCGAAGCAAAAGCTGAATGGCAAGGCGAAGCATGCCAACGGCAAGCTGATGAACGGTCACGCCGGGAAAGCGGCCGCGGACAAAATGCCGTCAGGAAAATCGGGGATTTTTGCGCGGGCCGAGGCCAAGCCCAGCGCGGAAGGCCAAGCTTCGGCTTGAGCGCCGGGCTCCCCCAGTCGTCGCAATGACGAGAAACTCAATAGGCGTTGTCCCGGCCTAGGAGCGTTCCTTCCCTTTCACGAACCCCAGATTGATCCAGCTGACCCCGGCGGCGCGATTTTTTTCCTGGCTGGATTCGCTGCGCACGTTCAACACCGGACGCAGGCCCTCGTTTCCCGCCAGCGCGATCGTCTCCTCTGCGCTGACCTCGAACATTCGCCGTCCCGGCGGCACCGGCCCGTGCCGGATCTTCATGATCATCGTGCCGCCCGGCCGCATTAGCGCGGCAAGCTTCGGCATCGCCTGCCGGCGCTGCGCCTCGTCGAGATGCATCCAGACGGCGGTCAGCATGACGAGGTCGAAGGTCTCGCCCCGGGCCCGCAGAGCGGCGAGATCCGGCAGGCTGTCGTCGAGCCAATCGATCCGTGGCGACGGATGCAGCGCCATCGCCGGCAAGCGCATCGCGTCGGTCGGCTCGACGGCGACGACGGAATGTCCCCGGCTGGCGAACCAAGCGGCATCGCGCCCGGTGCCCGAACCGATGTCGAGCACATGGCCCGGCATCGCCGGGATCAGACGCAGCACCGCCCGGTGCGCATCGGCCGCGGGGATGCTTTCATACTGCTTGAAAAGCGCCTCGGCCTCTTCGGCATAGCCTTCGGTGCCGCTGACTTTCGCCGACATGACGCAACAGTTCCCGCGGCCAGGCCTCGTCACTGAAGCCAACAGGTCGCGCGAATGCGCGCCCGACGACAGGCTCCGCGACGAAGCAATCCATTCTCCGTCATTCCGGAATGGTGCGTTAGTTAGTTAGCACCAAACCCGGAATCTCGAGATTCTCCGATGTGCAATTGCACATCGTAGTTCGATGCTTCGCATCGCCCCGGAATGACAGTCTCGGATACTTCGCTTGCGCTCGCAACGGCGTTTCGACAGCCGCAACGCCGCCGCTCTCGAAACAGCCGTGGATCTAGCCGCCGGGCTTCCGGACGGATTTCGGAATCGGTGCATCTCCAAAGTTGAGCGTCGAGCGTTGAATGATCGCGCCGGATTCGTCGATCACCACGCGAAATCGCCGGTGTTCGGAGAAGAAGGTCAGGCGATGGCGGCCGCCGTCGTCATCAATCCCGCGCTCGGACAGGCTTGTGATCTTGCCTGCGCGCATCTGTTGCCTGAGCAGCGGCAGCGCGATGCCAAGACCCTCGGCAATCACGAATGCATCGATCTCGACGGTGCCGTTCTCGAATTCAACCGGTTTCATGGCGACTCTCATGCGATATTTGGCGCCGGGTTCTTGCTGGATCGTGCGGGATAGGCGCATTCCGCAAGCGTGGTGGCGTCGAGTTCTCGCATAAAGGCCTCACGGGCGGCGGCAAGGCGGGCCTTCAGGCGACAACGCGGCGCGAGCACACAATTGCCGCCGTCGCCGCGAAAGCACTCGACCAGCGCGTGGCGCGCTTCCAGAACACGCACGACTTCGCCCAGCGTGATCGACTGCGGCGCTCTGGCCAGACTGAACCCGCCGCCGGCACCGCGCTGCGTGCTGATGAAACCGCCGTCGGCCAGATCCCGCACCACTTTTGCAAGATGATTTCGGGAGATGCCGAACTCGGCGGCGATCTCGTTGGTCGCGAACGAACGCGTCGGCTCTCCGGCCAGACGCATCAGGGCGCGCAACGCAAAATCCGTAAAGGAGGTCAGGCGCATCGGATCTCCAAAAGAAAAGCCTTGCAAGGAATCTATAGCGGTCTAAATAGGTATTTGAAATACCTATTTAGGAGACCGTCGTGACGGCAGCAGAACGGCGCGAGGGGATCACGGCCGAGATTGTCGCCAGGACCGGCATTACCGAGCCTCTGATCGAGCGCCTGGTTCGTGAGTTCTATGCCAAAGTCCGCGCCGATGCGGTACTGGCGCCGATCTTTGAAGCACGAATCGAGGATTGGGAGCCGCATGTGGAGCAGATGTGCGCCTTCTGGTCGTCGGTGGCGCTGATGTCGGGCCGCTATCAGGGAACGCCGATGGCCAGGCATCTGCCGATGCCGGTCGATGCCGATCATTTCGACCGCTGGCTTGGCTTGTTCGAGATCACCGCCCGGGAGGTCTGCCCCCCGGAAGCTGCCGCACATTTCCTCGAACTTGCGCGGCGAATTGCCGCCAGCCTTGAGCTCGGCATCGCGGGCGCGCAGGGCGTCCTGCTCGGAAGCGGCGAAAGGTTCCGCCGTAAAGCGGCAGGAGACATCCGATGACAAGCCAGACACCAATCGCAAACCGGGTCGTCAACGATACCGCCCTTGCCCAGGAGCCAGCTAATCCGTTCTCGGGCAGCAGTCTCGTGCCGATGCTGATCGCCGGACTTGTGCTGTGCCTGGTGGGGATGATTGCCGCCGTGATGTGGAGTTGATTGAAAACGGACCGGCCGCCGCGAGGCCTTGGGGCCACTGCGGCAGCCGTTCTTCCAGTTGACGCAATCTCGGTTCAGGCTGCTATGGCGCCGCCGCTCTTGCGCAAGCCGATATATTGCAGTTCCGCGAAAGCGCCGACCGCGATCGCCTGCATTGCGACCAGGATTTCTCCAAGCAGATTGGGATTGACCCATCCTGAGACCAACAGCGCGATGCTGGCAAGCGTCCACGCCGCGTTGCCCGCGATCACGACGACCACCAGCGGCTTCGGCATCGCCCGGCGCATGCCGAGCCAGCCGACCAGCGCGGCATACGCGATCAGGAACAGCCCGGTCTCGCGCAGCAGCGCCTCGGGCAGGCGGAGCCAGGGCGCAAGCTCGCCGGCGCCGAGCGTCAACAGTATGGCCGATGCGCCGCTGAAGATGGCGTCAGCCACGATGGCGCGGCGCAGGAACAGGGATGGATGGATCATGGCAATTCTCCTTTTGCGGGGTTGAACGGTGAGGGGGATCAGCGTGCCGACCGGCGCAGCCAGCCCTGGAGCTGACGTAGCAGGCGGATCGGACACAGAGTCTTGCCGACGTTGTTTTCGAAGGTTTGCACCTGCGCGAGCACGAGCACACCGGTGGTATGTACCAGCGGTTCCGGCATGTTGAGGCCGCGCGCCAGCAGCCGGGTGGCCAGATTGAGCAGCCACGGGATCACGCTAGCGGCGGATAAGAAGGTGCTGAATCGGGAAAGCGTATTCATGGGGCATCTCCTGTGATCACGAAGATGACCCGGTCGGGCGCGCAATTCGATTACGTCGGAGGTAATGGAACGCGTGAAATTCGCGTGGTAGATTTTGTACCATGAGCGCACACACCGCCACGGCGCGAGCCGATCGCACAAAACCCGTCCATATCGGCGATCACCTGCGCGAATGGCGTCAGCGCCGCCATCTCAGCCAGCTCGATCTCGCCGGCGACGCCGAGATTTCCGCGCGCCATCTGAGCTTCGTGGAAACCGGCCGCGCCGCGCCGTCGCGCGACATGGTGCTCAAACTCGCAGAAAGGCTCGACGTGCCCCTTCGCGAACGCAACGTCCTTCTGGTCGCGGCCGGATATGCGCCGGCGTTTCCGCAGCGTTCGCTCGACGATCCCGCGCTGAAATCGGCGCGGGCGGCGATCGATCTGGTGCTGAAAGCGCATGAGCCAAATCCGGCGCTGGCCTATGACCGGCACTGGAATCTGGTGTCCGCCAACCGCATGGTGATGCCGCTGCTGGAGGGCATCCCGCAGCGGCTGCTCGGCCAGCCCTTCAACATCCTGCGGCTGGCCTTTCACCCGGAGGCGCTGGCGGCGCGCACCATCAACCTCGCCGAATGGTGTAGCCATCTTTTGGAGCGGTTGCATCGCCAGTGCGAGGCCACCGCTGATCCTGAGCTGCTAAAACTCTACCAGGAGCTGAAGGCCTATCCGATCCCGGCGCGATCAGCGCCGCTGTCGTCGGACCATGTCGCGATCCCCTTCAAGATGCGACTCGACGGCGAGGTCTTGAGCTTCATTTCCACCACCATGATTTTCGGCACGCCAGTCGACATCACGCTGTCGGAACTCGCGATCGAGACGTTCTTTCCCGCCGACGATCTGACCGCCGAGCGGATGCGGAACACGGCGGCCGGCCTCAAATAGCTCACTTGTCGGAGCGCGGATTGCGGCTTATCTCTTGGGTTTCTCGACGGAGGACCTGCCCGTGAGCACCCTGAAACCGCTCCAGATCGACATCGTTTCCGACGTGGTGTGTCCGTGGTGCTATATCGGCAAGCGCCGCATCGAGAACGCGCTGGCGCTGACGCCGGATGTTCCGGTCGAGATCAACTGGCGGCCGTTCTTCCTCAATTCCTGGGTGCCGCGCGAGGGCATCAGCCGCGACGAATATCTCACCGCCAAATTCGGCTCGCCCGAGGCCTACAAGAACATCGCCGGTCGCGTTGTCGCCGCCGCGAATGAAGAGGGCCTTACCTACCGGCCGGAACTGGTCAAACGCCAGCCCAACACCATCGACTGCCATCGGTTGATTCACTGGGCCGACGCCCAAGGCAAATCTGCTGCGATGAAACAGCGGCTGATGGAATTGTATTTTAGGGACGGTGGCGATCTCACCGATATTGACGTGCTGGTGCAGGCGGCGGCCGATTGCGGCCTTGACGCCGACGACGTCCGCCGGCGCCTTGCGACCGACGAAGACGTGGCGCTGATCTCGGCGCAGGCCAAGGACGCTTCCGACAAGGGCATCTCGGGCGTGCCGACGTTCGTTTTCGCGCAGAAATACGCCGTCTCCGGCGCGCAGCCCGCCGAACAGCTCGCCCGCGCCATCCGCCAGGTCTCGGCGGAAGTGAACGCGCAGGCGGCGGAGTAGGCGAGGCGGTCAGCAGGAAGCACGACGCCCATGGCCAAAGATTCGTCGTGCCCGGGCTTTTCCCGGGCGTCCACGTCCTAATAGCGTCACGGCAAGAAAGACGTGGATGGCCGGGTCAAGCCCGGCCATGACAAATTGGAATTTCAGTGACGACTACGGATCACACGAACCGCGCGCTTCGCCAGCTCGCGGACCCCGCTGCGCAGCATCATCGCGCCATAAATCATCGGCACCACGGGATCATGCTTTCGCAGCGGAATCAGCACGTCGCCGATGGCAAAACGGCCGCGCCAGATTGGATTGATCATGGGGTGATCCGCGCTCGCCGTGGAGTCGGCCGTCGCGATGGCGGGATCGGCGCAAAGATGCCGGGTCAGCTCCAGCGTCAGCTGCACGCCCGGTGACAATTTCGCAAAGCGCTCGTCGATGCCAAGCTTGAAGAAGAAGGCGCGGTCCTGATGCCGGAGCACGATTCCGGCTGCGACCGGCGCGTCGCCGGCATAGAGCGTCACGATCTCGCACTGGCCGGTCTCGGCGAGCGCCGGCGTGGCGCGCCGGATAAAACCGGCGTCGCCGTCATCCTGGATCAGCGCGGTGCCGCGTTTTCCCTTCCAGCCGCTGGCTTCCAGTCTCAGAAAAATCTCGAGCGCGGCGGCGACTTGCTCGCGCGTGCGAGCGACGTCGAATCGGACGACGCCGTGCTCGGCCAACCGATGGCGCTGGCGGCGCAGTTCCTTCAGCTTCTTATGCCCCAGCGCCTCGCGCAGCAATTCCTCGGGCTCTTGGGCGGCGTCAAGGCTGGCGCGGAGTTGCGATTGCAGCACGCGCGGATGCAGGCCGTCCTGCAGCATGACCTCGCGAAGGGTTTTCATGGTCGCGCCATCGAGCGATATTTCGCGCAGGATCAGCGCATGGGCGCCGCTCTGTTGCGCGGCCTGGAGCAAGTCCGTCGCGGCCTCTTGCGCCATGTCGTGGTCGAGTGGCGGCGTGCACAGGGTGCCGTAGGGATGGGCGCTGACCAGCGCGGGCAGCGGGATTTTGTAGGCGCGTGCCATTGAGACAACCGGCATCAGGCCGATCAGCCGATTCGCGCCGTCTGGCGTGGCGCTGCTTTGCGCGACGAGTGCGGAGGCGCCGGTGCGGCCGCTAGCAAGGGCGTCCACCGCGAGTTCCCAGGACGGAAGGTAATAGCCGTTCGGCTCGAGCGCGCGTTCGGCCAATGCGCGCCATTGGCCCAACGGGATAGACGCCAGCGGACGCAAGGCTCCGGCATCGCTCACCGACGCGCGGCCGACTGGGGCTCTGTCAGCAATCTCGACCACGTCCCTGTTTTCCCGTTTGCGAGAGCGCGGCGCGCAAATAGCGCCGCCCTTCCACCGCGTTGTCTGGGAAATCTAGCGCAAAGCTTGGAAAGGACCGTTGGCACCGGCGGGCAATTTGATCGGTAATGTTAACCCGGCGTTTACCGTTCGGACGCGCTGAGCGCCGCCCGAGGGCGATTGCTCAGGGGTGTGCGGAGGCGGGGGACTTCTCGCCAAGCTGCGCCAGGCATTGCAGAATGTAGTCGGTCTGGTCTCTGGGCAGAACCCGCGCAACCGCGGCCCTGTAGCGGCATTCGATTTGCTCGCTCTGTCTGGCGCGCGGTTTTTTCGCGGCTAGCGAATATTGCCTGACCCTGCGCATGATCATCGGCGAGCCGTCTGATTCGAACTGCAACTCATACGTCTTGCCGTTCCGGTCCGTCGCACTGCAGGAGATGCTGGAAACCTGTAGCAGCGCGAAGTTTCCGACCTGCCGGCACGTGCCGGTCGCAGCTTCCGCTGACGGCACCGGCAGGCCGTCGGCCTTCGGCCGCTCCTTGGAGCTCAGCAGCATCCGGTCGATCGGCAGATCGTAGAGATTGTCCTCATTACGCCGACCGTTTTCACCCGAGAACGAGATCACGTGACTGTTGTCGGCCGGATCGTCGACCGCGACCGTAAAATTCGTCCGGCCTTCCTCGTTATGGAAGAAGCCAACGGTCTTGCAGGCGAACGCGCGACCGGCGATTTTGAGGGTGCTGCACCTCCCGGTCATCAACGCAAAGATATCGGTGTCCGGTTCCTGCGGCTTGCTGTTGTTCGCGACGGCCATCACGGTCCCGGCCGGCTCGGCGACCGACGGGGTTGCAAGGAGAACAATGGCGGCGGTGAAGGCAAACCGGTAAAGGCGCATCGTCAGGCTCGATCGACAGGACATAGGATTGAACAGGCACCGTGTAACATCAAATGGATCATCGGCTAGCTGAAAATTCCGGCCAAAATCCCCGACTTAGTAACCGATCTTTGGAACCTACTATGTCCGCAAGGCAGACATAGTGGGCGTATAACGCAATTTTCGCTTTGCCAATAGAGAATCGGGCAGCCGGAATAGCTGCGGAGCCAGCCGGCGCCATTGGATGGGGTCAGCGGTTCGGCGGAACGAAATGATCCCCGGCGCCTGCGGTTTGGCCGGTAGCAAGATCGGTGGCCCTGATCTCGATATTGGCCGGACGCTCGGGCAAGTCAGCGCTTGCTGCCTGCACCGACAGGTGAAGTTCGCGGGTCTGATCCTGGGCCCACGATGGTGGTATCGTCCATGACATCCCCTGCAGCCCCACGCTTGCTGCGAGCCCCGCTCGGCAGGTGCGAAGGGAGCGACTGTTGATCAATAACCCCTCGCCAGAGCCACCCTTGCGATGGCTCAAACGACGGATGAGGGCGTCATCCCGGCAATTTCGGTTACCTAAAGGCAGACGAGATTGCCGGGGTCTTGCGCTGGGTCATTTATATATTAGTATATTCGAATGTACTAAACAATTGATGCCGGTCAAATCGTTGCCGTGACCTCGGTGGTATGAATGGTGCTGGTTCAAAGCGGCGCCGCTGGCCTGGGTTCGAGGCAAGCTGTATTTTCCCGGATGAGGATGTAGCGCCAGGAATGGAATCTGCTGGATGATCACCACCACCTTCACGCCAATCGCTTCCCTCGTCGGAGGCGCCCTTATTGGCCTGTCCGCCGTGATGCTGATGGCGCTGACCGGGCGGATCGCCGGAGTTAGCGGTATCGCCGTCCGTCTGTTTCCGCCTTACCAGGACAGCGAATTCACCGGCCGGCTTGCCTTTGTCGCCGGGCTGATTGCCGCCCCGGTTGTCGTACTTGCCGCGACCGGCAGACTGCCCGTTCAGACGATCGAGGCCAGCGGAGGCATCCTCGTGCTCGCCGGATTCCTGGTTGGCTTCGGCTCGGTATGGGGCAATGGCTGTACAAGTGGTCACGGGGTGTGCGGGCTGTCGCGGCTCTCGGTGCGCTCGATTGTCGCCACCCTGACATTCATGACGACGGGAATCGCGACCGTGTTTGTCGCGCGACATCTGGGTTGAGCGTCATGGGCGTCGTCTTTCAATTTGCAATCGGCCTGATCTTCGGACTCGGACTGCTGATCTCGGGCATGTCCGATCCGGCAAAGGTTCTCAACTTTCTCGATCTCGCGGGGATCGGTTCGAGAAGCTGGGATCCCAGCCTCGGCTTTGTGTTGGCCGGGGCGGTCGCCGTGACGTTTGCTGGTTTTGCATGGGTGCTGCGGCGACCTCGCCCGCTTCTCGGCGAGAGATTTCATCTACCGGCCGGACGGGAACTGGATCTGCGGATCATCGCAGGTCCCGCCATCTTCGGGGTGGGCTGGGGCTTGGCGGGTTTTTGTCCGGGTCCCGCGCTGACGGCGCTCGGCTTCGGTTCACCTGCAGCGGTTATTTTCGTCGCTGCAATGTTGGCTGGCATGCTCTTCGCGCGATGGCTTGCCGGTCGCCCCGCGCTATCGCGCATCGCTACACCGGCGGATTCGACCTAGAGCCGCATCGCCAAAAACAAGAAGGGAAGCCTCCTCCCATGGAAAAGAACTATTCCGACATCACCAAACGCATTTCCGGCGATTTGCGGAAACTGCGCCAGGACATCCCCGACACCATGAAGGCCTTCTCGGCCTTGGCACAGGCCGCGACGCGCGAGGGTGCGCTGGACAGGAAGACCAAGGAACTGATTGCGCTCGCGATCGGCATCGCCACCCGTTGCGACGGCTGCATTGGTTTCCACACCGAGGCCCTGGTCAAGCTCGGTGCCACCCGCCTGGAAGTGGAGGAAGTCATCGGCATGGCCGTCTGTCCCTCGCTGATGTATGCGGCGGACGCGATATCCGCGTTCGAGCAGCTCGAGAAGCAGCTGACCGTTGCGGCCTGAAGTCCGCTCTCAGATCGGCTCAAAGCTTTCCGAGGCGCAATTGTCGTCACGCCGGCGGTCCGTGATCGCCCCGTCGTTGATGGTGATGCGATAGGTCTCCGAACCCAAGGGCCGGCCCATCACCGAGGTGAGCTCGGCGGTGACGCATGCCGTCCAGCCCGGCCCGCCAGCCTCGTGCAGCGGTGGCGAGACCCGCACCTTTTGCGGATTTGACGCGGCGACGAACACGGATTCCAGGTTCTTTCGAACCAGCTGCCGGACGTCGGGTGGCGGCTCGGGCGGGGGCTGTTCGATGGCCCTGGTGCGCAGGAACTCCGGCAGCACGGCATGGCTGTCGGCCAGGCCGCAGCCCGCCAGCACAAGCGCTGCGCCCGCCATCAACGCCAGATGAACGACGATCCGCCCCATTTACCCAACTTCGTCCCACACCCTGCAATATTAGGCGCTGCCGACGTCCGTTCGCGAGCCCTTGGGCCATCAACAAATCCTGAAGTCCAGCCGCGGCGCCGGCCGTCCTGTGCCGCGACGCCGAACCCTTGTTGCCATGATCCTGCTTCAGGTAGGTTGGGTGCGGCAGGGAGACGGCGGTCATGAGGATTTTCACGATAGCGACGGTAATATTTGCGTTGGTCGCCATGCCCGCGCACGCCCAGATGGGCGGCAAGCGGCCTCGCGGCGGCGACGACGACAAGAAGACGGATCAGAAGAAATCGAAGATTGACGACGCGGCCTACAAGGCGGCGCTGCAAAGAATTCCGGAGCCCAAGGAAAAATACGATCCCTGGGGCGTCGCGCGGCCGGCGGAGCCGGCCAAGAAGACGAAATAGCAAGTTCCTTCATGTGAACGCTTGAACCTCCCCTTCAGCGGGCTCGACCTATTGGTCAGCCCGGATCGAGGTATCTGCCGTGTTTCGTCATGCCCTTCACAAGACGCTGCTGGCGGCGGGGATTCTATTGTGCTCGCACGCGGCATTTGCCGAAAACCGTGTCGCGCTCGTCATCGGCCAGTCGGCTTACCGCGCGGTGACGGCGCTGCCCAATCCGGCCAACGACGCCAAGGCGATGGCGCAATTGCTCGGCGACGCCGGGTTCGACGTGACCAGCGCGGCCGATCTGTCGCAGAACGAGATGCGCCAAACGGTCGGCGAGTTCGCGGCCAAGGTGGCGGCGAAGGGTCCCGACGCCGTTGCGCTGGTGTTCTATGCCGGTCATGGCCTGCAGATCGACGGCGAGAATTTCCTCGTGCCCGTTGACGTCGACCCGAAGCGCGAAGCCGACATCCCGCTGCAGGCGGTGCGGTTGAACGACATCCTGAACACGCTGACATCGGTGCCGAGCAAGATGCGCATCCTGCTGCTCGATGCCTGCCGCAACAACCCGTTCCCGAATATCAGCGCGACCGCCGGCCGGGGGCTTGCGATCGTCGACGCCAGGACCGGCGCGCCCGGCACGTTCATGTCGTTTTCGAAATCGCCCGGCGCGGAGGCCGAGGACGGCAACGGCGCCGACAGCCCCTATACGACAGCGCTGCTGCAGGCGGCCAAGGAGCCCGGCCTTTCGATCGAAGACACGTTCAAGCGTGTCAGGGTATCCGTGAACAAGGCGACGGAGGGACGGCAGACGCCCTGGGACTCCTCGTCGCTGACCGACGAGTTTGCCTTTTTCGGTTCTACGAATGCCGGGGCGAAGCCGGCCGCGACAAAACGCAGCGTCGACGAATGGCGGCGCCAATTGCAGGGCAAGCCGGTCGAGACCGCCAATGAGATGATCCTGGCCGACGGCACCGGGGAAGCCTATGAGGCGTTTGTCGGGCTATATGCACAGCCGCCGTTCGGGCCGCAGGCGCGGCAATGGCTCGATCGCTATCGCCGGATGGTGGCGTGGAACAATGCGGTGATCGTTAACACCGCGGCGGCCTACCGGGCGTTTCTTGCCGAATATCCCGACAGCGATCTCACCGCCACCGCCCGCAAGCTGGAACAACGGCTGCGCAACCGTCCCGATTTCGCGGCCAGCATGGCCGCCGTCACCACCACTTCTCTGAACGCCGCGTCTGGCGGCGCACCGGCGGCCGGCTCCAGCCCGCTGACCAATGCCTCGCTGGCCGCTCCGACATGTCCCTGCGGCGGCGTGCCGTCCTTGCCGTTGAAGAAGGTCGACCTGCCGCCCAAGAAGCGCGGCGAGCCGGATACGCCAAAGCGCGCCAGCCCGCAGCCGCCACGGCGTCTGCGGGACGCCGATGACGAGGATGTCGTGATCGTTCGCCGTCCGCCGCCCGTTTATTATGGGCCGGGACCCGGACCGTCGATCGGCATCGGCCTCGGCGGCTAAGGCGGAGGCGGCTTTGAACGTGGCAGCGTCGGCATCGGCCGGCGGGGTGGATACTGACGCCGGCTGAACGGGATTCCCGATCGACCGCCGATCCGGGCCTCGGCCGCCTCGAAACCGCATTGCTCTGCGCCCGCCGCCGGTCGACAAAATTCCGCCACCTGTCCCGGAGCGGCGCGGTTCGTCACGCCGGCCAAACCATCCATCCCGCGCCGGCTGGACGGCGCTTTGAGCGACCAGTTGGATGAGCGCCTTGATCAAGGGGACTCCGCATGACAAGGAACTCTTTCACATTGGCGCTTCGCCGGGCGTTCGGAATCCCGGCACTGTTGCTTGCCGTCACGCTGCCGGCCGCGGCACCGGCGTTTGCCTGGGAACATTGGGGCGGCGATCGCGGCGGAACGCGATTCTCGGGGCTGGACCAGATCACGCCGGCCAATGTCGGCAATCTGGTTCGTGCCTTCGAATTTCGCACCGGCGATCTGGAGGCCCGCGACCCGGCGCTGATGGCACGCACGAAATTCGAGGCCACCCCGATATTGGTCGAGAATAGTCTGATCTTCTGTACGCCGTTCAACGAGGTCATCGCGCTCGATCCCGGGACCGGTGCGCAAAAGTGGCGCTACGATCCCAAGGTCAGCACCGCCCAGCGCCCGGGCAATCGCTATGTCTGCCGTGGCGTCACGCACTGGGTTGACGACCAGGCGGCCGAAGGCGCCGCCTGCCGCAGCCGGATTTTCATGGGCACCAATGATTTTCGCGTCATTGCGCTCGACGCCAGGACCGGGATTCCCTGCGCCGAATTCGGCACCAATGGCGAGGTCACGCTCGATATCGGAAAGCCATTGGTCTGGCCGGGCGAATTCCAGATCACCTCCGCGCCGGTAGTGAGCCGCGGCGTCGTCGTCGTCGGCTCCTCGATCTCGGATAATGTCCGCGTCGATGCGCCGCTCGGCACAGTGCGGGCCTTCGATGCCCGCACCGGGCATCCGCGCTGGGCTTGGGACCCCCTGGTTCACGACGGCATCACCGCGGGACACGCTAATGTCTGGGCGCCGATGTCCTCGGATGAAGCGCGCGGGCTGGTGTTCCTGCCGACATCGTCACCGAGCCCGGATTTCTGGGGTGGCAAACGGCCGGGCAACAACGAGCATTCGGACTCCGTGGTCGCGCTGCGCGCCGAGACCGGCGAACTGGTGTGGTCTTTCCAGACCACCCATCACGATGTCTGGGATTACGACCTCCCGGCGCAGCCGACGCTGGCGCGCATCGACACCGGGGAGGGGATGCGCGATGTCGTGATCCAGCCGACCAAGCAGGGATTTGTGTTCGTGCTCGACCGCGACACCGGCAAGCCGGTATGGCCGGTCGAGGAACGCGCCGTGCCCCAGGCCGGCGCGGACGGCGAGCAGCTGTCGCCGACGCAGCCATTTCCCAGCCATGTGCCGGCGCTGATGCCGCAACGCTTTTCAACCGACGACGTGTTCAAGCCATTTCCGGGTATCGGGCGCTCGTCCTGCGAGGAAAAGCTCGATGGCTTGCGCAACGAGGGCCTCTACACGCCGCCCTCGACGCAAGGCACGCTGGAGTTTCCGTTTACCGGCGGCGGCGTCAATTGGGGCGGCGCGGCGTTCGATCCGGTCAACCAGATCCTCTATGCCAATACCACCTACGCCGTCCATGTCATCAAGCTGATTCCGCAACCAGCGGCCGAAGCCGTCAAAGCTGTGCCGGGCCGTGAATTCGCACCGCAGCGCGGCGCGCCGTTTGCGCTGACGCGCGAGGTTGCGATGTCGCGATTGGGGTTGCTTTGCACCAAGCCGCCATGGGGTGCGGTGGTCGCGGTCGACCTGAAGGCGGGCAAGGTCCTCTGGCGCTCGACCGTCGGCACCACGGAGGATCGCGCGCTGCTGGGGCTGGCGTTCAACTGGGGTACGCCACTGGTCAATGGTGTGGCTATCACCGCGGGCGGGCTTCTCTTCACCGGCGCGATGGACGCTTATCTGCGCGCCTTCGACGCCAAATCCGGCCAAGAACTCTGGCAGGGCCGGCTGCCGGTGCCGGGCGTCGCCAATCCCATGACCTATCTGTGGAAGGGCGAACAATACGTCGTCATCGCCGCCGGCGGCCATTCCGAGGCCGGTACCTCGATCGGCGACAGCTTGGTGGCGTTTCGCCTGGCGCGGGCAGGCGAGGCTCCCTCGCTGTGGTCGCGCACCATCGACCGGCCCGGCGGGCGGTTCTGGGGCAAGGCGCTCGTCTTTGGGCTCGCCTGCCTGCTGACGGCGGCGGCGCTATGGCGCTGGCGGCGCAGGGTAAAATTGACCCGACGCGGCGTGTCCGGGGTGACTTGATCCTGCGCTAGATCCCGCTTCGATAGAATCGAAAGCGGGCTCTATTCCTGATTTGACGCGTTTTCTTAGCGCGAATCGGTCTCCGCCTCGCTTGAAGACGCTCTAATTTCCAATTTTACGGACCATTTAGGTATTGCCTATAGAAACCATTAACGAGCTTAGAACAGTGCTCCAGAACGCTCAGGATGAGCGATGCCGAATGTAAGTTTGTCGATTGTCGATGAAGTCGAAGCCGCCATAAAAATCGGCTCCGCGGAAAAGCGCCTGGACACGGTCAAGCGCGTGACTGACCTTTTCCTGTTGTCCGCAGGCAGTCTCAATAGCGAGCAGATCGACCTTTTCGACGAGGTGCTCGAGCGCCTCATCAAGACCATCGAGATTCGGGCGATCGCGGATATCAGCGCCCGCATAGCCCTCGCCGAAATGAGCGCTCAGCTGGCACCGGTTGCCCAGGCGCCGCGCAATGTGATCCGTCGCCTTGCAAGAAACGACGAGATAAGTGTCGCTGCTCCCGTTCTGGCGGAGTCCGCGCGTTTGAGCGACGAAGACCTGGTCGAAATCGCAGGAACGAAAAGCGAGGCGCACCTGCTGGCCATTTCCAGCCGCTGGTGGTTGAAGGAAATCGTCACCGACGCATTGTTGGCACGCCGGTACCCGAGCGTCAGCCGCAGGATCATCAAAAATCCCGGCGCGCGCGTCTCCGCGGCCGGCTTTGCCGTCGCGATCGCGCAGGCCGAGTCCGATCCCGAACTTGCCGTCGAAACCGGCATCCGGGTCGATTTGCCGTCGGAGCTTCGTCGCGAACTATTGAGGCACGCGACGGAGGCGGTTCGATCGCGGCTATTGTCGCGCGCGCCGCCCCATCTGTTTGAGGAAATTCGAGATGCGATTGCCTCCGTCTCGGCGGGTGTCGATCGCGAAATGTCGGGGGCTCACGACCTTCCCGCGGCCAAGCGCCTGGTGCTGTCGTTGAGCGCCAAGGGCGAACTCAATGAAGCGGCGTTGTTTGGCTTCGCCAGGCAGCGAAAATATGGAGAGACTGTTGCTGCGCTCGCCGAGTTGTCGCGGTCGACCATCGAGGTGGTCCGGCCGCTGATGCAAAGCCTCCGCGATGACGGTGTCCTCGTTCCCTGCAAGGCAGCCGGGCTTCGCTGGGAGACGGTCCATGCCGTGCTGGAGAGCCGCTTTGCCACCGGCTCAATGGCGCCGCGTGAGCTGGCCATTGCCAAAGGGCGATTTGTCAAACTGACGGCTGAAGACGCGAACCGCCTGCTCAGGTTCTGGCAGGTCAAATCCACAGTTTCGTGAGTTGACCCGGCCTTTGCGGCACGCATCGGGCGACGGCCCGCAGCGCTTCTCTCGACGACGAGCTAGTCGAACGCGACGCCGATGTGCCGTTCATTGCTCCAGACGGCGTGGCAGCGGCGCATGAAGTGATCGACCTCGATGACCAGGGTGAATACCTCGGGCACGCCGACCGGACTCGCGATATCTATTCGCGCGCCGGTCTGGGAGATGTTGCGCACGGTGCAGTCCAGCCCGCCACCGTCGCTGAAGGCGAGAGAGCCGCGCTTGAGCACTCGGTGTCTGGGGGCTGCCCTTTTCTCGATCATCGTCCGCGGGTCCGAATTCCCTGGTTCGGTTGATGCTTCAAATTAGCGAGGAGAAATTACGGGCAATTGAATCGAATATCCGCTGTATTCGGTTCCGTGTTCAGGTTTCGTTTACGATAAGGCCTCGGGCCGGGCGAGCGCGAGGTTCCGGATTCGGGGCACGCTGCAGAAGTGCCGCTGACAATGTCGAAGGCTCTTCCGACGCGCCTGAAGGCGCCATCACAGCATCGCAAAGGCGCTCGAGACGATCGCCACCGGCTTGTTGTCGATGGCGCTGGACAGCGTCACGCGGCCGAAGCTCATGGTGCGGCCGAGCCGAACCACCCGCGCGTCCGCCAGCACGTCCGACCGCGTCACCGCACGCATGAAATGCGTGGTCTGATCGACGGTCGTCATCGGCCGGTAGCCGCGGTTGGCCGCGAGAATGGCGATCACCATCGCGGTGTCGGCAAGCGCCATCAGCGCCTGGCCGCAGACGATGCCGCCGTGCCGGCACAGCCGCTCCGCAAACGCCATGCGCAGGATCGCGCCCGGCTGCCAGTCGGAGGTCGCTCCCGGCGGCGGCGCGCATTCGATAGCGCTGATCGACAGCCCGAGATCCTGCACCCAGGGTGCGAACACGTCGCCAAGGGTGCGCCGGGCCTCCTCGATATCGAATCCCGTTGTTTGTTGGTCGGTCTGCATGAACGATGGTTCCCCCAGCTATTGAGCGCATTCTAGAGGGCATTTCGCGGAAGGGAACACTTGGAAGGGAATGCACCATGGCTTGATAATGCCTGGCCCGAGGCCGTATGATGAGCTCCATGGGGAACAGGTCGGCCATGTTCAGGCGATTGGCGCTGATTTTAGGCGTGGTCGCCATGGGTCTCGCTCTCAACGGCTGCACCAAATGCGGGCCAATTTGGGACGACTGGATGCAATCGCCGAAATCCTGCAAGTCGGATCATTTCTAGCGCGCGGGCAGCGGTCCTTGGCGTAGCCGTTGGCGCAATGGTATATGACCGGGAAAATCCAGGGAGCATTCCATGAAGGTTTTCCGCATAGCGGCAGTCTTCGCGCTGTTGACAGGACCGGCCTACGCCCAAATGCCCAATGTCAACTTGATGCCGGAGGTAAAATCCATGACTCCGGAGGAAAAGGAGCAGGAGGCCGAACAGCAGAAGGCCTATAGGGATTCGCTGAAGAAAATCCCGGACGCCAAGGCATCGAACGATCCCTGGGGTAATGTGCGCAGTACAGACACGCCGAAGACACCGGCGCCGGCGAAGAAGACCAAGACCGGAAGCACGCAAACCAAGGCGGATACCCGCTGATCTAGCGGAACCGCCTCGGCCCGTCCGGTTATCAGGCCAGCGTGGCCGACTGATCTACCAGCGTTTCGTAGCACTCGCAGGACATCCGCATCAGCACGGCCCGGTCCAGGATCTTGATCACGCCGCGCGAATAGGTGATCGCGCCAATGCCCTGTATCTTGCTTGCGACTTCGGTCACCGAGGTGCGCCTCACGCCCAGCATCTCCGCGAGAAACTCCTGCGTCAGCGGAATGGTGTCGCTCGCCGCCCGATCCGCGGATTGCAGCAGCCAGCGGCAGAACCGCGCCTCGATCGAATGCAGCGCATTGCAGGCGGCGGTGACGCGGGCCTGAGACAGCAGTACCTCGTTGTAGCGGATGGCGAGATTGCGTACGGAATCGCTGACGGTGGCCACGGTTCGGAAATGGGTCGCGGCGATTTTGGTGCAGGCCATCGGCATCTGCACGACGACGCGCACCAGCGATTTGTAGAGGCCAAGCCCCGCCATCGCGCCGACCACGCCCTCACGGCCGACGGTCGCGGTCTCGATCGCCTTGCCGTCGCGCAGCACGGCGAGCAGCGACAGCATGCCGTAATGCGGAAAGTAGATCTGGTCGACCTCGTCACCGGCTTCCATCAATACGATGCCCTGCTCAAGGGTGTGGGTCGAAAGATGCGGAAGCAGCCGGTCGAAATCGCCGCGCGGAAGGGAGATCAGAAGCTTGTTGTCCAAGGGAAGACCGGCGTTAGGAAGGTTTACGGCCACTGCGATATCCCGCCCGATCGGTCGGGCCGATTTACCGCAGGGGATGGAGGTGGGCGCTTCCGAGAGGCGCACCGCGGAAAGCTTGTTTATAGGGATCGCCAAGGGGCGTTGTCGGTCCGGTAGCCGTCATAGGCCCGTCACTGGCGGGCCGTTCGCCCCAATATTCTGGGGATGGGACCTATTGCGGCACCGAAATTCTGTGTCGGAAATCGGACGGTCGGGAGCGCCGGCCGATTTTTATCCGACCTCGCTGATCAGCCGGTGCTTCTTGTCCGTTCGCGGCGCGAGCGGGGTATCGCCGAGCAGCCGGTCGAATTCCAGCCGCGAGATGTCGTAGCATTCGCAGGCGCGCGATCGCAGCGCATCGGGATCGAGGATGCTGACGTGACCACGACGGTAGCGGACCAGCCCGGCCTTCTGCAAGCCTCCCATCACCTCGGTGACCGTGGTTCGCCGCACACCCAGCATCATCCCCAGGAATTCATGGGTGAGCAGGAATTCGCCCGACGGCATACGGTCGCGCGTCATCAACAGCCAGCGGCAGCAGCGCTGCTCGACCCGGTGAAGATGGGCGCAGGCCGCCGACTGCGCGACCTGGTTGAAGAAGGCGTGGGCGTAGCGCAGCATGGTCAGACTTAGTGCCGGGCTACCCTCAAGAGCGCGGCGGAAGGCGTCGGTGTCCATCTCCAGCGCCGTCCCCGGCACCTGGACGTAGACCGAGGAGGGCGCCTCGCGCTCGCCGAGGCAAATCGGCAGGCCCACGAGTCCCTCGCTGCCGATCGTGCCGACCTCGGCGCTGGCGCCTTCGGCCGTGGTGATCACCAGCGACGCGACGCCGTCGACGGGGAAATACACATGCTCGATCGGGCGGGCCGCCTCGTACAGAATCTTTCTGTAGTCGAGAGCGATCAGAGACAGATGCGGCCGTAGATGTTCGTAATCGTCATCCGACAAGAGCGAGAGCAGCCGGTTGGTGCGTCGTTGCGGCATGACCGACTATATCCCGTTGTGAGGCAAAGATCGAACGCGATTGGTTCGCGCCGTCAGATGTCTCGATTGTCCGAACCGGCATTCTGGATCGGGCTCAGCACGTTTTCCAGCGCGGCGGCCCGAGGCGATGTATTCCTCGGGGAGCGTGAGAAGACTGTCCGCGCACGCCGTCATCAGTGGAATCGCGGGCCAAGCGGCGGCAACGCTCGGCTTGTTCTCGAAGCTGGAGGGACCGAGACATTCGACTCACGCGCCCTCAGGGCTCTCAGTCGCCGGTATCCGAGGCTCTATGCCGGCAATCTCCCTCAGTCTATCGATCTTATGTTCGGTACACGACTCAATTCTTTGGGGCCCGGCTCCCGGGGACTCGGATTGGTTCCGCAGCGCGCTATATTGAGGGTGTCGTTATGTGTACCGGAGTTGCGACATGGCCTTTCGCCCGCGGGATCTGGCTGACCGGATGGCCGGAAGGCGGAAGCCGGACGACGGCTATCTGCGCGAGACCTTCACCTTGCCCCGCGACAAGGCGCGCACCAAGGCGCGCGATTTCCTCAACCGCTATCCCAAGGCGGCCTATATGAGCTCCGTCGAAAGCTGGCGCGAATTGCCGGACGGCGACATCGAATTCACCATGCGGCGGTTGCCCACCGCGGATTGATGTTCCGTCGAGGGAACCTATTGGGTGAGGAGTTTTTTGCAACACATTAGAACTGTTCAGCATTTTCGCATCATGGCTACTTTCGCGTCGCGAAACGCGTCCAGCACATTCAAGCGTCCAGCACGTTCAAATGCGGTCGGCGGCCACGTGATCGCAGGCGTAACAGCGGAAAACCCTGATGGCGGTCCGGATCGACAGGGCGGGGAGTTCGCCGAGCTGCTTCATGATGGCGCTGCATTTCTCGCAATGACGCAAGACATCATGCTGCTCCGCGGTCTCCGACGGAACGTTCGCGTCATCAGACGCCATGACGGCTGTCCCTAAAATTACGAATCACGGGCGATGAAACTGGCCCCCCGAGGCGTTCGAAATTGTGGCCTGCGTGTTTCAGCCGATGTCGACGAAGGGGCCCCAGCGGCGTAAGCGGCGAGCTAGTCTGGCCGAGCAGGCGGCCGCTCAAGCGATTGATAAAATGAAGCCGGTTACACGCCTGGCAGACCACGGTTTCGTAGGCCGAAGACGGGTTCTCCGGCTCGGCATCGTCGAGCCAGTGCTGCACGTTCAGGCCGGTATTAGGACATTTGAAGATGACATCACCCATAGATCGGTAATTAATAGCGGCTTGCGGCGTATTCCCTCTTGATCTCCGTCAAAGCCGCGACGGCCGGGATATGCAAGCCGGCTTCCCGCCACAGGTTAGTCCAGCGATTCCGCGACGATGCGGATGCGAAACAGCGGCTTTTTTGACTCGTCCAGAAGCTCCATCTGCCACTCGGAGTTCTGCCGGAGTTTGCGGGAAATGCTGCCGGCCACGTCGCCGCAAACGGAGGTCAGCTCCGCCCAGGCGGCATTGCGATCGGCAAGTTCGGCGCCGTGATCGGACGTCCCCGAATAGAGGCCGTTCTCGATGCGAAAGAAATAGAGCGGCATGGCACAGCACCGATGCGAAGGCCGCTCCGGGCCCGGGATAAACCCATGAGTTCTGTCAGTGAGTGGATTCCCAAAGCCAGGATAGATCAATTCCGGGATTTTACGGGATTAAGTACGGTATCCTCCGCTCGTTTCGAGTGGGTGCCGCGCCGGCGCTCACTCGCTTTCCGTGATCCGGATCAGGCCGTCGCCGGTGACGACGGTCCCCTTGGCGGTCTCCACCACATAGCCGAGGGCGATCAGCTTGGTCAGATGAGGCGCCGGTATCGTGGGATTCGGCGACGTGACCGCGACCTCGATCAGCGAGGCGAACTCTTCCGGCGTCAAAAGCTTTGGCGCGTGAACCGTCATTCCTGGACTCTGGTTGGGTGTGCCGGGACCTTTCGCCACTAACATCGAAAGGAAAGTGGCCGCAACGGGGCGGCCACATGAAAGAGCCCCGAACCGACTAAAGTCCGGGGCTCGATGTCAACGTCGCAGCTTCCCCCGTGGTCAGTTCGGCAATGACGCGTTGAATTCTAGGGCGGTCGGCAGAAGTCGCCCTGAGTCAGATCAATACCGGCAGCGGATCAGAATTGAGTCAGTTCAAGACCGGAATCATGCGACTTCGCCGAGCGGGCGAGCGAGATAGACCAGCACGAACGGGATGGCCGGCGGTCCGCCACTAGCCGGATCCGAAACAGCGGCGCATCGGTTGGCGGAAGGCTCGTGCGACCTCACCGTGTAGTTGTAAATCGATTCTCAAATCTAGACCGGGGATACCCGTAGAGCTACTGGGCTGGCTTCCGCTCGGATTTCTTCAGCTCGCGGTCGATGCGCAGTTGAACGCGGCGCATTGCCAGCAGGTTGATCCTGGTTTCAGTCCTGCCGGTCTTGATCAGATCGCCGATCCGGAATTGCCATTTCCAGATCCCCGGGATTGCCGTTGGGACAACCACGTATTCGATGCCTTTGTGCACCATTGGAAATCTCCCGCCGCCGCGAGTCGAAACGCCAAATTAAGCGCAGACAGAAAGTTGCGCCTGTTCAATATTGCTCGTTTTCGGGAAGTTCCTCCAGCGAAACCGGCGAACCGGTGTCGAGCGAGGCTCCGGCATTCAACGCGATAATCGCCCTGCAATCCGCGACCGGCCGCGGCGCCGTTCCGTATCCGTCACTGTACGGCGGCGGGTGGTCTCCTTGGCGAGATCGGTGCAGATCCCCGCATCTTCCCGAAATGCGGCGTCGCCGCCGCGCAAGACGGATTGGGACGATTGGCCTCGAATTGTTGGAGGGGCTGGCCAGTTCGGAGAATCGTGCCGGGCCGCCCTGGCATATGAATGCCCCGAGGTCATCGGCCCCAACTTCCCCTGCGCTGCAGCCGTTTCTTTTGACCACGGTGCGCTTATTTTCAATCGCTCATGGGCGAGTAGACGGAAGTTCAAATTCCTGGAACGCGACGTCCACGACCGCATCGCAATCATCGCAAAGGAAGAATCCCGCTTCGGTCTCGACCGTCGCGGGAGCGGTCTGGCAGGCGTCGCACACTTTACATCGGGTCCACATCGGTAAATTAGGCCATAAGCGGGGGGACCGCGCCACCGGATTTCCGCTGCGGGAAATCGGGACGTTCCAGTTGTTTTGAAGAGGACATATAAGTTCGATGCAGTCGGGCCGAAACCATTGTCGGGGGCGCCATGCATGAAAGTGGTCGCCAGCAGGATGTCTTGCTCCGGCTCGGGCCGGAACCTCATTAGGAAGCGGCGCTTCATTAAAGTTCGATTTCGCGGGGCTCCTCGATACCCTCGGCTAACCCGATCGCGGCCTGATCGTCGGCGGCTTCGAATGGTTCGAAGCCCGCAATGCGGTCATCCGATCCGATGAAATAGGCGCGGTGACCTGGCATCGGTCCCTGTCCATGGGCGCGAAAGCGTACTGCGCAGGACGGCCGGACAAATCTCCGTAGTACTACGGAGAACATTTTAGGGGTGTGTTAACCAACTGTCGTACGCCCGACATATTCAAAATAGGCCAGTGATATTTTCAACTTAGGCCACTGCACATGGAAACAGGCCAGTATCCGTTTCGAAAAAAGAACATATTGCGAACATGGAACAAATAGGGTACGCTGTTCCTACGATCACCGTCGCCCGTTTACCCGTTTGTCCCGCTAGCGAATCCCCGCCATAAGGAGCACGACCAATGTCTGCCACTGCCCTGCGTATCGTCGAAGGATCCTCCATGGACAAGACCAAGGCCCTGTCCGCCGCGCTTTCCCAGATCGAGCGCCAGTTCGGGAAGGGCTCGGTGATGAAGCTGGGCAAGAACGACCGTTCGATGGACATCGAGACCATTTCCTCGGGCTCGCTCGGGCTCGATATCGCGCTCGGCGTTGGCGGCCTGCCGAAGGGACGCGTGGTCGAGATCTACGGGCCGGAATCGTCGGGTAAAACCACGCTGGCGCTGCACACCGTCGCCGAGGCCCAGAAGAAGGGCGGTATCTGCGCTTTCATCGATGCCGAACACGCGCTCGACCCGGTCTATGCCCGGAAGCTCGGCGTCAATATCGACGAACTCCTGATCTCGCAGCCCGACACGGGCGAGCAGGCGCTGGAAATTTGCGACACGCTGGTGCGCTCCGGTGCGGTCGACGTGCTGGTGATCGATTCGGTGGCGGCCCTGGTGCCGAAGGCCGAACTCGAGGGCGAGATGGGCGACGCGCTGCCCGGCCTGCAGGCTCGTTTGATGAGCCAGGCGCTGCGCAAGCTCACTGCCTCCATCAACAAGTCCAACACCATGGTGATCTTCATCAACCAGATCCGGATGAAGATCGGGGTGATGTACGGCTCGCCGGAAACCACCACCGGCGGCAACGCGCTGAAATTCTACGCCTCCGTCCGGCTCGACATCCGCCGCATCGGCGCGATCAAGGAGCGCGACGAGGTGGTCGGCAACCAGACCCGCGTCAAGGTGGTGAAGAACAAGCTGGCGCCGCCGTTCAAGCAGGTCGAATTCGACATCATGTACGGCGAGGGCGTCTCCAAGATGGGCGAAATCCTCGATCTCGGCGTCAAGGCCGGCATCGTCGAGAAGTCCGGCGCCTGGTTCTCCTATGACAGCCAGAGGCTGGGCCAGGGCCGCGAGAACTCGAAAGCCTTCCTCAAGGCCAATCCCGACATGACCGCCAAGATCGAGGCGGCGATTCGCCAGAACTCCGGCCTGATCGCAGAACAGATTCTGGCAGGCTCCCCCGAGCGCGATACCGACGGCGAGGAGCCGGCGGAGGAGTGAGACTCGGGCCTCTCTTCGGGTCTTGCTTCGGGTCTTGGGCCCGCGTGGTTGCGGAAGAAACGGGAATCTTCTTCCGAGGGATCGTGGGCCAATAGACGGATGAGATCATGATCCGATGCACCGGATCATGATCTGTCTGACGACATAAGGCCCGGCATCGGCAGGCGCTGAGGACGTTGAGTTGCTGACGTCCCCAGTGCCTGTTTTTGTTTTGTGTATGGCCGGTGACGAAACATGACGCGTTTGATCCTCACCACTGATGCGTCCGGTGCGGGCGGCCTCAAGGGGGCCCGTCGCGCCGAGATCGTAATTCCGTTCGAGCCTCGCTTCGTCTGGGGACCATTGCCGTCTGAGGCGGAACTCGTAATGTTGCTGGCGCGGCATGAGGCTGCCGATCACTGGTTGTGGAACGTCTATCGAAAGTACCTCGGAAAAATCGATCGCAACGAAATAGGATTGATCGACTTCTGCGAACGGTGCGAGAGCATCGAGTTGTGGATCGATCCGGTGCCCAGTGCGCAACTGACATTGATTTGGCTGCTCGGCTATTTGCGTCGTCACGAGAAAATTGCTTCTAGGCTTACCTTGGTCCAGGCAGAGACCCGCATTGGAGAAAATTCTCCGAGACAGCTCGCCAGGTGGAAACCCGCCGCAATCGCCGTCACGAACGATCATTTCGAAATCGCAGGTTTCGCCTGGCGGGCTTACCGCGCGCCGACGCCCCAGGCTTGGTTCGATCTGCTGAACAAGGACTTGAGCATCTTGCCGCAGCTGCGGGCGTGCGTTGTGGAATTGCTCGAAGAGCTGCCGCAGCGCGCGACCGGGCTTGGTGCCACGGAAATGCGGATGCTCGAACTCATCGCGGAGGGCGATGCCGGTCCGCTAGACGTCTTTCCCGGCCACTTGAAGCGCAACGAGCGGCGCGTGTTCGAGTTCTGGGAAGTTGGATCCTTGCTGGACGGGCTCGCCCGCTGTCCCGCACCCGCCGTCGCCGGTCTCGACGATGGGCCATTCAACGAGGCTATGCATCGCAACCGTGACCGGCGCGAGCGATATATGCGGAGCAAACTGAAACTCACCGAATTCGGCGAGGCCGTTCTGGCGGGGACCGACGATTTCAGCCGGCACAACCCGATCGATCGCTGGTGGGGCGGCACAAAACTGACCAACGATCGCCTGTGGCGTTGGGATCCGACGAACCGCGCTTTGATCGCGCCTTGAGCGAACCTGCAGCTCGCGGTCTGTAGAATGGATTGAGCATGTTGGGTTGCCCGACCCATCCGGCGCCCGTTTTTGTTTTGTGCATAGAGCCGGAGAGCCTATGAAGCGTCTGATCCTGACTGGCGAGCACGGCGTAACTTTCATGCGTTCGGAGCGCTCCGACCTCGCGGTCCCTTTCTCCTTTCGCTTTGTTTGGGGAGCGTTGCCGTCTCCGGACGAGCTTGCAAGCTACGTCGCCGCGCGTTCGGAGAAACACGGCCCGGGGACCCACTGGTCGGACTATGCCGGCCGGTGGCGTCAAGCCAACAAAGGGCGCAAAGACCTCGCCTTGGTCGAGTTTTGCGAATCATACGAGACGGTCGAGCTGTGGTTCGATCCGCGCCCGAACGACCAATTGCAACTGGTTTGGCTGCTGGACTTTTTCTGTTCTCATCCCGAGCTCGTGGCCAGGCTGAAATTGCGCCTTCTTGACTACAACCTGATCCGGGCTTCGCCCGAGGAGCTTGACAGGTGGTTGGTGCCGGCCGTCAACGTCACCAGGGATGAGCTCGAGACGGCCGCCATGGCCTGGCAGGCGTATCGGGCCGCGACGCCCGAAGCCTGCTTCGACCTGCTGGCGAGGGATTTGAGCGCTTTGCCCTTGTTGAGGCCGGCCTGGCTTAATACCAGCCTTCAGAAGGGCTGACCGATGATGGCCCAGTCGCGGGCCGCGATCGAGGTGATGCGCCCGGTTTCGGCGAGAAGTTTTCGCCAGGCGTTTTGGCAGGCGTCGAGGATATCGGTGTAGGACGCGAACACACGGTTGGCGAGATAGGTCTGTCGCAGATACTGCCAGATGTTCTTGGCTGCGTTGAGCTCCGGACAGGCGGGTGGCAGCGGCACGAGGGTGACATTGGCAGGTGGCTTTAGTTTGCGCGTCGTGTGCCATCCGGCCTTGTCGAGGATCAGCAGCGCATGCGCGCCGGGCGCGACGGCCTTGCCGATGGCGTCGAGATGCGCCTGCATGGCCTCGGTGTCGGCTTGCGGCATGATGAGGGCGACGCCGGTGTCGCGGCTCGCACAGACGGCGCCGAACACATAGGCGTTCTCGTAGCGCTGATCCTTGGGCTGCCGCGGCCGTGATCCCTTCTTGGCCCATTGGTAGACGAGGCTGTTCTTCTGGCCGACCCGCATCTCGTCCTGGAACCAGACCTCAATCGGCGTTTCCGGGGCGAGTTTGGTCACGATCGCCGCGACCTGCGTAGGAAAGTTTTTTTAAATGCCGCGATCGTCTCCGGATCCTGCACGGGATGGCGCGGCCGGGCGCTGATGTGCGAGAAGCCGAGCTTCTTGAGCGCGCGCCCCAGGCTCACCTCCGACAGATCGACACCGAAACGCTGTCCGAGAACACGCTTCAGGTCGACGCAGCGCCAGCGTACGACCCCATCCTTCTCCGGGTCGGGGCCGGTCTCGACGAGCTGCTTCAATGCATCTTTCTGCTCGTCGGAGAGCTTCGACGGCCGCCCGGTCGGCTTGATGTCGATCAGACCGTCAGGCCCGTACTGGTTGAAGCGGTGCGCCCAGTCCCGCAGCGTCTGCCGGTCCATGCCGCCGATCCGGGCCGCCTCGGTGCGGTTCATCCCGTCGCAAATCGCCGCCAGCGCCAGCAGCCGTCGCGCCTGCGCGGCATCCTTCACCTTCGCCGCGAGCCGACGCAGCTCATCCGCCTCGAAATCCTCCCGTAGACCGACCGCCGCGCCCATCGCCGACCTCCCGAATCAATCCAGTCGGTCATAAATGAATCACGCCGGCGCCAGCTTTTCAAAAAAGAGTCAGACCTTCCGAAGGCTGGTATAACCTGCTCGAAGAGCTGCCCTCCGCGCTGACCGGGCTTGGCGCGACGGAAATGCGGCTGCTGGAGCTGATTGCAAGGGGCTACTCGCTGACAAATGCGCTGTTTCACCTTCGAGGGCTCGGCCAGCGGCGCGTCTTCAGCGACTGGGAAATCGGTTTCCTGCTCGAGAGACTGGCCCACGGCCCGACGCCAGCCGTGGCGGGCCTTGACGACGAACTGCGCACGATCAGGAGGGAGAACTACCGTGACCGCGACGCGGCGTACAGGCGAAGCCGGTTGTCGCTAACCGAATTCGGCAGGGCGATTGTCGCGCACAAGGAGGATTTCAGCCACTACAATCCGATCGATCACTGGTGGGGCGGCACCAGGTTGACCAATGATTGTCTGTGGCGCTGGAATCCGGCCCTCGTTGCGCCTCAGCCATCGCGGCCATCTTTGTCGTCGTTTCGGGCTGAGCCCACAAGCCATCCGTCTCGTTCGCCTCTTTGATGGATGCGCAGGTTCTGCCTCAGCCGAAGCTCGGCAAGGCCGCTCCGTCCAGGACACGCAGGTCTCACTCCGCCGCCTGCGCGTAGTCCTCGATCGGCGGGCACGAGCACACCAGGTTGCGGTCACCATAGACATTGTCGACCCGTCCGACCGGTGACCAGTATTTGTCCGACCGCGAGGTGCCGGCGGGGAAGCAGCCCTCGGCGCGGCTATAGGCACGCGCCCAGGAATCGTCGGCGATATCGTGCACGGTGTGGGGGGCATGGCGCAGCGGCGAGGCCTCGACCTTCCAGCGGCCATTCTCGATCTCGGCGATCTCGCGCCGGATCGCGATCATGGCGTCGCAAAAGCGATCCAGTTCCGCCTTCGATTCCGATTCGGTCGGCTCGATCATCAGCGTGCCCGGCACCGGAAAACTCATGGTCGGGGCGTGGAAGCCGTAATCGATCAGCCTTTTTGCGATGTCGTCGACGGTGACGCCGCTCGAGGTCTTCAGCGCTCTGGGGTCGATGATGCATTCGTGGGCGACGCGCCCTTTGGCATTGCGGTACAGCACCGGGAAATGCGGATCGAGCCTGGTGGCGATGTAGTTGGCGTTGAGGATCGCCATTTCCGTAGCGCGCGTAAGGCCTTCGCCGCCCATCATGAGAATGTAGATGTAGGAGATGGTCAGGATCGACGCCGAGCCGAACGGCGCAGCCGATACCGGCCCGATCGCGGCAGGCGTTTTGCCATTGGCCGCGGGATGGCCGGGCAGGAATGGCGCAAGGTGCGCCTTGACGCCGATCGGGCCCATGCCGGGACCGCCACCGCCATGTGGGATACAGAAGGTCTTGTGGAGGTTGAGATGGCTGACATCGGCGCCGTAATCGCCGGGCCGCGACAGTCCTACCTGCGCGTTCATATTGGCACCGTCGAGATAGACCTGACCGCCATGGCCGTGGACGATGTCGCAGATCTCGCGGATGTGCTCCTCGAACACGCCGTGGGTCGAGGGGTAGGTGATCATGACGGCAGCGAGATCTAGCGCGTGCGCGTCGGCCTTGGCGCGCAGATCGGTCACATCGACATCGCCTCTGCTGTCGCAGGCCACCACCACGACCTTCATGCCGGCCATGTGGGCCGACGCCGGATTGGTGCCGTGCGCGGAGGAGGGAATCAGGCACACCTTGCGGCGCGGCTCGCCGCGGGCGGCGTGATAGCCGCGGATCGCCAATAACCCGGCATATTCGCCTTGCGCGCCGGAATTAGGCTGCAGCGAGATCGCGTCATAGCCTGTGATGTCGCACAGCCATTGTTCCAGCCGGGCGAACAGCACGTGATAGCCTTCTGCCTGGCCGCGCGGCGCAAACGGGTGGAGCGCGCCGAATTCGGGCCAGGTCAGCGGGATCATCTCGCTGGTGGCGTTGAGCTTCATGGTGCAGGAGCCGAGCGGGATCATGGCGCGGTCGAGCGCAAGATCCCGGTCGCTGAGCTTGCGCATGTAGCGCAACAGTTCGGTCTCGGAGCGGTGGGCGTGGAACACCGGATGGGTCAGGAATGTGGCTGTGCGCTTCAACTCGGCGGGCAGGGCATCGCGGGCGCCGGCCTCGATGTCAGCGTAGGTCAGTCTGCCGCCGAACGCCCGCCAAACCGCCTCGACGATCTCGGGCGTCGTGGTTTCGTCGAGCGCGATGGCGAGCTTGCCCTGTAGCTTCCCTTGGCCGATCCGCAGATTGATCTTCTCGGCCAGCGCGCGGGTGATGATCTCGCCCTGCTTGCCGCCGGCTTCCACCGTCAGTGTATCGAAGAATGCCTCAGACGCTGGCGCAAAGCCGAGCTTGCGCAAGCCGGCGGCCAGCACGGCGGTGCGGCGATGGATGGTGCGCGCGATATGGGTCAGTCCCTCCGGGCCATGATAGACCGCATAAATCGACGCGATCACGGCCAAAAGCACCTGCGCGGTGCAGATGTTGGAGGTCGCCTTTTCCCGGCGGATATGCTGCTCGCGGGTCTGCAGCGCAAGGCGATAGGCGGGCTCTCCACGCGAATCGATCGACAGGCCGACGATGCGCCCCGGCAGCGAGCGCTTCAGGGCATCGCGCACCGCCATATAGGCGGCGTGCGGCCCGCCATAGCCCATCGGCACGCCAAAACGCTGCGCCGACCCGATGGCGATGTCGGCACCGAGGTCGCCGGGCGAGGCCAGCAGCGTCAGCGCCAGAAGATCGGCGGCGA
Organism: Bradyrhizobium erythrophlei; assembly: GCF_900129505.1. Classification (NCBI taxonomy): domain Bacteria; kingdom Pseudomonadati; phylum Pseudomonadota; class Alphaproteobacteria; order Hyphomicrobiales; family Nitrobacteraceae; genus Bradyrhizobium; species Bradyrhizobium erythrophlei. The sequence goes on along the minus strand of NZ_LT670818.1, from coordinate 8,368,235 downwards.
CAACCGCAAGCGCGCCCCTGGCGTGCAGCGCCGCGATGGCGGGCCTGAAGTCGCGCACCGCGCCCGATGTGCCCGGGTATTGCAGCAGGGCGCCGAATACGTTCGCGCTGGCCAGATCGGTCATGGGATCGCCGACGATCAGGTTCCAGCCGAGCGGTTCGGCGCGGGTGCGCAGCACGGCCAGCGTCTGCGGATGCACCTCGGCATCGACGAAAAAGGATTTTGTCCTGGCCTGCGCGGCGCGTTCGGCCAGCGCCATGGCTTCGGCCGCGGCGGTCGCCTCATCCAGCAGCGAGGCGTTGGCGACGTCGAGCCCGGTGAGGTCAGAGATCATGGTCTGGAAGTTGAACAGGGCTTCCAGCCGGCCCTGGCTGATCTCCGGCTGATACGGCGTATAGGCCGTGTACCAGGCGGGGTTTTCCAGGATGTTGCGCTGGATCACCGCCGGCAGGATGGTGCCGGAATACCCTTGGCCGATCAGCGAAGTGAAGAGCGCATTCTGCGACGCCAGCTCGCGCGTATGGGCGAGCGCTTCGGTTTCGCTCAAGGCTGTGCCGAGATCGAGCGGCGCCTGCTGGCGGATCGAGGCGGGCAGGGTCTCCGCCATCAGCGCGGAGAGGCTCGCTGCGCCCACCGTTTCCAGCATCGCCGACATGTCGCGGGGCGAGGGGCCGATATGGCGGCGGACGAAATTGGTGGCGGCTTCGTCAACGGGTTTGCGGTGCGCGGTCATGGGTTCCTCGCTGGAATGTTCACACTCGGTGTCATCGTCCGCGAACGCGGACGATCCAGTACGCCGTGGCTCCTCGGTTCAATCGTCGGTGCCGGTGGCTACTGGATGCCCCGCCTTCGCAGGGCATGACGGCTGTTTTCGTCGGCTTCATCATCTCACGCCGTATGTGCCTTGTAGGCGGCCTCATCCATCAGGCCGCCGAGTTCGCTCTTGTCTGCGATCTTGATCTTGAAAAACCACGCCTTGCCGGCGGCGTCGGAATTCACCAGCGCAGGCTCGTTGGCGAGCGCCTCGTTGACTTCGAGCACTTCGCCTGAAATTGGCGCGTAGACGTCGGAGGCGGCCTTGACGGATTCGACCACCGCGGCGGCTTCCGCCTTCTTCAGGTTGCGGCCGACCTTCGGCAGTTCGACGAACACGACATCGCCGAGCTGCGACTGGGCGTAATCGGTGACGCCGATGGTGGCGACGTCGCCCTCGATGCGGAGCCATTCGTGATCGGAGGTGTAGAGCGTGGTCATGATGATTCCTTAGCGTTTGTAGGTATTGGCAACGAAGGGCATGGCCGCGACCCGCAGCGGCAGGCGCTGGCCGCGCAATTCGGCGAACACGGTGGTGCCGAGCGTGGCGCGCGGCGTCGGCAGATAGCCCATCGCCACCGGCGCGTTCAGGCTCGGCCCAAATCCGCCCGAGGTGACCGCGCCGATCTGTTCGCTCGAACTGGCATCGGCAAACAGCGGCGCGCCCTCCCGCACGGGGGCGCGGCCCTCGGGCCGCAGCCCGACGCGGCGGCGTGGCGCGCCCTGTTCGAACTGGCCGAAAATCCGGTCCGCGCCGGGAAATCCGCCGGCCCGCGCGCCGCCCTTGCGGCGGCTCTTTTGAATGGACCATTCCAGCGCGCCCTCGACCGGCGTCGTGGAGGTGTCGATGTCGTGGCCGTAGAGGCAAAGCCCGGCCTCCAGCCGCAGGCTGTCGCGGGCCCCGAGCCCAATCGGCAGCACGTCGCCGTTCGCCAGCAGGGTTTTCGCCAGCCGCTCCGCCTGTTCGGCCGGAACCGAAATCTCGAAACCGTCCTCTCCGGTATAGCCGGAGCGCGAGACGAAGCAGTCGATGCCGTCGACACGGTGCGGACCGGCATCCATGAAGCGCATCGCGGGCGCCTCCGCGCAAAGTTTTGCCAGCACCGATTCGGCCTTCGATCCCTGCAGCGCCAGCAGCGCGCGGCCGCGAAGCGGCTCGATCACGCAGATATCCGACAGGCCGGCCCGCAGATGGGCCTCGTCCTCGGCCTTGCAGGCGGCGTTGACCACCAGAAACAAAAGCTTGCCGAAATTCGCGACCATCAGGTCGTCGAGAATCCCGCCCGCGTCATTGGTGAACTGGGCGTAGCGCTGTCGTCCCGGTGCAACGCTGAGCATGTCCTGCGGCACCAGCCGTTCCAGCGCTAGCGCCGCATCTTCCAGCTTGCCGGATTTCGGCCGTAGCGCGATCTGGCCCATATGCGAGACGTCGAACAGGCCTGCGGCCTCGCGGGTATGCAGGTGCTCCCGGAGCACGCCTGATGCGAATTGCACCGGCATGTCGTAACCGGCGAACGGCACCATTTTGCCGCCGCTGGATACGTGCAGGGCGTGTAAAGGGGTGGTTTTCAACGGAGATTTGTCGTCGCGCGCAAGCATCACTGGGCCCTCGCGGTTCCCAAGGAAAATCCCTCGGAAAACCTGTCGAAGCCCCATCTGTCGCTGTGCCTGAGAGTATTATCCCGTCGGCGGACACGTCAGGACCGAAGCCCTTAGGTGTCTCTTTCCAGATGCTAGCCAGTCACGAGGGTCCGTTTGCCTGAGAGTTTCCGGGGCGGTTGCTCCTTCGGCGCCGGCGCTTAAGCCGATCTCTCCCGACGTGACGTCTTGTACAGGTAGGAAGAAAACACGCCAGCACCAAGGCTGTCAACGCAGTCGCAGCATCTATCAACGGCTGTGCGGCAAGCCCCTGATCTCCTGCACACTTTCTGGACACAATGAGCCCCCTTGTCTAAAAGCGGGTCGCGGGACACATGCCTTTTGCGGGCGAATCCCTGTTGTTTTTGCGATTGGACCAACATGAGCGGCGTTAACGAGATCAGGTCGACTTTTCTGAAATTCTTTGCCGATAACGGCCACGAGATCGTGCCGTCGTCGCCGCTGGTGCCGCGCAACGACCCGACGCTGATGTTCACCAATGCCGGCATGGTGCAGTTCAAGAACGTCTTCACCGGCGTGGAAAAGCGGCCCTATCAGCGCGCCACCACCTCGCAGAAATGCGTCCGCGCCGGCGGCAAACACAACGACCTCGACAATGTCGGCTATACCGCCCGGCATCACACCTTTTTCGAGATGCTCGGCAATTTCTCGTTCGGCGATTATTTCAAGGACCGCGCCATCGAGCTCGCCTGGAATCTGGTGACCAAGGAATTCGGCCTGCCGAAGGATAAACTGACCGCAACGGTCTATATCGATGACGACGAGGCGTTCGGTCTCTGGAAGAAGATCGCAGGCCTGCCGGAGTCGCGCATCATCCGTATCGCCGGTTCAGACAATTTCTGGCAGATGGGCGACACCGGTCCGTGCGGTCCGTGTTCGGAGATCTTCTACGACCATGGCGACAAGATCTGGGGCGGCCCGCCGGGCTCGGCCGAGCAGGATGGCGACCGCTTCATTGAGATCTGGAATCTCGTGTTCATGCAGTTCGAACAGCTCGAGGGCGGGGTGCGCAATCCCTTGCCGAAGCCGTCGATCGATACCGGCGCGGGGCTGGAGCGCGTCGCCGCGGTCTTGCAGGGCAAGCATGACAATTACGACATCGACCTGTTCGTAGCCCTGATCCGCGCCATCTCCGAATTGACCGGCGCCGATCCGCAAGGGCCGCAGAAGGCCTCGCTGCGCGTGATTGCCGATCATCTGCGCGCCTCGTCCTTCCTGATCGCCGACGGCGTATTGCCGTCGAACGAGGGCCGCGGCTATGTGCTGCGCCGGATCATGCGGCGCGCGATGCGCCATGCGCAGTTGCTCGGCGCGCGCGATCCGCTGATGCACCGGCTGGTGTGGGCGCTGGTGCGCGAGATGGGCCAGGCCTATCCCGAATTGGTGCGCGCGGAAAACCTGATCGAGGAAACCCTGCGGCTGGAAGAGACCCGCTTCCGCAAGACGTTGGAGCGGGGCCTGTCGATCCTCGACGAGAAGAGCAGTGGCCTGAAGAAGGGCGACATGTTCGACGGCGATACCGCGTTCACGCTGTACGACACCTACGGCTTTCCGCTCGATCTGACGCAAGACGCGCTGAAGTCACGCGGCATCGGCGTCGATATCGCGTCCTTCACCGACGCGATGGACCGGCAGCGCGAAAAGGCGCGCGCGGCCTGGGCGGGCTCCGGCGATACCGCCACCGAGAACGTCTGGTTTCCGTTGCGCGAAAAGCTCGGCGCGACCGAGTTTTTGGGCTACGAGACCGAGACCGCGGAGGGCGTGGTCGGTGCGCTGGTGAAAGACGGCAAGGAGGTCGAGAGCCTCAAGGCGGGCGAGGCCGGCGCGATCGTCCTGAACCAGACGCCGTTCTATGCCGAATCCGGCGGCCAGGTCGGCGACACCGGCGTGATGACCGGAGAGGGCGTGCGAATCCGCGTCACCGAGACCCAGAAAAAGGCCGGCGATCTCTTCGTGCATCTGGGCACCGTGGAGCAGGGCACCTTGAAGCCCGGCACCGCGCTGCAGCTCGATGTCGATCACTTGAGGCGCTCATCGATCCGCGCCAATCATTCGGCGACGCATCTGCTGCACGAGGCTTTGCGGCAGGTGCTCGGCGACCACATCGCCCAGCGCGGCTCGCTGGTGGCGCCGGACCGCCTGCGCTTCGACTTCGTGCATCCGAAGCCGATCACGCCGGAGGAGCTCTCCCGGATCGAGGATATCGCCAACGATGTGGTGCTGGAGAATGACGAGGTCACCACGCGCCTGATGGCGGTGGACGACGCCCGCGAGGCCGGCGCCCGGGCCCTGTTCGGCGAGAAATATGGCGACGAGGTCCGCGTGGTGTCGATGGGCAAAACCGCCCGCGAACACGGCGCCAACTCGTTCGGCTGGTCGGTGGAATTGTGCGGCGGCACGCATGTCAGGCGGACCGGCGACATCGGGCTGATCTCGGTGACCAGCGAAAGCGCGGTCGCCTCGGGCGTTCGCCGTATCGAAGCGCTGACCGGACGTCATGCCCGCAAGCACGCCAACGACACCATGGCACTCGCCAAGACCGCGGCCATGGAACTGCGCACCACGGTCGACGAGGTGCCGGCGCGGATCGCTTCGCTGATGGAAGAGCGCAAGCGACTGGAGCGCGACCTGTCGGAGGCACGCAAGAAGCTGGCGATGGGCGGCGGCGCTTCGGTCTCCGACGGAGCGGCGGCGGCCGCCAACGGCGTGCGCCATGTCGGCGACGTCAAGCTGTTGGCACGCGCGGTCGAGGGCATCGAGATGAAGGATCTCAAGAGCCTTGCCGACGACGGCAAGAAGCAGCTCGGCTCCGGCGTGGTCGCGATCGTCGGCGTCAGCGGAGACGGCAAGGCCGGCGTGGTCGTCGGCGTCACCTCCGATCTCACCTCGCGCTATAACGCGGTCGATCTGGCGCGCGTTGCCTCGGTGGTGCTCGGCGGCAAGGGCGGTGGCGGGCGGCCCGACATGGCGCAGGCGGGCGGTCCCGACGGCGCCAAGGCTGATGCCGCGCTTTCGGCTATCGAAAAGGCGATGGCCGGCGCCTAGGTCGTTCGGTGGGCAAAGCCTTGAGGGACATCAAATACCTTGCCGCCCCAGCGGCTATATAGAGCGTCCCCCGCTTCCACCGTTCGCATCAGGGGGCACCCGAGAGATCGGCGAACTCCGGAAAGCGGGACACCGGCAGTGGCGATCCTTCCGCGCAAAAGGCGGCTGAACGATCCTGATTTGAGGGATCGCCTTTACGAACTGCTCGAGCACGATCATTTGCCCTATTCGGTCGGTTCGCGCTTCGTGCGGCTGATAGCGGATACCGCGGAAGCCGCGAAGGGCGATCTGGCCGCGGCTGAAGTCGCCCAGGCCAAGCACGACGACCAGCCGGCGAAAGAATAGTCCGCCCTGGCAGGTGCCTATTGCGCAAGTGTCGGGGTCGGGGAACGGGCTTGATCGTCACCCGCCGCAAGCCGGCGAAGCCCGGCGTCGGTCAGCCCAAGCACCCCTAGTCGCCTCAAGGCATAACCCATGGCAACCAGGCGTTCCCAATGCAGCTGGGGAATATCGTGCTGGGCGTCGCCCTTGCTGACTTCCAACAACGAGGCGAATTCTTCGGAGCTCAGCGGGGCCGGGGATTCCTGGACCATCTACGCGCTGACCCGGAAATCGATGCTGCGCAGGATGATGCCGGGTGGCGTGCCCTCGAACTCCTGAGCCAGGAACTTGCGAGCAGCCTGCTCCTCGATCCGGTCGCGCAGCCTCAGGAATTGTGCTTCGCGTTGCTCGGCCTTGGTCCGCTCCGGCTTTTCCAGGTCGTCCATGGCGGAGGTGCTGACGGCACAGTTGATCTCCCGTTGACCGTCGACCATCGAAAACCTGACCACCATCCGGTCGAACTCATAACCGACAAAGTTGCCGCGTGTCAGTGCCATTTTAACTGCCTCCTGCAGGACGTTCCTGCCTTCGTGCGATGTATTGAACGACGGCGCGTCGGCGCCGTCGTTGTTTCGATCGTTACGCGGCGGCGGATACCTTTGCGCGCTTTACCGGCGGCGGGTCGATCTCCGCGATTTTGCGAAGGCAATCGGCCTCGGTATCGTGGGGACCGGAAACAAACGTGCCGCTTACCTTCGTGCTGTACCAGCCTGATGCGACATGGAGCCAAAGCGCCTCTTCTGCCTTGACGTGGCGCGGTGAAAGATTTTGCATGGATTGTGCTTTCGGATAGGCGTTCGATCTCGCATCGAACGCGGGGTGAAGTTCGGTTTCGAACAACAATTCGCTCAACTCTCGTTCGAGAGCCGGTCAAAGTCCGCAAGTACGGCCGTGACCAGGTCGCGATGATGGGTGTCGTGCGCCGCCAGCCCGGCGGCGTATGAATTCAGGACGTAGCGCGCCTTGGCGGCGGCTTCCGGCCAGGAGGCTGCCGGCGCCGACAGGAGCTGGCTTTCGACGGCCGCCTGAGAATCGCGCAACTTCCTTGCATTGTTCTCGACATCCGCCAGAACACGACGAATGTCGGTCGCCCTTTGCGCGGCGATACCGCGGTGTCTGTCGAGATCGAGCGGCTCGTCGGTCATGGGGCGCACGCGTCGATGCGCTGCGCGTCGGACAGGTCGACCGAGCCGATGGAAATCATCTCCATTGCCGCCCCGCGCGGCGGTGCTGCCGGCACCATGATCATGGTGGCGACACGGCGGAACGAAGCGAACGACAGTCCTTCGATCATCTGCTCATCGGTGATGACGTCGTAAGCCCCCGGAGGCAGGACGCGATCGATGCCCTTGATCTGGAAGGGGTGCTGGAAGGTGATCACTTCCCGCCGCGAGCGCGTGGTCATAGCCCGCCGTCCTTCGCGGACCGGTCGGCGCCGACGTTGGTGTTGTGCATGGATTCACCGTGCGCTCTTTTGGCCCGATTAGCTATCGCTTTCTCGCGAAAACGGCGCTATCGGCCGAATAACCGCCGACTTACCTTGTATTCGGCCGCATTCGTAGCCATTTGCGCAGTGCGCCGGAAACAATTTTGCAAGTTATCTAGCTGGAAGGGTCGCACGACCTGGCCAGTGTCCGCGACCATAGATTTCATCGCCGGTTAAATGACTGCCCGTGAGCGATGTCGTTGCGGCCCGGGGGCGGTGGCGCGATTTTGGAATGGTGCAAACCGTTGGGGTCAGGTGTTCGCATGAAACTTCGTGTCGGCTACGAGATGATCTACGACTTTCCGCAGCCGACGCCGTTGATTGCCGTGCTGGGCATGCATTTCACGCGGGCATCCGACGTCATCGTGCCCGATTACCTCACCACCGGCCCTTCGGTCCCCATCACGCCCTATCGGGATGGCTTCGGCAACTGGTGCAGCCGGCTCGTCGCGCCGGCGGGCCGCATGCGGCTTGCTGCCGACGGCACGGTACGCGACAGCGGTCTTCCCGATGTGATCGTGCCTTCGGCCGCGCAACACGCGGTCGAGGATCTTCCGGCGGAGGCGATCGTCTATCTCCTCGGCAGCCGCTATTGCGAGACCGACCGGCTCTCCGACATCGCATGGCGGCTGTTTGAGAAGACCCCGCCGGGCTGGGCGCGGGTGCAGGCGATTTGCGACTTCGTGCACCATCACATCACGTTCGGCTATGAGCACGCGCGGCCGACCATGACGGCGTGGGAAGTGTTCAACGAAGGCAGGGGAGTCTGCCGCGACTACGCGCACCTTGCCATCGCGTTCTGCCGCTGCATGAACATTCCGGCGCGATATTGCACCGGCTATCTCGGCGACATCGGGATGCCGCCACCCTACGGCGTGGGAGATTTCGCCGGCTGGTTCGAGGCCTATCTCGGCGGCCACTGGTATACCTTCGATGCCCGCAACAACATTCCGCGAATCGGTCGCGTCCTGATTGCCCAGGGCCGTGATGCCGCGGACGTTCCGCTCACCCAAACCTTTGGGCCGAACACGCTCGTCAGCTTCAAAGTGTGGACCGACGAGATCGTGTGAAGCGGCCGGGCGGCGCCGGTCGCTTCCGCCGTCGGCGATTAACCTCGCTATTTGGCCAGTCGGCTGCTACATCCCTGATATCACCGCGCGCCCCCTGGCTGTTATCGGTGACTGAGAGCGTTGCGCTCCCGCCTCGACCAGTGAAGGCGGTCACATGTCCGACGTAAGCAAGTTCGATCTCCGTGAGTGGCTCATACCTCCGGTATTGATGCCGATCTTCTTTGTGCTGCTGATCGCGGCGGCCGCGATTATTCAGCGGTAGCTGCATTCAGCGGTAGTCCAGCTGTCGGCACGGAGACGGCGAGCGTCCCGGGGGCTTGAAGGAAGGTAGAGCTGGAATGGCAAACACGGCAACCGTTCGGGACGCCTACGGAGTTCCCGCAATGTTCGTCGGTTCAAAAACCGGCCAGGATGATGCTCCCTTTGTCTTTATCAGGGTCGGCGATGAAGAGCGTCGGATGCGGTGTGCGGAATGGGATGCGCTTCCGGCCTGGACCGGCGCCCGTCCAGCCTGGGCGAGCAAGCGTTGATTCATGACGGATGCTGCTTCCTGGATCGCCATCGGTGCCGCACTGACTTCGGCATGTGTCGGGCTGTACGCTGCCGCAGGAAGCGATCTTCGCGACAATGTCGAGCAGTTTATTCCGCAATTGCGCCGCCAGGCGCCTTGGGCGGCATGGGCGGCGATTGCGGCTGCCGTGTCGGTTGTCGCGCAGGCAATGGAAAAGTTGCCGGTTTGAAGGGGAGCGGCGTCGCCGCCTCTCGACGGCGCACGCAGCTCGGAGATCAGGCTGAGGGCTGTTCGGACGTCATCGCCGTCAGCGATGCCAAGGGCACATCGAGGACGTAGGTGAAGCCACCGGGTTCATACCTCAGATGGACGTCGCCCTTTAGCTGTCGGCCGAGCGTCTCGATCAAGCGTGTGCCGAAACTGCGCTTTTCCGGAGCGCGAACCGCGGGGCCGTTCCGCTCGGCCCATGTCAGTTGCAGACGCTGCGACCTCGGATCGAGCGTCCAGCCGATGTCGACGCGGCCGGCTGCCACCGACAATGCGCCGAACTTCGTGGTGTTGGTGCAGAGTTCGTTGAGGGTCATCGCAATCGCGATCACAGCTCCCGACGTCATCCGGACATCGGGTCCAGCAATCGTGAATTTAGGCATATCCGGATTGTCGAACGCTTCGGTGGCGCCGCGAACGATCTTCCCGAGGTCCGCGCTGGTCCATCTTGCCTGCAATAAAAGGTCGTGAGCCCGCCCCAGCGCCAGCAGACGGCCTGCGATGGCGTCCTGCGCATGTTCGGCGCCCGGCACGCCGCGCAAGCTTTGGGAGGCGATGGCGCTGACGGTCGCCAGCGTATTCTTGATGCGGTGGTGCAGTTCTTCGAGGATCAGCTTCTGAAGCCTGTCCGCCGCTTCGCGCTCCCTGGCGTCGATGCCGGCCTGGGCAAGCAGGCCCCTCGCATCGATTTCGGCTTGCGCCAGCAGCAGCCGAAGGCTGACATTCTCGGCCGCGAGAAACTCCGGTGGGAGCGGCGCCTCGGTACTCAAACGGCGGTCGTCCTGATGGTCGTCGATTTCAAACATTGTTGACACTATCACCCTATGTCGGCTTCCGCACGGACCATTTGAGGCTTGGTTCCGGCAGAATGTCGTGATTATCGGCGGTTCAGCGGGATAATGACGGCTTCAAGCGCGACCGATCATGCTCTGCATCTCGGCAATCATTTCCCCGGCTTCGAGCGGCTTGCCGAAAAACCGGCTGTCGGCGGGAATTTCGATGTCCGCCAGCCTCAACTGGCCTGAGACCAGGATGATCTTGATCGGCGGCCAACGTTCGCGCACGGAGCGCGCAAGTCCCAGGCCGTCCATGGTGCCGGGCATCTGGATGTCCGTGAGCAGCAGCGCGATGTCGGACCTGGATTCCAGAATGGCGACAGCTTCGTCGGCATCCACGGCCTCAAGCGGGGTAAAACCGGCGTCCTCCACCATATCGACCGCGCGCATCCGTAGCAGCATTTCGTCTTCGACGACGAGAACGACTGCGGGGGGAAGCGGGTGATCCAGGACCATCATGACGGGCGTTTCGAAGGCGAGCTGGGAAAATCAGTCCGCGGCGTAGCTCTGAGAATTGGCTGCGGACGTTGAGGTAAGTATCTCATCGCTCATTTGATCCCGATTGCTTTAACAATAGCGGAAGATCAGGGGCGGGTTCAGCGAAATCGATGCAAGTTTCTAATTGTGTGCGCAAAGAGGCCGCCAGCTAAGGCGGCCTTGAGCGGTATGGTCCGGTCTGTCCTTATCACCAACCGTGATGGTGGCCTCTTCCCCAACCATAATGATGACCGCGACTGCCATGACCCATGTGGCCGTGCCAATGTCCATGACCTCCATGAACGAGAATAACCGAATTATCGGCATCGCCAACCAGCGTGCCTGCCGTGGCGCGGGGCAACGCCGAAGCTGACAGAGTCGACATTGCAGCGAGTGCGCAGGTAGCGACGCCGATCAGCAATAGACGTTTCATTTAGTATCTCCTTGGCGCCGCGTGATCGCGGCGAGGAGGCAATGTGTCGGGAACCGATCAGTTCCGCTTTCAAATCAGTTTATCGCTCTTTCAAATCAGTTTATCGCTAATCGCGCGGCTGGACCGAGACGCGGCTCGTAAAATTGAAATTAGCGCCTATGTTATCAAAAGACCCACGCGAGAGCGTGTCAGTGAGGTTGACCTAATGACCAGCAAATATCTGTTGAGCTTTCTTCGCCAGCTTGCCGCAGCGGCAGAGCGCGCGCTGCAACGCGCATTCGGCAGTGGGGGCTCGCTGATCCCAATCCCGATACGCACAGTCGTGAACCAGCGACGACTTGATCAGCGCCGCTCGCGTGATTGATTTCCCCAATCACAGTCGCTCGTATGACCAGACGCGGCGGGCCGTGCGATTCTGGGGATACGACAGCGCGATAGAGGCGTCATTCTTCATAGCGGAAGATGCATTGAGGCGAATTCAACCAGATGCGCGCACGGATGAGTCGGGATTTTTGAATGCGTTCGATTGCAACCGGGACTTGATCTGTGCCGCTGCCGCGAGGATGTATGTTCGCGGAAGCAGAGGTTCGTATGACCTGGTTGCCGCGAATTTTTAAGGCAAATGCTGGGTTCAATGCATCGCGCTATTCGATGGCGCAAGTGATTGCCCATGGCAGTCCCGGACGATCGGGCGAGTCGCGACCTTCGCTTTGTGGCTGATCGCGTCGCAACGGATCGCGCGTGGCGTTTCGATTCGATCACCGATGACAGACCAGCCGATCGGATGATTTCAAGATCCCGCATGGAGTCCTTCCGACACTCGGTTGCCCTGTGCCCGCCACGACTTCTGCACCTTTCGAATGCAACACGACGCCGCCGACTCGCTCGCCCACGTTATTTGGGGAACACCATGACGACCGTGAAGCTCTGCGCGTCTACGATCCTCACCGCGTTCGCGGACGTGCAATCCGAGCTCGTTGGAAAAGCCGTCGTTCTCACCGACGGCAAAGCCGGCACGGTCGAGAGCGTTTGGCTGGACGAGCTGCACGGTTTGCGAATCTCCATCAGGGGGCACGTTGGGAAATGGCCGATCTCGACCATAAAAATGCAGCAGGGCCGCGAAAATGCCGGACCGGTTTAAGTGAGGCGAGATCAAAAGTGCCTCTCACCTGTGATTCATGCTTGATACCGCTTCGCGCCAGGCGTCTTAGTAAAGGCGCATCAGTGGGCTATTGGCTGCTTCGTCCCAATAGCATTGGCTCTATCAAAGCTTCACTAAGGAACAGCCCATGCGAAAAATTGCCAAGCCGACCGAACAGGAGATTCGCGAGGGACCGCAAGCGGTCTCTTTTCAGATCGCGAACGGAAACATGCGGCAGCGCTGCGTGCTGCAAACCAGGCTGCCTACGAAAGCAGAGGCACAGAAGTACCTTCTTACAAACTGGCTGATTATCGAAAAGATGGCGCGTGACGCGCTTGCGGCCGGAACCATCGAAGACGGCGAGATTAAGCTCGTGATGGCCTAAATGGCTCATTCAAGAGTAAAATCCGGGTTACCTGGCTTGCGGGGGAATAATCATGCTGAATGATCGAGAGAACATCCTGAGCTCACTTCGCCAGAACGCGCTCAAGGTCCGCGAGATCATGAAGCGCGCCAATGTCGCCAATGAGGAGGTGTGCCAGGCCCTGTTATTGAAGATGCGCGACGAGGGTGTCGTGAAATTCGATATTCACAGTGGACGATGGCTCATCGCGTGAATCGTATCACATCTCGCGCCGGCTGGACGGCCTGGGCGGATGTGCGGTTCGCGGATGATGGTCGTGAAGAAATACAGCGAAGTTGTATCTCAAGAGCGGGTTGTCGGGAACGGCAGCCTCAAAGAGCTTTTCCTGCATGTCACGGGGCAAGTCCGGCCACAGCTTAAATGTTGCGTGACCTAGCAACAGTTCGAATCCGTTGGACAGATCATTCATGTGCCACCTTTGATTGCTTGTCAGGTCAAGAGGGTGCGGACTTTTGTTGCGGCGTCATAGATCCCGATCTGGAGGATCGGATGAGTCGACTTGAGTGTTCGGCCCGCTGCTTCGGCAGCCTCGGCCGTGTCGAACTCCGACTTGAAGTGGCCGTCGACAACCACCACGAATCCCTCGGCAGGAGGCCTGTCGGCTCGTGCGATTTTCTCGGGCCTAGGCTCGTCAACGACGGGGACTGGCTTTTTCGTCGGAGGCCTCATCAAACGGCTTCCAATCCATTGTTGGTAATTTTAAGACAGGCGCGACCGCACGGGCGTTGATTTAGATCACGCTCAGAGCAAAATCCTCGCCGACCCAGGAGGTGGTCTAGGCTAATCACAAACCTGACGCGAGCTAGCCGTGAGCCTTTTTGGCCTTCGGCGGATTTTTTGCACCGTTGGCTGCTTCAGCCTGGGTGTTTCGAACCGCCTCGGTCAGCATTTGGCGCAGCTCCGCCTTGGTCTTCGGGGGTGCCCGCGTGATCGATGCCTGCCATTGTGCCATGATCACTATGTGGGGACGCCCGGGTGAGAATTAAAGCCCCGCCGTCGCAAGAAGGACGGTCGATGGTCGGCGCTGGCCAAGCCGGAAATAGACCGGGATGGACTCTCCTGGGCATGGCTATTCGCGGACAAAGGGCGCACAGTATCCAAATGCGGGTCATGTTACGCCGGGCGCCTCTTCAAGTCGTTCTTTCGGGTGCCGGATGAAGCCAATTGGTGCAGTGATGCTGACGCTATCCGCACTGCTTCTTGAGAATGGGCTGCCCAATCTTCCGGTGTTGCTGATCGAGCCGCACCGCAACCCTGGCGGAGTTTGGCGCATCAAATTCAGCTACGAAACGGGCGAGCCGCTCTCCATGAGCGCGGACCAGGCATCGACGATGGCCTCCAATCTTCACGAAATCGGGGAAGCCGAGCTGGCAGACGAGGTCGACGGCGCGATCAAAAGCGCGGCGCGCTACGCGTCAATGTGAAATTCACTGTTCAATTGCCGCATCATCACCAAACGTGAGGAGATATCCATGGCCAAGGGCGAACAAAAGGGCAATCGGGAAACCAAGAAGCCCAAAAAAGAGAAGATCAAGACCATTGCCGCAGCCCCCAGCCAGAAGACCGCGGGATGGCAGCCATCATTCAGCCCCGGCAAAAAGAAGTAGCGGCGGAATAGCTGGCGTCAGTATCCGGCGAGCGACTGGGTTCGAGCCCGTCGGCACCGCGGCTCGGGCACTGTGCGATCGGTATCGGAACGGATTGACCCGGACTTGGTCTGGTTCGATCGCGGAGTGGCGTCGGGTAATGTCGCCCGCAAAGGAAATCAGATGAAAACGACTGTCGCACTATTGGCGCTCTGCGCATTCACGCAAAGCGCGCTCGCCAAGGGGCCCGAATGCCGGGGCATCGAAAACACCAGCGGGCGGCTCGCCTGTTACGACGCGGCTTCTCCTCCAAAAATAGCAAAGCCCGCGGTTGTTGAAAACGACACAACGCGAGCTGCATACAAGGACCCGTTCCTCGAGGAAGATGCCCGGACCACCGCCAAGCTGAAGAACATCTGCCGCGGTTGTTGATATTCGCGAAAGGCAGCGTCACGAGGCCTTCGGCACTGCGGTGATTTCGCGGCGGGAGAGGCACCAGCCGTCGCCGTGCAGCCAGCAGCCTTCATCTTCCGGGTGAGGCTCGCGGCGCAGTGAGTTGACGCCCGCGCCGCGATCGCGCGTGAGCGCTTGGTCGAGACGGCTGGCGACATCGGTATCGCGCGCGCCAGCGAATTCGTAGAAGGCCGCTGCGCATAGGAATTGCGCGCTGAATTCGTCGCCGTCGTGACGCCTCACCAGCAGCATGCCGCCGGGCCCACGCGTGACCGTCATCGGAAACAACAGCCGCCCGCCGGGTTTCAGTGCATCGATCCAGATCGGCAGCGGATGGGTCGCGCCCGCGCTGGCGACGATTAGATCGACCGGCGAAAACGGACCGCTGGCGCCGTCACCGTGGACGAGGATAATTTGCGGCCACGGCGCCAATGCCGGCCTTGCCCGCTCTGCCATCGACGGCTCGATTTCGATCGCGGTGACGCTGCCTTCGTTCCCGACCAGTTCGGCGAGGATCGCGGTGTAGTAGCCGGTACCGCTGCCGAGATGCAGCACTTGCTCGCCGGCGGCGACGCCGAGCCTGTCGAACAGAAAGGCCCAGAGGCTGGGCTGGCCATTGTTGAGGCCGAGCGTCTCGTCGAGCGCGATGAGGATGTCGTGATAGACGTTTTGGGGATCGGCATCCTCCGTGGTCCAATAGTCGGCCAAGTTCCAGAGGCTCTTGACCCGCCACGGTCCGTCGCCGACGAACCGCTCGCGCGGCACCGTTGCGAAGGCTCCTTGCACCCGGGCGGAGCTCATGTGGGTGGTGAAGCGAAGTTCCTCCGCATAGAACCGGCGCCGGGTTTCGATCGGATCGGTCATCGCGGTCTCCTGCGGATGGTGCCAGGCAGGAGGCTAGTTCGAATCCAGAAACGGCGCGACCACTTCGCGCGTCTCTGTGCTCGGCACCACCGGCACGACCTCGAAGGTCATGCCGAGCCCCTGGCAGTTCAGGATCCATTCCTGCAGCAGCCGGGCGTCGTCGCATTCCATCAGCTGAAAACAGCGATCGAAATTGGACTCGATCCAGCTGCCGACATATTTCAGCCCTTCGGGAAATTTGATGCCCGCATCGCGCACGCGCTTGTAGACCGGGATCGGATCCCGGTCCTTGAAACGCTCGATCACCATGAAGAGCATGGGCAAGCTCACCCCTTGCGCAGGAACACATAGTCCGCGGAGTAGGGCGCGCTGCGGGACGCGCCGGGCCGGTCGCATGCGCCATCGAGCTTGCCGCCGCTGGTATTGATCCGCTGCACGGTCGTCGCCGGAGTGAGAACGCCGTTGCCGCGGCGGGAAACCACCTCGAGCTTCAGCCAGGCGATATCGCTCGCCGCTGCACCCGGAGCACTGCCTGTGACCTTGCCGACCACGGCGCTGCCGTCGTTATGCTCCCAGTTCGGTCCGGCATAGTGGCGGCCGATGGTCTTGCCATCGACCAGCAGCGTGGCGATCGGTTCGCGGAACGTCCAGGCTGGCTTGCCGTCGACGCCCGCTTTGCATTCATACACCTGCGCGCCTTCGGCATGCGCGGTGAGCAAAATCGTCTCGCCTGGCGCCGCGATGGCGCCGGGGATGGATGTTTCGGCGGCTGTTGCGTTCACGAGCGAGCCCGCGAACAACAGGATCGCGACAGCGGCTTTCCCTAGGAGCGGCTTGATCGAACTTTCCACGTTGGCCTCCAGGAACAACCTACAGCATTTCCGACCGTCTACGCCGCGATCGCCTTGGTCAGGTTTTCCGCGACCTTGTCGAGGAAACCGGTGGTGGAGAGCCAGCGCTGTTCGGCGCCGACCAGGAGCGCGAGATCCTTGGTCATGAAGCCGGCCTCGACGGTCTCGACGCAGACCTTCTCCAGCGTTGCTGCGAACTTCTCCAGCTCGGCATTGTTGTCGAGCTTGGCGCGGTGCGACAGGCCGCGGGTCCAGGCGAAGATCGAGGCGATCGAGTTGGTCGAGGTCTCCTTGCCCTTCTGATGCTCGCGGTAATGCCGCGTGACCGTGCCGTGGGCGGCCTCGGCTTCCACCGTCTTGCCGTCCGGCGTCATCAGCACCGAGGTCATCAGGCCGAGCGAGCCGTAGCCCTGCGCCACCGTATCGGACTGCACGTCGCCGTCGTAGTTCTTGCAGGCCCAGACGTAGCCGCCTGACCACTTCATCGCGGCGGCGACCATGTCGTCGATCAGGCGATGTTCGTAGGTGATCTTCTTGGCGTCGAATTGGGTCTTGAATTCCTTGTCGAAGACGTCCTGGAAGATGTCCTTGAAGCGGCCGTCATAGACCTTGAGGATGGTGTTCTTGGTCGACAGGTAGACCGAATAGTTTTTCGCAAGGCCCATGTTGAGCGAGGCGCGCGCGAAATCGGCGATGGAATCGTCGAGATTGTACATAGCGAGAGCGACGCCGGCGCTCGGGGACTTGTAGACGTCGCGCTCGATCACCTTGCCGTCCTCGCCGACGAATTTCATCGTCAGGGTGCCCTTGCCGGGAAACTTGAAATCGGTGGCGCGGTACTGGTCGCCGAAGGCGTGGCGGCCGATGATGATCGGCTTGGTCCAGCCCGGCACCAACCGCGGCACGTTCTTGCAGATGATGGGCTCGCGGAACACCACGCCGCCGAGGATGTTGCGGATGGTGCCGTTCGGCGACTTCCACATCTCCTTCAGGCCGAACTCCTTCACCCGGGCCTCGTCGGGGGTGATGGTGGCGCACTTGACGCCGACGCCGACCTTCTTGATGGCGTTGGCGGCGTCCACGGTGACCTGGTCGTTGGTCTTGTCGCGGTATTCCATCCCGAGGTCGAAATACATCAGGTTGATATCGAGGAACGGGGTAATCAGCTTGTCCTTGATGTACTGCCAGATGATCCGGGTCATCTCGTCGCCATCGAGTTCGACGACGGGGTTGGTCACCTTGATTTTTGCCATGGAGATCGGGCCTTTTTGGAATTAGCGCGGAGGACGGAGGGGGTGAGATATGCGGGCTATAGCACCGCCGACGCGAAGGCGAAAGCCAAGGCGTTATGCAGTTTCAGCCCACAGCTCCGACTTCGCCTCCCACTTCGCTAAAAAGCACTTTAGAACGCCGCCTGTGTGGCCGTGCCCGCCACCACATACCAGGTCGCGAACAGCCCACAGATCAGGGCGCCGGGCAGGCTGGAGCCGGTCCGCCGCCAGGTGAAGGTCGCGATAATGGCGCAGATTCCAAGCAGGGGCACGAACTGGATGGCGACGATGGTGGAAAGCGGCACGAAGCCGGGATCGGGCAGCGGGTTGAACAGTTTGCCGGATAGCCACAGCGTGCCGTATTGCAGGCCGAGCAGCACGATGAAGCCGAGCGTCAGGGCCAGGACGTTGGTGAAATAGAGGGCTGCCCGGGGAGCCGCGATGGTTGAGAAGTTCCGGTGCAGCACGTGCAGGGCGATCACGAAGAACGCCGTGAACGGCAGCAGATAGATCAGGAATATCAGGAACTGCCTGGCGCTCATCAGCTTCAGCGCGACGATCCAGAACCGGAAATCGATCTTGAAGGCGAGGTCTGCCAGCCACAGCGCGGCATAGCCGACAATGATTGTCAGGAGCGCGATCAGGATCGACGGCCCGATGATACCGCTTCGCGAGGCGCGCTTCGGCGCGAACGGCATCAGCGCCAGCGTGATCAGCGCATTGATGATGGCCCAGACCATGATCTGGTTGGTGATGCCCTGGGGCAGCCAGGCCGACGCCGTGACAAAGGTGCCGGCTAGCGCGAAGGCCGGGTAATAGGTCAGCGCGGGGATGAAGGCGGTCAGGATGAACGCCGCGGTCCAGCGCCGGCTGTCGGGCGCCGTCGGAGCCGGCTCAGTACCGTCGGCGATCTCGGGCAGGCGCAGGTGCGAAAACATCGGCGCCTCGAGCAGGCCGTCGAACACCCCGATCAGCAGCGCGACAAAGCCGATCAGTGCGATCAGCGTGCCGATTTCCTTGCGGAACCAGATCTGGTCGTCCACTGGGCGCGGCGTCCCGCCCTGCAGCGTCTTGGCGAACCAGTCAAGGCTGTAGCCGATCGCCTCATGCGAAATGTGTTCGGCGGGGTGGGTGATCGCCGGCGTATAGAGCACCCTTGCCGTGCCTTGCGCGATGTCGCCATAGACTTTGCCGGGCTCGACCGGACCTTGGGTGCCGAACATCGCCCAGAGTTTCGGGCTTTGAGTGACGTCGCGGGCGCGCTCCACGCCCCACATCAGATTGGAAAATTCCTCGTATTGCGCGAACACCAGAGCGACGTTGCGCGGCCAACTGGCGGTGCCGTCGGCGGCGAACGGCTTGCCCGTCGAGGAGCCCTCCAGCACCATCGACTTGTAGTCGTTCGGCATCGCGGCCGCGGCGGCAAGCACCGTCCAGCCGCCCATCGAGTGGCCTTCGAGGCCGATATTATTCTTGTCGACGAAGTCGAGGCTGCGCAGATGCGCCAGCCCATCGGGACCGCCAAAGCCGTTGGCGAAGGCCGGCGGGTCGCCGTAGCCGTGGCCGGTCTGGTCCAGCGCCAGCACCACGTAACCCCGTCGGGCGAATTCGATCGCAAAGCCGTCCTGGGTCTCGCGCGAATTGATGTAGCCGTGCACCGCGAGGATGCCGGGGGCGGGGGTCTGCGCAGTCGCATTCGGCGGGATATAGAGCAGGGCGCTCATGGTGTTGCCCTTGGCGCCCTTAAAGCGGAT
Source organism: Bradyrhizobium erythrophlei (assembly GCF_900129505.1). Taxonomy (NCBI): domain Bacteria; kingdom Pseudomonadati; phylum Pseudomonadota; class Alphaproteobacteria; order Hyphomicrobiales; family Nitrobacteraceae; genus Bradyrhizobium; species Bradyrhizobium erythrophlei. Next base: position 8,348,913 of record NZ_LT670818.1, on the reverse strand, counting down.
ATCCTCGATCCGGATGCCGCCTGAGGTCTGCGTCAGCCAGGCCAGCATCCCGCCAGCGAGAATCAAGATCACCCCGGCGATCGCCAGGGACCATCTGCGGCGCATGTTAGCCTCCCACATCCCCGAGCCGTTGAGCGGCCCTTTGGGGTTGAATTTGCAGCTTCATTTTATTTGTGATTGATACCGTATCCGAAAGCCGGACGCGCGCAAACGGCCGGGTCGAGCTTTCAACCGAAATCAGAAAGCCTTGCTAAGCCAATTATATTGCTTGAGAAACGCTGCCGGCTCAGCAATCGAATGCGGGCCGCAGCCGAAGGCGTTGAATCCGGTTCTTCCGAATCTGGTTCAGGCTGCCCTTGAGACTTGAATCAGAAAGTGAAGTGAGATGTCCGGTTCGGGCACCGACAAGACCAAGACAGGCGTTGAGCTGACAGGACCCGTTGTGATTCTGGTCGAGCCGCAGCTCGGCGAAAACATCGGCATGACCGCGCGCGCGATGGGCAATTTTGCGCTGACGCGGCTGCGCCTCGTCAAGCCGCGCGACGGCTGGCCGAACATCAGCGCGCAGCGAGCGGCTTCCGGCGCCGACCATATCCTGGAACGCGTCGAGCTGTTCGATACGGTGGAGCAGGCGGTCGCCGATTGCACGCTGCTGTTCGCCACCACAGCCCGTGCCCATGACCAGGCCAAACCGGTGGTGGCGCCGGAAGCCGCCGCACTGGAAATGGCCGGGGAGTTCAAGAGCGGCGGCACGGTCGGCATCCTCTTTGGCCGCGAGCGTTACGGCCTGCAGAACGAGGAGGTGGCGCTCGCCAACCGGATCGTCACCTTTCCGGTCAATCCCGGCTTTGCCTCGCTCAATCTGGCGCAGGCGGTGCTGCTGATCGGCTATGAGTGGTTCAAGCTGTCGACCGCGGGCGCGTTGCCGTTTGCGATGCCGGAGCGTTCCGAGCCCGCCTCGCAGCACCAGATGCAGGCCTTCTTCGACAATCTGGTGCGCGAGCTCGACCGGGTCGAGTTCCTGCGCCCGGCGGAGAAGCGCGAGACCATGCTGGTCAATCTGCGCAATATCTTCGCCCGCATGGACCCGACCAAGCAGGATATGCACACCTTGCACGGCGTGGTGATGGCGATCGCGGAGGGGCGCAAGGGTCCGGCCAAGGGCGGCGTGCTCGACGGCGACCAGGCGACGAGGCTGCGCGCGCTGCTCGCCGAACACGGGCAGGGGGCGCTACCTTCCGAGAGCGGCACCGTGCGCGGGCTGGCGCGGCTGTTGCGGCGAAACCCGACCGACGCCGAGCGCATTTTGTGGCAGGCGCTGACCCGGGATCGCCGTTTCGCCGGCGAGTTCAAGCGCCAGACCCCGGTCGGCCGCCATATTCCCGATTTCGTCTCGTTCGTGCACCGGATCGCGATCGAGCTGATCAATCCCGATGAGACTGAAGTGATCGCCAGGGACCGCGCCATGCGGCAGGAATGGTTGGAGGCGCGAGGCTACCGCGTCATCAGCATGAAGGTCGAAGATGTCGAGGCCAATCTGGCCGCGCAGCTCGACCAGCTGGAAACGGGTGTGCTGGAGCGGCGGTAGTTAGCTCGTCATTGCGAGCCAACGGGTCGGCGCAAAGCGCCGCCCGATGACCGGCTCCGCGAAGCAATCCATACCGGCAGTGCAGCAAGCAAAGCTGGATTGCTTCGTCGCTTCGCTCCTCGCAATGACGGTTTCAACAGGCAGCGTTAAACCGCCACCAACTCCACCGGCGCACCCGCCGCGCGCTTCAGCTTCTTCACCCTTGCCGGCGGGAACAGCGAGCAGGCGACGAGTCCCGCGGTGTCGGCGACGCCGGGATCGCGCGAGACCATGGCGGCAACGATGGCGCCGTCGATCAGGATGCCAAGTTGGTGCGCCAGCATCTCCGGCTCCGCCGCGCCCATTTCGCCGGCGAGTTTCTCGATATAGGCCAGCACGACCTTCTTGTGCTTCATCGCTATGGCGCGGAACTGCTTCAGGTCCTTGTCGTGTTCACCGACCGCGTTGATGAAAGGGCAGCCGTAGAAGCGTTCCTCGCGGAACCATTCCTTTAGCGCCGGGAAAATCCGTGTCAGTTTTGCCTGCGCGCTGCCGCCGCCGGCCTCGACGGACGCGATGAACCACTCGCGCCACTGCTTGCCTTCGCTCTCCAGCACCGCATGCACGAGATTGGTTTTCGATCCGAACAGTTTGTAGAGCGTGGTCTTCGCGGTGCCGGCTTCGTTGATGATGGCATCGATGCCGGTGGCGTTGATGCCGTTCTTGCAGAACAGCCGCGTCGCTGCACTGAGCAAACGCCCGCGTGCGGTTTCCTCGTCGCCGCCGGCGATGGTCTCCGCGACGATACCCTTCTTCGTGGATGATTTGCCCATGCGGGCCAAGTTAATCGAACTGCCCGGCAATCATCAAGTGACATCTTCGTTCGTCCATCGTCCCCCGGATTTGCGCGCAAAATAATCGCATCGCACCGGCAATTGCATCGCGTTTGAGCAGTCCGCGGCTGACCGATTCCCAGGCAGGGCACGCTAACCGGTTTGAAGATTTCGCCTTTTCTCGTCCGGCGCCTCTGGCACGCTTCGTGCAGGAAACAGACCGTTCGGTATCCTCTGCCCTAGGGAGAAAATAGATGACCGCGGTCGCTCAAAAAACAGTGCTTACAGGCTGCCTTGCCCCGATCGACAGGCAAGGCCTCGAGAAGCTCATCGAGAACGGCAAAGCCAATCCGAAGGTCATCAAGACCTTGAAATGCAAGACCGTGGCCGAGGGCAAGTTCCGCCACGCCAACTACATCCGCAACCTTCCGCCCTACATCGTCGACGAGCCGCCGGGGCTTCTGGGTGACGACACCGCGCCCAATCCGTCGGAGGCCTCGCTCGCCGCGCTTGGTTCCTGCCTCGCCGTGGGACTGCACGCCAATGCCGTGCATCGCGGCTGGACTGTCAACAAGCTCGAACTCGAGCTCGAAGGCGACCTCAACATCACGGCGGTGTGGGGCACCGGCGACGTCAGCGAGAAGCCGGTCGGCTTCACCGATGTGCGCGTCAAGGTCGACATGGAATGCGAGGGCGTTCCGAAGGCCGACATCGACGCGCTGGTGGCCCACGTCAAGAAGTGGTCGCCGGTCGCCAACACCTTCACGCGGCCGGTCAATCTCGAGGTCAGCGCGTAACCGCCCGCGAGTGTTGCTTCTCAAAAAACGCATCGTTCGGAGAGTGTGATGAACCCAGTGGCCGCATCGCGTGTATTGGTCGACGAAGATCGCCATGTTTCGTCGACATCGGTTGCCGATGCGGTCGCTGCCGTCGCGCGCAAGGACCTTGCGCCGCTGGCGGCCGACATCGACAGCGGCAAGATTTATCCGGCCGAATTGCTGCGGCGTTTCGGCGATGCCGGCGCCTGGGGCAGCCACCGGCCGAACAATATTGGCGCGGCCGATCTGCGCTGCGCCATCCAGTCGATGGCGGCGATCGGCGAGGTCTGCGGCGCCACCGCCTTCATGGCGTGGTGCCAGGATACGCTCGCCTGGTACGCTTTCAATTCCGACAATCCGGCGCTCGCGCGGTTCACGGACGACGTCGTGGCGGGGAAAACTCTCGGCGGCACCGGGCTTTCCAACCCAATGAAGAGCTTCTTCGGCATCGAGAAGCTGAAACTCAGGGGCCGCAAGGTCGACGGCGGCTACGTCGTGCGCGGCGCGCTGCCCTGGGTATCGAACCTCGGTCCCGACCATTTCTTCGGCACCATTTTCGAGGTCGAGGACAAGCCCGGCGAGATCGTGATGTTTCTCGCCGATTGTTCCGATCCCGGCATTACGCTGCAGCCGTGCAAGCCGTTCCTGGCGATGGATGGCACCGGCACCTATGGCGTGCAGTTCCGCGATGTGTTCGTTCCCCGCGCTCTGATCCTGGCGGAAGCCGCCGGTTCGTTCGTGAAGAAGATCCGCGCCGGTTTTATCCTGCTGCAGGCCGGCATGGCGATCGGCCTGATCCGAGATTGCATCGCGATCATGAAGGAAGTCGGCGGCTCGCTTGGCCACGTCAACCGCTTCCTGCCGCAACAGCCGACCGACTTCCTCGAGGTGCTTTCCGATCTCGAAGGCGAGACCATGCAGCTGGCGCGCGATCCCTTCAACGCGGACGATGGCTATTGGCGCGCGGTCGTCGCGCTTCGCCTGCAGGCCGGAGATGCCAGCGTCGCAGCCGCGCACGCGGCGATGCTTCATTGCGGCGCGCGCGGCTATCTGATGAGCCATCGCGCGCAGAGAAGACTGCGCGAGGCCTATTTCGTCGCGATCGTCACGCCGGCGACCAAGCAGCTTCGGAAGATGCTGGCAGATATGTGAGTTTTAGACGGACCCCGGATCCACCCTAACCTTCAACCACAACAGGAGAGGCCTGACATGACGGACGTTCTGATTTCTGCCGGCGAACTCGCCGAACTCAAGTCGAAAGAACCCTGCGTGATCATCGACACGCGAAATCCCGATGCCTATGCCGCCGGGCATCTCCCGAATGCGGTCAATGTGCACGAGATCTTCACCTATCTCGCCACCTCGACGCCGGAGGGCATGCAGGAGCTGAAGACGAAATTCGCCGACGCGTTCGGCAAGGCCGGGCTGTCGGGCAACGAGACCGCCGTCATTTACGAGCAGTCGATGAATTCCGGCTTCGGCCAGTCCTGCCGCGGCTATTATCTCCTGGCCATGCTCGGCTATCCCAAGGTCAAGGTGCTGCATGGCGGCTTCGATGCCTGGGCCGCCGCGGGCCTGCCGGTCACAACCGACGTGCCGAAACCGGCGCCGGCGTCGTTTGCGATCATCCCCGAAGCCGGCGACATCCTGATCGACGCCAAGACCATGCTGGCGGCAGTCGGAAAGCCCGGCATCGCGCTGCTCGACGTGCGCGACGTCGATGAGTGGATCGGCGAAAGCTCTTCGCCCTACGGCAAGGATTTCTGCCCGCGCAAGGGCCGCATCCCCGGCGCCGTCTGGCTGGAATGGTACCGCATGATGAAGCCGACCGGCGAAGGGCCGCGCTTCAAGTCGAAGGACGAGATTTTGGCGGAATGCGCCACCGTCGGCATTACCGAGAACACCCCGGTCTATCTCTATTGCTTCAAGGGCGCGCGGGCATCCAACACCTTCCTCGCCCTCAAGAACGCCGGCGTGAAGGATGTGCGGATGTATTTCGGATCCTGGAACGAGTGGTCGCGCGATCCGTCGTTGCCGATCGAGGAAGGCCTGCCCACGGACGTCAGGCTGACCGAAAAAGCGGCATAGAAAGTGCATGTTTTTTCACCGCCTGGCCGCGCTCGTGCGGCCGGGCGGTGATCCGCTGAAGCCTGTTTCGGCGCACATATAAGGACTGGGGCATGTCCACCTTCGACGATCCCTTTGACGCCGACCGCGGGCTGTCGCGAGCGGGCTGCGCTTGCGGCCGGCATCGCTCTGCAGAAGAACATGACCGCGCGGCGCCGCAAATGCGCTGCGAGCCGGCGCCCTCGGAGGAAGAGCGTTACGAGGGCGTGGTGGCATCCGCGGTGATGCGCGCGATGTTTCCGCAGGATGTCGCCCGCCGGGCGTTCCTGAAATCAGTCGGTGCTTCGACCGCACTCGCTGCCATTTCGCAGTTCTTCCCGATCAAGACCGCGACCGAGGCCTTTGCCGACGCGGGCACGCCGGAGAAGAAAGACTTAAAAGTCGGCTTCATTCCGATCACCTGCGCGACGCCGATCATCATGGCCGCACCGCTCGGCTTCTACAGCAAGTACGGCCTCAACGTCGAGGTGGTGAAGACCGCCGGCTGGGCGGTGATCCGCGACAAGACGCTGAACAAAGAATACGACGCGGCGCACATGCTGGCGCCGATGCCGCTGGCGATTTCGCTCGGTCTCGGCGCGAATGCGGTCCCGTTCACGGTGCCTGCGATCGAGAACATCAACGGGCAGGGCATCACGCTCGCGATCAAGCACAAGGACAAGCGCGACCCGAAGGACTGGAAGGGCATGAAGTTCGCCATTCCCTTCGACTACTCGATGCACAATTACTTGCTGCGCTATTATCTCGCGGAAAACGGCCTTGATCCCGACACCGATGTGCAGCTGCGATCGGTGCCGCCGCCGGAAATGGTCGCCAACCTTCGCGCCGAGAACATCGATGGTTTCCTCGCGCCCGACAATATCTGCCAGCGCGCGATCTATGACGGCGTCGGCTTCATGCACATGCTGTCGAAGGAAATCTGGGACGGCCATCCCTGCTGCAGCTTTGCCGCGAGCCGGGAATTCATCACGACCTCGCCGAAGAGCTTTGCCGCGCTGACCAGGGCGATCGTCGACGCCACCGCCTACGCCTCGAAAGCCGAGCATCGCAAGGAGATCGCGGAAGCCATCGCGCCCGCGAACTATATCAACGCGCCGGTCACCGTGCTGGAACAGGTGCTGACCGGCACCTATGCCGACGGTCTCGGCGGCGTGAAGACCGACGCCAAGCGCGTCGACTTCGATCCATTCCCCTGGCAGTCCTTCGCGGTCTGGATGCTCACGCAGATGAAGCGCTGGGGCCAGATCAAGGGCGATGTCGATTACAAGGGCGTCGCCGAACAGGTCTATCTCGCCACCGACACCGCCAAGGTGATGGCGGAGATGGGGCTGGCGCCACCGGCGACGGCCTACAAGTCGTTCTCGGTAATGGGCAAGATCTTCGACCCGGCGAAGCCCGAGGACTACGTCAACAGCTTCAAGATCAGGAAGGCATCGTGAGGGGTGAGGCGGCGCCACATGTACACCCGTCGTCCCGGCGAAAGCCGCGACCCATGACAACCGGCATTGTTTGATGAAGAAGGTCTCTCCCACTTTGCCGAACGAAACTTCACGGCGTATGGGTCCCGGCTTTCGCCGGGACGACTCGCTGAGGGGCCGCATCTCATGACCGCCTCGCTGCGCTTTCGTGCGGCGATCGTTTCGGTCGCGCTGTTTTTGGCCTTCATCGGCGTCTGGCATCTTGCCACGCGCGGCACCGGCGCCACCGCCGTTATGAGCCCGGAATATGCCAGGCTGATGGGGCTGACCGCGACGCAAGGCAAGTCGGTGATGCCGGGCCCGCTCGATGTCGGCGCCAAATTGTGGGAGCACCTCAAGCGGCCGTTCTACGACAACGGGCCGAACGACAAGGGCCTCGGCATCCAGCTCGGCTATTCCATCGCGCGCGTGGGCGTGGGCTATCTGCTCGCCGTGCTGGTCGCGATCCCGCTCGGCTTCCTGATCGGGATGTCGCCCTTGATCAACAAGGCGCTCGATCCGTTTATCCAGATTCTGAAGCCGATCTCGCCGCTCGCCTGGATGCCGCTGGCGCTCTACACCATCAAGGATTCCGGCCTGTCGGCGATCTTTGTCATTTTCATCTGCTCGGTATGGCCGATGCTGCTCAACACCGCGTTCGGCGTAGCCGCCGTGCGCAAGGAATGGATCAACGTCGCCCGTACCCTCGAGGTCGGCACCATCAGGCGCGCTTTCACCGTGATCCTGCCGGCGGCAGCTCCGACGATCCTGACGGGCATGCGGATCTCGATCGGCATCGCCTGGCTCGTGATCGTCGCCGCCGAGATGCTGGTAGGCGGCACCGGCATCGGCTATTTCGTCTGGAATGAGTGGAACAACCTCTCGATCACCAACGTCATCATCGCCATCTTCCTGATCGGCCTCGTCGGCATGCTGCTGGACCAGATCCTCGCGCGGTTCACACGCATGGTCACGTTCCCGGAGTGATGGGATGACCGACAAATTCATCTCCATCGAGGGCATCGCAAAGCGCTATCCGGGCGCGGCTGGTGGCGAGATCGCCGTGTTCGAAAATCTCTGGCTGTCGATGCCGCGCGGCGAGTTCGGCTGCGTGATCGGCCACTCGGGCTGCGGCAAGACCACGGTGCTGAACATTCTCGCCGGCCTCGACCAGCCAAGCGAAGGCACGGTGATCGTGGACGGGCAGGCGATCGAGGGCACGAGCCTCGACCGCGCCGTGATCTTCCAGAGCCATGCGCTGCTGCCGTGGCGCACCGTGCTCGGCAACGTCGCCTACGCCGTGACCTCGAAATGGCGCAACTGGGACCGCGCCAAGGTCAAGGCGCACGCGCAGACCTTCATCGATCTCGTGGGCCTCACCGGTGCCGAGCACAAGCGTCCGTCGGAATTGTCCGGCGGCATGAAACAGCGCGTCGGCATTGCGCGCGCGCTCTCGATCACGCCGAAAATCATGCTGATGGACGAGCCGTTCTCGGCGCTGGACGCGTTGACGCGCGGCACGCTGCAGGACGAGGTCCGGCGCATTTGCCTCGAAACCGGGCAGACCGCGTTCATGATCACCCATGACGTCGACGAGGCGATCTATCTCGCCGACAGGATCTTCCTGATGACCAACGGCCCCGGCGCGGTGCTGGCCGAAATCGTGGAAAATCCGCTGCCGAAGGATCGCGGCCGCAGCGATCTGCACCGGCACCCGCTGTACTACGCGCTACGCAACCACATCGTCGATTTCCTGGTCAGCCGCAGCAGGAATTTTGCGACCGAAATGCCCGGCCACGATCCGCGCCATGTGCCGATGGTGCGGATCGGCAAGCCGGAACTGGTCATTGCCTCGGGTTCCGAGGAAACAAAACAGACGTCACGGCCGGGCCTGCCCGCCTACGCGAAAGCTTCGGCGGACAAGCAGTCGAAGCCCGTCGAAGCCTCTGGCGTGGACAGGTCCCGGCCATCCACGTCTTCCTAGACTGACGATCAAGACATGGGATGCCCGGGACAAGCCCGGGCACGACGAATGCAAGGGAGACCACACATGAAGCGATCCGACCTCACCGAAAAGCTGCTCGATATCAAGCGCGAGAAGGGCTGGAGCTGGAAGCATATCTGCGAAAAGATCGGCGGCTATTCGGAGGTGCTGATCGTCGGCGCCATCCTCGGCCAGATGAAGCTGACCAAGCCGCAGGCCGCGAACGCCGGCGAGCTGTTCGGGCTGTCAAAATCCGAGACCGCGATGCTCAACGAGGTGCCGATGCGCGGCATGCCGATGCCGCCGACCGACCCCCTGATTTACCGCTTCTACGAACTGGTGATGGTCAATGGTCCTGCCTGGAAGGCGCTGATCGAGGAGGAATATGGCGACGGCATCATGTCGGCAATCGATTTCGACATGGTGATGGAGCGCTTGCCCAATCCGAAGGGTGACCGCGTCAAGATCACGATGTCGGGCAAATTCCTGCCGTACAAATATTACGGCGCCAGCGGCAACGTGCCGGAATACGGCTTCAAGGAGGGGTGAGGACCAAGACGCGAGTGGCGAATGGAGTTTTCCCTATTCGCCATTCGCCACCCACTATTCGCCCCTTACTTCCCCGCCTTCACCTCGGCGACGGCCTGCGCGGTCAGTTGCTCCATCTTCGCCTGCAGTTCGCGCTCGGCGATGGTGATGCCCTTGGCTTTGAGGTCGCTCATGACCTTGCCGACCACGTTGGCGTCGCCGGCTTCCTGGAACTCGGCGGCGATCACGTCCTTGGCATAGGTATTGGCGGCTTCCCCTGACAGGCCCAGCTTCTCCGCCACCCACAGGCCGAGGAGCTTGTTGCGGCGGGCTTCGGCCTTGAACTTCTGCTCCTCGTCGAGGGCGAACTTCCTCTCGAAACCTTCCTCGCGCTTGTCGAATGTGGTCATTTCCTGGGTTCCGATCCCTAGAGCCGAAAATGGTGATGACCGCCTCGTTGCGGCAGCCTGCCTGGGCGCTTAGATAACGGGATGAAATGGTTAAAACAACGGCCTCGAAGCCGCAGGCAGCACGGTAAAACTCAGCTCGAGGAGGACCGGATCGATTGTGCTGGGTAGACCAATCAGATAGGTTGGATTCCAGGCTCGGTTCTCGTTCTGTTTCCTGTCCCAGGCCTTCACGGCAGCTCCGTCGTGGGTCGCAATCCCTAGGTCATCCGGAGCACCCAAATTCATGGATTTCAACAACACACGGTACATCCCAATGAGCCGTCGGCGCCGCATTTATGAAGGCAAGGCCAAGGTCCTCTATGAAGGTCCGGAGCCTGGTACACTAATTCAGCACTTCAAGGACGATGCGACCGCGTTCAATGCCAAGAAACACCAGGTGATCGAGGGCAAGGGCGTCCTCAACAACCGGATTTCGGAGTACCTGTTTCAGCACCTCAACGATATCGGGGTGCCCACCCATTTCATCCGCCGGCTCAACATGCGCGAACAGCTGATTCGCGAGGTCGAGATCGTGCCGCTGGAGGTGGTGGTGCGGAACGTGGCGGCGGGCTCGCTGTCGCAGCGCCTGGGGATCGAGGAAGGCACCCAACTTCCGCGTTCGATCATCGAATTCTATTACAAAAACGATCAGCTCAACGATCCCATGGTGTCGGAAGAGCACATCACCGCCTTCGGCTGGGCGACGCCGCAGGAAATCGACGACATCATGGCGCTGGCGATTCGCGTCAACGACTTCCTCACTGGTTTGTTTTTGGGCATCGGCATTCGCCTGGTCGATTTCAAGATGGAATGCGGGCGCCTGTTCGAGAACGAGATGATGCGAATCATCGTCGCCGACGAGATATCCCCCGATTCCTGCCGGCTGTGGGACATCAAGTCGAACGAGAAGCTCGACAAGGACCGTTTCCGCAGGGATCTAGGGGGCCTCCTGGAGGCCTATACCGAGGTCGCAAAGCGGTTGGGCATCCTGATGGAGAACGAACGGCCGGCGGGCTCCGGCCCGGTGCTGGTCAAGAGCTGAGGCAGGACGTGAAAGCGCGCGTTACCGTTACACTGAAGTCGGGCATTCTCGATCCGCAGGGCAAGGCCATCGAGGGCGCGCTGAAATCGCTCGGGGTCGATGGCGTCGCCAGCGTCCGCCAGGGCAAGGTGTTCGACATCGAGCTTTCGGGCTCCGACAAGGCCAAGGCGGAGGCGGCGCTGAAAGCCGCCGCCGACAAGCTGCTGGCGAACACAGTGATCGAGAATTATGCTATTGAGGTGAAAGCTTAAGGACGGACGAAGATGGCCGACTCGACGGCGGATCTTATGTCTGAGGTGCTGAAATCGGTCCAGGCGCGGCTGGCGCAGGTCGATGGCAAGCTCGACGAGCTCAGGCAGGAGATGCAGGCATCGCGGACGTCTCAGAACGGCCTTCGGCAGGAAATCACGAGCGTCTTCCAGGAAATTTCAGGCATCCACGCGACGCTGGTTCGGCATGAGGGGAAGTTGGACCGGATCGAGCGGCGTCTTGAACTGAGCGACACACCCACCTTATGAAATCAGCCATTCTTGTCTTTCCCGGAATCAATCGCGAGCGCGACATGGCGCGCGCGCTCAAGCTCGCCTCGGGCCACGAAGCGGCGATGGTCTGGCATGCCGAGACCGCGCTGCCCAGGGGTACCGACCTCGTGGTGGTGCCCGGCGGATTTTCCTACGGCGATTATTTGCGCTGCGGGGCGATCGCCGCCCGCGCGCCGGTGATGGACGCGGTGCGGGCGTTCGCGGCCGATGGTGGTCTCGTGCTCGGCGTCTGCAACGGATTTCAAATCCTGTGCGAGGCGGGGCTGTTGCCCGGTGTGCTCATGCGCAATGCGCGGCTGAAATTCATCTGCCATGACGTGCATCTGCGGGTCGAACGCTCGGATACGCCGTTCACGCGCGGCTACAATGCCGGCCAGGTCATTCGGGTGCCGATCGCCCATGGCGAGGGCAATTACGAGGCCGACGAAGAGACGCTGAAGCAGCTCGAAGGCGACGGCAGGGTGCTCTACCGCTACTGCTCGCCCGACGGCGTGGTCGACGCCGCCGCCAACATCAACGGCGCCGCGCATTCGATTGCCGGCATCGTCAACAGCACCGGCAACGTGCTCGGCATGATGCCGCATCCGGAAAACCATGTCGAAGACATCATGGGCTGCACCGACGGTCGCGGCCTGTTCGCCGGCCTCGTGGCGCATCTGGAACGCGCGGCGTAAGCCGTCGAACAGCTTCTGCGGCGCTTGACATCAGCGCATCGGCTTCAACTCTTCCTGATACAAGGGTGCGCCGATCCCCGGTTCCTCGGACGGCCCGCCAGTCACTCCCCAGCTCGGATATTCGTAATAGCTCGCCTTGATCTTTTCAGGCGCGACCTCGAGAACCGCGAAGGCATGATTATAGAAGCTCTGCAAGCCGGTTTTGTAGTCCGACAGCTTCAGGAGCGGCATATTCTTGATGAATTTTGCGGGTGGATTGTTGATCGCATAGGGATTTGCACTTTGCGTTTCCTCATAGGCGCTGCAGCCGATTAGCCGACCTTTCTTGAGTGGCGGGTCGCCCTTCTGAATCGCCAGGTCGTTTTGAAATAAAATAAAATTGTGTTCGTGTCCCCAGTACCAGGCCGCGATGCGATCGAAATATTGTTTGAACGTCGCGTAGAGATTCTCGTTGAGATAGGGCCGCTGACCGCCGTTCAGTTTTTCCTTCGCCGAGATGAGCTGGTGGTGTGACAGCAAAATTGTCGTTCCCTTGAATGTTTCCAGCTTGTCGCGATGCCAGGCGCCTTCATGGACCTGAAGTATCGGCGCCTGTTGTTCGACCGGATTGCGATCGCCATAGCCGGTGTCCATGCCGAGGAATTGCCATCTATCGTCTTCAGTACGCAGGCAGAAATAGCTGGCCTGCTGGGTACAGCCGGCAATGCCGGAATTGACTTTGCCGATCGTGCGATAGAAGCCAGCGCCTCCCGAGTAATAATCGTGGTTTCCGGGAATGGTGAAGAACGCCGGCCGCTTTTCCGGCTTCACATCAGCCATGATCGCGTCCAGCACATCCAGGACATTCGCGGTGCACTCCTCCACCGTGCCGGAATAGTAGACGTCGCCGAGATGAATGATGACGTCGGGCTTGAATTGCTTGAGCGCCTGGCGGAGCAGCGCGGCATTATCGGGCATATGCGTGCCCCAATCGCCGATCATCAGGACGCGGCTGTTCTTCGGCAGAAGATAGTCGATGACGCCGAAATTGATGTCCGCCGGCGCATGCGCCTGCCAGTCGTTGTAGCTCGGGGGCAGGTGCGCGAGTACGTAATACTTCATGTAATACCAGCCGCACTGAACCCAGCCTTGGATATCCCAGCTGCTGTATTTCATCACGAAATCATGCAGCTCCGAGAACAGCCCGGGAGCAGCCGCGTCGTTTTTCTGATGCGCTTGAAGCGCATCAAACGTGCCCTTGGAAGCTTCGGCGATCTTGGCGGGCGGGCCCACCTTCGACTGGCCAGCGCCTTGCGGCAGCGCTGCTGTTACGACAGGGGGCTTGCCGGTTTGCTCGGATTGCGCGTGCAGGGACACGCCGTATTCGGCCTGGTTCTTGTCGCTATCCGAAAGATCGCCACGGTTGATGAGCGTCTGCCGAACCGCCGATTGCCACAACGACATGTTACGATCACGGACGGGTTGTTGCACGCGCATGGGACCCCCCTCGAGTTCCAAGTCCGAAACGGATTGGAAACTCTACATGGGTCGTGGCCGGATTTGCAACGAAGGGTGGCGATGGGAGCTACGAGACGGTTTCCAGCCTCTGCGATGGGCGGAGCGGCCACCTTGGGGCCCGGAAGTGAGGTCGAGGCCCTATCTGGCGTCGTTGCTCGGGACCGGCAGCGAGCGCCGCTGCACCCGCTTGATAGTGCCGGAAAACGTGAACAGCGGGCGTTCAGCGGATTTCAGCATCCCGCGCAAAAAGATCATCGAACTTCCCGCGCGGGTGATTTCGCCTGTGCCTTCGACCAGCTCGCCCTCGCGCGCGGCGTCGAGGAATTCGCAGCCGAAGGAGACCGTCACCGCCGGTCCCTGCAGCACTGGGCCTGCGATCGCGAACAGGCAGTAATCCGCAAACGACATGAAGGCGCCGCCATGGACGTTGCTGGCGCCGTTGAGATGTTTCTTTTCGACTCGGAAGGCGCAGCGGATTTGGCCGTCTTCCTCCATGCGGTGGTAGAACGGACCGTTATGGGTCTCGAAATTGTCCCGGCTCCAGGTGCGCCAGCCGGCGAATTCGCCTGATGTTTCGACGTGCAGATCGGGGCGGCGGTGGAATGCGGTTTTGGTCAGGTCGTCCAAGCGATTGGCCCCTTTATTTCAGCAATTGAAGTCTTAAATCCGATCCACACCCGATGTGCAAACCCTCACGGCCGCATGGCGCGCCCGCAAAGCTCTGGACAGGGTGGAATTGCGCCATAAAAGGCCTTTTCCACCCCTCCCGATCTCCCTAATAAGGCCTCATGAACCAGCCGCAGATCACCCCCGAACTCGTCGCCAGCCACGGCCTGAAGCCGGATGAATATGAGCGCATCCTGAAGCTGATCGGCCGGGTGCCGAGCTTCACCGAACTCGGGATTTTCTCGGCGATGTGGAACGAGCACTGCTCGTACAAGTCGTCGCGGCTGCATCTCAAGGGGCTGCCGACCAAGGCGCCCTGGGTGATCCAGGGGCCGGGCGAGAATGCCGGGGTCATCGACATCGGCGACGGCCAGGCGGTGGTGTTCAAGATGGAGAGTCACAACCATCCGAGCTACATCGAGCCCTATCAGGGCGCGACCACCGGGGTCGGCGGCATTTTGCGCGATGTGTTCACGATGGGCGCGCGGCCGATCGCCTGCCTCAACGCGCTCTCCTTCGGCGCGCCGGAACATCCCAAGACGAGGCATCTGGTCTCCGGCGTGGTCGCCGGCGTCGGCGGCTACGGCAATTCGTTCGGCGTGCCCACGGTGGGCGGGCAGGTGCGTTTCCACACCCGCTATGACGGCAACATCCTGGTCAACGCGATGGCGGTCGGCCTCGCCGAAACCACCAAGATTTTCTACGCAGCCGCCTCCGGCGTGAACATGCCGATCGTCTATCTCGGCTCCAAGACCGGCCGTGACGGCATTCACGGCGCCTCGATGGCCTCGGCGGAGTTCGACGACGATTCGGCCGAGAAGCGCCCGACCGTGCAGGTCGGGGATCCCTTCGCGGAAAAACTGCTGTTAGAGGCCTGCCTCGAAATCATGGAAGCCGATTGCGTGATCGCGATCCAGGACATGGGCGCGGCGGGCCTCACCTGTTCGGCGGTCGAGATGGGCGCCAAAGGCGATCTCGGCGTCGATCTCGATCTCGACGCGGTGCCGACCCGCGAAACCGGCATGAGCGCCTATGAGATGATGCTCTCGGAAAGCCAGGAGCGCATGCTCATGGTGCTCAAACCCGAGAAGGAAAAAGAGGCGGAAGCAATCTTCCGCAAATGGGGGCTGGATTTCGCGGTCGTCGGCTACACCACGCCGAGCAAACGCTTCGTGGTCAAGCATGGCGGCGACGTGATGGCCGACCTGCCGATCAAGGAATTGGGCGACGAAGCGCCGCTCTACGACCGGCCGCATGTGGCCTCGCCGCCGCTACCGGTGATCCACGCGCGCGACGTCGCGGCGCCAATGACTGTTTCGGCGGCGCTGGAAGAACTGATCGCCACGCCCGAACTGTGCTCGAAACGCTGGGTGTGGGAGCAATACGACCACGTCATTCTCGGCAATACCGTGCAGCGTCCGGGCGGCGACGCCGCCGTGGTGCGGGTGCAGGAGGGGCCGAAGGGGCTGGCGCTGACGGTCGACGTGACCCCGCGTTATTGCGAGGCCGATCCGTATCAGGGCGGCATGCAGGCGGTGGCGGAGGCCTGGCGCAACATCACCGCCGTCGGCGGCCGGCCGCTCGCCATCACCGACAATCTCAATTTCGGCAATCCGGAACGTCCCGAAATCATGGGCCAGTTCGTCGGCTGCCTGAAGGGCATTTCGGAAGCCTGCCGCGCGCTCGACTTCCCCGTCGTGTCCGGCAACGTCTCGCTCTACAACGAGACCAATGGTCGCGGCATCCTGCCGACGCCCTCGATCGGCGGCGTCGGCCTGCTCGACGATTTTACCAAATCCGCGACGCTGGCCTTCAAGTCGGAGGGTGAGGCGATCCTTCTGATCGGCGAAACCCATGGCTGGCTCGGCCAATCGGTTTACCTGCGTGACGTCTGCGGCCGCGAAGAGGGCGCGCCGCCGCCGGTCGATCTGGCCGCCGAGAAGCGCAATGGCGACGTGGTGCGCGGGATGATCCATGCCGGCACCGCGACCGCGGTGCATGATCTCTCCGACGGCGGACTTCTGATCGCGCTGGCCGAGATGGGAATAGCAAGCGGCATCGGCGCGCAGCTGTTGGCGGCGCCGGCCTCCATCGTGCCGCATGCCTGGTGGTTCGGCGAGGACCAGGCACGCTACATCGTCACGGTGCGCGCGGAAGACGCCGGCCTCGTGCTGGCGAAGATGAAAGGCTGCGAAGTGCCGTGCGTGCGGATCGGCACCACCGGCGGCGATACGATCGCGATACCAGGCGAAGCGCCGGTCTCGATCGCATCGCTGAAAGCCGGCTTCGAGGGCTGGTTTCCGGCCTACATGAACCGCAGCGTGGGCTGAGACGTCCCTTCGCCAGCCGCCTTGTTGGCTCGAATCCTTGCATTTACCCGTTCTTACGGAGTTTTCCGTACCGTTGCCCGCAATCGCGGTATTTCCGCCATTGTCGGGTTATCAAATGCTGAAGATTTATACTTGCATTGCCACCGCGCACGATTTGAGGCTTGTCGGTCTCGCGGCGCTGGTGTGCGTCCTGGCCTCATTTGCAGCGATCAATTTGCTTCGCCACGCCCGCAAATTTCGCGGTCACATGCGAAACGTGTGGCTAACCGTATCCGCCATATCCACCGGTTTCGGTATTTGGGCGACGCACTTCATCGCCATGCTTGCGTTCACACCAGGAATTCCCAGTGGTTACAATATTCTATTAACCGTCTTGTCCTTAATCGCGGCGATCCTGCTAACCGGCGCCGGGCTCGCCGTATCGCTCACTCCGAACTGGCGCCATGGGCCGTGGGTCGGCGGCGCCATCGTTGCCGGCGGCATTGCGGCGATGCACTACACAGGAATGGCTGCGTTTGAAATCGCGGGCATCATCTTGTGGGACCCTGTGCTCGTTACGGCATCGATCGCGCTGGGTGCGGTAATCGGCGCGGTGGCCCTTCCTGTCGGTCTTCATGGCAAGAAGCTTAAATGGAGGATCGGCGGAGCCCTGTTGCTGACGCTCGCAATCTGCAGCCACCACTTCACCGCGATGGGCGCCGTTTCGATCATTCCCGATCCTGCCATCGAGGTTTCGCCATCGGCGCTGCCAGCCGGATGGCTTGCGGCGGGAGTTGCGATCGCGAGCCTCGCTATTCTCGGATTGGCGTTTGCAGGTGTAGTACTCGACATCCGCGATCATCGGCGCTCGGAACTGGAAGTCGAGCGGATGCGCGATCTCGCGAATGCATCCGTCGAGGGGCTCCTGGTCTGCGACGGAGAGGTGATCGTCTCTATCAACACAAGTTTTGCATCTCTGGCTGGCTTATCGGCTGCCAACCTTGTCGGGGCAAAGCTCGAGCGCTGTTTTCCGAACCCGGTTGCTCGCGCTGAACTGCTGTCGGGATCCAGCGAACCCGTCGAAACGGAACTGCGCCATCTCGATGGCTTGATGACGCCAGTCGAGTTGATCCTCCGGCCGATCATTTTTGCTGGACGGCCTCACCATGTTGTCGCTGTTCGCGATCTGCAATCACGAAAGGAGGCCGAGAAACACATACGCTATCTCGCACATCACGACGCACTGACCTCGCTTCCTAATCGCAGTCATTTTAACGCGAGGCTCGACCAGGAACTTGCCCTGACCAATGGAAATAGTTTCGCTGTGCTGTGCCTCGACCTCGACCGGTTCAAGGAAGTCAACGATCTATTCGGCCACGCCGCAGGCGACGTTGTATTGCAGACGGTGGCTTCGCGCGTTAAGGCACTGCTCAGCGGGCGTCAGATGATGGCGCGCCTGGGCGGCGACGAATTCGCCGTTCTGATGCCCGGAATAACCAATCCGGGCGCCGCAGGCCGGCTTGCCGAAAGTATCCTTGAGGCGCTGCGCGCGACAAGCAAAACGCCGGAAGCCAACAGCATCTCGACGAGCATCGGCATAGCCCTTTATCCTGACGATGCGACGGATAGTCAGTCACTTCTCACGCACGCGGATACGGCTCTTTATCGGGCCAAAAGCGAGGGCCGCAATACCTATCGTTTCTTCGAGGCAGAGATGGGGGCCGAAGTTCGCGAACGCCGGATGCTCGAACATGATCTGCGACACGCGATAGCGCGCGACGAGTTGCGGCTGGTGTACCAACCCCAGAAGGAAATTCGGAGCGGGACCACTATCGGGTTCGAAGCCCTCCTGCGCTGGAAGCACCCGACACGCGGTGATGTTTCTCCCGTCGTTTTCATCCCGATTGCCGAGGAAAGCGGCGCGATCATGGAGATCGGGGATTGGGTATTGAAGACGGCTTGCCGCGAAGCCGCGACATGGACGCGACCGTTGATGATAGCCGTCAACGTTTCGGTAGCGCAACTTTACAACGACAGTTTTGTCGCAGAATTGCACCAAATCCTGCTCGAAACGGGCCTTCCGCCACGTCGTTTGGAGATCGAGATCACCGAGACCGCGCTGGTTCGTGATTTCAACCGGGCGCTGACTACATTGCGGCAAATCAAGGCGCTCGGTATTCGCATCGCCATGGACGATTTCGGCACCGGCTATTCCTCGCTATCGAATTTGCGCGCTTTTCCGTTCGACAAGATCAAGATCGATGGCTCATTTATCAAGTCGGTTAATTCCAACGGACAGGCCGCAACCATTGTACGGGCAGTATTGGGGCTTGGCCGGGGCCTTGGCTTGCCCGTGCTCGCCGAGGGCGTCGAGACCGATGCTGAATTACAATTCCTGCGGGAGGAACTTTGCGACGAGGTGCAGGGATATCTGTTAGGACGACCGGCTGCGATCAGCAGCTTCCGTCGCTTTACGGACGCGGATATCAGTTCAGACGTGAGCGACGACGTTTCCCTGTCGCATGCAAGAAGCGCCTGAGACCGAAACCCCGGAACCGTCCTCACTTTCCTGGTGGAAACCGGCGCATCTCGCAGATTGGCCGAATGCGACTGCGCTGTACTCAACCGGGCAGGGAAACCAAAGCAGTTTTAACTACGACGGCTAGCTAGAGCACCCGCGTCACGCCCGGGATTCTTCGCAACGCCGCGGTGGCCGCCCAGCTCAATACGACCGTCAGCACGAACGCCACCACCGCCTTGACGATTGCGGGCAGGTCGAAATCGAACAGCCAGTATTGCAGCCAGAGCACGATCGGGTAGTGCACCAGGAACATGCCGTAGGCATCCGGCTGCATCGGATCGAGGATGCTGAAGCCCGATCGCTTGAACCTCAGGAAATAAGCCAGGATCGCGAACAGGATGGCGGCGCTAAAGGCCACGAAGAACAGGCTGTAGACCGCCTCGTACCAATGCGGCAAGGTGCCGGGATTGCCCAGTATTTCGCGCTTGATGGCGATCAGCCCCCACAGCAGGCAATAGGGAACCAGGGTTGCGATTGCCCAGCCCCAGCCGCTCTTGGCCAGCCTCCCGTCCGCGCCCAACAGGCCGCGGTCAAAATTCGCCGCGCCGACGCCGGCTCCGATGAAGAAGTAGGCGGCGTAGAGCAGCACGCGGCTCGACTGCACCGAGAACGGTCCGAATTCGAACCAGTGGTTCGGCGTGTAATAGACCCGTGCCGGGATATAGACGACGGCGGTGACCGCCAGCATGAACAAAAAGAAATCGAGCGGCCGCTCGTGAGCGCGCAGTGACAGCCGGTTGATCGGATCGACCAGCCCGGGCGAGAGCCGGTACAACAGGCTTGCGGTCAGGTCGAAGGCCAGCAACACCCAGACGAACCAGATCGGGCCGCTCGGCCACGGGCCGACCGTGATGGTCTTCCACCAGAAATCTGAAAAACTGATCTCGGGATCCAGACGCAGCGAAAGGGCGTAGTAGGCGACCGGTATGACCGTGAGGGCGCAGATCGCGAAGGGCAGGCCGAGCCGAAGCAGGCGATCGCGAACAAAGACATGTGGCGCCTTGTGGCGGAGACTCGGCCATACGAACAACCCCGACAGAAAAAAGAACATCGCCATGAAGAAGCTGTCGGTGGCCAGCACCACGCCATCGAAACCGATCCAGGACTTGGGATCGGTATGGCCGAAATAGGTGTAGGGAATGACGGCATGGTGGATCAGCACCACCAGCGTCAGGAAGGTGCGCGCGCGATCGAGCGCGAAGTTGCGCGTGCGGGCCGTTGGCGCCGCCTGAGCGTCCGCAACGGCCGCTGAGTGGGAGAGGGTCGTCATGAGCGCGTCCCCGGCAGGGTATCCTTTTCGGGCGATGTTGCCGCCGGGAACTCGATTCAGCAAGGTCAATTATCACGCCTTGAGTCCGGCGGGACGGCTCCCGTCGTCCGCTGCTCCAAGGGAACCAGTTTCATGGTCCGAAGTTAGATCAGGCATTTCAAGAGGCGCCCTCCGCTTCGGTGGAGCGCAGGGTGAAGGGATGTGCCATGACAATTCTGAAATGGGCGCTGATCTTTTTCCTGATATCGATTGTCGCCGGCATCCTTGGCTTCACCGGGATATCCGCGGCATCGGCAGATGTCGCGCGCTTCCTGTTTTACGTCTTCGTCGTGATCTTCCTGGTGCTCTTGATCCTGGGGCTCACGATCTTCAGGGTTTAGGAGGGCTAACAGACACACACTCTCTCAAGACACACACTCTCTCAAGACTGTGAGGAGCCACGGATCGCACGAATGCACGCCCGATGGCAGAGTCCTGGATGAGGAATAGAGCTTCGGTCATTCCGGGATGGTGCGCCAGCACCAGACCTCAGATGCGCAATTGCACATCCAAGGTTCGATGCTTCGCATCACCACGGAATGACAGGCGTAAAATTACGCCACTTCCTCGATCTTGACCTTGTCGGGATAGAACGCCAGATGCCCGGCGATTTCGGTCATCGCCGGGAAGGGCGTCTCATAGGTCCAGATCGCATTCTCCAGCGTCTTGCCGTCGGCCTTGATGCTGAAATAGCTCGCATCTCCCTTGTAGGGGCAGTGCGTTACCCGCTCGGTACGCGCCAATAGCTCCATATTGGCGTCCTGGCGCGGCACATATTGCACCGCCGGGTAGCTTGCTTCCTTCAGCGTCAAGGCGTGGCTGGTGTCGGCGATCACCACGCCGCCGGCGGAGATGCGGACGCGCTTGGGGTTTGCCGTAATCGTGATCGGGTGGTCGGGACCGGGGAGTTTCATGGTCAGCCCTTTTTTGGTCAGCCCGTTGTGATCGGGGGGCGATCCGGGCGGCTTTGCAATCATTGGATCGGGAATATAGTGCATGGGAGCGTGACGTAGAAGGGCGGCCGCGCTAAGTTCCGGTACGCCAGCGACCGTCAGCGGCCGCGATTCGAACCGAGGGAATGGAGACTGACTGGGATGCCGATGGATGCCCGCGATATCGAATCGATGATCAAGGCGGCAATTCCCGACGCCGAGGTGACGATCCGGGATCTCGCCGGTGACGGTGACCATTATGCGGCGACCGTGATCTCGGAGTCGTTCCGCGGCAAGTCCCGGGTCCAGCAGCACCAGATCGTCTACCGGTCGCTGCAGGGCCAGATGGGCGGCGTGCTGCATGCCCTGGCGCTGCAGACCGGGGTACCTGGCGGCCCCGGCGTTCCGGAGGGTTGATTCAGCCCGGCGGGGACAGGGGGCGTCATGGCGGGGGACAATGAACGCGGCGCGCTGTTTCGCCCGATCGTGCCGAACCAGCATAGCCGCGTCACCTACGCCGAGTTGTTCTTTGATCTGGTGTTCGTATTCGCGGTCACGCAGATCTCCCACACCTTGCTCGGCCGCTTCACCCCGCTCGGCGCCTTGCAGACAACCATGCTGTTCCTGGCCGTCTGGTGGGTGTGGGTCTACACCTCCTGGATCACCAACTGGCTCAATCCCGAAACGACGCCGGTCCGGATACTGCTGTTCCTGCTGATGCTCGGCGGGCTCGTGCTCTCGACCTCGATTCCAAAGGCCTTTGAATCGCGAGGCCTCTGGTTCGCCATCGCCTACGCCGCGATGCAAGTCGGCAAGACGGTCTTTCTGTGGCTCTCGACGCCGCCTGGCCGAGCCCTGACGCGGATGAATGCGGTCCGGATCACGGCCTGGCTTTCGGTGTCGGCGGTGTTCTGGATCGCGGGCGGTTTTGCCGAAGGGTATTCGCGGCTAGTGTTTTGGGCGGTGGCGCTGACAATCGAATACATCTCGCCGGCGGTGCGGTTCTGGATTCCGAAATACGGCGCCTCCGCGATGGCGGACTGGGTGGTCGAGGGCGGCCACATGGCCGAACGCTGCGCCGGCTTCATCATCATCGCGCTCGGCGAATCCATCGTCGTTACCGGTGCGACCTTTGCCGATCTGCGCTGGACCCTCGCAACCGTCAGTGCGTTTGCCTCGGCCTTCATCGGCGCGATCGCGATGTGGTGGATCTATTTCCACAAGGGCGCGGAAGCCGGCTCCGAGCAGATTTCAAAGTCGAGCGAGCCCGGGCGGCTGGCGCGGCTCGCCTATACCTACCTGCATATGCCCATCGTGGCCGGCATCATTCTCTCGGCGGTCGCCGACGATCTCGTGCTGACCCACCCGGCGGAGCATTCCGATTCCAGGACGGTGCTGAGCGCGGTCGGTGGCCCCTTGTTGTTTCTGGTCGGGACCATCCTGTTCAAGCATACCTTTCGGGGCTTTCTGCAGCTTTCCCATGGCGCCGGTATCATTGCACTTGCGATCCTCGCCTGGTTTGCAGGCAGCTTGTCGCCTTTGATGCTGTCGATAGTAACGTCCGCGATCATGGTCGTGGTCGCGGTGTGGGAGTCGGTCTCGCTGCGATCGGGTGCCGCCGAGCCGAAGTCTGAAGCCGCTCAGTCCGACGCCACCAGCGCGTGAACAGAGAACATGCCGGCGGCATCGGTCCAGGTGGCCCGCGGCGTCCAGCCCGAGCCGCGCGCCAGCGCCGCGAAGCGCTCGAGGCTGTATTTGTAGCTGCTTTCGGTGTGGATGCTTTCGCCGGCACGGAACGAAAAGCTTCGCCCCAGCACGCGCACCGTCTGCGCCTTGCGGCCGATCAGATGCATCTCGATGCGGTGGCGGTCGCGGTTGTAGATCGCGCGATGGGTGAAGGCGCTGAGGTCGAAATTGCCGCCAAGCTCGCGGTTGATGCGATGCAGCACATTGAGGTTAAAGCGCGCGGTGACGCCGGCCTTGTCGTTATAGGCGTCGTACAGCACGCGCTCGTCCTTTTCGAGATCGACGCCGATTACCATTTGCGCGCCGTGCCCGAGAATCTCGCGGGCGCTCCGCAGGAAGCTGCAGGCTTCATGCGGCTCGAAATTGCCAAGCGTCGACCCCGGGAAAAAGCCGACCTTCGGCATCCCGGCGACCGCTTCGGGCAAGGCGAACGGGGCGGTAAAATCCGCCGCGACCGGATGAATGGCGAGGTCGGGAAGATCCTGCCGCAGGGCGTCGGCCTGTGCTTTGAGGAAATCGCCCGAGATGTCTACGGGCACGTAGGCGCCGAGCGCGCATTGGTTCAGCAGCAGCCGCACTTTTGTCGTCGCGCCGGCGCCGAACTCGACCAGCGCCGCGCCCTTGGGAAGGATCGCCGATATCGCGCCGCCGCGGTCGTGCAGGATCGAAAGCTCGGTGCGGGTCGGATAATATTCCGGCAACAGCGTGATCTGTTCGAACAGTTCCGAGCCGGCGGCGTCATAGAAATATTTCGGCGACAACCGTTTCGGGTGTTGCGACAGGCCGTCCAGCACATCGTCGGCAAATGGCGAGGTCTGCTGGTCGAAGCGCTGCGCTTCGGCCAAAGCGGGGGCGTGCACATTCATGATACTCTCCAGAACGCGCGCTCCGGCGCGATTGAATTCAAATGATCAGGTGGCGTAGTCGGCGAGGCGTAGTCCCGTGAATTGCCAGCGATGATGCGGATAAAAGAAGTTGCGGTAGGTGATACGGCTGTGTCCGCCCGGGGTTGCAAGCGAAGAGCCCCGCAGCACCAGCTGATTGACCATGAACTTGCCGTTGTATTCGCCGAGCGCCCCCTCGATTGCCCGGTAGCCCGGGTAGGGTGAATAGGCGCTGCGGGTCCATTGCCAGACGATACCGAAGGCGTCGTTGAGCTGGCCGGCCCGTGCGGCGACTTCCCATTCCGTCTCGGTCGGCAAATGCTTGCCGCTCCAGCGCGCGAACGCGTCCGCCTCGTAGTAACTGACATGGCAGACCGGCGCTGCAGCGTCGACCGGCTGCAATCCGGCCAATGTCATGACGTGCCATTGGCCGTCGATCTCGCGCCAATGTCCGGGCGCGCGCCAGCCTTCATTGCTGACGGTGGCAAAACCGTCCATCAGCCAGAGCGTCGCGGTGTCGTAGCCGCCGTCCTTCATGAAGGCGAGCCATTCGGCGTTGGTGACGAGGTTGCGTGCGAGTTTCACCGGACCGACCAGCGCGCGGTGCGCCGGTTTTTCATTGTCAAAATGAAAGCTGTCGTCAGGGTGCCCGACGGTATGGATACCCTCATTGAGGCTGACCCATTCGTCGCCGCCGCGGGTCGAAGCCGGGAATTTCCACGCCGCATCGTAGGCCGGCGGAATCGGGTTTTGCGCAAACGCATGCAGGATGTCGGTCAACATCAGTTCCTGGTGCTGCTGCTCGTGATTGAGGCCGACTTCGACCAAAGGCACCAGGGGGGCGAGCGCGTCCTCGCTGGCCTCGTGAAAGAATTTCACCACGGCGGCGTCGACATGCCGGCGGTAGGCCGTGATCTCGTCCGCGCCGGGACGGGTGAGGTGGCCACGCTGGTGCCGGGCGTGGCGCGGGCCCGCGCTGACATAATAGGAATTGAACAGATAGGCGTAATCGGGGTGGAACGGCTTGTAGCCCTTGCCATACTCGCCGAGCAGGAATTGCTCGAAGAACCAGGTGGTATGGGCACGGTGCCATTTCGCCGGGCTGGCGTCCGGCATCGACTGAATCAGCTGATCTTCCGGGGTCAGCGGGGCGGCCCGGCGCTCAGTCTCGTTTCGCACCGTAAGGTACGCTTCCACCAAATCCTGGGCGAGGCTGCCGGACTCGGAGAATAATGACGGGCAGGGGGCGGCTGGAACGGCCGCAGCGGATGCTGGTTTCGTCACTGGTATCTCCGGTTGGGGAGAGAACGTTGCTCTGGCCGACGGGTTCCCCAAGATCAGTCTGTCCTAGATAGGGGCTCCCGTCCGGGATAAAAGCCTCTCCCCGGCGATGATATGGGGGTCATCAGGCAATGGCTGGCCTTGGGGAAAGTCCTGGGATATCCGGCCGGAAAAGGCCCCGCATGGCAGCTCCTCGCCATTTTACTTTGGATGCACAACGGTTTGGGATACATATATGGCAGTACCGGGATTGATCGGCTGACGCCGGCCCGAAAAGGCCATGCTGCAGGGGGCAGAGCCCCAGAGGAAGCAAATATGAGCATCGAGCAATTTATTGACAATGAAGTGAAGTCCAACGACGTCGTGCTTTTCATGAAGGGCACGCCGCAGTTTCCGCAGTGCGGTTTCTCCGGGCAGGTGGTGCAGATCCTCGATCACGTCGGGGTCGGCTATAAGGGCCTGAACGTTCTGGAGTCCGCGGATCTGCGCAACGGCATCAAGACCTACTCCAACTGGCCGACCATTCCGCAGCTCTACGTCAAGGGCGAGTTCGTCGGCGGCTGCGACATCATCCGCGAAATGTTTCAGGCCGGCGAATTGCAGCAGCTGTTCGCCGACAAGGGCGTTACGGTCAGCGCTCCCGCTGCCTGAATTTGGCGGGGCGCCAGATCGGTTCGGCGCGGCTGGAAGTGGTCGTCGCCGACATCACGACACTGCGCGTTGACGCCATCGTCAACGCCGCGAATTCTTCCCTGCTCGGCGGGGGCGGCGTGGACGGCGCGATCCATCGCGCGGCCGGGCCGGAGCTTGCCGCCGAGTGTCGCACGCTCCATGGCTGCGAGACCGGCGGCGCCAAGATCACTTTGGGCTACCGATTGCCGGCGCGGCATGTGATTCACGCGGTCGGCCCGGTCTGGCATGACGGCAATGAGGGCGAAGACCAGGCGCTGGCGTCGTGTTACCGCAGTGCGATCGAACTGTGCCGGTCCAACGGCCTCGCATCGGTTGCCTTTCCCGCCATCTCCACTGGCATTTACCGTTTTCCCGCCGATCGCGCGGCGCGAATCGCGGTCTCGGCCGTGATCGAGGCGCTGCAGGCGGCGCCCGCGATCGGCCATGTCATCTTCTGCTGCTTTTCCGGCGAGAGCGCCCGACTGCACGAAGTGGCGCTGGCCGCCTCCGACCGCCCTTGTGCCGACTGATGCGCGACCGCTACAATTCCGCCGAATTCCGGGGAGGGATCTGATGAATTTGCGTCAATTACTTCGTGCGCTGGCATGCGGTGCGCTGATGCTGGGGGCAATGCCGGCGGCCCGCGCCGAAGGCACTTTCGAGATTCCCGCCGGCGCCCATTTCAACCAGGACAAGCTTGCCAAGGTCGGCGAGTTCTTCAGGAACGAGATCGCGACCGGCAAAATTCCCGGTGCGATCGTCCTGATCGAGCAGCACCGCAAGCCGGTCTATCATGAATCCTTCGGCGTGCAGGACGTTGTCTCCAAGCAGCCGATCACTGACCAGACCATCTTCCGCCTGTTTTCGATGACCAAGGCGATCACTGCAGTTGTGTCGATGATGCTGGTCGAGGACGGCACGATCAAGCTCGACGATCCCGTCTCGAAATACATTCCCTCCTTCGCCAACGCGAAAGTTGGTGTGGAAAGGAAGGCCGAGGACGGCACCAAGACGCTCGAACTGGTGCCGCCGAACCGGCCGATGACCGTTCTCGACCTAATGCGTCATACCTCCGGCATTACCTACGGCTTCTATGGCGACAGTCTGGTACGCAAGGCTTACGCGGCCGCAAATCTCTATGCGGGCGATTTCGACCTTGCCGAATTCGCCGAGCGGATAGCCAAGCTGCCGCTGCATGACCAGCCGGGATCGCTATGGCAATACGGTCATTCTACCGACATCCTGGCACGGGTGATGGAGGTTGCATCGGGGAAATCTCTCTTTGCGATCGAGAAGGAAAAGCTGCTCGATCCACTCGGCATGAAGGATACAGGCTTCTTCATTACCGATCCGGAAAAGCAGAAACTGATGGCACAGCCGATGCCGAACGACAGCGATTTCCGGGTCGGCCGCATCAACGATCCGAGGGTCGTCAAGAAATGGGAATCGGCGAGCGGCGGCATGTACTCGACCATGGCGGACTATGCGCGCTTTGTGCAGATGCTGCTCGATGGCGGCAAGTTCGAGGGCAGGACCTATCTCAGTCCCAAGACCTTCGAGCTGATGACGACGGACCAGGTCGGCAAGGGCTCCGGCGTGGCGCGGGATTATTACTATTTCCCCGGCGACGGCTTCGGCTTCGGGCTTGGTCTTGCGGTGCGTACCGATCCCGGCAACGCCAAGCCGCCACCGCCGGGTGACCTCGGCGAACTGAAATGGGACGGCGCGTCGGGCTGCTATTTCGTGGTCGACCGCAAGCAGGATATGTTCTTCGTGCTGCTGGAGCAGACGCCGAGCGAACGGCAGCGCATCCAGCGCACCCTCAAGCAGCTGATCTATGAAGCGCTGGAGAACTGACGCTCGCGCGGTCGGCGGCCTTGTTGCCGCGCTGGCGGTTGCTGCTGCCACCGGCTGGCCGCTTCCGGTGCTTGCCGAATCCGCGGCGCCGATCGCGGGGAGTTTTTCGCGCGAAGGCCTCGATCGCGTCTCGGATTATATCCGCAACGAGATCGCGACCGGGAAAATCCCCGGCGCGATCCTTCTGATCCAGCAGCACGGCAAGCCGGTGTATTCGGAGAATTTCGGCGTCCGCGATGTTGCGACCAAACTGCCGATGAGCGCGGATACGATCTTTCGCCTCTATTCGATGTCGAAGCCGATCACCTCGGTTGCCGCCATGATGCTGGTCGAGGACGGCAAGCTGAAACTCGACGATCCCGTTTCGAAATTCATCCCGGCCTTTGCGGAAACAAAAGTCGGCGTCGAGAAACGCGGCGACGACGGCAGACCGACGCTGGTGCAGGAGCCGCTCCGCCGTCCGATCACGATCGAGGATCTGCTGCGCCATACATCGGGTCTTACTTACGGCTTCAATGGCGGCAATCTCGTGCGCAAGTTTTATGCCGAGGCTGACCTCTTCAGTGGGGATCTGACCAATGCCGAATTTGCGGAGCGAATTGCAGCGCTGCCGTTGGCCGAGCAGCCGGGCACGCAGTGGGATTACGGCCATTCGACCGACGTGCTCGGACGCGTGATCGAGGTGGTGTCGGGAAAAACCTTGTTCCAGTTCGAGAAGGAACGGCTGCTCGATCCGCTTGGAATGGGCGAGACCGAATTCTACGTCAGTGACGAGGCAAAACGACCGCGCATCGCCGAGCCGATGCCGGACGATCGCATGATCAGTCCGACCACCGCGCTCCGCGATCCGCTCCAGCCGCGAAGAGCGGAGCCCGGTGGATCAGGGCTGGTCGGAACAGTCGGCGACTACGCGCGCTTCGCACAGATGCTGCTCAATGGGGGCATCTTCGAGGGCCGGCGCTACCTCAAGCCCGAGACCGTCGCGCTGATGGCGTCGGACCATATCGGGCCCGAAACAGGAATCGGGCGCGACTATGCCTATTACCCCGGCGCGACCAGCGGTTTCGGCCTCGGCTTCGCGGTGCGGACATCGGTACCGCCGAACACCTCATGGCCGCTGGGCGAATACCGCTGGGACGGCGTCGGCGGCACGTTCTTCTTCATCGACCCGAAGGACGACATGTTCGCGATCTTCATGGTGCAGACGCCGTCGCAGCGCGGTCGTATCCAGCTTGCATTGAAGACGCTGATCTATCAGGCGCTGGAGAAGGATTGAGTGCGGCCCGGCAACCTCTACGTCCCCCGCACGATCTCCCGCACCAGTCCGACCGTCTCCTCGATCATGGCGGCCGCCACGTCGAGATGGGTGCAGGCCCTGATCCGGCCGTCCATCATCGCCAGCAGCACGCCACGCTCGCGCAGGGCCTTCACCATGTCATCGCCGCTGACGCCGGCGCCATCGGGCTTGAAGAATACGAGGTTGGTTTCGGGCTCCTGCACCTCCACTCCCCTGATCTGCGAAAGCCCCCGCGCCAGCGCGCGTGCGTTGGCGTGGTCCTCCGCGAGGCGATCGACGTGGTGGTCGAGGGCGTAGGTGCAGGCGGCGGCACAGATTCCGGCCTGGCGCATCGAGCCGCCCAGCCGCTGCTTCCAGCGCCAGACCTCGTCGATGAAATCCCTGCTGCCGGCGATTGCCGCGCCGACCGGCGCGCCCAGGCCTTTTGAAAAGTCGATCCAGGCGGAATCCCACCCCGCTGCCATGTCGCGCGCGGCTATCCCGGTGGCGACACAAGCATTGAGCAGCCGCGCGCCGTCCATGTGGGTGGCAAGCCCGTTGGCCCTGGCGATGTGCACGACCTGGTCGAGCGCTGCTTTTTTCCAGATCGTTCCACCGCCGATATTGGCGGTCTGTTCGACGCTGACCACCGTCTGCGGCGGCTGATAGCGGCTGCGCGGGTGAAGTGCCGCGCGAAACGCGTCGGGCGAAAATTGTCCGTCGGCGCCTTGCAGCGGCGTGATCTGGAATCCGCCCAGCGCGGCATGCGCGCCGCCTTCGCGGGCGATGATGTGGGCGGTCTCATGCGCCAGGATCTCATCGCCGCGCCGGCAATGCACCAGCGTCGCCGCGACGTTGCACATGGTGCCCGACGGCATGAACACCGCGGCCTCCTTGCCGAGCAGATCGGCGACCCGCTCGCACAAGAGATTGACCGACGGATCGTCGCCGATCTGCTCGTCGCCGACCTCGGCGCGCGCAATCGCCTCGCGCATCGCGGGGGTGGGGCGGGTTTGCGTATCCGACAACAGATTGATGCGGACCGGTGCCGCCTTGGGGTCGCGCAGGGGAGGGGTGTAGGTCATCGGTATCTCTTCGTCTGCCACGGGCCATGGCCGGGCTTGGCCCGGCTATCCAAGCCTTCTTTGCCAGAGACAACCATAGAGACGTGAATGCCCGGCACAAGGCCGGGCATGACGAGGCAAATCAAGACCGCCGGCCGATCAGCGCGAATAGAATTCGACGATCAGATGCGGCTCCATCTGCACCGCGAACGGCACGTCGGACAGCGCCGGGATGCGGGTGAACTTCGCCGTCATCTTGGAGTGATCGACCTCGAGGAAATCGGGCACGTCGCGCTCGCCGAGCTGGCTTGCTTCCAGAACCGGGGTGAGCTGCCTGGAGGATTCCTTGATCTCGACCACATCGCCCGGCTTGACCTTGTAGCTCGAAATGTTGACGCGGCGGCCGTTCACCTTGATGTGGCCGTGATTGATGAACTGGCGCGCGGCGAACATGGTAGCGACGAACTTGGCGCGATAGACCACGGTGTCGAGGCGGCGCTCCAAAAGGCCGATCAGGTTCTCGCCGGTGTCGCCCTTCATCCGGCCGGCCTCGACATAGATGCCGTGGAACTGGCGCTCGGAAATGTTGGCGTAATAACCCTTCAGCTTCTGCTTGGCGCGCAGCTGCACGCCGAAGTCGGAGAGTTTGCCCTTGCGGCGCTGGCCGTGCTGGCCGGGGCCGTATTCCCTGCGGTTCACGGGGCTCTTTGGGCGGCCCCAGATGTTCTGGCCCATACGGCGATCGATCTTGTATTTCGCCTCACTGCGCTTTGTCATCGCGTCCTCTTTGCAAAGTTTGAATATTGAGGAGACGCGCCCTCCTGTGCGCCGGGAATTTCCCGGAGCCGACAGGTCCGCCCCTCAAGCTTGAAGGGGCCGACCACGGGTCGCGAAACGCATCGCGGGCCGAAACCGGCCCGCGAGCAGGCGGGTTCTAGGCCAGAAACCGCTGTTGTGTCAATGTAAAGGGCTGGGTTTTATGGTGTCATTCCGGGGCGTCGTGACAGCGACGAACCCGGAATCTCGAGATTCCGGGCTCGATGCTTCGCATCGCCCCGGAATGGCGGTTTGAACCCTCAGGTCGCGACCGCGCGGACCGCCTTTGGCTCGGCCTGCTGCCGGCTGGCCCGCAATTCGGCGGCGATTTCGGTGTTCAGCACCTGTTCCAGGCGGGTCAGGACCTTCGCGACCAGGGCGGCGTCGGCAATGCGGTGGTCCCAGCGGATCACGACGTCGATGGTCTGGTCCGGCGCCACCACGCCATAGCTGACGATATAGGGCCCCGGGCTTAGCGCGTGCAGTTCGCCGGCGCCGTAGGCGGCGACCGAGGTCACGGCGAAATTGCCGAACCAGTTGGCGCGCTGCCGGCCGAAATTGAGGCCGACCGACCAGAACAGCCGGCGCAAGGGCAGGGGCAGCCGGGTGACCCGCAGGATCTTGCGAAAGGCCGGCACCTCGTCGATCGGCGCATCCCTGGCATGCCGGATCATTGCGTCGACCTCGGCCAACGGCATTTCATCGGCGGACGGGACCTTTTGCGTCAGTACGCAGTCCTGACCGTCCTCGATCCGCGCGATGGCGACCATCGCGATATTCTTCGGCAGTTCGTAAAAGCTCGGCCACGGCCATTTGGCGTAGAGCGTGCGCAGCTCCGGCTGATCCCTCGCCACCAGCGAAAACGCCTTGACGAAAATCGCGGCCCAGCCCGGCGGCTGCGCGGCAAGCGCGCGCGCTTCCAGCAGCGGACGGACGTTCAGCGGCCGCGTCAGCGAGATAAAGGGCACACCGATCGAGGCGCGCATCAGGTCGATGATATGCCGGCGCGGAATTGAGATTTTTCGAACCGTTCCGCGCATCGATCCACTCAGGTTCCCGCAACGAAAAGCCGGCGAGCCGACCAGCCCGCCAAGGCCTCCTCTAGCACGAACCAACCGGTTTGAGGCCAGATGGTTCTTGTTTATGGCGCGGAGGTGGCGACCGGTCTGGTTTTGCTCGCGCATAAATTCCAGTGACTTCAATAGGTTGACGATCAGAATTCGTGTCATGTCTCCGCGTGGCCGGAACCCGAATCAGCGCTTGATGCCCTCAAAGCTGGCGGCGATGCCGCGCTGGAACAGCGACCAGTCGAAGCCGAGCGCCAGCGCCAGATAGCCGCGGTCGATCATGCGGTTGGCCTGCTCGGCGCTGCGCGCCACGCCGCCGATCGGCACGCCGCTTTTGAGGATGCCGGCTTCGGCGCGCGCCATCAGCGCCTGGACCTCGGGGTCGTCGGTGAGGCCGCGCTTGTTGATGGAGGTCGCGAGGTCGCCGGGTCCGATCACGGCGACGTCGATGCCGGGGGTCGCCATGATCTCGTCGATGCGGTTGACCGCCTCGACATGCTCGATGGTGACCATGCAGATCATGTCGTCGTCGGCGGTCGCCATATAATCGGCCATCGAGACGCCCCAGCGGAACGGCGCGTGGAACGGGCCCCAGAGCCGATCGCCGCGCGGCGGATAGCGCACGCTGCGCACGGCTTTTTCGGCGTCCTGCCGGCTGCAGATCATCGGAAAATTGATGCCGAGCGCGCCGATATCCATCGGCGCCTTCGCCAGCCACGGCTCGTTGGCGGCGATCCGCGCCAGCGGGACGCAGGGCGTGCCCGATGTCGCCGTGATCATCGCATGCGCGGACGTAAGATCGATCGGGCCATGCTCGAGATCGACGATGATCCAGTCGAGCCCGGAACGCGCCATGATCTGCACGGTCTGGATACTGGGGATGGTCGCGATCGCGCCAAAGGTCGGGCGCTTCTCGCGCCATTGCTGACGCAGGCGGTTGAGGGGCGGGGGGCTTGCAGAGGTCAATTGCAAAACTCCGTTCGGCTGGGTCGGCACGGGTGGCTCGACTGGATATGACGGCGTTGCTGGCACCCGTTGGCCTGACTGGGTTTGTACCGGATGTCTACGCGCACCGATCTGTCCTCGCAATAATCGCTCTCATTACAGACGTAAATCCTCGATCTCGCGGCGCAATGCGTCCGAGCTTTGCGTCGATTGCCACCCCCCGAAAACAACAAGAGGGCGCAGGGAAAGCCGGATGCGCGCTGCACCCGCGGTCCCGTGTGCAAATGGAAACAAGAAAACGCACACGAGCATACAGGTCCAGCGGAGGCAATCCGGCTTTCCCTGCGCAGCGGTTTACGGCTTATTTCGTGCTCTCCTCGGTGACCGGGCTTTCTTGCCACCGTCGCCCCTGAGAAGCTTGCTTCTCAAGAACTTGGCGCCAGCGTCGGGGCGTCAGGACCACACGGCTTCGCCGTCCGCGTCGGCTCGCGTTCGTCTTGCGCAAGCTTTCGCGTCCACTGCATCCCACCGCGCGTTCGTGACGATCGCGACCCGCCCCTCTCATCGGGTGAGACGCGCGGATTCAAATCACTGATTTGCCCGACGGCGAAAGCGGAATATTTTTCGCAGCAGGGCTGGACAGGTTTTTAAGTGATTTGCCCGGCGGGTTGTTTTGTCGCAGCCGGGTCGCAAGATTGTGCTTGCGCAAGGCGACGCAGTTCACGTTTCGCAAGATGAGCCTAAAGGCATCATCTGGATAGCATTACGAAGCAGACGGCGGCGGCCAAGCGAACATCGGGTCCGCGAAAATGCTCACATCAATCGAGCACGCTGAACCTCCTCCGAATATGTACATCTATGGAAGGAGTGTCAGATGGAGTTGCGCGACGGAGCAAGGCAAGCGCCGCCTGTTTCGAGGTAAAGCGTTCGGCCAGTTGCTCGGATTACCGTGCACCCATCGACAGCCTTCCGGTCGCTTCAACTGGGGCGCGTTCCCATAGATCGAGCTTGATTGCTACTCGATGTCCGATATGCCGCGGATAGCAGCCAAATTCCGCATCGCAGCGAAACGACGCTAAGTGCTACTTCCGGACTCATGCATCGCAGCAATTGCGCGGTGGAGGAACCGCATCTTCCAGCGCTCAGGGCCGCGCACGGGCCCTTCTCCGGCAATGGCCTACCCGCCGCCTGGGTCGCCGCAGACATCGTTCGCATCGAAGACGGCAAGCTCGCCGAGCACTGGGACGTGCCTCAGGACGAGGCGACCAAGGCCCAATCCGTCAGCCGTCTGCCGATGTTCGGCGAGCGGTTCCCCGACTGACCCTCCCGCACCACGTCTTGGGTTCTTGGCTGTTCGCTGCAGCCCTTGCCCAGGCGGAGCAACTTAAGCATGATGCTGAACTCATTGCTGCATCGGCGTTACTTCACGATATCGGCTTGACTGCAGCCTTCACGGGTGAAGTACGGTTTTGAGAAAACCATCGTGAGCGGATTGGAGCCAGGTCGATCGTCGGTGCACTTCAGTTCCGGCTTGAAATCTCATCTGGTCGTGGGTCTCGTAGATGAGCGTCAGGGAACATCCTTTTAGATCTCTCATATGTGATGCAGGAGTCGCTCGACGAATGGACCTTTCTGATGGTTCCCGGCTTCTGACGCGGCACGCGGCACGGTCCCGCTGGCGTTCGGCTCATTAACTGTCGGCGCGACGAAGTGGACATGACATGATCAGGGACATTGGCATTCGGCCGATCATATTCTCCGTCAACTGCTATATCGCGACCATCCTCACGATGTTCATCGCCTTCAGCCTGGATTTGAAGAGTCCGGGCTGGGCCATGACCACGGTCTATCTGACCAGCCAGCCGCTGTCCGGCGTGATGCGGGCCAAGGCCGTTTATCGCGCCATCGGCACGTTCGTCGGCGGCGCCGCCATGGTCGCCATCGTTCCCAATCTGGTGGACGCGCCCGAGCTGACGACGCTTGCGATCATACTTTGGGTGGCGCTCTGCGTTTTCGTTTCGCTGCTCGACCGCACGCCGCGGTCGTATATGTTCGTGCTGTCGGGCTATACCGCGGCCTTGATCGGCTTTCCAAGCGTGCTTGCGCCTGGCACGGTGTTCGACACCGCCGTGTCGCGCGTCGAGGAGATCACGCTCGGCGTCGTCTGCGCCGCCATCGTTCACAGTCTCATCTTTCCCAAAAGCGCGTTTTCCGCCTTTGAGCAAAAGTTGAGAAGTGCCATTGCGGATACGCGCGGTTGGCTTGCCGATGGCTTGACCCAGAAAGCGACTCCGGAAGCCGAGATGGAGCGGCGCCGGATCGCTGCCGATATCAGCGAGCTTTATTTGCTCGGCACGAGCTTACGCTTCGACACCTCGCCCCATCGACCGGATATCAGCACCATTCGCGCCTTCGACCGCAAGATCGTGGCCCTGTTGCCGCTAGTGAGTGCCATCGAGGATCGTCTGACGCTGCTTCGGCGTATTGGGCCGCTGGACGCAAAGCTGACGCGAGCGCTGGCCGGCGTCTGCGATTGGCTGAAGTCGAAAGCGCCGGGCGACCGACTGCGCGCGGCAGAACTTAAGGAAGCCTGCGTCGCGGCGACGCCTACTGTCGGCCCGCAATCGAGCTGGGCGGATCTCGTGACGGTCAATCTCACCGTGCGATTGATCGAGCTGATCGACTGCTGGCAGGCTTGTCTCAGCTTTGCTGCTCATCTGGCCGATCCGAGGCAGACGCCGAGCGCCGACATTCGCGCAGCCGCCGCGCAAATCGGGCCCAAACCGATGCATACGGATCCGGGCATCGCGCTGTTATCAGCACTGGCGGCCGCCGTCGCTATGGGCATATGTGCGTTCTTTTGGATCGCGACCGCATGGCCGGAAGGCGCCAGCGCCATTGCCTTTGCCGCCGTGGCCTGCACCTTATTTGCCTCTCTGGACGATCCGACGCCGACCATTCGCAACATTACGCTCCTCTTGGCGTTGTGCATTCCGATTGTATTCGTCTACCAATTCTTTGTGTTGCCGGCGATCGGCGGGTTCGTCTTGCTTTGCGCCGTGCTGGCTTTTGTGCTGATTCCGGCCGGCATATTGATGGCGATCCCGGCCTATGCAGCGATCGGTCTGGCGCTCGCCTTGGGTTTCAATGTCGAACTGAGCCTGCAGACGAGCTATACCGCCGATCTTGCGGCCATCGTCAATTCCAACAGCGCTTTTGTGCTCGGCGGCGTCGCGGCGCTGGTCGTGACTCGGCTGTTGCGCGTTATCGGCACGCAGGCCAGCGCGCGGCGCCTGATTCGGGCAACTTATCGCAACCTTGCCGACCTTGCCGCTGGGCGCTCGCATCCGACCCGCGACCAATGGACCAGCCGCATGTTGGATCGCGTCGCGCTGTTGCTGTACCGGCAGCCGCGCCTCGAGCCGCGGCCGCAGCATGAATTCGCCGATGCGCTCGAAGATCTGCGGCTCGGCGTCAATATAATCGAGACGCAATCGATCGCGCCCACCATGTCGAAGCCAGCGCAAGACGCTCTGGCGGCGATGTTCCCGAGCCTGGCCGCGCATTTCCGTGCCTTGGCGCGTGGCCGTGTGGCGCAGCTTGGCGACGATTTGTTGCAAAAGATCGACATTGCGATCAGCGAAGTGACGGCCTGCACCGCAGCCACGCATGCTTGCGTCGCCGCGATTGTCGGCCTGCGGCAGTCGCTCTATCCTGATGCGCCGCCGTATCGGCCGAGGCAAATTGAGCAGGCTGATACAGCGCTACCCGGGCAGAGCGAAGCCGCCAGCGTTACATGATGGGAGCGTATCGTGATTGGCGAGTTCGATATCTATGGCGTGTACTTTCCGGCTTTCGCGGTCTTTGCCGCAATCGCTTTTTTGTTTCAGGTCGTGATCAAGCGGCTCTTGGATGCCTGTGGTTTCTATCGTTTGGTCTGGCATCGCGCACTGTTTGATCTCGCGATCTACGTCATTCTGTTTGGCGTTGTCACGGCGGCGGGCGCAAGCATCCTGCCGCTGGCATAAGATCGTGAACGTAAAATCTCGGGTGATGGTGCAATGAAAGACTTTTTCGCCTCTGCCGGCCGCGTGCTACTCACGCTCGTTGTAGTGGTGGTAGCAATTGCCGTCGCCTGGCAGCTCTGGAGCTATTACATGCTCGAGCCGTGGACGCGCGACGGCCGTGTGCGCGCCGACGTGGTCGCGGTCGCCGCCGACGT
The DNA here is from genome assembly GCF_900129505.1 of Bradyrhizobium erythrophlei. Classification (NCBI taxonomy): domain Bacteria; kingdom Pseudomonadati; phylum Pseudomonadota; class Alphaproteobacteria; order Hyphomicrobiales; family Nitrobacteraceae; genus Bradyrhizobium; species Bradyrhizobium erythrophlei. The sequence goes on along the minus strand of NZ_LT670818.1, from coordinate 8,311,768 downwards.
TTCCGGCCTGATCAGCGACGTCTTTGTTCACGACAACGAAAAGGTGAGCAAAGGCCGGCAGCTGTTCCGTATCGATCAGCGGCGCTTTCAATATGCGCTCGATCAGGCGAAAGCTGATGTCGCGAGCCGACAGGCTACGCTCGACCAGTCCAAGCGCGATCTCGAGCGCGGCAAGAGTCTAACCAGCGCCGCGATTACCGTCCAGCAGGTCGAGCAGAGGCAGCAAGCGGTCGACGTCGATCAAGCTCAACTCGACGCGGCGAACGCGGCGCTTGAAGTCGCGAGGCTCAATCTCGAGCGCTCGACGGTCGTGGCGCCAGTCAACGGCATAGTCACCAATTTCGATCTCCTGCCCGGGCGCTACGTCAATGCCGGCGCAGCTGTCTTTGCGCTGATCGATTCCGACACGTTTCGCGTCGAGGGTTATTTCGAGGAAACCAAGCTGCGGCGCATCCGTATCGGCGAAGATGCGACTGTAAAACTGATCGGCGATACGCGCGTGCTATCAGGGCACGTCGAGAGCATCGCTTACGGCATCGAGGACCAGAACCGCAGCACCAGCAGCGACCTGTTGGCGTTCGTCAATCCGACCTTCAGCTGGGTGCGCCTGGCGCAGCGCATTCCTGTGCGCATCAAGCTCGACAATGTGCCGCCGGACCTTCTTCTCGTTGCCGGGCGCACCGCCACTGTATCGATTGGGAAGATCAGTTGGTAGGGTTAGCTCAGTGTTATGTTGGCCCATTCTGCATTTGGGCACGTCACCGACGTGACCCAGCGCCCAGCCGACTTCCATTGTTGAGGATAAAGCGATGCGTTGCTGCGCAGCAGCTAAATGACGCGATGGGTCAATCGCGTCATTTTGGCCGTCGGCAGACCACTTCCGGTCTTCCCTCGGGAACGGACATCGTCACTGTCCGTCGGCATGTCTCAAAAAGTGCCAGAGGCAGACATTCGTGCGCTATGCGATGCGCGTCTCTAAAAAAGAAATCTGCGTCGGGTTTGACCATTGAGTTCATCGCTACATGCAGCGAGGTTACTTGCTCGCCATGTTGTTTGACGTATTCGTACGCGGCATGCTCCCGCTCCAAGTCTGGAAAGACAGGTTCACCGCGATACGTAAAGGCCGGTAGCGTTTTGCCAAAACCGTCTAGTGCCTCGCGGCGCATGACGCGATAGCTCGTGGCAAACCCCGTATCTATGAAATGCTGGAGGAATGCGTCCAATCTCGGCAAGAACTCTTTTTCACTGACGCCGTCCCGCAAAGCAAATACCCCACTGAAACTAACTAGCGAAATTTCTTGCATCTGTTGTGCCGTGCGTTTTTTGCCAATAGCGATCTTACTACCACATCCAATTATGTCGATCTGGGAGTTATCAACGATGTCCTCTGTGGGTTCAAAAACGGAAAAGCTCAATGCGAGCAAATGTCTTCTGCTTTGCCCCTGAGAGCGGACATCGCGCGATGCAGTCGGCATGTCCGTTTCGTGCCAACAACAGACTCTTGCGCCGCAGCAAACCGCAATCTGTATTGATCACCTCGTCCGTCCGCGTAAGCCAGTATCGGTGAAAGGTCGACCCCCGAGTGCCTTCGAAGTCTTGAGATTGATGATCAACTCAAGTTTGTTCGGAAATTCGACCGCCAGGTCACCCGGCTTGGCACCTTTGAGGATCTTCACGACGCAGGTAGCCGCGCGACGAAAATTATCAGCGAGATTGACGCCATAGCTGATTAGACCGCCAGCATCGACGTGTTCGCGAAAGCCATACACGGCTGCCAGCAGCCGACTCGCTGCGAGTTGGGCGACGCGTTTCCTCTCCTGGAAGAACATGCCGTCTACAAGCACGATGACCGCCTGCACATGCTCGCTCGACAATGCTTGCAAATACTCCGGCGGCAGAACGGATGAGCGCGAGATCGAAGTCACGTCGGTGGCGCCACTTGGTAGCAGTTTTTTGTTACGCAATTCCAGGATCAAGTTACATCTGCAACAGTGGAATAGCTTGAACCGCGCAACGCGCTTTCTGAATTTGAATTTACTTTCTGAATTTGAATTTACTTTCTGAGTTTGAATTTAATCAGGCGCTCGCGCGGAGTTGAGCAACAGTGATGTCGAAGCCAGTAGCGTCTCTCTCGAGCGATTGCCACCTGCGATGAGTGTCGAGGTTGGGAGCGATAGTTCCTCAAGGAGGATGATCATGTTGCGTAAGACAGCGATCGCGTTATTGGCCGTTGCATCTGTTGGCCTGGCTGCGCCGACGATGGCGTTGGCTCGCGGCGGCGGTGGTGGCGGCGGAGGCGGCGGAGGCCACGGCGGTGGCGGAGGTGGCATGGGCGGAGGCCATGGCGGCGGCTTTGGCGGTGGCTTCGGTGGTGGCGGTTTCCATGGCGGCGGCTTTGGCGGCGGTGGCTTCCATGGCGGCATGGCCGGCGGCTTCCGCGGTGGCGGATTCCGTGGCGGCCGGATGGCCGGCGAATTCCATGGCGGTGAATTTCGTGGCCGCGGCGAATTTCGTGGTCGTGGATTCCGTGATCGCGACTTCGGGCGCCGCCGCTTCGGATTCGGCTACCCGTATGACGACTACGCCTACTGTTACCCGTATGGATATGGGTACTCGTATGGAAATGGGTGTAGCTATTACCCGTACACCTACAGCAATGCGTACTAAGACCACGGCAGTTGCCATGTAGTTCGGCGATGCGTTGCCCACCACGCATGGCCGGCACCTGCAACTCCGACAGGTACCTGCCGACCTCAGCGCTCTCTCGCGCTGAGGTCACAGGCGATTTTCGGCGGTTCGCTAATGCGTCAAAGCTCTAAGGTCAGAGTTCACGCGCCGATCATGGAATTTGCGAAAAGCGGAAGCCTGTCACTTCCGGTCCGCTCCCAACTCCGGACATTCTCAGCGACCGTCGGCATGTCTCAAATGTGCCAAAAGCAAACCTCAAGAAGCGAAAAGCCCCGGCATTGTGTCCGGGGCTTTCGTGATTTTCGTTGACTTTCTACAGTTTACTTTTTGCGAGCGTCGTTCATTTTGTCGCCCGGCGTAAATTCCGAGGCACCTTTGGCAGCGCCTCTGGACATGCCCGTCGTTCGAGAGTCCTTCATTCTGTCGCCCGGCGAAAGCTCAGAAGCGCCCCGCGAAGTCGAAGCACCCGAATTGTTCATCTGAGTGCCCGGCGCTGAACCCGAAGCACCCTTAGTGCCCGATGAACCAGCAAAGCTGAGGCCCGATGATCCAATCAGCATCACAGCGGCTGCAATTATCAAAGTTTTCTTCATGTCCCTCGTCTCCATTGTGTGGGTTGCCCAGCCCCAACGTCAGGCTGATTAAAAGGTTCGTTCTTATCGGATATTGATTGAGGCGCTGAGGAGTCAGTTCCATCCGCTGGGAACTAATCGAGGGCCGAATTTGAGGAACAATTGGTCGTTTCAACCATTGGTTCCTTAGAATCTCACAGGAGTTCAGTATGAATAAAGCTATTATCTCGCTTGCACTCGGTGCTTCCGCACTGTTCGCCACTGCTGCGTCAGCGGCTCCGCTCGCAAATGGCATCGCGGTTGTGCCAGACAACGGCATCGAAAACGTCCGCATGGTCTGTGACCAATACGGACGCTGCTGGCGGGATCGGGGTTCGCGCCGCGTTATCATTCAGGACTCGTACAACTACGAGCCGCGCGAACGTTACATCGAACAGCGCGGATATTATGATGGCGGCTACTACAATAGCGGGCCGAGCGTCGGCATCGGCGTTGGGCCGGGTGGCGTAGGAATTGGCTTCGGAGCCGGTCCGCGCTGGTAAGCCCGCGACCGCTGACAATTAAAGAGAGGCCGTAGAGAAATCTGCGGCCTTCCTTTTTCGCATTAAAAAATGGGCGAACAATCTCTGCGAATCTGTCGATCAGCAGCCCAGCTAGTTAGCGAACTCAGCTCCAAACGCGTGGCGTCAAATGCCCGATATCGGTCAATTTCGACTGAATTGGGCTGTCCGCATCATGTCCGGTTTACCCCGGTTAGCGACTGAATTGCAGACGCCGCCTGAGGTCCGTTTGGTGCCAATCTCGGGAGCACGCCACGTGGTGGCATAGGCAGAAGCAGGCAGCGTCGCCAATGCGTTTTGAGATGCGCCGGCCGTTAGCCACCGGACCGATGCAAAAACGGATCCACGGACTCAGCTAGCAGGGTTGCCAATTGGGTGAGGGCAGGCGTGGACTGCTTTTCGGGCGGCAGCGAGCCGACAGAATAGACCGCTAGTCCAGAACCAGCGGCAAAGGCAGCTATCGCAATTGCAGCAAGATATTCGATCCTCATGGCGATGGTTCCTCCATCGGCCCCACAGACTAACCGGCACTCTCTGAAATGGTTCCAGAGCGCTGCTTGACCTTAGCCGCCGGGACAAAAGCTTCCGAACTTGAGGTCCAATGACCCGATATTCCGCGCGGCAAGTTCCTCAATGCATCGGCTCGGCGCTCCAATTGTTTCCCCCATCCATAAACACAGCCGAGTAATCGTTCAAGAGATCGGGGAGAGATTACGCGCGTTCCGTGCAGCAGATTGTCGACTGGCTCAAGAATCTCGGCATGTCCGAATACGCGGAGCATTTCGCAGAGAACCATATTGATCTCAGCGTTCTCCCCGATCTAACCGACCAGGGCCTGGAGAAGCTGGGCGTCTTGCTTGGCGATCGGCGGGGAGAGAAGACGCGACCGGGGTGTCGCCGGCCAACTCCCGGATCGAACGCAGCATCTTACGGCGCTCTAACCAACTTGCCTCGGATACTAGGCCGAACCTCAATTGGGAGAAACCAAGGGGCCATACCGCTTGGAAGACAAGCCGGAACCTCTGCCTAGGCATCCTGTTAGAATAACAGCAATAAGTTGGAGCGGATCATGAGCTACGTTTTGAGCTTGATCGTAGCTGCCACTATATTGGGAGCTACCGAAGCCAGTTCAGAGGAAGTTGGCCTTGCAGTAAGTGCTCGTTGGGTGGACAACGGCGTCACGGTAAGAAGATGCCTGGACAATCCTCACGATACGGAAAGAACTGCCGTGATCAAAGAAGGAGAATCGGAAGCCCCAGAGATGATCGCAATTATCGAGAGAAATCGCGAAGACCGCGAGCGCCATGTAGTGATCGATCGCTAACATCCAATTTCCCGCCTATAAAAGGATGGGCGCTATTCAATTCGAGCCAGCCGTGAAAAGTCGACGTCACGAGCGACCTGTTCCGCTGACGATCTTGTAGCATTGCAACGCCCGAGAGCGTCAACGAAGTTAGCTTCAAACTCAGATGGCAGCCCAGGTCAGCAAGAACGCAGCGCCAAGCGCGAACATCGCAAGTCCAGGCCAATTCGATTTGATCCCAAAGCCGCTAGCCGGTCTTTCAGGTTCCAAGGTGTAACTGGGTCGCCGGGGGCGAAGCCGCCTTCCACCACTTAGTCGGCCTCGCCCGATCGGCTGATATGTCATCTGGAGCACGCCGCCGAAAACAAGGAGCACACCAAGCCATATGAGTGTCATGCTCGTCTCCTGCACCAGTGAACGCGGAGAGGTTGCTCCCGCCGCGAACCGCCATCCATTCGACTGTCTGGCCGGTGCTCCCGGCATTTCGAAGGGACCTTGGAAGCCACCGGACACGCTAGCGCGCCGGACGTCCGCTGCGGATCACACTCTCCGAAACTCAGGCTATGCCAATCCTAGTCTGGAAGCATCCTGCTTACTCCTCGTCCGGCTCGCGCACGACCGGCGATTCGTCGGCGCGGTCCTCCTCTTCGTCGTCTCCCTCTTCGTCCTCGTCCTCTTCGTCTTCATCAGGATCTCGGGGCGGCATCGTGTTGCCCATGATCACGAAGGGACGCCGGTCGATCAACCTAGTGGAAAGTTCCTTGGGGATGTCTGGGGTCATGTTGTTGCTCCTCGGATGTGCCCCTTGGGGGATTTTACCCCGGGGTTCACCGGCCGGCAGGATATGTGGCGGCTCAGTTGCCTAACACCGGCTGGCCTGGTGCGCGGTCCAGTGGCGGGCGTGGCTTAGCGAGGCCCGTCGTACCGGGTGGGGTCTCGTTGTTAGCCGTCCTTGTGTCGACTCGCTCAAGCGTGGTGACAAATGCCGCGAGCATTGCGATTATCATCGCGACGGCGAAAAGTATGACGGCGGTACGGTGGCTATTCCGCTCGTTACTCATGAGGGAGCTCCACTCTAAGCAAAACGTTATGCGGCTTGGATAGTTCCCCGCGCGGTATGGACACAGCACCCGCTCGGTAGGGGCGGGTCAAAGTCTACACTTTTGGGAGGCATCAACCGACGCGGTACTTGCGTAAGCACTCTTGTGCACAGGTCCACGCGCTTGAATGTCTCACATGGGTCAAAATCGGAAGTGGCAGGGCTCGCGCGGCACGTCCGCCGAACCTTGCCAGTCGTGCTACGGATGATAGTGAAGTCGGGAGGATCGATGGACGCGCTTATATTGAATCCATCGGGCACGAAACATCCGTGCGGCATCGGCCGCCAGTCTTCGTGAAGCCTTCCAAACTTCCATCGATTCGACCACGTCCATCATGTGACGCCAATATTGATATCCCCAAGCGAAGGCCGGAATCGACAGGAGCTTCTCTCGGTTAAGCTGAAACAGCTGCTCGACGAGTGTAAGCTTCAAAACTTCAGCCGTGATGAAGGTGACGGCGCCAGCGAAGAAATGACCGGTTCCCAACAAATACCCAGCCAAGGGCTTTGCCGGCTCAAGGATGATGACTGGCACAGCAAAAAGTGCGAGCGATGGATAAGGCCCCAAAGAAATCACCCAGAGTCGCACTCGCTCGATCCCACCGCGCGTTCGTGACGATCGCGACCCGCCCCTCTCATCGGGTGAGACGCGCGGATTCAAATCACTGATTTGCCCGACGGCGAAAGCGGAATATTTTTCGCAGCAGGGCTGGACAGGTTTTTAAGTGATTTGCCCGGCGGGTTGTTTTGTCGCAGCCGGGTCGCAAGATTGTGCTTGCGCAAGGCGACGCAGTTCACGTTTCGCAAGATGAGCCTAAAGGCATCATCTGGATAGCATTACGAAGCAGACGGCGGCGGCCAAGCGAACATCGGGTCCGCGAAAATGCTCACATCAATCGAGCACGCTGAACCTCCTCCGAATATGTACATCTATGGAAGGAGTGTCAGATGGAGTTGCGCGACGGAGCAAGGCAAGCGCCGCCTGTTTCGAGGTAAAGCGTTCGGCCAGTTGCTCGGATTACCGTGCACCCATCGACAGCCTTCCGGTCGCTTCAACTGGGGCGCGTTCCCATAGATCGAGCTTGATTGCTACTCGATGTCCGATATGCCCCTCCGGAAGCGGACATCCGGGCTGGCCTTCGCACGTCTGCTTTGTGCCAATACCGGAAATCAATTGCGCTCAACCGGCTGTTTATTGTTGCCCTAGCATACTATCATGCGGCTCAAACAGCGGAGGGCGAGGATGATAGACATCATAGCAACACAGCGCGTGAATGCCGGTATGGAAGAGGCGTTCGAGGTGCTTACAAGGGAACTGACTGCAAACACGCTTTCCCGAGACAGCGGGTGTTTGCGGTACGAGTGGTATCGGGCCGACGCCCCGCAAACCTACATATTGGTCGAACGCTGGGCGGATCAAGCAGCCGTTCAAGCGCACCTTAGTGCTGACCATCTAGCGGCACTAATGCCGAGACTTCGTGATTGTGTACCCGAGAAGTTTACATTCATACGGCTTACACGGATCGAATAGCCGCGATCCCTTACTCGGAATGGTAATAGTACTCATTCCGGCATCCCGGCCAATCGGGCTCCCTGACAATAGTTATTTCGGTCTTCGGCTCTACGTAGGACCGTTAGGATCGGCATGCTCGACAGACGGATTTTCGGGTCAATTCGAAGAGCCCGGGACATGGCTGCTTGGGCCTCCTCAATTCGATCTGCGAGAGCGCTACTTACCGCGTAATTTGTGAGCCCCGCGACAAAATCCGGAGCCTCCTGCAAAACCTTCGCAGCCCATGATGCCGACTCTTCAAACCGGCCCGCACAGCGTGTGGCCAATGCAGTCGCCATCCAAAACTGCGGCATTTGAAAATCTAATGGACTAAGCCGCATCGCCTTAGCCAGGTGCTCAATGGCCGTGTCCGGATCGCCGATGTAACTTCTAATCCAGCCACTCGCGTGCCAACCGTTTGCAAGGTTGGGATTGAGAACGAGCGCCCGGTCCGTTAACGCTAAAGCAGCGTCAAGCTCACCGGCGAGGAATGCGAGCCCAAAACCACCCGCGCCGAGTGCAAACGCATCATCCCTTCCCAACTCTATCGCTTTGCGTGCGAGACGAATTCCCTCACTGATCTCGGCGGAGGGGTCCGACATCCATAAGCCCTGCTTACGTCTGGTGTAGGCTATCGTTGACCAGCCATAGGGTGCGGCGAAATTAGGATCAATCTCGATGGCCTTTGAGTAATCTTGGATTGCGTCTTCGATACCTTCTTTTGTCGACGTGTAGATGCGTGCCATTCCTCGAATGAAATAATCATAGGCGTCCAAATTAATGGTCGACTTTCTCGTCGCTCGCCTCACCTCGGCTTGTTCAACAGTAGGCTCGATTATGCCAACGACCCGCGTTGTAACTTGGTCCTGAAGGTCGAAAATATCTTTCAATCCTCCATCAAAACGATCTGCCCATAAATGCCCCCCCGTTGGTGCATCGATAAGCTGGCCAGTGATGCGGACCCGATTGCCGGATTTTCGAACGCTTCCCTCAAGTACGTATCGTACTCCGAGTTCGCGACCGACCTGTTTGATATCGACCGTCTTACCTTTGTAGCAAAAGCTCGAATTGCGCGCGATTACGAACAGGGACTTAAAACGAGAGAGCGCGGTGATGATGTCCTCGACCATCCCGTCGGCAAAATATTCCTGCTCGGGATCGCCGCTCATGTTCTGAAATGGCAACACCGCGATGGACGGTTTGTCGGGAAGGCTGAGAGGCTGAGGATGGCTTACGACGGAACCTGACTTTACTGCGGATGAGGTCTGACCACTCAGCCTAACCCGCCACGACTGCATAGGCTCAGCAATATTCTTGAGAAGCTGCGGTCCCATGTCATCAAAGACAATTTCGACCTTGCCGCGCACTTGCCGGTAGGCGTCATTGGAAACGCAGACCCCGCCCGGTTCGGCGATGCCTTCAAGGCGGGCAGCAATATTAACGCCCTCGCCGAAAATATCATTTTCGTCGAAAATGATATCACCGACGTGAATGCCGATGCGGAATTCGATCCGTTGATCCTTCGCCACGGTCGCATTCTGCTCTGCCACACCGCGCTGGACTTCAACTGCACTTCGCACGGCATCGACGGCGCTGGCAAATTCGACCAGCATGCCGTCGCCCGTGGTCTTAACGATGCGTCCGCGATGGGCGGCGATTGTGGGGTCGACAAGGGTCTTTCTGAACGCTTTCAGCCGAGCCAGCGTACCTTCCTCGTCGATGCCCATGAGCCGGCTATACCCGGCCACATCAGCCGCCAATACAGCCGCCAATCGCCGTTCGAGCCGCTCACTGGTCAAATGACGCCCCTTAGATCGCCCACTTCAGCCCGACATACCAAAGCACGGCGGACCCCTCTCGGGCTAGGGCCGACTTCCGATAAGGATCAAAAGGCGAAATTCCGGGGTAACCAGCTTACGTCTGCTTTAGCCCCGCGGATAGCAGACCAAATTCCGCATCGCAGCGAAACGACGCTAAGTGCCACTTCCGGACTCATGCAGCGCAATATGATCTGCTCGGCGACGTCACCAAAAGTACCGGACCACACCCTTGCCCCTTTATGAGCGTGTCACATTGGAAAACTCGCCCTCGAAGGTCGCGGCCGCCGACCAGCGGTTCGATTAGTCGTCGATTGCAGCAACCGCCTCGATCTCGATCAGCCACCCCGGCCGCATCAGGCGGCTCACGACAACAAACGTACTGGCCGGCGGCTTGTCAACATTGAGATAGCGGTCGCGTATCGGGCGCATTTTCGGCACGTCGGCCTGATCGACCTCGGCGGCGAGAAAGTAATTCAGCTTGACGATATCGTCCATCACGCCGCCGGCGGCTTCGACTGCAATCTTGAGATTGGCGAAGACCTGCTCAACCTGTGCCTCGAAATCGCCCTCGCCAATGATCTTGCCGGACGCGTCGCTCGAGACCTGGCCGGAAATATAGACGATCGTTCCGCGATTGACCTTGGCGATGTGCGAATACACGGCCGCGGCCGGCGCTATCAGGGTCTTCGGGTTAATGAATTCCTTCGACGGCTTCGACATGATCATCTCCGTGTTGCGACCGAGACGCCGGGCTAAATATCTCCTTGCTCACGGCCAACTCCCCTTCACTTCCTGCCAAAACGGCTTGCGGATCTCCCCGGCAATGTCCGCAGGGTAACACGCTTCGACTTCAACGCGTGATCGGGAGTTACCCGAGGATCATATTGGCCGGCCAATCAATGTGCGGTTTGTATCCCTCATTTCTATGCGGCACATTGGGTTCAGGCGACAACGCAGTTCCGGCGCGATCGCCAATGGTGCCATAGATCCACATGGGTTCGCCGCACACGCTTGGGCCTTGATCGGTCATGCATGCGGCGCTCCAGGGCGGGGCGGCGACCTCGCGGCCGCCGATCCCGTGCGCCTGGGCCTCTGTAGCGATCAGAATTGAGAGTATTGCGAACGCGTGAAGAACTTTGAATCTAGTCATTTCTTGCTCCTACCTGGCTGACCCGTTATGGGGATTATCTGATAACCAGACTTGCCTTCGACGCCCGGCATTCCGCAACACGTCAGCTTATTTTCGAATACGGGATCACGGTTACGCGACCAGACGAGCAGGTTTCGATTTTCGGGCCGCGTTACTGCTCGCGTTGGCGAGGGCGTCACCTTGCGTATCGGCCATTACGGTCATCCCTCGATCCGTACAGGCGACGATGATCGAGCTGGCCAAAAAGTCCGCCAACCCGACCGTTCGCACCGTCAGTTAGCTGTGCCCGGCATGCAAGGCGGTGAAGAATAAGGAGCTGAAGCGAACGCGCCAACGTTCGGAGCCCGCACACAATTGACGACGGTACTGGTCGTCGTGGTGGCCTGGGCGTGCCGTGACGCGACATTGTTGCGGGCGGCTGAGGCTTGAGTGTATGCGGCTGCCGCAACCAGCGCAGCCGCCACGAAGGTCAATTTGGTCATTGGTTTTCTCCACATGGTGATAAAAGCCAAGCTCGGCTCCTAGGACCAAGTGCGGTGAACGTTCGGAATTATTTCATCACGCGCAATCACCGAAGCGTGAGCGCCTCGTCAGCCAGAGCCTTGCCCGCGTCGCGCTTGAGGCCGCGATCCGCAGCGAGCACGATGCTGAAACTGTCAGACTGATTTGTAGTCGCTATTCCGTTCGAAGGTATTCCGACATGGCTGAATCCAGCGCCAGCCCCGGACGTTAGAATTCCCGCCAGAAGCCCAACGTTGACCACGGTGTGGCGCCCGCATACGCCGGCGATTGCTCAGCCAAGTCGCAAGGGCGATCAAATCGACCTCCGAGCAAAAACGCACAACTTGGGAATATCCCAGCCCCGAAGAGAGTCTGTCCATCAGAAGCGCAATCAAGCGCGGCAGATACTGCACGGAGGCGTCGGTGATCAATTTTAGACTACTTGGTTTGGCTATAATTCTGTCAGCGGCAATGGCAACCCCCGTACTCGCACAAGCGATGGTCCAAGTGCCGCGCGCTTACGCGTCAAACGAAACCACAACCAGACCCTGGTCGGCACCGCTCGGCCATCGCCAGCCACGTGCGGTCGATATTCCCGCATCGATATCTCCGTCTCAGCAGAGCATCGATCAGGAGGACGCGAATGTCGATCGAAAGATCAAAGGCGTTTGCCGAGGTTGCTAAAGTTCTGTGGTTTGTTGAAAGCCGCACGACTGCCAACCTGCGTGCCGCGCGGCGGCGCCTGCGCCATTTCACAACAACACTCATGCCGCCGTTGGGCGGGGTTGCACGATAACGGGCCATAAGCTCCGTTTTCCCATGCCCTTTATGCCCCGGTGAGCTATTTCGCGGTGCGGCGGCACTGCACTGTGTCATAGCGCGCTCTTGCCTAACTTGCTACGTCAGCGCTCGCAACGTTTGCCGGTACCGCATTTCCTCCTCCTTAGCAACGTTCGACACGACGTTGCGATTGCGGGGACTATCAAGCTGCTGCAAGGACTCCTGTTCTGCCGCGGAACTGAATAGGAGGCCGAGATACAAGCGCGCGATGCTGGCGTTGTGGCTGATGCCCGCTTTGGGGTCAAAAGCGGTCCTGACAGCCCCGAAACACCACTTCCGGTCTTCCACCGCGCACGGACCCCGGCATGACCGAAAGTGCCAATTTCGGACTCATGAGACTTAGCAAAGACAAGCTCGTAGCAAGGTCTCATCGCAGCGGCGCGGGTGATCCTTCCCGACCATAGCGTCATTTTTCTGCCTGCAGCAATCGCGTCGTTTTAGGCAAAGCGGGCATCAATTTCGATGCGCCGGCTGAGTCTATGAGCACACAGCCTTGTCCGTCCAGATAGCCGCGCGACCGCGAGGCTCGCGCGGTCGTGGGTAATGCTACCCATTGGATGCGCTGGCGACGTCGATCAGGATCTTGCCGCCCTTGAGCAGATGGGCGACGGCTTCCTTGATTTTCGACATCGGATAAACCGCAGCGACGGGAACGCGCAGCGCCCCGGCGGCGACGAGAGGCGCGGCTTCGATCTGCGCTGGGAGGATCTTCGACATATGATCGAAGTCGCCCAGGAAGAAGCCTTTGACTGTCAGGTGCTTGCCAATGAGGAGAAGCGCGTTGATCGCAAGCGGCTGGCCGCTTGCCGCTGAGTAGGTGACGAGCACACCGCGGTCCGACAGCATCTGAATGAGCGTTGCCGTCGCATCACCGCCCACTGTATCAACCGCCAACCGAACCGAACCTTTGCCGATAACGCGCGCTGCCTCCTCGACTGCGGCCGGTTCGTCCACGAGCACCAAGTCTGATCCCGCACCCTTGAGTTCGTCGATCAGTTCGCGCCGCCGCACGAGGCTGATCGTTCGAATGCCACGCAGCTTCGCAATCGCGATCAAAGACCGGCCGACGCCGGAATTTCCTCCATTTTGAACGACCCAATCGCCGGGCTTGAGGTCCGTATATTCGCTGAGGATCAGCGCTGCCGTGGGTGGGTTGCTGCCGAGCTGCGCGAACTGCAGCCGATCACCGTCAGGTAGCGGGAAGAGCCCCTCGGCCGGAGCGATCAGGCGCTCCCTCCAGGTCAGCCCGAAAACTGGCGCTAGCACGTGCTCGCCGACCTTAACGTTGGCAACACCAGGACCTACCGCTGCAACCCGACCGAACCCCTCGTTTCCAACGACAGTTGGCGTCGGCGGGCCCCCGAAGAAGCCGCGTATGAACAGGAGGTCATGCTTATTCAGGGGCGCCAGTTCGACGTCGATTAGGACCTCGCCCGCTCCCGGCACACCCGGCTCGGGGACATCAACGAGTTCCAAGACCTTGAGCGGGTCACCATAGGCGGAGATTTGAAGCGCGCGCATTGAGGGTCTCCTTCGGTTTGGAGCCTTTGATCGTATTTCGCGTCCCACATACATTGATGCAAGACCGCATTTGCCAGATCCACGAAACCTCTTGCACCGAACGGCCGGACCATACATTGGGTCAATCGCGACCGGGTCGAGCCACCAGCGAATCTGGACATGTCCGTTATGGGGGTCAATCGCGTTGGTTTGACGGTCGACCGACCACTTCCGATACTCCCCGATTAGCGGACATTCTCAAGGCCGGTCGGCATGTCTCAAAGGTGCCATGAACGGAAGTGGCTCGCCTCATTCGATCACCTCGTCGGCCAGCGCCAGCACCGTCGGTGGAATTTCGAGACTGATCGATTTCGCAGTCTTGAGGTTGAGCACAAACAAATAGCGCGTCGGCTGTTCGAACGGAAGATCGGCGGGCTTCGCTCCCTTGAAGAGACGATCCACCATGGAGGCGGCGCGTTCGAAAGATTCTCGCAAGTCCGGCCCATAGGACATCAAGCCGCCCTCGCGAACCAGCGGGTCGTACTCGTAGATCGCCGGCAGCCGGTGTGCGGCGGCATAGTCGAACACGCGCTTGCGGTTGAGCACGGTGAGCGAGTCGGAAACCATCAGAATGGCGTCCGGCGGCTCACGATCCATCACCGCGAACGCTTCGTTGAAATCGTCAGGTTCACGCACACCCACCGCCTCCACATCGACCCCCATCGCTGCGGCCGCCTTTGCCGATGCGTCGTAGCGCAGCGACATCCCTAGGTCGTCCTTGTTCCACAGCATCGCGACGCGATGAAGTTTCGGCAACAGCTCCTTGAGCAAACCCAGCCGTTTGGTGCTGAGTGTCGTCGCCACGTCCGAGATACCGGTGATATTGCCTTCCGGCTGCGCGAGGTTGACGACGAGGCCGGTCGCAACCGGATCGCCGATGCCGAACGCCACGACCGTGGGTATCCCGGCCGCTTTGGCCGCGACGGCCGTCGGATAGCCAAGGATTACGATGACATCGACCTTGGCTGCCTTCAATTCCTCCATCAGATGCGGAAGCTGGACGGGCTGCCCAACCGCCCCACGCGGTCGCTCGAAGGCCAGATTTTGTCCGGGCGCATAACCAAGCTTCGCAAGTCCGCCGAGCAAAAGCTTCGCGTAAAGAGCAGATTCCGGCAAAAGTCCGCCGGGGCTGACGAGCGCGAGGCGATAGACCTTGCCAGGCGTCTGCGCGATGGCCACACGCGGCGCTATTACTAAGGTCCCGACCAGGGCGATGAAATCACGCCGTTTCATGAGCCGCCTCCGTAGTGATCAGACGGTACGATGCTAGCAGGCAAATGCATCGGAAGGCGCGAAATTGCACGCGGCGGAAGCGCTTTCGTAAAATACGCGACGTCCGCAGCGAAACGACGCCAAGTGCCAAACACGGAAATCGCGAGACATATTCAATCACGCCGTTGGCACTCACGAAACCAAGCTAACTACTGAAGCCCCACTGTTTCGTGTTGACAGGTAGTCGCGGAACTTACCATTCGGGCGGTCGAACCGTGGGTCCTATATCCTCGGGGCCCGGAAGGCCTGGGGCTGGCGGTTGCGGCGCGCTGGTGGGCGGAAGCAGGATGCCCCAATCCGTACGCGCACGCATCTGGTCGACTGTTGCCGCGGTCACGAAGTTACCGTCCACCCGTATCTGCCATCCGCCGCCAAGTGCCCGAAACACCGCAGTGAGGCCAAGCGGAACGCTGGCCAAGGCACCGGCCAGGCTGTTCTGGGCCTGAAAGAGGTTCTGCTCCGCGGTCAGCACGGTGGTAAAAGACGTCGCGCCTTGCTCGTACTGCTCCAGCGCAATTCTCAGGGCGCCATTTGCCGCCACGACGCTGCGACGCAGAAATTCAGCCTGGTTGCGCGACTGCTGATAGGTCACCAGACCGTTGTCTACTTCCTGCTGGGCACTCAGCACGGTGTTCTGATAGTCGACCAATAGTTGTTGAAGCCTCGCATCCTGCAATCGAACATTGTTGGTGATCTGCCCGTAGTTCAGGAGATTCCATTGGAATGACGGACCGGCGGCATAGGTCACCCCCTTCCAGCTGACGACGTCGCCAAGGGTGTGGCCATTGGCGGTGCTGGCCGAGCCGCCGAAAGCGCCGGTGATGCTGATTGCCGGATAGAGTTGCGTCAGGGCGACGCCGATCTGTGCGCTTTGCGCCAGGGCAGCAAGCTCGGCGGCGCGAACATCCGGTCTGCGGCGCAGCAGATCCGCGGGGATACCGACAACGACGGTTCGCGGCGGCGAAGGTATCCGGCCCACCGAACGGGAAAGCAACATTCCCAACGACTGTGGGGGAACGCCGAGCAGCACGCAGAGCGCGTTTTCTCCTTGCTGCAACTGTATTGTGAGTTGCGGTATTGCCGCCCGGGTCTGTTCGAGGACGTTCGTTGCCTGGAAGACGTCAAGCTCCGAGGTGCCGCCGCCCTTGAATTTTGCGTTCGCGATACTGAGCGCCTGCTCCTGCCTGCGAACATTGTCGCGCGCAATACCGATCAGCTGCTCTGTCGTGCGAATGCCGATGTAAGTCGCGGTAACGTCGCCAAGCAGCGACACCAGCACGTTGTCATAGGACGCGATCGACGCGAGATAAGCGCCATCGGCGGATTCGACCCCTCGGCGAAACTTGCCCCAGAAATCCAGCTCCCAGGCCGCTTGCGCAGCAACGGCATCGGTCCAGAAATACGAGGGCGTCGCATTCGGTGCCGACAGTGGTGTGGCCGCGCTGGTCCTGTTGTAGATAACCGAGCCCGCTCCTTGCTGTACTTGGGGGTAAGATATGCCAATAGCGATTCCCAGCACCGCACGCGCCTGCAGCACGCGGGTCCCCGCGCTCAGCAAGGTCAGATTCTGATTATATGCAATCTGGATCAGTTTATTGAGGGTCGGATCCCGAAAGCCTTCCCACCAATTCTGGTACTCAAGGGGACCGGATCTGGCGGAGCGATTGTCTACGTCACGAAATTTCTCGGCGAGCGGGGCAACAGGCGCCGTGAAGTCCGGCCCGATAGTGCATGCCGTCACCGACACAAGAAGCGCCGCCACAAATATCCAGTAAATTGCTGCGCCGGACGCAGTAGAGACAGGGCGCGGCCGGCCAACCAGCGTTTGATATTGCCTGACCACGAACTTCGTTCCCCCACCGCGTACGTCGAATTTGACCTAACTCGTGTGTTGCGTCATTCCGATCTTGCTCCCTACGACGGCTTTTCCACCGAAGGCATGACATACAACAGCCACTTCTTCATCCGGATCGCGACCTTCGAAATGACGTGCGTGGCCTTGCCCTTGTTCGTGTAGATTACGGCTGATCCACCCGAACCGAGAGAAAGCTTCCGGGCGACGGCATCGTCGCTGAAATTGATACGCACGGCGTAAAGCCCGTCGGATCCGATCCTGGCGGCATTGGGGATGGTACCGCTGGTCGTAAACTGTCCGCCGCCTGATGCGGAAATCACATAGTCCACTTTTCCCAGGAATAGGCGGCCGGGGTATGGGTTGAGGACCATTTCCACGTCATTGCCAGGTTCGACATTCGAGAGCCAGTTTTGCGGGAATACCGCGGCGACGGCGGTATCAGACACATTGACGAAAGTTCCGGCTGCGGCAAGCGGCGCGGGTCCCAGCATGGTTCCGACCTGCACTTGCCAGTTCACCACATAGCCGTCGCTGGGCGCGAGCATCTTGCACTGGGCGAGGTTGAATTGCGCGTCCTCCAATTGAGCTTCGACGACAGGGACGTTGCTCTGGGCTGTTTGCACTGCGGCGGCAGCCTGCTGCGCAGAAGCCTGCGCTTGTGCGAGCCCAGCTTCGGCCTGTTGAACGGCGGCATCCGCCTCCTGGCGTTCCTGTGTCGCCTTGGCCACGTTCAGCACGCTGATCGCCGCCTTGTCCGCGCGTTGAATGTTGAGGGCGATCTGCTCCTGGGTTTTGGCCAGCTCGTCCGCTGCCTTCGCCTTGGCCAGATTGGCCTGCGCATTCGGTACGGCGGCATTTGCGGTCGCAAGGCCAGCTTCGGCCTGCTTGACGTTGGCCTTCGAGGCCGCCAACTGTGCCTCGACCTGGCTCACCGTGTACTGATACGGCGCCGGGTCAATCTCCAGCAGCAATTCGCCTTTCTTCATTGGTTGAAGTGCTTGGGCGTAAATCGTCTTGACCTGTCCCTTTACGTAAGGGACGAGCTGCACGACATATTGGCTCGTCACCATTTTGTCCGTGATGGGCGCCGACTGCGTCCAGACCACCACTACCCCGCCGATCATGAAAACGCCGACGACGATCATCGTCGCGATTAGATAGGCCGTTGGCTTCAGGTGCAGTACCTTGAACAACACGAGCGCGACGGCAACATAGATGATGATCAGAAATGCGATCACGTGCGCGTCTCCTTGTCCGAAGGTTTGCGCAACGCAGTCACACTTGTTGAGGCGGCATCGGGTTCAGCGCCACCCGGCTGCCGGTCGTCTCTGGTCGCTGCGGGTTTGCTCCCAAACGGCGTGGTAAACGCCCAAATGAACGCAATCGGCCAAAGCAAGCCACCTGTCGCGATCCCGACCCAGCTCATTGCATTGATGGCGCCAGCTTGCGGATGCTGCCATTTTTGCGCCAGTTGGCCTGGCAGTTTGCCCAAGCTGACGACAATGATTACTCCGACAAGAATCAGGACCGCGAACACGAAAAAAGCGAAAGCGTCCAGCGCACCAAATGAGGAGTCCATCTTGTCGCTACCTAAATTGTCGGGCCATCCCTCAATGAAGAACCGAAAAGTCGTCGCGCGGCAAACCCTAGTTTGATACGCGAGTACTACGGTCCACGTTATGGCAACTGAAGCGCGTTTTCCACAATCATCGCGATCCAAGCGAGGCCTGAGAGACCCTGTTTGCTGGCCGTCGCGTTGAGTACTGCGACAACGTCAGGAGGCGGAACTTAGGCGTTGGGGTTCGACAATGATTCGACCATCGCCGGGCGAAGACCGTCCCGGCGAGCGCCATCGGTGCGCCAATGAGCGCGCCAGCAATGAGACTCTGTGTGCGGGTCGCTTTTCATGAGACGTTCCCTCGGAATGGACGTCGGCGACTGTCTCTGCCGTGCGGATATTTCGCTCGCAATCTCATTAGCCCACGCACCGGCCCGCACCGAATGGACTCTAGGCTACAGCAACATTTTGCTGGTCACTATGCAAAAACGGCGGGGAACTCGAGCGTCCGCTTTGCCGTCCAATCGCGTCACTCTGACCGCGCGCCGCTCACTTCCGGTCTTCCTGCTCCGATTGCTTCCGGCTGGAGCGGTTGCCGGGTTGCACCCACTGGAAAGCACCGCCTTTCACGGCGCACGCCAACAACGGACATCCGGCCGGGCTTAGGGTGGCCGATTTTGCATAGTCAGCCATCGGGGAAGGCGCTAAACTTTTCGAAGCCAAATCGGTCTGCGAGCGGCGCCCACGCGCTTGAGCACAAACTCTAAAGTGGAAGGAATGTCGGAAATGTTGACAAAACGCGATCTTCTTCGTTCCGCCGCCTTGGCCGCAATCACCGCGTCGACGACGAAGTCCGTCCCGGTGCTCGCGCAGACGAGCGCCGACCGCCCAGGCTTCCTCAAGGCAAAAGACATTGCCGAGGCGGGCTTCATCTATGGCCTGCCCATTGTGATGGGCTACGGCGTCATGTACGAGTTTGCGGTGGATCGCAATTCCGGGCAGTTCAAGGCGCCGTTCAATCAGATCGCGAACGCTGCCAATGTATTCACCTACAAAGACACAGCCGTTGTCACACCGAACAGCGACACGCCTTATTCAGTCGTATGGATGGACTTGCGGGCGGAGCCGCTCGTGCTTTCGGTCCCGCCGGTGGACCCGAAGCGCTACTACTCGGTCATGCTGTGCGACGGCAATACCTACAACTACGGCTATATCGGGACCCGTGCCACGGGAAGCGAAGCCGGCGACTACATGGTAGTCGCCCCGGACTGGAAGGGCGCAACTCCGCCCGGAATTAAAAAGGTGTTCCGGTCGAGCACCCAGTTCTCGATAGCGATATATCGCACCCAACTCTTCAGCTCCGACGATCTCGACAACGTCAAGAAGGTCCAGGCCGGCTACAAGGTGCAGACGCTTTCGGCCTATCTGAACCAACCGGCTACGACGGCCGCAGCAAAGATCGATTTTCCTAAAATCGACAAGGAACTCGCGAAGACGAACTTTTTCGACTACCTCGACTTCGCACTGCAATTTGCTCCCGCGCAGGAGAACGAGAAGGAGATACGCGCGCAACTCGCCAGTATCGGCGTCGGACCCGGCAAAACCTTCAACTTCAAGGAGCTGCCGCTGGAGCAAAAGCTCGAAGTCGGCTTGGGCATGAAGGAAGGTGAGAAGAAGGTCGATGAGGCCGTCGCCAATGCCGGCAAGGCGATCAATGGCTGGCGAGTCAGCTCGCTTTTCGGCGATAGTGCTTTTTTCAACGGCGACTGGTTGAAACGCGCTGCTGGCGCGAAGGGAGGCATATACGGCAACGACGCAGCGGAGGCGATGTATCCCGCCAGGCGCACCGACAGCGATGGTCAGACCCTCGACGGCAGCCAACACAATTACACGCTGACATTCCCAGCGGGGCAGTTGCCGCCGGTGAATGCCTTCTGGTCGCTGACCATGTACGACGGCAAGTCGCAGTTGCTGATCGAAAACCCGATCAATCGCTACCTGATCAACTCTCCGATGCTGCCGACCATGAAAACAAATGCGGACGGGTCGCTGGCCCTTTATATCCAGAACAAATCTCCGGGCGCCGACAAGGAGGCCAACTGGCTGCCTGCGCCGGACGGCCCGATCTATCTGGTGTTGCGGCTCTATTGGCCGAAGACCGAACCACCCTCGATCCTGCCGGCGGGTGAAGGCACCTGGCAGCCGCCCGGCATCAAGCGAGTCGCGTAGGAACGGCCGCAGGCATGCGATGTCGTCTTTGGGGTCAAACGCGGAAGAACTCAATCTGAGTAAATGTCTTCCGGGTTGCCCCTGAACGCGGACATCGCCGAATGCAGTCGGCATGTCGTAAAAGTGCCAGAAACGGTCGTCGGGGGCCCGGAGAGGAATTTTCCCAAAGCGGACTACTTGTCTCGTTAGTCGTTCGGCTTGCCGATGGCGATCTGGTCGGGAGCGCGTTCGGCGCCCCCTACATGCAGTTCTGGCATTGCCTTCCTTAATCTCGTGCTCTTTCGAGCGCGTGTCGAATGAGCTTTTGTTCGTCATTCGTCATCTGTTCAGGACCAAGTTTGTACGTGAGCTTGTCGATCTTGCCGGTGAAGCGGAAAGGCAGTTTGTAACTGTCGTCCACCGTCGTGCGCGTGTCGCTCCCAATGTCAAACGTTTCATCGATGGTCATCAGTATCGGAATTGTGTGGGGGATCGTCTTTGCGGCCACCAGCTTACCATCAACCGTCAGTACACCGGTGCCACCCTTGCCCGGGCCGGGGCCGTTATATTTGAAGTCGAATACGATCGTGTGCTTGCCGGGCTTGAGGGCATCGCTAAACAAGTCGCGACCTCCCACGCCGCCTTCCCAGCGGTATCGTTCTAGATCGAGCAAGTTATAGACGAACACCGGCTTGCCTTTGAGCAGGTAGAGAGCGTATCCGCCAAAGCGGCCGCCCAGCGTCACGATCATCCCCTCGGCGCCCCCTGTCGGTACCGTCACTTCGGCCGTGATCGTGTAATCCTTGTCCAGAATGCTCGGTGCATTGCCGAGCGGGATGCCGGCGTTCTCACCAAAATAGGTGAAGACAGTTCGCCCGGCGGTCGCGCTCGGACGCG
This sequence comes from Bradyrhizobium erythrophlei, assembly GCF_900129505.1. NCBI lineage: Bacteria > Pseudomonadati > Pseudomonadota > Alphaproteobacteria > Hyphomicrobiales > Nitrobacteraceae > Bradyrhizobium > Bradyrhizobium erythrophlei. The sequence continues at coordinate 8,290,333 of NZ_LT670818.1, read as the reverse complement.
GCGTCACCAAGCGGGGCAGGATCGAATTATCCAGCGGCAAGACTTGGTATTTCGCCGCCTCCGTCAGGAACAGCGCCTGCAACTCGCGCAACTTGTCGGGATTGCTGGCGGCGAGGTCGTTATTTTGCGAGTAGTCGTCAGCGATGTTGTAGAGTTCCCACTTGTAGTCGTTGATCTCGGGAAGCTTTTCCGTTCCCATGAGCCAAGGCGGCACCGGCGGCGTCGTGCACGCGTACCAGCCATCGTGATAGATTCCGCGATTGGCGAACATTTCGAAATACTGGGTGTCACGCTTCGAGGGCGCGTTGGCATTCGCCTTGTCGAATGTATAGGCCATGCTCACGCCTTCGATGGGCTTTTGCGCGATGCCATTGACCATGGCCGGAGCCTGGATGCCTGCGGCTTCGAGGATGGTCGGTACGATGTCGATCATATGATGGAATTGGGTGCGGATGCCGCCGGCGTCCGTGATGTGGCCGGGCCATGAGATGACCATGCCTTGCCGGGTGCCGCCGAAGTGCGACGCCACCTGCTTGGTCCATTTGAACGGGGTATCGAAGGCCCACGACCACGCCACCGACATGTGCGGGTAGGTTTTGTCGGAACCCCAATTCTCGTAATGCAGCATCAGCTCGGCCTCAGGGAGTTTCAGAATGCCGTTGTAGGCAGTCATCTGGTTCGGAGTGCCCTCAAGGGTTCCTTCGGCGCTGGTGCCGTTGTCACCGCTGATGTAGATGATCAGCGTGTTGTCGAGTTTACCCATGTCGTCGACCGCCTGTATGACGCGGCCGATCTCATTGTCGGTATAGGCTGCGTAGGCGGCAAACACCTCCGCCTCCCGGGCGTATAATTTCTTTTGCAAAAATGAAAGCGAGTCCCACTTCGGCAAGGTATCCGGCCAAGGCGTGAGCGCCGTATTCGCCGGGATAACCCCAAGCCGCTTCTGGTTGGCGAAGATCTGCTCGCGCATCTTCTCCCAGCCCATGTCGAACTTGCCTTTGAACTTATCGATCCATTCTTTCTTCGGTTGATGCGGCGAATGAGTGCCACCGGGTACGTAATACAGGAAGAACGGCTTGTCGGGCGCCGCCGCGTTTAATCCGTTCATATAGTTGATGGCATCGTCCGCCATGTCGGTGATGAGGTTGTACCCGGGCTTGCCGACCCATGGAAATACCTGGCTCGTGTTGCGAAACAGGTAGGGCGTCCACTGGTCGGTCTCGCCGCCCATGAACCCATAGAAGTACTGGAAGCCCATGCCGACCGGCCATTGGTCGAATGGTCCGGCCGCGCTGTACAGATAGGTGGGAGTGTTATGGTTCTTGCCAAACCATGACGTGGCGTATCCGTTATCGCGGAGAATAGTTCCGGTCGTCGCGCTCTCGGGGCCGATGACGGAATCATAGCCCGGATAGCCGGTGGACATTTCGCCGATCACGCCGAACCCTACCGAATGGTGGTTGCGGCCGGTGATCAGCGCTGCCCGCGTCGGCGAGCAAAGCGCCGTAGAGTGAAACTGGGTATAGCGCAATCCCGCGTTGGCGATGCGATCCATGCTCGGGGTCGGGATGACACCGCCGAAGGTGCCGGACACGCCATAGCCCTGGTCATCGGTCATGATCAGCAACACGTTCGGCGCGCCTTTGGGCGGTACCACAGACGGTTGCCAATAAGGCGTGGATTGCTTGGCATCCTCGTTGATCACACCGCCAAACTTGGGGGGCTCGGGTGGAAGCTGCTTGCCCTCGATTGTGGTCGTGGCGCTGGGCGAACCTGGCGTGCCCGTGATTTGCTGGGCCGATACGTCTGGCACAAGCGAGAGACACAGAAGAACGCTTGTTGATGATAGGAAACTCGCAATTCTAATCACGACGTCCTCCTATAACGGCCGTTTTTGACGGTGCGCTGCACGCGTAATAAGGATACCGTAATGCACCTTCATTTCGCGGCTATGCATTTTCGGCGGACGAGTGAAATATCTGCGGGGGGCGCCCATGTCCGATCTGGGTCCAAACGCGGAAGAACTCAATCTGAGCAAATGTCTCCGGGTTACCCCTGAAAGCGGTCATCGCCGAATGCAGTCGGCATGTCGCAAAATGCCAAAAGCGGTCGTCTGGGCCCCGAGAGGAATTTTCCCAAAGCGGACTATTTGTCTCGTTAGTCGTTCGGCTTGCCGATGGCGAAACAACCGAGGTTGCGATGATAGGCAGGGACAGCGTGTTCGGCGCTCGGCCGCACTTGTTGGCCCAACGGCCCTCAATTTGGCTGCGCGCCAATGAGTCCACGCCCTAGGGCACTCGACTGCACCCCATAAGTAAGACAACCGCGGTCACGCCGGAACGCGGCCGCCGAAAAACGGCATCAAGGCGCGGCTCAGCCTATGCGGCCGGCCCGACGTGAAGATCATTTCGGCGCCGGCCAAATCGGCCTCGATGCCGGAGGGCCCGAGCAGATCCACCACACGCCGGGCAATCGCGGGCGCCGGATCGATCCAGTCGACCTTCCATGGCGCGAGCGCCACCAGGCGGTCCATCAGCAGCGGATAATGGGTGCAGGCCAGCACCACGGTGTCGGTGCGGGCTGACGGATTTTCGCGGTCTCCGACAAAACACGGCGCAAGTTCCGCCGCGATCGCGGCGTCGCTGACCTCGATGCCGCTCAATGCGGTCTCCGCGAGGGATGCGAGTTCACCCGAGCCCACCAGCGTCACGTCGCAGCCTTGCGCGAAATCGCGGATCAGCGCCCTCGTGTATTCGCGCTTGACGGTGCCCCTGGTGCCGAGCACCGAGACGCGTTTTGTCGTTGATTTGGCGCAGGCCGGCTTGATCGCCGGCACCGTGCCGACGAACGGCACCCTGTAGCTTTCGCGCAAGTGCGACATCACCAGCGTTGAGGCAGTGTTGCAGGCGATCACCACCAGAGCGGGCGCATGGGCGGCGATCAGCTCGCCGATCAGCGGCACCACGCGCGCGATGATCTCGTCCTCGCCATGATGGCCATAGGGAAAGAACGCGTCGTCGGCGACGTAGACATAATGCGCGTCGGGCCGGCTCTTGACGACTTCACGCAAGACCGTGAGGCCGCCAAGGCCGGAATCGAACACGAGAATCGTCGGAAGTGTTCTCACGGAAGCGACCCTAACCGATCCCGGATTGCTATTCAGTTGCTATCGTGCGCCATCACGAGGCGTGCACGACCCGCCCGCCGCCTCACGCTTCTCCGAACACGCGCTTGAAAATCGTATCGACGTGCTTGAGGTGATAGCCGAGATCGAATTGTTCGGAGATCTCGGCGTCCGAGAGATATTTCTTCACCTCGGCGTCCTTCTTCAGCAGCGTCTGGAAGTCGCCTTCGCCGCGCCATACCGGCATCGCGTTGCGCTGCACCAGTCTGTAGGCGTCCTCGCGGCTGGCGCCCTTCTGGGTCAGAGCGATCAGAAGGCGCTGTGAGTGAATGAGGCCGCCGAGCCGGTCGAGGTTCTTCATCATGTTCTCGGGATAGATCAGCAATTTGTCGATCAGGCCGGCGAGGCGGTTGAGCGCGAAATCCAGCGTCACCGTGGCATCGGGTGCGATCATGCGCTCGGCCGAGGAGTGCGAGATGTCGCGCTCGTGCCACAGCACGACGTTCTCCATCGCCGGCGTGACATAGGCGCGGACCATGCGGGAGAGGCCGGTGAGGTTTTCCGACAGCACCGGGTTGCGCTTGTGCGGCATCGCCGAGGAACCCTTCTGGCCCTCGGAGAAGAATTCTTCCGCTTCCAGCACCTCGGTGCGCTGCAAATGCCGGATCTCGGTAGCGAGCCGCTCGACCGAAGAGGCGGTAACGCCGAGCGTTGCGAAATACATCGCATGGCGGTCGCGCGGGATCACCTGTGTGGAGATCGGCTCCGGCACCAGCCCCATCGCTTTTGCGACATGTTCTTCGACACGCGGATCGATCTGCGCGAAGGTGCCGACGGCGCCCGAGATCGCGCAGGTTGCGATTTCCTTGCGGGCGGCGACCAGGCGCTCGCGGGCGCGGGTGAATTCGGCGTAGGCGTAAGCGAGCTTCAGTCCGAAGGTCACCGGCTCGGCATGGATGCCGTGAGAGCGGCCGATGGTCGGCGTCATCTTGTGCTCGAAGGCGCGCTTCTTGAGCGCCTTGAGCACCTTGTCGACGTCGTCGATCAAGAGGTCGGCGGCGCGGGTCAGCTGCACGTTGAGGCAGGTGTCGAGCACGTCGGAGGAGGTCATGCCCTGGTGCACGAAGCGCGCCTCGGGGCCGACGATTTCCGCCAGATGGGTCAGGAAGGCAATGACGTCGTGCTTGGTTTCGCGCTCGATCTCGTCGATCCGGGCCACGTCGAAAATGACGTCGCGGGCCTTGGCCCATACCGTTTTGGCCGCTTCCTTCGGGATGACGCCTAATTCGGCCAGCGCATCAGCGGCATGCGCCTCGATCTCGAACCAGATCTTGAAGCGCGTCTGCGCCTCCCAGATGGCGGCCATTTCCGGGCGGGTGTAGCGGGAAATCATCGACGACTCGTGGGGCTAAAGGGATTACGCCGCGCTTTAGCAGAGCGGTAACGGTGAGACAAACGCCCGTCCGGGGGGGGGCCGAACGGACCGGCGACCGGACCCGGCCGGAGGGCCGGATCCCTCCAATCACGGATTATTGACTAACAGATATTGTAATCTGTCAGCGAGATGCCCTATATTGCCTTTGACGCCAATGCTTGGGCGTCACCCGGGTGCGCCGGCCAAGCCGGTAACTTGGGGACTTGCAGAGGACTCCGCCATGACGATCGAAATTTTACATCTTACCGCCCAAATCCAGCGCTGGCTCAACGCCCGCGTGGCCCGTCATCTTGCCGAGCAGGCCGAAAGGCTTGCCCGCTAAAGGTACATCAATGACAATCCGCCAGATCGCTTTGCGAAAACAGACGGTGCGCGCATGAACGAGAACGTTGTTCTGACCCCTGAGCGAATTCTGGAGGTCACCGAGGACGTGCTGCGCCGTTTCGGTCTGGCGAAGGCTACAGTAGTGGACGTTGCCCGTGCGCTCGATGTCAGCCACGGCAGCGTCTACCGCCATTTCCCGAGCAAGGCTTCGCTGCGGGAGGCCGTCGCGAAGCGCTGGCTCGACCGGGCCAATGCGCCGCTCCAGGAGATCACCGAAAGTACCGGACCGGCGACGGCCAGGCTGGAGCGCTGGCTGCGCACCATGATCGGGATCAAGTACAAGAAGGTCTGCGATGATCCCGAGATGTTCGCGACCTATCTGGCGCTGGCCCAGGAGGCGTGCAAGGTCGTGAAGGCGCACAAGGATCGCCTGGTCGATCAGATCGCGCATATTCTCGATGATGGCGTGAAACAGGGCGTGTTCCAGGTGACCGATGCCAAGGCCACGGCGCGCGCGCTTTTCGACGCGACCAGCCGATTCCATCATCCCGCCCATTCCGACGAGTGGAGCGACCCGGACCATGCGGCGCGGGTCGACGCGGTGGTGGCGTTGCTGCTCAGGGGGCTCGAGGCGCCGCGTAAGCGCTGATCGTCCTTTCCGGCTCTTCCCCGCACCGGCCGCCAGGTTCCGTAAGCCCGCCTCGAACTTTCCCTTTCGCGCGATTGCGCGCCAGCCTCCTGCCGTTGTTTGATATTCCTCAAATCGGGCACAGGCCCGCGGGAATAGGATCGGCGCGGAGGAAGTCGTGCTGCTGGCAGTTTTTGCGGATATCCATGCCAACCGGCAGGCGTTTGCCGCGTGCCTCGATTATGCGCGCGGGCGCGGCGCCGAGCAGTTCATTTGCCTCGGCGACTATGTCGGCTATGGCGCCGATCCCGAATGGACCGTCGAGACGGTGATGGGCCTTGTCGAAAACGGCGCGCTCGCGGTCCGCGGCAACCACGACAACGCCGTCAGCATCCCGTCGGAATCCATGAATGCCGAGGCTCAGGCCGCAATCGAGTGGACCCGCGGCAGGCTCTCGGCGGCGCAGCGGCATTTTCTGGCGGAATTGCCCTTCGAGCAGTGGGACGAAGACCGGCTCTATGTCCATTCCGAGGCCAGCAATCCCGCGAAATGGCGCTACGTCCAGAATGCGACCGATGCCGCACGCAGCATCATTGCGACGGAAGTGCACGTCACCTTCTGCGGCCACATCCACCGGCCGGCGCTGTATTCGATGTCTTCCACCGCGAAGATGACGAGCTTCGTCCCGACCGCCGATGTTTCGGTGCAACTCCTGGCCGGGCGGCAGTGGCTCGCCGTGCTCGGCTCGGTGGGCCAGCCGCGCGACGGCGATCCGGCCGCTGCGTTCGCGCTGTTCGACACCGATAGCCAGCAGCTCACCTATTGCCGGGTGCCATATGATATCGAGGCGGCCGCGACGCGGATTCGCGAAAACGGCCTGCCGCACTGGCTGGCCGATCGCCTGTCGGTCGGGAGGTAGGCGATGGCCAAGCTTTCGGTGCAGCCCGGCGCCGTCATCGACGGCTTCACCATCGGGGAGTGCGTCCACAGCGGCGGCATGGCGACGCTGTGGAGGGTGACGCGCCCCGATATCGCAGTCCCGCTGCTGATGAAGGTCCCGAGGGTGTCCGAGGGCGAGGATCCCGCCGCCATCGTCAGTTTCGAAATGGAGCAGATGATCCTGCCGCGTTTGTCGGGGCCGCACGTGCCGCACTGTTTTGCCGCCGGCGATTTCGCCCGGCAGGCCTATGTCGTGATCGAGGTCATCCCGGGCACCACGCTGTACAGACGGCTCGGCGAATTACCGCTGGGTTACCTGGAGGCCAGCGCCATCGCCGGGAAAATCGCAACGGCGCTCGCCGATTTGCACCGGCAGAACGTGATCCATCACGACATCAAGCCGAGCAGCATCATGTTTCGCCCCTCCGGCGAAGCCGTGCTGATCGATTACGGTCTGTCGCATCACAACCAGTTGCCGGATCTGCTGCAGGAGGAGTTTCGCATTCCCTACGGCACCGCGCCCTATATGGCGCCTGAACGTCTGCTGGAAGTGCGCGACGATCCGCGCAGCGATCTGTTTTCGCTGGGTGTACTCTTGTACTTCTTCACCACCGGGGTGCGGCCGTTCGGCGAGAGTGAAACCCTGCGCGGCATGCGGCGGCGGCTGTGGCGCGATCCCTATTCGCCGCGCAAACTGCGGCCCGATTATCCGCCCTGGCTGCAGGAAATCGTGCTGCGTTGTCTGGAGATCGATCCGGTCTGGCGCTACCCCACGGCTTCGCAACTTGCCTTCGAACTCGCCCATCCCGACCAGATCAAACTGACCGGGCGGGCGGAGCGGCTGAACCGCGATCCCATCTCCACCGTCTGGCGCCGTCGCTTCAATGGCAATCTGACGCAGGCGCGCGGCAAAGCCGATGTCGCCGCGCAGCTCGCTTCGGGGCCGATAGTGGCGATCGCGCTCGACATATCGGAGGGATCGCGCGAACTCAACGAGGCGCTGCGTATCACCGCCGAACGAATCCTGGCGACGCTGCCTTCGGCGCGCCTTGCCTGCATGAATGTGCTGAAACTCGGCCGCGTCACCATCGACCGGACGCTGGACGAGGAGGGCAACAACAAGCATGTCGACCGGCTGGTGGCGCTGCGGCATTGGGCACAGCCATTGAAGCTCGATGAAAACCGGCTGACCGTGCACGTGCTCGAAGCCGTCGATCCCGCGGCGGCGATCCTGGAATTCGCCGAGGCCAACAACGTCGATCATATCGTGATCGGCGCGCGTCAGAGTTCGCTGCGGCGCACGCTGCTCGGCAGCGTCTCGGCCAAGGTCGCGGCGGAGGCGGCCTGCACGGTGACCGTGGTGCGGCCGCCGAGATTGGCCTTGCTGCAGGAGGAGGGGAGCGTAAACGCGAAATTCGACGAAGCAAAGCTCTAGAGAGCGTCCCGTGCAGTGCGCTCTCAGGGTTCAACGAAATCCTTGGGGAACAGCTCGATAGTTTCACTCTTAAAATTAAAGTTCGCCAATATCCAGCCGGTGCTGGTCATTTTGAAATTAACTCGAAAATAAACGAAGCCGATATTTTCCACATACGCATAGTAAACAATTTGACGCAGGGCGTTGCTGAAGTCCTTGTCGATGACCTTTCTCGAGAAATCGATTTTTCTGCCCTCAAGAAGTTTCAACCCGTTTGTCAGAGCTTCGGCGGCCTCCGGTTTTCCGATTGCCGCCGCTACCTTTTCTGCTATCTCGGCTGATCTGAACGGAGAAATATCTGCGAACAGATCATCGCAAAACTTTCCCGGATCCTGAACGCGAGCAGACGAATCCGCAAGGGAAGATAGCGTCAAGGCGAAAAAGATGATGATCGCGGTCTGAAATAAACGCCGCATCTTTGTTTCCCTCGGGATTCTAGATCGCTTCTCCACGCGCGGCCGCCGCCGCGTTTCGGATCGCCGAGATGTTGGCCTTGTAGCTCTCCATGGTACCGCCCTTGAACACCGCGGAGCCCGCGACGAAGGCGTTGGCGCCGGCGGCGGCCAGCTGGCCGGAGACATCCGGACCGACGCCGCCATCGACCTCGATATCGATCGGCCGTCCCGCCGTCATCGCGCGCAGATCCCTGATCTTGCCGAGCGCGGAGGGGATGAAAGCCTGGCCGCCGAAACCGGGATTGACCGACATCACCAGCACCAGATCGATCATGTCGATGACATATTCGATCGCCGAGATCGGCGTGCCCGGATTGAGCGAGACGCCGGCCTTCTTGCCGAGGCCGCGGATCGCCTGCAGCGAGCGATGCAGATGGGGACCTGCTTCCGCATGCACCGTGATGTGATCGCAGCCGGCCTTGGCGAAGGCTTCCAGATAGGGATCGGCCGGCGAGATCATCAGGTGCGCGTCGAAGATTTTTTTGGTGTGCGGGCGCATCGCCTTGATGACGTCGGCGCCGTAGGAAATGTTGGGCACGAAATGCCCGTCCATGACGTCGAGGTGGATCCAGTCGGCGCCGGCCGCATCGACGGCGCGGACCTCTTCGCCAAGCCTGGAAAAATCCGAAGCCAGGATCGACGGCGCGATGACGAGGGGGCGTGACGCAAATTGGGCGGACATGTGCGTTTTCCCGAAAATTGCTTTTGGACATGCTGAGGGCTTCCGCGTAACACGCGCCAGGCCTGCGGGCAATGCGGGCAAATCAGCAGGGGAGGGGGCGGAAAATTCTGCCGCGGCGGCATCAATTGCCGGGGGCAAAGGGCCCTGTCTGCTGCGGAAAACCCCTGTTTTATTAGGTTTTTCGAGCTGGCACGGCGTTTGCTGATCCTGACGCTGTGAGAAACTAGAGGCCGCGTGATCGCGGCATTTGTCGGAGTTCTGTCATGCTGCTTGCCCTTGGCGCCGCTGCGTCCGCAATCGACGCGCTGCAATCGCTGACCTCGTCGAAGTCGACGTCGCCGCAGACCACCGGCTTTACCCAGAGTTCGACCACTCCGTTCGATACCACCAGCAGCCAGGCGCAGACAGGAAGTCCGCCCCCGGTTACCGGCGGCAGTGCATTCACCCAGATCTCGCCGGAGACGATGAGCGCGCTGCTGGCGGCGCAAAGCCAGTCCTCGACGGCAGCATCCACATCGACGGCATCGACCACATCGGCATCCACCACATCGGCATCCACCGATCCCTCCAGCGCGCTGCAGGACCTGTTCTCGCAGATCGATACCAACGGCGATGGCCAGATCAGCAAGACGGAATTCGAAAGCGCGCTCGGCGCCGGCGGCACCAACCTCGCGCAGGCCGACGACGTCTTCAACAAGCTCGACGCCAATGGCGACGGGTCGGTCAGCCTCGACGAGATGCAGAAAGCATTGCAGGGGGCAGGCGGCAAGGGCGGCCACCACCATCACCATGTCGCCGACAGCAACGGCGATTCCACCGGATCGACTTCCGGCACCACCGGCTCAAGCGCCGGCGGATCTAGCTCCGATGCCTTGCTGCAGGCGCTGAGCGGCGCTTCCTCCACCGCGGTGACCAACAGCGACGGCTCGACCACGACGTCGGTGACCTATGCCGACGGATCGAAGGTGACGATGACCTCGCCGGCTGCATCGACGACCTCTTCCAGCGGGACGTCGTCCTCCAGCGCGACGTCTTCCTACAATATGATCGAGCAGATGATTCAGCGCGAGGCGCAGGCGATTTCGTCCGGAGCCTCCGCGTCGCTTTCCATGAACGTCTGAGCAGGTCCGGCAACCCGCACGTGGCGGGATTATCCGAACCGGTCCTGCCACGCCGGCAGCGCGCCCAGGAAGGGCAGCGCGGTCGCATCGTGGACGCCGCGCGCAATCGCCCGGGCGACCACATTGGCGGCGACCATGCCGAGTTCGGTGAGGCCGGCAAGGGGATCGATCGGCTTTTCGCACGTTGCGGCAGCGAACAGCACGTCGCCGTCGAGCGGGGCGTGCACCGGATAGATCGCGCGGGCAAATCCGGTCTGGGCGATCATCGCAAGCCGCTTGGCCTGGGGTTTGCTCAGGATGGCGTCGGTGACGACCACCGCGAGCGTGGTGTTCTCCACTGAGGTTGCGGCCGCCCCGCCCTTGATGCGCATCGCCAGCATGTCCGGCGTGAAAGCCGGCGGCAATCCGCGGCCGCCCAATTCACCGCCGATTTCAAACGGCGCCGCCCAGAACCATGGCCCATCCCCCACGGTGACGCTGCCGACCGCGTTCACCACCGCGAGGGCGGCGACCCGGACGCCGCCCGGCGTCGCCGCCGACGCCGAGCCGAGTCCGCCTTTGAAATTCGCGGTCGTCGCGCCGAGGCCGGCGCCGGCGCTGCCGAGCGCGAAAGTCTCCGCCGCCGCGGCCGCCGCGGCATAGCCGAGATCGCGGTAGGGCGGGAAGCGGCCCCAGGCCTTGTCGCCGCCGTTGAGAAGGTCGAACATGATCGCGCCGGGCACGATCGGGATCACCGCGTCGCGTACCGCAAAGCCGCGGCCCTGTTCGGCAAGCCAGGCCTGCACCCCACCGCCGGCCTCCAGCCCGAACGCCGAACCGCCGGAAAGCGCGATGGCGTCGATCCGTTCCACGGTGTTGGCGAGGTCGAGCAGCGCGCCCTCGCGGGTGCCGGGCCCGCCGCCGCGCACGTCGATCGCCGCCACCGCGGGGGAATCGAAAATCACGGCGGTGACGCCGGAGGCCAGTGCCGCATCCTCGGCATGGCCGACGCGGACGCCCGATATATCGGTGAGGAGATTTTTCATCGTATGTTTTCCTGCGAGGCGTAGCTGACCGCAGCGCCGCGTCCGGGTCAACCGGCGGCGAATCTCAAATATTAGGATTATCTGGATTGAGCGGAGCGACCACCGAACTGCCCCAGAGGAAAGCCGAACGTCAGTCCTGCGCGCACTTCGTTGACCGGATGGCCGTTCTTGAGAGCATGACGCAGCCCGATGTCGAAGCTCAGGTTATCACGAACCCGCCAAATGAGCCCGATCAAACCGGATATCGTCTCGGATTGGCCAAATTCCTTTTCATAAAAAAACTCCGCAACGGGTCGCACCGACCAGTTTGACGGTCCCTCGATAATGCTGTCAAGAAACACGTCCGCACGATGCTCGCGGGTCAGCGCGGTCTCAGCGTTCAAGTGGATCGTTCCCCAGTCCCAGCGTTGCGACACGATACCAGCCAAACTTCATTGCCATCAATTCACAGATGGCGGCGTCCAATCTTGCCGGGTGGGGCTTCACGATTTCTTCCCACACGATTTCATGCACATCTGGTACTCGGACTTGCACGTTGGGCCAGCATAGTTCTTCATGCAGGCGCGTTGCTGGTCGCTGCACATTTTGCAACTTGCTTGAGCCTGCGCTGCTGCATCGAACCCACAAGAGCCGATCAGCACGAGCATCACCATCGCCAAGCTTCTCATGGCACGAATTCCTCTCATTTCCCTGTTGTCTTTACGTCCGCGCGAACTGTCGATCGGCCTTTACAGGCGGCAGACGCTAGCTTTCGCGGCTGTACTGATCGTACAGCTTCGCTGCGTTCTCCCAGCGGATTGCCTCCATGTAGATGTCGACATAGCGTGCGGCGGCTGCACCGTAGTCCATATGATAGGCGTGCTCGTACATATCGAGCACGAGCACCGGCCGGCCGCCGGCGAGTGTCGTGGTGTGGTCCGCCGCCCATTGATTGACGAGGCGTTTGTCGCGGGGCGAGTAGGAAAGGATGACCCAGCCGGAGCCGCCGCCTTCCGCCTTGCCCATCGCGACAAATTCGGTGCGCCAACGGTCGAAGCTGCCGAAATCGCGGCTGATTGCCTCCGCCAGCGGGCCGCTCGCGCCGGCGCCACCGCCGAGCCCATCGAAATATATCTCGTGCAGGATCATCGAGTTCGCAGCGATCAGTTCTTCACGCTTCAGGCCGTTGACCATGAAATTCGGCGCTTTGGCAAAATCGAGTTCGGCCAGCTGCACGCCGATCGCGTTGAGGCGCTTTACGGCGCCAACATAGTTATTCTCATAATGGCTCACGAGAACCTTTTCCGAAATGCCCTTGATCGACTTCGGGTCGAGTGACATGGGCTTTGCTTGGTACGGCATCGTCTTGGCTCCGCTTGGCTGGTTGCTTTGGGCAAATGCAGGGCTTGCCGCCAGCGCCGCTGTCGATGCGGCGGCGGCAACGAGTCCCGCTCCCTGAATGAAAGTTCGGCGTTCGGTTGTTATGGTCATTGGCTTTCTCCTTTTATTGGAAGCCCCGATAGATGAACTTGGCCTATGGCAGCTTCATTACGGACTCATTGCAGCGGCACGACCTTGATTTGGTTGGATCGCGTGATGTTGTCCGCTGCAGATCGAACGCCGCCGGGTAGCTCTCGACGACATCTTCAGGCGCCCACCGCCCGAGCGGGCCAATTGTGCGTCTCGGCTTGCAGAGAGCGACACCAAGTGTAGAGCGCGTCATACATCACCATGCCGTGCTTCAGCATTTCGTGGTCGTCCGGAAAAATCGCCGACAGACCAAGGGAAATGGCGAACAGGCCGCCGCATTGAGGACTCAGATCGTGCCGCGACGTATCGGCGCCCCTGACGATTGTCGCGAGATGATCGAGTGCAGGATCCCTGATGTCGTAGATGCGCTGGATGGTATCGAACGAGCAGCGTTCGCCCTCATGCGTGAATTCCACGCCGTCGATGTCGTAAGGGATCCCACCCAACTGTTTAGCGACAGCTAGTACCTGGTCCTTCGGGACATAGATGAATTCCGCATTGGGATCGATGAAGCGCCGAATCAGCCAGGGACAGGCAATACGATCGATCTTCGGGTGTTCGCGGGTCACCCACTTCCCTGGAGTTGCCCCGATGTTGCGGTGCGTCGGCAGTCCATGCTCAGTCCAATTGGCAATGCCGCCTTCCAGGAAGTTCGCCTCCACCCCCATAAGGCGCAATGCAGCGGCGACGCCCTGGCTAACCTCGCGTCCATGAAGGCAGTAGGTGACGACTTGGCGGCCATCGGGCAAATCGGTTTGCCATAGTTCTACATTGTCCGGAGAGCGATGAAACGCGTCGGCCACAAGGGTGGCGGCGGTGGTAAAATCCGCATCGCGCCGCACATCGACGATGATCGGCGCCGCTTCGGAGCCGAGTCGTGCATAAAGGGTATCGGGTGAAATGGAATGTTTACGGTCGTCCATGCGCAAACCTCCTCGACAAGTCGAGCGTCGCGCAGTTCTTGGACCGTGGTCTCAAGGGGAGACTGCATGTTCCCCTTCGGATCTAATAATTGGGCACCGAGGCAAAAGCAAGAGCAAGGACTACGGATCACCGATCGGATTCGGGTCGCTCGCGGCTGTTTTGAGCAAGAAACTCGTGCACTCAGACGGCGTTCGAGTGTGAGCATCACAAATTCGTGCGGGATTTAGGCCGGCACCTTCCATCGCCGAGGAAAACACAATCCGGGTCGCGGCCGGAAGACCGCGGCGGCTTTCGGGGGTACCAAAAAACGCCCCGGCGAGCCGGGGCGTTCGATGTCGGGGTCTTCAAATGGTCAGGGCTTATGAGCCCTTCGGATTGATCTCGGTATAGTTGCCCTTGTCGTCCCATTTGTAGACGACATAGTCGAGCTGCTTGATGTCGCCCTTGGCGTCGAACTCGAGCTTGCCGATCACCGTATCCCAGGCGCCGCCCTTGATTGTGTCCATGACTTTCTTCGGATCGGTTGTGCCGGCCTTCTTCACCGCCTGCGACCAGACCTGCATCGCGGCGTAGGTGTAGAGCGTGTAGCCTTCGGGATCGATGTTCTTGGCCTTGAACTTCTCGACGATGGCCTTGGCGGTCGGCTTGTTGCGCGGATCGGGACCGAAGGTGAACAGCGTGCCTGCACCGGCGGGGCCGGTGATCGAGGCGAACTCCTTGTCGGCTAGCGCATCGCCGGCCATCAGCACCGTCTGCAGGCCCTGATCGCGCATCTGGCGCAGGATCAGACCGGATTCCTGATGATAGCCGCCGACATAGACCAGATCGATCTTTTCGAGCTTCAGGCGCGACACGATGGCATTAAAATCCTTGTCGCCCTTGTTGTAGGACTCGTACAACTTTTCGGTGATGCCGGCCTTGTTGAGCGCCTTCTTGGTCTCGTCGGCGAGACCCTTGCCGTAGGTGGTCTTGTCGTTGAGGATGGCGATGTTCTTGCCCTTGTAGTTCTTGGCGATGTATTGGGCGGCGACCAGGCCTTGCTGATCGTCGCGGCCGCAGACGCGCGCCACGTTCCAGAGCTTGCGCTCGGTGTAGAGCGGGTTGGTGGAGGCCGGCGTAATCTGCAACACGTTGCCGTCGGCATAGGCTTCCGACGCCGGGATCGACGACGACGAGCAATAATGGCCGGCGACGAACGGGATCTTCGCACTGGCGATCTTTTCAGCCACCGAACGCGCCTGCTTGGGATCGCAGGCGTCGTCCTCGACATCCAGCGCCAGCTTCTTGCCGAGCACACCGCCGGCGGCGTTGAAATCTGCTATCGCCTGGTCGGCGCCGTTCTTCATCTGGCGGCCGAACGCGGATTCGCCGCCCGTCATCGGGCCCGCCACGGCGATGGTGATGTCCTGCGCAAAGGCCGCGGTCGACAGCGCCAACGAAGCGCCGAACGCCAGACCGATCAGTTTCAATGATTTCATGGGGGAGTCCTCGCGGGTAGATCGCTACGGGAAAAACCGGGCAAGCCGGGGTCGAAAACCGCATCCATTGTCGGCTGAATTTACGGCGAAGTCATCGACAATTTTCGGGCAGTGTGCCACTTCGCCGCCGGGGCCTACCCCCGCCGGCCGCCCTCCAGATAGGCGGCGCGGATTTCCGGGCGCTGCAACAGTTCGGCGCCGGTTCCTTCCAGCGTAATCAGGCCGTTGACCATGACATAGCCGCGATGGGCCAGCCGCAGCGCGTGATTGGCGTTCTGCTCGACGATCAGCACGGTGAGGCCGTCCTGTCGGTTCAGGGTGCGGATTGCGTCGAAAATCTGGCGCGCGATCAGGGGGGCGAGCCCCAGCGAGGGCTCGTCCAGCATCAACAGGCGAGGGCGGCTCATCAGCGCGCGTCCGATCGCCAGCATCTGCTGCTCGCCGCCGGACAAGGTCCCGCCGCGCTGGGTCATGCGCTCCTTGAGCCGGGGAAACAGCGCGAACACGCGCTCAAGTCCGGTTTCGCGCTCGACCTCGCTGCACTCGGTGGCGTCGGCGCCCATCTGCAGATTTTCCGCCACGCTCATGCGCGGGAAAATCCGGCGCCCTTCCGGCGCTTGCGCGATGCGCAGCCGCGCGATCTCGTGGGTCGGCACTTCGGTGATGTCGCGGCCGTCGAACAGGATCTTGCCGGAGCGGGCGCGCGGCCTGCCGAAAATCGTCATCATCAGCGTCGACTTGCCGGCTCCGTTGGCGCCGATCAGGGCGACGATCTCGCCCGGTTTGATCTCGAGATCGACGCCCTTCAGCGCCTCGATCTTGCCGTAGGCGGCGCGAAGGTTGCGGATCGCGAGCAGGGGCGCGGCGGAGGGCGCGGTCACGTTCCGCTCTCCATCACGGCGATCGCTTCCTCTTCGTCGGCGCCGAGATAGGCGGCTATCACCTTGGGATCGTCGCGGACGTCCCTGGGCGTACCTTCGGCGATCTTGACGCCGTAATCCATCACCACGACGTGGTCGGAAATTTCCATCACCACACTCATGTCGTGCTCGATCAACAGGATGGAGGCGCCGTGCTCCTCGCGGATCGAAAGCAGCAATTCACTCAAACCCGCGCTTTCGCGCGCGTTCAGGCCGGCGGCGGGCTCGTCGAGGCACAGCAGCGCCGGCTCCGTGCACATCGCGCGCGCGATCTCGAGACGGCGCTGATCGCCATAGGGCAGATTGCCGGCGGCATCGTCGGCGCGTTCGAGCAGCCCGATGCGCTCGAGCCACAGCGTGGCCAGATCGATCGCGCGCTTTTCCGCCGTGCGCCAGGACGGCACGCCGATCAGCCCGAGGAATGTCAGGCCCGACGCCCGCATCAGCGTGTTGTGCTGCGCTACCATCAGGTTTTCCAGCGCGGTCATGCCCGGAAACAGCCGGATATTCTGGAAGGTGCGCGCGACCTTGGCATGTTTTGAAATGCGGAAATCGTTCAGCCGTTCGAGCTGGATGTTGCGGCCGTCGTCATGGGTCAGCCGCATCGTGCCGCCGGACGGTTTGTAGAAGCCGGTGATGCAGTTGAACACGGTGGTCTTGCCGGCGCCGTTCGGTCCGATCAGGGCGGTGATCTTGCGCCGCTCGGCGGCGAACGACAGATCATTGACAGCGACGATGCCGCCGAACCGCATGGCCAGACGATCGACCGAAAGAATGCAGTCGCCACTCATCCGTGGCCCTCCTTGACGAGGTCGGACGAGATGGCTTGGTTGTGCTCGAGATAAACCGTCGGGGCGCGGTGGCCGATCAGCCCGCGCGGGCGCCAGATCATCAACAGCACCATGGCGAGGCCGAACACCAGCATGCGATATTGATCGAGGCCGCGGAACAGTTCGAAGCCGCCGATCATGGCCAGCGCGGCCAGCGCGACGCCGAGCTGTGAACCCATGCCGCCGAGCACGACGATCGCCAGCACCAACGCCGATTCCTGGAAGGTAAAGGACTCCGGACTGATGAAACCCTGCCGGGTCGCGAAGAACGCGCCTGCGAAGCCGCCGAACATGGCGCCGGTCGCAAATGCCGTCAGTTTCGTGGTGGTGATGTTGATGCCGAGCGCGCGGCAGGCGACCTCGTCCTCGCGCAGCGCTTCCCAGGCGCGGCCGATCGGCAGGCGCCGCAGCCTTATCGTCACCCAGTTGGTCAACAGCGCCAACGCCAGGATCAGGTAGAACAGGAACACGATGCGATGGGTGGGCGAGAACTCGATGCCCAGTTTCGCCGCAAGGCCGTCGTCGCCCGGGGTGAGTGGAATCCCGAACAAACTGGGCCGCGGAATTCCTGAGACGCCGTTCGGACCGCCGGTCAGGCTCTGCCAGTTGATGATCACGAGCCGGATGATTTCGCCGAACGCCAGGGTGACGATGGCGAGATAGTCGCCGCGCAGCCGCAGCACCGGAAAGCCCAGCATCACGCCCCAAAGAGCGGCGAGGATGCCCGCGAGCGGCAGGCAGATCCAGAACGACAGCCCGAAATTGGTCGCCAGCAGCGCATAGGAATAGGCGCCGACCGCATAGAAGGCGACGTAGCCGAGATCGAGCAGGCCGGCGAGCCCGACCACCACGTTCAGTCCCCAACCCAGCATCACATAGGTCAGCACGAGAATGCCGAGATCGAGGATGTAGCGCTGCTGATAGAAGATCACCGGCACCAGGAAGGTGAAGATCAGGAGCAGCGGCGCGATGGCGCGTCGCGCCACGGCGAGCGCGCTCTGCACCTTCGGCGGAACGATCACGACAGTGCCGACCGGGCCCCACCACAGCCGCAGCAATTCCATCGCGATGCTGCCGAAGAACACGGCGGCGACCATGGCTGCGAGGTCCGGAAACCGCGTCCAGTAGGTCAATTGCCCGGTAGGACCCGCTTCGGTACGAATGCCGATCATCAGCGAGAACAGCACCAGCGCCACCAGCGCGCTGATCAGGGCTTTCTTGAAGATGAAGGCGGCGACCGCGCGCGGCGCAAGCCTCGATTCGAACGCGGGTGCTGTCACGCGTTTGCCCGTCAAACTTTTTCAACTTCGGGCCGGCCGAGCAGGCCGGTCGGCATGAAGATCAGCACCACGATCAGGATCGAGAAGGCGGCGACGTCCTTGTATTCTACCGAGAAATAGGCCGACCACATCGTTTCGATCAGGCCGATCGCAAGCCCGCCGAGCATTGCGCCCGGCAGCGAGCCGATACCGCCGAGCACGGCGGCGGTGAACGCCTTGATGCCGGCGACGAAGCCCATGAAGAAATCCACCAGCCCGTAATAGAGCAGGTACATCATGCCGGCGACGGCGGCGAGCGCGGCGCCGATGACGAAGGTCATGGAGATGGTGCGGTCGACATCGACCCCGAGCAGCGCCGCCATGGTCTGGTCCTGCTCGCAGGCGCGCATGTCGCGCCCGAGGCGGGTGCGCGCCACCAGCCAGGTAAAGATCGCCAGCAGAACGATGGTGGTAATGACGACAACGATCTGCACATTGGACAGCCGCACCACGAAGCCGTTCTTCTCCAGCAGGGTGTAGCCACCGGTGATGATCGGCGGCACCGGTTTGACCCTCGCGCCTTGTGCGATCTGCGAGTAATTGGTCAGGACGAACGACATTCCGATGGCCGAGAGCATCGGCGCCAGCCGGAACGAGTGCCGCAGCGGCCGATAGGCGATGCGTTCCACCGTCCAGCCATAAAGCGCGGTGATCGCCATCGATACCAGGAGAACGATCAGCAGGATCACCGGAACCACGGTCAGGCCGATCGAGACCAGGATCAGGAATGTGATCAGCGCGATGAAGCCGCCGATCATGAAGATGTCGCCATGGGCAAAGTTGATCATGCCGACGATGCCGTAGACCATGGTGTAGCCGATGGCGATGAGGCCGTAGATCGAGCCAAGAACGAGGCCGTTGATCAATTGCTGGGCGAAATAATCCATGCGCTGCCGTGGTTTGGAGCATTTTTCGGCAAAGTGGTCCCCGTTGCCGTGAGGAAAATGCCCGCTTCAACTATTCCGCGGCGATGGCCCCGACAGCCCGAACGACGCGTGGTTTCATTTTCTAACAGCGGGAACTCCGCGCGGCAACAGCGCCGGGTGCGGCTTGAACGGTTTGTACAGAGCTGGATTTACCTGCCGGTTCCGGCCGCCACAGTCGCAACAACGCCTCGCCACGGAACGAGCGCGCCGGAACCCAAATGCCTTTGCAACTAACCGCGGGTTCCCCGGTTAACTCCAACTGTGTTCAACAATGGAGATCCCGATGACCAACCAAAATCAGAACCCGGGCCAGCAGAACCAGAACCCGGGTCAGAAGCCCGGCCAGCAGCAGGGCGGCGGCCAGAAGCCCGGGCAACAGCAGCAGGATCCGAACCGTCAGGGCCAGAACCCCGGTCAGCAGGGCAAGGGTGGCCGGTAGTCCGGTTCCCACGCTCGAGCGAGAACAAGGTCCCGCCGCAAGGCGGGACTCTCCCGTGTGGTCGTCCCTATTTTCGGCTACGCACCCCCGGCAACGGCCCTCCCGCCAATTAAGGTAAACAAAGGGTTTAAATTGCCCGCCGCAGTTTAAGCGCGTTACCTCGCCGGCAAGGACGTGGCCCTCCTGGGAGCCCACGGGACAAAAGCGGGAAGCGGCGATGTCGACCAACTGGCGGATCAGCTCATTCAACGGCGCGCTGCTCGCCGCCTATTTCATTCCGACGTGGACCATCGTCGCCTTTCGAATCATGGTGTCGCCGATCCATGCGCTCTATGAGCGGCCGAACATCGCGGTCGCATTGTTCATCAGCGATCATCTGCAATTGACGGGGATTGCCACCGTCCGCGTCGCCTGGCTGCTGGCCCTGGGCAAGCTCACCGTGGTCGCGTTCTTCATGCTGTTTCTGGCCTTCCTCGTCCGCGCCGCGATCCGCAAGACCGGCAGCAGCGACGAAGCGCTCGCGATGGCGCTTGCCATCGGCAGCGTGATCAGCTTCGCCAGCATGGTGATGGCCTCGCAGGTCGGCGAAACCCAGGCGCTGCGGCTGCATGCGACCGAACTGTTGATGCTGCTCGGCACTGCGATCGTCATGCTGGTCGAACATCCCGCGCAAGGCGAGACCGGTAACGCCGCAACGACAGACGCGCTCGGTCCCGATCAGCGGCGACTCCTGAACAATCGCTGACGTCTCGCGTCATTTGCGAGGAGCGACTTGTTCACCGTATTGCAACGAGCGAAGGCGGAAGCGGCGAGGCAATCCGGACCTCGTCATTCCGGGATGGTGCGTTAGCACCAGACCTCAGATGCGCAATTGCGCATCGGGGAATCTCGAGATTCTCCGATGTGCAATTGCACATCGTAGTTCGATGCTTGGCATCACACCGGAATGACGTAAGACGTGTTAGCGCTGCGTCAGGAAGCCGACTACCGCGTCGGTGAAGGCGTGCGGCTGCTCGACATTGGAAATATGCGCGGCGTCGAGGATCGTTAAGGCCGCGCCGGGGATCTGGCTGCGGATGAATTCGCCGGCCGCAACGGGCGTCGATATGTCATGGCGCCCGGCAATGACCAGCGTCGGGCTCTTGATATTAGGCAGCAGCGCGCGCTGATCGAGTGTGCTCAGCGCCTCGCAGCAGGCAAGATAGCCCTGCACCGGCGTCGCCAGCAGCATCGCCTTCAGATTGGCCGCGATCTGCGGCTCGCGCTCCCGGAAATCCGCCGTCAGCCAGCCGGCAATAACGGTATCGGCGACGGCAGCGATGCCGCCTTCCCGGACCGCCTTGATGCGGTTCAGCCAGTTGGTCGGATCGGGATAATGGCAGGCGGTGTTGGAGAGGATGATCTTGCCGAACCGCTCGGGCGCGTTGGCCCCCAGCCATTGTCCGACCATGCCGCCCATCGACAGTCCGCACCAATGCACCTTCTCGATGTTGAGGTCGTCGAGGATCGCGAGCACGTCGCGGCCGAAGCGCTCCATGGAATAGGGCTCGGGCGGCACGCCGGATTTGCCGTGGCCGCGCCGGTCGTAGCGGATCACTCGGAAAACTTGGGTGAGCGCCTTCATCTGCGGCTCCCACATCTGCAGCGTGCAGCCAAGTGAGTTCGACAGCATCAGGGTCGGTCCGCCGTCGCGGCCTTCCACCGATACGTTGAGCAGGCAACCGTCGGCATCGATCATTGGCATGGATGCAAACCCTTGTTGTCGCGCGCGGGCTTTAGCCGCGCATCGATCTGACGTGTCTATTCAAGGGGAAGGATTGCCGGGTCAAGCCCGGGAATGACCTTCCCAAGGCAGAACCGCCAGTTTCCATCAACTTATTTACGCCCCAAGGGATCGGCTGCGGGCCTGCTGCGCTGCGAATATGCATCGCTCATTCTCCATCCATCCCCTTCCTTTTGGGCCAAGCCTGCTTTACTTGGAGACAACAGATCCGGGAGGCACTCCAATGGCCATGACGATGAATGGTGAGGTTCAACTTGCGGCACCGCGCGAGGCGGTGTGGGCCAAATTGAACGATCCCGAAGTGCTCAAGGCCTGCATCCCCGGATGCGAGGAGCTGGAAAGGACCGAGGACAACGGCTTCCGCGCGGTGGCCAAGATGAAGGTCGGGCCGGTGTCGGCACGCTTCAAGGGGCGAGTGACGCTGAGCGATCTCGATCCGCCCAATGGCTACAAGATATCAGGGGAAGGCGAGGGCGGGGTTGCTGGCTTCGCCAAGGGCGGCGCCACGGTGGGGCTGTCCGAAAAGGATGGCGGCACGCTGTTAAGCTACGACGTCGAGGCCCAGATCGGCGGCAAGCTGGCTCAGCTCGGGCAGCGGCTGATCAACGGCGCAGCCAAGAAACTGGCCGACGAGTTTTTCGCGAATTTCGCCAAGGCGGTGCAGGGCTAGCTTCGCCGGTGGCTTCAAGGCTGGCTTAAAAGGCCAGTCCTGCCAAGGCCGCCAAGGGTCATCAGGTCATATCAGGCCACAGCCTAGGTGAGGTTGCTCATTGCCGGGATGGCCCATATTATGGCCTTGTAATGATTTCAATGACTGCGCTGCCGTGCAATGCGGCAGCGCAGATGAAGAGAGTGCTGAATGGCCAAGATTTCCTTGATTGTGAACGGTAATCCCGTCAACGCCAACGTCGACCCCCGCACCCTCCTGGTGCAGTTCCTGCGCGAGAATCTGCGGCTGACCGGCACCCATGTGGGCTGCGACACCTCTCAATGCGGCGCCTGCGTCGTGCATCTCGACGGCAAGGCGGTGAAGTCCTGCACCACGCTCGCGGTGATGGCAGACGGCCACGAAGTGAAGACCATCGAGGGCCTGGCCGCCGACGGCGCGCCGCTGCATCCGATGCAGGAGGCGTTCCGCGAGCATCACGGCCTGCAGTGCGGCTTCTGCACCCCCGGCATGATCATGACCGCGGTCGATATCGTCCACCGCAAGGGCCACGATCTCTCTGACCATACCATCCGCGAAGAACTCGAAGGCAATCTGTGCCGCTGCACCGGTTACCAGAACATCGTTCAGTCGATCGCGGCCGGCGCCAAGGCGATGGCGAACTCCGATCTCGCGTAACGAACGTCAGCGCACGGCGATCAAGGATTTTTCATGTACGAATTCAAATATCATCGTCCGGGGACCGTGCGGCAGGCCGCCAATCTCCTGATCAAGAATGAAGACGCCAAGGTGATCGCCGGCGGCCACACCTTGCTGCCGGTCATGAAGCAGCGGCTCGCGAGCCCGCCGCACCTGGTCGATCTCTCCCACATCGAGGGGCTCGACGGCATCGAGATGAAGGGCCGCTCGCTGGTGATCGGCGCCACCGCGACCCACCATGCGGTCGCGACCTCCGCCGTCGTCGGCGAGGCAATCCCGGCCTTGGCCGAACTCGCCGGCCTGATCGGCGACCCCGCGGTGCGCCACAAGGGCACCATCGGCGGCTCGCTCGCCAACAACGACCCCACCGCCGATTATCCCGCCGCCTGCCTTGCGCTCGGTGCCACCATCGTCACCAACAAGCGCCGGCTGAAGCCGGAAGAATTCTTCCAGGGGCTGTTCACGACATCGCTGGAGAGCGACGAAATCATCACCAAGGTGATGTTCCCGGTGGCGAAGAAGGCGGCCTATGTGAAATTCCGCAACCAGGCCTCGCGCTACGCGCTGGTCGGGGTGTTCGTCGCCAAGCGTCCGTCGGATGTGCGCGTCGCCGTCACCGGCGCCGGCTCCGAAGGCGTGTTCCGCGTCGCCGCCTTCGAGGAGGCGCTGAAGAAGCGGTTCTCGCCGAAGGCGCTGGACGGTCTGACCGTGCCCGCGGAGGGCTTGAACAGCGACCTGCACGGCAGCGCGGAATATCGCGCGCATCTGATCGCGGTGCTGGCGCGCCGCGCCGTCGAAGCCGCGACCGCCAAAGCCTGACATTGCCGGTTCCTGGCTCATCGAGATTGGTTCTCCCATGACCGCAACGGCGCTGCCCACTTCCGTCGATGCGATGCTGGAGCTGCTGGGCTCGCGCGGCTATCTCGCCGAGCGGTCGCTGGCGACGGTGACCTATCTGTCGCTGCGGATGGGCCGGCCGCTGTTCCTCGAAGGCGAGGCCGGCGTCGGCAAAACCGAAATTGCCAAGGTCCTTTCGGCGGCGCTGGGGCGCAAGCTGATCCGGCTGCAGTGCTACGAGGGGCTGGACGTTGCCTCCGCCGTCTATGAGTGGAACAGCGCCGCGCAGATGATCGCGATCCGGCTCGCGGAAGCGGCCGGCGACACCGACCGCGAGCAGCTTTCCTCCGACATTTTCGCCGAGCGCTATCTGATCAAGCGGCCGCTTTTGCAGGCGCTGGAGCCGGATGTCGCGGGCGCGCCGGTGCTGCTGATCGACGAACTCGACCGTGCCGACGAGGCGTTCGAAGCGTATCTGTTGGAAATTCTCAGTGATTTCCAGGTGACCATCCCCGAACTCGGCACCGTGAAGGCGCCGCAGCCGCCGATCGTCATCATCACCTCGAACCGCACCCGCGAGATCCACGACGCCCTGAAACGCCGCTGTCTCTATCACTGGGTGGACTATCCCACGGCCGAGCGCGAGCTCGCGATCGTCAAATCGCGCGTGCCTGGAATTTCCGCGAAACTGTCGCAGCAGGTGGTCAAATTCGTGCAGGTGCTGCGCGATCAGGATTTCTACAAATCGCCCGGGGTTGCCGAGACGCTCGACTGGGCCACCGCGCTGACCGAACTCGACGCCCGCTCGCTGACCCCGCAAGTGGTCGGCGACACGCTCGGCGCGTTGTTGAAATACCAGGACGACATCGCGCGGATGCAGGGCGACGGCTTGCAGAAGGTTTTGAAAGAGGCGACAAGCGAGGATTAGCTCCCGCGTCGTAACAAACGGCCGTCATTGCGGGCCACGCGAAGCGTGAACTACGATGTGCAATTGCACATCGGAGAATGACGAGATTCCGGGTTCGGTGCTGACGCATCATCCCGGAATCACGGCCGTGACAGACCGGGTACTCCGATGGCCATCAATCATCTCTCGCCCCCGACCGGTCAAATGGCCGACAACGTCATCGGCTTTGCCCGCGCATTGCGGGCGGCCGGGATTCCGGTCGGGCCGGGTGCCATCATCGATGCCATGAACGCGCTGCAGGTGATCGAGATCGGCAAGCGCGCCGACGTCTTCACCACGCTGGAGGCGATCTTCGTCAAGCGCCACGAGCACGCGTTGATCTTCGCGCAGGCCTTCGACCTGTTCTTCCGCGCCGCCGATGAATGGAAGCACATGCTGGATTCGGTGCCGCTGCCGGATCACGCCAAAAAGAAACCGCCGCCGGCCTCGCGCCGGGTCCAGGAAGCGCTGGCGCAGCCGCGGATGACCGAGACGCCGCAGGCCCAGGAACAGGAACTCAGGCTGTCGGTCTCCGACAAGGAAGTGCTGCAGAAAAAGGATTTCGCGCAGATGAGCGCGGCCGAGATCGCGCAGGTGACCCGCGCGATCGAAAAGATGCGGCTGCCTCAAGCCGAATTGCGCACCCGCCGCTACCAGCCGGACGCACGGGGCTTGCGGCTCGACATGCGGCGCACGCTGCGCGGCTCCTTGCGCACGGGCGGCGACATCATCGACATCCACAGGCTCGGGCGGATCGACAAGCCGGCGCCGATCGTGGCGCTGCTCGATATCTCGGGTTCAATGAGCGAATATACCAGGCTGTTCCTGCATTTCCTGCATGCCATCACCGATGCGCGCAAGCGGGTGTCGGTGTTCCTGTTCGGCACCCGCCTGACCAATGTGACGCGCAGCTTGCGGGCGCGCGATCCCGACGAGGCGCTGGCGAGTTGTTCGTCGACGGTGGAGGACTGGGCCGGCGGCACCCGCATCGGCACCTCGCTGCACAGCTTCAACAAATTGTGGGGCCGGCGGGTGCTGGGCCAGGGCGCGATCGTGCTTCTGATCTCCGACGGGCTGGAGCGCGAGGCCGACGCCAAGCTGGCGTTCGAGATGGACCGGCTGCATAGGTCGTGCCGGCGCCTGATCTGGCTCAACCCGCTGTTGCGCTATGACGGCTTCGAGGCCAAGGCGCAGGGCATCAAAATGATGTTGCCGCACGTTGACGAATTCCGCCCGGTACATAATTTGAGTTCAATCGAGGGACTGATTGCGGCGCTGTCCTCCGTGCCGCCGGTGCACCACCGCAGCCTGATCCGGTCTGCAGCTTGAGAGAGGCTCCTATGCTCAATCGCGACGAAGACATTCTGAAGGCAGCCGAGGATTGGCAGAAGGCCGGTCACGGCGTCGCACTCGCCACCGTGGTCGAGACCTGGGGCTCGGCGCCGCGGCCCGCGGGCTCGAGCCTCGTCATCAACGATGACGGCACGTTCCTGGGCTCGGTGTCAGGCGGCTGCGTCGAGGGCGCTGTCGTGACCGAGGCGCTGGACGTGATCGCCAGCGGCAAGCCGAAAATGCTCGAATTCGGCGTCGCCGACGAGACCGCCTGGAATGTCGGCCTGTCCTGCGGCGGCACTATCCGCGTATTCGTCGAAAAGGTGGGCCAGTCGTGAAACTCGAGACGCTGCATCAGCTCAATGCCGAGCGCGCCGCGCGCCGCCCGGTCATCCTCGTCACCGACACCGAAAGCGGCGAGCAGCGGCTGGTCAAGGCCGCCGACTTCGCCACCGATCCCTTGCGTACTGATCTCGCCAAGCAGTTGCGCATGGGCAAGAGCGGCATGATCGAGGCCGGCGGCAAGAAGCTGTTTCTCAACGTCTATGCGCCGACCGCCAAGCTCGTGATCGTCGGCGCGGTCCATATCAGCCAGGCGCTGGCGCCGCTGGCGCGTTCGCTGGATTACGACGTTACGGTGGTGGATCCGCGCACCGCCTTTGCCAGCCCCGAGCGGTTTCCCGATGTGCCGCTGATCGCGGAATGGCCCGACGTGGCGCTGCCGCCGCTCAATATCGATCACTACACCGCGTTCGTCGCGCTGACGCATGATCCGAAAATCGACGACCCGGCGCTGCTGCACGCCTTTGAGCGCGACTGCTTTTATATCGGCGCGCTGGGCTCGCGAAAGACCCACGCCAAGCGCGGCGAGCGCCTGAGGGCGCAAGGCGCGCGGGACAGCGATATCGCCCGCATCCACGCCCCGATCGGCCTGCCGATCGGCGCGGTGTCGCCGTCGGAGATCGCGGTCGCCATCATGGCCGAGGTCACCGCGCAGCTCCGGCTGCCGAAAGAGGCCAAAGAGGCTGCGGCATGAAGTTCGGCCCCGCCAGTCCGATGGAGGCGCTCGGCGGGGTCACCGTCCACACCCTGCGTCAGGGTTCGCTGGTGCTGAAGAAAGGCACCACCATCGGTCATGCCGAGGCCGAGGCGCTGACCCGTGCGGGCGTCAAGGAGATCGTGGTGGTGCGGCTGGAGCAGGGCGACGTCTCCGAGGATGTCGCCGCCGCCAGCATCGCGCAGGCCGTCGCCGGCGAGGGCGTCAATGTCGAACGCGCCTTTACCGGCCGCGCCAATCTGTTTGCGGGCAAAGCCGGTGTGCTGGTGGTCGACCGCGCCAGGGTGGACCGCATCAATGGCGTCGATGAAGCCATCACCTTTGCCACGCTCGCTGCCTATAAGCCGGTGGTCGAAGGCGAGATGATCGCCACCGTAAAACTCATTCCGTTCGGGGTGGAGGCAAAACTGCGCGACGCGGCGGTCGAGGCTGCCAAAGGCGGCGCGCTGCGGATCGCGCCCTACGTCATCAAGCGGGTCGGAATCGTCTCGACCCTGCTGCCGGGGCTGGCGCCGAAGGTGGTGGAGAAGACCCTGCGGGTCACGGCGGAGCGGCTGGCGCCCGCCGGCGCCACCATCCTGGCCGAGCGCCGCGTGCCGCATGACGAGGCGGCGCTCAAAACGGCGATCAGGGAATTGCTCGAACTGGGTGCGGAACTGGTGATCGTGTTCGGGGCGTCCGCGATCGCCGATCGGCGCGACGTGATTCCGGCGGCGATCTCCGGCATCGGCGGCGCCATCGAGCATTTCGGCATGCCGGTCGATCCCGGCAATCTCCTGCTCATAGGCAGCGCCGGCGGCGTGCCGGTGCTGGGCGCGCCGGGCTGCGCGCGCTCGCCGGTCGAGAACGGCTTTGACTGGGTGCTGATGCGGCTGTTGGCCGGACTGAAGGTGACGCGCGCGGAACTCACCGGCATGGGGGTCGGCGGCCTGCTGATGGAAATCGTGACGCGGCCGCAGCCGCGCGAGAGCCTTGCGGCCGACGACAACCGCCATGTCGCCACGGTCATTCTCGCCGCGGGACGTTCGACCCGGATGGGCGGCCCCAACAAGCTCTTGGCCGAACTCGGCGGCAAGCCGCTGGTGCGGACCGTAACCGAGCAGGCGCTGGCCTCGAAAGCCCAAGGCGTGATCGTGGTCACCGGCCACCAGGCCGACGAGGTCAAAAAAGCGCTGCACGGACTTAAAGTGACCTTCGTGCACAATCCGGATTTCGCCGAAGGTCTCGCCGGTTCGGTCAAGGCCGGCATCGCGGCGGTACCTCAAAATGCCGACGCCGCGGTGATCTGCCTTGGCGACATGCCGCTGATCTCCGCGCATCTGATCGACCGACTGGTCGAAAGCTTCGCGCCCGACCGTGGCAACCTGATCGTGGTGCCCGTCAGCGACGGCAGGCGCGGCAATCCGGTGTTGTGGTCGCGCCGCTTCTTCAACGAATTGATGACGCTCGACGGTGACATCGGCGCCCGCCATTTGATCGCCAAGCATAGTGACGCGGTGGCGGAAGTCCCCGTCGAGGGCCACGGCGCGTTTCTGGACATCGATACACCGCAGGCGCTGGAGGCGGCGCGGCGGGCGTAGATCCTCTCGGCTCAATTTCAATTTCCCGTTCACCAAGTTGAAACGTCCTCTCCCTTAAGTTCGCGCCGCCTGGCCTCGGGGGAGGGGATTTTGATCGTTTCGACTGCCGTCGCGCAACGCCGCGCGCTGTTTGTATTCGCACTGACGTTGGCGATCGCCGGCACCCGCTTCGTGACTCAAACCTGGGCGGCGGGTGCCTTTGCGGTCGGCAAATGCGGCGCGTATGGCCAGGCTTTTGACTATCCGGCCGAGAACGCGGCGCGCGAGGCGGCGCTCCGGCAGTGCAAGGGCGGCGGCTGCACCGCGGTGACCATGAAGCGGGCCTGCGCCGCGCTTGCGATCGACATGGCCAACCCCTGCGGCGCTCATGGCTACGCGGTCAAGCCGCATATTTCGGGCACGCTCAACGAAGCCACCAGGAAATGCTACGAATTCGGCGGCAAGGAATGCGTAATCCGCGCCTGGGCCTGCGACGCCAAGGGGTAGATTTTTTCAGCATCCGGGTTTTATCGTCATTCCGGGGCGATGCGAAGCATCGAACTACGATGTGCAATTGCACATCGGAGAATCTCGAGATTCCGGGTTCGCGTCTTCGACGCGCCCCGGAATGACAGCGGAAAACCATTCATGCAATTCGATACCAAGATCGCGGTCGTGATCCGGACCGACCTTGAGGCATGGCAGAAGCTCAACGTCGCTTCCTTCCTGACCTCGGGCATATCAGCCGCATTCCCCGAATGCATCGGGGAGCCCTACGAAGATCGATCGGGCACAAAATATTTATCGCTGATCGGCCAGCCGATCCTGATCTACGGCGCCGACCGGCCGGCGCTGTCGCGCGCGCTGGAGCGGGCACTGGCGCGCAACGTCACGCCCGCAGTCTATACCGAGGACATGTTCAAGACCACGCACGACGCCGCCAACCGCGAGGCGGTGAGGGTGGTCGCCCGCGCCGATCTCAACCTGGTCGGGCTCGCCATGCGCGCCGAGCGCAAGGTGATCGACAAGATCATCGACGGTTTGAAGTTTCACAGCTAGCGCGCGGACCGACAGATTCAGAGCGGTCGGCGGACGCTCGCTTTGATGCGCATTCCGCAATCAAGTCTGACCTCGCGTGAGGTCAGTGCCATGAGCTGCCATTATGCAGTCGCTTGACCCATAATTCATTAGCCCTCTGGCTGCCGAAAATTCGCCACAGCTATGGCCGGCTAATTCACCTTTAGCGGTAGGCAGCGCAAGATGTTCACGCGAGAATTGTGCTAGAAAGCAGCATGCGGGAGGGAGCACCGGGTGCGGCGAATTCCAGCAACGCAGGTTCAGCTTGAGCTCTCCACCGGCGTCGACCAGACGCGGTGGATTGGCGCGACGGGGCTCGCTGTCGCGGTCGGCATCGTATATTTCCTGGCAGCACGGCTCAGCCTTGCTCTGCTGACCAAACCTGAGGGTGTTGCCGTTTTCTGGCCTGCCGCAGGTGTGTCCGCCGGCGTCCTGATCGCTCTCGGGTCCCGGGCGCGATGGCCGGTCGTCGTCGGCACGATGGTTGCAACCATCGTGGCGAATCTCTTTGGCGACCGGAATCTCTGGAGCGCTGTTCTCTTCGCCTTTTGCAATGCCGGGGAAGCCCTGCTCACGGCATGGCTCATTGGCCATTACTTCGGGCCGGATTTCAGACTGAACAAGCTGCGCAACGTGCTGGGATTGGCAGCGGCAGCCCTCATGGGGACTGCTGTCTCGGGGATCGGCGGCGCTATTGCATACAAATTGTTTCACAGCACGACGACGCCGATATGGTCGACTTGGCAGCACTGGCTCGCATCGGACGGACTAGGAATCGTCGCGGTTGCACCGTTGCTGATAGAGCTTGCCTCAGCCTCACGTGACCGGCCGCCGCTGAGCGAGCTCGTCGAGGGTGCTGTGGCGGTTGCGGCACTGGCCCTGGTGAGCGGACTTGCTATTTTCCTGCGATCGGACCTTTTGGCGACCGTTGGGCCGGTCGCCGTGTTGTTCTTGCCGCTGCTGTGGCTTGCGGCTCGTTGCCGGCCGGTTTTCGCCGCTGCAGCCGCGTTCATCGTTAGCCTTTCGATCGTTTGGACGACCACCTTTGGCATCGGCTATTTCGGTAATCCGGGTCTTTCAATGGCCGAACGCGTCCAGGCGGCGCAGGTCAGCATTCTACTTGTGACGATCGGTGCATCGGTGCTTGCTGCGCTGTTTGCCGAAATCCGGGACAAGAGAAAGTTGGCCGAAGCAGCTCTGCAAGCCAGCGAAACGCAACGCTATCTCATCGAAACCGAGAGACTCGCCGCACTCGGCCGTCTCGTCGCGGGGGTTGCTCACGAGATCAATAGCCCGGTCGGCATCAGCCTTACGGTGGCCTCGACGCTCGCGCACCGCTGCACGAACTTCGCCGACCAGATCGTCTCGGGCCCGGTGCGCCGTTCCCTGCTCGCCGAGTTTTCTGACGATTGTCGCGACGCTGCAAGCCAACTCACCGCGAACCTCCAGCGCGCCGGAGAACTGATTCAATCGTTCAAGCAAGTCGCCGTCGATCGCAGCTATGCTGATCGGCGCACCTTTGACCTCAAACTTGCGACCGAGCAGATCGTGGCCAGTGTGCGGCCGGGCCTGCCGAAACCTCGAGGTTCACTTGCGCTCGAGATGTCTTCCGACATCACCATGGACAGCTACCCGGGCGCCTACGGGCAGGTGCTGACCAACCTCATCTTCAACGCCGTCACTCACGGCTTCACCGATGGGCTTGGCGGACACATACTAATCAAGGCGCTTCGCCTCGGCATGGAACAGGTCGAGATCACTTTCACCGATGACGGCAACGGCATTCCGGAGGAAGTTCAGCGTCATGTTTTCGATCCGTTCTTCACTACCAGGCGTGTGCAGGGCAGCACCGGGCTCGGCCTGTACATCGTCCATAATATCGTGACACAGCAGCTCGGCGGTCGAATCACGCTCGTCTCCACGCCAGGAAAGGGGACGACGATTTGCATGATACTTCCCTTGCTCGCCCCCGGTCAGGGAGAGCCGACCAGTACGATCGGGCGTTTCAAAACATAGTCGATGGTGCTGCCGTCGCGCGGTCGGGCTCGCCATGCGCGCCGAGCGCAAGGTGATCGATCATCGACGGTTTGAAGTTTCACAGCTAACCGACTGTACAGCTGTCTGTTTTGGTCACGGCGGGGGCTTCGTCCCAGCCATCCACACCTTCTTGCCTGCTGCCAAGACGTGGATATCCGGGAGATCTGGCGCGAAGACGCGCCTCGCGCTTCTGCCCAGGCATGACGAAGATCAATGCGCGGGGATTCCTCCTCAGGTCGAAATAACGCCAATGTGAAATTCGGGGTCGCTCCGGGGTCAATTGACATTGACTGACCGGTCAGTCATATTAATTCTATGCCAAACTCACGATCCAGGCCCCCTGAAGACGCCTCCTCAAAGCCGGCCAATCGCCGGCGCAGGGAGCCTGCTGCCTCGGGCGAGGCGGTTACGCCGAATCCGCAGCCGTCCCAGCCACCCGCGCGCGCCGCGCGCGCGGCGCAGCGGCGCCAGGCCATCATCGATGCGGCGCTGGAAGAGTTCATCTCGCGCGGCTTCACCGCGACGCGGCTCGACGACGTCGCCAGGCGGGCCGGGGTCGCCAAGGGCACCATCTACCTGCACTTCAAGGACAAGGAATCGATGTTCGAGGAGCTGATCCGCACCGCTTTGGTGCCGCTGATCGGCCGGCTGCACGCCCCGCCGCCGATCGGCGGATCGGTGCGCGATGCGGTCGAGGGCTTTGCGCGGACCTTCGTCGCGGAGGTCGCGTCGACGAAGCGAGGCGAAATCGTGCGCCTGATCGTCGCGGAAGGGCCGAGGTTTCCGGCCGTAGCCGATTTCTACTATCGCGAGGTGGTATCGCGCGGACTTGCCGGCATGCGCGCGCTGATCGAACTCGGCGTTGCGCGCGGCGAAATCGCGCACGGGGAGCTGGCGCGCTTTCCGCAGATCATGGTGGCGCCGGCGCTGATCGCGGTGATCTGGCAAAGCCTGTTCAGCAGGCACGCGCCGCTGGACGTCACCGAGATGCTGCGTGTCCATCTCGACCTGATTTTTGGCGAACGGATGACGACATGACTTCGTCGCGAACGGCGTTGAAGATCCTGGCGGCGGTTGCGCTGGCGGCGCTGCTCACCGGCTGCAAAGACCACCGCGATCCCGGCTATCAGGGCTGGGTCGAAGCCGACATGATCTTTGTCAGCCCCGACGAGTTCGGACGCGTCACCAAACTGAATGTCCGCGAGGGCGACGAGGTCAAGGCCGGCGCGCAACTCTATTCCGTGGACGACGACCTGCAGCAGGCCGACCTCAACCAGAACAGGGCGACGCTGGCCAACGCGCAGCAAAGCTATGACCGCGCCGCCTCCCTGAGCAAGACCGGCTCCGGCACCCAGGCGACCCTCGACGCCGCCGTTTCTGCGCTGCGCGTCGCGGAAGCCCGCGTCAACACCTCGCAGACCCGGCTGGCGCGGCGCATCGGCTTTGCGCCGGTCGACGGCAAGGTGCAGCAGATCTATTTCCGCGAGGGCGAGACGGTGCCGCCGCAGCGGCCGGTGCTGTCGATCATGCCGCCCGGCAACATGAAGATACGGTTCTACGTGCCGGAGACGGAACTGCCGAAGCTTGCGATCGGCGACGAGGTGGAGGTGACCTGCGATAATTGCGCCGCCGACCTCACCGCGAAAATCTATTTCATCTCGACCGCGGCCGAATATACCCCGCCGGTGATCTACTCGCTCGATGAACGCAACAAGCTCGTCTATCTGATCCAGGCGCGGCCCGCGCGGCCCGACTCCCTGCGCGTTGGCCAGCCGATCAGCGTCTATCTCAATCCCAAGACGCCGGTGGCGGACAAGCGATGAGCGGGCTGCCCGATTCCGCCCCCGACATCGCGATCGACGTCCGGGGCCTGACCAAATCGTTCGGCGGCCGCGAGGTGGTGCATGACCTCTCGATGCAGGTGAAGCGCGGCACCATTTACGGCTTCCTCGGCCCCAACGGCAGTGGCAAGACCACCACCATCCGCATGCTCTGCGGCCTCCTGACGCCCGACAGCGGCGAGGGATCGTGCCTCGGCTACGACATCCGGCGCGACTCCGACAAGATCAAGCGCCAGGTCGGCTACATGACGCAGCGCTTTTCGCTGTATCAGGACCTGTCGGTACGCGAGAATCTGGAATTCGTCGCGCGGCTCTATGGCATGCGCGATGCACGAGGCGCCGCGCGCGACATGATCAAGCGGCTCGGCTTGAGCGGTCGCGAGGAACAACTCGCCGGCGAACTTTCAGGCGGCTGGAAACAGCGGCTGGCGCTCGGCGCCTGCACGCTGCCCAATCCGCAATTGCTGTTGCTGGACGAGCCGACCGCCGGCGTCGACCCCAAGGCGC
Organism: Bradyrhizobium erythrophlei; assembly: GCF_900129505.1. Taxonomy (NCBI): domain Bacteria; kingdom Pseudomonadati; phylum Pseudomonadota; class Alphaproteobacteria; order Hyphomicrobiales; family Nitrobacteraceae; genus Bradyrhizobium; species Bradyrhizobium erythrophlei. Next base: position 8,256,439 of record NZ_LT670818.1, on the reverse strand, counting down.
GTCGCGATTTCTGGAACGAGATCCACGCGCTGGCCGCCGATGGGCTGACGGTTCTGGTCTCGACCCATTACATGGACGAGGCCGAGCGCTGTCACGAGATCGCCTATATCGCCTATGGTCATCTGCTGGCGCACGGCACCGTGGAGGAAGTGATCGCGAATTCGGCGTTGTCGACCTGGACCGTCACCGGCGACGATCTCCATAGACTGCAGGACCAGCTCACGGGCCAACCCGGCATCGACATGGTGGCGCCGTTCGGCACCAGCCTGCACGTGTCCGGCCGCGACAGCGCGGCGCTGGAGGCCAGCATTACCCCATACCGCGAAAACCACGGCTGGCACTGGCAGCACGGCGAGCCGTCGCTGGAGGACGTGTTCATCGAGCTGATGACCCGCTCGAAGGATAATTTCCAATGAGCATGACCGGCGCACCGAACCATCGAGGCGAAATCCCGGAGCCGCGATTCGGCTTCTGGCGACGCAGCTACGCGATGGTGATCAAGGAATTCATCCAGCTCCGGCGCGACCGCGTCTCGTTCGCCATGATCGTCATGCTGCCGGTGATGCAGCTTCTGCTGTTCGGCTACGCCATCAATACCACGCCGCATAATTTGCCGACGGCGGTGCTGTTGCAGGAGGACAGCGATCTCGGGCGCTCGATCCTGAAAGCGCTGGAGAACAGCGCCTATTTCCGCTTCACCTATGAGGTGCACGATGTCGCGGAGTTCGACGATCTCCTGCAGTCGGGTAAGGTGCTGTTCGGCGTCGAAATCCCGCGCGGCTTTGAGCGGGCGGTTCGCCGTGGCGACCGTCCGGCGCTGCTGGTCGCGGCCGATGCCACCGATCCCGTCGCCGCGGGCGCCGGGCTCGGCGCGCTCGGCACCCTGGTGCAGACCGCGCTCGAGCACGATCTCTTCACCGGCGACCCGCCGGTGATGCCGTTCGAGATCCGGGCGCATGCGCGCTATAACCCGGCGGCGTCGTCGCGGCTGAACATCGTGCCAGGCCTCGTCGGCACCATCCTGACCATGACCATGCTGATCTTCACGGCGCTCTCGGTGACGCGCGAGACCGAGCGCGGCACCATGGAAAGTCTGCTTTCGATGCCGATCAAGCCGGTGGAAGTGATGTTCGGCAAGATCATGCCTTACGTGCTGGTCGGCTTCCTCCAGGGCACGCTCATCATCGGCATCGGCGTGTTGCTGTTCGGGGTACCGGTTCTCGGCAGCCTGCCTTTGCTGGCGCTGCTCTCGACACTGTTCATCACCACCAACCTCTCGATCGGCTACACGTTCTCGACCATTGTGCAGAACCAGTTGCAGGCGATGCAGCTGTCGATGATGTTCTTCCTGCCGAGCATCCTGTTGTCCGGCTTCATGTTTCCGTTCGCGGGCATGCCGGTATGGGCGCAATATGTCGGCGAGGGCCTGCCGCTGACGCATTATATCCGCATCGTCCGCGCCATCATGCTGAAGGGCGCGGTCCTGCATAATCTGGAATACGACACCATCGCCCTGTTCGCCCTGATGCTGTTTGCCATGACCATCGCCGTGACGCGCTTCCGCCGAACGCTCGATTGAGGCAGGATGGGCGTCGAGGGAAACGCCATGCTGGGGTTATTGGGCAACAAGAAAGTCGATCGCGCGGCGGTACCGGCCGACTTCAGCCATGCCCTGATGCGGCAGGTGCTTCGCACCGAGCTGATCCGCATCAAGGCGCTGATCACGACGGCGGCGGTTTTGGGGTTCTCGATTTCGGCCCTCTACGTGTTCGACCCCTACGCAGTCAATCATCTCTGGCATGGCCATCTGACGCCGGCCTATCTCTACGCTGTCCTGATCCCGTTCATCCTGTTCGAGCTGTGGATCCACCGCGTTATCAAGCGCTTCCTGCGGCTCGACCGTGACGTGCCGGCCGTTAGGCGGTATCTGGGCGCACTGATCGAGACCTCGATGCCGACGATTGTGCTGGCACTGCACATCGACAGCATGGGGCGGGTGGAGGCGCTCGGCTTCGTGGTGCCCTTCATTTATTTCATCTTCATCATTCTCTCGACGCTGCGGCTGGATTTCTGGCTGTCGACCTTCACCGGCTTCGTCGCCGCGGCCGAGCTGTTTTATATGGCGATGTTCTTTCAAGTCGCCGGCAGCACCGAACCGCCGCCGGACCTCTATTATCACTCGGTGCGCAGTGTCGTGGTCCTGATCTGCGGCATGCTGGCGGGCGCGGTCGGGGTCCAGTTGCGCCGGCAGTTCGAGGCCAGCATTCTGGCGGCGACCGCGCGCGACCGCGTCACCAATTTGTTCGGCCAGCACGTGTCGCCGCAGGTGGTCGAACGCCTGATGGCGGAGGGCGCCGCGGCGGGAAGCGAAATCCGCCGGGTCGCGGTGATGTTCGTCGATTTCCGCAGTTTTACCGCAGGCGCGAGCACGCGTTCGCCCAGGGAAGTGGTGGATCGCCTCGACGGCGCTTTTGCTGTCCTGGTCGACATCCTCGACCGCCATGGCGGCATCGTGAACAAGTTTCTCGGCGATGGGTTCCTGGCGCTGTTCGGCGCGCCGCTCGAGGCGCCGGACGCTGCCCAGCACGCGGTCGCCGCCGCGCGAGAAATGCTGGGTGCGAACGAGCGCGCCAACCTTAGGACCAGCTGGCCATTGCGGATCGGCATCGGCATCCATTTCGGCGAAGTGGTCGCCGGCAATATCGGCTCGCCACGGCGCAAGGAATACACCGTGATCGGCGACACCGTGAATTTTGCAAGCCGGCTCGAAGCGCTCAACAAGGAATTTGACTCGCAGCTTCTGGTCTCGGCCGCGGTCCGCGACGCGCTCGGCGAAGACTGCGCGGACGCAAAGCCGCTCGGCGAGGTTACGGTGAGGGGCTATGATCGGCCGATGACGGTGTGGCAGTTGGGGTAGAAATCGAAACCGGAGACTTCAAATGCAACGTCGCTATGTCACTGTGGATGTGTTCACCGACCGGGCATTCGGCGGCAATCCGCTGGCCGTGGTGCTCGATGCCGGCGGGCTGTCGACGGCCCAGATGCAGGCCATCGCCACCGAGTTCAATTATGCCGAGACCACCTTCGTGCTGCCGCCGCGCGACGGCGCCAATGACGCGCAGGTGCGCATCTTTACCCCGAAGCAGGAGGTCCCGTTCGCGGGCCACCCTAATGTCGGCACCGCCTTCGTGTTGGCGACGCAGGCCAAAAAACCGCCTGCGCGATTTCGGTTCGAGGAGGGCGCCGGCCTCGTGCCGGTTGAGATCCTGCAGGAGGCGGGCAGGGTCGTCGGCGCCGAACTCACGGCGCCGCAAGCCCTGAGCAAGCCGACGCAATTGAGCGCCGAACAGGCCGCTGGCTGTGGCTCGCTGTCGGCGGCCGACATCAGGACCGACCGGCATCCGCCGCAAGTCGTTTCGGTCGGAATGCCGTTCCTGGTGGCGGAATTGAACTCACGGGACGCGCTGCGGCGCGCCAGGCCTGACGCTGCGGCGTTCGCGCGGACATTGCCGTGCGACGGCGCCTTTGCGGTCTACTTCTATACAAGCGACGTGCCGCCGGCCGAGCAACCGCTCGAGCTGCAGGCGCGGATGTTCTTTCCCGGGTCGAGCGGCCTTATCGAGGATCCCGCCACCGGCAGCGCCACGGTGGCTGCCGCGGCCATGCTGGCCGATCTCGCCGGCGAACGCGACGGCGAGCTGAAACTGCGGATCGGGCAGGGCGTCGACATGGGCCGGCCGAGCCTGTTGCTGACCCGAATCGTCAAGGCGAACGGCGGCATCGTCTCCGCCCATGTCGGCGGCGGTTGCGTGCCGATGATGGAGGGCACGTTCACGCTGGCGGGAGAGGGGTGAGGGACGGGGCAATATGATCAACTCGGTCATTCCGGGATGGTGCGTCAGCACCAGACCTCAGATGCGCAATTGCGCATCGGGGAATCTCGAGATTCTCCGATGTGCAATTGCACATCGTAGTTCGATGCTTTGCATCGCCCCGGAATGACGGCTAAACCTGCTTCGCCGCCAGATTTTCCACCCTCACCCCGTCGCGATCCCTGATGATCTCGGCGATCCACTGCCGGTGACAATGCAGATGATCGCGCTCGTAGCAGAGGATGCAGACCGGGCCGGATTTCTTCACCAGCGCCGCCAGCTCGTCGAGTTCTTCCTTGGCCTGCGGCGTCTTCAAATGTTTCGCATAGATCCTGTGCAGCAGGTCGAACTTGCCGCTGCGCGCGGCCTCGCGGCCGTCTTTCGGCGTGCCGAGCCCGCGCAAATGCAAATAGGAAATGCTGCGCTCGTCGAGGCCGGCGGCGAGCTGGTTCTTGGAAAAGCCGGGCCGTCGGGACGCGGCGACCGCCCGCACGTCCACCAGCAATTTCACCCCGGCGTTCTCGAGTTCGTCGAGCACCGCCTTGGCGGGGGTCTGTTCATAGCCGATGGTGAAGAGCTTCCTGGCCTTGGCCATGCTGGTCCCGTCAGCTCACCCGTTCGATCAGTTCCATGGCGCCGGCGGGTGCCCGCACCTTGCCCTCGTGGATCACATAGGCGAAGACGTCGCGCGGCGCTTTCTTCGATTTGGCCGCATCGGCGCGCGGCAGGTCGTCGGGCTCGTCGCCCGCGGCCCAAAGCTGCAGCCGCCTGGCCCAGGCGTCGAGCTCCTTTGGCGGATAGCAGGTCTTGATGTCGTCATTGCCCTTCTGCAGCCGGGCATAGACGAAATCGCCGGTGACATCCGCGATCGCCGGATACTTGCCGTGCTCGGCGAACACCACCGGCGTTTCGAATTTCCGCAGCAGCGCGATGAAATCGGGCGCGCAAAAGCTGTCGTGCCGCACCTCGACTACATGGCGAAGCGTGCGGCCCTCCAGCTTGCGCGGCAGCAATTCCAAAAACTTGCCGAAATCGGCCTCGTCGAATTTCTTGGTCGGCGCGAATTGCCAGAGCACGGGCCCCAGGCGGTCGCCGAGTTCCAGGACGCCGGAATCGTAAAACCGCTTGATCGAGTCGCCGGCCTCGGCCAGCACGCGCCGGTTGGTGGCGAAGCGCGGTCCCTTCACCGAAAACACAAAACCGTCGGGCACCTCGCGCGCCCATTTGCGAAAGCTCTCCGGCTTCTGCGAGCCGTAATAGGTGCCGTTGATCTCGATCGAGGTCAGTTTCGAGGCCGCGTATTCCAGTTCCTTCGCTTGGGTGAGTTTTTCCGGATAAAACACCCCGCGCCACGGCGCGAAGGTCCAGCCGCCGACGCCGATATAGATGTTGCCTGAATCCCTGGAAGCGGACTTCGAAGCCTTCTTGGGGGCCTTGCTCACCGGCTGCTCTCGTCACGAAGGAGGGGGGTCTCGCAGTCCAAGCCTAGTCAAATCGATCGCGGTTGGCCAGTTCGCCGAAGCCGGCCGCCCGACGCCTTCGTGACACTGCCGCCCGATCAAAAAAAGGCCCCGGACAACCGGGGCCTACGCCTTCCGCCGTCTGCCTCCCGGCAGCGGCCTGCTTCGCACTGGGTCGTTGCGATCTCTAGCGCGGGTCCCGGGTCGGCTTGTCCACCAGATGCTCGAGCGGCCGCAGCGTCTGCTTGGCAAGCTCCTTGTGCAGTCCGTAAATCGTCCGCGACCCCGCGACGAAGAGTTCGAAAGCGTGCTTGGTGAATTCGGCCTGCACCTCCACGGCCTTGTCTAGCGAGCGCACATCGCGCAACTTCTCGACATAGGACCGTGTCTCCTCGATCGATTTCCTGGTGTAGTCGCCATAGGCCTTGGCGATGGTCTGCAGGCTGACCGGGGCGGGCTCGGCCGGCGCGTCGGTATCGCTCGGCGCGTCTGCGTCGGCAGGGGCGGCGTCCGTTCCAATCGGTTCCGGGTCTGCCGGAGCGGCCGCCTCGATCGGCGCGGCCTCTATCGCCATGACGGCTTCGGCCAGCGCGATTTCAGCGGGGTCGACGGTCGCTTCAGTCGCAGCCACGACGGTGGCTGCTTCCACAATTTCCGCGTCGGCGGGAGCGGCGGCAATGTCGATCGGCGGTTCGGCCGCCTGCAATTCATCCGCCTGCGGGCTTGGCGGCAGCTCCGGTTTCGGGTTCCGCGGTGGCGCCTTCCGGCTGCGACGGCCGGATTTCGTCGTTGGCGTATTCTGGTCTGTGCTCGACATAGTCCTGATCTCCCCTAATCCTCAACCCAAGGAATCAGCCTCCGCCATGTTTACGCCGGAATCGCGATTCCCCGTTGTTCGTTGCGCGGCGCTGGTGTGGTGAGATTTTGAATGCGTGGTCGCCAGCGAAAATACTCCCGCTACCCTTGCACCGGCGTTCAAGTTAGGATGACGGTAAAAAAGGAGAACAGGATGCGGATGCTTATTGCGGCGGCACTGGCAATCACGGCTTCCGCCGCACTGGCCGATGAGGTCGATGAGGCGCACCGGCTCGCGGTATCGGGACGCGATTCCTACTGGAACTGTCTGGCACGGGAATACCAGCGGGAAAGCAACAAGGGCATGTCGGGCCCGGATTTCACCTCGCTGATCGCGAGCATCTGTCCCTCCGAACGGCAGAGTTTCCGGGTGGCGCTGGTGGATTTTCTGTCGCAGCAATACCCCAACGTCGATTCCGGGGCCCACATGACCACCGCCAACCAAGCCATCGCCGCGGCCCAGAAGGACGTCGTGACCGCCTTCGTCAATCACAAGGCGGCGGCGAAGTAGCATGTTGAGGCGGCTTGAACTGGCGGATATGGACCAGGCCGCGCAGATTCATCGAGCGGCATACGATTCCACATTGCCGTGGCTGGCAGGCCTTCATACGCCCGGGGAAGATCGATGGTTCTTCCGCGAGCGCGTGTTCCGGACGTGCGAGGTCTGGGGGGCTTTCGACGATGCGGCCATGACGAGCATCATCGCCTTCCGCAAGGACTGGATCGACCAGTTATACGTTCTGCCAGCGGCGCAAGGGCGCCGAGTTGGCACCGGCCTGCTTCAGGTCGCGCAGGATGCTTTCGATCGGTTGCAGCTCCTGACGTTCCAGCGCAACCGGCCGGCGCGGAGGTTTTACGAGGCGAGGGGCTTCACCCTGCTCCGGGAAACCGATGGCGCAGATAACGAAGAAAAGGAGCCGGATGCGCTCTATCTCTGGACCCGCCCTGAGGCGAGGAACGGCAGCGCGTGTTGAATCTGCGCGATGGGATCGCCGACCAGCCCGCACGCGTAAAGGATTTCGGCGATGGCGAAACCAATCAGGGCACCCTTCATGGCAACGATCAGGCAAAAGCCGACCGGGTTGTCATCGATGGTGCAGGTCCAGCCGCGGCTGGTGGCACTGCCTGAGATGATGTCCTTGCGGATGCCATAGATCGCGGCAAGGCCCAAAAGCCCGAAGACGGTGGCGATGAAGGCGGGAGGCATGAGCGAGGTCCGATTTTGTCCTCGCATCCCAGCACCGGCAGATTAAGTTCTGCTGAACCCCACTCGCCATTTTGGCTGTAATCTGCGATAGGGCAGTGGTGAGACCGCCGGGATATCGAGATGAATTCGGAAAAATTTGCTAGTATTTTAGGTGCGATCGTTGCCGCCGTGGTGCTGGTAATCGCGTTCTTGTATGGGCCGATCGGAAAACCGCCCAATCCTGGCCAGAAGGTTGAGTCGGCGGCGCAGCCGACAGCACCGCCGCCACCCGCCGCCCGGGGGCCGGTGGTGCGCGAGGTGCCGCAGTAAGCTTGCAACCATACGACCGGGGCCCCTTGCGGAACCCGACGGCCATCCCCATTTGACTAGGAACGGCGACGTCGATGCTTCATAGCTCCGGCGCTGGGACGGCCACTGAATAGTAAGGCTGCGCCGGATGTACGCGCGCCCTCTGTTCGTGGTCGTTGGCATTTCCGGGGTTGTTTTGGCTTCGTTTTGAGCGTTCCCGGCCCCGACAGCGCCTCAGCTCCCGCCCCAACTGTTCCTTGGCTTCCCCCGAGCCTATCGGATATATGCTGGCGCATGAATGAAGCCATCAGACCGGGCCCCGAAAGCCCGCCGCGGGCGATCGCAACCCCGGAGCTTTCGGTCGTCGTCCCCACCTTCAACGAGCGCGATAACGTCACCACGCTGTTCCACCGGCTGGAGACCGCGCTCGCCGGCAGGGCCTGGGAAGTCATTTTCGTCGACGACAATTCCCCCGACGGCACCTGGGACGTGGTGCGCGGCCTGGCGCGGCAGGATGCCCGCGTTCGCTGCATCCGGCGGATCGGGCGGCGCGGCCTGTCCGGCGCCTGCATCGAGGGGATTCTCGCCTCCAGCGCGCCGTGCGCCGCAGTCATCGATGCCGACCTGCAGCATGACGAGACGCAACTGCCGAAAATGCTGGGGCTGCTCGAGACCGGCGGGGCCGATCTCGTGATCGGCAGCCGCTACATCGAGGGTGGCAGCGCCGACAGTTTCAACAAGCAGCGCGCCGGCGCCAGTCAGCTCGCCACCGAGGTGGCAAAGCGCGTGCTGCGCGTCAAGATCGCCGATCCCATGAGCGGCTTCTTCATGATCCGCCGCGATCGCTTCGAACAACTGGCGCCGCAGCTCTCCACGCAAGGCTTCAAGATCCTGCTCGATGTCGTCGCCACCGCGCGCGGCGAACTGCGGATCAAGGAAATTCCTTTTACCTTCGGTTCGCGGCTGCACGGCGAGAGCAAGCTCGATTCCATGGTGGCGCTGGATTTCCTGGGGCTAGTGCTGGCGAAACTGACTCGCGACGTGGTGTCGCTGCGGTTCCTGCTGTTTGCGATGGTGGGTTCGATCGGCCTGTTCGTGCATTTCGCGGCACTGTATATCGCGCTCGAAGCTTTCGATTTGCCGTTTCCGAATGCGCAAGGCACTGCCGCGCTCTGCGCCATGACCAGCAATTTCATCCTCAACAATTTTCTCACCTATCGCGACCAGCGGCTGAAGGGGGTTGCGATCCTGCGCGGCCTGTTGCTGTTCTATCTTGTATGCAGCGTCGGCCTGCTTGCCAATGTCGGCGTGGCTTTCTCGGTCTATGACCAGGAGCCGATCTGGTGGCTGGCGGGCGCCGCGGGCGCGCTGATGGGCGTGGTGTGGAATTACGCGATGTCGGGACTGTTCGTCTGGCGCAAGCGGTGAAGCTTCGATGAGCGCGAACGAGGCGCGGCTCGTCCGTAACACCGTGCTGACGGTTTTGGCGCTGGTGGCGTTGCGGCTGGTGGCCGCCGCCTTTACGCCGCTGACCTTCGACGAAGCTTATTACTGGATGTGGTCGAAGCATCTGGCCGGCGGGTACTACGATCATCCGCCGATGGTCGCCTTCGTGATCCGGCTCGGCACCATGGTTGCCGGCGACACTGAACTGGGCGTGCGGCTCGCCTCGATCCTGCTGGCGCTGCCGATGAGCTTTGCGGTGTTCCGCACCGCCGAGATCCTGTTCGGCAGTGCGCGCGTGGCGGCGACCGCGACGATCCTGCTCAACGTTACCCTGATGGCGGCGGTCGGCGCGCTGATCGTCACGCCGGATGCGCCGCTGCTGGTGGCCTCGAGCTTCGTGCTGTTCTTTCTCGCCAAGCTGCTGGAGACCGAACGCGGTGCCTGGTGGCTTGCCGTGGGTGCCGCGGTCGGCGCGGCGCTGTTGTCGAAATACACCGCGCTGTTCTTCGGTCCGGCGATCCTGATCTGGCTGGTCAGCGTCGCCAAATTGCGGCGCTGGCTGCTGACGCCCTGGCCCTATCTCGGTGGCCTCGTAGCACTCGTGCTGTTTGCGCCGGTGATCCTGTGGAACGCCGACCACCACTGGGTGTCCTTCATCAAGCAGATGGGCCGCGCCAGGATCGAGGATTTCAGGCCGGTCTTCATCGCCGAATTGATCCCGACCCAGATCGCCTTCGCAACGCCGCTGGTGTTCATCCTCGGCGCGATGGGACTTCACGCGCTCGCCTGGCGCCATGCCGGCGCGTTCGCGGCCCGGGCGCTGATCAACGCGATGTTCTGGACCATCGTCGCCTATTTCGTCTGGCACTCGCTGCACGCCCGCGTCGAGGCCAACTGGTTCGCGCCGGTGTATCCACCCCTGGCGATCGCCGCCGCGGTTGCAGTCCATCTGGTGCCATGGGAAGCGAGGGCGCAGCGGCTTTCCGATTTCTGCCTGCGCTGGGCCTCGCCGGTCGGCATCGTGATGTTCGCCTTGTTGATCGTGCAGGCCAACACCGGCTGGCTTTCGGGTTATCGCCGCGATGCCACCGTGCGCAGCGTCGGCGTCGGCTGGCGCGACCTCGCCGCCGGCATCGAGGCGGTGCGTGTTCGCACCGGCGCCGCCTGCGTGCTGGCGGCGGATTACGGCACCACCGGCTGGCTCGCCTTCTATTTGCCCAAAGGGGATTGCGTGGTGCAGGCCACGCAGCGCATCCGCTGGGTCAACATGCCCGAGCCGGATCCGGCGCTGCTCGCCGGCAAGCTGCTCTACGTCGACGAGCTGCGGCCCGGTGGCCGGCCGTATCTGCAGGACGCGTTCAAGCGGATCGAACGGGTCGCGGAGCTCCAGCGTATGCGCGGGCCGCTCACCATTGAAACCTACGCGCTCGACCTGCTTGAGGATCCGACCGGCGCGGTGCTCGACCAGACGCCGCCGCCGGAACTGGAGTAGGGGGCGGGGGCGTTGCCAGACGTTCTTGCACTGTCGCGCCAAATTCCGTCGTCGTACCCCACGAAGGCGGGGTATCCGGTACGCCGCGGCTTCTCGCTTCTATCGTAGACGTCTCTGGAATACTGGATCATCCGCTTTCGCGGATGATGACAGCAGCGGCGTGTTCACGTGAACGGCCGCGACGCGAACGATTTCACAATAAGGCATTTTTGGGGCGACGAAATGAAGGGCGCTTCGGGCCGATATTGGGACAAGCGGCGCGCCCGATTTGATGCCGATCCGGACCATTCTCGACGTCACGCCGGAGCGCCGCGAACGCAACTGGTATCCGAAACGCGATGATGGAAGAAACCAGCCAAAATCGGGCTTAACTTCCCCGCAATTGCACGGGAAAACCGCGCGTTAACCATGCCCAACATCCGCCCCGACTTAATCCGCATTTAACTAAAAGTCGCCTTAATGACGCTCCGCACCTCTGCGAGATGATCGAGCGGACTTTCCGCGGGATTCATCGCGCGCCGGGCAGCGCTCGAACCGTGTCGCGGGAACGCGCATCGTCGGGCGCAGCCTGGAAGGGGATCAAGGTGGGACCAGTCTGGATGCAGGGCGGATGAGTTACAGTAGAGTTGCGTATTCTTCTTCGGCGGTGTCCAAACCCAAGCGCGCATCCCGGAAATCAGTTCCTCAGAATTTTCTCGGCGGTGCGGCCATCGCTGGCCTGGTGCTGGGAAGTGCGTGGACCGTCTACGCCAATGTGTTCCGCGCCGACGTCTATCCGCAACTCGGCAGCGCCAATTTCGATGCGCCGGTCGTAACGCGCCCGGCGGTCGCCGCGCGCCAGGCGCAGACGGTCGTGAGCGATGCGTTTGCGGCGCTGCGCGAACAGGCGCCGCCCGCGGCCGCACCCGCAGCACTTGCGCCTTCGTCAACGCTGACGTTCGACGACCGCTTCGCTGCCGCTGCTCCGCAAGGCGTCGAGCCGAAGTCGCAGCCTGAAACCCCCAAGGTCGCCGAGGCGCCGAAGCCGCAGCGCGAAACAGCAAAACTCGCGGACGCGGCGAAGCCGAGATCCGAAGCGCCGAAGCTTGCGGAAGCGTCGAAGGCGAAGGCGCCGGTTCAGGTCGCCGCGCTGCCGCCGCAGAGTCCGGCCGATGCGCCGGCAGATAAATCGCCCGCGGCTGCCGTGCGCGACATGGCGCAGCGCGCCAAGGCCGCGGTGATGTCGCTCGCTTCGAACGAGAGGCGGTCGATTTCCGAAAAGCTCTGGGGCAAGCAGCCCTCGCGTGGCTCGCTATTGGCCTACGCCTCTGCCGACGCCAGCGTCACCGGTAGCCTTGGACAAAATCTTGGACCAGACCTCGGGCAAAACCAGAATCCGGCGCTCGGCGGTTCGGCGCCGTATGATCGCTCGACCGCGGTCTACGACATTTCCGCGCACACGGTTTATTTGCCCGACGGCACCAAGCTCGAGGCGCATTCCGGCCTCGGCTCCGAGCTCGACGATCCGCGCTCCGCGCGGATCCGGATGCGCGGCGTGACGCCGCCGCATATCTACGAGCTGAAGCCGCGCGAGGCGCTGTTTCACGGTGTGCCGGCGCTGCGGCTGACTCCGATCGGCGGCGAAGACGCGATCTACGGCCGCAGCGGCCTGCTCGCACACACCTACATGCTCGGGCCCAATGGCGATTCCAACGGCTGCGTCTCCTTCAGGGATTACAACGCCTTCCTGAACGCCTACCGCAACCAGGGCATCAAGCGCCTTGCGGTGGTCGCACGGGTGGAGTGAGACGAGGGCGTCATCGCATTTGATCGCGAGGTCATGGCGAACGATCATCCTCCATTCCGGGGCGGCGCGATGCGCCGAGCTCCTCACGCCATCAGCGTCTTGTAGATCTGCCGCTCCGCCTCGATCGCGGCCTTCACCCGAGGGCGCCCCTGGATGCGGTCTAGATAGCTGACCAACGACGGCCACGACGCGACATCGACGCCGCCGCGCCCGAGCAGCAGCAGTGACCAGGCGAGATAGGCATCGGCCACGGTGAAGCGCTCGCCGACGAGGTATTGTCGGTCATCGAGATGTTCGGCGGCGACCGACACGTTTTTGCCGATCCGCTCGCGCGCAATCGCGTTGGCCGCTTGGTCTTTGTACCAGAAGGTCGGAAACAGGAATGCCTTGTGGATCTCGGTGCCGACGAAAGACAGCCACTCCTGGAGCCGGTAGCGGTCGGGATCGCCCGGTGGCGGCGCGAGCCCGAACTCCGGACGGAGATCGGCGATGTATTGCAGCACGGCTGCGTTTTCGGTCAGCCGCTCGCCGTTTTCCAGCACCAGCACCGGCACGGCGCCCTTCGGTGACACCGCCCAGAAGTCGGTATCGTCCTCGATCACCTTCTTTTTCCAGAGATGCACCAAATGATAGCGCGCCTCGATGCCGGCCTCCATCAACGTGATGCGGCTGGCGAGCGAGCAGGCCATCGGCCAGAAATAAAGCTGCAGCATCATGGCCTCCGTCAGCGTTAGACCAGCGCGCCGCTGCCGCGCGCGATAATCGCAAAACGGTCGGAAAGTTCGGCGAGCGCGACGTCATGGACCGTTGCCGCCGGAATCGTCCCGCCGCGGCCGTCGGGGAGGTCGCGCGTGGCGCAGCTGTCGGCGTTGATGGTAATCCGAAAGCCGAGATCGAGTGCTGCTCGCGCGGTGGAGCTGACGCACATATGCGTCATCAATCCCGCGAGGATGACGTTCCTGTGCCCGGCAGCCTGGAGGCGCGCCTGCAGATCTGTCCCGGCGAAGGCGTTGGGCAATTCCTTCTCGATCACGGGCTCGTCGGCGAGCGGGGCCAGCGCGGCGACAATGGCGCCGCGCTCTGTGGCGCGATCGAACAAGCCGCCGGCTTTCCCCCTGTGCGCGACGTGAAACACCGACGTTCCGCGGTTTCGCGCCCGCGCCAGCAGTTTTGCGGCACTTGCGACCGCGGCTTCGGCATCGGGCAGCGCGACCGGGCCCGCGAGATATTCGTTCTGCAGATCGATCAGGACCAGACAGGCGTCGCTCAGCCGGGGAAGGCTTAGGTCGGCGCCAGCGAGTTCAAGCAGGGTTTTAGCGGTGGTCATGGTGGCCTCGATCTCGGAGTGAAGTTGCCGAAGACCAAGACATAGCGAACCGCAGCCTGCTTTCACGCAGGACTATTGCAGCCGATGGCTGCATTATTGCAGGTAGCGCAGGCTTCGTGGTATCTCCGGTGCATGAATTGGGACGATCTTCGCATCGTAACGGCGGTCCGCGACGAGGGTACCTACGCCGGCGCCAGTGCGCGACTGCGCATCGACGAGACGACAGTCGGGCGGCGGCTGGCGCGGATCGAGCGTGCGCTGGGTTGGAGATTGTTCGAGGCCGTCGACGGCGTGCGCAGGCCGACCCGGCAATGCGAGACGGTGCTCGCGCATATCCAGGCGATGGCGGGGCATGTCGCCGAGATCGGCAAGGTCGGCGAGAGCCTGCCCGGTCTGAGCGGGCGTTTCCGGATCGCTTCCACCAATGCGGTGGCGGAAGAACTGCTGGCGCCGCGCGCCAACACATTGCTGGTGCGGAACCCTGGCCTCGCCCTGCAATTCCTCACCTCCAGCGAAAATGTAAAATTCTCGCGCTGGGCAGCCGATCTTGCCATTCGTCTGCGCAAGCCGGACAAGGGCGATTTTACCATTTCGAAGCTTGCGGAAGTCCGGTTGTATTTCATCGAGCCCGTCGCGGCTGCGGGTTTCGAACCGGTGGTCTGCGGCTATCCGGAGGACCTCGGCTCGATCCCGGAATCGCAGTTCCTGAAGGCGAGGGGACTGCAGCAGCGCGCGCGTTGCGTCACCGACAACGTCCGCGTCATCAGAGGACTGATCCAGTCCCATCAGGCCCTGGGCATCCTGCCCGAACACTCCTGCGCGGATTTGCTCGCCGACCGCCGCCTGCGCGCCACGCTCTTGCCCCGCCGCCGCGATGTCTGGCTATTGGTGCAGAACCACCTCAAGCGCGATCCCGCCGCGCGCGCCGTGATCGATTGGGCGCGCGATTGCTTTCATGAATTTGCGAAGGGATAGGGAGGAATGGGACAAGCCATCCTTCGTCCGGGTCGGCGCTTTTGTGCCACGCGACGACAGGCTCCAGGCCTGCGCAAAGAGCCGCGCCCCGAATGACAAGATTTGTGACGTGCCTCGCGATCCAGCCCAAACGAAAACCCCGGCATCGCTGCCGGGGTTTTGCATTTCTGGATGATCGCCTGAAGCGAGATGGACTGCTTAGAAGTCCATGCCGCCCATGCCGCCGCCCGGGGGCATACCGCCGCCGCCGCCGGCGTTCTTCTTCGGCAGTTCGGCCACCATGGCTTCGGTGGTGATCAAGAGAGCCGCGACGGACGCCGCGTTCTGGATCGCCGCACGGACCACCTTGGTGGGATCGATGATGCCCTTCTTGACGAGATCGCCGTATTCGCCGGTCTGCGAGTCGAAGCCGTACGCATACGACTTGTTCTCGAGGATCTTGCCGACGATGACGGAGCCGTCTTCGCCCGCGTTGATCGCGATCTGGCGAGCCGGCCAGGACAGCGCCTTGCGCACGATCTCGACGCCGGTCTTCTGGTCGTCGTTCTTGGTGCGCAGGCCCTTGAGCTGCTCGGAAGCACGCAGCAGCGCAACGCCGCCGCCGGGAACGATGCCTTCTTCGACGGCTGCACGCGTCGCATGCATCGCGTCGTCAACGCGGTCCTTGCGCTCCTTGACTTCGACTTCGGTCGCGCCGCCGACGCGGATCACCGCGACGCCGCCCGCGAGCTTGGCCAGACGCTCCTGCAGCTTCTCGCGGTCGTAGTCCGAGGTGGTTTCCTCGATCTGCGCCTTGATCTGCGTCACGCGTGCCTCGATGTCGGCCTTCTTGCCGGCGCCGTTGACGATGGTGGTGTTCTCCTTGTCGATCATCACCTTCTTGGCGCGGCCGAGCATGTTGAGGGTGACGTTCTCGAGCTTGATGCCGAGATCTTCCGAGATCGCCTGGCCGCCGGTCAGGATCGCGATGTCCTGCAGCATGGCCTTGCGGCGATCGCCGAAGCCCGGAGCCTTGACGGCCGCGACCTTCAGACCACCGCGCAGACGGTTGACGACGAGGGTGGCGAGAGCTTCGCCTTCGACGTCTTCCGCGACGATGACCAGCGGCTTGCCGGTCTGCACCACGGCTTCGAGCAGCGGCAGCAGCTCGTTCAGCGAGGAGAGCTTCTTCTCGTTGATCAGGATGTAGGCGTCGTCCATCTCAACGCGCATCTTGTCGGCGTTGGTGACGAAGTAGGGGGAGATGTAGCCGCGGTCGAACTGCATGCCTTCGACGACATCGAGTTCGGTTTCCAGCGACTTGGCTTCCTCGACCGTGATGACGCCCTCGTTACCGACCTTCTTCATGGCGTCGGAGAGGAACTTGCCGATCTCGGCGTCGCCGTTGGCGGAGATGGTGCCGACCTGGGCGATTTCCTCGTTCGAGGTGACCTTCTTGGAGTTCTTGACGAGGTCGGCGACCACGGCTTCCACCGCCATGTCGATACCGCGCTTCAGATCCATCGGGTTCATGCCGGCGGCAACCGATTTGGCGCCTTCACGGACGATCGCAGCCGCAAGCACGGTCGCGGTGGTGGTGCCGTCGCCGGCCGCGTCGGCCGACTTGGAGGCGACTTCGCGCACCATTTGGGCGCCCATGTTCTCGAACTTGTCGTCAAGCTCGATTTCCTTGGCGACGGTGACGCCGTCCTTGGTGATGCGGGGCGCGCCGAACGACTTGTCGAGCACGACGTTGCGGCCCTTGGGGCCGAGCGTCACCTTGACGGCGTTGGCGAGGATGTCGACACCGCGCAGCATGCGATCGCGCGCGTCGACGCCGAATTTGACTTCTTTAGCTGACATATTTTGCTTCCTTGAAATCTATGAGGGGAAAAGGCGCTTAGGCGGCCTTCTTCTTGGTCGCGGGAAAGTCGGTCAGAACGCCCATGATGTCGCTCTCCTTCATGATCAGGAGCTCTTCGCCATCGAGCTTGACCTCGGTGCCGGACCACTTGCCGAACAGCACGCGGTCGCCGACCTTGAGATCGATCGGGATCAGCTTGCCGGCTTCGTCACGGCCGCCCGGGCCGACAGCGGTGATTTCGCCCTGCGAGGGCTTTTCCTTGGCGCTGTCCGGGATGATGATGCCGCCGGCTGTCTTCTCTTCGGCGTCGATGCGCTTGACCACGACGCGGTCGTGAAGCGGACGGAATTTCATGCAGTCCTCCTAAGTTTCTGAAGATGTTGTCGAATTTTGGATTTTGGCAGTCTATGCCAGCGAGTGCCAGCGCGACTTCAGTGGACATAGTCCACACTTCTGCGGGGAACAAGGGCTTTTAGCAGAAAAATTGGCACTCAAATATGACGCCTGCCAATTTCATTAATCATGATTAATCCGGCCGGCCGACCCTCGAATCCCGTATTAGCACCTGCGGTAAGCTGCTGCCAACGCGCCATTTTTCAACAAACCGTTAAACATTTAGGCTTGTGATGTGTTGGTATCGTGCGTCACATTTCTCTCATGTGAGCGCATCTCCGCCGGGGTGGCTCCGGTTGGCGGCCACCACGTGAAATGCGCTCCAGCAATGGAGGTTTGGCATGGTCTCGCGGGTTGGGGTTGTTTCCGATGATTTCCGGAAGCAGGTGCTGGGTTATGGGCTGACGACGGCGCAGATTCTGTATCGGATGCCGGATCATCCCTCGCTGCTGCAGACCTACGTCTGGCAGAATTACGACCTGTTTCCAAAATTCCCGGCGCTGAAGGATTTCCTCGCCTTCTGGCAGGAAAAACTCGAAGGCCCGCTGTTCTCGGTCACGGTGGCGCATTCCAAGCTGATCAAGCCCGCCGAACTGCGTGCGGTCGACGGCGTCTTCCGGCTGCACTGACGCCAAGCAGGTCTTCGGAGGGTGGGCAAGGCGAGCCCACCACAACGCGCTCGGCCGGCATGGTGGGCACGGTGCAAGCGCACCTTTGCCCACCCTACAAATTACTGCGCACCGCGATCTGTGCTAACGTTTTCCCACGACACCGAAGGGGAGAACGTCGATGGCCAAGCAGAAGCCGAAATCGAGGGCAGCAAGCCGCACCGCCGCGCAGAAGAAATCGCCCGCGCGCACAGCCGCCGGCAAGACAACCAGGAAGACCACCGCCAAAACCACGGCGCGAAAGAAACTCGAGGCCAAGGGCCGCGCGCCGGCGCCGGTCAAGCGCGCCCGTCCCAAACAGCGCGTCGCCATCAGCCATCACCGCGAAGAGGATTTTAGAGCCGACGGCCTGCGCTCCTACGCGCAATACCGCGACCTCGGGATAGCCGAGGCAAGCCAGGGCCTGGCGCGGGCGCACGTGATCCGGTTGATCGGACCGTGCGATCCGGCGGAAGTCTCAAAACTGCATTTCCACGACGTCGACTTCCAGATGGTCTACGTGCTGAAAGGCTGGGTCAAAACCTACATGGAAGGACAGGGCGAAACCTTGATGAAAGAGGGCTCCAGCTGGACCCAGCCGCCCCGGATCAAGCATTTGATCATGGACTATTCCGACGACGTCGAATTGCTTGAAGTGATCCTGCCCGCGGAGTTCAAGACCACCGAACTTTCGGCATGAGGCGCGCGTTTCGTCATGCGGGCGCGCTAGGCAGCCAGACCTCTTTCAATCAGGTTCGGGCGGTTTAGCGATTGTGAGGCGCGACTATCGCGAAGATATCGACTGGCTGCGCGCCATCGCGGTGCTCGCGGTCGTCGCGTTCCACAATCTCGAGCCGCCGGCAAACTTCGGCGGCTTCGTCGGCGTCGATATCTTCTTCGTGATCTCAGGCTACCTGATCACCGGGGTCATCCAGTCGGAAGTCGCGGCCGGCACGTTTTCCTTTGCGCGGTTCTACGAGCGACGGGTGCGACGGCTGCTGCCCGCGCTGTATGCGATGGTGGCGCTGACTGCGATCCCGTCCTTTCATTATCTCCTGACCTCGGAACGGGCGGACTTCTTCCTTTCGGTCGTGTCGGTGATCACCTTCACTTCGAATTTCTTCTTCTGGTTTCAGACCGGCTATTTCGGCCATGCGGCGGTGGAGAAGCCGCTGCTGCATACCTGGTCGCTCGCGGTCGAAGAGCAGTTCTATCTGGTGCTGCCGATCCTGTTGTGGGGGGTGCTTCGACTGTCCCGAGGGCACCGCCTGGTGCTGCCGGCAGTGCTCGGCGCGCTGGGACTGGCCTCGTTTACGCTTTCGATCTGGTTGATGGGGAGCGACCGCTCCGCCAACGCCTTCTTCATGAGCCCGCCGCGGGCCTGGGAATTCCTGGCCGGCGGGCTCCTTGCGGTCCAGGGATTTCCGGTGCTGCGCCACGCCCTGGCGCAAGGCATTGTGCGCGGTATCGCGCTGGCGCTGCTCGCGATCCCGATCTTCTCGCTGCGCCCGGGTCCGGGATTTCCCGGCTTCAACGCGCTCACACCCTGCCTCGGCGCGGCGCTGTTCATCTGGAGCGGTATCGGCGTGCCGACGCAGGAGCGGAGCTGGTATTCGCCGCTCGCTGCGGCAAGATTCGTCGGCCAGATCTCCTATTCGCTATACCTCTGGCACTGGCCGCTATTCGCTTTCGCGCGGTTCTCCAAGAGCAGCCTGGTGCTCGAGACGAGCGACAAGATCGCGCTGTTCGGGCTGACGCTGGGGCTGTCCTATCTGTCGTGGCGGTTCGTCGAGCAGCCGTTCCGCGGCAAGTCGCTGGCGCGGACGCGGCGCGACGCGTTCCGCATCGCCGCGCTTGCGTCGGTGCTGCTGCTGGCCGGCAGCGCCGCCGGCTTGCTGTTGAGCCAGACGCCGTCCGGCGCCGACCTATTCGCGCTGAAAATTGAAGTCTACAACGGCTACGATCGCCGGGTGCCGTATCGCGAGGGCAGTTGTTTCGCGCCCGCCAGCGGCCGTTTCGACGATGCCTGTCTCGGCTTCGCGTCGGGCAAGGCCCATGTGCTGCTGTGGGGCGACAGCTTTGCCGCGCAATATGTTCACGGGCTCGCTGGCATGACCGATCCGCAGGCAACGAACATCCTGCAGGCGACAGAGCCGGCATGCATGCCGACCTTCAACGCGGCGGCCCAGGGCAACGCCTCCTGCCGCAGCTTTGCGGCGCAGATGGATGCATTCTTCGCCAAACACAAACCCGACCACGTCATCCTGTCGGCGGACTGGCTGGAATATGCCCGCCCGCCGCGGTTCGATGGCATGATCGCCGACCTCAGGCAAACCATCGCGAAACTCGGGGATCTCGGCATCCCGGTGACGCTGCTCGGCCCTGCCGTGCAGTTCAAGGCGAGGCTGCCCTCGATGCTGATGCGCGCGCATCTGCGCCAGGTCGAGGCGCGGTCCGACGATTTCGTTCTGCCCGATATCTTTGCCCTGGACCAGAACATGCAGGCCGCTCTGCCGGCGAGCAACGAATTTTCTTACGTGTCGGTGCTCGCCGCGGTCTGTTCGGCACGGCAATGCCCGCTCACCATCGATGGCGGCATTCCGTTGTCGTTTGACCACGCCCATCTCACGGCGGAGGGCTCTTCTTACGTGATGGGCCGCCTGGCGCCGCTGCTGGGATTGAACTCGTCATTCCGGGGCGACGCAGAGCGTCGAACCCGGAATCTCGAGATTCCGGATTCGCGCTAACAGCGCGCCCCGGAATGACGGGGAAGTTACGTCAGCACCCCCACGATCGCGCCCATCAGACAGGTAGTCAGCGTGCCCGAGACGATCGATTTCAGTCCGAGCGCATTGATCTCCTCGCGGCGTTCCGGCGTCATGGTGCCGAGGCCGCCGATCATGATGCCGAGGCTGCCGAAATTGGCGAAGCCGCACATCGCATAGAGCATGATCAGCCGCGAGCGGGAATCGAGCGCGTCGGCGCCGAGCTTCGACAGATCGACATAGGCGATCAGCTCGTTGAGCACGGTCTTGGTACCCATCAGGCTGCCCGCGGTGATCGCCTGCGGCCAGGGAAGGCCCAACAGCCAGCATACCGGCGCCATCGCGTAGCCGAGCACCCGCTGCAACGAAATCGGCCCCCCGATCTCGGGCAGGAGTCCCAAAATGGCGTTGGCGAGATAGACCAGCGCCACCAGCACGATCAGCATCGCGACGATGTTGAGGAGCAGTTCGAGGCCGGCGACGGTGCCCTTGACGATCGCCTCCATGGTGGAGGAAGCGTGCATCTCGGGATCGCTTAGCGCCCCGCCGGTCCTGATGTCGCTGGTCTCCGGTACCATGATCAGGCTGATCAGGATCGCCGCCGGCGCGCCCAGCACCGAGGCGATGACAAAATGTGCGGCGGCGTCGGGAATCAGCGGTGCCAGCAGCGTGGCGTAGAGCACCAGCACGGTGCCGGCGATCCCGGCCATGCCGCCGGTCATCACCAGGAACAATTCGCTGCGCGTCAGCTGTGCGAGGTACGGCCGGATGAACAGCGGCGCCTCCACCATGCCGAGAAAGATGTTGGCGGCAGTGGAAAGTCCCACCGCGCCGCCGACGCCGAGCGTGCGCTCCAAGAGCCACGCCATGCCGCGCACGATCGGCGGCAGGATGCGCCAGTAGAACAGCAGCGTGGTGAGCACACTCATCACCAGCACGACGGGGAGCGCCTGGAACGCGAGAATAAAATCCGCGCCCGGCGCCTTGAGGTCGAACGGCAGTGCGCCGCCGCCGAGATAGCCGAACACGAAGGACGTGCCGGCGCGCGAGGCCGACGAAATCGCGCCGACGGCATCGTTGATGATTCCGAAGGCGCGCGCGACGACCGGCAATTTGATCAGGATGATTGCGGTGAGCACGGTGACGAAAAGCCCGACGGCCGCCTGCCGCAGCGACACGCTGCGGCGGTTTTCCCCAAACGCCCAGGCGATCGCGAGCAATGCGAACACGCCGAACGCCGATTGCAGTTGAAGCATCGACACCCCCAAGCCACAAGGATTATGGCAGCGGCGGGCTTGCATGTGCAATACCAAGGGGCGGTCTTGGTCGTGTTTCCGCGGAACGGGCGAACCTCGGCATTGACAATCAGCCGAGGGTCGGTCACGGCCTCTCATCGGACTTGGAGCAGGGCGACTGCTTCCCATTCGACGTAAAGCAGAACCGGTTGATCGATGTCGTCCCTGACCCAAGCGGGCTCCAGCGCCCTGCTCAAGCATCCCTCGTTTCTGCTCTTCGTGCTGTCGCGCGCTTTCTCACGTTTCTCCGGCCAGATCGCCGCCGTGGCGGTCGGCTGGCAGATCTACGACCTGACCGGCAGCGCGTTCGATCTCGGCATGATCGGACTGGTGCAATTCCTGCCCACGGCATTGCTGGTGTTCGTGGCGGGACACGCGGTCGATCGCTACGAGCGCAAGCGGGTCGTACAGATATGCCTGCTCGTCGAGGCGCTGACGGCGCTGTTGCTGGCATGGGGCGCCTATACGGGCTCGCTCACGGTGCTGCAGATCTTCGTGGCCATGGCCGTACTGGGCACGGCCGGTGCGTTCGAAAGTCCGGCGATCTCCGCGCTGCTGCCTTTGGTCGCGCCGCAAGGCTCACTGCAGCGCGCCACCGCAATTTCGAGCGGCGTCGGCCAGATCGCTACCATCACCGGCCCGGCGCTTGGCGGCCTGGCCTATGCGGTCGCGCCCGCATTGCCCTATGGGCTGATGGTGGCGTTCTGCCTTGCCGGTACGCTCCTGATGGGTGCGATCCGGCCGACCCAGCCAGCCGTGGTCAGGGACGCCGCATCGCCGGCCGACCTGTTCGCCGGCGTCAGGTTCGTCCGCGACAATGCGGCAATCCTCGGTACGATCTCTCTGGACCTGTTCGCGGTGCTGCTCGGCGGCGCCACGGCGCTGCTGCCGATCTATGCGCGCGATATCCTTCAGACCGGTCCGCTCGGCCTCGGCATCCTGCGCGCCGCGCCCGCGGTCGGCGCGCTGCTGATGACCGCCGTGCTGGCGCGACATGCCATCCACCGGCGCGTCGGGATGCGGATGTTTCAGGCCGTAATCGTGTTCGGCCTGGCAACTATCGTATTCGCGGTTTCCCGCTCGATGGCGCTATCGGTGGTGGCGCTGGCGATCATGGGGGCAGCCGACACCGTCAGCGTGGTGATCCGCTTTTCCCTGGTCCAGCTCGCCACGCCGGATGAGATGCGCGGCCGGGTCGGCGCGGTGAACTTCCTGTTCATCAACGCCTCCAACCAGCTCGGCCAGTTCGAAAGTGGCCTCACCGCCGCGCTGTTTGGCGCCGTGCCGGCCGCCGTGCTGGGCGGCGTCGGCACGGTCGCGATCGCGCTGTTGTGGATGAAACTGTTTCCGACCCTGCGCAATGTCGAGCGGCTGGAGTAGGGCTGAAACGGATATCTATCCGCCCACTCACCTCATGAGGAGCACGCGCCAGCGTGCGTCTCGAAGGATGGGCCACGGGCTCATGGTTCGAGACGGCGCTTTGCGCCTCCTCACCATGAGGGACTGGAGCCTCGGCGAACGGTTACCCCCGCCCGACGAACGGCATCTTGCTCGCCATGACCGTCATGAACAGCACGTTGGCGTCGAGCGGCAGGCTCGCCATATAGGCCACGGCGTCGCCGACCGCTTTCGCATCCATGCGCGGCTCCGGCATCTTCTTGCCGTCAGGCTGCAGCACGCCGTCGACCATGCGGTCGGTCATCGGGGTCGCGGCATTGCCGATGTCGATCTGGCCGACCGCGATGTCGTAGGCGCGGCCGTCGAGGTTGGTGGCCTTGGTGAGGCCGGTGATGGCGTGCTTGGTCGAGGTATAGGCCGCGGAGAACGGCCGCGGCGCGTGCGCCGAAATCGAGCCGTTGTTGATGATGCGACCGCCGCGCGGGGTCTGGTCCTTCATGATGCGGAAGGCGTGCTGCGTGCACAGGAACGGCGCGGTCAGATTGGTGTTCACCACCGCCTGCCACTGCGCCAGACCGAGATCCTCGAACGGCACCGGCGGCGCGCCCATGCCGGCATTGTTGAAGAGCACGTCCAGCCGCCCGTAGACGTCCATCACCTTGGCGAACAGGGCTGCGATCGATCCGGGATCGGTCATGTCGGCGGACACCGGCAGGCTCTTGCCGATGGTGTCGCCGAGCTTCTGGGTCTCCTGCAGCATTTCCATGCGCCGCCCGGCGAGCACCACGGTGAAGCCGGCCTTCATCAGCGCCAGCGACGCCGCGCGTCCGACGCCGGTGCCGGCGCCGGTCACCAGCGCGATTCTGTTTGCTGCCTCGGTCATGTTTCCTCGCTTTTTTGTTCTTGGTTCAGGTTTCGGTTTTATAGGGTGGTCTGGGAATGTTCTGATGCGCCGCCCGCAGCGCCGCCGACCAGCGCGAGCGCAGATCGTGGAAATACGGCTCGCCCGCCTCGATGCGGTGATTGAGATCGGCGTCGCAGACGTCGGAGCGCACGACCAGCACGTCGATCGGCAGCCCAACGCCGAGATTGGAGCGCATCGTCGAATCCATCGAGATCAGGCTGGTCTTGAGCGCTTCGTACAATTCGACGTCGTAATGCATGGCGCGGTCGAGCACCGGTTTGCCGTATTTGTGCTCGCCGATCTGCAAATAGGGCGTGTCGGTGGTACATTCGATGAAATTGCCGGCCGGATAGACCATGAACAGCCGCATCCGCGCGCCCTTGATCTGGCCGCCGAACAGGAACGAGACGTCGAAATTGATGTCTTCGGACTGCAAGGCGGTGCCCTCGGTGGCGTGAACGCTGCGGATCGCCTTGCCGATGCGCTGCGCCGCCTGGAACATGGTCGGGGCGTTCAGCAGCGTTTCGAGCTCGCCGGTGTGGGGGTCCTCGAGCCCTTCGGTCAGGGTCGAGAGCACCGACTGGCTGATCGCGAGATTGCCGGCGCTGGCGATCGCCATGATGCGCTCGCCCGGCTTGGAGAAGATATGCAGCTTGCGGAAGGTCGAGACATTGTCGAGGCCGGCATTGGTCCTGGTGTCCGCGATCATGACCAGGCCGTCCCGCACCAAAACTCCGCAGCAATAGGTCATTCCCGGGTCCCCGAACGCATCACACGGCGAGAATTACTAGCCAATTTTGCGGGGTCCTCCAACCCCATTCGGGCATTCCCGCTGCGCACCGCGCGAATTCGGCGATGGCGTTGGAAATAGTGACCGGCTGGATAACGATCCGTTGAATCCAAGGCAGGGGCTGCACCTGAAAAGGCGGATGAAGGTCGGCGGCCTGATCCTGGCCGCGCAGCTTCTGGGCGGCGGCGGGTGCCCTCGCGGGCCCCTGGGAAGACGGCATGGCGGCCTATAACCGCGGCGATTACGTGCCGGCGATGCAGGTATTCCGCGCCATGGCCCAACAGGGCAATGCAAAGGCCCAAAGCCGTGCTCGGGGTCTCATTTCAGGGCAAGTAAAATGATTGAAGTGCAGGCCGCGCACTGAGAAAACATGCCCGCGGGCTCGATGTCAGCTGCTACCGCAAAAGCGGACATTCGTCAGGGCGAGCAGCGCTTCCGTTTCGTGCCACAAGCGGACATCAAACGAACTTACCACCCGCGACACAGCGGCAACTGACGGTGATTTGATGCCTTCAGAGTCTCCATTAACGGAGAGCTTGCTCGAATTGTCAGGCTTGCATTGCCGGACGTTCGGACCATGCGTAATCTTGTCGAGCCAGTTCTGGAAGCGGCCTGATCGGCGGCCGCATCGCAACCGTCTCACCTGGGTGTGTCGTGTGAAGGACTGCTGGCTATGTCGGAAGTAGCTAAATTTTCAGCGATTGAGACACTGCGCGATGGACGCCGCGTTGAAATCCGCGCGCTCAGGCACGAGGATCGGAACGGCCTTGAACAAGCCGTCAGCCGCGCCAGCGCTGAGTCCCTCCGCCGTCGTTTCTTTTCGATAAGACGCCATTTTTCCGAACAGGAAATGGAATTCTTCTCGGACATCGACTTTGTCAGCCATGTAGCCTTGGTCGCCGTCGCTGAGGAAGGCCGAGGACCGGTCATCGTGGGGGGTGGACGCTACATCGTCCTTGAGCCGGGTCGTGCTGAGGTGGCTTTCGCCTTGATCGACGAATACCAGGGACAAGGGATCGGCGCCGCACTGATGCGTCATCTTGCCGCAATCGCCCGGGATGCCGGGCTGAAGGAATTGATCGCCGAAGTCTTGCCGGAGAACACTGCGATGGTGAAAGTTTTCAAGAAAAGCGGATTGCACCCGACTACGAGACGAGAAGCCGACATTATGCATGTGACGCTCCAGCTCTTTTAAGTGCGGGAGTTCAACCTGCCGCGCGCTGCTTGATTCTGGAGGATGAAGGTGCCCGCATGAAGGATTCTGCGACCAGCTGGTACGGAGCGATGTGGCGAGTGCCACCGGCACGTTGGTTGGCGGAATATCGCGCCGCGTGGCTGCGCGGCGATATCATCGCCGGCGTTACGCTGGCGGCCTACGCGATCCCGGTTTCTCTCGCCTATGCGGGACTTGCCGGCCTGCCTCCGCAGGCCGGCGTGTATGGCTACCTATTGGGCGGACTCGGCTATGCTCTGCTCGGGTCATCGCGCCAACTGGCAATCGGACCGACCTCCGCCATCTCGCTTATGATTGCCGGTACTGTCGTGGACATGGCAGGTGGAAACGCACCGCACTATGCACAGATCGCGAGCCTCGCCGGCTTCACGGTGGCGATGCTTTGTGTGATCGCCTGGTTATTGCGACTGAGCGCGCTGGTAAAATTGATCAGCGACAGCGTCCTGGTTGGGTTCAAGGCCGGCGCCGGGCTGACCATCGCGATGACCCAACTGCCGAGTCTGATTGGCGTCGTCGGCGGCGGACATAATTTTTTCGAGCGCGCCGCGCTACTCGCCGGGCAAATCGGCCAGACCAACTACCTCGTACTTGCCATCGGCTTCATCGCGATCATGCTGCTGGTGTTCGGCGAGCGCCTGCTGCCAGGAAAACCCGTCGCACTCGGCGTTGTTGCTCTGTCAATTACCGCCGTTACGATGCTTGGGCTTCCCGCGCTTGGCGTGCCCATTACGGGAAATATTCCCGCCGGCCTGCCAACCCTGGAAGGCCCTGCGCTGCGGCTGCGTGATGTCGAAGACATTGTGCCGCTGGCCGCCGGCTGCCTGCTGCTCGCCTATATCGAAAGCGTCTCTGCGGGCCGCGCCTTCGCGGCAAAGCACGGATATCATATCGATCCGCGGCAAGAGCTTCTCGGCATCGGTGCGGCAAATCTCGCCGCCGCGCTGGGACATGGTTATCCCGTGGCTGGCGGGCTATCGCAATCAGCCGTGAATGACAAGGCGGGGGCCCGCACGCCACTCTCCCTTGTCTTTGCTTCGATAACCCTTGCGCTGTGCTTGTTGTTTCTTACCGGGCTGCTGGAAAACCTGCCGAAGGCGGTGCTGGCGGCCGTGGTGCTGACCGCTGTATCGGGGCTTTTGGATTTTCCGGCCCTGTTCCGGATGTGGCGCGTGAGCCGGCTCGACTTCTATGCTGCGGCGATCGCTCTCGGCGCCGTGCTGCTTCTGGGCATCCTGCAGGGCATCCTGCTCGCTGCAGTCGCGTCCATCCTGATGTTGCTGGCGCGCGCATCGCAGCCGCACGTGGCGTTCCTCGGCCGTATTCCCGGCACGAATAGCTACTCGGACCTCGCGCGTCATCCCGACAACGAAGTCCTGGCTGGCGCGATTGCCTTCCGTCCCGAAGCCTCTCTGATCTACGTCAATGCCGACGCTATCTTGGAAGCGGTTCTGGGCCGTGTTCGAGCGGTCGATGCGTCCGACGTTCGCGTGGTGATCTGCGATCTTTCCGCATCGCCCTATGTCGATCTAGGGGGTTCGCGGATGCTGCACCAGCTGCACGGCGAACTTGCCGCCCGGGGCGCTGCATTGCGCATCGTCGGGGCGCACGGATGGGTGCGCGATCTGCTGCGAGCCGACGGCATAGCTGAAAAGGTCGGAGGGCTGGACAGGGTAGCGAGGCTCGATCGTCTGCTCGGTGGTGACGACCGCTAGGGCGGCTGCCATTTTGTCGCAGCACGATTGGCCGAATGGAGGAATTAGTTTAAGATTTCCCTCCCCGGGAGCATTGGTTGATGGAGGAAGTCATGCCGTCCAAACCTGATGACCTGTTGCCAATGCAAAAGATTTCATGAAGAAGCTCGCTATCAGCGAGGCGGACGAGGCCGCAAAGGCGGCGCGCCAGCAACAAATGGCCGAAGCCGAAAAGCGAAAATTGCTGGAGCAATTGGAGAGACCGTCGGGCGTGTCGGACGATGAACGAATTAAACGTGCGGTGGCAATCATCGAGCGTGCCGTGCGCAACGGGAAGACCGAAGTTGAGTTTATTCGTTTTCCAGTCGACGTCTGCACCGATCGTGGCCGCGCCATCAATCAGCAGGAGCGGCGCTGGGAAAGCACCCTGACGGGGTTGCCTAAAGAACTCTATGATGCCTGGGCTAAGTACTTCCGACCGCGCGGGTATAAATTGCGGGCCGAAATCGTGCAATTTTCGGGAGACAGGCCGAGCGATATCGGCATGACGCTGAGCTGGAACTGAATGCGTTTCGCCGGCTCTCCGGCCTGCAGGATTGATCAACGTGGAGGGATGCGCGGATTCGGAAAGTTTTTTGATGCGGCAAAGTGACGGCCGATTGAAGGGCAATTGCAATGACACTCAAGGACAACCGCGAAGCTCCCGACGAGGTGAAGGCAAAAGACAGCCATCTCGAGAAGATGAAGCGCAAGGTCTATGAGCGCGAAATGCGCAAGCTGCAGGTCCGACTCTGCAAACTGCAGGATTGGGTGAAAGAGAAGGGCCTGCGTGTCGTCATCGTGTTCGAGGGACGGGACGCCGCCGGCAAGGGCGGAACCATCAAAGCCCTCACTGAAAAGGTTAGTCCGCGCGTTTTTCGCGTTATCGCGCTCCCCGCTCCATCGGATCGCGAAAAATCCCAGATGTACTTGCAGCGCTACATCGAACGGTTTCCGGCCGCCGGCGAAATCGTCATCTTCGATCGCAGTTGGTACAATCGAGCCGGCGTTGAACACGTCATGGGATTTTGCAGTGAGCAGGAACACAAACGTTTCCTCGAGCTTTGCCCGCCGGTTGAAAATTTCATGACTGACGGCGGCCTCATATTGATCAAGATTTGGCTCGAAGTCGGACAGGACGAGCAAAGGCGGAGGTTTGAGGCCCGCATCGAGGATCCGCTCCGGCAATGGAAGCTGAGCCCGATGGATATCGAATCGTACGATCGTTGGTACGATTACTCGCGGGCGCGAGACATGATGCTAAGAATAACCGACACCAAGCACGCGCCCTGGTTCATCGTGCGCTCCGATGACAAGCGGCGGGCGCGGCTCAATTGCATTTCGCACATTCTCGACCAGATCCCGGCCAAGGGAGTGACGCGCCCCAAGGTCAAACTGCCCAAGCGCTCAAACAAGCGAAAATACGACGATCAATCGACGCTAAAGGGCAAGAATTTCGTTCCTGAAAGATATTGAGCTGTTCACAATTTTCGTGGCTGAGCCGTCAGGCAAACGCTCGCCAGCCGAACCATCACAGCTTCCGTCCCCGCGTCACTCGGCCACGGGTTCGGATCACGGGTTCCGTGAGAAACCATCATTGCTTGTAGTGGTAAAGAGCATCGCTCCCTGCCAAACATTCGATGGTGCTCTGCGCAGCGGAGCCTGCACACCGAAAGCCGGAAGAATGAATTACAAGAAGCTGTCACAAGCAGTGCAGCATTGTTTCTAGGAAGCTTATGTGACCAAAGAGCACAAAATTGATACTGAAACTGAAAAGCTAAACGAGACGGTCATCGGATTGGCCATTCGTCTTTCGTTCCTGGGCGTCATTTTGTTTTTGACGTTATCGATCATTAGTCCATTTCTTGAGACCATCGCCTGGAGTGTCGTGTGGGCCGTGGCGCTGTATCCAGTTTTTGATCTGATCACGAAGTTGCTCGGTGGACGTCGAAGATTAGCCGCGGCACTGATCACAATTCTGCTTCTCTTGATTGTCTTTGGGCCTGTGACCTGGCTCGGTCTGGATTTGGTTGATGTCCCGCGGATGATCTACGCACGCCTCGACTCGGGGGCGTTGTCGGTTCCTCCGCCTATCGAGAGTGTGAAAAACTGGCCGTTGATCGGCGAGCCATTATTCCAATTTTGGGAACTCGCATCAACCAACCTTAGCGCGGCGCTTGTCAAAATCGCTCCGCACCTCAAGCCGCTTGGCGGCACTCTGCTTGGAGCCGCCGGAAACGTTGGCACCGCGATTCTTCAATTCTTGGCTTCCGTGATCATCGCAGGATTCCTGTTTTCGCCCGGTCCGAAACTGGTCGAAACCGTTGCCGTGTTTCTAAATCGGCGCGTTTCAAGGCGCGGCAACGAATTCATGCAGCTGGCGGGTGCAACAATTCGAAACGTGTCGCAAGGCGTCATCGGCGTTTCGCTCTTGCAGGCGCTTCTTGCGGGTATCGGGCTGATGGCAGTCGGCGTGCCAGGCGCAAGCCTGATTGCGTTCGGCGTCCTCATCCTGGGAATTATTCAAATCGGCCCGTCCGTGATTATAGTTCCCGTCATCATCTGGAGTTGGATGACGATGGAAACGTTAACGGCGCTGATCTTTACCGCCTATATGGTACCGGTGAACTTGATAGATAACATACTTAGGCCAATCATCTTTGCCCGCGGCCTGAAGACGCCGATGCTGGTGATCATTGTCGGCGTCATTGGAGGCACTCTTTCTAATGGAATCATCGGCCTTTTCGTTGGCCCAATCGTGCTGGCGGTTGCTTGGGATTTGTTAGTCGCTTTTGTACGAGGGGACGATACTGGTTCAACTTAGCTCAATCTAAGGCATGTCAGTTTGCGGTATCACCGGAAGTCGCGCTTTCTATTCGATCCCAGCTTGCTGACGGCGTTGATCGTCGCAGGCTCTGCAACCAGTGCGGCCGCTACGCCAGCCCGTTTCGCTACGAAGCTCAGGCGCAGCGACATTGCCCTGTTGACACTGTAGTCTGGCTCGATTTTCGAAAAGAGATCTATTACCACAAACGGCAGAAACGCTACCCCCGGGGCAGTACCGGGAGCTTCGTGTGCCTGGACGAAGCCCGCAGGAACGGTTACCGCCGCTCGTTGCTCGGACTTCGGTAGGCCGAACCTGGGGACTTCAACTCTGACTTAGAAAAGGCGCGCGACCTCAACGCTCCGAATATGGCCGGTCAGCGCCTGCCGACTCGATTAACCGGACCGCCACGATTCATCGGTGTTCCAGGCCGTACTCCAACACCACGGGCACCGACGCCGGGGGTCACCACTGCCCGCGCGACCGGCCGCGGCCGCAGCACGACGCCAGGCCTCACGACGCACCCGGCCGGATACGCAACGTATTGGCAGTACACCACGGCACTGGCCTGTTCAGTGCTTGCGGCCACGAACCCAGTGATCAGCAGCGCCGATAAAGCGATCGAAAGCTTCATTTTGGCCTCCTCGATCCGGAACGTCTAAATGGTCCCATTGAGCGATCTGCGCTTGATGCAGCTCAAGGGTCAGCCCGCTTAGAGTATTGGGCGATAAGATCATGGCCGAACTGCAGTTCGCCAAACGTTTCGATATGCCGGAAGGGTCTGGCGAAATGCCGTTGCACCCGCCGTCGGTAGCGGGGACTTATATTTCTCGGCGGATGTCCGCGATGGGGTCAAAAACGGTCCTGACGCCTTGAGAACGGGATGTCTGTATTACCCCCGAAAGCAGACATCGACATCGACGCGAAAATCCGTGTGCCGGAAGTACAACGACTATCTTACGACTGGCTCTGCCACTGCCCCTGACGGCCGCCGGCCTGTTCGACCTTGACTGCGACCGTCAGCGTTTCCATGCCGCCGCCATAGCGGGTACCGCGCACTGGGGCGGCGCCGAGATAGTCCAGGCCGATGGCGACGCGGGCATGGGCGTCGGTGGTGCAGATGCCGTTGGCCGGATCGAAGCCGACCCAGCCGAGATCCGGCACGTAGGCTTCCGCCCAGGCGTGGCCGGCCGCCTGATGCGCCATCCCGTCGGAGCGCAGGAAATGGCCGGACACGAAGCGCGCCGGCACCAGGCCGCTTCGCGCGCAGGCGATGAAGATATGCGCATAGTCCTGGCACACCCCGCGCTTCAGTCCGAAGGCTTCCACCGCGGAGGTACCGCTGTTGGTGGGATCCTCGTCGAAGGTCATGTGCTCGTTGATCTGCATCATCAGCGCATGCAGGAATCCGAGCACGTCCTCTTCGGACTCCAAGCGCAGATCGCGCGCGAAATTCGCCATCGCCGGATTGACTTCGGTGAGCGAGGTCGAGCGCAGGAACAGGCTCGGCGGAAAGCGCTCGTCGGTGCCCCTCAGCACGCCCCCGGTGTCGTGGGTCTCGATCAGGCCTTCGACCTTGATGGTGAGATCGGCGGTGGTCCCCTCGGTCAGGACATGGGTGACATTGCCGAACGCGTCCTGGTGCACCTGCAGGCGGGAATCGGTGGAGACGTCGATCTGCCATTCGGCGACATATTGCCCGTCATGGCTGCCGGGCGTCATCCGCAGGGTCTGAATAACGCCGCTGGCCGGCGGTTCGTAGCGGTAGCTTGTCGTATGGGCAATTCGCAGGCGCATGGGTTACCGGTGCTGGAGTCTTGTTACATCATAGAGCTAGAGAGATCGTCATGCCCGGCCAGAAGCGCGTCTTCGCGCTAGATGTCCCGGGCATTCACGTCTTTCTTGATCGATCGTCCTCAAGCAAGATGTGGATGGCCGGGCATAGCCGTCTGAAGGACGGCGTCGCTTCCACTCGCCTATGCCCGGCCATGACGGTGTTCAAATCAGATATTGCTTGGTGATGATTTCGCCAAGCCGGGAATTATCCGAAATGAACTCCTGGATGAATTCGTGCACGCCGTGCTGGAAGATATCGTCCATGTGGCTGTGTTCAAGCCGGTTGCGCACCCCGCGGGCATGGCGCTGGGAAGGGCCCTGGCGGCCATAGGCGACGCCGATCTGGTCGAGGTTGCGCACCAGATTGCCGTAGCAGCTCGCCAGCGACCGCGGCAGCGAGTCGTTGAGGATCAGAAGATCGGCGATCAGCCAGGGTTTCAGGGTTTCCCGGTAGACCCAGTGATAGGCGGTCAGCGCCGAGACCGAGCGCAGGATCGAGGTCCACTGGTAATAATCGAGCGGACCGCCGACATGCTCCTCTTCGGGCAGCAGCACGTGATATTTGACGTCGAGGATGCGGGCGGTGTTGTCGGCGCGCTCCAGGTGCACGCCGAGCCGCGAGAACCAGTAGGCGTCGTTGCGCAGCATGGTCCGGTAGGCCGAGCCGTCGAACCGCAGCGAGGTTTCCTGCACGAAGCGCAGGAATTTGGTCAGCTCCTCGCGCGTTTTGGTGCCCTTGCTCCAGATTTCCTGAAGGTCGATCCAGGCCGAGTTGATGGTGTCCCACATCTCGCCGGTCAGCGCCGTGCGCACCGAGCGCGAATTCAGCCGGGCGTTTTCGATGCAGTTGCGGATCGAGGAGGGATTTTCCGGCGCGAACGACAGATAGTCGACGACGTTGCGCTCGTTGGCCTCTTCGTAAACTTGATAGAAGTTGGCGCTGACGCCCGCGGTAAGCAGCGCCGAATCCCACTCATTGGTCTTGCCGACATAGGCGTTGGGCAGTGCGGTGACGCGCAGCGTCGCCTCGATGGTGCGCGCCAGATATTCCGCGCGTTCGACGTAGCGGGCGAGCCAGTACAGGTTTTCGGCGGTGCGCGACAGCATGCGTCTACTCGTCCAGTATCCAGGTATCCTTGGTGCCGCCGCCCTGGCTTGAATTCACCACCAGCGAGCCTTCCTTCAGCGCTACGCGGGTCAGCCCGCCCGGCACGATGGTGACGTGATTGCTCCCCGTGAGCACGAACGGCCTTAAGTCGACATGGCGCGGCGCCAGCCCGCTCTGGACGCAGGTCGGACAGGTCGACAGCGCCAGCGTCGGCTGGGCGATAAAACCCTCAGGCTCGCGCTTTAATTTATCGCGAAATGCCTCGATGGTCGCTTTGGTCGCAGCGGGGCCGATCAGCATGCCGTAGCCGCCAGAGCCGTGCACTTCCTTGACCACCAATTCCCCGAGATTGTCGAGCACGTAAGCGAGATCCTTGGGCTCGCGGCAGCGCCAGGTCGGCACGTTCTTGAGGATCGGCTCTTCGCCGAGATAGAATTTCACGATGTCCGGCATGTAGGAATAGACCGCCTTGTCGTCGGCGATGCCGGTGCCGACGGCGTTGGCCAGGGTGATATTGCCGGCCGCGTAGGCCGACATCAGCCCGGGCACGCCGAGCGCGGAATCGGGGCGGAAGGTGAGGGGGTCGAGGAAGTCGTCGTCGACCCGGCGGTAGATGACGTCGACGCGCTTCAAACCTTCGGTGGTGCGCATGAAGACCTCGTCGTTCTTGACGATGAGGTCGCGGCCCTCGACCAGCTCGATGCCGAGTTTGTCGGCCAGGAAAGAATGCTCGTAATAGGCGGAATTGTAGACCCCGGGGGTCATCAGCGCCACCGTCGGCTCGGCCGCGGCGCTGAGCGGGGCCACCGACCGCAGCGCCGACAACAGCTCGTCCGGATACTTTTCCACAGGCGCGACGCGGTGGCGGGCGAACAGGTCCGGAAACAGCCGCATCATGATTTCGCGGTTTTCCAGCATGTAGGACACGCCCGAGGGCGTGCGCGCATTGTCCTCCAGGACGTAGAAGTTTTCCGGGTCGACGCGGACGATGTCGATGCCGGCGATGTGGACATAGACGTCGTGCGGCACCTCCTGTCCGTTCATCTCGGGGCGGAATACCGGATTCTGGAAGATCAGGTCGTCCGGGATGATATTGGCGCGCAGCACGTCGCGGCCGTGATAGATGTCGCGCAGGAACATATTGAGCGCGCGCACCCGCTGTTTCAGGCCTTTTTCCAGGATCCCCCATTCCTTGCCTGACATGATGCGGGGGATCACGTCGAAGGGGATTAGCCGCTCCTGGGCCTCGGCGTCGCCATAGACGGCAAAGGTGATGCCAATCCGGCGGAACAGCAGCTCCGCCTCCTGACGACGATATTCCAGGGCGTCCGGTGGCGTCTCCTTGAGCCAGCGGGAGAGCTCCTGGTAGGCCGGGCGGACGTCGCCGCCGGGCCCGTTCATTTCATCGAACGCAACTGCCATATACCCCGACTGTTTTCTCGTGCCATGCGGGACAGTGCATGACTTAAAGGGATGGTAGCAAGGCCCGGGCCAGCGCGATATGCATTGGAGGGGGCTTTTGGGGGCGGATCGGTTCTCCGGCTGCCTGAAAAACCGGCTGCCGGGTGCTTATTACGTTAGCAATGCCCGGTGGCTTCAAGGGGTGGGTTGAGCAAGGTCAAGGAGAGGATATGAGCGAGATCGTCACCGCGGGGATTCTGGTGATCGGGGACGAGATCCTGTCCGGGCGGACCAAGGACAAGAACATCGGCTTCATCGCCGAATACCTGACCAATATCGGGATCGACCTCAAGGAGGTCCGCGTCGTCGCCGACGACGAGGCGGATATCGTTGCGGCGCTGGACGCGCTGCGCAAACGCTACGACTACGTCTTTACCACTGGCGGCATCGGGCCGACCCATGACGACATCACCGCAGATAGCGTCGCGAAAGCGTTCGGCGTCGGCATCGACCATCATCCGGAGGTGGTGGCGCGATTCCGCGAGCGCTGGGGCGCGCAGGACCTGAACGAGGCGCGCTTAAGGATGGCGCGGATTCCCGACGGCGCCGAGCTGATCCAGAGCGCGACCATCCTGGCGCCCGGTTTCAAGATCGGCAACGTCGTCGTCATGGCGGGCGTGCCCTCGATCATGCAGGCGATGATGGACATCGTCGCGCCGAAGCTGAAATCGGGGGTGCGGATGCTGTCGGACACCGTGCGCGCCAATGCCCGGGAAGGCGACATCGGCGGCCCCTTGCGCGAAATCGCAGGCGCCCATCCCGACACCGTGATCGGCAGCTACCCCTTCATCGACGAGGACCAGAAGCCGAACACCAACCTCGTGGTGCGTTCGCGCGATCCGGAGAAACTGGCCGCCGCGATGAATGCGGTGAAGGAAATGCTGGCGGGATTGAACGTGGTCCGTTAGCGGATAGGTCGTGGGGGGTGAGAAAAGGACAACGTCGTGGACAAGAATTCCTTTTTCTGGAAGGTCGTTGACGGCACGCTGCCGCTGCCGCCCTGCGCCATGACGTTGGGAACCAAATTCGCGGAGATCGATGGCGAACTCGGTACGGTCGAAATCAAATTCGAGGCGAAGCCCGAATTCCTCAACCCGGCCGGTAACGTGCAGGGTGGATTTCTCGCCGCCATGCTGGACGACACCATGGGACCGGCGCTGTTGGCAACGTTGGATGTCGGCGAACTTGCGGCAACCGTAAATCTCAATGTGCAGTTTCACCGGCCGGCCAAGGCGGGGCTATTGGCGGGTAAGGGGCGCGTGGTATTGCGCGGCAAGGAAATTTGCCAGCTCAGCGGCGAACTGTTTAAGAACGACAAGATCGTCGCGGCCGCAACGGCCACGGCCGTGATCCGAAAGATGTAGGAGCAGATTGATGGCGGACCATCCGGAACTGAGCGCGCAGGAGCGGGCGGGCAAGGCCTTTCCGGTCTCGTGGGACCAGTTCCACCGGGATTGCCGGGCGCTGACCTGGCGGCTGAACGAAGTCGGCCCGTTCCACGCGGTGATCGCAATCACCCGCGGCGGGCTGGTGCCAGCGGCGATCGTGGCGCGCGAGCTTGGCGTGCGCGTGATCGATACCGTTTGCATCGCCAGCTACGATCATACCAAACAGGGCGACTTGAAAGTTCTGAAGAGCGTGTCGGCCGACACCGCGAAACTCGGCGCCGGCACCGGCAGGGGCTTGCTGATCGTCGACGATCTCGTCGACACCGGCAAGACCGCACGCCTGGTGCGCGACATGCTACCGGACGCGCATTTCGCCACCGTCTATGCCAAGCCGAAGGGCCGCCCGCTGGTCGACACCTTCATCACCGAAGTGTCGCAGGACACCTGGATCTTCTTTCCCTGGGATACCGCGCTGTCGTTCCAGCCGCCGATCCGCGACGGCGCGGCATAGGGTATTGGCCGTCATTGCGAGCGAAGCGAAGCAATCCATCGTGCAGCAAGCTGGATTGCTTCGTCGCTTCGCTCCTCGCAATGACGGCTCCAGCCGACTCATCGGGCGTCCCGTCATGCCGCTGCAAAACCGCGTCACCCCTACCGGCGACATCATCGCCACGCCGCATCGCGGCATGTTCACCGGCAACCGCGGCATCATCCACGATCCCGCCACCAAAACCCTGACGCGGCGCTGGGCGAGCCAGACCTGGCTTACTTGCGTGTGCGAATTCCGGGGACGGCGGCGCGACGTGATGGGCACGCGCAGCTGGACCGAGCTGTTCTTTCTCGATGAGGCAACGGCTTTCGCGGCCGGGCACCGGCCCTGCTTTTACTGCCGCCGCGGCGACGCCAACCGGTTTCGCGCGGCCTGGGAGGAGGGCAATGGCGGCGCAAATCTGCTCGCCCGCGACATCGACGCCGTGCTGCATCGCGAGCGGCTCGATGGCCGGGCAAAGCAGCTGCACCCGCTGCCGACGCCAATGGCAAAATTGCCCGATGGCGCGATGCTGCAGCAGGGCAGCGAGAGTTTTGCGATTGTACGGGGGCGGGCACTCGTGTGGTCGCCCGCCGGCTATCGCGCGGCGCAGAACACGCCTCAAGACGCGTTGTTGCTGACACCACCCTCGACACTTCGGGCGCTATCGGCGGGATACCGGCCGGTGCTGCACGCGAGTGCAGAGCAACGTTGACCTAGCGCAGCGGCCGGCCATTTTCGTCGACGCTCATCCGGGATTCGCGCAAGGTCCAGTCGATCACGATTTGCCGGCAGCGCCGCAGCGCCGCCTCGTCCTGCCGGGCGCCGGCTGTACCCGTATTTGCCTCGACCGCCTGTTTCGTGCGTTCGACCATCGCCTGACAGCTCACGAACTCGGCGCGGCCCTCGGCGCGCACCGGCGACGCCGTCGCGGCCAGCAGCGCAACCATGATCGGGAACGCGAGTTTCGGCGCGACCGGCATCAGCCGAGCTGCTGCCGCGCCAGCTTCGCGCCGGCGCCGAGCGCCATCAGTTTTGCTTCCGCGATATCGCGATGCATCGGCGCCATGCCGCAATTGGTGGTGGCGATGATGTTGCTCTTCGGCACGAATTTCGACACCGCGTCGATCACCTGGACCACGTCCTCGGCGGTTTCCACGGTGTCGCTGGCGACGTCGATCACGCCGGCCTGCACGATCTTGCCCTTGAGCAGGCTGACCAGCTCCAGCGGCACCCTGGAATTGCGGCATTCGATCGCGACCTGCTGGATCGAGCTGCGGTCGATCGCGGGAAAGATATCCTCGTATTGCCGCCACTCGCCGCCGAGCGTCTCCTTCCAGTCGGTATTGGCCTTGATGCCGTAGCCGTAGCAGATGTGCACCGCGGTGGCGCAGGTCAGGCCTTCGGCGGCGCGCTCCAGCGCCTTGATGCCCCAGTCCGAGACCTCGTCCATGTAGACGTTGAAGGCGGGCTCGTCGAACTGGATCATGTCGACGCCGTCCGCCTGCAAGGCTTTTGCTTCCTCGTTGAGCAGTTCGGCGAAGGCGAACGCCATCTTGACGCGGTCGCCGTAATATTGGTCGGCAATGGTGTCGATGATGGTCATCGGGCCGGGCAAGGTGAATTTCAGTTTCCGCGTGGTGTGGGTGCGGGCGACGCGGGCCTCGTCGGCGTGGACGCGGCCCTTGAGCCGCAGCGGCGCCACCACCTGCGGCACCATCGCCTTGTAGCGGTCCTTGCGGATTCCCATTTCGACCTTGTGGGCGAAATCGATGCCTTCGATCTTCTCCAGGAAGCCATGGACAAAGTGCTGGCGCGACTGCTCGCCCTCGGTGACGATGTCGACGCCGGAATCCTCCTGCAGTTTCAGGACCAGCAGGGTGGCGTCGCGCTTGGCCCGCGCCAGCTCGTCACCTGACGATTTCCAGGGCGCCCACAGTCTGTTGGGCTCGGCCAGCCATTCCGGCTTCGGCAGGGAGCCGGCGATCGTGGTTGGAAACAGCATGAGGGCCTCCCGGGGTTTTGATTGAGCGTCTGTCTGCCATGTCTTATGGTCGGCCCACAAGAACAACGAAAGTCGCCCGGGCCGGACCCAAGGCCACGGCAGGGACCCACCGGGGAAGGCCATGATCGACCTCCATTACGCGCCGACGCCGAACGGCTGGAAAATCTCGATCATGCTGGAGGAACTGGGCCTGCCCTATAAGGTCATTCCCATCAACATCCGGGGCGGGGAACAATTCAAGCCGGAATTCCTGGCGATCAGCCCGAACAACCGGATTCCGGCGATCGTGGACTGGCTGCCTGCCGATGCGGGCAGGCCGTTCCCGGTGTTCGAGACTGGCGCTATTCTGATCTATCTGGCGGAAAAAACCGGACGCTTCCTCCCCGCAGACCTGCGCGGGCGGTCGGTGGTCATGCAATGGCTGATGTGGCAGATGGCGGGGCTGGGCCCCATGCTCGGCCAGCACGGACATTTTGCCCTCTATGCGGCGGAGAAGATTCCCTACGCCATCGAACGCTACCGCGACGAGGCGGCGCGGCTCTATCGCGTGCTCGACACCCAATTGGGCAAGACCGGCGCCTATGTCGCCGGCGACTATTCGATCGCCGACATCGCCTGCTTTCCCTGGACCATGACTCACAAGGCGCAGGGATTTACGCTCGACGATTATCCGAACGTCAAGCGCTGGTACGCGGACGTGCGCGCCCGGCCGCAAGTGCAGGCGGGGCTGGCGATCGGCAAGTTCGTGAAAGAGCCGTTTGACGAAGAGGCGCGCAAGAACATGTTTGGCGCGAGGGCGAAGGAGATGGCGATAAAGCAATAATCCGCATTCTCACCGTCATTGCGAGGAGCGAAGCGACGAAGCAATCCATTCTTTCTTTCCGCCGCACGATGGATTGCTTCGCTTCGCTCGCAACGACGGCATAGACATCGAGCGAAACCATAAGAAACGAAAGGAAACGCCATGATCGAATTCTTCTTCGACTGTTCCAGTCCCTGGACCTATCTCGCCTTTCACAACATCCAGCCATTGGCAAAAGAGTTCGGCGCCGAGATCGCTTGGCGGCCGATCCTGGTCGGCGGCATCTTCAACACCATCAACCCGAGCGTCTACGCCTCGCGCGAACATCCGGTGGAGACCAAGGTCGCCTACCAGAAAAAGGACATGGCGGACTGGGCGCGCTCGGCGGGGCTGGCGATAAAAATGCGGCCGACGGTGTTTCCCGTGAACAGCGTCAAGGCGATGCGCGGCTGCATCTTTTTGGGCAAAGAAATGGTGCCGTTCGCGCGCGCGGTGTTCGAGTCCTATTGGGGCGCCGACAAGGACATCTCGAAGGATGAAGTGCTGACCGAGATCTGCGAGGGCCTCAACATCGATCCCGCGAAGTTTTTCGCAGGCATTTCCGATCAGACGATCAAGGATCAGCTCAAGGCCAATACGGATGAAGTAATGGCGCGCGGCGGGTTCGGCTCGCCAACCATCTTCATCGACAAGACCGACATGTATTTCGGCAATGACCGGCTGCCGCTGCTCCGCGAGGCGCTGGCCCGGCGCGAGGAACGGGCCGCCTGATGCCGAAGGCGATCGTTTGCCGCGAGCTTGGGCCGCCCGAGCGCCTGCGCCTGGAAACTTTTGCCTCCGCGCCATTGAAGCCGGGGGAGCTGCGCGTTGCCATCCATGCCGCCGGGATCAATTTTCCCGACATCTTGATGGCGGCCGGCGAGTATCAGCTCAAGCCGGAAATGCCGTTCACGCCGGGCGTGGAAGCCGCCGGCGAGGTGATTGAAGTCAACGGCGCCGACGGCACGGCAGTCGGCGACCGCGTCATCGTCAAGATGCGCCACGGCGCCTATGCCGATGAGGCGGTGGTCACCCCGTCGCAGACCATTCCGCTGCCACAGGCCTTCGATTTCGCCGAGGGCGCGACGTTCCTTGCCGCCCACGGCACCGCCTATCACGCGCTGGTCGATCGCGGCCAGCTCAGGCCCGGCGAAGTGCTGCTGGTGCATGGCGCCGGCGGCGGCGTCGGGCTCGCCGCGGTCGAGATGGGCAAGATGCTCGGCGCGACCGTGATCGCGGCGGCGTCCTCGGAAGAAAAACTCGCTGTGGCGCAGGAAAAGGGCGCCGACCATCTCGTGCTGTATCCGCGCGAGCCGTTCCGCGACGCCGTCAAGCGCATTACCGAAGGCCGCGGGGTGGACGTGGTGTTCGATCCCGTCGGCGGTGAAATTTTCGAAAACAGCGTCCGCTGCATCGCCTGGGGTGCTCGGCTGCTCGTGATCGGGTTTACCGGCGGCATCGGGCTCGCCCGCACCAATCTGCTGCTGATCAAGGGCGCCAGCGTGCTCGGCGTCCGCGCTGGCGAGGCCGTGCGGCGCAACCCGGAAGTCGGCGCGGTGCGAATCAGGAAACTGTTGGAATGGGCGGAGGCCGGCAAAATCCGTCCCCACATCTCGCACCGGCGGCCGCTGGAGGATTTTGCGCAGGCGATGCGGCTATTGATCGACCGCAAGGCAATCGGCCGCGTGGCGCTGGTGATGCAATAGCTCGTCATGCCCCGCGAAGGCGGGGCATCCAGTACGCCGCGGCCTCTCGACTCAATCGCCGGCGTCAGCGTTTACTGGATCACCCGCCTTCGCGGGTGACGACGACTGAGAAGATGCCGGGGACTATGCCGCTACTCGTACTCCCGCTCTTGCCACCAGGGGAAATAATCGGGCATGTCGGACGACACCTTGTCGGTGAACACGGCCGGGCGCTTTTCCAGGAACGACACCACGCCTTCTTTCACGTCCGCCGAGCGGCCGCGGGCGTAGATGCCGCGGCTGTCGACCTTGTGGGCTTCCATCGGGTCGTCGGCGCCGAGCATGCGCCACATCATCTGCCGGATCAGCGCCACCGACACCGGCGCGGTCTTCGCGGCGATCTCCTTTGCCAGCGCCCGCGCGGTGGGGAGCAATTGGTCCGGCGGCACCACCTTGCTGACGAGGCGGCCGGCGAGCGCTTCCTGCGCCGGGAAAACGCGGCCGGTGTAGCACCATTCCAGCGCCTGGGAGATGCCGACGATGCGCGGCAGGAACCAGCTCGAGGCGGCTTCCGGCACGATGCCGCGCTGGGAAAACACAAAGCCGAAGCGCGCGGCCTCAGACGCGATGCGGATATCCATCGCGAGCTGCATGGTGACGCCAATGCCGACCGCCGGCCCGTTCACCGCCGCGATCACGGGCTTTAGGCACTTGAAGATGCGCAGCGTCACCTGGCCGCCGCCGTCGCGCACCTGGTGGTCGCTATAGTCGACCTTGCCGTCGGGAAGCCGTCGGACCGGCCCGCGCCGCGCGTCGCGGTCGAAGGTGTCGGCGCCGGAGGAGAGATCGGCGCCGGCGCAGAAGCCGCGGCCGGCGCCGGTGACGATGACGGCGCGGATATTGTCGTCATTGTCCGCGGCATCGAAAGCGTCGATCAGTTCCTTTTGCATGACGGCGTTGAAGGC
Organism: Bradyrhizobium erythrophlei; assembly: GCF_900129505.1. Taxonomy (NCBI): domain Bacteria; kingdom Pseudomonadati; phylum Pseudomonadota; class Alphaproteobacteria; order Hyphomicrobiales; family Nitrobacteraceae; genus Bradyrhizobium; species Bradyrhizobium erythrophlei. The sequence goes on along the minus strand of NZ_LT670818.1, from coordinate 8,214,090 downwards.
GTTGAGCTTGTCGGGCCGGTTCAGCGTGATCGTGAGAATCTGCTCGGCCACCTCGTATTTAATGGTCTCGTAGGGCATCCCTTGGTTTCCTCTCGTGTTGCTGTTTTTTTGATGTTGTTCCGTCATTCCGGGGCGCGCCAAGCGTGAACCCGGAATCTCGAGATTCCGGGTTCGTCGCTGCGCGACTCCCCGGAATGACGGTGGAGATTATGTTTTCGGGCTCGGCCACGGCTTCTGCGGCCCTCGCAGGCCCTCGAACGCTTTCGCCATGGCGAGCACGCCGAGGTCGTCGAAGCGGCGGCCGACGATCTGGACGCCGATCGGAAAGCCTTTTCCGTCGTAGCCGCCGTTGATCGAGACGGCCGGATTTTCCGACATGTTCCACGCCACGGTATAGGCGATGTGTTCGAACGGTCTTGCGGGATCGTTGACCGGGGAGGCGAACTCGGCGGGGAAATTCACCACCGGCGACACCGGCGAGATCAAATAGTCGAGATCGCAGAACAGCTTTGCCACGGCGGCGCGGATCGTCATGGTGGCGTTGAAGCCCCTGATGACATCGACGCCCGACAGCTTCGCGCCGGCTTCCGCCCAGTCGACGATATAGGGCAGCGCCTTGCCGCGCTCGGCGGGCGTGAGCTTGGAGAGATCGTCCCACATCCGCGCGCGCCAGAAATTGTCCAGCCCGTCGAGGATCTCGCGCGTCATCACGGCAGGCACCTCGGTGACGACGGCGCCAGCCTCCTCGAAGGCCTTCGCCGCTTTCACGGCCACGTCGCGCACGTCCTTTTCCAGGGTCTGGCCGACGCCGGGGTTGAGCATCAACCCGATGCGCAATTTGCGCACCGGCTTCTCCAGCGCCTTCCAGTGGATGCTGTCGGGCGGCAGGCTCATACCGTCGCGGCGATCGGGTTTCGACAGCACGCTCATCATCAGGGCGGCGTCGTCGACGGTGCGGGTCATCGGTCCGGCGACGCGGCCGACATAGGGCGGATCGATCGGAATCCGCCCCAAGCTCGGCTTCAGGCCGACCAGGCCGCACCAGCATGCCGGCAGCCGCACCGAGCCGCCGATATCGCTGCCGAGATGCAGCGGGCCATAGCCGGCGGCGCCGGCAGCACCCGCGCCCGCGCTGGAACCGCCGGGATTCTTGCTGACATCCCAGGGATTGCGGGCGAGGGCATGGAAACTCGACAGGCCCGACGACAGCATGCCGTAGTCGGGCATGGTGGTCTTGGAAAAGATCACCGCGCCCGCTTCGCGCAGGCGCGCCGCCGGCGGCGCATCCTTTGGCGCGGGGACCAGCTTGACGCTGGCGGCACCCAGCGGCACCGGCACGCCTTTGGTGGCGATATTGTCCTTGATCGTCACGGGGACGCCGTCGAGCGGCCCCATCGGCTCGCCCTTCTGCCAGCGTTCGGTCGAGGCTTTTGCGGTCGCGCGCGCGCCGTCGGGATCGAAGGCGTAGAGCGCCTTGATCCGCGGCTCCCATACCGCGACATGCGACAGCACGTCCTCCAGCACTTCCGACGGCGTGAACTGCCTGGCCTTGAAGCCCGCGATCAGGTCGACGGCGGAAAGGTCGTGCAGCGACGTAACGGTTTCATCCGGTACGGGTTTATGCATGGGTGCCTGCGGGAAGCCGGGTTTCGATGATGCGCGCGAACATGCTGGCGCCGATAGGCAGGATCTTGTCGTCGAGTACATAGCCGGGATTGTGCACGGGCACCGAGCCATCGTGGCCGACCCAGAAATAGGCGCCGGGCACCACCTGCATCATGTCGGCGAAATCCTCGCTGCCCATCTTCGGCTGGGTCCGGGTAATGACCTTGGCGGGGTCGACCACGGTGCGCGCCACCGCCTCGACCACCCGCGACTGCTCCTCCTGGTTCACCAGCACGCCGAACGTGTCGCGGATGTCGGCGATGATCTCGACCTGGAAGGCGGTGGCCATGCCGGCGCACAGCGCGCGCATCCGCTCGCGGATCAGCGCCCGCACCTCGTCGGAGAAGGCGCGGACGGTGCCACAGAGTTTGGCCTCGCCCGGGATCACATTGTAGGCGGAGCCGGCGTGTATCTGGGTGATCGACAGCACCGCGGGCTCATGGGGATTGACGTTGCGGCTGACGATGGTCTGCAGCGCCTGGCCCAGCGACATCGCGATCACGATAGGGTCCTTGGAGTAGTTCGGCATCGCGCCATGGGCGCCGTAGCCGGTGATGGTGATGTCGAAGAAATCGGCGCCGGCCATCGCGGGGCCGGGCAGGATCGCTACCTCGCCATGGTTGAGGTCGGGCGCGTTGTGCAGGCCGTAGACCTCGTCGCAGGGGAATTTCTCGAACAGCCCGTCCTTGATCATGGCGCGGGCGCCGCCGAGGCCTTCTTCCGCCGGCTGGAAGATGAAATGCACGGTGCCGTCGAAATTCCGGGTCTCGGCGAGATAGCGCGCGGTGCCGAGCAGCATGGTGGTGTGGGCATCATGGCCGCAGCCATGGAAGCGGCCGGGAATGGTTGAACGCCATTTCAGATTGGTGTTCTCCTCCATCGGCAGCGCGTCCATGTCGGCGCGCAAGCCGATCCGCTTGCCGCCAGTGCCCTTGCCCTTGAGCACGCCGACCACGCCGGTGCCGCCGAGGCCGCGATGCACCTCGATGCCCCATTGCGTCAGCTTTTCGGCGACGATGCCGGAGGTGCGGACTTCCTCGAAGCCGATCTCGGGATGGGCATGCAGATCCCTGCGGATCGCGGTGAGTTCGTCGGCAAAGCCTTCGATGCGGTCGATATTGGGCATGGGTCCTCTATCCGGTTGAGCGTAAAGTGTTGGCGGGAGCGAAAGCAGCCCCGTTCGGCTTGATGCGGATGCCCGGGCGCAGCCGCGTCCACGGCAACGTCGCGGTGTCGGCGGGCATCGCGCCGGGGGCGGCGCAGATCAGGAGTTGTTCGGCAATCGGCTCGAAATCGGCGCGGAAATGCACCGAGCTCTTGTTGACGAGGATCGCCTGTTCGGTCGGCTCGATCCCGACATAGCGATACATCGCCTGGTCAGCGAGCTGCGCCTTGTGCGAGGATACCACCACCCTGACATCGCCGATCCGCAAACAGGCCGACGGACCCATGTCCATGTCGCGGCCGCCGTAATAGGGGCCGGGGGCCACAAATTGTCCGTCGGATAGTTGCTCGACGACAAATGTCTCCTGATACGGCGCGTCGCCCGGGATGCCCGATTTGCCTCCGAGCGCCAGCGTCACGGTGGCGCCGACGCCCGCTTCATGCGCGGCCTTGGCGGAAACAGGATCGTAGATCACGCCGGTCGCGGCTCTGCTGGCGCTGTTGCGGACCAGCGCGCGCAGCATTCCCGTAGTGTCGGAATCGCCGCCGGCGCCGGGATTGTCCTGGGTGTCGGCGATCACGATCGGCCTGTTCGCGGTCTTCGCCAGTTCCATGGCGTGACGCACGCCCTCGTCGGGCGTGAAGATGCGGCCGTCGAAATCGTCTTCATGGCTCTCGATCAGCGCGGCGACCGTGTCCGCTGCGGCATCCGCATCGGCCTGCGTCGCGCCATAGGCGAATACGCTCGGGCCGCAATGGGCGAAATCGGCGGCCGGAAAGCCCGGCGCGAACGACAGCGTCGGCACCGCGTCGTCCTCCAGCGCGGCGAGCTTCTGGTAGATGCCCTTGGTGGGCTGGTCGTTGCTGCATTGCCAGCTCAGCGGAATCAGGAACGGCAATTGCCGGAATGCCTTTGCGAATTTCTGCTTCGTCGTAAGCAGCAGTTCGAGATGTTTCGCTGCGGCGCGGCCGGTATCGGCCATGTCGACATGCGGATAGGTGCGATAGGCAATCAGCGCGTCGGCATGCTCGACCATCTCCGGCGTGACATTGGCGTGCAAATCGAGGCTGACCACCAGCGGCAGATCCTTGCCAATCACCTGGCGCACACGTGCGAGGATTTCGCCTTCGCCGTCGTCGAGATGTTCGGTGACCATGGCGCCGTGCAGGTCGAGATAGACGGCGTCCAGGGGACCTGCGGCCTTGATGCCGTCGATCATCACCTTGACGATCCGCTCATAGGCGTCCTCGGTGACATGCGCCGACGGGCTGGCGCCGCACGAAATCGTCGGCACCATCTCCCAGCCTCGGGCTTCCGCTTGCTCGACGAAGCCGGCCAGCCCGACATTGATGTTGCGCATGGTCTTGAGCACATCGGGCCCGAACGCCATCGCCGGCCAGCCACCGCCATGCACGAAATCGTCATAGGTCGCCTTCGTCGGCGCGAAGGTGTTGGTCTCGTGCAGGAAGCCGCCAACGGCGATACGGGTCATCAAGGCTGTCTCGGCGAGTGATTTGCGCGCGACGTTAGACTCGTCATTGCGCAAAGCGCAAGCTGCGAAGCAATCCGCTTTTGCATGCCGCATGGGCGTCAGGTCATTGAACGACACGAGCTACGCAGCGATGTAGACTGCGTCATTCCGGGCTGGTGCGTTAGCACCAGACCCGGAATCTCGAGATTCCGGGTTCGATGCTTTGCATCGCCCCGGAATGACGAAGAGGAGGCCATTTATTCCGCCGCTTCGCCCGCCGCAACCGGACGGAAATTCGCAAAATCCCAGTCCCGCCCCGGGGCAGCTTCGAGCAGTTGCCTGGTATAGGCCTGTTGCGGATGGGTCAGGACTTGCGCCGCCGGTCCCTGTTCGACGATGCGGCCATGCTGCATCACGACAACCTCGTCGCAGATTTGCGCGGCGACGCGAAGATCGTGGGTGATGAACAACAATGCGATGCCGAGCCGGCGCTGGATTTCGTTGAGCAGTTCCAGCACCTGCGCCTGAACGGAGACGTCGAGCGCGGAGACCGCTTCGTCCGCCACCAGCACGTCGGGATCGAGCGCCAGCGCGCGGGCAATCGCGATGCGCTGGCGCTGGCCGCCGGAGAACTGGTGCGGGTAGCGCGAGATCGCGTCCGGCGGCAGGTCGACTAGTTCCAACAGCTCGCGCGCTTTCGCAAGCGCTTCCGCTCGCGGCATGCCGTAATTGATCGGGCCCTCGGCGATGGACTCGCCGATGGTGATGCGCGGATTGAGCGAGCGGTACGGGTCCTGGAAGATGATCTGGATCTTCTTGCGGTGCGGCTGCAGCAGCCGCCGCGACAGCTCGGAGATTTCGCGGCCCCCCAGGCGGATGCCGCCCGAGGTCGGATCGATCAGCCGGACAATGCAGCGGGCGACCGTGGATTTGCCGGAGCCGCTTTCGCCGACGATGCCAAGCGTGCGGCCCTTGCGCAAGGTGAGGGTGACATCCAGGGCGGCCGCGACCTCGCGGACGCCGCCGAGGAACGAGCGCTCGCGATAGACCTTGCCGAGCTCGTTGGCCTCCAGCACCACCGGTTCCTTCGAATCGGCGCGCGCCGCCCGCGGCACCAGGCTCGGCACCGCCGAGAGCAGATTGCGGGTATATTCCATGGTAGGATTGCGCAGGATGGTGTCGAGCGCGCCGGTTTCCACCAGCCGGCCTTGGCGCATGACAGCGACGCGATCGGCGATCTCGGCAACCACGCCCATGTCGTGGGTGATGAAGAGCACGGCGGTGCCGTGATCCCGCTGCAGGTCGCGGATCAGCGTGAGGATCTGTTTTTGCGTGGTGACGTCGAGCGCGGTGGTCGGTTCGTCCGCGATCAGCAGTTTCGGCTCCAGCACCAGCGCCATCGCGATCATGATGCGCTGGCGCTGGCCGCCCGACAGCCGGTGCGGGTAGGAGGCAAAAATGCGCTCGACCTCGGGCAACCGCACCTGTTCCATCATGGCGAGGAGGCGCTGGCGCCGCGCGCGGGCATCGAGATTGGTATGGGCGCGCAGCACTTCGTCGATCTGGCGGCCGACCGGCACCACCGGGTTGAGCGCCGTCATCGGCTCCTGAAAGATCATCGCCATGGTGGTGGCGCGCAATTGCCGCAGGCGGCGATCGCCGGCAGTCAGCAGTTCCTCGCCGACCAGTTTTATGCTTCCCGCGGTCGGCGCCAGCGATCCCTTCTGCAACAGGCCCATCACCGTCAGCGACGTCACGGATTTGCCTGAGCCGCTTTCGCCGACCACGCACAGTGTTTCGCCTTCGCTCACCCTGAGCGAGATGCCGTCGATGACGCGCGGCCCCTGCGCCGTCTTGCCGAGGCTGACCACGAGGTCGTTGATGTCGAGAACGATGTTTTTCATGCTTGCTCCCCGCCGTCGTTGCTGGGAGGGCGGCGAAGCGACCTGGACTCCGTCATTCCGGGATGGTGCGCTAGCACCAGACCCGGAATCTCGAGATTCCGGGTTCGATGCTTCGCATCGCCCCGGAATGACGGCGAATAACGACGAGGCGAGAGTATCTTCACTTGCTTCCCTCCCGCTGCTTCATGCGGGGATCGAGCGCGTCGCGGGCGGCGTCGCCGATCAGATTGACGCTGAGAATCGCGATCGAGAGCAGCAGGCCCGGCCAGAAGATCAGCGACGGTTTGATTTGAAAATAGGCGCGGCCCTCGGCCATGATGTTGCCCCAGGTCGGGGTTTCCGGGCTGATGCCGGCGCCGAGAAAGGACAGGATCGCCTCGGTCAGGATGGCGGAGGCGCAGACATAGGTGCCTTGCACGATCAACGGCGCGACCGTGTTTGGCATCAGATGCCGCCACATGATCTTGGGCAGGCTGGAACCGACGGAGATCGCGGCTTCCACATAGGGCTCCTCGCGCGCCGACAGCACGACCGAGCGCACCAGCCGCGCCACGCGCGGTACTTCGGGAATGGTGATGGCGACCAGCACCGTCGTCAGGCTGGCGCCGGACAGCGAGACCACGGCAATCGCCAGCAGGATGCTCGGCATCGCCATCAAGCCATCCATCACCCGCATCATCACGGCGTCGACCCATTTGAAGAAGCCGGAGACGAGGCCGATCAAGAGCCCGATGCCGATCGAGAACACGGCAGCGCCGAGGCCAATCAACAGCGAAATGCGCCCGCCGTAGAGAATGCGCGACAGCACGTCGCGGCCGTAGCCGTCCGTGCCCAGCAAGAATTGCGTGCTTGCCGGCTTCAGCCGCTGCGCCGGTGCCAGCAGCAAGGGGTCGTGCGCCGACAGCCACGGCGCCAGGATCGCCGACAGGATCACCAGCGTCAGGCAGATGGTGGCGGCGGCGATGATCGGGCTCGCCGTGAGGAATCCGAGCCGCGGCCGGAACGGGGTGGTGATTGGGATCGACGGCTCGGGAAGGGTTTCGATCGCCATCAGTACCTAACCTCAATAACGAATTCTAGGATCGAGCAGGGTGTAGGCGACGTCGATCAGGAGATTGACCGCGACATAGATGCCGGAGGTCAGCAGGATCATCGCCTGAATGACCGGATAATCCCGCGCCAGCACCGCATCGACGGTGAGGCGGCCGATGCCGGGCAGGTTGAACACGCTCTCGGTAACGACGACGCCGGAGATCAGCAGCGCGAATCCGGTGCCGATCACGGTGATGACGGGCACGGCGGCGTTGCGCAGCGCGTGGCGCAGCAGCACGGCGGTCTCGCCGATACCCTTGGCGCGCGCGGTGCGCACGTAATCCTCGCCCAGCACGTCCAGCATCGCCGCCCGCGTCATGCGCGCGATCAGGGCGACGTAGATGAAGGACAGCGTGACGGTCGGCAGGATGATGCGCTCGAGGAACGGCCAAAAGCCCGCGCTGATGCTCTTAAAACCCTGCACCGGCAGCCAGCGCAGGTCGATGGCGAAGAACTGGATCAGGACATAGCCGATCACGAACACCGGCACCGAGAAGCCGACCACGCTGAGGCCCATGACAAAACGGTCGATCCAGGTGCCCTGTTTCCACGCCGCGATCACGCCGAGCGGCACCGCAATCGCAATGGAGAGGATGATGGTCGACAGCGCGATCGAGATCGACGGCTCGACGCGCTGGCCGATCATCTTCAGCACCGGGACGTTGGAGATCAGCGACACGCCGAGATCGCCATGCAGCAGCTTTCCTATCCAGGTAAAGAACTGGATGTAGAGCGGTTCGTTGAGGCCGAGCGAGGTGCGGATGCGCTCGAGGCGCTCCGGCGTCGCATTGTCGCCGGCGAGGATCGCGGCGGGATCGCCCGGCGTCAGCCGCAGCAGCAGAAACACGAACAGCGCCACCACGCCCATCACGGGAATGGCGGCGAGAACGCGGCGAACGAGGTATCCGAGCATCGTCATCCATCAGAAGCTTGTGCGGCAACCCATAAGCCGATCTTATCGGTCAGGGTTATCGCGGATTATGTTCCCGCCCGTAGGGTATTAGCGAGCAATTCCTGTGCCATTGGCGGTATTCTGGGCGGACACTGATATCGCGCCTCTCACTCCAGCGTCGCCAATAGTCCCGCCATCAGGCAGCCGCGTTCGGCGAGGCTGTCGATTTCGATGTGCTCGTTGAGCGTATGCGCGTCGGCGCCCCGGACGCCTAGCCCATCGAGCGTCGGAATTCCCATCGCGCCGGTAAAGTTGCCGTCGGAACCGCCGCCGGCGCTGCCGTGGGGCAGGTCGAGGCCCATCTGAGCTGCGACGCCGCGCGCCTTTTCGTACAGCGCCATGGTGCCGGCATCGGGTTCCCACACCGGCCGCGTCACGCCGCGCGTCACCTTGAAAGTGACATCGTTCGCCGTGCCGTTCAGCGCCAGCATGCGTTCAACGCCGCGATCGAGGTCGGCCTGGCGTTTCGCCATGCTCAGTGTCTCGCCCGTTGCGGTGGTGGCGACGCAATTGACCCACTGGCCGCCATGCACGATGCCGACCGAGAAGGTGCAGTCCTCGCCCGTCATGCCGTCGATGGCGATGATCTGCCGCGCCATTTCGCGGATCGCGGAGCGGCCCGAGGACAGCGTGGCGCCGGCATGGCTCGGCTTGCCGATTGCTTCCAGATTGAAGCGGGCGATCGCATAACGCCCGGTGACGACGCCGTTATTGGGCCGGCCGGGTTCCGGCACCAGCACATATTTGTTGCGCGCGGCTTCCGCCTCGATCAGGTCGCGCACCGACGGCGTGCCGACTTCTTCGTCGGGCGTGAACAGGATCGTGATCGGCAGCGGCGTCTTGAAGGAAGCGCCCGCCAATTGCCGGATCGCTTCCAGCGTCAGGTAATTGCCGCCCTTCATGTCGAAGATGCCGGGGCCATAACATTTGTTGCCCTCGCGCCGCCATGGCAATTTCTCCAGCGTGCCCACGGGGTGAACGGTGTCGAGGTGCCCCGCGATCAGGATGCCGGGCTCGCCCAGTCTGGGATGCGGAAACCGCGCCCGCACGCAACCGCCAAAGCCCTGCCTGCCGGCGATGCGCTCGATGGATGCGCCCATGATCGCCATGTCGCGCGCGGCGAGGTCGAGCATGCGGTTCACGGCATTCGCGTCCCAGGTGGGGCTTTCGCACTCCACCCACGCGCGCAGTCCCTGCAGCATGGCTTCGGAATCAAAGGGAAGGTTGGCGGGGTTCATGTAACTTCTCTCGAGTTGTGAACGGATATTAAGGATTGGCATCGCGCCATGCTGACGAGAATGATCGGCGGCGAATTTGTAAAGTGAAACATCAGCGGAGGTTTAGTCCTTTCCGGTCGCACGCGTTATGCGTCAAAACACGATTGACGCGCCGCATGCTTGGTGCAAGTCTCAAAAGCCTTGGATTTGCAGCATGTTAATGCGCCTAAATAACGCACCGCTTGCATAACAAATCATCGGTCTTTGACCAGTTTCACGTCAGGAGAGTCAGAATGTTTCACTTCTCGCGCTGGAAGCGTTCCGCTGCCGCGTCGAACGCCACCCTGTCCGCGCTGGCGCTGTCGGCGGCGCTGGCGCTGTCGGCCCCGGTGGAGGCCAAGACCATCACCGCGGTGATGCATTCCGATCTGCGCGTCATCGATCCCGGGTTCACCACCGCCTATATCACCCGCGATCACGGCTACATGGTGTATGACACGCTGCTGGCGACCGATGCCAATTTCAAGATCCAGCCGCAGATGGCGGACTGGAAAGTCTCCGACGACAAGCTGACCTACACCTTCACTTTGCGCGACGGCCTGAAATGGCATGACGGCGCGCCGGTGACGGCGGAGGACTGCGTGGCCTCGCTAAAGCGTTGGGGCCGCAACGACAGCATGGGCCAGAAGCTGATGGATTTTACCGCCAGCATCGAACCAATCGACGAGAAAAGCTTCGCGCTGAAACTGAAGGAGCCCTACGGCCTGGTGCTGGAATCGATCGGCAAGCCGTCGTCCTATGTTCCCTTCATGATGCCGAAGCGCCTTGCCGAAACCCCGCCCGGCCAGCAGATCAAGGAGCAGATCGGCTCTGGTCCCTTCAAGTTCGTGCAGTCGGAATTCCAGCCCGGCGTGAAGTCGGTCTATGTGAAGAACACCGACTATGTGCCGCGCAAGGAGCCGGCGAGCTGGACCGCGGGCGGCAAGGTGGTGAAGGTCGACCGTGTCGAATGGATCACCATGGCGGACGCGCAGACGGCAGTGAACGCGCTGCAGTCCGGCGATATCGATTTCATGGAAAATCCGTCGTTCGATATTCTGCCGGTGCTGGCCGCCAACCCGGACATCAACGTCGAGACGCTGAACAAGCTCGGCTTCCAGACGCTGGGGCGCATGAACTTCCTGTTTCCGCCCTTCGATAATGTAAAGGTTCGCCGCGCCGCGCTGAAGGCCATCAACCAGAAGGAGGTGCTGGACGCGCTGGTCGGCAATCCCGAATATTACCGGCTCTGCGGCGCGTTCTTCGTCTGCGGCACACCGCTTGCCACCGAGGAAGGCTCGGAGTCGCTGGTGAAGGGCAACGGCTTGGCGGAGGCCAAGAAGCTGCTCGCCGAATCCGGCTATGACGGCACGCCCGTGGTGATCATGGCGCCCGGCGACGTCGTCACCTTGAAAGCGCAGCCGATCGTCGTCGCGCAGCAGTTGCGCGAGGCGGGCTTCAAGGTCGACGTGCAGGCCACCGACTGGCAGACCGTGGTCACCCGCCGCACCAGCCAGAAGCCGCCGAAGGAGGGCGGCTGGAACATGTTCTTCACCAACTGGGTCGGCGCCGACGTGGTCAACCCGATCGTTAACTTCTCGATCGGCGGCCGCGGCAAGAACGGCGGCTGGTTCGGCTGGGCGGAAGACCCCAAGATCGAGCAGCTGAAGGATACCTTCGCGCGCTCGGGCTCGCCGGACGAGCAGAAGAAGATCGCCGCCGAGATCCAGAAGGAGGCCTACGACCAGGTGATCTATGTCCCGCTCGGGCAATATCTCGCGCCGAGCGCCTGGCGGAAATCGCTTTCCGGCGTGCTCGACGGCCCGGCGACGCCGATCTTCTGGAATATCGACAAGTCGGAGTGAGGGCGGCGGCACGGCTCGCCGCCGACACCTGATTGATTATCGGCCCGACGGCGTCGCTCCCTTGGCGGCGCCGTTTGCGTTCGGGCGGATGAAAAGCCGGCTTGACATATGTGTAAGCTGTAGCTTACCGTTAGCTATGGCTTACGGAAATGCGTTGGCGGTGCTGGCCGATCCGACCCGGCGAAAAGTGTTCGAGCGCCTGCGCGCCGGGCCCCGGCCGGTGAACCTGCTCGCCGCGGGATTGCCGGTGTCGCGGCCGGCGGTGTCGCAGCATCTGAAAGCATTGAAGGACGCTGGATTAGTCGAGGAGCGCAGCGAGGGCGTGCGCCGGATCTACTCGCTCAGGCGCGAGGGTCTGATGGAATTGCGCGAATGGCTGGACAGTTTCTGGGGCGATGCGCTGGAGGCTTTCAGGCTGGAGGCTGAACGATCCCACAGGGCCAAAAAGAGCAAGTGAAGGAGCTGAGGGAATGAATGAAATGTCCGCCATCGCGCCCGTGCGCAAAACCGTCCGTGTCAAGGCGCCGGTCGCCCACGCCTTCGAGGTCTTCACCAGCGGTCTGACGCGCTGGTGGCCGCACGATTTCGGCGTCGGCAAGAGACCGATCGAGAAGGTGCTGATGGAACCGCGGCTCGGGGGCCGCTGGCTGGAGATTTCGGAAGACGGCACGCAGACGAGCGTCGCCACCATCACGCTGTGGGAGCCGCCGCATCGCCTGGTGATGGTTTGGCAGATCAACGCGCAGTGGAAGCCCGACATCGCGATGAAATCGGAAGTCGACGTGCGCTTCACCGCCGACGGGCCTGATGCGACCGAGGTCGAACTCGTGCACCACAAATTCGAGACCATGGGCGCGGAGGCGGGCGCCTCCTTGCGCAACGATGTCGATCGCGGCTGGCCGGGCCTGATCGAGCGCTTTGCCCGGGAAGCCGAGCGCGGCAACCAGGCCGAATAACAGCAATCAAGCGTGGAGAGGAGATTGTCATGTCGGAATTTACGGTCCACACCATTCCCGGAAGCCCGTTTGCGCGTGCCGTGCTGGCCGCACTGGAAGAGAAGGGCGCGCGCTATCGGCTCGCGCCGGTCGCACTGGGCACCATGCGCTCGCCCGAGCATCTCGCTCGCCATCCCTTCGGCCGGGTGCCGGTGTTCGAACACAACGGTTTTGTGATCTACGAGACCCAGGCGATCCTGCGCTATCTCGATCGCGTGCTGCCCGAGCCGTCGCTGACGCCGGCCGATCCGAAAGCCTCCGCGCGGATGGACCAGGCGATGAATATCAACGACTGGTATCTCTTTCAAGGCGTCGGCAACGTCATCATCTTTCACCGCGTGATCGGTCCGCAGCTGATGGGACTCAAACCCGACGAGCCGGCCATCGAAGCCGCGATGCCGAAGGCACGTACGGTGTTCGCGGTATTGGCGCGGCTGCTGGGCGACCAAAGTTTCTTTACAGGCGAGGGCATTTCGCTCGCGGACCTGCTGGTCGCACCGGCTGTTGCCTTCTTCACCCTGACGCCGGAATGGGCCGAACTCGGCGCACCGCACGCCAACCTCGCGGCGTGGCTGGCGCGGATGGAAGCGCGGCCGAGCATGCAGGCGACCACGTGGGAGCGCGTCTCGGAGATGGCGAAAGCGGCGTGAGCGTTTCGACGATGATGCGAGGGAGCCCGCTCAGCAGTGGCTGCTGCGCGGCGATTCCGGCCCGTCGCTGAAATTCGGCGGGCCGCCTTGCGGCGACGCCGGGATGGAATGGATACCCTTGCGCGGTTCGCGCGCCGGCGCCGCGCGCTCGGGACTGGTGTCGCTGGCCATGTCGTGTTGCTCCGTTTGCTGCGGGACAACATTTTGGCGACGGCCAGGTTCCGCGCGCCGAACCGTCAGACCGGATAAGCCGCGAGATGCTGCAGTAACAATTGGTTGACGCGGTCCGGCGCCTGGTCCGCGGCGAAATGGCCGACGCCGGGCAGCACCTCGAAGGAATAGGGCGCGGCGACGAAATCGACCGTGCCTTCGGCGGCGATGCGGCCGACGGTGTCGTCGGCGTCGCCCCAGATATAGAGCGTCGGCACGCGGATTGGTCCCAGCGGCGAACGGATCGCGCCGCGCGCGCGATACCAGGCGAGGGCTGCTTCCATCGCCGCCTTGTTGCCGAGCACGTCGATGTGTTGCGCGATCGCGGCCGCCGGAACGCCATTGGCCGCGAGGCGCTCGCGCAGCCATCGCGCATCGTCGGCCAGCACGACATCGGCGGCGTCGGGCTCGAGGAACGCCGTGTGATGCCGCGAGCGCTGAGCCTGATCGACATCGGTTGCGAGCAGCGCGCGGTTGAAGGCGTTGGGATGCGGCCGCGACAGCACCGTGAGCGAGGCGAGCCGGTCGGGGAATCGATCCGCCAGCGCCCAGCTGATGCTGCCGCCCCAGTCATGGCCGGCGAGATGGAAGCGCTGCCCGCCATAGCCGGCGGCGTCGACGATCGCCATCGCGTCGTCCATCAGCCGCTCGATGCGATAGCTGGCGGCATCGTTCGGATCCGGCCGCGCGCCCGGCGAATAGCCGCGCTGGCTCGGTGCGACCACGCGATAGCCCGCGGCCGAAAGGGCTTCGACCTGCGCACGCCAGCAATGCATGGATTCCGCGAAGCCGTGCAGCAGCAGCGCCAGTGGCGCGCCGGGCTCACCCGCGACGAGGGCGTCGAAGGTGAGGGCGGGAGCGACGGTGATTTTTTCCAGCGCGGCCATGGCTTGATCTCTGATTTGCGTGCTCGTGCGGTCCACCCGGCGAAAGTGAAATTTTGATGTCAGGCGCCGGCGAAAGCAAGGTCGCGCTGGCCGGCAGCCCGCACTTGTGCGACGCTGAAAAGCCTTACGATGTGATGACACTTTTGTGACTCGAGCAGGCCGTGCTTTCGCAAGCCAACATTTCCGCGCAGACGCCGGCCGGGGCGACGCTGGGCGCCGGCGGCGCCAGCTTCCGGCTGTGGGCGCCGGAAGCCGACGCTGTCTATCTGCACGGCATCTTTGGCGGACAGGCCTTTGAAGCGCTCAGCGATGACCGTCTGTTGCAGAAGGATGCGCGCGGCTATTGGACGGGATTCCAGGACGGCGCGCGCGACGGCGACCGCTATCGGTTCTGGGTCGAGGGCAAGGGCTCCTCGGGCTACAAGCGCGACCCGCGTGCCCGTGAACTCGATCCGCCAAACTTTCCGAATTGCTTTGGCATCGTGCGCCCGGCCGATGGATTTCCCTGGCATGACCGCGATTTCGTGACGCCGGATTTCTCCGACATGGTCGTCTACCAGCTCCATGTCGGGACCTTTGCGATTTCCACGGCGAACGTCTGCTCGACTTTCCTCGACGTCGCCTTGAAGATTCCCTATCTCGCCGGTCTCGGCGTCAATGTGCTGCAGCCGCTGCCGATTGACGAGCAGGAGTGCAATCCGAACATGGGCTATGGCGGCGCCGACCTGTTCTCGCCGGACTTTCCCTATATCGCGGTTTCGGACCTGCCGGCGTATCTGACCAAACTCAACGCGCTCTATGCAACGAAGCAAAAGCCCGGTCTTGCGCTTGCGGACATCCAGTCCGGACCGGGACAGCTCAAGGCGCTGGTCGACCTCTGCCATATCCACGGCATCGCCGTGACGTTCGACGTGGTCTACAACCACGCTGGCGGATTCTCGGTCGACGGCAAGCTGGACGACAATTGCCTGTACTATATCGACCGCCGCATCAACCGCGGCAACAACAACGACAGCCTCTATTTCACCGACCAGGACCGCGGCACCGGCGGCCTCGCGTTCGCGCTGTGGAACCAGGACGTGGCAAATTTCCTCATCGACAATGCGCGCTATTATGTCGGGGAGTTTCACGCCGACGGTTTCCGCTATGACGAGATCTCGACGCTGATCTCGACCGGCCAGGGCAGCGGCTGGGAATTCTGCCGCGCGCTGACCTCGAACCTGCGGGCCTTGCGCAACGGCATCCTGCAGAACGCGGAATTCTGGCCCGGCCGTTTTGCCGACATTCCGGCCTCGGCCGCGCCGGTCGTGGCAGCAGCGGCATCCGGCGGCATGGGCTTCGACGTGGTGCAGCACGATGGTCTTCGCGGCGCGCTGCGCGGCGCGGTCGGTGCGGCGTCAGGGGGAGCGAATGCCGGCATTTCGATGTCGGCGATCGCGGCCGCACTTTACCCGCCCGGTTTCGACCACGGCTGGCGCGCGGTGACCTGCGTCGAGAACCATGACCTCGTGCTCGCCGGCCGCGATCCGCGGCTGCCTGCGCTCGCCGACGGCTCCAATCACCGATCCTGGTACGCACGCAGCCGCAGCCGCGTCGCGAATGCGATCCTGCTGACCGCGCCCGGCATCCCCCAGATTTTCATGGGCCAGGAATTCTTGGAGGAAAAACCCTGGGACGTGCTGCCGAATGGGCCGAACCTTTTGTCCTGGAGCGGCCTCGACGATCCCGATTCCACCATGCAGGATCATCTGCGATTCACAACAGACCTCATCCACCTGCGCCGCGCACTGCCGGCGCTGCGCGGCGACAAGGTCCGCGCCTTCCATTGCTCCGACCACGACCGCGTGATCGCCTATCACCGCTGGCGCGAGGGAAGCGGCGACGACATCATCGTGGTCGCCTCCTTCGCGGAGACGACGTGGTACGCTTACGAAATCGGCTTTCCGTCACAAGGCCTCTGGCAGGAGCGCTTCAACAGCGACGCCTACGACCATTTTGTGAATCCGATCGTCGCCGGCAATGGCGGTGGCGTCGTTGCGGAGGGCAGGGGAATGCACGGATTTGCCGCGTCGGCGGCCATCGTGATTCCGGCGAACGGAGTGGTGGTGTTTGCGAAGGGGTAGCGGGCGATTGGCGAAGCCAACCCGGAAGGCATCCGTCAGGCAAGGGAATAGCTTGTGCTTCGCCCGCCTCCCTCGTCCTTCTTCAAAATACCCTGCGCGACGAGTTCGGTGATGTCGCGCAGCGCCGTGTCCGGCGAGCATTTCTCCCTGAGCGCCCATTTGCTCGAAGTCAGCTTGCCTTCAAATCCGTCTAGCAGGCGATTGAGCATATCGCGTTGCCTTTCGTTGATTTTGGCGCCGCGATGCTTCTGCCAGAATTCGGCCTTTTGCAGCACCGCCGCAAGGATGGTTTCGGCTCCATCGAAGGCGCGATCCAGGCACCCCAGGAACCATTCGAGCCACGGCGTTACATCGAGATCGCCCTTTTGCGTGCGTTCGAGCATGTCGTAATAGGCTTTCCGCTCGATGCGGATTTGTGCCGACATACTGTAGAAGCGTTGCGGGCTGTTCTCCGAACGCGCAAGCGACATGTCCGCGATGGCGCGCGCGATACGTCCGTTGCCGTCCTCGAACGGGTGAATGGTGACAAACCACAGATGCGCAAGCGCAGCCTTGATCACGGGATCGATCTTCTCATGCGCGTTGAACCATTCGATGAACGCTTTCATTGCCGCCTCGAGCTTGCCGGCCCCGGGCGCTTCGTAGTGCACGCGCTCGCGCCCAGCCGGTCCGGAGACCACTTGCATCGGCCCCGCCGAACCGTCGCGCCACGCGCCCACGACGATCTTCCTCATGCCACTGCGTCCCGTCGGGAAAAGCGCGGTGTGCCAGCCGAATAGTCGTTCAGGGGTCAGCTCCGCCCTGAACCTCTGCGTCGCGTCGAGCGTCATCTCGACGACGCCTTCGACATTGCGGTCGGCGGGCGGCAATGCGCCGGCCTCCATCCCCAACCTGCGGGCGAGGGATGACCGGACCTGGTCCTTGTCGAGGATTTCGCCTTCGATCTCGCTGGATTTGAGGACGTCCTCGGTCAGGGTGGCGAGAACCGCCTCTTCCTGCTGCGGGAATCCCAGCGCTTGCATGCGTCCGATAAGCGTCCCTTGCCGCAACCGGACCGCCGCAAGAGGGTGGGCCAGGAAATCCCGATCCCACCTGAAAGCCGGCCAATTCGCTAGTTCGTGGATATATTTCGCCATTCTCCGCACCTTTTGCGGAGAACATTGGCGCCTATCTCCGCAAATGCAACCCCATTCTCCGCTTAATCTGCGGAGATTGGGCTTTGCATAAGAACAATTTTTTACCCCTTGCAAACAGTACCAATTTTCTGTATTTAACCTATAGGTTATCAACTAATGAGTTAAATTCATGCCGTCAGATCCGCTTAGCTCAACGTTATTTGCTCTCTCCGATCCGACGCGGCGAGGGCTCCTTGCCCGTTTGGCCACTGGCGACGCAAACGTGACGGAACTGGCCGAGCCCTATGACATGAGCCTTGCGGCGATCTCAAAGCATCTCAAGGTGCTCGAAACGGCAGGGCTGATTTCGCGTGGTCGAGATGCTCAGTGGCGCCCCTGCCACCTTGAAGCTGCACCACTTCGCGGTGTCGTCGAATGGCTTGAAGGCTATCGACGCTTCTGGGACCGAAGCCTCGACAGCTTAGGCGAATATTTAACGTCCATGCAGCGGCAAGGCTTCAAAGACGAAGGAAGCTAGCCCTGCCACTGCGAGCCACCCGGCAAATAGAATCAAAAAAGGAACATCCCAGTGACATCCATTATTGACGCCAGTTCGCTCGATGAACCCGTGGTCATCGTCACCCGCATGTTCGATGCACCCCGCACCCTCGTTTGGGATGTGATCACAGATCCCAAGCACGTCGTGCACTGGTACGGCGGCCCGGGGTTTACAAATCCGGTATGCGAGATGGACCTGCGGCCAGGCGGCATCTGGAGGCACGTCATGCAGGCTCCCAACGGCGCACAGTTCACAATCAACAGTGTATTTCTGGAAGTCGTCGAGCCGGAACGGCTCGTATGGAAGACGATCAAGGATGAGAACCGCAAGCCGGCTCCGCCTACGGCGGTCAGTACGGTTACGCTTGAAGAGCATGGCAATCAGACAAAGTGGACGCTCGTCGCGCGCTTCGATTCGATCGCCGAACGGGACATCTCTGTCAGCATGGGCTTCGCAAAGATGATCGGCATGGGCGCGGATCGTATTGCAGAGCGTCTCAAGGTGAAATGACTTCGCACAAACCAGCATCTTCTCATCACGCACGACTCAACCAAAGGGCACTTGCATGACGACGAAATCTCAAACTGCGACAAGTGCAAGATCAATGATCTGGATTGGCTGGATCATGAGCGGCATCGTGGTGGTGTTCCTCCTGTTCGATGGCGTCACGAAGCTGATGATGATCACGCCAGTGGTGAATGCCACCGTCGGAATTGGCTATCCGGTGGATGTCATACGCCCCCTCGGAATTATATGTCTTGCTTGCGCTATTCTGTACGCAATACCACGAACCGCTGTTCTCGGCGCCATCCTTCTGACGGGTTTTTTGGGCGGCGCGGTCGCCAGCAAAGTACGGCTGGAGGATCCGCTTTTCAGCCAAGTCCTCTTCGGGGTCTATGTCGGCGTTCTTGCTTGGGGCGGTCTCTACCTGCGCGATGGCCGGCTGCGGGCCCTCCTCCCGCTGCGCCGTGCCCCGACGACTTGATCGTCCAACCTTTCGGAAGAGTCTACAAAAGCTATTCTTGCATTTGCGTTTCGCATGAGCCCGTCGAGCGCGCTCTCGATACATTTTATTATCGAATGGACATGACCACAAGAATGGCAACCTCATCCGAATCCCCGTGCACCGTAACCGCGTTCCGGCGGGGTTTCATGGCGGCACTTCCTTTCATTGCGAGCAATGGGGTAGCGGGGATTGTCATGGGCGTTGCCTATCGCGGCTTGGAACTTGGCTTCACACCTGCGGTGCTATTCAGTTTGGTCGTCTATTCCGCGACGGCACAAGCTGTAACGCTGGGCATGTGGGCCTTGCCGCCCCCGATCGCGGCGATGGTCGTCGCATGCGTGGCGACGAACGCGCGGTATCTCGTGATGGGAGCACATCTCCGTCAACTGTTTCCAGACGTGCCCCGACGCGTGATGCTTCCGATATTGTTCCTGCTGGCGGATGCATCGTGGTTGATGACTGTGGCCGAGGCCGAGCGCGGCCGACGCGATGCTGGTTATCTCCTGGGGGCCAGCTTGCCGATGGCCATCGGCTGGATTGGCGGGACCGCTCTCGGCTATGCCTTGCCACTGAAGCCGCATGGACCGTTGGCGGTCGCGGCGGCCTTCTTACCGCTCGCGTTTGTCGCTGCGCTCCTACACACGCAATGGCGCGGTTGGCAAAATTTGCTGCCTTGGACCGTTTCTGCAGCCGTCGGAGTTGCCGCAGCCAGTACGATTAGCCCAAGTTGGGCGATGTTGATAGGAGGTGGTGCAGGTGCGCTGGTTGGTACGTGGGGTAGCGACGATGCCTGAGTGGTGGCTGTTCGTCATCGTCTTCGCGATCGGAGCAGCGAGCTATGCGATGCGAGCCGGTGGCTTTCTGGCGGCAAGTGCCCTGCCGCAAAGCGCTCGTTTGCCGCTTGTATTGCGCCTGGCTCCTGGCAATCTGTTCGTAGCGTTTATTGCTGCAGCTACCTTGCAAGGGGGATGGCCAACTCTTGTCGGCTGCCTTGTTGTCGTAGCTGCGATGGCTGTCACGAAGCACGAATGGGCTGCACTGGGTGCCGGCTTCGGTGCCGTCGCGTTAATTTCTGCCATACTCTGATTGCGAATTACGCTGGGTCGCGGCTCAGCGAAATGGCATTGCGCAAAAATCATAGGTCGCGTCACATCGGGATCAGCTCAAGAAAAGCCCCCTCGACTTGCACCGAGGGAGCTGCCCGGAGGCATTCGCAAATCGCCTTGCACGGATGCGCCTTGCGAGTCACGGAACCTGCGACATTGGACCAGCCAACCTCTGGTGCGGGCGGTGGGACTCGAACCCACACGACGTTGCCATCGAGGGATTTTAAGTCCCTTGCGTCTACCAGTTCCGCCACGTCCGCGACTTTGATTTCCATAGCCTTTTCGCCCCGTACCTGCAAATGTTAGACAGCCAATCCGTCGCGTTAGACACTTTCGGTGGAAAGCCTGTTCACGTCTTGTCCTGAACGCGCTTAAAGGCGCGGTTGATGTTGATCTCGGATTCGACGTGGCGGGTGTAGTGCCTGCCTATGCGTTCCGACAGGTCGCCGATCAGGTCGGTCACCTCCGCAACGGTGGCGCCGTTGCGCAGCCACCATGCGGCGTAGGATACCCGGAGGCCGTGCAGCGTCGTTCCCTTTCCGACATGGCCAGCCCGTTCCTGGTCGCGCAGCCAATGGCTCACTCGGGTCTGCATCTCCTTCTCGCTAAGCCAGAGCGCTCCGTCGTCTCTGACGGTGATCATGCCGTCAGCCCTCTGCACCTTGAGTTCGGCCAGGAAATCCTGCAGCTCCTGCATCATCGGGAGGATAACGATCTTTTTGTTCTCGCGCGCGTAATAGCGCATGGCTTTGCCGGTCAAGTCGCAGGCCGCAATGCCGCACGAGCATCATCGGGATCAGCACCTCTAACGGCGCTTTCTCGCGGGCGAAGTTCCATCCTTCCTGGAACCATTCGCGGTTGGAGTTGGCCTGATTTTCTCGATCATTTCCATGATCACGATCATGACGACGATGTCAGTAGCCTGTCATTGGTGAGCGATCGCCCCCTCGTTGCGGAGAAATTCCTGAACTGGATTTCCGATGTGATCCAGCGCCTGGGACCCGATATTCTGCGCACCAAGGGTGTTCTGGCCATGCGCGGCGACGACGACCGGTTTGTCATTCAGGCGGTGCATATGCTGATGGAGGAGGGCACCAGCGGCCTTGGAAGGACACCGAACAACGTCAAAGCCGGCTGGTATTCATCGGCCGCAATCTGCCGAAGGATGTCCTACGCGAGGGATTTGAAGCGTGCAGGGCTTGAGCGCGATGGCCATGCCCGCGAAAGCGAGTGCCGCAGTGAGCGATCTCGCCCTCCGCAGAATGTTTGTTCGGCTTCGGTACCACAAACCGGAGCTTGTTTACCTCAATGTTGAAGGGCTGCAATGACCGGATTTTTCAACCCGCTCGCCCGCAGGCCTAAACCTGGATATCGCGAGGCGGTGGATCGCATCAAAGCCGAAACACGAAGCTGTCTCGAGCTTTCCGACGACGTAACTGTCTCGGTGACCGAACTCAACTGTCGGGAACCCGGTTGCCCCGATACCGAAACGATTATTGCCATATTGAGGGTGGGACAGAGTCCCCGTATCGCGAGAATTCACAAGGCCATTCCTGAAGTTGAAATGGCCGAACTGGCCGCTGCGTTATCTGCGCTACCTCCCTGAGGTTTTCCCTAAATATTCGGTGTGATCAGGTCAATCGGATGCACCAACGCCTCTTCGCGTTAGCTGGCCTTGCCCATCGCGGATTTGACCGCGACGACCGCTCCTTGCCAGGATACAGGCAGTGTTGATCCGAAGCCGCTGCCTAACCCCAATGATCCAAAGCTGGGAGCCAAAGAGCTCTTTGGCTGCAAAACGTCACCCGCACCGCTGGCAACTCATTCGATTGGTTTCTATGCCAAGGGCTTGTCTTGCCGGTGCGCAGGCTCTTCCGATCAACAGCGAAACTTGGCAAATCATGCGGCTTTCGCGCAATCGCAATTCGGCGAACTGCTTGGTCGGTCATTAGCTTTTTTTGCCCACCCTACGACTATCACAACGACTTTGGCTCCGTCCGTGTCTCAATCGAAGGCAGAGGTTCGCCGCCGATCTTGGCCTCAAAACCCCGCAACCGCTGATAGATCGAAATCAGTTCGACGATCGTGCTCCACGAGTTAACAAGATACTGAAACGAGGTTCTGACCTGCGTGAAGGCGTTCAGGATCTGGTTCATCGAACCGAGCGTGATCTTGCCCGCAATGATCGTTGGTCCGAGCAGGATGTAGGGAAAAATGACGTCGGTCTGCAAATAAACGATGCGGCCGATATTGAAGTACATGAAGTTCAGGTAAAGCCGGAAGTAGTTCCGGCGAATGGCACCGAACAGCTCGCTCACGGTCGGTGGATCGGCGCGGGTCGGATCATCTTCGCCGAGCACGAGCTCCTTACGAAAGGCCGCTTCGACCCGCTGGTTGAAAAACTCGATCCCGGGCAGCCGGATGCCGATCAGCGCCAGCGCGCCGGTGCCGAGCACCGACCAGATCACTGCGGCGAATACCAGGGGATAGGGGATCGAGCCGATCAGCGGCAACTCCGTGACATTGCTGGAGAGCCTCATGAGAACCGGCAGGAAGGCCAAGAGCGTCAGCACGGCACTGATCAGATTGACGCCGAGACCTTCCATAGTGGTCGCAAACCGCATGGTGTCCTCCTGCACCCGCTGCGAGGCGCCCTCGATGGTGCGGAGTTGTGGCCAGTGTGCGATGTAGAAGTCGTTCATCGCGGTCCGCCAGCGGAAGATGTAGTGGCTGACAAAGAACCGCGTCATCACGCCGACCACGACCGCGACCAGGGCGATGCCAGCGAAGGTCGACAACTCGCTGTAGAACTGCTCGACTGTGACCGGCTTCGATTTCGAAAGCGCGGCCTGGACGAGATCGTAGAACGGCCCGTACCAGCTGTTGATAGCGACGCTGACCTGGACCTGGAAATAGGAGGTGAACAGGATCAGCGCGGAACCGAGGATGGACCACGGCGCCCAGCGATGCGGCGCGAACACCATCCAGGCGCCGGCGAAGATTGCGACGCAAAGCGCAAAATAGAGGTCGAACCAAAGCGACGGTGCCGACCAGAATATCTCCACGCCGACACCTCCGTTCGCAGACGGCCCGATGAGATTGCTGGCAAAGCCATACCAGAGCGCCATCGCCAGCGCCGTCCAGATGATGGCCGACAGAAAGAACAGTTTCGGGCGGGGGAAAAATGAAACGAACATTGTTTGTATCCAATCTCAGGTCACAGGCTTTGGGTGCGCGTCATTGCATATGACGCGAATGACCCGGAACGGCCAGCAAGTTGATCAAATTGATGCGCCGCACATACCATCGGACAATTTATTGACCCTAGCGGTCGTTGGCATCCCTGATAGTCTATGCGTTGCGAATGCAACCTTCCTCCGGGGGACGGGTGCTGGCATGCGGACTTTTTCACATGCGACATTCAGCAATCGCTGCCGGCGTCGCCTTGCTTTCTTTTAGCAATCAACCGATCGCACTCGCTCGCGGCAGTCCGATTGGCCGCGACGATCCTTGGAATTCGGAGCGAATCGAAGGTCTGCCGCCAGAGGTTCGCAATGCTGTCATCCGCATGTGTGAAGATCATTCACCGCGCGCCGGTCACTACTTTGCGACCTTCTTCGAAATTCGCGCTTGATCAGGCTACACTTCGAACTTCTGCGATGTGACGGGCGTGCAACATTTTGCAGGAGCGATAGTTGCCTCCGCCAGGAATATGGTTTGACCGGACGCCACTATCGGCTCTTGAAAAGCTACTACGGCCGCAGCACAAACTGACCCATGCCGAAGTGTCATTTCGGCCTACCAGCGAGCAATCCATCAAACCGAAATGAAGCCAGGTGGTTCGATCACCATATCTCAGGCTAACTGCACGGGCCCGTGATCATCACAATGATCACCATGGGGATGATGCAGTCGGCCGTCTACAAGATAGTCGACATGGTCACCATGCGGCACCGCTTGATGTCCGCAGTTTGGACCGTGCGCGTGCGAGCAGTGGACTTGAGGCGTGCATTGCAAGGGATTTGTTGCGCTGACCGCGATGACATGTTCATCCACGTGATCCTCGTGCATGTGGTGGAGATGGCCATCGTGCAGATAGTCCACATGACCGTCGTGGCGAATCGCAGTGTGTCCGCAGTTCGCGCCATGCGTGTGAGTGTGGTTGGCGTGGTGTTTCTCGGTACATGTGGCCATTGGTGCCGCTCCTTGCGAACGCTCGGTTGCCCATCAATGCCCCATCAATCCATCGAATAATGGAAATAGTTGCGGAAGCCAGCAATGCCAGGGCGCACCCAAGCTGATTGATCTCTTGTATGTAATGTTATAACATTACGCGACGCGTCCGATCAGGGACGACGCTCGACAAGGAGGATCAATGCCCAATGCTCCAAGCGAGTTTGAACGGGATGCTGATCGATTGGGAACGGGCGGGGCCCGAACGACGATTTGAAGTCCGAGTGCCGAACGTCCTGCAGGCGGGTAAATTCTATCGAGGCGTTTTCGGGGCTGACGAAACGTTCCGGCAGGAAACGCATAACGGCAAGGTGTTTCGGCTGGGCTTCACGATCGGACGTATTGGATTCGCTATCTCTTCGGAAGGCGATATTGAGCGGCCTTTGCTCTCTTCAATCGCTGAGGAGTTTGGATCCGCCTTTGTTGCGGTCATACTACGTGTTGAAGATCCAGATTGTATGGCTCGCGCCGCACAGCAGGCCGGCAGCGGACTTACAAGAGCTCATCAGATGGATCCCGTCACAGTCGTTACCGATCCCTTCGGCGGTCATTGGGCATTGGTCAAGCGGGAGCCAGTTCCTTAACGCCTTGGACGATTTCCGGTCGCGAAGCCCGGTCGTTGAACGATGTTCCTCGAAAGATGGCTTGAGGGGTTAGCCGCAGTCAGTCGCAATGGTGGCATCGATCGCTATCGGGCTGCGAGCCAGTCGCCAGTATGGCGAATTCGCGCACCGTCGCTGGGAGTGATGGCTGCGAGACCATCGCCTTAGTCAATTCCCATACCGGCTTGCCGAACTTCGGCTCGCGAAGCCAAGGGTTTCATGGTCCGAGCAGCGCGCCATCCCGAACGTTCACGAACCCCTGGAAGTATTTCTCGATGCTTGCCGAGGTCTCCGAGGATGCCGAAAGATTATATTGGTTTCCAAGGCGGCAATCGCTGGCGGCGTCGCATTGCTGCTCTTTACGATGCTCGGCCTATTCGGATCCAATCATGTCGTCGCGATCGGATCGATTGCCGTGGTGCTAGGCGGAATCGTGTCGCTCGGATCCAACGTCAGTACTTGCAACAGACGATGGCCGCAATGAGCGCCGCCGAGGCTCCGTTCGGATCTGATTAACAGGATCGACCTCCGAGTGGTTGGTGAAGCGAGAAAACTGGTTTAATCGCGTCCACGTCCGCTCCGGAGTGCGCCTGCTTTAGCGTGCGGGACCTCGGTTCACTTCGTTCGCTTGCGCGGGCCCGATTTGGGACCGACCTTCGTCCTGGATTGAAAGGTCGCGATAACGGCCTCTGCGGTGGCGGTGAACTTAGCGCTCGGACCTTTGCTGCCGGCGGCCTGACGGCTGACGCGGGCGCCTTCCAGGAGAAGGGTGAGGGTATCGGCCAGTACTTCCGGTTGCGAGATGCCGGCGCGGCGGCAAAGTGAAGCGAGGCGATTGCGGTGCTCGGTCTTCAATTCTTCGATGATGCGGCGCCCCGGGTGACCGTCCGCGGTTAGTTCGACGGCGGCATTTGCGAGATCGCAGCCGCGCTCGTCTGATGTCACACACTCTTCCGCACAGATCAGCCAGGCCTTCAACTGAGCCTGCATGTCGCCAGGATGGTCGCGCTCGAAATCCCGCCACATCTCATCGACTTCGACGGCGACGCCGCGCAGATAGGCGACGATGAGATCGTCCTTCGAGTCGAAGTGACGGTAGAGAGTCATTTTGTTGGTGCCGGCCGCCTCCGCGATTGTTTCGACTCCTACGCCGCGGATGCCGTGCCGATGAAACAGATCCCTGGCCGCCAAGAGAATTCGCTCGCGTGGCCGCAGAACGTCGGAACGGGCTTCGGACATCTGGTTTCCTCAAGGAATATTGACGTGCCGTCCCGCTTGACCGCGGTGTTACCGGTCGGTAATGTCACCGTTACCGAAGAGTAACATCTATCGATAGTTCGGGTCAAGATCGGGCCGGTTCCATGGTTGGCTTCTTCATTCATCGTCCGATCTTCGCTTCGTCGATCGCGGTCATCATGGTCCTGGCCGGGGCCATCTGCTATTTTCTGATGCCGGTCTCGCAGTTTCCCGACATCACGCCGCCCCAGGTCGTCGTCAGCGCGGCGTACCCGGGAGCGAGCGCCCAGGTCGTTGCCGACACCGTGACGACGCCGCTCGAACAGCAGATCAACGGCGTGCAGGGGATGACGTACATGTCGTCCTCGAGCTCCAACGACGGCTCCTCGACCATCACGGTGACGTTCGATGTCGGATATCCGCTCAGCATTGCCGCGGTCGACGTGCAGAATCGCGTGGCGCAAGCGGCGGCTTCGCTTCCGCCGATCGTCAATCAGGGCGGCGTCATCATCAAGAAGCAGAATCCGAACTTCGTCCTGATCGTGAATCTGGTCTCGCCAGACCGTTCCGTCGATCCGGTGGCGCTCAGCAACTACGCCTATCTTCAGGTGGTCGATCCCTTGAAGCGCGTCCCCGGCGTCGGCGACGTTCAAATCTTCGGCGAGAGGCGCTATTCGATGCGGATTTGGCTTGATCCGGACAAGCTTGCCAAGCTGGGCATCACCGCCGTCGACGTCCAGCAGGCCGTTGCCGAGCAGAACGTCCAGGTCGCCGCCGGCAAGATCGGGCAATCCCCCGCGCCCGAAGGCACCCCGTTTGAGATGCAGGTCAATGCGACGGGCCGATTGAGCGACCCCGATCAGTTCGGCGATATCGTGGTGCGTTCCGATCCCGCGAGCGGGGCGATAGTCAGGATGAAGGACATTGCCCGTATCGAACTCGGCGCGCTGCAATATTCCTCGACCGCCGTGTTCGGCAAGGATCCGACCGTCGTGTTGGCCGTATTCCAGATGCCGGGCTCGAACGCGCTCGACCTGCAGCAGCACGTCAAGGACAAGATGGAGGAGCTCTCGACGCGCTTCCCGAAAGGCATCGAGTACGGCCTGCATTATGACACGACGCGATTCGTCAAGGCGGCGAAACGCGACGTGATCATAACGCTCAGCGAAGCACTGGCCCTCGTTGTCCTCGTCGTCTTCATCTTTTTGCAAAACTGGCGCACCACGCTCATTCCAACCATCGCCATCCCGGTCTCGTTGATTGCGACCCTGGCCGTCATGCAGGTGATGGGCTTCTCGTTGAATATGCTGAGCCTGCTTGGCATGGTGCTGGCGATCGGTCTGGTGGTGGACGACGCAATCGTGGTGGTGGAGAACGTCGAACGGCAGCTCGAAAACGGCCTTTCACCCCTGGAAGCCGCACAGGCGGCAATGTCCGAAGTGACGGGACCGATCATCGCCACGACCGCCGTGCTTATGGCGGTTTTCGTGCCGGTGGCGTTCATTCCCGGCGTGACCGGACGTCTTTATAATCAATTCGCTCTGACGGTTGCGATCTCGGTCGGCATCTCGGCATTCAATTCGCTGACGCTGAGTCCGGCGTTGAGCGCCGCGTTCCTGCGCCACCGGTCGCCGGGCAATTTCGCGCCATTCCGCTGGTTCAATGCCGGGTTCGATCGTCTTTCTCACGGTTACGCAAAGTTCGTGAGAGTGCTGATCGGATGGAGATGGGCCGTCCTCGCAGTGTTCGTCGCCGTTCTGGGAGCAACCTACTTTCTTTCGCAGCGCATCCCATCGAGCTTCCTGCCGGTCGAGGATCAGGGCTATTTCTTTGTCGTGATCCAGCTTCCAGACGGCGCTTCCCTGCAGCGCACGGATGCCGTCGCCGAGAAGGTGCGGGGAATCCTGGAAAGTACCGCCGGGGTCGACATAGTCGGATCGATCAGCGGTCTCAACTTCCTCACCAATGCGGCCCAGTCGAACTCGGCGGTAGAGT
This sequence comes from Bradyrhizobium erythrophlei, assembly GCF_900129505.1. Classification (NCBI taxonomy): domain Bacteria; kingdom Pseudomonadati; phylum Pseudomonadota; class Alphaproteobacteria; order Hyphomicrobiales; family Nitrobacteraceae; genus Bradyrhizobium; species Bradyrhizobium erythrophlei. Next base: position 8,186,003 of record NZ_LT670818.1, on the reverse strand, counting down.
TCGGGATTCTCAAGCCATGGGACGAGCGACCGCCTTCCCAGACGGCCTCACGGATCGTGGCCGATGTCCGCATGAAGCTTCTCATGGTTCCCGAGGCGTTCGTGCTCAGCTTTGATCCGCCGTCAATTCCAGGTCTTGGTACTACAGGCGGCTTTGAGTTTCAGGTGGAGGACCTGACGGGCAGGGGCAGCTTTGCCCTGAACCAAGCGACGCAGGCGTTGATCGCGGAAGCACGCAAACAGCCCGAACTGAATCCTCAGCAGCTTTTCAGTTCGTTCTCAACGTCGACGCCTCAGTTCAAGTACGACCTCGACCGTACCAAGGCGAAACTGCTCGGGCTTAACGTGCCTGACGTGTTCAATACTCTGCAGATATTCCTCGGATCCCTTTACGTAAACGACTTCAACCTGTTCGGGCGTACCTTCCGCGTGACCCTGCAGGCCGACAAGGATTCGCGGGCGGCGGCGACAGATCTTAACCGACTCTATGTCCGTAATGCCGGCGGCAGCATGGTTCCGTTGAGCACACTCGGCCTGCTCAAGCCCATCGTCGGTCCGGAGACTGTTCCGCACTACAACAATTACGCTTCCGCGCTTGTAAACGGTGGCGCTGCGCCGGGCTACAGTTCGGGACAAGCGGTTACGGCGATGGAGCGGGCCGCTGCGATCGCGTTACCTCGCGATTTCGCATTCGAATGGACTGGCATTACCTATCAGGAACTGAAGGCGGGATCGATCGCCACGGTCGTGTTCGTGCTGGCGATCGTCTTCGTGTTCCTGATCCTGGCGGCGCAGTATGAGAGCTGGTCTATGCCGTTTATGGTGTTGTTCGCGGTACCGCTGGCGCTGTTCGGTGCGTTCCTGGCGCTCTTCGTGCGCGGTCTGCAGACCGACGTCTATTCTCAGATTGGTTTCGTCATGCTGATCGGCCTTTCCGCCAAGAACGCGATTCTGATCGTTGAGTTCGCCAAGCGTCGGCGCCAGGAAGGGTTGACCATCGTGGACGCCGCGATGGAAGCTGCCCGTCTCCGGCTTCGGCCGATCCTGATGACGGCATTCGCATTCATACTCGGCGTCGTGCCGCTGATGATAGCGAGCGGGGCAGGTGCGGCCAGCCGGCAATCCATCGGGACGACAGTTTTCGGCGGCATGCTCGCCGCGACGATCCTGACGCTGCTGTTCGTGCCCGTGTTCTACGCCGTCATCGAAGGCCTGCGGGAGCGCGGCCATTCAGACGAAAATTCCAATGTATCCGAGCTGCACAAAATCGCGGCCGAGTAAAAAATCAGGAATATCCCATGAAAGCCTCGAAATTCTTGCTCGGTGGCGCCGCCATCATTTGCGTCGGCGCTGCCATCGCCGCCTATTCGGTCCGCACCGGGGAAGTTGCCGCAGCGGCACCGGCGGGCCCTCCCTCCATGCCGGTTCCCGTTGCGGCCGTCGTCAAGCGAACAATTCCGGTCTACCTCGAATACTCCGCTCGCACGGAATCGATCCGCGAGGTCTCGCTTCAGGCCAAGGTCGCCGGATACATCCAGTCGCAACCGACGGCCGACGGCGCCGACGTGAAGGGCGAGGCACTGCTCTACAAGATCGACGACCGCGATTACCGGGCAGCTCTCGACCAGGCCAAGGCGCAGGCGCAGCGCAATGTGGCCGCGCTCGGATACGCGCGTTCGAACTTCAACCGCGGTGACGAGTTGGTGAAGACCGGCTTCCTCGCCAAGGACAACTACGACCAGCGCGCCAGCACGTTGGGCCAAAGCGAGGCGTCGGTCGCAATGGACAGTGCCGCGGTCCGCTCCGCCGAGATCAATCTCGCCTATACGGAAATCCGCGCGCCATTTTCAGGGCGCCTCGGCCGCAATCGCGCTCCTGTGGGCACGCTGGTTGGCGGATCCGGCTTCACGCTCAACACGCTCGTTCAACTCGATCCTCTCTACGTCACGTTCAATCCGAGCGAACGGGATCTCGGCGTTATCCAGACGGCGCGTAGCGCTCACAAGGTGGTTGCCAAAGTGTCCTTGCCCGACGATGCCTCAATGGATTATTCGGGTGAACTGACCTTCATCGACAACGGCGTCGACCGCACGACCGGAACGATCACGGCAAGGGCGACCGTGCCGAATCCGAAGTTCACGCTTCTACCCGGCCAGTACGTGCGTGTTCGCCTGCACGTTCGCGATGAACCTGACGCTCTCCTCGTGCCGCAGGTTGCCCTGGGATCGAGCCAGCTCGGAAAATATGTCTACATCGTCGGCCCGGACAGCAAAGCCGAACAGAAGATAGTCACGCTGGGGCCGACGGATGGAGATTCCGTGAGCGTCAAAGGTATTGCCGAATACGACCGTGTCATTATAGGCAATCTGCAGAAGATCGGTCCTGGCTCACCCGTCTCACTGATCGCTCATAAGGAGGCTTCCGCGTCGGACGTAAAATGAGGAAACCGCGCGTATTCTTTCGTTTGATGCGGCGCGCCTGGAGGCGTTGGTTGATGCCGCCACCCGAGACGCGCGCGATTTCATCGATCGATGCGCGGGAGTTTTCGGATCTGCTGGTGAGCGGGCGGACGAAGGATCTGAAGATCCTGGCAGATGGGCTCCGCCAGCACGCTCGCGCTTCACAGGGCAAGGTCCCGGTCAAACCGTTGGACCGGCATGGCAGCAATTCAAAAGGGTCGGGCATTGCAAAGTAGACGGCGCGTGGGCGTCAGTCGAAATGTTGGCCGGCTTTCGGCGAGACCGACAACGGAGGGCCGAGACTGCGCAAGCAATGCCCGGCGCCGGCGCCGTTCGGCTTTGCGAAGGTATTAATGCGCTGGTGCGGAGTATCCGTCTCGTGACGAGTTTCCACCAGTTGCTGCGGGAAGCGTCATCAGTGATGGGGTGGCCGCCGATCGTTAGACCACACATCACTATCAGCGTTGTTGCGCCGATAAGAACGACCGCTATTGGCGGCCGTTCATAGGCACAGAGCATCTCGTGACTGACAGGGAATAAGTAGAGCGCTTATCAGTTGGGAATCAGGCTCGGGGAAGGGGCGCCTAGCCGTTCACCGTGGAAAGCTGCGCGCGATTCAAATCTACAAATGCCTTATACCTCCTGTCACGCGCGGGTCGAAGCAGTGGACCACAATTGTCATGAGATTGGGAATGACCTTCCGGAATTCAGATCGGGTCTTGCGCTCGTCGAAATTTGGTTGGCGGTTAACGATCGCCTTGTCGTAGGCTTCAATGGAAGCAGTCATGTGGGCTCCTTGGTTTGGGTTGGTGGAATTGCGAAAGCGTCGTTCATCGTCAACCTGCTTCTTCTGGAAGGTTCGGTTGCGGTTGAGCGACGGCGAGGGATCCACGGCCTTCGGGGCCGCCGAGGTCGCCGTCACGCCGCCGCGCCGAGACTATCGAAGGCGGCCCGATGCGACGCGACGAAGTTCTGCACGGTCATGGGCGGCACGCCGGTCACCTCGGCAATGATCTTGTCGGCGCCCGAGAAGATGCCGTTCTGATAGTCGACAGCAATCGCGCAGAAATGTTGGATCAAAAACTCGGGCAAGCCGAAGTTTTCGAGGCGCTGGCGATACTCGGGGATGGTGAGCGGCTGATAGCTGATCTTTCTGCCGAGCACGTCGCTGATGGCGGCGGCGATGCCTGGCTGGTCCAACTCGGTTGGGCCATGGAGCGTGTAGGTCTTACCGACATGCGCGGCCGGCTCTACCAGGATCGCAGCGATCAGACGTGCCTGATCTTCGGCCGCGATCGGGGCATGGCGTCCAGCGCCATAGGGGAGATCGATGATGCTCTGCTCGACAATCGTCTTGCGTGCAAACGGATAGAGCAGCCATTGCGAGAAGAAGGTCGGTCGCAGGTGCACGGTCGGAACACCTGACCAGTCCAAGATCCGTTCGGCGATCCAATGATCGCGTGCCGCATGGCTTTTGGAATCTTCCCGTGCGGAGATCTGCGACATGTTGATCACGGCCTTGAGTCCGGCGCGCCTAGCCGCGTCGGCAAAATAGGCCGTCGTCTGGATGATACCGGGGCGAACGGGGTAGCAGAATAGGCGCCGGTGGTGCCGGCGGTCGCCCGAATTGCATCATCGTGCTCGAAGAGGTCACCGACAACGACCTCCGCTCCCGCCCGCCGAAGCGCTTCGGCGCGGTTATCCACCTTATGCACCAATGCTCGGACAGCGCGTCCCATTTCGAGAAGGCGTTGGACCGTGCAGCGGCCGGTCTCACCCGTCGCGCCGGTGACCAGAAACTTGTCCGAACTCATCTTTTATTTCCCGTGTGCGTGGTTACCCGAAGGCTCGGCTTTGACGGACGGCGGCGCCACGTTGCTCGCTACACGGCTATTTGAGCGCTGCGAGGGGGGGACGGAGTTCTGACCCGGTCCTCCACCTTTCGAAATGCAGTATCAGCTGCGAAGGAACGCCAGCAGATCGGTGTTCAGCCGGTCCTTGTCAACATGCAGCAAGCCGTGCGACCCGCCGTCGTAAACCACGAGCTTGGCCTGCGGGATGAGCTTGGCGGTCAACTTCGCAGAGATCTCCAGCGGGACGATCTGATCGTCGCTGCCGTGCACCACCAGCGCGGGGACGGTGATCTGCTTGAGGTCGTCGCGGAAATCAGTTTCCGAGAAAGCACCGATCGCGTGATAGGCGGCGAGCACTCCGGTTGCCTGTCCCTGCCGCCAATAGTCCTGCCGCAAGCCTTCCGAGACCTTCGCGCCCGGCCGGTTAAAGCTTTCGAGCGATCCTCGATACCGAAGAGCATCACCTTCAGGATAAGGACCTTGTTGCCCGGATGAAAAGCGAGGTTGGTATGGGGGCGGTGGAGGTCGGATACATCTTCTCGAAGACAACGTGTTCTGACCTTGATCGCGAGGAACTGGCAGATGCGGATCCGCGGATTAGGTACGAACCCACGTGACTAAGCGATCCGTCCAACCCCGCCGTCCGCCCTTCGCTGCAGTCGTACATCGACGCTTCGGGGCTGCTCCTGAACTCGATCGACAGCCGAGCGACTATACGGCGACTAAGCTGCAGTGATGCGAAAGTGTGTTTCCGGAGAGAGAAGAGGCGGCGGCGTGTTAGACAATACGGCCGGGTCTCCACCCGCTTCGTGCGGATTGCCTGCCCGCGTTAGATCGGAAAGATGAGTAATTTCAGTGGCGCCGGGAGATTTTAAGTCCCTTGCGTCTACCAGTTCCGCCACGTCCGCCTTATTGATTTCCATAGCTTTTTCCTCCCAGGCCGGCAAATGTTTTCCACATGCATCCCTTGCGTTTTGAATGGACGGAGTTTGCCGCAGGTCAGGAAGAACACCAATTTCGACAGCTACACGCCGCTTCGTAACGGCCGCTGTTGGCGCGAAGCGGACATGCAGCGACCGACACCAGTCTGCTTGCGCACCAGGTTTACGCAGCGCATCGCCCGCAATTTCCTTGAACGGCGGACTTCGCTGGATCCGCTTCCTTTCGGATGTTATCGGTGGCAAAATCGGTATCTCGCCAGAGCAACCTCTCAACGGCTGTGCCTTCGGCTGGCGATTGCGTTGGGGTAACAGTCAACGGAGATAGTTTTTTGGCAGGCAAGCTCAAAAGAGCAAGTACGGGAGCGACCGGACAACGGACCGGAGGAACTCGTCCGATATGATTGCGGTGTCCGCAGTGCCGCGCCGCGTGCTTGGCCGGACGGGACTTTCGGTCTCGGCTCTCGGGTGCGGAACCGCGCCGCTGGGTGATCTCTACGCGCATTTGGACGACGGCACGGCCATCGCCGCGGTGGAGCGGGCATTTGAGCTCGGCATCAACCTTCTCGACACTTCGCCGCTTTATGGGCGCGGCCTGTCCGAACATCGCTGCGGGACGGCAATCAGGCGCGTGCCGCGCCAGGACATTGTGGTCTGCACCAAGGTGGGTCGCTGGATGGACCCGTTTCACGGCCCCAGCAACGGTTCCGGCTTTGTCGGTGGGCAGCCGCACTGTGCCGTGGTCGACTATTCTTACGACGGTACCATGCGTTCGGTGGAACAGTCGCTGTTGCGGCTTGGTACCGACCGGCTGGACCTGCTGCTGATCCACGACGTTGATGTCTGGACCCATGGAGTCGATGCGATCGAGGACCGGTTTCGCGAAGCGATGGCTGGCGCCTATGTGGCGCTCGACCGGCTTCGCGCCGAGGGCGTGGTCGCCGGCATCGGGATCGGCGTGAACGAGGCCGAGATGTGCGTGCGTTTCGCGCAGGCCGGATCGTTCGACACGATGCTGCTCGCCGGGCGCTATTCGCTGCTGGAGCAACCGGCGCTGACGCACTTCCTGCCGCTGGCCGAGCGGCAGGGTATAGGTGTATTGCTCGGCGGCGTTTTTAATTCAGGCATTCTGGCAACCGGCGTAGTTCATGGCGCCAAATATAACTATCAGGATGCGCCGCCTCAGATCTTGGCAAAGGTCGCAGATATCGAACGCGTCTGTGATGCCCATGGCGTTGCCTTGCCAACCGCGGCGCTGCAATTTGCCTTGGGCCATCCAGCCGTTGTCAGCGTTGTGCTGGGAGCGCAAAGCCCGCACGAGGTTGAGCGCAACGTAGCCGCACTCTCCAGTCAAGTGCCGTCTGAGCTTTGGAGCGATCTAAAGGCCCAGCACCTGCTCGATGCGGATGCGCCGGTTCCGTCATCGGCGCCCGGCTGATGCGGATCGATGGGCATCATCATCTGTGGACTCTCGGTCGGGGCGATTATGGCTGGCTGACGCCCGATCTGGCGCCGATCTATCGTGACTTTTGTCTATCGGACTTGGCGCCGCATCTCTCCGCGACCCACATCGAGGGGACGATCTTGGTGCAGGCCGCGCCGACCGAGGCCGAGACGATGTTTCTGCTCGATATCGCGGAAAACGCAGAAGTGGTCCGCGGCGTGGTCGGCTGGACGGATTTCGACGCAGCCGATGGCGTGGCGCGCATCGATGCGCTGGCAGCGCGGAATCTTCTAGTGGGGCTGCGGCCGATGGTGCAGGACATCGACGATGACGATTGGCTGTTGGGTCCGGCATTGGCGCCCCTGCTGGCGGCCATGGCCCGTAGCGGCCTGGTGTTCGACGCGCTGGTGCTGCCGCGCCATTTGCCGAGATTGTTGCGAGTGATCAGCCGCCATCCTGACCTGGAATTCGTGCTCGATCATTGCGGCAAACCGCGGCTTTCGACCGGCGAGATTGCCACATGGCAACGCGACATTGCGCTGCTTGCCCAACACCCCAACATCGTCTGCAAACTGTCGGGGCTGGTGACAGAGGCTGCACCCGACTGGCAGATCGCGGATCTGCGCCAGGCGGTGGATCATGTCCGCGCCTGCTTCGGGCCGCAACGCATGGTGTGGGGAAGCGACTGGCCAGTGGTCAATCTGGCGGGAGGTTATGCAAAATGGTTTGCTGCCGCGGAAGCGCTACTGGCTGATCTGTCAGAGCAGGAAAAGGCAGATGTCTTCGGCGGCAACGCGGCGCGCATCTATCTCTCAGGCCGAGGACGACGGACATGTTGAAGCGACCAACTCCCTACTTGCCCGCGCCTGTGGTCAAACCACTGACAATGTAGCGCTCGAGGAAAATTCCAACGATCACGAGCGGAGCGATCGCCGCAGTTGATAGCGCTGCCATCGACCACCAGTTGATGCCTTGCGAGCCGGTTTGGCTGGCCACCATCACGGGCAGGGTCTTCGCGTCCGTACTCGTCAGCAGTGCCGCAAAGAAATACTCGTTCCAGCACAATACAAGCGAGAGAATGAATGCGGCGACTATTCCGGGAATAGCGAGCGGCAAGATGATACGAAAGAAGGAGCCCCAAACCGACAGGCCGTCCACGAAGGCGGCTTCGTCGAGTTCGACCGGGATCGCGTTGAATTGATCCCGCATGATCCAGATGACGATCGGAAGCACGGTCAAGGTGTAGAGCAGGATCAGGCCGAACCGCGTGTCAAGCAGCGACAGTGCCTTGTAGAGAACCAGAAATGGCAAAGCCAGGACGACGGGCGGCAAGATCAACTGCGACATGAAGAAGAACAGGATATCGTCGTTGCGCATCCATCCGAATTTGTAGCGGAAGCGGCTCAAGCCGTAAGCCGCCAGTGATCCGAGCACCAGCGCCAAGACAGATGCGCCGACCGATGTAATAATGCTGTTTCCGAACCGGCTCACGAACTCGGCGCGCGCGGTGGAGGTTCCGAGAATCGAATCCGGCGACAGGCCGAGCGAACGCCAGCCTTTCCAATCCGGCTGAAAGTCCAGCCAGGGAATCAAGTGACCTTGCGTCACATCGAGCGCCGACTTGAACGAGGTCGTGACCGTCCAATAGATCGGAAAGAGGCAGACAAACGCCCAGAACAGCAGTGCGCCGTAGATCAGCACGCGGCTCAGAACCCTGGTGGCCCGGGACGCCGCGTGATGCCTGCGGACCGGCTGCGACGCCGAAGTGAAAAAGGCCAAGCGAGCAACTCCCTTTGGAAACCTGTTTCGACTCGGGGTTTATGCAACTTTCTGCGTCCAACGATGAGACAGGCGCAGCAACACCGTGAGGAAGACGATAATCATGACAAGATAGAACATCGCGAGCCCGGTGCCGTATCCGACATTCGATCGATCGCGGTAGACGCGGTAAATGAAACTCGACACCGTGTCGGTGGCGCCGCCTGGTCCTCCCGCCGTCACGTTGATGACGATGTCGGCGAGCTTCAATTTGAAAATGATCCTGATGATGAGGACGGTGACGCTCACCGGCAACATGAGAGGGAACGTCACATGCCAGAACGACTGCCACGCACTCGCACCGTCAACCTTGGCGGCTTCCAGCACCTCCTTGGGCATCGCCTGCAGCCCGGCGAGCAACATGATCATGATAAAGGGGATGGAAACCCAGGCATCCATCGCCTCGATGCTCAAGCGCGCGATCCAAGGGGATGCGAAGAACGCTGGATCGTCCCATCCCAGATAGCGCGCCAGCGTGGCCGCCGGGCCAAAGCGATACTCCATCAGTGACTTGCCGATCATCCAGCTCACGGCAACGGGACTGAGCATCAGGGGCAGCAGGAAAACGACGCGAAAGAATTTTCGCGCTCGAATCTCGGCATTGAGCAACAGAGCCAGTCCAAACGCAACCGCATACTCGCCAAGCACCGCCACCGTGTAGAAGACCATGTTGCCGAGCGCGTTCCAGTAGTAATTATCATTAAACAATCCGATCAGATTGTTGAGGCCGTTGAAGTGCGGACCTTCAAACGAGCTCAGGTTCCAATCCAGCGAAGCAATGTAGATCCCGAACAGCGTCGGAAAAATCACCACCGCAACGGTGAACAAAATCGCTGGCAGCAGAAATAGCGCTCGCAGACCGCGTTCGCCGCGGACCACGACTTGCCCGATACCGAGCGCTATGGCCCAGATGAGATAGGCATAGAGGATCGGGCGCCAATCGGCGAACCCCGCCGTGATCGTTCCGGTCGCGTGCAGAATCTGGATCAGGAGCACGAGCAGGGACCCCAGCGAGACAAGGACAACAAGCACTTGTCCTGCGTTCTTCCGGCTGACAGGGAGCCGCTGCGATGTGCGCTTGTGGTGCCCGTGATCCGCCACCGGTAATGATTTCTGCATCAACATCGCACTCTGCCGATTTGGACCTTGACCCGGTTGCCAGGGAAAGCCTCGGCTGGCGCCGCGAGCGGCGCCTGCCGAGGACCCGTTGATCCGCCGGACCGGGTCTGGAGGGGAAATTACACCGTCCCGAGCGACGCCTTGTAGAGCGCGATCTGCTTCTCTCGGCCGATTTGGTCGGTCAGCTTTTCCCACGCGGCTGCGATGTTATTGGCGCCGGTCTGCGCGTCGTACCGGCCGGCGAAGATCTTGGTCAGCTCGTCTTCCGCGATGCTGTAGTACTGGAAAATACCGGGAATGCGCGGCTCGACGGCACGGTTCGGGTGATTATACGAGCCAAATTGCGAGTTCAGATAAGACGTGATGTATTTCTTGTCGTAGCCCGCGGCCACCCATTCGTCGATGTTGGAATGGCTGGTCCGGTGAACCTGGAAGCCAGACGGATACATCACGGTCCAGAGCGACAGATCCTTGCCGCCGACATGCGCGGCCGCGCTCCACGCCGCCTTGTGCTTGCGTTCGTCGCCGGCAACTCTTGCCATGACGTAAATGCCCCAACCGAGATAGGCACAATTGGGTGCATGGTTCGGACCGCTTGCGAGCTTTTCCCATTTGCCCGTCTTGGAATTGTAGACGTCGTCCGATCCGGGCAGGATGTCGAAGCCTACGACGTCGCCGACGACGGAAGTGTCGCTCGCTTTCGCCACCTGGCCGATATCGCCCCACCAGGGGATCATCGAGCCGATGCCGGCCAAAAATTGCTGGAAGCCGGTGGTGTTCGGATCGGCGTTCAGCTGATCGGCCGGCTCGAACGGCAGCGCGTCGATGACGTCCTGAATGGCGCGAACCCAAGCCGGATTGTTGATGCGTGGCTTCATCGTGTCGACATCGAACAGCCAGGCCTTGTCGTCCGGATGCTTCGCGTAAGCCGTGGCGCGGCTGCCGAGGAAATAGAAGCCGAACCCACCCCAGGGTTTTGGCGCGTCGAGGTAGCCGACCGCATTCTGGCCTTTGAATTTCTTGCCCTTGAGGAACTTGGTCACGGCCTGGACCTGCTGCCAGGTTTTCGGCACGCCCCAGTCGCCCTGGTTGCCAGCGTCCTTCCAGGCCTTGGCCAGATTGGCGTCGGAGAAAACGTCGGTCCTGTAATTGAAGTTGTGGCAGTCGCCGTCGATGGTGACCCGGTAGGTCTTGCCGTTCCAGGTGCCGACCGGCGGCTTCAAATAGTCCACATAATCATTGATATCGATCTGCTTCTTGACCCAGTCCGGCATCTCCGACGCCAGGCCCTTGCCGCACACATCGCCTTCGAACGGAGCACCCATTTCGAGGATGTCGAAGTCGACCGTGCCGGTCGCGATCGCTTGTTGCAGTCGTGGATTGTAATCAGCCTGAGCGAGGTCGATCCAGGAAATTTTTGCACCCGTATAGGCCTCCCACGGTTTCAGGAAACCGCGAAACAGCAAATTGTGTAGATTCTGGTTGTTCAATCCCATGAAGGAGAGTTCGACGCCCTTGAATTCGCCCTCCTTGACGTTCGCCTTGGTCGGGCCGAGGCAAAGCTCGCCGACCTTTTGCCAATCGGCGTCGGTTGGAGCGCCTTTGCCCACGCCTGGAATCTGCAAGATCCGCGCACGCAGATCATCTTGTGCCAGCGCACGCTCGGAAAACGCGCCGAGAGCGCCGGCCGAACCGAGGGCCGCCGCGCTGGCCACTCCCTTGAGGACCGTACGCCGGTTCGGTCGCATTCGCAGATGCTGATCGTACTCTTGCTGTTTCACCACGAAACCTCCCTTTGTTTTCTTGATGCTGCGTTTTGGTTGCCTGAGCACCATCATTCTAGCGGATAGAATTTCGGGGGACTCATGTGTCCTCCGCTCTTACTGGCGACATCCGGACAGGTGGTGACAGAGGCCTGTTCGAGTATGCAACAGCCTTGATCAATGTCAACGAAACCGCGGGCAGCGTGGTACCCGCGCATTGAACTCTCGCGGCGGGAGATCATTCTCAGCGGGAAGGAGCGCCGCGCGGCACGCGCATGCCGCGCCGCAATATCGGCGTGCGGCGCTTGTTGATCCCGTAGCGTTAGGCTGCGTCGGGCCCAATCACTCCCTTCTTGAACACGAAGCAGCCGTAGAAGCGCCGTTCGCCGGTCTGGATCACGCAATAGGATTTCTTCGCAAGTTCGTAGAAGGCAAATCGCTCGATCGAGCCCATCGGCAAATGGCCGCCCTGCGCAGCGTCGATCTCATGCTGCACCTCGATCTGCACCACAGGGACCTCGTCGGGTTCGCCGACGATTTGCATCCGCAAAGCCGGCTTGTCGACAAAGGAATCCAGCGGCAGCACTGAAAGGATCGCGCGGGCCGCCCGGCCGGCCGTTACGTTATCGATCCGCAGCAGCCGCCCCAGCACGCTCTGACGGGCGACCGCGTCGGCAGGAAAATTCGCGTCGCAGATGACGAGGTCGTCGCCATGGCCCATCGCCCGCAACGCGTAAAGGACGTCCGCATTCAACATTGGATCAATCGACTTCAGCATGCTGCGCCTCTCTTGAATTCGACAGACCTTTTTTGGGCGACCGACTGTCTGGTCCGACCGATGCAGCCGCCTCCTTCAATATCCATTATAGAACATCGATTGAGCGAGGGGGAGAAGCATGCATTATGAATAATGCTGCAGTATTCGATCCGAAGGGCAATCAAGCAATGCCCGCCGGTCCTCCATGAACGGTTTTTGAAGTGGTTATGGGAGCGACCGCCGGGGAAGACCGGAAGTGAGCGGCGCAAGGGCAAAGTGACCGCGTTTGACCCTGAGCTGACTTCAACTACGTGGCAACTTTTGTTCACATGTGCTAGCCTGTGCTGGGACAAGATGCTTCAATGGTTTGTACGAGGATAGGGACAATGAATAGAGCAATGATGCTAATCGTAGCTTGTGCTTTGGCAGGCCCGTCGATTGCTTTTGCGCAGACCGCTGATACGAAATCTACGCCGATCAGCGATGTTCGGAAAATTCCACCGACAATTGTTTTCCCCAAGGGCGATTTCATTTTGAGACAAGACTTAGTTGATCCAAATAACCCGAACAACCTGCGATCAGATTGGCCCAGGCCAAGTGGTCTACCGGGACCGGGCCATTGAAGACCAGCACGGTTTCGCAGATGGCTGTGTGGTAATGGTGTCCACATTTTGCACCCATCTACGTCCGTCTTTGGCAGTGCGCCCCGAAGGCGCGGATCACTAGTGGAGGAAGATTCCACCCAGAGAGTTGTCGATTGATCTGGTAGCTGACGAGCGGTTCGGCCGGGTAACCGGCAGGGCTGGAGCCTCGTGACAAAGGCCGCTTTTAGGCGGTTGAGCAATCCGGCGGGCCGTAACGTGAGTGAAGCCTGAGCAGGCCTCGAAAGTGACAATGCGGATGCCGACCCTCCTGCCATTTGGGGAAGGCTGTATGAGCGGGGAAGCAATCGACACGCGCACCCGCTCGATCCGCCGGGGTAGTGGGCACGGCACGTCGGAAAGGTGGTTCGGGTAATCGGGGGAGACCCGTCAAGGGTGAGGGTAGCGGCCTCAACGTCGCGAAAGGCGGCGGCCATGGCGGGAGTCGGACGGGGTCGTATGACCGTTGAAGCCGGGTAATGCTGGCTGAGGAAAGGGCCCCGACTTCTGGTGCGCTTTCGAAGATGGCGAGGTCGTGGTGATTGGCGATGAGCCTGCAAACACCATTATCGACAGGCGCCGCCGGAGATTGCTGTGTCGAGGGGCGAAGGAGAGTTACTCACTGCGCGGAAGCCGCGTGCGGTTAGTTTGCTCTCCGTGTGCCTCACGGTGAAGCCAGTCGGAGAGCCGGATGCCTTAATCGGGCACGTCCGGTTCGATGAGCGTTGCGCCTTGCAAGCGCGTTGAAGTCTGCAGTCTGCAATGACGGCCGCGGCAAAGCCTAGCGAGCAGCCGCGAACCGAGTCTTGCGTGACGTCCGGTAACGGCCGTTGCGAAGCGTAGACAGGGAGGTTGTAGGCCGGAATGAAGTGAACGGGAATATAGCCCCGAAATCGAACGTGATCGGAGTAGCCGACCCCGTCGCTCAAAGGGGAAGGCGGAATCGCAGACCGCGTCAACGCGAGCGGTCTGAGGTGCTCCCGAGGTTCGGTACCGCCAGCATGCAACCAAAGGAAGCAACGTGAACAAGGGAGATCCATTCGGTTCAAACGCAAGTTTGTAGGGCCCGACAAGCCGACAAGGTGAGGGAGGCCTGATGACCGAGTGGAAGTCAGACTGACTGGTAGTACTCCGAGGACGGGAGAGCCGGCCACATGGGGAAGCGGTCAGCGGTAGTTGAATTGTTCTTGGGCGACATGGGCTCCATTCAACGGGAGTTACGGCCTTCTACTCAGTGAGAAGATCAGCTGACCATGGAAACGAAACTTGAACAGATAGCAGTGAAAGCTGTGAACCAACTGGTGCGGGAAATCCGCACGCCACGTTCTGTGGGAGCCGGAGGCGGGTGACCGCCTCCGGCGACCCGGTGGGATGGGAAACGGAGCGTTGCCGAATGGCCCAAGCTACCGCGCCCATCCTCGACTCTACCCTTTGAGACGTGCCGCCGCTTAAGTTGGATGTCGGTTTTCAGGGGTAAAGCGGAAGTAGCGCGGACGTCGCCGATATGACGCGATTGACCCAAGGCGGAAGTGGCGCCTTTTTACGATGTCCGCTACCGCCGCAGGAAACGACGCGGTGGTATGTTCATGTCGACGCAGCCTTTATGATATCCAATGTTCCGCGAAGCATCATCTCAACTGCGACGTAGAGAATGACGGCCAGACCAACGTAAGCAATCCATCGATGATTTTGCAGAAGGCGCGCAATGAGGGAAGCGGCCACGCCCATCATCGCAATAGAAAGCCCCAGGCCGAAAATCATGACCACTGGATGCTCGCGTGCCGCCCCTGCGACGGCCAAGACATTGTCGAGCGACATGGAAACGTCAGCCACGATAATCTGCCAACTCGCTTGGACGAGTGTTTTGCGGGGCTTGTCTTCGCCATATGTTCCTGCGACTGCTCCAGTAGCCTCCTTCGCTTCTATGGCCACTGCCGAGGACGCGCGCAACTCCCGCCACATTTTCCAGCAAACCCACAACAACAGAATCCCGCCCGCGAGTAGCAGGCCGACGATCTGCAGAATTTGCCTCGCCAGCCCGGCGAACAGAATGCGCAAGATCGTCGCGGCGACGATGCCGATCAGAATCGCCTTGCCTTGTTGCGCCTGAGGCAGGCCCGCAGCAGCAAGGCCGATGACGATGGCGTTATCGCCAGAGAGCATGAGGTTGATCAGAACGATCTCAAATAATGTAGTCAGGACATCTGTGCTGAGAAATTCAAACACGGGTCACGCTCCCCTTCTTGCCGGGAGAATGGCCCCTCTTTCGGCGCGGATTTTTTGGCAATGTGTGTAATGGGGTTCACCGATACGTGCCCCAATCCCGTGCCGCATATCAAGACAGGGCCACTCCAACTTAACTCCAGTCCGACATCGCAGCCTAATGGCTGCCAGAGGGGCCCGGCCTGGTGGCTATCTCCCTACAGCGGTGTATCCGGATGATGTTCGAACAGTTGCTCGAAAAGCCGTACCACTTGATCCGGCTCGCTAAAAATCGCCGCTGTGCAACCCATCATGGTGAATGCGCCGGCAATATCCCATAACGTTACATTTTTCGAATTTCTGGGAGCGTGGATTGCGCGGGCCATTATGGCGGCGATCGCTGCATCCGAGAAAAGCAGAATGCTGAACGCAGGCAGGACGAATCCGGGTTCCAGCAAGCGGATCATCAGGAATGCGGGGGCCGCGATCAACACGCTCAACAACGTGAGTATGCCGAGAGATTCCAGCGAAGGAACATTTCTCTTAGCTTGCATTATAAGCAATCATTTTGTTCCCCTGGCATAAGGGCATCTTAACCGATGCCGGCGCCGTTAATTTACTGAACAAACTTCTTCCTACACGAAAATCTCAATGTGTCGAAAGGACCTGCCTCTGCGAGCAAAAATGCAATGCTACGTTTCGTCGCGCGCGCTTTGATCGCGCGGCAACATGACTTGTGCCGTACCGGTGGTGAGGCCGCTACCGTATATCGAGCGAAGGTAGATTGCGGTCGCCGCGCAGCAAGTTGGCCGGACCGAGAACGTGAGCGGTCTTGACCTAAAACCCGGTATGCTTGTCGAAACTGCTATTGGCACGAACCCGACCAAGCGGGCCGACCTGATGACGTCCGTTCCTCGGGGTAACCCGGAAATGGCATTTCGGGGCCGTCAGGACCGTTTTTGACCCTAAGCGACATTCAATGCTCGCCGTCAAGGACGTCTCACGCCCCATCGAGGGAGCTGTCTCGCCCTGACAAGTGGCTGATAAAGGGGGGGCAGCGCGCCGCTCCGGTGGTTGTCTCTGAGGGACCGGCGGCTGGCGGTGGGGTCCGGTCTAGTGCCGTCGATCCCGGTATTCCGCTCGGTCCGGGATTATGCGGAACATGCGTAGTGCTCCACGGTCCCCACGTGAGGATAGCAACCGCCAGAATGAATGCTACAGCGATAACGGCGAACGTTCGAAAGCTCTTCAGGCCTTCCCGATCCTGACTATCCCGCATGCGGCTCTCCTCGTGATGGTTCCTTTGCGTGCTCATGGCAGGACATTACATATGCTGCGGCGCTCGTGTGGCGGCGGGTCTTTCCATGCTATGGAACGCCGCGCGCGAATCCCGCGGCGAGTGGGTGGCAGCTGTACGGCTGCGCGCCCAGAAGAAGGTTCAAGCGTGTTATATCTAGAACTCGGGATCGTCACGATCCTGATTGTCCTCAATGGCCTACTCGCCATGTCGGAGTTGGCTATCGTATCGTCGCGTCCGGCTAGGCTGGCCGGTCTTGTCGAAAAGGGCGTCAAAGGGTCCCGCCGCGCCCTCGCACTTGCATCCAATCCCGGCAAATTCCTGTCCACGGTTCAAATAGGCATCACGTTGATCGGCGTGCTATCCGGCGCTTTCTCCGGCGCTACGTTAGGGCTGCGTCTTGCATCTTGGTTGAGCGAGGCCGGATTGTCGCCCAGCGTCGCAGAGACGATCGGGGTAGGCGTTGTCGTGACCGTCATCACCTATGCCTCATTAATTATCGGCGAGCTTGTTCCAAAGCAGATTGCGCTACGCTATCCCGAGGCCGTGGCCGTCAGGGTTGCGCCGGCAATGGTGATGCTGGCCAAGTCATCGTTGCCTCTGGTCTGGCTATTGGATCGTTCCGGCAAGGCGCTGCTGTGGCTGCTAGGCCAGCGTGGCGAAGCGGAAGACAAGGTCAGCGAAGATGAAATTCGCTCGCTTGTTGTCGAGGCCGAAAATGCCGGTGTGCTGGAGCCGGGAGAAAAAGAGATGATCGCTGGCGTGATGCGATTGGGTGATCTTCCGGTGGGAGCCGTCATGACGCCTCGCCATGAAGTAAGCATGATCGATCTGGCCGATCCGGCTCCGGTGATCTACCGGACTTTGCTTCATAGCAATCACTCACGTTTTGCGGTTTTCGAAGGCAATCAGGAACATGCCCTTGGAATTGTGCAAGCCAAAGATATGCTCGATGCCTATTTAGCCGCACAGACGCCTGACATTCGGCAGCTAATTCGGGAAGCTCCCATCATTCCTGAGTCCCTCGATGCGCGAGACGTCGTCGCGATCTTGCGGGACTCGCCTGTGCATATGGGCCTTGTCTATGACGAGTATGGCGTTTTTCAAGGTGTCGTGACGAGCGCGGATATTCTGGAGGCGATCGTCGGCGCTTTTCACACCGCGGAAGGGCCAGCGGAGCCTGCCTTCGTAAAGCGCGATGATGCGTCTTATCTGATCTCGGGTTGGGTGCCCGCGGTCGAATTTGCAGAACTGCTCGGCATCCCGCTTCCTACTTCGCGCCCGTATCAAACCTTCGCGGGATTTTTGCTTCAAGAGTTCGGAGCCATTCCGAATGTGGGCGATAAAATTGAAGTCAAGGGCTGGCGTTTTGAGATTGTCGACCTGGATGGCAGACGAATTGACAAAGTCTTGGCAAGTCGAGTGAACGTCTCATGAATGTCAGAGCGGTGCGAGGGTCAACGCGCGTTCTTTGCTGGTGATTGGGTTCTTCAAAACGGCCGCCGGCCGCTCGCCGCTTCACGGCTTTTCGCCCGTGCTTGATCGAATAGAGTTGCTATTTGCTGCGGTGCATGAGTCCGGAAGTGGCACCGAACGGACATGCCGACCCTATTGAGCGATGTCCGTTGTTGGGGCCAAAGCGAAAAACACTCGCAGCGAGTATTTCGCCTTTGGACCCATATCAGACCTGGGTTGGCGATGGCAGAATGTCTGCCGTTGGGGCCAAAGTCATCACGCCCGTACGTGTCGCGTCGGAGCGCAAGGCGGAGGGGGAACAGCATGGCAGCGCGCGGATCAGGTGGACTGCTTCTTTGCCTGGGTTTCCTGCTTGCGATGCCGGTGCTGGCCGCCACGCCGGCCGACCGGGGCGAGTGCGCCGCCAGCGCCGACAAGCCCGACGTCGGGGGCGCGCCCTGCAGCCGCATCATCGACGATGCAAGCGAGCAGGTGGCAGAACGCGTCAAGGCCTTCAAGAACCGGGGCCGCGGCTTCTTCAACGGGAAGGATTACGACCGCGCGATTGCCGACTACGGCGAGGCCATCAAGCTCAGCCCGAAGGACGCCTGGGCCTTTGCGCACCGGTGCGAGGCTTACGAGAGCAAAGAGGACCACGACGCGGCCATTGCGGATTGCACCGAGGCGATCAAGATTGATCCGAAATATGGCTGGGCCTACAACAACCGTGGCGTCGCCTACTACGGCCTGCATGAATACGACGCTGCGCTGGCCGACCACGCCGAGGCGATCAGGGTCGATTCCAGGGACGTCTGGGCCTATGCCCGCCGCGGCATGGCGTGGACGGAAAAGGGCGAATTCGACCAGGCGATCGCCGATCTCACCGAGGCGGTCACGATCGATCCGAAATACGCCTTTGGTTTCGGCCAAAGGGGTCAGGCGCTCTTCAGGAAGAGGTTGATCACGAAGAAAGGCGGATGGGAGCCCGCCATCGCCGACTACATCGAGGCCATCAAGCTCGATCCAAACCTGCTTTGGCTGTACAGCTCGCGTGGCGTTGCCTACAGCAACAACCGTCAATACGACCTCGCCGTTACCGATTGCAGCGAGGTCGTCAGGCGCGAACCCAAAAATGCCGCCGGGTACAATTGCCGCGGCGTGGCGCTCGAAGGCTTTAAGGACTATCGCCACGCGATCGCCGATTATGATCAGTCGATCGGCATCGATCCAAGGAACGGCGTGGCGTATTGGAATCGCGGCAATGCCTATATGGCGCTGCGCAAGATCGATGACGCGATCGCCGACTATGACCAGGCGATCGCGATCAACCCCAAGGACTTCAACGCTTTCAACTCCCGCGGCAAAGCCTGGGTCGCAAAGGGTGACAGCAACCGCGCGGTTACGGATTTCACGCAAGCGATCCAGTTCGGTCCGTCCTATGTCGAGGCCTACAACAACCGCGGCCTCTCCAATGAAGTGCTGGGCCGCCGCACTGATGCGATCGCCGATTTCCGCAAGGCGCAATCGATCGACCCGGCCGACCCGGTCAGCAAGCAACAGCTCCGCGTGTTCGGTTTCTGACCGCGTGCCGATCAAATTCCGCCCAAAGAGCGGACCCGCGATCCGACTCGTCCGTGCTGCGTTGCTTTTGAGACACCGATCGACGACTGGCCGTCTCGATGTCTGCTCTTGAGCGCATCTCGGACGAGATTTGCTCACCCTGAATTCTTCCGGGTTTGGCACGTTTGAGACATGCCGGGGCGGTCCGCCGACGTCCGTTGCTCGGGGTAGATTGAAAGTGGCGTTTCTTGACTGTCAGGACCGGTTTTGGCCCCCAGCGGACATGCCGACCCTTCCGATTGGTGTCTGCTTCCGAGGGCAGACGGAGATGGCGAATAAACTGCCCCTTCCGCCAATTGACCATAGCCAGAAATTTTTGAACGCCGGCGCGGCCGACTAGGTTCGAAAATTGCTAGCACGCAACAAATTCCGCACCTCGTGAACATAAAACATTGACGCGGTGAATTTTCTCTGCGTTTAGATCATGACATTCGTCGCGGGTAAAATTGCCTGCACTCTTGAGGACCATGATGCGCAACGCTCGCACACACATCGCAAAGACTGCCGTCCGCGTCCGGCCGCTTATTCGGCTGGCCGATTGGTCGTGCATGTCCGTGATGACACGGGGTCCGAATGTTCAGCTCGAAGCGGGGCTGATCCGCAAAGCAAGAGTGTAACTCCCGGCGCAGGGGCGCTCCCTCCGCCGAATCGGCAGGAGGGCAAGATGAACGCCCACAACGACGTCAAGAGACCACCCGATCAGAGCTTGGACGCGAGACTTGTGCTGGCAGCGGCCCAACTGCGAGTTGCCGCGCGGGTTGATTTTCTCGTGGCTCGCTGGCTCGAGCGCTGTGCCACGAACGCCGAGGTCGCACAGCGGTGGTTGAAGACCGATCGGAAGCCCACATGTGAGTTCGGGATGGATTCTCGCCGCGGCCATGAGTTGGCGCACCTCAATATGGAAAAAGACCGTGGATCTGAGCCGAAGAGCGCGGGCGAACGAGCGTAATTGACAGCTTGTCGCCAAGTCCTTAGCCTATTTGTTAGAGAATTGGGCAAACCCGATCGAGTGTCGCAGGGCAGTCCTTCCGGATATCGGATGGACAACGAAAAAAATGGGGAGGAGCAATCGCCATGGCGAGTGATGCTTCGGCCGTGGAACCTGGTAGTTCATCGGGCGGTCTGCTGGCGCAATTTCTGAAGAAGCCGTCGCAGGAACAGATCGTGCTGCTCATCACGATCGCGCTGCTCATCCTGTTCAGCCTGACCCTGCCGGGCTTCTCGAGCGTCGCCAATCTGTTGAACCTGATGCGCAGCATCTCCATTCTCGGGATCCTCGGTCTCGGCATGGGCCTGATCGTGATCAGCCGCGGCATCGACCTCAGCGAGGTCGCCATCATGGCGGGTTCCTGGGCAGTTGGGCTGATCGAGATGCAGATGGGTATGCCGATCTTCTGGGCGTCGGTTCTGGCGCTCGCTGTCGCGCTGTCGATCGGCGCCATAAACGGCATTATGGTGGCGTTCGTCGAGGCGCCTGCGCTGTTCGTCACGCTGGCTGCCGGTTCGGTGATCTACGGCGGCGCCTTCTGGTTCGCGCCGGTCTGGGTAGTCTATGCGCCGCCGACTGCGCATTCGCTGCTCTTCCTCGGCGCCGGACATCTCTATGGCGTGCCGATGCCGATCTTCGTCTTTGCGCTTTGCGCGCTGATTGTTCATCTCTTCCTGTCGCACACCTCGACCGGCCGCTTCATCTACTCCCAGGGCGACAATCCGGAGGCAGCCAGGCTGACGGGAATCGCGCTCCGCCCGCTGACCGTCCTCGAATACATGATCGTGGCCTTCCTGGCCTGGATCGCCGGGCTGATCTGGGTCGGCACCACCGGCAGCATCCAGATGGCGGTGGTACAGGGCACCTATGTCTTCGACGTCATCCTCGTGGTCGTGCTCGGAGGCATCAGCCTGATTGGCGGCCGCGGCAGCGTGTTTAGCGTGGTGGTCGGCTGCGCACTGATCGGCACCTTGCTCAATGCCTTCACCATCATGGACGTGAACAGCGAAGTGCAGAACATCATCCGCGGGGTGGTTCTGCTCGCCGCCATCATTCTGGACAATTGGCTGCATCCGCGGGACGAGGAGACCGCGCGGCAGGGCGATTGACGCCCCCGGGAGTCAAGCAAGCCATCACTAATAACAAACAAGAGGGAGGACGACGACAATGTTGCAGAAATCATTCATGACGAAGGCGGCCTTGACACTTGCCGGCTTCGCGCTGGTGGCGGGGGCGCCCTTTATCGCGCTCGCGCAAGAGGAAGGTGGCACGAAGACGGCGCATGAGCTTCGAACCGGCTACAATAAGGCTGTCGAAGGCAAGACCATCGCCTTCCTGCCGATCGCGCTCGGTGTGCCATTGCAGGACGAATGGGAGCGCGTGGTGCGGACCGAAGCGGCCTGGCGCGGCATGAAGTATGTGGTGCGAGACCCCAACAATAATCCGTCGGCAATGCAACAGGCGCTGACCGCCCTGGTCAATGACAAGCCGGATGTGCTGATCGTGCAGAACCCGAGCGTCACGCTGCTGATGAAGGAGCTGAAGCGGGCCGAGGCCCAGGGCACTCATGTCATCCAGGTGAACATGTCCTCCAACTACAAGTCGGACGCCTTCGTCGGCGCGGACTGGTATGAGGTCGGCCGTCTGCTGGCCGAGGACGTTGTCAAGGAATGTGGCGCCGGCAGCGGCAAGTCAGGCAAGGTCTCGATCGTGCAGGGCGAGCTCACCGCCGCAGCCAGCGTTGATCAGATCGGCGGCATCATGGACACCTTCAAGAAGGATCCTTCGATCAAGGTCGTCTCGAACCAGGCAGCGAACTGGGATGCAAATGCCGCGCTCAACATTACCTCGACAGTGATCCAGCAGAACCCCGACCTCTGCGCCAGCATCGGCTTTTGGGGCATCATGGAATCAGGAGCGTCTCAGGCGATCCGTAACGCGGGCAAGATCGATCAGGTAAAGGTTTATGCCTCGGGCGAGGGCTCGCAGCTCGATTGCGACCAGGTCAACCAGGGGAACTTCTACAAGTTCCTGAGCTACAAGGCGACCGAGCAGGGCCACGACCTGGTTTCCGCCGCCGTCACCTTGCTGGAAGACAACCAGAAGCCGGGTGGCAAGCACTATTCGTACTACACGCAGCCGATCTGGCTCGACAAGAGCAACGCCAGTGGCGGCAATTGTTTCGCCCTGCCGAAGACGGCAGCAACCTCGCCGGTGCCGATGGCGCCAACGACCGACAAGAAGTAGCAAGGTTGATCGCGACTCCCGCCGCGCGGCGGCAGTCGCCCACCGGGAGTCGGGAGTTGCAGGGAGCGAGTTGATGTCGGCCAACACCATGGGCACCAGCTTCGGCACGCGGTTGCGCGCCAGCCTGTCGCCGCGGCTCCTGCTCTCGGAACTGCTGCTGAAGCAGTGGTTCGAGCCGGTGATCCCCTTCACCTTGATGATCGCGTTGCTGCTTTGGTTCTCCGCGACGATTCCCAACTACGCCGGACTAGAGAATTTGCTTTCGCTGATGCGGCTCTACGCCGAGTTCGGCTTCGTCGCCAGCGGTATGGCGTTCTGCCTGATCACCGGCGGCATTGATCTCAGCGTCGGCGCCATTTTCGCGCTCTGCAACTTCACCGCCCTGTTCCTGCTCAACGTCGCCGAGCTGCCGGTTCCGCTGGTCATCCTCGGCACGATGGCGGTCGGCGCGGCAGTCGGCGGCATCAACGGCCTGCTGATCGGCTATCTCAAGGCGCGCCCGTTTCTCACCACCCTGGTGACGCTGATCATCCTGCGCGCCTCGGTCAACATCCTGAACGAGAAATTCGCCACCGTCTTCGCCACCAACTCGGTCGACAGCGATGCCTGGGACTACCTCGGCGAAGGCTATGCGCTCGGCGTTCCCATCAATGCCGCGACGCTTATTGTCGTGCTGATCATCGGACACATCTTTCTCAGCCGCTCGCGCTACGGCTGGCACCTGACCGCCATTGGAGCCAGCCGCAAGGCGGCGCGCCACGCCGGCATTCCGGTCGAACGCATGCTGCTCTTCACCTATGCGCTGTCGGGCATGCTCTGCGCGATCGGCGGCGTCTTCTATGCCGCGCGCCAGAACAGCACGGATTCGACCACCGGCTATCTCTGGGAATTCCAGGCCCTGACCGCCGTCATCCTGGGCGGCGTCTCGCTTGCCGGCGGCAAGGGCACCATCTGGCGCGCCATGCTCGGCGGCGTCATCACCTTCGTCCTCACCAACGGCCTGGTCCGCATGGGCATCCCGGGCTACATCACCTCGGGGATCATCGGCATCATCCTGCTCGCGGCCGTCGGCATCGACGTCAAGTGGGCGAAGAACCGCGGCAAGGCAATCCAGAAGATTTACGTCAACCCGGCGGCTGTGCCCCTTGTCGACTCGCCCTCGCTGGAGCGCGGCAGCAACACGCCCTTTGCCCAGAATGACCGGCTGATCAACGCTGAAGCCATCGGCCTCAACCAGGTGGAGGGTCCCGAGGACGTCATTCTCGATCGGCACGACCGGCTCTACGGCAGCACCCGCGACGGCAACATCATTCGTTTCTCCGGCCCGAACTTCGAGCAGCGCGATGTCTTCGCCCATATCGGCGGACGGCCGCTCGGCATGCAGTTCGACCAGGACGAGAACCTCATCGTCGCCGTTGCCGGCATGGGCGTCTACGGCATCAAGCCGGACGGCACACTGTTCAAGGTGACCGACGAGACCAACCGCACCTGGTACAAGCTGAACGACGACAGCCGGTTGCGGATGGCGGACGATCTCGACATAGCGCCCGACGGCAAGATCTATTTCAGCGATTGCACCACGCGCTACGAGATGACGACCAATTCTCTCGACATCATGGAAGGGCGGCCGAATGGCCGTCTCGTCGTCTACGATCCCGCCACCAAGAAGACCTGGACGGTGATTAATCATTTCTACTTCCCGAACGGCATCTGCGTGTCGCACGACGGCAAGTCGGTGCTGATCGCCAGCACCTCGCTATGCCAGGTCTTCCGCTACTGGCTGGAAGGGCCGCGCAAGGGTGAACTGGAGGTCATCCTCGATAAGCTGCCCGGCAATTGCGACAACATCAACCGCGCCTCCGACGGCAACTACTGGCTGGCGCTGGTCGGCATCCGCACGCCGGTCTTCGATCTCGCCATGAAGAAGCCGGGCTTCCGGCTGCGCATGGTGAAGCAGGTGCCGACCGACGAATGGCTGGCGCCGGGGCTAAACCATGGCTGCGTGCTGAAATTCACAGAAAGCGGCGAGGTGCTGGAATCCTACTGGGATCCCACCGGCATCTCCCATTCGACCTTGACCTCGATGCGCGAGCACAAGGGGTATCTTTATCTCGGCGGGCTCGAGAACAACCGGATCGGTCGCATCAAGCTCGACAACGTGGACCCGACTTGGACCGGATATGAGGCCTATTGGGGTAATAAGCGACGGGACCGGGCATAGATCATGGGCGCCTTCACCTATTTCCTGCGTGATCTCGAGCAGATCCTGTTTCCAAACCGGGATCAGCATGCAATTCCGGCGATGGACGGCGGCTATACCCCGAACGATCGGTTGGACGCGCTCAGCCCGATCGGGGCGCCGATTCCAGGGGCCGACGATATCGCCGAAGGCGGCGACGGCGCGATCTATGTCTCTGCGGGCAAGCAGGTGCTGCGTCTAGCCGGTGCCAGGTACGAGGCGCGCTCTGTCTTCGCCGAGTTCGACGGCGCGGCAGGTGGTCTGGTCTTTCACCCCGATGGGCGCCTGCTGGTCTGCGTCACCGGCCGCGGCTTGGCCGCGGTCGACGCTGGCGGCCGACAGTCCTGGCTCAATCAGGTCGAAGACCAGCCGCTGCAATGCCTCACCAGCGTTGCCGTCGCGACCGACGGCAACATCTTCATGACCGACGGCAGCAGTCGGCACGTGCGCGAGGATTGGGTGCGCGATCTCATGGAGAAGAACCACCTCGGCCGTTTGGTCGCGTGCGGCGCAGGGCTCGACGGCGCGAAGAGCCTGTTGCGTGATCTGTATTATCCGCACGGGGTCGCCATTGCGGCCGACGGCAAGACGCTCTGGTTTACCGAAAGCTGGAAGCACCAGATCAGCCGCGCCGCCATTTCCGGCCACGACATCGCGGCGCCGCAAACGGTCATCGGCAACGTGCCGGGATATCCGACGCGGCTCGGATATTGCGCGGGGGGCGGGTTCTGGCTCAGCGTCTTCGCCGTGCGCACGCATCTGGTCGAGTTCGTGCTACGCGAGGACGATTTCCGCCAAGAGATGATGGAGACTATCCCGCCCGGCCTCTGGATCTCGCCCGCGCTCGCTACCAGCGGTCATTGCCACGAGCCGATGCAGTTCGGCTCGATCAAGGCGCTTGGGATCGAGAAGCCCTGGGCGCCGCCGCGCTCCTACGGGCTGCTGGCCCGCATCGATCAGGAAGGCGAAGCGGTGGAAAGCCTGCATAGCCGGGTCGGCGGGCGGCATCACGGCATCACCGCCGCGCGCGACACGGCGCAGGGCTTGGTGATTGTGTCGAGGGGCAGCGGTCGCGTGCTGCTGGATCGTTCGGGAGGCGGTGTATGAGCGAGACGCTGACAACGACGAGACTAGCGACCGCCGCACCATCGGCCGCTGTGCAACCGGTGCTACAGGTCGTCGGCGGCAGCAAGATTTACGGCGGCGTGCACGCCATCGAAGCGATCAATTTCGACCTTTATGCCGGCGAAGTGCATGCGCTGGTCGGCGAGAATGGCGCTGGCAAATCGACCCTCTGCAAGGCCATTGCCGGCGCCATCAAGCTGACGTCGGGCGAGTATTACGTCGACGGCAAGCCGATCAATTTCGAGCGGCCGCGCGATGCGCTCGCTGCGGGCATCTGCATGGTCTATCAGGAGACCAGCCTGGTGCCGACCATGACCGCGGCGCAGAACATCGAGCTCGGTAACGAGAAGCTCATCACCAGCTTCAAGAAGCTGAACATCCAGGCGCAGCAGCTGCTGCAGTCGCTGAACTTCCACATCGATCCGGCGACACCGATCGGGTTGCTCGGCACCGCCAAGCGGCAGATGGTCGAGATCGCCCGCGCAGTGTACAACGACGCCCGCATCATTATCTTCGATGAGCCGACGGCGAGCCTGACGCCAGAAGAGATCGTCCACTTTTTCAACCTGGTCCGCGACCTGCGCGCCCGCGGCGTCGCCATCATCTACATCTCGCACGCGCTCGAGGAAAGCTTGCAGATTTCCGACCGCATCACGGTGCTGCGGGACGGTAAGCTGGTGATTACCGCCAAGACCGCGGAAATGACGCGGGAAAAGCTGGTGCGCCACATGGTCGGCCGCGACATCACGCAGACCTATTATGCGCACAAGGAAGGCCACGCCGAACGCCGGCGCCAGCGGCGCGAGAAGGTACTAACGGTGGAAAACGTCACCATGGGAACCATGGTCAAGAACATGTCGTTTTCGGTCTATGCCGGCGAGGTCGTCGGCATCGCCGGCTTAATCGGCTCCGGCCGCACCGAGATCGCCAAGATCATCTTTGGCGCCTTGAAGCGGAACCTGATCAACGGCGGCACCATCAAGCTGCGCGGTCGGCCGATTCGCTACCGCGTGCCGAAAGAGGCGATCAACGACGGCATCACCTACATCACCGAGGACCGAAAACTTAACGGCTTCTTCGAGACCATGGTAGTCGACGACAACGTCTATATCGGCAAGCTCGCCACCAAGGCGGGCTGGCGCTTCCTGCTATCTGGCCTGATGCGGAACAAGCTTGCCAGCTATTGGGTGCAGCGGCTGAAGATCAGCGCGCTGCAGCGCAAGGCGAAGATCGTCGAGCTCTCCGGCGGCAACCAGCAGAAGGTCGTCATCGCCAAGTCGCTGGTGCAAGATCCCTCGATCGTCATCTTCGACGAGCCGACGCGTGGCGTCGACGTCGGCACCATCCCGGAGATTCATGCGCAGATCCGGGCGCTGGCCGACGAGGGCAAGGCGGTGGTGGTGATCTCGTCCTACCTGCCGGAGGTGCTGAGCATCTCGGACCGCATCCTGGTGGCGCGCCTAGGGCGCATCGTGGCCGAGTTCGACGCTGCCGCGGCAACCGAGGAAAAGATCATGTACGCCGCGATTCATTGAGGGGCCCTGCTTATATTCTCTCCTAGTTGCGGCAAACCGTCAGCAGTCCTGCGCCCGCCAGCTGGTGCGGGAACCAGCCTCATGGCGACATACCATGGCCCCGCCATTGATCAGGAAAGATGATGTGGGAATTCGATGGTGCTTATCGTTGCACTTGCGTGCGACGATCTCACAATCGCCTTGGCACTGCTGCGCTCCTGCCTCGCTTCCGTCAAGCTGTGACGGCCTCTTCCGATAATAATTAGCGGCGACGAACCGCCGGTGGAGGTATCCAATGCATTACTCGCAAAGCCCACCTCTTGCAGAGAAGGAGTGGCTGACGGCCGAAGTGCGTGATCTAGATGCCATGCCCGATCAGCGCATTGGCAGACGGCCCATGAAGCCGTCGATCGATCCTTCTCGCTCCTCGAGCGACGATAGGGTCTCCAGCGGCAAGGTCTCCAGCGGCCGGCCATCGTTTGGCAGCCGAGTATTCCGCACCCTTACCCGCTTTCTTATTGCGGTTCTCATCGGTGTCGGCGGCACGCTTGCCTGGCAGTCCCACAGTGATGCAGCAAGAGAGATGGTGGTATCCCGCGTTCCGACGCTGGCCTGGTTGCTATCGGTTTCGACGACGAAGTCGCCAGCCGCGGCTGTAATTGTCCCTGACCCGGTGCAGCAGCTTCAGCCCTTGGCGTCCAATCTCGATGTCGTGCGGCGCAGTGTAGACCAACTCGCCGCGAAGCAAGAACAAATGGTTCAGAACATTGCAGCACTGCAGGCTGTCGAGGAAGACATCAGACAGAAGATGTCATCACCGCCTCCGCCCGCCTCCCAGCAGGCGGTCTCGATCCCGCCGCCGCATAAGCCGCCGCAGCCCCGGGCGCAGTCATCGGCTGTGCAATCACCGTCGGCACCTCGACCGCCGGCTCCTGCCGGATCGCTCGTACCCTCGCGCTGATGGCTGAGATTGCTGCGGAATGTTCAGCACGGGATCACGCCGAGATCTTCCACGCGAAGTGCCCTCGTTACCCATGCGCAGCACGATCTGATCGTGTAACGCTCTGAGGCTCGGCCGAAATCCCGGAGTTCAGTTCTCCGGCGGGGGGTGCCGCGGCTGCGTCAGCTGCAGCAGCGTGGCGGGCGGTCGGCGGCCGGCCTTTACATATTCGCTGCATCGGAGCCTGCTGGCCGGGTGGTGGACGAACGGCGTCGGCCGATGAGACAGGGCCGCGAGGTCAACATCGCGCGCCCGCCTTGCAGCGCGAACATTCGATATCGAGCCACGGATAGGCGCCATTGATAGCCCGGTCGACAGTCGGCGATGGATCGATCGGCTCGCGGTCCGCCCACATCCGCTCGTTCCTGCTCTCGCAGAGCAGTTTGTCTGCTTGCCTGATGGGCGCATCTCCCCTGGCACGGGCTTCCGCAGATTGCGCGGACGGGATCGTCGTCGCGTAAGACCGGTGTTGGCCGAAGGGGACGTTCGCTTGTCTCCTGCGCCATGCTTGTGGCTCTCGTTTGCTAATTCGTCCCTTGCCGTGCCGCGCAAGATTCCGGTTGCTTGCGGCCCTCATCAGCCGGTCGATGCGGCGGTGAAAACCGCCAATTGAGCATCGAAGGCCCGCCTGAAGGCCGGTCGCGCTTCGCCGCGAGCGACATAGGCCGAGAGATTCGGATATTCGTTCAGTATCCTCGATCCGTTCAACCTGCGCAGCACCGCCACCATCAGAAGGTCACCGGCGCTAAACGCACCATCGAGCCAGTCGGCATCACCCAGGCGATCGGAAAGTTCGCCCAGCCGGTCACGGATGCGATCCTCGACGATAGGCAGGCGCTGCTTGTGCCAGGTCTCGTCGCGCTCCAGGAGCGTGGCGATTTCCCGATCAACGATCGGCGGCTCCAGCGTGCTAAGCGCGGCAAACATCCACGTGATCGCGCGCGCCCGGGCATTCGCATCGTCTGGCAACAGGCCAACATGGCGCTCCGCGATATGGAACACGATCGCCCCCGACTCGAATAGGGCGAGATCGCCTACTTCATAGGTCGGAATTTGCCCGAAAGGATGAAGCGCACGATGCACGGGTTCCTTCATCTCGCTGAACGAAACAAGACGAACGTCGTAAGGTTGGCCCACTTCTTCGAGCGCCCAACGAACACGCATGTCACGTGCCTGTCCCTTGCCGCGGTCGGGCGACCGTTCAAAGGCTGTGATGGTGGGGGTCATTTGAAGGCTCGGGGTGATTGCATGACGCTGTCGAGAGTGATGTGTGTGATTACGACGATTGTTCTCATGGTTAGGTATTCGGTTCTTACGCGTTGCATCCAGAGGACGAACGAGCCGCGCGGCTCCCGACAACGTACCTCGTTTTCTTTGGCCATGGGATTTCGCGCTCCGAACCTTCTGCGCGCGGCCGTTACCGGCGAATGACCTGAAACCCTTCCGTCAGCGAAGGTCCCAAAATGGCGCAAAGGCAACGGCCAAGCGCCAAATGGCCTAAATTCCCTAAACAGGCGCTGTGAACGTCACTGGCTTGCACAGACGGGTTGTCGGATTTGCCAGCCTTCGTTCGTCCTAGGGTGGCAACAGCGAGTCCAAACCATGCCTGAACAGGCCAACGCCGAAGAAGCTAGGATCAAAGCCCTTCTCGAGGGCTGGGCGGACGCTGTCCGCCGGCACGATCTTCCCGCCATTCTTGCGCACCACGAGGGGGACATGGTGATGTTCGACTTGCCGCCGCCACTTCAATGCAAGGGCATCGAAGCCTACGAACAGACCTGGGATCTGTTTTTCCGTTACCACAAGCCCGGTGCGGCCTTCGACTTTCGGGAACTCGCCGTTACCGCGGGCGCGGACGTCGCCTTCGCGGTCGCCATTATGTGGTGCGGCCCTGACTCGTCCAGCAATCCCATAGACAAGGACGGCTTTCTGTTCCGACTGACTGTGGGCCTGCGCAAGGTCGATGGCGACTGGCGCATCGCGCACGAGCATCACTCCGTGCCTGCTACGGACTGAGTCTGTCGGCAGAATCCGTCCACCGTGTCGGTTCATTGGGCGCTGAGAGACCAGAACTCGCCGGCTGGTCAATGTCGGCTTACGGGCCGGATTTGCATGTCAGCTGTGGCGCGCAACCGACCACCGGCATGATGCCGGTGGCCGACGATTAGAGCTCGATCTGCTCAGCGATATTTAAAGCGTCATGCACCTCAATCCCCAGATGCCGGACTGTGCTCTCGCTTCCAAACAGAATTCTCGACCAAGCACTGCTGGTACATAGAAGCCAAGGTAAGGAACACACGCCGAGCTGCTCCTTGCGTTTTAGGCTGCGATAGGTTTTAAGCCCGGTGACTTCATCGCCATAGGCATGAACGAGAACCGAACTGCGTGGCTTTGCCGCGTTTCAAACAGAGCGACGCACCCAGCGTGGTTCATGCGCTTTAAATTGTCCTGAGCCTCTACAAAGGAATCCATCATGGCCAAGATGACCAAGAATCAGCTGATAGATGCAATTGCAACGGAAACGCAGGTTTCCAAAGAAGACGTAAAGGCCGTCATCGAGCAGATGGCGACTGTGGGCTATAAAGAACTGAATGAATCCGGCGAGTTCGTCATTCCTGGCTTTGCCAAAATGTCGGTCGTGAACAAGCCTGCTACTGAAGCCCGCAGCGGCGTAAATCCATTCACGAAAGAGCCCATGGAGTTCGCGGCCAAGCCAGCCAGCAAGTCGGTCAGGGCGTCACCCCTAAAGGTTGCCAAAGACGCTGTTTGAAGCGGACGGCTTGGTTGCGGCTGTTCGTTGGTAAGACCTGTGGGTAAATCCATCACACCCTAGACAGGCACCTCCACCTGCACACTATGCGCCACGAGACGGAATCTCTGGAGGGCCTGGAGGGACAGTCTCGCAAAGGCCATGCGGTGTAATGCCCGCGTGGCCTTTTGTTTTTTATTGTCTCGCGGACGGCCACTTCTGGCGCGGAGCGGACATTCGGCAAACGGCTGGCGTCGGCCAAGTGCCGATAGTGTTTGCAACACTCTTTTTGGATCACTGAAGACAAATTGTCCAGGCTGCAGGCGGCGATAATCGTGCGGGACTAATCTTCGTCCGGCTCGCGCACGACCGGCGGTTCGTCGACGGACTCCTCTTCCTCTTCGTCCTCGTCCTCATCGTCTTCATCAGGATCTCGGGGCGGCATCGTGTTGCCCATAATCACGAAGGGACTCCAGTCAATCAATCTGGTCGATGATTCCTCGGGAATGAGTGGGGTCATGTTGTTGCTCCTCGGGCGTGCACCCTGGGGGAGGCCGCCAACAGAGGCGGCCTTACCGGATGCGTAGTTCTGCGACTGCCAGAGCCGAAAGCTGCGCCGCGTCATGGACCCCAGTCTGCGCGATCTTGATGATTCGCTTCGCGATCATTTCCGTTAGAGGGTCGTCGCGATCCTTGACGCAGAGGGCATGCAACGCTTGCTCGTATGCCTCTGTGATGCGCCTAATCTCTTCCGGCTCCAAGGCAGAGTTCTTTAATAGGCGATAGATAGCCATTTCTAATTGAACTTATCTTGGTGCGTGTAGCCCGAGGCCGGCCACTTCGTCATATGAGAAGCTGTCTCGGCTCGGCGGGCTTTGCGAAGCAGGAGGTCGCGCTCAACGCCCGGCGGGGTACCTTGAGCCTGCTTGCGTAACTGCGTTGCTTCCTTGGCAAGGCTTTCTTCAAGGGAGGCAGTTCGTGTGAAACTGCGATGCTCTGGCATACGCAGCTCCATCCATTTGAGGATTGGCGGGAGCGCGATCGGCGTTCTCATCACCGACAGCTGCCACGCGACCGGGCGGTGATGACAAAGTGTGCGCCCTGATCGTGAGAAGCGCCAGAACTTTCAATATTAACTTTCTGCCGGAATCAAGTTAGGCGCACTAGGCTAGTGTCATTCCGGCTTCCTCGCTGGACGTTCAATAAGTTCGTAAGTGGGAACGTGGGTAGTTTCCCGCCACGATTCGAGAGCAGCTCCGCAGACCGTGCAGACCGCGTCACCCGTATGCGGTACCAAGAACTTCTCTTCAGTGCGTCTGTACTCGGCGCCGCAATTGCACTGCACAATTGTCGCCATCCCCGGAATATGCGCTTCGGACGGTCGATTTTCCAGCTCGGAACTCTGCCACAATCGAACTAACCCACTAGCCGCACGGCAGCGGTTCCAGACGAAAAATCCCCTTCGAACTCAGCTTATACCGATCGGCGATTGTCACCTGGTGAATCTCTTAGAAGCGGTCGCAGAGGGTTCGGTGAAGTCGCGTGCCATTGGAGGCGAGTTACTTTGGTTCTTGCGACGGCTCAGTTGGCCTTGCGGCGCAGGAAGGCCGGGATATCGAGAACGGTTTCCTCGATCGAATTGTGCACAGGAGAGGAGCGGCCGTACGGATCGAGGCCCTGCGGAGCCGCATGGCGCGCATATTCCGAAAGTGGCTTTTCCAGTCGCGCTTCGGGGTGGCGGGCCATCGGGCGAAGCGGCGGACTCTCAAATTGCGGCAGCGGTGCACTACGTTCGATCCCGTCGGTGATGCGACGGCTGTCGCTGCGCAGCCTGCCGGCGAGTTCTGTGAGTGAGCTCTCCGCTGCTTGCGTCTCGCGCGCCGGGTCGAGATTATCGATGCCGGTCGCCACTACCGAAACGCGGACAATACCTTCCAGGCTTTCATCGAAAGACGCGCCGACAATGATGTTGGCGTCCGGGTCGGCCTCTTCGCGAATGCGGGTAGCAGCTTCGTCGACCTCGAATAACATCAGGTCCTTGCCGCCGGTGATGGAGATTATGAGGCCACTGGCGCGCTTGATCGAGGGGTTCTCGATCAATGGATTGGAAATCGCGGCCACAGCGGCGGTGAGCACACGCTTCTCGCCAGAAGCCTCGCCCCTGCCCATCATGGCCTTGCCCTTCTCGCGCATTACGGCGAGAACATCGGCGAAATCGAGATTGATCAGACCTTCCTTGACTATAAGGTCACTGATGCAGGCCACACCCGAATAAAGCACCTGATCGGCCAGGGCGAAGGCATCGGCGAATGTGGTCCTCTCATTGGCCACCCGGAACAGGTTTTGATTTGGGATGATGAGCAGCGTGTCCACCACCTTCAGCAGTTCCGCGATGCCGGCTTCGGCAAAGCGCATGCGGCGTTGGCCCTCGAAGTGGAATGGCTTGGTGATTACACCGATGGTGAGAATACCAAGCTCACGCGCGGTCTTGGCGATAATGGGCGCCGCCCCGGTGCCGGTGCCGCCGCCCATGCCGGCAGTAACGAACACCATGTGTGCGCCCGTCAAATGATCGCGGATCACATTGATTGCCTCTTCGGCTGCGGCGCGCCCTACTTCGGGCTGCGAGCCGGCGCCAAGGCCTCCGGTTACCTGGGTGCCCATCTGGATGATGCGCTTGGCCTTCGACGTGGCGAGCGCCTGTGCATCGGTATTGGCGACGATGAAGTCGACGCCTTGCAGCCCGGAAGTGATCATGTTGTTGACGGCATTGCCGCCGGCGCCACCGACCCCAAACACGATAATGCGCGCCTTCATCTCGCGAATATCGGTGATGTTGGACATTTTTGCCTCATGATTGCTCCGGCAAGCTGGGAAACGACACGGATTGCTACCTACAAGCCTTGCGGTCTGCTTCCACGATAGTCGCGGCTAGATGTCCCAGTCGGCGTGCGGCTTGTCCGTGGCTGTCGATCGAGCCGCCGGCTCGGCCACCGGTCCGCAGAGCCGCGACCTCACCTTCAAGCCGTGCCGCCGCCTCCTTGGCTGCCATCGTCTCTGCAGTCGCCTGCAACAGCTCAACCGTCACGCGATCGGCGCGCTCACGCTCGCGCCCAAAATCTGCTCTGTGATCGGCCGCCCTTGCTTCAAGCCACGCGATCTCCGCCTGCAACGCCTCGATCTTTGCCGCTAATAGGGCGACGTTGCCTGCCTGGCGACCAACTGGTGGACGGGGCGTATGCCGTATTTCAGCGAGATCAACGCTCACCAGGGCTTTGCCGTCATCCGAAAGTGAGCGCGGCAACTGGAGGCGCTTGGCAAGCGAACGAGCGGCCGCTGGCGAGATGTTCAGGCGGGCACCCAGAGCGGCATATGTCAGGGTCTCAACGGACATCGCTGTTCTCCCAAAACGAACCTGGCGGTAATCGGCTTATGATGACCGGGCGATAACCACAGGCTGGGCTGCGTTGGTTAATAGACTGTTAACGGGCGAGCGGCGATCTGCCATTTGAGCCTGCAGCGGCCGAGATGCTCAGACCATCTGACTTCGCCTCGGAGGCGCCGGCACCGTGGGGCTTGGCGTGCCAATCTGTGTAGTCCGTTCTACGCCAGCCGGTCGGCACAGGAATGTTCTATCTTCCAAATCTCGCTTCGTTCCGGCCGGTTGATGCCGAAGGTGAGATCGTGTTTTCCAAAAAAAGGTGAGAGTTTTCAGGAGTCGCAAGGCATTTAAGTCCCTTGCGTCTATCAGTTCCGCCACGTCCACCTTATTGATTTTGCATAGCTTTTTCGTCACAGGTCGGCAAACGTTTTCCTCCGGCGCGTGTTAAGCGGTCGCACTTGCTACTTTTTTGGGATCGCGCGCTCTGTGCGCGTCCAGACTGTAGCGTCCGGCTCCAAAATGCGCGATTTGCAAAAGCCCGCCGATGATCATGATGTTCTTGAGAAAATGGATCATCTGGTTTTGGTCTGCGAAGTTGTTGTGAAAGAAGATCGCGGTCGCCAGAGTGAACGCCGCAAGACCGGTTGCCACTCCCCGCGCACGAAAACCAAGAACCAGCAACAACCCACCGCCGACCTCGAAGGCGACGGCAATCGCCCAGCCGAGTGGAGCCAACGGCAAGCCCACACTGCCGATATAGGCTGTCGTCGCCCCATAGCTCGCGACTTTGCCGAGACCGCTCATGAGAAACGGCAGACCGATAAGTACGCGACCAAGCAGCGGCAGAAATCTTGTGCCTTCCATGTTCAGCTCTCCTCGTAGGGTTGAATGTGATTTCGTTTCAGGATGGCCGTCATGCGGCCTCGGCTCAATATTATACTTTACGAATGTAAAGTAAAGTGGCATAGTCCTGCCTCACTGCGTGGACGACAGTCGGTCGATGCTGCGCTCGCGACTGCAAAACGTCGGCGGTCAGCGCCGCAGAACGGGCGGAGACGAAGCGATGATCGAGGAGCGGGACATCAGTGTCGCGATGCGAGATGGTACGCGGCTCGCGGTAGACGTCTATCGACCCGATAAGCCTGGCAAATACCCCGTGCTCTATGCCGCGGCCTTGCATAACAAGGACATTCAGGGCCCTGACATCGCCGACATATTGCCGCCGCAACCGGCTCACGCGCCTCTCTGGTTTGGTCCGATAGAGGCGGGCGACACGCGGCGCTTCATCGCCAATGGCTATGTTCATGTGATCGCGCAGCCAAGGGGCTCTGCCAAGTCGGAAGGGCACTACGGCCACGAGGATACGGATCACTACGACCTGATCGAATGGATCACGCAACAATCGTGGTCAAACGGCAAGGTCGGGATGGTCGGCATCTCCGGTTATGCCGGCGAACAATGGCGCGCTGCCGCGCAGGGACATCCCGCGCTGAAAGCCATCTTTCCTTATGACGCGTGCAGTGCGTATGGCGGCATGTTCGGGTTCCGCGACTTCAATCCCGGCGGGGTTCTGCACACCTTTCCGTATCTGCTCGATGTCTTCAGCACGGTTCACGAGTCTCGCGACAGGCCCGGCGAGCTTCCGGCTGCAGAGGAAGAGCTCTGGCGCCTCGCCATGCGCAACCCGGATTACAAGCAGTACATCAACCTCTTCAACATTCTCACTCAAAAGGGGCAGCGCACGTTCATCATGTATCTCATGATGACGCACCCCTGGGAGTTCGACGGCGCGGTCGAGCGCACGGAAGAGATCTTCAAGAAAATCAAAATACCATTCTATACCGGCTCAGGAGCCTACGCTTACACTTACAAGCTCCATTGGTTGGGCGCTCAGCACTATTTTCAGAATGTTGATGCGCCAAAGAAGTTGCTGTTTACCGGGCCGGCTCACCTGGAGCGGCCGTTCCATCAACATCATGACGAGATCATCCGGTGGTATGACCATTGGCTGAAGGGGCGGAACACCGGCATCATGGACGAACCGCCGGTGCGCTACTGGCTCATGGGCGCTAACGAGTGGCGCACCGGCGCGGATTGGCCGCTGCCGGAGACGTTGTGGACAAAATATTATCTCTCCCATTGGGAGACACTGTCGACCGAGGCGCCGCGACCTGCCACGGAGCTTGGCGCTGCGGCGCGCGAGCCTGACGTCTTCACGCAGATGCCGGTGACGAGGACGACGAAAGTCGAGCGCCTGCGCTACATGACCGATCCCTTGCCGCATGATGTCACCGTCGCCGGCCCAATCACGCTGACGCTCTACGCGGCCATCGATCAGGACGACACCAATTGGATCATCGTGCTCAAGGACGTGGGGCCAGACGTTTCGGTTCGTACCGCGCGTGAGGGTGAGCGCGATGTCCCGTCGTCGTTGCCCGAGCGCGAACTGACGCGAGGCTGGCTGAAGGCATCCTATCGGGCACTCGACGAGAAGCGCTCGAAGCCCTGGGAGCCGTTCCACAAGCTCACGCGCGATTCAATCGCTCCCGTGAAACCGGGAGAAGTGGCCGAGTACCGCATACAGATCCTCGCCACCGCGAACCAATTCAAGGCGGGTCACCGGATCTGCCTCGATATCACATGCATGGATGTTCCGACCGGCACCGGAGCGATGACCAATGTCGAGTACATTCCGTACCACGTCTGCAGCAGTAAGACCGTAACCCACAAGATCTATCGAGATGCCGAGCGGCCATCGCATCTGCTGCTGCCGATCATACCTGAACCCACCGCTCAACGTCCGGCCTGACGTCGGCACAAAGGAGGAAAAATTACAATGACGACGATTCGATTTGAACGAGACGGCGCCATCGGAAACATTGTGCTGGCCGATCCCCCCTTCAACCGCGTCGACCTGCGCTTCGCGGAAACCTTGCGAGCCGCCGTGCACCAGGCCGGCGAAAGCGACATACGCGTGCTCGTGGTTCGCTCCGAGGGGCCGCACTTCAGCTTTGGCGGCGAGGTACGTGAATGGCCGGGAAAGGACGTCAACTGGTTCCGAACATTTGTCGCGGACGTGAACGTTTCTTATCGCGCCATCGAGATGCTGAAGATACCGACGGTGGCTGTGGTGCAGGGGATCGCCTTCGGTGGCGGTTTCGAGCTGGCGTTGGCGTGTGATTTTCTTGTCGCGGCCGAAAATGCGACCCTTCGCTGCGTCGAAGTTACGACCGCGATGCTGCCGATCGCCGGAGCCTTGCAGCGGATCGCCGAGCGCGCCGGTCGGGCTCGCGCATCGCGATTCGCCATGCTTGGTGAGCCGATTTCCGGACGCGAGGCCGGTGCGCTCGGAATTGCGACGCACGTGGTGCCTGAGAACGAACTCGCAGCGGCAGCCGCCACATTGACGCAGCAGTTGGCGAGCGGACCGACTAGGTCGTATGCCGCGACGCGCACGTTGCTCAAGGCCTGGTCGAGCGGAGGGGTAGCGGCTGCCGATCTCGTGATGCTCGATGTGGCGATGGAGCTATACAACGGCCCGGATGCGCAGCGCGGCTTTGCCAACACGGCAGAAGCCTTCAACAAGGATATCGAGCCGCCGACGTTGGTGTTTGAAGGACAATGAGCCGAACGCCTGAACGTCGGCGAGGACTGGTAGCCCAAGGGTTTGCAGATCAGCGCATTTCAGCACCTTGGCGTCTCCGCTGCAATCGTGTTAGCCAATAAAAATGGCGAAGACGGCGAAGGCGGCATCGACCGCGGGGCGGCGGCCTCCACGCAGGAGGGCAGAGCAGCAACGCTCGCTCGAGACGCGTGCCTCGATCCTGAACGCGGCGATAGCTGAATTCGCTGAGCGCGGATTCGAAGGGGCGAGCATTCGTGCGATTGCGGATCGGCTCGGTCTGCAGCATCCACTGATCACATACCACTATCGAAGCAAGGACATTCTCTGGCGCGCGGCGGCCGAGCATGCATTCGCGCAGATCAGGGCGGGTTGGGATAGCTCGGCGCCGGAAAATTCCGATCTGTCTCCGCTTGCCCGATTGCGGGAGGAATATGCCACGCTCTTCCGTTATACCGTCGCATTTCCCGAATTTCATCGGTTCATGCGGCAGGAAACGTTGACCAGCAACCCGCGGCTGAAGTGGGTCGCGGAAGCGGTATTGGCGCCGCTGCTCGGACGATTGATCCCTCAGATCGTCGCGGCTCAGAAGCAAGGATTGCTTCCCAAAGTCGATCCAATCCTCTTCCACTACATGATGGTCAGCCTTACCGCCACGCTCTCGGGGTTCGGACCCGAAATGCAAATTACGAGTGGACTATCGGCCGAAGATGCCAAGGTAACAGAAGCGTACTGGCGTCTGGTGGACGAAACGGTTTTTGGACTACGGGCGTGCGGGAAGCCTTCTGCTGGCAAGGAAGTGCGAGCGGACCAGTAACTACACCCCCGAGCGCAAGCAGCGTTTCGACTGTAAGGACCATCAGAGGCCCGCAAAAATGTTTTCCAAATCTCGCTTCGTTCCGGCAGGTTGATGCCAAGGGTGAGATCGTGTTTTCCAAAAAAGGTGAGAGTTTTCAGGAGTCGCAAGGCATTTTAAGTCCCTTGCGTCTACCAGTTCCGCCACGTCCGCTTTAGTCGCGAGATCAGCTACTTAGCGCGTTTCCTTCAGCATTGGAATTGGGTCGGGTTGAAAGAAAAGCGGGGTCCTTGGCTAGCGCATGAGCCGCCGAAATGTGAGCGGTTTGGCGCCAAGTTCATGCGTCCATACAGTATCTTGGGCACGCCGGCTCAGGCAAAGCCTCAATCCGGTCACGCGCGGCTGCTTTACGCAACCGCAAGATTGTCGGTTTAGCAAGGGGCGCATGATCGTTTGCATTTTCCAGGGCAGGGCACTGTCGCGCGCCGCCGCCGCGGCGGCGCTGCTCGCGGCTGGCGCCGGGCTCGCCGGCTGCGCCAGCATGGGCGACGGCATGTCGACCGCGTTCGCCGATCCCGCCAAATACCAGCTCTACGACTGCAAGCAGCTGGAGACCGAGCGCAAGAGCCTCGACACGCGCGCTGCGGAATTGGAGGGGCTAATCGAGAAGGCCCAGGGCGGCGTCGCAGGTCCCGTGGTGGCTGAGCTCGCCTATCGCAACGAAGCCATCTCGGTCCAGGGCCAACGGAAATTCGCCGAGGAGGCGTGGCGGCAGAACAAGTGCCGTCCATCGCCGCCAGCCACGGCGGCCGCCACACCGGCGGCGACCGCGGCTTCCATCGCCAGCGCGACGGGTGCGAAGCCTGCCAAGGGCGCGCCGCCGGTGCCGCGTTAGGGCAGCGCGGTGTATTAGCGATTAATCCGGCGAATCCCGCACGCCCGGGAGGCCGCGACAGGGGTTATCATGGTGATACAGTCCGAGGCAGGCATGAGGATGATCTCGGAGATTGAGCAACTGGTTGAGCGATTTGTTTCGGGAACGGATATGTCGATCGAGTCTGCGAATGAGATCGAGGTGGCCTTGGACGATCGCTTTCCGGACGATGACTACGTGCAGCAGACCGTAGAGATGCTCGCCATGTATCGGCCTGAAGGTGGAGAGTTCCTGTTCGACACCGGCGCGATGAGGCAACGGCTGATCGAAACGATGAAGCACCTGCAGAAGACCGCGTAGGCAGCGGGCACGTGGGAGTGTGCGTCCTGTGATCCGACCCGACGGGCAAATCACCGAAAACCTGTCCAGCCCCTTTGTGAAAAATATTCTGATTTTCAGAAGACCCAAATCACCTGTATAACCTTGCCCGTCCTGTCCCACAGAGGGGCGGCTCGAGATCGTCACGGACGCGGGACAGGATGCGGTGGACGCGAGCGGCGCCATAGACGAGGGCGCCTAACTCGCGGACGGCAAAATCGTGTGGTCCTGACGCCTCGACGCCGGCGTCAAGTTTGCGGATTCATTCGCAAGCGACGGTGACAAGAAAGCCCGATCGCCGGGGAGAGCGCGACATAAGCCGTAAAACCATTGCGCGGGGAATGCCGGACGTTTCCCGGTGTGACCTGACTAACGCGTGTGCGTTCTACCACACTCATTGCACGCGCGGCTATCGGGCGCATCGGACGCCCGGCATTCCCTGCGCCCTGATTGGAGAGGGCGGAACGAGCAAGCCAAACCTCGCGCGAAACAAGCGGCGAGACCGCGAAGGTGTGTCCCGGTTGTTATCATCCGCCAACGGGTCGGCGCGCCGCGCCGCCCGATGACAGGCTCCGGCGGACGATCCAGTATTCCAGAGACAGTGATGCATAGGCCGAGAAGCTACGGCGTACTGGATGCCCCGCCGGAGCCTGTCATCGGGCTCGCCGAAGGCGAGACCCGGTGGCGGGGCATGACAACCTGTAGCTCACACCCGCCACTGATAGATCCAGTCCTGTCGCGCCAGTATCTGTTTTGCGCCCATCGCCTTGATCGCGAGATCGCGCGCCAGCGCCATTGGTCCCGCGAGGTGATAGATCATGCCGTTGCGCCTTGCGGTGCGCTGGACCCGCGCCACGCGCGCGCGGCGCGCTTGCGCATAACGCTGCAGCGCGGCCGGGATGCCGGCGCCGTTGTCGCCCGCGGCTTCGCTGAGGCATTTGGCGAGCACCGCGGCATCCTCGATCGCCATGCCCGCACCTTGGGCGGCAAACGGCAGCATGGCGTGGGCGGCGTCGCCAAGCAGCGCAATCGCTCCTTTGGTCCATTCGTTGCCCTCGGGCAGCGTGAACAGCGCGAATTTCTTCCAGCCGTCGACGGCGCCGATCATCATCCGCGCCGGGCCCGGCCAGGTTGGCGAGCCGAAGATGTTCTTCAGTTCATTGCCGTCGGCGGGCGCACTCCAGCCCGGCCGGTTCCAGGTGCCCGGCACCACCGCCACCATGTTGATCTGGCGCGCGCCCGCGATCGGATAGGCGACCAGATGCGCGTTCGGCCCCATCCAGAGCTGCACCCTTCGCGAGGCATATTCGCGCGGCAGTTGGGTGGCCTCCAGCGTTCCGCGCCAGGCAATCAGCCCGGAGAATTGCGGCTGCAGGTGCGGAAACAGATGCTGGCGCACGCTCGACCAGATGCCGTCGGCGCCGATCAGCGCCAGCGCCAGATCCTGCTGGCGGCTCATGGCGGCGCGGCTGACCACCGTCAGTCCCTTGGCGTGGGTGGCGAGGTCCTCGAACTGGCAGCCGAGCCGCAATTCGATATCGTGATGTTCCCTGACTTTGGCCTGCAGCGCCGCCTGCAGATCGACGCGATGCACCACCCAATAGGGCGCGCCGGCGGCAGCCGTGGCGGCTTCGCCGAGCGGCAGCCGAATCACTTCGCCGCCGCTGCGCGCGCTCATCAGGCTGATGGCTTCAGGGGTGACGGCGCGCCCGGCGAGGGCGTCCCGCACGTCGAGATCGACCAGGATGCGGCTGGCATTGGGCGAGAGCTGCAGCCCGGCGCCGACTTCCTCGAGCCGTTCGGCCTTCTCCAGGATGACGACGCGAAAACCTTTTGCCGCGAGCGCCAGCGAGGCCGTCAATCCCCCGATCCCGGCACCAGCGATGAAGACCGTGCGTGACGCCGCCACCGCCCGCTCAGGCGGCTTTATCCTTCACGACGCATTCGGGCGGCCGTGCTTCGCCGGCCTTGAGGTCGACGGCATAACGGTACAGCGTCGAGCAATAGGGGCAGATGATCTCGTTGTCGTTGCCGAGATCGAGAAAAACATGCGGGTGATCGAAAGGCGGATTGGCGCCGACGCACATGAACTCCTGCGAGCCGATCTCGATCACGGAGACGCCGGCGTCGTTGTGAAAGTGCGGAACCACATGGTCGGACATAACATTCACCTTGGATGGCAATCGAGCCGGACATGAGCGACGCCACAGCGCGATTGAAACGCTGCGCACCATACTGGCGGGAACCGGTGATTCCTAGTGCCCCGAACGCTGATTTGCTCATGCAAATTCGACACAATATTGTCGTTCCCGAGAAGCCCTTCTTTCGTCGGGGACGTTGTGTCTTAAAAACGGCACACCATGTTGAGGCAAGCGGGAAAACCGGGTTTTCGGGATGAAATGGCTGCGCATCGGTTCGGCACTCACAGGTATGGCGGTGTGCGCGATCGCGTGCGTGCTGTTGTGGCCCCATGCCCGCGAGGCCGGCGCCATTCTGGCGGCGCAGGACGACCCTGCTGACCTCGCCGACCTCCAGCTCAATTCTACGCTGCGAAATAACCCGGGCATCGTCGCTGACAATATCGAGGCGGCGCTGGCCTCCGGCGACGCCGATCTGGCCGCAAGCTTTGCCGAGCTTGCGCGG
Source organism: Bradyrhizobium erythrophlei (assembly GCF_900129505.1). Taxonomy (NCBI): domain Bacteria; kingdom Pseudomonadati; phylum Pseudomonadota; class Alphaproteobacteria; order Hyphomicrobiales; family Nitrobacteraceae; genus Bradyrhizobium; species Bradyrhizobium erythrophlei. Next base: position 8,143,081 of record NZ_LT670818.1, on the reverse strand, counting down.
GAGAAGAACGTTCCCTTGAGCGAAGAATTGTCGCGGCGGGTGAGCGATGCCGTGACGGAGGAAGGCTCCTCATCGCATTTTGCAAAGCGCTTTGCCTCGGGCCTCGTCACCGGCAATGCCGACGACGTCGCGAGCCTGTCGGGCACCGTTGCCGGCGACCTCTTCGTGTTCGGCGACATCCGCGATGTCGTGCGCGAAGGCAAGCACCTCGCCATGGGCGAGGACACCGATCGGCTGGTGCTGGGCCTCGCCGCCGCAGGCCTGGTGGTGACCGCTGCGACCTACGTCTCCGTCGGCGGCGTGGCGCCGGTACGCGCCGGCCTCACTTTGGTCAAGGACGCCCGCAAGGTCGGCCGGCTCGGCGAGGGGCTCACCGAATGGGCCGGCCGCTCCGCGCGCGAGGTGGTCGATGCGCCGATGCTGCAGAACGCCGTCGCGTCCGGCTCGGTGCTGCGGCCGGGCCAGACCATGACCGCGATCAGGGCCGCGTTTCGCGCCGAGAAAGCCGGCGCGCTGGTGCGCCTCGCCAAGGATGTCGGGCGCGTCGGCGAGAAGGCCGGCATGCGCGCCGCGCAGGACACGTTGAAGATCGCCGAGAACCCGCAGGACGTCGCGCGCGCCGCGCGGCTGGCGGAATCCAAGGGCGGCCAGACCCGCGCGTTCCTGAAAATCTTCGGCCGTGGCGCGCTGCTGCTGGCGGCCGGGGCCTTCAATCTCACGATGTGGGTGTTCGGCGCGCTGTTCGCGCTGTTCGGCCTGTTGTCGTCGATCAAGGCCACCACCGAACGGCTGACCCAGTCGTGGCTCAACGCCAGGAAGGCGCGGCGGCTGCGGCGGCAGATGGCCATGGCGCCGCCGGCAATGGCGATGTCAGCCGCGAGCGGCTAGGAACCGGATCATTGAATTTGATACTGAATCTACAGCGAGCTCATTTAACCTCTCTCAAAGGGAGAGGTCGGCTCGCAGTGTCGGGTGAGGGGTTAGAGTCTCACGATAGACCGTAACCCCTCACCCCGACCCTATCCCTGCGGGAGAGGGGGCGCACCTCCCGCGGAACCAGGATCCACGAACAATTACGGAATGATCGATGCCGAGTTTTCAAAACGGCGATGTTGAAATTGCCTATCTCGACGAAGGCGAGGGCGAGCCGATCGTGCTGGTGCACGGGTTTGCCTCAACCAAGAACGTCAACTGGGTTTATCCGACCTGGGTTTCCGAACTGAAGAAGAACGGCCGCCGCGTCATCGCGCTCGACAATCGCGGCCACGGCGATTCCGGCAAGCTCTACGATGCGGAAGCCTATTCGATTCCGACCATGGCCGGTGACGTCAGTGCGCTTATGGATCATCTCGACATCGCGCGCGCGGACGTCATGGGATATTCGCTCGGTGCGCGGATGACGGCCTGCCTGGCGCTGCGTGAGCCGCAGCGGCTGCGCTCGGCGATTTTCGGCGGCATCGGCATGGCCCTGATCGAGGGCGGCGGTCCCGGCGAAAACGTCGCGGCGGCGCTGGAGGCGGATTCGCTCGATGATGTCACCGATCCGGTGGGACGGACGTTTCGCGCGTTCGCGGACCAGACCCGTTCCGACCGCCGCGCGCTCGCCGCTTGCCTGCGCGGCACGCGACGGCTGATGACCAAAGAAGAAGCCGCTCGCATTGCCGTGCCGGTTCTGATCGCGGTCGGCACCTCGGACGAGATCGCGGGTTCCGCGCACGCGCTGGGCGAGATCATTCCGGACGCGCAAGTGCTCGACATTCCCAACCGCGACCACATGCGTGCGGTCGGCGACAAGGTCTACAAGACGGGGGTGCTGGAATTTTTGTCAGAGCGCGCGTAGCTGCTCCCGCCGGAAGGCTTGATTTCCCGGAATTTCCGACCACCTCTGGCTTTCGCCTTGCACGAGTCGGCAGCATATTTGTGAAGAAAATGTGCTACTTCAATGTGTTAGGCTACAATTTGGGCGAAGGCGGGCGTTCACTTTGTGGCGAAGGCGAGGGGACAGAAGTCCACCCGTCATGCTATAATCGGGCTCGGGAATTCGAAGAACTTGCGGGAGCAGCACATGGCCATGCATCAGATCAATCCGCAGGGTGCCAAACTGGCGGCACTCGATCCGATCTGGGATCGCGTGCGCGGCGAGGCGGAAGACATCGTTCGTCGCGAACCGGAGCTCGCCTCCTTCATCTATTCCACCGTGCTGCATCACGAGCGGCTGGAGGATTCGGTGGTGCACCGCATCGCCGAGCGTCTCGACCATTCGGCGCTATCGGGCGATCTGATCCGCCAGACCTTCGACGAGGCGCTGCGCGACGATCCCGATCTCGGCAATGCCTTCCGCGCCGATCTGGTGGCGGTCTACGACCGCGATCCCGCGACCTCGCGCTTCATCGATCCCTTGCTCTACTTCAAGGGCTTTCATGCGCTGCAGACCCATCGTCTGGCGCACTGGCTCTATCTCAAGGGCCGCAAGGATTTTGCCTGGTATCTGCAGAGCCGCTCGTCGGCGGTGTTCCAGACCGACATCAATCCCGCGGCGAAGATCGGTCGCGGCATCTTCCTCGACCACGCCACCGGCTTCGTGTGCGGCGAGACTGCGGTGATCGAAGACGACGTTTCGATCCTGCATGGCGTCACGCTCGGCGGCACCGGCAAGGAGAACGAGGACCGCCATCCCAAGATCCGCCGCGGCGTGCTGATCGGGGCGGGCGCGAAAATTCTCGGCAATATCGAGGTCGGCCATTGCGCCCGCATCGCCGCGGGTTCGGTGGTGGTCAAACCGGTGCCGCACAATGTGACGGTGGCCGGGGTTCCCGCCAAGATCGTCGGCGAGGCCGGTTGCGCCGAGCCGTCGCGCACCATGGATCAGATGCTCAACGCCATCGGACTCTGATGGCCCAGGGCGTATTCTGCCGAAATAGGATATGCGCGTTCCGCCCGCGACAGGCGCCGGAAAGAGTCCTCTGAAGCGTGGTTGCGATTTCTGCAAGTTAGGCTAGCGGTGCGCGTCGTCTCGTCCTAATACTCCCTCAAAACTCAGATCCGATTGGAGACTGCCGTGGACGTTCAGGAAGTCAGGAAGCTCGACGCTTATCTCAAGCGCGTGTTCGCTAATCCCAAGATCCGGGTCGTGCCGCGGCCCAAGAAAGACGATTCGGCCGAAGTCTATATCGGTGAGGAATTCATCGGCGTTCTGTTCGTCGATGACGAAGACGATGACCGCTCGTTCCAGTTCCAGATGGCGATCCTCGAGGACGATCTGGTCGAGCAGGGCTGAAGGCCGGCGACGTCTATCCGCCCGGCCCGTGCAGTTGCACCGCCAGGCGGTCCATCGCGTCGGCCACGTCGCGCCATTGCGCAAGCCAGCTTCGCGGAAATCGAAACGTCAGGTCGGCGCCGTCGATGCGGCGCTCGTTCAGGCACATTCCGGGAGTCTTGCGGTCGCGCGAGCAGCGCGCGGTGAGGCTAGGGGCGTCGGCTGCGAACAGATCTTCGCCGCTGTAGGGCGTGCCGTCGCGGAACGCGCGCAGTGCCAGTCCGTCCGCGGCGGGTGTCGATGCCTGATCGAGGTAGCGCGGATAGATGGTGTGCACGAGCGCATCCGGCGCCAGCGTGTCATGGTGCGCCGCGATAGATAGGAAGATCCGGTCGATCGGCTGTACCGCTTCCTCCGCGACAGCATCGGCGCTGACATGCTTCGGCGCATCGGCGGGCTCGAGCGAGGGATAGCTGAAGGAAAGATCGATGCGTTCCTGCGGCCCGGAGTGACGCTGGATTTTCATCCGGATCGCCGCGGCCGGCACGTTGAAGAGGGTGCCTCCGATACTGACCGGCAGCCGCACCGGGGCGCTTGATCCGTCCGCTCCCCAGGTTGGCCACAGCAAATAGGCCACCACCGCAATCGCGCCCACGGCGATCGTGCCGCCGAGCAGGACCGGAAGCAGATGGCCGTGTGAACGCCCGCGCGAACTGCGTGCGATGTGCTGGGCGGTCGATAAGAACGTCATGAACAAGGCACCCGGGAGCCGAATCAGTGCTGAATATGCCAGCGATATAGCGTTTCCGCACGATTTCACGCGGATTGCCTATGCCGCGAGCCATGCCCGGGCAGCGGTTCCGGGCGCCGCCGTTAACCCTTTCTTAAGGATGATGTGGCGGCGCCCGGTCGATTTTGCGAAGCAATAGTCCCCGTGTAGCGGAAGTCCCAGTGATGTCGCCGGAAGCGTTGAATTCCCTGTTCTCCCTCTGCATCGGCTTCGCACTGGCCGGCGCCCTGACCAGCGGCTACCAGGCGCTGGTGCGGCGCCCGGCGGGGTTCGGACTGCTCGGAGAGGGGGTGGCGCCGAAGACGTTCGCCGCGGTGCCGTTCCTGGTGTTCGCCGCACCCTTCATCATCATGCGCAACACGCTGCGCGGCGCAAAGATCGAGCGCCGCCGCCTTGAATTCGTGATGATGGCGACCGTGCTGGCTGGGTTCTGGAGCATGATGTCGGGCACGTTTTTCCTGATGACCCTGCGCGCCGCCGGACTGCTGGCCTGAACGATTTTGCTGTGCCAAAGTCTCCGCGAAACCGGAGATTTGCAAGATATGGCGATCTACGAACTCGACGGCCATGCGCCCGATCTCCCCGCCGACGGCAACTACTTCATCGCCGAGACCGCAACCGTGATCGGCAAGGTGCGCCTGCACCAATCCGCGAGCGTGTGGTTCGGCGCGGTGCTGCGCGGCGACAATGAGTGGATCGAGATCGGCGAAAATTCCAACGTGCAGGACAACTCGACCTGCCACACCGACATGGGTTATCCGCTGACGATCGGAAAGAATTGCACGGTCGGCCATAACGTCATCCTGCACGGCTGCACCCTCGAGGATGGCGCGCTGGTCGGGATGGGCTCGATCGTCATGAACGGCGCAAGGATCGGCCGCGGCAGCATCGTCGGCGCGGGCGCGGTCATCACCGAGGGCAAACAGTTTCCCGAGCACTCCTTGATCATCGGCGCGCCGGCGCGGGTGATCCGCGCGCTCGAACCCGCGCAGGTCGCGGCGATGGGAAGTGCGGCGAAGTTCTATGTCGCCAACGGGCCGCGATTTAAAAACGGCTTGAAGAAGATCGGCTGAAGGCGGCCTTTCAGCTGCCCTCGGATTCGCCGGCCTCGGCCTGGCCCGCGACCCGTTCGTGGCCGGCGGCCCATAGTGCGTGTTCTTCGGTACCGTCCCGGTAGGGATTGGCTTCTGCCGGAATGTTCTTGCGCGCGGCGCGCTGGCCTTGCTCGAATGGATCTGGATCGCTCATGAATTGCTGTTCCTTCGTGGGCTCGATCCGGCCTTGTTTTTGGCCGGCGTCTTCGTGAGCGCCGCGCTCTTGCGCAGCGCGTCCTTCAGGTCGACCGGAATCCCGTGTTTCTTCAGGAGATCGGCGAACGCCTCGTCCGCCAATTCCTGAAGGGTGCCCATTCGGTCGCGCGCCAGCTGCTTCAGCTTGTCGAATGTATCATCGTCGAAGGCGATCAGCTTGCGCATGGGACGGCAGCTCCTGCAGCGGCCGGAGACCCGCCCAATCAACGCGGGCAACGGCAATGGTTCCAAATTACCATCGGTTGGCCTGCCGCACCAAGGCCGAAAGAAGGATCGCGCTCAACCGCGCTCGCGCGCGGGCAAGCCCCCCGGGATATTACGGGTCGTGCGCTTAAGTTCCCGGTAGCGCGGCGTGTGGTCTTGCCCGTCCGCTGAACAGAGTTCGCCAATGCCCTCTATCCCGCACATAGAATCGCGCCGACCCGCAAAGGCCGGCCTCGCCCGGAAATTATGCAGCGATCTCGTCTACACGCTCAGCAATCTTCGCATCGCGGAGAAGATTTCCGGCATTGTCGCGCTGCTGGTCGTGGTGATGGCCCTGATGATGGCGATGTCGATTCAGTCGGGCCGGCTGCAGACTGAATATCGGCGCACGCTTGCGGCTTCAGCGGCTACCGCGGTCAACCTGGGACGGATCAACGCGCTGATCTATGCGATCGTGATGGAATCGCGGGGCATCTATGCGATTGCCCAGGAAGAAAAGGCGATCGACCGCAAGCTCGAGAGCATCTGCAGGGGTTGCTAGCACCGGCGACGCTTCGATCCCATCACCTCGCGATCACCGCAACGCGAGCGGGTACGCCCGCCGACTTTAAACAAGAATTTAAAGCGCCTTCTGTTGCGGGTCTCTCACTTTCTCCGCAGCGCAGACTATCTCTCCCGGGACGCATGACGTCGCTGGGAGCGCTAATGCACGGAGTGAAGTTATGTTGCGCAAGACAATGATAGCCCTGATGACGGTGGCCGCGGTCGGCATGGTGATGCCGGGCGTCGCCATGGCTCGTGGCGGTGGTGGCGGCGGAGGCGGAGGTGGCGGCGGCCACGGCGGTGGAGGCTTCGGTGGCGGTGGCGGTGGCCACGGCGGCGGAGGCTTCGGTGGCGGCGGCTTCGGTGGCGGCCATGGTGGCGGCTTCGGCGGTGGCGGCTTCCATGGTGGAGGCTTTGGCGGCGGTGGTTTCCATGGAGGCGGCTTCGGCGGCTTTCACGGCGGAGGCCTCGCCAGCAATGGTTTCCATGGTGGCGGCTTCCACGGGCACGGTTTCCATCACGGGTTTCGTGGGCGAGGCTTCGGCTTCGGGCCGTACGCCTACGACGACTACGACTATGGCTATCCGTATTACGCGGACGACGATTCCTATTACGACAATGGCGGCTGCTACGTCGTGCAGCGCCGCGTGCATACCAAGGCCGGCTGGCGTTACCACCCTGTCCAGGTCTGCAGCTGATCGCCTCGTCCCCCGATCAGTGGCAATAATTCGATCGGGGCGCTTGGAGTTGAGGACCGCGAAGGACGTTTAGAAGCGGGCGGCCTCGGTTGTGGTGCCGAGGCCGCGTTGCCGATGTCGCCGGTTGGTACGGCGCTTGCATCATTTTGGCAGTAGTTTGGGAATGCTCGGCATGATCACAACCCCCGATCTAACGTTGCTGTTTTTGGGCGTCGTCGTCGGCCTGGGCACTGCCTTCGTGTGGATGCTCTGGGAGATGGAACAAATGTCCAAGCAGCAGGTGTCCAAGCCGCGCCGCAACGGCAATCGGTTCAGCTAGGTGAAGTGGTGTCTTTGTTCCGTGAGGAGCGCGGCAAGCGTCGCGCGCCTCACGCAATGTTTGAGCGGTTCAGCTCAACACTGGAGGCTTCCTGGCGGTTGCAGCGTGGAAACCGTGTGGCGCGCCCGGATAGAGTTTGAACTCGGCGGCCTTGTGCGCCGCCAGCGCGGCTTTGAGCACCTCCACTTGCGCCGCGGCGACCGCAAAACACCGACCGGACCCAGTTTAGCGGTCCAGCGCCCTTGCGACGCGAACGCTCATGTAGGCAAGGCGATTAGACGAGCCGAACCAGATTCGCGCCGAAGATCTCGCAGCCTGAGGCTTTCGGCTAAAGGCGCCTCCGCGAAGGACATGCCGCTCGCAATTGCCGCTCGTCCAGGCTGAACCATCAGAAGGCGCTCCATCGTAACTTTCGTTCCAGCAGTCCTCGACCCAGTCGTATACGTTTCCGTGAACCTGATAGAGCCCCCAGGGGTTTGGAGAAAATGATTCAACAGGCAGGGTTTGCGTTTTCGCGTTGAATTTCTCCAGGTCTCCAATGGCTGTATCGGACAGTTTCCGATTGGCGGGGTCGCAGTTTGCCCGCGCAGGCTCGAACAAGTCGCCCCACCAATACGCTGTCGTGGTCCCGGCGCGCGCGATATACTCGCGTTCCGCTTCGCTGAGAAGACGATAGGTTTTCCCTGTAGTGCGGGAAAGCCAGCTAACGTAGTCCCTCGCTTCCTCCCATAAGATGCTTATCACGGGCCGTCTTCCGCGCCCCCAGTCTTCGTCGCCGGGTTGGTAGCCGCAGCCTTTTGCCGCTACACAGGCATCCCATTCACTGAATGTCACGGGAAAGCGACTCACGCTGAAGGGCTGCGCGAAACTTACCCTGTGCTGTGGCCTCTCGTCGGGGGTACTTCCGGCTTCTCCGTCACTCGCCCCCATAAAGAACTGGCCGGCAGGGATCACGACCATCTCTGGACAAAGTTCACATTCCTTGAAGTGGTCCATTGGCCTTAGCGTCGTCTCCTCGTTGCGCGATAATGGTCGCGCAAAGCGCAATTCCAGCAATTTGGCAGCGAGGGAGGCCGACGGCGATTTTGAAGACCGCTCGTCAGCAATTCTCTGCGCGTTTTGCGCCAGAGTGAGCTGATTGAACGCGGGAATAGTCGCCGCCACAATGGCGAACGCTATCAAACTACTTGCCCTGCTCATGCAGACCTCTAGGGCCGCCTCGCATTAGCGTCGTGGATGTGATTCAGGCGGACTTGTTGGCCGTGGTCCGACCGGACATTATTCACAATGGAATCTTGGCAATTCAGTCTGTAACGAATTTCTGTCGGCAAAATCAGGTATGGAAACTTTATCACGAGACTATTCAATCGCCAAACATCCCGACATGCCAAGTTTCCAATCTCAGTTTCGACGCCAATATATCACGTGCTGAAAAAGAGCTGATATGCGATCCTACTGTATGCGGATGTGGTATCGTAAGACCGTCAGGAAAAGGCGTTTTGCGAATGCAAGGTATGGTCCGCTTGACCTGGCGGGGGCCGACATGTTTGTCGACCAGACCGCTTATTGATGCGCCAGTCAGTTAAGCCTGTGGAGGTTGGAATGGCTAAGGCGAGGGGTTTACGACCAATCGTGTCTGCCGTGTTTTTCAGCATCGGCGTGACGGCGCTCGCGCAGGCTCAGCAAAATGCCATGAGTTTTTTCATTACCAGCGTGGGGCTCGGGAAGGGAGGCGACCTGGGCGGACTTGATGGTGCCGACCGCCATTGTCAAAGCCTCGCCCAAGCCGCCGGCGCGGGGGGAAAGACATGGCACGCCTATCTCTCGACTCAGGGTGGGGGCGGGGCCAATGCCAAAGATCGGATCGGCAACGGGCCCTGGTTCAACGCCAAGGGAATCCAGATTGCATCAAATGTTGCCGATCTGCACAGCAACAACAAAATCAACAAGGAAACAGCGCTCGACGAGCGCGGCATGGTTGTAAAGGGACGTATCGATACGCCCAATCAACATGACATGCTGACTGGTACGCAGCAGGACGGAACCGCCGTACAGGGGCCGGGCGATGCGACTTGCAGCAACTGGACCAGTAGCGCAGACGGTCAGGGCAGCGCGGTCGTTGGTCACCACGACCTGATCGGCAATACCAACGGTCCAAATTTCTGGAACTATTCACATAAAACGCCGGGCTGTTCTCAAACGAACTTGCAGCGGGTTGGCGGCGCGGGCCTGTTCTATTGCTTCGCAGCGAATTGAGTAAATCCGAAGACCCGAGCGCGCCGACAGCAGCCGGGGATTCGTCACGTGCCACAGCGCATCCCGCGCTTGACGGGGGGACAAAAGAACAAGGCCGTCGGCGCAGTATAACGCTAACGGCCTTGCCAGCCCCGGATATTGAAATTGGCTTGCGCCATCCGGTGAAGTGCAGAATGCCCCGGAATTGCACGGGCATATGTGATCCAGTTCACAATCGGCGTAAAAAAGTTCCGGAAGGTGTCCTCGGGGCGAATTCGCCGCTGGCGGCCGGCAAAAAGGGCCAAGTGTCAGCCCGGTGTGCGGGCGTGGCCGCGATGGGCGCTTCTGGCAGCCTGCGACCTGGCTCGGACCGACCTGTTGCGGGGCGAGGGCGCCGCGTTTGCGTCCGGACCTTGGGCGCTGGCAAAGGACTGCTTCAGGCCGACGATCGCTTCGGTCAGCCCGGAAACCTGCTCGGACAGCCGCTTGGTATCGGCCTGCTGGGCGGCGAGAAGACGTTTGACGGTCTGCAACTGGTCCTGGACCACCTGCAGCTGGTCGATCGATTCCTGCTGGGTCACTTCAAGACCCTTGGTCTTCTCGACCAACTGCTCGGAAGCCTGCGCGGTCCGGACCTGCAACTGGTGGGCGGCGGCGACGCGGTCCGGCTCAGGGGACGAGCCGGAGTAAGCTCGCCAAAGCGTGATGCCGCCGACGCCGAGCAGGATGACGATCAGGGCGCCTGCGGCGAGTCTGATCGGCTGGCCGCTGCTGGCAGGCCGCGATGTGATTTCGATCATGGGACGTCAAGGCCACCGGGAATCGAAGGTTAACGAAATTACCACAACCTTCGGTGTGGGGCCCAGCCCAAAACGGCGCATGCTGCACCGCAACAAAGTCTCGGCTAACCGTTTGGAGAGAAATGTTGGAGTTCTCGCTCCTGGAGGGTCCTTTCACTCTCATTCGCGTTCAAGACAACGAGAGACTGCGGGCAATGTGAATCCAGAAAAACGTGCGCGTTACCGCGCACGCTCCCCTTGCCCCTCCACGACGACTATTTAGTCGTCGTGGTGCGATCGTCCATCATCATGATCGTGATGATCGTGATCGTCGTCGCGCGCCATGCGGCCGCCCTTGCAGAAGCCCGGGTCGACTCCGTTTGCTGCATAGTCGAGCGGCCCGTCTACCTCGTCCTTGTATTTCACAACGACGTTGGGGCACACGGCTTCGCGCGTTTCCAGATTGCCGCCGCAGGTCCAGTTGGCGGCAGCGTGAATGTCGCCGGTGCCCTTGTACTGCGCCGTTTGCGGATAGGGACACAGTGGGCGCGTCATAGCCGGTGCTGAGCTGGTACCCAAGACCTGGCCGGGCGCGATGCCCTTCTCGACCCAATTGACGAGGGCAGCGAAGTCAGCGCCGCCTTGCGGCCAGGGCCCGGTCGTGCCGAGGCTGAAGACCGGTGCGCCGCAGTGGCCGACGCCCGGCGCACGGAACAGGCGATAAAAGCTCTGCACGCCCTCGAAGCCGGTTCGATCGTCATGCTTCTGGTAGCGTTCCGCCATTTGACGGTAGTAATTAAGTACTCCGCGCGGGTAGATGAACTGATCGTTCCCGCCAACGAACGTGATCATCTTTCCGCCACGTGCCCTGAATCCGTCGAGCGGACCAAACGTGTCAGTCACGTCGGCGATATTGCGGGAGCCGGCTTGCGCCACTTCGGGGTATGACATTCCTGGCCCCTCAAGGGTGACCGTGTTCCACTTGGTTGACGGCGGCGAATAGCTGGGATCGGTCAGGTCCCAGGCAAACTGCGTGACGCCGAGGCTGAACGGCGTGGGTCCATCGAGGATGGAGAAGTCGCTGCCGCGATCCAGCCCGAACCAGATACGGTCGCCGTACTTGTTGTGCGGTCCGTGCCAAATCTTGTTGACGGCCTCAGCTTCGTCCGCGCTCAGGCAATTCGGTGCTGCTGGTGCGCCTGGTTGTCCGCATACGTTGGCCTTGGCGTTGAAGTGGCAGGTGCGGGCATCATCGATGATACCGTCAACCACCCCATCGTTCGCATCGCAGGCCGCTACGGCTGCCTTTTGCACCGCTACGAGCTTGGCTGGAGAGATCGGGCCCTGCGGTACCTCGCCCGCCTTGTCGAACATGGCGAGCTCGCCCCACATCTGCGCCGTCTGGAATCGCGTCCAGTACATCGCCGGCGCACTCGCGAGAACGCCGTCAAGTTGGTCGCCGAGTTCCTGCGCCAGCAGGTAGCCCTGACGACCGCCTGTCGAGCACCCGTTCCAGTAATTATAGCTGGGGGTTCTGCCGTAATAGCTCGTCGCTATTCGTTTCGACCACAAGATCTCCTGCTTGAGTCCGACGCGGAAGAAGTCCTGGATGAACTCGAGATTATAGGTGTGGTCCGCGTTCACCCCCGGGTTGCAGTCGCCCCCGGTGTGGCCGCCATCCGTGCCTGACCCAACGTAACCGGCGTTCACGGCGGCATCGACGCTGAGATTTCCCGAGCAGCCGCCGCCGCCCAGGCCTTCGGTGCGACCGTTCCACGCGCCTTGAATTCCGCCGGATCCACCGTCGGCGGCGCTCAGAGGCAAGCCCACGGCAATCGTGATGTTCTGGTTCGCGTTGGTGCCGTAGACCAAGGTGACGTTGCAGTAGTGGATGCTGGCGGGCGCAGCAGTCGTCTTGATGGTGCTGGTCACCGACTTGATCGCCGGATTATTTGCCAGTTCATATAACGGATTGGTTGCGAGGCCCGTGCATGCTGGTGGTGCAGCTGCGGCGCTATCTGTTAATGCGACGACCGCGGCGGCGAGTGAGATGATTAACACGCAAAAATGAGAAATAACTCCCGAATACTTCATAAGCCCCTCCCTGTTTGTTGTTAGCGAGTTCAACACGTACGAAAAGAAATTGCCGTGGGCCGGCGCATCGCGGCCAAGCCAGCGAGGTGTCGCCGCCCTGCTTCATGCAAAGCGTGATGATATCGATCGGTCTGCCGATCGGCGCCTCGCCGCTGGTCGTCGGCAGGATCAAAATGATTTTGAATGTGTTCGCGGCGCGCGGCAAGCCGGCAAGCAGCGCTGCGCCCACGCGTGGGCGCGCGATGTAAAATCGACAAGTCGTTTCCTCCCCGGTGCTGGACCACTTGATGTGGTTCTAAGCTTTCCGAAAGCGCTGCCGTTACCTTCAGGGCAGTGTAGGGAACAACCCACCGGAGTGGATGGAGGATTCAAGCTTTCTGTTGGACGATTAATACATCGAGAAATCGACCATGAAGGAAAGGTTGTCTACACCTTCACTAGCAATCTGCAAGGACCGGACAAGAACCGCGGCGAGACCTCACACATCCTTGCCATGGATCTGCGCGCGAAACGCGCGCGGCGACAGTCCGGTCGCGGCCGCATAGATACGGCTGAAATACGCCGGGTCGTCAAAGCCAAGCGTATAGGCGATCTTGGCGATCGACATATTGGTGTAGACGAGATTTCGCCGCGCCTCGCGGATCATCCGATTGAGGATGAGATGGGAGGCTGTGTCCCCGGTCGCCACGCGTGTCACCCGGTTGAGATGTATCGGCGTCACCGACAAGGCGGCGGCGTAGTCCGATACGGCCCATCGCTCAAGGTGATGCTGCTCCAGCAGCCCCTCAAAGCGGCGGAACAGATTGGAATCCGTCGTGCCACTTTTCTGGCGCCGGTTGACGAGCTGTCGCGCCGCGAGCCCGATCTGGGCGGCTGACAGGGCGCGCAGGACGTGGGCGCGGGCGAACTCCCGGCCGGCATATTCGGCGAATATCTGCTTCATGACGGCGCGAATCTGCTGCGTTCCACGAACTACCGCCGATTGCGAAATTACGCCGCGGAGGCCTTCCGATGGCAGCAGGGTTTCGTCGAGGATCTCTGCGGCAATCGTGAGAACCCAGCCCTGCGTTCCCGGCTCGAACGAATACCCGTGGACCTGACCGACGGGTACGTTGACCACGCACATCGGCCTGAGCTCGTGAACGCGTCCTTCGAGCGTCGCCTCTCCGCCGCCGCTTTCGATCATCAACACCTGATGCAGCCGTGCGTGTCTGTGGATCGCGAACTTCCAGTCGTGCAGCACCGAGCGCGTCGCAATGGTCTCGCAATGCACAACGTCCGGCAGGTCGCCGAATTCTCCGAAGAGATTGAAAACCTGGATTGCCGACTTCTGTTGCGACGCGGGCATGCCGGAATTGTACGAGAAAAAACTCAATCTCTCCATCTGTCTCTACAGCAAAATCGCCAGTCGTGCGAAAGCGGGGGATGTAAAGATGAAAGTTCCCGTTACCGAAATCCGTGGGTCGTCGGTGCCCGGCGCTAAGGCCCGTCAAAAAAGTTGCGGCCAGCTCTTGGGGGAGAGCTGGCCGCGCGCGATCCGGTCTGGGACGGGGAGGGGTGGGGATGTGACCGGGTCGCGTGTCTCCGTTGTCTCTTTTTGCTAGTGGGCGCTGGCAGTGGCGACCGCGGGGCGGTTGTCGCCGAGCGAGACCCATTCATTCGGATCGCTCTGCGACTGGCGCTTGACGAAGCGGTACCCGGTTTCGGTCCAGGCCACGACGGTCTCGTTCTGGTTGTCGAGGATGAACTCGCCCTTGTCGGTCTTCACAGTCAGCACGGCGTGGCCTTCGCCCTTCTTGTCGCGCACCACCGTGATCAGCAGCGCCTCGCGCGGCCAGCCGGCGTCGATCAGCATCTTGCGTTTCAACAGCACGTAGTCCTCGCAGTCGCCGTAGCCATCCGTCGGCAACGACCATTTCTCGATCACGCCCCAATGATCCATGTCGGTCATCGGTTTGACGCTCTCGTTGACCCATTTGTTGACCCGCACGAGGTCCCGCCATGCCGTCTGCGACATCACGATGTCGCGCGGCTGTGTCGGGCCGCCGCGACACTCGCCGGGAGTCTCGGCGCAAAATTCGACCCAGCCGATCGGCGCCCGCGTGACGTCGCCAAGGCTGGCATAGAGAAGGCGTTCATCGCCGGCATGCGCCGTCGCGCTCAATCCGATCAGGACGGCGGCGACCGCCAATCCCTTTCCCTGTTCCCTGAACCCAAACATTGTGGCCCCCGTTTCTTGTTGGGACCATGTTTCGCACAAAGGTTCTTCGCTGCCGCTAAGTAAGACAAGTAGATTTGAAACGAATACAGGTAAAAGGAACGATGATTTCGATCTATACTTGAATAAAATACGACTATAATTTTAGACAACTGCAATTGACTCAAATTTTACGCATTAACGCGGCAAAGCCTGCCGGCACGGAACTTGAGGCGCTAAAGGCGCGGCGCGTTAACCGCGCCTGGCCGGCGCCAGAAGGCGAAAAGGCGGCCTCCACCACGTGGAGACCGCCTTCGAACCCGGGAAATGCAGGGATTGGAGGGAGCCCGCGCTTTACCGCGCATTAGCTATACCGGAAACCCAGCAAAATCGGGCACTTCTGACTGAGCGAGGGTTGGCATTTCCCTTTGGGGGCACCTCCGGGGGCACCTAGGAAGGGGGCGGGAGGCTGGGGCATGTCTCCGGGAGGCCGTTAGGGAGGCCTGTTCCGAGAGGGTACTCCGGGAAGGCCCGCTCCGGGGAACGCACCGGCAGCACCGTTCCGCAATGTCGGAGCACCTTCCTTAAGCCGTCCGATATCGACGGATCGGGCCCGCCGCTACGGCCTTTCGCCGTCTCGCGGCCTTCGGAGGATCGGCTGGAAGCGACTAGCAGGGTCAAGGCACGGTCCAGCCTTGGGCTGTAGGGGGGCTTGTAAGGAAGGACCGCGCCCGGGCCACGAACTAAAGGGGGCTGTCGTGGCCCAATCAGGATAATGGGGATTTTTCGAAGCGGTTCCGGCTGCGACGAGATGGCCGCACAAAGCGGCGATATAAGGACGCACTTAGAAAAGCGTGAATGAATTCCTTGGGGCTAGAACACCCGGATTTAGGATGCGTCGATGCTCATGCAGCATTGAGGCCGACGCCTTGCGGCGATTCCTCCAACTCGGCTTCCAAGTCTAGGACGATGTCGTGGAGCAAACGTGCCGCGAGCGGATCAGTGGTCTCCTGCTCCATCGCTCGATAGCGAGCCACCTGATTTCTGCGCTCCTTCCAACTTTCGCTGTCAGTCATGGTGATGTCCCCCCATCCTCTGACCCCCAGCGCGGCGACATTAAAACAAATCATCCGGGGCGTCGGTCTAGTAACGGACATAGCCCGTCGGTCTAGGGAAAGGATGGAGTAGGTCAGTCCGGAGATTGCTCAATCATACCAATCCTTCCGATCACGAGGCAGCGTTCTGGCCTCTTCAATAAGCTTTCCGCGCGCGTAGCCCGTCGAGGCCGCCGCCTTCAGTATTTCCAGATCGGTTTCGAGAAAAAGGTTCGCGACGACCGGCGCCTTGACCGCCTCGCGGGCATCCCCGCCGCAGGCCGCAATTGCTTGATCGGCGGCGGCCTCTAGCTGGTCGGCGTCCGATTGCTGGTTGGGAGCTGATGACATTCTGGCAAACTCATCGGCAGATTGGGATGTTGGGGAGAATGTTCACTTTCTGTTCCCATGTCAATTCGACGATGCTAGGCGTGGCGCGATTGTGGTTGATGCAACTTGCGCTACGCCTCATTAAGCAACACTGCTTAATCGCGCAATTGATGGGGGCCGACTATGGCTTTGACGAACACACAAAAAAAGTTACGCACCGAGGTCGAGCAAATCGCCATAGCCGTGCGAATGGATTTTTGGAACATCGAGCACTATGAGCAGCCGCGATTTGATCGCACCGCACTTTTGAAAATCATGAAAAATGCGCATGAACGAAACGATTGACCGCAAAATCGGATTGGCGTTGTCCGGAGGGGGATCCGCACATGGCTGAAAGGCAACTGATTGCATTTTTAAGTTATGTCCGGTCGGACGATGATCACGATGGAGGTCGAATAACCGCTTTTCGCAAAAGACTTGAAGGCGAAGTGCGGATGCAAACGGGGCAAGCATTTGAGATTTTTCAGGATCGCAACGACATTTCTTGGGGGGCAACACTGGGAAGACCAAATAAATAATTCGCTATCAGAAGTCGCATTTCTCATACCGATCATCAGTCCGAGCTTTTTTCGAAGCCGAGCTTGTCGCTCAGAATTCCAAACCTTTTCGCTGAAGGAAAAGAGACTTGGAGTAAATCGCCTTATTCTTCCATTGTATTATGTTGAGTGCGATCAATTTGGCGATGGATACGACCCAGGCTCCGACGAGATTGTTGACATTCTCCGAATGAGAAATTGGACCGATTGGCGCGTCTTTCGGTTCAAACCTTTCGAAGACGAGCAAGTCGCCAAAGAGCTTGCCAAAATGGCGACCATGGTGAAATCGTCAATTAAGGAGCTTGATGCCATCGCGGTAGCCGCATCGAGTCCCGAAAAGGAAAACTCTGGGCCAGCATCTGCGCGTCCGATAACGCCGAAGCAAGAACTCCCTGCGATCGGCGCAAGCGAGCAAAGTCGCAAAAGCGATCTGCCCCAAGATCCCATTTATGAAATTGCCGAAGCAAGACCCCCGGGTGAGGCAAGCGGCAAGATAATCACAATAGCTAGGCCGTACTACGCTTACACCAAGGCCTTCGATGAGGTTATAGACGCCGCGAAGTTAGCCGGCGACTCAGAATTGTTGCGTCTATATAATTATGTCTCATCTCTCTCCGCCGATTTGAAAAACCTTCATGGTGCTAGGTTGGCATCGAAGCTTGGTTTGTACGAGAGAGTATCTGCTGAACATCCTCTCGCAGTATCAATTCTAATCGACAATTCCGGCAGCATGAGAGGCACCCCAATTATCCAAACCGCCGCGTGGTGCCTCTTAATCATGGAGGGGATGGACCGATTAGGCATTCCCACAGAGATATTGGGGTTTACTACTCGCGCCTGGAAGGGCGGCCAATCCAGAGAGGCCTAGTTTGCTGACGGAAAGCCGTCCCGCCCGGGCCGACTAAATGACTTACGGCATCTCGTTTACAAATCGTTTTCGACAACGTCCGAAGTGGCCGCTCCGAATTTGATGGCGTTGGACGGACTTCCCAAGGAAAATATCGACGGCGAAGCGCTCCTGTGGGCTTCGTCCCGCCTTCAGGATCAACCAGCAAAAGAGAAAGATCCTGTTTGTATTCAGCGACGGAGCGCCTGTCGATGATTCCACTTTGTCCGTTAATCCGGGGGCGTACCTTGAAAATCACCCCGAGGCGGTGATCACCGAGTTGTCAAAAAGGATCTCACTTCATGCCATTGGCATAGGGCACGATGTTTCGAGGTATTACCCAAATTCCATTACGCTGACGGACCGTACTTTGCTCGGGCTAGGGTTTTTTGACGCTCTAATTGATGACCCCACCTTTCAAGAATTCTGGAAGAGAAAATTCGTAGAGGGGCAAAGTTGGGCGTCCTAGGCCGGCGCTGCGTCTCCGTCGCTCACGGCGCTTTACCGCGCGGTAACGCTGTCTTCGAGCGTCTCAGCAATCTGCTGGTGGACAAATTCGAGCGCGAAGCCTTCCTCGAGGTTTCGCACGACCCGGGACTGGATCTTGCCGAGCATGACCATGGATTTCAGCGGCGGGCGGTTTTCCGCGGCGATGGCGGCGCCCGACAGCGACATGTCGATGATCCGGCAGGTCATCTTCGTGCCGTCCTCGAGCGTGAGCAGCGCAATCGGGTTGCGCGGAATGATACGGTCGTGGCGGCGGTCTTCCGGCAGATTGAGGATGTCGCGGTTGGCGAGCCAGGTCAGCTGCGCTGCGAGCTTGTCACGCTTGCGCGCGGTGGCACCGATGCTCATCGCAAAACCGTTGTCGATGATCCGGGTGATCTTGCCTTCGACCCGGCCGATATGGTCGAGATAGGCGATCACGCGGTCGCCGACATTGCCGATGCCGGGCGCCAGCAGCGCCAACCCCCCGGGCGACATATTGATGATCTGGCAGGGAAACTCGCGTCGGTCGGGGAGCATATAACGGCCGAGCAGGTGAACCTTCACCCGCTGGAATCGCCGGCGCTCTTCGGTGGCCGGAAGGATCGATTTTTTGTTAGCAAACGCCATCTAGCTACCCGACAACCGGCTGCTCGGTGTCGCCTGACCCTACGGCCAGCAAGGTTAATGAGCCGTTAGCGGCGGTTGCATCAAGAGAGGGCATTCACGCTGTGCGGGGATTAAGTGCCGGAATCCGATTGAACCCCCACAACAGGATCGGGCATGTCAGGAGCACGGCGGCACCGAAATCGAAAGCGGCGGCAGCACTTCCGGTCCATTTGGCGCAGGCGCCGCCGGCGATCGGCCCCAGCATCATCGTGGCATAAAAGAGGGTGTAGAAAATACCCATGCCGATCGGACGCGTCCCAGGTTGCAGCACGCGCGCGGGAAGGCTCAGGATCGGCCCGGCCGGCTGCCCGCAGACCAGGCCGAGCGCCACGACCGTCAGGACCACCGCGCCGCTGCGCGGCAGCGCGATCATCAGCATCGCAAACACGATGCAGCCGGCGACCAGAACGAGTTCGGGCCGCCCGGTGCGATCCGCAAAAATGCCACCCAGCGGCACCGAGACCACTGCCAGCCATAATACGATGCTGATGATCGAGGCCGCCGCCGAAATCGACCAGCCGCGCTCGACCAGCATCGTCGGTCCGAAGCTGAAGATCATCGCGAAGCCGACATTGTAGAGGCCCCAGATCAAGCCCGCCGTGGTCACGGCGATCGCGGCGCTGCGGTCGAGGCGAGCGGAGGCGGTGGCATTCATCACCACATTCTGTGGCGAGCGATAGGCGATGGCCAGAAGGACGAAGCCTGCCGCGGCGAGGGCTGCCACCGCGAGGTACACCGCGCTCACCCCGTAGGCCGTGCCGATCAGGGGAAGCGTCAGCAGCGAGAGCGCGACGCCGGCCGGCCACGAATTGACGAAGATCGCCATCGCGGTCGCGATTTCCTTGCCGGCAAACCAGTCCGCCACCATCTTGGTCATCTGCACGTTGAGCAGGACGCCGCCTCCGCCTGCGACCAGTCGTCCCGCGATCTGCACGCTCCAGGACTCCGCCACCGCCATCGCAAGGCTGCCGCCGAGCATCAGCAACAGGGCCGCAAGAACCGTGCGCTTGTCGCCGAACCATTTTCCGATCGCGCCGCCAGGCAAGGCCAGCGCCACGCCCGGCGTGAAATACAGGCCGATCAGGACGCCGATGTCGGCAAGGCTGACGCCGAATTGGGTGCCCAGCAGCGGCGCCACCGCGGCAACGCTCTGGAACTGAAATGCCATGGTGAGGCGGACCACGAACAGGACCGCAAGCATGAACCAGCGATTGTGCAAGGCCTCACCCCCGTGAAGTCGCCGCAGCCTGAGGCGGGCCGTCGCGCCTGTCTCGCGGCACAATTAGGGCCTCAGGCCACGCATTGGCATTGCAACCGGCTTCTCATAGGCTTGCTTCCGCCCACGCAACAAAATCAACAATCGCCAAGGGGCCGGGGGAGGAAGCTCATGCAACAAATCCGCGTATGCACCTATGACGGTCCTGGCGCGCAGCCGGTCATTCGCACAGTGCCGTGGCCGACCATTCCGAAAAAGGCGGCGCTGATAAAAGTCGGCGCCTGCGGAGTGTGCGGTACCGACCTGCATATCCTGAAAGGCCACTGGCCGAAGCCGCTGCCATGGCCGTTCACGCTCGGACACGAGATCGGCGGTGTGCTGGTCGAGGTTGGCTCCGAATTCACTGAAGATTTCATGAGCAAGCCGCTGAAGGTGGGATCGAAAGTGATGATCCCGCCACTAATGCCATGTGGCCATTGCTATTATTGCATCCATTATCCGCAGAGCGCCAACAAGTGCCTGACGCCGGTCTATTACGGCCGCTATCTCGGCTTCGACAAAGCGCCGCATCTTTGGGGCGGGTGGGCCGAATATGTCTATGTCGATCTCGAAATGCTCCCGGGCACCAAGATCTATAAATTGCCCGACGACATGTCGCTGCGGCTGGGCGCGCTGTCGGAGCCTTTGACCTCCTGCATACGCGCCTTCAATCGTGCGACGCGGGCGGGCGGTTTTAGCTGGGGCGATACGGTGGTCATTCAGGGCTCCGGTCCGATCGGAATTCTGGCGGTCGCCGCCGCGCAGGAAATGGGCGCGGGCCGGGTGATCTGCGTCGGCGCGCCGGAGACGCCGCGGCTCAAGCTGGCGCGCAAGTTCGGCGCGGAAGCCACTGTCGACATAGAAGAAATCACAACGCCGGAAGCGCGCATCAAGACGGTACGCGACATGGTGGGTGGCTTCGGCGCCGATCTCGTGATGGATTGCTCGGGCCATCCCAGCGCCGGCCCCGAAGGGATTGAAATGCTGCGCGACGGCGGCACCTATGTCGAGATGGGCCAGTTCACCGACGCGGGCTCGATAAATACGTCCTGGCATCGCATCTGCACCAAGGACCTCAACGTACTGGGCTCTTGGGGATTTACCGGCAACGATCTGCCGCTCGGCGTCGACATGCTCTATCGCACGCGGAACAAATATCCCTGGCTCGAGATGCAGACGCTGTATCCGTTTTCGGAAGCCGGCATCGGCCAGGCGATAGCGGACGCGATGGCGATGAAGACGGTGAAATCCACCATCGTGCCGTGGCCGGAGCTTGCGGAGTGATCAACGGCGTGAATCGCCGACGTCCGGATTGGTGGCGCGTCTAGCTCAGGCCTTCATAGACCATGAAGCCGCGTGCAACCGCCAGTTTGCGCAGCGCGCGGGGAACGAGCTTTTGCGGCGGCTGATGGCCGAGATAGCGGTACGAGCTCAGTTTGAAGTCGCGCAGCAGGCTGGGGTCGCTTTCGAGCGGCGCCAGTAATCCGGTCAGGCTCACCGGCGCGTGGGCGCGGGCGTTGAACGGCAACAGCAGCAATTCCAGATGCGCCTGCGAGCCATCCTGCGCGGTCGCGGTGATGCCGGCCACGGCGGCCAACAGCTCCTCCGATACGACTGCGATGATGTCCTCGATCTCGCGGCGGGTGTCCGGGGTAAACAGCGCCGAAAAGCTGCGGTCTTTCAGGTCGCAGCCGAGCAGGGCGCAAACCCTGGTGCCGGCGACGCGGAATGGATAGCCGGAGGCCGTGTCATAGGCCAAGACGAAGATGTCGCCGAGCAGCTCGCGCACCGCACCGGGCTCGATCTCGCTGCGGTCCGGCGCCCGCGCGCCGCCGCGCTTCTCGTCCCAATAGGCGAAGAATTCCCGGGTTGACGGATGTTTCATTCTTCTCTTGCCCCCGCACCGCGCCCGGCGGGACAACTCTGTCCCGGTCTTGCGCACGCGCATTCCCTTGTCTGTTTTGCAAGAGAGGCTTTGCAGCGTCCATGCCGCAGACGCATTTTCGCTCCCCGGGGGAGCGGCTTTGCGTTGTTAAGGTTAAATTAACTAACGCCTTGGGGATCGCCACGAGGCCGGATAGCGTGGTGGTGCTCGAATACTTCGCCGGTTTTCTCCCGGTGCCCGCGAGGTTGAGACACAGGCGGCGTCAAACAGTTTGGTCATCGCGCGGGGAGGGGTGGGGATGTCACCCGGGCGCGCGACAAAGATCAGCACAGACGGGGGAGGGCTCCTCAGAGCCCTCCCTCGTTGATTTTATTGACCTTTTCGGCCAGCTAGCGCTATTTCTACCGGGAATCATCCGGAGCGGGCGTGCTCTAGAGGCCCTGGCCGTAGAACGTGCCGGCAGCACCGTTCCGGGCTGCCTAAGCACTGTCGGGAAGAGGTCTAGGTTCCCTAAAAACCGGGGCCTAGATGACACTGACCGGTTGCTGTAGGTTATTTCCGCTGACGACGGGCATTGCCAGAGGCAAGGGCAATCGAGGGGGAGGGGGCTGACGGCGGTCGCTCATTCGCAGGCGCGCAGCTAGTCCATGCACCCCAAGGTCAGTTGCTGCCGCGGTAACCTTTGGCCACGAGGCCAAAGCGTATGAGGAAAGGCGTATGAGGAGTTGCAATGAGTATCCCGAGTGAGCCAGACCCCAGCAATCCCAACGATCTCAGCTACTATGCACCGCGCGAACTGCGCGAACGAGCGAAGTCGGTATCCCTTTCCCAAGAAGCAAGATCGGAGCCCGTCAGGACCCCAATCGCCCAGGCCCCTTCGCTCGATATCCGGCTCAAGACGCCGGTTTACTTGCGGCGGCCGCCCGCCCCCGAGGTGATTCACGGGTCGGCTGGTCTAGAGCGTGAACTGCGGCGAGCCGCACTGTTCGGCGTGGCCGGTCGCTTCGCCGCAGCCGCGGCCTTCGTGACGGTTGTTGCGCTGCTCTTCGTCCTTGTGTCGCCTGCTTTACGGAAATCCGATGCCAGTTCGACCGCTTCCGAGATCACAGGAGCGATAAAAACCGCCCTGCCTCAATCCAGCCAAGAAGAGAACGGGGCGAAGCCCGCGCTTGCGGAATTTCAAGGCGTCCTTGCGTCGGCCCCGGCTAGCAAGCCAGCTATTCCCGAGCAGCCCCCGCAATTGCTTCAGCAATTTTTGCAATGGCGACAAAAAGCTGACTCAACCGAAAAATCTCAATAGCAAGACCGATTAAGCTCGCGCGTCGGCAAAATGACAGAGAAGTTCGCTCCGCCGCAGGTTTTCGTCCGACGCTATACGGCGTCCGAGGTTTGCGATGTCGTGGTTTTAGTTCGGAGCCAGGAAATGATTCTCCGCTGTCCGGATTATTCTCAGGCATTGAAATGGGCACGTTTGGAATGCAGGTCCTACAAAATTCCACAGCCCAATATTGAACCACTTATTTCAGAGCCCGAGATTGAATCACTTAGCGGGCTGGACCAGGACGAAGAGCTCCCGTTATTTTTGCGGTCTCCCGAGATAACTGAAGCCCCCTGACCGTAGGCAGTGGAGTGTTGGACGGCCCTCAGGCAACATCCCGTGCAACTCAGTTTTCGTCTCGCCGGTATCCGCGTGGGTGATTTTGTCAATTCGACCGAATTAAATTCCTGCGTCATTGAAACGCCTACGAGAATACTTAAATTCGCCAATCCGAGCGGCATTAAGATAGCGGAGCATTGAGCGATCCGCGTGTCGCCTCTACGGCGATACCTGCGTTCGGTGCGGCTGTTTTTACCACCGGCGGACAATCAGACGACCACTGTCGTGTCGGTATTCTTCCGGTCTTCCGACCAGTTCGAATCGGTGGTCTGTCGAGATAGTTCAGAATGACAGCAAGGTTAAATCTATGAAACACGATTTTAATTCGATGTCCGTCG
The DNA here is from genome assembly GCF_900129505.1 of Bradyrhizobium erythrophlei. Lineage (NCBI taxonomy): Bacteria > Pseudomonadati > Pseudomonadota > Alphaproteobacteria > Hyphomicrobiales > Nitrobacteraceae > Bradyrhizobium > Bradyrhizobium erythrophlei. The sequence continues at coordinate 8,119,460 of NZ_LT670818.1, read as the reverse complement.
ATGAGCTCTGGGCTCTTCACTTGGAAATCGCATCTGTTCTGGCGAGCAGGATAGCTGCGGAAAAAGCCAAACTTGAAAAACAGCTGCGGCATCTCCAGTCAAGGGGTGTATCAAGCGAAATCGTTCGGCGCGAACGACGTCCTTATCCCCGGGTGTTCCCGAAGTATCGAAATCCCGCCGATCCTGCAGAGACCTGGGCGGGCCGCGGGAAGCAGCCACGATGGGTAACTGCACAGCTCAGGTCCGGGAAGACACTCGACGATTTCCGGATTCAGCCGGCGTCTGGTAGCGCCCGGCGATCGAGCGGCGGGCGCAAAACGCTGCACGCCTAAGGCTGATCCTAGATTTATGGTTTGGGGCGTCAGTGTGGAATTCCGCCCTGCCCAGACAGACAACATCTGTTCGAGAACCGCGATCCGTTTTGATAATCGCTCGACCTCGCACGGAAATGGGGCGCGTGCTCTCCGCGACACTTGCCGCCCGTTGCTCATTGATATCCCCAACATCAGAAAGCGAGCTGGTTATTGCAATTGCTATGCTGGGTCAGGAACCGTCCCGCTGGCAATGGGGGTATGATATCGCTGCCTGAGAGAACTGCTACCTAAATTCCGTTGAGACATAAAACAGTCGGCGGTGACCTGCGTAGTCGTAGACTTCAAGTCGTCTGTGGACCATGCAACCACGGATGGATGGGCAAACTCTAGGAGCGTACTAAGCGACTACTGCTTCCAGCGGCACCGGCTGGCAGGATCAAAGCACGGTCCCGCCTTGGGCTTTAGGGGGGCTTGGAAGGCACCTGCGCCCGAGCCACGGACTAAAGGGGCTGACGTGGCCCAATGACGATAATGGGGACATGGCGAAGCGGTTCCGGCTAAGGGGTTTTTCCTCATGGCAAATCAGGTTGAGCCAAAACAAATGGTACTTCACCGTCGATTGCTCCAAATGCGGAAAGGCTATTCCGTTCGCAGAAGCGCCTTCGCCCGAAGAAGAGCCAGAACCGGAGTTTCGAACCGTAAAGCTCCAACGCCCCCATTGCGGGACCGACGACACTTATGCGCCGGCCCTAATGACGCGCCGTCAGGGACCTGAAAGTGAATAATTGGAACGAGGTGCTTGGTCCAATCTCAAAACAGACTGGTTCGGATCGCAGATGCCGAAATAACAACCCCGCCCTCGGGGATAGGATTCTCGAAGGGCGGGGCCAATCAATCAGAAGTCAGTCGGCGCACGGGCAATGCACCTTGTCGAAAAACCCATCACCGCTCTGGCCGCGGACAATCCACGGATTCGTGACCGGATCGGTAACCTGAGGCCGTTTCGTTTCTGACGAGCTGCACGTTCGCATCGCACCAATTTTGCGAGAGATCAGACAGCCGAATTGATCCATCGCAATGAGATTTGATCGTTTCCGGCGAGCATAACGATTCAAAAATTATTGGGAGGATCGTCATGTCAAATGCTCAGGAAGCCTTTGCAATGACCGCCGTGCTTTTCGGCCTGTCATTTGCCGGGATTTTCTTATTTTGGTTTGTCGGCCTAAGCGAGGGCCGACAACTCGGCGTTAGTTCTCGCTTCGCCAAGGTGACCTCGCGTAGCCCACTGCGACGGCCCTGTCGGTTGGTCATCGTTCGGCCGTTAATTATCGATCCCGCGCCACTGGCAGCACCGCCACGAGGACCTGAACAAGGCGGGTGAGGGCGATCTTGTTGAAGCAGCGAACTCAAGCTGGCTACCAGACCAACTCGTCCGAATTACGGTCCTCTTTGAAAAGCGTCCTCAGCAGCCGCCATAGCTCGCGGTGCCCAGCGGTCTGACCGCCTTGCTTTAGGTAGTCCGCAATATCCATTGTCGCCGTTTGTATCTCAATCGCGCCCGCAACGGTCGTGTCTAGCTGTGCCACTTCGCGCTCGACGTATAAATTTTTCGCGTCGGTATCGAAAACTAGCGTGCAACAATCCGCATGGGTGATCTCGGGGCCTTTTACCTGACGATACAGTTCTCGTCTTAAGAGAGCCATTTGATGCTCCTGTCAGAAGTGCTGACTTAATCACCATCAATCATACCAATCCTTCCGATCACGCGGCAGCGTCTTGGCTTTCTCAAATGGGTGCCCCCGGCGGGGAAATTTATGCCGGCAGAAATAAGAAGCCCCGGCCTCGGAGGGGGAATCGAAGCGCGGGGCCAACCCAATCAGGAGCGCTCACGGGCGATGCGCGCCTTGTCGAAAATCTACCACTGCGCTAGTGCGCGGCAATCCACGGCTTTGTGATCTGATCGGTAACCTAAGGCCGTTTCCTCTTCGAGCAATTGCACGTTCGCTCGGCACCAATTGTCCGAGATCAATTCGCTCACAATCCGACGGGTTAGATTTGCTTCCGCATTCTACCGAGCGGTGATCCAAGTTTCGTCGTTCCGGTTTTTTGCATGGGAGCACGGCTCCGCTTGATCCCACTGAACTCTGCGGGGTCGTGCTTCTGCCACTTTGGCCTGCTCTTCCTCAATCCATCGATTGATATCCGACGCGACTTAGGCGCTATCAGGTCAGTGCCGCTGTCCTGTGTGGCTTACGGGGATAACAGCAACCGGGCCGCCGTTGCCCGTTCTTCAATTCAAGTTTCGGCGCTCATAATCGACGATTTAGAATGAGAGGTGCGGCATGTTCGTTCACCCTCGCGATTTAGCAGACCGGATGTCTGACCGGCAGCAATCGGAAATATTTAGGCTGCCGATTGATGCCGCTCGCTGCAAGGCCCTCGAGATCATCAAGCAAGCTCCGCAGGCAGGTTATATAGTCATTGTTGAAAACTGGCGGCCGCTTCCCGACGGTCAGATCGAGTTCACGATGCGAAATCTGCGGACTGCGGATTGAATAAGTCGAAGAAGGGCCAGACGTGCCGCCTAAGCGCCCGGCACTTGGCCCACTCAACTTACAATGCGCTCAAGTCATCAGGCACGTCACCGAACTTCCTGATCACTTCGGCGTCGCTAAAATCGCCGGTAGCCGGATCACCGGTACGACTGAACGCAACCGCGCCGACGTGACCATCCTTGCGAGATAGCGCTTCGGCTTTCATTACCACGGCGGTCGGATTGAAGCGTTCGATTGGCTCACCAGCAGCAACGCCGTCATCGGTTGCGACGTATGGTAGCGCAACAAAGTACGTGACCTCGGCCATGGGGACCGCTCCATCTCAGACGTACCAATCCTTCCGATCAGCGCCTTGTCGGTCTCGCGCGCATCACCGCCGCACGCCGCGATGGCCTGGTCGGCGGCGGCTCTAGTTGGTCGGCGTCCGATTGTGGCTTGGGTGCTGCGCGATCAAGACTGGAACTACTTCGGGGGCTGCAATTCGCTCTTTAGCCAGCCCGTAGCCTTATCCGTTTTCAGCGGGTCAGGGCCATCGCAGTCAAAGCATTGGAACGTGCGCCTGCCTTTGCCGCCTGGAGGTGGCGCGAGGATCAGATAGGCCCCGCAACCGGGGCACTTCGGTCGTTCAGTTTAGCCCATAATGCTGATAATTTTAGGATCGCCAACTTACAAATGTCTGCCCGGTCTCCGACAAAATCACAGCCAAAAATTTTCGAGTAACAGTGGAACGTTTCTGGCAGGCCAAAAACCGAGTTGATATTGCAATGCGGCGAAGCAGCGAGCCTGACGTGGAACTCCACGCGGGAGGTGCGTCGATTATGACCGCGCCAAAACTGGCCGAAATTTGTTTTCGCTACCCTGGCCTTTTTTGGTCAATTTGTCGGTCATGATAGCTTTCAGGCTGCGCGGGGAGATCGGCGGAACTGCGACCGCCCGGCTTCGGATGTACAGGTCGGGCGGTCGTTCAGGTTCCGCAATTCGCATTAGGGCCTCCATTGCTGCCTGCCATTCATCGGCATCGTGTTCGGCCTTGGGCAATTTGGCGATGCAGAGCGCGGCGTCGCGCACGTGATCAGCTTCCCACCGTTCTCGCGGCCGAACGGCAAACGCGGCGACGATCCACCGCGCTGCGCCGAAGATCATAGTTTGTTATGATACTGACCATTGAGCCGCACCAAAGTGCGCCATGATTTTTGTGATCTGCCTTTTAAAGGAAAGACCTTGAGCTGGCTGAAAGAGGTCTCCTTATGTCCGTCGATAGCTGGACCGACGATCTCGCTTCTGTCGTTCGATATGCGCTGACGACGGCGCGCGCGACAGTGATTTGCCCGTTCCACGACAATGTAACAATCCGCGTCGGTGATGACGCTGCGGAAACTCATGCCTATGTTCGTGCCGCTAAAGTCATTAAAAGCGATGGCACAACATGGGAGCATGAAGCTCTGCAAAAAGAAATTAACCGCCAGCTCGACGAAGCAGCAGACGGGGTCTGCCCTGAGTGCGCGGCGCATTGAGCAGACCACTGCTTGAGATTGAGAATACGAGAAGCGCTGGTTCGTGATTGACCCTCTGCCGACATCAAATGGCTCACCCTCGCAACTGCCTAGCTTCGCGTCCGTGGGCTGCGTGTCCGCCAGCGCGGCGTCGACCTAGTAACGTTTTTTGGCTGCGACGGACCTTCTATTTGGCAGAGCCGGTCCATTTGCATTCTGAGGCTCGCCGGCAACTCTCGATCCATTTCTAATGACGCCCGCAGTCTTTCGCCAATTTCTTGGACAATTGCGCGGCTGTGTGAGTAGTCCATGTCAATACGGTTTCGCATAACGGAATCTCCGTTCCCGCGCGGAAACCCCAATTAACCCCGATACCAAGGTCGATGGCTTCCCTCCGCTCCAACACGAGCCGTGCATTCGGATGCGGGGCTCGCAGTCCAAATGGGATGGGCGGAGACCGGCGCATTTGGCTATCTGCGCGAGCGCTTGGTTGGAACAGCGGGTCCGCAAGGGACCTTTGGCTATCCCGCGACATGCGCCGTCGTTAACGGCGAGCGACGGTCTCCTACTCTTAAATCGCAGCGCGGACTTTCGTTCCGGATCTATTGACGGCACGGCGGAGATGTTTTCTGGGAACCCCCGGGAACCGCCCAGCCCCCGAGGCGGGCCACCTCACTTCTTCGCTTTTTTCGAAACGCCTGAGCGGACGCCTTCAAGACGCAGGTGCAAGCGCAGGGTTGCAGCGAAGCGCCCCGCAAATGGTCAGGGCATTTGCTCTAACATTGCGGGGCAGCCTCTCATCAGGCTGTCGGAGTCATCTTTGTAAGAAAGCCGCCGAATGGTTTGTAGGCTTGCTTGGCAAGATCGCCATACAGTGCGCCGATCTTCTGCGCCTCTGTCACGAACGTCTCGAAAGTCGACTTGGCGAATTCGGTTTGAACTTCCACTGCCTTGTCGAACGATCTCACACCTGAGAGCTTCTCGACAAAAGACTTGGTGTCTTCAAACGATTTCTTCGTGTAGTCGCCGTAAGCAGTGGCGATCGCTTGAAAGCCGCCAGGGAAGGCATTGGTCGACGCATCCCGTTCCTTGCCGTCCAGAAGCTGCTCGAAATTCCGATTTGCGGTCTGGTCTGCATTCGACATTCTAAAACTCCTTTGTTTGTTTAACAGTGAATCAATGGTGCTCGCAGCCAATGGTTGCGCCGGAACACGGGTTCCCGCTTGTCAGTCAGGTGGTGCTTGTGTGTTCGTATAATGATATCGGAACTGCGTTTGATGTCGCCTATTGGGCACGAACCGGACAAGTTCGGCCGATCTGGCGATGTCCGTTCCTCGGGGATGACCGGAAGTGGCTGGCAGACGGTCGAAACGGCGCGATTGACCCAAAGCGCCATTTGCACGAACCGCTGCGCGGCTTAGCATGCTCGCGACGACAAATAGCATGCGGGTCAGTATTCATCGGGCAGGAGGCAGATCGGCGGTGCCTGCGTCAAGGATACGATTGCATCGGACCTATTCCGCGGCTTCGCGTAAGTCCGGGGCTTCGTCCGAATGCTTTTGCACTTGGCGCGGGCGTCCCATCAGAACCGGCTGGAACAGCACCGCGGCGGCCATCGTGCATAGCAGAGCCAGCGCCATCAGCTTGCCCATGCTCGACATGCCCGGATAGTTCGAGGCCCACATGCTGCCGAACGCCATCGCGTTGGTCATGGCGCTGAACACCACGGCGCGCGTCAGCGCCGATTCCAGCAGGCCGGTTTTCCCGGCGCGCCAGGCCATGATGTAATAGATCTTGAAGGCGACGCCGACGCCGAGCAGCAGCGGCAGCGCGATGATGTTGGCGAAATTGAGCGCGATGCCGTCGAGCACGCAGATCTGCAGAGTCACAGCACCAGCGAGCAGGAGGGGAACGAGCGTCAACAGCACGTCCGTCGCGCGCCGCAGCGCGATGAACAACAGGATGGCGATGGCGGCGAGCGCCAGAATGGCGGCTTCGATGAAGGCCGTGGTGATGGCCCTGCCGGATTCATAATAGCTGACCGCCGCGCCCGTGGCCGTCGGTTCGGCGCGGAGCACCGCGGTCGCGAAATTCTGCAGCACATTGATGTCGCCGGGATCGCCCTTCGGTAATGCCTGAACCCGGGCCCTGCCGTCGGGCAATACCCAGTCGCGCACCAGATTTGGCGGCAGCGTTTGGATCGTCACGGGGGTGGGTGCAAGACTCTTGCGCAGCCAATCGAGGTCGTAAGTGAGCGGCGGCACCAGTGCCGCTTCGGCTTTGGCGCGGACGCCGGCGTCGGCGGCGGCAAGACGCTTGAGCAGGTCGGACACATGCCGCGCGGAGTCGGCGCTGGCGCCGGTCGCATGGCCTGCCGCCTGGGCAAGATCCTCGGCCGCGCGCTGGATCGCGGCGACGTTGTCCTGATCGCTCGGCGCCGGCTGCTGCCGCTGCGGATTGAGGGCGCCGCCAAGCCGTCGCGATGCGGCCTTCAAGGCGGCGATCTTCTGATCCTGGTCGGCCGAGATGAAATTGCTCAGCGTGAGAACGCGGGAGACCTCGGGCAGCGCGGCCAGGCGCCTGGCCGTGGCGTCGGCCTGTTCGAGCGACGGCGTCAGGACTTCCGCATCATTGCCGCTGGTCTGTGGATCGCTCTGCAGTTGCCGGTAGGTCACGACCGACGGCGAGTTCGGGGGCTGCAGATCGACCGGGTTGAAGTCGAACCGCAGATGCCACAACAGCGGCGTGCCGGCGAGCACCACGAGGATGGTGCCCGCGATGATGGCAACGCGGTGCCGCTGCAAAAGATCGTCGAGCGGCGCGAGACGGCGGAAACCGACCGCTGCGGCCTCGCCGGGCGGGTCGAGCAGCGCCAGCATCGCGGGCACCAGCGTGATGCTGCAGAGGAAGGCGATCAGCATGCCGCAGCCGGCGATCAGCCCCAGTTCCGAAAGGCCGCGATAGCTGGTCGGCAGAAACGACAAGAACCCGACGGCGGTAGCCGCGGCCGCCAGCGCCAGCGGATCGCCCGCTTTGCGGGCCGCCCAGCGCAGCGCCTCGCGCAGGCCTTGATGCTGGTGCCGCTCGGATCGGTAACGCACGCTGAACTGAATGCCGAAATCGACGCCGAGGCCGACGAACAGCACGAAGAAGGCGATCGAAATCAGGTTGAAGGAACCGACCAAGGCAAGCCCGACCGCCGCCGTCGCCGCGAGTCCGACCATCAAACTGAAGAACACTGCGGCGATGATTTTCAGGGAGCGAAGCGCCAGCCAGAGCACGATCAGGACGCCGAGCACCGCGGTCAGGGTGTCGCGCACGGCGCTTTGCCGGATCACCGAGAACTGATCGTCATTCATCGGCACCTGACCGGTCAACTCGACTGTCGCGCCAAATTTGTCCTTCAGGGCGAGATCGGATGCCGCACGGCGAATGCCCTCGGTCGCTCTATGCCCGGGTTGCAGCTGCGAAAAATCGAGCGTCGGCTGCACCTCGATGAAATGGCGCAACTGGTCGGCGGGCAGCTTGTGGCCCTGCAGCAGCTCCTGCCAGGAAAACGTCGCCGGCCTGCCGGCGAGAACGTCGCTGAGGGTTTGGTCTGCGAGCGACAGCGGCCAGGCAAGCTGATCGAGCTTGATCCCGCCGCCACGGACTCCTTCCGCCCCAAACGAGAGCGCCTTCATGACGCCGCGCAGGCTCGGATCGCCGGCAAGCGTCGCGATCAGGGGCTGCGCGTTGGTCAACCCTTCGGCGCTTTTCCGGACCTCGGCGGGGGAGCCGAACAGCAAACCGTTGCGTTCGAAGAACTCGCCGCTGTCGGGCTGGCCGACCAGCGGAAACAGGTCTCGTTGCTTGGCGAGGCGCTCGGCCAGCGCGTTGGTTGCCAATTCCGCATTCTCGGTGGTCGGTGCCTTTACGACCACCGAAATGCCGTTTTGCGGAAAGGCCTCGGACATCTTGAGCTGACGCTGATGCCAGGGGAGATCCTGCGATATCAGTCCTTCGACGTCGGTGTTTATGGAGAATTTTGCGGCGGCGAACGCGCCGGCGCCGAGCATGAGCAGCGTCCCGGCGATGATCGTCGTCCACCTGTAATTGGCGCAAGTATCGACGATCCGGACAATCACTGAATTGATCATGGCCGCGCCTTCCCGTAAACAAAAAAGGAACCGCGCCACCAACGCCGCGGCGGGCAAATTCGTTCTGGCCCTCATTTAGAATTCCAGATTGGGATGAGGGCATTTTCTCACGGACTTTTTACCCGCGGCCGCCCGCCGCGGCGCGTGGCTCTTTGAATGGGCCGGTCGATGGCGCCGCCGGAATATCCGCCAGCCGCAACTGCCCCGCGACTCTCCGTCGCGTCGTTCTTTCGAAACATTAATCCGATGAACAGGACCTCGTAATGTGGGCTCGCCAATGTTGGAACAGGGATTTCCATTCAGCTTTCCCTTACTCAACATTGGAGACGCCAACATGAGCGATCAGTCGAATACCCCGCCCACCACACCACGAAGAATCTTCAGGCCGCGCCGGCTTGCGCTACTGGCTTCCGTCGCCGGCCTCAGCATGGCCGTTCTCGCCGCAGGACCCGTGGCGAACTATCTTCCCGCTTGGACCGCATCGGCGCATGCGGCGGAGACGACGGGGCAGGGGCCTGCGGGCTTTGCCGATCTCGTCAGCAAGGTCAAACCGGCGGTGATCTCGGTTCGCGTCAAGATCGATGAAGACGGCGGCAACGCCGCGGTGATGCAGCGCGACAGCGACGAGAATTCCGATCAATCCGGTTCGCCCGAACAGTTTTTCAGGCAATTCGGTTTCCGCGGTTTCGGCGGCCCCGGCGGCGTGCCGCATCAGCATCAGGTCATCACCGGCGAAGGCTCGGGCTTTTTCATTTCGCCCGATGGCTATGCGGTGACCAACAATCATGTGGTCGACCATGCCAAATCGGTCCAGGTCACGACCGACGACGGCACTGTCTATACGGCCAAGGTGGTCGGCACCGACCAGAAGACCGACCTCGCGCTGATCAAGGTCGACGGCAAGAAGGATTTCTCCTACGTGAAATTCGCCGACCAGCCGTCGCGCATCGGTGACTGGGTGGTCGCCGTCGGCAATCCCTTCGGTCTTGGCGGCACCGTGACCGCCGGCATCGTTTCCGCCCGCGGCCGCGACATCGGCGCCGGGCCGTATGACGACTACGTCCAGATCGACGCGCCCATCAACAAGGGCAATTCCGGCGGTCCGGCGTTCGACATGAACGGCAATGTGATCGGCGTGAACACCGCGATCTACTCGCCGTCGGGCGGGTCGGTCGGCATCGGCTTCGACATTCCCGCGGCCACCGCCAAACTCGTCGTCGCCCAGCTCAAGGACAAGGGCTACATCACGCGCGGCTGGCTCGGCGTCCAGGTGCAGCCGGTGACGGCCGACATCGCCGACAGCCTCGGCCTGAAGCAGGCGAGGGGTGCGATGGTGGACAATCCGCAATCCGGCAGCCCGGCCGCCAAGGCGGGCATCGAGGCGGGCGACATCATCACCTCGGTCAATGGCACCGATGTGAAGGATTCGCGCGATCTGGCGCGCACCATCAGCGTGATGGCGCCGGGCACTTCCGTGAAGCTCGACGTTCTGCACAAGGGTGAATCCAAACCAGTGACGCTGACCCTTGGCGAAATGCCGAATGACCGTCGGGCCAATGCCGGCGGCGAGCAGCCGTCGAACGAGGCGGCCGGCACGCCGCATCTCGGGCTCAGCCTCGCCCCCGCAAGCGAAGTCCAGGGCGCCGGCGAAAAGGGCGTCGTGGTCACCTCTGTCGAGCCGGACGGTCCGGCTGCGGAGCATGGCGTCAAGACCGGCGACGTGATCCTCAATGTCGGCGGCAAGCCGGTCGCCAGTGTCGGCGATGTGCGCTCCGCGCTGAGCGATGCCGGCTCCAACGGCAAGCACAGCGTGCTACTGCAGGTGAAATCCGCCGACGCGACCCGGTTCGTCGCGGTTCCGCTGGCCAAGGGGTGATTTCCGCCATCCCTCGATAGTCGTGCAAATTGGAAAGGGCCGGGCGTAAGCCCGGCCTTTTTCTGCGCTGCCGGCCGGATGCGCATTCTTCACGCGAAGCGCTTCCACTTCGCCCGAAAACGCTCTAATGGGGCGCAACCGCTCGCGAGAGCCGCTCGCTTTAGGTCTTGAGCCCTTGGAATCCCCACCAGAATTGCCAGAGGACATCCCGCCGCAACCACCGCGCGAGCCGCTGCTGACGCTGCCGGGCGCGCTGACCGCCTATATCCTGCTGCTGGCGGTGATCCATCTACGGGTGCTGCTGCCGCCGGAATGGGAGAACTGGACCATCGACGTGTTCGGGTTCATCCCGAAGCGCTACGATTCGACGCTTCTGGCGATCGATTTTCCCGGCGGCGCCGGCGCCAAGGTCTGGACCTTCGTGACCTATTCGCTGCTGCACGCCAATCTCAGCCATATCGGCTTCAACGTGCTGTGGCTGTTGCCGTTCGGCAGCGCGCTGGTGCGCCGCTTCGGCGCGCTCAGGTTTTTCCTGTTCATGGCGGTGACGGCGGTTGCCGGCGCGCTGGCGCATCTCGTCACCCATGAGCACGCGGTGGCGCCGATGATCGGCGCTTCGGCATCGGTGTCCGGCACGATGGCGGCCGCGATCCGCTTTGCCTTCGTGCAGGGCAGCTTCCTCTCGTTCAGCCGCGGCGACGCCGATGCCGCGGCCAGGGTTCCAGCGCTTTCGCTGATGCGCGCGCTGCGCAATCCGCGCGTGCTCGGTTTTCTCGGGGTCTGGTTCGGCGTCAACATCATCTTCGGCGTCGGATCGATCGCGATCGGCAGCGATGGCGCGAGTGTCGCCTGGCAGGCGCATATCGGCGGATTTTTCGCGGGGCTCTTGCTGTTTTCGCTGTTCGATCCGGTGCCGCGTGCGTCCGCCGATGCTGCAGATGCGTCATCGCATGACGCATCGCACAGCAGCTGATCGTTGCTTGCGGCGCACCGCGATTTCATTCATCATCGCGATTGTCAAAAGGCAAAAGGGCAAGAAGGGCATAAACCCTCCGGCGTGCTTATGCGCGTGCCTGCCGAGCGGCTGCAACAAAAGCGGCGCCAGACTGTTGATTGAAGACTCGAAGGAACAAAGATCGCGCTCGCTCGAGGGCGCGATCGGCTTCAGGGAGACGACAATGACGGTACGAGCAATTCTCGATTCCAAAGGCCACCAAATCCAGAGCGTCGAGCCGGACGCCAAGCTCTCCGCTGCGATCAAGGTTCTGGCGGAGCGGAAAATCGGCGCCGTATTGGCGATGAGCAAAGGCCGCATCGAAGGCATCCTGTCGGAGCGCGACATCGTGCGCGTGCTCGGCGAACGCGGTGCCGGCGTGCTGGACGAGCCGATCAGCGCCGTCATGACGCGCAAGGTCGTTAGTTGCAGGCCGGCCGATACGGTTGCCGCGATCATGGAAATGATGACGATGGGCAAGTTCAGGCATTTGCCGGTCATCGACGGCGAAAAGGTGGTCGGCCTGATCTCGATCGGCGACATCGTCAAGTGGCGCGTCGGCGAATACGAAATGGAGCAGGAAGCGCTGCGCGAGTACATCAAGACCGCCTGAGCGACGCCGCGAGAGAGCTTAGGCCAGAGCGTCTCTGAGGCTTATCTCACGGCTCTTGGTCGGCCACTGGCCCAGCCTTGCTGTCGGCCAGCGGCCGAGGTCGGCCCGAAGCCGGCGCAAGGATGTGGATCGCCTCCTGGATCGAGTCGATCGCGCGTTCGGCCGCGCGTGCGCCGAACGCGATCAGATCGTTGGCGCGGTGGAAATCGAACCAGCCGATCTGGCCGACCCGGGGCGAGATCAACATGTCCGGCGGGTCGCCAGCAAGCCGGGCGCGGGTGATGCGGTCCTGCATGATGTTGAAGGCATCGACCATGACGCTGGAGATCCCCGGCCGACCGCCGCTGCCGAAGAACTCGCGCTTCATGGTGCGCTCGGCCGAAAATAATTTGCCGAAGCCGCGTTTCGGCGGCGCGGGCTCGACCGCGGCCTCCGGCGCGCCCGCCGCCGCGCCGTGCGAATAGATCGTCGTGGAATGGGTGAAGACATCGCTGGAAAGGTTGGCGGCGATTACGATTTCCGCGCCGAGCGCGCGGGCCGCCGACACCGGAACCGGATTCACCAGCGCGCCGTCGACCAGCCAGCGGTCGCCTACCAGCACCGGCGAAAATATCCCAGGCAGCGCATACGAGGCGCGCATCGCGTCGACCATGCGGCCGTGGGTCAGCCAGATCTCGTGGCCGGTGCGGACTTCGGTGGCGACCGTCGCGAATTTCAGCGGCAAGTCCTCGATCAGGGTCGGGCCGATTGCGGCCTCCAGCTGCGCCGCGAGCTTGTCGCCCCCGATCAGGCCCGAGCCGTTGAGGCGAATATCGAGATAGCCGAGAATGTTGCGCGGCTGCAGGCTGCGCGCCCATTCTTCCAGCGTGTCGAGATGGCCCGCCGCATAGGCCCCGCCGACCACCGCGCCGATCGAGGTGCCGACCACGACATTGGGAACGATGCCATGGGCGATCAGGGTGCGGACAATGCCGATATGGGCGAATCCGCGCGCGGCGCCGCCGCCCAGCGCCAGCCCGATCACCGGCCGCCGGATGCTGCCGAGACCCACCTTGTCGCGGCCATCAGCGCCGTTCTGGCTGCGTCCGATCAAAATTTCCAGCACTTGGTATCTCCTGGGCGTGAAACTAATCGCGCCGGTTTAGGCCCGCCAGTATCTATCACAAGCATGGTTTATGCCGTGCTTCGGGATGGACCAGGCAGGGATTATGCCGGGATCGCGACCTTTTGAATAAGGCGCGGGCCTTGCCGGCGGTTCCCGGCCCGGGATCCGACGGGGCCGGCAGGCTTGAATTTGCCGCGTTTTCAGTGAAAAGCATGCGTCATGATTTCAGGGGGTGATATCTGTCAACTCGGGCGGAGGCGACGCCTGTTGCCGGCGTTTGCGCTGGCGGGCGCCCTGATTTCGGCCATCGCCGGCCCGGCTGACGCCCAGATGTTCAGCGATCGCCCGCCACCGGTGCCACCGGCCGCGGTGCCGGAGCCTTCGGGGCCGGCGATGAATCTGGCGCCGCCTTCCGGTCCGGCCTCGGTTCCGAGCCTTCCCCCGGCGTTGACCCAACCCTCTTTAACGCAACCTTCCATCGCCGCCGTGCCGCCCGTGCTCGCGCCGCAGGGCGCGACGGTACCCGGCCAGGCGGTGCTGTCGCTGACCGCGCGCTACGGCAAGGACCTGCCCGTCATCGGCAATGGACTGGTGTGGCGGGTGTTTGCCGACAAGCCGGACGAGACCGGCACCTTCAAGCTGGTCCGAGAGGATCGGGGGGCGACGCCCAATATCGTGCTGCCGCCGGGCGGCTATGTGGTTCATGTCGCGTTCGGACTGGTCAGCGCGGTTCGCTCGGTGACGCTGAAGGCCGAGACCGACCGCGAATCCTTCCTGCTGCCGGCGGGGGGCCTGCGCATCGAAGGCCGCGTCGGCACCAGCAAGATCCCGCAGAACCAGATCTCGTTCGCGATCTACAAGGGCAGCCAGTTTGAAGTCGGCGAACGCGCCTCGCTGGTGCCGAACGTGTCCGCCGGCGACGTCGTGCTGCTGCCGGAAGGGACCTACTACATCATTTCCAACTACGGCGACGCCAATTCGGTGGTGCGCTCGGATATTCGGGTTCAGGCGAGCAAGCTGACCGACGTGACCATCACCCATCGCGCCGCCGTCATCACGCTCAAGCTGGTCAGCGACAGGGGCGGCGAGGCGCTGGCGAACACGGCCTGGTCGGTGATCACGCCGGGCGGTGACGTCATCAAGGAATCGATCGGCGCATTCCCCCGCGTCATCCTGGCCGAGGGCGAGTATCGCGCCATCGCCAAGAACGAGGGCAAGGTGTACGAGCGTCCCTTCAACGTCGTCAACGGCGTCGACGGCGAGGTCGAAGTCGTCGCGCATTAGTTTAAAACATTAGACGACTGTCACAGTCGCTAACGCACACTAACCATCGGGCGACTTTAAACTGTCATAATCGCCGGTTTGCCGGTACCGATCCCCAATCTTTACAACGAATTAAGCGGCGCCTCGCATTGGATGCAGTCGGGCTGAACGTTTGCGCTGCGGGGAAAGCATGATTGCCGCCAAGAAGCTATCCGGGAAATTCAACACCGAAATGTTCGATGACGTTCCCGTCCTGCAGCGTAAGTGGCAGGCGGCACTTCGGCCCGGCGAAAAGCTGCCGCGCTACGAGGATGTGATGTTGGGCAGCCTCGGCCGGCTGGCAGATCACATCGCCCTGCTCAGGCACGATAACGACACTCTCGAAATATCGCGCAGCGGCCGCTACATCCAGAAATGGCTGGGCGACGAGCGCTGGGACATTCCCCTGAGCGCGCTGTCGCCCGATTGCGCCACCGCGCTCAGCGAGGCCGCTATCAACGCGATGCGCAACGGCCGTCCCCATCTAGCGGTGGCGCATTGCGTGCGCGACGGCCTGGTCCAGACCTATGACATCCTGGCGCTGCCGACCTCGTCGCGGTGGGGCAGCACGCTGATCGGAACCTATGTCAACGAGCGGGCGACGCAGTACAATTTGCTGGACGCGATTTTCTCCACCACCGACGAGGGCGTGTTGTCGCTTGCGGCGATACGCGATTCCGACCGCCAACCGTTCGATTTCCAGATCGTTCACCTCAATCAGGGCGCTTCAAGGCTGTTGAAACTGCCGGCTACCGAGTTGCAGTGGCGCCGGCTCTCGGCCGGCGGCAACCTGCTTTGCTCGCCGGAGGTGGTTGCGCGATTGCTCGGCGTCATCAACAGCGGCAACCGCGATCAATTCGAGATCGACACCGATCAACGCAACCTGAAACTCGGCGTGACCGCCTTCGGCGACATACTCTCGCTGACGATTTCGGATGTGACGGCGCTCAAGCGCCGCGAAGCCTCGTTCCGTCTATTGTTCGACAACAATCCGATGCCGATGTGGGTGTTCGACGCCGAAACCACCGGCTTCCTTAGCGTCAATGACGCAGCGGTGCAGCACTATGGCTACAGCCGGGAGACCTTTCTGGGCATGAAGCTTCGCCAGATCTGGCCGGAGGATGAATGGATCAGCCATTCAGAGGCGCTGCAGCAGGCTGGCGAGACCTATCATTCGGGACGCAACTGGGGGCATCTGAAGGCCGACGGCAGTGAAATCCAGGTCCTGACATTCGGACGGCGCGTCAATTTCGAGGGCCACGACGGCTATCTGGTCGCTATCGTCGACATCACCGAACGGCGCAAGGCCGAGGCACGGATCGCCTATATGGCGCATCATGACGGCCTGACCAACCTGCCGAACCGCGAACTCTATCAGGATCGGCTTCGCGAGGCGCTGGAGAGAGGCGAAAGCGAGCACAAGCGCGTGGCCGTGCTCTGCGTCGATCTGGATCTGTTCAAGAACGTCAACGATTCCTTCGGTCATCCGATGGGCGACCGCCTGTTGAGGCTGGTGGCCGATCGGCTGCGGTCGCAGGTTCGCGGCAACAACCTGGTCGCGCGCCTTGGCGGCGACGAGTTCGCGGTCATCCTGGCCTCCGACGTCTCGCCGAACGAGGCCAGCGACTTCGCGTCCCGCCTGATCAAGACCTTGAGCGCCTGTTACGAGATCGACGACATCGAGGTCGTGATCGGCGCCAGCATCGGGATCGCGCTTTCGCCCGGCGACGGCGAAACCACCGAGGAACTGATGCGCAACGCCGACATGGCGCTGTACCGGGCGAAGTCGGACGGCGGCGGCGTCCACCGCTTCTTCGAGCGCGAGATGGACCGCCAGGCGCAAAAGCGCCGCGACATGGAGCTCGATCTGCGCCGCGCTTTCGCCAATGGCGAATTCGAGGTGCATTATCAGCCGCTGGTGGACATCGCCGCCGACCGGATCTCGGGCTTCGAATCCCTGCTGCGCTGGCGGCATCCCGACAAGGGAATGATCTCGCCGGCGGACTTCATCCCGGTCGCCGAGGACATCGGACTGATCGTTTCGCTCGGTGAATGGGTGTTGCGTGAAGCCTGCGCGGAGGCCGCGAAATGGCCTGCCGATATCAAGGTCGCCGTCAACCTGTCGCCGGTGCAGTTTCGCAGCCGCAATCTGGTTCAGGTCGTGGTCTCGGCGCTGGCGCGCTCCGGATTGTCGCCGACGCGGCTCGAGCTCGAAATCACCGAATCGCTCTTTCTGGCGGAGACCGAGGCCAATCTTGCGATCCTGCATCAGTTGCGCGAACTCGGCGTCAGCATTTCGATGGACGATTTCGGCACCGGCTATTCCAGCCTGAGCTATCTCCGCAGCTTTCCGTTCGACAAGATCAAGATCGATCGCTCCTTCGTCAAGGACCTGGCGCAGCGCTCCGATTGCGTCGCGATCGTGCGGGCGATCTCCGGCCTTGGCCGCAGTCTCAACATCACCACGACGGCCGAGGGCGTCGAAACCATGGACCAGCTCGACTGGCTGCGCGCCGAAGGCTGCAACGAGGTGCAGGGCTTCCTGTTCAGCCCGGCCCGGCCCGCCGACGAGATCGAACGGCTGCTGGCCAAATTCGGCGCGCGCGCGTCGCAGGCGGCGTGAAGCCAACAATGACCGTGCGGGACCCGTAGTCGAAGGGCGGAGAGCTAGCGGGGCCGGACCCGGAAGCCCTTGCGGAAATGCTTATTTTGGCATATGTCAATGGCATATGCCAAGAGGGAGTTGCCAAATGTCCGAACAGCGGCATGTCAGATTATTCCGCAACGGCCGCAACCAGGCGGTCCGTATTCCCGTCGAGTTTGAACTGCCGGGTAGCGAGGCGATTATGCATCGCGACGGCGATCGCCTCGTCATCGAGCCAGTGCGCAAGCGTGGACTCTCCGCACTTCTCAGGACGATGAAGCCTCTGCAAGAGGAATTTCCCGAAATCGACGATCCCGTTCCTTCTCCGGAGAAGGTGCTTTGACTCTTTATATGCTCGACACCAACATTATCTCCGACCTGATCCGAAATCCGAAAGGAAAAGCTGCAAAGTGGATCGAGCGGGTCGGCGAGGACAACATCTGCACGAGCATCATCGTAGCGGCCGAGCTGCGGTATGGTTGCGCGAAAAGCGGCTCGAGCCGATTGCTTGGAGCCATCGAAGACCTGCTCGGAGAGATCAACATTTTGCCGTTTGATGTTCCGGCCGACGCAGAATACGGCGGAATCCGGGCCGAACTCGAAGCCGCCGGCAAACCTATCGGCAGCAACGATTTGCTAATTGCCGCCCATGCGTACGCGACCGGTGCCACGATTGTGACGGCCAATACCAGCGAGTACAAACGCATCCGCGGGCTGAAGGTGGAGAATTGGCTCGCCTGAGCGCTTCAGCAAGCCCCTTAACGGCAGTGAAGCGCTGCGGGATCGGCTAGCGTGCGCCGTCCGGCTTTCGTCGAGACCGCGAATGGCGCGAAAGTTAGAACCGCGTCACGATATTGGCGAGCGCCGGGCGAGGGCGGTCTTCGCTCGGCTTCGATATGGTGCCGATGTGAACGAGGCCGGCGAGCTTTTCGACCGGCTTCAATCCGAGAGCGTCGAGCGCGTCGCGATCGAAGGCGAACCAGCCGGTCAGCCAGCACGCGCCGTAGCCCAGCGCGGTCGCCGCGGTGACGATGTTCATCGCGCTGGCGCCCGCGGATAATTCCTGCTCCCACGGCGGCACCTTGGGATGCGGCCTGGTGAAACTGACCACGCCGATTACCAGCGGCGCGTCAGTGAGCCGGTGCTTCTCGACATCGATATCGGCAGGCGTCGCGTTCGGATTTTTCCGCGCGAACACTGTTGCGATCAGTTCGCCCGCACGGATACGCGCATCACCTTCGAAAACGATAAAACGCCATGGGGCCAGCTTGCCGTGATCGGGCACCCGCGCGCCGATGGTCAGGATGGTCTCCAGTTCAGCCGGCGAGGGGCCGGGTTCGCTCATCTCGCGCGGTTTGACGGAGCGGCGCGTTTTCAGGAGGTCAATGGCATCGGGCACGGCGGTCTCTCTGGTCGGGAATGATTTCGCTCTCGCATAGCATGCAAGGCGGCGGTCCACGAGGCCGAACCCTCGCCTTTTAGATCGATTGTGAGCGGGTTACGGCTTGCGCGGGACTGGTGCGGTGGCGCTTGGTGGACCCGGCACACAATTGATGCTGCCGATGATGTTGGGGCCGTATTGGACGAACCCCGTCGCGGTCGGCGGCGAATGCGGCGCCGAGATCGGCAGATAGAGATAGCAGATGGTTCCGTCGACGGGATCGCGCAAGCGCTGGATCACGGTATCCTGCAGCGGGCCCGCGAACTGGCGCTCCAGCACCATCTTCGGCAACTTTCCCCATTCGGCCGAGGGCTGGAATTGTTGCTGAACGGGTTGCGCCGGCTGTTGCTGCGCGCTGGCCGCCGCGGACCACGTCACGGCGACTAGTGCCGCGAGCACGGCGCGGCGCGAAGCGATGGAGGAGAAGGCCGTCACGGCGTCATTCGATCGAAGCATGTCAAGCTTCTAGCTCGGTCAGAATTCGACCGCCATACCCGCCCGTCCGATATGTTCGTTGCCGCCGCCATTGGAATAGCTGCCGTAGACCACGGTCGGCGTGGCAAAATTCAACCGGTGCGAAACGCCGACGCCGACGCCGGCCTCGCCGCGGTAGTAGCCGGTGTTGAAGGCAACCGTGGTCTTGCCCGCCGCGGACGGCATCAGCACCGGCGCCACGGCGACGGCGGCGACGATGCCGCGACGCGCCTCCTGCTGGTTGGAGGTGATCTGGTTTTGCAAACCGGAGACGGTCGATTGCAGTTGTCCAACATTCACCGCATCGGTTTGGTTGATGCCCGCGGCGACGTTGGTCAGCCGCCGTTCGTTGCCCGCGGAGCCGAACGACACCGTGTTAGCCGCGGTATTGGTCGAACCGGAGCCGATCGCGACAGAACTTGCGGCGGTTGACGACGCGTTGAGGCCGATGGCGACCGACCCGGATTGCGTCGCCTGCGCGTTGCTGCCGATCGCGATGGCGTCGGTGCCCGAGGCACTCGCTGCCGGACCGCCACTGTTGACGCGCACATATTTACCGGTTGCCGATAACGCGCTTAGCGCCGTATCGACCGCGCCGACCGCGCCGCCGACATTGTTGTAGACGACGCTCTGGATCGTGTAGCCCGGCGCTGTCAATTGCCCGTTGAGGTCGAGGCCGGCACCGCCACCGAAGGCAGCAGCGACGCGCTGGTTGGCGGTGAGCAACTGGCTGCCATTGACGGCGTCGGTGCTGGTCGGGGACAGCGTGCCGGCGGCGACGTTGACGATCCGCCGTTCGCTGCCGACCGCGCCGACCGATACCGTGTTGGGGACGTTCGCCACGGAGCCAGCGCCCAGCGCGACCGAATTCAGCGCGGTGGCGCTGCTGCCCAGGCCGATCGCCACGGAGCTTGCTCCTGTCACCGTGATGCCATTGCCAACGGCAACGGCATTGGCAGCGTTCACGGTGTTGTTGTTGCCGAGCACCGAGGCGCCCGCGGCGCTCGCTGTACCGGCCACCGTATTGTTCGATCCGACCACCTGGATGTTGTCGCCATTACCGGCGGTGGCGGGCCCGTTCACGGTGTTGCCGTCGCCGAGCACGAAGGAGTTGTTGCCGTTGACGGTGTTGGGATCGCCCATCGCGTAGCTGCCGTTGCCGTTCACGGTCTGCCCGGTGCCGAACGCGCCGCTGTTCGTGCCGGTGACACTGTTGTTGAAGCCAACCGCCGTGCTGTTGGCGCTGCCGATATTCACACGCGACTGATTGCCGATTGCGATTCCGTTGGCGGCGAGGCTGGCGACGAGGGCGCCGCCGCCCGTCCCCGTGGCCGAATTGCCGCCAATCGCGATGGAATTGTCGCTCGCTGCGCTGGTGTGGGCGCCGATGGCGGTGCCATAATCGCCGAAGGCGCTGGCGCCGCTGCCGAAGGCCGAGGCCTGGGTACCGAAGGCAAAGGTTGATTGGCCGACCGAGGTGGCATTGCTGCCGCTTGCCGCGGCGGAAAAGCCAAGGGCAATGCTCGCCTGGCCATTCCCGCTTGCGGAGGCGCCGTTGCCAATGGCGATGTTCTGGCTCCCGTCACCGCTTGCGTTGGATAACCAGCCCACCGCGATATTGGCGCTGCCGGTCGCGGAACTGGACGTACTGCTCGATGCGTTCGCTGCAAAGCCGACCGCCGTATTGGAGTTGGTGACCACAAGCGCCCCGTGGTTTGGTCCGCCGCCGTTCGCGTTGGCGAGACTTCCCAGGGAAGTGTTGACGCTGTTGTCTCCCGAGGCCGTTGCCGCCGTCCCAAAGGCTGAGTTCGCGGAGTTGCTGCCGGTTGCGACGCTGATGTCACCTACCGCGGCGTTGTTGGATGCCCCCGTGCCGGTAGCGTTTGCCGCCTGTCCGCAGGCCAGATTTCCGGGTCCAGCGGTAGCTCCCTGTCCGGTACCTGAGGCTACATCGCTGCAGACGAATTGCGCATGGGCGGGCCGGAAGAGCAATGATCCGGCGGCGATGGCGATGGCCAGGCCGCAGATCGAGAGGCTCGTGCGCCTTTTCCTGATCGGAGCGGGGAATTCGGAGGAACTGCCGCTTGGCTGAAAGGCCGCTAGCTTGCATCGCAGTCCCCGAAACACGAGGTCACCAACCGCGCGAACCGTGGTCGCAACACCGTTAAACAAAATCATCTTAACCTCCATCCGGTGCCGGACGGTGGCGGGAGGTCGCTACCCAATTGCTTTTCTTGAAATCAGCCCGCCGATACGCCCACCACGCTTTACGCAGCCCTGTTACATATGTCCCCGGTATGCGGTATGGCATGCCTCGGTTTATGCTAGGGAATTTGGAGGGTTGTGGCTGTATCCGGCGGGCAACAGCTTTTAACCGCATTATCTAATTACCGCACGGGGCGGCGCCATGGTGCCTAGCCCGCTCGCTCTGGAACGCACGGCCGGACGTGCAGTGCTACGTGAGGCGTTCGAAGTGCCTCGGCGAGCGAGACTATTTTGGCCGAACCTTCAACGGCATCTTCGCCGCCCGCGCCAGCAGATCCTTGCCGAGATCTTCCAGGATCTCCCGGCTCGCCAGAAACAGGCTGTGGCCCTGATCGGTTTCGATCGCCAGCGCCACCACGGCCGGCTGGTTGGGGTCCGGGATCAACTGGTAGGCGCGGATCGGGTAGGCCGGCAGTTCCTGCTCGTTGGTAGTCGGTCCTTGGGCCATCAGGTTTCCAGTTTCGCCCGCTTCACGTCCGGCGGAGTCGCTTCTTCAACGAGCGCTGCGATGGCCTCGCCGGTCGGCAGCACATTTTGCCCCTCGCTGCCGAGCCGGCGAATCGAAACCGAATGCGTCTCGGCTTCCTTCTTGCCGACCACCAGCAGTGCCGGGATCTTCGCCAGCGAATGCTCGCGGACCTTGTAGTTGATCTTCTCGTTGCGCAGGTCGATCTCGACGCGCAGGCCCGCGCGCCGCGCCGCGGCCGCGACCACCTTGGCGTATTCGTCGCCTTCCGAGGTGATGGTGGTGACGACGGCCTGGATCGGCGCCAGCCAGAGCGGGAAGTTGCCGGCATAGTGCTCGATCAGGATGCCGATGAAACGCTCCATCGAGCCGCAGATCGCACGATGCACCATCACCGGCGCCTTCTTCGATCCGTCGGCATCGATGTAGAACGCGCCGAACCGTTCCGGCAGGTTGAAGTCGACCTGCGTGGTGCCGCATTGCCAATCGCGGCCGATGGCGTCGCGCAGCACATATTCGAACTTCGGCCCGTAGAACGCGCCTTCGCCGGGATTGATCTCGGTCCGGATGCTTTGATTGTCGCTCCTGGCCTTGATCTCTTCGAGCACGGTCGCCATCACGCGTTCGGCATGATCCCACATCTCGTCGGTGCCGACGCGTTTCTCCGGCCGGGTCGAGAGCTTGACCGTGAGTTCGCCCTCGAAGCCGAAATCCGCATAGGTCGAGAGAATCAGGTCATTGATCTTCAGGCATTCCTCGGCGAGCTGCTGCTCCGTGCAAAACACATGCGCGTCGTCTTGCGTGAAACCGCGCACCCGCATCAGGCCGTGCATCGCGCCCGACGGTTCGTAGCGATGCACCACGCCGAACTCGGCCAGCCGCAATGGCAGGTCGCGATAGCTCTTCAGGCCGTGCTTGAATATCTGCACATGACCCGGACAGTTCATCGGCTTGAGCGCAAACCAGCGCTTGTCCTCGGCCTCGTCGCCGGCCGACTGGGCGGCGAACATGTTCTCGCGATACCAGTCCCAATGGCCGGAGGTCTCCCACAGCACCTTGTCGAGGATTTGCGGCGCGTTGACTTCGCTGTAATCGCCGATCAGGCGGCGGCGCATATAGGCGACCAGCGCCTGGAAGATGGTCCAGCCCTTGGCGTGCCAGAACACCACGCCGGGACCTTCCTCCTGGAAGTGAAACAAATCGAGCTCGCGGCCGAGCTTGCGGTGGTCGCGCTTCTCGGCTTCCTCGATCTGTTTCAGGTACGCATCGAGGTCTTCCTGTTTCGCGAATGCCGTACCGTAGATGCGCGTCAGCATCGGATTGTTGCTGTCGCCGCGCCAGTAGGCACCGGCCACCTTCATCAGTTTGAAGGCGTTGCCGATCTTGCCGGTCGAGGTCATGTGCGGGCCGCGGCACAGGTCGAACCAGTCGCCCTGGAAATAGATCTTGATTGGTTCGGTGCCTGGGATGGCGTCGACCAGTTCGACCTTGAAATTCTCACCCTTGTCGCGGAACACCTGTTTTGTCTTCTCGCGATCCCACACTTCCTTGGTGAAGGGTTTGTCGCGCGCGACGATCTCGCGCATCTTCTTTTCGATCGCCGAAAAATCTTCCGGCGTGAACGGCTCGTTGCGGAAGAAGTCGTAATAGAAGCCGTTCTCGATCACCGGACCGATCGTGACCTGCGTGCCCGGCCACAGCGATTGCACCGCTTCGGCCAGTACATGGGCGGCGTCGTGCCGGATCAGTTCCAGCGCGCGGGCGTCGTCGCGGGCGATGAAATCGATTCTCGCGTCATGTTCGATCGGGTCGGCGAGATCGACCACAGTGCCGTCGAGTGCCATCGCCACCGTGCGCTTGGCCAGCGACGGCGAGATGCCCTTGGCGATATCGAGGCCGGTGGTGTGCTTGGGGAATTCGCGCCTGGCGCCATCGGGGAAAGTGAGGGTGATCTTTGAGGATTCGACGGGCTTCAGATTCGTGAGGCTGTACTGGAATCCTGACGTGGGCGCGTTCTTGTCGGTCATGGCGGTCTCCTGTGGCTCACTCCTGCGAACGAGCGCAGGTAAGCGGGATGCAGCGGTATAGCAGGCGATTCGGCCGCCGCAACTGGCAAAAGCACCGGTTTCGAGCGCGCGGAAACGCGCCTTTGGGCGGAGGCGGCGCGTGCGCCATCAGAGGTTGCGGCGCCGCCATCCATTGTCTAGCGTTGCCGTGCCGGAACCGTTCTCGTTTTGCTGATCCCGGTATTTCCATGATGTTGCGGCGGCGTTGAATGGGCCGTGACATCGCGGTCCGACACGACCGGGCGAAATAATCAGGCTCGAGCGCTTTCCTGCAGCGGGAATCTGCGATACATGCATTTGCATGAAAAATCCGCCCACCGACGGCCCGGTTCATCGCCGCTTCGCTCCCACCGCCCTGATGCTCGGAAACATCGTCACCGGCTGTTCGGTGCTGGCGCCGGCGGGCATGCTGAGCGAATTGTCGAGTGGACTAGGCGTTACGATCCGCGACGCCGGCCTCCTGATTACCTTCGGCGCGATCATGCTGTGCATCGGCTCGCCGGTGACGGCGTGGCTGACCAGCCGGATCGAGCGCCGCACGCTGCTCACCGCGACGCTGGCGGTGCTGGCGCTGAGCAACGCAGCGTCCGCGTTTGCAGCGGACTACACCAGCCTGCTGGTCATTCGCCTGGTCATGCTGGCGATCGGCGCGCTCTATACGCCGCAGGCCGCGGGTACCGCCGCGCTGATTGTGCCGTCGGAACGGCGCGGCAGCACCATCGCCTATATCTTTCTCGGCTGGTCGCTTGCCGCCGCGGTCGGTCTGCCCTTGATCACCTTCATCGCCAGCCGCTACGGCTGGCGCGCGGTCTATGGCAGCATCGGCTTGACCGGCTGCTGCAGTTTCCTGTTGCTGGCGTGGCGGCTGCCGCGCGGATTGATCGGTTCGCCCGTTGATCTCAAGACCTGGGCCGAGCTTTCGCGGAACCGCATGGTCCTTCTGTTGCTGTCGATCACGACATTGCAGATGTCCGGCCAGTTCGTGGTGTTCACCTTCATGGCGCCGCTGCTGACCAAACTGACGCATGCCGGTCCGGACGCGGTCGGCCTGGTATTCGCGTGCTACGGCGTCTGCGGCTTCGTCGGTATTGCGATCGCGACGCGCATCGTCGATTCCTGGGGGCCCTACAAGACCTCGCTTCTGTTCACGAGCCTACTGCTGACCGGAGTCACCGGATGGGCGTTCAGCGCCGGCAGCTATCCGTTGATGGCCGCATCGGTCGCGATCTGGGGACTTGGTTTTGCCTCGACCAACTCGATGCAGCAGGTCCGGCTGGTGATCGCGGCGCCGGCGCTCGCGCCAGCGTCGGTGTCGCTCAATACCTCGGTGCTGTATATCGGGCAGGCCGTCGGCTCGGCGATCGGCGGCACGCTGTTCGCGCGCGATCTGCTTTATGCCGAAGGCTATGTGTCGATGGGTTTTGTCGCGCTGGCGCTGCTGATGGTGGTCGCGACCGGACGACGGCGACAAGCGGGATCTCCCGCATAGAGCAAGACCTCCCACGGCGCCGGGAAGCCAGCTTCGGCGCATGGCCTTTTACCCCGGAATTTCGCGCTCCGAGGCGCCACGCGGCTCGACTCGAAGTTTGCTTTGCCCTAAATCGGCGGGCGCAGTCGCAAGGGGAATGAGAAGTGATATGAGAACGATACTCGCACTCGTCGTGGTCCTTTACTCGGGCGCGGCCCTGGCTCAGGCCACGGCACCGGCCGACTCCAGCCCACCGCCGACCGTCGGGGGAAAGCCGCTGGTCCAGGTGCAGCCGCGCGGTTCGACGCCGAAAGGGACCCCGGCGCCGAAGGGAGAGCACCTGTCGATCGCCAAGCGTTTGCTGGCCTGTCAAGACATCGACGATGGCACTAAAGGCCGGCTCGATTGCTACGATGCGATTTTCCCGCCCAAGCCAAATCCGAAGGCGCCGGCCGCGAAGGGCGTCGCGGATTGCCGCTTCAGCAAGGAAGAGGACGACCGGTTGACCTGCTTCAACGGGTTTGCCGATAAAATTCCCAAATTCTAAGGGGGCAGGGCGCGCCGGCGAGAGGCGGCTTGATCAGTCGAACAGGCCATAATGAAGCGACCGTCCCGAGCGCGGTCAGCGGCTCGTGGACGATGCAGCGCCGGCCACAACCCGCGTCAGCGCCGGCGTTGCCGCCATCTTGAGCAGCACTTCCTTGACCGGGTTTTCCGTCCACGCATGCGTGACGTAGTCGCGATGCGTCACGCCATCCTGTGTCTTGACGAAGACCACGCTGCCGGGCCGCAGCGGACCATCCATCTCGTCCGAGATGGCGATGCCCCTTTGCCGCAGCATCTGCATCAGCTCCTGGTCGTGCCGCTGGGTGTAGTGCGTATAGGCGCTGACGAAGAAGCCCGACCGGTTATTCTCGATCCAGGAGGCAAACTTGTCCAATTCGCCATAGACGGCATCGAGCAGGAACACGCCGCGGATGCGATTGCCGAGCCCGCCCACTTCGAGGCTCCAGGCGGTCGGCACGAAGCCGCCGCTGTAGCCGACCAGGATGACCGGCAGGTTCGCGAACTCCCTGGCGGAGCGCGGGTCGCCATAGAGGCTGGCGAGATGACCGGCCGATTCATCGATGAAGCGTTTGAGTCCACCGGGCTGCCAGAACTTGCCGGCGCTGGAATCGGCGGCATCGACCGCAAGCTGCGGTGCGAGCAGCACGGCGTTGACACCGGAATCCGTAATCTGTTGCGGCACCAGCTGCCGGTCGCGCACGTCGCGTTCCAGCGTAGCGCCGTTGCCATGGAAGAACACGACGATCACCCCGGGTTTGCGGATATCGAAATTCTCCGGGACATGCATCAGAACGCGGTTGTCGTTGTAGGTCGTGTCCTGCCAGTAAACCCTGCCGCCATAGCTGCGGTGGCCGCGGCGTCCGTCCTTGGCAACGTCCAGGAACGGGGCGTCAGTACGCGGATTGTTGCCAAGATAGGGGAAGGCCGAGGATTTCAGGCCAACCAGCGTGGTCAGATCTTCCCGCGGCGGGCGCTGGTAAGGTCCCGTCGGCTCCAGCGACGCAACCCGATAGGGCGCGGGCTGGGTTTGCGCCGTTCGTTTGGCCGGCGCCTCGGCGGGTTTGAGTGGTTGAAAACTCTCGTCCGCGCTCGGGAAGCGATCCTTGAATTGAGGTGGTGGGAAGCGGTCGTCGAAATTGTCAGCGCTCGCGGCCTGCGAATTGGCCGCGAGCTGGCCGGCGCCGGGCGCCTTGCCGCACTGGGCGAGCACCAAGGACAGCGGCACAAGCGCCGCCAGACTGGCGATCCAGCGCCATCGATCCGAACCGGCGCGGCGGGCAGGGACTATCAGCCGCGCACAGCGCGACGCGCCCGGTGTCGGCACCCGGCCTGCGCCATCAGATGTCTGGAATTCCGCCCCGACCATCCACCCTCTGCCCCAATGTCCACCGGCGACCGGCGTATGTCAGCTCGCTAACGTTGAGGTGACGTTAAGCATCCGGAAAACTCCCCATCCGGAAACCGGCAAAGAACACAAAATCGTGTCCTGATTGTGGGACCGCCGTCCTGCTTTCGCAATGCCGCAGCCAGGTTCGGTATGAAAATACCGAACCTGGGCCGTGATCTAAATCACTGTTAAGCCTGCTTGAATTGATACGGGTGAGCCTGCACGATGAAGCAAGCGGGCGCGACGCCCCAAGTGTGGACTGGCATGGCGGCATCAGAGACGGGAACAGTGGCATGGCCCGCCCAGCTTCCCGGAGGCGGTTCCACCGTTTCGGTGATCGTGGCGGCCGCCATCGTCGTCGCCGACATGGTCGGCGTCGGCGTCTTCACCAGCCTCGGCTTTCAGGTCAAGGACATCCCATCCGGCTTTGCGATCCTGCTGCTGTGGACCGTCGGCGGTATCGTCGCCTTGTGCGGCGTGTTTTCCTACAGCGAACTCGGCGCGATGTTTCCGCGCTCAAGCGGCGAATACAATTTTCTCAGCCGCGCCTTTCATCCGGCGTTCGGATTTCTGGCGGGCTGGGTGTCGGCAACCGTCGGCTTTGCGGCCCCCGTGGCGCTGGCCGCGATGGCGTTCGGGGAATACGGCAAATCGGTGCTGCCGGGAGCGCCGCCGCTTGCGCTCGCCGTTGGCGTGGTCTGGCTGGTGTCGATCGTGCAGCTGTCCGGGGTCCGGCACTCCAGCACGTTTCAATTGATCTCGACCATTTTGAAAGTGGTGCTGATCACAGCGTTCCTGATCGCCGGATTTGTCGTCGGCACGCCGCAGCCGGTCTCGTTCGCGCCGCAGGCTGGCGACTTCGCCCACATCGCCAGCGCGCCGTTCGCGATCGGGCTCGTGTTCGTGATGTATTCCTTCTCGGGATGGAACGCGGCGACCTACATCATCGGCGAGATGCAGGCGCCGCAGCAGAACCTGCCGCGCGCGCTCCTTGCAGGAACGCTGATCGTGCTGGTGCTCTATGTCGCGCTGAACGCGGTGTTCCTGCACACCACGCCGATCGACAGGTTGTCCGGGCAGCTCGACGTCGCCCGCATCGCCGGCAGCTTCATCTTCGGCGACATCGGCGGCCGCATCGTCGGCGCCATGATCTGCATCGGGCTGATCTCCTCGATCAGCGCGATGATGTGGATCGGCCCGCGCGTGATGATGACGATGGGGGAGGACATCCCGGCGTTGCGGGTCTTCGCCCGCAAATCGAGCCAGGGCGCGCCGGCCTACGCCATCCTTTTCCAGCTCGCGGTGGCGAGCCTGATGCTGTTCACCCGCAGTTTCGAGGCGGTGCTCGATTTCATTCAGTTCGCGCTGTTGTTCTGCTCGTTCTTCACCGTGCTCGGCGTGATCAAGTTGCGCATCACCCAGCCCGACACGCCGCGGCCTTATCGCGCCTGGGGATACCCGATCACCTCTTTGGTTTTCCTGCTCGTGACCGCCTTCATGATGTACTATCTTCTAATGGAACGGCCGTTGCAGTCGGCGCTCGGTAGCTTGATCATGATTTCCGGCCTGTTGATTTATGCCGTTTTCCGCAAGCGCGACGAATCTGCAACTTCAGCTCCAGGCCGCGAATAGATATGCGTCAGTTCACGAAAATTGTGCTCGCTGCAGCAACCCTGTGCCTGGTGGCCGCGCTGCCTTCGCGCGCGGCCGATGCCGTCACCGCCAACGATACGGCGCTGTTCCTTGCGGGGATGATGCCCTCGGCCAATTCACCGCTGCTGCCGTTGACCAGGGACCCTTCCTGGCAGCGGCATGCGAAGTTCTTCGATGCGGCGTTCGCCGAACTCGAGCAGCGCCAGCTTTCGAAGATCCGGGCCTGGGCAACCGCCAATCTGGCCGCGCCGAAGCCTGCGATGTTCTACATGTTTTCGGGGCCGGATTTCCTCTACGCCGATGCGTTTTATTCGAAGGCCACAACCTACGTGCTGAGCGCGCTGGAGCCGCCGGGTTCAGTGCCCGATCTGACGAAATTGCCGCAGGGAGGGGTGGGAGCCGCGATTTACGATGTCGAGCGTTCGATGGGCTCGATCCTGAGCTTCAGCTTTTTCATTACCAAGCAGATGAAGGTCGATCTGCGCGCCGGAGAGCTCGGCGGCACGTTGCCGATCCTCTACGTATTCCTGGCGCGTTCGGGCAAGACCATCCGCGAGGTCGGTCCGGTCGCGCTCGACGACAAGGGCGCGGCGTATGCCGCAGGCGAAAATCCGGGCAAGAACGCGACCCGCGGGGTGCGGATCGTGTTCTCAGGCCATGATGGCCAGCCGAAGACGCTGTATTACTTCTCGACCGATCTCTCCAATCCCGGCGTCAAGGCCAGGGGATTCCTGAAGTTTTGCGAGGCGCTTGGGCCCGGCAACAGCCTGATCAAGAGCGCGTCCTATCTGCTGCATTCCGGCAATTTCTCCACCGTCCGCAATTTCCTGCTCGCCCATAGCGCCACCATTATCCAGGATGATTCCGGCATCCCGCTCGCCAACTACAATCCGAGGAGTTGGCGGTTCTTCCCGTTCGGTCGCTATGCCGGTCCGATCGACAAATTCCCCGGAATGTACCAGGCGCAATATGCCGAGCTGTTCCGCCGGGCCCAGCCGATGGATTTCGGCATCGGCTATCGCTGGCGCTCGCATGAGTCGAACTTGCTGCTGGCGGTCAGGACGGCTTCCGATGATGAGGGCGGCGTCGACACCTCGTCGGCGGCCCCATCGGTCGAACCGGGGTCATTCAAACCGCGACGTTCGCGCGCGCCGCGTCCGCCGGCTCCGATCGGCCAGTCGCAACCCTTCTTCTGGTTTTCGCGCTAAAGTATCTTACGCCCCCTGCGACCTCACCAGCGAACGCTTTGGCTCGGCACGATGAAGGCTGCCTTGCTTGGCGGCTCGTGTCCGCCGCTCACAAATCTGCAGACCGCGACGATCACGATGACGAGCGCAAGCGCCGCGATCAAATCAAGGTGGCGGGGATCGTGGTGATCGCCATTGCTCAATTTCCACGGGCTGATTTTCCAGCGCATTGATTGGGCCTCGAGTCGAAGCTACCAAATCAATGTCACTGCGGCGCCGCGGTTCCCGTCACGGCAGCAATGCACCTTTCGCTTGGAAGCACTGCAGCGAAGAGGGGCTCCGCCGCCGCGGCTGTCGGGGAAGGATCGAAGCAGCGCGGCTCGGCGGACCTGGATCAACCCGGCGGCGCGTTGACGCCGCGCCAGCGTCCGTATCGCCACGGCAGATACCACCGCGCGCCCGGTGGGGTTGTCGCCGGCACATTGTCGATTCCCGAGGTGCCCCAGGGTTGGCAGCGCAACAGGCGAGCCAGCGTCATCCATCCGCCGCCCCACAATCCGAACCGTTCGATCGCCTCGTCGCCATAGAGCGAACAGGTCGGCAGGTGCCGGCAGTTGTAACCGACCAACGGCGAGAGCGTATGCCGGTAAATCCAGATCAAGGCGCGCCCGGCATTGCGCGGCAGGCGGGCGGCCGCGTTGGCGCAGTCCACACAATGTTGTGACGATGAATGCTTCATGGGCGGCTTGCTGCAAGCATAAGCGGGATCTGCGCAGTTCCCGGGCATGGAACTCGTCGTCGCAAGTAATTGTGCCACAGTTTGAGAAATATCAATGATTTGGGTGGCGGTGCAGCAAAGGTTCTATGGACGATGAAGTTTGCGACGGCTACCCTTTTGATAACGCCCGCATGACAGAATCAATTGGCGTTGGACTGGGACCGTTGCCACCGTTCGTTTTGGGGCCAGTGGGGAAGGAACCGAATTGGGTCTCGTGAGGTCGCTCAATCTTCGCGGCTTGGCGCTGCTTGGCGCTATGGCCTTCTGCATTGCATTGCCCGGCCTGGCTGCGCCCGGCGGTCCGGCGAATGCCGGCGCCACCCTCGAAGAGCGCAAAATGCCGATGCGCTTCAGCTGGGTCGCCTGCGAGCCGAATTGCGGCGGCTGGATCAGCGCGGTCGGCATCGTGACCGCCGACAGCCCCAGGGATTTCGATGAATTCGCGCAAGGACGCGATCTCGGCGGCGCGACGATCGTGCTGGATTCCAGCGGCGGTTCGGTCAACGATTCCATCACGCTCGGACGGCGCTGGCGCAGTCTGGGTCTCTTGACCACCGTCGGCATCAACGTGCAGACCCGCACCGCGAAGGGCGGCCGGGCCAGCATCGATCCCGAGGCCTATTGCGAGTCGATGTGCGTTTACCTGCTGCTGTCGGGCAAGACGCGCTACGTGCCTGAGGCAGCGCACGTGCGGGTCCATCAAATCTGGATGGGCGACCGCGCCGACGACGCCAAGGCCGCCAGCTACACCGCGCAGGACATGATGATCGTCGAGCGCGACATCGGGCGGCTTGCCAAGTACACCTTCGACATGGGCGGCGCGGGCGATCTTTTGTCGCTGTCGCTGAACGTGCCGCCGTGGGAAGATCTGCACGAATTGTCGCACGAAGAACTGCGGCTGACCAATCTCGTGACCACCGATGCGGTCGCCGAGGTGCTGCCGAAGCTGGACGTCGCCATTGTGCCAGTGGCCGAGCTTGCGCCCAAGCCGGTGCAGGATCGGTTTGTCGGCAATGCCGGAGACGCCGCGATCAATCCGCAGGCCGTGAAATCCACCAGGACGGCGGAAGCCGCCGCGCCGACCGGCGGGATCGTGGCGACGCCGGCGAAGTAGCGACAATAGACCCAAAAAACGATGTCATCATCCGCGAAAGCGGATGATCCAGTACGACGCGGCTTCAGCGGTTGATCGAGATTTCCCGACGTACCAGATGCCCGCATTCGCGGGCATGGCGACCGCGTATTGACCCCTTACGCCGATGCCGGCTGTTTTGCCTTGGCCTCGATCTGGCCGATGGCGTCGACCACGGCATCGAAGGTCAGGAGGGTCGAGGCGTGGCGGGCCTTGTAATCGCGGACCGGCTCGAGCAGGGCGATATCGGCCCATTTGCCTTGCGGCGGCTGGCCGTTTTCCTTCAGCATTCTGCGCACGGTCTCGCGTAATTCGCGCAGTTCGCTCGCGGTCGAGCCGACCACATGGCTCGCCATGATCGAGGAAGAGGCCTGGCCGAGCGCGCAGGCCTTCACGTCATGGGCAAAGTCGGTGACCACTATGCCGTCCATCTTGAGGTCGACCTTGACGGTCGAGCCGCATAGCTTGGAATGCGCCGTGGCGCTGGCATCCGGCGCGGCGAGCCGCCCCAGCCGGGGGATATTCCCGGCTAATTCGATGATCCGCTTGTTGTAAATGTCGTTCAGCATAGGCTTGACGTCTCGGGCTGTCTGGTACGTTCGCCCTTGGCGGCTGGGGGCGACGGTCCTATATATGGGAGCCGATGCCGGAAATACAGTCCGGCCATCGGCCGAATCGAAACCGATCCGGCGCGATGATGTTATTGTGAGACTCAGGCGTCCGGCGGCAAACCGCCCCGTCTGCCGGTGACACTCCGGTCCATTCTGGATCGGTCGAACGGAGTTGACATGGACGCATTGATCAAATCCATCCGCCCAGGCAAGCCTTCCGAACTGAAGCCTTCCGAAACGAAGCCTTCCGACAGCAAAACTGCGGAGGCGAAGCTCGCGGACATGCGTCCGGCGGAACTCGATCCTTCCGAATTTCTGGCGGCCGCCGTCCGCGCCGATCAGCCGCGTCCGTCGCGCTCCGAGGCGGAAGCGGCGGTG
The DNA here is from genome assembly GCF_900129505.1 of Bradyrhizobium erythrophlei. Lineage (NCBI taxonomy): Bacteria > Pseudomonadati > Pseudomonadota > Alphaproteobacteria > Hyphomicrobiales > Nitrobacteraceae > Bradyrhizobium > Bradyrhizobium erythrophlei. The sequence continues at coordinate 8,086,552 of NZ_LT670818.1, read as the reverse complement.
CACACGTTACTCAGCTACATCGGCGAGAACCCCCAGCGTGAGGGTCTGCTCGATACGCCCCGCCGCGTGGTCGAGGCCTTTGACGAACTCTATCAGGGCTATCATCAGTGTCCGGCCGAGGTGCTCAACCGCACCTTCGGCGAGACCGCCGGCTATGACGATTTTGTGCTGATCCGCGACATCGAGTTCACCTCGCAATGCGAACACCACATGATGCCGTTCTACGGCAAGGCGCATATCGCCTATACGCCGGTGGAGCGGGTGGTGGGGCTGTCGAAGTTGGCGCGGCTGACCGACATCTTTGCCCGCCGGCTGCAGACCCAGGAGCATCTGACCGCCCAGATTGCCGCCGCGATCGACGAGGTCCTAAAACCCCGCGGCGTTGCCGTGATGATCGAGGCGGAGCATACCTGCATGTCGGTGCGCGGCGTCGCCAAGCACGGCGCCTCGACCTTCACCAGCCGCTTTACCGGCATGTTCCGCGACAATCCCGCGGAGCAGGCGCGTTTCCTGTCCATGGTGCGAGGCACGTCGCGGTAACCTCGCGTATATTTTGGTTTGGCGCGTTTTCTTCACGCGAACCGGCGTCCACCTCGCTCGAAAACGCTATGGAATTCGCGAGAACTGACCGTGTCGACATCGACTGACATCAATAACATCGAGGAAGGGCTCACGTTCAGGCCCAAATTCGACGCGTCCGGACTCGTCACCTGCGTGGCGACCGATGCGGCGACGGGTGACGTGTTGATGGTCGCCCATATGAACGAGGAGGCCCTGCGCAAGACCATCGCGAGCGGCGAGGCTTGGTACTTCAGCCGCTCCCGCAACGCGTTATGGCGGAAAGGCGAGACTTCAGGTCAGACGCAGCGCGTGGTCGAGATGCGGCTGGATTGCGATCAGGATGCGGTCTGGATCCGGGTCGAGCAGAACGGCGCCGCCTGTCACACCGGCCGCCATTCGTGCTTCTACCGCAAGGTCGAGGCCGGCGAGAATGGGGCGCGATTGTCGTTCGTGGATGCGGACAGGCTGTTCGATCCGAAGACGGTTTATCGGAAATAGTCCCTGTCATTCCGGGGCGCCGAAGGCGAACCCGGAATCTCGCGCCGACAATCTCCAGATTCCCCGATGCGCAATTGCGCATCTGAGATCTGCGCCTGACGGCGCATCCCGGATCACGACCGGAGGCTGGGAACTGATTAACCCGCCATTAACCATAATTGCCGCAGTGTGACGTCGGCTTGGGCGTCAGTGGGAGCTCTCGAACAGGCCAGGGTGGGTCATTTCGCGGGGAGCGAGGACCAGACATGTCGGTTGACACTTCAAACGCCACGGCAACGGCAGGTGTCGATCCGTCGCGCGCGCGGATAGCCGGCGCGATCAAGCAGGCCGCCAGCACCACTGGCACCAGCTTCGAATATCTGCTCGCCACCGCCAAGATGGAATCCAATTTCAATCCGACCGCGGGAGCGTCGACGTCGTCGGCGCGCGGGCTGTTCCAGTTCATCGACCAGACCTGGCTTGGCACTGTGAAGGAAGCCGGCACCCAGCTCGGCTACGGCCAATATGCCGACGCCATCAGCAAGACCGGCTCCGGCGGCTATTCGGTCAGCGATCCCGCCGCGCGAAATGCGATTCTGAAGCTGCGCGATGATCCGGCCGCCGCCTCCTCGATGGCCGGCGTGCTGACCCAGTCCAACAGTTTCAAGCTCACCGGCAAGCTCGGCCGGCGCCCGACCGACGGCGAACTCTATATGGCGCACTTCATGGGGGTCGGCGGCGCGGCCAAGCTGATCTCGAACGCCGAGGACAATCCGCAAGCCTCGGCGGCGCAGCTGTTTCCCAACGCCGCCACGGCCAACCGCTCGATCTTCTACGATCACTCCGGGCAGGCGCGCACGGTGTCCGAAGTCTATTCGGTGCTGTCGGCGCGCTACGCCGGCGCCGCCAATTCCCCGGCCACGCGCACCGCGATGGCCTCGGTCGGCGGCGACATTGCGCCCAATTTCGCACTCGCCAGCGCCGCGCCAGCCGCGCCCGCGATCGACAACGCCGCCTATCTCTCGAGCTTTCCGGATGTCCGCGCGGTGACGCCGGTCACGGTGGCCTCCGCCTCCACCGCGCCGTCGAGCGATCCGATTTTCCGATCGCTGTTTCAGGCTAGCGGCGAACGCACGCAGCCGATCTCACCGACGGTTCGCGAATTATGGGGCAAGAATTCATCGCTGACGTCGATTGCAAATGCTGCGCCGGCTGCGGATGCAAGCCCGGCATTGAGCCAAACGCCCGAGGTCCGCGCCCCCGGACCGCTCGATCTCTTCAGCGACCGCAACGGCACCTTCAGCTGACCTTGCGGCTCGCGCAGGCTGGTCCGGTCTCGCAGCCTTAACAAAACGTCAATAGAACCAGCCATTTATGGTGAACGCTTTGTTAAGCGTCGTGGTTTATTTTCTATTCTAGTGGCACCGCGTCACGGTGTCGTTTCAGGTTGCGTAAGCCGGCAGGAACATGATCGTTCGGCAGTTCATCAGTTGGATACGTACCGCTCCGGCAGGCGAGCGGGCAGAGGCAACGCGGTCGTTGGCGCGGGCCTGGTTGATTTCCGATCTCACCGAGGAGGATCGCGCCGCCGCCGAGGGCGCGCTCTTGATGCTGCTGGACGACGCTTCGCCGCTGGTGCGCCAGGCTATGGCGGAGGTGTTCGCCCGCAGCACGGAAGCCCCCGCGGCCATCGTGCAGGCGCTGTCGCTCGACCAGCCGTCGGTGGCGTTGCCGGTCCTCGAACATTCCCCGCTGCTGATCGACGCCGATCTCGTCGACATCGTCGCTACCGGCAATGACGAGATGCAATGCGCCATCGCCCGCCGCATCAATTTGCCGCCTTCCGTCTGCGCCGCGATCGCCGAAGTCGGCTCCGCCGCGGCGGCGCTCGAGCTGATCGAGAACGCCTATGCGGAACTCGCGTCATTTTCATGGGATCGCATCGTCGAGCGCCACGGCCATCTCGCCGCGATCCGGGAATCGATGCTGGTGCTCGAGGATCTTCCCGCCGCCACGCGGCTCGCGCTGGTGGCAAAACTCTCGGACACGCTGGCCCAATTCGTGGTCGCCCGTAACTGGCTGAGCCCCGATCGCGCCGGCCGGATCGCGAGCGAGGCGCGCGAGCGCTCGACCGTCAATATCGCTGCGCGCTCGCGCGGTGACGACATGCGAGGCCTGGTGCGGCATCTGCGCGCCACCGGCCAGCTCACCGCCGGCCTGATCCTGCGCGCATTGCTGTCGGGCAATCTCGAGCTGTTCGACCATGCGCTGTCGGAATTGTCCGGCCTGCCGCAGGCGCGCGTCTCCGCGCTGTTGCACGAACGCGGCGGCGCCAGCCTGCAGGCGCTGCTGATGCGCGCCGGATTGCCGGAATCGACCTTCGCCGCATTCCGCGTCGCGCTCGAAGTCTGCCATGAGACCGGGTTCGTCGACACGCTCGGCGGTGCCGCCAGATTGCGGCGCCGGATGGTCGAGCGCGTGCTGACGCATTGCGAGACCGATCCGTTGGCCGCCGAGCCGCTCCTGATCCTGCTGCGACGCTTTGCGACCGAGTCGGCGCGGGAAGAAGCCCGCTTGTTCTGCGACGAGCTGATGGCCGAGGAGGCCGTCGCGCTGATGCCGGACCAGCTGATCGCGGCTTAAATCAACGGGCTCGGTGTCTCGGCGAATGCAGAATCTGTAGGGTGCGCAAAGCCAACGGGTCGTGCGAATGCGCGCCCGATGATAAACTCCGCGTGCCCACCATTTTTCGCCAAAGAGTTCGGAATTCTCAGATGGTGGGAACGGCGCAATCGCGCCTTTGCCCACCCTACATGGCAGCTTCAATCCGCCGGCGCGAGGCTCGGTGCGAGGACCGCTTCGAGATGTTCGGGGCGGTCGCGATTGGCGTGCATGAGAAATTCGTCGGCGACGCCGCGAAGGTGCCGGCTCAACATGGTCGCCATGGCTACGGTGTCGAGCTTGGTGCGCTCGCGCACGATCGCCTGGATGGCGTTGATGTGATGCGCGATCAGATCGGATGGCACCTCGGCGAGCTCCGGCGCGTGCTCGATGATCCGGCAGAGGCTGTCGGCGGCGGCGCCGGCTGAAGGGTATCCGAAGGTGGCGGCGTCGCCCTTGATGTCGTGGGCGGCGCGAAACAGCTCTTGGCAATTGTTGTCGGTATAACCGTTCTTGAGAATGGCGGCGTGCGCGGCCGACAGTCGGTCGGCCTCGACCGTCATCCAGTTCTTGAACTCGCCCGACAGGCCGGCGAGCGCCTTTTCCGCGCGCGCAATGGGATCGTCGGAATCGGTGTCGTCGACGCGCCGCAGCACCTTGCGCAGGGGATTGGGCTGCGTGATGACGTGATGATCGGCGAAGGCCTTGATCTCGATGTCGCGCTTGTCTCTCGCCATGATGGTTTCCTCGCCTCGCCGGCGCTAGACGCTGGAGCGGGCCTTGTCGAGCAGCGACGGCTGCTGCAGCACTTCCACCTCGCCGCCGACGCGCCGTTCGGGACCGATATAGGCGGTGCTGGTATTGCGCCTTCGGTCCGGCCCGAAATAGGTCTTGGTCTTGATGAACGGGCGCGGGTTGGCGACGACGTTCAGGATGCGCTGATAAAGCCCCTTGGCCGAGATCGGCTTGGCGAGGAATTCGGTCACGCCGGCGTCGCGCGCCACCGTGACGCGCCGCTTCTCGGAATGGCCGGTCAGCATGATGATGGGAGCGAACGGGTTGCCCTTCGATTCCGGCTGCCGGATCATCTGCGCGAGCTCGAGGCCGTCGAAAATCGGCATCGACCAGTCGGTGATGACGATATCGGGAACGTAGTGGCTGTACATTTCCAGCGCGGTTGCGCCGTCTTCGGCTTCATAGACTTCGCGCGCGCCGAACGAATGCAGCAGCGTCCGCAAAATACGGCGCATATGCGGATTGTCGTCGCACACGAGAAATCGCAGCTTGTTGAAATCGATACGAAACATCGCCGGGCCCCGAGGGCGCACCGCGGATAACGGTATACCCGGCGTTAACCATATCGCGCCCCCGTTAACGAAAGGTTGCGGCGCTCTCCGGGGCAGGGTCGAAATCGGGGGTCAGACCCCGAATTGTTCGCTCAGGATACGCTCTTCCAGGCTGTGGCCGGGGTCGAACAGCATCCGCATCGCGATGGTCTTGTCGGACAGCACCTCGACGCGACAGACGTCGCGCGCCTCGTCGTGGTCGGCCACCGCCGCCACCGGACGCTTGTCGCTCTCGAGCACCTCGATGACGACGAAGGCGGTGTTCGGCAGCAACGCCCCGCGCCAGCGGCGAGGGCGGAACGGGCTGATCGGGGTCAGCGCCAACAGCGGGGCATTGATCGGGATGATCGGCCCCTGCACCGAAAGATTGTAGGCTGTCGATCCCGCCGGGGTTGCCACCAGCACGCCGTCGGCGGCCAGTTCGGCCATGCGCTCGCGGTCGTCGATCAGGATCCGCAAGCGCGCCGCCTGATGGGTCTGGCGGAACAGCGCGACTTCGTTGATGGCGTGGTGAACGTGCACCACGCCGTGCACGTCGGTGGCGCGCATCAGAAGCGGATGAATCACGGATTCCCTCGCAGCCGCGAGCCGGGCGTGCAAGTCGTGGGTCGAGAACTCGTTCATCAGAAAGCCGACGGTGCCGCGATGCATGCCGTAGATCGGCTTGCCCGTGCGCATCTGCTGATGCAGCGTCTGCAGCATCAGGCCATCACCGCCGAGCGCCACCACCACGTCGGCGTCGGCGGGATCGCAATTGCCATAAAGCGCGGCGAGTTGCTTCAGCGCCGTTTGCGCTTCAATACTGGCGCTCGCGACGAAGGCGATCCGGTGATATCGCTTGGGGCTGTCCATGGGATCGCGGGCTCTTCTTTGCGCGAAGGGGGAAGCGGGGTTGCGCGGAAGGTCGTCTATACGACCTTGGCTGTCCTTGTCGAGATGATAGACCATAGTTTGGGGCGGCTCACGCGATCGCCCGACACGCTTTTCGGATAAACCTTAATCTTGTCCGCCCGGCGGCGATCAGTATTTGGCAACGACCGGCACTTGTTATAGCAGTCTTGCCAGATCGTCACTTTCGAAACTGCGAGGTTTCCGGATGAAGACCATGTTTGCCGCGCTTGTCGCGATGGTTGGTTTTACGGGACTGGCTGCAGCGCAGGCGCCGGTCGCTGTCGTCGAGGACGTGCAGGGAAAAGTGAGCGGCGCCGAGTTCATGGACTACGTCGCTCCCGGAAAAGTCATAAAGCTCGGGCAGCCCGGCTCGATCGTGCTCAGCTACATGAAATCCTGCTGGCGCGAAGTGATCACGGGTGTGGGCACGGTCATCGTGGGCGCCGAGGAAAGCATGGTCCATCTGAGCGAGGTCAAGGCCGGCAAGGTAAAGTGCGACTCCAGCCATTCGCTACTCGATCGGGAAGTCGGCGAAAGTGCTGCGACCGTGGTCCGCAGCCTGGCCTCAAAGGGGGCGATGTCGCCGCAGTTTACGATCTACGGCCTTTCGCCGATTTTCGAGACCAGCGGCCGCGGCAAGCTGGTCGTTGAAAGGCTCGATCTGAAGGGCGAGCGCCACGATGTGGATCTCGCCGCGGCTTCCGTTGCGCGGGCCAGGTTCTACGACTTTGCCAAGGCCGGCACGACGCTGCAACCGGGCGGGATTTACGCCGCAAGTGTCGGCGCGCGAAGGACCGTTTTCTCGGTCGATCAAGGCGCCGAACCGGGCTCGACCCCGATCATTGGGCGGCTGGTGCGCGTGGAATAAGGGGGCGAATCGGAGCCGGGATAGCGCCATGCGCGGCCTCACCAAGCGCGATGCAGTCGCTGTCATTCTGGTCGCCGTGGCGTGTGGCGTGGTTTCCACCCTTCCGCCGTTCAACCTGATTCATGGCTGGTCGATCGACGCGCTGACGGCCTTGCGGTGGGAGGCGTTCGGCACGCGCCGCGATCCCGCCACTACGCCGGTCACGGTCATCGCGATCGACGAGGAGACCTATCAAACACCGCCCTTCAAGGGATCGCCGACCCTGACCTGGACCACGGAACTCGGCCGGGTCCTGAGCGCGGTCATCGACGGCGGAGCCAAAGTGGTGGGCTTCGATATCGTGTTTCCGACGTCGATCGAGCAGTCCGAGCTTCCTTTTGGCGACGATTTGCTGGGCGCGCGAATGCGCGGCTTCGACCGGCCCTTCCTGCGATCTCTTGCGAGGGGCGCTTCCGCTGGCAAGGTGGTGCTGGGTGAGACCCTGAGCGGCGACCGGCCTTCGCCCGGACAACGGATCGCCGTCGGTCAGCAGAAGAACATCCGGGCGCTCAATGTCGTTTCCGACCCCGATGGCGTGGTGCGCAGAGTACCGCTGACGTTCCGGACTGACGGGGAGAAAATACCCTCGATGGCGCTGGAGCTTGCGGCGCGCGCGCTCAACACCGAACCGGTGCTCGCCGAAAATGAGAGCGTGACGCTTGCCGGCCACCTCATTCCGAGCGCGGTGCCGAATACACTGACATTGAATTTCGAGGGTGGCGCCAATGATGTTCGGACGTTTTCGTTTGCCGATCTGCGTGCATGTGTCGAGCGCGACGATACGGAGTTTTTCCGCCGTGAATTCGCTGACAGGATTGTCATCTTCGGCACGCTGCTGGGTTCGGAGGACCAGAAAATCACCTCCAAGCGCTTTGCGACCGGGCTCGATGGGCCGCGGGCGCCAAGGTGCGCGCTGCCGCCGGTGCAGCCGTCTCCCGGGCAGTTCAAACGGAGTTCGATCGCCGGCGTCTATATTCATGCGACGGCCGTCCAAAACCTGATGGCGCGCGACGCGCTTTTCGAGCCCGGCCGTCTGGCGTCGACCCTGATCGCGATCGCTTTTGCGGTGTTGGCCGCGCTCGCGGCACGCATGTTGGCGCCGGGTGCTGCCGCGCTTGTCTTTCTCGGCCTGTTTGCGATCTGGACAAGCGTGGCGACATTTGCATTCACGAAGGCATTGGCGTTGCCGCTCAGCGAGCCGTTTCTCGCCGGGCTTTCATCGATGATTGCGATCGTCGCATATCGCCTCGGCGTCACGGACAAGGGGGAACGATTGCTCCGGAAGAGCTTCGCCCTTTATCTTGCGCCGCAGGTGATTGAAAAGATGCTGGCGTCCAACAAGCAGCCGGTGTTGGGCGGCGAAACGCGCGAGGTTACCGTGTTCTTTTCGGATCTGGAGGGCTTTTCCGCCATCTCGGAAAAGATGACGCCGGCGGACCTCGTGGCGTTCATGAACGAATATCTGTCTGCCATGACCGAAATCATCGAAAGCAAAGGCGGCTACGTCGACAAGTACATCGGCGACTCGATAGTTGCGGTGTTCGGTGCGCCGGCGGACGATCGCGACCATGCGAGCAGTGCGGCGCATGCCGCACTCGGTTGCCGTGCGCGTCTGGCGGAACTCAATCGGGGTTCCGCGGCCTTTAGGGGCCACGAAGTAGCGCACCGGATGGGGCTCAATTCCGGTGAAGCGCTGGTCGGAAACATCGGCTCGCGGCGCCGCTTTAATTATTCGGTGATGGGCGACGCGGTCAACGTCGCCTCGCGGCTCGAGGGTGCCAACAAATACTATGGCACCACGATCGTCGCTTCCGAAATGACGGTCGCGCTGACCGGATCGAAATTCGCGTGGCGCGAACTTGACGCCGTCCGGGTCCGCGGACGCTCTGGTCCGGTCAAGATCTACGAACTTCTCGCCGAAACGGGGCAGGAGACACCAAAGCAAGTAACGTCCGCTGCGGCCTATGCCGAGGGGCTGGCGCACTGGCGGGCTCGCGGATTTGACGCCGCCGCAGCCTGTTTCGAGCGTGTCGCCGGGATCGACAAGCCGTCCGCGCTGTTTCTCGGCCGGGCGAAGGCGTTTCGAAGCAATCCCCCCGGTGCGGATTGGGATCCGGTCAGCACGTTGGAAGGGAAGTAGAAGACAGCGGAGCCGTGGACGGATCAGAGCGTCAATTCGGGCGACGGTGTTTTGTGCGTGTTGCCAGCCAAGCCATCATCGGGGCCCCCGACATTGTGATCGTTCTCGATCACCATGATAACGCTAGTCTGTCGCAGTTTTGCGCTAGAACCCTCAGCAATCCGGGAAGATCTCATGCGGTGATGGGGGCGGTATCGGACGACGCGGGCAGCAGGTAGAGGGAACATACATGGCCATTCGGTTTGCCGCGCCAGGCTTCGCCGCGGCATTTCTTGCCTTCGCCGTGCTGGCGGCGGCGTGCGCGGAAGATGCGCCGCCGCCTCAGGATCACCCCACCGCGACCGTGTCGGGGCAGAAATCGGGCGGGCAGGGCGGACGCGCGTCGACGCCGGCTTCGCCCGCCGCGGCTGAGCAGCACAGATTGCCGCCGGATTCCACGACCAAACAGACGCTGGCGCTCGCCGGGCGCACGCTCTCCTTCAGCGCGACCGCGGGCTCGATCCGCCTGTTCGACGGCAAGGGCGATCCGCAGGCCGATATCGCCTATACCGCCTATCAGCTGGACGGCGCGGATCCTGCCACGCGGCCGGTGACGTTCCTGTTCAACGGCGGGCCGGGCGCTGCTTCCGCCTATCTGCAGCTCGGTGCCACCGGTCCGTGGCGGCTTGCCATCAATGGCGATGCGGGAATTCCCTCCGCGTCGCCCGATCTGCAGCCCAACGCCGAGACCTGGCTCGACTTCACCGATCTCGTCTTCATCGATCCCGTCGGCACCGGCTATAGCCGCTTCGTCGCGACCGGCGACGACGTGCGCAAGCGGTTCTTCTCGATCGACGGCGACGTCACTTCGATCGCGCTTGTGATCCGCCGCTGGCTGGAAAAGTCCGGCCGCCTGCTGTCGCCGAAATTCGTCGCCGGCGAAAGCTATGGCGGCATCCGCGGCCCGAAGATCGTTCACAATTTGCAGACCGAGCAGGGCGTCGGCGTGAAGGGCCTGATCCTGATTTCGCCGGTGCTGGACTTCCGCGAGTTTTCAGGCTCCAGCATGCTGCAATATGTGGCGAGCCTTCCTACCATGGCGGCGGTGGCGCGCGAGACCAAGGGCGCGGTCAGCCGTGCCGACATGGCCGACGTGGAAAATTACGCGCGCGGCGATTTTCTGATCGACCTCGCCAAAGGGCAAGCCGACACCGCCGCCACCAGCCGGCTGGCCGACAAGGTGGCCGCACTGACAGGGATCGATCAGGCGTTGAGCCGCCGGCTGGCCGGACGCTTCGACGGAATGGAATTCCGCCGGGAATTCGATCGCCAGAACGGCAAGGTGACGGGGCGCTACGATGCGTCGGTGATGGGGATCGATCCCTTTCCCGACTCCAGCTTCTTTCATTTCAGCGATCCCTCGGGCGATGCGCTGCTGGCGCCGCTCACCAGTGCTGTGGTCGACCTCACGACGCGCAAGCTCAACTGGCGGCCGGACGGCTCCTACCATCTGCTCAACGGCGAGGTCGAAAAGTCCTGGGATTTCGGCCACGGCATCAATCCCCCGGAATCGATTTCCGAATTGCGGCAGATCCTCGCGCTCGACCCCAAGCTGAAATTGCTGGTGGGGCACGGGCTGTTCGATCTGGCGACGCCCTATTTCGGCACCAGGATCGAACTCGACCAGCTGCCGGCCTTTGCCGGGCCTGATCGCGTCAAGTTCGTGGTCTATCCGGGCGGCCACATGTTCTATTCGCGCGACGTCGCGCGGAGTGCATTCCGGACCGAGGTCGAGGCGCTGATGAAGTGAGGGGCGGCGCTCAGCGGGCGGTGCGGCGTTTGCGCGGCCCGTACCTGCGCTCCATGTCCGCCGCGACCGCTTTCTCGGCCTTGGCGCGACCGCCGGCGAACGAGATCTCTGTCACCTTGCCGGCCTTGTTGCGCAGGCGTCGCACCGTTTCGCCAAAGCTTGCATAGCCGGTTGCGGACGATACCCGGCCCATATCGCGGCCGGCGACGGCGATTTCCGTGGCATCGATAAACGGGTTGACGGCATGCGGATTGCCGACCACGACGAGATTGCCCATGGGCACGAGATCGAACGCGCCCCATTGGGACCACCAGCGTCCGCTCCAGTCGCGGACGCGCCGCTTCGGCGCGCCGCGGTCGGCGAAGGTGCGCAGGATACGCAAGACGCCGTCGACCCAGACTCCGGCCCAGCCATCGGTGGCATTGGTCAGGATACTGACACTCAGGTCGCAAGCCGGGATCACGACGGTCCGCGAAATGTAGCCCTGCAGTCCGCCGCTGTGGCCGAACCAATCCCAGCCGGCCAAATTGCCGCTCATGATTCCGAGGCCGTAGAAGCCCTCGATGCTCGATTGCGGATTGCGCCATTGTCCGCGGGTCATCTCCCGGCGGCTGCGGGCGGAGAGCATGCTTCGCTTCCCATCAGGCGACAGTTGCGCGAAGAAGCGAGCCACGTCCGCAGCCGTGCTGACGAAGCCGCCGGCCGGCGTAATGGCATTGAGTCTGTTCTCGCCGGGAATGACGAGGCGGCGGCCGACCGGGAGCCGGGGGCTATGGCCGCGCGCGAAAGGCACGCCTCTGCCAAGCGGCATGTCCGATTGAGTTTCACGCAGGCCCGCGGCGGCGACGATCTCGCGTTCGATCCAGACGCGATACGGCTGTTTGGTGACCGCTTCGATCAGCAGGCCGATCAACCCGAACCCGTGGTTGGAATATTTGAAGCGCGTATTGGGTTCGAGCAGGGGAGGCGACTTGAGATCGGCGATCAATTCCTCGATGGCAAGGAATGGCCGGTAATCGGAAAACTGCCCGCTGGCGGTGCCGTCGCGAACGAGGCCGGCGCTGTGGGAGAGAAGCTGCGCGATCGTGGCTTCCGCAACCTGGCGGTGGAGGCCGCTGACATATTGGCCGACCGAATCGTCGAGCCGCAATTTGCGCTGCTCCCGGAGCTTCATGATGCCGGCCGCGGTGAAACTCTTCGAATGCGATCCGATCCGAAACCGGTGGCGCGGCGTCAGCTTTTCGCCGGTCGAAAGGTTGGCGTGGCCGAATGCGTATTCGGTAACGATCCTGCCGCGATGTGCGATGGCGACGATGCAGCCTGGTTGCTGCGACGCACGCACCTGAAATTCGATCCAGTCGTGAATGTAGCCGGTCGCGGGTTGCAGCCACGGTTCCACGGGAGCGGTCTCCGGAAAATTCAGATGAGGATGACGATCGATGAAATTTCGATTGTTCGGCAAAATCGTTGACGGATGCCACCGGACAAAACAAAACCGGCGCAACCTTTTTGGGTTGCGCCGGTTGAACCCTGGAGCGGTCGAACTCAGTAGACGAGGCCGGTGCCCGGCGGCTTTTCGAGCGCGGCGGCGAGCGAACGATATTCCTCGCTGCCGGTGCCGGCGAGAGCGGCGATCTTGCTCAAATGATATTGCGCCTGATCGCGATTGCCCTGTTCGACCTGCCACAGCCCGTAATACTGCCAGGTCTTGACGTGGTTGGGATCGGACTTCAGCGCACGCTCGTACCAGATCTGCGAGACCTTGTAGTCGCCGAGCTTGCGATAGGAATAGCCGATCAGGGTCGCGACGGAGGCGTTGTCGTCGTGGCCGAGCGCCTTCAACTGCTCGATTGCGGCAGTGTAATCGTTGCGGTCGTAGACCGTTGCGTAGGCCGCATGATAGGCCGCGATGAACCGGCCGTCCTCGAGGCTGGAGCTCTTGTCCTTCTTGCCCTTCTTGGTGCCCGACGATGCCGGAGGCGAAGGATTTTCGTCGCCCGAGGCGTGGGCCGGGGTGAGCAGGGGCACCACGACCAGCGCCATCGTGAACATGGCCAACGTCAAAAGCCTGATTGCAAGTTTGTTCATTCGTCGCTCCCGATTTTCAGTGAGTTGATGCTGCACCCGAGCCTTTGACCTGAACACCCAGGGGATCAAAACATTCCCGGACATTGGTCTTTATTTGAGCCGTTCTTGTTTCAGCCATCTCCGCCAAGCCTCGTGCGCAGCGCATGCCCGAGCGAACATGACGATTATGTCATCCCGATGAACGAAGTCCATCGCCGCGCTTCACGATGGGTTCAGCGCGCGGCCGCTAGGGTCGCGGCCATGATCGACGGGCCCGGCCATCCGACCGGCCACCTGGTGATCCCCTGAACGAGGAGACGACCATGTTGAAGACCATTTCCGCAGCCCTGCTTGCAGTTTCCGTTCTCGCCGCACCCGCGCTGGCTGCTGGCCAAGCCACCCATCAGGCCACCAAGACGGCGCAGACACCTGTCATCAAGGCCGAGCAGGTGAAGACCAAGCCGAGCGTGCTGAACGCCAACGCCACGATGGGCCGCCATCATGTCCGGCATGCCAGCCATCATCGCTTTCACAAGCACATCGGCTCGCTGAAGTCGCACAAGTTCTCCAAGGTTTCGACCAAGCACGTTACGCCCGCCACCAAGCGCGGCTAAAACTGATCCGCGGGGGGTGGTTGTCCACATTGCCCCCGCCGCTCCCCGCGGATATCAGCTCCGGCCCGCGCCATTGCGTCCCACGGTCAGCAAAAGTGGAAGCCGGTTTTGCATCCGATCGCGCCCTCTTTTATAGAAGAGCGCATGATCCGGTCGCCAAACCGCTCACACTTTGGCGGATCATGCGGTGGTGTGGGCCGGAATCGTTGTGAACATAGAAGGGGACGCGGATCGAAATGCGGATTCCATTTGCTCCGCGGAAGGTCTAGAAGCACCTGAGGTCTGGAACGATTGGCGTCGGGTCTTCGAACGGGTTGAACTTGGGAATAACAACAAAATGTGTGGTGATCCTGCTGCTGGGAAGCGCGCTTGCAGCCTGTGCTGGAGGCGAGGACCGGGACGCTGTGTTCAACATCGACAGCGGCGGCAACGCCAACCAGCCTTTTCCAGATAATTACCGCCCCGAATTGCTGGCGTTCATGCGGACCTATCTCAACAATCCCGTCGGCGTACATGGTGCAGTGATGGCTGACCCGGTGCAGCGTACCGTCGGCGGGCGGATGCGCTATGTCAGCTGCCTGCGCTTCGCGCCGCGTGAATCCGACGGCAGCTATCGCGAGCCGCGCGAACGCGCCATTCTCTATGTCAACGGCCGGCTCGATCGCGTGGCCGAGAACGCCGGCGAACTATGCGCCGGGGCGGTCTACGCGCCGTTTCCCGAGTTGGAGAAGCTGACGCGCTAGCGTCGCGCCGCGATCGACCGGTCTTGCCGGCGTGACCGGCGACGAAAACAGCCGGAACCAATGCACTCCATCGTGCTTGATGCGTCTGTCGGATGCGGCCGTCGGCGATTTCGCGATCGCACGACGTTTCGCAATCGAACGCGTATAATAGCGCGTGCCGATCGGCCGCCGTAATCGCGCATTATCTAGGATCAAGCTATCATAGCACCGCGATTCGCACAGCGTTGCAGAGAGGTTGCGGCACGAACATTGCTTAAGACGACATGGGGTGGGTTTTGACATTCAGGAGCGTGGCACATGAAGCGCATCGTGTTTGGTCTGATCCTAAGTCTGGTGGTTGCTTGCGTTGTTGGCGGCGTAAGGGCGCGCGACCTTGATGGCCGCTACGCCAATTCACCGCTCAAACCCTGGTTCGATCATCTGGCGAGCGGTAAGGGATTGTGCTGCTCGATGGCGGATGGCGAAAGCGTCGCGGATCCCGATTGGGAATCCAAGGACGGTCATTATCGGGTTCGCCTCGAGAATAGCTGGGTCGACGTTCCCGACGATGCCGTGATCACCGAACCTAACCGTGCGGGGCGTACGATGGTTTGGCCGATCCGTTTCGACAATCAGATATCGATCCGGTGCTTCATGCCGGGCAGCATGACCTAGGGAAGTCTGAGCCCGCGTCAACGCGAATTGGTCCGTCAGCTACGGGGCGGACCGTTTGATGTTGCGGTGCGCTCAGTGGTCTTCCGTCAGGATGAAGACCGCTCCGCTCAAGGTCGCGCCGATCGCGAAGGTCAGAACGAGGGTGCCGACAAACACGGCCGTCGCCTCGGTTCCGCCATGCGCAATCAGGGTCGCAATTTCAGCGGGATCGATGAGGACCAGCATCAGCGCGAAGCCAGCACCCATCGCCGCGCCCATGGCCGTGTGACACACCAGTCTCAGCAGCCCCGACGGGCTAGCCAACTCCGACGGTTTTTTCGTCCGCATAGGCGTCTCCGCGGCCTGTCGCCACGAAAACGCCGCAACCGATGCCCGGTTCCCTGGCATCCGGATCATTGAGGGTGCCGCAGGTGAACCGCAGGCCAAGAGGGCTTTCAGGCGGCGTTCAGGTCCACTTGGCCATGATGACCGCGTGTTTGATTGGAGTTGAGCCCGTGAGCAATCTCTTGTTCTTCCGCCGTTCCCTTGCCTACCGTCACACCGCGCTCGAGATCATGCGCAAGGCGCGCGCGATGCCGCCGGGGCCGGAACGCCACGCCGCACGCCGGTTCGCGCGCGCGCTCGGCGAACTGGCAAAAACCGAGGCTTGGCTGGAAGGACAAGCGCCGCACTGGCGTGCCGCTGCTGACGCGCGCGAGCGGCCGGGGCGTGCCCTCGGTTCCCGGCGCTGACATGGCCGACCGCCGCAATTGTCCCGCTCAGGTCCGGTCGTTCGATGCCGGGAGTTTCGAGCGCTGTCCGCGCTGTCAGGGCTGGCTCGATCGAAGCGATCCGCTTGCTGTCGCGGAGCATCGCGGGCCATTGCCGCATCCGGTGCCGGATCCTCGAACCGCCTGGGCCGACGAGGACGACGAAGCCTGCTGATCAGGGGGGCGGGAACCGCGATCACTTTTCAGCGAGACTTGAACCTCGCCGCAAACGGCATGGACGGAACCATAGGTGTAGAAATGCTTGCCTTTCGGGCAAAAAGTCGTTCGCGTAGAACAAAGGGCCATTGTTGCTGCCCCGTCACAGTTGCGAACCATCACAGCTCCGGCACCGCCGCGGAGCAACCAAATTGGCGCCATGTTGTTTGAATTGATCTGACTACGACACTCACGGGGATCCAGTTATGAAGAAATTTCTGCTCGGCGGAGCTGCCTTTATCGCATTCGCGGCTCCCGTGTTCGCGGCTGACATGCCTGCGCGTACCTACACCAAGGCTCCGGTCTATACGGCGCCGCAGGCGGTCTATGACTGGACCGGTTTCTATATCGGCGGCCATATCGGCGGCGCGTTCGCGGGCAATAACAGCCTGGAAGGAAGTGGCGGCCGGTTCCTGGGCGGCGTGCAGGGCGGCGCCGACTACCAGTTCGCCACCAACTGGGTGATCGGCGCGGAAGCTCAGTACAGCTGGTTGGCCAACAACAACAATGGCGCGGTCTTCCCGGGCGGCACGCTCGTGACCACCAACAACAACCAGCTCGGCTCGGTGACCGGCCGGCTCGGCTACACCTGGGGTCCGGCACTGCTCTACGCCAAGGGCGGCTACGCCTGGCGCGACAACCCCAATGTCGGCGTGAGCGTCGGTGGCGTGCCGGCGGCTTTCACGACCGATGGCAGTCACAAGGACGGTTACACCGTCGGCGCCGGCCTCGAATACATGTTTGCGCCGAACTGGTCGGCAAAGGCCGAGTACCAGTATTACAATTTCGGCAACACCACCTTCACTAGTGGGCCGGCTCCGATCGTGGGCTCCCGTTTCCGCGACGACGAGCATACCGTCAAGGTCGGCGTCAACTACCGCTTCGGCTGGGGCGGCCCGACCGCCCCGCGTTACTGACGCAGTTGCGCTTGCATGATACGGGAAGGCCGGCCTCGCGCCGGCCTTTTCGTTTTCCCGGCGTGGGCTATGACCGTGCTTCGGGGTAATCGAAAAATAATTCTTACCGTCTAGGGAACTTGCGCCCGTAATCGGCTATTATGGGCTTGCCGGTTGGTGGACGATGAAAATGCGTGTCTGGTTATCAGTTTTGTTCTTTTCCGCTCTTACCTTGCCGTGCCCTGCCCAAAACATCCTGAGATCCGAGCCGCTGGTGCTAGCGCCCTATGAGATCGCCTATGTGCAGGATGCTTCCTGTCCTGCCGGGAAGGTGCTCAAGGTCACCGGCGTGATCAGGGGCTTGCATCGCAAGAAGGCTTGCGTGACGCTCGCTTCCGATCAGGCGTCGCTGGCCGTGGCGACGCCGTAGGGTAAGACGCACAAGCCCGTCATTGGGTCTGTCGGGGAACACCGGGTCCCATAACAACCGGCGCTGCTTGCCGGCAAATGGCATCTCCCCACGGTAGTGAAACCACAAGACCCGGCGCATGGGGTCCCGGCGCTCGCCGAAGGATGCGGGGAGGGCGGCGGAATTGTCCGTTCACGAGTTCAGCTGGAAATCCTGCTGCTCTTCGCGCTCGGCATCGGCCTGGTTTTGGGCCGGGTCTTCGTGCGGGTCCGGCCGGCAGGGCCGGATTTCGTAGTCGTTGTCCAGCACCGGCCGCGGCGCCGGTCTGTCATCGTCGGACATGACGTCAACCACCAGGCCGCTTTTCCGGGCGTGCTTCCAGACGTCCGCCTCGGTCGGATAGGCCTTGCTCAGTTTGACGTCATTGCTGAACAGCGCGTAGGGCATTGGATCTCTCCGCGGAAACACCTCCCAACGCGCCGGACAGCGGCAGGGTTTCAGCCCGGCCGCGGCCGGTTCACGCGCAATTGAAGGCTTGTATCCTCGTTTTTCCGGCCGTTTCGGGCCGAGTCTTGCGGGTTCGGGCCAGGAATCCCTGAGTCGTAAACGAGTCCTGAATCGAACGAAAAATAATCCCCGAGACTCACCGGCTAGAATCGCCGGATGTTTTGGCCGTCATGGGAACGACCTTCAAATCATCCGGCGAGCGCGTGCATGTGGCGCTGACAGTGGCGCTGCTGGCGGCATGCGCGGCGAACCTGTTGCTGGTGTGCTCCTGGCTGTAGATGCGGACGGCTGGCACGCGCCGCGCACCCCCGGGCGCTTGGTCCGGGACCGGACTCAGCTAGCCTGAAATTCCGGCAGACTTCCGATCCGCGCCTGCAACCGATGAAGGACGCCTGAGTTGAGTGTTCTTGAGCTGAGTTTTCTTGGGCCAGCGCCGCAAGCTGTCATGAGTCCGACTTGCATGGCCATGCCGCGCCTTGGCGAGGCGCCCGTTCAGGCAACAGGAGGTTCTCGTGCGTACTCGCGTCATCCATCTCATCAATCCCAAGACCGACTCACTGACGACCCGCCCGATCTATCTCAATCGCGCGCTGTATTCTCCGCTTGCCGGCTTGCTCGCCGTCGCAGCGGTGATCCCGGGCGACCGATACGAAGTGGTGCTGACGGACGAGAACATCGAGACCATCGATTTCGGGCTGAAGGCCGACCTCGTCGGGATTTCCGCGATGACGAGTTATGTCAACCGCGGCTATGAAATCGCCGACAGGTTTCGCGCCAGCGGCACCCCGGTCGCGATGGGCGGCGTCCACCCGAGCTTCATGCCGCAGGAGGCGCTTCAGCATTGCGACGCGGTAGTGATCGGCGAAGTCGAACTCGTGATCGACAAGCTCTTGGACGACCTCGAGCATGGGGCGATGCGCGGACTTTACAAGTCCGACGTGCTGCATCCGATGGCCGGGATGAGAATGCCCCGTTACGACCTCCTGAAGAAACACCGCTACGTCAATCGCACCTTTGTCCAGACCTCGCGCGGCTGTCACCAGGGCTGCACCTTTTGTGCCGAACCGCTGATGAACGGCCTGAAGTTTCGCTATCGCCCCGTCGACGAAGTGATCGAGGAGATGGAGAATTGCGGATCGCGCACCATCTCGATCAATGACGCCGATTTTTTCGGCACGCCGGACCGGCCGAAGGAAGTAATGCGCGCGATGCGGGGGCGCGGACTGCAATGGCAGGCCGGTGTTACCTCGAAGCTCGCGCAGGATGACCGGATGCTCGAACTCGCAGCGCAAAGCGGCTGCACCATGCTGAGCATCGGTTTCGAGTCCATCTCGCGGGAAACGCTGAAGAGCGTCCACAAGCACGTCAACCGGCCGGAAAACTTCATGGCGCTGGTCGACAAGGTGCATTCCTACGGCATCTCGGTGTTCGGCCTGTTCATGTTCGGATTCGACAGCGACAACACCTCGGTGTTCGGTGAAACCGTCGATTTCAACGTCGCGGCGAGGTACGACGCCTGCGCCTATTCGGTGCTGACGCCCTATCCCGGCACGCTCACCTGGTACGAGATGAAAAAGGCCGGCCGCGTCGTGTCCTTTGACTGGACCATGTACGACCAGGGTCACGTGGTCTACCAGCCGGCCGGAATGTCGGCGGACGAATTGCGGCTCGGTCAGAGCAGCGCCTACGAGAATTTCTATTCCAAGTCCTCGATCGCCAGGCGGTTTCCGCTGCGCGGCGCGCGGCATCGCGCGCAGTGGCTGATCTACAATCTCTTCATGCGCAAGGCCTCGCAGACCGAGAACATCGAATCGATCGCCCCACCCACGGCCGAACCGGAACTCGCGCCGATGCCCCCGATCCTGCCGGTGAAGCGCGAATGGCGCGCCGCGGTGCTGGAGGCGGCCGACGGCCCGAGGAGGATTTCCGAGCGCGGCTAGTGCGCCACGGCTTCGCGGCGTGGAGGTGATTGACGCCGCGCCGATCCCGGCATCATATCCGGCAAAAGCGAGGCCGCCGCGAGGCGCTCGACCTTGCGGATATGGCGGGCGGGAGGCCCAGGATGATCGAGACGCTTCCCCAGCGGGTCAACGGCGACGAGGCGCTGGTCCGGCGCGGGCGCTTTCTGACGACGACATTCCTGCTGGAAGTCGGCCCGACCTCCTGGATGATTTCGATCTTCGAGGGTCGGATCGTGTCGGTGGCCCGCGGACCGTTCGTGATGCCGTCGTCGTCGTTCGCGCTGCGCGCGCCGGAAGAAGAATGGCGGAAATTCTGGAGCAAGCGGCCGCCGCCCGGCTCGAACGACCTGATGGCGCTGATCAAGCGGCGCGTCCTGAAGGCCGAAGGCGACCTTCAAATCTTCATGGCCAATCTTCGCTACTTCAAGGAGGCGCTCGCCAAGCTGCGCGCCGGGGGCGCCAAAGCGGGGGTCGAGGCATGAGCGCGCGCTTCGAGCCGATCATCGGCCGCTACATGCATCTCGATCTGTTCGGGCGCACACACCGCATCTATGTCGAGCAGGCAGGCGAGGGCACGCCGCTGCTGTGTCTCCACACCGCGGGCGCCGACGGCCGCCAATACCGGGCGCTGATGAACGACGAACGCATCACGCAGCGCCACCGCGTGATCGCCTTCGACATGCCCTGGCACGGCAAATCCTCGCCGCCTGCCGGCTGGCACGATGAGGAATACCAACTCACCTCGGCGCACTACACCACCATCATCCTCGCGATCATGACCGCGCTCGAACTCGACCGGCCGATCCTGATCGGCTGCTCGATCGGCGGGCGCATCGCGCTGCATCTGGCGCTCGAACACCCCGAACGCTTTCGTGCCATCATCGGCCTGCAGGCCGGTGCGCATGTCGATCCCTATTACGACCTGAATTTCCTGCACCGCCCCGACGTGCACGGCGGTGAGATCGCTGCCGCCGTCGTTTCCGGACTGGTCGGACCCGATGCGCCCGATCACGAGCGCTGGGAAACGTTGTGGCATTACATGCAGGGCGGCCCCGGCGTCTTCAAAGGCGACCTCTATTTCTACAAGCTCGACGGCGACATCCGCGACCGCGTCGCGCAGATCGACACCAGCCGCTGTCCATTGTTTCTGTTGTCGGGCGAATACGACTATTCGTGCACGCCGGAGGAAACGCTCGCCGTCGCCAGGAGCGTGCCCGGCTCCGAGGCGGCCATCATGAAGGGGCTCGGCCATTTCCCGATGAGCGAGAACCCGGCGGAGTTTTTCAACTATCTGCTGCCGGTGCTGGAGAAGATCGGGGCAAGGGGATCGTTGGTGGCCGCGAAGTAGCCCCGGCCTCAAGCGCCCGGGCAAAGACGGTGGGATCAGGGGCTTTCGGATTCGTGCAGGATCGATCGCAGGCGCTGCGCCAGGTCTGCCCGCCGGAACGGCTTGCGGATGAACGGAAACTGTTCCAACGAACGGTGTCGTTCCAATACATCCCCGGCGTAGCCCGAGGTGAGCAGGATCTTGATGCCCTTGCGCAGTCGCCTCGCTTCGTGGGCAAGCTCGACACCACTGATTCCGCCCGGCATCACGATATCGCTGAGCAGGAGGTCGAAATTCTGGCATTTCTCGAGCATCCGGATGGCCTCCGCACCGTTCGGCGCGGAACGCACGCGGTAGCCGAGCTTAGTCAGCATCCCCGATGTCACCTCCAGAATGTCCTCATTGTCCTCGACGAGCAGGATGCGCTCGGATCCTGCCGGGACGTTGTCCAGGTCTTGAACGGCTTTCGCCGGGGCATTCGGCTTTCGCGTGGCTGCAGGCAGGTACAGGCTCATTGTGGTCCCCACTGCCGGCGTGCTCTCGACGGTAACGTGCCCTCCGGATTGTCGGGCAAAGCCGTAGACCATGCTGAGGCCGAGCCCGGTACCCTTGCCGGTCCCCTTGGTCGTGTAGAAGGGCTCGAAGATCCGGTCGCGTACTTCGGGCGTCATCCCGCAGCCGGTATCCTTGACGGACAGCCTGACATACCGTCCGGACGCGTTTCCGGCGACGGCGCATTCATCCAGAACGACATTCTGCGTCTCGATCTCGAGGATGCCGCCATCCGGCATGGCGTCGCGCGCATTGAGCACGAGGTTGAGAAGGGCGACTTCCAGCAGCGCCGGATCGACAAGGCACAGCCACAGCCGCTCTCCGCTTCGCAGTCTCACCTCGCACTTTGCTCCGACCGCCTGGCGGATCAGCCCCTCGAATTCCGCAAGGCGCGCATTGGCGTTGACCAGTTCCGGGTTCAATCTTTGCTGCCGGGAAAAGGACAGAAGCTGGGCGGTGATTTTTGCTCCCCGATCGGCGGCCCGGCGCGCGGTCGCGGCGAACTGCCGGACCCTGCTGCGGCCCGCCATGTCCTCGATGAGCTCCAGGTTTCCGGATATCACCGCAAGTATGTTGTTGAAGTCGTGAGCGACGCCTCCGGTGAGCTGACCCACCGCCTCCATCTTCTGGCTCTGGTGGAGTTGCTCCTCGGCGAGGCGTCGTGCCTCCACGGCGTATTTGTGCTCGGTAATATCCCGGAAGTAGACAGCGATGCCCTGGTCGGAGGGGAACGCATTGAGCGAGTACCAGATTTGGCGCTGAGCGCAGAGCGCTTCGAACGAGGCCGGGCGCCCATCCAGCATCGCCGCCCGAAGCAACCTGAGCGCTTCCGTGTCGGCCGCGTCCTCGAACGCCTCCGAGACGTCCATACCAATGACGTCGCGTCCTCTGGAGAGCTGCATGCTGGCCCGTTCATTGACGTAGCTGACGCGCCAGTCCTTATCGATGATGAGCACGCTGTCGGTCGTGCTCTCGAAAATCGTCGTGATCCGGGCCGCGGCATCCTCGGCCTTCTCCTTTGCCGCATATAGTTCGTGCTCGCGGTGCTCCAGCGCATCGGCCATGATGTTGAATGCGTCGGCGACCCGGCCGATCTCGGACTTTTCCCGAATATTCACACGTTGGGCGAATTCGCCGCGCCGCCATTGGTTCGCGGCATCGACCAGCAGGCCGAGCGGCCGATGGATGAAGCGTCGGGCGCCCAACGACGTCAGCAGCAATACAAGCGCCGCGCTCAGCACGATAAGGAAAATGTCGCGCCGCGTACCGTGCTGGATCGTCTTGAACGCCTGGGCCTTGTCGAGGCCATAGCTGACGAGAAGTCCTCCGGAATCAGGCCCCATGGGGGCGAAGCCGACAATCCGCGCCACACCGTCGAGGTCGAGGATCTCGGCCGCGGTGCCATGGTCGAGTTTCAGGTATTCGTCGGCGGCCATTTTCTTGCCGACGAACCGGCTGTTATGGGGGGAGCGGGCGAGGCACGTTCCGTTGCGATCCGTGATGACGAGTGCGGCTCCCTCCGGAACGCCCTTCTCGGCAATATAGCGGGCGAGCCAATCGAGGCTGAGAGCCGCAATGATGACGCCGTCAAGGCGGTCATCGTCGCCGTAGAACGGCAGCGCAAACTGAATCACGTTCTGCGGCACCGACAGGCCGACCGAGAATTCCCCGACGGTAAATGCCTGGGTCTTCAGCGTGTTGTTAAAGTAGGCCCGCGCGGAGATGTCGACAACGCGATGCTCGGTGTTGCTGTCGCAGAAGGTCCGGCCATTGAGGTCAGCCACGAGGAAGGTCAGGAAGCCCGGAAACCGCTGCTTCATCGTGGCAAGGTAGGCATTGCAAGCGTTGCTGTCGCGCGCCTTGATTGCGGGAAGTTCCGAGAGCGCGACAAGGACCTGATGGATTCCCTGAACGATCTGCTGCTGTTCCGCTGCGGCGAGCTTGGCCAGGCTCAATGCCTGGTTCTGCAGCTCGACCTGGCGCGCCGCCCGCAATTCGAACTCGTTATAGGCCTGGATCGCGATCGCCGGCAGCAAAGCTACCGCCACCAGGACGAATAGCCGTGATAAAAGGTTCACCTCTCGGTACCCTCGATCCCTGTCATGCGCGGCCCGCTGAAGGGCCGATGCAACGCTGGCGTCGATCAACGCCAAATGGTCGTCGACCGCTCTGAATTCCGGCCACGATACGAACCTCGAGCAGGATGTCCCCGGGCCTCAGCCGCGGACGATGCAGGCGCCATGTTGCAACTCGGTGTCGCCGGCGAAGAGCTTCGTTACGGTTGTAACACGCCGGAGGAGACCATCGCGGGACCGGGAGCGCCGGTCGGTCGAACGTCGGCAAGACTAGCTCTGGGGAATCGCCCGCACGATGTCGCTGGCAGCCGGGCCAGCGGCGCCGGCTGACCCTTGCCGTTCCATGTCGTTGGCTCGGGTGGCGATTTTCGTTTCATGGAAACGCGGGGTCCGGCTTAGTAATTTTTTGAGCCGCTTTCATAACGGCTCAGTGCCAATCGGCCGAGCCGCATGGTCGCTACAGCAGCAAACATGATCATAAAGGGCTCGAGCGGAAGTCGATAACGCAATGAGCCGATGAAGATCATGTGAATTAGCGTCAGGTAAGCTCCCCAGGCGAGTATCGGCGCTATTCGGGTGTGTTCCCGCCATCCCCAAACGATGAGATAAATAGCGGAAAGAATCAGCACCGGAACGAAGCTTATAAGTGAGGCGACCACATAAAGATGAGTTGCATAGTCTTGCACGTAGGGCCACAGCCGCCAGAACCGCAGGAACTTGAGACGAGCGAGTTCAAGGAAACGTTGCGGGTTTTCGGCAACGTAGGACATGCCTGCGTTCCACATTGCCCGGTCACGGGCAACCGGATCAGCGACACCATCCAGAAACTTCTCGTCGAAGTCCTGCCCGGCGATGCCGCCGCCGGTTCGGTTAAGCGGATTGTTGCCGGAATAAAATACAAAGCCTGAGGCAAGATCGAGCCGGACAAAGCTGCCGTAGGCGCGATAATTGTGCATCCACCAGGGCGACATGAGCGCAATGTAAACGATCGAATAGACAAAGAGGTTACGGACAACCGACATAGTCGGTAGTCGATGAATGACCACCGCAAAATACAATATGAGAAACGGAACCAGTAGTTCGATGGATGGCCGTGTGAGAATTGAAAGCACGATGAGGACAGCGGCAATGCCGAACGAGCCACGATACCAGCACAAAAATGCGCCGAGCAGCAGCGCGATGAACAGGCTCTCGCTCAGTCCGACGACCGCGTAGAAAATGAAGTAGGGATAGATCGCAATCATAAAAGCGGCCAACAGCGCCGCTGCTTCATCAGCAAACACCGCCAGGACAATGCGATGTATCAACCAAACCGCAGATGTGGACAATGCGATGTCCAGCGCCAATTGTCCCCAGCCTGCTCCGGTCAACCCTACCAGCGCCGGATAAAGCGGCATCCAGTAGGGTGTGCCTAGCATACCCGACGACCATAAGTCGCGCCCGGCCTGCCGATAGCCGACGGCATCGGGAAAATTCTGGTCGGGCAGAAGATATGCGGCGGTCAGCCTAAGGATGATCGCAAGAACGAGTATGGCGGCAAGGAGCGTGCGGTCGAAACGCGCAGCGGGCGACGTCAAGGCCGGGCCATCTCGACTCCAAACAATCAGGCAGGTTGACAAGAATTATATAGTCGGATCGAAAACTGTTGATCCCAAGGCGCGAATTCATGCCCGGCGCAAACCGATGCCTCGCCAAACCAGTCTATCGGATATGAAATCCTTCGGCGACTGCCCGCGAGCAAGGACACCACTTGCCAAAGCGATCAGAAGCGGATCGAGCGGCAAGCGATAGCGCGCCGTGGCGTGAAACGAAAGATGAATTGCCGTGAGGAAGATGATCGGAAGCCAGAGCGGCAGAAGAACCCTCCAGCGAATCCTGGAGTAGGTGAGCGACAACAACGCGCCGATCAGCATGATCGTCACCACCACGTCGGAAACAATCCGCTGCAGCTTGCTGTAGTTGAGGTCGCTGGGGGTAAAGAACCGTTCTGCACGATCGACGTCGCCGCGCAGCCACGCCAAAGGATGGGTCCGAATATAATCGAGTGCCGCTGATCGCATCGCCTCGTCTTGCTCCACCGGATCGGTGATATGCGCGAACGGCGCCCAAGGCGCGTATTTCGACCAGTCGAGCCCGTATTGCTCGAATTGTTCGTTGTTTTCCAAAATCATCGTGATGCCCCCGGCCAGATCGAGACGGACGAAGCGGTGGTATTTCGTGTAATTGTGCAACCACCACGGCGACATCAGCGCGACGTAGACGAGAGCGTATATGCCGAGACGTCTTCCGATTTCGCGAACGGAAGGGCTGCTTTGCGTCGCGAACGTGGCTGCGGCGATAATCACCGGGAAAAAGAGATCCAGCGAGGGCCGCGTCAGGTTGGCGAGCGTGAATGCGAGTGCGGCGGCGAGGACGTGGTTTCGATAGAGCGCAACGAGACCCGACAGCAGCAGAAAAATGAAGACCGTCTCTGTCAGCCGGAAAGTACTGTAATAAATCAGCATCGGATGGACCGCCATCATGGCGGCGGCGACCAGCCCGGCAGACTGCCTGCGCCAGATATCGGAGGCGATCCGGTATCCGAGATAGATTGAGATCGTCGAAAGGACGATCTGAAGAACGATGACTCCGTTTGCGCCGGCGATGTGAATGAGGAGGGGGTAGAGCGGCATATAAACGATGGTTTTCATCGTGCCGGTAGCGAACAGAATGTCCGCTTCCTTGAGGTAAACAGTCGCATCCGGCGAATTGATGTCCGGATATTTCAGCCACCAAAGGCAACGCAGCGCGAGACCCAGGCACACGATGGCGAAGAGCGGAAAGCGTCCGAGCCCGATGGCAAGCCGAGCAGCCGCGGCCTGAAGGCTGCGGGGTGGTTCAGGCACGGAAATTTGCGGCTGGTTTGAACTGAGCATGGGCGGGGAACCAATCATACAACCTGCCCGCGATCAACCGAAGATCAGCCGTTGTTCGTGCTACGATCGAACCGGTCGCCGGTACTGAGTCGCGTCTCGTGCGGCAAGGTGCGGAGTGGATCGAACTTCGTCCGAGAATGGTGCCGGTTGAGTGCTTCACTCAGTCCAGCCGACAGCATCCCGTTGAAATCATTAGCTTCGGAATCTAGTCCGAATCAGGGAAATCCATAATCCCGACGCGCCCTAGGTCAAAGCGCCGATAGGGCAGGGCATTCCCAAAGAAACGGCCTCAGTGCGGGGGGAGCAACTGAGGCCGTCGTTGGGGCGTGCCATGGGGGCTGGATAATGGCACGGACATGTAAGCGAGCAGGAAGGAAATCGTTCCTTTAGGAATCGCGGTGGCCTCACGGTTTCTGTGGCCACGCGGCAACAGGAGCTTTGTTCCTGCATCGGAACCGCGCATTTCAATTTACGCGGTCCGCAGCGTGCCCTTAACTTTTCTCACCCGGGGCTGGGTAGGCATTCTTAAACATTCAATTTTCGAACCCGGTCAGCCGCAGTGCGTAAATGCCTGCGGCTTTTTGCTGCGCAAACGGCGACGAATGCCCTAATCCGCTGGCTGCGCGCTGGTTAAGTAACAACGGGCAGGCCAGCGAGGGGTCTACGGCAAGTATCGCTCCCAACTTACAATCCATCTGCTAGAAAATCTACCCCATAGGGGGGCATGTAAGAGGTGCAGTGTGGTAGGAGCAAAAACCGCATGGTCCCACCGTACGCAAAAAGCCAATTCCAAGTTTTTCAGAAATATCGATAGATTAAACAGTTTAAGGACTCCAATTATGCTCCGCCGACGCACGCCGTTGGCCAAAGCGAAAGTTACAGGTCAAGACAAGAATCACGCGAGCCGTTTCAAAGACCGCCGCGAACCAAAATCAAAAGGGCCGCTCGGTAGCCCACCGAAATGGATGGTCAAGAAGCATCAGATCGAAGCGTGGAAAACTTTCTCTGATGAGTTGCCTTGGTTGAACCACTTGCACCAGGCATTAGTCTGGTATCGCTTCGGAGATTCGCGGCAAGCTTATTGGCGGTGACGAAGTAAGCGTGAACGGCCTCAACCTTCTTCGGCTATGTCTCGGCCAAATGGGCGCAACACCAACCGACTCCAGCAAGGTGGCCTTGCCTGACGACGAAGACGCCCACGATCCTGTCGACAAATATTTCTAGTACCTTCCTCTGGCTCTTTTGCTTATTGGCACGATACCGGGCATTCGAAGACTGTATTGCCGTGCTCATCAACGACGCGAACGAAACTTGATCCGAAGAAGTCGCCGCCCGTCCTCAATTCGTCAGCAAGGACCTTAGCGTGACGTTTTGCGGATTCAAGCGTGGGCAGACGACGTCCCAGTTCATCGGGATACAGTTCTGAACCACCAACGATGTGAAAGAAGTAAACCATCGCGTCGCAATAATGCGAGCGATGGCTGGCATCTAGTGACAAATTAGTCAGTTAGTGACAAATAATTCAGGTTTGGGCTGGGGTCTGTTGAGATTCAGGATTCACAGATTGGAATGGCCGTGATTCAAGCTCCGAAAGGAGTTTGGAATGCACCGATTCGTTTTGACGGACGCTCAATGGGCGAAGATGGAGCCGCTTTGTTTGGGCAAGGCCACGGACCCTGGCCGCACAGGGGGTGACAACCGTTTGTTTCTCGAAGCTGTGCTTTGGATCGCGCGCACGGGCAGCCCATGGAGAGATTTGCCGCCGACGTTCGGCAACTGGAATACGGTGTTCAAGCGCTATCGCGATTGGGTGAAGGCCGGCGTTTTCAAGCGGATTTTCGATGCCGCATCGGATGATCCGGATATGGAGTTTGCCATGGTCGACGCGACAATCGTCAAAGTTCACCGCCACGCGCAGGGAGCAAAAGGGGGACCAAAAATCAGGCCATCGGCAAGTCGAAGGGCGGCTGGACCACCAAAATCCTCGCGCTGACCGACGCGCTTGGGAACCTGGTGCGGTTCATCCTGCTCCCCGGCCATCGCTTTGACACCGTCGGCGTCGCGCCCCTGATCAAGGACCTCGAATTCGGGGGCTTGATCGCTGACAAGGCTTTTGATTCCAATTGGATCATCGAAGACATGAACGAGCGCAAGGCGAAGGTCGTAATCTCGCAGCATCAAAGGCGCGCCAAGCCTCTCGACATCGACAAGGACATTTACAAATGGCGCCACCTGATCGAGAACTTCTTCGGCAAGCTGAAGGAATTCAAGCGCGTAGCAATGCGATGCGACAAGACAGACAGCAGTTTCGAGGCGATGATCTACCTCGCCACCGCCGTCATTCATTCCAGGTGAATCTCAACAGACCCTTGGATTAAAATGTGTCCATTACCCCCGTGTGCTCAGCGATATCCCATGCGTGGCAGCCATCACGCTCGTAGCGCCGGGCGAACGCTTCAATGCCTTGGCGATTTTCTTCACGCCCTGTTTGTCTCGGGCCATTGTTTTTAGCACCCGATAGTCTTCCTTCGACCACGCGCGACGAACTGCTGTTTTCTTCTTGGCCAATTTTGATTCCTCTTTATGGGAGTCGAGCGTTTGGCTGAACGGCGTGCGCTCTCGGCAGACGCGCGCCGCGATAAGGTAAAGATCACCGCTCAGATTGCGACGTGCCAGCGGGGTATAGAGAATCTAATTGGGGCCGTTGAAAAGGGCACTCTGGAGCCCGAAGAGATAGCATCGCTGCTGCAACTTCAGCGCTCGGAAAAAGCCCGGCTACAACGCGAACTGGAATCTGCGGATGCACTGGTCGTGTCCATCGATTTTCATCCGACAGCGATCAAGCGCTTTAAGCAGAACTTGGAGCAGATTTCAGGGTCGGGAGGCCATATAGACGCGCAAGTCGCCGCCAGTTTTCGAGAGCTTATAGATAGCGTCGTGGTGATGGCTAGGAAGCCGGGGGAGCCGTACCGGCTCGAAACCCGGGGTCGCCTGACAGCTTTGATTGGCGGGCCCGGTGGGGCTGCTACGGCGGCGGGCATGGCAAAGCCGGGGACTAAGGCAGGCCCCATAGTGAAGAACTCAGTGTCGGCTAAACTGGTGGTGCCGGTTGAGAGGATTGAACTCCCGACCTTCGGTTTACAAAACCGCTGCTCTACCGCTGAGCTAAACCGGCATATTGCAGAGATCAGGCATGGTCGAAATCGAGCCCGCGATTCCGCCGATCTTGCGGCCGGTCGAATACCAGACTTGCCGGCAAAGGGCCAGAACCTCCGAGGGCAATCCCGGCCCCGCAGGAAAAAAGGCGGCCTCGCAGCCGCCTTATTCGTTTTCGTTACGCAAAGGGCTTATCGGCAGAGATGCCGACGGCCGTCCTCGCCCTTGAACCATTTGCCGGGCTGGCAAACGAAGCCGTTGCGCTCGGCGTAGCTGCGAGTGTCCCAGCCGCTGTTGTCATAGCGGCCGCTGTTGTCATAGGCGTAGGCATCGTTGCGGAAGGGGGCTGTGGCGATGGCGCCGGCGGTGCCGATCGCGCCGCCTACGACGCCGGCCGCGGCATCGCCCGGCAAGAAGCCGGAATCGTGGCGGCGGTTGTCGTTCCAGCTGTCGTGCCAGCCATTGTTCCAGGTGTTGTCGTTCCCGTTGGCGGCGCGGTTTCTGTCGACACCATGGCGATAGGCCATCCGCCGCTGATCACCGTTGCTGGTATAGGGATTTCCCGGCCCCAGGTTCTGGCAATTGGCGTTTGGATGAGCGCAACGGCCGGGATTGTCGATCACCCGCTGCGCCATCGCGGGTCCCGCCAGCGCGGATGAAAGAACCATGGCGGCCGTAGCAAGAAGTGCGAATTTCGTCATGCGTTTCTCCCTTGCTGTAATCCAATCCAAAGGCTAAGCGCCGGCAACTGAGGACGTTCCAAACGTTCCTCACGCAGGATTCAAACAGATGTGATGGCGCCGCCGCTTCTCGCTTTTTGCGATGTTCCGGATCCGGCCTTGTGCGCGCCGCGCAGCGGTGGGAAGTTCCGGTTCCAGCTGTTTTGAAACCCGGCGATTTTCGCAATGCATGATCAGGACATCGATTACCGCAGCGAGGCAGTCACGTTGCGGGGGCATCTCGCCTTCGACGAAACCGCCGGGGACCCGCGGCCGGGCGTGCTGGTGTTTCACGAGGGGCTGGGACTGGGCGACTTTGCGATCGCGCGGGCGCGCAAGCTGGCGGAACTTGGCTATGTCGCGTTCGCCGCCGACATGTTCGGCGACCGCCGGCAGGCGCACAGTCTGCAGGAAGCGACCCATCTGGTCGGCGGCCTTCGCAACGATCTGCAAACCCTGCGCGCGCGTGCGCGTGCCGCGTTGGTGACGCTCGCCGCGCTGCCGCAGGTCGATACAAGCAGGCTGGGCGCGATCGGTTTCTGCTTCGGCGGCTCGGTGGCCCTCGAGCTTGCGCGCGACGGCGCCGATCTTGCGGCCGTCGTCAGCTTTCACGGCGTGCTCACCAACCAGATGCCGGCGGTGCGCGGCAAGCTGACGGCCCGCGTGCTGGTCTGCACCGGCGCAGACGATCCGCTGGCGCCGCCGGAACATATCCGGGCATTCGAGGAAGAAATGCGCAGCGCCGGGGTCCAGGACTGGCAGGTCGTCAGTTACGGCAACACGCTGCACGGTTTACCAATCCGACGGCGGATGGTTCGATCATGCGCGCCGCGCTCTACAACGAGACGGCCGACCGCCGCTCCTGGGCATCGATGCGCGGCCTGTTTGAGGAGGCCTTTCATACCTGACGGGTCAGGCCTGAATATTGCAAAGGCAGTCATTGGTGTAACATCATTGCGAGCCAACGGGTCGGCGCGTAGCGCCGCCCGATGATAAACTCCGCGAAGCAATCCATTTCCCGGCACAAAGAAAGAGCGGATTGCTTCGTCGCTTTCGCTCCCTCGCAATGATGAGCGGTAAAGAACAGGGCACACATGTTTGGAATTCTGGGGCTTGGATTTCTGCTCGGCATGCAGCACGCGCTCGAGGCCGACCATGTCGCGGCGGTGTCCTCGATCGCCGCCCGCCGCACCGACATCTCCGACATCGTCAAGCACGGTCTGACCTGGGGGCTCGGGCATACCCTCACCCTGTTCGCCTTCGCCGGTGTCGCCATCCTGCTCGGGCACGCCATCCCCGAACATTTCGCGCAGCCGCTCGAGACCGCCGTCGGCATCATGCTGGTCGGCCTCGGGGCGCATGTGCTGTGGCGGCTGTGGCGCGACCGCATTCACTTTCATGCCCACGGCCATGGCGACGGCACCGTGCATGTCCACGCCCACAGCCATGCCGGCGAAACCGTGCCGCATGCCCGCGCCGCCCACGCCCATGCGCACGGTTTCCGCTGGCGCACGCTGCTGGTGGGATTGATGCACGGCATGGCCGGCTCCGCGGCGCTGTTGGTGCTGGCGGTATCGCAGGCCTCCAGCGCGGTGGCCGGACTCGGCTATGTCGCGCTGTTCGGGATCGGCTCGATGGTCGGGATGGGCGCGCTCTCGGCGGCGATTGCGGTGCCGCTCGCGGTCTCCGCGCGCTGGCTGACCTGGGCCAATGGCGGACTGCAGGGCGCGGTCGGCGTGATCACGATGTCGATCGGCGTGCGCACCATCGTCGCGACGGTGTTTGCGTAGAGCTCGATCCGGCGCCCGCCGTTAACATTTCCTGAGCGCGATTATCGGCAATTGAGCGGGCATAAACGCTTGTGCGTTAGGCTTACCCGAACTTTGGCCTACCCCTTTAACCTCTGGGCTGGCCCCTTCGGATAGGTTGTCCGGAGTAATCGGGACCTGCAACAATGCGTACTGGGCTGGCACTGGCCATTTTGATCGGAGCGACCGCTGCGGCTTGGGCCGACACCGCGCCCGTTCTGGTCATTCCCGGCCGCCCCGGGGTTCCCATCATCATCAACGGCATCGACGCCTCCTATGCGGTCGTCGAGGGCGATTGGGGCCTCAGCAAGAACACGCATGTAACGCCGACTGTCTATGGCGGGCGCTACGTCGATCCCTTGCCGAATGTCGGCCATTATTATCCGAGCAGCGGGCACCTGCCGGGCTATGGCCGCCTCGAAATCGAACCGCCCGCCAACCGCAAGCTGCCGCAGCCGGCGGAGAGCTACCACGATTCATGGTCGGCGCATTCGACCCCACAGGCGCCGCAGCCGCAGGTTCCCTTCTATCCGCCGCCGGTCATTCTCGCTCCGCAGGGCGGCGACCTCGGCATACCCGGGGACCCGGCAGGCCCGCACTGGGATCCCGGGCATCGAAAGCCCCGCAGAGTTCCACGCTAGAGTTATGCCAACGAAAAAACGGCCACAGGAGAGGGTATAATGCGTCAGACGATTTCAGGATTGGTAGCGGCGTTCGCCGTGATGGTTGCTGGGGCTGCGCCCGCGATGGCGTGCGGAGGCGGGCTGTTCCAGGGTTCGTGCTCGCCGTGCGGACAGGCTTATGTCGAGCCGTGCGCGCAGCCTCAAGTTTACCAGCCGCCGGTCTACGTTCCCCCGGCGCCGGTCTATTCCGGCTGCAACACCTGCGGCCGCGGCTGGGGCTATGAGCGGCTGGTCGAGCCGGAGACACAGTATTATGCCGCCCTGATGCGGCACCAGTATTACTACGTGAACCAGGGCCCGACCTATACCGGCCCCGGCGATTTCGCGCCTCGTCCGACCTATTATGAAGGCGCCTACGGTCCGCGCGTCTACGGCCACCGGGCTCACCCCTATTACCGTCATCACGGCTACGGCTATTCGACGCATCCGGGCTACCGCTACGGCTACGCTCATCACAGCATGCACTAAGGCATGCCGCACCACTACTACGGCTATCGCGAGCATGTGCTCCGCCGCTATTATTGATCTCAGCGCCTAAAAGGCTTAACTCGAGACATCATCGCCCGCTCGCATCCCGCGAGCGGGCGATGATTTTTCTCATATCTTTTCTTTCCTTGGCGTTTCGAGTTATCCCATCAGTCCGAGCCGGCTGGCGCCGATGTAGAGCGCCAGCACCGCGGCATTGGAGACGTTGAGGCTCTTGATCTCGCCGGGCATGTCGAGCCGCGCCACCACGCCGCAGGTTTCGCGCGTCAACTGCCGCAGGCCCTTGCCCTCGGCGCCGAGCACCAGCGCCAAAGGCTGCCGCAACGCCACGCTGCCGAGATTTTCGCCGCCCTGGCTGTCGAGGCCGACGGTCAGAAAGCCCCGGTCATTCATTTCGGTGAGGGCGCGGGCAAGGTTTTGCACCGTGACCAGCGGCACCAGCTCCAGCGCGCCCGAGGCGGACTTTGCCAGCACCCCGGTTGCCTCCGGCGAGTGGCGCGCCGTGGTGACGATGGCCTTGACCGCGAACGCCGCCGCCGAGCGCAGGATCGCGCCGACATTGTGCGGATCGGTGATCTGGTCGAGCACCAGCACGATGCCGGTCTCGGGCAGGTCTTCGATGTCGGGCGAGGGCAGGGGATCGGCTTCCGCCAACAGCCCCTGATGCACCGCGTCCGGGCCGAGCCGCTGGTCGATCAGGGCAGGCCGGACGATTTCCGGGGTGAGCGGAATCGCGATATTTTCGTCCGCCAGCCGCCGCGCGGCGTTCTCGGTCAGCATCAGCTTGCGGATGTGCCGCTGCGGATTGGCCAAGGCCGCAGCCACGGTATGCCAGCCGTAGAGAATCACCGGGCCGTCGGGACTAGCCTCGCGGCCGCGCCAGGCCGGCCGGCGGCCGGATTCGCGCTGCTTTTCCCGGCCTTTGCCGCCGCTGCGCCCAAAATGCTGTTTCCGCTCGCGATCGCTCATGGCAAGCTTCTGTCACGGGTTCCGAATAATGGCAATTTGAGCCCCTCGGCGGCCCGTTTTAGCGGCCGGCCTTGGTTGACTTTGGAGGGCGGCTTCGCCCATAAACGCGCCGACCGGGCGCCCGTTATCGGGCCCCCGCGTTTCAGCGTCATCCACGGCCTTCCTGCCGCCATTTCAGCGGGTGGGCCAATGACGCTGTTGAGAGGGGAAGTGTCCCGAGTGGCAAAGGGAGCTGACTGTAAATCAGCCGCCTCATGGCTTCGAAGGTTCGAGTCCTTCCTTCCCCACCAGCCTTCGCTCGCGAAGCGAGCAAGGCTGCCGCGCCGAAGCCCGCAGGGCGAAGGCGGGCGTTGGGCGCGAGCTCCGAAGCCTTGGCATCCGTCGGTATCGGCCACCACCGCCATCAGTTTTGACCCACAGGCCGCCCGCTCAGTTCGCTTAACGCCTGTTGCATAACCTCCACCAGGTCCAAAGCCACCGGCGAGGGACTGCGCTGCGCTGGAAAAACGGCGGCGAATTCGAAATCGATCCGCGGCAGGAAGCGGCGCACGACGACGCCTCGGCCCTCGAACTCCTGCGCCGTGAAGGGATCGCAGATCGCCACGCCGAGTCCCGACGACACCATCCCGCACATGATCTCCGACAGGTTGGCCTCGACCCGCAGGACGCGGCGAACGTCATCGCGGTTGAAGGCCTGGTCGATCAGATGGCGACTGGTCGATCCCGCCGACAGCGATACAAAAGCCTCGCCCTCGAAATCGCGTGGCTCCAGCGTCGCCTTGGCTGCAAGCCGATGGCCGGCGGGCAGAACTGCAACGCGCGGCAGCGCCGGCAGCCGC
This sequence comes from Bradyrhizobium erythrophlei, assembly GCF_900129505.1. Taxonomy (NCBI): domain Bacteria; kingdom Pseudomonadati; phylum Pseudomonadota; class Alphaproteobacteria; order Hyphomicrobiales; family Nitrobacteraceae; genus Bradyrhizobium; species Bradyrhizobium erythrophlei. The sequence continues at coordinate 8,051,435 of NZ_LT670818.1, read as the reverse complement.
ACGCTCGGCAGGCCGGAATGGGCGATCGGCACCTCGGCGAAACCGATGTCGCACTGGTTGTTCAGCACCCAGTCGATCACGAGCGGCGAGATGACGCCAAAAAACGACAAATTGAGGTTCGGCCGCTCCTTCAGGAAACCGCCTGCGAGCCGCGGCAGGTAGCCGTTGGACAGCGCCGGCAGGGCCGCGATCCGTAGCGTACCGGTCCGGCGGCCGCGGATCTCTTCGGCCGCTGCCGCGATGCGTTCGAGCCCCACGAAAGACCGCTCGACTTCCATATAAAGCGCAGTTGCGGATGCCGTCGGTGCCAGGCCGCTGCCGCGTCTTTCGAATAGCTCCATTTTGAGTAGCGCCTGGAAATCGCGCAGCAGCCGGCTTACGGCCGGCTGCGTCACAGCCATCAGCTTCGCCGCGTCTGTCACGCTGCCTGTCAGCATCATCGCGCGGAAGGCTTCGACCTGCCGCGAATTAATCCGAACCATGCCCCGTTCCCATCCATAACATTTCGGCATGTGGAGCGTGCCATTATTAATTGGACGACAAAAGTGTTAACTGCGATCTTTTTCATCAAGGCTGGATTTAGCCAGTTTTTTGGGCGGAGCCGGTCGGAGCGAGGCGGTAAAGACCAAAATCTCAAGCGGACGATAATGACCAACGGGCGGGCGTGCCTCGTTCGGAGGGCGCGAGGCGGCCCGAGAATGCGCTCCGGGTGCAAACGGTATTGGAGATCGATCGATATGAAACATCTCGGCCTTGCGGCAGTGGTCAGCATCGCGGCGCTCGCCTTAGCCCCGTCAGCGGTTTTGGCGCAGCAGAAGACGCTCTATGTCGCGGGCTACGGCGGCTCCTTCGAGAAGACGATCCGCGACGAGGTGATGCCGGCCTTCGAGCAGGCCCACGGCGTCAAGGTCGAATACGTCGCCGGCAATTCGACCGACACGCTTGCCAAGTTGCAGGCCCAAAAGGGCAATCAGCAGATCGACGTGGCCATCGTCGACGACGGTCCGATGTACCAGGCGATCCAGCTCGGCTTCTGCGGCAACATCGACGGTGTGCCTCCCGATCTCTACGAGGCCGCACGCTTCAAGGACGACCGCGCGGTGGGCATTGGCCTGGTCGCAACCGGCTTGATGTACAACACCAGGGTCTTCGCGGAGAAGGGCTGGGCGCCCCCGACCTCCTGGAATGATCTCAAGGATCCGAAGTACCAGAAGCAGCTGGTGATCCCGCCCATCAACAACACTTACGGCCTGCATGCGTTGCTGATGCTCGCCCGGATGAACGGTGGCAGCGAATCCGACGTCGATGCCGGCTTCAAGATCTTCAAGAACGAGATCAATCCAAACGTGCTGGCCTATGAGCCTTCGCCCGGCAAGATGACCGAGCTGTTCCAGTCCGGCCAGGCGGTGCTGGCGGTGTGGGGCTCCGGCCGCGTCCAGAGCTTCGCCAACACCGGCTTCCCCGTCGACTTCGTCTATCCCAAGGAAGGCGCAGCGACGCTGCTGACGACCGCTTGTCCGATCACCAAGCCCAACGCATCGCCGCTCGCCTCGGCCTTCATCAAGACGCTGCTCGAACCGAAACTGCAGCTCGTGATGCTGAAGGATTACGGCTATGGCCCGGTGCTGAAGTCGGTCGTGGTGCCGCCGGAACTCGGCAAGATGGCGCCGATCGGCGAGCGCGCAGCGAAGCTCTATACGGCTGACTGGAGCATCATCAACGACAAGCGCGAGGAGTGGACCAAGCGGTGGAATCGCGAGGTCGAGCGCTGAGCTTTGAGGCCCGGCGGGTTTCGGCGATGTCTCTGCGCGCCGTCGTAAGCCCTCCATCGACCCCTGCCACAGCAGCACCCGGAAGCACATCCATGCCCTTTCTCGAACTCGACCGTGTCGGGAAACAGTTTGGCCCGCAGACAGTCGTCGATGACTTCAGTCTCGCGGTCGGCAAAGGGGAGTTCGTCTCCTTCCTCGGTCCGTCCGGCTGCGGAAAGACCACGACGCTGCAGATGATCGCGGGCTTCCTCGATCCCTCGCGCGGCGCAATCCGGCTCGAGGGGCGTGACCTGACCGCGGTGCAGCCGGCCAGGCGCGGCCTCGGCATCGTGTTTCAGAGCTATGCGCTGTTCCCCCATATGACCGCGGCCGAGAACGTTTCTTTTGGCTTGGAGATGCGGCGTGTGCCGCGAGCCGAGCGTGCGGAGCGCGTCCGCTCCGTACTGGCCATGGTTGGGCTTGCCGGTTACGAGGAGCGCTATCCGCGCCGTATGTCGGGCGGTCAGCAGCAGCGCGTCGCACTTGCCCGGGCGCTCGTGATTCGGCCGAGCGTGCTGCTCCTCGACGAGCCGCTGTCGAACCTCGACGCCAAGCTGCGCGAGGGGATGCAGATCGAGCTGCGCCAGATCCAGCGCAATCTCGGCACCACGACGATCCTCGTCACCCACGACCAGAACGAGGCGATGTCGCTGTCCGACCGCATCGTGGTGATGAGCCAGGGCCGCATCGAGCAGATCGGCACGCCGCAGGAGACCTACGAGCGGCCGGCTTCCGCCTTTGTGGCGCAGTTCCTCGGCAAGACCAACGATTTCGCCGCGACCATCGACCGGGCCGCCGCTCCGGCGCGGCTGGTCGCCGGCTCCTGGAGCGCGCCTGCACCGGGTGGCCTCGCAGGTCCGGTGACGGTCAGCATTCGCCCGGAGCGGATTGGCTTCGGTAGCACGGGCCTCGCGGCGAAGATCGTCACCCGCATTTTCCAGGGCAATCATTGGTTGTTTCAGTGCGAGAGCGAATGCGGCCCCGCGATCGTGATCCGTCAAAACGACGGCCAGCCGCAGCCCGCGGAGGGCGAGGCCGTCCGCCTCGTCTGGCGGCCGGAGGATATGAGTCTGCGTGGCGCCGGAGCCCCCGCATGAGCGCGGCCATCGACAACGTTCCGGCGAGCGCAGCACCGGCGGCGGACACGCGCGATGCACGCGCGGCGTGGGCGCTGTCCGCGCCCGCGCTGATGCTGTTCTTCGGCGTCCTGGTGATTCCGCTCGCCATGACGGTGATGCTCTCGTTCCACGACTGGGGCCAGTACAAGGGCATCGAGCCGGTCTTCATCCTGAAGAACTGGCGCGAGATCGCGACCGATCCCTATTATGCCGAGATGTTCTGGCGGACCTTCCGCATCGCGCTGCTCGTGACGCTGATCACGGCCATGCTCGGCGCGCCGGAGGCCTACATCCTCAACCGCATGAGCGGACGCTGGAAGAGCTTCTTCCTGCTCGTGATCCTCGGTCCGCTGCTGATCTCGGTGGTGGCGCGCACGCTCGGCTGGGCGCTTTTGTTCGGCGGCAACAATGGCCTCGTCAACAAGCTCCTGATGTCACTCGGGCTGATCGCCTCGCCCCTGCGCTTCATGTTCACCGAGACCGGCATGGTTGTCGCACTCGCACACGTGATGATGCCGTTCATGGTGCTGTCGGTCTGGGCCGCGCTGCAGCGCGTCGACCCGCAGATCGAGAACGCCGCCATGTCGCTCGGCGCCAACCCGCTCACCATCATCCGCCGCATCGTGCTGCCGCAGATCATGCCGGGCGTATTGTCGGGCGCGATCATCGTGTTCTCGCTGTCAGCAAGCGCTTTCGCGACGCCCGCCATCATCGGCGGCCGCCGGCTCAAGGTCGCGGCGACGCTGGCCTATGACGAGTTTCTCAATACGCTGAACTGGCCGCTCGGCGCGGCGGTGGCGGTGCTGCTGCTGCTGGCGCTCGTGCTGATCGTCGTCGGCAGCAACGCGCTGATCGAGCGACGCTATGCCGAGGTGTTCCGATGAGGACGAACGGCCCGCTCGCGCTTCTCTTTCATACGATCTTCGTCGTCGCCATGCTGGCGCCGATCCTGGTGGTCTGCCTCGTCGCGTTCACGCCTGAGGGTTATTTGTCGATGCCGACCACCCATTTCTCGCTGCGCTGGTTCAGGGCGATCGCGAACTATCCCGAGTTCGTCCACGCCTTCTGGGTGAGTCTCGGGTTGGGTGCGCTGTCCTCATTCGTGGCGCTCCTGTTCGCGGTGCCGGCAGCGCTTGCGATCGCGCGCTACAGCTTCCGCGGCCGCGAGGCGCTCGCGGCACTGTTCCTCTCGCCGCTGATGATTCCGCATGTCGTGCTCGGTATCGCCTTCCTGCGCTTTTTCACGGCGCTCGGCATGGGCGGCAGCTTCCCGGCGCTGCTGGTCGCTCACGTAGTGGTGGTGTTTCCGTTCGCACTGCGGCTGACGCTGGCGGCCGCAACCGGCATGGACCGCTCGGTCGAGATGGCCGCGGTTTCGCTCGGCGCCGGCGGCTGGACGCTGTTCCGCCGCGTAACCTTGCCTCTGATCCTGCCGGGTGTCATCAGCGGTTGGGCGCTCGCCTTCATACAGTCCTTCGACGACCTGACCATGACCGTGTTTCTGGCCGCGCCCGGCACCGAGACGCTGCCCGTTCGCATGTTCCTCTACATCCAGGACAACATCGATCCGCTGGTGACATCCGTGTCGGCCTGCGTGATCGCGATCACCATGACCGCCCTTATTCTGCTCGACCGTTTCTACGGGCTCGACCGCGTGCTCGCCGGCAAGAGCGACCCAGGGCGCTAGGAGAACCCATGCCAAAGGATTATGACGTCGCTGTCGTGGGCGGCGGACTGCTCGGCTCCGCTATCGCCTGGGGTCTTGGCCGGCTCGGCAAGAAGGTCGTCGTCCTCGACGAGGGCGACATCGCCAAGCGCGCCTCGCGGGCAAACTTTGCCCTGATCTGGGTACAGAGCAAGGGACTGGGCATGCCGGCCTACACCGGCTGGACGGTGCGGGCGACCGAGAGCTGGAGCAGGCTCGCCGCCGAATTGAAAGATCAGACCGGGCTCGACGTCGCGCTGCAGCAGAATGGCGGCTTCCACCTGACCCTCGGCGAACACGAGTTCGTGCAGCGCGGCCAGCTCGTCACGCGCATGCACAACCAGGTTGGCGCGGCTGATTACAAGATGGAGATGTTGTCGGCATCGGACGTCAAGAAGATGCTGCCGCTGATCGGCCCCGAGGTGTCGGGCGGCAGCTTCTGTCCGCTGGATGGGCACGTGAATTCGCTGCGTACCTTCTGCGCCTTCCACACCGGGCTGAAACTGCTCGGCGTCGATTATTTCCCGGAGCGGCCGGTTTCGGCGATCGCCCGGAGCGGTGGCGAATTCCGGCTGTCGACGCGGCAGGGCGAGATCCGTGCGGCGAAGGTCGTGCTTGCCGCCGGCAACGCCAACCAGACATTGGCGCCGATGGTCGGCCTGTCGGCGCCGATGGGCCCGACCCGCGGGCAGATCGTGGTAACCGAGCGCACCCTGCCGTTCCTGCCGTATCCGCTGACCACCATCCGCCAGACCGACGAGGGTACGGTGATGATCGGGGACAGCAAGGAAGACCAGCTCGACGATCGCGCGCTGAACCATTCGGTGAGCGCCGTGATGGCGGATCGGGCGCAGCGCACGTTCCCGCATCTGGCGCGCCTCAACGTGATCAGGACTTGGGCCGGCATCCGGGTGATGCCGCAGGATGGCTTCCCGATCTACGACCAGTCGGAGAGCGAGCCGGGCGCCTTCGTCGCCTGCTGTCATTCCGGTGTGACGCTCGCCTCCAACCACGCCTTCGAGATTGCCCGGATGGTCGCGGTCGGCGCGCTTGAACCGGAACTCGTCGGCGCGTTCTCGGCCCGCCGCTTCGACACGAACCATGCCGCGACAAGTAGTGGCTACTACTGACATCGACACGGCCCGAATGGGCGAGGAAGGGCCAAGAGGCATCCAATGTTCAAACGATCCGATCCGGACAGCAGACAATCCGTGCACATCTTCGTGGACGGAGCGGCAGTCGAGGCGCGCGAGGGCGATACGGTTTCTGCGGCGCTGCTCGCCTCCGGCCGTGACGTGCGCCGCGCGACCGCGGTAAGCGGTGCGCCGCGCTTGCCCTATTGCATGATGGGTGTGTGCTTCGACTGCCTCGTCACCATTGATGGCGTCGGCAATCGCCAGGGCTGCCTGGTGCCTGTCGCCGAGGGCATGCAGATCGAAATTCAGAAGGGCAAGCGGGAGATTGGCCGATGAACGCGATTCCCAGGCGCGAGAGCTACGACGTCGCGGTGATCGGGGCCGGGCCTGCCGGGCTGGCCGCCGCTGCGACTGCAGCCGAAGCCGGCCTGTCGACGCTGCTGCTCGACGAGAATGCCGGCCCCGGCGGCCAGGTCTGGCGCGCCATTGCCTCGACTCCGGTGACGAAACGCGACCATTTGGGTGCCGACTATTGGGCGGGCGCGGACCTTGTTGAGGCGGTTCGATCGAGCGGCGCCGAGATCATCCAGCGCGCAACCGTGTGGAGCCTTGACCGTAATCTCGAGGCCGGTATCTCCGTGGGCGGCGTCTCTGCTTTCGTCAGGGCACGGCGCGTGATTCTGGCTACAGGCGCGCTGGAGCGGCCGTTTCCGATCCCCGGCTGGACACTGCCGGGAGTGATGACCGCCGGCGCCGCACAGACGCTGCTGAAGTCCTCCGGCCTGGTGCCGGACGGGCGCACGGTGATCGCGGGCCAGGGCGCGCTGCTTTGGTTGCTCGCGGCGCAGATCCTGCGCCTTGGCGGTCGCATCGACCGCATTCTCGATACCACCGAGCGCTCGAACTATCTCGCCGCGCTGCCTCACGCCTTCGCTTTCGTGACCTCGCCCTATTTCGCCAAGGGCCTTGCCATGATGAGGGAGGTGCGGGCGAAAGTGCCGGTGGTGACGGGAGTGACCGAACTCGTTGCCGCCGGCGACGGCCAGCTCGCGACCGTGACCTATGCGGCCCGCAGCCGGCGGGAGACGATTCCGACCGAGCTGCTGCTGCTGCACCAGGGCGTGGTGCCCAACGTCAATCTCGCGATGGCAGCAGGGATCGAGCATCGCTGGGATGACATGCAGCTCTGCTGGTCGCCGGTGCTGGATCACGACGGCAACACGTCGGTCGCGGGCATCGCTGTTGCCGGCGATGGTGCCGGAATCGGCGGCGCAGCGGCCGCTATCGTCCGCGGCCGCATCGCTGCGCGAGCCGCAGTCGAGGCTCTGGCGCCCGCGGCCGCGACAAAGCTCGCCCCGATGGCGACGTTCAGAGCATCCCTGGCCCGGGCTGAGCGTGGCCGCGCCTTTCTCGATACGCTGTTCCGCCCCGCGCCGCGGTTTCGCATTCCTTCGGGCGAGACCATCGTCTGCCGCTGCGAGGAGGTCACGGCCAAGGATATTCTCGATGCCGTCGCGATCGGTGCGACCGGTCCCAATCAGCTCAAGGCCTATCGCCGCACCGGCATGGGTCCGTGCCAGGGCCGGCTCTGCGGCCTGACCGTTACCGAGCTGATGGCGCAAGCCCGTGGCAAGGATCCTCAGGAGATCGGCTATTACCGGCTACGCGCGCCGGTGAAGCCGATCACACTGGCCGAGCTCGCTTCCATGCCGAAGACAGAGGCCGATGTTAACGCGGTGGTGCGCGGATGACGAAGCTTGCGGATGCCATCGTCGTGGGCGGCGGCATCCATGGATGCTCGACCGCGCTTCATATGTGTCTCGCGGGAATGAAGCCGGTATTGATCGAGAAGGATTATGCCGGCCGCCATGCCTCGGGCGTGAATGCCGGCGGCGTTCGTCAACTCGCAAGGCTTGTCGCCGAGATCCCACTCTCGATCCGTGCGATGGGAATTTGGGAGCGGATCGAAGCGCTGGTCGACGATGGCTGCGGCTTCGAAAGCCACGGCCAGGTGCTGGTGGCCGAGAACGACGCCGAATTCGATGCGTGTCGCGCGCGCGTCGCCGAGCTCAACGCGCTCGGCTTCACCCACGAGGAGCTGATCGACGGCCCGGAGCTGCGGCGGCTGGTGCCGGCCGTCGCCGAGAGCTGCCCTGGCGGCGTGGTGTCGCGACGCGACGGCGCGGCCAACCCGGCCCGTACCACGACCGCCTTTCGCCGCAAGGCAGCCGCGCTCGGTACCACCGTCCGTGAGGGCGTGGCGGCGGCCAACATTCGGAAGGAAGACGGCCTGTGGCGGGTTGATGTTGGTGCCGATACCTATGCCGCGCCCGTGCTGGTCAACGCCGCCGGGGCATGGGCCGGCCGTATCGCCGCCGCACTCGGTGAGGCGGTGCCGGTTGAGACCGTGGCGCCGATGCTGATGATCACCTCGCGCGTGCCGCATTTCATCGATCCGGTGGTGATCCTGCGCGGCCGCAAACTCTCCTTCAAACAGTTCGCCAACGGCACGGTGCTGATCGGTGGCGGTCATCTGGCGGCGCCGGACCAAGACCGCAACGAGACCGTGCTGGACTGGCGCGGCCTCGCTGTCAGCGCGCGCACCGTGTACGAGCTGTTTCCAATCATGCGCGACGCCACCATCGTCCGGGCCTGGGCCGGCATCGAGGCGCGGACAGCGGATGGTCTGCCGGTGCTCGGCCCGAGCGCCCGCCACTTGGGGCTCTATCACCAGTTCGGTTTTTCGCTGCATGGCTTCCAACTCGGCCCCGGTGCCGGCGCGGTGATGACGGAATTGATCGTCGGCGGCGGTACCCAGACCGCGATCGGCAATCTCGGCATCGAGCGCTTTCACCCTTCCGCACCCTAGAACCAAGATGAGGACATCATGAACATCATCCGCAACATCCGTACGCCGATCATGCACCGCGCCGTTGAAGCCAACGGGTTCGTGTTCGTCGGCGGCACGATCGCCGACGACACCAGCGTCTCGATGGGCGAGCAGACCCGCAACATCCTCGGCAAGATTGCCGGCTACCTGAAAGAGGCCGGAACGGATGCATCCCGTGTTGTCAGCGCCTCGATCTTCGTGACGGATCTATCCAAGAAGAAGGAGATGGACGCGGCCTGGACCGAATTTTTCGGCGACAATCTGCCGACCCGTGCAACGGTCGGTGTGGCCGATCTCGGTGGCGGCGCCTTGATCGAGGTTGTGATCACCGCGCTCAAGGGCTGAGAATGCTGACCAGCCTGTCCGGTGGCTGACGGGCTACCCTTGGACGGAGGCTACTCCGGCTCTTGCGTCATGGCTTCCCACTCGGCGCGGGAGCCTCCGCCGTTGCCTCCGTCACCGGAAACGGTACGCCGGGCAGATAGAGCGAGACCGGGCGGATCTCGTAGACCGCGCTGGGGTTGACGCGGCGCAGGTCGCGCGCCGCCTCGACGGCGGCGTCTTCGCTGGCGCAGTCCACGACGTAGAAGCCCAGCATTTGTTCCTTGGTCTCGGCGAACGGACCATCGACTACCAGGCCTGCACCCGGCCCGCGCAGGGTGAGCGCTCTTTTTGTCGCGCCCAAACGCGCCGCCGGCCCGAGGCGGCCCTTTTCGTTCAATCGGTCATGGACCCGATGCAGATTAGCCATCACCGCCGAGTCCTCCTCCGGAGTCCAGGACATGACGTGCGCTTCCACATGATAGGCAAGAAGGGCGTAAAGCATGGATGCCTCTTTTCGTTGCAGCGGGCTTTCTCCCGCAGGACCTCCCGCAGGACGTTTGGCCCGAGCCAATCCCGACATTTTCGGCGCTTTTTGAGGCTGCGCACGTGCGCCCAATTGTCCCGCGCGGCCTCGAGTTGGCCCTGCGGGGCTGCCATCTCCAAACAGCGCTTGTGCAGTGCAGCATGGCCGGTAGAAAGGCGATGTGAATGAGGATTTTGCTACGTGACTGACATCAATGCCGATGCCTGGGTTTCATCGAACCACCGCCCGATGGGCTTTCCCGAATTCGTTATCGTCATCGCCTCGATCATGGCCCTGAACCCCCTGGCGATGGACATGATGCTGCCGGCGCTGCCCAACATCGCCTCGGCCTTCCACATCGCCGCCGCCAACCGGCCGCAGGCGGTGCTGTCGACGTTCCTGCTCGGCTTTGGCGTCGGCCAGTTCGTGATGGGACCCTTGTCCGACCGCTTCGGCCGCCGTCCGGTGCTGCTCGGCGGCATGATTCTGTACGTGATCGCCAGCGTGCTCGCGATCGCCGCGCCGTCGTTCGAGACGATCCTGCTGGCGCGCGCGCTGCAAGGGCTCGGCACCTCCGCCACCCGTGTGATCGCCACCGCGATCGTCCGCGACTGCTATGCCGGCCGGCGCATGGCCAGCGTGATGTCGCTGGCGATGATGGTGTTCATCGCGGTGCCCGTGATCGCGCCGTCGTTCGGCCAGGCGGTGATGCTGCTGACGCAGTGGCGCGGCATCTTCATCGTGCTGATGCTCTACGGCGTGCTGGCGCTGATCTGGAGCGCGCTGCGGATGCCGGAGACGCTGCCGATGTCGGAGCGGAAGTCGCTCGCGATTCCCGATGTGCTCGGCGCCTTTCGCCAGACCGTGACCAACCGCCAGACGCTCGGCTATGCGCTGGCCGCCGGCGGCGTGCAGGGCTCGCTGTTCGCATTCGTGTTCTCCTCGCAGCAGGTGTTCACCGAGATCTACAAGCTCGGTCATTATTTTCCGGTTGCCTTTGCAGGCGTCGCGATCGGTGTCGCCGTGGCCGGCTTCCTCAACGCCCGTTTCGTCGGCCGGCTCGGCATGCGCGTGATTTCGCATGGCGCCCTGGTCGGCTTTGTCGCGGTGGCCGGAATCATGCTGTTTGCGGCGAGGATGCAGATGCTGCCGCTGCCGCTGTTCCTGGCGCTGGCGGCGCTGATGATGTTTGCGTTCGGGCTGATGTTCGCCAATTTCACCGCGCTGGCGATGGAGCCGCAGGGCCATATCGCCGGCACCGCCTCCTCGCTCTACGGCTCGATCACGACGCTGCTCGGCATCGGCATCGGCACCACGATCGGCCAGGACTATGACGGCACGCTGCTGCCGTTCGCGACCGGATTTTTCCTCTGCACGCTGGCGGCGCTGGCGGTCGTGCTGGTGGTGGAAAAGGGCCGGCTGTTCACGCCGCACCGGATGGTGAGCTAACCGACGCCGCAAAACCCCGATCGGCCAAGTCGACATTCACAAACAAAAGACGCGGCGGGATGGTGCCCGCCGCGTCCCGATTGTTGAAACTCGCTGGTCCAGGCGCTGAGAGCGCCCTGTTTGCGAAGCCTAAGAGCTCAGCGGGCGATCCCAGCGAGGTGACAGCGCTTGGTGTAAGACACTGGATCACCTCCTTTCATTGTTTGTGGAAGGCTTAGTATAGGCACCGAATCGGCCCATGTTAAGGGGTGCACTTGGTGCGGCGGCCGGCCGCGGAACAGAGCCCGCGGGTGGGCGAGGGGTGCGGATCGACTGTTGAGGCCGCCTGCGCGGCGTGATAGTTCATCGCCAGCGCGGGTGTAGCTCAATGGTAGAGCAGCAGCCTTCCAAGCTGAATACGAGGGTTCGATTCCCTTCACCCGCTCCAATGGGGCTCTTCACCCGCTCCAGTCCAAACTCCCAAAAATCACCTACGATTCAATGTGTTACATTGGGGTCGGAGTCAGTCAAGAGTCCCAAAAGTTTTGCGCCATTTTTTTCTAGGGCGCTCCTCGGGCGCACTGGTTTCGTAAGCCATTGAAAAGTCAGTAGAGCAATAGCTTCTACGGAAGCATGAGTTCGCTCAGAGCCGCCATGAATGACAAAAAGCGCCATCACTTCGTACCCGTTGGTTATCTGAAGGGGTTTTGTGATGAGGACGAGAAGATCAGAGCATTTCTGAAAGACGCGCCACTTAACGACAAAATTCATCTGAAGCCGGACGAGATTGGCTTTGAAAATTATTACTATTCTCAGCCGCTGCCGGACGGCGGTCGCAACAATAATGCGATCGAGGACGCATTCAATAAATTCGAGACTGGTTGGCCCGCGCTAGTCGTTCGCCTTTCGGCGTGGTCCGTCGCACCTCAAGATCTCGTGGAGTTGCTCACGTTTGTCTTAATGATGCGCGTCCGAGTACCAGCGGCTCGTGATATGGTTGAGCTCTCGCTAGCCGAGCAAGTCAAGGCGACCGCCCGTGCTTTACATCGCGCTGGGCGCTTACCGCCGCCACCGAAGGAATTTCCTGATATCGTAGACATGTTGGAGGTATCGATCGACCCTCACCGATCGATCTTGGCGATGACTGATCTCGCCAAGGGTGTTGGTCGAGTGATTGATGCGCTGAGCTATCAAATTTTACACAATGAAACCGGTGACCAGTTTTTGACTACTGATTGTCCGGTCTGCTACTTCGATCCACTCGTCCCCGAGCACATCGTGAGGCCCTATACCGTCTCGCCACCGCATGGTCCAATAGAGCTGCTTTTTCCGATAAGCTCAAAGCTACTGTTGCGCGGCTATACCTCGTTTGGCTCGCGTGATTTCCGCCATCTTGACCTTCGTCGTCCAGATGAGATTCGTCGTTACAACACGATCGTCGCGAAATTTGGATACCGGATGATATTGTCTGGCAGCTATTCGCACTTCGCCCTTTTCTCCGCGCATCACGAAAGTTCGCCGATTTTAAAGACATCGGTGCACAGAAGCGGGCGAGGGGAGATGCTGCTGTTTGAGCACATGTTCGGCAAGCGGCCTCGCAAACCGAAATGGAGGGGTTGACCGAGTTCTCGGCTGACTATGACTATCCGTTGCTGCTGAGCTGCTGTGTGCGCTGAGGCCAGAAAAGGGCCGTAAGGGCATCAGAAATCGTCGTGACCGTATTTTTGTACCATGATCCTTTTCCTCAAATGCACCTCCGACGACGGCGACGACAAGATGCCGCTGAATGAAAAGTTGATCCTGATCTTCAACGATCGGGTGAAGGAGGCTGAGGGCGACGAGGACCGGGCGAGGGCGGAGCGGGATCTGGCGAAGCTCGGCGCGGTCAGCCCTAGCGCCAAACCCCGATCAGAGTGATCGTTACCAGCGCGAGTGCAAACAGTAGAACAATGGCAAGATGGCCTTCGGCCGCCGCGTCCAAAAGGAACGGGATCCGAACTTTCAGCTTGGTTTTGTTTGGCATGGCTCGACTGCGAAATGGTGGAAAGTGCAATGCGACTCTTATCTCGTCTTTTTTAGCGTCTCGAAAATCTTGCCGTTCATCAAAAGAGCGATTTCACTCGCGGGGAGTGGCTTCTGGCACTCGGACAGCGGATTGAGCCAGAAATTGGAGTCGGGCAACATTTCGAACAGATTGCGTGCGGCGGCCCCAAGACAGGTCTCCGGTTCCTTTACATAATCGGATATGCGTTTCTTTGAGGTAAAGGCAGGGTGCCATTTCATGCCCTGGAATTCGACTGTGGCAATGTTGATCTTTTCCTGAAATTTGAGCGATCGGCGGCGGCCAGGCTTCATTGCCGCTTCAGGAGTCAGAACATAAATCTCGGTTTCAAGCAGCGCTTGATAGAATGCAGGAGCGACACCGGGATCCTTGGCTGCGGCCTGCATCAGGGCTTCGAGACTGTTTTCCGGCTCAAACACGGCGGCCTCCCATTGAACGTGATACTGGATCGGATTGCCTGCGTGCAGTGCTTGCCGTAAAGGACCGGCCGCGCCGCTTCACCGAAGCCCTCGTTGTCTCAGCCGATTGTGTTAGCTCTGCTTGTCACGGAGGGCGCGATAGATCGTATTGCGCGACACGCCCAGCCGTCGCGCGGTCTTGCTGATGTTGTTGCCGGTTTCCGCATACGCGGTCAGCACAAGGGCACGCTGAACCTCATGCAAGCTGTGTTTGAGTCCGTCGCTGCCGGACACCCTTTCAGGGTGCCGCTCGCCGCAGGCAGGCCCGAGAAGGTTGTCGACTGACGTTTCATCGATCAGATGTCCCGGCTCGGCCAGCGATAATCTTGAGAGGATGTTGCGCAATTCGCGGATATTGCCTTCCCAATTCCGTTCGGCCAGTCGATCGATTGCGCTTTCGGTCAAGTCCCCGGAAGGATCAATCTTCTCGATCAGATGGCGTGCAATCTTGGCGAAATCCGAACGTTCGCGCAGCGGTGACAACGTCACCTCGAGCGTGTTGAGGCGAAACAGGAGGTCGGATCGGAAGCGGCCCTTTGCAATGGATTCGTCGAGATTGGCGTTCGTGGCGGACACCAGGAGAACATCGACCTGGCGTTTGACGCCGCCGACCGGACGGACCGTCCAATCATCCAGAAAGCGCAGCAGCACGGCTTGCAGCGTCACCGGCATATCGCCGATTTCGTCGAGGAACAGGGTGCCGCCGTCTGCCTCTTTGAATAATCCACCAGCGCCGCCTTTTTTGGCGCCGGTAAAAGCGCCCTCGGCGTACCCGAACAGCTCGGCTTCGATCAGGCTATCGGGGAGCGCGGCGCAATTGACGGGGACGAAGGCGCCGGTCCGTCCGCTGGCGACATGGGCATGGCGGGCGAGTTGCTCCTTGCCGGTACCAGTCTCGCCGCGGATCAGGATCGGCATTTTGCGGGCTGCTGCAGTCTCGACCCGTCGCACAACTGCCGCGACCGTCGGATCATCGGATACGAATTGCGGGGCGACCTCTTTCGGCAGCGGGGGCCGAGGTCTGGAAACTCCCTGAATCATCGGGAACTGGCGCGTGTTCTCGATTGTCGAGACAAACTGGCTGCCGACGTCATCTTCAAGGCGCTGGCGTTCCTTGCGCCGGCCTTCATCGAGATACGTGCTGAATTTCGTACGAAAGACGTCGGCGAAGCGACGCCCGGGCGAGGCAGGCAAACCGTGCAACAAGATGCCCGCGGCTCTGTTCGCAGCGAGTATCTTGCCCTCATTGTCGACGGCCAGCAGGCCCGCGCTCAACGTGTGCAAATATTCGCCGCGATTGTGGAACGCGATCAGGATATTTCCGCGATGATGTTCGCGGAATAGCCCGTTCTCGATCTGCGTCGCCGCCATGGCGACGAGCGCCTGGGTGTGAGCCTGCCTCGATACGCAATCCGATGACGCATCCAGTATTCCGGCCAACTCGCCATCAGGCGCGAAGATCGGGGCGGCGATGCAGGTAAGATTGTTATAGCGCGAAAAAAAGTGATCGCGCCCGTGCACGACGATCGGTCGTTTGAGATGCGCTGCGGTGCCAAGGCCGTTGGTGCCGCAAATGCTTTCCTTCCAAATAGTACCTGGACGAATGCTCGCTGCGTTCGAAGCGTCGCTGAAGCTCGGATCGGATATGATGTCGAGCAGCAAGCCGTCCGGGTTCGCAAACGCAATCATGAAGTTGGAACCGGCGATCTGCTGATGCAGCGTGTGCATCTCAGCGAGCGCGAGGCCACGGACCAGCGAACAACGCTGTTGTTCCTGGCGTAGGATTGCGGGACTGACGAACTCGGGCGCCGGCGGGCGCAGCGTGTCGAGGCCGAACGAAATACAGCGCATCCAGCTGTCATAGATATCGGCCGATAGAAGTTCCGCCGGCGGCGCCCCGCGCTGCTCGAGCGTCATCCACGCATTCTCGACGCGCCGGCTGGCAGTCAGCATCATCGCTCCTCCCGGAACTGATGTTCGGCGATTTCCTCTTGGTCATAGCCCGGATGGCGTCTTCTTCGCGCATCCGCGTTCGCGCATCCGCGCTTTTGGTAATCATAAGATCAAATAGCTGAAAATCCAAATTCCTCTTTACTCGTCCTGGTCGTCTTCGAAGTGTTCCGTCTCGGAACAAACGGCCGTCAAATCTGGTCCGATGCGGAGCGGGACGATCACACCCAGATGCAGAGAAAGTCAAAAAAGATCAACCTGTTATCGGCTTGGCACAGCCCTTGCTGCCTTAGCTGGTCAGATGGCGCTCGCGCTGCAACTAGAAATAAAAAACACCGAGGGGGAGAGATAAATAAATGAAAGCCGCGGTGCTCCATGCGTTTGACGAAAAGCTGACGGCAAAAGAGTTCGTCAAATATGAAGATGTGACAGATCCAAAGATTACGCGCCCGGCAGATGTGATCGTGCGGGTCGGTGGCGCGGGCGTTTGCCGTACAGACCTGCATATCGTCGAAGGCATTTGGCGCAGCAAGGTTGACGTAAAACTTCCCTACATCATGGGTCACGAAAATGCCGGCTGGGTCGAGGCGATCGGGCCCGGCGTCGAAGGCGTAAAAGTTGGCGACAGCGTCATCTGTCATCCGCTGGTGACTAGCGGACATTGTCTCGCATGCCGGCGGGGCGACGACATGCACGCACTGGACAGTTCGTTTCCCGGCATCAACGCCAACGGCGGTTACGCGCAATACCTGCTGACGGGCCAGCGCTCTCTCATCAAGTTACCCAAGTCGCTGGCGCCGAAGGATGTCGCCCCCTATACCGACGCCGGCCTGACGGCTTATCGCGCTGCCAAGAAAGCGTCGCGACATCTTTTGCCGGGCGAATACGTCGTGGTGATCGGCGCCGGCGGTCTCGGACATATCGGAATTCAGGTGCTCGCGGCGCTCTGTGCGGCCGAGATCATTGTTGTCGACCGCGCCGACAAGTCGCTTGAACTCGCCAAGAAATGCGGCGCTCATCATCTCGTGAAAGCCGACGCCAACGAAGTCGAGGCGGTGTTGGCGCTGACCGGCGGGCGCGGCGCCGAAGCCGTGATTGATTTCGTCGGCGAGGGCGACGCGATTGCCAAAGGACTGTCGATGACCGCGAACGGCGGTTACTACTACATCGTGGGTTACGGCGGCAAGATCGAGTTGCCGACCCTCGACATGATCACGACGGAAAAGACCATCGTCGGCAATCTGGTCGGCACCTACGCCGAACTGGTCGAGCTGATGGCGCTCGCGGATCGCGGTCTCGTCAATCTCTACACCAAAGAATACAAATTGAACCAGGCCAACGATGCTCTGCACGACTTGCACCATGGCCACATCCATGGGCGCGCGGTTCTGATCCCATAACGATCCTGCCGAAAGAAATGATCCTCTGCACGGGATATCGAACGAAGGTCATCACAGTGAACGCCAGCGGGCGCGGACCGCAAATTACTGCCGAGGAAGCTGCTGCACTCGAGCGTGCTCGGGAACGGATGCTCGCGCGGCACAAGCTGATCGAAGGCATGATTCGGAATAATGAGATGCAACTGAAAAACGAAAGTGCGCGTGGCGGAGCGGAAATCGAACTCGAATGCGCCCGGCGCGATGTTGCGCAGGGAGATGCCGGAGCCGGAGCGCAAGCCGAACTGGAAATGGCGACTGCGCGTCTGCAGGCGCTCAAGGAGGAGCATCAGCGTCTCGTCGCCGAACGCGAATGGCTCAATGCGTCATTGCTGGAATTTGAAAGCGGTCCTTCGACCAATGAACACCAACGCTCGGGACATTCGTGATGACCAAGATCGGGATTAAAGCTGCGGGAAATGTCGCGCAAACTGGACAAGAACGAGCGCCGCCTCAGCAATTGGAATTGAACGAGGAAGAAAGTTCGAAAGACGCCTTCTTCGTTCAAATAGCCGAAATCGCTGAGGCAATGATCGCTCGGCACGGCAAGGATTTCGCAATTGGCGCTTTCGTCCTTTCGGCGAAATTCATCGCTGAAGGCAAGCCACTCATCAACCGAAACAACGGGGGTGGCTAGGCGGTCAGCACCGTCAAACCGGTCTGAAGTGGAACGGTGATTTCGCAAATCAAAGTACATTTACCGGACTTAAAGTTTGTTGCGCAGACGTGAATTTGGAGAATGCGATCGAGAGAATCGGCAATTGAGCTTTCTTTTGATCCGGTGAAAACAGCGAAAATGCTGAAGCAAATGCAACGTTCAAAGGAGAAAGAAATGTCTGCAAGTCTGACGCTAAATAAGATTACAGCCCAGAAAGGCATCACCATTGCCGAAGCGGCAAGCCGCGTCGCCGATCTCGGCTGGACGCCAAGCTACGTCCAGGAAGCGATGACCTTCCCCACCGACTACAAAATCTCGAAGACGCCGCGCGACCCGATGAGACAGGTTCTGCGGTCGTATTTCCCCATGCAGGAAGAGAAGGACAACCGCGTTTACGGCGCGTTGGACGCGGCCTTGCGCGGCGATATGTTCCGCAACGTCGAGCCGCGGTGGGTCGAGTGGATGAAGCTGTTTCTGGCGATCATCCCGTTCCCGGAAATCTCGGCGGCGCGTTCGATGGCAATGGTCGGTCGGTTGGCGCCCGGCGAGGAGCTGCGCACCGGGTTTACCATGCAGATGGTCGACGAGCTCCGGCACTCGACGATTCAGATGAACCTCAAAAAATGGTACATGGAGAACTATATCGATCCCGCCGGGTTCGATATTACGGAAGCTGCGTTCGGCAAATGCTACGCCACCACCATCGGCCGTCAGTTCGCTGAAGGCTTCCTGACCGGTGACGCCATCACCGCCGCCAACGTCTATCTGACGGTGGTTGCGGAAACCGCATTCACCAACACGCTGTTCGTGGCGATGCCGTCGGAGGCCGCGCGCAACGGCGACTATGCGTTGCCGACGGTGTTCCTGTCGGTGCAGTCGGATGAATCGCGCCATATCGGCAACGGTCACTCGATGTTGATGGCCATGATCAACGATCCGTCGAACCATCAGTTGCTGGAGCGCGATCTGAAATATGCATTCTGGCAGAATCACGCGATTGTCGATGCCGCGATCGGGACCTTCATTGAATACGGCACGACGAACCGCGACAAGAACAAGGAATCCTATGCCGAACTCTGGCATCGCTGGATTTACGAAGACTATTATCGGACCTACATGCTGCCGCTCGAGAAGTACGGCATCAAGATCCATCACGACGACGTCGCCGCCGCCTGGGATCGGATCGTTAAGAAAAACTACGTCCACAAGACCGCGCAGTTCTTCACGGTCGGCTGGTCGGTGAATTTCTGGCGCATCGAAGCCCAGACCGAAAAGGACTTCGAGTGGTTCGAGCACAAGTATCCAGGCTGGTACGCCGAGTTCGGCGACTTCTGGAAATGGCATGCCAAACTCAGCGTTCCCGGCGAAACCAACATTCTCTTCAACAGCGAGGTGGGCTATGTGTACCCGCACCGGTGCTGGAGCTGCATGGTTCCCTGCCTGATTCGCGAAGACTTCGTTTGTGACGAAGTCGACGGCAAGATGTACACCTATTGCTCGGAAGGCTGCCGC
Source organism: Bradyrhizobium erythrophlei (assembly GCF_900129505.1). Classification (NCBI taxonomy): domain Bacteria; kingdom Pseudomonadati; phylum Pseudomonadota; class Alphaproteobacteria; order Hyphomicrobiales; family Nitrobacteraceae; genus Bradyrhizobium; species Bradyrhizobium erythrophlei. Next base: position 8,032,424 of record NZ_LT670818.1, on the reverse strand, counting down.
TGGACCCACAAGGTGGGCTTTGCCGCCGAGTACGAAGGTCGCCCCACCCCAGCGATGGGCCGCTTCAGCGGTCGCCGTGAATGGGAGGACTGCTACCACGGCTGGGATGTTGCCGACGCGATCAAGGACCTCGGATTCGTTCGGTCTGACGGCAAAACCCTCATCGCGCAGCCGCATCTGCGCTTTGAGGCCAGGGACATGTGGACGCTGGATCATGTGCGCGGACACCAGCTTGGCAGCCCGCTCCGCGGATTCCGCGCGCTCTCGCCGATCGAGCGTGAGGTCGCGGTGGCCGATTATCGCAAGGGCTTCAAGATCAATCCTTGTCACTGAGCATAACAACCGGAAGGGGCCGCTTCGGCGGCCCCTTTTTGCCCGGGAGCGGCAAGATGCTCCCGCCATTCTGTTCGCCAAGACGACGACAAGGCCGAAATGATGACGGACGCGCAAGTTCACAAGGTTCGGTTCGAGCCGTTGGGCATCGAGATGGAAGTGGAAGAGGGCGAAACCGTGCTTAACGCGGCGTTTCGTCAGGGCATCTCGCTCATGCATGGTTGCAAGGAAGGACAATGCGGCAGCTGCAAGTCAAAGCTCATTGATGGTGACATCGAGCTGTTGAAATATTCGACCTTCGCCTTGCCCGATTACGAGAGCGATACCGGCCACGTCCTGTTGTGCCGCACGCACGCCTACAGCGACGTCAGTTTCGAATTGCTCAATTACGATGAAGATCTGCTCAGCCGTTCGATCGCGGTAAAGGCATTTGATGGCCGCGTCGCAAAGATCAGCGCGTTGACGTCCGACATCAGGCTATTGGAAATCGAAATCGAAATGCCCCTGAAATTCTGGGCCGGCCAATATGTCGATCTGACGCTTGGGAATGGCGCCATCACCCGCGCCTTTTCAATGGCGAACGCGCCCAGCGAAAACACAAGCCTGCGCTTCATCATCAAGAAATATCCAAATGGGGCGTTTTCGTCCCAACTCGATGGAAAATTGAGCGTCGGCGACGCCCTGATTGCCAAAGGGCCTTATGGAACCTGCTTCCGGCGGGAGGGGAGGCTAGGCCCCATGTTGTTGATCGGTGGCGGCTCGGGCATGTCGCCGCTTTGGTCGATCCTGGCCGATCACATGGCGAGTGATGAAGAAAGGCCTGTGCGGTTTTTCTACGGGGCCCGCACGCGCGCCGATCTATTCTACCTCGAGGAACTGGCCGCAATCGCGGCGCAGCTAAAGGACTTCAAATTTGTACCGGCGCTGTCGCACGCGGACGCGGATGACGCGTGGGACGGGGAGACGGGGCTAATCCATGAGGTCGTCCTGCGCCATTTGCGGGAAGAGAAGCTGACCGGTGCGATCGACGCCTACGCGTGTGGTCCGACGCCAATGATCGATGCCGTGTTGCCGGTCTTGCAAATGAACGGCGTCGAACCCGACCATATCTATTTCGACAAGTTTACGCCGGCGGTGCGATGACGGCGTTCAAAGTTCGTCGCAGGGAGAGAGAAGCAAAAGGGAGTTAGCAATGAGCGCACAATCGAGCAGAGCGGCCACGAAGCCGGCATTCATCAAATCCGGGGCCGCGGGGGCAGCGACGTTTCCGGGTTCCGACAGTCGCAAGTACAACTACTTCGAACCCAAGGGTCGCAAGGCGACACACTACGAAGACATGACGGTCGATGTTCAGCCCGATCCCGAACGTTATCTCCTGCAGGATTGGATCATCTCCTTTCCCGACGGAACGCCGACTTATTGCAAGGATTGGACGGCGGCAAAGAGCTCCAACTGGCACAAATTCCGCGCCGTCGACCAGGAATGGGAGCGCACGCACTACCAGCGGCAGTCGACGATTTGCGGCATGGTGCAGAACACCATCGAGAACGGCCGGAAATCCGGCGCACCCGCCCGCTTCGACGCAGCCTGGGTTAAAATATTGCAGAACCATCTCGGCGCCTACAAGCACGCCGAATTCGGTCTCGGCACCTCCACCATGCAGGCGCAGCGTTATGGCTACACCCAGATGGTCAACAACGCGATCCTGACCAATTCTTCCTACAAGATGCGCTTCGCGCAGGACATCACGCTTTATCTGAGCGAGATTGCTCTCGACCTCCCGGACTTCGACGTTGCCGCCGGCAAGCAGCACTGGCTTGAGGATCCGATCTGGCAGGGCGTGCGCAAGTCGGTTGAATCAATCATGGGCTCAAATGACTACCTTGAGCAATACTTTGCGACCAACGTCGTATTCGAGTCGCTTCTCGGCGAGCTGTTCCGCTCAGGATTCCTGATGCAGGCGGCTGCGGCGCAGAACGATTTCATCACCCCTGCAGTCGTCTCCGCGGCAGAGGCGGATTATGAGCGCAATCTCGCCAACACCGTTGAACTGTTCCATATCCTTGGTGAGGATCCGACGCATGGCGCTCATAATATTGCGCTGTTCAACAAGTGGCTCGTAAAGCATGCCGATCTCGCACTTGACGCCTCAAATCGTCTGCAGCCGATCTGGTCGCAGCCACGTGTCAAGGTCGCAACATTCGGCGACGCGTTGGGGCATGCGAAGAACCGCATCAAGGGTATCGCTACCGAGCTTGGCCTGCAGGTTCCAGCTAATCTCGCATCGTAACCCAACCCAACGCCCCTTAACCAGACCCTTCAGGAGACAGACATGTTGCAAGAGCACGACAACATCTTCAAATCGATGAAAGACATCACGTTCGAGGATACGATTTCGCACCAGTGCGGGATCACGATGAACGACAGCGTCGAGGCACGCGCCATTGCCGACGTCATGAGCCGCCACGATCATATCACGGTGACATACATGCCCGCCATGATCCGCATCGACGGCGACGGCAAGATGGAATTCAAGATGGATGAGATTTCGGAGGAGCTGGGTCGCGTCATGACTCCGCATCTTTTCGAGATTTCAACCTCGACGCATTACGGCCGCATGGTCATGACGGATGACAACACCGTTATCCTGTTTGGCGACATGAACGAGATGATGAAATACATCGTCTGAGATTTTACGGCGAATGGCGTATGGCCGGTTTGGATGCCGGCCATAGCGGGTCGGCTGCGCCAATGGCGAGCCTCAAAACATTCAATCCTCACGCGGGAGCAGGAGAAACGCCATGTACAGGACAGCCAAGGGCGAAGAGATATTCGTCATCGACGGACATACGCATTTCTGGGACGGCAGCCCGGCCAACCAGAAAAACATCCACGGCAAACAGTTCATCGAATGCTTCTATGCCTATCACTCCAATCTCAGTCCGCCGTCGGAGAAGTGGGAATTAGAAAAGTTTGAGAAATACGACGCCAAGACGATGTTCGACGACCTGTTCGTGACCGGCTATGACGACATGGCGATCCTGCAGCCGACCTATCTGACCGATTTCTACAAGAACGGCTTCAACACGACCGAGCGCAACGCGGCAATGAAGAAAAGCCATCCGGATCGCTTCATTCTGAACGGCGCCTTCGATCCACGCGACGGCGAAAAAGGTATCGAGAATTTGCATGCCTTGTCCGAACAGCACAAGCTGAAGGGCGTCAAGCTCTACACCGCCGAATGGCGCGGGGAATCCAAAGGCTACAAGCTGACCGACAAGGCGTCCTACAAATACCTCGAGGCGGCGCAAAAGCTTGGCATCAAGAATATCCACGTTCACAAGGGCCCTACCATCATCCCGCTCAACCGTGATGCGTTCGACGTCGCCGATGTCGATGACGTCGCGACTTCGTTCCAGGATTTGAATTTCATCGTCGAGCATTGCGGCCTGCCGCGCCTTGACGATTTTTGCTGGATCGCGACCCAGGAAACCAATGTCTATGCCGGCCTCGCGGTGGCTTTGCCTTTCATCCATACGCGCCCGGGGTATTTCGCCCATGTCATTTCGGAGCTCTTGTTCTGGGTTGGGCCAGACAAGATTCTCTACGGCAGCGACTACGGCATCTGGACGCCGAAGTGGCTGATCGACAAGTTCATGGCGTTCGAAATTCCCGCGGACGTTGCCAAGGAAACCGGTTCGGTCTTGTCGATGGAGACGAAAGCCAAGATTCTCGGCCTCAATGCGGCCCGCCTCTATGGCATTGATGTCGAGGCCCAGAAGAAGAAGATCAGGTCGGGCGGGGGCTATGCCCATCTGCCCGAAGCCGTCCACGCGCCCAGGTGACAGCCATGAAAGATGGTGCCGAAAGGGCCGACCGGTCGCAACACCGGCAGAACCATGACAGGCAAGCCGAAATATGGGCTTGCCTGGAAGGCGTGATGGATCCGGAGCTCGACGAGTCGGTTACCGACTTGAACTTTGTCTCAAAAGCCGATGTGGATTCGGAGAATCGCGTCCACATCGAATTCCGTCTGCCGACCTATTGGTGCGCCGCCAATTTCTCGTTCTTGATGGCGGACGACATGCGCCGCGCCGTGAACGCGCTGGACTGGGTCGAGGGCGTCAGTGTCGTGTTGGGTGAGCACATGTATGCCGACCAAATTAACGCGGGTCTTGCTCAAGGACTGTCGTTTCAGGAGACCTTCGGTGCCGAAGCCGATGGCAACCTGGATGATTTGCGTCAAACGTTCCTGGTCAAGGCATTTCAGCGCCGGCAGGTAGCGCTGCTCAACCATCTCATCGGGGTGGGGTACTCGCCCCAAGCGATCGTCAGCTTGACGCTGACGGAGCTTGGTTGCCTGCCGGTCGATGATGAAGGCGAAAAATTGGTGCGACGCTATCTTGAGCGACGGGCTGTCGTTGGGCTGCTGCGTGGCGATGAGCCCGCCTTTGTTGACGCAAAGGGAGCGCGGGTGAAAGCCGACGGCTTTGCCGCCTACGTTTCGGGTCTGAGGCGCGTCGGCATCAACGTCGAATTTAACGGCGCTCTCTGCCGCGGTCTGCTTTCCGTGCGCTTCGATCTCGAAACGCCCTTTGTGCCAAAATCGAAGGCTTCGTCGAACACGCTGGACTCAGAACACGTGCCCTAACACGAGAGTTTCGGACTGCGAATAATTCCAAGCAAGAAAACTCGTTAGTAAAAGGTGAGGATATCCAATGCCGAAAATCATGCTGCATGATGAAGCGGCGCGAGCAGCGCTGGGCAGGGGCGTCGCCAAACTCGCCAAGGCTGTGCGCGGAACATTGGGTCCGAAGGGCATGAACGCGATCATGGACCGGCCGATCGGTACACCGATCATCTCGCGGGACGGCGTCAGCATTGCCAGCGAAATCGAGCTTGAATGCCCGTTCGAGAATATGGGTGCGCAGGTGTTGCGCGAAGTGTCAAAGCAGACCAATGAAGTTGCCGGCGACGGCACGACGACGGCCACGGTCCTGGCCGACGTGCTTGTGCAAGACGGCCTGAAATGCCTCGCCGCAGGGACCAATCCGGTCGAACTGGTCGAAGGGCTCGAACTGGCGGTCACCGAGACCATCGCCGCATTGAAGCGCTCGGCCAAGGCCCTGCAGGGTCCTGCTGGTCTGCGTGCCGTTGCGAGTATTGCGGCCAACGATGCAGCATTAGGAAATATGGTCGCCGATGCCTTTGAGCGGGCGGGCAATCACGGGATTGTCGCAGTGGAATTTGGCAATACCGTTGAGACGACGCTGGAGATCATCGAGGGCATGGCGTTCGAGCGCGGGTATCTCTCGCATCACATGGTCACGGATATAGAGAAGATGCAGGTCGTTCTCGACAATCCGTTCATCCTGATGACCGATCACAGAATTCAGACCGGCGAGCAACTCGCCGGCGTGATCTCGCTTATTGAAAAGAGCGGCCGACCCTTGCTGATCATTGCCGAGGAAGTAGCACCGCCGGTGATTATGCAATTGCTGGCGCGCCGCGAGAAAAACAATTTCAAGGTTGCCGCGATCCATCCGCCCGAATTCGGGCATTGGCGCAAGGCGATGCTCGAGGATATCGCGATTACCACGGGAGGACGCGTGATTTCGGTTGACCTTGGCGGCAAGCTTGAAAAGGCGGAATTGCACGATCTTGGCTCGGCGCGCCAGGTGCGCATTTCGGCCTCGAAGACGCTGATTACGGCGGGCGGTGGCGATCAGAAGAAGGTCGCCGCGCGCCGCGAACAGGTCATGCGCCAATATGATGCAGCCCCGGAAAATATCGAACGCGACAAATTCCAGGAGCGTATCGCAAAGCTGTCCGGTGGCACGGCCATGATCCTTGCGGGCGGTGCAACGCCGGTCGAGCAAAAGCGGCGCACCCAGCTGATCGAGGATGCGATCAATGCGACCCGTGCGGCGATCGAGGAAGGTATCGTGCCGGGTGGCGGTGTTGCTCTGCTCAGAGCAGCACCACAGCTCGACGGCTTGATTGAAGGATTGAAAGGCGGTGCCAAACAGGGAGCGGAACTGCTTCAACGCTCGCTGAGCCGCCCGTTTTTTTATATTGCCGCCAATGCCGGCCTGAACGGTGAAGTCGAGGTAACGAAGGTCGCCAAAGGCCTGAACGGTCACGGGCTTGATGCACGCAATGGTGCATCTGTTGACCTGATGAAGGCCGGCATCATCGATCCGGTCAAGGTCTGCTACAGCGCGGTTCGCAATGCGGCCTCCGTCGCCGGCCTGATCCTGACGACGCAAACGCTGATCGCCAAGAAGCCGGACGACTATGATCCAACGGCGGGACCGGCCCGGGGCGGCGGCGCTGAGTTGCTTTGATCTCGCATAAAACGACGGCAAACGTCATAAGGGCCAGTACTTGCAGGTCATCTCGGCGCCTTTTGGCCGAGCGCTCGATAGATTGTATTTCTGGAGACACCGAGACGTCGCGCGGTTTCGCTTATGTTTCCAGCGGTTTCGGAAAGGACCGCGAGAATTCTGGCATTCTGGATGTCATGGAGCGATCCAGCTGTCGTTAGCTGGGCCTGACCGATCAGGGCCTTCAATCCGGCCTCGTCGGTGAGGCCGTCGGCCGCGACCAGGGTGAAACGTGCCAGCATATTGCGCAGCTCGCGAATGTTGCCAGGCCAGGGACGCGCGGCGAGATGGGCAATTGTTGCAGATGTGATTTCGTAATTCGGATCGATGGCACCAAGTAGATGGTGAACGATGGCCTCGAAGTCGATGCGATCATTGAGTCTGGGCAGGGTCACCTCAAGGGTATTGAGACGATAGAGCAGGTCGCGGCGGAAGCGTCCTTCGGCGATGGCCTTGTCGAGGGTGGCGTTGGTAGCCGAGACGAGGAAGACATCGACCTTGGTTCTGGCGCCGCCAACAGGGCGCACCGTCCAGTCGTCGAGCAGGCGCAGAAGCACGGCTTGCAGCGTGACGGGCATGTCGCCGATTTCGTCAAGGAAAAGTGTGCCACCGTGGGCCTCTTTGACGAGTCCGATTGCGCCACCGCGCCGCGCCCCGGTGAATGCACCGTCGGCATAGCCAAAGAGCTCGGCCTCGATCAGGCTTTCGGGAAGGGCGGTGCAATTGACGGGGACAAAGGCGCCGGTCCGCCCACTGGCGGCGTGGGCGTGGCGGGCGAGCTGTTCCTTGCCGGTACCCGTCTCACCGCGGATGAGGATCGGCATCTTGCGCGCCGCCGCAGTCTCGACCTGACGGACAATGGTCCGCACCGTCGGATCATGGGCGATAAAGCTGCAGGTCGTACTCCCAACCTTGCCCTCAAGATGCTGAAATTCCAGCGTCGAATCTTTCCGAGAATGCGACGACCTCGCGGTCTCGCGGCGTTCTAGCGCGGGTTTCAACTTCTGAGCTTCGCGATCAGCAATTGACAGACGCCGCCGTGCAGGCAGCACCACTATAGCGCCGATGCCGGAGGTTTCGTTCTCGACGAGATCGAAACTCGCGTTCGGAAGCAGTTCTTTCAATTTGCCTGGCCACTCGTCGAAGGGAAGCGCCTTCAAAAAGCGGGTTGGTGCATCGCCGTCAATGCCGTGACGGTTATTCTGGAGAACATTCAGAGCCCGCTCCGTGGCGTGGAGGATCGTGCCTCGACGGTCGAGTACGATAAACTCCTCGTTCACCCACAGCGATCTCTTGGCGAGAAAGTGGCACAGCAGCTCTTCTCGATCTTGTCGGACCGATTGCGCCAACACGCTTTCCACGTGATGACCGACGGAGACGGCCAAAGCGAGGCTCTGCGGATTGAAGGTGCTTGCCGGGCCGGAGATGTCCACTACGCCAAGCAGTTCGCCATCGGTAGGATCGTGAACCGGAACAGCAGCACAGGTCCATCGCTGCACTTTCGAGCAAAAATGCTCCGCGCCGCGGATTTGGACAGGTTTCGATTCTGCTATTGCGGCGCCGATAGCGTTGGTGCCAATGTCGGCCTCGCTCCAGCGTCCTCCATGTTCCAGATGAACCGTGCGACCGGCGTCAATGACCCTGTCATCGCCCTGGGTATCGATGATCAGTCCGGTGGGGTCGGTAAGGATCATGATTGAATTCGCGTCGCTCAGGAATGTTTTCGAATTCTCGAGCGCGCAGCGTGCGGCGTGACGGAGCGAAGCGTGCTTGGAGCGGTAACGAAACAACTCAGCGTCCGCAACAAGCGGCGCCCTCGCGCGGTCGACCGTGATCTGATGGTTTTTGGATCTCTGCCACGACGCTGCGACCGACGATCTCAAATCCGCCGACAGCGCTCCGCGCTCGACGAATTTCTCCCACGCCTCCCGCACTTCTCGCTGGTCCATCCCGGCTCCTGCGACGTGACTAAGTCCGCGACTTGCCTATGAACAAGTCTCGCGATCAATCAGTAAGATGGGTCAATTGCCGAAACAGCCGTTGCTGTCACGCAAAAGCGCTAGATTCAAACGCTTCCGGCCACCTCAACGGCGGGGCCTAGATCGGTCGAACCTTTTTCAGGCGCTCTTGCCGCGATGACGACGGCGTCATCCGACAAAAATCCATCCGGCGTTCACTTCCCAGTCCACAAGCGGTTCTTCGGCGCCGCTAAGCGGCCCAGCCTATACTTCTTGGCTGATGGTGCAAAGGAGGAGCCGGAGCATTTGAAGCGCTTTGAGAATTCAACCTTGGTGCGTTTCAGGCGAAGGAACCCTTAAGGATGGCTTGGCGTCGAGAATCGCCGATCCGCGAAGTCCGACAACTTCGTCAGTATCCGTTGCAGCGTCGAGGACAGGACCGCTGGTTGCCTCTGATAGGTGCAGCGCAACATTCGAGGATCCGGCTAGGAACTTCATTCGAAACGACCTGACGAATTCAAGGGAATGCACGACGATGAAGGCCGAGGACGTCACGCAAGTGGTGGAACTGGCTCTGACGGCATCAGGCTGTGATCAAGCGCAGTTTGTCCATAAACCGCGTCTAGTCACCGTCAATGGCTTGAAAGGACGCGCATGGCGCTCGCAGCCGCCATTCTGACAAAGAGAAATTCTGTAGTGATCTCAATCGCCCAAAAAGCTGAGAAACGTCAGAACGGGTTTTGAAAACATTGCGAAATCCGGGGACTTCCAAGCTGAATACGAGGGTTCGATTCCCTTCACCCGCTCCAAAGCAATTTCAATGGCTTAGCACGAATTTTCCGATCTCATTCTGACAATCATTCCGACAATCAGGCTGAACACCGTTCCAATTTTTGCCAGTGTTATCAGTCCCGGGAACGACGTTGTCGCCGTGATGCCTGCGATCAGTTCACTGCACCAACCTCTACCGCTCTTTCGCTTCCGTTCTTGCGCAATCACCGCCGATCGCCGTCGGTTAACACAGAGATGACGGCACGCGATTTCAGTGCCGACCTGACCAAGGAGATCGTCGACAAGATCCGGGCTGCCCCGGTCAAGCAATAATCAGATATTGGGCGGGTCCGCCATTCGCGCATCACTTCTGGAGGCGATATCATGACCTACGGCGATCTGGTCTCCCACGTCAAATTCGACATGGAGCGTGGCAGTCTTCTCCTACGTCTGTCACGCCTGCAACCGGTGTTGCCGCAACAAGGCAATCCGCGTCAGCCCCTACGACATACTGCGTCTTGCAAGATATCTCTGCATATCGACGACGCAGTTCATCGAAAATCACACGGAGGCCGGCGGCACAGTCCTACGGCCCAAGGACAACGGCGATTGCGGCTTCCTCGGCGAGCGCGGCTGCAGTGTTCATCCGGATCGACCGCTGGTTTGCCGTATCTATCCGCTGGCGCGATGGGTTTCACCAGATGGCGGGGAATCGTTCGGCCACCTGACGCCGCATCCCAAGACCGAGGGCGTCTACGGTATTTCGGGAACCATTCAGGATTATCTCGATCACCAGCAACTCGCGCCTTTCTTCGAGATGAGCGAACGATACGGCGAGTTGTATCAAAAAATGATCGACATGCTGGAAAAGCTCGATCCCGAAGAACTGGATCGACGGTCGGACCTGCGTGCGGCAATCGACGAGCTGCCGGCGGGGACGCTGGCGTCGATGTGGGTGGATATCGACGCGACCAATGGCGTCAGCTTCTCTAGCAGTGACGGCTCCGGCGTCGGTATCGATGAAGCCGTGGCTCGGCATATCCGCGCCGTCGAGGCCTGGCTCGATTCTCTGGATGCTGCGTCACGAAACTAAACGATTATTGCGATCAGCTGAAAGTAATTGGCTTTTGAACGACCGTTGTTGGCGGATACTGTTGAAAAAGTCGAAAATCGAGGGGCTCCGAAAATCTCGCGAATGTCGAATGTTGGCGATCTCAGCCGCTGCAAGGCTCTGCAGTATCGATGCGAGCGTCGGTGGTGGCCTTTGCGTTAATTGATGTGGTCCCTCACATCGCAGCGCATGAGACGCACGAGCGGCTCCGGGTGTGAAGGTCAGAATTTTGCTCATAAACTAACTCGCCGGCAAGCTTCGCACTTGCCGGCGAGTCGCCGAGTTGTACTCGGATCCGTGACTTCATCGCCGGATCAGCCGAACCACGTCCTGCCTCAGGAGGTAGAGCGAGACGGCGAGCAGAACGACGTCCTTCATCAGGAAGGGCACGTTGCCCGTCATCGCAGGGAAGCCTCCTGCGGCGACGTCCCAGCCCTCCGGCATGAACGGAATGATCGTGACGGTTGCGATGAAGGTGCCGGTCGAGCCGAGGGCGCCGAGAACGCCGAGCCGCTTGTCCCAGAAGCCCGCGAGGAGCAGGGACCCGAACGTCCACTCCGAGACGCCCAGGAAATAGCTGGCGCCGGCGTGGCCGAACACCGGATACAGCCACCAGATCAGCGGCCCGTTGCTGATGAACGGGACCAGTCTTTCGAATTCGTACGGAAACCACTTCTGGTAACCGAAGAAGAAGAACATGATCACCATTGCGGCCCGGACGACGTGGTAGTCGAGATCCTCCGCAAGCAGGCCGGACCTGTGCAGCGCGCGGGCAAACGGACTCTGGGTGGTGTTGGCAAGCGTAGTCATGGTCGTGATCCTTTCACATTTGAGATCTGACTGGGCGCGGCCGCTTCACGCGACTGCGGGGAAGTCGATCTCCGTGTCGTTGATGCGGTTGAAGACGTTGGTGAAGACGGTGGTCGCGAAGGCGAGGCTGATGTCGACAAGCTGTGCGTCGCTGTAGCCGGCATCCTTGATCGCGGCGAAATCGGCATCGCTCACAGTGCCGCTGGTTGCCGCGAGCTTGCGAACGAAGCGGACCAGCGCATCGCGCTTGACGTCGCCGGTCGGCTCGCCATCGCGGATGTTCTTCAGCTCTTCGGGATTCAACCCGGCGAGCTTGGCGAGCAGGCTGTGCGCGGCGACGCAATAGTCGCAGCCGGCGACGCCGGAGATGACGAGCTTGATCGTCTCCTGATCGCGCTTGCTCAGATTGCCAGAGGCAAGCGCCGCATCGGCAGCAAGCACTGCCTTCAGTGCGGCAGGTCCGTGGGCGGCGATGGCCGCGAAGGTGTTCGGCACGCTGCCGATAGCCTTCTTGATCTGGGCATAGATCTGGCCCGACGGGCCGGTGTTGGATTCGAGGTTGGGAACTGAAAGACGGGACATGGTGGCACTCCTTCGTTGGGGTTGGTGAACGATTGCGGAGTGACAGTATGACCTCGACCTGAGACTTTGAATGTCGCTAGATCTCGACTATATGCTTCATCGTCTCATGCTGCACGCTTTCAGGAGGTCGCAATGGATTGGCTAAGCCGGCTGTTCGAAATGATGCCGGTGCGCGGGCGGCTCGACCTGCGCTGCAACTACGGCGCCCCCTGGCGCATCGATCAGGGGCCCGGTGAGGCCAACGAAATTCCGTACCATGCCGTGCTCGCCGGCTCCGCGACGCTGGAGGATCCGGCGGGAGGCCGATCGCTGCAGCTGAGGGCCGGCGACATCCTTCTGCTTCCCGGCAACCCACGGCACGTCATGCACGACGGCAGCGGGGTCGCGCCCCTGCCGGCCCGCAACCGCGTGTCCCTCAACTTCACGATCAGCGAAAACCTGGGTTCGGACGAGCGGCTCGACCTCTTGTGCGGACACTTCGCGATCGCGCCCCCGCACGACCGGCTGTTGCGCAGCTATCTCCCGCCACGCCTGGTCGTGCACGCCGGCGGTCAGGCAGGGCAGAAGGAGACCGCCGCGCAGCTCGCAGGCCTCGTCTCCCTGATGCGGAGCGAGTCGGGGGACGATCACCTGGGCGGCCGCGCGATGCTGAACGCGCTGTCGACGGCGATGTTCGCGCTTGTGCTGCGGCTCGCCAGCGAGACGGACGACGCGCCACGGGGGCTCCTTGCGCTGGCCGGCAATCCGCGCCTGGCGCCGGCGGTGGCGGCTCTGTTCAACGAGCCCGCGCGAGCATGGTCGCTGCCGGGTCTTGCACGTCTGTGCAACATGTCGCGGGCGACACTCGCCCGCCAGTTCCAGGAAAAGCTCGGGCGATCAGCTGCTGATCTCCTGACCGACATCCGGATGACGCTTGCAGCGAACGAACTGAAGAGATCGTCCCTTTCCACCGGCGCCGTGGCGGAGGCGGTCGGGTACCAATCCGAAGCGGCGTTCCAGCGCGCCTTCAAGAGTCACATGGGCGTCACTCCGGCGCAGTGGCGCAAAATACAGGAGCCGTCCGGCCGGGACGTCTTCGCAAGGCCGGCAGCTCCTGCCGACGCGAAGACGGCGAAGACCGTCGAAGCGGATCCGACTGACGAGCATAGGCCAGCGAGGGACGGCGATGCGCCCTCGCTGGCCGAGAGATGAGAGGCGAGCGGCCGGTCAGGCTGCCGATGCCACCTCAGCCGGCGGGTAGTCGAGGTAGCCGCGCGCGTCGCCGCCGTAGAAGGTCGATCGATCGTAGCGGTTGAGCGGCAGGCCGCGCCGCAGCCGCTCGGGCAGATCCGGGTTGGAGATGAAGTGACGGCCAAATGCGACGAGGTCGGCGTCCCCGGCCGCGACGATAGCCTCCGCTGAATCCGCTGCGAAGCCACCCGCCGCGATCAAGGTCCGCGAGAATTTCGGCCGCAGATGTTGGGCGGCGACCGGCGCCTGGCCATGCGAGATCTCCTCGGTGCCCTTGATGCGCGGCTCGACGACGTGGAGGTAGGCGATGCCCAAGCGATCGAGCTGGGTCGCCGCGTAGCCGAAGGTTGCGGGCGGATTGCTATCCGACATTGATCCGTACGTGCCGCTCGGAGAGATGCGCACGCCCACACGATCGGCGCCCCAAGCAGAGATGGCCGCCTGCGTCACCTCGAGCAGGAAGCGGGCGCGATTTTCGATCGGGCCGCCGTACTCGTCCGTGCGCTTGTTGGTCCCGTCCTGCAGGAATTGATCGGGCAGGTAGCCGTTTGCGCCGTGAATCTCGACGCCGTCGAAACCCGCACGCAGCGCGCGCTTGGCGCCGGATCGGAACTCCTCGATGATGCCCGGGATCTCATGCAGTTCGAGGGAGCGCGGCATTGAGAACGGGGCTTCGCCGCGCTTGGTGTAAGCGTAGCCCTTGGCCGCAATGGCGGAAGGCGCGACCGGCGCTTCGCCGTTCGGCTGCAAGTCGACATGCGACTGCCGGCCGACATGCCACAACTGCTGAAAGATGCGGCCGCCCTTGGCGTGGACCGCGTCGGTGATGCGCCGCCATCCGGCGATCTGACGATCCGAGTAGATGCCGGGCGCCCCTGCATAACCGTTGCCGCGGATCGAGACCGGCGTCGCTTCGGAGACGATCAGACCGCCGTCGGAGGCGCGCTGGGTGTAGTATTCGACCATGAGGGCGCTCGGAATATCGCCCGGATCGGACCGCATCCGCGTCAAGGGAGCCATCACCACACGATGGGACAACCGGTACGGACCGACTTCGGTCGTCGAGAACAGCTTGCTCATCACACTCTTCCTTTGAATAGCCTTGGTTGGGAAAGACGGCGGCCGGTCGTCGCGACGAAGTTGCGCCCCACCGGCCGCCTCATGCGCCGTCACGCCTTGACGGCGGCCGCCCGCTGGAGGACCGGGATCATGTCTTCAGGATCGGGCCGGCGGGTGTAGTCGGGGTTCACTTCGGAGTAGAGGATCACGCCGTCCTGTCCAATGACGTAGCGGGCCGGCATCGGCAGCGTCCAACTCGGATCGTCGTTGAACGTGGGCAGATCGTTCTTCAGCTGCTGGTAGAGCTCGACCAGGTAGTCGGGCAGATTGAAGCGCAGCCCGAACGCGGCGCCGACCTTGCCCTTGGCGTCCGAGAGGATCGGGAAGCTGAGCTTGTTCTGGCGCACCGACTTGCGGCTGTTCGGGGCGGTCTGCGGCGAGATCGCGACCAAGGAGGCGCCGTATTTGTCGAATTCCGGTTTGGCGGCTTCGAGCGCCTGCAGCTCCATGTTGCAGTACGGGCACCAGACGCCGCGGTAGAAGCTGAGCACCAGCGGGCCGCGTTTCAGGAGATCCGACGAGTTGACGACGTTGCCTTCCGGATCCTTCAGCGAGAAGGACGGGGCGACATCGCCGGCCTTCTTGGCGCGTTGGGCGGCCCCTGACTCGATCAGTTCTGCGGTGGCGCGGTGCATCGTCTCGACGACGGAGCGAGGAACACTGTAGGGCGGCTTTCCGGCCTCGAAATCGGCTTTGAAAGCGTCGAGCTTGGCTTGAAGCGACATGACGGTTCTCCTTTGGGCCTTTGCGTGGCGGACGGCGGCGCCGCCCGGTTTGTTGAAGTCACGTGCAGGAAGCTAAAGGAGACCGCCGCGCCGGGTAGCAGGGTCGTCGGACTAGAGATTATTCCCGCCGGGAATGGTCGCTGCGCACCCGGTCAACACCCGCGACAGATCATCAGCTTGCGGTCCAGCTCCTGGTCGAATTGCCGTTGCTGGCGCTCCCATGCCGACACGGCCTCGTATTGGGGGACGTCGGCTCGATGCGGTTGCCGATGGCCGACCGGAGCAAGCCAGGGCAGGTGCGAGGTCGGCACCGCCGAGGCAGGATCTGCAGTCGCGCTGGCCGGCAGATCGGGGAAGATCTCAGCAGGCTCGTGCTGATACGTCGCATTTGCCGGCGAAACCAGGCCGACAAAGACGAGACCTGCGGCGGCCGTGCGGATCGAGCGCTTCAGGATCGAGATGAGGGACATGGCGACACTCCTTGGCAGGAGGCTCGGGGTGAGCAACTCCGTTGCGTGTCACCGTACTCATCGACCCGAAGCGGTGAATGCCGCCCGGGATCGAAGACATGCCCGTTCGTCTCATCAGCGGCTGCGCACGCGCCCACGGCCGCGACGTCGGTCCGCTTTCTCGCCTATGCGTTGAACGTACGTTCGAAGAAATCCACGAACGCCCGTGCCTTGGCCGTCGCGGCGCGCCCGGTCGGAAGCACGGCCCACAGGTCGAGGGCCGGGAGGCTCCATTCCGACAGGACCGCACGCACGGCGCCCGATCGCAGTTCAGGGCTGAACATCCACTCCGACGCGATGGTAAGGCCTACATCGGCGAGCACCGCAGCTCTTACGCCTTCCGCAGCGGTCACCCGCAATCTGCTTTGGACGGTGACGGCCAATTCGGATGTCTCGCGCCTGAACGACCAGACGCTGCCCTCTCCCTGGAGATAGACGACGGCCTGATGCTTGCTCAATTCGCTTGGCGTCGACGGCGTGCCCGCGCGATCGAAGTAGGCTGGCGTGCCCAAGACGAGGCGCTTGCATCTTGCGATACGTCGGGCGGTAAGCGTCGAGTCCATCATCTTTCCCATCCGGAGAGCCACATCGATGCCCTCCTGGACAAGGTCGATCTGACGGTCGTCCAGAACGACCTCCAGGTCCAGGTCCGGATTCTGCGCCAGGAATTTCGGCAACATCGGAATGAGATGGATCCGGGCGAAGGTGACGGCAGCGCAGATCCGCAATCGCCCCTTGAGCCCGGCCCCGGCTCCCCGCGCGGCGAGCTCGGCCTCGGCTGCCTCCTCGAGGGCCCGCTTGGCGCGCTCGAGATAACCGAGCCCGGCTTCCGTCGGGGTGAGCCCGCGCGTCGAGCGTGTCAGCAGCTTGACCCCGAGATACTCCTCGAGCTGCGCGACCGACTTCGAGACCGCCGGTTGCCCGACCCGAAGCTGCCGGGCCGCTCCGGAGAAAGACCCCGTTTCGACAACCCGCACGAACGTCTCCATTGAAGCCAGACGATCCATCCTATTCTCCGCAGGAATGAGCGATATCGCTCCGCCCTATCTGCCACGCCGCGCGAGAATTGGCCATCTCTCGACGCATCCGAGCGGTTGCCCGGCAAAGGAGAGAAGCAATGAGCACCCATGATCATCCGATCGCGATGCCGGTCCGGAGCGCCGGTGCAGGCTTGAGTTCCACGACTCGCGCAAGAGCGGTTGCCCTGGAAACCGTTCAGACCCTAAGCGAGACGGTCAGGGACGCCCTGTTCGCCTACGCGATGACGGGCAGCGCCGTGGCGAGCCTCGCCATCATCGCCACGCCGCATCTGGAGATGCTGCTTCGCTGCATGTTCCATGGCCGGGGATAAGTGGTCGCGGGCCGCCTACGGCGCCTGCCGCGATTGACAGGGCCTCGCCAGGACATTGAATCAGGCGCGGCAGGCGCATTCCGGCAAACGGAAGGAGGAGGTCTCGCATGGAGCGACCGATCGAACGTCAGACGGCGGCTGTCTCGCAGAGCCGCACACGGGACCGGGCAGCCTCCCGGGCCAGGTCGTACTCGTGCTGCAGGCGGGCGGCGCCCTCGGGTCCTATCAAGTGGGTGTCTATCAGGCATTGCAGGAAGCCGGTGTCGAGCCGGACTGGATCGTCGGCACGTCGATCGGAGCGATCAACGCCAGCCTCATTGCTGGAAACGCGCCGCAGGACCGGCTACCGCGACTGAATGAATTCTGGAGCAGGGTGCAGCGCGCCCCTCAGTGCGACTTCCGCGGCGTCCTGCCGGGGTTCGGAGACAAATGGTCCTTCTGGAGGACCCTGACGCACGGCATCCCCGGCTTCTTCACACCAAACCCGCTGGCCCACGCAGGCGACGGATTCCCGCTAGGCGCAGACCACGCCGGCTACTACTCGACAGCGCCCCTTGAGGCCACTCTCTCCGAGCTCGTCGACTTCAAGCTGATCAACAGAGGAAGCCCGCGCCTCACGGTCGGGGCGGCGCACGTGCGCACCAGCCAGATGACGTATTTCGACAGCCGCCGCTGCGAGCTGGACGTGAAGCATATCATGGCCTCCGGCGCGCTTCCGCCGGCATTTCCGGCCGCGCGCGTCAACGGCGAGCTCTACTGGGACGGCGGCATTCTCTCCAACACGCCGACCGAAGTGGTGCTCGACGATAATCCGCGCAGGGACTCCCTCATCTTCACCGTCCACCTGTGGAATCCCGTTGGGGCCGAGCCCACCACCATGGCGGAGGTCCTCAACCGCCACAAGGACGTGCAGTATTCCAGCCGGATCGTCAGCCAGATCACGCGCCACCAGCAGGCGCACCGCTTGCGCCACGTCATCAACGAGCTCGCGGCACGATTGCCGGAGTCCGAACGCGACAGGCCCGAAGTGAGGGAATTGATGAGCTACGGCTGCCAGACCCGGATGCACGTGGTGCAGTTACTGGCACCGCAGCTGTCGCACGAAGATCACACAAAGGACGTCGATTTCAGTCCCGCCGGCATCAGGCAGCGCTGGGACGCGGGTTACGCCCACACCAAGGCGGTGCTCGAGCGCGAGCCCTGGGTCGGTCAGTTCGATCCGCTCTCGGGGGTCATCCTCCACGAAGCCGCGGAGTATAGGGCGCTCGCAGCCGAATGAATTTGACGAGGGTGCGAGCGCCGCTGCTCCGCTATCCCGTCCCGGCGGCGTTCAGCTGATACAGCCTTCCCGTCGCGTCCAGGTCCTCGACCCGCCATTCGCCGCCGACGCCCTCGATCATCCACCTCAGCAAGGCCCAGAGATCGCTGTCGACGTCCGCTTCGTTCAACGGCTCCAGCGCATCCGGCGTCGCGTAGATTTCGATCCCATCGGGAAAGGGCTCTCCGCTCCTTCCAATGAAGACGAGCGCATAGACCATTCCTGAGGGAGCCCGCACATACCCCGGCCGCGCCAGGCCGTTCGAATCGAGGGCAAAGCGCCGGACGAAGAACTCTCGGAATTCCGGGTAATGTCCGACGCGGTCCTCCGTCAGCACCAGCGCCCTTCTTTTTCCGTCGAGGCCGGGCGCCTCCACTACTTCAATCTGCGTCATGACTGCCTCCCGTCGATGCGGTCCAGGAAACGGTTGATCTTCTCGGCAATCTCGGCACCGGAGTCCTCCTGCAGGAAGTGCCGTCCGGTGACGAGTTCGGGTCCCTCGGCGTGCGGCAGCAACTCTTTGAAGCGGGTCGCGAACGTCTTGTGGTCGAACACCTCGTCCTCTCTGCCCCAGACCAGAAGCGTCGGGAATTTCGACTTCCTCAGTTCGCGCTCGAGCCATTCGAAACGCGCGAAGCCGCGCGCGCTGTTGTCGAGCGGAATCCAACGCGGCCAGGTCCATGTGAGGAGACGCGATCCCAGATCCGGCAGGATGCCTTCGTAGACGCTCTGGGCCTCCGCCCTGAACTTCTTCCGGTCGACCACCGAAAGATACATCCCGCGACCAGCAAGCGCGTTGTGGCGCCCGAGAAGATACGGACCGACGACAGGCGCATGCATCATGCGCCACGGGAAGATCCGCTTGTGGAATTCGGCGGGAGGCAGCGGCCATGCCCAGGTGCTCATGATAACCAAAGTGCGGACGCGGTCCGGATTGGACAGCGCAAACCCGAGACCCGTAGGCCCGCCCCAGTCGTGACAGACCATGGTCGCGCCGCGTATGTCGAGCTGTTGCAGCAGGCTGGTCAGGTTCGCGATGTGGCCGTCGAGAGTGTGGGCTTGTTCGCGGACGGGCTTCTCGGACAGGCCGAAACCGATCATGTCCGGAACGATCACGCGCCTGCCCGCCGCGGTCAGCGGCTTCACGAACTTCCGGTACAGAAAGCCCCATGCCGGATTGCCGTGAAGGAGAACTACCGGGTCGCCGGCGCCCTCGTCGATGTAGTGCATGCGCCAGCCGTTGACGCGCTTGAATTTCGGCTCGTATGGCCATTGCTCATGCGCGAACCTCTGCGCTCCTCCCGATGCATCCATTCCTTTTCTCCTTATGCAAAGAAGATCACAGCCTGGCCGTTGAGGCCCGGTAGCCTGACAACCGCGCCCAGGCATTTGCCGCTCACGAAATCGAAGACGACGACTTCGTCTTGAGCCACGCAGTAGAACTTGCCATCGGGCCCGAAGCGTAGGCCGCGCGGCTTCCTGAATCCGATCCCGCGACCCGGAGCGAGGACGCGAACGAGACGACCATCGGTCCGATCGTATTCGCGGATGGTTGTCACCGCATCCGGAGCTCCGAACGGATGCTCGCTGCCGACGACCACGTTTCCGTTCGGCGCGATTGCGAGGTCGAGCGGGCTGAGCTCCGGATCCTCGACCTTCCAGGACGACTTGATCCTCCGTTCCGGACCGAACGCCAAAATGGTGTTGTCGCCTTCGCCGCCCGGACCGATGCCGGACGCGAGAAAGAGAGCGTCGTCCTGGTCGAATGCAAACCCGCGCGGAAACGGGACCACAGCGGACGGAAGCACAGGGTCGCCCGGCCCATCGAGCGTCGGCGCAAACGCCATAACGGTCCGTGCAGCGCGCAATCCGACATAGTACCGGCCATCGGGGCCGAAGTTGCCGCCGCCCGGGTTCAACCTGGCTATCGCGCCGCTGTCGCGCACCACACGACCCTTACCGTCGAGCGCCAGAATCCGGTTCATCCCGCTGTTGACGAAGAGCAAAGCCCCATCGACGCCGAGTCCGCGTGGATCGACGATCCGAGCATCTTCGCTGAACGGTCCGAGCGGCTCTCCGTCCTCACTGAACGACAGCAGCTTGCCGTAACCGGCTCCGTTCGCGCCTGAGGCGCTCGTCACTAGGAGAACCATTGCAATTCCTGCCGTTGTGACCCTGCGCCTTTGTGCGCAGCTCCCGCTCCTATGACGCGCGATCCATACCAACCAGCTTCGATGTAGGCATAGCTCTTATTCCAGCTTGGAATGGTACCGGCGGGGCGAATGGGGGGAGGCACCCTTACCCATCTTCCGATTGCCTGACCCATTCTTTGGGGGAATGACTCATATCGCTTCGGCATCTCTGCCGATGCGAGGGGGAATGAAGCAAGTTGCGGAAGTCACTTCGATGCTTGCCAAAAGGATAGCGCAAATGATCAACGACTTCACGCTTCACGACACCTCTGGTGCACCGCCAGCCTCGGCCGAGATTCTAAACGGCGTTCAAAAGGCGTGGGGCTTTGTGCCCAACCTTCACCGCGTATTAGCCGAGAGCCCCGCTGCCCTCGAGGCCTACGGCACGCTGTGGGGAATTGCGGAAAAGACCGGCTTCACGCCCCAGGAACGCAACATCGCCTATCTCGCGATTATCTACGAAAACGAGTGCACCTATTGCATGGCCGGCCACACCAATCTGTCGCGCATGGCAAAAGTCGACGACGGCGCTATCGCCGCGGTACGCGAGGGCCGACCGATCGCAGACCCTAAGCTCGAGGCGCTGCGCCAATTCGCGGCCAAGATCACCCGCCAGCGTGGCTTCGTGAGCGAAGCCGACGTCGCCGCCTTCAAGGCCGCAGGCTACGACAATCGCGCGGTGCTCGACGTCCTTGTCCTCGCGGCGACCAAGCTCATCTCGAACTACACTAACCATCTCGCGCAGACGCCCAACGACGCCTTCATGAAGGGCGCCGAGTGGAGCGCGCCGGGCAAGCTGAAGCCCGCCGCCTGATCCGCGATCGAGGCCGCCCCTTGCCCCGGCAGGGGCGGCAGCCCTGCACTTGGCGGACAAGCCGAGGAGACCGAAATGATCGAGCTCTACTACTGGCCTACGCCGAACGGCCACAAGATCACGATGTTCCTGGAAGAAGCGGGACTGGACTACACGATCCACCCGGTCGACATCAGCGCCGGCGATCAGTTCAAGCGCGACTTCCTTGCCATCTCGCCGAACAACCGCATGCCCGCGATCATCGATACGGCACCGTCCGACGGCGGCGAGCCGATCAGCGTGTTCGAGTCGGGTGCCATCCTGTTGTACCTCGCCGAGAAGACCGGCCGCTTCCTGCCGACGGACGTCCGCGGCCGCAAGACCGCGACGGAATGGCTGTTCTGGCAAGTTGGCGGGCTGGGACCGATGGCCGGACAGAACCACCACTTCGGGCTCTACGCGCCGAGCAGGATTCCTTATGCGATCGACCGCTACGTGAAGGAGACGAACCGTCTGTACGGCGTGCTTGACCGTCATCTCGAAAACCGCACGTTCGTCGCCGGCGACGGCTACAGCATTGCCGACATGACTTCCTATCCGTGGATCGTTCCCTGGAAGCGCCAGCAGCAGAATCTGGATGACTTCCCGAACCTGCGGCGCTGGTTCGACACGGTGCACGAGCGCCCCGGGACGCAGCGGGCCTACGCCAGAGGCGAGCCGTATTCGAGCCGTCCCGCCGTCACCGAGGAAGGGAAGAAGATACTGTTCGGACAGACCGCCGCAAGCGCGCCGGCAGTCTGACGACAAAGAGCCGCAAATCTCCCGACGTCCCATTTGCGTGTTGGAGGGTAAAATGATGACCACGTCTTTATCGGAGCAACAGCAGGCGCCCGAGCGCCGTTCCATCGATCAGAGCAAGATCGCATATCAGAAACCCCAGCCCGCAGGCATGGTGCCGGATGTATTCGTCGGCTCCGCGCTGGAGCTTGACGGGGACGAACACGAATGGGTCCCGCAGTCGCCGACAGTTGCGTTCAGGCCTCTCGTCCTGAACGTGACTCAGGGATACTATATCAACATTCTTAGGGTTCGGTCCTCGGGCGTGTTGTCGCGCCACCGCCATTCCGGACCGGTGCACGCCTTCACGCTCCGCGGAAGATGGCGCTACCTCGAGCATGACTGGGCCGCGTCCCCGGGCGACTACGCGTTTGAGCCGCCCGGCGAGACGCACACGCTGGTCGTTCCGGACGACGTAAAGGAAATGGCCACGCTTTTTCACGTGACCGGCGGGTACACCTACGTCGATCCCTACGGCGAGGCGCTCGGATACGAGGATGTTTTCACCAAGCTCGAGCACGCGACCAGGCACTACGAAGCCGTCGGGCTCGGCAAGGACCATGTGAAGAGGATCGTCCGATGACGAAGCGCCAGACCGTCAATGTCAGCGGGGTTCCGATCAGCTATCTGACTGCGGGGAAGGATGGTCCCTTGGTGTTGCTGCTTCATGGCACCTATTGGAGCCGCGTCTGGCAACCCGTCCTCGACGGTATCGCCGCGGCGGGCCTTCGCCCGGTGGCGGTCGATTTCCCCGGCTTCGGCCGCTCCGGAGGTGAACTCACCGTGAGCGAGGCTTCAGTCCCTCGTCTCTCCGCCTGGCTGGTGGGCTTCCTCGAAGCGCTCGGGCACAAGGGACCGGTCATGGTCGCCGGCCACGACATCGGGGGAGGCGTGGCGCAGCATCTGATGCTCGCAAAGGAGGTGGAGGTGCGGCGCCTGGCCGTGGTGAACGGCATCATGTACGATTCGTGGCCCGTACCTGGCGTCGCCCGCTTCCGGGATCCGGCTGTGGCCGCCGCGACGACGAGGGACGATGTTCTCGCCGCGCGTCGCGTGTCCGTCGTGAAGGCGCTCGGGCGTCCGGCAAGCGAAGCCGAGATCGCGGAATATCTCGATCCGTGGACCGACCCCAGGGTCGCTCGATCCTGGCTGGCGCTCGCGGGCGCGGCGGACAACCGCTATACTCAGGAGATGCTGCCGGCCCTGCTCCAATCCAGGACCCCGAAGCTCCTGGTCTGGGGCGAGGACGACGAATTCCAGACCGTCGATTATGCCGAACGCTACGCACGCGAGATTCCGGAAACGAGGCTCGTGCGGATCAAGTCGGCAGGCCACATTCCGATGGAAAACGATCCCAAAGCCGTTGCGAGAGCTCTGGCCGAGTTCTTTGCCGCCAAGCAGTAAAGGAGGGGCCCATGATGAAGGTTGCGATCCTCGACGACTACCAGAACGTGGCGCTGCGGCTTGCCGACTGGTCGGCCGTCCGGCGGCACGCCGAGATCACCGTGTTCAACGACCACCTGGATGATCCTGGTGCGGTCGTAGACCGGCTGCGCCCCTTCGATGCCGTCTGCGTGATGCGCGAGCGAACTCCGCTCACGAGGGAGATTCTCGAGCAGCTGCCACGGCTGAAGCTGATCGCATCGACGGGCCCTCGCAACGCCTCGATCGACACGCTGGCCGCGGCAGAGCGCGGGATCCTGGTGACCGCGACCGGCTACGACTCCACTCCGACCATCGAGTTCACCTGGTCGCTGATCCTGGCGAGCATGCGGGGCATCGACCGGGAGGCCGCCTCGCTGAGGGCCGGCGGATGGCAGACGGGCCTCGGCTCAAACCTGCGAGGCAAAAGCCTTGGGGTCGTCGGGTTGGGCAATATCGGAAGAGAGGTCGCGCGCATCGGTGTCGCCTTCGGGATGAAGGTGATCGCCTGGAGCCAGAACCTGACCGAGGAGAAGGCCAGCGCTGCCGGCGCCACTCTCGTCGACAAGCAGACACTGTTCCGCGAGGCGGACGTCGTCACGATCCATCTCGTCCTGAGCGGCCGCACCAGAGGCCTGATCGGGGCGCCCGAGTTCGCCCTGATGAAGCCGACGGCCAGGTTCGTGAATACATCACGGGGTCCGATCGTTGATGAGGCGGCCCTGATCGAGGCGCTGCAGGCGCGCAGGATCGCCGGCGCAGCGGTCGATGTATTCGACGTGGAGCCGTTGCCTCCCGATCACCCCTTCCGGAAGCTGGACAACACCCTGGCGACGCCTCACATCGGCTACCTCACCGAGGATCTCTACCGCACTTTCTATGCAGATGCTGCGGCCAATATTGCCACTGGGCTCGAAGCCAACGCGGCGGTCTCCTAGCGGGCCGCTGCAACGGCTCGGCAAAGCCAGTTCGGAATTGACCATCTCCAAGTGAGCGCAAATCTGCTTACGCCAGGCCACCAGGGCTAGTCGGCGAATGTTTAGTGTTGAAGATCTACGGAGGGAGAGTAGCCATGACAGTTCATTTCCGGGTAGCAGAAAAGAGCAGCGGCTCGTATTGGCAACTAGCGTTGCTGCGATGGTCTATGGTGGCCATTTTTATTTGGTTTGGAATACAGAAATTCACGCCCTATGCAGCTGAGGCCATCGCGCCGCTGATTGAGCATAGCCCATTTACCTCGGTTTCCGGAACTGAAGTTGAGCCGCTCGGATTTGACCAATCGCAACTAAGACTCGGGACATCGCCTCATAACTGAAGGTCACAGGTGGGGAGCTTTTCCCGGCAACGGAACATTGGGCTTTTTTGATTGCGATCCTGATCGGCCTGATACCGATCGCACGACGAACCGCCCACGCCAGCAAGCCTTTTTCGGTCGAGGTGCTGACGTCGATAGCTGCAGTCGGAGCCGTGATTATCGGCGCGACCGAGGAGGCGGGCTAGGTGGCTGCCGAGACTATGGGATTGCTCGGCTCGCGCCACACAATCAGCGTGCCTGCCAGCAGCAGACCGCTAAGCATCATGCTCGCGGGAAGCGACAGAAAGAAAGCCGCGATATCGCCGAAATTGGTGCCCCAGGTGCGGATCGCCACCATCGCGACCCAATAGCTTGCGGTCCCGGCGGATGCCATGTCGAGGCGCGTTTTCTGCGCGAGAATAAGGGCAACGGCCACGGTCGCGATTATGGCGGAGATCGGTACTCCGACCGTGATCGGGTGGATCATGTGACCTATGCCGTCACCGAGCACAGTGCCGAGCGTTCCGGCTGTCAGCATGGCCAACCAGTAGAGGCCATTCGTGCGTGGGAGCCCGCATGTCACCGGCTGTAAGGATGACGCGCGGCGCAAGGCTAGAATCGCAGCCAGGAGCGCGGCCAGGCAGGCCGAGACCGTGATGTAATCCAGATGCGTGCGGTGGATTCCGAGGTCGGCCAAGTTGGTCGCGGCGGCTCGTACAACGAGGATTGCCAGCCAGTACAGGCCTTCATTTCCACGTCTGCTCCGTTGATTTGCCAACACAATGACGGCGAAAATCAGTGCAAGCATCAAAAGGCCGCCTATGTCGCTCAACTTGAGCACATCGGGTATGAAATCACCCATGTTCGCTCCACAGATGCTGGCGATCATGATACTAACCCAATAGCGTGGCCCTATGGCCGGGACGATCTTGAAGTGCATGTATAGCCTTTCTCGGTGCCTTCGCGCCTCGCGCGCGCCGTCAGCACAGAGCTCCGACTACGTTGCCTCAACGTTGCGGGATATGGATTTCGCCGGGCGTTGCTTCAGAAGCTTCGGGAAAGCGAAGGCTGGCCGTCGTCCCGCGTCCTGGGGTCGATGTGACGATCAGCGCGCCTCCGTGGGCCGCCATGATCTCCTGAACGATCGACAGGCCAAGTCCATAGCCCTCCTTGGAGGTGTTGCCCGTTTGGAACGGCTCGATGCGCTCGGGGCTTGGAGAGATTCCAGCCCCGTCGTCGCAGATCGACACGCTCCCGCGATCGAGGTTAGCCACGACGCGTCCGGCGCCGTGCGCATGGACCAATGCGTTGCCGACCAGGTTAGCCAACGCACTCCGAACCGCAGCTTCGACGCCGTGCACCACGATGGTGCCTTCCTCGACCTGCTCCAGCGAGAGTTCGATTCCGCTGTCCAGCGCGGAGGGGCTGAAATCCGCAAGGACGTCCCGCGTCACAACTGCCAGATCGATGGGCCGCTTTTCGATCGCATGATTTTGTAACCGCGCCAGGTCCAGCATGGCTGAGACCAATGACGAGAGGCGACGAACATCACGCACAAGTTCGCCCTTCAAGGCCGGTTCGGTCACGTCTTCGATCTTCGCGCGCAACAGGGTCAGTGGGGTTCGAAGCTGATGGGCCGCATTACCGAGGAACCGGCGTTGCCTTTGGATGTAGGCGTCGATCTCTTGGAAAGCGCGGTTGAGCGCGCTGGCTAGCGGCTTGAGTTCGACCGGGACCTCATCGAGCGAAATCGACGCCTGCGGTGCCGTCGGTTCGATGGCGAGCGCCAGCCTCGTCACGCGTTCGATGCTGCGCGCCACGAAGCGTGCGGACAGGAATGCGCCGGCCGCGACGGTCGACGCGAAGGCGATGGCCAGCAGAAAAATGGAGAAAAAGTTACGAACGACGAACGATCTCGCGATCTGATCGACTCCGACTTGCGCACCTCCGATCATCATAACCAGTTCGGAAGTACCCCTTCGGACGACGGCCAGGCAGAAGGCGCTCTTCTGGTCAAGCGTATTGAGGACCGAGAAACCGATCGGCCCGGTATAGGGTAGCGAGAAGGGTAGGGCCGGTCTGAGTTCGCGTCCGAACTCGGCCGTCAGGCCATCGTAGGACACGACGTACCACAGGTTTGGGCTAGTGGATTTCAAATCCTCGATACTGTGTATGGAACGGATAGTCAGTCCCCGGCCCGGATCGACGACCGTGGCGCGACTGAGGATAGCCGCGGCTGCCTGGCAAAAGGCTTGCTCGCGTTCACGTGCCACATCCAGCCAGATCACGGTGCCAAGCAAGACGAGGAAGATGGCCGCTGCAGCCACGCTGAGCGAAAGCGTCAGTGTCCTGGTGATCGACGTCATCGGATCTGCGTCGTTCTGAGAATATAGCCGATACCCCGCATGCTGCGGATCTCGACGTTGCCGCCAAGTTCGGCCAGCTTTTTGCGGAGCCGGGATACCTGCGCCTCGAGGGTATTGGATTCGATCTCGTCATCGAACCCGTAAATCTCCTCGATCAGGGCGGCGCGTGTGACAACGCGGTCGCTTCGCATCAGCAGCGCTCCGAGGATCAAGGCTTCGCGCCGCCGCAGCAGAACCTTGTTGTTGGCCACAATGGCCTCGTTGGTGCCGACGCGCAGTTCGACGTTTCCGAACGACAGGACCGACGGAACGAGGAGCCGAGGCCGCCGCAGCACAGCCCGAACCCTGGCGATAAATTCCTGCGGCTCGAATGGCTTGCCGAGATAATCGTCCGCCCCGCAGTTCAGGCCATCGATCACGTCTTCCTTGGTATCCTTGGCCGTCAGCATGATGATGGCCGGCCTTTCTGGCAATTGGCTCAACGCTGTGACGATGTCGAGCGCGTCGCCGTCAGGCAGCATCCGGTCGACGATCGCCAGATCATACTTGAAATTGCTGAGCGCTTGCCGGGCATCCGAAACGGATGCGACGATGTCGACGATCCCGTTCAACTGCCCGAGCAAACGACCGAGATAGGCCCCGATCTGCGGTTCGTCTTCGATCACAAGGGAGCGCATCGATCTTCCCGATTATGGCTGGATAGATGTTGCGGGATCGCGGCATTCCCCGCTTCGCTGGATTTGACACGTCGGTCCGCCCGGAGCCTCCCCTTACGGCAATCGGCCCCGCCAACGCAAGCCATGGAGGATCGGACGTCCTTTCGGCTCGCGCGAAGGTGACGGTTCGGCTTCGCGGAGGCAATCTTGGGGCAATGTTGGAGGATCACTCGCCAACTTCGAACCTTATGAGCCACGACCATGCGGTGAACTCAAAGTCGTGGAATATCGGCGCAGCCTTCTGACTATACTTTGTAGGCGTGAACGCAGGTCAACAGGAACTACGATGATGATTCGTAAGATCGCAAACCGGCTTCAGTTTAGCATGCTACTGGTTGCCAGCTTCGCGGCGCTCACGGCATTGGCGTATTCAGCGAGAGCAGATGAGCCAACGGCCAGTGGTCTGTGGGAGAAAACTGAAGCTGGGAAGCCTGTCGTGTGGGTATTGATCTTCGAGCGCGGCGGCACCTATGAAGGGGCCATTGCAAAGAGATTTCTCAAGCCGGGAGATGATTCCGGCGCGGTCTGCACGAAATGCGTGGATGATCGCAGGAATGAGCCTCTCTTGGGCCTTACCTTTATCAGGGGAATGAAGCGGAGCGGCTTGAAATACGAGGGTGGCGACATCCTCGATCCGCGCGATGGCAAGATTTACAGCGCGAACATGGCTATCAATCCCAATGGTCAAACTCTTACGCTTCGCGGGTATATGGGTATTTCGATTTTGGGACGTGACGAAGTCTGGAATCGGCTGCCCGACAGTGTGGTCGATATCCTCGACGCTTCCATTCTTGCAAGATATTTGCCTGCTGCGCTTCCGGCGACTTCAGCGGCCTCGCCAGCAAAGTGCAAACTTAATGATCGCGTGTGCTGAACTGGCGATTTCGACGAGCCCTTGCCGCATTGATAGCGAGACCGATCGCTCTTGACATACGCAAACATGGCGCGCGCTGGTTCGTGGTGACGCATGCATGACGGCCGTCGAAGCTGTCGGCGGCGGGGATACAATCCGGCGGGCATTATGGCGAATATCCGCCCCTGGAATGTATTCGGTAACATTTGAGAGAGAAAAACAGGGATCATCCTCACAGCATCCCAAGAACATTTCGAGGAGTGCCGGTCTGTCTGCCGGAGGCAATCTAGGGGCAATGTTAGCGCACCATCTTGCCGCTCCGAACCACACGAGCCGACCCTGCCAAAATGGCCCCGGGGGTCAGAAGGCCCTCCATGAAGCATGCCGTCAAAGCCGGTCTCCGCCCATCCCCGAGCGGGGGCGCGCACCGGACGCACTTGCCCGCGTTGCTTACCGCACTCGGTACCATCGGGGCGGTCTTTGATTCCGCATCAGCCCAAACTGCGTTTACGTTGCCGGCTCCGCCCTTTGAATTACCCATGGTGCCGCCGGTATCCGGCACTTGGACTGTCATGGTCGGCGTGGGAGGCGAATACAAACCTGACTTCGAGGGGGCCAATCGGGCCTTGCTCAGCCCGGTCCCGATTTTTGCCATCCGCCGTGCCGGCTCCACGGAGCAGTTTCGTGGCCCGCGCGACAGCGCAAGTATCGCATTCCTCGACTTCGGCGACCTTCGTGCCGGCCCCGTCGCCAAGTTCGTGGCGGCACGAAAGCAGTACAATTATTCCGTACTGAATGGCCTCGGCGATGTTAAAGCCGCGGTCGAACTCGGCGGCTTCGTCGAATACTATCCCGTCGACTGGTTCCGCACACGCGTCGAACTGCGCCAGGGCGTGGTCGGCCCCAACGGCACCGTCGCCGACTTCTCGGCGGACTTCATCGTGCCGGTGATTCAGCGGCTCACGATCTCGGCCGGTCCACGCTTCACATGGGAAAGCACCCAGGCGACCTCACCCTATTTTGGCATCGATGCCGTGCAGGCGATGGCTTCCGGGCTGCCCGTATTTAACGCCAAGGGCGGCGCGCACTCTTACGGCGGCGGCGCACAGGTGTCCTATCGGATCAATCCGCAATGGGAGGTTCATTCCTATGTCGAGTACGAGCGGCTGCTCGGCGACGCTGCATCGAGCCCTCTCGTGACCCTTCGCGGTTCGCCGAACCAAACGACCTTCGGCATTGGCGCCTCCTATTCATTCGACGTCAAAATACGATAGGACCGCCATGCGCCGCAGTAGCCGATGCGTGAGCTTCGTGACGATTCTTCTTGTTGCCGTCAGCGTCGGCGCTTGCGCGATGTTTGAAACCGGTCAGACGAAACTGCAGGGGGTCAAGACCGTCGGCATCATCTCGGCGGTCGGCGGCGAGATGAGCTTTGCAAGGGCGGGGCTGACCGGCCTCAACAGCATCCCCAGCCAAAGCTTTCCGATCGGGTCCTGGGGCCTCGATGACCTGATTGTCCAGCAAGCAACTGTGGCATTGAACGGACGTTTTCAGGTGCAGCCGGTCAGTTACAACCGAGCCGCCTTTGCGGCGGTCAAGGATTCTCCGGTTGCGCCCGTCAACCTCGTTCGTGCCGATCCATTCAAGAAGCTGGTTCAGACTGAAGTGTCCCCGCAAGGGCTCGACGCCTACATTGTCATCACCAAGGCAAAATCGAATTTCGGCCGCGGTGCCCGAAAGGTTGAAGGGATAGGCTTCGTCACCTACGGGACAGTGCTGGCATCCTACAACCAGATCCATGCGCTCTACGAAATCAGAGTTTTCGACGGAAAGACGTTCGATGTTATTGAGAAAAGGAGCGCGCCGCCGTTGGACGATGCGGTAGAGGTCAAGCTTCCTGGTCCCACCAGGCAAGTCGACGACAGTTACTCACCAGGCACCGGCGAACCCGTGCGAAATGAAAACCTGCATAGAGCGATCACGGACCTCATCGTACGCAGCCTTTCGACAACCCTGAGCGACATGCATCTCGCGGATGTTCGTTGATCGGAAGTAATAACGTAGGGATAATGTGATGAACGTTGTGCGTCTCCGCCTGGCTCTGACGGCATTCCTGATGACCACGAGTCCCAGTCTTGCAGACGACGTCTTGGGTACATGGTCACGCGACAATGGCGCTGTGCATGTCAAATTTGACACGTGTGGCGATGCCATCTGCGGAAACATCGCGTGGTTAAAGCCGGGTGCGAATACGAAAGCCAAAGTCGGGCAGCGTTTGTTCTACGACATGCGTCCCGATGGTACGAACTCCTGGACCGGCAGAGCCGTCAATCCTGACAACGGCTCAATCTATTCGGGCAAAATGGCTATTGAAGGATCTACCCTTAGTACCTCGGGCTGCATCATCGGTGGACTGATCTGCAAATCAGCGAATTGGAGAAGAGTACCTTAGCATCAGACTGACTGACGCCGTTCTAGCCTTTGGAGATAGCCATGGAAAAATGCTAACCTAGCCGGATTTGTTGAACGGCAAAGTAATTAGCGAGCGGGAAGAGAGGCCGGCAATGCTGAAATACGCGTCAAAGTTCTTTCTGAACATTCTTCTTTCCGTCCTGGCGACGGTGATCGGGTCCCATTTGGCAAACCCGTACATCGCGGGTAGGCCCGCTGCGGACGCACCGGTCTGGCTCGCGGACGCGACAATCGATCCAAAGAGACCAGACGCCAATGCCGCGTCTCGCGACGCAGTAAAAGCAGATATCACTGCGTCGGAAGGTCCCTCGGCAGTTGCCAACGCGCTCGGACCGGCGAAGGCCATTGGCGGTCGCAGCGTCGATAAGATAAATTATGAGAAGGCTGTACCGCCCGTCGATAGACTAACCGAATCGACGAACCGGCCCGCGCGGCTGCATCGGTCCGCCCCACGCCATAAGCAAATTTCAAAGACTGACACAATCGCCGCGCCGGAGAGCGCATCACTGATCATCACGTCGCCGGAACTGGGGTGCGCGACCACTGGGCGTTCTTTCAATACCAGCGCGAATTCAGTCCTCGACGCGTCGCCGCCGCCACAAGAAGTTGGTCGAGACGATGACGTTTCGCCGCCGCTGGATCCGGAGACGACAGGTTCGCATCTCACCGGTAGGGTTTTGAAGCCGATCATCCGCACAGCATTGTTGCTCTTAGAGCCGGCTTCGTTGCTCGGCAACGCTCACGAACATCCCGCGTGCTTCGCTTTTCATGCTCGCGGTTTGCGGGCATATCGTTGCTGATGACGCCCCCTCGCTGCTAATTAAATCGAAATTACTAACGAATGTCGGCATCGGTGGTTGCGCCTCCCCGCAACCACTTTCATTATAACTCACTGACCATCCCGATCTAACCGCCGGGGTGGATTGCGTTTTCTCTGGGAAACGGGGGGCGGGCGTTGGGCAGGCTTGGCCAGCTTCGGCGCTACCAAGTCCAACCTGGGATGCGGGGTGCATATCGTTTCGTCTCACGGCGCAGGCATCCAGACATCATGTTCTTCAGGCGTCGTGAAGATGACGGGCGTTGCAGCACACGGCCGACTTCAGCCTTGGGGTCGCAAGCGAGAAACGTGCGGAGCGTCTGCGCGATGACGGCCCGTCTCTATGCTTGCGGTCGCGAGATACGTCCGAACGCAACACTGGTGGAGACGCCGAGCAATGCCCAGAACAGCAGGCTGGTGAGCGTTACCATTACAATGAACCTGTGCGACAGCGCGGCCGGAACCTCGCTGTGGAACTCCGGCGCAAGGGGCGCGCCGATCAGATGCGGCAGGGCGATCAGACCGAGGCCAAGTACCGCAGCCCATGCTGCGGAGCGGAAGGCCATCAGGCAAAGCCCGATGGCTGTTGCTGCGGCCGTGGCGATCCACCAGGTCTGCCGTGCCGCCAGTTCGGCCACCGGCAAGCCCGGCAATTCTGGCGGCAGGCCGAGGCCGGGCGCCGCAGTAAACACCACAAAGCCGCCAAGTCCCCATAGCAGGCCTTCCCGCCACGTCACCGGCCGGCCCCGGATCGCATAGACCCCGGTGAGCAGCAGCGCGAAGCCGGTCGCAGTCAGAATGTTGGCCGCTACCGTGAAGGCGTTGCGCTGAAACCCATCTTCGGGCTCCCATTCGCGATCATGGCTATGGGCCTCACCGTGCTCGTGGGGGGCGCCAGGCTGCTCATGCCCAGCCGGCGGCGCCTCGGCTGCAGCCTTACGTTCATAAACTTCGCTCTTCTGGATCAGCGGGACCGTCCCGAAGAATTGCGCGACCGAAATCACCGCGCCGACCAACAGCCCGGCAAGGGCTGCCGAAAACACAATAGATCTGAAAACCGGCATTTTTGGTCAGTGACAGGGAAACGCATTGGCGTGGCGGACATCGTGCGCGGCGTTATGAACGGCGCTGATGTGCGAGAAGCCGACGACGCCGACAATGAAAAGACCAAGGGCCATCGCCAGCACGGCTTGAACGACCACGCTCGAATCGGTGGCGAGAGCGGGCAGGTGGGCGGTCTGGGACTGTTGCATCTCGATCCTCGCAAGCGATGACGGTATCTTAGCCGAAAACCCGCGCTGGCGCGACCCTATTTTTTCAACTGCCGGATCACATCCCGGCTGGTGAGGTGAAAGTTCGCGGTGTCAGTCCCGTCAGCGCGAACCACTTTGGCGCGGGCCGCCGCCTGAAACGCGTCGCTATGGGTGTGGTAGAAGTCCACGCATTCCTGCGGCGACGGGACGGTTCGCAACAGCGTCCGGAACGCCCGACGATGCACCATGCAGAGGCCCGCGTGATCGGCGGGCTGGAACGCCAGCGCGTCGATATCGTCCCGCCAGATCGGGGTCTTGCTGTAAGGCATCGGTTGATCGTCTGCACGGCGAGCGAAAGCTTGCCGAAGGTCGCAATCTAGCAAGGATGGCAGGCTGCGCCAAAACGGATTTTGCCGTGCCGTGGCTTGCGCATGTTGCTCGATTGAGCTGTTGACGCCATCACGGTCAGATGCCACGGTTTGCGGTGGTGGTGCCCGCAAGGGCTATCCAAGGGAATGCGGTGCGCCTGCTCCGGCAGGCCATTCCGCGGCTGCCCCCGCAACTGTAGGCGGATAGCTGACGACCATACATACCACTGGGGATTCCAAAGCTCCCTGGGAAGGTGGTCCGAGGCGACAACCCGCGAGCCAGGAAACCTGCTGCCGGTCATGGTCATGCGCGAACGCGTCAGGCGGGGTGCCTCGATGTCGCAGGAGTAGCTGGTCGCATCTGCCGCCACGGGCGAAGGCAGGATGGAGCAGCAACCGCGCTGACGGATGTTTTTTCGCCGTCGAGCGCTATCGTGTCAAATTCAGGCGATCATGATGATCCGGCGTCACGTTTTGCGCGCGCCGCGCAGAATGAGACTGCACGTTTCTGCAATTGGGCCGGACTTGGGACGGTGACGTCGAAACGCCGTGGATGTGCTGTTGCTCGGAGTACCCTGTGATGAAGAAGATACTTATTATTGGCATCGGGGCGGGAGACCCCGGCTATGTCACCATGCAGGCCGTCGACGCCCTCAACGAGACCGACGTTTTCTTTATCCTGGACAAGGGACCGAGCAAGACCAAGTTGATCGAGCTTCGCAAGGAGATTTGCCGGCGCTATATCAGGGGCAATGACCATCGGTTCGTTGACGCGACCAGTCCGGAATGGGCGCGGGATACGGAGGACTATTTTTCGACCGTCGATGATCTCAATCGCGACAAGCAGACCTTGTTCGAGCGCCTGATCTCGGAGGAGATGGCCGACGACGAATGCGGCGCATTCCTGGTATGGGGCGACCCGACACTCTACGACAGTACGATCCGTATCGTCGAAATGATTGCGAGCAGCGGTCGCCACCAGCTCGAATATGATGTCATTCCCGGCATCAGCAGTGTCCAGGCGCTCGCCGCGAAACACAAGACAACGCTCAACCGCATCGGTCAGTCGATCGAAATCACCACGGGACGGAAGATGGCGGGAGGCTTTCCCGCTAACGCCGATAGCGTCGTCGTGATGCTCGATGGCGGCGACACCTACAAGCGGTTCGCGGATCAGGATATCGACATTTATTGGGGCGCTTATGTCGGCATGCCCGATGAAATCCTGGTGTCCGGCAAGCTGAAGGACGTCGCAGGTGAAATCGAACGGGTCAGGACGGACGCAAGGCGCGCCAACGGTTGGATCATGGATAGCTACCTGATGCGAAGGGCAACGTGAATCGTTCGGCAGCGATAGAGGTGAAGGGCTGGTGCCCGGGCGCTTTGCGACCGATGCTGAGCGGCGACGGATTGATCGTGCGCGTGCGCCCGCGATCCGCAACACTTGGCCTCGACGAATTGGCTGCCCTTGCCGATGCGGCGCGCCGCTTCGGCAACGGCCACATCGATCTGACGCGGCGGGCCAATCTGCAGATCCGCGGTGTCGGCGAAGCAACTCTGCTGCAACTGCACGAGGTGATCGCCCGACTTGGCCTGCTCGACGACAGTCCGGACGGTGAAGCCGTGCGCAACGTGATGATCAATCCTCTCGCCGGAATCGATCCCGCCGAAGTACTTGATGTCAGAAGCATCGGTGGAGAACTTGCAGGATTGCTCGTTTCCGAAAAATCTCTCCGGGCATTGCCGGCCAAATTTGCCTTCATCGTCGATGGCGGTGGTATTTTGGATCTCGCGGAGCAGCGCGGCGATGTTCGGCTTGCCGCGATTGCAGATGGTCCGGACTCTGCGGTTACGGTCGGCCTCGAAACACGGGTCGGGGTGGAGTGGCTTGGTTCAAGCTCTCCCGGCGCCGCGGCGGCCACCGCCATCGAAACAGGCCTTGCCTTCATCGGCGTGGCGGCGCGTGAAAAGCGGCAACGTATGCGCGACCTCTCACGTGAAGGCCTTGCGTCTATTCGATCCGCGATCGGTCCGCGGCTCAACGCGCTCCGCGAGAATCCGCGCAATGCCGATGCGCCGTTGATCAAGCGCGCCGGCTTGATAGATCTGGGCGCTGGCCGGCTCGCGGTAGGGTTCGCAGCGCCCTTTGGACGCGTCGAGGCCAATCAGTTCCGGATGCTCGCTGACGCGATGGCGGCCCATGGTGTCAGGGAGATCAGGCTTTCGCCCTGGCGCGCGCTCTATGCCGAGGTACCCAGCGAGCAGTCCGGGCAAAGCACCCTCGTGGCTGCGGCAAGCGTCGGCTTGATCGTTGATCCCGGCGATCCCCTGCTTCAGATCGAGGCTTGCCCCGGCGCCCCCGGCTGTCATTCGACCTCTCTCGATACGCGTGGCGATGGACGCCGGCTGGCGCGACTGCTGCCGCGGTTTGGCTTCACTGGGACCATCCACGTCTCCGGCTGCGCCAAGGGGTGTGCGAAATCGGGGACGAGCGATCTCGTGCTTGTCGGCGTTGAGGGTCGCTATGGCATTGTGCGCAACGGAACGGCGCAGGATCGTCCCGCGCGCCACGTTTCCTTCTCCGATCTTGCCGCCGATCCCGGCAAAATCTTCCATGTGAACCGAGGCGGCAGGCATGACTGAATTGCGCTCCTACATTCGGGATGGCGCCGAGATCTATCGCAACTCGTTTGCGATCATCCGCGCCGAGGCCAATCTCTCCCGATTCAAGCAGAACGAGGAGAAGTTAGCCGTGCGGATCATCCACGCCTGCGGGATGGTCGATATCGCCGATGACCTTTTGATGTCTCCGACATTTGCCGCGCGTGCATCCGAAGCATTGTTGCGCGGCGCGCCTGTTCTTTGTGATGCGAAGATGGTCGCCCACGGCATCACCCGCAGCAGATTGCCCAGGAACAACAGCGTCGTCTGCACTCTCGACGATCCAACTGTGGCGCAGCTCGCAACCGAGGTTGGAAACACACGCTCGGCGGCGGCGCTGGAGCTTTGGCTGCCGCATCTTGAAGGAGCTGTTGTCGCCATCGGCAATGCGCCGACCTCGCTGTTTCGGCTACTCGAAATGCTCGACGAAGGCGCGCCGCTTCCTGCCGCCATCATCGGCGTTCCCGTCGGCTTTGTCGGGGCTGCCGAGTCCAAGCATGCCCTTGCGGCGCAGAGCCGCGTTCCATTCCTTGTTGTCAGCGGTCGCAGGGGCGGTAGCGCCATGGCTGCTGCTGCGGTCAACGCGCTGGCGAGTGAGCATGAATGAGCAGTATTGACGCAATCGGTGGAACCGCCCTTGGTGGAACACTCTACGGCATCGGGGTCGGACCCGGCGATATCAGCTATCTGACGCTACGGGCTGCAGCATTGGTGCGCGATGTCGATGTGATCGCTTTTTTTGCGAAGCGAGGTCTGCAGGGAAATGCGCGAGGCATCGTCGATCCCCTGATCGCGCCGCATCGCGATGAGCTGCGGCTCGAATATCCCGTCACCAACGAGATCCCGCCCGAAGATCCTTCATACCAGGAGCAGATCAGCCGGTTCTATGAGGAAAGCGTCGAGATGCTTGCCGCGCTGCTGCGGCAAGGCAAGTCGGTAGGGCTTCTGGCCGAAGGAGATCCGTTCTTCTACGGTTCCTTCATGCACATGTGGCGCCGTCTCGAAGCAATTTTTCCGCTTGAGGTCGTGCCCGGCGTTACGGGGATGTCAGGCTGCTGGACGCGCGCCAATGCGCCCATCACCTGGGGCAATGACATCCTTTCGGTACTGCCCGGGACCTTGGGCGAGGAGCAATTGACCCGCCGGCTCGCGGAGACCGACGCCGCCGTCATCATGAAAGTCGGCAAGAACCTGGCAAAGGTCCGCCGGGCTGTCGAGGCGGCCGGATTGCTCTCCCGCGCGCTCTATGTCGAGCGCGGCACCATGCGAGGCGAGCAGATCATGCCTTTGTCCGAATGCCCCGACGGCAACGGCCCTTACTTTTCGATGGTGCTGATCCCGGGTCAGGGGAGGCGGCTGTGAGCGGCTCGCTCGTCATTGTCGGTCTTGGACCCGGGTCGTCAGATCTTTTGACACCGGCGGCGGCCAGAGCCCTTCAGGCCGCGACGGATCTGGTTGGCTATGGGCCCTATCTCGATCGAGTCCCGCAAGCCAACTTGGATCAGCGCCGTCACTCCTCCGGCAATCGTGTCGAGATCGACCGGGCACGTCACGCACTCACGCTCGCCGGCGAAGGCAGGAAGGTCGCCGTCGTCTCGGGCGGCGATCCCGGCGTATTCGCGATGGCAGCCGCGGTTTTCGAGGCGATCGAGGCTGGCGACCCCGCGTGGCGAGAACTCGATATTCATGTCGAGCCCGGTATCACCGCCATGCTAGCCGCCGCAGCCGAAGTCGGCGCCCCGCTCGGGGGTGACTTCTGCGCGGTCTCGCTGTCGGACAATCTGAAGTCATGGGAGACCATCGAACGGCGCCTGCGGGCCGCGGCTCAAGGTGACTTCGTCATCGCGCTCTACAACCCGGCGTCAAAAGCCCGTCCGCATCAGCTTGGGCAGGCATTCAATCTGTTGCGAACGATCAAGTCGCCGCATACCCTGGTGCTCTTCGTCCAAAAAGCAGCGACACCCGAAACGCGTGTCATCGTCGCAACGCTTGCCGAAGTCGATCCGGCGCTTGCCGATATGCGTACGCTGGTCATCATCGGGGCCACCGCAACGCGGCTCATCCCCCGAACCGGACAGCGGCCCTGGGTCTATACACCCCGCGCTGAAACGGGGATTGCGCGATGAGTGAGCCGCTGTTCCAGCCACTTGGCGGCGCCCTCGGCATTGTCCAAGGCATGTCTGTGCGGCTTATACGGACGCGTGATCATCACAACGGGAATACCGAGCCGGCGCGTCGCCGTGATCTTCGCGTAGGTTGCCGCACCTCCCGAATTTTTGGAGACAAGGACGTCGATCTTCTCGTCCATGAGGAGCGCCGTTTCGGCCTGCTCGTCGAAGGGACCCCGGTCGAATATCAACCGGATATCGCGCGGCAGCACGACACCCTCCGGCGGGTCGATCATGCGTGCGATATAGTGGTGGTGAGGACTGGTCGCGAAGACCCCGAGTTCGAGACGGCCGAGGCTGAGAAAAACCCGGCGCGGCTTCGGTCCGAGCGCATCGGAAGCCGCTCCCGCGCTTGCGACCGTCAGCCATGTGTCGCCCGGCTCGGGTTGCCAGGCCGGCCGCATGATCGTGGCGAGCGGGATCGCAAGCCGCTCACAGGCGGTCACGGCACTGGACGAGATTTGATCGGCATAGGGATGCGTCGCGTCGATGACGGCCGCTATGGCTTCTTGTTCCAGCCACGCGGCCAATCCGTCGGGACCCCCGAAGCCGCCAATCCTGGTGCGAACCGGTTGCGTCCGTGGCTTCGAAGTGCGTCCGGCCAGCGAGAGCGTCGTTTCAAAGCGGGGGTCGGCCGCAAGCAGACGCGCCAGGCCGGAGGCCTCTGTCGTACCTCCGAGGATGAGAACACGCATCGGGGCTTGTTCCGTGATGACTGAGCCCGCAATTTGCACAAGGCCGCGCTGGCTGTCTATCGTTGGTATTGGTGAGGACGGCGTGGAAGGACTTTCCTCCGTCGCCCTCCAACTGATCCGTTCGGCCGAACTGGTGGTGGGCGGCGCGCGCCATCTGGAATTGGCGAGCGAACTTATTCGAGGCCGGCGTCTGGCGTGGCCGAGCCCCATCAGTGATGCGTTCCCCGAGATCGAACGCCATCGCGGGCGTGCCGTCGCGATTCTCGCGAGCGGCGATCCCTTTCATTTCGGCGTCGGCAAGCAGATTGCGGCCTTTGTCCAAGCCGATGAGTTCATTTGTCTGCCACAACCCTCCGCTTTCAGTCTCGCCGCCGCGAGGATGGGCTGGCCGCTGCAGGACGTCTCGCTGGTCACGCTCCACGGCCGCGCCCTCAATGGCATTATTCGGCACCTGCAACCCGGCGCGCGGGTTCTGGCGCTCTCTTGGGACAACGCGACGCCGCGCAAGCTTTCCGAACTTCTCACCACGCATCGCATGGGAAAGTCGCGAATGACCGTGCTTGAGGCCATGGGTGGCGCTCGCGAGCGCATACGTCACGCGACGGCTTCGAATTTTGATATCGAAGAGATCCAGCCGCTCAACACGATCGCCATCGAGATGGTCGCGGAACTCGAAGCCATCATCATCCCTTTGGCGCCCGGCCTTGACGACGATTTTTTCGAGCATGACGGTCAACTGACGAAGCGGGAAGTTCGTGCGGTGACGTTGTCGTCGCTGCAGCCGCTGCAGGGTCAATTGCTCTGGGATATCGGGCTTGGTGCGGGTTCGGTCGCAATCGAGTGGCTGCTGCGGCATCCATCCCTGCGCGCGATCGGCATCGAGGCGCGCAGCGACCGTGCGGGCCGGGCGGCCCGCAACGCCGCAGCACTTGGCGTGCCGGAGCTTGAGATCGTGCAGGGCCGGGCGCCGGAGGCGCTCGCGGGGCTTGCGCGACCGGATGCTGTCTTTATCGGCGGCGGAATGATGGATGACGGCGTGTTCGACGCGGCGTGGTCCGCGCTGAAGTTAGGCGGCCGTCTCGTTGCCAACGCCGTGTCGCTGGAGACCGAGGCGCGGCTGGCCGGCTATTTCCAGCATTTTGGCGGAGATCTCGTTCGACTGCAGGTCGCAAGAGCCGATAGAGTGGGCGCCATGTCTGGCTGGCGACCGGCGATGCCGGTCACGCAATGGCGAGTGAGGAAGCCATGATCGTTGCGGGCATTGGATGCGGACGGGAAACCTCCTCCGAAGACATTGTGAGTCTGATTTTCGTGGCGCTTTCGAATTTCGGCATCGCGCGGGAGAACCTTACGGCGATCGCGACCGAAACCTCGAAAGCCGACGAGCGCGGCATCGCAAGCGCGGCCCAGTCGCTGTCGATTCCTATTCTGCGATGCCCGGTTGCGGATCTGGGGCGGGTCGCTGACCAGGTTTTGACACGCTCGTTGCGCGTTCAGGAGATCAAGGGGGTTCCGTCGATCGCGGAGGCGTCAGCCCTCGTCGCGGCTGGCCCCAACGCCCGGCTGCTTGGAGCGCGGGTCGCGGCCAACAAGGTAACCTGCGCCATCGCCATCGGTGAGGGATCGTGACGGTTCATTTCATAGGGGCGGGACCCGGTGCGCCCGATCTCATTA
This sequence comes from Bradyrhizobium erythrophlei, assembly GCF_900129505.1. Taxonomy (NCBI): domain Bacteria; kingdom Pseudomonadati; phylum Pseudomonadota; class Alphaproteobacteria; order Hyphomicrobiales; family Nitrobacteraceae; genus Bradyrhizobium; species Bradyrhizobium erythrophlei. Next base: position 7,991,640 of record NZ_LT670818.1, on the reverse strand, counting down.
CGGTGCGCGGACGTGATCTCATCGCGAGTTGTCCGCTCTGCCTGTATGCAGGCTCGCTCGTGCCCAAGGCGCTTCTTGGATACTGCCCGTCCGGCGCGCGCATCGTCGATACGGCGCCGATGTCGCTCGACGAGATCGTCGCCGAAATCAAACGAGCGACCGACGAAGGTCAGGATGTCGCGCGCCTCCATTCCGGCGATCTGTCGATCTGGAGTGCGCTAGGCGAACAGTTGCGACGGCTCGAAGCGCTCGATATTCCCTTCACGGTTACGCCGGGCGTTCCGGCCTTCGCCGCCGCCGCCGCTGCGCTGGCCAAGGAACTGACGCTGCCCGAAGTCGCTCAATCCGTCGTGCTGACCCGGACCGCTGGACGGGCTTCGTCCATGCCCGAAACCGAAAACCTGTCCGCGTTCGCGGCGACCCGCGCAACGCTCGCCATTCATCTCTCCATTCATGCGCTTGAAAAAACCGTCGCAGAGCTCATTCCCGCCTATGGCGAGGCCTGCCCGGTTGCGGTGGTGTTTCGTGCCAGCTGGCCGGACGAGCGGATCATCCGCGCCACGCTCGGCACCATCGTCGTCGAAGTCGAGAAAACCAACATCGATCGTACCGCGCTTATTCTCGTCGGCGAGGTGCTGGCCGCGCGGGATTTCCGCGACAGCGCGCTGTACGACAGCGCCTATCAGCGGCGGTTCCGGGGGAGAGGCTCGTGATGGAGACGAAGCTTCGCGGCGACAACCTTCCTGACTTCCCGGATTTTCCACCGGGCGAGGTCTGGCTTGCAGGTGCCGGCCCGGGCGACCCCGGACTTCTGACACTCCATGCGCTCCACGCGCTGAGGACGGCTGACGACATCGTTCACGATGCTCTGGTCGATCCACGCATTCTGGAACTTGCCGGCAGCCAGGCTAAACTGATCTTTGCGGGCAAGCGCGGGGGAAAGCCATCGGCTCAGCAGGGCGATATCAATGAGCTTCTGATCGAACGCGCCAGGATGCGGCGGCGCGTTCTGCGTCTCAAAGGCGGTGACCCCTTTGTGTTCGGGGCGCGGCGGTGAAGAAGTTTTGGCGTTGACGCGCGCCGGTCTTCGATTTCGGATCATACCGGGCATTACGTCGGGACTTGCGGCAGCCACACTCGCCGGTATTCCGGCGACAATGCGGGATACCAACCATGCGATCATCCTGATGGCGGGCAGTCGATCGGCCGATGGCACCTCGGTCGCCGAGTGGGAGAGAATGGCAAGCGTCGGACAACCGATCATCGTCTATATGCCGATGGCCAACTTGCCCGACATCATGAGTGCGTTTGAGCGCGGCGGGATGGCGCACGATACCCCCGCTGTGGTCATCAGTTCATCCACCACATCGGAAGAGCGCATTATCGAAACGTCGCTTGGGATGGCGGCCGTCGATGCCGAGAGACACGGAATCGTCGCGCCGGCCATCGTGATCGTCGGTGCGATTGCGTCGATGCGCCAGCAGCTCTTGGCCAACATGGTTGGTCGGCCATGATCCGTCCCGCCGGTCCCCCAGGCCTCATCATTGCGGCGCCTCGTTCCGGCGCCGGGAAAACAACCGTCACGCTCGGGTTGTTACGCGCGCTTCGCCGTCGCGGCCTCGCTGTACAGCCCTTCAAATGCGGTCCGGACTATATTGATCCGGCCTTCCACGAGGTCGCGGCCGGTCACCCGAGCTATAATCTGGACAGCTGGGCGATGGGTGCGGGCCTGATCGCAGCGCTTGCGGCGACGGCATCGATGGATGCGGAGATTTCCGTTGTGGAAGGCGTGATGGGATTGTTCGACGGCGCCGCGGCTCGAGGACAATCTGGGTCCGGCACGACGGCCGATCTGGCGTCGCTGCTGGGGTGGCCGGTGGTGCTCGTGCTCGATGTCACCGGCCAGACGGAAACGGCTGCCGCCGTCGCACTCGGATGCGCCGGATATAGAGATGACATCGATATCGCGGGCGTGATTCTCAACCGCGTCGCGAGCGCGCGGCATCTTGGGCTGATTGCACCGGCATTCGAGCGGATCAAGTTGCCGGTTTTCGGGGCGGTACTGCGCGATGAACGGATCGCTTTACCGGAACGGCATCTCGGCCTTGTTCAGGCGCGGGAAATCGCGGCGATCGACCAGCATCTGGACAGATTTGCCGATGTCGTCGACGCCGCTGTCGATGTTGATGCGATCAGACGATCGGCGAGGTCCGCGAAGGTTTTTCCCGCAACCAGCGACGAGCGGTCAAACGAGTCGCAGCATCATTTGCCGCCGCCCGGGCAGCGCATCGCGCTGGCGCAGGATCGGGCATTTTCATTCATGTATCCTCATTTGCTTCGGCAATGGCGCCGAGCTGGCGCGGAAATCATTCCGTTCTCGCCATTGGCCGACGAGGCTCCCGATGACAGCGCCGACGCGGTCTGGTTGCCGGGAGGCTATCCGGAACTCCATGCCGGCACTTTGGCGTCGGCGCATAGTTTTCGCGCAGGTCTTCGCACATTGGCCGAACGTTCCATTCCCATCCACGGTGAGTGCGGGGGCTATATGGTGCTGGGGCGCGGGCTCGAGGATGCCGACGGGCGCAGGCACGAGATGACCGGACTGCTTGGACTCGAGACCTCTTTCCTGGAGCGTAAGCTCCATTTAGGCTATCGCCGCGCCCGGCTTCAGCGGGACTGTTCGCTCGGTGCGAACGGCACGGAAGTGTTCGGCCATGAATTCCATTACGCGAGCACGGTTTCGGTCAATGGAGATTCGCTGGTCGATTGCAGAGATGCTTCAGGGATAAAAGTGCCTGAACAAGGTGCGCGGCAGGGTTCGACAACGGGAACGTTTTTCCATGTCATCGACGGGGCGGCCGCATGACGCAGACGCCCGATCCATCTCCGCGAAAGTTTAACGAGGAATTTCGGCAGTCATTCCGGGACCTCATCCTCTGGCGCCGCGACGTCCGCCGGTTTCGTCGCGATCCCATTGATCCCTTGTTGATGGATTCGCTGCTTGAACTCGCCAGCCACGCGCCCTCTGTCGGACATTGCCAGCCCTGGCGGTTCGTGCTCGTCGAGTCAACTGATCGTCGTGAGGAAGTGAAATCCAGCTTCGCGCGCGCCAATGCGCGGGCGCTGGAAAATTATTGCGGCGAACCGCGTGCGCATTATGCGAGGCTGAAGCTCGAGGGCCTCGACAACGCTCCGGTCCATGTCGCCGTCTTCGCCGATGAGGCGGCGGAGGAGGGCAGTGGGCTAGGCCGCCACACCATGCCGGAGACTCTGCGCTATTCAGTCGTGGCCGCGATTCAGACCTTGTGGCTTGCGGCGCGCGCCGAAGGGTTGGGGCTTGGCTGGGTCTCCATTCTCGAGCCTGACATCATTCATCGGGTGCTCGAGGTGCCGCAGACCTGGTCGCTGGTCGCCTATCTCTGCATCGGCTGGCCGGTGGAGGAGCATCTCGACCCCGAACTCGATCGTCATCGCTGGCAGCAACGGCTGGATGTCGCGCGGATGATTTTCAAGCGATAGAGCCTGATCGGTACGTCATGATCCATGTTAGTTCGCTGAGCGCCCTCAGCAGCATTACAGCGCGGCCCGGCGCAATGGGCGGCAGCTGCCAAAATTCTTTCAAATCGGGCGACATCGGGTTCCCTTTCGGGACGGCCTACCTGACGCAACAGCGGGCATGTGGTCAACACCGCCTGTGCACGGTTGACCCCGGCTGAGGCGCCAGCTAGCGTCATCCGCGATGGTCCTTCCACGTGGAAGGTGAAAAGGGAAGCCGGTGCGAGAGTTCTCAACGCCGGCGCTGCCCCCGCAACTGTAAGCGACGAGCCCTCGCCGGTGCCACTGGGAAATCCCCGGGAAGGCGGCTGATGGCAGCGACCCGCGAGCCAGGAGACCTGCCATCACGAACTGTGCTTTGGAGGTCGTCGGGGCGGGGTGCACCGGACGGGAGCGAGCGGATGGCGTTTGCCATCGGCGCGATCCAACAAAGCTCGCGGCCGCTAGCGGCCTGGATGTGAGCCTATGATGGATCGCCAAGGCGCCGACGAACATTCCCCTGATTCGACGCAGGCTGAACTGCCGCAGGCAAATGGGCCGGGCGGTCCGGTCATTGTCAGCGTCTGTACGACCTGCAAGACAGCCGACGGCAGCGCGGTGGTCGGCCCCGGGATGTTTGCGGCGGTGCGCGCCGTGCTCGGGGAGGCCGACCCAAACGTCGTGGTGCGGCCGGTGCAATGTCTCAGCGTCTGCAAGCGCCCGGCGACCGTCGCGGTCACGAGCCCGGACGGCTACACGTTTTTGTTCGGCGACCTGCAGACCGAGAGCGGCACCGCGGCGTTGGCGTCGTTCGTCAAGTCCTATCAAAATTCGGACTATGGTCTGGTGCCATGGCGCGAGCGCGCCGAGGTGCTGCGCAAAGGCATGGTGGCGCGGGTACCCCCGATGCGCTGGTCGCCTGACGACGGGCGCGCTCCGAAATGACGGCACTTGCGACCACGTTGGTGCTGGGCGGTGCGCGTTCCGGCAAATCGGCGTTTGCCGAGAAGCTGATCGGCGACAGCGGTCTGGCGCGGATCTATCTGGCGACCGCGGCCGCCGGTGACGACGAAATGAAGGCACGCATTGCGCATCATCGCGTACAGCGTGGCGAAGGCTGGACCACGATCGAGGAGCCGCTGGCGCTGGTCGATGCGCTGACGCGGGAGGCGATCCACGGCAGGGTCGTATTGGTCGATTGTCTGACGCTGTGGCTGTCGAACCTGATGCTGGCGGAGCGCGATCCCGATATCGAAGCACGTCGGCTGACGCGATTTCTTGCTGTGGCCAAATATCCCGTCGTTCTGGTCTCGAACGAGGTCGGCCTTGGCCTGGTGCCGGACACGCCGCTCGGCCGCCGTTTTCGCGACGCGCAGGGACGTCTCAATCAGATCGTTGCGGCTTGCGTGCCCAACGTCGTGTTCATCGCCGCCGGACTTCCGCTCTGGCTCAAACGTTCATCCCTTCAGGAGAGCTGATATGTCCCGCGTTCCCGTCACTGTGCTCACCGGTTTCCTGGGCGCCGGCAAAACCACGTTGCTGCGCTCGCTGTTGACCCAGGCGGATGGCCGCCGCATCGCCGTGATCGTCAACGAATTCGGCGACGCCGGGTTTGACGGCGGGCTGGTGGAGGAGTGCGCGGCAAAGGCCTGTGCCCCCGGCGATATCATCGAGCTGACCAATGGCTGCATTTGCTGCACGGTCGCCGACGATTTCGTTCCGACCATGGACAAATTGCTGTCGCGAGATCGGCCGCTCGATGCCATCGTCATCGAGACTTCCGGCCTGGCGCTGCCGCAGCCGCTGCTCAAGGCGTTCGCGTGGCCCGCCGTGCGTACCCGCGCCACCGTTGATGGCGTCGTCACTGTTGTGGATTCGCTGGCGCTGTCGGAAGGCCGCGTAACCCTCGATGAGGACGCGGTCGCCGCACAGCGTGCGGCGGACACCTCCGTCGATCATGACGATCCGATCGAAGAGGTATTCGAAGATCAACTGGCCTGCGCCGATCTGGTGGTGCTGTCGAAGAGTGATCTGGTTTCGCCCGAGGCGTTGGCCGGGATCGAGGCGCGGCTCGCCGCGGTATTGCGGCCGGGCGTGCGGATCGTGCGCTCGCAGGGCACGCTGGCGCCGCCGGTGTTGATTGGCCTCAACTCTGCCGCGGAAGACGACATGGTCGCGCGGGCGGGTCATCACGGCGAGGAGGAAGAACACGATCATGACGATTTCGACAGCATCGTGGTGAGGCCGTCTCCCGCCACCAGTGTCGCCGCGATGCGCGTTCGGGTCAGCGATGCCCTGAGCTTGACCGGCGTATTGCGCGTCAAGGGCCATGCGCGGATCAGCGACCGGGCGGCGCCGATCGTGGTGCAGGCCGTCGGCGGCCGCGTCGAGCTGTCGTTCAGCCGCCCTGATGTCAAGCAGGCCGAGCATCTGGTCGTCATCGGCCTCAAGGGTTTTGATGGTGACGCGGTTCGCCGCGCCTTGGCGGGATAGCAACGGTCAGTAACACGCATGCATCTGAAGCTCGACAACAGCGGCAGCATCGACGATGGCGACGTCGCCCGCGACCTCGGGCAGACTTCCGCCGACATCGTCGTGCTGTCGGCCGCCGACAGCGATCTTGCTGCATTCGGCGCCGCGCATGCGACGTTGCCGGATGACTTTCCGAGCGTTCAGCTGACCAACCTGTTGGCGCTCGGTCATCCTGCATCGGTCGATCTTTATGTCGAGCGCACGCTGCGCGAGGCGAAGATTGTCGTGCTGCGCATGCTCGGGGGCGAAGGCTACTGGCCGCATGGCGTCGAAAGCCTGCGCAGCGACGCGCTGCGCCGCGGCACGTGGTTGGCCTGTATTCCCGGCGAGCTGAGCTGGGACGCGGGGCTGGCCGCGCGCGGCACCTTGAATGCCAGCGATACCCACGCGTTGTGGCGCTACTGTACTGAAGGCGGCGTGGACAACGCGCAACTGGCGCTGCGCTTCGCCGCTCATCTGATCGGCCGGGGGGACTTGCCGTCACCAGCGCGGCCGATGCCGTCGGCCGGGTTCTGGCGCGGCGAGCCCGCGATCGACGCTTGCCCGAACGCCGTCGTGATTTTCTACCGCGCTCTGGTCGCGGGCAGCGACACCGCCGCTATCGATGCGCTGCGCGCGGCTCTGGGCGCGCGCGGGCTCAATGCCGTCTGCCTTTATGTCATCAGCCTCAAGGATGAGCGCTCGGCGGCCTTCCTGCGCGCGGCGCTGGCGGCCCATCCACCCGATATCATCATCAACGCCACGGCGTTCGCCACCGCGACGGCCAACGACGATGCCGGTGTGTTGTCGGTATCGGGCTGTCCGGTCCTGCAGGTGGCCCAGGCCGGTAATTCGCGTGCGAACTGGGAAAGTTCGACGCGAGGCCTGACGCCGCGCGATCTGGCGATGCATGTCGTGCTGCCGGAGGTCGACGGGCGCATCTTCGCTCACGCCATTGCTTTCAAGGAACGCGGTGATTCCGAAGCGGGCTTCGCACCGACCACGTTCCGCCCGGTCGATGACCGCATCGCCGCTACCGCCGATCTGGCGCTGGCCTGGGTGCGGCTGCGGCGTACGCCGAGCCACCAGCGGCGTGTCGCTGTGATTCTCGCCAATTATCCGAGCCGCGACGGCCGCCTCGCCAACGGCGTGGGCCTCGATACCCCGCAAAGCCTGATGGACGTGCTCGGCGCCATGCGCGCCGCGGGCTATGCCGTTGAAAATATGCCTGACGATGTGGCATCGATGATGCATCTCCTGCAGGCGGGCCCGACCAATGCGCTTGACGAGCGCGGCGCCCGTCCGGGCGGGGCGTCATGGCGCATCGCCGACTATCAATCCGCATTTGCGGAATTGCCCGATTCCGTGCAACGCGCCGTCGAAGCCCGTTGGGGTGGCCCAGCGCAAGACCCTCATGTCGTGAACGGTTGCTTTCGTCTCGGACTGCATCACTTCGGCAACGCCGTCGTCGGCGTGCAACCCGCGCGCGGTTACAACATCGATCCCAAGGGCTCCTATCACGATCCCGATCTGGTGCCGCCGCACTATTATCTGGCGTTCTATCTCTGGATCAGGCGCCACTTCGACGCCCACGCCGTGGTGCATCTCGGCAAGCATGGCAATCTCGAATGGCTGCCGGGCAAGAGTACTGGTCTGTCGGCGAACTGCCTGCCCGATGCGGTGTTGGGATCGTTGCCGCATCTTTATCCCTTCATCGTCAACGATCCCGGCGAAGGCATTCAGGCCAAGCGCCGTTCCGCCGCCGTGATCATCGATCATCTGACGCCGCCTATGACCCGCGCCGAACTGCATGACGATCTGGCACGGCTTGAAACATTGGTCGACGAGTACGCGCTGGCCGCCGATCTCGATCCCAAACGCGCCGCCGTGATTGCCGAAGACATTCTGTCGCTGGCCCGATCCCAACGGCTCGATGCCGATGTGAACGTGACCCACGAGACCCCGACCAACGACGCCTTGCGCGCGCTCGATGCGCATCTGTGCGATCTCAAGGAAATGCAGATCCGGGACGGCCTGCATATCTTCGGGCGAACGCCGCAGGACGCGCAGCGCAACGATCTTCTGGTCTCAATCGCGCGGCTACCGCGTTCCGAGAGCGAGCCGCAGGATGCCTCGTTGCATCGCGCCCTGGCGCTCGATCTTGGCTTGCGCGATTTCGATCCGCTGACCCGCGACCTAGCCGACGATTTTATGGGGCCTCGCCCTAAAGTTCTCTCGCAAGTCAGCGCGGCCGCATGGCGCACGTCAGGCGATACCGTGGAGCGGGTCGAATTGCTTGCGCATCGATTGGTGTCAGGCGCTCAACCCTGCGACGCCGCGTGGGAGCGCACCAAAGCCGTACTGGACTGGATCGACGCAAGACTGCGTCCGGCCATCGACGCCTGTGGCGATGCCGAAATGGCTGCCTTGTTGCAGGGGCTCGACGGCCGGTTCGTGCGGCCCGGTCCGTCCGGCGCGCCGACCCGTGGCCGGCCTGACGTGCTGCCGACCGGACGGAATTTCTTCGCGGTTGATGTCCGCGCTGTGCCGACGCCATCGGCATGGCGGATCGGGCGGCTGGCTGCCGAGCGCCTGGTCGAAGGCTATTGGCAGGAGGCCGGCGAATGGCCGCGTGCCATCGCGCTGTCGGCCTGGGGCACCGCCAACATGCGCACCGGCGGCGACGATGTTGCGCAGGCGCTGGCGCTGATCGGGGCGCGACCGCTGTGGGAAGAAACATCCGGCCGCGTCACCGGGTTTGCCATTACGCCACTTTCTGAATTGAAGCGGCCGCGGATCGACGTCACGTTCCGGGTCTCCGGATTGTTTCGCGACGCATTCCCTACCCAGATGGACATCATCGGCAGCGCGGTCCGCGCCATCGCCGAACTCGACGAGCCCGACGACGCCAATCCGATTGCGGCGAACGTCAGGGCGAAGCGGCTGGTGCTCGAAGCCGGCGGTGCGAGCAGTGAGTCAGCGCAGCGGCAGGCGGCCTATCGCGTGTTCGGCTCGAAGCCGGGGGGCTATGGCGCAGGCCTGGGCGCCCTGATCGACGAGGGAGGCTGGGATGATCGCGGCGATCTCGCCGATGTCTATCTTGACTGGGGCGGTTATGCCTATGGCAGCGGTGTCCAGGGCGAGGCCGCGCGGGGCGATTTTGCCGAGCGGCTCGCCACAATCGATCTCGTCGCGCAGAGCCAGGACAACCGTGAGCACGATGTTCTCGATTCTGACGATTATTATCAATTCATCGGCGGCCTCGCCGCCACGGTGCAGAGCTTGCGCGGGAAAGCGCCGCGCATCGCGCACGTCGATACGTCGCGGCCGGAGGCGCCGCTGTCACGGCCGCTGTCCCGCGAAATCTCCCGCGTGGTGCGCGGCCGGGCCGCGAATCCGAAATGGATCGCCGGCGTGATGCGCCACGGCTATAGGGGGGCGTTCGAGATCGCCGCCACGGTCGATTATCTGTTCGGGTTCGCCGCCAGCACCGACGCGGTCTCAAGTCATCATTTTGATCAATTATTCGCATCCTATCTGGAAGACGAGCGCGTACGGGATTTCATGGCAACGGCCAATCCGGCGGCACTGCGTGAAACGGCGGCGCGTTTTGCCGAAGCGATCCGGCGCGGCATGTGGACGCCGCGCTCCAACCGGGCCGCCTATCTGATCGCCGAACTCTTGCCGGAAGCCCAAAGGGAAATCGCATGACGGGGATTTCAACCGAGAACGATGACGCGGAAAACGCCCGCCACAAGGAAAAAGCGCGCAAGCACAAGGCCGCGCGCGACAAGATCATGGCCACAAAAACTGGCGAAAAGGGTCTGTTGATCGTCCACACCGGCACCGGCAAGGGCAAGACCTCCGCCGCCCTCGGCATGGTGTTTCGCCATATCGGCCATGGCTATCCCGTCGGCGTCGTCCAATTCACCAAGTCGCCGGCCTGGGACACCGGCGAGGCGCGGGTGCTGGCGAAATTTCCGGAGCTGGTGACGCTGCACATCATGGGCGAGGGCTTCACCTGGGAGACGCAGGATCGCGCCCGCGACATCGCCGCCGCCACCGCGGGCTGGGAGCGCGCGAAAGAACTCATCCGCGACGATCGTCACCGCATGGTGCTGCTGGATGAGCTCAACATCGTATTGCGCTACGAATATCTGCCGATCGAGGATGTGTTGAATTTTCTGCGTGACGAGAAGCCGACCGACAAGCATGTCGTTATCACCGGCCGCAACGCGCATGCTTCCCTGATCGAGATGGCCGATCTCGTGACCGAGATGACTCTGATAAAACACCCGTTCCGCCAGGGCGTGAAGGCGCAGAAAGGCGTCGAGTTCTGATGACTTCCGCGACGCCCGCGCTGATGATTCAGGCCACCGGCTCCAACGCCGGTAAGTCGACATTGGTCGCGGGGCTGGCGCGGGCGCTGGTGCGGCGCGGATTGAAGGTAGCACCCTTCAAGCCGCAGAACATGTCGAACAACGCCGCAGTTGCGGTGGAGGGCGGTGAGATCGGCCGCGCCCAGGCGGTGCAGGCGCGCGCGGCGCGGATGGTCCCGAGCGTGCACATGAATCCGGTGCTGCTGAAGCCGGAAACCGACAGCGGCGCGCAAATCATCGTGCAGGGCAAGCGCTGGGGCACGCTGCGGGCAAAGAACTATCTCGACAAGAAGGCGGCACTATTGCCGGCAGTGATGGGCAGCTTTGCTCAGCTTGCACGTGATGCTGATATCGTGCTGGTCGAAGGCGCGGGCAGTCCTGCCGAAATCAATTTGCGCGCCGGCGACATCGCCAATATGGGATTTGCTGCCGCGGCTGACGTGCCGGTAGTGCTGATCGGCGATATCGACCGCGGCGGTGTCATCGCCAGTCTTGCCGGCACGCATCTCGTTTTGGAGCCGGATGAGCGCGCACGCATCCGCGGCTTCATTATCAACAAGTTTCGTGGCGATGTCAGCTTGTTCGACCCGGGCCTCGCCGCGGTGACGCGATTGACGGGCTGGCCGTCGCTCGGCGTGGTGCCGTGGCTGCCGCAGGCGGCATGGCTGCCGGCGGAAGACGCCGTCGATCTCGATCGTACCCACCCATCGGCATCGCCGCGCGTGATCGCGGTGCCCGTGCTCGCACGCATCGCCAATTTCGATGATCTCGATCCCTTGGGCATGGAGCCCGGTGTCAAACTGGTGTTCGTGCGGCCCGGCGAGCCGATTCCCGGCAACGCTGATGTGGTGATCCTGCCGGGCAGCAAATCCACCGTCGGCGATCTTGCATTTCTGCGGGCGCAAGGCTGGGACATTGACATCAAGGCCCATGTTCGTCGCGGCGGTCATGTGCTCGGTCTTTGCGGCGGCTATCAGATGCTGGGGCGGACCGTTGCCGATCCGGTAGGAATCGAGGGACCCGCCGCGACGGTCGAAGGCCTCGGGTTGCTGGATATCTCCACGGTCATGAGCGCGGACAAATCCACCAGGCTGGTGCAAGGCATCCATTCCGCAACAGGCACGCCTATCGAGGGTTATGAAATTCATCTTGGCAGAAGTGAAGGCCGCGACTGCGAACGACCCGTGGTGACGATCGATCGACGCCCCGATGGCGCGAGCACAGCCGACGGGCGGGTGCAGGGTACTTATGTGCACGGGCTGTTCACCGGCGACGCATTTCGAAAAGCGTGGCTGGCCCATCTCGGAATTTCCTCTTCGCTCGCTTATACCTCGCAGATCGAATCCGCGCTCGATGCGCTGGCCGATCATCTGGAAGCGCATCTGGATATCGATTCTATTCTGAGCATTGCGCGAAGCCGTCAAACCACCAATGCTAGCGCGGCGTAACCAGCCGCCTCGATCACACACGCGGCGGTGTAAAGATCGAGCGCGCGACCGATATCATCAGGTACGGCTTGGCGGGTCGCTTCGGCATTGAGAAAGGGATCTTCGACCACGTGTTCGGCGTAGCGGCGCGGGCCGGCCAGTGCCAGTCCCAGCGCCCCCGCCATCGCACTTTCCGGCCAACCGGCATTCGGTGAGCGATGTTTGGAAGCATCGCGTCTGACCACGCCCAACGACGTGCCGACCGATCCGCCCGCAATCGGCGCCGCGACTGCCAGCAACAAGGCCGACAATCTCGCCGGGACCAGATTCACGAGATCGTCGAGGCGTGCCGCTGCCCAGCCAAACGACGCATATCGATCGGTACGATGCCCGATCATGGAGTCGGCGGTATTGATGGCCTTGTAGGCGATCAATCCAGGTAGCCCCAGCAGCGCCAGCCAGAACACCGGCGCCACCACACCATCGGAAAAATTCTCAGCGCAAGATTCGATCGCTGCCCGGCACACGCCGGCTTCATCGAGTTGCTCGGGATCGCGCCCGACGATCATGGCCACCGCGTCACGTGCCTCAGTGAGGCCGCCTTCGGCGAACGCCGAGCGCACCTCCGCGACATGCTGGTAGAGGCTTCGCTGCGCGATGAAGATGGAAGCGATCAGCGCGAGTATGATGTTGTCAGCCGGAAGCTGCTGCACCGCTGCCTGAATCAGAGCGCCCACGGATCCAGCCATAACGACCATAATGGCGGTACTCGCGATCCCAGCTGACATGCGCTGCTGCGGCGACCGGTCTTCTCTATTGAGCCTGCGATCGAGATACTCGATCAGGGCTCCGATCAAGGCCACGGGGTGTCCCCGTCGCCGCCAGAGCCAGTCGGGGTCGCCGATCAACGCGTCGAACGCCAGGGCCGCGATGACAATGAAAAGCCCGCTGCCCGAGATCAGCACCTCAATGGTCCATGCGCTCAAGCTCGGAAGCCAGGCGCTCCAGTGCTTCCGCCAGCATCGGTCCGCCACAGACGGTGAGCCGTTCCGGTATCACGATGCGTTTTGAGACCGGATAAAGCCTCTCAAGTGCCGGATGGAGCAGGAAGGCGCTCCCTTCGTCTTCGGCTACACCGCTGTTTTCCGAGACCAGGATGAGATCCGGTTTCAAACTTACAATGGCTTCGAGCGATGCAAACCCACCGGATTTGAGCCCAAGATCACTCGCAGCGTTGGATAGGCCGGCATTAGCAAGTAGGGAACTGGTCAAGCTGTCGCCGCCAGCAACCCACCCACGCCGCGATACCGCAAGCACGCGATAAGGTCTGCGCGCTGCAACTTGACGCGCATGCGCGATCGCTTCGTCCAGCCGACCAATTTCCAAGGAGGCGCGATCCGGATGCTGGGTAATGTCGCCCATTAAGCGAATCTGCTTCTTCACATCGTCCAGCGACCGAGCGGCATCGAATTCGATAACACGAACTCCCTGGTCTTTCAGCAGCGCGCGGGTCGCAAGTTTGGTGAAACGGCCTGCGACAACGACATCCGGTTTCAGGATCAAAACATCTTCTGCGGTTCCCGAAAGCCGCGGAAATAGGCTGGCTGTGGCGGCGCCCCACGAGCGGCCTGGATCCCGCGAATATGGGCTTAGCCCCAAAATCTGGGGCGGGTCGGCAAGGGTCATCAGAAGCTGGTCGGTGCAGACGTTGATTGACGCAATCCGCGGCAGATCGGCCGATCGAGCGGCAGCTTGCAGGTCAAAGTAGCTGACGATCATCATGATGGCGCCCAGCGAGCGCCGTAACCTCTCGCGCTTTTGTCCCGATAATGGCATGAAGCGCAGATGAAACATGGCGGAGATCTGACCGGGGCAATTGCGCGTTATGGCGGGACGCCGCAAATGTGGCTCGACCTGTCGACCGGCATTAGTCCCTGGCCGTGGCCGATCCCTGCTGATTTGCCCGGCGCCGTGTGGCAGCGCTTGCCGTCGCGCGCTGCCGAGGAAGCCCTGATTGCGGCTGCGCGTGATGCTTACGCCGTACTTGCCGATGCCGAAGTCGTCGTGGCTCCAGGAACCCAGTCGTTGATCCAATGGCTGCCGCAACTCGCGAGCAGAGGATCGGTCGCGATTGTCGGGCCGACCTATCATGAACACGAACTGGCCTGGCGTATTGCTGGTCATGAGGTGATCGCAGTCGCCAATCTCGATGAGCTTCCCGATGCTGTCCGCCATGCAGTGGTCGTGAATCCCAATAATCCCGACGGACGCGTGACCGGCCACTCTGCGCTGGCACGCGCCGCTGAGCTGCTGCAGGATCGTGGCGGATGGCTGGTCATAGATGAAGCCTTTGCGGACATGGAACCCGAAATCAGTGCGGTCGGGTTGTGCGTTGAGTTGCCCGTCGTGATCCTGCGCTCCTTTGGGAAGTTTTACGGTCTCGCCGGGCTCAGGTTGGGATTTGCTATCGCGCATCGGGACGTCGCCCAGCGCATCTCTCTGGCGCTCGGTCCTTGGCCTTGCTCCGGACCAGCTCTGAACATCGGCCTCGCCGCGTTGCGCGACAAGGAATGGGCACGTTGCATGCGCAATGCGATTCAACACCGGACGCGTGAACTCGACACCGTACTCGCAGTTGCGGGACTCACGATTCTTGGGGGAACTGGATTGTTCCGGCTCGTGCAGCACCCCGATGCAACGAAAATGCATGCGGTGCTCGCTGCGCAGTACATCTGGTGCCGGCGTTTCGAGTGGGCCGATGATCTGCTGCGCTTTGGCTTGCCTCCGCATAAACACGATCTCCACCGCCTCGCTGGTGCACTCGCGTCGTTTAAATAGTTGCGTCACGGACTATTACACCAGCGCCAACCACGTCCTTATAGGCGAGCATCAAACCGATTCGACCAGCTTGTTAGCCAAGGACAGGTGGCAAGGGAGTATTTGGGTGCGGGCTCGCGAAATTCGCGAACCTAAGTCTTACTCTGCGATTACCGAAACTGCGGCCCAAAAGCCACCCAGACGGGATACGTCAGAAAGTTAATTGCTAGCAATAGGTTAGGACGATTTTGCATTGTACCCATGGTCGGCTGGACTGACCGGCATTGTCGTGTCTCCCAGCGCCTGGCCAGGCGCCTCGCGCCTTCATACCGAGATGATGCATCAGCCGCGATTGTGGGGCTCAACTTTGATTTATGCAGAAGCATAAGATCATGCTGGATCATTTGGATTGCGGGATCGGCTGTGACCAAACGTTCAAGTGATGTATCGACTGGGATAGTGGTGCACGTTGAAAACACTGCAAGATTTCCCGACTTCCTAGCTGAATACGAGGGTTCGATTCCCTTCACCCGCTCCAATGTCCTTAAATCTTTGTCGCCGCAGCCACGGTCCGCGGCGAATGACGCAGCGCAATCGGATCGAGGAACGCTTGATCCCGCGCCGCAAATTCGCATCCCGAGGCTGACAGGGTCCGGTTAGTGCGCGGTATCGCCGATCTTGGTTCGCTTCGCCGGGGGCTTCGCGGCGGCTTTGGGTGCAGTCTCGCTGCGCACGTTGCCCCACGGGTCGGAAACGGCGTGGTCAGGAATGTTACTCAGCGATTTGTGGTAGGCCCTTTCCGCTTCCTTGTCGGCTTCGATCTCTTGTCTTGATTTCTCGGCGGGCTTTTCTCCGGCCTGCTGGACGTGACCCTGGTTCTGGCCGAAACCTTGCGCGGAGGCGAAAGCCGGGGCGGCCAGCAACGCGATCATCGCGACGGCACGGATAATTCTCATGCTTGGGCACCCCTCATCCCCGGTACATACCACCGTGTCCCGCGTGAGACAATTCTCCCGGTCCAGGGTGGCGCGGGCGCGGCGGAAGGATGGCTGCATGCCGCCAACGCAGTGCTCGCGGGTGTCAAAATAGTGTATCGGCAGATTTCATTCGCGCCGGCGGGTCGCTCCCGCTGCCTTAAGGCCGCGAGTTCCGGAGGAAGTGTTCATGTCGGGTCTGCCCCTTTCAGGCATCAAAATCCTCGATCTCACGCGGGTGCTGGCGGGACCGCTGTCGGCGCAAATGCTGGCCGATCTCGGCGCGGAGGTGATCAAGATCGAGCGGCCGGGCGGCGGCGACGACGCGCGCGCCTTCGGGCCGCCTTATCTGGTCGACCCTGAGGGCAGGGAGAACAACAACAACTCGTTCTATCTCTGCGCCAACCGCAACAAGCAGTCGGTTACCGTCAACATCGCAAAACCCGAAGGCCAGGCGATCATCCGCGAACTGGCAAAATCCTGCGACGTGATGATGGAGAACTACAAGGTCGGCGATCTCAAGCGTTACGGCCTCGATTACGAGACGATTAGGGCGATCAATCCCGGCATCATCTATTGCTCGGTGACCGGCTTCGGCCAGACCGGGCCTTATGCGTCGCGCGCCGGGTATGACGCGATCCTGCAGGCGATGGGCGGCTTGATGAGCGTCACCGGCCACATGGACGGCGAGCCCGGCGCCGGGCCGATGAAGGTCGGCCCCTCCATCGTCGACTACATGACCGGCATGAATACATCGATCGGCATCCTGGCGGCGCTCTATCACCGCAAGGCCAATGGCGGGGAGGGGCAGCATGTCGATGTCTGCCTGTTCGACACCGTGATCGCGTCGCTGTCGCATTGGGCGCAGATCTACCTCGTCAACGGCAAGACGCCGCCGCGGCGCGGCACCTGGGGCAATGGCGGCATGCCGGCCGGCGTGTTCCGCTGCACCGACGGCGAGTTGATGCTCGTGGTCGGCAACGACGGACAGTTCGCGCGCACCTGCGCCGTGCTCGGTCAGCCCGAACTCGCCGCCGATCCGAAATTCCTCAAGAACAACGATCGCGTCGTTCACGGCAAGGAAATCATGGCGATCTTCGCCGGCCTGTTCCTGAAGAGCTCCGTGGCCCATTGGCTGGAAGAGCTGGAGAAGGCCGGCGTGCCCTCCGGACCGATCAACAATTTCGAGCAGGTGTTCGCCGATCCGCATGTGCGCTCGCGCGGCATGGAGATCAAGGTCGACCATCCCTTCGAGCATGCGCTGTCGCTGATCCGCAATCCCCTCACGTTTTCCGGGACCCCGGTGAAGGACTATCGCGCGCCGCCGCTTTTGGGGGCCGACACGCGGGAAGTGCTGGCCTCGAAGCTCGGCTATGACGAGGCAAAGCTCGATGCGTTGAAAGAGCAGGGGATTATCTAGGCGGCAGCGAACTCTGGAAGCATCAATGCTTCCACCGCGGTCGAAACATGGCTGGCGCCGCGCGTGCTAGCTTCGGGCATCGGATCGATCCGAACCGAAGGGTATGCCATGAAGCGAGAAGCCATCCGCGTCGAGCCGATCTCCTCTTATCTGGCGCGGTGGAACGCACCCGTTTCGCCGGTCACGCGTGGCGGCGGCATGGTGTTCGTCTTGGGCCTGCCGCCGTTCGATCCCGAGACCGGCGAGATCCTGCCGGCGCCGATCGAGCGGCAGACCGAGCTGATCCTCGAACAGATGAAGCTGTGCCTGGAAACCGCGGGCACGAGCCTCGAGAACGTCATGAAGTGCAACATCTACTGCACCTCGGCCAAGCACTTCGCGACCGTCAACGCGATCTATGCGCGCTATTTTCCGGAGAACCCGCCGGCGCGTATTTTCGTCTGCGTGCCGGAATGGACCGGACCCTTCGACATCGAGATCGACTGCGTCGCGATGATCTAGTTGCCGCATGAGGGAATTCTCCGCGCTTCGTTCACTTGCCCGTCAGAA
The DNA here is from genome assembly GCF_900129505.1 of Bradyrhizobium erythrophlei. NCBI lineage: Bacteria > Pseudomonadati > Pseudomonadota > Alphaproteobacteria > Hyphomicrobiales > Nitrobacteraceae > Bradyrhizobium > Bradyrhizobium erythrophlei. Next base: position 7,974,029 of record NZ_LT670818.1, on the reverse strand, counting down.
ACCTGTTTCGAGGGACGCCCGGCATTGCGAGGCAGCCGGCAATCGGGCTAAGTCGCGCCGTTCGGCCGGCTTGCGGCCCGGTGCTCCAGCGGAGGGGATATGACGATTGCAGCGCGCTCCAGCGAGATGAATTCGGCGAGACCGCTATACGGCGACATCCGCCAGAATTGGACGAAAGAAGAGGCGCTTGCGCTTTACGAGGCTCCGTTCAATGATCTCTTGTTCCAGGCCCAGACCATCCACCGCCGGAATTTCGACCCCAACAAGGTCCAGCTCAGCCGGCTGCTCAGCATCAAGACCGGCGGGTGCCCCGAGGATTGCGGCTATTGCAGCCAGTCCAGCCATCACGAGTCCGGCCTCAAGGCGTCCCGGCTGATGGAGGTGGAACGCGTGCTGGCAGAGGCGCGCAAGGCCCGCGACGCCGGTGCCACCCGCTATTGCATGGGCGCCGCCTGGCGCAGCCCGAAGGACCGCGACATGGACGCCGTCGTCGCCATGGTCGAGGGCGTCAAGGCGCTCGGCATGGAGACCTGCATGACGCTCGGGATGCTCGACGGTGCGCAGGCCGCGCGGCTGGGCGAAGCCGGTCTCGATTATTTCAACCACAACATCGACACGTCCGAACGCCATTACGGCAACATCATCTCCACGCACAGCTTTGCCGACCGGCTGCAAACGCTGGCCCATGTGCGGGAGTGCGGCATCAAGGTGTGCTGCGGCGGCATCGTCGGCATGGGCGAGGAGGCGGGCGACCGCGTCGACATGCTGGTGACGCTGGCCAATTTGCCGGAGCATCCCGAAAGCGTGCCGATCAACATGCTGATCCCGATCGCGGGCACGCCGCTGGCGCAGGCCGACCCGATCGAGCCGATCGATTTCGTCCGCACCATCGCGCTGGCGCGCATCCTGATGCCGAAATCCTTTGTTCGCCTCTCGGCCGGCCGCAGCGCCATGACCGACGAGATGCAGGCCCTGTGTTTCTTCGCCGGCGCCAATTCGATCTTCGTCGGCGATACGCTGCTGACCGCCGGCAATCCCGGCGAAGACCACGACGCCGCGCTGTTCCGCCGCCTCGGCATCGAGGCGCTGGAGATTTAGTCCCCGTTTGGCTTCAACCTTCGAGACGCATCGCTTTGGCGATGCTCCTCAGGATGAGGTCCAACCCCTTATTCAGGATGAGGTCGTAGACCCTCATGGTGAGGAGCGCGGCAATGCCGCGCGTCTCGAACCATGAGGCCAGCGTAGCGAGACCGCGCTCACCGCGCGTCGCGCGTCACCAGCTTCGCGGGCGGCTTCTTTTCCGTCTCAGCCCCCGTCAGCGCCATCACCGACACCGCGACGATGCGCTCGATGATCGCCTGGACGTCATTGAGGTCGCATTTTCCGTCCGACAGCCGCGTCAAGCGCTCGCTTTCGCGGATGGTGTGGTGGGCCATGGCGAGCGCAAAGTGCAGGCCCCAATAGAGATCGACCTCGCTGCGGTCGGGCAGTGAGCGCCGCATCGCCGCGGCGAATTTTCGCAAGTGGTCGACTTCGCGATTCTTGATGCGGCGGATCGGCGGGACCGATTCGATCGAGGCGCGGATCATGAAGCGCGCCGCCGTCGAGCCCTCGCGGTCGGGCCCGAGGCAGCCGTGCAGCGGCGGCCCCACCAGCGCGCGCAGGATGGCATCGATCCCGGCGCGTCCGCCGCCGGCTTCCTCGGCGGCCTTCAACTCGTTGAGCCGCTGGCGGTTGGTCGCGATCGAGCGGGTGACGAACAGTTCGGCGATCAACTCGTCCTTGGAACCGAAATGATAGTTCACCGCCGCCAGATTGACGTCGGCCGCCGCCACGATGTCGCGCAGCGTGACGTCGCCAAAGCCGCGATCGGCGTAAAGCCGTTCGGCGGCGGCGAGGATGGCAGTCCTGGTATGATCCGACGCCATGGCCTCAAACCTTTTCCCGTCATTCCGGGGCGCGCGAAGCGCGAACCCGGAATCTCGATTCTGCAATCTCTGGATTCCGGGTTCAGCCCTGCGGGCTGCCCCGGAATGACAGGCGTGGGATGGAGTTGCAATTCAAACAATTGTATGAAACTATCGTTTGAAGGGCCGGAAATGTCAATCCGCGCGGCATGCGCATCGCATCTCCGGCTGGTCACGCCTTCGTCATCATTGCCGCGAGCCTCTCGATAAATGGCCTTGCGGCGCGCGGACGGCGGGCAGACAGTTGCGGCCAACAATCCTGGAACAGGCGAGGAGCATCCCATGGACTTCAATTTGTCGGACAAGCAAAAGGAATGGCTCGAACGGGTGCAGGCCTTCATGACCAAGCACGTCCGGCCGGCGGTGCCGATCTATCGCAAGCAGGACGAGGAAGGCCCGCGCTGGAAGGTGATCCCGATCCTCGAAGACCTCAAGAAGAAGGCGAAGGCCGAGGGCCTCTGGAACATGTTCATGCCGCCGTCCGCGCATGAGGACGACGAATTCCGCGGTGCGGGATTGACCAACCTCGAATACGCGCTGCTCGCCGAGGAAATGGGCCATATCAGCTGGGCCTCGGAAGTGTTCAACTGCTCGGCGCCCGATACCGGCAACATGGAAGTGTTCATGCGCTATGCCAACAAGGAGCAGAAGCGCAAATGGCTGCGGCCGCTGATGGACGGCGAGATCCGCTCCGCCTTCCTGATGACCGAGCCCGCGGTGGCGTCGTCGGACGCGACCAACATCGAAACCAGCATCAAGCGCGATGGCGATCATTACGTCATCAACGGCCGCAAATGGTGGTCGTCCGGCGTCGGCGATCCCCGCTGCAAGGTCGCGATCCTGATGGGCAAGACCGACCCGACCCAGGCCAAGCACCAGCAGCAGTCGCAGATCCTGGTGCCGCTCGACACCCCCGGCATCAAGGTCGAGAAGATGCTGCCGGTGTTCGGCTATGACGATGCGCCGCACGGCCACGCCCAGGTGCTCCTGGAGAACGTTCGCGTTCCCGCCGAAAACATCCTGCTCGGCGAGGGCAGGGGTTTCGAGATCGCCCAGGGCCGCCTCGGTCCCGGGCGCATCCATCACTGCATGCGCACCATCGGCAAGGCCGAGGAGGCGCTGGAGAAGATGGTGCGGCGGCTGTCGTCGCGCACCGCGTTCGGCAAGAAGATCATCGAGCACTCGATCTGGGAACAGCGCATCGCGGAGGCCCGCACCGACATCGAGATGAACCGCCTGCTGTGCCTGAAGGCCGCCGACATGATGGACAAGGTCGGCAACAAGACCGCGCAGCTTGAAATCGCCATGATCAAGGTGGCGGCGCCGAACATGGCGCTGAAGATCATCGACAACGCCATCCAGGCCTTCGGCGGCGCCGGCGTCTCCGACGACGCGGGTCTGGCCCGGGACTATGCCTCGATGCGGACGATGCGGCTCGCCGACGGTCCGGACGAGGTCCATAACCGCGCCATTGCCAGACTTGAACTTCGGAAGTATGCAAACTCTCCCACCACGCACTAACGGGAGCCCACCAAACTTGGCGCTCCCCAAAGAAATAAGGGAGCGTCATCGTGGCCGACGGCGTCAGAAGCGACGAGGAGTTTTCGGGCACCAGGCCCGTCGAGGAGCGGCATCGAATCGATGAGCTCCGGCTCGACGGCTGGATGCGCGAGCACGTCGAGGGCTATCAGGGACCGCTGGTCGTCCTGCAGTTCAAGGGCGGCCAGTCCAATCCAACCTACCGGCTCGACACCCCCGGGCGATCCTATGTGATGCGGCGCCGGCCGTTCGGCAAATTGCTGCCGTCGGCGCACGCGGTCGACCGCGAATTCCGCGTCATCGCCGCGCTCGGCAAGCAGGGATTTCCGGTCGCCAAAGCCTATGCGCTATGCACCGACGACGGCGTCATCGGTTCGGCCTTCTACATCATGTCGATGGAGGAGGGCCGGGTGTTCTGGGATCAGGCACTCCCGAGCCAGACCCCGGCAGATCGCCGCAAGATCTTCACCAGCAAGATCGAGACGCTGGCGAAGTTGCATACCTACGATCCGCAGGCGATCGGTCTCGGCGACTTCGGCAAGCCCGGCAATTATTTCGCGCGCCAGGTCGACCGCTGGACCAAGCAGTACCGCGCCTCCGAAACCCAGCACATTCCGGAATTCGAGAAACTCGCCGAATGGCTGCCGAAGACCGTGCCGCAACAGGAGCGCGTGTCGATCGTCCACGGCGACTATCGCCTCGACAACATGATTTTCCACCCCACCGAGCCGCGGGTGCTGGCGGTGCTGGACTGGGAACTGTCGACGCTCGGCGATCCCATGGCCGATTTCACTTATCTGCTGATGCAGTGGACCATGCCGGGCCTCGCCAATGCCGATCTCAAGGCGCTGAACATTCCGAGCATGGAGGAGGCGGCGCAGATCTACTGCAACGTCACCGGCGGCACCGTGCCCGACCTGAACTGGTATTTTTCCTACAATCTGTTCCGGCTCGCCGGCATCACCCAGGGTATCGCCGGCCGCATCCGCGACGGCACCGCCGCGAACGCCAAGGCCATGGAATCCGCCAAGCGCACCGTGCCGCTGTCAAAGGACGCGTGGGCCTACGCGCAGAAGGCGGGCGCGAAGTAGCAAGGCAATTCACAACAAGCCGACTTACAAACAGTGTCATCGCCCGCGAAAGCGGGCGATCCGGTATGCAGTGCCGTCGACGAAGCGCAGTGCTTCACAACAACAACTCGTCATACGCGGGCTTGACCCGCGTATCCATCGATCTTCAGAAGAGTCTTGCGAAGAACCTTCAGAAGAATCCTGCGAAGAAGATGGATTGGCCGGGTCAAGCTCGGCCACGACGAGTTGGGTGCAACTCGGAACCCCACGGTTCCATTTCCATCGCGAGGATTTCTTAACCAGGCACCGCTATGGTCGAGCTAATCGCGGACTGCCCTTAGGCCGCCCACGAGAAGTAACGCGTACGGAAACCCGCCGCCTCAACCCGGCGGGTTTTTCCGTGGGAAAGGTCGTCGATGTCACTCTCCTCAGCAAAGAATTATGCGCTTCGCGCCGAGCGGTCGCAGGACCCCAAGGAAGCCGCCGACCTCTTGGCGAAGGCGATCCTGGAACTGGCGGCGTCGATCGAGGCAACGGATGCCAAAGTGAAGAAGATGAACAGGTCGGGTGGCTGATCGTGTCGTCCTGCGTATCCAATCGGACCCGACGGGCAAATCAAAAAACCTGTCCAGCCCTATTCGCAAAAATATTCTGATTTTCCGAAGACCCAAATCAGCTTTATAACCTCTGCCATCCCGTGCCCACCAAGAGGGGCGTATCGCGATCGTCACGGACGTTGGGCGCGGGACGCGATGGACGTAAATCGCCGGGCGCTATCCTTTGCGCGGACGAGCGGCGTTTTGCGGACGGCGAAGTCGTATGGTCCTGACGCCCCGACGCTGGCGTCAAGTTTGCGGCAACATCCGCAGGCGACGGTGGCAAAAAAGCCCGGTCACCGGGGAGAGTAAGAAGTAAGCCGTAAAACCATTGCGCAGGGAAGGCCGGTCGATCCGGTTGAACCTGTGGTCCTACCCCCGTGCTTTTTTTGCACGGGACCCACGGGTGCAATCGGCGCCCGGCCTTCCCTGCGCCCTCTTGTTTCTCGAGGGTGGTTCGCTTCACCAACTCGGACGCGTCAGCGCCGCGAGAAAGCGAAGTCATGGCCTCAGCTTCTCGAGTCAAAAGCACGATCTCGCAATTTGCGTCATTGCGAGCGGAGCAAAGCAATCCATCTTTCAGCAAGCGCGAAGCTGGATTGCTTCGTCGCTTCGCTCCTCGCAATGACGAGACCTCAAATCGGTTTGCCCGCATACGGCATCGAGGCGGTGAGTCCGCCGTCGACTGGGATGGCCTGGCCGTTGACATAGGACGCCTCGTCGCTGGCAAGAAACAGTCCCATCGCCGCGAGCTCATGCGGCTGGCCGGCGCGCTTCAAGGGATTGAGCTGGCCGATCTTGCCGTCGGTGCCGCGTTGTTTGGCGTTGTCGAAGATCGGTTTTGTCATGCCGGTTTCGATCAGGCCGGGGCAGACCGCGTTGATGCGCACGCCGGTCCCGGACAGCGAATAGGCCGTGGTCTGCACCAGGCTGATGACGCCGGCCTTGCTCGCGGCATAGGGATGGCCGCTGGCGCCGGACTTCAGGCCGGCCACCGAGGCGGTGCAGACGATCGCGCCGGATTTCTGCCTGATCATGTGCGGCATCGAATGCTTGATCGCCAGGAACGGGCCGATCAGATTGATGCGCAGGATCTCCTGCCAGTGTTCCACGGTCTGCTCGGCGAGCGGCACCAGCCCGCCGCTGATGCCGGCATTGGCCCAGATCGCGTCCAGCTTCCCGTAGGCCGACACCGCCTTGTCGATGAAGGCCTTGACGTCCGCTTCGAGGCCGGCGTCGGCTATCACGGCTTCGGCGGTGCCGCCGGCCTTGCGGACCTGCGCCACCGTCTCCTTGACGCCGTCGGCGCGGTCGACCGCGATCAGTTTGGCTCCCTCTTTGGTGAACAGCAGCGATGCCGCGCGGCCGATGCCGCTGCCCGCGCCGGTGATGACGACGGATTTGCCTTCGAGGCGGCCCATGCGTTTCTCCCTGGTCCTGATGCACCCGGCGCTTGCTTGCCGTGGTGCGGAATTTCAAACAAGATTTTAAACGTTCAAGTCGCGTTCAAGTCACTTGAGACGATGTGAGCTCTGACGTACAGCGACAGCAGACAGTAGGGAAGGGTGTTCGCGATGTCCAATCCAGGCAAGGCCGTCACAACGCGCTGGTGGTGGGTGCGCCACGCGCCGGTGCGCGAGGACAATGGCTGCATCTACGGACAGAAGGACCTCGGCTGCGATACCAGCGATCGCGTGGTGTTCACAGCCGTCGGCAAGATCCTGCCGCGCGACGCGGTCTGGTACGCCAGCCATCTGAAGCGGACGCATCAAACCGCTGAAGCGATCTGGGCCGCTGGTTTTCCGAGGCCCGCCACGATGCAGCACGAAGCGGCGCTGGCCGAGCAGCATCTCGGCGAGTGGCAGGGCATGAACCGCGCCGCGTTCCTCGCCAGCCAGCCGGCCGGCAGCCACTGGTTCGCCGATATCGACCAGCCGGCGCCGGGCGGCGAAAGTTTCATGGATCTCTACAACCGCGCGCGCGGTGCGATCGAACGGATCACCACCGAACAGGCCGGCAAGGACGTGATCGCCGTCGCCCATGGCGGCACGATCAAGGCGGCGGTCGGACTTGCGCTCGGCGGCCAGCCGGACAAGGGCCTCGCCTTCGATATCGACAATTGTTCGGTGACCCGGCTCGATCATGTCGCAGCCGACGGCCGCAACGTCTGGCGGCTTCCGATGGTGAACCAGCAGCCCTGGATCGCCGACCCCTCGCATGCCGCCATGCATCAGCCGGCCGGGCCGGAAGTCGTGCCGGAGACCAAGCTCGCGTGAAGCCTGGTTGTCGAAGGCCGGGAACGCTGCTTAGCTCGAACTCGAAAATCAAAACCAGTTCTGGGAGAGAAACATGACCTTGTTCGATATGACCGGAAAAGCCGCCGTCATCACCGGCTCGACCCGCGGCATCGGCCGCGCCATCGCCGAACGGATGGCCGAGCACGGCGCCAAGGTGGTGATCTCCTCGCGCAAGCAGGACGTCTGCGATTCCGTCAGTAAGGAAATCAACGACAAGTTCGGCAAGGGCACGGCGGTGGCGATCGCGGCCAACATTTCCAGCAAGGAAAACCTGCAGAATCTCGTCAACGAATCCAACCGCGCCTTCGGCAAGATCGACGTTTTGGTCTGCAACGCCGCATCGAACCCTTATTACGGCCCGCTCGCCGGCATCTCCGACGAGCAGTTCCGCAAGATCCTCGACAACAACATCGTCGCCAACAACTGGCTGACCAGCATGGTGGTGCCGCAGATGATCGAGCGCAAGGACGGCTCAGTCATCATCGTGTCCTCGATCGGCGGCATCAAGGGCTCGACCATCCTCGGCGCCTACGCGATCTCGAAGGCCGCCGACATGCAGCTCGCACGGAATCTCGCCTGCGAATACGGCCCGCACAATGTCCGCGTCAATTGCATTGCGCCGGGCCTGATCAAGACCGATTTTGCGAAAGCGCTATGGGACAATCCGGAAAACCTGAAGGCCTCGACCTCGCGCTCGCCGCTCTTGCGCATCGGCATTCCCGACGAGATCGCGGGGGCCGCGGTGTTCCTGGGCTCGGCGGCCGGCAACTTCATGACCGGCCAGACCATGGTGATCGACGGCGGCGCCACGATCAGTTGAGATGGAGCGGGCGGCAACCCTCTCGGCTGTCATCGTCCGCCATCCGGTCCGGCCTTTGGCCGGCCGGACGACAGGCTCCGGCGGACGATCCGGTAAACGCCGGCGTCTCGAATCTCAAAAAGCGTCACGGCGTACTGGATGCCCCGCTTTCGCGGAGCATGACGACGGAGGCTGTGGCGCGTGGCGGCTTCGCCTCACTCCACCGCCGCGTAGACGAGGTCGCGCAGCAGCGTGCGGATGTATTCGCGCTGGCCGGGGCCCTGCATCATGAACACCGCGAACATGTTTTCCGCGGGGTCGATCCAGAAGAAGGTTCCGGCCACGCCGCTCCAGAAGAACTGGCCGAGCGAGCCCGGGAACGGCGCCATGCCCTGGTGGGTACGCACGGCGAAGCCGAGCCCAAAACCGTGACCGGCCGGCATCAGCGGCGAGTCGACCTTGACGTCGGGGGCGAGATGGTCGGAAGCCATCAGCTCCAGCGTCTTGCGGCCGATCAGCCTGTTGCCGTCGAGCACGCCGCCGTTGAGCAGCATCTGGCAGAAGCGGGCGTAGTCCATGGTGGTCGAGACCAGCCCGCCGCCGCCGGATTCCATCACCGGCTGTTCCAGCATGTTGAAGAGCTGCACCTTCTCACCGTTCCAGGGGTCGATCAGGAACGGCTCGGCGAGCCGGCCGGCGTTTTCCGGGCCGGTATGGAACGCGGTCTCGGCCATCTGCAGCGGCGCCAGTATCCGCTCGGTCAGGAACGCGCTCAGCGTCTTGCCGGAAACGACCTCGATGATGCGGCCGAGGATGTCGGTGGAGCGGCTGTAGTTCCATTCCGCGCCCGGCTGGCACATCAGCGGCAGGCTTGCGACCAGCGCCGCATGTTCGGCGTTGCTGATCTTGCGGCTGCGCAGCCGCGACTGCTGATAAAGCTGCTGCACCAGGCTGTTACCGGTATGGTCGTAGGTAATGCCCGAAGTGTGCCGCAGCAGGTCCTGGACCGTCATCGCGCGCTTGAGCGGCACCAGATCGAGCTTGCCGTTGTGCTCGACGCCGACCTTCTGGTCGGCAAACTCCGGGATGAATTTGGCGACCGCGTCGCTGAGCAGGAAATGGCCATCCTCGATCAGCATCATGATGCCGACCGACACGATCGGCTTTGTCATCGAGAAGATGCGGAAAATCGAATTCTGCGCCATCGGCGCGGACGTCGCCGGGTTCTGTCGGCCCAGCGCCTCGAACCAGCCGATCTGACCGCGCCGCGCCACCATCACGGTCGCGCCGGGGAGGGTTCCCTTGTCGATCTCGCGCTTGAAGGCGTCCGACATCCGCTGCAGCCGCAGCGGCGAAAGCCCGAGCGATTCCGGCTTGGCCTGCGGGAGCGGGGGCGTCTGCGGGGCGGCCGGCTGTTTTGTCGCGGCTTGCTGCGGGGTCATGGGTCTCTCCCTTTGCTCTTGCTTGGCTTGGTTGAACTCTGGCGCGGAATGGCGGGGTTGAACAGGGTGCTAACCGCGCTTCGCCCTTGCAATCGGGGTATTCCCTATGCTTGAAACGGCGCGGATCGGCGGCGACGCAGGGTCCTCACAGGAGTGTAGCTCAATTGGTAGAGCACCGGTCTCCAAAACCGGGGGTCGCAGGTTCGAGCCCTGCCACTCCTGCCAGTGCGTCCAGCCCGCTAAGCCCTTGATTTTGACCGTTCCTGTTACGGCCGAGTCGAACCGAAGGCCTCGGTTCCCGCCGCTGGCGGCGCGACTTTGCCGGAGCCGCGCGTGGCGCCATCCCCGGATGTCCGATGCGCTACCGGGCGACGGAACACCTTCCGCCAAGCGAGCTGCCTTGCGCCAGTTGTAATCAAATTGGCATGGTCACCGCAGGCGGGCCATTAACCGGTCATTAGCGTTCGCCGAAGGTGGTTCATTTTCGCCGCAGCATTGGCCGCTTTTCCCGTCTTGGCGGCGGCCAGGGTGTGCCCGGATAATCAATCGTTTAAGGGATACCGATACGCTCCCGCAAGCATTGCCCCGAACAATTCCGGACCAGAAGAGCGCTTTCGAATGGAGCAGCAAATACGGGTGCGAGACTGCGCTGCGACGACGCCGAAGGTGGCGATGGCCGAAAGACGTGCGCTCGTGGTCGATTTGGAGGGAGTCTTGCTCCGTTCCGATCTCGCTCAAGAAGCGCTTTTCAGTAATGCAGCGAGATCGTTGGCTTGCCTTCGGGACGCTGTCCTCGGCGGAAAGGGCGCTTTGCTCGACCAAGTCCTGGCAGCGGCCGAGATTGACTATGCCCATCTTCCTTACGACACCGACGTTCTCAACCTCGGTCTGGCTGCCCGGGCCCAGGGGCGCAAAATATACATCGCCGCCACGCGGTACCCGGATCATGCGACGGCGATCGCCTCCCACCTTGGTTTCGATGGCGTCGTCACTTTAGCCGACCTTACCGCCGGCGCGGAAACGACCAATAGAGCCAATCCCGCGCCGCCTTTCGATGCCGGGAGCTTCGATTACATCGGCAACGGACGGGCGCCGGAAAGTGTCTGGCGCGCGGCATGCACAACCTATGTCGTCGGTGGCTCAGATCATCTTTCGAAGCGGCTTGAACTCCTGAACCCTTCCTTGAAGAGAATCGGCGGACGCGACACCTCCTGGCGGACATGGCTCAATGCGCTTCGAGTTCACCAATATGCCAAGAACACATTGGTGTTTGTCCCGGCTCTGACGTCGCACCAGGTGAACCTGGCGTCGCTGGGAAGCGCGTTTCTGGCGTTCATGGCGTTCTCGGCTTGCGCATCCAGCGCCTATCTGCTCAACGATCTCTTCGACCTCGCCGCGGATCGCCAGCATCCGAGCAAGCGGTATCGCGCAATCGCGTCCGGCGCCTTGCCGATCTCGACGGCGTTGATCGCCATTCCGATCCTCTGGATCGCATCGGCCGTCGCCGGGCTCTCGATATCGAGCGTGTTCGTTGCGATCCTCGGCGCCTATCTCGCGACGACGATGGCCTACTCGCTCTTTCTCAAGAAGAAGATGCTGGTCGACATCGTGACGCTTGCTGGCCTCTACACCGTCCGCATTCTCGGCGGAGCGGTTGCCATCGGCGTTTATCTTTCGGAATGGCTGATGGTCTTCTCGCTGTTCGTTTTTACCTCGCTGGCGCTGATCAAGCGCTACAGCGAACTCGCAATGCGCCAGGAGTCAGGGCTCTCCAATCCGGTCAATCGGGACTACAGGATCAGCGATCTCCAGATCGTTGCGGCGATGGCCGCCGCAAGCGGCATGAATGCGATTACCGTGCTATCGCTGTATGTCTCATCGCCGGTCGTCGCGCAGGCCTATAGCCGGCCTTGGATGTTGTGGTTACTCAATCCGCTGCTGCTGTATTGGATTGGCCGCGCCCTGATGCTGGCGCATCGCAGGGAGATGGCTGACGATCCCATCGTCTACACGTTCAAGGACAATGCCAGCCGGATCGTCGTGCTGGCGATGATGTGCATCGTGCTGGCGGCGATTTGAATGACGGAAATCACCATAAAGTCCAGTATTGTCGCCCGCAGGCGTGCGATCAGCATTCCGGGCACCTTCCTCGAGACTCTGGCCCTGGCCGCCATCGCGGCGGCATTGTCGTTGGCGTACAAGGGATTTCTGTTCGGCATCGAGAACAACGTTTTTCATTTGCCGATCGTCGGCGGTCTCTATGACGAGCCGCAATACCGCGACGATGTCTTTATTCAGTCGCTGCGGTATTTTTCTTCCGGCGTCTGGTTGCTATTGGGCGGTTTCGAAAAGCATTTCGGCCATACGCAGGCGCTGTTTCTGGTTCTGGCCTATCTTTCCCGATGGCTCTGTTTCGTTGGGTTCTTATGCTGCGCCTCGCTTCTTGGTGTCGTCGACAGGCGCGACAAGGTCGTCTTCAGCCTGATCCTTTGTTTCTTCTCCTTCCTATACGGCGATAGCTACGCCGGCACCGGCGGCCTGTTCCTGAACTATTTCACCCACTCGGAGATCGCCAACGGCACCGTCCTGTTGGCGATCTATTTTGCGGCGAGATGCCGGTTCACTGCCGCGACGATCGCGCTTGGCGTGACGTTGTTCATCAACGCCTTCATCGCGGTCTGGCTTGTGCCGCTGCTCGTCTGTATCGCGATCAGTCTTCTGAGCGAGCGGAAGGCGACAGTGGGAGGGATCTGTTGGCAGATCCTGGTCGGCCTCTTGCCCTGTGTGCTTCTGGCCGGTCCCGTTCTCGGTAATATCGCTTCCAATCCGGAACTCGGCAAACCGCTCGATTTCGATTTCGTGACTTACCTTCACGAGTATTTCGCGGGGCACGTTCTGATCGGTTCGATACCGATCCCGAGCATGTTCGGCCTGGCGGCTGTTGCAGTTCTTGGCGCGGTTGCGCTGTACTGGTTTGGTACTGGCGCACGGGAGTTGCAGGCCGCCTATTGCGGTGCAATCCTGCTCTATGCGATTGGCATCGCCGTTCCCTTCTCCACCAGCGCTCCCATTGTTCTCAACCTGCATCTGCTGCGGTCGAGCACGATCATTCATCTGCTTGCCGGATTGGCCGCGGCTGCCGTGGCGACAAGCTGGCTTCGCCGCGACGAGGAGCCGACCTTTCTGCCTGGCTGCCTGATAGTGCTGTCCCTGAGCCTCGGCAATCTCGCATTTGCTGTCTGCATTCCCATCATTTTGGGCATGTATTTCACCCGGCCAATGCAATTCCAGGCGACGCAGCAAGCTGGGTTCCTCTCCAGGCGCGTCCTGGGTTATCTGATGCTCGCGGTAGTCCTGGCGATCGGTTGGCCGCTGTCCGCTTGGCAGAACGTCAGGTTCAACCGGTTATTTGCCGAGAGCATCCCGGAGTGGACGGCTGTAGGCGACTGGGCGCGAGCCTCGACGTCCCCGACCGCCATGTTCCTGGTCCCGCCCAGACCCCGCGGCAGCGGTGCATCCGAACCGGATCCTTCCGAGCTTGCGCTGTCGAGAACCTCGATCTTTGAATTCGTCTCCCATCGCCGGGTCTGGGTCGACTACAAGCGTGGGGCGGCCGTGATGTGGATGCCTTCTTATTACCAGGCCTGGCGAACCAGGTTGGCCGAGGTCGAGGCCTTGAACTCTCTGGACCAGCGGGTTGCCTATGCCGACCGCAACGGCATCGATTACGTCATCGATCGTTGCAACCCGGCGTCAGCGCGGGGCGACGGCGTCTTTCGTACGGAGCGGCTATGCGTATTTCCGGCCGCGCATGCGGCCGTGACCGATCCATTGAGCCCATAAGGGGCCGGGCCGGTCCGTTGGGGGGCGCCACCTTGACCTTTGGCCGCTGTCGCAGTACATAACCGGCACCTGCTGCCGGCCCGCTAGTCGCGGATATCCGGCGCGGCTTTGAAAACCCCGAACAATCGAGCCCGCTTGCCGGCTCATCCTTCAAGAGAGGGCTGGGCCTAAGAGGGCTGTTCGGATTCCCACGAATATCTCATCGCCTTAACAACGTCGTCCACCAACGCGGATCACATCAAGGATGGCTTTCAGCCCGTTCAAATTCCTGCAGGAAGTGCGCTCGGAGACCGCCAAGGTCACCTGGCCGACCCGCCGCGAGACGACGATCACCACCATCATGGTCTTCGTGATGGTGGCGCTGGCCTCGATCTTCTTTTTCGCCGCGGATCAGATCATCCGTTATCTCGTCACCTTTTTGCTCGGCATTCACTGATGACAGCCACCGCAACGCAGACGACGGACAAGCGCTGGTACATCGTCCACGCTTATTCCAACTTCGAAAAGAAGGTCTCCGAATCGATCCGCGAGCAGGCGAAGCAGCGCGGGCTTGAGGAGTTGTTCGAGCAGGTGCTGGTGCCGACCGAAAAGGTCACCGAGGTACGCCGCGGCCGCAAGGTCGACGCCGAGCGGAAGTTCTTTCCGGGCTATGTGCTGGTCAAGATGAAGCTGACCGACGAAGCCTTTCATCTCATCAAGAATACCCCGAAGGTGACGGGCTTCCTCGGCGCCGAAAACAAGCCGATGCCGATCTCGGAGGCCGAGGCCATGCGGATCCTGCATCAGGTGCAGGAAGGCGTGGAACGCCCGAAGGCGTCGGTTTCGTTCGAGATCGGCGAGAATGTGCGCGTGGCCGACGGCCCGTTCGCGTCGTTCTCCGGCGTGGTCGAGGAAATCGACGAGGCGCGCTCGCGCGTGAAGGTCGCGGTGTCGATCTTCGGACGCGCCACCCCCGTCGAACTGGAATTCGGTCAGGTCGAGAAGGTCTGATCGATGAAACTGGAGACGGCGACGTCTCCAAAGAGGCCGTGGGAGGTGAGGGGCGGTCGCCAACCGTTCTGATCCGTACCACGGAACCTGAAACAGCCGGCCCCGGTCGGCACAACAGGAGTGACATATGGCAAAGAAAGTGACCGGATACCTGAAATTGCAGGTGCCGGCCGGTGCGGCGAACCCTTCGCCCCCGATCGGACCCGCGCTTGGTCAACGCGGCCTCAACATCATGGAATTCTGCAAGGCGTTCAACGCGCAGACGCAGAAGGAAGAAAAGAACACCCCGATTCCGGTGGTGATCACGATCTACGCCGATCGCTCGTTCACCTTCGAGATGAAGACCCCGCCGATGTCCTTCTTCCTCAAGCAGGCGGCCAAAATCCAGTCCGGATCGAAAGCCCCGGGCCGCGACAAGGCCGGCGCGGTGACCAAAGCGCAGGTGCGCGAGATCGCCGAGAAGAAGATGAAGGATCTCAATTGCGATACCATCGAGTCGGCCATGAAGATGGTCGAGGGCTCCGCCCGTTCGATGGGTCTTGAAGTTGCGGGGTAACGGGTCATGGCAATCGGAAAACGTTTGAAGAAGGCCCGCGAAGGGGTTGACCGCGAGAAGCTTTATCCGCTCGCGAAGGCCATCAAGATGGTCAAGGAACGTGCCAAGTCGAAATTCGACGAGACCATCGAACTGGCGATCAATCTCGGCGTCGATCCGCGTCACGCCGACCAGATGGTCCGCGGCGTGGTCACCCTGCCGAACGGCACCGGCCGCACTTTGCGCGTCGGCGTGTTCGCGCGCGGCGCCAAAGCCGATGAGGCCAAGGCCGCGGGCGCTGACGTCGTCGGCGCCGAAGACCTGGTCGAGAAGGTGCAGGGCGGTCAGATCGATTTCGACCGCTGCATCGCCACCCCCGACATGATGCCGCTGGTCGGCCGGTTGGGTAAGGTGCTCGGCCCGCGGGGCATGATGCCGAACCCGAAGATCGGTACCGTGACCATGGACGTCACCTCGGCCGTGAAGGGCGCCAAGGGCGGTTCGGTCGAGTTCCGTGTCGAGAAGGCCGGTATTGTGCAGGCCGGCGTCGGCAAGGCGTCGTTCTCGGAAGAGAAGCTGGTGCAAAACATAAAGGCGCTCGCGGATGCGGTCGCCAAGGCAAAACCCGCCGGCGCCAAGGGCACCTACATCCAGCGCGTGGCGGTTTCCTCCACCATGGGTCCGGGCGTCAAGGTCGAGCCGGGCACGCTGCTCGGCTAAGGCTGGCGGCACGAAGGAATGAGTACGAGGGCGGGACGGGGAAACCTGTTCCGCCCTTTGTCTTTGAGGTTAGGGAACCAGCTGATGCTCAACAAAGTCCTGATCTATTCGCGCTTTCCCAAGGCGATGATGCTGCGCATCGGGGAACGTTTCGAGCTGATGGATGGCGGCGGAAAGCCGCCGGCGGAGGTTTTCACGGCCGATCAGCTCGCCGACGTCCGCGCCATGATCACGGCCGGCGGCACGCCGCTCGGCGGGACCATCATGGACACGATGCCGAAACTCGGTGCCATCGTCTGTTACGGCACCGGCTATGACGGCGTTGATCTCGCGGCGGCCGCGCAGCGCAAGATTGCGGTCGGCCACAGTCCGGCGGCGAACGCGGCGGCCGTTGCCGACCTTGCGGTGACCTTGATGCTGGCGGTGACGCGGCGGCTATTGCCGGCCGACAATTATGTCCGCAGCGGAAACTGGTCCGACGTAAAGCCCTCGCCGTTGATGCGGCCGCAGCCGGGCAATCCCGGCCGCCGCGTCGGCATCTACGGCATGGGCGAGATCGGCCGCAAGATCGCCGCGCGCGTTGCGGCTTTCGAGACCGATGTGGCCTATTTTAGCCGCAGCCGGCATGACGTGTCCTATCGATATCTGCCGAGCCTCGAGGCGCTGGCGGAATGGTGCGGCGTGCTGATGATCGCGGTTCGCGCCGGCGCGGACACCCATCACGCCGTCGATGCCAATATCCTGTGCAAGCTCGGCAAGGACGGCTATGTCGTCAACATCTCGCGCGGCTCGGTGATCGACGAAGAGGCGCTGGTGGCCGCGCTCACGGACGAGACCATCGCCGGCGCCGGTCTCGACGTCTACGAGAAAGAGCCGCATGCGCCGGACGCGCTGACCGCGTTTCCGAACGTCGTGCTGACTCCGCATATCGGCGGCCATACCTTGGAGTCGCATACGGCGATGCAGGACTGCGTTATCGCCAATCTCGAGGCGTTTTTCGCCGGTGAGCCGCTGCCTTATGCGGTCCGGGGCGCCTGAAACGCCCGTTTCGGCCTGAATTTCGCGGGGAAAGCGCGTCAAGCGATTCTGGCGATTTAACGCTTGGCAAGCCGGAAAAGACTCGTTAAACAACCCCTTCCGGGTGTGCTGGCCGTTGCTGGCACGTCTGTGCTCGCATTCCGAAAACCAGATGCGCTAGGAGATCATTCCTTTCAGGACATCCGCATGGATTGCTCGAAAGGATGAAAACCCATCGTTTTGGAGGGGTGTGGGCAGGGGTTTTTCGGTGCAAGCCGGACGGCCTCGAATCCTGTCCAAGACTGCAGGCGCCCGCGGTGAAATCCCAGAGTTTCATCAACGGCTTAATCGTATGGCCTGCATAGACGGGTGAAGACCGGATTTCGCTTTGCGTCGCTCGAAATGCGACATCGAGCGTATTTGGTTCGAACCTCGACACCCCGTGGCCTTTTGGTCCGGGAGGGCAGGCTTTTCAATGTCGTTCTGCCCGAAATGTCCTGAGACTGGAATGTCTCGAGGTCAGGTTCAGGTAGGGCGATGGGTGCAACCCGGCGGTCCTGCCACAGGCAAAGGCCGCCAACCGGAGAGAGCTTGCTGTGGAAAGAGCGGCAAAAAAGGACGCGGTTGAGGCGCTGAACGGTCTGTTCAAGACCACCAGCGTGGCAGTCGTCGCCCACTATTCCGGCCTCACCGTGGCCCAGATGCAGAAGCTGCGCATGCAGATGAAGCAGGCGGGCGCGTCGGTGAAGGTCTCGAAGAACCGTCTCGCCAAAATTGCTCTTGAAGGCACGGACGTCGTTGCCATCGGTTCCCTGTTGAAGGGGCCGACCGTGATCGCGACTTCAAACGATCCGGTAGCGGCGCCGAAGGTTGCCATCGAATTCGCCAAGACGAACGAGCAATTCGTCATTCTCGGCGGTTCGATGGGTAAAACCGTCCTGGACGTGAACGGCGTGAAGGCGCTTGCCTCGCTGCCGTCACTCGATGAGTTGCGCGGCAAGATCGTCGGCCTCCTGGTGGCGCCGGCGACCAAGATCGCCCAGCTCTCCACAGCGCCCGCAGCCAAGCTCGCGCGCGTGGTCCAGGCCTATGCCTCAAAGAGCGAAGCGGCCTGACCCCCTTCGCAAAATTCAAACCTGGTTCGAACCAAATACGCTTAAGGAAACAGATCAATGGCCGACTTACAGAAGATTGTTGACGACCTCTCGAGCCTCACCGTGCTCGAAGCTGCCGAACTGGCAAAGCTGCTTGAAGAAAAGTGGGGCGTGTCCGCCGCTGCCGCCGTTGCGGTTGCCGGTCCGGCCGCTGCCGCCGCGGCTCCCGCTGAAGAAAAGACCGAGTTCACGGTCATGCTCGTCGCCGCCGGCGAGAAGAAGATCGAAGTCATCAAGGAAGTCCGTGCCATCACCGGCCTGGGCCTCAAGGAAGCCAAGGACCTCGTCGAGGGCGCGCCCAAGGCCGTCAAGGAAGGCGTGAACAAGGACGAGTCCGAGAAGATCAAGGCCCAGCTTGAAAAGGCCGGCGCCAAGGTGGAATTGAAGTAAGCGAAGCTTGCGGCAATTCCCCCGGGAGAGCAAAGCGAGACCTGGGGATCGCGTCACCGTGGATGGCCGGGTTGAGCTCAGCCATGACGGAGATAGTGTATCGCGGCGAAAACGACTTGGCCCGGAGGTTCCCTTCGAGCCCGGTTGTACACAAAAATGTGTGGGGATTCGGGAAGTTAGCTCTCGAATCTCCACGATTGCTCTCCCATATTGGGACGGCAGCACGAAAGCACGGTTGGCGGCGGGAACGGTGACGTCTCTGCGTAAGCCGTTGGGAGATAAGCAATTTCGGGCTTTTTCAGTCCGTGAAGCGATGGGTTCTGACGGGCGGGTGCGGTTAAGCGCCCCGCGCGTCGTTTTGCGTTTTGAAGGTCTGGTGATCAGATTCAGGACTTAAATCCTGAGGCGGGCTTCCAGATTTAGGAACGAATCGAAATTCAACCCGGGGGCGATGCCAATCGCGCTTCGGAAGGTTCGCCCCGCCGGGCGACGAAATGAGAGGCCACGATGGCGCAGCAGACATTCACCGGTCGCAAACGCGTTCGCAAGTTCTTCGGACACATCAAGGAAGTCGCAGAGATGCCGAACCTCATCGAGGTTCAGAAGGCGTCCTACGACCAGTTTCTGATGGTCGATGAACCCCTGGGCGGGCGGCTGGACGAGGGCCTGCAAGCGGTGTTCCGCTCGGTATTCCCGATCTCGGATTTCTCCGGCACCTCGATGCTGGAATTCGTCCGCTACGAGTTCGAGCCGCCGAAATATGACGTCGACGAGTGCCGCCAGCGCGGCATGACCTATGCTGCGCCGCTGAAGGTGACGCTGCGCCTGATCGTGTTCGATATCGACGAGGAAACCGGCGCCAAATCGGTCAAGGACATCAAGGAGCAGGACGTCTACATGGGCGATATCCCGCTCATGACCATGAACGGCACCTTCGTCGTCAACGGCACCGAGCGCGTCATCGTCTCCCAGATGCACCGTTCGCCCGGCGTGTTCTTCGATCACGACAAGGGCAAGACCCATTCGTCGGGCAAGCTTTTGTTTGCCGCGCGCGTCATTCCCTATCGCGGCTCCTGGCTCGATATCGAATTCGACGCCAAGGACATCGTGTTCGCGCGCATCGACCGCCGCCGCAAGATTCCCGTGACCTCGCTGATGTTCGCGCTCGGTCTCGACGGCGAGCAGATCCTGTCCACGTTCTACAAGAAGATCCTCTACAAGCGGACCAAGGAAGGCTGGCGCGTGCCGTTCGACGCCAACCGTTTCCGCGGCTATTCGACCATCAACGATCTGATCGACGCCGACACCGGCAAGGTCGTGCTGGAAGCCGGCAAGAAGCTCACCGTCCGCGGCGCCCGTCAGCTCCAGGAGAAGGGGCTGAAGGCACTGCGCCTGTCGGATGAGGAACTGGTCGGCAACTACCTGGCCGAGGACCTCGTCAATCCCAAGACCGGCGAGATCTACGCGGAAGCCGGCGAGGAAATCACCGAGAAGTCGCTGAAGGCGCTGAACGAGCACGGCTACAAGGAACTGCCGCTGCTCGACATCGACCATGTCAACGTCGGCGCCTACATCCGCAACACCCTGCACGCCGACAAGAACATGACGCGCGAGGACGCGCTGTTCGACATCTATCGCGTGATGCGTCCCGGCGAGCCGCCGACCATCGACTCGGCCCAGAGCATGTTCCAGTCGCTGTTCTTCGATAGCGAGCGCTACGACCTGTCCGCGGTCGGTCGCGTCAAGATGAACATGCGCCTCGAACTCGATGCGCCCGACACCCATCGCACGCTGCGCAAGGAAGACATCCTGGCCGTCATCAAGACGCTGGTCGACCTGCGCGACGGCAAGGGCGAGATCGACGACATCGATCACCTCGGCAACCGCCGCGTTCGCTCGGTCGGCGAGTTGATGGAGAACCAGTACCGCATCGGCCTGTTGCGCATGGAGCGCGCGATCAAGGAGCGCATGTCGAGTGTCGATATCGACACCGTGATGCCGCAGGACCTGATCAACGCCAAGCCGGCGGCCGCCGCGGTGCGCGAATTCTTCGGCTCCTCCCAGCTGTCGCAGTTCATGGACCAGACCAACCCGCTGTCGGAGATCACCCACAAGCGCCGTCTCTCGGCGCTTGGCCCGGGCGGCCTGACCCGTGAGCGCGCCGGCTTCGAGGTGCGCGACGTGCATCCGACGCATTACGGCCGCATCTGCCCGATCGAGACGCCGGAAGGCCCGAACATCGGCCTGATCAATTCGCTCGCGACTTTTGCGCGCGTCAACAAGTATGGTTTCGTCGAGACGCCCTACCGCAAGGTCAAGGACGGCCGCGTCACCGACGAGGTGATCTATCTCTCGGCGATGGAAGAGGGCCGCTATCACGTGGCCCAGGCCAATGTCGCGCTCGACAACAAGGGCCGCTTCACCGACGACCTCGTGGTCTGCCGCCATGCCGGCGACGTGCTGATGATCACGCCGGACAAGGTCGACTACATGGACGTGTCGCCGAAGCAGCTGGTTTCGGTCGCCGCGGCCCTGATCCCGTTCCTCGAGAACGACGACGCCAACCGCGCCCTGATGGGCTCGAACATGCAGCGTCAGGCCGTGCCGCTGGTGCGCGCCGAGGCGCCGTTCGTCGGTACCGGCATGGAAGGCGTGGTCGCGCGCGATTCGGGAGCCGCAATTGCGGCCCGCCGTTCGGGCGTGATCGACCAGATCGACGCTACCCGCGTCGTCATCCGCGCCACCGAGGACCTCGATCCGACCAAGTCGGGCGTCGATATCTACCGGCTGATGAAGTACCAGCGTTCCAACCAGTCGACCTGCATCAACCAGCGTCCGCTGGTGAAGGTCGGCGACATCGTCAAGAAGGGCGACATCATCGCCGACGGTCCCTCGACCGATCTCGGCGAGCTCGCGCTGGGGCGCAACGTGCTAGTCGCGTTCATGCCGTGGAACGGCTACAACTTCGAAGACTCGATCCTGCTCTCCGAAAGAATCGTGAAGGACGACGTCTTCACCTCGATCCACATCGAGGAATTCGAGGTGATGGCCCGCGACACCAAGCTCGGACCCGAGGAAATCACCCGCGACATTCCGAACGTCTCGGAAGAAGCGCTGAAGAACCTCGACGAAGCCGGCATCGTCTATATCGGCGCCGAAGTCCGCGCCGGCGACATCCTGGTCGGCAAGATCACGCCGAAGGGCGAAAGCCCGATGACGCCCGAAGAAAAGCTGCTGCGCGCCATCTTCGGCGAAAAGGCTTCCGACGTCCGCGATACTTCGCTCCGCGTGCCTCCGGGCGTGCAGGGCACCATCGTCGAAGTCCGCGTCTTCAACCGGCACGGCGTCGACAAGGACGAGCGCGCCCTGGCGATCGAGCGGGAAGAGATCGAACGTCTGGCCAAGGACCGCGACGACGAGCAGGCGATTCTGGACCGCAACGTCTACAGCCGTCTCGCCGAACTCCTGGAAAACCGCCAGGGGATCGCAGGTCCGAAGGGGTTCAAGAAGGACACCAAGATCACGCGCGCGGTGCTCGACGAGCATCCGCGTTCGCAATGGTGGATGTTCGCGTCCCCCAACGACAAGCTGATGGCCGAAATCGAGGCGATGCGGAAGCAGTACGACGAATCGAAGAAGGGCCTTGAACAGCGCTTCCTCGACAAGGTCGAAAAGCTGCAGCGTGGCGACGAATTGCCGCCCGGCGTGATGAAGATGGTCAAGGTCTTCGTCGCGGTGAAGCGCAAGATCCAGCCCGGCGACAAGATGGCGGGCCGTCACGGCAACAAGGGCGTGGTGTCGAAGATCGTTCCGATAGAGGACATGCCGTTCCTGGAGGACGGAACGCACGCCGACATCGTGCTCAATCCGCTGGGCGTGCCGAGCCGGATGAACGTCGGGCAGATTCTCGAAACGCATCTCGGCTGGGCCTGCGCGGGCCTCGGCAAGCGCATCGGCCAGACCGTGGACGCTTACTATGCGAGGCAGGACATCAAGCCGCTGAAGGAGACCCTGAAAAAGATCTACGGCGACGAGGAAACCATCAAATCGCTCAACGACAGCGAGTTGATGGAACTCGGCCGTAATCTCAGCCACGGTGTTCCGATCGCGACGCCGGTGTTCGACGGCGCCAAGGAAGCCGACATCGAGGAGATGCTGAAGCTTGCCGGTCTCGACGCCTCCGGACAATCCACCGTCTACGACGGCCGGACCGGCGACGCCTTCGACCGCAAGGTGACGGTTGGGTACATCTATATGCTCAAGCTGCATCACCTCGTGGACGACAAGATCCACGCACGTTCGATCGGGCCGTACTCGCTCGTTACCCAGCAGCCGCTGGGTGGCAAGGCGCAGTTCGGCGGACAGCGTTTCGGCGAAATGGAAGTGTGGGCGCTCGAGGCTTACGGCGCGGCGTACACGCTCCAGGAAATGCTGACCGTGAAGTCGGACGACGTCGCCGGCCGTACCAAGGTGTACGAGGCGATCGTGCGCGGCGACGACACGTTCGAAGCGGGTATCCCGGAATCGTTCAACGTGCTGGTCAAGGAAATGCGTTCGCTGGGCCTCAACGTGGACCTGCACAACTCGAAGCTCGGTGTCACGCCGACATCCGAGGCCGCCGAATAACAACAAGCGTCATACCCGGCGCGTTTCGCGCCGGGTATTCGTGTTGCGCTCGGACGTTGAGCGGGGCGCGTCGCTGAAAAAAGAATTTCGAATTTGCTGCCGGTGACGATCGGCACGCGAGGAGAAGACCATGAACCAAGAAGTTATGAATCTGTTCAATCCGACGACGCCGGCTCAGGTCTTCGACCAGATCCGGATCTCGATCGCGTCTCCGGAGAAGATTCTGTCGTGGTCCTACGGCGAAATCAAGAAGCCGGAGACCATCAACTACCGCACCTTCAAGCCGGAGCGTGACGGCCTGTTCTGCGCCCGCATCTTCGGGCCGATCAAGGACTACGAGTGCCTGTGCGGCAAGTACAAGCGCATGAAGTACAAGGGCATCATCTGCGAGAAGTGCTCGGTCGAAGTGACGCTGTCCCGCGTCCGGCGCGAGCGCATGGGCCATATCGAACTGGCCGCTCCGGTGGCGCATATCTGGTTCTTGAAGTCGCTGCCGTCGCGCATCGGCCTGCTGCTCGACATGACGCTGAAGGATCTCGAGCGGATCCTGTATTTCGAATATTACGTCGTGCTCGAGCCGGGTCTCACCGCGCTCAAGGATCGTCAGCTCTTGTCGGAAGACGAGTACCTGAAGGCGCAGGACGAATACGGCCAGGACTCGTTCACCGCCATGATCGGCGCCGAGGCGATCCGCGAGCTGTTGAAGGGGCTTGATCTCGAAAAGCTCGAGGGCGGCCTGCGCGTCGAGATGCAGGAGACCGAGTCCGACATCAAGCACAAGAAGCTCGCCAAGCGTCTGAAGATCGTCGAGGCGTTCCGCTATTCCGGCAACAAGCCGGAGTGGATGATCCTGACCGTGGTGCCGGTGATTCCGCCGGACCTGCGTCCGCTGGTGCCGCTCGACGGCGGCCGCTTCGCGACCTCGGACCTCAACGATCTCTACCGCCGCGTCATCAACCGCAACAACCGCCTGAAGCGGCTGATGGAGCTGCGCGCGCCCGACATCATCATCCGCAACGAAAAGCGCATGCTACAGGAGGCCGTCGACGCATTGTTCGACAACGGCCGCCGCGGCCGCGTCATCACCGGCGCCAACAAGCGGCCGCTGAAGTCGCTGGCCGACATGCTGAAGGGCAAGCAGGGCCGCTTCCGGCAGAACCTGCTCGGCAAGCGCGTCGACTATTCGGGCCGTTCGGTGATCGTGGTCGGTCCCGAACTGCGGCTGCATCAGTGCGGCCTGCCGAAGAAGATGGCGCTGGAGCTGTTCAAGCCGTTCATCTATTCGCGGCTTGACGCCAAGGGTCTGTCCACCACGGTGAAGCAGGCGAAGAAGCTGGTCGAAAAAGAGCGTCCCGAGGTCTGGGACATTCTCGACGAGGTGATCCGCGAGCATCCCGTGCTGTTGAACCGCGCGCCGACGCTGCATCGCCTGGGCATCCAGGCGTTCGAGCCGGTTCTGATCGAGGGCAAGGCGATTCAGCTGCATCCCCTGGTCTGCGCGGCGTTCAACGCCGACTTCGACGGCGACCAGATGGCCGTGCACGTTCCGCTGTCGCTGGAAGCGCAGCTGGAAGCGCGCGTGCTGATGATGTCGACCAACAACATCCTGCATCCGGCCAATGGTCAGCCGATCATCGTGCCTTCGCAGGATATCGTGCTCGGTCTGTACTATCTGTCGATCCTGCGGGAAGGCCTGCCGGGCGAAGGCAAGCTCTACGGCGAAATGGCCGAGATCGAGCATGCCCTGCACTCCAAGGTCATCCACCTCCACACCAAGATCAAGTATCGCTGGGAAGGCGTCGACGAAACCGGCAAGCAGGCCCGGCGCTGGATCGAGACCACCGCGGGGCGCGTGATGCTCGGCAACGTACTGCCGAAGTCGCCGAAGATCCCGTTCGACGTCATCAACAAGCTGATGACGAAGAAGGAAATCTCGGGCGTCATCGACCAGGTCTATCGTCACTGCGGTCAGAAGGAGACCGTGATCTTCTGCGACCGCATCATGGCGCTCGGCTTCTACAACGCGTTCAAGGCCGGCATTTCGTTCGGCAAGGACGACATGGTGGTGCCGGCGTCGAAGTGGAAGATCGTCGAGGAGACCCGCACGCTCGCGAAGGAATTCGAGCAGCAGTACAATGACGGCCTGATCACCCACGGCGAGAAGTACAACAAGGTCGTGGACGCCTGGTCGAAGTGCACCAAGAAGATCTCCGAAGACATGATGACGGAAATCTCCGCCGTCAAGAAGAACCCGAAAGGCGGCGAGGCCCAGATCAACTCGATCTTCATGATGTCGAACTCCGGCGCCCGCGGTTCGCAGGACCAGATGCGCCAGCTCGCCGGCATGCGCGGCCTGATGGCCAAGCCGTCGGGCGAGATCATCGAGACGCCGATCATTTCCAACTTCAAGGAAGGTCTGTCGGTGCTCGAATACTTCAACTCGACCCACGGCGCCCGCAAGGGTCTGGCGGATACCGCGTTGAAGACGGCGAACTCCGGTTACCTGACGCGGCGTCTGGTCGATGTGGCGCAGGACTGCATCATCACGGCCGATGATTGCGGCACCAAGCTCGGCATCAAGATGCGCGCCATCATCGATTCCGGCACGGTTGTCGCGTCGCTGGCGTCCCGCATTCTCGGCCGTACCAACGGCGAGGATCTGCGCGACCCCGCGACCAACAAGATCGTGGTCAAGCGCGGCACGCTGATGGAAGAGACGCATGTCGATGCCATCCAGCAAGCCGGCATCCAGGAAGTGAAGATCCGTTCGGCATTGACCTGCGAACTCGTCAACGGCATCTGCGGCAAATGCTACGGCCGCGATCTTGCCCGCGGCACGCCGGTCAACCACGGCGAAGCCGTCGGCGTCATCGCGGCGCAGTCGATCGGCGAACCCGGCACCCAGCTGACGATGCGTACGTTCCACATCGGCGGCGCGGCGCAGATCAACGAGCAGTCGTTCATCGAGTCGAATTTCGACGGCAAGGTGACGATCAAGAACAAGGCGATCCAGAAGAACAGCGAAGGCCATCTGATTGCCATGGTGCGTAACATGGTGGTCGCGGTGGCGGACGCCGACGGCACCGAGCGCGCGACCCATCGCATTCAGTACGGCGCGCGCATGCGGGTCGATGAGGGCGATATGGTCAAGCGCGGCCAGCGTATCGCCGAGTGGGACCCGTACACGCGGCCGGTTCTCACCGAGGTCGAGGGCACCATCGGCTTCGAGGATCTGGTCGAGGGTCAGTCGATCTCGGAAACGCTCGACGAGTCCACCGGTATCGCCAAGCGGGTCGTCATCGACTGGCGCACCACGCGTGGCGGGTCGGATCTGCGTCCGGCCATCGTCATCAAGGGCAAGGACGGCAAGGTCCTCAAGCTCGCGCGCGGCGGCGAGGCCCGCTACATGCTTTCGGTTGACGCGATCCTTTCGGTCGACGTCGGCGCGAAGGTCAAGCCGGGCGATATCCTGGCGCGTATCTCGACGGAAAGCGCCAAGACCCGCGACATCACCGGCGGTCTGCCGCGGGTCGCCGAACTGTTCGAGGCCCGCAAGCCGAAGGACGCGGCGATCATCGCGGAAATCGCGGGCACCATCCGGTTCGGCCGCGACTACAAGAACAAGCGCCGGATCGCG
Organism: Bradyrhizobium erythrophlei; assembly: GCF_900129505.1. NCBI lineage: Bacteria > Pseudomonadati > Pseudomonadota > Alphaproteobacteria > Hyphomicrobiales > Nitrobacteraceae > Bradyrhizobium > Bradyrhizobium erythrophlei. The sequence continues at coordinate 7,947,407 of NZ_LT670818.1, read as the reverse complement.
ATCGAGCCGATGGACAAGAATGAGGAGACACGCGAGTACCTCATTCCGAAGGGCAAGCACATCCATCTGCAGGACGGCGATATCGTCGAAAAGGGCGACTTCATCGTCGAAGGCAACCCGGCACCGCACGACATCCTGGCGATCAAGGGCATCGAGGAACTCGCTGCCTATCTGGTCAACGAAATCCAGGAGGTCTACCGCCTGCAGGGCGTGCTCATCAACGACAAGCACATCGAGGTGATTGTCCGTCAGATGCTGCAGAAGGTGGAGATCACTGACCAGGGCGAGACCGACATGATCTCGGGCGAACAGGTCGACAAGATCGAGTTCGACGTGCTCAACGCCAAGGCCAAGGAAGAGGGCAAGAAGCCCGCCACGGGAACGCCGGTGCTGCTCGGCATTACCAAGGCGAGCCTGCAGACCCGCTCGTTCTTCTCGGCGGCCTCGTTCCAGGAGACCACCCGCGTGCTCACCGAAGCCGCCGTCAACGGCAAGGTGGACCCGCTGGAAGGCCTCAAGGAGAACGTCATTGTCGGCCGGCTGATCCCGGCAGGCACCGGCGCCTCGATGGCCAAGATCCGCGAAGTCGCCGTCAAGCGCGACAAGCTGATTCTCGACGAACGCGAGAAGCAGGCCACGATCGTGCCGGCGGCTCCGGAAGTGGAACCCTTGGCGCTGCCGCCGGCCGAATAAAGCCGCGAGCCGCAGAATTACGGAAAAGGCCGGCGAAAGCCGGCCTTTTTACTATTTTTTTGACTATTGTGGCGTCGATGTCTTGCTTCGTTCATCTTTCCTTCAGGCTGAAAAGCGCTTCTGCTAAGGGCTTGAAGCGCCAACAGCACGTCCTCGGGTCTCGACCCGGGCGGGGGCGGCTTCGCGGCACGGCAATGCGCTAAATCAATCATTCGCAGCGCGATTAATGACAAAAAGCAGCTTGTCGCGCTGTGGCTGACTCTTAGGAAACCGGATGCTCCGTGACAGGGGCGGCGGGGGATCACGGAAGACACATGCTGGATCTTGCAATCGTGGGCGGTGGGCCAGGCGGCCTGATGAGCGCCTGGTATCTCAAAAAGAAGCTGGGCGACCTTTGCCGGGTCACCATTTACGAGGCGTCCGACCGGCTGGGCGGCAAGATCCTGACGCGCAAGTTCGATTCGGCGCCGGCGATGTACGAGGCCGGCGTCGCCGAGATCTACGATTATTCGATGACCGGGCCGGATCCGCTGCGCGAACTGATCCAGCATTTCGGGCTGCAGACGATTCCGATGGATGCCGAGCAGGTCCAGCTCGACGGCGAACTCCTGAACGACGTGCCGGGCATGCGGCGCAAATACGGCGCCAAGACCGCGAACGCGATCGAAGCGTTCCGCAAGCGTTGCGCCGAGATGGTATCGCCGGCCGAATATTACGAAGGCGTCGGCGCCCACGACAACGAGCATCCCTGGGCCTACATCACCGCCGAGGAACTGCTCGACAGGGAAGTGGACGACGCGACCGCCAAGCGCTTCTTCAAGGTGATGGCGCGCTCCGATATCGCCACCGAGACCCACAATACCAACGGTCTGAATGCGCTGAAGAACTTCGTGATGGATGTCGACGGCTATATCGGCCTGTACTCGATCCAGAACGGCAATGAGCAGCTGATCGAGTGCCTGCATTCCGAGGTAGACGCCGATATCCAGCTCAATCACCGGGTGCTCAAGGTCGGCAAAACCGAGGCCGGCCGCTACCAGCTCAATATGATGAACGGCAAGGGGCCCGAAACGCGCGATTTCGACCTGGTGCTGATGTGCCTGCCGCACTCCTGGCTCTCGACCATGGGGTGGGAAGGCGAGCAGCTGCGCAAGTCGATGGTCAAGCACGTCGCCTATTTCGACCGACCCGCGCATTATCTGCGGGTCTCGATCCTGTTCGATGAGCCGTTCTGGGGCGAGAAGATCCCCGGCGCCTGGTTCATGTCGGAGGCGTTTGGCGGCTGCTGCGTTTACAACGAGGGCGCGCGTCACGACGTCGGCAAACACGGCGTGCTGAATTGGCTGATCGCCGGTTCCGACGCGCTGGCTTTCGCCAATCTCGGCGATCAGGAACTGATCGACGCCGCGCTGAAGTCGCTGCCGGCTTCGTTCGGCAACGCCCGCGAGCATTTCATGGAAGGCAAGACCTATCGCTGGCTGTCGTCGGTGAACGCGATTCCCGGCGGCTTGCCGGCACGCGACGTCATGACCAATCACCGGCCGGAGCCGAAGCAGCATCCGGGCCTCGTCGTGGTCGGCGACTATTTGTTCGATTCGACGCTGAACGGACTGCTCGATTCCTCCGACGCCGCCACCGACATCATCGTCACCGAGATGATGCGGCTGCGCCACGCGCACGGCGACGGCGCCAAGCCTGCGTCCGACAAGATCGACCGCCGCTATTTCGAGAATTACCGGGGCCTTGGTCCCTACAGCGAGGTCTGGAGCCAGTTCACCGATCCCGGCTACCTGACCAGTCTCATCAAGATCGTCTGGAACCGGGCCAGGGGTTACAAGCTGCTGGTGGCCGGATCCGCCAGCGGGGAACTGGTGGGGGCGCTGCGCGCGCGCGGCATCGATGCGTGGGGCATCGAGAACAATCGCGCGATCCATGCCAGCGCGCCAAAGGAATTAAAGAAGTACAACAAGCTTGGATCGATCGTCGACATGCCGTTCAAGGACGGCGAGTTCGATTTCGTGTTCGAGACCAGCCTGTGCCACGTCGCGGAAAAGCAGGTCCCGCGGGCGATTCGCGAGTTGAACCGGGTTGTGAAGACCGGGCTGGTGTTCGGATCGGTGACGTCGGACATGGCGCCCGCGCTGATCGACCGCTACGACCTCTTGCGCGGGGTCAAAAAGCTCGGCACCTGGTGGGAATGGTCGGAGCTGTTCTTCTCCAACGGCTTCGACCTGTCGATGCACCGCCGCGACTGCACCGACGAATTGTGGGTGGCGACGCTTGCCGCCAACAAGGGGCCCGGCCAGTGGTATGCCGACTCGGACAGCCTGCGCTATTCGTTCTTCGACAAGGTCGAAGCCGACGACGATTGAGCCGGTGGATTCACCGGTAACGGTGTCGGCCTGCGCGGCAAGGCTCCTGCGGAAAGTTTTCGACTGTCAGCTTTGCTGAAAGCGGGCCAATCGCATAGGATCGGCGCGGTGGTTCGTTCGGCCACTTTCCCGGATTTTACGGTCATGCCGGCCGTGCAGCATCGGTTGGTTTCATGGCGCGCAAGCCTCCATCGCCGGATGATCGGATCAAGGCCGTCGCGGAGGATGCTCTCGCGCCGGAAGCCGACGAAAAGCTGTTGACGGATGCGCAAGCCGCGAGTCCCGTCGTCCGCGACAAGGCGCCGACGCCTCCGCCCGACGATGACGATGATGAAGAAGACGATGACGAGCTTGGGCTCGACGACGACGAGGAGGACGATGAAGATCTCGTCGTCTTCACCGCGAAGGAGGCCGCCGGCGCGCTGGCGACGGTCTATGCGTTCGTCAAACCCTTCCTGAAGAACTACAAGAAGATCCTGGCATTCGTCAGCTTCGGCGTCCTGGTCGAGACCCTGTTCAACGTCTTCATGCCGCTCAGTCTCAAATTCCTCATCGACGACGCGCTCGGCGAGGAAGACTTCGAGGCACTGATCAAGATTCTCTCGGTTCTGGCGGTCGCCGGCATCGTCACCTCGATCGTTGCGGTCTGGTACGAGCGCTGGGACGCCAAACTGGCCGCGTCGCTGATTTCGGACGTCCGGACGCGGCTGTTCGAACATCTGCAAAATCTGCCCGCGGCCTATTACGCGCGCACCAAGCGAGGCGAGATCCTGTCGCGGTTTTCGGTCGACATGGCCGCGTTCGAAGGCTCGATCAAGGGTTTTGCCAACAGCGCCGCGCTGCCGTTCTTCGAGTTGATCGCGGGCATCATCCTGATGCTGTTCCTGAACTGGCAGCTCGCCGTGGTGTCGCTGCTGGTGTTTCCGATCACCCTGATCGGTCCGCGCATCCTGACGCCGAAGGCGGTGCAGGCGAATTACGAGCAGAAGCTTAACGAATCCGCGCTGCTCGGCATGGTGCAGGAAAACGTCGCCACCCAGGCGGTGATCAAGGCGTTCATGCTGCAGCGCCGGACGCTGGGCTGGTTCACGATGCGCAACCACGAGGCACGCCGCAAGATCGCGTCCGCCGCGTTCCTCTCGACCATGGTCGAGCGCACCGTCACGATCTCCGTGCTGTTGCTGCACCTCGTGGTGCTCGCGATCGGCGCCTATCTCGCCACCAAGGGCCAGATCACGATCGGAACCTTCGTCACCTTCGAGAGCGCGTTCTGGGAGGTATCCTACAATATCGGCCATATCATGCATTTCATCCCGGTGTCGATCCAGTCGGCAGCGGCGGTACGCCACATTCAGGAGTTTCTGGATGCGCCGACCCGCGGCGCCGATCGCGCCGGTGCGCCCGACCTGCCGCGCATCACCAACGACATCACCTTCGATCGCGTCACCTTCCAATACGAAGGCAGCCAGACGCCGGTGCTCGACAATTTCAGCCTCAAGCTCAAGGTCGGAAAAAGCATTGCCATCGTCGGCCCCAGCGGCTCCGGCAAGAGCACGCTGCTCAACCTGATCCTGCGCCTCTATGTGCCGGACGAAGGGCGCGTTACGATCGACGGCGTCGATATCCGCAAGGTGACCCGAGAGTCCCTGCGCCGGAGCATGGCGGTGGTGTTCCAGGAAAACATGCTGTTCAACATGTCGATCCGGGAAAACATCCGGCTCGGCAAGGAGGGTGCCACCGACGAGGAAGTCGTCGAGGCCGCGCGCAAGGCCGAGATCCACCGCTACATCATGAGCCTGCCGCAGAAATACGACACTCAGGTCGGTGAACGCGGCGACACGCTATCGGGCGGTCAGCGCCAGCGCATCGCGATCGCGCGCGCCATCGTGCGCGACCCGTCGGTCTTGCTACTCGATGAGGCGACCTCCGCGCTCGATCAGACCACGGAGGCCGCGATCAACAAGACGCTGTGGAAGCTCGCCAAGGGCCGCACCATGCTCTTCTCGACCCACCGGCTGACGTCGGTGGTCGACATGGACGAGATCGTGGTGATAGCGGGCGGCAAGGCGGTCGAACGCGGCTCACACGCCAAGCTGCTCGCGGCCAATGGCATGTATCGAAAGCTCTGGGACGACCAGAGCCACCAGCCGCATCAAACGGCCGATCAGACCGACGACGATGACGATGATGATGCCGACGATGAGGATTGAGGCGCAGGCCGCCGAGGTCGCGGCCTCAGGGATGCGCGGCCTGTTTCGCCGCCAGCCTTCGCGGCATTGATCCGCCGGCAAACTGCCTGCCGATCGCCAGCCGCGTGCCTTGCGCCAAACGCAGGATGAACCGCGCCCAGCGTTGCGCCCGCCATGACAGGCCATTGTCGGTTGACAGCGAGCGCAGATGGTAGGCCTTGGCGAGGCATCGCGCCTCGCACGCCTTTTTCTCCGCATCGTCGTAGAACGCTGCAATCTTCTCCGCGCCCATGCCCTCGGTCGAGAGCCACTGCGGAATGTAGACGTTGCACAGCCGTTCGACGTCGGTGAAGACCTTGGTGGTGCCGGTTCCCGCGGCCGGGCAGGAGGTGGAAAAGGCGTCGCCAACCAGCACCATCCCGGGCCGAATATGGCCTTCGGTGACGCAGAGATCGGCGGGGCGGATCTTGACGGGGCCGCTGACCCTGAACGCGTCCATCATGTTCTCGAGACCCGGCATGATCGCGACCATCGCCCGCTCGGGCGCCTGCTTGAACGCCGGCAGCCAGGGGTCGGTCATGTCGCGATAGACCATCAGATTGGCGCGCATCGTCCCATTGATCGGAAAGATCGAGAGGTAGGCCATGCGCGAGCTCGCCCGCTTCGGCCAATAGGTCAAGGCCGGGAAATCGAACGCCGCGCGGCCGACCGGTTCGAGGTTGAATCCGAGTGTGACCGAATGGCATGCGCTGATGACTTTGCGCTTGATGCCGAGCGTCTGGCGCAGGCCGACATTCAGGCCGTTGGCGAAAACCACCAGCCGTGCCGAGATTTCCTCGCCGTTCGACAAAACGAGCTTCTGCCGTTCCGCGCTGCTGGATATCTCGGAGGTTTTGGCGTGGATCGTCTCGACATTTTCGGGGATTTGCATCCGCACGGTGTTGACCAGCGTGTCGTACATCACACCGTGCTGATCGCTGGGTTTTCTGGCGACGACATAGCCAAAACGCGCTTCCCAGACCTCACCGTCGAGCGTGGTCGCCCGCAGGGTGGCATCCGCAAGGCCGGTCTTGCGCAACAGGTTGAGCTGTTCGCCGCCGAGCTTTTCGCAGCGCAGCTCCGGCGGATAGACGGTATGAGGGTCGATCAGGATCGCCGCGATGCCGTCGCGTCCCAGCATCGCCGCCGCGATTGAACCGGCCAGACCACCGCCGACGATCGCAACATCCGTGTAGCGCATGCCTTGCCTCTCGACCGAAGCCCTATCAATGCGCCCGAAAAGGCAAACAAATCTTGAAACCGACCGTCTGAACAGGTCCGCGCCGGCTGCCGACTTAACCGAAAAGCAATCCGGCACGAACAAGATCGCCGCCGCGCCGCGGTCGCTCAAAGCATTGGTCCGATGATTTCGGTAACGATTGATTCATCTAACATGGACATCGGCCCGCATTGGGACGACCTCGTCCGGCGTGCATCCTCCAACGTCTTCATGAACCCGGCTGCGCTGCAGGCCGCCTGCGTCACCGACTTCGCGCGGATTCAAATGTTGCTGGCCTGGGAGGAGGGGGCGGAGGGACGAAAGCTTGTCGGGGTCTGGGCGCTGCGATTGCGGAGGATGGCGCCGTTCTGGCCGATGATGCTGGAAGCGCTGCCCTACAACTACGCCTTTCTTTCCAGCCCCGTCGTCGACCCGGCCTATGTCAATGCGGTGATTCCGGCGTTCTTTGCGGCGATCGAAAAGAGCCCGTCGCTGCCCGATGTCGTGAGCCTGCATTCGCTGGACGCGGAATCTCCCAGCTATGCCGCGATGCTGCGCGAACTGGCCATCCGCGGCGTCGCGCCGTTGATGCTTGCCGAAGACGCGCGCCCGGTCGTGACCCGGGAATTCGGCGTGAAGCGCTCCGGCGCCACCCGGAAAAAGCTGCGGCAGGACTGGAAACGCTTGACGGCGCTCGGCGCCGTTGAGGTAGTCAATGATAGAACACCCGCTGGTGCCGGGCAGGCCTTTGAAACGTTTCTCGCGCTCGAAAAAGCCAGCTGGAAGGGCGTGAAGGGCACCGCGTTGCTGTCGGATCCGCGCGACGCCGCCTTCGCGCGGCGGTTGCTGCAAAATCTCGCCGCGCAAGGGAATGCATCGGTGGCACTACTGCGGGTCAACGGCGAGGCCATCGCCGCACAGGTGCTGATGTATTGCGGGGCCACGGCCTATACCTGGAAAACCGCGTTCGACGCCACCTACGGCAAGTACTCGCCGGGCGCGCTCCTGATCGACAAGATCACCGAGGAGCTGTTCGCCGGTTCCCAGATCCAGGCCATCAATTCCTGCGCGGCGGAAGCAAGCTTCATGGCCCAGCTCTGGGCCGGACGACGGACCATGGTGGATATGCTGGTCGATGTCGGCCCGGAGAAATCGCTTGCCTACCGGCTGGAGGCCGGCCGCCAACTCGGCTACCGGTATTTGCGGTATTGGCGCGACCGGCTCCGTAACGCGGCGTCGCATCCGGCGTCGAAAAAACTGAGCCTGGCGGCGCCCCACGGGCCCTGACGGCCTTATATTATCCGGGTAATATTGACATTCAGCTGATTCGGGACCATCTCGCCGAAGGCGGCCGCGGATGGTGCGCTGGGAACGCTCACGAGATTCGCGGTCACCACCGTCGAAGCGCGTGACTTCGGCATCCGCCAAACTTCACGCGCATGACGAATCCCCCAGTGGCGCAGGCGCTTCTTGCCTTGTCGTTTCGTCTTGACTTGCCTATCTACCGCCGATACAACCTGCGCACTTGACGACAGGCGGTGAGTGACGCCAACGTCGGAACGGATCACCCTCTTAATCCCCTAGGATTTAGACGGGCACCAACCTCGACGAATGCCGCTCAAACGCTGTCGATGATAGCTAGGCACTGCCAGGACGATCTTGGTTCTCTTGAGCAAGTTCTCTTGAGATTGATATCGGATGCATGACCTCGGTAGCCGACTGAGCAGCGCAAGCTGATCAGTTACGACTGCGGTCCTCTGTGGCGTCGAAGCGCTTTCCGCTCAGTGATGAGCAGTTGGCGCGATTTCGCTTTGCGTGGATGTTTTGCCGCGCGAGGCGGCCGGGTGGGGCAGGTGGCCCCAAATGAATTTGCGGAGCCGATGTGCGGTTTCGCATGAACTAAAGGGTGAAGGCTGACATGCCGACGATCAACCAGCTGATCGCAAGTCCGCGCGTTGTACAGAAGTCGCGCAAGAAGGTGCCGGCGCTGCAGCAATCGCCGCAGAAGCGCGGCGTTTGCACGCGCGTCTACACCACGACCCCGAAGAAGCCGAACTCGGCGCTTCGCAAGGTCGCAAAGGTGCGCCTGACCAATGGCTTCGAGGTCATCGGCTACATTCCGGGTGAAGGCCATAACCTTCAGGAACACTCGGTAGTCATGATCCGCGGCGGCCGCGTCAAGGACTTGCCCGGTGTGCGCTACCACATCCTCCGCGGCGTCCTCGATACCCAGGGCGTCAAGAATCGTAAACAGCGCCGTTCGAAGTACGGCGCGAAGCGTCCGAAATAATCGGGAACCGATCAGATGTCTCGTCGCCATTCTGCTGAAAAGCGTGAAGTGAACCCGGATCCGAAGTTCGGGAACATCGTCATTACGAAGTTCATGAACTCGGTCATGTACGACGGCAAGAAGTCCGCCGCCGAGTCGATCGTTTATGGCGCGCTCGAGCTGATCGAAACCAAGACCAAGCAGGGTCCGCTGCCGGTATTCGAGCAGGCCCTGGAAAACGTGATGCCGACCATCGAAGTCCGGTCGCGCCGCGTCGGCGGCGCCACCTACCAGGTGCCGGTCGAGGTGCGCTCGGTGCGCCGGCAGGCGCTCGGCATTCGCTGGATCATCACGGCAGCGCGCGAGCGCAACGAAAAGACGATGACGGAGCGGCTCTCGGCCGAGCTGCTCGACGCGTCGAATGGCAGGGGGAACGCCGTCAAGAAGCGCGAAGACGTGCACCGGATGGCGGAAGCCAACCGCGCCTTCTCGCACTATCGCTGGTAACGGCGAAACCTAGGACTTTAAGGAACAACCCATGCCCCGCGTTCATGCCATAGAGGACTACCGCAACTTCGGTATCATGGCGCATATCGATGCCGGCAAGACCACGACCACCGAGCGCATCCTTTATTACACCGGCAAGAGCCACAAGATCGGCGAAGTGCACGAAGGTGCCGCGACGATGGACTGGATGGAGCAGGAGCAGGAGCGCGGCATCACCATCACGTCGGCCGCGACCACCGCGTTCTGGAGCGGCAAGCGTCTGAACATCATCGACACTCCCGGCCACGTCGACTTCACGATCGAAGTCGAGCGTTCGCTGCGCGTGCTCGACGGCGCGGTATGCGTGCTCGATTCCAACCAGGGCGTTGAGCCGCAGACCGAGACCGTCTGGCGCCAGGGCGACAAGTACAAGGTTCCGCGCATCGTCTTCGCCAACAAGATGGATAAGACCGGCGCCGACTTCTACAAATGCATGCAGGATATTGTCGATCGCCTCGGCGCCAAGCCGATTGCGATCCAGCTCCCGATCGGCTCCGAGAATAATTTCAAGGGCCTGGTTGATCTCGTCCGCATGAAGGGCGTGGTCTGGGAAGAAGAGAAGCTCGACGCCAAGTTCGTGGACATCGATATTCCCGAGGACATGCGCGAGAAGGCCAAGGAATATCGCGAGAAGCTGCTGGAAGCCGCCGTCGAGCTCGATGACGAGGTTCTCGCCGCCTACCTCGACGGCAAGGAGCCCGATGAGCCGACGCTGAAGAGGCTGATCCGCAAGGCCGTGCTGACCGGCGCGTTCTTTCCGGTGCTGTGCGGCTCGGCGTTCAAGAACAAGGGCGTGCAGCCGTTGCTCGACGCGGTGGTCGACTATCTGCCGTCGCCGGTCGATGTTCCCGCCATCAAGGGTGTCGATGAGGACGGCAACGAAGTCGTGCGCTTGCCGAACGACACGGAGCCGCTGGCGCTGCTCGCGTTCAAGATCATGGACGACCCCTTCGTCGGCACCATTACCTTCTGCCGCATCTATTCCGGCACGCTGCTGTCGGGCACCGGCGTCATCAATTCGACCCGCGACCGCAAAGAGCGTATCGGCCGCATGCTGCTGATGCATGCCAACAACCGCGAAGACATCAAGGAAGCCTATGCCGGCGACATCGTCGCGCTGGCGGGCCTGAAGGAAGCGCGCACCGGTGACACCCTGTGCGACCCGAACAAGCCGGTGATCCTGGAAAAGATGGAATTCCCGGAGCCGGTCATCGAGATCGCGATCGAGCCGAAGTCGAAGGCCGACCAGGAAAAGCTCGGCGTCGCGCTGGCGAAGCTCGCCGCGGAAGATCCGTCGTTCCGGGTGTCGACCGATCTGGAGTCCGGCCAGACCATCCTCAAGGGCATGGGCGAACTCCATCTCGACATCAAGGTCGACATCCTGCGCCGCACCTACAAGGTCGACGCCAACATCGGCGCGCCGCAGGTGGCGTTCCGTGAGCGCGTCACCAAGCGCGCCGAGGTCAAGTACACGCACAAGAAGCAGACCGGCGGTACCGGTCAGTTTGCCGAAGTGTCGATCATCGTCGAGCCGAACGAGCCCGGCAAGGGTTTCGAGTTCGAATCCAAGGTGGTCGGCGGTGCGGTGCCGAAGGAATACATCCCCGGCGTCGAAAAGGGCCTCAACAGCGTTTTGACCTCCGGCGTGGTCGCCGGCTTCCCGGTCGTCGACGTCAAGGTTCAGCTCGTCGACGGCAAGTACCACGACGTCGACTCCTCGGCACTGGCTTTCGAAATTGCGTCGCGCGCGGCATTCCGCGAAGCGCTGCAAAAGGGCAAGTCGGTGCTGCTCGAGCCGATCATGAAGGTCGAAGTGGTGACGCCGGAAGATTACACCGGCTCGGTTATCGGCGACCTGAATTCGCGGCGCGGTCAGATCCAGGGTCAAGACATGCGCGGCAACGCCAACGTCATCAACGCGATGGTGCCGCTCATGAACATGTTCGGGTACGTGAATAACCTGCGCTCGATGAGCCAGGGTCGCGCGACCTTTACCATGCAGTTCGATCACTACGCGGAAGCGCCGGCCAACGTGTCGGCGGAAGTCCAGAAGAAGTTTGCCTGATTGTCGTTGACGGCAGTTAACGACTGAACGGAGAGTCAAATGGCCAAAGCAAAGTTTGAACGTAATAAACCGCACTGCAACATTGGAACGATCGGTCACGTTGACCACGGCAAGACGTCGCTGACGGCGGCGATCACCAAGGTGCTGGCGGAAACCGGCGGTGCGACGTTCACCGCCTACGACCAGATCGACAAGGCGCCGGAAGAGAAGGCGCGCGGCATCACGATCTCGACCGCCCACGTCGAATACGAGACCAAGAACCGGCACTACGCCCACGTCGATTGCCCGGGTCACGCCGACTACGTGAAGAACATGATCACCGGTGCGGCGCAGATGGACGGCGCGATCCTGGTGGTGTCGGCGGCCGACGGCCCGATGCCGCAGACCCGCGAGCACATCCTGCTGGCGCGCCAGGTCGGCGTTCCCGCCCTCGTCGTGTTCCTCAACAAGTGCGACATGGTCGACGATCCGGAACTGCTCGAACTCGTCGAGCTCGAAGTCCGCGAATTGCTCTCGAAGTACGATTTCCCCGGCGACAAGATCCCGATCGTCAAGGGCTCGGCGCTGGCGGCGCTCGAAGACAAGGACAAGAAGCTCGGCCACGATGCGATCCTGGAGCTGATGGCGGCGGTGGACAGCTACATTCCGCAGCCGGAGCGTCCGATCGACCAGCCGTTCCTGATGCCGGTGGAAGACGTGTTCTCGATCTCGGGCCGCGGCACCGTGGTGACCGGCCGCGTCGAGCGCGGCGTGGTCAAGGTCGGCGAGGAAATCGAAATCGTCGGTCTGCGCGCCACCCAGAAGACCATCGTCACCGGCGTCGAAATGTTCCGCAAGCTGCTCGATCAGGGCCAGGCCGGCGACAACATCGGTGCGCTGCTGCGCGGTACCAAGCGCGAGGAAGTCGAGCGCGGTCAGGTGCTGTGCAAGCCGGGTTCAGTCAAGCCGCACACCAAGTTCAAAGCCGAGGCCTACATCCTCACCAAGGAAGAGGGCGGACGTCACACCCCGTTCTTCACCAACTACCGGCCGCAGTTCTACTTCCGCACCACCGACGTGACCGGTGTCGTCCATCTGCCGGAAGGCACCGAGATGGTGATGCCCGGCGACAACATCGCGATGGAAGTGCACCTGATCGTGCCGATCGCGATGGAAGAGAAGCTCCGTTTCGCGATCCGCGAAGGCGGCCGCACCGTCGGTGCCGGCGTCGTCGCAAGCATCATCGAATAAGCGAATAGGGAATGGCGAACAGCGAATGGCTTAAATCCACTCGCTGTTCGCTACTCGCCACTCGCTCTTAAAGAAAGACATCGGCAATGAACGGCCAGAATATTCGCATACGTCTCAAGGCGTTCGACCATCGGATTCTCGATTCGTCGACGCGTGAGATCGTGAACACGGCGAAGCGGACCGGTGCCCAGGTGCGCGGACCCATTCCGCTGCCGACCCGCATCGAGAAGTTCACCGTCAACCGTTCGCCGCACGTCGACAAGAAGAGCCGCGAGCAGTTCGAGATGCGCACGCACAAGCGTCTTCTCGACATCGTCGACCCGACGCCGCAGACCGTGGACGCGCTGATGAAGCTCGACCTGGCCGCCGGTGTTGACGTCGAAATCAAGCTCTAATTTTTAAGCCCGTCCGAACGTAAGCGGACAGAAAGAACAGGAAGCACGCCGATGCGCTCCGGAGTGATCGCACAAAAGGTCGGGATGACGCGGGTCTTTACGGAGACCGGCGAACATATCCCCGTGACCGTGCTGAAGCTGGGCAACTGCCAGGTGTTGGGTCACCGCACGACCGAGAAGAACGGTTATGTCGCGCTGCAGCTCGGTTCGGGTACGCGCAAGACCGTCTATCTGCCGAAGGCGGAGCGCGGCCAGTTCGCCGTCTCCAAGGTCGAGCCCAAGCGCAAGGTCACCGAGTTCCGCGTGTCGGAAGACGCGCTGATCCCGGTCGGCGCCGAGATCCAGGCCGACCATTTCGTGGTCGGGCAGTTCGTCGACGTTACCGGCACCTCGGTCGGCAAGGGTTTCGCCGGCGGCATGAAGCGCTGGAATTTCGGCGGCCTGCGCGCCACCCACGGCGTGTCGGTATCGCATCGTTCGATCGGTTCGACCGGCGGACGTCAGGATCCCGGCAAGACCTTCAAGAACAAGAAGATGCCCGGTCACATGGGTGTCGATCGCATCACCACGCTCAATCTGCGCGTGGTTCAGACGGACGTCGCGCGCGGCCTGATCCTCGTCGAGGGCGCCGTTCCCGGCTCCAAGGGCGGATGGATCGCGGTGCGCGATGCCGTGAAGAAGGCGCTGCCGAAAGACGCGCCGAAGCCCGGCAAGTTCCGCCTGGCCGATGGCGGCGGCGAGCAGGCAGCTGCAGCGCCGGCCGAGCAGGAGGGCGCGTGAGATGGAATTGAAAGTCACAACCCTTGAAGGCAAGGAAGCCGGTTCGGTCCAGCTTTCGGACGAGATTTTCGGTCTCGAGCCGCGCAAGGACATCATGCAGCGCTGCGTGCAGTGGCAGCTCAACAAGCGTCAGGCCGGAACCCACAAGGCCAAGGGCCGCGCGGAGATCTGGCGCACCGGCAAGAAGATGTACAAGCAGAAGGGCACCGGCGGTGCGCGTCACGGCTCGGCCCGGGTGCCGCAGTTCCGCGGCGGCGGCCGTGCGTTCGGTCCGGTGGTGCGCTCGCATGCCACCGATCTGCCGAAGAAGGTTCGTGCCCTGGCGCTGCGCCATGCACTCTCCGCCAAGGCCAAGGACGGCGATCTGATCGTCATCGAGTCCGCCAGGCTCGAGGCCGCCAAGACCAAGGCGCTGGTTGGACACTTTTCGGGCCTCGGCCTGACCAACGCGCTGATCATCGACGGCGCCGAGCTGCACAACGGTTTCGCCATCGCCGCCCGCAATATCCCGAACATGGACGTGCTGCCGATCCAGGGCATCAACGTCTATGACATTCTGCGCCGCCAGAAACTGGTCCTGACCAAGGCGGCGATCGATGCGTTGGAGGCGCGCTTCAAATGAAGAATATCGATCCGCGCTACTATGACATCATCGTTTCTCCGGTCGTGACCGAAAAGGCGACGCTGGCCTCCGAACACAACAAGGTTCTGTTCAAGGTCGCGAGCAAGGCCACCAAGCCGCAGATCAAGGAAGCCGTCGAGAAGCTGTTCGACGTCAAGGTCAAGAGCGTCAACACGCTGGTGCGCAAGGGCAAGACCAAGGTGTTCCGCGGCAATTTCGGTTCGCAGTCGGACGTGAAGCGCGCGATCGTGACCCTCGAAGAGGGCCACCGCATCGACGTCACCACCGGGCTATAAGGCGACACAGCGATGGCATTGAAGACATTCAACCCCACGACCCCGGGCCAGCGCCAGCTCGTGATGGTCGACCGGTCGGCGCTCTACAAGGGCAAGCCGGTCAAGACGCTGACCGAGGGCAAGCACTCCGCGGGTGGTCGCAACTCGACCGGTCGCATCACCGTGCGTTTCCGCGGCGGCGGCCACAAGCAGTCCTATCGCATCGTCGACTTCAAGCGCACCAAGGTCGACATGCCCGCGACCGTCGAGCGGCTGGAATACGATCCGAACCGCACCGCCTTCATTGCGCTCTTGAAATATACCGACGGCACCCAGGCCTATATCCTGGCGCCGCAGCGCCTTGCCGTGGGCGATACCGTGATCGCCGGCAACTATGTCGACGTGAAGCCGGGCAATGTGATGCCGCTCGGCAACATGCCGATCGGCACCATCATCCACAATGTGGAATTGAAGATCGGCAAGGGCGGCCAGCTCGCCCGTTCTGCCGGCACCTACGCCCAGATCGTCGGCCGCGACCAGGACTACGTGATCGTGCGCCTGAACTCGGGCGAGCAGCGTCTGGTCCACGGCCGCTGCACCGGCACCATCGGTGCGGTGTCGAACCCGGACCACATGAACATTTCGATCGGCAAGGCCGGCCGCAACCGCTGGCTCGGCCGCAAGCCCCATAACCGCGGCGTCTCCATGAACCCGGTCGACCATCCGCACGGCGGCGGCGAAGGCCGCACCTCCGGCGGCCGTCATCCGGTCACCCCGTGGGGCAAGCCCACCAAGGGCAAGAAGACCCGCTCGAACAAGTCGACCAACAGATTCATTCTCATCAGCCGCCACAAGCGGAAGAAGTAAGGAACGCCGGACATGGTTCGTTCAGTCTGGAAAGGCCCGTTCGTCGAAGGCTCTCTGCTCAAGAAGGCAGATGCCGCACGCGCGTCCGGCCGTCATGACGTGATCAAGATCTGGAGCCGCCGCTCGACCATCCTGCCGCAGTTCGTCGGCCTGGTGTTCGGCGTCTACAACGGACAGAAGCACGTGCCGGTATCGGTCAACGAGGAAATGGTGGGTCACAAGTTCGGCGAGTTCTCGCCGACCCGGACCTTCCATGGCCATTCTGGCGACAAGAAAGCCAAGAAGGCTTGAGGATCTAAGCGATGAGCAAACCAAAGCGCGAACGGACCCTCCCGGACAACGAGGCCAAGGCGGTTGCCCGCATGCTGCGGGTGAGCCCGCAGAAGCTCAATCTTGTCGCGCAGCTGATCCGCGGCCGGAAGGCTTCGGCAGCACTTGCCGACCTGCAGTTTTCGCGCAAGCGGATCGCGGTCGACGTCAAGAAGTGCCTGGAGTCGGCGATCGCCAATGCCGAGAACAACCACGACCTCGATGTCGACGATCTGATCGTCTCCGAGGCTCATGTCGGCAACGGCATCGTGATGAAGCGTTTCGCACCGCGCGGCCGTGGCCGCTCGGGCCGTGTATTTAAACCATTCTCGCAGCTGACGATCGTCGTTCGTCAGGTCGAGGCGAGCGCTTAAACCGGGCGCGGGAGAGAACGATGGGTCAGAAGATCAATCCAATCGGGCTGCGTCTCGGCATCAACCGGACGTGGGATTCCCGTTGGTTCGCCGGCAAGAACGAGTACGGCAAGCTGCTGCACGAGGATGTCAAAATCCGCGAGATCCTGCACAAGGAGTTGAAGCAGGCGGCCGTCGCCAGGATCGTGATTGAGCGTCCGCACAAGAAGTGCCGGGTGACGATCCACTCCGCGCGTCCGGGCGTCGTGATCGGCAAGAAGGGCGCCGACATCGACAAGCTGCGCAAGAAGGTTGCCGACATCACGGCTTCCGACGTCGTCATCAACATCGTCGAGATCCGCAAGCCGGAGCTCGATGCCACGCTGGTCGCCGAATCGATCGCCCAGCAGCTCGAGCGCCGCGTCGCGTTCCGCCGCGCCATGAAGCGCGCGGTGCAGTCGGCGATGCGTCTTGGCGCCGAGGGCATTCGTATCAACTGCTCGGGCCGTCTCGGCGGCGCCGAAATCGCGCGCATGGAATGGTATCGCGAAGGGCGCGTGCCGCTGCACACGCTGCGCGCCGACATCGATTACGGGGTGGCGACCGCGTTCACCACCTTCGGCACATGCGGCGTCAAGGTCTGGATCTTCAAGGGCGAAATCCTTGAGCACGACCCGATGGCCCAGGACAAGAAGATGGCCGAAGGCGACAATACGCGGCCGCGCCGCGACGCTGCTTGAGGCGTTAGAGAAGGTTTGAGGGCTTAAAGCCATGATGCAACCAAAGAAGACGAAGTTCCGGAAGGCGCATAAGGGCCGGATCCACGGCACCGCGACTTCGGGCGCGACGTTGTCGTTCGGCCAGTTCGGCCTGAAGGCGATGGCGCCCGAGCGCCTCACCGCGCGTCAGATCGAGGCCGCCCGCCGCGCGCTGACCCGTCACATGAAGCGCGCCGGCCGGGTCTGGATCCGCATCTTCCCGGACGTGCCGGTGTCGAAGAAGCCCGCCGAAGTCCGCATGGGCTCCGGCAAGGGTACGCCGGAACTGTGGGTGGCGCGGGTGAAACCGGGCCGCGTGATTTTCGAAATCGACGGCGTGACCGTGCAGACCGCCAAGGAAGCGCTGACGCTCGCCGCCGCCAAGCTGCCGATCAAGACGCGCTTCGTCGCGCGCATTGCGGAATAGGAAAAGTGGTCATGGCCGAGATGAAAACCGCCGATATCCGCGCGATGAGCCCCGATCAGATGGACGACGCCGTCCTCAATCTGAAGAAGGAGCGCTTCAATCTGCGTTTCCAGCGCGCCACCGGGCAGCTGGAGAACACTTCGCGGCTGCGTGAAGCACGCCGCGACATCGCCCGCATCAAGACCATCGCCGCGCAGAAGCGCGACGCGAAGAAGTAAGGGGCCGACATGCCAAAACGTACGCTTCAGGGTGTGGTCGTCAGCGACAAGCAAGCCAAGACGGTTGTGGTGCGCGTCGATCGCCGCTTCACCCATCCGATCTACAAGAAGACGATTCGCCGCTCGAAAAATTACCACGCGCACGACGAGAACAACGAGTTCAAGCCGGGCGACCAGGTGTGGATCGAGGAAAGCAAGCCGATCTCGAAGTTGAAGCGCTGGACTGTGGTCCGGGGTGAACAGAAGAAAACGGCCTGAGGTCGGTTCGGCTTAGCCGGACGGTTTTCGGGAAATTTTAGGCGCGACTTTGCGCATCAGAAAGAGGACGAGGTGCATCAATGATTCAGATGCAGACCAACCTCGACGTGGCCGATAATTCAGGCGCACGCCGTGTCATGTGCATCAAGGTGCTTGGGGGCTCCAAGCGCCGCTATGCCACCGTGGGCGACGTTATTGTCGTGTCGATCAAGGAAGCGATTCCGCGCGGCAAGGTGAAGAAGGGCGACGTGATGAAGGCCGTGGTGGTGCGGGTCCGCAAGGACATCCGCCGCGCCGACGGTTCGGTCATCCGCTTCGACCGCAACGCCGCCGTGCTGATCAACAACCAGTCGGAGCCGGTCGGCACCCGTATCTTCGGGCCCGTGCCGCGCGAGCTGCGCGCCAAGAACCACATGAAGATCATTTCGCTCGCGCCGGAGGTGCTGTGATGGCTGCCAAGATCCGGAAGGGCGACAAGGTCATCGTGCTGTCGGGCCGCGACAAGGGCCGGACCGGCGAAGTGTTCGAGGTGCGTCCCGACGACAGCAAGGCGCTGGTCCGCGGCGTCAATCTCGTCAAGCGTCACCAGAAGCAGACCCAGGCGCAGGAAGGCGGCATCATCTCCAAGGAGGCGCCGATCCACCTGTCCAACATCGCGATCGTCGGCAAGGACGGCAAGCCGACCCGCGTAGGTTTCAAGATTCATGCGGATGGCAAGAAGGTACGCGTTGCCAAACGCTCGGGAGCAGAGATCGATGGCTGAGACCGCATACACCCCGCGTCTGCGCGCGGAATATGACAAGAGCATCCGCAGCAAGCTAACGGAACAGTTCGGCTATGCCAATTCCATGCAGGTGCCGCGGCTGGACAAGGTCGTGCTCAACATGGGCGTCGGCGAAGCGGTCAATGACCGCAAGAAGGCGGAACTCGCCGCCACCGATCTTGCGCTGATCGCGGGCCAGAAGGCCATCGTGACCTATTCACGCGTCGCCATCGCGACCTTCAAGCTGCGCGAAAACCAGCCGATCGGCTGCAAGGTCACGCTGCGCAAGGCCAAGATGTACGAGTTCATCGATCGCCTGGTGAACGTCGCGCTGCCGCGCGTGCGCGACTTCCGCGGCCTGAACCCGAAGAGCTTCGACGGCCGCGGCAACTATTCGCTCGGCATCAAGGAGCACATCATTTTCCCGGAAATCGACTTCGACAAGGCCGGGGAAACGTGGGGCATGGACGTCACGGTGTGCACCACGGCGGCCACTGACGACGAGGCGCGTGCCCTGTTGACCGCATTCAATTTCCCGTTCCGGCAGTGAGACGCTGACAAGCCTCTCAAACGCGGAAACCCAGGAGCCAAGCATGGCAAAGAAGAGTTCGATCGAGAAGAACAACCGGCGCAAGCGGATGGCCAAGAACGCGGCCCCCCGGCGCGCCAAGCTGAAGGCGATCATCGCCGACAAGAGCAAGCCGATGGAAGAGCGCTTCGCGGCGACGTTGAAGCTTGCCGAGATGCCGCGCAATTCGTCCGCGACCCGGATTCGCAACCGCTGCGAACTGACCGGACGGCCGCGTTCGGTCTATCGCAAGAACAAGCTCAGCCGCATCGCGCTGCGTGAACTCGGTTCCAAGGGCCTGATTCCAGGCCTTGTGAAGTCGAGCTGGTAAGGAGGGTCGGACATGTCAACGCACGATCCGATCAGCGATCTCATCACCCGCATCCGCAACGCGCAGATGCGTTCCAAATCCAAGGTCTCGACTCCGGGCTCGAAGATGCGCGCCAGCGTGCTCGAAGTGCTCAAGACCGAAGGCTACATCCGCGGCTACGCCAGCGTCGAGCATTCCTCGGGGCGCAGCGAGCTCGAGATCGAGCTGAAATATTTCGACGGCGAGCCGGTGATTCGCGAGATCGAGCGGGTATCGAAGCCGGGGCGTCGGGTTTACGCCTCGGTGAAGAACCTGCCGCGCGTGAACAACGGTCTCGGCATTTCGGTATTGTCGACGCCGAAGGGAATTATGGCTGACCACGAGGCGCGCGACGCCAACGTGGGCGGCGAAATTCTCTTCACGGTGTTCTGAGGAAGGATCAGCCATGTCACGTGTTGGCAAACGACCTGTGACGATCCCGTCGGGTGTGACGGCGACCGTTGAAGGGCAGACGGTGAAGATGAAGGGGCCGAAGGGCCAGCTTCAGTTCATCGTGCATGACGATGTCGATGTGAAATTCGAGAACGGCGCGATCAAGGTCGCGCCAAGGGTCGAGACCAACCGCGCGCAGGCAATGTACGGCACCGCGCGCGCACAAGTGGCGAACCTCGTCGAGGGCGTCACCAAGGGTTTCGAGAAGAAGCTCGAGATCACCGGCGTCGGCTATCGCGCCGCGTTGCAGGGCAAGAACCTGCAGCTCGCGCTCGGCTACAGCCATGACGTCGTCTATCCGATCCCGGAAGGCATCGCGATCACGGTGCCGAAGCCGACCGAGATCGTCATCGTCGGTAACGACAGCCAGCGCGTCGGCCAGGTTGCGGCGGAAATCCGCAGCTACCGTCCGCCGGAGCCCTACAAGGGCAAGGGCGTGAAATACGCCAACGAATTCATCTTCCGCAAGGAAGGCAAGAAGAAGTAACGGAGCCGGTCATGTCGAGACTCAAGATTACGAATGCCCGGCGCAAGCAGCGCGTGAGGTTATCGTTGCGCCGTTCGGCGAACGGTCGCCCGCGCCTGTCGGTGTTCCGCTCGTCGAAGCATATCTACGCCCAGGTCATCGACGACCTGAAGGGCGAGACGCTGGCCTCGGCCTCGTCGCTGGAGAAGACGATGCGCGAGAGCGGCAAGACCGGCGCCAATATCGATGCGGCGAAAGCGGTTGGCAAGCTCTTGGCGGAGCGCGCCGTGAAGAACGGCGTCACCGAAGTGGTGTTCGATCGCGGCGGTTATCTCTATCACGGTCGCGTCAAGGCGCTCGCGGATGCCGCGCGCGAAAGCGGGTTGAGCTTCTAATTGGTTTGAACGGACAAAAGGGCCTCTCGGGGCAAGTCTTTTAAGGATCGGAAAACACCATGGCAGGTGAACGCGAACGCGGTGGCGGCCACAGGGGCGGCCGGGAAGAACGCGACAGCGAGTTCGTCGACAAGCTCGTCCACATCAATCGTGTGGCGAAGGTCGTCAAGGGCGGCAAGCGCTTCGGCTTTGCGGCGCTGGTCGTGATCGGCGACCAGAAGGGGCGTGTCGGTTTCGGCCACGGCAAGGCGCGCGAAGTGCCCGAGGCGATCCGCAAGGCGACCGAATCGGCGAAGCGCAACCTGACGCGGGTGGCGCTGCGCGAAGGCCGTACGCTGCATCACGATATCGCAGGCCGTCACGGCGCGGGCAGGGTCTATCTGCGCGCGGCGCCGGCGGGTACCGGCATCATCGCCGGCGGCCCGATGCGCGCCGTGTTCGAGACGCTCGGCATCCAGGACGTGGTGGCGAAGTCGATCGGTTCGTCGAACCCCTACAACATGGTTCGCGCCACCTTCGACGCGCTGAAGCATCAGGATTCGCCGCGTTCGGTTGCGGCGCGCCGCAACATCAAGGTGTCGACGCTGCAGTCGCGCCGGGTCGGCGGCGACGCCGAAGTGGTTGCTGAATAATCAAGCCGCGCTTTTGGCGCGTTACGGAGTTCAAGACGATGGCCAAGGCCGCAAAGACGATCAAGGTCGAGCAGACCGGCAGCGCGATCCGCCGCCACCACTCGCAGCGCGAGACGCTGATCGGCCTCAAGCTTAACAAGATCGGCCGCACCACCGAGCTGCAGGACACGCCTGCAATTCGCGGCATGATCGCCAAGGTTCAACATCTCGTCCGCATCGTCGGCGAGAAGTAAGACAGATAAGGAGACAGGGCGATGAAGCTCAGCGATATCGCCGACAATGCCGGTGCGCGCAAGAAGCGCATGCGGGTCGGCCGTGGCATCGGCTCAGGCAAGGGCAAGCAGGCAGGCCGCGGCGGCAAGGGCCAGACCGCGCGTTCCGGCGTGCGCATCAAGGGCTTCGAGGGCGGACAGATGCCGCTGCACCGGCGCCTGCCCAAGCGCGGCTTCAACAACATCTTCCGGCTGGAATTCGCCGAGATCAATCTCGACCGTATCCAGGATGCGATCGACGCCAAGCTGCTGGACGGCAAGACCACCATCAACGCCGAATCGCTGGTGAAAGCCCGCGTGATCCGCCGCGCCAGGGATGGCGTGCGGCTGCTCGGCCGCGGTGAGCTCAAGGCCAAGCTGACGGTCGAGGTTCACGGCGCCTCGAAGTCCGCCATCGCGGCGGTCGAGAAGGCGGGCGGCACGGTGAAGATCCTGGCGCCGGTCAAGAAGGACGAAGGCGAGGCGGCGTAACATCTGCGTCATCGCCCGCCCTCCGGCGGGCATCTGAGCGACAGGACGATGGACTTATCGAAGCCGAGCACCAAATAATGTCCGGCGTCCGCTGAGTGTCCCAAGGCCTCTTGGGGCATGACAGCGCGAGGGCGGCGGGAGAAAGCCAAACATGGTCTCAGCAGCGGAACAACTGGCGGCAAACCTCAATTTCGGCGCGCTGGCCAAGGCCGACGAACTGAAGAAGCGCATCTGGTTCACTCTGGGCGCGCTGCTGGTTTACCGGCTCGGCACCTACATTCCGCTGCCGGGCATCGACCCCAATATCTGGGAACAGGTGTTCAAATCCCAGGCCGGCGGCATTCTCGGCATGTTCAACATGTTCGCCGGCGGCGGCATCCACCGCATGGCGATCTTCGCGCTGAACATCATGCCGTATATCTCGGCCTCCATCATCATTCAGCTCCTGACCACGGTATCGCCGCAGCTGGAGGCACTGAAGAAAGAGGGCGAGGCCGGCCGCAAGACGCTGAACCAGTACACCCGCTATCTCACGGTGCTCCTGGCCGCGTTCCAGTCCTACGGTATTGCGGTCGGGCTCGAGGGCGCCGGCAACGTCGTCAGCGACCCCGGCATGTTCTTCCGGCTTTCGACCGCGATCACGCTGACCGGCGGCACCATGTTCCTGATGTGGCTGGGCGAGCAGATCACCTCGCGCGGCATCGGCAACGGTATTTCGTTGATCATCCTTTCCGGCATCGTCGCGGAGCTGCCCTCGGCGCTGGCCAACATGCTGGAACTCGGCCGCCAGGGCGCGCTGTCGACCGGCCTGATTCTGGTCGTGATCGTGATGGCGGTCGCGGTGATCGCCTTCATCGTGTTCATGGAGCGTGCGCAGCGGCGGCTGTTGATCCAGTATCCAAAGCGCCAGGTCGGCAACAAGATGTTCGAAGGCCAGTCCTCGCATCTGCCGCTCAAGCTGAATACCTCGGGCGTGATCCCCCCGATCTTCGCGTCCTCGCTGCTGTTGCTGCCGACCACGGTGGCGAATTTCAACGCCGGCCGCGGTCCGGAATGGTTCCAGTGGATCACCACGCAGCTCGGCCACGGCCGTCCGCTGTTCCTGATTCTCTACCTGGCGCTGATCGTGTTCTTCGCGTTCTTCTATACCGCGATCGTGTTCAACCCGACCGAGACCGCCGACAATCTCAAGAAGCATGGCGGCTTCATTCCGGGCATCCGGCCGGGCGAGCGGACCGCCGAATACATCGATTATGTATTGTCCCGAATCACGGTGCTGGGCGCGATCTATCTCGCGATCGTCTGTCTGATTCCGGAAATTCTGATTTCCTACGCCTCGGTGCCATTCTACTTTGGCGGCACCTCGCTCTTGATCGTGGTCAGCGTGACCATGGATACGGTGGCGCAGGTTCAGGGTTATCTGCTCGCCCACCAGTATGAGGGGCTGATCAGGAAATCGAAATTGCGGGGACGTCGCCGCTGACGCCCGGCTAAGCTGTTTTCGGGCGAGGGCCTGTCCCGCGCCTGAATGGCGGAGTGGGCACCGGTTCGCGCAGGGGAAGATGCGCAAGGTAAAATTTGGAGCCTCGGTTTTGATCTAGATCAAGGCCGAGGCTCTCGAAGTACGTTGCATCGCTTTCGCTATCCGCGCTCGGCGCTGATCGGGGTTGGCGCTGGTGTTTGGATTTTGAAACGAAGGTGTGCGTTCAATTGCGCACCGAGCCGGGGGGCGAACAAAATGAGATTGATACTTCTCGGGCCTCCGGGGTCGGGCAAGGGAACCCAGGCCCAGCGGCTGGTTCACCGCTACAACATCATCCAGCTCTCGACCGGTGAAATGCTGCGAGCCGCGGTAGCGGCGCAGACGCCGGTCGGCCTCAAGGCCAAGGATGTCATGGCCTCCGGCGGCCTGGTGCCGGACGACATCGTGATCGGGATCATTTCCGACAGGATCGATCAGCCCGACGCCAGGAACGGTTTCATCCTCGACGGCTTCCCGCGCACGGTGCCGCAGGCCGAGGCGCTGGACGGGCTTTTGAAGAAGAAGCACCTGAAGCTGGACGCCGTGGTCGAGCTTCGCGTCAACGAAAGCGCACTCCTGGAGCGGGTCGAGACCCGGGTCGCGCAGATGCGGGAGCGCGGCGAAGAAGTCCGCATCGACGACACGCCGGAGGTGCTGACCAAGCGGCTGGCCAGCTACCGGGCGCTGACCGAGCCGCTGATTCACTATTATTCGGAACGGCGGAAGCTCTTGACGGTCGACGGCATGATGACCATCGAGGCCGTTACCCGCGAAATCGACCGAATCCTGTCCGCGATCGGCGCGGTGGAAGCCAAGGTCTCCAAGAAGGCGGGCGCGGCCAAGCGGACCGCCAAAAAGGCGGCCGAAGCGGCTCCCAAATCGCGAGGCAAGGTCGCTAGGAAGAGCGCCAAAAAGGGCTCAAAGGCCACTGGGAAGGGCGCCAAGGTGGCCAAACCGGCCGCTAAACGTATCAAAAAGGGGGTTAAAGGGACCGCCCGCAAGGCGTCTGTGGGTTCCAGGACCCGCGCCGTCGCCAAGGCCACGAAAGCGACCAAAAAGGTCACGAAAAAGCGAGCTAAGGCGTAGCGACGGTTGACGAAACCAAGTTGAATCCTTTAATAAGGCCCGTATCCAGTCGGATAGTTATCCAACGATGCCGGGCCCCGAGTAATCAAGGGGAAGGGCGTCGTGTTCGCGTTTGCGGACACCTGCCCGAAATAGCTAGAACATGGCCGGTCGAAAACCGGCAACAGGAGAGAAGTCCGTGGCCCGTATTGCCGGCGTGAATATTCCGACCAACAAGCGCGTGCTGATCGCGCTCCAGTACATCCATGGCATCGGCCAGAAGAATGCGGCCGAGATCATGGAGAAGGTCAAGATCCCCGTTGATCGCCGCGTCAATCAGCTGAGCGATCAGGAAGTGCTGCAGATCCGCGAAGTGATCGACCGCGACTATATGGTCGAAGGCGACCTGCGTCGCGAGACCGGCATGAACATCAAGCGTCTGATGGACCTCGGCTGCTATCGCGGCCTGCGCCATCGCCGCGGATTGCCGGTGCGCGGTCAGCGCACCCATACCAATGCGCGCACGCGCAAGGGGCCGGCCAAGTCGATCGCCGGCAAGAAGAAGTAATTTGGCGAATGGCGAATAGGGAGTGGCGAATGGTTTCATTCGCTACTCCCTATTCGCCACTCGCTTTTCAGGTGTAGCCGCTGGCATTACGGCGGCGTTGAGATCGTCAGGAAAGGTTCTGGAATGGGCAAGGAAGCCACCCGCGTACGCCGCCGTGAGCGCAAGAACATTGCATCGGGCGTTGCGCACGTGAATTCGTCGTTCAACAACACGACCATCACCATCACCGACGCACAGGGAAACACCATCGCCTGGTCCTCGGCTGGAACGATGGGTTTCAAGGGGTCGCGCAAATCGACCCCGTATGCGGCTCAGGTCGCGGCGGAAGACGTCTCCAAGAAGGCGCAGGAACACGGCATGCGCACGCTGGAGGTTGAGGTCGCGGGGCCCGGTTCGGGCCGCGAATCGGCGCTTCGCGCACTGCAGGCCGCGGGCTTCACCGTCACATCGATCCGCGACGTGACGACGATCCCGCACAATGGTTGCCGTCCGCGCAAGCGTCGGCGGGTTTGATACATCGACCGCGCGGGCGGCTCTGCCGCCCCTGTGATGATTTTGGGAATTTTGAAGCGCGGACTGATCCGCGATCTCCAACGCCAGTGATTTAGATGGCAGAATTGACTGGCCCATGGGTGAAACAGTGACGATCCAGAAAAATTGGCAAGAACTTATCCGCCCCAACAAGCTCCACGTAACGCCGGGCAGCGACGCGAACCGCTTTGCGACCTTGGTCGCCGAGCCGCTCGAACGCGGCTTCGGCCAGACCCTCGGCAACGCGCTGCGCCGCATCCTGTTGTCCTCGCTGCAGGGCGCCGCGGTGCAATCGGTGCATATCGACGGCGTGCTGCACGAGTTCTCCTCGATCGCGGGCGTTCGCGAGGACGTCACCGACATCGTTCTGAACATCAAGGACATCTCGATCAAGATGCAGGGCGAAGGCCCCAAGCGCATGGTCGTGAAGAAGCAGGGTCCGGGCGTCGTCACCGCCGGCGACATCCAGACCGTCGGCGACGTCGTGGTGCTCAATCCCGATCTGCAGATTTGTACGCTGGACGAGGGCGCGGAAATCCGCATGGAATTCACCGTCGCCGCCGGCAAGGGCTATGTCGCCGCCGAGCGTAACCGGCCCGAGGACGCGCCGATCGGCCTGATTCCGGTCGACAGCCTGTTCTCCCCGGTGCGCAAGGTGTCCTACAAGGTCGAGAACACCCGCGAGGGCCAGATCCTCGACTACGACAAGCTGACCATGACGATCGAGACCAACGGTGCGATCAGCCCGGACGATGCGGTGGCCTATGCCGCCCGCATCCTGCAGGATCAGCTCAACGTGTTCGTCAACTTCGAAGAGCCGCGCAAGGAAGTGGCGCAGGAGATCATTCCCGATCTCGCGTTCAACCCGGCGTTCCTCAAGAAGGTCGATGAGCTCGAATTGTCGGTGCGTTCGGCGAACTGCCTGAAGAACGACAACATCGTCTACATCGGCGACCTCGTGCAGAAGTCGGAAGCGGAAATGCTCCGTACCCCGAACTTCGGCCGCAAGTCGCTGAACGAGATCAAGGAAGTGCTGGCCCAGATGGGTCTGCATCTCGGCATGGAAGTGCCGGGCTGGCCGCCGGAGAATATCGACGAGCTGGCCAAGCGCTTCGAAGACCACTACTGAGCGAATAGGGAGTGGCGAATAGCGAATGGAGGCGAACTACTCGCTATTCGCTACTCGCGATTCAGGGCGAACGCAGGCGGCCCACCTGAGCAGATTGTCCGACGAGCCGTCGCGACAGAACAAGTATTGAGGAAAATATCATGCGTCACGGCAAGGTTCACCGGAAGCTCAACCGCACCGCCGAGCATCGGCGTGCCATGTTCGCCAATATGTGCGCGGCGCTGATCAAGCACGAGCAGATCGTCACCACGCTGCCCAAGGCGAAGGAACTTCGCCCGATCGTCGAGAAGCTGGTCACGCTCGGCAAGAAGGGCGGTCTCGCCATGCGTCGCCAGGCGATCTCCGAGATGCGCGACCAGGACCAGGTCAGGAAGCTGTTCGACGTTCTGGCCGCCCGCTACAAGGATCGCCAGGGCGGCTATACCCGCATCATCAAGGCCGGCTTCCGCTATGGCGACAACGCCCCGATGGCCGTGATCGAATTCGTCGACCGCGACGTCGATGCCAAGGGCCAGGATTCCGGCCCGGTGCAGGAAAAGGCCGCGGAAGCCGCGTAAGTCTTATTTCCAAATCGCACTTTAAAGAGCGGCGCCCGGTGCGCCGCTTTTTTATTGGGCACAAGTCATGCGCCGCCGGCGATTGCGTCCACGTGAATCGCTCCCGATATCTCCTTCATCATTGACGGGAGATGTTTCATGAAAATCGATCTCAAGGGCAAGACGGCGCTGGTGACGGGGTCGACCACCGGCATCGGCCATGCGATCGCCAAGGGACTGGCCGCCGCGGGCGCCGAGGTCACGGTCAATGGCCGGACGCAAGCCAAGGTCGACCAAGCGGTTTCCGCGATCGCCAAGGCGGTGCACGGCGCCAAGGTCCACGGCGTCGCCGCCAGCGTCTCCACCATCGAAGGCTGCAATACGCTGGTGACAACGCTGCCGGAGGTCGACATCCTGATCAACAACGCCGGCATCTTCGAGCCGAAGGACTTCTTCGAGACGCCCGACGAAGACTGGAGCCGGTTCTTCGAGACCAATGTGATGTCGGGCGTGCGGCTGTCGCGGGCCTATATGCAGGGCATGTTGAAGCGCAATTGGGGACGGATCGTCTTCATCTCCTCGGAATCCGCGCTGAACATCCCGAAGGAAATGATCCACTACGGCATGACCAAGGCCGCGCAACTCGCGGTGTCGCGCGGGCTGGCCGAGCTGACCCGCGGCACCGCCGTGACCGTCAATTCGGTGCTGCCGGGGCCGACCATGTCGGAAGGCGTCGAAACCTTCGTCAAGGATCTCGCGAAGCAAAACGGTCAGTCTGTCGAACAGGCGGCATCGCAATTCGTAAAACAGTTCCGGCCGACCTCGCTGCTGCAGCGCTTTGCAACCGTCGAGGAGATCGCCAACATGGTGGTCTACGTCGCCTCAAGGGAATCCTCCGCGACCAACGGCGCGGCGTTGCGCGCCGAAGGCGGCATCATTCAGACCCTTGCGTGAGGCGTTCCGATTTCGGCGGTTCGAAGACCGTAGGGTGGGTTAGTCGCAGGCGTAACCCACCATCATCGGATCGGCGCGTCAGGGCGAGAAGAATTGGTGGGTTACGCTCCGCTAACCCACCCTACGGCTGAGTTCTCGTCTACCACCCTTCCAGCACGATCTTGCCGCGCGATTTGCCGGACTCCAGCAACGCATGCGCGCGCTTCAGATTGGCGGCGTTGATGGTCCCAAACGTCTGATCGAGCGTGGTACGCAGCACGCCCTTGTCGAGGAGATCGGCGACGTCGTTCAGCAGATGATGTTGCGCGATCATGTCCGGCGTCTGGAACGAGGAGCGCGTGAACATCGATTCCCAGTGGACCGAAACCGCCTTGCCCTTGAAGACGCTGACGTTGAATTCCGGGGGATCGTCGATCAAGCCGTATTTTCCCTGCGGGGCGATGAGCTCCGCGAGCGCCTTGTAGTGCTGGTCGGTGTTGGTGAGGCTTGCGACCAATCCGACCGGCGGAAGTTTCAGCTTCTCGATCTGTTCCTTCATCGGCCCGGCGTGATCGATCACGGCATGGGCGCCGAGATCGAGGCACCATTTTTGCGATTCCGGCCGCGAGGCGGTAGCGACGACGGTGAGGCCGGTGAGGCGGCGGGCAAGCTGGATCAGGATCGAGCCGACGCCGCCGGCGCCGCCGATGATCAAGAGCGTCCGCGGATCGAGGCTCTTGCCGGGCACCGCCCCAAGGCGGTCGAACAGCAATTCCCAGGCGGTGATCGAGGTCAGCGGCAGGGCGGCGGCCTGCGCGAACGACAATGATTTCGGTTTGGCGCCGACGATGCGCGCGTCGACCAGATGAAATTCCGAATTGGTGCCCTGGCGCTGGATCGAGCCGGCATAGAACACCTCGTCGCCGGCCTTGAACAGGCTGACATCGGGGCCGACGGCATCGACGATCCCGGCGGCGTCGTAACCCAGGATCTTGGTCTCGCCCTCCGGGGGCGCTGCACGCTTGCGCACCTTGTAATCGACCGGGTTGGCCGAGACCGCCTTCACGGCGACACGGATATCGTGGCCCCCGGGCTCCGGCTTGGCTGTTTCGAAATCGATCAGTGCATCCGCGGCATCGATGGGAAGAGATTTTTTGTATCCGACGGCCTTCATGCCCGTTGTCTCCATGATAGCGGCACCCTATCAGCTACTTGTCCCGCCAGCGCAGCAATTGCAAGCCGCGGCCGGCGGCCGCGGAGTTAAAAAGCCGGCGATCGGCGCCTCAGGGTTGGAATTGCGACGGACCCGGTTCTGTCGAACCCGGACGCAGTCCGCTGGATTCCCGTATCGCGGCGGCGATCGCGGGCTCCGGCGTCCGGATGGGCGCAATGGCCGGGTAGTGGTCCCACCCGCCGCCGAGGGCCTTTAGGCCGTCGGCCGGCCGGCGGGCGGCCCGGATGGAATCTCGATTGCGCCGGCCCTGGACAGTGCCGCCGCTGTGATCATCGTCGCGCTGCCGCCGCTTGGCGAATCGTTGCCCGGTGCGAAATCGTTGAAAAGAACGATAGCTTGACCCACGACTGCGACAAATACGGCCACTATTACGGGGATCGATCTGCTGGGTCGGTATTCTCTTTGCGTGTGCATTTGCCTGTCTCGCCAATCCGCTGATTGCTGGGCACTGACCGCCGATCGTTGCGCGTTCCTGTGCTTGCACGGGGAATTCAAGGCTGATCCACCCAACCCCCATGTAGGTCCGGAATCCGGCGACACCATTAAATTGAATTTTAACCGGTGCCGCCTGCGTACGCCCGGAGAGCGCTGGAGACCCGCGACCGCGCGGAAAACGACCGGATATCTTCGCGGCCTGGAGATTCAAAAGCGGAACCGCAGTCCGACCGTGGGATCGATGTTGCTGTGCTGGAAGAAGCCGAAGCCCAACCCGCCATGCACCTGGTTGAACATCATGCCAAAATAGAGATCCCACTTTGGCGCAAATCTCCAATCCACTGCGGCAGAAATCGCATCGTACGTCCCGGCGCATTGTGAGTGCGAGCTGTCGGAGCAGAAGGCGGGCCCTCCCGTGGGGGTGCCGAAAAAGGAATTCTGGATGTAATGGTAATAGGCGCCGATCACATCCAGATCATCCGTGACGGCGTATTTCGCACCGGTCCACATGACCTGTAATACCAACGGCTCGAAACTGTGACTCATTAGGGATTCCCAAATCAGGGAAACTCTGACTCGATGCTAGCCTTTGAGAGGAGCGGCATCGATGGGAGCGGCGGTATCGATCACCCGACTTGATCTGACGGCTTCGGCGCTTCGCAAGGCGGCGAGCGGAGAGAAGGATAGCGCCGCGGCGCGTCGGATACTCGCGCTTGCGCTGGTGCTCGATGGCTCGGACCGCAAAACGGCGGCCGAAACCTGCGGCATGGACCGTCAGACCTTGCGGGACTGGGTGCACCGTTACAACGCCGCGGGACTGGCCGGGCTTCGCAATCTCAAATCGCCAGGTCCCGGATCAAAACTCACGGTGCGGCAGCAGGCCGAATTGGCCGAGCTTGTCGAGGCCGGCCCCGACCCCGCGGTGCACGGGGTAGTGCGTTGGCGGCGGGTCGATCTGCGCGACGAATTGCAGCGGCGCTTCGGTGTCACGCTCCACGAGCGTTCGGTCGGGAAGGTTCTAGCCAAGCTCGGCTACCGCAAACTGTCGGTAAGGCCCCGCCACCCGCAGGCTGACGAAGAAGCCCAGCAGACGTTTAAAAAAACTTCGCCGCGACCGTCAGGGCGCAAATTCCCGAGCACGCCAAAGACAAGCCGATCGAAATCTGGTTCCAAGACGAGGCCCGGATCGGCCAGCAGGGCACGCTGACCCGCGTCTGGGCCAAGCGTGGAACGAGGCCCCGCGCACCGCACGACCAGCGCTACGACTGGGCCTACCTGTTCGGCGCGGCCTGTCCGCAGCGTCGCGTCGCAGCAGGTCTGGTCATGCCGGCGGCGAACGCCGAGGCCATGTCGCTGCATCTCACAGCGATCGGCCGCAAGGTGGCGGCAGGTAGCCACGCCGCTCTTGTCCTCGATGGCGCCGTCACCCTGGTGCGTCTGCCACCCTACGCGCCTGAACTCAATCCGATCGAAAACGTCTGGGAATATCTGCGCGGCAACAAACTCGCGATCACCGTCTTCGACGACTACGACGGCATCGTCGATAAAGCCTGCGACGCTTGGAACTTCTTTGAAAAAGATCCAAAGCGCATCGCGTCAATAACCACCCGAACATGGGCAACAGTCAATAATTAGGGCCGTTGGTATAAGACCCTGTTACCAAGGCCGTTCACGCCGAACGCGGCATTATTGATATTCGTGTTGTTGAATGCCTGGCAGCCCTGGCAAGGAAAGTCTCCCGCGATATCCGTGAAGGCGGTCTGCGTATCGCTGGGCGCTGTGCCATAGGTCGGAGAACTGACGCCGACATAACCTTGGCGTTGAACCACTGGCCCGCCCGGCTTGAGTCGGAGTAGGAGCGTTGCAGGTTTTGGGGGATGCCGTTGTTCGCGGCAATTGATCCCGGTCATAGCCTATCCCCTCGGTGCCGATCGCGACAGTCGCCGTTTACCCGACTCTCCCGACGCCGCCGCCAGCAGTTCCCTCCACGTATCAGGTGGGTTGCCGCGCTTCAGCATTTTTCGAAAGACAGCGTAGGCGTCGTTTGCGCTTTCGTAGGCGCGCAAGGTTGAGTCATCATTTACCCGGGCAAGCACATGATCTTGGCGCCCTCTGTTTGCTGATAGCGAAAGAACAGGCGGAGCTGCTGCAGGAATTTCGCCCGGAACCAATGCTTGTATTCCTCGCCTGCTGCCCTGTCGGTAATTGTCCCGCCACCATGCCGCGGCGTCGGCCCGCAGCCGGAAATGATTGTTGCGAAACATGCAAACAAATGTTGGAGTGCCGGCCGAAATCGACCGAGGCCGAATACCGAAGGTCGCACGAAGGGGCTGATCGGGCGAGTGCTCGACGTTTCGTCGCAAGGGCGATACGGAGGCGCCAAAATGGACTATCTCGGCGCGCTGCGCATGTTCGTGCGAGCGGTAGAGGTCGGCAGCTTTTCGAAGGCTGCAATTGCCACGAATACCAAGACATCTACCGTCTCGCGCGCGATCGCCAGCCTTGAAGAGGATCTTGGTGTCAGCCTGTTTCATCGCACCACCCGCCGCGCGCATCTCACCGAGCCGGGCGCCACATTCTACGAGCACGCGCGCGGCGTTCTGCGGGGCCTGGAGGAAGCGCGGGATGCGGCCTCGGCAATAGAGGGGCGGCCACAGGGGTTGATCCGTCTGCATGTCCCGGGCGGCTTCGCCCGCCTGCACATCATGCCGTTCGTGCCGGACTTCCTGGCCGCTTATCCCGATATTCGTCTCGATGTCTCATTAAGCGATGTGCGAGTCGATCTGCTGGCCGTCGGCGCGGACCTCGCGATCCGTATCGGCTCGCTCATCGATTCCAGCATGCTCGCCCGCAAGCTCGCGCCGCACCGGCGCATTGCCTGCGCGAGCCCTGCCTATCTAGACCGCACGCCGCCGATCGCCGAGCCGCTCGACCTGCTGCAGCATAATTGTCTTGTCTATACGTTGCAGCCGACCGACCGCTGGTTTTTTCGTCACCAGACCGAGGCAGGCGATGCTTTCGAGCAAGTACCCGTCACCGGGACGTTGCGCGCCGACGACGCCGAGCCCCTGCGGGATGCGGCGGTTGCCGGCGTGGGGGTCGCGCTGCTCCCGACATGGCTGGTCGGCGAGTATATCAAGGCGGGTCGCCTGCGGCACGTGCTTCCCGAGTGGTCCTCCATGATCGCCACTAAGCCGGGTGGCATCTTCGGGGTCTTTCCTCCACATCGCATGGTGCCACCGAAGGTGCGGGCCTTTCTGGATTTTGCCCAGAAACGCTTTGGCAAGCCGCCCTACTGGGATCCTGATTGGACAGAGGACCGGCAAAAGACCTCGCACGACGTTACCGAATAAGCCGGCTCAGAGAGCGTCTGACAATCGCGGCGCGTTGCGCGCCCCGCACCAATCATTCCCAGCACGGGGCGTACAGCGCAGCCGATTGCTGACCTACATCAGACTTAAGCCTCACGGCGATGTTCCTGATTTAGACTCTATGGAGAAGCGCAATGTTGAAACTTGGAATTGTAAGGGCTGCGGCCCTGTTACTCGCGTTAGCAGTTGCCACCCCGGCCTTCGCCGTGGAACTTCACGGCGTCCGTGGTGGCGATCCGATGGACGTCGGCGGGTTCGGCGGTGCTCAAGCAAGCACCGGCTCGTTCGTACCGAGCGAGGCCGCTGCTACCCATTGCGCCCAGCGTTGGGCGTACTACGACCGGGCGTCCGGAAAGTATATGGGCGACGATGGGCAGTGGCGTCCTTGCGTATAAAACCAAAAAGGAGCGGCTCAAGCCGCTCTTTTTTATGCTCGACACTTTCCATGCTCGACAGTCGGCCGGAGGAATCGAGAACTCCAAGCTTCAGGCTTTTCTTTTGGTCGCCTCGGTTGGCGGGGTTTGAACGCGCCGAGATGAACCGATCGCCGTTGTGCACTTCTGGTTGTGGAGTGAAGTGACGACAGGCTCTGATAATGTCTGCTTTATCGGCGTCGACCGGAAGTGACCGGCGCGCGATCGGAATGACGGCGCAACCCGCTAAGTCGGCAAAGTGACTCGCTTTCAGACGTGAGTTCCAACCTCGCTCCTTGGCTACCGCTTCGAACGCGAAGACACGGCCACCCTGTGTTGATCAGTCTGCGCAGCACTCGGCGATTTACCGAGTACAATTGTCGGTGTATATGTAAGCGCGGCGCAGCTTCGGAACCGGTCGATTCGGGAGGGGGCGGTATGAAAATGGTTGGTGTTTTCGCATCGATGATTTTCGGACTCGCTGGCGCGGCGTACGCAACGGCTGCTTTGGCTGACGACACCATGGCAACGAAGGCCCCGCCCGCCGCGACCACGAAGGCTCTGTCGCAGCCAGCGACGTGTGGCAGCCTTGAGGACTTTGTCCTCACTGCCTGCCCGCTGAGCTGGAATGGCATCACCGTCTACGGCACGATCGACGGGGGGGTGACATGGCGGAGCCATGGAGCGCCCTTCAATGGCACATCCGCCGTCGGGGTGGATTATCTTATCCAGAAGTACAGCAGGGGCCCGCGGTGGGATCTCGCGCCCAACGGTTTGAGCAATTCAAACATCGGGATCAAGGGGAAAGAGCCGCTCGCCGAGGGATGGGATTTTATCTTCGATCTGCAGGCCGGGTTCGATCCTTATTCCCTGCACCTCTCCAACGGACCGCACTCTGATTTTCAGAACATCGGCGTGCCGCTCACCAGCCAGGATTCGTACGCCGACTCCAGCCGGGCCGGGCAATTTTACAATTCCGTGGGCTATTTGGGCGTCAGCTCACCCTATGGCACCTTGACCGTTT
This sequence comes from Bradyrhizobium erythrophlei, assembly GCF_900129505.1. NCBI lineage: Bacteria > Pseudomonadati > Pseudomonadota > Alphaproteobacteria > Hyphomicrobiales > Nitrobacteraceae > Bradyrhizobium > Bradyrhizobium erythrophlei. Next base: position 7,912,393 of record NZ_LT670818.1, on the reverse strand, counting down.
TCCGGCAAAACACGCTGACTTTGGACGCCGTTTTTGCCTACGACCCGATGGGCGCTTCGTACGCCTTCTCGCCGATCGGCTGGCAGGGAATTACCGCCGGCGGGGGCAACACCCAGGACACCCGGTTTAGCACGTCGGTGAAGTATCGTGTCGAGATTGGCCAGTTCAGGGTTGCGGCGCTCTGGCAATTCGGCGGCTACGAGCTGAACAACGCCGCGACTGGTTCCTACCAGCTCCAACTCGGCGGGGACGTTACCAATTTGGCCGGCGGCACGCTTTCGCTCGACGCGATTGGCAGCTTCGTCCAGAACGGCGTGTCGCTGGCGCTTGGCGGCAACACGCTGCCGGCGGTCCTGCCGCAGGTACTCACTGCGACGCTCTCCGACAATACAGCCGTGATGCTGGTTGGCAAATACAGTAACGGGCCACTCAAGCTGTTTGCCGGGTACGAATTCATTCGATATGCGCCCCCCAGCAATCGGTTTGCCCCCGGTACTGGTTTTAGTGATATCGCGGGAGACTTCGTCTGCGCCGCCTGCACTGCGATCAACGGCACGAACATCAGCAACACGGCTTTCGACGCCGGCGACAAGTTATTCCACGTATTCTGGACCGGCGCAAAATACGCCGTCACTGACAATTTGGATCTGATGGGCGCTTACTACCATTATACGCAGCCCACCTTTGGTGCATTCGTCAACTGCACCAACCCCTCGGCGTTCGCAAACTGCCACGGGACGTTCGACGCCGTTTCCTTCGTCGCCGATTGGCAGTTTGCGAAGAAATTCGATGCCTACGCCGGAATCATGTTCTCGCAGTTCAATGGCGGCCTGGTGAACGGCTTCCTCAATCGGAGCTCGATCGATCCGACGGTTGGGCTTCGCTTCCGTTTCTGAGAAGGCTTCAGGGACGGATTGTTCGGCATTCACCAACGCACCAGAGGGCACGAGCGGCAACGCCCGCGGCCTGATGTGATGACGAAAGCCGAATCAGGCCCATAACCGGCTGCCCAAAGGCTCCACAGGATTTCTGCGTCCCGGTGCCTCATTGGAGACAAGGACTTGTTCCCTCCATAAGGCAAAATCGCTGCCAAACCCCGCGATCATCCGAAAGACCGCTCGACCAGCGGTCTTGGCAGACGCCATGCGGGGAAGACCCAGGGGCACCCGGGCAGCCGTGGCTGCCCTGGATCTGGAGTGGCTGCCCTGGATCTAGAACGCCACCTGGGTGCGCATCGCGAGCGCGTTGAACTTCGAGCCGGTGTCGGTGAAGTTGGTGGGGCTCAGCTGCTTGGCAATGTCGCCGTGAAGGAAATCGAGCATCAGGCGCACATTGCGATTGGCGTACCAGTTCAGCGCCAGCGTATAGATGGTCTGCCGGCCCCCGGCGACGCCGACCGCCGTGCCGACCTGGTCGTTGAGGTCGATCGTGCTGTACCGGCCGGCGATCTCCCATGCGCCCCAGCCGCCGCCGCTCAATGAGAACGGATTGGCCGGCACGATACCGCCGTAGGAGGCGCTTGCTGGGTTGTAGAGGCGGGTTTCGCCGGTCAGGACCCAGGCTGCTTCCGCGTAGCCGCCCTGGAATCTCAGGCTGGATAGCGGGGCAAAAGCGGTACGGTCGATATTGTACCAGAAATACTCGCCCTGGAAGAACAGGGGCCCGTACGTCCCCGCCACTTCGGCGCTGTAGACCTGAGCACCGGATACGTCTGCGATCGCGCCGGTCGACACCAGCGTGGTCGGGTCGATGCGCACCTCCGGACGGTCGCTCAAAGTGAGCGTTTGCGTGTTCGCGATCAGGTTATGCGGCGGCTGGATCAGCCATTCGGCATCGCCGCCGATATGCAGCGAGTAATCCTTGCCGCTGACGACCTGGCCCGCGACACGGGCGAACGTGCCGTATTGTTCGGTGGTGCCGTTGGGGTTGACGCTCGAGGCGGAGTGAATGGCGCCCGTCGCGGGCCCCGTTACATAGGCGCCGGCCCAGAACGTGTCGGTGTACCAGCGCGTGCCGATGGTGGAACGGAAGTCGCCGGCCGCGATGTTGGTGGCGGTGATCCCTGAAGCGGCACGCTCCATGAACGGGATGTCGTTCGAGCTGGAGGCCTCGTCCAGCGTGTAGGGCAGGTCCATGATGCCGCCTTCGACCGCGAGTTTGCCACCGAACGGCTTGATACCGGTGTAGCTCAGATAGGCGTTTTCGATGCCCGACACCGCGCCGCCCGGGAGGAATCCGACGGCCGCTCCATTAACCCCGGCGGTGCCGCCGAAGCCGTCCGAAGCGCCGCCGAAGTCGTAGATCAGGGCGTAATTCCAGTCCTCGAGGAACTTGCCGATCACGCCGATACGCGCGCGGCGAACATTTTCTCCGCTGTCGAGGCGCTGCGGTACGGTTGAGGCCGAGTTGGGGTGATAGTCGTAGCCGCCGACGTCGAAGTGAACGCGGCTTGTGATCGCGATGCAGTTCTGATTGTCGGCGGTGCAGATGGTCGGCCGGTTGTTCGGCATGGTCACGACCACGTCGGACGGCGCAATCGTACCCTTGACGGGATAGGCCGCGTTGGCGCTCGCCACGGTGACCTTGGGATCGGCCTTGGCGTCGGCCTTGGCGTTGGCTTTCGCCGCGGCCGAGGTATTGGCGGCGGTTTGTTTCTCGAGCTTTTCGAGCTTTTGCTCCATCAATCGAAGCTGCTGTTTCAGCAACGCGATTTCCGTGTCATTGCCGCCGGCGGATTGTGCGTGCGCCTGCGATGCCATCAATGCGCCCGCCACGCTGAACGCCACTGAAGCCAAGAGTTTTGACTTGGTCATGTGATTACCCCTTTCGCTGAATTAACCGCCCCATTCACCTGCGAATCCCTGGAACTATATCTGGCTGTCTAACGCCAGGGTTACTGAAGTGAACGGTTCCGCTTGTTGTCCGGATGCAACAGGTTTTATTGCATGACGATCGTCATATCAAATCCGGCAGCCCCCGTACAGAGCGCGCGGCCGCCGCTGGCGGCGCCCTTCCGGCCGCCGCCGCGATGCCGGGATAACGGGCAGGGCGCCCTTTGATTGCCGGGCGAACACGCTTATATTTCAACGTCTTCTTCGAGAGGTAGGAATGTATCGATCGATCCGCGCCGCCATGCTTGCCGCACTATCGGCTGTGACCCTTTGGGGTAGTCTTCCGATTGCCGTCGCCCAGGACCGGCGTGTGCCGGCCTCGCCGGCGGAGGTCATGCTCTCCTACGCGCCGATCGTGCAGCGGGTGCAACCGGCGGTGGTCAATGTCTATGCCGCCAAGGTGGTGCGGGATCACAACCCGCTGCTCGACGACCCGATCTTCCGCCGCTTCTTCGGCGTGCCCGGCCAGCAGCCGGAGCAGATGCAGCGTTCGCTGGGATCGGGCGTGATGGTGGACCCGTCGGGTCTGGTCGTGACCAATGTGCACGTCATCGAGGGGGCCGATGAGGTCAAGGTGTCACTCGCCGACAAGCGGGAATTCGAGGCCGAGATCGTGCTCAAGGATCCCCGCAGCGATCTGGCGGTATTGCGGCTCAAGGGCGCCCATGAGAAATTCCCGACGCTCGATTTCGCCAACTCCGATGAATTGCAGGTCGGCGACGTCGTGCTGGCGATCGGCAATCCCTTCGGCGTCGGGCAGACCGTGACCCACGGCATCATCTCGGCCCTGGCTCGCACCCAGGTCGGTATCACCGACTACCAGTTCTTCATTCAGACCGATGCCGCGATCAATCCGGGCAATTCCGGCGGCGCGCTGGTCGACATGGCCGGCCGGCTCGCCGGCATCAATACCGCGATCTTCTCGCGCTCGGGGGGATCGCAGGGCATCGGCTTTGCGATCCCCGCCAACATGGTGCGCGTCGTCGTCGCTTCCGCCAAGAGCGGCGGCAAGGCGGTCAAGCGGCCGTGGCTCGGCGCCAAGCTGCAGGCCGTGACGCCGGAGATCGCCGACAGCCTCGGGCTCAAGCTTCCGAACGGCGCGCTGGTCGCCAGTGTGGTATCGAGCAGCCCGGCGGCGCGGGCAGGGCTGAAACCCTCCGATCTGATCGTCGCGGTCGACGGCCAGGCAGTGGAGGATCCCAACGCGTTCGATTACCGCTTCGCGACGCGTCCGCTCGGTGGCACCGCGCAGGTCGATGTGCTGCGCTCGGGCAAGACGGTGAAACTGACGATCCCGCTGCAGACCGCGCCCGATACCGGCCGCGACGAGCTGGTTCTGACCGGGCGCTCGCCGCTGCAGGGCGCGAAGGTCGCCAATATCTCGCCGGCCGTGGCCGACGAACTGCATCTGGATTCGGACACTGAAGGCGTCGTGGTGACTGATCTGGCCGATGGCGGCACCGCCGCCAATGTCGGCTTCCAGAAAGGCGACATCATCATGACCGTCAACAGCCAGAAAATCGCCAGGACCAGCGATCTCGAAAAGGCGACGCGCGAGTCTGTGCGGATCTGGCGCATCACGCTGGTGCGCGGCGGCCAGCAGATCAACGTTACGCTCGGCGGATGAGCCCGAAGCGACCACGCGAGGCCGCCAACCTGTTCGCCGCCGCGGGGATGGAGCAGGATGCGCCGCATCCGCTTCCCGACCGGTTGCGCCCGCGCAATCTGTCGGAAGTCGTCGGCCAGGATCACATCCTCGGCCCCGACGGCGCGCTGACGCGCATGTTGGCGACGCGCACGCTCGGTTCGCTGATCTTCTGGGGACCGCCGGGCACCGGAAAGACCACGGTGGCGCGGCTCCTGGCGGATGCCACCGAACTGCATTTCGAGCAGCTCTCGGCGGTTTTTTCCGGCGTCGCCGATCTGAAAAAGGCGTTCGACGCGGCGCGCGCCAGGCGCGAGACCGGCGAGGGCACGCTGTTGTTCGTCGACGAGGTGCACAGGTTCAATCGCGCGCAGCAGGATTCGTTTCTGCCCGTGATGGAGGACGGCACCGTGGTGCTGGTCGGTGCCACCACCGAAAATCCTTCGTTCGAGCTCAACGCCGCCTTGTTGTCGCGGGCACGCGTGCTGGTGTTTCATTCGCTCGACCCGGCGGCGATCGAAAAGCTGTTCGTCCATGCCGAGAACATCGAGGGCAGAAAGCTGCCGCTCGACGAGGAAGCCCGCGCCGTGCTGGTGCGCATGGCCGACGGCGACGGCCGCGCCGCGCTGACGCTGGCCGAAGAGGTCTGGCGCTCCGCGCGGGAAGGCGAGATTTTCGACGCCGCGAAGTTGCAGGAGATCCTGCAGCGCCGCGCGCCGATCTACGACAAGTCGGCCGACGGCCATTACAACCTGATCTCGGCGCTGCATAAATCGGTGCGCGGCTCCGATCCGGACGCGGCGCTGTATTATCTCGCGCGCATGCTGGACGCCGGCGAGGACCCGCTGTTCCTGGCGCGGCGCGTGGTCCGCATGGCGGTCGAGGACATCGGTCTGGCCGACCCGCAGGCGCTGGTGATCTGCAACGCCGCCAAGGAGGCCTACGACTTCCTCGGCTCTCCCGAGGGCGAACTCGCGATCGCGCAGGCCGTCATCTATCTCGCCACCGCACCGAAATCGAATGCCGCCTACACCGCGTTCGGCGCCGCCATGCGCGTCGCCAAGGAGGGCGGCTCGCTGCTGCCGCCCAAGCACATCCTGAACTCGCCGACCAAACTGATGAAGTCGGAGGGCTATGGCGGCGGCTATCAATACGATCACGACACGCCGGAGGCCTTTTCCGGACAGGAATACTTCCCGGACGCGCTGGGCCACCAGACCTTCTACGATCCGCCCGACCGCGGCTTCGAGCGCGAAATCCGCAAGCGGCTGGATTACTGGGCCAAGCTGCGGAGGGAGCGGGGCTAGCGCGGCTTAGGTCATGCCAACGGGGTCGTATTTACTATTTACGTAAATCGTAAATCGTGCTATCTTTGATGCCATGATTGTCAGTTATCGGGACAAGGCCACCGAGCGGTTTGCCTCCGGACGACATGTCAGAGAGTTCTCGGGTTTCGCGCGGCAGGCCGAGATGCGTCTTGACCGGCTCGAGGTCGCGACGAGCCTCGCTGATTTGGCGGCACTGCCGGGTAACCGGCTGGAAGCGCTCAAGGGCGACCGTGCCGGACAGTCTTCGATTCGCATCAACGATCAATGGCGGATCTGCTTTAGGTGGCCTGAAGGATCACCCGGCCCCGTGGACGTCGAGATCGTCGATTATCATTGAAGGAAGACCATTATGCCCCGCACTCCCATCCATCCCGGCGAGCATCTTGCCGAAGAATTGCGCGAGATTGGCATCACGGCTGCCGAACTCTCGCGCCAAATCGATGTGCCGGTGAATCGTATCACAGGCATCATTCACGGCCAGCGCGGCATCACGGCCGACACGGCGCTGCGTCTTGGGCACTGGTTTGGCACCGCGCCACAGTTCTGGATGAATTTGCAGCAACTCTATGAGTTGCGTCTCGCGGAAAATGAAGTTGGAGCGAAAATTGCGGCACTGCCACGTCGTATAGGCCGGTCGACGCTACGCAAGTCTGGAAAAGCATCATGAGCCGTCGCGTCAAGAGACCCCTGAAAGCCCGGGGCGATCGCCCGAAGGGGGCGCCTCCGTACCGCGGCTCGCAGGCCGAGCGGTTGCACCGGCCGGGCGCCAAGCCCGCGCGCTTTTCCGCCCCGCGCGCGGCGAAGCCGCCGCCTTTCATCGCCGAACCCGAAAAGATCGTCGCCGAGCCGCCGCCGCTGCCGACCAAAGTGCAGACCGTGGTGGTGACGGCGGACGAGAACAACATGCGGGTCGACCGCTTTCTCGAGGCGCGCTTTCCCGGCCTGTCGTTCTCCCACATCCAGCGCATCGTCCGTAAAGGCGAGCTGCGCGTGAACGGCAAGCGCGCCGACAGCAAGGACCGGCTGGAGGAGGGACAGAACGTCCGGATTCCACCGCTCAAGCTCGATGCGCCCAAGGTCGCCGGTGAGCTCTCGGAAGCCGCCAACAAGACGCTTGCCGCGCTCAAGGACATGATCCTGTTCGAAGACGCCGACGTCATGGTGCTGAACAAGCCCGCGGGGCTCGCCGTGCAGGGCGGCTCCGGCATCACGCGAAATGTCGACGATATGCTGGAAGTGATGCGCGATGCCAAGGGACAGAAACCGCGGCTGGTGCACCGGCTCGACAAGGAGACCGCGGGTTGCCTGCTGGTTGCGAAGACCCGCTTTGCCGCGACCGCGCTGACCGGATCGTTCCGCCATCGTTCGGCGCGCAAGATCTACTGGGCGATGGTGGCGGGCGTGCCGAAGCCGAAGCAGGGCCGCATTTCGACCTATCTCGCCAAGGAAGAGAGCGAGGATGACACCATCATGCGCATCGCCGCCCATGGCGACGAAGGCGCGAGCCACGCCGTGACCTATTATGCCGTGGTGGAGACGTCCGCGCAGAAGCTCGCCTGGGTATCGCTGAAGCCGGTCACCGGGCGCACCCATCAGCTGCGCGCGCACATGGCGCATATCGGTCACGCCATCGTCGGCGATCCCAAATATTTCAACAAGGAGAACTGGGAACTGCCGGGCGGCCTGCAGAAACGGCTGCATCTTCTGGCGCGCCGGATCATGATCCCGCATCCGCGCGGCGGCGTCATCGACGTTACCGCGCCGCTGCCGCCGCACATGCTGCAATCGTGGAACCTGCTCGGCCTCGAGGCCGACCGGTTCGACCCGATCGAGAACGCGCCTGAAGAATAATTTAGTTGCGGTCCGGCGGGGGTATCACGACATACCCTGCATGAAACACGCATCGGTCGTCTGCGCGGTGCTTCTGGCGCTCGTTTTCGCAAGCGCGGCCTCCGCGCAGGTCATTCCGCCCGGCGGGTCGCAGTTCAACCCGCCGCTGCCGGCACCGCCACCGCCGCCGAAGATTGAGGTGCCGGTCGTGCCGCAGCTGGACGCGCTGCCGCAGCCGAATTATGCGCCGACACCGGGCCCGTCTTTCGGCGAGCGGATCAGCAAGTGCCTCGACGATGCCGCCGCCAGCGGGCTCGGTCCGAGCGAGCGCTCCAATTATTCACGCAACTGCGCCAATCGATAGGTGCGGGGTCGCGGTATCGGTCATCAGTCTGTTGGGCCGGATCCGACGATGCACCGCAGCGGATAGAGATTCCGACGCGCCAGCTCGGCTACTCGCGCGGCGAGGATAGTGGCCTGTTCGAGTGCGTAGACCCCACATTCGCCGCTTCCAGTCCGATGGATATCGAGTACCAGCTTGAGGGCCTCTTCGCGCGTCTTTCCGAAGACATTCTCGAGCACGTGGACGACGAATTCCATAGTGGTTTCGTCGTCGTTCAACAGCAACACTCTGGCGGTTGCCGGCTCATCCCTGTCACTCATGTTTGTCGAACTCCGCAGTTGGATTGCTTTTCAGTTGGGAGCGCGACGGTTGTTCGCAAGGTCAGTTCCTGTATTGGGCGAGAAACATCCGTAACGAGTCATGCGGGCTCTCGACGTCGGAAATCACCCAGCCGTCGGGACCGTTGACGAGAATGAAATTCATCATCACCGCGCGGCTGTGATTGGTGAAGGCGGCGGCGACATAGGTCTTGTCGTACTGCCGGCGCAGGATCGATATCGCGACCGCACCTAACTTCCAGCTCGAACTCTGGACCAGGAAATCGTAGGGCTCGTTCTTCAGGGCAATCCAGGCTTCGCGCAGGCTCGGATCGAAGAACTGGCGCGCGGTGGCGGAATCGTGCGGCAGTCCCCGGGAGAACTCGGACGATCCCTCGCCGTAATAGGCGTAGACGTTGCGGACCACCGATTCCGGCGAGCGGAATCCGGCCCAAGCGGTCGAGAGGCCGAGACCGGCCAGCAGAATCAGGAGGGCTGCAAGGAACCTTGTCATCGCCGCTACAGCTTTATCTGCGCCTGTTATTGTCATACTCTCGCACATAATGACCGCTGACAGCCAGAAGCCGAAAACGCATGCGTGAATTGTTCGACGAAGTGGCGGGAAAATCGCCGCTCGATCCGGAGGAGTTGGTGCGGCGGGCGACGCGCACGCCGCGGCGCAAGCGCTTTTACGCCCGGGCAAGGGCTGCCGAAGGCAAGGACGGATTTGCCATCACCCTCGACGACAAGCCGATCCGCACGCCTTCCGGCCGCCAGGTGGTAGTACCCAATAAGGAGATCGCCGACGCCATCGTCGCCGAATGGGAGGCGCAGCAGGAGTTCATCGAACCCCTGACCATGCCGCTGACCCGGTTCGCCAACAGTGTGGTCGATGCAGTCGTCGACAGGGTCGAGGCGGTCACCGACGATTTGGCGAAATATTTCCAGTCCGATCTGCTGTTCTATCGTGCCGGCCATCCCGAGGCGCTGGTCGCGCGCGAGGCAGCACTGTGGGATCCCGTGGTGTTCTGGGCGGCCGATACGCTGAGCGCGCATTTCATTCTCGCCGAGGGCATCGTGCATGTCCGCCAGCCCGAAACCGCGGTCGCGGCCGCACGCGCGGCGCTGCCCAAAGATCCCTGGTCGATCGCCGCCCTTTACGTGATCACGACCCTGACCGGCTCGGCGCTGCTCGCTTTGGCGCTTCAGCACGGGGGGGTGGATCCGGATCAGGTCTGGGCCGCCGCCCATGTCGATGAGGACTGGAACAGCGAGAAATGGGGCGTGGACGACGAGGTCGCGGCACGCCGCGCGGCGCGCCTGGTCGATTTCAGGGCCGCCGCCCGTATTGTTGGGGCCCTGAATCCGGTGCTCGGTTAACGCGAGGTTTACGACAGATCGATAGCGTCGGCCGGGCATGACCCGGTGAAGCCAGTCCGATGTCGATCGTTATCACGCCGCTGATTCAGCCCGCCGCCGCGCAAGCCGCGACGCCCGTCGTGCTGCAATCCGGCAGCGTCATCAGCGCCCGGGTTCAGCAGGTTCTGACCAACAACATCGTGCGAATTGCGATCGCCGGACAGTCGATCGACGTGCTCTCGCAGGTGCCGCTGCAGGCCGGCCAGACCCTGCAGCTTGCGGTTTCTCAGGCCAATGACGGCACGGTCAGGCTCGCGGTGGTCAATCCGCAGGATGCCGCTGCGGCCGCTCAAGCCCCGGCGCAGGCCGCCAACGCGGCCGTAACGCCGGATACCGTCACCCTGGCGCCGGGCGCGGTGGCGAGCATCGCCCCGCAGACGACGCCTGCCGTGGCGGCGCCGCAGATCCAGTTGACCGCCCAGGAGACGCTCGCGGTCGCGCTAGCCACCCAGACCGCGGCCACCCAGCAAACCAGCCTTGCGCCGCTGTTTGCCAATCTGGCCGTCGCCTCCGGGCTGGCCGGGCTTCCGCCGCAGCTCCAGCAGGCGGTGGCGCAGGTGCTGGCGCAGCGAACCAGCCTCGATCAAAATCTCACCGGTAACGACATCAAGCAGGCGTTCCAGAGTTCCGGCCTGTTCCTGGAGGCCTCGCTGGCGGCGGGAACGCCGTCGTCGGCGGCCGCCACGCCCGATCTGAAGGCGGCGCTGATCGTGCTGCGCCAGGTGCTGGCGACCTCGCTCAACGGCGCGCAAGCGCCTGCGGCGGTGGTCGCGCCGGGTACGATTCCAGCGGCAACGCTGGTGCTGCAAGGCAGCGCATCCGCTGTAATGGTGGTACCGCAGGGGACGGCCGTAGTCGCGCAACAAGCGACCACGCCGGCCGCAGCGGCGGTGGTGCCGCAGGGCACGGCGGCGGCGCTGGTGATCGAGCAGGGCACGCTGGCCTCCGCGACGGTCGCCGCGCAGCCGGTCACCACGACCCCGGTGCAGGAAACGCCGCTGGCGGCATCGCCGGCGCTTGCCCCGCTGCTTTCGACCGGGACCGTCACATCCGTTACGCTTCAAGGCGCGGCGATGCCGAATGCGGAGGTTGTCTTCAACACCGGCGTCGCCAGCCAGATCATCCTGCCGCCATCGACGCCGGCCGGCGCGGTCGCGCTTGCAGCCGCCAGTAGCGCCGCCCTCAATTTGCTGCAGGAAGCCGTCCAGGCCACGCCGCTGATCCCAATCAATCCGTCGGGGCTCTTGCTCGAAAACAACCAGATGCTGGCGCTGGTGCCGGCGGTGAGCGGCGGTGCTCGGCCCGTCGTCGATGAAGCCGAGATGGCGCACACCAACGTGCCGCCGCCGCCGATCAGCGGTGCGCTGCCGACAGCCCAGCCGGTGTTGCCGGCCACGCTGGTGTCGAATTCGCCGGCGGAATCGGCCATGCACCGGTTGCTCGCCGATACCGACGCCGCGATCGCGCGCCAGACCCTGCTGCAGGTCGCTTCGCTGCCCGGACAGGCCGACCCGGCGACGGGACGGGTCGATCCAGTGGCGCAACGCTGGAATTTCGAAATCCCGTTCGTGACGCCGCAGGGGACGGCGATGGCGCAGTTCGAGATTTCGCGCGACGGCGGCGGCAACGAGGTCGCGGCGGCCAAGCAGGTGTGGCGGGCGCGGTTTTCGCTCGATGTCGAGCCTGCCGGCCCGGTTCACGCGCTGGTGTCGCTGGTCGGCGACCGGACGTCGGTGCGGATGTGGGCGGAACGGCCCGCGACCGCCGCGCAATTGCGCGCCGGCGCCGCGCAGCTCAGCCAGGCACTCTGCAAGGCCGAACTTAAGCCCGGCGATATCGTGATCCGCGACGGCGTGCCGCCGCAACCGGTGCCGGCCCGTGCCGGGCATTTCCTGGATCGCGCGCTATGAGCGTGGAGACACGGAACCAGCTCGCCGTCGCGCTGCATTACAACAGGACCGGCGCGCCGCGGGTCGTCGCCAAGGGCAAGGGCACGATCGGCGCCAAGATCATCGAGGTCGCCAAGGCCCACGACATCCCGATCGAGGAGAACGAGCTCCTGGCTGGCGCGCTCTCCAACGTCGAAATCGGCGACGAAATTCCGGCCGAGCTCTACAAGGCGGTGGCGGAGGTTTTGATCTTCGTGCTGCGGCTGTCGGGGCGAATTCGCTAGAGCATGATCCGGAAAAGTGGGAACCGGTTTTCCCTCGACAAACGCGAAGCGTTTGCTCGGAGATCATGCTCAAATACAAAGCCAGAGTGGGATGACGATTCGAAGAAAAGTCATCCCACTCTGGCGCGTTTTCGCGTTTGTCATCGTTTCACCACGATGTCGTCAGCATCGTCGCCGCCGTCGTCGTTCCCCACATCGGATGCTGTCCATGATCCATCGCCGCTACGCGCTCGGTCTTCTTGCCGCCGCGACCCTGTTGCCGTCGAGAGGCTTTGCCGACGTCGCACCCCAGCGCAGCGAAATTCGCGAAAGCCTCGCCAGGCATTTTCTCGATGTCGGCACGGTCGGCACCTTCGTCGGCTACAAGGTCGACGACTATCTCGTGATCGCCAGCGACAAGAACCGCTCGGGCGAGGCGAAGCTGCCGGCCTCAACCTTCAAGATCCCCAATTCCATCATCGCGCTGGAGACCGGCGTGGTCGCCGATCCCGACAAGGACGTCTTCAAGTGGGACGGCGTCGCAAGACCCATCGAGGCCTGGAACAAGGACCATACCCTGCGCAGCGCGATCGCCGTGTCCGCGGTGCCGGTCTATCAGGAGATCGCGCGGCGCATCGGCGCGGAGCGGATGCAGAAATATCTCGATCTCTTCGAATACGGCAACCGCGACATCGGCGGCGGCATCGACCAGTTCTGGCTGACCGGCAATTTGCGCATCGACCCGGTGCAGCAGGTCGATTTCGTCGACCGGCTGCGGCGCGGCGTTTTGCCGGTGTCGAAGCGCAGCCAGGATCTGGTGCGCGATATCTTGCCGGTCACCAAGGTCGGCGACACCGTCATCCGCGCCAAGAGCGGCCTGCTCGGCGCCGAAATCGGCAAGCCGTCGCTGGGCTGGATGGTGGGCTGGGCCGAGAAGGGCGACGCCCGGACGGTGTTCGCGCTCAACATGGATTGCCTCGAGCCGCGCCATACCGCCGACCGCATGGCGATCACGCAGCAATGCCTCGGCGATATCGGCGCGCTCTGATGGCCGCCGTCTGTTGCGGTGCGGACTGGCGCTGACAACGCGGCTGGATTAGCCTCTCCGGGCTGACAAAAGCCTCAAGAAAAGCCCGGAGGAAATCATGAAATCTGCCATCTGGATGTCGTCGCTCGCCGTTGCCGCAGCCGGCGGCTGGTTCGCCGCCACGATGTTCGCCGCTCCTGCGACCGGCAAGGAGCCCCGTTTTCCGCAACTGACCATGGACCAGCTCAGCGACGCGCAAAAGCCGCTCGGCGAGCAGATCATGAAGGTCTCCAGCGTCGGTCTCGGCGGGCCGTACAATCCGATGATCCGCAGCCCGGTGCTGGGCCAGCGGCTGTACGACCTGTTCTATTATCTGCGCTGGCAGACCTCGGTCCCGACCAAGCTCAACGAGTTTGCGATCCTGGTCATCGGGCGGCAGTGGCGCTCGCAGGTCGAATGGTTCGCGCACGCGCCGCTGGCGGCCAAAGCGGGCCTGTCGGCCGACATCATCGCCGAGCTCAAGGCCGGCAAGCGGCCGTCGAACATGGCCGAGGATGAGGCCGTGGTCTACGACTTCGTCACCGAGCTCACGACCACGCAGAAGGTTTCGGACGAAACCTATGCGCGGGCGAAGAAGGCGTTCAACGATCAACAGATCGTCGACCTGACCGTGGTCGCCGGCAACTACGTGATGGTGGCGATGCTGCTGGCGATGGCGGAGGAGACCGTGCCGCCCGGCAAGGAGGAGCCGTTCAAGGTTGGCGAGAAGTAGGGCGGACGAGGGCTGAAGGAATCAAAATCGCGAGTTCGCCATTGCCTGCGACAAACGCGAAGCGTTCGCGCAAGGCAGCGAAGCGACGAAGCAATCCATTTTGTTTCTGGATTGCTTCGCTTCGCTCGCAATGACGGTTTCCCTTGTCGCGGCCTAGGTCGCGTTCGCATCCTTGCCGATTCGGCCGAGATGCGTGAAGCCAAATCCTGCAACATATTTCAGGCCGTAGCCGAGTGCGCGGTCGATGCCGATATGCGCCAGCCAGATCAGCGCGATCGAGAGCGTCAGCGGCGAGGCCAGCCCGAACCCGGTCGTCATCAGCACCATCGGTGCCATGTAGCTGTGCGGTATTGTAGACGAAGGCGCCGACGCGGGGCCCGGCGAGATAGGCCGCGAAGCTCACATCCGGCACCAGGAACAGCACCGCATAGACCCACCAGGACCCGCCCCAGACCGCGTAGAGCATGGTCATGCCGACAAACAGCGTCAGGCCCTCCAGCCGGAGCAGGGTTCGGCAGCCCCCGGTGGCGGCGCCGGTGGCCTCGGTTGCGGTGGTCTCGTTCATGGATGTCTCCTCGAAAAATAGCCCGGTAACTGTACCCCTTCGAACCGCCATTTGGGCTGCCTTCGGCTGTTGAAAGCCGGTTTCCGGTTCGGAAAATGCCATGTTAGAACCCGGTCAAATCTTTAAGCCAAATGATGGGCGGGGCAGATGAAAGACATCCTTGAAACCCTCGAAGAGCGGCGCGCCGGCGCGCGGCTGGGCGGCGGCGAAAAGCGCATCGAGGCGCAGCACGCCCGCGGCAAGCTGACCGCGCGGGAGCGCATCGAGCTTCTGCTCGACAAGGGCAGTTTCGAGGAATTCGACATGTTCGTCGAACACCGCTCGACCGAATTCGGCATGGAAAAGACAAAAGTGCCGGGCGACGGCGTCGTCACCGGCTGGGGCACCGTCAACGGCCGCAAGACGTTTGTCTTTGCCAAGGATTTTACCGTGTTCGGCGGCTCGCTGTCCGAGACCCACGCACAGAAAATTGTAAAGATCCAGGACATGGCGATGAAGGCGAGGGCGCCGATCATCGGGCTCTACGACGCCGGCGGCGCGCGCATCCAGGAAGGTGTCGCCGCACTCGCCGGCTATTCCTATGTGTTTCGCCGCAACGTCATCGCATCGGGCGTGATCCCGCAGATTTCCGTCATCATGGGTCCCTGCGCCGGCGGCGATGTCTATTCGCCCGCGATGACCGATTTTATCTTCATGGTCAAAAACACCAGCTACATGTTCGTCACCGGGCCCGACGTCGTCAAGACCGTCACCAACGAGGTGGTGACGGCGGAAGAGCTCGGGGGCGCCTCGGTGCACGCCACGCGCTCCTCGATCGCCGATGGCGCGTTCGAGAACGACGTCGAGACGCTGTTGCAGATGCGCCGGCTGATCGACTTCCTGCCCTCCAACAACACCGACGGCGTGCCGGAATGGCCGAGCTTCGACGACATCGGCCGCGTCGACATGTCGCTGGATACGCTGATCCCCGACCATCCGAACAAGCCCTACGACATGAAGGAACTGATCATCAAGGTGGTGGACGAGGGCGACTTCTTCGAAATCTCCGAAGCGTTTGCGAAAAACATCGTCACCGGTTTCGGCCGCATCGGCGGACGCACCGTGGGTTTTGTTGCCAACCAGCCGATGGTGCTGGCCGGCGTGCTCGATTCTGACGCCTCGCGGAAGGCCGCGCGCTTTGTGCGGTTTTGCGACGCCTTCAACATTCCCATTGTTACATTTGTCGATGTTCCCGGATTCCTGCCCGGCACCGCCCAGGAATATGGCGGCCTGATCAAACATGGTGCAAAACTGCTGTTCGCCTATTCGCAGTGCACGGTGCCACTGGTAACCGTCATCACCCGCAAGGCCTATGGCGGCGCGTTCGACGTGATGGCGTCAAAGGAAATCGGCGCCGACATGAACTACGCCTGGCCGACGGCGCAGATCGCCGTGATGGGCGCCAAGGGTGCGGTGGAGATCATCTTCCGCAGCGACATCGGCGATTCCGATAAGATCGCGGCCCGCACCAAGGAGTACGAAGACCGGTTCCTGTCGCCCTTCATCGCCGCCGAGCGCGGCTATATCGACGACGTCATCATGCCGCACTCGACCCGGCGCCGCATCGCGCGGGCGCTGGCGATGCTGAAGGACAAGCATGTCGAGATGCCGATGAAGAAGCACGATAATTTGCCGTTGTAGGTAAAATTGAACAAGACATAATGGCATCCCTAGACAGACTCGACTATATTGTCCCCATGACCGACGCCCTCAAAAAACTTCTTGAAGCTGCCAAGACTGCCAAGCCGACGCCGGAACAGCAGGAGCAGCAACGGCGAAGCTTCGTCTACGGCAATACGCATTTCGAGAACGAGCTGATTACGCGGGAAATGATCGACCGCGAGGCCGAGAAGCTGGCCAAGGATGAAAAATGACAGGTGACGAGCGCAACCGGCGAGATAGCCGAGCGCTCGAGCCTGAGTTGATCGTTGACCCTCAAGCAAAGGCCGTCGCCGAAGCCAGGAACGGGTTTCGACAATACGATGCGGCGATCGGCGCAATCCATAGTGCACTGGAGCGGGGTTCGTTCAAGCTGCGTCCCTCGCTCATTCTTGGTTTACAACGGGAAGCGCTTGCCGGAATCAGCTCCTATGCTGGGAATTATCGTCCCGGCGGCGTCGCGATTGAAGGCAGCAAGCACGAACCGGTCGGCGCACATTTGGTGCCGGAACTGGTCGAGGACATGTGCGATTACGTCAACGATCATTGGGAAGGCAGCACGCCGATACATCTTGCGGCTTACGTGATGTGGCGACTGAACTGGATTCATCCGTTTGCGGATGGCAACGGGCGCACCTCCCGCATCGCATCCTATGTCGTGCTGTCAATCCGCGCAGGTTCGATCTTGCCGGGTACTCCCACTATTCCGGATCAAATTGTTGACAACCGTAAGCCCTATTTCGACGCCCTGGATGCCGCAGATTTGGCCTTCCACGACGGAAGGATCGACGTTTCAAGGATGGAAGAGCTTTTGGGTTCTCTACTCGCAAACCAGCTTGCTCAGTTCTACAAATCTGTCGGTGGCAAACTGCCAGGCTAGCTGACCGGAGCCCGCGCCATGTCCACGCTGTTCGCCTTCCTCCACCACGTCTGCGCCTTCACGTTGGTGGCAGCGGTGGCCATCGAGTTGACGCTGATCCGGCAGGAACTGACGCTTGCCTCGGCGCGGCGGCTGCAGGTCACGGACCTCGTGCTTGGGATCGCCGCGGGTGCGCTGCTGGTGATCGGGCTGTTGCGGGTGTTCTTCTTCGAGAAGGGCGCGAGCTATTATTTTCACAGCCACGCCTTTCTCGGGAAACTCTCGCTGTTCGTCGTGATCGGACTATTGTCGATCATTCCGACCAGGGAATTCCTGTCGTGGCGCGGGGCGCTGACGGCGGGGCGGGTCCCGGTGATCGGCGCCAGGAAGCTCAGACTGGTGACCGGGATTATCCACGGCGAGCTGTTTGCGATCGTCATCATCCTGCTGTGTGCCGCCATCATGGCGCGGGGCGGATGGGTGTAGCCTTCCTTTCGTCATTCCGGGGCGCGCGTGAGCGCGAACCCGGAATCTCGACGTTACAATCTCCAGATTCCGGGTTCATCGCTGACGTGATGCCCCGGAATGACGACTGGAAAAAACGCACCGGGAGAAACGCCAATGCCTTCAGCCTATTTCGTCGTCCGCGCCACCGTTGCCGATCCCGCCAAACGCGGGGCGTTCGATGAATGGTACAGAACCGAACATCTGCCCGACGCCGCAAAGGCGTTTGGCGTCAGCACCGCGCGGCGGTTCTGGAGTCTGTCGGATCCCTCGCTGCATGTGGCGATGTACGAATTCGCCGATCAGGCCGCGCTCGATCGCGCCATGGGCGGCGGCGCATTGAAGACGCTGGTCGCCGAGTTCGACCGCTGCTGGCCCGAGGTGACGCGCACGCGCGAGTTGCTGGTGCTGGCGGAGGAATTCGCGGCCTGATGGCGCACAACAGGTCTCAGCGTCGTCCCGGCGAAGGCCGGACCTATACGCCGTGTCCTCTCGTTATGGCGCTGTGGCAATTGCCCTTGCTGACAACTGACATCGGTGGTTATGGGTCCCGGCGTTCGCCGGGACGACGATAGATCTGTACGGATGCCTGTACCTGAACGCGCAATTCAGCGGCTATTCATCTCGACGCATTCAAACTCTCCCCGCATCACTCGCCATTACCGTGAACAGGGAGATGTCATGGAACGCCGCCACTTTTTGCAGCTCGCCGTTGGATTTGCCGCCGGAGCCGCCGCGCTGACCGCGGGCGCGCAGGCCGCGCCGCTGTCGCCGCATCCGCTTGGCCTAGATGAACGGCTGCCGTCAGCGAATCAGGATATTCATTCCGCCGTCACGACCGAGGCTGAGGTCGAGCATCTCAAGCCCGAACAGGTCCGCTGGGGACACGGGCACGGGCATCACTGGGGCTGGCACCGCCGCCACTGGGGCTGGCACCGCCGCCACTGGGGTTGGCGCCACCGTCATTGGGGCTGGCGTCGCCGGCACTGGCGCCGCTGGCAGCGCCGTCACTGGTGACATGCCTTTATCAGTACCGGACTGTCACCTTCTTTGCGTCAGGTTAGCAACTGCCGCGCAGCGGCAAAATTGGGAGGAAGGAAGGACTATGAAGATACTCGTCGCTTCTGCGTTTGCCATTTGCCTCAGCCTTGCGGCGGTCTCCGGGTCGCGGGCCATGCCGCTGGCCCCGCTCGATCAGGCTGCGTCGGTCGACATCATCCGCGTCGCCGGCGGCTGCGGACCCGGCTGGCACCGGGGTCCCTATGGCGGATGCCGCCCGATGTATAATTGCCCGCCCGGCTGGCATTCCGGCCCGTTCGGCCGGCGCTGCTTCCGCAACTGGTAAGGATCGAGAAAAGGGCGGGAGTTTTCCCGCCCTTTTGTTTTGGTCTGCGCGTTTCAGGGCGGATAAACAAAACCCCGCATGATGCGGGGTTTTGCCGTCATTGACGATGATCCCGCGTTCAAAGCGGGCGGCAGCGCCCATAGCGCCAGCTGAAGCCGACGGGACAGATGCGCCCGCGGGGCACCACCACGACCGGCCGCTCGACCACCACCGCGCCGGGTGCCACGACCACCGCGCCGCCATTGGGACGGCAGCCGCCATAGGGGCCGCGGTGGAAGCCGAGGCCGCAGCCGCCGGCGGCGTTGGCAGCGCCGAAGCTCGCGAAGGTGCTGGCTACGACGACTGCTGCGAAAAAATATTTCATGTCTTCTCCCTGCCTGGGGCCGCGGTGCGGCGTTTCACATTGATCCAGATACAATTCGACCCGTTAATTATCGGCCACGTCGAATTGCGGGGAACCTAGTCACGACGACCTGAACGCGGAGTGAATGCAACCTGCGCCGAACTTGCAGCGAGCTCGCTAGCGGGAGCCGAGAAACGCCAGCATCAGCTCGTTGAATTTTTGCGGCGCATCGAGAAACACCAGATGCCCGGCATTGGCGATCACCTCGGCGCGCGCATTGGGCATCTTTGTTGCGAGCGCCTTGGCGAGCTCGGCGTTCTGTCCCATCTTCGGCCGCAGCGCCTCCGGCGCGTTCGGCCTCCCCGGCGCGTTGTGATCGTCGGCGCCCATGATGAACAGCGTGGGCTCGGTGATCTCAGGGATTTCGTGGACGACCGGCTCGCGATAGATCATCTGCGCGGACGAGACGAAGGCACGCAGCCAGCGCGGATATTCGCCGCTGCCCTTGATGTTGAAGCGGGCATCGATGAACGGGGTCACCTGGTCCGGCGGCAATCTGAGGGAATAGTTGGTCTCGAGCTGCTTGCGGTAGCCTTCCGCGGTCAGTCTGTCCTCGTTTTCAACGATCTTTTCGGTCGGCGTCGGCGGCACATAGAGCCGGTAGTCCTCAAGCCCGATCGGCGCCACCAGCAACAAATGCGCGACGCGGTCGGGAAAGGCGCGCGCGATCCGCACGCCCAGCATGCCGCCGAGCGAATGCGCGACGATATCGGCTTTCGCGATTTGCAGATGATCGAGCAGGGCGACGGTGTTGCGCGCCAGCGTGTCGAAATGCAGCTCGCCCGTTGGCTTCGAGGATTTGCCGAAGCCGATCTGGTCCGGCACGATCACGCGATAGCCGGCCTCGCTGAGCGTCTTGATGACCGGCGCCCAATAGCTCGACGGGAAATTACGGCCGTGCAGCAGCACCACCACGCGGCCGTTCGGCTGCGCCGGCGCCACGTCCATATAGGCCATCCGCAACTGTTCGCCGTCATTGGTGAGCGGCAGGAGATTGACGGGGTAGGGATAGGCAAAACCTTCGAGGTCGATGCCGTAGGGCTCGCGTGGGGCAGGTTCCGCGGCGGAGGCGGCGATGGATGGCTGGATGAAAAGGAGGGCGGCAGAGATCGCGCAGAAAATTCGTTGCATTGGACAGGTCCGGCTTGAGTCGTCGTGCCCGGGCTTGTCCCGGGCATCCACGTCTGACGGCATAGCAGCAAAGCAAGGCGCGGATGGCCGGAACAAGCCCGGCCATGACGACAATGTGATGAGGGAGGTTCGCCCGCTATTCGTGATCGCCGAACAGCGCCTCGAAACGCTTCTCGCCGCTGCGGCTGAAATTAATGACGCGGCTGCCGGGGGTGGCGTCGCGCGCGGCCCATTTGAGTTCGGTGAACCGGGTCATGATCGCGGCCCCCAGCGTGCCCGCCAGATGATGGCGCCGCTCGCTCCAGTCGAGACAGGCCTTGCACACCGGGCGCCGCGGATGGGCCAGCGTGTCTGCCGATATCTGCAGGGAGCTTTCCAGAAACCGTTCGCCCTCGGCGGTCAGTTCGATGTCCTGCTTTTTCTGGCGCACCAGCCGCTGTCTTTTCAGGCTGTCGAGCATCTGCACGCCGAGATCGCCGGCCAGATGATCGTAGCAGATCCGCGCGCGGCGCAAGGCCGGGTCTTTCGGCCCGGTGCGCACGCGCATGTGACCGGCGCGCGCGGCCAGTCCCGCAAGGCCTTCGAGCACGCCGGCGACATCAGCATCGCTGAGCCGGTAATAGCGGTGGCGCCCCTGTTTTTCCAGCTCGACCAGCCCGCCGGCCTCGAGCTTGGAAAGGTGCGAACTCGCGGTCTGCGGCGTGACGCCGGCCTGGTGCGCGAGTTCGCTCGCGGTCAGCGCGCGGCCGGTCATCAGCGCGGTGAGCATGTTGGCGCGCGCGGGGTCGCCGACCAGCGAGGCGACCATGGCGATATCCGGACCTGCTTTCATGCTTCGATGATAGCCGAAGCATCGACGTCGTCAAGTGGGTATTCTCGCGTTCGACTCCAGTGTGAAGGGTCCGTCATTGCGAGCGCAGCGAAGCAATCCATGGAGCAGCAAGAAAGAAAGCTGGATTGCTTCGCTGCGCTCGCAATGACGAGAGTAAGAAACTTTGGAGGTTC
The DNA here is from genome assembly GCF_900129505.1 of Bradyrhizobium erythrophlei. Classification (NCBI taxonomy): domain Bacteria; kingdom Pseudomonadati; phylum Pseudomonadota; class Alphaproteobacteria; order Hyphomicrobiales; family Nitrobacteraceae; genus Bradyrhizobium; species Bradyrhizobium erythrophlei. The sequence goes on along the minus strand of NZ_LT670818.1, from coordinate 7,891,159 downwards.
CATTGATGATTACCGTTTTCATCCGCTACCAGATCGATCCGTTCAAGCGCACGCTGTTCGAGGAATATTCGAAACGCTGGCTTGCCATCATCCCCCGATGCGGCGGCGACCTTCACGGCTACTGGATGCCGCATGAAGGCACCAACAACATCGCCTTCGCGCTGATTTCCTTTGAAAATCTAGCGGCCTATGAAAATTATCGCGCAAGGCTTCGCACCGACGAGGAAGGCATGGCCAATTTCGCATTTGCCGAGGAGAACAAATTCATCCTCGCGGAGGAACGCAGCTTCCTGCGCAAGGTGGTCGCCTGATACGGCCGCGCACTGGCGCCGAAAGACCGGTGCGGTTATTGTCGCGCCAACAAGGAACCGAAAGGGGAGAGACCATGCCGCTGACGACCGCAGAAAAACGCGCGACATTCCGCAAGCTGCACGGGTCGGGATGTTTCGTGATCCCGAATCCCTGGGACATCGGCAGTGCGCAGGCGCTGCAGCACATGGGCTTCAAGGCGCTCGCCTCCACCAGCGCCGGCTTTGCCTGGTCGATCGGCAAGGCGGACAACCGCGTCACGCTCGATGAGGTCTGCGCGCATCTCACCGCGCTGTGCAGTGCTACCGATCTGCCCGTCAATGCCGACTTCGAGAGCGGCTTTGCGCAAGAGCCGGAGCAGGTCGGCGCAAATGTCGCGCGCGCGGTCAGGACCGGAATCGCCGGATTGTCGATCGAGGATTCCACCGGCGACAAGGACAAACCGCTGTACGAGCGCGCCCTGGGAATCGAACGCATCAAGGCGGCGCGGGCCGCGATCGATGCCGACACCAGCGGCGTGCTGCTGGTCGGCCGCTGCGAAGGATTTTTGGTCGGGCAGGCGGATCTCGCCATGGTGATCGACCGGCTGCAGGCCTATGCGGAGGCCGGCGCCGATTGCCTGTACGCGCCGGGCATCCGTACCAAAGAGCAGATCTCGGCGGTCGTGAAGGCGGTGGATCCGAAGCCGGTCAATCTCCTGCTGGGATGGCCCGGCCTCTCGGTCGCGGAAGCCGCCGAACTCGGCGTTCGCCGCATCAGCGTCGGCGGCTCGCTGGCGCGCGCCGCCTGGGGCGGTTTTATGCGCGCGGCGCAGGAGATCGCTGAGAAGGGGACTTTCACCGAACTAGGCAATGGCTATGCCGGCGGCGAGTTGAACAAGATGTTTGGCTGACAAAAGGAAGCAGCGGGCCGGCTGTGCCCGCTGCGTTCGATCACTTCCTCACAAACTTCCGGCGTTACTTGGCCGGCGCGCTGCCGGTTGGCGGATTGCCGGAGCGATTCACGTCGGTGCCCGTCGGGGCGGAAGCCGGCGGCGTCTGCGGCCGCGCCGGAGCCGCACCGGTCGTCACGCCCTGATCAGTGTTGGCGCGCGGCGTCACGTCACGCATGCCCGGAGGGGCGGCGGGCGGCGAGGAGGGCGTGTTCTGCGCCGTCGACGACGTGCCGGCCTGGTTGATGCTCGAATTGTTCAGGCCGTAAAAGACCGCGCCAAGGATCACAGCGACGGCGACCGCGAACATCGCGATCCTGCCCGTGCTGGCCCGGCCCTCGGCCAGTTCAGGATCCACCTGCAGTTCATTGTCGAGACGCTGCGCGCGGCGAAACTCATCGTCGGCGCGATTGGTGCGATAGGGATCGTCCGAATTGCGTTCGTAGGCCATGATTGGGTTCCTCCAATGCGGGAAGACAACCCGCCGGCACCCATGCGGGTTCCGGGAACATGATCTCTTTCTCGTCCCGCAAACTGCGACCGTTGCCCCACTTTCATTCTGTTCAGAAGGGAACCCCCGGCGTAGATTGCAGAATCTGTTCCTTGGGGTTGCGATGTGGGGCCTGCTTCCGAGCGTTAATGTCTTGTACCTGCTGTCGCTGGTGGCGCTCGCCGCGCAGGCGATGACGGCGGCGCTGGCTGCGGGAAAGCGCAGCATGGACTGGGTAGGCGTATGCATGCTCGGCTGCATCACCGCGCTGGGCGGCGGAACGATCCGCGATGTCCTGCTCGGGCATTATCCGCTGGTCTGGGTGCAAAACCCTTCTTATCTCGCGCTGACGGCCATTGCGGCCTTGGTGACCGTCCTGATCGCGCGCGCGGTGCATCGCCTGTCTCTCGCGTTTCTCGTGCTCGACGCGATCGGCCTCGTGGTCTTCACCATGGCCGGCTGCGACGTCGCCTGGCAAACCGGTGCGTCGCTGCCGATCGTGATCGTGTCGGGGATGATCACCGGGTGCGCCGGAGGCGTGCTGCGCGACATCCTCTGCAACGACGTGCCGCTGTTGTTTCGCTCCGAACTCTACGCCAGCGTTTCCGTGGTCACCGGGCTGTTCTACGCCACCGCCTTCGGCCTCAAACTGAATGACGAAGCCTGGACGATCCTGACCTTCGTGCTCGGCCTGTCGTTTCGACTGTTGGCGATCCGCTACAAGTGGGAAATGCCGAAATTTGTCTTCAACGAGGATCGCCGTTGAGCGATTTCCGGGCCTGATTATTCGTGTGAAACAGCAATGTTCGCATGGCTCTATCGCTCTTTCCTCGCCTTTGCGACCTGCGCCGGGCTGACCAGCGGCGCGGCGTTGCCCCAGGAATTGCGGATATAATTGGTGACGTCGGCGATCTCCTGATCCGACCATTGCCTGGCATATCCCGGCATCGAGCCTTTGTTGGGCGCACGCGGTGTCGTCACTGTCTGCGCGCCGTCGAGGATGATGCGAAGCGTGCTGGCGGGGTCGGCGGACTGCAAATTGGCGTTGCCGGGCAGCGGCGGATAGATGCGCGGCGCGCCGCTGCCGTCGGCTTCATGGCAGGCGACGCAGGCGCGGTCGTAGAGCGCCTTGCCCGCGGCCATCTCCGCCGGCGCCGGCGGCGGCGGGGAGACTGCCGGCTCCGGTTCGCCGGCTGGCAGATCCTTCAGATACACCGCGATGGCGCGAATATCTGCGTCGCTCATTTGGGAGGTCGAGTTCACCACGACGCCTGCCATCGGCCCGTTGACGTGACTCTTGCCGTTGCGACCGCTTGCGAGGTACTCGACGATGTCGTCGACACTCCAGGATTTCAGCCCGCTGCGTTCGGCGCCATCGAGGCGTGGTGCGAACCAGCCGCCGACCGTTCGTCCGCCAAAGGCTTGGCTCTGCCTGGCGGCGCCGAAGAGGTTCTTGGGCGTGTGACATGCGCCGCAATGCGCGGCGGCGGTGACCAGATAGCCGCCGCGATTCCATTCCGCGCTTTTCTGCTGGTTCGGCTCGAATATTCCGGGCCGGAAGAAAAAGTAATTCCAGGCCCGCATCAGCACGCGATAATTCAGCGGCCAGTGTAGTTGCGACGGCGGCAGCGTCGTGCGGACAGGCGCAAGCGTCGCGAGATAGGTGCGGATCGCCGTTAGATCCTGGCGGGTCAGTTTCGTGAAATATGGGTAGGGGAAAGCCGGGTAGTAGTGCGAGCCGTCGGGCGCCATTCCGTAGCGGAAGGCGCGGACGAAATCGTCGTCGCTCCAGGCGCCCAATCCGGTTTCACGGTCCGGCGTCAGGTTCGGCGAGTAGATCGCGCCGAACGGGGTGTCGATGCGTTTTCCCCCCGCGAGGGGTTTTGCCGGGTCGGCAGTGTGGCAACCCCCGCAATCGCCGGCAATGGTCAGCGCCTTGCCGCGCGCAAGAGTTTCCGCCAAGGGTTCGGTCTCTGCCTGGGCAGCGCTGAATGCGGTGCACAAAAGCAGCGTCGCGAGAATCACCCGCATGGCGTGGCGTCGTCCCTGCACCATTTTCGCTCCTGTCGGCGGCAGTATAGCGCGAAACGAAGAGGGCGGCACGTCAGGTCGTTTCGCCGTTACCGCCCGCGGCGACACAAAGCGAAAAACGGGCCAGCCTTTCTGGGCACGAAATTGCGAACCGGGGGCGCAGGACTCCCTTGCCGAGATTTGTGATGTGCGGGCAGCGATAATCGACATAAAGTGACAAAGTTCGGATTTGGGACCAGGCCCTTAGCCTTGTTCTGATGAGTCGAATGGCTACGTAATATAGCCGGTCACGGCCAATGCCTCGCGAGGGCGTGAAGAGGGTGGAATGGGAATCAACCAGGGTCCGATCAGTCTCGACCAGAAATACACGCAAGGGTCAGGCCACGTTTTCCTGACCGGGATCCAGGCGCTGGTTCGCCTCCCAATGGCCCAGATCCGGCGCGACCGCGCCAACGGCCTCAACACCGCGGGTTTCATCAGCGGCTATCGCGGCTCGCCACTTGGCGGTTACGACCAGCAACTGTTCGCGGCCCGCAAACACCTCGAACAATACAACGTCAAATTCCAGCCCGGCGTGAACGAAGACCTGGCTGCCACCGCGATCTGGGGCTCGCAGCAGCTCAACCTGTCGCCCGGCGCCAAACACGATGGGGTGGTCGGGATCTGGTACGGCAAGGGCCCCGGCGTCGATCGCTGCGGCGACGTGTTCCGCCATGGCAATGCCGCGGGCTCGGCAAAGAACGGCGGCGTGCTGTGCCTTGCCGGCGACGACCACGGCGCGAAATCCTCCACCGTGCCGCATCAGTCGGACCACGCGTTCATTTCGGCGCTGATGCCCTACCTTTACCCCTCCAGCATCCACGAAATGATCGAGATGGGGCTTCTGGGCATCGCGATGTCGCGCTATTCCGGCTGCTGGGTCGGCATGAAGGTGATCACCGAAACCGTGGAGACCACGGCGGAGGTCGATCTCACCGACGAGATGAAGCCCTTCATCATCCCGACCGATTTCGAGATGCCGCCGGGCGGGCTCAATCTGCGCTGGCCCGATGACCGCTTTGACCAGGACCGCCGCCTGCAGGATTACAAGGGCTTCGCTGCGATCGCCTTTGCCCGCGCCAACAAGGTCAACCGCATCACCATGGATTCGCCGAACGCGCGCTTCGGCATCATGGCCTCCGGCAAGAGCTATGAGGACATTCGCCAGGCGCTGCGCGAACTCGATGTGACGCCGGAAGTCGCCGCCAAGATTGGCCTGCGGCTTTACAAGATCGGCATGCCGTGGCCGCTGGAGCCGCAAGGCGTGCGCGAATTCGCGGTCGGCCTCGAAGAGATCATGATCATCGAGGAACGCCGCGAGATCGTCGAAAACCAGGTGAAGCAGGAACTATTCAACTGGCGCGACGACGTCCGTCCGCGCATCGTCGGCAAGATGGATGAGCACGACAAGCGCTTCCTGCCCTTTGCCGAGGAGCTCAGCGTCGCGTCGCTGGCGAGCTCGCTGACCGAGCGGCTGTTGCGGCTCAATCTCAATCCCGAAATCGCAGCGATGCTGCGCGCCAAGGCCGACTGGTTCAATGGCCGCCAGGCCACCCAGATGCAGGCGGTGGCGCCGGTCACCCGCACGCCGTATTTCTGCTCCGGCTGTCCGCACAACACCTCGACCAAGGTGCCCGAAGGCAGCCGCGCCTTTGCCGGCATCGGCTGCCATTTCATGGCGCTGTGGATGGATCGCAGCACCGAAACGTTTACCCATATGGGCGGCGAGGGCGTGCCGTGGGTCGGTGTCGCGCCCTTCACCAGGGAAGAACACGTGTTCGCCAATCTCGGCGACGGCACCTATTTCCACTCGGGAAGCCTTGCGATCCGCCAGGCGGTCGCCTCCAAGGCCAACATCACCTACAAGATCCTCTACAACGACGCCACCGCGATGACCGGTGGCCAGCATGTCGACGGCGAATTGTCGCCGCAGCAGATCACCTTCCAGCTGCACTCCGAAGGCATCCGCGATATTTATCTGGTATCGGAAAATCCCGACGCCTATCCGGCTTCCGAGATCGCGCCCGGCACCAAGACTGCGCACCGCGACCAGCTCGACGAGGTCCAGAAGACGCTGCGCCAGGTCAAGGGCGCCTCGGCCATCGTGTTCGTGCAGACCTGTGCTGCCGAAAAGCGCCGCCGCCGCAAGCGGGGAACGCTGGAGGATCCGCAGCGCCGCGTCTTCATCAATTCGGCGGTCTGCGAAGGCTGCGGCGACTGCTCCGTGCAGTCGAACTGCATCTCGGTCGAGCCGCTGGAGACCGAGATGGGCCGCAAGCGCGCCATCAATCAATCGACGTGCAACAAGGACTATTCCTGCGTCAAGGGATTCTGCCCGTCCTTCGTCACCATCGACGGCGGCAAGCTGCGCCGCCGCGCGCCGGCCGATCTCGGCAATATCGACGAGCTGCCGGAACCGGCCACAAAACCCTCGCTGGAGCGGTCCTACAACGTCGCGGTCGGCGGCGTCGGCGGCACCGGCGTCTTGACCATCGGCGCGCTGCTCGGCATGGCCGCGCATATCGAAGGCAAGGCCAGCATGATCCTGGACATGTCGGGGCTGGCGCAGAAGGGCGGCGCGGTGCTGAGCCATGTGCGCCTGTCCGAGCATACCGCCGACGTCACCTGTTCGCGGATCGTCACCGGCACCGCCGATCTCGTGATCGCCGCCGACGAGGTGGTGGCCGCGGCCAAGGAGACCATGACGCTGTGCGAATCCGGCCGCACCTATGGCGTCATCAACAGCCACGTGATCCCGACCGCCGATTTCATCCTCAACCGCGATTTCAATTTCCAGAGCGGCAAGGTCAATCATGTACTGGAAACCGCGTTGCGCAAGGATTCCTCGTTCCTCGATTTCACCAAGCCGGCCGAAACCCTGCTCGGCGATTCCATCGCCACCAACATGATGATGATGGGCTATGCCTATCAGAAGGGATTGCTGCCGCTGTCGGCGGCCTCAATCGAGCAGGCGATCGAGGTCAACGGCGTCGCGATCAAGATGAACACGCAGGCGTTCCGGCTCGGGCGCCTGGCCGCGGCCGATCCGGCGCGCATCGTTGCGATGATGAAAGGCCAGGACGACACGGTCGCGCCGAAGACGCTGGAGGCGATGTCGCTCGACGAGATCATCGCCCACCGCAGCGCGCTGCTGACGGATTACCAGGACAAGAAGCTTGCCGAGCGCTACCGCAAGCTGGTGACGCAGGTGCGCGACGCGGCGCTGAACGGCGGCTTCGGCGAGGAACTGCCGCGGGCGGTCGCGATCAATTATGTAAAACTGCTCGCCTACAAGGACGAGTACGAGGTAGCGCGGCTCTACACCGACGGCCGCTTCGAAAAGCAGATCCGCGACCAGTTCGACGGCGACTTCAAGATCAAGTTCAATCTGGCGCCGCCGATCATGGGCGGCGGCAAGGACGCGCTGGGACGGCCGAAGAAGCGCGCGTTCGGTCCCTGGATGATGCCGGTGTTCCGGCTGCTGGCGAAGCTGCGCCATCTGCGCGGCACGGCGTTCGACATCTTCGGTCAAAGCCCCGACCGCCGGCTCGAACGCGACCTGATCGCTGGTTACGAAAAGGACGTCGCCCACGTGCTGAGCGTGCTGTCGCCACTGACCTTGGACACCGCGATCGAGATTCTCTCGCTGCCCGACCGCATCCGCGGCTATGGGCCGGTGAAGGAGAAGTCGGTGCAGGACGCCAAGGCCCGCTACGCGCAGCTGGCGAAAGACCTCGCCAACCCGCCGCCGGCCCCGCGCCAGATCGCGGCGGAGTAATCTCGGACCCGACGGTGAGAATCCGCAAATTTATCTTCGACCTTATCGTGAGAGGTTGTGAATGTATCTCCGCCCTCATCCTGAGGAGCTTGCGAAGCAAGCGTCTCGAAGGATGGCAGCAAGCACCGCCGCTGCATCCATCCTTCGAGACGCGTCGCTTGCGCGATGCTCCTCAGGATGAGGTCGGTATTTGCTGAGGCTGTGTGTGCGGCGACAGTGCGTTCGGTAAGTGCAACTGTCATCCTCCGCAAAGATCGGGCGTCCAGTATTCCAGAGACGTGCGCGGTGAATCTAGGCGCGGCACAGCGTGCCAGGGCGCGCGCTCATTAGGGGCGCGTACTCATCATCGAGATTGATTGGTGCGGCTTTATCGATGTCTGCCTTTGCCCCAAACCGGACCTTGGGTGTCGCACACAGAGACCCACTTACCTCGTTCGAGTTGCTGCTAGGGTGGCCGCGAACTCACAATCATTCCGGAAGCCCTGCTTCGCGAAGACCCTTGGCAAAAAGGGCTAGATCCTCCGCTCGACGAAATGGTGCTAGATCTTCTAGATTGGAGGCGCGCAAAACGGGACTGCATCCGAGTGCCCGTGCCATAGCTTTCTGTGCTGGCTCAAGCCGCCCGGCGAGCGCACTGCTGGCTGCGAACATACAGATTGCCAACAGGAAATCCGGATTGTCGCGCAATGCTTTTTCGGCCCATGACGACGCCATATCATAGCGGCCCGACAGAAAATGAGCATACGCCACGGCTCCGTGTATGGCGTACATAGAAGGATCGATCGGGCTCAGGCGCATGGCACGCGCAGCGTAATCAAGTGCGAGGTCGGGCTCGCCTCTAAAAGCTCTAACCCAGGCACCAAGATTCCAAGCCTGCGCCAAGTTCGGATTGATCGCAAGTCCGCGATCCACGAAAGCAATAGCATCATCGAACTCATAGGCTATAAAGGCGAGTACATATGCACCCATACACATCGCTGCCGGGTCATCTGCTCCCAGATGCACTGCTTTCCAGCCTAGCCGCGTAGCTTCGGCACTTTCCTGCACACGATCGATCATCCAGCGACGCGCTTTGCGTTGGATGTAGCACCACCCGGCCATGCCATAGGCGCACGCCAGACCGGGGTCGAGTTGGATCGCCTTGCAAAAGAGCTGGAGCGCTTCGCTGTTCGCATCCTTGGTCCACCGACGAGCGCTCGCCAACCCACGCAGGTAATAGTCGTATGCGTCTAGATTCTCGGTTGGCTTACGCCTGGCTCGCTTGATTTCTTCGCGCTGCAGCATGGGGGCGCGATTGCACCCACGACGGTAGAGGTCACTTGGTCCTGTAGATCGAAGATATCTTCGAGCGCCCCATCAAAGCGGTCTGCCCAGAGATGTGCCCCGGTTTCGCCATCGATAAGCTGACCGGCGATACGAATGCGATTTCCAGCCTTGCGCACGCTACCTTCGAGCACGTAGCGCACCCCGAGTTCGCGGCCGACCTGCTTTATGTCCACGGGTCGGCCTTTGTAAGTAAAACTCGAATTGCGTGCGATCACAAACAGCCAAGGAAAGCGCGATAGTGCCATCGTGATGTCTTCCACGATGCCATCGGCGAAATACTCTTGCTCAGGGTCGGCACTAAGGTTCTGGAAGGGGAGGACGGCAATCGAGGGCTTGTCGGGGAGCGCGAGGGTTGGCTTGCGCGGTTCTATCGGACCCTCGGCTGCTGCCGCGGTTGCCGGCGCGCGCTCTTCCCGGACCGCACCGACGAATCGGAAGCCTTTACGTGGCAGTGTCTTGATGAGGCGCTGCTCCTCGCCGGAATCGCCGATTGCACTCCGGGCGACATTGAGGCGTGTGGTCAGCGCTGCATCGGACACGCTGCGCCCGTTCCAAATGGCGTTGATGAGGTTGTCTTTGCTGACGACGCGCTCCCTGTTGCGGATCAGGTAGTCGAGTAAGTCGAATACCTGTGGCGCGACGGAGACGACGTCCGCTCCGCGATGCAGCTCGCGCCGGTCAGTGTCGATTGCGTAGTTCTCGAAGATGTAGCGCAAGTTGCCATTCCCTCAGGTGGCCATGGATCGTCGAGCCTCTAGCATCGGTTGCAACGCAAAGAATAAGCCGCCGGTGAGGAAAATGTAAGCCAGATGTCAAGCGCGCTCCCTCATGCCTTGGCACTCTCGTCTGGGTGGAAACAACACTCAGGAGATGCCGCCATGAGTACGACCTACGGTGCAACAGGGTTGGGACAGACGGCCGCATCGACGCGCGTCTCCAGTTTTTTCAAGAGATATTGGGTTGCGTTTTTAGAACGTTGCAAGCGCCGGAGGTTACGAGCCACATTGTGCGACCTAAGTGACAGGGAGCTCATGGATATCGGTACTACGCGCGGCGAGATCGACTATGTCGCCTCGAACCGAGGTATCGACCGCGAAGGTATCCGATCCGCCGAATAAACGTCTGATATCTGGCACCGGGTGGATGGCCGGAATTGGGCACGACAAGACGCACCATGCCTCGGAACCGACTTCAGCATTGGGTCACTTGCGGCCCGATGACGGACCTCGTCTGAATGCAAAGGAGAGTGCCATGCCAGCCCGTTATTCGCATCGCTTTCCGAGAGACCTCGACTTCGCGATGCGCGTCTTTCAAGTCGATAGTTCCTGGTATGAAAACTATTGGCTAAAGGGGCGCAAGCCGCGACCGGCCGGCATGGTCGCTCGAAATCTTCCGACGATAGTGTCCTGCCTTCGCCTGGCTGGTGATAGTGTGGCCTCGGTCTGGCGAGCGGCGTTAGCGATTGTCCTCCGACCAAAATTCATCCGCTCCCCAGAGCGGGATGGCAACATCACCGCACGCGCGGAAGGTCCATTCGGGGTGCTGAATAGCACCACCTGAATCACGCTCGCGTCCGCTAAGGATCAATCGCGTCATTTTGGCCGCCGGCAGACCACTTCCGATCTTCCCCCAGGAACTGACATCGTCAGGGCGACCCGGCACATCCGAAAAGCCCCGAAAGCGGAAATAGCTTAAAAAAAGCGCGAGAGCTTTAGCAACGGGGCCGCGCTCCCTCTGGGCAACAGCTAAAAACTGATTTGCCCGGACGGGGCTGCCATCAGTCTTCCAGCGCGAGCGTGCGGCGTTGCGCCAAAAATCTAATTTGTCGAGGCGGATCAACGTGATTTGCCCTGTCCAGTCCTCTGGGCAAAAATATTTCTGTTTTTCCGAAGTGGCAAATCAGGCTATGATTTGCCATCCCGTTCCGAAAGAGGGGCGTTGGCCATCGTCACGAACGTTGGGGCGGGGAGCGGTGGACGCGGCAGTGCCCGCGCGCAAGAGTGATCGCAGGGTGGGTCGTACCGATCCGTGAGCGATTTCCCAGGCGCGCAGACGAACGGCACGGCGGCGTACGGCAAAATCGTGTGGTCCTGACGCCTCAGCGGTTGGCGTCAAGTCTCGCGGAGGTTTTGCGAGCCCGACCGGGCGGACAAAACCATATTCGCGAGGCGATGGTGTCAAACAAGCCCGATCACCAGGGAGAGCGCGCTATAAGCCGTAAAACCATTGCGCAGGGAATGCCGGATTGCCTCCGCTGAACCTGTATGCTCGTGTGCGTTTCTTTGTGCACTGTTGCACACGAGACCGCGGGTGCAGCGTGCACCCGGTATTCCCTGCGCCCTCTGATCAAGAGGGTAAGGAAACTTTTGGCAAAGCTCGGGCGCAAATGCGCTGCGGGGCCGTGGACGCATGCCGCCATTCCGTGTCGCGGGATTGCCCTTGGCGATTTCGACAGCCGGGACGCTTGCCAAGGCAGCCCCGAAAGGCGAGAAAACCGCTAGCGAACAAAAAACGCCAGCGGAGAACGAGTTGAGCATCAAGGGCAAGGCCTACCTCGCCGGGATCTACGAGCATCCCACCCGGCATGCACCCGATAAATCCACCTCGCAGCTCCATGCCGAAGTCGCCAAGGGCGCGCTGGAAGATGCAGGGCTGACCAAAGCCGATATCGACGGCTATTTCTGCGCCGGCGACGCCCCGGGCGGGGTGATGGCGATGGTCGATTATCTCGGCCTGAAAGTGCGCCATTTCGATTCCACCGATACCGGCGGCTGTTCCTATCTGGTCCATCTCGGCCATGCCGCCGAGGCGATCGCCGCCGGCAAATGCTCGATCGCGCTGATCACGCTGGCCGGCAAGCCGCGCACCGGCGCCATGCCGCCGCGCGCCACCGGCGCCGAGCTCGATTTCGAGGCCGCGTACGGCGCCACCACCCACAATGTTTACGGCATGTGCGCCATGCGCCACATGCATGAGTTCGGCACCACCAGCGAGCAACTGGCCTGGATCAAGGTCGCGGCCTCGCATCACGCGCAATACAATCCGCACGCGATGCTGAAGGAAGTCGTTACTGTGGAGGACGTACTCAACTCGCCGATGATTTCCGATCCGCTGCACCGGATGGATTGCTGCGTCGTCACGGACGGCGGCGGCGCGCTGATCGTTACCTCAGAGGCGATCGCGAAGAGCCTGAAGAAGCCTTTGGTACGGATGATCGGCCACGGCGAGGCGCTGAAGGGACCGCGCGGCGGCCAGGATCTCAATCTGACCTATTCCGCCGGAATCTGGTCGGGGCCGCGCGCGTTCGAAGAGGCCGGCGTGACCCCTAAGGATATCAAATACGCCTCGATCTACGACAGTTTTACCATCACGGTGTTGATGCAGCTCGAGGACCTCGGCTTCTGCGGGAAAGGCGAGGGCGGCAAGTTCGTCGCCGACGGCAACCTGATTTCCGGCGTCGGCAAGCTGCCGTTCAACACCGACGGCGGCGGTCTCTGCAGCAATCATCCCGTCAACCGCGGCGGCATGACGAAGATCATCGAGGCGGTGCGGCAGTTGCGCGGCGAGGCGCATCCCAAGGTGCAGGTGCCGAATTGCGATCTCGCCATCGCGCACGGCACTGGCGGCCTGCTCGGCGTCCGCCACGCCGCATCGACCTGCATTCTGGAGCGCGTGTGATGGACAATCCCGTGAAATATCCGACCCCGCAGGGCAATCCCGAGACAAAGCATTTCTGGGAGCAAGCGGTCGAAGGCAAGCTTCTGATAAAGCGCTGCACCGCCTGCGGCGAAGCGCATTACTTTCCGCGTTCGATCTGCCCGTTCTGCTTCTCCGACAAGACGGTGTGGGAGGAAAGCTCGGGCGAGGGCGAGATCTACACGTTCAGCCTGATGCGCAAATCCGCCTCGGGGCCGTACGCGATCGGTTACGTCACGCTGAAGGAAGGCCCGTCGCTTTTGACCAATTTCGTCGACTGCGACATGAAAGCCCTGAAGATCGGCCAGAAGGTCAAGGTGGTGTTCAAGACCACCGACGGCCCGCCGTTGCCGTTCTTTACGCCGGTGTGAGGATGAAGTTGCGCGCGAAACGCGCCGAGCAAAGGTCGTCATCCGCGCGAAGGCGGGGATCCAGTAGACGCCGGTGATTACTGGACCCCCGCTGGAGCCTGTCATCCGGCCGGCCAACGGCCGGACCGGGTGGCGGGGGTGACGATAAGAACATTCGGGAGAAGCTGACGACATGCCGATCAAATACGAAGAGCTGATGGCGCTCAAAAACCTCGGCCAGAAATATGCCTATGGCGATCGCGAAGTCATGCTGTACGCCTATGGCATCGGCATGGGCGCCGATCCCATGGACGGGAAGGAGCTGGCGTTCGTCAATGAGGCGGTCGCGACACCGCGACCGCTGAAAGTGGTGCCGACCTTTGCGTCGGTTGCGGCGTGGGGCGCGGGGCCCGGCGAAATGAATCTCAACCGCGTGATGGTGGTCGATGGCGAGCGCGACATCACCTTCCACAAGCCCTTGGCGATCGCGGCGCGCATCACCGCCGATTCGACCGTGCTTGACGTGTTCGACAAGGGCAAGGACAAGGGCGCGGTGATCCGGCACCAGACGGTGCTCCGGGACGAGCAGGGCGAGAAACTGGCGACGCTGGTGGCTTCCCGGTTCGCCCGCGGCGACGGCGGTTTTGGCGGGCCTTCGGAAGGCCAGCCCGAACCGCACAAGGTGCCGACGCGCAGTCCCGACAGGACCGTCGACATCACCACGCGCCCGGACCAGGCGCTGGTTTACCGGCTTTGCGGCGACCGCAATCCGCTGCACAGCGATCCCGAATTTGCCGAACGCGCCGGCTTTGCAAAGCCGATCCTGCACGGCATGTGCACCTACGGCATCACCTGCCGCGGCATCCTGCAGACCTATGCCGACTACGATCCGTCGGCCTTCAGGCAGCACGCCGCGCGGTTCTCCTCGCCGGTCTATCCCGGCGAGACCGTGACCATGGATCTGTGGAAGGACGGCGATGTGATTTCGTTCGAGGCCAAAGTGAAGGCGCGCAGCGTCGCCGTCATCAAGAGCGGCAAGACGGTGCTGGGTTAATCGTCATTCCGGGATGGTCCGAAGGACCCGACCCGGAATCTCGAGCTAACTATCTCCGGATTCCGGGTTCAGCCCTGCGGGCTGCTCCGGAATGACGGTACCAAAGGGAGCAAACCACCATGGGATTACTCGACGGCAAGGTAGCGCTGATCACCGGCGCGGGCGGCGGGCTTGGTGAGGCCTATGCCAGATTGTTCGCGCGCGAGGGGGCGGCGGTCGTGGTCAACGACCTCGGCGGCCCCCGCGACGGCTCCGGCGCCGATGTCTCGATGGCGCAGAAGGTGGTCGATGCGATTCTGGCGGAGGGCGGCCGTGCCGTCGCCAATGGCGCCGACATCTCGACGCTGGCGGGCGGCCGGTCGGTATTCGACGATGCGATAAAGCATTTTGGGCGCGCCGATATTCTCGTCAACAATGCCGGCATCCTGCTCGACCAGACCTTTGCCAAGGCCACCGATGCCGCCTGGGACAAGGTCCTGAAGGTGCATCTGAAGGGAACCTTCTGCGTCACCCAGCCGGTGTTCCGCTGGATGCGCGAGAACGGCGGCGGCGTCATCGTCAACACCTCCTCGACCTCGGGCCTGATCGGCAATTTTGGCCAGAGCAATTACGGCGCCGCCAAGGGCGGTATCTGGGGCCTGTCCAACGTGCTGGCGATCGAGGGCCGCAAATACAACATCCGGATCTGGACGCTGGCCCCGGGCGCGCTGACCCGCATGACCGCAGACCTGCCGCGCTATATCGAGAACCCCAGCGCGGCGTTGGGACCGGACGGCATCGCGCCGGCCGTGCTATACATGGTCAGTGATCTCTCGGGCGACCAGACCGGCAAGACGCTCGGCGTCTCCGGCCCGCGCGGCGTACGCGAGATGCGGATGATGGAAAAGCCCGGCTGGAAACCGCCACATGCGGGATGGAAGGCAGAGGATATCCTCGAACATGCCAAGGAGATCTTTTTCACCGAGGAAGAGATCAAGATGGGCGCGCGAAGGTTTTAGCAATTCGTCATTCCGGGATGGTCCGAAGGACCAGACCCGGAATCTCGAGATTCTCCGGTGTGCAATTGTACATCGGAGTTCGATGCTGCGCATCGCCCCGGAATGACGAAAGAGAACAGAGGCAACACATGACAAAACTCACCCCCAAGGCCGCCGGCACCTTTGCCATCGCGCCGACACCGTTCCACGATGACGGCCGCATCGACGAGAAATCGATCGACCGCCTGACGGATTTTTACGCCGAAGTCGGCTGCGACGGGGTAACCGTGCTGGGCATTCTGGGCGAGGCGCCCAAGCTCGATGCCGCCGAGGCCGAGCAGGTGGCGATCCGCTTCGTCAAGCGCGCCAAAAACATGCAGATCATCGTCGGCGTCTCTGCGCCTGGATTTGCCACCATGCGCTCGCTGGCAAGAGCGTCGATGGATGCCGGCGCGGCAGGGGTGATGATCGCACCGCCGCCGCATCTGCGCACCGACGACCAGATCATCGGATACTTCAAGCAGGCGCAGGAAGCGATCGGTGACGACATTCCCTGGGTGCTGCAGGATTATCCGCTGACCCTGACGGTGGTGTTCACGCCGGCGGTGATCCGCAAGATCGTGATGGACTCTCCGTCCTGCGTGATGCTCAAGCACGAGGACTGGCCGGGGCTGGAAAAGATCAGCGCGTTGCGCGCGTTTCAGAAAGACGGCTCGCTGCGGCCCTTGTCGATCCTGACCGGCAATGGCGGGCTGTTTCTCGACTTCGAGATGGAGCGCGGCGCCGACGGCGCCATGACCGGCTACGCCTTTCCGGAACTGCTGATCGACGTCGTCAGGCTGTCGAAGGAGGCCCGCCGCGACGCCGCGCACGATCTGTTCGACGCGCATCTGCCGCTGATCCGCTACGAGCAGCAGCCCGGCGCGGGACTGGCGGTGCGCAAATACGTGCTGCAGAAGCGTGGCGTGATCGCCTCGAGCGCGCAGCGCAAGCCGGGGGCAACCATCACCGCGACCGCGAAGGCCGAAGTGGACTATCTGCTGTCGCGAGTGGCGCGCGTCGATCGCCGCGCCAATCTGCAGCCGCAATCCAGCGCGGCGGGTTGATCTCATGACCGATATCGCAAAACCGCCGCGTCCCGCGTCCACCATCCTGTTGCTGCGCGACAGTGCCGCCCGTGTCGACGGCAAGAGCCGCGACGAAATCGAGGTCTTCATGATGGTGCGTCATTATGAGATCGATTTTAACTCCGGCGCGCTGGTGTTTCCCGGCGGCAGCGTCGACAAGGGCGATCAGGAAATCATCGCTGATCCTGCGCTTTATTCGGGCGGCGAGGGCCTCGATGCCGCCGATCTGAGTTTCCGGATCGCCGCCATCCGCGAAACGTTTGAGGAGAGCGGCATCCTGCTTGCCCGTCCGCGTGGTTCAAACGCGCTGGTCGATGCGAGGCGGGCCGCCGAGATCGAAGTGGCGCATCGCACGGAATTGTGTGACGGCAAGATCACGTTTCTGAAAGTGCTCACCGACAACGGCCTGCTGCTGGCGCTCGACGAACTCGTGCCCTATGCGCACTGGATCACGCCGGAGGGCATGCCGAAGCGGTTCGACACCTGGTTCTTCCTTGCCTCGGCCCCGCCGGAGCAGGCCGGCGCGCATGACGGCAAGGAATCCACCGACTCGATCTGGGTGTCGCCGCGCGAGGCGCTGGAAGGCGGCGAGAGCGGGCGGTTCAAGCTGCCGTTTCCGACCACGCGCAACCTGATCAGGCTCGGCAAACAGGCAAGCGTGCAGGCCGCGCTCGACGACAGCCGGGGCAAGAAGGTCGTGACCGTGATGCCGGTGATGACAAAACTCAACGGCGGCCGTCAGCTTCGCATCCCGCTCGAAGCCGGCTACGACGGCGAGGTGTTCGAGGTCGGCGCGGTGGGGTGATCCGCCTGTCTTGTTATTCCAAAGATTGTCGGGGCCGCTATTTCCGTCATTGCGAGCGCAGCGAAGCAATCCATTTCTCCACGAGCGCGGAGGCTGGATTGCTTCGTCGCTTCGCTCCTCGCAATGACGATCTCACAGTTCGACGAGCGACGAAATATCTGAGATATCGACCCTTTATGTTCCGCCTCGAACCCGAGAGCCGGAACCATGAACACGGAAGCAAGCCACCCACAGACTCAGACCATCGCGATCGAACTCGCGCTGCTCGTGCTGCTCGCCACACTCTGGGGCGGATCGTACACCTTCATCAAGCTCGGCGTGGCGACCATTCCGCCGATTACGCTGATCGCGGCGCGGACACTGATCGCGGGATTGTTGCTGCTGGTCGTGATGCACGGCCGCGGCCTGCGCCTGCCGAAGGACGCCGCGACCTGGCGGCGCTTTCTGTACCAGGCCTGCCTCAACAGCGTGATCCCGTGGACGCTGATTGCCTGGGCCGAACGTTCGCTCGACGCGGGGCTTGCGACCATTCTCAATTCCACCTCGCCGATCTTTGCATTCTTCCTGACGCTGGCTGTCACGCGCCACGAGGCGATCAGCGCCCGAAAGCTGTTCGGCGTCGCCGCCGGGATGGCCGGCATCTGCCTGATCGTCGGCGTGCAGGCGCTGGCCGGCCTCGGCGAGCAGCTTGCGGCCGAGATCGCCACCGTGGTTGCAACCGTCTGCTATGCGGGCGGCGCCATCTTCAGCCGCGGTTTCAAGGGCCTCGATCCGATGGCGCCGGCGGCAGGATCGCTGCTGTGCGGCGCCGCGATCCTCGTTCCTATCAGCCTTGTGGTGGACCAGCCATGGACGCTCGCGCCGTCGATGAACTCGCTATCGGCGCTGCTCGCGCTCGCGGTGTTCTCCACGGCGCTCGCCTTTGTGATCTATTTCCGGCTGGTGCAGACGCTCGGCTCGGTCGGCACCACCGCGCAGGCTTATCTGCGGGTGCCGATCGGCGTTGCGCTCGGCGTCGCCTTTCTCGGCGAAAAGCTGACGCCGACAGCATGGATCGGCCTCGGCTGCGTGGTGATCGGCGTCGCCGCGATGACGCTGCCGGCAAGGAAGGTGGCCCCGCTCGGCGGCAGCGGCCACGTCATGTTTCAGCCTGGCGACGCCCCGCCGCGGCCGTAAAATGCCGGGAATCCGGGCTCCAAAAGGCAAGATAATGACGGCAAAAGGCCGTGCCGGCACAACCGGGCCGGTATCGCCGGCCATATGACGGTCGCCAGCATGTTCCCCCTGACATGCATAACGTCGTATATATTGAGGCTGATTGGAGCCCGGTCTCAATAACCATGCCACCTGCATTCGCGGCATTGCTAGCAAGGATACGATCGTTTTCACTCTCGATCGGTCAGCTGACCTTTGGCAGCTTCCTGTTGCTGCTGGCGGTGATCACGGCCACCAGCATGGCGAGCGTCATCGCGATCCGGCACATCGATGCGACTTTCGCCGAACTGCAGCGGTTGCAGGACGTGGGCGACCTCGCCGAGGAGATCGACCGGCGCATGAACGAACTGCGGCTGGCGGCGCGCGATTTCGTCACCGACCAGGGCGCCCGGCCGGACCGGGTCGGCGAGGTTGCTTCCGACCTGACCGCGCTCCTGAAAAAGACCCGGCTCGAGCTCGCGCCCGAGCAGCAGGACATGATCGACGGCGTCAGCGCGCGGCTGCAGAACTACCGCGGCGGGATCGAGCGCGTGACCGCCCTGATCGCGCGCCGCGCGGAACTGATCGAGGCATTGCCGCCGGTGCGCGAGAAGTTTGAGGCGGCGATATCAGCGGTGCCTGACCGGACCACCGCCAGGGCCCTGTTCCGCGCCCAGAACCAGGTTGCCGCCGCACTTCTGGCGCACGATCCCGACGCGGCGGAGCGCTCCGCGCAGAGCATGCGGGCGCTGCCGATCGACGATCCCTCGCTGCGTGCGGCGGCCGACGCCTACGCCGGCGCGATCACCACGATTTCGGGGACGGAGGCCGAGATCGCCAAGCTCGACAAGGAAGTCCTCGGCACCGAAGGCCGGCTGATCGGGCGCGTCACCGAATTGCTGCGCGAACTCAGCGCGCGGCGGGGAAAGGTGCTCTCGCGCGACTTCGCGCGGACGCTGGCGGAGGCCAAGTGGCAGAGCATCGTGCTCGGTACGGCCGGCGTCTTGATCGGGATATTCGCGGCGCTGTTCGTGGTCCGCCGCACCGTGCGTCCGCTGGCGTCGATCGCGACCTCGATACGGGCGCTGGCCGGTGGCGAGAAGGCCGCCTCGATCCCATTGACCCATGTCAACAACGAAATAGGCGAGATCGCGCGCGCCGCTGAAGTGTTCCGCCGCACCTTGGTCGACGCCGATGCCGCGCGCGAAGCGGCGGTTCATGCGCTGGCCGAGCAGCGGCTCGCCGAGGAAAGCTACCGCAAGCTGTTCGAAGGCTCGGTCGACGGGATCTACGTGACGACGCCGGCCGGCGCGCTGCTCAATGCCAATCCGGCGCTGGCGCGGATGATGGGATACGATACGCCGGAGGAGTTGATCCGCGGCATCGGCGACATCAGCCAGACCATCTACGTGCATCCGGAGGCGCGTGCGGAATACCAGTTGTTGATGCAGCGCGACGGCATGGTGCGGGAGTTCGAATATCAGGTGCGTCAGCGCGCCGGCACGGTGCTCTGGCTCTCCGACAGCGCCACCGCCGTGCGCGACGAAAAAGGCGACATCATCCGCTATGAAGGCACCGTGCGCGACATCACCGATCAGAGGCGCGCCGAGGATGCGATCGCCGAAGGCCGCCGCCTGCTGCAGCAGGTGATCGACACCGTGCCCGCCGTGATCAACGTCAAGGACAAGCAGCTCCGCTATATCCTGATGAACCGCTATATGGCCGGTATCTTCGGCGTCGAGCCGGGCGAAGCCATCGGCCGCACCACCAGCGACTTGATGTCGCGCTATGGCGCGCGAAAGACCGACGAGAACGACAAGCGGGTGCTGGCGGCGGGCACGGGGCTCGGATTCTACGAAGAGGAATATCTGGATTCCGCCGGCAATATGCGGCACTGGCTGGTCAACAAGCTTCCGCTGCTCGACCCCGACGGCGACATCGAGAGCATTGTCACGGTCGCGCTCGACATCGGCGAGCGCAAGCGCGGCGAAGCCGAGATGCGCAAGGCCAAGGATGCCGCGGAAGCGGCGCTGCGCAATCTGCGGGAGACCCAGCAATCGCTGATCGAGGCGGAAAAGCTCGCCGCCCTCGGCCGGCTGGTGGCGGGCGTCGCCCACGAGGTCAACAATCCCGTCGGCATCAGCCTGACGGTGGCCTCGTCGCTGGAGCGCAAGACCGCTTTGTTCACCGCCGATGTGGCGCGCGGCGATCTCAGGAAATCCAGTCTCAACGAGTTTCTCGAAGCCAGCCGCGATGCGTCCTCGCAACTGGTGGCCAATCTCAACCGCGCCGCCGAACTGATCACCTCGTTCAAGCAGGTCGCCGCCGACCGCAATTATTCCGATCAGCGCGTGTTCGATCTCGGCGACCTCACCGAGCAGGTGGTGCTGAGCCTGCGGCCGGGATTGCGGAAGCACAATTTGTCACTCAACGTCGACTGTCAGCCCAACCTCACCATGAACTCCTATCCCGGTCCCTACGGCCAGGTGCTCACCAATCTGTTCCTCAACGCAGTGGCGCACGCTTTCCCGGAGGGCAAGGCCGGTGTGGTCGATATCCAGGTACGGGAATGCGGCAAGGACAATGTCGAGATCATCTTCTCGGACAATGGTTGCGGCATGTCGCTCGACGTTCGCCGCCGCGCCTTCGATCCGTTCTTCACCACCCGCCGCGATCAGGGCGGCACCGGGCTCGGCCTGCACATCGTCTACTCGATCGTGACCAACCGGCTGGGCGGCCGGCTCGACCTCGACTCCGAGCCGGGCGGCGGCACGCGGATCCAGATCATCCTGCCGCGGGTGGCGCCGCTGGAGCAGGCCGCGGAATAGCGAGTCAATCCGTGTCGGCCAGTTTGCGCAAGGTCGCCGAAAAGATCTGGCTGGCCTTGCCAACCAGCGCCGTTCCGCTCATGACGCCACCCTTGTCGGTGATGGTACCGGAGACGCCGACACCGACCGGGCTCGGCCCGCCGAACAGCGGATTGGCGTCGGGGCTGGAGGTGTGGCGCTGCACCAGCACCTCGCCCTTGAAGCTGTCGCCGTTGGTCGTGTAGCTGCCGGTGTAAAACAGATAGGCGTCGCCGCCGAGGATCTTGCCATCCCGGAACATGACCACGCCGCTGCCCTTGCCCGTTCGCCCGTCCTGCAGGCTCACATGGATCGAATACAGACCGTTTTTCATGATCAAGCCGGTTGCGACGCCGTCACCGCGGGGTCGGCGTTTTGTTATGCCAAAGCAGGATGCAGCGTCAACGCGGCAGCTTGACCTTGGATCAATGTCTTATGTGACGCTGGGATGACAGTGGACTCCGCGTCCGCAAAGTTGGCACGCGAAATGCTTGGATCAGATTGCACTGGCCGGTGGGTGCTGGAGCAAAAGACAGGTGAGCAACTGGATCGATTCCGGCGGCGCTGCGCCGCCTCCGTGGACTGACGAAGACTGGGAAAACCGAGACCCGGAAAACCGGCAAGGCCCCGCGCGCCGCTGGAGAGCGGCGCTGATTATCGCCTTTGCGGTGCTGCTGCCGGGGCTCGCATCGCAACTCGGCCACGCCCGCGACCGCGGCCAATTTGCCAACGTCAACCCCGACTTGCGGGCGTGGTTCAACGCCCTGAAAAGCGGCAAGGGGCCGTGCTGCTCCGATGCCGACGGAAGCGCGATCAGCGACGCTGATTGGGAAAGCGGCAACGGCCACTACCGCGTCCGCATCGATGGCGAGTGGGTCAATGTACCTGACGAAGCCGTCATCACCGAGCCGAACCGCGTCGGCCGAACCATGGTCTGGCCGATCCGGGACGGCGTGGGCGGGCTCTATATCCGCTGCTTCATGCCGGGCAGCATGACCTGATCCTGCGGCGCGACGCCCGGTGCTGCCGTGGCATCGCGATCCCGACCCCGCGCATTGCCTGACGCCATTCGGGATGACATACTCATCTTTCGGATGCGATTTTTTCAGTAATCAACTTTAAGAAAAGCGCCGCGGCGCCGTAATTCAGCAGGCATCGGCCGTCAAGCGCTCAGCAATATTGCGGGGGGCGGAATCATGAGCGATGCGAAGGCAGCGGGCAATTTTCCCGGGTTTATATTTCTAGCCTTGGCTTTGGCGGCGCTCGCTATCGCAATCTACTTTTTCCGGTTTCGTCCAGTCGCCGATTCCGGCCCGTGGCCGTCGCTGGGCAAACTCCAACAAATCGCCATGATAGCCGGACTCGCGCTGTTCGCGGTCGTAGTGGCGATCGCGCTCTGGAAGGTCCTCGCAGCGGCATGGCAGAGCGAGGAATCCAGCCTGCGGGATCTGTTCTCCTCGGTCAAGAATCTGGACTCAGGGGTGGTTGTTCTGGCCGCGGGTCTTGCCATTTCCATCATCGCCTTTTTCTGGCTGCGAAGCCAGGATCAGAGCATCTCGGATTTTTGGCAGGACCATATGCCCTCGCTGGACGAGGTGCGCGGATACGCCATCGCGATCGCCGGTGTGCTGGTGACCTGCATCGTGGTGGGCTCGATCATCGGCTTCTTTTGGGCCGGGTCGAGCAGCGAATTTTCATCGATCGCGCCATTCGCCATCAGCGGCAGCGATGACAAGCAGAGGGGGATGGCGCTTGCGGCGGCGTACCAGGCCCAAGTGGCGGAATTGTTTCAGCACGCGAGCGTGCTCGACGACATCCTGGGGCAGGATTCGGTCGCCGATCCCGATACCCAAGCTCCGGACCAAGATACTTCGGAGTCCAAGTCGCTGAATGTCTATCAGAAGCTGGATCTGGATCTGAAATTTCAGGGTGTTGACGTCGGCGGAATCCTGAACGGGATCGTCAACTGGTTGGCGATGCGCCGCGCGCTGCAAATCACCATCGCTGAACAGTCGGACGGCGACGCGCTGGTTTCGGGGGCTCTCACTCCGGACGGGAGGTCCCATATCTATGCCAAGGTAAAGGGCAGCGAGGAGATCGTCGCGGCGGTCGCCTATTCCAAGCTTCGCGATCGCCTGATCGCCCAGCAACCGGATTTCGTGGCGCTGAACTGGAGTGACGTCCGGCTGCTACACCGTACTATCCTGGATGCCACGCGTTTGCGATCACAGGCGAAGAGGGCGGATTACACGGCGCACGACGCGAACATCGCAACGTTGATAGATAAAGCGCCTGACGTTGAGTCGCTTTTGACGTTTGGGGCCGAAGTCGCGATGAAGGCCGGAAATGTCGACCGCGCACTCGCTTATCTGGACCGGACCAGGGTGTTTTTGGACCAAGCACGAGAGGAGCGCGACCGCAGCCGGTCGGCGGCCGCCCAGCACACCCAGGACGGAGACGCCGATGAGGATGATTCCGGCCAATTGGCGAGAAAGTTTCTCAATAAATACAATTCGCTCGTGGTACAGCGCGAGCGTGTCATTTCGAGTAATGCGCTGTCTTCTGTCGAACTCCTCAATGCCGGAACATCCGCGGAGACGGTTTTCGCAGATGCCTTTGCCAAGCATCGCGATCTCATGAAGGTCGGCACGATCGCAGCGAAACAGGAGATCACGATCGCCATTGTCGGCGGAATCCCGCAGCGTGAGAACATCGGCTACAAATTCAAATCGATCGGAGATTGGTTTCCGGGAAAATATGGTCTGGATAATTATGCGGATACGCTCGGGCTGATCGTGACGACATTGGCGCCCACGGCGAAACTGATGTTCGTCCCCTTGGGACCCAAAAGTCATTCCCGCGGGCTCGCCCTCACGGTCAACGAAGCTGAAATAACGCAGGCCGTCGACGCCGCCGTCAAAGCAAAAGCGGATATCGTGTTGGTAGCGTATCTCGCTTTTGGAAATGCCTGGAAAATGCGGGTTGCGACAGCGAAGAAATTTGCGTCGCAAGCGTTGATCGTGTCGCCCGCGCCCTCCAGGCTCAATCAATGCAAGATCATCAAGGAGGACGTCAGCGCGATCCCTGCCGGGTTCGTCGCCAACGTTGATGTCGATGGCAGGTTCAAGGCCGGGCTGCTGTCATCGGACGATTCGATCGCGAGTTATCCCGGGGCGATCTGGGCGCCGGGCATGCGCATTCCCAGGCTGACCTCCGACGGGACGTGGCAAACCACCTACGGCAGTCCCTTCGCCGCCGCCACGGCGGCGGCGGCGATTGCCAATATTGCCTCGGGCTCCGGCATCAAAGAGCCTGCCAGGTTGATGGAAGCCATCAGGGGAACGCTGCAGCGTCCGGACACCGGTCCCGACATCGGCATCGTCGATCAGGCCGCGGCGCTTAAGGCGCTGTCCGATCCGGCCCCCGCTGCATCTGCTTCGGCCAAACCGTTGCAGTGCTCTGGCTAGCGATTGGAAGCAGTGAACCTCACGCGTATTTCTTGTCGCGCTCCAAAAGCTCGATCGAGATGCCCTGCGGCCCGCGGATGAAGCAGATGCGGACCCCGGGCCGGATCGTCGTCGGCTCCTTGGTGAACTCGACCCCCTTGGCCTTGATCTCGGCGGCGACCGCGTCGATGTCCTTTACCGTCAGCCCGAAATGGTCGAGCCCCTGATAGGGTGTCACCGGCGGCGTGTTGACGCCGTCGCCGGCGGTCACCGGCGCGATGAACAGGTTGGCACCGCCGAGCTTGACGTCGATTCGGCCGGGGCCGCGGATGATGACGCCGCCGAGCACGTCTTCGAGCCAGGCCGCGGTCGCCTCCGGATCCGGACTGCGCAGGTGGACGTGATCCCAGGTGACTATCGGCATTTCGATCTCCCGTTGGCTTCTTGGGCGTCGCCTGACGCCATGCCGCCTCATCGCGGCGTGGGACAGTTTTAGCCGCCGTGTTTACCCGTGGCCATCCCTCGGCCAGACCCGGGCGAGATCATGTCCCAATATTGTCCGGTTTGGGTGGAACCATTGCCGGCCTCATCAATTAATGAGGAAGCGGCGGAACCGCGCAATCGGCAGTCGTGTTTGGAGCCGTGCGGTGTAACGCCCGCGCGGCTTTTTTACGGTGCGGCGCAGCAAGCAATGCCTGTTTCGCCGCCTATCGGTGGCATGACGATGGGCGTAGAGCTTTCCCGCATCGGATTGGCCGGGCTCAGCGACGACCACCCGTCGGGTTCGCCGGAGAAATCAACGGTCAGATATCTGAGGTCACGGTTTGTCTGGTTGCCGGCGGCGCTGATCGCGGGTCTCGGCGCCTGGACGCTGCTGTCCTTGGATGCCGGCAAACCTGCCGAGAGCGAACCGGTGCGGCTGGCGGCCGCCGTCGCGCCCGCGCCCGCCGCGGCCCCCGTGGTCGCGTTCAATCCACCGACGGCGGAGGGCGAGGCGATCGTGCCGGAGGAAACCGCGCCCGTCGACGGGCTGAAGATCTCGTCGCAATACTGGCGAAGGGGCGGGCTGGGGTCGAACGCCCTGGTCACGTTTACGCTGCGCAACTCCAACGACTACGCGGTCAAGGACATCGCGATCTCCTGCGCCTTCAGCCGCAGCGATGGGAGCCATTTGACCGACCGCTCGCGCGTGATCCACGACACTCTCAACATGCGAAGCCGGAAAACCTTTGCGCGCATGCATGTCGGTTTCGTCAACGTCAACGCCAGCAAGGCCAAATGCTCGCCGGTTGCGGCGCGACACATTTGATTGATGTCGGAATAACCGCGGTAACGAAGCGGTAACTTCCTCGTTATCTTGCCGATGCCGCCCTAGGAACCAATCGCACCATCCCCAGTTAACGGCTTGATCCGTGTGTTCGCGCGGATGGAGCGGCGTCGGGAAATGCCTTTATTGCGTTATTTTGTCTTTGTGGGCGGCGCGTTGCTCGTGCTGTTGTTCGTAACCAGTGCGTTTTTTCCGAAAATGCCCGATGAGGTGAGGGCGGATTCCGAGCTGCCGGTGATCCGCATTCACTCCGATCGCAAATGGCCTGAGCGCGTTGTCTTCGACACCAACCGCGCGACCATCGTGCCAGCGGCGGCAGGCGCGAATACGCTCGCCAGCGCCCCGGTCCCCGCGGCGGCCGGAGAAGCTTCGGCCCAGGCACGCAACTCCTTCGCCCAGTTGCAGCCGCCCCAGCAAAAGCAAGCCCAGCTGACCGAGCCGAAGAAGCCGGGAAAGCCGGTGCCGCGAAAACGCACGATCGCCAGGCGGCATATGGCCCCGCCGGTGATGCTGGTGGCGCAGCAGCCGCAATTCAGCCTGTTCGGCAACAGCACCTGGTGAGTCGATCGGCGGCCGTGGCTGATGCCGCGGGATGTTTGCCAATCCTCAGCAGCCGCGGCAGATGCTCTTGATCTCCTTGTCCAGGAGCCGGTCACGCTCCTCGGAGGTCGCATTAACATAGGTGTCGTTGCCGTGGCGGCGGTCGCCGGCGAATTGGGCACCGTGCATGGCGGCGTGACCGCCGAGCCCATGCCCAGATCCGTGACCGCCGAATCCGTGGCCACGCGCACCGGCTGACCAGGTCGATACCGTCAGCAGCGCCGTGGCCAGGCCTGCCGCGAACAGGGCGGAGAATGCTGTGCGCATCATATGAGCCGTTCTCGTGATTGAACCGTGCGGGCCATCATAGTACCGCTCACGGCAAAATCGGGGCGGGCAGATCGGGAGAATCCGCGTCCGGTCAGGGATGGATCGACCGGCCTTGCCTTGATCTTGCGCAAGGTGCCCCCTGCCGGGAACTCCTAGTCTGGACTTCGTTAGGTGATCCCTGCGGTCGGGAAGAAGACTTACGCCTGCTCTCAGGAGGTGTATGGCATGCGAAAAGTTCCGAACCTGTCGATCTCGCCGGAAAAGGCGTTTTTCATCGTCGCCAAGGCGCGTCAAACCGACGACAAGGCCACCGAGTCGGACCTGGCCTCCGGCCTCGGCGACGACGATGCCGTCTTTGGGCTCGAGGACCACAGCAAGAAGACCGACCGCTCCGAGCTTTCCACCTTCATTCGAGGGCTGAATGTCGACGAACAGATCGACCTCGTCGCGCTGATGTGGCTCGGCCGCGGCGACGGCGATCTCGACAATTGGCGCGATCTTCGCAGCGAGGCCTCGCGCGTCCATAACAACCGGACGGCCTCCTATCTGATCGGGACGCCGATGCTCGCGGACTATCTCGAAGAGGCGCTATCGCAGTTCGGCAAATCCTTCGAGGATTTCGAAGAGCACCTTTGAACCATTCTGACGCACAAGACTTACTTTCTGTGGAGCTCCTTGATGGAAAAAATAAAAATCGGCACCGGTGACTGGATCCTGGTCTGCGATGGCCGCAAGGCGCTTATCCTGGAAAATATCGGCGACCGCATGTTTCCCAACCTGCACACCAGGGAAGTGCACGAACACCCGGACCAGCCGACCTCGGCGCAGGGAAGCTCTCCGCCCGGCAGCGTGCACCAATCGATGGGCGGGGCGCGGAGTTCGATCGAGCAGACCGACTGGCATGAGGAATCCGAACGCGCATTTCTCAAGACGCTGGCGGGACGGCTCAACCTCGCGAAACCACCGGGCTGACCATGGTGGCGTCGCCCCGCGCGCTCGGCATGATGAGGGCGGATTATTCGCCTGCTTTGCGCAAGGCCATTCATGGCGAGCTGCACAAGGACCTCGTCAAGATGCCGGTCCATGAGATCGAAAAGCAGCTGTTGGCGTGAGAGGCGGCTCACTTTGATCGTCGAAGCCGGGTTGGCCAGCCGATCCGAACCAGCGTCTGGTCCGGATCGGAAAGGGCGAACTCGTACATGCCCCAGGGTTTGTCTTCCGGTGCGTTCTTCCCGATTATTTCGCTACCGAATTCGGCGGCGAGAGCGTCGACGTCCTCGAGGTAAAGATAAAGACCGAACGGGTTTTTGCCCGGCACAAGCCAGCCTTGCACCGCATCAGTCAGGTGGAGATATCCGCCGCTGCCGTTGTTCCAGGGGAACCTGCACAAACCTGCGCCCGGAGTTGCCGGGCTTTTTTGCGTTCGCAAGGACCTGGTCGCCGATCAGCTACCAAACGGACCGCTACGTCGCGACCCCGGTAGTCGGGACGCCCGATCTGCCTCTTCTGGGGACAACCGGCAAGAGTGGTCAAAACGGAACAGCGATGCCGGGGCGCCGCATGTTTCGATGGGAAAGGAAGCCGTAGCCGCCCTGCGGATTTCACAGACAAGACGGCCTCGGCGCCATTCCCCGCGCCGGGGCCGTTTGGTATGCGGTGCGGCCACGAAGCCGACGCTGAACGCGACCATCGGGGCCGCGCACGCCGGTGCAGCCGGCAAGGGATTCGCGGCGGCCGAAGTGAAGACACGGCTTGGTGCCGATCGTATCACAGGATGAGGTACGCCCCTTCCTGCCCTGACGAAGCTCAACCGCTTCCGATATTGGACGGGTCGAGATTTCTGTTCTCTTCCGGCGGTATCGGCGGATAGCCGGGAAACTTGTACCACCCCGGGGGAATGGGCACATCCCGGCTGGGACGAACGATGACATCATGGCGCGAGCGAAAATGATGCACCGTAGCGGCGCCGGCGGGCGCGCACAGCCCGATCAAAAGGCCCAAGGCTGAAATCGAAGAGGCCAAAACCGAAGAGGCCAAAACCGAACGCATCGAATCTGCTCCACATGAACTGCCGTGAGTTCCCATGTGGTGCGACGCCGGCACCGCCCCCATCTGGAGCGGCTTCACGATCGGTCACATCGGCGGCATCGCGTGCCGGGTTCGGGGGAGCGAGCGCGGGCGGCTCGGTTTCAACCTGAGACGCGACCGGCGGTTTTGCTATCGGCCCGACCGCCGCTGCAAAGATGCAACGGCGGTCAATTGAGAGCGTCAGCGAAGCCGACTCTTCAGCGAAGCCGACTCTGGGGACTCCACAGGTCCTTGCTTCAGGCGTCCTTACTTCACGCGATTGGCGTTGACGCCGCTTCCATGGCTGGATCGCCGCAGGTGAGAGGGCCGGACTTCGGCGCGTGCATTGCGTGCATTGTTGGCACCGTTTGCGGAATTCGCCGTGTTCGCAGTAGAAGGTGAACCTGCCGCGCCACCCGGCTTCATCAGACCCATCTTGGCGGCGGGCGTCTGCGCGCCGTTGTTCAGGTAATCGCGATCCGGATAGGTTGCGCAGTCCGCGCACTGCGCCGACGCCGCAGACGTCAGAGCGATCGACATCAAAGATGCGGCAACAAGTGTTTTGTAGTTGATCATCGTTTTTTTCCTCGCGTTTTTTCCCTGGCTAAGTCTCCGCCCGACTGAGCCGTGCACCCGACCGGTGCTGGATGCGTCGGTCGTTGCAGAGCATGGCTCGCCCCGCGTTTTTAATTGGCCTGTTGTCCCGGAAGGACAACCGAGCTTGCCGCGTGGGCCGTATGCATTTTGCGAAGAGATTGATCGATCTCGTCGGCCCGTTCGCGAGTCGCGGCGCACTCGGAGGAGACCGCCTCGACGCGGCCGGCCACGCGACCATGATTGCCTATTTGTAATCCGTCCGTGTCGAACGGCAGTTCCGGCGGCCGCGACAAATTTTCATCCAAAAAAGGAGGTCGTCATGAAATACGTTGCCAGCAAACACACGACCGTCCAGCATATTGCACTGTTCGCCGCGCTCGTCGTCAGCTCGGCCGCCAACGCGGCGACTTACGACTACACCGGGAACTACGCCTATATGCGCAAACCCGCGATGACCAGCGCGCAGAGGCCGTCCAGCTTCAGGTGGATACGGAAACCTCCAACGACGCCACCGGCGCGCAGTACGGCATGCCCTCCGCAGGGTATCGCGGTTGCATGCTCCCGCATGGCTGGAAATTCAGATCGCTGACACGGACCAGGGTCAACGCAGCACCGGCCGATCCCTATTTCAGCTCGAACGTGAAAGTGGCGCCCGGCCATTTCATCGATCACGACGCCCCCCTTAAGCGCGGAACAAAAAACCATTGTGAGCTTTGTGGTCTCGCGGCCAAGGGCCGCGCGAACGGCAACCACTGACTGCTCCGTTTTCACGGCGCAGAGGGAGGATACTATGCGAAAGCAAATCGTGCTCCTCATCGCAACCGTGGCCCTTACCGCTACGTACGTCGGCGGTGCCGCTCAGGCTGCCGTGATCGGCCCCTCGGCGGGCTTGCGTATTGCGGCGGATGAATTGGCCGTCATCAAGACCGCTCAGTTCGTCTGGCAAGGTCGGCGCTATTGTTGGTACGATGACGGTTGGCGCGGCCCCGGCTGGTACTGGTGTGGCTATCATTGGCGCCGAGGTTTTGGTTGGGGCGGCCCGGTCGGATGGCGTGGTTGGCATAGACCGATTCACAGGCCCGGAATTAATCGCCCAGGCGGCAACCGCCCGGGTATCAACCGTCCAGGCGGCAATCGCCCGGGAGGTGGTCGCCCGGCAGGTGGTCGCCCGGGAGGAAACCGCGGACGATAGAAGTCCGCTCGTTCTGGCATTCGCGTCCTGTACATGGCCTCCTGCTTGATACGCTGCATTTTTTGCAGCGCTCAAAAGGGCAAACTGGAAGGCGGTCGGAGATTGAACGGGCGGGCCGCCTTTCCCCAATCCACTAAGGGTTCACAGTTCTTGTTCTGAGTGATGGCAAATGGCGCGCCGCGGCCGATGAAGATGGGCACTATTGCTTCGCCGTGGCGCTCTGATGCTGGAACCTCGCACGCGCTCCAACCGGTAAATCTGCGACGGCCTGCGATATTGTGCTGTGAACCTGGCTTGACTCACGGTTCTGGCAGGAATGGAATAGCGCCGATACCCCAGACACCACGATTATCGTGTTGCCAACGACAAGTCGGCGTGGTGTCGTTCCTCAGCGGTGTTCTGGATCGGAGGCCCCGGTTCATGATCGAAACATTGATGTGTTCGCGCTCGGCTTTGTCATTGCGAGCTGCTGCCAATGGTCGTTGTTCCATTTGTCCACGGTCGCGCTGAACGTCTCACCATTTCGGATCGAAGCGTTAGGCCGGCATCGATGGCGCATTCATAAGAACTAATCGCGCACCGACTTCGTTCCCGGCTGTGGAAGGGGCGATGGCTGCTTGGCGATTGGAGGCGTAACAATGGATAAGCATCGCCTGCGCCCTTGGCGTCGAATGCTGGTCTTAACCGCCATCTGCTGTAATTTGCATCTGGCTTTAGTCTCTGGGCATGCCCAATCCCGTTTCGAGGGAGAGGGCCGCGTGGTGGCACTCGACGAGAGCGAAGGCATAGTGACCTTGGACCACGGTCCAATTTCGGGTCTCATGCCGGCCATGCAAATGGCCTTTCCGGTACAGCGGGCTGAGCAACTCGTGGGACTTCAGGCGGGTGCGCTGGTGCGATTCGCCCTTCAGGCTCGTGGCACTGAATGGGTGATTGTTACGATCGAGCCGGTCGGGGATCATCCGCCCCCTCATTTGACGCGCTTCCCGGCTCCTGACTTCACCTTGCCCACACTGTCGGGGGCGCCGGTCCGCCTCTCGGATCTACTCGGCAAAGTGGTCCTCCTAAACTTCTGGGTGACGTGGTGCGGGTCGTGCCGGGCGGAAATGCCGACCATCGATGCGCTATATCGGCGTTACAAAAATCGTGGACTCGAGGTGCTGGCCGTCAATCTCGATGCGGCCACCACTTCAAAGGTGCAAGCGTTGGTGGGTGAATTGGGGACGACGTTTCGCGTTGGGTTGGATCCGTCATCGTCTATCGCCAGAACCTATCGGGTCGCTGGTCTACCCACCACGTATCTCATCGATCGCGCCGGCAACATAGTTGTCCAGGAAATCGGTGCGCGGGACTGGCTGGATGCGAACAGCCGACTGGCGATAGAGGGGCTGCTGCAATAACCCGAGCCACCGCAAGAAGCCGAGCGCAGCCCGCCGATATTAGTTCTTTAAGAAGGGAGTTACGTACTCATGACCACATAAAGGAGCTGACAATGAGACGCTTTATTGCAGTCATCATGACCATGGGGCTCGTTTACTTGTTATGTGGGGCGCCTAATGGCGTCGCGGACGAGAAGACTTTCATCATGGGCTACGACCCGACGGGGCCGGCCTGTCACCTCGGCCAGTATGCGGCTCTCGCGAAAGGCTTCTTCGCCGAAGAAGGCCTGCGGGTCCGGGGCATCGCCGCGCTCGACAATCGCACTGCCGTCTCCGAGGGCAGATCCCATCGACTCTGGGTGAAGACCGACGCGGGGCTCACGGAGGCCGATTTCGGATATTTCGACACGGACCAGCTTCATCACATGGTGGCCGGAAATGTCGACTATTACATCGTCGACGGCAACCACTTCGGCTGCTGGTCGGTGATGGTCGCGCCCGACGCGCCGGTCCAGTCCCCCGCCGACCTCAAGGGGAAGACGATCGAGATCCTTCCATATGCCGTCGAACCGTTCTTGCTGCACGGTCATATGTGGCTTCATCATTGGCTGAAGGCACCGGGGCTGGATGCTCCCAGAGACATCACACTGATGACCATGCCCTGGGAGGCGCTGCCGAGTCTGAACGACTATGTGGCGGAGGGGTTCAAGACGGGGAAGTTCGCCGCGGTCGCCGTGGGAGAGCCACGCCCATCGCTGATGGAGGACAAGCACATCGCTCGGCGGCTCGTCACCCAGAACGATACAACGTACAACAACGAATATTGCTGTCTCACGGTCATCAAGCGCGCGATCGTCGACAACGACCCCGAGACCGCGGCCAAGATCGCACGGGCATTCAGGCACGCACGGGAATGGGCCGGCCAGCACCCGCGCGAGGCGGTGCTCGCCGCACAAGCGGCTGGCTACTATGGCGCGGCAGTCCCGGTCGAGGCATCGGTCAAGGCCGTGAAGAGCCTCGGCTTCGACAGCCAGCTCGACCCGGCGCTCGCGCTCGAGCGGGCGTTCAAGACGCGGATCGAGTCGGGCGCCATCAAGACCGATAAGACGCCGCAGGAGCTGGTCCGTCTCTACTACCGCAAGCTCGAGTAGGCAGTATAGCTTGATGGAGCAAGGCGGGATGATGCATCGCCAAGTACGCCGCCGACATCCGCGCGCGGCGGCTCGGGCTTCACCGCCGTGAAAACACCGAAGTGGCGCGCTCGGAGAGATTCGAACTGGCAGTGTAACATTTTGCTATTCTTGGAATTTTTTATTTCAATTTCCTCCGCTGAGTGAGGTCACGGTGATCGTGAAGGTGGCTCACGTCCGGCTTTGCCGCACCGCAGCCGGATGCTGTTCGTGTTGCGCCCCCTCTAGCGTAGGCGCCGACCCCGAGGCCGCGGCCACATCGCCCATCGTCAGCGTGGTAGATCGGCTCGCCAATGAAATCTTCTGAAGTCCTGGCCTGGACCGCCAGTACCGGAACACCTGATACTTTAAGCAATTCTTGGCGAGGAGATCCGTCGGGCGATCCGCAATGAGGCGTCAGATCGCGAAGTTCCTACTCGAGCGCAGAATACTGCTGATCGCGTCATGCGTGAGGCTGGCTATTTTGATCTCGGTGAGTCGAATATAGTCCTTTGCTAGGACAAAAAAGTCGGAGTCCCCCTCACTCCTCTGCTGCGCTGCGCGCAGGAGATTCCCAGATCTTTGGGAAATTGCGTCGAAGGGCGAGCTAATTTACTCCGATAGAGAGGCATATTCCGCGAATCAGATTTGCCGAAGACGATTGCCTGAATACGGGAAGTCTGATGCCGAAGGTGGCCGTCGAGGAATTCGCTCAATTCATGGGTTTCGAAAACTGAACGAACGAAGGGAGAGACGACATGGGACATCGCGAAGAACTCATCGAGCGCAGCATTCCGTTTTTGCAGGAGGTCAAGGACATGACTCCGAGCGCCCAGATGGAAAAATGGCTGAACGAGAAATACGGCGAGAACAGCGATCTCTACAAGGATCTCGCCAGGCTGATCAAGCTCGGGGTGAAAGAAGGATGGGCTGCCAATCAGGAAGTGGACGGGCCGAATTATCGGCGCAGCAAGATCGCCGAGCCCTCGCCGGAGACCCTCCAGTTCAGTATCACCGCAGTATACATGGACAGCAAGGACCCCAGGCGTTTCAAGGATGAGCACGACGACGTCGTGCTGCGCGGCCAGTATCACGGGCACCCCTATGGTGAATTGAACATGGTGATCCCACTCGATGAGGGCGCCGAACTCAGGGGATTGCAGGGTTGGCAGGGGCCGGGGTGGACGGCGCCCGATCCCGGCAGCCGCCATTATCCGGAAGTGAAGGGCGGTGCCCTGATCGCGTTGTTCTATCTTCCCGCCGGTCGGATCTCCTACGATTTCAAGGCGCCATCCTGAAAATCGGAGCCGAGCCGCATGCGGCCTTTTGCAGGGTGATCGGGAGACCGTGTCCTTCGATCTCTGATAGATTGTATCGGCGCGCGGCTCTCCGCGACGCACTGCCCGAGGGAGAGATTCATTGCCGCATATAGTTTATCATTATTCGGCCGGCCAGAAGATGCCGCCGATGCGCGAGATTCTGCTCGCGTTGCATCACGCGGCGGCCTCGACCGGAGTTGTCAAGGCCGCGGATCTGAAACTTCGCGCCCAGTCGTTCGACGATTATCTCGTGGCGGGCGAGCAGAAGTCGTTCTTCCACGTCACTCTTTATATGCTAGCGCGCAGGACGCCGCAGCAAAAGGAAACGCTCAGCGTGGAAATCCGCAAGGCGCTCGTCGCGCTCCTTGTGGACACCCATAGCCTCAGCGTGGATATCCGCGACATGGATCCCGACGCTTACAAGAAGCGTTTGAAGGGCTGAACGCGGTCAGAAGTCGAGGGCCAGATGCTTGGCCTGTTGGCGCGCGGCTTCCCTGGCTGCCGACACCACGGCTTCCGGACCCGCCGTCGGTGCAATCGTCACCGTTGAGATGTCGTTGCAGCCGATCACCTTGAGCCAATGCTCGAAATAGCTCTTCTGGTGGTCGAACCCCTGCATGTCGCCGTCGGCCGGGTAGGCGAACGAACTGCTGTAGATGATCGCGACCGGCTTCTTCAGGAGGCCGACGTAACCTGTCGCCGGCGACCATTCGAAGAGAACGCCGGGTTGGGTGATGACGTCGATGAACCGCTTCAGGACGAAGGGGATACTCCAGTTCCACATGGGCACGCTGAACAGCAGCTTGTCGTAGGAAAATAACCGGCTCGCCTCTGCGACGATCGACGACCAAGCTTCGGCCTGCAGGTCGCTGTGCGGAAGCTTGCGGAGCACCGCATGCTTGGCGGCGATGGCGGCATCATCCAGTGCCGGCAAATCGTGATGCCAGAGGTCGATCGTGTCGATGCCATGGGAGGGATTGGCCACGCAATAATCGTCCAGGAACTCCCTGGCGACGGCGCGGGAGTGCGACAGTTCTCCGCGAGGGGAAGCCGAAATATGCAGCAGATTGGGCATCGCATTTGTCCATTAATCTTCGGGGGAAGGAAGTTGTCCCGCGCGGGATTTCCTACAGGTCGAGTACCAGCGATGGCGATCTTGCCCAGGACACGCAGATGCACATCTTGCCGTCCTGCTGTTTTTGGGTGGCGGTCAGGAAGCGATCCCGATGATCCGGCGCCCCCTCGACGACCATCGTGGTGCAAAGGCCGCATTCGCCGCGTTTGCAGCTGTGGCTGATCTCGAAACCTTCCGACAGGGCGACATCGAGAATGGACTGACCCGGATAGACCGTGACGGACTTTCCGGTCTTTGCGAATTTGATCTCGACCGGCACGTCGTTGGCTTGCGGCGCTGGGGCGGCGAAGGCTTCGCTATGGACGACTTCGGGCGGATACCCAAGACGTCCGGCCACGGCGAGCGTGTCAGCGATCAGCTGGTGGGGGCCACAAACGTAGATGTGCTTGCCCGGCTCAAAGGGGCCAATCACGTTTTTAAGCCGCATCCGGCCGTCCGGGCCGAGCGAGGTGTCGTAGAACTGGCTACGCACCGTTTTGAAGTCACGTAGTTCCTCGAGAAACGCAGCTTCTTCGGCGCCCCTGGCGCTGTAATGCATCGTCGCACTTCGTCCTGAAGCCTCGAGTGCGCGCGCCATTGCAAGGATTGCGGTGATGCCGATGCCGCCGGCGATAAGCACCGGATGCGCTGCGTCCTGATCCAGCGGAAAATCATTTTCAGGCGGCAACACGATCACCGTTTTCCTGAGATCGATCTCGTCATGCATGTAAAGCGAGCCGCCGCGCCCGCGGGCCTCCCGAAGCACCGCGATCTCGTACCAGCGCCCATCTGGATCAGCATTTACGATGGTGTATTGCCGGTAATCCCTGGTCCTGTCGGTCAGCACCACGCCGACCCTCAGATGCGCTCCAGCTTCAACCCTCGGGAAACGTCCCGACCTCGGTTTGAGCCTGAAGAGTTTGACGGAGCGGGCGACCTGGCGAATGTCGATGACCTCGGCGCGAATACTGGATTCCCGGTATTCAGCCTTGGTGCCCATTCCGAAGCGTTGCGCAAAATTCGAGATATAAGCGGGAAGCCCGACCGACTCGTTCAGCCGGTTGGCGTCTTCGGCTAATCCCACGCACGTCGCCATCGGAAGCGTGCCGGCCCAGCAGGACTGCTCGTAAAGCTTCTCGCCGCCGAACACCGGGCGGCCATCGCCGGGCAGTCCGGCGCGCCTCTTCAACGAGCCCTCCTGGACCCTCATGCGGACCATGATGATACCCTTCAACTCGTCGAGTGAAGGTTGTTTCACCTCATCCCAACGGCCGGGAAACAGGCGCGTGAGGAAGAATTCAAGTTGACCACGACGCTCCTCGAGGCTCTCGACCGGTTCGGCGTTGCCGAACACCATCACCGAGCGGTAGTTCATGGCGTGCGCCGATGCCAGGCGGGACAGAACGAAACCGTCAACCTGAACGAAGGTGATGCTGACATTGCAGCCAGCGGCGACGGTCTTCAGCATTCGGCTCCCTGCGGAGCCATGCCAGTAGATGTAGTCGCCACGGCGCCAGACCATCGTCGGTGTCGCGTAAGGTTGGTCGCCGATCGAATAGGCGATCGTTCCATAGAGCGAGCCATCGATTGCGGCGTAGATGTCGTCTTTCCGATGGCTGCCCCGGCTTCCGAACAACCGCACCCTGGAGCGGTCGGTGACTTCAAATTCCTCGGACATGCGCCATTCCTTTTCGTCGAGTCAGAGCGAGATGTGTTGATTTGCGTCGCGCGTCATGGCGCATCGGAGCCGGCGGGCTTGAATACGGACAACGGCGCTGGATCGCGGCTCGGCGCCGGCGGCACCCGTCCATCGACATCGGTGAAGCCGTATTCCCCGGCTAGTTCAGACGCGAGCAGGATATGCCCGGTCTTCTCCATCACGCGGGGATCGTTGGCCAAGGCCGCAACCGCGCGGCCGACAAACACCGGTGTCTCGCCGCGCTCCGCGATCAGCTTGGCAAGCGCGGGCGGAACGCGGTCGGGTTGCGCGGCCAGCTTCTCGCTCTTGATATAGCCTGGCCAGATCGAGACGGCGGCGATGCCGAACGGCTTCAACTCATGCGCCATGTCGCGCGCCATCCGGTCCACGCCCGCCTTTTGCACGCCGAACGGCACGTTGAAAGTATACCGGATGCCTCCGCCAGAGGAGGTGTTCACGATCAGCGGGCGCTGGCGACCCAGCATCAAGGGAACAGCGTGCTGGCTTGCGACGAAATGTGAGCGCAGGCCGACGCTATGCATGAGATCCCAGACCGAGACGGGGACCTTCCAGAACGGGACATTGATCGGCATCACGTTCGGCGCGGCAAACACGTTATTGACCAGCAGATCGAGGCCGCCATGGTCGCGCTGGATGTGTGTAAAGACGTCTTGCACGGCCAAATCGTTGCTGTGGTCGCACTCTAGTCCGAAGCCGTTGCCACCCGCCTCCACTATTTCCGCGATCGTTTCGTCGAGCGAGCCCGGCCATTCCGCGGTGCCGCTCTTGCGGGTTCGCGCAGTTACAATGACTGTCGCGCCGGACTCCGCGAGCCCGATGGCGACGCCCTTGCCGACGCCCCGGCTGCCGCCCGTCACCAGCGCGACGAAGCCTTCGAGAGGTTTACGGGACATGGGTAACTCCTGCTCGCGAAAGTGCCGGGTTCGTTTGTGTCGCAAAACGAGCCGCGAAAGCACGGATTGACAATAAATCTTCCTAGGAAGATAATGTTACGGTCATCGCTTCCTCACGTCAACGTCAATCGAGGGAAGGCCCAAATGGTTACCAGGGAAGAAAACGAATTGTTGTGCCGGGTCACCGGCGATGCCCCGATGGGGAAGATGCTGCGACAGCATTACTGGCTGCCGGCGATTTTGTCGGTTCGCGTCAGGAAGGGCGAAGCGCCGGTACGGGTCAAATTGTTCGGCCAGAACTTTGTCGCGTTCAGGGGCGCTGACGGCAACGTCGGCTTTCTTGACGAGGCGTGTCCGCACCGCGGCGCGTCGCTCGCGTTGGCGCGGGTTGAGGATTGCTCGCTGCGATGTCTGTTCCACGGATGGAAAATCAGTTCGGCCGGCGAGGTTCTGGAGGTGCCAAATGAGCCGAACAATCCGAAGGAGTTCGCCAAGACGGTGAAGGTGAAGCACTATCCGGTCCGCGAAGGCGCCGGGCTGATCTGGGTGTGGCTGGGCGAGGGTGAGGCGCCGCCGTGCTGTGACTTCGAATGGATGGATCTGCCGCCCGAGCAGGTTTACGCCGCCGGCATCGAACTGAACGCCAACTGGCTGCAAGGGGTCGAGGCCACGATCGACTCGTCGCATGTCGCGTTGCTGCATACGAGCTGGACCAGCAATTCCGCCACCGATTTCGGCGCGACCCGCGAGAACACCGCGGTCACCTATGAATTCGACAAGAAGGCTTACGGTTTTCGTGCCGCGGCGTTGCGGTCAACGCGAGACGGATCCTGCATCGCGCGCGTCACGGAATTCGTAATGCCGTACTACGGGTTGATCGCGCCGATTTTTTCCGGGCCGAACCAGGACAGGACGGCCATCATCGCGGTGCCGATCGACGATGAAAACCTGATCCAGTGGTACATCTATTACAACCCCGAAAAGCCGGTCGATTCCTGGCGCCGCACCCAGCGCGCCAATCAATGGCCGATGGCGGGCGGGCTGCCCGGCGACAAAAGCACCAATTGGGGCCAGAACCGCCAAATCATGGATGCCGGCAACAACACCGGCTTCTTCGAAATCGTGCTCGAGGATTTTGTGGTCATGGTCAGTATGGGGCCGATCGTCGACCGCTCGCAGGAGTATTTGTGTTCGGCGGACCAGGCGATCGTCCGGGTGCGGCGGCAACTGCTCGAGGAGGTCAAGGCATTCATGGCCGGTAAGACCCCGAAGAGCGCGCAATGCGAGACGATGTCGTACCGGGATATTCGCGCCGTCGGCGGTCGGCTGGCGTCGGCGTCCGAGGATTGGAGACAAATCGCGCGGTAGCGCAACCGGCGATCGGGCGCGACGGCAGGATCGCCGCGCCGCCCACTATTGGATCAGGAGAATATCCAGATGTCGGCCTGGCAAGCTTTGTGTCCGGTCTCCAGGGTTTCCGAAGGAGAGCCGGTCGGGGTCAAATTAGGCGACCTGCGCGTCGCCTTGTATAGGGTCAACGGCGAGTTGTTCGCGACGGACGACATCTGTCCGCATGCCTATGCGCTGCTGTCCACGGGCTTTCTCGAGGAATACGTCATCGAGTGTCCTTTGCACGGCGCGATGTTCGACGTCAGGTCAGGGCGGTGCCAGACCTCGACCTATAAGGACGTCCGGAGCTACGCGGTGGAAGTGAGGGATGGCGAGGTGTTTGTCGACCTCGAAACCGCGGACGCGACCTGACCGCCTCCTGGTCGCGATACCAGAGCCCGAAAGGCTCCGCCGGGGGCGGTGCGGTATCACGACCGGGTTACTGTTATTGCAGCGACAATTTCTCGGAGAGTGGCGTCCAGTGGGTGCCATCGAAACGTTCCGCACGCAGTGTCTTGATCAGGCGATAATCGTCGGCGCTGGTATTGACGGTGATGCCCGGGATCAGGCCGGGGAGTTCCAGTCTGTTAAGCGACGTCGCCTGTTTCATCAAATTCGCGGAGGAGACGTCGGACCCGCAGGCTTCGATCACTTTCGCCATCAGGACCGCGATATTCCACCCCGTGAAGTTCAACTGATCCTCGAGATCGCCCCCGGGGTAGTATTTCTTCATGAAGGCGAGCCACTCGAGATAGCCGGGATCGGAGGTCCATTCGGGGTCGCCGACCGATTTGGTGGGTGTTGCCGAGATCGCGCCCTTGGCGTAGTCGAGGCCGGCGGGACGCAGGATGGTCGAGATGAAATTGCTGCCGATCGGGAGGAATTGCTGCGCATGCCAACCGATCTCACCGGCCTTGCGGATCGCCTGCGAGGTGAACTTTCCGGTCGAGGCGTTCAGGAAAACATTGGCGTTGGTGGCGGCGAGCCCAACAATTTGGGATTCGACGCTCGGAGACGTCACTTCGTAGGCCGATGCCGCAACGATCTCCGCAGCAGGATCGCGCTTGGCGAGTTGGGTCTTGAAGCTGCGCAGATATTCACGGCCGTAATCGTCGTTCTGGTAGAGTACAGCGACCCTGGCATGTGGGATGGTGTCGGCAACGATATCCGCGTAGATCGTCGCTTCCGTGCTGAACAAGGTCATGCCCGACAAGCTGTAGGGACTGACCTTTGGGTCCGCGAAACGATCGCTGGCGGCGAAGACGAACAGCTGAGGTATCTTCCTGGCGTTGAGATATTTCTGCACCGCCGAGTTCTGCGCCGTGCCCATGCTGCCAAAGATCGCGATCGCCTCTTCGCTCTCGACCAGCTTGCGGGTCTGCTCGACGGCTTTGGGCGGGCTGTAACCGTCATCGAGCGAGATCAGCCTGACCTTGCGTCCGTTGATGCCGCCGCGCTCGTTGATCATCTCGAAATAGCGCGTCTGGACCTTACCGACCGAACTGAGTGCCGAAGCCGCGCCGCTATACGGCATGGTCTGCCCCAGAACTATCTCTGAATCGGCGCCGTTCGCGGCCGGTATCGTGGTGGTCACGATGGCCGTAAGGGTAAGCCACCGCAAGCGACGTGTCAGATTGGGACTAATCAACGTGGACCCCTGCAAGCTGTTAATTCGATAAAATATCTTCCAAGGAAGGTAAATTGTCAAGCGACCGGGGACGACGTCGCGATCCAGCCCCGGCTCCCCCAACTTACGAGCGGACAGTGCTCGGGTTTGATGCTAGTCGTTGAGAAGATTTCTGCGGCCGGATTCACGTGTCGGACGCTCGGAGGTCGCTAAATTGCGCTTGAGGACTGACCGGATGAAGAAGGGCAATGCGGGCTCGAAGGTAGCTGCGGGACGAAAGCCTGATGCGATCTACGACGATATCGAATCGGCGTGGCTGACCGAACGGCCAGATCTCAATCTCGCGGTCGCCTGCACCCTGCTGCGCATGGAGCGCGCCAATCATCTGCACGAGGCCCGGGTTCAGGCGATCTCCAAGACGGTCGGGCTGCACACCGGTGAGCTGCACGTGCTGCTCGCGTTGCGTCGCTCCGGAAAACCCTATGAATTGCGTCCGACCGACCTGTTCCGCGCGCTGCTGGTGACATCGGGCGCAATGACCAAGCGCGTCGCGCGGCTTCAGGAGGGGGGGTTCATCCTGAGGGTCTCGGCCAATGACGACGGTCGATCGGAACTGGTGCGGCTGACCGCGAAGGGACTGGCGGTGGCGGACTGCGGTATTGCCGAGATCGCTCGCGTGGTGGAGCAGGTGACGATCGAGAGCGGCTTGACCGATCAGGAAATCGCGGTGCTGGACCGATCGATGCGGAAACTCCTGAGCGTCAAGACGGTCAAGCTTGGCGCGCCCGCGAAAAAAGGCGCTGTCAAACGACGGGTTTCGCGGGGCTAGACGCCAGCGACCTCAGACCAGCAGGGGCTTTGCCGTCACAGCCATCTCTTTCAACAGCGGAAGGAAGCGGTCGATCATCTCGCCGGTGGTGATGCGATCGACATGCGCCCCGATATTGGCGGCCGCGATGATCCCGCCGTCATATCGATGGATCGGGACCGAGACCGAACGGAAGCCGGCCTCGGCTTCCTGATCCACCATCGAATAACCCTTGCTTCGATCGATGATGATGGCCGCGACGATCAGGGATTTGTCCATGATCGTCTCCGGCGTCTGGGACTTCAGGCAGGTCGCGTCGATTGCAGCCGCGAGTTCCTCGTTCGAAAGACGACCAA
Organism: Bradyrhizobium erythrophlei; assembly: GCF_900129505.1. NCBI lineage: Bacteria > Pseudomonadati > Pseudomonadota > Alphaproteobacteria > Hyphomicrobiales > Nitrobacteraceae > Bradyrhizobium > Bradyrhizobium erythrophlei. The sequence goes on along the minus strand of NZ_LT670818.1, from coordinate 7,848,933 downwards.
GCAGCACGCGTCCGACCGACGTGCAAAACGCTGGCAGCCGGTAGCCGATGTCGATGCCGGAGGGGAACACCCGCGCCGGGCTGGCCCGGGCCACGAACACGGCATCGTCGCCGTCGAGCACGGCCAGTGAGCAGATCTCTTTGGCCTTGGCCGAAACCTCGTCCATCAGCGGTTGCATGATGGTGCTGATTTGATTGGAAGCGAGATAGGCTGAAGCCAGCGTCAGGACGTGCGGCGTCAGGGAGAACAGCCGCTCATCGCCAACCACGTAACCGGACTTTTGCAGGGTCATCAGTATGCGACGGGCGGTGGCACGGGGCAGGTTGCAGGCCTTCGCGATGTCGCTGAGCGTCATCGGCCGGCGATCGATCCCAAAGGATCGCAGGACGCGCAAGCCGCGATCGAGGCTTTCGATGAATTCAGGACCCTCTCGCCTGGCCTCTGTTTCTTCAGCCGTCCGCTTGAGTTTTGGCATTTCGTGTGAGCTGTCCGTTCCCCGTTACTCGGCCTGGGTCGTCGAGATGCCGCCGAATCTCCCGATTATACACCAACGCCGTTAGCCGAGTTGAGCAGCGATTTGAGGTCGAACGAGGCGTCCCGGACCTGGTCCGGACTTGGCGAGATTCTGCGGGCGATCATTCGTCTGGCCGCCATCTGGTCGCCGGACCGGTTGACACTGTCGACCGCGATCAGCCTGCCTTGTCTGTAGTAGAAGACCGAGAATTTTCCGTCCTCGACCGAACCGCGGATCGCCTGATCGTCGAAATTGCGCGATATTCCGACGATCTGCAGTTTGGCATCGTACTGATCGGACCAGAACCGTGGCACGCTGTCGTATGGCCCGGTGCTGCCGGCGATTGCGAGACCCGCGGCCCTAGCCTGATCCTGCGCGTTCTGAACGGATTCGAGACGAAGCCAATCGCGCGCAAAGGTATTGTAGTGCGTGGCGCAATCGCCTGCTGCGAAGATGTCGGGATCGCTGCTGCGGCCGTGCTCGTCGACCGCAATCCCGTTGCTGCAGTCCAATCCCGCATCCTTTGCGATCTGGTCATTGGGGAGGCCGCCGACGCCGACCAAGACGAGGTCGGCGCGGATCCTCGCGTTGTTCCCGCAACTGACCGACGTGACGCGGCCGTTTTGTCCGTTGATCGACACCACGGTCTCGCCGAGGATCACATCCACACCATGCTGCAAATGCATATCGAGCAGGAATTCCGAGACCACGGGCGATACGGCCCGCTCCAGCAGGCGGGACGCGCTTTCGAGCACAGTGACTTTCTTGCCGAGTTTGCCCGCCGAAGCCGCGACTTCGAGACCGATGAACCCGCCGCCGACGATGACAATTTCGGACGCCTCGCGCAACGAAGCCTTGAGATCGATGGCGTCCTGCATCGTTCGCAGGTAGTGGACGCCATCGAGGTCGGCTCCGGGAGCAGCGAGTTTCCGCGCGTGGGATCCGGTCCCGATCAGGAGCTTGTCGAACACTAGCGAGGAATGGCCGCCAAGCAGGATTTTTCGCGATCGCCGCTCAATGCCAGTGGCGCGAACGCCAAGCATGAGGTCGATACTTTTGTTGGCGAAGAAAGCCTTGTCGCGCAACATGAGGCTTTCTTCCGTCGCGAGTTCGGTCAGAAAATCCTTCGACAGAGGAGGCCGCTGATATGGCAGCCACGCTTCATCCGCTACCACGGTGATCGGTTCGGCGTAGCCGGCATCGCGTGCGGAGAGTGCGCCCTGGATGCCGGCATAGGAAGCGCCGATGACGACAAGAGCAGTCATGATTGTACCTCGGGGATGTGGAGGGTGAGCGTCTCGATAGGGAACGGCGGCTTGAGCTGACAACTCAGTCTACTGCTGGGTTTTCGAGGAGCTTTGACGGAGCCGAGCAATTCGAGCTCTTCCGCATCAGGCGAAGGAAGTGCGCCGATCTGAGCGTCGTCGACATAGACGTGGCAGGTTGCGCAATCGAGGCAGCCACCGCATTCACCCTCGATTCCCGATATGCCGCTACGGACCGCGGCGAGCATCACGCTGACGCCTGATCCGATCTCGACGACGCACGCCGTGCCGTCTTGGCGAACGAAATTCACCTTCGACATTCCACATTCTCCGTTCGTTCGACTAACGAACGTATGTTCGTATAACGGATATATCAAGCAGGATTTCCGGTCAGCATTAGGGCTTGGTCTCGGAAGGGACACCTGGGCAATCCAAAACTTGGCGCTGTGTGCAAAATGGACACTTGCACGGAAACGAAATTAGGAGCATTCTATAATCTTCGAACCAATGTTCGTCTATCGAACAGATAAATGGAGCCAATGTCCATGTTTGGGAAATTGAAGGCTTTGTCGGTTTTAGGGGTGGGCGTGTATCTCGCCAGCGCCACGTATGCGGCCGCGCAGCAGGCGGATCTGAACTCGCCCGACTTGGTTCTGATCAACGCAAAAATCCTGACCATGGACGCCAGTTCCTCAGTCGCGGAGGCAACTGCGATCAGGGACGGTAAGATCCTCGCGGTCGGCACCAGCGCATCGATTAAGGCGCTGATCGGCACGCAGACGCGCGTATTCGACGTGGGCGGCAAGACCGTTGTTCCCGGATTGATCGACACCCACGCGCATTTCAAGGCGGCGGGTATGGCTGAATACGTCGTGAATATGAGCCGCGCGAAGACTGTCGCGGAGGCGCTCGACGCGATCAGAACGTTCGCAGGCAAGAAGAAGCCGGGCGAATGGATTATCGGCGGTGCGTGGCATCCGCCATCGCAGCTCGCGGAGAAGCGGTATCTTACCCGGCAGGAAATCGACAGCGTCGCTCCGAGCAATCCGGTCTATCTGCGCACCGTCGGCCATTTCTCGATGGCCAACAGCATGGCGCTGCAGAGCGCGGGCGTGGACAAGAGCACGGCCAATCCAGGCGGTGGCTCCTTTGAGCGGGATGCCGCGGGGGAATTGACCGGCGTTCTCGTCGAGACCGCGATCGATCGGGTCGAGAAAGCCGTGCCGCCGTGGTCGGACGAGGACGAGATCCAGCAGTTCAAACTCGCAGAGAGCGTGCTCAACGGCTTCGGGATCACCAGCGCGGTCGAGGGCGCGACGGAAGCGCGTGACATCCGGACGCTGCAGAAGATCGCGCTCGCCAAAGAGGCGACGCTTCGTGTCGGCCTGATGTTCCGGCCGGAACCGCCGGCGGAGATGGCGGCGTGGGAGGCGATCATGTCCGGCAACGGTGCGTCGTCCGGCTTCGGTGACGATTGGCTGAAATTTGCGGGGATCAAGATCTTCTACGATGGCGGCATGACGCTGAAGACCGCGCTGATGCGCGATGTCTATCCGGACTCGCACGATGACTATCACGGTATCGCGCAACAGACGCCGGAACGGCTGAAGCAGCTTATCTCGATCTGTAACCGCTACAACTGGCGCGTCGGCGTCCACGTCGTCGGTGATCTCGGTATCGATCAGGTCCTCGACGCGTTCGAGGCGGCCGACAAGGAAAAGTCCATCCGGGATCGCCGCTTTATCCTGATCCACGCCAGCCTGATCCGGCCCGAACAGATGGAGCGCGCCCACAAGCTCGGCGTCCGCATCGACTTCCAGAATGTCTTCATGTGGGACAAGGCGGCGACGGTGGAGCGCTTCCTCGGTCGCGCCGTCGCAGATCGCGCCTTGCCCACCAAAACGTTGATCGACAAAATGGGCCTCGACAATCTCGGCGCCGGCACTGACTTCCCCGTCAATCCGATCAACCCGCTGCTCAACATGTACATCATGGTGACGCGGAAGGATCCGAACGGGAACGTCTACGGTGCTTCCGAGGCCATCAGCCGTGAACAGGCGCTGCGTCTCTATACCAGTGCGGCCGCACGCTACACGTTCGAGGAAGCCAAAAAGGGCACACTCGAGCCGGGCAAATTGGCGGATCTGGTGGTGCTCTCGGCAGACTACATGACCGTGCCGGAAGACCAGATCAAGGACATCAAGGCTTCCATCACGGTGGTCGGCGGCAAAGTCGTATTCCAGCGCTGAGCCGCAGCACTGTCGAACAAGACCTGAGGAGACCCGCACCATGATGAGCCAACAGCAGAATGATCTGATCACCCGTATCGGTCCTGCGGATCCCGCCGGCAAATTCATGCGGATGTACTGGCAGCCGGCAGCCCTGGTCGATGAACTGGAGGGCGAGCGGCCGATCAAGCCGGTCAAGTTGCTCGGCGAGAACTTCGTCTTGTTCCGTGATGAAAATGGCCGCTACGGCTTGGTGGATCGCGATTGTCCGCACCGCGGCGCCGACCTCGCATTCGGCCGGCTCGAGAATGGCGGCCTGCGGTGCGCATTCCATGGCTGGTTGTTCGACGTCAAGGGGCAGTGCCTTGAGACGCCAGCGGAGCCGGTCGGCTCCTCGCTCTGCAAGAATATCAAGCAGCGTGCCTATCCCGTCACGGAGAAGGGCGGCATCCTCTGGGCCTATCTCGGCGAAGGCGAGCCGCCCGCGTTTCCGGAGATCGACTGTTTTGCAGCTCCCAATGCCTACACCTTCGCGTTCAAGGGACTGATCGAATGTAACTGGCTGCAGGCTTTCGAAGTCGGAATTGATCCGGCGCATGCCTCGTTCCTGCACCGCTTCTTCGAGGACGAGGACACCTCGATCGCGTATGGCAAGCAGTTTCGCGGCGCGTCCGCCGATAGCGAAATACCGATGACGAAGGTGCTTCGCGAGTACGATCGGCCGATTATCAATGTCGAGCAAACCGAATATGGCCTGCGGCTCGTCGCGCTACGTGAAATTGACGATAGGCGGACCCATGTGCGGGTGACCAACGCGCTGTTCCCGCACGCCTTCGTGATCCCGATGAGCACCGAGATGACGATCACACAGTGGCACGTGCCCGTCGATGATACGCATTGCTATTGGTACGCGATCTTCACCAGCTACACCGCGCCGATGGACAAGAAGAAGATGCGCGAGCAGCGCCTCGAGCTCTATCAGCTTCCCGACTATCGCTCGCGCAAGAACAAGTCGAACGATTATGGCTTCGATCCGCATGAGCAGGCGCACGATACCTACACCGGCATGGGCGCCGACATCAACGTGCACGACCAGTGGGCCGTGGAATCGATGGGCGCGATCCAGGATCGCACGCGCGAGCATCTCGGCCAGTCCGACAAGGCGATCATTCAATATCGACGTCTGCTGCGTCAGGAGATCGAGAAGGTCACGCAAGGCGGCAAGCCCTTCATGTTCCTCGACCAAGCGCATGCCAAGAGCATTCAGGGTCCCCCGACCATGGACGGTATCGGCCCGACCAAGGGTTGGGAGACATATTGGATGGAAGTCGACGTCAAGCGACGCCGAGAAGCACCCTGGGCGGCATCCGTTCCGGTGCAGATCGCGTCGTCTGATCTGACCGCAGCCGAGTAATCGGATTCCCGCGCTAGGCAAGGAAATTGCTTTGAGTTTCATCAGGAAGCACGGACTGTGGTCCGATGAACAACGCGAAGCGGCGGTCCGTCTGCGGCGGGTCGGCGCAGACAGCAAGCTTGAGACCATCAGGCTGTCGTTCCCGGACCAGCACGGCATCCTGCGCGGCAAGACGCTGATTGCATCGGAAGCGCTGGACTCGCTCGAGAGCGGTTGCTCGATCACGACTACGATGCTGGCAAAGGACACGTCGCACCGCACGGTATTTCCGGTATTTACCGCCGGCGGCGGCTTCGGTATTAGCGAAATGCAGGGCGGTTGCGACGTCCTGATGGTCCCGGACCCGACCACGTTCAAGGTGCTGCCCTGGGCGCCGACCACGGGGTGGTTGTTGTGCGACCTTTATTTTGCCGACGGTCGTCCGGTGCCGTTTGCTACCCGCGGTCTCTACAAGTTGGTGTTGGAGAAGCTTGCCAAGCGCGGCTATGATTTCGTCGCGGGCCTTGAGGTCGAGTTTCACATCTTCAAGGTCACCGATTCCAAGATGCAGCCGGAGCATGCCGGGCAGCCCGGCGAGCCACCGGAAGTTGGCCTGCTGTCGCACGGCTACCAATATCTGACCGAGCAGCGCTACGATCAGATGGAGCCGGCGCTCGAGCTGATCCGGCGCGATGTGGTCGCGCTCGGCTTGCCGCTGCGTTCTATGGAAGTGGAGTTCGGCCCGAGCCAGGCCGAATTTACCTTCCAGCCGACTGTCGGTCTCGCGCCGGCGGACACCATGGTCCTTTTTCGCAGCGCCGTGAAGCAGATCGCCCATCGCCATGGCTATCACGCGACGTTCATGTGCCGGCCGCGTATCCCGAACGTGGTGTCGTCCGGCTGGCATCTGCATCAATCGCTGGTTTCGCGCAAGGACGGCAACAATGCCTTCATGTCGAAGGTTGCGGGCGAAGCGCTGTCGTCGTTTGGAAAGCACTATCTCGCGGGGCTGCTGCAACACGCCCGTGCAGCAACCGTTTTCACCACGCCGACCATCAACGGCTACAAGCGCTATCGCTCTTATTCGCTGGCGCCGGACCGCGCAATCTGGGGCCGCGACAATCGCGGCGTGATGATCCGGGCGCTTGGCGGCGCCAATGATAAGGCGACGCGGCTGGAAAACCGAGTAGGGGAGCCCGCCGCGAATCCATACCTCTATATGGCTTCGCAAATCCTGTCCGGCCTCGATGGCGTCGATCGCGCGCTGGATCCCGGTCCCTCTGCCGATACGCCCTACGAGACCAAAGCAAGCCTGCTGCCGAAATCGCTGCGTGAGGCGGTGTTCGCCCTGCAGGAGGATCCGTTCTTCCGCGAGGCGATGGGTGCGGAACTAGTCGATTATTACGTCCACATCAAGAATGCGGAGATCGATCGCTTCCAGGCCGAGGTCACCGAATGGGAGCAGCGCGAATATTTCGAAATGTTCTGACGCCGCCGCGACAAAAGCCCCGCGGCCTCCCGGAGCCCCCACAGCAGTCGTCGCGCAAACAGGGACGGCTCAGGCTGGACGGTCTGGGCGTTGATCACACTTTTTCTCAACGCTGACTGATGCGTGACTTCATGTCCGGTCGGCGCACGATTCCGCTTCACAAGAGCTCTCACAGATTCCCGGAATTTAACGTGGCCCCGATGCGATCCGGGCGTTACAGCCATACAATCAACTCGCGAATTCCTGCCTGGTCCCGCAAGTTTCTCCGAGCGGCCACCGCGGCCACCAATGATTTCTGAGAATTGAACGGAGAGCAGCCAATGAAGCAACACTTTCTCGCGCTTCCCTCCTTACTCGAGAATGCGCGGCTGACTGCAATCGTACCGCGACCACTTGCCAGGTCACTGGCCCGCATACACCCGTTATCTACGCACGAGTTGCCGTACAAAACCACGTCAGTGGAAGTTGGCGTTCTCTGGCATGAGCGTAACACGGCTGATCCACCGCAGGAGTGGCTGCGTGCGATGCTGAAACGCGCCTCCGAACATTTGCGCGCCCGTTTTGTTGAACTTGCGGATCCGGCCCGACCCGCTTCAGCCGCACCGTTTCAGCGCATTGCTGCACGGGCGTGAAAATGACGGGACCACCGAAAGACGATTGCGAATTCGAAACACTGCTTCTCGCGATGGCCGGTCATGACCTTCGTCAGCCGCTCCAGATCATCCAGAACGTTCACGACAGCCTTGGCCGCGCCGTCGGGACCAGGCCGGAGCCGCACCTGCTGCAATTGGGCCAAAGCGCGATTAACCGATTGACCGAACAGCTCGATCAGCTCTTGAACGCCCTTCGCCTCCGAGAACATGCCAAGCCAATCCAGCTATCTCCAGTCGATCTGGGGCCTATGCTGCAAGAAGCCTACCGGGAGAATGAATGGACAGCCCTTCAGAAAGGGATTCGAATTCGCCTGGTATCGACCGCTTCCCGGGTGATGAGCGACGCCTTTCTTTTCAGTGCGGTTCTTCGCAATCTGCTCAGCAATGCGATAAAATATACAGAACCGGGCGGACAGATCCTTTTCGGGTGCCGTCATTTCCAGGATAGCATCCGCGTTGACGTTTTCGACACGGGAATTGGTATTTCCGATGAGGATATGTCGAGGATATTCGACGCTTTTACTCGCCTCGACTCCAACCACAGCGACGGTTTCGGTATTGGCCTTTTCATCGTGCGACAAGCGATCGCCATGCTCGGACATCGCGTTGACGTGAGCTCCGTTGTCTCTCGTGGAACGAGGTTCTCCATCCTGGCCCCACGCGCTTACCGACAGTCGACCAACACGGGTCGATGCACGAATGCGCGGGGCTAGTAGCAGACGCGTGAAGGGAGATCATGTGGAACGGTCTCAGGCCGGTAGCAAAGCTGTTGAAATCTGAAAGATTGCGGGGACATCGTCTAACGCCAAGAGCGAGCGGAGGAGCGCCGGCATCAAGCTGCCCCTATTTGCGCGCTCCTGTGCGCTCGCGGGCCGCTTCCTTGGTGTCCAGTGCTTTGGTCGCCATACAATGACGCCGTCGCCCTCGCCGCGAGCGGATACAGGGACTTCACGTTCTCCTGCAGCTATGCGCGATGTCAGGATTCTTGCGGCGCATTCCCTCGATTAGGTAACCGTCGTTGTTGAGTACATGAGTTTCAAGCCAAGCTGCGCGAAACTGGCTGACCTCCTGTACCGTGAATTGATGGAAATCCTCCGGTCACGAATAGCATGCACGCGTCGATGCGGACACGCGGCAGCGGCCCGAACGCCGCCGGCGTCGCCCAGCCGATCGGTCCCTTAACCTCTGCGTAATACAAACTCGCTCCCCGCGGCAGTCGCGCGCCGTTGTCGCGAGCGCTCATTCTTTGACCACGAGGATGCACCGCATCCTCTTACTTTAAGCGGTCAGAATGTGCCAAATTTGGAGCACGCCAACCCCTTTGGGGGTCCCCTTCCGGGCAGATATGATGTAAATGCAGGATCGGCAAACCCCGCACATCGATCGAACCGTAGGAAGAAGCGCTAATTTTTTGAGGCAGCTGCCGTGCAGCAACGATCCAGTAAATCGGAGACATTCCAATTTGGGCCGTTCCGACTGATCGCGCCCGAAAGATTGCTGCTGAAAGCGAACGAGCCGGTGGCGCTAGGCAGCCGTGCTCTCGACATACTGATTGCTCTGGTCGAGCGGGCAGGGGATGTCGTGAGCCACAGGGAATTGGTCAAGCGGGTTTGGCCGGACGTCATCGTCGAGGAAAGCAGTCTTCGGGTCCATATCGCCGGGCTCCGCAGAGCGCTTGGTGATGGTCGAGGCGAGGCGCGCTACATCGCCAATCTGCCCGGCAGAGGCTATTGCTTCGTTGGATCCGTCCAACGCTCGGGGCAAAACGGCCCGCCCACGGGTGTGTCGGCGGGACGCCGCCAACTCCGGACTCTGCCTGCGCGCCTGGAGCGGATGGTCGGTCGCGACAGGATTGTCGAAACGTTGCGCTCCGAGGTCACGTCTCGTCGGTTTGTCAGCATCGTGGGACCTGGCGGCGTCGGCAAAACGACGGTCGCCATCGCAGTCGCGCACGGGATGATGACCGATTTCCAAGACGCGATCTGTTTCGTGGACCTCGGTGCTCTGCAGGACGATGCGCTTGTTATTCCCGCGGTTGCGTCAGCTGTCGGGTGCCTTGAACAGACGCAAGACTCCCTGCCGCGTCTCCTGGCATTCGTCGCGGACAAGCGAATCCTCCTGGTCCTCGACAGCTGCGAGCACGTGGTTGAGTCAGTCGCGGTGCTCACTGAGCATCTCTTCCGCGAAGCACCTCTCGTGCACATGATTGCGACCACTCGCGAAGCGTTGCGGGTCGAAGGTGAGAACATTCATCTACTTCAATCTCTCGAGAGTCCACCGAGCGAACCGAAGTTGACGGCGGTTCAGGCACTGGCTTCTCCCGCGGTACAGCTCTTTATGGAGCGGGCCGCGGCCGGCGGTTACCGGGGCAAGCTCACCGACAGGGAGGCGCCGGTTGTTGCCGACATATGTCATCAACTTGACGGGATGCCGCTCGCAATCGAGCTGATAGCGACCAGGGCGAGCACCTATGGCATCAGCGGACTGGCCCAACTGATCGGCGACCGCCTGATGCTGCTTTGGCAGAGGCGGCGTAGCGTGCCAAGGCACCAGACCCTGCAGGCAATGCTGGACTGGAGCTACGATCTGTTGTCGGAACGCGAAAGGGCGGCTCTGTGCGCGGTCTCCGTCTTTGCAGGGGCATTCACGTTGGAAATGGCGCAAGCCATTGTATCCGGGCGGCACCGTGACGGATCGCAAGTTGCAAATGACGTAGCGAGCCTTGCCGAAAAGTCGCTGATCTCGGTTTCGCAGACAGAAGGCGCAAATTCATACCGGCTCCTCGATACGACCCGAGCGTATGCTGCGATCAAATTAAAGGAGCGAGGAGAGGCGAAGACAGCGGCGAGGCGGCACGCACTCCATTATGCGGAACGCCTCGTGGGATTTCAGGCGAATGTCCTGAAGGATCGTGATCTAACGGCCTACGCGCGGCAAATAGGCGACATCAGAGCAGCGCTCGAATGGAGTTTTTCAACATCAGGTGACACTTCGATCGGTGTGGAATTGGGCGCCGGGGCAGTGCCACTATTTCTCGGGCTGTCGTTGCTGAGTGAGTGCCTGCGCTGGTGCCGGCAGACGATATTTGCATTGGGCGAGGAAGATCGCGGAACAAAGCTTGAACTCGCTCTGCAACTATCACTGGCGATCTCCTCGACCTACGTCCACGGCAACAGCGACGAGGTTGGGACGGCGCTAGAGCGCGGCCTCAGCCTTGCCGAGTCCTTGGGAGATACCGAGTACCAACTGCACTTCCTCTCCGGTCTCAATCTCTTTCGGACTCGCCTTTCGGATTTCGGCGGCGCGCTGGCGGCCGCAGAGCGCTACGCTGCTGCGGCTAAGGAACTTGGCGGTTCGCGAGAGATCGTGGCGGCCGAGTGGATGTTGGGAGCGAGCCAGCACCTGGTGGGAAATCAAGCCTCGGCGCAGCAAAGCTATGAAACCGGCTTCGCACGTGCTGCAGCAGCCGACGTAAGCCAGCTGCACTTCTATGGCTATGATCACCAGGTGAGGGCATTAATCGGGTACGCACGGACATTGTGGCTGCGAGGCTTCCCCGATCAGGCGGCTCAACTTGCACAGCAAGGCATTGAGGTGGCTGGACGACAAGAGCACCCCGTCACGCTTTGCATCTGCCTTCTTTATGCCACGCCGGTGTTTCTATGGCGGGGAGACCAGCAAATCGCAGAGGACCTCATAGAACGGCTCGTCGCTTATGCTGCCAGGTACTCGCTCGCGCCGTACTATGCTGGCGGCCTGGGTCTGCGGGGTGAGCTTATGTTAGCGGGAGGAGAGATAAAGCTTGGTGTCGAGGCCCTGCGTACTGCGCTGTCGACGCTGCAAACGGAGCGGCAATATATCCTCTCGTTCGCATTTTCTCGGGCCTTAGCCGAAGGCTTGGGTCGCAGCGGGCAGGCAGCAGAAGCGACCACTATCATTGATGCGCTTGTGGCGGGCGCCGCGTGCGGTTCCGGAACCTTCGAATTACCCAACTTGCTGCGGGCTCGAGCGGAGGTTTTGTTGGCGACGTCGCGCGAGAACTGGCCAGCGGCCGAGGCCTCGCTCATGGCCTCGCTCGACTGCGCCCGGCAGCAGTCCGCGCTCGGGTGGGAACTGCGTGCGGCAATTGCATTGGGCCGCCTGTGGACGGATCATGGCCGCGGGGGCGAAGCACGAACTTTGCTTGCTGACGTCTACGAGCGATTCACGGAAGGGTTCGAGACTGCTGATCTGAGTGAGGCGGAACGTCAGCTTCGTGCAACCGGGGCCCGGACCTCACATCGTTGAGCTGCTTCCTCCCGGCTGACCAGCCACCCCTCTCACGGCTCGATACCGAGGAGCCAACAATAGCTTTATGAAGGGCAGTCTTTTCGCAGGATACCGCACGGGCGGCCTTGCCCAACGAGAGCATTCACACTTCTTCACACCAATATACTCGCCACCAGTCGGGCATTGCTTCAGGTTCGGCACGATCCCTATATTCGCCGGAACAACGATCATGTCACGCGCCCCTTTGCCTCCCTTCACCTGGAAGGCCGCAACAGAAAAGGTCCGGGCCATCGAGGACAGCTGGAATACTCGAGAGCCCGCTCTCGTGGCGCTTGGCTACACAATCGACGGTTTCTGGCGAAGCCGCACCGACTCTCTGTCCGGGCGCGCGGCGATTGAGGCGTTTCTCACGCGCAAATGGGCCAAGCAACTTGAGTACCGGCACATCAGTGAACTCTGGGCTTTCACCGACAATCGGATAGCGGCTCGGTTTGCCTACGAATATCACGACGTCAACGGCAATTGCTACAGGGCCTACGGGAACGAGAATTGGGAGATTGATCCAGACGGCCTGATACGACGGCGCATCGCTTGTATCAACGGCCATCCGATCGCGGAACCCGACCGGATGTTCCTTTGGCCGCTGGGGCGCAGGCCGGACGACCATCCCGACCTCAGCGATTTCGATTTCTAGAGCGCGATGGGATCGAAATGAATCGTGTCCCTGTCGGAAACCTAATCCGGGTGGTACGTGAGATCGAATCGCGCAAAGCGTCTGTCTCACGAGAGAAGCGCGCAAGTTAGATCGCGCGTAAACCCTTCGACGATCATGATCGGCGAAAAGGCGGCAGACATGGTTCGGTCCGATCAATGACATTGGTACAACGCCGGTAGGAGAGCAGGGCGACTGCCGCGAGCACCTGACCGGATTGGCAATAGCCGCATTGCGGCACGTCGAGCTTCGTCCAGGCCTGTTGGACGACTTCGGCTGGAGCGAGGGAAATATGAGTGATCCCCTGGACAAGCTCTCCTGGGATGACCTGCGGATCATAAAGGCAATCGGCGAGAGCGGCGGTCTTGCGGCCGCCGCGATGAGGCTCGGCTTGAACAATACAACCATTTCCCGGCGGCTGTCGCGGCTCGAGCAAGTGGTGGGGGCCGTTCTCTTCGACCGGCGTCGCACGGGATACCGGCCGACCGCTTCTGGCGCCGAGTTGATCGCGCTTGCCCGGCAAGTTGAAGTTGACATTGTCGGGGTGGCAAAACGCGTTTCAGGTCATGCGCAAGGCCACGCTGGCGACCTGCGCATCACGACGAGTGATGCACTGCTGCTCGATTTCCTCACGCCGATCGTCGCGGACTTCAGGGCATCCAATCCCGAGGTACGGATCGAGGTCATCGTCGGAAACAGTTCGCTGAACCTCGCGCGAGGTGAGTCGGATATCGCCATCCGGGCGGTGACCGCGGCGCCACCGGAAAACCTGTTCGGACGGAAGGCCGCCACCATTGCCTGGGCCGCCTATGGCCGCCGCTCGGACGTTGCAGCGCGCATGCCAAGTCCTGACGAGCTTTATCAGCGTCAATGGGCATCGTACGGAAGCAGCCTCTCCGGCCTGAGGGCGTTCAAATTCGTGGAGGAGCGTGTTCCGGGCGAGAAGATCGCCTATCGAAGCAACTCTGTTGCCGGCATGGCCGCAGCGATCGCTGCCGGCCTCGGTGTAGGATTTTTGCCCTGCATGCACGGTGACCTCTCCGACAGGCTTGTGCGCGTTGGTCCTGTGGAGCCGGAACTGAGTGACGAATTGTGGATACTCACCCATCCCGACATTCGTAAGTCGGGAAGGGTGTGTGCGTTCATGGCCCATTGCATGGCGTCCATATCGAGGCAGCGCGCTCTCATCGAGGGAAGGGAGCATCGGGCGCCGTGAGCGATGGGAAAGCCCGCCGTCGCTGCGACGAGTGGATGACGGCCGGCCGGCTGCAAATTTGCAAAAGAACTTTTGCAGCGATGCCGCTCGCGGTTTGAATGCCTGCGTCCTAACTCCCTGACGGTCCGAAGATCGTCGGACAGTCAACGCTCCGTATCACCATGCCGAGGGTATCCCGGAAATCCTGGCGCACCAGAAAGGAAACCAACGTGAGCATCAAAGCAGTCGCCAAACCTGCCAGAAGTCTTCTCAGCCCCAAGGATCACGCGCTTATGCTCATCGATCACCAGTCGCAGATGGCGTTCAACACCAGGTCAATCGACGTGACTGCTCTGCGCACGAATACTGGAATCCTTGCTCATACGGCGAAGGGCTTCAACGTCCCAACGATCCTCTCGACGATTTCAAAGGACAGTTTCGCCGGCCCGCTATTCGACGAGATCACGGACGCATTCCCGAACGCGGAAGTCACTGACCGCACGACCTCGAATGCCTGTTAGGACGAGAATTTCATTGCCCGCGTCAACGCCATCGGCAAGGATCGCCTCGTCATCTGCGGCCTATGGACCTCTGTCTGCTGCAACGGTCCCGTATTGTCAGCGCTGGACCAGGGCTACGAGGTTTATGTGGTCACTGATGCATGCGGTGATTGTTCGGTTGAGGCCCACGAGCGGGCAGTCGAGCGCATGATACAGGCAGGCGCGCGTCCGATCACCTCGCTCACCTATCTTCTCGAGCTGCAACGCGATTGGGCCCGTCTCGAGACCTACGATATCACAATCGACATTGCGATGAAGTTCGGCGGCGCCTTCGGTGTCGGCATCCAGTACGCCAAGACGATGCTGTAGAAGCCGGAAGCTCAAGAAGCACCTGTTAAGATCGGTGTTCTGACCGATATGTTCTCGCTCTATGCGGATAATGGTGGTCAGGGCTCTGCCGAAACCGTATTTGAGCCGCCGGCAGGAATTCGGAAGCCTGTTTTACGGCTCGCTCGGCATTGCGCAAACGGACATAGAGGCGCGCGCCAACCGGACCGCCAAGAATTACTCGTTCTTCGGCGCGCCCGTTGGCTTGATCGTTACGATCGATCGTCTGCTATATGGCTTGTTGATTGTGCGGCCCGAGTGGCGAGAGATCCTGTGGCTTGGGGTCACCGCACACCCGACTGCGGAATGGATCGCCAGTCAAATGGTCACCATTCGCAAATGTCAGATGGCCGTGCCCGTGCGAGCAGGCAAAGAGGGGACATGAGGATCCTGCGATTCGTGCAGGATTGACCACAGCCGCCGCGCCAAGTCTGCCTGGCGGTAAGGTTTGTCGATGATCGGAAACTCGTCTACCGCCTGATGTCGTTCCAGCACATCCCGCGCGTAGCCAGAGGTGAGCAGGATCTTGATGTCTTTGCGTAGCCGTCTCGCTTCGCGGGCAAGCTCAACGCCATTCATTCCGTTTGGCATCACGACATCGCTGAACAAGAGTTCAAATTCCTGGCCACTCTCGAGGATCTGGATGGCCTCCGCACCATTCCCGGCGCAAAGAGCCCGGTAGCCGAGCGTGGTTAGCATTGCCGACGTGACTTCCAGGATATCCTCATTGTCCTCGACCACAAGGATTCGCTCCGAACCCTCAGGGATGGCCTGCGGTTGGATGGCTTCCACCCCGGCATCAGGCTTTTGCGTGGCTTTAGGCAGATACAGAGCGACCGTGGTCCCAGCTCCAGGCGCGCTTTCGATAGCAATATGGCCCCCGGATTGTCGGACAAAGCCATAGACCATGCTGAGGCCGAGTCCGGTGCCCTTGCCGACCTCCTTGGTCGTGAAGAAGGGCTCAAAAGCCCGATCCCGTACTTCAGGAGGCATCCCGCAGCCGCTGTCCTTGAAGGACAGCCTGACATACGATCCGGGCAAGCACCCGGCCACGGCTCCCTCATCCAGGACGACGTTCCGCGTCTCGATCTCAAGTGCGCCGCCGTCTGGCATGGCGTCGCGCCCGTTCAGGGCCAGGTTGAGGAGAGCGGTCTCCAGCAGCGGCGGATCGACGTGGCACAGCCACAGTCGCTCATCGGTCCGCAGCTTGACTTCGCATCCCCCTCCGACCGCTTGGCGGATGATTCCCTGGAATTCAGAAATCAGCTCGTTCGCGTTGACCAGTTTTGGGTGCAGTCTTTGCCGACGGGAAAAGGCGAGAAGCTGCGCCGTTAGTTTGGCTCCCCGATCAACGGCATGCCGTGCGGCTGTGGCGAACTGACGGACCCTGCCAATATCCGCGGCTTCCTCGATGAGTTCGAGGTTTCCGGATACAACCGTAAGCAGATTGTTGAAGTCGTGCGCGACGCCGCCGGTGAGCTGGCCGACGGACTCCATCTTCTGGCTCTGGTGGAACTGCTCCTCGATCAAGCGGCGCGCCTCCACGGCGTGCTTGTGTTCGGTGTTGTCTCGCAAGAAGACCGCAAGGCCTTGGCTGGAGGGGAACGCATTGACCGCGTACCAGGTACCGCGGCGACGGCAGAACGCTTCGAACGAGGCCGGCCGTTGATCCGACATGGCCTCCCGAAGTTGACTGAAAATTTGCGCGCAATGATCCTCGAGAAAGGCCTCCCCTAGGTCAATGCCGATGAGATTGCGGCCTTCGGCGATTTCGACCCAGGCAGGTCCGTTAAGATAGCTGATGCGCCAATCCCGATCGACGATGATTACGCTGTCAGTCGTACTCTCAAAGATCATCGTGATCCGAGCCGCGGCTTCCTCGGCGTTTTCCTTCGCCTCGGACAATTCGTGCTCGCGGTGCTCCAATGCGTCGGCCATGGTGTTGAACGCGTCGGCGACCCGGGAGATTTCGGATTTATCCCGGATGTTCACACGTTGGGCGAATTCGCCGAGCCGCCATTGGTTTGCGGCGTCGACCAATTGGCCAAGCGGGCGATGGATGAACCGCCGGGCCCCCAACGATGTCAGGACCAGCATCAGGGAGATGCCCAGGACGATCAGGAGGATGTCGCGTTGCGTCTGATCTTGAATCGCGGCGAAAGCCTGCGCCTTGTTGAGGCCAAAGCTGACAACAAGCCCACCGAGATCAGCCCGCAAGGCTGAGTAGCCTTCGATCCGCTCCACGCCGTCGATGTCTAGGATATCGACCGCGCCGCGGTCGTCCATTTTCAGGTATTTGCCACCGGGCATCTTTGTGCCGACGAACCGGTCGTTATAGGGGTAGCGGGCGAGATAAATACCGTTGCGGTCTGTGACGGCAAGCGCGGCTCCTTCCGGAACGCCCTTTCGAGCAATGTAGTCAGCGAGCCAGTCGAGGCTGAGACCCGCTACGATGAGACCGCCCATGCGGCCACTGTCGTCGTAGAACGGCAACGCAAACTGAAGGACGTTCCGACCGGTTGACAGACCTGCCGAGAATTCTCCGACCGTGAATGTGCCCGTCTTCAAGATGTTGGCAAAGTAGGGCCGCGCAGCGATGCTGATTGGCCTGTGATCGCTGTTCGTGTCACAGAAGGATCGACCATCCAACTCGGCGACGAGAAAGGTAACGAACGCCGGAAATCGCTGTTGCAACGCAGCCAGGTAAGCATCGCATGCTTGGCTGTCCTTCGTTTTTATCGTCGGGAGCTCCGACATCGCGATCAGGACTTCACGGATTCCCTGGACGATCTGCTGCTGTTCTGCCGCGGCGAGCTTGGCCAGGCTGAGCGCGTGGTCCTGTACTTCAACCTGGCGCGCGCGGCGCAGGTCGAACTCATTGTACATTTGGATTGCGATCACGGGCAGCAGCGCGACAGCCACCAACACGAATAGGCGTGATAAAAGGGTCACTTCTCACCTGGCCCCAATCCTGTAACGTTCGTCCGTGGGGGCAACGACGCTGAACTTGTCTCGATCGACGGCGAAACGCTCTCGTTGATGCGCACGACGATCATCCTGTTGGCCGTGATGCGATCGTCGGGTAGGCATGGTTCCGGATGATCTGTCCCATATCAAAACTCTATGCCATCCGCTGCCGAAGATGTGGGGGCCGTGTTGCGGCTCGGTGTCAGTGCAGAAAAACTTCGTTACGATCGTAACGTGTCTTGGACTTAAGACCGGCGGGAAAGCTGATACCATGGCCTCGAAGGCAACGCGGGTGCCTTGTCGTAGGCAGTGCCGCCGAATTTAGCGACTTCGACGCCGACGTTACGCAGCGGTGGCGCGATGCTCTCAAAGCGGTATGGGCTGAATTTTGAAATCCACAATTGAGTCCAATTGCGGACAAATCCCATGATCCAAGGACAGCCAAAGGTTTGTTCAAGCTGCATTCGGTTGTCTGAGTTCTTAGGCTGGCAAACAGTCAGCTATCGAAACCAGGAGCGGAGGAATGCCCGGCGACACCGGCGAGGTGGGCCACATCCTTGTAGTCGATGACGACGCGATGGTGCGGCAGACGATCACCAATTATTTGGAAGAACACAATGTGCCGGCAGCTTCCGTGTCGTGCCGGCAGGACTTGAGCTGCCACCTCGAAAAGGCACATCCTAGCTTGATCCTTCTGGATCTGCGGCTCGGCCAAGAGGACGGGCTGGACGTCTTGAAAGAGATCCGGTCTCATTCAAACGTCCCTATCATCATCATGACAGGCCACAGCCGTGAGGAGGTGGACCGCGTGGTGGGTCTCGAACTCGGTGCGGACGACTACTTGGTGAAGCCGTTCAGCCTCAGGGAGTTGCTGGCGCGCGTCCGCGCCGTCTTACGGCGGCACGAAACGGGCCGCGCAGCGCGAGCCCGCGACCCGGAGAGGGGCGGGTACCGGTTTAATGGCTGGTCGCTTGAACGTCGCACCCGTCGCCTCGCCAATCCGGACGGCGCGCCGGTTTTGCTGACCAAAAGCGAATACGCCTTGCTGCTCGCGTTTCTCAAAGCTCCACAACGGCCGCTCACGCGGGAGATGCTTCTTCAAGCAACGCGAGTCCGCGACGACATTTTCGACCGAAGCATCGATGTCCAAGTCTTGCGTTTGCGACGCAAGCTCGAGATCGAGCCGAATGCGCCACGTGTAATCGAGACAGAGCGCGGCGTTGGCTATATCTTTACGGCTATAGTCAAGCCGTTTTGAACAGCGGAGCGGGCTGCTACCGCTTCCGGGTGCTACCGCTTCAACGGCTGGCAGGTTTCCCGTCATGATATTTGCTGCCCAGTTGGACGGGGTATGGGACGACATCCGTAGTCTCTTCGAACGCTTGCCTCGTGGCGAGATGTTTCAACGGTAATAATGGTGGCCAGAAAAAGCCACGGACGACTTCTAATGTGCGCTTAACACCGAATGAGGCGTCGCGCTGGCTTAGGCGGCCCGTTCTGGCTCTTGCAGCAGAGTGGAGCTTTCCTCGTGGTATCCGGACCACCTCTCTGGCTTCCGCAACGGGAGCCGCCACCCAAATCGGGCGGCGAACACATCGTTCCCGACGGCTTTTCGAGGAGCATCCGGCCCGCCGCCGCCGTTGCCGACCTCGTCGAGGCAATCTGGGATTGGGACATTCCGGACAGCGATGCGGCGACGGCCTTTACGATCAAGGTGCCGCCGAGCACCGCGCCGTATTTCGTCGTTCAATACCGCACGCTGACGCATTGCAGATGGCAACTTGGCGACGACAGTTACGATCACAAAAACTACGGCCATGTGCTGACCCAGACCCAGAGCGGAAGCTTTGCGATCAGTCCTCGCGGTCCGCTTGGTGTCATCACCGTCCGGCTCAAGCCCGAGGCGGCCTCCCGGCTGGCGCGGGCGTCCATGCATGAGCTCATGAACGTCAAGATCGGACTGCGCAACATTTTCAGGGATCGCGATATCGCCCTGCTGGAGGAAAGGGTGATGGAGTCAGGCAGCAGCCGCGAACGGATCGCCTGCGTCGAACGTTTTCTCTTTCAGAATCTGGGTCAGGACCGCGAAGATCCGGTTTTTTCCCGCGCTTCCTCGTGGCTGCGTCGCAATCCGGGCCTGCGCATACGAAAACTCGCCTCGCTATTGGATCTCAGCGAGCGGCAGCTGTCACGCGGTTTTCGCGCGACATTCGGCACCAGCCCTAAACAATATGCGCGACTGGCACGGATCGAAAAGGTTGTCGCCGCGCGGAAAAACGGCCTAGGTTGGGCGGATGTCGCATATGCCTGCGGCTTTGTCGATCAGGCGCACTTGATCCATGATTTCGGCACGATCGTGGGCGGAACGCCGGCCGAGTTCTTCGGTACGACACTGCGGTGGGGATTACGCGGCACGGAAGCGGCGCCGGGCATGGCCGATTCTTACAATCCATTCATCGTCTAGACTGCTAACAGAGTCTTGTTGGCGTCGACCGCAGCGGGGCGGGACGCAGCCGGCCCTGCATCGATGGCGGAGTTCCGCTGATCCACCGTTCCGTCACGCGACTGCCTGGCCGTAGATTTCCCGAATTTATCCGTTGGGTGAGGTACCGCCATGGCGACCGCCGAGATTTCGCGTGTGTCAATTTTTGCTTCTGCGCGGTCCGCAGCAGCCATGCGGACGCCGGATCACATGTTGACCAAGGTCGAGCCCAGCCGCATTGTGGCCACCGACTGCAGCTCAAGCCATATCCTTGTCGTGGATGACGATCCGGCGGTCCGACATCTGATCTCGGATTATTTCGGGCAGTACGGCATACAGACCGTTTCGGCGACGAGCCGGTCGGGGGTGGCCCGTCAATTAGCTGGCGGGGACACAAGCGCGATCATTCTCGACCTTCACCTCGGCCACGACAATGGGCTCGATCTGCTCCGGGAAATTCGTTCCAGTTCGGACGTCCCGGTCATTCTTCTGTCAGGTCGCTCCCGCGATGAAGTTGACTGTGTGGTCGGACTCGAACTCGGTGCCGACGACTACCTCACCAAGCCGTTCGGTATCCGCGAATTGTATGCCCGGTTTCGCGCCGTGCGGCGGAGCCGTGTGAACAGAGGGTTATTGCGCACCAGCGAGGTGGAGCGGGGCGGATACAAGTTCGGCGGGTGGCGGCTAGATCGTCGCAGCCGGCGCCTGATCGATCCGCAGGAACGGCTGGTTGCCTTAAGCAAGGGCGAGTACGCTCTGCTGCTGGCCTTCCTCGATGCGTCGGAGCGGCCGCTTTCGCGCGAGCATCTATTGCAGGCGACCCGGCTTCACGACGAAGACGTCTTCGATCGCAGCATCGATGTACAGGTGCTGCGGCTGCGGCGCAAACTGGAAGCAGACCCGAAGGCGCCACGTGTCATCAAGACCGAACGCGGCGTCGGCTATGTCTTTGCAATTCCCGTCGAACAAAGCCACTTGGCGGATTGGCGCAGCGTACCGCAAAGTCGCTAATGGTCAAGGCAAGCCACTTCACGCTTGCGCCCGGGCTCTGCGCTCGAACTACTCCGTCATAACCTTGGTCCGATCCAGCCGGCGTGTCGTGTAAGTTCGTGAGCAGTCCGCTGGCAACGACCGAATCGCCGAATTTGTCGCACGTATGGCCTTTTCCAGTAGTTTGCCGCGCGGCCGGACCGGCGTATCCCACACTGTGCAGCCGTGACGCGTTCGGCCGTGAGGATTGAAGCCGAGGGGCCCAGATTTCCGCCGATGAGATAGCTGTCATAAAAAAGGACGGTCTCACCTGTACCGCAATCGGTCGTCGACGATCCAATACGTCGACGATGAGTGGCTGGCTATGGAGGTTGTTGCTGGACGGGTATTCGGGCAAGCCTCATGCTGGCCCCTTACTCCACGACTGGGGGCGTGTGCGCCAACCGACCGCAATGAGCCACTCGTGATAGTCGTGCTCGAACCGTTTACGGTCGGCTGGCAGCGGTTGCGGTTTAGCACGAGCAAGTATTTCAGCGAGCGGTTCGAGACTTACCGCGCGACGTCGTTCGTCCACTCCGTCCGGATCCTCGATCGTGTGGGGCCGCATGTTGCCGTGCGCGTCGGGCTCAAGCTGGGTGCCGTAGAGCTGCGGCCTACCTTCGAACACACGGATCCTGTCCTCCAGCATGGCCGGCTGCCAAGCTGGGACCAAGTGCTCGTGCGCGGCCGCAGCAAGGAGCTTAAGGCACGAGCGCTGAAATTCCGGGTGCGCGATGGCGTGCTGGGCGATCAGCCAGGCGGCGTCCGCGGCTCGTTTGCCGACCAGGCGCTCCGTCGGCCATCCGATCTGGGCCATGATCGCCCGGAGCCGCAGCGCATTCTTCTCGTGAACGGCGGCCATACGTGGATCATAGCCCTCGTACAGCGCTCCCGACGCCGCCAGCTCGTCACTGACCTTTCGGTCGTGCTCTGCCATGGCGATGAGCTCGTCAGTAGTTCTGCAATCCATCCCGAAATGATAGCCCAACGTGTGACCCTTCAACAGGTGAACGGCTTTGAGCTGATGCTGTTCCAGCGCGACAAGCTGAACACTGGCGCGGCTGCTTGCCTCTTTTGACGCGAAATTGCAGCAACGGTACATGAACGCGTGATTGGGCCGGTGATCGAGCCCGGCTTGGTGTCGAGGGCGCTCCATGTACCGGGTCTATACACCGCGGCGGGAATTCGGCGACATAAGCGCGTGTGCCGCGTTACAATGGGAGGCGAGGTCGCACCCTATCATACGATCGGGAAATGGCGCGCTCGGAGAGATTCGAACTCCCGACCCTCGGATTCGAAGTCCGATGCTCTATCCAGCTGAGCTACGAGCGCGTGAGTCTTTTCAATGGTTTAGCCGGACGCCTAATTTCTTAGGCACCGACCAGGCACTGAAAACGACTGCCGAAAATATTTTTGGCTGAGATCGGATACCAGACTTCTCCGAGGGGTGCTAGGCGACCATGCGGTGGTCCTGCAGTTGAGATTCCAACTCTTCAATAAGCTGAGCTAGTCGCTCTCTCGTGACCGGATCTGTGGGCTCTAGCGCAAGCCTGCGAGCCTGCTGTAGCTTTCGATCCAGTTCTTGACGTTCGGCGCGGGTCATTCGAATGCTCCTGCCAATTGGACGGCGGGGACCTCTAAACTGTTCACCAACTTCTTAACGACCGGTTAACCGCCTCCTTCTTGTGTGATGGACCGCACAGTCCGGGTGGGTGGCGGCACATCTAAACCTGGCGGCCTGCCGTTTCGTTCTCCAAATGTTTCATGGGCTAGGGCCAAGGATTTGAAGTGGTACGATCTTCAGGTTGAAAGCTCGCCCTGGATTAGGGCGCTGGCTGATGTCTGACGGCTGGGGGACACGGGAAGGGCACTCTTTCGAGCACGTCCGGGCGATCATGCTCACGATCGACCGGTATGCGGAAGCCGACTTGGGCAACCGGCAATTCTTTTTGAACAAGCCCCGCGGCGTCGGGGGGAAGAATGACGAAATATCCTAAGGGTTAGAGGAACTACTTTCACAACCTGGGAATTAGATTGGCAGGCCATTATGGACAGTTTTGGCTTGCACGACCTTCCCCGTCGACACCAGCCCCGCGTCGGGGTAGGTCGTGCGTCCTGGTTTCGAGTTTGGCAATTTCGTAGATCTCCTTGTGCTTCTCGCAATATGGATAGTCAGCGAAAACTTTTCGGTCGCAAACGCGACAGTGTTCAAAACTTGGCTTCCGGCGATAGGGACGGCCTTTCATCTTGTAACCAATGGAAACGTTAGCTCCTTCGAACGTGATAACCCGGCACCAGACTTTGACTCCGACTGGGGATGCAACGTTGTAACCTAACGTCAGCCTTCATCGGCTAGCGCAACTCTGTCCTGAGCAAGCCCCCCTTCCAGGGCAGAGTTGCGCCCTCCGATTTGCGCTGACCGGTAATGCGCGTGATTGCGGACATACATAACGTCCAGCTTCCCTTCCTCTGCCAGCTCTCGAAGTCGGCGCCCAGCGTTTTGTGGACCGTACGAGGTTTTCTCAGCGACAATCCGCTGCAAGTCGCCAGAAGCAATCCAGCCGCTTGGCCCAGCGTGCCTTTGCAGCCCTGCGAGCATTTGCTTTCCGCTGCTTTTTGCTGAGCTTCTTGTTAGTTGCTGTCGCGCCCAATCTCCCTGCGTCTGATGTATCCATCAGCCAAATATAACGAAGGTTCCATTTGGCCCAGCGCTGGGGCGGGGATAACAACCCTTGCGCGCGGGCCTGCATATGGTTGAATGGGGCAGGACGATAGCGTTCCGAGAGTTCCATGAAGCACAATCAGATATTTGAAATTCCTGACCCGGAGCTGAATGAGAAACTCGTGCCGGCGAACGACAATTATCAGCTGATAACTCCGACTATGGAATCATTGGAAGCGCAAAGCATTCTGGCCCCGCGGGATTACACCGGGCCGGGCAGGCGCCATCGGATTGGTCTGATCGTCACCGTCGCTCTTTGCGTTGCCGCACTCGCAGCGTTCGTAGCGGCATTATTGAAATAATCGCAGACGCTTTATCGCGCCAATGCCGCCCAGTCGTTGGTGCCGCAGAGCGAAACGTATGAGTTGATCAAACTGGTCTGTACGGGACGCAATTCAGGAACGGGTCGATAAAGAGGATTTGCTGATGCGAAAGCCGCCCACGTCAGAGAAACTCCCGCAACCGTGCCAATTCAACTATGTGCTCGGGTTTCAGCACCTCGGTCACTAATGGCGCCTGGGGTTTGGTATGAATCTCGTATAAGTGGTGCTGTGAAGCAGGCCTGCTCATGAAGTGCTGGATGCACTCGTCCAATGTTCCGTCAAGCAGCAGGTAGGGGTTCGCGTATCGCGCATCCGAATTCCGCCTTCCATGCAACGAAGGGTATTTTCTCAAGCTAGCTGGCACGGAGAAATTGATCTCATGAGACATGATCCATGCCCCCGCAATAGAGAGCAACGTCATAGGAGCGTGTAGAGCGAATCCGAGGCCGTCAGCGCTTCGACTTCCTCGCCTTCTTTTTCTTCGCAACCTTCTTGGCCGACTTCTTTGAAGCCTTCTTGGTGGTCTTTTTCTTTGCGGCGGCCTTTGCTTTCGCCTTCTTCGGCATCATTTTCTTGGCCGTCTTTTTTACACTTCTGAAGGCCGATTTGGCGGGTTCTTTTGTAGCATGCGCCGCGTCGGCCATCACGTCGGTCGTCTGTTCAAGTACTGAATTTTCATCATCCATGGCAGCCTCCAGAAGGGGCGATAAGGCATAGGCTAGCCGATTCGCTGAATGGCGTAGATCTTCAAAAGCCCCCAAACTCGCGTTTTAGGGGCCTTTTTGAGCGTTTCAGAGGGGTTTTAGCCTGCGGCCTCGACCGAAGTTTTACTCGTAATCGGGCTGTACGACCCGTGGGCTGCGAGGAAGGCTGCGGCGGCTTCAAACGCGACCCGGCCCAAACTGGTGAGGGAGTTCACGTCCAGCGGCCTACCCTTCTCGGCCACGGTCAAGGGAATGAAGTAGTACGAACCGAAGCGGAAAACGCCGTGGACTGAGGCGCTGGCCAACGTCCGAACGTGGGGTACGCGAGAGGGGTTTCGCTTCGACCATGTCCAAACGATTGATGCTCGCCATCGATCGGTACGCCGAGACAGCCTTGAATGTCGTCCGCGCCGGAGAAAGACGGCAACGCTTACTCAAACATCCGGTGTGCTTCGAAAGAGCCGTCTCACCCCGGCGGCCTTTTCCATCTTTTGGTGTCCAGCCGCTCCTGTTGGCTGGCCAAAGTACGCCATGCGGCCTCCATCCGCATCAGGGTAACCTTAGTCTCCTCGTCTTCGGCTCGTTCAGCTAGGAAGGCGCAGTCAGCAGCATTATCACGATAAAGATCAGCTAAACTCATTCCCGCCAGATGGAGCCGGTGCAGCCCGGTTCAACAGAAAAGCTGGATGAAATGTTGGTAAGACGAGCGCGGCAAGGACGTTGCGGCGTCCACCTCAAATGCCGCCGGGAACGTCGATGCCCGCTTCCATCATGTCGCGAAGGAATTTCCGCACCAGCAGGACATTGACGTTCTGCAGCACGTGGTTGTTGCCGAACTTGAATTGATTAGCCTCGGTCACGATCAATCCCCCGTTGGTGTCGCGAAGAACGCCTTTCTTCTTCAGCGCATTGGCGCGCCGGCGGACGGTTTCGATCGGCATCGCCAGGAAGCGGGAGAGCGCGGCGCGGGAGACGCCCTGCTTGATGGCGTCGGGCTCGACGGTCTCGACGCTGCCGAAGCGGCGATCGAGGTCGGGGTCCTTCATGACGGGGATCACGTTGGCGTTCAGGACGGCGTGGATGATCAGCAAATCGATGAGATCGAAGTCGTAAAAACGGAGCATCTCGCTCATCGCGCACAGCATATAGGCCAGCGAATGGCGGGAAATGCTTCGGATTCGATCCGCGGCGTTCTTGTCGTCTTTACTTTTGCCTGCCATTAAATCTCCATCTGCGCGAGAAGCATCAGCCAGCATTCACGGCTTCGAGCGTTCGAGCTGCTTCGAATAAGGTTTCGTTTTTAGCGAAATGAATTGCGTTTTATCCGGCGCGAACCGGAGATTTCGAGCCCTACTCAATATGGGTATGGTCACCGTGCCGCGCGGTCAATAGCGGGCTTGTTGCCTATCCGATTTTCGCGGATAGATCGCGCAAATTACCGTGTGCATGATTTGGCGCGCGGAGAAAATTTTAAGCCGATCCGGGCCCGATGGCCTGCGATCGGCGACATCAGTTGAATGGGAATGCGGATCACATGACGTTCATTATCGAATCGATCAAAGACCGGCGCCGCACCACCGACTTCCGGTCGCGGGCCGACGTCGCGGTGGACCTGGCCCGCAAGCTTGTTGCCGACGGCTCTGCGGTTTCGATAACGACCCCAAGCGGGGATGTCTATTCCGCCGACCGGTTCGATCTCTTGCTGACGCGTGAAGGCTTGAATGCGCAGGATCAGCCGGCCGCCGCCGCGAGCCGCTCGACGTAAGCCGCTGCCGGCGACGGGCACCTTCCCTAAGACGAAAATTCGAACCTCAAGACCAAATCGAAAAACAGGCGGGCGTCGTGGCGGCGCCGTTGTGCCAGTCTGCGGCGGGCCAGGGAGCGGTGGCGGAGCTGCGCGATCCGGCCCGACGGGCAAATCACCTGGGCGATTCATCAACCCCTCTGTCCAGCCCCTTTTGAAAAAATATTCTGATTTTCAGAAATAGCAAATCAGTCCATATAGTCGCCGTCCCGTTCCTCGGAGGGGCGTTGCGCAACGTCACGAAACGCGGAGCGGGATGCGGTGGACGCTGGAAGCGCTAAAGACGAGAGCGCTTTCTCGCGGACGGCGAAGTCGTATGGTCCTGACGCCTCGACGCTGGCGTCAAGTTTGCGGGAAGCGATTTCCGCAGGCGACGGTGACAAGAAAGCCCGATCGCCGGGGAGAGTACGAAATAAGCCGTAAAACCATTGCGCGGGGAATGCCGGACGTTTCCGGTGTGACCTGACTAACGCGTGTGCGTTCTATCACACTCATTGCACGCGCGGCTATCGGGCGCATCGGACGCCCGGCATTCCCTGCGCCCTGATGAGGGGGCGGAACGTGCAGGCCAAACCTCGCGCACACCTGCGGCGAGATCGCGAAGGTGTATCTCGCAATGAAGGTCGAGATACGTGATGTTTGAAATTGTGATTGGTGTGTACGCAAACACACTCGTCATGCCCGGACTTGATCCGGGCACCCATCTTCGCAAAGAAGTTGGTTTCGAAGAAGATGGATTGCCGGGTCAAGCCCGGCAACGACACCCCATCGGCATTCGCGGCGCCTGTCAGCGCACCGCTCAGAAGCAGGGATATTTGCGATGGTCCTGGCCGATATAAGCCGCCGAACCCAGCGCGCAGTAATTATTCGAGGGACCGTCGTAAAAGGCGAAGCGGCCGGGCACGGAGCCGGGTCCGTAATTGTGCAGATAGCTGATGTCGTAGGGCAGCCCATAAGAATGCAGATGATAATGGTGATGGCGGTGGGTCCGCGCCTGAGCCGCGCCGGGCGCCAGCAGCGCGGCCAGGGCCAGGGCGGACAGGAGTGCGGCGGCGAGCGTCTTGTGGGTCATCTGGATTCTCCGGCAGAGGGCCTTAAAGCGGGCATTTTAGGTGGCCCGCGGTTCCTATCCAGACCAAAATGTCGTTAAAATTGCGGGAAATCGGCCATGGAAGGGGGGATTTTTCGCTTTCCCGGCATGCTTAACGAAATTCCAACACAGTCTCGCCAGAGTTGTACCGTCAGGTCCGTTTCGTGGACCCGGCTTTCCCGGGTCCTCCAGGCCTGTCCATCCCGACCGACCCATGCGCATCACCGCTTTTGCCCTGCTGTTGCTCTCTCTGCCGGCCGCTTCGCCGGCGCGGGCCGATCTGCATATCACCCGGGATCACGGCGGCTATGTCGAGGAATACAAGGACAAGTACAAGCGCATCCGGGACCACCATGAGCGGGTCATCATCGACGGCATCTGCAATTCGGCCTGCACCCTGGTGTTCGGCATCGTGCCGATAAACAAGATCTGCGTGACGCCGCGCGCCAGCCTCGGTTTCCACCAGGCCTATTACGACAAGGCCTTTACCTTCGGCATCAAGGTCACCAGCGCCGAAGGCACCTTGGACCTGATGTCCTATTATCCGGATACGGTAAAGGACTGGATCCGCCGCAACGGCGGCCTCACCACCGAGATGAAGAAGATCAAGAACGGCATGGACCTCTGGAAGATCGTCGACCCCTGTCCGGAAGAGTGGTGAGCCACAGCCGAGTGGCGACAGTCGGGGCTAATCCTGCGGCTCGCTCGAGATGTCGCCGGAGGCGTCGATGCGCAGCCAGCCGGAGGGGGCGAGGCGCTGCTGCGGCAGGAAGCGGCCTTTGTAGTCCATCTTCTTGGAGCCTTCGATCCAGTAGCCGAGGTAGACGTAAGGCAGTCCCTGCCGCCGGGCGCGCGCGATGTGGTCGAGGATCATGAAACTGCCGAGCGAGCGGCTGACTTCCGACGGTTCGAAGAACGAATACACCATCGACAGCCCGTCGCTGAGCACGTCGGTCAACGCCACCGCCAGGAGTTCCTCGCCGCGGCCGGTGATGCTGGTGCCGGCGCCGCGGCGGCGGTATTCGATGATGCGGGTTTCGACGTGGCTGTCCTCCACCATCATGGCGTAATCGAGCACGGTCATGTCGGCCATGCCGCCATGGCGATGGCGCTGATCGAGATAGGCGCGGAATACCGAATATTGCTCGGAGGTCGGCACCGCGCTGCGCTGCTCGCCGACGATGTCGGCGTTGTGGGCCAGGACCTTGCGCAGATTGCGCGAAGGCCGGAACTCGTTGGCGACGACACGCACGGACACGCACGCCCGGCACTGGTCGCAGGCCGGGCGGTAGGCGATCGACTGGCTGCGCCGGAAGCCGCCATGGGTCAAAAGGTCGTTGAGGTCGCCTGCCTTGTCGCCGACCAGATGGGTGAACACCTTGCGCTCGTGCCGGCCGGGCAGATACGGGCAGGGCGAGGGCGCCGTCAGATAGAATTGCGGGGTGTCACGCGAGTGCTGGGTCACGGGATGTCGTCAGTCTCCGAAAAACAGGCAAAAGCCAGCATCGCGCCGCGGAGGCTGACCGTCAATCGGTTTGGGCTCAGAACGATCGCGCCGACTGTACCACTGGGTTGCGGACCGAACTGTTAATGACCACGGTTCCCAGCACGATATCGTGCAGCAGGCGGCGGCGGCCGTTGAACAGGCCGGCCAGGAGCACCAGTGGCGACAGGAACGATACTGAGGCCCAGAACAGCACCGCATGCATAGCGCCGAGGACGAAATAGCCGGGCGCGCCGTACCAGGTGCGCAATTCAAGATCCATCACGCGCATGCCCATGGTGGCAGAATAGGGCCCGCCCAGCGTGGCGCCGTAATAAACCACAACCCAGATCAGGGTCGCCGGCCACGCCAGCCCCCACAGCAGGAAGCCGAGACCCAGCGTGACGATGCCGAATGCGATGATAAAGAGGTAACCCAGGATTACCGGGATCGAGATGATGATCAGGTCGATCAGGAACGCAAATACCCGCCGGGTCAGCACGCCGCGAAACAATTCCGGCTGCCGATAAGGGTCGAAGGCGTGCGGCTGGAAATTCGCCGGACCGCCGTTGCGCCAGGTGCCGCCGGAATTGGCGCCGCCAGAGTAGCCCGTGCCGCCGTCAGACATGATCAGTCCCTCCCGACCGTGCATTCTTCGAAAGCGAGACATGGGAACCGCCCGGGCGCTTGCAAGGCCCCTCCGAATGACGAAACCGCAACAATCCGGCGATTCGGCGACGAGGGAGTGCCTCAGCGCTCCGCCTTCAGCTTCTCTGCCGCTTGCGGTGCGAAATAGGTCAGGATGCCGTCGGCGCCGGCGCGCTTGAAGCCCACCAGGCTCTCCATCATCGCCCGCTCGCCATCGATCCAGCCATTGTTGGCGGCTGCCGCGATCATCGCGTATTCGCCGGACACCTGGTAGACGAAGGTCGGCATCGCAAACGTGTCCTTGACCCGCCGCACCACGTCGAGATAGGGCATGCCCGGCTTCACCATCACCATGTCGGCGCCTTCGGCGATGTCGAGTTCGACCTCGCGCAAGGCTTCGTCCGAATTGGCGCTGTCCATCTGATAGGTGCGCTTGTCGCCGGTCAGCGTCTTGGCCGAGCCGATGGCGTCGCGGAACGGGCCATAGAAAGCGGAGGCGTATTTGGCGGCGTAGGCCATGATCTGGACGTCGAGGAAGCCACTGGCGTCCAGCCCCCGGCGGATGGCGCCGACGCGGCCGTCCATCATGTCCGAGGGCGCGATGATGTCGCAGCCGGCTTCGGCCTGCACCAGCGCCTGCCGCACCAAGACCGCCACCGTCTCGTCGTTGAGGATCCGGCCGTCGTCGATCAGGCCGTCATGGCCGTGGCTGGTGAAGGGATCGAGCGCGACGTCGCAGAGCACGCCGATGCCGGGAAATTCCTTCTTGATGGCGCGCACCGCCTTGCAGACGAGATTGTCGGGATTGGTGGCTTCCGAGCCGTGCTCGTCGCGCAAGGACGGCTCGGTATAGGGAAACAGCGCGATGCAGGGGATGTTCAGCTTCGCCGCGCGCTCGGCGTCGCGCACCGCCTGGTCGACCGACAGCCGCTCGACGCCGGGCATCGAGGCGACGCCTGAGCGCTTGTCGTTTCCGTCGACGATGAACAGCGGCCAGATCAGGTCGTCCGTGGTCAGGACGTTTTCCCGCACCAGCCGGCGGGCCCATTCCGCCTTGCGGTTGCGGCGCGGGCGAACCACGAGATCGAGGGCGGGAGCGGCCGGCGCGGTCTGCTGCCGCGGCGCGTCGCGCATTTCGATCGGTCGCCCGAATTTGATCGCCATTGTGTCATCTCTCCCAAGAGGCCGGCAAAGAGGCCGGCCACTAATGCTAGCACCTTGCACGGCTGCCGTCACCGCGGCCTTGACCTGCCGCAAGACGCTGCGGCAGGGGCTGATTGATTTTGCCGCGCCAAGGGGCCATGAGTCTTCTCCAAATGCAGGTATATTCCTTAGCCATGAGCGCTCCGAATGTCTGAAACCCCCTCGCGCGACAGCTCGCGGGACAACGCGATGTCCGTGGCCGCGATTTCGTCGGAGCGGATCGAATCCGACGACAATGTCTGGACCCGGCGGCTGGTGTTCTTCCTGCGCATCATGGCCGTCGTCTCCGTGATCCAGGGGCTCTACCACTGGGCGCAGGTGACGGGCTTTGTCGGCGGCGAGGAAGACGCCTTCGAGAACCAGCCGATGGCATGGCAGACCGCGACCGTCTATTTCGCGGTGATCGAACTCGTCGCCGCGGTCGGACTTTGGCTGGCGACGCCGTGGGGGGCGGTGGTGTGGCTGACCACCGTGGTATCGATGGCGGTGATCGAGCTGATGTTTCCGGGCATCTACGGCGGCAGCCTGCTGGTCGTGGGTTTCGAAGTCCTGATGCTCGGCGCCTACCTCGCGCTGGCCTGGATGGCCGCGCGCGAACGGCCGCCATAGCGAAGCGCATTTCACGACATCGCGTGGAAGATCTGCGGGCAGCTAGCACATCGCGGATTGGAAAAGGATGTACGCGATCTCAGAAAGACCGGGGGTAGGCTATACAAATTGTTTCCAGGATTTGGGCGGTAACTTCTCGCTCACCCTAACGTCCCGCCATACCTGTTACGCAAGCCTTTCAAATTTGAACGAAGCTGTTCCCATATGCGACAGAGTAGGCCAACGAAGCGTGAACAGGGCCACTTCACCCTCAATGAAAGGTTGCGAAAAGCCCTTTATCCATGGGCTTAATCCACGATTCACTGTCTTAAATTCATGATCTCTTTATTGTCTTATTTAAGCGGATCTTCAAACCGCCCCCTTAAGTTGCAGCTATCAGGCGGGACACAAGTTTCGTCGAATAAGTCGATAAAAACGACAACAGGGGAAGTGTCATGATGAAAGCCGTTGCAACGGCGGTGGAGACCGCCGAACGCGCTCCCGGAGCTCCGGTGCAGCCGCTCTATCTGGAAGCATTGACTTTGGTGGAGCGGCTGCATCGCCGCCTGCTCGACGTGATCAAGGATGAATTCGATCGTCGCGGCCGCGCTGACATCAATTCGGTGCAGGCGCTCCTGCTCTATAACATCGGCGACAAGGAGCTGACCGCCGGCGAACTGCGCACGCGCGGTTACTACCTCGGCTCCAACGTCTCTTACAATCTGAAGAAGCTGGTCGAACTCGGCTTCCTCGATCACCAGCGCTCGCGCGTCGATCGCCGCTCGGTGCGCATCCGCTTGACCCCGCAGGGCCAGGAAATCCGCAAGATCGTCGACGCGCTCTACCAGAAGCACGTCAAGACGGTGGAGCAGGTTGGCGGCATCTCGAACGAGGAGTTCGCGACCCTGAACAAGTCGTTGCACCGGCTCGAGCGGTTCTGGACCGACCAGATCCTGTACCGGCTCTGAGATTTTCTTTCGGCCAAGCCGGCCAACTTTAGAAGACCGGCAGCCAGCATAGCGTTTTCGAGTGAAGTGGCTACCGGTTCGCGTGAAGAAAAGGCGTCCAAGAAAAGATAAGCCAACAAAAACAAGAAAAACGAGACTTCCCCTCAAAGCGCATCGGCCCGGATTACCGGTCCGGTGCGTTTTGTCGTTCAGGACCAGCAAAAACCGGTTTCCCGGAACGGAACTTCTGCCCGCTGTCGTGCTTATCTCGTGCCGGAGGAGAGGGCCATGCTGGTCGAGCGCGGATTGCAGGTCATGAACGTCGAAGTGGTGGGCGATGCCTATGCCATCGCCTCGAATTACCTGCGCCGTACCGGCGCCATCGCCGACAGTTTTCTCACCAACGAGCGGCTGCTCGAAATCATCGTCGAGATGTTTCAGCGCGGCGAGATGAACCGGCTCCGGCTCGCCAACAAGGCGATTGCGAAGTTCGAAGCCGTCGAGCTCGTCTAGTTCGTGAACGCGTCTGATTCCCCGAGCGAAGAGGATGTCATGGAAGCCGCCATCGACCGTATTATGATGACCTACGATCTGCTTTTGAACCGCTCTGCCGCGGCCAGCGCCGAAGCGCGAGCGAAAGTGACAGAATATCTCGCCAAGCTGATGGAAGCCGGCGAGAGGGATACCCATCGCCTGACCGTGTGCGGGCTGACGTACTTGCGCGAACTCGACGGCTCGAGCGATCCGGTGAAGGCAGGGTATACGGGGCTGTAGGTATCGGCCGCTTGCATGGAAGCAAAGTGTTCGCCCCAACGTTGCTCGTCATCCCCGCGAAAGCGGGATCCAGTACGCCGGGGCTTCTCGGTTTAATCACTGCGTTCTCTGGAATACTGGGCGGGCCGGTCAAGCCGGGCGATGACACTTGAGCGTGTGACGCCTCGCGGAAATATCTGATACACCTCGGTGGTCAACAAGCACGCCCGAGGAAACCCCTATGCTCACGCTGCATCATCTCAACGACTCGCGCTCGCAACGAATCCTCTGGCTGCTCGAAGAGCTCGCGGTGCCCTACAAGATGACGCGCTATCAGCGCGACGCGCAAACGCGGCTGGCGCCGCCGGAGCTGAAGGCCATTCATCCGCTCGGCAAGTCGCCCATTATCACCGACGGCGAGATCAGGATCGCAGAATCAGGCGCGATCGTCGATTACGTCATCCGCCGCTATGGAAAGGGCGCGATGATGCCGGCGCTCGGAAGCACCGAGTACGAGATCTATAACGAGTGGCTGCATTACTCGGAAGGCTCAGCGATGCTGCCGCTGATGCTCAACCTCTATGTCGGCCGGCTGAAGGAAGCCGGCTCCCCACTGCATCCGCGCATCGACAGCGAGATCGCCAATCATCTGGGCTATGTCGACGGCGCGCTGCAGGGCAGGGAGTTCTTCGTCGGCAACGCGCTGACCGGCGCCGACATCCAGATGAGTTTTGTTGGCGACATGGCAAAGGTGTTCGACAAGCTCGGGCCGTATCCGAACCTGAGCGCGTGGCTGTCGCGCATGCACACGCGGCCGGCGTTCCAGCGCAGTATCGAGCATGGCGGGGCGTACCGGTTTGCGAAGTAGGGCGTCGGAGTGGGTACCCCGTCGTCCCGGCCTTGAGCCGGGACCCATACTCCGCGGCGGCAGTCATCGAGCAGTCCGGCGGATGACCCCAACCGACCTCGAGCCGTGGTTTTGGGCCCCGGCTCAAGGCCGGGGCGACGCCGGGGAGGGCGCGGGGCAGGCTGGAACCCACCCCCATCCACCACCATATCTTGCATAAATAGCAGCCGCCTACCGCAAGTGCTTGGCCGTCGCCGTCCGATATGGTATCCCGCGAATGCCGCTTTCGATTGCCACATATGACCGGCCGCAACGGCCGTAACAGGTTGCGGCGGTGGAGGTATTTCGCTCATGAGCTCTTCCAGCAGCGCCAAAACCGCCTCCGCGCCCGACTCGTTCTTTACCGCGACCCTCGAGCAGGCCGATCCCGAGATCGCGGCCGCGATCCGCGGCGAACTCGGCCGCCAGCGCCACGAGATCGAACTGATCGCATCGGAAAACATCGTCAGCCGCGCGGTGCTGGAAGCGCAGGGCTCGGTGATGACCAACAAATATGCCGAAGGCTATCCCGGCAATCGCTATTACGGCGGCTGCGAATGGGTCGACGTCGCCGAGACGCTGGCGATCGAGCGCGCCAAGAAACTGTTCGGCGCAGGCTTTGCCAACGTGCAGCCGAACTCCGGCAGCCAGATGAACCAGGCGGTTTTCCTGGCGCTGCTGCAGCCCGGCGATACCTTCATGGGGCTCGATCTCGCCGCCGGCGGCCATCTCACCCACGGCTCGCCGGTCAACATGTCCGGCAAATGGTTCAAGGCCGCCCATTACACGGTGCGGCGCGAGGACCAGATCATCGACATGGATGCGGTCGCCAATCAGGCCGAGCAGGTGCGGCCGAAACTGATCATCGCCGGCGGCTCGGCCTATTCGCGCTCCTGGGATTTCAAACGGTTTCGCGAGATCGCCGACAGCGTCGGCGCCTATCTGATGGTCGACATGGCGCATTTCGCCGGCCTCGTTGCCGGCGGCGTGCACGCCTCGCCGGTGCCGCATGCGCACGTCACCACCACCACCACCCACAAATCGCTGCGCGGCCCGCGCGGCGGCCTGATCCTCTGCAACGACGAGGCACTGGCCAAGAAGCTGAACTCGGCGATCTTCCCGGGCTTGCAGGGCGGCCCGCTGATGCATGTAATCGCCGCGAAAGCCGTGGCGTTCGGCGAGGCGCTGCGTCCGGACTTCAAGATTTATGCGAAGAACGTGGTCGAGAACGCCAAGGCGCTGGCGGAAGCGTTGCGCGGCCACGGTTTTGATATCGTCTCCGGCGGCACCGACAACCATCTGATGCTGGTCGATCTCCGGCCGAAGGGGTTGAAGGGCAACGTCTCGGAAAAGGCACTGGTGCGCGCGGCGATCACCTGCAACAAGAACGGCATCCCGTTCGACCCGGAAAAACCATTCGTCACCTCCGGCCTTCGGCTGGGCACGCCGGCGGCGACCACGCGCGGTTTCGGCGTCGGCGAATTCAAGCAGGTCGCAGGCATGATCGCCGAGGTGCTGAATGCGATCGCGCAGTCGCAGGACGGCAAGGCGCCGCTGGTGGAAACCGCCGTCAAGGACAAGGTGAAAGCGCTGACCGACCGCTTCCCGATTTATCAGTAAGGCTTTTCTAGCAACAAGGTTTTTGCCGGATGCGTTGCCCCAGTTGCAACAGTCTCGATACCCAGGTGAAGGACTCGCGTCCGACCGAGGATTCCGCCGTGATCCGGCGGCGGCGGGTGTGCGTGGCCTGCAATTTTCGCTTCACCACCTTCGAGCGGGTGCAGTTGCGCGAACTCACGGTGATCAAGCGCAATGGCCGACGGGTGCCGTTCGATCGCGACAAGCTGGTGCGCTCGGTGCAGATCTCCTTGCGCAAGCGCCCGGTCGATCCGGAGCGGGTCGAGAAGATGGTCTCGGCGATCGTGCGCGAACTCGAAAGCGGCGGCGAGGCCGAGATTTCGTCGGAGGCGATCGGCGAGATCGTGATGGAGCATCTGCGCCAGCTCGACGACGTCGCCTATGTCCGTTTCGCCTCGGTCTACCGCAATTTCCGCGAAGCCAGGGACTTTGAAGCCGTGCTCGGCGAACTCTCCGGCGACGACGCCGCGCGGATTGCCCTGTTACGCAAATGATCTTCCGCATCCTGGAAGACCAGTACGCGCAGAAATCGAAGGACGCCAAGGCCGCCGACCAGCGCTTCATGGCGCTGGCACTGGCGCTCGGCCGGCGCGGGCAGGGACGCACCTGGCCCAATCCCGCCGTCGGCGCGGTCGTGGTCCAAGACGGCGTCGTCGTCGGCCGCGGCTGGACGCAAGCAGGCGGCCGTCCGCATGCCGAGCCGGAGGCGCTCAGGCGCGCCGGCGAAGCGGCGCGAGGCGCCACCCTCTATGTGACGCTGGAGCCGTGCTCGCATTTCGGCAAATCGCCGCCTTGCGCCGACGCGGTCATCGCCGCAGGTATTGCGCGCGTCGTGTCGGCGATCGAGGATCCCAATCCGGAAGTGGCTGGCCAAGGCCATGCAAGGCTGCGCGCCGCCGGGATTACTGTCGATATCGGGCTCGGGGCTTTGGAAGCGGCGCACGATCATGCCGGGCACTTCCGGCGCGTCCGCGACAAGCGTCCGCATGTGATCCTGAAACTCGCGGTATCCTCCGACGACAAGATCGCGGCGGCCGGCCGCAGGCCGGTGGCAATAACGGGCGAAGCCGCGAGAGCGCGGGTGCATCTGCTGCGCGCGCAATGCGACGCCGTCCTGGTCGGGATCGGGACGGTCATAGCGGACGATCCGCTCCTGACCTGCCGGCTGCCCGGCATGGAGCCGCGCTCACCGGTGCGGGTGGTGCTGGACCCGCGCCTGCGGATATCAGGCACCAGCCGGCTGGTTCACACGGCGCGCGAGACGCCGCTCTGGGTGATGGCGTCCGAGCTCGCGGAGGCGCCGGCCGCCATGAAGCTCGGGGCGGCAGGGGCGCAGGTGATCCGGTTTGCGCCGTCAAAAACCTCATCCGGGCTTGATTTGCCGGCCGTGCTGCATGCGCTTGCCGAAAAGGGCATCACGCGGCTTCTGGTGGAAGGTGGCGCGCGGGTGGCGTCATCCTTTGTCGCCGCCGGCCTCGTCGATGAAGTCCGGCTGCTGCGCGGACCCGATCCGATCGGCACCGACGGCATCGCCGCGCTGGATGCATTGTCGCTGTCCGCCATCACGCAGTCGCCCGCGCTGAAGGTCCGTGCTAGCGAGCGCCTGGAAAACGATACTCTTACGATTTACGAGAGACCATGATCCGGAAAAGTGGGAACCGGTTTTCCGATAAGATCATGGTCAACTAAAGAGATTCTAATGTTCACAGGCATAGTCACCGATGTCGGCGAGATCGTCAGCCTGACGCCGACGGCGCAGGGGCAGCTGCATCGCTTGCGCATTGCCTGCCGCTACGACCGCGCCACCATCGCCGACGGCGCCTCGATCGCGTGCAACGGTATCTGTCTCACGGTCGTTGCCTCGGGCGTTGAGCGTGACAAGACCTGGTTCGAGGTCGATGCCGCCGCTGAAACGCTTCGCATGACCACGGCAAAACACTGGGTCAAGGGAACAAAACTCAATCTCGAGCGGGCGCTGAAGATCGGGGACGAACTCGGCGGCCACATCGTCGCCGGCCATGCCGACGGCGTCGCCACCATCGTCACACGCGACGACCTGCCGGACATGGCGCGGTTCGAGCTCACCACCACGCGCGAATTGGCGCGCTTCATCGCGCCCAAGGGTTCCGTGACGCTCGATGGTGCGTCGCTGACGGTAAATACCGTTGAAGACGTCGCTTTTTCGGTGCTGATCATTCCGCATACGCTCTCCGTCACGACGATCGGCGCCTGGCGGGCTGGCAGCGAGGTCAATATCGAGGTCGACCTGATGGCGCGCTACGCCGCGCGGCTTGCGGAAATGAAATGACACATCGTCGTACAGCGGGATGACGTGATTGCCTTTCTTGCTGGTGACGCCGCGGCCGATATCGACCACGACGCCAGCACCTTCACGGCCGAGAATCACGGGAAACAGGCCTTCCTCGGGGGCAATGGGCGGTCGGGACATGTCATAGCGCGCGAGTGGACCCGCGCAAACTAGCGTTGCCGTGGAGCATACGATCGGGCACTGAGTGCCACAATGAGTCATGACCTCGAGAAAATGGCCGCGCGCGCGGCGCCGGCGATTTTCGTCGTGCTGTGGAGTACCGGCTTCGTCGCCACCAAATACGTCGTGAACAATGCCGACCCGCTGACCTATCTCACCATCCGCATGGGGCTGGTGGTCGGCCTGATGGCGGTGATTGCCGCCATCGCGCGGCCGAAATGGCCGGACCGGATCGGCGTCGCCCACAGCGTGGTCGCCGGCATTCTGGTGCATGGCTTTTACCTCGGCGGCACCGCGGTCGCGATCGCGCATTCGATTCCCGCCGGGCTCTCGGCGCTGATTCCGGGGCTGCAGCCGATCCTGACCTCGACGCTGGCGAACCGCTGGCTCGGCGAACGCGTCACGCCGCTGCAATGGACCGGGCTGTTGCTTGGGCTCGCCTGCCTCGCCGCTCATCCTGCACAATCGCCCGATGAGCGGCGAGGCAGGCTGGGGCTGGCTGGCCTCGGGTGTCTCGCTGGTCAGCATCACCCTGGGCACGCTTTATCAGCGGCGCTATTGCGGCCAGATCGACTGGCGCGCCGGCAATCTCATGCAATATGTCGCGGTCAGCATCTTCTTCGCGGTCGCGGCGTGGCTGTTCGAAAACCATGTGGTGCACTGGACGCAGGAGTTCGTGCTGGCTCTGCTCTGGCTCGTGGTGGTGCTCTCGATCGGATCGATCGGGCTCTTGTACTGGCTGATCCGGCGCTCGGCGGCGACCTCGGTCGCAAGCCTGTTCTATCTGGTGCCGGCGGTGACCGCCGCGATGGCCTATGTCCTGTTCGGCGAGCGGCTCGATCTCGTCGCGATAGGGGGCATGATCGCGTGCGCCGCCGCGGTGTTTCTGGTCAACCGGCGGGCGTGAGGACTGCAAGGGTCGAAGCCCCCAAAACAAAAGCCTCCAGGCTTTCGCCTGAAGGCTTCTGCAGTTGAAGGAAACGCCTCGATCAGCGCTTCGACTTCTTGGCCTTCTTTTTCTTTTTCGCGGCCTTCTTGGATGATTTCTTGCCGGTCTTCTTCACGGCCTTTTTGGCGGATTTTTTCGCCGCGGATTTCTTGGCGGCTTTCTTGGCTTTTTTTGCCTTCTTCGGCGGAGCCTTCGCGGCCTTCTTGGCGGCTTTCTTTTTCTTCTTGACCGCGGGCTTTGCGGCCGGCGGCGGCACTTCGGCCATGGTGGTCGTCTCGGTCATCGGCTCTACTACGGGTGTATCGTCGTCCATCTCGTCCCCCAAGGTTAGTCGAAGCCACAACGATAGCGAGATTCTGAGAGCTGTCAAAGAGATGCGGCCCGCTCGGCGTTTGCGGAGCGTGGCATAGGCCCGCTTCCGCGCCGGCCGGTGGTCGACGACCGACTCCGGCTCGCTCTTGCCGAGGCCAACCTCAGCGCCCTTCAGTTCAAGCGGCGTCGGGTTCCGGGGTTGGTGGATCAAGGTGGCCGGCAATCATGGCGCCGCATCGGCGCCGAACCCCGCGACCCATTGCCAGGTGACCGGATTGCTCCCTGGGTCGGCGTCGACCAGGCTGTCCCAGAACCATCGTTCGCCTCGGGACATGCCGTCCCGATCGGGGCGGTCGCGCTCACGGGCGTAGCCCGTCACGCCGGTTGCAAGAAAATCGCCGAACCGTTGCCGGGATAGCGGCGGTATCGTCCACGCTCGGGCTGATGATCACGAATGGCTCGCGCCGCGAATTTAACGGTCAATCGCAGCGGGCCACCGGCCAGGAAAAAAGGGGGCACAGCGCCGGCGCGCCTTTGCCCACCTTACCAAGCGCTACTCGCTTACTTCGGCTGCGGCACGATCCGCAGATAGGGCTTCGGCGCCTTCCAGCCCTCCGGATAGATGGTCTTGGCCTCGTCATCGCTGACCGAGCCGGCGATGATGACGTCCTCGCCCGGCTTCCAGTCGGCCGGCGTCGCCACGCGATGCTTGGCGGTCATCTGCATGGAATCGATGACGCGCAGTATTTCCTGGAAGTTGCGGCCCGTGGTCATCGGATAGATGAGGATCAGTTTGATTTTCTTGTCCGGCCCGATGATGAAGACGTTGCGGACGGTCTGGTTGTCGGCGGCGGTGCGCTTGGTGGCATCGCCGGAAGTCGCGGCCGGCAGCATGTCGTATAGCTTCGACACGTTGTAATCGGTGTCGCCGATCATCGGATAATTCGGCGCGGCGCCTTGCGTCTCCTTGATGTCCTCCGACCATTTCGCATGGTTGGTGACGGGATCGACGGAAAGCCCCATCAGCTTGACGCCGCGCTTGTCGAATTGCGGCTTCAACTTCGCCAGGGCGCCGAGTTCGGTGGTGCAGACCGGCGTGAAATCCTTCGGGTGCGAGAACAAAAGCGCCCAGCCGTTGCCGATCCAATCATGGAACTTGATTTTGCCTTCGGTGGTTTCGGCCTCGAAATCGGGGGCCACTGCGCCTATCTGAAGAGCCATTTTGTTTCCTCATGTGCTTCAAGTTGCAGGGTAATTCTTCGCGCTAAGTATAGGGGGTGGAAGCGTTTAAGTGAATGGCGGCCAAGAAAAGGTGAAATTCTTCTCTCGAACAGGCAACCCCTAGCATCTTCTTTTGCTCCGCTTGTGCGGCAAAAAAGCAACAGCGGGGGCAAATGTTGTCTCTGCCCCGCTATTGCCTTTAATCGCCCGCAACACGCCGGGTCCGGTTCCGATACCGAACTTTCACGGACGTCACGGCGACAAATCGGCAACCATCTAAAAAACCAGCGAAGCGAGTTTCGAATCGTTAACTACTCGTTTACGCCTGCGTGAAAATGCTGTCCTGCACAAGAAACTGAAAAGTAGACCCAACTCATGTCCGCCGCCGCACTTAAGTTACCCGAATCGATCCCCGCGCTCGAACCCTCCAGAATTTCCTGCCGCGACACCGCCGCACAAGCTCTCACCGTGGTCCGCGATGGCGTGATCACCGGCGAAGGTCCCACCACCAGGGGCCGTGTACATTTTTCCCGCGCGCTGGATGCCTTTGACGCTGCCTGGTGCGCGCGCATCCTGACCGCGACCGCTGTCGACCATCAGCCCGTCAGCCGGGCCGAAGCCGAAGCGCTGTTCGAGATCAACGACGCCGGCGCCGAACGCAGCGACGAGGGACGTTTTGACGATCTGCTGGCCAAGGCGGTGGTGCACCACGCGGCCTCCGCGTCAGGCCTGCCGGTGCCGCCACGCACGGTTGCGCTGTCGCCGGAGACCGCGATCGAAAGCTGGGCGCCGACGCGTGCGGCGGGCGTCAATACCGACGTGCTGGAATGGATCGCGAGCCAGATGCGGGGCAAGCAGCGCATCAACCGCACCTTGATGGCGCTGGTCGCCACCATCGTGGGCGCCGCAGCCGTGCCGCTGGCGACGCAGCTGCCGAAGGTGTTCGATATCGGGATGTAAATTTCAGTCGCGGTCGAGACCAGGCGGCGGGGGATTATTTCCCCGCCGTTTTTTGTTTGCCGGTTTCGGCCTCGAGTCCGACGGTGCGGCCGGGAAATCCGGCGGCGTCGAAATAGCGCTGCGACAGCACGCGTTGGTACTTGACGACGGTCTGCAGGCCGTTGGCGGCGGGTTTGGAGACCAGCTTTCCGTCGGCCGCCTTCGGGATGATTCCGTTGGGCAGTGCCTCAGAGATCACCCGGCCGATAAGTC
Source organism: Bradyrhizobium erythrophlei (assembly GCF_900129505.1). Lineage (NCBI taxonomy): Bacteria > Pseudomonadati > Pseudomonadota > Alphaproteobacteria > Hyphomicrobiales > Nitrobacteraceae > Bradyrhizobium > Bradyrhizobium erythrophlei. Next base: position 7,806,879 of record NZ_LT670818.1, on the reverse strand, counting down.
CGCCGTTGGCGGCCGCACGCAAGCCCATCAGTTGCGAGATCGTCATGCCGACGTCGGCATTGCTGACCGGGAGCGGATCGACATAGCCGGCTTTGAAATCGGGACCGGTTGCGGCCATGAAATTCATGGTATCGCCGCGGCCGAAACTGCCGTGCATGCCCTGACCTTGCCGCAGCACGGTATCGGCGACCTCGACGGAGCAATTGGTCGGCTCGTTGCATCCCTCCACATAGGAGCGGAAGTTGACCACGATCGACGGATTGGGGGTCACCGCCTTGCCCTTGAGGTTGAGCTCCGACATTTCCAATGTGCCGGGGAAGCGCCCAAGCTTGTCGTCGACGAACAGCCCGCTGACATAGTCCTGTTCGAGTAGCGCCTTGACGGTGCGTGCGGCGAGTTTCTTGTCCCTGTTGGGAAGGTAGATCAGGTCCGATCCGCCATTGGTGGCGACCACCAGGTCGGGCTTTGCGGGATCGGCGCCGAGCACGCCGTTGCCGGCCTTCGGGTGCGCATTGTCGCCGATACGCGCATTCTTGTCGTTGGGGTCGAACAGCGGCAGGTCAAGCGCCTTGGCCAGATCGAGCGCCAGGAACCCCATGGGCAGGAAATCCTTCGGCGTGTCCGCGTAGGTCGCCTTTGCCGAGGGGCTGGTTTTGCTTTCCTTCGAAATCGTCGAGAAACCGTGGTCGGCCGCGATCACGATGTTGGTGGTGGCGGCAAGACCGAGATCGTCGAGCGTCTTGCGCAACTGCGCCAGATTGTCGTCGGCGTTCTTGATGCCGGCGAGCGACGTCGGTCCGTTGATTCCCGGCGTCACGGTATTGAGGCTGTCGCCGGTGTTGTGCTGGCTGCCGTCGGGATCGCGCGACCAGAACACCAGCACGAACGGCTTGCCGCGTGCCTTGAACATCGGCAGCACGATCTTGCTGGCGACGTCGGCGAAATAGGCCTGCTGGGCGATATTGGCGACCGTGGTGCCCGGCGTCTTGGCGTCGCCGGCCTTGGCGTTGTCGCCGCGCGAGGGCGCTACCAGCGGCAGATTGGCTTTTTCCAGTGCGGCCTTCATTTCATCCGACAGCGGCACGCCGGTCTTGGCGCCGGTGGAATCGTCGATCACGATCGAATGCAGTCCGGGACGGTCGGCACGGTCGGTATGGTCGAAAATCAGGGTCGGGCCGACCTTGCCGATGGCGGCCGTGCTGAAGCCCTTGATGCGCGCCATCTTCAGGATGGTTTCTTCGTTCAGGTAGTCGCCGCCGAAATGCTCGTCGACATCGCCCAGCACCGCGTCGTTCTCGATGAAGGGGACGACGGTATCGCCGGCAGGAACCGACGAGAACCCGGTATAGATGGTGTTGCTGAACGTCCCGGTATCGCCGAGGTAATGCCCGGTCGCCAGGGCCGATCCGTTGGCCATGGTGAACGTCGGGAACATCGAGTGCGAATTCTTGAAATTGACGCCCTTGTCGCGGACATCGGCCATGGCCGGCGCGGTCTGCGGCGTGACGATCTGTCCGCGCAAGCCGTCTGGCACGAACAGGATCAGGTTGTGGGGGGTGTTGTTCTGGGCCAACGCCGTGCTGCCGGTGGAGAAGAGCGCCAGGCCTGCGGTCACAAAAAGCATTAAGCGGCGCATTGAAGTCTCCCCCATCAGAAGCAAATTCCCGGCCAGGCCGTTGCCACTCTTTAGTTTTGCTATACGACAGAATTGTTACATGGCCCCACAGGGCACCGCCATCCCCACGGAACCAACAACAGGCCTGTATGTTTGAAGGGGACGGCGCGCGAGCGCCTGACGAGACGTTCAATCACTGCAGGAGCACCCCATGACCAAGGTCGCGCTGTACGTGCCGCTTGAGGCTAAGCCGGGCAAGGAAAAGGAAGTCGCGGAATTCTTGCGTTCGGCTTTGCCGCTGGTGGATGCCGAAGCCGGAACGGTGACCTGGTACGCCATCCAGGAAGGCCCGTCATCGTTTGCCATTTTCGATACGTTTAACGACGAAGCCGGGCGCGACGCGCATCTGAACGGCAAGGTCGCGGCGGCGTTGATGGCCAAGGCGGCCGACCTCTTCGCCAAGCCGCCTTCCATCCACAAGATCGATATCCTGACCGCCAAGCTGCCAAAGGCTGCTTGAGACCGGCGGCACGCCGGCCTGAGCGGACATGCCTTTCAGCGGGCGCTGCTGCGCTATTGAACGCGCGCCCATCAGGCAGTTGACTTCATAAGAACAAAAGAAGAACATTTATCTCCGCGGCCCGCGATGGAACGAAATATGCTGCCCTCATCACAATCGGACATCGAGGAGGACGGGCTGGAGGCGTCGGTGGATCAGGCCATCGCCGCCTGCGGCGGCGACGTGCGGGCCACGATCCGCGCATTGATCGTGGCCAACGAATATCTGGAATCCGAGGTCGGCGAACTCATGAAGGCCGTGTCCCACGCCTATGCGCGGGGCAGATTCCAGACTTACTCCGGTTGAGGCGCCGATTCGCAGCGTTAGGTCGTTGCCTCCGTTTGGTTTTCCTGTAACCACGGAATTGTTACATCCGCGCCCGCGTGTCAGATTGCGGCCCCCGGCCTCGCGAGGGCCGGCCCCGCCCTAGAAGGTTTCAAGTAAGCAAGAACATGTTCAAACGAATCCTGATCGCAAACCGCGGCGAGATCGCCTGCCGGGTCATCAAGACTGCCCGCCGGATGGGGATCCAGACCATCGCCGTCTATTCCGAGGCCGACCGTGACGCGCTGCATGTCGAAATGGCCGATGACGCCGTCCTGATCGGGCCGCCGGCCGCCGCCGAAAGCTATCTGGTGATGGACAAGATCATCGAGGCCTGCCGCAAGACCGGCGCGGAGGCTGTGCATCCCGGCTATGGATTCCTGTCTGAGCGCGAGGCCTTTCCGCGCGTACTCCAGCAAGCCGGCATCGTCTTCATCGGACCCAACGCCGGCGCGATCGCCGCGATGGGCGACAAGATCGAGTCCAAGAAGGCAGCCGCCAAGGCCGACGTCTCGACCGTGCCGGGCTTCCTCGGCGTGATCGAGGACGAAAAGCATGCCGTGAAGATCGCCGATGCGATCGGCTACCCCGTCATGATCAAGGCTTCCGCCGGCGGCGGCGGCAAGGGCATGCGGATCGCGCATTCGACCTCAGAAGTCGCCGAAGGGTTTGGCCTTGCCAAAGCGGAAGCCAAGGCATCGTTCGGCGATGACCGGGTGTTCATCGAGAAATTCATCGTCGATCCCCGTCACATCGAAATCCAGGTGCTCGGCGACAAGCATGGCAACGTCATCTATCTCGGCGAACGCGAATGCTCGATCCAGCGCCGCAATCAGAAGGTGATCGAGGAAGCGCCGTCGCCGCTATTGGACGAGACCACCCGCCGCCAGATGGGCGAGCAGGCGGTGGCGCTGGCAAAGGCCGTGAATTACGATTCCGCCGGCACGGTCGAATTCGTCGCCGGTCAGGACAAGAGCTTCTACTTCCTGGAAATGAACACGCGGCTGCAGGTCGAGCACCCCGTGACGGAACTGGTCACAGGCATCGATCTGGTCGAGCAGATGATCCGGGTGGCCGCGGGCGAAAAGCTGGCGCTGAAGCAAAAGGACGTCCGTCTGACCGGATGGGCGGTGGAATCGCGCGTCTATGCCGAAGACCCGTTCCGCAACTTCCTGCCCTCGATCGGGCGGCTGGTGAAATATCGTCCGCCGCTCGAGAGCAGCGTTGACGGGATCACCGTCCGCAACGACACCGGTGTGCAGGAAGGCGGCGAGATCTCGATCTATTACGATCCGATGATCGCGAAGCTCGTGACGCATGCGCCGTCGCGCGCTGCCGCCATCGAGGCGCAGGCGACCGCGCTCGATTCATTTTACATCGATGGCATCCGCCACAATATTCCGTTCCTGTCGGCGTTGATGCTGCATCCGCGCTGGCGCGAGGGCAAGCTTTCCACCGGCTTCATCGCCGAAGAGTTTCCGAAGGGGTTTGCGGTTCGCGTTCCCGAGGGCGAGATCGCGCGCCGGCTGGCCGCGGTGGCGGCCGCGGTCGATCACGTGCTCGGCGAACGCAAGCGGCAGATTTCCGGCCAGCTGACCGACCGCCTGGTGCAGCGCGAGCGCCGCCGCGCGGTCTGGCTGGACCGCGCTGAAATCCCCCTCGACATCGTGCGCGAGGCCGATGGTATCGCGGTGCGTTTTGTCGGCCCCGATGCGAAGCTCGGCAATCCCCACCTTCTGGTCTCGCCGTGGAAGCCTGGCGATCCCGTCTGGCAGGGCACCGTCGACGGCCATCTGGCGGCGATGCAGGTACGTCCGATCCCCAACGGTTTCAGGCTTGCGCATCAGGGATATGAAGTCGCCGTGAATGTTTTCACCGAATCCGAGGCCGTAGCGGCGCGGCTGATGCCGGTCGGCACCAAAACCGACACCGGCAAGAAACTGCTGTGTCCGATGCCCGGTCTCGTGGTGTCGATCGCGGTCGCCGAAGGCCAGGAGGTCAAGGCCGGCGAGACGCTGGCCGTGGTCGAGGCGATGAAGATGCAGAACGTGCTGCGCGCCGAACGCGACGGTACGGTGAAGAAAATCCACGCCGCCCCCGGCGCCACGCTGGCGGTCGACGCGCTGATTCTGGAATTCGCGTAAAATTATTGGGGGATTTCGCGATGGCCTTCCGAAAGCGCCGCGAAGCGTTGCGTTCGATCCTGGCGGGATCGGCCTGCACTCGACCCGGCTCGGTCTATGACGCGACGTCGATCCGCATCGCCTGGGATCTCGGTTTCGAACTCGGCATGTTCGGCGGCTCGGTGGCTTCGCTCGCGGTGTTGGGCGATCCCGACATTGCTTTGATTACGCTGACCGAACTCGCCGAACAGATGCGCCGGATGTCGCGCGCGGCAGAATTGCCGGTGCTGGTCGATGCCGATCACGGTTATGGCAACGCGCTCAACGTCCGCCGCACCATCGAAGAACTGGAGACCGCGGGCGCCGCCGGCCTCACCATCGAGGACACCTTGCTGCCGCAGGCCTTCGGCCAGAGCGGGACGCAATTGATTCCATTGGAGGAGGGTGTCGGCAAGGTAAAGGCGGCACTGGCTGCGCGCCGCGATGCCTCGCTGGTCGTCATCGGGCGTACCGGGGCAGTATCGATCACCTCGCTCGATGACGCGATCGCGCGCGCCAGGGCCTATCAGGCGACCGGCGTCGACGCGTTGTTCTTCACCGGCATCAAGACGCGAACCGAACTCGAGGCCATCGCCGCCGCCACGACGCTGCCGATCGTGCTGGGCGGCGCGCCGGAGGACATGTCCGACCCCCTTTATCTCGCGAGCCAGCGGGTACGGATCGCGCTGCAGGGGCATGCGCCGTTCGCCGCGGCGACCCAGGCCGTTTACGAGACGCTTAAGGCGCTGCGCGAAGGCTTGCCGCCAAAGGCGTTGAAGGGGCTGGCTTCGAGCGAACTGACCGGCCGCGTCACGCGCGAGGCGGAGGTGAGGGCACGCAGCCGCGACTTCCTGGGCTTGAGGAATTAGATGAGCGGCGCGATCCGTCAGGTGATGATCACCGGGCGCGTGCAGGGCGTCGGCTACCGCGCCTGGGTCGAGCACCAGGCACGAAAGCACAATCTCGAGGGCTGGGTGCGCAACCGCAGGGACGGCAGCGTGGAAGCGCTGTTCGCCGGGCCGCCGGAGATCGTCTCGGACATGGTGGCGCAGTGCCGGCGCGGCCCGTCCTCGGCGCGGGTCGATGCCGTGCAGGACGAAGGCGCCAGTCCCGATGCGCTGAACCTGCGTCGGCCGGGCGAGCGGTTCTCGGTGCTGCCGACGGTGTAGTTCACGAGCCGCGCGTCCTCGCCTGCATCCACCGGCGCAGCGCCACCAGCGCCCAGATCGCTTCCACCACGCCGAACGGCCACGCGCCCTGCAGGAAGCCGTAAGCCGAACCGAGGCCGCAGGCGAATGCGAACGCCAGAATGTACCAGGGGCTTTTCGCCTCCAGCGCGTACGACACCAGCATCGCGGTCACGGCGAAGAGCCCGAAGAGTGTAAGTCCGTCCATTCGCTCAACCCCCCGTCACGGCACTCCGGAATGTCGCCGCCAGCGTCCGCAGCGCCGCCAGTTTGCCGGCGTCGCTGACCTTTGAATGCAGCCTCACCTTTGACGAACCAAGTTTCGGCAATCCCCGCGCAGGGCCGATGTCGACCAAGCCCGCCGGCGCGACCCGGCGCGCCAGGGGAGCGACCGCGAGCCCGGCGAGCGCGGCGGCGGCGACCGACGCCACGCCGCCGCCGACAAAGGCCTCGTTCCATTCGATGCCGGTCCGGTCGAGGGCGCGGATGGCGAGCGCCCGCACTCCGCAGGGCCGCGCCAGTGTCGCCAGCGGCAGGCTGTCGCCGCGACGCCATTGCAGGGCAGGCGAGGCAAACCAGCCGAATTCATCCTCGGCGAGTTTCTCGCCGCCGCGCCGGCTGCCCTCCTGACGCACGATCACCGCGTCGAGTTCGCCGCGATCATAGGACTCGAGCAGGTTGCGCGAGAAACCGATGGCGACCGAAAGCGCAAGCTGCGGCGAGACCGCATGAAGCCTCGCCAGCAGCGGCACCAGTTCGGGGCCGGCGGCGTGGTCGCTGATGCCGAGCGACAAATGCTGCCGGGCGGATTGCTCGCTCCTTAGCGCCCGGTCATGCGCCTCTATCAGCGCACGGGCATGGACTAGAAAATTCGTTCCTTCGGCGGTCAACCGCACCGCGCGCGGCGAGCGTTCGACCAGCCGCTTGCCGAGCGTGGCCTCCAGCCGCTGCAGCTTCATGCTCACGGCCGCCTGCGTCGCGCCGAGCGCTTCGGCGGCGCGGGTAAAGCTTTGCAGTTCGGCCACCAGCAGGAAGGCCTGCACCGTCGAAATGTCGAGCGTCATCATCAAATATCGTTATCATTGTAATGTTGTAAGATAAGGTACCAAAATGATGGCCGCAGGTCTAGCTTCGTGTGGCGCGATCGAGGCGCAATGCAAGGAGAACGATCATGCCGCTCATCACCGTCGACTATTCGAGTTCACGCCACTCGACATCGCTGAAGGCCGATATCGCTGCCGCCGTCAGTGAGCTCACCGCCAGGATCCTGCGCAAGGATCCCAAGGTCACCGCGATCATCGTGCGATCCGTCGATTCGGCAGACTGGTTCGCCGGCGGAAGTTCGCTGGCCGACCAGCAACTCGCAAGCTTCTGGCTCGACGTTCACGTCAGCGAGGGCACCAACACCAAGGATGAGAAGGCCGAGTATCTCGCCGCGATGTTCAAGCGCATGGGCGAGCTGCTGGGGCCGTTGCACCGTGAGAGCTATCTGCACGTCGGCGAAGTCCGCGGCGATGCCTACGGCTTTGGCGGCCTGACGCAGGAACGCCGATACATCGCAGGCCAGCTCGAGGTCGCGCCGCAACGCACGGCGGCGTGATGTTTGTCGCTTTCCGGCGGGCGCACGGGCCCGCCGGAGTGCGATACCGATCGGCTCAGTTCAGCTGTGTGTTCCATTGATGGAACCAATGGTCCACGCTGACACCAGAAGGTCACATTTTCGTTTTCGGTCCGAAACCGAACAGACAGATTTTTTATTGTTGCTGTATTTTTTTATAATGGCGGCAACGAGAAAACCCGATCCCGAGCTATTGCCGATTTACCGTCCGCGTTGTCCCAACTGTCAAACGCGAATGATCACGGTTGCCATTGCTTCGGGCCCCGAAGGCTTCGAGCACCGCACCTTCGCATGCCGCAAATGCGGACATTGCGAAACCGACGTGGTCACCAACGATCCACTTAAATCTGACGTAGTCGGCTGGACTGTCGGCGAACTGCGGCGGCCGGAATAGCTGCAGAAGTCTTGCGAACACGAGTGCATTGCCAGATCGGCCAACCCGGCTTTAATTCCATGGCGCCAGAGAATAAAGACCCTCATTCCAACCTCGATCTCGACGCCGAAGCGCAGATTGCGCTGGAGCAGGCGCGCAGGATGAAGCCCGGCCCGGCGCGAACCGAGGCGATGAAGCGCGCGGGTACCCTCAGGAATGCGGCGGATTTGCAGGGATTGACGTTTGCCAAACGCGGCAGGCCCGCGAAGACGTAAAGGGCCCGCCGCTTTCAGGCCGTTGCTTCCGGCAGCCGCACTTCGATGGCGCCGAACACCTGCTCGAAGGCCTGGCGGAGCGCGATATCGACATCCGCCATGCTCGCGGGATGGCCGAGATCGACCAGACTGGTGACGCCGTAGCGCGGATCCACCACGCCGCAGGGAACGATGGCATCGAAATGGGTCAGGTCGGGCTCCACATTGATCGAAATGCCGTGGAACGACACCCAGCGCCTCAGCCGCACGCCGATGGCGGCGATCTTGTTCTCAAAACCTTCTCCCTTGTCCGGCCGGCGCACCCAGACGCCAACGCGATCCTCGCGCCGCTCGCCGCGCACGTTGAAGGCTGCGAGCGTCCGGATGATCCATTCCTCCAGACCCGCCACATAGGCCCGCACGTCAGGACGGCGCCGTTTCAGGTCGAGCATCACATAGGCGACCCTCTGGCCGGGGCCGTGATAGGTGATTTGGCCGCCGCGACCGGTGGCAAACAGCGGAAAGCGGGGGTCGAGCAGGTGTTCGGCCTTGCCGCTGGTGCCGGAAGTGTAGAGCGGGGGATGTTCCAGCAGCCACACCAGTTCCGGCGCCTGGTGGGCCGCGATGTCGGCGGCGCGGGCTTCCATGGCCGCGACTGCCTCGGGATAGGGGACCGGGGCGTCCGATATCCGCCATTCCACGACCCCGCCGCCGGCGGGGCCGGCGAAGGGCGTCAAATCCAGGGTTTGGCGGTCATTAACCATTGGCTAACCATAACGTGGTGATCTCAATCCACGCAATTTTGCATGTTTCGTCAGTTCAGGTCGCTCATCCCAGTGCCAACCCTCGATAAAGTCAGTGTCGACCTCATGGTGGTCCTCGGCACCACCACGATGCCCATCCATCAGGTAATGCGGCTGAGCCGTGGCGCCATCATCGAACTGGACGCCACCGAGGCGGACGAGGTCAAGATCCTCGCCAACAATCTGCCGATTGCTTCCGGCGTGGTGCTGGTCGACCGCAACCGCATCGCAGTCGAAGTCAAGCAAATGCTGCCGAAATCGCCGGGCAGCCGGTAGGGCGGAATCCGATCCCAACTTCGCCGGATTGACTGCACCGGCAGGCCTTGTCCCCCCATCCCTGATTTGTTACATCCCGCGCCGTTGATCCGGTCCGGCGCACATCCGGTGCCGGCTTCCCAAGCGCTCGTGGCGGAATTGGTAGACGCGCTGCCTTGAGGTGGCAGTTCTTAATCGAGTGAAGGTTCGAGTCCTTTCGAGCGCACCATCTTGAAATTACGGGAGAATTTCGGAACAGGCTTGTTCTCGACCTGTTCTTGTTGATGCAAGTTTGCTACTTTATTGTGCATGTTTTCCATCTGTTGCCTGATGTCTGACACATCAGTATGGATGTAGCGCATCGTCGTATTGACGTCGGCGTGGTTCATTGCTCGCTGGACGAGATGGATGTCCTTGCTCTCTTGGTACAGCCGGGTCCCGAAGGTATGGCGTAGGTCGTGCCATCGCTTCTCCAGCCCCAGTTTCTCCCAGTAATTGCGGACGAGAGGCTTCGTCAGCGGGTATCGCTTCCCAGCCTCGTAGCCCCATCGGCTTGTCCTCCTCGCTACGAAGGTGAAGACACGGTCGATGTGGTTGCCCCACTCGCCTTCCAAGACGCCTTCGATCATCCCAGTCAGCGGTACCGTGTACTGCTTGCCACCAGGTCTTCGAGACTTGGCTTGGAAGGTGATGATCCGATCATCCATGTCCACCTGGTCCCACCGTAGGTCGATGGCATTAGCCTGGCGGACACCAGACAGGACGGAGAACAGGAACAGGGGACGGATGTAGTCATCCATACCTACGAGGGCTGTGTGCTCCTCTGGGATCGTCAGGTAGCTCGTCTTCTGCTCTGCCTCCATGACAAGGAAGGCTTTCCAGCGAAACCGCTGTACGGTCACACCTAGAGCCTCAGCGTGGGAGAGAAGGCGACGAAGGAACTGAGTGTGCTTGTTCAAAGTGGCAGGCTGGAGAGGACGGAGAACACCATTCCTCTTGATCTTTTTGGCTCGCATGTCCTTCAGATAATCCGTCAGATCGACAGGCGAGATTTCGGGGACGTATTTAGGGAAGAACTTATCGAAGGCGTTGAACATCAGGCGGTCCATATAGGCAGCGCCTCGCGCTTCTCCTGACACAACCATGTAGGAATCAAAGACTTGTTTCAGCAGCATTGTCGTCCTCCTAAGGTATTGATTCTAACAAAAAAACCCTAGGTTTCCCTAGGGTTTTTCTCATTGTGAATACTTGCGATTACTTCACGGGTACGGCGGGCGGGCGATCATCATTTCCCTTTCCTCTTTGCTCATACGCGATGAGGAAGAAGAGGTTGCAGGCTGCATGCCACAGATGGGAATATCCAGAGTCAGGGTCAACCTTCTCACCTTCCCACCAGGCCCATAGGTGGCGCTGCATTGCGCTGAATGGTCGCGACCAATCCATACCTTGTTCCCAGTTTCGAGCTGCATATTTTCGAGCCCCAAACTCAAGGATCGTAGCCACGGCCTTAGCTCCCTCAGGTGGGAGAAGATCGTATCGGGCTTTGCCTTGATCAAACTTGACTCCTCCGGTCTTGAGATCGTCTCCTGCGCGGAGGGCTTCTTTCTTAGTATCGGTCGTCAACGGGTACCTCGGTCATGTGATATTTATTCCAGACGTCGTCGCCCATATTAAGTTGACCGCCTTCGGATTGACTGTGGACGTACTCAACAGCGTCTTCTCTGTCGTAGAAGAGACGTTGATCGCCGTATTGCTCGTCTTGTACGAGCCATAGGTGAGACGTTTCCATCTCGACTACGGTCACTCGTTTATTAAATTTCTTGCTCAGGCTACGGCCTCGTACTGGATGGTGTACGACGGGTTCTGGGCTTTGATGAACTGTGCGACAGCCCACTCAGCTCGTGCTCCAGTGCTCTTCTCCCAGCCTTCCAGCATGTAAATGCCGTCACCGTAGATGACCTTGTCGCAATCCCAAGTGAATGCTGCCTTGTAGTCGAAGCCTTCAGCGACACTCAGCTTGGCGTCACCAGTCTTGTAAGCTTCCATCTCGTGAACGTCGGCTTCAACGTCCTTCTCGGCTGGATTGAAAACCTTCCAGCCTTTCGCTTCGAGCATCTTCTGGACGGCAAAGAACTTAGGAAAGTTAAACTCGGGGTAGCCAGTCATGGGACCGGCTATGTAAATGGATTTAATGATTACTTTAAACCTTTCTTGATCCAGGTGAGAAGCCTGGGATTGTCTCGATACAGTGCTACGAGTCCTTGTTCGAACCCAATGACGATCTCTTCTTCAGGATCAGGACTCGTGTGGTTACCTTCGAGGTCGGCATTGTCGAAGATGACGTGGAGGAGTTCATGGATGACGATGCCTACTGCGTGGTCGGGTGAGTTGAGATGAGAAGGCCAGAGGTTGACAACGTGGTGTTCGAAGTCAGCCTCTCCGCACTTCTCTATGTCGGCTTCTTCCTCGTTAAGGATGACCCGCCAGTCATAGGCACCCACCTTGATCCTCCTAGGGAGGGCCTTGAGGAGGGTGTCTACTTCAATCACGCAAACAGTGCCTTGATCTTGGCTGCTACATCCTTAGCCTTAGCAACTTCAGCCTTAGCCAGGTTGGTAGCTTCCTCGTAGAATGTAACGAGTGCGTTATTCTCGATAGCTTCTGCAGCCTTCGCCTCAGCGTGCGCCTCAAGATCCTTGATCGTCTTCGTCCAGCCCGACAGGATGGTCTCAACAGTAGCCTCGGTGTTCTTAATCCAGTTAAACAATTAACTTCGCTTTCGTTTGGTTGGGGGTTGTCTTACGCGGTTGGCGTGCTTGGAGACGACTTTCGTAGGGACTCGATCAAGGCTTCCTGTTCGATGATACCCCTGGTGGTCCACCTCTTTACCGTCGCCTTTATGCGTCTTGCCTGCGCGATCCGTCTTAGCTCTGGCTCGGTTACGGGCTTCACGCCTTTTAACCTGGGTAGGGGAGTCCTCATACGCGGTCTCCTTTTTGTAGTTGCGTGCCATTATTCCTTTTTCAATTCGATATCGAAGTCGTATTTCCCTCGGGTGTAAATCTTCATGATGGTCTCATCATCGTTGATGATGGAGAGAGACTGGAGGTACTGCTGGAGTGCAGCGATGACAGTCTCAGGGGGGAGGGTTACGACTTTCATACTGGTTTTACCTCGGGGAGAGAGAGAAAGCCTTCGTTGACTAGGAAGAGAAGTACGTCCTCTTCAGTCGCGTCAGCTCGGAGAAGGATCTCGGACAATGTGTAAAGGTCTAGGAGGTCTTGGATCTGTTTATACAACGGCGTATTCTTTTCGGAGTGCGTCCAGCGTGATGAACTGGGGGTCGTAGCCACCGTTACCATCCACGTTACGCTTGACGACAACACCTCTCCACCAAAGCTTGCCGAGTTCGTTGCCAGCCCAATCGTTCGTATAATCCTGATAGCAACCTACGACCATTCCAGCGACTTGTTGTCCTGTAATGTTCGTGTGAACAGACCAGTCGACGAGATGGGAATGCCCGCACGTTGCAGACGAATGCTTCTTCGTTGCGATGGCGTACCCGGCGTGGATACCTCCCAATGGGCGGCCCGCAATTCCTCCCACAAAGTAATGTGCATACGAGATGCCATCGATCTGTCTAACGCCTGGAGTACTTCCGGTGTAATCAATAACTTCGTCGTAGTACTCCTTGAGTTGAAGATCCTTCATACTGATCGCACCATCTAGCTCGGGTGCTACATCGATGGCTCGGGTGATCCGGTGTTCGTGGTTGCCTACAAAAAAGTATGAAGTAGGAAGCTTCCTCTTCGCCTTCTTGATCGGCGCGAACGTCCTGTCTTGGAAGTCACAGTGTGCTGAGATATCAGCCTTGTAATTTCTTCCGTGAAAGGAGTGTTTACCCTTGTCATACAAAGACAGGGAAGCCATGTCGGCGCTGTCACCAATATGGATAAGAGCATCAGGTTTTACGTCTGCAATGAGTTGTCCAAGCCAGTCAGCACGGTCGTTGTTGTGATCGGGATGTGCGTGACTGTCAGGGATGATAAGATGTGTTTTAGTCAACGAGGATGCCTACGTCCTTCAATAGTTCAGCAAGACGCTTCACTTCCTTGATCGCTTTCTTGTAGTCGTTCTGGAGGAGATAGATCTTCGCCTCTTTCGCTTGGGCTTTGTAGGTACTGTCCACCCGGTATACGGTCCTTCTAGATACTCAGCTGCGTGTCTGAGAAGAACTTCGCCCGCTGGAGTTCGGTGTCTTCCGATGATTCGTCTGTTGCAATTGATACATAACAGCCCCCGGATTTCTCCAGTGTGATGGTCATGGTCAACAGCAAGGTTGGTCCTAAATTCTTGATGTGGTCGTTTACAAACGCCGCAGCGTCCCATTTGTCGTAGAAGTATTTCCGCATATTGTTCCTCGGTTATGCCGTAGATTTTCCGGAGCCGGTATGCCCTCGTCAGAAGGGATCGCCTGGCTGTGGGGGAGGTGAGACTATCTCTCCGGCTTGGTTGACTTCGATAACGTTCGGCTGCTTGACTACTTTGGTAAGAAACTTAGGTCCTGTGCTGTAAAGAAATGTGCGGAGACCTTTCCCGTTATCAATGTCGGACCAGCAATCAAATCGGTGGTCACAATAGCTGCAGATGGTTTGGAGGGTTTCGTTTCCAGACTTTCCATCAGGCTTTGCAGCGAAGGGTCTGTCTGGAGGGGAGGGAAGAGCAAGCATATCTCTCTTAGAATCTGCGAGAGCTGCATAGTCAGTGTCTGTCTTTCCGTGAGTATCAAGAACCATGTGACCTAGCGTCTTATCAACGGCTAGGAAGGACGCTGTGTCCTTATCCTTTAGGTCCGGGTTGTCTTGGTTGGCTTCGAGGTATGATCCAAGCTGTACGCGGTATGCGAAGGGATCGTCGTCTTCCAGTCCATGTGATTTGAACTTGTTGAAGGAGTAAGGACTAGCAGACTTAACGTCGACGAGATGGCCGTCAACAATGGCGTCGATGTGACCTTTGACACCATTAACGCTTACGGTCTTTTGTTCGGACTGTACCCGGTGTCCAGAAACCTTAGCGAGAAATAGAACCAGTTCTTCCAGAATGTCTCCATACAAAAACTTGAATCGAGTCTGGGGGGAGAGGGGGATCGCTGTCTCCGGTCGGTTGATCTGGAGCCAGAGCTTTCGATCACACGGTGATCCGAGATTGGACAGTCGGAGTGTTGGCTTCTGGGTTCGGCTGATTTGGTTGCTAACGTGAGTGGCAAGTCGTCTTCCAAAGTCTTCAATATCCTGAGGGTCGAAGGGGAGGGATTTGGTGAAGAGTGAATAGATATCGTCTATCAGCGTGGAAATTGATTTCAATTAGGTCCTAGAGGGTAGATGCAGGTTCAGGATGACTCGTGAGAAGGCAGTGACTGGAGACGTTATCCAGCCAAGTTGGTGTACCAAAGCGCCTGATCAGTTAAGCTGCATCCCAGGCTGACACATTACTTCAGCCTGTTTAGGTGAGGAGGGGCTCCGCGTGGCCCGCGATTTACGGAAGGTGCCAACCTTCCTAACCTCTTCCGATTAGAAGGGGAGACCGACTGCCGGAGCGTTGACTGCGGTCGTCGGATTGTATTCAACCAGTTCGTCCACTCGGAGGGCTTCCCAACGATGACCCTTGCCAGCGCCAGTATCGTAGACGTCTACCTTGATGGTGACCGTGCTTCCGTTACCAACGTTACCAGCAAACTCGGTACCGTCTGGGTTGAGGAACTTCGGAGGACCGAGGTCGATCTTCGTCCCATCCTTCTTAGTCAGGTCAATGTGACGGGACAGTTTGTAGAATGTGTCTCCGTCATTGTCGGTCTTAGGGGACACTCGGATGCCACTCGTCTTGAAGAGAGCCAAGCTTTCGTCGTCGAAGTACATATCGATCGTGTACTTGTCGAACTTACCAGGCTTACGGCTCGCCCACTTGGCGATACCGGAGAAGAAATATGTAGTCAAAAATTGATCCTAGGCTTTAGTTAATTTGGTTAGGTTTTACCGGGGCGGGTGCTTCGGTACTGGCTTCCTCGGGCGACGGACCAAGGTCTTTGACGCTCAAGATTTTCAGCTCTTTGACCTGGTCGAGGGTTGCTCGCAGGTTGAATACAACTTCTTCCTCACTGCTACCGGTCGCGTTGATAATCGCTTCAGCCGGTTCGAGGAAGGAGATATGAATTTCGTACAATCGTTTATCCATTAGTGGGTAAGACTCCAGTTGGCCCCGATGGCTAGGGACTTGTGGGAGTTTAGGTATGATCCTGCCATTGGGCAATTAAGATTAAGACTCTCTCCGACTTGTCGGATTGCGTCAGCCTGCACAGATGCGATCTGTTTACAAGTATCGAGATCGTCACAGGCTTCTGTCTGCCATTCGTCATGGACGAAGTTGACTGGGAGGAATGGGATTTGGAGGCGTTTTAGTTCCTTGCCCCATAGAACTCTTGCTTCTTTCATGATGACTGACTCTCCGTTCTGGAGGTAGCCAGCCAGCATGTGATGTTCACTGTTACACTTTACAAATCTTCCGTCGAATCCTTTGAAGTATCCTGCTGCTGCGTCTGCCGGGATGATTGTTTGTTTAAGATGTAGGAGACCAGGGTATGCGGCGATGAAATTGTCTTTGGCAACCTTGGCTTCAGCCAGTGTACAGCCAAGGATGGACGCGATCTTGCCTGTACCAGCGCCGAGGAGAAAGGCGTAGATGAATGTCTTCGCGTCGTCGCGGGATTTGCAGACATGTCCGAGTGCGTTCTTATTCAATGTGTGAGGATCAGTACCGTCCTCTTTGCTCCCAGACGTGACAGCAAAGATGAAAGCGGGATCGTTCATGTAATGGGCGAGAATCCTGAGCTGAATCCCCTCAGCGTCCACTCCGATTAGGTTTCGGCCTACGGGCACCGACCATAGTGCCCGCATCGCGTTGGAATAGATGCTGCGATCTAGATGCTGAGGGTCTTCAGTAGGAACGTTGGCCATGTTCGGGCCGTTATGGCTCATCCGATGGGTCCAAGCGCCGATGTGATTAAACGTGCCGTGTATGCGATGTGTTACTGGGTTATACGCATTAAACCACTCGGTAAGAGTTCGTGCACGCGCAGCCAAAAGAAGGCGAAGTACGAGGCGACGAGCAGGAGCGGGAGCGTCAGCAGGGAGAGTATCCAGGTTATCCTTTGAGACCTTCCAACCGAGCTGTCTGTAATGATCAATCTTGGCGGCTGCCAGTTCACGTACTTCACCCCTTGTGCGATGGTCATTGAGGTCTCGTTCACACTGGATGTGTCCTTTGGTTTTCTCATAGGGTTTCCAACCGGCAGCATTGAGACGCTCAACGATTTGGCGGGTACTTCCCGGATTAAACTCTTCCCATTCACATAGAGAAAAGGTTGCTCCCTCGGAAAAATCTGAAAGATCGCCGTCCGTCTTCCAGCGAAAATCAGTGCGAGATAATGTTCCGTGCTTTGTAGTCCGAGGGTGTACTTCTCGTATGAACTTAAGCCTCGGAGGAAAGCTTCGTCGGAGTTCGTTATCGAGAGGATCGAGTTGACCAATGATCTCGTCATAGATCCGTCTCGCTTCATCGATGTCGAAGTAGAATCCATTGTCGTGCATCTCCCTGGAGATGGTGACCATCGCGTGCTCAGTCTTGAGGCTCCGTTGCCACAAGGGAGAGTCGATGAGTTGTTTGAAGTGGAGGTAGACCTTGTAATTCAGCTCTACGTCTTGGATGCAGTACGCAAGCATCTCCGGAGAATACTGATTCCAATCATTGAAGTCGCCTTTCGGATACCGAAGTCGTACTCCCCACGCTTCGAGGCTGTGACCCTCCATCTGATAGTCAGCCATCCGACTGACCACCAGAGTATCTGTAACGGTATCCAGGTCGATAACATCGCTGCGTAGAAGACGATTAATAACGGGAGCGTCAAAGCCCAGAAAATTATGGCCGATCCACAGAGTGACGTTGGAAGCGAAGGCAATAAAGTCTGAACTCTGAGTCGGATGGGGGAAGGTGTAGACGATGCCAGTATCGATATCCTTGCAGACGATTAGCCAGAGTTCAGTACAGCCTTCAAGGCCGTTCGTTTCGCAGTCGGCAATAACCCTCAAACTGGTTCGTAGTCCTCTCCGTCATCTTCGTCGTCGTAGTTGATGTCTGGATCTTCATGATCGAAGGGATCGTCTTCGAAGAAATACTCAGCGTCTTCTGGGTCCATTATTTCTTCCTGAGGATTGAAAGGATGGCAGTCAGGATCACAACCCAGATACTCGGCTTCGGAGCCAGCGTCGGCAGGCTCGGGTGGTCGGCTTTGGGTGTCGGGTAGGGAGCGATGGGCGGGAGATCAGGACGGGTCACAGTCATGCTTGGATGAAGATCGATACTCGGATCAATCAGCATCAATGCCTTCAGCGTAGTGAGAACTCCAAGCTGGGTGTCCCACTCAGTACTATCCCAGACACGGTCTCGGACGTACTTGCCACGCTGCTGAATAGATGAACCACCAAACAGATAAGGACTGGGAATGTGACGATACAGAGTGTAGCCCCATCCATTGAACGCTTCGGCTGTGTATGCGATGCGCTCAGCAGACCAGTCTTTGATCTGTGTAAGCTTGAATCCCTGTAAGGCATCGACAGCTCCTTCTTCCCACGTGACGGCAGGATTGGGTGGACGGTTCGGAGGGACTTGGACGGTCCTGGTCGGTTGGCCCTCATGGTTGAACATGGGGTCACCGTTATGGAGCCAGCAGTGGAAGTTGTTGTTGCTCTCCCGCATATGGAGGAGGCCGATGACGTACCAGGGGACTGTCGTCTTAGCTTCGACGGCCTGGTAGCGGGCCGTGCCAGCGTGGATCTTAGCTGCAGCCAGGTTGGCTGGGGACTGGGCGACTACTTTGAGCTGGCCCCACCAGTTATTGTACTTGGGAAACATCTCCGTAAATGACGGAGCAGGAAGTTGAGTCAAATCAATGCTTTCAGTAGACCTTATGCTTTAATATACCACAGGTTGTATAGGAATACAAGCCTATTTCAGCTGCCGGATCATTTCGAGGATCAGCTGGGCCTTGTCGTTCGGCTCGGCACAGTTCTCGGGGTAAGCCTGCTCCAGCTTGCGGATGATGTCCTCTCGCATACTGTGCCTGCCTTGTTCGTACGTATTCATCAGTCGCATTCTTTGCCTGGGTTCTTCTTCTTCCACTCCTGGAGTTCAGCCTCACCATTCAGATAGGTGTTAGCCTGCTTCTGCCTGGCTTCGACTCGTTCCCCGTGTATCTTCTGTAATGAGCGTCGTTCTTCATGCAGGATGACAGCGTGTAGATCTAACCGGGCGTTGTGGAGAGCGTGGTAAGCGGTATCCATTGGAGCATTCGCTGCACGAGTGAGGAGAGCGGAAATGTCTCGGAGTTTATCAAGATCAATCATGTTGGTAGGCTCACGGGTTGGAAGACAGGTCCGCTGTCCTCTTCTAATTTGAACTTGGACTTGTCGAAGCGGAGGCGGCCAGCTGGACCGGTCTCTCCGGTAAACCGTGCCTTCTTGATGAGGAGGGTGGTCACGTTTCGGATGTCTTCAGACTCGTTCTCTACGTCCCGGCTGAGCTGCAACCAGGTGTGGGCAATCTTTGATATGTTCCTTGAGCCTCGTGTCTTCCCGTCGTCGTTGATGTGGGAGACAAGGATCAGACAGAAGTCCAGCTCTTCCACCATCATGGCCAGCCTGGTGCTGAGCATGTCTAGTGTCTTCCGTTCATCGTCTCCAGCCAGGCCGGTAACAACAAGGGTGATGTGATCAAGGATGACAAACTTGCAGTCACAAGCCGTAACAAGGAAACGTATGGTGTCCAGGATGATAGTAGGATCGTCGCTGCCAAAATGAGAGTACATGTGTAGACGCTCATCGCGTCTTGTGACGGTTTTAACTGCAGCGATGATGTCCTCAGTAGCGATTGACGAGTCCTTCTTATGGACAGGGGCTTCGAGGTACAGGCCAGCTAGCGCCTTCAGCTGCCTTGCCTTGGACTCTTCGAGATGGATTGTGCCGATGTTCTCGTTAGTGTGGAGTAGTAGTTCATACTCCAGGCTGCGGACGAACTCGGTCTTGCCGATGCCTTCCATGGCAGTGACGAGGAAGACTTCGCCTGTCCGTAGTCCCTCGTTCATCTCATTCAGTTGAGCGAAGGGGATTGGGTACGACTTCTTATCCTTGTGTGCGTCTAAGATGTCTCCGAACTCAGACCAGGAAGAGACAATGCCCTCAGGAAGAAATCTCTTCGCGTTAAACCATATGTTTTTGAAGTCTTGGGACTGTCCAGACGATAGATACTCGTTGGCGTCTTTATGCTTTGTAAGATTGACGTCGTAGACTTTATTGAAGTCAAAAAGTGACGCGACTTCCTTAGCAGCTTTCTTTCCGTGAACGTCGTTGTCGAAACAGAGGTAGATCTTGTCAAACGAGTTAAGATAATCTCGGTGAGCAGCGCAGTCAGTCTTAGCTGAAGTAGCACTGCGGACAGAAACAGCCGGATACTTGCTTCCAAGCATCTGGAAGACAGACATTGCATCGGTCTCTCCTTCGGTAATGGTGATAGACATGGACTGTCCAGCGTTGAACTTGTCCATGCCGAAGAGGCCGGGGCCTTTGAAGTCACCCTCTGAGTGGAAACGTTTTTCCTCCCAGCCTCGTACTTTGACTCCGACAGGGTAAGGAAAACCAATAGCAATGGGCTTCCCGTCTGGAGCGATGCGGGCCAGAGCTTTGTAGAACCGACAAGTGTCGGCGCTCAGGCCACGCCACGGAAGATACTCGTGAGTGAATTTATCAGCCGACGTGGCTGCAGATGAGATCGTGATAGGTTTAGCCTTAGGTGATTGAAGATCGTTCTCTGCCGGGGTACCGGGGCTGCCAGGCTTGGCGTAGGTGCCGCAGGAGAAACAGAAACCGTGTCCATCGTCGTACGTTGAGAAGGCGTCGGATGAATCACAGAAGGGGGAGGGGCAGGGGAGACCAGATTGGATTAATTTAGAATTTGTCTGGGTCATTCTCTTCCAGTGTGAAGAGTGCTGACGTCATGCTGGAAGCGCAGGACTTACAATAAGTGCCGTGAAATTCTTTCCTGTACTGAACCCAATTCTGTTTGTTCGGTGGTAGTCCTGCGTAGGATGATCCTTCTTGAGTCGTGAAGTCACATACTTCGCAGCGTAGCATTCGATGTTCCATTCGCGTATTTCTTCATGAACGTGAAGTACTTCTTCCCGTCCTTATTTCTTTTCAATGGGTCTGCTTGGCGTGTCGTCTGCTTCTTTTTGTACTCGGCCCAATACTCCTGGTTGCCCTCGTAGATCCAGCAGCCAATCGTCAACGGGATCGTCGGGTTGTTTGCGTTAGTAATATCGATGGCTGTCTTCATCCGGTTGTAGTACGTCCCGTTGCTCTCATAGAAGTCACACTGGACGATGGTCTCGGGCGGGACGAGGTAGACTTCGCCGTGGATCTTGCCGCCGTTGATGAAGTCGGTCTTCAGTACGATGGGGTATGGATTCTTCCCCTTCGTGTATTCCATGTTGAACCAGGGGGCGACCGTCCAACCGTCGCCTACGAACAGCGGCTTCTTCTGGAGGAGAAGACCATGACGATTGAATCCCTTCTTCAACGTACCGTAGACGAAGAGGAGGTGACGCCGCTTCGAATACAAGTCGGGCATGTCAGGCGTGTAATAATTGTCTTCGACCTTGCCGGAGACGAGCGTGGCGATTGGCATCATGGGGCGAATCCTGATTTTGGGCTAAAATTTTTGCGATGAAATTACCGTTTCACCCTAAGTTTCCGAAGGAAGCGTTCTAATGGTGAGTGCAGGCTTCGCCCGATGCGAGTTCAGCCAGGACCTTGTCCACGCTGGGAAGGACGACGAGTGCTGTCCCCTTCTTCTTCTCCTGGTCCCTGAACTCTGCTGCGTCGTCCATTGCTTTCGTCACTTTCAAGTGAGGCTTTATGTACAGCTCGCGGAGGAGGTCTTGGATCAGGACAATTGTAGCCTCGGGGTAGAAGAACACGAGTTCGGTAATGTCCTCGCGCTCCAGTCGACAGACTTCTTTGAGATTGTTGAGGCGACAGATGGTGGCAAAGTTCGGTCGATCAGATGTTGCCAGTCGGAGCATTGAGTTAGAGGGACAGGGACTTCCGCGAATCTCGGTAATGGTGTCTCGGATCTTGGTGAACTCCTCTGCTCGTCCTGCGTTACGATTGGTGTCTGAGTCGTCGTAAGTAGTTGGTATATTTGTGGGAAGCGCGTTTGTAATTCCCGAATGTCCTTTTGCTCCCGATACTGACGAGTAATTGCCATTTTGCATTGCTTCGTAGTCAGCACTCCCTGCCGCTTCAGGCTCTTGATCTGCGTTGGCGTCATCCCATGCGTCCTCCCAGCTACCCATTGCTCCACTGCCGTAGTAGGTCGTGGTTGAGTTGGGAAACGTGGTGACACTCTTAACCCTGTGCTGGGTATTGAATGAGTAGTTGTTACTACTCCACCATCCTTCGTGTTCGAAGCCGGACGTCTCGTGGATGTGGAGTGACTTCCCGTTCCCGTCGAGAAGAGAGACGATGGATGACGAGGGAACGAACTCGTTCAGGACGAGCTGGAGTAGTTCGTCGTCCAGGACTGCTTCCGGGTCGACGTCGGGGGAGCAGAGACTGCGTTCGAGCAGCGGCTTCAGCAGCATCTCGTTAAACATGTAGCTGTCGGAGAAGTCGTTGCCAGTGATATTGAACTGGTTCATCGTGCCGTTGTGACACATGACGATGTCGATGCCGTCGTCTGCGTCTGTCGTCACAACGAAGGGGTGGCAGTTCGCTTCGTTCACTGCACCGACTGTCTTGTATCGGAGGTGAAGAAGGATGGGCAGATCCTTCGTCTCTTCGAGGAGTTTGAGTACTCGCTCTGGATCATTACCTTTCGGGTTCAGTTCCTTGATCAGTTCGATCTTGCCCCGGTCGGCAACGGCCAGCCCGAAGCCGTCAGCGTTAACGATACAGGCGGACTCGATCTTGTCTGAGGGGATGATAATGTTCGGCAAACGATGAATGATGACGCACATGTTCTGCAGATTCCTTAGAAGTTAACGTCGTTGGAGTCGGAGATGGAAGACCATTGGATTGGCGGTTGGAGTGCTTGGTCGAGGATTGCGCCTAGGTCCGCCTGGTATTCGGCAGAACGTGAGACCATGTCGTCCATGATATGATACGGGGGTGCGACGTTGGCTGATCGGAGAGCAGCCTGGGCGCGGCGAAGTGAGGCGGTCGACAAGCCGACTGAGCGGGGAGCTGCAGCCTGGGCGGTTGGCTCGTACCAGTTCGGCGCTGGCTCTGGAGTGTCTGTTACTGGTGCTCGTGGCTGAATGCTTCGCGTGTACTTCTTTTCCAGGACACGGTCCAGGTGGCTCATCCTGCCGTGCTTCGTTCGGACGATCTCAATCGTTCCGGTGTCCTTATTAAAGATGAAGGTACGTACTCCTTGCTTCGCGTTCAGGATGGAGACATGGTGGCTCGTGATCGGGAAGTGCTTCTTCTCGATGATGGACAGGATCTGCCGGGGATCTTTCACGTTGAAGACGAGGTCGTTCAGCTGCGCTG
Organism: Bradyrhizobium erythrophlei; assembly: GCF_900129505.1. Lineage (NCBI taxonomy): Bacteria > Pseudomonadati > Pseudomonadota > Alphaproteobacteria > Hyphomicrobiales > Nitrobacteraceae > Bradyrhizobium > Bradyrhizobium erythrophlei. The sequence goes on along the minus strand of NZ_LT670818.1, from coordinate 7,784,071 downwards.
CTGACAGCATCTTCTTCGTGTCCAGCGTGGCGATGAACTCTTTGAGGACTGGGTACTTGTTCCTCGGTGTCTTGCGAAGGAAGTTCAGGAACTCACGCAGGCCGGAGGCCGTCTGGGAAGACTGCTGGGTGAAGTGGAAGATGGCGTCGACGACTTCAAGATTCTTCAGGATGGTGGCGTATGATGCTATCCCTTTGAAGATGCGGACTTCGACGGTCGGCTTCGACTTGTGCAGATTGACTGCGCCTCGGAGCATGTCGAAGTATTCGACGACTGACTTCAGGCTGCTCGTCTTCGTTGCTTGCTCAGGCCAGCTTGGCATTGCTGCATACTGGTGCATCTGGTTTGCCTTCCTCTCGGACAGAGCGACGATGAACTCCAGATTGCAGGGATTGCCGAAGAACCAGGCGAACGTACGGAGATGGTTGTCGTTGAAGTGTTCACGTCCGATGTGGACGTGCATCCCGTTGTTCGTGTCGACCGTCGTATCGAAGAGATCGTAGTCGAGGTTTGAGAAGAGATGTGACCACTCCTTCTTGTGCGATTTCAAAGACATTGGAGCCGTGACGAGTTCGACCTTGTTCCTCATCGTACCGGAGATTGACGAATCCTGCTTGCCAGCGAAGAAGGGTTCATCCGATGCCTCGACGAGTTGCTTCGTCGTGTACTGGGTTGATACTTCCAGCTCGACGCCGTAGCAGATCGGTTTCTGCTCGCCTTTGACGATCAATGGCCAGGGGAGTAGTTCTAGGACGTCAGCCGAATAGGACAGCGTGGTCCAGAGGGCAGCTTTGTTCGTCTTCGTGACCGGATTCGAGATGGCGATGGTGCAGGCTTGCCAGTCACTTCGAGTGACCCGAAGAGTCATCGTCGGGTTGTTGGTCATCTCCAGAGCGAGTGTTTCGGGTGTGTATGCTGACGGCTTGTAGCAGGTACTGTTCTTAGCAAACTTGGCCATGTAGACGAGGACAGCATTGCCATGGAAGTACGTGTCCATGTTGATCTGGTAGTCGGGGTATTGGACGAGGAGATTGTTGAAGTTGTTGCCCAGCTCTCGTAGGACTGTCGTCATCTCTTCTTTGAAGTTGTCGCCACGGAACGAGTACTGCATGTTCCACTGGCTGCGATTGAAGTGGCAGTCGACCCGACGAGCTGACTGCGAGTAGTCAATCATGTAGATCGGGTTCTTGATCCACGTGAGCCGGTTGCCGGATGACGGGTGAGAGATCGCGAGGAAAGCGAGCTGCCAGAGGTCTGCCTCGTCGATCTTGGAGATGAAGTAGCGGACGTCCTCTTCCGGTACGCCGTACTCGGGCGGGAAGAAGAACGGGATGTTGGAGACAATGTTGTCTCCCGTGTACAACGACTTGTAGAAGTGGAGGAGTTCAGGTCCGGTCAGATTCTTTCGTCCAGTGACGAAGAACTTATTGATCGTAGGATTGAAGTACTGCTCAAGAGTCAGCGATTGAAGATCAGGGTTGGTGAACGACTTGGGGAGAAAGAACATTGACAATCCTCATAAGATTGGACTCGATGGAAAGTCCGGGGCAGGAATTGAACTCACAGATGACGTACTTGCCCCGTGCGTAGAGGACGTCCACGGCGACGAGATGGGCATGTTGGATGATAGGTTGTGTAGATAACCTGGTGAAAATGTCGGTGCCAGTTAGCTTGCAGCTGGGCAGATCGTTGACGGTCTGAAACGTTGCGCCTACGGCGTGATTCCAGGGCTGGTCTGCTCTCGTACCTTCCCGGACTTTCTTCCGAAGCGTGACTGCAAGCTGGCCTTTGACGTAGATGAGGCGGTACTCGCGTGTCTTCGGGAAAAGTCTTTGAACGTATTCTTGACCTGCGATGAAATCGGTCGGATCGCTGGTAAGTCGAAATCCGCTGCCCCCTGAGTGTCGGAGCGGTCGGACAATGAACGAGTTGGGCTGGTGGGCCTGGAAGCGTCCTGTCTGCTCGTTCCTCTGTACCAGCCAGTTGGACGCAACGATCTGGGAGCTGGTGGTGTCGGGGATTGGTAGGCCGGATTGACGTAGGAGTACTCGTTGGCCTGCCTTCGACTGGGAGAAGAATCGGTAGAGCTGCTCGTAGCATAGTGCTCCATCATCTCCACCAAACGCTGAATGTCCAACGAAGGTTGGGTCGGGGTAGACGAGGAAGAAGTCTCGGTCGAAGTTGAATCCTTGTCGTTGATTCCTGGCACTTGGGTAGCTCCTTGTCTGTATGCCTAGCTTGGATGCGAGAAGTCGCGGCGTCGTTGAGATCTTACGAGGGCGAATGATCCAGCGTGGCAATGCAATGCTCCTTGATGTGTTGGTACTTCTTGAAGCGAGCGATGTACGCGCGCCATGTGGGGAAGGTGATCTGGTCGACGATGTCAGCGAATTTGAACAAGGAGTCACACATTTCGAGAGCAGGGAGGAGCAGCGTCGGGTGAGCAGCGAAGAGCCGGAACTCGTATCGTTCCCGGTTCTCCGTGTTGATCATGTTGTAATGATCGTTCCAATGCGGCGGTTCGTGGTGGACGTACTTGTACGCTCGACCATCCCAGTAAGTGTTGCCCTTCGGGTTGGATGGACAGTTGGTATTGAATGACTGGGTTGTCCTGCGACTCATCTTGAAGAAGAGTGGGCGATTGGCTGGATCGTGCAGGAAGCCGAAGACCTTTGTCTGCTGAGCCGTCGTGAATGGTGTCCTGCTCACGCTGACGTGGATGCCGGAGTCGTTCGTCTGGTTGTTGTTCTCCTCCATGTGGAAGGCGATCTTCGATACCTTCTTCAGCCAGAACTGCTTGTGCAGGAAGAGAGGAGCGACGACAGACTTGATCTCGCAGCCGGACGCAGCGCCAAAGCCTTCGTACTCCACCTTGAAGTAGAGCGGGAGCTGGGAGACCAGGTCTCGTGCGAGTTTGGAATTGCGCTGTTCTTCGGTCATGGTGTACGTGCGGCGACCAGGTACCGTGTTCTCGTACTCGTAACCCATCGTGACTTCGGTATCCGGCTTGTAGGAGTATTTGGCAAAGTCATAGGCTGTCACAGGCTGGTGCAACATGGTTCGTCTCCGATGATGATGAGTGAGCAGTTTAACGGCTTGCTCAGGCACAACTAAAAAGCAGGTCAGTTTTGTGACTTGACCAGGTCTTAGCCGCCGAAGCGGAGGGGAATTGGATGAGCAGTTTAGAAGACTTGCTCAGGTCCGATATTAGCACTCTGAATGTAGTAGCAACGCGATTATCCAAATGGGGAGTAACAACGCAGTTCTATGATTCGTCGGCTAATTCAATGATACTGTTTGAAGCCAGCCAGCTCGGCAACAGTCTCAGCCATGTAACTGGTCATGGGGACACGTTGCTGGATGTAACGATCAGGGCGATCCGTCTTCTCGTATTCACGGGAGAGAAGATTGTCGAGATGAGACGGGAATTTGTATTCAGTTTGATGTTGCATGATAGGTCTCCTGCCCTAAGGCTTAGGAACGTTGTCTGATCTGTTCTTTCACCCAGTCCATTGAGACTGGTGTGTAGTTCGTCTGTTCGACGCACACGTTGATGTAGTTGCGTTCGGCCATTGTGCGTTCGTGGATGTGGCCGTGAACGTTGAAGCTGCCGTCTCGCAGGCTGTCGAGACGAAGGGGAATATGGCTGCACGTAAAGCCTTCGTCGTGGAATCCTTGCCATAGAAGGATCTTGTCGAAGTTGTTCTGGAGTGCTTCGGATTTCAGGTTGTCGTGGTTGCCAACGATGAGCCGCTTTCGTCCGTTCAATCGACGGAGGAGGGCGTGGATTGCTACAGCGTTGGCTGTCGGACCAAAGGCGACGTCGCCAAGGTGGTAGACTTTGTCGCCTGGATGAACGACTTCGTTCCATCTCGTGACCATCGCTTCGTTCATCTCTTCGACCGAGTTGAACTCTGGACGGACACGCTGACCGTCTTGTCCTGTGAATCTGAGTATGTTCTGGTGGAAGTAGTGGCTGTCCGAGGTGAAGAAGATCATGCTCGGTTCCTGATCTGGTAGCGACCAGGGACACACTTCCAGGATTCGAGTTTCCAATCCTTGTACTTTGACTCCTGCATCCATTTGACGATCTGGGATTCGCCCATCATGCAGGACGTCATTGTCACTTCGGGTGATACGTCGCTGTCAGTGACGATCTCTTCGACGCAGCCGAGGGAGAGGCTGCAGACAATTGCTACGACGGTGATCATGCTGCTTTCTGCTCCTGTGTGAGTTCGACTGCTCCGCCTGTCGGTGACGTGGGAGCCTGGGGAAGGGTGAGTCGGTTCAGCCGTGCGAAGCTGGCATTGACTTGCTGCATCGTTGTGGCAGTCGGGCACCGCGTCATTTCGCGAAGGTTCACGTCCAGCTCGTCGGTCAGATCCCGGATGTGTTGGCGAAGTTTTTCATCTCCGCAGTTCTTCGCCTGATCTCTGAGGACGAGGAGAATTGATTTCATTGGTGTGTCTTTCACAGTACCATTTCTTGTCTTCAATGGTGTGAGGGTCGAAGTTTTGGCGGATGATGGTGTTGCAGGTGTTGCAGAGAAGTGCGCCGCGCCCGCCGTTGAATTTGATCTTTGCGTGGCGCGGGATCATGTGCGCTCCAAGGCTTTCGGATCGACGATCTTCGTCGTTGGATTGAGTAGGGACTGGAGCAGGCTGATGTCTGACTGCGTTGTCTGGACGGGACGGAAGCGGGATTTCACGAAAGCCACTTCGGTCATAGCGTTGCCGGTTGGTGTTTTATGAAGGGCAGGTTTGTTGTGGATTTCGACGAGATGAAATGCTGTCTCGTCGTTGCCATTGATAATGGAGCGGATTGTGTAAACAACGTTTAGTGCTGGATAGATTGTGAGATGTTTACGTTCGATGGTGGGTGTGCCGTTGATGCAGACGATCTTCTGACCAGTCCAGTGCGACCACATAGCAACCTCGATGATAGGTTTGCGCCCTAAGGCTTGATTGATTGATGGGGTTGGTCTGCACCCGGAGCGCATGAGACCCAACGCTTTCGCGTCTCTCTGCCATTTCTACCCATCACCGGGTCTGCTTCGTTCTCCTTGCGGAGAATAACCCCACGGTCAGGTTTGTCCGGAAGAGGAGAAGGCTTCCGTCAGGGACCCGCCGTGGGCGTTCTTATTAGTTGAACATCTTGGCGGTTTGCTCAGCCGCTTGAATGTGGAGGTGGTAAATCTTGCCGAGTCCGATTCCGACGAGTAGGCAGAGGACGATGGCGCTGAGACGGATGAGCGTGACCATATTGGTTTCCAGTCTGAGAAGAGGAGCATTATTGGCAGCACGTTTCATCGTCGGGACAACAACGGTTGCGGTCTTTGAGGCAGGCCATGTCGACTGAGCCGAAGCCGGTATCGTCCTGTTCGTATGCTCCAGGTCGTTGGCGAGCTGGATGGATGTGACGCTGAGCGGCACGGGCCAGATCCGATGTGCTGATCTCGTAACCGGCACGGTTCATCATGCGCTGGACTTTGCGCGGATGACTGTCCTGCGTGATGTGGAAGGACGCTGCGTCGCGTATCGTCCTCGTTACGATTGGAAGGCAGTATTGAGCGAAGAGCTGTGCCTTGACCCGACGGCGCTCTTGAGCGACGAAGTTCTTCCATGCGTTCCGGGTCCAGAACCAGGCTTGAGCAAGTTTCATCAGTCGCATCAGAAATCCTCGATGTTGAATGATAGGTTTGCGCCCTAAGGCTAGGCGGGTATGGTCTGGCCTAGCTTCGCGACCAGGTGCAGATGATGGTCGATGTAACAGCCGAGGTAGTACCAACCGGCGATGTGATAGATTTTCATCGTGCGCCCTTCGTTGAAATGCGGATGCCGTTGAAGTAACCCATCGCACGGGACTGTTCACCGAATGCGCGGAGTGCGACGTAGTAGGGACGTGTCTTTTTACGTCCCTGTGGTTTGTTGCCGTCGTGGCGAGTGCTCGAACCACGCTTCAGCTTGACGTCGTAGTCCTTCGGCTTGGAAGGATTCGGGAAGTTCGTGTATTCGGGAGAGACCGGATGCCAGCCCATCATGTGTCCTTTCAGAACGGAGACATGAAAAAACCCCTGAGTCTTTCGACCCAGGGGTTCTCTCGGGACCAGGCGTGGAGGCGCGGCTGGTTAGTGGGAGCAAGGTGTAGTGATTTGCAATCTACTTCGGCGGCTTTAATTTCCGCCAGCCCCTAGGCCAGACCTCGCGTGCTTACTGTGCGGCTACTGCGGCTGCGATGATCTCGGAAGTGAGCTGCATGTTCGCTTCGCTGGAACGAGCGACCCGATCAGCTTCGTCCTTCTGAGCGTCTTTGAGTCGCATGATGTTTGCCATCTTGGCCTTGCGTTCAGCGTCGGTCAGTTGCTTCACGGCCTTGACGACGGGGGCGGGCGTGTCCATCTCGACGTACTTCCATTGCTTGCCAGTCAGGGACAGGTACACGTTGGACAGTTCGTTGACGATCGTGCAGTACGCGGTGTAGCGAGCCTCGGCCAGCGTTAACCGTGCTTCCAGTTCGTACGTCCGGGGATCGTCGGACAGACCCTGGCTGTCGTTCTGGTACTTGTCGCAGTGGACGAGCATCCATTCCTGAGCCTTGTGGAAGCGTTCGGTCAGGTTGTCGAACTTTGTGCCCGATCGTGAGTTAATCGTGCCGGCGAGCTGGCGGTAGATCTGGCGGATGAGTGAATCGACAGCGATGCGCAGGCCAGCGTCTTCGGTCGACGGCTGGGCGTGGCCGAAAGCGTGGATAGCACCGTCAGCGGCGTTGTAGTCCTGGTCGAGCAGGGAGACGACGGGATCGATGATCGCTTGGAAGGCAGACGACAACGAAGAGATTGAGGCATTGTTGGGACGACGAGCCATTGTTTTATCTTTCTGTGTGAGACTTCATATTTCGTTCTTAACAAACACCCAAGGTGCACGGGTTCGGGCGAAACTCAAGGACGGCCGCTTGGCCGCCACCAAGGGTGGGCGCGAAGGTCAGCCCCGCTTGGGGCAGGCCCACTTGGGCCGGTGGCCTGCAGCGATCCTTGAGTTTTGATCCGGACTTGTGCGCCGCCTTGTACGGCTCGTCTTACTTTGGAGATCATCTTGCTTGGGCATGTTTCCTCATTTTTGATTTGGCTCGACAATGATAGGTTGTGTCGGGTCTCGGACGGATGTCAATTAAATCTTCCTTTCAATTTTAGAAGAATAAGACTGAGATCGCTGCGATGGGTGCGGCGATGGTGAGAGCGAAGATCAGGCTGAAAACGTAGAATGCGATGTCGAAGTCCATGTTCATTCTCCATACGAAAACGCCCCGGCGGGATTGCCAGGGCGTGATCAGGTCAGTTGTTTCAGATTAGATTTCGTAGGTACGTCCGTTCTTATCTTCGCGACAGATGGCTACGTGAAGTGTATCGAGTTCTGTGTCGGAGTAGTTGTTGCGTGCCCAGCTGTACGCGAGCTGGAGTGTGGTGTGGTATTTCACGTCACGCTCTCCGACGTAGCCAGCGTTTTCGACTACGATGTACATACTATCCTCCTGTCGCTTTGAAGATGCGTTGGATGACACCATCGAGTGCGATGGATTGTCCTGTCGTCGTTCGTGCCCAGATCTGCATGCCTGCAAAGTCTAGGTCGACTTGTTCGCCTCGGGATGTGAGCTGGCCAGCCAGGTAGGACGTGACCTGCCAGAACTCGAAGACTTCCCAGTAGTATGGTTCAGCGTCGTGTTCAGTGCATACGTCTTGTGACGTGGCGTATGATAGGTTCGATGTGTGAGACCAGGTACCGTCTTGTTGTTGGTCGTAGCCAAGCTGGACGGCTGTCTCGTCAAAGTCTGCTATCGGATAGGAGATTTCCTCAGCTTGTCCGAGGAGATCCTGCAATGGGCAAGGTGTGAGTCGCGACCTGATCTCCTGTGCTTCGGGTGAAGTGAGGAGTGATACGAGTTCAGACTGACATGAAATGATGTTGGCCTGTACAAACTGGTCGATGTTCATTGACGTATTCCCTATTATTTATGTGGTTATGAGATAGGTGGGAGACTCCTGATGAAGGTGCGTTCGGCATACTTCTCAGTGATGATTGGTGAGTGGCCGTGCTTCTTCTTGTAAGCATCGACGAACTTCTGAGCGTCACAGTCCTCTTCGAGATAGAAGACGTTGTGCTGTCGGTACGAGTAGTGAGAGAAGTCGTACGGATTGAGGTTGACTGCTTTCATCTCGTGCATCGAGACTTCTAACCAGCCGTGGCCTGGGTCAGTGTGGAAGACGAAGGTGGTCATGACTGCACCTTCAGCTTGGGACGAATGACGTTCATTGCGCGGAAGATCAACGAGGTCATGTCTCGTCGTTTAAGCTTGTTGGCGAGGCGTGTGGCTCGTTTAAGTTCGAGCATGGCCTTTGAGTAGTCACCTTGTGTGATGTACCTGGCTGCCCAGCGGAGGTGATCTGCGAGTACGTGTTGCATGATAGGTTTCCTTGTTTGATAAGGATGAGGGTTTCGCGTAGAGCGGTAGCTCGCGCTGCCTTCTCCATGCTCGTGATCTTGGTGCGGATCATCGGTCACTCACGTAATGGTCACCGAAGAGGCGTCGTAGGACGTCGCGTGGCCCGAAGGTTGAGAAGATGCCACGCTTGTGTGAGCCTTTGTAATCCCAGATAGCGCAGGGCTTACCGTCTACGTCGAAACCCCAGCTGTTAACGACCTTGTCTGGATCGTCTTCGATGTTGGGGCTGAATCCGAGTTTGGCTGTGATGTCCCAGTCACAAAGACCGACGAGTGCTCCGGTTCTGTGACTAGCGATGCTGTTGTTCGGTGTGATGTTCATTGTGGTCTCCAATATGAAAAAGCCCCAGCTTGCGGCCAGGGCGTGTTGTTGGTGTGCGTGGTAAGGTCAGATTATGATTGGCCGAGACGTTTCTCAGCGATCAGATCCCAGTCGATGTTGTCGGTGTCGGGGGTTGTGACTGGTGAGTAATACCATTCGTGGATGGCGAGAGTGCATCCAGTGAGGTTGGTCTGCTTCATCCAATCGGCAAACTCAAACCAATCGAGGAAGTCAGTCTCGGCTCGTGAGCCAACGGCTCCGCTCTTATAGTGTGGTGTGTATTGAACGATGATGATTGAGGCCATGTGTGGCTCCTAGTAGGGGCGAAGGACTTGGGTGAACTGGAACGGGGTGTGTGTGAGGATCTGGTACGACTTGAATCCTCGGCGGATAGCCCAGGTTTTTGCGTTATCCTGGCTTCCGAAGGGGCCGTAGCAGTCGTGACTGTCGAGCGTGTAGATGAAGTGGACGTCCATGGTGGCCTCGTGTGTATGTTGTGCGTGATAGGTTTCGGTTATCGATAGAGTGGAAGAGCGAGGATGAGGAGGACGGGTGTGAGTGCAAGTATGGCTGTGATGATGCGGATGAATATGATCATGTGTGCCTCTGTGTTGATATTGATGATAGGTTTGATTACCGTTTGTTGCGGTCGGTGCCGGGGTGAGGAACTGCTCTCGCTCACCTAGTTTGTTTGTTCTTAATCGAGTGCCGTGTCTCAGACTCTCGATGAGAGGGTTCGACGGACAATGGAGCGCCTTGGAAGGCTCGTGGGCCACATGCTCTCGCGCATCTTAACCCTTGCTCTGCCGTCTCTCAGCGATCCTTGGCTCTGTGTGGGCATGTCGCTGTTGGGGCGTCTGTAGCTCGGGCTGAGCGACCATCAAGAGCGACCGAAGGGAGTCACCGGAGGTGACGCCGAAGCGTAGCGAACGTAGTGAGCAGGGAGCGGAGCGACCGATAGCTGCAGGCGCTCTTGTTGGACGAGCAGACTGAGCTATCGTCCCAATGACAGCGACTCCACACAGTGCTGAGGTGAGCGACGGTGAGTGGTGGTGAGAGAGAATGGATCAGGAGACTGGAAAGGTGATCCGTTGTACGGCGAGCCCGAGAGGAGCGGCTAAGCCTCATCTTCTCTTCCTCATCTGAGGTGAGTCCGGCTGGCTACCAGTTGATGCCTGAGTGACGAGTCATTGGTAGTGATGATGTGAATCAACTACAGGTAATACACAGGAAATCGCCTAACGATTACAATGACTTGGATCAGTTAAGTATAGATTGTACAAGTATAGTATAGTTTAAGTATAGTTATAGTATAGTCAGTCATTATTACTTAACTATACCGGAAGACCACTTCCTTACTGACTGGCCAAACTTCATTTCAAGGATACAATAGGTGTAAGCCTAAGTTATCCAAGTCAGGCTTATTAAGGTATAAGTATATATGTACCTTATCTGATTTCTCTCCCCTATTTTGTTAGCGATTACATCAGGTTACACGGTATAGATGTAGCGTCAAGGTAGAGACGCCCTAAACCACCTCAGCTGTCCTCCCCGCCTTCCTGGATGGTCGATTCAACCAGAGGCTTAGGGGGTAGGCAGGGGGTGACCTTGCCTTCTCTTGGCGAATCTCACCTCGACATTTTCTCACAGAAATTATCTTTGCCCTCAAAGTCGATAGAATGACGATTATCATAGACAAGAGGAATAAAATCCTGTATAATAAAGGTATAGACCTTAGGGAAAGGTATAGGGATCGCCCCTAAGGATAACCTTAAGGGAACCTGACTTGTAACAGTTAGTAGTTATCCTACCATTCTCTTATGTCTTCCCTTAGGTAACGTGTCCAAGTTTAAGAATACCATGGGTGCCCGTCTAACGAAGGCACTCTTCTATGAGACTACGAACTTGGACAAGTCCTCAGTCATTTACACACTGAAGGACGAGGACCATCTAGGTTATCCCAGTCTCCGTCAGCTCTATCTAGCTGAAGGCGATCCTACCGAGTTCAAGTTTGCTGTCTCCCACCTTGACGGCTGGGACCATTGGACGGACCTTTGTGAGTCCTCATGGTTCAAACCTTATCTCTCCCGCTGGCGTAACGAACTCGAACTGAAGATCAAGTCTGCCGCTCTCGCCAGAATTATGGTTGAAGCGAAGACAGCCTCTAAGAACTCCTTCATGGCGAATAGGTACCTCGTAGAACGAGCCTGGGAGTCCCGTCATGAGTCTAAGGTTGGCAGACCTAGTAAGGCAGCCATCCGAGAAGCAGCTCACGAGCAGGCTTCTGACGCGGCTAGGATAGCCAAAGACTTTGAACGACTGACGGCGACGAAACAATGAGTATTGATGATCTCGTCACTTGGATCTGCGCTTGGTGCGGGCTAGTGGGTACTGAGGTTCGTGGTCAGTGTCGTTGTAAGAAGTGTGGTCAGCCCCGTGGCTCGGAACCGATGTGAGCCAGCTCCGAACGTGGGCTGCCAAGCAGGCCGCTATTATCGCAGGTCAGACTAATCCGAACACGGCTAGAGATTACAAACTCGCCATCGTCCAAGCCAAGATCCCTCAAGGCCTACCAAAGAAAGAGATCCTCCGTCAGCTACGGCGACGACGGATCACGGTACGCAATTGACGTCCCACATCCATTTCCGACTAACGCGATTAGAATCAAACCAGGAACTATTAATGACTGCCGTCCAAGACCTTGAAACTGCCGTTGCCAATCTGACTGTCTCCGTCTCCGCTGAACTTGCTGCTCTCACTTCTGCTCTCTCCTTCGTCGGCCAGGACGCAGCCATTGAGGCAAGCGTTGCCAAGCTGAACGCTTTGAATGATGCGCTGAAGGCGAGTGTCGCTCCCGCTCCTGTAGTCCCTGTAGCTGCTGACCCGGTCATCGTTCCCGGCGCTTAATTCTTGAAGACGCAGACGGACGGTACTGTCCAACTTACTTTTGTCTCAGGTTCTTCCCCGACAGGTCTGTTCGCAGCAGATGGGTCAGTGAATGCCGTCCTAGCACCTGGTAACAAGCCAGTCGGTGCATACCATCCTTGTGGTGCCCTGTATGTGACGGTTGGTGCGGGGCCGGGTACGTATGCCCCTGACGGGTCGTGGTACTGTATGTCGTGGGGCGCGGGTTATGCGCTCCTCAAGTCTGGTGTCGCTGCTGCCTTCTCTCCTGGTAGTCTGACTGGTGTAAAATACTGGTTGAATGCTGGTTCGATTACAGGCGTTGCTGATGGTGGGTCCGTAACCGCTGCGAAGTGGGTCGACGGTTCACTGTCCGTCAAGGGTGCGCTCGCTTCGGCTACCGGACTAATCTACCGTGCGAATGGTGGTCAGCCTGCTGTAGAATTTGATGGAACGGCGAGTGTCGCTGTCTCCCCTACGGTCTCTATCGCGGCTAATCGTCGTGTCTTCGTCGTCTTCAAGAGTCTGGGCGTTAACGGTTCTGGACTCAACCCTCATTACATCATTGACGGTGCTGCTCTTAACCAGGGTGCGATCAACTACTCAAACAGCGACATCGAATACGCTGGTATCGGGCTAGATGGTGGCTCTGTAGCTCAGACTGTCTGCATCCAGCAAAACAAGCCGTCATTGATTGACGCAGTCTTCAATGGCGCGTCCTCGTCCCTTCAAGTCGATGGTCAGACCGTTCAGGCTGGTACGTCTACAGCCTCCACATATACCGCGATTACGATTGGTGCTCCAGGCAACCAGCTGGCCGGGTACTTTACGAATATTCAGGTCCTGGAGCTGATCGTCTGCGATAGCACGCTGACCGCTCCTCAAGCGACCCAGATTCGAACCTACCTTAATTCAAAATATAGTCTCGTCACCCCGAAAGCAATTTGGTGCCTCGGAGACAGCCTGACGTACGGTACTAATGCTGTAAATCCCATCGGCGGATATCCCAGCCAGCTTCAGGCAGCTTATGGAATGGCTGCATCCGTCCTTAACTATGGTGTGGCTGGTACGACGGTAGCTCAGATTGACGCTAACTCTGCCACGTACAACGATCTAGATCCGAAGTACTTTACTCGGTCAGTCTACGTCGGATGGGGTGGAACGAATGACATCCAAGCTGGGACGTCGGGTGCGACGACTCATGCGTCTCTCGTCACCATGTTCAACAATCGTCGTGCAGCGATGCCGACGGAAAAGCTTGTCGTTGTTACATGTATGGCGCGTGGACCTTTTACGGGTGCTCAGGAGACCGAACGACTCGCGCTGAACACTCTCATCCGTGCGAACTGGGCAACGTATGCTAATGCTCTCGTCGATGTGACGACTGATGCGCGGCTACAGACTCCTACCAATACGACGTACTTCGCAGGCGACACGATCCACCTGACTGATGCTGGTTACGGTGTCGTGATGGGTATGGTCAAGCCGGTCATAGATGGATTCGGTTAATGGCTGACGAGACGAAAGAATTGATCAAAGAGGCGATCAAAGAGTGGATGGACGAAAAGGTCCTCCAGTTTGGCCGCTGGTCGTTGATGACCCTTGCCTGCTCCGGCATCTTTGCCCTCGTCTACTTTATTATGCAGATGGGCGGATTTCATAAATGATTACTGGTGTCGTTACGATTGTCCTCGTCTGTGCCGCTGTCCTTGTCGTTGCAGGTGTTTTTACCTACCTAGTTATTCTCGCGAATGGATTCTCCCGATGAAAGAAATTCCGGCTCCTCCCGCTCAGAACGGTATTCTGAAGGTGACCCAAGGTCGTGATCTCCGACCGTTCCGAGACAAGGATCGAGGACGAGATGTTCTCTCTGCCGGGACCGGTGGGAAGACTGATCCGTGGGCAAGTTATAAGGACGTTGATTAATGGCTAAGTCAGCCAAGGCTAAAGATAAAGCTGCCGACAAGAAGGCAGGAATCAAAGAAGGTTCGAAGAAGGACCAGGCGAAGGACAAGAAGGTCCCTGGCTATTTCAAGAAGAAGAAATGAGCTGCAAGCCTAAGATTTAATGGCGAAGGTCCTCACTAAGAAGGACCAGATAAAGTTACAAGCTGAGGCCGACCTGGAGTTCTTTATCCGGCTTGTCCAACCTCAGCGCGTCCTCGGTCTGTGTCATCAAGAGTTGATTACCTGGTGGAACCGGGATGAGAAGAAGAGCCATCAGCTCGTCCTCCTTCCTCGTGACCATCAGAAGTCGGCCATGGTGGCATTGCGTGCCGCTTGGAGGATTACGAAGAATCCAGCGATCCGCATTCTCTACATCAGTAATACCGCCAACCTGGCGATTAAGCAGCTGTCCTTCATTAAGGACATCCTGACTTCCGAAATCTACCGCTTCTACTGGCCTGAGATGGTCAACGTAGATGAGGGGAAGAGGAAGAAGTGGACAGAGACGGAAATCTCTGTTGACCATCCGCTACGTGCGGCTGAGGTCATCCGAGATCCCACGGTCTTCACTGCCGGATTGACCACTTCGATTGCGGGCCTTCACTGTGACATTGCGATCATGGACGACGTGGTCGTCATCGATAATGCTTACACGGGTGAAGGTCGCGCGAAGTGTGAACAGCAATACTCTCTTCTAGCCTCCATCGAGGCTGGTGAAGCCGAAGAGTGGATCGTTGGCACTCGTTACCATCCGAAGGATCTGTACGGTGCTGTCGCTGAGCGGCAAGTAGACCAGTACAACGAAGACGGAGAACTGACGGGTACTGACCCGCTGTACGAAGTCTTTGAACGCCAAGTAGAGTCCCGTGGAGACGGTGCTGGTGAATTTCTATGGCCACGTCAGCAACGAGCTGACGGTAGGTGGTTTGGGTTTGATGCTGCTATCCTTGCCAAGAAACGTGGACAGTACTTTGATAAGGTCCAGTTCAGGGCTCAATACTACAATGACCCCAACGACTACGAGTCTGCAGGCATCAAACGTGAAGACTTCCAATATTATAACCGGAAGTTTGTACGCCGCGTAGACGGAAAATGGTTCTACAAAGATGAGAGACTTAACGTATTCGCAGCGATTGATTTCGCTTACACGCTGGGTAAACGAAGCGACTATTCCTGTGTTGCTGTCGTCGGTGTTGATAGCCGTCAGAATTTTTACGTACTAGAGATTGATCGGTTCAAGACCGACAACATCGCTGAGTACTTCCGTCATATTCTCTATCTCCATCAGAAGTGGGATTTCAGGAAGCTGAGGGCTGAAGCGACTGCAGCTCAGTCTGTCATCATTAAGGATCTGAAGCAGAACTACGTTCGCGTCCATGGTTTGTCGTTAGCGATTGAGGAACACTCTCCCACGAAGCACCAGGGGACTAAACAGGAACGGGTCAACAACGTACTTCAGAACCGGTACAAGAATCTCCAGATCTGGCACTATATGGATGGTGACTGCCAAACGCTCGAAGACGAGTTGATCATGGCAAACCCTCCCCACGACGACTGCAAGGACAGCCTAGCTGCTGCCATCGAGTCAGCCGTCGCCCCTTCGGGCACTCGTGCCTTTGCACGTCCTTCATTTCAAACAGTCCAGCCGTACAACGCCCGGTTTGGTGGAATAAACTAATTGACTGGTAAAAGTCTTGATCTGAAGGACGTCATCGTCCCGGATCAGCTCGGTGTCTCCATCGCTCGGACTTTCCAGCAGTGGTACATGTTGAAGCAGAAGCAGATTGTCGACTGGGCTGAGACCCGTCGATACGTCTTCGCGACTGACACTTCAGCGACGACGAACAGTAAGAATCCTTGGAAGAACAAGACGACTATTCCGAAGTTGTGCCAGATCAGGGACAACCTTCGTGCAAACTACATGGCGACGTTGTTCCCGAAGCGGAAGAACGTGATCTGGGAAGCGGATGATAATGACTCCGACCAGAAGAATAAGAAAGCAGCCATCGTCAACTACATGACTTGGGTCATGGAACAGCCTTCGTTCAAGTCTGAGCTTGCGAAGTGCGTTGACGACTATATCGACTACGGGAACGGCTTTGGTACTGTTGAATGGCGTGACGGTCGCCAGGAGTTGAAGGATCGTAGCCAGGTCGGCTACGTCGGTCCTGCCATCCGTCGTTTGTCTCCCCTCGATATGGTGATGAACCCCACGGCTCCTGACTTCGAGCGTGCACCTAAGATGGTGCGAACGCTGGTCAGCTTGGGTGAGGTTAAGGAGATTCTGGAGCGATTGAGTACGGACGAATCTCGTCCCATGTACCAAGAGCTTTGGAAGTACCTGCGCCACGTTCGACAGTCAGTGAACCAGTTCTCTGGCACACTGAACGTCCACGAAGACTATTTCAATGTTGACGGGTTCGACTCTTTCCGGCAGTACCTCGGTTCAGACTATTGCGAGCTGATTACTTTTTACGGGGATTTGTACGATCAGGAGACTGATTCTTATCTACGGAATCATGTGATCACTGTTGTCGATAGACACAAGGTCATTCAGAAAGAGCCGAACCCTTCGTTCTTTGGCTACCCACCGATCTTCCACGTTGGTTGGAGAACCCGCCAGGATAACCTCTGGGCGATGGGTCCGTTAGCAAACCTTGTTGGTATGCAATACCGGCTGGACCATGTTGAGAACCTGAAGGCTGACGTCTTCGATCTAATCACATTCCCCCCGCTTAAAATCAAAGGGTATGTCGAAGACTTTGAATGGGGTCCGTTTGCGCGGATCTACGTCGGAGAAGAGGGGGACGTCACACCCATACCCCCAGCCTTTCAGGTCCTCGAAGCCAATACGGAGATCGAGAACTACCAGAAGCAGATGGAGGAGATGGCCGGTGCGCCTAAGGAGGCTATGGGCTTCCGTACTCCCGGTGAAAAGACTGCCTACGAAGTTCAGCGCCTAGAGAATGCTGCGTCTCGTATCTTCCAAGCGAAGGTTGCACAATTCGAGGAAAAGTTCGTTGAACCGCTCCTTAATGCGATGCTTGAACTTGCTCGCAGGAATATCACGAGTCTCCAATCCATTCGTGTCTGGGACGATGAATTCAAACTTAACGACTTCCAGACGCTTACCCCAGATGACATTACTGGTCAGGGTCGTATTCGTCCCATCGCAGCTCGTCATTTTGCAGAACGCGCTGAACGAGTCCAGAACCTGAATAACTTCTTCGGTTCGGCCCTCGGTCAAGACCAGGCGGTCAAGATCCACTTCTCAACGATCAAGGTCGCCAAGATGATGGAAGACCTTCTCGACATTGAGGATTACGAACTCGTCACTCCGTACGTCCGTATGGCTGAACAGGCTGACGCTCAGCGTCTCGCTCAGGCTCAGGAAGAGAAGATTCTAACTGAAGCTATGACGTCGTCTGGCTTGAAGCCCGATGACTTCGATCAGGATAATCCCAGTCTCAATCCTCAAGCTGCTCCGGGTGCCGCTGGTGCTGCTGGTCCTCCTGGGGCTATGCCTGCTGCCCCTAACCCCGTTCATCCTCCTCCTACGGCTAGTGCTGTTGCCGGTCCTCCGGTCCCCGGAATGGATGTGGGTGCTGCTAGCCTCCGTCGTGGAACGCCACAAGGGCAGACAGCCGGTACATGATAAATCTAGAACTCCTTCAGTTCGTCCCAGACGACAAGAAGAAAGAAGTTGAAGCGACTCTACGTGCCAGTACGACGGCCGTAGACACGCTGATCAAAGTTTTAACCCAGAGATCGAAGGCGATTGAACGACAAGAAGCATCTTCTCTGGACTACGAATCCCCTGCATGGCCATTCAAACAGGCAAATCGCAACGGGCGGTACAGTGCGTACCAAGAGCTAATCGCTCTCTTCACTTTCAAGAAAGACTAACTTTTGCCTACCGATGACCAATCGTTGTTTGCCGAAAGCCTAAATACTGATCTTGATCCTTCCAAAGACTATTCGACCGAATTAGTCGGTGAAGGAAAGAAGTATAAGACTGTAGCCGACCTGGCTAAGGGAGCCGTGTTTAAAGACGCTCACATTCAACGCCTCGAAACTGAGGCTGCTGAGTTCAGAGCGACGAAAGCCCGGCTCGAAGCAGAATTGAGTACTCGTACTCGCCTGGAAGATTTGGTGGACAACATCGCTTCCAGCACCAGCAAGACACCCATTAGCGAGCCGCACCACGGTAGCGAACAGGTCCCAAGTTCACAGGCACAGACTCCAGAGCAGCTAGAGGCGCAGATTGATGCGTTGCTCAGCAAGCGTGAGGCGGAACGGCGTGGAAACACTAACCGTGCCACCGTCAAGCAGAAGCTTCAGGAAAAACTTGGGCCTAATTTCGCAACCAAAGTTCGTGAACAAGGACGACAGCTCGGATTGGGAGAAGCATTTCTCAACAATCTCGCAGCTGAAAACCCGGCAGCTTTTTTCAAGCTGATCGGTGTTGAAGATAAACCGGCTGATCGCCGTAATCTCTTTTCTTCCCCGCCAGTGTCAGATGTAAATCCTGACTCCGGCTTTGCTCCAAGCGACACATTTCGAGACAAGGCTTACTACGACAAGCTTCGTCTAGAGAAGGGTGACCGGGTTTACTGGTCTCCTCAGGTCCAAGCCCAGCTGCACAAAGATGCTGCTGCGGACCCAGAACGCTTCGGACTCACGAACTCCTAAATTTAGGAGTTTCCTGACCAATGTCAGGTCTTACTTACGCCGGTACCCCGAATCTAATTCGGGCTAACGTTTGGTCCAGCCAGATCAAAGAGGTTCTTCTCGAAGAGCTGATGGCTATGCGATACCTCGATATGGTATCGGATTTCCCCGATGGTGATACCATCAACATTCCTTCGATCGGTCAGGCTGAAGTGCTTGATTACCTAGAAGGCCAGGCTGTCCGGTACACTGGTCTCGCGACTGGTAACCTGACTTTCACGATCAACAAATACAAGTCGACTGCGACTTATATTACTGAGCGTATGAAGCAGGACAGTTTTTACATGTCCCGCCTTGTCGCCTCGTTCGTTCCGAAGATGGAACGTGCGATCATGAAGGCTCTGGAAGTTGATGTTCTGGCCATTGGTCCGAACAGCCAGACTGCATCCAATCCGAACAATATCAACGGTGTTGATCATCGGTTTGTAGCGACTGGTACGAACAACGTTATCTCGGTGAACGATTTCGCTAAGGCGAAGCTGGCGCTGCAGAAGGCGAACGTTCCGATGGTTAATCTGACGGCTCTCGTCGATCCGACTGTCGAGTATCAGCTGTCGACGCTGACCAACCTTACGTCGGTTCAGAACAACCCGCGTTGGGAAGGTGTCGTCAAGGATGGCTTCAGTACTGGTACCAAGTTCATCGCGAACGTGTACGGCTTCGACTGCTACACGACTGTCAATCTGACGCCTAACGCTGGTGAGACGATTGTCGCGACGTCTGGTTCCCGGACGATCAACTCTTCGGGTGTGTCGAATATCTTCTTCTCCGCTGCCCCGGATGTTCTGCCGTTCATCGGCTCTCTCCGTCAGCCGCCCAAGGTCGATACTGACTACAACAAAGATCTTCAGCGCGAAGAGTATGTGACTACGGCTCGTTATGGCGTTAAGCTGTACAGGCCTGAAAACCTGGTCACCGTCCTTTCAGCGACTGATCAGGTCTAAGGATACACAATGACCAATACCAATTGGACTAATGCTGACGGTCTTTACGTCCGTCTTGGTGACAAGGAAGGTGCTTCCGCTAAATACGGTGAGTACAAAACCTTCGGTCCCAACCGCTTCGTCGAACTGAAGCTTGACTTCAGTGATCTTGCTGCCTTTGGCACAAATACGGTCCTCAGCAATGAGGATACGATTGCCAAGGGTGCGCATATCGAGAAGGTGGAAATCGAAGTGGAGACCGCGTTCGTCGGTGCCACGGCGACTCTGTCTCTCGGTCTGATCCAGACGGATCGCGCAACGCTTACCAACCTGGGTACTACGGCGCTGGCTAACGCTGTCACCGTGGCTACTCTTACCCTGGGTTCGATCACTACCTTGATCGTGGGTGCTTCCTTCGTCGGCACGCTTGTCGGCAGTGGTGGTAACCTTCTGAACACGGCTTTGATTACCGCTCTGGCTGGTACTGCCAACTTCACCGCTGGATCTGCCAAGGTCCGCGTCTACTACACGACTCCGTAACCGGAGAGGGGAGGGGCTTAAAAACCTCTCCCCACCTTTTAGGAATTTGAATGACGAATGTTCCTCACTCTAGTCTGACTGGGCCTGATCTTCATGAGAGCAAGGGTGTGTCGACTGCTGCAGCGAGTACTGTCTTCGTAGCGGATGGTGCCGGAAGTGGTTCCTTCGTCAAACTACCGGCGACAGCTATTTCGGGATTGGCTAATCCATTTGGTGCATCGCTCTTCCATGTACGTGAGGAGCAGCCGTCTGGTGTCAATAGTGTTTCTAATTCTGCTATCAATACGTGGGTTCAAGCAAGTTTGAATACCGTAAAGACGAATGAGATTGCCGGTGCAAGCCTTTCGTCGAACCAGATAACATTACCAGGTGGTACATATTTCGTAGATGCCTTGATGCCTTACGCCCTCGCGACGAATACGAGTATTAGTACAGCATTCCGTGCGCGGTTATCTAATCTGACTACGGCCTCTGTGCTTCAGTCTGGACAATCTGTATATTTTCAGATCAGTGGCGTTGTTGGCGTCTCGCGTCTTGATCAGGGTAGTGTCGGGGTCAGAGGCCGATTTTTTCTTGCTACGTCGTCGATCCTTGAACTCCAGAGTTTTAAATCAGCTAGCAATGTGAATGTTCCGTTCGGTTTCGGACAGGCGACCGAGGTTTATGGCGAAGTATTGATCTGGAAATTAGCTTGAAAGTCACGCTTACTACTCCTGCTTCCTTCGTCAATGATGCTAGTGCTGTCGGTCAGGAAGGGATTAACAACGCCACACTAACGGCTGCCATCGAGAACACGTTGTCTCGTGATGGTACCAGTCCTAATCAGATGAACGCTCCGATTGACATGAATAGTCAACGGATACTGAATCTTCCTCGTCCTTCGTCACCGCTGGAGCCTGTTCGTCTTGGGGACATTACTACAGCGACGTCGGTAATCGGATCGTTGCTGTCTGCGAATAATCTTTCGGATGTTGCGAGTCTAGCGACGACGAAGGTGAACCTCGGAGTCGACCAGGTTACGAATACGAGTGATGCGAATAAGCCTATCTCGACGCTTCAGGCTGCTGCGATTAATGCGAAAGCGGCTGCCTTTAATGCGGCACTGACTGGTGTTCCTACTGCGCCGACTGCAACGGCTCTTACGAATAATACTCAGCTTGCTACGACTGCGTATACTGACGCGGCGGTGGCTGCTGTCTCTTCCGTTAATACGACTATCTTCGCTACTAGGACGGCTGCGATTGCAGCGACGATCCCGGCAGGAGCGACGTTTCTCCGAACGGCTGGTTATGCTGCTGTAGGTGACTGGGGCGATGCACTCTATAAGAAGGTGGGTTCTCCTCCGTCTCACTCAGGCAAGTTTCAATCTGCTGACACTGCCTGGTGGGAAGTCGTTGGCCCGGTTTATAACTGGCGTGCCTTCGGTGCTACGGGAGCGGGGGCTGTTGACGATTCTGCTGCTATCCAGGGGACGATTGACGCTGCGACGATCGTCGGTGGTATCTCCTTCGGCCCTCCCGGAAGTTATAAGCTGGGAACGGTACTTTCGATTACCGGACGTATTACATTTACTGGTGTCGGATATGAGGGGTCTGTAGCCAACCTGCTAGCGGCGACTGGTTATAAGTCGACGACGCTTGTCTGCGGTACGACGAACAGCTGCATCTCGGTTAGTACGCCGTCGTCGGTTATCCTCGAAAAGTTTCAGATTGTATACCCTGCGAAACCCACAACAGGGGGGACGGGAATAACTCTTGATGCGCCTGGGGGCGGGACGGCGGCAAATGTAGACTCGATCATCCGTGATATTCAGATGGTTGGTGCAAACGTTGGTATCATCACTGTCAACGCCGGTACCTTCCTGATTGATCGTGTCAGGATGGATGGCTCCTGGTCTGACGATTGTATCTTGCAGTGGGTCAACGTCCCTGGCTCCGGAGATTCGATGCTGATTAACAGTATCTTTTCGTCAGGTGCCGTAACCAATAGCATTGTTGTCCAGTCTGGTGGTGGGCTGAGGA
This sequence comes from Bradyrhizobium erythrophlei, assembly GCF_900129505.1. Classification (NCBI taxonomy): domain Bacteria; kingdom Pseudomonadati; phylum Pseudomonadota; class Alphaproteobacteria; order Hyphomicrobiales; family Nitrobacteraceae; genus Bradyrhizobium; species Bradyrhizobium erythrophlei. The sequence continues at coordinate 7,762,189 of NZ_LT670818.1, read as the reverse complement.
TCGTCAATAATAAAATCAATCACAACCAACAGGGGAATGGTATTGCGATTCTGCCAAACGTTGTCACGACGCAGGCAATCTCACCGTTCTTCATTCAGAATAATAGTATCGAGGGATGTGTAATCGGGATTCTGTTTCAGCGTCCCGCTGGTGTGACCGAACAGGTTGGGAATGTCCTAATAACTGGCAACGAGATTATCGGTAATAACATTGCCATCAACATGCAAAACTCGGGTACCAACCCAACGGTGCCGTGGATTCTTGGCGGTGTGATCAATGGAAACTTTATCTACGCTGGGTCCGGTGGCTTCGGCATGAACATCGGTGGTGCGACTGGGTTCAACATTGTTGGCAATCAGTTAAACGGTCCCGGTTCGACTGGGCTATTCGTCGATGGTACGTCGACAAGCCTGATCGGTCAGTTCGGTAATAATAAAGGTGCGAGTGTTACGTGACTAAGGTCGTACTTACTACTCCGGCTTCCTTCGTCAATGATGCTAGTGCTGTGGCGCAGGAGACGGCTAACAACGCGACGTTGGTAGCTGCGTTTGATAACACGGTGAGCAGGGACGGAACGGGACCCAATACGATGGGTGCTGATTTCGACATGAACAGCCATCGAATACTCAACCTTCCTCCTCCCGCTTCTGGTCTTGAGCCGGTCCGTCTTATCGATGTGTCTGCTGCGCCTGGTCTTGTCGGTGCATTGGCGAAGATCAATAACCTTTCTGATCTGGCGAATGTCTCGACTGCTAAGGTGAATCTGTCCCTCGTCAAGGCGGATGTCGGGCTTGGTAACATTGACAATACGAGTGACGTAAATAAGCCAGTCTCGACTGCCCAAGCTGCGGCAGATACGGTTGTCGCAAATAATGCGGCTACTGCGACTGCCTTGAAGGCCAATGTCGCTAGTCCGGCGTTGACGGGTGTACCTACCGCTCCTACGCCATTGACAGCGGACAATAGCACGACGATAGCAACTACCGCTTACGTTAAGGCGAATGTCGCTTCTGGTGTCACAAGCATCGCAGGAAATGCTGGTGCGTTTACGCTGGGTGTCGGCCTGACGAATGCGGTGAATGACATTCGGATTTCACATCCGGTATTCACTAATACCCTAGGTGCCGATGTGGCGTTGAGTAATATAGCGAACTATTTCGACGGTCCTAGTGTCGCGCAGGGGACAGTGGGGACGTGGTTCGTGTCCGGCAGCATTTTGGTTACAGACACAGTTGGGGCAGCGGGCTTCACGTTTAAGCTGTGGGACGGTACGACGTTGATTGCGTCAAGTACGTTCGGAATTACAGCCGCGAATGTTCAGCTCTTCGTTTCCTTGTCTGGGATTATTACAGCGCCAGCCGGAAATCTCAGACTGTCTTGCCGGGATTTTTCGTCGACGTCCGGAAAGATCCTGTTTAATCAGTCAGGACTTTCGAAGGACAGTACGATCTCAGCCGTCCGGCTCGCCTAGTCGTGGATCGCTGGGTTCTTCATCATCGGTAGGCAGATTGCCAAATAGAGCGCGACTATTCCGACGATCACGCCAAGCGTGATTAAGACTGCGAGCATTTGGCATTCCCATTTATTCCAACCTTCTTTTACCATACAACTTTTCCGAGTAAAGCGAATTGATCGACTTTCAGAAACTAAAACGGGAGTGGAAGACCTTCACCCTCGGTGTCGTGACGTCTCTCATCGGGCTGTATGATGCTTTTATCGCGTCCAGCCTGGACTATACCCCGATCATTCCTGAGCATTGGCGTCCTTATGCCCCGCTCGTCATTGGTGTTCTCTTCCTTCTCCTCCGTCAGTACAAAGATCTTGTCTCTGAGGTGAAGGATGTTTAGTTGGTTGTCACTGATCCCGTTCGTCGGGAAGATTATCGACGGTCTGTCTGCATACGCACAGAAGAAGCAGGACGTAGCTCTTGAGAAGTATAAGGTAGATGGGACGGTCAATGTCCAGCTGATCAATCAGGAGACCGAAGTCGTTAAGGCTCGTCAGGCATTGCTTGCTGCTGGTCAGCAATACCTCGGCGTCCGGATTATGCAGTACGGCTTCGTCTACCCGCTGATCGTCTGGTTTGCCAGTATCGTCTTTTATTGTCTCTTCCATCCCTACTTCCCCCAGATCAAACCGATCCTAGCGTTCCCTGATCCGCTCAACCAGTGGGCGGGTTGGATGGTGATGTACCTGTTCCTCCATACGTCTGTCCAAGAATATTTGAAGAAGTGAAAGATACTCTTCTAACTATCGTCCAGGACATCTTGTCCTCGATGGACAGTGACTCCGTCAACTCGATTACCGATACGACTGAGTCCCTCCAGGTAGCACGTCTTGTTCGCAATACGTATTACGATATCGTAGACAGGACGGGTCTTCCGTCTGATGACACGATGTTCAATCTTGTCGCGTCAGGCAATGCTCTCCTCCCGACGTTGATGACGATACCGGCGAACATCTCGTCTGTCCGTTGGGTCAAGTATGACTGTCGGAAGGTGACGGATACAGATTCATTTTATACGGATGTGAAGTGGTTGACGGTGAAAGACTTCTTCAACCGAAGCGACCAGCTACGAGGTAGTACGGATTTGACTGTTGGTACCAGCCGGATTGTCATCGGTGCTAACTCGATCCCGTTCTACTTTACAAACAACCTCCCGCCTTCTTATTACACATCGCCTGACGATAACCAGATCCTGTTCGACAGCTATGATTCTGCCGTCGATACGACACTCCAGGGATCAAAGACTCAGTGTGCGGGCAAGATCAATGAAGTCTTCTCGGTAGTCGACTCCTTCGTCCCGCCTTTGAACGATGCTCAATTCTCTCTCCTTCGGAATGAAGCAAAATCTCTAGCCTTTGCGGAGTTGAAACAGACTGTCCATGCAAAGGCAGAAGGAACCAGCAAGCGTTTGTGGACTTCGCTTCAGCGGAACAGACGTCAGATCAATGGGAGGTCGGCTGAGTTTGATCGTCTCCCGAATTACGGAAGAAAATAATGTTTGATTACGATGTGACCGGAGAAGAAGGAAATACCAGGGTCACGGAGATTGATAACGGAAATAAGATCACAGCGGCGAGAGATCTCCAGTACGGCTTCTGGACTTTGTCTCTCGACCGAGGCGCGCTGCCGGAGAAATACAAGGGAAGTTATACTACCCACGAAGCCGTTGATCGCGCGATAGCAAATTACCTAGAGGATCGAAATCTAGCCGTCGCTGATATTGATGCCCCTCCTCGCCCGGTCCTCCAAGTTAAGCCTGGTTACGAAAAGAAATAATACTTGTCTCGTTCTGTTGCCGTCTCGATTGATAACAATTTTAGTGGTGGATTAGTCTCACAAGCTACTGCTCTAAACTTTCCAGAAAACGCTTGCACGGCAGCTGATAACTGCATCTTCAACGAACGTGGCTTTGTCACTCGTCGTCCCGGCTTCAATATGGAGCTGAACTTCAGTGACAAGACTATTAATCGTACGGGGAATGTAGTCAATGCGTGGCTGTGGGAGAACGTGGCTGGTGATGGAACGATCAACTTTGCCGTAGTCCAGATCGGGCCTACGCTTTACTTCTATGATGCTGGTGTCGTGTCCGGTCTTTCGGCTGGTGCACTGACTCCTACAATCGATTTGACCCCATTCTCGCCTGCTGGCGCTCCGAGTCCCGCGACTCTTGAGTGTCAGTTTTCGGCGGGGATGGGGTATTTGTTTGTCTCCCATCCTAACCTTGAATCCTTCTCGGTCTCGTATGATCCTGTCGCTCTGACGTTCACGGCTACCCAGATCACTCTTCAGATCCGAGATTTCAAAGGACTAAAGGAGTTGGGAGTAGCTACAGATACTCGTCCTGGCTCGTTGACGACTGCTCATACTTACAATCTGCAGAACCAGAGCTGGGCGTTCAACACTGCTTACTACGCCACGTTCAAGACGAACCTGGCGGTCTATCCGAGCAATGCGGATATCTGGTGGGCGTATAAGAATACTAGTGACGTCTTTGATACCACTCAGGTGGCGAACGTCAGCCTCGGTAACAGTCCTGCTCCGCGTGGGCACTACATCGTCAATCCTTACAATGTTGATCGGAGTACGGTTTCTGGTGTCGCAGGCATTACCGTAGAAACGACGGGTTACCAACGGGCTAGTACGAATGCTTTCTTCGCTGGTCGTGTCTTCTATGCTGGAGTCTCCGCGCAAGGCTTCAATTCGAGGATTTACTTTTCACAGATCTGTACGAGTGACGCGCAGTTCGGGTTGTGTATGCAGAGCAACGATCCGACTGCTGAGTCAGCCTTCGATCTTTTGTCTTCCGATGGCGGTGTCATCCAGATCCCTGATGCAGGGACGATCATCAAACTGATAGCGATGGAGGGCGCTCTCGTTGCCTTCTGCACGAATGGTTGTTGGTCGATCCAAGGCAGTAACGCTGCGGGCTTCTCTGCTAATGATTATACGGTCAAGAAGATTACATCTGTCCGTACGATCTCTGCTACGTCGTTTGTCTCTGTGATGGGATATCCGTGCTGGTGGAATGCTGACGGTATCTACGCTATGGCGAACAAGAATGGTGTCCTTGCTGTAGATAGTATGACCGATCTGAAGATCAAAGACTGGTTTGCTAGCATCCCACTGGCAAGTAAGGGCCAGGCGAAGGGGGTGTACAACAGTCTGACGCATGTCATCCAGTGGACGTACCGGAGTACGATTGCTGCCTCCGTCGAAGAGACAGAACAGTTCGACAAGATCCTGAACTTTAACGTCTTGTCTGGTGCCTTTTATCCTTGGTCGATAAGTCCGGGTGTCCAAGTTCATAATACACTTGTCGTGCAGGCAGGGTCGGGCCAGCTTTCCTTCAATACGGTTCTCTCCGTTGCGCCGTCGAATGTCTTGGACGCTCTGGGTAACCAGGTCGTCTCGTATAACATCGCTAACAAGACGATCCATCCGGTGTCCAAGTTCCTCGTTTCCCGGTCGAATGGATCAGGAAGTTTCCTCTTCACATGGGCTGAGTGCCAGGACATTACGTATACGGACTGGACCAGTACGGGGGTCAACGCTGACTATTCGTCCTTCTTTGTCTCCGGGTACAAGATCCTTGGCGAGGGTCAGAGGAAGATCCAGGGTAATTATGTCTACGTCTACTCTGATGACACGGTTCCTACGTCGTACTTGTTTCAGGGTGTGTTCGACTTCGGCTCATCGTCGTTGTCCAATCAGATTTCGACTAGGCAGACAGTCGTCAACGGGTTCACTCGTGCGACTAATAGTAACGCTTATTCCTATGCCCATCGAAAGTTGAAGGTACGAGGGCAGGGGGTTTCCCTCCAGCTTGAGTTCTCCTCCGTCCGTGGCCAGCCGTTTAACGTGGTTGGCTGGAGTATCTGGGTTACGGGTAATTCAAGCATATGAACGAAGTCTCCCACTCTACCAGAGATAAAGTCTTTGCCCTTGAAGCGGAGCTGTACAAGCTACCTCAGTTGGTTATTGAGCCTGTTCATCGTTTCTCTCCTGGTGTCTACAGTCGTGAGATTACTATTCCTGCTGGTGTGACACTGACTGGTGAGATCCACAAGTATCCCCAGCTGAACATCCTCAGCTTCGGTACGATGCAGGTATTGACTGAAGACGGTATCGTCGAGGTCTCCGCTCCTTTCTCCGTCGTCTCTCCCGCAGGGACGAAGCGGGTAGCCCACACGTTGACTGAGTGTGTCTGGACTACGATCCTTGCGACTGAGTTGACGGATGTCGCTCAGATTGAGAACCATTTCATTGCGAAGTCAGAAGTCGAATACCTGACGTATAAGAAGAACAAATGTCTTTCATAGCAGCTATCGCTGTCACAGGTGCGGTGATCGGCGGTGCCGGTCTGGTGATGAGTTACGAGGGCCAGAAGCAGGCTGCAGCTGGTACTCAATCTCTGCTACAGAACCAGGAGCAGCAGCAGAATCTGCAGGCTCAGCAGAACCAGGTTACGGCTACCCGCCAACAGCGTCAGATGATCCGTGAGGGCATTGTCGCTCGCGCTAATGCTACGAGCAGTGCGACTAATTCAGGCTCCCAGCTAGGCTCCGGACTCGAAGGGGCCTTGTCTGCTGACAGTGCCCAGACTGCTGACAACGTGGGTGCCGTAGGTCAGAACCAGGCGTTTGGTCAGGCTGCGCTCACATTGAAGCACGGGATGACGTCAGCCCAGATGACAATTGCAGCCGGGAATAGCACGGCTGCCTTCGGGTCAGGACTAGAAAGTCTGGGAGGTGGGATGTTGAAGAACGCAGGCCAGATCTCTCAGGTTGGTATGACTATTAAGGACAAGCTCTTTTCATGACGTATGCTATGCCGGACTACGCGACCGACGAACAGGCTCAGGGTGCAGTCGATCTGACTCCTCCTGCTGCTCCTGATCCGGGTCTCGTCGATCTGACGGCTAAGAGTATTCCGAGTGTGTCTGCTCCGGTCGCTCTTGATCGGGCGACGAAGGCTGACTACGGCTGGCCTGCTGGCGGCAGTCCTGGTGTCCCTCAGATTCAGTCTGCTTTGATGAATGGTGACGAGGCTTCGGTTCGCCAACGGCAGTACGCTGATGCGACTGCGGAGTATAAGAAGAATAAGATTGATCTGGTTGGTGAAGCTAACCAGAAGATGTGGCAGGAAGATCCAAAGGCGACTAACGACTTTCTGACTGGTCTCATCAAGGCTGAGCCTGAGTACCAGCCGGACACCGTCTTCGAACATAAATATGCTTCTGCCTACATCGATCAGGTAATCCGGAAGGGTATGGGAAGTGAACCGACTGCGACGTTTAACGTCGGGTTGGATGGTCACTTCAATGCTACGATGGACACAGCGTCCGTGGGTGAGCGGATTACGACTCAGAACCAGATCGTCCAGACGAAGGCTGCAGACGTAGACGCGAAGGTTGAGAAGATGGGTATGGGGTCCTACCTGGGCAACATGGCTAAGACTTTGCTTCCCGGCTACCAGACGTACATGATGTACAATAAGGAAGTCGAGGGGATCTCGGGAAGTAACCGGGCGGCGACTATCCAAAACCTTTACACTCTCCCACCGAATGAAATGGCGAAGGAAGTCGATCGACTGCTGGCTGGTATGGAGAGTGATCCTCTTCAGCAGCAACAGTTCATCCATGCTGTTCAGCATTACGGTTCAGATGCTAAATTTCTAGACAACGCCTTCGGTGCGCTGGATGTGTTGACTGTCGGCCAAGCGGCGAGTGCTACAGGTAAGTTTGCCTGGAAGGCGACGACGGCATTAACCCGTGCAGTGGAGATGTCTACTCCTCGTAAGGTAGTTCAGTCTGCCTTCGATGCTGCTCGTGTAGATCCAATTACGACTGGTCGACAGACTGCTAACCCTGTCCAGCAGGCTGTCAAGGATGCAGTCCAGGTAGTGTCTAAGACGACTAAGCCTGAGGACGTTCTGGCTGCCAATGGCCACGTTAATGAGTCTGCAGACATCCAGGCGATCAAGATATTACAGGGTGATACCGGCGCTGCCAACGTGCATGAGCTGGCTAGTCAGGTTCCCAGTCTCTTCAACATTGATACTATTACTCAGAACGCTGGATCGCTGGCTCGCTCGCAGGCAGAAGATCTGGCTGGGCGGCTCCGTGACGCAAGGACTACATTCGTCAACGTCGTAGCCGATCATCCTATGGTGACTCGTGCGCCTGATGAAGCTTATGCTGTCGGAGTCAAGGAGGCTCGGGATGAGCTGACTCGTCGATATCCTGATCTGGATCGTCTTGTCCTCGATGTACAGACGGCTGACGGTGAACTGCTTCCTTACAAATTTAATGCTCCGGAATACTCAAGGGCTGGTGTCGGCTCGGTATCCGTCCGTCTTGGAGACGTAGACAAGAACCTTTTCTCTGATCCTCGTCAGGCTGCTAACCATGCGGTCAACGTGTACGGGTTAGACGAGAAAGATCCTGGTCTTCGTATCCGTCCTCAGGGTGATAAGTGGTTTATCGAGCTGAGCAAGAATCTGGACGAGACGACTGATGGCTTCCGCAATGCTCTGATCAATACGAAGAATACGACTCCGCTCTCCTGGGCGAATACCATCCTCGGCAAGTTCAGAACGCCTGAAGATACACTGTCTGAGTTGAATAGAGAGAACCGACATGCGTTGACGCATGGGACGGAGCGGATCAAAGCTGCTTTCCAGCAAATTGCTGAAGAGTCCTTCAAAGATCTGAGCAAGAAGGAAAGCAATAGTCTGTCTCGTGTTCTCAAAGCAAACCAGCTTTACGAAGATAGTACTGGCAAACAAGGTCAGTTCTACAAGAACGTTGGCGAGTTCGAGAATGCGTTCTACCAGCTGACTAATGAGCGAGCGACTCCTGCCCAGACCCGTGCCTACTTCGGCTACGTGCAGCTGTCGGATATGGACTATGTTGTCCGTAACCTCGGCTGGTACAGGGACAAGGCTCGGCTTGGTGTCGAGAACTTCTCCTTCGCGCATAACATTGTCAACGAAGAAGGTGCTGTCAAGCTGACCAACGTCAAGCCCTTCGAAGGTAAGACGATCAAGGATATCCCGTGGGATCATTCCGCTGACGCTGGGATCTACGTTGTCGACGAGCAGGGCAATGGTTCAATCCTCCGTAAGAACGGAATGGGTGATACCGGTCGTGCTGACATTCAGGAGAAGATTAAACAAGGCTATCGTGTCATCCACGTCTACGCTCCTGAAGCGAAGGCTCTGGGTCTGGACGAGTCCGTCCACTTCGTAGTCACAAAGGATGCTGCAGCTACTCAGCTCTCGTGGAAGCAGGCTCCGTACCAGGCTGGTGGTCACCGTGTGTATACGGAAGGCTTCCATACGAAGCAGCCGGTCATAAAAGAAATTCAGGGTGCCGATGGTGTTACTCGTAACAATTATAGTGGTGATGTGGCTGCTTTCAGTCACTCCACCGAGGCCCAGGCTGTAGAGAAATCTGCTGCGATGGATCGTGCTCGCCTCGCGTTAGGTAAGACTGACGCTGAGCTGAACAACGTCCTCCTCGAGGGCAAGCTTCCTTATTCTGCTACTCGTTTTCGTTCCCTCTTCGAGGATAGTATCGTCAATGGTAAGACAGTCCCTGCCTACTTTGCTAAGGACCATCCGTTCCTGCCTACTAAATCGGGACAGAGTACGGCTGACCGTGCAGCGTATGGTCCGAATCCGTTCGCTACCAGGTATTCCAACTTCGAGGATGTTACTGCCTCTCCCTATAACTTGTCAGCCAGTGTTGATAAGAAGTTCGCAGGAACGAGGGATGCTGTCCTTCCGAAGATCGAGCGTCGTGGAACAGAAGACAATCCTGTCTTCCAGCTTGGGAAATCTCCCTTGCTGGACCCTATGGCTACGCTGAACCAGAGTCTTGGTGGCATTATCCGTAATCGTATGATGTCGGATCACAAGACATTTGCTGTCGAGTCCTGGGCGCAGGAGTTCGGCAAATACGTCGACGTGCCTCTAGCTGAGCTGAAGGCTAATCCGTTCAACTACATTCATGATCCTGTCTACCGGAAGGATGCGCCTATTGCCTCCGTCCAGGCTGCCAGGAATGCGTTGATGAACCTGAAGAACCTTCTCGGTACTGAGGGCGACACGAGTACGATGATCCGTAACGCGGAATCGTCGGTGATGGATTTTATCTACAAGCACGCCGGACAAGAGGGTGTCGAGCGTGTCCAGAATATTCCCAATCATCGTTTCTTCCCTGACTGGATGCTCGGTGCGATCAAAGATCCGGCTGCTTTCATGCGGAGTGCTGCGTTTCATAGTACGATTGGTATGTTCAATCCTGTCCAGCTGGCGTTGCAGGCTCAGACGATGGTACACAGTATTGCCATCGGCGGTGTGAAGAACGGTAGTGCTGGTATGATCGCTGGCAACATGATGCGTATCCTCGGGAAGAACGGTAGTGAAGCCGTCTTGGATCGGATGGCATCTATCTCCGAGAGTATGAGTAAGTTCGTACCCCACATGCTGAACAAGGCTGACTTCATCGAAAGCTACAATGCGTTTAAGAAGTCTGGTCTCCACCTGGTTGAAGGTGAGGTAGGCAGTCTGGATCGTCAGCTTGAGCCGAATATGTTCAATAGTTCGGTCGGTTCCTTCCTGCACAAGGGTACGATCTTCTTCCAGGAAGGTGAGCGGCTCGTCCGGTACACGGCTTGGAACACTGCTTATAAGGAGTGGAAGGCTGGCAACGTCGGTCGTGAACTGAACAACGAAGCACGGAATGAGATCCTCGCGAGGAGTAACACCTTCGGTGCGAACATGACTCGTGCCTCTTCGTCGACTTGGCAACAGGGTGTGTTCTCTGTGCCCAGCCAGTTCTGGGGCTACCCGATGCGGCTGGCTGAGCAGATGCTTGGCAAGCGACTGACTGTCGGGGAGAAGGCTCATGCGTTAGCTACGTACGGACTGATGTACGGTGTTCCGTCTTCTCTCTCGCTGGCTACTGCTGTCCCGTTCTACGACGATATGAAGACGTATGCGCTGGACAAGGGATATGATGTTAACAGCAACTACTTCAAGACACTGATGGAAGGTATCCCGAGTACGATGACTTCGATAGCTACTGAAGCCTGGACTGGTAAAGCTCTGGATACAGACTTCGCCTCCCGGATGGGTGTCAACGGTGTGTCGACTATTCACGATGCTCTGCATGGTAACTTGTCCGTTCTCCAGTTCTTTACGGGTGCTAGTCATTCCATTCTCAGTGGTATTGCTTCAGGTGCAAGCCCGCTTCTCCGAAGTCTGGCGGATACCGTCTCCTCTCAGCCGGGTGAACATCCGCTGAAGCTGGGTGACTTCGCTGAGGCGATTGAAGGCGTAAAGACTTTGAGCTACGCGGCAAAGGTGCTGGGTGCGTTGTCGGCTGGCATCTATGTGAGTAAGAACAATCTCGATGTGACGAATGTATCACCGACTGAAGCTGCGCTCCTCGGTGCTGGGTTGACTCCTCGGCGGATCAAAGACGCCAATCTGATGAACCAATCTTCGAAGGAGTTCAAGGCTGCTCAGAAAGAGTACGAGACGCTGTATGACAAGGAGAGCAGGTACGCTATCGATGCTGCAGCTCGTGGTGATACAGAGGAAGCGAAGGACCGGATGAAACGTGCCCATGCTTACTTCGTCCTAGGCCAGTTCCAAGAGACTGAGTCTGCTCGGATGTTGAAGAAGGCAATAGGCAACGGACGTGATGCGGTTGAGACTGCTCATCAGAACTTCTTGAAGAACGCTCCAGCGTCTGAACTAGAAGCACGAACTAATCAAGAATACCCGGATATGAAAAACTAATGGCTGCTCTCGGCACCGTCCAAGATAAAACGACTTCGATCCCTTCGACCGTTAACTCGATCTCTGATACGACGCAGCCTCAGTCTGACAAGTCGGCAGGCTCGTTGGTTGCTGGTGTCTCCGATCTCTTCGAAGGTGCGGTCAAGGCTGGTCATGACATCTTTAAGAAGGATATCGATACCCAGCTGCAGACCGGCTACGACCAGGAGAACGATAAGAACGGTGTATCCAACGCCGCTCTCGATGCTCGGCTAGGGCTGAAGAGTCCGACTGCTCGTCCTGACAGTGAAGATCCTGCCTACGATCCGGTCACGGGCCAGTCGGCGGGTGATCCGTTGGACGCTCAGGCTTCGGGCCAATCACTCCCTGCTCCCGCACAAGGCATGATTGATCGAGCTGGTAAGATCCAGCAGGCGGGAAGTATTGGGAGGCTTACTCCGACTGATTACAATGCCAAGATGGAAGCTCTCGTCCGTCAAGTGCGGGCTGAGTATCCTCAGTTCAGGGATGAGATCGATCAGAAGATCAGCCAGTTGACTGGGATGACTCCAGCGAATGCACTACGAGCTAGCCAGCTACGTGACCAGAACGCTGCCCTACGAGCGAACCAGTCTGCTCAGAAGCAGCAGGAGACATTTATCAATTCCAACCTGCAATACCTGAAACCTGGTTGGCAGAACAGGACGTTTGATGAGAACAGGCAGGACGTTTACCAGGCGCAGGCTGAGGAGCATAAGGTATCCGCTGGCAATGCTGCTCTCTCGTACAAGGTAGCGCAGGGAAACGCTACGTCGGCGGATGCTGTTCAGACGGCTACAGGTGGGCTGGATGCTGTTAGTCGTCCAATCTTAGACAAGTACAATAATCCAGACAATAAGCCCATCGATCAGCTCCAGCAGGAGTTTGCGAAGATGACGGTCGACCAGAAGAATCAGATGCGAGACAAGCTCGGCATGATGTACGTCGAGGCTGGTCAGGCTTTCGACAAACATATGGCTTCGTCTCCTGATGACATCCCCGGCCAGGCACCCTCAGGTGGCAAGTCGTTTGCCCAGCTCGTTGGTCCGTCGAATGTAGCATCGATGAAGCAGAACTTCCTAAAGCCCTTCCAGGACCATGAGAAACTGTTGACTGACGGCAACTTTGGTATCCTCTCTCAGAATAAGAATGCAAATCAGCAAGGTCTGGACTCCGTCCAAGGCAATCTGCAGAAGAACGCTTGGTTCACCAACTTCGCTGTCGTCCGTGACAAGCTTGGTGATACCGCTGCTGGCGTCCTCCTAACTCAGAAGGACGAGAAGGGACAGACTCCTCTCGTTCCCATCGTCAAGCTGATCCGAGACAATTCAATCCTTGGTGCTGCCGTTCCTCCTCCCGGTGGCGGTCCCCCGGCTGGTCCTCAGAAGGCGGCTAACGCTGTCAAGGCTGCGTTGGAGGAGAAGCCGACTGGTGATCCTGAAGTGACTGCCAAGCAGTACCGTGGGATCATCAACGGCTTCACGACGGCTGTGACAAATGAGAAGGCTGACGCTGGCGCCAGATACAATATCGCCAGGTCCATCGTCCATGATGCGGCCTTCTTCGCTCATACATTCACTCCCGGATCTGGACAGACTGAGGCGTATAGTCTCATGACTACACCAGCAATGACGGACAGTATGTATAAGATGAAGGCAGAACATCCGGACATCTGGCAGGGCTGGGTCAAGTATACCCAAGATAACTTCATCGGTGTAAACCGGATGGGAGTTTCTACACTTCAGGATCTGACGACTGATAGAAATGTCAAGGTGAGCCAAGATCCGAAGACGGGTCTCTTCTCAGTCGACCATGCTGACTCGTCTCCCTACAAGAAGGGGAACGCAGATGGGACGAGAAGGGCTGATGGGGACGCGATGTTAGCCAGCTACCAGGCGAGGATCGATGGCTTCAACAAGAGCCTGTCCAACCTGAGTTACATGCTTGGCAAGGACGGTCGTGAGACTGGACCTGAGTTGATCAAGATGGCTCACGATCTGGGTGTAGATGTGAACGCTCCGAAGGATGACTTCTGGGGCAAGCTGGTCACAGCGACGAAGAGCGGACTGGTCAGTGCTGGCAAGTTCACAGATGATGCGGCCTATGACGAAGCATTGGGAAGAATGGCAGACCCGGTTATCGGGAAGCGGGCTAGCAGTGATCCTGCAGATCACAAGTAGTCGTCGTGCCGAGCCAACGATCTAAGACGACATAGCCGAACTGAGTTGTCTTCGTCTCATAACGGAACATCCAGGCCGTGAAGACGAAGGTGAAGACGACGACCATGATGACAGCATGGCGAGGGGAAAGACGGATCATCTGTTTCTCCTGGTCTGCTAAGGCTTATACATAAAAAAACCCCAGAGGGAAATCTCTGGGGTTTTTCTTTGTCAAGTGCTAAGTCGTTGATTTGTAAGACCTACTCTTCGTGTTGAGGTGGCAGTGAGTAAAATCGTGGGGGTTCGAGTCCCTCCGAGCGCACCAGAGAATCCTGTGATGTGGCGGTTACTCCGTTACCGGGCCGAAGCGCATCCCCGGCGATGCGCGGTGGTGATTCGGAGCCACTGGTTTCGGGACACATGACAGGGCGGGACGTCGATGGGGAGGTCAGCACCTGTCGTGTCCGTACCGATTCTTAACCCCAAATTGCTCGGATGGTGTGCAAGGCCGGATCGGTAGGCTTGCCGTAACGCCGTTGGCGTAAATCGGGGGGCACGGTCTCAAGGGGCCGGCGCTTGCGGCTTGCGGACCGCCGGCGTTTTGCGATTGCGAGCTCGATCAAGGACGAACCTGCTTACTCTCGATAGGAACCTACACATGAAATTCCTCAGTCACGCCTATCGGTTTATCTCCAATTTCCTGTTTTTCGCGCTGGTGTATTACAGCCTGAATTTCATAGACAAATATCAGCAGCGGGCGATCCTTGCGATTCTCGTGCTGGTCTATGCCTCGATGCGCGCGGCGACGGCGTTGCGTTCGTTCTATTTCTTCCAGCGCATCGAGCGGCTTGAGTTCGAGACGCGGCGTCTCGTCGGGATGCTGGGCGAAGGTCCCGCCGCATCGACCCAGCGCAAGCAGGTGGTCACCGATGTCACCACGCTGCGTCGTGCCGGCGAGATCAATGCCTATATCGATCTGTTGTTTCTGGCGATGATCGTGCTGCTGTGCGTCTCGAAGATCGTGACGAGTTGAACGATCAGGGCGTCCTCGAGCGAACCGCGCTTGGATTTGCGGGGTAGATCCAGCCCCTTACGCGCTTCTTTTCCTAACCTGGACTAGATGCTTCAGCGCGCCGCCATGCGCGGCATTGCCGGCTGCGCTACCGGCGGACCGGCGAACGCCTGACGGATGAGGTTTGCCGCGGAGCGTCCGGGTGTGACTTCCGGCCGTCGCCGAAATCGCTTCACGATCCTCCGGTCCGCGTTGCTCGGCGCGGCGCGTCAGGCCTCGCGTCGCCGCGCGCAGACCCTCCTTGATCTCGAAGACGCTGAGCGCCGGCACCGGCAGGGCGTTGTTGGTGGCCTCCGGCGCCAGCGATTGCCGGGGCCAGGGCGCTTGCCGGGGCAACGGCACGCCATGACCAGCCCGTCCGGCGCGATCCTCGGCAAGAGTCATCGATCCTCCGTCGCGCCAGTCCAGATCCGACAGCGCGGGGGCGGGAAGCGTGGCGGCGTCGGCGAAGACGAAATTAGGGATTTTGGGCCAGTGCGACGTCGCCACATTTTCCGACGGCGGATGCAACATCCAGTCCTGCGGCTCGGTCGGCGTCGCCGGATTTTGCGGCGTCGCCGGCACGACGTGGACGATGCGAAATCCGCGCGCCTTCAGCTCATTCAGGATCTTCGGCAGCGCGGCGACCGTTCGCGCCTGGATGTCGTGCAGCAGCAGGATGCCTTTGCCCTTGTCTTCGAGCCGCTTGATCGCGAGGTCAGAGACCCGCGCGGAGGAAATATGCCGCCAGTCGTCGGCGAGAAAATCAGCGCTCCAGACCTGGATGCCCTGCGAGGCCAGATAGTCCTCGACGGCTTCGGCGCGCATCAAGCCCGGGATGCGAAAGAACGGCGCTAGTGCGGCGTCGTCAGTGCCAAGCGCTGATTTCACCGACGCGATGCCGCCGTCGATCTCCTGTTTGGCCCGGTCCATCGGCATGTGATTCATCGTAAGCGGATGATTCTGGGTGTGGGTGCCGACGCTGTGGCCGGCCGCGACCAGCTTGCGGATGCCCTCCGGATAGGCCTGCGCCATCCGGCCGATCTCGAAGAAGGTTGCCTTCACACATTGCGAGGCGAGGATGTCGAGAACCTGGTTGCTGTTACGCGGCAGCGGGCCGTCGTCGAAGGTCAGCACCACCTCGTGATCCCGCAGCGGCAGCGTCTCCGGATACTGCATGGTGCCGATGCGGGGATGCTCGCGCGGATCGACCACCAGCGTGCGCGAGGTGCCGATCGCGTCGGGATGGCCGGGACAGTCGGCCGCCTCAGCGGAAGTTGCGGTGATGCAGGTCAGTAACCCCAGGCATATGGCGGCCCATTGCTGCCTGCCGAACAAAGCCAACGCATCAGCCATTATGATAACGCACCGTCTGCATTCCACTTCCCGCGGCCGATCATTCACGCCTTGTCATGAACGGCGGCTTAATGACCGAGTTCCGCACCGGATTCCAGCCCTCAAGGCGCAGCCTTGATCTGTGCTCCAGGTTCCTTTGGCTCCACATGGACCACGCGATAGTGATTGTCACGCAGATAACGCAGAAAAGCCGGCAGCACGGTGGCGGTTCGCGCCTTGGGGTCGTGAAACAGGATAATTCCCCGGCCAGCAGCCTTGAGCCGATCCGTAATCAGTTTCAACTCCTGGGCCGCGGTCATCGGATTCCAGTCGCTGGCCCAGAGATCGGCGCCGAACACCGCGATGCCGCGCGATTGCAGGAGATCGAGGGTCGCCGGCGTCGACTCGAAGCCGGGGAAGCGAAAGAACGGCGTGCTCGGCACCTTGGTCGCGACACCGTGTAGCGCCGTTTCGACCGCCTCGATCCCGTGGTCGATCTCCTCCGTGGTCTGGTCGGGCGGGATCCGCATCAGGCTGCGATGGCTCCAAGTGTGGTGCCCGATGGTGTGGCCCTCGGCCGCGATCCGGCGCACCAGTTCGGGATGCTCGGATGCCGGCTTTCCGATCAGGAAGAATGTTGCCCGCACGCATTGCGCCGCTAGCGCCGCCAGCACTTTCGGCGTGGTGCCGGGCCACGGGCCATCATCGAAGGTCAGAACCACCTCCCGCTCGCCGAGCGGCAGCGTCTGCGGAAACTGTTTCAGCCCCACCTGGGGCGTGGTGGCGGCATCGACGGCGAGCACACGGGAGGTGCCGAGCACGCCGGCGCGCGGGCACGACGCCGCCCGGGCCGCGGCGGTCCAAGTAAGGCAGGCGACCAGGGCGATAGCGAGCCCCTTCATGAATTTCCGGCCCCGCACGCGCCGATGATATTTGTCATTGCGCTTGGTATTGCCCATTGGGTAATGCGTGAAGCGACAACTCAGACGAGTTGCGCAATTCTGTCAAACCGGCGGAGCACGCGGCATGGCCGAAGATCTGGACGTTGCCCAACCCGTCGTCTCCGTGCTCGACCGGCTGCCGATGCGCGCAGAAGATGGCGAAATTCGCCGCGAATTCGTCGACGAGATCGCGCGCGCGATTCATGCCGCCGACAAGCCGTTCCTGCGTGCCGTGGTTGCGGAACTCCATGAGGCCGATCTCGGCGATCTGATCGCGGCGCTCGAGCCCGACGACCGCGTCAGCCTCGTTGAGTTGACCGGCACTCATTTCGACTTCTCGGCGCTGAACGAAGTCGACGACTCCGTCCGCGAGGAAATCCTCGAGGAACTCGAGCCCGAGACGGTCGCGGAGGGCGTGCGCGAGCTGCAATCCGACGACGCGGTCGAACTGCTCGAGGGCCTTGACGAGGAGGACAAGGAAGAAATCCTCGAAAAGCTGCCGCCATCGGAGCGCGATGCGCTCGAGCGCAGCCTCGAATATCCGGAAAATTCCGCTGGCCGGCGGATGCAAACCGAGTTCATCACCGTGCCGCCGGAATGGACGGTCGGGCACGCGATCGACTACATGCGCGACACGCCGAACCTGCCGGACCGGTTCTACGAGATCTACGCCGTCGACAAGGCGCAGCACTGGCACGGCGCGGTGGCGCTGGATACTCTGCTGCGCTCGCGCAGGCTGGTGCTGCTGGCCGATCTGGTCGACGAAGACCGCCGCCGCGTCTCGGTGCGGGACGACCTGGAAGAGGTGGCGCGGCTGTTCGGCAAGTACAATCTGGTCGCCGCTCCCGTGGTCGATATCGAGAACCGGCTGGTCGGCGTCATCACCATCGACGACGTCGTCGACGTGATCGAGGAGGAGGCCGACGAGGATTTGAAGGCGCTGGGCGGCGTTACCAGCGACGAAGAATTGTCCGACAGCGTCTGGACCATCGCCAAGGGTCGCTTCAACTGGCTGCTGGTCAATCTCGCCACCGCCTTTCTGGCGTCCTCGGTGCTCGGCCTGTTCGAAGGCCAATTGGAGAAAATGGTGGCGCTGGCGGTGCTGGCCCCGATCGTCGCCAGTCAGGGCGGCAACGCCGCCACCCAAACCATGACGGTCGCGGTGCGCGCGCTGGCGACCCGCGAACTCGGCTCCAACAACGCCTTTCGCGTCGTGATGCGCGAGGGCCTGGTCGGCCTCGTCAACGGGCTCGCATTCGCTGTCATCACCGGCATCGCCGCGGTGTTGTGGTTCAAGATTCCGGCACTTGGGGTCGTGATTGGCCTTGCGATCATCTGCAATCTGGTCGCCGGCGCGCTCGGCGGCATTTTGATTCCGATGGTGCTGGAACGGGTGCGCGCGGACCCGGCGGTGGCGTCGGGCACGTTTGTCACGACGATTACCGACGTGGTCGGCTTTTTCTCGTTCCTCGGCATTGCGACGCTGTGGTTCGGGCTGAAGTAACGAGATCCGCCGAGACCCGTTTATCGTTAATCCGGCCTTAACGCGCATCGTCGAGAATTCTTGCCGGAGCAGACCATGCAGCGCTTGCGGCTGAAAGCGGACGGACGGATCGTCGAATTGCGGGACGGGCAGGAGTTTCCGCTCGCCCCGGCGATGCCCTTTACCGCCTCGGTGCCGGTCGGAGCACCGGTCGAAACGGCCGCACCGCCCGCTGTGCGCGACCTTCGCCGCCGCGCGCGCCTGACCCAGCAGCAATTCGCCGCACGGCTAGGGGTGCCGGTCGAGACCATCCGCAACTGGGAGCAGGGCAAACGCATGCCGCGCGGGCCGGCGAGGGCGCTGCTCGCGGTGATCGCGCACGCCCCGGACACGGTATTTGCGGCACTGGCGCGAGCCTGACCTCTAAGCAGACGGTATACGCTATCGTCGCCTGTTCCGTCGCCGCCCTTGTTGGCAGCGCGCCCGCGGAGGGTCATAATGGAGCCTGGCTAGTCCGAGTCCGCTGATGCTGTATGTCGAGGCCAATGGCGCCAAAATTCCCGCGATCGGGCTGGGCACGTGGGAGCTGCGCGGACGAACCTGCGCGCGACTGGTCGAGCAGGCGCTCCGGCTGGGCTATCGCCACATCGACACCGCGCAGGCCTATGAGAACGAGCGCGAGGTCGGCGAAGGCCTGCGCGCGGCGCGCGTCAGGCGCGAGGATGTGTTCATCACCACCAAGGTGTGGACCACCCACTTCGCGCCGAACGAACTGGAACGATCCGCCAAGGAAAGCCTGAGCAAGCTGCGCCTGTCCGAGGTCGATTTGTTGCTGCTGCACTGGCCAAATCCGCACGTGCCGCTTGCCGAAACGCTGGGCGCGCTGGCGCATGTCAAGAAGCTCGGCATGGCCAGGCACATCGGCGTTTCCAACTTCACCGTGGCCTTGATCGACGAGGCGGTGGCGGCCTGTCCGGAACCGCTGGTGTGCGATCAGGTCGAATACCACCCCTATCTCGAGCAGACCCGGGTCAGGGAAGCCTGCGCCCGGCACGGCATGGCGCTGGTCGCCTATAGTCCGGTGGCGAAGGGCCGCATCAAGAGCGACGAGACGCTGGGGCGGATCGGGCAGGTTCACCACAAGACTCGCGCCCAGGTTTGCCTGCGCTGGCTGGTGCAGCAGAATGCCGTCGCGATACCGCGGACCTCGAAGATCGAGCGACTGTCGGAAAACATCAACATCTTTGACTTTGCGCTGTCTGATGACGAGATGCAGCAGATTTTCGCGATGGCCAGCCCCAGGGGCCGGCTCACCGATTTCGGTTTCGCGCCGAAATGGGACTAAGGGCCGGGCACGGGCCGCCATGCTCGCCGCAAGCGTGTATTCCGCGAACGTGAAGGCCGGTTCTGCGAACAGAACACGCGCAAGTTACCGTCGAAGAGCACTTTCTTGCAGAGAATGCGCTCCAGGGTGCTTTTGGCGGCATCGAAGATTTGAACAAGGACGATGAACCCAGGTCGGTTTCTGCGCGCGGGCATTACGGCATCGGCGGCCGCTCATCTGCTGGCCCTGATGCTGGTGCTGTTCTTTACCGAGGTGCATCGGTTCGGTTCGGTCACGGCCGAGCCGATCACGGTCGATATCGTTTCGTCGGCCGAAGCCCCGCCGGACCCTCGGAAGGAGGAGCCGCCCGAACTACCCAAAGAGGAACCGAAGGCACAGCCTCCCGACCCGGTCGGCCTGCCTTCAAAGGCGGAAGCGCCACCGGCGCCTGCGGCTGCTCCGGCCCCCGCAGCTTCATCGCCGCCCGCGGCCCCGCAGCCGGCCGCACGGCCGAAACAGCAGGCGGCGCCGACGCCTCCGTCTTCAGCCCCGCAACCGCCCGCCGCCCAGTCCCAGCCGCAGCAACCGGCGCCATCGCCGACGCCGGCCTATGCGCCTCCGCAGCCCGATCTTTCCGTCAAGTATGGCGTGCTGCTGGGCCTGCCGCTCGATATTCCCGTGGAGTCGGTCAGAGGCAAGCCTGACGATTTCGATGCGCAGGCGTCAAAGAAAGCCGATCTCGATTCCAGTCTGATCGGCCAGTTTCGACGTCATCTGAAAACATGCTCCAAATTGCCGCCCTCGATCGCGCCATCGGACAACGTCATGATCAGGCTGCGGGTGTTCATGACGACCGCGGGCAAACTCGCCGCCGAGCCCGCCGTGATCGAGGGCAGCGGCAATCTGAAGGGCCTCGATCTGCGGCAAAGCGCGATTGATGCCCTGCGGGCTTGTCAGCCCTACGCCATGTTGCCGGTCGACCGCTACGGCGAATGGAAGGTGCTCGACCTGACCTTCACGCCGCAGGATTTTGGGGGCGGCTGACGATCGACTCGGTTCGTGGAAGCGATACCGCCCGGATCGGAAGTTCCGGTACGGCCGGCGTCAGGTCGCTTGGTCAACTTCGGCTTTCCTGCAGGGCGCGCCGGATCGCAATCTCGACCGGTGAATAGTTGCCGTCCTTGCGGTCGAGCTGGAATGGCTCGGCCGGATGGAGCGGGGGTTGCGCCAAGAACCGCGGTGTCGAACCGCGATGCATCTGGGCAGCATGAACAAGGAAGGGATGACACAAATAGACCGTGCCGGCTTCTCCTGTCGCCAGGGCCTCCGGCCGGTCTGCCCCCATGCGATCGAGCACCAACTGCGACATGCCTGCCTCGCCGGCGGGCGCCAGAGATCTCGCCATATCAAAGTGTGACCCGACGCGTATTTTGGTCGGGGCGTCCAGCTCGGTCACGCCGGAGAACAGAAACAGCATGAGCAGGGCGCGGCCGCGCGAAGTTATGTTCACTCGCCAGCGTGAGAAATCATGCCGCTCGTCCGGATCGCAACCGTCGCCGGGAAAGCTGACATCGACATGCCAGCCGGCGTCGCCGGGGTCGTCGGCATGAGGGAAACGTACCGGGAAGGTGCCCAAGCTGTCGCGCGGGCGCCAGCGGCCTTTGCCGACGAGCTGATCGAAGGCGGCGTGGAGAGCATGAGTGTTCGCCGCTTTCCTGAACGGTTGCTGTGCATAGCTGGGCAGCCGGATCACCGGTCTGGTCCATGTCGTTGAGTCGTGAGGATCAAACGGAATATCGCGCCACATGATCGCGCGACCTTGCTCGGCAAGCTCCCGCGGGAAGGCGCGGTCAATCCGAACAAACCCGTCTTGAATAAATTGCTCCAGTTGTGCTTCGCTGAGCGCGCGCACCGGTTCATATGCATCCGAAGGCATGAAATCCTCATATCGTCAGGCCAGCCACAGTCACCCTCGCGCGGAGAGGTCGGGGAGGCTCATCCGGTCGAACCCCGTCACTGCCAATGGGCAGCAGGCGCGCTAGCATCCTCCCGCTCGAAGCGGGCAATGCCATTAGCGGGTGAGGAAGAAGACCGAAGCGATATTGCGGATCATCGTCATGGTGGCGAAAGTTTAGCGCAGTCACTTCGAGCGATCAATGCACCGGTTGGAGGGGCGAACCTAACTTCCCATCGCCCGCCAGGCGTTCGATGCGAATTGCCGGCGCCAGGTCACAATCACGACCGCCGCCGTCGATACGAACAGCACCCAGGGGCTGACGAACCAGCCGAGATAGCCGAGTGCAAAGAAGAACGCGCGCTGGCCGCGGTTGAAGTGCCGCCCTGCGGTTTCGAACAGCCTTGTGGTGCGGATGACGTGCGCTTCCGCCTCGGGCGTGTCGCGTTGCTGCGCCGGCGGCATCGCCCCGAGCAGGATGGCGACGTAGTTGAACAGCCGGTACGACCAGGCGAATTTGAAAAACGCGTAGATGAAGATCACCGTGAGCCCGAGGCATTTGATCTCCCACAGCGCCGGCGAGGGGGAAAGATCGATCGGCATCGCGGCGAACACGGCGAAGGCCTCATTGCTCGATCGCAGCAGGGCCAGCGCGCCGCCGACCGCGATCAGGCTGGTGGAGGCGAAGAATGCCGTGCCGTTCTGCAGCGAGCCCATGATCTGCATGTCGACCATGCGGCTCTCGCGATCGAGCAGGCGCCGGATCCAGGTCTCGCGGTAGGCATGCATGCGGGAGGACAGGCTGTCGCGTCCATAGGCGCTGTGTTCGAGCGTGACGGCATACACCGTCCATTCAACGGCGAAGAAGCCGACCGCCAGAATATCGACCCAATACGAGCCCATTACGCATCCCCCGTGAAAGCGAATGCTGCCACGCGCGCTGAATCGCGGCAACCGGCATCGGGTTGCGAATCGAGTGGGTTGAATGCGCGCCGCGCCGCGTGGCAAGATGACCCGCAACAGAGGATTCCCGCATGGCCTTGAAGCTCGTGATCGGCAACAAGAACTATTCGTCCTGGTCGATGCGGCCGTGGCTGGCGCTGCGCGCCAGCGGCATTGCTTTCGAGGAAATCTTCATCCCGCTCTATACCGGCGAGGCGGACAAGCAGCGCATTCTGGATTTCACCCATTCGGGCAAGGTGCCGACGCTGATCGACGGCGACGTCACGATCTGGGATTCGCTTTCCATCATCGAATATGTCGCCGAGCGGTTTCCGCAAGCACGGCTATGGCCCGAAGACCGCGCGTCGCGTGCCCATGCGCGCTCTATTTCGGCGGAGATGCATTCGGGCTTCGTGGCGCTGCGCAACGAATGCGGCATGAACCTGCACCGGCCGGTCCGCGCCATCGCGCTGTCGGCGGATGCGTGCGCCAACGTCGCCCGCATCCAGCAGATCTGGAATGAATGCCGCGACCGCTACGGAAAATTCGGGCCGTTCCTGTTCGGCCAATTCGGCGCCGCCGACGCCATGTTCGCCCCGGTGGTCCACCGTTTTCGCACCTATGCGATTCCGGTGGCGGGCGAGGCGCGGACATATATGGAAACGATGATGGCGTTGCCGGCCTTCCAGGAGTGGACGCGCGCGGGGCTGGCCGAATCGCTTGTGATCGAACGATTCGAAAATGTGTGAGGGGGAAGCGGAACCCTGAGCGGGTTCCCGTGGAACCGGCCCTGTTCACTTTTGTCCAACAAGCGGAACAATTCCGCGCGTCAGGCGTGATGTACCTCGCAGGGTAACCCGTGGGGGAATATCGTGATTGGCAGACAATATTTCGCGCGTCAGGCGACGACGCTCCTCAAATTCGCCAACTCAACCACGAATGCGAAGCTAGCCGCGGTGCTGGTCGAAAAGGCAGCGAACCTCAAATCGCAAGTTGACGAGACAAGCCCGCCACCGGACCAAAGTCCCCGGGCGCCCGACGTCGAAACGCCGAGCTGAACTGCGGCGAGGGGCTGTAGGCGCGCAGAGGTCGAAGCAGTCACGGATTCGCGGCTTGACCGAGCCGCGCAAAAGGTCCTGAATCGGGAACCGGCGCCGGCGCGTTCAGCGAAAGGATTTGGGCATGGGCATTCTCGATTCACTGGAAAACTCACCGGCGTTCAGGGGCGCGCTCGGCCAGCTTGAGGCCGCTGTGGTCCCGGTGGTGTTGAGCGAAGTGCTCGGCAATGGCAGCCAGGGCGGACTGAACGCGATCGTCGCCAAGCTGCAGCAGGCCGGCTTCGGCGATCAGGTCAAATCCTGGATCGGAAACGGTCAAAATCTGCCGATCACCGCCGAGCAATTGCAGCAGGTGCTCGGCAGCGACACCGTCAAGCAGTTGGCCGCGCGGTTCAATATCCCGGTCGATCAGCTCGCCAAGGTTCTGGCGCAGCAGCTGCCGACTGCAGTGGATCACGCCAGCCCGGACGGCAAGCTGCCGCACACGGCCTGAAGGTCAAAGGCGGGTTCCGTACGGCGGCAGGTCGGATTTGCCCGGAATCCCCCCGGAAGCGGCACTATCATACTGAAAAACCTGCAAAATCCGCGTATTTGCTATGTCCGGATGTAACTGGCCAACGGGATTGGCCCCGTGCTATATAGCCGCGGGTTCTTCAGTCGGCCGCAGCAAGCGGGACCGTAGGCGCGGCCGGCGTTTTTTGCGTATGGAGAGGGCGTTGAAGCACAAATACAACGTTGGTGAGACCGTCTATTTCACTGCCAGCAATGTGGCGCGTCCAGCCGCGAGCGGTACCTATGAGGTGATCCGCCTGCTTCCGACCGACGGCGACGATTGCCAGTACCGGATCAAAAACTCGACCGAGGCATTCGAGCGGGTGGCGAAGGAAAGCCAGCTCAACGTTTCCTGAAACGGTCACACGCGGCCGGAGAGGCAAGTTCGATTTCGCCTCGCCGTCATATGGCCCCGTTCTCGGAAACATTCTGTGCATAGTGAGTGCGAAGGAATCGGCATTCGCGTTCGTGGAATGCGTTCCATGCGGCGTTGAGGGACATCGCGCATGAACTGGGCCTGGGCCACATCGCTCGACGCCATATCGCTCGACCAAATCTGGCGTTCGCAGTCTTTCCCGATGTGGCTGACTTTGGCCGCCGCGGGATTTTTTGGGATCATTTTGCTGATCACGCTGGTGCGCGCCGAAAAATCCGTCGCCAACGGCGCGCTGACGGTGATTACACTGCTGGCTGTCGGCGTCGCCGTGGCCGCGACCCTTCGCGAGTTCGGTCCCGCGGGTCGGCCGGGTTCTGCCGAAATGGCTCGATTCTCCCGGCCGATGAACGCGGCGCTCCCGGCGCTGTCGTGTATCGACGATCTCGCCGGCGATGTCGTGCTGGCGGCGTGCGAGAAAGCATTGTTCGGTTCTGGCGAAACGACCGCCGCGGCGGTATCTTATGCGGCTTCCCAGGTCTCGCGGCTGACCGCGTTCGGCGACGTTGCCGCCGCCAATGCGGCCATGACACCCGAGCTCGAGACGCTGCGGGCCGCGGTGGAGCGCGACCGCTATGGTCTGATGGCGCGCGTACTGATCGTGCGCGATCATTGTACGCCGTCGAATTGCAGGGTGTTCCGGTCGCTGACCGACAGTCGCCAGATCGTCGCCAACATGGAGGATCGGGTCTATGACGGCCTGATCGCGCGTTACGCGCCGCAGTGGAATATGCCTGCGCCGGGGCCGGTTGCCACGCTTGCGCCGACGATGCCGACGGGCAAGCCCACCAATGCCGATTTTCCCTCGGCTGCTTCGACCCCGCCGGTCAGCATCATGACGCCGGAGCCGATCGCGTCGTCGCGCCCGCCGGCACCTCCGCCGGCTGGGAATGCGCCGTCGGTGTCTCCGTCACCGCGTCCGCCGGCGACCGCCGGCGCCGCGATGGCCGCGGCCAAGAAAAAGGAGGCTGCACCCAAGCGCCCGCCTGCGGCCCATACGGCTGCGCCGGTCCAGCTTGAGCCCCCTCCCGGCGCGCCGGCGCCGGCGGCGTCGAACGATTGATGCAGTCTCATCCTGTCCGGGCATGATCTTCTCGGGAAACCGGGGAAAACCGGTTTTCACTTTTCGGAGCATGCTCTAAACCTCGCTCCATGCCACTTCATCTCATCAAGCTTGCCGTCGGCTGCGAGTCGGTCAGGGAACTCAAGGGCTGGGTCGCGGAGCGCATGCAGACCGCGAAGAAAAAGGGCCTGCCGCTGCATCATATCCACATCACCCGGATGACGCCGAAGCGGGTCGATGAGGTGCTGGCCGGCGGCTCGCTCTACTGGGTGATCCGCGGCGAAATCGCAGCGCGGGAGAGGATCATCGGGATCGAGCCGTTCCGCGACCGCGACGGGATCGGGCGATGCCGGTTGGTGATGCAGCCCAGGGTGATCCCGGTGCTGCCGCGGCCGATGCGGGCGTTTCAGGGCTGGCGCTATTTTGCCGACGGCGACGCGCCGCCGGATCTCAAATCCGCGGGCGCCGGCGTCGCCGCGATGCCGGAGCCGTTGCGCCGCGAATTGCGCGAGCTCGGGCTGCTCTAGCCGCGTTCTGACGCGCTGGCGGATGCGATACCGATTCAATTTTCAAACAGCCAGGCAAGCTAATTCGTCATTGCGAGCGCAGCGAAGCAATCCATCGGGCAACAAAAAGAAAGGGTGGATTGCTTCGCTGCGCTCGCAATGACGGCCTCTGGAAATGCGTAAACCTGGACATGCGCAAACCTCTCGCCGCGCAATGCGCCCGAGGCGTTGACCAATCTCGCGCCCCAAAGAGGGCGTGGGGAATGCCGGGTGCCCAGTGCACCCGCAGCCTCGTGTGCGAATTGGTAGTGAAGATGCACACGAGTATTCACAGCGGTCGCACCGGAAATCACCCGGCATCCCCGCACGCAATGGTTTTACGGCTTATGTCGCGCTCTCCCCGGCGATCGGGCTTTCTTGTCACCGTCGCCCGTGAGAAACATGTTTCTCACGAACTTGACGCCGGCGTCGAGGCGTCAGGACCACACGATTTTGCCGTCCGCAAGCAAAGCGCTCTCGTCAGAAGCGCCGCTTGCGGCCACCGCATCCAGCCCCGCGTCCGTGACGATCGCGATACGCCCCTCGAGTGGGGTGGACGGCTGCGGGTATAGATTGATTTGCGATTTCGGAAAATCAGAATATTTTTTCGAAAGGGACTGGACAGGTAGAAACAGCTTGATCCGGCTTGGGAAATTAGATTTTGCGCGCATCCGCGGAGCGAGGCTCGATGCCTAGATGAAGCTAACGGGTCGGGGTGACGCGCCCGAGGCTCCGGCAGGATGTCTGCGAATGAGCTTGTCACAGAAATTACCGTGTCTCACTTACGGGGTGCAGTCCAGTGCACTTAATTGTCATGGCATTGTCGACGATCCTGTCAATTGAGTGCACTGTCACCGTAATTCCACTGATTTGACTCGACGCGGCGAGACGATTGAGCGGCACTGTCTCGTTCCAAGGGTGCAGTCCAAACCCTGTCACAGAAATTACCGTGTCTCATTCATGGGGTGCAGTCCAGCACTGTCACCGTGATTGAATGTGCAGGAAGCTCCAAGGCGACTACAGGAACTGTTCCAACCCCAATTTCCGCGTGGTCTCGATCTCCCATTCCTCAAGCTGGCGATGGGCTTCCACTGGCCTCTCAAGGAGGTCGGTTTTCAAAGCATTGGCTTGCTTCGCGATCGTCTGTTGCCAAGCAATATTCGGATCAACCTGGGCTAAGAGCTCGTCAAGAACAGAGACCGCTCGGCGATCCTGCCCCGCTCGCGCCAGAGCAAACGCCATAGCTTTCGGCGTGTGGAGATTTCCAGAAAATGCCGTTGCCATGTCCGCAAAGGCGAGCAGAGAATCGACTTTAGCTAGAAAATGCACCGCTTGTTCCTTCAGGGCGGCGCCTAACTCCGCCATCAGGTTGGGCATGGACATCGTCCATCGATCTCCTCCCCCCTTGTGGCGAACACGATTTCCAAAGTTGAAAGATAGGTGCTCCGTCGGCACACATAGGGGCATGACGAACGCGCTCACAGAGAAAGCCGACTTATCGTAACTTGAACTTTCAAAATAAATAGCGCGCAAAATTCTTTCCATGGGCGACATAAGAAGAAGGTTCCCGGCAATCGAAAATCCTGGAAGCTCTGCGAGAAGGGCCTTTTCCAAGGCGGGCAGGTTTTTCACCGTCATGGACGCACCTCGTAGGCAGGAACGTTACTTCCGCCCGGAAGATGTGATTGAATTTGCTGAATTCTAGAGGGTGTAAGGGTGGCGCTGCCTGTTTTCAGGTCGTAGACCGCAGTCGGATTGCTTAGAGGGCCTTCTACGACATCGAGACGAACCGAACCTTTCGTCCCGTAAGGGACAAGCTCACCGTTGAGATACGACTGCTCCGCAGCCAGATTCGAGCTCCCCAAAGCATCGACTTCGGCTTGAAATGCGGAGTGTACGGCTGTGCCATATACGGGGCCGCTTCCCGGCCCAACAGCCCGTAGGGCGGATTAGCGTAGCGTAATCCGCCGTTTCGTCCATTCAAACACCAACGCATCATCTGCTATCCTGCGCGTCATGTCGAATTATCGTCGCGCGTTCGTTCCAGGCGGGTGCTGGTTTTTCACGGTCAACCTGTTGGAGCGGCGGCAAACCCTGCTGGTCGACCACATCGCGACCTTGCGTGAGGCGGTGGCGGCGACGCACGCGAGCCATGACTTTGCGATCGACGCAATCGTCGTTCTGCCCGATCATCTGCACGCGATCTGGAAACTGCCTCCCGGCGATTGCGATTTTTCCACACGCTGGCGGCTGATCAAGACCCGGTTCGCGAAAGCGCTGCCGAAACAGGAGCGCCGCAGCGCCGTTCGCCTCGCGCGCAACGAGCGCGGAATCTGGCAGCGCCGTTTCTGGGAGCATCTGATCCGCGACGAGGCCGATTATGCGCGCCACGTCGAATATTGTTATATCAATCCGTTCCAGCACGGGCTCGTCACGCGCGTGCGCGATTGGCCGCATTCCTCGTTTCATCGCGATGTGCGCGCGGGATTGTTTCCGCTCGACTGGGGCGGCGACGTTGAAACGAAGGACGATTTCGGCGAGCGACGATGATGGTGCGGCCGCATTCGGCGGATTACGCCTGCGGCTAATATCCGCCCTACGAGCTACGGGTTGTCACCGCAATTCTACTACGGCCGCTCGCCAGAATCCCCGCCATCCCTGCCAAATCCTCAGGATAGATTCCGAGTTTCACCAAACGATGGAACGACCAATACGGCCAATCCTGGCCCGCGGCTCCATCGCGTGATGGGTGTCGCTGCACTCCGCCCATCCTGCGGGCTACGGGCTGCTTTAAACCCCGACATTGTCGATCAGCCGGGTCTTGCCGAGCCTGGCCGCGACCAGGATTCGGATCGGGCCGTCCTTAACAGACGATATCGGCGCCAGCGTCTGGGCATGGCGGGCCTCGAAATAGTCGAGCGCGAATCCGGCGCTGGTGATCAGCTCGGCGCCGCCGGCCATCGCGGCCTCCAGGTCGTCGCCGGCCCGCAGGCGCCCGGCGCCTTCCTTCATGGCGCGGTACAGCACCGGCGCGATGCGGCGTTCTTCCGGCGACAGATAGACGTTGCGCGACGACATCGCGAGGCCGTCGCGCTCGCGCACGGTGCGTGAGCCGATCACCTTGACGCCGAGGTCGAGATCTCCAGCCATTCGCGTCACCACCCGCAGCTGCTGGAAATCCTTTTCGCCGAAGATCGCGAAATCGGGGTGGACTTGCGTGAAGAGCTTGCCGACGACAGTCGCGACGCCGCCGAAGAAATGCGGCCGGAAACGATCTTCCAGACCCACGATGGCGGGTCCTTCGGGCACGATTCGGGTGGCAAAGCCGTCCGGGTACATCGTCTTGACGCCGGGGTTCCAGATCAGGTCGACATCCTCAGCGGCGAGCCTGGCGACGTCGGCCTTCCAGGTTCGGGGGTAGGAACCAAAATCCTCCGAGGGCGCGAACTGGGTTGGGTTGACGAAGATCGACACGACCACCCTTGTGGCGCGCCGTTTCGCCAGCCGGACCAGCGACACATGGCCGTCGTGCAGGGCTCCCATGGTTGGCACCAGCGCGATAGTGGCTTTTTTGGCGCGAAGGCCGTCGACGGCGCGACGCAGTGCAGGGACCGTGCGGACGATCATCGGACTTCGCGACATCTGGGCTCGATCTCTGGAGGCAAGGAGGCAGTCGGCCCTGACCTGATGGCGGGAAAGCGGACCTTATCAAGTCCGATGCCGGCCCGCCAAGCCGACACGCATGATTCGACTTCCGTCGATCGCATATCCGTTCGCGGAGAGCGTGAAGAGCCCGTGCGATTCATGATTAAAGGCAGACGTTCAAAGAAGACGGTGTCGTATCGCGCATTTATCTTGACTGGGCTCGCGCGCAATTTGAAGATGCGTTCAGGGACCAAATCACATGTTAGTGCAAACCAGTCAGGGGCAGTCGGGCTCGGCACACGTCGTTGTGCTGGGAAACGAGAAGGGCGGCTCGGGGAAATCCACCACCGCCCTGCACATTGCCGTTGCCTTGATGAAAGCCGGCCAGCGCGTCGCCACCATCGACCTCGATTGCCGCCAGCAAAGCTTCACCCGTTACATCAGCAATCGCGGCGCCTGGGCGCGCCGTACCGGCCTCGATCTCGAAATCCCCGTGCATCGCTGCATCAGGCTCGGCGAGACCATGCAGATCGCCGACAATGAAAATTCCGAGTTCCAGCAATTCATGGACGCCGTCAGCGTGGTCGAGCGCAGCTTCGACTTCATCGTCATCGATACGCCGGGGTCGGACAGCTACCTGATGCGGCTGGCGCATTCGATGGCCGATACCCTGGTCACGCCGATCAATGACAGCTTCCTCGATTTCGACGTGCTGGGAACTGTCGATCCCGCAACCTATTCGGTGACCGGCGAGAGCCATTACGCGGAGATGGTGCGCGACACGCGACGCAAGCGCCGCCAGCTCGACGGTGCCTCGACCGACTGGATCGTGGTGCGCAACCGGCTCTCGATGTTGGGATCCCGCAACAAGCAGCTGGTGGCCGACAGCCTCAACGATCTGGCGCTGCGGCTCGGGTTCCGTTCCATCGATGGTTTCGCCGAACGGGTGGTCTATCGCGAATTCTTTCCGCGCGGACTGACCGCGCTTGACGACCTCGACGAAGCGACGCTCGGCACTCGCCCGAGTCTCGGCCATGTCACCGCACGTGAGGAGGTCACCAGCCTCCTGCGCCAGCTGAAACTGCCGCTCGACGAGCGCGGCCGCCGCCGCGCCGCCAACCGGGCCGAGTGGTTCAGCCAGGTCGACAAACCGCTCGAACTCCACGACATCCTCGGCGCCTAGGGTTGCGGTAAGGTATTACTGTCGATCGAGCCCCGGGGCCGTTTTTGGCGGTTTGGATGGCATCGAATGGTACCGGGCCGGCTTTTGCGACCGATTTTTAGCTGGACTTTACCGAAAATCTGAACCGCCTTTCATTTGCCGCGTTTGACAAGGCAGGCGTGCTCAGGCCGTGCGGCTGCACAAAATCATGCACCGCACAATGAAGAGGCGATTTATTCACAAAATTTAGCCTTCCTGTCACGTCGCCGTGACGTATATTAGTGAGTAAGGGGCCGCAGAGTCCCGGGCGACGGAAATGGACTCTAAAGTTGGTGCACCGGGGAAGAACATGAAACGTGGAATTGCCATTCTGCTTTCGCTGACCGTTCTGGTGACGGTCGGATATTTCACCATCAGCAAATGGGCGATTCGCCACGAAACGCTGACGTTCTACGACGCGTCGCGCAACAACCGTCCGGTCCAGGTCGACGTCGCCATCCGGCGCGACAAGGAAATGCAGGCGAACGCCGGCATGATCACGCTACCGGTGGCGATCCTCAATCACGGCAATACCGTCAAGTTCACCGAGTACTCCTTCCTGGCCAACGTGTTCGCCGCGCGCGGCTACATCTCGATCAGCATCCAGCATGATCTGCCGACCGATCCGCCGATGGTGACGAAAGTCGGCGAGCTCTATGTCGGCCGTCAGCCGCAATACTTGCGCGGCGTCGCCAACATCCGCTTTGCCGTCGGGGAAATGCAGAAGGTGCAACCGAACGCGGATTACGAGCATCTCACGGTGGTGGGACATTCCGCCGGCGCAGATATCTCGATGTATTTCGCCAAGCTGCATCCCGAACTGGTCAAGAAGGTCGTTACCCTCGACAATTTGCGGGTGCCGTTTATGACGGACGGCCGGTTCAAGATCCTGACCTTCCGTTCCAAGGATCCGCAGTTCAAGACCGACCCCGGCGTGATCCCGACAGAGGAGATATGTGAGAAGGCCGGTATTACAGTCGTCCGTACCGAATTCCAGCACAACGACATGCGCGATACCGGTCCCGATACCGCTAAGGAATCGATCCAGGGCATGCTCGACAAGTTCCTCGAGGACGACAGCCCGCTCAAGCCGGTCACGTCGAAGACGTCGCCGCTGATGACCGACGCCGGGCCGGTTGCGCCGTTTGTACCGGTCGCGCCGCCGACCACACCGGCCGCGCCGCTGCAGAACTGACGCAGGCCGAGGCGTTCGACCCTTCGATCCGCGCGTGGATTCTCTATTCAAGCCTGACGGGCAATATTCCCGCGCATTGACCACGGCCTGATCGCGGCCCACATAGAGCTTGCTGTAATCTGCGAGCGCCGATGTCCCGCGAACCGACCCAGCCGAAACCGGCGACCGAGATTTCCTCGGCGCAAAAGGCCGAATCCGGCAAGGCCGGCTCGTTGCCGGAAGCTAAGTCGGCTTCGGAAGACATCGCCGCCTTCGTCGCCAAGGCCAAAGCGATGTCGCCGCATGCCCCGGGTGCGCGGGGCCGTCTCGTGTTTGCACTCGATGCCACCATGAGCCGGCAGCCGACATGGGACATGGCCTGCGCGCTGCAGGCCGACATGTTTCGGGAGGCGGCGGCTATCGGCAGCCTCGATATCCGCCTGGTCTATTATCGCGGCCTCAACGAGTGCCGCGCCACGGGCTGGATCTCCGACAGTGCGCAGCTGGCGAAGCTGATGGGCAGGATCGATTGCCGCGGCGGCAATACCCAGATCGGCAAGGTCCTGTCGGAAGCGCGGCGTGAGGCAGTCGCCTCGGCCGTGCGCGCGGTGGTCTTCGTTGGCGACGCCATGGAGGAGAAGGTCGACGATCTCTGCGCCAAGGCCGGCGAGCTCGGGCTGCTCAAGGTGCCGGTGTTCATGTTTCAGGAAGGTCACGACGCCGTTGCCGAGCACGCGTTCCGGGAAATCGCGCGCCTCACCGGCGGCGCGTGGTGCAGATTCGATCCTGGCGCTGCGGCGCAGCTTCGCGAGCTGTTGCGCGCAGCCGCGGCCTATGCCGCCGGAGGACGCGAGGCGTTGCGGCAGCTGTCGAAGAGCGCTAGCGGAGCCGCCAAATTGCTCGGCCAGATGAGGTGATTTCGCCTCCCGCTATCGTCAGGCGGGGACGGGTTGCGGGGGCGCCTCTCGGCCACGAGCCTCGAATGGGGCAGCGCGGCCAGCGCGATCAGCATGGTCGAGACGCCGGCAAGACCGATGAAGTAGCATTGTACCGGATGATGCGCTTCGCCGAGGGATTCTTCGCGCGAAAACACCCATCGCAGGATGAAAAGAAGCAACAACAGCGCCCAGACGATGGCCGCGAGCGCCATCAGCGCTTCGCCGACCACCGCGGCATCCGCCAGAGGCCAGCCCCAGCACGATGCCGGAGAAGGCGGCGGGAATGATCGGCGGCTTGAAAGCGCGAAGTCATCGGGCTATCCGGTCGTTGCCGCCTTCGCCAGCGCCGCCAGCGCGCCGGCCAGCGTACCGACCGCCGTCTCGGTCTCCCTGCTCAGTCCATGTCGTTTCGCGAGCCAATCGGGGTCGTTGTAGGAAAGCCAAGTGTCGCCGGCGGCATCCTGCCAAACCAGCGCTTTCAGCGGCAGGTCGATGCCGATCGTCTGAATGGATTGCATCAGCGGCGTGCCGCCCCTGGCATTGCCAAAGATCAGGACCTCGGTCGGCCGCAGCGGCAGTCCAACCGTTGTCGCACCCGCGGCATGATCGATCCGGGCAAACACCGTCATGCCCTTGGCCTTCACCGCGGTCTCCAGCCGGTTCATCGTATCCTGCGGCCCGAAGCTGCTCCGTATCGTGGTCAATCCCGGCGTCGCCATCGCGTGCTCCATCGCCATCCGGCTGGGGTCGGAATGAACAATAATAAGATCGCGTGGCCGAGGCCAACGGGGCTTTTTGCGAACGTCGTGCTTTTGGGTAAGCACGACCGCCATGCTTTTTGCCGCCGATGCGCCTATATTGGGCGGATGCCAACCCTGATCGCCGGCGTCGTCGCCGTCATTCTTCTTTATTCACTGCTGCAGATGTTTCGGGCGGCTAACCCCGTCGTGCTCGCGCGCGCCGTCAAGATCGGCGGCGGCGTGCTGGCGCTCGCGGTCGCCGCCTTCACCGGCATCAGGGGCGAACTCGCCGTAGCCATCCCGATCGGCATTTTCGGTGCGGGTCTGCTTGGTTGGACCCCGTTCGGAGTGTCGGGTTTCGGAAATATCGGCGGGATATTCGGCGGCTCAAAGCGGTCGGCGGGACAGAGCTCGCAGGTCCGCTCGCAATATCTCGACATGACGCTCGATCACGACAGCGGCGAACTCACAGGCCAGATCGTGGCGGGCCCCTATGCCGGCCACAGGCTTGAGGAATACGACCTGTCGCAGCTGACGGCGATGATCGCCGGCTTCGACGCCGAGAGCGTGGCGTTACTTGAAAGCTATCTGGACCGCAGGTTTCCCGCCTGGCGTCAGGACGCGCAGGGAAATGCGGCAGGGGGGCAGAGCCGCACGGCGTCGAGCGGCAAAATGACGAACGAGGAGGCCTACCAGATCCTTGGCCTGCAGCCGGGGGCGGGGCGTGACGAGATCGGCCGGGCGCACCGCGCGCTCATGAAGAAACTGCATCCCGATCAGGGGGGGTCGACGTACCTCGCGGCCCGTGTAAACGAGGCCAAGGATACTTTGCTTCGTACGCATCACACTTAACTCCGGACAACGCTACCAACGCCACGACCGGTCACTTCTGTTCTTCGCTCCGGTTGACGCCCGTTCCCGCCCACCGTTGTCCGGCGTGGTCGATCTCTCATGTCGCAGTATTAACCGCTAAATCTTGACGAGAAGTTTGCAGCGGCGAGGTTGTCGCATGATCGATGCGGGCGCAGGCCTGCCGCCGCGGTTCGCGCCGGCGCATCCGGTCACAAACGCCGCGTCGCTGCGACGGGCGCGGAAGGGTGAGCAAGGCGCAAACGCGCCCCGCGCTACGATTTGTTAACCCGTGGGGATCAGTTGCGGACGGTGATGCAGGAAATGTCGGAATGCTTCAGCGTCTTGCACACGGCTTCGGCCTGATCGCGGTCGAGGCCGGCGAAGCGGGCCCGGTACAGCTTCTTGTCACCCTTGGCGACGACCGGCTCGGTAAACGGATCGGCCTTCGCAAGCAGGCCATGGGCCTGATTGCGGGCCGCATCAATGCGCTGCAACGCTTCGCCTTCGCTCTCGAGCGCGCCGACCTGGACGATCCAGCCGGTGTGGACCGCGACCGGCTTGACGGCGCTGTTTTGCTGGACCGCCTGCGGCTGCGAGCGGGGGGCGGGATCAGCATAGGCCAAAGCCTGCGAGGAGGAAGAGGGGGTAGAAGCGGCAGGAAGGCTCGAAGCCGGAAGCACGCCGAGCAGACCATTGCCGGTGCCGTGGCCGGCCGGCTGCGGCGGCATTTCGGGCTTTGCGACCTCGGTCCTGCCGCTTTCAACCCTGGCCGTTTCGGCCTTATTTTCCGCCCTGGCGACGACTGCGCTCGAGGTCTCCGGCACTTCCGGGCGAGCCGCCGGGATGGCGCTGGTGATGGGGGTGGCCGGCTGGGACGGCGCGGCGGAGGCCAGTTTGAACTGTCCGGCCTTGATCTGGACGGTCTTGACCTTGACCGGCTTCATCGGTTCGGACGAGCCGGGAATGGCGGCGAGCGCCTGGGCCTGGAGCACCCCATTGGTCAGGGGCGCGGGCTCGGTCTTGGTTGGCGGAACGGCCGCGGTGGCGGCGGCGAAAATCGATCGGCTGGCCGATCCGGCCGAACGGGCCGCCGGTGCTGCGACCGGTTCAGTCGCAGCGGAGGCGACCTGAACCGCAGCCGGGGCCTGAACTGCCGGTGCGGGCTCCGAATCGTCATCGGCCCGCGCAATTTCGGTATTGGCGTCGGACCCGTTGCGCTCGGTGATCGCGGCAACGGTGCGCTTGTTGGCGGCCTTTTCGAGATTTTCAGCGAGCAGGTTGCGCATGATGGCGTCGCGCGAGCCGCCGCTGCGGCCTCCCAGGACGACGCCGACCAGGAAGCGGTTGCCGCGGTGCATCGAGGTTACGAGATTGAACCCGGAGGCCCTTGTGTAGCCGGTCTTGATGCCGTCCACGCCTTCGACATTGCCCAGGAGATGGTTGTGATTGCGGATCGACTGGCCGTGATAATTGAACGCCATCGTCGAGAAGTAGCGGTAGTAGCGCGGAAAGCGGTCCTGGATGGCGCGGCCCAGCGTCGATTGATCGCGCGCCGTCGTTATCTGTTCGTCGTTGGGCAGGCCCGAGGCGTTGCGGTAGGTGGTGCGGCTCATTCCGAGCGCGCGCGCCTTGCGCGTCATCAGCCTGGCGAAATCGTCTTCACTGCCGCCGATGGCTTCCGCGATCACGACGGCCGCGTCATTGGCGGAGCGCGTCACCAGTCCCTTGATGGCGTCCTCGACGCGGATGGTTTGACCCGGACGCAGCCCGAGCTTGGTCGGAGCTTGCTCGGAAGCATGTTCGGAAACCTCCATTTCGGTGTCGAGCTTCATCTTGCCGGCGTCGAGGCGCTCGAACAGCAGATAGAGCGTCATGATCTTGGTCAGCGAAGCCGGATGACGGCCGGCGTCGGGATTGTTGGCGGAAAGCGTGGCGCCGGAATTTCCGTCGACGATGATGGAGGAGAATTGAGGGCTGTAGCTCTCGCGTGCTTCCTCGTGGTGGCGGGCGTGGGCGTAGTGATGGTGCCGGGTGTGCCGCGCTTCGGCGTTGTCGCTTGTGAAGAGGACCGCTGTGGAGACCGTGACCAGCCCGAAGACGCAAACCCGCAAAACACGCGAGGAGCCGAAGGTTGTGCGAAGCATGAACTTCCCCGTCCCAATTTCTGTCTAGTTCCCCGGTTCGTGAGGCCAAATTATGCCCGACCGCCGGCGCCGTTTCCCTGCTCGAACCACTCGATTGAGGCGGGTTTTTCCCACCGCACCGCGGTCGGAGCCGCCATTCCAGCTAAGAGACTGTGCGAAAACGTTTTTCCGGTTGCCTGTCCGGATCCGGACAAGCCCGGGAATCAGGTTAGGGCGCCCGAGTTTCCAAAAGATTAATTATCCCTTGCGCAAACCCCCGGGATTCGCTGCTAATGCGATGCATTTGTGCGTCGCACAAAGATTCTTGACTTTTTTGTGCGCTGCACTATATTGAGGCAGTGTCAAGGGAGCCGGGACCTCCCGGCAGATTGAACACCAGTCTGGGAAGGACTCTCGATCATGATCAAAGTTGAAGACATTCAGCAGTACGGCAAAGAGCATCTCGATACGGTCGTGGCCTCTGCGGCTAGCGTCCAGAACGGCCTCCAGGCCATCGCCAGCGCCTATGGCGACTACACCAAGAAGTCGTTTGAAGATACCAAGTCGTTCGTCGAGAAGCTGTCGGGCGTGAAGTCACTCGACAAGGCGCTCGAAGTGCAGACCGAATTCGCAAAATCCGCTTATGAGACCTTCATCGCCGAGTCGCAGAAGATCGCGGGTCTCTACACCGATCTCGCCAAGACGACCTACAAGCCGCTCGAAGGCCTGGTCGCGAAGTTCACGCCGGCGGCGGCCGCCTGATCATTTGCGTCCTCTGATCGCAATGCGATCTTCGAAAATCAAAAGCCCGGCCGAATGGCCGGGCTTTTTCTTATGATTTGTTGGAGCGAACGATTATTGCGCGACGCGAAGCTTGCTGAGCGCGGTCCCGATCGCGTTGAACGTGGTGACAATCTGGCTGGAACTCGTCAGCATGTAGAACTTGTCCGGGCTGCTTGCGCAGTATTGCAGAATCGTCGAGGTCGGGTCGGCGGGCGTGCTGGTGTCCACCTGGATGGTGTAGATCGTGTACATCGGGTTGCCCTTGGAGTCCGTGGCGTTCTTCAGATTGTCGCACAGGAGCTTCTGGCGGTAGTCAATCAAGCCGGGGAATTGGGTGTTGCCGGAGCCAGTGTTTTGAGTGCTGCCGTTGCCATTGACCGGCCAGCGATCCTCGGTATTCAGACCGTCGGACAGGATGATGATGACCCGGTTGTAGGTGGTGTTGGCGTCCTCCGCCGGCGCGGGCACGGGACTGCTTGGGATCAGGGTCTGCCACGCCCAGGCCAGTCCCACCACCTGATTGGTGCCACCGGTCGGCTGCATCGCATTGACGGCGGTCTTCAGCGCGGTCCAGTTGTAGCTCAGGGGCATGACTGGCTCCAGCGGTGTCGAGGCGCTGCTGCTGCAGTAAGCCGTGCTGTTTTCATAATACTGATTGGCCGGAAACGGCGTGGTGATGTCGCCTGTCGTGTCGTAGGGCTGCGTGCGGTCGGTGATGCAGCCCGTCCAGGTGCTGATGGGGTTGGTGGACGGCGCGAGCCAGACGTTCTGGACCGTGGGTGTGGAATTGGTGGGAGTCCATTTATTTCCGGTAAAACCAACGGGGACGTCGTCAGTTCCCAAAGTACCAACTTTGCCAACCCGAGGCTGGGTCAGATTATGTATCGTGTCGCCATAGCTGGGCTGCGTCCAGTTGTGGACGTAAAGGTTGCCCGGAGCAGAGACGGAGCACGACTTGCTGGTGCCGCTGCCACTGCAGCCGCAATTTGAGGAATTGACGGGACAACTGCAGGAACTGGATCCCGAACAGAAGACTCCAGGCCCGACTGGCTCACTGTCCCAGCAGCCATTGTAGCGCGTGTGGGAGTTGGCATCGACGCTGGGGCAAATGTAGCCTGAATAGGTGCCGCTCGCTGGAATCGTCGGAGCGTTTGAAGTGCTGGTAGGGCCCTGGGTGCAGGTAAAGCCGCCGCTGCCGGTGGTGAACGGGCAATTTGCACCTGGTCCCACGGCATGCCAGTTCATCGGGAGCGTTGCCTGGTAGTGCCCGTTGGTTCCGTTGTTGGGCTGAACGTTCGGCGGATTCAGCCAGTCGGTCCAGTCGATCCAGCTCGCGGTGTAGTTGCTGGCGCCAAGGTTGACGTCCTTGGCGAAGGGAACGACGGAAATATAGACATCGCCCGGAGTCTTGGCGAGCGCGCTGAGCTGGTCGATCAGACCGCCGCTTCCGGCGACGGCGTTTCTCAGCGCGGTGATCTTGCCGTTCTGGGACATCGATCCCGTGTTGTCGAGCGCCAGCGCAACGCGCATTTTCACGTTGCCCCAGGTCGCCGTCGAACTGCCGTTGAAGGGGAGGGTCGGGAAGCCGGCTATCCTCATGAAGTCGGTCGTGATGCTGCCGCTTCCGCTGATCAGGACCGTCGAGGTCGTGCTGCCGCTGCCCGGCGTGTAAGTCGCGCTGATCGGATTCGCTGTGGCGCCTTTGCCGGCGTAAAGCGCGGTGAAATAGTTTTGGGCGGACGTACTGATTTCGGAGGTCGTGATCACGCCGGATGTCAGATCCTTCGACACCATCAGCGCCGTCGAATCGAGGGCAGACTGCATCGAGGAGCGCGCGTCACTGAGCCGGCTGTAATCGACCGCGGCGCCCACGAATGTGATCAGGGGCACGCAGGCGATGGCGAAGATCACCGCGATATTGCCCTGATCGGCCCTGGCGAAGCGGCGTGCCGCTCCAATAATACGACGGAAAATGAATGTACCGGCCATAACAGCCCCCGAATTCTGGTTTCTGCGGCCATTTCGGGTGTCGCCACTAAACGGCTGGTAAATCGGACCAGAGAAATACGGGTCAATAGCCGGACAAGGGCCGAACCGGCCGCCAAATACGGCCGGCATGGTCAACGGCGGCTAAACGGCCCAGACATTTTTTGTCAAACCCGGCAAGATTGATTAGTCTTGGCGGGATCGCCGGACTTGGAATCGGACCCGGCGCAGGTCGCATCGGACCTAGATTTGCGTGCTTGCGGCGAACCGAAGGCAGTCCCATATTGTTGTTATCGATGCAGCGGATGGGTCGGGCCGGCCGGGAGCGGCGATCTGGAAAAGCGTGTCCGGGAACTGGTTAAGATGCGGTCCGGGAGGAGCGTATCGCCCGGCCGCTGTCCGGTTTCCCTGGGGATTTCGAACGCCTGTGCCATGTTGCAATTAGCTTCCAGACCTCTCTCGTCCGCACCAGCCGCCGTCGCCGCATCTGCTCCCCGAATGGGCAACGATGAGAACCGCGGCGCGGGTCCCGGCGGTCCGGCCACGTCCGTCATCGCCAAGGTCAAGCCGAAGACCAAGCGGCCCAATCTGTATCGCGTCCTGATCCTGAACGACGACTACACGCCGATGGAATTTGTCGTTCACGTACTGGAGAAGTTCTTCCAGAAGGACGTCGAGGCCGCGACCAAGATCATGCTCCACGTCCATCATCATGGAATCGGGGAGTGCGGGGTGTTCACCTACGAGATCGCCGAGACCAAAGTAACGCAGGTGATGGATTTTGCGCGCAAGCACCAGCACCCCCTGCAGTGCGTGATGGAAAAAAAGTAGCGCCGCGCGAAATCCACCTGAAATGGGAACGGGTTTTGCATCAAGGGGCGAGGGACCGGTCAAGCCTGCGCCTCCGGGTGGCGCCCGGGGTTTGGATGTAAGCTTGCGATACCGGCGTGAACGAGTCGCGGGAACCGCTCTTTTGCCGCGATCTTAGATGACTATATGACAAAGGTTGTTGTTGCCTGAGCGAGCAACGGCGATCATGATGATGGCGGGGGCCACAGAGGACGCGAAT
The DNA here is from genome assembly GCF_900129505.1 of Bradyrhizobium erythrophlei. NCBI lineage: Bacteria > Pseudomonadati > Pseudomonadota > Alphaproteobacteria > Hyphomicrobiales > Nitrobacteraceae > Bradyrhizobium > Bradyrhizobium erythrophlei. Next base: position 7,721,503 of record NZ_LT670818.1, on the reverse strand, counting down.
GCCGACTTTTTCCCAAAGCCTTGAACAATCCCTGCATCGTGCGCTGGCGATTGCAAACGAGCGTCACCACCAATATGCGACGCTTGAACACCTTCTGCTGTCGCTGATCGATGACTCGGATGCGGCCGCCGTGATGCGTGCCTGCAGCGTCGACCTCGACAAGCTGCGCACCAGTCTCGTCAATTACCTCGAGACCGAGTTCGAAAATCTGGTCACCGACGGCGCAGACGATGCCAAGCCGACGGCGGGCTTTCAGCGCGTGATCCAGCGCGCGGTCATTCATGTCCAGTCGTCGGGGCGCGAGGAAGTCACCGGCGCCAACGTGCTCATCGCGATCTTCGCGGAGCGCGAGAGCCATGCCGCCTATTTCCTGCAGGAGCAGGACATGACCCGCTACGACGCGGTCAATTACATCAGCCATGGCATCGCCAAGCGGCCCGGGGTTTCCGAGGCGCGCCCCGTCCGCGGGGTCGACGAGGAGACCGAGACCAAGGGCAACGAGGATTCCAAGAAGAAGGGCGAGGCGCTCGAAACCTATTGCGTCAACCTCAACAAGAAGGCGCGCGACGGCAAGATCGATCCGGTGATCGGACGTAACTCCGAGATCAACCGCGCCATCCAGGTGCTGTGCCGCCGGCAGAAGAACAATCCGCTGTTCGTCGGCGAAGCCGGCGTCGGCAAGACTGCGATCGCCGAAGGGCTGGCCAAGCGCATCGTCGACAGCGAAGTGCCGGAAGTGTTGGCGGCGGCCACCGTGTTCTCGCTCGACATGGGCACCTTGCTCGCCGGTACCCGCTACCGCGGCGATTTCGAGGAGCGGCTGAAGCAGGTGCTCAAGGAACTCGAGGCGCACCCGAACGCCATTTTGTTCATCGATGAAATTCATACAGTGATCGGCGCGGGCGCCACCTCCGGCGGCGCCATGGACGCCTCCAATCTGCTCAAGCCGGCGCTGGCATCGGGCACCATCCGTTGCATGGGCTCGACCACCTACAAGGAATACCGCCAGCACTTCGAGAAGGACCGCGCGCTGGTGCGCCGCTTCCAGAAGATCGACATCAACGAGCCGACGGTGGAAGACGCGATCGCGATCCTCAAGGGCCTGAAACCCTATTTCGAGGATTATCACCGGCTGAAATACACCAACGAGGCAATCGAGGCCGCGGTGCAGCTGTCGTCGCGCTATATCCACGACCGCAAGCTGCCGGACAAGGCGATCGACGTGATCGACGAATCCGGCGCGGCGCAGATGCTGGTCGCGGAGAACAAGCGCAAGAAGACCATCGGCATCAAGGAGATCGAGACCACGATCGCGACCATGGCGCGGATTCCGCCCAAGAGCGTGTCGAAGGACGATGCCGAGGTGCTGAAGCATCTCGAACAGACGCTCAAGCGCGTCGTGTTCGGCCAGGACAAGGCGATCGAAGCACTGTCGGCCTCGATCAAATTGTCGCGGGCAGGCCTGCGCGAACCGGAGAAGCCGATCGGCAGCTATCTGTTCTCGGGCCCGACCGGCGTCGGCAAGACCGAAGTGGCAAAGCAGCTTGCGGCCTCGCTCGGGGTCGAACTGATCCGCTTCGATATGTCCGAATATATGGAACGGCATACCGTGTCGCGCCTGATCGGCGCGCCCCCGGGCTATGTCGGCTTCGACCAGGGCGGCCTGCTGACAGACGGCGTCGACCAGCATCCGCATTGCGTGGTGCTGCTCGATGAAATCGAGAAGGCGCATCCGGATCTCTACAACGTGCTGTTGCAGATCATGGATCATGGCAGGCTCACCGACCATAACGGCAAGCAGGTCAATTTCCGCAACGTGATCCTGATCATGACCACCAATGCGGGCGCCGCCGATCTGGCGCGTCAGGCCTTCGGCTTCACGCGCAACAAGCGGGAAGGCGACGACCACGAGGCCATCAATCGCCAGTTCGCGCCCGAGTTCCGCAACCGGCTCGATGCCGTCGTCTCGTTCGCGCATCTCAATCCCGACGTGATCGGCATGGTGGTCGAGAAGTTCGTGCTGCAACTCGAGGCCCAGCTTGCCGACCGCGATGTCACCATCGAATTGTCGGAGCCGGCGAAGGCCTGGCTGATCCACCACGGCTACGATGAGCAGATGGGCGCGCGGCCGATGGCGCGCGTGATCCAGGAGCACATCAAGAAGCCGCTGGCGGACGAGGTGCTGTTCGGCAGGCTGAAGGGCGGCGGCCATGTCCGCGTCGTGCTGGTCAAGGACGAGGCGGCAGCGGAAGCCGGAACGGAAAAGATCGGCTTCGAATTCGTCGAAGGACCGGTGACGCCGAAGCCGGAAAAACTGCCCGGCACGCGCAAGCGCGCCGCGCCGCGCAAGCCGAAGTCCGGCGGTCCCGGCGGCGGCTCGAAGGGCCCGGCCTCGCGAGGTCCGCTGGTCAAGGTGTGAACGCTTATATTTGCCAATTGAAAAAGCCGGCGCGTCGCGAGACCGCCGGCTTTTTGATGGGCGATGTCAGCGTTTTCAAGCGGAGAGCTCAAGAACCCAGAGTCCGGTTTTGATGCCGCCGCCACGGTTCAGGTGCGCGAGGACGGCACAACCATGGCGGCTTCTGTTTTCGCAGTCTCGCTTATGGAGGTGGCGGCTTGTTTGTGGCCGCGAGCTTCTGCGCTTCGACAAACTCGGCGGTGGTCATCTGCCGGGCGGCAATGCTGCGGTTGCCGGCAGCCCTTTGATGGCCCGCCATCGCGGCGAGATTGAACCAGGCATAGGCGCGAATGAGGTCCCTCGGAACGCCCTGGCCCTGGGCATATATTGCGCCCAGATTGTTCTGGGCTTCGGGATCACCTTGTTCGGCGGCCTTGCGAAACCATATCAGCGCCTCGCTGCGGTCCTGCGCTACGCCGTTGCCGTTGTGGTAGCGCTCTCCGAGTGTGATCTGGGCCAACACCAGACCCCTATCGGCAGCCTTGCGGATCCAATTGGTGGCCTCGGCCTTGTCCTGCGCCACGCCCTGGCCTTTGTCGTACATGCGCCCGAGATTGAGCGCTGCAGGGGCGTAGCCGCGCTCGGCTGCCTTGCGATACCACTTCACCGCCTCGGCAAAATTCTGCGGCACAACTTGGCCGTCGTCATATACCAGCCCGAGATTGTTCTGCGCCGGGGCCCAACCCTGTTCGGCCGATTTGAGATACCATTTCAGCGCCTCGGCACCGTCCTGCGTGACGCCCTGGCCCTTGTCGAGCATGACGGCGAGATTGTATTGGGCTGCGGCGTCGCCTTGCTCGGCGGCCTTGCGAAACCACTTCGCCGCTTCGGCCGGGTTCTGCCGGACGCCGTGACCCGCATAGTGCATGACCCCGAGATTGTATTGGGCGCTGGCGTTGCCCTGATCGGCGAGCGGGTGCAGCAGCCGCAGGGCGGTCGCGTAGTCGCCTTTTTCATCCGCGGCCGCCGCATCCTCCAGCGGTCCCGCGGCTGCGGGCACGGCCATGCACAACATCAGGACCAAGGCGGCAAAGACGGGCTTAAGGGTGGGCTTCATGGTCTGCGACCTTGGCTTTCCTGTAACGTTCCGAGCGATTTGGATTTGTCGCGCCGGCGCCCAGGAAGTTCGATCCATGTCCCTCCGCGGCCTGATCCATCACGTCACGACATTAGGGATCATTCGCCCTTCAGCCGCTGGCCGTCCTGGACAGCCACGCGTTCGGCGCCTCTGTTGCCTGCCGGCGATAACCTCAGCATGCTGAGCACGGCGCCGAGCAGCGCAAAGCCTGCTCCAGCCACTAGCGCATACTGGGTGCCGTCCGCCGGCCAGCGCGCCAGAAACAGCGCCACCAGCGCTGCTCCCGTGGTCTGTCCGAGCAGCCGCGCCGTCCCGAGCATGCCGCTCGCACCGCCGCTGCGCTCGCGCGGCGCGGCAGCGATCATGGTGCGGTTGTTGGGGGTCTGGAACAGCCCGAACCCCGCGCCGCTCAGTGCCATCCGCCAGATCACGTCGAAGGCTCCAGGATTGGCCGGCAATAACGCCAGGGCGCTGAGGCCAACAGCGAACAGCAACAGGCCGATGCCGCCCAGCAGGCCCGCCGGGTAGCGTTCGACCAGGCGTCCGGCGACAGGTGCTGCGACCGCAACTGCGATGGGCCAGGGCGTGATCAACAGGCCCATCTGCACCGCCGAATATCCAAAGCGGCTCTCGAGGTAAAACGGGATCGCGACAAAGGCGAGCATCTGGCCGCAGAATGAGGCAATCGAGGTGGCGATCGAAAGCGCGAAAATGGGAATGCGCAGGAGATCGACCGGCAGCAACGGCGAGGTCATATGGGTTTGCCGGAACACCAGGAGAACGCCGGCGACGACGGCGATGGCGAATTCCGACAGCCAGATGGCGAGTGCCTCGCCATGACCCGCGCTGTCGATGGCGGCTATCCCGACGCCAAAGGTAATTGCGCTGAGGCATGCGCTCTGCCAGTCGAATGAGTGACTGCCGCGCGCGGTGTGCGGGAGGCACCGCCAGCCCAGCGCCAATGCCGCGATGCCGATCGGGACGTTGATGGCGAAAAGATAAGGCCATGTTCCGACCGCGAGGATTGCTGCGGCGACCGTCGGGCCGACCGCGGCCGAGATGGCGACCACCAGGGCGTTGATGCCGATGCCGCGGCCGAGCAGGGCGCGAGGATAGGTGAAGCGGACCAGCGCCGCGTTGACGCTCATGATCCCGGCCGCTCCAAATCCCTGGACGATGCGCGCGACCGTCAACAGCAGCAGGGTGTGCGACAGCGCGCAGAACAGCGATGCAAGGGTGAACAAGGCAAGGCCCGCCAGGTAGACCCGGCGATAGCCGATGATTTCGCCGAGCGAAGCCAGCGGCAGCAATGAGATCGTGATCGCCAGCTGATAGCCGTTGACGATCCAGATCGAAAACGCCGGGCTGGCGTCAAGATTCCTGGCGATCGTCGGCAGCGCGACATTGGCGATGGCCCCATCAATCACCGCCATCACGATACCGAGCGCAATGGTAACGATGGCCCAATTGCGCTGCGGCTGCGGCAGGCCATCGGCGTGCTCGATGATGGTTGGCGACATGCGATGCGAGCATCCCAGGTGCTGACAGTGACCGGCTACCGCAATCCCGGATTAGCCGCTACGTGCAACTGCGCAGGGCTGGCGTGGGTTCCCGCACGGCTAATCGAGAGCGATGGCAAGCCTCAAGACGCTGGGGGACAAATTCGCGAGGATCGGGTGCATCAGAGGGCGCGCGATCCGCGGACGCTATCAGCGCGAGCTGAGCTTTCCGTATAGATAGAGTGCGATCAGCCCGACGGTTACGGCGCTCGAGAAGATCAGGATCATGCGATCCCAGTTGGGCCGCTTCCTTGCTGTCTTATACCAACGGCCCGAAACTGTGACTCGTTAGGGATTCCCGAATCAGGGAAACTCTGACTCGATGCTGGCTTTTGAGAGGAGCGGCATCGATGGGAGCGGCGGTATCGATCACCCGGTTTGATCTGACGGCTTGGGAGCTTCGCAAGGCAGCGACAGGAGAGAAGGATAGCGCCGCGGCGCGTCGGATACTCGCGCTTGCGCTGGTGCTCGATGGCTCGGACCGCAAAACGGCGGCCGAAACCTGCGGCATGGACCGTCAGACCTTGCGGGACTGGGTGCACCGTTACAACGCCGCGGGACTGGCCGGGCTTCGCAATCTCAAATCGCCAGGTCCCGGATCAAAACTCACGGTGCGGCAGCAGGCCGAATTGGCCGAGCTTGTCGAGGCCGGCCCCGACCCCGCGGTGCACGGGGTAGTGCGTTGGCGGCGGGTCGATCTGCGCGACGAATTGCAGCGGCGCTTCGGTGTCACGCTCCACGAGCGTTCGGTCGGGAAGGTTCTAGCCAAGCTCGGCTACCGCAAACTGTCGGTAAGGCCCCGCCACCCGCAGGCTGACGAAGAAGCCCAGCAGACGTTTAAAAAAACTTCGCCGCGACCGTCAGGGCGCAAATTCCCGAGCACGCCAAAGACAAGCCGATCGAAATCTGGTTCCAAGATGAGGCCCGGATCGGCCAGCAGGGCACGCTGACCCGCGTCTGGGCCAAGCGTGGAACGAGGCCCCGCGCACCGCACGACCAGCGCTACGACTGGGCCTACCTGTTCGGCGCGGCCTGTCCGCAGCGTCGCGTCGCAGCAGGTCTGGTCATGCCGGCGGCGAACGCCGAGGCCATGTCGCTGCATCTCACAGCGATCGGCCGCAAGGTGGCGGCAGGTAGCCACGCCGCTCTTGTCCTCGATGGCGCCGGCTATCACATTGCTGTCGCGCTCACGATCCCCGAAAACGTCACCCTGGTGCGTCTGCCACCCTACGCGCCTGAACTCAATCCGATCGAAAACGTCTGGGAATATCTGCGCGGCAACAAACTCGCGATCACCGTCTTCGACGACTACGACGGCATCGTCGATAAAGCCTGCGACGCTTGGAACTTCTTTGAAAAAGATCCAAAGCGCATCGCGTCAATAACCACCCGAACATGGGCAACAGTCAATAATTAGGGCCGTTGGTATTATTCAGAGTAAGGACTGCGAAAAGGGCCTTTAGCGGAAGCCGTCGCATCGGGATTTCCTGAATCCATGATTCAAGAAACTAACCAGCCCCCCAAAAAAGCGGCTTGAGGCATATCAAAGCGGGCCGCATCAAACAGACTTGGGGTGGCCTTGCTCGTGCGTGAAGAGCGAGTAGACGGGATCAGCCCGTCAGCCTTCGCCGATCAGTTCCTTGATGCGGCGCTGCAGCTGGCGCTTTTTCTTTTCGCTCTTGCGCAGCCGCTCCTCGAGATCGGAGACCGGCAGCTCGTAAGGCTGCTCCGAGCTGAAGGCGATTCCGACGAAATTGTCGCGCCACCAGACGACCTTGGCGAGGAAGGAACGGCCCTTGCGCGCGATCGTCAGCGACATCTTCTCTTTCGGGAGCTTGACGATGTTGCTGAATTCGAGGTGGGCGCCAGTCTCGGAGATGTTGCGCACCACGCAATCCCTGGATCCGCCGCGCTCGTCGATCTCGGCGACGCCGCCATAGATAACCTTGTCGCGCGCACTTTGGCGTCGGTCCAGCATTGTAGTCCTCCCGGCTAAGAGGAGAGACCTTACCCGGCTTCACCATGGGGGAAAGGGAGCAGCGCACAAAATGCGGCGTTAACGTAAATCGATAATAGAAGGAAAAGCGGGGATTTCGGCCGGTCAAGCCGCGCTTTCGCGCAATCCGCGCGCGATTTCCTTCTGCGCGTCGAATTCGCGCCGCCGCCGCGCCAGCTCTTCGGCGCTCAGCATGGCGACATTGTTGTAGTCGCGCTTCCAGGAGGTGTCCGCGCTCCAGCGCAGCGGCGACTGCACCGTGGTCTGGGGGCCGGGCGCCTGCTCCAGTACGCGCAGCGCGAGCTCAAAAGTGAAGGCTTGCGATGGCGGGTCGTGCGGTTTGCCCGCCGAATTGCCCAGCGGAAAATCCGAGAACAAGAAGCGCGGCACCGCGGCATGCTCGACGATATCCTTGGCGCAGCCCATCACGACCGTGGCAATGCCGTTGGCCTCCAGATGGCGTGCGACCAGGCTGACGGTCTGGTGGCAGACCGGGCAGTTTGGCACCAGCACCGCGGCATCCACCTTGTCGGCCCGGCAGCGCGCCAGGATTTCCGGCGCATCGGTTTCGATGGTGACCCGGTGGCTGCGGTTGGTCGGGGCGCCGAAGAAGCGGGGGGCGATTTCGCCGACCCGCCGTTCGCGCCCCAGCCGCTGCAGTTGCGGCAGCGGAAACCAGGTTCCGCTGTCATCGGCTGACGTGTGGACACGGTCATAGGCGATATGGGAAATCCGCAGATCGTGCGTTTTCGAACTGTCGCCGTCATAGACCGAATAGAATTTGGCGCCGCCGTTATATTTGGCGCCGGGACCCTGGTCGCCTTTGGCCGGGTCGAATGGCGCCGCCGTGGTGATAATGGCGACGCGGGATTGGTTGAGTGGCTTCTTCAACGGCTGGAACGGCGCGTCGACATGATGCGCCCAGCGATAGGGCGTGGTGTAGCCGATCGCCGCATAATATTCCCGGGTCCGGGCCATATACGGGATCGGCGTATCCTCGTCGGGAGCGAAACCAAGCTGCTCGTCCGGCGTTGCGGTCATCGCTTGCGCTCCCCTGCGCGGGCCATCATCTGTCTGATAGCTAAACGGCCGGTTCGGCGTGTCAAGCAGGGCCTTCCCAAAACGAGTTGTGGCGGTGCAAACACTGGGCGACCAGTTTTTGGCGGTGTGGATGGCGGCAGCGACGCTCTGCTTGCCTGCGCCGGGCCTGGCGGCGGAGGTTGCCCCAGCCAAGACGGATGTCGCGACACCCAGTGTCGAGGAACTCGCGGTTCAGCCGCCGGCGCCAAGTCCGCGCGAGACCGACACCCGCGAGGCGATGTGCCTGATGATCGAATCCGCGGCGAGGTCGAACGACCTGCCGCTGGAGTACTTCGCCCGCGTGATCTGGCAGGAGAGCCGCTTTCAGGCCGATGCGGTGGGCCCTGTCACGCGCAACGGCCAGCGCGCGGAGGGTATCGCGCAATTCATGCCGGGAACCGCCAGCGAGCGGCGGTTGCTGGACCCCTTCGATCCCGTGCAGGCGCTGCCGAAATCCGCCGAATTCCTCAGCGAGCTGCGCAACCAGTTCGGCAATCTCGGGTTGGCCGCCGCCGCCTACAATGCCGGGCCGCGGCGGGTACGGGAATGGCTCGCCGGTACTGGTCCGATGCCGCAGGAGACGCGCAACTACGTTTCCGCCATTACCGGCACCTCGGTCGAGGACTGGGCCGCCGCCGGCAAGAACGCCAGGATGGCCGACCGCGCACTGAACACCAGTTGCCGGGAGCTGATGGCGCTGCTTAGGCGCGCGCCCAATTCCTTCGTCACCGAGCTGGAACAGCATGTGAAACTCGGGGCTGCGAAATTGTGGGGCGTGCAGCTTGCCGCCGGCTTTGACCGCAACAAGGCGTTGGCCATGTATGCCCGCGCCATGAAGCGGCTGAGCGCGGTGATCGGCGACCAGGACCCAAGCCTGTTGAGCACGCTGATGCGCACCCGCGGCACCCATCTGTTCTACCAGGTGCGGATCGGCGCCGACACGCGGCCTGCCGCGGACGCTCTCTGCAGCCGTATCCAGCGTGCGGGTGGCGCGTGCTTCGTGCTGCGGAACATGGGCGTCAGGGGCTGAGCGGGCCGCAACATCCGTAGCCTGGATGGAGCGAAGCGAAATCCAGGACCTCATTCAATCCCCCGGATTTCGCCGCTCTCCATCCGGGCTACCGGCCCGCGCGAATGTGGGGTCCTGCATGACTGCCCTGAGGCGGCCTTCGCTTGACGGTGGCCGGTTTCGCCAGCGTTATGCCCGCCACGACTCACACCTTTGTCCGGTTGCCCTTGGCCCTTCCCGCACTCGATTCGCCTGTATGGCACAGTTCGCTCCGCGCGTTCGGATGGGGCATGCGGTCGGTCGGTTCGACGATTCTCACCTTGGTGCTGTTTGCAACCTATCTCGGCATCGGCGCGCTCGCGCATGACACGCATTTCAGCCTGGGATGGGCGCTGGCGAGTACGCTGTTCGTCTGGGCCGGTCCGGCGCAGATCATCCTGATCTCGACGCTCGGCTCCGGCGCGACCATCATTCAGGCGGCGATTGCCGTCACCGTCAGCGCGATCCGGCTGTTTCCAATGGTGGTCTCGGTGATGCCGATGATGCGGACCCCGCAGACAAAACGGCGTGAACTGGTGCTGGTGGCTCATCTCACGGCGGTCACCCTGTGGGTCGAATGTTTCCGCTTCCTCCCGCACGTGCCGCGCAAACGGCGGATTGCGTTCATCCATGGGCTGGGAAGTGGTCTCGTCAGCGTCTGTCTGGTCGCGACCACGGTCGGCTATGCTCTGGCCGCCAACCTTTCGCCGTTACTGGGCGCCGCGATCCTGATGCTGACGCCGCTGGCATTCCTGTTCTCCACCGCCCGCAACTGCCGGGAGCCCGCGGATTTCGTGGCGCTGGCGCTGGGGCTGGCGCTGTTCCCGATTGCTTCGCTGCTGAACAGCGGCGTCGATATCCTCGTCAGCGGCGTGTCGGCCGGCACCATCGCCTATGGGGTTCACTGGTGGCGGGAACAGCGATGAACGCGTTCATCGGCGACTGGCATGCGCTGCTGATCCTGCTGATCGCGGGCGTTATTCCCAACCAGATCTGGCGCATGCTCGGATTGATGGTCGGCGGCGAGATCGATGAAGGCTCGGAATTGCTGGTGTGGGTGAGGGCGGTGGCGACCGCGATCCTGGCCGGCGTCATCGCGCAAATCCTGGTGCAGCCGCCGGGCGCGCTGGCAAGCGTCCCGGGATGGCTGCGCTATGGCGCGGTGGCGGCGGGATTTGTGGTTTTCCTGGTGACACGGCGGTCGACTTTGGCCGGCGTGGTCTGCGGGGAGTTCGTGATGCTGGCTGGCAAATGGTGGATCGGGTAGTTAGGTGTCGGGCAATACGAGAGGCAACAATGGTTCAAGACAAGGCGCTCCGCGAAGGCGAAGTTACCGTCGAGACGCCGAAGGCGAGCGACGCCGGGCTCATCTTCATCGGCCGCATCCGCACGCCCTGGACCTCGCGCGAGGACACACCGCGGCAGGGACGCCATGACGGACCGGTCTGCCGGCTCGAGATTTTCGAGCCCTGGGTGCCGGCGCTGAAGGGCGTCGATTTCTACTCGAATCTCGAAGTGATCTACTGGCTGCACCGCTCGCGCCGCGACCTCGTGCTGCAGAGCCCGAAAGACAACCGGTCGACGCGCGGCACGTTCTCGCTGCGCTCCCCGGTGCGGCCGAACCCGATCGGCACCTCGATCGTCAAGCTGGTCAAGCTCGAGGGCAACATTGTTTTCGTGCGCGGGCTGGATTGCCTCGACGAGACGCCGCTATTGGACGTCAAGCCCGACCGCTGCGAATTCTCGCCGCTGGCGGCGGGGAAGGGCGGCGGTGAAGAGGGAGAGTGAGTGATCGTTCTTTTCGTCATTGCGAGGAGCTAGGCGACGAAGCAATCCATCGAGCCGCATTGGATTGCTTCGCTTCGCCCGCAATGACGGCGGGGTGTAACGCGTACTACTTCAGCGCCGCCTTCAGCATCGCCGCGTTCTCTTCCAGCACCTTGCCGTCTTCCTTCCTGCTCGCCGGCGGCAACAGCGCGACGCCGTCGTGGCGGGGCATCACATGCATATGCAGGTGAAACACCACCTGTCCGCCGGCGGGTTCGTTGAACTGCTGCACGGTGATGCCGTCGGCCTTGAAGGCTTTCATGGCGGCGGCCGAGATCTTGTGGGCGGCGCGCGCGACGTGGGCGTAATCGTCGGGTGAAATGTCGAGAATATTGCGGGCCGGCGCCTTCGGGATCACCAGCGTATGGCCGGGGCTACGCGGCATGATGTCGAGAAACGCCAGCACGTGCTCGTTCTCATAGACCTTGTAGCTCGGGAATTCGCCGCGCAGGATTTTTGCAAAGGGGTTTTGGGGGTCATAGGCGGTCATGGCGTCTCCCGTAACAGCTTGTCTTTTCAGGATGGTTCATCGGTCTTGCGAAACGGGCCGGCCTCGGCGAGTTCGCGTCCGGCTTCCGCGACATAGGCGCGTTCGCGCTTGAGATAATCAGAGATCGCGTGGCGCAGGCCGGGATCGGCGATGTAATGCGCCGAATAAGTCGTTTGTGGCAGGTAGCCGCGCGCGATCTTGTGCTCGCCCTGCGCGCCGGCCTCGACCGTCTTTAGGCCGCGCTTAATCGCGAAATCGATTGCCTGGTAATAGCAGACCTCGAAATGCAGGAACGGGTGGTGCTCGATCGCGCCCCAGTTGCGGCCGAACAACGTTTCGGAGCCGATGAAATTGATGGCGCCGGCGATCCAGCGGTCGTTGCGCCGGGCCATCACCAGCAGCACGTCTTTGGCCATGCTCTCGCCGATCAGTGAGAAGAAGTCGCGGGTCAGGTAGGGCCGGCCCCATTTGCGGGATCCGGTCTCCATGTAGAAATCGAAGAAGGCGTCCCAGGCATCCTCGGAGATGTCGCTGCCGCTGAGGGCGTGGATGGTGATGCCGTTTGCCACCGCATCGCGCCGCTCGCGCTTGATCGCCTTGCGATGACGCGAATTGAGGGTGGCGAGAAAATCATCGAAACTGCCAAAACCCTGGTTGTGCCAGTGAAACTGCTGATCGGTCCGCTGCAGGAATCCGTGAGTGGCGAGAAATTTCCACTCGGCTTCGCGCGCAAAGGTGACGTGGACCGAGGAGGCCTTAGTCGCCTCGCAGAGCGCGGCCAGTCCGCGCGCGAGCGCGGTGCCGATCTGGTCCCTGTCGACGCCGTCGCGGATCAACAGGCGTGGGCCGGTCGCCGGGGTGAAGGGAACCGAGGCCTGCAGCTTGGGATAATAACGGCCGCCCGCGCGTTCATAGGCATCGGCCCAGCCGCGATCGAACACGTATTCGCCCTGGGAGTGCGATTTCAGATAGCAGGGCACGATGCCGGCGATCTCGCCGTCGACCCGGGCGAGCAGATGCCGCGGCCCCCAGCCGGTCCGGGCAGCGGCCGAGCCGGAGGCCTCGAGCGCAGAGAAAAACGCGTGTGAAACAAAGGGGTTATAGGGAGATTTTGAACGGGCGCAGGACCCGGTTGCGGGATCGACCGAAGCCAGGGTGTCGAGGTTCGCGAGGCTGTCCGGAGCGGCCGACGGATTGGCGCAGGCATTCCAATCCTCGGCCGGAATCTGGCTGATGGAAGAGACGGCTTCCAGGGTGATTTCGGATGAATCCATCGACGATTTGAACCGGTCACGCGTTACGATCAGCCATCGCTCATGGTGACCAATGCAAAGATCGTGCATTGCGGCGGCGACTTCAAGACCGTACACGGGTGCATCAGGTTCCCGGCACAAACCCTTCAAAGATCATCTGATCCGCGTATCGGGCGGCGCGATCGCGCTGCTCCGAAGTGCGAACGGTCCAGGTCAACAGCGGCAGGCCAAAAACGTTGCGGGCGATCCAGGGTGCCGGCGCGGGCAGCTGGTTGACCCAGAAGGCGACGAAATGCGGCCGGGTGCGGAATGCGTGGCGCAGATGCAGCATGCCCTGGCGTTGCGCGGGGGTTAGTTTTGTCCAGGAGCTGTCGTCGTAATTGCGCTGGGCAACGATGCCGCGGGGCAATGCCGGCATCGTTTCGCGCAAGCCCAGCACTTGGTCGGGGTCGAACGACATCCCGACCGCGGGGCCCGAATAGGAGGCGAGCACTTGCGCCATCCGCCTAACCAGTCTGCGATCGCCGTCGAAATGGCTCTTCACCTCGATCACCAGCGGCACCCGGCCTTCGACCAGCGTACAGAGATCGCCGAGCGACATCATGCGCTCGGGCGTATCCCTGAACTTGACCGCTTTAAGTTCGGCCGCGGTCATCGCCTTTAGCGCGCCGCTGCCTTCGGTGAGGCGACCCAGCGCGTCGTCATGATGCACCATCGCCTCGCCATCGGCGGTGAGCTGGATGTCGCATTCGATGCTGAAATTGCCTGCGATCGCGGCTTGTGCCGCGGCCGGCATATTTTCCATGATGCCGCGCGCCGCATCGTGCAGGCCGCGATGGGCGACCGGCCGTGCCGTCAGCCAGTCCGGTGCGCGCATCGAGCGGCTCCGCTACGAGACCTCGAACACTCCCTCGACCTCCACGGCCGCATCCGCGGGAAGCGACGCGACGCCGACGGTGGTGCGGGCGTGACGGCCCTTGTCGCCGAAGGCTGCGACCATCAGGTCGGAGGCGCCGTTGAGCACCTTCGGCCCATCGAGGAAATCCGGCGCCGAATTGACGAAGCCGCCAAGCCTGACAACGCGGACCACCTTGTCGAGGTCGCCGAGTGCGGCCTTGATCTGCGCCAACAGATTGATGGCGCAACCGCGCGCCGCGGCATTTCCCTGTTCGACGGTGACGCCGGCGCCCAATTTGCCCTTGGCGATCAGCTTCCCCTGGGGGTCGAAGCAGACCTGGCCGGAGACGAACAGCAGGTTTCCGGTGCGGACAAAGCCGACGTAATTCGCCACCGGGCTCGGGGCCTCATGCAAGACAATGCCCTGTGCCGCAAGTTTCTGCTCGACCGTACCCGCCATGTTTCGTCCCCGTCTGTCGTTGAGTCTGCGCCCGATCGCACGCCAATCCAGCCGCTTTGTTTCGCGCATCGCGCCTTCACATGCAAGGGAGTGCCGATCGGCACGAAAACGCCAAAAAACAGGGCATTCCGGACCGCCGATTCGTACATTTTCGTGAAGGCGCCCTAGTTGCGGCGTAATAGGGCGGTGAATAATGTGACGCTTCACGTCGCATTCTCGCAAGGACGACATATGGCTCGCTGGTTCCGGATTCCGCGCACCCCATCGCTGTTGCTGGCGGCTGCGGCCATTGCCGCGGGGGCGGGTTTCAGCGATGGACAGGCGGCGACCGCGGCAAGTGCTGCGTTCCTTCCGCATCAGGCGCTCTACGAGCTTAGCCTGGTCAAGTCGCGGGGCTCGGCCTCGATCGACAATGCGCGCGGGCGCATCCTGTATAATTTCTCCGGCAGCGCCTGCGAGGGCTATACCTCGGAGTTCCGCCAGGTCTCGGAGCTGAACAGCGGCGAGGGCAAGGTGACGCTGAGCGATCTGCGCTCAACCTCCTGGGAGGATGCCGACGGCAAGAGCTACAAGTTCAAGATCGATACCCGCATGAACGATAGCGACGCGAGCCCGGTCGATGGCATCGCCGAGCGGACCGGGGATCACATCACCGTCAAGCTGACGCAGCCGGAAGCCAAGACATTTACGATCGAGGGCACGACCGTGTTTCCGACCGAGCAGATCCGGCGCATCATCGCCGCCGCCAAAGACGGGAAATCCCTGCTCGAGCTGACCGTCTATGACGGATCGGACAATGGCGAGAAGGTCTACAACACGCTGACCGTGATCGGGCAGCCGATCCCGGGCGACCGCGCCATCGCTTCTCCCGATCCCGCAACCGCCAGTGATGCGATGAAATCACTGAAGCGATGGCCGGTGACGGTGAGCTATTACGACCGCGACGCCAAGGCCAAGGACGGTGAGCAGACCCCGGTCTATGCGATGTCGTTCGAGCTGTTCGAGAATGGCGTCTCGCGGGCGCTGGTGCTCGACTACAATGATTTTGTCATTTCCGGCGCGCTCGGCAAGTTCGACGTCAAGGACTCCAAGCCGTGTAAGTGAGGGCCGCGCGACCGTCATGCGCGGGCTTGACCTGCGCATCCATCACTTTTCAAAGATCTTCGAAGTAGATGGATTGCCGGGTCAAGCCCGGCAATGACGACAATTGGTCTTCTCCTACTCCGGCTTCTCCGGCCCCTCATAGGCGATGCCCCGGATCACGGCGGTATTGCCGAACTTCCTGCGCAAATCGTCGATGGCGCGTTCGGCGTGGGCCGAGCGGCGGTCGAGCATGTCGGTGTCGTCGGCCGGCGATCCCGGCTGCAGCGCGCTGACGCCGGCGCCCATCAGGCGAAACGCGGTGCCGTCGATCTCCTTCGCCAGCATTTCCCGCGTCGTCGCAAAGATCTTCGCCGCCAGTTGCGTCGGGGCGTGGATTGATTGCGAGCGGGTGCGCTGGCGGAAATCGGCGGTCTTCAGCTTCAGCGTGATAGTGGATCCGGCCAACTCGCTGCTTTTCAGGCGCGACGATACCTTTTCGCACAGCCGCCACAGCGTCCTTTCCAAAATGGCGAAATCGCGGATGTCGTTTTCGAACGTGGTCTCGTTCGAAATGGTCTTGGCGCCTCTCTCGGCCTCCACGCGGCGGTCGTCGATGCCACGCGCCAGCCGCCACAGCCTGCGCCCTTCGGCGCCGAATTGCTTCATCAACTCGGTTTCGTCGGCGCGCTGCAGGTCGGCGATGATGCGAAAGCCGCGCTGGAGCAGCCGTTCCTGGGTCGCCGGTCCGACGCCGAAAATGAAGCCGACCGGTCTTTCGGCCAGCATGGCGCGCGCCTCGTCCTGATCGAGGGCGGCAAAACCCCGCGGTTTGTCGAGGTCGGACGCGATCTTGGCGAGGAACTTGTTGCAGGACAGCCCGACCGAAACGGTAATGCCGATGTCGCGCTCGACCTCGCGGGCAAAGCGCGCCAGCACTTTCGCCGGGATCATGCCGTGCACGCGCTGGGTGCCGGCCAGATCGAGAAACGCCTCGTCGATCGAAAGCGGTTCGACCAGCGGCGTCAGCGCCTGCATGGCATGCCGCACCTGGCGGCCGACCCGCACATATTTAGCCATGTCGGGACGGATCACGATCGCGGACGGACATAGCGCGAGCGCCTTGAACATCGGCATCGCCGAGCGGATGCCGAAGGTGCGGGAGATGTAGCAGGCTGCCGAAACCACGCCGCGCTTGCCGCCGCCGATGATGACGGGCTTGTCGGCGATATCAGGATTATCGCGCTTCTCGACGGTGGCGTAGAAGGCGTCGCAGTCGATGTGGGCCAGCGTCAGCACCGACAGCGCGCGGTGCCGCGCCAGGCGAGGGGAACCGCATTCGCTGCATCGCCGGGCCGCAAAATCCAGATCGTGCAGGCAGTCCCGGCAAAAGCAGGTCGGTCCTCCCGATGCCGGCGCAGCCATGCTCACGGCACATCGCGCTCCCAGTCGGGGTCGTTAAGCGCCTGATGGGCTGCGGCGATGTTGGTGGGATGCAGCTGCGAGACGTTCGCAAATGCCTTCACGGTCGCGTCATCGCGCATGACGAAATCGAGCACGGATGCCAGGAATCGCGGGTCCGCCGCGGCGTTGCGGAGGGTCTCCGGGCCGATTCCGCTTTCGGCCAGGAACAGGCCCAAGCGCTCGGGCTCGCCGGCGATGAAGGAAAGTGCCTGAATCGCAACGATTTCAGCCACTTCCCGGGGATTTTTAACTGGCTTTTTCAACCGGCCTATTTGCCTTTCGCTAACTTATGGTCTCTATTTTGGAAGCATCATGCCCGAGTCTGCGCAACGTGTTCAAGCAAGTGGAAACCACTTCGCATAAAGATGGCACGCGGACTTAACGGGTTAGAGCGAATCTGGCGCTAGTTTGAATTCACTTTTTGACACGTCCGGCGGCGGCACCTGCTGCGCCGTATTCCGGACCTGCAACTCGGGGATTGGAGGGACGGGATGGCAAAAACCGTCCTGATCGTGGAGGACAACGAGCTCAATATGAAGCTCTTTCGCGATCTGTTGGAAGCGCACGGCTATCAGACCTCGGGCACGTCGAACGGTTTCGAGGCGCTCGATCTCGTGCGCAAGCTTCATCCCGATCTCATTCTGATGGACATCCAGCTTCCGCAAGTTTCGGGCCTGGAAGTCACGCGCTGGATCAAGGACGATCCGGAGCTGCGCTCGATTCCCGTCGTCGCGGTCACTGCGTTCGCCATGAAGGGCGACGAGGAACGCATCCGTGAGGGCGGCTGCGAGGCCTATTTGTCGAAACCGATCTCGGTCGGAAAATTTATTGAAACGGTTCGACGGTTTATTGGGTAGGGGGAATTTCGATGTCCGCGCGTATTCTGGTCGTCGACGACGTCCCCGCCAACGTCAAGCTTTTGGAAGCGCGGCTGTCGGCCGAATATTTCGATGTGCTGACCGCGTCCAACGGCGCCGAGGCGCTGGCGATGTGCGGGCGCGCCGAATGCGACATCATCCTGCTCGACGTGATGATGCCCGACATGGACGGCTTCGAAGTCTGCCGCCGGCTGAAATCCAATCCGGCCACGCACTACATTCCGGTTGTCATGGTCACGGCGCTGGACAGCCCGGCCGATCGCGTGCGCGGGCTGGAGGCCGGCGCCGACGATTTCCTGACAAAACCGGTGTCAGACATCGTGCTGATCGCGCGGGTGCGCTCGCTCACCCGGCTCAAGATGATGACCGATGAGCTGCGCATGCGCGCCATCACCTCGCTCGAGATCGGCGTGCAGGCGCCGGAGCGAAGTGCGGTGGCCGACACCGGGAAGGGCGGCCGCATCCTCCTGGTCGACGACCGGCCGTCGTCCTACGAACGGCTGGCGCCGGTGCTCTCGACCGAGCACGGTGTCGACGTCGAAACCAACCCGGCTGAGGCGCTGTTTCACGCGGCCGACGGCAATTACGACCTCCTGATCGTCTCGCTCGGGCTCGACAATTTCGACGGCTTGCGGCTGTGCAGCCAGGCGCGCTCGCTGGAGCGGACCCGGCATGTGCCCATTCTCGCCATCGCGGACGCCGACAATAATACGCGGCTGTTGCGCGGGCTCGAGATCGGCGTCAACGACTATCTGCTGCGCCCGGTCGACAAGAACGAATTGCTGGCGCGGGCGCGCACCCAGATCCGCAAGCGCCGCTACACCGACGATCTGCGCGACAATGTGCAGAACTCGATCGAGATGGCGATCACGGACGCGCTGACCGGCCTGCATAACCGGCGCTACATGGAGAGCCATCTCGGCACCCTCGCCGAACAGGCCGCGAGCCGCGGCAAGCCGCTGGCGCTGATGATGCTCGACATCGATTTCTTCAAGGCGATCAACGACAGTTACGGCCACGACGCCGGCGACGACGTGCTGCGCGAATTCGCGGTCCGGATCCGGAAGTCTATTCGCGGCATCGATCTCGCCTGCCGCTACGGCGGCGAGGAATTCGTCATCGTGATGCCGGAGACCGACCTGCACGTCGCGGGCATGGTGGCGGAGCGGCTGCGCCGTTCCATCGCGGGCGAACCTTTCGCGGTCAACAAGGGGGCAAAACGCATCGAGGTCACGATCTCGATCGGCCTGTCGACGCTCGAACTCAAGGGCGAGGCCGTCGCCGACGTGCTCAAGCGCGCCGATACCGCGCTCTATCGGGCAAAGCATGACGGCCGCAACCGGGTGGTGGCGCAGGCCGCTTGATCCCGTGGTGGCGTTAGCCGGCTGCAGCGCGCTTCCTCAGCGTGCGCGCTTTACCGCTTCATACGCCAGTCGTTTGAACTCGAAGGCAAAGGGATGCGTGAACGACATGTGTCGCTGCGTCATTATCACGCCCGCAACGTTGTTCTTTGGTGAAATCCACCATTGCGTGCCCGCGATCCCGCCCCAATAGAGTTCGCCGGCCGCATAGGGATGATCGAACGGCGAGGGCTGCAAGATCAACCCGCCGGCGAGCCCATATCCCCTGCCGGGAAGCTCGCCCGTCACGGGAAAGCGCATCCACACCCCGTCGGCCAACTGGTTGGTCATCGTCAACGCAATCGTTTCCGGCTTGAGCAGGGTCGGGCCTCCGGGCAGCAGGCTTCGGATCAGCGCCACCATATCCGGCAAGGTTGAAACCAGACCGCCGCCGCCATTGAGCCTTGGGATGGGGCGCAGATAAGCACCCGGATAGGGTGCGTTGTCCGTTCGCGTGAGCCCGGGCTTCATCGGATCGACCATGTCTGCGCCGGCGTAATACGCCGCGAGCCGGCTTTGATCTTTCTGCGGCACGACGAAGCCGGTGTCCACCATGCCCAGCGGGCCAAGAATCCGGGCTTGAATGAATTGATCGAATGGCTGGCCGCTGATGACTTCAACGAGCCGCGCCAGCACATCAGTGGCGACCGAGTATTCCCAGGATGTTCCGGGTTGATAGATCAGCGGCAGGTCTGCCAACACATCGACCATCTCGGCCAACGTCGTCCTGGGGTCGTGCACCCGGCGCTCGTTGTAGGCCTTGAAAATGACCGTGCCGGGATCGAAAAAGCCGTAGCTGAGGCCCGAACTGTGGCTCATCAGATGACCGATGCTGATCGGCCCCCTGGCCGGCTCCGTCTCGTCCAGCGAGGCTGCGCCGGGGCGCAATACCCTGCGGTTCGCAAGCTGCGGAATGAACTTTTCGATCGGATCGTCCAGCCGCAATCGGCCTTCCTCGACCAGCAGCAGCGCGGCGCAGGATGTGACCAGCCTGGTATTGGAAAAAACGCGGAAGATGTGGTCGACGCGCAAAGGCGTCTGCGCTTCCTTGTCGGCCCATCCAGCGCAATTCACGTCCACCAGATCCCTGCCGACCAGCACCGCGGATGAAACGCCGGACAGGATGTTGCCGTCAACAAGACGCTGCATGGCGGCGTGCGCCGGCTCGAAATCGTAGCCGTTGGCGGTCACTTTCATGTCTTCCATCGCCGCTTCCCTTGCCGCAGCCGGATTTTGCGGGGCGTTCGTCACCGTGAAATCCCGCCGGACCGAATCTGGTATTCCGGATTGCACCTTTGTGCGGCGACGCTAGCAGCTCGGAGTGGCTTCAGGAAGCAGCCGGGGTCGACTGTTGAGTGCGGTCACGATTTCGTCTCGGCGTCACTGCCGCCAACTTCAACCCCCGCATTCGCCAGCAGCACGGTTGCAGCTTGCTTCGCCGCGCGCGCCATGGAGGGATCGTCGCGCACCAGATCCTGCGCGATCGAGCCGTCGACCAGCAGCGTGAGCTGTGTCGCAAGGCCCTCCGGATCGGCCACATCGAGCCGCAGCAACAGGTCGCGGAACCAGAGCCGGCGGCTTTCCTTGAAGGCGATCGCGATCTTTTTCACCGCCCGATCCTCCGCGCCCAGTTCGGCCACCGCGTTGACGAACGGGCAGCCGCGAAAGCCCTTGCTGGCGAAGCCTCGCTCCAGCCGATCGAACGTTCCCAGGATTTGGTCGACGGGCGGCTTGTCGGATGCGGGAGCCTTCGTGAAGCGCCGCTCCAGATAGGCCCGGATCAGCTCGTTCTTGGAAGGGAAATGATTGTACAGCGTGCGCTTGGAGATGCCGATCTCGGCCGCGACCGTATCGACCCCGACGGCGCGGATGCCGCGCAGATAAAACAGCCGGTCGGCGGTTTCGAGAATCCGCTCCTTCATGTCGGGCTTTTCGGACCGGGACATCTGTACACAGACCTGTGTTATCCGGCTCTTGACAGCGCGAGCCGCGTGCACCTTAATTACACAGATCGGTGTAATCAAGCCCGGCGCAACGATCGTGGCGTCGGTTTGCAAAACCGGTGACCGCAGGGATCACAAGGGAGAACAAGAAAATGCCCCTGTTGCAACTGCTCCGTCCCACGCTTCCGATTCTGATCGGGGCCTCGCTGATGCTCTCCTTGAGCATGGGCCTGCGCCAGAGCCTTGGCATCTTCCTGCAGCCGCTGACCCATGACATCGGGATTTCGGTTTCCGATTTTACGCTGGCGATTGCGGTACAAAACCTCGCCTGGGGATTTTTGCAGCCATTGGCCGGCGCGTTCACGGTGCGCTTCGGCTTTCGTGCCATCATGATCGCGGGAGCGCTGCTTTATATCGCCGGGCTTACGCTGATGGCAGGCGCGCAGGGGTTCGTCAGCGTCATGCTCGGCGCCGGCGTGCTGATCGGGATGTCGCTGGCGTGCACGGCTGCTGCGATCGCGATGTCGGTGGCGGCGCGCGCGGTGCCGGCCAGCGTGCGCAGCACGGTGCTCGGCATGGTCTCGGGCGCGGGATCGCTGGGTGCGCTATTGTCGGCGCCGCTCGGACAGATCCTGAATGAGGGTTTTGGCTGGCGCACCGGCCTCGTTGGATTTGTCATCCTGTCGCTGGCGCTGCTTCCGGCGGCCTGGTTCGCGGGCCGGGTGGACAGGATTCCGCTGCCGCCGCGGACGCCCGACCAGATCGCCGATACCTCGGCAGCCGTCGCCACAAAAGTCGCGTTCGGCAACGCGTCCTTCGTGGTGATGACGTCAGCCTATTTCGTCTGCGGCATGCAGCTCGTCTTCATCACCACGCATCTGCCGTCATATCTCGCGATCTGCGGCATGGACCCGATGCTGAGCGCGGAGACGCTCGGCGTGATCGGCGGCTTCAACGTGCTGGGAAGCCTGTTCTTCGGCTGGGCCGGCGAGCGCTGGAACAAGTTGGCACTGCTGGGGGCGATCTACATTGCGCGCTCGCTGGTGCTGGCCTGGTATTTCATGCTGCCACCGTCGGAGGCGACGACACTTGTGTTCGGCGCGATGATGGGATTCCTGTGGCTCGGCGTAGGGCCGCTGGTGGCGGGCGCGGTCGCCGAGATGTTCGGCCTGCAATGGCAGGCGATGATCCAGGGGCTCGCGTTCATGAGTCACCAGCTCGGCAGTTTCCTCGGCGCCTATGGAGGAGGGCTGATCTACGACCAGCTCGGCTCCTACACGCTGGCGTGGCGGATCGGCGTCGCGGTGGGACTGGCGGCGGGCATCGTTCAGGTGGCGTTCGCGCTGATTCGGCCGACGCGACCGCCTTTGGCGGCGACGGCTTAGCCACGCGCCGCAAAATTGACTTGCCAAAATAAAAACGGGGCCACGAAGGCCCCGTCGAAGTCAGCAGTGTCCCGCGTTTTACTTGATCTTCGACTCGCGGAATTCGACGTGCTTGCGCGCGACCGGGTCGTATTTCTTCTTGACCAGCTTGTCGGTCATGGTGCGCGAATTCTTCTTGGCGACGTAATAGAAGCCGGTGTCCGCCGAGGAAACGAGCTTGACCTTGATGGTGACCGCTTTGGCCATGTTCAGGACCTCAAATATCTGGGGAATTGGGAGCCGGCCAATCGGCCCGCATTTGCGCGCAACCTAGCTTCTAACCGCCCAAAGTCAAGGTTTGGCCGGTCCAAACACGCCCGAATCCCGATATTTAACCCTCAAAGAAGCGGTTTTTCGGCCTCGGCAGGCCGAGATTCTCCCGCAACGTCTTGCCCTCATACTGCTTCCGGAAGATCTCGCGCCGTTGCAGTTCCGGAACCACCTTGTCGACGAAATCGTCGAGGCCGGCGGGCAGGAACGGGAACATGATATTGAAACCATCGGAGCCGAAGCTGGTCAGCCACTCCTCCATCTGATCGGCGATCACGGCCGGCGTGCCGACGAACGACAGCCCGCCATAGCCGCCGACGCGCTGAGCCAGCTGGCGGACCGTGAGCTTGTCGCGGGCGGCGACGTCGACCAGCCGCTGCCGGCCGCTCTTGGAGGCGTTGGTTTCCGGGATCGGCGGCAACTGCCCGTCGGGATCGAAGCCGGAGGCGTCGGTACCCAGGATCACCGAAAGCGACGCAATGGCGCTGTCGTAATGCACCTTGCTGTCGAGCAACGCGCGCTTTTCGCGTGCTTCCTCGACGCTGTCGCCGACCACGACGAAGGCGCCGGGCAGGATCTTCAGGTCGTCGCGATCGCGGCCGAGCTTTTCCATGCGGCTCTTGATGTCGGCATAGAGCTTTTGCCCGTCGGCGAGGCTGCTGCCGCCGGTGAACACGGCCTCCGCCGTTTCGGCCGCGAGCTGCTTGCCGTCTTCGGACGCGCCGGCCTGCACAATCACCGGCCAGCCCTGCACGGGACGGGCGATGTTGAGCGGGCCGCGCACCGAAAGGTATTCTCCCTTGTGGTTGAGGACATGCATTTTGGCCGGGTCAAAATAGAGGCCCGCTTCGACGTCCCGGACAAACGCGTCGTCGGCGAAGGAATCCCACAAGCCCGTGACCACGTCATAGAATTCGCGTGCGCGCCTGTAGCGCTCGGCGTGCTCCATGTGGTCATCGAGTCCAAAATTCAGCGCCGCGTCGGGGTTGGAGGTGGTGACGATATTCCACCCCGCGCGACCGCCCGAGATGTGATCGAGCGAGGCAAAGCGGCGCGCGACATGGTAGGGCTCGTCGAAGGTGGTCGAACCGGTCGCGATCAGTCCGATATGCCCGGTCACGGCCGACAGCGCCGACAACAGCGTAAACGGCTCGAATGAGGTCACGGTGTGGCTGCGCTTGAGCGCGTTGACGGGCATGTTCAGCACGGCCAGATGGTCGGCCATGAAGAAGGCGTCGAATTTTCCGGCTTCCAGCTTCTGGATCAGCTGCTTGATATGCGAAAAATTGAAATTGGCGTCCGGCCACGCGCCGGGATAGCGCCACGCCCCGGTATGAATGCTGACCGGCCGCATGAAGGCACCGAGCTTGAGTTGACGCTTTGCCATGGCTTGTCCTTGTTCGTCATGCCGCTGAATTGAAGATAGGAAAGTCAAAACGCAATGGCACCCTGCGCGGGCGAAAAGAATATTTCGATTTGAGCGGCATCCGAAGGAAATTCCACGTTGTTGCGAGCCAGGCGAAGCATGCCATGGGGGAGGGATGTAGGTCCGCGATCTCGCGGCGCGAGGCGCCCGAGCTTTGCGTCGGTTGGCCGCCCTCGGAAAAGAAAGAGGGCGCAGGGAAGGCCGGGTGCGCGCTGCACCCGCGGTCCCGTGTGCCCTGTTATTGGGTAAAAATGCACACGAGCACACAGGTTCAGCGGAGGCAATCCGGCCTTCCCTGCGCGGTGGTTGACCGGCTTGTAGCGCGCTCTTCCCGGTGTCCGGGCTTTTTAGCCACCGTCATCCGCGCAAAGTTTTGCTTCCCGCGAACTTGACACCAGCGTCGGGGTGTCAGGACCACACGCCTTCGCCGTCCGCAACGAGCAGCACTCGTCTTTCGCCGCCATCGCGTCCACCGCATCCCACCGCACGTTCGTGACGATCGCGAGCCGCCCCTCTCATCGGATGAGACGGTGTCGTAGGTAGAGTGATTTGCAATTTCGGAAAAGCAGAATGTTTTTCGCAAGCGGGCTTGACCGGCTTTTAGTGATTTGCCCGGCGGGTTGATTTGTCGCGGCGAGGGCGCGAGATTTCGCTTGCTCGCGAGACGAAGCGGGGGCGTAGCGCGGATCGCGATCTGCCGTCTTTTGCTTTCCCGGGAGGCGCGGACTACGTCTTCGGCGCGCGCTTAGTCCGGAACGGCGGATCGCGATCCGCCCGACGGACCTGACCTTTGCTCAGCTTCACTTGTCAGTTCTCCATTAGGCACCGCCGGGCGCTCGCCAGTCGAGTGCGGGCGCGGGTAGTATACGGATGGTTGCGGGCGTCAAGGGGGCTTTCCCGCAAAAAAGATGCATCTGGCCGGCAGAACGGACGCTCAAATCCTGATAGGTTGGCGCCACCGGGGATCGAAGGGGGATCTTGAGCATGTCAAGGCTGACATTGCGGCCTTTGCCAAGTTTAGGGCACACCCGTGGCTGACTCCTGGTAACATTGAAATTCTTGATCGAAAAATAGCGCCGTACCGGGCAATAGCAGACGAAATGCGAGCCAAAGGTTGGTAATTGCCTAGCCCGTATGCGCTTCTCGCACACAATCGGACTATACAGCGTTGCCGCAGTGATCGTGTTCTTCAAACTCGTCATTGCGGCTAGCTTTAACGCTGGAGGTCAGTGGAAAACACTTCTCACTCGCGAACTGCATCACGCAAACGTGCCGGTTGATCCGGCAAAAAGGCGTTCACGGCCTAAACTAGCTGGTGGTTATTGAATAGACGCAACCGACTTTTCCAAGGGATAGTTGAAAACTCGAAGAGTGCTGGCGAGCAATTAGTCGTGTCCGTGCGCGGCGACGCCAAACAATTCATCTTTTCAATATCGGCCCTGACAAAATATGTCGTAGCCGGCATCTCTTGGCTACTTCTAGAATATCTTGAACCGGGTTCTCTTACGTTTTCTATCGCCATCGGCTGGCTTGCACTGACATTTTTGGTCACATGGACGAGATATCGTTTGTGGGCCGTTCCGGCTCTTCTGCCGTTGATTGCGATAGTACCAATCAATTTTTTCAATGCGACTTACCATATCGCATCTGATCAGCTCAGGCTGAAATATCGATCAGTAGAGGGTACAACGTACTTTGAGTTCCCTGGCCGCTGGTCACTCCTGAAGCGGCTTGCAAAAAGCCAAACGGCTGGAGAACTCGTCGAGGCTACGACTTGCGACGATCGCATCGTAGCGATGCTTCCAATGCTTCCGTACCGTCCAATTCAAATCGAAAGAGAAGCACTTTTAACGCCATTTGCCTTTCGGCGCTTAACGTAGCTATCGACATGGTTATTTGCGATCTTTTGCAAGATCGCGATTTTGCTCGACGGGCAAATTACACGCGAGACGAATTCTGCGACGATCATAGGCTTACCAGCTACAGATTGATTGGCTCGCCGGAGCTTGGAAAATCGCTTTATAGGTCCGAGGGCGACGACGACGCTTCGCGAAGAACCTACTCCTATCGGTTAAACAAGACGGAGAAGGAATTTATGATCGAATTACCTTTTGGTGATCGCAAATATCCGCCGCAAGCTGTGGCTCGGAGTAAGTGCATTGCTTTGCTAGAAGGCGACAGCTGCGGCCTTACGCAGCCTGCGGTATGGTCCTCTATCGGTCTGGCGGTTCAGTGTCGCGCCTTGCTCTCGATTCTCAAGGAGCTCGTAGCTCGGGTCGTGACCCGGCGTCTTAGTCTCCAAGAGGGCGGATTACGCCTTCGGCTCCAATCCGCCCTACCGATGCTTCGCATCGCCCCGGAATGACGTTCTGGAGTTACACCCCCAGCACGTCCTTCTGCATCTTGCCGCCGTAGAAATAGAAAAATGGCACCGGCGCGTCGTGGCTGAGGGGGCCGGCGGCTAGACGTTTTTCGAGTTCTCCGAGGACATTTTTGGTCATGGGATGCAGGTCGGCGAGCGGCTTCGATCCGAGCTCGACCCAGACCAGCTCGACCAGTTCGGCATCGGCATGGATCACGCCCTCGACGTGATGGGCGATGGCGGAGGCATCCGCGGTGAAGAAGCGGGTATCGAAACGGCGGACGCGGCCGGGCGGGGTGATCGCGCGCGCAATCAGAAACAGTCCGGAGGGATCGGGCAAGAGGCCAGCCTCGGTAAACGGCTTCCAGGGGCCTTCCAGCGTCGGCGCAGCACCATTGCTCTTGCGCCCCAGGCAAAGACCGGTTTCCTCGCAGGCCTCGCGGATGGCGGCGATCGTCAGCGAACGCGCGCGCGAGGCATTGATCTTCGGGCTGCCCTTCAGGAGGTTTTCTTCCAGCGCCTTCGGAACCGGCGCTGCGACCGGAACGCGGTTGTCGGTCTTGTCGACCCGGCCGCCGGGAAAGACGAATTTGCCGGGCATGAACACCACCTTGTCGTGGCGCTTGCCCACCAGAACCTTCGGTGTAGCGACGGTGCGATCGACCAGAATGAGGGTGGCGGCGTCGACCGGGCGGCGATAGGGGTGGTGATCGGCTTCTTTTTCTTCCCGGACCGTCTCGCTTTTCGTCTCGCTCATTTCGCTCCTACCACCCGTTTCGTTCTCGTCGTTTCTTGTTGTTTGGATCGTGTGGCTATTCTGTCGGATTTTGTTCGTCAAATCCATGCATGCGCAAGGCCCACTGGATCGCAACCACGGCGCCTTTCACCGGTTGCAGCAAGGCCAATGACAAGATCAGGGTGAGCGGCAGATAGATCGAGAGCTGCAGCGCGATTGAAGGTGAATAGTCGGTCTCGATCCACAGGATCGTCGGCACCACGATGTGACCGACGATGACGATCACGAGATAGGCCGGAAGATCGTCGGCGCGGTGCGGGGTGAAATCCAGCTGGCAAACCGAGCAGTGGTCGTCCACTTTCAAAAACGCACGAAAAAGTTTGCCTTCGCCGCAGCGAGGGCAGCGGCCGCGAAAGCCGCGCTTCAGCGCGGTCCAGACGTCACGCTTTTCGAGCGCGCCGGTTTCCCGGCTCCAGACGATGGGATGGCCGCTCACGTTTGCCATGACTTGCCTTTCCTCGATTTGCCTGACTTTGCATTGCCAGGCTTGGTGTTGCCTGATTTAGCTTTGTCCGGCTTGCGATCTTTCTTGCGCGGACTTCGGCCCGGATGCGCCTTGGCACGCGGCGTGGAATCTTCGGGGCGCTTGCGACCGCGCGGGACGACATTGCCTTCCGACAGCAATTCGAACCGCAGCGCGCCGGCGACCGGGGCTGCTTCTACCAGACGAACGTCGACCACGTCACCCAGCCGGTGCATGGCACCGCTGCGCGAGCCGATCAGCGCATGGCGGGTCTCGTCATAGTTGAAATACTCGGTCCCCAGCGTGCGGATGGGGATCAGGCCGTCGGCGCCGGTATCGCTGAGTTTGACGAACAGGCCGGCGCGGGTAACGCCGGAGATGCGGCCCTGAAAGGTCGCCCCGATGCGGTCGGCGAGGAAATGTGCGATCAGGCGGTCGGCGGTTTCGCGTTCGGCCTTCATGGCGCGGCGTTCGGTCAGCGAAATCTGGGCGGCGACCTCGGTCAGCGTTTCCACCGTCTCGGTCTCCGGCAGCGCGCCTTCGCCGAGGCCCAGGCCACGGATCAGCGCGCGGTGCACGATCAGGTCCGCGTATCGCCTGATGGGCGACGTGAAATGGGCGTAACGCCGCAGGTTCAGGCCGAAATGGCCGTAATTCTCGGCGGCGTATTCGGCCTGGGCTTGCGAGCGCAATACCACTTCGTTCACCAGCGGCTCGGAATCGCGCCCCCGGACCTGCGCCAGCACGCGATTGAACAAAGAGGGGCGCAACGCGCCGCTTTTCGCGAACGGCAGATCGAGGGTTTTCAGGAATTCCTGCAAGGCGTGAACCTTCTCGAGCGTCGGTTCATCGTGCACACGATAGATAAGCGGCAGCGACTTCTTTTCAAGCATCTCGGCCGCCGCGACGTTGGCCAGGATCATGAATTCCTCGATCAGCTTATGCGCGTCGAGCCGCTCCGGAACGATGACGCGATCCACCGTGCCGTCGGGCTTCAGCAGGATCTTGCGTTCGGGGATGTCGAGGTCGAGCGGATCGCGCTCGTCGCGCGCGCGCTTGACCACCGCATAGGCGTCGTAGAGCGGCTTGAGGACGGGAGCGAGCAGGGGTCCCGTCGTATCATCCGGCCGGCCGTCGATCGCGGCCTGCGCCTGCGCGTAATTCAGCTTGGCGGCCGAGCGCATCAGGATGCGGTGGAAACTGTGCGAGCGCTTGCGGCCGTCACCCGCGATCACCATCCGCACCGCCAGCGCGCCGCGCGGCTCGCCCGGCACCAGCGAGCAGAGATCGTTGGAGATACGCTCGGGCAGCATCGGCACCACGCGGTCGGGGAAATACACCGAATTGCCGCGCGTCAGCGCGTCGCGGTCGAGCGCGGAGCCCGGGCGCACATAGAAGCCGACGTCGGCAATCGCGACGTTGACGATAAAGCCGCCCTTGTTGTTCGGATCCGGATCCGGCAGGGCGTGCACCGCGTCGTCGTGATCCTTGGCGTCGGGCGGATCGATGGTGACCAGCGGGACCTCGCGCCAGTCTTCGCGGCCCTTCAACGTCGCCGGTTTCGCCTCCTCGGCCTCGCGCACCGCCGCGGGAGAGAAGGCCTGTGGAATCTCGTGGGCGGCAATCGCGATCAGGCTGACCGCCTTTTCGCTCGCCAAGGAGCCGAGCCGCTCCTTGACCTTGCCGGAGGCAAGGCCAAAACCGCGCGAGCGTACCAGGTCGACGCTGACGAGATCGCCATCCTCGGCGCCGCCGGTGTCGGTCTTGGCGATGTTCAGTTCGCGGCTAGCCTGCTTCTTGTCGACCGGGATCAGCCTTCCGCCGCCGTCCGGCAGCTTGCGGAAAATGCCGAGTACGCGGGTCTTGGCGTGATCGATGACCTTGATGACGCGGCCGCGATAGACCGTCCCGTCGCGGTCGCGCTCTTCGAGCTTTTCGATCCGCAGCAGCGCGCGGTCGCCGACGCCCGGCGTAGTCCCGGGCTGGGCGCGTCTGGGGATAAGGATGCGGATTTTCGGCGGTTCGCCGCTTTCGACCTCATCCCATTCGGCGGGAGTGGCGACCAGCTCGCCGTCGGCATCGCGGCCGGTGACGTCGGCCATGACCGTTGCCGGCAGGACGGCGGGTTCGCGGATCTTCTTGCCGCGCTTCTCAACCGCGCCTTCGTCGGCAAGCTCGCGCAGGATCCGTTTCAGCTCGGCGCGGTCAGCGTTCTTCAGGCCGAACTCGCGCGCGATCTCTCGGGTTCCGACTTCGCCCGGCTGCGCGCGGATGAAGGCGACGATGGCGTCCCGGGCCGGAAAGCCAGTGTCGCGATCTTTTGCCACGTTATCCCCGCGCCTTGCCCGCGCTTTTCTTCGCGGGCGTCTTGGCGGCGAGCGCAGGCTTGGCCAGAGAGGTTTTTGCCGTCGCCGTCACCGGGGCGCGCGCCTTGCTGACGGCCTCTGACTTGGCATCGGATTTGGGCTTGGCCGCGGATTTCTTCGCCGCCGCCTTCTTGGCGGGCTTTGCCACCGTTGCGTCGGGCTCCACTTTGGCGGGCTTGGCCGTTTTGGCCTTCTTGGCGCCGCGCTTGGGTTTGCCGCCACCCTTCGCCACGCGTTCGTCGATCAGCGCGATCGCCTCCGCAAGCGTGATGGTTTCCGGCGTCTTGTCGCTGGGGATCGTGGCATTGACGCCGTCGGCCGTGACATAGGCGCCGTAGCGTCCGTTCTTGACCGCGACGCCGCCAAGGGTCGGATGATCGCCCAAGGGTTTGCCGGGATCGGCGCCGAAGCGCCGGCCGCTCGGGCCCTTTGCGATTTTCTCGGCGATCAGCGTGACCGCCCGGTTCAACCCGACATCGAACACCTCGTCGCCGGCCTCCAGGCTGGCATAGATCTTCTCGTGCTTCACGAACGGCCCGAAGCGGCCAAGACCCGCGGTGATCGGCTCGCCGGTCTCGGGATGCTTGCCGATCTCGCGCGGCAGCGACAGCAGCTTCAGGGCCAGGTCGAGTTCGACGTCGGAAGGCGAGGTGTTCTTCGGAATGCCCGCGCGCTTGGGCTTCTCGCCCTCCGCGTAGTCCTTCTGCTCGCCGAGCTGGATATAGGGACCGAAGCGCCCCGCCTTCACGACGACGTCGCGATCAGTCTCGGGATCCTTGCCCAGGATGCGATCGGCGCTGGCCTCGCCGTCGGCGGCGAGCGGACGGGTGTAGCGGCATTCCGGATAGTTGGAGCAGCCGACGAAGGCGCCGAATTTTCCGGCCTTGAGATTGAGCTTGCCGGCGCCGCAGCTCGGGCATTGCCGGGGATCGCCGCCGTCCTCGCGCGGCGCATAGATGTGCGGGCCCAGCATGTCGTCCAGCGCGTCCAGCACCTGGGCGACGCGCAAATCCTTGATCTCGTTGACGGCACCGATGAAGCCGACCCAGAAATCCTTCAGCACCTGCTGCCAGGAAATCTCGTTGTTGGAAATGCGGTCGAGTTGCTCTTCGAGGTCGGCGGTGAAATCATATTCAACGTAGCGCGCGAAGAAATTCTCCAGGAACGCGACGACGACGCGGCCCTTGTCCTCGCCATGCAGGCGCTTCTTCTCGAGCCTGACATAGCCGCGATCCTTCAGCACCTGCAGGATCGAGGCGTAGGTGGAAGGGCGGCCGATGCCGAGTTCCTCCATGCGCTTGACCAGCGACGCCTCGGAAAAACGCGGCGGCGGTTCGGTAAAATGCTGGGTGACGGCGAGATCCCGGCGCTTCAGCGCTTCGCCCTCGCTCATGACGGGGAGGCGGCGTGAGTCCTCGTCGTCGCCGTCGTCATCGCGACCTTCCTGGTAGAGCGCCAGAAAACCGTCGAATTTGATGACCTGGCCGCTGGCGCGCAGGTCCAGCACGCGGGAGCCGGCCTTGGCCGCGATATCGACCGTGGTGCGCTCCAGTTCGGCGGATTCCATCTGGCTGGCGATGGTGCGGATCCAGATCAGCTCATACAGCCTGGCCTGATCGGTATCGAGGCGGCGGCGCATGTCGGCCGGCCGGCGCGACAGATCGGTCGGGCGGATCGCTTCGTGCGCTTCCTGCGCGTTCTTGGCCTTGGCCTGGTACTGGCGCGGGGCGTCCGGCACGTAGGCGTTGCCGTAATCTTCACCGATCACCTTACGCGCTTGCGTGATCGCCGAACCGTCGATCTGCACGCCGTCGGTACGCATATAGGTAATGAGGCCGGTGGTTTCGCCGCCGATATCGATGCCCTCATAGAGCCGCTGCGCGATCCGCATCGTGTGCGCCGGCGCAAAGCCGAGCTTGCGGCTGGCTTCCTGCTGCAGCGTCGAGGTGGTGAACGGCGCCTGCGGATTGCGCCGCGCCGGTTTGGCCTCGACGGTGGACACCGTGAAGTTGGCGGCTTCGATCGCCTTCTTGAAATCCTCGGCTTCCGCGCCGGTGCCGATGTCGAGCCGTTGGATCTTCTTGCCATCGGCGCCGACCAGCCGAGCCTCGAACGCATCGCCGCGCGGCGTCGTCAGGGTCGCGACCAGCGACCAGTATTCGCGCGGCACGAACTTCTCGATTTCCAGTTCGCGGTCGCAGACCAGCCGCAGCGCCACCGATTGCACGCGGCCCGCCGAACGTGCGCCCGGCAATTTGCGCCACAACACCGGCGAAAGGGTAAAACCGACCAGATAATCCAGCGCGCGGCGCGCCATATAGGCGTCGACCAGCGCGCCATCGATCTGGCGCGGGTTCTTCATCGCGTCCGTCACCGCCTGCTTGGTGATGGCGTTGAACACCACGCGCTCGATCTTGTGGTCCTTGAGCGCGCGCTTTTCCTTCAGCACCTCCAGCACGTGCCAGGAGATAGCTTCGCCCTCGCGATCAGGGTCGGTGGCGAGGATCAACCGGTCCGCGCCCTTCAGCGCCTTGGCGATATCGTTGAGCCGGCCGGCCGCCTTGGGGTCGATCTCCCAGATCATCTGGAAATTGGCATCCGGATCGACCGATCCGTTCTTGGCCGGGAGGTCCCGGACATGGCCGAACGAGGCGAGAACCTCGTAGGAGGCCCCCAGATATTTGTTGATCGTCTTGGCCTTAGCTGGCGACTCGACAATGACGATATTCATGTCATTCCAATGGCTTACGGGAAAAATAAAGGCCGGTTCCGCGAGATTCGCGTCGGCCGTTTCGTTCCGAACATGGGAGCAGCGGAGCCCCCTGTCAAATGGACAGATGTTGATTGGGCCTCCAGGGACCTCGAGCTTATATCTAAAAAGTTGTGATTTGCCTCCCAGAGTTGCGCACTTAAAAGGCGTATCTGATGATAATTCGCGGCATTGGATGTGACTGGTTGACCAAAAGCGGTGGCCGGCGGGCGCGCACGCATCAGGGCAGGGGGAGGAGCGATGAACCAGCAGGCGAGGGAGGCCCGGACGAGGCCGCGGCCGTCATTGCCGAGACCGTTGCCGAACTGGCCGGGCTGGTGCGACGCCACAAGCTCGACGTGCTCGGCTTCCTGCTTGGGATGACGCAGCTCGAAGCCGAGGAACATTTGCGGCTCCGCAGCAAACGGAACCTGTCGTGACGGTCTGACCTGGGCCCGCGCAAAGTGCGGTCCATCGGCTCCGCGCAACGACGGTTCAAGCGCGTCGGCGGCGCTTTTTGATCTCGATGTCGCCGAAGCCCAATAGACGCCCATCCTGCGCGTGCAGTTCGAGCCTGCGTACCGGTTGGCCGTTGTTCCGGTCGATCAGAACGTCGGCGAACGCACCTCCCTCGCAAGCAAACTCCTCGCTCCATTGCCGGAGCGCAACCAGGATCGGAAATACCCCGCGTCCCTTCGGCGTCAGCAGATATTCCTGATAGGCGCTGCCATCGGAAGCGGGCGCGGTCGTCAGGATGTCCTGGTCAACCAGCGCGCGCAGCCGCACGGTCAGGATGTTCTTCGCACATCCGAGGTGCTTCTGGAATTCCCCGAAGCGGCGAAGGCCGAGAAAGGCGTCGCGGATGATCAGGAGCGACCACCAGTCGCCGAGCGCGTCCAGCGACCGCGCGACCGGGCAACCCGCGTTTTCGAAACTCGTCCGTTTTACCATGGCGATCCCTGCTGATCGTGACACGTGCACCGATCACGACGTTGTGTGGTTGCATTATAAAACCAGACCGTCTAAATGGCAATTTAGTTGCATAATGCAACCACTATCAACGGGAGTCGACCATGCGCCTCGCGAACAAGACGGCATTCATCACTGGCGGCAACAGCGGCATCGGGCTTGCGACCGCCCGGCTGTTCGTGGACGAGGGCGCACGGGTCTCCATCACCGGGCGCAATGCGGCGACCCTGGAGGCGGCTGCGAAGGAACTCGGGGCGAATGCGCTCGCGATCGTGGCCGATGCCAACGATATCTCGGCGACGGAAGCCGCGGTCAAACAGGCCGCGGCCAAATTCGGAAAGCTCGACATCGTATTCGCCAATGCCGGCATCGGCGCCAATACGCCAATCGGCGGGACCACTTTGGCGACGTTTGAATCCGTGATCCGGACCAACATCACGTCGGTATTCTTCACCGTGCAGGCGGCGGTGCCTTACCTCAACGATGGCGCCTCGATCATCCTCAACGGCTCCGTCATCTCCGTGCTGGGCAGTCCCGGCTATGCCGCCTATGCAGCGAGCAAGGCCGGCGTCCGGGCGATGGCGCGGGTGATGGTCTCGGAACTTTCGCCGCGCGGGATCCGGGTCAATGTGGTCGCTCCGGGCGCGGCGCGCACGCCGATCTGGGATCGTGTGGCGCCGACCGCCGAAGCGTTCGCCGCTCTGGACAAGCGCATTTCGCGCACCATACCGCTGGGCCGGCTCGGCGAGGCCGAGGAGGTCGCCAAGACGGTGTTGTTCCTCGCCTCCGACGATTCGTCGAATGTTCAAGGCGCGGAGATCTTCGTGGACGGCGGAGCCACCAGTTCGCCCGCCGGCGCGCCGATCTATCGCGCATAGACGGAAAACACGAGATCATCGATCCGATCAGCACGATTTGATGGACGTCGCATCGATCGTGGTGGTCGGTTCCCTCGGCCGCCGGCAAATTTTCCAATTCCGTGCGAATGCGTTGAACCTTTGCCGTACCAAGCTAGACCTCTCCAAGGGTTGGGACTTCTGATTGCTCTATGAATTGGAGAGGCTGTCATGCCGAAAGCCGCGCGCGTCACCGCATCGATTCCGG
Source organism: Bradyrhizobium erythrophlei (assembly GCF_900129505.1). Taxonomy (NCBI): domain Bacteria; kingdom Pseudomonadati; phylum Pseudomonadota; class Alphaproteobacteria; order Hyphomicrobiales; family Nitrobacteraceae; genus Bradyrhizobium; species Bradyrhizobium erythrophlei. Next base: position 7,686,663 of record NZ_LT670818.1, on the reverse strand, counting down.
TTTCCGCAGCAGCTTCGTCGCAGAAATCAGACGGCGGACAGTTTGTCGTGGTCGCATTGTTTTCCGGGATTGGTCTTTTGATATCCCTCATTGCCATTATCATTGGCGTGCCCGGCGCCTGGTATTGACACCGTTGTATTCAGATTGAGACTAGCCTGCCGTCGCCGTTCCACGACGGCAGGCCGTTTGCTTATCTCATCTCATGCGGCCTGCAGGTTGGTTGCGGCTTGCAGCGCGTTTGCCAGCGCTTTTTCGCGGTGTTCGGGCCCGACCTGGATACCATCGGCGAGAATGAATTCGGGGTTCTTTATCCCGATAAACCCAAACACCCAGCGCAAATAGGTTTCCAGGTGTTCGCCGACCGCAGCCGGCGTGCCGGTGCCGTAGAAGCCGCCCCGCGAGATCGCAATGATGACGCGCTTGTTGCCGGCCAGACCCTCCGCGCCTTGCGCGCCGTACCTGAATGTCTTGCCCGCCACCAGGATGCGGTCGATCCAGGCCTTGAGCTGGCTCGGTATCGTGAAATTGTACATGGGCGCGCCGAGCACCACGATGTCGGCGGCGAGAAACTCCTCCAGGACCGCCTGACCGGCGGCGAGGTCCTGTCGCAGGGCGTCATCGGGCGCGGCGCCCTGCGCGGCCGCAAGATGCGGACCCGACAGATGCGCCAGTGGCGTCGAACTCAGGTCGCGGTAGACGATGTCCAGGTGAGGTGTGGCCTCGCGCAGGCGTTCCACGATCGCCGCGGAAACCTGCCGGCTGACCGAGTGGGGGCCAAGCACGCTGGAATCGATATGAAGAAGTTTCATGAGTGTCACCCTTGGTATATGTTTGTAACTGAGACTATATGAGTGACTGTCTGCAAACCCCGCAAGAACGCACATTTTTGGCACCCGAGCACAGCATTGAAACCCGAGCACACCGATGTGACCGTCCTGGCACCCTATGCGCATCTCGAAAGCGATTGCCGCGGCGTTGCCTCCATCCTGGCGCGGGTCGGCGACAAATGGAGCGTGTTCGTCATCAGGCTGCTCGGTGACGGCCCGCGGCGCTTCAATGAAATCAAGCGCATGGTCGGCGGCATCTCGCAGCGGATGCTGACGCTGACCCTGCGCGGGCTTGAACGCGACGGCCTGGTGACCCGGACCGTGTTCCCGACCATTCCGCCGCGCGTCGATTACGAACTCACAGACCTCGGACGCGGGCTGTGGAAGCCGGTGGAAACGCTGGGCAAGTGGGCCAACGATCATCGAGCGGAAATCGAAGCCGCGCGGGCAAAATTCGATCGCCGCAATGATGCCGACTGATTGCCGTGTCGTTTAAACCAGCGACACCAGCCCGCCGCCGTGACGCTCGAGCCGGCCGGCAAGTTCGAGCTCGAGCAGCACGGTGCGCACGATCGCTGGCGAGGCGCCGGCCATCCGGATGAGATCGTCGAGCAGAACGGGAGTAGGCCCGAGCAAGTCGATGATACGGGCGCGATCACCGGCGTCAGGCTCAGAGGCCAGCGGCTCATCGTCAGGCTCGCGCAATGACGGCGGCCGTCCCATGATCGGCTCGACCGCATTGATGACGTCGGACGCTTCCGTGGTCAGCGTCGCGCCCTGCTTGATCAGATCGTTGGTGCCGGCGGCGCGCGGATCGAGCGGCGAGCCCGGCACCGCGAATACCTCGCGGCCCTGTTCGGCGGCGATCCGTGCCGTGATCAGCGAGCCCGAGCGATGCGCGGCCTCGACCACGACGACGCCGAGCGCCACGCCGGAGATCAGCCGGTTGCGCCGGGGAAAGTCGCGGGCGCGCGGCGCATGCCCGAGTGGCATCTCGGAAATCGCCGCCCCACCGGCGTCGATCAACTCCGCCAGCAGGTCCTCGTGTTCGGGCGGATAAACCCGGTCATGTCCGCCGGCCAGCACCGCGATCGTGCCGCTGGCGAGGCTGGCGCGATGCGCCGCCGCATCGATGCCGCGCGCCAGGCCGGAGGCAACCATGAATCCGGCCTCGCCGAGATCGCGCGCAATCGAGCCTGCGAATTTCAATCCGGCGCCCGACGCGTTGCGCGAACCGACCACCGCGATGATCGGCCGCATCAGCACATCGCGCACCCCCCGCACGCCGAGCAGGGGCGGCGCATCGTCGAGCTCCGACAGCCGCGGCGGATAGCCGTCTTCCCCCGGCGCCAGCAGATGCACGCCGAGCCGTTCACTCGCGGCCAGTTCGGCGCGCGCGTCCTCTTCGCTATAGATCCGCCCCGGCCGTGCCGCGCCGCCGCGCCGGGCGAGATCGGGCAGCCGCGAAAGCGCTGTGCGCGCGCTGCCGAAATGGTTGATCAGGGAACGGAAGGTGCGCGGCCCGACATTGTCGGAACGGATCAGCCGCAGCCGGTCGATCCGCTCTGCGTCGGTGAGATCTGTGGTGCTCGGCGTCTTGCTATCCATGCGGCCCCCGGGAAACGGGAGTGTGGATCAACCTGGGGGCGTGGGGAAGGGGGCGCTCGGTCATTCCGGGACACGCGCCTTCGCACAGACCCGGAATCTAGAGATTCGGGGTTCGATGCTTCGCATTGCCCCGGAATGACGGGGCGGCGCTTGCCCGATCCCGCCGCGCTCCGTAAAAGCCGTGCTGCCTTCCGCAGGAGAAAATGCCCATGATCTCGCTCGCCGATCTCCAGCGCCGAATCGCTTCCGGCGAGCTTTCGGCGGATGCCGCGATCGCACAATCCGGTGAGGCGATCGAGGCGCAGGACAAGACCATCGGCGCCTTCGTCTGTCGCGCCGACAACGTCCGCGCCGCCGACGCAGGTCCGCTGCGTGGCATTGCGGTCGGGATCAAGGACATCATCGATACTGCGGATTTTCCGACCGAGATGGGTTCCAAGATCTACCGGGGCTGGCGTCCGCGCGCGGACGCGCCTGTCGTGATGATGCTCAAGCAGGCGGGCGCTTCCATCGCCGGCAAGACCACGACGACGGGCTTCGCCTCGCGCGATCCGACCGCGACCCTCAATCCGCGCAACCACGCCCACACGCCGGGCGGATCGTCCTCGGGGTCGGCGGCAGCCGTCGCGGCCGGGATGATTCCGCTGGCGTTGGGAACGCAGACCGGCGGCTCGGTGATCCGTCCGGCGTCGTATTGCGGCGTAGCCGCGATCAAACCTTCGTTCCGCGTACTGCCGACGGTCGGCGTCAAATGTTTTTCGTGGACGCTGGACACCGTCGGGCTGTTTGCGGCCGGCGTTGAAGATCTCGCGCTCGGACTTTCGGCGATGACCGGCCGGCCCGAACTGCTGCTCGGCGCTGCGATCGAGCGGCCGCGCATCGCGGTGGTGACGCAGGATTTTGCCGGCAAGCCTGAAGCCGCCAGCGCGGAAGCGTTGCGGATCGCCGGCATGGCGGTGGAACGCGCCGGCGCCTCCGTTCGTACGCTCGCCTTGCCGGAAATATCGGCCGAGGCGTGGCTGGCGCACGAGACGGTGCAGGAATTCGAGGCCCATCAGGCGCTCGCCTGGGAATACCGCACGCAATACGATGCGATGCCGCCGCTATTGCGCGCCAAACTCGACGAGACCGTCGGCATCGCAGCTGCCGATTACGACGAGGCGCGCCGAACCGCGAACCGGGGCCGCAAGGCGCTGGCCAAAATCTTCGACGATTTCGACGCGTTGCTGACTTTCTCCGCGCCGGGTGCTGCGCCGAAGGGACTGGCCTCGACCGGCGATACCCGTTTCAACAAACTGTGGACCTTGATGGGCGTTCCCTGCGTCAACGTTCCCGCTCACGTCGCCGACGGCGGATTGCCGGTGGGCGTGCAGGTGATCGCCCGCTTCGGCAACGATGCCGGCGCGCTGAAGGTGGCACGTTTTGTCGAGGAGACACTGGCGAAGGGTTGAGAGGTAGTCTGTCATTCCGGGACACGCGTCAGCGTGGACCTCGATGTGCAATTGCACATCGGGGAATCTCGAGATTCCGGGTTCGATGCTTCGCATCGCCCCGGAATGACGATCCCTCACTACTTCCCGATCTTGCCCTCGGTGCCCGCCCGCAACCGCTTGATGTTTTCGCGGTGCATGTAGAACAGCAGCAGCGTCACCACGGCGAATAGCGAGGCCAGTGCGAGGTGGCCAAACCACCACAGGAAGATCGGTGTCACCACGCTCGCGACCAGCGCCGACAGCGAAGAGTACCGCGTGACGATGGCGGTCGTGAGCCAGATCACGCAAAACACGATCGCGGCCGGCCAGAATAGTCCGATGAGGATACCGATATAGACCGCGACGCCTTTGCCGCCTCTGAAGTTCAGCCATACCGGAAAGAGGTGGCCGAGGAACGCGCCGAGCGCTGCCGCCATAGCCGCATTGGGCCCGCCGAAATAGCCCGCGAGGATGACCGCGGCGGTGCCCTTCAGCGCGTCGCCGATCAGGGTCGCCGCGGCGAGGCCCTTGCGTCCGGTGCGCAGCACGTTGGTGGCGCCGATATTGCCGGAGCCGATCGAGCGGAGATCCTGGGTGCCGGCGGCCCGCGTGAGGATCAGGCCGAACGGAATCGAGCCGAAGAGGTAGCCGACCAAGAGGGCGATCACGCCATCGGCAAAAGGCGATATCAACATATCCAGTGGCTCCATCCGCGGATCAAGGAATTGTTAACCATAAATCCGCATGGTGATTTCTCACCGACGGGAGATTGTCATGCCTTACGTGCGCACCCGATTTAGCCTGATCTTCTTCAGTCTTTATCTCGCGGCAGCCCTGGTCGGGATATCATTGGAAGCGCTCGCTCAAATCTATCCCCATTGACCGCGCCACCGTTCCCATCCGGATTTCACGATATCAGACGTGCTCGTAGACGGTCCGTCCGCTGACGATCGTGCGCACCACGCGGCCCGAGAACCGCGCCTCGTCGAACGGCGTATTCTTGCATTGTGACTTGATATCGACGGGATCGAGCACCCAGGGCGTATCGGCGTCGATCACGATGATGTCGGCGGGCGAACCAGCCCGTAGCGTGCCGCCGGGCAGGCCCAACAGTTCGGCCGGGCGCGTCGACATTGCGCGGATCAGCGTCTTGAAATCCATGGCGCCATTGTGGATCAACCGAAGCGCCGCCGGCAGCATGGTCTGCAGGCCGATCGCGCCGGAAGCCGCTTCTGCGAACGGCAGCCGCTTCACCTCGACGTCCTGCGGATTGTGGTCGGACATGATGACGTCGATCAGGCCGGAGGCGACGGCTTCAACCAGCGCCAGCCGGTCGTCCTCGGTGCGCAGCGGCGGTGATAGTTTCAGGAATGTCCGGTAGGGACCGATGTCGTTTTCGTTCAGGGTCACATGATTGATCGAGACCGAGGCTGAGACCGCAAGGCCTGCGTCCCGCGCGCGCTTCAGGATTTCCAGCGAGCCGATGCAGCTCAGCGACGCCGCGTGATAGCGCCCGCCGGTCAGCGCGACGAGACGCATGTCGCGCTCCAGCATGATGGTCTCGGCGGCGTCGGGAATGCCGACCAGTCCCAGCCTTGCGGCGAATTCGCCCTCGTTCATGACGCCTTCGCCGACCAGATGCGGGTCTTCGGTGTGATGCACGATCAGCGCGTCGAAGTCGCGCGCGTAGGTCAGCGCCCGGCGCATCACCTGCGCATTGGTGACGCTTCTGTCGCCGTCGGTGAAGGCGACGGCGCCGGCGGCCTTCAACAGGCCGATCTCGGTCATTTCCTCGCCGCCCATGCCCTTTGTCAGCGCCGCCATCGGGTGGATGTTGACGATCGCAGTATCGCGGGCGCGGCGCAGGACAAAATCGACCGTCGCGGAATTGTCGATCACCGGCGAGGTATCGGGCTGGCAGATGATGGTGGTGATACCGCCGGTCGCCGCGGCCTGGCTTGCGGAGGCAAAGGTTTCGCGGTGGCTGGCGCCGGGCTCGCCGACGAAGGCGCGCATGTCGATCAGGCCGGGGGCTATGATCTTGCCGGCGCAATTGATGATGTCGGTGCCCTCGGGAACGCCGGCAGCACCAATGCCGCGCCGGCTTTCGCGGATGGTGCCGTCGGCGATCAGCACGTCGCCGATGCCGTCGAAATCGCGCGAGGGATCGATCAGGCGGGCGTTGGCGAGCAGGATCGGGCGGCGGTCGGTCAGCATGATGTCACGCGTTCGGCAGGTTGCGGGCGAGCGCTTCGAGCACCGCCATCCGCACCGCCACTCCCATTTCCACCTGTTCGCGGATCAGCGACTGCGCCCCGTCCGCCACGATCGAATCGATCTCGACGCCGCGGTTCATCGGCCCCGGATGCATCACCAGCGCGTCGGGTTTAGCATAGGCCAGTTTCTTCTGGTCGAGGCCAAAATAGTGAAAGTATTCCTGGGTCGACGGCACGAACGAGCCGTTCATGCGCTCGCGCTGCAGCCGCAGCATCATCACGATGTCGGCACCATTGAGGCCCTCGCGCATGTCGCGGGCGACCTCGACTCCCATTCGCTCGATGCCGCGCGGCAGCAGTGTGGAGGGCGCGACCACGCGGACGCGGGCGCCCATGGCATTGAGCAAAAGGATATTGGAACGGGCCACCCGCGAATGCATGACGTCGCCGCAGATCGCGATGACGAGCCCCTCGAGCCGGCCCTTGTTGCGGCGGATGGTCAGCGCGTCGAGCAGCGCCTGGGTCGGGTGCTCGTGGACGCCGTCGCCGGCATTGATCACGGAACCGTCGACCTTGCGCGCCAACAGTTCCACCGCGCCGGAGGCATGGTGCCGCACCACCAAGATGTCCGGATGCATGGCGTTCAGCGTCACCGCGGTGTCCATCAGCGTCTCGCCCTTGCGGATCGAGGAGGAGGACACCGACATGTTCATGACGTCGGCGCCCAGCCGTTTTCCCGCCAGTTCGAACGAGGACTGGGTCCGGGTCGAGGCTTCGAAGAACAGGTTGATCTGGGTGCGGCCGCGCAAGGAGGTGCGCTTCTTGTCGACCTGGCGGTTGAGCTCGACGTATTCCTCGGAAAGGTCGAGCAGGCCGGTAATATCGGCAGCGGAAAGCCCCTCGATTCCCAGCAGGTGCCGGTGACCGAGGACGAAGGTCGATTTCGATGCAGGGGTCATTAAAACGAGAGCTATAGGCACGGATGGCGCGGGGGGCAAGGGCGAATAGAAGGCTGCCGAGTTATCCCCTAATCTGTCGGAAGCACGGTAAACGCGGACGCCGCAAAGTGGCCGCGATTGGATCGCCAACCCCTAGGGAATGCGCAGTTTGAAATGGTTTACTCGGATCCTGTTAACGGCGTTGGCGCTCGCGAACCCGGCCAGCGCCCAGAGTCCGCCCGGCGGTTTCGTCTTCCTGCGCGATATCGATCCGTCCATCCTCCAGGACATCCGCTATGCCGGGGCCAATAATTTCGTCGGCCGGACGCTTTCCGGCTACGAGGGTGCCGAATGCGTGGTGAAACGGGAGGTCGGACTGGCGCTCAAGCGCGCCCAGCAGGAACTTAGCCCGCAAAAGCTGTCGCTGAAAATGCTGGATTGCTACCGCCCGGCGCGCGCGGTGCACGACATGGTGCTGTGGGCACAGAACGGCCGGGAGACGCCCGCCGAGCGGCGGTATAATCCGGCATTCGGCAAGAAGGATCTGTTTCGTTTGGGCTATATCGCCGAGCATTCCGGCCATTCCACCGGCGCCGCGGTCGACCTGACCCTGGTCGACCTCACGGCCGACAATTCAGGGGCGTTCGATCCCGGCAAGGCCTATGCCGACTGCACCGCGCCGGCGGACGCGCGCGCCCCGGAGGGCAGTGTCGATATGGGCACCGGCTACGACTGTTCCGACCTCAAGGCGCACACCGCGGCCACTTCCATCACATCAGCCCAGCGCCGCTGGCGCAACGCGCTGGTTGCTGTCATGGCGAAGCAAGGTTTTGTAAATTATTCCAAGGAGTGGTGGCATTTTTCGCTGCCGGGGGCCGGCGGGCCCGCGTATGATTTTCCGATCACAAAGCGGTTGAGGTAGAACAAAGCGTGCGATCGGGGTGAAAGGCTACAGCCTGTCGCCTGACCTTACCCCAATTCCTCGTCTATTCGACAGCCGGACGTAGCCCATGACTCAAGCGACATTCGCGACCCACGAAGTGTTCAACCAGTCGCCGCCGTTCGAAGACGTGGATCTGTTCGCGGTGGACCGGCCGTTGATGGAATCGGTTACGGCCAATGGCGGGGCGCATGCGCAAAAGGAACTTTCCGAGTTCGGCCAGCACTGGGGTTCGGCTGCTATGGCCGAGCGCGGCCGCATTGCCAACGAGAACACGCCGAAACTGCGCACCTTCGATTCCCGCGGCAACCGGCGCGACGAGGTCGAGTTTCATCCCGCCTATCACGAAGTGATGGCGCGCAGCGCCTACGCCGGCATTCACAACTCGACCTGGACCGTGGACGGCAAGCCGGCCGGCAATGCGGCCGAAGTGGTGCGCGCGGCCAAATTCTATATGGCTTCGCAAGTCGAGACCGGGCATCTGTGTCCGATCACCATGACGCGTGCCTCGGTGGCGGCGCTGGCGGCGCAGCCGGATCTGCTGACGAAACTGATGTCGGTGATCTCGACCCGCGCCTATGATCCCTCCTTCGCGCCGTGGTGGACCAAGCGGGGCATGACGCTCGGCATGGGCATGACCGAGAAGCAGGGCGGCACCGACGTGCGTTCCAACATGACGCGCGCGGAGCGCGACGGCGATGCCTATCGCATCACCGGGCATAAATGGTTCATGTCGGCACCGATGTGCGACGCCTTCCTGGTGCTGGCGCAGGCAGACAAAGGCCTCACCTGCTTCTTCATGCCGCGCTTTCGCCCCGACGGATCGATCAACGCGATCCAGTTCCAGCGCCTGAAGGACAAGCTCGGCAACCGCTCCAATGCCTCGTCCGAAGTGGAGTTCGTCGGCGCTTACGGGGTGCGGGTCGGCGACGAGGGCAAGGGCATCCGCACCATCATCCAGATGGTGCAGTTGACGCGGCAGGATTGCGCGATCGCTTCCGCCGGCCTGATGCGGTCGGGCCTCGCGCATGCGCTGCATCACTCCAGGCACCGCAGCGTGTTCCAGAAGCATCTCGCCGATCAGCCGCTGATGCAGGCGGTGCTGTCGGACATGGCGCTGCATGCCGAGGCCTCGATCGCGCTGGTGATGCGGCTGTGCCGTTCGTTTGACCAGGCGCCGCACGACCAGAACGAGGCGGCGTACATGCGGCTGCTGACGCCCGCCATCAAATACTGGGTGTGCAAGAGCGCACCGGGATTTCTCTACGAGGCGATGGAGTGTCTCGGCGGCAATGGCTATGTCGAGGAGGGTATTTTGGCGCGGCATTACCGTGAATCCCCGGTCAACGCGATCTGGGAAGGCTCGGGCAATGTGATGTGCCTGGACGTGCTGCGGGCGCTGTCGCGCGAGGTCGAGGCGGCAAGCGCGGTCCTGCAGCAGCTTGCCGGCGAAACCAGCGGCCTGTCCGGCGCCGGCGACGTGGTGACGTTCATCGGCAAGGCCTTCCGCAGGCCGGACAGCGAGCGCGTGGCGCGGCTCGCGGTCGAGAAGCTGGCGCTGCTGGCGGCTGCGGCTGCGTTGAACAAAGTTTCGCCGCATCACGCCGAATTGTTCGCGCGGACGCGGCTTGCCCAGAATCACGGCAGCATGTACGGCGCGGTCGATGTCGCTTCCAGTGACATCAGGACGTTGCTGGGCCGGACGCTGCCCTGACGGACAGTCTATCCCGTCACGGCGGGGCACGACGAAAACCAACAATGAAAGCCAGGTAATGGACTCTCTCGATCCCGCAAGCCCCGCCGCGTCTACGTCGGTCATCCCCACCCAACGCCCGCCACGCGTCTGGAAATTCTGGGGCACCACACTGTGGGGCCTTCTGGTCTTCGCCGCGATGTTCGCGGGGCAGATGGCTGTCGTGCTCTGGTTCGTGTTGCGGCGCGAAGGGCCCATCGACGTGGCCGCCGCGATCCATGTCGTCGGCGGCGGCCTGACGATCTCGCTCTCGGTGATCGCGGGGCTGCCCGCGGTGCTCGTCGCGCTGTGGCTCGCGATCCGCATCTCGGGCACGCCGTTTGCCGACTATCTCGCTTTGCGCGGAACTTCGTGGGTCAATTTCGTCATCGGCGGCGTCGCACTCGGCGTTCTCGTGATGGGATGGGACGCGGTGTCGCGCGCGACGGGGCGCGAGGTCTCGCCGGGCTTCATGGGGGACGTGCTGCAGTCGGCGCGCGCCGACGGCGCGTTGTGGCTTTTGGTGATCGCGTTCTGCGTCGCGGCACCGGTGTCGGAGGAATTGTTCGCGCGCGGCTTTCTCTACCGCGGCTGGTCGGAATCCTTTCTCCGCGTACCCGGCGCCATCCTGCTGTCGTCGATCGTGTGGACCGCGCTGCATCTGCAATATGACTGGTTCTTCTTCGGCGAGGTGTTTTCGATCGGGCTGCTGCTGGGCTATCTCCGCTACCGCTTCAATTCGACCTGGCTGACGATCTTCGTGCACGGCCTCAACAATCTGGCCGCGGTAGCGCAGACCATCATGCTGGCGGGGCACGGGTAGAAGTCGTTATGTCGTCATTGCGAGCGAAGCGAAGCAACCATAGCCCAACAATCAAGAAAGCTGGATTGCTTCGCTTCGCTCGCAAAGACGAACTTGGGGGTGTCAGCGCGTGTCGCGCAAATTTCCCAGCCGGTCCAGCGCGCCCTGCAGGATGAAGATCGCGGCGTGCTCGTCGATCACCTCGGCGCGGCGGGCGCGGCTCATGTCCATGCCGATCAGTTCGCGTTCGACCGCCGCGGTCGAAAGCCGCTCGTCCCAGAGGGCGATGGCGAGATCGGTGAGTTTGGAGAAATTACGGGCGAAGGCACGGGTGGATTGTGCCCGCGGTCCCTCGCTGGCGTCCATGTTGATGGGCAGGCCGAGCACGAAGCCGACCGCGTTGCGCTCGGCGGCGATGGCCAACAGGCGGGCGGCGTCGGCCTTGAACGCCTTGCGCTGGATGGTCTCGACACCGGTCGCCAGCCGCCGGTCGGGGTCGGAGACCGCGACCCCGATGGTCTTGGTGCCCAGATCGAGCCCGACCAGCGCGCCGCGCGGAGGCCAGTGCGCGGCAGCTCCGATCAGGGGGAGAATGAGGGCAGCCATCGCGCTCGCATACCACGCGGCCGGCGATCCCTGCAAAGCGTCAAGGGCTGGTCTGCCGCGGCGGGGGAAGGCTGGGGGCCCGGATGCATGGCTATTCGGGCTTCGGCGGTGTTAATGTAAAGGCGGCCACCGCAACGATGCCTGCGCCCGTTCCCCAAATCTCACGGATAAAGCTGATCATGTGGCCGGACCGACGACTTATCGAGCTTTTCGAGACTGAATTCCCCATCGTGCTGGCGCCGATGGCCGGCGTGATGAATGCCGAACTGATGATCGCCGCGGCGGAGGGTGGCGCGCTCGGCTCGCTGCCGTGTGCGATGCTGTCGGTGGAGAAGGCGCGCGAACAGGTCAACATCTTCCGGCAACGTGTCTCGGCCCCGGTCAACATGAACTTCTTTTGCCACACGCCGGCCGATGCCGACGCAAAACGCGAGGCCGGATGGAAGCAGCGGCTTGCGGCTTATTACGAAGAGTTCGGGGTCGACCCGGCGGCGCCCATCAACGCCGCCAACCGCGCGCCGTTCGACGCCGCGATGTGCGGTTTGGTCGAGGAGCTGAAGCCGGAAGTCGTCAGCTTCCATTTCGGCCTGCCGGGACAGGCGCTGCTCGAGCGCGTCAAGGCGGCCGGCTGCATCGTGATGTCGTCGGCGACCATCGTGAAAGAGGCGATCTGGCTCGAGGAGAACGGCGCCGACGTTATCATCGCGCAAGGCGCGGAAGCCGGCGGCCATCGGGGCATGTTCCTCACCGAGAATATCGCCGAGCAGCCCGGCACCTTCGCGCTGGTGCCGCAGGTCGTCGATGCCGTGAAGGTCCCGGTGATTGCCGCGGGTGGCATCGCCGACGGGCGGGGCATCGCGGCGGCGTTCGCGCTGGGCGCGGCCGGGGTGCAGATCGGCACCGCCTATCTGCGCTGCCCGGAATCCAGGGTCAGTGCGCCTGCGCGGGTGGCGCTTGCCCAGGCGCCGGACGATGCCACCGTGATCACCAATGTGATGACCGGCCGCCCGGCGCGCGGGGTCGCCAACCGTGTGATGCGTGAGGTTGGCCCGATTTCGCCGGATGCCCCGGCTTTTCCCCATGCCGCGACCGCCCTGGCGCCGCTGAAGGCGGCGGCGGAAAAGCTCGGCAGGGTCGATTTTACCAATCTTTGGGCCGGGCAGGCGGTACGGTTGGGGCGCGAAATGCCCGCCGCCGAGCTGACCCGGGCCCTGGCCGGCGCGGCTTTGGCGCGGATGAGCCAGATGGCAGGCCGATAACCTCCGGGCCGTGGTTGCGGCGCAAAAGCACCCTCTGCTATACGGCGGACTGAATTTTGCCGTCAGAGGCCATATATAATGTCCGTCGATGCCGCCACCGTCCGCCGTATCGCCCATCTTGCGCGGATCGCGGTCACCGAGACCGAGGTTCCACACTTGCAGGGCGAATTGAACGCCATGCTGGCGTTCGTCGAGCAGCTTTCGGAAGTCAATGTCGAGGGCGTCGAGCCGATGACCTCGGTGACCCCGATGGAGATGAAGAAGCGCCCGGACGTGGTCAATGACGGCGAGATCGCCGACGACATCGTCAGGAACGCGCCGGCCACGGAAGACCATTTCTTTCTGGTGCCGAAAGTCGTCGAATAGGTCTTGGCGCGGTCCGCGCGAACGGTGCGCGCTAAACAAACAAAAGAGTTTCGAGACTGGAAATCCGATGTGTCTGCTCTGCGACGATGAAAAGGCCTATGCGGCCTATATGAACTATCTCGACGCGATGGAGCGGCAGGGCAAGGCCGCCGACCCCGACAAGGCGATGGACGCCGTGCTGGACCAGCTCGAAGCCGCCGACAAGGCGAATGCCAAAAAATTGCGCGACGATCCGGCCAACGACAAGACGCTGTCTCCGTTCTTCTGCAGCCCGGTTGATAAATGACCGATTTGACATCGCTGACGCTCGCGGAGGCCAGGGATGGCCTCGCGAACAAATCCTTTACCTCGCTTGAACTGACTGACGCGCATCTTTCCGCGATCGAGGCCGCGCGCGTGCTCAATGCGTTCGTGCTGGAAACGCCGGACCAGGCGCGCGCCATGGCGCACGAAGCCGATGCCAGCATCGCAAAGGGCGAGGGCGGTCCGCTCGCCGGCATTCCCTTGGGCATCAAGGACCTGTTCGCCACGAAAGACGTGCGCACCACCGCATGCTCGAAAATCCTCGGCAATTTCGTGCCGCCTTACGAATCCACCATCACCTCGCAGCTCTGGCGCGACGGCGCCGTGATGCTCGGCAAGCTCAACAATGACGAATTCGCGATGGGCTCGTCGAACGAGACCTCGTGCTTCGGCCCGGTGGTCAATCCGTGGCGGCGCGATGGCGCCAACACCAACCTGGTGCCCGGCGGCTCGTCGGGCGGCTCGGCCTCGGCGGTGGCAGCCCTGTTGTGCATGGGCGCGACCGCGACCGACACCGGCGGTTCGATCCGCCAGCCCGCCGCCTTCACCGCGACCGTCGGCCTGAAGCCGACTTATGGCCGCTGCTCGCGCTGGGGCATCGTTGCCTTTGCGTCCTCGCTCGACCAGGCCGGCCCGATCGCGCGCACTGTGCGCGACACCGCGATCTTGCTGCGCTCGATGGCCGGGCACGATCCCAAGGACACGACTTCCGTCGATCGGCCGGTGCCGGACTACGAGGCCGCGATCGGTAAATCGGTCAAGGGCATGAAGATCGGCATTCCCAAGGAATATCGCCTCGACGGCATGCCCGCGGAAATCGAAAAGCTCTGGAGCGAGGGCGCGGCCTGGCTGAAGGAAGCCGGCGCCGAACTGGTCGAAGTGTCGCTGCCGCACACCAAATACGCGCTGCCCGCCTATTACATCGTGGCACCGGCGGAAGCCTCGTCGAACCTGGCCCGCTATGACGGCGTGCGCTACGGCCTGCGCGTGCCCGGCCGCTCGATTGGCGAGTTGTATGAGGTGACCCGCGCCGAGGGTTTTGGCGCCGAAGTCCGCCGCCGCGTCATGATCGGCACCTATGTGCTCTCGGCCGGCTATTACGACGCCTATTATCTGCGTGCGCAGAAGGTGCGGACCCTGATCAAGCGGGATTTCGAGGACTGCTTTGCCAAGGGCGTCAACGCGATCCTGACGCCGGCGACGCCGTCGGCGGCATTCGGCATCGGCGAGAAGGGCGGCGCCGATCCCGTGGAAATGTATCTCAACGACATCTTCACGGTGACAGTGAACATGGCGGGGCTGCCGGGCATCGCGGTTCCCGCCGGCAAGGACGCGCAAGGGCTGCCGCTCGGCCTGCAGCTGATCGGCCGTGCCTTCGACGAGGAGACGCTGTTCTCGCTCGGCGAGGTGGTCGAGCAGGCGGCCGGACGCTTCACGCCGGCGAGGTGGTGGTGACCATGGCAGAGTTCAAAGCGAGTTTTTCAGGCGCCGCACCGGCGCCGGAGTTGGCCGCGCCGCTCGCCGCTCTGTGGTGGTCGGCCAAAGGCGGATGGGACGAGGCGCACAGGATCGTGCAGGACCAGCCGACCGCTGACGCGGCCTGGGTCCATGCCTACCTGCATCGGGTCGAAGGCGATATCGGCAATGCCGGCTATTGGTACCGCCGGGCGGGCAAGCCGGCGGCGGCCGGTTCGCTCGAGACCGAATGGGAGCGGATTACTTCCGCGCTGCTTGGAGCTGGAAGCGCATGAGTGCGACAGGCGCAAAACTGATCAAGGGTGCGACCGGCGACTGGGAAGTCGTCATCGGCATGGAGGTCCACGCCCAGGTTACCTCGAAGTCAAAACTGTTTTCCGGGGCCTCGACCGAATTCGGCGGCGAACCCAACAGCCATGTCTCGCTGGTCGACGCGGCGATGCCGGGCATGCTGCCGGTCATCAACGAGGAATGCGTGCGCCAGGCGGTGCGGACCGGCCTCGGGCTGAGCGCGCAGATCAACCGGCGCTCGGTGTTCGACCGCAAGAACTATTTCTATCCGGATCTGCCGCAGGGCTACCAGATCAGCCAGTACAAGTCGCCGATCGTGGGCGAGGGCGAGGTGATCGTCGAACTGGCCGACGGCGGCAGCGTCACGGTCGGGATCGAGCGGCTGCATCTGGAGCAGGACGCCGGCAAGTCGCTGCACGACCGCAGTCCGACCATGTCCTATGTCGACCTCAACCGCTCCGGCGTCGCCCTGATGGAGATCGTCTCCAAGCCCGACATCCGTTCCTCCGAGCAGGCCAAGGCCTATGTGACCAAGCTGCGCTCGATCCTGCGCTATCTCGGCACCTGCGACGGCGACATGGAGAAGGGGTCCTTGCGCGCCGACGTCAACGTTTCCGTGCGCAAGCCCGGCGGCGCGCTCGGCACCCGCTGCGAAATCAAGAACATGAACTCGATCAATTTCATCGGGCAGGCGATCGAATACGAGGCGCGGCGCCAGATCGGCATCATCGAGGACGGCGGCACGATCGATCAGGAAACCCGGCTGTTCGACCCGAACAAGGGCGAGACCCGCTCGATGCGCTCCAAGGAAGAGGCGCATGACTACCGTTACTTCCCGGATCCCGATCTGTTGCCGCTGGAATTCAGCGAGGCATATGTCGCCGAACTGAAGGCGGGCTTGCCGGAACTGCCGGACCAGAAGACGGCGCGCTTTATCGCCGAGTTTGGCCTCTCGCCCTATGATGCCAGCGTGCTGGTGGCCGAACGGGAGAGCGCAGGCTTCTATGAAACCGTGCTGGCCGGGCTTGCCGACAAGGCCCGCGACGGCAAGCTCGCCGCCAACTGGGTCATCAACGAGCTGTTCGGGCGGCTCAACAAGGAGGGGCACGACATCTCGGCGTCGCCGGTGTCGGCCGAGCAGCTTGGCGGCATCGTCGACCTGATCGGCGAGGGCACCATCTCCGGCAAGATCGCAAAGGACCTGTTCGAGATCGTCTGGCAGGAAGGCGGTGATCCCCGCGCGCTGGTCGAAGCCCGCGGCATGAAGCAGGTCACCGACCTCGGCGCGATCGAGAAGGTCGTCGACGACATCATATCGGCCAATCCCGACAAGGTGGCGCAGGCGCGAGCCAAGCCGCAGCTCGTCGGCTGGTTCGTCGGCCAGGTGATGAAATCATCCGGCGGCAAGGCCAACCCGCAGGCCGTCAACGACCTCCTGAAATCCAAACTCGGCATCTGAACTCGGCGCGCGGCGACGCCGGCATCGTCGCTATCGCGTCGCCACGCTGGTTCGAATGCGCCCGCGTGCACCGATCGTTCACCATAATCGCGAAGTCTCGCGCGCGGGACCGACGCCTCGATGTTGCGAATCAGCCGCGCGCGATTCGCGCAAAAATCCGGTTTTGGCGAGCGCCGATGAGACGCGAAGCCGGTGAGGACGAAAATTTTTTTATTGCTAAAACTCGCGACTCAGAGTCCGCGCCGGGCACTTTTCGCCGACATCAACGCTGTGCGACGGCCTCGCGCGCACATCGATCATTGAATGCGCGGTTAATGAAAACACCTGCGGCGCAAGCGATTCCTGCAATATTGACATTCGCTTGTGGCGGTTTTGCGCACACAATTCGTATCGTCGTGCGAACGCTTTGCGGTGTTGTCGATCGCCGTGCGTCGCGCGCTCTCACATCGCGGCGTCAACACTTCCTTAAGCGGGACGCTGTTTTTTTCAATGTGTTGGTGTATTCGGGATGCAGTGCATTTCGATTCCCGAGTGCACGCAGCGATTAAGCCATCTCACTAACATTAGGAGGGCAACATGGCCAAGAAAGCTAAGAAGGCGAAGAAGGCGAAGAGCGCAGTGAAGAAGACTGCGAAGAAGACCCGCAAGGTCGCCAAGAAGAAGAAGTAACTTTCGCTTCTTGAAAATTGCCGGCGGCTTGATGCCGGCACGTCACACGAGCCTTTATGACGATCTGCTTTTCCAAGGCAGGTTTTAAATCGGAAGGCTCTGGTCGACGAAAGAGGGTGTCGGCGAGACATCAGGTCAAACGGCTGGATCGACCTTTCGACGAGCTCAGGCGCTCCATCGAAAACCGGTCCGGCGGAAGAAACTGGTTTTCTTCGTTCGGTGCGGATCTCTCGAGCTCCGCAATTTCACCGGGCCTCCGGGCCCAACGTGAAATCTGATCCTGACGTGTTCGCCGACGCCCTCGTTCCCAGCGCTGCCGCATCTGGTGCCGGCGCTCCCGATGTTCCCTATCCCTGCATATGATCCGTCATCTTCTCCAAAATCAGGATTCTTATCGTCCGGGTGAGCCAGCTCGATCCGAGGAGCCTCCGCCCGCTGTTCGCGGAACGGATAGGAGCGGCTTACCGCTTCCTTCCAATCGGCCAAAGATGAGAAATTTTGCGATGCCGTCCGGGAGTAACTATTGGGAGCGGAGGAAATCATAGCGATGCGCTGCTGAACTGCAGCATTGCGGGGCTGCCGGAGTAGCAAAGCCACCCGCAGGCCACATTCCGACGACTACAACGGAGGTAGCTCCGCCTGCTCCAGCCAGTGCGTCATGCCCATCTTGCGGTACATTGCCTTCGCCGTCACAACATGCGAGTGCGCCTGCTCGCGTGTGCCGGTGTGCCGGTAGAGCCTGCCGAGGCCGAGATGGCAGTGAGCGATCAGCGGACGCATTCCGAGCTCCTCGGCGAGCGCGAGCGCATCGCGATAATGGCGCTCAGCGTGCTCAGGAGAACCGTGGCGGGTGGCGACATCGCCGAGCAGCCGGAGGGCCTTCGCCTCGTTGCCGCGCTGACCGCCCTCGCGGGCGATGGTCAGGGCCCGTCGGGCAAAATTGAGGCCGTTCTCAAGTTGGTCGGCGAGCACGCACGCTTCGCCCAGACGCATCAGCATGGCCGTCTGGGCAACTTGATGCCCCATAGCCTCGAAGGCGCCCAGCGCTTGCTCCAGCAACGAGAAGCCTTCAGCGGTCCGCCCCAAGAGCGCGTACGCATAGCCCAAATACCCCGTGCCAGCCAATAAAAAGAGGTTTCGCTCGGGAACCAGCGTTAGCCCGCGTTCCAGCAGGTCGACGGCGAGGCGGAAGTCCCCCCTGGTGATCTGGAGAGAGGCGAGATACGAACACGCGGAGGCCAAGCTGTAAGGGTGATCGAGCGTCTCGGCGAGGCGGAGGCCTTCCTCGCCATGGGCAATTCCTCGCTCGAACTGTCCCCGGTCGGCGAAGATCAATGCCAAATTGCTGCGGGCCGTCACAGCAGGAAATCCGCTAAGATCGAAGCGCTCCCGGCTCAGCTCACCTTCAAGCAACTGCAAAACTTTCAGGAGAAGCTCCTCGGCACGTCGATAGTCCCCCGTCCAGAGGCAGGCCGTGCCCAAATAGTGATTTGCAGTCACCTGGAGCGGAACATCTCCAAGCGACTCGGCGATGGCCTGGGCGTTCTGGCCAATCGCGATCGCCTCCGACAGATGCCCGGCTACCCAGAGGGCGCGGCACATGTGGGCGGACAATTGGGCGAATCGCCTTTGATCGTCGAGTGTCCTGGCCAAGCCTTCGACTTCGCGAATACAATGAATGATCCGCTCGAATGCTCCCAGCGGAAAGAGAGACGCCGCCAGGTCGAAGCGCAAATCAACGGCCTTCTGCAACGTCTCGCGCGTCTCCGGCAGAGTTTCTAGGAGGCTCAGCGCCCGCTCAAAGGAGTTGGCAGCCTCGCGGTTTGCCGATCTCGCCAGCGCAAGCCGGCCAGCCTTGACCCAATAGACGATCGCTTCGCTGAGAAGGCCGGCCTCGGTGAAATGATGGGCGATAAGCTCGGGCAGGTTTTCGGCCATCTCCGGGAACCGCTCGACCAGCACTTTGGCGATGCTCGAATGCAGCTGCCGCCGCCGACTCTTGAGCATCGTGACATAGGCGGCGTCCTGTACCAGCGCGTGCTTGAACGAGTAAGTCGCCATCGGAGGCACTCCGCGACCAGCGATGAGGCCAGAGACTTTCAGCCGCTCGAGTGCCACATCGAGGTCCGCCGGTGCCATCGCCGATACCGCAGCAATCAGCTCGTGGGAGAACTCCCGTCCGATCGCGGCACCGATCTGCGCCACATCCCGGACCGGTCCAAGGTGGTCGAGGCGGGCCACCAGCGAGGCCTGCAGCGTCGTCGGCATGGCGAGCGGCGGCAGCGGTCCGTCGAGCACGTAGCGATCCGCTGTCTCACGCAGTAGCCCGCTCTCGAGCAACGTGCTGGTCAGCTCCTCGATGAACAGTGGCACGCCATCTGCCCGGGCAAGGACGTGCTCGACGACGGCGTCGGGCAGCGACTTGTTCTTCGTGATGCCATCGATGATAGCGGTGCTGTCGCGGCGGCCAAGGCGACTCAACGGCAGCATCATTACATGCGGCTCACCGACCCAGGTTGGCTGGAACTCCGGCCGAAACGTGACGACCAGTAGCACCGGTGTGCTGGCAGCGCGGGCAATCAATCGATCGAGCAGATCGAGCGATGTCGGATCGATCCAGTGGACGTCCTCGAATACGATCAGGGCCGGGCTCTGCGCCGCGATGCCCTCGATCTGGTCGAGAAGCGCCGTAAGAATCAGCTCTCGCTTCTGCTCCGGGCTGACCGCCAATGCCAGGTACCGCCCGTCCGTGGGCACCATCAATAGCTCGGCGATGAGCGCCACATCGCGCGGCAGATTTGTCGCCGTCGGCTTGAGCAGGGCCTCCAACTTGTCGAGCTTTGCTCCGGCGTCGCTGCTCGGTTCGAAGCGCGCGGCCCGCTCGAGCTGCGCGATGAACGGATAAAGTGGGCTGTGCGTATGATGCGGCGAGCAGAAATAGCGAATGCAAGCTTGCGGCTCGCCCTTGCGCGCGGACAGCAGGCTCTCCGCGATGCGCGATTTGCCGATGCCGGGCTCGCCCGAGAGCAGCACCACCTCACCTTGACCGGCACTGGCTCGATCCCAGCGGCGCAGCAGCAGCTCGATCTCCTCCTGACGGCCGACGATGGGGGATAGCTCGCCCGCGCGCCGCGCCTCGAACCGGCTGACGCCGGCTCTCTCGCCGTGCACCTGCCACGCCTCCACGGCTTGCGCTAGCCCCTCAACCTCAATGGCAACGAGCGCGCGGCAGTCGAACATCCGCCCCACCAGCCGGTGCGTGCTGGCCGCAATGACGACCTCGCCTGCCGGTGCGATGGCCTGCAGCCGCGCCGCCAGGTTCGGCGTCCCGCCGATCGCGACGCGCTTCGCTGTTTCGCCGGCCCCCAGTTGCTCGCCGACGATCACCAGCCCGGTGGCGATGCCGACGCGGACCTGAAGGGTCACGCTGGAATCAGCCTTCAGCCTGCGAACTGCATCGAGTATGGCAAGGCCCGCGCGCACCGCCTGCTCGGTATCGTGCTCGTCAGCCGCCGGATAGCCGAAATAGACGAGCACGCCATCGCCCAAATACTGGGCGACAAATCCATCGAATCGCGACGCCATGTCGTCGATCACCTTGTGGAAAGCGGTGATCAGATCGCGCATGTCCTCGGGGTCGAGACGTGCCGAAATCGCCATCGAATCGACGATGCTGCACGCCATGATCGTGAGCTGCCGTCGCTCGGAGCTGCCGGAGCCGACCGCTCCCGCAGACGACGCCCCATCGCTCCGCGCGGCGGGATTTCCGGCCTTCAGCTCTTGTGCGGGATCGATCTTATTATCGACAAAGGACACCGCGACCTGCAGCCGGTCAGGCTGCGCCAGCGCGAGCCCGGCGACCTCTTTGACAGCGGGCGAACTGGCCGGCGGCGATCTGCTGCGCAGTTCGGCGATCAGCGACATGGTCGCCGCATCCGGCTCCGTATTCAACTCGTGTTTGAGCAGTGCGACGAGGTCCCGGTAGTGCTTGAGTGCTTCGGCCTTGCGTCCCGTGGCGGCGAGCGCCTGTACGATTAGCCGATGGGCGTCCTCACGCATGTTGTTGAGCGCGATGGCACGCTGTCCGGCCCTCAGAGCGCGTTCGGCGCGGCCGGCGGCCAACTCCTGTTTACCGAGGTCCATTATGGCGCCAAGGGCGAGCTCCAGTATTCTCTCGCGCTCACCCGTGAGCCATTCGTTCCAGCCCTCTTCGGCGACAATCACGTCGTCGATCAACCGGTCCCGGTAGAGATCGGCTGCCGCACCCAACGCATCGCGACTGCCCTCACGGACCAAGACCTCGAAGCGGCCGACATCGCATTGGATGACCGCCGCATTGAGCGATACGACCTCGCCGTCGCTCTCCAAAGCGTCCTGGCCGAGTACCTTGCGCAGCCGGAAGAGCGCCTGGCGCAGGTTCTGTTTGGCCTGCGCGTCGAAATGCGAGCCCCACAACAGAGCCGCCAGCTTCTCACGTGGCTGCGGCCGGGGCGCCGTGCAGGCCAGATAGGCCAACAAGCCCGCCAGCTTCTTGCTCGGCAGGTCGACCACGCCATCCGGTCCGGTCAGCTCGAAGCGCCCCAGCAGTGAAAGGTCAAATCTCGGGAAAGGCACGCTGTCCATCATTCCATCCGCAGGATTCGCACGGTTATCTCCTTCCAGGAAGCGCATCTTACAGTTTTCACGGCCCTCCGAAGAAAAAATAACGGCTTTGTCACGCCAAACTAGCGGCGGGGACGACGGCGGCAGGCTTCAACTGGTGTCACGCGAGCGATCTGCCGGGACATCCCGGTCGCGAAAATCGGAGTATCGCCATGAGCGCCTATACACTGATTGAATCACGCGACGATCATCTGCGCCTCGGTGGGATCTTCAGCCTGCCTGCAACGTGGTGGCAGCGAGCCTGTTTCAGGGCAGAGTTGCGCGTGGATATCAGAGACAAGCCCGATTTTCTCCGCGATATCGGCGTCGGCCTGCACGAAGCGCAAGTCGAAGCGTCGCGTTTTTTCTGGGAGCCTTTGCGGCTGAAGCATAGTCCAAGATCGCAATCCGATTGCTGCGGCGGACGTGGGCTCGACCAAGAGCGTGAGTGTCAATGTCTCCGAGATGCACCATAAGATCAAAAATTCGTCGGATGGAGCATTTCCACGACATGACATTCGTCCTTTCAACGGCGGTCGATCGGACGATCTAACGCTTCTAGCGCGCGTTTTTTCAGCGCTTCTGTAACGCCTGGCTTCGCCGGCGATGATTCGACAGGCTTCAGGGCACGCGAGTTGTGCGGCCGCACATTCGCAAGAGTCTTTGCGAGGTCGTTACCGATTTCGGACCGATGCAATTCCAATGATTGCGACTGCTTCGCACTCTGCGGAGCACTTGAGAGGCCCACCAGGGCGGGGGCTTTTCATGCCTAATATAAGCTCCGGTCATCACAATGACCGCCGGTATCGTCAGCGGCGGCTTGCCCCTTGGGCGCGCCTGGCGTGACCCCAACAAGGCAGTGGCGCGCCGGCCGCGCGTCTCCTGGTCTTTGTTCTTGCCGCGATGGTTATCGTTTCGCGAAGATCGCGGGTAAAGCGAAATCGGCGAATGAATGCCCCCCGGAAAGATAAGTATTTCTGTCATTTTGCCGGCGAGGGCGCGGCCATCCGTTTACGCCGCATTCATCGCGATGCTTAAACTGCCCTTCAAATTTGATCGGTCATGATCATCCCAACAAGCCGGCAGACGGCGTGGGGATAATGACGGGACGTTTTACAATTGGACGGGAGCCGCGCTCGGACAGGGCACGGCAAGAACAACAAAAAGGAGACGGCGGATGTTTCAGGGGCACATCGATCAGGATACGGCAATACCGGTGGAAGCAAGCGCGATCCCCGACGTGTTATTCGAACGCGGTCTGTACTGGGCGAGCGGACGCTCCGGCGTCGTCAATCTCGTCGCGGCGCATAAATGGTTCAACCTCGCAGCCCTGAAGGGCCGCATGGATGCAATTCCGCTGCGCCGCGAGGTCGCCGAGCTGATGTCCGAGGTCGAAATCGCCACGGCGCAGCGCGAAGCCCGGGCCTGGATGATGACGGCGCATTGAGCGCACACGCGACCCGCAAAGGTTTTTGGGGTCTCGCCGGCTCGACGCGTCGACCGGCGGACCCCACGCTATTGCGGGGGCGCGGCTCGCGCCTTCTCTCTCAATTCTAACGATGGACGTTGAAGAGAGGGCGTCTCGCGGGTGCTTGCACCTGTCTCGTAGGTTTGTCATTCGGCTTTTTGCAGGAAGCGTTTTATAGCAAAAGCCTTGCCAGAGCCTGATTTGAAGTATCGCTCAAGCCGGCGTGCTGTCATCTCGTCTGCTACCGCTACATAAGAACGCAGAACTGCCGGCAAATGCTTGCCGGTGGAAATGACGTGCCCTTGCTGATGAGATGTCATTCGACGCCGGAGATCATTCGTCGAGCCGACATAGATGTCGCCGTTGCTCAGCTCAAGGAAATAGACATACCACAAGTCCGACAGTCTCCCGACGCTCCTGCGGAGCTTCTGGAGACACCGTTCGCCTTGCGGTTTCGGGTGGCCCGCCACCCGTAGCCCGCAGGGGGAAGGGTGGCGGAGCCGGAGGGATTCGAACCCTCGATAGGGCTTTACAACCCTATAACGGTTTAGCAAACCGCCGCCTTCAGCCACTCGGCCACAGCTCCGTTAAGGCCGATATGCCCGACACGGGCGCGAGCCGCAAGCGGCAGATTCGCGGCAGCCGAATTCGCGGCCATTTTATCGCTCCTGACGACTCCGCGGCCGGCAACCCCGCTCTCGCAGGGCGTCTTGCAATCGAAGCCGCCGCGCCGCGGTCCTGATGGTCGCGGCCGGCCGAACGGCGCGGTGCGGCGATTCTTCGCGGCGATTTGTCGGAAGCCCGATGGGCAGGATTCGCCTTCGCGCGCAATGCGCTGATCCGTCCCCGGAAACTGAAAACCGTGTTCCATGGCCGAGAAACGGGAAGTTTTCGCACCCTGTCGCCTCGGCGCGGCGCATGATTGGCTCGGTCGCGATCAACGCGAGGTCGCGATCGTTACTTCAAGGTCGCGCAATGCCCATAAAGTGGGCATGATCGCAGCGCGAGTGCGCGGTTCCGATCGTGGATCTTCCTACGCGACTCCAGTCGTTCGCAGCAATCGATTCGGCTCGCAGTCGAGGGCGAGGCGGCAAAGCGGTTCGGGCAGGGGTGCTCAGCTGACAATCCAATGGCGAAATGGGACTAATCAAAAAATTCCATGTAAAACAATTGCTTGCAGCGAAAGCTGGATCGCGGTTGCGTGTTATTTGTGCAACACCCTTCCAAAAACGGCCTCCCCAACACCGTTCTGAGCGGTTCATTAGTTGCGTGTGCAGAAGTCCTCGGTAATTGTGATGTTGCGACGGAGGGGGGCATCCCGAGGTCGTCCCGTTATAGGTGGTTCGCTTAAGTCCCTCGCGTTCATGCGGGAGTGTCCGAAGGCGCGAAGCGGCTAAGCGGGTTTCATGGGATTAAGGGAACCAACCTCAAGGGTGTTGCACCCAGCGGATCCGGAACCTTCCCTACAGAGCAACTTGGAGGTTAACATGAAGATGGTTAAGAGCCTTATCCTCGGCTCAGCGGCGGGTCTGATCGCCATGAGCGGGGCACAGGCAGCTGATCTTCCCGTAAAGGCCAAAGCGGTCGAGTACGTGAGGATCTGCTCCCTGTATGGTGCCGGTTTCTACTACATCCCGGGCACCGACACCTGCATCAAGCTGGGTGGTTATCTGCGCGTAGACGTCCTGGCGAATACAAACTCGGACGCCAGCGGTAACATAGCGGGCGCCGGCGGCGCGAACAACCGCTTCACGAACGGCTTCACTTGGCGCTCTCGTGAAGACCTGAACATCGACACCCGCACCGCGACCGAATACGGCGTGGTCCGTACATTCTTCGATGCGACGTTCAGCTGGACGGATGACACCTTTGCAGGCAACGGGAATGGCGCGACCGTCTACGGAGCGCTAGGTTCCGGTAACACCATCGTTGGGGCTCCGAACAATGCGACCTCGGGCGCCGTCGCCGGTGGTACGCTGGGCGTGTACTACGCCTTCATCCAGTTCGCCGGCTTCACGATGGGTAAAGCCGTGTCGCAGTTCAGCACTCCCTGGCAGAACTATCCGGGCAACAACTTCGACGGTCTCGTCGGTGGTGGCGGCACGGTCACGGGCGTCAACCAGTTCAGCTACACGGCTGACTTTGGCAACGGCGTCAGCGGCACCTTGTCGGCGCAGGATCCGACCCAATACTATCAGGCGGGCGTCAACAACCTCAGCGCCGGCGGTGCTTTTGGTACCAGCGACTACGCTGGAACGATGGCTCCTGACTTCGTCGGTATGATCCGCGTAGACCAGGCTTGGGGTCTGTTCCAGGCTTCGGTTGCCGCGCATGACAACCATGTCGCGTATTACGGTGGCACTGAACTTACGGGCCATCCCGCCGACAAGTGGGGCTGGGCCGGACAGTTGGCCGTGTCGATCAAGAACATCCCGACCGGCGCAGGTGACACGATCAACCTTCAGGGCGTGTATACCGACGGTGCGACCCGCTATAACATCCAGGACCTGTCTCAGGCCGGTGCGGTCACTATTTTTAGCGGCACAAACAATCCGCTGGCCTACCAGAGCGTTGGAGTTGGATTCGCTCCGGATACTGTGTTCGTAGCGGGCGGTTCTCAGCAGCTGATCCAGACCTGGGGTATGCGCGGTGCCTACACCCACAACTGGAATCCCTACTGGAACACCAGCGTCTACGGTGCTTGGGCTGCGGTCCAGTACAACGGCACGGCTAAGACTTTGCTGTGCGGTATCGGTGGCGTGGGTGGAACGATCCGCGCAACCTTCGGTACTGGTGTCACCACTTGCAACCCCGATTACAACATTGGGCAGGTTGGTATCATCACTCGTTGGACGCCCGTCAAGAATCTGACCTTCTCCGGGGATTTGACCTGGGAGGCTCTTGATCAGAAGTTCGCAGGCTTGGCCGCTCAGGGCAGTGCAGTTAGCACTATTGGCAAGCCGCCGACCCTCTACGAGCTCAAGGATCAGAACCAGTTCACCCTGCTGCTCCGCGCTCAGCGTAACTGGTAATCCGGTTCGTCTGATCGAAGGCTAACCGAGCCCCCGGCGGGAAACCGCCGGGGGTTCTTCTTTGTGCCAAAGAAATTGGCGTTGCAATTGCAGATGTGCAAATCGGAATCCCTGTGATTCCAATACCTGCGTTGTCCACGATCTAGTCTAGTGTCCGGATACTTCTTACATGAGAAGACGGGACGCGCGGACGTTTCGCTTGATCTCCAGTCGATCAAACGACCGAGCTGCAAGCGCTCGTCCAACGAGAGTTCGTTCACGTCACGTCGACCTTAGAAGGCGCGTTCGGTTTGCATCGCGAACGCATCGAATTGCGCGCCCGCATCACCGAAATTGGTTGGGCTCACCTGCCTTGCATCGTTGCCGTGAAGATAGTCGAACAAGAATCGGACGTTGCGATTGACGTATCAGTTCAATGCCACCGTATGGATTGTCTGTGGCCCGCCATCGAAGTCTATTTTTCGATGTGCCACGATCCGTCCCAGCCTGGGGGCAGTGGGTTTGCTTTCAGGCTTTCGATGCGCTTGAGCAGTGCCAATGACGGTCCGTCGCCGGGCATCGCCGCGAGCGACGCGTTGAGCGCGCAAAGCGCGTCGTCCCATCGCTGTTCGCGATACGCCGCAAGCCCCTCCAGATACTTGTCCCGTGACGACAGCTGCTGTGGCGTGAGTTCGCCCTTGCGTCCAAGGATCTCGAAAATGATTTCCGAATGGGTCTGGCCCGCCACCACGACCCGGTCGATCTCTCGAACCTCGACCGTGTTGCCCGCCGAAGCGCTTGTTTTCTCCGAAACCAGATTGCGGGTACCATACTCTTTGTTCGCACCCTCCAGGCGTGAGGCGAGGTTCACCACGTCGCCCATCACTGTATAACTCATCATGATGTCGGAGCCGATACTGCCGACCAGCGCTTCTCCCGTCGCAACACCGATCCGCAAATCGCATTTCTCCATCGAAGTGCCGCGCACTCCGAGAAGCTCGGGGATTTCCTGGCGCAACGTCGCGATACACTCGATCATTTCCAGGGCGGCGAGACATGCCAGCCGGGCATGATCGGCCTCGCCGACAAATGGAGGGCCCCAGTAGGCCATGATGGCGTCGCCGATATATTTGTCGATGATGCCCCGGTTGGTCCGGATCGGTTGGGACATGGTCGAAAGATAGCGGTTCATCACCTTGACCAGGCCGTGCGGCGTCATGCCTTCGCTCACACTCGTGAACCCTTTCAGGTCGCAGAACAGCACCGTCATCACCCGGCGCTCACCTTCCGCTGCGGTCAAGGTCGGGCGGTCGATCAACCCTTCGACGACGCGCGGATCAATATATTTGCCGAACGTTTCCCTGACGCGCCGGTTCTCGCGCAGTTGCACGACCATCCGGTTGAATGCGGCGGCCAGCTGTCCGATTTCGTCGCCCGTCGCAACATCGATGGATTGGTCGAGTTGGCCGGCCTCGACCGCACGGGTACCTTCGAGCAGTTGCCGGACAGAGCGAATGATGCCGCCACTGACCAGGTTTGCGAAAATCAAACCGACTATCGCGGCGAGGGCTGTCGCGATCGCCGAGATCACAACGGCCTGGCTCTGCTCCGACCTGATCGTCGCGATGGCGCCATAACTCGCCTTCAGCATCTCGGTCCGAACGGCATTGATTTTTTCATCGAGCTCGTCGCGGAGCGCGTCAGCTCGCGCGAGGCTGCGTCTCACTGCCGCGAAATCCAGCGCGTCGAGTTGCAGAATCAGTTCCTCCGCCACTTCCTTCAGATTGCGGCGGGATTCGCTCAACAGGCTGTCGATCCGGCTGTCGATGCGTGCCAGCGCCGCGTTGTCCGAAGGCGTACTGGTGTCCTCAATGATCGCATTGAGGAGCGTCCGCGCGGCCTGCGCCTCGCTGTCGACTTCGGCGTCCATTGCGTCGTACCGCTGCTTACGGAGCTTATATCCGGCCTCATCGGGCGGCTCCTGCATCTTTGCGATCACCATGCGGCGGAGCGCGAGAGCCCGTTCAAGCGACAGAATATTGATCCGTGTCAGATGCGCGTCGGCCGGAATGTATCTTGCCGTCAGTTCATCAAGCAGATGGCCGACCCGGCCAACCATGATCATCGACAGGACTGATGTCGCCAACATGAGGATGATCAACCCAGCCGCGATGGCGACGATCCGCCTTCTGATCGATTGCTTGATCACAGATCCGGAGAATCTCTTCAGGTTAAGAGTGAAAGTATTTGAAATGTCCCGTCCTCCAGGGAAGGCTGATTTCGCTTCAATCTAATTTTATGTACCAGAACGGATGGCGAAGCGGCCCGCTGGCGGCTCGCAGCGGCCCCGGAACTAACACGCTACTCGCCTTTTCACGGCGAAGACCGGAATGGTTCCCTTGCCCTTGATTTCGAGTTCGCCTAACGACTCTCCTTCGAAGCGATCCTTGATTCGCGCCCATGTGCCACCGGTCACCGCCACGCCGCTTGGCTCCGCTTTACCCGCCATGCGTGCGGCAATATTGACGGTGTCACCCCAAATGTCGAACTGGTAACGCTCCTGACCGACAATGCCCGCGACGACCGGACCAATATGAACCCCAACTCGTACTGCCCAGCCAAGTTGCGCGTCAATGGATGTGGCAGCCATTTGAAGTCCGCAAAGGATCGCCGATTCCAAGGGAGCGTCCGACTTTCTGAGCAACCCGGCCGCCGCCATGAAGGCATCGCCGATCGTCTTTATCTTTTCGAGGCCGTAGGTAGCGGCCACCCGCTCGAACGCAACGAACAAGGCGTCAAGCCGAGAGACCACTTCCTCGGGTTCGTGTTTGTCGCAATAGGACGTAAAATTGACGACGTCGCAGAATAGCACTGCAACGTCATTGTAGCGGCGCGGAATTACGGTGCCGATATTGCGGATCTCCTCGGCGGCCGCCTGCGGAAGCAAGCAGTAGAGCAGTTCATCAGCCTGCTTCTGAGACTCCCGCGCTCGCTGCAACGCCGCCTGTAGAGCGATGTGAGTCTTGACGCGAGCAAGGATGACCGAGGCCGAGAACGGTTTATGGACGTAATCGACCGCTCCAACATCAAAGCCCTTCCTTTCATCCTCGTCTTCGGTCTTGGCCGTGAGAAAGATGATCGGAATGCTGCTTGTCTCTGGATTTGCCTTCAGACGCCGGCACACTTCGTACCCGTCCATGCCAGGCATCGTTATATCCAAAAGAATAAGGTCAGGCCTATCGTCGGCCGAAGCAAGTGTCAGTGCTTTCTCGCCATTGGTCGCAACCTTCGTCCTGAATGATTCTTTGAGAACGCTGGAAATGATTCCGATATTGGTCGGCGTATCATCGACAATCAGAACGGTTTTGCGATCCGATAGAGACATTGGCTCACTCCAGAGAAAACTTGTGGCGCTGTGCGATACCGGCAAGGCAGTCAAGCGCAGCGGTGAAGTCGAAATCACGCACTGCCTTTTCCAGCGTATTCAGGTCGGCGTCCGAAAGGATGCCTTCGACATGCTCGCGCGCGTCCAATAGGTGGTCGAGTGCGGCTCCGTCGTCGTCCGCCAGCAACCGCTTGAGATGTCTCAACAGCGCCACGGTCTTGGTCGAATCGGGCACGACGGCACGCGAGCGGGGGTCTGCGGTATCGGACGCCAGGGCATTGCGGATCGCTTCTATCGTCCGCGCCAACTCGGCGGATAAGGCAGGCAAACCCGCATCCAAGGACCGAACATCACGGTTCCCGAGCGATCTTTCCAATTCAGTGGCCATGCCGTGTGTCGTCTTAGCGCCTAGATTTCCGGACACCCCCTTGAGCGTGTGTATAAGGCGCTCGGCTGAGACGAAATCCCCCCGTTCCACGCCGGCGCGGACTTCAGAAACGGCATCAGCCTGCTGCTCAACGAATTGCCTTAGCAGCGAACGGTAAAGCTTCACGTTTCCGGCCACCCGCCTCAGTCCATCGGCGGCGTCTAGCCCGGCGATTTCGGGCAGCACATCCGGGGGCGAAGAACGAATGACCTTTTTGGCTGGCGCCGCCAAGGCCCGGTCCGGCCGGTGGAATTGCATGAGAGTCCGGTACAATAGCTCGGGATCGATGGGCTTGGTGATATGCGCGCGCATGCCGGCCGCCCGACAACGATCGCGCTCTTCGGCCATTGCGTGCGCAGTCATGGCGACGATCGGGAGATCTGCCAGACGCGGCTCGGCGCGGATGCGCGCGGTGGCTTGGTAGCCATCCATCTCAGGCATCTGCAAGTCCATTAACACCGCGTCATAAGGGATGTCGCCAGCGGTAGCCAACACTTTGGCTACAGCCTCTCTTCCGTTATTGGCGACATCAACAGAGATGCCAACACCCTCGAGTAGTTCGACGGCAATCTGTTGGTTGATCGCGTTGTCCTCGGCCAGCAGCACACGTAATCCGTTCAGATCGTACGCCGTTGTCGCTACGGCTTTGCGAACGGCAGTTATGTGTTCCGGCGCGAATATCTCGGTAAGCGCATCGATCAGGGTAGATTGGTTGACCGGCTTTACGAGGAATCCGTTGACGCCCGCGAGTTCGGCTTCGCTGCGTACCTCCTCTCGCCCGAAGGCTGTGACAATGATGATGGCCGGCAAGCTCTTGAGCGAGCCGTCTGCGCGAAGCCGGCGGGCGGTTTCCACTCCGTCAAGTCCGGGCATGCGCCAATCCAGCAAGAGCACATCGAACGGGCGGCCCGCATCGGCGCGCTTTACTGCTTCGATCGCCTCCATACCCGAGGCCACCTGCTCTATTTCGGCACCAATGCTCCTTAGCTGGTCCTCCAATAGCTCCCGCGCAGCGGCATTGTCATCCACGACAAGCACTTTAAGTGATCCAAGCCGTGTGGGCACTACCTTACACGCGGTCGTTTCCGACAGGCCGAACCAGCCAGTGAAGCTGAAGGTGCTCCCTGCGCCCGGCTCGCTGACAACCCAAATAGAACCTCCCATCAACTCCACCAGGCGTTTGGAGATGGCCAAACCCAGTCCGGTTCCTCCATATTTGCGCGACGTCGAAGTATCGGCTTGCGAGAAGGCCTGAAACAGTCGGTTCGCCTGCTCCTTAGTCATGCCGATGCCGGTATCTTTGACGGAGAACTGCAGCTTGACCTTGTTACCCGTCTGCTCGAGCAACTCGCCGATAAGGTGTATTTCACCTGTCTCGGTGAACTTCACAGCGTTTCCAAGCAGATTGATGAGTACCTGTCCTAAGCGCAACGGATCGCCGAGCAGGGTCGGTGGAATGTCCGATGAGATATCAAACAGAAGCTCCAACCCCTTGTCCTGGATCTTCTGGGCGACCATGGTTGAGATATTGTTCATCAGCGAGTCGACTTCAACGGCGACGTTCTCGATATCGAGCTTACCCGCCTCGATTTTGGAAAAATCCAGAATGTCGTTGATGATGGACAGCAGCGAAGTGCCGGCATTATGAATCTTGCCGACATAATCGCGCTGCTTGGCAGTTAGATCCGTTTTCAGGCACAGATGCGCGAGGCCGATGACCGCGTTCATCGGAGTACGGATCTCGTGGCTCATATTGGCGAGGAACTCCGCCTTCGCCCTGGTAGCATCTTCTGCGGCGACCTTGGCTTCTGACAAGGCCGTTTGGATCTTCGTCAATTCGGTGACATCTACTATCCAACCGAGCAACCCCTGCTGTCCCTCATATTCCATGTGCATGAGAGTGGAGAGGCAGTCGCGGATCTCGCCATTGGCACCGCGGAATTGAACGCCGAAGTCTCGCACGATACCCTTCCGACTTAGCTCATCCAGTAGTGCGCTGCGCTGTTCGGGATAAACATATAGATCCGGGACGGAAGACCCCACTCTCAGGGCAAACATTTCCTCGCTTCGTGGATTGGTAAAGCGGGCAATGTTGTTGGTTGTTATCGTCACGCCTACCGGCGAGGCGTCGAGTATTCGCTGTAGCCGTTCCCGCTCTCGGCCCAAGGCCTCCGAAGATTGCCGCAAGGCAAGTGTCGCCTCATCGACCTTCCGCGCGATCTGTTGGTTCCGCCGCAACAACGAGCCTATGAATAAAGTGAATAGAGCCGTCGTCCCCGAGCCGCCGAGCAGTCCTGCCAAGGCCACGCCGTAGGAAGGGCCGCCATCAAACTCTCGTGTTGCCGTCCATGAGATTTCGATATCGGCGCCCGCGCTCGCCACTCTCGTGGTTGATGTGCGTTGGAACTCCCGTTCGTTCGGCGATCCGACTACGGACTTTACGTCGGGCTGACCCAGAAAGCGTCCCCTTAATCCTGGATAGATGCCCTTCGGGACCGGTCCGGCGCGCATTCCGTCCAGGAGGGTATCGTAATTCAGCGTTCCCACTACGATCGCCGTTTCCGGGGCTGCGGAGGCGGAAAGAGCAATCGCTGAAATGGTCTGGCCCCTTTCGGATTTGAATGGAGGACTGAGAGTGAATTGGTTTGGCCGCTTCGCCGCCAGCGACAAGGTCTGGGCGACATCGGCTATTTGGATGTATCGACCCGGATAACCGAGTGTGTCTGATGTAATGTCTACCTGCCACCCGCCGAGACGGTTAAGTCGCACAAGGCTTGCTTCGTCGAGCAGCACCGTGGTCGACCGGGACTGCATACTTTCAAACGCATTGAGGAATTCGTTCGGCTCCACCGTCTTGGAATTTTCGACGAGTGCCACCAGTCCCGACACAGGGGCATAGCTTTCCTCCAACCAAGCCAGCAGTGTGCTGGAAAGGCGCTCAGCGGTTTGATCGACTCGCGCATTCCAGTCTTTCTCCGCCCTTTCGAAAAAGAAATAGCTAAGGCAAATCGTTGCCGCCATGCCTGCAACGAACACAAGCGTTGAAAGCAGAAACGGCGACTTCCGGACTCTTCCTCTCGCCATTTTATAACGTCCGGCTTAGGGGGCGAAGCTGAAAATCGGACGGAAGCCTACCGGAGCAATGCTCGAATTTAGATCGAATTCCGGCAGCGATTTAAGATCGACCATTTTGACGGTGACGCTGAGGTGCTGGATCAGTTTTTGCTTTTCGAGTGCGCGCACCGCCTGATCGATCGAGATACGTGCTAACACGACCTGACTGTCGCTTGGAGCCGCCAGAATCGAGCCTCGCTTGATGCCACGATAAATTCCCGGACCGAAGTAATATGCGATGACCGTGATCCGTTGTTCCAAATTGCGCTTCTGCAAGACTTGGACGGCGGCTTCAGCTGAAACGGCGGTCCCAGCTATAAAGTCGATATCCGGATGGCTGTCCAGCATTGCCTCGATCAGGCGAGTTTGTGCAGCCAGACCAGTGTCGCCGAATCCGCCATCGACGATGGACAACGCCGTTCCGTTCAGTGCCGCTCGAAACCCCTTGTCACCGGCGGCGACCCAGGCCGCGCCAGCAGGCCCCGGAAACCACGCGACCTTGGCTGCCTTAGAGGTGCCTGGCTGAAGCGCCATAAGGTATTTTCCTGCCGCCAGTCCCATATCGTAGAAATCGGCCGCAACCCTGGCTGCTATCTTATCCGAATTGATGCCGTTGATGAGATCGATGACAGGCAGGCCCTTGTCGCTGTAGTCAGCAACCACGCTATTCAATCCGTCGGCGGAAATTGCTCCGATAATGAGGGCTTCCGCGTTATTTTTTGCCATGCATTCGGCGATCTGGCTTTGTTGTGTGGCGAGGTTCTCATATCCCCCGGCCTCGTACAGATTAAGCACGACTCCCAGTCGTTTTGCTTCGTCGACCAAACCGAAATTGACCCCCAGCCAATAATCGTCCTTGAGGTGCGGAATCGAGGCACATATGCGCCACGGCCGACTTGCCCGATCGGGCGGAGTATATTGCTGTACTGCATGCCGATGCTCAGCATTGAATGGTGGTGACCAGACATCGATCGCTATCGGATACCGCACGTCCGCGGCCATCGCGGTGGACAATGTCAGCCCAACGGTCGCCAGCGAAAATAGACCCATTAAATGCATGGCCGCACGCATGAAGTGCTCCTGGATCTTCATAAGACTATCGTCGCGCTCGGGTAGACACTATGCAATATCGGCAGCTTTGTTGATGGCATGAACCTTCATTGCAGTGCGATTGAAAGCGTGCCGTCAACGCTGAGCCGTGTCGCTTTTTCGACACGTTTCGTACGGTTGAGCTGATCCATGTCGATTCATTGGGAGTGAGGCCGGCATCCCGATTGCCCGCTTCAAGATTTC
This sequence comes from Bradyrhizobium erythrophlei, assembly GCF_900129505.1. Taxonomy (NCBI): domain Bacteria; kingdom Pseudomonadati; phylum Pseudomonadota; class Alphaproteobacteria; order Hyphomicrobiales; family Nitrobacteraceae; genus Bradyrhizobium; species Bradyrhizobium erythrophlei. The sequence continues at coordinate 7,652,360 of NZ_LT670818.1, read as the reverse complement.
GCTGGCCGGTCGGGGGAGAGCGCCTCGCACGTTTGCCCGGATGATTGGCGGCCCTTCTCAAGATTGCAATCCGCGGCCTTGATCGCGCTCGTTCGGCTCGGCCGGTATGAATCATCCGATGGCCCGAAATCGTGGAGAACTGCGTTCGGGAAGAAGCGTCTTTCAAGGTTATCTGCCGTTTTCGCATAGACGCGAAGTTACCGATTGCCTTTTATGTCGATCCGAGGAGAGGGCAGGGGTCGCTTGAGCTCGACTCTCTGGCCGCAAACTATTCGTGAATGATCCAAGGCTTCGTGAGGGGAATGCCTACAACCGCTGCGTCCCCAGTCCCTAATGATCAATCCCGTGCGAGAAGCTGTTGCGGACCAATAAAGGATGTACTTCACTGGCGAACTGCGGCGTCATTCCAAACTCGCTGACCTGATCTAAAGGGGCTATGGCATGAAATGTAGCAAGCGGTCGTTTATCGTCGTCTCCGTACTCGTCGCAGTGCTTCTTTCGCTGGTCGTGAGCACGGGAACACTCAATGCGCGCGACGCCGATCTCGCACCTCTCACCTTGTTGGCGGCTCGGACCGCTAAACAGCAGTGCGTAAATACCTGTCGTGCGCGATACCGCGACTGCCTGTCCTTGAAGCAAATACCATCCTCAGAGTGTCGGGGCATTTACCAGGATTGCGCCCGTGACACCTGTAATGCTGGTCCGGCTGGTCGATCATCTTGGCCAGGGTTTCCGTCGTAATTGATCGCGAAGGCCACCCGCGCTTTTCTCTCGTGCTGACGAGGTGCTCGCTCCTCAAAAGCACAGGGAATGCGGCGTGTTCGTCACGATGAACTTCAGTTCCCGATTGATCTCGCCAGACTTTCCAGGTTCTGCGGACTGACGTGTATTAGGCCATGCCGCGGAGCATCGATGTCGGCGATCAAAAGTAAAGAAATTGAGACGACGAGCGGCAGAACAAGAGAAAGCTTTCCGGCGTTTCGCACCCGGTAGCCGAACAGCACGTTGGAGCATAGCGCAATAGCCGCCAATAGAAACCACGCGGCGGTAGGAATGCGATTCCAGTAGGCCGCTTGAGTGTAGCCCTGAGAATTGATCACGTCGTTCATGCCGGCAAGCACCAGCGCAGCAATGGGCGTCGGCTGTGCTTGAGCCGGTACGCGGACCACAGCCCAGAGATTCGCCTCTAGTTGGCTGATCCGCTCGTCGATCCGCGTCCGGCGCATATCGTCCTTGTTGATGTAGAACGCGATGCGCTGGTCGAGGTAGTCGCCAAGAAGCTTGCGCACGCTGGAGGCATCTGCCGGAGAGAGCAGGTCGGCGCGCAAGAGTTCGGTTCCGATCGCGTTAGCTTCCGCTTCTTCGAAATTTTTGCGCTGGTCATAGCGGTTGGTGGCCATCGAAAAGCTGAAACCAATAATTAATGCGAGCAGCGTCAGCGTAGCGCCGAGGATGAGACTGAGAGCCTCATTCCGCTCGTCGCTAACGCTTGAGTAGCGCCTTCGCAACCACGCCCCCGTCTCTGAGGCGAGCGACAAAAGGACAAAGGCTGCCGCGAACACCAGCACGGGATAATGCGTCAGATTTTCCATCGGCCTGCCCGATCAATCGGAATACCGAACCCGTTGTATCGCTACCCGTCCTATCGCCGGCCTTTCAGCATAACGCGAAGCGCCGGCAGGTGAACGGCAGCCGCATGCCTTGTGGCCCGGTCTTCATTGGGTAACCACATTACTGATGCCGTGCCAGACTTGGTCCTTAAGGGCAATCAGGTTCGGTGGCGGCAATGTTGTCGGTGGCTCCGTTCTCTTGACGCCGTCACGGACAAGGCTGGCAACGTCGATTTCTCCGTCTGTATAATAGGGATCACCCTCGCCATTCCAGGCGATCAGGGTCGGTCCTATTCCGGAAATCTGGAAAAAGCTCTCGACCATTCCAGCCTTACGCAAATCATCCATCAGGAGGTCGCGTTCGGCATCGATGTTCGGCCCGATGTGGTGGGTGACTTGCCCAGTGTCATGGCTCAGACCGATCCCACGATCGAACGTTATCGAACCGAGCCAGACCGGACGGCCATCCGTTCCTTTTTCAAGGACCACCCACAGCCGGACGTGATGTCGCTTATCTGCGCTTCTGCCGTCCGGTTTTTCGAAGGCTAGCTGTTCCTTTTTTCCCTCATAGTAGAGGGGACTGACAGGCGCATCGTGGTAGGGCCGGTCGAGTGCGACGCTGCCGATGATGTCGATGCTGCTGCGCAGCGTGATCGGATCGGCCGGAAACCAAGCGGCCTCGTGCATGGCGCGAATGATGTCTTCCTTGCTGCCAACAAGCCCGACGTTCAGCGCATCGCCGGGAATGCCTGCACCGGTGCGCGTCACCATGGGAAGATTGGCCAGACCGGGTTCATGCTCGTGGTGCTTCCAAAGCCCAGGCAACACGAGGTAGGCCAATATGAAATAGACGATTGGCACAGCCCCGAGAATGAACAGCCATCGCCGGCGTCGTGTGGACGGCTTCATTTGGACCGTTCCTTGGTGTGCGCAAATGCCGCAACGGCATAGGTAAACAGTATTGTCTTAGCGCGAACGATCGCGCTTCGCTCGATTGTATGAGGCATTTCGAATGGAGCGACTATGCAGAAACGGCGCGAATACGATAGACAGAGCACGGAACGAGATTATCCGCCGGGCGAAATGCCTAGCACCGCGTTTGGAAATAGCCTTTTGCTTTGTGCATCCTCTGGTTTTGTGTCATCTTCCGTACACATGCCCTGGCGATCATCGGCAAAGAGGATGCAGCTCATCATTTCTCATTTTATTTAAGAAGGCGCGGTCCAGCAGTCAGTTTTTTGTCTCGGCAAATCCAGGAGTACGGAAATGCCTTCGAGCAGGGTACTCAGCTTTACCGATCCGTTTGCCTATCAATCAGCTTTTCGTTCCGTGGACGTGGAGCTTTTCCCCACCGTGAAGGGGGCATTCCGCGCCGAGCTCACTCAAGTCAGCCTGAGCAAACTATGGGTACACGGCGCTCACGAGGATCTGCCCCGAGTTTACATCGGTATGGTCAAGCCGCATCGAGCGGCAATCGGCTTTCTAACCAGGCCAAACCAGCCGGCAATGCAACACTGCGGCATGGCGGTCTTGCCCGGCGATATCGTTATCAACGACACTGACTTGATGTATCGGCGGACCGAGGCCAACTGCGATTGGGGATCGATGTCTCTCCCCAGGGACGATCTCGATGCAACGTGCAAAGCCGTAGCCGGCCGCGAATATTCGGGGTCGCCCCTGAAACATCTCATTAGGCCAGCTCCCGAGCTGATGTCACGGCTGCTGACAATTCATGAGATGGTCGGACAGCTCGCCAAATCCACTCCGGATATTCTTTCTCTCCCCGAGGTGGCTCGGGCGCTGGAGCAGGAGCTGATTCTTGTGATGATCCGGTGCCTGACTGAGGGTTGTTCCCTGGGAATGAGGAGCGGCGGCCGCCGTCACGACATGATCATTGCCCGGTTCGAAGAATTCCTGGACACACACCCCGGCCGGCCGCTGTATCTGACAGAGATTTGCGCGGGGATTGGTGTGGCGGAAAGAACGCTGCGCGTTGCCTGCGAGGAGCATCTGGGAATGGGCCCGATCCGCTATCTTTCCCTGCGAAGAATGCATCTTGCCCGCCGCGCACTCTTGCGCGCCGATCCCTCGACGGCAACCGTTACGCGGGTTGCCACCGACCATGGCTTCTGGGAGCTTGGTCGCTTCTCGGTCGCCTATCGCGGCTTGTTTGGCGAGTCTCCGTCGGAATCCTTGCGACGGCCCGCGGACCAGCCGCCCGAATTCCTGAATCGTCCATCCTCGCTGGCGGGCTCCGCCTACCACTGAGCGTTTCGAAGGTGGCTCGGTACTGGCGAACCAGCCCATCATTACCGGTCTACTTCGTAACCAGGTGGCGTGTCGGCGTCGCTTCGATGATGCAACATTGCCTGCGTCAGCTTCGCTGACACAATCCCCTCGCGGCCGCCGACTTGACCTCAGACCGGCCGGCCCATGGCCGCTCAGACCTTATCGAAGGTTATCCGAGCTTAAGACAGGCCTGTTGGCTGAAATTTAAAAGCGAGCTTCCGAAGTCGCATAGCTGGATCGAAGGTGAGCCCTCATCCTGCAAGTTTTAGCGATTGCCGTTCGCGATGGCGTCGTACCTCGAATGAGATGGACCGGATGGCGGAAAGCGGCACATTCACGTTTGCCAGTCCGGACGACTACCGCGCCGCCATCAGCGCCGGGACTGTCAATCTCATCGTGACCGGCGGCGGAAGCTTCAATGCCCGCCTGACGTGGTTGAATTTGGGTCATCTCCACGTTTTTCGCGGCCGCGAAAATTTGCCGCGCGTCGGCTTTTTCTCGCTGTCGCCGGCACAAACGTTTGTTTCGTTTCCAACGAAGGCCGGCGCACCCTTGACGTACGGCGGAATTGGCTTGCATTTTGGCGATCTCGTGCTCCACAGCCGCGGCGAGCGAATGCATCAGCGGATCGATGGAGAAGGCCAATGGGGCTTCATATCGCTGCCGCCCGAGCAGCTCGCCGCGTGCAGTAAGGCCCTGACCGGATACAACATAGCGTCGCCACCGGAAGGCCAGGTACTGCAGCCGCTACGGAGCGCCGCCAGACGTTTGTTGGGGCACCATTCAAAGATCTGTCGTCTCGCCGAAACGAAGCATCAGTTGATCGCTAATCCGGAAGTCGCGCGAGCTCTCGAGCAGGAATTAATTCACGCTCTTGTCAATTGCCTGACGGTCGGCGATGCCGGCGGCAATCTGAAAAAGCGGCGGCATCATACCGATATCATGGTGCGGTTCGAGGATGCCTTGGCCGCACATGGCGACCCGCAGCTGAACTTGCCTCAGCTTTGCTCGGCGATGGGCGTGCCGGAGCGAACGTTACGGGCGTGCTGCACTGAATTCCTGGGCATGAGCCCGACGCGATACCATTTGCTGCGACGCTTGAACATGGCGCGCTCGGCATTGCGGCGTGCCGATCCGGAAACCACAAGCGTCGCAGAGATTGCTCGAAACCATCACTTTCTGGAGCTTGGGCGGTTCGCCGTGGCCTATCGCACCGTCTTCGGCGAAATGCCGTCGTCGACACTGCGAAGCCCGCGGATCAAAGCGGACTGATCAGAAACATTTCGGCCGAAATCGCATAGCGCAGGCAGAGCGCCTACCGGAAAATCGGCGGATCGATAGATACAAGGCCCCGGCTATACGGCTGGAGGCGAAGGCGACGTGTTGCCTGCACTCTGCGCAGTTATCCAAAAATGCGGCTCAAACACCGATTCAAATTCGCAACGGAGGATCTGGAGTCATGAAGATCAGTAAATATTTAAGAAGTATGCTGGTTTCAAGCGCGGCCTTGGCCGCGGTCAGCTTGCCCGCAATGACCTTCCCGGCCTCTGCACAGGCGCCGGCCGGCAAGCCCAACATTCTCTTCATTATGGGTGACGACATTGGTTGGATGCAGCCGAGCATCTACCACCGTGGCTTGATGGTCGGCGAAACGCCCAACATCGATCGCATCGGCAACGAAGGCGCGATCTTCATGACTTACTACGCCGAGCAGAGCTGCACCGCTGGGCGCAACGCCTTCTTCACCGGCATGAATCCGCTGCGCACCGGCATGATCCCCCCGCAACTGCCCGGCAGCCCGTCCTATCTGCGTCCCGGCACCCCGACGCTCGCCAAGTTCCTGCTCGATCTCGGCTACAACACCGGCGAGTTCGGCAAGAACCATCTCGGCGACCACACCGACGCACTGCCGACCGCGCATGGCTTCCAGGAATACTGGGGCTACCTGTATCACCTCGATGCGATGCAGGGCGTGAGCTTCCCGGACATCAACAAGTCGCCAACCCAGCAGACGGTTGCCCCGCCATGCAAGAACACGCCGATCCCCGGCCTTTCTGAAGTGCCGGGCGCGGTCGATCCGCAAACGACGGTTTGCCTGACGCCTCCGCGCAACGTCCTGTCGTGCAAGTCCGATGGTTCATCCAAGACCCAGACGTGCAAGGATGAGGGCCCGCTGACGCTCGAGCGATCGAAGGGGGTCGACGAGGAAATCTCGGCCAAGGTCATCGACTTCCTCGACCGCAACGATCCGAAGAAGACCAACAAGCCGTTCTTCGTCTGGTACAACCCGGCGCGCATGCACGTCACGACCGTGCTGAATGACAAGTACATGGCCATGGTCGGCGAACCGGGCGGCAAGGACTGGGGCGTCAACGAAGCCGGCATGAAGCAGATGGACGATAACATCGGTTATGTGCTGAAGAAGCTCCAGGACATGGGCCAGCTCGACAACACGATCGTCGTCTTCACCACCGACAACGGCGCCGAGACGTTCACCTACCCGGACGGCGGCATCACCCCGTTCAAGGGCTCGAAGATGAACACCTGGGAAGGCGGCATGCGCGCTCCGTGTGTCATTCGCTGGCCGGGCGTCATCAAGCCCGGGACCGTCAAGAACGACATCTTCGCGTCGCTCGACTGGCTCCCCACGCTGGTCGAGATCGCGGGCGGAGACAAGGGCGATGCGCTGAACAAGCGGATCATGGCCGGCTCCTATCCGGGCATCGTCAAGACCAAGCTCGATGGCGTGAACCAGATCGACTATCTGACCGGCAAATCGGAGAAGTCGGCGCGCGACACCTTCTTCTACTATTCCAGCAGCCACCCGTCGGCGGTGCGCTACAAGAACTGGAAGATGTATTTCGCGATCGCGCCCGAAACCGCGACGGGCTTCCTCTCCCCGGGAGTCCAGACCCAGTTCGCAGCCGGCATGGTAAACCTCAAGCGCGATCCATTCGAGACGTCGTGGGGCGATGAGAAAAAGGCGAGTTTCTGGTTCAGCGGCGCGCTCGCCGGGCCGGTCAGCGCCTACATATACGACTGGAACCTGCTGCCCATCGGGCAGGTGCTGTGGCTGAAGGAGCTGGAATCCTACAAAGAGTTTCCCCCCCTTCAGGATCCGGCGAGCTACAACCTGGATCAGGTCATGGAACAGCTCAAGAAGGGTCAGGGGCACCCGAGCCAGTAGTTCGGATGCCTGCGGGTGATGCGGGCGCCCCACGGGGCGTCCGCGGACCAAAAGCCGATCGAGCAACCACTTCGTCGGGATATCAACGATGAACAGCAGCTGGAGCACCCGGCTTGCCCTGCCGGCATCGCTCGCTTTCGCACTGGTCGCACCAGTAGCCGAGTCGGCGCAGCAGCAACAGCAGAAGCCGAACATCCTCGTCATCATGGGCGACGACATTGGCTACTGGAACATCAGCGCCCACAGCCGCAGCAGCGATCGGTTCGGATATTCCGGAGTTCGTCAAGCCGAACCTGGTAGCGCCGCGATACGTCATGAATGACAGGCAGCCGCCTGGAGATTTCCGCGATGCCGGGCCGCATTCTGTCCTTTCCACGTGCCGTTGCATTTCGTGCATGCCTTCGAGTGGTTGGAATCGCGCGATCGGAAGCAGCTTCCAGCGCATTTAAGCATCCAGAGGAGTGTATGATGGGCTTTGCAAAGAACCTTTGGCCGGGGGCTGCTCGCTTTGGCCGCGGCCGCGATCGTCGACGTTGGGGCGTCAGTCCATCGACGGCTTTCCTGCCGAAACTGCATAGCGGACGAAAGCGCTTCGGCAGTATCACGGATGAAGGGGCTGAAGCCGCTCGAAACGTCGCCGGAGTTCAAGATGAGTATTGCGGAAGCGAAATCATTATCCGACCGCGCGCAGTCGTCGGAAGCGCTCGCGGAGGAGGGGATGCTGCACGTGCCAGGCGGCACTTATCGCATGGGCTCGGACCGACACTACCCGGAGGAGGCGCCCATCCATCGCGTCACCGTGGATGGGTTCTGGATCGACCGGACGCCGGTTACCAACCGCCAATTCCGCAAATTCGTGAACGCGACCGGCTACGTCACTTTCGCCGAATTGACGCCCAAGGCGGAAGATTATCCGAACGCTCTACCGCATATGCTCAAGGCCGGTTCGCTGGTCTTCACACCGCCCAGGCAAGCCGTGGATTTACGCTGCTGGGGCGAGTGGTGGACGTTCAAATTCGGCGCCAACTGGCGCCGCCCCTATGGCCCGCGCAGCAACATCAGCGGGCTCGACGACCACCCCGTCGTCCACGTCGCCTACCGGGACGTCGAGGCCTATGCCGAATGGGCCGGCAAGCAATTGCCGACCGAGGCCGAATGGGAATTCGCCGCGCGCGGTGGATTGGACGACGCCGAATTCGCCTGGGGTGACGAACTGACGCCTGGTGGCAAGCATATGGCAAACACCTGGCAAGGCAATTTCCCGCACGAGAATCTTGCGGCCGATGGCTTCGAACGTACCTCGCCGGTAACGGCATTTCCGCCTAACGGCTACGGCCTCCATGACATGATCGGCAATGTGTGGGAATGGACCACCGACTGGTATTCGCCGAAGCACGAAGCCGATGCGCCGAAGGCGTGCTGCATTCCCGAAAATCCGCGCGGTGGCCTCGAAGACGCGAGCTACGATTCTCGCGATCCGAAGAGCAGGATTCCGCGGAAGGTGCTCAAGGGTGGCTCGCATCTCTGCGCACCCAACTATTGCCGCCGCTATCGCCCGGCGGCACGCCATGCCGAGCCAATCGACACTTCGGCAAGCCATGTCGGTTTCAGGTGCATCACGAGGAGAGGATCGCGGCATGAGCAAAGATAAGGATTTAGCGAGACCCAAGACCGGTGCGGATCAGACCGGCGCAGGGTTGAAGCGCCGGGATCTGTTGTTGAGTGGTAGTTCTCTCGTTGCCGCTTCGGCGCTCTCGGCCGTCGGCCTGACTAGCGCTGGGCAAGCGCAGCAACAACCTGCGGCGCCGGTATCTGCATCGGCCGGCCAGCGGCCCAACGTTGTCGTCATCATGGGCGACGACATCGGCATGTGGAACATCGGGGCCTATCACCGCGGCATGATGGCCGGGCGGACTCCGAACCTCGATAAGCTTGCCGCCGAAGGCATGCTGTTCACCGATTATTATGCCGAGGCGAGCTGCACGGCGGGCCGTGCCAACTTCATCACCGGGGAGCTCCCGATCCGCACCGGCATGACCACGGTCGGCCAGGCCGGTGCATCGATAGGCATACCGGCGCAGGCGGTGACGATCGCCACCGCGCTGAAAGGATTGGGCTATGCCACCGGCCAGTTCGGCAAGAACCACTTGGGCGACAAAAACGAATTTTTGCCGACGGTGCATGGCTTCGACGAATTCTTCGGCTACCTCTATCACCTCGACGCGATGGAAGATCCTGCGCACCCTGGTTACCCGCAGGATCTGCTGAACAAAGTCGGTCCGCGCAACATGCTCCATTGCTATGCGACCGATGTCGACGACCCCACCGTAGATCCGCGCTGGGGCAAAGTTGGCAAACAAAAGATCGAGGATGCCGGAACGCTCTATCCGAAGCGAATGGAAACCGTGGACGACGAAATCCGCGACCTCGCCCTGAAGTTCATCGAGAAGGCCAAGGCCGACAACAAGCCGTTCTTCCTGTGGCTCAATCCGACACGTATGCACATCGTCACTCATCTCTCGCCCAAATACGAGGCGCTGCGCAACTCCCAGAACGGCTGGACCATCCATGAAGCCGGCATGGCGCAGCTCGACGACGACGTCGGGCTTGTGATGAAGAAACTAAAGGACATGGGCGTCGATGATAACACCATCGTGGTCTTCACCACCGACAACGGCACCGAGGTCTTCACCTGGCCTGATGGCGGACAGACACCGTTCGCCCAGAGTAAGGGCACCGTCATGGAAGGTGGTTTCCGCGTGCCCTGTATGATCCGCTGGCCGGGCAAGGTGCCGGCCGGCAAGGTCGAGAACGGTATTATTTCCGGGCTGGACTGGTTCCCGACCTTCCTTGCGGCGGCCGGTAACCCGAACATCGCCGAAGAGCTGAAGAAGGGCAAACAGATCGGCGACACGACCTATAAGTGTTATCTGGACGGCTATAACCAGATGGACATGATCACGGGCAAGGGGCCGTCGAACCGCCACGAAGTCTTTTTCTTCGGAGAGAGCGAGATCGGCGCCGTGCGCATCGACGACTTCAAGTATCGTTTTATCGACCAGCCCGGAGGCTGGCTGGGCGAAAAAACCAAGCCTGACGTACCCTATTTGATCAACCTTCGCCTCGATCCTTTCGAGCGCACAGGCTGGCCCAATAGCGGGACCAAAGAGGGTGCCCAGCAATATTTCGACTGGTTCAAATATGAATTCTGGCGCTTTGTGTTTGTCCAGCAGCAGGTGGAAAAGCTGGCGATGACGGCGATCGAGTTTCCGCCGATGCAAAAGGGCGCGAGTTTCAATCTCGATGCCGTGAAGGCGAAAATCGAGGCCGCGAGGGCGGCAATGGCCAAGTAGGCGCCCCAAAAATCATGACGTGCGCGCCGTCGGCCCGGGGCGCACGGCTGGAAAGGGACGAATCTAGCGGGGTCGACGCGAAACCTTGGAGGACGAAATGTTTATTCCAATTTCGATGATCGTGCTGGGTACTCAACTCGTCATAACAGTGGCGGACGGTGTACCCAAATACGACATCGCGCGCGGGTGCCGCCTTGATAACACCCAGGCATTTGATCTGAATACAGGCCAGAATGAAACCGTCAAAAAGTGTGTTGCAGATGAGCAGGGAGCCATGGCCCAACTGCAAACGCAATGGTCTCAATTCCGCGAGTCCGACAGGGCGCAGTGCTCTGTAGACGCAAACATAGGCGGCACGCCGAGCTATGTTGAACTCCTGACGTGCCTCCAGGCTGCGAAATTGGCCAGGCAACTGCCGCAGTAGGCCGAGCGGGGATTTCGTGCGCAGTGCGCCGCTCGGGGCAACCTACTCGACTGTCGCGCCGCGATGCAGGTCGGCCTCGATCTGCAGCCGCGTGCCGCCGCCGAAGCGCGCGCGATAGACCTGCAGGTTCTCCATGATCCGCTGCACATAGTTGCGCGTCTCGGAAAACGGGATGAGTTCGACCCAATCGACCGCGTCGACCTTGGGATCGCGCGGGTCGCCGTAGCGGTCGACCCATTTCTTGACGCTGCCGCGGCCGGCATTGTAGGCCGCAAACGTCATGATGTAGGAGCCGCGATAGTCGTCGATCAGCCCGCCGAGTTCGGCGGCACCGAGGGCTGCGTTATAGACCGGATCGTTCTTCATCCGGCCGAGGTCGAAATTGGCACCGTATTTCTTGCAGACATAGCGCCCCGCGTCCGGCGTCACCTGCATTAGCCCGTAGGCTTGCGCCGGCGACACCACGGCCGGATTGAAGGCGCTTTCCTGCCGCGCGATGGCGAAGACGATGCTCTGCTCGACTTGCGGCCCGATCGATTTGAATGGCGGGATCCCCGCCACCGGATAGGCGTAGAAATCGAACGGCAGTCCGCGGTTGAGGGCGGCCTTGCCGACCAGAAGCATGCTGCGCGCATCGCGATAGCGGGAGGCCAGTTCGCCGAGGCCGATCAGCGCGTCGGGATCGCCGTTCTCTCCCATATCGGCAAAAATCGGCACCGCGATTTCACGTTCGTCCAGCTCGTAGAGCAGTTGGGTGGCGCGAACGATCTCCAGTCTTTCGACGCCGCGGCCCCGGCCGGTCGGCGCGGCGTTCAACTCGATCTGGGGAAGTCCGAGTTTTGCCCGCGCCAGCTGGCCGTAATAGCTGGTCGATTGCGCCGCCGCCGCCGTATAGGCGGCGCGGGCCTCCTGGGCACGGCCCGCCGCCTCGGCGGCGCGTCCCTGCCAATAGCCGGCGCGCGCCAGCGTGGTCGGATTGACGCTGCCGACCCCGATGCGGGCGAAATGCTGCGCGGCCAGCGCCGGGTCGGTCAGGAAGCGCAGCGCGATCCAGCCCGCGGTGAATTCCTGCTCGGTCTTGTAGATGTCGCGCGCCGGCAGTGCCGCGTCGCGCGCGATCAAATAGGCGCTACGGTTTTCGCCGATGTCGAGCATCTTGCGCGACAGCAAGCGCCGCTCGATCCACCATTCGTCGACATTGTAGAGGCGTGCCGGATCCCTCGGCGCGCTGAGCATGAGCTGGCCGGCTTCCGCGAATTTCTCTTCGCGGCGGAGCAGCTGGATCTTGCTGAAGATGTAGCCGGGATCGCTGTGCAGTTCCTGCGGAACCGCCTCCAGCAGCGCCCTCGTGTTGGAGGCCTTGTGGTAGGACGCGATCCGCGCCTTGGCCAGCGCGACGTAAGCCGCGCCCAGCCGCTTGGCGGCGCGCAGCGCGGCTTCGTGCTCGCTGCCATAGAGGAACAGATCCATCCGCGCCTTCTGATCGCCCGGCGTCAGCAGCGCGCCGAACAGGTCGAGCGCCGTGCTCTCGGTATCCTCGGACATGGAATCGTTGCGCCAGGCGTCACGCACCAGACGCTCCGCATTGGCGCGGTCGCCGCGAGCGAGCATCACCCGGGCCAGCGCGAACTTGCCTTTGGCCGATATCGGCGATTCGTTTTCGAACCACGCCCACACCGTGGAATCTTCGCGATGGTCGTCCCACAGCGACGCCTCGAGACGGCGGCGCAGGAAGGTCTGCGACGGCCAGCTCGGGTTGCCCGTGATGAAAGCGCGATAGCGCTCGACCGACGCCCCGTTATCGTCGCTGCGCAGGATGATCCATTCGGCAAGCTTCCTCGCCACCGGGTCCATGATGACCGCTTCGGCCTGGGTCGCATCCGCGGGCTTGTGCTTGCGCACGAGGTCGATGACGTTTTCCAGCGCATCGGTGTCGGCCTGTGAGGTCGATGATGTCGTGGCCAAGGCGGCCGCGGGGGGCGGCGGCTTGCGCGGCGGCGGCAACGCCGCATGCTGGCGGGTCGCGGGGGCGAGGGCCGCGGGAGCGCTTGTCGCCGCCGGAGCGGTGGTTTTATCCGCGGTCTTTGCCGCGGGCGTGGTTTTGGGCACGGCGCTGCGCGCGATCGGCCGCGGCTTGGGCAATGGAACTTTCTTGGGCGTGGCCCAGGCGTCCCCGGCCAACGCCGACAATCCAACGGCAAGCGCCAGGCATGTCGTCAGCGCCGTCGATCGCAACGCCACTGCGCGGCTGGATGGGGTCACGGCCTTCCTTCGCGGCGAATCATTCAATCGCTGGAGCGTTAAGCTCTATTTGATTGAATATGTGGACAAAATACTAAAATACGCAGGGGGCCCCGGCCATGTCTGCGCCAGCACCGCGGCAAAATCGCGGCCGGAGCAGTTTCAAGCAAAAGGAGACCGGTTCGCATCGAAAAAACGGTTCAAATCCGGAATCTGGAGCCGGACAAAGGTCAGGCCGGCGCGGGCCTTTCGCCGGATCGTCAGACCCGATATGAATGGCGGTTTCCAGTAAGCGGCAAGCCGCGAAACGCGCGTTCGGAGGAAGTCCATGGCAGCCAAGACGAATTTCAGGGGATCATTCACCGCCTTGGTCACGCCCTTCAAGAACGGCTCGCTCGACGAGGCCGCCTTCCGCGCGCTGGTGGGTTGGCAGATCGCCGAGGGGACCCATGGCCTGGTGCCAGTCGGCACGACCGGCGAAAGCCCGACCGTGAGCCATGACGAGCACAAGCGCGTGGTGGAGTGGTGCATCGATGAGGCCAAAGGCCGCGTTCCCGTGATCGCCGGCGCCGGCTCCAACTCGACCAAGGAAGCGGTCGAACTGGCCCAGCATGCGGAAAAGGCGGGCGCCAACGCGGTGCTGGTAGTGACGCCGTATTACAACAAGCCGACCCAGGAAGGCATGTACCAGCACTTCAAGGCGATCAACGACGCGATCGGGATTCCCATCATCATCTACAACATTCCGCCGCGGTCGGTGATCGACATGAGCGTGGACACCATGGCGCGGCTGTTCGAGCTGAAGAACATCGCCGGCGTCAAGGATGCGACCGCAAGCATGGTGCGGGTTTCGCAGCAGCGCGCCAAGATGGGCGAGGATTTCAACCAGCTGTCGGGCGAGGACGCCACCGTGCTCGGCTACATGGCGCATGGCGGCCATGGCTGCATCTCCGTCACCTCCAACGTGGCGCCGCGGCTGTGTTCCGAATTTCACCTGGCCTGGCAGAAGGGTGACCTTGCGACCGCGCTCAAGCTGCACGACAAGCTGATGCCGCTGCACACCAACCTCTTCATCGAGTCCAATCCGGCGCCGGTGAAATACGCGCTGTCGCTGCTCGGCAAGATGGACGAGACGCTGCGGCTGCCGATGGTGCCGGTCACCGAACCCACCCGCGTGGCGGTGCGCAGCGCGATGGTGCATGCGGGGCTGATCAACTAGGTCCTGCCGCCGCGATGAGCGTCCCGGTTCGCCAGGCTGAAGAGAGGGGGCTGCAGATGCTCAAGGAGTTTCGCGAATTCGCCATGAAGGGTAACGTCGTCGACCTCGCGGTCGGCGTCATCATCGGCGCGGCCTTCGGCGCGATCGTCACCTCGCTGGTCGGCGACATCATCATGCCGATCATCGGCGCGATCACGGGCGGTCTGGACTTCTCCAATTACTATACCGGGCTTTCGAAGGCGGTCACCGCCACCAACCTCGCCGACGCCAAAAAGCAGGGCGCGGTGCTGGCCTGGGGCAATTTCCTCACGCTGACGCTGAACTTCATCATCATTGCCTTTGTGCTGTTCATCGTCATTCGCGCCATCAACACCTTGAAGCGCAAGGATGAAGCCGCACCCGCGCCGCCGAAACCGACCCGGGAGGAAGAACTGCTGACCGAAATCCGCGATCTGCTCAAAAAGTCTTGACGTGCATGGGTGCGGATGGGGTGCTATCCCTTTCGTTTTCCTGAGACAATTCAATCATGGCCGAAAAGAACCAGCGCGCGATCAAAGTTGTCGCGGAAAACCGCAAGGCCCGGTTCAACTATGCCGTCGAGGATACGCTGGAGGCGGGAATCGCGCTGACCGGCACCGAGGTCAAGTCGTTGCGCAGCGGCAAGTCGACCATCGCGGAATCCTACGCAGATACCAAGGACGGCGAGGTCTGGCTGATCAACGCCAACATCCCGGAATATCTGCAGGCCAACCGCTTCAATCATGAGCCGAAGCGGCCGCGCAAGCTGTTGCTGCACAGGAAGCAGATCAACAAGCTGATGGGCGCGGTCGAGCGCGAGGGCATGACGCTGATCCCGCTGAAGCTGTATTTCAACGAGCGCGGCCGCGCCAAGCTGCTGCTGGCGGTGGCCAAGGGCAAGAAGCTGCATGACAAGCGCGAGACCGAGAAGAAGCGTGACTGGAGCCGCGAGAAGGGCCGCCTGCTGCGGGCGCGGGGATAGGTCTGTGCCCTCATCCCTGCGTACGGCTTCGCCGTTATCGCTGGAGGAGTGGCGTCTTCGCCGCGTCTCGAAGGATGAGGCCCGTATAGGGGCTTCATCCTTCGAGACGGCGCAAGCGCGCCTGCTCACCACGAGGTCCGAATGTGTTGGATGCCGAGGGAATATCGATGAACCAGAAAAATCTGCTTGAAGTCGACTGGAGTAAAATTCCCGCGCCGACTGACGACGGGGCAGCGGCGCATCTGGTGGGCATGACGATCCCGCCGATCGGCCTTCTCGCCACCGACGACAGCTCGGTGACATTGTCGGCGCTGCCGGCGCGCACGGTGGTGTTCGCCTATCCCCGAACCGGCGAACCCGGCAAGATCGCGCTGGTCGATGACTGGGACATGATCCCGGGCGCGCGGGGCTGCACCCCGCAAACCTGCGCGTTCCGCGACCTGTTCGCCGAACTGAAGGCCGCCGGCGCCGCGCAGGTGTTCGGCCTTTCGACGCAGAGCAATGCCTACCAGGCCGAAATGGCCGCGCGGCTGCATCTGCCGTTCCCGGTGTTGTCGGACGAAAAGCTGAAGCTGACACGCGCGCTCGGTTTGCCGACCATGGAGGTCGCCGGCCTGACGCTGATCAAGCGGCTGGCGCTGATCGTCGACGACGGCCGCATCGCCCATGTGTTCTATCCGGTGTTTCCGCCCGACCGGAACGCCGGCGACGTGCTGGCCTGGCTGAAGGAAAACGAGGTTTAGAACCGCCGTTGCGTCATGCTTTTTCGTCGCGAGCACCGTGAGGTGGGCAAAGGCGCGCTTGCGCCGTGCCCACCGTCCTCGAGATGCTGCGAAGATGGTGGGTAGGCTTCGCTCTGCCCACACCCCACACCCTACGGCCGCCGCTGTGGAGATCTCCCTAGTCCAGATCCGCCTTCACCTTCGCGAACACGCTGCGGAACATGTCCGGCGTCAGCACCCGCGTATTGGTGTTGTAACGGGAGCAGTGGTAGCTGTCGTAGAGCTTTACCACGCCGGCCTGATGGATCGCGCCATGCGCGAATGGGGCCGCGGCACTGCGCAGGCCGAGCGCCTTCAGCGTCGATTCATGCGCCACCCGGCCGAGTGCCACGATCGCGCGCAGGCGTGGCAGCGACGCCAGCGCCGTGATGAGGAATTGCCGGCAGGTGTTGATCTCGGCGGGCATCGGCTTGTTCTGCGGCGGCACGCAACGCACCGCGTTGCTGATCCGGCAATCGACCAGCCTCAAGCCGTCGTCGGGCCGGGCCTGGTAGACGCCTTTGGCAAAGCCGTATTCGATCAGGGTGGCGTAGAGCAGGTCACCGGCGAAATCGCCGGTGAAGGGACGCCCGGTTCGGTTGGCGCCCTGCATCCCCGGCGCGAGGCCGACGATCAGGAGCCGTCCGTTAGGGTCGCCGAACGACCGCACCGGCGAGTTGAACCAGTCCGGATGACGTGCACGCGCTTCCTCGCGGAAGCTCTTGAGCCTCGGGCAGAGCGGGCAATTACGATCGGGTTGGGTCTCGAGGAGGGCGGGCCGTGGCCGGCCGCTGGCCCTGTCGTTTTCAGTCGTCGAAATCGTCGTCATCGCCCCTCGGCGCCATCGTGGTCGCGCGCTGCAGGAATTGCGGCGCGTGGTGGCGCGGCTCGCGCGGGGCGGGGCGCTCGGATGGATCGCGGCCAAGCTTGGATTGCAGCTCCACCAGATCGGTGAAGACGTCGGCCTGGCGCCGCAGCTCGTCGGCGATCATCGGCGGCTGGCTGGAAATGGTCGAGACCACGGTGACCCGCACGCCGCGGCGCTGCACCGCCTCGACCAGCGAGCGGAAATCGCCGTCGCCGGAAAACAGCACGATCTGGTCGACATGCTCGGCGAGTTCCATGGCGTCGACCGCGAGCTCGATATCCATGTTGCCCTTGACCTTGCGGCGGCCGCTGGCGTCGATGAATTCCTTGGTCGCCTTGGTGACCACGGTATAGCCATTGTAGTCCAGCCAGTCGATCAGGGGACGGATCGACGAGTACTCCTGATCTTCGATGATCGCGGTGTAGTAGAACGCGCGCAGAAGCGTCCCGCGACTCTGGAATTCCTTGAGCAGGCGCTTGTAGTCAATATCGAAACCGAGTGTCTTGGCCGTCGCGTAGAGGTTGGCGCCATCGATAAAGAGCGCGATCTTGTTGGTCGAGGAAGGGGACATTCAGTTTCTCGCGTTGTTGTTAACGTTTTTGGCGCAGCGGCAACCGACCGCGCATCTCCAAGATTTGCTTGCCTTAAAGTTCGGTGAATCTGGCCCCGACAAACACCACCACAAATATGGTATGCCAAGGGCGAAAAGACCAATACTTTCACATCGCCATGAAGCGAATTCTTGTCCTGGACGGCTGTTGCCATGTCGCTGGACGTTCCGGCCTTCTGGCCCCGAAGCAGGGGTTACCAGAGCCGAATGGGAACGCAAATCACAAAATGGTCTTGCGCAAAGGCGCTGGTGCCTATAACTACCAGCCATAATCAACATATTCGGTCCCATTAGCGAAGGCGACAGTCGATGGCGCGCGTCACCGTAGAAGATTGCATTGACAAGGTCGACAACCGGTTCGACCTGGTCCTGTTGGCGGCGCACCGCGCCCGCATGATCTCATCCGGCTCCCAACTCACGGTTGATCGCGATAACGATAAAAATCCGGTCGTATCGCTGCGTGAAATCGCCGATTCCACCATTTCTCCGGAGGATTTGCGCGAAGAATTGGTCCATTCGCTGCAGAAATTCGTCGAGGTGGACGAGCCCGAACCCGATACCGTGCCTTTGATCGGCTCGGCCGGCGCTAGTGTCGACGCTGACGACACCGAGGTCGCCGTCGAACGGATGACCGAAGAGGAACTGCTGAAGGGCCTCGAGGGTCTGGCGCCGCCGGAAGAGCAGCCCGAAGAAGACGAGTAGTCGACCGGAAGGCTTGCAATCCCGGGGTGTCTTCACCCCGCCAATCTGATCCAGGGCCCGGACATCGATCCGGGCCTTTGCTTTTGTTGACGTTTTCGTGGTTACCATGGGTCCATCACGGGCACGGATGGATTCCGGCGCGGCTGACCCCGATTTGATCGGGGAAATGCCGGATTGGCGTCATACTGACCCCGTTGTGTCCTAAAACCAGCGTTTTCGTGGCCTAGAATGGGGCTCTCTAGCGTGAGAGGAACTAGGTTTATCCCGTTAGTTGTGAAGCGGACGATTGAGGTCCGCACATGAAGGCTAGGATTTGATGGCGTATTGGCGCCGCAGCGCACCCCAGATGCAGGCCGCGACCGAATCGGTCGCCGTGGCGCCCGCCGCGCCTGCGCCGGTGAAGCCGGCCAAATCGTCGCGTTCGCGGATGATGCGGCAATACGACCTGGTTGAGCGCGTCCGCTCCTACAACCCGGATACCAATGAAGACCTTTTGAACCGCGCCTATGTCTACGCCATGAAGGCGCACGGCACCCAGACCCGCGCCTCCGGCGACCCCTATTTCTCGCATCCGCTCGAGGTCGCGGCGATCCTCACCGACCTCAAGCTCGACGATGCCACCATCGTCGCCGCCCTGCTGCACGATACCATCGAGGATACCGAGGCGACCCGCTCCGAAATCGACCACATCTTCGGGCCCGAGATCGGCGCGCTGGTGGAGGGGCTCACCAAGCTGAAGCGGCTGGAGCTGGTGTCGCGCGAAGCCAAGCAGGCCGAGAACCTGCGCAAGCTGCTGCTGGCGATCTCCGACGACGTCCGCGTGCTGCTGGTCAAGCTCGCCGACCGTCTGCACAACATGCGCACGCTGGAATTCGTGCCGCCGGCCTCGCGGCAGCGGATCGCCGAGGAGACGCTCGACATCTATGCGCCGCTCGCCGGCCGCATGGGCATGCACGAGATGCGGGAAGAACTCGAGGATCTGTCGTTCCGCACGCTTGATCCGGAAGCCTATACGGTGGTGAAGCAGCGGCTGGATTCGTTGGCCGAGCGCAACCGAAACCTGATCGGCGAGATCGAAAGCCAGCTCTCCAAGAATTTGCTGCGGAACGGACTGACCGCGCAGGTCTCCGGCCGGCGCAAGCAGCCGTTTTCGATCTGGACCAAGATGGAGCGCAAGTCGGTCGGCTTCGAGCAATTGTCCGATATCTTCGGTTTCCGCGTGGTGCTGAAGGACGTCGAGTCCTGTTATCGCGCGGTCGGCGTCGTGCACACCACCTGGCCGGTGGTGCCGGGCCGGTTCAAGGATTACATCTCGACCCCGAAGCAGAACGATTATCGCTCGATCCACACCACCGTGATCGGTCCCGGCAATCAGCGCGTCGAACTGCAGATCCGCACCGAGGAGATGGACCAGATCGCCGAATTCGGCATCGCCGCGCACGCCTTCTACAAGGACGGCGTGGGCTCGCCGACCGAACTCCTGAAGCGCGAATCCAATGCCTTTGCCTGGCTGCGCCACACCATCGCGATCCTGTCGGACAGCGCCAATCCGGAGGAGTTTCTCGAGCATACCAAGCTCGAACTGTTCCACGACCAGGTGTTCTGCTTTACCCCGAAGGGCAAGCTGATCGCGCTGCCGCGCCAGGCCAATGTGATCGACTTCGCCTATGCTGTGCACACCGACGTCGGCAACTCGGCGGTCGGCTGCAAGATCAACGGCAAGTTCGCGCCATTGTCGTCGGAACTGCAGAACGGCGACGAGGTCGAGGTTCTGACCTCGGAAGCCCAGTCGGCGCCGCCGTCGGCTTGGGAATCGCTGGCCGTGACCGGCAAGGCGCGGGCGGCGATCCGGCGGGCGACCCGCACCGCGGTCCGCGATCAATATGCCGGGCTCGGCCGCCGCATCGTCGAGCGCCTGTTCGTGCGCGCCAAGATCGAATACGCCGACGACAAGCTCAAGGGCGCGCTGCCACGGCTGGCGCGCGTCTCGATCGACGACGTGATGGCGGCGGTCGGGCGCGGCGAAATGAAGGCCTCCGACGTCGCCCGCGCGATGTATCCCGATTACAAGGAAGAGCGGGTCGCACGCTATGGCGCCAAGAAGAGCAGCCTTGCGGTCAAGCTGAAGCTGAAATCGCCGCCCGATCCCTCGCGCAGCCCGTCGGCGATCCCGGTGCGCGGCATCAATTCGGATCTGCCGGTGAAATTCGCGCCGAACGGCGGCGCGGTGCCGGGCGACCGCATCGTCGGCATCGTCACGCCGGGCGAGGGCATCACCATCTACCCGATCCAATCGCCAGCGCTGAAGGATTTCGAGGAGGAGCCGGAGCGCTGGCTTGACGTCCGCTGGGATGTCGACGAATCGACGCCGCAGCGCTTTCCGGCGCGGATCACGGTGGACAACGTCAACGAGCCCGGAAGCCTTGCCCAGGTCGCCACCGTGATCGCCGAGCACGACGGCAATATCGACAATATCAGCATGTTCCGCCGCTCGCCCGATTTCACGGAGCTGACCATCGATCTTGAGGTCTATGACCTCAAGCATCTCAGCGCTATTATCGCCCAGTTGCGCGCCAAGGCCGTCGTCGCCCGGGTCGAGCGCGTCAATGGGTAGAATGACTCTTCCTCCTGGTGAGGAGCGCACTCTTGCGCGCGTCTCGCACCATGAGGCCACACTGCTCTCATCGTTCGAGGCGCGGCCAAGCGGCCGCTCCTCCCGAGTGAGCGCAAATGCGCTCATCCGGGGATGAGGACCTTTTCTGCTGCAAGGCTTGCCGAAAGATGGTCATGGCTACACCTCCTCCGCTCCGCCTCGGAGTCAATGTCGATCACGTCGCCACCCTGCGCAACGCGCGGCGCGGGCGCAATCCCGATCCGGTGCGCGCGGCGCTGCTGGCGATCGAGGCCGGCGCCGACGGCATCACCGCGCATTTGCGCGAGGATCGCCGTCACATCCGCGACGACGACATGGCGCGGCTGAAGGCCGAGATCTCGAAACCGCTGAATTTCGAGATGGCAGCGACCGAAGACATGCTGCGGATTTCGCTCGCCACAAAACCTCACGCGGTGTGTCTTGTGCCGGAGCGCCGCGAGGAGCTCACCACCGAGGGCGGCCTCGACGTGGTCGGGCAGCACAATGCGCTGGCCCCCTTCATCGCGCGGCTGAACGAGGCCGGCATCCGGGTGTCGCTGTTCATCGCCGCCGATCCGCGCCAGATCGAGATGGCGGCAAAGCTGCGCGCGCCGGTGATCGAAATCCATACCGGCGCCTGGTGCGACGCCGTTGTCGACGGCCATGCGGCGAAGGCGGACGCGGAATGGCACCGCATCGTCGCTGGCGCCGCCTTGGCGCGCTCGGTAGGCCTTGAAGTCCACGCCGGTCACGGGCTCGATTATGCGACCGCCGAGAAGATCGCGGGCCTTCCCGTGATCGCCGAGCTCAACATCGGCTATTACATGATCGGGGAGGCGCTGTTCGTTGGCCTTGCCGAGACGGTCCGCGCGATGCGGGCTGCGATGGATCGCGGCCGCGGCAAGGCCGCCGGGGCGAATCACTCCCTTACAGGCAAAGCATGATCATCGGCATCGGCTCCGACCTGATCGACATCCGCCGCGTCGCCAAGGTGATCGAACGCCATGGCGACCGGTTCCTCGACCGCATTTTCACCGAGGCCGAGCGCGCCAAAGCCGGGCGCCGGGCCAAGAACGAGAACATGGTGGTGGCGACCTATGCCAAGCGCTTCGCCGCCAAGGAGGCCTGCTCCAAGGCGCTCGGCACAGGTATCCGGCGGGGCGTGTGGTGGCGGGATATGGGGGTGGTCAACCTGCCGGGGGGCCGGCCGACCATGCAGCTGACGGGCGGGGCGCTGGCCCGGCTCGAGGCGCTGACGCCGGAAGGCCATGAGGCGCGGATCGACCTCTCGATCACTGATGACTGGCCCTTGGCACAGGCCTTCGTCATAATTTCGGCGGTCGCTGCGGGCAAACCGTGACGCGTCGGGGCGGTTCGGCCGACGGACTGCTAAAAACTAAAAATCCAATATTTTTCAATGGATTAGAAAGTTTTGATGCGGCCGTTGATTGCGCGGCTGCGAACAACGGTCTAAAACGCCGCAGGTTGGATCGAGGCCAGAGCGAATTCAGGTTTGCGCCGGGATTGGCTTTCAAATCAGAATCAGGAGCACTTTCTTGGCGCGAAGCGATGAGCTTTCCGCGTGAGGAAAATGCTCTGCCACCGTGCGGGAACAAACGCTGCGGGGAATTGGGAAAGCGATGAGCGTGACATCCGGAACAAAGACTGAAAGCGGCTTGGGTGAAACCGTCCGCGTCATCATCCACGCTTTGCTGATCGCGCTGGTGATCCGCACCTTCCTGTTCCAGCCCTTCAACATCCCGTCCGGCTCGATGAAGGCGACGCTGTTGGTCGGCGACTATCTGTTCGTCTCGAAATATTCCTACGGTTACAGCCATTATTCGATCCCGCTGTCGCCGCCGTTGTTTTCGGGCCGGATCTTCGGCTCCGAGCCGTCGCGCGGCGATATCGTCGTGTTCCGCCTGCCCAAGGACGACACCACCGACTACATCAAGCGCGTGATCGGGTTGCCCGGCGACCGCATCCAGATGAAGGAGGGGCTGCTCTACATCAACGACGTGCCGGTCAAACGCGAGCGGCTGAGCGATTTCATCGGCGAGGATCCTTGCGGGTCCGACGCCACCGCGCGGGTGAAGCGCTGGAAGGAAACGCTGCCGAACGGCGTCAGCTATGAATCGCTGGATTGCGTCGACAACGGATTTTACGACAACACCAATGTCTACAACGTGCCGCCCGGCCACTTCTTCATGATGGGCGACAACCGCGACAACTCGACCGACAGCCGGGTGCTGTCGGCGGTCGGCTACGTGCCGTTCGAGAACATCGTCGGCCGTGCGCAAATGATTTTCTTTTCCATTGCCGAAGGCGAGCACGCCTGGATGTTCTGGCGCTGGCCCACCGCGGTGCGCTGGAATCGCATATTTAAAATCGTGCGATGAACGACGAAACACCGGACATCCAGACCGGAGCGTCAGGCGAATCAAGCTCTCAGCCTGACGTCAGCCACGAACCCGTGGCGGTGAAAAAGACGCGCAAGAAGGTCAGCGCCAGGGCGGCCACCGCGGCGCTCGAGGGGCGGATCGGGCACAAATTTACCGATCCCGCCTTGCTGACGACCGCCTTCACCCATGTTTCCGCGCTGAAGCCGGCGCGCAAGCGCGGCGACAGCTATCAGCGGCTCGAATTCCTCGGCGACCACGTGCTCGGACTGGTTGTGTCCGACATGCTGTACCGCGCCTTTCCTAACGCCGACGAAGGCGAACTGTCGAAACGGCTGGCCGATCTCGTACGCAAGGAGAGTTGCGCGGACGTCGCGAAATCGCTCGGGCTGTTCGATGACATCAAGCTCGGCCAGGTCGGGGCCAGCGCCAGCGCGCGCCTGCGCAAATCCGTGCTCGGCGACATCTGCGAGGCGGTGATCGGCGCAGTGTTCCTGGACGGCGGCTATTCCGCCGCGGCGCAGTTCGTCGAGCGCAACTGGACCGAGCGGATGCGCAAGCCGCGGCGGCCCCTGCGCGATCCGAAGACCGTGCTGCAGGAATGGGCGCAAGGCAAGGGACTGCCGACGCCGGTTTACCGCGAGATCGAGCGTACCGGGCCGCATCACGATCCGCAGTTTCGTGTCGCGGTGGATCTGCCCGGCCTGGAGCCGGCCGAAGGCGTCGGCGGCAGCAAGCGGGCCGCAGAAAAGGTCGCGGCGTCCGCGATGATCGCGCGCGAAGGCGTCGCCGGCGGCAGCAATGACGGATAACCCCGAAGAACGCGCAGCACCCGCCACCGCGTGCGGCTTTGTCGCGCTGATCGGCGCCCCCAATGTCGGCAAGTCCACGCTGGTCAACGCGCTGGTCGGCTCCAAGGTCACGATCGTCTCGCGCAAGGTGCAGACCACGCGCGCGCTGATCCGAGGCATTGTGATCGAAAACAACGCGCAGATCATCCTGGTCGACACCCCCGGGATCTTCTCGCCGAAGCGAAGGCTCGACCGCGCCATGGTGTCGACCGCCTGGAGCGGGGCGCACGACGCCGATCTCGTCTGCGTGCTGCTCGACGCCAAGGCCGGCATCGACGAGGAAGCCGACGCGATCCTCGCCAAGGTCGCCACCGTCAAGCACGAGAAGATCCTGGTGCTGAACAAGATCGATCTGGTGCCGCGCGAAAAGCTGCTGGCGCTCGCCAAGACCGCCAATGAGCGGCTCGGCTTTGCCAGTACCTTCATGGTCTCGGCGCTGTCGGGTGACGGCGTCGACGATTTGCGCCGGAAGCTTTCCGAAATGGTGCCGCCGGGACCGTTCCATTATCCCGAGGACCAGATGTCGGACGCGCCGATGCGGCATCTGGCGGCCGAGATCACGCGGGAAAAGATCTACCGCAAGCTGCACCAGGAATTGCCGTATCAATCCACCGTCGAGACCGACAGCTGGACCGAGCGCAAGGACAAATCTGTTCGCATCGAGCAGACGATCTTTGTCGAACGCGAGAGCCAGCGCAAGATCGTGCTCGGCAAGGGCGGCGCCACCATCAAGGCGATCGGCGCGGAGTCGCGCAAGGAGCTCGCCGAGATCGTGGGCGTGCCAGTGCACCTGTTCCTGTTCGTCAAGGTACGCGAAAACTGGGGCGACGATCCCGACCGCTACCGTGAGATGGGACTTGAGTTCCCCAGGGAATGATCGAGAAATAAACAAATAATAAGAAATGACCGGCCCGCGATGAACGTACCCAAGAACGTGCTGTGGTTTGAAGTGCTGCTGTATCTGTCGCTGACGCTGGACGCGCTGTCGGTCGCGTTCCAGGACCGCACGCCAAGCGGCGAGATGACGGAATCCATGATCATGGTCGCGACCGTGATGGCGGGCGGCATGATCCTGCTCCTGGTGTTTCTGGTCTGGCTCGCCGCCCAGCAGAGGAAGAACTGGCCGCGCTGGGTGCTGGCGGCGGCGCTCGTTTTGTCCGTGATCTCGCTGGTGCAGGTGATCGGCGACAGCGGCGTTCAGCTCGACAGCGCCATCGAGGTCGTCTCCTGCGCGCTGACCGCGGCAGGGCTGTATTTTTCCTTCACCGGCGACGCCGTGGGCTGGTTCAACGCGTAAGCGCTTTGCATCGTCATTCCGGGGCGATGCGAAAGCATCGAACCCCGATGAAGCAGGTGCACATCCGAGGTTCGCACCTTCGATGCGCCCCGGAATGACGGCGGAGATAGCTGCGCGCCTCGCTGGAATCCTGTAAACTCTCCCCATGGAATGGACCGACGAAGGCATCGTGCTGGGGGTGCGGCGGCATGGCGAATCATCGGCCATCGTCGAGCTCTTGACGCGCGGCCACGGCCGGCACCTCGGCCTGGTGCGGGGCGGGGCGGGTTCGCGGATGCGGCCTCTGCTGCAGCCCGGCAACAGCGTCACCGCGGTATGGCGGGCGCGGCTCGACGAGCATCTCGGCACCTACCAGATCGAAGGCACCAGGCTCCGCGCGGCCACCGTGCTGGCCTCGTCGCATGCGGTCTACGGCGTGACCCATCTCGCCTCGCTGGCCCGGTTGCTGCCGGAGCGTGATCCGCACGAGGAAATCTACGAGATGCTGGAGCGCACGCTGGATGATTTCGACGACATCGGCGAGGCCGCCGCGCATCTGATCCGGTTCGAGCTCGCAATGCTGGCCGAACTCGGCTTCGGGCTCGATCTGGAAACCTGTGCCGCGACCGGGGCGACCAGCGAGCTGATTTATGTTTCGCCGAAATCCGGCGGCGCGGTGTCGCGCGTGGCCGGCGATCCCTGGCGCGACCGGCTGCTGCGGCTGCCGGCCTTCCTGCGCCAGGGCGAGGGCGGCACCAACGGCTGGTCGGACCAGGATCTGCAGGACGGCTTTCAACTCACCGGATTATTCCTGCTTCGCCATGTGCTGGAACCGCGCGGGCAGGGCCATTCCGACGCCCGCGACGGGTTTATCAACGCCGTGACCAAATTTCGGGCGAAAGCGGCGGTTCCGTAACGCCCCCGCACCGCCTAAATTGCTGCTGATTCGCGGTCTTAATCGCGGTCTTGCCCGATTCACCGCCAGGGTTTAACGCCTCCCCATGGGAAAACGACAATTACCGCCGGAAGAGCCGGCCGAAATTCACGAGGTCATGCTGCGGGATGCGCTGGAAGAGCGCTATCTCGCCTATGCCCTCTCGACCATCATGCATCGCGCCTTGCCGGACGCCCGCGACGGGTTAAAGCCGGTGCATCGCCGCATCCTCTACGGCATGCGGCTGCTGCGGCTCGATCCGGGCACGCCGTTCAAGAAATCGGCAAAGATCGTGGGCGACGTGATGGGCTCGTTCCATCCGCATGGCGACCAGGCGATCTACGACGCCATGGTACGGCTGGCGCAGGATTTCTCCGCGCGCTATCCGCTGGTCGACGGCCAGGGCAATTTCGGCAATATCGACGGCGATAACCCGGCCGCCTACCGGTATACCGAAGCGCGCATGACCGATGTCGCGCGGCTGCTGCTCGACGGCATCGACGAGGACGGCGTCGAATTCCGCCCCAATTACGACGGCCAGTCGAAAGAGCCGGTCGTGCTGCCCGGCGGCTTTCCGAACCTGCTCGCCAACGGCGCGCAGGGCATCGCGGTCGGCATGGCGACCTCGATTCCTCCACATAACGCGGCCGAACTGTGCGACGCAGCTCTTCATTTGATCGACAAGCCCGAGGCGAAGTCGAAGGCGCTGCTGAAATGGGTCAAGGGTCCGGATTTCCCCACCGGCGGCATCATCGTCGATTCCAAGGAAAGCATCGCCGAAGCCTACATGACCGGGCGCGGCTCGTTCCGCACCCGCGCCAAATGGGTCCAGGAGGAGGGCGCGCGCGGCACCTGGGTGGTCGTCGTCACCGAGATTCCCTGGCTGGTGCAGAAAAACCGGCTGGTCGAGAAGATCGCCGAACTGAACGACAGCAAGAAGCTGCCGCTGGTCGGCGAGGTGCGCGACGAATCCGCCGAGGACATCCGCCTCGTGATCGAGCCAAAGTCGCGCGCGGTCGATCCGGAACTGATGATGGAATCGCTGTTCCGGCTGACCGAGCTGGAAAGCCGGATTCCGCTGAACCTCAACGTGCTGGTGAAGGGCCGCGTGCCGAAGGTGCTGGGGCTCGCCGAGTGCCTGCGCGAATGGCTCGACCATCTGCGCGACGTGCTGGTGCGCCGCTCCAACTACCGCAAGACCCAGATCGAGAACCGGCTTGAGGTGCTCGGCGGCTATTTGATCGCCTATCTGAACATCGACAAAGTCATAAAAATTATCCGGACCGAGGACGAACCGAAGCCGGAGCTGATGAAAGCGTTCAAGCTGACGGAAGTCCAGACCGACGCCATCCTCAACATGCGGCTGCGCAGCTTGCGCAAGCTCGAGGAATTCGAGATCCGCACCGAAGAAAAGAACCTTCGGGGCGAGTTGAAGGGCATCAAGACCTTGCTCGGCTCAGAGACCGAGCAATGGGCCAAGGTCGGCGATCAGGTGCGCAAGGTTCGCGACATGTTCGGGCCGAAGACGCCGCTCGGCAAGCGCCGCACCCAATTCGCCGACGCGCCGGAGCATGATCTTGCCGCGATCGAGGAAGCCTTTGTCGAGCGCGAGCCGGTCACCGTGGTCGTCTCCGACAAGGGCTGGGTGCGGACGCTGAAGGGGCATGTCGCCGATCTCTCGGGGCTGACCTTCAAGACCGACGACAAGCTCGACCAGGCGTTCTTCGCCGAGAGCACCTCAAAGCTACTGCTGTTCGCCACCAACGGAAAATTCTATTCGCTCGACGTGGCAAAGCTGCCGGGCGGCCGCGGCCATGGCGAGCCGATCCGGATGTTCATCGACATGGATCAGGATGCGGCGATCGTGTCGCTGTTCGTGAACACCGGCGGCCGCAAATTCCTGGTCGCAAGCCATGAAGGCCAGGGTTTTGTCGTCAACGAGGACGATTGCGTCGGCAATACCCGCAAGGGCAAGCAGGTGCTCAACGTCGAGATGCCCAACGAGGCCCGCGCGATCGCGACCGTCACGGGCGATACCGTTGCGGTGATCGGCACCAACCACAAGATGGTGATCTTCCCGCTCGACCAGGTGCCGGAGATGGCGCGGGGCCGCGGCGTGCGGCTGCAGAAATACACCAGTGCTGCGCTCTCGGATGTCGCCACCTTCGATTCCAAGGCGGGACTGACCTGGAAGGATTCGTCGGGACGCGAGCAGAGCATGAGCTGGAAGGAACTGTCCGACTGGCGCGGCAACCGCGCCGACGCCGGCCGCCTCGCGGGCGGCCTGCCGAAGTCGAACAAGTTCCGCAGGGGCGTGGAGTAGCCAGGGGCGTAATAGTATTCGGCTTTTGGTGTGCGTTATAATCGCAGGCGGTTGAAACGACGCCGCAACGATTGTCGCACGCACCGATGGCCCATCAGCACCATCATCACGACCATTCCCACGCGCACGGTCATGCCGGCCACAGTCACGCCCCGGACCGTTTCGAGTTCGCATTCGCCGTGGGCGTCGCGCTCAATACGGCGTTCGTGGTGGCGGAACTTGTCTTCGGCTACGCCGCCAACTCGCTGGCGCTAATCTCGGACGCGGTTCACAATTTTTCCGATGTGATTTCGCTGTTGCTGGCGTGGGCCGCGGGCTGGCTGGCGCGCAAGCAGCCGACGGAGCAGCACACCTATGGCTACCGGCGGGCGTCGATTTTGGCAGCCCTCGTCAATGCGGGCCTGCTGCTGGTCGCGGTCGGGGGCATCGCGGTGGAGGCCATCAACCGGATCGCGGAGCCCGCTGCGGTCGCCGGCATGACCGTCGTCGTGGTCGCCGCCCTCGGCATCGTCGTGAATGGCGCCACCGCGCTGTTGTTCATGCGCGGCCGCCATGGCGACCTCAACATCCGCGGCGCCTTCCTGCATATGGCGGCGGATGCGGCGGTCTCGCTCGGTGTCGTCGTCGCGGCCATCGTGATCATGTTGACGGGATGGCAATGGGTCGATCCGGCGATCAGCCTGGGCATCGCCGCCATCGTGCTCGCCAGCGGATGGGGCCTGGCGCGGGACAGCGTCAATCTCGCGCTCGATGGCGTGCCGAAGGGCATCGAGCTTTCGGGCGTGCGGGATTATCTCGGCGGGCTCGAAGGCATCACCGAAGTGCATGATCTGCACATCTGGGCCATGAGCACCAACGAAACCGCGCTGACGGCGCATCTGGTGCGTCCCGGCGGCTACGACGATTCGTTTCTCCACGGCGTCTGTGAACAGCTTTCCCACCGCTTCCATATTCAGCACGCGACGCTGCAGATCGAGGCGGGCAGCGACGTCTGCCGGCTTGCGCCGGCCGAGGTGGTCTAGCCGCCGCGCCTAAATTACCCCCGCGAGCCGCAGCAGCACGCCGGCGGCGCACGATCCCGCCAGCACCGTCAGCATGCCGAGGTTGAAGCGGAAGATCGCGGTCGCTGCCGCGATCGCCAGCACCAGCGCGGGGAGATCGACGCTCGACAGCACCGGCATGTCGAAGGACAGCCCGAACGAGTGCACCGGCGAGGTTTCCCGGAACACCGTATGCAGCGCGAACCAGATCGACAGATTGAGGATGACGCCGACCACGGCGGCGGTGATCGCGGTGAGCGCGCCCGCGAGCCCCTTGTTGCCGCGCAGGGTCTCGATGAAGGGAGCGCCGAGAAAGATCCAGAGGAAGCAGGGGGTGAAGGTCACCCATGTCGCCAACAGCCCGCCGAGCGTGCCGGCCAGCATCGGCGACAGCGTGCCGGGATCGCGAAAGGCGGCCATGAAGCCGACGAACTGCAACACCATGATCAGGGGGCCCGGCGTGGTCTCGGCCATGCCGAGGCCATCCAGCATCTCGCGCGGCTGCACCCAGTGATAATGCTCGACCGCCTGTTGCGCGACATAGGCCAGCACCGCATAGGCGCCGCCGAACGTCACCAACGCCATCTTGCTGAAGAACAGCGCGATCTGGCTGAACACATTGGCCTGGCCGAGGCCGATCAGGAGGGCCGCGACCGGCACCAGCCATAACAGCAGCCAGATCGCGGCAACCTTCAGCGCGCGGGGAACGCTGGGGCGGACATGGTCGGGCAATTCGTCGCCGAGCAGGTTGTCGACCGCGGCGCTGTTCTTGCCGCCGCCATGCGGCACGGCGGCGAATTCCGGCCGTCCACTCCTGGCTCCGAGGTAACCGATTACGCCGGCAGCGATGATGATGACCGGGAAGGGCACATTAAAAAAGAAAATCCCGACGAAGGCCGCCGCCGCCAGCGCGATCATGACGGAGTTGCGCAGCGCGCGGCTGCCGACGCGGACCACGGCCTGGATCACGATCGCCAGCACCGCGGCCTTCAATCCGAAGAACAGTGCCTCGACGAATCCGACGTGGCCGAAAGCGGCGTAGATATAGCTCAGGCCCATGATGGCGATGATGCCGGGGAGAATGAACAGGCCGCCGGCCATGATGCCGCCCGCGGTCCGGTGCAGCAGCCAGCCGATATAGGTGGCGAGCTGCTGCGCTTCCGGCCCCGGCAGCAGCATGCAGTAGTTGAGGGCATGCAGAAAACGGCTCTCGGAAATCCAGTTCTTTTCCTCGACCAGAATGCGGTGCATCACCGCGATCTGCCCGGCCGGGCCGCCGAAACTCAAGGTCGCGACTCTCAGCCAGACCCGAAAGGCCTCACCAAAGCTGATGCCGTGGCCGGCATCAGCCTTGTTGTTCATCGTCTCGCTGGCGGCAATATCGATCACGGCTTCGCCTTGTTGGTGGGCCAGTTGTGAGTCTCGCTGGTGGCATCGCGGCACCAGCGGTAGAACGCGTCGTAGAGCGCGATGCCGGCCTCGAGCTGTTCGAGATCGTCATCATACATCCGCGACAGGCCGAGCGATGCCGCGAGCAGCCCGGGCGCCTCCGGACTGAGATCGAGCCGTGCGGTATCGGCGGCGCGTACCATGGTCGCCAGCCGCAACAGGGCCGGCGTTGCCAGACCGAACTCCTCGACCATCACATCGAAGGTGCAGAGTTCGCCGCGATGACTCCAGAACACGTTTTCGATGTCGAAGGGAACAGCGTTAAAGCGCTCGCCGACCCCGACCACCTCAGGCGGCGCCACGAACAGGAACACCGCATTGGGATCGACGAAACGCCGGATCAGCCAGGGGCAGGCGATGCGGTCGATCTTCGGCCGCGCGCGGGTGACCCAGACGGTGCGGCCCTGTGCATCGCGCGCGGGGAGTTTCGACGTCGGCACCAGCGGCAGCTTGGCCGCCTTCCAGCCCTCAAAGCCGCCTTCGAGCGCCTCGGCCTCGACGTGGAGGTGCCTCAGCCAGGCCGCCGTGCCCTGCGCGAGTTTTTGCCCACGCAGGCAGACGACGATGGCCGACCGTCCGGAGAACTCCTCGCCCCAGCCGGCCACGTCCTCGTGGTGACGCCTGACCGCGCCGGGAATGAGCCGCGGGTCGGCGGCAAAATCCTCGTCGGTACGTACGTCGATCAGCACCGGCATATGGGCCGTGCCGATCAGGCGAGCAAGTTTATCTGTTGATATCGTTGTAGGGGATGACATGGTTGCGCCCTCGTGGAAGATACGGGACGCGATACTTGGGCATGTCGCCTCGTGGGGGGATCGCATAACCCCCATGGCCGTATTACAGCGAAACCGGCGCGGGCTGTCAATGTGCTTTGTCGGCGCGTCCAGTCCGGCACTGCGCCATTTTCAGATCGGAATCGGAGAAATCTCTCCCGGTTTTGCCCGCAAAGTCGAGGCGAGGAAAACAACAGGGCCTCCGTCATTCGATTGACGCCGCTCGGACGACCTCCGCGTTAAGTTTCCGTCAACCCACATCGTCGCGCGCGAAATTGTGATCGCCGAGCTTGTGAAGCGGCTCATAACGAGCTTTGCGCGATCATGTCATTTTCGAAGAAAGGCTATTTAAAGCATTGAGATTATCCGTTGAAGCATACTCAATTCCCGCCGATCGACGACGCATCAGTTTCTTCCGTGGTTTCCAAGCAAAAACTAAATTCGGGCAGAGGCTTCTTTTCAAGCTTTTCCGAGACCCTTCACGAGTCGCGGCGGCTCCAGGCGGCCCGGTTCATTCACCAACATCGTCACCTCATCGATCGAGCGCATAAAGCCGATGCCGCAAAAAGGACCGGCGCGCCATCGCTGAGGAACAAAGTTCCGCAAATCGTCCTTGAAACAGTCAACTCCACTGGGAAGCCGGGAGCGAAGATGTCCTTTTGCGCAAGAACATTCAATGGAGGGAGAGTCTGGCTCTGATCATCGGAGGGCTGACCGGGGTGCCAATCGCAGTTTATCTGCTTCAACACACCAACGTGCCACGAGCGGGATTTGGCGCGGTCGTCGCTGTGTATGCGGGATACTCGTTGTTTCGGCCGACGCTGACATGCATTCGTCAGATGGAAAATCGGGGCAGGAACGCCCTGGTCGGATTTGGCGGCTGCCTGATCGGCGGTTCACGGCGATGCCGGGCGCGTTGCCGACGATCTGGTGCGATATGCACGGCGTGCCGAAGAACCAGCAGTGCCGGCTGGTCCAGCCGTTCATCGCCGCCATGCAGATTTTTGCGCTGGCACTGATGCTGTCGCACAGCAGCCTGTCGTCGAAGCTCGTCGTCGACTTCGTTGTCAGCTTGCCGGCGCTGGCGGCCGGCACCCTGCTTGGCATCGTAATGTTCCGCAGCGTCAACGAGTTGGCATTCCGGCGAATCATTCTTTTGATTCTGTTGTTTTCGGGCTTGTCGCTGGTCTTTTGAGCGGCGCCGCTTTCTGCCTCTCCCGGCGGGTCGGGACTGCTATAGAGTCGCAAGACGCTCCGGGGATGGTGGCATGCATGCATTCGCCGCGGCAGGCGCCGGCTTCCTGCTTGCCGTCCTGTGGTTCGATCTGATGTTCGACGTGCAGACGCGAAAACACGCCGGCGATGTGTTGCCGCCGGAAGTGCTGAGCTCGATTTCGGCCTATTACCGCCGGGTCACCACCGAAGCCTATCCGATGAACCGTCTCGTCGCTGTGGTGATGCTGCTGACACTTGCCGCCATTTGCGCCGAGATCGTGCAGCGCGAAACCGCATGGTGGATCGGCTGGGGCTCGCTGCTGTTGGCGGCAAGCGGTTTCGTGCCTACGATGATGCGCACCGTTCCGAACGCCCGTCGACTGGGAATGGGTACGGACACGGCGGAAGAGCAGTCGCGGCTGGCGCGCGCGGTGTGCCGCGATCATATGTTCAGCTTCGCGCGCATGGCCTGCGTACTTATCCTGCAACTGATCGCGCGATAGTGATCGCTCCTGTCGGCACAGCGTCGCGTCTGGATGGAGAACTCGTGTTGAAGTAATATCGCCATCGGCGTGGAATTCGAGGTCTGCCGGCGAAGGAGAAGATCACATGAACCGAGCAAGCATTCTCGTTGCTGCGCTGTTGTCGGCCATCTCCGCGGCAAGTCCCGGTCATGCGCAGTCGGGCAAGCCCGGCGTCGAGAAAGTCTACATTCTCAGTTGCGGCGAAGGCGTCGCCGGCGACATCTCGCGCTGGTCGCCCGGCGTCAACGAAGGCAAGTCGATGGACTTCGTCGACACCTGCTACCTCATCAAGCACACGCAGGGCTGGTTCCTGTGGGACACCGGCATTTCCGATGCGGTGGCGGCGATGCCGAACGGGCTGGCGCCGGCAGATCCGAAGGCGGTTTACTGGCACCGTCCGAAGACTCTTGTCGCTCAGCTCGATCAGCTCGGGGTCAAGCCAGCCGACATCAAGGCGATGGCGGTGTCGCACACCCATCCCGACCATATCGGCAATGTCGAGCTGTTTACGACGACGATGCTCTATGTGCAGAAAGCCGAATATGAATGGCCGGGTGCCAACAACGAGCCGCGGTTCAAGCCGGGACATCCCGTTACCGAGCTGGAAGGGGACCGCGACATCTTCGGCGATGGCAGCGTGACCATTCTTTCGACGCCGGGACATACGCCGGGTCATCAGTCGCTGCTGGTGAAGCTGCCGAAGACCGGCGCGGTGGTTCTGTCCGGCGATGCCGTGCATTTCAGAGACAATTGGGACAACCGCCGGGTTCCTTCCCTCAACTTCAACAAGGAGCAGACACTGGCCTCGATGCAGAAGATCGCGGACACGCTGGCGAAGGAGCATGCGCAGCTGTGGATCAACCACGACAAGGCGCAGCGCGACGGGCAGAAGATGTCGCCCGAGTTTTACGACTAGGGAGCGGCAGGTCCGCCTGAGCCGAGGCGGCCAGACACGGGGGACAGGGGAGTGAGCGAATGGATCGGGGTGGCGATCGCCCTGGCGTCGAGTTGCCTCGGCGGGTCGGCGGCGGCGATCACGCGCTATCTCGTCGGCAATGCCGATCCGATCGCGCTCGCCATCCTGCGCTGGGGCATTGGTTTTGCCTGCCTGCTGCCGATCGCATTGTTGCTTGGCGTGCGCTGGCCGCCGCGCCGCGATTGGCATGCCGTGATGCTGTTGGGGCTGTGCTTCTTCGGCCTGTTCTTCGTCCTCTATAACATCGCGATCGGCTACACGACCGCGGCCCGTGCCAGCCTCGCGCTGGCGACGCTGCCGCTGCACACCATGGTGGTCGGCGCGCTGCTCGGGGTCGAGGCGCTGACCCTGCGGAAGACGATCGGTGTCTGCGCCGCCGTGCTCGGCGTCATCGCAGCCCTTGCCTCCGGCCTGTCGGCGGCGCCGCAAGGCGCGTGGCGCGGCGAACTGATCATGACCGGCGCGGTCCTGTGCATGGCCTTTTATAACGTGTGGTCCCGCCCGTTCATCCGGCGATCGAGCGCGCTCGGTTTCCTCACTGTCGGCATGGGCGCCGGCGCCGCCGCGCTGGTCGTGGTGGGAGCGTTCACGGGCAGCCTCACAGCCCTCGGCAGTCTCGGGCCCCCGCAATGGATTGCCGGCATCTATCTCGGTGTCGGCGGCGGCGCGCTGGCGTTCATCCTGTGGGTCATGGCGCTGGAGCGCGCGACCCCGACGCGTGTCGCCAGTACCATGACCGTGAACCCGATCGCGGCGGGCTTGCTCGCGACGCAGCTCGTCGGCGAACCGATCACGGCCAACCTCGTCGCCGGGCTGGTCGCGGTGTTTGCCGGAATCTGGATCGCGACGACCGAGGCGAAGAAGGTTTATGGAGCCTAATTGCGTGGCGCGGTGGCGGGCGGAAGCGCCGTGCCGGCCTGCTTCTTCGGGCTGAGCGTGCCCGCGTAGAACGACATCCCCAACACCAGCACAAGAATCACAAAATAGACCGCCACCGATTGCGGCGGGGTCGTCGCCCAGCGCACAAGGCCTTTGAATCCGTCGGTCGGTTCGGGCTGCTTTTCCATGCCGTGCTTTTGCTCGAAATGCCGCGGAATTGGAAGGGCAAATGCAGCTTAAGTCTTCACATCCGCGCGTTGCGGCTGCCGCAACAGCGACAGCGCCAATAGCGCGGAAAGGCTGAGCGCCGAGGAGACGATCAGGATTCGGCTTCCCATGCTGTCGATCAAGAGACCGAAGGCCAAAGGCGCTGCAGCCTGCGCCATCCGCGCCGGCGCACCGATGACGCCGAGCCGGTAGCCATAGTTTTCGGGGCCGAAGATCGCCAGCGGCAGCGTGCCGCGCGCGATGGTGAGAATGCCGTTGCCGGCGCCATGAAAGACCGCGAACACGCCGGCGGCGCCGCCCCCAAAAAGCGCCAAGATGGCGGCGCCGATCGGGTGGGTCAGGCAGGCAAGGCGGGTCGAGACCAGCGGATGAAAGCGGCTGAGCAAGCTGGCTTCGATGATGCGGGCGGCTACCTGCGCCGGTCCGATCAAGGCACCGGCCGTCACCGCCTGCAGCGAAGTCGCGCCGGCCGCCTCCAGGATGCGCGGCAGATGCGCCGCCATCGCGCCCGTGACGCTCCAGGCCGCGGCGAAGGCGAATGCTAGCAGCACCATGGTCCGGTCGATCGGGATGTGCGGTTTTGTCGATGCCGCGACCGCCGTCCTGGCGCCCTTCACGGGCGGCAGCATGAAGAAATTGATCGGCAGGCCGATCAGGATGTGCGCGGCGGCCCAGGCGAAGCAGGTGTCGCGCCAGCCGATGTGTTCAAGCCCGAAGGCCGTCAGCGGCCATCCCACGGTCGAGGCAAAACCCGCCAGCAGGGTGATGCCGGTGATCGAGCGACGGGCGGTGTCGCCATGCATGCGTCCGAGCGCGGCGAAGGCGGCGTCGTAGAGGCCAAAGGCCATGCCTACGCCGAGCAGCAGCCAGGCGATGACAAGGACCGGAACCGAATAGGTCGCGCCGAGCAGTACCAGTCCCGCCGCCAGCGTCAGGTTGGAGATCGACAGCACGGACCTGCCGCCGACGAGATCGATCTGCCGGCCGATGCGCGGGCCGAGCAGCGCCGAGATCACCAGCGAGGCCGAGAAGGCGGCAAAAATCCAGTTCGAGGACACGCCGAGATCGCGTGCGATCGGATCGGCCAGGATCGCAGGCAGGTAGTAGCTGGAAGCCCACGCCAGCGTTTGCGAGGTGCCGAGGCCCAAAATGATCGGAAGCTGACGCCCGCTCATGCCTGCAGCGCCGTCCGTCTGGACCAATACAGCGCCACCGGACCGGACATGATCCCCGCCGCCAGCACCGTGAACGCCGCCATCCAGGCCGCCGGACTTTGTGGACCGCCTGCCGCATCCAGCGCGACGCCGACGACCCATGCGCCGAGCGCCGACAGGCTGAAGCCTATCGTCGAATGCATCGCCATCGTTGCTCCCCGATATCTGGGTTCGGCGGCCATCGCCATCCCCGATGTCAATGCGCCGGAGTCGGCCGGCACCGTGATCGCGTAGGCCAGGATCAGGGGCAGCAAGAACCATGGCGATTTGTCGGCGAATATTCCGATCAGCAGTGCCACCACGGCGGAGGCGAACATCACGGCCGTAATGGCGCGATGCCGGCCGATCCGCAGCGCGAATTCGTTGCCGAGGATGCTCGCGGGCATCGCGAGCACGGAGAACAGCACGCTGACGACGATGGGCGTCAGAACAGGGGTTTGCGAATTCCTCATCGTCACGAAAGTCCAGAACGCGACGATCCAGGTCCTGATGCCGTAGAGCTCGAAACAATGCGCGCCATAGCCGAGCACGAACCCGATGGCTTCCGTGTTCTGAAACACCGGCGCGAAATCCAGGAGGCGGCCCTGCGCGGGTCTTGGTTCGA
Source organism: Bradyrhizobium erythrophlei (assembly GCF_900129505.1). Lineage (NCBI taxonomy): Bacteria > Pseudomonadati > Pseudomonadota > Alphaproteobacteria > Hyphomicrobiales > Nitrobacteraceae > Bradyrhizobium > Bradyrhizobium erythrophlei. The sequence continues at coordinate 7,614,779 of NZ_LT670818.1, read as the reverse complement.
CCGGCCGCAGCAGCAAGCAGACCGTCAGCATCACCAGTGGGCCAAAGGCCGTCACTGCGAATGCGGCACGCCAGCCCCAGCCTTCCGCGACCAGTTGCGAGATCAGGAAGGACAGGCCGACGCCGAATGAGAAGCTCGACTTATAGAGCGTGATCGCGCGCGACGATTCGCCGGGTGCCAGACGATCGGTCAGCGCCTTGAGGCCGGGCATGTAGGCCCCGGCGAAGCCGACACCGGCGAGGGCGTTGAAGAATGCGCCGGACCAAAGTCCCGACGCATACAGGCCGAACAGCAGGGTGCCGAGTGCGCTTAAGGCTGAGCCCGCGATCAGGATTTTGCGCGCATCGATGCGATCGGTCAGCGTCGCCAGCACCGGCACGGCGCACATGTAACCGGCCGCGCCGGAACCCGCCAGCAGCCCCGCCTGCGCACCGCTCAAATGCCATTCCGGAATCAGGAACGCAGCCAGGATGGATGGCACCACGACATGGGGAAGCAGGCTGCCAAGCTGCCCAACGCACATCGCGACAATAACGGGCCTGCCTTCTAACCTAATGCCGCTCACCTTGTGCGTTTAAGCCGCGCACCCGCACCCTGCTTTGCCTTCTTGCTTGGCATTTGCATCCGCCACGCAACAGGCGTCAACACCCGAAAATGCCAGTCCGCCGCAGCAGCTACTCGCATCAGGCGCGGCCGACCGATTGCAGACGCCGGTCTCGGGCAGTTCCAGTTCGACGCGCTCGGCGGCCTCGCGGTCGCCGGCAATATCGGCGGCGATCGACCGCACCTGTTCATATCCCGTCAGCATCAGGAAGGTCGGCGCGCGGCCGTAGGATTTCATGCCGGCGAAATAGAAGCCGGGTTCGGCCTGCGCCAGCTCCCGCGCGCCATGTGGCCGCACGGTGCCGCAGCTGTGTTCGTTCGGATCGATCAGCGGCGCCAGCATCGCCGGGCATTCGATCGCCGGATCGAGCTGGATGCGAAGTTCGCGCACGAAATCGAGATCGGGGCGGAAACCTGTCGCCACGATGAGTTCGTCCACGACGATTTGACGGCCGCAACAGGCCCCGCCAGCGCCGACGATGAGGCGAGGGCCGTCTAAAGTGACATGCGACACGCGAAATTCGCTCTCCAGCTTGATCCGCTCCGCCGCGACCAGTGCGGCAAAAGCCGCCCCGAGTTCGCCGCGGGCGGCAAGCTTGTCATTGGCGCCGCCGCCAAACGCCTTCGCCGGATCATTGCTGCGCAACAGCCAGATCGGTTTAGTCGCCGGCGATTGTTCCCCGAGCCGCGCGAGATCGGTGAGGGTGCCGATCGCCGAATGGCCCGCGCCCAGCACCGCGACGGTCTTGCCGGCGTAGCGGGCGCGGTCCTTGCCGAGCACATCGGGCATCCCGTAAGCGATCCTGTCGGCGGCTTGCGTCTCGCCGATGGCACGCAGGCCGTTGGCGCCGGCCGGGTTGGGCGAGTGCCAGGTGCCGGATACGTCGATCACCGCGTCCGCCCTCATTACCTTGGGGCCTTGGCCGTTCTGATAGCGGATTTCGAACGGCGCGGTGTCGCGGCCCTTGGTCTTCAGCTTGTCGAAGCCGGCGCGGCTGACGTCGATGACGCGGCTATCGGCGTGGATATGCCTGGCGAGAACGGTCCTGGTGGCGAGCGGCTCGAGATAGCGTTCAACCAGCTCACTGCCGGTCGGATACTGCTCAGGCGCCGGCGAATTCCATCCGGTCGGCGCCAGCAGTCGCGCCGCCGCGCGGTCGATATTGTACTCCCACGGCGAGAACAGCTGAACGTGGCCCCATTGCCGCACCGAATGCCCGGCGCTGTGACCGGCTTCCAGCACGATCGGCCGAAGCCCTCGCTCCAGCACATGGGCGGCGGCGGCGAGCCCGACTGGGCCGGCGCCGACGATCGCCACCGTCTTTGCTTCGCTCATGGTCTTCTCCCATCAAACCAGAAATATCGAAATTGTGGGCGCAAGCGAACTATGCCGCCTTGGTGTCGTCGGTCTCCGCGGTATCGGCGCAGCACTCCGCGACCAGAAATTCCACCAGCCCCCGCATCACGTCGTAATTGGCGTGACACACCAGGGTGGTCGCATCCCGCACCTGATTGATGAGTCCGACCACCATCAATGTCTTGATGTGATGGGACAGCGTTGAGGGGGCGATCTTCAGCTTGTCCTGCAGGCGGCCGACGGCGAGTCCGGCATCGCCGGCACGCACGAGCGCACGATAGATCTTAAGCCGGGTGGGATTTCCCAGGGCTTCGAGATGGGCGGCGGCATCATCCAGCTTCATGACGATAATCTGTCATTCTCTGGAGACGCTGTCAATTGATATTTCCGGAATAATGGAAATACTATTTGTCTAATGCTCGTCCGGCCGATGTAGCAGCGGATGCCAAAGCAGCGTAAGGAGGATCAGGGGGCAGGATCGTGCCATTCCGGTAGTGTGTGGCCTGTTCCATCGCCAATTTGATTTCCCCGCTCGCGGCGGTGAGATATCTGGCTACTATGGAAGCCTGCAATCAAGGTGCGCCGTTCATGCAGCTGAAATCAACGCTGACTTGCCCGAAATGCGGCCATCGGTCGGTCGAGACCATGCCCACTGACGCCTGCCAGTTTTTTTACGATTGCAAGGGCTGCGGCGAGAGACTGAAGCCGCTCGCAGGCGATTGTTGTGTATTCTGCTCTTATGGTTCAGTTCCCTGTCCGCCGGTACAAGAGACCAAGAAGTGCTGCTAGTTCGGCGGTAGTAGTGACCGGGGCAAGGGCCCGATACGGTGCCCAGCCTTGTTGACAAACGACAAAATATCCATAAGTCTGGATATATGGAATCGGAAGATGCAATTCTTGCACTCGCTGCGCTGGCGCAATCCACGCGGCTAGAGGTGTTTCGCCTGTTGGTAAAGCACGAGCCGCAGGGGCTCGCGGCCGGTGACATTGCCAAGGCACTGGCGGTGCCGCAAAACACCATGTCTTCGCATCTATCGATTTTATCGCGCGCGGGGCTGATCTCGGCACAGCGCTTCGGCCGATCGATCGTCTATCGCGCCGATCTCACGCGATTTCAGGACGTCATGCTGTTCATGCTGAGGGATTGTTGCGACGGCCGGCCCGAAATCTGCGCGCCGATGGTCGAAAGCCTCACGCCGTGTTCTCCACCGAAGCCGAGGAGGAAGGCCCATGTCTGAGCGCATCTACAACGTTCTGTTCCTGTGCACCGGCAACAGCGCGCGTTCGATTTTGGCGGAATCGATTCTGCGAAAAGACGGTCACCGCCACTTCCGCGCCTTCTCCGCCGGCAGCCAGCCGAAAGGGAACGTGAATCGGTTTGCCATCAAGGTTCTCAAGAGCCTGGATTACCCATCAGACGATCTGCGTTCGAAGAGCTGGGAGGAATTCGCGTCGCCCGATGCGCCGGTGATGGATTTCGTTTTCACCGTCTGCGACAACGCAGCCGGCGAGTCCTGTCCGGTATGGCCCGGCCAGCCGATGACGGCGCATTGGGGCATTGAAGACCCAGCCGAAGCCGGGGGCACCGACATACAAAAGGAAGCGGCGTTCGTTGCGGCGTTTCGCTATCTCAAGAATCGCATTGCCGCCTTCACCAGCCTGCCATTGGAAAGCATCGATCGCCTGTCGCTCGGCACCAGGCTGCGCGATATCGGCCGTAGTGCGGGAGCCACCTCCGGCCGGCAGAAGGCCAGCTGATGCCTGGCTTTGATCTGCCGCGCCGGCTGACAGCGGAAGCGCTGGGCACCGCGCTCTTGGTGGCGACGGTGGTCGGCTCCGGCATCATGGCCGAAAGCCTCACCAGGGACGTGGCGCTGGCGCTGCTCGGCAACACCCTCGCCACCGGCGCGATGCTGGTGGTTCTCATCACCATTCTCGGCCCTATTTCGGGGGCGCATTTCAATCCCGCCGTCACCCTGGTGTTTGCGCTCAAGCGCGAGCTGCCGCCGCGCGAGGCGTTGTCGTATGTTCTGGCGCAGGTCGCCGGCGGCGTTGCCGGAACCATGGTGGCGCACGCGATGTTCGCGCTGCCGCTGCTCGATGCCTCGCTCAAGATCCGAACCGGCGGCGCGCAATGGCTGGCGGAAGGCGTTGCCGCGTTCGGCCTGGTGGCTGCCATTCTTGCCGGTATCCGCTTTGAGCGCGGCGCCGTGCCCTGGCTGGTCGGCCTTTACATCACCGCGGCCTATTGGTTCACCTCGTCGACGTCGTTCGCGAACCCTGCGGTCGCGATCGCGCGCTCACTGACCAACAGTTTTTCCGGAATTCGCCCCATCGACCTCCCCGGCTTCATCGCCGCCGAACTTTGCGGCTCGGTCGCAGCGCTGATGCTGATGAGCTGGCTGCTGCGCGCCGGAGGCGTGGGAGCTGCCATGGCCAGGGAAGCTCAACCATGACCGTCACGATCTATCACAACCCCGCCTGCGGCACCTCGCGCAACACGCTGGCCATGATCCGCCAGAGCGGCGAGGAGCCCGAGGTGATCGAATATCTGAAGAATCCGCCCAGCCGGGTGCGGCTGGTCGAGCTGATCACGGCGATGGCAATCCCGGTTCGCGCGCTGTTGCGCGAAAAAGGCACGCCCTATGCGGAACTCGGGCTTGCCGATCCCAAATGGAGCGACGACCAGCTGATCGATGTCATGCTGGCGCATCCGATCCTGATCAACCGGCCGATCGTGGTGACCCCAAAGGCGTCAAATTGTGCCGGCCGTCGGAGGCCGTGCTCGATCTGCTCGAGCATCCAGTCGCGTCCTTCGTCAAGGAAGACGGCGAGGCCGTGACGCGGGCGACATCGTAGACTGGCTCATGGAACGCGCCAGAGTCTTTCGCCGCGCATGGTTGCGCGGCACAATGGTTTCATGGATATCGCACCCCGACTGCACCTGATGAACTGGCTGGTGAGCCAGGGCCTGACCGGCCTGCCCGAAATCGAGCTGGTTCGCGGATTCTGCGAACGTTGCCGGGCCGGAGGTCTCGAACTGTCGCGCGGGCTGGTGTTCATCGACACGCTGCACCCGATCTTCGAGGGGCGCGGATTTCGCTGGAACGACACCGAAATCGACGAGAGCAATACGTTCGAATATGGACCGACCGGCGAGGGCGACGCCGCGCAGAACTGGCGCCGCTCGGTCTTCCATCACATGCTCGAAAACGGCCACGACGACGTGCAGATCGACCTTGCTGATTGCGCCTCGCTGGATTTTACGATGATCGACGATCTCGCCGCCAGGGGCCACCGGCACTTTGTCGCCTTCGTGCATCGCTTCGGCGAAGCCGGAACCATCGGCCAGATGGATTGCGTTTATTCCTACTGGTTGACGCGCCGTGCCGAGGGCTTTGGCGAGCAGGGACTGGCCGCGCTGCGCGACCTCGTGCCGGTATTGGGGCTCGCGATCAAATCGGCCGCCCAGATCGATATCGCGCGCACGCTGGGCCGGGTCTATCTCGGGCGCGATGCTTCCGAACAGGTATTGCGCGGAAAGATCTCGCGCGGGGTCACCGAGCGCATCAAAGCGGTCTTGTGGTTTTCCGATCTTCGCGACTCGACCGCGATTTCGGAAAGCATCGGGCCCGACGAGATCATTCCGTTCCTCAACGATTACGCGCAGGCCGCCATCGACGCCGTCCATGACGAGGGCGGCGACGTGCTCAAGCTGATCGGGGACGGCGTGCTGGCGATGTTCACCAGCGCTGACACCGCCGCGGCCAAACGCGCCGCACTGCGGGCCGAACATCGCTTGCGACACAACATGGCCGAGCTGAACGCCCGCCGCGCGCGTAATGGCCGGCCGACGACGTCGGCCTGGGTCGGCCTGCATGTCGGCGACGTCTTCTACGGCAATGTCGGCAGCGAGGACCGGCTCGACTTCACCGTGGTGGGGCCCGCGGTCAACGAGGTCAGCCGCATCGCCTCGATGTGCCGCTCGGTCGACCGCGAACTCCTCGCGTCCTCGGATTTCCGTACCGGCCTTGACGCCGTCGGTCAGGGCTACCTTGTTTCCACCGGTCGCTTTGCCTTGCGCGGCATCGGCCGTGCGCAGGACCTCTATACACTCGATCCCGACATCGGCTCGGATGCGGCGACGGCCGAGGGCTACGCGCGTTATCTGGCGACAGAGATGTGACTGTTCGGCGCAGCCACCTCGGCGCTTGATCTATGTCTGTCGCCGAACCTGCCAGCTCGGCCGTGAACTCGTAGATCTACCGGGCGGATCGCTGCCAGAGTCCGCCATGCCCGAGAGCAACAATCCGCAGCTCAACAAAGTAACGTGATGTGCCAACACCGGACTCGTGCGCCGTACAGAAAAATTCATTCGATCGCGTCGCCCGCGGTAGCAAATGTTTTTCATCGTTGCCTGCAAGCGGCACCAACGCACACAACTTCGTAACTGTGCATCACAGTTCGAACACCCAAACTTGAGAGCGAATTTGGGAATAGCTGCGATGCGGATGACCGTAATTGCCAGACCCAACCCGGCGCTTTAATGCACGCTCGAGAAACCCAGCGTGGATCGCACGCTGAGGAATCTTTTGTGGGACCTGAAAACAGGAAAAAGACAAAATGACACCGACCTCGAAAACGTTCGCAGCCACCGCTGCGACGATGTTCACGTTTGCGCTTTTTGTTATGACAGCGTCCGCCGCTCAGGCAGACGACTACTGCATTACGAATGGCGCTCAAACAGCTCATGGCTGCGGTTATCAGACCATGGAGGCGTGCCGGGCCGCATCCGCCGGTATCGGTGGCACGTGCTCGCTCGCTTCCTCGTCCAAGGATTCCAGCGACTCCATGGCTCAATCAAAGCAATCACAATCCGGAAGAGAGCTTCGGTCCCGGAAACAACCCGCCGTGCAGTGATCGGCCGGTCTGAGAATTCGATTCGAACGGTGCGGCCCCCGAGTTTGATCTCGGAGGCCGCAAGAATTTGACAAGCCATGACTGTGCGGCTGATGTCGCAGATGGATCATTCGCGGCGGGGGCGCGGCACCAGCAAGTTCGGTCGTCCGCTGTGCCGCCGAAAGCGGAAGTACATTTAGAGCACCGACCGCGCGCTAGTTGGGTCCGCTGCGCATCGTATATAGCCCGGCCGCCAGCAGCGAGCCGACCGTCAGCACGATGCCGAGAGCGAACATCGCGTCGCGCGACAGGGTTGCCGCCAGAAAAACCCCGATCGCCGCGCCCATCATCTGCCAGAAGCCGACGAGCGCCGAAGCCGCACCTGCTTTCTCGCCGAACGGGGACAGCGCCTGCGCCGTGCCGAGCGGATTGACGATGCCCATGCCGAGCAGGAACACGCACATAGCGCCAAGGAACGGCAGGAAGGTGGCGTGTAGGCTCGCGACCAGCAGGATGGCGACGCTGCCGGCGGCGGCGGCCACCAGGCCGCCCCGGATCGAACGGTCGAGCCCGAAGCGCGGCGCCAGCTGCGTCGCCAGCATGCCGGCGGCGAACACGATCATGACGGTGCCGGCGAAGAACAGCCCGAGCTGGATCGGCGTGAAGCCCAGCCCTTCGATCAACACCCGCGGTGCCGCCGAGAACATCGCGAACAGCCCGCCCATAATCAGGCTGACGGTCGCGGCTGGAACCAGGAAGCGGCGATCGGTCGAGAGCCCGAAATAGGTCCTTGCGATCGCCAGCGGATCGAGCGGAATTCGCGTCGAGCGGTGGGTTTCGCCGAGCACCGCGCTGTAGGCGACGGCGCCAAGGGTTGCGAACAGCCCGACAAAGGCAAATTCGGAACGCCAGCCGAAATAATGATCGAGTGCGCCGCCGAGCAGCGGCGAGAAGCCGGGCGCTGCCGCCATCGCGATCATGATCAGCGCCATCGCTCGCGCCAGCGCGGCGCCGGAAAACAGGTCGCGGGCAATCGCGCGCGACAGCACCGAGGTCGCGCAGGCGCCGGCGGCCTGGATGACGCGGCCGATCAGCAGGTCCGGCAAATCATTGGCGAGCCCGCACCAGAGGCTGCCGGTGAGGAACACGGCAAAGCCGGTCAGCACCGGCCAGCGCCTGCCGTAGCGGTCCGAGATGGGCCCGACCACGAGCTGGCCGATCGCGAACACGGTCAGGAAAATCGTGATCGCGGAGGTGACGGACGCGGTCGACACTTTCAACGACGTGGCCATCTGCGGCAGCGACGGCAGCAGGATGTTGGTGGCGAGCGTTCCGGTGGCAGCCAGTGCAGCGAGCACGGCGATCTGCAGGAAGGTGGAGGAGACTTCCGGGCGAGGCGTTGCGGTTACATGAGAGATGGTCTCGTCGGCCATGGAAGCTCCTACGGTGATTTAACATGATGTATATCATATAAAACACCCTTGGGAAGTTCCGGCGACGCCAAACCGCAATGTCTGATGGCAGGGTAGCCTGAGAGCGTTTGACCGTCGTTGCGAGGAGCGAAGCGACGAAGATTCCATGGGGGTGGATAGCGGCCAAGTCTGACGCCAGACTGAGGTTGTTCAACCACCCACCCTGGAGACCACCGATGTTGCACGATCATCCTTCCGTTGGACCGACCGCTATCCGCACACAGTTTGGCGCAATTTTCGTTTCGTTGGAACTCAGTCGTTCGAAGTGGGTGCTGACGTCGCTGTCGCCCGGCAACGGGGAGAAGATGTCGCAATATAGCCTGGCGGCGGGCGACGTCGGCGGATTGTTGGCACGGTTTGCGGACCTTAAACGCAAGGCAAAAGAACGCACGGGATCGGATTATCCGATCATGACCATTCATGAGGCCGGCCTTGACGGGTTTTGGGTGCACCGGGTTCTGCAGGATGAAGGGATCGAGAGCCACGTGGTCGATGCGGCTTCGATCGCGACGTCGCGCCGGCGCCGACGGGCCAAGACGGACAAGATCGACGGCGAGGCACTGTTGCGAGCACTGTTGGCCTTCAAGCGCGGCGAGCCGCGGGTGTGCGCCATGGTGGTTGCGCCTTCGCCTGAAGAAGAGGATCGTCGCAGGCTTTGCCGCGAGCGCCAGACGTTGCTCGACGAGAGGATCGTGCACACCAACCGGATCAAGGGGCTTCTGTTCGCGCAAGGAATATCCGACTACGCGCCGCTGCGGCGCGACCGGCGGAAGCGGCTTGAGGGCTTGCGCACTGGAGACGGACGGCCCCTGCCGGTGCATCTGAAGACCCAGATCAGCCGGGAACTTGACCGGCTCGAACTGCTGATCGACCAGATCCGCTCCGTCGAGGCCGAGCAGGAGGCCGTGCTGGCCGCGGAAAGCAAGGCGGCGCCCGAGGCGGGTTCCGGTCCCGAGAAGGCGGTGTCCGAGGCAGAGCCGCGCAACGCGGTGGCGATGTTGCTGACCGTGAAGGGGATCGGCGATCACTCCGCCGCTATTCTCTGGTCGGAAGGACTGTCTCGACAGTTCTCCAATCGCCGCCAGGTCGCAGCCTATGCAGGTCTGGCGGCGACGCCCTGGCGAAGCGGCGCGGTTATGCACGAGCAGGGCTTGTCGAAAGCCGGCAATCCGCGACTGCGTACCTTGATGGTCCAGCTCGCCTGGCTTTGGCTGCGCCATCAGCCAGAATCGGCGCTGGCCCGCTGGTTCAACGCGCGCGGCGAGCGAGGCCGCAAGGGCTCCATCGTTGCACTGGCGCGCAAGCTGCTCATCGCTTTGTGGAAGTACGTCACACAGGGCGTCGTCATCGAGGGAGCTGCGATGAAGGCCGCCACCTAGCAAAGGCTCGCACTTCCGGAACCTTCTGTCACCAACGCAGGACAACCAACAAAACCAATCAGCCAAGGCCTGATCAGCCTCGGCCGATCCGGGTCGACGAACCGATGGATTGCATGGCTTCAAATGCCGCAACGAAGAATGGTCCCGTCCTCTCGAGCCTACCCGTCGCAAGCGGAATCCTGGTGCGGTCGCCTCGAGCGACGACCGAATGTGAGTTTGATCTGGCAGGCAAACCAGATCGTCAAAGCCGGCTCGGACCTCGGATCGCAAACATAAGGAAGAAGACTTATTGACACACACCATCCCCATGTGAGCAATCCAGCTTTCTTGCTGTTGCTCGATCGATTGCTTCGCTGCGCCCCCAATGACGAATGGTTGGCTATCAGCAGTCTCGTTACGCCTACGCGGCCTCACAAACCATTTCCGGCTGTCGCGCCAGCGAGACTGCCGGCGACATCAGGATCACCAGCGCCTGGACCGCGAAGATCGCTGCCGCGAGATAGAGGCACATCTCAGCCCCATAAACCCCGCCGACGATGGCGCCGAGCGCGGAGCCGAGCGGGCGGGCGCCATAACTCATGATGTTGATGGCGGAGACCCGCCCCAACAGCCGCGGCGGCGTCACCGACTGCCTTAAGGTGGTGGTGGAGATCACCCACAGGATCGGCCCCACGCCGAGCAGAAAGAAGCTCAAACCCGCCAGCGCCGGGCTCGGAATGATCGTCGTCAGCGCCATCACGCCCGCGGCGACAAACCCGGTCACCGGTCCAAGTCCGATCACGGTGCCGAACGCGAGGCGCCGCATCACCCGGGTCGCCAGGAGTGCGCCGGCTACCATGCCTACACCGTACATCGCGAGCGTGGTGCCGACACCGGTCGCCGAGAGGCCGAGGCGCCGCACCGCATAGGGCACGAACACCGCGAGCAGCAGGAAGGAAGCGGTGTTGAAGATGAACTGAGTGACGAAGACCGGGCGCAGCAGCGGATGATGCAGCACGAAGGCGGCACCCTCCCTTATATCCTGCAGCGGATGGCGTCGCGGCGCCGGTTGCCGGGTAGGTTCGTAGATCCCCGAGAGCAGCACCACCGCGATCACGGAAAGCGCCGCGGCGAAACCAAACGCGGGCGCAGCACCCACCCATCCCACCAGCACGCCGCCGAGCGCCGGCCCCGAGGCGAAAGCGACCGTACGCGCCAGTTCGATCCGCGCATTGGCCGCGGGCAATAGTGGCGGCGACACAAGCGACGGCACCAAAGCGGGCGCCGCCACGCTGTAGACCACCGTACCGCAGACCGCGACGAAGCCCGACAGCGCGAGCAGGGGCAGCGTCAGGAGGTTCAGCCCGATCAGCAGGAGGATCGCAAGCAGGGCCGCCGCCCGCAGCGCTTCCGCGCCGGCCATCAGCCGCCGCCGCGAGATGCGGTCGGCGAGCAGGCCTGCGGGGATTGCGAACAGGATGAACGGCAGCGTCAGTGCGGTCTGCAACAGGCCGGTCTGGCCTTCGCCGACGCCGAGCAACAGCACCGCGACGATCGGAGCCGCCGCCAGCGCAATCTGCTCGGCGGATTGCGCGGCAAGATTGGACCACGCCAGGCGGTTGAAAGTCGGGGGCAGGCGGGGGGTGGTTTCGATCGCGGACATCATGGGATCTCCTTGCATTCGTCGGTCTGCAGGCATTGTCTGATATTGGGAACCCGCCGGGCCACCCGCTTCCCGATATGAGGAAGGCGGCAGCCAGATGCACTTGCAAATGAGTTGCAATAAAATTGAATATCCGCCATCCTCCTGACATGGACGCTCGGTCTCCCGGCTTGCCCCCCGATTCCCCGGCCAACGTTGCCCCGGCAGCCGCGCTGACCGGCTGGCGCGGCGAGCGTGGTGATCCCTCGCTCGCGGGCATGTTCGCGACGGTGCGGACGGCCAAACAAGGCTCGTTCTTCCGCAAGCTGCTGGCGTTTCTCGGTCCGGGTTATCTGGTCGCGGTCGGCTACATGGATCCCGGCAACTGGGCGACTTCGCTCGCCGGCGGTTCCAAGTTCGGCTACGCGCTGTTGTTCGTGGCGTTGTTGTCCAATCTGATGGCAATCGTGCTGCAGTCGCTGTGCACGCGGCTCGGCGTCGGCGCCGGGCGCGACCTCGCGCAGGCCTGCCGCGATTCCTATCCGCGCTGGGTGTCGTTGCCGCTGTGGCTGTCGGCGGAAATCGCCATCACCGCCACCGATCTCGCCGAAGTGATCGGCACCGCCATCGGCCTCAATCTGCTGTTTCACATTCCGCTCGAGATCGGCGTCATCATCACCGCGGCCGACGTGTTCCTGATCCTGGCGCTCCAGGCGTTCGGCTTCCGCTGGATCGAGGGGTTCGTCGTGGCGATGCTCGGCGTGATCGCGGCGTGTTTTGCGGTGCAGATTGCGATGGCCGACCCCGATTGGGGCGCGGTGATCAAGGGGTTTGCGCCGACGTCGGATATCTTCGCCAATCGCGAGATGCTGTATCTGGCGCTCGGCATTCTCGGCGCCACCGTGATGCCGCATAATCTCTATCTGCATTCCGGGCTGGTGCAGACCCGCGGCTATGGCGACAGCACCGAGGAGAAGCGCGAGGCGATCAAGCTTGCGACCATCGATTCCTCGATCGCGCTGTGTCTCGCACTGACCATCAACGCTTCGATCCTGATCCTGGCCGCGGCGACCTATCACCGCGCCGGCAAGACCGACGTCGCCGAACTCGATCAGGCCCACGCGTTCCTCGCGCCGCTGCTGGGCTCGACGCTGGCGCCGACGCTGTTTGCGATCGCGCTTTTGTGCTGCGGGCTCAACTCGACCATCACCGCGACGCTGTCGGGCCAGATCGTGATGGAGGGCTTTCTCAACCTGCGCATCGCGCCGTGGCTGCGGCGGCTGGTGACGCGGATGATCGCGATCGTGCCGGCGGTGGTCGTGACGATCTGGGCCGGTGGCAAGGCAACCGGGCAGCTGCTGATTTTGAGCCAGGTGGTGCTCAGCCTGCAACTGCCGTTCGCGGTGGTGCCGCTGGTGATGTTCACCGCCAGCCGCGCCAAGATGGGCCCCTTCGTCGCGCCGCGCTGGCTGACGGTGCTGGCGGCGCTGACTGCGGCGGTAATCATCGCGCTGAACGCAAAACTGGTGTGGGATTACGTGAGCGGGTGAGGCGCGGTGGTGCGCCCCACCAACGGACCTCGTCGTCCGATCAGGCCGGCCGGGGCGGAGAACCGGTAGTGTATTCGCGCTTGGCTTCATCCGCCGTGGCGACTACAACGCGCAGCATCCGTATGTTTGCGGATAGGTCGCAGATGGATTGAACAGACGATGGCAGACGCGCGGCGCGCACCCTTGAAGGATCAGACCGACATTTCCGGCGCACGCGCGCTGATCGTCGAGGCGCGCTTCTATGACGATATCCAGGATGCGCTGATGGAAGGCGCGGTGGCGGAGCTGAAGGCCGCCGGGCTGAACCACGACGTCATCACGGTGCCCGGCGCGCTGGAGATTCCGGCCGCGATAGCGATCGCGCTCGATGTCGCCGAAAGCACCGGCAAGCCCTACGATGCCGCGATTGCGCTCGGCTGCGTGATCCGGGGCGACACCATCCATTTCGAAATCGTCTCGATGGAATCCTCGCGCGCGCTGATGGACCTTTCGGTGGGCAGACGCATGCCGCTCGGCAACGGCATCATCACCGTCAACAATGAGGCGCAGGCCTGGGCGCGGGCCAGAGCCGGCGAGCTCAACAAGGGCGGCGACGCCGCGCGCGCGGCACTGGCGATGCTGCGGATCAAGCGCCGGCTGGTGCGGATCTGATCATGGCGGAGAACAAGAAAAGCCAGGACAAGAAGCCCGCAAAGGGGGCCGACAAAAAAGCCAACCGGCGCGGCGCGGCGCGGCTTGCCGCCGTGCAGGCGCTCTACCAGATGGACATCGGCGGCGCCGGGATCAACGACATCTTCGCCGAGTTCGAGAGCCATTGGCTCGGCAACGAGGTCGAGGGCGACAAATACCTTCCGGCCGAAGCCGCGTTTTTCAAGGACGTCGTCGCCGGCGTGGTGCGCGACCAGGGCAAACTCGATCCCTTGATCGACGAGGCACTGTCGAAGGGCTGGCCGTTGAAGCGGATCGACGCGATTTTGCGCGCGGTGCTGCGGGCCGGCGCCTATGAACTCGAGCACCGCAAGGACGTGCCCGGCCGCGTCGTGGTGTCGGAATATGTCGACGTCGCGCATGCCTTTGTCGAGGCCGAGGAGACCGGCATGGTGAACGCGGTGCTCGACCAGATCGCCCGCCAGTTCCGCGCCGACGAGTTTTCGCGGGCAGGCGGGTGACATGGCCGCCCCCGGTGCAGACCCATCCGGCGAAGACGCGCTGATCGCGCGGTATTTCAAGCCGCTGGCGACCGATCCCGGCGCGTTCGGCCTCGTTGACGATGCGGCGATCCTGAGTGCGTCGGGCGAGGACATCGTGGTGAAGACGGACGCCATCGTCGAAGGCGTGCATTTCCTGCCCGACGATCCGCCCGACACCATCGCGCGCAAGGCGCTGCGGGTGAACCTGTCCGATCTCGCCGCCAAGGGCGCCACCCCGGCCGGCTTTATGCTGACCCTGGCGCTGCGCAAGGCCGACGATGCCTGGCTCGCGCCGTTTGCGCGCGGCCTCGGCGAGGACGCGGCGCATTATGGCTGTCCGCTGCTCGGCGGGGATACGGTTTCCACGCCGGGCCCGCTGATGATTTCGATCGCGGCGTTCGGGCGCATCCCCTCGGGCAAGATGGTCCATCGCTTCGGCGCGCAACCCGGCGACCGCGTGGTGGTGACGGGGACGATCGGCGACGCCACGCTCGGCCTCGATATCCTCAAGGGCGGCAAGGCCGCCGCGGCGCTCGCCGACAACGCTGCGGCGAGGGACATGCTGGTCGCACGCTACCGCGTGCCGCAGCCGCGCAACGCGCTGGCGCGGGCCATTCGCGATCACGCCAGCGCGTCGATGGATGTCTCCGACGGGCTCGCCGGCGATCTCGCCAAGCTCTGCGCGGCCTCCGGCACCTCGGCGGTAATCGACGCGCCGGGCATTCCCTTGTCCGCGCCGGCGGCGGCCTTGCTCGCGCGCGGCATCGTGGATATCGGAACCCTGGTTTCCGCCGGCGACGACTACGAGATCTTGTGCGCGATCCCCGAGAAACGATTCGAGGGCTTCGCCCGGGACGCAGGTGCTGCCGGGGTGACGGTGACCTCGATCGGAACCATCATGGCGGGCAGGTCGGCCCCGCGGTTCCTGGACGCGCAGGGCAGGGAGGTGCCGCTGCAGCGCCTGTCCTACAGCCATTTCTAGGCATTTCACCAAAAGCTCGCAGGTTCGCCCGCAAATACCTGCCGAAATCGGCGTCTTTGGACCTTCGTGGCGTTGCGCCCGGCATACGATTTTGGCATGGTCCCGCCGATTTAAGGTCACCCTTTGGGCAGGGAAGGCCTTCTTTTGATGCGCCCGCCGCTCCCGCGGTGAATGGCGTGGGGTGAAACAATCTGAGGCAGATTCAATGACAGCATTATGGGTGATCGTGCTCTGCGGAGCGCTTTCCATCGTTTACGCCATCTGGGCGACGGCCTCCGTGATGAAATCGGACGCCGGCAATCCGCGGATGCAGGAGATCGCGGCGGCGGTTCGCGAAGGCGCGCAGGCCTATCTGCGGCGCCAGTACACGACCATCGGCATGGTCGGTATCGTGATCTTTGCGCTCTTGGCGTATTTCCTCGGCATCCTGGTGGCGGTCGGCTTCGCCGTCGGCGCGATCCTGTCGGGTGCCGCGGGCTTCATCGGCATGAACGTCTCGGTGCGCGCCAACGTCCGCACCGCACAGGCCGCGACGACCTCGCTGGCCGGCGGACTTGAACTCGCGTTCAAGGCGGGCGCCATCACCGGCATGCTGGTGGCCGGTCTCGCGCTGCTCGGCGTGACGATCTACTTCGCCTACCTCACGCACTTCATGGGTCTTGCCGCCAACAGCCGCACCGTCGTCGACGCGATGGTGGCGCTTGGCTTCGGCGCCTCCCTGATCTCGATCTTCGCCCGTCTCGGCGGCGGCATCTTCACCAAGGGCGCCGACGTCGGCGGCGACCTGGTCGGCAAGGTCGAAGCCGGCATTCCCGAGGACGATCCGCGCAACCCCGCCACCATCGCCGACAATGTCGGCGACAATGTCGGTGACTGCGCCGGCATGGCCGCCGACCTGTTCGAGACCTATGCGGTGACCGCGGTCGCCACCATGGTGCTGGCCGCGATCTTCTTCGCGACCTCGCCGCTGCTGGTGAACATGATGACCTTGCCGCTCGCCATCGGCGGCGTCTGCATCATCACCTCGATCATCGGCACCTTCTTCGTCAAGCTCGGCGCCAGCCAGTCGATCATGGGCGCGCTGTACAAGGGCCTGATCGCCACCGGCGTCCTGTCGCTGGTCGGCGTGGCCGGCGTCATCAACTGGCTGATCGGTTTCGGTCCGCTGGAGGGCGTGAAGTTCACCGGCATGGCGCTGTTCGAGTGCGGCGTCGTCGGCCTCGCCGTCACCGGGTTGATCATCTGGATCACCGAATACTACACCGGCACCGAATATCGTCCGGTGAAGTCGATCGCTGCCGCGTCCGTTACCGGCCACGGCACCAACGTGATCCAGGGCCTTGCGATCTCGATGGAATCGACCGCGCTGCCTGCGCTCGTCATCATCGCCGGCATCCTCGTCACCTACAGCCTTGCCGGCCTGTTCGGCATCGCGATCGCCACCGCCACGATGCTGGCTCTGGCCGGCATGGTCGTGGCGCTCGACGCCTTCGGCCCGGTCACCGACAATGCCGGCGGCATTGCCGAAATGGCCGGTCTGCCCAAGGAAGTCCGCAAGGCCACCGACGCGCTCGACGCCGTCGGCAACACCACCAAGGCTGTGACAAAAGGCTACGCGATTGGCTCGGCCGGTCTCGGCGCGCTGGTGCTGTTCGCGGCGTACAATGAAGACCTCAAATACTTCATCGGCAACGCTGCGAAGTTTCCGTACTTCCAGGGCGTGCTGCCCGACTTCTCGCTGAACAACCCCTACGTCGTGGTCGGCCTCTTGTTCGGCGGCCTCTTGCCGTATCTGTTCGGCGCGATGGGCATGACGGCGGTCGGCCGCGCGGCCGGCGCCATCGTCGAGGAAGTGCGGCGCCAGTTCCGCGAAAAGCCCGGCATCATGCAGGGCACCGACAAGCCCGACTACGGCAAGGCGGTCGACCTCCTGACCAAGGCGGCGATCAAGGAAATGATCATCCCGTCGCTGCTGCCGGTGCTGTCGCCGATCGTCGTCTACTTCGTGATCTATACGATCGCGGGCGGCGGCGCGGCGGGCAAGTCGGCGGCGTTCTCGGCCGTCGGCGCCATGCTGCTCGGCGTGATCGTGACCGGCCTGTTCGTGGCGATCTCCATGACCTCGGGCGGCGGCGCCTGGGATAATGCCAAGAAGTACATCGAGGACGGCCATTTTGGCGGCAAGGGCTCCGACGCCCACAAGGCCGCGGTCACCGGCGACACCGTCGGCGATCCCTACAAGGATACGGCGGGCCCGGCCGTCAATCCGATGATCAAGATCACCAACATCGTGGCGCTGCTGCTGCTGGCGATCCTGGCGCACTGAGGCCCGATACGATCCAAGGCAAAAACCCCGCGGCGCGAGCCGCGGGGTTTTTGTTTTCGAGACGCGATGGTGTTTCCACGTCATTGCGAGGAGCGACGAAGCAATCCATCGCGCAAAAGCAAGAAAGTTGGATTGCTTCCGCCTTCGCTCTTCGAGCTACGGCGGACAAGTCGCTGCCCTCGCAATGACGGTTTCCAGACATGCGTTTAACTTCTCGCGGCGCGGATTGCGCCCGAAGCTTTGAGTGAATCTTCCGCCCCCAAAAGAGGGCGTGGGGAATGCCGGGTGCCCAGTGCACCCGCAGCCTCGTGTGCGAAGTGGGTAGTGCAAGATGCACACGAGTATTCACAGCGGTCGCACCGGAAATCACCCGGCATCCCCGCACGCAATGGTTTTACGGCTTATGTCGAGCTCTCCCCGGCGATCGGGCTTTTTTGTCACCGTCGCTTGCGAAAATCGCTTCCCGCAAACTTGACGCCGGCGTCGAGGCGTCAGGACCACACGATTTTGCCGTCCGCAAGCAAAGCGCTCTCGTCAGAAGCGCCGCTTGCGGCCATCGCATCCAGCCCCGCGTCCGTGACGATCGCGATACGCCCCTCGAGTGGGGTGGACGGCGGCGGGTATAAGGCGATTTGCGACTTCGGAAAACCAGAATATTTTTTCAGAAGGGACTGGACAGATAGAAACAGCTTGATCCGGCTGGAGAAATTAGATTTTACGCGCAAATCCGCAGGGGGCGCCCGGGAGCCCGCAGCCGCGGATCAAGCCAACGGGTGGGGGTGACATGACGCGCGCGCAATTCCGGCAGGATGTCTGCGAACGCGTGACTGGCTATTGAGTGCACTGTCACCGTAATTCCAGTGCACTGTCACCGTAATTCTTGCCGGCCTGCTGATTACGGACACCGAACGGGTCAGTCTCGCGGGATGAAGTCGACGTGGGGCCCCGGCTCGATGATGAACACCGCGAGCGTGGCGAGAACGCACGCAACCGCGGCGACAGCCAGCGCCATGTGGAACCCTGAGAACAGTTGAGGACCGCCCTGCTGCAGGACGCCGCCGAGCAGGGCGATGGCGAAGAGAGACCCGGCGCGTGAGACCGCGCTGTTGACACCAGACGCTGTTCCGGCGCGATTGGACTCGACGGAGGTGAGGACGAGGGTCGTCAACGGTGCGATCGCCAGGCTCATGCCCAACGACAGCAACAGGATAGGGCGGAAGATGTCCGCCCAATAGGTCGCGTTCGAACCGACAGTGAGCGTCATGGCGCATCCCAAGGCGACGACGGCGCCGCCAGCGAACAATGGCAAGCGCCGGCCGAACCGGCGGCAGAGCATGCCGGCGAGCGGCGAGACGACCGCAATCAGCACTTGCAGGGGAATGAAGGCCAGGCCCGCCACCAGCGTCGGCAGGTGCGCCCCCCGGATCATCACGAACGGGATCAAGGTTAGCATGACCGTGAAGGCTCCGTAGAGGAGTGCAGTGAACAGGTTCGCGCCGACGACCGACCGCGAGGCGAAGAGCGACGGGGGCAGCATGGCGTTGTCGCCTAATCGCCTTTCGGTCACGATGAGGCCGGATAAGCTGCCCAGACCAACGATCAGAGTGACGAGCACCCAAAGGTTCGCACCGGAACCGTTGGTCAGGCTGGTCAGCCCCGCACCCAGCCCGCCGAGCCCGGCTGTCGAAAAGACCGCGCCACCGACGTCGACCCGGGCGTGGCTCGTCGGGGAGTCGTTGGGTATCCACACGGTGCCGACGGCCAGCGCGCCGGCGACTACGGGCAGGAGCATCAGAAAGGTCGTCCGCCAAGACCCGTGATCGAGGATCGCGCCCGCGATCGCGGGCGCGACGCCGCTGGCGACAGCCGCGGCGGCGGACCAGATGCCGACCGCACGGGCTTTCTTGTCGGCGGGAAAGGCCTGCCCGAGCACGGAAAGGCCGCTGGGCAGGATCAAGGCTTCGCCCAAGCCTTGCAGGAACCGGCCGACGATGAGCGGGGCGAAACTCGGCGCGAAACCAATCGCAGTCGCGCCCAGGCCACAGAGAGCGATCCCCGCGAGGAAGATCCGCTTCTGTCCGAACCGATCACCCAGAGCGCCGGCGACCAAGGTCAGGGCCGCGAGCGGCAGGAGCTCGGCGTTCATCACCCACTGCAGGTCGAGCGGCGACAGGCGCATGTCTCGGCCAATCGCTGCGAGCGCGACCGTGACGACGGCGCTGCTGACGAACACGAGGCAGCTGCCCAGGCTCGACGCGGCGAGCACCTTGGTGCTGCCCCGCGCTCCGACGGCCTTAGGCTCGGAGAGCGCCAGGCCGCCGTCAATGAGGATCAGGGACGCGCTGCTCACGACCTAACCCCTCAGGAGCCGGGATGTCGCACCGCCGTGCCTTGATTATTGTCGATAATGTACCGCCAGAACCCATCCGCGCCGCGCCGCATGACGTCGCTCGCTGTGCCGTGCATGTGCACGACCTTGCCGTCAGGACCTGTTCCGTCAATTGACCAGTCCACCACAATCTGGGCGGTGTCGCCGCCGACGAACACATGGCGCACATTTGCCTTCAGCGGCAGGCCGAGCTTGATATCGTGCTCGAGTATGGCCGTGAACTCGGCGCGATCAGTGATGGTTCGCCCGTCGTTCGCGACGAATACCGCCTCCGGGGCGTACAAGGCCATCATTGCCTCGATCTTTCCGGAGTTAAATCGCTTGAGCAGAGACGGGATAACGCCTTCCGGTTTAGTTGGGAGTGGAAAGCTGTCGGACATTAGGGGGCTCCTGTTCGTGTTGGTTGAAATGGTTGCTCTCGGCGTTACTCGATGAACGACCCTCGACGAGGCCGTCGCCGCCTTCAGCCCGCTGTGCGCCTGTCCAATCCCAAACGCATCGCGACTGGTTGCTCAGGCGCGTTAAAGACTGACGTCGTGAGCAGGACAGCGGCAGCGAGGACCCAGTAGTACCAGGCGTCGAGCCCGAAGAATTTGAGGGCAAATGGGGCGATGACAAACACTACCCCGACGGCGCGATCGACCCACAGGTGCAGCCAGTAGGGAATGATGCGGACGAGCCCGGTGGGATGGTCGGTCAGGGCAGCCAAAAGTAGCGCCGCGACACCGACAGCAACCGAAAGCCACATTGCGACCGGTCCGCTCTGGCCGAGCTTCAGCGCGAACGGCGCTGCGATCAAGACGATCGCGACGGGATAATCGATTAGGTAGGCGTGGATAGACTTGGTGATGAAGCGAAACGACATCGGTGACTCCTACGTGTTTGATTGGTCGAGCGGGTCCTTGCGACACTCCCGGTATTTCTCTCTCGCGCTTGAGCGTGCGCAATGCGGTCGGCGACGGCGGCGCGGGTCTTCCTCGGGCAGTCCGGCCACCAGGCGCTTGTGCGTCGCTCAGGGACGAATGCGGATGATCGTCTTTCCCCTGCGTCGCTCGGTCGGGTTTAAGGCGGCGACGGCATCGTCGAGCGTCGAGACGATGCCGATGTTCGTCCGCAGTCGTCCGTCCCGCACCCGCTGCACGATCTCAGTCAGTTGGGCACGATCGGACTCGACCACGAAGTCGACCGCGTGGCCGTCGGCGGGCCGTGCCTCGGCCGGCCCGACGATGGACACCAGCGTTCCTCCGGCTCGAATCAGGCCTGCGGACCGCTTCCCGATGTCGCCGCCGATGCCATCGAGCACCAGATCGACACCGCCGACGTCTTCCAGGGCCTCGTTGTCGAGGTCGACGAACTCCTTCGCGCCGAAGTCGAGCACCGTCTGACGGTCGGCGGCGCGTCCGGTGCCGATGACATGGGCGCCGAACTCTCGTGCGAGCTGCGTCACCACCGAACCGACGGCGCCGGCCGCACCGTGCACGAGGACGCTCTGCCCCGCCTGAAGGCGGCCGTGTTGGAACAGTCCTTGCCAAGCGGTGAGGCCCGAGATTGGCAGACTCGCGCCCACCGTGAAGTCGACGTCGCCCGGGAGCGGCGCGAGGTTGCGTGCCTCCATGGCTACATACTCCGCCAGGGTGCCGTCACGATACCAGTCGGCGAGGCCGAACACTCGCTGTCCCACCGACAGCCCTGTCGTGCCGTAGCCGAGAGCGGTGACTACTCCGGCCAGCTCGTGCCCAGGGATCGACGGTGTTCGATCGCGGTCGAGGCGATCGGTCCAGGTCGAGGGCCACACCAGCTCAGTCGGAACGAATCCCGACGCATGAACCTCAACGACGACGTCGTTTATCGCTGCCTGCGGCTCCGGCCGCTCCACCAGTTTCATCCCGGCCGTCCCCGCAGCCTGTTCCGTTACAACGATCGCCTTCATGGGAATGATCTCCTCGGTCATTTGTCTCTTTGGTGGAAGTGTTGCAGGGAGCGTGGGCGCGCCGGCTATTCACAAAATGCCAGCCATTGTCGAACTCCTGTCTCCGTTTCTGCGATCTGCGCTGTCTGCATTGACCGGGTTCCCATTAAGCCCGATGGAACGGGATCGCTCCGGTCGCTGGTGTTGGCGAACAGATGCGTTGCGCCTGATCATAAAACAGTACCAAGATCGGCGATTTTGGCTGTACCATCGCGCGATGGCTGCCCTCCGCATCCAACTCGATCGTGCCAGAAGGACTCCGCTGGCTGCCCAGATTTATTCGGCGATCCGAGAGGGCATTGAGAACGGACGGCTCGCCTCGGGCGCGCGGTTACCCTCCTGGCAGGATCTCGCCGCTCAACTCGGCGTCTCCCGCGGCACCGTGCGTGTGGCTTACGAGCGTCTCATCGCGGAGCAATTCGCGATTGGTCTTGGCCCGGCAGGAACTCGTGTAGCCGAACGGCAATCCCGATCCTCAATACCTGATTGTTCGCCGGAAGCTCCGCTTCTGCCGGACCTCTTCTACGAGTTCGGACACGCGCCGCTGCCATTTCAGATGGGCGTGCCCGCTCAAGACGCCTTCCCGTTCAAGCTGTGGTCACGCATCCTGACTCGTGAGACCCGGCGGGCTGCGGCGGCGCCGGTGACGTATCCGGATCCGCGTGGCGATCCGGAGTTGCGGAAGGAGATCGCGGCTTACTTAGGGCTGGCCCGCGGCCTTCGGTGCAATCCCTCTCAGGTGCTCATAACAGGTGGATTCTCCGGTGCGCTCGGTCTGGCAATCCGAGGGCTTCAGCTTGGAAGGATGGGAGCGTGGATCGAGGATCCAGGCTTTCCGCTCACGCGCACCGCACTCGGCCTGGCTGGCTTGGCTTTGACAGCTGTCCCGGTCGATGCGGAAGGACTGGATGTTGCCGCTGGTGTCCAGACCGCCGCCGGAGCGAAATTGGCAGTTGTGACACCAGGCCAGCAGGCGCCGCTCGGGATGACGATGTCGCCGCCGCGGCGGCTTGCATTGCTCGCCTGGGCTCGACGCAACGACACCTGGATCATCGAGGACGATTACCTGAGCGAACTGCAACTGAAAGGACGGGCGGCTCCGGCTCTTGCATCTCTCGATCATGGCGGCCGGGTTCTGCACATCGGCAGTTTCAGCAAAACGATCAGCCCGGCGCTGCGCCTGGGTTTTATGGTCGTGCCGCCGGAACTGAGTCGCCGGTTCGCTGAGCTCGCTGCTTCCCTGGCGCCGGCGCCGGCTGCAGGCATGCAGCGCGCTGTGGCGGCATTCCTGCGAGACGGTCACTATCTTCGCCATCTGCGCCGCATGAAGCGGCTTTACGCCGCCCGACGGGAGACCCTGCTTCGTTGCCTGGGAGAAATGGCGCCAAACTCGATAAAGGTGCAGGCGACCGCCGGTCTTGCAGTGGTGATCCTGCTTTCCAAGTCCGCGTCAGACGTGGACATCGCTTCACGCGCGCTAGAGTTCGGCCTCGCCCCGCGTCCGATGTCGGCGTGGTACATGCAACCTCCCCGGCAGCAGGGATTATTGCTCTGCGTTACCAACCTCAACGAACGGCGGCTGCCGGCGGACTGTCGTCGGCTGTTGGAATTGACGCGATAGCACTCACGGAGGCAAGGCAGCTACGCATTGTCGGTCCGTTTCGATGCTGCCGTCGGCGCGAGTGCGCAGGCCGCGACGCGAGACTTAGTGAAGCCAACCGACGTGGTCACGCCGCTTGCAATATGCACGTATTGTGCGTCATGTCCGCTGTTGGCATTTAGCCGTCATCGACAGATTAGCGAATGTCCGCTTTGCGCGGCGGGTTCAACTGATCGCGGCAACACATTCTGCAAACTTCTCAGCTGGGGTTTGATATAGCAAGGTCTTTCGGGGCCTTTCATTGAGCTGCCTTGCTATTGCGCTGAGTTTGGCTTGGCTATGTAGGGACAGATCGGTGCCGTGCGGAAGATATTGGCGCAGCAATCGGTTGGTGTTTTCGTTTGAGCCACGCTGCCAGGGAGACCGAGGGTCACAAAAATAGACCGCGACCTCGGTGGCCAATGTCAGGCGCTGATGATCGGCGAGCTCTTTGCCTCTGTCCCAGGTCAGCGACCGGTAAAGTTCACTGGGCAATCTCTGTGATTGTTTGATCAGCGCCGAGACGACACTTTCAGTATCCTTGTTCGCGACCTTGACCAGCATCACGTAGCGCGAATGACGCTCCACAAGCGTTGCGACATAGCTGTTCCTGGACATGCCGACTGCATTGCGTGATGTTGTCTTTGGTGCCCCGCACAAGCATCGCTTGCTGGTGGGACTGGAGCACGGCATGACCGTCCCATTAGCGGCCACAAGTTGTGAGGTTGGCCCGTCAGTCCGCAAAAATTAGCAACTCATGAACTCCCCTAGCCGGGCAGCCAAGGCGTTCCGCCACTCACCGAGGAAAATCTCGCAAACCGCTCTCCTCTTTTTTGATGGAGAGGCGTAAGATTGCGTGAGCCAGAAGGATCGAGACTTCCGGTTCAGCGGCACCTGGATCGGCCCGCAGACAGGCATCGGTCTCTGCGGTTGGGGGCATGGTGGAATATGAGGAGAGCGACATGATATCTGAGATACAGGTTCACGTGATCGCGCGGCAGATGTTCGAGAAGCACGGCCTCGAGGCTATCGCCCAGGCGGCCCAGAATGCCCAAGCTTGCGAGAACACAGGCGACAGCGAAGAAGCCAGAGAGTGGCGCCACATCGAAGACGCTATGAAGATGATGCGGGGACCGCATCAAAGCTGACGGGGGCTGCAACGTTCCTTCAATGAACACGAGAGGGCGATCACGCTCCGATGTGTATGTCGGCGCGATTAAAAAATCTGGATCCCCACTATTGCGCCGCAATGGATCGCGTGCGGCGGTGTTGAAAGACCCGACCTTTGGGACCGGTTCTGCCTTATTGTTCGATCAGGTGGGTACTGAACGTGAATGTTCGGTGGCGAAGAAATGCAGGGAGTTGGCCATGGCTCATACCCTGGTTCCCAGCGACTAACCCGGGGAGGCTTTTTCATCCACAATTCGACAGCATCTTCTGCAGTATTGCCTCGACCGAGTGCGGCGCGATCCCGAACTCAGCAAATCCAGGCATCTTCGGCGATGACACGGTGTCGATTTGCATCAGTTCCACCTGATTGCGCGTGAGGAGCGGACTTGGGAACATCTCGGAGGCCCAAGCGAATGCATTCCAAACGGCAAATGGGATTGGAATCAGTCGGGGCGCAAGTCCGGCTTGGAGCGCAACGGCTCTGAGAAACTCCTCGTAGGAGTAGACGCGCGGGCCGCCTAACTCGAAGATCATTGACGGCGTCGCGGCTCGCTGCATGACCCGGCCAATCGCCTCGGCAACGTCCTCTACATAGGCCGGCTGCAGTCTGGTCAGGCCGCGGCCGAACATCGGATAGACTGGAAGCTCACGGAGGAGCCTGAGGATAGTAGTAAGAAACGCGTCGTCCGGTCCAAACATCACCGCCGGTCGGATGAAAATTGCATTGGGGAACGCTGCTCGAACCGCCAGTTCGCCTTCCCCGCGCTTCCGGATGTAGCGCGATTGGGAGGCGGCATCTGCGCCAATTCCCGAAACGTGAACAAGCCGTTCGACTCCGGCACGGTGTGCTCGAGCCGCTACCCGTTGGGCAGACTCGACGTGAACGGAATAAAATGTCTCGCGTCCGTGCTCGACGTAAAGACTAACTGCATTTACAACGCCGTAGGCGCCGGCAAGCGCATCCGCGACTGACCGCTCGTCGCCAATATCGGCCCCTACCGATTGAAGTTGCGGATCATCAGGACCAAACAGTCTGTGCCCCCGATCCGGATGCCTTGTCGCGATCCGAACGGGAAATCCGCGAGAGCGCAGATTCCGAACGATACGGCGTCCGAGAAATCCGGTTCCGCCGAATACGGTGACGGTGCGACCGTTCGTTGCCACCATGACTCAAATTGGCCAATTCATCTCGAACGGCGCTCCGGATGCGGTGGGCCGTCCGCCGTTAGCTATTGCTTGTTTGCTGGTGCGCCCGGAAGCACGGCTGCAACACCTTCCGGATTGATGTTGAAGGCCAGGAATATCAACGGCTCGTTGCCCGGGTTTCCCCATTGGTGCACGAGGGCGTATGGTTCATAGATCAAGGAACCTGGTCCCCTTGCTTCTGTCTTACCGTCGATCGTGTTGGCTCCGGTGCCGGAGACAATATAATACAAAGCCGCTCCTGACCGATGATGCGGCAGGTTGGAAGGCATCTGCGCCGGAAATGTGACTCGTGTGAGGTTGAGATCATAACCGCCTGGCTTCAGGTCGGGGATCGGATCTGCCGTGCGATATAATTCTCTCGCGGCGGCAGGCGCCGTTTCGACAGGCCGACCCAAGTCCACAGCGGGGACAAGGAAGAAGTGGAGGAAAGTTGATGGCCCTCTGCTGCCCGCCGTTAGCGCCGCGGTCTTTCCGCCGGCGATGAACAGCCCATCTCCGGCCTTGAGCGTTTTGGCCTCGCCATTGAGTGCGACCTCAGTCGATCCTGACATCTGGTAGAGGATGCCGTTGGCCGCCGAGACACTGCTCCTCTCGTCCGGCTGAAGAGTGATGCTCACCGCTTTGAAATGGAGCGGCACGTCCGTGACGGTCGGCAGTTTGGTCGCGGCGACCACTGTTCGGGTAATTGCCGGTGGAGCAGGGGTGGTTTGTGCGGTCGCGGGGGCGGGAAGCTCCATCACGCCGAGCAACCATAGTCCGGTTGTCCTGAACTGCATGAATGCCTCCCAGGTTCAGCGGATAATCGGAGCACCATACGCTCTCCCGGCACCCCTTGGAATGGCTGGCCGCTTCGAGATGCTATTGGACGGAAACCGGGAGCAAAGGCCGAGCGAAACTGAGTTCGTGGCCGTCGGGGTCAACCAGGTGAAAAAAGCGCTCACCCCATTCGGCATCGCGGGGCACGGTAGCTGGCTGGTATCCCGCTGCGAGCGCTCGGTTGTAAAGTGCGTCAACATCGGTGACGTAGAAAATGACGCGTCCCCACCAGAACCAGCGCCGCTCGGCAGGCTGGGCGATGAGGTTAAGATAGCTCGCCCCTGCTCGAAAGCTGGTGAAGGACGACTCTTCGCCGCCATGCAGGACCTCAAAACCCAGCGCACGGTAGAATCGGACCGCTCGTGGCATTTGGTGGGTGCCTAGTGTGACAGCGCTGATCCCCTCGATCATGGACAGAATTCCTGTTTTATTTCCCTGCGCCGTTTGTGGTCGACACTTCTCTACCGGTCAGAACAAAGCCGACTGCGCGACGCGCAGGCTGACCTCCGCCTTATCAATCGACTGGATTAGAAACATCCGCGACAACCACAGGAACGATTTGAGGTTGACCGCATCAACCACCAAGAAACCTATTCGAAAGACAACGCTTGCACCAAAAGACAACGCTTGCACCAATTGGAGGAGTCTTTCCCGCGTGTGTGCCGCGCGGAGATTGGCATCCATCACTGCATTGCCGGTGCGTCCCTTTTGCGGTATGCTGAGCATAGCTCTTGGAGAGAGGACAACCGCCGTCAGTCGAACGGTGAGCGAGTCAATCGCCTCGCGGCTTTGTCTTTGAAACGTCGCAAGTCAGTTGATTTTGGTGGCTATTGCAGCGGTACTCGAAAGACGTTCATGCCCGAGCAAAAGCTCCACACCCACGAAGAAGTATTTAAAGATCATGTCACCGGCCAGTATGATGAAACCATATTTCGTTTCAGGGTGCCGGGTGGCTGGATTTATACGCACACTATTATTCGGTTTGGTTCGGTCGATAGAAACTACGTAGCAGATACTTTCGTTCCTGACTCTAAGTAAGAGATGCGAACGATACACGCTGCATTTGGAAACGACCTAGTTGAAACTCAGCAACTTGAACAGCGGCGTCAGGTAGCTGAGTTCCTGGCCCGATGTCGCGGTGGTGCGGCTGACGAAGTCGAAGATCTTGCCGTCCTGCAGCCCGTAATTGGCGAGCCGCTTCACCTGGCGATTGTTGTCGAAATAGATCGCGATCACCCGCTGGTCGACCACCCTCTGGTTCATGAAGGCGACCGGACGACTGGAGCGCTGCGAGATATAATAGAACACCTCGCCGTTGAGGGTGGCGACGGTGGACGGCGTTCCCATCACGATCAGCACCTGGTCCTGGCTCGCCCCGATCGGGATTTGCTCGAGCGCGCCGGGGGGCATGATGTAGCCCTTCTGGAACTGCTCGCCGGTGCAGGCGCCGAGCGCCGCGCAGACCAGCGCGACCGCGGCGACGCTGCGCAGGCCGCGCCAGCGCGCGGCCGGACCGCGCGGAAATCTCGCGCGTAACTGTCTTTGGCTCGTTTCGGTCATTTACGGAACTGATCCCGTCCCCTTGCATCGCGCGAGGCGTTGACGTACCGGGCAGCGAGCAGGATTGCAACAAATGCGGGCCGTAAGGGCTCGTTTGCGGAACCCACGATGCTTTGGCCGTTCAATCACTTCAGGAAACCCCAGATACCCCTGCCGGGCACCATTGAGGCCATCTATGGCATGATCGTGACGCAGGCGCGAGAACCGTTATTTTACCGGGACTTGGGTGTGCCGGACACGGTTGACGGCCGATTCGATCTGTTGGTGCTGCATTTATGGATGGTGTTGAGGCGGCTTCGGCCGGTCGAGGGAGGTGCTGCGCTGTGCCAGGCGCTGTTCGACCGCTTCTGCGAGGATATGGACGCCAATCTGCGCGAAATGGGGGTCGGCGACCTTACCGTGCCCAAACGCATGCAGGCCTTCGGGGAGGCGTTCTACGGCCGTAGTGCGGCCTATGATCTGGCCATTGCCGACAGCCGGGAGGCGCTGGCGCAGGCGTTGTGCAAGAATATCCTGGACGGCGGCCAGATCGAAAACGCGCGGCGGCTGGCTTACTATGCCGAGGCGGCCACGTCCGCTTTGGCGGGGCT
Source organism: Bradyrhizobium erythrophlei (assembly GCF_900129505.1). Lineage (NCBI taxonomy): Bacteria > Pseudomonadati > Pseudomonadota > Alphaproteobacteria > Hyphomicrobiales > Nitrobacteraceae > Bradyrhizobium > Bradyrhizobium erythrophlei. Next base: position 7,586,061 of record NZ_LT670818.1, on the reverse strand, counting down.
GGACGATGTGAAGGTGCAGCGTGCATCGTGGCGGTTTCCGTCGCCGGCGCGCGTGGGCGTACAGCAATGAACCGACCGAGCAGCATGATTGACAAGCCCGACAAGTCCAAATCCGACCCTTGGCGCGTTCCCGTCGCGGTGGCGCAGATCCCCGAGACCGGATTGCATCTTGATATCGAAGCGAGCCCCGCAGAACGCGTGGCAATGGCTGAGGTCGGGGACTTGCGCGAGGTCCTGTCGGCGAATGCCTCGCTCGATGTCACGCCCATGAGCGGCGGCCGATTCCAAATCGGCGGCCGTGTGCGGGCGCGGATCGGGCAAACCTGCGTGGTGACGCTGGATCCGATCGAGAACGACATCGACGAGGAGATCGACCTGATCTTCGCGCCGCCGGAGCAGATCCCCGAGCTTTCCACTCTCGTCGATGACGCCACTGAGGGCGACGTCGAAATTCCCGATCCGCCGGAGCCGATCGAAAACGGCATCATCGACCTCGGCCGGCTCGCGACCGATGCGCTGTATCTCGGTGTCGATCCCTATCCGCGCCGGCCGGACGCCGTATTCGAGCCCCCCGTCGAGGCCGCCGATCCCGACTCGCATCCGTTTGCAGCGCTCAAAGCGCTCAAGGCCGAAGACGAGCCATCGGGCGCGAAGAAGCCGAAAAAGCCTTGAACCGCGCCGGCACGGCGGTGGAGCTTGCATTCCAGCACAGCTAGATACCGGCATGGGTCCAAAAAATGGCATAATTTGTTGAATTAGCTTGTTTTATTCCGATGTGCCGATTCCGCACCGGTTCGGCTCCTTTTCAAAAGAGCGCGGTCAAGAGGTTGTGTCGGGGTGCGGAAACGCTATTGTCGCGGCCCGGCCGGGTGCAGCGTTGCGCTTCGCCGATCGCTGCCATCCATGGCGATTTCAGTAGTCGCGGCCGAAGCGCTTCTTGTCCGCAAGAGATCAGGTTTCCGGGACGTTCATGCCTCAGAAGGTTCGAATCGCGCTTGACGCCATGGGGGGCGATGTCGGCGCATCGGTGGTCATTCCCGGCGCCGCGATTTCATTGACCCGGCATCCCGACAGCGAATTTCTGCTGTTCGGCGATCGCGCGCTGATCGACCCGCAGCTCGACAAATATCCGGCGATGAAGGCGGTCTCCCGCGTCATTCATACCGACGTCGCCGTCAGCATGCACGAAAAGCCGAGCCAGGCGTTGCGCCGCGGCCGCAAATCGTCGTCGATGTGGCTCGCCATTGAAGCGGTCAAGAAGGGCGAGGCCGACGTCGCGGTATCCGCCGGCAATACCGGCGCGCTGGCGGCGATGGCGCGGTTTTGCCTGCGCATGCAGCGGGGGATCGACCGGCCGGCGCTCGCGGCGATATGGCCCACCGCCCGCGGCGATTCGGTCGTGCTCGACCTCGGCGCCACCATCGGCGGAGATGCGCATCACCTGGTGGCGCTGGCGGTGATGGGCAGCGCCATGGCGAGCGTGCTGTTCGATCTCGAACGGCCCACGGTCGGCCTGCTCAATATCGGCGTCGAGGAGATCAAGGGCCGCGAGGAAATTCGTGAAGCGGCGGAGCTGCTGCGCGCGATGAACCTTCCCCAGCTGGAATATATCGGCTTCGTCGAGGGCGACGGCATCGGCAAGGGGGCTGCCGACGTCATCGTCGCCGAGGGTTTCAGCGGCAATATCGCGTTGAAGGCCGCCGAGGGCACCGCGCGGCAGATCACGGACTTCCTGCGCGGCGCCATGTCGCGCACCTGGCGCTCGCGGATCGGCTATCTCTTTGCAAAGAATGCGTTCAAGGCGCTGCGCGACAAGCTCGACCCGAGCAAATCCAACGGCAGCGTGGTGCTTGGACTAAACGGCATCGTCGTCAAAAGCCACGGCGGAACCGACGCCGAAGGCTTTGCCTATGCCGTCGATGTTGGCTATGAGATGGTCCGCTACGATCTCCTCAACAAGATCAACCAAATGCTCAACCCCGACGGCAGCGCGCCCGGATCTGCGCCGACCGCGCAGGAGGCTGTCTCGTGACTGCATTACGTTCGGTTGTGCTCGGCTGCGGTTCCTATTTGCCGCAGCAGATCCTGACCAATGCCGAACTGGCGGCGCGGATCGACACCTCCGACGAGTGGATCGTACAGCGTACCGGCATCAGGCAGCGCCATATCGCCGCCGAAGGCGAGTTCACCTCGCATCTGGCCGTGCATGCCGCGCGCGCGGCCCTGGCCAATGCCGGGGTCGATGCCCAGTCGATCGACCTGATCGTGCTGGCGACCTCGACGCCGGACAATACCTTTCCGGCGACCGCGGTCGCCGTGCAGAACGAACTCGGCATCCACCACGGCGCAGCGTTCGATCTGCAGGCAGTATGCTCCGGCTTCGTGTTCGCGCTCGCGACCGCGGACAATTTCCTGCGCACAGGCTCGTTCAAGCGTGCGCTGGTGATCGGCGCCGAGACGTTTTCGCGGATCCTGGACTGGAACGACCGCGGCACCTGCGTGCTGTTCGGCGATGGCGCCGGCGCCGTGGTGCTGGACGCGCAGCTCGAGCCGGGCAAACCCTCCGACCGCGGCATCCTGACCACGCATCTGCGCTCCGACGGCCGGCACAAGTCGAAATTATATGTCGATGGCGGCCCGTCCTCGACCCGGACTGTGGGGTATCTGCGGATGGAAGGCCGCGAAGTGTTCAAGCATGCGGTGGGCATGATCACCGACGTGATCGTGGACGCCTTCAAGGCCACCGGCACCTCGGCCGCGGAGATCGACTGGTTCGTTCCGCACCAGGCCAACAAGCGAATCATCGATGCTTCGGCGCACAAGCTTCATATTGCACCGCAAAAGGTAGTGCTGACCGTCGACCTGCATGGCAATACCTCGGCGGCGTCGATTCCCCTGGCGCTGTCGGTCGCGGTCGCCGATGGACGCATCAAGAAGGGTGACCTGGTACTGCTGGAGGCCATGGGTGGCGGTTTCACCTGGGGCTCGGCGCTTTTACGCTGGTAAGCGCAACCTTAAAAAGTCTGTGTACTTTGTTGTGTTCTTTCATGCTATTGCATTGATGAGCACTGTTGACCATTGTACGTTAACCTCATAATTTCAGACGATAAATTTTCGCCGTGAGTGCGGGGCAGGCGATGACTGGAACCGGGAAGACCGTTACACGCGTCGATTTGTGCGAGGCCGTCTACCAGAAGGTAGGACTGTCACGCACGGAGTCATCCGCCTTCGTCGAGCTGGTGCTGAAGGAGATCACCGACTGCCTGGAGAAGGGCGAGACGGTGAAATTATCGTCGTTCGGCTCGTTCATGGTGCGCAAGAAGGGCCAGCGTATCGGCCGTAACCCGAAGACCGGCACCGAGGTGCCGATTTCGCCGCGTCGCGTGATGGTGTTCAAGCCCTCGGCGATTCTGAAGCAGCGGATCAACGGCCAGAACCCCGGTAACGGGCAAAGCAAGCCCGAATAGCAAGGCAAGCCGGAAGAGACTGGCCGTCCGGCCGGGCGATCGAAAGAGGAGCGGGCATTTGGACAAAGCGCCGGATGCGTTCCGGACCATCAGCGAGGTCGCCAATGACCTCGACATTCCCCAGCACGTCCTGCGGTTCTGGGAGACAAGGTTCGCGCAGATCAAGCCGATGAAGCGGAGCGGCGGCCGCCGCTATTACCGCCCCGACGACGTCGACCTGCTCAAGGGCATCCGCCGCCTGCTGTATGGCGAGGGCTACACCATCCGCGGCGTGCAGCGCATTCTCAAGGAGCACGGCATCGCCTCGGTCCAGCGTCTGGCCGACAGCTCGGCGGTGGCCTCGTTTGGCGCGATCGAAGAGGCGGTCGGCCAAAGCATCGCGGAGCAGGACGAGGATGTCGTGCCCGGCGTCGATCTGGATGACGACGATTACGAAGGCGGCACCGACGGCATCGATTTTCGCCTGCTCGAAACCGACGAGGAAGGCATGCCGGCGGCGTATGACGACGGCCCCATTCCCGGGATCGCCGGCGAGGTGCGTCCGCTCGAAGTCGCACGCCTGGAAAGCGTGCTGCAGGACCTGATCGCCTGCCGGCAGTTGCTGGATCAGGCCCTGAAGGGCTAGATTTTCCCCTGGAACCCGCCGTTACCGCCCGTCCGCCATCCCGCGACCGGTGCCATCGCCTGCCTTGCGCGCGGGCCTGATCGCAGCTAATGGAACGGCATCGGAGCGTGGCGCAGCCCGGTTAGCGCACTAGTCTGGGAGACTAGGGGTCGGAGGTTCAAATCCTCTCGCTCCGACCAATAAAAACAATAGCTTAGCGGAGAGGCCCTATATTTGAAATCGTCTGGGGGAAGGCTGGGGGAAGGAAATCTCAAGCGCCCTTTTTGGTGCCGAGTTGCCACGCGGCAACGTCATCCTTGAACCACGCAATTCTGCGAGGTGCGATCTCGTGAGCGGCGGGAAAACGGCCGGCTTCCATTTCGCGGTAAAGCGTCGCCCGCGAGAATGGGATCAAGGCGAGCACCTGCTTTATGCTCAGCATTGGCCGAATCTCTCCAGCAGCCGCGTGTTGTTCACCTTCGTCTTCGTCGATCATAGTCCGAGTTGTCCCCAGCGCTCGCGCTCAGGTCACCCTGCGACCCGATGAGGTACACGCACTTGCGTTTTCGCCAATCGAGAAAATGTCGTGTTGATCATCCCGAGTATCATGCTCAGGCGAGGCCGAAATGGAACGGCGGCTATAAACTCATCGTACGATTGGGTGCCACGGCGAACAAAAAAGGAAAGAAGCTGATTGTCGAAATTTTCGGCGTTAGGGGTGATGCACGCAGCCCGCTCTGACGATGAACGCACTTCCCGATACTTAGGGCGAGAGTCCACCGCGACCGCAATCTGACCAGCCATTGATTTCGCTGGTGAGCCCGGCAGGACTCGAACCTGCAACCAGACCGTTATGAGCGGGAGGCTACAAGTCGGCTTCGTTGAGATTCTTAGGGTTTCATTCGAGTGCGATCGCCTTTGTCGCGCCTTAGCGATGTCGTTTCCGATGCGAAACTGGTGCAGTCCGCCCTTGCGAGTTCATCGCTTTACGCGCTCGCATCTCACGGTAGTTGCTCAAGCTTGTCCCGAACCAAACGGCCGAGTTCGGTGGGTGTCCAAAAGGAGGTCTCACTAGCGTTTTCAACGTCCCAACAAACATCGAAATCAAACAAGCCCTCTGGTATGGCGTCTGCTTCTTCGAAGTTTTGTGGCCCGACCAGGACAATAGTGCGCTGCTCCGGCGTCAGGCTGTGTGCAATTGCTTCTGGGGAAGATGCATTCATTCCGCGAACCTAGTCGGCAAAACAGAATAATCACCAGACGATAAACAAACCCGCAGAAGCTTGCGAGTTTTGCCGAAATCCTGCGAACGGGCCGCCGGCACAGCCAGCATTTGCAAACCCCGGTCAAGCTCGTCAGGCTCATAACCTGAAGGTCATAGGTTCAAATCCTATCCCCGCAACCAAATAAGTGACTGATATATTGGCTTAAAACTAAGAGGCCGTCCGCAAGGGCGGCCTTTTGGTTTTCGGGAATCGCCACCGAGTCGCCGCGAGCCGAGAATCTCAGGAAGCCCACCCTTAAGGGAGGTCCAAGCCGTATTGAGCGTTCGAATCCCTCTCGGTCCGCCACTGTCGGTTCGAGTGCCTGTCTCGTCGGCAACCAAAGCCCCATAAAACCCAATAAAACGGGCCTTCTTCTAAGGTGGCGCCGTACTAGAGATGCATCGGTTTCTTAGATTGACGTTTGGAGACGCCGTTTTTCTCCAAAGCTTCGTACTTCGGCAATTTGGTACGGTTCTGAAAGGCCGGCACTTAAGGTATCTGCAGCCGCAGCCCTAGAAACGGTTCGAATCCCCATCGGACAAGGAAGGGCAACAACCCGATTGAGTCAAAACCTTTAGTAAACGGCTTGCAAATATTGGCGCGGACATTTGCGACATTTAGGAATGGTATACACTGGTCGTTAGCGCCTTATCTGCCGGCAAAGCACCGCACTGCGGGGCGAATGTGATCATGTCGATGACACATAACGGCAAAGGTGTGCGCGCGATCACCCATGCCGCGTTCAAGGTGGCTTTGTTAACTTATTGTCAGGCGCGTCAATCGCCCCACCCAGGGTTTGTCATCCTCGACACGCCATTGATCACATACCGGGATCCAATCAGGTCTCCCTTGGGCGCTCTCTCGCCCGACGAGCAAACGATTAGCCGATCGGACTTAAAGGAGCGTTTCTTCCAGCATCTCTCATCTTTGGGCAGCGACGGTCAGTTTATCGTGTTCGACAACGCGGACCCCCCTGCCAACGCAGGTTCGTTGGCACACATCGAGACCTTCACCAATGATCGCTCTCAAGGTCGGCAAGGCCTGTTCAAAATATCGTAGGCTCCCGCACGCGCGAAAGCGCCGAGTTTGACGGTCATTTGCTCGGTTCTATCGACGGGCAGTCGACTGCAGCCTAGGGCTGATTCCTGACTAGCTGAGCGCGCTGCTGAGCCCAATCAGGGGGTATAGGCTCAAGTAGGTCATCGAGTTCGAGATCAACTGATTGCTGCCCTTCGAGAATGCCTTGGATGATGTCGGGCGCGAGCAATGTCAGGCGCAGCACGCGGCTGAGGTAGGACTCATTGATGCTTTCCGCTTTGGCCAGTTCTCGAACGGTGGCGTAGTGGCCGGACTCCAGCATGTCCCGCCAGCGATGGGCACGGACGACTGCCTTGACCAGAGTGCTGTCAATACGGGAGGCCCGCGAGGTCCAAGGTGTTGCGTCGGCCGGCGTCACGACCTGCTTCCGGCCACCCTGGTGGCGTATCGAGATGGGGATGTGGACCGAAATCGTCCGCCCGTCCCTGCTGAGGGTGGGGCGGCCCAATCGGCCGACGATGAGGCTCGGTTGGGTGGTCATGCGGCCTCATTCTGCGAGGTGGTGGCGCTCCGAAGATCGTTGCAAAGGGAGGTCAGTCCCTCGATCCGCAAGCGAAGGTCAATTCCGGTGGGGCTGAGATCGACCCGGTCGACCAGCAGCTCAATAATGCGGGCCTGCTCGGCGGGGAATAGCTCCGCCCAGAGCGGCTCGAATTCGACAAGGGCGCTGCGGACGTCATTCTCGCTGACGCCCTTGTTGGTCTTCTGAGCCGCGCGCCACATCTGGATGATGATCTCGGGCGTCTGCAGCAACGATCGAATCTGCTCAATGACGATCCGCTCGATCTCGGCCGCCGGGACCTGTCGAACCGGGCAGGCGTCTGTCCCCCGTTTGATGACGCTCTGGCTGATGTAATAGCGATAGAGCCGGCCGCTTTTCCGGGTGTGGGTCGGCGACATTGCAGCACCGTCGGGACCGAACAGCAGCCCCTTCAGGATTGCCGGGGTTTGCGCCCTGGCGCTGGCCGCCCGCTTGCGAGGGCTGGCCTTGATGATGGCATGGACCTGGTCCCAAAGTTTCCGGTCGATAATGGGCTGGTGTTCGCCCGGATAGGACGTGCCTTTGTGGACGGCTTCGCCGATGTACACCCGGTTTTTCAGGAGCTTGTACAGCACGCCTTTGTCCAGGAGGTGGCCATATCGGTTGGTGGCCCGTTTGGCGACTAGTTCCCGCGAATGTTGCTGATTTCAACACCAGGAAACGCTTGAAGATCGCCCGAACCTGATCGGCATCCGCCTTGCGAATAATGAGCTTGCGATCCTGGACCTCGTACCCGAGCGGTGTCCACCCGCCCATCCACATACCTTTCTTGCGGGAGGCGGCTACCTTGTCGCGGATGCGGTCCCCCGTCTGCTCTCGCTCATATTGGGCGAAGGTCAGCAGCATGTTCAGGGTCATGCGGCCCATTGAAGTCCGGGTGTCGAACGATTCTGTGATGGAGACGACCGTGGCGTTGCGCTGGCCGAACGTTTCGACCATCTGCAGGAAGCCCAGCATCGAGCGCGACAGCCGGTCCATCTTGTAGACCACCACAATGTCCAGCTTACCTGCCTCAATATCGGCCATCAGCCGCTTTAATGCCGGGCGGTCATTTGTTCCTCCGGAGATGCCGCCATCGTCGTAGCGGTCCGGCACAAGCGTCCAGCCCTTCGCCCTCTGGCTGACGATATAGGCCTCGCCGGCATCGCGCTGGGCATCGAGGGAGTTGAACTGCATCTCGAGGCCTTCTTCGCTCGATTTGCGGGTGTATACCGCACACCGGAGTTTTGGGACGGGCTGAGCAGAAGAGCCGCGTGATGATGACGATTGCATCGACTCCTGGCTAAAGCCGTCGAGGTCGGAATGGCGGTCGTGCGATCGCCCTCGCTCGGTTCTCATGATTTGCCCTGATTGCTTTTTAGGCCAAAGAACACCCAGCCGTTCCATTTGGTGCCGGTGATCTCCTGGGCGACGGACGACAGCGACTTGTATGGTCGACCCAGATATTCGAAGTCGTCGATCCGGACGGTCACACAGTGCGAGACGCCCTGCCAATCCCTGATCAGTTGTGTGCCGGCGATCGGTCGGTGAACCGGCCGGGCCTTCCGTTCCGCGGCGCTCTTGGCGTCGTATTGCTTGGCCATGGCGCGGAGCCGGTCGAGGGTCTCGCGGCCGAGCCCGCCATAGGCCAGCTCCTGGATCCGGTAGGCCAGCCGGCTTTCCAGAAACCGCCGGTTATATTGCGGCGGCTCGCTCTCAAACAGCTCCCGCCACTTTGCCTTCAGAACCAAGGCAGATGCGCCTTTTAGGGCGGCCAATTGGCTTAAAACGGTGTCATTCACGTGCCGGACATCCTCGTGTTCCCGCTGACATGACCGTGCGACCCGGGCTCTAAGTCGAGCGGATTATCTCGATTTTCCGGCGAAATGAGACTGGACTTCCGGACGTTAAGACGCAGAAGGCCGAGCGCAAGGATGCCGGCGATTTCACCGAGCCCGTCCGAATTTCTGTTCAAAAAGTCGTCCATCGGTCGGAAGGTGACGTGTCATTCACCACCGATCTAGCCTCCATAAAGTTTGACCGCTCTCAAACAGCGATGAGCGAACTCAGTAGGAGACGAACGGAGTCGATTTCTGTGGCAAATCGTCGTTGCGGCCATGCACTCTAGGGCTTCGGGCCCACAATGGCGCGAATCACCCGCATCAATTGGACGCACGCGGGCAAACCGGACGACGCCATGAAACCTCCCAAAAAGAGCAAGCCTTCTTCTGAGGTGAAGCTCGTTCGCTCATATGAGCCCCTCAATAAGGTAACGCCCGGCACGCGCGAATATCTGGTCACGGAAACGCGAGGCGTTCTATCTCGAATGACTTTCATATCGATGGCAGACGACGCCAACCGCCAACCTCACTTCCCAGACCCTTGGGGAATTTATAATGATGTTTGCCAAGAGCTCAGGGAGATCTTGGAGCAGAACGATCTTCCAACGGACAAAACCCGCCTTATGCCGGAGGAATTGGACGTCTTTGAAAAGCGGCTCTGCGACGACGAGGTGCTTTGGTATTACGACGTGGTTCATTCTACTGAACGATTGTCCGAAGCTCGGCTGGCAGGCGACCTGCTGATGGCGCTCATCGAGCTCGGAAAGCTTGAAGGCATAGACGATTACATTCTACACTTTGGAACCGCGATGTTTCGCTATGGCGAGTTTCGAGTGAGCCAGATCAACTCACTCGCAACCGCAGGCGCCGCCGCAGTTTCCGGCAGAGCAGCGGGTCCATTGGCGAAAAGCAAAAAGCGCGAGTCGATTAGACGGATCGTTTGGCGCCGAGCCGAAGAATGCTGGCAATCATCCCCGAGATACATTGGCCTCGTCGAGGGCACGGCCTCAGAAATAGCAAGGCTCGTGAATGCGGATTTGGTGATAGCCGGGTTAGCCTCCAAAGCGGATCGAAGCATTAAGACCATCGGCGATGATATTCGGGCGGGCCGGGATGCGAAAGTTTTTCCAAACTGGCCAATCCGGAGGGATACCTAATTCCAGACTGGCCAATCGAGAAATTGATTCTATTTAGCGGAATTTCCAGCCCTGTTACTTCTCAGTGCGCTCGACCGACATGCTGTCCGTCACACTGCTCGAGCGCACGGAGCTCCAATGAATACGTTGACACAGATCGATCTCACTCCACTGCTGTCTGAAAAACTCGCGGCCCGCTTCCTGTCGGTATCGCAAAGAACACTCCAAGCCTGGCGCGTATCTGGAACAGGGCCGCTGTTTATAAAAATGGGCCGAGTTATACGCTATTGTCAGAGCGACCTAGTGAACTGGATGAACTCCAAGCGCTGCCATCGATGATTCGCGTCCCGGATCGCAATCTGTCGGACGTCAGAACTGCTCGTTCGATATCTCAACGCCGCAGCATGCCGCTTTGTGTACGCCTGGCTCCGCGACGACATCAATTGCCGTTGCGTCAGATTTCTAATCGGCCGCTTTCTGTAATTGCCTCGACGTGCGAGTGCTACAGGAGAGAGATCAATGTCCAAGAAGCCGTCTGCTTCATTAATTGCCCACAAAGCCATAAATCTCGCTGGGGATCTTACTGCCTCGGAGAAGCGTGTCGCTGCGGTGCTCGTTGACTGTTTCAATTTCAAAACTCACCAATGCGATCCTGCGCTAAACACGGTCGCCAAGCTGCTGCGGCTTAGCCGCCGCACTGTAATTCGTGCGATCAATGCGCTGGTCTTGAAAGGGTATCTTAGGAAGAAGACGCATGGAGGGTATTTTCATCGGAATAGCTACGAGCCGATTTGGTCGCGATTCCAATTGGACGAAGAAAACTGGGTCACGCACCGCAAGCAATCGCGCTATCAAAAGTCCGTGCCAGATGTGACACTTTCGGAGGGACGGCCGTGTCACACTGAAGGTGACGGTAACGGCACCCAAACCTTTCCCTTAAACAAGTTTCCTGTAACCTCCACGAGCCAGCCCATCCTGAAAAGTCACGATGTTGGTGATGTATCCACTAAGGGGCATTCAAGGGAGGCTGGCTGCGACGGTCGCACGCCTAATGATCTGACGGCGAGCGGCGATGCTGCTCAACGAGCATTTCGGCCCTCTTCTGTCTGTGCCTCGGACCGTTTGACGCGCGCTGCAATCAAGGCCGGCGCCGTCCAATTGCAATATCGCGTCAAACCAGGCGAGTATGTTGCTTGGTTCCGGGACATTGAGTTCGAGGAGAGCATCGATGGCTGCCTGGTATTTTCAGCACCCAACAAGTTCGTTCGCAGCAGGGTCGAAAGCGAATACGGCTCCAAGATGGAGGAGTGCTTTTGCCCAAAGGTCCCCGGAACCGCTCGGATTAGAATTATCGCACGGCAAAAGGTGAGCCCGCCAACCGCCGGGATATCGCCGCTGCCGCCATCTGGTGATTACGTCGGATGAGGATCGTCCGGGAGGGGCCGCACCGCGGGATCCCGGTAGCCGAAGCTGCAGAAAAGCAAGGTTGATATGGTTGACACGCGCGGTGCGCGCTGGGGTGATGGCGGTGCCATCGCCGCTGGCGCACGGCCGGGCACTCCGGCGAAACGGGTGCCCGCGCTTGGATGTTCGGGCCCCCGCCAGGCATGACGCTCGCTTCTGTTCGGACGCTTGTCGCCAATCGTCCTACCGTAAGCGTCGTCTTTCGCGAGTGGGGGGTGGTCAAATCTCTAGCGCGATGAGGGTGCGGACCGGTGGTCCTCCTTCGTACGCAAAAAATTCGGTATCAATCCGAAAAGCCCACTTGTGAGTTACGTCACCCCTACGGTTTTAAGTCGCCTAAGAGCTTTCGCGCGAGGCCACTTGTCTTTCATCATCCGTCTCGGCCCTGCTATCCGATGCGGTTTCAATGTCCGTTGTTGGGGAGAAAACAGACGATCCATCGCTACACGCCCAGGTCAGCTTTGGACCCAAATGCGACCATGGACGCATGGAAGGACGGGGGTGCTCCACGCTGCCAGGCAGGGCTGGAATGTCTAACGCCTTCAGCGCAGCTTATGGTAGCCGGACCGCCCCTGTTAATGTGGAACAATGTAGGCACTCTGGCATTGGGTGCATTGGCAGAGGGTTCATCTAGCCAAGGGAGGTTCGACATGAGTGCAATCATCAAGTCGGAAATGATCTCTCGCCGAAAGGCCCTTTCACTGATGGGATTGGCGGCAGCGTTCGGCCTCGCGGCGGCCCCTACGGTACTGACAGTATCTGATGCTGAGGCTCAGACCGTTGGCATGGAGCGGCGTCAGGAGCGACGCGCAGGACGGCACGAGCGACGTGAGGTGCGGCGCACAGGTACAAATACCGCCCCAGGTACAACTACCGGCGCAGCTAAGTAATTCCACTGGCTCCGCGAAGTCGTTAATCGAACCCGCTGCGCAGCCAACGCGCGAACTGAAACGGCGGACGTCGCCGCTCGCCCGTTTGCGCTGTTAAGTCTCCTAACAAGCGCGATCCTGCAAATAAGACCTGCTGAAACTGGGAGAGACAATAGGCGCGCAAAAGCGCGAGGCAGACTCGCTGGTACGTTAGAGCATGTCGCCGCTGTTGGGATGCCCAAATTCACGAATGGTCCGCTTGAGCCGTTCTTCAACAAGACGTGGCAACTGGCGGATTTCGAACTCGTGAAATGAGCGAACGCATCGCACTCGCTGATGTCCGCGCATGGCACTTTTCGGACATGCCGGGCCGGCCGGACGATGTCTGCTGTTGAGGGTAGAACGGACGTGCCCCGCGAGCCCCGCGACTTCCGAGTTTGACCCCAACCGGACCTGGCCTAAGCTCTGCCCAACACGGATGAAGCCGCTCAGCAGGTCTTGAAGTTCACCTGGCCATAATGTTTTTCAGCACACTGGAACAGAATCGAGTTTAAAGCGTTCCGGCTCTGTCAATTCCTTACATGCTACCTGGCATACCGCAACAAGCCATCCGAGAAGGAGGTTTGCTATGCCACGTTACCTAAAAATAGCCCTTCCTGTTGCTGGTCTGATCCTGGGTATTTTCAGCCTTACCGTGCCCGAGGGCGCGAGATCGCAACCGCCCACTAACGAGGCGCCTCCAGACGCTATCGCACAGGCGCAGACCCCCAAGGAAGCTCCAGTGGAGCGGCCGGAACAGAAGAAAACCGCCCACGACCTCTCCGACGTCTTCAGCCCGAGCAATGCGGTGCCATCGTCGGGGGCTTTGACTAATCAAACAGATCGCGGACAGATGAACGGTTTCGATTTCTACCGCGACCCGCTTGGCGCGACGCGACCTGGGATGACGTTTGACGACTTTTACAGGGCTGGCGTCGCCAATAAGGCGGCGGTCACGGCGACCCAGCGCAGGCTCCTCGAAGGCCGGTACAACCTTGAACCGAGGCTTGCCCCGGTCGTCACCATGTCGCGCGGCAAACCCCTTGCGATGGGGCCGACAGCAAGATTGCCGGCGGGGATGACCTGGGAAGCACTGGCCGCGTTGAGCCCGGCCGAGATTCGTGAGCGAGACATCTTCCCCTACAAGGCACTGCCTCACGCCGCCCAAGGCGGCGGGCTAGGCGGTCAGGTCTTCCCCCAGATGCAGATCAAAATGTTTCCGCGGCTGGAGCGGTACGACGTCGAGTTCGACCTTCCAGAGGCATTCTTGCCCGAGTTTCCGCCGGGGATGTTTCTGCAAAACCGGCCCGAGCTGGGCGATGTCTCCCGCGGCGAAGTGGTCTCGATCAACAACTATTACCGCTTGTTCGCAGACGTATTGACAGCCGTGCAGCTCGATGGCCTGCGTTTGCTGGTGACGCCATTCCCTCAAGAAGAGTTCAACCCAACCGGCGATCGAAGGACTGCTCAGCCCAGCCTGGGAGTGACGTGCCTGGATTGTCACACGAATGGTCACACCAGCGGTCAGTTCCACATCACTCCAGACATCAGGCCCGAGCAGCGGCGCATTCGACTGGACACCGTCAGTCTCCGCGGCTTGTTCAATCAACAGATTCACGGCTCGAAGCGGAGCCTACGTTCGGTCGAGGACTTCACCGAATTTGAGCAGCGCACCGCTTACTTCAATGGCGATATGATTCACGCGCTCAAGAAAGGCATGAACATTCTGGACCGAATCCAGGTGACGAACATGGCCCAGATGCAGAATATGTTCGACTTCCCGCCGGCACCGAAACTGACGGTCACCGGCATGCTCGACCCGGCGAAGGCCACGGCCGGTGAACTCGCGGGGCAGACATTGTTCTTTGGCAAAGCGCAATGCTCCACCTGCCATCCGGCGCCGGTCTATCTCGATAACCAGATGCACGACCTCCACGTCGAGCGATTCCTGAAGAACGAAGCCGGCGATGGACCGATTAAGGCGTTCACGCTGCGGGGTATCAAGGACAGCCCACCGTATCTCCATGACGGCCGGGCTTTGACACTGGAAGACACGGTGGAGTTCTTCAACCTGGTCCTGGAACTCAAACTCACTCCCGAGGAAAAGCACAATCTGGTTGAGTTCATGCAGCAGTTGTAGGTCGTGTGGTATTCGCAGCCTGTGAGTTCAGGCGCGCCGGCAGCGTGATCCGGACGGTGATCGGAGCCTTCAACGACGTCGAGGGTTGCACTATGTCTGAGACAATAGCGGGGATCAAAATCCCCGCGGTCTTGAATGAACTACTTATTCTAACGCAGTCGAGCGTCTTCGGCTTTTCACACGGCCTAGGCCCACAGCTGCCTCGGTTGTGTGAGACGGCACGTCCGCAGTTGGCAGTGCGCCCCGAAGGCGCGAATCACTAGTGGAGGAAGATTCCACCCAGAGAGTTGTCGATTGATCTGGTAGCTGACGAGCGGTTCGGCCGGGTAACTGGCAGGGCTGGAGCCTCGTGACAAAGGCCGCTTTAGGCGGTTGAGCAATCCGGCGGGCCGTAACGTGTGTGAAGCCTGAGCAGGCCTCGAAAGTGACAATGCGGATGCCGACCCTCCTGCCATTTGGGGAAGGCTGTATGAGCGGGGAAGCAATCGACACGCGCACCCGCTCGATCCGCCGGGGTAGTGGGCACGGCACGTCGGAAAGGTGGTTCGGGTAATCGGGGGAGACCCGTCAAGGGTGAGGGTAGCGGCCTCAACGTCGCGAAAGGCGGCGGCCATGGCGGGAGTCGGACGGGGTCGTATGACCGTTGAAGCCGGGTAATGCTGGCTGAGGAAAGGGCCCCGACTTCTGGTGCGCTTTCGAAGATGGCGAGGTCGTGGTGATTGGCGATGAGCCTGCAAACACCATTATCGACAGGCGCCGCCGGAGATTGCTGTGTCGAGGGGCGAAGGAGAGTTACTCACTGCGCGGAAGCCGCGTGCGGTTAGTTTGCTCTCCGTGTGCCTCACGGTGAAGCCAGTCGGAGAGCCGGATGCCTTAATCGGGCACGTCCGGTTCGATGAGCGTTGCGCCTTGCAAGCGCGTTGAAGTCTGCAGTCTGCAATGACGGCCGCGGCAAAGCCTAGCGAGCAGCCGCGAACCGAGTCTTGCGTGACGTCCGGTAACGGCCGTTGCGAAGCGTAGACAGGGAGGTTGTAGGCCGGAATGAAGTGAACGGGAATATAGCCCCGAAATCGAACGTGATCGGAGTAGCCGACCCCGTCGCTCAAAGGGGAAGGCGGAATCGCAGACCGCGTCAACGCGAGCGGTCTGAGGTGCTCCCGGGGTTCGGTACCGCCAGCATGCAACCAAAGGAAGCAACGTGAACAAGGGAGATCCATTCGGTTCAAACGCAAGTTTGTAGGGCCCGACAAGCCGACAAGGTGAGGGAGGCCTGATGACCGAGTGGAAGTCAGACTGACTGGTAGTACTCCGAGGACGGGAGAGCCGGCCACATGGGGAAGCGGTCAGCGGTAGTTGAATTGTTCTTGGGCGACATGGGCTCCATTCAACGGGAGTTACGGCCTTCTACTCAGTGAGAAGATCAGCTGACCATGGAAACGAAACTTGAACAGATAGCAGTGAAAGCTGTGAACCAACTGCCGAAGAGCGTGGTGCGGGAAATCCGCACGCCACGTTCTGTGGGAGCCGGGGGCGGGCGACCGCCTCCGGCGACCCGGTGGGATGGGAAACGGAGCGTTGCCGAATGGCCCAAGCTACCGCGCTCATCCTCGACTCTACCGAAATGACATGCCAATGCAGTCGCCGCATGTCCGCTGTTGAGGGATGAACGGACCAAGCTCAGACGTGACCCAACTTCCGTTTTTGACCCTTCGCGTCATCTCGCGTGTGCGTATTCATCGGGTCGCTTTTGGGGCGAAGCGGACATGAAGTGACCGGTAGGGTAACAAATTTTTCTTGCGACAAGGTGCGTGATTTGCTCCCTAAATCGCGCGGGCCGTTCGCCACATGGGGTCAAGCTGAAGAACCCGGTGTCGCCTTCGAAGGATGTGCAGAGGGCTCAGTCGTTCAGAGATGAGCACGCGGCAATAGCCATCCCATGATCTTCTGATACGGATCGCGACGACTGCGGACGAATGCGTTCTCGTTCTGCTGAGCGGCGGTCCTGGCGAATTCAGAAATCCCCTCCATAGACTGCCGTTTATCCTTCGGAAGCTTCGCCCATTGGCGAATGATCTTCCGGCGGGCTTCGCGTTGCTTTTCCCTTACGTCAGGCATCGGGACGCTCCTTGACGAGGATTATTCCGGTCGACCTAGTATTGTTTGGGCTCACTAGAACGTCAACGTCCAATCAAGAACTCTTTGCCCCTCTTATCAAGAACAATTTTTGTTTCCTTCTCAAAGGCCGTATCCTGCGCAGGCTAAACCTGAACCAAACCGATGATTAGGTGCCCAAACCAAGATTGGTACAGCTTGGTACACCCCAACTTGGGGTCCGCCTATGCACACAAAAGCCAAGTGCTAAAGGTCGACCATAGTGTCCGCCTGTACCAACCTGTACCAACCACCACATACTCGGGCGCGTACTCATAAACGTCAGCTTCCGAGGGTGAAGCGGAAGTCGCCCCGCTTGGCCGTCATCGACGGCTTATGACCCAACTGAGACATGCTAGTTTGGTGGTCCCGCTGCCAGTCGGGGGCGCTGCAAAAGGAACTAGCCATGAAACTGCACGCCAATGCTCAAACGTGCCCACACTGTCGCTCTCTGATCGCGTCGTACGCGATCATTGCGCGAGCCAGGCCTGCCCGCCCTTCTTCATCTGTACTTCGAGGTCGCTACCCTTCGTCGCAAAGACGCGGCGCACCGGAAATCCGCTTTTTTCCAGCAGATAGGCAAGCGGTGCATAAGCGCTGGGATAACGGGCAACGATTGCCTTGTCGATGTCGACAATCCCGATCGGAAATGTGAACGATCCCATGTCGTAAATGCATTGACGCTTGACTATTTTCCAGACGCCGCCGCGCTTTTCGACGAGATCGTAGAAGCGGCTGTGTCCCGCGCAGCCGAGACCAAGCTTCAGGTTCTCGCCAATTATCACCACGTTGGTTTCGGCCACTGCCTTGTAGCCATTGAACGCCACCACCGGCGACGTGATGAGGTGTTTCGTCCGCAGATCCGATGCGCCCATGCGCATCGAGGCATCGACAAAGTCGCTCGCCTTACCTTCAAACCACGTGATCTCGATCTCGCCGTCCGGATGGAACAGTGTGCGCAGGTCGTCCCACTGAGCGAGATCGCGGTGAATCCAGCCCGTCATCAGGTCAGCGATATCCATTCTGTCTTGCAGGATCGTTTGCATTCGAGGTTCCTCTCCAATCAGGATTGCATGGCGCGCCGCGTCGAAACCGGGCCGAATGAAGATAGTGTTGCGTTTGCTGCAGCGCGAGAGTCTCCTCCTGGCACAAAGCTGACGTAACCGCCCCTTTGGTGAATGTCCGTTGTTGAGGTGAGCAGACATCAAAGATTTGCTGCTTGAGGTCTACTTCAACCGGAACTAGGCGCGTCGTCAGACCTTCGGGGTGGGGGGTGGTCAATTCTCTGG
The DNA here is from genome assembly GCF_900129505.1 of Bradyrhizobium erythrophlei. Lineage (NCBI taxonomy): Bacteria > Pseudomonadati > Pseudomonadota > Alphaproteobacteria > Hyphomicrobiales > Nitrobacteraceae > Bradyrhizobium > Bradyrhizobium erythrophlei. The sequence continues at coordinate 7,568,178 of NZ_LT670818.1, read as the reverse complement.
CGCAAAGAGGATGCGGACCGGTGGGCCTGGTTCGTATGCAGAATTTTCAGTTTTTTTAAAAGGAAAAACCCACCCTCTCGAGGCGACCTGGTCGGTAGACCGTAGTGTTGCGAATGTCCGCTGTTGAGGAAATAGCAGACCTTGAGCATTTGCTTCCTGAGGTCCGCAGATGACCCTGGCTGTTCTCTAATTCCGGGCCTGCGGTCAAGACTCTCCAAAAACATCCTTGCCGGGTTCATGGTTCTCTCCGCGGTAGGGGCATGCCCTCCGCATGATGGCGTAGGATGACGCTGGTGGATCAATGTGTGAAGCGCGCTTGCTTTTTTGAGCATCGCAAAGCCAGGGGCGATCGCACCAACGCCAGCGTCCCGGCAGGGACCTTGGTACCCGCCGGTGGTCGGCGGGAATTCGATAGTTTGCTATGCTGCTCCGCCACCCGCGCATCTTGATCCCGCCGGACCCTCGCTCGAGGATTCTGCAGATTCTGGATCTCTGCTCGTGCATCTTGGACGGGCGGACCCTTCAGTGCCTTTGGATGGGAAGGACGCGTGCTTGAGCATTTTGCAAAATCTGTGCTCGTGCATCTTGCGCGGGCCGCACAGTCTCGATTTGTGCGCGTGCATCTTCCTTGGCCGCCCAATCTTGAAATTGTTTCAACGGGGCTCCAGGTGGTGCCGCCCTGATTTCTGCCTGGCTCTGATGGGCGGTATCAAAAGTGGTAGCAATTTCATCGCGGGCTGGCGCGCCCCATGCAGTCGGCGTCGTTTGAACGGTGGCAGGCTGAAGAGCCGAAATGTCGGTCAGCGAAGTTTTGATGTCCGCAAAGACCTTCGCCGGATTTCCGAACGATAGGAGAATCGCCATACCGACCAGTGACGCCACTAGAACCAAAATACTCGCATTGAGGAGCAGCAACGAGCCGCGTTCCTCGTGCTCATCAGCATGACCGGAGAGAAAGAAAGGCAAAGGGTGGTTCGGATCAAAGCCGTCTCTTATCGGCATTGGCTGAACCTCCGCTTGCAGTTCTTGCCGACCATGCACTGATATCGAGGTCCAAAAGCGGAGAAATCTTGATCTCACTAGGGCCCCGGGGGGAACCCGCTCGATGATGCAGCGGCTGCCGATGCAGCCCTTATCTGTAGGTCCCGCATTTGGTTGGCTCCTGGCCCACACCGACGAAATCCCGCGCTCGTCCAAATGTCGGCTGTTAAGGTACGACCGGAAACGACGCGACTGGCGAGCAGGCTTTTGAAACTGTGCCCCGGCAGGCCGTCGTCAGCGGATATTTGGGCACAAGGAGGTGCGATATGGCGACAACAGCTACCCAAGTCGTTCTTGATGCGCCGGCCGCGGAGTTCCGGCTTCCGGCCACCGACGGCAAGACTTACGCACTGGACGACGTTGCGGGCGAAAAAGGCACGGTCGTCGTCTTCATCTGCAACCATTGTCCCTATGTCAAAGCGGTGATCGACCGCATGGTTTCGGACGCCCGCGTGCTGATGTCGGAGAGCATAGGCTTTGCGGCGATTTGTTCGAACGATGCGGCGAGCTATCCCGAAGACTCATTTGAGAATATGAAGCGTTTCGCGAAGGCTCATGATTTCCCGTTTCCATATCTCCACGACGAGACCCAGACAGTCGCCCGCGCGTATGGGGCGGTCTGTACGCCGGACTTCTTCGGTTACAATGCCGACCGCAAGCTCAAGTATCGCGGCCGGCTCGACGAAGGCCGCGCAACTCCGCCTCGCGCGAGGGCGCCTCGAGAGCTCGTCGAGGCCATGCGCGCGATTGCGAACACCGGTCTGGCGCCGGCTGACCAAAAGGCGTCTATTGGCTGCTCTATCAAATGGAAGGACGAATAACCGGACCGCCCCGCGACATCCGGAAGAGAGCTGTCGGTGAGGCGTAGCGCAATATCGCAGCCCGTCGCCGCTTTGCCGATTTGGGTGTGTGGCGGACGCCGGCATCATTGCGCCACGGCGAAACAAATAGTGCCCATCATCATCGCCCGTGGCGCGCCACTCTACGCGAGAGCGCTACAAGCGCCCGGCAAGCACTCCTGCGTGGTCGTTTTTGCCAAGCCGAGTTCACGCAGCCGCGGTATCAATCGAGCGGCGTATCACCTGCTGCACCTCCGCATTCGACAGGAACAAATCGTGGTTGATGATACCCCAGCCTGCCTGGGAAGCATCGATCACACGCACCCCGAGCTGCTCGATGGCGGCCTTCTCGGCGGCGCCGACTCGTGTCATCCCGCCAGCGATTCGTCCCGACAGCGCCAACGCGCGATCGTTCGTCGCGGCGATGACGGTGATCTTGCCGGCGAGCGGACCGATGCGGTTGATTGCCGACGAGAACACGTCCATATCGATGTCCGGTGCGGCAAACACTACCGCGCCGATCCTTCCCGCAACGGTGTCACCGTATCGCGCATAGAGCTGACGCAAGCTTTCGAGCGTCAGCATGGTTCCCATGCTGTGCGCGACGATGTGGACGCGGCCGCCGCCCGGAGCCGACACGATGGAAGAGAGCACGCGTTCGAAGTCGTCGCGGGACCACATCGCGCTTTCACGGTCATAGGCGTAGTCGAAAAATCCCGCCTTGGAGGGCCAGGAGAATACCATTGTCCGGCCGCGGAACTTGATTGCATCGGAGAGGTGCGCGGCATCGAGCGCCGCTGTCTCGAACGTCTGTTTGAAGCCGTGCACGTAGATCAGGACGTCTGGTCCGCCGCCGGCCTGCGCAAGAAGATCGCCGACCTCCCCCGACACCGGCTCGACCTCTTCAATACGCCAATCGCCAAGTCCGACTGCGGCGAGAGAGAGACGGCCGTCGTCTGGCGGCACCAGCTTCGCCCGTGCGACGGTCATCGTAGAAGCGCGCTCCGGCCCGAACCATGGCTTCGCGCGCCCGCCGTTCACCCGCTTGCGTGTGGTTGTGACGAGCAATGTAGGGTCAACTGAGAGCGGCGAAGCGTCGAAGGACGCGCCCGTCGCGCCTAAGCGGGCGCATCCCCCGAGCGCGAGCACGCTGGTTGCGGACGCAAGCCCGCCCAGGACCGCGCGGCGGGATGCAATAGTCTTGTGTTGCAGCAAACGTCGGACGATCACACGGAACCTTCAGGAACACTGCCCGCCGTAGGGCGCGCCCTGTTGGCTCCCTAATGGCGGCGAGAAAAGGGCGGGCGGCCCCCGCCTGATGCATGGATGCTTTCTAAAACTCAATTTAATGGTGTTTCGACGGATTGCGATTTTACACTGGGTTCACTCTCGACGTTCTAGCTTAGGAGAGCTTCCCATGTCGAACACCTCGGTAAACGAGGCCGTGACGAACAGTCACGAGCAACCGGTCAACTGGGTGCGGATCGTTGTTTTAGCCGCCATTGCGCTGCCCGCTTTTGGCGGCTTGTACTATGCGCTTCTGGACTATTTATTGTTCGGATGACGTAACCGCCCTTTTGGTGAATGTCCCTTTCTGAGGGAAGAGCAGACATCAAAGATTTGCTGATTGAGGTCTACTTCAACCGGAACTAGGCGCGTCGTCAGACCCTCGGGTGGGGGGTGGTCAATTCTCTGGCGCGAAGAGGATGCGGACCGGCCTGGTTCATATCCAAAATCTTCGATTTTTTTACAAGGAAAAGCCCACTTGCGGCTTCGGTGAATGTCCGCTGTGGATGGAAGAGCAGACCTTGAGCATTAGCGGCTCGAGGTCAGCCTTTGACCCAATTGAGACATTCGTTTCGGTCGCGACGCCAAAATCGACGTTGCAGTGACCCGAGCTGTCGAAAAGGACAGCGTGACTGTCACACCCAAGCTAGCGTTTATTTCCAAATCTCACTCGGAAAAAAATCTTTTCGAGGGGAATATTTCAAGCAAAGCGGAGTTAACATGCGCAGCTAGAGGTGTCACCCGCCTGCTTGAGCAGGAGGCTCGAATGATCAAACTAGTGATCAAGCTTGGGACGGTAGCAACATTTCTGATGGCGCTGATTACTGCGTACTCGCTAACACCGGCCGGTGCGGCTGGAGGTGGTGGCGGCGGTGGCGGTGGTGGTGGTGGTTATGATCCTTATGCTTCTCCTTACACTTCGACGACACCGTCGCCAGCTGCCAAGGCCACACACACCACCCACAAAGTCAAAAAGAAGCCCAGCAACCAGTCTCTTTTCGACGATCCCGCTTTTGCTCAGGGGTATCGCGCGGCCTATTCGACGATCTATGATGACCACGTTTACGCTGCCGCGATCGAGCAGCTTCAGGCGCTCGGCCACGACGATCACCCGAACGTGGCCAACCTGATCGGCTACTCCTATCGTAAACTCGGCGACTACAAGCTCTCGCAAGTCTGGTACGAGCGGGCACTGAAAGCGGATCGGAACCATGTGCTGACCTGGAATTATTACGGTCTGTGGCAGATCGAGCAGGGCAACCGCGAGCAGGCGGAGTATCATCTGAGCCGGATCGCTGCGATCTGCGGAACCGACTGCGCGGAGTATCGGTCTTTGGCGGACGCGCTCGAAAAGCCGCCCGGCACAGGTCTCGTTTATTGAGTATAACCGCAACGCCATTTTGGAAAGCGTAGTCGCTTACGGGTGGGGTGCGCCTCTGCGGAAGGAGAACAGGAGATGTTGCGTAAAACCATGATCACGCTTTGCGCGATAGCATCCATCGGCATGCTGGCGCCTGACATGGCGTTGGCGCGCGGCGGTGGTGGCGGCGGTGGTGGCGGCGGCGGTGGCCACGGCGGCGGTGGCGGTTTCGGCGGTGGCGGTGGTGGACACGGTGGCTTCGGCGGCGGTGGCGGTGGTGGACACGGTGGCTTCGGCGGCGGTGGCGGTGGTGGACACGCCGGTGGCTTCGGCGGCGGTGGTTTCGGTGGACATGCCGGCGGCTTCGGCGGCGGTGGTTTCGGTGGACATGCCGGCGGCTTCGGTGGTGGCGGCTTTGGCGGGCGAGGCTTCGGCGCGCGAGGCGTTGGCGCTGGAGGCTTCGGCAACAGCTTCGCGCACACAGCGCCGCGAGGCGGTGTCGGGGCGGTTCAAGGCAACCGTTTTGCCGGTGGCAATTTCGGTCGTTTTGCCGGTGGCAATTTCGGTCACGGCTTCGGCCGCGGCGGCTTCCACCATGGCCGAGGCTTCCATCGAGGCTTCTTCGCCGGCGGCTGGGGACCCGGCTACTACGATGATTATTGGGATTACCCGGACTATGCCTACGACGATTCCTACTATGACAATGGCGGCTGCTATGTCGTGCAACGCCGTGTGCATACTCGGTACGGATGGCGCATTAGGCCGGTTCAAGTCTGCGGCTGACGGCAGTCGCGCGTGCGGAAAGGAACAGCTCCGGAATATGAAGCCAGGTCGCGACTTCCGTTATTGGCACAAAGCTGACGTAACCGCCCCTTTGGTGAACGTCCGTTGTTGAGGGAAGAGCAGACATCAAAGATTTGCTGCTTGAGGTGAACTTCAACCGGAACTAGGCGCGTCGTCAGACCTTCGGGGTGGGGGGTGGTCAATTCTCTGGCGCGAAGAGGATGCGGACCGGTGGGCCTCATTCACACGCCAGAATTCCGGTTTTTAAAAAACAAAAGACCCACTTCTGTGGTCGAAAGCTACAAGACGCGCTTCGACTTGAGCTATTCAGCTTTTTGACCCGGACCAGACATCGGCCGGCCCTTGGCCACAATGTTCTACCGCCCAAGCCGCAGACGTGCTCTGTTGAACCTCAGCTCTAGAGAGGCAACAAATGACCTACTTCTTGTGCAAAATGATCCTGCCGCGCTCGGACTTCATCCAAACGATGACCGACAGCGAAAGAAATATCATGAAGGCTCACGGCGACTACCTTCAGAGCCTGGCCGAAGTTGGTTCGATCGTGTGTCACGGCCCTGTAGATGATCCCAAAGGGGGGTGGGGGCTGTCGATCTTTTCTGCAAAGGACCAAACGGAGGTAGAGCGTCTGACAGCCGCCGATCCGATAATTCTAGATGATGTCGGTGCGACGTATGAAATTCTTCCGATGAAACAACTTCGGATGAAGGGAGCGAGCTGAGTGAGCCGCCGCCGCTGAAGTTCCCTACGTGCGCCTCATCGGTCAGCCGATAGTAAATTCACTGCATAGTCGATGTCGCGTATTGGCAATTTCGGACCTAGCGCGATGTCTCAGTTGAGTCCGTTAAGCGCTCCGGAGCGGACGTGGATTATCCTCAAAATAGTTGATGTCGGCTGCCCCTGATTTTGCGGCCCCAGTGGCATTTACTTCTCCCTCGGGCATCCCCACATAGTGACCGTGACCCAATGGCAAAAATCTAGCTTTACGCGGGAGCCGCCGAAGACGAAGGTTGAGCTGCGCCAGATGCTGACCGAGGCCGTCCGCAACACGCAGCCCAGCGCGGGGAACGGGTCGAAGCGCCCGAAGGCCAAAAATGATCGCGGCTAGGGCGGCCTACGTCGATTAGATTTGCTCGGGCCATAAGATAACCACCGCGGGATTTTCGTGCGTCCACGGCCAAGCAGCAAGTCGCTGACTAGTTGATGCCGCGCGATCCTAACTGTTCCGGCAGTCGGACGATCTGTTCGGTCGGCCGTCGGACTTTGCCGCGCGTTCCAGCAGTTTACCTCATGAGGAGAGGGATCATGTACAACGATTCTCTGTTCAATGCTTTCGCTCGGTCCTTTGAGGTTCGAAGCGAAGCTGAAATGTCGATGGCGGAATATCTGGAATCGTGTCGAGGCGATCCGATGCGATATGCCAATGCCGCTGAGCGGCTTTTGGCCGCGATCGGCGAACCTCAAATGATCGACACGGCCAAGGACCCCCGCCTTGGCCGTATTTTTTTGAACAGGACGATGCGAGCCTATCCGGCTTTCACCGGGTTCTACGGCATGGAAGAAACCATCGAGCGCATCGTCGGGTTCTTCCGGCACGCAGCGCAAGGCCTGGAGGAGCGCAAGCAGATTCTCTATCTGCTCGGACCGGTAGGCGGCGGAAAGTCATCGCTTGCCGAACGGCTGAAGTCGTTGATGGAGGTCCATCCGATCTATGTGTTGAAGGCCGGCGACCAGCTCAGTCCGGTCTTCGAGAGCCCTCTCAGCCTGTTCAATCCGGAAACGCTGGGGCCGATGATTGAGGAAAAGTACGGCATTCCGCGCCGCCGCTTGAGTGGACTGATGAGTCCCTGGTGCTACAAGCGGCTCGAAGCTTTCGGCGGGGATATTTCGCAATTCCGCGTCGCCAGGATCCAGCCCTCGCGCCTGCGGCAGATCGCGATTGCCAAGACGGAGCCTGGCGACGAGAACAATCAGGACATCTCGTCACTCGTTGGCAAGGTCGACATTCGCAAACTGGAGACTTTTGCCCAGAACGACCCCGATGCCTACAGCTATTCGGGCGGCTTGAACCGGGCCAACCAGGGCATCCTCGAATTCGTCGAGATGTTCAAAGCACCCATAAAGATGCTGCATCCGCTGCTGACGGCGACGCAGGAGGGCAACTATATCGGCACCGAGAATATCGGCGCGGTTCCCTTTACCGGCGTCGTCCTTGCGCATTCGAACGAATCCGAATGGCAAAACTTCAAGGCCAACAAGAACAACGAAGCCTTCATCGATCGCATCTGCGTCATCAAGGTGCCCTACTGCCTGCGCGTGACCGAAGAGCAGAAGATCTACGAGAAGCTTATTCAAGGATCCGAACTCGCCTCCGCGCCATGTGCACCGGCAACCCTGGAGACGCTTGCGCGCTTCTCGGTGATGTCACGCTTGCGCAAGCACGAGAACTCGACCGTGTTTGCAAAAATGCGGGTCTATGACGGCGAAAGCCTCAAGGAATCCGACCCGAAAGCCCGCAGCGTTCAGGAATACAAGGACGCCGCCGGCGTCGACGAAGGCATGGACGGCGTCTCGACGCGCTTCGCGTTCAAGATTCTCGCCGCAACCTACAATCACGACACAACGGAACTCGGTGCCGATCCCGTCCATCTGATGTATACGCTCGAGCATGCGATCCGCCGCGAGCAGCTGCCCGATGAAGTCGAAAAGCGCTACCTCGAATTCATCAAGGCCGAACTCGTTCCACGCTACGCGGAATTCATCGGCCACGAGATCCAGAAGGCCTATCTCGAATCCTACGGGGATTACGGACAAAACCTGTTCGACCGCTACGTGGATTACGCCGATGCGTGGATCGAAGATCAGGACTTCAAGGACCCTGATACCGGCCAGATGCTCAATCGCAACCTTCTCAACCAGGAACTGACCAAGATCGAGAAGCCTGCGGGCATCGCCAGCCCGAAGGACTTCCGCAACGAGGTCGTCAAGTTCTCGCTGCGGTCGAGGGCACAGAACAGCGGCAAAAACCCGTCCTGGACCAGCTATGAAAAGATTCGAGAAGTAATCGAGAAACGGATATTTTCGCAGGTCGAAGACCTTCTTCCGGTTATCTCGTTTGGCTCGAAAAAGGACAGCGATACCGAAAAGAAGCACGGCGAGTTTGTCGCGCGCATGGTGGGACGCGGCTATACCGAGCGTCAGGTTCGCCGCCTCGTCGAATGGTACATGCGGGTGAAGCAAGCCGGCTGAGGCAAATGCAAGGGTGGCTATGCACATCGTCGATCGGCGCCTCAGAGCGATTGCACACGGATCTGAAGATAGCTCTCCCGGGTCTCGAGGAGGACCAACGTCGTGAAGCGGGACTTCGACCTCATCGTCTATGGCGCGACGGGTTACACCGGCCGTCTCATCGCCGAATATCTGGCGACGTCCTATCGCGGCGACGATGCTCCGTCCTGGGCGATCGCGGGACGCTCGACCGACAAGCTCCAGAAGGTGCGTGCCGAGATCGGCGCGCCGGACGATCTGCCTTTGGTGAAGGCGGACGCCGCCGAGTCGGCCAGCCTACGTTCGATGTGCGAGCGTGCGGCCGTGATTATCACGACGGTCGGGCCTTATCAGCTCCACGGTCCCGAGCTCGTGGCGGCCTGCGCGGCCACGGGCACGGCCTATGTTGATCTGTGCGGCGAACCGGCTTGGATGCGGCGCATGATCGACGCCCATCACGAAGAGGCGAAACGGACCGGCGCGCGCATCGTCTTCTCCTGCGGCTTCGATTCCATCCCGTTCGATCTCGGCGTGCTCACATTGCAGGAGAAGGCGCGCGAGAAATTCGGACGCCCGGCGCGGCGGGTCAAAGCCCGCCTGCGCAAGGTGAAAGGCGGCATGTCTGGCGGCACCGCGGCGAGCGCTCGGGCGACGTTGGCCGCCGCCGCGCGCGACCCGGCCCTGATCCGGCTGCTGACCGATCCCTTCGCGTTGACGCCGGGGTTCACCGGGCCGTCTCAGCCGTCGGGCCTCATCCCCGAATACGACCCGAGCATGAACGTGTGGCTCGTGCCGTTCCCAATGGCGCCGATCAACACCAAGAACGTGCACCGCACGAATTTCCTGTTGGGTCATCCCTACGGCACGGGCTTCGTCTACGACGAGATGATGGTCGCGCCGGGATTTGGGGAAATCGCTCGCGTGACGACGGAGACGTTCGCCACGATGGTTTCCTTGTTCGGGACCGGGGGTCTCAAACCCGGTGCAGGCCCGACTCGGGAAGAGCGCGAAAAGGGCTTCTACGACATCCTCTTCCTGGGCGAGCTGCCGGATGGCGGACGGGTCGAGGCGGTAGTCACGGGCGACCGCGATCCGGGCTACGGCTCGACCAGCAAGATGATCGCCGAAAGCGCTCTCTGCCTCGTGCGCGACGTGCAGGGCGAGGGCGGCACCTGGACGCCGGGCGCGCTGATGGGGCCGGCGTTGCGCAAGCGTCTGAAGGAGCGCGCCGGCCTCACCTTCAACGCGCGTTGAGGTAACGCTCAGAACTGCAGCGGCGTGCTGGATTACGTGGATCGTAACCAGCGAAAGCGCGGCTTGGCGAGCGCGAGCCTCAAATCCGGTTCAATGGCCGCTTCTGGCACAAATGCGAAGGGCAGCGATGTCCGCTATTTGGTCGCTATCAGGGGAAAAGCGGACGTCGCGGACATCGCGTTTTTGTAGATACGGAGGTCATACGAGGCGGGCCGCTGCCAGAGGTGGCGGGGCACGGCAGAGAAGCTTGGCGAGCCGCCCCAGGTTCCGCGCGGTTGTTGTGAGCAGCACTTCGTCCCCGCACACAATCCGCGGGCGGTGTTACTGCGTCAGAAATCTATATGCGACAATCAGAGCCACCATGCTCGCGAAAATCAGCAGTGCCGGGAGGGATTTTCGGATCATTGGCCTCGTCGAATGGCGCGCAGCCGATAGACCGGGCTGAGGTTTAGGTCGTCTCTGGAACCGCACGGCTTTGCCCTCTGTCGTTGGTGTGCGAGCCTTTGGTTCCGGCGCCGCGCCCACGCCTCCCAGCTCGCTGTAATAAGCGCTGTAGACCTCGCGAACGGCCAGGGCCGTGGACTCGGCCTCGCTCATCGTCTCGAGTCGGGTTCGATAGTTAGTCAGAAAGCTCTGTGCGTTTGACGGAAGGTCATCGAAACCACCGAGCTTGGCCATCATGAGCCAAGTGGCAAAATCCGCCTCGGCCTTCGTGCGAGCTTTCTTGGCGATACTGGTGTTGGAGCTAGAGGACATGGTGGTCCGATTGGTTCGCCCGCCCAAACTCGCCGGCGTTCATGGCGATCGTTGGACAGTTCGCTTGGGTATCTCGGTTGCCCGCATCCTGCGGAAGCGGGCGGAGTTGGCCGTGGTGCTGCCGCCGAGCTTGCAGGTCGTGACGCTGGAGGAATTTCTCGAAGTGTACGACGGGTACATCGGCGGCAAATACCTGTGAGGGGGTGGGGGTGTTCGAATCCCTCGGTTAAATCGCCCGCGGACCGGTGGGACTGGTTCATACCCAAAATCTTCGATTTTTTTAAAAAGAAAAGCCCACCTTGTAAAAGGGCCCAAAGTGGCAGGACATCTAGCGGAGACGTCTGGACATCTCGTTCGCAAGCGACGTTTTCTGAGGCAGGATCCCTTGATCATGGCGCTCTCTGGCGGGAGCGCTGAGCTTCCGATGACGCTGAAAAAAGCGGCAGCCCCTTACCGCCTCTCGCGATGTCCCCGTTATGCACAGCACCATTCCTGTATATGACGATTGCGTGTATTGACATCCCCGAAAAAATTCCAAGCGAGAGTCGGGAATCGCACGGACGGCACCCCTTTCCTCGGACATGGTGGCATCGGGGCTGGGTTGAAGCTCATCCGAAAGCTGGTCGAACACGGAAGCGGGGACAACTCTCCGCCTCCACGAGATCTCGTGACGCAAGCCGGCGTCTCGGGGAATGATTTCGCTTGAGAAAGGTGATGTGCCGTGAGTGAGAGTGAAGTGAATGCCGGACTGAACGGAGCGAATGGTTTCAGGATGCCGTTGTTTGAATTCCCGAGGATCGCGTTGCCCGGCGTGTTCGACGAGCTTGCCAAGCAGGGGGTCGCCCGCGCACAGGAAGGATGCGAAAAGGTAAAGGTCGCGTCGGAGGAGATGGCGGAAGCGCTGCGTGAGAGCTATTCGAGCAATGCCAGGAGCGCGACCGACTACGGGCTCAAGGTCATCGAGACCTCAAACGCCAATACCGCCTCCGCGATCGATTTCTTCGCCCATCTCTTGGGCGGCAAGTCGGTGACGGATGTCTTCACTTTGTCCGTGGCGCAAGCGCACAAGGCTTTCGACACCGCATCCGCCCAGAACAAGGAATTGTGGGAGCTTGCTCAGAAGCTTGCGACGGAAACGGGCGAGCCGATCAGAAAGCACGTCGCCAAGGTTCTCCGCCAAGCCAAATAGAAAGTGGCATTAATTCACGTCCAGGGTTCGTTCAAGAGGGCGACCCGGCCGGTTGGAACAAGCCAGCCATGAGCATGCGACCCCATGCTCGATCGAACAAAGGGCAGGTGCGCGATGCCCCCAAGTAACCGCACCGACAAAAGGCTCAATCCAACCGGCCGGCTTCTTGCTTCAAAAAGCAACAAAACCAAATCCGAGAGAGGCTCACATGAGTATGGTCATGGTCAAATGCCCGCAAACTGGACGTGCGATCCCCACCGGCATCAAGTCCGATCGCGAGAGTTTTCGGCGCCGCCCCGTGTTTTTCGGCCGCACCCATTGCCCGATCTGCCACGTCGATCATGCTTGGTTCGCACAGGAAGCCTGGGTCGACGAACCGAACGCCTGGGCGCGTCGTCGCAGCGCGGGCTCTCTGGCCTGATCGTTCACACAGGTCATCGATGATAGCGATGGAGGGACACGATGGCGCACATGCAAATCTCCCCTGAAACGTCCTCTACCTGGCTACTGCAAGCCAAGGACTTTCTTGTCGAAGCACGACGGCTGAAGCCGGGCGCAGCGCGCAACGACCTGCGCCAGGTGGCGAAGATCCTGCGCGAGATTGCGAAGGTCGAGGGCCTCTCCGCCGGAGAGAACCTGATCGGGGCGAAAGGATCCGCTATTTCCTCTCCGGCGAAGCGGCTTTGATTTCAGCACCGTCTTCGGGCATATCGACCATGAAGGCGATGGCGCCGCTGGTCGGGCGCCCCGTCACGGAGTCCTTCCGTGAACGGGCAACCAGTGCACCAAAGCATTTGTGGCAGCCGGGATGAATATTGTTTTGACTTAACGGAACGCGCGGCGTCCGATGCTTTTTCCAGATAGGCGGCCGCGCGAAATCGGCTCACATAGCATCGCCCGATTCATTTGCGGCATCATTCGCCACAACCAAAACGCGAGATCGGGCCGTATTCATCGAGAAGATCTCCTCGACTTCGAGACGCAAGTTGCGGTGGCATTCGCAGGCCGCCGCCGCGAGCCGCGATCGGTCGATCTCGATCTGGCCTCGTCGATCAGATCTGATCGCTCCGGACGCGCGCAGATTGCGCATCAGGACCGTCACTGTCGTTCGTTGTACACCGAGTATTTGCGACAGCGCGTCCTGGGTGAGCGGGAGGACGTCGTGGTCAACGCAGTCGCGAAGATGGAGCAGCCAGCGTGCCATGCGGGCTTCGGCCGGATGCAGGGCATTGCAGGCCGCGCCGAGCTGAAACTGTATCAGCATCGCCCTGATGTGAATCTGGACCGCGTGGCGGATCGCGGGGCTTCGGTTGAAAGCGGCGTGAAATCGCGAGGCGGGGATCCGCGAGGCTCTCCCGGCCGCGCGAATGATGGCGGTGCTGGCCGAAGGTGACGGGCCTAGCACGGAAAGAATGCCTACTGCCCCGTCGCGCCCAACTGCGGCGGTGGCTACCGTCTGCCCGTCCGCCATGTCGATCATTAGCGAAATGGCGCCGCTATGAGGGAAGAAGACATGCTCGATCTGGTCACCCTCTCGCGAGAGGACCGCGTCCTGATCGAGCGCGACCGTCTCTAGCTCGGGCACCAGCAGTTCGAAGTCCGCTGGCGGCAGTGCTGCCAAAAGGCGGTTACCAATTCCGCCGGACCCGCTATGACGCATCCGCCGCCTTCTCCATTCCGAGCGGCGCGCGCGACCTTAACATTTGTTTAAATCTGCTTTCTTTCTCTACCCGCACCGATATCCAATTCACTTAAAAACGCCTTTCGCTCTCAACAATCAGCGCGTCGTTGAAACGTAGACCAAGTGCGCTACGGGAAGCCATTGCAAAATGCGTATGGGTAACACCGTATGGCGTGCCGCGGTTGCACGAGTTCCAACGTCGTCGAGACGACCAATGCGCAGCATTTCCCCACGTGCGACGAGGTGATCGAGTGGGCGCCTTTTGCTGCAGTCAGTCCGAAAGTGGCGCTTTTCGGACTCGTCTATGTGCCTCAGCCTTTGTTAAAGATACCCGCGGTGCGAATCGAGCACTCCATGTATCCGTAACGCATGGCCGCGATAATTTGCACAGATTGCCGAAAGACAAGCTTGATCGACAACGTGAAGGGTCGATGGAGGGCCTGTTATTCGCGATACCTTCGTTCGAAACAGCGGACAAAGTCATTTTCTTGTGTGGTTTGCAAGTTTGGCTTCAGAACGCCAGACGGGACGCTGGCTTCTGCTCGGATGCTTGCCGTCATAGTCTTATCGTGAGCGTCGTCTTTTGCGGATGGGATGGGGGTGGTCAAATCTCTGGCGTGATGCGGGTGCGGACCGGTGGGCCTGCTTCATACGCAAAATTTCCGGCTGCCAATCCGAAAAGCCCACCTTGGGACAACGTCCGATACACGTCTGTTTTCGGGAGAAAAGCAGACATCGCATTTTAAGCGCGTCACAACCGTTTTTGACCCAACTCAGACATTGGGTCTGGATCGCTTCGGTCATGAGTCAGGATGAGCGCAGAGTGCAAATCTGCCAAACTCGCCGACTCACGGGGTCAGTGTGCAAGTCACCGTCAAAACCCTCACGACCATTATTGACGCTGATAGGCAATGACGCCTGTCGTCCTCCCATCTACTGTCAACCTGAGCCATCCGAGCTCAACCTAATTTTGAGGACACTATTTTGAAAAAGCTTGGTTTTTGGTCAGCGGTTATCGCGCCTCTCTCTTTGCTTTTGCTTCCATGCGAGGGGCGCGCAAGCGTGTTTGGCTTCGCTGCCGATCCAAATCCGTTTGTAACAATCTCAAGCTATCAAGGATTTACGTGGTCGGGCGCTGGGTCGTGGGTCACCATAATCTAGCCGCCTCCCTCGGAGGAAGGCGCCGCTCAGACACGGGCATTGTTTATTGCGCAAACTATAGAGATCGATCACGCCTGCGTCGGAAAATTGAAAATCTGCGGTCATGTGTTCCGAGTAATTGTTCCGTTGTAACTCAATCGCTTTTTAATTGGGCAATGTGAACGAAATCACATCGCTGGCAGCGTCGAAATGTATTGTCAATCTGACACGAGCTAGCGCGTATACATTGGAGATGAGACAATGGCAATTGCGGAACAGCGCAGGTTTAAAACCGTCAAAGGCGAAGTCCGACATCGCGATGCGACGATCTTACTTGGCTACTCAATTTTCGCGCTTGTGCTTCTGATCGCGATCTATTTCGGTTCGATGTCGTCTGGAATAGCGCCTGGCGATTTGGCATCGATGGCTGTTTTTCCGTAGGGCGAATGACCTTCGAGCTACCTTCGAATGAAGATAGCGACACCACATGGTATTTGAAGCTGATTGAGAGACGGTTGTCGTCTTTCGAACTACTTTTGTGTTGAGCCGTGGATGAACTCATAAGTGCAAGCGGATGTGAAGCGGTTCACGCGCGGTCGATGCGTTAATTGTTATCCAGCGGAACGCCGAATGATCTGGATCGATCTCGCGGGATTTCGCAGTTGCGGTCAGGCTGATTCATGAGAATGGTTAGCCCTTCAAACGACACCTCGGCGATCTCCATCTTGCGGCTCGCACTGGACGACGTGTCCACCGACCATCGGTTCTTTGTTCGTCAATCAATGTCCGCCTGTCAGGTCGCCGGCTATATTCTGGCTCTGGTCCAGCAGGGAGAACGCGACCTCGATCTTCTCAAAGCTTCAGCGTTTAAAAAGTTCTCAGGCGCGCAGCCGGTGCCGTTGAGCTCAAGCGATTCATTTCCGACTGCGACTTCAGACACCGGCAGACGTTCGGAGATGATGCAATGAACAATATCGTGCTGCTCTTTGTTTGCCTTCTCCTTGGGATGGGTCTCCGCGCCGCGAAAAAAGCTCCTGAGAACGCGCATCTCGCGCTTAATGCCTTTATCATTCACATATCGCTCCCGGCGCTGATTATCCTGCAGATTCACAATGTCAAACTGCACACTTCATTGCTGTTCAGCATCGCGATGCCGTGGCTGATGTTCGCCCTCGGGGTTTGGTTTTTTTGGGCGCTTTCTGCACGTTTGAAATTTTCGCGGGAAACCACCGGCGCGCTGATGCTGGCTGGCGGACTGGCCAACACATCTTTCGTGGGCCTGCCCATGATTGAAGCGTTTTTTGGCGCCCCCAGCATGGCAACCGGTATTCTGATAGATCAGCTTGGTACCTATCTTGTCCTCAGCACGTTGGGCATCACCGTTGCAACCATCTATTCTGCGGGCACGGAATCGAAAGCCGCCATCTTCAAACGAATTATCGTTTTCCCGCCGTTGATTGCGCTGGTAGCCGCTTTCGCTCTGATGCCCTTTGAGTTTCCCACTTGGGTTGCCGACGCATTAAAGCGGCTGGGCGACACGCTCGCTCCGCTGGCCCTGGTTTCGGTCGGCCTGCAACTTAGGTTTGATCAAACCAGTGGGCTTAAGACCGCGCTGGCGACAGGCCTCGGGTTCAAGTTGTTTCTCGCGCCCGCCGTGCTCGCATTGTTGTACTTTGGCATTCTGGGCACCACGGAAGAAACCACACGGGTGACCCTGTTCGAGGCTGCGATGGGTCCGCAAATCGGCGGAGCGATCGTCGCCGTTCAGCATGGTCTCAACCCGCCTCTGGTATCGTTGATGGTGGGCCTCGGCATATCCCTTTCTTTTCTGACATTGCCGCTGTGGTCCTACGCCCTGCATCACTTTTGAAAAGGCGAAATGACAAGCCGCATCCTACCCCCTCTAAAAGGGTGCGACCGTTCTTCGGCTAAGTTCCGGTCCTCCGATGCGCCCAAACAAAGCCGCCCCGAACGCGGTCTTCAATCTTCATCGGAGCGTGCCCGCAAGCCAGCACACGCGCCCCGAAAGCCCAACTCTCCAGATAATCCAGCTTGTAATAGCTAGTTATCGTTCGGCTCTGCTTTGAATTGGCGCGCGGGTCACGTCGCGTGGTCCTGTAAGAAAATGAGCCTCTCCGACTGCACCGGACCCTATTTCGGTCTACCCCGTCCCGCCGGCGGCGATCCGCGCGGCTATCGCGACCACCATCGGGTACGTCTCGCCTATCCTGCTTACTGAACGCGCTGCGATTTCTCGCACGCCGCCCAACGCGCGAACGTGAATTGACCGGGATCGTTGAGAGCTGTCTGGTTGCGAACCGGCAATGCCGCTTGATGTCAACACGGAGGACACCATGCGAAAAGCATTTTGGGCGATGATGGTATGCTATGCCGCTTCGGCGTCAGGCGCGATGCCAGCCGCGGCGCAGAATTTGCCATATTGCATCAAGGGTTGCGACTTCGGCGGTGGCTTGGGCGACTGCAGCTTTACGAGCTATCAGCAGTGCCTGGCGGCCGCTTCGGGCCGGGACGCCTCGTGCGCGGCCAATCCCTATTTCAACGCCAAAGCCGAACTGCTACCTCATCGGATCATGTCCCGAAGGAGGTTCTGATGCGCATTTTGGCTCTGGCGAATTTTGCGATCCGGGCGGTCTGGGCGACCGGGCCGGGGCGGGCTCAGACCTACGATCCGCATTTTCCGGTTTGCATGTAAGTCTTTGGCGACCCCACCTATTACGAATGCAGCTACCTGAGGATGGTCGCGTGCGCCGGCACCGCGTCGAGCCGGGCGGCACAGTGTGTACCCAATCCATATTTCGCGAACGCGGAAGAGCCGGTGGGCCCACGGCACCGGCGTCGCCAACTCTACTGAACTAATAAACCTCGTCGCCACGCACAGCTTCCGACCAAGTTCGAACTGGCCGTCAACCTCAAGACAGCCAAGAGCCTCGGCCTTGCGATCCCACCAACATTGCTCGCCCGCGCCGATGAGGTGACTGAATAAATCTCGCCACTGCCGTTTATGGCACTCAAACCGGACATCAGGCGGATATCCTCGACTCTACCAAAGCTGACGTAACCGCCCTCTTTGGTGAATGTCCGTTGTTGAGGTAGAGCAGACATCAAAGATTTGCTGCTTGAGGTCTACTTCAACCGGAACTAGGCGCGTCATCCGACCTTCGGGGTGGGGGGTGGTCAATTCTCTGGCGCGATGAGGATGCGGACCGGTGGGCCTGGTTCACAGGCAAGATCTTCAGTTCTTTTAAAAGGAAAAGCCCACTTGGCTGCTTCGGCGAATGTCCGCTGTTGATGGAAGAGCGGACCTTGAGCATTCTCGGCTTGAGGTCGGCCTTTGACCCATCTGATACCAACGGCCCGAAACTGTGACTCATTAGGGATTCCCAAATCAGGGAAACTCTGACTCGATGCTAGCCTTTGAGAGGAGCGGCATCGATGGGAGCGGCGGTATCGATCACCCGACTTGATCTGACGGCTTCGGCGCTTCGCAAGGCGGCGAGCGGAGAGAAGGATAGCGCCGCGGCGCGTCGGATACTCGCGCTTGCGCTGGTGCTCGATGGCTCGGACCGCAAAACGGCGGCCGAAACCTGCGGCATGGACCGTCAGACCTTGCGGGACTGGGTGCACCGTTACAACGCCGCGGGACTGGCCGGGCTTCGCAATCTCAAATCGCCAGGTCCCGGATCAAAACTCACGGTGCGGCAGCAGGCCGAATTGGCCGAGCTTGTCGAGGCCGGCCCCGACCCCGCGGTGCACGGGGTAGTGCGTTGGCGGCGGGTCGATCTGCGCGACGAATTGCAGCGGCGCTTCGGTGTCACGCTCCACGAGCGTTCGGTCGGGAAGGTTCTAGCCAAGCTCGGCTACCGCAAACTGTCGGTAAGGCCCCGCCACCCGCAGGCTGACGAAGAAGCCCAGCAGACGTTTAAAAAAACTTCGCCGCGACCGTCAGGGCGCAAATTCCCGAGCACGCCAAAGACAAGCCGATCGAAATCTGGTTCCAAGATGAGGCCCGGATCGGCCAGCAGGGCACGCTGACCCGCGTCTGGGCCAAGCGTGGAACGAGGCCCCGCGCACCGCACGACCAGCGCTACGACTGGGCCTACCTGTTCGGCGCGGCCTGTCCGCAGCGTCGCGTCGCAGCAGGTCTGGTCATGCCGGCGGCGAACGCCGAGGCCATGTCGCTGCATCTCACAGCGATCTGCCGCAAGGTGGCGGCAGGTAGCCACGCCGCTCTTGTCCTCGATGGCGCCGGCTATCACATTGCTGCCGCGCTCACGATCCCCGAAAACGTCACCCTGGTGCGTCTGCCACCCTACGCGCCTGAACTCAATCCGATCGAAAACGTCTGGGAATATCTGCGCGGCAACAAACTCGCGATCACCGTCTTCGACGACTACGACGACATCGTTGATAAAACCTGCGACGCATGGAACTTCTTTGAACACGATCCAAAGCGCATCGCCTCAATCACCACACGAACATGGGCAACAGTCAATAATTAGGGCCGTTGGTATGAGACATCGACCAGCATTTCATGCTGAGGGCTGTAATTGGGTCAGGGAACGATGCCGCGGCAGGCCCGAGCGACATTCGCGAATGACCTCGGGCCATCGGGCTGGCCGGCCTCGTAGGCATCGCGCACGGCGGCATCGGTGCGCCGCCGCTCCGCTGCGTCGAGCGTGGTCATATATTTCCCAAGCGGACCTTCGCCCGCGGCAATCGGTGCCCAATAGTCGTCGAAGTTCTGATAGTCCATGCGGATCATCAGATCGGTTTCCGTGACATCCGCAAGCCCCTGGTGGATAAAAGTCCGCTTCATTTCGCCCGGCTGCATCATCGGCTGGAAGCAATAGCGGCTTCGTAACTGCCGCCCGCTTTCGCCCAGCGCCGCGACCGTGTCGATCATCATGCGCATGCCGGCCATGCCGCCAAGGTGGTCCCACACGACGGCTGCGACGGCGCCGCCCGGCCGTACGACGCGGCGCATTTCGGCCACGGCCTTGCCGGCTTCCGGCACAAAGTGGAGCACGAGCAGCGCAAATGCCCGGTCGAACATAGCGTCCTTGAAGGGCAAGGCGCAGGCGTCCGCCTGGCGGATCTTGATGCGTGGATCGGTATTGCGTCGATTCGCCGCCTCTACGAAGACGGATGAATAGTCGATGGCACTGATCTCGCCGAGATCGGCGGCCTTGGTTAGCGCGAATGTCAGGCTGCCAGTGCCGCAGCCGACGTCAAGAATCTTTTCGCCGTTGGCAAGACCCGCGAACTCGATGAACAGGGGCGCGAGTTTTTGGCTCCACCGGCCCATGAGCCGCTCATAGCCGGCCGCATCATGGACATTGAAGCTTGAAGCCATCGAAGTCTCCACACGCTGCTCAAATGCTAGACCTCGATAGAGTGCTTGCCAAGACAGCAATCACTGACCGCCAAAGCACTTGGACTTACGGTCCCACCGCCTCGGCAAGTAGCTGCGGACGAGGTGATCGAACAGCGCCGGTCATTGCTGCGGTACATTAGTCTCCTGTTGGCAGTGCGCCCCGAAGGCGCGGATCACTAGTGGAGGAAGATTCCACCCAGAGAGTTGTCGATTGATCTGGTAGCTGACGAGCGGTTCGGCCGGGTAACCGGCAGGGCTGGAGCCTCGTGACAAAGGCCGCTTTAGGCGGTTGAGCAATCCGGCGGGCCGTAACGTGAGTGAAGCCTGAGCAGGCCTCGAAAGTGACAATGCGGATGCCGACCCTCCTGCCATTTGGGGAAGGCTGTATGAGCGGGGAAGCAATCGACACGCGCACCCGCTTGATCCGCCGGGGTAGTGGGCACGGCACGTCGGAAAGGTGGTTCGGGTAATCGGGGGAGACCCGTCAAGGGCGAGGGTAGCGGCCTCAACGTCGCGAAGGCGGCGGCCATGGCGGGAGTCGGACGGGGTCGTATGACCGTCGAAGCCGGGTAATGCTGGCTGAGGAAAGGGCCCTGACTTCTGGTGCGCTTTCGAAGATGGTGAGGTGAAGGTGATTGGCGATGAGCCTGGCAACACCGACAACGATCCGGACCCTTCAGAGAAAGCTATACCGCAAGGCGAAGGCGGAGCCTGCCTTCCGCTTCTACCTGCTCTACGACAAGATTTACCGAGCGGACATCCTGCGTCATGCCTATGCGCTGGCCCGAGCAAATGCGGGTGCGCCGGGTACGGACGGAATGACCTTTGCGGCGGTTGAGGCGTCGGGCCTGGAGAGGTGGCTGGCGGGCCTGCGCGAGGAACTGGTTTCGAAGGCGTACCGGCCCGATCCGGTGCGGCGGGTGTCCATACCGAAGCCGGACGGAGGCGAGCGACCGCTCGGCATTCCGACGATCCGGGATCGGGTGGTGCAGACCGCCGCCAAGCTCGTGCTGGAACCGATCTTCGAGGCGGACTTCGAGGACAATGCCTACGGCTACCGCCCCGTTCGCGGAGCGGTGGACGCGGTCAAGGAAGTGCACCGGCTGATCTGCCGGGGCCATACCGACGTGGTCGACGCCGACTTATCCCGCTACTTCGATTCGATTCCGCACGGCGAGCTTCTGAAATCAGTAGCTCGTCGCATCGTGGACCGGCACGTGCTCCGGCTGATCAAGCTGTGGCTGAAAGCGCCGATCGAGGAACGGGATGATGGCGACGGGACCCGGCGCATCGGTGGTGGCAAGAGCAACGCGCGCGGCACGCCACAGGGCGGCGTCGTGAGCCCACTGCTGGCCAACATCTACATGAATCGGTTCCTGAAGTATTGGCGGCTGACCGGGCGCGGGGAGGCGTTCCGGGCACACGTCATCGCGTATGCCGACGACTTCGTTATCCTCAGTCGCGGATGTGCGGCCGAGGCCCTGGCGTGGACGAAGGCGGTGATGACGCGGCTCGGGCTGACACTCAACGAGGCCAAGACCTCGTTGAAGAATGCTCGGCAAGAACGCTTCGACTTCCTCGGCTACTCGTTCGGACCTCACCGTTACAAAGCGAACGGTCATTGGTATCTGAGCGCGAGCCCGTCCAAGAAGAGCGTGCAACGGCTCAAAACGAAGGTTGGCAATCTGCTGGTGCCTGGCAACAACGATCCATGGCCCGAAGTGCGCGACACGCTGAACAGCTCTCTGCTTGGCTGGTCGAACTACTTCTGCCATGGAACGCGCCGATCGGCATTCCGCGGCATTGACCGATACGTTTATGAGCGCGTACGCGACTTCCTCGCCAGACGGCACAAAGTGGCAGGACGTGGCACACACCGGTTCTCTCTCGACGTTGTCTATGGACAACACGGTCTGCTGCGTCTCGAACGCCTACCCCTAACGGCCCCGCTGTGTGCCTCACGGTGAAATCAGTCGGAGAGCCGGATGCCTTAATCGGGCACGTCCGGTTCGATGAGCGGGGATGGGAAACGGAGCGTTGCCGAATGGCCCAAGCTACCGCGCCCATCCTCGACTCTACCGAAACGGTCATCGCGGTTTAGGCACCGAATGTCCGTTGTCGGGGGGCGGTCTCAACCGGTCGACGCAACACTTTATCTTAAAGGGAAAAGATGGAGTGTGGGATGGAACGGAGATTTCATAGAGGTTACTCGTGCTCACTATAAGTAGCCCGTCAAGCCGCCAGCAGCTCGTCGAGCAAAAAAAAGCCCGGCGCGAGGCCGGGCCGCGAGATTTGCGGGCAAGCAAGCGCTGGCGGATTTTCGGTTCGATTTATTGAAAGAAGAAAAACGGAAGTGAAGTAAGGCCGCCTCAGTTGGCGCGTGGCAATAAGTACCGGATCGTCATCCCTGCACCATTGGTCCGGTCAAGAAGCAGCGTATCTCCCAGCTTGAACTCTTCTTGCATTGCGTCACAGCAAGAACCGGGGCCGGAACCGTCCCTAGTGGTGGAGCGACAGAGTTCTCCCGAATTGACGAGAATATCTATGCGCCCCCGTGTTGCTGCGCGGCCCAACTGGGCGAGCAGCTCTTGTCGGAAGTGATCGGTCGAAACCATCTGCGGCCTCCAATCCGTCTCCAGCCTCCAATCCGACTACGCGCCTAATGCGCGCCGATAGCGAGAAGTTAAATCGCTATGTCAAACCCGGGCACTTAGTTCCGGCTCGATCCGGGCAACCCTCTCCGGCTCCCGCCCCTTGGTTTTGCCCCTGCATGACTCTAGGAAGGCCGCTGCTGAGTCCGGGATTCGCGGGCTCCATGTTGTCCGCCGATCGGCGCCAGTGCACGGGCGGATTCGGCCGGCCCAGTATTCGGGTCTGATTAGTAGTCTGCTGGAACGAGTCATATCGCCGTCGGTTAGATCGGCGTGTCGCGACCCCAGTTTCGACACCCCGCAGACGGCCCCAGTTGCTCACTGGCTTCAGGAGCCGTTTTCTGAAGGGGAACAACTCAGCGTACGCAAACGTTGAGCGCCCGCAAGCCTCGGGCTCCCAGATGCAGAAATCCATCATTGTCGTGTTTAGCCTAGCCCTCGCGCTGGTCGTCGCGGGCTGCTCAGGTCCGAAGGGCGATAAGGGCGACTAGGGCGATCGGGGCGAAAGTGGCCCGGCTGGATCGGCTGGCACTCCCGGTCCTCAGGGACCGCAGGGACCTGCAGGCAAGGACGGCGTGTCGCCGCTAGCTCAATTTCGCGTCGTGCGATCTACCTCCGATAACGGGATGGCAAAAGCCGCCATGTGTGCGGTCGACGAGGTGATGGTCAGCGCCACTTGCATGTCAAAGGTTGGTTCTGTGGACGAAGCGGCCAAAACGATTGGCGATAACGGAGCAACCTGCGACGCACAGTCCGGCCAAGCGGACGCGCCGGAAGCTGTTATTTTGTGTACCAAGCGTCAATGAGGGACACTACTAAAGCTCGCCACGACCGGGGCGTGTTCGGGGCTCAATCAACTAGGGATCTTAGCCTCTTGCCCCGCGCATGTTCACCGCTCTAATCTCACGCATGGGAACGAAAACGACCTTTGTTTGCGATTGCTGTTTCCGCGAGGCCGACAGCAATTTGGGATGGGCTCACGTCCATGTAAACGGCGCCAGCGGCGGCAAGCAATTGATGCCCGACGACGATCGAGACCTTTGCGAAATCTGCTGGAGTCCGCTGCAGACGTTAATGAAGAAGGTCCATGAGGAGGCCCGGGCGAAGCGCGCTGGCAAAGCCTAGAGGGACGAGCAATGAAAAAAACCCCGCCGGAGGCAGGCCAGCGGGGTTCCTCTCTTTGGGTCGCGCGCGCGGCTGAGAACAGCGCTGGGGCATTGTAGCCAAAAGTATTAAATAGCCGTTGCGGCTTGCCAGTGAGCAAAAAAGGGCAGTGCGAACGTGCCGCATATGTTCGGTTGCCGACCGCGCGATGCCGTTCCCGGGCCTGGGAGACTCACTGCCGTCCGGCTCTGGCGCACTGTCATGTGCCGGCCGATCGGCGCCAGCGCGCGGGCGGTCCTGGCCAGCCCGTCTTTGAAGCGCCGGCCCGGCAAGGAGGTTTCGCTTTCTAGGGCTTTATGGATTGAGGGGGCGCTGCGCCCCCTTTGGCTTTACCACCAGACGCCTGGCGATCGCGCGCCGCGATCAGTTCTTTCTGGAGCTTCGACCGCTCGTCGGCCGTCATGGCAGGCTTCTCGCGCTTCGGCGGCAGATCTTCCACCGGGAGATAAACGCTTGTTTTCGGAGGCGCCGGTGTCTCAGCCCGCGCGTCCATCAGTGATGAGCCGGCAGTTGAAGTCGCGCATCCGCCAAGCGAAAGACTCGACAGTAGCAGCGCTACCGCAGCAAGCGCTGTGACCTTTCCATCCTTCGACATCAACGCCCAACATGTACTCAGGGGACAATCATTCGATGCCGCCAGCATTGCGCGCCAATTATGACCATAGCTAGCCCAACGACGCGGGGCCTCTCAACCCCGTGCCCGTTCTCTCAACCGTCGGGCGTGGCTCGCCAGCCGCCGCCGATTCCTCTCATCGATCGGCGCCAGCACAGGGTTTGCCAGCGCGGGCCGCCGACGGCGCTTCTCAAAAAAGGACCCGTCGTTGGCGACGGGTCCCAGTCTAGGGAGGAAGTGTTCGGCACGGTAAGTCGAATCGTGGCGGGGCTATGTGTCGTAATTCACACACGGAGAGGGGATTTTCCTGGAGATGCGCCTTGGGTGGGCCGACATCGGCCGGCGATGGGGGATTGTCGAGCGTGGCAAGCCAGCGCTTGTCGGGCATTTTGTCGGGCGTGGCGGTTTTCATGATCGCACTATCGGCGTGGCTCGCACCCTCGCAAGGCACTAAACGTCACGTTTTCCAAATGGCCCTTGCACGAGCCTAGGAAGGCTCTAAGTCGGGTCCGATCGCCTTTTGGCGGTGCGTTAGCAGGTGCTGTCATGCCAGATGAGTTCGATTGGGATTTTAGCGGTCCAGACGACGCCAAGGCAGTGATCCGCGCGGCAGTCCGCTATTTGCTCGAAGGTGCAGCCGGCAGCGACCGTGGTGACATTGTTCGGGAGATCGTTGGGATCGTGGACGAGGTAGCGCGCGGGCTGCCGCCCGGCCAACCGGATCCCTTCGACGATGAATTGCCTGGCGGCTAACGGCGATAGCCTCGCTATGACTCCAGGAAGGCCGCTGGTGCAGGTAAGGGGATTTCGGGCGGGGCCCCGTCAGCAAATCTTTGCGGGCCGGTTGGAGTCCCTAGTGCGTTTGGGGCGACTTATCATTCGCATTTCCCGACCTCGCCTTAGAGTGCTCATGCTCAGCAATCCACTTAACCGCGTCATATTCCGCAATGAAGCCCTTGATTACTCCCGTTTCGCCATCGGGCCATAGAATATCGACCTCCCAGCCAGATCCGGGATTTTTCCGCGCCAAGAAAGTTGGTCGCTGCTCGAGCATCCGGCGAATATGCGCCCGCGCCGACACGGTTCAAGCCAGCTATCCTGCCACAATCAGCAGATAGCCCCTCCCTGACTCTAGGAAGCCCGCTGGTGAGTCCGGCTTCTGCTGGCCTCATGTTGTCCAGCCGATCGGCGCCAGCGCACAGGCGGACCCCACCTTGCGTGAAACCATTTTGGGCCGACCGCGAAGCATTCCGGAAACAGAGGCGGCCTAGCATCTCCCGTGATCAAACAACGCGGTTCGATGATGGTAACCTTGCTCAACGCGATTTACCGCCAAGCTTGCAGGCAATATCTGACCGCCCTGCGGTGGCACCGCTGGGCCTGACGCCGGACGGCCCGGCTGACATCGGTGTCACCGGAACCCAAGATTGCCAGGAGAGTTATTTTCCAATGACCAGTCCTTTGAACGTAGCGATCTATGCATTCGGTGGCTTTATGCTGTTCGCCCTCGCCATCGGCTTTTTCGCCGCACCGGTTTGAGAGGCTCGAACCTTGAGCCCGCGCCTTTCGTTATCAGGGCACTGTAGACTGCTGCTCAGGCTCAAGACTTGGCGAGCTGGTTGGGGTCCCCAGGGCGTTTGGGGTATTTGTCGGTCACACGTAGTAAGTGCCGATGATGTGCAAAATCCAAACCAGCCCAACGGCAGCGGTTAGATAGCTCATGACCAACGGAAATTCGTTCTTACGCATTCAATTGATATGAGCCCATGGCGAGCCGGTTCAAGCCAGCTATCCTGCCATAATCAAACCGACCCACTACCAGAATCCTAGAAGGCCCGATCGCTGGGCCGGAGAGAGTCGCTGGTGCCGGTCCGGCTCGCGGGCTGTCATTGTACCGACCGACCGGCGCCAGCGTAGGGGCCCTCGGCCCGGGCGCTCGGAGGGGCGATCCGAAGCGAGTGTCGGGCGCCGGACCGACATATGCGCGTGGAGATTATATAGTTCACCGCCATGGCACGTTATACATTCCGAATCCGCCAAGGATCTCATTCAAGTACCCCCCGCGTCGATTTGCCGGACGATAACGCGGCTTGGGACGAGGCCGCGGCGGCGTGCTCTGACATGATCCGCGATACCGTCGCGAGGCTTAGAGACAGCCCGGAATGGCGGCTAGAAGTCGTGGATGAGTCTGGCACAACCTGCCACCTTTTCCGGGTGACCACGGAGTCTTTCAAATAGTCCGATCGGCGCCAACGCTCGGCTGGCGAGCGCGGTTTGATCGCGCGCCGGATTAAACGGGCCCGACTAGAGGACGACGTACCGAGCCGGTACTTCCGTGTGGGGTATCCCAATTCATTAATTTCTCGAAAGTGAGCAAAATTGCGCAGCGCGGGACAAGCGCGGGTTCCACGATTTCTTCTGTCACCGCCCCACCTAGGCGTTTACCGGTGACTGAGAGTGTTGCGCTCCCCGCCTGATCTGCGGCAGCATCACATGCCTCTAGCGTACCATCGCTCCGACCCATCGCTACTTCCTATTGATCGGCCTCGCTGTCCCAAGTGTCCGGGCCGCATGATGCTGGCCCGGATCGAACCCGGCCCCGCCCATTCCGATCTGCGGATCTTCGAGTGTCCGAAGTGTGAGCACGTCCAAAGGGTGCTAGTCGATCCGATAAAATCAGTCGAAACGCGCGGTTGGCTGCAGGGACAGCTGCAATCGCCAACGTAAGGAAGAATGTATTCCGCGAGTGGCAAAGAAACAGCCCCAGCGCGGGGGGGGGGGCGAGCTGGGGCCGTCTTTTCATCGGATGCCAAGGTGCGGCCCCGGCATCCGGCAGTGCATAGCCAAGTTACCCCGACGGCATTCGTTCCAAAATACAGCCGGTATTCTTTGCCCCGTGAGCGCGGACCTGAGCCCGCGCCGCATTCTTGTTACCGCTTCAGCCGCCTACTGTGAGACGCTAGCCGCCGGCGGTTCCGCTTTCGGTACCATTGGCGCCGGCGCTTCATGGTTCGATGTCCCGCTCGCCGTGCCTAGCGGCTTGATAGTCCGCGTTGAGCTTCTTCAACATAATCGCGACTTGAAACACCGCGAACATTGCCCTTTCGTGCTTATCGTCCCTGCCGACAATCGCGCTCTCGGCCATCTGCACAGCAATACTCGCCATGTGCACGCAATCGGAAATCCTGCCCTCAAGATCGCGAAACGCTTCGGCGTTCGGTGATGGGGCGGTTGGGAAGCGGAAAGTCGATGATGCTGCTCACGGCTGCACCGTCGATCCGGCCGGGTCGAGGTCGGTCGCATTGAGAATGAACCCGGCGCCGCGAACGCTGCAAATCATCGGGGCGTCATTTGGTCCATCGACCTTGCGGCGCAGTTTGCCCATATGAACATCGACGAGGTTCGATTCCTCAGGAACGAATTTGTAATGCCACACATCTTCCAAGAGTTTTGCGCGCGTCAAAACTTGTCCGCACCTCTTCGAGCAGGCGGGATTCGCACCGCCGGAGATCAAATGATCGGTCACCGCGCCTGGCAGTTCGATTGACGGGATCAAGTTCGAGCGATCCTACGCGCAGAGGATCCGTATCGTCCGGCGTATCATTGGCTTGGGCCGTGGTTGCGCTCGCGGCGGCGGCAACTGCGCCGCCGGCCGCAACTGATAAAAGCCACCGCCGCGTCGGGTCGACGGGCGGGAACATGGGACGTTCGAGGGTCATAGCTGCGCCCTCCCGGTCGCAGACGTGTTTGTGGGTGGCGTGCTATGCGCGCGGGTAGCCTTGGCCATTGGAGGGCCTCCTGTATGGTCGGGGTTAGAGCCGAGGCGGAAGTTCACGCTTCCCCTCGGCTTGCTAATTTGATATATGTGACATATGCGAAAGTAAAATTAGGCATATGCGAAATGATTGGTAGGCCGGAGACCCACCCAGTCAAGAAAGTTCTCGGTTTTACCGATGAAATGGTCGCGGCAGTTGAGAGCTGGCGCGCCAAGCAAAAACCGGTCCCTAATTTCTCAGAGGCCGTCCGCCGCCTGGTCGAGCTGGGGCTCACGGTCAGGACGCCAGCGAAACCGGTCAACAAGCCCGGCCGGAGGCTGCGCGCTCAGGAGCTGGCAGCAAACGCGATCAAGAAGATGATCGATCCCGCTGCGCCGCCCGAAGAACGTGCTCAACGGAAGCACCGACTGACGAAGGGGCCTTCTGAATTTCGGGAGGATCGGGTCGATCTGCCGAAGGCGAAGAAATGAGCCGCGGTTTGTCTCGCTATTCCCGGCTAACAAGCGCAGCCCTTGCTAAGGGGCCTCGAGAGGAGGTCGGGTCGTGAACGGCAATATATTCAACAGCAAAGGCGTCCATGTCGGCATAGTCATGGACGACGCAGTCTTCGGCCTTAAAGGTCAAAAGCTTTACGATCTCAAGGGTTCGAACATTTACAAGTTGAATGGCGACCTAGTTGGTCATTTGCCGGATGCACGCGGCGAGAAGAAGCGTTTGGACAAAGCGACCGACAAGCTGTTCCCTCAACAGTAGGCTTTATCCATCCGTTTTTCTGCAGCGAACATTTCTGTGGCGGTCATCTACATGACAGAAAAAGACAACCCCGCCGTTCGTGAGGCTGCGCTTCAATCCGGATGCCTCGCTTAGGCGCGCGAAGCGGGCCCGGAGGCTTGCTACTAACGCCGCAGCAATAACTATCGCGTCAGGTGTCCCAGCATGGCCTCGCAGGCTTCTTCGGCCTCAGCGAATGTTTTGAAGGGCGAGCCGCCGATCTTGATGGCGCCCTTGTTCTGATCGATCGGCCGCCACGACGCTACGAAGCCGGTGTGTCCGTGAAAGCCGGGGCCGCTCCGCCTCTCATAACTGATCACGAACGAAAAGCCGGCGCTGCTCGCGTTCCATATTTCCATGTCCTCGACGGGACCAATGATACGGCTGAACTCCATGGCCATTTCCATCACCGACTTTCCCCAGGGTGGCCGAGTGCGAGGCGGCGGTACCTTACCGCCCGATCATGGTCGTTCATGCTCGAATTGTCTTCACTTCGGAGCCAAACCGCAATCAAAGGCCGCTATTAAGCTTGATGTCCGCGGCGCGGGTTAACGCTTGCCGGAACCACCAGCGAAAGTCGCCCCGAAGGGCTTGGCAATCGTCGCAAATCGGCAGACCGCGCCTAACCTTCCGGGAAGACCAGAAAACATTTACTCGCCTTGAGCTATTCAGCTTTTGAGCCAAAATGGACATCGCCACCAGGGGCGCATCCCGCAAAAATTGACCTCAGCGCGGGACCGCGCTGAGGTCATCTCATGGCAATCGACGCTTAAGCAGTCAGTTGACGTTTCAGACCGCGATCAACATCGATGCGCGACGGTCGATCAGCCGCATACCCGGCGGGGTTGCAGACGCGAGCCATGCGCGGTGTGCACCCGTCGCTGAACAACGTAGCAACTGCCGTTGTCGTAGTAGGAATCGTAGTACGGATAGTCGTAAGCGTAGCCGTAGCGGTGGTGTCCGTAGTCGTGGCCATGAAATCCTCGAACGACGGGACCGGGGCCAAAACCGTGGAAGCCGCCATTGTTGGATCCTCGAACGACGGGGCCGGGGCCAAAACCGTGGAAGCCGCCATTGTTGAATCCTTGAACGACAGGGCCGGGGCCACCGTGAAATCCCCCAGCGAAAGCGCCACTGTGGAAGCCGCCGCCAAAGCCGCCGCCACCAAAGCCGCCGCCCCCGTGTCCACCGCCACCTCCACCTCCACCTCCACCGCCGCCGCCACCGCCGTGTGCCTGTGCACCCGTCGCGAGCAGAGAGCCGGCAAGCAGGGCGGTTGCCAATACCATCATCGGTTTTCGTCCAGTCATGAATCGTTCCTTTCGACGGGCAGAGCCATCAGTGATCATCGAACTTCTCGCCCGGCCCTCATGTGGTCGCCCGGCTCCGAATAGCTAACGGGAAATTTCGAAGGCATTAATCGGAGCAGCCGATGGCGCCCGGCCAGCACCCAGGCATCGCCACAATGGATGCCGGCCTGGCACGCTGTCAGCGCGCTGCCAGTGCTTCAATGTCCTGGTCAGGCGCAAATGCTCTCTTGGTACCCGTCAGACACTCTCGGATAAGATTTCCGAGCATCCTGAATTCAGCGCCGCGCGAGGTGGTCGGCCGCCAGGCCAGGACCAGGGTGCGGAACGGCTTGTCTGGAGAGAGCGGGCGAATCACAACATTGCGAGTTGAAGCGAGTTCCGAAGCCACCGCGATCTGGGGCATTAGTGTGATGCCAAGCTCTGCAGCCACCATCTGGACAAGGGTTCGCAGGCTGGTCGCCTGGAAGACCTCATTGCGCACCGGATCCACGATCCGACATGCCTGCAGCGATTGGCTGCGCAGGCAATGCCCGTCCTCGATCAGGAGCAGTTGCTCACGCGCCAGGTCATCACGGGTTACCACTTTGTGATGGCGAAGAGGATGGTTGCGCGGCATCGCAACGACGATTGGATCTTCCGCCATTTCCATCGCCTCGACATCGCCAAGTCCGTAAGGAATGGCCACCAGCAAAATGTCGAGCTCTCCGCTCGCGAGCTTGTCCAGCAGGACTGTGGTCGGAGCCTCCCGCACGTACAGCTTGAGCTTCGGCAGCGCAGTGCCCAGATGCGACAGCAGCGAGGGCAGGACATACGGCCCGACTGTCGGGATTACCCCGAACCGGAGCGGCCCGGACAATGGCTCCTGCGCGTTGCGGGCCAACCCGACCATCTCCTCGGCGTCGACCAGCAGGCGCTGGGCGCGCGTCGCGATCTCTTTCCCCAAGGGCGTCAGCATCACCTGGCGCTGGCTGCGCTCGAACAGCGTGATGCCCAGCCTTGCCTCGAGTTCCTTGATCCCACCGCTCAGCGTAGATTGGGTGACGGCACAATTTTCCGCAGCACGGCCGAAATGGCGTTGCTCGGCCAGAGCACACAGAAAGCGGAGTTGTTGAAGACTGGGCAGAATGGCCATCGGAATGTCCAATGAAGCTGTGCGTTTTTATCCATTGGACCAATGGCCAGGAATGGCGGACCCTCCGCACACACGAGATAAGAGCCGGCAGCTGATCTTTCCATCGCCGGCTACTGATAAATCAGTCGCTTGCGAACATCTCACCATTTGGTGAAGCACCATGAAATATCGTCAACATTTCGAATCCACCATCGTGGCAATTCGCCGCGAGGGTCGTGCGTCTACACGGATCTAAAACCCAAAAGATGGAGTTGCTTCTTTGTCCGATGCATTGATTAGCTTGATCCCAACCTATGGCCCGTGGATCATCTTTGGTGTTGTTGCGCTCGAAAGTGCCGGCGTGCCTCTCCCCGGAGAGACTATCCTTGTTGCTGCTGCACTCCTTGCCGCCACCACTGGTCAGATCAACATCGCTGTCGTTGTACTAGCAGCTGCAACAGGTGCGATTGTCGGGGACGGTTTGGGATACATGGTCGGACGTCGGCTTGGTTTGCCCTTTCTTCGCCGATACGGCTGGTACATCCGCCTCGATGAGGATCGATTGCTGATCGGCCGATATCTTTTTTTTCGGTATGGGAACGCCGTGGTGTTCTTTGGGCGTTTCATTGCGGTGCTACGAATGTTTGCTGCTTTGCTTGCGGGCGCCAATAGCATGCCGGCAGGTCGCTTTTTCTTCTTCAATATAGCTGGTGGAGTCTGCTGGGCGTGTCTCTTCGGCTTCGGTGCTTATGCAGTGGGCGGCGAATTCTACAAGATTTCTGGTGCGCTGAGTATGATCTCACTGGGCCTATTTATTGCGGCAGGATATGCACTCTCAATTTTCATTCGACGAAATGAAGTCACGCTACGCCGTCGAGCGGAGATAGCTATGTCAGATCATTCGTGCGGATGACCAACTTCCGGTATTGGCACCTTTCGGACATGCCGGGGTGGCCTGACGATGTCCGCTCTTAAGGTAGAACGGACATGCGCCTCGTACCGGGTCACTTCCGAGTCTGGTACTTTTCGGGCCTGAGTTGCCGGGTCGGTCATGTCAGCTATTGGTGCCAAAGCACACTTGGCGATTGCGCAGGTCCGCCCCCTGCGCGGCCTCTTTTGAAGACAACGCACGACCTTCTTCTGCGGCGGTAACGTTGACCGGTTAGGTTAAGAAGCGAGTTAGGTTGCGCTGTTGCGACTAGGCGCTATCTTCGCGCAAATGAATTCAATTTTTTGTTTTGTTTTAATGATTGGTCGCTGTGAAAAAACCGCGTGAGAGTGTGGCCGAAGCTATTTGCCCCGCCTGTGATGGCACAGGGTTACAGAAGGTCAAACAGCCGACGCAGCCGGGCCGCAAAATCTATCCTGCCAAGTGCGAGGAGTGTCTCGGCAAAGGCCGAATAAAGAAGCCACCCGGAACACCTCCCACTAAGCCAGCCGCAACGTGATTTGACGTCCGGCCCGAGATGCCGGTCGACGAATGTCTCTACGTAAAGCACCCGGTTTCATGTTTGACGGTCAGGCTTCGCAAGGGCGGCCGCTTCGATTGGAGATTGTACGTTGGGGGAGACTAGTTCGATCGTTTCTTGCGGTCGACGGCTACTGCGTTCCGAAGGGGGCCACTTTTGAACAAAGGGTATTTGATTTGGCGGACGTCATGGGAAGGCGCGATATCTGACGATGGCGGCCCATCCGGCCTGCGGAGGCCCGCTCTGGGTCTTGAGCATCCGGAGAGGCATCAGGCGCTCGTGGGCTCCTGAGGGCACCCATATGGCTGGGGCTCGCCGCCGTCGCTGTGGGCGCCTCGAGAGCCCTTTTGGGCGCCGTCGGCTCCGGCCGCCCGATCCGAGGGGCGCCCTGATGCGCCTGAGCACCCCCGACTACCGCGGACTACGTGGAGAAGGTTCGATCCCAGTTCCTCTCCCTCCGCCAGCTTGGCCGCAGCCGCCTGTTCTCCGAGCGAAGATGCTGGCAATTGAGCCCAGTATTAGCGGGGATTTCTCATTTGGGTTCCGGACGTTTCGACGGCAGAGCGCACCCATTCTTCTCCGAATGGTTCAATTCTCTCCAAAGCTCTGGACTCCGCGCGTTCAGTACGGTTCTTGAAAGTCGAGTGTTTCGAGCGGCTTATGAATTCTCATGAAATGGTGTTCCGCAGGTCCGCTCGGGCGAGCAAGAGCATCCGCTCTCGAACTTCGTCTCCAAAATTCGGATATCTCAATTCCGAGAGCGAAACCGCCGCAAATCTCCGGTTCGATCGCGACGGCCGCCTGAGAGCGGTTGTTTCTCTGAGTGCGATCTGGCCCACCCGTCGTGACTTCCGCTCCTCGGCTTGTCGAACCAGTCGGTCTCCAGCCATCTCAGCTAAAGATTTGTTGTCCGCGTCGGTTTTAAGTCGCGCCTGAACAGATGTCGGCGCCGTAGGAAAGCTTGGCGCACGACGCTGTGGGGTGAGGACGAATTCGTGACAGATGACAGTTTTGCCGATGGCAAGCCGGCGTCGATCGCCCCTGAGGGCGATGTCCGGCGCATCGGCCTCGCTTTATCCGGCGGCGGCGTCCGAGCTGCCACCTTTCATATGGGCGTCCTCAAACGTCTCGCCGCGCAAGGTCTGCTGGAGCGGGTATCGGTGGTTTCCACCGTTTCGGGTGGAAGCTTGGTGACCGCCGCCGTCGTGGCCGAAGCTGGAATGAAATGGCCGTCCTCGAAGGATTTCCTCGGGAAGATCTATCCGGCTGTCCGGGCCAAGATGACGTCCGGCGATCTGTTCAGCCTCGAAGCCATCGGTTGGCGCGGACTCCTGGAGTTCAAAATTGATCTTGTCCGCGACAGGGCATCCGTGCTCGCCAGACTTCTGGAGCGGAACTGGGGAGTTTCGGGCGCGCTCGGGGATTTGCCCGACGCCCCGCATTGGCTCATCAACACCACCTGCATCGAGACCGGCAAGAACTGGCGGTTCGCCAAGCGGGAGATGGGGGATTGGACCTTCGGCCGGCACTACGCTCCGGACGTGCCGCTATCAATTGCGGCCGCGGCATCCGCTGCGGTCCCTTACGTCATCGGTGCGATGCGACTGCCGTTGCCGGCCGCAGGGTGGTGGGAAACCGATCCGGCCACCGGCAAGCAGCTGCGCGCACGTGCGCCATCCCGGAAACAGGTGCGGCTTTGGGACGGCGGCGCCTACGACAACATGGGCCTCGAAGCCATCACCAAACCCGGCAAGGGTCTGCGCCACTGCGACTTCCTGATCTGCAGCGACGCATCCGGCCCGCTGGGCGCACCGGGCCGCTCGCCGCTGGCGGCCTTGTTCGATGGCAAGCTGTCCAGTCCGCGCCTGTTCGACGTCGCCGGCGACCAGATCCGCGCGCTGCGCTCGAGGGTGCTGATCGCCGATATTGCATCCAAGACACTCGACGGCGTGCTGCTGCGCATGGGCAATTCGGTGCGCACGGTGGACGTCAAGAACGATCTCACCCGGCCCATCGGTTTTTACGATCGCTTCCAGACTGACGAGCAGGCGGCCAGGGCTCTGCAGCACCCGACCGACCTTAGGGCTCTTTCCGGTCCCGGATTCGACGGTCTGGCTCGGCACGGATTCGAGATCGCCGATGCCACGCTCACGACATACGTCGCGGCGGGCTTTCCGACATCGCACTATTGGGAGGACCTGTCATGAGAGGAATCCGGACGCGATTCCGCGCTTATCACCTGGGATCCGCGGGATCGTCGTTCTCATATTTCGCCGACGGCCATTTCACGATGATCGAGGCCCGCTTGACGGAACAGAGCCGCGATCAGGTCGAGCGTGAGATGACCGAAAAGTGTGGCGTCGATCACGCCGACGTTCTGCATATCACCAGTTGGGATGCCGATCACTGCAACAAATTCGAACTCCCGGATCTCTTGAACCTGATCCGGCCGATGAAGATCGAATGTCCCGGCTACGATCCGCACAAGGATTACGGCCACGGCGAGGAATGCCTGGAGATGATCGCCGAATACCGAAGCTGCCTTTCCGAAAAAGCTTTACGGTCGAGTTGTCGTTCGCGTTCTCGCTGATGTGGAGCGGGTTGTACAGCGTATCCCGAAAGGCCTTCGCCGAAGCATGTTCGAGACCCTGGATGTATTGAGTCTCCGCTCATCGGCGCCAGGCTTCGCCGGAAGCGTGTGCTGAGAAGCGAGGTCGACGTGATGATCCTGGCACATCACGGCGCGGACAACGGGTTCACGACCAAGAAGTTCCTGAACCACATCGAGCCGGATGTGGCGATCTGTTCTTCGGACTACGACAACAAGTACGATCATCCGCGCGAGGAGATCCGCGAACTGCTGCATGAGCAGGGCATACACCTGAAGACGACGAAGACCGGCGACGTCATCATCCGCTCGACGGGAGATCATACCGGCGGGTACGAAGTGATCAATCTGATCGGCAAGTCGACCAAGGAATCTTCGCGGGTCGAAGGTCTGTTCTCCAAGAAGAGCGGCATCCTCGATGCCAACGGCGACACGCTTCGCCAGCGCTATGGAGCCAAGAAGTCGTGGCCGCGCTGAACGTCTGCCGGGCTACTTCGACAGATCAGCCTTGAGGGCCTCCAGCGTCGTCCCCATGCAGACGCGGATATCGTCGTCTCCAACGATGATCATCAATGCGGGACAACCGTCGGAGGCGAGGCTGTCCGTCAGCCAGGCGATCTGGGCGACGTCGATGTCGCTGGGGTTCGTGGAGTGATGGCGTGGGTGGGAATGCCACTCGCCGACGTATCTGACCTGGTCGAGCGTGCGCTCCATTGCGTCGAAGACGCGCCGCTTGAGGCCGCCGGTTCCGCGCTCGAACAGCGAGGCGGAGCCGCGGCTGTCGGGCGGCTGGTCCCAGGCATCGACGACGTCGATGCGCTTGGCGGCGACGTCGACCACGCCCATCAGCACGCCACCGGTCTCGTTCGGTAGCCGCTCGGCGCGCATGCATTTGAGGCGTCGTTCTACCTCGGGGTCGACGAAGATCTGCCACAGCGATGCGTGGAGCCGCGGGGGCACCACGTGTCGGACGCAGACCTCGACGGCGCCGCTTTCCGCAAGCGACCAGATCTGGACGAGCGCTTCGTCGCGATCGATGGCTTTCGACAATCCTGTCGCCGCCAGACCACTCAGGGTGATGGCCCTTGCTGCCGGAATGCGATTGGTCACGGAGCGGCAGGCCCCTGCATAGGGAATCGCGTTGGCCGACTGGGAGAGGTGGTCGGCGAGTACCTCCTTCGTCAAGATCTGCGCGTAATACGCCGCCTCCAGCGCGCGAAGATCAACCTTTCCGTCCCGGTCTTGGACGAGGAGCACGGCCGCGGTGCCGGCCGGGTTGAAGAACGCGCTAGCCCGGCGCGCATCGACCTCCAGGTCGGCGATTGCCCGGGCCACGGGAACGGACGCGGAGGTGTCGATGATGATGTCGGCTGCGCGAAGCGACTCGGTCAATTCGTCATCGTGGTCGTCCAGGAAATCGGCCACGATCGCCTTGCATGAGACGCCCGATCGCAGCGTCCGCAGCCTTGCGGCAACATGATCCGCCTTGAAAGCGCCGGACGATTGCAAGGTCAGCGTGTGTCGCGCCAGGTTGTGCGGCAGCAGATAGTCCTTGTCGACCACGGTCCAGTCGAACCGCCCTTCGCGGACGAGCGCTTCCGAAAGATTCGATCCGATGGATCCGGCCCCCACCATCACGGCCTTGCGCCCGTCGGGCGCGGCGAGACCGGACATCGCCGCAGCCATTTCCGCATTGAATTCGACATGGACGGCCGCCGTACAGAGCGCGATCGAGGCGAGGCGATCCGGAACCGGCACGACCGGCACGATTTGGCGGACGAACCCTTGCTGGTTGCCGACATCGGATCGGTTCTCGAGCAGACGGCCCAGTGCGACGCCGACCTCGCCGAGGGACTGGTTGGTCACGAAGGCCAGGTTGTCCGTACGCGTGACGGTGCCGGATGCCGGGTCGATCACCGGCACCTTCAGCACTACGGCAAGTCTCGACGTCAGGCGGAAGACGTCCCTTTGCTGGACGCCGGCCCATCCATCGATCTTGCCGCCGAGGTCGGCGACAAGATCGATGCCGTGTTCGCGGAGTTCGCGCACCAGTTCGTCCAACGTGGTCGGGACGTGACGGAGCCGCCGCATGTTCTGCGGCGGGATCGCGTAGGTCGTCATGACGATGCCGCCGGCGGCGATGGACCCGTGACGCTCGGGCGAGTACGTCTCAGCGATGATGACGGGATGCCGTTTGCCGGCCTGGATGAAACCGACGAGGTTGGCCTTGTCGGCCGGCACCTCGGTGAAAACCGACGCAGGCAGGATGATCTCGAAGGTTACTCCGGTGAAATAGGGATCGAGCGCGCGTCCGGTCTCGTGCAGTTCACCCATTCCGGCAAGTTTGA
Source organism: Bradyrhizobium erythrophlei (assembly GCF_900129505.1). Classification (NCBI taxonomy): domain Bacteria; kingdom Pseudomonadati; phylum Pseudomonadota; class Alphaproteobacteria; order Hyphomicrobiales; family Nitrobacteraceae; genus Bradyrhizobium; species Bradyrhizobium erythrophlei. The sequence continues at coordinate 7,530,347 of NZ_LT670818.1, read as the reverse complement.
ACCAGTTCAGGATGCGGAAGAGGAGCTGTCCCGCGGTGTAAGTCAGCCTGGCCTCCACCCAGGGTCGATCGTCGACGCACAGGCACGCGGGGATCTGCTCCGGCACCCAGTTCTGATGGGGCGTGTCCGGAAAGTCGGTCCGCAACGCCAACACGATCGGCGCTGCGCCTTCTTGCGGAAAGAGGATCGCGATGGGCTCGGACCGGTTCAGCGGATAGGCAGGACGCTGGGGCCGCGCGGTCTGGACGTCGAGCACCAGCACCTCGGCGCGGCCCGCCCGGCGGGCGCCGAGGATTTCGGCGACGCCGGCGCCATGGGTCGACAGCAGGCGGACGAGCTGCGACGCGAGCGGGATCTGCAGATCGGGAGGATCGCAGACCTCGCCCCATTGACCGAGCCACTGGTGGAGCATGTCAGCCGGCCCGCGCCGCGGTCGAGGTGATGGTGCCGATCATCGTCGGCGCCACGACGCTGAGCCGGGTGCCGCGGCTGGTGATCTCGACTTCGAGGGGTTTGGGGGACGCCGTGTTCGGCGATTCCATCGTGACCTTGAAGTCGCCGGCCTTGTCATCGACGACCCGGCGGTGGTGATTGGCCGCCTGACGATGAGGCGGCTGCACGTCCTTGTCCTCGGTCGTGCCCTTAGCCGGGATCGGGTAGCTCGGCGAGACGACGATGCATCCGTCGCGGCTCTGGGTCTCGAACAGCCACTTCACATCCGGAACGGCGATGGTTTCGTCGGCGCCGCGATCCGGGCCGAGGGACAGGTAGGAGCAGTGGCGGAATAGCTTGAGGATGTCCCAGAGCAGACGATCTTCCCGGCCGTGCTTCTTTGTCGTCTGGACGATCTTCGACAGGGTGTCGTAGTCGACGTCGGATCCGAAGATCGCGTACGTCTCGTTGCCGCCCTCGTCGAAGGTGACCTGGAACACGATGGAATCCTGATTGCGGTCCTCGACCTCCCGGTCGTTGACCCGCCAGGCGAACGGCGAGTGCACGAAGAATTCGGCCTTGGCGCCGCCCGCCTTGCTGAACCCCGGCACCAACTGGCCGGCGTCGACGATGCAATGGGCGCGATCCGCCACCGTCAGCCCGCGGTCCGCCAGGAAATCGTGGAGCCGCGCGGGGCGGGAAAAGACCTTGATGCCTTCGCCTTTCTCCAGCCGGTACCGCGCTTCCTGCCGGATGACGCGGGCATCGCCGTCGAGGCCATCTTCGGTGATTACCGCGGCCGGGACCCACATCTCGTTCATCTTGATGCGGTCGCCACCCTGGTATTTCGACGCGTGCCGGAACCAGAAGAAGTCCGTGGCCCCCTTCACGTGATCGGTGTCGAGATGGGAGAAGCAGACGACGTCGTAGTCGTCGCGGTTGGTGTCCTTGAGGGCTTGCCGGAGCAGCACCGGCAGATCGCACCTGCAGTCGGTATCGTCGTCGGCGCACCGCATGTTGGCGCAGTCGACCAGGACGGTCTGGCCATTGGCCAGGTCGATCCGGGTGGTATCGGCGTTACCGAGGGGAAAGAAAGTAATCTTCGCGGTCATTTGAACTCTCTGGTTGTAGGTGGCGGTAATTGTGTCATCATCAACTTAGGCGCGCACCGCTGCCCACGCGGACACCGATTTTTCTTTGTCCGCGTGGGGCGGGTGGGCTGCGCCTAAGCCAGTGATGACGAAATTTCAGGGACGGAATGCCGAACGCCGTGACGGAGGAATCAGCCGAAGATCAGCCCGCCGGCGAGGCGTACTCGCCGGACGAGCTGCGGGCGCTGATTGCCGCCTTCACCCCTTTGGATTGGCTGCGCCTCAGGAAGGCGGCGATGTACTTTTCCAAGCGCTGCCGCCTCGAATGGGGCGAACTCCAGAACGAAGCGCTGGTCCGAAGCCTTGAGGGCCGCCGAAAGTGTCCGAGGAACGTCGCCGTGACGACTTTTCTCGGAAATGCGATCCGCAGCATCGCGTCCGAGGCCGATGGAACCAACGGCCATGTGCACCTGTCTGAGAAGTTGGAGGCGCAGCAAAGTGGCCCCTCGGGATTGACGGATTTGACCAAGCCGGCCGATCCTGCCGCCTCGACCATGGACGCCCAGAAGATGATCGCCGAGGCCATCTCGGCCTTTGACGGTGACGAAAAGAGCGAGATGCTATTCGAGGGAACGATCGACGGAATCGAGGGCCAGGAACTCAGGGAGCTCCTGCAGCTTTCTCAGAAGGAATTCGATACCAAGAGGCGCTTCGTTCGACGCCGGCTAAACGACTATGCCGAAAGGAACCCCAATGTCAGGTGACGGGATCAAGAAGGCAATGGACCAGGTGGTCCGGATGGACGACTTCGTGATGGACGATCTTTTCTCGATCTCTGACGAGGAGCTTCTGAAGGAAGCGATGGAAGATGGCGTCGATTTGGCCGCGGTCGGCGAGACCGGACGCAAGTCCCTCGAACGGGCGCAACTTATCGTAGGAAAAAGGCGTATGGCGCTGGTTCGACAGGAGATGGAGGCCGATTCCAGGAAGCCGGCGTTGAAGCCGGTGGGTGTTACTTCTCAAGCTGGCCTTCAGGGGATTCTAGCGCGCAACAGAGCGGCGGCAAGCAAGCTTACCATGGCTGCCCGCAATGAATCGGGTTCGTTGGAGGACGATGCAGAAGGAATCCTGGCCGACTTCATCGAACTAGGAGCGATTCCCGGGGAGGGTGAAGAGGAATCGTAATGAGTTACTCGGCACCCGAGCGGTTGTTGCGGTCACTGGGAATCGAGAGGCCGGAGGAAATCGATCTGGAGGCCGTCGCCTGGAGCGTCGGCGCAAAGGTCAAATATCGTCCGCTGAAGTCCTGCGAAGCTCGGATCTGCGGGTGTGGCGACAAGGCGATTATCTCCGTCGACAACACGAAGATCCCACAAAGACGGCGATTTTCCGTCGCACATGAGATCGGACACTGGACCTACCACCGAGGTCAGCTTCTCGTTTGCCGATCGAGCGACATCGGCAGCTTCGGCGGATTTCGGAAAGGTGCGACGAGTCCGGAATTCGTAGCAGATCAATTCGCATCAGAACTACTTCTTCCCGCGTACATCCTTGCTCCGGTGTTGAGCCAGTACAAGTCTCTCAATCTGAAGACGGTCGGCGAAATTGCCGGCGCATTCAAAGCGAGTCGTACGGCGACCGCGATACGCCTTGTTCAGAGCAACAGGTTTCACGCCATGCTGGTTTGCCACGGCCAGAAGGGGCGGAGATGGTTTCTGCGGCCTCCCTGCGTTCCCGATCATTGGTTTCCGCGCGACGAATTGGATCGGGAAAGTTATGCGTTCGAGACGCTATACGGCTCCAAGGTCGAACAGGCCCGTCCGAGGAAGATCGACGCCGACGCCTGGTTCGATCGACGTGGCGCGGAACGTTATCAAATTTTCGAGCATACTTTTCCGCTGCCTAACGATGAAATTCTCACGCTGCTCACATTTACCGACGCAGAGATGATGGATGAGAGGGATTCGTCGTCCGTCTACAGACGAAGAGATCATTAACCAATACCTACCAGAGGATCGGTTGATGGGTCTCTCCGCGGAAATCAGACGCTCCCGCGCAACTACTGCCCGATGCTCTCCGCGAGATTCATTAAACCGGCGGAAGAGCTCGAAACGAGAGCTTCTGCGAGCCGCCCAGACCAGGGGAGATTGCGAATGGATTCGGAGATCGACGTACTCCGCTTCAAGCTCGGCAGAGTCCTCGACTTGCTGCACGCAAAATTGGGAGCGGGGCAGGTTGAACCACGCCTCATGATCGAAAACAAAGTCACGCGGACTGTCAGCAACACCGCTTTCATGACCGCCTTATCTGCGATCTATGGCCGTCTGAAGGTGCTAGCACCTCGGTCAGCCGACGTGATCTTTGATGAGGAAGTGCGAATGTCGGCAGTTAGGAGGAAGCCTCTCGTCGATCTCGAACGTGAAGCCAAGGAGGCAACGAGATTCTTGATTCCTTTCGCATCCGTTCGTCAAGAAGCGGTCGGGCACGGCGGTTTTCACACCGGCGTTTTGGGTTTCGCGACGCCCGGATTTCGCTGGGTTTACGATTGCGGCTCGTGGCGCAAGAAGAGCATGCTATCTAGCCGTGTGAAGGCTTTTCTAGCCAGATCACGTGCCGACCTGCACGCGCCCGACATCGATGCCCTGTTCGTATCGCACTTCGACGCCGATCACGTTAACGGACTCGAGACGCTTTTCGAAGGGAGCGTCGGCGTTCCGACCAGTGTGAAGATGGTGGTGGCGCCCTACCTATCGCCCCGGGAGGTCGTCGCAACCATCGGCAGGGCGGCGGCGGCTGGCCGAGATAGCGGCAATCTGATCCGTGCCGCCGCTGATCCGGCCGGCTACTTCGGCGACAAAGGGGTCGAGACGCTTGTCCTCATTCGGCCCGACGGTCCGCTGCCGCCTACTGGAGAGGGGGCGGGTGGCCTACCTGTATTGCCGACGCCGCATCCACCTGACCGCGATGGTTTGACTCTCGAATTTTTCGATGTGAATGGAAAGCCGGTCCAGATCAATCCGCCGGAAGCGGGAAAGATAAACGTGATCGTAGCCGACCCTGGCTCGTTTTTCGAAATGACGTCGTATGGCAGAGCTCTGGATTGGATCTTCTTGCCCCATGCCCACGAGTGGAGGTTCAACCGCGAGAAGATCGCCGCCGAGTGCCGCCGCCTGCTGAAGCTCGATCCCGACGATCCGTCTTTTAACCGAGCGCTTGTCGACAAATTGCGGACGCGGGTCGGTCTGAAGAGCGTAAAAAAGCTATATTGCGGTATGAATTCGAACGGCACCTCAATGTCGTTATATGCAGGACCGAGGACGTCGGATTCCGACCGTGTTGTCTACGGTAAGAAAGTCCGCTCGTCTGGTTGGCTGCTCACGGGTGACGCGCCGCTGAACCGCAAAGATGCGTTCGCGCAGTGGAGAGGATCCTTTGCCCCCGTCGCCAGCCTGGTCGGTCGTCTAATGCTGCCGCATCACGGCGCAGAGCGGAATTTCAACGAAGAACTGACCACCTACGCGTCGAAGGCGACGCCATTCCTTACAGTGGATCGCGCGGACTACGTGGGTCTAAAGAGGCCGCCTCGAAGAGTAAGGACGGCACTCGACGACCGCTTCGTCGCAGTGACCGAGAAGCGATTGCTTGCGGAAGTTAGTGGACCTTCGAGTGGAAAGGCGCAAGTCTCGGAAGTCGAGAAGTGGTAGTCGATCTCGCATCCGTCGCAGTCGCTTTCGATGACGGACTGCGCTTCCCCGTCGTCAGTTTACGACTGATAAGGTTTGGTCACAAAGCTTGTCAGTCGGGCTCCATGTTCCATAACATTGGATCGGCGAACATCCGCTTTTGGCGAAGGCCTGAAAATCTCGCTCACGCGGACCTATGGGATAAACACGATTTCCGCCGAGAAAACACTTAGGCGGCGATAGCGATCTCCAACCGCGCGCTGGTTGGCTGCGCTGAGCCGTTAAAGTAGGATTCCAACTCCGCCAATGCGCGATACTCCCAATCTTTTGCCTGCCCCAGCAAGGACCAGCTTTGACCGGGTCGGAAGGCCGCGGTTTGTCGGTATAACGAAGCGATCGTGCGGAATCGCCGTACGTTCTCTAGCACTGCTTCCCTACTCATGATCTGCGCTCCAGTTCACCCCTTTGGTCGACGACAATGTGAGCAAGAACGATTTTCGATTCGTTACTGGCATTTGCGCGGCCGGTCGAATGGTTTGCGAACGGTTGCCAATCTGAGGACCCCAACCGCGCCGCCAATTTGTGGGCGGCCTTGTTCAATCGGCTGGCGAGATCATTCGAAAAATAGATCGGCGAACTTGGTGTATCGGCCTGTTGCCGCGCGGCGGGACTCAACAAGAAAAAAAGAGCCGCCGAGGCGGCTCTAAGTAATTGGCTGTGTCAGGGTCAGCCCCCAGGTCGTCCGTTCTTTGCGGTCGTAGTCGAACATAGCTATTGCGATTCGATTTGGCTTTCCCGTCACACGCGTTGATTTCCAGAAGTTTAACCTGTGCCAATCTCGACATGTCGCGTTTCGCGTCGCTATCGCCGTAGCAATGTTAATCGGACCTTGATGAGCGGATGCATGGCTCGCGAACTCATAAAATCCTTCTATCGAGGCCGAGCCTCGGTGGAACCGATTAAGAATCGTTCTGCCACAGAATCATAATGACTCTGACGCAAAGGGAAGAAATAAACTGGCGGCAGGAGGATCCAGCGATGAGTGAAAATGATTGCTCGACAATGGAAATGTACTGCCTGGAGCGGGTAAGGTTAGAACCGCTGAATAGAGGCAAATGGATTGCTCAAGCGGAGCGCTGGCACGAGCTAGCACGCGCTCAGAATTCCTGGCGACTGCAGAAGAGGCCACTTCAGCAGTCGATGCACACAGAACCGATGGCAACGCAACGCCAACAAGGTTAGGCCTTTCACAGCACCCTGACAGCGCTGAGCTGCGTTAACCGTACGACAAGCAACTTCTGCGGTTCCTCCATCTTTTCCGAGCCTGCCCTTTAACAGCCTGAATCCATCCCGAGCTTACGACGACCGAGCTGCTCGGTTTGAGGGATTGGCAATGAGGATAGTGGGGCCCCCAATTGGTTGTCTGGTCCTCTTAGCGGCAATAGCGATTAAGGCTGGGACGGCAGCGTCGCGTCCTCCGGCCATCGAACCCTTACCGGATCAAACGACCGCTGGCTCCGGCGTTCCGCAGGACACCCTGACGAAGGCTGACAAGCTTGAAATCGCTTACGTGCGCAAGGTGATCCCCGTTGAGCCAATCACAGGCTTTGCGAAGGCAACCCCGGAACCCTCATTGCCGTTGCCTACAACGGTCCCGAAGATTGCTAGCCGCCACTGGCATGACCCGAATTCGATTAAGGTCACAAAGGACCCACAGGACAAACGCATCAAGAGCTCGCAATCAAAGAGGGGACAGGAGTCAAAGAAGAGCAAGAATGTCGAACCTTCGAAGGCAGTCGTCGACCTCAGGCCATGTCGGCGCCCCGAGGGCCTTGCGGGGCTGCTGAGCGCATTGAACCTCGCGCCAGGATGCGACACGTAGTTCGCGGAGAGGTCAATGCAGGTTGAAGAGGTTTCTCAAAAGCTGTCCAGAAATGATCTCCGCGAACGATAACCTGGTTGACTGTGCAGCTATCGGCGAGCCGCCGCGCGCGACCGCAGGGGTGTTCGACAGGGCTGGTTGGTAAGTAGCAACTCCTGCCTCCCGCCGTTTAATTGCCTTCGGCCGCTTTTGGGCTGAGTCGACCACCATCGGGGACGGGTCCACAGAAGCGTACGATTGCAGCGCCGACAGACTGCCTGAACCTGCGCTTTCGAACAGTGGCGGTGGCGGGACTATCGTCGGCTGATTGGTGTCAATGACCACACGTTCGGGTGGCTGCTGAATTGAAGCTATCCGGATAACCGGCTTATCGCTTGCCTCATGCGCTGGCTCTGGCGGGGGTTGGGGAAGGAACCAATTTGCCACGAACAGTAGTACCAAAAGCGATGTACCAACCCAGACTATGTATCGCGCGACTGGCATACGAATCTCTCACCGCAATGTAGCGTTACGAGAGCAAACTCCGTAATTACTGACAGATCGTTATGGAACGTGGTTACTACTCGAAGGACCGTCTGCGTGCGGACATCGAATTTATTAGCGAGTGCTTGTCGGTAACTGCCAGCCCAAAATTGATTTTTGCTGCCGCCACAAGGATGGCAGCAGCCTCAAGAGATCATCGACCTGCAGCGTACTTGGTTGCCGCCCGACAACGATTGCTTCCACGATCTCCGGCGAAAGCAAAGTTAGCCGGAGTACGCGGCTGAGGTAGGAGTCGTTGACCTTTTCGGCCTTGGCCAGATCAGCCGCGCATGAGTACTTGCCACTCTCCAGCAGTTCTCGCCAACGATAGGCACGAACGATGGCCTTGAGCAGGGAAGTGTCAACGCGAGGCGCCGGTGACCAAGGTACGGAACCTGGCGGGCCAATGATTTGCTTTCGGCCGGCGCGTTGCCGGAAGACGACAGGTATATGGACGGTTACGGTATCGCCGTTCTTGCTGATGCGATTTTTGGGGAGGTGGGAAGCTGCAGTCATGCGGCGTCCTGCTGCGTTGTTCCGTTGCCGATCATTTCGCCGACTAGTGAGGTAATACCGCCAATGCGCAATCTGATATCGACACCTCCGGTCCCCACGTCGATCCGTTCGACAAGGAGTTGAATAATGCGCGTCTGTTCATCCGGAAACAGCTCGGTCCAAAGTTGATCGAACTCGATCAGGGCTGTTCTCACCTCGGTCTCGGTGAGCGCTTTCCACGCCTTGCGCGCGCTACGCCATGTCTGGACGATGACCTCGGGAGATCGAAGCAAGCGGCGGACTTGGTCGATAACGATCTTTTCGATTTCTGCAGCAGGGACACGTCCTATCGGGCAGTCTGAGGCGGCCTGCTTCAACACAGTCTGGCTGACGTAGTACCGATAGAGCCGGCCATTCTTGCGGGTATGCGATGGTGACATGGCGGCCCCGGTAGGACCGAAGATCAGCCCCTTCAGCAGGGATGGCGTTTGTGATCGTGCGGTGCCCGAGCGCTTGCGTGGATTGAGCTGGAATTGGGCCTGTACCTTGTCCCAGACCTTGCGATCGATGATGGCTGAGTGTTCGCCGGGGAAGGATGTCCCCTTGTGGACGGCTTCGCCAATATAGACGGGATTATTGAGTAACTTGTAGAGAATGCCCTTGTCGATCAATTTGCCGTACTTGTTGCGAACGCCCTCCTGGATCAGTTGGCGAGCCAGGATCGTGGCGGAGCCGGTTTTCAGGAACCGCTGAAAGACCGAGCGGACGAGCTTTGCGTCCCGCTCGTTGACGACCAGCTTTCGATCTTTGACCTCATAGCCGAGCGGCGCCCAGCCGCCCATCCACATCCCCTTGCGGCGCGACGCCGCGAACTTGTCGCGGATGCGCTCGCCGATGACCTCGCGCTCAAACTGGGCGAAGGACAAGAGAACGTTGAGGGTCAGGCGACCCATCGACGTGGTGGTGTTGAAGGACTGGGTAATCGAAACAAACGTCACGTTTTGGCGGTCGAAGACCTCCACCAGTCGGGAAAAGTCCATCAGCGACCGTGACAGGCGGTCGATTTTGTAGACCACCACCACATCGACGCGACCGGCCTCAATATCCGTCAGCAAGCGTTTTAGAGCAGGGCGCTCCAGCGTCCCGCCGGAGAAACCGCCATCGTCGTACCGGTCGGGGACGAGCAACCAGCCTTCGGCCCGCTGACTGGCAATATAGGCCTCGCAAGCCTCCCGCTGGGCGTCGAGGGAGTTGAACTCCATCTCGAGGCCTTCCTCGGTCGACTTGCGCGTATAGACCGCGCAGCGCAGTTTTCGGCTCGGTTGCCGTCCGGTGCCGCCGGGCGCCTGCTGCCGTCCAACACCGCCGGTAGGGTTGTCAGTGCCAACGGAACGGCTCGGCCGACGCGCCTTGCTCACGACGCGCTCCGGGAATTCTTGAGCCCAAAGAACACCCAGCCGTTCCAGCGTACCCCCGTAATCTCCCGGGCAATTGCCGACAGGGATTTGTAGGGTCGTCCCTGAAATTCGAAATCGTCGCCGCGCACGGTGACGGAGTGCTCGATCCCCTGGCATTCCCGGATCAGCCGAGTCCCGGCGATCGGCATGCGCGGGCTGCTGGCTTTCGGCCTGCCGCCGGGCTTGCCGTCGTATTGTTTGCCGAGCACCCGAAGCCGCTCGATGGTGTCCTTTTTCAGCCCACCATAGGCCAACTCTTGGATGCGATAGGCCAGCCGGCTCTCCAAAAAGCGCCGGTTGTAGGGAGGCGGGTCGGTATCGAACAGTTGTCGCCATTTGGCCTTCAGCGCCTGGGCGGGCGCGTCCTTTAAGGCGGCCAATTGGGCGAGAACCGTATCGGTCATGGGCAAACCTCGGCAGAGCAAGTTGCCGCATCACCGCTCTGGTCGGGCGTGAAGTGAAGCGAACTTTCTCCGCTTTCAGCCGACTTTCGACTGGACTTAAGGGCTTCCAACCGCAACAGGCCGGTGGCCAGAATTTCGCCGATTTCCATTAGTCGGTCGCTTTCGGCGGCATCAGTCCCAGCTAGTTTGGGAGGGCATCTGGCGATGGCCACGGCCGGGCTCACGAGGCGCCCGCCGAGCGAAGCCGAGCACTCTCATCGCAGGCGACCAGCCAAGCGTCGATTTCATGCTGCAGGTAATAGATGAGGCGCGGACCGCAGTGATGGTAGGGGGGTCCCTCACCCTTCATCCGCCATTTGGCCAGTGTCGAACGGCTCAAATGTAGATACTCGGCGGCCTCGCCCGCCCATAGCCTGTCCGTAGGATTATTGGTCGTCATCACCCATCCTGTCGCCTTGATTCGCTCTGGCGACAGTTTGAGGATTTGAATTCCTTTACGTCAGATCAGAAATATCGAGGATATTCCTGCCCGTCGTACGCTCCTGCGATCCCTGAAGCCCAAGTTGTTTCAGAAAGGGGTCGTCGAACCAGGCACCTGCGGGAGGCGTAGGTCCACTTCGCGTCGCTTCTATCTTCTTATAGCTAGCGTTGATGGTCGAAGCGCTCGCGAGTGCTTCACGCCCCACCAGCAATTTTGCCGCGCAGTTGAATGTCCCCTGATTTAACCATTTCCTAAACTTGAGCAGGCGCTTTTTATGACTCTCGGGCACCGCTGCGGCCGGAAGAGCCTTTTGAGCCGTTTGCTCTCTCTTGCACCGCTGGCGTATCTCGCGGACGGTTTTAACCGCGTCCCAGCGTTCGACGTCCCACATTTCGTGCCGGAGACGTGCAATACAACTCGCTGTCCTTCCCCGCGTGGTCGGCCTCTCATGCTTCAGCAAGTCGATCAAAAGAGAAGCGGCCGCCTCCACGAGCCATTCGGGCGGGCAGATCCGGTTTTTCACACAGTAGTCCATCGCGCGCGCTATCGCGATTTCCTTGTGTTCGGTCAATCCTCTCAAACTTTCAAGCTCCCGCAAATCGCATTCCAAAGGTACTCGGGAGGTCTCGCAGCAGGAGTGCATGTTAGCTCCGATCGAATCGATTCAACCGCTCCGGAATTCTATGCGTATTTTTCAAAAAGAAGATGGGCGATGACAGATGAAGAACACTGATCTCCAATTTCCACCTAGAATTTTCACGTGAAACGAGATTGGAATTGAGAAAACTCGGACCGCTTCAGGTTTGGACTTACACACGCGGGACGGGCCGAATCAGTGCGCTCCTGACCTGGCCAAACAGAACACCGGCGTTACCTCCTGCCTGATTTGGTCGACAAGATCAGTCGCAATCCAATCAAAGCAATCCTCTTCGCAATTTCTTGTTGGGCGCCCTCGTGCGAAAATCAGATCGCAATCAAACAGAGGGATGTTCGTGGAAACGCAGCCACAGGAAACGCTGTTAGACCAGGTTAGTCGGCGAAAGCATCGATGGCTAAAGCGCGTCATGTCGGACCCGAAGGTGACCCCGGCCGAAAAGTGCCTCGCCTATATCATCATGGACAGACTTAACTGCGTGACGCTGGATGCCTGGCCGGGCCAGCGGCTGATGGCGCAGGAGCTCGGAAAGACCGTCAAAACGGTCCATCGAGTGACCTTGAAATTCGAAACCCGTAATTATGCGCGCGTCGCTCGCGGAACCCAAGGCTCGTGTAGATATGCACCAATATTTCTCCCGGAGGACGACGACAAAGCTGTCCCGGCCCCGAGACAGAACTGTCCTTCGAGGCCGGACAAAAATGTCGACGAATCCTACTTAGAGATCCTACCTAATAAATCCTCCCCAATCTTAGCTAGCGAGGTCGGCAAATCGCCCGTGGGCTTCTCTTCCAATTTTAAGCCACGCCAACGCGGCCTCTACGAGGCAGAGATCGCTAAGATGCTTGGCAATGAAGGTTTTGGAGTCCTTCAGCGGTTGTCCGAACTCGACGACAATATTGTCGTCCGGCTTTGCCGCGCCTACGCAGACGGCAGATTGGGAAGGAACGAACTCATCGCAGCCCGTCTCGCGGCAGAGCAAATGCTCAAGAGGCGGAGGCGGATTTGAACGATCATCAACGCCTCCTTGCAGCCCATGTTCGATCGCCAGAACGCGAGCGCCTCGCCAAACTTGCAGGGTGCGGCAAGCGCTTGTCCATTGCTGGCTGGATACTTTCAAAGTGTGAACGCAATAGAAGCACTTCAAATCAGAGGTGGACTGATCGCCTAGGGGGTAGGGGGTTTAAATCGCAAGAGAGAAGCCGCCCCGCTACCGCACCTCATCTCATGCGCAGATTTTTTTCTTGGGCCCAGAGCTTTGAATTATTTTCCCGAAATCAAAGAATTCAAACGGCAAACCAAGAATTTGCGCAGGCAAATCAATGGTGCTCGGCCAGGTGGGCGCCGCCTTGCGGGATTTATTTTCTCGACACCTTGGACAGCCATCCGGCCTCCGAAAAAGTGTCGCGAAATTCCCGGGGGGGAGGGGTACGTCATGACAGCGCTGAGAGGACAGGATGAGCGAGATCATGCGGCAGGCAGAAGACGAGCTTCGCGTGGAGTACTGGTCGATTGACCGATTGATACCCTCGGCGCGCAATGCCCGCACCCATAGTGCGGCGCAGGTCGCGGAGATCGCCGGCAGCATCCGAACCTTCGGATTCACCAATCCACTTCTGGTCGGAGAGGATGCCGACGTTGTCGCCGGCCACGGCCGGCTTGCTGCCGCGCGGCTCCTCGGCTTGACCCAGGTCCCGGTGATACCGCTCAGGAATCTCGATGACGTCGAGCGCAGGCAGCTCATGCTCGCCGATAACCGCATCGCGCTGAACGCGGGCTGGGACGCCGAGATGCTGAAACTGGAGCTGACCGATCTCGGCAAGCTTGGTACGGACCTGAAGATCCTGGGCTTCAGCGAGCAGGAGTTGGCGGCTGCCCTAGGTGCCGACGGAGCCGGATTAGTTCCTGAGGACGAAGTCCCGGCTCTCGGGGAAGTGGCGATCTCGAGACCAGGCGATGTCTGGCTTCTAGGACCGCATCGGGTCGGCTGCGGCGACTGCCGGGATGCGGCCACGGTGGCCGCGGTGCTCGCGGGAACGTTGCCTCAGCTGATGGTGACCGATCCGCCCTATGGCGTGGAATACGATCCCGAGTGGCGTCACCGGCGGGGCGTCAATCACTCGGCCAGGAAGGGCAAGATTCTCAACGACGAGATCGCGGACTGGGCACCTGCGTGGAGCTTATTCCCAGGCGAAATAGCCTACGTTTGGCACGGAGCCCTACGCTCCGCCATCGTTGCAGAAAGCCTCTTCAAGAGCGGCTTTACGATCCGGGCGCAGATCATTTGGGCAAAGGAACGGCTGGTCATGAGCCAGGGGGACTATCACTGGCAACATGAGCCCTGTTGGTACGCTGTCCGGAAGAAGGGCAATTGGACCGGGGACCGCAAGCAAACCACCCTGTGGACCATCCCGAGCGGCAGCCAGGACGCCGAGACGAAGCACGCCACTCAAAAGCCGGTGGAATGCATGCGCCGGCCGATGTTGAACAATTCGAGCCCCGGCCAAGCGATCTACGAACCTTTCCTGGGAAGCGGCACGACGCTGATTGCCGCGCAATCCTGCCTACGCGTCTGTTTTGCGATCGAGATTGATCCGCTGTTTGTCGATCTTGCGGTCCGTCGCTGGCAGGCCTTCACCGGTGAACCGGCCAAACGCGAGAGCGACGGCGCCGACTTTGAGGCCCTCGACCAGGCACCTCAACGAACGGAGCCCGTGTCGTGATTATCTCGTTCTATCCGGCCTATTGATGCGTGGTCGTCGTCCCAAACCGACAAGGATCAAGGCTTTGACCGGTAATCCAGGAAAGCGTCCTTTGAACGCGCATGAACCCCGGCCTGAACCGTCCTTGCCGGAATGTCCGCCCGAGCTAAGTCCTGCGGCGCAGCGCGAATGGGCGCGCCTGGCGGGCGAGCTGTCGAAGCTAAACCTGATAACCAATCTCGACCGCGGGGCCCTCGCTACCTACTGCGGGGCCTACGGGATGTGGGCCGAAGCGATGGAACAGATTCAAAAATATGGGACCATGGTGAAATCGCCCACCGGGTTTCCGATACAATCGCCATATCTTTCGATCGCCAACAGGCAAGCGGAGATCATGATGCGCATCGCATCTGAGTTCGGCTTCACGCCCGCAAGCCGGAGCCGGATTTCAGCGCTGCCCCAAGACCAGCTTCCGCTCTTTGGTGGAGCTGGGCAGGAAAACTGACTGCTTCACGTGGCGCTTCGAGACCTATTGCAAATCCCGGGTCGCAGATTGCCATTACTCTGGTGGTTCAATGGCGCCGAGCCCCATGTCCGGCAGAATGTCTGCTTTCTGCAGCACAGCGGAAAACATATGCTCGCACCGGTCTTTTCCGACTTTGACCCTTCTCGAACATCGACGCCAGCCCGGCAGTGCGGGTTCACCGCAATTTTTTTGGGTGTCTTGGCCCTGGTCCCGCGATAGGCTGTCGACGGACGTTAGGGGCGTGTTTTTACGTGAGCAATTGATACAGAGCCCAGGTTGGTCGCGATTTTTGGCTGGCCAGGAAAGACCCATCCATGAGAGCCGACTGGTATTATATTGAAGACGATGAGACTGTCGGCCCAACGACGTTGGAGGATGTTGCTAGACAGATCAGGCGCGCGGGCCAGTCCCGATTCGTCTGGACGGAGGGCATGACTGAATGGACGGACGCAAGAGCAGTTCCCGCCCTCTCACAACTGTTCCGGACAGCAGCACAGCCGTCCTCGGTTGCGGTTTCAGGTCGAGCGGACTTGGCTCCGAAACAAGCGACGGTCTCACAACGCTTGCGGAACGAATTGATCGAATACCTGACAATCTCTTCTTATCTATACGTCTGTTTTGGCTCACTGATGTTCTATAAGGCGACCATCCTTCAAAGTGATGGAATCGCGTTCGCATCGTTTGGCATTGCGATCGTGAAAGCCCTTGTTCTTGGCAAGTTCATTCTGGTTCTGCATGCACTGAAGATCGGAGAACGAAAAGGAGGCGCCAGCGTCTTGCTTGCCGACATCCTCAAGAAATCTGTGCTGTTCGTTGTGGTTCTAATTGCTCTGACAGTCGTCGAGGAAATTATTGTCGGTTATTTCCACGGGCGGACTAGCCAGGAGGTCTTGGGCGAAATGGCAGGTGGCACGTTGCCGCAGGCCTTCGCCGTAAGCATACTGATGCTGCTGATCCTCATTCCGTATTTTACTTTCCGCGGTGTTGCCGATCGACTCGGCGAAGGAGCCCTCTGGAAACTTCTCACCGAACGCGTTCAGTCCCGGTAGAGCGCGGGCGGCGCGCGATGTCACCTGTTGGCAGTGCGCCCCGAAGGCGCGGATCACTAGTGGAGGAAGATTCCACCCAGAGAGTTGTCGATTGATCTGGTAGCTGACGAGCGGTTCGGCCGGGTAACCGGCAGGGCTGGAGCCTCGTGACAAAGGCCGCTTTAGGCGGTTGAGCAATCCGGCGGGCCGTAACGTGAGTGAAGCCTGAGCAGGCCTCGAAAGTGACAATGCGGATGCCGACCCTCCTGCCATTTGGGGAAGGCTGTATGAGCGGGGAAGCAATCGACACGCGCACCCGCTCGATCCGCCGGGGTAGTGGGCACGGCACGTCGGAAAGGTGGTTCGGGTAATCGGGGGAGACCCGTCAAGGGCGAGGGTAGCGGCCTCAACGTCGCGAAAGGCGGCGGCCATGGCGGGAGTCGGACGGGGTCGTATGACCGTTGAAGCCGGGTAATGCTGGCTGAGGAAAGGGCCCCGACTTCTGGTGCGCTTTCGAAGATGGCTAGGTCGTGGTGATTGGCGATGAGCCTGCAAACACCATTAACGACAGGCGCC
The DNA here is from genome assembly GCF_900129505.1 of Bradyrhizobium erythrophlei. Taxonomy (NCBI): domain Bacteria; kingdom Pseudomonadati; phylum Pseudomonadota; class Alphaproteobacteria; order Hyphomicrobiales; family Nitrobacteraceae; genus Bradyrhizobium; species Bradyrhizobium erythrophlei. Next base: position 7,514,413 of record NZ_LT670818.1, on the reverse strand, counting down.
GCCGGAGATTGCTGTGTCGAGGGGCGAAGGAGAGTTACTCACTGCGCCGAAGCCGCGTGCGGTTAGTTTGCTCTCCGTGTGCCTCACGGTGAAGCCAGTCGGAGAGCCGGATGCCTTAATCGGGCACGTCCGGTTCGATGAGCGGGGATGGGAAACGGAGCGTTGCCGAATGGCCCAAGCTACCGCGCCCATCCTCGACTCTACCCATTGGGTCGTTCCGATGGACGGTGACGACGTCTGTTCTTAGGGGTAGAGCTGACGCTGTCGGTACGCGATCAAACTGGCGCGATTGACCCGAAGCGGTCATTCCTATGACATCGGCAACGGTTCGGTATATTTCGCAATAGGTCCGATAGTTCCTCGCCGATCAGGCGTTCATCCCACTGACGGGATCTCATAAAGCATCATCTCCTCAGCGATGCCGCGCAACGCCGCTCCCTTAGCCACCGGCTTGAGCTTATTGGCATCTAGCAGCATGGATGTCTGCATATTCTCGACCACGCGTGCAGTCACGACGATCGAGCGCGAGACCGCCAGCTCCTGCACCCGCGCGGCGATATTTACGGTGTGGCCAAAATAGTCCTGACGACCGTTCTGGATGACGGCCAGGCATGGGCCTTCATGAATCCCTATTTTGAGGAGGAGCTCTTCCCCCTTATGCTCTTTACTAAGGCTCAGCATCGCCTCGCGCATGTGGAGCGCCGCAGCGACCGCCCGGTCGGGGGTCGGAAAAGTTGCCATCACCGCGTCACCGATTGTCCGCACGACTGCGCCCCCATGATTGGCGACGATTCGAGTCAGGATCTGGAAGTGCGCGCGGACTAGATGATAGGCAGCCAAGTCACCAAGCCGTCTGTAGAGAGCCGTGGAGCCTTTGAGATCGGTGAACAAAAACGAGAGGTTGGTGATTTGTAGTTGCTGGTCGACATCGAGCGTTTCGGTGCCGTAGAGGTCGCGGAAAGTCTGGTTACTCAGCAGACGCTTTGCAGTTAAAAAGGGTTTGCGGCGGGCAAGAAGATTGTGGACCGCGGTACCCATAACCCACACCGTGGGCAATATCCGCATATTGGTGCGATTCTCCAACGAAAGGTGCAATGTCCCTGGACGCAGCCGTATGGCCTCGGTTGGGGCTCTCACATTGTTATAAACGACCGAAACATTCTGGCGCTCGCTCGTCGGTTCACCGCTCACATCGAGAAATTGGGCCGCATGTATCACCGGCTCAAATACGACCACATATGCCGCAGGAAGGGGTACCGATAATTGAGCCCTCTCGCCGGCCGGCAGTTCGACTGAATCAAGTATAGCGTTCTCCATTGCCTGCTCAAACGCTTCGGGAAGATCGACCCCCGAACTCCAAAGAACCTGGCGGAAATACTCCCAGATGGGAAGTGTATCCGGACTGTGGGCCGCGATCCTACGCACGCGCGCGGTCACCGTGAACGCCACTTCAACCAATTCATCGAGTGAGAGTTTGAACCCCGCCGAACAGAGCTCACATACGTACTCCTCGCGGCGCACGGTCCTCAGCGTGGCATGGGTGTTGATGACCCCGCCACAGGCGGGGCAGAGTACATTCCAAGATAGCTCGAATAGGCCCAGCTGCGTGGCGTGTAGAAACGCTGCAATGGCGCGCTCCTCATCGAGGCCAGCCTTCGACGCAAAATCCAGCACGTTAATACGGCATAGCTTGTGGTCAGGAGCTTCGACGACTAGCCACTCAATGGCGTCCATCGCCTTTGCATCAACCGACTGCCGCAGCTCGTTGAACAGAGATTGGGTTTCGCACACCATCACAGTGCATCTCCATCAGACGAGTACACGGGCGGCGTCGATCTCGTTGAACGCGGTGATAATGCCAGCGGCGGGGCATTCGCCGTGCCATTTCCGTGAGCTTTTCTCTCGCGCCGTCGTTTCTGGATTCGCAGATACGGATGTTTGCTCTCGGTCAAATCGTCCGGAAGAGGCAATATACGAGCATGCTTGGCTGACGGCTTCGGCTAACTCGATCCTGCATACGTGGCGGTTTGCCGCAGTACATCGCTGCTTTCCGGTATGCCATCAAAAAGTGGATCGAGGCACATCGGGATCGCGCGGGGCGTGTGGACCAATATGCCCATCGTGATGTCCGCCTCTGGCACTTTTCAGACATGAGCGGTCCAGCGGACGATGTCCGCTTCCGAGGGTGAAGCGGACTTCCTGGTCTTGCGGGCCGATGTCTGGAAACCCGAACCCGACATCGAGCGCCCAGCCGAAGCAGTTATTTCACCCCTTTCATTTGAAGGGTGCACGCTGTTTGGGTTCGAACTGGCCATTTCGCCATCGACCGCAGTGCACCACTCTGGTTTTAAGATAAAAGCCATTTGCACTAATCGTCCGCGACCATCATATTTTTACACACTCGGCCCGGATTTCTGAACGGGCCTGTAAACACATGACGGGAGGCTGCGCCATGCAAGACATAGAGAAACGTGTCATCGGCAAGGTTATGTGGCGGCTAATTCCGTTCCTGATCGTTTGCTATTTTGTGGCCTATCTCGATCGCGTCAATGTCGGCTTCGCCAAGTTGCACATGAACCAGGCGCTTGGTTTGAGTGAAGCAGCCTTCGGACTGGGCGCGGGATTGTTCTTCCTCGGGTACTTCCTGTTTGAAGTACCCTCCAACATTTTTTTGGAAAGAGTCGGCGCGCGCGTTTGGATCGCCCGCATTATGATTACCTGGGGGATTGTTTCTGCGGCGTTCGCGTTCATCCCATCGATATCGGCAGTGACCGGAATTCCGACGACGGGCGCCTTCTATTCTCTCCGTTTACTGCTGGGCGCCTGCGAAGCGGGTTTCTTTCCGGGCATCATCTTCTATCTGACTTTGTGGTTCCCAGCGGTTTACCGCGCCCAGGTCATCAGCTTGTTTATGTTGGCGATCCCGATTTCGTCGATCATCGGATCGCCTGTCTCCGGGATGCTGCTCGGCGTGACGGGTTGGGGGTTAGAAGGCTGGCAGTGGCTGTTCATTCTCGAGGCGTTGCCGTCGGTTCTGGTGGGCATCGGCGTCCTGATCTACCTAACCGATTACCCGCGCCAGGCTCGCTGGCTGCAACGAGATGAGATCGCGTGGCTGGAGAACGTGCAGGCCACCGAGAAGCGAAACAAGGAGAAAGTCGAGCACCTATCCTTAGGTCAGGCGCTCACGGATCCGCGCATTTTATTGTGCGCTCTGGTGTATTTCTGCCTGAATGCTGCAAGCTACGGCGTGGCGTTCTTCCTGCCGACCATCATCAAGGGTTTTGGCGTTAGCGATACCCAGACAGGATTGCTCGCGGCGCTGCCCTTTGTTTTCGGGGCAGTGGGCATGGTGCTGCTCGGTCGTCATTCCGATCGAACCATGGAGCGAAAAGGTCACGTCGCCGCAGCACTTTTGATGGCCACGGTAGGGATCGGATTGGCAGGTATCGCTTCCAACCCCGTCATCGTCATGGCGTTGCTTTGTTTTGCACAGATCGGCGTCTCTGCGGTACCCCCGATGTTTTGGCCGCTACCGGCAAGTTTTCTGACGGGAGCATCGGCCGCCGCCGGCATCGCCGCGATCAACTCGCTCGGAAATCTTTCCGGTTTCGCCGGTCCTTACGCGATGGGCTACCTGAAGGATTTGACTGGCAGCTTTACCGCGGGCCTTCTATTGCTCGCGGGTTGCGCGCTGGTGGGCGCCATCGTTGTCGTGCTGCTGCGGATCGATGCGAGGCGCGAGCAAGTTTCGGGTGAAATCGCGATAGCGCACTAGAAGTAAATGAGGGACCATATTTTTTCGCATGAAAACGACCACAGACTCCCCGTATCGGCGCTATCGAGCGTTGCAGCGGTAGAAGAGTCTAAGAATCAGCTTTCGCGAGATTTTTGGCATGGTTCGATTTTCGACTTTTGCAACAGTAACGGGACGAAACGGACCTACCGAAGCGGTTGCCACATGTCCGTTGTTCGGGGATGAACGGACCTCGCTCCGACTCGTCTTGAGGTCCGAGTTTGACCTTAGCAGACATTTTCAGCCTGCACACCGCGTGTGTTCCGTGCACGTTTCAGCCGCGCGAGGTAGCGCTGCCCACGTTGGAGGAGATCAATTGAAGCCGTCGGATAAACGACAACGGCGTCCGTCGAGTGGAGAACTTGACCGTTTGTCTTATTTGGGCGAGGTGCGGTCCGGGCGCTCGCGTAACTCGAACTGTTTGGGCATGCTGCCGAGACGAGCCTTGAAGCGCGGTACCGCCAAATCAAGAAATGCGCGCAATTTGACCGGCATGAACCGATTTGGCGAATAGACGAAATTGACGGGTCGCGCCGGCGGCTGAAAGTCCTGAAGTACCGGTATGAGCCCACCCGATCTAATCAATTCGGCAACCTGGTAGGAAAACACCACCGTGAGTCCCAGGCCCGCGCGAGCGGCATCCAAGGCCGACTCGGTGTTGCTCACAACGAGCCGAGATCGTACTGGCACGGCATATTCCGTCTTGTCGCGTTTGAACCTCCACAGTGAGGGGGAATGCATCGCCGGATAGGTGATGCATTCGTGGGTGGTGAGGTCGTCCGGTGATCGAGGCATTCCGCGAGATTTCAGATAGTCCGGGCTCGCGCACATCACGCGACGAATTTCTCCAGCCTTCACCGCGATCAGGCTGCTGTCGGTAAGTTCGCCAATCCGAAGGGCAACGTCGATTTGCTCTTCCCAGAAATTGACCGGGCGATCCTGCAGGCCGAGCTGGACGTCGACATCGGGAAATTTTGCCAGAAACTCCACAATGATCGGCTGCAAATACAGGCGGCCCATAGCAATAGGTGCCGACACGACCAGATCGCCTCGAGGCGTCGTGTACTCGCCTGAAGCGGCGCGCTCGGCCTCGGTTAGATCTGCGAGGATCCGCTTGGCGGCAGCGATGTAGGAACGCCCCGCGTCGGTGGGGACGAGCATTCGGCTCGATCGGGTGAACAGCTTGGTTTGCAGGTGCGCTTCGAGCTCGGACACCTTTCGGCTCACAGTCGCAAGCGGCGCCTTCTGACGGCGCGCCGCTGCCGACAGGCTGCCGGCTTCGACAACCGCCAGAACGATCGACATAGCCTCGAAACGATCCATTGGATGTTTCCATTTTCTGGAAGGGTACATCTCGATTTTGCCAGATACCCAGCCGTTTTGAAAGGGTCTATCTCCGATGCGCGATCACGGAACGGTCCATGCACAGGAGATGAAAATGACGACGACCAAAGCCAAAGGCACTGCCCTCGTTACCGGCGCATCGAGCGGCATCGGCGCGATCTATGCCGACCGGCTCGCGAAGCGCGGCTACGACCTCATTCTTGTCGCGCGCAACAAGGCGCGGCTCGCAACGCTGGCCCGTCGTCTCCGCAATGAAACCGGCCGAAGCGTGCAAACGGTCGAGGCCGATCTCACTTCTTCGGCTGATCTGCGGCGCATCGAGGAGATCTTGCGTAGCGACGCCCGGATCACCACGCTGGTCAATAACGCGGGCGTGGGCTCTGCGCTACCGTTGGTCGATGCCGACGTCGACAAGATGGAGGATATGATCCATCTGAACGTCACCGCACTCGCGCGCCTTACCTATGCGGCGGTCCCTGGATTTGTTGCTCGCGGTGGCGGCACGTTGATCAACGTATCCTCGATTGTTGCGATCGCGCCGGAACTGTTGAACGGCGTCTATGGTGGCAGCAAGGCTTTCGTACTGGCACTTGGCCAGTCGCTTGTTCACGAGTTCGCTGACAAAGGCCTCCGCATTCAAACCGTTCTGCCGGGCGCCACCGCCACGGAGTTCTGGGACATAGCGGGCAAGCCCGTCCACCAGCTCCCGGGCCAGATCGTGATGTCTGCCGACGACATGGTCGACGCTGCATTGGCCGGTCTCGACCTTGGTGAAGCCGTGACCATTCCGTCGTTGCCGAACCAGATCGAGTGGGACCGTTTCGACGAGGCGCGCCGCACGATGTCCGGCAAGCTTTCAAGCTCCATTCCCGCACCTCGCTACAACGCCCGTCAGAGCGGACGCCTGAGCGCGTAGCCATCACCGGAGATCCGCTCTCGGCGAATGTACGGCGGCGGGCTCCAAACTCTAAGCAAACGATTTTGATCAACCACCTGAAATGAGGAGAACGCAAATGTTTACGACCCGCCTTCATCAGACAACCAGCCAAATTCGCAAGGCACTTTTCGCCACGGCGGTCGCACTTGCTTTCGTCGGGCCAGCCCACGCCGATAGTCTGCGTCCAATCGAAGCGAAGCGCATCGACCTCGGCGGGGTATCGGGTGTCGCTTACTACACCGTCGAGCGTGATGGCTTTCACGTTGTCACGACGCTGGCAGAGAGCGAAGCCGGAACGCCAATTCGAGTCGTGTCTATCCTTTCACCAGGGCAGCGGGTGGTTCTCTCGACACCGGCACCAGTGAGCGGAATCGAAATTAGCCGCGAAGGTGATCGCGTCCTCGTGCACAGGAGCAATCCTGTCTCGAATTAAATGAGATCGGGGCACGCCTTGAACAAACGAAACAGGAGGCTCGCATGTCAACTATTCATCTCCATCGGACGACAACTACAACAGCGGAGCAATACATCGCTGCGCTCACCAACTTTGGTCCCGGCCGTTCGAAGCTCTTTGGCAACAGTGCCGACGAGTACCTCAAAGTGCATCAGAGGGGCCTGTTGGAAGCCGACGTCACTGAAGGCTCGGGAGGCATCTGGGAACGCCTGCACTACGACTGGTCGGATCCCCACCGTGTCGTGCTTACAACCACCGACTCCAATGTGTGGGGTGGCTTATCGGGGCACACTTACACCTTCACGCGCCGCGCAGACGGCAGCACCGACATTGATGTTGTTGTCGTACGGGACGGCAAAAACCTGAAGGGATGGCTACTGGGTCTTGTACTCGGGACGGTCGGCAGGGGAGTCTTGGCAAAGGCATTCACCAACTCTGTCAAAGCCGTCGAAGCCCTTACGAGCACCTCTCGAGAGTTTCGGTCTCATGCGCTGGCGGCCGTCGATCGAGCGCGCGAGTGGCAATCTGTCCACCGTGTCAATTCGGGATTTTGAGTCCAAGCATCTGTGATCAAACAAGGAGAACTGCCATGATTGCGCTATCTAGCACTTCTGTGAACCCTACGTCTGCCAAACGCTATGAACTACCGAGAACACGTCTCAGCTTGTATTACCTCGCTGGCTATACGCTTCCGGTCGGTCTGTCTCTGATGTTCGTACCACAGCTGACGATGCAACTGTTGTTCAGCAATCACGTCTATGATGACCTCGGGCTCCGCATCGGTGGAGTATTTCTCTTCTCGCTCGGGTTGATCGTAGTCGGCATGATTGTCCGTGAAGTGTCGCGCGCTTATGTAATAACGTTGTTCGTGCGCGCTTTCATCATTGCGGCGCTATTGACGCTCTTCACCCAGTATCGCGACCCGGCGCTGCTGGCAACGAGCGCGGTTGTCACAATAGGCTGGATCCTGACATTCCTCGGTTGGCGCAAGGACAGTGAGCAGCGTGGGTAAATGATGATCCCATGACTGTGCGGTAGAATTATATGGTGGATGGCACGCGTCACGCGCGTGCCGCCCGCCATCCCCTCGGGACGGTCAGTCCCAAAGGGAACATTGGGCATCCTCTTCGCTGGCTTGAACTGCTATCATGTGCCTCCCCTGCCTCAAGGGCATAAACGAGGCGAGCTGACGGAGCGGCGCAGCAAAGATCACGGAGAAGCAGGTTCAGGTCTCAATCGGTCCGAGGAGCTATCACCATGCATGCGATTCGAAAATTGCGTGAGTCAGGTCACGCTACGGTAGCTGACTACGAAAAACTTCTCGCTCCAAATGTTGTTTTTCACAGTCCTGTGTTGATACGGACCGCAGAAGGTCGCGCGGTAGTTGCTAAGATTTTCGCGGCCTCGACCACTCTGCGAGAAGGCGCCTATACGGGCGAGTGGAAGCTAGATAACCGAAGAACCTTACTGAGGTGGAAAGGAACAATTCAGGGGTACGAACTGGAAAGTTTCGATCTTATCGAAGAAAACGACGAGGGACTGATTGTCGATCGTACAATAGCGTTTCGTCCAATGCCCGCAGCGAAGCTTTTTCGGGATGCCATGCGCGCTGCCATGGGAAGCGCTATTCCAGACGATTACTGGGAATATTCAAATTAGGTGGATCGACGATCCCGTTCACTGCGATGTCGGTTGGGAAGCCATTCGCCACTGATCTCGGCATGTCCGTTTTTGGCTGCACAACCCGGACATGCCGCGGTGGTCCGACGACGTCTGCTGTTGGGGGTAGAACGGACATGCCGTTCAAGCGGGCCGACTTCCGAGTTTGACCCAAATGCGACATGAGCAGCACGAATTTGCCGCTACGCGCAGCCCCCCTTCGGCAATGATGTGCTAGAGTGCGAACTTGGACCGAGTGGCGTTGCGGTTAACCCACCGCGACCGGGGTCAGAGTTTGCAGATTCAAAAGAAAGCGAATAAAATCAAATTCCGAGCGCAGGGAGGCATCGTCATGTGGTTCTCGTCGCGTGTATCTGTCGCGAATTTCTGCATTGCCCTGTTGATGTGCGGATTTGGCGGTCCGGCAGTGTCGCAAACCGCAACATCCACGGCCAACCCTACGCGCACGCTTCCCAGCGTCACTGTCGATGCGCCGACAGTCAGGCCAAAGTTGAGACCGCAGGCGGTTGCCCGTAGTGCCGTACACCACCGGACATCGACAACGACCGTTCAAACCATATTGGCGGCATCGACCTCTGACTCCGAAAAACTGGCGAAGCTTGCGAACATCGCCGGCAGCTGTGTCGGCGGGTGCGTTACAAGCTTTAGGTCCGGAAACGACCCTTGGCACGGCTGCTCGGTATCTTCCTGGCCGGCGCTGTCGCCAACCTGCAGAAATGTCGCTGGTTTCAAAACCTATGAGGAGTGCAGAGAGATAGGACTTCTGATGGGGTGGAGAAGCAGTGAAATCCCTTGGTACTGCAGCAGCCTAGCTTTGAAGTAACGAAATAACGTGCAGAATTGACGGCAGCCAGCTTTGTTGGCGGCCTACTTCGCATCATACCGTTCGGGAATGTCGCCTAGTGGCACTTTTCGGACATGCCGAGACAGCCCGACGATGTCCGCTCCGGGGTAAAGCAGACATCCCGCCGCAAGGCCGCGACTTCCGTTTTTGCCCCCCAGCGGACGTCAGCAACCACCAAAAGATGCACCTTGGGGCCGCCCCAGCGCCTTCTGTATGTCGGGTTTGGGACTACACTGCTTCCGGCGGACGGCAAGCGTGACGCCGCTGCCAAAGGGATGACCGTGGAAGGCCCGATCAAATATGCCCGTAGTGGCGATGCTTACATCGCCTACCGTGTTTTTGGCGATGGTCCCCGAGACATTGTGCTGGTCCCAGGCACCATCTCGCACGTCGAACTGCTATGGGAGATGCCGAGCTATGAACATCTGCTCAAGAGACTCACTGTTTTCGCCCGGGTAATCACCTTTGACAAGCGCGGCCAGGGGCTTTCGGACCGGGTCGCCGAGCAGTCGTTGGAAGAACGGGTCGGTGACGTGCGCGCGGTGATGGACGCGGCAGGCTCTGAGAGCGCGACGATCTATGGCTGGTCGGAAGGCGGCCCGATGTGCCTGATGTTTGCTGCCACCTATCCGGCGCGAGCCTCCGCCTTGGTGCTGTTTGGCACTTTTGCGTCGATGAAGAGCGAACCTTGGATGATGACCCGCGAGGCGTTGGATGAGTTCCTGGCCCGACTAATTGCGCACTGGGGAGAAGGCATCTTGGTACGCCTGAACGCGCCGAGCCGGCGCGATGACCCCGTCTTCCTTCAATGGTTTGCTAGAATTGAGCGTGCAGCAGCGAGTCCTGGTTCAGTTCGCGCCTTAATGGAGGCGAATTACGAGATAGACGTCCGTCACCTGCTACCGACGATCCAAGCCCCAACGCTGATACTGCATCGAGCCGGTGATAAGCTCGTGCCGGTGAACATGGGCCGCTACCTGGCCGAGCACATCCCCGGTGCCAAGTATGTCGAGATACCCGGCACTGATCACCTGGTGCTCGATCAGGAGACACAGGATCTCATTGCAGACGAGATCGAGGAGTTCATAACTGGCACACACCGGCTTCTCGAACCTGACCGGGTGCTCGCCACCATCATGTTCACCGATATTGTTCGATCTACCGAACGCGCCGTCGAACTGGGTGACGCGCGATGGAACGAGGTGCTCAGCAACTACTACGCGGTGTTGCGAAAAGAATTGACTGCATTCCGCGGCCACGAGGTGAACACCACAGGCGACGGTTTGCTTGCCACCTTCGACGGCCCGGCGCGCGCCATGCGTTGCGCCCGCTCGGTGCGCGAAAAGATACAGCCGCTGGGTCTACAGGTCCGCACTGGACTGCATACCGGCGAGTGTGAGCTGATTGGCGGCAACGTTGGCGGAATCGCGGTGCATATCGCGGCGCGCGTCGCCGCGATCGCAGGAGCGGACGAGGTGATGGTATCGAGCACGACCAAAGATCTGGTCGCGGGCTCGGGACTTCAGTTCGTCGATCGTGGCGCGTACAACCTCAAGGGCGTACCTGGCGAATGGCGGTTGTTCGTCGTTCAATAGAAAGATGCCGAGTTTCTACCAGCCTTCAGGCCACTTCCGTTATTGGCACGTTTGAGACATGCCCCGATGTCTGCTTCCCGATCGCTATCAGAGGGAAAGCGGACGTGACGCGGACATCGTCAAAACGACGCCACGCAAGGCGGACATTGGCGCGCGCGTTACTTCCGAAAACGATTTTGAGCCGCTACGATGGGTTTTTCCGGAGCAGGGGGACGGCATCGGGGCGTGATCATAGTCACACTGGAAGCAGAGCCGCCTTATCCTGCTCAACGCTCTCTGCGACGAGCGTTCAGGGATTTGCGTGCAGCGGTGCCAAGTCAGCACCACTTCGAATGGAATGCTTCGAACCATCAAAAGGAGTCGAAATGCGCATCATTCTCGCGATGGTTTTGATCCTTGTTTCGTTGATGGTCCAGGATTCGTTCGCTGAAGAAGCCTGCTCTATCGGCAGTCTTAACGGACGATTCATTTTCACAGGACGGGGCTTCATTGAAGCGGTTGAGCCCGGCGTCCAGCGCGTACACTACGGCATGTTCGTCTTTGACGGCGCTGGCAAGTTCACCGGCAAACAGTCATCCAGCCGAGGTGGCAAAATTGGCCGCGAAAAGCTGCAAGGGACCTACACGCTTGATAGTGACTGCACCGGAACGCTGACATTTGATTCTCTTCTAACATATGGCCAGACCCATTGGGATTTGTACGTCACAGAGGACCATAAGAAGGGCTACCTAATCCGCATGGATGAAGGCTCAATGGCCGTTCGAAGCTTCGAGAAATAAGCAAAGACCAAGATGATCGCCGCCTGCCCTCTCTATCTCTGGCGATGCTGCTCTGGGTCGTCGCCTTATGGCACCAAACGGACATGCTGCCATAGTCGCCTCACGTCTGTTGTTGGGGGAAGAGCGGACCTAGCTCGGATAGGCCCCGAGGTCTCAGTTTGACCCGTTGCAGACATAAGTTGGCTTGCGCGGGGTCAGAAATGTTATTCGCGAGCCATTTGGAACAGCTCAAGCCGAACGAGCCGGTCGACAGCTGGATCCTGGAGGACGCTTGGCGGCTTGAGCAGTTGCTGAACCTCTGCCAGTAACCGGTGAACGGCGGCATCGTGCATTGCGGTCCGAATCAGGGCGTCGTTGTATTTGAGCCTGCTCTCGAAATCTGTCGGGCGTTCGCCGCGCGTCTCTGGATAGATGAGATCCGGGACCGCCGACATGTTCCACGGCGCCTCGACCAACGGCACGCTTTCGGAAAAGAACGCTAGTGCCAGCCTGGCAAGCGGATCGGCCTTCGTCGCTCGGGCCTTCAGAAGCTGGTTCAGAAGGCGAGCTTCCTGCGCCGCCACGCTCATGCCCTGGCCATAGACCGGGTTGAAGCGGCAGATCGAATCGCCGATCGGCACCAGGCCACCCGGAAACGAGCTCATCCGATCGAAACGGCGCCATGCGCTGGCCGGATAGGCATAGCGTTCGAATCCGCCCTGCCGCTCGGCGTGCTTGATGGCGTTGTAGATCGTCTGCGTCTCGAGCCGCCGGGCATAGTCCATAAATCCGTCCGGCTCAGCCGGTGGCCGTTCGCCGAGCCGTCCCGTGAGCGTCAGAACCCAGCGATTGCCTTCGATCGGCAACATATAGCCGCCGCGGCTGCGTTCCGGCGCGTGGGGGTGAGTGGCTATGCCTCTCCAATTGGTGGATGCGTCTTGGGGAATCACGAAGGTGGTCGTCGTATAATGGAGATCGATGCCAATGACGATTTCATCCGGTACCGGCTGGCCAGATGAACGGAGCAGTGCCAAGGTCGGCGCACCGCGTCCGGACGCATCGACAACGAGATCGGCTGCGAGGATTGCCTGCCGTCCATCGGCGGATTCATACCTGACGCCTGTAACCATGGTGCCATCGGGCGTAGCGGTGATCTCAAGCACCTGGCACTCCGAGCGCACCGTCAGATTGGAAAGCCTCTCGGTTTGTCGGCGCGTTATCAACTCTATTAGCGGACGGGATGCGCCATAGAAGAGCCAGCCGAAATCGCGCGACGGGAGCGGACCGACACCCGGCATCTCCACACGAAGCTCGCCTAGCATTCGAAGCGGCACTGAGCCGGCATCCAGCAATTCTCGCTCGAAATGCGGAAACAGATCGGTCAGCGCCCGCTGGCCGCCCGGCAGCAAACCGTGCAGCTGCCGGGATTGCGGCGCGCCCGGTCGCGGCACCGCCTGATTCGGCAGGCGGTCACGCTCCAGCACGATCACCCGTTCAAAATAGTCGGCAACCGCGCCCGCTGCGGCCAAACCGGCCATGCCGGCGCCGATCACTACGGCTTGCTTACCGATCTTTCTAGCTGCCATCGCGCTCTCCTCATCCATGTGGCGTTGCCGCCCATGAGGGGGACGAACCCGTTACGTTGTGATTTCAGCACGGACAAAGGGTGTTACGATTGTAGTGCCGCCATACTGTGGTTGGCTGCGGAGCACCTGGCGCCTCGCTGTCGGTTAGATTTGGCAAAAGACACCGATGTTCGCGCGCTTTTGTTGCCGAGGAGCGCGGCGCGCGGAGGCGGCAAACTATACCTGATCTGGTTTCACGAGTGCGACCGCTTGACGAATTTCCGCGTACTGATGTCGGTTACTGGCACCTTTGAGACATGCCGACCGGTGCTGCCGATGTCTGTTCATTGGGGAAGACCGGAACTGACCGGCGCGCGGTCAAAGTAGCGCTTTTTGACCCTTAGCGGACGCGAGTATGATTCAGGTGATGCCATTCAGCATCCTGAACAGGCCTTCCCCGCGCGCGGTGATGTTGCCATCCAGGTCTAGGGAAGCGAAATTCAGATTCAGTACTGTTGTACTATATTTCAGGATGAGTTTTTGGTCGGAGGACAATCGCTAACACCGCCCGCCGGACCGAGGCCACGCGATCACAAGCCAGGCGAAGGCAGGACACTACCGTCGGAAGATTTCGAGCGACCATGCCGGCCGGCCGCGGCTTGCGCTCCTTTAGCCAATAGTTTTCATACCAGGAACTATCGACTTGAAAGGCGCGCATCGCGAGGTCGAGGTCTCTCGGAAAGCGGTGCGAATAATCGGCTGGCATGGCACTATCCCTTGCATTCAGACGAGGGGTCCTTAAGTGACCGACCCAAAGCGGAAGTCGGCCCCGAGGAATGGTGCGTCCGGGCATGTCGATTCGAGACGACGTATTCGATCTCACCGCGCGTCATGCCGATATCCATGAGCTCCCAGTCGTTCAGGCGGCACAACTCGGCGCGTTCCCTCTGTCGTTTGCGTCGTTCTTTGCGCCGTTCCTGAAATGCATCCCAATGTCTCTTGAAGAAGCTGGAGACACGCCGCGTCGATGCCGCCGTCTGTCCCAACCCTGTCGCACCATAGGTCGTGCTCATGGCGGCATCTCCTGGGTTTTTACTCAGACGAGGGTGCCAAGACATTGGGGGGCGCGCTTGACATTCGGCTTACATTTTCCTTACCGACGGCTTATTCTTTGCGTTGCAACCGATGCTAGAGCCTCGACAATCGGAGGCTGCCCAAGGGATTGGAAGCTTGCGCTATCTCTTCGAGGAGTACGCATTCGACACCGACCGGCGCGAGCTGCATCGGGGGACGGATGTCGTCTCCGTCGCGCCACAGGTATTCGACTTGCTCGACTACCTGATCCGCAACAGGGAGCGTGTCGTCAGTAAAGACGACCTCATCAACGCCATTTGGAATGGGCGTATCGTGTCCGATGCGGCGCTGACAACGCGCCTGAATGCCGCCCGGACTGTAATCGGCGATTCCGGCGAGGAACAGCGCTTCATCAAAACACTACCGCGCAAGGGCTTCCGTTTCGTCGGAGCAGTCCGGGAAGCGCAGGAACCGGCAGACGCAGCAGCCGCCGACAACCAGGTAGAACTTCAAAAACCCGACCTTGCGCTCCCCGACAAACCCTCCATCGCCGTGCTGCCGTTTGAGAACATGAGCGGCGATCCCGAGCAGGAATATTTCGCCGACGGCATGGTGGAAGAAATCATCACTGCGCTGTCGCGCTTTAAGTCTCTGTTCGTTATCGCACGTCACTCGAGTTTCACCTTCAAGGGCAAAGCCGTCGATATCAAGGAAGTCGGGCGCAGGCTTGGCGTGCGCTATGTCCTTGAGGGGGCTGTGCGCAAGGCATCGGGAAAAGTTCGGATCACAGGGCAGTTGATTGATGCGATTACAGGCGCGCATCTATGGGCGGACAGATTCGAGCGTGATCTGACGGACATTTTCGCTCTTCAGGACGAAGTAACGCTCGCCGTTGTCTCGGCCATCGAGCCAAAGATGCTTCAAACAGAAATCGCGATTGCGACGCGGCGGCGACCGGAGAACCTCACCGCCTATGATTTTTATCTCCGTGCTATGCCGCAGTACTATCTGGCGACCCGCGAAGGGATGGCCGAGGCGATAAGGCTGGCTCATCGCGCCTTGGAGCTCGACCCCGGGTTTGCTTCGGCCGCGATTCTGGCAGGTATCTGCCACCTGCTCAACGTCGTTTGGGGTTTTAGCAACGATCCCCAGTTCGACCGCAAGGAAGCAGTTCGGCTTGTTCGTTTGGCATTGAGCATCGATGATGGCGATCCGGAAACGTTAGCAAGGGCTTCCCAAACCTTGGCGCATATGGTCGGCGATAGTGAAGGCGCGATCGAAATGGCTGACCGGGCGGTCGCGCTCAACCCAAATTCATGGATCACATGGACCAACAGAGGCGAGGTCTATAGAGTTGCGGGACTGCCGGAGGAAGCAATCCGGAGCTTTGAACGCGCCATTCGCGTGAGCCCGGTAGACCCGCGGCTATACATGACGCTTAGTGGCATTGGGCTGGCCCTTATTGAGCTTCGCCGCTTTGACGAGGCGATCGTGGCAGGGAAGAAAGCCCTTCGTCAGAATCCCTCCTTTGTGGCAACTTACCGCTGCCTCGCGTCCGCCTTCGCCCATCTCGGACGTGACGCTGAGGCGCACGACGCGGCGGCGCGTGTGCTTGAGATCGATCCCGCCTTTACAATATCGGCGTTTGTCGCCCGGGAATCAAACGTAAAGCTGTTTATTGAGGGTCTTCGGAAAGCAGGGTTGCCCGAGTAGCTCTCCGACGTCCACGAGGGATCGAATGGCGGCGCTCGGCTGCGGCGCATGAGTCCGGTTATGGCACAAAGCGGACCTAATGTTTGCCAGGATCAACGTCCGCTGTTGAGAGAAGAGCGGACATCGACGTTCCATAACGTCTGATCCGCGAATGGGATTGCAGGCGGCGGGTAGGTGCTAGCTGAGGCATCCGTTCGTCACCGCGTAAGCTCTATTTCATTTAGTCGGGGTGCCGTTGAAGGTGAGGCGAAACAGCTGTGTCGGCCAAGCAATCTTCGATCTCCCACCGTGGAAGATGCCGATGCGGTCCAGCTGCGGCACGGGCAGCCAGAGCGAGCCTTCGCTGTCCAGATAGGGCGCATCAACCCAGTGCAAACGCGGATCACTGACGATGGTTTGGATGTGACCGTCGAAAGTACGCCGTTTCACAGCGTTTTCGGCCAGATCGGTAAAATATAGGTCGCCATTCGGCGCCATCGCGGTTCCGCCAACCGGCGGAAGCTCCGCCCAAGGCTCGACATGATCGGCCGAGTTGGCGCGGGGGTCATCGAGCCATTGCGTCTCGATACGTGACCACGGCCCATTCAACGGTCCAAAATAGAGATAGCGACCGTCTGGGCTGAGCTCCATTGGATCGCTGTGGACCTTGAGCGGTTTGCCATCCGGCGCAAGCACCACTTCACCAGCGACGACGATTGGACGGTTGGAAGCCGTCACGGATGGCGCCCCGCTTAGAACGCGCCGTGCGTTTCCCGTCTTTAAGTCGAGCACGATGAGCCCGGGTCTTCCCGCGTCGGTAAGATAAGCCGTGTCGCCATGAATCCGAATATCGTCGATATAGCCGCCGGGGAGGGCAACGTCGGCGGCGAAGCGATAGATGCGAATGACTTTATCGGTCCCGAGATCGATACGCACGACCTTCGCTCCGTTGGGCAACGGAGCACCGCCGAACGTTGGGCTGCCGGTATCGACCACGAAGAGATCGCCGTTGGGCGCACGGTGCAGCGCATTGACATCAACGAAGGTCGAGGCGGGGTCTTTGCCGGGACTCCAGTCGTTCCAGGCCACATCCGGAAACGGCGCAGCCCTACCCTTCCCGTCGAGCAGCGCCAGTTGAGGGCCGCGGGAGCCCGTCCAGCGCGGGCCACTGACAAAGATGCGGCCCCGGTCGAGGGTGACAGCATTCCAAATCATCGCCTGGCTCTCAGCAACGAGCGATAAGGTTGGTGCGTTCGTCTGGGCCGTCGCCAGACCGGCGCTAGCGGCCAATGGCGCCGCCCCAAGCATGATCTTCTTCATGACCACATCTCCGCAGCGCGGTGTCGACCAGGCGGCATGACAATGACCTCTCAGCCTGTGCGTCGCCCAAGGGCGCGACATAACTTCGCGTTCAGCTTCACCGCGATTCAAATCGAAGTATAGGGCCGCCCCGTTCGGCGGCGCCGATAAATTGGCAGCGGCTAACGATCCTCAAATGTCTGTGAACGCCTCGTTCACAAATCTTCACATCCGGGGACGCAACTTCACGTGGCGGTAAAATCACGTGTATCGCAACAGCCACGGCCCTTCGCGAAGTTTTTGCTGTCAGCGCCGCGTGGATCAAAATGAAATTCGGCCAGATAAGAACTTCGGATGCCCTCTCATAAAACCACAAGTACCCACGTGACGGCTTTGCCAAGTTCGGCTGAGATATGCGCGTCAAGTCTTGGGCGCGCTTCCGCGCCGAAAGGAACGAGCGTGTACAAAACCAAGAACGATCTATCTGAAAACACGCGAACCGCTGTTGCAGAGCTGTGCAATGCCCGTTTAGCCGATGCGGTGGATCTCCAAACTCAGTGCAAGCAGGCGCACTGGAATATTAAAGGGCCGTCGTTTATTGCTCTGCATGAGCTGTTCGACCGGATCAACGAGCAGGTAGAGGAGTTTGTCGATCTGATCGCGGAACGCGGAGTTCAGGTCGGTGGGATTGTTAGCGGTACGGCACGAAGTGTGGCGGCTCGATCAGCACTTCCGGAATACCCAAACGCCTCAAGTGGACACGAACACGTTGAAGCACTTAGTGCGGCGCTAGCTGTATTTGGGAAGAACGTGCGCGCGGCGATTGAGTTCTGTGGAGAGTTTGGCGACGCAGACTCTGCCGATATCTTCACGGAGATCTCACGAGCTACCGACAAGTGGCTTTGGTTCGTCGAGGCTCATCTCCAAAGCGAACATCGGTGGGCAAGCAGATGATCGCTCCCATCTTGTTCAAGAATGTGAAAGTTCGCGCCGTCCTAGTGCCGCTACGACGACCGGTGATTGCTGGGATTGGACGGTTTGATCGTTGGCCCCTGGTTCTCGTCGATATAGAGACCACCAGCGGCATTGTGGGCCGAAGCTATGTTGCGCCCTATAGGCTTTCTGCAGTTTCGGCCGTTGTTGCCGAAGTGCGCGACCTCGGCGAAGCCCTCAACGGTAAATCGATCGCGCCATTCGATGCGTTTGAAGGCGCCATGAAAGCGCTGAACGTAGTTGGAGTCTCTGGAATCTCGACGATCGCGATGTCGGCCATCGACATGGCGGCCTGGGACGCATTCTCGAAAGCAGCTGATCTGCCGTTAGCGGTCTTTCTGGGCGGTACGCTGGGCCCCGTCCGCGCCTACAATAGCAATGGTCTTTGGCGTCACGAAGTCGGCACTATCGCCGCAGAAGCGCGGTCTTTGCAGGCCGAGGGAGGCTTCTCGGCCATGAAGCTCCGCCTTGGCAACACCCATGTGAGGGACGACCTCGCAGCGATTAGAGCGGTTCGCGAAGGGGTGGGGACCGATATCGACCTGATGGTGGACTTCAATCAAGCGCTTGGCCTTGGCGATGCGATAAGGCGATGTCACGAGCTTGATGATGAGGACTTGTATTGGTTCGAGGAGCCGATCGCATATGACAACGTTCGAGGCTACGCCCAGCTTGCGCATCAGGTCCGCACGCCCTTGCAGATGGGTGAAAATTACTACGGGCCGCGGGATCTATTCACCTTCCTGGCTGCCGGTGCCGTGCACTATGCCATGGCAGATCTGATGCGAATTGGGGGTGTCACCGGATGGCTTCGTGCCGCCGCTATAGCCAGTGCTGCCGGCATTCAGCTTTCAAATCATCTCTATCCTGAAATCGCCGCTCATCTGTTGCGGGTGACACCAACAGCACATTGGTTGGAATGGGTGGATTGGGCGAACCCGATTCTCGCCGAGCCGCTCGAGCCGGAAGGTGGTCAGGTGACGGCATCTGCTCGCTCAGGAACCGGCATCGATTGGAATGAGAAGGGCGTCAGCAAGTACGCCATCGACATCTAGCCTCCGAGCTAGTGGCGGATCAGCAATGTTCGCTGACCGAATAAGGCCCCCGATCCTGGAGAGCGACATGACCTATCAGACTGTCAGCCCGGCAAATGGCGAAGTAATTAAGACTTTTCCTGATATTTCGGACGCCGATCTGGAAATAGCGGTCAGGCGCGCACAAGCGACCTATGAACAAGATTGGCGGCATCGGAGCGTTGTAGAGCGCGCAAGGATAGTATCCGCCGTTGCCGGTAGGCTGCGCGATAGCGCGGAGGAGTTTGCCCGATATGCAACGCTAGAAATGGGCAAGCTGCTCGTGGAAGCACGCGGCGAAATCGCGCTTTCCGCGGACATTCTTGATTATTACGCCAAACATGGCGACCGCTATTTGAAACCGCAGGCCGTTCCAGATGCGCCAGGTAACGCAATCGAGACTTTGCCGCTCGGCATCATCCTCGGGATCGAGCCTTGGAACTTCCCGTACTACCAACTCGCGCGGGTTGCGGGGCCGCAGTTGGTGGTTGGTAATGTGGTGATGATCAAGCACGCCGGTAGCGTCCCGCAATCGGCCACGGCATTCGCGCGGCTCTTTGACGAAGTTGGCGCTCCAGCCGGAGTGTACACCAATCTCTTTGCGAATTTCGATCAGGTCGGCCGTCTGATCGACGATGTTCGGATCCGTGGTGTGACGGTCACTGGCAGTGAAAGAGCTGGCGCTTCCGTCGCGGAGCGGGCGGGCCGCAACCTAAAAAAATCGGTGATGGAGTTGGGCGGAAGCGATCCCTTCATCGTGCTCGAAGACGCGCCCCTGGAGCCCACTCTCGACAATGCGCTGTGGGGGCGGATGAACAATACAGGTCAGAGCTGCGTTGCGGCAAAGCGTTTTATTGTTGTCGGAAAGCAACGCGGTAAGGAATTTTTAGAGGGGCTTAAGGTTCGAATGAGTGCGTTGAAGGTCGGCGATCCCAACGATCCATGCACGAAGCTCGGTCCGGTTTCCTCGGAGAAAGCGCTCAAGGGCCTCCTGCATCAGATCGACCTCGCAAAAAAGAACGGTGCGAAGGTTGTCATCGGCGGCAACAGGATCGCGCGACCGGGCTTCTACATCGAAGCGACGATCCTGACCGACATCACAAAGGATAACCCGATCTATTCACAGGAACTGTTTGGGCCAGTCGCAAGCGTTTACGTGGTGAAAACCGAAGATGAGGCGATCGAGTTGGCCAACGCGACACCGTTCGGCCTTGGAGGATCGGTCTTCACCGCTGATATCGAACAAGGGAAGAAAGTAGCTGCGCGTGTCGAAAGCGGGATGGTGTTTGTCAATCATTCCACTTGGACGGCGCCCGAACTTCCTTTTGGGGGAATCAAGAATTCCGGCTACGGCCGCGAGTTGTCTGAGCTGGGCTTTGGCGAGTTCGTCAATCGACGATTGGTCAGTGTTTCGCCCGTCGGCGCCCCGCCACCCGGGGTCAATCAGGGCGGTTAGCCCGTCGAACCAGAATTGGAGATTTCAAGATGCTGACCGTTCAACAGGCTTTCTTCGAGGTGGCGCGCCGTTTGAAGCTCACCACGATATTCGGCAATCCTGGGTCTACCGAGGAGACTTTGCTGAAGAACTTTCCTGCGGACTTTCGCTATGTACTGGCGTTGCAGGAAGCTCCCGCAGTAGCGATGGCCGACGCTTATGCGCAGGCGACCGGCGAAGCTGTGCTGGTGAATCTGCATACCGCCGCCGGCATGGGTAACGCGTTAGGTAACATCGAAAGTGCTTGGTACAATCGTGCGCCCCTTATCATTACGGCTGGGCAGCAGACGCGAGAAATGCTGCTGATCGAGCCCTATCTCACGAACACGCAGCCGCTCGAAATGCCAAAGCCTTTCGTGAAGTGGGCTTATGAGCCGGCGCGGCCTGAGGATGTCCCGGGTGCTCTGATGCGGGCTTACGCCATGTCGGTGCAGCCGCCGGCCGGTCCCGTCTTCCTTTCCATTCCGATGGACGACGTCGACCGGCCCTGTCCTCAACTGCCTGAGATCCGTTCAGTCAGTAGGCACTTGGGCGCCGATCCTAAATACCTGGCGCCAATGGTTGAAGCTATGTCGGAAGCCCGTTCGCCGGTACTGATCATTGGAGGTGCCGTCGATCAAAGTGGCGGTTGGGACGATGCGGTTCGGTTAGCTGAGCGCCTGGGCTGCAAAGTATGGGCTGCACCTGCCGAAGGCCGGCCGGGGTTCCCGGAAACCCATCCGCTCTATCAGGGCATGCTCACCAGCGCGATCGGACCGCTGTGCAAGCAGCTCGAAGGTCATGATGTAATCGCGGTCATAGGTGCTCCGGTGTTTCGGTATTACCCTTATGTCGCGGGCGATTATATACCCGCCGGATCACGGCTCTTTCACATCACGGACGATCCGAGCGAGGCAGGACGTGCCCCTGTTGGGCAGAGCATATTGGCTGATCCGGGTCGGGCTTGCGCCGTTCTTGCCGAGCTTGTCGCCAAGTCCGATCGTGTGCTTCCTCCCGCCCGGCCAAAACTGGCCGCTCCAGTTCGGGGCGTGAAGATCACAGCGGACTTCCTCTACCACGCGATAAATGAGACGCGTCCTGATGACAGTGTTCTAGTTCAGGAATCGCTGTCGACGCTGAAAGCGCTGCGCCAGCGGTTGCCCACCAGCCGTTCGCGGTCATTCTACTCAATGTCGAGCGGCGTGCTCGGTTATGGCCTTCCCGCTGCGGTTGGTGTCGCGCTGGCAGAGCGCGACAAGGGAAGCAATCGCAAAATCGTCAATATCGTCGGTGACGGTGCGGCCAACTACGTCATACAAGCGCTCTGGACAGCCGTGCAGCATAAATTGCCAGTCGTATTCGTCATACCGCGCAATGGCGCCTATAATATATTGAAGGCCTTTGCGCACCAATTGGACACGCCAGGCGTTCCCGGCCTCGACTTGCCGGGGTTAGACTTCGTCTCGCTAGCCGCTGGATACGGCTGTTCCGGCGAGAGGGTGAGCGAGCACGACGCCCTCAGCGACGCGTTAAGGCGCGGCATGTCGGCGAAGGGCCCGCATCTGATAGAGGTCGAGATCGATCCGACGGTACCTCCTCTCATCTAGCCGCATACGTTGTCACCGATGCTGATCAAGGCTCGAACGATGCAGTGCAAGGGAATTTCAAAATGAAGGCGATTGGTTATCGGATTCCACGGCCCATCGCCGCGGAGGACTCTCTCGTCGATCTTGATCTGCCGACACCGCTTCCTGGTGCGCTTGACTTGCGCGTGGCGGTTAAAGCCGTCTCAGTCAATCCCGCCGACGTCAAGAGCAGGGCTAGCGCGGTACCTCCTAAAGGTGAAGCGCGGGTTCTTGGCTTCGACGCAGCCGGTGTGGTGGATTCGGTCGGATCAGGTGTGACGCTGTTCCAGCCGGGCGATGAGGTATTCTATGCCGGGGCAATCGATCGACCGGGGACAAACTGCGAATTGCATCTGGTCGATGAACGCATCGCAGGACGCAAACCGACAACGCTTTCCTTCAGCCAAGCCGCCGCGTTGCCTCTCACATCGATAACAGCGTGGGAATTGCTGTTCGATCGTCTGGGAGTACCTTATGGCACCAAGACGCAGGGCGGAACTCTACTGATAATCAACGGAGCAGGCGGCGTCGGATCAATCCTGACCCAGATCGCGCGCCGGTTAACGGGGCTAACAATTGTAGCGACAGCATCTCGTCCCGAAACCATCGCTTGGTGCCACGAGATGGGTGCACACCATGTGATTGATCACCACCAGCCCTTCAATCAAGCTCTGAAGAGCATTGGTATCGATCAGGTTGAATATGTCGCAGGTCTGACCGCAACAAGTCAGCATCTCTCGTCAATCGCAGCGGTTATCGCTCCTCAGGGCAGATTGGCGCTGATCGACGATCCCAAGTCACTTGACATCGTTAGCCTCAAGCGAAAATCCGTCTCGATTCATTGGGAGCTGATGTTTACTCGGTCTCTGTATCACACGCCGGATATGATCGCGCAGCACCGGCTCCTGAATGAGGTCGCAGACCTCGTCGATGCAAGCATCCTTCGGACGACACTGACCGAAGATGCTGGACGAATGAGTGTCGCCAATCTCAAGCGGGCTCACGCTCTGGTCGAGAGCGGTCGTTCGTTCGGAAAAGTTGTGTTGTCGGGTTTTTAACGTAATGGCTAATGGAAGCTCTGCTCGGTTCGTTCGCCCGAAAGGAAATAGAATGCGATACCATCTGGGTATTATACTAGCCACTGTATTGGCGCCCTATGCGGCTGTGGCGCAGGATGGTCCGGCGCGAGCCCTGTCCGCAGCGCCAGCGGTAACTGATGCACCAGGAAAAGGCACGCAGCCGATTCCCAGCGGCCACTCCGCAATACTGCCATCTCTCTACGAGCTCAGTGCCCAGCCGATAGAACAAATCTCGCCGTTGGTGCAACGCCAGTACCTGAATGGCACGCAATCGACGCTCGTGAAGTGGACGGTAAAGAAGGGAGGCGTGTTTCCGCTGCATCACCATTCCAATGAACAGATCACTTGGATTACCGAAGGCCGCTGCGAAGTGGTTTCACAAAACAGAAAGTTCGTGATGTCGGCCGGAATGGTTCTGGTGATCCCGCCAAATACGCCCCACGAGTTCGTCTGCACCGAGGATACTATCGATATCGATTTCTTTGCACCCCAGAGACAGGACTGGATCGATGGCGCTCCATCGATCGCAGCGACAGCGAAGTAATTGCGACTTTTCACTGAAACGATGCAACGACGTCCCGAGCTTTTCGGCTCTCCCAAGCGTTGAAAGGAATTTCCATGATTGCGAAAACGTCCCTCGTTCAGGACAAACGACAACTGACGTATGCAGGCGCCGCGGTCGCGATCGAGGCGGCGGTCGCGAAATCGAGGCAAATCAGCGCGCCCGAATGTATCGCCGTTGTGGATGCTGGCGGGAGTCTGCTGGCCTTCGCTAGGGTGGAGGGCGCTGCCGTGCTTGCCCAAAAGCCCAGTATTGCGAAAGCAGAGACTTCGGCTTCGATCGGTGCTCCTACCGGTGCGATTCCGTTCGAATTCGGGATCAATCTCGGCTCCGCCAGCCATGGAGGCATTGTCAATCTGGGCGGCGGACTTCCAATAGTCTTTGACGGTCAGGTTGTCGGTGCCATTGGTGTTGGCTCGGGAACGACGGAACAGGACGTCGCCGTGGCGCAAGCAGGACGTGACGCCGTCGTAGCTGCGCTGCAGAAGGAGTACAGCTAAATGAACACGGCGGGATGTGTCCGTCTCGACCTCGCTTGGCTAGCCATAGCGATTACTTTGAGCGGTTCGAGCGCGAGACAAAAAACCTCGCCGTGGTGGATTAGCCGCAACGTAATTGGAACGTACTCAGCTACGCTTCAACGGTTGTTGCGGTGATGGTCAGATTAGTAGTGCTAGTAAGCGCAATGATTGCTCTCGGCCCGTTGTCCGAGGCCGCTTCTCCAACTCACGGAAAGACCATGACGAGATCTTCAGCCCCAGCGGTTAAACAGCTAGCTTCCGATCGTGCGATCGGAAAACTTGAACAGGTTTTCGAGTTTCATGACGCGATGCCGACCGGCGTGACGGTCACGACAGATGAGCGAATCTTTATCAATTTTCCACGCTGGGGTGACGAGGTTGCCTTCACCGTTGGTGAGATTAGGGACGGTAAGGTCATTGCGTATCCCAATGCCGCGATCAATATCTTCGACCCGAATCGTCCGGGCGAGACGCTCGGCAGCGTGCAGAGCGTCGTGATCGATGCGCTGAACCGGCTCTGGATTCTAGACACCGCGGCGCCAAAATTCTCGACGCCGTTTGCAGGCGGAGCAAAGTTAATCGCTGTCGATATCGCCACCGACAAAGTAGTCAAGACGATCGTTCTTTCCCCGCAAACCATTTTGCCGACTACTTACATAAACGACGTCCGGTTCGATCTGCGCCAGGGAAAAGCCGGTGTTGCCTATATCACGGATTCGTCGGTCAGCGGTCCCGGCGGGATCATTGTTGTCGATCTCGATAGCGGTGAAAGCTGGCGCAAATTGACTGGGCATGCCTCGACATCGCCTGATCCGGCTTTCATCCCCGTTGTTGAGGGTGAGCGCCTAGCGGTCCGCGAGAGAGGCAAGGCACTAGCGCCGTTCAACGTCGCGTCGGACGGAATTGCAATTTCCGCAGACGGCGACACCCTTTACTACTGCCCACTGTCCAGCCGCCACCTTTTTTCGGTCTCGACCGCCCTTCTACGAGACCGGTCGTCCAATGACGACGCAGTCGCTCAGTCTGTAGTTGATCTAGGTGAAAAGGGCGCGTCTGACGGTCTCGAAGCGGATGACAAAGGGCGAATTTACGCTGGTGACTACGAGCGCAACAGTGTTCGGCAACGTGAGGCCGATGGTGAATGGAAGACCATTGCACACGATCCCAGGATCCTCTGGCCCGATACGTTATCAGTTGCGAGCAATGGTTACCTCTATTTCACCGCTAATCAATTGCATCGCTCGGCGCAGTTCAACGAGGGCAAGGATCTGCGGCAAAAGCCATACGCCCTCTTCCGCATCAAGATTGATGCAGGTCCCGTCCTTCTCAAGAAATGATGTCCAGGGCTCACGTCGGATATTTTTAATAGTGTCGGCGCGGCGAAGGTCATGCCTCCGCCAATTTGAAGTAACCTCAGAGAATTGATGGCGCCTGTAGCCCTTCCAATAGGAATGAGACCAATGGTTGCGCTAGCGATTTTTCCGCGGTGTCATCTCCGATCAGAACAATCTCAGTCATAGGCAATGCCGGCCAGTTAGCTGGCATTGTCAGGGTTTGCATGCCCTCCTGAATAAACGAGCGGCCCAATGTGGTGACGCCCAGTCCCCCGGCGACGGCTGCCTGTACCCCCGCCAAGCTGCTCACCGTACAGGCGGTCTCCCATGACTGCTGTACAGCATCCAATGTTTTGAACATCACTTCTCGATAAGTGCAGGGGGCTCTGAGCATTACCAATGGAAGTGGCCGTGTCAGGTCGAGGCGATAATCAGAAGCAGCGAACCATACCATCGGCTCGCGCCATATAACTCGCCCACGCTCCTGGAACTGTCTGATCGCGATAACGAGATCGAGTTCGCCTGCGTCGAATGCGACGAGCAGATCGTGGGTAAGACTGGTGTTTACGTCGAGTTGGACGCCGGGATGAAGTCGAAGAAATCGCGCTAACAGACGGGATAACTGCAGAGGAAGAAAATCTTCACAGATTCCGACCCGCAACTTGCCATTAGCAGACGGGGAACGAAGCGATCTGATGACATCGTCATTCAGATCCAGCAATCGACGCGCACCAAGTAAGAGCTGAGCGCCTGCGCTAGTGAGAGCGAGCCAGCGACTCGTGCGCTCGAATATTGGAAATTCGACGATCTCTTCAAGCCTCCGAATCTTCTGGCTTACCGCCGACTGTGAGCGGCCCACGGCTTCCGCCGCGCTGGTAAAGCTTCCGGAATCAGCGACGGCAACGAAGGCGCGTAACAGATCGATGTCGAGATCGGGCAAACGCATATTCATTCGCCTTGTTACTGGGTCCATTAAAACTATGCGCTTCTCTTATTGCGGGCAAGGACCGATATGTCCTTGGGGCATCTTGGATCAAGCCGATTTAAGACGGAGCTCTCATGAACTTTATGACTCGGACGTTTGGGGGCCGGCAGGCGACTAGGACGGCCGCGGTCCTCCAGGTACAGATGCAATCGGCAACTTCCAATCGGGCAGTGGCCGACGCTCCCCCAGCGACGAGCTTAGCCTCCGACGACAGCGAGGTGTCCTTTGGGCCGTTTCGGCTTATTCCATCTCGCCGGCTGTTGCTGCACGGCGACACACCGTTACGCATCGGCTCTCGGGCCTACGGCGTCTTGCTCGCGCTTGTCGAAAATGCCGGCCAAGTTGTGAGCAAAGAGACGTTGATGCTCCGGGCTTGGGGCCGCGTCCACGTTGAAGAGTGCAACCTCCGGACAGCGATCGCCAACCTTCGCCGCGCGCTTAAGGCCAGCACCGGGCATGTTTATGTGGCAACTGATCAGCGACGAGGATATCGCTTCGTAGCGCCTGTGACATTCGCGAGCGTATCGGCCTTACGCCGCGGTCTTCGAACACCGCTTTCAAAAATTGTTGGTCGTGACGATGAGATAGTTCGTCTTCTAGATGACATCAGTTGTCATCGACTCATTACTGTCGTTGGTCCTGGGGGTATCGGGAAGACCACGGTCGCGCTATCCGCTGGGAATTTGGCGCTAAGCCGTAAATTGATCAGCGAGGCGGTTCTTGTCGATCTGTCAACGGTCGAGGATCCGAACCTCGTCCCCGACGCGATCCGAGTTTCACTCGGTATCGGCCGTCAGACCAATGATCCCATAAAAGATATAGAAACGTTACTGTCGAATCGCCGATTCTTGATTGTGCTTGACGGCTGCGAGAAGATAGTCGCGGCAGTTGCAGATGCGGCCGAGAGTGTCTTAGCTGTGGCGCCGAATGCTAAAGTGCTCGCGACCAGTCGAGAACCACTTCGGGCCGATGGTGAAAGAATTCATCGGCTCGGTCCCTTGGCGATGCCAGATAGTTCATATTTGGGATCCATCCAGACGCAAAATTTTGCATCTGTTGAGCTGTTTGCTGACCGGGCCGCGGCGCGCGTGAGGGGCTTCGAACTCACCGAGGCAACCGCTCCGATTGTCGCCAGGATCTGCAGGCAGCTTGACGGGATTCCATTGGCAATCGAACTGGCGGCAAGCCGGCTGGACGCCTTCGATCTGCCGATCTTAACCGAACTACTTGATGGCCATTTTAGCCTGCACATGCTCGGGCGCGTAACGGCGCTCCCGCGTCATCGAACGCTGGCTGCGTCTCTGGATTGGAGCTTCGATACGCTGACAGACGAGGAAAGTATTGTATTTCGGCGATTGTCGGTATTTCAAGGACCGTTCGGTTTCGATGCTGCCCGCGAGATCGTCAGTGACGATCAACTTGCATCGGGCGACGTGAGCAGCATCATCGCTCGCCTGTCGGCGAAGTCGATCATCTCAACCGGTACCGGTCATGCGCAAGGTAAACACCTCCTTCTCAGCGTCACCCGAACCTACGCGTTAGGAAAACTCGAACAGAGCGGGGAAAAGAATATTGTTCTCGAGCGTCTTGCCAGATTTAGGGAAGGTATGTCGAAGCAGGACGGCATTGGAGCATAGGCTTATTCGCTCGGCATTTGTCGGCAGGGGCGGTCCGTTATCCCGTAACCCAATTATAATCTTAACCCCGCGCGCCGAAGACCGCTTGGGGTGTTTTGGAGGCGAAAGCCGACCCAGCGAAGTGAATAGTCGCCGTCGAAATTCCATAACGCCTCATACGCGGAGGACATCGCTTCGTCATTGGTGCGGTGCATGAGTCTGGTTGTGGCTCGTTTGAGACATGCCGACTGCGTCGAGCACCCAAACAAAAAGACCGCCGGATTGACCGACAGTCCTTTCGTTGACAGTTGGGGTTGATGCGCTCGACTTTGCCCTTGGCCTTCTGACGCTGCCACTTTGGGACTGGTCTCTCCTTGACGCTGGCCGGTGCGAGAACCTTATCGATCAAACCCAACCCAGAAATGGGCAGGCCACAAACAAGATCAAGTGAGCAAGGCTGACGTAGATCGACCAATCAGGTTAATCCAGATCAATACGGCGCGCGGCAAAATCGCCAATGGTGACCACTCCACTAGGCGCGGAGCCGTCTTAGCTCACCACGAAGGGAAGGGCGACGTAGTACGTTACGTCGGCCATGCTCGTCTCCTAGTTTTGCTGGTTCCTCTTCACCCTGCCCCGCGGGAAGTCTTGCCTTCAGAGGGAAGGAAACCAGCATGATGGTTTAGTTTGAAAATATTGCCGGCCCGGCCCCACCGCCGCTTGCGCCGTTACGGACGAATACAGCGAACTGCGGAATTGCTGACAGCATATGACCGCTGGGTGAAAAACTTCGTCGTTTCGCCTTGCGGGCGTTATTCGAGAGATAAAGCACTAGGAAAGAGGCCGCCTTAGTTGGCGTCCCCCTCCAATTCGATCTTCATTTCAACCGGCTCGCCTGGCAAAGAAACGGCCCCAGCGCAGGGGCGATCTGAGGCCGATTTAGTCGGGGGGCCTGTGGCCGGTTCAGGTGCCGGCCAGTTCCAAAACCCACTTAACCCCAGAAATAATTCCGAGGCCTTGATCGCCCGATGAAGCCACCTAAAACAAAAAGATCGCCGGATCGACCGACGGTCCTTTCGTTGACAGTTGGTGGGTTGATGCGCTGGGCTTTGCTTTGGCCGTATGACACTGCCACTATGGGCTAGTCTCTTTATTGACGAACCTCCCATTCTTAAAAATGGGCGAGGCTCAAGGAAGATCAAGTGGGCCGTGCTGACCTAGATCGACCGATCAGGGTTAATCCAGATCAATACGACGCATTGCAAAATCGCCAATGGTGATTACCCACTACGGCCTTGGAGGTCGCCATGGCTACAGTTGCTGGACAAGCCTTTATTCTCTACGCAGAACTGTTCGTGATCTCGTTTGCTGATGGTTCATACGCAAAATTTTCCTAGCTGCCGAAGCGACAATAGATCAGTGCAGCCGGAAGACTCCATCCACGGCGCGTAGTTCTGCAGGCTTGATCATGGAGTGCGCGACGGTGACCGCAAACAGCGGACCTTCGAGCTTTGTTTCCCAGAATGCGAGGAAATCCTTTAGCGCCGGGAAATTCGGAAACAGATCGTAGTCCTGCCAGACGTAAGTTTGCAGCAGCCAGTGACGATCCGGACGGCGATAAACGATTTCCGCTGTTGTCAGTCCGTAGCCTAAGACCTGCTTGCTGAAATCCTTGGAACTGCATCTTTCTCGACCATGCCAACCTCCAGGCCAACCTGAAAAAGCAATGCATGATTCTCGCGCCAAAAATGAAAACGTTCAATAGGTGATGGTAATCAACGCGCTAGCAGCATGCTACTGCGCCTGCTAGCAATCGCCGCAAGCGTTCCTTCCCAAGAAAACGCAAGTTGCAGTCAAACATCGTGGGCCGAAGCCCTTGCGCCCCCGTGTCACAGGCTTATGTGAAGTGCGGCTAGCACTCGCTCATTGCGACTGCCAATCCAGAAATAATCAAAAGCCAAGGAGGATCGCATGAAGTTCCGTCCGCTCCACGACCGTGTCGTGGTCAAACGCATCGATGCCGAAGACAAAACCGCAGGCGGCATCATCATTCCGGACAGTGCCAAGGAAAAGCCTTCGCAGGGCGAGATCACCGCTGTCGGCCCAGGCGGCCGCGACGAAGCCGGCAAGCTGATCCCGATCGACCTCAAGGTCGGCGACCGCGTGCTGTTCGGCAAGTGGTCCGGCACCGAGGTCAAGCTCGATGGCGAAGAGCTCCTGATCATGAAGGAGAGCGACATCATGGGCGTTCTGACCGACGTCCCCGCCGCCAAGAAGAAGGTCGCGTAAGCGCCAGCCAGTTTTCCCTATCCTGAGGAGCCGGCGTAGCCGGCGTCTCGAAGGATGAGGCCCGCAAGCTCAAATCTCATCCATCAAGAACCCGCCCGGTTGCGCGGCCTTTGGGATTGGGACAGTTCAAAACGGAGATCATTATGTCAGCAAAAGAAGTCAAATTCGGCGTCGATGCCCGCGACCGCATGCTGCGCGGCGTCGAAATTCTTAACAACGCCGTAAAAGTGACGCTCGGTCCGAAGGGCCGCAATGTCGTGCTCGACAAGTCGTTCGGCGCACCCCGCATCACCAAGGATGGCGTCACCGTTGCCAAGGAAATCGAGCTCGACGACAAGTTCGAGAACATGGGCGCCCAGATGGTGCGCGAAGTCGCCTCCAAGTCGGCCGATGCGGCCGGCGACGGCACCACCACCGCGACCGTTCTCGCGGCTGCGATCGTCCGTGAAGGCGCCAAGTCTGTTGCCGCCGGCATGAACCCGATGGATCTGAAGCGCGGTATCGACATGGCGGTGGAAGCCGTGGTCGCCGACCTCGTCAAGAACTCCAAGAAGGTCACCTCGAACGAGGAAATCGCCCAGGTCGGCACCATCTCCTCCAATGGCGACGCGGAAATCGGCAAGTTCCTCTCCGACGCCATGAAGAAGGTCGGCAACGAGGGCGTCATCACGGTCGAGGAAGCCAAGTCGCTGGAGACCGAACTCGAGGTCGTCGAGGGCATGCAGTTCGACCGCGGTTACATCTCGCCATACTTCGTCACCAATGCCGACAAGATGCGCGTTGAAATGGAAGATGCCTACGTCCTCATCAACGAAAAGAAGCTATCTCAGTTGAATGAATTGCTTCCACTGCTGGAAGCCGTGGCGCAGAGCGGCAAGCCGCTTGTTATTATCGCGGAAGACGTCGAAGGCGAAGCTCTCGCCACCCTCGTCGTCAACCGTCTGCGCGGTGGTCTGAAGGTCGCAGCCGTCAAGGCTCCGGGCTTCGGCGATCGCCGCAAGGCCATGCTGCAGGACATCGCGATCCTGACCGGCGGCCAGGCGATCTCGGAAGATCTCGGCATCAAGCTCGAGAACGTCACGCTCAACATGCTCGGCCGCGCCAAGAAGGTGATGATCGACAAGGAGAACACCACCATCGTCAACGGCGCCGGCAAGAAGGCCGACATCGAGGCACGCGTGGCGCAGATCAAGGCCCAGATCGAGGAAACCACCTCGGACTACGACCGCGAGAAGCTGCAGGAGCGTCTTGCGAAGCTCGCGGGCGGCGTCGCGGTGATCCGCGTCGGCGGCGCCACTGAAACCGAAGTCAAGGAGCGTAAGGACCGTGTTGACGACGCGATGCATGCGACCCGTGCGGCCGTCGAAGAAGGCATCGTTCCCGGCGGCGGCGTCGCCCTGCTGCGTGCCTCCCAGCACCTCAAGGGGCTGCGCACCAAGAACGACGACCAGAAGACCGGCGTCGAGATCGTGCGCAAGGCGCTGTCCTGGCCGGCACGCCAGATCGCCATCAACGCAGGCGAAGACGGTTCGGTGATCATCGGCAAGATCCTCGAAAAGGATCAGTATGCCTACGGCTTCGACTCGCAGACCGGCGAATACGGCAACCTCGTCACCAAGGGCATCATCGACCCGACCAAGGTCGTGCGTGTAGCGATCCAGAACGCAGCCTCGGTCGCGGCGCTCCTGATCACCACCGAAGCCATGGTGGCGGAAGTTCCGAAGAAGAACGCCGGTGCCGGCGGTATGCCTCCGGGCGGTGGCGGCATGGGCGGCATGGGTGGTATGGACTTCTAAGTCCAACCGTTCAGCGCTCAAAAGAAAAGAAAGGCCCGGTAGCGATGCCGGGTCTTTCTGCATCAGCTTCACGTCGCTCTCGACGACGATACCCTACCCCGGAGCCGACCATTGATTCGCGCGGAAGGCGAATTTCAGGAAATTAGGGCTTGGTTGTAGGTCCTTTTTTTGGCTCCCAGAGCCGGTGGAGAAGGTCCCATTCCGCTTGCGATCCCCGCCCGTCTGCTTCGCTCTATCACCGCGCTGGTAGGACAAAGATTTGGCCGGGACGAATCAGGTTCGGATTGCGGATCTGCTCCCGGTTCGCCTTGTAAATGACGGAGTAGCGCGTGCCCACACCATAGGTCTGGCGGCTCAGGCGCCAGAGGCTGTCGCCGCGGGAGACGGTGGTGGTTGCGATCTTCGGCACAACCACGGTGGAGGGCGAGCCTCCGTCGGGCAGAACGCTCGCCACGGCGGCCGCCAGCTGCGGCTGCGCAGCGGCACTGTCCGGCCGCTTGGAGGCTGTGGCCTGCGCCGGCACGGACGCCGCGACCATCGTGTCGGGAACGTTGAAGGGTACCTCGGCGCGTGCCCGCATCGCGCCGGAAATAGGCTCCACCTCGTCCAGCCGGACGCGGTAGCTGCCGGGCGCGACCCCTTGATTGATCGTGACCGCAAACCGTCCATCCGCGTCGGCCGTTACTGACGTAACAAAGGTATCGTTGAGATAAAGCCTCACCGCGCCGCCGGGGCGCGCGCGACCGCTCGCATGGAACCTGCCGCCTGGCTCGATCTCGACCGATTCCACAACCACTGCGCCGGCCATCGGCTTTGGCGCAGGCGGTTGCGACAGCACGACGGCGGGTTTGCCGGGCGTCATCAGCGCCACGACTGGCCGGTCGGTTGATGCCGGCTCAATCGCTACTGCCACGCTCTGTCTGGACGTGGCCTGCTTGCCGTCCGGCTGCTTGGACCGCAACGTCAGATCATAAGTGCCTGAGGGAAACCGGGGCGGGACCATGACGAATTGTCCGGATTGATCCGCGACCACGCGATCATGCAGCTCGCCGTTCAGCAGCAGTTCCACTGTTGCGCCCGGCGACGCCCGGCCCGCGATTACCGCTTCGCCCGTCGGCTCGATGCGGGCAATGTCGAACGCCGGCACGCCGTCGTCGCTGTCCGGCGGTACGGGCGATCCGGCGAGCGCGGCCGCCACCGCGTCTACTTTTGCTTGCGCCGCTGCAAGCGCGTCCGGACCCTGATCTTGCGCGCCCGATGCCGGCTTTGAAACCGCCGGCGCGGCGGTTGCGGCCTTGGTTTCAACCGGCGGCTCGCGCCGGAAGTACTGGATCGCGAAGACAAGCGCGATACCACAGGCCGCAACAAACGCCAGCAGGACCATTCGGCTCATCGACGTGGCGGTCATGATGTTCGTCCACCGGCCGGAACGTTACCTCGTCGGCATTGTACAGCGTTTTCCAGCAAAGTGGGGACCGGTTTTGCGCGCCAAGAATACCCGGCTAAGGAGGGGCAAGCTCCGCGGCAAGCCGTCAGAGATGACACACGCCGGAAACTAACGGTGGCGGGTGCTTTGCCCCTATAAACGCTCGTTGTCGTCCTTTCCTAGCATCGCCCGCCATTGGCCAAGCCTTGGCGCCGCCTGCAGGCGCGCCGTACGCTGGGTTACTTTCCTCCACGTTGGCCCACGTGGAGAAGGTTCGACCCCAGTTCCTCTCCCTCCGCCACCCGCCCGAGCGTTCAGGCTTCTGCGTCAACGATTAGGCCGAAAATCCCCGAGCAAAAGTGGGGTTTTCGAGGCTCACGGCTGTACCGGAGATTGCCGATTTTTGGCACAATTGGTCTGGAGACGGCATTTTTCTCCAAAGCTTCGTACTTCGTCGGTTTAGTACAGTTTAGAAAAGTGAAGCGCCAGAGGCACAACTTGAAATCAAAATCGGCCTCGGTTCGATTCTCTGTTGGATGAGCGAGAGTAACTTAACTGAGTCTCTGGGAGCTCTCAGCATCACCGCCTAGGAACGTCCGCTATTGGCTGAAGAGCGGAAAACGTTTGCTCATATTGAGATCTTCTCAGTTTGACCCAACTCAGAGTGCGCCAGGAAGCTGGCAAAGAATAGGAGGTGAAAGTCCCCCACGGGGAAGGTCTAGCCAACCGCCCCGACCCCGAGTGATGCACGAGGATCTGCTCGCGAGGGCAGCCGTGAAGCGTTCACAGGGGAGACCACGGGCCAAGTATTGAGCTGCGAAACGGGTCTAATTCCGAGGTGCCGATCTTATTCTGAGAAAGAGAAGGCAACATCGTCCCATGGCGAATGGCTTGCATGGGAAGAACCTCGCGCAGTCGGAGACCTTGTGCACGTGGGGAAGTTCTTTGCGCGGAACCTGGGAGGTCTCATCCGTGCCCGGACGTGTGCCGGGCCGGCTCGGGAAGGCGACAAGCCGCACGTCGAGCATGTACGCGGGTGAGAAGTCGGATGAGGTCGTAGTACCGAGGAAGCGACCGAACAAAGGAAGGCAACTTCCGGCGGAGGTCGTGGAGGGAAGGGCCTCACCCGAGGGGAACAGCCGACAGGCGGCCGTGGTTCGGACACTGAGCCGAGCTGCCACGTCGATCCAATTGGCGGCTGTGCGCCGGAGCGCATGTGGGTTCAAGCGTGCGTGCCGCCGACGTTCGACCCGAGGGAGGAGCCCGGTGCGTTAGCAGCGCTCGCCGGGATCTGTGCGGGGGGCGAGGAGAAATCCTCGTCCCTACCGCGACCATCGCTTGGGCCCAGCAGATATTTGATTGAAGCCGGTTTTCCGCACCTATCAAATCATGCGTCGGTGCTGTTACGGTGCCGTCTCCAGAGCCGGGGGCGAACATGCTACGGCGCGAGTTCATTGCGATCCTAGGCGGATTGGCTGCATGGCCGATTGCGGCGCGTGCCCAGAATGCACAACGGGTGCCACGAATTGGTTACCTCATGGACCGGTCTGGGCCGGGACCTTTCGACGAAGGATTCTTGTCTGGGCTGCGCGAGCACGGCTACGCTGCCGGTCGTAACATCACAATCGAATACCGGTGGACTGAAGGCAAAACCGAACGACTGCCGGCCCTGGCTGATGAACTGGTGGCGCTAAAGGTCGATGTTATCGTCACCGCTGGTGCGCAAGCGGTACAAGTGGCCAAAAAGGCGACTGCCACCATACCGATCGTCATGACAAGCAGTCAGGATGCCGTCGGCGACGGCCTTGTTGCCAGTTTGGCCCGCCCTGGCGGCAATGTTACGGGACGATCGGTGTATGCGCCCGAACTAACACAGAAGCGCATCGAGTTGCTCAAGGAGATTGTGCCAGCGTTGTCGATGGTTGCCGTCCTTTGGAACGTTCAGAATGCGGGAGGCGTCAGTCAGTTGCGGGAAGCGGAAACGGCCGGGCGCGCTCTTGGCATAGCGATCGACTCTCTCGACGTGCGAATTCCTGATGGTTTGGAGGACGGTTTTGCGCGAGCCGCGCAAGCTGGAGCGGGCGCGGTACTCATCATTTCTGACAGCTCAACAATAAGTAACCGCTCGGAGATAGGCGCTGCTGCGCGGCGGCGCAGTCTTCCAACGATTTTCGCAAACAAGGCCTATCTCGAGGGCGGCGGATTCATGAGCTACGGCCCTGACATCGTCGACAGTTTTCGCCTCTCGGCGGTCTACGTGGATAAAATACTGAAAGGTGCAAAGCCTGCGGACTTACCTGTAGAGCAACCGACCAAATTCGAGCTGGCAATCAATCTAAAGACCGCAAAGGCGCTCGGTCTCAACGTCCCGGCGACGCTGCTCGCCCGCGCCGACGAGGTGCTTGAATAAGGCCTCTCATTTCCGGAATTGGCACTTTTCGGACATCGAAGTGATGCTGACGAAGGTCCGCTTTTGGGGGCAAAGCGGACCTGTCTTTTACCCACCTGCGGTGAAGCTTCCGATTTGCTGGTCCCAGGCAATAGGGAATTGCTTGAGGAGATCCTGGAGATCGAGAGTGGCCGGCTGTCGGCCTTCGAGAATGGCTTCGATGATGCTGGGGGAGAGCAGGGTGAGACGCAGGACACGGCCCAGGTAGGATTCGTTTATCGCTTCGGCTTTGGCGAGATCGCGGACAGTGGCATGGCGTCCGGATTCCAGCATGTCGCGCCAGCGATGGGCGCGGACAATGGCCTTGACGATGGTGTTGTCGACGCGAGACGGGGTAGGGATCCATGGATCGGCGCCGGCCGGTGTCACCACCTGTTTGCGTCCACCCTGGTGGCGCAGCGTGATGGGGATGTGGACGGTTATGGTTCGACCGTCCTTGCTCAGGGTGGGACGGCTAAATTGACCGGCGTGCATGGTCGCGGTGCCGGTCATGCCGCCTCCTGCTGCGAGCCGCCGCTGGTGCGCAGTTCGCTGTAGAGGGATGTCAGCCCCTCAATCCGCAGGCGCAGGTCGATCCCATCAGGCTGCAGGTCGACACGCTCGACCAACAATTCAACGATACGGGCCTGTTCGGCCGGGAACAGCTCATTCCAGATTGGCTCGAACCCAAGCAGGGCACCTCGGACCTCGCTCTCGGTGATGTCCTTGTCGGCCTTGCGGGCAGCGCGCCAGGTCTGGACGATGATTTCGGGCGTTTGCAGCAGTGAGCGGATCTGCTCGACGACAATGCGCTCGATCTCGGCCGCCGGGATTTGCCTGACGGGGCAGGCGTTAGCGCCCTGCTTCATTACGCTTTGACTGATGTAGTAACGGTAGAGCCGCCCCGCTTTGCGGGTATGGGTCGGCGACATCGCCGCGCCGTCCGGCCCGAACAGCAAACCTTTCAGTAGCGCCGGCGTCTGCGCCCGTGCGCTAGCCGCCCGGCGACGCGGGCTTTGTCTAAGAATGGCGTGAACCTGATCCCAGAGCTTGCGGTCGATGATGGCCTGGTGCTCGCCGGGGTAGGAGATGCCCTTGTGCACGGCGTCGCCGATGTAGACCCGATTGTTCAGGATTCTATAGAGAACACCCTTATCGAGCAGTTGACCGTAACGGTTGGTCGCCCGGGCGAGGACCAATTCCCTAGCCAGCAGTGTTGCCGACTTCAGCTGGACAAAACGCCTGAAAATGGACCGGACCCGTTCGGCGTCTTCTTTGTGGATAAGGAGCTTTCGGTCCCTGACTTCATAGCCGAGCGGCGTCCAGCCGCCCATCCACATGCCCTTCTTGCGGGAGGCTGCGACCTTGTCGCGGATGCGCTCGCCGATGACCTCGCGTTCGAACTGGGCAAAGGACAGCAGCATATTGAGGGTCAGGCGACCCATCGAGCTCGTCGTGTTGAACGCTTGGGTGATGGAAACGAAGGTGACGCCGTGACGCTCGAAGGTCTCGACCAGTTTGAGGAAATCGAGCATTGAGCGGGAAAGCCGGTCAATTTTGTAAACTAGGACCACGTCGATTTTGCCGGCTTCGACATCGGCCAGCAGTCGCTTGAGGGCAGGTCGCTCCAAGGTGCCTCCGGAGACTCCACCATCGTCGTAGCCATCCTCGACCAGGAGCCATCCTTCGGCGCGCTGACTAACGATAAAGGCCTCGCAGGCCTCGCGCTGGGCATCCAGCGAGTTGAACTCCATATCGAGCCCTTCCTCGGTGGATTTGCGGGTGTAGACCGCGCAGCGCAGCTTTCGCCTCACCGACGGCAAGCCGTCGCTCGAAGCAGATTGCTGACCGTCAGCGCCATCGAGGCCAGCACCGCGGCGATTGGGGCGTGCGCGGTGGGACCTCATGTTCGGCTTTGATGGTTCTTGAGGCCAAAGAACACCCAGCCATTCCACTTGGTGCCGGTGATCTCGTGGGCGACCGACGACAGGGATTTGTAAGGCCGGCCCAAATACTCGAAGTCGTCGGCGCGCACCGTCACGCAGTGCTCGATACCCTGCCATTCCCGGATCAGTTTGGTGCCTGATATCGGTCGATGGACCGGGCGCGCCTTGCGTTCGGCCGCGTCTCGTGTCGCATACTGCTTGGCCATCGCCTGGAGCCGTTCCAACGTCTGGCGGCTCGGCCCGCCATAGGCCAATTCCTGGATACGGTAGGCCAGCCGGCTTTCCAGGAAACGCCGATTGTAAGCCGGCGGCTCGGTCTCGAATAGCTCCCGCCATTTCGCCTTCAAAACAGGGGTAGAAGCCCCCTTCAGCGCCGCTAATTGGGTCAAAACCGATACATTCATCGTTCGGAATCCTTGAAATTACCGGTCTCATGACGGCAAAAAACCCGCTCACAGTCGAGCTGACTATCGGTTTGAGAGGGCGAATTTGGACTGGACTTTCGGCTCCGAAGACGCAAAAGGCCGGCCGCCAAAATGGTGGCGATTTCGGTTAGGTGTTCGGTCTCGGGTTCCCTTGGCATGCGCCATTGAACGGCAAGCGTTCAGAGCGTGTCTACGATTTCACATGAAACAGCAGAGCCACGCAGGCGATCGTATTCAGGCGTACTAAAGCACTCGGAAAAGCTTTGGAGAGATCATCAAACCCGTTCCGATTCTGATCGGGATCGGTGCAAACTGGCGAACTGATTCGTCGTAAACCCAGCTAAACGACTCGCCATGGATGTATCGAACTCGTTCAGTGTTCTGCGCGCCCCAAACGCTGCCGAACGTTTGAATGGCCTCTCCCTGAAAGAAGCCTTTCGGATTTACGTGCTCGATGATTCAGAGATTGTGGCGCTGGGTAAGCGCGTCGTGAACGCCAAAACTTCCCATGCTGCCGTTTTCAGTGACGGAATGTTTCCGGGGCCAATGACCAGTCATTTTTTTTGGCCGTTGGACGTAGCCGCGAAATCCCTTGAATTCAATCTTGTTGACCAACCGCTTGGTCTCGATAGTCTTCCAAACCCGCCTGATGCCGTGATTGCGGTCTCAGCATTGCTTGTTGATCGTTTCTCAGCGTTGCGAGATATTCTCGCTGACGGAAAGATTGTCGCATTTGGTACATTTGCGCAAACCGGCATCGAAGGACCGATCGGGCGGCACCAGTGGATGCGCAGCGGCACCTCGATCGATGTGAGCAACGGGGATTTGTGCGAAGGTCAAGATCATCGCGCGATGCCCAGGTGGACCGGTCTGAGCCTAAGATTGCCCGAGACACCCAATCAGCCGCAGAACGATATCGCCCCGAAAGTCGCTGAGATACCCCGCAAGGCCCAAGCGCAAATTCAGACGAAGGAGAAATGCCGGCTTGACTGCGTCGCCTGGCTCGAGGGAATGATGTCCAATCCAGAGATCGTGCCACGCTCTAGGGATGACCTGTGGGCTGAGGCCAAATCAAAGTGGCCGAATAAACTGAGCAATAGAGCGTTTCTAAAAGCACGGGACGACGCGATTGCAAACAAACGAGCTTGGGCGTGGAAGGCGCCGGGTCCAAAGCCGAAATCACCGCAATCGTAATCGCCGCACTTCGATAATCGCGGCGCCTATTCGGCGTACTTGATCGTAGGCAGTCTCAATGCATCGCAACTGATGCAAGTTTTGAGATGCCCGCAAGTTCCCTTTCATTGGACACTGACGCCCTTCTGAGGGAGCAGGATGCGGCCGACCTGCTGAGCCTCTCGGTTCGGACGCTGCAATCCTGGCGGATCCGGATGGCCGGGCCCCCATTTGTTCAGGTTGGCCGCGCGGTTCGCTATCGCCGCCGTGACCTCATCGCGTGGATCGATGCGAATACGATTGGCGCACCGATAGGCTCTGCGTCATGACGCGGTCTCCTCCAGTATCAAAAACAGGACGCGGCGTCAGGGCTGCTGTGCGGCCGAAGCCAATCGAGTATTCGCTTTACTTTGGCCGCGAACGGCTGGGGCGATATGTAAAAATCGATCGCAAAACATTCAAAGCGTTCGATTCCAAAAATCGCGGATTGGGAAGCTTCCGCACCCGAGCGAGAGCGCTTGGGGCAATCCGCAAAGCCTGGGCGAGGCTCGGATGAGCTGGCGAGCTACAGCCTGGGCCATAGGGCAAATCACCGGCAAAGCAGGGCGGAAGCTCCTTCTGCTGGCGCTTGCAAACTACGCGGATGAGGATGGAATCTGCTGGCCGTCACAAGCGACGTTGGCGCGAGACACCGAGCAATCGGTGGATACCGTTCAGCGTCAAATCGTTGTGCTTGAGGAGCTGACGCTTCTTAAGCGGGAACGTATGCCCAAGCGCCGCGGCCAGTGGCAGGGGTATCTTTACAAATTGCCCCTGCAAACCTTCGCCGCGCCGAAGGTGCAGACTGTGGCTCGGTCCCCTAATCTGCGGTCT
This sequence comes from Bradyrhizobium erythrophlei, assembly GCF_900129505.1. Taxonomy (NCBI): domain Bacteria; kingdom Pseudomonadati; phylum Pseudomonadota; class Alphaproteobacteria; order Hyphomicrobiales; family Nitrobacteraceae; genus Bradyrhizobium; species Bradyrhizobium erythrophlei. The sequence goes on along the minus strand of NZ_LT670818.1, from coordinate 7,473,757 downwards.
GGCCAGGCCGCAAAATCGGCACTGACCAGACCGCAGAGCTTGCGGCATAAACCTTCAATAGAACCTTCATATGAACCGTCACACAAATCCATAGCTAGCATCCCCGCGGAGAGGATAGCGGCCTTCCAGAAGAAGCAGGAGGGAACAGAGGTTGTTCAGCACCGTATAGCCGGTCGTATTGGCGATGACGGTTGGCTGGTGTTAGGGGAAATGAACGAGGCGCAGCGTTCCCGCCTGTGCACGCTCGAGCGACAGGGACGGCTAGATGATGAGACCCTAAGGATTGCCGTCCTGGCAATCCGCATCGAGCAACGCGGTAATCGGAACTGAAGATCACGGGGTGGGGGTGGTCAGTTCTCTGGTGCTATGAGGATCCGGACCGGTGGGCCTGGTTCACAGGCAAGATCTTCAGTTTTTTTAAAAGGAAAAGCCCACTTGGCTGCTTCGGCGAATGTCCGCTGTTGATGGAAGAGCGGACCATGAGCATTCGCGGCTTGAGGTCGGCCTTTGACCCATCTGAGAGTGCGCCAGGAAGCTGGCAAAGAATAGGAGGTGAAAGTCCCCCACGGGGAAGGTCTAGCCAACCGCCCCGACCCCGAGTGATGCACGAGGATCTGCTCGCGAGGGCAGCCGTGAAGCGTTCACAGGGGAGACCACGGGCCAAGTATTGAGCTGCGAAACGGGTCTAATTCCGAGGTGCCGATCTTATTCTGAGAAAGAGAAGGCAACATCGTCCCATGGCGAATGGCTTGCATGGGAAGAACCTCGCGCAGTCGGAGACCTTGTGCACGTGGGGAAGTTCTTTGCGCGGAACCTGGGAGGTCTCATCCGTGCCCGGACGTGTGCCGGGCCGGCTCGGGAAGGCGACAAGCCGCACGTCGAGCATGTACGCGGGTGAGAAGTCGGATGAGGTCGTAGTACCGAGGAAGCGACCGAACAAAGGAAGGCAACTTCCGGCGGAGGTCGTGGAGGGAAGGGCCTCACCCGAGGGGAACAGCCGACAGGCGGCCGTGGTTCGGACACTGAGCCGAGCTGCCACGTCGATCCAATTGGCGGCTGTGCGCCGGAGCGCATGTGGGTTCAAGCGTGCGTGCCGCCGACGTTCGACCCGAGGGAGGAGCCCGGTGCGTTAGCAGCGCTCGCCGGGATCTGTGCGGGGGGCGAGGAGAAATCCTCGTCCCTACCGCGACCATCGGGCCTAATCAGCCTGAGGTCGGTTGGGCGCAATTTCTCCCGCAACCGCCCGGTGGCAAAAGTGGTAGGCTTTAGACATTGCACAAGGTTTGTTCAGAGAAGCACATGCGGCGGCGCGAGTTCATCACGCTTCTCGGCGGTGCGGCGACCACGTGGCCGCTTGGGGCGCGTGCCCAGCAACCGAAAATGCCGGTGGTCGGATTCCTCAATGGCGGATCACTAAACGGATACGCACCGCACGTGACCGGATTCCTCCACGGGCTCAATGAAACCGGTTACGTCGTGGGTAAAAACGTCACGACGGATTATCGGTGGGCTAAGGGTCAGTACGATCGCCTCCAAGTGATGGCTGCCGATCTTGTACATCGTAAAGTGGCTATCATCGCCGCGAATACCCCGGCAGCACCGGTTGCCAAAGCGGAAACCGCCGAGATTCCGATTGGCTTTGTCAACACCGGCGATCCGGTCGTGGCCGGCATCGTCGCGAGCTTTAATCGGCCTGGGGGCAACGTCACGGGCGTGGGTCTTCTCGGGCCGGAATTGGAGACCAAGCGTCTGGAGCTTCTGGACCAACTTATTCCTGGAACTACGCCGATTGGTGTGCTGGTGAACCCGATGAATCCGGCTGCCGATCTCCAGCTGCGCAAGTTGCGAGAAGCGGCAGGCGTGATCAAACGACAGATAGACATTGTGCGCGCCAGTACCGCACTTGACATTGAAACGGCATTCGAGATCGCCGCCCAAAAAGGGGCTGACGGGCTTCTTGTTGTCCAAGACCCGTTCTACAACAGCCGACGCGATCAGATCGTGGCGCTAGCTGCCGGCCATAAACGGCCCGTAGTCTGTCCGTAACGCGAATTCGCCAAAATCGGCGGACTCGTTAGTTACGGACACGACCTTGTAGACGGGTATCGCCAGATGGGTGTCTACGCTGGGCGAATTCTCAAGGGTGAGAAGCCTGCCGATCTTCCAGTGGTCCAGCCCACAAAGTTCGAGTTCGTCATCAACCTCAAGACAGCAAAGACACTCGGCCTCGAAATTGCTCTCGCAATCCTCGCGCGTGCCGACGAAATAATTGAATAGCAGGGCTATGTCCGACCTTGGCAGAATGCGAAGTGCGGATCGGCTCTGAGATGGTCGGGGGGTACACCGGACTGATCGGTGCACCCTCAGAATGACGTGATTGAGCCACAGCGGTCCTGGCTTCTAAGCCTTGAGCGCGTAGCCGGGAAGATTGGATTGAAGCAACGCCAGCATCTCGTCTCTGATGGGATCACGCGCCCCGCGAGTCCAGGCTGCTGCCACTGGCAACTTCTTCATATCGGACGCAGCAAGCCTGATATAGCGAACACCGCGCGCCGCCATTCGTGACGTCCATTTGGGGACGATCGCAACACCCAGCTTGGCGGCAACAAGATTGACGATGGTCTGCTTCTCGTCGGCAATCTGGGCGATGCGGGCTTGCAGTCCGGCTTCCGCAAATAGGGTAATGGTGAGATCGTGGCTGTGCGGTCGCGAACGACGCTCGGGCACGATCAGCGGTTGATCTACCAGATCAGCGACGGTTACGCACTTCCGCGATGCGAGCGGATGATGATCAGAGACCGCGACGACGGCGGTTTCGTGAAAGAGAAACATGAATTCTAGCCGCTTGTCCGGACTTTCCGGGGGGCGGACGAAAGCAAGGTCGAGCCGACCGGACAGCAAACGCGGCAACAGACGGATCGTCTTATCCTCCACCAGTTGAACTGTGACGTCGGGTCGCCGCTCGCGAAAATCGCGAAGCAGCATCGGCAGCAGTCCGGCCGCAGCACTATCGATCGCGCCGACGCGGACAGTTGCGGCCTGCTTCCGGCCGCGCGTTCGAAACTTGGCAGCGAGAGCGTCTGCCTGCTCCAGCAGTGCGCGGCCTTCCTTGACGAGAATGGCCCCGTCGTCGGTCAGTGTGACGCTCCGAGTAGTGCGCGTCATCAGCCGGGTGCCGAGGTCCTCTTCGAGAAGCCGCATATGGCGTCCGAGTGCCGAGGGCAGCATTTCCAGCCGCTGCGCTGCTCTGCCGAAATGCAGTTCTTCGGCCGCCGTCACGAAGCACCGCAATTGATGAAGATCCATCGGATCTCTCCTGGATCCCGATTATATCATTTCTTTGTATAAACGAGAGCCAATTGAGTCACGGCGGTTACGGTCGCAGGGTGGCCTCTCACCCGCCAAATGGCGCGGAAATCAAAAGCAATCAGCCTAGGAGCCCATTCGATGAGTGCTGAGCTGGAAACGCGCGTGCTGCGCAAAATCACACTGCGCATTGTTCCCTTCGTGATGCTGCTCTTTTTCGTTTCGTTCATCGATCACGCGACCATCGGCTTCGCCGCACTGGCCATGAACAAGAACCTGGGGTTGTCGCCGAGCGTGTTTGGCTTCGGCGCCGGCATCTTCTTACTCGGCTACCTCCTGTTCGAGGTAGCCGGCATCTTCTTACTCGGCTACCTCCTGTTCGAGGCGCCACCCAACCTGACCTTGAAAAGCTCGGCGCGCCTATGGATCCCGGGTGCGGTGTCGAAAGCAGATTCAAACCGATGTTAAGGCCGCCGTTCCGCACCGCTGGGAACGGAGAAGGCGGCGGACGCCTCACAGCAGGTCACCTGAAGTGACGCGCCCCTGCGGAATTGGTAACCGCCTTCTGGCAGCACTGCCGCCAGCGGACTTCGGCTTGCTGGCGCCCGAACTCGAGAGGGTCGCGCTCGATCAGGACGCGGTCCTCTCGCGAGCGGGTGACCAGATCGAGCATGTCTTCTTCCCTCATAGCGGCGCCATCTCGCTGATGATCGACATGGCGAACGGGCAGACGGTTGCCACCGCCGCAGTCGGACGCGAGGGGGCAGTAGGCATTCTTTCCGTGCTAGGGCCGTCACCTTCGGCCGTTACCGCCATCGTTCGTTCGACGGGCACTGTCTCACGGATCCCTGCACCGCGATTTAACGCCGCGTTCAACCGGAGCCCCGCGATCCGGCACGCGGTCCAAATTCACATCAGGGCGATGCTGATGCAGTTTCAGCTTGGCGCGGCCTGCAATGCGCTGCATCCGGTCAAAGCCCGCATGGCACGCTGGCTGCTTCATTTTCGCGACCGCATCGACCACGACCTCCTCCCGCTCACCCAGGAGGCGCTGTCGCAAATACTCGGTGTGCGGCGAACGACAGTGACGCTCCTCATGCGCAATCTGCGCGCGTCCGGAGCGATCAGATCTGATCGTCGAGGCCAGATCGAGGTCGACCGATCGCGGCTCGCGGCGGCGGCGTGCGAATGCCATGGCACCATGCGTCTCGAAGTCGAGGCGATCTTCTCGATGAATACGGGACAATCCCGCGTTTTGGTTGTGCCGGCTGATGCAGCAGGTGAATCGAGCGATACTATGTGAGCCGTTTCCGCGCAGCCGTCTACCTAGAAAAAGCATCGGAACGCCGCACGTTGCGTCAAGTCAAGATAACCCAGCAGCGAAAGCAATTTGGTGATAACTCAGCCTGCGCCGGAGATTGCGAAGCAAGTCATCCTCGTCGTTGATGATGACGAGGCCGTGCGGGATTCCCTCAGAAACATGATGGAGAGTGAGGGCTTTGAGGTGCGTGCCTTTTCCAATGGCCACGACTTCCTCAGCGAAGCGAGCCTACCTGCGATTGGGTGCTTGGTCGTTGACTACCACATGCCCGCAATGAATGGACTGGAGCTGGTCAGCGCACTGCGCGGTCGGGGAGTATCGATCCCGGCTATTCTCATCACAGGCAATCCCACCAAATATGTGCGGGACCGAGCCGCAGCAATTGCGGTTTTGGTCGTCGAGAAACCAGGGCTAGGAAGCTATCTGCTGGATTGCGTCCGTGAGGCAGTTGCGAAGCATGCACAGTTGTTGCCGCAGGGCTTCCTATATTCCTTTCCCAAATATAGCCGCTCAACTTGAGTTCGCTCTCATCCACCCTTTCCCAATTTTTTGCGACATGCAAGATTTGTTACATTAATGAACTCGGAGAATTAAACTGCCACTTCCGGTTTCGGCACAAAGCTGACGTAACCGCCCCTTTGGTGAATGTCCGTTGTTGAAGGCAAGAGCAGATATCAAAGATTTGCTGCTTGAGGTCTATTTCAACCGGAACTAGGCGCGTCGTCAGACTTTCGGGGTGGGGGGTGGTCAATTCTCTGGCGCGAAGAGGATGCGGACCGGTGGGCCTCCTTCATACGCAAAAAGTTCGGTATCAATCCGAAAAGCCCACTTGTGAGTTACGTGACCCCTAAGGTTTTAAGTCGCCTAAGAGCTTTCGGGCGAGGTCTTTCATCATCCGTCTCGGCCCTGCCATCTGATGCGGTTTCAATGTCCGTTGTTGGGGGGAAAAAACAGACGATCCATCGCTACACGCCCAGGTCAGCTTTTGACCCCAAGGCGGACATCGAGCCGGTGGCCGGACGGCACACCGATGTGATCGGATATTTTTGAGAAGGGAATTGTACATAAAAGGGGGATTTTGGCAGGCGAGCGCGGAACGGCGACTGGCGGAAGACTGGCGGCGGATGTCGCCAGGCGCCGTGGCTGCGCATGTCCTAGGGCGGGAAAGAGCGGCGCCCAATTCGCTTCTAGTTGATTGACTTGAGTCAGTTCACGGCGCGACCGCCCGAAACGGTGCGGCGATCAATCGCAAACCTGGACTCGACGAAATTGCCAGCCATATCCATCCCAGTAGCGCTCCCGAACCAGACGGCAGGCAGGCTCTTCGACGTAGACCGGCTCTGGCGCATAATAAACCGGCGGCGGAGGCGGAGCTGGCCGTGCTGCCAGAGCGCCGCCGAGCAACGCCCCGCCGATAAGTCCGCCCACTACGCCGGCGGCGATTTGACCGTTCTCGGCGCTTGCAGGCACCGGCAGCAGAAGCGGACTCGTGAGCAATGTAACAGCCACGATAGCTGAAGCGATTTTGCCCATCACATTTTCTCCACGCCGCCTTACACGGCCGTTGTTCGAACTATCGTACATTCCGCGATTAACGCTTTCTTAAGGCTGCACGCGAGCGGGCAAATTATTTTTGGAAGCGCGTTCTCGGTATTGTTCTGTAGCATCCAGTGAGCGCGCGCTCCCAATTCGTCCGCTTCTGCAATTCGGGCGGTCTAACCCTCTTCATCTCGTCATCTCGGCGGAGGACAAGGTTGACCGTTTGGAAGCGTGCACGGCCTCGCTGCCGCCGGAGGCGGCGGAGCCGGACGCGCAACAGGAGGCGGCGGTGGTGGCGGCGGAGCCGGTCGCGCAACAGGAGGCGGCGGTGGCGGCGGCGGAGCCGGTCGCGCAACAGGAGGCGGCGGTGGCGGCGGCGGAGCCGGTCGCGCAACAGGCGGTGGCGGCGGCGGAGCCGGACGCGCAACAGGAGGCGGCGGCGGTGGCGGCGGCGGAGCCGGTCGCGCAGCAGGAGGCGGTAGCGGTGGCGGCGGAGCCGGACGTGCAACAGGAGGCGGCGGCGGTGGCGGCGGAGCCGGGCGCGCGGCAGGAGGCGGAGGCGGTGGCGGCGGAGCCGGACGTGCAGCAGGAGGCGGCGGCGGTGGCGGCGGAGCCGGTCGCGCAACAGGAGGCGGCGGCGGTGGCGGCGGAGCCGGGCGCGCAGCAGGAGGCGGTGGTGGTGGCGGCGGAGCCGGACGTGCAGCAGGAGGCGGCGGCGGTAGTGGAATAGCAGGCGGTGGCGGCGGCGATGCAGTGGGGGGTGCGACCGCTGATGGTGTCTTCGGTTGAGCTTGCGGTGACAGCGGTTGGCCAGCAACGGGCGGCTTCGTGTTCTCCGATGGCAACGATGGCTCGCCAGATTTTGGCAGCGGCTGTCCGCTTTTGGTTTCGGGCAACGTCGTCTTTGGCGCGGGCCCCGAGGTAGGCGGTGGTACTGGCTGTGGTGCAGCAGGCTGCGGTTGACCCGCAACGGGTGGCTTGCCGCTTACTGGCGGCAGCGGTTGTCCGCCTGCTCCTGGCAGCGGCTGTCCGGCTTTGGTTTCTGGAAGGGTTGATTTCGGCGCCGGCCCTTGAGGAGCCAGCTGTGTCGGCGAAGGCGCAGGCAACGGCTGACCGGCTTTGGTTTCGGGAAGAGTTGTTTTCGGCGCTTGCCCCGGAGCCCCCGGTTGTGTCGGCGAAGGCGTAGGCGATGGCTGACCGACGATCGGCGGCTTGCCGTCTATTGGCGGCAGCGGTTGTCCGCCTGCTCCTGGCAGCGGCTGTCCGGCTTTGGTTTCTGGAAGGGTTGATTTCGGCGCCGGCCCTTGAGGAGCCAGCTGTGTCGGCGAAGGCGTAGGCGATGGCTGACCGACGACTGGCGGCTTGCCGTCTTTTGGCGCCAGCGGTTGTCCGCCTGCTCCTGGCAGCGGCTGACCGGCTTTGGTTTCGGGAAGAGTTGTTTTCGGCGCTTGCCCCGGAGCCCCCGGTTGTGTCGGCGAAGGCGTAGGCGATGGCTGACCGGCGACGGGCGGCTTGCCGTCCATTGGCGACAGCGGTTGTCCGCCTGATCCTGGCAGCGGCTGACCGGCTTTGGTTTCAGGAAGGGTTGTTTTCGGCGCTTGCCCCGGAGCCGCCGGTTGTGTCGGCGAAGGAGTAGGCGACGGTTGACCGGCGACAGGTGGCTTGCCGTTTGCCGATGGCGTCGCAGTGGGCTGCGTCTGACCGGGAGACGGAGTGTTTGGCGGATTTGTATTCTGAATCGGAATCGCTTTTGGAGCGACCGACGGCGGAAGCGAAGGTGCGAGCAAAGCGGCGGCGCCAGCGCCCGCAACGCCGGCACCTACAATAGCGGCGCTGGACGGCGACGATTTAGCTGCGGCGGGAGGCTGCGCCTGAGCTGCAGGGGCCTGAGCTGGAGGGGAGAAGGTTTGGGTCTGCCCGCTTGGATTGGTAATTACAACGGTATTGGTGGTGTTATTGACGACGACAGTGTTGTGGATGTTGTTGTAGATGACATTGTTAGGCGGCGGCGCAACGTATTCTGGCGTGTTGACCCACACCGGTACCGGCACATAGACCGGAACGGGAAGAACGTATTCATAAACCGCCGGCGGTGGCGGAGCCAAATCGACGAAGTAGACCGGCCGCGGCGGCAGGAAAAACACCGGAGGCGGCGGCGGAGGCTCAAATCCGAAATCCGGATCGTCGAAAATCAACACTGGCCGTTCGACGTAAATCACCTCTTCCGGCGGCGGCGGCGGCACATCATAGCTGATGATTTCGAATCGCGGCGGCGGTTCGAGAGCGGCCGTCAAATATGCAAGCCGACGCCGCGCATCGTTAGCGTGGGAGCCGCGGGGATAACGACGCAAATACGACCAGTAAGCGGGAGGCGTATCGACGCTCCGACTGCGCCGCCACGTTATGGCTTCGCGGCGGGCTGCAACAATTGCCTGCACCCGTCTTGCCATCGGATCGTTCGGATAAGCACGCAGGAAATTCTCATAGTCTTGCAGATTGTCGCGATCCAGAGCTGCGAGATAGGCATCCCTCGCGTCAAAATCACGGATCGGCTTCGATCGGATCGATGAAGTCTGTTCGGGCGAAACTTGCGGCGGCGGCGCATCCGGCGCCCGCTCAAAAAAGTAAAACGGCGCTTCCAGCTTCGATGCGTTCCACGGCACCTGCGCACCCTTCGTTGCGTCATTGACGCGAAGACGAACCCGGTTGAACAGGTCCGTCACCGGAAGGCCGCCCTCGCGCATCATCTCCGCAAGCGCCTGGGCGTAAGACGAATAGGGGCCTGCCTCGTCTGGCGCCACGGTTCCTGGCGCAGCGTTGAAAGCGATCAACGTTCCAGGGTCCGGCTCGACAAGGGCCAAGCCACTCGCAAGTGGGGGGCCGGATTTGGCAAACGGGCTGGCTCGAGCCCCATCAAGAACGACGATGCTCACTTTGATGCCGAGAGCAGCAAGCGGCTTGGTGTAGTCCGAAAGGCGTAAAGCCTCGGACGAGACATTCGCATCACGTGCGATGTTCGCGTCCGTTGGCACGAAGTAATTTTCGCCTTCGAGCTGCAATCCGTAGCCGCTGAGGTAGATGAATGACACTGTATCAGGACCCGCCGCAGATACCTTGGCGATAAAATCCCGGAACGTCCGCCGCAGCGAATCTTGATCAAGGTCGCGAACTCCGACCACGTCGAAACCGGCGGCCTGAAGAGTTTGCGCGATCAACCCGGCATCATTGGCAGGTGTCGGAAGAACTCCGGACGAATAATTCGCGTTGCCAACGACCAAAGCGATGCGCTTCTCCGCCGCCTGGGCACTAGCCAAGACCAAGTCCCCGAAAAGAAGCACTGAGAGTAAGGCCAATACGAAATTGCGCTGATGCTTCATAAGAAACCCACGATGAGGAACCTGATGGAATCTACTAGAGCTTGCCACTGAACGAGTTCTGAATGGAACAGGTCATAAATAAGGCGGAAGACTGACTGGTCATTTTGTCACAGCCGAAGCACAGGACGCCAATAACGTCGGAATAATGAGACTGTTTACTGCCCCGCGTGAGTCCGATCATGGCACTTTTCGGACGTGCCGGTACCTTTCGCGAAAGGTCTGTGTTGAGGCGAGAGCGGACACCGCGGGGAAGTCGCCGCCCTTCCAATTCTGACGCGGAACGACATCGCTTTTCATTTTAGGCCTCTCCATCAGGTCGGGCACTCGTCCGCTCACGATGAATCCTTTCAGAGCTGAAAACCGGACACAAATGAGTTTAATCGCCGGGGACTCATTCCTGATCGTGGTTCGAAGGTGGAGGTGAAGATCGGTAAGCTCGAAATAAACAGTCTCTGAACTGCCCGTTCGGCTAGCGTTCATATCAACCCGTTTAAGTTCTCTACCTAGGAACTGAAAGTTAGTGAACCCACAGACTTAGTTCCCAGCCGTGGAACCGACACCACGCCCCTCAGTAATCTAACGCAGGGACACACTCACAATGGAGGAGACACTATGAAGAAGTTTCTTATTTCGGCTGCAGCCGCAGCAATCATGACCGGCGCTGCCTACGCTCAGACCGCCACGGAATTTTATGTAGTGCAAGACACTTCCACGAAGAAATGCACCATCGTGGACAAGAAGCCGACCACCACCACCACTGTCGTTGTCGGCGACGGCAAGATGTTCAAGACGCGCACCGAAGCTGAGACCGGGATGAAGACCATGAAGGTCTGCACGAACTAAGGGTGGCGGTGGCGAGAAGCGATAACGCCCGCTCCGTCCGCTCCCATCGACAAGAGAGAGGCCGCCGAAGCGGCCTCTCTATTTTGCGCCCAGGTGCATCACGTCGCCGCCTTCAAGGTACGGCTAGCCACGGCATCAGGTGCTGTGTTTTGGCGACACTTCCCATCGAGCTTCCCGCCGGGCGCCTCAAAGGCGAGTAGCCCGCTGACTTGCCGGTTTAGCAGCCACGCTGGTCGAGTTAGTGATCAATATCAAGACGGCGAAGGCGCTCGGTCTAACCGTTCCGCTCTGCTTGCTCGGTCGAGCAGACGAGTTGATCGATTAAGTGAGCGCTTGTGGCACAAAGCTGACCTAACCGCCCCTTTGGTGAATGTCCGTTGTTGAGGTGAAGAGCAGACATCAAAGATTTGCTGCTTGAGGTCTACTTCAACCGGAACTAGGCGCGTCGTCAGACCTTCGGGGTGGGGGTGGTAAATTCTCTGGCTTGTAGAGGATGCGGACCGGTGGGCCTCCTTCGCACGCAAAACTTTCGGATTTTTTTAAACAGAAAAACCCACTTGGCATGGTCGAAAGCGCCAGTCCTCTCGGCGGATGTACCATCTCCACGGCGAAGGGTTACGCCTCGGCCATCTTCGCGAGCACGCGCTGCACCAGGGCGGGATCGCGATAGACGCTGCGCGGCCTCAATAGATGTTGGACTTCGACGGTCAGCTTGTGGACGGCCGGATCTTCGGCGGCGAGCCGGGTTAGGGCGATACCGAATTTGAGCGTAGTCTCAAAATCCGCCGGACGTTGCCCCCGCGTATCGGGAAACACGAAGTCGAGTATGGCCACCGACCACGGCGTCTCGATCAACGCCTGCACCTCGGCGAAGAAAGTCGGCGCTAGCCCGCCGATTGGATCGCTGTCTCCCCCTAGTCTCTCGAGAAGCCTCTGGAGCAGGCACGCCTCCAGGGCGGCCACGCTCATGCCTTGACCGTAGACGGGATTGAAGCGGCAGATTGCATCTCCGATGGGCAGAAGCCCGCGGGGGAAGACGCCTAGTCGCTCGAAATGGCGCCGCACGCTCTCGGGGAAGCCGTAGCGCGTGACCCCGTCCAGGCGCCTGGCGTGGCGGATCGCGTTGTAGATCGTTGGCGTCCGCAGTGCCCGGGCGTAGGTCAGGAAACCCTCCGCATCGCCGGACGGCACGTCACCGTGGCGCCCGCCAATGGTCGCCATCCAGCGGTTGCCCTCGAGCGGCAACATCAGGCCGCCACGGCTGTTCTGGGGCGCCTGGCCGAAGGTCATGACGCCTTTCCAATCGGTCGGGACATCGTCCGGGATGGCAAAGACGCATGTGGCATAGCCGAGATCGATGCCAATTGTGGTCTCCTCTGGCAGTGGTCGGCCGATCGATTGCAGCAGAGCGAGAGTGAGGGCGCCGCGTCCAGAGGCGTCGACGACGAGATCCGCTGCAATCGTCTCGCTCGCACCGTTGTCGTTCTCGTAGCGCACGCCGGTGACCGCTCCTCCATTTGGCGACGCCAGCACTTCCTGGACCCGGCAGCACTGGCGCAGCGTGGTGTTCGCGCGGCTTTCCACCCGCCGCCGCACGGCGTGCTCGATTGTCGGCCGGGACACGGCGTAAATCAGCCAGCCGAGATCGCGTTGCGGGAAGGGATCGTAGCCGGGGCGCTCCACGCGAACATCGAGACCGACCCTGAGCGGCACGGCGCGCGCCCGTGCGAGATCCTGCTCGAAACCTGGGAACAGCTCGCTGAGGGCGCGCTGGCCGCTGAGCAGCAGCCCGTGCACGTGCCGCGCCTGCGGCGTCCCCGCGCGATATGTAGGCTCCGAGGGCAGAGTGTCGCGCTCCAGAACAACGACCTGATCGAAGTGATCAGCGAGCGCTCCCGCGGCCGTAAGCCCGCCCATTCCCGCGCCGATTACGACGGCCTGCTTGCCGATCAGAGTTGACGCCATTGCCGCCTCCGGCTGCTGGCTCCTCTCGCAGAAAGAGGGGCCGACGCCAGTCGAGCATAACGCCACGCGCCGACGCAAGGAAGCGGGGAAATCCTCAGGGTCAGCCCAAGCTGCGCGAGGCAAAGCGTTTGCAAGCGGAAGCGGTTAGCCGTGGCTTTGGCACTTAACTTGCCGACGCAAACAGTTCTATCGGTCTTGCAATCGTTCCAAATGCTTATCATGATCGAGATTGTATTGCTTTATTAAGCCGTAGGTAGAAATCGCTACCCTCAAAATTCGAAGTCGCATTCTTGCCAAAGTAAATTGGAGCGAGGTTCGCGATGGTAGTCGAGCACAGGTTTGTTGAATCGAACGGCATAAAGATCCATATTGCGGAAGCAGGCGCGGGACCTTTGGTTCTTTTGTGCCACGGATTCCCTGAGTCCTGGTATTCGTGGAGGCACCAAATCAAGGCTCTCTCCGAGGCTGGTTATCACGTCATCGCACCGGACATGCGCGGCTACGGACAGACGGATCGTCCTAACGCAATAGATCAATATTCACTTTTCCATTTAGTCGGCGACATGGTCGGGCTAGTCGACGCCATCGCCGATGGACCGGCGGTCGTGATAGGCCACGACTGGGGTGCGCCAGTCGCTTGGCATTGCGCTCTTTTTCGCCCGGATCGGTTTCATGCCGTCGCTGGTCTTAGCGTGCCTTTTAGACCACGAGGCCCGGCGCCGCCGACGAGCGTCATGCCGCAGACGGACAACGAGATATTTTATCAGCTTTACTTCCAGGCTGAGGGCATCGCGGAGAAGGAATTTGAGCAGGATGTACGAAAGACAGTTCGTTTAGTCCTCGCTGGATCTAGCAATAAAAACTCCCCTCCAATTAGCTCAATGGTCCCGAGGCAGGGAGGCTGGCTTGGTTCGCGGCCTGCGCCGCCTTCTCTCCCAAATTGGCTTTCAGAGAAAGACATTGACTATTACGCCAGCGAACTTGAGCGAACTGGCTTCCGCGGCGGCTTAAATTGGTATCGCAATATCGACCGTAACTGGGAGCTGATGGCTCCTTGGTCGGATGCAAAGGTTGGGGTGCCGGCGCTCTACATGGCTGGAGATCGGGATCTCGTTGTGAAATTTCCCGGAATGGACCAGCTCATCGCGAACCTCAAACAATTCGTTCCCAAACTTGAACAGACTATTATGTTGCCAGACTGTGGGCACTGGACGCAGCAGGAGAAAGCTGACGAAGTTAACTCGGCGCTAATTGCTTTTTTGAAGAGCCTAGATTCGAAATGATTTTGCGGGAGCAACGTCGCCTGGCGACGGAAGACGCCGCCGTGCACAAGCTGAAGGCCAGCTATCGAGTAACCGAGCCCCAGCGATAGCCGCGATCAAAGCAAAACGCGAATTTGGGCTTTGCCCGTCGAAGCCACGCGACCTTGCGCAGTCTTGTCAAAGCTTGAAGGGAGCGGGGGTGGTCAAATCTCTACGCGGCTTCGCCTGCGGACCGGTGGGCCTGGTTCGTACGTGCAAAGTTGGAATTAAATACAAAAAGCCACTTGGACTAAAGCTGATCTGAAGTTGGCCAAATTCGTCCCGTGCGCGCGCTGTTTCGCCGCACGAGTCCATTCATGCCACTTTCGGACGCCCCGCACACTGGGCGTTGCTCGTCGGAAAGAGAGCTCTTAATGTTGGTATACGTTGGACAGGAAGGGACGAAAAATGATCACCAGCGGCCTGCTCGTCGCCAGCCAATTTGACCATACCGTCCGGGAGTACGACGGGACAACTGGAGCCTTTGTCAGGGTGGCCGCGTCCGCCCTGGGCGATCCGCTCGGCGTCGTTATCGGTCTCGACGGCAACCTCCTTGTCTCGGATGGCCAGACCAACCAGGTGAAGCGGTACGACAGCGGGACCGGCGCGTTCATCGACGTGTTTGCGTCAGCCAACCTGGCAGGTCCAACGGGCATGGCCATCCACCAGGGCGTGCTCTACGTAACCAACTCGAACCCCCCTCAAGGCGTCCAGAAGTTCGACGCCACCACGGGTGTGAACACCGGCAACTTTGTTCCCTCGCTCGCCAACGCCAGCCCGCGGGACGTGAAGGTCAATCCCGCGAACAACCGCCTTTACGTGCTCTACTACAACGCCGCGACCGTCGAGACATTCGATCTCACGACCATGGCGTCGCTCGGCCTGCTGATGCCCGCTGGTAGCCCGCTCGGCTCCGGCGGGCTGTATACGCCATCGGCCATGGCGTTTGGCCCCGACGGCAATCTCTACATTTCTGGCGGCACGTTCGGAGGTAATCTTGGCGTCCGCCGCTACAACCCGACGACGGGCGCATTCATCGACTTCTTCGCCAATACCGGCAGCGACCTCTACTCCCCAATCGGAATCACGTTTGGTCCCGACAACAACCTCTACGTTGCCACAAGCGCTTTTGCTAATGTGATGCGCTTCAATTATCCAGCCGGGACTTTCATGGACTTCTTCGTTCCTAACGGCGGTGGTGGGCTGACAGCGCCGTTCCACCTGACGTTTGGGGTCGGCCCGTCCTCAGTTCTCACGTACACCTTGCATCGAGATTGCCTACACAACGCAGACGATCCCGGCATGCGCTGGCAGATTGAGGGCGGCAAAGTGCTGGAGAATGACAGGCACGTAGCCAACTACTCCAGCGTGAAGCGGGTGAGCTGCGGGACGACGGAGCAGAACACTGCCCAACTGTGGGTTACGCTCTTCTTCCTCGGTGGGAAGCCGCCCGAGAACATCACTCTGCATGGTGCCCATGACTTCCATAGCGGAGGCGAGATCGGGAGTGTAAGCGCGGCATCATCGGCTTTTTCGGGGCAGATAGGAAAGCAGTTCAAACGCGTCGCAAACACTCTGACCATCGGTTAACGCCAAGTACGGGGGACACAAGAGCGGGCCGGACACATTCCTTGCTAACCGAGAGCGCGTGGCATCTCTGCAGCTCCCGTGAGTTATTCCGCCAAACTGGGTCGGGGGTGGTCAAATCTCTGGCGAGATCAGGGTGCGGACCGGTGGTCCTGGTTCACACGCAAAAATTTTGATTTTTTTCAAAAGGAAAAACCCACTTTGTAAGAACTTTCGAAGTGGCAGAAGAGGACGTTTACATTTGTCCTGCCGACGAAAGGCAGCCGCGGGCTTGCTGCGCGGCGAAGCTTGCCCGCTCCGCCGCCGCAGCCGTTGGCACTTAGGCGGCGCGAACGTAGCCGTAGCGGAGGTTCGAGGGTTGCTTCGCAGCTTGTGTGTACTCGTTCTTGAGCGCCGCGAGGCGGTCCTCGGAAAAGACCGGCATCCTGGTGTTATCGGCCGCCTTCAGCTTGATCTTGTAAAATCTGGTTGCGTTGCCCGCGAAGATCAGCTGCTTGGTGGCGCTGTTGGCGTCGCCGAGCGGCGCAAAGCCGTACTTCTTCTGCATGTCCTCCGGGATTTCGAGCCGGCGCAGCGCCTCGATCTGCCACTGCGGTGAGCCGTACCAGACCGAGTCCGTGCCCCACATCACGTGGTCGACCCCCATGCCCTTGATCAGCGTGCCGACCAGCGCGGCGCAAAACTTCGGATGCGCCACCGCCGAATTGGCAAAGGACGTGCCGATCTCGGCATAGACATTGGTGACGCCGAACTTCTGTGGGATTTCCGCGAGATCCGAGGCCCATTGGATGCGGCCGGTCTGCTCGAATTCCGCCCACGCCTTGTCCGGAAGTTCGAGGAACGGCCGTAGCGCCGAGTGATAGATCACGAAGTTCATCTGCGGCCAATCCTTGGCAGCCTTTCCGATGTCCCACGCGGTTGCGTATTCCCACACGCCAGCGAACGACTTCTCGTAATCGGGCGGCAGCAGCCCCTTGTGGATACAAAGCGTGTTGATGCCGGCCTTAACCGCTTTTTCGTAGAACGGATACATCACCTGCTCGTCGTCGAGCCGCCATGGGAACTTGGAGGGCGCCAGCGGGTCGCCGATCGTGTAAGACTTCCAGGAATCCGGCTTGTAGACCTCGATTGCCTTGTCGACCTCCTCCATCCAGCCGGGCTGCTTGGGGGTGATGACGCTGTGCGCCAGCAGACGGGGCGAGCCCGCGAAGTCGTTGATTAGCTCGCGCGCCTTGACGATCTGCTCGTTGGACAGAAGCCACCAGCTCGGATCGTCGAACGGCGCGCCGCTCAAGAGCGCCATGTTGGTGTCGCTGTCGTAATAGATCTCCTGCACATAGTTCTGGAACTTGTAGCGGGCGAGCGAGGAGACGCCCTCCTCCTTCATCTTCGGGTTCCAGTGCTGGCTCGCAAAGTCCGCCAGACCCAAGAGCTCCTTGTGATCGAAGTCGTCGCGCACGAAATGGGTCTGGACGTCGAAGATGAACTGGCCGGCGAGGCCTTGCGCGCGCGCCAGCATCAGCTCGGGCTCGCGGGCCTCCGCGGGCGCGACCTGGAAAATATTGCCGTAGATGTCATTCATGGCGAGGAATGCCGCCGCCATGCCGCAGCTCGTGTGCAGGAACTGCCTGCGGCTCAAGCCGAGGTGCTTGCCGTTCACATCGGCCAGCTCGTTGATCCGCGCCTCGACCTTCTTCTGCGTAGCGCTCTGCGGGGGCGGAAGATACTCGCCGTTGGAAACAATCTGAGTGGGAATCGGCGTTGCCGCCGATGCCGTCTCCGCGCCCGCGACGAGACGCTGTTCTCGCTCACTAAGCCAGGTACTCATTGCTCTCCTCCCTTTTGGCCATCGACAGTGTTGGTCGGTGCGCGCATGAGGCTGCGCGTTTGTCCGCTCCCGAACAGTTAGGTGGAACGACCAGGCGTACCCTCCTTGTTTAGCTATGCGTGAAGCCATCACACTCGCCTCACGCCCGGGCGAGTCTCTTCATCGCTTCATCCAGCGAAGAGCGCAGGCACACCCGAAAAGCTACTTGCGGTAGGGGCGTATTATCGCTGAATTCAATGCTCAAACTTCCATTGGCGCAAGCGATGTAATCCGACAGTCACACTGGCCCAACGCCGCACCAATACGACTGCACGGTGAAAATCAAGCACAAGGGCTGAGTACAAAACCTGACCCCTCCCCATGCGAGTCCCATGCGAGGAGGGGTCAACGCTCTATCGCATCTTGGCGACTTGCATCGCGGCGTGAGGCGTCGGATGATCAGGGTATCGTAGCGGCCGATGGGGACGCCGCTCAACAGGTGGAGTGATAGTATTTTGACATAGGGAGGGCGCGATGGCTTGTATTGCTTGGCGTACGATAATACCCGGCTTCCTGCTCCTGCTCGCGACATGTTCTGAAGGGTGGGCCGCCTACGTCGGCGACCGCTACTTCCCTTCGACCTTGGCGACCACCGTTCCCACCGCGGCCGACTTCTATAATCCGCCCTACTTTGTGAAGCTGCCCGACACCGCCACCACACCCTCTACGCGCGAATTCGACATTCCCACCACCTACAGCAGACTTGTTACCAAAGACTGGGCGGTATTCTTCACCGAGACCTTTCGCGTCATCGAAGACGCCAACAGGGGCACGCGCTCGGGCTTCGACAATCTCGTGATCGGCACCCAGTATCAGCTCTATACCAACCCCGAGCACCAATTCGTCGTCACCGTGGGCGGCACGGCGGCGATCGGCGGCACCGGAGCGCCCGGAATCGCCTCGACTTTCTCCACGCTGACGCCGACCGTCTATGTCGGCAAGGGCTTCGGCGATCTGCCGGATTCGGCGGCGTGGCTGCGGCCGCTCACGATCAGTGCCACGGCCGCCGTCGCGGTGCCAACCGACGCGTCCACCTTGACTTCGACTTCATTAGGTTCGGTCAATATCCCCTTAGAGACAGGCGCTTTCAATAGTCTGTCGACGCTGCCCACCGGCCCGACCACGCTCGCCGCGACGGTCAACCCGAAGATCCTGCAGTTGGGCTTTGCGCTGGAATACAGCCTGGTCACCAATGAGTATACCGGACCCAACCGTACCGGGACCCGCTACCCGCAGGGATGGGTTCCCCTGGTTGAATTCACAACGTCGACACCGCTCAACGGGCCGCTCGCCGGAAGGACGACCGGCACCGTCAATCCCGGCGTCATCTGGGTGAGCCGCTATCTCCAGGTCGCCGCAGAGGCGATCATCCCGATGGATGCCCATTCCGGCCGCGACATAGGTGGCCGCCTACAGGCCCACTTGTATCTTCCCGCGATCTTTCCCGATTTTTACGCCAAGCCGGTCTTCGGTAACTGAGCGCGCGCCGTATGCGCGACATTGACCAGGTCTGAATTTGGCAGTGCGCCCCGAAGGCGCGGATCACTAGTGGAGGAAGATTCCACCCAGAGAGTTGACGATTGATCTGGTAGCTGACGAGCGGTTCGGCCGGGTAACCGGCAGGGCTGGAGCCTCGTGACAAAGGCCGCTTTTAGGCGGTTGAGCAATCCGGCGGGCCGTAACGTGAGTGAAGCCTGAGCAGGCCTCGAAAGTGACAATGCGGATGCCGACCCTCCTGCCATTTGGGGAAGGCTGTATGAGCGGGGAAGCAATCGACACGCGCACCCGCTTGATCCGCCGGGGTAGTGGGCACGGCACGTCCGAAAGGTGGTTCGGGTAATCGGGGGAGACCCGTCAAGGGTGAGGGTAGCGGCCTCAACGTCGCGAAAGGCGGCGGCCATGGCGGGAGTCGGACGGGGTCGTATGACCGTTGAAGCCGGGTAATGCTGGCTGAGGAAAGGGCCCCGACTTCTGGTGCGCTTTCGAAGATGGCGAGGTCGTGGTGATTGGCGATGAGCCTGCAAACACCATTAACGACAGGCGCCGCCGGAGATTGCTGTGTCGAGGGGCGAAGGAGAGTTACTCACTGCGCCGAAGCCGCGTGCGGTTAGTTTGCTCTCCGTGTGCCTCACGGTGAAGCCAGTCGGAGAGCCGGATGCCTTAATCGGGCACGTCCGGTTCGATGAGCGTTGCGCCTTGCAAGCGCGTTGAAGTCTGCAGTCTGCAATGACGGCCGCGGCAAAGCCTAGCGAGCAGCCGCGAACCGAGTCTTGCGTGACGTCCGGTAACGGCCGTTGCGAAGCGTAGACAGGGAGGTTGTAGGCCGGAATGAAGTGAACGGGAATATAGCCCCGAAATCGAACGTGATCGGAGTAGCCGACCCCGTCGCTCAAAGGGGAAGGCGGAATCGCAGACCGCGACAACGCGAGCGGTCTGAGGTGCTCCCGGGGTTCGGTACCGCCAGCATGCAACCAAAGGAAGCAACGTGAACCAGGGAGATCCATTCGGTTCAAACGCAAGTTTGTAGGGCCCGACAAGCCGACAAGGTGAGGGAGGCCTGATGACCGAGTGGAAGTCAGACTGACTGGTAGTACTCCGAGGACGGGAGAGCCGGCCACATGGGGAAGCGGTCAGCGGTAGTTGAATTGTTCTTGGGCGACATGGGCTCCATTCAACGGGAGTTACGGCCTTCTACTCAGTGAGAAGATCAGCTGACCATGGAAACGAAACTTGAACAGATAGCAGTGAAAGCTGTGAACCAACTGCCGAAGAGCGTGGTGCGGGAAATCCGCACGCCACGTTCTGTGGGAGCCGGAGGCGGGTGACCGCCTCCGGCGACCCGGTGGGATGGGAAACGGAGCGTTGCCGAATGGCCCAAGCTACCGCGCCCATCCTCGACTCTACCAAAGCTGACGTAACCGCCCCTTTGGTGAATGTCCGTTGTTGAGGGAAGAGCAGACGTCAAAGATTTGCTGCTCGAGTCTACTTCAACCGGCGCTCGGCGCGTCGTCAGACCTTCGGGGTGGGGGTGGGTCAATTCTCTGGCGCGAAGAGGATGCGGACCGGTGGGCCTGGTTCATACGCAAAAAATTCGGAATTAAATCCGAAAAGCCCACCTTGGGACGACGCCCGATACACGTCGGTTTTCGGGAGAAAAGCGGACATCGCATTTTAAGCGCGTCAAGTCCGTTCAGGACCCGGAGCGGACGTGGAGCATTTCTGCGGACTAACATTTATTTTAATTGTTCAAACCCACATCGAAACTAGCTGCTGTTAGTATCTGTGTGAGGAGGCCGGTCTGGTCGAAAAGAGCTCGGGCACTAAGCCGCAAGTTATCGCGGCGCTCTTGTCACTGAACTTCTTTATGGCTGACATACAGGCGGGCATTGGTCCTTTCTTGGGCATATTTTTGCTGGCCCATGGCTGGGAAAGCGGCTTGATCGGTACCGTGATGAGCGTTGGCGGTATCGCGGGCATGATCATGACCACGCCAGCGGGCGCGATGATCGACGCGACGACGAACAAGCGCACCTTTGTCATCATCCCCGGCATCTTCACTGTCATTGCCTCCGCTGTCATCCTTGTCTCGCAGAGCTTCTGGGTTGTTGCCGCGTCGCAGGTAGCGACCGCGATAGCAGGGGCCGCGATCGTGCCTGCGGTCACGGGGATCACACTGGGGATCGTGCATCAGGCAGGTTTCAACAGGCAGAACGGTCGCAATCAGACTTTCAATCACGCCGGCAATGTGGTGGGCGCGGCCCTGTCTGGCTTCCTAGGATGGCAGTCTGGTTTCGGCGCGGTGTTCATTTTGGCGGCTGTGTTCGGTGCGCTGTCGATCATTTCGGTATCGATCATCCCTAAGAAAGCAATTGACGATCATGTTGCTCGAGGTTCAAGCGACGATAGCAGTCGGGAGCCGGCTAGCGCATGGCGGGTCTTGTTGGAATGCAGGCCACTTCTTGTTCTAGCTGCTGCTTTGGCGCTTTTCCATTTGGGCAATGCCGCAATGCTGCCGCTCTATGGTCTGGCGGTCGTCTCGGGACAAGAAGACAACGGTGCGGGCTTTGTGGCCATGACGATCGTCGTAGCGCAGGCCGTGATGATTGTCGCATCAATCGTAGCGATGCGAATGGCGGAGAAGGAAGGTTATTGGCTGGTCCTGCTCATATCGTTTCTCGCGCTGCCGGTTCGCGGATTGGTCGCGGCATCGGTGATCAAATACTGGGGGGTGTTTCCGGTGCAGGCGCTCGACGGCATTGGCGCGGGCTTGCAAAGCGTAGCCGTCCCGGGCCTCGTGGCTCGCATTCTGAATGGCACGGGGCGGGTCAATGTCGGCCAAGGTGCCGTAATGACCGTTCAAGGCGTAGGAGCTGCGCTAAGTCCAGCGATTGGCGGGTGGCTGGCGCAAGACCTTGGATATCCCGCGGCCTTTACGATCCTTGGATGCTTTGCCATTGGCTCAATCGTAATCTGGCTTTCGTTCGCCTCCGTGCTCAAACCAGCATGCGTGGGAAAGCCAACCGGTGACAGCGCCGCAGTTCCAGTCCCGGCGTCTTAACCGGTGAACCACAATACTCTGATCTTCTCTGTCGCTGCCTTCGCCACGCTTGGGGTGATCACGCGTCCGCTGCGGATACCAGAATATGTCTGGGCCGTGGTCGGCACGGTCGTGCTGATCGGGTTCGGCTTTCTTCCTTGGCGCATTGCGGTCGCCGCAGCGGCAAAGGGGATCGATGTCTATCTCTTTCTGATCGGCATGATGCTACTTGCCGAGGTCGGGCGTCAGGAAGGGCTGTTCGATTGGTTGGCAGCGCTCGCTGTTCGCTATGCGAGAGGTTCAGCGAGGCGACTATTCCTGATCATCTATGTCGTTGGCACACTTGTCACGGTGTTCCTGTCGAATGACGCGACAGCCGTCGTGCTGACGCCTGCCGTATATGCCGCTGCGACAGCCGCTCGGGTCGAGCCGCTGCCGTACCTTTTCATATGTGCGTTCATCGCCAATGCCGCGAGCTTTGTGCTGCCGATTTCCAATCCGGCGAACTTGGTTATCTTTGGCACCCATATGCCGCCGCTCGCACAGTGGCTCTATCAATTCACGCCGCCGTCGATTGCCTCTATCCTCGCTACCTATTTCCTCCTGCGGTTCACCCAGCGCGCCGCGATAGATCAGAAAATTTCCGAGGATTTCCCAACCGAGCCGCTTTCCGTTGGCGGTAAATGCGTTGCAGTCGGTATTGCTCTTACCGCTGTGGCACTTCTTGGCGCATCGTCCCTCGACCGGCAGCTTGGCTTGCCGACGTTCGTTGCAGGAACCGCAGTGACCATCATCGTGCTGATCATCAGTCGGCAGTCTCCGCTGCCTGTGTTGCGGGATATCTCATGGGGAGTGTTGCCGCTCGTTGCCGGACTGTTCATATTGGTCGCGGGTGTCGAGCAGACTGGAATCTTGAACTCGGTCACGCAAATGCTTCATAACGTGGCGGCATACTCGCCTCGGGATGCTTCTTTTGGTGCGGGCATCATCGTCGCTCTCGCTTCAAACCTGATGAACAACCTTCCGACTGGCTTGGTCGCTGCCACCGTCAGCCAAAGTGCTAATGTCCCCTTGCAAGTGACAAGCGGAATATTGATAGGCGTCGATCTTGGCCCCAACCTCTCTGTGACGGGTTCGCTCGCGACAATCCTGTGGCTAATCGCCCTGAGGCGAGAAGGCGAAGCTGTGACAGCGTGGCAGTTCCTGAAACTTGGGATTGTCGTCATGCCTCCAGCATTGGTGGTCGCCCTGTTGGCAATCAGGGCGGTGTCATAGTCAACGAATGTCAGCCTTTGGCGGTGCGCCCCGAAGGCGCGGATCACTAGTGGAGGAAGATTCCACCCAGAGAGTTGTCGATTGATCTGGTAGCTGACGAGCGGTTCGGCCGGGTAACCGGCAGGGCTGGAGCCTCGTGACAAAGGCCGCTTTAGGCGGTTGAGCAATCCGGCGGGCCGTAACGTGAGTGAAGCCTGAGCAGGCCTCGAAAGTGACAATGCGGATGCCGACCCTCCTGCCATTTGGGGAAGGCTGTATGAGCGGGGAAGCAATCGACACGCGCACCCGCTTGATCCGCCGGGGTAGTGGGCACGGCACGTCGGAAAGGTGGTTCGGGTAATCGGGGGAGACCCGTCAAGGGCGAGGGTAGCGGCCTCAACGTCGCGAAGGCGGCGGCCATGGCGGGAGTCGGACGGGGTCGTATGACCGTCGAAGCCGGGTAATGCTGGCTGAGGAAAGGGCCCTGACTTCTGGTGCGCTTTCGAAGATGGTGAGGTGAAGGTGATTGGCGATGAGCCTGGCAACACCGACAACGATCCGGACCCTTCAGAGAAAGCTATACCGCAAGGCGAAGGCGGAGCCTGCCTTCCGCTTCTACCTGCTCTACGACAAGATTTACCGAGCGGACATCCTGCGTCATGCCTATGCGCTGGCCCGAGCAAATGCGGGTGCGCCGGGTACGGACGGAATGACCTTTGCGGCGGTTGAGGCGTCGGGCCTGGAGAGGTGGCTGGCGGGCCTGCGCGAGGAACTGGTTTCGAAGGCGTACCGGCCCGATCCGGTGCGGCGGGTGTCCATACCGAAGCCGGACGGAGGCGAGCGACCGCTCGGCATTCCGACGATCCGGGATCGGGTGGTGCAGACCGCCGCCAAGCTCGTGCTGGAACCGATCTTCGAGGCGGACTTCGAGGACAATGCCTACGGCTACCGCCCCGTTCGCGGAGCGGTGGACGCGGTCAAGGAAGTGCACCGGCTGATCTGCCGGGGCCATACCGACGTGGTCGACGCCGACTTATCCCGCTACTTCGATTCGATTCCGCACGGCGAGCTTCTGAAATCAGTAGCTCGTCGCATCGTGGACCGGCACGTGCTCCGGCTGATCAAGCTGTGGCTGAAAGCGCCGATCGAGGAACGGGATGATGGCGACGGGACCCGGCGCATCGGTGGTGGCAAGAGCAACGCGCGCGGCACGCCACAGGGCGGCGTCGTGAGCCCACTGCTGGCCAACATCTACATGAATCGGTTCCTGAAGTATTGGCGGCTGACCGGGCGCGGGGAGGCGTTCCGGGCACACGTCATCGCGTATGCCGACGACTTCGTTATCCTCAGTCGCGGATGTGCGGCCGAGGCCCTGGCGTGGACGAAGGCGGTGATGACGCGGCTCGGGCTGACACTCAACGAGGCCAAGACCTCGTTGAAGAATGCTCGGCAAGAACGCTTCGACTTCCTCGGCTACTCGTTCGGACCTCACCGTTACAAAGCGAACGGTCATTGGTATCTGAGCGCGAGCCCGTCCAAGAAGAGCGTGCAACGGCTCAAAACGAAGGTTGGCAATCTGCTGGTGCCTGGCAACAACGATCCATGGCCCGAAGTGCGCGACACGCTGAACAGCTCTCTGCTTGGCTGGTCGAACTACTTCTGCCATGGAACGCGCCGATCGGCATTCCGCGGCATTGACCGATACGTTTATGAGCGCGTACGCGACTTCCTCGCCAGACGGCACAAAGTGGCAGGACGTGGCACACACCGGTTCTCTCTCGACGTTGTCTATGGACAACACGGTCTGCTGCGTCTCGAACGCCTACCCCTAACGGCCCCGCTGTGTGCCTCACGGTGAAATCAGTCGGAGAGCCGGATGCCTTAATCGGGCACGTCCGGTTCGATGAGCGTTGCGCCTTGCAAGCGCGTTGAAGTCTGCCGTCTGCGATGACGGCCGCGGCAAAGCCTAGCGAGCAGCCGCGAACCGAGTCTGGCGTGGCGTCCGGTAACGGCCGCTGCGAAGCGTAGACAGGGAGGTTGTAGGCCGGAATGAAGTGAACGGGAACATAGCCCCGAAATCGAACGTGATCGGAGTAGCCGACCCTGTCGCTCAAAGGGGAAGGCGGAATCGCAGGCCGCGACAACGCGAGCGGTCTGAGGTGCTCCCGGGGTTCGGTACCGCCAGCATGCAACCAAAGGGAGCAACGTGAACAAGGGAGATCCATCCGGTTCAGGCGCAAGCCTGTAGGACCTGCCAAGCCGAAGTGGTGAGAAGGGTCTGATGACCGGGTGGAAGTCAGACTGACTGATAGTACTCTGCGGTCGGGAGAGCCGGCCACATGGGGAAGCGGTCAGCGGTAGTTGAATTGTTCTTGGGCAACATGGGCTCCATTCAACGGGAGTTACGGCCTTCTACTCAGTGAGAAGATCAGCTGACCATGGAAACGAAACTTGAACAGATAGCAGTGAAAGCTGTGAACCAACTGCCGAAGAGCGTGGTGCGGGAAATCCGCACGCCACGTTCTGTGGGAGCCGGGGGCGGGCGACCGCCTCCGGCGACCCGGTGGGATGGGAAACGGAGCGTTGCCGAATGGCCCAAGCTACCGCGCCCATCCTCGACTCTACCAAAGCTGACGTAACCGCCCCTTTGGTGAATGTCCGTTGTTGAGGGAAGAGCAGACATCAAAGATTTGCTGCTTGAGGTCTACTTCAACCGGAACTAAGCGCGTCGTCAGACCTTCGGGGTGGGGGATGGTCAATCCTCTGGCGCAAAGAGGATGCGGACCGGTGGTCCTGGTTCACACGCAAAATTTTCGGGCTTTTTTTAAAAGGAAAAGCCCACTGAAGGAGAGCGCTTGACCGACGTGCTGTTCGGCAAAGGTATAAAGGTGACGTAAGCCGATCTACGTGAGGGGCGGCGGGATGGGAGGATTAGCTATACCGCTACCTGCTTCGGCGCCACTCTGCCTCGCAAGACGCCGCGCATGGCGTCTTTGCCAATATTGCCTGCGCGCTTGATCAAATGACGGCATGTCGAGATAGATTTGTTGGGTCGCATTTGCAAAAGCGAAAAGGGTCCGAGTATGGTTGTAGTCGGCGAATTTCGAGTGCTTGCCGCCCAGCTCCTTCCATGTCGAAGGGAGGTGGTGGTCCATTGTCAATTCGTGTGATGTCAGAAGAAGGACCGGATTCGTCGGCTCGCCGTAAGCGTTGACGCGTCGACCCCAAGTAACGAAGTTTCTCAGGATTTTCTTTTCAGCTTCAGTAAAGTGATCGCGCAACACCGCGAGCACAATAACCGCCTCCGGTAGTTTTTCAGCGACGGCTTTGAGCTTGGCCAGCTCGCTCGGTGTGATCAGCTCTCCCCGTCCGAGCGATTTAGCTTCGCCAATGAGAAGTTGCGGCGGACGATGTGTTTCCTGCATATGCTCATCGCCGTGCCATGCGATAAAGTCGACCTCGCGCTGAATCCCGTCGAAGTTAAGATTCATAGCTGTAGTGAAAGTCATGCGATCCATTGCCGATCTATAGCGGCTCAGCACACGTAGAGCCAGGAGAGAGCTGTATGAGCCTCGACCGTAGTCCGGAACGGAGAAGGGGCCTACTACGCGATAGGTCCAGTTGCGGTTATGGTCCCGTAACCCAGCCTGCGGAAAATCATAAGGCTTGAGACAGCGCTCGCAGACCACACGATAATCTACAGAGGTTAGTGTGCTCCAATTCTTCGCGTTGCAATGCGGGCAGTCTGTCTCGAGACCGAGCCGAATGATGTTGGCTTTGGTGAACTTTGCCAACTCTGACCCATGCGCCCCTTTTTCCTGACGCTGCGAGATCAAGTCTGTCCATTCCTTTAATCTTGCCGTCCTGAGTTCAAAATTTTCTTCAATCGTTTCGTGGTCGTTTCGTTTTCGCCGCAACCCGCCTGCCATCTTGTTGAGCAGCTTCAACGTCTCGAGATCGGCCAGCAGATGCACACCCCACAATCCGCCGAGGTGCTCCAACATTTGCTTGGCGATGTGCCCGGGTTCCGACAGCTCGGCCTTGATACCAAGCTGTTTAAGGGAACCGATAATTGCTTCCTCAGGATTCAGTAGCGAAACATAGTGGTCCAGATTCTTGAAGCGCTGTGGGTAAACCCATCCCTCACCTCCAATTGGAACGCGTTCACCGCCCATTGCAAGGCCTGGCCACGAGCGATCAAAAGTATTGAAGGGCAACAGTGCCGCAATGGTCTTGTTGCCGTAGTTTGATAATCGGAGGACATTGACCCATCGGTGCTCGCCCTTTCCGTGGCGACCGGAGAACTCCGGCTCTAGCGCTTCAAACGCGGTGTGCAGTCGCGGGCCATCCTTCTTGAGGATCAAATCAACTCTTTTTTCACTTGCAACGACTTTCAAGCGCCGGTCGCGATGAACTCGGTCGTTGCGATGGTCGATCCATATCGAATTCCGCCAATACTTCAGCGTCAAGGCGCCGGGCGAAAGCCCAGGCTTAATTTTTTTGATCAGCCTCTCAGCGTCCGTCTTTCTTATCGAACGGCCGAATTCTATCGTGGCATTGTGCATTACACCGTTCGGATTTCCGGCAACGGGTCGGTGCTGAGACTCGAGGAAGTCGTATATATCGTCTGCCAAGGCTTCGAACCACCCGATAGGAACGGGTAGGACAGGATGTGGCTCGAGCCTCAAATTCCAGAGGTCAATCAAATCGGTGGCGCGAGAGGGGTCGAAAACAAACAAAACCAGATCGTGGTACCAGTAACGTTCTGTGTTCAGACCATAGCGCGTAACGCGCAGGGGCGTTTCTGCGCCCCCACGGAAGACGCGTCGCCAAGTGTCCGGGGTCGCATCTATCGTTTCCGGCTTGTAGACATCCGTGTAGGCCTGCTGAATGTAGCTCATGTCCGGGGACGTCGGGTACGCGCCGAACACGGATTCTACGAGCGCATTGGCGCGCTGCGGTTTGACTAAGACGCTTTCCCCTTTGTCGCGGAGGATAAACTTCTGCTCAGTTTTGTAGATTTGCCCAAGCACATCATGGACGTTGAGACCGAACTCTGGCTCGGACCAACTTCGGTCTTGGTCCGGTTCGAACAACTCCTTCAGGGTAATCACTTGCGAATGAAATGTGTGGTCTTCGCGCAGCGCACCGAGACCCGCCTTTTCAAGAAGGCCCGCCTCAGCTTCGACGTACACGTCGGGTTCGAAGAACCGGACATATCCCTTGGCGACCGCTGCTCCCTTAAAGCGCTCGTAAACCTCGGATTTCCATTCGTTAGGCGGTTTGTTGAAAACTGGGATAATCGGATTGTAAACGCCTCCCCACAGGCACGTGCATGCACGCATGATCCTGCGGACGGAGGCAAGGTCGGCGGGATGCACGAGAAAGCCAATGCGGGTTGGCCTAAGCTGTATTTCGGCTGAGAGGTCGGACATGAGTCGTATCCTGCCCCATGTTACCGACGCGAATAAAGCCTTTGATTGCGATTACCCAAGCTCCATCGGCCCGAAATGAGCGTCGGGTTGGCCTGATTGAAAGCGACAGAGCCGCCATTTCCGGGGCCGTGACTGGCTTTCGTGGTGGTCGAACGATTGTGGGTTACCTGCGAGTCGTTCGCTCAGGCCTGTGGGTGGGGGTGGTCAATTCTCTGGCGCGATGAGGATGCGGACCGGTGGGCATAATTCGTGCGCAAAATTCTCGAGTTCTTTAAAAGGAAAAGCCCACTTGATTATTGCCTTCAGGTCGGACGTAGCAAGGGACCGATGAATGGAGCATCCCTAGCGGCATCAGAGGGTTTCTGTTATTTTGGTGAGATTTGGCGGATTGTCCGGATCAAAACCGCGATCCCGCGCAGCCTGCTCTATGGTAGCATAGGCTGGCAACAACATCGTAATCGCATCGCAAATTGGATCATCGTTTCCTATCCACGGAAGCGTTCCGCTTGGATCACCAACGGAAAAGACATTCAGCTTTCTGACACGAAGATCGGCGATCAAAGCATCGACCATGGCAGATGATCCGTCGTTCTGCCTCAACACGAGAAATGGAGTTTCAGTGCTGGCAGAAGCAAGTGGACCGTGCATTACCTCTGCTGCACTATAGCTTAATGTCGGTAGCCGCATCGTTTCGGCGATCTTAAGCCCGATCTCGCGCGCCGGTCCCAATCCAAATCCCCGCCCAATTACGAACGCTGCGCGTGCTGCTGCGAAACTGCCGCTCCAGGCTGACCAATCGCAGGTAAGCGCGTCACTGAATCTTCGCGGGAGCTGTGTGATCTTTTCGCCCAAAGCATGATCGGAGGTGAGCGATGCGATAAGTTGCACGCCTATCACCATCGACAGTACGACAGATTTTGTAGCGACGACTGAACGCTCTAGGCCAGCTCCAATCGGCAGCGTCAGTTCGCAGGCAAGAGCAACGGGCGATCTCACATCGTTTACAATAGCAACTGTCAGGGCCCCACTTTTTCTGGCCGATTGCGCTCCTGTCACAAGATCGGGACTACGACCGGATTGTGATATGACGATGAAAACGGCGTCCCGCATATCGATCGATTGTTTGTAGGTTGTCACGACTGAGGGAGCGGACGTCGAAACGAGTAAACCCGCCTGAGTTTCAAACAAATAGCGAAGAAGAGTTCCCGCATTTCCAGAGCTGCCGCGGCCTGAAATCACAATGACCCGTGGGTTGGCGTGGCGGATGCGATTTGCGACAGTTGTGATCAAATCATGTTCTGCCAGAAGGCGCTCAGTTGTAAGCGGGATCTCCCGGATCTCTCGAGCCATGGCTGTCTGGGCTCGGTCATGTTCGATCATGAGCCAACTCGTCGATAACTGATCTCAGATTGCCCTCGTGTTTGAGCAATGACTCGATGGCGTCGGTTTTTTCCCATCCTAGACCGAGTAGGACGGCAATTTTGACGTCACCCTCCGCGCGTTGAACGAATGTGGCAGCATCATCCTCGTCGCAACCCACGATCTGGCTAACGATGATTTCTGCACGGCGAAGAAGCTTCGCATTGCTTGCGCGCATGCTTACCATCAGACCCCGGTAGACGCGGCCCAGCTTGACCATCACGGCTGTAGAAAAGAGATTTAGGACGATCTTTTGGGCTGTTCCCGCTTGCAGCCGCGTCGAGCCTGCCAGCACCTCCGTCCCGGTCTCAATCAAGATACGATGGCGCGCTAGTTCAAAAAGCGGGGCGCCTCGGTTATTCGCCACTGCAATGCAGAGGGCTCCCCTCGCTCCTGCGGAACGTAGGGCTCCGACAGTGAACGGCGTCGTACCGCTCGCTGCGACAGCTATAACAACGTCGTTTTGATCAACGTTAGCTTGGGCAATAGCTTCTACCCCTTTTGCTTCGTTATCTTCGGCACCTTCAACGCTCTCCACTAGCGCTTGCATTCCTCCAGCCATCACGAAAACGATACGATCGCTTGGCCAATCGTATGTCGGACGAAGCTCCGCGCCGTCCTGAATGGCGATGCGACCGGAGGTGCCGGCACCCACGTAAACCAAGCGACCGCCGCGCTTGAGGGCCATCACCGCGTCATCTACGGCGGCATTTATCGCCGGCAGGGCCGGTCTCACAGCTGCGCAAGCGACGAGCTGTCCGTCATACAGGGCTTGGATCATGTCGCTAGTGGACCATGAATCGAGGTCGACGAACCGCGGGCTTATGTGCTCAGTCAGCATATCTGCGCACCTTCCCCTGCCGCCTCGCCTGGTGTTGGTGTGCGTCCTTCGCGACGGGCCAAAAGCAGGGCCCCGGCTACCGCGTCGCCTTCAGGCGGGGAAAGAAAGTGTAGGACGTCGGGTGAAAGCCATTGAACCAGACGCGATGCCAGACCCCCAAGGAGGGAGATACGCGGCGCACCGAACTCCACCAGTGAACCAATGAGCACGTCGACATGCCGGGCACCTTCGGCGACAATTTCTTCTGCGAACGGATCACCAGCCTCTGCGTAGCTTAAAGCAATTGGAGCCAAGCTTGCATACTCGGTCGCGGTCGCCTGTTCGGCCCAGGCGACTAACGTAGAGGCATCAGGCCCAAGCCGTCCCATGACCTCGAGCAAAAAGGGAGTCGGTCTAGCTCTGCCATCGTGTGCGCGAAGGGCGAGCCGCACGGCCTTTAGTCCGAGATCGGCACCACTGCCCTCATCGGAGATCGGGAAGCCGTATCCTCCGATACGGAGTTCGCGGCCTTTCACCCGAGCGAAGCCGATGCTGCCGGTGCCCAGAACGACAATGCCTCCATCGCGGCCACTGTGCGCTCCCAAGCAAGCGATGTTCGCGTCAGTCGCGTAGATGACGTTTCGAAACGGATGTGGGAAGCTCAGAAACGCCTCACGGGCCCCTTTACGATCAATTCCAGCCAATCCCACGCCGGCGCTCGTGTGAGCAAGGGCGGTCGGCAGCAGCCCGGCGTCGGTAGCGGCTGCCATACTCGCTGTTCGCACCGCCTGCATCGACCTATCCGCGCCGATTCGCGTTGCAGCGGGGCCGGCGGCGCCTTGACCCAGAAGACGACCTTCCGCATCTTCGATGCGAGCTCGGCAACTAGTTCCACCGCCGTCGACTCCGATATAAAATTGAGCGTGATCCGATGACCCGTATTTGCTCATTCGCTTACTCGCGAAAAATGGCGATGCTCAGTGCGCAAACGTTGTGGTAGCACCTTCCGGAACGTTTGCTAGCCCCCTGAGTTCCGCTCTCATGATTCCCGGGCTCCGAGCCGGTGCATCCTGCAGTTCGGCCAACGGATCGATCGGGCCGACCAACCGGCCAGTGAGGAAGTGAGGCGATGGGTCTGGAACCAGCCGAACACGCCCAAACGCACCAGTCGGCAATTTCGGCTGACCGTATTTTCGATGGATATCGATGGCACAATAATGCGGTCATCTTGATCGATCGTGGAGTGGTTCAGTGCATCGCGCCGCGCGATCAGACGTCAGGTGACTGGCGCACCGAAGTTATGCCGCCCGGGACGATGCTTGCGCCGGGCTTCATCGACCTGCAAGTCAACGGTGGCGGCGGCATTCTTCTCAATGATGAGCCAACGCCGGACGCGATGTGCGCGATTGCTCGAGCACATCGCCGGTACGGCACTACAAGCTGTTTACCTACATTGATAAGCGATACCCGCGTGAAGGCGACGGCCGCAATTGCTGCCGCAAAATTACTGGCCGGCACCGACGGAATCCTGGGTCTTCATCTCGAAGGTCCGTTTATTAGTCGCTTGCGCCCGGGGATTCATCGGGGCGACTGTATTCTGTCCGCGACAAGGGACGATCTGGATTGGCTCGGAGAGCTATCCACAGTCGGATCGTCCATGGTGACTCTGGCGCCAGAATGCGTACCTGCGGGGTTTGTGAAGACCCTCGCTTCGAGCGGAATTCGGGTGTCAGTTGGTCACAGCGAGGCAACTCCCGACACGTTGATAAGGGCCATCGACGAGGGGCTTAGTGGAGTTACACACCTATTCAATGCAATGCCCCCCATGAACGCCCGAGAACCTGGTATTGTTGGCGTGGCCCTTACGGACGAACGTCTTACAGCGGGCATTATTCTCGACGGTATACATGTCGATCCGCTCGTTGTGCGGGCCGTCTTTTCATCAAAAAATCGGAGCAACATTGCCCTTGTCAGTGATGCAATGCCCACCGTTGGCACCGAGCAAGACCATTTCGAACTCATGGGGAGGCAGATCCAGCTGCGGCACGGACGACTGGTCTCCGAAAACGGAACGCTTGCCGGCGCTCATCTCGACATGGCATCGGCTGTTAAAAATGCAGTAACGCTCGTGGGGACTTCCCTCGATGACGCACTTCGCGCCGCATCGCTCGTCCCGGCACGGTTTTTGGGAATCGAGCACCACCGCGGTAGGCTAAGTGCCGGGGCTCGAGCAGACATCGTTGCACTAACAACAAACCTCGATGTCCTGACGACTTGGTTAGCCGGTAAGCGGGCAAAGTGATAAGGCATATCTGCCTGGCCCTTGTTACAGATACCCGTAGTACGAATCGAGCACTCCGTGTATCCGTAACGCATGGCCGCGATAATTTGCGCAGACTGCCGAAAGACAAGCTTGATCGACAACGTGAAGGGTCGATGTGCGACCTGTTATTCTCGATACCTTCGTTCGAAAAAGCGGACAAAGGCACTTGCTTGTGAGGTTTGCAAGTTTGGCTTTCAGAGCGCCAGACGTGACGCTCGCTTTTGTTCGGACGCTTGCCGTCAATGGTCCTACCGAGAGCGTCGTCTTTTGCGGATGGGGTCGGGGGTGGTCAAATCTCTGGCGCGATGAGGGTGCGGACCGGTGGGCCTGGTTCATACCCAAAATCTTCGATTTTTTTACAAGGAAAAGCCCACTTGCGGCTTCGGTGAATGTCCGCTGTGGATGGAAGAGCGGACCTTGAGCATTAGCGGCTCGAGGTCAGCCTTTGACCCAGACTGTGTGAAAACCTGACCGATGCCATGCTTCCCTTGCTGAATCGCGGGGGGATGATGAAGGGTTTCGTTCAAGGGGCGGATCGCCAGCAGACGACACTGTTACCGGAATGCCTTGATGATTGGGTGGACGAGAGCAATCCTGTTCGCGCGGTCGATGTGTTCGTCGATGCGCTGGAACTGCGCGAGCTGGGGTTCGATGGCGTCAACCCGGCGGCGACCGGCCGGCCCGCGTATCATCCTTCGGCGATGCTCAAGCTTTATATCTATGGCTATCTCAACCGGGTCCAATCGAGCCGGCGGCTGGAGCGTGAGGCTGGCCGCAATCTGGAAGTGATGTGGCTGACGGGACGGCTCGTTCCGGATCACAAAACCATCGCCGATTTCCGCAAAGACAACGGCCCCGCCATCAAGAAGGTCTGCGCGCAATTCGTTGCCTTGTGCCGCAAGATGGGTCTGCTGGCGAAAGCGAGCGTTGCGATCGACGGCAGCAAGTTCAAGGCGGTTAACTCGCGCGACAACAACTTCACGAAGGGAAAGATGGAGCGGCGTCTGGCGCAGATCGAGGAGAGCGTTGCGCGCTATCTGAGCCAACTTGACACAGCCGATCGCCAGACAGCTGCCGGTGAGGTGCCGTCGGAGGAGCTTGTGGCCAGGACCACGCGGCTCAAGGAGAAGCTGATCAAGCTCGAAGAGGAGGTCAAGCGCCTCAAAGCGATTGAGAAGGAGATGCTTGCCGCGCCCGATCAGCAGGTCTCCTTCACCGATCCTGATTCCCGCTCGATGGCGACCAGCGGGCGCGGCTCTGGGATGGTCGGCTATAACGTACAAGCGGCCGTTGATACGACGAACCATCTGATCGTCGCGCATGAGGTGACCAACGTCGGCACCGACAAGTCGCATCTTGCGAACATGGCCAACCAAGCGAAGGCGGCATTGGAGGCAGAAAACCTCGAAGCCTTCGCCGATCGCGGCTACTTCAAAGGCGAGGAGATCCTCGCATGCGAAGAGGCTGGCATCACGGTCACGCTGCCAAAACCGCAGACATCGGGGGCAAAGTCCGAAGGCCGCTTCGGCAAGCAGGATTTCCGCTATGTGGCCGAAGAGGACATTTACGTTTGTCCAGCCGGTGAGACGCTCATCCACCGCTTCGCGAACGAGGAAAATGGATTGGTCCTGCACCGCTATTGGAGTAACACGTGCCGGACCTGCGCGCTGAAGGCTCAGTGCACGAAGGGACCGCAACGCCGCATCACGCGTTGGGAACACGAGCACGTTGTCGATGCTGTGCAGGCCCGCCTGGACAAGAATCCGGACGCGATGCGTACTCGCCGCGAGACAGTCGAGCATCCGTTCGGCACGCTGAAGATGCGGATGGGGGCGACGCACTTTTTGATGAAGACGCTGCCCAAAGTGGCGACTGAGATGGCGCTGCACGTGCTCGCCTACAACCTCACGCGCGTGATGAACATCGTCGGTATCAAACCGTTCCTCGCAGCGATCCGGGCTTGAAGAGCGTGTCATGGTGCGCGCCGTGAGACCGCTAAGGTCGCTCAGCACGGCCCGAGGCTGCGCCCGGATTGACTCCAGACTCGATACAGCAAAAATAGGCTCAGCCGGTCGCGTCGAGGTCCGTCACGCCCGGTTGCTTGCAGTTATTGGGGTACGAAAAACGTTTCCACACGGCCTGGACCCGGAACGGACATGTGCTGCCCCCATTTCGGACGCCCGCAGCAGATCATCCCGAGGGAAATGTCGTCCCGAACATGGGCAGGCCGCTAACGGACGCCTCCTTAGTCGCTTCGTCCTCGATGACGTCCCAGTGCTCGGCAAGTCGGCCGTTCTCGAGGCGCACGATATCCACCACGATCCAGTTCGCCGGCAGGCCCATGCCTGAGAACCGGCCGTGGAGCAACACGTAGTCTCCGTTGGCGACGGTAAGCCCGTTCTCGTAATGGAGGCTGTCGGGTGTGCCCTTGACCAACGCGAAGAGGCCCTCGCGTCCCGGCGGAATGTGCGCGCTGTGCTGAATGTAGTTCGGAGACCAGAAACGCTCCGCAGCGGCGTAGTCCCTCTTGTTGAAAAGCGTTTCGAAAGCCTCCAACACGAAAGCCTTATTCTTTTCCTCGATTGTCTGCGTCACTTCATTCTCCTTCGGTCCACGCTCCAAAGACGCCTTGCGGCGGATCCATCTGTCTTCCGCTCAAACGAAGAAAGCGCAGGTTTTGCAATGCGCTGAAGAGTCTTACTCGGACAGGAACATCGAGACGTGCCCGACGAAGCGCTCCGGGTACTGGTACTGCGAACCGTGGTTGGCGTCCGGGTAGATGATCAACTGAGCGTTGGGGATGTTCTGCTGCAGAATCCAAGAGTTGATGGAGTAGATGATCACGTCGTTGTCGCCGTTGATTACCAGCGTCGGTTGCAGGATGGTCTTCAGGTACTCATAGGAACCCTCACGCTGCACACCCCACTTGCCGATGGCCTCGATCTGGGCGGGCGCCACTTTCTCGTTCACCTCGGGATCGCGGTTTTCAGTGCGGCGGAGGAAGCGCTTCAGGAATTCGCGGCCGGCGGCCTGGCTGGCTTCCGAGTCGGTGAAGTGGACCTTCAGCCAGATCTCCTCCGGCACCTTGTAGGTGGCGCCGAAGATCTGTTGCGCTTCCGGCGTGAGGGTCGCCATGTTCTGGCCGCCGCGCGGGCCCGTGCCGACCAGCACCAAGCGCCGGACCAGCTCAGGGGCTTGCAGCGTGATCTCCTGGGCGACGAAGCCGCCGATCGAGAAGCCGAGCACATCAACTTGCTTCAGTCCCAGCGCGTTGAGGAAGGCGATGGCGTTAGCACCCATCTCCTCGAACGTGGTAGGCACTTCGCCCGAGCTGTTGGAAATGCCAGCGTTGTTGAACAGGATCACCTCCCGCGTCGCCGCGAGGCCGTCGGTCACCCCCGGATCCCAATGGTCGATCGTCCCGGTGAAGTGCTGGTTGAAAACGAGCGGCACGCCACCCGGTTTGCCGAAGCGACGATAGGCGAAGCGGATGCCGTTGGCCTCGACGAACTGCGTCGGCGCGGTCTGGTGGGTATGAATCATTTCTGGGCGGCTATGAATCATCATGGTCGCGCCCTCTTTACTCAGCCGGCACCGCATCGGGCAGGAGCGCCAGGGCTGCTCTCGCGCAATCGACGTCGTTCTGTACCGCGGGCGCCCCGCTCAGCCCGATCGCCCCGACAACTTCTCCGTTCACCTTAATGGGAAACCCTCCACCCCACGCCGCCACACGTGCAAGCGTGGGGATGCCGGCCAAAAGCGACGGGTCGCCCTGGATAAAGTTGAAAAAGTCCTGCGTGGAAACGCCGAACAGAGCTGTATATGCCTTATTCTGCGCCATCTCGATGGAAAGGATCGGTGCCCCATCCATCCGGCTGAAGGCCTTGAGATTGCCGCCGTCATCGAGAATCGCTACGTTCTCGGTAACGCCAAGTTCTCTGGCTTTCGCCACCGCTTCATCCACCATTT
Organism: Bradyrhizobium erythrophlei; assembly: GCF_900129505.1. Classification (NCBI taxonomy): domain Bacteria; kingdom Pseudomonadati; phylum Pseudomonadota; class Alphaproteobacteria; order Hyphomicrobiales; family Nitrobacteraceae; genus Bradyrhizobium; species Bradyrhizobium erythrophlei. The sequence continues at coordinate 7,436,894 of NZ_LT670818.1, read as the reverse complement.
TCTGTGCTAGCTCAGAAGAAATGCTGTATTTCTTCACCACGTTAGCCATCGGACTTCCTCCTTCGACTTGATATGCATTGTGCGTTGATCGGGCGGTGGGCGTAATAGTTGGCTTCGTTGCGCAATCCCGGCCAGCCGAGCGGGGTCAGGCGGCGCTGTGGCCGCCGTCGACGCTGAGGATATGGCCGGTGATGAACCGGGCTTCATCCGATGCGATGAAGACGATGCCATCGGCGACTTCCTCGGAGAGGCCGAGCCGAGCCAGCGGAACCTGCGCCACCAGGGCCGCCTTGTTATCTGCGGTGCCGGTAAAGCGGGTCAGCATGCCGGTGTCCGTCGGGCCAGGCGAGACCGCATTCACGCGAATGCCCGACGCGGCGACTTCGAGCGCCACCGACTTAGTGATGCCTTCGACAGCGTGCTTGGCGCCGGCATAGATCGAGGCATAGGCCGCGCCCTTGTGCCCGTAGGTCGAGGAGACGTTGATGATGCTGCCGCTCCCCTGGGCCTGCATGGCGCGCACCTCGTGCTTCATGCTCAGGACCACGCCGACAACATTGGTGTCGAACGTCGCGGCAAAGCTTTCCGCGGTCTGGTCCGTGATCGGGCCGCCCTGACCTTCGGTGGCGGCGTTGTTCACCGCAACGTCGAGACGGCCAAACCGTGCGATGGTCTTGTCGACCAGAGCGCGCACGTCATTCTCCTTGCGGACGTCGGCGTTAATGAACTCGGCTTCTGCACCGAAAGAGCGCAGCTCTTTTGTGAGCGCCTTGCCGGCCTCATCACGCCGGCCGGCAATGACCACCTTCGCGCCCTTCTTGGCAAAGGCGACGGCGGCGGCGCGCCCGATGCCGGTAAGTCCGCCGGTGATCAAGACAACTTGACTGCTCATTCTCCGATCCTCCTCTGTTAGGCGCCGGAAACCCGACGGCGTTTCGTCGGAACATTCATGCGCGGCTTAGCGGCGTGAAACTTGAGCAGGCGGCTCTAGGAAGGCCGCTTGACAGCCCAAAATCTACGGCGCTTCGACGGCAGCCCAAAGGTCGTAGATGCCACCCTTCAGGACATCGACGACTAGCAGAGTGCTCATGCGGTCCGGACAGCAAGGCAAACCGCGGACCGGATGGGCGCTGAATAGGAGCGGATCGCCAGTACAAAAAAATCCCTGAACACGTGGAGCCTTACCCAACACGAACCAACAGCTTTCCGAAATTTCGGCCGGACAGCATTCCGATGAACGCCTCCGGCGCCGCTTCGAGGCCCTCGACAATATCTTCGTGATAGCGAACGCGCCCAGATGCGACGAGTGCACCGACTTCCCGTAAGAAGTCGGCATAGTGATCGGCCACGAACTCGGTGTTGATGTAGCCTTGAACGAGAAGGCTGCGCTTCACGATCGTCATCATAGCAGCGGGCAGCATGTCCCGATTCGATCGTGGAACGCCGTTGTAAAAGGCGATGAGCCCGCAGACCGGCACCCGCGCGTAGCGGTTGAGCAGCGGCAGCACCGCCTGCCACAGGGGTCCGCCCACGCTCTCGAAGTAAACGTCGATTCCATCCGGGCAGGCTCGCGCCAGCGCCTGCGGAAGTCCCCCAGCGCGGCGGTCGACGACGGCGTCAAAGCCCAACTCGTCGCGGACATAGGCACACTTCTCGGCGCCTCCGGCGATTCCCACGGCCCGCGCTCCGGCCAATTGGGCGAGCTGTCCCACCAGTGAACCGACTGGGCCGCTCGCGGCGGCCACCACCACGGTCTCCCCCTCTTTCGGCTGTCCGATCAACTTCATCCCGGCGTAGGCCGCGAAGCCTGGCATTCCGAGCACGCCGAGCGCGGTCGTCACCGGCGTTTGCCCGGGATCGACACGCCGCAGGCCGTTCGCCTCTACAGCCGCATGCGTCCGCCAGCCAGTCATTGCCAGGACCAGGTCACCAGGACGATAGACCGGGTGTGTCGACTGCACGATCTCCGCGACCACCTCGCCGTCCATAGTTGCGCCGATTTCTATCGGATGGGGCGTGGCGAGGTTCATCCGGCCCCGCATGTACGGATCGAGCGAAAGATACAACGTCCGCACCAATACCTGTCCCTTCTCGGCCACAGGGATCGGTCCCTCTTCAAGTCGGAAGTTGGAAGATGTCGGAGTCCCTTTGGGACGGGACGCGAGGACTATCTGGTGGTAAGCGCTCATCTTTGTCGTCTCGTGATTTCCGCCGCGACCTTGTAAGCGGCGCGACCCCGCCATCCCGGTGCCGGAACGAAGAAAGTGTCACGGACCCTCTCTACGTCGGTCCCGCGATGGGCGAGAAGGTCGTAATTGCCACGCTTTAGGACGTCATCTATTGGCCTGTTCTCGCCGCCCACTGGGAGGGTCAATTGAATGAACACAGGACCCTTCCGGCGCGCGCTCTGATTGCACCGAGACGCCACTCTCGTGCTGACCCTTCATTGTCTGTAAACGGTGGATTACCCCGCTGCCGCAATGACTTATGCGATCAGTCGGCTCCAAACTGGCGTCGAATAGGCGCACGCGTGTGCGCGAAAACCGGCGCTCCGACGACGTGCGCTTTCCCGTCTCGGATGATACGATAGCCGAAGGCCGCAGGCGCTCAATCAACGTAGATAGCGCGTGCGAGATATGGTGATGATCATGATACGCGTAGGAATGATCGTCGTACCGGGCTTCGAGGTGATGAGCTTCGCTCCGCTTTCGGTTTTCGATGCCGCCAACATAACGCTAGGCGAACAGCGCTATGAGGTGCGAGTATTGTCGGAGACAGGTGGGCGCACTCGCAACTCATTCGGCATGGAAATTGTCACAGAACCGCTTGGTTGCGCCCAGTTTGACACAATAATGGTGGGCGCCAGTCATGACATCGCTCCCGCACCGCCAGGCATCATCGCGTTTCTCCAGAACGCCGCGGGATCAGCGCGGCGAATAGCATCGATCTGTATTGGAGCATTCACGCTCGCCCAAGCCGGCCTTCTCGACGGTCGTCGTGCGACGACCCATTGGCTTTATGGCCGCGAACTGCAAAGCCGCTTTCCGAAAATCAAGGTGGAGGTAGACCGGATCTTCATTGCCGATGGCCCGGTTTGGACCTCCGCGGGAATGACGGCCGGCATAGATCTCGCACTGGGCCTGGTCGAAAGAGACGTAGGGCCGGAGGCGGCCCGCGTTGTCGCTAAGGCGCTTGTGGTTCATCACCGCCGCTCGGGGGGCCAATCACAGCATTCTGCCTTGTTGGAACTCGATGCGAAATCCGATCGTGTGCAGGATGCGCTCGTCTTTGCTAGAGCCAATCTTCACAAGCCATTGTCGGTGGAACGGCTCGCCGAAGCGGCGCGCCTCAGCCCACGCCAGTTCACTCGCGTGTTTCACGCCGAAACCGGACAATCGCCTGCGAAGGCGATCGAGAACCTCAGGATGGAGGCCGCCAGGCTGGCGCTGGAACAAGGGCGGAGTCCCATCGAAGCGATCGCGAAGGAAACCGGCTTTGGCGACCGGGAGCGCATGCGCCGAGCGTTCCTACGCGCTTTTGGACAAACGCCGCAGGAGATTCGCAACGCGTCACACCCACTCGCTTCGTTCTGATCGGCCTTTTCCTTCCATAGTACCGCCTTCTCCGCGAACCTCGGCCTACACAATCTTGTCAGTCGTCGCCCTTGTGGTGTGCTCGGCGAGAAAAACGGCTCCCTTTCGGCTGCGATTGGGGCGGGTCGGTCCGGCCGATACTGGCGAAGTTGTCGCGGCGACCGAAGTCCGGAAGTGGCAGTGCGCCCCGAAGGCGCGGATCACTAGTGGAGGAAGATGCCACCCAGAGAGTTGTCGATTGATCTGGTAGCTGACGAGCGGTTCGGCCGGGTAACCGGCAGGGCTGGAGCCTCGTGACAAAGGCCGCTTTAGGCGGTTGAGCAATCCGGCGGGCCGTAACGTGAGTGAAGCCTGAGCAGGCCTCGAAAGTGACAATGCGGATGCCGACCCTCCTGCCATTTGGGGAAGGCTGTATGAGCGGGGAAGCAATCGACACGCGCACCCGCTCGATCCGCCGGGGTAGTGGGCACGGCACGTCGGAAAGGTGGTTCGGGTAATCGGGGGAGACCCGTCAAGGGCGAGGGTAGCGGCCTCAACGTCGCGAAGGCGGCGGCCATGCCGGGAGTCGGACAGGGTCGTATGACCGTCGAAGCCGGGTAATGCTGGCTGAGGAAAGGGCCCTGACTTCTGGTGCGCTTTCGAAGATGGCTAGGTCGTGGTGATTGGCGATGAGCCTGCAAACACCATCAAAGACAGGAGCCGCCGGAGATTGCTGTGTCGAGGGGCGAAGGAGAGTTACTCACCGCACCGAAGCCGCGTGCGGTTAGTTTGCTCTCTGTGTGCCTCACGGTGAAACCAGTCGGAGAGCCGGATGCCTTAATCGGGCACGTCCGGTTCGATGAGCGTTGCGCCTTGCAAGCGCGTTGAAGTCTGCCGTCTGCGATGACGGCCGCGGCAAAGCCTAGCGAGCAGCCGCGAACCGAGTCTGGCGTGGCGTCCGGTAACGGCCGCTGCGAAGCGTAGACAGGGAGGTTGTAGGCCGGAATGAAGTGAACGGGAACATAGCCCCGAAATCGAACGTGATCGGAGTAGCCGACCCTGTCGCTCAAAGGGGAAGGCGGAATCGCAGGCCGCGACAACGCGAGCGGTCTGAGGTGCTCCCGGGGTTCGGTACCGCCAGCATGCAACCAAAGGGAGCAACGTGAACAAGGGAGATCCATCCGGTTCAGGCGCAAGCCTGTAGGACCTGCCAAGCCGAAGTGGTGAGAAGGGTCTGATGACCGGGTGGAAGTCAGACTGACTGATAGTACTCTGCGGTCGGGAGAGCCGGCTACTTGGGGAAGCGGTCAGCGGTAGTTGAATTGTTCTTGGGCAACATGGGCTCCATTCAACGGGAGTTACGGCCTTCTACTCAGTGAGAAGATCAGCTGACCATGGAAACGAAACTTGAACAGATAGCAGTGAAAGCTGTGAACCAACTGCCGAAGAGCGTGGTGCGGGAAATCCGCACGCCACGTTCTGTGGGAGCCGGGGGCGGGCGACCGCCTCCGGCGACCCGGTGGGATGGGAAACGGAGCGTTGCCGAATGGCCCAAGCTACCGCGCCCATCCTCGACTCTACCAAAGCTGACGTAACCGCCCCTTTGGTGCATGTCCGTTGTTGAGGGAAGAGCAGACATCAAAGATTTGCTGCTTGAGGTCTACTTCAACCGGAACTAAGCGCGTCGTCAGACCTTCGGGGTGGGGGATGGTCAATCCTCTGGCGCAAAGAGGATGCGGACCGGTGGTCCTGGTTCATACGCATAATTTTCGGCTGCCAATCCGAAAAGCCCACTTGTTCGAGTTACATCACCTTGATTTTTGCGATTTGCCCAAGTGCTTGGTTGACCGGGATCGTTGATCGTACTTACCGACCGAACATCTTTTGCGAACGCGATTGCGCGCACGGAGACTGAGTAGTTAGCGCAGTTTCGAAAACTCGGCGCGCAAGAAGCGCAATCCTTGCCGAACAGCAACGCCGCGTTCCAGTAGAAAGGCGCGGATCTGGTTGACGATGCCCGTGCGCTGGCTAACCAGACGTTCTCGTACGCGGTGAATCGCCTGAAGGTCCAGTTGGTCAACAGTCTTGGTTGCCACGAACTTCATCGTCGGGCGTTGCACCGCTTCGGCAATGGCCTCCGCGTCACGGAAGTCGTTCTTCTGTCCCTTTGAATAGGGGCGAACGTACCGCGCAGGCATCAACCGGGTATCGTGGCCAAGCTTCTGGAGCCCGCGGCTGAGATGATGTCCCTAGCCGCACTGTCCCGGAGCTAGCGGCAATCGCGGGCAGGGATACGTCAGGCGGTGCCGCGCGCGGGCTCTATAGCGATTTGGCTTCTGCGCGCGGGACAGCCGAAGGGAGCCGACGGGGTTGAGCAGCACGGTCGATGCGATCGATACGCGAGAGCGCGGTGTTTCGGTGACCCACTCGGTCGCACCCCATGGGTCGGGTGCACCATGTCAATCTAGCTAGTCTTTTCAGGATCAGTCCATTTGTGGGCCTCAAGAACTGTTATACTCGCCTGCAAGAAGGCAAGATAATTTACATGGAAAGTTAAAAAACCAAGATCGATTAGTTTAAGCGCAGCGTCCCATGAGCTCTCTCTCGGCACGGATCTCGCTCGCACGCCCCCATCAATAACCAAAGGTCGGAAGCTGCGGCCGTGGTGCCGGTGCTTTGCTCTCGGTCGGACGCCGTTCGAGCAATGGATCAATCGTAGGCGTGGCTTTGACATATCAATTCCCAGATTTTTGGTCGACCAGACGGCGATCGTTAAGCAAGCGGGTTTGACAAGATATTTCGGCGCCGGCACGACACCTTCGTCGATATTGCTTCGATAGGACGGGGGAGTCGTGACACGCTAATCGAAGGTTTCAGCCACTTCGTTACCTCCATGACTGCTCCGATTGCTTCCGGCTGGAGCGGTTGCCGGGTGGGGTTTGCACCCACTGGAAAGCGCCGCGTTTGCTCGGCGCACGCCACATTAGGAAATTCTGGAGCGGGCGAAGGGGCTCGAACCCTCGACCCCGACCTTGGCAAGGTCGTGCTCTACCACTGAGCTACACCCGCATGAGAGAGATGGACCCGGGCCGTTGAACGGAGGTTAGATCCGTACGTTACATTTGGTTGAGAAGAGTATACCTAGCTCTAGGATCGCCTGGGCCCTTGGGAGTGATGGGGACGTCGCACCTCGTTCGGCAGCCAACTAGCGACATCGGTCGGTCGCCGGGTGACGCTGGTGTTCAATGATGGCGTTTGAGTTGGGCTGACGGCTCACCTAGGAGAGCTAGCGTTCTGCTGTACGCGAGCTCTCCTGGTGAACGCCTGAAGATTGATTCGGAAGTTGCGGCGCAGCTCACCATTCAGTAGGCGCAGGTGTACGGCCAGTTGTATGATGAGTAATACGGGCAACCATAGTCGTTGTCGTAAAAGCCATGGTGTCTTCCATAGCCATAGTGACCTCGGCCAATGCCCGCCATGCGAGTTCCGCCGTGACCTCGGCCAGTGCCCGCCATGGGAGATCCGCCGAAGTGACTTCCGCCGAAGGCGCCCGTGTGACCTCCGCCGAAGCTGCCTCCGCCGAAACTGCCCATGTGACCTCCGCCGAAGCCGCCTCCGCTGAAGCCGCCGCCACCCCCATGGCCACCGCCACCACCGCCACCACCGCCACCACCGCCGCCACCACCGCCGCCGCCGCCGCCACCGCCACCACCACCACCTGCCTGTGCAGCACCCGTCGCCAGCAGAGACCCGGCGAGCAGGGCGCTGGCCAATACCATCATCGTTCTTCGTCCAGTCATGTCATTTTCCTTTCGACGGGCGCAGCCAGTGAGCATCGCCCTGTGGCCTCATATGGCCACGCGGCTCGCAGTCGCTAATGGGAAATTTCGAAGGCAGTAATCGGAGCAGCCGATCGTGCATCAGCACAGAAAAGGACGATGCCGATCAGCCGCGCAGGATCGATAAACACGGGCCGATGCTCCTGACAGGCGTCGCCACAATGGATATGCGCGGTGGCTACTTGGAAGCAACTCATTGTTCAACGCGAATGCACCAGCGTTTGCTGGGCCTCTGACTCTTAAAATTCAATTTAATGGTAGCGGCGGATTGCTTACCTACATGAGCCTCGCGCCTAACGCCTATGTTTCTGCTTCAGGCTCTTGTGGAGAAGCACAATGTCGAAACTTCGTATGGTCGGGGCTACGGCCCTGTCACTCGCGTTAGCTGTTGCAGGCCCGGCCTTCGCGGCGGGGATCGGCGGCGGCGGCGGTGGGATGCATGTAGGCGGCATCGGCGGTGGCGGTGGGATGCACATCGGCGGCGTCGGCGGTGGCGGCGCGATGCACATCGGCGGCATCGGCGGTGGCGGCGCGATGCACATCGGCGGCGTCGGCGGTAGCGGCACGATGCACATCGGCGGCGTCGGCGGTGGCGGCGCGATGCACGTCGGCGGCATAGGCGGTGGCGGTGGGATGCACATCGGCGGCATCGGCCGTGGGATGCACGTCGGCGGCGGCGGCGATGGGATGCACGTCGGCGGCGGCGGGTTCCGCGGTGCTCAAGCAAGCATCGGCGATGGCCGAGTTGGCTCAGTGAGCGGCGGAAATTTCACTGGGCACAGCGACGGACAGTTTGCGCACGGCGGGTATCGCGGCGATCGCGACCGGCGCCACGGTTATGACCGAGGAGTCGGCTTTGCTGGCGGATTAGCGGCCGGTAGCGCGCTGGGTTATGGCTACGGTGGCTACTACGACCCCTATACTTACTTTGGATACTACGACCCCAATTATTATAACGACGGCTACGCTTACAACGACCCCGGCTACGACGGGTACTCCGGCTCCGTGGTATCGAGCGGCGCTGATCCTTCCTATTGCGCCCAGCATTACCAGTCCTACGACCCGGTGTCCGGGACGTATCTCGGCGACGATGGTCTGCGACATCCTTGCGGAAAAAACCAAGAAAGAGCCGCGACGGCGGCGATTGCGCAGCCGGCTGGTTCGGGAAATCCAGCCGCAGCTCCGTCGATGAACTCGGACCAGCAATTGCTGCCGGAGGCACCGGTGGGGCAGCGCCAGCCACCTGCTGATCAAGTGACCTCGGAAAAAAATCTGATGAATCCGAACGATCCAGTCAACCAGGAGAACGCGGCGCTCGACCGCATGATCAACGGCATCTGCCGCGGTTGCTAATACCAGCCTTCAGAAGGGCTGACCGATGATGGCCCAGTCGCGGGCCGCGATCGAGGTGATGCGCCCGGTTTCGGCGAGAAGTTTTCGCCAGGCGTCTTGGCAGGCGTCGAGGATATCGGTGTAGGACGCGAACACGCGGTTGGCGAGATAGGTCTGTCGCAGATACTGCCAGATGTTCTCGGCTGCGTTGAGCTCCGGACAGGCGGGTGGCAGCGGCACGAGGGTGACATTGGCAGGTGGCTTTAGTTTGCGCGTCGTGTGCCATCCGGCCTTGTCGAGGATCAGCAGCGCATGCGCGCCGGGCGCGACGGCCTTGCCGATGGCGTCGAGATGCGCCTGCATGGCCTCGGTGTCGGCTTGCGGCATGATGAGGGCGACGCCGGTGTCGCGGCTCGCACAGACGGCGCCGAACACATAGGCGTTCTCGTAGCGCTGATCCTTGGGCTGCCGCGGCCGTGATCCCTTCTTGGCCCATTGGTAGACGAGGCTGTTCTTCTGGCCGACCCGCATCTCGTCCTGGAACCAGACCTCAATCGGCGTTTCCGGGGCGAGTTTGGTCACGATCGCCGCGACCTGCGTAGGAAAGTTTTTTTAAATGCCGCGATCGTCTCCGGATCCTGCACGGGATGGCGCGGCCAGGCGCTGATGTGCGAGAAGCCGAGCTTCTTGAGCGCGCGCCCCAGGCTCACCTCCGACAGATCGACACCGAAACGCTGTCCGAGAACACGCTTCAGGTCGACGCAGCGCCAGCGTACGACCCCATCCTTCTCCGGGTCGGGGCCGGTCTCGACGAGCTGCTTCAATGCATCTTTCTGCTCGTCGGAGAGCTTCGACGGCCGCCCGGTCGGCTTGATGTCGATCAGACCGTCAGGCCCGTACTGGTTGAAGCGGTGCGGCCAGTCCCGCAGCGTCTGCCGGTCCATGCCGCCGATCCGGGCCGCCTCGGTGCGGTTCATCCCGTCGCGAATCGCCGCCAGCGCCAGCAGCCGTCGCGCCTGCGCGGCATCCTTCACCTTCGCCGCGAGCCGACGCAGCTCATCCGCCTCGAAATCCTCCCGTAGACCGACCGCCGCGCCCATCGCCGACCTCCCGAATCAATCCAGTCGGTCATAAATGAATCACGCCGGCGCCAGCTTTTCAAAAAAGAGTCAGACCTTCCGAAGGCTGGTATAAGTACTCGCCCCTCACCTGATCGCCCGGCCGACCACCTCTTCGGAGCCGCCCTTCGAATACGTGTTGGCGTTACCGTTCTGGCATCGCGGCGCAGCTCGGCATCGATCGGCCGGGCCCAGCACAGAGGGTTGGCGTAAATCGCAGGGCCTGGACCCCGCCTGAAGTAGCGCGCGACGGCCGCAGGGCGTCGCGTCACCACGTAGTGACATTGGGAGAACAGAATTCTGAAAACACTGAAAAGGGTGCAACGCTGCCGCACAGCCGCCGAGATTTCCTCGGCTTGGGCATTCAGGGCTCGGCAGTCGCGGCAACAGCTACTTGCCGAGCATTTCGGCCGCCGCGCAGACAAAATGGCAAACCAGCATGCAAACAACTACGTCGAACACTACAAGGCCCCGGTCCGCTTCGGCCTGGGCGGAGTGCCGCTTGGCAATGAGTTCGCGGTCATCACGGAAAAGGACGCCTGAAGCAGACATTGCGTTGCGAGCATCGAGATCTGATTTTGACCCGAAGCGCCTACAGCAGACGCAAAAGCAGCAGCAGGAAGCTGCTTGATTTGAAGGACAAAGGCAGGCGGGATCACACCTTAATTTCGGCGATCCCTGGTCCCAGGTCCGGAATCCACTTCAGACAGATTAAACGGGATCGTCGTTCCGATCGCTTCCGGTGGGAAAAATAGAAAATCTCGGTGGCCTCCCATCCCAAACTTGTAGTGCGGAACGGTGTCAGGATTGGAGTAATGAAGGTACGCACCCCCTAATAAAAGTACCCCCGAGTATCCGAGACTACGAAAAAAATGAAAAATATCCTGTGTTCTTTGATCTGTAACGGTACTCTCGAATTGTACGACAGGTCGGTGGCGTCGAATTGTCTGCGCGCCACCCAAAAACACGTTAAGTTCGTGCCCTTCCACATCGCATTTAATGAATTTCAATTTCGAGAATATTTCGTCGGCAATTGTGTCCAGCGTCGCGCTTCCGTCGCCGATTCTTTGCCGAGATAGGTTCATCTCCCCATCTAAATCCGATAAGGCGACATTCATCACTCGAAGATTGGACCAATCAAATCGAAGTTTCTGACGTTCGATGCCGTTTCGCATCTCTGGTTGCGTTTCAAATGCGATTACGTGGCCTGAAGGTCCGACTGCGCGCATCATCCAAAAACAATAGAGTCCTTTGTTTGCCCCGATATCCAAGACCGTCGCGCCCCTCAGATTGAGACAGATCATGGTTTTGATCTGAAGCTTTTCTGTTCGCAAACGATAACGTAGGCACCGAATTAAAAAATGCGCATTGTCGAGTAAAATCGATCGCGATGCCATATCATTCATTTTATGAGCTAATTTCAAGCTGGCTGCGGAGATCTTTAGCGATCAATGTTCGGTGGCGCTCGCTGCACAATGCCTCCAAGCAATCCCACAGCCAAGCAATACAGCATTCCCTGTGTGACGGTCGACAGGTGACTATTGAAAAGCGATCCGATGAAGTTCTGTATAACGACCGCCTGCCCCAACGCGCTTGCGAAACTACGGCCGATAAACATTGAAAAATGCACGGCCCACATAACGAGTAGTATAGCGCCGCCCGCCAGACCGACCTGAATAGCAATCGCAAAAAACTGATTGTGCGGGTCGGGCACAGCCTCGCCATATGGAGACGGTCTAGTAGCCTCGAGAGACTGATACAGCGATTTGGTGCTGCCGGTGCCGTGACCAAACAACGGGGCTTCCTTAATGAATTCGACAGCCTTGCTCCAGAAATCGAGCCGACTAGCTGTCGAGAGGGTTGGTTCCGAACTCCCTTTGTCACCGTCAACGGCATGTATATCGGTCGCAATCTCTGCCAAACGACGGTGTGCTGGAGCCGACGACCAAAGCGCAATTGCCACGACAAGTGCGATCGGAGCTGCGACCAACAAGAACCGTCTCCAACCCTCAGCATGGATTACAAATAGACCAACCAATGCAGCCGTCATAAGGACGCCGGTCTTCGAGATGAAAATCATGAAGATGTCCGCAAGGAATATTAATGCCAAGATAATCATTGCGGCTGCACGTCGCCGGTTGCCCCCAACCCACACGCGGACGCCTCCCAAGGCCAGCGCGAAAGCGCATAGCGCAAAACATCCGCTTTGAACGGCATTGTCTTTCAACGGCACACCGTCCATCGCGCGGCGGAAGGGAGGGGGGAGAAGTATGAAAAATGACAAAAACGAAAGGACCAGGACGACTAGACATCCCGCCAAAAACCCGTAGCCGATTTGAAGCGCCTCCCGGGGGGTGAAAGCACACGCCATCGCAACCGGAATGAGCAACAATTTTGCATAGTGAGTTACTCCCCCTCCGGGGGCAAACGGGGTCGGCGACCACGACATGCCAATCAATATTAGCAAAAATAGGCCAACCGGAACGCCCGCTGCGGGAATCGCGAAGGTGACCAGCCATTCTTCACGCTCTACAGTTAGAATGGCGAACAAAACGAAAATGGACAGTGCGATTGCTTGTCCGCTGGTACTCACGGGAATCATGAACGCGGTTGCTACCGCGCCAATCTGACGACCAATTAGTAGTCTTCCGGCTAAGCCCTTTGCGTTCATCTCATCACCAAATTGGGCGGTAGTTAACGGGCGGATCGTTAGCATAATCCTAGAAACGGAGAAGCTATTTTTCGGGCCAATACCATCGGCGATCAACGAAACTAAGAGAGATGCGGCTTGCTGCGGTGCATGGTCCTTGCGAAATGGGAGCCGTTCGCCGGCACCAACACGCTGCTGGTGCCTACGATCCAGCGTCGGGAACCTAGCGGACGTGGGCTACTATGGACGACGCCGTCTTTGTCGGTAAAATCCTGGAATCAACGCGGGAGGTCCCCGTGACGTTCCTGTAGAAATCCCTCATGCTGGTGGGTGTTCTCGCCAAACTCCGGCCCAACCAATCGCGCAAACGGTTAGCGCCAAGAGCGACATTATCTGTGGGGCTGGTCGGCTAAAACGATAAATGCTGGCACTATCCATGAGGCTACTCCGGAGCTTCACGATTGGCCGGAGGGACGATGAATACGTTCCATGTGGTCGCAGCGCCGGCAGACCCGCGAAAGAGTCGCCTCGTTGTGATCACCATCTCCTCTCCACCTGCTGCATTCCGCTTCATCCAGGCCTCGCATGCCTGCTGATTCCAGGCGCCGACTTCGCAGATGCCGATGAAGCCATATCGGTTCGCCTCGTCGAGCGACGTAAGCCCCGATGACCAGCTTTCATTCGGCGTTAGCGGCATCGGGTGATCGGGGCTATAGAATGTCATCGGCTCGCCGACATCGGTGGCGCCGGCGACCACCTTCCAACGCGAATGGAAGCGCCGATGCCACAGCTCCGTCAGCTCACGCGCGAGCTGCGAATGTGAGCCATAGGTGAACTGGCCGGTCGCATTGTGCAGCATCGTGATGGGAACGATCTGCGGCGCAGCGACCAGCACAAGCAGCGAAATCACCAGCCAGGTCGCAACGACTCGCACAAGCGCGGCCCGGCGCAGGCGCAATTGAGGAATCGCGACCACTGCCAGCGGCGTCAGGAAGAACAGCGAGATGCCCCAGTCAGTCTTGACGTAAATCGAGAAAACTAGCGCCCCGATCAGCGGACCGACGGCGACGATGCCTTGAACGATCCAGATATTCCGTGCCTGGTTCATCCGCACGTCTGAATTGGCATCGCGCGACCATGGTTGTGTGACGAAGGCGCGCGGATCGCGCTGCAGCAACATCCACCCGTGCGGGCTCCACGCCAACGCCACGGCGGCGACCACCAACGGCAGCGCGAGCAAAGCAATGTTATGCCCGATATAGCCCAGTACCAATTCCAGGCTCTGAATATGATTTGATATCGAATAGGTATCGCTGGCATAGGTGAACGGCGCGAAATCCACCTGCTTCAGCCAAATGAAGTGCGGGACCATCGCAACCACCAACGTCGCGATCGCGACCCACGGCGCTGGCGAGCGCAGGAACAGCATCCGCGCGGGATGAATCAGTGCCGCGAGGCCGATCGCGCCGATCATCGTCAGCACCCAGTATTTCGTCATCAGCGCCAGCGCGCCGGCAAGCCCGAGCCAGACGCCTGAACGAATCGTGCGTTTCTCGAACGCGTCCAGATAGGCGAGGACCACCAGCGGCAGCGTGACCAGCTGCAGCAGATCCGGATTGTACTTGAAGCCCTTCAAATTGAAGATCGGGTAGATCGCGAGCATCACCACTACAAGGAAGGCGCGGCGGCGATCGACCACACGCACGGCGATCGCCCAGCAGATCATCATGCCTGCACCGACCGTCACCATCGCCAGCGCATAGGTCGACCAGTCCGTGACCGGGAACAGCATGAACCAGAGGCCGGCGACCCATCCCGACAGCGGGGGATGCTTACCGTAGCCAAGCAGGAATTTCTGGCCCCAGGCAAAGGCCTCGGCGACATCGAAGTGCACATCCTGCGCCACCCGCAAACGCATCAGGATCAAGGTCCAGAACACCACGTGGAGGATGACGAAGCCCGCCACCAGCCACGGGCTTAATTTCTCGTCGCCCGCCCAGGCGACGAGGCGCGCGGCGCCGCGGCGGCCGATCGAGCGTATGCGCGAACGCGCGGCGGCGGCCAAAGAAACAGCTTCAGTCATAGCCATGGCGCGGCGCTTTCGGCATGCTTGAAGATTCGCTTTTTTTCAATGCTGTCCAATCGATGATCTGCCAGTTAACGTCAAACTAGGAAGCGCTGTCATATATGCATATGATTGCGACCAGCCAGACCAGCGGCCACTATGATTCCACAATTCAGAAATTCTGGAGAAACAATCGTCTGTCAGAAGGCCCCTACTCCATCCTCGCGGCTACCCGGGGATCGAGGGCGCCCAGTGGGGACGACAAGGGCGTGTGGGGAATGGAACTTTGTAGGTGGTCCTACCGATGGGATCCACCTCAGCACTCATCTCGGACATGGGGCAGCGAGATTGAGGGAGGAAGATTATTGAAAATTTTAATTCTTGGCGGCGACGGGTTTTGTGGCTGGCCTACGTCATTGCACCTTTCGGCGCGAGACCACGATGTGGTAATCGTCGATAATTTGTCTCGTCGCAACATCGACAACGAGCTAGAGGCATCGTCGCTTACGCCAATCCGGCCGATCGGAGAACGTATTCGGGCTTGGAAAGAGATAACCGGCAAGGTTACTTCCTTTTACAATTTCGACGTCGCCGAGAATTATCATCGCCTTTTGACGCTCATTGCTGAGTGGCAGCCGGACGCTATCGTGCATTTCGCCGAACAACGCGCGGCGCCCTATTCAATGAAGTCATCGTATCACAAGCGTTACACGGTCAACAACAATCTCAATGCCACCAACAATCTTCTCGCCGCGATCGTCGAGGCCGGCGTGGACAGCCACGTCGTTCATCTTGGTACAATGGGGGTTTACGGCTATGGCGCCGCCGGGATGAAGATTCCGGAAGGCTATTTGCCGATTAAGGTGGAGGAGGGCGGTAAAGTCATTCATCGGGAGATTCTTTATCCGGCCGATCCTGGCAGCATCTATCATCTGACCAAGACCCAAGATCAATTGTTGTTCGCGTTCTACAACAAAATCGACGAGGTTCGCGTCACCGACTTGCACCAAGGCATCGTTTGGGGCACGCAAACTGAAGAGACGTCACTCGATGAGCGGCTCATCAATCGGTTTGATTATGATGGTGATTATGGAACCGTCCTCAATCGTTTTCTCGTGCAGGCAGCCATCGGCTTTCCGTTAACCGTACATGGCACAGGCGGTCAAACGCGGGCGTTCATCAACATTCAGGATACCGTTCGTTGTATCGAGCTTGCGATTATGAACCCGCCTCAAAAAGGCGAACGTGTGCGCATCTTCAACCAGATGACCGAGACCTTCAGGCTCATCGATCTGGCGGAGATGATTTCCGGATTGACTGGGGTGCCGATTTCGCATGTGCCCAATCCGCGCAAAGAGGCGGACACTAACGACCTGTACGTCGAAAACCGTAGTCTTATCGGCCTCGGCCTCGAGCCGATCATGCTCAACAGTAGCTTGCTCGGGGAGATCAGGGAAATCGCGAAGAAGTACGCAAGCAATTGCGACCGTACAAAGATTCCTTGTGTCTCGAAGTGGTGATACGATTGCTGCGCAGTTCCCCGATCAATGCTTCATTCGAGATCTACTAGCATGCGCGTACTTGTAACGGGCGGAGCCGGCTTCATAGGTGCTAATCTCGTACAGCATTTGTCGGCCAACAGCGCCTACGAGGTCGTCGTGCTTGACAACCTCTCGGTCGGGCAGCAGCGTCCCAGCTTTCCGCGCGGGGTACGGTTCACTTGCGGCGATTTCACCGACAGAGCCACGATGACGGAATGCCTGCAAGGCGTCGATACCGTCGTACATCTTGCGGCCCTGTCCGGTGTTATCGCTTCCGTTGAAGATCCGCGTCCCAGTTTCGAAGTCAATGTTGCTGGTTCATTCCATTTGCTCGAATTGGCCCGCGCCGCAGATGTTCGTCGCGTCATCAATGCTTCGACCGGTGGCGCCTTGCTTGGCGAAGCAGCGTCGCCGATCTCGGAAGAGATGGCACCTTGTCCGCTCTCTCCCTACGGCGCCTCCAAGCTTGCTGTGGAGGGTTATTGCTCCGCCTTTGCCGGCGCCTATGGACTCTCATGCGTGACGTTGCGCTTTTCGAACATCTACGGTCCGCGCTCGGCGCACAAAAAGAGCGTGGTGGCCGCCTTTATCAAAAGCATCATTCGCGAGGAGCCGCTCGTCGTCTACGGCGACGGCACCCAGCAGCGCGATTACCTTTACGTCGGCGATCTGGTGCGCGGCATCGAAGCGGCGCTCAAGCGGGAGCTCACCGGCGTTTACCAGCTCGGCTGCGGACAGCCGACATCGCTCCGCACGCTCGTCGCAACGCTCAAGAAGGTTTCCGGACGCGATATCCGGGTTCATTGCGAAGCTCGCCGCAGCGGCGAAGTTCACTCGACTTGGTGTAATATCGCCAAAGCGGCGAGCGAATTCGGTTACAATGCTCCAACGGACCTCGAGGCTGGCTTGCAGACAACGTGGAACTGGTATCTGGAGAACCGCGAGATCTGGGTGCGGCGGCAGGCTTGGTCCGCTTCGGATTGACGGCGGCTGATTGGAAGTAGCGATGCTGACAAAAGTGTCATCGGGAACGCCAGCCGCCGGGGAACTGCCGCTGTCGATCGTAATCCCGGTTTTCAATGAGCAATCCATTTTGATGGCGAACGCCGAGGCGCTGGCGAACTATCTCGATAACCTGCTCGGCGCTGACAATTGGCTTTATGTCTTTGTCGACAACGGCAGCACCGACGGAACCCCGGCTTTTCTCAGCCACATTGTCGAGCGTTGGCCGCTGTCGCGCGTGGTCAATCTCGAGAAGCCGAACTATGGTGCTGCGCTCAAGGCAGGCCTGCGCTCCACAACAACCAAATGGGTCTACATGCTCGACATCGAGCAGTGGGACCTTCCGTTCATGACCTGGGCTTGGAATAATCGCCACCAATATGACCTCTTCATTGCCTCCAAGCGCGCCGACCCGACGTTGAATTTTCAGCGGCCGTACCGCAGGTTTCTGAGCGCCGGCCTGAACGCCGCCCTGCAGGTGTTGTTTGGCTACAGTGGGACGGACACGCACGGGCCGAAGCTGCTCAATCGCGAGTCGCTAAATGCCATCATAGCGAATTGCGAGCTCGATCGCGGCCAGTTCGATACCGAACTGGTCCTACGCGCCATGCGCAACTGCAAGCGCCTGGTTGAGGTTCCCGTGGAGTACAGGGAATCTCGGCCGCATCGCAATTTGATGATCAAGAAAATTTATTGGAATCTGATCGCACTACGCCGGCTGCAGCATGTTATGCGGGACGTGCCGTTCGAAGGTGCGGTCCGATACTACCGCTTCGCGCGTGAGGATGTCCTGGCGCAGCACCAGTTCGCCCAACGAGAGTCTGACCTTGTTTAATGCAGCGCAACTGCGCTCTCGGCTTTGCGCGCTGCCGCGGACCTTTTGGCGGACAAAGGGCCTTGCCTCGGTTTTCGATTTTGCCGTGAGTTCGAACCGGCGGGCAGTTTTTATGCTGGTCATTGCCTCGCTGATCGCTTTCCTGCCCGGCGTATTCCAGATTCCGCCGATCGATCGCGACGAGCCGCATTTTGCCCAAAAATCCAAGCAGATGATCGAAACTGGCGACTATGTTGACACCCGCTTCCAAGGCGAGGCGCATTACACCAAGCCAGTCGGCATGTACTGGCTGCAGGCGGCCACGGTGAAGACGGCTGAAGCGTTCGGCGTTCCGGATGCGCGTCTCACCATCTGGCTTTACCGGCTGCCGTCGCTTTTCGGCGCCGTCGGCGCTGTGTTGGCAACCTACTGGTGCGCACTCGCCTTTGTCGACCGGCGCGGCGCGGCGCTGGCCGCTTTGATGATGGTGGGCTCGATCCTGCTCGGCGCCGAAGCCCGGCTCGCGAGAGCCGATGCTATGCTGCTTTTTACAGTAGTCACCGCGATGTCGGTGCTAGCGCGCGCATATTTATTCTCGCGCGACGATAAGGTCGCGCGACCTGGATGGGCGCTGCTTGCGGTATTTTGGACCGCACTCGCGGCCGGAATTCTGCTAAAGGGGCTCGTGATTGTCATGATCGTTGGCCTCACGGTGGCGACACTCTCGATCATCGATCGCTCCGTACGCTGGGTTCAAGCGCTTCGCCCGCTTTACGGTGTCGTCTGGCTTGTCGTTCTCGCCTTACCGTGGTTCATCGCGATCTACGCCCGCACAGGTAATGCCTTCCTCCTTGATTCCGTGGTCCACGACACTCTGGGTAAGATAGCGAATTCCCAGGAGAGTCACGGCGGGCCGCCGGGATACTATGTGGTCCTGTTTTTTGCGACCTTCTTTCCTGCCTGCATTCTGGCGGGATTGGCGGCACCAGCGGTATGGGCTAAGCGGCGAGAGATGCCAATTCGCTTCCTCTTGGCATGGCTGGTGCCCTCATGGCTCGTGTTTGAATTGTCCGTGACCAAACTGCCACATTACGTGATGCCATTGTATCCAGCCATCGCCATCCTCACCGCCGGAGCGGTCGAGGCGAAAGCGTTGTCCCGGTGGCGCTGGCTCAAACCCAACATCATTTGGTGGTTCGTCGTCCCGATTCTCCTCAGCATCACCGCTGTTGCAGGCGCGATCGTGATTAACCACGACATCGTCCTTCCCGCTTGGCCGTTCTTCGCCGCTGCGATCGTCTGTGGTTTCTTGGCTTGGCAATTGTATGATGACGACGGTGCCGAGCGAGCGCTTATGCGCGCTACGGCGGCAATGGTGCTGATAAGCATCGGCGTTTATTCGATGATCCTGCCGACGCTTGGCCCGCTGTTCCCGAGTGTGGCGCTCGCTGGCGTGCTGCGCGAGTCCGGTTGCACGCATCCGGTCGCCGCCAGCGCCGGGTACGGCGAGCCGAGCCTCGTCTTTCTCGCCGGCACCGAAACCCATTTCACCGATGCGTCAGGAGCGGCAGACTTGCTGCGCGAGGGCGACTGCCGTTTTGCCTTCATCGAAACGCATCAGGAAAGCGCTTTTGCCCAGCGAGCAGAAGCGATTGGGGTGCGCTATGAACGCGGACCGCGTGTCGAGGCATTCAACTTCAGCAAGGGCCGGCCAATCACCATCGCCATCTTCCGCTCGGCAGGTGAACCGTGACCGTGCTCGAGATTGAGCCAGAGTTTACAATACGACGCGTGTAACGCGTTGGACCTCAAGAAGATCCGGAGGCATTTCCAGCTGCATAAAGTGAAAAGAATCGGCGGATTCCTACGCCGCACCGGGCGACTGTTCGAGGCGCGACCGCTTCGGCATGCGGAGTTCATGCAGCGAGATATTTCGCGACCATTGACGCAAATTCTCGCGGGGCGGGACCTTCCGCAAGGATGGGCGCATGGTTCACGACATGCTCCGGAAAGGCATCAGGCGTTCGTGGGCTCCTGAGGGCACCCATATGGCTGGGGCTCGCCGCCGTCGCTGTGGGCGCCTCGAGAGCCCTTTTGGGCGCCGTCAGGCTCCGGCCGCCCGATCCGAGGGCGTCCTGATGCGCCTGAGCACCCCTGACTACTGCGGACTACGTGGAGAAGGTTCGATCCCAGTTCCTCTCCCTCCGCCAGATTGCCGAAGGCCGCGTATTCTCCGGGTGAACTCGGGGGCAATTAAGCCAGTAACAGCAGCGATTTCTCATTTGAGCTTCGGACTCCCTATCGGCAGAGTCGGCCTATTGTTCTCCGAAAGGTCCGTTTCTCTCCGAAGCTCTGGACTCCATCCATTCGGTACGGTTCTCGAAATTCGAACGTTCGGAGTTACTTATGAACTTCAGCGGAAAGAGGTTCTGCCGCTTCTCTCGGGCAGGCGAGAGCGTCCGATTTCTAACTCGCCATATTGAGGTTCGAATCCTCCCGCCCCAGCCAGCCAGTCCTCCGTTCCGCCCGGCGCCAGAAGAGACGCGCGAATGGCCCGGAAATCCGAGCTTTTGGCGACTCCGAGGTTGTCTCCAGACTCGCCGTTCGCAGGTGTTTAGGCGGAATCGGCAAAAGTCTCCGGCCCAAATACGAAATGTTCCCGTTTCGCGGAGACTACGGTTCGCTTGAGGCGCTTTCCTCAACTGATAGCGTTAGAGAAGGAGAATTCCGTAAGCTATTCGGGGCGTCACACACGAACGAAATTGATGAGAAGGCGTTGAAACGATAGTTCAGAAAGCTCACTCTGACACCTTAACAGGATTGGTCCTCGTTTCCTTCGGTCCGGCTGAGCTTACGAAATGGTGAAGCCGATCCTTCAGATCGAATAAATCCGCTAAAGGCACGTTTAGAAAGCAGTAGAACTCGCCCAACATCTGTTCGGTCCGCTTCCGAAGCGAAACCCCCTTCGCTGTTAGATCGACGAGTACGCGTCGTTCATCGGTGGGCTGCCGGCGTCGGTTAACGAATCCCTTTGTCTCGAGCCGCTTAAGCATCGGCGAAAGCGTGCCAAAATCCATGCGTAGCATTGAGGCGAGGTCTCCCACGCCTTGGGGGCCACGCTCCCAAAGCACAACGAGAACCAGATATTGGGGGTAGGTCACGCCGAGCTTTTGAAGGAAGGGTACGAACAGTCGCGTCATGTGGTTGCTGGCGGCGTAGAGCGCGAAGCAAAGATGGCTGTCGAGCCCGGGCATTTCCATTGGCGCAATGGGACTTTGAGCATTCAGGCTTTTTCTTCTTACTTCGCGTCGCATAACATGGAATTCCCTGATAACTGCCAACAACCGCTTGAGAATATATGGATACCACTTCTCATTGGACCGCCGTTCCGCTGTTTATGCGAAAAACGGTATCATTCTGCATTAGTTGAACGAAATCGTACCGTTAGCAGTCTAAGCCATGCAAGTCGCGGACAAAAAACCGCCGGGGAATTTCCCCGGCGGATCGTTTCGCACCGCAATGCGCGGCTGCCTTAAGCCTTCATCGCCGCCTTCACTTGCTCTGTCGTGATTGGCAGCGCGCGGACGCGGGCACCGACCGCGTTGAAGATGGCGTTGCCGAGCGCGGGCGCGATCACCGTCACCGCCGGCTCGCCGACGCCGGTGGCTTTGTCGCCATTGGCGATGACGCTGACGGCGACTTCCGGCACCTGGCTCATCCGCAGCGGCGTGTAGGTATCGAAGTTGGTCTGCTCGATACCGCCGTCCTTCAGCGTCGCCTTCTCATACAGGGCGAGCGAAAGTCCCCACAACGCCGCGCCCTCGACCTGGGCGCGGATGTTGTCGGGATGCACCTGGGTGCCGACGTCGGTGGCCACGGTCAATTTCTTGACCTTGACCTCGCCTGACGGCGAAACGGCGACATGGGCCACGCAGGCGGTCCAGCTTGCGGTAGCGCGTTCCTGCGAGGAAACGCAGGCCACGCCCATGCCTTCGCCCTGCGGCAGCTTCTTGGTGCCGTAGCCGGACATGCCCATCGCCGCCAGCAGGGTGTTGCGCAGGCGTTGCGCACCACCGTCGTTCTTGCCCTTGCCGTCGAGCATGTCGATACGATACTGCGCGGGGTCCTTGCCGACCGCGTGTGCAATTTCATCGACCATGCTTTCGACCGCCCAGAAGGTCCAGCCCGGCGCGACCGACCGCAACTGACCCGACGGGGTGGCGCTGTGCGCCATCTCGTTGAGGATGGCGCGGACGTTGTGATTGGGCACGGAATAGAAGAAGTCCGCGCCGTTCACGGTGAACGCATCGAGCGCGCCTTTCTTGTCGACCGAAGGCGACAGGAAATCCGGGATGCCCCAGCGTTTGGTCGGCCATGCGCTGACGACGTCGTGATTGAGCGCCACCAGTTTGCCGTCGCCGTCGATACCGGCCTTGACCTTCTGGAACGTCAGCGGACGCGAGAAGTCCATGGTCATGTCGTTTTCGCGGCTGTAGATGACCTTGACCGGTTTATCGACGGCCTTGGCCGCCTGCACCGCCGGCACCATCATGTCGGCGTCGAGACGCCGGCCGAAGCCGCCGCCCAGCCAGGTCTGGTGCATCACGACGAATTTGGGATCGACCCCGGCAGCGCCCGCCGCGATCGCACCGGAGCGCGTCGCGAACTGGTTGCCGGAATAGATGTGCCAGATATCGCCCTTGAGCTCCGCCGTGGCGTTCATCGGCTCCATCGGAGCATGGATGTTGATGTTGGTGGTGTACTCCGCCTCCATCACCCTGGCCGCCGTGCCGAACGCCGCCGCGGTGTCGCCGTCCTTGACGAAGAACAGCCCGGAATCGTCGAGTGCCTGCAGCCGTTTGGCTTCGGTGAGCAGCGACTCGCTCGACAGCTTGGCGTTAGGCCCGCCGTCATAGCTGATCTTCAGCGCGTCCGCCGCCTTGCGGGCGTTGGCATAGGTGTTGGCCACCGCCACCACCCAGCCCGTCGTGGTCGCGGTCTTGTCGTCGAGGATGACGGCCTGGATGAAGCCCGGCACCTTCTTTGCTGCGCTGTCGTCGACCGATTTGACGGTAGCGCCATAGCGCACCGGCGGCGTCACGACCTTGCCGTACACCATGCCCGGCAGCATGGTGTCGATGCCGTATTTCGCCGTGCCGTTGGTCTTGGAGGGAATATCGAGCTGCGGCACCGACACGCCGATCATGGTGTACTGATCCGGCGTCTTGAGCGTAATCGCCTTGAGTTCGTCGGGCGTGAACGTCTTGGTGATCTTGCCGCTCTTGACGATGTCGGCGAACGTCATCGACTTCTTCGATTTCGAATGCGAGATCGCGGAGTCGCGGACGACCAGTTCGGATGACGGTACGCCCATCGCGGTAGCGGCGGCGTCCGTTAATGCCATGCGTCCCGCGGCACCCGCGCGGCTCATCGCATCGAAGTTCATCATCGTGCTCCAGCTGCCGCCGGTAATCTGCGCGCCGAGCACGGGGTCGTTGAACTTCGGATCGTTGGAGGCGAGCTGAACCCGCATGTCCTTCCAGTTGGCGCCGAGCTCCTCGCTGATGATCTGCGCCATGGTGGAAGCGATGTGCTGGCCCATGTCGGCCTTGCCGCAGGTGACCGTGACGATCCCGTCCGGCGCGATCGAATACCAGACGCTGGGATCGAAATTGGAGGGCGCGGCGAGCGCCTGATCGGCGCCGAGCAGGCCGGGAACGCCGGAATAGCCGAGCGCGAGGCCGGCGGCGGCGGTGCCGACGAGGAACGAGCGGCGGCTCAGATCGGCCGGCTCATTTTGGGTGATTTTCACGTGCTTATTCATGTTGCCCTCCGCTCGGTGCCGGCGTTGGAGGCGGCGCGCATTTCGATTGCCGCACGCATGATCGCCTTCTGAATGCGCGAATAGGTCATGCAACGGCAGAGATTGCCGTCCATATGCGCCACCACTTCATCCTTGGTCGGGTTGGGGTTCTTGGCGAGCAGCGAGGCCGCCTGCATGATCTGTCCGGACTGGCAGTAGCCGCATTGCGGAACCTGCTCGGCGATCCACGCCTTCTGCAGCGGATGGTCGCCCTTGGCGCTGAGGCCTTCGATGGTGGTGATCTTCTTGCCGGCGACGTCGGAAATCGCGGTCTGGCACGACCGCACCGCCTCGCCGTTGACGTGGACCGTGCAGGCACCGCACAGCCCGGCGCCGCAGCCGAATTTGGTCCCGGTCATCTGCAATTGCTCGCGAATGGCCCAGAGCAGCGGCGTATCGGGTGCCGCCTCGACGGACATATTCCGTCCATTGATGTTCAAGGTGGTCATGTTTCCTCCAAAAGGCGGTATCTACCGGCTGACATGGCCATCCGCCTGTCCGGCCATGTCACTCCATCTTTGCGTGGAGATATTATCTCTACGAACACACGACTTTCGTGTTTTCAGTCGCTCCTAAGACGTCGATCGACCAAACGGCAGGCTCAGGAAGCCAGCTTCAGTTTTCGGGGGACGGCCGGCGACTCCTTCGGTCCTGCCGATTTCACAAAATGATGAAGCCGGTCCTTCAGGTCAGTGAGTTCGTCGAGCGGCATATTCAGAAAACAGTAGAATTCTCCCAGCATCTGCTCGGTTCGCTTCCGCAGCGAAATGCCCCTTGCTGTCAGAGTGACAACCACGCGTCGTTCATCGCTGGGAGTCCGCTGCCGCGTGATCAGTCCCTTGCTCTCGATACGCTTGAGCATCGGGGAAAGAGTGCCAAAATCCATTCGTAGCATTGAGGCGAGGTCTCCCACGCCCTGGGGGCCACGCTCCCAAAGCACAACGAGAACCAGATATTGGGGGTAGGTCACGCCGAGCTTTTGAAGGAAGGGCACGAACAGTCGCGTCATGTGGTTGCTGGCGGCGTAGAGCGCGAAGCAAAGATGGCTGTCGAGCCCCGGTACTTCTACCGGGGCAATGGGACTTTGAGCATTCAGGCTTTTTCTTCTTACATCGTGTCGCATATCATTGACTCTTATTATATCGCGTGCAAGCTAATAGTGTCCTCTGTAACTGTCAACGACTGTTTGAGAGGGCATGACCAGTCCCGCCTTTGGGCCGGCCGCTGGTCATCACAGGAAAACAAACTCGAGGGAGGGAAATCATCATGTCAGACATGGATCGCCGTGCATTCGTTGGTGCGGCCGTTGTGGGTAGCGTGGCGGCTGCGGTTCTTGCTGTTTCATCCGCCATGGCGGCGGGACAGACCGGCTACTTCGTGATCGCTGAAATCGTATCCAAGAAGGACAAGGCGGATGATCTCCGCGCGTTGCTCGTGCCCTTCGCGGAGAAGTCGGCCAAGGAACCAGGTTGTCTGGTCTACACGCTGATGGAAGTGATCGGCGAGCCAGGGCGTTTTCTGACGTTCGAGCGCTGGACCGACAAGGCCGCCCTCGAAGGCCATATGGGCACCCCCGAGATCAAGGCGATCGTGCCAAAGCTCGAGCCCGTACTGGCAAAGCCGTTCACCCAGCTTTTCCTCGACGCGCGCACGGGCGGCTAAGCGGAGAGCCTGCGGGATAGGCACCAAACGGCGGGCTACTGCTTCCGCAGCGGCCCGGAGCAACACTCGATCTATAATTCAAAGCAAGCATAGCAACAGGGAGGGAAGAATGCGTGGTCTAATCTATGGGTTGGATGCGGTGGTGGCACTCGCAATTGCTGCTCCGGCGTTTGCCGGCGATCTGACGAGCATTGAAGTCGATCCCAACGGCAAAGCGATTGCGGTCAAGAAGGAGCCTGGAAAGCTCGCGCCGATACCGGACATTGGCGGCATACCGAACAAGGGTTTCAACTATGGGGCACTCTATCAAGTGCCACCTAACAGCATTGATATCGGCAAAGGCATCAATGTGATGCGCGGGCACGTCGACGCCAACGGCTTGATCGCGCTTCACGAGGGACCAGCGGAACAGACATACGTTCTTTACGTCATCAGCGGCACTGGCAAGATGACGCTGAACGACAAGGATGGCAAAAAGTACGGCGATATCGCCTACAAGCCCGATGACGTCATTCTGTTCCGGCCGCATACGTGGCACGGCTGGGTCAATGGCGATACGCCGTTCGAATTCCTCGGCTTCGACATGCAGGCGCCGAAGAAATAGTAACGCCAGCGCATCGGCGCGAGCAAAAGATCCAATGGTGGCAACCCCATTGCATGGCTGGGTCAACGGCGATGCAGCGTTTGAATTCCTCGGTTTCGATATGCCGGTGCTGCGAAAGTAGCCACCGCGCAAAGCGCTCTCTCGTTGCCGATCCTCAAGCTCGGACGGTGGCAGAGACTTGGTTTCAGTCAAGGGCTCGGACCATCCCGGGCTCCACTCTCGCGGAATGCCTCCGCAACGATTTCCAACGAAGGGGCAAACTTGAACCATTCGCTGGGATGGCACGTCCGCAGACAACACAGGGAGAGAAAACACATGTCAAAGGTCATCCTGCACCACTACCCGCTTTCGCCTTACTCGGAAAAGATACGCCTCGCCCTGGGTCTCAAGGGCGTAAGCTGGAACTCCGTCGAAATTCCGGTATGGACGCCGCGCCCCAAGCTCACCCCGATGACAGGAGGCTATCGGCGAACTCCGATCCTTCAAGTCGGGGCAGAGTTCTACTGCGACACGCTGCACATACTTCGAGCCATCGAAAAACTGGGCACTTCGGGCTCGCTCTATCCGAAAGGTCAAGAAGCGCTTGCAAAGGCGCTTGGCTGGTGGATCGAGAAAGGCTCCTTCATGAATGCCGTCTGTCTCACGATAGGCAACATGCCTGGACTCCCCCAAGAACTTATCGAGGAACGACGTCCGCTCTTCCGGGTCGACTTGGATCCCGAGGCGTTGCGTCCAAAGCGAGCGATGTACCTGCAAAGGGTCAATGCGCACATCGCATGGCTCGCTGAGGCTCTGGCCGACGGTCGCGGGTTCATATTAGGAACAGATCCTTCCGCGGCCGATTTGTCAGCTTACCATCCGATTTGGTTTGCACGGCAGAATGGTGGCAGTGAGGTAAATGAGCTGATCTCTTTCGCAACCGTGATCGACCCCTGGTATGAAAGAGTTGCGGCCATTGGGCACAGCAATTTCTCCGAAATGACGCCCGACCAAGCGATCGAAGTTGCCAAGGTTAACGAACCGAGTGAGCCAGACGAATGGTCGTCAGAGGCGCAGAATGTCGGTCTCCGGCGCGGTGACTGGGTCAGCGTAACTCCCGACGACTATGGCAACTCCGTATGCGGAAGCATTCTCTCCTGGACACCCGACGAAATTATCATCCGGCACGAAGACCCCTCGGTTGGCAGGGTGAACCTGCGCTTCCCGCGGGTCGGCTTTGACGCGGCTCCTGCGGAAAAGCAGGCCGCCTAAGTGCGGAGCCCGCGAGATTGATCCGGTGCGGACCGTCGGTAGGGCGACCGGCGGTCGGCCTCCTGAGTCTAGCAAATTAGTCTCGCACGCGTTCGGTCGTTGACCTGGCGTTATCGCCATTTGTCGTCGGGACCCCACGCGGGTTGACACTTTGCCCATTTGCCAGAGGAGGCCGGTGAATTCCCAGAGGCGATAGCGTGTCCACGCAAGTGGAACTACCGAAGATTGTGACAAACTGGGCTGCGCGCCGATAGACCGCGGCGAAATCAAAAGACATGGGAGGATGGTATGCCAGAAGCGATGGTTGCATCATCTGCGTCAGAGGCGACGCGCGGCGCTGCGACACAACAGGTCGATGTCGCGGTGGTGGGTGCCGGATTTGCCGGCCTGTACCTGCTGCATCGGTTGCACAATGCCGGCTTCAATTCGGTGCTGCTGGAGGAGGCCGGCGACGTCGGCGGCACCTGGTACTGGAACCGATATCCCGGCGCGCGCTGCGACATTCAGACCATCGACTACAGCTATACGTTCGATCCGGAACTGGAGAGCGCGTGGCAATGGTCAGAGAAATACGCAACCCAGCCGGAAATCCTGCGCTATCTCGGCTTCGTCGCCGACCGCTATGATCTGCGCCGCGACATCCGCTTCGGCACCAAGGTCACGGCGGCGACGTGGGATGAGGCCGCCGAACGCTGGCGGCTCACGACCGACAATGGCGCCAGCGTATCCTGCCGCTATTACATCATGGCCACCGGCTGTCTCTCCGCGCCGAAGCCGCCGGAGATCGATGGCGTCAAGGACTTCAAGGGCGAGGTCTATTTCACCGGCCGCTGGCCTCATGAAGAGATAAAACTCGCCGGCAAGCGCGTTGCGGTGATCGGCACGGGATCGTCGGGGATCCAGTCGATACCGATGATCGCCGAGCAGGCGGCGCATCTGACCGTCTTCCAGCGCACCCCGAACTTTGCCTTGCCTGCCCATAATGGTCCTGCGCCAGCGGATCGCGTCGCGTTGCTGGAAGGCGACCGAGCCGGCTATCGTGAGCAGGCTCGCTGGTCGCTGGCAGGCGTACCGTGGCCGCAACAAATGGAGGTGAGCTGGCAATTGAGCGATGCCGAGCGCCGCGAGCGGTTCGAGCAGGCGTGGGCCGCTGGCGATCTCGTGTACATCTTGACCCAGCTTTGGGCCGACCAGGCGGTCGACGTCGACGGCAACGCGCTGCTCGCCGAGCTGATTCGCGAGAAAATCCGCTTAACGGTCAAGGACCCCGAGACGGCGGCAGCGCTGAGCCCTTACGACCATCCGTTCGGGGCCAAGCGTCCTTGCCTCGATACCAACTACTACAACACCTACAACCGTCCGAACGTCACGCTGGTGAACCTGCGCCAGGAACCGATCACGTCCATCACGCCCTCCGGCATCAAGACCGACAAGCGAACCTTCGACGTCGACGTCATTGTGTTCGCCACCGGCTTCGACGCGATGACCGGAGCGATCATGGCCGTGCATCCGATCACCGGCCGCGGTAGAAAGTCGCTGTCCGACGTCTGGGCCAACGGCCCGCAGACCTATCTCGGGCTTACGGTAGCCGGCTTCCCCAATTTGTTCATGATCACCGGCCCCGGCAGCCCGTCAGTGCTGTCGAACATGGCCGTATCGATCGAGCAGCACGTCGATTGGGTGGCTGACCGGCTGATGGCGATGCGCGAAGCCGGCCTCACCACCATCGAGGCGACCGAGACGGCGCAGGCCGGCTGGGCCCGCCACATGGCCGACTGCGCGACGCTGACGCTGCATCGGCTGGCAAACACCTGGTACACGGGCGCCAACGTTCCCGGCAAGGCGTGGGGCGTGATGCCCTATACCGGCGGCGTCGGTCCCTATCGCAGCATTTGCAACGAGGTTGTCAGCCGCGGCATGCTCGGCTTCAGGCTGAACGGCCTGAACGTGGCCGAGCAATGCAACGACGGCGAGGTCGTTCGCCTGCAGCCGGATGTGCGGCTGGTGCTGAACATGCTGGCGGAAATGAACCTGCCGCCGATCGAGTCGATGGGAGCCCAGGGTGCGCGCGACTTCGTGGCTGAATTCAACAAGAGCCGTCCCGCCGGACGGCCGGTCGGCGAGGTGGTCGATGGCACGCTTCCCGGCGCCGACGGTCCGCTGCCCTATCGTCTCTATCGGCCGGCGACGCCGGGGCCGCATCCGATCGTGGTCTATTTCCATGGCGGCGGCTGGGTCTTGGGTGACGAGCAGTCCGACGATCCGTTCTGCCGCGACATGTGCCGGCGTACCGGGATGAGTTTTGTCAGCGTCGGTTACCGTCATGCGCCCGAACACCGCTTTCCCGCGGCGGCCGAGGATGGCTATGCAGCGACGCGGTGGATCGCCGAACATGCGGCCGAGATTGGCGGCAAACCAGGACCTTTGATGGTCGCGGGCTGGAGCGCCGGCGGCAACATCGCCGCCGTCACCTGCCAACTGGCGCGCGACCGCGGCGGCCCGGCAATCTCCGGGCAGCTTCTCGTGTGCCCGGTCACCGACTGTGGTTTCGACCGCCCGTCTTATACCGACAATGCCACGGGCTATTTCCTGACGCGCTCACTGATGTACTGGTTCTGGGACATCTACTGTTCGCCCGCCGACCGCACCGATCCGCGCGTCTCGCCGCTGCGCGGCAAACTCGAAAACTTGCCTCCGGCGTTGGTGGCGACCTGCGAGTTCGATCCGCTGCGCGACGAGGGCGTCGCTTACGCCGAAGCTCTTTCTGCCGCAGGCGTGCCCGTCGAGCAACTCAAAGCTCGCGGCCACTTCCACTCGTCGCTTACGATGGTCGACGTGGTGATCACCGGTGTTGCCGCGCGCGTGCAGATGGCCGATGCCTTGTGCCGGTTCGCCGGGCTTCCCCCGGAAAGGAAAGAAGGTGACGAGGGCGTAAGGCCAAGGTCGGACTCGCTCGCCGCATGAATCGCTGCGGGCGCAGGGTAGCACGCAAGGAACAACAAACTCTTTGGCCGCATGCTGCCGGCGATGTGGGATTGGTCGAGCGCTCTTCAAGGACGAGCGAAGGGGCTGAAAATTGGACTCTTATATATCGCGCCGAGGCTTCTACGAACGGTAGGGAGCCATGCGATCGAAGCCGTGGCTGTTGCGCAGGGTAGTACTCTCGACCGGCCACTCTTGGCCGCCAAGCGGACATTCGCGACGAGAACTCGAGCTGGTATTTTGTCAGCCGAACGAGTGATGCCTCTGACGCCGCCGGCCGTACCGGACCATGCCGCCGCTCCAGGCGCTGAACCGGCGTCCAGTTACGGTTGCGCTTGAAATTTTCCGGCGGCTGTCCTGAGAAGCGCTTCTCGATTAGTTCTTCGGCTGGAAGGACCGTCTTGCGCATTTAGATTATCGGCAAGAGGGCTGAATTCGGCAGGTTATTGACGGCATTTGCGACTGAAGCTTGTCCCCCGACTCCCGCTTCATTTCCGTACGTTGCGCGACTTACCCCGATCATTTGGTAGCCCCGCGGAAACGTTCTGCCTCAAAGCCTCAAAGCCGCTGGGTGTAAAATCCTGCGACAGTTCCTCACGCCGTATCGCGCCGCCGGATTTTTCGGCGACTGCGATGAGACCTTTGACGCCGAGCGCAAGTTCGACATGTGTAATTGTTATGTGCGCTCGGCGAAACCCAGCATTCTCGAGAAGAGTGGCAAGATCGCGCTCGTCGAAGGTCCGGTGGGTAGTTGGGCCGGCAAACGGCCATTGTTCCATCGTCTCCCGCGACGTCACGTAGATGACAAGACGGCCGCCCGATTGTAGCACACGGTAGACTTCTGAGATATCGCGGCCGTCATGGTCGAAGAAATAAAGAACGTTAACCAACAGGAGCTTATGAAACATTTCGTCGATCCAGGGCAGCGGGCTGAAGGCTCCCCGCACCAGCACCATTCGACCTCGGGATATCGCGACCTCGTTCATACGTTTGGCTTGTTGGAGCATTCGCGCCGATTGGTCTACGCCGTACACACGTGCGCCGCGGGCGCGCGCCGCGATCGTTCGAAGGCCCCAACCAGGACCGAAGCCGAGTTCAAGGATCGTTTCACCTGGGCCAGGGTCGAGCGCATTGATGGCCAGTCGGTTGGGCTCTTCATTGATCCAGGCCATCAGCCATCCAACGATCAATCCAACGCCGCCGCTCGGGTTTCGCAATTGACGACCAAGGGCGTGCCAAATCCTGTCGGTTACAAGCAAACGGGGTCTTGCATTTCTGATCGCGGATTCGCGCGGAGGAGGTCTCACCTTTTCTCCTCGATCTTGGCCAGATCTTCCTCGATCACGAGACGGCGATTCTTGTCCCAGAGCGGACGATCCGGATGTTGTGGTATCTTGAGGGCATGCTGAAAGACTTCGACGGCCTTCGGAAATTCGTTTTGCGTGTAAAGGAAGTCTCCGTAAAAATACCACGCGTCCAGCCCACTTGGGGCAAGTTTGACTGCCTGTGCGAGCAACTGCCCGGCTTTCGCCTTATCGCCAAATCCGATCGGAAATCCGGGAACACGGTAGTATAGCACGCCAAGGCTCGTCGTCGCGCCGGCATCCAATTTCGCAGGATCCAGGTTGTAGGCCTGCTCGAGAATGTCGCGGGCGCGCTTGGCAAAGACGAGCGCATAAAACGTGCTCGCCATCGAGGCGCGCTCGCTCGTGATGATACCATCCCAAATCAGGGCTTCGGGCATACCGGGAAAGTGTGCGGCGACTGCGTCGGCTTCGTCGCCAAGCGCATTCATTTGTTTGGTTTGCTCGTCGCCTTCGGGAACGCCAAACTTGATCGCCTCCCACTTGGTTTGCAGGCGACGGACTTCCGGCGACAGGGTATCTGCAGCCCGGCTGGAAGTTGCACAGGGTCCCGCGACCAGCAAGACGATCAATGACAGTAGCGATGTCCGGGATTTCAAGATCATAGATAGCCTTCTCGTCTGCGGGGTGTCTTTTCTGCCAGCGGAATTTAATGAGAGGACGCTTGCCGTGAGAGCGCCCAGTCGATGATTTGCGGGAAGATCCGTTGAATTGCGACGTAGATACGTTCCGGTGCAGGTGCGTAGATCGAATCATGACCGCTTGCGACCGACCGCCATATTTGCCGGGCGACTTTTGCAGGAGCATCGACGCCCATCTTGGCATTTGCAATTAGATGGTCGAATGCGACGGCTGCTTCGGTCCGGGTTGCCCGCGGGGCAGCATAGGTGACGCCAATGCCGATTTGCTTCCATTCCAGGCGCAGCGCATTCGAAAATCCGCGCAGCGCGAATTTCGAGGCGGAATAGCTTGAAAACCGCGGATAGGCGATGTCGCCAAA
This sequence comes from Bradyrhizobium erythrophlei, assembly GCF_900129505.1. Taxonomy (NCBI): domain Bacteria; kingdom Pseudomonadati; phylum Pseudomonadota; class Alphaproteobacteria; order Hyphomicrobiales; family Nitrobacteraceae; genus Bradyrhizobium; species Bradyrhizobium erythrophlei. The sequence goes on along the minus strand of NZ_LT670818.1, from coordinate 7,404,235 downwards.
AACAGAGCCGATGTTGACCACTCTCGATGGCCTTGCCGCGGCCAACAGAGGCATGAGATCGCGCGTCAGCGCAATCGGCGCGATGACATTGGTGAAAAATGTCCTGCTGATCGCGTCATCGTCGAATTTCTCGATGGCGGCGCCCTCGACGACGCCTGCGTTGTTGACGAGTATGTCGAGCGCTTTCCATTCTCCTCTGATGACCTCAACGATCCGGCGGCGGTCTTGGGGATTTGTTATATCCGCCGGAACAATGATATGCTGGCTTCCCCAGTCGAGCAGCGCAGCAGTTCCCTCAAGTGCCGTCTCCCGCCGTCCACATAGCGCAACGACCATTCCCCGCTGCGCCGCTTCGATAGCCAAAGCACGCCCGATCCCGGAGCCTGCTCCTGTTATCAGCACGCATTTCTGCTCACGCGGCATGGCTCAACTCCGGGCGCGCGCCAAGGTCGTGAAAGATCGAGCCGTACAAGCGATAGAAGATTGTCGCGTTATCGATGATGATGCGCTGGGTATTGCGATCATCGAAGCCATCAACCAGCTTTTGGAAGAAAGCCACGTGTTCGGTGTCCAGCGATCCATGGGTTCGAAGGTAGGTAAATCCGGCATCGCTCTCCAAGCCGAGAGACGCCTTCATGGCATCTGCAACCTGGTCCGCCAGCAACACGGACATTCCCTCGAGGACATGCACGCTTCCGAGGAATGCGTACGGGCTGACATGCTCGATGGCGTAGTAAGCGTAGCCCACCATGATCCTGCAGGCAGGGCCCCCTTGACCATTGCGAACCGTTTCCGGATCGCCGCCTAGAATGCGGATGTCGTCGAGAATCCATTTCTCATGACCACGCTCTTCCTCCATGTATTCGACCAAAGCGTCTTGATATCGCTCGTCCGAAGTGCGTGACGCGGCCAAAGCCATCAGGGGAAAAGTGTGTTTGACGTGGTGATAGGCTTCAGTCAGGAAAGTGAGGTAGAGCCTGCGGTCCGCCCCATTCCGAATCGTGTTCCGCACCAGCGGAATTGAGAGGAAGGCGTCACGGCTGTCAGCCGTCTCGGCGACCAGTTGCTCATAGAAGCTCATACTCGGCCTTTCAGGTTGAAAACGAGATGTGAGGAGAGGCCTCCGCTAGGCGGCCGCCCTTTCCAGGACGAATTTGCCAATTGCTTTGCGAACGGGTCGTCCGTTACTGAGCAACTGATTCTTCAAGGCCTGCTCAAGGGAAACGATCACGTAGGCGCGCGGTACTCCATATTCTGGTGCGTCAGAACAACGATCGGACAACAGCTCCAGGATATCCGCGCGAGTTGCCTTGGCGAACCAAGCTGCCCCTGGAGGGGAGGGGATAAGCAAGACCGTCAAGTGCGGCTCGCCGTGACCGGCCACGGTGCAGAGCGCGATGCGTGGATCGGCAAGGAGCATTGTCTCGATCCATTCAGGGCTGACGTTTCTACCGAATGACGTGACGAGGAGACTGTCCTTGCGTCCATGTACGGTAACGAAACCGTCCTGATGGATCTCGCCGAGGTCACCGGTGCGCCATGGCCTTTTGGCAGGTCCTTGGCCCAGGTAACCGTCCGTTATCGAAGGTCCGTCGACGACGATTTCCCCGTCGTCAATCGACACAGAAAGTCCGCTCAGCGGCTGGCCAACGGTACCCGGGCGACGTTCCTTCGGACGGTTGACTGCAACGACCGAGCAGCATTCCGAAAGTCCGTAGCCTTCGTGGACGGGAATTCCCAGGCGCCAGGCGGCATTCGCAACCTGCCTCGGGACAGGCGCGCCTCCCACCGCGACGAATCGAAGAGAAGACGGCGCGAATTGACCGCTCCCCTGGAGCTCCGCAACCCAGTGCTTCAGTAATTGCGGTACCAGCACACTCATCGTGGGACGATGAATTTCAAACGCCTTCGCAATGCCGCTCGCGTCGCCGCGACCGACTTGTTCAGCGAGGCCGGTATCGAAATGCACATATGCCCCGATCAGTGTTGGAATGAAAATCGAACAGAGCGTCTCCAACAGGAGCGGTAGCGGAAGGACGGAGAGATAGGTGTCGGTTGCGCTTGCTGCGGTCGCGGTTCCCAATGCGGCGGCCGACCATGCGATCTGCCCACTTTGATGGCGGACGCCCTTCGGTTGACCAGTGCTTCCCGAGGTATAAATGATCTGGCCGAAGCCATCGATCGCGTCGGGCAGGTCCGCTCCCGACCGATGGACATCGATCATATGGGTCGGCGCGCCTGATTGCACGGCCAGCGCTGCCGTTTGTTCGGAGACAAGAATAAGCTCAACCGATGCATCACGCACGACGTGGCCGAGTTGCATCGGGCTGAAAAACGTCGGCAACGGCACTACGATCTTGCCGGCGAGTGCGCAGGCGAGCTGGGCAATGACCCAGCCAAGTCCGTTTGGCGCATAGATTCCGATCGTTCGGGGTTGACCTTTAAGGTCAGCGGCAAGAGCCGTGACTCTGGCAAAGAGTTCGCCGCGTGATAATTGACCGTACCGGTCGCTTACCGCGAGCAAGTCGCCTGCCTCCGACGCATGGCGCTTCATCGAGTCAAATAGCTGCCGCATAACGCTCCCCGCTTTGAAGGCCGTCACCGCCCGTCCTCAGGCGCCGACTGGCAACGGCGTATACTTTCGGCTCGCAAGCGTAGTAGGTCCCCCATCGGTCGGAATCCGCGATGCGCCGGCAGTCGGCTTCACCGAGCAAGGTCGGTGCAATGCCGAGCCGACCGACCATATGATGCAAACGGCGCGTCAGGGTAAAGAAAGACCATTCGAATCCGGCCTTCTCGCCAAAGGTGCCGATTTCCGCGATGAACTCCGCCGTCGCCAGCGGTGCTCGACTGGCAAGCGTGGTCACCTCAAAGATGGCGCTCCGAGTAACTGCCCTCGCCGATATCGCGCTAACCACATCTTCAATTGGCGCGTCAAGATAGCGTTCAGAGAAAAATCCGTCATCGAGGAAACGAAGGCCGGCCGCACAGACGATCTCACCACGATTGTCTGAAAGGGCGATGATCCGGGAAGGAAAAGCCTCCAGCCGAGCGCCATATCGAGCTGCGTAGGTGTTCTTGATAAGCTCCTCGGCCGCGCGCCTGCGAGGATCATCGTTAGTTAGAAGCGCTGTCGTCCACATTTCGCTTACCGGCCACAGGGACTTTATCGATCCCGTTGTTGCCGGTGATTTGCGACCGAAGCTTGTTCCGAATTTCGGGGCTTTATTTCCGAATGTTGCGCGACGTGTCCAAATCGACTTGTTTGGCGTAGTGCGGACACATTGCGCCTCGGGGCTTAAAGTCCGGGCGAAATGCTAAGGCCTGACTATTCGACTGAGCACGCTTTGCGTCAACGGAGCATTGTTCCGAACACGCGATCCCACAACTTCGTGGTGACACCGTAGTTCCGGCTCGCAAACTTGTGATGGTCGAGGTGATGTTTCAACAAGGAAGCTGGGAGAATTGAGGGATTGTGATGCGCGCCATAGTGGACCGATAAATACCAGGCGTACGCGACGAGAACGCCGGCCAGAAGAGGGGCTTCCGTCGTCAGGTAGACGACGGCGAAAGCGAGCCATATCTGCCAGAAGATCTTGTCTATACCCTCTTGCGGGTGCGCGTGATGGATCCCGTGCTGGATCGAAGCGATGGCATGCAGCACAAAGCGATGAGTGATGTATTCGGCCAAGGTCCACGCCACGAGGCCGCAACAGAATAGAAGAATGGCAGTGGAAGACGCAACAGTTGAGGCAGCCAATAACATGATTGCGAGAGCAATCGCGAAAATAAGCTCACCGAAGTAGATGGCGAAGGTCATCGGAGGAGCATACACGCTGTTTGGTTTCAGACCATTCTTCCATGTAGGTCAGTGCGTGCGGTGGTTCAACGCGTCGCGGGTTACCTCCGCCACAGAAAATTTGAGCGGTTGGTCCAATGAGATCGTCGCGGCCGCGTCGTGTTGTCGGTCGCAGACGCTCAGAAACAACTTAACTAAAGCCCAGAGCAGAACGCGCTTCCAGCTTGGGTTAAGTCTCGGCATGATAAGTTCTCACCCTCGCGCGCCAAGGATTCAGTCGAAGCGTCGAAGCTCTAACGCGCCGCCAATCGCTAAATTAGGGCCATCAGTATACGAACGTTGCCTGGGCACCGCTGCAATATGTCTCAATGTTGCTGGAAAGGATGATTTGAATGGTGCCTCGTTGAAAGCCATGGGCAAGTGCGTTATTCGGTCGAGGACAGTTTCGGTGAGGACGTAGCGAGTGCACATCGAACCCCACATCTTGATAGTCGATGATGACCTCCAGATTCGAAAGCTGCTTGGCCGATATCTGGCCGAGCAGGGATTTCGGGTAACGCTGGCGTCTGACAAGCGCACACTGGAGGCTGCGCTTGAGTCTAACGATATCAAGTTGGTCGTGCTCGATGTCATGTTGCCGGACGGATCCGGCCTGGAAATCTGTCGGGATATGCGAACCCAAAATTCACTTATTCCGATCATTCTCCTCACCGCGCTGAAGGAGGACGTCGACCGTATCATCGGCCTTGAGATCGGCGCCGATGATTATCTCGGCAAGCCGTTCAATCCGCGAGAGCTTGCGGCCCGTATCCGCGCGGTGCTTCGTCGTCAGAATGACGCGGGCCAGATTGCGCATTCTCCCCAGGAATACCGTTTCGAAGGCTTCAGGCTGCAACCGGGATTGCGGCGGGTTGTTAATTCGAGCGGTGGGCAGTTGGACCTGACCTCGGCCGAATTCGATCTGCTGCATGCACTGGTGGCGAGGTCCGGGCGGATGCTGTCGCGCGAATATCTGCTGGACGCGACCAGCCGTGGCGATGGCGATGTCTTCGATCGGTCCGTCGACGTGCTGCTCAGCCGGATTCGCCGAAAGCTCGGCGATATTGAATTTCAGTTGATCAAGACGGTGCGAAACGGAGGCTACGTGTTTACCGCCAATGTGGAGAAGGTTGGAGCCGGCGAATGACCTCTTTGAGGGCTCGCATCGTAGTGACGCTGGTTTTGTCGATCATCTGCGTGGTTGGAATATCGACAGCGACGTTGTTTTGGGCGCGGGCGGGCCATGAGGAAAAAGAACAGGAACAGTACGTCCAACTGGTTTCTGAGGGGATTTTGCTGATCGCGCCATTCTTTCGTGACGACGTAATGGACCGGGGCGCGCATTTGGGATCGAGCCCCGTTTCAGGCGAGCCGCGTCCGGCGCTGACCAGCCTGCTGCAAGCTCAACTGCGCAATGCCGGATCCGATCTTGAGATTGTTGTAACGCAGCCCGCCGGAAGCACTCATCCGGTCGCGTCGGTCAAATTCGAATCGGGATGGCTTGCAATTCCGGTAAGGGATCGTCATCCCAAAGGAGGAATTCTCGTCGCGCTCGCCGGCTGGATCTTGCTTGTTACCGTCGGTACGGTTGGTGTGGCGATATGGTTTGCCTACCGCATCACGCGTCATCTTTCTGCGCTGGAGCGTGTAGCGGCAACGATCGACGCGGACGGCGTCGTTCCGCGATTGCCGGAAAGCGGGCCGGCCGAACTGAAGGCGACCGCCCGCGCGCTTAATACCATGACGGCCAGGCTGAAGAACGCTGCCGAAAGCCGGATGCGACTGGTCGCAGCTGCGGGCCATGATCTGCGCACGCCGATGACCAGAATGCGGCTTCGGGCGGAATTTCTCGATGAGGAGGATCGCGCCATGTGGCTAAACGACCTGGAGGAGCTAGACCATATTGCGGACAGCGCGATCCAGCTCGTGCGCGAAGAAGCCCAACGGGAGAGAAACCAATTGCTCCGTGCCGATGAAATAATCAGCGAGATCTGTCAGGACCTCGTATCAATGAAGGCATCTGTAACGGTCTTGAAAATAGACGCGGTGACAATTTCATCGGCGCCGTTGGCACTGACGCGGGCCGTCAGAAATCTGGTTATCAATGCGGCAACTCATGGCGGCGGCGCCTTTGTCACCGTCGGGCTGAAAGACCGCGCCGCGTTGATCACTATCGATGATGAGGGACCGGGCATTCCCGAGCAAAGCATGTCACGCGTATTCGAACCGTTTTTCCGGGTTGATCCGGCGCGTCGCAAATCCGTGCCCGGTGCAGGCCTTGGCCTCGCGATTGCCAAGGAGATTGTTGAGCGTCATGGTGGCAAACTAACGTTGCAAAACCTGTCGCCCAAGGGACTTCGGCAAGAAATAATGTTTCCAGCATGCTTTGCCTGATGGGGCTGACGGCTTGGAATGGTGTCTTAATCAGGGCGCAAGACCGGCGTATCGTGACGCTATTGGCAATCTACCAGCCGGTCGTGGGTTCGGTGAGAGACACAAATCTCTCCGGCGTCGGCATAGATCTTATGATTGCAACGCGCCCAAAAGGCCGACACGAACGATAACGATCTCAATTATGCTTAGGTGTTTTCGGCGAAGGGCTGAAGGCCGCGGCCGCGGTGTTTGCGATCTCGGTATCGGTCTCCTTGCTCAAGCCGGCAATACCGACTGCGCCCACGACTTCGCCGTTAACACGTATCGGCATGCCGCCGCGCAGTGCAACGATATCGGCGGTGACGAATGCGATTCGGCCCTTATTGATGTTGTCCTCGATCTCCGCGGTCGGCCGCTGCAGCCGCGCAGCCGTTCGTGCTTTCTCGATGGCGAGGTCAGCGCTTGCCGGGCGGACACCATCCATCCGCTGGAATGCAAGCAGGTCCCCCGCGGTATCGACCACTGCGATTGCTGAGGGCGCGCTCCGCTGCTGCGCGCTCTCCTTTGCCGCCTGCAGGACCGTCTGGCCCCCGGCTTGATTGAGAGTCATAACGTTTACGGTCTGTGCCCCGGCTGACAAGCAGAAGACCGTTGCCAATGAGAAAACGCTGGTTCCAAGTTTCGCCATGTCTACTGATTTCGACTGGTTAGAGTTTAGCTGCGCGAGGACGCTATCAGCGAGGGCGTGTCCTGGTGCCGGAGCGGGTGATGCGCCATGGCAGTTGTCTCCGTTACCGGGACATGGCTCAGCCGGATTGTCGCTGGCATAGCTCATCGGCTCCGATCTCAGGCCGCCCTGGGGAGTTGCCCATGTGGATCGATGACGAACTTGTTCGCGACGCCCGCGTCGAAGGTTTTGTATCCTTCCGGCGCCTGATCGAGGTCGATCACCTTGACATTGACGATCTTGGCGATGGGCAGTCTGTCCCAGAGGATCGCCTGCATGAGCTGCCGGTTATATTTCAGGACCGGTGTCTGGCCGGTGTGGAGAGTGTGGGACTTGGCCCAGCCGAGACCGAGGCGCAGGCTGAGGTTGCCACGTTTTGCTGCCTGCTCCTTCGCCCCCGGATCGTCGGTCACGTACAGGCCGGGAATACCGATTGCACCGGCTTCCCGTGTGATTTCCATAAGGCTGTTTAGCACGACGGCAGGCGCTTCGACGACCCTGCCGTCCGCACTTTGCGCCTTTGCTTCGAACCCGACGCAGTCGATCGCGCAGTCGACTTCCGGAACGCCAACGACGTCGGCGACGAGTTCGCCCAGGCGATCGTGCCTGGTGAGATCAATCGGTTCGAAGCCGACCTTCTTGGCGTGAGCGAGCCGTTCCCGGTTCATGTCTCCGATGAGCACCACCGCGGCGCCAAGAATGCGTGCGGAAGCTGCGGCCGCTAGGCCGACAGGCCCAGCGCCGGCGACGTACACCGTAGATCCAACGCCGACCTTGGCCGTGACGGCGCCGTGAAATCCTGTCGGCAGAATATCGGAGAGGCAGGTCAGATCGCGGATCTTTTCCATCGCCTGCGCCTTGTTCGGAAACTTCAGCAGGTTGAAGTCGGCGTAGGGCACCATCACGTAATCGGCCTGCCCACCGATCCACCCACCCATATCGACATATCCAAAGGCGCCTCCAGCGCGGTCGGAGTTGACGTGAAGGCAGACGCCGGTGTCGCCCTCTCGGCAGGTCCGGCAGCGGCCGCAGGCGACGTTGAAGGGGACCGATACGAGGTCGCCGATGTCGAGGTACTCGACGTCACGGCCCTTTTCGATCACTTCGCCGGTGATTTCGTGTCCGAGCACCATGCCGGCCGGCGCTGTCGTGCGGCCTCGGACCATGTGCTGGTCGGAGCCACAGATATTCGTCGTTACGACCTTGAGAATAACGCCGTGATCGATAGTCTTTCCTGCTGGATTCCGGAAGCTCGGAAAATCGATCTTCTGAACTTCGACGCTGCCGGGTTTGAGATAAACCACGCCGCGATTGGAATTGGAAACCATCTGCAATCTCCTTTTTGGCCTCACGAAACTTCGTCTCGACGTGCTGAGTTCCAGTCGTTGAATGGCATTGGTGTACGCGCAGGTAGACTAAGCCAATTCCAATTACGGACGGATGTTGGGACGTCGCCCGAAAATCCCAACGATCAGCGTCGCTTCCAATATATCGATCTGCCGGTAAATTGACTTTGCCCTCCTTGCTGCGATTGACGGGATCTTGCGACAATTCTGCATGGGATCACGCCCTCGTTTCGCGGCAACTTTGGTTTTATTGCTGCGATTGCGCCGGTCTTGCCTCAATCGTCAGGAGTCGGAGTTGCGCGGAATTTGATTATGTTGAAGTGGCGGAAATTCGCGGGAATGCGCAGGGGAGCAAGGAGGGTCAAACGCGGGGCGGAGGGGCATTTCGAACGCCTGCCGGCGCTGGTTGCAGAGCTGGTGCTGACGAAAGTCGATGTCATCGTCACCTTCAGCTATCCCACCGCGGCGGCGGCGAAGGAGGGCACGAGTACGATCCCCATCGTGATCTTCAACGCAGGCGATCCGGTGAAGACGCATCTCGTCGATAGCCTCAATCGGCCGGCGGCAACATTACCGGCATTTCCGACGTGGCTGCAGAGCTCGCGCCGAAACGTCTTGGACTATTGAAGGAGGCGGCCCCCAAACTCCAGCGCGTGGCGATGCTGTGGAACGCCAAGGATCTTGGAATGACGACGCGCTACGAGGCATCCGCGGCGGCGGCGAAAGAATTGGGTGTCGCCGTCCTCTCCTTTGGGGTGGGCGAGCCAAATGATTTCGGGGATGCGTTCGAGGCGATGGAGCGCGACAAGCCCGACGGCCTTTTGATGGTCGCCGATGCGCTCACCTTTCTCAATCGCAAGCACGTCTTCGACTTCGCCGCGGAGCTCCGCTTGCCCGCGATCTATGAGTCGAGTGCCTTCGCTCGGGATGGTGGCCTAATGTCCTATGGCCCGGATGAGAAGGAAAGCGCGGAGCACGGCGCAAATCTCGTCCTGCGGGTATTGAAGGGCCAGAAGCCCGCCGATCTGCCGCTTGAGCAGCCGACGCGGTTCCGCCTCATCGTCAACCTTAAGACTGCCAAGGCGCTCGGCCTCACTGTGCCGCCCGGACTGCTGGTTGCCGCCGACGAGGTGATCGAATAGAGACGCAGTTTGCTGCCAGTGCGCCGGTCGCGATTGGTACTTAACGGACATGACCAGCCGCGCTGCCGACGCCCGCTCGTGGGGGGCAAAGCGGACTTCGCGGCTGTGTCCGAGGAAAGCAGCTCGATGAGATCATTCATGCGGCAGGTGGCTCGGCGGTGTTCTGTCACCTGATCGGTATTCTTTGGCGGAGCGTTCCTCACTCAATCGTCGACGACCTTATGACGTCGATCCCAGGTGCGCGCGACCTGCGGTCCGATGCGCTTGTCGGATCCGGCGCAATCGCGAGAATCTGCGGTCCGCCCGGTTAGGGACGGGATTACCTGCGAGCGCCGGTGCTGAACGGCGCAGTACCGATTGTCGGCGCACCGGGAGCGGGAGCGCTAGGCCCGGTGTTGCCCCAGGTAGGGATTGCATTTGTGGTGCCCACCGACGGCCAAGTGTACGACCCCACTGACGGAGCGGTGACTGTTCCAACTGAAGATACGGACTGTCCATAAGTTGTTTCGGGTTGCGCCAGGGCGGCCGTGCTCGAGAGAGCAAATGCGGTTGCTAGTGCTATTGTCCTAAGTTTCATGGTTGGTCCTTTCTTGTCATCTTCACATTAGATAGGTACAACCAGACCATCTGCGATCACGCTTGTTTCAATCCGGCGCGAGCGGGGTGATGGCCCCCGACCGCGTTCGCGGGGCCGTTCGATTCGCGATTGCCTATATTCGGGCCAGTTACTGAGTACGCCCCACCGATGTCCTGGTCCCTGACATTCGACCGAGCCGATCGAACCCGCGGAGCCGCTGGCAAGTCCGAAAATCTTTTCGAACGTAGATGATGATTGTCAATGAAGGACCGCTCTTGGCGCAAAGCGGCCGTTCATGCGCCAGGTTGCTACCACGAAGCTTGCTGTCGATCGCCAGATTGAACATGGTTAAGTCGCGAGCGCGGCCTTCGATCTTCAGCGTCGTCCAGGTCGACCAGACGTGCTTGGGTCGTAGCGGCAGCTTTGCCCCGGTCAGCTTGTCCTTGTTCCAAGGCAACCGTTTATGAGGCGTCGGGGTGGCATTCGCTTGGTCCAGCATGGTCACACTCCTCGGTTAGAGAGGAGGGGAGCATGTCCTACTGGTGAAGCATCGTTGACCTGACCGATCTGCTCCGTATGCGTAAGTCGGGTATCTTGGGCCGAGAGGCGCGCGCATAAGAGCATTTTGAAGGATTCATGGCCGTGATCCGAAGCAAGAATATCTCAGTATCTTGGAGCGACGTTAAGACCGCACTCATGGACTTCGATCGCGCGGGCGAGCGCGTCATGGTGCCCGCCGTGAGACCGTTAGGGTCGCTCAGCATGGCCCGAGGCTGCGCCCGGATTGACTCCAGACCCGATACAGCAAAAAATAGGCTCAGCCGATCGCGTCGAGATCCATCACGCCCGGTTACTTGCAGTTATTGGGGTACGAAAAACGTTTCCACACGGCCTGGACCCGAAGGCGACATCAGCTATCGCCCGCGCAACGACAGCTCAATCCTCTCGCGCATGCTGCGCTCTTGCTGGAACATACGATGGAGGGTGGAATTGCGTCGTCGGTTGCTTAATCTTGCGTTGTTGGAAGCTTTAGAATGCGGCAGTCTGGTTCCCAGATGGAAACCAACAATCGGAGGTACAGCAACATGGACACATCGAGGCGGGACATGCTTCTCGCGTCCCTGCTGGCGACACTGCCTGCGATGGTAGTAAGCGAGGCCGAGGCGAGCCCGATCAACTCTGCACAAACCGTCATCCAGCCCCCGGCAGATCACCACTGGGTTTCGAACAAGAACTACCCGGAGCGCAGCGTGGATATGTGTCCGCTGGCAGGCTCACTTACCGAGCCGGGGCTATATCTAACGCTAGTGCGCTGGTGGCCCGGCTACATGAGCGCGCCGCACACCTATATTACTGATCGGTTGTGTGTGGTGATATCCGGCACTTGGTGGTGCAACAGTGGTGACGATTTTGACCCAGCGTCCTGTGTGCCCGTCCCCGCCGGTAGCTTCGTTCGCCGCGTCGCTGGTACACCGCACTACGATGGGGTAATCCGCGACCATGCCGAGCCGGCGATCATCGCAATTTGCGGCATGGGACCGGTTGGCTACAAGCTGGTGGACCCATCGAAGCCGGGGTGGCGGCCGGTGTAGAATCATCCTCGTCTGCATCGGCCTCTCGCTGATGCCCTGTCGATGATCGAAATCTTCCGATCTGGGTGAACCATGCGTCACGCCAATCAGGCAGCTGCCCCATCCTTGCTGCGCTGTTGATCGAAGTTGCGGCGGGTACCTTCGATTGCAGTGCGGTTGGCCTGAGCCCACGCCCAGAGCATATGCAAGGGCACGATCAGCGTTTTTCCGCGTTCGGTCAGCTCATAATCCACCCGTGGTGGATTGGTCGGGTAAACCGTTCGCGTGACAAGGCCATCGCGCTCCAGGCTCTTCAGCGTCAGCGTCAGCATGCGTTGCGAGATACCCTCGACCAGCTTGAAGATCTGGCTGTAACGCATCGGTCCGTGCGCGAGCACGCCGACCACCAGCACGGTCCACTTGTCGCCGATATGCGCCAATATGTCTGCGAACGCGCTGCGCTCCTCGGGGGAGTGGCCCCCTTCGCACACATCGATGTGCGTATCGCTCAAAATAGTGCCTCCTTGTGCAATTTTCGCCAGGATGCATCTTAGAGCAACGAACAAAATGTTCCTAGCGGTTATTCCGTAAGCGGCTCTGACCGATGTAGCTCTCGCACCCACAGGTATCAGGGAGACCAGATATGAAGCTCTTACACATCGATTCCAGCATTTCCGGCGGTCAGTCGGTCAGCCGGCAACTTACGGCGAGTATTGTCGCCCGTCTGAACCAGACCACACCGGGTCTCGAAATCACCTATCGCGATCTGGCGATAGCACCCGTCCCGCACCAGTCGCCCACCATCCTATTCGCCAAGATGAAGGCTCTGTACGAGGCCGGAGCGCTGGCCGGCCACATCGTCGAAATGGTGGCGGCCGCCGTGCAGGGTGGTGCCAAGGTCGATGCATCGACGCAGGCTGCATTTGCCGAAACCAACGTCGTGCTCGACGAGTTCCTCGCGGCCGACATCATCGTGCTCGGCGCTCCGATGTACAATTTCGGGATTCCCAGCCAGTTGAAGGCCTGGATTGATTGCCTTGCCTCGCCCGGCAAGACGTTCAAGTACACCGCGACCGGCGTGGAGGGTCTCGCGGGCGATAAGAAGCTGATCGTCGCCTCGTCCCGCGGTGGATTCTACACCGCCTCGTCTCCGATGGCCTTTATGGATCATCAGGAAACATTCCTGACGAGTTTCTTCGGGTTCATCGGCATCAGCGACGTCGCGTTCGTACGTGCTGAAGGCGTCGGCCTTGGCCCTGAACAGCGCAAGCTCGCACTCGAAACCGCTCTGGCCGACGTCGCGGCACTGAAGGCTGCCTAAAAACGAGGGGCGGCCTGATCGGCCGAGAGACTTCAATCGAAGACTGCTAACCCCTGTGTCGAGAACACGTCATGCCGAATTCATCTTCCCTCGCCATTCCCTTTGCCGGTCGCTCCGAAGCCGAATCCCCAGCGCCGGATCCGGTGTCAGGACCGAGGCCAGCAGCGCCTTTCACAGGCCCGGGCATCTGGGGCGAGCCGGCCGATCGGCCCGAAGCGTTGCGAACGTTGAAGCGGCTGCCCGAACTGGAAGTTAACTTCGTCGATACAGCAGACGCCTACGGCCCCGATGTTTCGGAAGAACTCATTCGCATCGCAGTCGCCGACATTGGCCGCTCTCGGCGGTGAGCCCTGCAAGAACGGAGTCGCGCTCAGAACGAAGCCCTCGCCGCGGACGTTGCGAATCAAGGGGGCCTCGTTTGATCCGTCGACCTTGCGGCGCAACCGGCCCAGATGAACATCGACAAGGTTCGTTTTGGGAACGAATTTATAATGCCATACATCCCTCAAGAGGGTTGCCCGCGTCAGCAATTCGTCACTCCGTTGCATCATGTACTTGAGCAACTGAAACTCGCGCGGCCGCAGATCGATCCGACGATCGCCACGCTTCGCAGTTCGATCGAGCAGATCGAGCTCGATCGGCCCCACGCGGAGCACCGTTTCATTGAGCGGAGCAGGCGGCTGGGCCAAAGGTTCTCCGCTCGACATCAGTGCAACTGTCGCAAGCGGCGTTTTGGGGGGGGGGGCGTTAGTTCGCTGGCAAGAACCGCGCATTCGATCAACCATCTTCTCGAGTGTGCTTGAGAGCAGCGAATGAACATCGACGCCCCGGGAGACGAACTCTGATCGCATTTCTGCCGGTATATCCTGGACGTGGAAACGCACCAGAACGGATAAGCCGTCGATATCGGCCAGAACCTCCGCCGTTTCATACTGCAACCTCGGCGGCAGCCGCGTGCTCCGAACCACGCTATGATGGTCTCTAGATCCGGGTGATGAAGTCAGCAAATGTATTGAGCCCGATCTCGGCTCCGAAATCGCTGAATCAGCGCCGACGAACGCCGTGTCGGTCCGATGGGAGGTGTCAAGGCTGGTGTTATGAGCTCGCATCGTAATGTCCCTTCCTTACTTCGGACTGGCCTCGGTTGGCCGGATTGGTTTATCGCTCAGCAGATCTCGTCGGCGCGCATAAGCGCGGCCCAGATCGAGGGGACGGCCTCCTAGGCTACTCCTGATGCTCTCGACCGATTGTCAAGAAGCACGAATGCGATTTGGCAATGATCGGCGTAGCAATCGTGATTGCAGTAGGCGAGCCGCGTCCCGACTTCTCGGATGTAACCCGCCCCGATCGGCTGATCGCACCTCACACACAAGGATCGCTGGCGGGGTGTCCTTTCATTCACTAGTACAAATCTCATGTGGCGCCTCCTGATGTTCGCTCCGGCTTGCTGCGAAAATCCCAAACTTGGAGAAATTGCCGTGCTGTTTGCCGCAGCCATCGTCAGGCGGCAGCTTGCAGTCGACGTAACCATTTGTGGTCGTCCTCCCGACGGGTCTTGAAGCGTTCTGCGCACTTCTTTGAACAGAGTGCGGTTCGCCAGGAGTAATGCCGGATCAAGCCAAACTTTCCGGCACAGATCACGCAGCGCGTGGCTGCGCCGTTACGAGCATATTGCGGAGTGTTGCACATTATTCCCTCCTCTGGACCTGGCGTGCGGAGTGGTTGGTGCCTGCCTCGTTTGCTGGCTCGTTGACCTGGATCGTAGACATGCCGTCACCTGCAACAGGCGCTTCCGATTGGCAGCGAGACTAAGCTGATGCCGAGCAAGCCTCAATGATACATGGGTAAGAGCCCGATATTGAAAGGGATCGGCAAACTATACGGAGGTTTCGGGTGCCTTTTTTCGATGGCTCGATTGACCGGCGCAATGAGTCGGCCCGCAATGCTGTCATTAGATGCCGAACGAAGCCGATAGTCGCGCCACGCTCTGCATTCACGTTCAATCAAGATAAATGGGGTCAGCTATTCCCACTGGGGCTTTTCTCCGGGGCGACCAAGACACCTGCCGACGGTACTCGAATCCACTCCCGCAGGTAGCAGGTGCGATGCTGCGCCGGCGCTCACCGTCTCAGGTGTCAGTTCTGCCGCGATGTGCTTCCAGCGCGTTGTCGAGGTATTTGATCAAGGTGGGTCCAGCAAAGGGCTTGCACAGGAAGCAAATTGCTCCGGCCTTCAGCGCTCGGGCGCGAACGTTCTCATCGGGAAAGGCCGTAATGAAAATGAATCGCGCACGGTGATCCTGGGCGCGCAGATGGATGAGCAGATCCAAACCGCTCATCGCCGGCATTTGCACATCCGTAACTATGCACGACGCGCCCTGCAGTTGAGGCGACCGTAAGAAGTCCTCGGCCGAGGCAAATGTATGGACGATATACCCGTGCGACGAGAGAAGGTTGTTCGTCGCAGCACGGACGGACGCATCATCGTCAATGACGGCAATGTCAAAAAGCCTTGACAAGACGAACCTTCCAATTGCGGGAACCGAACGCTGTGCTCGTGCCACACAGTTAAGATGAGGCAGCGAGACAAGATTGCAAAATATACATAGGTTTACAAACCAGAGGGCCTCGCACGCCGAATTCCGAGCATCTCCGCTATTCTGATCAAATCGGCCAACGACCTCGCGCCCATTTTCTTCATAATATGACCGCGATAGATCTTCACGGTAATCTCAGCGAGTCCAATCTCGGCTGCTACCTGTTTGTTCATCAGGCCAGAAGTGACCAAGGCCAAAACGTCCCGCTCGCGGGCGGTCAGTGTCTCAAACAGGGCCTGGAGGTTCGCGGTGATCTTCTCAGCCTCGCGCCTCTTCCGATCCCGCTCAATTGCCGCTAACACGGCATCCAGCATGTCTTGATCGCGAAACGGTTTCGTGAGGAAATCGACCGCGCCGCTCTTCATGGCCCTGACGGTCATCGGGATATCCCCATGGCCAGTCATAAAGATGATTGGAATGTGAATGTTCGCTTTGGCTAGTTCGTTTTGAGCGTCCAAGCCGCTCAATCCGGGCAATCTGATGTCGAGGACCAGGCAGCTGGTAACGTCCGGAAACTGTCTTTTCAGTATTTCTGGCGCCGAACCGAACGCCTTGACCTGTAATCAACCGATTGAAAAAGATTGGTGAGCGCCCTGCGCATGGATTCGTCGTCGTCGATGACGAAGACAATCGACTCATTGGCGCGCGCGGGTTCATGCGATGATTTGGGCTGGTAAATCACAACATATCCTCCCGATGCTAAGCAGGACGAATTGGAACGTCGCAGCGCGCCCCAGTGGCCAGAGGTTTGAACGCGCACTTGTGGGAGACCGCGGGTCAGTTCCTGAAAGGGAAGTTGTTGGTCGAATGCGGCGAGTTCGCGCAAGGTCTGCTGGTGTTGTGCGATGCCTTCGAGACGTGCAGCCGGACGGGCTGGCGCCTGACGTATGCGGAGTTCAAGGGTACGCTCGCGTTAGGGCTCGCCGGGACAGGACGGCTCGACGAGGCTCTCGTTGCCCTGGACGACGCGATGGAGGCCGAGGGCGCAGACGGGCACGGGTGGTATGCCCCTGAGTTGCTCCGCATCAAAGGCGAAGTGCTGCTCCTGCAAGCCGCGAATCAGTCCGCCCCGGCAGCCGAAGATCGCTTCAACCAGGCGGCCCAAATGGCTCACGAACAGGGCGCTCTATTTTGGGAGCTACGGGTCGCCGTTAGCGTTGCTCGTTTGAGGGTGAGCCAAGGTCGCCGCCACGAGGCGAGAGCGCCGCTTGCATCGGTTTATGATCGGTTCACCGAAGGTTTTACGACGGCGGATCTGCGGGCCGCCCGCATCTTGCTTGAGGGGTTGCCGCCTTAATGCAGGGCGTTGGGAGAATCGCCGTGAGGAACGTCAGAAAAGGCGCGTAAACTGCAACCGGTATTCGCTAGTGCCATCTTGTATCTCGGACAGCTCGATGTCCGAGAAATGCTGGGTCCACGCGTTTGCGTGTCGGGACGAGTTTCTGAAACAGAATTTAATGGCGCCGGCCGTCTGCAAGCCCATATCAGCTTCAACCGCTTCGGCATTCTTCATGCCGCGATGCGCTCCGTAATCCGTGGACAAGGAAACAGAACCATGAAGAAGAAGCTTGCTATAGTGGCATCGATGGCAGTGCTGATGACGATCTCAGGACAGGCGCTTGCGGAAACGACTGCGCGCTCAGACCGACAAGCCGTCTACGCCTACAATGCTTTCGATCGGCCCGTGGCGACCGACACGGCCGCGACCAATGCGTACAGCTACCACGGTGGACCGAAATATAACGATTGACGTTTGATGCTGCACGTAGGCGCCGGGTCAAACTGAGTCCAAATAGAGTTCAGCATGTTGACGTTCGCGAAACAGGACTCAATCGCGATTGGGACAACGCCTGGCATTGCGCCCAGCGTGCCTTTGTCAATTCCGGCTTTTTACACCGCGTCGATCTAGCTGCCGACTCGAATGGCTAATGTTCCGGGCCCATTTCCCGGTACCTGTCTATGGTGTTCCAGTCGTTTGTCGCGGCGCGCTATCTGCACTATAAGCGACATCTCCGACCTCCCATCCTCCCCCGAGGGCGCGATAAAGATTGACGAGGTCTGTGGCGATCCGCGTGTCGCTGTCGGCAAGATCGATCTCGCTCTGCAGCAACTGGGCTTGGGTGGCGATTACGTTGAGGAAGTCGATCGCACCCTCCGAATAACGTTGCCTGGCGGCCTGCAGAGCGGCGTGATTTTCAGTGACGGACCGCGCCACATCCGCACGCCGGTGCTGCGCTTCGCGATAGGCTGTCATGGCGTCGTCGACCTCCTTCCAGGCCCGCAACACCGTCTTCTGAAAGAAGATGGCCGCTTCCCGTTGTTGCGATTCGCGCAGCGTCAGGACGCCCCGCAATCGCCCTCCCTCGAAGATCGGAATGGAAATCGACGGTCCCACGGCGAAGGCAGTCGACGTCGGGGAAAACAGATTGCTCAGATGCAAGCTTTCCAGGCTGACGGCGCCGTTCAATGTCACGTCAGGGTAGAAGCTCGCCACCGCGACGCCCGTCTGTGCCGTGGCTTCATGCAGGTGCGCCTCGGCTTCGCGAACGTCCGGGCGGCGGCGTACCAGCGCGCCCGGCAGGCCCACCGGAACTCGGCGCGGCACGCGCGGCAGCATCCTGAAGCGGTGCAACTCAGTCTCGAGCGCGCGGGGAGCATCGCCCAAAAGCAGTCCGATAGCGTTGATCAGCTCTGCCTCCTGGATGCGCAGCGGCGGCAGGGTCGCGGCGATGGTGGCCTGCTGAGCCCGGGCTTGCGCGAGGTCGAGCGTGGTGGCGACTCCGCCGCCGAAGCGTGTGTTCACAAGCTCCACGTTCTCATCGGCGAGGCGGAGATTGCGTTTCGCGATCTCAAGCCGGTTCTGCGTTCCGCGCAATTGCATGTAGCTTTGCGCCAGTTCGGCGAGCGCCGCGAGCGCGACGCCATGCCGGTTCTCCACGGTCGCCAGGGTGTTGGCGTCGGCGGCTTCCACGGCCCGCCTCACCCGACCGAACAGGTCCAACTGCCATGAGGACGTCAAGCCATCTTGAAAATGGGCATAGTCTAAGGTCGAGCCAGGCGCAGGTACGAACTCAGAGATCGGGCCATTCGGGCTCACTCGATTATAGGTGCTCGATGACTGCCCATCGATATGCGGCAGTCCTTGAGCGACTGCGACCTGGCGCTGCGCCACGCTCTGGATCACACGTTCCGCTGCGGTCTTGAGATCCAGGTTTTGGGCCGCGAGCCGTTCGACGAGCGAGGAAAGCTTGGAGTCTCGAAAGCTCTTCCACCAAGTCGTATCGATCTTGCCCTCGACCGTCCGGTTGGGCACGTCTACGGTCTCCGGCGCCGTCTGTATTGGCGCTGCGGCAATCTCCGGACTTTGGTAGTCCGGCCCAACGGTACAGGCAGCCAGCCCGATGCCCAACATTGAACCGGAGAGGCGCGCCATGAGAGGCAACGCACGCACCAATCAGCGCCCGGTCACACGATCGCTTGATCTGCGCTGTTCGTCCACGACGTCCTCCAGTCCAGTATGAATGGTGGTCTCGACCGACAGGCCCACGCGCAGTAGCTTAGCCAAAGGTTGCCCGGGCGTCACCACGATCTTTACCGGCAGCCGTTGCACGATCTTGGTAAAATTTCCGGTGGCATTGTTGGGCGCGATCGGTGCAAAGGCGGCACCTGAGGCCGGTGGCACGCTATCCACCGTGCCTTTGAGGTCGACGTCATAGGCGTCCAGATGGATGGTGACGGGCTGGCCGCTGCGGACGTGCAGTAGCGCCACCTCGCGATAGTTCGCCTCGATATAGACTTGGTCGAGCGGAACAACGGTCATCAGTGTCGTACCGGGGCCGACGTAGTTGCCGACCTGTACCGACCGCTCACCCACCATGCCATCGACCGGTGCCCTAATCCGCGTGTAGGACAGATTAAGCCTGGCCTGTTCCAGTTGAGCCTCGTCGGCCCTGACCGCCGCCTCTGCCGCCGATCGCTGGGCCTTCAGCACGTCCAGTTGCCGGCGTGCCGCGTCGAGCGAAGCCTCGGCGCTGTCCAGTGAGGCGTGACCCTGCGAAAGCGTGCTGTCGGCTCGCTGGTGTTCCTGCGTCGTGCCGGCGCCCGTCGCGGCGAGGTTGTCGTAGCGGCGCGCGTCGGCCTGCGCGAAAGCGAGCCTGGCGCGCGCCGATACAACGGCGGCCTGTTGCTCTGCTATGATCGCCGGTTGGCGCGACACGCTCGCCGAGATCTCATCTTGTCGCGATCTGTCGCGCGCGACCGCGGCCTCGGCGGCAGCTACGGCGGTCTGATTGTCGCGCGGGTCGAGAGTTGCGAGCACCTGTCCGGTCTTGACGACGTCGTTGTCGTCAACCGGCACGGTGGCGACCTGACCGGAGATGCGCGGTGCGATCGTGGCGTAATGGACCGTCACATAAGCATCGGCGGTCCGCACGTCCGGGCGTGGCCGGAAAATGATGTAGAGGACTGCCGCGGCGAAGATCACCACGACCAGTCCGGCCAGAACGAGGGGCCAGCGCGGCAGGGGCTTGGGAAACTTATCGACGTCCTGCACCTCGCGGTCCTTCGATCGTCCATCCTCCCGTTGGGATTGATCGTCGTTCTTGCGCGTCGGGGCCGGGTCTGGCCTTTCGTTCCGCTCCGGCTCGGCGGCTCGCATCTCGAGTTCGGCTAGATCCTCTGCCATGCGGGTTCCTACTGCTTTGCAAAGTGGATGCGCGGCGGCATGGTGCGGACCGGCAACGTCATCACCGCGAGCATCAAGAACACGGTCAGGGCCCCGAGAATCAGGAAGGTGTCGCTCGTCGATAAAATCGTTACCTGCTGCTGCACGGCGTGGCCGAAGGCTTCCAGGCTGCCCGGCGCGCGGAGCCGCCCGTCTGGCATCAACGGCGGCGGATACTGGGGCAGCACGCCGTTGCCCTGGATCACCCGCCAGCGGTCCTGGCCAGCCTCATCGACAATGCGGTCGGAATGCAGCGCATCGCGCCAACGATCGATCAGCTCCAGGAACCATGCGCTCGTTGCCTCGGCGGTGGCTCGGGCCGTATTCAACAGCGCCGACGCGAGAGGGCCGTCCGCCGGGCTGATAACGGTGTTGGTGGCCTTCATCAGCAGTGGCATGACCACCATGGGCTGACCGATCGCCTGGAACAGTTGCCATATATAAAATTGATCACGGTTCCAATAGACCGTCACGAAAGACGAACCGATGCAGGATGCCAGAATCAATCCCAGCCCGACCAGGCTGACGACGCGCGAATCCACCCGCCTGTAGTCCAGCAGCAGCGCCATGGCGGGCAGCATCACGAGCTGCAACGCCGCAATCTCCAGCGTGATCAGGTTGGACTGCAGCGGCCGGTACCCCTGGACCTGCTGCAGGAATCGTAAGGGGACGGTGGAGCCGGATTGGCTGATGATCACGAAGAGGAACAGACCGAGCACGCCATAGGCCAGGTTACGCTGGCCGAGCATCTGCAGCTTTAGAATCGGCAAGGGGTGGAACCATTCATTGACGAGCAGCAGCGGGATGGCGATCGCGCTCACCAGAGCCAGGACGCAGATCAGCCGTGAGTTGAACCAGTCCAGCCGGTCTCCCTGATACAGCATGGTGCTCAAGGCGCCGATCCCGATCACCAGCAGCAGCGCGCCGCGCCAGTCCAGCATCCGGAACCGCTCGTATTTCGGCTGGTCCTGGTCCACACAGTACCAGACGAGAACGCCGGCAAGAGAGCAGAGCGGGATGGTCTGCAGGAACGCAAAACGCCAATCCACGACATCCGTCCAAAGTGCTGCCACCGTTGAGGCCAGCGCGGGCGTGAAGGTTGCTGTCAAGGCGTAGACGGCCAAACCGTAAAGCCGGATCTTCGGCGTGAGAATGCGAAAAGCGGTGGCCATCACCAGAGGAATGATCAGGCCCCCCGCGAGCCCCTGAAGCAGCCGCAGAGCGTAGATCGCCTCGATGTTCGGGCTGAACGGGATCAGCACGCTCGAGGCCCCGCACAGCGCGATCGCAAAAAGCGTCCAGCGCCTCAATGTGAAGGTCATCAGCAGCCAGGGCGAGATCGCCATGCCGATGATCTCGGCAGACACATACAGGCTTTCGATCCAGGTTCCGGAATCGTGGCTGATCCCGAGTGCACCGCGGACGTCGATGAGCGCGATGGATGTCACCTGGTCGTTGAATTCGGACGTCATAGCGGCGATCAGGACACCGCTGAGGCCGAGCAGGGGCTTGATATCCACGGTCCCCCAACCCTTTCAGTGAGCTATGATCGCAAGGGCATATTGCACGGGTTCGGCAATCGCCGATGAGCGTGGAGCTGATGTAGGATTCGCAATCCGCCGACACCATTAAATTGAATTTTATTTCAGTGCGGCCGTCTCAGGATGGCGTGCCGCGGATCTGTGGGCCCCACCGCGGGCCGCTTTGGTGATCGACGCAATCGGGCGAGCTTCGACACGCCGATTGGCACAATGCGAAGTGCCGGCTGCGTCGAGGAATCGATCCGGCGGACCACAATCGCGCCGTTACGCCAAATTCCCTCTAGTGACTCGTCATCAAAGGTCGACACCGACCGTTTCGCGCGATAGGAGATGATTGCGGGAGCATCAAGGCTCTGCGAGCTGTGAACAGCTCGGAGGCTTCTGCGCTAAAGAAGAATTTAATGGCGTCAGTGCGGTTGTCTCTTATCTAAAAAACAAGACAACCATGAAACTTACAACAATCGCACGAGCACTTGCATTCGCTCTCCCGAGTTCATTCGCGCTTGCGCGGGTGGAATGCACATTGGAAGTCACGTCACTGGCCCGTTCGTAAGCCTTGGCGGGATGGGACGTATCGCGAGAGATCCCAGGAATATTTCGGGGAATACGTTTAGTCCCTCGGGCACGATCCAAGCGGATCAACACAGACTGGGTCAGCTATGAACCGGACCGCTGGATAAAGAAATGCCCCGCATCTCTGCGGGGCGCTGCCTAAGCCATCTTCTTCGGAAATGTGACCACCTTGGAAAGGTGAAACTCCTTGGGGAGCTTCGCCTCGGAAGGGCTTTCGCGGCACCAATTCGTTCAAAGGTAGACCGAAGGTGCGCATTACATTTTGAATCTCGACGGCCCGCATGCGCGGGGCGCGAACGCAGGAACGGCCGCGCAAAGCGGTCATTCGCTTGAACGATAGGCGGCGGCCCCCGGTAGGGGCCTGGGAGGCGGGTGCAGCGAGCGCCCCCGGGCGTCGTCTGTTGGCGGGAAGGGCGGGGCGGACGCCTACGGGATCTGCCGTCCACCCACAAACAGGTCCCAAAGGCCGCCATAGGTTGCCTACGGCCCCCCTCTTTCGGAGCCTTGTCCGCCTGGGCCCTCTGGACTGCTCTGGAATACGCGGAGAAGGTTCGATCCCAGTTCCTCTCCCTCCGCCAGGTCACATTGAAATATGAATTATCGTTTTCCGATGGTTGGCCCCCGGATTGCTTCTGGGTGGGACAGGGCCTGGGAAAGCCAGCGTGATCCGTTCTGAAATTCGGTCAAGAGCTGAGCGTAACTGCGGTTTGCCTTTGTTTTTGCAGCCTTCACACCAACGAGATACCGCGCACAGACCCATTTGGTACAGGTCGGCTACCTGCGCGTCGTAGATTTGGATATTGGGGCGAGCAAATTGGACATCTGCGCGATCAGAGCGGTCACTTCGGCGCCGGCAGAACTTTAGCCTGCAACCGCGGGTCGGTAGAAACAGCTATGGAAAACGTTGAGTCACCGGTCGTCCGGCGGCTGATCGCTAAAGAACAACACCAAGGTCGCGGGCTCGAATCCTTCCCCGCTACCACGCGCGATATTCCCACACGAAATTCCGATCAAGGCCAGCCTCCGCCGTACAATGACCAGTTGGCCGCGCGCATGCGGGCGGCGGCGTCTCCTTCTGAAGGTACGCGCGTCATTCCCCAACACCTCCCTTGAGCCGCATCGGCAAGTTTGCTTATCGCGCTCCAATTCCGTAGATTCGTTGTGTCTGGTAAAACCTCGCTTGTCATTCCGGTGAACTTGGCGATGAAGTCGCGAAATCTGGATACGGTCCCACTTGCTTCGTTTGGGCCACAAGCGACTTTGAGAGAACGACCGCTTATGGCGCGCGAAGAGGACGTTGAGCCATTTCGGATCTTTGCAGAACGAACAGGTGACACGCGGGAAGACGCAGACGTGCATCTGTGCGCTTAGCCCTTGCGCAATTGGGGTTTCTGGACCTTTCCGTTGGCGTTGCGCGGCAATGGGAGGGTTTGTAGCGTGACGGTTTCCGGAACTTTGTAGTCGGATAAGCGCTCGGCGCAGAACGAACGAACATTATCCGCGGTTAGCGTGCTTTGCTCCGCAATGACCACGATAGCATGAACGCGTTCTCCGAGGACGGGGTCGGCGCGGCCGATGATCGCGCATTCGAGAACGCCTTCGACACTGCTGATGACGTTCTCGACCTCGGCACTGAAAATCTTGAAGCCGCCACGATTGATCATGTCCTTCTTGCGATCGAATATGCGCACGAAGCCGTCAGCGTCTATCGATCCGATATCGCCGGATCGCCAGAAGCCATCGACGAACTCGCTCGCATTGGCTTCAGGACGCCGCCAATAGCCTGGCACCACCATTGGACCGGCGATCCAGAGCTCGCCTGACGTACCCGGTGGCACCTCTCGTCCATCATCATCGACCACCTTGATCCGGCCGCAGGGAACCGTCACTCCAACGCTGTCGATATGATCGCGCCATTGTGTGCGTGGCATCACGGTGGATGGCGACGTGGTCTCGGTGGCGCCATAGGCATTCAAGAGTTGCAAACGTGGTAGCTTCTCGGCCAGCATCTCGATGGTCGCTACCGGCATCGGCGCACCGCCGAAACATCCGATCCGCCAGGACGTCAGATCGTAGGATCCAAGTTCCGGATGCATCGCGCAGAGTGTGTAGATGGTCGGAACGAGAATCGAATAGGTGATGTTCTCGCGGCTCGCCAGCGCCAGAAAATCCGGAGTCTTGTATGCCTGGCGCATCAGCACCACGCAGCCGCCGACAATCATGGTCGACAATGCAACCCCGACCAGTCCCGTCACATGCGACAGCGGGACCGCGACCAGCCCGCGGTCGACCTCGGTCAGGCCGTGACAGCGGGCGAAGGTGAGAGCGGAATGAAGGATTCCGAGGTGGGTCAATTGCGCGCCTTTCGGCCGCCCCGTGGTTCCCGAGGTATAAAGGATGACGGCGACATCTTCCTCGGATATGCCCGGCGAAAACGGCGATTGCGATGCCGCGGCGAGAAGTTCGCTGAATGGCCGCGCGTCGTTTGCGGTGCCGTAAACGGAAAACATCTGCACGAGCGCGGGAAGGGCATCACGCGACGGAATCGCATCCGCCAAATCGGCTTCGAAGATGAGTATTTTGGCGCCGCTGTCGTTCAGCAGGAATTCGAGTTCAGCCTGCCGCTGGCGCGTCCCGATGGGAACGACGATGGCGCCGATACGGTTGCACGCGTAGACGCAGGCGAGGAATTCCCAGCAGTTGCCAAGGAACAATGCCACGCGATCGCCATGCGCGATGCCGCGGTCGGACAGCCCGGCCGCTATCGTTCGGCTCAGACCATCGAGTTCGCGGTAAGTGATGGTGCGATCCTCGACGATCGCCGGCCGCTCGGGAAAGCGGTGCACCAGATCGGAAAACATCGCGGCGAGGGTGGCGGGACGCTCCGAAAAGCACAGCATCCGCCGACCGTCGTAGTGTTGCTCTTCACGAAGCGCTCCCTCCCAGGAGCTGTCACCCCAGAATTTATCAGACACGGTCGACCATCCGCATTTTATCTTCTTTGTGATGCGGCAAGCAGGCTCACGCCTTGAGCTTTTCCAGCAGAGTTTTGCCCCCGATGAGAATGTCCTGGCTGATAGCCTTGCGGGCCAGCTCGGGATCGCGCTTCCGGAAGGCCTCGATGACGCGGAGATGGGCATGCTTTTGACCGTGGAACGGCCGTGCATGCGCGTCGTATAGGTACGAAAGTATGGGTCCGAACTGCATCCACAGATTTTCGACCACGCGAAACAGCGTGGGCGATCTGGCGAGGCGGCAGACACCGAAATGAAAGTTTTCGTTTTCCGCGAGCGCCGCCGCAAAATTACTGTCAGTCTCGGTCCGCACATAGCGATCGTGAATGGCAAGCAGGTTTTCAATCTCCGGCCCGGTGACAACGGAAGCCGCACGCGCCGCGCCTTCGCCCTCGATCAGCATGCGCAGGTCCCGAATTTCGATGCACCGTTCAAGCGTGAGCACGGGAACGACGACCGTTCCGCGTTCGTCGAGCATCAGCGCATGTTCGGAAACCAGGCGCAGCAGTGATTCCCTGACGGGGGTGACACTAATTCCGAGTTCATCGGCGACCTGTCGCGCGACGAGCTTTTGTCCGGGTTTGAGCCGGCTTCGCATCAATGAGTTGCGAATGGCGACGTAAGCCTGCTGGCTGACGCTTTCCTTGGTGATCTGCCGCCCGAACTGGCCCGAGCCGATCTCTCCCTCGGTCGACAGCGCGTCGGTGATCATCGTTGACATGCCGGGAACCTCGTGCATAAATCTGTTATAACAAATAAGATGCAACAAACAACTGCATTTGTTTTGTAGACCGTCGGACCAGAGCGGCCCAGCGAGGCCGTTATCAAAGCCAGCCGTCGGACCAGCAAAGCGGGATTGGCGCCGTCGAGATGCGCGCATTCGTCGGCGAGGGAGAGTAGACGTGTCGAGCGAGACGATAGCCGACAACCCGCGGCGTAGCGGCTACCAACCCAGCCAGTCGACGATTGTGCTCGGCGTGACGCTCGCTCTCTTCCTTGTTCTAAGTGTCGTGCTGCCGGGCTTCATCACGCTCGGCAATCTGTTCACGTTGGCCCGCAGCATTTCCATCCTGGGAATCCTGGGGCTCGGCATGGCGGTGGTGGTGATCGGGCGCGGAATCGACCTCTCGCAGATCGCCTCGCTTGCCTGTTCCAGCGCGATCGCGGTCACGATGATCAACAATGGCTGGCCGCCGGCGCTCGCGATCGGCTTCGGCCTTCTCTTGTCGATCGGGATCGGAATTGCGAACGGCTATCTGGTGTCGGTGATCGAGATTCCGCCACTGTTCACGACGCTCGCGTCCGGACTTCTGGTGCTCGGCATAACACGCGCGCTGGTGGTTCCTCACTATCAGGTCTTCTTGCAGCCCGGCCATGACTGGCTTCTGATGCTGGGCGGTACGACCTTCGGAGGCCTTCCGGTTCCGGTGGTCGCATTCGCGATCTGCGCGCTGCTGCTGCATCTATTCTTGTCGCGGACGGTGCTTGGCCGTTTCATCTATGCTCACGGCGACAACGCGCAGGCGGCGCGGCTTTCCGGAATGGCCACGCGGCCGCTGACGATGCTGGAATACGCCATTTGTTCCGCAATCGGTTACGTCGGAGGTGTGATCATGGTGGGGTCGACCTCGCTGATGCATCTCCAGATCGCCGAATCGACGATCATTTTCGATGTCATCCTCGTCGTCGTACTCGGTGGCGTCAGTCTGGTGGGCGGACGGGGCAACGTCGTCAGCGTTATCGCGGGAACGCTGCTGATCGGCGTGCTGCTCAACGCGATGACAATCATGAACCTCGACATTCAGACCCAGGACATGATCAAGGGCGGGGTGCTGCTGCTGGCCATCACGCTCGACAGTTACATTCATCCTCGGGACGAGGAGACTGCCAAGCAGGGCGATTGATTGAAATCGACGACATCACAACGCACGAAGGCAACAACGCTTTCGGCATCAGGGAGGAAATGACATGTCGATTACTAAAAGGGAAGTTATTCGCGCCGCACTTGCAATCGCAGCATTTGCAGCCGGATCGATCGGAACGGCGTACGCCGCCGATCCGCGTGCGGAATTGCTCCAGAAATTTCAGACCGCGGTGAAGGGCAAGACCGTCGCCTGGGTGCCGGTATGGCTTGGCGTCCTTGAATCCGAATGGACCCGCGTCATGAAGGCGCATTTCGACGACTATGGGATCAAGCTGATCGTCCGCGATCCCAACTTCAAATCGGATGTCCAGCTCCAGGCCGTGAGCTCGCTGATCAACGAGAAGCCCGATATTCTGGTAGTGCAGAATCCAACCACGACGCTGCTCGCGCGCGAGTTGAAGCGCGCGATGGATGCGGGCATCAAGGTCGTCCAGGTCAACATGGCGTCGAACCAGTTGACGGACGCCTATGTCGGCGCCGACGTGCCCAAGCTCGGCCACATGCTTGGGGAGGAGGTTGTCAAGACCTGCGGCGGCGGCAAAGGCTCCGGCAAGGTGTCGATCATCCAGGGCGAGGCAACCGCGGCCTATTCGCTTGATATGACCAAGGCCGCGACAGAAGTTCTCAATGCCGACAAATCAATCAAGATCGTGTCGTCGCAGCCGTCGAACTGGGACGCCAACAAGGCTTCTGAAATCACCACCAACGTGTTGCAACAGAACCCGGATCTGTGCGGAATCCTGAGCGTTTGGGGTCCCCAGACGGCGGGCGCGGCGCAGGTGGTCAAGAACGCCGGCAAGCAGGACCAGGTCAAGATTTTCGTGGCGAGCGATGGTCAACCGGCCGATTGCGACCTGCTGGAGCAGGGCCTGTTCACCAAGAATCTGTCCTATCGCGCCGATACGCAGGGCGAGGCGATCGTCAATGCCGTGCTGACGCTGTTGCAGGATAGCCGCCCCGCGGGAACGACGCAGCTGGCCTATTACACCACCAATTACTGGGTCTCGGGCAAAGCCGACCGCCAGTACTGCTTCGTCGTACCAAAGGAATAAGGCGGTCGTCTTACAAGAGCCGCAGCGCGGACGCCCAAGGCCAGCCCCGGGGCGTCCGCCGACTGAACATTGGACAGCTAATGAACGCGCTACGACGTTTCTGGTATCGTTACTCACCGCAGCTTCTGATCGGCGAGTTGCTTGAAAAGCGATGGATGGAGCCGATCGTTCCGTTCGCATTGCTGATTCTGGTCTTCGTCGTTTTCATCCTGACCATTCCCGGATACACCTCTCTCGCCCAGCTGCAGCAACTGATGCGCAGCTTCCCCGAGCAGGCCTTCGTGGCGATGGCAATGGCGATCTCGATCCTGTCTGGTGGCCTCGACCTGTCGGTCGGTGCCGTCTTCGCGATGGCCGATTTCCTGACGCTGTACCTCATGCAAGTGCGCGACTGGCCGTTGCCGCTGACGATCGTCGCCGTACTTGGCTGGGGCGCACTGATCGGCGCCGTCAACGGCGGGCTGATTGCGTATGCCAAGACGCGTCCCTTCCTGACGACCATGGTGGTACTGATCATCCTGCGCGCAGCCTACAACAAGATCACCGGTGCCTTTGCAACCGAGCTTGCCGGCGCCTCCTCTGACAGTGCGGCCTGGGACTTCCTGGGAACGGGATTTTTGTTCGGAATTCCCGTCAATATGTTGTGTCTTATCGTCATCGGGGTTATTGCGCACCTCTATCTCACGCGAATTCGCTCCGGCGTTCACATCATGGCCGTCGGCTCGAGCCGCAAGGCCGCGCGGCACGCCGGTATCAACGTCAGGCACTCCCTGTTTCTCGCCTACGTCCTATCCGGAATGCTGGCGTCTCTGGCCGGCACTCTTTACGCGGCGCGTCAAAACAGCGCCGGCACCGACACCGGCGTTGGCTGGGAAGTGAACGCGCTTGCCGCCGCTGTGCTGGGCGGCATCAGCCTGAGCGGTGGTCGCGGCACCATCAGCCGCGCGCTGATGGGGGCGGCGATCATCTTCCTGCTCATCAACGGACTGGTTCAGCTCGGCACCCACGGCAGCCTGACGACGGCCGCTATCGGCGCAATCCTGCTCGCGGCAGTGGGTTTCAACGTCAAGTTCGTCAAGAACAAGAGCAAGATCCTCCAGAAGATCTACGTCAGCCCAAGCCTCGTCGAATTCTCTCCGCCGGCCTCGATCGAACGCGACAGCGGCACAGTTTTCGCGGAAAACGACCGGCTCAAGAACGCCGAGGCTATCGCGCTCGATCGCATCGAGGGTCCTGAGGACATCATCCTGGACCGTCACGACAATCTCTATACCGTCAATCGCAACGGCTCCGTCATCCGTTTTCTCGCGCCGGATTACGAGCGTCGCGAGGAATTTGCGCGGATCGGCGGCCGCCCGCTCGGCATGGCGCTCGACCGCGACGAGAACCTGCTTGTCTGCGTGGCGGGCATGGGTGTCTACGGCGTCAAGCCCGACCGCACGGTATTCAAGGTCACCGACGAGACCAACCGCACCTGGTATCGCTTGAAGGACGACTCGCGGCTGTGGCTTGCCGACGATCTCGACGTCGCGCCGGATGGAAAGATCTATTTCAGCGATGCCACCACGCGCTACGATCTCTCAGACTGGGCGCTCGACGGATTCGAGGGAAGAGGCAATGGCCGCCTGGTCTGCCACGATCCGGCGACGGGAAAGACGCAGACCGTTCTTTCCAACCTGGCTTTTCCGAATGGCGTATGCATCTCGCATGACGGACGCGCGGTGCTTTGGGTTAGCACGTGGCTGTGCCGCATCTATCGCTATTGGATCGAGGGCGAGAAGGCGGGCACGCTGGAATTGCTGGTCGACAACCTGCCGGGCTATCCCGACAACATCAACCGCGCCTCTGACGGCACTTATTGGCTTGCCTTGGTCGGATTGCGGTCGCCGGTCTATGACCTCGCGATGGCGGATCCAGCGTTCCGCACCCGGATGGTGAAGCAGATACCTCCCGATGAATGGCTGTGTCCTGGCATCAATTTCGGCTGCGTGATCAAATTCGACGACAATGGCGAGGTGCACGAGTCGTTGTGGGACCCCGGCGGTATCTCACATCCGACCATTACCTCGATGCGCGAGCATAAGGGCTACCTGTACATCGGCGGGCTCGAAAACAACCGCATCGGCCGGCTTCCGCTGCCCGACGCCGATCCGACCTGGACCGGGTGGAACTCCTACTGGGCGCGCGGCAAGCAGGACGACGCGAAGCAACAACCAATGCCTGCGAGGACAGACCGTGTCGTTAGCGCGTGATATCGTCGACCGCATCTTCTTTCCGAATCGGGACGTCCACTCGATCCCGGTTCTCGATGGCGGCTTCTCGCCGAACGAACGGCTCGATCGGGCGCGGCAGCTCGGAGACATCTTCGATTCACCCGATGCGCTGGTGCTGGACGGTGAGGGTACATTGTACGTTTCGGCCGGGCAGACAATCTATGCCTGCACAGGCCGGGATTTCGAAACGCGCCGCCCATTTGTCCGGATTGAAGGGAAGGCCGGCGGCCTGGCATGGTCGGAGATGACGGGCCTTGTGGTTTGCGTTCCCGAACGCGGGATTTGCACTGTCGATGGCGCCGGCAAAATAAGGGGATGGCTCGAGAAGGTTGACGGCGCGGCGATCGGCTGTCCGACGGCGGTCGCCGTTGCCTCCGATGGAACGATCTTCCTAACTGATGGGTCCCGGCACAACACGCCCGATCAATGGCTGCCGGATCTGATGCAAAAGCGTTCGCCCTCCGGACGCCTGATCACCTGCGACGCAGCGCTGACGAATGCACGCGTTGTCGCCGATGGTCTTGATTGGCCGGGCGGCGTCGCGGTGACTCACGACGAGGAGAGTGTCTTCGTCACGGAGTCGTGGTCGCATCGCCTGCGCGAATTGGAGCGGTCGGGCGGCGAGCCGCGGGTGCTAGTGAAAAATTTTGCCGGTTATCCGTCACGCATAGTGCGCGGCGCAGGCGGCCACTACTGGCTCGCCTTCTTTGCCCTGCGAACGCAACTCACCGAATTCGTCCTGCGCGAGCATGCATTTCGTGCAAGGATGATGGCCAGCGTTCCTCCGAATCTGTGGGTCGGGCCGACCCTTGGAGGGGCGTTCGACTGTCGGGAGCCGACGCAGATCGGCCGGATCAAGAAACTTGGCATTCAAAAGCCGTGGGCACCGCCGCGATCTTACGGTCTGGTGACGCGCCTCGACGCCAGGGGGCATGCCGTCGAAAGCTTTCATAGCCGTGCCTCGGGTCAGCTTCATGGCGTTACGGCCGTCGCGGATGACCGCGGCCGTGTCCTGGTGGTGTCGAAGGGACATGGCAAGATCGCCGAGTTGCCCGTCAGTGACGAGAGATCAGCGGGAGAACACGATGAGTAATAGCGCCGAGGTAGCGCCGGTTCTGCGGATTGTCGCCGGCAGCAAGGTCTATGGCGGCATTCATGCCATCGACAGCGTCGATTTCGACCTGCGACCCGGTGAAATCCATGCGGTGCTCGGAGAAAACGGCGCGGGCAAGTCGACCCTGTGCAAGGCGATTTCCGGCGCCATCGAGCTGACGTCGGGCGCCTACATTCTGGGCGGGACGCAGGTTTCGTTTTCGTCTCCCGGTGAGGCGCTGAAAAACGGCGTGGCCATGGTCTATCAGGAGACCAGTCTCGTTCCCTCGATGACCGTTGCGCAGAACCTCGAACTCGGCATGGAGAAATTCTTCACCGTCTATCGCAAGATCAATATCGCTGCCCAGCAATCGCAGCAGGCGCTCAATTTCAACGTCGATCCGCTCGCACTTGTCGAAACGCTCGGGACCGCGAAGCGGCAAATGGTCGAGATCGCGCGCGCGGTACGCCACAATGCACGGGTAATTATTTTCGACGAGCCAACCGCGAGTCTTACGCCGGAAGAGATGCAGCACCTGTTTCATCTCTTGAACAGCCTGCGCTCGCAGGGTGTTGGAATTATCTTCATTTCGCATGCGCTCGAAGAGGCGCTGAAGATCGCCGATCGCATCACCGTGCTACGCGACGGCAAGCTCGTGCATACCGGTCCGGCGGCCGGGCTCGCCCGGCCGGCGATCGTGCGAATGATGGTTGGCCGCGACATCGCCGCGACGCACTATGCGGCGGTCGAAGCGGAAGGTGTGGCGGCTGTCGAGCCACGCGGGGGGACGGACAAGGATAGGCGTCGGGTGTTGTCGGTCGAGAACGTCACGATGGGCAGCGTCGTGAAGAATATGTCGTTTTCGGTCTATGAAGGTGAGGTGGTTGGCATGGCGGGGCTTGTCGGTTCAGGCCGCACCGAGATCGCTCATGTCATCTGCGGCGCGCGCAAGCGGAATTTCCTGCGCGGCGGGCTGATCTATCTCAACGACCGGCCGATTCGCTATCGGGTACCGCGGCAGGCGGTGCGGGATGGCATTGTATATATCACCGAGGACCGCAAACTCGACGGCTTCTTCGAGACCATGACCGCGGATGATAATGTTTATCTCGGCTATCTGGCGTCGCCGAAGGGCGGGCGACGGCTGCTCTATTCGCTCAAGCAGAGGAAGAAGATCGCCGATCGCTGGGTCAAGGCGCTCTCCATCTCCGCGCTCAAGCGCAGCCTGAGGATCGTCGAGTATTCCGGCGGCAACCAGCAGAAGGTCGTCGTGGCGAAATCACTCGCGCAGGAACCATCGGTCGTGATCTTCGACGAGCCGACGCGAGGCGTCGACGTCGGCGCGATCCCGCAAATTCATGCCGCCATTCGCGCGCTGGCGGCCGAAGGCAAGGCCGTTATCGTGATATCGTCGTACCTGCCGGAAGTTATGGCGATCTCCGATCGCATCCTGGTGGCGCGGGGCGGCCGGATCGTCGAGGAAATGACCGCTGCCCAGGCCACGGAAGAGAAAATCATGTATGCCGCGATTCACTGAGGGCGAAGAACCTGATCGCGGTCTACGGATTTGGAAGGAGAAAAATGCTTTATCCAGAGTCAGAAAAAGTCGTCGCGCTCAAACGGCGGGTCGTGTCGTTCATGGACCGGCACGTCTACCCGAATGAAGAGCGCTTTTACAAGGAGGCCGAGGAACTTGGCCCCTGGAAGGTCTATCCGGTTGTCGAAGAACTGAAGCCCAAGGCCAGGGCTGAGGGACTTTGGAATCTGTTCCTTCCGGAAAGCGACCACGGCGCCGGCCTGACGAATTTCGAATATGCGCCGCTCTGTGAAATCATGGGGCGCTCGCATCTCGCGCCCGAACTCTTCAATTGCTCGGCGCCTGACACTGGCAACATGGAAGTGCTCGCGCGCTACGGTACCAAGGAACATCAGGATCGTTGGCTGAAGCCGCTGCTGGCGGGTGAAATCCGCTCCTGTTTTGCAATGACCGAGCCGGCGGTAGCATCGAGCGACGCCACCAACATCGAGAGCTCGATCGTGCGCGACCGCGATCACTACGTTATCAATGGCCGTAAATGGTATACGACCAACGCGACCGATCCGCGCTGCAAGATTTGCGTCTTCATGGGCAAGACTGATCCTGACAACGCGGACAGGCATCGCCAGCAATCGATGGTTTTGGTGCCGATGGACACGCCGGGCGTTCAGGTCCTGCGACCGATTCCCGTTTTCGGATTCTATGGCGTGCCTGATCGCGCCTCAGAGGTCCTGTTCGAGAATGTCCGCGTGCCGGTAAGCAACATTCTGCTCGGGGAAGGGCGTGGGTTCGAGATCGCACAGGGTCGCCTTGGGCCGGGCCGTATCCATCATTGCATGCGACTGATCGGGCTTTCCGAGCGTACGCTGGAAAGGATGTGCCGTCGCGCATCGAGCCGCATCGCTTTCGGCAAGCGCGTGTCCGAACAGACGGTAACGCAGGAGCGGATCGCGGAAGCGCGGATCATGATCGAGCAGGCCCGCTTGCTGACGCTCAATGCTGCCCATGCCATGGACACGGTCGGAAACAAGGTGGCAAAGGCCGAGATTGCGATGATCAAGGTAGCCGTGCCCAACATGGCCTGCCAGGTCATCGACTGGGCGATACAGGCGCATGGCGGCGGGGGAACCAGTAACGACTTCGGATTGGCTGCGGCCTACGCTACCGCTCGCCTATTGCGCCTCGCCGATGGACCGGACGAAGTTCATCGCAACCAGATTGCCCGGCTGGAGCTGCGGAAGTACTCGAATTAAAAGGCAGAGGCGGGCAAATCGACGCTGGAAATTCTTGAGACGAACAAGAGCTTTCGCTCGATGTAACGTTTCGCATGGTTTGCTGAGATTGGTCGTCGGATTGACGCAGTCGCTGCTGGCCCAAACCCAACCTTCGGTAGAGCCCTCCGGAGCCGCGTGGATGCGACCAATCGGCTAACCTTTTGCCCCGTCGGAGAGGCCAACGAACCCGGATGGTTCATAGGGACCGAGACAAATCTGCTCCAGCACGCCGACGCCGGTGCGCTCTCCATCGCTGGCGCGGACAACCTGCTGGACGTGAAGATGCTCCCGCGCGAGGGGATCCAGCTGTTGCGGATCGAATGACTCCCCACCGATTTCCAACTCGCCCTTCCACATGCCCTGTCCCCATTGGGGATGGCCGTAGCCGAGGCCCTTCATCTGGAATTTCAGGATTGGTTCGAGGGCGATCGTGCGCGTCTTGCCGTCGTGATCAATCAGGTCGATCTCGGCGGACCGCGCCAGCCGCGTGCTGGCAACATACTTCACCCGATGACGTGCGGTTGCCATGCGCTGGTCCTTTCCGTCTTCAACGCCGGGCACGGCGGCTTCCGTCGGGTAGAGCGGTGCAACAATGGCTTCCCTGATCAAGGCCTCACCGCGCGGACCGTCGAAGAAGATGGCGTGGGAAATGTGGTCGTCCCACACCAGCGGCGCCCAGAGGAAGAATACGCTCGGGGATGCAGTCGGCGCGCCGGCGACCTCGCGCTCGCCGACGTTGCGCACGCCCCAGGAGCGGTCCTTGGTCCCGTGGCAGACAGCTTCGTCGACATGGATCTCCCCGTCCGGATGGCGCACCACGCCGCTCCAGCGGCCGAACTGGTCGAAGCGGGTGGCGTCCATCACGCGCCGCGCGCCCGACCATAGGGTCTGGCGGGCTTCCTGGATCGCCGCCGAGCGGGCCGAGAAGGTCAGGTCGCAGGAGACGCCGCTGGCGTTGTCCACCAGCACTACCCGGGCTCGGCGCATGGGCTCGACCACGTGCAGGCGGAAGGGGCCGACTTGCATGTCCGTGCGCTCTATCGGAGCACGGCGCGAGCCGTAGAAGCAATACTGGCGCCCGCCCGGCTGCACGACGCTGAAGGCGCAGTCCAGGATCCCGCGATGCGGATAGATTGCCATCCCGATGCCGAAATAATAGGAGCCGTCGCTGGCGTAGCCATTGAACCATGTCCGATCGTAGACATTGCGGTCGCTGGTCACTGGAACAGCAATCGGCTCCGGCGTCTGGTGGATGGGGAAGTCGTCTAGCTTGTTGAGCATGGGGCCTTCCTGCGACGGTGGTTAAGTTGCGTAGTTCCGGGCAGCCAAGGGCAGGCCCAAATTCGCGCGACGGCTGCCGGTCTCTGCATGGGCGTTTCCCGGTCATACCTGCCAGAGGTCAAAGCTTCGGTGGTCGAGCGCCTGTTCGCAGGCGCCTCGCGTCATTTTCAGAAACAGCGCATCGCCCCGTTCGGTACGCGCGACGCTGAGGGCGGAGAACACGCCCATCAGGATCCCGTGAAAGGTCTGACGCCGATAGTCATGCCAGCAATGGTTCCAATCATAGTTCCGCACGCCGCGCCTGGTCAGCTCGGCGTGATAGAAACGCACCAGATCGGCTTCGTGCTGACGCCGCTCGGACGGATCGAGGCCCGCGGACAGAAAATAGGCCACGTCCGTGGCACCCGGTCCGATTCTCACGGTCTGCCAATCGAGCGTCGCCATCGGCCGCGCTCCGCCCTTGACGTCGAAGAGCAGATTGTCGAGCCGGAAGTCGGCATGCTGAACCGTGCGCGGTGACGATTGGTCCTCTCGGCTGCGCGCCAGCACTTCGGGAAGCTTTTCCACGAGCGCAAGAAGTTCCGGTTCGAGCGCGTCCCGGTAGCGGTCTTTGAAGAGACGGATGATGGGAGGCAGCGTCTCATTCACCGTGGCCGAGGCGCGAGCGGGGCGGACCGCCAGCCAGTCCAGGGATTGCAACGCCGGGTCGCCCCAGCGGGATGCGTGCAACGCCGCAGCCTCCGCCAGCACGGTCCTGGCGTCTTCGAGGGAACAGCCGGCGAGCTGATCCACCTGCCGGAACGGCGCCAGGTCCTCCAGGATCAAGACGAAGTCGTCGGTTTCAGGATCGATCTCGGCGACGAAGGGGCGGGGCGTATGGATGGCGAGGGTGTGGGCAAGCTCGCGATAGAAACACACCTCGCGCAGATAGAGCAGGTGTGCAGAACCCGAACGGCGGCTGTCTGGATCGGCCGCCGGAAACTTACCGATTACGCTGGCCGGCGCGTCGGGCTCGACCTCTTCATAGGCGAGGCCGAAACGATAGCTGTCCCCAACAAGTCCGTTGCCTACCGGCTTGCAGGTCATGTCCACAACCTTGGTCCCGCGTATGGCGCCAGCTCCGCGCAGCGCACACGTCATCCACTCCGGGTCGATCTGGAGCGGATCCGGGGCCAGAAAATTCATCGCCGCATTTCCTCCCGCCCCTTTTGGCGGCCTTCTTCATTGGCCGGTTGAAGTTCCGGCGACCAGCGCTGGGTCTCGACCCAGGCGTGGATGCGCTGTCGTGAAAGGCCGGCCGAAGCACCTTCGGCTTGGGTTCGAAACGCGTGCCGAGCCTAGGAGAATTCGAACCGGATCGGCAAGCTCTTCGGCCCGTTGGCGAACAGGGCCTCCGACATCGTCGGCTTGCCGGCGAGTTCGACCGATTTCAGCCGCGGAGGAGTTCCTCGTACAGGATGCGCATCTCCATCTTGGCGAGGTGCTGGCCCAGGCAAAGATCCGCGCCATAGCCGAACGCAAGCTGCTTGTTCGGCTCGCGGTCCGCGCGGAAGCGGAGCGTTTCGACGATTTTGCCATCTGGGAACTGATGTATTTCGGCAAGGTGCGCGACCTCAGCGTGCCAAACGAGCTTGACAAGGGACTGTAAGTATAATTTGTAGGACAATACAATAAGACAAAATTGTATAGTGGAGGGGACCATGACGCATCCGATCAGCGAGCGCGCTGGTAAGCTCGACCTTTCGAAGAAGCCGCCGGCTGGCGTTCCGGCCTTCGCGCCGCTCTATCACCCCGGCCCGTACCAATATCGCGACAACCGCTGCGTGATCGTGGTGGCGGACGCTGCAGCCGACGCCATTCGCGAGGTCTTGCCGCGCGAGTTAGAGCCGCTGGACGGCAATCTCGTCGTCTGGTGCCTCTTTATCTGTCCCGATGTCCCCAATATCGGAGCGCACAGTTTCGCGATGCCGTGCATTCCGGTGAAATACGGTGATTTCGTGGGGCAGTATGTCCCCTATCTCTACACCAGCACGGAAGAGAGTCTGACCTGCTATCGCGAAGTACAGGGTTGGCCGGCCCGGTTCGGGCACGTCACCATCGACGAAGTGCAAGGCCGGGTACGGGCCAGCCTGTTTCGCAACGGACGCCACCTTATCAAGGTGACCGCAACCGTCGCCGGCGACAAGATTAAGCAAATGGATTTCCTTCCTATCATCCTCTACAAGGAGATCCCCAGCCTGGACGGTGGCAGCCGCGATGTCGGCCGCCTCATCACCACGACGTCCCTGTTCGAGAATCTCGATTTCCAGGCCGGTCCTGGCACGTTCGTTTTCGACGACAAGTCTGACGATCCGGTCACGCGGTTGGCGCCTCTCAGCGTGTCGCAAGTGATGCACGGGACCATGGATGATCTCTACCCGGAAACGTTCCGTATTCTCCACCAGTACTGAGAGTTGGTGCCGCCATGGCTGTCTTCGTCACCAATCAAGGCCTGTCGCGCACCGATCCTGCCTGGCAGGACCTCGATGAAATCAACGGTGCTGCCAACAAGGGCGTGCGGCTGGCGGCCGACATCACAGACGAAAAAGCGCAGGTCCTCTTCGTCGATATCGAAGCGAATGGCTTCATCGCGATGCATTCGCAGCCCGAGCGTTCCGTCTGCTACATAGTGGAAGGCGAGGGCGCGATACTGGTCGAAGGCCAGCCGGACATAACCTATGCCAGCGGCGATACGATAACCTTCGCCCCCGACGTTTCGCACGGCTGGCGCAACAAGAGCACGCGGACGCGCTTGCTGGTCATGGTCCTTCTCTAACCGTTTCCTGCTGTGGCTATCGGTCTCGCTACAGGCTTGCCGTCTGGCCGGGGTGCGCGTCTCCTCAGCGCCGCTGCAGCGTCACCATGCTGGCGCTGATCAGTGCGAGGATGAGCAGCACGCCCTGAACGATATATTGCCAATAGGTCTGGACGCCCAGTGTCGACAGGCCGTTGTTGATGACGCCAATCAGGAGAACGCCGATCGCGGTGCCGATAACATGGAATCTGCCTGGCCGAAGCGTCGATGCGCCGATGAAGACCGCAACGAAGGCGTTGAGCAAATAGGTTTCACCGACACCTTGCGGCCGGCCGGCGCCAAGATTTGCGGCCGCGACCATACCGCCCAGCGCAGCACAGGCCGCGCAGATGCCCATCGCGACTAGTGCATAGCGCTTGACCGGGATGCCTGAGAGCCTCGCTGCCTCCTTGTTGCCGCCGATCGCATACATGTTCCGGCCGGGTTGGGTATGTTCGAGGAACAGCCAGAGGATGACCCCGGTTGCGATCATGACGAGCACAGGATTGGGAACCCCGAAAATCGTGCCTTGGCCGATGACCTTGAAGGCAGCGGGGATTTCAGAGGGCGAGATGGTGCGTGAGCCGGAGATGCCGAGAATAACGCCGTTAACAATGAAGCCCATCGCCAGCGTCTCGACGATCGCCGATATGCCGAGATAGGACACCAGCGCGCCGTTCAGGACGCCGATCAGCATCGCTAGGATCAGCACAAGGCAGCAGACGAGAGAGACGGCGTACCCAGTATCGATCCCGGTTTCCATCAGCATGCGGGTAGCGAAATAGCCGCCGAAGGTGGCCAGCGCGCCGATGGATAGATCGAACTGGCCAATGACGAGGCAAACGGTCAAACCGATCGCAATGATGCCAAGGATAGAGACTTGGTTGAGGATATTGAGCAAATTGCGCACACTCGGAAACACGTCCGGACGGGCGAAGCTGAAGATCGCCAGAAGCAGGACCAGGGAAAGTATCGTCCCGTAGCGCGCAAGGAATGCGATTATGTCGAAGCGGGCGGTTCGAACTCCTCCCCTGACGTCAATCCCGGTGGCCACCAATGGTCCCTCCTACCGCAATTGTCATGATGTTGGCTTCCGTGACGCTGTCTCCGGTCAACTCACCAGCTATCATGCCGCCCGAAAAGATTAGAACGCGCTCGCACAGCGCCGGGAATTCCTCGACCTCGGCCGAAGTGAAGATGATGGCGGCTCCTTCTGACGCGAGCGTGCGGATTAGTTCGTAGATTTCGGCCTTCGCGCCAACATCCACCGCCGCGGTCGGCGAATTCAGCAGGAAGATCCTGGCGCCGGTGGTCAACCAGCGGCCGAGGACCGCCTTTTGCTGGTTGCCGCCTGAGAGCGATTCAATAGGTGTTTCGATAGAGCGTGCGCGCACGCGCATACGCTCGACGACATCCATGGCGGCACGATCCTCGGCGCCGCGATTGATGAAGCGCAGGATCGGGTCCCGGATATAATTAGCGAGCGAAGGAAGTGAAATATTCTCGCGCACCGAGTAGCCGTGAATGATCGCCTCGGCGAGCCGGTCCTTGGGCACAAGCACAATGCCGGCCGCGATTGCATCCTTGGGGTGGCGCAGACGAATCGGCTGGCCGTCGACGCTGATTGTGCCGCCACTGCGATGGGTGCGTCCGAACAGAAGATCGATGGTTTCGTCCGCCCCGCTTCCCGGAAGGCCGGCAATGCCGAGAATTTCTCCCTGCCGCAAGTCGAACCCGACCTTGTCAACTCGTGAGCCGCTAAGGCCATCGACGGTCACGACGACACGTTCCGTAGTCACTGCGGCCGGGCGGCCCTTGCGCAGCGATTTTTGCGAACCAACGATCGCGGAGATCACGGCGTGACGATCCATCGTGGCGCGCTCGAAGGTGCCGGCGTTGCGCCCGTCACGCAGCACGGTGGCGCGATCGGCAATATCGAAGACTTCGGTTAGCCGGTGACTGACGTAAAGAAAGGCGTGGCCTTCGCGCGACAGCCGGCGCATCTGGCCGAAAAGCATGTCCACTTCGTGGGGCAGTAGCGCCGTCGTTGGCTCGTCGAGGATGATAAGCCTTGCCTTGCTCGCAATAGCCTTGGCGATCGAGATCATCGCGCGCTGATCGGGGCGCAGTTCACCCACTGACGCGTCAGGCGGAATGTCGAGACCGACATATTTCATGACCTCAACCGCCCGTGTCCGGACCGCGCGCCAGTCGACCAGTATGCCGGCGATGCGGGGCAGGGGTTCGCCAAGCCAGATGTTTTCCTCTATCGTTAGGCTGGCAATAAGGTTGGAATGCTGGTGGACGACCGCGATCCCGGCCGCGACTGCTTCATGCGGGCCCGAAAATTCCACGGCTTTGCCATCGACGAGGATGTCGCCGGCGGTCGGACGTTGCGCGCCAACGACGCATTTGATCAGTGTTGATTTGCCGGCGCCGTTTTCGCCCAGGAGGGCATGGATCTCGCCATGCCTGACGTCGAGACTGACGCCATCGAGCGCGCGCGTCCCGGGAAACTCCTTGGTCAGACCGCGCACTTCGAGCACCGGCACGGCCAAATCGTAAGCCGGTCCCGGGCTGGAAGTAAGGGTTTCGCTGAGGGCCATGCCGTTACGATCGTTTCATTAGATGCCCGAAAGGGTTCCGGGGTAGGCCCGGAACCCGAGGGATATCTTCAGCAGGACACTACTTCTTCGCGGCGAGAGCTTCGCCAGAGAAGAGGACGCAAGAGCCGAATTTCGGCTTGCCGCCCTTGGCCGGTGCGGTGTCCTTGGTGACGAGACACGGGGCCAGCGTGACGAGTTTGGATGCAGGCATTTTGCCATCGAGAGCCGCGGCCGTCACGTCGACGGCCGTGGTGCCCATGCGATCCACGTCATAGGCAACGGTCAGCTTGGCCGGGCTGCCGCTGGCGATCAGGTCGAACACTTCCGGGATGCCGTCCTGACTGACCACGATGATGCTGTTCTGCTTGCCGGCCTGTTCGATGGCGCGAACGGACGGCGCTACCAGTTCGTCCCAGCCTGTCCAGATCGCGTTGATATCCGGATCGGACAGAAGAAGATTGGTGACGCGGTTATAGGCATCGTCGACCTGGCCGGGAACCTTGACCTCGATGTCGGTGACCTTGATCTCTGGATAGTCCGCGACGACAGCCTTGAAGCCATGGTCGCGTTCTCGCAGGGCCGGAAGCACGTTCCAGTTAAGCTTGACGATGTGACCCTTTCCACCCAGGCGGCCAACGAGCTCGGTTGCGGAAATCACGCCGTCGGCCGTGTTGTTCGAGCCGATATCGGCCGTGATGTTCGGCGCGAGTCCGGAGAATGTCGATACGAACGGGATATTCTTTTCCTTAGCACGATTGATGACAGCCGTCATCTGCGGGTTCGGCGAAGCAATATTGATGATGGCGTTAAAGCCGCGGTCAATGAAGGCCATAGCCGCGTTGTTAGTGGCGACCTGATCACCCTGTCCGTCAAAGCCTTCAACGGTCCAGCCCTTAGCCTTGGCGGCCTCGGTCGCGGTCACCACCATACGATTGATTGTCGGCGAATTCTGATTGACGGCGACAATGCCGACTTTGGGTTTGTCCGCCGCGAAGCTCGCGGCGGCCGACAGCGCAAGCGCTGCCGCGCTAACGATAAAGATAGGCTTCTTGGCAGCCATGTTTTTCCTCCCTGGATTTGATTGGTCAATTCTTTTTAATTTTCACACGCAACGTGCAGCCTCTGGCCGTCTGCGTCACTCCAGGCCCACGCGTGCCGCGCCAAGTGAAGACCCCCTTTTGGTTGCGCGACGCAATTCCTTCAGGCAGTGGGTCGGCGCTGCCGACCTCCGTCCTTTACCGACAGGTAATCCCGTTTTAACAGAAGCGTCAACATTCTTGCCTAACAAAATTGTAAAACAATCCTCGTCAGAGGTTGGCGTAATCTCTGCATGGCAAGGACGGATAGGAGGCGAGCCAAATGAACCGACGCCGCATCGAACTCGAAGGGGCTGTCAATTTTCGTGATCTGGGGGGCTATCCGGCAGAAGGGGGACGCACCATGCGCTGGCGGACCATCTACCGGTCCGACTCGCTCTCCGACCTGACTGACAGCGACGTCTGCGGTTTCCGGGAACTTGGCATCAACACGCTCTGCGACTTCCGCCTATCCGAAGAGAGCGAGCGCAAGCCCAACCGCCTTCCGAGCGGGCACAGGATCAATGTTGTCCCGCTTCGCTTCGTTCCGGAAGGTACGCTCGACATGTTGTCGGCGATTGATCGCGGTCAGTATGGCCCGGCCGACGTCGAACGCGAGGTGCTCATCCATTACAGGAAATTCGTCAACGACCATGCGTCTGAATATCGCCGCGTTTTCGAGGTCATCCTCTCCAAGGACAGCCTGCCACTCCTCATGCATTGCACCAGCGGTAAGGACCGCACCGGCTTCGCGGCCGCTGCCGTGCTACTGGCTGTCGGCGTTCCCCGCGAAATCATTGTCGAGGACTACGCGATGACTAACGATTTTCGGCGGGACATCCGGCATCTCTTCTCGAACGCTGTCTCGAAACCAACTATCGACGCGCTGACCTCAGCCAATCCGCGATATATCGAAGCCGCGCTCGACGAGATCGACGCCCGGTTCGGTACCACGGAAGCCTGGTTGCAAAGCCTCGGCGTGAGCCCTTCCCGGCGTGCTCGTTTGCGCGACCTCCTGACCGAATAAACTCATCACCGGTCAAGTGAAACTCCGTGCGAGTCGCTCGCGGAAAGCGTTCGCCGTCATATCGAGCTGGATTGGGCTAACCGAAACTGCATTGTCCCGGATCGCTTCCAGACCGGAGCCCGGCTCGAAGCCGCCATCCTTGTAGGCGAGCTTGATCCAGTAGTAGGGCACGCCGCGGCCGTCGATTCTCCCTTCGGGAATGAACGAGCCCGGCGGACGCTGTCCTTGCGACACGACCCTAATGCCGCTAACGGCGTCGGGCGCGGTGTTGGGAAAATTGACGTTGACGAAGGTGTTGGGCTGCCATTCCGCAGCAAGAAGGCGCTCCAGAATGAGCGGTGTATATTTCTCCGCTGTTTCCCAAGGTACCTGGCCGAGCGGCGTGAAGACCTGGCTCAGTGCGACCGACGGTACCCCCAGCAGAGCTCCTTCCATCGCAGCAGCGGCCGTACCCGAATAGGTGATGTCCTCGCCGAGATTGGCGCCGCGATTGATGCCGGACAAAAGAATGGTCGGACGCATGTTCATGATTTCGTAGATTGCGAGAAGCGCGCAGTCGGTCGGCGTGCCCTTGATCGCGAAATGCCGGTTGTCGATTTCGCGCACGCGAACCGGGACGTTCATGGAAATCGAATGCGAGGCACCGGATTTCTCCTCGTCGGGGGCAACGACCCAGACATCCTCGGTGAACTGGCGGACGATCTTTTCCAGCAACAGGATGCCCGTCGCGTGGATGCCGTCATCGTTGATAATGAGGACGCGGTGTTTTGAAAGCTGAACCATGTCGAGGCTGCTCCTCCCCTTTTCCCGGCACGATACAGGAAAGTAGGATTGTTTGACAATTTTGTATGAACATAGGTTGACAGCGGCTGCGTCCCCTTGCAGTCTGATGGCAAGGCCGCTGCAAAGATCGGCCGGGGAAGAAGAGCAAAACCAGGGAGGAGGCCGTGGCAAGGCTTTACGTCGATTCCGATAAATTCGGCTATCAGGCGGCGT
This sequence comes from Bradyrhizobium erythrophlei, assembly GCF_900129505.1. Taxonomy (NCBI): domain Bacteria; kingdom Pseudomonadati; phylum Pseudomonadota; class Alphaproteobacteria; order Hyphomicrobiales; family Nitrobacteraceae; genus Bradyrhizobium; species Bradyrhizobium erythrophlei. The sequence continues at coordinate 7,359,921 of NZ_LT670818.1, read as the reverse complement.
CGCCGACCGTCGAAGCATTCCACAGCGCGATCAAGGACATCGTCCGCTCGAAACTTGCCAAATCCGGCGGCAATTGGGATTCCTTCGTTTTCGACAAATCCTACGACCTGATCACTGCCGATGACATGCGAAGCGTCGAGAAGTTGCTGCTCGTTGCAGGTCACAAGTTCGATTGGTCGGCGGCAATTTCGCCGCTCGAACGGCCGGATATCTACAAGCCGGCAGCCGGCACCTCGGACGCCGACCTGAAGACGTTCTCGTTCGAGCATGCCGACGCCAAGACCGCGCCTGCCGACAAAAACGGACGTGAATTGCGCGGCATCGGCGACAACGTCGCGAAATTCCCGAAGAACGCGGTCGGGATCGCACATTACATCCGTTCACCCGACCAGGTCCTGAAGTACCTGACCGAAGGCGTCCCGGTGGACGCCATTGCCGTGATCGATGATTCCGGCGGCACGCTGACAGCACCGATTCTCGAGCATTTCAAGGGCGTCATCTGCGCCGGCGGTTCGACCCGCTCGCATCTGGGCATTTTAACCCGCGAATACGGCGTGCCGTGCCTGATGAACGCCAAGATTAGCGGCATTCGCAATGGCGATACCGTGGAGATTGAGGTCACGGCCGCGGCCAAAACCGCCGAAGCCTATCAGAAGGGCGTCGAAATGACCGCGAACATCTGGCGCCTGGAGAGCGCCTGACTAAGAAGCAATGCCAACGACAAGCTCTGTTTCTTCGGGAGGAACAACCATGCCGCCGAACCGCATAAGTTATGCGCAGCTTCTGGAAACCAACAATCTGATACAGACCTGTTCGGACGAAACCTATTGGCTCTGCGTCACGCGGACTGTTCAGGAATCAAAGCTATTTCCGGTTCCCGCTTACATGATGCTCAGCTACCTGATGGCCTTCTACCGCTATCCGTCACTGCTGCGGAAGATCGAGAGCCGCATGCTGGCCGAGGAGATCGGCGACCGCGCTCGTAACATGGGCATGAAAATCCAGAACCCATCGACGGGATGGGCGTTGCCTGGCTTCTACCTGCTCGGCCGCGAATGGCTGATCAATATGGGATTACTCAAGCCAACGGACGCGATCGAGGACGTCATCTATGTGATGGACTTCTGGAAGCGGTTCCAGCTGTCCTGGCACCGCAACGATGGCCACATCACCAACAAGGAATTCGGCCATCGTGCTCAGATCCTTCCCGAGAGCCGCCTGCAGGTCTTCCATGCCGACATCTACGACTGCAAGTATGGCGACGAACTGCATCAAGCCGCCCAGGCCTTCATGGCCTCGGCTTCCCAGTATGGCTTTCTGATCTCGTGCGAAAGCCGGATCTCGCTGCACAATTCAGGCCCGTACAAGCTTGCCGACGACCGCGAGCTGCTCATTCGCGACTTCATGGATCTTTCCGAGAGCGATTTCCCTTGGCTCGACGACGTAGCCAAGGGTGTCCCGCACAACAACATCACCGTGACAATGGCGGTGAAGGATTGTCATTTCTATCTGGTCGACGACTGGGGCTCGTTCGAATCGGAGCCGGGTTTCAAGGCCGAGCAATTGGTTGGCGTCGGGCTCTATACGTCCGATAACCTGTCGGATGGCTACATGCCGCTTGGCATGGACTCGCGCGAAGAGCTGATCAAGACCTTCAAATCGCTCAACGACAAGATCAAGGACGCGACGACGCAGCTCTGGAAGCGCATCGCCGGATGGAAGCGCGATCAGATGATCGATGCCGGCGCGATCACCTACTTCGCCATTATCAAGGATCTGGCCCACGTCGCCGGCGTCTATGATGTCGATGACTGGATGAAGATCGACGAGCGCGCCGAACGCTTTCGTCCGCTGCTCAACGACGAATTCAGCCGCGACGCGCTTGGCGAACTGGTTGGCCTCGTGTCGCATCCGAGCCAGCAGGTCATGGAATACACCATGGCGCAGCACTCGAACAAACCGAACAGGATGTACACCAGCATTCCGTATTCGATACTTAAGGGAGAGCCCTATACGGTGACCAGCGGACCCGTCTATCCCGGCGTCACATTCCTTCCCGAAAAGAAGGACGCCTACAACACCACGCGCGGCACGATTACGCTCGCCGAATATAACAAGCTCAGCCAGGAAATTGTGCCGCCTTTGCTGGCCGAGAAGTACCGTTATCTCTGTGACATTTGGATCAAATACCACGCCGGGACCCCGTTGGCCGACGACCTGTACAAGGTCGACCAGACGCATTCCCGTAGGCTGAAGGGTAAGGGCTCGATGCTGAAGCGGGCCGACATCGAAAAACTGCGCGGTTGATTCTGCCGCGCGGGGGGCAGGTTGGCTCCCGCCAGGTCGCCGACCGCGCCACTGACATACGGATTGAAGTCTATGCAAATCGGATCACTCATCAGGCGCGCAGCCTTGCATTTCGGCGATGCGCCATGCTTGAGCGAAGGCAGAAGGTCGATCAGCTTCCGCGAATTCGACGCTGAGACTGACCGGCTCGGCAATGCGCTGCTCGACGCCGGTTTGGTGCCCGGCGACCGTGTTGGTGTGCTGCTGCCCAACTCGATTGAATGTCTGGTGGCCTATTATGCGCTGGCCAAGTCCGGCCTTGTGCGCGTCTCCATGAACACCCGCGAGACGATCGAGAACCACCGCTACAAAATCGAGGACAGTGGATCGCGCGGAGTCATCCACAGCGGCGTTTCCGATCTCGGCGTTGAGATCGAGATCGGCCCCGACGCGCTCATCGCGATGATCCGCGACGGTCGTACCGAGGCCTGCGCGATCAACCGTGCGCTCGATGCGCCGCTCCGCCTCGGATACACCGGCGGCACGACCGGCAAGTCGAAGGCGGTGACGCTGACGACGCGCGGCGAGCTGGCGGAACTGACGGCGTTTCTCACCGACCTCGTACCCGACATAGGGCAGGGCGACACGTTCCTTCATGCCGCGCCGGTCGCGCACGCCTCCGGCGCCTTCTTTTTGCCCGCGCTCGCACGTGGCGCGCGCTCGTTGATCATGGGCAAATTCAACCCGGCCGAATTCCTTACGCTTGCCGAGAGCGAAAAGGCGAGCCTGACCTTCCTGGTGCCGACCATGCTCGCGATGATCATGGAAGAACCGGAATTGGAGAAGTCAAAACTCAATTTTCGGCGCATCGCCTATGGCGCGTCTCCTATTTCGCCCAGTCTTCTTCAGCGCGCGGAAAGGCGCTTCGGCCGCGTCTTTGCCCAGAGCTACGGTCAGGCCGAAAGCCCGATGGTCATCACCTGTCTCAAGCCTGAGGATCACGATCGCGTCGGCTCATGCGGGCGGCCCTTCACGATGGTCGATGTTGCGATATTCGACGACGACGACAAGCCCCTGCAGCCCGGCGAGAAGGGCGAGATTGTCTGCATCGGCCCGCAGACCATGGCCTGTTACTGGAACCGCCCGGAGCAGACCGCGGAGGTCTTTCGCAACGGCTGGCTGCATACCGGCGACATCGGCTGGATGGACCGTGACGGCTTTTTCTACATCCTCGATCGCAAGAACGACATGCTGATCTCGGGTGGCTACAATGTCTATCCGGGCGAAGTGGAGGATGTGCTTCTGGCTTTTCCGGGTGTCGTCGAGGCGGCGGTGATCGGCCTTCCCGACGAGCGCTGGGGCGACCGGGTCCATGCCGTCGTCTCAGGCCGGCCGGGCCTCGACGCCGCCGCCCTGCTCGATCACTCGCGGGCGAGCCTCGCCAACTACAAATGCCCGAAGGGCATTGAGATATGGCCCGAGCTGCCGAAGAGTTCAGCCAACAAGATTCTCCGGCGAACCATCCGCGACAGGGTCATCTCGGCTGGGAAGACCGGCGCAGAAACATGTGAAGAGGTGATTTTCCTGAAATGAGCGATATGCATCTTGCCTTGCATGGGCTGGCCATAAAGAAGCACGCGATGCCGAAGGACATTGCCGAGATCGTCGGCATGGATGCCGAGCGGGTAGCGTCGCTGCTGGCCGAGGCGGAAAGTCGGGGGCGCGTGGCGCGGGCCGGCGGCAAATTCATGCTGACGGCGCCGGCGCAGGTGGCGCTTCGATCGGAATATTCTCGCGTCTATGCCGAGCAGCGCTCCAGCGCCGCGATGAACGCGGCCTATGACGATTTCGAGAAGGCCAATATCTTGTTGAAGCAGCTCATCACCGACTGGCAGACGATGGATGTCGGTGGCGAGAAGCTGCCCAACGACCATTCGAACCAGGATCTTGACGGGAAGATCATCGACCGGCTCGGCGATCTGCATGAGCGCTCCGAACCGATCCTGAAGCGGATGGCGTCGGGCCTGCCACGCCTTGGCATCTATTTGGAGATGCTGACAGCGGCGCTGGAGAAGGCCGAGGACGGTGCGATCGAATGGGTGAGCGACGCCCGCATCGCCAGCTATCACACCGTGTGGTTCGAGCTGCACGAAGACCTTCTTCGTGCGCTCGGCCGCGAACGTGTCGAATAGGATTCGGTGCATGGGATCCAACAGACGTCAATGGGTGGTCAGTCTGGACGGCAGCGTGTTGCCGGACCGGTCGCTGATCGGCGGCAAGGCCTGGTCGGTCGCACGCATGATGTCGCTTGGCCTGCCGGTGCCGCCTGCTTTCGTCGTCACCACGGAAGCCTGCAAAGCGTTCCTCGCCGACGGCTCGTTTTCCTCCGAGTTGGAAGCCCAGATATTCGACGGCATGGCCGATCTGGAAATGCGCACCGAACGGAGCTTTGGCAAGGGCGATAGGCCCTTGCTGGTTTCCGTGCGCTCCGGTGCACCGGTCTCGATGCCCGGCATGATGGATACGATCCTCAATCTCGGCATCACGCCGGATACCGAAAAGGCGCTCGCCGTCGAATGCGGTGACCCCGCTTTCGCCCGCGATGTCCATCGCCGCTTCTTCGATCTCTATGCGCATATCGTGCTCAAGACCGGCGTCGAGGATTTCCCGAGGGACGGCAACGCCGAAAGCTGGAATGGGCAGGTCGCCGCAGCGGCCGGCGCGCCGCTGCCTGTCGCGGCTCCCGAGCGTCTTCTGGCCGCAGTGCGCGCCGTATTCGATTCCTGGAATTCGCGCCGCGCCAGGCGGTACCGCGAGCATCACGACATTCCGCACGATCTGGGAACCGCCGTGACTGTGCAGGCCATGGTATTCGGCAATCTGGATGACCGCAGCGGCACGGGGGTGCTGTTCAGCCGCAACCCGTCGACGGGCGATCGCAAACCGTTTGGCGAGTATCTGGCCCGCGCGCAAGGCGAAGATATCGTCTCGGGCAAGTTTACGCCCGATACGCTGGACACGATGAAGGCCAGTGTCCCCGCGGCTTATGAAGCCCTAATGGCGTCTTCAGCGACGCTTGAACGCGAGAACGGTGATGTCCAGGATATCGAGTTCACAGTGCAGAAGGGCGAGCTTTTCCTGCTGCAGAGCCGTTCTGCCAAGCGGGCGCCTGCCGCTGCGGTCCGCATCGCCGTCGACATGGCGCGCGAAGGTGCGATCAGCGAGGAAACCGCGCTCGACCGCATCACGCCCGAACAGGTACGGCTGATTCTGGCGCCGCGTCTGGCCAGCGGACAGTCGGACAAAGCCAAGGTGATCGCGTGTGGCGAAGGCGCGTGCCCGGGCGTCGGACGCGGCATTGTGGTGACCAGTTCCGACGAAGCCGAGGCGCGAGCGAAGGCCGGTGAAGCCGTCATTCTGGCTCGGCCGACGACCAGTCCCGAAGACGTGCACGGCATGCTCGCCGCCCTGGCGATCATTACCGAGACGGGCGGCTCGACGTCGCACGCCGCGGTCGTCAGTCGCGCGCTCGGTCTACCCTGCGTGGTCGGCTGCGGCTTGGGCAGTCTTGAATTGGTTTCGGGCCGGATCGTTACCGTCGATGGCGCGCTCGGCCGGGTCTTCGAAGGCGCGCTTGATCTGGTTATTCCGGACGAGACGTCGGACGAACAGCTCACGGTGCTGACCCGATGGGCGAAAGCCAGAAGCCGGCTCGTTATTCACCGGCCATCGGAAGCGCCATCGGAAAACTTGATCGACCTCAACACAGTCGAAGGCGGCGAGGATCCGAAACGACTGTGCGGTCTCATCCGCGGGTATCGCGGGGCGAGGGGCGGGGCCATCGCCAGTGGCGAAGGAATCCGGGCGGCGCTGCAGGAAAAACTGGAATTCGTTGTTGGCGAACCGGTTCTGCCCCTCCTCATCGCCGCTATCCGTTTGCAGACCGAAAACGCAACCGGAGAAATGCTGGCCGCGGAGACCGCTAATTCATGACGGAAAACGAGAAGAAAATGACAGCGGTCGTGAAATCTGAAGATATCGAAGCACTGATCGAGCTGTTCGAAGCGTCCGATTGGGACGAGATGCATCTCGAGATCGATGGGCTCGAACTCTTCCTGTCCTCCGATCCACAGGCCCGGCTCCAGGCGGAGCCGCAGCATCCGACCGTGGCGCATACTGCGGCTTCTGCTCACGCGCATGCGACGACCCCGCAGGGCATGGGCCATCTCGCACCTCCACCAGCTCCGGCCAAGGAAGTGTCAAGCGCACCGGAGGGATGCGTCGCGGTGAACGCGCCCAATCTCGGTACGTTCTACCGCGCGCCGAAGCCGGGCGCGGCGTCCTATGTCGAACTCGGCCAGAGCGTAACGGCCGATACGGAAATCTGCCTGATCGAGGTGATGAAGCTGTTCACATCCGTACGTGCGGGAACAGCCGGCGTCATTCGCGAGATCTGCGTCGATGATGCCGAAATGGTCGAGTACGGCCAGACGCTGTTCTATATCGAACCGGCCTGACCATGGCATTGAACCGGCTCTTTATCGCGAACAGGGGCGAGATCGCCGTGCGCATCCTGCGCACCGCCAAACGTCTTGGTCTTGAGACCGTCATCGGAGTATCCGAAGCCGATCGCGACAGCATGGGTGCAGAGATGGCGGACCGCGCCGTAGTGCTCGGGCCGGCACCCTCGGCCAAGAGCTATCTTGATGAACGCCTGATCGTTCACGCCGCGAGGATGACCGGCTGCGATGCGCTTCATCCCGGCTATGGATTTCTTTCCGAGAAGGCGAAACTTGCTACGCTCTGCGAGGAGGAGGGCATCGTTTTCGTCGGGCCAAGGCCCGAAACCATCGATATGCTGGGCGACAAGCTGTCGGCACGCACCGTGGCGCTGCAAGCGGGCGTGCAGACGGTTCCGGGTACGGACCATATCGCGACAATCGGCGACGCCAGGCACGCAGCCGAACAGCTCGGCTATCCCGTCGTCATGAAGGCTTCGGCCGGCGGTGGCGGACGTGGCATGTTCATGGCGCGTTCGGCTGAAGAGCTCGATAGCTTCTTCGAGCGCGCATCGCGCGAGGCGGAAAGCGCGTTCGGCGACAGCCGGCTATACATGGAGCGTTTTGTCGAGCGTGCGCGCCATGTCGAGGTTCAGATCGTGGGGGACGGCGAGGGAAAGGTCGTTCATTTCGGCGAGCGCGACTGCACCGTGCAACGGCGCTATCAGAAACTGATCGAGGAAGCGACGTCGACGGCGATACCCGTCCGTCTGCGCACAAAACTGCATGAGGCGGCCATCAGGATCACGTCCTTCGCAAAGTATAGGAACGCAGGAACGGTCGAGTTCCTCTATGACGTCGACCGCGAGGATTTCTATTTCATGGAAGTGAATTCGCGCATCCAGGTCGAGCATCCCGTCAGCGAGGAAGTGACCGGGGAAGATCTGATCGCGCGGCAGTTGCACGTCGCGGCGGGCCGCGGGATCGGGCTTTCGCAAGCCGACGTCCATATCCGTGGCCATGCCATCGAATGTCGGATCAACGCCGAAGATCCGTTCAACAACTTCGCGCCCGCTCCCGGCCGGATAACAGCCTGGAAACCGCCCTCCGGAGAGGGCATCCGGCTCGATACCCACGCCCGCATGGGCTATCTGGTGCCCCCATTCTACGATTCCATGATCGGCAAGCTGATCTCCAAAGGTCGGGACCGCAGCGAGGCTATCGAGCGCATTTTGAAGGCTATCCGCGATTTCCGCCTGGAAGGCCCGAACACAACCCTGCCGCTGCTTTCCTTCGTAGCGGCGCATACCGATTTCCGCGAAAACCGGATCACCACCCGCTGGCTCGAGGACAAGGGTCTTTCGGACTTTGCTAAAGCTTAGGAGTTCCATCATGGCCCATGTTGAATTTCTCGACGAAACGATGCGCGACGGCCAGCAAAGCCTGTGGGGCATGCGGATGCGCGCAGGCATGGCACTTCCGGTGTCTCCGATCATCGACCGCACCGGCTTCCGTGTCATCGACCTGGCCGGTTCCTCGATGATGGAAGTGCTGATCCGGCATTGCCGCGAGAACCCGTGGGAAGGGCTGGATCTTCTGGTGCAGTCGATGCCCCGCACGCCGATCCGCGGTGGCATGCGATCCAACGCCTCGGTGACGTTCGGCGTGACCCCGGATTCGCTAATGGATGTCTGGATGAGGCAACTCAATCGTCATGGCGTTCGTTCGTTCTGGATCTATGACGTGTTGTTCAACATCGACAAGACGCTTCGCCTTGCGAAGGTCGCCAAGGAGTTCGGGTCGGAAGTCGCTGGCGCGATCATGTACACGCTATCGCCCGTTCACACCGACGAATATTACGCCGACAAGGCCGGCAAGCTGTCGGCCTCGCCTGACATCGATACATTGCTACTCTACGATACGGCGGGCACGCTGGACAAGGAGCGGCTGACGACGCTCGTTCCGGCCATCGTAGCCAATGCGCGCGGCAAGAAGATTGAGTTCCACTCCAACAACATCCTCGGCATGTCGGCGAAGGCCTATCTTGATTCCATCGAGCTTGGCGTTTCGATTTTGCATACGGCGAGCCGCCCGATGGCCAATGGTCCTTCGGTTCCCTCCACCGAGATCATGGTGAAGAACATCGAGCTGAAGGGCCATACCCACGACCTCGACATCAGTTTGTTGAAGCCAGTTGCCGATCATTTCGAGGCGGTCGGGAAGGCGGCGGGCTACCTCGTCAACCAGTATAGCGAGTACGACATCCTCTCCATCGAGCATCAGATTCCGGGCGGGATGACCGGCACGCTGAAGGCGCAACTCGCCCAGCACAACATGAGCGACAAGCTCGACGAGGTCCTGACCGAAACTGCCCGCGTCCGGCGCGAGCTCGGCTATCCCGGCATGGCAACGCCGTTCAGCCAGCTGGTCGGGACACTGGCCGTGCTCAATATCGTTTCCGGCAAGCGCTATGCGATCGTGCCAGACGAAGTGATCCAGTATGCTGCGGGCTTTTACGGCCAAACGGTGGCCCCGATCGATCCGAACGTGCTCGATAAGATTATGTCTGCGCCGCGCGCCAAGGAGGTCTTGGCCAATCCGCCGGAGCAACCAACCATCGAGGAATTGCGCAAGCGCTACTGTACGACCAACGACGACGAGCTGATCCTCCGCGCGCTGGTGCCTGAAGCCGATCTCGATCGCATGTGGGCGGCGGGTCCGGTCAACACGACCTATCCGTTGCTGTCGTCCAGCGAACTCGATCAGGTGCGGCGGCTGATGCAGACCGCGCGCGCGCCGGTCGTCCAGATCAAGTCATCGGCGATGAATTTGTCCCTCCGGCGAAATCGGGTCTGAGCCATGCGCCGCGCTGTTATCATCGATCTCGTTCGTACGCCGTTTGGACGCGCGCGCGAGAACGGCGTGCTTGCCACCTGCCACCCGGTCGATCTCTATGCGCATATGCTGAAGGCGTTGGTTAGGCGGACGGGAATCGATCCGGCCCTGGTCGAAGACGTGATCACGGGCTGCGTGATCCAGGTCGGCGAGCAGGCTGCCAATATTGGAAGGCAGGCGGTTCTCGCGGCTGGCTTTCCGGAATCCGTTCCCGCCGTGACGCTTGACCGCAAATGTGGCTCGGCCCAGCAGGCGATGGATTTTGCCGCGCAGGGCGTGATAGCCGGCGCCTATGATCTGGTGATCGCCGGTGGTGTCGAGATGATGGGTCTCGTACCGATGCGCGCCAACCGCCTCGGCAAGGACAATCTTGGGCCATTGCTCAGGCAGCGCTATCCGGACGGTTTTGTCCATCAGGGCATCTCGGCCGAGCTGATCGCGGCCCGGTGGAATATCTCCCGAAAATCACAGGACCTGTTTGCCGAACGCTCGCACCGGCTTGCAGCACAGGCCGAGGATGCGGGCTTGACGGCGCACGATATCGCGCCGGTCGAAACGCCGGCCGGGCTGGTGTCTCGCGACGAGGGTCTGCGCCGCGACACCAACGTGGCCAAGCTCGCGGAGTTGAAGGCGTCGTTCCACGACCCCGAGATGGCGACGCGCTATCCCCAGCTTCGCTGGAGCGTGACGGCGGGAAATTCGAGCCAGGTCAGCGACGGCGCGGGCGCCGCGCTGATCGCCGAGGAAAGGACGGCCCGCAGTCTCGGCCTGACGCCGCGCGCCGCACTCACGCATTTCGCCGTATCGGGAGACGATCCCATCTTGATGCTGACGGGTGTCGTTCCGGCAACCAGGAAGCTGCTGGGCAGAGCCGGCATCGACATTGGCGACATCGACGCCTTCGAGGTCAACGAGGCGTTCGCGTCTGTGGTGCTGGCTTGGCAGAAGGAGTTGAAGCCAGATCCCGAACGGGTGAACATGTTCGGCGGCGCCATCGCGCTCGGACATCCCGTAGGTGCGTCCGGCGTCCGGCTGACCGGCAACCTGCTGCGTGCTCTGGAAAAGACGGGTGGACGATACGGGTTGCAGACGATGTGCGAGTCCGGCGGCATGGCCAACGCCACACTGGTCGAGCGTCTGGCATAGCAACGATTGAACGGGGGACACGACCATGATCGTCGTCAGCGTGCTTTATCCCAGTGATCCGGAATCGAAATTCGACCTCGCCTACTACCAGAACAGCCATCTGCCGCTGTGCCGGGATCTGCTGGCGCCGATGGGCATGCAATCGCTGACCTTCTACCGGCCGATCGTCACCGACCCCGGCGCGGTCTTCCAGCTTGTCGCCGAATTGCGTTTCTCGGATTTGAAGACGACGAACGCTGCGCTCGCGGCCCACGGTCCGCGCACCCAGGCCGACATTCCGAATTTCACCGACGTCAAGCCGATCATCCTGATCGGTGAGGAAATCGCCGGATGAACGCAGGCCGGATCGCTCCGACCCGCGTTGATCTGTTCCACCTACTGCCTCGCCGTCGTACCACCGTCGATGACCAGCACGGTTCCATTGCAATAGCTCGCCTCGTCGGACGCGAGATAGAGGCAGCCATAGGCCATTTCTTCCGGTGTCCCCGGACGCCGCATCGGCGTCAGGCGGTCCGCCATATTGGGATCATCAAACAGGTTCAGCACCGAGGCGACCATCGGCGTGTCGATGAAGCCGGGCGCGATGCAGTTGGTGCGGATATTGTCCATGGCGTAGGCGACACACATGGCGCGGGTCAGATTGATCGAGCCGCCCTTGGCCGCGCAGTAGGTGTGTGCCGCGCCAAGGCCCTGAAAGCCCGAAATGCTGGTGACGTTGACGATCGCGCCGCCGCCCTGCTTCTTCATTTCCAGCACGGCGAGTTTCGACATCAGGAAGCAGCTGGTCAGGTTAATGCCGATGACTTCGTTCCACTTGTCGAGCGAGGTCGTTGCAATGTCGTTCATCGAGCCTTCGCTCTTTTCCATCCAGCTGTAGCCGACGCCGGCGGAGTTCACGAGAATGTCGATGCGTCCGAAGGCATCGAGGGTGGCTTTCATCGCCTTGGCCGCGCCGGCTTCGGTAGCCAAGTCGGCCGATACAACCGCGCCCTTGCCGCCGGCTGCCTCGACCAGCTTCAACGTTTCGTCGAGTGCGCTCTGGGTGCGCGAGACCCCGACGACCTTCGCACCTTCCTTCGAGAATACCTGCATCGCTGCGCGGCCGACGCCAGAACCTGCGCCTGTTATCAGTGCGATCTTTCCTTCCAGCCGTGCCATAGGTCCCTCCCGGTTTGCGGACGTGAAAATGCTCGATAGTTCGAGCTTTTGTGGTTGATATCAGGCTAGATCGTATGACAATATTGCACAACAATTTTTGTCATCCTGGGAGGGAAAAGTCATGAAAGCCGCCGTGTTTCGCGGGCTCGGAAATCCGCTCGCCATTGAAACGGTCGTCGATCCGGAGATCCGGGATGGCGAAGTTTTGCTGAAGGTCGCTTATTGCGGCATCTGCGGGTCAGATCTGCATGCGACCGCAGAAGGCGTGTTCGTCGTTCCGGATGGCACGGTGCTCGGTCATGAATTCTCGGGCGAGGTTGTAAAAAGCGCCGACGCTGCCTGGAAGAAGGGCGACCGGCTGACGTCTGTTCCTGTCAATGCCTGTGCCGACGAGATTTGCCAGCGACTAGGTGCCTGCAAGAACGACCTCGGCATTCTCTGTCCCAACAATCGCATTACCGGTCTCGCAGTCGATGTGCCGGGAGCCTATGCCGAATATGTCAAGGTCGGCGCGCGGCAGGCGCTCCGGCTGCCAGACGGGGTGTCCTATGAAGAGGGTGCGTTGGTCGAACCGCTCGCCGTCGGCCTCCATGCCGTGCGCAAGGCCAAGCTCGGCGTGGGCGCGCGCGTCCTGATCATCGGCGCCGGGCCGATCGGCCTGTCGGTGGCTGCGTTCGCCAGACTCGCCGGCGCGCGCGAGGTCGTGGTGAGCGAGATGAACGCGACAAGGCGCGAGAAGTCGATGGCAATGGGCGCGACCGCGGTTATCGATCCGGCATCGGCGGACACCGCCGAAGCCTTCGTCAGGATCGCGGGCTGTCCGCCCGACGCGATCTTTGAATGTGTCGGCGTGCGCGGCCTCATCCAGCAATGCATCGACCTGTCGCGTCCGCGCGGCCAGATCGTGGTTGTCGGCGTCTGCATGATGGAGGACACGGTCGTGCCGATCTCGGCGATCCTCAAGGAACTGGATATCCAGTTTGTGCTCGGCTATCTCAGTGAGGATTTCGATATCGTGCTCGATGCGATCGCCAAGAAGGCCATCAACGCCATGCCGCTGGTGTCCGACATCGTCGGTTTCGATGAACTGCCGGCCGCGTTCGAGGCCTTGCGCAGGCCGAAAGGCCAGATCAAGGTTCTGATCCGGCCCGGCGTCTGATCGGATCTATTGCCGCTTCGTGAATCGAGTGCAGCGTATTTTCGCGAGACTGGTCGAGTTCGTTGCTGGGGAGGGCGCAACAAGATTCCGGTTCGAAAAGCAGCGGGCACAGCGGCCTAGGACTGGACCGGTGCAAACGCTTCTTGCGAAAGGCGGTCAAGCGCCAGACGGGTGCGTCTGATGTGAAGATGCATCACCCGTTCCGACAGGCGAGGATTGCCGCTCAGAACGGCGCGCGAAATCGCCTCATAGTCCTGGAACTGCTTTTCGTGCTGACGCGCCGTCACATAAGGCTGGAACTGCAAGCGCAGCAGGTGAATCTGCATCAGGGGCATCAAACGTTTCAGTTCACCATTGCCGCCGATGCGAAGGAGTGCGTCATAGTAGGAGCGGCGCTGGTCAAGGAATGCAATGCTGTCACCCTGATCCCGGAACGTCATGAGCTTCTCGTGTTCGGCGGTGAAGGCCTCGCGGTTCCCTTTCATGTCGATATGCTGCGCTGCAAGCCGTGCGACCAAGCCGGTGAGAACTTCCAGGATCATCAGCGTATCGCGCACCTCGTCGCGCGTCATGGCGCGGACGAAGGCTCCGCGATGGCGGTTCAGCGTCACGATGCCTTCCGCGGCAAGCCGTTTCAGTGCCTCGCGGACCGGCCCGCGGCTCACGCCAAGATTGCGCGTCAGATCCGCCTCGACGAGACGCTGGCCGGGGACCAGGCGGCCGGCGTGGACGCCGCGGATAATGGCGTTGACGACGATGTCAGGAAAACTCGCGCCTTCGCCTTCCGATCGCGTATCGACAGCATCGGTCACGCCGCGAGTGGGGACGATCAGTCCAAGACTTTCTGCCATCCTGCTAATACTTTCGCGCTCTTCCCACGTACATGCTCACCCTATAGGGGGGAAATGATTCTGTGGCAAACGCAATATATGCATTATTGTCGTACAAAATTGTCGGTCAGCAATGTGAGAAATAGCCTTGCAATCCTGCTCTGAACAGTAATTGGAGAAAACCGGAGACCCTCGTTCGTCTCGAGCGACGGCCGCAAAAAAGCGAGGAAACCCTTCCCGATCGAGGGGAATTTTCAGCTCGAGGCAGCCCGAGTGCAGCAAGCGGTGGCGCCGGAATGCCGATGTGCTATCATGTTGCCCTACGATAATGTCATACAATGGGAGGACAAGAATGCGTGGACCGTTGATGCTTGCCTTGTTCTTGTTGGCCTTGGGCACCGTTTCGGCCCGGGCGGGCGATGTTTACGTCATCGACAATGCGGCGGGAAAGACCCCGGTGGCCATCAAAAAGGACGCCTTCGTGCTGACCGCAGTGCCGGCCATGGGGGAGGGCAAGCCGAATGAGGGCTTCGCCTACGCGACGGCCCTCGAGCTCGCCGGAACCGGCGTTCAGATCGCAAGGGGCCGCGTCGAACCGGGTGGGGCCGTGGCAACCCACGACGGTCGTCAGCAATACATTCTCTATGTCATAGGCGGTACGGGAACGCTTGGTCTTGTTGACCAGACTGGCGCGACAATCAGCGAGATCAAGTACAAGCCCGACGATGTAATCGTCTTCCAGCCCAACACGCTTCACAACTGGAAAAATGCCAGTGCCGCCCCGTTCGAGTTTCTCGGAGTGGATATCGCTCCGCCCCGGAAATAACGCTCGCCTGGCGCGCGGCCTCGGCCTCGGTCGGTATTGGCGGCAGAGTCGTTCTGCTGCCAATGCTTCCTTGAGGTTATAACGCTGGCCCGCCTACGGTGCAGATCAGAAACCCGCGATCGCCGGCCCAGATTTAGAAATCTTCATGGTCTATTCCGAGTCCAACAAAGTCATCGAGCCGAAACGCCTCCAGTCGTTTATGGACCGCCATGTCTATCTGCATGTGGCTGATCGGACTTGCCGAGCGGACGCTCGAGAAAATGTGCGTTCGAACCGGAAGCCGCGTTGCTTTCGGTAAGCCGGTTTCCGAACAGACCGTGACGCAGGAGCGCATCGCGGAATGACGCATCATGATCGAGCCTGCAGACCCTCAACGCGGCTCATATGATGGATACGGTGAGAAACAGAACGGCGTCATGGAGAGGCATCTCAACTGAGAGGGCCTAGTGTGATTTGGGTGTCGGCCCGGCTGCGTGGGTCGATTGCTGCAGGGCGTCGAGTTTCTCGGTTAGGGCGGTGATCTGCTCGGCGAGCTTTTTCATTTCCGCCTGCTGAGCGACAAGCTGATCTTGAACGACTTGCAGTTGGTCGACAGCCTGCTGCTGGGTGACCTGGAGACCCTTGGTGGTCTCCAGAAGCTCGTCCGAAGGCCGCCGGCTACCCGCTGAAGCAGTGGGAGCGTGCGGCGCCGTTGCGACCGAGGAATTACCGCCTGCGGCCCACAGGGTTATCCAGCCACCGCCAATGAGCACTACTGCGGCAACCAAAGTGATCACCATGCGCCGGCGCATAGCCTGCGCGGTTTGCTGCCGGCCCTGAAGAGAAAGCGGCTCGTCAGTCATCAAAGGACTCTCGTCGATAACTGCCACCCTTCACGAGAAAGGTTTTGGCACATCAACCCGTCAGTGCGGCCACTAATACTACGCTGTCATCGTGTCTAAGTCTGTCCACACCCGTTTATTGGACAGTTGCAGCCCGGTGGGAGCTAAGCAATTGATATTACTGGCGCTCCCTAGCGGGGCCAAACCAGTTTTTTGGTATCTAATTTACGAATGATATCAGTAATAAAAGTTCTTTGGATTGGGGCATGTAGAACGTTTTGTAGAACGTTTCTTGCTCATTTGCCTCCCATCCCGGCCTGCGCTTCAATAGCGGCATGGCCCCCCAAACGTCACCTTCGGCGAAATGCGCGAGATGGGCATCCGCCGCGACGTGCTGATCTATTGCGCCGATTACCGGTGCAGCCATTCGATCTCGATGACCGCAGACCAATGGCCCGATCACGTCCGGCTGTCCGACATCGCGCACCGCTTCGTCTGCACGGCCTGCGGCAAGCGCGGGGCGGATGTCCGGGGCAAGTTTTCTTCCGTTAAGATGGGCACAGATGCCTGACACGGACGCTCCTGCCACTCGAACTCTGGTTTCGTTGCCCTTGAGATAGATCAAGCGTGCGGCCTCCCGGCTGTTCTGCGTTCCGGGGTGAGAGGCGCGCCGCCATGGGGAAGTCCGATACCCCCGACAATAGCAAATATCCTCCGGTCAAGCCGACCGCCGCGAGCACGCCGCCGAACGGGGATGAGCGCAGGAGGATCATCGAAGAATATGCCCGCCCCTTGCGAGAGTTCAGGGAGGCGATCAAGGCGATCCTGCGCAGGCTGACGCATTGACCCCAAAGCGCACCATCGTCCAATTCGTCAGGGCAACCGGGATGACGGCCAGCCCGATTACCGATCTCGCGCCAGCTTCCGCTTCCCCC
The DNA here is from genome assembly GCF_900129505.1 of Bradyrhizobium erythrophlei. Classification (NCBI taxonomy): domain Bacteria; kingdom Pseudomonadati; phylum Pseudomonadota; class Alphaproteobacteria; order Hyphomicrobiales; family Nitrobacteraceae; genus Bradyrhizobium; species Bradyrhizobium erythrophlei. The sequence goes on along the minus strand of NZ_LT670818.1, from coordinate 7,343,366 downwards.
AATGCGTCTCCTTGCGGTCGGGGTTGAATACCCGCTCAACATGCCGGTTCAACGCCCGCATGACGCCGATCCGGGCGAACATTGTCGGGCCGCCAAGCTCGGCAACGAGAAGCAGGGCTTCCATCGCGGCCTGCCATTCTGGGGCGTCGTGCTGGGCTTTCGGAAGCTTGGTGATGTAGAGGGCGGCGTCCCGGAGGGTCATGAGCTGGCGACCGCGCGGCACCGGTATCGGATTGTCGAAATCGCGAGACCAGCCACGGTTGCTAATGTCGCCAGCCCTTCAGGTCAACAATGGTGCGAAAGCCGCTCGGCATTCGCGGCGCGTCTTCGTCGTTGCCCCTGTTGCACTCGGGACAGGGCGCGCCAGCGCCACCGCAGGTGCAGGCGTGCTCGCCTTCCCATGGTCGATCCGGGTGGCCTTCACACAGCCAGCCGCAATCCTCGCAGAGTGAGCATTTCATGATTGGGGAGTCAGCCTCGGGTCGCGCAGCCCTTGCAAAGCAATATTACCTTTTTGTTTGATGCGTCGGCAGCCAGCAGCAGTTTTGCGAGCTGGCCTCAGTGCCGGTTGGTCGCCGCTTCCATGAACGCGAGAACCGTCCGGGGCACCTCGTCGTATTCGGCATAGCGTCGTCGTAGCTCGTCGGCGATATCGACCGTTACGTCACGCGACCAGCCTTCGGTGGCATTGAAGGCGACGATGCGGACTGGATTCTCATATTGCCCGTCGAGCAGGTTTCGGACCAGCGCCGCGTGATTAGCTCCCGCTTCGTCGGTCTCACGCCATGCCCTACCGAGAGAGCCAAAATCGTCCAGTAAAATGTATGTATCTGCTCAGGCCCATGGGGCGCAATTGACGGCGAGCCACGCATAACGTCGCGATGAAAGCATTGAGCGCGCATTATGATTTCAGCTGGGCGACCGCGTTGGCGGCTGAATAAGAAAACAGTCCCGACCATCGCTCCGCAAGCGCAGCAATCACATACGGCTCAGGAACTTTCCGTTCCTCTTCGCGGGGATGTCGACCATGACGCGTGCTGCCGCCCGCCCGGAGCCTGACCGCGTTTGAAGCGTTGACGCGGTGCCGTAGCATGCCGAACAGACGCCGCGGTGGCGAATTAAGCGAACGACCGGTTATGGCGCAAAGCGGCCGTTCGCCAGGCCACGGAATTTAGTTAAGAACCCATAACTGTTGTCCTCCCATACACGCGGTGAGCCGAGCGCCGCCAGCAGCTATGTCAGATTTGGCGGAGGAACGCCCGGGCTTAGCGCTGGGCATCATTGCCGTAGAGTCCAGCCTGCCGGCCACGTTCCTGTACCAACGCAAGCACCGCGTCGATCGTCGGTGTTGCGATCTTGACGAGGCGGCCCATTTCCTGGACGGCGGTAACGAGTGCATCGATCTCTAGTGATCGGCCTCGTTCGAGATCTTGCAGCATCGAAATTTTGTGACCGACGACGGAACCGGCTGCGTTCAGCCGCCTCTCCATCATTTGCTCCGGAATGGTGAGACCGAGCGATGCTGTTATCGCCTGGGCTTCGGCCATCATGGACTTGCATAGGGCGCGGAGGCCGGGCTCGGAGGTGACGCGATCGAGGGTCGCGAGGGTAAGGGCGCTGATCGGATTGAAGCAGACGTTGCCCCAGAGCTTGAGCCAGATGTTCCAGCGGATCGTATCGCGGATCGGCGCATCGAATCCGGCCGAAACCAGGGCATCGCGCAGGGCCACGATGCGGTCCGAGGTGGAGCCGTCGGGTTCGCCGATGATGAAGCGCTTGAACAGACGATGTTCGATCACCCCGGGCGCCACGACCTCGCAGGCGGGATCGACCACGCAGCCGATGGCGCGCTCCGGTCCAATCACGTTCCATTGCGCGGCGCCGGGATCGACGCTTTCCAAATGATGGCCGTCCAGCGGGCCGCGCTCCCTGTAGAAATACCACCAGGGAATTCCGTTCATCGCTGTGAGAACGGCGGTGTGTGGACCGAGCAGCGGAGCGAACGCGCCCGCGCTGGCGTGGGACTGCTGTGCCTTCAGCGCGCAGATCACGACGTCCTGCGGACCAAACGCCGCGGGGTCGTCGCTCGCCGGCAAGTCTGCCGTGCGCGTCTGCCCTTCCACGATTAGCTTGAGCCCGTGCCTTCGAATGGCCGCCAGATGCGCACCGCGGGCAATGACACACACTTCGTGGCCAGCTAATGCGAGTTCCCCCGCCATGTAACCGCCGATCGCCCCGGCGCCGAATACGCAGATCTTCATGGCTCGATCCTATGTTCTGTCACCAAGGACAGACACATAGAGTCTCCCGGTTTTGGCGAGTATCCGGAGATTTCGAGAGACATCTTCCCGTTTTTCGCGATAATGCGCCCATGGACAAGTTCGCGGCGATGCGAGTGTTCGTTAAGATTGCGGATGCTGGGAACCTGTCGGCCGCGGGCCGTCAGTTGGGTCTTTCCCTGACCTCCGTCAGCCGGCAGCTCATGGCACTCGAAGAGGTCGTCGGCGCCACGCTTGTCGAGAGGACGACGCGCCATCTCTCGCTGACCGAGTCCGGCCGGCTCTACTACGAACGGGCGAAGCAGATTTTGGAGGAGGTCGCCGAGATGGAGCGCGGCCTGACGATGCAGACGGGGGTCGCGTCCGGCCGGTTGCAGGTGAGCGCTCCATCGCTGCTTGGCCGGTTGCGGTTGGCGGCAATGCTGCCCGGCTTCCTGGCGGAGCAGCCTCGGGTCTCGGTCGATCTGATGCTGGTGGATCGGCCGGTACGTCTTGCCGAGGAAGGTATCGATGTTGCCGTTCGCGTTGGACCGCTGGAAGACTCAGGCCTCATTGTCCGCAAGCTCGACGACATCCAGCTTGTTGTCTGTGCCGCGCCGGATTATCTGCGCCGGCGTGGCGAGCCGGCGACGCCGGACGACCTGGTCGAGCAGGACTGCCTGGCCTTCGGCGATGTACCAGGCGTGGCAGAGTGGAGCTTCCAAGATGGCGCAGTGCGAAGATCTCTGCGCATTCCAACCCGGCTTTGTGCCAATGACTTCGAGACGTTGGTCAGCGCGGCTTTGGCAGGGGCCGGGCTCGTCCGGGTGCCATCCTGGCAGGTTGCACATTGTCTCGCTGACGGACGGCTTAGGATTGTGCTCGAGGCCTATCAGCGGCCCCCCACGCCATTGAGCATCCTAACCCTGCGCAACCGCCTGCTTCTGCCGAAGGTGCGCGCCTTCGTAGACTTTTTGCAGCAGCACTGGATGCGTCCGCGACCGCCTCCTTGATGTCGTCGGACGGCTGTAAGGTGTTCGGTAGACACAGACGAACGGGATGACAATTAAGCGGCCGCTGGACCAGTCGGGTCGGTTGGATGGATGTCCGTTGTCCGGTGGATAGTGTTGCAAAAGTCCAAAATCGAAAGACCCTGAAAATCTCGCTAATTAATTTAATGAATCACGAATTGGCTGCGGATGGGCTGTTCCGGGAATCGTGTCAGGATCTTGCTAGTGTTCCGTTGCTGACAGACGATTCACAAATCGGCGCGAACCTGCAAGTCTGCGCCGATGAGGAAAATCGAGCAGATTGGGATCAACGCGGCTGATCGCGAACGATTGGAGCGGTTTGTTCGGGACCGAAACACGCCGCAGAAGGTGGTTTGGAGGGCGCGGATCGTGTTGCTGGCGAGCGATGGCCTGACAGCGGAGGGGATTGCGGCGGCTGTGGACAAGAGCCTGCTGACGGTCCGTCGCTGGCGCCGCCGCTTCGTGGCAAAGGGAATGGACGGGCTGTTGAAGGATGCGACCCGCCCATCGCGTGTTAAGCCGTTGGCGCCCGAGAAGATCAAGCAGGTGGTCCACATGACGCTGCATGCGAAGCCGCCGAATGCGACCCACTGGAGCCTGCGCAGCATGGCTGCGGCGGCAGAGCTCTCCTACAGCAGTGTCCAGCGGATATGGCGTGCGCACGGGCTCAAGCCGCATCTGGTCGAAACGTTCAAAGTCTCGCGCGACAAGAACTTCGCGGCCAAGGTGGAGGACGTGGTTGGGCTCTATCTCGATCCACCCGACAGGGCGTTGGTCTTCTGCGTCGACGAAAAGAGCCAAATCCAAGCCCTCGACCGTACTCAACCGGGATTGCCCATGAAGAAGGGGCGGGCCGGTACCATGACCCACGATTACAAGCGCAACGGCACCACCACCCTGTTCGCAGCGCTGAACATGCTGGATGGCAAGGTTATCGGGACTTGCATGCCGCGCCATCGACATCGCGAGTTCCTGCGCTTTCTCAGATTGATCGACCAGCAGACCCCCGCTGGTCTCGATCTCCATCTCATCGTTGACAATTATGCCACGCATAAGACGCCGGCCGTAAAGCGCTGGCTCAAAGCCCATCCCCGCTTCCATTTGCACTTTACGCCGACTTCGGCTTCCTGGCTCAACATGGTCGAGCGCTTCTTCGCCGACATCACCCGAAAACGTATCCGCCGCGGCGCCTTCAAGAGTGTCGCGGAGCTCAAAAGCGCCATCATGGAATACCTGGAAAACCACAATGCAGACCCCAAGCCATTCATGTGGACCAAGTCGGCCGGCCAAATCCTCGAAAAGGTCGCACGGGCGAAACAAGCGTTAGAGTCACAACACTAGGTTGATGATAGAAGGATCGGGATTATCAGTTCCTGTTCCTCCCGCTTAAAAGGTAATCCAGCGTTTATGTTTGACGGATTCGCTGGAGGCTCCTTCGGCTCGTGTTTCCGCTAACTACGCTGATCGGCTGCTAAGGTCTCCTTTAAGGCTTTAGTAGGTGTCGTGGGTATTGTGTCGGCGAAGACTTGTCCCGAGCACCCCTGCCGGATCGCCTTAGGAAGCTTCCAGGATGCCGCGGATGGACCCGCTCAGCTTCAACAGTCGGGGAGCGACCTCTTCGTGCAGGCGTCCTTCATCGTACGCAGCCGATGAAAGGCCAATCGTCGTAACGACAAATGTTTGGTATCGGGGTGACCACACCGGCGCGGCAATGCCGTTGATGTTGGGGCTCCACAGCCCGCAGGCTACGATGTAGCCTTGCTTCCGAAGCAGATGGCGGTTTCTGTCAATGCTTGAGCGCAGAAGTTTTGCCTTCTCCGGAATCTCTCGTTCCATTTCGACCAAAAGAGCATCACATGCGTCCGTATCGATGGCGGCCGTGTAGGCATGTCCCGCCGCGGTGCTGGCCATGGCCAGCCGGCTGCCCTTACCCGAACCGGAGCCGAGCACATTGGTAGCCCTCGCCAACTCGAGGCACACGAGGTGAAAGCGATCCGGAAGTACAAGGCCGATGAAGCCTGGGATTCCCTCAGCGACCTGGCGCAGATGCGATCTGATCTGCGCGCCGGCCGGATTGCCGCACATCATCGATGCGCTCATAGCAACCGCGCCTGGGCCGATGCGGTACTTCTGGTCTTGTGGCAGGTAAGTTAGCTGGCCCATTCGAGTCAGCGTGTAGGTCAGGCGCGAAACCGTTGATGGGGGCAGGGCGCAGCGCCTCGAGATTTCCGCGTTGCCTAGACACACTTCTTGGTCCTCGAAGCAGCGCAGAACACTAAACGCACGCACCACAACCTCAATCACGTCGCGCCTGTCCTCGACGCAATTCGTAAGTCCAGGCGGTCGGCTAAGCCGTTCAGGGCGTCGTCTCATTGTTTCAGTAGACCGGATGATATTGCGTTGAAAGGATCTCGCTCTCGGCGCTAGGGGCGCTGCAGCACGTGAGCATAACAGACGGCGCCCACACCAACCATGTGCGCCAGGCCGGCGCGCGCATTCGGCTGCTGGCGTGCTCCCGCTTCGCCACGTAGCTGCAGCGCAAGCTCACCGATTTGGCCAATGCCGGTCGGTCCGATGGGATGTCCCATGGCGATCAGGCCTCCGGACGGGTTCACCGCGCAGCGGCCACCGATGTCCCACGCACCTTCCTTGAGCAGTTGGACCGCCTGGCCCTCCGGGCATACTCCGATGCTCTCCAAATACTGCAGCTCCTCGATGGTAAAGGCATCGTGCAGTTCTATAACATCGATATCCTTTGGTGTTATCTGAGCTTCCGCCAACGCCATCCCGACGGTTTCCGTGGTGAGGGCCGCATCGAAGCCGGCACCCGCGGGGTAAACGCCCTCGCTGCGACCCACGGAAGCCGTGACTCGAATTGCGCGTGCCATATCGATCCCGTGCCGTCGAATGCCTTCTTCGGACGCTACGATCACCGCTGCCCCGCCTTCGCCTATCGGCGTGCACTGTAAGACCGTGAGGGAGCCAGAGACTTTTCGTCCTGAGAGCACCTCCTCAAGCGACCGCTCCTGCTGCCGCTGTGCATTCTTGTTCTTCGCGCCATTGCTGTGGTTTTTGACGGCCACGCGGGCGATGTCGTCCAGGTTGACGTTGTGACGATGCGCGTACTCGTTGGTAAGCAGCGCGAAATGGGTGAAGGGTGCGATAGCATCGTCTGCCAGGTCACCGATTCCTGTATTGTCGCGTCGAACAGGATTGCGCTTATCGACCCCGATCGCGACAGCGACATCACTGATGCCACTGGCGACCTCGATGCAAGCGTGACGGAATGCCGTGGACCCGGATGCCGATGCATTTTCAATGTGAGCCAATGGAATTCCGGTAGCGCCTAGATGCCGAAGCATCGGCCGCCCCGATGCCATGCCTAGGAGAGCGGTTGCGACGTAAGCCGATTCGACGGTCGGCCACGCAATGTTTGCATCCGCAAGGGCCTCTCGGATCGCGGTCAAGCCAAGCGTGACGTAGGGAGTTTCGGAAGGATTCTGATAACGATGCCAGCCGGCACCGACGACATAGACCGGACGCAATTCTCGAAGTGCCTTCGGCATGGCCTCAACCTTTTGGTGTTGCTGTTAGTGTGAATCTGAGATCCACGAGCTGTTGGCCGCCTTCGGTTGTTCCGACGGGCACCATAACCGTAACCATTTGCTGACCCGGCGAGATATCGGAAGGGCTGTCGGTGACCAGCGTTCGCACGACCGGCCCGTCGTCTAGAGCGATCTTCCCGATGATGAATGGGGCGGGGCGCTCCTTGTCGCCGTGAATATGGACGACCGCGGTCGCAAGCAGCGTGCCTTGGCCCGACAGAGGTTGCTTTTTCAAGGCGTCGCCATCTCGGCCGCATTGCTCGCAGCCGTAAGTTTGCATTGGGAAGAATACGTAACCGCACACGCACTTGCCTCCGAGCAGGGCGGGGCGGCCCGGCAGGGCTTGCGTGCCGGTCGTCGAGTAAAGCTCGGGCTTAAGCAGTTCGGAGGGCATGCATGACTCCCTGGATATTTTTTGTTGACAAGCAAGCAAACATATTATTTGTTGGACAACAAGCAAAAATTATTGGGACGGAACGCTAGGGAGAAGATGCAGTGAACGCAGCGCCCTCAGATCAACGCGGTGTTTCGGACAAGGGCGAACCTCAGAGGCGCCGGACGCACGCTGAACGGCGGGAGGAGGCGCCCAGGCGAATTCTCGAAGCCGCCGCCCGCATAGTTGCCGAAAAGGGTCTGGACGACATCACGCTCGCCGATGCGGGTGTGGCGGCGGGGTACAGCCGGGGTCTTCCAGCGCATTATTTTGGATCGAAGGACGATCTTCTCGCGGCGCTCGCGGTTCATATCGTTGAGTTGTATCTGGCGCAGTTGAGAACCCAGGATGCTCAACGGCCGGGATTACCTCACCTTGTTCGTGCCGTTCGATTGTACTTCGAAGCTGCGAAGGCAAACCCTGTCACCATGCGGGCCTTCAACATGGTCCTCGTGGGGGCTCTTACAAAACCTGCTCTCGCACCGGTCGTTGCCAAGCTCAACAAGGAATCGGCGACAGCGCTTGAAGCAGACATCCGGGCGGGAATCGCAAATGGGGAGATCCGTGCGGATGTGGACCCGCGGCCGCAGAGCATTCTCATTCTGGCGGCTCTGCGAGGCGTCCTTGCGCAATGGGTCGTCGACATGAAGCGCATCAACCTCCCAAGCGTAAGTGACGAATTCGTAGCATCGCTGACGGTGAGATTGGCAAAATGAGCGTACCCGCGCCGGGCAGCATTGAATTTTGGGCTGCCGATAAGCCCAGCGGGATCGCCGTCATCGAAGGTGACCGCTACCAGACGTGGAGTTCACTGAACGAGCAGGCAAATCGCCTGGCTCACGGACTGGCTGCCAAAGGCATCAAGGCCGGCGACATTGTTGTCGTGCGCACGCAAATCAGGCTGGAATGGCCTGTCATCAGCGCGGCCCTTGGCAAGCTCGGATGTTCGCTGCTCGGTCTCAACTGGCGGCTGACGCCTACCGAAACGAAATACGTCCTGTCGAACAGCGGCGCGCAGGCGATCATTTGCGACGATCCGGATCCATCGCCCCTTTTATCCGCATTTCAAGGCCTCCCGATCAAGCTGGCGGTTTCGATTGATGCGGTCATCCCGGATTTCGTGGCCTACTCCGAGTTGCTGCAAGGTGCCAGCGATCCACTTTTCGCCAAAGCCAATCCCTCGCTCATTCTCTATACCTCGGGTACGACCGGCCTTCCCAAGGGCGTGGCATCGGTTCTGCAGGCCAGCTCGCAGATGGATGCCAGGACCGCTGAGTACCTCGGCGACGTCGGATCCACGCGACGAAGCGTACCCGGAAGCGTCGTTCTGCTCACATTGCCTATGCACCATGGCGCCGGACCGTCGCATGTGTGGGGTGCGGTGCAGGCTGGCAATCCGGTCGTCCTGATGCGCCGTTTCGATCCCGAAGAAGTGCTCAAACTTATCCAGCGTCACAAGATCACCAACTGGACTGGCGTGCCAACAATGTACAAGCGCATCGCGGCCCTCCCTCCCGAAACGCTTGGCTCCTACGACGTGTCGTCTATCAAGGCGCTGGCGGTTGGGGCGGCTCCCGTCCCATTTTCCCTCAAGAAATGGATCATCGACTATTTCGGTCCCGGCCGCCTGGCCGAGGCCTACGGTGCGACCGAAGTCGGAATGATCAGTTTCTTGCCACCGGAGATGCAAACAACAAAGCCTGGATCGAGCGGACTTCCGCACAAGCATGTCGACATCAGCATTCGCGACGAAAACGGCAGCGAGCTGCCAATTGGCCAGGTTGGCGAGATCTGGATCAGAACGCCGACGACCATTCGGCAATATCTCAACGCAAAGCCGCTTGGCCCGGACACTCTTGACGCGGACGGCTTCTTTCGCGTCGGCGACGTCGGGATGATGGACGACGACGGGTACCTGTTCATCACCGATCGCGCCAAGGACATGATCATCGCGGGCGGCGTCAATATCTATCCCGCCGAGATCGAGGCCGCGATCCTGCAGCATCCCGCGATTCAGGATGTGGCGGTGATCGGAATTCCTGACGAAGAGTTTGGCGAACAGGTCAAGGCGTTCTGCGAGTTGAAGCCGGGCCGTGACGTCGATGAGACCAGCCTCATCGCGTATTGCCGCGAAAGCCTCGCGTCCTACAAGCGGCCGAAGACTATCGAATTCATGCGCGAGTTGCCGCGCAACACGATGGGCAAGCTTCTCAAACGCGAGCTCCGTGAGCCTTACTGGAAGGGACGGGAGCGAAACGTATGAGTGAGATTCTTGATTTGAGCGGGCGCGTCGCGCTGATCACAGGCGCCGGGCAAGGCGTTGGCCGGCAAATTGCGTTGCATTTTGCTGCTCACAACGCAGGCGGCATCGTGGTCAACGACTATTTTTTGGATCGTGCAGCGCAGGTTGTCGATGAGATCAAGTCTGCCGGCGGTCGCGCGATCGCGGTCCAGGCGGATGTGACCGATCTGGCGTCCGTAAAGACGATGGTGCAGCAGGCGGAGAAGGAATTCGGCAGGGTCGACGTTCTCGTGAACAATGCGGGCAACGCCGGAGCCACACCGGACCCGGACGCGCGCAAGCCGTTCTGGGAAACGACCCCGGACGTCTGGAATAATTTCATCGGCGTCAATCTGTACGGTGTGATCAATGCCTCCAGTGCCGTGATCCCCCAGATGATCCAGCGCAACAGCGGGCGTATCATCACCATCATCTCCGATGCCGGACGCGTTGGGGAAGCCGGACTTGAAGTCTATTCCGGAGCCAAGGCAGGAGCTGCCGGCTTCACGCGCGCGATAGCGCGGTCTCTTGGCCGGTATCACATCACGGCCAACTGCGTGGCGATCGCGGCCACCATGACGCCGGCGATCGAAGCCCGTCTCAACGCCAATCCCGACATGAAAAAGAAGATGATGGAAAAATACGTCATCCGAAGGCCGGGGCAACCCACGGACGTCGCGAACATGGTGCTGTTCCTTGCTTCCGATGCAAGCCCCTGGATAACCGGGCAAACCTATCCCGTTAACGGCGGCTTTTCGTTCGCGATGTGAGGCACGACAACATGACCGACAGCAGCCAGCGCATCCTGACCGAACGCCGCGGACACGTCCTAGTCATCACGATCAACCGGCCGGAGGCGCGGAACGCATTCGACGCGATCTCCGCCCAGGGCATGCAGGCCGCAATGGACCTGCTCGACGGGGAGGATGAACTCTTTGTTGGGGTCATCACCGGTGCCGGCGGCAATTTTTCAGCGGGCGCGGATTTGAAAGCCGTCGCGCGCGGCGAGCGCGCGGTAACGGCAAGAGGCGGGTTCGGCATGTTCAACAGGCCGTCGCGCAAGCCGCTCATTGCCGCGGTCGAGGGATATGCCGTGGGGGGAGGTTTTGAACTTTGCCTGTCGTGCGACCTTATTGTCGCGGCGAGCAACGCCCAGATGGGATTGCCCGAGGTCAGGCACAACGTGGTTGCGATGGGCGGCGGGCTGTTTCGGCTGCCGCAACGAATTCCCTATCATGTCGCGATGGAACTCGCTCTCTCCGGGGAGTTCAAGGATGCAGCCTTCTTCGAACGCCACGGCCTGATCAATCGCGTTGTCGAACCGGGCGGAGCGCTCGATGAGGCGGTTGCACTTGCAAACTCGCTGCTCGTCAACGGACCGACCGCCTTGGCTGCTTCCAAGGAGATCATCTTCAATTCCGCCAATTGGACCGACGAGGAAGGGTGGCAAAAGCAAACCCCTATCGCCCGTCGCGCGCTCGAGTCCGAAGATCGCAGCGAAGGCCTGAAGGCGTTCGCCGAGAAGCGCAAACCGGTCTGGAAGGGGCGGTGACGTCGATGTCGACGCGCGCCAAAGGAACGCCGCTGCCTGCGCGTATAACGAACCGATTACGCCTGCCCTTGATTGCAGCGCCGATGTTGCGTGTCTCGGGCCCGGACTTGGTCATTGCGGCCTGTCGGGCCGGCGTGATCGGTGCCTTCCCAACCGCGAATGCACGCTCGGTCGATGAGCTCGACGGCTGGTTGACGGCAATTGCGACGGCGCTCGCCGAAGAGGAAAAGCCGGCCGCGCCATATTGTCCAAACCTCATCATTCGACAGCCGCGATTCAAGGACGACCTGGCTTGTCTCGTCCGTCACCAGGTTGAGCTTGTAATCACGAGCGTGGGCTCGCCGCAGGCGGCGTTGGGTCCGCTGCACGACATCGGTTGCCTCGTGCTGGCCGACATCGCGTCTCTGCGTCACGCAGAGAAGGCGATCGAGGCTGGCGCGGATGGCCTCATCCTGCTGACCGCCGGCGCCGGTGGGCAAACAGGGTGGGCCAATCCGTTTGCATTCGTGCGGGCGGTGCGCTCGATGTTCGATGGCCCGATCGTCCTCGCCGGAGGAATCCTCGATGGACGCGCCCTAAAGGCCGCGCGCGTTCTCGGTTGCGACCTTGCATACATGGGCACCGGATTCATCGCGACCACGGAAAGCATGGCATCCGATGCGTATCGAAACATGCTGGTTGCCAGCAGCCTTGATGACGTTCTCCTGACCAAGGCCTTTACCGGCCTGGATGCCAGCATGCTCCGCCCGTCGATCGTAGCCGCCGGCCTGGATCCATCACGTCTTGACGAGCAGGTCTCCGAAGAGCGGGCGAAGGAGAAGTTTGGCGGGGGCGGGAACTCGCAAGAGCCAAGGCGCTGGAGCGATATTTGGAGCGCGGGCCATTCGGTCTCAGGGATTACCGCAATCACCGACGTCGCAACGCTCGTCGACAGACTTGCTTCCGAGTTCAAAGCCGCCGGCTGAGCGGTAACAAAAAACCGAAACAACAAACAGGAGGAAGAAGGATGAAACGAGAATACCAGAAAGGTCTTGAAGAACGACCGCAAAACACAAGCGCCGCAGTTTGCGCCCTGGGCGTTGCATTGATGGCCGCCACGCTCGCCATGGCGACGCCGGCAGAGGCACAGAATTACGGCCCTGGTGTTTCCGACACCGAGATCAAGATCGGCAACATCATGCCGTATAGCGGGCCGGCGTCCTCGTATGGCACCATCGGCAAGGCGCAAGCGGCCTATTTCAGGAAGATCAATGACGAAGGAGGCGTAAACGGCCGCAAGATCAACTTCATCTCCTACGACGACGCGTACAGCCCGCCAAAGGCGATCGAGCAGGCGCGCAAGCTCGTGGAGAGCGATGAAGTTCTTTTGATTTTCCAGTCGCTTGGCACGCCATCGAATTCGGCCATCCAGAAATACATGAATTCAAGGAAGGTGCCGCAATTGTTCGTCGGCTCGGGTGCCACGAAATTCGGCGACCCGAAGAATTTTCCTTGGACCATGGGGTGGCAACCCACATACCAAAGCGAAGGCCGCGTCCTGGCAAGGTACATTCTGGAGAAATTCCCGAATTCGAAGATAGCCGTATTTTGGCAAAATGACGACGCCGGAAAGGACCAAGTCAAAGGCGTGCGTGATGGGTTGGGCGACAAGGCAAAAATGATCATTGCCGATGCTTCGTATGAGGTGACGGACCCGACCATCGATTCCCAGATCGTGACGCTCAAGAACTCTGGTGCGGACACCTTCATCTCGTTGGCGGCTCCGAAAGCAGCGGCGCAAGCAATCAAAAAAGTCGCAGAGCTCGGCTGGAAGCCCCACTATTTCATCAGCAGCACTGCAACGTCAGTAGGTACGGTGCTGAAGCCGGCAGGACTTGAAAATGCGAAGGGCCTGATTTCCGCTGCCTACATCAAAGATCCCACCGATCCGGCCTGCAAGGATGACGCGGCAACCAAGACCTGGATCGCCTTCATGGACACGTATTTTCCAGATGGTGACAAGCTCAACAGCACCAATGTCTACGGTTATGTCACAGCGCAGACCATGGTCCAGATACTGAAGCAGTGCGGAAACGATCTAACGCGCGACAATATCATGAAGCAGACCGCCAACATCAAGGACTTCACACTCGACATGTTAATTCCTGGTATCAAAATGAACACCGGGCCGAACGACTTCTATCCAATCGAGCAGATGCAGCTCATGCGCTTCGACGGTGAGGCCTGGCAGTTGTTCGGAGAGATTCTCGATGGCGAGGTCAGGGATTGACATTCGACCGTGGAAGAATGGCAAGTGTTAATCGGCCTAGGGTCCCGACGCCGATCGGCGAGCTAAGCTATTGATGTATCGAGCGGTGGAGGGGTGACTCTTGGACGCTTATTAACAAGCATGGTTGCGCGAGGCGATCCTGTCTATGGGGCATCCTGCGTTGGCGTCGGTAAAGGCAGCATGAAGTGGAGCGAGGAGGAACTAAAGGCCCTCGAAATTGGCGTGGTCGGTGGCTTTGCCCGCGGTTGTCAGGCAGGGGGTATCACACGGTTTTCTCTGCTCTCGGCGGTTGGAAGCACCTCGAAAAGCAGGATTCGCTATGTGCGGGTCATGGGGTTGAAAGAAGAGGCGGTTCAAGGGATAGGCTTCCAACGCCTCGCGATTTTTCGTCCGGGAATTATCGCAGGCAATGCTCACACGCCGCGCTATGCAGCTTGGTTGGGGCGTCTGATTCCGGGACGTTTCGGCACGATTGAGCAGGACGATATCGGGCGCGCCTTTGTCGCTGAATTCATCAGCAACTCGGCCCAAAACGGGGTCGGGTATCTCGAAAATGGGGCGATGCGACAGAGGTCTCGTGCGTTTAAATAGTCCACTATTTACTTAGTCAGGGCATTCCGGGCAGGTATCGCCGATCGAGTCCAGCACGTCGCGAACCTCGGCCACGGCTTCATCCGTGGAGACGCCTGCTGGCGGGTCTCGACGGGCGATATCGAAGGCCCGCTCCCGCGCATGCGAATCGGCGCGATCCTGCATCCAACCGTGTTCCTCGCACTCGCGGATGGCGCCCACTTCCTGCAGCACGTGGATCGCCCATCCGCGTAGCGTCCGTATCGCCGGCCTTCGTTCAGTCGTCATCAGCATTGAGATAGCTCCTCATAGGACGAATCTCTGTGTCCCCTCGTTTGTTCCGGCTGCTAGCACAAGGCTGGGATTCGCAAACAGGACAACTCAACCCTTTTCCCCTTTGTTCTGAGAACATTGTGAAAAATGCCCGGCCGGCTGGCGCGGGGTATCCTTGGGCTGCCGCGCGACGATTTCGCAGCGCCTTGGCGTCATCCTTGGAGAGGTGGAGCCTCGGAAATCGCAGGACCCGCCAGCATCGTGTTCGCTTGAGCCTTTCACAGCGTAGCCGTGCGCGTGCGGCAAGTGCCGCACCGGGCTCTCGTGAACCGAGCCGCGTCGGCGTCTCGGCCATCCGGCTTCGATCCCTCGCGCTAGTACAACGGAGCTCCTCGCCGGGGGCACTCGGGACAGGGTTCCGCCGTCATTGAACATGCCGGCGTCGCTATCACTGCCCCTGTCCCGGGTGCCCTCTTAACCGGTCTCGTCGCTGCACTCGGTCCCGCGTGCCGCCTTCGGCGTCGCTATGCTCACGCTCCTGCGGGTGCCATTTCTCGAAGGCGATGCGCCCCTGGCGCACGCCTGATCGAGACCTACGGCCCTAGGCACATCGGAAGAAGCTCAGAGTAAGAGTGCCGGCCGGGTTTTGCCGTGACGGGTTACAAGCTGCGAGAGAGGCTCGCGGCGCCCGTCGCGGAGACCCGCGATGTCAAACCCTACCGCTCGCGCGCGCGCCGGCCAGGACCGGGCGACCCTCTATGACGAAATCACCGACAAAATCATCGCCGAACTTGAGGCTGGCCGGGTGCCCTGGGTCCAGCCCTGGGGTACGGCCGCGGCAAAAGCGCCGCTGGCGATGCCGAAGAACGCGTCGACTAACCGGCAATACAGTGGCGTTAACATCCTCATCCTCTGGGGAGCCGTGATCGAACGCGGATTTGCCGGTCAAAGTTGGCTCACCTTTCGTCAGGCGCTCTCGCTCGGCGGCCACGTTCGTAAAGGAGAGCGCGGCACCACCATCGTCTACGCGGATCGCTTCGTGCCGAATGACGAAAAGCGACGCGCCGCCGAGACCGGCGAGGAGGCGCAGGCAATCCCGTTCCTGAAACGCTTCACGGTTCACCGCGCAGGTCACCGAGACGGTGTATGATACGCCTTCTGGCCGTATCCGCTTAATTCCGCAGGGAGCACGATTGATAGGCGTTTATGATAGCCAAGTGGCATTCGGCCAATCGCGGGTGTTGCTGGTATGGACGCGTCTAATCATGCCGAACGGTCGCTCCATCGGGTTGGAACGTCAACAGGGAGCGGACGCGGGCGGATATTCCGGTCTTGAGGATGAGGTCGACAATCATAGGAAGGAACTGCTCGGAGCCGCGGCGCTATCGACGCTGCTCGGCGTCGGCTCGGAGCTCGGATCGGGCGCAGACACCGGATCCAACACAGCCGTCCTTCAGGCTTTGCGTTTGGGAACCGCCAATTCTCTGAACCAGACCGGACAGCAAGTCGTTCGACGCAATCTCAACGTCCAGCCGACGCTTACGATTCGTGCGGGGTATCCCGTGAGGGTGATGGTCAACCGCGACATCGTCTTGGAACCGTATAGAGGGTGAAGAGGATGGCGAAACTCAAGATCGAAGCGCTCCCGGATGATAAGCCTGTGAAGGTGAGCCTCGAACTGCCTGCGCAACTGCATCGCGATCTCGTTGCATATGGCGAAGCCCTAGGTAACCAAAGCGGACAGCCAATTGGCGATCCAGTCAGGCTCATAGTGCCCATGCTGACGCGCTTCATTAGTACGGATCGAGTCTTTGCAAGGTCACGAAGGCAGCCTCACCCCTCTGGAAAAAAGGGATAGCGCTCTGACAGAAGTTTCAGGAAGTTCGCGAGCGCGGGGTTCTCGTTGTCCTCGCGCCAGACCGCCGAAAACCCGACGCGGCTCGGACCTGTTCCATCCCGTAGTTCTCGATAAACAAGGCCAGAAAAGTTTGCGCCTGTATCGGACTCCAGCACAAGGCTGATGCCCAGTCCCATGCTGATGAAGCTTTTGATGACGCCCCGGCTAACGTCGTGCCGTTCGATCCGGAGTCTGTTTTTCGCAGCGTGCAGCTTCGCATTGAGAAGAGTTTCGAACTCGATTCCCGGATCATATTGGCTAAGTAGCTAAGTAGAAGGGTCTGATCGCGGAGGTCCGTCCAATAGACGACATCTCGTGTTGATAGGGGATGTTCATTCGGTAAAACGATAAGAATGCGCTCGCTCCAGAGAGGGGCTGTCCTGCAATCGAAAGGCAGCATTTCTCCTGTTGTGAAGTGCACGTCGACTATTCCGTTTCGGACGGCGGCTGAAAGCCACGATCGAGATCGTTCGATCGCTCTAAGCTCGACCGAGGGAAAGCGGCGCCTAAACTCCAGTAACGCCGCGCGCAGATTACCCGCGGTTAGCGACGTGCAGAACCCAACGACAAGTCCGCCGGCCTCGCCGCGGCCGCTCTCTTTCGTCGAGCTGAGAAGAGTCTCCAACTGATGAACTATTGAGCGGGCGCTTCGCAGAAAGCTACGACCTGCCTGCGATAGCCGTACTCCTCTGCTAGATCGCTCGAATATGACCACACCGAATCTGTGCTCGAGAAGTCGAATGGAGCGACTAAGCGTCGACTGTTTGATTGACAGAGCATCGGCGGCCCGTCGAAAACTACCATGGTCTGCAGCAGCTATCGCGTGCTGGATCTGACCAAGGTCAATTCGCAAGTGTTGGCTCGGTGCAGGCAAGTTATCAAGAGTCTCATCGTTCATGACGCAACAACCTTCATCGCAAAAACCTGGAGCGTGGTTGCGCAGAAAATTGAGCGCCAGGAATTGATGAAATTGCGCCAGGGATAGGGGCCCGGTTTGACCGTATGAAAATGGTAGCACCCTTCGGCATCAGCAATGGTGCGGCCACAGCCCCCGAAATTCGCATCAACCGGTGCAGATAGGTGTCCTTCTTGTGTCGGTAGCGACCGCCTGCATTCGCCTGCCAGATTTCGACGAGCGCATTCGGCACTGGCCGGTTGGTCTCGTCGAGCACACGACCGTGCACGATAATGCATTCGCCAATCGGATCGCCGGACTTGGCATAGTTGCCAATGAGATTGCTGTCGAGTGGCCCGATTTCATTGTGTCCAAACGCCGGCCCCGTTACTTCGGATAGCGAGTTCCGCAGTGACAGAGGAGCATGGCGCGGCGAGCGCGTGATGCTGGTCTTGTAGGCCGGCGCATAGGCCGGGGGATGAATCGCGCGGTCGCGTTGGAAGAACTCGCTCCTTGATTGCATTGTCTCTCCCCTAAGTCTCTTCGGCGATGGCCTTCCCCACAGGGTTGGTTCTCGGCCTCACGGACCCTATTGCAAATATAGGTTTGACATAAAATAGTTTTATGACAAACTATATCGTACTAGGGCCTTACTCGGCCGAGGCCTCGAAAGGCGACCCGTTACCAAACGAGAGGTCGCTGCGAGAAATAAGGGAGGATGTGACGATGGCCAGTCATTGGCATACGATCGAACCGCGCGAACGGCATCTTGTTGGTGCACGCCTGATGCGCCTTCGACTTCAAGGGCGGTATACCCGGAGCGGAGTGCGCTCCGATCCGGACCCGAAGTTTTCAATCAACTCCTATCGCTTCTGCGAATCTTGGTGAGCCGCGGCGTGCCCAGCCGGCGCGCTCGCCTCCATTTGTGCTTCTGAACACATCTCGCTAGAGGCTCGTGCGCAGCGCGATCCCGACGAAACACCAACTTCAGGAACGAAACGATGAACATCCAGCTTCTTACCAAGAACCAGGACCGTCCTGCCAGCGACGGTGCGACTTTCGATCGGATCGACCCGATGACCGGCGAGGTTGCGATCAGCGCAGCCGCGGCAACCGTTGCTGATGCCGAAGCTGCCTGTGACGCGGCGTTCGAAGCGTTTCCGGTCTGGTCGGCCCTGGGGCCGAACGCCCGCAGAGCGCATCTTTCGCGAGCCGCCGATCTCCTGGAACAGCGAGCCGGCGAGTTCACTCGGCTTATGACGATGGAAACGGGAGCCACAGCCGGCTGGGCCGGTTTCAATGTCAAGCTGGCGGCAGGCATGTTGCGCGAAGCTGCTGCGATGACGACGCAGGTCGGCGGGGAAGTTATCCCCTCTGACAAGCCCGGTTGTATTGCCATGGCAATCCGCCAACCGGCGGGTGTGGTGGTCGGTATCGCTCCCTGGAATGCACCTGTCATTCTTGGAGTTCGTGCCGTTGCGCTTCCTCTTGCTTGCGGCAATACGGTGGTTCTGAAAGCCTCAGAGATCTGCCCGGGTACTCACCGGTTGATCGGCGAAGTTCTTCGTGACGCCGGCCTTGCGGAGGGCGTCGTCAATGTCATCACCAACGCTCCCGCAGACGCCCCCAAGATCGTTGAGGCGCTGATCGCACACCCCGCAGTCCGGCGCATCAACTTCACCGGCTCGACCCGGGTCGGCCGCATCATCGCGGAAACGGCGGCCCGTCATTTGAAACCCGTGCTGCTCGAACTCGGCGGTAAGGCACCTCTGATCGTGCTGGACGACGCCGATATCGACGCCGCAGTGAAGGCCGCCGCATTTGGCGCATTCATGAATCAGGGGCAAATCTGCATGTCCACCGAACGCATCATCGTCGATAACGCGGTCGCCGATGAGTTCGTGAAGAAGTTCGCTGCCAAGGCCACTTCGCTTCCGGCGGGCGACCCACGCTCCGGCAACGTCGTGCTGGGATCCATTGTGAGCCGGCAAGCTGCGGAGTCGATTTCCGATCTTATCACAGATGCAGTCAAAAAAGGGGCGAAGCTCGTGGCAGGTGGCGATCTCAATGGCACCGTGATGTCTGCAACCGTGCTCGACGAGGTCACGCCAAAGCATCGGATTTACTCCGAGGAGTCGTTCGGGCCGGTGGTCAGCATTGTGCGTGTCAACGGGGTCGAAGAGGCGATCAAGGTTGCCAACGACACCCAATATGGTCTTTCGGCCGCGGTGTTTGGACGCGATATCGCGCGAGCCCTTACGGTCGCGAAGCAAATCGACTCCGGCATCTGTCACATTAATGGTCCGACAGTGCATGACGAAGCGCAGATGCCCTTCGGGGGTGTGAAGGGAAGCGGCTATGGGCGCTTCGGCGGCAAGGCCGGGATCGAAGAATTCACAGACTTGCGCTGGATCACCATCGAAACCGGTCCACAACACTATCCGTTCTGAGCAGTCCACTTGGTGAGGTCGCTGGAATGGCGAAGAATACGATCAAGCTTGTGAAGCCGCAGAGTCCATCGTCGGATGATGGCGAGGCGTTTGTTTCGACGGAGCTCTGGAATGTTATTGCCTATCACCTGCGGGTTGCACAGGAGACATCGTTCCAGGCGTTCAAGCGGCGGGTCGGCAATGCGGACCTCAAACCAGGCCGCTATGCGATCCTGAGCATCATTGCAGAGCACCCAGGCCTTACTGCGACCGACCTCAGCCGCGCGTGCGGCCGCGACAAATCCACTCTCACGCCGGCATTAAAGGATCTTTCCCAACGCGGGTTCGTCGTACGCGAGCGCAGTTCTACAGACGAACGAAGCTACATCATCAACCTGACGCCTGCCGGTAAAAAATTACTGCAGAAACTTCGTGTTCATGCCCACGCGCATGACCAACAACTCAATCGCATCGTCGGTCAGGAAAATCGGGCAGAATTCGTTGCAACCTTGCGACGGATTGTAGATGTGCTCTCTGATGAAGATGATTGAAGCATCTCGGAAAAGCCGCGGCAGCTTTCACGAGCAAGCGTTGAACGGAATTGAGATGACGCCGCGGCAATGAACGACACTGAAAACGAACGTCGTCGCACAACATACGGGAGGAACCATGTCGAGATTGCAGTCAGCAGCTACGCGGTCGGCTCTTGCGGAGAAATTTGGACGGTCTGGCGTTTGCACACTAGCGCTTTGCGCGACGCTATTCGCAGGGAGTGCGGCGCCTGCCTTCGCGCAGGACAAGATTATCAATCTGAAGATTTCGCTGTGGGTGCCGCCGGCGCATCCATTGGTGCCGGCGACGCAGGCCTGGGCTGCCGATATCGAAAAGGCGTCGGGAGGCACGATCAAGGCCACGGTGTTTCCCTCCGAACAGCTGGGCAAGGCGTTCGACCACTACGACATGGCGCGCGACGGCATCGCCGACGTGACCTATGTGAACCCCGGTTACCAGCCTGGCCGCTTCCCGGTGGTCGCGGCTGGGCAAATTCCCTTCGTGTTCGGCGATGGCAAGATGGGCACGCTGGCGGTCGACGAGTGGTATCGCAAATACGCCCCGGCTGAGATGAAGGACACCAAATTCTGTTTCGCCTTTATCCATGATCCAGGGGCTTTGCACGGCAAGAAGAAGATCCTGCTCCCCTCCGATTTGAACGGCGTAAAAGTGCGGCCGGCGCAGAGCACCATCGCCGAGATGGTGAAATTGCTCGGCGGCAACAACGTCCAGGCTTCGGCGCCGGAATCGCGCGATGCGCTGGAGCGCGGCGTAGCCGACGAGATCGCGTTCCCGTGGGGATCGATCTTCCTGTTCGGCATCGACAAGGTCGTGAAATATCACATGGACGTACCGCTCTACACGACGGTGTTCACCTACAACGTCAATCTGAACACCTACAATTCGATGTCGACGGCACAAAAGAAGGTGCTCGACGACCATTGCACGCCGGAATGGGCGGCGAAAGTCTCCGATCCATGGACCGACTTCGAGGCGGCTGGCCGCGTCAAGATGAAGGCGTTGCCTGATCATGAGGTCTACAAGCTGACCGACGATCAGCTCTCGCAATGGAAGACGGCGATCAAACCTCTGCATGCGAGCTGGGCTGAGGCAGTGAAGAGGGCCGGCGGTGATCCGGCCAAGATCGATGCGGATCTGCAGGCCGCTATCAAGAAGCACGGCGCCGGTCTCTGAAGCATCTCAAGAACACTGATCGCGCCGGCTCTGATGGACTGTCGCAATCCTCTCCTTCCGCTGTGGTGAACCATGATTGCAAAGCCTGAGGTATCCAATGATGGTCCGCTTCTCCCATTCGCGGACGGCGGTGCCAGGAAAAGCGTCATGGATCGGTTCATCGATTCGATCGAGCTGATCGCGGCCGCTTTCGTCGGGATTGTCGCGTTGAACACGTTCGTCGCCATCTTGACGCGCAAGTTCTTCGCGGTGACGATCCCCGACTATTACGACTTCGGCCGGCTACTGCTTGGTATCCTCATCTTCTGGGGCATCGCGGCGACCAGCTATCGCGGCTCGCACATCACGGTCGACCTGGTGTGGGCGAACGTCACGCCGAAATACCAGCGCTGGATCGATGTGTTTGCGACCCTAGTCCTGCTGTTTGTCGTGACGGTGCAGACCATCACGCTGTTCGACAAGGTCCGCACGACCTATCAGGACAACGTTCTGACCTATGACCTGCAACTTCCGAACTGGCCGTTCTTTGCGGTGGCGTGGATTGGCGATGTCTCAGCGGTGCTGCTGATCGCGATCCGGACCTATCGCCTCATCTTCCATCCGGAAGACATCCACGATGCCAAAATCAAGACAGCGGAGTGATGGCAGTGACCCCTGAAACCGTTGCCGTTCTCGGCTTCGTCGCCCTCTTTGTCCTGATGTTGCTGCGGGTTCCGGTCGGGATGGCCATGGGCCTCGTCGGCGTCACCGGGTTCGGCTATCTCACTGGTTTTGCGCCGGCGCTCAAGCTGGTCGGCCAGACCACCATGCGCACGGTCACCGACTACACTTTCGGCGTCATCCCGATGTTCCTGCTGATGGGGGCATTCGTCTCGGTCTCCGGCATCAGCCGGGAGCTATTCCGTGCTGCAAATACATTCGTCGGACACTGGCGCGGGGGGCTCGGTATCGCAACGATTGCCGCCTGCGGCGGCTTTGCCGCGATCTCGGGCTCCTCGGTCGCTACTGCCGCGACTTTCTCCACGGTCGCCTACCCGGAGATGCGGCGTTTCAACTATCCGCAGTCCTTTGCGGCTGGCGTGATCGCGGTCGGCGGCACCTTGGGCGCGATGCTGCCGCCATCGACGGTGCTCGCGGTCTACGGCATCATCACCCAGCAGGACATCGGCAAACTGTTCATCGCCGGTATCATTCCCGGCCTGCTGGCGATTGCAATGCATATGATCACCATCGCCATCATCGGCCGGGTCAAGCCGGGCTTCTTGCCGACCGGCGCCAAGAGTTCGTGGGCGGAGCGCGTCAATGCCATCAACGACGTCTGGTCGCCGCTGCTGCTGTTCGTGTTCGTGATCGGCGGCCTTTATGGCGGCCTGTTCATCCCGACCGAGGCAGGCGCGGTCGGCGCCGTCGGTGCATTCCTGATCGGCGTGCTGCGCGGCAAGCTCGGGGGGGAGGGCATTCTGCAGTCGCTCTTGCAGGCGACGCGAACCGCTGCTGCGGTGCTCACGGTGCTAATCGGTGCGCTGTGCTTCGGTTATTTTCTCACCATCACCCAGACGCCTCAGCACGTGACTCAATTCCTGACCGGGCTTGGCGTCGGCCCCTACGGCGTGCTGGCGCTGATTCTGCTGATGTATCTCGCGCTGGGATGCCTGATGGACGCTTTGGCGATGGTGATCCTGACTGTGCCAATCGTGTTTCCGGTAGTCACGGCGCTCGGCTTCGATCCGATCTGGTTCGGCGTCATCATCGTGATGACGGTCGAACTCGGTCTAATCCATCCGCCGGTCGGCATGAACGTGTTCGTGATCAAGAGCGTGATCAAGGACATCAACATGTCGACGATCTTCGTCGGTGTGTTGCCCTTCGTCGTCACCGATCTCATTCGCCTCGTTATTCTGATTGTGTTCCCGCTACTGGCAACCTGGTTGCCGCAGCGCATGCTCGGATAGTGCGATGGCCAGACCCTCTGAAATTGAGAACGATATGCCTGCTGACGACAACAAGGACATGATTACGGCCGGCGGAGCGATACTTGGCCGCCTGAAGGCGGTCGGCGTGGACTATATCTTCGCTAATTCCGGTACCGATTTTCCCCCCATCATCGAGGGCCTCGCGGAAGCAGCGGCCAAGGACATCGCGCTACCGAAGGCAATCGTGATTCCGCACGAGAGTGCTGCGATGGGAATGGCCCACGGATATTTCCTTGCGACCGGTAAGGCGCAGGCAGTCATGGCCCATACCAACGTCGGTCTTGCCAATTGCGCAATGGGCGCAATCAATGCCGCCACCGAACACGTCCCAGTCATCCTGTTCTCGGGACGCACGCCCGTCACCGAACGCGGCCGGTTAGGTTCGCGTACCGTGCCGATCGGGTGGGGGCAGGAGATGCGCGACCAGACGGCGCTCGTCCGCGAAGCGACCAAATGGGATTATGAACTCAAATTCCCGGAGCAGGCCCTCGATCTCGTCGAC
The DNA here is from genome assembly GCF_900129505.1 of Bradyrhizobium erythrophlei. Classification (NCBI taxonomy): domain Bacteria; kingdom Pseudomonadati; phylum Pseudomonadota; class Alphaproteobacteria; order Hyphomicrobiales; family Nitrobacteraceae; genus Bradyrhizobium; species Bradyrhizobium erythrophlei. Next base: position 7,319,652 of record NZ_LT670818.1, on the reverse strand, counting down.
CGCGCATATGCGATTGCGTGCTCGACACCAAAGGGGCCAGTTTATCTCAGTTTGCCGCGTGAAGCCCTGTGCGAACTCTGCCCCTCGGGGAATCTTGGTGCACCGAGCCGCATCAAGCCAGTGATCGCGGCGCCACCGTCGAGCAAGCTTGCAGAGGCTGCAAGCATGCTCGCCGGGGCTGAACGCCCGGTCATCATCGCGCAACGGGGGGCCGGTTCGCCGGAGGGTTTTGCTGCGCTGGCGGATATGGCGTTAGCGTGGGGCATCCCGGTCGTACAATATTGGGCAGTCCAGCTCGCTATCGCTTCAGATCATCCGATGTCCGTGGGGAGCGATCCTAAAGAATGGTTGAAAGATGCCGACGTCATTGTGGTCATCGATTCATTGGCGCCGTGGTCGCCGGCGGCTCACGAAATACCCGAACACTGCAAGGTGATCCAGATAGGTCCTGATCCACTTTATTCACGCTTCCCGGTGCGTAATTTTCGCGCCGATTTGTCTCTTGTCGGCGAAACCGCCGATGTCGTCTGTAGCCTTGCAGCTGCGATGGAGGCTCAGCGCGCACGCAGAACGAAATCGTGCGATACGCGGCGTGCGCGTGCGGCCGACGCCTCAAGCGCCGCACGCATTGCGGTACATGCACGGGCTGAGGCGGGTGGCGGAGAGCTGATGACCAAGGAGTGGGTCAGTCAGTGCCTATCAGATGCTGTTGATGGACAAAACGCGACGATCCTCTCCGAACTTGGCTGCCCGCTCGATCCGCTCACCCTGCATGAACATGGGTCTTGGTATCAAGAGCCGCATTCGGGCGGTCTGGGATGGTCGTTTCCATGTGCGCTTGGAATGCAGCTTGCCGATCCGGACAGGCTCATTGTCGCTACCATGGGCGATGGGTCTTACATGTTCAGCAATCCCGTGGCGTGCCACCAGATTGCGGAAGCCCTCAATCTTCCGCTACTGATTCTTGTCTTGAATAATTCGGAATGGGGTGCCGTGCGACGTTCCGTGCTCGATGTATATCCGGACGGCTATGCATCGCGGACCAATGCTATGCCCCTGATCTCACTGGATCCGACGCCGGACTTTACGAAGGTCGCGCAAGCAAGCCGTGCATTTACAATTCGGGTCGAAAAAGGACCGGAGCTGCCGGGAGCGCTTAAAGAGGCGATCGGCCATATCAAGAATCGACGCACCCACGCATTGATCGAAATTCGAATTGCGCCGACCTGACGGCTGGAGGCCGTCGCAAACCGTCTGTCCCAGGCTAGTCCGTTAAATGAGGTAGTACCAAAGGGCTGGAAACATGCGTGCACCTGACCGTCCAACATGTTCGGATTTGGCTTATGACAGGCACAGGCCGCCGTGTTTCTCAGTTCGTCAACCAGCGGCACAGAGGAGACATACTTGTTCACATCACGACGTATAACTGCCGTTTTGGCTTTTGCTTCTATTGCGATCTACACGCCAGTCCGAGCCCAGGAAACGGCGACGGAAGCGAAGAACAAGCAAGTTGTGCTTGAATTCTACGAAAAGGGATTGAATCAGAAGGATGCGGATGCCGCGATTTCCTACATCGGTTCGCACTATACCCAGCACAATCCTGTCGCGGCCGACGGGGTGGATGGCTTCCGCAGGTTTGTCGCCTTTCTCAAAGATAAATTTCCGCAGTCGCACAGTGAGATCAAGCGAGCCTTTGTTGACGGCGATTATGTGATTCTTCATTCGCACGCCGTCCGCGAACCGGGCACGCGAGGTAATGCCCTCATCGACATCTTCAAATTGGAAAACGGCAAGATCGTCGAACATTGGGACGTTACGCAGCCTATCCCCGAGACAACTGCGAGCGGAAACGGAATGTTTTGATCCTTGCCCGCTTTAGACTTCAGTTGTCGGAAGCGTCCCTTAGCTGGTCGGCGCTGGGCAACAATCTGGTCTGGACGCCTGACTGCTCGTACAACCTAACCCGCAATGGAGATATTATGAGCGTTAACGCCGAACCTCTGCCGAGAGTCGGTCTGATCGTTCCGCCTGCTCACGGAAGCGTGCCGGACGACGGTTCGATTTTGTACCCTGGTCGTGTACAGTTTATTGCCAGGGGGCTGGCGCTCGAGGCGATCACGCTGGCCGGTTATGATGCGATCATCGATTCGGTGACGGATAAAGCCAAGGAGCTGGCCGAGGCTGGCGCGCAGGCGATCTCCCTGATGGGCACGTCGCTTAGCTTCTATCGTGGGGCGGCGTTTAAGCAGCAGCTTGCGTCTGCCATCCGGGATGCGACAGGCTTACCATCGACAACGATGAGCCACGCGGTCGTCAGGGCACTGAAAGCGACCGGCGTTCGGCGCGTGGCGGTCGCGACGGCCTATGTTGACGACGTAAATGTTCGGCTCGCTTCTTTTTTGCAAGAGGAGGGCTTTGAGCTCACCGCCATCAAGGGCCTTGCCATAACCGATGTGATCGATGTGGGAACAGTGTCGCCAGAGAAGTTAATTGATTTAGCGCAGGACGTCTTTGCGTTGGATTCCTCCGCGCAGGGTGTTCTGATTTCCTGTGGCGGGCTGAAGACCCTTGGGATTATCAATGTATTAGAGATGGTCCTGGGCGTGCCCGTGGTGTCCAGCTCTCCCGCGGGATTTTGGGATGCTGTCCAATTATTGGGTATCAATCCGACTGCGCACGACTTCGGACGACTATTCCAAGAGTACGCTCAAACTTCCGACGTGAGCGATTGAGAGGCGCAAGCCGTCGTCTCTGTAGCTCACTCGCTGCAAGGTAAGCCCGCCTCCAACTGAGAGAGCGTCCTACTAACCACAGTTCTAGCAGCTTGAGCATGGCCTTGTGGGCGCGTGCGGATTGCGGACGGCCCTTCGAACCGCGCGGCGCATGGATACGCCCCCGGGTCGGCTCGTGGAGCGCCGGCAAATGGCCGGTCGGTAATTGAGGTGGAGAGGACGAACGCAGGGTTGGCAATCGCCATTCTGACTGAAAGAAATTCTGTAGCGATCTCAATGGCCCCCAGAAAGCCGCAAATGTCAGAACCGCCTTTGAAAACATTGGAGAAAATTGGAGACTTCCAACCTGAATACCGTCTGCCACCATTATTAAGTGGCTGCTCAAGCCGCTTCTTCGAATAGCAATTTGAGATGGTTGCGGGTCCCCGCAACCACCGATACCGACACTCCCGTAGCGAAAGCTGCGGGAGTTTCGCGTTTCCGAGTCTTTCCAACGGCTTGTGCTGCGATCCATCCGAGGATCGTGCCCAATTCGCCATGTAAGGTGGCGTCGATTTCGCCGCGGTTCGGACCAGGGCGCAGCGTAATCTTCTCAACCAGCGCCCGGATCGCCTCCGCCGCCTCATTGCGATCCTCCGGGGTATTGAGCGCTTCCGTCAGCCGCTCGACCTTCTTCCGATAGATGCCGGATACGTTCGGATGGATGTCCGGAATATCCGCTGGTTCCTCGGCTAGAAGTCCCTTGAGCACGTCCTCGCGGGCCTCCAATTCGCGCATGCGTTCGGTCATGCCGCGGGTGTGTCCGCCTTCTTCAATCGCACTCAGCATTTGCTTCAAGGTGCGGTGGATCTTCGCCAACTCTGAGCGGTGGCCTTCGCCGCTGGCGCGGCGTTCGCGGTTGAGCCGGTTCGTTTCCTCGGCGTACGAGCGCATTGCCTCGGCGGCCATCTCTGGCGCCATCATCCGATCCTTGAGCCCGGCAAGCACACGCTGCTCAAGGTCACTCCGTGTGATCGTGCGGGTGTTCGCGCAGGAACCATTGGTCACACGGGCCGAACAGGCATAACGGTCCTGACCGCGCAGCGAGCAGGGACCACTGCAAACGCCGCAATGGATCAACCCGGAAAACAGCGCCTTCGGCCGGCGCAAGCCGTTCAGCCGATTTGATTGCGCCTCTCGTATCGCTTCCGTGACATTGACATACTTGTCGGCGATTTCGCTCTGTCGCGTTTTTGCCGCCTGCCAGAGTTCATCGTCGATAATCCTGAGTTCCGGAACCTCGGCGACAATCCACTCTGATTCCGCGTTCATGCGCGACACGCGCCGTCCAGTGCTCGGGTCTTTGACGTACCGCTGGCGGTTCCAGACGAGGCGGCCGACATACAGCTCATTGTTGATGAGGCCGGTGCCCCGCTTTACGTGTCCGCGGATCGTCGAGTCATTCCATAAATTCCCATCGGGGCCGACGATACCCTCAGCATTTAGCGCTCTGGCGATCGCGCGCGGGCTGATGCCAGACGCAAAATCCCTAAAAATGCGACGCGCAACAATTGCCTGCGCTTCATCGATCTCACGATCGCCGCGGATTAGATCGCCACGCTCATCTAGCTTTTTGACGACGCGATAGCCGTAGCAGAGGCCGCCGCCAGACTTGCCGTCCTCGACGCGACCACGCAGGCCGCGATGCGTTTTCGCTGCAAGGTCCTTCAGGAATAGGGCGTTCATGGTGCCCTTGAGCCCAACGTGCAACTCGCTGATTTCGCCCTCGGCGAGCGTGATGACCGGCACACCTGCAAAGCGGAGATGCTTGAATAGCGTTGCGACATCCGCCTGATCGCGACTAATGCGATCTAGCGCTTCCGCCAACACGACGTCGAATTGTTGGCGCTGAGCATCCTGCAAGAGCGTCTGGATGCCCGGCCGCAAAATCATGCTGGCGCCGGAAATTCCCGCATCCTTGTAGGTGCTGACGACTGTCCAATTCTCGCGCTCCGCCTTTTCTCTACAGATGCGCAATTGGTCTTCGATCGACGCATCGCGCTGATTGTCGGAGGAATAGCGGGCATAGAGGGCAACGCGGGTCATCGGAGCCTTCCCTTACATCCCTACGCAATCAACGGCGCACCGCGCCGCTCTTGTTCTGTCGAGCCAGTTCGAGGAACCTGGCCTTGATCTGCGCGAACAGGCCGGGCGGAATAAAGCCATAACCGAACACGCCCGGCTTTCCCGGTACCGGTGAAAGACCGGCGTTCGGCCATTCGTCGATGTTGTGCTCGGATACGATGACCCAGCTCCGCGCATCGTCGAGACCGATTGCCCGTTTGACCTTTGCCGGTATGTCAATCCCGATCGTATCGCCATCGGGCGGTGTATGGGTGATCGGCAACAGGACCACAAAACGTGGCCTTGTCTGACTGTCGCTCGCGGCGACGAGACAGGCCGGACGGTCCTTTCCCTGATCACGTCCCACTGCCGCTTCATGGGTCCAAAGATAATCATAGCGGACAACGAAGCCCGGCTTAGGCTCAGGAAAGGCCACTTGGCCGGCTCACTTGAGCAATTCGTTGAGCGCGGCATGTTCAGGGTCCATCTCGGCCCGTTCAACAGCGTCGATCACCACCTGGGTCGCATCGACCGTTCGGTAGGTGCGCTTGGCGGCCGCCGTTAGCCAGTCATAGTGTTCGGCCGACATCAGCACGAACTCCCGTCGGCCGTGGCGCGTAATCTCGACGGGCTCTCGCTGAGCTTGGTGCTGAAACTCGCCGAATTTGCGTTGGAATTCCAAGGCGCTCGTTTGAACCATGACGGGCTTTCCGAATAGGGCAATTGATCAAGTCTGTACTATACGTATAATGTGGACTAACGTCAACTTGTGTCGTTTGTCATGGCGTCTAGGGAAAGCTGCAGGGAGCCGGGCTGTACATAGGGCCGTGATCAAACCCGTAGCAGCCGATTATCGGACTCTCGCCCGGTGCAGTGCCCGGAAGCATCAAATCGCATTCCATCCTCGGCGGGCTTCATCACCATTACGTCCGGGTTTGAGTTTTCGGTACACACAGAATTATATCGCCCGACCAATCTCCGAACGCACGTGGACTTCAAGTAATATTTCGCCCAGAGCACGGCTAACGCTAGGCCCGCTCAGGACCCGCAATGCGTTGCGGAAGGCTTCGAGGCTAGGTGGAGGCAGGCCGGCTATGTAGGCAAGCTTTGACAGTTGGGCGGGGGAGGCGGGCGACTTGGACAGACGCCGGACAAATCAGATGGCAACGTGAGGTGATCGGGCGACCATCGAGTGGCTAACAAAGAGTGGAAACCTATCAGTATGCGACGGATGTTCCATAACATCCGACCGGCGAATCTCTGCTGTTGGAGGCAAAGCCGACGTTTGACAAAACACCGACTTCAGCTAAGTGCCCAACAACGGATTCCGGTCTCGGCTTAGTGCGTCATAGCGAGAACGTCTTGCTCCTTCGTGACAACGGAAACAGCAAACCAAGCGCCTATCATCACCCGTTGTCCGCAGTCTACAAGACTTTCAGCGGCTGACACAGCGCCCATCACCTTTGCTCCCGACAAGTTTGCCGCCCCGCACGACGAAGCGGCCGCGCAACATCGTGGCGATGGGCCAGCCGGTAACTGTCATGTTCTCATTCGGCCTTCATGGCAGCGCATTAAACAAGCGACACGTCATCACGCCGCCCAGTACTGACGGCCTACATCGCTCCAAACCTCGCGCGCGGCTTTCTCGGCCTCGCGGCAGATGACATCCATGTCGACGCGCGTGGGCCGCCCGTCCTCGACCAAGATTTCGCCATCGACCAGCACCATCGCGACATCTCGTCCGTGGCCCGTGTGCACCAGGTTGCCAAGCGGGTTGACCTGAGGGGTCAAATGGGGCCGCTGGAAATCAAATACGACGAGGTCGGCGCGCTTTCCGACTTCAATGCTGCCGATCGAGTCGGCCATGCCGAGTGCCTTGGCTCCGCCGAGCGTCGCCATGTGGAAGACGTGATGCGGTTGCCATTCATCGTCCACGCTCCCGGTTTGCACGCGCGCGGTCACAAGCGCCCAGCGCATGAGCTCCACCATGTCGCCGTGCTGTGTATCGGTAGCCAGCGCTATATTGATTCCGGCTCGCTTTAACTTCGGGGTCGGAGCAAACCGGCCGGAAGAAGCGTTGCATTTCGGGATATGTACGACGTGAGCACCGCTCCGCGCCATCCGGGCAATGTCGGAGTCAGTCAGATAGATGCAATGCCCACCTATCAAGCGGGAATTCAGTAGCCCGACGTCTTCGAGTACCTCCGTCGAAGTCTTGCCGGTACGCTCACGAACGCGATCCAGCTCGACGATGCTCTGTCCCAAATGCGTGCTGACGACCAAGGAGTGGCGGCTGGCCAATTCGGCGATCTCGCGAAGAAAACCGTCAGAGCACGTGTCCACGGCATGTGCCGCCAAATTCACCGTGACCCGCGGATGGCCCTTCCAGCGATCGTAAAGGTCCATCGCGGCTCCCAGCATCTTTGCGCCGATGGCGGGGCGGTGGGTCCAACTTCCGTGCGCGACCTCTGCAAAATCGACATCGTGGATGCGCCAGCTCGGGCAGAGCCGCATTCCCAACTCCGCCATGGACTCCGTGGCGACGTCGGCGTGAGCGAAATGGTCGCCCAGAACGGTGGACCCGAATAGCAGGGCTTCCAATGCGCCAAGGCGTGCAAACGCTCGCGCCTGATCCGGATTGAGTTCGGGGCCTTTCGGAATACCGGGCGTGTAGGACGGGGCGAAACCGGCATCGACAGCTACGCCGCGAACCATTGTCAGGATCGAGTGGGTGTGGGTGTTGACGAAGCCCGGCGTCACCACGCAACCGGCCAATTTCAGCACCCGTTTGGTGGTATGGCCGCTCTGCGGTGTTCCATGTCCCAGCCACGTAATCTTACCGTCACGGACACCGATCGAACCGTCACGAATCTCGGGCTGGCCCGGGTTTCCCGTGAGAATAGTGGCTCCGGTGAGGAAAAGGTCGAAGTGATTCAATTCGGAAATCAAAGCTTGGCCTCCCATACGGCATTGTTCCTAATCGAGCAGTGCCCGGTGCGTTGTCTTCATGGTGCGTCGCGGGGCGCAGTCAGCATGGTACACACGGCGGAGCCGGTCCGGCGCATGTGCTCGCTGAGCGCGTCCGCGAAGCCTTCAGCTTCGCCCGCCCGTAATAGCGCCATGAAATGTTCGTGCTCGTTGATCGACTCGTCCCAACGCTTGGCGTCGAAGTTGGCAAGCGATCTGGCCCGCAGGATTTTGGCTGTCAGAGCCGCCCAGGTCGTTTGCAGCACCGGATTGCCGGCCAGCCGCGCGATTTCCGCATGGATTTGCTGGTTCATGCTAAAATAGGCGGCGCGTGAGCCGTCGCGATGGTGCGCTACGAGTTGTGCGTGCATCGCGTCGATTGCCGTGATCTCTTTTGATGTCGCGAGACTCGCGGCACGAAGTCCGACCAGTCGCTCTAGCGCGACCATAACTTCGAACACCGCCGAGATTTCGTCGGGATCAATCAGCGTGACCTGAGGCGTGCGGTGCGGTCGCAGCTCGATCAGTCCTTCGGACGCCAGAACCTTGAAAGCTTCGCGAAGCGGCGTACGGGACACGCCAAAGCTCTCGCACAACATTTTTTCGGGCAGTGCGGAGCCCGGGCGGAGCTCGCTGTTCAAGATCATCTCACGGAGCTTCGCCACCAATTGGTCGTGCAGGGAGTAACGTTGCAGGGCGGGCTTCGGCGGCATTACTGACAGCTTCAGCCGAGCAGATTTGAAGCGCGGACGGGCGCGGTTGCGCGTTGCTGCTTCGGTCATGTCGATCTCGAAGCGGTGTGCCTCATATTCATCCGTTTTTCCCCGCGCAGCTCATAAAAGTGGCAACGGTAGCCCTTCTATCTAGTTGCTTATACTATAAGAAATGTGCTTTGCATATCGCATTCAATTTGGCACGGCAGTTGCAGTGAAGGTGATGCGTCGGTGCCCCCTGTTCGGAGTGTTCTCATGAAGAAGTCGATCTGCCTCATTGTGGGCATCGCCTCGCTCGCCGTGCTGAGCATGAATGGCGTACCCGCCGCGGCTCAGGCCGAGCCGACCATTAAGCTCGGTTACGCAAAATGCGCGCACTGCACGCCGCTTGCACTGCTGCCGCAATATGCCAAGGGCGTCAAAATCGAGGCGATCGGCTTTAATACCGGAAACGACGTGCTCACGGCGCTGGTGTCGAAGAGCATCGATGTCGGGCAGGTTACGTATCTTCATTACGCGGTCGCTCTGGATAAGGGTTTCGACGTAGTTGCGATATCCGGCCAGGTGAATGGCGGATCGGCCATGCTGGTGACCAACGACCTGCCCGTCACGCCGGAAGACTGGGGTTCGCTTAAGAAAGTGATTGCCCAATACAAGGCGGACGGCAAGCCGTTCCGCGTCGCCGCCTCCCGCGGCAATGCCCAGGATATCCACATGCGCGGGGCGTTTGCCAAGCAGGGTATCGACGTCAACAAGGACGTTCAGTTCATCAATATTCCAAATCCATCCGATCACCTGCAGGCGTTGCGGCGAGGAGAAATCGAGCTGATCTGCACTGTCGAGCCGTTCGGCACGCAGATCGTGCAGCTGAACGCTGCCAAGCTGTTCACTCATCCCTATGATCAGGCGGCAGGCAAGCTTACAAATTTGATGCTGACCCGCTCGGACGTGATTGCCGCCGAGCCGAAGGCGCTTGAAGAAACCGTGAGGGCGATCGTCAAGATCGACGACTATATCGCGGGTGACAAGCCGGCCTGGATCGACGTGATCAACAAGGTGACGGGCCTCGACAAGGCGGTGGCCGCCGATGCGATCGGCAACCTTTATCCCGACCCCAAGATGTATCGCGCATCGGCCCTTGCGATCGCAGTGATGATGCGTGATCTGAAATACATCAACTCGGATGTCTCGGCCGCGGTGGAAAAGAATCTGGATTATCGGTTTCTCGAGGCTGCGACTGGAAAGCCAAAGTCTGACCTCGGCTATTGAGCAGCGCTATGAAGTCGCTGCGTCTCAAGGGGCTGGAACGATGGATCGTTCCAGTGCTGATCCTGGTGGGCTGGGAGATTTTTTCGCGGTCTGGCACGCTGCCGGCCGCGCTGCTCCCGGCGCCGACGACCGTGCTGCGGTCATGGGCCGACTGGGTGTTCGCAACCGACGGCAATACGCAAACCTACAGCGGTAGCTGGATTTTCGATACCGCGGCCAGCGTCACCCGGGTGATGGCTGGCTTCGGCATAGCCACCGTGCTCGCGGTGTCGCTGGGCGTGACGATCGGCTGGTCCAGGCGGATCGAGACCATCATCGAGCCGACCTTACAGGTTTTGCGTCCGATACCACCGGTGTCGTGGATTCCTCTCGCCATCATCTGGTTTGGCATTGCCAACAAGCCGGCGATCTTCCTGGTATTTCTCGGCTCGTTTTTCCCGATCCTGCTCGACACCATTCATGGTGTGAAGAGTTGCGACCGTAACCTGATCAGGGCCGGCGCCATGGTTGGTGGCGATCAGAGGCAATTGCTGCGGTACATCGTCCTGCCCGCGGCGTTGCCCAGCATATTTGCAGGCCTGCGCATCGGTATCGGCTCGGCGTGGATGCTGACCGTGACGGCCGAGCTGGTCGCGGTGAAGAGCGGCCTCGGCTATGTGCTCTGGGATTCCTATTATTTCCTGCGCTACGACCTCGTGCTCGCCGCCATGGCCAGCATCGGACTGCTCGGCTATCTCAGCGACTTGGCAATTCGGGCTCTGATGGCGCGCGTCCTGCACTGGCAGCGCAACACCACGATTCAGGGCGGGGAGGGCTGAGATGGCGACGATCCAGATATCGAACGTCAGCAAGACTTTTCGTGACCTGAAGCGCAAGGCCGATGTCGTTGCGCTCGACGACATCACCCTGTCGGTCGAGAAGAACGAGTTTCTCTGCCTGCTCGGCCCCTCCGGCTGCGGAAAGTCCACGCTCCAGAATATGATCGCGGGTTTCGAGAAGCCTACCTCAGGTCAGGTGACAGTCGATGGCCGGGCAATTACCGCGCCCGGCGCCGATCGTGGCATGGTCTTCCAGCACGCCAACCTGATGCCATGGTTGCCAGTGTGGGAAAACGTTGCCTTCCACCTCCTGCTGCGCGGGAGCCAGAAGCTGATGCGTCGCGAGGCAGCGCAGCGCTATATCGACATGGTGGGTCTGACCGGCTTCGAAAACCATTATCCATCCGAGCTGTCAGGCGGGATGAATCAGCGCGTCGGGATTGCCCGCGCATTGCTCATGAACCCCCAGGTCATCTTGATGGATGAGCCGTTCGGCGCGCTCGACGAGCAGAACCGCATGGACATGCAAAATGAACTGGTCGGCATCTGGCAAAAGCACGCCGGCACCATCGTCTTTGTCACCCACAGCATCGACGAAGCTCTCACGCTCGGCACCCATGTTGCGGTCATGACGGCCCGGCCCGGGCGCATCCGCGAGTTGATCCCGATCGATCTGCCTCGTCCCCGCGACATCACCAGCCCGCGGTTCAACGACATCAAGCGCCACATCCTGAGCTTGCTAAGGCCCGAACGGGTCGAGGCTGGCCCCGTCTCAATGGAATAATCATGACCAAACGTGTTCTCCTCGGCATGTTGACGCCTTCGTCCAACACCATTCTTGAGCCGATCTCCCAGGCGATGGTCGCGGGCCTGCCGGAGGTCAGCGTGCATTTTTCCCGCTTCAAGGTCACCGAGATCGCGTTGTCCGCGAGCGCGCTGGCGCAATTTGACGACAGTGAAATCCTGCGCGCGGCCGAACTGCTCGCGCATGCAAAGGTGGATGTCATAGGCTGGAACGGCACGTCTTCGGGCTGGCTGGGTTTCGAAGCCGACGTCAGGCTGTGCGAGCGGATCACCTCAGTGACCGGAATTGCCGCAACAACATCCATGCTGGCGTTGAACGAGTTGCTTGCCTCCACCAAGGTCAAGCAACTCGGCTTCGTGACGCCCTATCGTGACGACGTGCAGAACCGCATTCTGTCGAACTACGGCGCATTGGGGATCGCCTGTCGGGGCGAGCGCCATCTCGGACTTCAAGACAATTTTTCGTTCTCAGAAGTCACACGGCAGCAGATCATCGACATGACGCGGATGGTCGCGAGGGAAGCACCGCAGGCCATCACCGTGATCTGCACCAATCTGAATGCGGCGCCGCTTGTCGATGGTCTGGAGCAGGAAGTCGGCATTCCCATCTACGACACCATCGCAACCGTGATCTGGAAAAGCTTGATCATCGCCGGGGTCGACCCGTCCCGTGTCACCGGCTGGGGCACGCTGTTTCGCAAGGCGGCCTGATCCGATGGCTGCTTTTGTCACGGGGGCGGCGGGCTTTGTTGGTTTGGCGGTGACCGAAGCGCTGCTGATGCGTGGTGAGCGCGTCATCGGCTTCGATCTGTTCCCGATTTCTGAACATGCGCAGAGGACGTTCGCCGGCCTTCCCGGCAGGTTCGAGCAGATCCTGGGGGACATCTGCGATGCTGAAGGCCTGAAAGTCGCGCTGCGTCAGAGTGATGCGAGCTGTGTCCTCAATCTTGCCGCGGTCACCGCTGGTACGAGCCGTGAGATCGCCAATCCCGTCGGGGTCGTGCGCGTCAACGTCGGTGGTGCGGCCGCCACTGTCGAGGCTGCGGCGGCTTGCGGCATCCGGCGCGTGGTGCATCTTAGTTCGGGCTCGGTCTACGGCACCAGCGGGCGAGATGTTGGCTTGCTTACGGAAGATACGCCGCTGCGTCCCGAACAGCTCTACAGCATCACCAAACAGGCCAGCGAGGCGGTCGCGCTGCGGCTCGCCGATCTGCATCGGCTCGACCTCTCGATTGGCCGTCTCGGCACCTGTTTCGGCCGATGGGAATATGCAACCGGCGCGCGGGATACGCCGAGCGCACCGTACCAGATCGTGCAAGCCGCCCGATCAGGCATACCGGCGATCCTGCCGCGCTCGCATCTACGCGACTGGCTCTATGCGCGGGATGCAGCGGACGCTGTGCTCGAGTTGCTGCATGCCCGCACCCGTCGCCATCGGGTCTACAATCTGGCGGCCGGGTTCATGTGGTCGATCGCGGATTTCTGCGCCCGGCTGCAACAAGTCTGCTCCGGCTTCGAATGGCGTTTCGCCCAGCAGGGCGAGTCGGCCAACATCGATTATTACGCGCCCTATGATCGCTCTGCCATGGCTATCGAACGCCTGCGAGGCGACACGGCCTTCCTGCCTCGCTACAATCTCACGGAAGCGCTGGCGGATTATCTGCAGTGGCTTGGTCCAGCATTCGACCCAGTTCCCAAGGCATGGAGGGCGCCGTCATGACCGGCCTCAGGCTCGCCGATCAGGTGTGGATCGTGACCGGCGCCGCGTCCGGTATCGGCCGCGCCATCGCCCGGCTATTTGCGTCCCAAGGCGCGCGCATGGTGGTTGCAGATGTGACCCAACAGGTTATCGAAGGAGGCATGCCGACCGTCGATGTGATCGCGGCGGAGGGCGGCAAGGCAGTCTATCTTCCGACCGATGTCTCGCAGCGAGAACAGGTTGACGGGACGGTCGCCGAGACGGTCTCCCGTTACGGCCGCCTCGACGGCATCGTCAACAATGCTTGCATTCGTCATGCAAGACCGCTGCTGGAGATGGACGAGGGCGATTGGGACCGCGTTCTCAAGGTCAATCTGACGGGGACCTATCTATGTTGCCGCGCGGCCGTCGGGCAGATGATCACTCAGGAGCCGCGCGGCGAGGTCCGGGGGCGGATCGTGAATTTGTCCTCGCAACACGGATTCATTGCCGCGCCGGACGACATTGCTTATGGCACAACGAAGGCGGCGGTTGCTTACCTGACCCGACAGATCGCGGCCGATTACGCCGCCCAGGGCATCGTCTGCAACGCCGTAGCGCCAGGCAAAATCCAGACTGGCGCCACCGGTCGTGCGATCGATCCTGATGTGCTGGATCGCGCTCATCGGCGCACACCATGGCCGCGGCTTGGGCTGCCCGATGATGTGGCACGGGCGGCGTTGTTTCTTGCCAGCGATGATGCGAGTTTTGTGACCGGCATCAATCTGATGGTGGACGGTGGATGGACCGCGGCCTGAGCTTTGCCCGGATCGACAGGAGAGACGCAATGTCTAAGCTGGATCTTGCCATTCGTGGCGGCACCGTTGTCACGGCTTCCGACACATTTCGCGCGGATGTCGGCATCCGGGCGGGACGCATCGTCGCGGTCGCCGCTGAGATCGAGGGAGCGACCCGCGAGATCGACGCCTCCCGGCTGCTGGTGCTTCCGGGCGGCATCGACAGCCACGTGCATATCGCCCAGCCCTCCGGCCCCGATGTCGTGATGGCGGATGATTTCGCTTCGGCGACGGCCGCTGCCGCCGCCGGCGGCAACACCTGCATCATGCCGTTCGCCCTGCAACAGCGCGGCATGAGTTTGCGCCGATGCGTCGAGGATTACGTGCGTCAGGCAGAGGGCGAATGCCACATCGATGTCTCTGTTCACTTGATCATCTCCGATCCTACGCCTGAGGTTCTCGGACAGGAGTTGCCGGCGCTGCTGAAGGCCGGCTACACATCGTTCAAGGTGTTTATGACCTACGACGATCTGGTGCTGAACGATCGGCAGCTGCTCGAAGTGTTCGAGGTAGCGCGCCGTGAGCGCGCACTCGTGATGGTGCATGCGGAAGGCTATGATGCAATCAAGTACATGACCGACCGACTTGAGCGCGCGGGACAGACCTCTCCGTTTTTTCACACGGCCTCCCGCCCGGAGCTGGTTGAGCGTGAAGCGGCACACCGCGCGATCAGTCACGCCGAACTGATCGACGTGCCTATCATGATTGTTCACGTTTCGGGTCGCGAGGCCATGGAGCAGATTCGCTGGGCGCAGCAGCGCGGCCTGAAAGTTTATGCCGAGACCTGCCCGCAATATCTGACGCTGACTGCGAACGATCTGGAGGGCCTGAACATGGAAGGCGCAAAATATGTCTGTTCACCGCCGCCTCGCGATGCGGCCAGCCAGGCGGCGATCTGGGAAGGCCTGCAGCAGGGCGTGTTCCAGACCTTCTCCTCCGATCACTGCCCGTTCCGATACCAAAGCAGCGAAGGCAAGCTCACGCCCAGAGGCAAGACGTCGTTTCGCTGGGTCCCGAATGGCATTCCCGGGGTCGAAACGCGGCTGCCGATCCTGTTTTCGGAAGGTGTTTCGGCGGGCAGAATTTCGCTGAACAGGTTTGTCGAGTTAACCTCTACCAATCACGCCAAGATGTACGGTCTGTACCCGCGAAAAGGATCGATCGGCGTCGGCTTCGACGCCGATATCACGTTGTGGGACCCGCACCGTCGCGAGACCATCCGACAGGAGAATCTGCATCATGGCTCCGACTACACTCCGTGGGAGGGCTTCGAGGTCACCGGGTGGCCGGTGATGACGATCGCCCGCGGCGAGGTTGTGGCACGTGATGGAGTGATCGTCGGCGACAAGGGGGCAGGCCGGATTCTGGAGCGAGATATTTCTGCTTACGCCGCAGCCGGGGAAAAGTCCTGAGGCATCGAGGGGCTATTGAGCCTGATCGAGTTGACTCGCCACGGTGGGTGACGTTCGGGTGCGTTGTGACGTTGATCCAGACCAGTTCTCCGCGATCCAGCCGCACGATGATGAAGGCGTAGAGCAAGTCGAGGCCGATAGTTGGAACAACGAACAAGTCCATGGCGGCAATGTCTGGGGCATGGTTGTGCAGTAAGGTGCGCCATCCCCATCCCTGGCTGGGTGGCCCCCGTCGTTTGACCATGTACTTGGCTACGCTCGACTGCGCAATCTCAAACCCGAGCTTGAGCAGTTCGCCGTGGATGCGTGGCACGCCCCAAAGCGGACTTTCGACGCTAATCCGTCGGATCAATTCGCGCAGCTCCGTGTCGATCGGCGGTCGCCCTCCATGGTTCGTGAGCCGGACGCGACCATGCAGCCTACGCCTCAAAACAATCAACTGATGTCGAAGCCGTTCTCAACTTCAAGCCGCAACTTCGACTTGAATGGCGAGGCCAGGATGGCCAGAACGAAACAGAGCAGCCCGATCATTCCGCCAGCTTAGGTGATTCCATCACGTCATCAACTCGGATAAGGTTTTCGGTACAGACAAGGGCCGCAGTGCTTGACCTCGACCTACCGAATAGAGAAAAGCCAAACTTTAGCGCCGATTGGCATTCAGGCGGACGCAAAGGCGTTTCTTTGCGATGCGTTGGCCGTCACGCTAGATTGCAACGAACGTTTGATGCGGTGAAGAGGAGAGATCATGGAGCAGGTCGCTGAGCCGAAGCCGGCGGCAACGTGCGCTCCGCGTCCGCGGACCACGCTGTCCCGAAGGATACCTTTCGCCAGACAGGTCGCAAATACGCTGCGGGACATGATCATCCGCGGCGAGGTGCCGCCCGGCGGACGCATCATCGAGCGGGCGTTGTGCGAGCAGATCAAGGTGTCGCGGACGCCGCTCCGCGAAGCGCTCAAGCTCCTGGAAGCAGAAGGCCTCATCGAGATCTCCCAGAACAAGGGAGCTCGCATCATATCGTTCACGCAAACGGAAGCGCAGAACCTGTTCGAGGTGATCGCGGGGCTCGAGAGCCTCGCTGCGGAGTTGGCCGTTACACGTATCGGCGCCGACGATCTCGCCGCGCTGGATGACATGCACGAGCGGATGTGTGCGCATTATGAGCGCCGGGAGAAGGATCTCTATTTCGAGCTGAACAGCTCAATTCACGATACGATCGTAAGAGTCTCCGGCAATCCTGTACTCGTCGCGACCCACGCCAACCTGATGCTCAGGTCGCGTCGCGGGAGATATATGGCGATCCTCGATCCCTTACGTTGGCAGGAGTCCGTCGAGGAGCATGAGGCGGTGATGGCGGCGTTCCATGCCCGTGATCCGGAACGGGCGAGGCTTGTCTGGCGTCGGCACCTGCTGCGGACGGGCGAAACGGTATGCGCCGTGCTCAAGAGCGAGACGGGCAGTTCGGCTGCGGCGAAAGATGCTGCCCTGCCCCGCTGACCTAAATCATGATCGGGCCGCGCGCGTCGGCGCAATAAGCCGGCTTGCGTGAGCGTTTCAGATCTTCCGAAAGCCGACCTTCCGAAAGCAAAGCATGGCGCCGCGGGCTCGCGAAGGCTTGCCCGCGCAGGGAAGCCGCTCGCACCTTCGTGGCGTCAGATTCACCAGGCGGCGATTATTTGTGCATAGATCGCACAGATAATGGCCAGTAATGGGGTAGACACGAAAAATGCGCCAAAATATAACTTCATGTAAATAAACGGGTATTATAGATGGCATGCAATTGTAAAGATTGGTGCGCCGTGTCAGACAACAGCAGACTGAAAGAGATACCGTCATGGGCTTAAAGCATCTCGGCTCAGGTGCGACCCGCCGCCAATTCCTGAAGACTTCGGCCACGACGGCCGCGTTGACTCTGGCCGTTCCGTCGATCGTCGCCGCCCTGACAAAGAGCGCGATGGCCGCGACGACCATTGAGAGCATCAAGAAGGCCGGCGTCGTCCGTGTGGGCTGCGAGGCGGCCTATCGTCCCTTCACCTTTCGCGAGGGTACCAAGATTGTCGGCTACGACGTTGACCTCGCCTCCCTCCTGTTCGCTCCACTAGGAGTGAAGGTCGAGATGGTCGATACCGCCTGGGCCGGCGTGATCCCGGCGCTCTATGCCGGCAACTTCGATCTCATCATGACGTCGCTCACCTACACCAAGGAGCGCGTCGAGAAGGTGGGCTACACGATCCCCTACACCGAAGCGACGCAGGAAATGCTGGTCCGCGCTTCCGACGCCGAGACGATCAAGGGCCTGAGCGAAATGGCCAACAAGATCCTCGGCGTGAAGCTGGGCTCCGCCGGCGATACCATGAAGACGAAGCTCCAGGAGGCGCTTAAGTCGGCCACGGGCAAGGGCTTCGCGGAGGTGAAGACTTACGACGATCATCCGGCTGCCTATCTCGCGCTGGCGCAGGGCTCCGTAGATGGCGTCATCAATTCACTGGCTACGCTCACCCAGGTGGTGAAGGACGCGCCCGACAAATACGCCATTGTCCGAAATATCGGTCCGCGCAACTGGGCCGGCATCGGCACCCGCAAGGAGGACGCCGAGATCATCTCGTTCCTGAACGAGCGCATCGCCGCCCTGAAGGCAAGCGGCGAAATCTACGCGCTGCAGGAAAAGTGGTTCGGCGTGCGCATGCAACTGGCCGACCAGGTTCCGACCTTCTCGTGATCAAAATGCGGGACAAGCGCCCCGCTTGTCCCGCATTCCCTCATCTCTCCGTCGCGTACAGCCCCTCATGAGCATCGACTGGGCCATCGTCGAAATGGCCATCCCGCTGTTGGCGGAAGGCACCGTCACGACGCTGAGGATCTCGGCTCTTGCCGCGGTCTTCGGCCTTCTCGGCGGTATCGCGCTCGGGCTGATCTCGCTGGGGGGCTGGACCTGGGCGCGTTGGGCGGTGCGGGCCTATGTGGATTTCATCCGCGGCACGCCGCTGCTGATCCAGATCTTCATCGTGTTCTTTGGCCTGCCCATGACGGGATTTCGACTCGGCGAATTCTGGGCGGGCGTGATCGCCCTGTCCCTGAACTCCGCGGGCTATATCGCGGAGATCGTCCGCGGTACGGTCGGGTCCGTCGAGAAAGGCCAAACGGAAGCCGCGAAGTCGATCGGCATGACGCGCGGCAAGATCCTGCTTTACGTGCTGCTCCCGCAGTCGATCCGGCCGATGATGCCGGCGCTGACCAATGATCTGATCACGCTGGTCAAGAACACCTCGCTGCTGTCGGTAATTTCCGTCTATGAACTGACGCGCTCGGGCCAGGCGATCATCGCATCGCACTTCGTCCCACTGGAAATCTTCGCGCTGCTTGCGATCTACTACTACGTCATCATCTCGGCGCTGTCCTACATCTCGCGGCTCATCGAGCGCCGCGTGCCGGCATGGTGACCGCCATGAGCAAACCCATAACGGCGTCCGATAAGCCGCTGCTCTCGGTCCGCGACCTGCGCAAGAGCTATGGGGATCACGAAATCCTCAAGGGCATTTCCTTCGACCTGATGGCCGGAGAGACCCTGGTGCTCATCGGCCCGTCAGGATCAGGCAAGACCACGGTCCTGCGCTGCCTCAACCATCTTGAAACTCCGTCCGGCGGCGAGATCACGCTTGCCGGCGACACCATCGGCGGCAGCTATGTCGGCGAAGCCGCGCGCTGGGAGCCGATGAGCGAGACAAAGCTCGCTTTGCAACGCCGGAAATTCGGCTTCGTGTTCCAGCGCTTCAATCTCTTTCCGCATCTGACGGCATTGCAGAACGTCGCCATCGGCCCCCGCAAAGTGCTCGGCTTGTCGAAGGCCGCGGCCGAAGCCAGGGCAGCCGAACAGCTGGCGCGCGTCAGCCTGGCTGGCCACATGGATAAGCTTCCCTCACAATTGTCGGGCGGGCAGCAGCAGCGCGTCGCCATCGCCCGCGCGCTGGCCATGGAGCCACGTCTGATCCTGTTCGACGAGCCGACATCGGCGCTTGATCCGGAGCTTGTCAATGAAGTGCTCGATGTCATAGGTGCTCTCGCCCGCGAAGGCATGACCATGATCGTGGTGACACATGAAATGAGCTTTGCCCGGAAGGTTGCCGACCGGCTGATCTTCATGGCCGACGGCAACATCGTCGAGGAAGGACCGCCCGAGGATATCTTCTCGGCTCCGCGCGAGGAAAAGACCAAGCGCTTCCTGACCCATGTTCTCAATCGGTGATCCCTGATGTCGTACTTTCCGCCCCTTGATCTTCTTCTGACCGGCGCGACGCTTCTGACCGCCGATCCACGAAATCCGCTGATCGAGAATGCCCTGGTTGGCGTTTCGGGTGGCCGTTTCGTGCTGGTCGAAGCGGCTGCGCGCGACAAGCCGCATCCTAAGGCACGGCGCGTCGTCCATCTCGAAGGGCGCGTGATCACGCCCGGCCTCGTCAACATCCATACCCATGCCATCCTCACCATGGTGCGCGGGGTGGCCGAAGACCTGGGATTCGCTCCGGCCTACACACCGGGCATTCCGCAAGGTCACATGTTGACTCCGGACGAGGCCTATGCGATCTCGCGCCTCGGCGCGCTGGAGGCCTTGCTGTTCGGCTCCACGCTGATCAACGACACCTTCGTGCATGCCGACATCATTACTCCCGCGATGGCCGAGGTCGGCCTGCGGGTCTGGTCTTGCGGACGCATCCACGATGTCGATTTCAGCGGCGTGTCGACCGGGAGGTGGGAGCACAAGGACTGGATCGGCGACGCGACGCTTGGCGCGGCTCTCGATCTCGCGGCGCGCTACCACGGCAAGAGCAATGGCCGAATCGGCGTGCAGCTGGCCGCCCATGCCCCCGACACCTGCTCGACGCCGTTCCTGAAACGCATCGGCGATGCCGCGCGGGCCGATGGCCTGCGGGTGACGACCCACCTCTCCCAAAGCAAGGTGGAAGTGGCCCGCATCCGCGAACGCGACGGCAGGAGCCCGCCGGAACTGCTCGATGATGTCGGCCTTCTGACCGATACCCTGCTTGGTGTTCACTGCATCCACGTCAGCGACAGCGACATCGCCCGCATGGGCCGGGCCGGCATCAACGTCGCGCACATCGCCAAAGGCAACGCGACGGGTGCGACCATCGCTCCGACGTCGAAACTGCGCGCCGCAGGCGCACATCTGACGCTCGGCACCGACAACATGCATGCCGACATGGTGGAGGTTATGCGCTGGGCGCTGGCGGTGGGACGGATCCAGGACGGCTCGGTCACCGAAGACTGGCAGCCGTCGACCGTTTTCCAGATGGCGACCATGGCCGGCGCGCGCGCCATGGGATTGGAAGACCAGATCGGCAGCATAGCCATCGGCAAACGCGCCGACCTGGTCGTCTTCGATTTCCGCCGCCCGCATCTGACCCCCAACGTCAATCCGCTGGGCAATCTCGTGCATGTCGCACAGGGACGCGATGTCGAGATGGTGGTGGTCGACGGCGACATCGTGGTCGCGGACGGCGAACCGACGAAAGTGGATGCGGAAGCAATCCGGCGCGAGGCGGATGCGGCGATCCGGTCGCTATGGCAGCGGGCCCGTGGAGGCTGATGTGCTGCGAATACTCCACCTGCCGGCAAGCGCCTGCGCAATCCTCTCCGCTTGGGCCGGGCTCTTGACCGGAAATGTCGCTCCATGAAGATTCTGCTGATCAACCCCAACACATCCGCCAACATGACGGAGCGCATGGTCAGGGCGGCGGCAGACGTGCTCGCCCCCGACGTCGAGCTGGTGGCGATCACGGCGACGCGCGGCATGCCCTACATCGCCAGCCGCGCCGAGGCAGTGATCGCGGGCGCGATCACGCTGGAGATGCTTGCCGAGCATCATCCAGGCGCCGATGCGGCCGTAATTGCGGCCTTCGGCGATCCAGGTCTGATCGCGGCGCGCGAACTGTTCGAGCTGCCGATCACGGCGATGGCGGAATCCGCCATTCTGACGGCCTGCATGCTCGGCAAACGCTTCGCGATCCTGACCTTTTCCAGGACGCTCGTGGCCTGGTACGAGGACGCGGTCGCGCTGTGCGGCCTCGAGGCGCGATGCGCCGGCATCCGCGTGCCCGATGTTAGCTTCCAGTCGGTCACGACCGTTCAGCACGAATTGGAAAACGAGCTCATCGCGCTCGCCGAGCGCACCGTGAAGTACGACGGCGCCGACGTTATCATCCTTGCCGGAGCGCCGCTGACCGGGCTCGCCGGGCGCATCGCCGATCGTGTCTCGGTGCCGCTTATCGACCCGCTCGCCGCAGCCGTGAGCCAAGCGCAGACGCTGGCCCGGCTGAAGCCGCGCGCTGCCCACGCGGGCCGCTTCGCTCGGCCTGGGCCAAAGCCTACAGAAGGGCTGACTCCTGCCTTGGGCGACTGGATCGAGCACCGCGTTGCGAGCGACGCTCCGGTCGCGCTTTCCATTGAGGTCAGCGCGAGATGACATCAGCGCGCGAAGGGAATCGCGACAGTCACGTTCGTACTGTCTTTCCGAACGATGATGGTTCCGCTTCAGTATCGGCAACAGATAGCCGCGGACCATATGGGGATTGCATGGTGCGAGAAGGCCATCGGAAGAGAGTGGGCTAACGCGATGAAGGACGCCAATCCGGGCGATGTCGCTGGAGACAACACCAAGGTCCCATCGGGATTCAATTCCAAATTTGGTACGTATATTGCTTGCTTTTCTTACTATCCACGTGGGGAGAATCACATCGTGCTGCGCCGCCTGTTCGGTCTTGTCGCTCTGTTCCTTTTGACATCCGTCGCGATGGCGGATGCAAAAACCTTCCGCTATGCCTACCGGATCGATCCCGCCTCGCTCGATCCGCACGCCCTGGCCGAGACCTTCACGCTGTCCTGGCTCGGGCAGGTCTACGAGCCCTTGGTCGGCCGGGGCAAGAAGCTGGAACTGGTGCCGGCGCTCGCCGAGAAATGGGAACAGCCGGCACCCAATGTCTGGCGCTTCCACCTGCGCAGCAGCGTCAAATTCGCGAATGGCGAGCCCTTCACGGCCGACGACGTCGTCTTCTCGCTGGCGAGGGTGAAGATGGAAGGATCCGATATGGCCTACACGGTCTCGTCGGTGACCGAGGTCAAGAAGATCGACGATCTGACGGTCGATCTCGTCATGAGCAAGCCCAACCCGATCCTGCCGGTCCAGATCACTTCGACCGACATCATGAGCAAGGCGTGGGCGACCGCCAACGGCGCCGAGAAGCCGGCGAGCGTCAAGACGAAGGTCGAGAACTTCGCCAGCAACAATGTCAACGGCACCGGCCCCTTCAAGATTGGTTCGCGGCAGGTCGGGGTGAAAACGGTCCTCGTTCCCAATGATAATTGGTGGGGCAAGAAGGAGCACAACCTCACCGAAGTCGTGTTCACGCCGATTCAGTCAGACACCACCCGGGTCGCGGCGCTCCTGTCGGGCGAAGTCGACATGATCTACCCGATCCCGCAGCAGGACGCGGCGCGCATCAACGGTACCGGCAAGCACACCGTCCTCCAGGGGTCGGAGCTGCGCACGATCTTCCTCAACATGGACCAGAGCCGCGATGAGCTGCTCGAATCCAGCGTGAAGGGCAAGAACCCGTTCAAGGACAAGCGGGTGCGCCAGGCCATCTACCAGGCCATCGACATGGTCGCGATCCGCGACCGGGTGATGGGCGGCACCTCGCGGATCGCCGGCACGATGGTCGCGCCCGGCATCAACGGCTATGACGAGAAGCTCGACGCGCGTCTGCCCTTCGATCCCGAGGCGTCGAAGAAGCTGCTCGCGGAGGCCGGCTATCCGCAGGGCTTCGAGTTCGGCATGGATTGCCCGAACGACCGCTACGTCAATGACGAGCGCATCTGCCAAGCCGTGGTCGGCATGCTGGCGCGCGTCGGCCTAAAGGTGAACCTGCTCGCCCAGACCCGCACGAAGTATTTCGAGAAGGTCCTCGCCCGCAACAGCAGCTTCTCGCTGCTCGGCTGGCAGCCCCTGAGCTACGACGCACACTCCACCTTGCAGGACGTGATCGACACGCCCAAGGACAAGGTCGGCACCTACAATGTCGGCAGCTTCTCCAACAAGAAGATCGACGAACTGACCGACCAGATCGAGGTCGAGGCCGATCCGGCCAAGCGGCAGGCGCTGATCAGCGAGGCGCTCGGCATCCACAAGGCGGAGATCGGCCATATCCCGCTGCATCAGGCCGGCCTCGCCTGGGGCGTGCGCAAGGGCGTGAATGTCGTGCAGCGCTCCGACGACAGCCTCGAACTGAAATGGGTCACGGTCGACTGAGCTGGAGCATGATGAAGTGTGAAGCGGTTGTCGGGCGACATCATACTGTCAAGTTTCGGAATCGATCGCGTTCATGCGTTTGGATTGTGTCAATCCAAGCGCATCGTGATCTAGCGGGAGCAGCGCCATGGGTTTCATGATCGGTCGTCTCGGGCAGACCCTGATCGTGCTGCTGGTCGCGGCGCTCGTGAGCTTCATGCTGTTTCGGTATGTCGGCGATCCGGTCAACAACATGGTCGGTCAGGCGGCGAGCTTGGCCGACCGCGAGGCGATGCGCACGCAACTGGGTCTGAACGATCCTGTTGCGGTCCAGTTCGCTCGCTTCGTCGGTGACGTGCTGCGCGGCGATCTCGGCATGTCCTATCGGTTCGGCCAGCCCGTATCCGACCTGCTCCTGCAGCGGCTTCCGGCGACGCTTGAATTGTCGCTAGTCTCAATCCTGCTGGCTGCCGGGCTGGGCGTGCCGCTCGGCGTCTGGACCGCGTTGCACCCGCGCAGCCGTTCCGCCAAGCTCCTGATGCTGGCCTCGCTCGCGGGCGTCGCACTGCCGACCTTCCTGATCGGCATCGTGCTGATCCTGGTCTTCTCCGTCTGGCTCGGCTGGCTGCCGTCCTTCGGTCGCGGCGAGGTCGTGAGCTTCGGCGCGTGGACGACGGGACTGCTCACCGCGAGCGGCCTGAAGGCGCTCGTGCTGCCGAGCGTCACGCTGGGATTGTTCCAGATGACCCTGATCATGCGGCTGGTGCGCGCCGAGATGCAGGAGGTCCTGCGGTCCGATTTCATCCGCTTCGCGCGCGCGAGGGGGCTCAAGCGCGCGACGGTGAACTACGATCACGGACTGCGGAACACGCTGGTGCCGGTCATCACCATCGTCGGCCTGCAGTTCGGCAATGTCTTCGCCTTTTCCGTCATCGTCGAGACCGTGTTCCAATGGCCCGGTTTCGGCCTCCTCGTGATCCAGGCGATCCAGTTCGCCGACGTGCCCCTGCTGGCGGCCTATATCGTCCTCGTCGCACTGTGCTTCGCGATCATCAACCTGATCGTGGACATCCTCTATGTCGTCATCGATCCGCGCGTCGGCGCGGCACAGCTCGCGCGCGGAGGCCACGCATGAGCGACGAGACCCCGGAAGGCGCCGACGCGCCGGATCATCCGCCGGCCTGGTGGCGCGGCGACTTCGTTCATGGCTTTGTCCGCTCGCCCGTCGCAATCGTGTCGGCGACGATCGTCGCCACGCTGCTGCTTCTGGCGGTCTTTGCGCCATTCGTTGCGCCCTATGACGTTCGCGATCCGGCGAAGGCCAACGTCGTCGACGCGCGGCTGCCGCCGCGCAGCACCGGAATGTTCGGTGATCAATACCCTCTTGGGACCGATCCACAGGGGCGGGACATGCTCTCTGCCATGATTTACGGGCTGCGCACGTCGCTCTTGGTCGGGCTGGGGGCGATTGGGCTCGCGGCGGCCTGCGGCATCGCGCTGGGGCTCGCCGGCGGCTATTTCGGAGGGACCATCGACGCTGTCATCATGCGCGCGGCCGACGTGCAGTCGAGCTTTCCCGCCATCCTGATCGCGCTCCTGATCGACGGCATCACCCGCACGCTGATGGACCGCGCCACCCATGAGGTCCTGGCAGTGCCGATCCTGATCGCGGCGATCGCGGCGTCCTTCTGGGTGCAATATGCCCGCGTCGTGCGCGGCCTCGTCCTGGTGGAGCGCGGTCGGGAATACGTTCTCGCTGCCAGGGTCACGGGCGTGCGCACCGTGACGATCCTGATCCGCCACATCCTGCCCAACGTCCTTGGTCCCGTCCTCGTCATCGCCACGATCAACCTCGCGCTGGCGATCCTGACCGAGGCGACCCTGTCCTTTCTCGGCGTCGGCATTCCGCCGGCCCAGCCCTCGCTGGGCTCGCTGGTGCGCATCGGCAACGAGTTCCTGTTCTCGGGCGACTGGTGGATCTCGCTCATGCCCGGCGGCCTCCTCGTCGTGCTGTCCCTCGGCGTCAACCTCTTCGGCGACTGGCTGCGCGACGCGCTCAATCCGAGGCTCGCCTCGTGACGACGCCGTTGTTACAGGTCGAGAACCTTCGCGTCGAGATCGCCACACGCCATCGCGACCTCGTGGCGATCGACGACCTGTCGCTGTCGATCGGCGAGGGCGAGGTTCTGGGCGTGGTGGGCGAATCCGGGGCCGGCAAATCCATCACCGGCAACGCGATCCTCGGACTGCTGGAACGGCCGGCCCGCAAGACCGGCGGCCGGATACTGCTCGAAGGACGGCGCATCGACGACCTCGACGAGGAGGAGATGCGCCAGCTGCGCGGACGGCAGGTCGGAGCCGTTTTCCAGGACCCGCTCGCCAGTCTCGATCCGTTGATGACGATCGGCTACCAGCTGGTTCAGACCATCACCACGCATCTCGATATACCGCGCGACGACGCCCGCGAGCGCGCGGCGCGGCTGCTGGCGGAAGTTGGTATTCCGGCTCCGCGCGAGCGGCTCGACAGCTATCCGCACGAATTGTCCGGCGGCATGCGCCAACGCATCGTCCTGGCGCTGGCGTTCTGCTGCGAGCCGCGCGTCGTCATCGCCGACGAACCCACCACCGCCCTCGACGTGTCGGTGCAGGCTCAGGTCATCGATCTGCTCAAACGCATGTGCCGCGAGCGCGGAACGGCCGTGATGCTCGTCACCCACGACATGGGCGTGATCGCGGAGGCCGCCGACCGCGTGGCCGTGATGTATGCGGGGCGCGTGGTCGAGACCGGCCCGACCATGGACGTGCTGCGCGCCTCGCTCCATCCCTACAGTCGCGGGTTGATGGCATCGATCCCGAGCATGCGGCGCGCCGCGCGGGACCGCGCCCGCGCCGACCTGCCGATGATCCCGGGCGCGATGCCGCGCCTCGACGCGCTGCCGCGGGGGTGCGCCTTTCATCCGCGTTGCCCGGTGGCAATAGCAAGATGCGCGCGCGAACGGCCTCCCTTTTTCCCCGCAGGACCTTCCGGCGGGGCCTGCTGGCTGGTTGCGGATGGAGCGTCTGGAGAATTACCCGCTCATGCGTGACATTGTGCTCGCCGCGAACCACCTCACGGTGCGCTTCGACGTGTCGGCATCCTGGTTGACGCGCCTCTTCACACGCGCGTCCCGCCGCACCGTCCACGCGGTCGAGGATGTCAGCTTCGAGATCGATCGCGGCACAACCTTCGCGCTCGTCGGCGAATCGGGCTGCGGAAAATCGACGATCGCCCGGACCATTGCGGGCATCCAGCGGCCGACCTCCGGCGCCGTCTCCTTCATGGACGCCGACATCGCCGGCCTGCGCAGCCGCAGCGCCGTCCTTCCCTACAAGCGCAACCT
Source organism: Bradyrhizobium erythrophlei (assembly GCF_900129505.1). Lineage (NCBI taxonomy): Bacteria > Pseudomonadati > Pseudomonadota > Alphaproteobacteria > Hyphomicrobiales > Nitrobacteraceae > Bradyrhizobium > Bradyrhizobium erythrophlei. The sequence continues at coordinate 7,292,622 of NZ_LT670818.1, read as the reverse complement.
CCAGATGGTCTTCCAGGACCCTTACGCCAGCCTCAACCCGCGCTGGCGCGTCGGGCGGATCGTCGCCGAGCCGATCGTTACGCACCGCATCCTAGCCGGCCGCGTCGCGGTCGAGGCGCGGGTGCGTGAATTGCTGGTCCTCGTCGGGCTGTCCCCCGGCGATGCGCGCAAATATCCGCACCAATTCTCGGGGGGCCAGCGCCAGCGCATCTCGATAGCGCGTGCAATCGCGTCCAATCCCGCCTTCATCGTCTGCGACGAGCCGACATCGGCGCTCGACGTTTCCGTGCAGGCGCAAATCCTCAACCTGATGTGCGACCTCCAGCGCCGGTTGGGGCTGACTTATCTGCTAATCTCGCACAATCTGGCCGTCGTGGCCCACATGGCCGACGAACTGGGCGTGATGTATCTCGGCCGACTCGTCGAGCAGGGCGACGCGCGTCAGATCATCGAGACGCCGCTGCATCCCTATACGCGCCTGCTGCTCCACACGGTTCCCGATCCGGAAAGCGGCGCCCGGCACCGCACGCCCCTCGCTGGCGAGGTGCCGAGCCCGCTCGATCCGCCGCCGGGCTGCGGCTTCCACACGCGCTGCCCTCTTGCCAATGCGCGCTGCAAGGCGAAACGCCCGGCCCCGCACAAGGTGGCCAAGGTCTGGGTCGCCTGCCACGCGGCCGAAGAAGGGCGCCTGCCGGCATCGCCGGCAACCGATGCTACACGAGGAGAACACGCATGAGGAAGACCGTCGTCGGCTGCCGAGCACTGCTCGGCGAAGGGGCGCTGCCGTCGAGCGGAGCGGTCGACATCGTCGTCGAGGGCAGGCTGATCCGCGAGATCCGCCCGCACGGCGCGGCGGAGCCCGAAGGCAACGTCGTGCCAGCGCAGGGTCTCCTGGTCACGGCCGGCTTGATCAACGGCCATCACCACAGCCACGAAGGCTTCTACAAAGGCCGCAAGGACAACCTGCCGCTCGAGCTCTGGATGAATTATGTGCGCCCGCTGCGCCCGATCGAGCTGACACCGCGTGACGTTTATCTGCGCACGATGATCGGCGCCATCGAGGCGGTGAAGAGCGGCACGACCACTATCTCCGACGACTTCAACCAGAGCCCGCGCCTGCGGCCCGACCATGTCGAGCAGGTCTTCCAGGCCTACACGGACATCGGCATCCGCGCCAATGTCGGCATCACCCTGTTCGACCGGCCGTTCTTCCGCGCTGTCCCGTTCGTCGAGGAGGAGTTCCCCAAGGACCTTCTCGCCCGGCTCGACGCCAACAAGATGTATTCGGCCGACGAGTTGCTCGCCTTCGTCACCAATCTGGCCAGGACGAAGCACCCGAAGGAGAACCGGGTCGGCTACATCGCCTCGCCCTCGGCCCCTCAACGCTGCACGGAGGAGTTTCTCCTGAAGGTCCGCCGCATGGCCGACGATCATGACCTGCCGCTGATGATCCATGTGCAGGAGACGCGCATGCAGGTCGTCACCGGCCAACTCTGGTACGGCTCGACCATGATCGAATATCTGGACCGCATCGGTTTCATGAAGCCGAAGACCGCCTTCATTCACGGCGTCTGGCTCAACCCGCGCGAGATCGAGATTCTCGCGCGCACTGGCGTCTCGATCCAGCACAACCCGACCTCGAACCTCAAGGTCGGATCTGGTCTCGCGCCGATTCGGGCGCTGCTGGACGCAGGCGTCAATGTCAGCATGGGCACCGACGGTTGCGGCTCGATCGAGGGCCCCGACATGCAGAACGCTCTCTATCTTGCGGCACTGCTGCAGAAGCTGCGCGGCGACCACACGACCTGGGTGGGTGCGGCCGAAGCGTTCCACGCCGCCACGATGGGCGGCGCGAAGGCGCTGGGCCGCGCGAATGAGCTCGGCGCGGTCGAGGCGGGCCGAATCGCGGACCTGGTCGGCTACCGGCTCGACGGGATCTCGTTCACGCCGCTCAATAACCCCGTCAACCAGCTCGTCTATTCTGCCAGCCGAAACGAGGTGGATCTCGTGATGGTCGACGGCGAGGTGATCGAGCAGGGCGGCAAGCTCACGCGGATCGACGAGGATGCGATCATCGGCGAGATTCATGCCGCGCACGAGCGCATCGAACCGATGCTGACGGCCTCCGAGGCGGATGTCGAAGAACTGGTCGTGCCTTACGAACGCATCTATCGGCGCTGCCAATGCATGGACATTGCGAAAGACACCTATCCCGCGAGGTTTTCGCATTAGACCACGATGAGATTGGTTTTAATGCTGTCCCTATCGTAAACTTAATCCAGCCTAGTTGGCGAGCAGAGACGAATCGGCTGATGCTGCTGCGTGATGACGGACCTTTGCCGAACAGTACCATCGCAAAATCAAAGATTAGGAATCTGAACTTTCCATCGGATTATCCGGACGCATTGGTACGGCTTGCTCGATGTCCGCTATGCCCCGATAGCGACCAAATTCTGCAGCGCAGCGAAATGTCGCGATGTGCCAATTTCAGACATCGCGCGGCCGTTCATGCGGCTCAACCAATCTGCACAACCCGCAGGTTATTAGTTGTGCCGGCCTCGCCGAACGGGATGCGGTCGCAGCAAACTGGCGGGGCGGCTCAGTTCGCCGGCCGCGTCGTGTTGTTGAGATCGCGCTTCGCACAAGGGAAAGCGCTGCAGTCCGAAATTGAATCCAGAATCTAGAGCGTTTCGCCGAGGTAGACAACCGCCCGATCGATCCTTCCAAGACCTTCGCCGAGAACGAGCTCTATGGAATCGTCGAGATCGAATGGCACAAGCCCGGAGGGGCCGGAGGTGCATCTGGCGGCCTCTAAGGCCAAGTTCGATGCCGAGGTTGCGCTCCCAACACCGGACTACCTTCGGGTCAAGCGGTGGAACCTATGGTCGGCTGTCTACCCGGTGCTCGATCTCACGATCGAGGCCAATCGGCCGCTGCGCCTTGGCATTAACTGCGAAAACTGGAACGAGATGCCAGCCATCGGTAGCACTTCGTTCTGGTCCTCGATCGACTCGAGAGCTCGGGCGATCTCGCCCTGTTGCACACGAAGAGCTTCTTCCTTTTTTGAGACCTCCGCATCTTTGGCTGCCAGCTGTTCAGAAAATCGCTTGCGCGTCTCTTCGATGAGCGGCGCCGCGAGCGATTCCGTCAGCTTGATCTCATGGCTACAATTCGGACAAATAATTTGCGGTTCAGTCACGTTCTAGCTCCTTGACCGATGCCTCGCCCGCGGCTCGGCTTCGCTGATGTCAGTCATTGCGGCAGCCTCACGTGTTGCCCCGTGACGTGACAGAGCACTGCAACGAAAACAAGGATGAGCGCGAAGGCCATGGCTCAAGCCCTTTCGACCGGATGCACTCGGACACGTGCGTCAAGGTCGATCGCCGCTGACAAACGTTCGGCCATGCGCTATAGATCCGGGATGCGAGTGCAGACCAAGATGGATCAGAACGCGGGCGGCCACCAATGGCCCTTTGACGGGTCAAAATGCCTTGCGTGCGGAATGGCCCCGACCCGCTACGCCGACACGAAAAAGCCGTGTCCGGGACCGCAGCCCGAGCGTGAAAGGTTCACGGTGCCGGATGATGATGATGATGATGAGTAGCGAAGCCACGTATACCCTAACGGAACATTGCTCGCAGCAGCAGTATCAAAAACACCTGAGCTCAACTGTCGGATGAGCCGGCGTCGTGGGGACGGAGAGCAGAACTATGGAGGCGGTCGGTATAAGCTGTTGGTGGTTTGCAAGCCGAGACAGAGACCTCGAAAAAACGTTTGATCCGACGTCACATGTGGCCGAAATCAAGCGAGCGCCCAAAAGCGTCGAAAACCTTTCGAATTTAACGATAGAGGCTGACGAAAACTTTATTGCAATTCCCGGGGATGATGAGAACAGCGAGTACAATAAGTTTTTCCCGTTGTTTCACTCTCTTTATATAGGGTTCGATATCTTTCTGCCAGTTCGCGTTCAACAGAAGTACAATCCCTTAGATTTTCGATTGGATGCGGTTGAAAACTTCTGCGTCAAGATCATTTGTAAACGCCCAATGCCGGTTGCCCACATTCACTACACAGTGGCCGGGGGCGAGGCCGACGTAAATGACTTTTCTCCTTCGACAGCGGCCATGATCGTTCGGCAGTACCTTGAGGAAAAGCTCCGAGACAACACGAAAGTGGACTTCCAGTCTCTTGGCCCAAGCCCATTCCATGGGGACATTTTTCTCGATCAATCACCGCAGGGGGGCGCGATAGAAGCCCCTAAGGATCTAACAAAACCGGGAAGCGGTTACCGGACGCTGTACTTTCCGACTGTCGCCATCAAACCTAACGCGCAGCTGGCTGAGTTGGTAGCGAAGAATCACGGCACTCGTCGGGCTTTCTACACCGTAATAAGGCGAAGGAATTACGCTCAGCGGCTTGCACGGGCTGTGACGGACGGTTCGCTCGAACTACTTCGACCACCCGAGCGAACAGGGCGCTGGGCGACGTTTCAACATTGGCGCGGCTATCGCGCCAGAGTTGACGAGGTATTTACAGCTCTGCTGAACGAGAAAATGAATCGCGTTAGCCAAGGCCAGCTCGCGTTGGAGATCGAAGAAGACGAAACAATTCTGCGATCAGGTCCCTTATATCATCTGCTCGAACGAACGCGAGATGCAGCGCAAATGCCCGATGAGGACATACGAGAGTTGCTCGTGATGTTGGAAGAGAGGCGGCGCGGCTACTTTGAAAACGTCGCCACGCTTTTCTCTGGATTAGTTGGCGGTGTTCTCGGCGCTGCACTCGGCGCGGCGCTTACATTCGGACTAGCCGATCATTCGGAAAGCAAGGCCCTTAAGAAGGATCGCGATAGGCGAGCACGGTGGTGCACGCGCGGATGCCGGTCGCCTCGGTTATACGTTCGCACAAGCGCTCGTCCCGCTCGAACCCCAGCCAGCTTGCCGATGTTCCGTTCCAGGCAATGATGTCGACTTTGGCATGCGCCAGAAGCTCTGCCTGCACGCAGGATGCCGTTTTGTCTTCAGCAGAAAGGCCAAACGCTCCGCGAGGCGTTGCGGAATTACCACGCGCAGGCGGACGGCGAATGTCATGTCGACGTTGCCTTTCATCTCATCGTCACCGATCCGACGGATCAGGTGCTCGGGCAGGAACTGCCGGCGCTGGTGCAGGATGGCTACACCTCGCTCAAGGTGTTCATGACTTATGAAGGCATGGCGCTTTCGGACCGCGAGCTTCTCGAAACGATGGCGGTCGCGCGCGAGACCGGCGCGGTGCTGATGGTGCATGCGGAAAATTTCGATGCCATCCGCTTCCTCACCGACCGCCTCGAACGTGCCGGCAACACCGCGCCGCGCTTTCATGCGACCTCGCGGCCGATCCCGGTCGAGCGTGAGGCCACGCATCGCGCCATTTCGCTTTCCGAACTCGTCGACGTGCCGATCATGATCGTGCACGTATCGAACCGCGGGGCGATGGAAGAAATCCGCCGCGCCCAGCAACGCGGACTCAATGTGATGGGCGAGACCTGCCCGCAATACCTGGTTCTGACGGAGAAAGACCTCGACCAGCTGAACATGGAAGGAAGCAAATACGTATGCTCGCCGCCGCCACGCGACGTTGACAGTCAGAAGGCGTGTTGGGAAGGCCTGAAGCAGAACGTTTTCTCGGTCTTTTCTTCGGACCATTGTCCATTCCGCTACGACGATCCGCACGGCAAGCTCGCGCCCAAAGGGCGTACTAGTTTCCGCTGGGTGCCGAACGGAATTCCCGGCGTGGCGACACGTCTTCCGATCCTGTTCTCGGAAGGCGTCGTGAAGGGCCGAATTGACCTCAACGCTTTCGTCGCGCTTACCGCGACCAATCACGCCAAGATCTATGGTCTCTATCCGCGCAAGGGAACGATCGCGGTGGGATCGGACGCGGACATCGCACTATGGGATCCGAAACGAAAGGTCACGATCCGCCACGACCTCATCCATGACGGTTCGGACTATACGCCGTATGAAGGACTCGAAGTGACGGGCTGGCCGGTCCTGACCATGGTCCGCGGGCGCGTCGTGTTCGATGACGGCGTTCTCGTCGGCGCAAAAGGCTATGGCACTTATTTGCAGCGGACCAGACCGCCGAGCCGCCCCGACTCTGCGCAACGATAAACCAAGCCATAGCTGGATGGAGACCAACATGCCTTACGCGACGACGGACGACGGAGTGCGCCTGTATTTCGAGGAAACCGGATCGGGCCGAAGCCGACGTGATCGCCGGCATGATACGGACCGACGGCATGCCGGCATTCGCCGAACGATACGCTTATGGGCCGACCCGCGTTCAGTATGAAAACAAGGATCCCCGCGGCCACGCCGAGTTTAAAGCGATGCTGGCCGTGCATTCCGCGGTCAGATCAGCTAACACTCAGCAGGGTGTTCAGAAGGAGCGCCCGTCGCTTTATATGCTAGTCGAAGAAATGCGGCGCATCATCCTGCCGACGCTTATTATCACCGGCGATGAGGACTGGCCGTGCCTTTTGCCGGGCATCCTCATGAAGCAAAGCATTCCATCGGCAGCCCTCGTGGTGATGCCTAACGCGGGTCATGCCATCAATATTGAAGAGCCGGTGAATACAATCGTATCGTCGGCGATTTCCTTTCCCAGGTCGAAAGCGAGCGCTGGCCGAGTCGCGATCCTCGCGCCGTCAGCGCTTCCATTACCGGAATGCAAAAGGGACAGCGTCCCCTGTACGCGACGGAGATCGTTGCCGTCCTTTCTCGAATCAGAACCTGCCCTGCACGTGGACCAGCGCGATGGCCGTCTGCTCGAACCTGTGAGTAATCGACGCCACGGGCGATTGATGCGTCTCCCTCCGTCGAGGGACGTTAACTTTACGACAGGGACACCGTGCTGCCGGTGCTTTGGTCTCGGTTGGACGCCGTTCGAGCAATGGATCAATCGTAGGCGTGGCTTTGACATATCAATTCCCAGATTTGTGGTCGATCAGACGGCGATCGTTAAGCCAAGCGGGTTTGACAATGCAGATATTTCGGCGCCGGCACGACACCTTCGTCGATATTGCTTCGATAGGACGTGGGGAGTCGTGACACGCTAATCAAAGGCTTCAGCCCCTTCGTTACCTCCATGACCTGCTCCGATTGCTTCCGGTTGGAGCGGTTGCCGGGTGGGGTTTGGAAAGCGCCGCCTTTGCTTGGCGTACGCCACTTTAGGAAATTCTGGAGCGGGCGAAGGGGCTCGAACCCTCGACCCCGACCTTGGCAAGGTGATAACTCCCGGCGAGAAGCGGGGTGAAAGCCATGCCATCCTACGCGGCGAGTTGATGGGCATTCTCGATCTTGCCGCTGGCCGCCGGAGGTCTCCCGGGCCTGGAGTTATAACAAACGCGCTTGCGAGTCCCCGCAACCACTTTCATTATAAGTCGCTTACCATCCCGGTCTAACGACCGGGGTGGGCTTCGCTTTTCTGGGGAAGGCGGCGGCCTTCGTGCGTTGCATCGAGTGCGTGCCGTAAGGCGCCGACTCTAAGCCGATGCTTTCAACCCAGCGATGCACCAGCCGGGCGTATTGGCGGGTGGATATGTGGGGCCTTGCGTGAAGTCGACTTGGGAAGAGATATCGGGAGCCAGTGGCCCGGAGCGCTGGTAACTAGGTTTCAACGGAGTTTCTCAACCGCTCCGTTATTTCGAATTGTACGGGCCGACCGGTCTTCTTTTGAACGACTGTCGCACGATCCCGGACTTTCGCACCAGAGCATATTTCGCCGATGCGAAGTTTGACGAAATCGCACGCGCGAAGTTTGCTATCTATCGCCAGATTAAAGAGCGCAAGGTCGCGCCACATGTGCGCGACCTCTAGTCGAACGCGAATGGACCAAACGTGCTTTGGTTGCAGAGGCTTCTTTTCTGGCCGACTAGCAATCCCTTTATTCCACGGTAGGCCGCCGAGCGCTCCGTGGAGAGCCTCTGGAGTCGTATCGCATGCATTCTCGATGCCTTCCAACCAGATGAATGCGCCGACTAATTCCGCAACTCAGGATATGCCGCAAATTAAGTGGAAAATGCTCTAGGGATGAAGCTATCGTTGCCGGTCTCGACGATGTCGCACTCGTGGGTGAGCCGGTCGAGGAGCGCATTGGTCATCTTGGCGTCGCCGAAGACGGAAGGCCACTCGCTTGGCGCTATTCTGGAGGTGCGCGCCTTTTGCTTGCGGAGACACCATGGGCCAACCCGGAACCCCGCGTAGCCGCCGAGAACGGCAAAGACCAGTGAACCATATGCCGGGATCAGCACAGTAGCACTTTTGCCGATCCCATGGTGGCCAGAACTCAGGCTGCCTCGGCGACCCTGTCGCTGGAGCGACCTTCCTTGAGCGTGTTGGCCCACCAGACGAGTTCGTCCAGCATCGGCTTGGCGTAGTCGTCGAGGTAGGGATAGTCCGCCATGGACTTGCCCTCGCGCATCATGCCCATCATCTCGATCATGCCGATATGAACGGCGCGCGGGAGCGAGGCCACTTGCGCCGTGGCGAGAATATTCCGTAAATGCTCGACGGCGCGGGCTGCGCCGCCCCCGCCATAGCCCAGGAAGGTCGCCGGCTTGCGGTGAATCTCGGACCAAAGATAGTCGAGGGCATTCTTCAGCACGGCCGGAATACTGTGGTTGTATTCCCCGGTGACGAAGATGTAGCCGTCGAGGCTGGTGATCTTCTCGCCCCAGCGCAGTGCAACTTCGTTCTGCGGCGGCGCAACGTGCAACGGCACCTTTTCCTCGAAGAACGGCATGGGATAATCGCGGAGATCGATAATCTCGAAATCGGCGTCATTGCGCTCCTTGGCGATATTGAACAGCCAGTTCGTCGGGACTTCGCCGAACTGCCCGGGACGGGTTGTGCTGATGATGATGCCGATTTTGGGTCGTTTTTGCATAGTCGCTTTCGTAGACACTGCGATTGGTAAGCCTCCATGTAGCGGTAACCGCGGTGGGCGCAAGATCGCACTTTTTCCGCAGTGACTTACCCGCCAGTAAGTGAGGTCGCGGCTTTAATCGTCGACGACGGCGCTATCCTCGGGCGATCGCTCTCGGATTCGCTCGCGCGCCTCTTCGATGTCGGTCTGGTTCTCCATCACCCACCTACCGATCGGGGCCAGCGCAAGCTTGAACGAGCGTCCGCGGTCGGAGAGTTCGTATTCGACCCGCGGCGGAATCGTGAGGTAGACTGTCCGGATCAGGATCCCGTCGTGCTCGAGATTTCGCAGCGTAACGGTCAACATGCGCTCGGAGATGCCATTGATCGCCCGGTGCAATTCCGTGAAGCGCATCCGGCGGTCGCCGAGCACCATCAGAAGCAGGATTGTCCATTTGTCACCGACCCGCGCCAGGATGTCTCTGGCCCGGCGGCAATCAGCGGGAAGTTGTTGTGGTTCAATGCTCATGCAGCAAACATAAGGTCGATTACGCCATGAATAAAGACCGCGGGCGCATCGATCTCCGTGATGGGCTTTCATCTAGCCGCGGGGAAAGCCATCAAGCGGATGGCGGACGGGTGCCTGGCATGTCTGCTTATCGGCGGATAGTATTGCAAAAGTCGTCTTGCCGAAGGTGTCAAAAATTCTGAGGGCCGCAGACGCGTTTTCGTGTGGGGATCTGAGGGACCTCGTCGCCTCACGCAAAACTCATAGGCGACTTCGGTAGCTCGACTGAGGTTATCCGAATCGTGGATCGCTTCGCGTTTTAAGGTTTCACCAAAAAGTTGAACTGGTGCAACTTTCGACTTTTGCAACGTTATCCGGCGAAGACCGGAAGTGACGGGTCGGCGGTCAAAATGACGCGAGTGACCGTGCGCCCCGAGGGCGCGAACCATCAGTGAGGGAGGGTCTCACCCGGATAATTGTCGATTGGTCCGGAAGCTGGCAGGCGGCTCGGTCGGGTAACTGGCTGGGTCGGAGCCCTGCGACAAAGGCGGCCTTGGGCCGCTGAGCGATCCGATGGGCCGTAACAAAGTGAAGCCCGAGCAGGCCTCGAAAGTTCTAATGCGGATGCCGACCCTCCGGTCATTTGGGGAAGGCTGCACGCGTGGGGAAGCAATCGACACGCGCACCCACGCGATCCGCCGGGGTAGTGGGTACGGCACGTCGGTAGGGTGGTTCGTAGTTACAGGGGGAGACCCGTCGCGGACGAGGGTAGCGGCCTCAGCATCGCATCAGGCGGTGGTCACGGCGGGAGTCGGACGGGGCAATAGGAGCGTTGATGCCGGGTAATGCCGGCGGAGCAAAGGGCCCCGACTTCTGGTGCGCTTTTGAAGATGGTGAGGTGAAGGTGATTGGTGATGAGCCTGACAACGCCTGATAAAATCCGGAGCCTTCAGAGAAAGCTCTACTGCAAAGCCAAGGCGGAGCCCACCTTCCGCTTCTATCTGCTCTACGACAAGATCTGTCGCGATGACATCCTGTTACACGCCTATCGGCTCGCCCGCGTTAATGCGGGTGCACCGGGTGTGGATGGGATGACGTTTGCTCAGATCGAGGAGCAGGGTCTGGAAGCATGGTTGGCGGGCTTGCGCGCGGAACTGGTCTCGAAGACGTACCGACCTGATCCGGTGCGGCGGGTGATGATCCCCAAAGCGAATGGTGGCGAGCGTCCGCTCGGCATTCCGACCATTCGTGATCGTGTGATTCAGACTGCCGCCAAGATCGTGATCGAACCTATCTTCGAGGCTGACTTCGAGGACAATGCCTACGGCTACCGGCCCGCTCGCGGGGCGGTAGACGCGGTCAAGGAAGTGCACCGGCATTTATGCCGGGGCTATGCAGATGTAGTTGATGCTGATTTGTCCAAGTACTTCGATACGATTCCGCATTCCGAGCTAATGAAGTCAGTAGCCCGGCGTGTCGTGGATCGAAACGTCCTGCGCCTCATCAAGATGTGGCTGAGGGCGCCGATCGAGGAACGGGACGCGGACGGAGCCCGGCGGATGAGTGGCGGCAAGGGAAACACGCGCGGCACGCCGCAAGGCGGCGTCGCAAGTCCGCTGCTGGCTAACATCTACATGAACCGGCTCCTGAAGCATTGGCGTTTGACTAGATGCAACGACACGTTCCATGCTCGCGTCGTCTCCTATGCTGACGACTTCGTTATCCTCAGCCGCGGTCGCGCGGCGGAGGCATTAGCGTGGACGAAGGCGGTGATGACCAAGCTCGGGTTCGGTCCCGCGCTCACACCCCCGGTGCAGACCTCAAGCCCGCCGCTTTAACCCGGCGGGTTTTCTTTGAACCTTTTCCGTCCCTGCGCATCATAGCTCTACCAGAAGCCACAGACGCCCGGCGCGAAGTTTATGGGACGAGCTTTGGAAATCGTAGCAACCTTATTAGCCGTGATCGCCGTTGCATCGATGGTGATTGCACGGGGGATAGGCATCTGGCGCGGGCTGCGGGAAGTGCGAGAAGCAAAGCGAAGGCCAGACCGCTCTAAGCACCGCCCGTTTTGATCGTTTGACCCTTCTCGCACGGTGGCGGCTTCGGTTCACGATGCCGTCAGGATCGAAACCGAGCTTAGTCACAGATCCCTTTTTAATTTCCGCTTTCCCCAATGAGGTCTTTGCGACAAGCCCGCTTGGCGAACAGTAGGGGTAGCCGGATCGATCGGCGTGGCCCGGCCATCGGCCCTCTAGTTCCGGCAGTGGGCTAGTTTGATTATGGCAGCCTTCCTCACTCGAAAGGGTGGCGGCCTAGGGCGCATATTGGGAGCATGGGAAAGGCCCGCATCATAATAACAGGGCGCGGTCCAAGTTACGAAGTTTGGGTCGAGCAAGATGGCCGTCGCCATCTCTTCGCCATCGCTGGGTCACTTGAAGACGCTGAGGAAGAGGCTAGAGAAGCCGAGAGAGAATACGGGCCGAAACATGGCCGGGAGGAAAAATGACCTCCAAACACGCTAGAGACCCCAACCAGTTCGCCAAGTCTTGAGCCTGGGCAGCAGTATAGAGCGCCCTGATAACCAAGGGCGCGGGGCTCAAGGTTCGCGCCTCTCAAACCGGTGCGGCGAAAAAGCCGATGGCGAGGGCGAACAGCATAAAGCCGCCGAACGCGTAGATCGCGATGTTTACAGGGCTGATCATCTGAACATAACCGAACTAGTTACCGTAGGTTCCGGCTGCGATCTTTTTGATCGGACCAGTTCAGCCTCCGGCGACCTTGGCTCCGGAAAGAGAGGCCCTGAGGAATTCGCGGTAAATCGCGTTGAGCAAGGTTGCCATGATCGACTCCATTGTCTGATCAGGCGCAATCCTAAGCCGCCTCTATTTCCGGAGTACTTCGCGGGTCGGCCAAAATGGTTTCACGGAAGCCGAGGCGAGTCCGCCTGTGGGCCGGCGCCGATCGGCCGGCACAAAGCAGCCCGCAACTCCCGGACCCGCGTGGGTGAGTCCCGCAGGCCCGCGATCGGCGTTCTAGTAGTGATCTGTTTGATTGTTGCAGACTTCCGGGCTGGAATGTTGACTATCCACATTGCATATTCCTTGGATGGCCAAGAAGTCCCACCCACGCCTGCTTGAAGTCACGGTAATCTCCTTGGAGCCAACGCGATGGGAGTGGCGAGTTTACGAAGGCGATACGCCACTGATGACGGGCTTTGAGACCTCGCGCGAAAGCGCCCAGATTGAGGGTGATCGTGCTCTATTCCGCTTGCTATCCGCAGGGATAGACAAATGAACGCCCTAGGGGACTCCAACCAGCTCGTAAAATCGATTTACTGACCAGCTGTCCGCCGAAGCCGGACTCACCAGCGGCCTCCGTAGAGCCAGCAAAGGGGCTATTGCGGCCAGTCGTCGCTGGCGAGCCACGCGGCGAGGCGACCGAGCCCGGCGGCGGCAACGTCAAGGATCAGCGCCAGCGTGTAGATCGGGAGCGCGATCGCTCGACGCGCCGCGCGCGGCAAGAAGAATTGCGAACTGTCACCCGAGGACATCGATCGGATTAGCCGTACGTTTCTCGATTTCAAGGAAACCCCTGAGTCCAAGATTTTCTCAAATGAAGCCTTCGGCTACTGGAAGGTGACCCTAGCTTCCACTTGCCACGGACCCGATCTCGCTTCGAGAAAGGTGGTCGCGCGACAAACGGCGATGTTGTTTTTTACTCGGCAGCGAGTTGCTGACGCAGTCTACGCCAATAGAAGCCATCTCTTTGAATGGCAGACTTGATCTCGTCGCTTACAGCTACAGTTGCTTTCTTCTTCCGCCACCTTCTTGCGTTCTCGACGACAGGGATCGGTTGGCCTCTCGCGATCACCAATAGGCGATCACGCTTCTCGTTGAGATACACGTCGAACATGCAGCCTCCCTCAGCCCGCACCAAACATATCGCTTTCTCGCGGAATGGGAGTTACTAAAATGCAACAACTAGCGCAGGATGCGAGAATGAAACGCGAAGCGCGTACTTTCGCTGGGGCCAGTGACTACCGCAAAAAATCCAAATTTCGCGCGGGGAGGGCGCTCTACCTCGCGGGTTATTTAGCGCAACAGCGTCCCAAATATGTGATTCCCACAGCGTCGTGCTGACGCCGTAGTTTCTCGTCGCGAATTGATGATGGCTTCGGTGATGCTTAAGGAACCTATCGGGACCGTGATGTGCGCAGTGATGTACGAACAGGTACCAAGCATAGGCAACTAGCGCTCCCGCAAGGAAGGCACCTCCGGCTATAATATAGACCAGAGCGAAACAAATCCATATTTGCCAAAATATTGTGAGGACCGCCTCGTCAGGGTTGGCATGATGAAGCCCATGTGCTCTTGGGGCGAGATCGTGCAGCACAAAGCGATGGACTGCGTATTCTGCAAGCGTCTAAGAGACTACACCGCTGACGAATACCGCGGCGGCAGAACCCATTTCGAGTGGCGACATCCTTAGCAGAACGATCGCGATCAAGGACGCCACTAGCATTTCGCCAAAATAGATGAGGGCAGTCATACACCTATTATGCACCGGACGCATGCCGTGGCCTATCGAAAGATCGATCTCGAAGAGGCTAACTTCTTCTGACGGCATTTCAAAAGATCGGGAGGCCAGACGCGGGCAGGGCGTTCTACCTTTGCACCTTGCTACCGAACGGGCGCGAGGACGTGACGCTCACGGCTCTTTTCCGCGCGATTGTTCCGGGTCGCTCACCGTCGCCAGCAAAACGAGATTGAGATGCTCAGACGCGCTGGCATCAGCACGTCATCCGCAGAATTATTACTTGCAAGGATGCGAGCCAGGGTGGATAATCTTTGCAATCGAAGAGCGAAGCTACAAGCTATCGCTCAGGGGAATGACGCGCGAAAAGCTATTGTCTGTGCAGTTCCCCACGCGCCGCCAGTGCATATTATCGAGCTGCAGCAAGAGCGTGAGATCACGCTCGTGGGTTATTCCGAAGAATACGATAAAAGTTTGGAACGCTGATCTGGCACGAAACGTTGCGCAAGCGGGTTGTTGGAGGGGGCTGGCCCAAACCCAAGGAACGAAGCAATGGCAACTCAGATCGTGATGAACCAGAGTGGCGATGCTCGGCATCATTTCGACGCGACTGACCGGGAGGCGGTCGCTGACGCCGAAGAACGATTTCGACAACTGACCGGCGCTGGCTTCACGGCAGCTGTCCGCACCGGTCCGGGTGACGCAGCAGTAACTCGTTCGTTCGACCCAACTGCGGAAGAAACATTATTCTTTCCCCGGCTCGTCGGCGGCTGATTGTCCTCGCTATGTCCGCGCGGTCTTTGCTGATCGCGTCGCGGCGGGTTGGTGCTTCGCTGGCTCAATATTTCCGTGAAGTCCAAGCCGCGCGCGAGCGTTACCGAGCGCGCTTCGCTACTCGTGAAGAGCGCGGCGTAAACCTACTGCGCGAGTGGTTATCGCCCGAGCAACGAGCGCAGTTCGATGCCAAAAGATATTTCGACGTAATCGGTTGTGACAGTGGGAAGCGATACCGCATTCACTATGGAGAGACCACAAACGTCCACGAGATTGGCGATGATGACCTTCCCTCGGTCGGTTGGTGCTTCATGCCAGTAGGTTCATTAGTCGTGGGCGACGTAATGCTTGCCCAAAAAATCGCTCTCGAGACCTACGAGTACGGCGCGCTGGCAGTGGCTAACAGGTGCCCGATCAGGTTCTCGCGCTTCCGTTGAATATTGCGTCGACTTTGCGCGAGCTTAAGTAAGCCAGAGCAAAACAAAATGACCCGGCAATGGCAACGGCACGAAAGCCGAAAGAAGCAGGCAGCCACCCGTTTCTGAAAAGAGCCTCGTGACAATTCGGGGGTGATTTCCGCCGCTCTAATGGACAAGGCGGCTGATCTTAAATCGAAAGTTGACGAACCGGCCGCGCCGCTCGATATAACGCCGCTAGCGCTGGACATTGAGCCGCCACCCGCGACATGACGCAAGCCTTGATTGTACGGGTCGTAGCGCTTGGCGTCGGCAAATGATTGATAAGTTCGCTCCCCCGCAGGTTTTCATCCGACGCCATACAGCGTCCGAGATTTGCGACGTCGTGGTTTTGGTTCGGGGCCAGGAAATGGTTCTCCGCTGCCCGAGCTATTCTCAGGCAATGCACGTCTGGAATGCAAGTCCTACAAAATTCCACAGCCTGATATTGAACCACTTATTTCGGAGCCCGAGATTGAGCCACTTAGCGGGCTGGACCACGACGAAGAACTGCCGCTATTTTTGCGCCCGCCCGAAACAACTGAGGTCATTGGGCGGTAAAGCAGCCGCAGGGGGCAGCTTTACAGAGCACGCAAAAGTAAAGTAGCCTTAGTTTTCACGACGGGATATGCCGCAATCACCGTCCGGTCGGTAACGTGGGTGCCTTCGGCAGGCATTGTTTTTGAAGCAGGTCGCCATTTTTGTCGGTCGAACTATCATCTCCAAAAAACGCAACTCATTGACGCGCGCGAGGCGGCGCATCGTTAAGCTTTCCATCAATTGGGGGCACCATGAAGCGCATTCTGACGCAAACGGGATGAAGCGTGACCACGCAGCACCGCGTTGATCCGGGCCAGCAATTCGCGCGGGTTGAACGGCTTGGCGAGATAGTCGTCCGCTCCCATTTCAAGCCCGAGGATCCGGTCGACGTCCTCGCCGCGCGCGGTCAGCATGATGATCGGCGTCTGCGATTCGGCGCTGACCTTGCGGCACAGGCTGAGGCCGTCTTCGCCCGGCAGCATGACGTCGAGGATCAGGAGATCGACGCGATGGTCGGTCATGAGCCGCGACATTTCGCGTCCGTCGTTTGCGGTCGTCACATAGCAGGAATTGGTGCGCAGATATT
Source organism: Bradyrhizobium erythrophlei (assembly GCF_900129505.1). NCBI lineage: Bacteria > Pseudomonadati > Pseudomonadota > Alphaproteobacteria > Hyphomicrobiales > Nitrobacteraceae > Bradyrhizobium > Bradyrhizobium erythrophlei. The sequence goes on along the minus strand of NZ_LT670818.1, from coordinate 7,276,320 downwards.
TCGCGATCAGCGCCCGCGTCTTGCGGTCGTCTTCAACGACAAGAATGTTCGGCGTTGCCATGGCCATGCGGATCTTTGTCAGTGATTCGGGAGTTTCGGCGGAGGATTTTTGTTTTCGGGTATTTTCCGACGCTTCACGCGTAAAACGCGGCAACATGATGCCAGCGGGTCCGCAATTCTTTCCGGATCAGTCCCTGAGTTGCTTCCATTCGTCTGCTTCCTTTGGCAAGCGTACCGCGCTCACGAGACATGATTTCCAAATTATCAAATTGGGGCTCTTTGGAGTCATGGGTCATTTCCCCGTCGCTCAGTATATCTTGCGCGTTATAAACGCCAACCTACAATCCTGTGACGCGACTTGACACGTCCGTGAGTATGCTTCCGAACATTGCTGTGGTGGCGCCCTTCCGTTGGGCTTTCCATGTCACGCTACATTGAGCAGGTGCGCACGAGAGTCCGGCGCGAGCTATGAAACTTTTCGAAGCCATGCACCATGGCATCAGTTGATTTCGTGAATCTCGCGCGTGCTCGGTTTCCAGATGATCATGCATCGGCAGGCCTTTCGCTGTCAGAATTTCCTGCCTCTGCCGCTCGGCGGCTTCTGATCAGTGCTTGGGCCTTTCATTTCGTCCTGCGTGACGCGGCAGTCACCGTTCTTGTCGAACTGCAAGATAAACTCACTCGGCTTGTCAACGAACTCGCTGCGGGTGATCTTTCCATCCTGGTTTTCGTCAAAGTAGCCGAAGTCCGCGTCGGCGAATGCTGTTCCAGCCCGACGGATTATTGGGAATTCGGATGGATCGAGATGCCCGTCGCGGTTGCGATCGGCCAGGGTAAAGAGTCGATCAAGGTAACTTTTCCACTCCTCGCAAGTGTAGATGCCATCATGGTTGGCGTCCCAGGTGTCGAGTCCGTTCGTCGACGGGGCGTCTCTTGATCGGGTGCCACGGGCGGCGTCCCCAGCTGGAGCCGATTGTGCTGACGCATAGGATGCTACCATGAGAAGCAACCCCACGGCGATGCCCATGCCGCGAACGGACGTTGTGCTTAACAAGTCTCTCCCCTGTTTTCGCTCGGTGGCAATTACGATCAGCGCGGTCGCTTCCGGCAGAATTAAGGACAGGTCCGATGTCAGAAATATGCCGTTACAATCCCGAGATCACAAATGGCAAAAACTCCAAGGAATTTGAGTACTGCGACAAATGCTACGCGGGTCCCCGACTTTCTGAATCATATCTCGAAGGTCTCCGCAAAATAGGACTTGTAGAGTGACGGGCGAAACGCTTCGGATAGTTTTCCCTCCCCTGGTTTCGAATGCTATTTCAAGGTGAAGAAGCGGATGGAAAGCGGGTAGCTGACTGATCGGCATCAAGAACGCCGCCTGCAAACCCAACGCGGAATGTGCCTTGGTACCATCGAGCAACGATTCAAAATGATGCGAAACACTTCCGAGGTTTTTTAGCCACATCCGCACCGTAAGTGCCACTCGGAATAACCAAGGCAAGTTGCGGATGAATGTTGGAATAGGAGTCCGGGGGGGCTTGGTGGCTGCCCTGATGATGTTCGTCATGCCGGTCGCCAGCACGCTGGCCATCATGCTGGTATCTTGGCCCGCCGTCGCCCAGTCTGTCGCTTCGATTGAGGTTGACGGCAACCGGCGCGTCGAGATCGAAACCATCCGGTCCTATTTCAAGCCGGGTCCCGGCGGGCGCCTGGATCAGGCGCAAATCGACGACGGCCTGAAGGCGCTGATCGAGACCGGCCTGTTCCAGGACGTGAAGATCAGCCAGACCCGCGGCGGCATCCTGGTGACCGTGGTGGAAAACCCGGTGATCGGGCGCGTCGCCTTCGAGGGCAACAAGAAGGTCAAGGACGAACAACTCTCGGCGGAGGTGCAGTCCAAACCGCGTGGCACGCTGTCGCGCCCCATGGTGCAGTCCGACGCCCAGCGCATCGCCGACATCTACCGCCATGCCGGCCGCTATGACGTCAGCGTCAATCCCCAGATCATTGAACAACCGAACAACCGCGTCGATCTCGTCTTCGAGATCACCGAAGGCCAGAAGACCGGGGTCAGGTCGGTCGAGTTCGTCGGTAACAGCGCTTATTCGTCGTATCGGCTGAAGGACATCATCAAGACCCACGAATCGAATCTGCTGAGCTTCCTCGGCGGTGGCGACGTCTACGACCCGGACCGGGTCGAAGCCGACCGCGATCTGATTCGCCGCTTCTATCTGAAGCACGGTTTCGCCGACGTGCAGGTGGTGGCCGCCCTGACGGAATACGATCCGCAGCAAAAGGGCTTTCTGGTGACCTTCAAGATCGAGGAAGGCCAGCAATACCGCGTGGCTGCGGTGAACCTCGAATCCAGCATCCCGAGCTTTGACGCCAACACGCTTCGCAGCTTCTCCCGCGTCAGTGTCGGGTCGACCTACAACGCCGAAGCGCTGGAGAAGTCGGTCGAGGAGATGCAGATCGAGGCGTCGCGGCGCGGCTACGCCTTCGCGGTGGTGCGCCCGCGCGGCGATCGCAATTTCGAGAACCACACCGTTACCATCACCTATGCCATCGACGAGGGTCCGCGGACCTATATCGAGCGCATCAACGTGCGCGGCAACACTCGCACCCGGGAATACGTGATCCGCCGCGAATTCGATATTTCGGAAGGCGATGCCTACAATCGCGCATTGGTCGATCGGGCCGAGCGCCGCCTGAAGAACCTCGATTACTTCAAGAGCGTGAAGATCGCGACCGAACCGGGCTCGTCGAGCGATCGGGTCATTCTCAACGTCGAGCTTGAAGAGAAGTCGACCGGCGATTTCTCGGTGTCGGGCGGTTATTCGACCACCGACGGCGCGCTGGCCGAGGTCAGTGTTTCCGAACGCAACTTCCTCGGACGCGGTCTGTTCGCGAAGGCGTCGGTGACCTATGGCCAGTATGCCCGCGGCGCCTCGCTGTCGTTCGTTGAGCCTTACCTGCTCGACTATCGGGTCGCGCTTGGTCTTGACGTGACCTATCGCGAGCAGCTTGCCAACGATTACATTTCGTACGGCACCACGACGCTGGGCTTCAGCCCGCGGCTTGGATTCGCCCTTCGCGAAGATCTGTCGCTGCAGCTTCGGTATTCGCTCTATCAGCAGTCAATCACGCTGCCCACCACGCTCGGCAATTGTAATAACCTCGCGGGACCGGCATTTTTACCGACGCCGACGTATATCAATTCGGTTTTGGGTGGCGTCGACCCCACCGGCAATGCCCAGGCCGGGCTGCTCCCGGGCTGTTTGTCCGATGGTGAGTCTTCGTTGCCGGTTCGGGAGGAATTGGCAAATGGTCCGACATGGACTTCGTCGCTAGGCTATTCGCTCGACTACAACACGCTGGATAACACGAAGAATCCGACGGACGGTCTGCTCGTCGACTTCAAGCAGGACTTCGCCGGCGTTGGAGGTGACGTCAGCTACCTGAAATCAGCGATCGACGCGAAATACTACGCACCGCTGGTCGCCGATATCGTCGGGCTGGTTCACGTCCAGAGCGGCATCCTCAACAGTATCGGCAACACTCAGCTTCGAATGCTTGACCAATTCCAGATGGGTCCAAATCTTGTTCGTGGCTTTGCTTCGAACGGGATAGGTCCGCGCGATCTGACCTTCTTCCCTTATACCGGGACCGGCGATGCGTTGGGCGGCACCAAATATTGGGGTGCGTCTGCTGAATTGCAGATGCCGTTCTGGTTCCTGCCGAAGGAGGTCGGCCTTAAAGGCGCTGTCTATGCCGATGCGGGGTCGCTTTGGGACTATCAGGGGCCGACGACTTGGGCAGCCACAGGCGAAGTCAACGGTCTGGTCAACGGCAGTCCTTGTAAGTGCGGAATGGTGTACGATGATACCAATGTCATCCGCACCTCCGTCGGCGTCGGCCTGATCTGGCAATCGCCGTTCGGACCTCTGCGTTTCGATTACGCAGTGCCGATCACGAAGGGCAAATACGACATTGTGCAGCAATTCAAGTTCGGTGGCGGGACTTCGTTTTGATCTCCAACTCCAGAATATCCCGCCTCAGCCGGTTGTGGCGGCCAAGGCTGCTGCCGCGTAGAATTCTCGTTGCCTTGGTTCAAACAGGTGTCTTGGGCCGCCTCTGCCCCAAGGCTATCGCACATGACCGAGCGTGGCGAGGAGGAAGCAGTCGTCCCAGCCGGCGCGCTTGGGCGGCATGACATTTACATCTTGGCAGTTCGGCATATTCGTTGGTATCGTATTTGGGGCCTATTATGTCCCGCCGCTTAGAACGCTTCATATCCAGTTGCTGGTTATCGCTAGCTTGTTCTTTTACGGTTATGGCCAGCCCGAACTTTTTCCGCTTCTGGCTGTCGCGGTTGTGGCGGAGCGAACTTCTCAGTCATTTTGCCGATGCGCTAGCCTTAACGTTTTGAGATGTTTCGGTAGAGTTAGCTTTTTGACGCAATTGCAAAAATCGCTGAAGCAATTGCGGGGGCTGGTCCTCAGTAGAAGCGGACGTTGGATTTCGGGGCGGTCGGGTCCGTTGATGACCCAACTCGGAGTGCGCCAGGAAGCTGGCAAAGAATAGGAGGTGGAAGTCCCCCACGGAGAAGGTCTAGCCAACGCCCCGACCCCGAGTGATGCGCGGCGTCCCGCGAGGGCCGACGTGAAGCGTTCACAGGGGAGACCACGGGCCAAGTATTGAGCTGCGAAACGGGTCTAATTCCGAGGTGCCGATCTTAACCGCCTCGCACCTGTCCGACCAAGATATGGCTGACTAAAGTCGGAGGCGTCAGTTCGGTTTGCGACTCTCGCATTGGAGTTTTTTGATAATCGGGGTGACTTGCGCCGTGATCCACGTAACCGCTGCTTACGGCTGCTTGATACGGCTGGCCATCCCTCCGGTCGGCAACGCATTCATGTCTAAGTGACGTCCTGTGACAACGAAACCCACAGCGGCATTTGTCGGAAAACGAACCGACGGAAAGATAGCCAGGCTGGTATCCACCTATGCAGTGATGCCTATGAGCCCTAACATCGACGACCGGCCAACCTGTTCGAAGTGCAGCGTCGAAATGTTGCGCGGCATCGCCGAACCAATAGTTCCGGGCTATGAGCGTCGCAATTTTGAGTGCCCAAGCTGCGGCAACAAATTGAAGTTGGTTGGGTACGAAGGCCCAATTAAGACGATGAGCAAACCTGAATGACGACGGCTGCTACGCAGAACGGCGCATGTTCAACGAGTTTGATGAATAAGGGGGGACGAAGCGATCAAAAGGCTTGCCACTTCCGCTTATGGCATTGTGTCACGAGTATCGCCGGTCCACACGCGCGGTGCGCAACTGTATGAGAGATGAAGGAGGGCCCGTCGAGGTCGGCAATCAGGTGTTGATCTCAAGCCACCGCAAGCTGCTGTCGTCAAAAACGATGGTGGTGAACGTTGCGGAAAAGTCGAAGCTAGATTTCGGCAGGCATGATTGAGAGAGGCGAGCGCAAGCGAACCGCTGATGACGTGTCGAAAGCGGATTAGGCGATACCAAAACCGGGGGATTGCCATTCCTCCGGGATTAGCTTGGGGGATGTCCTGAGACTGCCCAAGCGGCATCCGGCATGGAGGCGGCGCGAAGCTCAATCTGGCTCTTGTACGGAACGTGAGAACCTGGCCGAGATGTCCGACCGTCAACGGCAACTGGACGGCATGGCGTAGGCCCGGGTCATCGGCGCATTGCGACGCGCGCTGACGGTCGCACCCCATTTGGCGATGCTCGCCGCCATCGGCATATTGGTCTAGACTGCTGTGATGTTCCGAGCGGGAGGGCGAGCATGGAGTGCCCGAGCTGCGGAAGCGCCAATCAGGATGGCAGCCGATTCTGCGGGGACTGTGGATCGCCGCTGCCGCAGTGTTGTCGCGCCTGCGGCCGCGAGAATCCGAGTGGCAATAGTTACTGCGGCAACTGTGGCGCTCCTTTGACCGGTGCTGCTCTTCCGGAAAGATCATCAGCTGTCGGCACGCCTGCCAAGCCGGTATCTCCAGGTGCCGAGCGTCGGCAACTCACGGTCATGTTCTGCGACCTCGTTGGCTCAACCGCGCTCGCGTCACGGCTTGATCTGGAAGACCTGCGCGAGGTGATCGGCGACTACCACAAAGACGTTGAGAGGGTGGTGGGCCGCTTCGATGGCTTCGTCGCCAAGTATATGGGCGACGGGGTATTGGCCTACTTCGGCTACCCGCAGGCACATGAGGACGACGCCGAGCGGGCGATTCGCGCGGGTCTGGAAATTGTGACGACCGCGCGGCTGGTGCAGGTTGCGCCGGGCGGGAGACTGCGGGTGCGGGTCGGGATTGCCACAGGCCTCGTCGTTGTGGGCGATCTTGTCGGTGCCGGCGAAGCCCACGAGCGCGGTGTTGTGGGTGAGACGCCCAACCTCGCGGCACGCCTGCAAACCCTGGCGGAACCAGGCAGCGTCGTAATCGCCGCAAGCACGCACAAGCTGACAGGGGAGATCTTTGAGTACGAGGAACTCGGCGAGGTGGAGCTAAAAGGCTTCGTCGCGCCAGTGGCCGCGTGGCGCGTACGAGGCGAAGGCGCAGTCGAAAGCCGGTTCGAGGCTTTGCATTCGGCCGCCGCCCTCGCCCCGCTCGTCGGACGCGGGGAGGAGATTCAGCTGCTGCTCCGGCGCTGGACACAGGCGAAGGAGGGTGAAGGGCGGGTCGTGTTGCTCACGGGCGAGCCGGGTATTGGAAAGTCGCGCCTGAGCGTTGCGCTCGAAGAGCGGCTGCTCGATGAGCCGCACGTCCGATTGCGCTACTTCTGCTCGCCATACCACCAGGACAGCGCTCTCCACCCGACAATCGTGCAGCTCGAACGAGCCGCCGGGTTTGAGCGGGACGACACGCCCGAGACCAAGCTTCACAAGCTAGAGGCGCTGCTCACACGGACTTCGTCGCCAATCGCGGACGTGATCCTCCTTGCCGAATTGCTGAACATTCCCGGCGGCGATCTGTACGCCCCACGCCAACTCAATCCGCAGCGAAAGAAGGAGGAGACATTCGAGGCGCTGCTCCGGCAACTCGTAGCCTTGGCCCAGCACCAGCCGGTCTTGATGATCTCCGAGGATGTGCACTGGATCGACCCCAGCTCGCGCGAGCTGTTGGATCGCGTAATAGACCGCGCGGCAGGACTACCAATGCTGCTTTTGATTACCTTCCGGCCTGAGTTTCAGCCGCCATGGAGCGGACGATCGCACGTGACGATGTTGGCACTCAGCCGGCTGGACCGGCGCCAGGGCGCGATGCTCGTGCAGCGGGTCGCAGGCAACAAGGCTCTGCCCGCCGATACGGTGGAAGAGATCGTCACGCGCACCGACGGCGTGCCGCTCTTTGTCGAAGAGTTGACAAAAGCTGTTTTGGAGGCCCACGCGGGCGGAAGCAACGCCGAAGGCGCGCTCGCTGGGCCATCCACATCAGCGCTCGCCCTGCCGGCGACGCTGCACGCGTCCCTGCTGGCGCGGCTCGACCGGCTCGGGCCGGCTGCCAAACAGGTGGCACAGACCGGAGCGGTCATCGGCCGTGAGTTTTCTTACGAGTTGCTCGGCGCCGTCGCCGGCCGAAACGATCGGGAGCTTCAGAGCGAACTGGCTCGGCTCGTCACTTCCGAACTGGTGTTCCAACGCGGAGCGCCGCCGGAGTCCGTTTACACCTTCAAGCACGCTCTGGTGCAGGATGCCGCCTACAGCACGCTTCTGCGCAGCGATCGGCAGCAGCTGCATGCACGCATCGCCGAAGTCGTGGAGCGGCGCTTTTCCGAGCGGGTCGCGCGTGAGCCTGAACTCCTGGCACATCATTTGACGGAAGCTCGCCAGATCGAGCGTGCCATCGGCTATTGGCTAAAAGCCGGCGAGCGCGCCGCCGAACGCTCGGCCAATCTCGAAGCCATCCGGCATCTGACCAGGGGGTTGGAAGCATTGAAAACGCTTCCGGAAAGCCTAGAGCGGGATCGGCGGGAACTCTCATTTCAAATCGCGGTCGGCACACCCCTGATCGCCGTGCACGGCTACTCCGCGGCGCAAACGGGCGCCGCCTACAGCCGGGCACGTGTTCTCTGCGAGCGTCTCGGCGAGGCGGAGCCTCTCGTCGCGCCCCTCAGCGGCGAGTTCGTCTATTACTTCGTGCGCGGCGACTATCGCATGATGCGGCGACTGACCGATGAGGCTCGGCAGGTATCCGAACGCCTGCCGAATCCGGTGATTGGCCTTGCCAGCCACCGCTTGGCCGGGATCACGGCCATGCACTTCGGGGCATTTCCCGAGGCACGGTCCGAGTTCGAGGCGATCCTGCAGCTGTACGACGCGCGCCAGCATCGATCACAGCCGGTGCACTACGTTCACGATCCGCAGGTCTCGGCGCTCACCTATCTCGCGCCCGTCCTCTGGATCCTCGGCTTTCCCGAACAAGCGCGTCGTTCGAGTAACGAGGCGTTCCGCCGCGCGGCGGAGTTGGATCAGGCGAACCTAACAGCGCACGTCCACAATTTCGCCGGCGCGGGCTTGGACGAACTCCTCGGCGATGTCCCGGGCGTGCGAGCCCATGCCGAAGCGATCGTTGAGCTGGCCGATCGGCACAGCCTGGGCTACTGGCGCGTGAATGGCCTGATTCTTCGCGGCTGGGCGATGGTGCAGCAGGGTGCCACAGAGGCAGGCATCGCGCTTATGCGCCAGAATGCTGCTGATCGCGCAGCACTCGGCGTCGGTTGGTATCAAGCCCGGTATCTCTGCATGCTCGCTGCGGCCTACGCGCGAGTTGGGCAGGCCGAACCGGGGCTGCGCGCCATCGCCGAGGCGAAGGCCCTCGTCGCGGCCAATGACGAACACATGTGGGAGGGTGAGCTCGACCGCATCGAGGGGGAGCTCAAGCACGTGCAAGGTGCATCGGCCACTGAGATCGAAACCTGCTTTGCGCGGGCCATAGCGATAACCCGCACACAAGGCGCCAGGTCGCTCGAACTCCGCGCCACCCGCGACTTGGCGCGCCTCTGGCATGATCTGGGGCGGCACAGTGACGCCTGCGCGCTACTCGCGCCCGCCTTCGGCTGGTTCACTGAGGGCTTCGAAACCGCCGATCTAAGAGCTACAAAGGCGTTGCTCGACGAGCTGACCTGAGGAGTATAATTGGATTTACGCCGTCATAGTCGACGCTCTCGACATGGAGCTTCAGAACGCGGCCACTGAAGCCGAATTGAAGCGAAGGGGCGCTGGGATCGCCTGCATTGTGGAACAGCTTACAAAGCGCGCGATATTGCCGCCGACCATCAATCAATAGGGGTGGGGTGCTCAAATCTCTAGGCGCTTTTCCCTGCGGACCGGTGGTCCTGGTTCATACGCAAAATTTCCGGCTGCCAATCCGAAAAGCCCACCTTGGGACGACGTCCGATACACGTCTGTTTTCGGGAGGATACAGGATGTCGATCCTGCCCTTTTCCCGCTTGACCGTGTCGAACAGACGGTCGAGGTCGTCGAGATTGGCCGCGTCGCCGCGCACGCCGGTCACGTTCCGGCCGATCAGTTTGACGGCCTGGTCCAGCGCCTCCTGTTTCCGGCCCGTGATGAAAACATAGGCGCCTTCTTCAACGAACCGCTGGGCGCTCGCCAGCGCCATGCCGCTCGATCCACCCGTGATGACTGCAACCTTACCTTCAAGCTTTCCCATGACTGCTTCCTTCCAGGCTTCCGTCTCTAATCGTTTGGGGACGCCCCCGAGAACCTCGACATAGGTCCGCCGGGGTCAGGCGTTGAGTGTGGAAAAGCGCACATCGGTGGTGCGAAAACGATCCGGGTGACGATTGATGCCGGCCGCGATGATCGGTGGTTGCCGGTCGGAATTGGGCCGGGCTCGTCGCCCCAAGCTATGATTTCCGCCAATACTGCTATACGATCCGTTAGATACGGGCTTTGGAAGGCGCACCGCGTGGTGCTGGATTGCACCATGATCGACTGGGATGACATTCGCTACTTTCTTGCCGTCTCGCGCGGAGGCTCTGTTCGGGCTGCCGCCAAGAGCCTTGGTGTGAACCACGCGACCGTGCTGCGACGCATCGCCCAGCTTGAGGAACGTCTTGGGGCGCTCATGTTCGAAAAGCTGCCTGCGGGCTACCGCCTGACGGCTGCGGGCGAGGAGGTCCTCGAACTCGCGAAGCAGATGGAAGCGTCGTCGCTTAAATTGGAGACGCGCGTCTTGGGTCGCGACCAGAGCGTGCGCGGACTTCTGCGGGTGACATTGGCACCCACCCTCGCGACACACCTGCTGATGCCGGACCTCGCCGATTTCGCGCGTCAGCATCCGGACATCGAGATGGAAATCCTGGCGTCCGGCGAGTTGGCAAATCTGACCAACCGGGAGGCCGATGTCGCGATCCGCGTCGTCTACGACCGCAAAACCCTGCCGCTCAATCTTCATGGCCTGAAGGGACCGGAGCTGTTCGGCGGCGTCTACATGTCCCGCGATCGACTGGCCGCGTGGCGTGCGGGCGCGCCGGACCCCATCCGGTGGATCGTGATAAGCATTTATGGCATCCCGGAATGGGCCCGCGAGGGTGAGGTTCGTGCCACAGGAGTTCCGTTCAGGACCACGGACGGCGAGGCGCAGATCGTTGCAGTACGGCAAGGGCTCGGGATGACGACACTGCCGTGCTTCGTCGGAGATGCCGACCCCCTATTGGTGAGGGTGTCGGGCACCGACCTGCACATGCATGGAACGCTCTGGCTTCTCACACAGGGGGAGACACGCAAGACGAAGCGCGTGCGGCTCTTCACGGAGTTCGTATCCCGCAGTCTCGCCGCGCACGCTCCGCTTCTCGCGGGGCTGTCCGTATCGCGCGACTGACGTGCGGCAGGTCGCCGGCGACGCTTGCCGTGGAAAAGTGCCGGCAAGCGGACATCCCCAGCGTACGACTTGGGATTTCCTGAGTCACGGCACCGTTGGCGCCCTCTCAAAGACTCAGGGATATTACGAGGCGAGTCTAGGGAGGCGTTTGTTGCGGGTCCGGGATTTGAACCTTTCTCGCGTCCGGGCCGAATGTTCTGCGACCACCGGGCTTGCAACCGCCATTCTGACAACGGGAAATTCTGTAATGATCTCAATGGGCCAAAAATGCCGAAAATGTCAGAATGGCCGCTGAAACACTACAATATTTCTAGACTTCCAAGCTGAATATACCCCGGCCGTTACCTCAAATGGCTACCATCAGCGAATGTCGGTATCGGTGGTTGCGAGTCCCCCCGCAACCAAGATTGATACTAAGAACCCAGCAATCTAAACGGATTATTGGGTTTTTGTTTTCAAGGTCGAATCGTCAGGCAGGGCCTATTTCAGATAGCGAAAGTTCTTGATGAAGCTTGGCATTTCGATGCCTTTCCGCAGCTTCGGATCAGGAACGGGCGGAAGCTGTACCAGCCGCAGTCCGACTGATCCGGCCCACCTGTTGGAAATGCAATCTTCTGGCTCCTCATCGGGAAGACCGTCGCTAACCTTAGCCGATACCTCATCCAGTTTCATTCGGATCACCTTGGTCGCCTTCCATTCCTGCTCGGCTGGCTTTCGGGCATAGTCCCAAAGACCTGGTGCCAGCCTGTCGGTAAAGATCTCGAGCGCATGACGCTTGACCTCGTCCTCACAGAATTCCGCCTTCCCGAACGCCATCACTGAACGGAAATTGACGTTGTGGTTGAATGCCGCGCGGGAGAAGACGATCCCATCCAAATGCGTGACGCTGAAGCAGACTGGAATGCCTTCCTGATGCGTTTTCAGCATCCGGCTGGCAGAGGAGCCATGCCAATAAATGTAGTCATCAATACGCCAGTGATTGGTCGGCGTCACATAAGGCATCGAGTCGATCACATAGCCGATCTGGCAGACGATACCAGCGTCGATAATCGCATTGATCGTATCTCGATCGTACTTGGCTAACCAATGATACCTCTTCAGCCGTGTCCGCTCGCTCGATGGTTCCACGGGCTTGGAAGCTTCATTGCTGGCATTCATCTTGTTCTACACCACCATCACGGGCCGATTCCCGCGAAACTGATATACCTAGAACACGGTCCGCCCCTTGGAGCCATTTACAAAAAATGAACGGGGCCAATTGATGCCGAGCTCATTATTAAGTCGCAAGCACGGGATTTATTGTCGTTCTTAGTTTGGACAAGCGCGCGAGTCCCTGTTCGATTTCGTCGACGTTGTAAGCTGAAAAGCCAAGCAGAAGCCCCTGACGTTTCGTTCGACCTGCGTAGTAGGGTGACAGCGGACGGAGCACAACGCCATAGTCCATAGCTTTGCGCGCGATCTCCTGATCGTCAGCGGCCTGGTCGAGCGGTATGATGACGTGCATGCCGGTGTCGGTTGAAGAAAGACGAAGCCCATTGTCGAAAATTTCGTTTAGTCCACCAATCAGCCTAACCTGGCGCGCTCTATAAAGGCTCCGCATCCGTCGGATATGGGCGACGAACAGACCACGGTGCATGAATTCCGAAAGCACCATTTGCTCAATGAGCGAGGCGTGGCGATCGACCACCGCCCGCGCCTTGGCAAAGGGTTCGGCAAGATCGGGCGGCACCACGACGTAGCCTAAGCGGAATGACGGAAGCAGAATCTTCGAGAACGTCCCCAGATGGATGGTGCGTTGTCCAATGTCCAGCCCGTGAATCGAGGTTGGGGTATGACCGACATAACGAAATTCGTTATCGTAATCATCTTCGACGATCCAGGCGCCGCAACGGCTCGCGAGTTCGATGAGGGCAGAGCGTCGTTGGAGCGAAAGCGTTGCGCCCAAGGGATAGTGACGCGAAGACGACGTAAAAATCAGGCGCGGCGATGGGTGTTTGGCAAGTGCCTCTTCGATGCAGAGGCCTTGGTCATCGACCTCGACAGGACACAGCGAAGCGCCATTGCCCTTAAAAATCGAACGGGTGCCGACATACCCGGGCTCTTCGAGCCAGACCGGATCGCCAGGGTCGAACAGCATGCGGCTGACCAGATCAAGACTCTGCTGGGAACCCGTGGTGATAATGATCTGCTCAGACGTGCAGGTCATACCGCGGAAGATGTTGAGATGCCGCGCAATAGCCCGCCGCAGGGGCTCGTAACCAGCATTGGATGTATCGGCGAGAATCTCACCGCGAAGCCGACCCGACGTCTCGTTTAGCAGGCGTAGCCAGGTTTTGATCGGAAACTCGCGCAGATCCGGAAGGTCCGGCATGAATGTCGTGGGACGTTCCGGGAAAGCATCCGTGGCCGACGCCGTAAGGCTCTTACCCCTGCGTGACAACGATCTGAACGGATATCGTTGTCCCACGGATGAAGTCTTTGTTTCAAGTGGCGACCGACCATGCCCGCCGGTGGGCTCCAGCACATAAGTCCCGTCGCCAATACGGCTGGACAAGAAGCCCTCATCGATGAGTCGATCGAACGCCTGCAAGATCACGTTGCGCGATACGCCGATCTCCTCGGCGAAAACGCGAGTCGACGGCAACTTAATGCCGGCCGGTATGCGTCCACTCTCAATAGCACCGCGCAGGTGGTCGGCGATCTGCTGATACTTTGGAAGAGCAGAGCCGTCTTCCAATTGAAATCCGATCAACGATCCAGTGACTGCTGTCTTAGACATCAAGAAAATCCCACCGTATCAATCTCGTCGATCGTGCTTTCCCCGCAAATCGGCGGCGAGTACAAATTGATTGGTACCGATCTTAAAATCAAAATGGCTCTGCTCGCTGTTTGTTGTTTCGCTTAACGTTGACTTCACAAGATGAGCTAAGGGCCTGTCGCAAGCAACTTATTTTGCTTTGATCGAGAGCGATCCGGCACGGCGCCCGAAGCGTAGCTGTTGCTCGGCCGAAAGTGTTCCGGCCGGGATAATCAAATGGGCGCATTCGCCGGGATGTGTGATGATTTGAGCATGTTGCCACTAAGTTGTGCAAACCACTATCGGAAGTCTATCGACAGGGGATGACATGAACCGCAACGTTGATGAGATCAAAACTACGATTGGAAAGTATGAGGCCGGCGAAATCGATCGACGCAGTTTCGTGCGTTCGCTGACCATGCTTGGCGTCTCGACGTTTGTCGCCAACGCCGTGCTGCAGTCGCCACTCGGAGCGTCGAAGGCGTTCGCAGCCATCGGCGGATCGGAAGAGAGGGCGTGGGCGCTCGCCAAGGAAGCGGCCGCGAAGGCAACCAAGAAGACGCTGACGTTGTTGATCCCGACCGGTTCGATCGGCAACATGACGCCCTATGTCGAGAAGTGGAAGAACGAGCTGGGCATCACGCTGGAGTTCATCGAGGAGCCCGATGAAGTCGTTCATACCAAGGGCATGCAGGAGGCTGTTGCCAAGACCGGCCGCTACGACGTGATGATGCCGACGGCGATGTCCTATCCGGACTGGATCGACTCTGGTGTCATTTTCGATCTGACGGACTGGGTCGAGAAGCACAACCCCGAAATCTTCGATAAGGAATGGGGAGTCGTCTTTCCCGCTAGTCATCATGCCCAACTCTATAACGGTCGCGTCGCCGGACTTCTGAACGACGGTGATCAGATCACGCTATTGTGCCGCGACGATCACCTGAAGAATCCGACCAAAATGAAGGCGTTTGCCGACAAATTCGGCTATCCGCTGGGCGTACCGAAGACCTGGGGTGAGTATTACAATCTTGCACAATTCATGCATGACCCCGCCAACAAGTTCTACGGCAGTCTGGAATATCGGTCGCGCTACTATGTCAAATGGATGTTCATGCAGCGGCTGATCTCGAAGGGACGGCTGTACTTCGACCAGGATATGAATCCGACGTTTAATTCGGATGAAGGTCTGGCCGCCCTGGAAGATATGCTGGCGGTCAATCAGTATCTTCATCCCGATGCGTTCAGCTTCATCTGGTCGTCGAACTACAATTCGTTCGGCCGTGGCGAGGGCTTCATGAATATTGTCTGGCCGTCGGGCTTCAAATATTCGAAGGCGCCGTCGACCGGACCGGCTACGACAGGCAAAATTGCTGCCACGGTCATGCCGGCCGATAAGCTCAAGGACGGCAGTCTGCTCTATGCGGGTCTATTCTGTTGGGGCTACGGCTACGCGGTCTCCAAGTATTCGGCGAATCCCGAGCTCGCTTACGCTTACGCCCAGTGGATGACGTCGCCGACCATCTCAGCTGATGCCATTCCGTATCTTGGCGGCTATTCCGATCCCTACCGCAAGAACCATATGCTGGCCCCCACGCAGCGGTTGAAGGATGCGTATTCGCCGGAATACCTGCAGACCCTGTACGACAACATGGTCAACACCGTGCCTGACTTCTGTCTACCGGGTGGATTCGAATACCAGGACGCACTCGACAAGGAGGTGCATGCCTGCATGACCGGAGACAAGAAGCCGAAGGTCGCGCTCGACGACGCTTCACGTGCGTTTGACCGCATTACCCGCCGTATCGGCAAGGACAAGGTGAAGCAGTCCTGGCTGGCGCTCACAAAGAATCTCGCCGAGCCGATCAGAAAAGCCAGTGGCGCGAGCAAGTGGAGCTGAGTTTTCATCAACAACGTTCACCGGTGCCGTTTTGCGCCGGTGAACGTTACCCGGATCCGCCACGGTGAACGAATTGAGCGAGTTGCGGGTAGCATCGGGCAGTTCCGACCTCACGCGAGAGGACGTGCAGGAGGTTACCTCGGCGCGCGGCAGCCTGCCTAGCAACCGGCTTGGACAGCTTTTGATGCTTCCCGGCCAGATTGTCTCGCTATTAGTGCTGGTCGTTCCGCTTGCTGTCGCCTTTTACATGAGCTTCACCGACTGGACGCCAACCCACGGCTCGTTATGGCAGGCGACGCTCGTGGGACTCGACAACTACAAGGAACTGCTGGTTTACGACACGAGGTTCGTTGAGGCGGTCGTGCGCACCTTACTTATCTCGACGGTCTGCTTGGCGTTGGAATTCGTATTGGGTCTTTCGTTGGCGGTGTTGTTTCTTCGCGAATTCAGGGGCAAGGCAATCCTGTTTTCAGCCTTTCTGACGCCGATGATGATCCTTCCCGTTGTGGTCGGCTATACCTTCTGGATGCTGTTCCAGTCGAACGGCCCGATCAATCAATTGTTGATGCTTGTCTTTGGATCAGGGGCAGGGCCGCAATGGTTCAGGAGCGCGCCGCTCGCCATCTCGGCGGTCATCATCACGGAAGTCTGGCATTGGACACCGCTGTTCTTTCTGATCCTGCTATCCGGGCTGAATGCAATACCGGAAAATCCAGTGCGTGCCGCGGTAATCCTCGGGGCCACGCCGCGTCAGGTATTCTGGCGGATCGTGCTGCCTATGCTCAAGCCGGTCATCATCGTTGCTTTTGTCATACGCACGATGGAAATCGTAAAACTGTTCGACGAGGTGTTCATGCTGACACGCGGTGGACCGGGAACGTCGACCGAGACCATTAGCCTCTACATCTACAAGCTCGCGTTCGCGGACTTTCAACTTGCCTACGGTGCCGCTGCGGCCTTTCTCGTTCTTCTCGGTACCCTTGTCTTGATCCACTTATTGCTTGCGCCGATCCGCAACCAACTGCTGGAGGTGAGGCGATGACGGGACGCAAGCTCACTTGGCCGCTAGCATTTGTATTGTTCGGCGCATTGATCGTCAGTCTTTTTCCGGTATTCTGGATCGTCATGACCTCGATTAAGCCGCCGACGGATTGGAACGCCTCGCCGGCGATCTGGCTTCCATCGCATCCCACCCTGGTCAATTTCAAGACGCTGTTCGACCCGGACGCGATCCGCGCCTATGGCGTCGGCGGCGTAAGCCAAGCCGCAACAAATTCAGTGTTCGGCTCCCTTCTGGCCTCGGTTGTCGGAACGGCGCTATCCGTGACGATAGGCCTCTTCGCGGCTATCGGCATATCCCGGTACGCGAATGGGGGAAAGGCGACGCCTTTGATTATCCTGTCGGGACGGATGTTTCCTCCGGCGGCGATTGCGGTGCCGTTCGTCATAATCTACTCGAACGTGGGATTGATCGATACGTACCGGGGGCTGATCGCGATCTACGTTGCTGGTACGCTGCCGTTTTCGACCTGGATGCTGAAAAGCTTCGTCGATGACCTGCCTCGTGAAATCGAAGAGGCGGCCATGATTGACGGGCGGTCTCGGCTGATGGCGCATGTTTTTGTCACCATTCCACTCATTCGCGGCGGCCTGTTGGCGACGACCTTGTTTGTCTTCATTTTGAACTGGTCGGAATTCATGTTCGCGCTGGTTCTGTCCTACTCCAACGTGACGACGATCCCGGTTCAACTCGCTCGATACGTCACCGCGACGGCGGGCACGCTCTACGGTGTTCAGGCGGCGCTTGCCGTTCTGGCGATGATTCCTCTGATCCTGGCCGGCCTGCTCATCCAGTCGCATCTGGCTCGGGGAATGACGTTTGGCGCGGTGAAGCGATGACCGTCCCCAAGGTTGAGATCGTCAACCTGCGAAAGCTGTTTGGCAATGAGTCCTTCGTGGCTGTGGACGGCGTCGACTTCGCGGTCGAGGCCGGCGAAACCGTCGCCCTGCTCGGGCCCTCCGGTTGCGGCAAATCGACAACGCTCAATATGATCGTCGGCCTGGAGCAGCCAACCTCGGGCGATATCCGAATCGACGGCCGTTCGGTCATCGGTATTCCTCCCGGCAAGCGCAATGTGGGTCTGGTGTTTCAGGACTACGCTGTTTTTACCCACATGACGGTGTTCGAAAATCTAGCGTTCGGTCTGGTCATTCGTGGTCGACCCAAGGCGGAGATCGCTAAGGCAGTTCACGACGTTGCCGAATTGCTGGACATGCGGAATAGCCTCAACCTATCGGCTACCGAGCTCGGCGGCTCCGAGCTGCAGAGAGTGGCGATCGGACGGACGCTGGTAACCAAGCCGGCCATCCTGTTGCTCGACGAGCCCTTGTCGAACCTGGAGGCGTCGGCGCGCCTCGCAATGCGCCGCGAGCTGAGGCGTTTGCAGTCGGAGATTGGGCTCACAATCATCTATGTGACCCACGATCAGATCGAGGCGCTATCCCTGGCGGACCGAATTGCGGTGATGAATGCCGGAAAGCTGCAGCAAATCGAGCGGACATCGGTTATCTGCAAGAAGCCGGATCACGTCTTCGTCGCGGGGTTCATGGGCTCACCACCGATGAATCTCCTTCGTGGCGAGATTATTGGAGACGGCACGTCGTTGGGTTTCCGGCGTGACGGGCTTTTTATCCGGCTTCCTTCGAGCGAGGCGCTCGCCACCGATTACGTCGGTCAGCCGATCATTCTTGGCTTGAGACCGGAATCGCTGACGCTCGCGGCTGCCAACAACGCCACGATCTGCGGAAAGGTAGCGGTTGTTGAGCCGCGTGGACCGGAAGCCGTCGTGACCGTTGAAGCCGGCACCGTCTCGCTCAAGGCCGTTGTCCCTACCGCCGAGCGGCCCGAGGAAGGTGCCGACATCAGCCTCTTGGCTGACCCCTCGTCGTTCGTTTTCTTCAGCGGCGAAACTGGTCGCCGGCTTGCGTCTTGAGGGAGCCCGGTTTGAAGCCCTTGCGCATCGACTCCATGCTCGCTCCAGCGGCGCTCGAAGTCCGCGGACTTTGCAAAGCCTTTGGAGACAAGGCAGCCCTCTGCGATCTCGGTTTTGCGATTCCCGAGGGGGGGGTGACGGTTCTGCTGGGATCGGCAGGTGCTGGCAAGACCACCACACTTCGCTTGATCGCGGGTGTCGACCGACCGAATGCCGGCCGAGTTCTGATGCGCGGGCGCGATGTGACGGAGTGCGAGCCGAAGGATCGAGATATCGCGATGATCTTCGACAACCTCGCCCTTTACCCGAACAAGACAGGATTTGCCAACATCGCCAGCTCACTGACCATTCGCGGCACGGCGAAGGCAGAGATCGAGCAGCGGGTAGCGGAAGTCTCGAGCAGGTTGCGGATAGCTCACGTGCTCAATCGCCTGCCCAAAACCATGAGCGGCGGAGAGCGGCAGCGGGTAGCATTGGGACGAGCGCTGATCCGCAAGCCGGCTCTTTTCCTGCTGGACGAGCCCTTGTCCAGTCTTGACGCGATGTTGCGTATCGAATTGCGCGCCGAGCTCAAGCGATTGCAGCGCGATCTTGGTGCGACATTCCTACTCGCCACGCCGGACTTCGCCGAAGCGATGGCGGTCGCCGATACCGTCGTCATGTTGCGGGCCGGTCACATCGTGCAGATCGCGACGGCTCAATTGCTGTATGATGATCCCGCGGACCGGGAGGTGGCGAGATTTGTCGGCTCGCCGGAAATCAATCTGCTGAAGGCATTTTATGAACCCGGAATCCTCGGGTCGATCCGGGTTGCCGGAGCGTCGTTCGCCGGGCTGACAAAACTGCGAAATGCGCTTCCCAAAGCCGGCGGCCCATTCGAGATCGGCATTCGCCCGGAGCATTTGAAATTGTTGCCGCCAGAAGAAGCGCCGATCAAGGCCAGAGTTTTCGACATCGAACCGCTCGGCCTGAAATCAATGGTAACGGTCATAAACGAGGGGTCTGAGATGCGCCTGATTGTCGATACCGATGTCGCTGGTCGATATGGTGCCGGCGATGTGGTGGGACTTGACCTGGTCGATCGAGGCCTCCTGGCTTTCGATGCCGTCTCCGGCGTCCGACTGGGTTGAAAGCAAGCAAAGGCGTTCAGCGATGATGGCTTTTCCTCAAACATTCAAGACGGCCTTTCAACCCGCTGGCACCGAGGTCAAGATCAGGATGATGGAAACGATGAGAGCAGTAAAGAACGCTACAACCGATTGGCGCCCGACCACTAACCATCGGTCGACCATCTGTACAGGATGGTGACAGCAGTCATGCGCATTTTGGTTTTTCAGCACGTCGCCGTCGAGCATCCTGGAGTATTCCGGGAGCTGTGGTCGCGAGGCGGCCATTCTCTGAAGCAGATCGAACTCGACGAAGGTGACCGGATTCCCGATCTGTTGCCTTATGATCTGCTGGTCGTGATGGGCGGGCCGATGGATGTCTGGCAGGAGGATATCCATCCATGGCTGGTGCCGGAAAAGGCCGCGATACACCGGTGGGTGGTCGAGCTGAGGCGGCCCTATCTTGGTATTTGCCTCGGCCACCAACTGCTTGCGGAAGCTCTCGGCGGCAAAGTTACGATGATGTCGCGCCCCGAAGTTGGGATCGCCGAAGTCGAGCTTACCGCGATCGGTCGGCAGGACGCGCTCCTCGCCTGTTTCGACCGGCGCTTTGATACCTTCCAGTGGCATGGCGCGGAAGTTTCTCGGCTGCCGCAAGACGCTGTCGTTCTCGCGTCCAATGGAGCCTGCGCGGTGCAGGCGATGCGCTGGGGTCCCCATGCCTACGGCTTTCAGTATCATTGCGAGATCGTTTCGACGACCGTCGGCGACTGGGAGCGTATTCCTGCCTACAAGGCGAGTCTGATCCAGGCTCTCGGCGAGGAAGAAGCTGACAGGCTAGGGGACGTCGTCGCACGGCGGTTGCCTGACTTTCGCGGTTCCGCCGAGCTGCTCAGCCAAAATCTATTCGCGGTCATGAAGGACATGGTCGCGACGGTTC
Source organism: Bradyrhizobium erythrophlei (assembly GCF_900129505.1). Taxonomy (NCBI): domain Bacteria; kingdom Pseudomonadati; phylum Pseudomonadota; class Alphaproteobacteria; order Hyphomicrobiales; family Nitrobacteraceae; genus Bradyrhizobium; species Bradyrhizobium erythrophlei. The sequence goes on along the minus strand of NZ_LT670818.1, from coordinate 7,255,709 downwards.
ACAAATAACGTCGAAGAAGACAGACTGATACGGAGTTTAGCCATGCTGAAAGTCGTCGAAGAAGGACCTCACGATCACGCGATGCCGACACTCGCGCTATCCTCGCCGGAGGAAGCAAATGCGTTTGTCGAAAAGGTTAAATCCAGCGGCTTCGAGTTCGTCCGCTTTGAGTTGCCGGACATGGCTGGTCTCAGCCGCGGAAAGACGATCCCGGTTGGTCATATAGCCGGATATATGAAATCAGGCCTGAACCTCTATGGCGGCGCCGTCGCTCTCGACAGTTATTCGATTCCTGTGCGCGATTCCGGCTACAATGAAGAAATGAACTACCAGGACTGCGTCATGGTTGTTGACCAGGACACACTGACGCCGGTGCCCTGGCTGGAGAAAACCGGCCGCGTGATTTGCGATACGATGTGGTACGACGGACGGCTTCAAATGGCCTCGCCGCGTCTTCTGCTCAAGAAGATGCTCTCCCTTGCGGCGGCGCTCGGTTACACCGCAAAAATAGGCCACGAATACGAGTTCTATGTTGTCGATGCAAAGACCCGCGAGCCCATATTCGGAGGACAACCGATCTTCGTGACGTCTCGCACTCATCACGTGCCGGCGATCGACGACCTCATTCGCGTTCTGCAGAGTCAGGGTATCGATATCATCACTTACAATGTCGAGCACGGACCAGGTCAGGTCGAGATCAATTACGGTGCACTTGACGGTGTTGCCGCTTCCGACCGGGCTTTCGTGTTCAAGGGTACCGTCAAGGAATATCTTATCAAACACGGTTTGCTCGCGACGTTCATGACCAAGCCTTACAAGGGGTTATCGGGAAGTTGCTCGCATTTCCATATCTCGCTCCTCGATAGCAAAACGGGATCGAACGCTTTCCTCGATCCCGAAGATGAGAACGGAATGTCGGAGACGTTTAAACGCTTCATTCAAGGGGTGCTGGATCATATGCCCGCGGCGATGGCGGTTTGGAATCCCACGCCTAACTGCTATCGCCGGATTCGTCCCAAGACCTACGCGCCATCGAATGTTTCCTGGGGCGTACAGGACCGTTCCGCCAGCGTTCGGGTAAAGGCAAGCCGTGACCAATCGACTCACATGGAGGTCCGTGTCCCATCGGCCATGTCAAATCCTTATCTTGTGGCCGCCACGACGATAGCAGCGGGGTTGCTCGGCATCGAGCAGCAACGGCAATTGATGCCGGCCGGCACCGGTCCCAAGGAAGACGACGACCGCTACGCCAAGCTTCCGACCGAAATGCACGATGCTCTCGACGCATTTGAATCTGATACCGCGCTCCGGGAAATGCTGGGTGAGGAATTCGTGAAGGTGTACCTTTCGATGAAGCGGCAGGAGGTGGCGCGCCTAAGAGATGAAATCCCGCCCGCGGAAATAAACGAGTATTTTGAGCTCTATTGATGGCAAAGACGGAAACAGTGGGCGCTCTCGGGGCTCTTTGTGCGACTCACGAAGACGATGAAATCGCCTTTCTCGACGCGCTCGCTCTCGCCAGAGCCTACATCAATCGTGACCTCTCGCCGGTCGAAGTCGCCGGTTCGCTATTGGATCGCATCGAAAGGCTCAATTCACGAATTAATGCGATTGTCCATCTCGACCGTGAGAAGACGCTTGAAATGGCGCGGGCTGCTGAGCGACGTTATGCTGCTGGAAACGTGCTCTCTCCACTGGACGGCGTTCCGGTCACGGTGAAGGACCTATCATCCATAGCAGGCTGGCCGCGAAGGCGCGGCTCACTTGCATTTGATGGGCTATCTCCCTGCGCTGAGGACACGCCGTGTGTTGCTCGTTTGCGCGAAGCCGGCGCGGTGCTTCTCGGCAAGACCGCTACTCCTGATTCTGGGTGCAAGGTTGTAACGCGGAGCGCAGTGCATGGCGTCACTCTGAATCCTTATGATCTCACGAAAACACCCGGAGGATCATCCGGAGGCGCTTCAGCTGCCCTTGCCATGGGCTTTGGCCCGCTCGCTGTCGGGAGCGACGGAGCCGGTTCGATACGTATTCCGGCGTCACTTACCAACGTCTTTGGACTGAAACCGGGCTTCGGCCGCGTGCCGGCTTTCCCGCCAGATATCGACATGCCCCATTCGGTCGTCGGTCCGATGTCGCGTTCAGTGCGGGATGCGGCCGTGATGTTGGCTGTGATGTGTCGGCCGGAGCGACGGGATCCTTTCGCCTGGCCCGTCCCGTTCTTCGTGCCGGACGACTTGGCTGATCCTGATTTGCGTGAGCTGGCCGTGGCAATCTCTCCGCGCATGGGCTGCAAGGCTCCGCTGGAAGATCGCGAGGTCGACGAACTCGTGCTCGAGGCGATACCTCCGCTCACCCGCGCCGGCGCCCGGGTCCTTGCAGAAGATCCAGCATGGCCAGTCGATCCCGTCGAACCCTTCCAGATATTCTGGGATGCCGGTTGCGCAGCGACGCTCGACGGCTTCGCCGTGGAGAAGCGGTCATTGCTCGACCCGACTATCCTGAAGGCCGCGGAAGCCGGGCGGAAGGTGACTATTTCGGCCTATCAGCGTGCGATGGAACAGAGACTCGAAATAACCGCCGCGTCGCGAGCGTTCTTCAATCGTTTCGACCTGCTTGTCTGTCCAGTCGTTGCGACTGCCGCGTGGCCTGTGGCGTACGATGTTCCCGAAGGATTTGCCGACGACGACTGGCGATGGTGTCCATACACGTTTCCCTGGAATATGACGGGACAGCCTGCGGCGTCGGTTCCGGTCGGCTTCACCGCGGCCGGACTTCCTGTCGGCGTCCAGATTGTTGGGCCGTGGGGCGGAGAAGAGAACGTTCTCCGCGCCGCCGCCGCAATAGAGCGGCGCAGGTCCATTGCCAAATGACCCCGCGGCAATTCAAGTCACGTTAGGACATCTTGCCCCAACTCGACACCGTCAAAGGTCGTCGAATGAAGACCGATCACACTTCAAATGGCCACCATCAAGGAATGTCGTGAGCGGCCCGAGACATAGGTGACATTTCGTACCGGACACATGGGTTACACTTTTCGCTTTTTTGCAAGCGGGAGGTGTGGATGCCGTGGAAAGCGAGTTCGGTTATGGAAGAACGCCTTCGCTTTGTCGCCCGCCTGCTCGACGGGGAGGCTATGACGGACGTGCCGGGAATTCGGCGTGTCCCGCAAGACCGGATACAAGATTCTCGATCGCTACAAGGAGCACGGGCTTGAGGCCCTGAGCGATCGCTCGAGGCGGCCGGTGCGCTATGCCAACCAGCTGCCGGAGCAGATCGAGAGCCTGATTGTCCGCCTCAAGGCCGAGAAGCCGCACTGGGGCGCGCGCAAGATCCGGGAATTGCTGGTCAGGAGGCTCGACGGCGATATCCGGGTTCCGGGCAAAAGTACCATCCATGCGGTCCTCGACCGCCATGGCCTGGTCAAGCGCGCCGGCGGGCCGCGCCACCGCGCGCGCGGCACGCCGCTGTCTGCGGGCACTGGACCCATTGATCTGTGGTGCGCCGACTTCAAGGGCGAGTTCAAGCTCGGCAATGGGCGGTACTGCTATCCGCTGACCGTCACCGACCATGCTTCGCGCTTCCTGCTGTTATGCGAGGCGCTCGATTCGACCCGTGAAGACACCGCTTGCACGGCCTTCGAACGGCTGTTCCGCGAGCGCGGCTTGCCATCCGCTCCGACAATGGCGTGCCCTTTGCCAGTCCCAATGCCCTGTTCAATCTCTCAAAGCTCTCGGTCTGGTGGCTCAGGCTCGGCATCGCCATCGAACGCATCAAGCCCGGCCATCCGCAAAAGCATCCCTGGGTCATGAGGCTGCTGGCCAAGAAGCCGGCCAAGCTCGTCGCCGTTGCCGTTGCCAACAAGATGGCGCGCATCGCTTGGGCGATCATGGCCAAGGGAGGATACTATCGAGCGCCGGAGCTTGCTGCAGCCGCCTGAAGAGGCTTGGCAATGGGAGCGTGAGGCGACGGCAGAGCGAGACAATCGAATTGCGAGGGTGATGATGGCGTGATGCCAAACGGTCGAGCCGTCGATTGGGACAACCCGCTTCTGGGTCATGGGCGTAAAAGCCCGTGCGAATGATTGGGACCCGATCCGCGGACTACATCAGGGCCAGCGGTCATGGTGCCGCGCAAACAGGCCGGACACATGACTTGCACCCGACCGCAAGCCGAACGTCAGATTCTTCTTGCAACGCGGGCGTCGTCCACACATGACCCCTTCTGGCGCGAAGCGGCCGTTGACGTGTGGATCGGAGATCTAGCTGGCTCTCGCTGGCTGGACCTAGATCAAGCTTCCTCATGATGGACTGGACCGACTGAGCGGGAAAAACGGAGCGCAATCAGCACTTAAGTGCGGTCGCGGTTAGCCGTGCAGTACCAAATGCTGTACCGATGCTGTTAACGGGCCTCTGCGAACGAATGATTTCCACCGTCGTTTGGCGGCCGCAGCATGTTCCCGTGTACTACGCCAATGTAGCCGGAAAGCTACGACATTTGATGATCGGTCTTGGTCCAATCGTTTTGTGAACTGAGCGTCGGAGGCCAAAATTCACGCCGCCTCAAGAATCAGGTTCGTCAGTTCGTCCGGCATGTTGACCATGATGTCGTGACCCGTTGCGATTTCGAACGTCCGCCAGGTTTTGTCGCCCCGGCATTGCGCCAAAGCCTTGTCGAAAAACGGCGACTGATAGCCTGTGAGGCGAATGAAGGTTTTCTTGGCAATCTTCTCGCGAGCGCCAGTCATCTTGATGGGCGTAAAGGACGTCCCCAAAGGGTGGGGCGTCAGCTTGGAGTTGACCCAGGCCTGGTCCTTCTCGTTCACGCCGAAAACGGAGGCGGGAGGGAAGGGGCGCGAAATATCGCCTCTATCGCGCGCAGCCAACGTTGCGGCTCTTACTGTCTCGGGCGAAGAGTTCACGAGCGTATCGCCATCGTTCGGCAGGAACGCATCGAGATAGACGATCGACGAGATCGCGGAACCGATTTGCTCGGCCACGCCCGTGATGATCAGACCAGCATATGAGTGGCCCACCAGAACGATATTATCGAGGTTCTCGAACTTGATGACGCTGACGATGTCGGTGACGTGCGTGTTGATGTCAACTTGCGCGCTGATCAAGTGAGCGCGCTCGCCCAGTCCCGTCAATGTTGGCGCGAAGACCTTGTGGCCCTGCTTTTCGAGGCGGTCGGCGACGCGCCGCCAGCACCAGCCGCCATGCCATGAGCCGTGGACGAGCACAAATGTCTTGGGCGTTGTTTGCGCGCTTGCAGGCTGCGTGCCGTTGGCGAGTGCTGCAGCTCCGAGCGCCGCAGCGGCTACAGTCAGCGCTTCGCGACGGGTTGTCTTCCCGATCATGCGATCTTCTCCATACCTGGGGGACAGAACCTTGGGGAAAGTGGAGAGCCCGACAAATTATATATTGGCCCGGTTAGCATGAGCTAGCATCATGCATGTACCTGGAACGATCCAAGGCGCGCGTCCAACCGATAGTCCCCAGACCCGCGACATCGGCAACGTTCGCTGTATGGTTCCGTCGCGTCGCTAGGGGCGCGGGGACCGGTCCAAGATCAGTGGACTTCTCGCGTCGACGGATTGAGCAATCACCCAGGATCGAAATGCCCTGATTTCCGGGTCTTCCGAGCGGGACTTGCGCACGAGCAAGCAGTATGTCCCGGCGCTCGCTATCACGGCCGGAGCGACCGAAACAAGGTCGCGCCGACCCTCATAGTGAGCCAGCATAATGTCAGGGACAATGGCGACACCTTGACCTTTTCTAGCGGCCTCAAGGGACATAAAGAAGTGGCCGAACTCAATTGCATCCGAACCCGGGAGAGTGTCGACGTTCGGGACACCGTTGGCGGCTAACCAGTCCGGCCATGCGAAACGGCGCGTCGAGGTATGGATGAGCGGCAAGCGTAGCAGACTTCGGACATCATCGATCGACTGGCCTGCGAGCAGGATCGGCGAGCAGACCGGACATAGAATGTCGGGAAACAACTCAAAGGCTTGCACATCGGTCCAGTCATTCACCATCTTCAGGTCGATTCGCGGCTGCAAGGGCGTACAATTCTGGCCGGGAAGCGATCCGACACGGACTGCGACGTCCACAGCTCCAGACATGAGATCGACCGGTTCAATTGAGGTCACCACCCGGACCTCTATTTCGCGATGACTCTGGGCGAAAAGGTGTAGCCGAGGCATGAGCCAGAGTGAGGCGAGCGTGGGCAGGATTGATACGACGATTTTGCGGGACGACGGCGCGCGATCTCCGAACCGTGCCGTCGCTCTTTCGAGTTCAGCAAGGATGTCGCGCGTGACGCGAGCATAGGCCACGCCGTCTTCGGTCAGCTCGATGCGGCGTGTGAAGCGGCGGAATAACTGGCGGCCCAGAAAGAGCTCAAGGTCTCGTACCTGGCGGCTTATCGCACCCTGCGTGAGATGCAATTCGGCTGCCGCAAGCGTGAAGGACAGGTGGCGCGCCGCTGCCTCAAAGCCCGGTAGCGTGGAGAGGTTCGGAAGTCGTCGCTTCGGCATGAGTTCAATCTGAGGCCGGCAGGATTTTCCTAACGCGGCGCAATTCCACCAGCAATTGTCATGCATGATACCGGCTCATGCTAACCGAGCCAATATATAGTTTGTCCAGCTCTCTGACTTTCCTCAAAGGATTGCTCAAGGTTTACTCAACAGTCGAACAAGAAGCCAATGACTGACATATCTCACCAAGTTCAGAAGAAAGAGCCCCAGCCGCAGCGTGTTGCTCTTGCAGGCCTGGGGACTGTCGGTTGGACGATAGCCCAGGCCCTTGACCGGGGCGCCATCGAGGGCTGCATCCTTGCCGCCGTAGCGGTTCGGGACGTTGAGAAGGCGACACGGGAGCTTTCGACCTTAAGCTTTCCGCCAGCGATCGTTGCGTCGCTTGGTGCCCTCGAAGCGCATGCAGACTTGGTGGTGGAGTGCGCGCCGGCTCATCATCTTCGGAGCATTGTCGAACCATTTCTGGAAGCGGGTAAAACAGCTATCGTTCTAAGCTCCGGTGCGCTTCTCGACAACGAGGATCTCATCGATTTGGCGCGGGTGAATGGCGGTCAAATCGTCGTTCCAACGGGGGCCCTTATCGGCCTCGATGCCGTGGCTGCTGCCGCGGAAGGGACAATCCGCTCTGTTCGCATGGTCACCCGCAAGCCGGTGCGGGGCCTCCTTGGAGCCCCCTATCTGGTGGAGCATAACATAGAGATTGCTGATATCCGTGAAGCCCGGCTTATCTTTCGCGGTACACCTCGTGAGGCCGCTAAGGGTTTTCCAGCAAATCTGAACGTCGCGGTAGCGCTGTCCCTTGCCGGGATTGGCGCAGACAGGACCGTGCTCGAGATCTGGGCCGACCCGGCTCTCGAGCGGAATACCCACCGCATAGAGGTCGAGGCCGACTCCGCCAGTTTCTCGATGTCAATCGAGAACGTGCCGACTGACACAAACCCCAAAACAGGCCGCATCACGGCACTCTCGGTGATCTCTTATCTTCGGAAGCTCAAGGCTCCCCTACGAGTGGGCTCCTGAGACCAATCTTGCGGCTCAGCAACGAGATCATGAATGACATGAAACAGGCGAACAAGGACGAGATTCGGCAACGATACCTGGCAGTCGATACATCGAACGTTGCCGATGTCCTCGACACCCTCGACTACCTGGACCAGGGTCTGAGTTCGGATTTCGCACCGTTCCCGATCCGACGCGACGGAATCAAACTGGCTGGCTGGGCCTACACAATTCGCGGGCAGATGACAGCGTTCCCGCTCGGCGGAGACGACGACAAGATGCAGGCATGTCAGGGATTGTCTGCGGGTGAGATCTCGGTCTGGTCCGGCGATGGCGAGGGCATCTGCTATTTCGGCGAGCTGATCGCGCTCGGGATGAAAGAGCGTGGCTGCGTCGGAGCGGTGCTTGACGGTGGTATTCGCGACGTGAGGTGGATCGGTCAGCACGGATTTCCGGTTTTCGCGAGATACCGCACGCCGGTTCAGTCCATTGGTCGCTGGAAGGTAAACGCCTGGCAAGTTCCGGTTGTGTTGCGCGGCGCGACGTCCAATTTTGTGTCGGTCAAGCCGGGAGACTTCATTCTTGGCGACGACGATGGAGCGATTGTCATCCCTGCACCACTTGTCGAACAGGTGCTCGCTGAATCAGAGCGCCTCACTGCGACCGAGGCCGCGATCCGAACACAACTCTCCGAAGGGCTCACACTCGCAGAAGCGCTCGCAAAATACGGGCACGTCTAGTTGAGCTCGAGCACGTCCGAAACAACTGTTTGTGCGTCTTTCGGAGAAAAGACATGGCGATGACGAATGATGGTATGCCCTCTGACCTCGAGAGGGCGACGATGAGGCGCGTAACGCGTCGCCTGCTTCCGTTTTTGATGGCGTGCTATCTCGTCTCTTTCATCGACCGCGTGAACGTCGGCTTTGCCGCCTTGCAGATGAACAAGGACGTCGGCCTCACGGCGTCCATGTTCGGTTTGGGTAGCGGTCTTTTCTTCGTCACTTACTTTATATTTGAAGTACCGAGCAATCTTGTCCTTGAGAAGGTTGGAGCGCGTCTTTGGATCGCTCGCATTATGATCACCTGGGGGTTGGTCTCGGCCGCAACGGCTCTCGTCGTGGGCCCTTATTCTTTTTATCTGGTGCGGTTCTTGTTGGGAGCCGCCGAGGCAGGCTTTTATCCCGGCGTGCTGCTCTATTTGACGTTTTGGTTTCCCAAATCGTACCGCGCGCGCGTGGTGGCGCTTTTCATGGTTTCTGTGCCCGCCGCGAGCTTCATCGGCTCGCCGATCTCCGCTGCTCTGCTCCGGCTCGATGGCTGGCTTGGCCTCCACGGTTGGCAATGGATGTCCATCGTAGAGGCCGCTCCCGCGATCCTTCTTGGAGGATTGGCGTTTTTTGTTTTGCCCGACACCCCGCTTCAAGCCAAGTGGCTCACTGCGGAACAACGCCGGTGGCTTACCGATCGCATTAAACGCGAACGGGATGGCGGTCGAAGCTCAAGCCGGCGCTCTACCTGGAGGGTGCTGATCGACAAGCATGTACTTGCCGCCGGACTGATCTTTGCCGGAAGCACCGGGGCAAGCGCATGCCTATCCATTTGGCAGCCGCAGATCCTGAAATCCTTCGGTCTCTCAAATATGGAAACGGGTCTTCTGAATTCGGCTCCATTCGGTGTTGCCGCCGTCCTGATGGTGTTGTGGGCTAAGCACTCGGATCGGACAGGAGAGCGCGTCTGGCACCTTGCAATTCCTTTGGCGGCAACGTCGCTCAGTCTGCTGTTAGCGTTTACCGCCCAGTCTCTCCTGCCAACGGTTGCTATTCTCTTTGTGGCGATTGTCGGAACCTACGCAATCAAGGGGCCTTTCTGGGCGCTTTCGACGGAATGGATGTCGACCAGCGCGGCCGCGGTCGGGATCGCTCAGATCAACGCGATCGGCAACCTCGGCGGTTTCGTTGGGACGTACTCACTGGGGGTTATCAAAGAAGCTACTGGCAGTTATGCGCTTGGCCTTTTGCCTCTCGCGCTTTTAACTGCGGCAGGAACCATGCTGACGCTAGTATTGGGGTTCAGGCAATCTCCAGCAGAAATGGCCAGGTTAAATTGACCGGCTACGTTTAGGGACGACACTTTTATCCGCGTCGGCGCTGGTATGTTCTTCAAGACGGAGAGGTGTCGCCGCATCATTCCGCCGTACGCAAGTTCTCTTGCTCTGCTATCCCCACAGCCACGCCATTTTGCGAACCGGCACTATTGCTGACGCTGTAATTGCCAGCCGCCGGACCTTGAGATGCCCGATTGCGCTGCGTTGCCCCTCTCGACGTTCGACTGCAAATGACGCCGCGTCATTCCTTTTCAGCCCTCGCCTTGATTCGTTCGATCAACCATCGCCCGGCCGGGCCAGGCGGTGCGTCCGCCTTGAATACGGCGGACAACGCCACCCATGCGCCTCTTTTCGGCATTTCGACGACGTCGAGGACAACCAGCGTGCCGGCGTCAATGTCGGTTTGGACAAGGTGAAGTGGCATGCCTCCCCAACCCATGCCCGCCCTAAGGAAGGCGTGCTTTGCTCCCAAATCTGCCAGCCGCCACGGTTTCGTCGACACGACGCCGATCTCCGTTCCGTTCGATAGGCTGGAGCGATCGGTCAGGACGAGTTGAACATGTGCCGCCAGATCATTGATCGTTAGCGGCGTGGGATGAAGGCCGAGCGGATGGGACGGCGAGGCGACCGGCACGATCTGCACCTCCATCAAATGCTCGCGAATGACATCTTCAGGCACATCGGGCAACGTGCCGACGATCCCGAACGCGCAAGTCCCTTCGAGTACCATTTTGAGAACCGCGCCAAGCGCTTCAACGTAGAGGCGCAGGGGAACGTCTGGAAAGCGCAGCGAGAATTCGGCCACTGCATGCGTCAGGACGGGCGTGGGCAGCATGACGTCGACGACGACCGGGAGCTCGGCCTCCAGGCCCCCGGCCAGTCCGCGCGCCCGGGCCTTGAACGTGTCGACTGTGCCCGTGACCGCACGCGCATCGGCTAAGAGCGCGCGTCCGGATTCGGTCAGAACCGGTATCCGTCCGCTCCTGTCGAAGAGCTTGATGCCCAACTGCCCTTCCATATTGGCCAGCGTCTGGCTGACCACGGATTGCGCTCGCCCGAGGCGGCGGCCAGCCGCCGAAAAGCTGCCCTCATCGGCAGCGGCGACGAAGGTGCGGAACTGATCAAGTGTAACGCCATCCAGCATGTATAGTGCCGTACGATGATAAATATCGAAAGATATAGTCTATTCCGATGGGTCTGAAAACGCCAGATTGCGATTGGGTCGATCCAACGCTTGAAAGCGGCGCAAACGATGAAAAGTAAAATAGTGATTTACGGAGCCGGTATGGCCGGCGCTGTGCTGGCGAGCCATCTCGCCGACGACTTCGACGTGACGGTGATCGCACCGACCGATTATTTCGAAGTGCCGATGGCGATGCCCCGGTTGATAGTCGAGCCCAGCTACGCCGAAAAGGCGATTGTGCCGATCGCCGAAGCCCTGCCGAAAGCGCAGTACGTCCGCGGGCGTCTCGTCGAGCTAAGCCGCGCTGGCGGGCGCGTTGAGGGTGATGACGGCGGCCAACGGATGGTGACGGCCGACATCACCGTGCTGGCGACCGGCAGCCGTTTCTCCGGTCCGTTCATCCGATCGTCCAGCGGCTCAATCGAAGAGCGCAAAGCGAGCTTTTATCGACTGGAGGCATCGCTCGCCTCTGCGCGGCGCATCCTGATCGTCGGCGGTGGCCCGGTGGGTGTCGAGATGGCCGGCGAGATCGTCGAGACTTGGCCGGGACGCTCCGTGACCATTGTCCAGTCCGGGGCGCGCATTTTGGCTGGGACAGGAGGTTCGGCCTCTGCCGTTGCGGCAAGATTCCTGACCGAGCACGGGGTGACGTTGCTGACCGGGGAACGGATCGAGAGCCCATTGCCACGGAACGGTTACACCGCGGAGCCGGGCGAGGCCCGCACCGCCAGCGGCAAGCACATCGCCTATGACGTCATGCTGTGCTGCATCGGAGGCCGTCCCAATACCGAATATCTACGCGCCCATTTCTCCGACCGCCTCGATGCCGAGGGGCGTGTCAGTGTGACACCCCAGCTCTTGATGGAGGGCGAGAACGATGTGTTCGCCCTTGGCGACATTACCGACCTCAAGGAAAACAAGATGGCGCTGCATATCGCCGGCCAGGTCAGCGTCGCGGAAGCGAACATCCGCGCGATAGCATCGGGGCGAACGCCGCCCAAGACTTACAAGGCCAAGACCGGAAACCTCATGATGGCGGTCACCCTGGGCAGTCGGGCCGGTGTCATCTTCGCTCCGCCGGTCGGAACGCTTCGGTCGCCCTGGCTGAACCGGAAAGTGAAGGCGGAAACCATGCTGGTGCCAAAATATCGCAAGCAGCTCGGCCTGTCGGCCTGACGCCGCAACTGCCACTGGAGAGAAGACGATGGACAACGACAACAACCCTCACTTTCGCCTGGCAGGGCGTCTCGCTGATTATGCGCGGCTCGGCATCGACCCTGTCTCTGTCGTGCCGTTCGAGGACGGTCAGCGCATCGGCACGGAAAAGGGCCGCTACGAATGGTGGTATTTCGACGCCCATCTCGATGATGGCGCGACCGTCGTTGTCGTGTTCTACACCAAGCCCAATGTCAGCCCCAACGGTCCTCTCGCGCCACGGATCACCATCAACCTCACTTTGCCGGATGGGCGAACCTTCGAGAAGTTTCTCGACACCAAGCCGGAATTGTTCAGCGCATCGAAATCCGGCTGCGACGTCAGGATCGGCGCAAATCGCTTTGTCGGAGATCTCCATCGCTACTACATCACCGCGACCATCGAGGAGATATCGGTCGACATCGAATTGACCGGAGAGGTCCCCGCCTGGCGTCCCAAATCCGGTCATCTCTATTTTGGTACTGAGGGGCGAGAAAAACTGTTTGCGTGGCTTCCCTCCGTGCCCCACGGACGGGCAAGCGTCCGCTACACGATCGGCCCTGAAGAACACCGCGTCTCCGGCAGCGGATATCACGATCATAATTGGGGCGACGTCCCCATGCAGACGCTGATGCACAACTGGTATTGGGCGCGTGCCAGCGTCGGACCCTATACGGTCATCGCATCCCATATCACCGCCACCGCCGCCTACGGCTATGAAACGCAGATCGTCTATATGCTGGCCAAAGACGGCCAGATCATCGCCGACGACGAGACCAAGGTCGCCTTTGATGCAGAGCGCGTCGAGACCGATGGCAAGACCGGCAAGCCAGTGGGAGATGTCACGCGCTATACTTACCAAGATACCGATACACGCTATGTCGTGTCATTCGCTCGGCAGAAGACGATCCTGCAAGCGATCTTCACCGACCGCGCGCCGCTGCTCAAGCGGATCATCGCCCGGCTGATTAGCTTTGACGGCGCCTATCACCGCTTTACCGGCAAGGTCACGATCGAGAAATTCGAAGGGGATGCGAGGACCGAGATCTTCGAAGATCACGCGATCTGGGAACTGATGTATTTCGGCAGGACGCGGCCGCGGCGTCGAAATGTTGGCAATAATCTGTCCATTCAGATTGCGGAATGCATTGTAACCCCCATCCATTGTGCCCCACGATGCGAGCGAGACACTTACCTCGTGCTGGACGACTTCCGGGGTCGACTCCGTTGCGGCTTGGCGCGAGACCGACGCCAACAGCGCTGATCGCGCGACGCTGATTCGCGATCTGCTGGACGTCCAATGACGATGGCGTGCCAATGTCCGTCAACACACTGAACAAGGCGCTGCGGATCATGGGGTGCGATACTGGCCCGGCGGCGACCACTGCGCGCACGGCTGCGTCGACCCTGCTCAATGAGGAGGGCGCGTTTCGACGGCAATATAGTGGAAGCCCAACTCGCCCACGACACGGAGAAAAAAAATGTGCCGGCGGCGCGGCGGGTGGTACGGCGCCAGCTTGGTAAGGGCGACAAGAACAAGATGCACGGCATCTATACACTCGACGAGTTGCGCCAAGCCGTACCCCATCGGCTTGACGAAATCGAAGCGTTGGCGACACCCAAAGCCAAGGCTCGAACACTGCGCAACGTCAGAGTTCAGACACTGGGAGAACCCAGCGCGGAGGTGATGCGCGTGCTCGAACGGCGCGGCATCGCCATACTGCGGATTACGCAGCCCAAGAAAAGCTTCATCATCGGTAGTCGGCCGGTTGTGAAACTCACCAGGCACGATCGCACCGACCTTAACGATCCGAACGTGGAGATGTGGCTTCCGATCGCCGCAGATGTTGCTGTGGGAGTAGGCCAAGGCGACGGGAGCGTGAGCTTGCACCATACAGTCGATGAACGCCCTGTCCGGCAGCTCAACATGGCGATAGCGCGTCAGAGCGGTGCGATCGCGGCCGGATCAGCAGTGCTGGTACAATCCATTGCCAACGCGCGCTGAACCGGACCTGGTTGGAAACGCCGAATGGCACCTCAACTCCAGGCCCCGCCATCTGGGTCCCATCGGCCCTTGGCCCCTTCCGGCACCGCGAGACCGGCGATCACACGGCCCAGAAACCGTTGCAATTCCACCTGAAGCTCTGGGAAAGGAGGCGGCTGAATAGTCGGTGGATTCCTACGAAGAAAGCCCGTCCACAGACCACGATCGACGGCGATCTTTGCGAACGCCTCGGTCAATCCCACGGGCATCTCGGTCGGGATAGCAGTCTCTCGGCACCGGAGCGTACCGCCGACGGCCTGCACCAGTTCGGGCAGTTCGAACCCAAATGTGCGGAGCGTGACCCAAATGTCGTAAAAATCCTTGATCCGCCCATTCGCTGTCTCGAAGCGGATCATCGCTTCGAACTTCTCTGCGATCACAGTTTCGGGCGGATACATGAGGATGTTCGCCGCCGGAAGGTTTGGCAGAAGGCACGGGAACATCCTACGCTCCGGCGGTGGATAGACGTGATCGCCAAAGCCAATATCAACCTGAACGGGGATCACTGCCCTGGCCAGTTCCCCCTCGGGCATTCCAAGCTCGACACCACGGCTCGTTACACTCAAGTGGCCACCAACATCATCCGTGAGGTCATGAGCCCGCTGGACAGGCTCACGCCACCAGCGCCGAAGAAGAACGAGCCGCCAGCCTAACGGGCCCACATGGCCCGTCCAGCTCTGGAGGTCGCCGACGTCTTCCGCGACCACGGGGCCGCGTGGCGTCATGCCAACCGCGGTCACGTGAGCCTGCTCCAACTCAAGGTGATGAGCGCCATCGAGAACTGCCGCACGGCGGCGCTGGGCGGACACGTCGCGCGCTGCGAGGATTGCGCCCACACCACGATCGCCTACAACAGCTGCCGCAACCGGCACTGCCCGAAGTGCCAGGGCGCGGCGGCGCAAAAAAAGATAATTGGCTCCATCCAGTTTTTCGCAATGGCTCGCGCAAGTTTACGTCGTAACCTCTATAAGTGCTCGGCGATACGACACGATTTGGAGCTTGGCTTGGATTAGGCATACTTCGAGGTGTGGCGCGGCTGTTGATCCCTCGACCTGGACCAATAATGGACCTGCCAACTTTCAAAAAAAGACGCCAAGCGCCGGGAATCCCCCGTCAAACCAATACTCAACTGAATGCTCGAACGATGTACTTCCCCGGAGTTTAGCGCGATGACGATCAACAAAGATACGCTTCATGTAGAGCCAGCGAGTGAACGGACGCGCCTAAAGCGGTATCATTGGTTGGCTAAATACGACCGGGATACTATCAATGCGATCATCGACGTCGGCATAGTTTGTCAGGTTGGCTATGTGATCGATGGAGCGCCCTATGTCACCCCCACGAACCATTGGCGCATTGATGATTACTTGTATTGGCATGGGTCATCCGCCAGTCGCATGCTGAAGGCGCAGCAAAGCGGAATCCCGGTATGCTTCACAGTTACGCATCTCGACGGTATCGTTTTCTCGCGCGCTGCATTTAACCACAACGTTAACTTTCGATCCGTCATAGCGTTCGGAAATGCCGAGCTTTGTAGCGAAGAGGTGAAGCGCGAGGCATTACCCGTCTTCGTTGATCGATTGGCGCCGGGCTTGTGGGACTATGCGCGTAAGCCAACGGACCAGGAGTGGAAAGCGACTAAGGTTATCCGAATGAAGCTAAATGAAGTCTCGGCTAAGGTGAGTGACGGTTTGCCGGATGAGGAGCCGGATGATCTTAAAACTGACCTGTGGGCAGGCTCAATTGGTCTGCGGTTGGAGCAACTCAAGCCTGTCCCGGATCCGAAGTTAAGAGAAGGAATAAGGGCGCCGAGCTTCGTCGAGGATTTTCGATACTTGAAGTAGCGGTGTTCGATTCTGTCCACATTCGCGAGCACTGATCCTTCGGGCGAAGAGCCCGACGCTTTATATCCAGCAGGTTCGCTCTTATCCTTTTCTCGAAGTATGGGTGCCCGTCAATCGGCGTTCAAATTTGGCTCTGACGCACTTTTGATGCAGTTTGGGAAGCGTTTGGCGTTTTGATTGGGGGAGAATCAGCGGCAGGCGCTCCAGTCTGGCGCCGAGTCGGTCGTCGAACCGCTCGCCGGCGACTTACCGGGGGGCATGCTGCCTCCTAGGCGTCCACGACTGCGCTGACACGGGAGGCGGACGAAGCTATCTGGTCGCCGGTGTCGAACCGCTCGACCATGTTGCCGAGATCTTCGCGTTACAAGAGCCTACGACTCCAACTTACAAGACGCTGGGCGGCTTTGTGATCGACCAGCCACGCCGCATTCCGGACGACGGCGACTCCATCGAGCTTCCGGTACTGCGCATAGAGGTCACTCAAGTCGAGCGCGGAGCGATCATGGCGCTTAGGCCGCTTCCCAAACCAGCGCCAAAGTGATCGCGGGTACGAGGTTAGAATTTCCATTTTTTGTGAAGGATTTCGGATGCCGGCCGCATTAGTGACGGGGCGTACGACCGCGCTCGAAGACCTCGATGATAATCATGCAACCGCCGCAGCATGGACAAGGAGGATCGCCGGGATCGACCACGGAACTGGTGGATTTACTCTGAGGTTTTGTGGCGGCGAGCAACTCGCGGGCGCGTGCGATGTTGCCGGCGCAAGCGGCTTTAGCGACAGGCCGTAGTGGCGGATGCGGTGCAAGCCGTTTGGCAACACGTGGATGAGGAGACGGCGGATGAACTCGTCGGTGGCAAGCCTCATGCTTCTGTATCGATCGCGCCCTTTGATGCGGTAGTCCTTCCACTTGAAGGTGACACGCTGCTGGTCGTAGGCGATCAGGCGGCTGTTGGCGATGACGACGCGGTGGGTATAGCGCGACAGATAGGCCAGCACCGCCTCGGGCCCGCCGAACGGCCGCTTTGCGTAGACGACCCACTCGGCCTTGCACAGCGGCACGAGATAAACCGAGCACCCAGAATCGCGATCTTTGACGAGACATTCGCGCACCTCAGCACAAGCCACGCAGGCGCGGTCGCCGCAAAAGAGGCCGCACTGGCCATCTTTCCGACGAGTCGCACCATGTCATGCGCAAGTGCGCAGAAAATGTCCAAAATCTGCCTGCGCTCCACGCAATCACCTTCAGAAGCAGGCCGTTCATTATTAATGACGCTAATCGGCTCCAATCATTTTCGCTTAGTGGGTCTAAAGATTTCGCGCGTGAAGCCTTAGAACAAGCGAATAACTCTCGCGTTGATGAATGGCATGGAGACTAAAATGCTGAGATGGCTGAGGGCTGGAATACTCGGGTTAGGCCTGCTTACCTACGTGACCACGTCTCATGCAATTGCCGAGGAGCAGCCTCCCATTAAATTTGGCTTTTCGGTCGCGATGACAGGATTTTGGCTCGCTTACGATGGCGACGGCACCAAGATGGCACAAGTGTTCATGGATGACGTCAACGCTAAAGGCGGAATTCTTGGTCGAAAAATCGTGCCTCTTTTCGCCGATACCAAAGGCGATCGCGCTGAAGGTGCCAAGGCAGGGCAGGAGGTCATCGGCGAGGGTGCCGACCTTGTCTTTGTCACCTGCGATTACGACTTCGGTGCGCCCGCTGCTCTTCAAGCGCAAAAAGCTGGGAAGATCTCAGTATTTCTATGCGCCGAGGATCCGAAAGCGGGCATCGTCGGCGTTGGTCCATATTCTTTCTCTGCATCGGCCGCAGCCCAAGTTCAGGGGGCTACGATCGCGGAATGGGCGTACAAGGAGAAGAATGTCCGCAACGCCTTTGTGTTGCTCGATGATTTCATTGAATATAATAAATCCACTTGCGCTGGCTTTGACTGGATGTTCTCAAAGCTGGGCGGCACAATCGTCGACCGTGATACGTTCAAAAACGCCGACGCATCGATCGCCTCACAAGTCACGCATATACGTAGCGCGATAAGTGCCGGAAAACTGGATGCGGTGATGCTATGTACCATCACACCAGGCGGACCGGCGGCCATCCGTCAAATGCGTGCCGCTGGCATTCATGTGCCGATCCTGAACGGTAGCGGCATGGACGGGACATACTGGCTCAACTCGGTGCCAAACCTGAGTAATTTCTATGAGACAGTTCAGGCATCAGTCTATGGCGACGATCCGCGTCCGGAGGTGAAATCCCTCATCGAACGCTACAAGGTAAAGTTCAATGAAGCGCCCGTCACACAATATGCCTTTCCAATCTATGCTTTTCTCCAACTGTGGCAGAAGGCGGTTGAGAAAGCGGGAACACTCGATGCCGCTAGAGTTGTCGCAGTCATGAACAGTCTTAGCGACGAACCAACAATCCTTGGTCCACGCTCCTTTTCGGCAAAATTGCATGAGCAGGATCGGGCCAACTATTTCATCGTCGAAATCAATGATGGCAAAGGGAAGGTGCTCAAAGATTGGCGGATCGACGAAGCCGTCCCAAGCGACGTCCTCTATCGCTTGAAGAAATGACCAACAAAGGGCGTTATGCATCACGCTCGTCGGACTCGGGTAGGTTCGCGATGAGCAGGGCGGGTGAACGATCTTGCTAAGCAGGACAAAGGATAATCTGTGGGAGTTGTCCGTAGCAGGCCTTGAGGTGCGCTTTGGAGGTTTGGTGGCTGTCTCGAATGTCAGCCTCAGCCTGCAGCGCAACGAGGTCCTGGGGCTGATCGGGCCTAACGGCGCCGGTAAAACAACGCTCGTCAACTGCCTCACTGGGTTCCAGATCCCCACGGGAGGCAGTATCCTTATCGGCGGCGTTGACGTCGTGGGGTCAGCTCCTGACCACATCCGTAAAACAGGGATTAGCCGAACCTTCCAAGCCGGTCGCCTCTTCCGAGGAATGACCGTGCTTCAGAACGTTGAGGTCGCCGCCGTTGCGATGGGAATGGCTCGGAAGCAAGCAGCTTCCGTCGCGATGGAGACCATGGCTTGGCTCTCGATTGACGACAAGGCCGATGCGATCGCCGGTACCCTCGCTTACACGGATGAAAGACGAGTAGGTATTGCGCGCGCACTTGTGACCCGACCCGCATTTATCCTGCTGGATGAGCCCGCTGCGGGAATGTCCGATCATGAGTGCGACGAATTGATGCAACTGATCTCACGGATTCCCAAATCGTTCAATTGCGGCGCGCTTTTGATCGAGCATAACATGCGTATCATCATGGGCGTGTCACATCGCATCCATGTTCTTGATGGTGGGCGAACAATCGCTGAAGGGACTCCGAAAGAAATTCAGCAGAACGAGGCTGTCATCGAAGCGTATCTCGGACACTACGTTTAGAATGTGTGGGACGCGCTATGCCATTGATCGAGGTTGATGATGTCCACGTCAATTATGGCCGCCTTAGCGCGCTGCGTGGTGTGTCGCTTAACGTCGAGGACGGCGAGATCGTTTGCATATGCGGACCAAACGGCGCGGGTAAATCGACGATTCTCAAGGCTATAGCCGGCGGCGTTCGGCCCCGCCTAGGAGCAATCCGTTTTGCGGGTGTAGCGCTCATGGGAAAGGCACCCGAAGCGATATCACGCCTTGGCCTCTCGTTCGTTCCTGAGGGCCGGCATGTATTTTCAACGTTGTCGGTCGATGAAAACTTGCGCATCGGTTCTTACCAACGGCGCGATCGAACCAACATAAATGCCGATCGCGAACGCATGCTGGAGCTCTTCCCTAGGCTGCGAGAGCGGCTGAAGCAGCCAGCTGGAAAACTTTCCGGCGGCGAGCAGCAAATGCTTGTCATTTGCCGCGCGCTCATGACTAGGCCCCGGATCATACTCGTCGATGAGCCATCGTTGGGGCTCGCACCGCAAATCATCGGTCGTGTTTATGATATCTTGCTTGATATGCGCCGGCGCGACAATGTTACGCTCCTTATCAATGAGCAATCATCGGAACGCGTGATGAGAGTAGCAGATCGCGTTTACGTTCTGCGCAACGGCGTGATTCGGTTATGCATCCGACCTGCGGACATAGCCGACGGGCGATCCTTAAAAAGCGCATACTTCGGCTTCGATGAGCCCCAAGAGACTCTGCAAGAGGGCGCACAACAATGATTGGGTTCCTACAAAATGTCATCGACGCCATTAGTCTTGGCAGCCTTTATGCACTTGCCGCTCTTGGCATAGGCCTTCTGTTTGGGGTCTTGCGGCTGATCAACTTCGCGCATGGAGATTTTATATCGGTCGGCGCTTATGCGCTCATCGTTCCACCACTCCAAGCAAGTGCCGATGTCACCGCGCAAATGTTCATCGGGCGTTGGCCGCTGCCCTTCATGCTCGTCGCTACGAGTACTATTGTGATCGCACTCGCTGTCCTTTGCTATTTCCTTCTATTTCGCTATCTAAAAAGTTCCTCGCCGCCAACCTTGATGATCGCGTCTTTTGCGGCCAGCTACGTGATTCAGAACGTGCTTTTGATAGTTTACGGAGCGCGCGAGAAGTCCGTCAATCTCTGGCCAAGTCTCATCCAACAGGTCGATATCGGCGCTCTACATGTAGGTAAGCTACAGCTGGTAACGATCGGCGCGACAATGATCTTGATGCTGCTTTTGACGGCTATTTTGCGCTTAACCCCCTTAGGTGTGCAAATGCGCGCCGCGGCAGAAGATTTTCGGATGGCGCAATATCTTGGTGTGCGCTCGAACTACGTAATCAGCGTTGCGTTCGCCGTCTCTGGCGTACTTGCTGTCGCCGTCTCACTTTTGTTCGTAGCACAGACCGGCACCCTTACGTTTCAGATGGGTGTTCCACTCATGCTGTTCGCCTTTATTGGCACGGTGATCGGCGGAATGGGCAGCTTGGTCGGCGCTGCTGTGGGCGGCATGGCTGTAGGCCTCGCCGCATCCTTGCTACAGGCGTATCTGCCAGGGGAGATGCGAAGTTTTCGGGATGCGTTTGTTTTTACGCTGGTCATTCTGATCCTAATCGTCCGACCAACTGGCCTGTTTCCCACAAGAGCGTTCACTGAACGGGTCTAAAGGAGCACCATGACAATGGAACCGCATCGACGGCGGCTTGAAACGATTTGGAGCCCCATCGTACTGATCGCCATCGTCGCTGTGGTTGTTGCGCTCGGTCAGTTTAGCGGCGCTGAGAGCGTCACATTGACTATCAACGAAATGCTTATTCGTATGGTAGTCGTCATCGGAGTTTATACTTTCGTCGGAAATACGGGCATCCTTTCATTCGGCCAAGTCGCTTTCATGTGCATTGGCGCCTATGCGGCAGGATGGGCCGCGGGACCACCCGCGTGGAAACAGTTGATGTTGACGGGGCTTCCCGCATTTCTCAACGAGACCCAATATCCTTTTATCGTTGCGGTCTTAGGTGGCGGCCTATTGGCCACGGTCATAGCGGCTCTATTTGGCGCAGCAATCATCCGTCTCACGGGCATCGCGGCCTCAATCGCTACGTTTGCATTTCTAGCCGCTGTTAACAGCCTCTATTCAAACTGGGATTCGGTGACTGCCGGTGCGAGCTCCATTATTGGCATTCCAACCGTCGCAAATTCGTGGGTGTTCTTCGCGTATGTCGCATTTGCAATCATTTGCGCCGCGCTCTTTCAGCAATCGCGGGTGGGCCTTATGGTGCGGGCATCGCGTGACGACGAGATCGCGGCAAAATCCGTCGCTATAAACGTCGTCCACGTCCGGCTGAGTGCTTTCGTACTGAGTGCATTTCTTGTCGGCCTTGGGGGCGGTTTATATGCGCACTTCTTGGGTGTCATCTCTGTCGACGTGTTTTATCTCAACCTTACGTTCCTTACGCTGGCCATGCTGATCATCGGTGGCTCCGGGAGCTTGAGCGGAGCAGTTATCGGCACTCTATTCGTTACCTTAATTGTTGAAATACTGCGAAAGTTCGAGGCTGGGGTTACGATCCAAAGCCACATACTTGGGTTACCGAGATATTCGCAAGAAATTGGGCTCGGCATTGTGCTCGCGCTGGTTCTCGTGCTTCGTCCTAGCGGACTAACGAACGGCTCTGAAATACCCTGTCCGTTCTCGCGATTGTCCATGCGTCCCTCCCGGAGTGAGCAAGAAACGCTAACATCGAGCTGACTGCCCCGCACGCGCATTAGGTTAACACCGCTCACGCGTTTGACTTCGCGGGTAGCGCCTTCGGCCACAGGCGCAACTGCCTAAGCGATTAGCTGCTTTGCCTTCTATTCAGGCGTTCTCTTCACATGATCATTCCGGTGGCACCACTGAACTCGCCGGAATGGACCTTTCGTTCTACAAAGCCAGAAATCTAGATTGGCGTTATCGAAAGAACTGCTTTCCTCCGGACTAAACGGAGGATGCTGGACGGAAGGAGTTCGAGACGTGGTTGATAAATTCGATTTTGGAATGTTCTTGCCAGTTACAAATAATGGGATGATCGCGTCCACGGCGCCCGAGTACCAATACATGCCCACTTTCGAGCTTAACCGCGATGCTTGTGTAGATGCCGAAAACACCGGGTATTCATTCGCTTTGGCCCAAACTAAATGGCGTGGTTACGGAGGCAAGACGGAACTGTGGGACTACGCCACGGAATCGTTGACATTGATGAGCGGCATTGCGGCCTCGACCAAGAGGATCGAACTCATCGCCTCCGTCTCGTTGCCCCTTCTGCACCCCGGCGTTTGCGCACGCATGGCCGCAACCATCGATGGCATCAGCAACGGGCGGCTGATCCTGAATATCGTTGCCGGCTGGAACAAGATGGAATATGCCCCCATGGGTTTATGGCCAGGCGACGATTACTACCGCTACCGGTATGAATACGCAGTCGAATACGTGGAAGTGCTGCGCGGGCTATGGGAGAAGGGCCGTTTGACCCATAAAGGCAAGTATTTCAATCTGGACGATTGCATTTGTCAGCCCCTGCCTAAGCGATCGATTCCCTTGTGTGGGGCCGGGCAGTCAGACGCCGGCATGAAAGCAGCGGCTCTATGGGCCGACTACAATTTCATCATGCCCAATGCCGAACTTACAACGCTCGATCTCAGCACACGAACGCAAACCTTCGCGCGCCAAGTCGGCAGGAGCGTCCGCAGTTACGCACTGCTCGTTGTAATTGCAGAGGAAACTGATGCCAAGGCCGAAGCTGTGCTCGACCATATCAACGAGACTGTCGATGTCGAAGCAGTCGAGACGTGGCGTCGCCTCGGACAGGCCGACGCAACTGGATCGTCCGCTCAGCGCCATAGAGCCGACGCCTTCATGGGAGTTCTGCCGATCGTGGGCTCCTATAAGACTGTCGCCGATCGGTTCTGTGAACTGCACGCCCAAGGTCTCGGCGGCGCGGCAATGGTCTTTCCGAATTGGGGCCGCGACGTCAAAAAGTTCGGAGAAAACGTTATTCCGCTGGTCGATGCTGCTCTACTCGGCAACGACGTCCGGCTCACCAAAAAGAGTGCC
This sequence comes from Bradyrhizobium erythrophlei, assembly GCF_900129505.1. Lineage (NCBI taxonomy): Bacteria > Pseudomonadati > Pseudomonadota > Alphaproteobacteria > Hyphomicrobiales > Nitrobacteraceae > Bradyrhizobium > Bradyrhizobium erythrophlei. Next base: position 7,232,282 of record NZ_LT670818.1, on the reverse strand, counting down.
TGACTTGTGCCGCGCGCAACTCGTACTTCGCGATGCCGATCAAGCAAACAGATCTAGGTCTGGCATGGGTCGCGCGAGCAAACACGGACGCTACGATGCCGGATGATCGAAAGAGCGGGATATTGTCGTACATTGAACCCGCGCTATTTCGTGAATCGATGAGCCACCTGACAGCCGCCGTACACATTGTTACGTCGGCCGGACCAGCCGGTAAGACCGGCTTTACAGCGACTGCTGTGTGTTCGGTTTCCGACGATCCAGCTATGTTGCTGGTTTGCGTCAATAAGCGAAGTAACAGTGCGCCATTATTCTCGCAAAATGGCGCTTTTTGCGTGAACACGATCGGCCCCAACGAGACGAAGCTTGCGGACATTTTCGCGAGCCGCACTGGCCTTCACCTCGACGAGCGATTTGCAACTGGGGACTGGATGACCCTGAAAAGTGGATCGCCGGTTCTCACCTCAGCCGTGATTGCGTTCGATTGCCGAACGATCGAGGTGAAAGAGCTCGCCTCTCACAATATTATCTTCGGTGCCGTCGAAGCCGTTCGATTTGGCGGCGGTGTCCCGTTGCTCTATCACGGACGTACGTATGTCACCAATTTCCACGAAGTGCTCGCGAAGTCTCAACCAACATCCGTCTGAACGCGGTGCGAAGACCTCGATTGGCAGGGTAGTTCGATCGCTGCACATCGCTCCGGCGCGTTCCCGGACGATCCGATGGACAGCTAGATCAACAATAAATCGACCGCACTCTAGAGGCGTAGTGCTCGCGAAAGTGCTTGCGTCGCAGAAATGATCGATCTTTCATCAACTGCGGCGTAACCCAGAACAAGCGCGCCGCGATCGCGACGATCCGCATAAAAGCTCGATAAGGGCGGAGCAAAAATGCGAGAGTCCGCGGCGCGGCGCGAGGCAGACGCATCGTCAAGACGAGCACTTACTTCCGGTGTAAAGCGTCCCAGGAGATGAAGGCCTGAGGCATCAGGATGAACGTGAAGAAGGCCGGATAAATTCTTCTCGGCAGCATCCACAAGCACAGCTTGACGATCGCGATAGATGGTCCGCATACGCCGCACGTGCGAGAAAAAATAACCTTCGCGGATAAAGGAATCCACAATAGGCTGTGACAGAAGCGACGGTTGCACGTCGATGCCGACCCGCGCTTGCGCAAAACGCTCGGAAATCCGCGAAGGCACGACTAAGTATCCAAGCCGTAACGAGGGAAATAAAACCTTTGAGAACGTCCCGACATAGATGACCCGGTCATCACTATCGAGGCTCCTGAGCGCCGCCAAAGGCCGGCCCTCATACCGAAATTCGTTATCGTAATCGTCCTCAATAATCCAACTATCGACCTCCGCTGCAAACGAGAGCAGCTCCAACCGGCGTTGCAATGACATGGTCACGCCAAGCGGGTACTGGTGTGAGGGAGCGACTGCTATCATTCGAGGGACCTGGCCGGTCGCTTTTCCCTCAGCGATCGACAATCCCTCCTGGTCCACGGGAACCGGCACCACAGTGGTATCGGCAGCACAGAACGCCGCCTGCAAGCCAGGATACCCAGGATCCTCGACCCACACGGCATCTCCAGGATCCAGGAGCAAGCGCGCGGCCATGTCGACACCGTTTTGCGCGCCTCCTGTTATGATAACTTGCTCAGGCTTACATTCAATCATCCGCGCGGCGCGGAGATACGTGCAGATTGTCTCGCGCAGAGGCCAATATCCACATGGGTCTGCCTGCGTCAAAAGCGACTGGGATGGTGCCCCCCAAACGCGCGCGAGTTTCTCCCAAATCTCAAACGGGAACAGTGAGACGTCCGGTCGGCAAGGCGCAAAAGCCTTGTAAGGCACACGATCTTGGATCATCTGCGCCAGCTGACTGCCACGCTGCGACAGTCCTAAAGTACAGTGACTCCTTCGCGCTGCCCGCGATGATTGACCCGCCGACGCGTCGTCGGCACACATTACGTCATCTGGCAAAATATTAGCCACGTATGTGCCGGATCCAATTCTTCCTTCAAGATAGCCCTCAGCAATGAGCTGTTCGAATGCACCCAAAACAGTGTTGCGTGAGCAGCCGAGCTCCTGTGCAAGAATACGGGTTGCCCGCAATTGAGTGCCCGGCGGTAGTCGGCGCGATATCATCGCGTCACGCAGCTGCTGATAAAGCTGTTGCCACAAAGGAATAGGCGCCTGCGGATTGAGTACAAAGTCACTGAGAACGGCCAGACTCGCGCGCTTACTGCGACCTTTCAGCGCCGTTTCCTTTGAATCTTCGTCAAGCATTTCTGTACCAACGCAACCGTCAGGGAAGATAGACATTTACTGCAAGTATCGTGCCAAGGGTTTGGCCTCGCGGCCGCCGAGCTGAGCCGCATATTAAGCTGGCCCAGCAAATCGCACGCCGTCCACATCCATCCAAGCGGTCCTATCCCGTTGTTTGAAGCGGCACTTTCGCCCGCTTATCGCGACATTTAGACAAGCTCAGCAGCTGGTTAGTGAGGAGAAAAAATGAAGGCCGCAGCGAAGAAGTTTCAGGGAGTGTTTGCATTCGTCGTAACCCCGACAAAAAGCGATGGTGAAGAGATCGATGACGCTTGCCTTGCGCGCGTCATCGATCACCAGATCGCATCCGGTGTCGCTGGAATCACAGTCTTCGGCAGCACGGGTGGTATTGGCTCATTTACCGAAGACGAGCGCCGAGCGGTTATTTTGAAGGCAGTAAAGCACACGGCTGGGCGTGTGCCGGTTTTGCCGGGCACCGGCGCAATGTCGACGGCTGAAGCCATCCGACTGTCGAAATTCTCCGAAGATAACGGCGCCGATGGTGTTCTTGTTGTTCCGATCAATTATTGGCGCGCTACGGAAGATGAGCTTTACGAACATTACCGAGCCATAGCAGGTGCTGTTAAGATCCCCGTCGGAATCTATAATAACCCCGGAACCACGGCGGTCGACATGAGACCTGCCCTCATTGCTCGAATTGCTGAGATCGATAATGTCGGTTTTGTCAAAGAGAGCTCGGGCGATATGAGTCGCATCTCGGCTATCCGGCAGCTGACAAACCGTCAGATCACGGTTCTGAACGGCAATGATGCCTGCACACCTGAAGCCATTGCGGCCGGTGCGGATGGCTGGTTCGCGGGTAGTTGCAATATCATGCCGCGTCGGTGTGTCGAACTCTTCCGGATCGGCCACGATGAAAAGAACATCGAAGCCATGCGCGAATACTTTCAACCGATGTTTCCCATTTGCGAATATATGGGCGTCAAGGGTTATATTCGAGTAGCGCACACAGCCTGCGATTTACTGGGGCGCTCGGTCGGTCAGACACGGCGGCCGCTACGTATGCTCAATGCCGCTGATCGGAGATATCTGCAGGCGCTGCTCGAGAACGCTGGGCTGATGAAAGCCGAGGCCGCGACGGCTCTCGCCTAGCCGCTGTTTCGTTTAAGCCTGATGAGCCGGTGCGGTGCGTCTTTAAGAGCGCCGCACCTAAAGTGAGAGAACCCGCGATGGAGATCGATTACTTTTTTTCCGTGTTGTCCGATTGGGCCTACATGGGAGGCGTGCGTCTGGAGCGACTCGGACGCAGTTACGGCGTCCGCATCAACCACAAACCCATGCGCCTTGCCGCAATTTATGCCGGAACGGGTGGGATCCTCTTGCAGAAGCGATCCCAGCAACGGCAGGATTATCGACTGGTCGAGCTGAAGCGGTGGTCAGAGTATCTCGGGATACCCGTTAAGCTCTTCCCAAAGCACTATCCGATTAGCGATGAGCTTGCATCATGCGCTCTCATCGCATCCAAGGGGCTCGGCTACGAGACAGGCCTTTTGGCGAACGCCTTTTTGCGTGCGATCTGGGCACTTGAGCAGGACATTTCAGACGAGCGCACTCTGATCAAGATCGTGGATGGCTTAGGCTTTGATGGAACTCGTCTGATAGAGGCCGCTAAGAGCCAAGATGCGATTGCACAGTTTGATCGCAATACACAGGAGGCGCAGGACCGGGGCGTCTTCGGCTCCCCGTTCTATTTCTTTGAAAAGGAAATGTACTGGGGGCAGGATCGACTTCAATTTCTTGAAGATGTCCTAGCGAAAGCGACCGGCAAGGCTCGATTTTCGCGACTAATCCCGGAATCACAAGGGGTGACCCGATGAGACTCGAATCCACCACGGCCACGACGCCTTCATTGCAGAACATCTTGCACATCTCGCTCAAAACCGCAGACGTGCCGGCGACTGTGGAATTTTATCGTGACGTGCTTGGCATGACTGAGGTCGATCGCCCCGCCTTCGATTTCCCGGGCGCTTGGCTCGCCACTCCGCCGCCGGCAGGCGGAATCCTTATTCATCTGTATGGCGGCGAATCTGCCCTGAATGTCAATGGTGTCGTTCCGACCGGCGGTGGAGCAATCGATCACGTCGCTATCGGCGGCGCGGGATTCCAAGAAATGCGTCAAAAACTGATGGCCGCCGGCAAGCCATGGCGGCAAAACATCCCGCCCGGAACTCAACTGTGGCAGCTGTTCGTCCGTGACCCAAACGGGGTCTTGATCGAACTGACATATGACGGATCAAACGAGGCGGGCCCAGGTCCCTCGAAGGATACAAACTGGTACAGCGCATATGAAAGTTTCTAGGAAGGCGTAAGCGATAATGCCAGAGACAGTGAGGAACGGTGCTCGTCTGCACTGGTATGTTGACGGTTCGGGACCGCCGCTTGTGCTCGCAGCGGGACTAGGAGGAACAGCAACATTCTGGCACGCCAATATCCCTGCCTTAGCAAAACATTTCACTGTTCTCGCGTTTGATCAGCGCGGAACGGGTCGTTCCTCTCGCGTCGAGGTCGAGTCTGTTGAGGAGATGTCGGCGGATCTGATCGCTATCCTCGATGCCGCCGGCATCGAGCGCGCGGCTTATCTTGGCCACTCGACAGGCGGCGCGATCGGCGTCGCTACCGCTCTAGACTATCCCGATCGCATCTCATCTCTCGTGATCTACGCAAGCACAACGTGCGGCGATACCTACAGGCAACGCATTTTCGATTTACGCCTCCACTTATTATCACATCTCGGCTTGCTCGCCTACGCGAAGTACACCACGTTGCTGCTCTATCCGCCTTACTGGATAAACGGCAACGACGCAAAATTGCGTGAACTTGAGCTTTCAACATCGAAGCAACTCGGCGATGCCAAAGTTCAAGGTAGTCGGCTTGATGCCATACTTAAGTTCGATCGCCGCAAAGAGCTTGGCAGATTAAATCTTCCAACTCTCGTTGTCTGCTGCGAGGATGACGTCCTGACCCCAAGTTACTTTTCTCGTGAATATGCCAACCTCATTCCACACGCGAAACTGATGCTCGTGCCTCGCGGGGGTCATGCCTATGCCCAGACGGAACCGGATGAATTCAATGAGACGGTGCTAAAGTTCTTTTTAAGCCAGCGACACTGAAATGTTCGCTTCACGCCCGCGTCAGTCTGACCTTACCAAACTCCGATATCACCCGAGAGGGATGGGTCGATATGATTGATCAAAGGGCATTCTGGCAATCTGTTGGTCAGCGAGCGTCAGGCAGCACTATTGTCACCGCGTGCTCCGAACATGGACCGGCGGGCTTTCTTGGCTTATCGGCTACCCATCTTTGCGCGGACCCACCGACTATGATGGTGAGCGTGAGTAAACCTACGTCTGCCCTTCCAGCAATCCTAGATGCTCGGCATTTTGCGCTGAACTTTGTTCCCGATGATCTTATTGAACTTGCTGACATTTTTGGAGGAAAGACAAAAATAAGCGGATCCGATCGGTTTAAAACAGTCGCTTGGACCAAGCTGGTCACGGGAGCACCGATCCTCGAACGCGCCGTGGCTGCCGTTGATTGCGAACTGATCGAGGCAATTACGAGATTTGAAACGGAAATTCTCTTGGGACGAGTGGTCGGATTGTCGGACAATCCCACGCTCGCGCCTTTGGTTCACTTTCGTGGTCACTATCTGTAGTCGTCTCCCGGAAGAGCCAATTGCGCTCCTAGCGATGGCCCCGATACCTGCCCAACCAGTCCTGCCCCGTTGTCCGAAGTGGCTCTGTCAGTTTCGAAAAATCCTCACTAGCCTAGACCGGTCAAGACGTCACGATCTGCTGCCTAAAGTACAGGGCACGTCCGTGGCAGGGGATGGTTTGCAGAGACAGTCGATCTTCACGGCTTCTCTGAGGAGCCAATTCAGGAGCCGCGGATTGCCCATGAGCCGAGAAGCGAAATCGTCGTACGAATTTGTCGTTGTTGGCGGTGGATCGGCTGGGTCGGTCATTGCTGGCCGGCTGGCAGAGGCGGGCCTCCAGGTCCTACTGCTTGAGGCGGGCAGCGGGGACAACACGCCATTCATCCACATGCCCGGGGCATTCTTTCGCTTATTCGGCACCAAACGGGTTGTGTCCTATAAAACAACACCGCAAAGCCATGCTAATTCCAGACCACTCTTCGTTCCTCAAGCAAACGTTCTGGGCGGGGGGAGTTCCGTCAATGCCATGATTTACCTCCGCGGCTCTGCGGAGGACTATGATGGATGGCGAGAGCTCGGCTGTGACGGGTGGGGTTGGGACGATGTTCTCCCGGCGTTCAAAAAGTCGGAGAGTAATGCGTCGTTCTCAGAACCTTATCATGGCACCAATGGTCCGCTCAAAGTTGGCAACGCGTGGCACGCTCTGCCAACAGATCTCGCCTTCATCAAGGCCGGCCAAGAGATTGGTCTGCCTTATAACCACGACTTCAACGGGGCGACGCAAGAGGGCGTAGGCCTCTTTCAATGCACGGCGTTTAAGGGTCGGCGGAGCAGCACCGCCGTGGCGTTTCTTGCGCCAAGGAAGAATATGTCGAATTTGACGGTGCTTACCGACTGCCGCGTTCTCCGCCTTATCACGGAGGACAGCGAGGTCGTCGGCGTTGAATATCGGTCAAGCTCTGGCAAAATTAGCCAAGTGCACGCCGGTCGTGAGGTGATTTTGGCCGCCGGTGCTCTGGCTTCACCGAAGATCCTGCAACTATCCGGTATTGGACCGACTAAACTCCTTAAGGAAAAAGGCGTTGCTGTGGTCCACGACGCTCCCGAAGTTGGCCAGAATTTCCAAAACCACGTCGAGGTTCCGATCCACTGCAGACTCAAGGAATCGATCAGCTTGCTCGGCCAAAATAAAGGCCTCGCGGCGCTCAAGCACGGCCTTCAATACATCTTGTTCCGTGACGGCCTTCTCGCTTCGAGTATCTGGGGGGCGGGAGCATACGTGGATACTCTGAAAAGCGGCCGTCCCGACATCCAGCTCATTATGTTTCCTTCTTTATTTGGCTCCGACGAATGGCCTGCCCCATCCGGCCACGGTATCACCATTTGCGTGTGCCTCCTGCGACCACTCTCACGCGGCGAGGTTAAGATTGTAAGCGCGGATCCCGACGCGCCAATTTACTTTGATGGCGGAACTCTTAGCCACTCGGAAGACGTAGAGACATTGATCCGTGGTACAACTTTCACTCGCAATTTGATCAAAGCGCCTTCGTTCGAAAAAATCGTTAGCCAAGAAGTCTATCCGACAGCGACCGGAGAGGAGGATGCGCGCGATCCTGAAGGGTTCGTGCGCAAATACGTAAGGCCGATTAGTCACGTATCCGGAACCTGCCGAATGGGTTCCGATGCAACCGCTGTTGTCGATACACGGCTCCGCGTGAATGGCGTCTCGAAGCTCAGGGTCGCGGATGCCTCGATTATGCCCCGACTTGTCAGCGGCAATACCAATGCCGTGTCGATTCTCATAGGCGAACGGTGCGCTGACTTCTTGCTTCAAAGCATGAACTAACGGCTTTAGGGCGTTCAATCACACTCGCGATAGCGCGCTTGTCGTCAAACTAGCTAGGCTAAAGCAGGATGTCTGGGCGCGAAGCGTTCTTGAGACCCGGAGCAAAAGAGATCGTTACCCAAACTCAACGCCGAGGCGTCATCGTGCGGACGTCATTAACCGAGAAATCATCGGAGTCTACTACGTGCGCGCTGCGCTCGAAGGTCTCGCGGCTCAGTTATCTGCGAGACGTACCGTGATCGTTCCTTGTCCGCATCCGTGAGGCGGGTCGGTCGGTAGCCGACTGGCGGGCCTCTGATCTTAGACGCCGGTATATCGGTATCCGGCTTTCTCCGACCCCCGCGAAAAGATTGGCCCAGTAAAATCGAGGACAAACATGCGCAATCTCGTCTTCCAACATCTATCGGTGGAGCACCCAGGCATATTTCGCGATTTTTGGACGAAGAGCGGCGATAGCTGGCACGCCGTGGAATCGAACGAAGGAGATCGTATTCCGCCGCTCGAGGACTTCGATCTGTTGGTCGTCATGGGCGGACCGATGGATGTCTGGCAGGAAGACCTTCATCCATGGCTCTTCGCCGAAAAGGCTGCGATTCGTCGATGGGTGAAGGATCTTGGAAGACCATATCTCGGTATCTGCCTGGGCCACCAATTGTTGGCGGAAGCATTGGGCGGAAAGGTCCGCCTGATGGCGGCACCGGAAGTCGGCCTCTCGTCGGTGCAACTGACTGAGGATGGCCAGGCCGATCCATTGTTCAGAGGGTTCGAAAAAGAACTGGAGACCTTTCAGTGGCATGGCGCCGAGATAGCGCATCTTCCCGAGGGTGCAAAGGTGCTGGCGGCGAACGCTGCCTGTCCGACGCAGGCGATACGTTGGGGCGAACATGCCTACGGTCTTCAATATCACGTCGAGATTACCGCATCGACCGTCTCGGACTGGGAGGCCGTGCCTGAGTACAAGAGCAGCCTGGAACGTGCGCTTGGCAAAGAGGAAGCCGCGCGGCTAAATGAAGTCGTCGCTCCGCGTCTGGACCCCTTCGGCTCTGCCGCTCGCAGACTTTACGACAATTTCTCGGCCATCCTGACTCGGAGTGCGAAGCAGTATCGTGATCGCGGATTGCCAAAAAGGTCGAACGAGTTGAGATAGTGCATCAAAGCGTTTTGCATCTTACGCGAAGACAGCAAGGACCCGACGACATGCAGTTATTCCTCGTTGACACCACTGCCAAACAGCCTCTTTCAATGCTCCGTCTTCGCGACCTTGTCGAAGGCATTCAATGATGAATCTTGGAAACAGCTTTATGATCCTAGTCGGCCGATTCATTCAGATTGACGGGTATAGATGCTTGAGTTTGATGCGAGCATTTCTGGTCGTGAATTGCCAGTCCGCTTTGGTGTGGCTTGTGTTTCGGTCGTGCTGCCATGCGGCGATTTCGTCGGTGAGGGTTTGTTTGTCGGGAATACGGCGATCCAGGCACTGTTTGGTTAGAACGCCGAGTTCGGACTCGGCCAGATTAAGCCAGCTCCCATGTTTTGGAGTGTAGTGCTATTCGAAGCGTTCGACCAGGCGCCTTGCTTCGGACGCTGAGATTGTCCTGGACCAGCACGATGGTCCTGGCGCTGGCAAAGTGAACGTCGGCCAAATCGTTCAGGACCTGAGCATAATCGACGGCGGCATGACGATCTGTCACCTCGACATGGCGCCAGTCTTCCAACGGAGCAAACATCATGAACAGATTGGCGGTGCCTTTGCGCTCGTACTCGTAATCGAAGCGGGCCGGGCGACCCACTTTCATCAGGATCGGCATGCGCGTTTCGGCCGTGAGTTGCTTCGAGGTCTCGTCCAGGCATACCAGCGGATGATCGGGATCGTGTGGCCGCGTGTAGACGGCCAGCACGTCTTCCATCGCGGCTACGAACGCGCCGTTCGCCTTCGGCGGGATAACCCAGCACTGTCGGCGATGGGGCTGGAGGATGTTTTTTTAAGCGCGCGCCCGATCGTTGAGTCGCTGGCGCGATCGACGATGCCGAGTTCCACGACCTTGTTCTCCAGCAACCGAAGGGTCCAGCGGACCCGTCCCTTAGGAGGCTTGGAACAGGCCAGGGCAACCAGCTTGGCTTCCTTCTCGCCGTCAAAAATTCGCGCAACCGCCGGCGTCGCCCGCTGCTTGCGGCTCAACACAGCCTCGAAGCCTTCCTCGGCTAGTTGCTTCCGCACCCGATAAACCATCGAAACGCTGGTGTCCAAAGCCTTGATGATCCGGCTGTCACTCCAGCCTTCACCGCCGTCCGCGACGTCAGCCTTCAACAATATTCTCGCCTTGCGTTCGCCGCGGCATGTCCCGAGGCCGACCTGATCCGCTGCTTGCCGGGCGCGCTGCTGCCGCTCGGTCCTTGACCGCCGGGGCGTCTGCCCCCGTTCGCCCAACCCATCCCTCAAGCGCGTTGCAAAGTACGGGTCGTCAAGCGGTGAAAAGCCGAAGGCGATCCTGTGCGCCTCGTCAGAGGAGATGGGCGGCCGCATCAATCCGACCAAAAACCGCAATCTCACGAATAGGTCGGGCTAGGAATGACACGCTGCTGGTTTCCGGCGCGCTTATCGCAGACCGGCTAAAGACCCGCCGGACGGCCTTCCCTGGAGGCTTACGATGAAGTGTACGTGCTGGCTCAGCTACGCACATGTCGAGCAAGCTTTAGCGAGGTCCGCTGTGGGGCAAACTGCGAAATACTTAAGCTGAGCATAGGTCTTCCGGGTTGCCCTAGCAACGGACATCGCTCGATTTTAGAATGCTCCGGCACCCTGCCATTGTGAGTGCCTGGACGGCCACCCATGAGGCGCAGCGCGAAATCGAGCGTGGCCGAGCTGATCCCGCAGGCAGAGCTGGTGCCGCGTGGCGGGCACGCCTATGCGCAGACCGAACCCGACGAGTTCAATCGGCGTGTGCATGATTTCCTTCTGAGTCACGCTTGGTGAGGGGACGATGAGGATGGAAGTGAAAGAAATCGCCAAGACGACGTGTCCCGAGCTATAGACCTCGGACATTGGATGGGTGGGGTGTATTACTATCTTCCGACTAGTTGTCGGCAGCGGTGCTGCGTCTACCATCCGTAGATATCGCTCGGAGGTTCGTGGGCCGTGCCGACGTTGGCTAGCTGGCGGTAGCGTCCATCGAAGAACAGAATTGGCTTGCCGTGTTTGACGTGCCCATCGTGTATTTCGACGACGCGCGATACAAAGATCTCGTGATCGCCGCCATCATACCTGGCGTATGCCTCGCATTCAAAGGCGACTAGCACATCGGGCAAAAGAGGAACGCCAGTCTTCCCAAAGACTGGGGTTATTCCTTTCCATTTTTCAGCCTCGCTTCGCGCGAACAGATTGGACAGGTCTTCTTGGTCCTCGCTGAGAACATTGATCGCACAGTACGAGCTCCGTTGCCAGTTCACCAAACTTAGCGCGTCCTTCCGAATACTGAATAGCACCAGCGGAGGGTCGAGTGAGACGGAATTAAAAGAATTCATCGTCATGCCAATTCGCTCTCCGACGTCGGTATGGCCGGTGACGATAATGATTCCGGTCGCGAAGTGGCCAAGCGCGGCGCGTAGGCGGCGACTGTCGGGCGACAAGATGTTACCTCCAAGTGTTCAACAGCAATCTGTATCAAAGAAATTCAATTATCAAGTAGGCCCGGCAATCTTGAGCGTAATCGCTAGCGACCGATCGCCTTTGCCACTCAGATGTCGCGAGATCAGTTGTTAAAAGTTGGATTTAAAATTTGGATTGAGGTTCAGATCTGCAAAGAGAAGCGGCTCCGCCGACCGAAAGAGAAGCATCCGAGGCTAGCCGATAATCCGGATCCTAAGGTAAACTTTACCGTCGCGGCGCCGAATTCGCCAAGGTCAAGTTTCCAGGAAAAATGAGTTGGTCCTATCAGCAATCGCAAAATGGGTCTCCTCTCCGAGCGCGCAACTTATACGGTGAAAATCTCCCAGATGCCGACCTCCTCTTGGCTCGACGAGTGTCGCGGCATTCCGGCAGTCTGAGCAATATGGGAGAGAGGACGCGCCGACAGACCAAAATGGGTATTCTTCCAACACCTCAAGTTCGCGCACCCGGGAGTATTTCGGGAATTTTGGGCGGAGCAGTGTCATCAGAGGACGCCCGTGGAACTCGACGCCGGTGAACCTATCCCATCCCTCAACGGTTTCCACCTTCTCGTTCGGATGGGCGGCCCCATGGATGCTTGACAAGAGGACATCTATTCGTGGCTCAGACCGAAGGACGCAATCCGATGCCGGGTTGGAGGTGAAGCGACCTATCCCAATAGAATTCCGCGAAGTGGTTCTTTTGCTTGAGATCAAATTCATGGAACTTACCGTTTCTCGTGAACTTTCGATGCGTCAGCGAAGTGGGCAATCTGTAACGGAAGATATTGTCGTGGTCATGCAACAAGTCATCAATGGGTTGATGTTGGGAAGCATCTACGTGCTGGTTGCCGTAGCGTTTACGCTCACAATAGGAATGTTGAACTTTTTGAACTTCAGCATTCCTGGCCTGTTTATGCTCGGCGGAGTCCTAAGCTACGCATTTCTCAGGGCTGGCTTTCATTGGTCGATTGCCTTCGGGTTGGCGCTACTTGTTTCGGCGGCCTGTTCGCTTCTCATCGAAAGATTCACATATCGTTGGTTGCGGCAGTCCTCTCATCACATTCCCCTCGTCAGTTCGCTGGGTTTCCTTATCCTTCTGGAAAATTCGGCCATCATTGGATTTGGCTCGGAGGCGATACGCTATCCAAGCCCGCTTCCGACCGCGGATCTACACTTTGGTCGGCTGCTCGTAAGCGTTCCTCAGCTGTTGGGGCTCGCCGTAGCGTTGACATCGGTCGTTGTCATGCACTCGACGCTCAAACGATCAAAGCTGGGGCGCGGGATTCGCAGCATCGCGGAAAACTCGAGAACCGCCGAGATGCTGGGTGTGGATGTCGGCAAGACCGTATCCAGCATCTACATCATCGGAGGAATGCTCGCCAGTATCGGAGGAATTCTGTTCGGGCTTAGCTACCTGCAGGTTTCATGGAATATGGGGCAAGAAGTCGCGGCCAAGGGCCTTTCGGCAATGGTGCTTGGGGGCATGGGGAATGTCTGGGGCGCCGTGGTCGGGGGGTTCATTGTCGGTTTGATCGAGGTGCTGGCGATCGCCTACATTAGCTCCGACGCCGTAAATGCGGTCGTCTACAGCACATTACTTGCGCTCCTTGTCTGGTGCCCTGGTGGCCTGTTGGGCAATCGCACCAGTATGATTGAAAGAATGTGATGGGCGGATATTCGTCTCAGATTGCGGCCCATCTCCTGATCTCAGTGATCATCGCGTATGCCGCATATTTACCTCTTGCGACAGGCCAACTCAACCTTGGCGTTGCAAGCTATGTGGCGATCGGTGCCTATGCCTCCGCGATTGTGAGCGTGAAGTTTGCGCTGCCTATCTTGCTGTGCATCATAATTGGCACGGCATGCGCGACCGTCGCTGCATTCTTGGTCGCAGTAACCATCGCGCGCATGGATGGGATTTACTTTAGTCTTGCAACTTTCGCCTTCGCCGAAGTCGTAGCCGCCGTTCTCATCAATTCCGAAGCGGTAGGGGGCGCCAGCGGCTTTGCCGTGCCCGGCTATATCGGGCTCTATTCGATTGCCGCGGCTGCACTCCTGGTGATCGTACTGGTTGCTTATCTGATGTCGACGCGTCTCGGCCTGGTCTTCACCGCTGTCCGCAACGACGAACGCGCAGCCGCCATATTCGGTGTTGGCGTGCCATCCGTGAAAATGCTTTCCCTTGTGCTCGGAGGAGCCTTCGCGGGTCTCGCTGGAGGCCTTTACGGGCACCATTACAGTTACATCGAGGCGCAGAATTTCAACTTCTTCTTGAGCAGCAATGCGGTGCTGTTCGTGCTGCTCGGCGGCGCACAAACATGGTGGGGGCCGTTGCTCGGCGCCAGCGCCATTACCCTTCTTCCGGAACTCATGCGCGCGGGCGGCGAGTGGCGTTATATCGGCTTTGGCACGACGATGGTGATCCTGATGGTCTGCCGGCCAGAGGGTCTGCTGACGCGGAGTGTCATCCGAAGACTGCGTCTGAGTGCGGTCCGATGACAATCATCCGTTCCACCCGCACGTCGAACATCTCCGCAGAAGTGATTTCGCCAGCCGGCGGCGATCGGTCGACCTGGCAGCAAGCTCGTGCATCTGCGGCAGTGTTTCGAGAGTGACAGCAGAAACAGTTTTTTCAACAGACCAGAGGTGGCTTGAATGAGTACGTATCTCCGCACGTTAGCCGTGTTTGCCTGCATGTTGGCGAATTCAAGCGGCACGCTGGCCCAAGAGCTCGTTCTTGGGTACAGCGGATCCTCTACAGGGCCTTCCGCGACGCTGTCCAAGCATAATGACGTAGCTATTGAAGTCGCGCTGGAAGAGATCAACGGCGCCGGCGGCGTAAACGGTAAGAAGCTCGTTCTCCGTTCGTTCGATACCGGCGGAAAGCCGGACCAGGCCGTAGTCGCCGTGCAGCAGTTTGCCCAGGACCTTTCGGCGCTGGCCGTAGTCGGCCCGCTCACCACCGGCGAATGCCGCGCGGCGTTTCCCGTAGGTGAGCGATTGGGTATTTCGCAGATGTCGATGGGATCATCGGCGCCAAAAGTGGCCGCCCCATTTAGCTATGCTTTTAGAAATACCGTTGAAGAGAACTACACGTGGGAACGTATCTTCCGAACGATCGACCGCAAGGGCTATGCGCATTCGTCCGCTGCGATCGCGTATGCAACCGACGACAGTTTTTCTCAGGCCGTTGGAACCGGCGTTTTGCCGACGCGCCTCACCGCTGCCAACATACCGCAGACCGACACGGTGACGTTTCGGGTTAGCTCGTTCGATTTGTCCGCGCAGGTTTCTCAATTGATGCAAAAGCCAAGCGATTTGATCGCTGTTGGCGCTCAGACCGACGTGCTGCTGCGATTCGTTACCGAACTCCGGCGCCAGGGCCACAAAGGGCGGATCCTCGGCAGCTCGGGCATCGCCGATGCCGATCTCCCCGAACGGATGGGGCCGAATGGCGAAGGAACGCTGATCGGCGCTACATTTTACAGCGGCATCGAGGATGCCCGGGTCCAATCATTCGTCGAACGGTTCAAGGCAAAACTGAAGGTCGCCGGAGAAACCGGGATCGAGCCAAGTCAGTTTGATGCTGCCAGCTACGATATCGTCTTCATGTATGCCGAGGCGATGAAGCGGGCAAAAGTCACGGGTGACAAGACCAAACTTGCTGAGGAGCGCACGGCAATTCGCGATGAGTTGCGAAAAATGAAAGACTTTCCTGCGATCGTTGGCAATTTGAGCATGGGGCCAGAAGGTGATGTCATCAAGACAATCTACATATTGGAAGCAAAAGCCAACAAATGGGTGTTGGTCGACAAGCACCCCCCCGAATTAGCGCAGTCGAAATAATTCCGGGTGGTTGTTATCCGGCTGCCACGCAGGTGCCTGGGTGAGCCGTGCTAACCTTGAACTCGCGGAGTCGTCCCTCGTTGCCTTTCATCCGGATCGTAACGACGACATCAATGTGGCGATCGTTTCTCTGTTTCCGAACTGCGCGATCACGCAGATCAGTAACAATGGCTCGATCTATTCGCGGTTCGTTGTTCCTGCTACGGGAAGCCCCGGGAACAATATTTTCGTCGGCCCTCATCTATTGTGATAGCCGCGAGACGATCGAAGACGATTGAAGGCGCTCCGCGTTGCGAGCAACTATAATATCCACAGCGATCGTCACGTCACTGGGCTGCCGCGTATCGTCGCGCCGTTCGCCGTTTATCAAACCGAGCAGGAAGGCGAAGCCTTGAAAATTAGCGAGAAGACGGTTCTCGTGGACAGCTTTGCCGCGCTGAGTTATTGGCCGCGCCGCTCTTGGCAAGAAGCGGTACCATAGAAATGTCCAGAGCGGTGCTTTTGGAAACCACGGAAACTGGCTTGATGATGCACCGTCGCCTCGGCATCGCGTTGGGTACGATGGGCGAGGACGCTGCAGTGGCGCGATTGAGCTCTAAACTTGTATCTCGAAATCCAATGGAGAGTATGAAGATAATGGAGAGTATAGTGTCGCAGCCAGCACGCACAGCTGGTGTAATGCCTGACGCGCCGCCCACCATCAGGGCAGGTGCGGCCGGCAAGGTGGGCGCCTGCACCGGTGCACAATATCTGCAGAGCCTGAATGACGGCCGAGAGGTCTGGATAAATGGTCAACGCGTCAAGGATGTGGCGAACCATCCGGCCTTTAGAAATTCCGCGCGGATGATCGCCCGGCTGTACGACTCACTTCATGATCCGAAAAAAGTCGAACTTTTGACCATTCCAATCGATAACGGAAGCGGTATGCGTACGCATCGCTTCTTTCAGGCACCGCGGTCAATCCCGGAGCAGGTAGCCGCTCGGGATGCGATCGTCGAATGGGCCCGCATGACTTACGGTTGGATGGGCCGAACCCCGGATTACAAGGCGGCCTGGTTCGGCACCCTTGGTCTCCATAAGAATGTCTATCAGGATTACCAGGCCAATGCCGACCGCTGGTACGACATCGTACGCGAGCGCGTTCCTTATTTCGGCCATGCAATTGTCCATCCGCCGGTTGATCGGCAGCTTCCGAACGAGCAGTCGGATGTCTTCGTGCGGGTCGACGAGGAAACTGACGGCGGAATCGTGGTGAGCGGCGCCAAGGTCGTGGCGACAGGAGCCCCGCTGACCCAATATATTTACGTCGGTTTCTACGGCAACGTGATCCACAAAGAGAAACGCTTCTCCCCTGTTTTCATTGTGCCGCCAAATGCGCCCGGGGTGAAATTGATCTGCCGCTCTTCCTATGAGTTCAATTCCGGTGTGACAGGGCGTCCGTTTGATGCGCCGCTCTCCGGTCGGTTCGACGAGAATGATACAATCCTCATCCTCGACAAGGTTTTCGTTCCTTGGGAAGACGTTCTGATGTACGGGGTCGAAAATTCGAACCGTTTCGCTGCGCAAGTGGGGCACGACGGGCGCAATCTCATGCACGGGTGCGCGCGCCTCGCGGTAAAGATGGATTTTTTCTGTGGCATGCTGCTGAAGGCGGTGGAAATCACGGGTACCAAGGACTTTCGTGGTGTCCAGGCAAGCGTTGGCGAGGCAATCGCGTTACGGCACTTGATATGGAGTTTGTCCGACGCAATGGTTCACTCCGGCGAGCGATGGTGTGGGCAATATGTCAAACCGAACTATGAAGCCTGCCTGGCCTACCGAAATCTCGCGGCCGACGCCTATTCCCGGATGAGAAATCTGATCAGCAAGACGGTCGCATCCGGCCTGATCTATCTTCCCTCCAGTGGAGCGGATTTTGAACAGCCGGAATTAAAGCCCTATCTTGACAAATATGTCCGCGGCTCGAATGGAATCGAAGCTATTGATCGCGTAAAGTTGCTCAAGCTTCTCTGGGATTCCGTCGGATCTGAATTTGCATCCCGCCACGAGCTATACGAGATCAATTATGCGGGGAACTACGAGCAGGGTCAGCTCGACGCGTTCAAGGATGCCCATGACTCGGGGCTTTCTTCTCGAATGAAGTCGTTCGTCGAACAATGCTTGGACGAATACGACCACAAAGGTTGGACGGTACCGGACCTTGTGAATCCGAGCGATATCAATCTGTTTTGGCCGAAAGGCCGCGACTAAGATCGTAAGAGCTGCCCATCTGCCGGACGCGCGTTGGTTTCACGAGGTATCCGGCAGTTCGGTGTCCGCGCGGATCACAGCCCCTCCGATAGTCGCTAGTGGCCATCGATCTCGGATGAGCGTCTGGGATGCTGCGTGCAACACGGATCATTTGATGAATGCCATTCCGGAGAGAGTTACAGCAACATGTCCGCGCGACTGCTAAGACGCTTGCGGTCTACGTCACCGGGTGGATTAAACGAAGGCAAAGCGGGGTCATTGGCACCAATAAGGCCGACTCTGAAGAGACCGTCCAAAGTCTCTAGGAGCAGTTTCGGAGCAGTCATTGGAATGCAGGACGCGTAAAGCTGAAATCGACTCAAGCTTTAACGGGCAGGTTGTTAATTTGCAGGCTGGAAGCGGATCGAGGCGCAACCGTCGGCAGGCCCGGCAGAAAATTCGTTTCGGTTGAGGCGATGTTGAAGGTTGCCGTTCAGGACAATGAGTTCATTGGTGCGAAATAGGATCGGCGCGCACATCGATGCAACTGCCTCCCGGAGTATAGCAATCTTGGTTGGCATGCCGCCTGCTAATAGACTGAAGGATCGCACGAGGTTGGATTTGAGTGCAGCCGTGGCTGGAAAGCAAGAAAGGGGCGTGATTGCGGTCAGGCAGGGCGGTGGTCCTTGCTTCTTTGCCGGAGTTGGTTGCCGCGAGGGGAAACTGCAGGTGAGGAGACAGCGCTCATGATTCCCGTGCTGTTCGTGCACGGTGTCACGCTAACTTTCGGCGGCCTCGCTGTGGTGGAAAGCCTTGATATCGCTGTCGAGAAGGGATCGCGGTGCGGCCTGATTGGCCCGAACGGCGCTGGAAAGACCACCGTCTTCAATCTGCTGAGCGGCGTCTATCAACCGACCTCCGGAGAGATACTCCTCGATAACGAGCGCATTAACGAAGTCCCGATTGACCGGCGGGTCAAACTTGGCATCGGACGGACTTTCCAAAATTTACGATTGATGAAGCACCTGACAGTTCTCGAAAACGTCATGCTTGGCCAGCATCATCACGTGGGAAAACTGCACCGCAACTTCATTCCTCTCCAGTGGCGTGCAAATCGCCGTTATTTGGAGGAAGCACGGCAGGCAATCGAAAGCGTTGGATTGCGGGATGATATGAACCAACTCGCCGATGGACTGCCTTATGGCGTTCAAAAGCGCATTGAGATCGCGCGTGCCCTTGTTACACGGCCAAGACTACTCCTGCTGGACGAACCCGCAGCCGGCCTGAATACTGTCGAACGTGCGGAGCTCGTGTCGGTACTTGTCAAGTCTCTTCCCCAGGAGATGAGTGTTCTCATTGTCGAACACGACATTGAGTTTGTTGGTTCCCTTTGTGATCACGTTGTGGCGTTGAATTTTGGCCGGAAGATTGCTGAAGGAAGACCCAAGGACGTATTCAAGCATCCAGCGGTTGTCGAAGCCTATCTAGGTAAGGACGACGTTATTGACGTTTCTTCCGGCTCCGTCGTCGACGTTGAGGTCGCCTATTCCGCTAGCGCTGGGAGCGACGATGCTGCTTGAAGTCAACAGCCTCAACGTCTCCTACGGCAGAGTCGTTGCTGTAACCGACGTCAACATCGGGGTTACTGAGGGACAGATCGTCACAATACTTGGGGCCAATGGCGCTGGAAAAACGTCAGTCCTCAATTCGATCATGGGTGTTACGCCCTCTCTGGGTAAAATAGTCTTTAATGGAGAGACCATCACCAAATGGCCGTCTGCTCGGCGGGTCGCTGCCGGCATGGCGCTGGTTCCCGAAGGTCGGCGAATTTTGTTGTCGCTTTCCGTCGACGAAAATCTGCTGATGGGCGCGTATCAACGCAAGGATCGCGCGATCATCGCTGACCTCGACAAAATTTATGATCTGTTCCCAAACCTTGCACGTAGGCGACGTGAGCTTGGTTCAGTGCTCTCGGGTGGCGAACAGCAAATGCTGGCGATCGGCCGTGCGCTGATGGCGCGTCCCCGGCTTCTTTTGATGGATGAGCCTTCGCTCGGACTAAGTCCGCTTTTCGTGCGAGAGATATTTAGACTTATCCGAACCCTCAACGGCTCGGGTTTGTCAATCCTCTTAGTGGAACAGAATACAAGGCTGGCCCTGCAGACGGCGCATCATGGGTACGTGTTGAAGCTGGGGCGCTTGCTGCTGGATGGCGATACCGCAGTCTTATCCAGATCCGGCGAACTCGCAAAAGCTTATTTGGGTGGAGAAGCGGCACCCGAACTCGTCCATTCCGTTTAGCGTGTTTGGCGCAACAGGCTGTGATCAAGCACGTGTTCGGAACGCTCGAGGCAACAGGAAATTCATACCCACGATCACGACGATGCGGCATCGAGGACCGAAATTGCGCTTTGAATGGCCGCATCGCCGAGCTGATTGCCCGGCTCCGAAGCATCGGCAAAGTATTTGACAACACCTTCGATGGTCGTTCGGTTCGGTTGCGCGCTCGCGGGGTTGCCCGGTATTTGCTCAAGCTGCTGCACAAGTGCACCGATTTCCAGCCGCTCCGCCAACAGTTCAGCCGCTTTTATTTGACGGTAGAGTTCGCCAGCCGAATGTCCCTTGACCGCTGGATTGCCTTCCTTGAGCCTGCGGCGACGGTTGCGAAGCGGAAGAACGGTCTCATTGCGCCAGGCCGAGATGTGCCGGTCGAGTTTTTCGATCTCGTCCGCCGTCAAATCCACCTGCCGGCGGGCAGAATAGAACATGGCGGTCAGGAGAAAGCTGACGTCAACGCCTAATTGATCCTGTAGTAGCAGGCAGGCCTGCGAGACGCCTTGTTTGGCATAGAGCTCGATCACGAAGTTCCAGCAGACTTCGTTTGCGGCGGACTCGTTCATCTGCATATTACCGATCCAGTCGATGATCATTGAGCCATGCCGCTTCTCGAACGCAGGTCCCTATCGCGCGGCCTGCGGCGATACGAATGATCTGCGGAATTCGCAGTTTGTCGCTCGGGTTCGATGAAGCTTATCAGCGGGCAGCGATCGAGGTGACGACAGCCTCATCGTGGTCGACGCGCGATTGTGTCCGGTCGCTCTTCGAATCCGGGTCACCCCAGCGCTTGACCATTTTGCAATCGATATCGAACAGGTCGAGAGCCCGGCCAACGGTGTGGTTGACGATGTCGTCGATGGTTTGCGGCTTTGCGTAGAAGGCAGGAACTGGGGGCATAACGATGGCGCCCATTTCCGTGAGCTGCGTCATGCTTCGGAGGTGACCGAGATGCAATGGGGTCTCGCGGGCCAACAGCACAAGCCGCCGTCGCTCCTTGAGTACGACGTCGGCCGCCCGTGTCAGCAGTGTAGAGGTGATGCCCGTCGCGATCTCCGACAACGTTCTGATCGAGCATGGCGCGACGATCATTCCCATGGTCTTGAACGAACCGCTGGAGATCGAAGCTCCAATATCTTCGATACGATGGAAGACGCTGGCGATCCTTCCGAGCGCGGCAACCTTCACGCTCGTTTCATGCGCCATCGTAATTTGCGCGGATTTCGTCATCACCAGGTGGGTCTCGTAACCGAGCTGCTGAAGCACCTCCAGCGTGCGAATGCCGTAGACGATACCGGAAGCCCCGCTAATGCCGACGATCATTCGGCGCCGATCGGATACAGTCATATGTTCAGCCTCGAATTAGTGGGCAGCAGCAACGCGCAAACCGAGCGCTTCGATGATATTCCGATAGGTTTCATCCTGCTTCGCAAGATATGATTTCGCCTCGTCTCCCCGCAGAAAGACGATGGCCGCGCCTGCGTCGTCCATGCGTTTCCTGAGCTCAGGCCGTTCGACGGCGATTTTGAGCGCGTCGGCGAGCTTCTGCGTGACCGCGGATGGCGTCCCGACTGGCACGAAGATTCCGTGGAAAGCGCCGATCGTCAGGTCGACACCACCATCCTTGAACGTGGGAAGATTTCCATAGATCGGCGACGGCGCATCGGAAGCGACCGCAAGAATACGAACCTTCTTGCTTTCGACCAAACTCTTGTATGACACCGGAACTGCGAAATGGACGTCGATGTTGTGTCCAGCGAGCGCAATCGCTCCATCGGTATCGCCTTTGAACGGAACGCTGATGAGATCGAGGCCCGCCGCGCGCGTGAACCCCGCCGCGAAGATCTGCGAAGAAGCGCCCGGGATCATGCCGAGACGAAGCGCACCGGGCTTGGTTCTCGCGTCGGCGACGAGATCACGCAGCGATTTCCACGGTGCACTCTCGGCAACGGCAAGGGCCGCCGGATCGGCATTGACGATAGCTACGAGTTCGAAGCTCTTGAGGGATAGCGGAGTGGGAACGGTATATTGCGCCGTCACGGCTGCCGTCGAGAAGAAGCCGATGGTGTAACCGTCGGGAGCTGCCTCCGAGACCTCGTTCGATCCCAGAACGCTGCTTGCGCCGGGTTTGTTGATCACGGGGATCGGTTTACCCAACGCGTCTTGCAGGCTCTGCGCAAAAATCCGGCCGATCACGTCGGTTCGTCCGCCCGCCGGAAACGGAATGATCATGGTCACTGGTTTGAACGGATAGGTTTGAGCGTGAGCGGACGACGAGGCAGCGATAGCCGCAGCGAGAAGCAGTGACCTGACCATTTTCATTCAACCGTCCCCAGTTTACAAATGTCGGTATGTCCTCAAGGTCGCTCTCCCGGCTTTTATTTGATATTAGACGATCGAGTTCGCGCGTCGCATGCTGTCGATCATGGACGAACGCATCAGAACGGCCTTCGCAAGTGACGGATCAAGCGATGAACGCCGCATGTCGTCGAGCCGCGAAAGCCTGACGCTTTCGTCGGTTTCTTCCAGCAGCCGCTTGTTGCGGATCGAGGCTTCCTGGACGTATTCGATGTTGGCGGTTCGCCGCTGCCGAACATACAGACCCAGGAAATCGTCCGATGCGTCGGCGTGAATGACGCGAATGAGTTTGTCGGTGAGGTTCATCGCGTCCTGCAATCCGCAGTTTAAACCGAACCCGCCAATCGGATTGTT
Source organism: Bradyrhizobium erythrophlei (assembly GCF_900129505.1). Classification (NCBI taxonomy): domain Bacteria; kingdom Pseudomonadati; phylum Pseudomonadota; class Alphaproteobacteria; order Hyphomicrobiales; family Nitrobacteraceae; genus Bradyrhizobium; species Bradyrhizobium erythrophlei. Next base: position 7,209,662 of record NZ_LT670818.1, on the reverse strand, counting down.
GAGATGCGCCGCATCGCCGGCGATCAGAAGCCGGCCGTTGCGAAAGGTGGTCGCGACGCGCTGGTGGACCCGGTAGATCGTCCGGTGAACGATGTCATAAGGCGTCGATTTCGGTTGAACCGACTGAAGCCGTCTCTCGATCCTGGGCGTGGACAATGCGTCCTGCTCGCTCTCGTCGGGATCACACCCATACAGAAAGCGCCACAACCCCGGTGGTCCCTGATCCGGCAGGCGAAACACCGCGCACCACTCGACGGGATGCGAGATATAGGCGGTATCTGTGAAGCCATCGTGGCCCAGGTCATGTGTGGTGCTGATGAGCGCAAAGCGTTCGGGAAAGGTGAATCCTTCGAACTCGATATCGGCGCAGTTCCGGACGACGCTGCCGCCGCCGTCGGCGCCGATGACCCAGGTGCTCTCGAATGCTTCTTCTCCGTCCGGCGTTCGCGCTGTCACGCGAACGCCGCTGTCGGTCTGCGCGATGTTTTCGACATGACTCGAAAACCGCACTTCTGCATTCGGCAGCTTGCGCAATTCTTCGAGTACGATCGGCGTAAAGCGGTGTTGCTCGAGATGGAGACGGAAAGGAAATGGCGTTTCGTCACCGAGCAGGGATAGTTCAAATGTAGCGATGATGCCTTTGTTACGATCGCGGAGTTGCCACTTGTGAACGGGAATGCCGATGTCGAGCAACTTTGCGGTTAGTCCAAGCGGTTCCATCACCTCCAACGTGGGCGGGTGAAACGACCCCGCCCGTAGGTCCATAAACAGTTCCGGATGGGATTCAAGGACGAGGACCGGCACATCGTGCGAGGCCAGATTGAGTGCACACAGAAGACCCACGGGTCCACCGCCGACTATGATGACTTTCTCGCGGGCCTTCATCTCTTACCCTTCCTGCCGATGCCTACCTATCGATAACTGTCACACCAGGGGAGGGAGGCCGTAGCTTTCCCACTGATCATGTACGGTCTGCATCAGTTCGCGCGGCGGCATGGAGCGCGGCGGATAAGCATGTTTGCGTGTTGCGTCGATGCCAACTTTACCGCTGTAGATCGCCTGTTCTTTCGGCATTGAAGGATCGAGCGGAAGGCCGGTGCCGTTTTCCCAGATCGTGTAGTCGCGGTCGGGCTGGACGCGCGTCGAAACGTGCCAGGCGACGTCGTCGTCGTTGTAGATGTCGCAATCGTCCTCAACGACAGTGACCTGCTTGGCGCGGTTCGGATAAACCGCCCAACATCCTGAATAAACCGCCTTCGCATGTGATGGAAACTGCGGTTTGATCTTCACGACGACGTGCGACTGGCACGACATCGGATGAACATAGACATCGAGCACGCCGGGAATACCGCATTGCCGGAGCCCGGTGAGAAGAATGGATTCCATCGCGATATCCTTGATGCAGCTGCCTTCGCTCGGCGGCATTTGCTCCTGGAAACCCTGATGAATGGTACCGTTTCTATAAGTGATTGCGGTGACCTCGATTACCGGCGATTGCGCGACGGGACCCATATGCCCGTAGAATTCGCCGAACGGTCCCTCCTGTTCGCGGAAGTGAGGCTGCACAATTCCCTCGATGATCATTTCGGCATGCGCCGGGACCATCAAATCGATGGTCTCGCACTTCACGATTTCCATCGGCTGACCGCCGAGCCCTCCGGCGACCGCCATTTCGTCGACACCGAAGGGAACCCTTCCCACTGACGTCATCCCGAGGTACGGCGGCGAACCGATCGCGATCGCGATCGGCATCGGCTTATTCGTGGCCTCATATTTTTGCATGATGATGCCGGAATGCTTTGCGGGCTGTACCAGGACCCCGATCCGATTCGGTCCCTTGATCATTCCGCGATAAACGCCGGCATTCTGAATGCCGGTTTCCGGATCTACCTGAATCACGGCACCGGCCGACAGATAAGCGCCGGCATCGAGACCTGGCGTCCATGTCGGAATCGGAAATTTTAGCAGGTTGACATCTTTTCCCCGCATGACGTTTTCCTTGCAGGGGCCGGTCTTGACCACGACCGGCGGAATCGGCGCGCTTAGCGCGGTAGCCCATTTCGTGCGGATTGCTTCCTTGTCGATACGGCCGTCAATGGACGGAACGCCGAGAGCGGTGGCATATATGTCGCGAGACGCACCGAGTGTGTTCGTCGCGACCGGCGTCTCGAATCCAGAAATATTTTCGAAAAGAAGCGCGTAGCGATTTTCCGGCCGCTGGTACATGACCTGGCGCGTAACGCAGGCGATTTCCCAATCCTTATCGACGTGCTTGGTGATTCTTCGCAGCTTTCCGATCTTTTCCAGATGAGAAAGGAGGTCCCGGAGTGACTCGAAATAGGAGTTATTCGGTACGTGTAACATGGGGTCTTGGTTCCCTTGATCTTTGCCGGCATGCCGCCTTGTCGTCGGCTATCTCAGAGCAACAACCATGCCAGAATAAAAAATGTTTCATTTCACGGCGTTGAACCTAATGATCTTGTGATATGCCCAAAAATTGCTCGTTGGCGAGAAAATATTGAGCATTCCGCGATCTCGTATGCGATCCCGGGAGCTCAATGCTTCGTATAATGAAACATTTTTCGTGCTGGAGTTTGGCACGTGACTTGCTACCCCTTCATCTGATTGCGGATACCGCGCTTCGGAGGGGGCTGGCTTGGATACGCTCGTCAACATTGGCCATGGATTTTCGATCTCGCTCCAACCGATGAGCCTGCTGTTCTGCTTTATCGGCGTATCGCTGGGCGTTATCGTGGGAATTTTGCCTGGCCTCGGCTCGGCGGCGACGATCGCACTGCTTCTTCCGATCACCTATTTCCTCGATACGGCGACCGCGATCATCATGCTGTCCGGCATCTGGTATGGCTCGATGTATGGCGGCTCAATCACCTCGATCCTGCTTTGCGTGCCCGGCGAATCCGCCTCCGTTATGGTCGCGATTGACGGCTATGAGCTGACCAAGCAGGGGCGGGCAGGTGTGGCGCTTGGCATCTCGATGTTCAGTGCCTTTATCGCAGGAATGTTCGGCCTCGTCGGGTTGGGCTTGCTGGCACCCACGCTCGCCGATTTCGCCTTGAACTTTGGCCCTCCGGAATATTTTGCGCTCACGCTATTGGGGCTGACGCTGGTGAGCTATCTGGCCACAAACTCTGTTCTTAAGGCGATCGCGGTGACAGTGTTCGGCCTGCTGCTTGGGACGGTCGGTCTGGACCCCGTCCGAAGCACCGCGCGTTTCACTTTCGGCTCGCTCAGCCTGCAGTCCGGCATCGATCTGGTACCGATGGTGATGGGATTGTTTGGCATTTCGGAAGTCTTCTCGCTTCTTGAGGAGAAGATAGTTGCTGCCGGGCCGATCCGTGCGCCAAGCCGGCTACGCGACGTCTTGCCGACGCGACAGGACTGGCGGAATGCCGCGCGACCATTGATCCAGGGAACGCTCGTTGGTTTTTTCGTTGGCCTGCTTCCCGGAGGCGGAGCGACGGTCTCGTCGTATCTGGCTTACGCGACGGCGAAACGTTGGCGACACCCATCTCAGAATTTTGGCGGAGGCGCCGTCGGCGGCGTTGCGGCGCCGGAAGCGGCGGCCAATGCGGCAACCTGCGCCGGATTCATCCCTCTGTTGACGCTGGGATTACCGGAGAACGCGGTGATGGCGCTGATGTTGGGTGCATTCATGCTTCACGGCATCACGCCGGGGCCGACGCTTATGATTCAGCATCCCGAGATGTTCTGGGCGATTGTAACCAGCATGTTCGTCGGCAACTGCATCCTGCTATGCCTAATGCTTCCGCTAATTGGCTATCTTTCGAAGATCACGTTGGTGCCGAACAGTATCCTGGTTCCAATCATCGTTCTGGCCTGTCTCGCCGGCGCCTATGGCGTCAATAACAATCCGGCGGACATCGCATCCATGACCGCGTTCGGTATGCTCGGATATCTGATGCGGAAGTTCGATTTTCCGTTACCGCCCCTGGTGCTGGCTTTCGTCATAGGCCCGATCATGGAGACGGCACTTCGACAGTCCCTGATCATGTCCGGCGGCAATTTTACGATCTTCGTCAACCGACCGGTGGCGGGCTCGCTCGTGGCGGCAGCGCTGCTTATCGGGCTTTGGCCCGCAATGGCGGCACTTTTTGCAGCGTGGCGCCGCCGCAGGCCAAGTCTGCCAGCGACACAACCGGCGGAGTAAGGGGAGACGATGACGAGAAGAAGACGGCCAGCTTTGTCAGGGGCATCGCTCAGAAAATGGTGAGAATACCCTGCGGAAGCGGCACGCCGAGTTCGGTGAAGCCGACATAGCAAACAACGACGGCTGGAACGGAAATGGCGAGTGCGACAACCCAACGTAACCGGCCATAGGCTGTCATGAGAAGAAACAGGATCGTGATCGTGCAGAGAATAAAGCCGACCTTGTTGAGGAGCGCGGCGTACACGAGCAGCGCAGAGGCTGCCAGGGGCACAGCCCAGCTCCGCAGGGTGAACTCGGCGCGCTCGCGCGTCGCAAAGCTCGCTCGTAAAATCATTCCCAGTCCGAGGATAGCCAAAATCGCGGAAAGGGATTTCGGGAAGAAGCCTGAATCGGGCGCGCCAACCGTTCCAAACGGCAGTCCGGTCGTGTTCAGATACAGAAAAGCAGCAACGGATGTCGTTACGATTCCGCAGACGCGGTCGAAATTGTCAGCGAGAAAGCGGAGAGGTGGAAGCATGGGGTACCTCGTATTCAAGTCGGGGAAGATCATCGATTGCCTGCAAAACGCGGGCCATGCAGCCGCTGGTCTTATGAAGTGCGTAAGAGGGAAGATCGCTATATGAGCACGATTCCGGACAAGGTTCTAACCACATGCCCGCGTGATTGTTACGACGCATGCGGTATCTTGGTCGAACGTCGCGATGGGAAAATCTCCCGCGTTGTGGGTGATCCGAACCATTTCGTCAGCAAGGGTTCGTTGTGCGGCAAATGCGCTGTTGCCTACAACGGAGGTTTCATCAATTCGTCGTCTCGCCTGTTGCATCCGTTGCGACGAACCGGGCCGAAGGGCGCAGGACAATGGGAACAGATTACCTGGGATGACGCGATTGCCGTTATCGCAGCAAAGTTAAAGCCGCATATCGCGGGTGGGCGGGCCAGCAAAGTCATTCAGGCGCATTACACCGGAACCGTGGCGCTGCTCGCCGGAAATTTTCCACTGCGTTTCTTCAATGCGATTGGAGCGACCGAAGTCGATCCGGATACGGTGTGCAACAAAGCCGGCCATGCTGCGCTTCAGCTCGTCTTTGGCGACAGTCTCAGCGGCTTCGACCCACGCACCGTCAAGGATTCGAATTGTATCATGGTCTGGGGTGCAAATCCGGCGACTTCTGCACCGCATGTCGACCGCCACTGGTTGAAGAGCAGTAAAGCGACGCGGATCGTCATCGATCCGATCAAGCACAAAACGGCGCAGGAGGCCGATCTTTTCCTGCAGCCGCGGCCGGGCAGCGATGCATCGCTGGCATTCGCCATGTTGCATGTTATCCGCGAATTGAATCTTCTCGACCGGTCATTCATTGAATCGCATGCGATCGGCTGGCCTTCGGTCGCTGCGCAGCTTGACGCCTGCACGCCGGAGTGGGGAGAGGCTGAGACCGGCGTTCCCGCAGCGCTTATTCGCCAGGCCGCCGAGATCTATGCAAGGGGACCCTCGCTGCTTTGGCTGGGGCAAGGGCTGCAGCGCCAGCCGTTTGGCGGCAATGTCTTTCGTGCCTGCTCGCTTCTTCCGGTCGCGACCGGGAATATGATGAAGCCCGGCGCGGGGCTATTCTACATGAACGGCTTTGGATTTCGCGGCGTTGACATGGGCTGGGTCACTGGCGCTGAGATCGCGCCCGGCGCGTCGCCCGCGATTAGTCACATGGATTTGCACGAGGCATTAGCCGATCCACGACGTTCGTCGGTTTTCTTCACGTGGAATTGCAATCCTGCCGCCTCCAGCCCGAACCAGAAAAAGCTGGTCGATGCCTTGAAGCGAGAAGACCTCTTTCATGTGGCGATCGACATTTTTCCGACAGATACGGTGGACTACGCTGACATCGTTCTACCGGCCGCGAGTTTCCTCGAATTCGATGATCTGGTGATGTCGTATTTCGATTGGACGGTGTCGGCCCAGACCAAGGCGAGCGAACCGTTTGGTTCGTCGAAAACCAACATGGAAATGTTCCGCCAGATCGCTGAAGCTTGCAGGCTCTCGGACAGAGCGCTGTTCGAACAGGACGGCGACATGCTTGAGAAGCTGCTTCATCAGAGCGGTATTGAAATGGGTTTTTCTGAATTGTCCGAGCGCGGAACCGTGTTCTGGTCAAGCAAGACCGGCATTCCTTTTGTCGATGGCAGGTTCTCCACGAATTCCGGCAAGATCGAACTGGCGGGACCAGCTTTCGTCGATGCCGGATTACCTACCGCGCCGACGCCGCACGCGGACGCGCCGCCCGCGCCGGGTTTCTGGCGCGTTCTGTCGCCGGCAAGCAGTTGGCTGATGAACAGCAGCTACGGGAGCGAAGAGCGCATTCGGCGTCAGATCGGCCCGCAAACTGGATTCATCAATCCGGCAATGGCGAATGCAGCGGGCCTTGTTGAAGGGGAAGCCGTTATTCTGTTCAACGAAACCGGCGAGCTGCCGATGCGCGTGGGCTTCGATGCGGGAGTGCCTCAGGCAACGATCCTGCTTCACAAGGGCCGCTGGCCGAAATACGAAATGGCCGGTGCTAACGTCAATATCCTCAATCCCGGTCAAAAGACCGATCTTGCGGAAAGCTCGAGCGTGCACGGAATTGAGGTGCGCATCAGGTGTGCGATGAGTGAGGCTGCGGAATGAGTAAGCTCTGTATCGCTATCGAGCACTTGGCAGTCGAACATCCCGGCACGCTTAAACCGGTGCTGGAGGCGAATGGATATGAGGTTGTATCGATCCCGGCGGCAGGGATTCGGCAGTTTCGCGAAAGAGCTGCAGACGCCGACTTGCTTATCGTGATGGGAGGTCTACGACGCTCCCGAGTTTCCATTCTTGACCGATGAAATCGGCATCATACGCGCCCGTCTCGCGGCAAAACACCCGATTCTCGGCCTCTGTCTTGGGTCACAACTGATGGCGGCCGCGCTTGGCGCCAGACTATTTCCGGGGACGAACGGCGTGGAGCTCGGTTGGGCATCCGTTCAATTGACCGCGCAAGGGCGCGAGCACCCGCTCGCGGCGGTCGCGGGCGACGACATGCCGGTTCTGCATTGGCACGGTGACACATTCGAACTGCCGCAAGGTGCGACGTTGCTGGCATCGACTTCTCGTTACGCTCACCAGGCGTTCGCGGTAGGAAATTACGCACTTGCTTTGCAATTCCACGTCGAAACTGATGCGGCGGAGCTCGAGCAATGGTTCGTCGCGTTCGCCGGTGACATTCGCAAATCGGGCCCTGACACTTTGTCCAGGCTTCGCGCGGATACCGCCAAATATGCATCCGGTCTGTCGGAGAGGAGCTCCCGTTTCGTCTCGCAGTGGGTCGCGCAACTATGAATACAATGGGCGTGCGGATGAGGGGGAAGGGACGAGATTGATCAATGGCCGTCGTTGTTACTGATAACTGCTTGGATTGCCGCTTCACTGAATGTGTCGCGGTTTGCCCGGTATCCTGTTTTCACCAAGACGAGCGGATGGTTTACGTTGACCCCATCGAATGCATTGCGTGCCGCGCATGTCTGACTGCGTGCCCCGTGAATGCAATCTTCGACGTCGAGGATTTGCCCGCCGACAAGTCCCATTGGATCGAGATCAACGCCGAGCGTGCGTCTCAATTGCCGGCGATTCTGGAAAAGCAGGTGGCTCTTCCGAACGCGGAAACGCGGAAGGCGAGCTACGGATTTTGACAATGTCTGAACCTCACATTGCGATAATTGGGAGCGGTCCCAGCGGCTTTTTTGCCGCAGAAGCGCTCCTGAAATCGGATGCCGGCGTACGCGTGGATATGTTCGACCGGTTGCCGACGCCTTACGGGTTGGTTCGTTCCGGCGTCGCGCCGGATCACCAGCAGATCAAACAGGTCGTCAAGGTGTTCGATGCCCTGGCCAGCAACATCAAGTTTGCGTTCTTCGGCAACGTCGAGGTGGGCAGCAATATCTCGCTGGACTTGCTGCGAAGCCGATACGACGCCATTATTCTTGCGTATGGTGCATCTGCCGGAACACCATTGCCGGTCCCAGGTAGTCATCTTTCGCAGAGTATCACGGCGACGGACTTCGTTGGCTGGTACAACGGCCATCCGGACTTTACCAGACTTGATCTGAGCCTTGACAATGACAGTGCGGTTGTTATCGGACACGGCAACGTCGCCATTGATGTTGCGCGCATTCTGCTCAGTGATCACGCGCGGCTCGCAAAAACCGATATAGCCGATCACGCGCTAGAGGCACTCCGTCGAAGCCGGGTGCGCCGCGTTCACATGGTCGGGCGGCGAGGACCGATACAGGCGTCATTTACGACCGCGGAACTGCGTGAACTGCTTGGCATGCCCGATGTTCGCATCGTGGTCGATCGCGAGGCTTTGCGGCTCGACGAGCAAGAACACGCCTTTCTTGAATTGCCGATTAACGCAGCCATTAAGCGCAACGTCGACGTCATTAACGCTGCGGCGGCGCGTGATTGCTCTCGGGAGAAGGCTAAAGAGCTTCATTTGACGTTTCTGGCGAGTCCTGTGGCTATCGAAGGATCTGACCGCGTTAGCGCCGTTCAGTTTGTGCGCAACCAGTTGGAAGGTCCCGTCAACGATAGAAAGGCCGTGCCTGGCACATGGCATTTTTCAGTTTTGGCGGGGTTGACGATCGCAAGTATTGGCTTTCGGGGCAGGCCCCTTGAAAATGTGCCGTTTGACACGCGCCGCGGCATCATCCCCAACGTTGAAGGACGCGTAATGGGTGAGGCGCTGCACGGCGCCGCGCCTCTGTACGTCGCCGGTTGGATCAAGCGGGGGGCCACCGGCATCATCGGAACAAATCGCGCCGACGCCGGCGAAACGGTTCGCAAGTTGCTCTCGGATTTTCGCGAGGGACGTTGGCCGGTGAAGGACGACCGGCAACGGGTGAATGTGCCGCTGATGAGTCCCCGGATTGATTTCGCCGATTGGCGTCGGATCGACGATGCCGAATGTCGCGCCGGTCGTGAATCCGGTAGGCCGCGGCGGAAGATGGTCAGTATTGACGCCATGTTGGAGGTCGCCGTAAGGGGCAGGGAAGGCGCCGCGACACCCGAAACCGCCGCCTGAGGCGGCCAAAGGTTGGAGCATCTTATTGAAAAATTATCTGATTTTTCGAGGGCGACCCCTGGTTGCGCCTTGAGGAACTCCCGATTCGCCGCTAAAAGCAGAAATCTAACATGAAACGTGTGGGTCTGAAGGATGGCGCGAAAGCTCAAGCGGTCCAATTTAAGCGAGGACGCCTATACGGTGGTTCGCGAGATGTTGCTCAATGGGAATCGGTTCAACCCGGGCGACAAGGTCAGCGTCGAAGAACTCAGTCGCGAGCTTGGAGTGAGCCGCACGCCGTTGTGGGCGGCGATCAATCGACTTGAGGCGGAACGCGTCGTCGAGGTCGTGCCAAGGCAGGGCGTTTATCTGGTCGACTACGATCCAGGGCGCGCGCTGGAGATGTATATCGCGCGAGAAGCGCTCGAAGGAATGGCTGCACGGCTTGCAGCTTCCAACATTAGCGACCGGCAGCTCGCAATTCTTCAACGGAGCATCGACGATCAGCGCGCCGCTCTGAGCAGCGGCGACTCGGACGGCTACTACACGCGCACCATTGAATTTCACGAGGAAATCGTGCGGGCGGCCAATAATGTGACGCTTGAAAGGCTGTTGCAATCAGTGTTTGCGCAGATGAGAGCCATGCGAATCCAGCGGAACTCGATCCCGACGCATCTCCCGCAGTCCTGTACCGACCACGAAAAAATATTATCGGCTATCCGCAAGCGCGATCCAGATTTGGCAGAGCGAGAGGCGCGAAACCACATCAAGGATCTCGCGATGGCCATTCGTCGCGAGCGAGTACCTGCGCAGGCTCCCGCTGCAGCTAAGAGCAGGCTCTCTGCGCTCGCGCGTTGAGATATCAGATTAAGTTCTCGGCACCCCTGCTCGTTATCAGTGCTGTCATGGCCGGCCTGGCCGGCAGCAAGCCTGTCCTCCGCCGAAACCTCGGAGGTTTCGGCCCATCGCAGCTTTTTTCCAGTTATTCTCCAAGTTTTGAGCGTTCCCAATTCTGGCACGTCGCTTGCTTTCGTGAAATGAAACACGAATGCTTAGCGAGCCGCCATGTTAGCCCAACAGGTTGTAAACGGACTGCTCCTTGGCGGCATCTATGCGCTGGTGGCGCTGGCGTTCTCGCTGACCATCGGCATCCTGAATTTTCTGAATTTCAGCATTCCGGCGTTGTTCATGCTCGGCGGCATCGTCTCATGCGCGATGCTGGCGAAGGGGTACTCGATCGCGGTCTCGATCGCGGTGGCGCTCGCCGTGACCGGCGGCGTTTCTCTCGTCATTGAACGCTTCACCTTCCGATGGCTGAAGAATTCGGACAGCCACATTCCACTCGTCAGCTCTCTCGGCTTTCTGGTGCTTTTTGAGAATCTCGTTGTGATCTATTTCGGATCGGATGCTGTTGGCTATCCGAGTCCGTTTGGTGGGGCGAGTATCCGTATTGTAAGCGTGCTTATCAGTCTGCCGCAACTGGCCAGCTTCGCCATTTCCTTGCTGCTAATTGTCGCCTGTTACCTCATCGTAACCCGAACGAAGCTCGGACGAGGCCTGCGCTCAATTGCAGAGAGTCCAACCATTTCTGAAATGCTGGGCGTCGATGTCGGGCGAACCGTGTCCGGCATGTACCTCATTTCTGGTTTGCTGGCCGGAGTGGGCGGCGCGCTGTTCGGCATCAGCTATCTTCAGGTCTCCTGGGACATGGGGTCGGAAGTCGCGCTTAAGGGCATCTCCGCGATGGTGCTTGGCGGGATGGGCAACATCTGGGGCGCGTTGCTGGGAGCTTTGATCATCGCGGTCGTGGAAGTGCTGACGATCTCATACGTCAGCTCGGAAGCCGTGAACATCGTCGTCTATGGCGTGTTGCTCGCGCTCATCCTCTTGGTACCAAACGGTCTGCTCGGCGATCGCGCCATTTTAGTCGAGCGGATGTAATGAGCGGATACGCAACCCAGATCGCGGCGATCCTGATCGTCAATATCGTCGCTGCGTATTCCGCCTACATGCCGCTCGCGTGCGGTCAATTGAATCTTGGAATTGCCGGCTTCATGGCAATTGGCGCCTACGCTTCGGCCGTTCTAAGTCGCTACGGATTTCCGCTCGGTGTTTCGATCCTGTGCGGCGCCTGCGCTTCCACGATAGCCGGATTTGCAATCTCATTTCCGGTTCTTCGAGCCCGGGGCATTTATCTCACGATTGCCACGCTTGCGTTTTCGGAAGTGGTAACCGCGATTCTGCTTAACCTGAATGTGGTTGGAGGGGCCAGCGGTTTAGTGGTGGCCGATCATTTGAGTGTCGCCCCGATGTTCGGAACGATGATGATCGTCCTCGCGATCATAGCCTGCTTGAGCAGTACGCGGTTCGGTCTGTGCATGACGGCCGTTCGAAACGACGGCAGGGGCGCAGCGGTATTCGGCGTGAGGGTACGGTGTGTAGAGGTGGCAGCCTTGACCATCGGCGCTGGATTCGCCGGCGTTGCCGGAGCGCTTTACGCTCATCATTTCAACTACCTCGAAGCGCAGCATTTTAACGTTCTACTGAGCACCTACGCGGTGCTCTATGCGCTGCTGGGCGGACTGCAGACCCCATTCGGGCCGTTGATTGGGGCTGTTGTATTTACGCTCGTTCCGGAATTGCTCCGCAGCACGGATCAGTGGCGATATGTCGGGTTCGGCGCCTGCATCGTCCTGCTGATGCTGCTGCGGCCTGAGGGTCTGTTGACCCGGCGCTTGATCCACGAACTGCCGTTCAGGAGGCGCCTCGTATGAAGCCGATGCTTTTCCTGCACGGAATTTCACTTACCTTTGGCGGCCTGTCGGTGATCGGCAATCTCGATATTCAGCTGCAAAAGGGATCGCGCTGCGGTCTGATCGGCCCGAACGGCGCGGGCAAGACGACAATCTTCAATTTGCTCAGCGGCGTGTACCGCGTCACTGCGGGCGAGATCCTTCTTGATGACGAGCCGATCGACGATGTCCCGCTTGATCAACGCATCCATCTCGGTATCGGCAGGACTTTCCAGAATCTTCGCTTGATGAAACACCTCACGGTGCTGGAAAACATCATGCTGGGCCAGCACCATTTGGTCAGCCCCTGGGCAAGAATACTGGCCCCGCTTGGAAGCTCGTGGAATCGATCCTGGCGCGAGGAGGCGATGAGCGCGGCCGAAGCGTTGGGACTTCGAGACGATATTTACAAGCTCGCGCAGGGTCTTTCCTACGGCGTTCAAAAGCGGATCGAGGTAGCACGCGCGCTCGTGGGGCGCCCCAGACTCCTGCTACTTGATGAGCCAGCTGCAGGACTCAATTCGAGCGAGCGAAACGAGCTCGTTACGGTGCTCGCATCTTCGCTTCCGAAGGAGACGACAGTTCTCATCGTCGAGCACGATACGGATTTCGTCAGAACGCTTTGCGATCGTGCAGTTGCTCTTAACTTCGGACAAAAAATTGCCGAAGGCGACCCAGTCTCCGTTTGTAGCCATCCACTTGTGATCGAGGCTTACCTGGGAAAGGACGAGCCGACCTATCTCAGCCGTCCGAAATCGACTTCAACTGGATCTGGCGAAGCGGCGCGTCGGAGGAACGACAATGCTGCTTGAGGTCCGCAATCTGGGCGTGTCGTATGGCAACGTATTGGCGGTCAATGACGTCAGCCTTCAAATCGAAGGCTGCAGTATCGCGGCGGTGCTCGGCGCGAACGGAGCAGGAAAAACATCGCTCCTCAACGCAATCATGGGCGTGACGCGTGCACAGGGAACGATTCATTTTGAAGGCCAAATGATTTCAAGATGGTCATCGGCCCGTCGGGTGTCGGCCGGCATAGCGCTGGTGCCTGAAGGTCGTCGGATATTGCTGTCGCTGACGATCGAGGAGAATCTTTTGATGGGAGCCTACCAACGGCGAGATCGAGGCGTTACGTCCGATCTGGCCGAAATGTATGATCTGTTTCCAAATCTTGCGCGGCGACGACATGAACTTGGCTCTGTGTTGTCTGGCGGCGAACAGCAGATGCTTGCGATCGCACGCGCACTCATGGCACGTCCACGACTTTTGCTGATGGATGAACCATCACTTGGTCTTAGTCCGTTGTTCGTTCGAGAAATCTTCAATCTCATTCAAAGCCTGAACGAAGCCGGCTTGACGATCCTGCTTGTCGAGCAAAACACCAGAATGGCGCTGCAGGCGGCGCAAAGGGGATATGTCTTGAGGCTCGGTCGCCTTGCGCTTGAAGCTGACACTGAAGAACTCACGAAGTCCGACGATTTGACGAAAGCCTATCTCGGCGGAGGCGTCGCAGTTAACAACGCCCTGCATGCCTGACGATTACAAAAGAGGAAAGAACATGAAGCGGATCTACCTTGTTACGTCACTCCTCGTGTTAGGCATCGTTTCCGCCCACGCGAACGATCTGACCATCGGATATCTGGCCGCAAATACCGGGCCGTTCTCTGCACTGGCAAAGCGAAATGCCGTCGCGGTCGAGATCGCCATCGAAGACATCAATGCGAAGGGAGGCATAAACGGAAAGAAACTGGTGCTGTCTTCGTTCGACACCGGGGGCAAGCCGGACCAGGCCGCCGCAGGCGTGACGCGTTTTGCTCAGGACGAACCGGTTCTTGCGATCGTCGGTCCGTTCAGTACCAGCGAATGCCGGGTTTCGTTCCCGGCCGGAGAGCGTCTCGGTATTCCACAGATGTCGATGGCTTCGTCGGCGCCGAAGGTTGCCGCGCCTTTTACCTATGCGTTCCGCAACACCACGGATGAGGCGTATACGTACGAGCGATTGTTCAAGACGATCAAGGCGAAGGGTTACGCCGCGAAGTCCGTGTCTATTGCCTACGCAACCGACGACGCTGTTTCCGAGTCCTTGGGGACGAAGGTACTCCCTGATGCAATCAAGCAAGCCGGCCTTCCGCTGGAGCAGACCGTTTCGCTTCGTGTTGCGGCATTCGACCTAGCTCCACAGGTTTCGCAACTGATGCAAAAGCCGACCGACCTCATCGCAGTCGGCACCCCGCCAGAACCGATGCTGAAGCTTGCCGCCGAGCTGCGCCGCCAGGGTCACAAAGGACGGATGCTGGGCGGGTCGTCGGTCGCTGATGCTGAATTGCCGGCTCGCATGGGACCGAACGGGGAGGGGACGTTGATCACCGCGACGTTCTTCAGCGGGCTCGATGACGAGCGGACGCGGGATTTTGTCGAGAAATTCAAGGCCAAGCTGAAGGAGAAGGGCGAAGCGGTCGTCGAACCTAACCAGTTCGACGCAGCGAGCTACGACATCGTATCGATGTATGCCTACGCGATGCAGCAGGCGGCGATCACCGGCGACAGGGATAGACTTGCAGCTGAACGAACAGCTGTCCGCGATCAGATCCGCAAACTCAGCAAATTTCCGGCGCTGGTTGGCCCCCTGTCCATCAACTCGGATGGCGACGCTATCAAGGTCGTCTACGTGCTCGAAGCAAAGGGCGGAAAGTGGACGCTTGTGGACCGGCATCTCGACTAGCTGACGTGATTGGTCGATCAGCCGCGATGCTTGACATCCGTTTACGCATCTTTATTGTGAAATGAAACATGAAATATTTAAATGGCAAATCTCGCTCGCAAGCACGATATTCCAGGCGATTTCTCAATGGCGGACCGGCTGTATCGGCCGTTTCCGCTCATCGGTTGGGAAGCACGTCTATGCGACCTCGAGGCGCAAATTCGCGTTGACATCGAGCTGCTTCGCTATCCAGTCGATCCGCTCCCATACGAACCGCGGAAGGGCATGCTCGAAGTCGCGGTGATCGGCGCGGGGCAAACTGGAAAGGCGGTCGCGTTCGGCCTCGATCGCTTCGGTCTGCATAATGTGAAGGTATTCGACCGTAATCCGCCGGGACTGCAGGGTCCTTGGCGAAATTACGCGCGAAACCATTTGTTGCGCACCCGCAAGAGCGAGACCGGAGGATTGCACTGGGGTTTCCCCAATCTTCATTTTCAGCGCTGGTGCGATCTGAAATTCGGTGAAGATTACTTCCGGAGCATCAAGAAAATTCCGCGTCTGGTGTGGGCGGAGTATCTCGACTGGTTTGGCGAAGTTCTGAGACTTCCGATCGAATACAACGTGAGCGTTTCCGACATTGCCTGGCGCCCGGATATCGGGTGCTTCGAGCTTGAAACTTCGAAAGGTGTCGCGCGCGCGCAGTTTGTCGTTCTGTGCACCGGAATTGAGAGCGCTGGCCTGCAACGGTTTCCAGATCTGGTCAGGGATAATCTTCCACCGCAGGCCTATACCCACACGATGGGCGATCTTCCTGTCGATCGATTGGTTGATCGCGATGTTGTTGTCATTGGCGGAGGTGCGAGCGCCTTTGATACTGCCAATGCTGCACTAGAGGCCGGAGCGCGTTCGGTCGACCTCCTGGTGAGGAGGGAGAATCTGCCGCCTGTCCATCGCGTTTGCCTCGCCAGCCGGTGGCAGGGGTATCATCGCCATTATATCGATCTCCGCGATGAAATGAAGTGGGCTTACTCGCTGGCAGACCTCGATCTCGGGGTGCCGCCACCTCGGGATACTTACTACGAGGCAATCAGAGACGAGCGGTTCAACATCTACGGCAGTGCCGGCATCGAGTCGCTTCGCTATGAGAACGACAAAATCATCGGCTGTTATGGCGGTCTGGAGATGCGACATGATTTCATGATCTGCGGAACCGGCAGCCGTAATTCACTGGCGGATCAAAGTGAACTGAAATCCTTGCTGCCATCCATTCGGCTCTGGAAGGATGGCTACATCCCTAACGGACTGGCGACCCATCCCGAGCTGGAAAACAGCCCCTATCTGGGATCTGCCCTGCAATTTACGCCGCTCCATGACCGCGACCATTTCGTCGGCCGCATTTATTACCTCTGCTCCGGTGTCGCGCATTTGAGCGGTTTCCGATGCAATCTGTCAGGTCTTCAATACGCGGCAGAGCGCGTCTGTCACGACATTTCCAGGACGCTGTTCATCGAAAACGAGCAGCAGATCAAAGCCGCGTTCGACCATCACTCTGACTGGGAATAATTTCCAACAAAATAGGAGGGTAAAGTCATGAACATTGCCACACCCATCGCCAAGGATGGCAAATGGAGTGCCGAAGAAGTCAAGCTGAGAGTCGAACTGGCTGCAGCTTACAGGCTGACTGCAAAGCTCGGTATGGACGATCTAATTTACACCCATCTCTCCGCGCGTGTTCCCGGTCCGGAATTGCACTTTCTTCTAAATCCATATGGCATGATGTTCAGCGAGGTCACGGCCTCATCACTCATCAAGGTCGATCAAAACGGAGAAATGGTCGAGCCCGACGACCGGTGGGTGCATAATCCTACAGGCTTTGTCCTGCATAGCGCAATTCATCGCTCGGGTGATCACAGAGTTTGCGTGTTTCACGCACATCCGATTCACGCAATGGCAGTATCAAGTCTGGAATGCGGTCTGCTTCCCCTCACGGTCTGGGCGCAGCAATTCTACAAGCGCGTTTCATATCATCCTTATGAAGGTCCGCCGGTGCGTCTCGACGAGCGCGATCGCGTGCTTGCAAACATGGGAGATACCCAGGCGATGCTGATGCAGAACCATGGCGTCCTGACGACAGGGCGCACGGTCGCTGAGGCATTCATCCTCATGTATTACCTCGAAAAATCCTGTGAGGTACAGCTTAAGGCTCAATCGTCCGGGCAGAAGCTGATCATTCCGTCTGAAGAAATCTCTGAATATTCGGCGCGCCTTCGCTACTCGGAGGAGCAACTGACCGCGAATCCCGGCGCCCTGGAGTGGCAGGCGCTGGTGCGCAAACTCGACAGTGAAGATCCCTCTTACCGCAATTGACCCTGAAAGTTCCCCGAATATGACGCGACCGACAACCTTGGCGATGAACGGAATGGTGACATCGCCGCACTATCTCGCTTCGCAATCTGGACTACGTATCCTTCAGCAGGGCGGCAACGCCATCGAGGCCGCGATTGCTGCAGCCGCGACGGTTGCGGTGGTCTATCCGCAGGCCAACAGCATTGGCGGGGACAATTTCTGGCTGATCTCGAAAGACGGCCAGTCGGCGCCACTTGCGCTCAATGCCTCGGGCCGTTCCGGAACCAAGGCGACGCTCGCGCACTACCGCGAGCACGAGGTCTCGGCGATTCCGGCGCGGGGATATCTCGCCGCGAATACTGTTCCGGGAGCGGTTTCCGGCTGGGACGCTGCATATAAGCACAGCGTCGGCAGGCTGGGCGGCAAGATCGCCTGGAAGGAGTTATTGTCGGACGCGGTTGGGTACGCGCGAAATGGCGTTCCGGTTTCGTCGCATCAGGATCTGCGTGGACTGGTGGACTTTGACGCCGCAGATAAGAACTTTGGAAATTTGCAGCGGTTTCCGGAAATGAAACGGCACTTCTGCAAGCCCGATGGCAGTCCGTTGCGTGCCGGTGATGTCATGCGCCAATCCGATCTCGGCGCAACGCTCGAATTGATCGGCAAAGAGGGTGCCAGCGCCTTTTACAAGGGCGATATCGCGAAGGCGATCACATCAGAATTGCTGGCCAACGGTGGGGTACTGACGGAAGAGGATTTCGCCAATCACACTGCCGACTGGGTTGATCCGATTTCAGTGCCCTACCGTGGCTATACGGCGTACAATCTGCCGCCGAACACGCAAGGCATGGCGGCTCTTGGCATTCTGAACATCCTCAACAATTTCGATCTCGCGCGCGTCGAGGACGGTTCGGCCGGGTTCTATCATCTGATGGCCGAGGCTGTGAAGGCTGCGTTCGCCGACCGCGACGAGTGGCTGACTGATCCAACGTTCGTAGATATCCCGCTCAACCGACTGCTGTCCCGTGCTCACGGCAGGGCGCAAGCCGACAAAATCAAGCAATCGGTTTGCGCCGCATCGAGTGCGTCCGTCATCAAGGGTGGCGATACGGTCTGGATCGGCGTCATGGATAAGCACGGCAATTCAGTGTCGCTTATACAAAGCGTCTGCGACGGATTTGGTTCGGGGATCATGCCTGCCGGAACCGGCGTGCACCTGCAAAATCGCGGCAAATATTTCGTTCTTGATGAAACCTCGGCCAATCGGCTTCAACCGCGCAAGCGATGTTTCCATACGCTTATCGCAGGAATGCTGTTCAAGGACGGGGCGCCGGACCTTTTATACGGGACGATGGGCGGGGAGGGCCAACCGCAAACGCAAGCGGCCATCGTCGCGCGGATCATCGATTACAAGATGTCACCCCAACAGGCAATCGAGGCACCGCGCTGGCTGCAGGGCCGCATGCTCGATTTGTCGCAACCTGGAACGCTGCTGAATCTCGAGGGACGCGTACGCGATGACGTCGTCCTCGAACTTCGGCGGCTTGGCCATCGGATCAATTTGACGCCGGATTACTCCGACATCATGGGACATGCTGGCGCGATCCTCATTGATCGATCGACCGGTGTGATGAAGGGCGGTGCAGACCCCCGCGGCGATGGAGCGGCTGTCGGATTTTGACGGCGACGGATGGGCAGCCCAAGCAGGGCAGCTCTACCCAATCAGGCAACGGTGGTTCGAGGTCAAATGGCAGGCAAATTGCTTGATGGAAGCAAGACCATCCGATCAGTTCCGTTGTGATCGTTTGATGGCAGAAGGCATGAAGGGACGACCCACATGAATGTTCCAGTGCGGATGATATCAGAGACCGCCAGCCCGGACGCTGCCCTAATCGATGACTGGCACGTTATCGCCTTCAGCAAGGACGTTCCTGCAGGAAAGGTCGTCGCCGCGACGTTACTGGGCGAAGATCTGATCTTGTGGCGCGACGCTTCGGGAAAGCTCCACGTCTGGAAGGATCTCTGCATTCATCGCGGCGCGCGGCTTTCCAAGGGATGGATCGCCAACGACACGGTGGTTTGTCCCTATCACGGCTGGCGTTACGACGGTTCGGCGAAATGCGTTCTGGTTCCTGCCGCACCTGACCAACCGCCGCCGCTGAAGGCGCGGGCTTTCCCTCATCTCGCCGAAGAACGTTACGGAATGGTCTGGGCATCACTGGGTGAGCCGAAACATCCGGTTCCAACCTTCCCCGAATGGGATGACGTCAGTTTCCGCAAATTCAACACCGGACCTTATTTCTTCAAGGCCAACGGATTTCGTTCTGTCGAGAACTTCATCGATGCAACGCATTTTCCGTTTGTTCACCGCGGTCTGAACGGCGTCGAGGATGCGCCGGACAAAGTAGAGGATTACAAGGTCTTCGAGGATGAAAACGGCATCAGCACCAGCGGTATTCGTGTCTTTCAACCATACGGCGATCATCGTCAGGTTCCGGTGAACGCAACTTATACCTACCGGGTATTTCGTCCCCTGGTGGCCTATTTCTCCAAGCAGGTGGAAATCGCAGATCGCGACAAGCGTCATTTCGGCGGTCCGGATGATCGGTTCTGCACGTTTCTTACCGCGCAGCCGGTCGATGAAGTGAACTGCATCATTCGCCTTTGCGTGGCCATCAACTTCGGCGAGAATCTCAACGAGGAAGATATTCAGCGGCGGCAGGATATGGTCTTCTCCCAGGACAAGGATATTGTCGAAACCCAGCGGCCCGAGCGGATTCCGGTCGATCTGCGCGCCGAAATTCACCACCGCACCGACAAATTTGGAGTTGCCTATCGCCGCTGGCTCGGCGCCCTGGGTCTCACATACGGCACAGCTTGATCGATCGCAGCGATGGCCATTGTCGTCACCGAAAAGTGCAGGGACTGCCGGTTCACCGAATGCGTGACGGTTTGTCCTGTCTCATGCTTTCACGGCGATAGCCGAATGCTGTACATCGATCCGGTGGCCTGTATTTTGTGCCAGGCCTGCGTGCCGGTCTGCCCGGTCCAGGCGATCTATGACGAGGCCGACCTGCCTCCAGAGTGGGCGCATTGGGTTGGATTGAACGCGGAACGTGCCCCGACCCTGCCAGTCATCGAAGAAAAGCAAACGCCGCTGAAGGCGGGCGCTTGATGCGCATTTTCCGCGCGGACTTTTGATCGCTGGATTGCTGCGGGGAAGGCAGCAGGGGCGTATCGCAAGCTCCTCGAAAACCGCCGCAGATCGCTGGAGTCCGTTGCGCGGCGATTGCGGTCCCGTGTTAGGCTCAGCGGACACGAAGTGCGCGCATTGCTCGAAGAATCCGGTTGTCCCTGTCCCAAACCTTGTCTGGCTGGCAGTTGATAGAGAATCGGGCGATGCTGTTGTGCCATGAGGGATCTTTGCAGGCTTATTGGTTGGATGGTCGTCGATCTGATCCGCTCGCGAGCGGCGCTTGAGGCAGAGATTTGGACGTTGCGGCAGCAAATAAACGTTCTGCGGCGGACTGCTCCAAAGAAACTCTCCTTCAGCGCCATCGACCGTTTGGTATTCGTTGGTCTGTATCGATTGTTTCCTAACGTTCGCGATGCGTTGGCGATTGTGAAGCCGGAAACCATTGTCCGTTGGCACCGCGCGGGATTCAGATCGTACTGGCGCTGGAAGTCGCGACCTCGTGGCGGTCGACCAACGGTGCCGCTCGAAATACGCGGGCTGATCCGAGAGATGAGCGTTGCAAACCCACTGTGGGGAGCGCGGCGGGTCCATGGAGAGCTCTCAAGCTCGGCATCAATATCGGACAAACGAGCGTGGCCAAGTATATGGTCAGGCGAAGACACCCGCCGTCCCAAGGCTGGAAGACCTTTATCCGCAATCATGCCGACGGCGTCGCGGCTATGGATCTGTTTGTTGTGCTGACAATCTCGTTTCGTTTGCTCTACGGTTGCTGTGACGCGAACGGGCAACGAGCTCAGCGCGCGCTGATGGATCCCCGGCCAGTACAATGCCCACCCAGGCGAGGGCGTGCTCAAGCCGGTTGGATGCGACGATCATGTCCGGCCCAATGTGGTTCAATCAGGAAAAACCCCCGGCATCGGCGCCAGATTGCCAACGTATCGGTTCACGACGCGAAACAGCGCGATGATGGCGGCCTGGTTTGTCGTGATCGAATAGAGATTGCACATCGGTCAGGCTTCGGTTCGAGGGTGGCGCGGCTGCCAGGCCAATTGTAGCAGAGTCGCGGATGGACGCCGGCCCGCCTTGGCACATTTGCGGCAGCGCAGCCGGCTGGCGAGATCGTGCACGAAGGTGGTCGGCGGGTGCTTCATCGCCGCGAGGTCGACGTCGCTCGGCGTCTTGCAGCGCGCGCACCTGATCTCCAGCCAGGGGAAGCCTCCATTCACGGCCTAGTCGATAGTGGGTGACGGATCGATCGGTTCACCGACGCCGTGACGTCCCTTCGGACGCGGACCGCACGGCGATAGCGGGCCCCGCGGCCTTGGCGCGGGACTTGGAATAATCGGCCGACATCGCCAGCGCGGGATCACGATCGCGCAGCTCCTCGGCCACGATCGATTGAAGCCAGCGGACGGTGGGTTCGTTGTCCATCCGGCGGTGCCAGTGCTGCTTTAGTTCGATGAGAGGTATGGAGACCGGCGGCGGCAGAAGGTTCAGACCAGCGTCCGGGTACCAGGCCCCGAGCGAGAACGGTACGGTGGCGATCATGTCGCTCGTCGCGATCAATTGCGGCACGCTCATGAAGTGCGGCAAGTGCAGGACGACGCGGCGCTGCAGTTTGAGTTCTCGGATCCGTCTTTCGAAGATCTCCTGGCTACGGCCCTGCTGGTTTACGACGATATGGTCCGCCGCGAGAAACTGCTCGAGGGACAGGGTGTCGCCGATCGTCGGATGGTCCTTTCGGACGATGCAGGTGAAGGGGTGATCGAAGAGGTCTTCGGTCACGATGTTCGGACCGACGAGGTCCGGAAAGTAGCCGATCGCCAGATCGATCTCGCCGCTTTCGAGCGCGTCCTCCAGATGTTCGTGGGACGTCGGCACGCATCGCAGGCCCGCTCCGGGAGCCATCGTGCGTATGCGTTGGAGGATCGGCGGGATGAAGATCAGAACGCCGATATCCGAGGTAGTGACCGTGAATACGCGGTCACTCTCTTCCGGCACGAAGCGCGGCTTGCGGAGTATCTGCTGGTCGACGGTCGACAGCACCGACCGCACCGCTTCGGCGATCGATTCCGCGAACGGCGTCGGCCGCATGCCGCGGCCCGTCGATAGAAACAACGGGTCGCCGAAGAATTCCCGAAGCTTGCGGAGCCCGGCGCTGGCCATCGGTTGGCTCATGCCGAGTTGGCGGGCCACGGCCGATAGGTTCTGCGCACGAAAGAGCCCGTCGAGCAGAAGAAGCAGGTTCAGGTCGAGCCTTCTGATATCCATCATACTGATAGCTTGTATTGGATATTACCGGATTTTCAATGACAGCTTTCTGCGTAATGGTGCCTTTGCAAGGCCCCGCAGAGGCCGACTTTGGGAGTGAATTCAGAGGTGTAGCCCGCCGGGCGCGCAAGCCTCACGCATCCTTCCTCGGTCCACCTCTCTTTCTGCAAACATCCGCTCCCCGGGTCGGAGTCGCCGGATCCGATCGTCCATGGCTGCGAGGAACCTTCCGTCTATGCACGCTGAAACTGCATCGAAATCGCAATACATCCTCACTCTATCGTGCCGCGATGTGCCCGGAATCGTGGCCGACGTCTCGCGCTGCCTGTTCGAAAACGGCGGCAACATCGTCGAGGCCGCGCAGGTCGACGAGATCATGAGCGAACGCTTCTTCATGAGGGTCGGCGTCACTCTCTCGGAAGAGGGCGCCGAGGAGACGCGGACCGGGCTCGAGACGATCGCCCGGAACTTCGGAATGGACTGGAAACTCCGGTCTCAGGCCGAACGCAAGCGGGTCCTGCTGTTCGTCTCCAAATTCGATCACTGTCTTGGCGATCTTCTATACCGCCATCAGCTCGGCGAGCTCCACATGGACATCGTCGGGATCGTCTCGAACCATCCGCGCTCAGCGCTCGCCGTCAGCCTGGTAGGCGACATTCCGTTCCATCACCTTCCGGTCACGAAGGAAACGAAGATGGAGCAGGAAGCGCAGATCAAGGCGCTCGTCGAAGAGACGAGGCCTGATCTCGTCGTCCTCGCGCGCTACATGCAGATCCTCTCGGACGATCTCTCGCGCCATCTGCAAGGCCGCTGCATCAACATCCATCACAGCTTCCTGCCGGGATTCAAGGGAGCCAAGCCCTATCACCAGGCGCACGCGCGCGGCGTAAAGATCATCGGGGCCACCGCGCACTTCGCGACGAGCGATCTCGACGAAGGTCCGATCATCGAACAGGACGTCGAACGCGTCAGCCACCGCGACACGCCGGAAGATCTGGTCAGGAAGGGGCGCGACATCGAGCGCCGGGTCCTTTCGCGCGCGGTCCATCTCTTCCTCGAGGACCGCGTCATCATCAACGGCGACCGGACCATCGTCTTTGCCGACTGAAAAAAAGGGAGAACGAACAATGCTGACATCCAAGGACATGCGCAGAACGCCCGAAGGCTACTTCACCTCCCGTTGGGGCCTTCCCGAATATACCGACTGGATTGATGAGAGCATGTCCTGGAAGGAAACCTGTGCGATCGGCGACTGGTCGTTCCTCTGGGAGCGGCGCTTCAAGGGGCCCGATGTCTTGAAGCTCTTCTCGGACACCTCCGTCAACAGCTTCCAGAAGTTCGACATCCGGCAGTCGAAGCACGTCGTCCATACTACCAAGCAGGGAAAGGTCATAGCGGAGGGCATCCTCACGCGCTTGTCCGACGACGAATTCATGCTGTTCGGACGCGGCACGTTCTGGGTCGACTACATCCGTCGCCACGGCGACTACAATGTCACCTCCGCGGCCGACGACTGGTTCAATTTCCAGGTCCAGGGTCCGACATCTCTGGCGCTCATCGAGAAGGTCTCGAAGCAATCGCTGCGGGACGTTAAGTTCATGCATTCGGGCGAGATCGAGATCGCCGGCTGCAAGATGCTCGCGCTGCGGCAGGGAATGTCGGGCGAGATCGGCTTCGAACTGCAGGGACCCACGGAGCAGGCGGCGGCCGTCTACGACGCCATCGTCACCGCCGGTCAGGAGTTCGGCCTCCGCCGCATCGGCGGCCGCGCGATCTTCATCAACCACCTCGAAGCTTGCTTCCCGACGATCGTAACCGACTACATGCCCGCGATCTTCGACGAGGATATGAAGGAATATCAGGATGAATTCCGCGCAGCGATGCCGGGCTTCGCGTCGACGTTCAACATCGCCGGCAGCTTCCAGTCGGACGACATCCGCGACTGGTACCGAAGCCCGGTCGAACTCGGCTGGGGCAAGAACATCAAGTTCGACCATGAATTCATCGGGCGTGCCGCGCTCGAGCAAGAGGTCGCCAATCCGCGGCGCGCGATCCGCACGCTGGTCTGGAACGGAGACGACGTAGCGGACGTCCACGCCTCCCTCTTCCGGAAGGAGCAGGAGCCCTACCAGTACATGGAAATGCCCCGCGACCAGCGCGGCTTCATGTATGCCGATCGGGTGCTGAGCGGCGGTAAAGATGTTGGCGTGACCACTTCGCGAGGATACAGCTACTTCTTCCGCGAGATGCTGTCGCTGTGCACCATCGACGTCGATCACTCCGAGATCGGCACCGAGGTCGTCGTGGTTTGGGGCGAGCCCGGGCGTCGACACAAGCACATCCGCGCGAGAGTGGCTCCGGCACCCTACAAGAAAGACAATCGGCGCGCCGACCTGTCCAAGGTCTGAACCGTAGCCATGACCGCGCGTATCATCGACGGAAAAACGCTAGCTGCCGAGGTTCGGAAGGAAGTGGCGGAGGGAGTCGCCGCCCTCGTCGCAGGCGGAGCGGCGGTCCCGGAATTGGCCGTCGTGCCGATCGGCGACGATCCCGCCAGCCACGTCTATGTCGCAAACAAGGTGCGGCAGAGCGAAGCCGTGGGCATGCGGTCCCGTCGGTTCGTGCTCGACGCGAACACGACAGAACGACTTCTTCTTGATCTGATCGAGGAGCTGAACCGGGATGCGGCGGTGAATGGAATCCTGGTTCAATTTCCGTTGCCGCCCCACATCGACACGGCACGCGTCGTATGCGCCATCCGCCCGGACAAGGACGTCGACGGGTTCAATCCGTTGAACGTGGGACGGACCGCGGCCGGCATGGAGGGCGCCCTGATCCCGTGCACCCCTCTCGGCGTAATGCACCTGATCAAGTCGGTGCACGACGACATTGCGGGGCTCGGCGCGCTGGTCGTGGGCGCGTCGAACGTCGTCGGCCGTCCGATGGCACGGCTGTTGCTACAGGAACTTTGTACGGTTTCCATCGCGCACATCCGCACGACCGATCTCGAGCGGCGATGCAGGGAAGCGGACATCCTCGTCGTCGCGACCGGCGTCCCCGGCCTGATCCGTGGCCATTTTGTCAAACCGGGTGCGACGGTCATAGACGTAGGCATCACCCGCATCAAATCTCCGTCCGGCGCCGAGAAGCTCGTCGGCGACGTGGCCTTCGACGAGGCGATCCATGTCGCGGGTGCGATCACGCCTGTTCCCGGCGGAGTCGGTCCGATGACCATCGCCTGTCTGCTGGCCAACACGTTGAGCGCCGCCGCCCGAATGGAGGCCGCTCGATCGAAAGCGGCGGAAGCAGATGTGGCGACCGCCGTCTGAGCGGAGGTGACGCGATCTCTCGATCGCTGCGGGTCGGTGACGCCGCAACGAGCGAACGCTTCCGGCGTCCGCGCCACGCGCTTCCAAGGAAAAAAGAAGCCGAAGGATCTGCACAGAAGGGGAGGAAGAACATGACAACGCAAGTATTGGACACGACGCAAAGACCGGTCATCGACATCGGATCGCTGGCCGAAGAGGGAGTCTGGAGCAGGCCGCGCAAGCAGGTGCTGCTGCTGTGTGCCCTGGCCATCGCCCTCGACGGCCTGGACAATCAGATTCTCGGCTTCGCCATCCCGTCGATGATCAAGGAATGGAGCGTCACACGCGGCGACTTCGCTCCGGCCCTGGCCCTCGGCTTCGTGGGCATGACGATCGGCACCCCGATCGGAGGCATCGTGGGCGACTGGCTCGGACGAAAGGTCGCTCTGATCGCTTCGGTCTTCCTGTTCGGTGTGGCGACTTTGGCCATCGCCATCGCTTACGGGGTGGGCGAAGTCAGCCTGTACCGGTTTCTGGCCGGTTTGGGGCTCGGCGGGGCGCTACCGGCGGCGACCGCATTGATCGCCGAATTCACGCCCAAGCGGAACCGCAGTCTCTCCGTGATGCTGGGCATCGTCTGCATCCCGATCGGCGGCATGATCGGCGGCGTCCTCGCGGCCCGACTGCAGCCCGACTGCAGCCCGACTATGGCTGGCGGATGCTCTTCGTGGTCAGCGGCGTTTTGCCGATGATCGTCGCGTTGATCCTTGCTATCGCGCTGCCGGAATCGCCGCAGTATCTTCTGGCGCGGGGGGCGGACACGGCGAAAGTGGCGAAGTCCGTGCGGATCCTCGACGAGACCGCGGCAGCATTCGGCGTCTTCGTCGACCGCCGGGACGCAGGAGTGCAGCGTGCCTCGGTCACCGCGCTGTTCATCGCCGGTCTCCGTCGCACCACGACGGCCCTGTGGATCGCCTTCTTCTTCTGCCTGCTGCCGGTCTATGTACTCTATGCGTGGGCTCCGACCCTCCTGACCAGCAAGGGCTTCGACGTCCAGTCGGCGAGCTTGGGGCTGGCGCTCTTCAACTTTGGCGGCGTCGGTGGCTGCATCGTCACCGGTTGGGCGATCGGCCGGTACGGCTCGCGAATCGCGATTCTGACCATCGCCGGCGCGGCGACCGTCGGTGCCGCGGTCCTGGCGTCGATGCCGTTATCGACTGAAACCCAGCCGCTGCTGATGGCGCTTCTCTGCGTCGAAGGATTCTGTCTGCTCGGCGCGCAGGGCTCCCTGTATGCGTTGGCCGCCAACGTCTACCCGACGAACATCCGGTCGACGGGAGTCGGTGCGGCTGCCGGCTTCGGCCGGGCGGGAGCAATCGTCAGCGCCTATGTCGGAACGTACGCCCTGAACTATGGTGCGACCGCGTTCTTCGCCGTCATCGCCGGTTGCGTGGCAATCACGTTCGTCGCGGTGACGATCGTAGACGTCCATCAGACCGCGCTACGATCCCACTCGCCTGGGCCGGGCTTCCGGTAACGGCGGCAGCAGATCGATTGTCGGCTGCATGATTGACGGCATCTCCGGCAGCGTCTCCCACCCGTCCGAGCGATTACAGACGGGGTAGGGCCCACCGGCACCGCCCCAGTCGCATGCGCGATCGCCAAGCCAAGGGAGTGGTTCTCGCAAACCCACCGGCCGTTGTCGCAGCATGCGCAGCGGCGCGGGTCCTGCATCCAGCCGTGCTCCTCGATTCGCGGATACGTGCAGCGTCCGGATCGCCGGCCTCCCTTTGGTCATCAGCATCGAAGATCGCTATCAGGAGCAACTTCGGGTCAGGTGACCTGACAACGCAGATGGTTGATTTGACGCGCGCGTTCGACGAGTTACCGGGCTACCGCTTCGGTTGTGAACGTCACAACTAGGCAAACGGCGCACTTGTGGCTTCGGGGTATGGGTCGAGCAGAAGCCCGTTCGATCGGATTCACAACCCACCTCTGTCTCCGATTTTTCGGAAGCTCGACAAGCAATGGCGCGGATGACCGGGATCTCGAGCGTCAGCAATGGGGTCAAGAGGCGCCATTCCGCGGCGGATGTAAGTCTACTAGA
This sequence comes from Bradyrhizobium erythrophlei, assembly GCF_900129505.1. NCBI lineage: Bacteria > Pseudomonadati > Pseudomonadota > Alphaproteobacteria > Hyphomicrobiales > Nitrobacteraceae > Bradyrhizobium > Bradyrhizobium erythrophlei. The sequence goes on along the minus strand of NZ_LT670818.1, from coordinate 7,181,680 downwards.
TCGATTGCTGCTCAGCCAGGCGAGCCGGCACCCACGTCCATCGCTACCGCGCTATCAGCGCTCGGCGACACTTTGCATTCGGATTGCTTACTCTCGCGAATGAGCGCTGAGCTGCGGCTTCCGTGTGAGCGCCCGCATCGTCCTGCAGTATAAAGAGAAATTGGCGCACCCGACACGATTCGAACGTGTGGCCTTCGCCTTCGGAGGGCAGGGGTCCTTGAAAGTGATGCGCCCCCTCAGAAATGTAAGCCGATCAATCGGAGCGCTGACTCCGGTGGCCTCGCCACAGGGCGTTTTCTCACTCTAACGCCGCCGATTCCGCGCCGATTCTTGCATCGCGCGATGCATATAGCGCATCGAGCCGAAATGCGCGCGAACGGCAGAGTGCGAAGCCGGCCGAATCCTCGGTCCACGTCGCAGGGATGGCGACCTGGTAGCGCAACGAGGGGTGCAATGGCGAGTTTGTGCTACCATGTCGAAAGGACAGCAAACCAAGCGCCCCTTCTCATGACAGCCCCGCGAACGCCCGAGTCAATCCTGTCGGCCTACTTTGGACCTTTTGCAGTTTCCACATGGCAGCTGCTGCCTTCCATTGAAGCCGCCACCAGAAATCAACCGTACTCCTTCATGGATATGGATGCGTACAATGCGCTGGTCCGCGAACGGCCCGAACGTGCTCAAGCGATCTACTGGCGGGAGATGATCATGCGGGTTCATCTCTCTTGTTGCGCGTCGGTGTTGCGGCACACCGAATGGCTGAACGCGCTCTTCATGACGATCGACGGAAATTGTCTCTTCGGCACCTACGCGGCTTGCCGGGGATTCCTCGAGTCGGCAGCCGACGCCTGCTACTCTCTGTCGCCCGTGCCGAAGACGCTTGCGACAAGCCTGGCGTCCATCCGCGCGCGTCTCAAGGAAAGGCCGACCGATACAGTGTACATTTCCAAGGAGCTCGAAGACCGGCTGATTCATTTTACGCATGGCCGCAAACTGCAGCGCAAGGAAGTTGCGGACCCCGTGCATGCGGCAAAGCAAATCCGCGAATATCTTGATGGCTTGCAACAGCTTGGCGTTGCGGATGTTCACGCGCTCTACGGCGAACTTTGCTCCATTACGCATCCGTCGGCGGAGTCGGTCCTCATCTGGTTCGAGGGGACCAAGGAGGCGCAGGAGGTGATATGGCGACGAACGGAAACCGACCAGCGGGAATGCATCGAGAAATTCCTGAATGATTGGAAGGAAACCAATGAGGGCGTGTTTAACGCGGCCTTCGTGCCGGCATTCATGAGCTTGCGCCATCTGCACAAGCTCGACTTCCTGCCCAAGATCCCCGAGCTAAAGTCCTTTCCGCTCGAGAACTTTCCGGCTTGGAAGACAATCGAGCGGCAGATCACCAAATAGGTCCTGGTCTAGATTCGCGGTAACTTGTGCGCCTCTTATCATTCCGGAGAGTGGCCAAATGACTGTGGAGCAAAAGCCCGAGTTTCTTCACGCGCTTCCCATCGGTCTCATACGAGAACAGCGCATGCTGCTGGAAGCGGTCGGCTACGCGGCCGACATGCTCGAACTCGCCGTCTCGCGGCTGGAGCAAAATGTAACGTCGTTCGTCAAGCGAGCGCCCCGGCATCTCGACATCTCCGTGCTGGAGCGGCGGGCGCTATTCCTCGACGTGTGGGCGGCGGTCGACCAGGCTCACAATCTCGGCACGTTTCTGAGGGGCGCCGCCCAGCAGGAGGTCGTCGATCATCCTGTTCTCAGGGACTATCGGGCGAGCGCGGAGAACGCAAGGCTGGCCCGCAACAAGATGGACCATCTGGCGGGAAATCTCAGGAATCTGGCAAATCGGGAGCAGGCGACCTTGCCTCTTTATGGCGCCTTCAAGTTCTTCTGGATTGACAAGGTGGAAGAGGGCCGTGTCACGGGCGGGCACATAACGATCTTCGGCGCCGGCGCCTATCACCACGGGAGCAGCAAGCTAACTATTCCGGATGTCCGCGGACGCGAGCTCGACGCTCGAGTTGGCCTGTTCTCGTTGGAGGCATTCGGCATCGAGGTGGACCTGAGCGAACTGGCCACGAAGTCGGCACGAGTCCGGAGCTTCCTCAATTCCGAGTTCGCGGAGCATACGCGGCGGGGCATCGCCGCGGCCGCACGCAAACGGGGGGAGGACCCCGACGCGGCGATCGAGCAAGTGCCCGGCCCCATGTCATTCGATCAACCGCTCGGCTTTGGTCCGGACGAGCCCGACTCTCATCTGCCAGGCTGAACAAGTCCAACAAGCCGCCGCCAAAGGATTTTCGCTCTCATCGCGGCCTCCTGCCCGACGAGGCCTTTGCGCTTGTCAGCGGCAAACGGCCGGGACCGACCGACCTTATCAAGGAAAGGATTTGGTCGGGTATCATGCATCTGCCGGACGACGTGGCCCTTACCACCTCCAATCATCACGGCAAGCAACTCGTCACGCTCTATGAGCTTTGGGGCGACTGGGTTGAGGCCATCGGTGACGATCACGATGAGCTCTTCGGCGGCATGCTGGATGCCGGCGACTGCCTTCAGGCAAGCACGTTCGGCTTTCTGCACGGCTACTACCGGTCGGCGGTTGCCAATCTGCGAAGCGCGATTGAGCTGATCGCCATCGGCGCGCTCGGAAACCTCGCGCCGCAGGACAAGGACTGTGTCCGCTGGAAGAAGCATAATCTCGGCAGCTTCCCGTTCCAGAGCTGCGTGCGCAAGCTCCGTGGCGCAACATCGGGCGCAGTTCCGGTTTCGGTTCTCAAGCCGAGCGGCCGGGCGGATTCCATCTACGATGAGCTCTGCCCTTATACGCACTCGCGGCCCGATGCGAGGCTGTTCCACGGAGAGCTGCAAGAAGATGGGGGCAAATTTCGAATTTCGCCCCTCGCTACTCGCATTGCCTGCATCGAACGCCTGGGCCAAAGGCAGCTGAGCTCGACGAGATGCTCGCCCCTCCAGATCAACTGGGAGCTCCAGGAGTAGCGGGTTTGATTCCGATGATCCGGCGCAGCTCGGCCGCGAGAATGTTCACCACCGCGCGCTTCTCCGGCAGCATGTCGTATTTGTCGTAGACGTCCGTGACGTCGCCGTTCACGTGGTCGAGCAAGGCTTTCACGTCCGGCCTGGGCGCGCTGGCGCGCCGGGCGATCGTCGCGGCGGTACGGCGGAGGTCGTGCGCTGTGAAGTGCTTCATGCCGAGGAATTCTCGGATCCCGATCCGGTCCTCCGTCTTACCGTTCTTCTTCGTCCCGTTCTTCTTGCCGTTGAGCGCTTGTGAGATGCTCGCGCGCGCGATCGAGGTGCTGAGCGTGTTGTCGAACTTCGACGGGAAGAGGACCTTTTGCTTCTTGTCCTCGATCGCCTCGTCGATGATAGCGCAGGCCATATCCGACAGCGGGACGATGACGGCCCGGTCCTTCTTCACCCGGCCTGGTGGCATGTCGTAGAGCGCGTTGGAGGTACCCAGGTCGAATAGCTCGTTGATCTCGGCGCCGGCGGCTTGATAGGGGCGAACCATGGTCGTCAGGATCATCCGGATCGCAAGGCAGACATGGCGATCGCCCGGCACACCGTCTCGATCGAGACCCCACCATAGCGTCCGGATCTCCTCATCGCTCAGCACACGATCGCGCTTGCGCTCACGGCCGCCGCGGCGCGACATCTCGGCAAGTGGATTCGATGGCACGTATTTGCGACCTGGCTGCTTCCCCCACTTGAACATCGTGTGAAGGACGCTCTGGGTTCGGTTCGCCGACACCGGCGCCGTCTCAGAGATCACATCGAGCAGCTCGGCCACGTCGTCGTCCGTGACCGCCGCAGCCGGAAGCTTGCCCCATTCCGCCCGTGGGCGCTTCAGGTAACCAACGTCGTTCTGCCACGACTTTTTGTTCGGCCGCTCCGGGAAGCCGGGTCCCTTCACATACTCGGCGATGTAGAGGTCGGCGAAGTAGTCGAACGATAGTTCCTCCTCGCGTGCGGCCTGCCTGCGCTGCGCGCGCTGAATGCGCCTAGGATCCTCGTCGAGCGAGATCGTCTTGCGATGGTCAGCCACCTTGGCTCGGCCAGCGGCCAAGCCGACATCCGGATAGGCGCCTAGCGTGAGCCCTACCGTCTTCGAGAGCAGGGGTGACCAGTATTTGAACAGGAACGTCTTCGACCCGGTCTTTGTCACGCGCAGGATTAGGCCGGGGCAGGAGGCGTCGGACAGCTCGAGGCGGTTCTTGCCTTCGGGGCAGCGAGCCGCTTTGATGGCAGCGTCGGTCAACTTCTTCATGGCAAGCACACTTGGGGGTACGGAGGAGACCGCCTTCACCGAAGAGAAGGCGATGGATCAGAAATCCTATATTCCTTCCCCGATGGGGAAGGAAATGGGCAGATACCCTGATCCATAGTGGACAAAATGAGACGTTGGAACCATTGAAAAATAAGGGAAATCGGTCTCATGACGTGTCAGTAGGACTTGCCAAATAGCGCAGTTCCCAGACTGGGAGACTAGGGGTCGGAGGTTCAAATCCTCTCGCTCCGACCAAATTTTCCAATGCTGTCAAAGGCACTTCGGCGCGGCGGGTTTACAGCCAACCGCCCGTTTACAGGCGGTTTACATTTTTCGCTCGCTCCGTTGTTGGGGCCAAAGCGGAAAACATCTACGAAGCGCCGGGAGACCGGCAAGGAGTAGAGAGTGCAAGTCTCTTACGATGAGGGAGTAGCGATCCACATCGGCCCCGAGTCATGCGCAGTTGCCCGCGAGGGTTTCGGCGAAGCGTTGACAGGGGAGCGCATAGGCCAGCCATCGAGCCGCGAAAGATTCCTATTCTGGGTGCCGACACCGTGCAGATCGTGGAAGGCAATACGTCTGGGCGCGTCATCGCGAGCGCCAGGACGACCCGGCGTGGTCAGAGACCCTGGCATGTGCAGACGCTCCTTGCGCGGGAACCGGGAGATCTCGCGATCGACCGTTCGGCAACAGCCGCCGGTCCGCATCGGGAAGGTGAGGAGCCGTAGCCGATGATGCACGGTCGTGAGAAGTCAGACTCTGCCATAGTAGCTGTGAAGCCGACGAACAAAGCGGTCCCGACCGCAGCGGAGCCGGTGGAGCCAAGGGCGGGGGCCAAGGGGAACGCGCGCCGGCAAAGCACGCACCGGACACAGGGACGGGAGCGCGTGGCACAGGCGCTGGAGCGCGTACGGCAAGCCGCAAGGCAACGGAAGAAGGGGAAGCTCACTGCACTCCTCCACCACATCAGTATCGACTGCCTGCGGATAGCGTTCTTCGCGCTCAAACGCGATGCCGCCTCTGGGGTGGATGGACTGACGTGGCCGACCTACGAAGCAGACCTTGACCGAAACCTCACTGATCTGCATGAGCGGGTTCATCGGGGAGCATACCGGGCACTGCCATCACGCCGGACATACATACCGAAGGCTGATGGGAAACAGCGTCCGTTGGCGGTTGCGGCACTCGAGGACAAGATCGTCCAGAGAGCGACCGCAGCTGTGTTGAACGCCATCTACGAGGAAGACTTCCTCGGGTTCAGCTACGGGTTCCGACCCAAGCGAGGTCAGCACAATGCGCTGGATGCGCTGGTTGTCGGGATCACGAGCAGGCGAGTGAACTTCATTTTTGACGCAGATGTGGCCTCCTTTTTCGACTCAGTCAGCAAAGACTGGCTGGTGCGATTCGTGGAGCACCGCATCGGCGATCTGCGCATTATCCGCCTGATCCAGAAGTGGTTGAAGGCGGGTGTCCTAGAGAACGGGGTTGTCACGGTCAGTGAAAAGGGAACGGGGCAGGGATCGGTAATCTCACCGCTGCTCGCCAACGTCTACCTGCATTACGTGTTCGACCTCTGGGCCGAGCGCTGGCGACGGCACGAGGCCACGGGCGACATGATCCTCATGCGGTATGCTGATGACATTGTCGTCGGCTTCGAGCACGAGGGGGACGCCCGGCGCTTCTGGGACGATATGCGCAAGCGGTTCGAGGAGTTCTCGCTGTCGCTCAATCCGGACAAGACTCGCCTGATCGAGTTCGGCCGCTTTGCGGCGGAACGACGCGCTCATCGCGGGCTCGGAAAACCGGAGACCTTCAACTTTCTTGGCTTTACCTTCATCTGTGAACGCAACAGCCGTGGACAGTTCCTTGTCAAAAGAACAACACGGCGCGATCGCATGCAGGCAACGCTCAGGAGGATCAAGGAGGAATTGCGACGGCGCATGCACGAGCCTATCCCCGAGCAAGGGGCTTGGCTCAAGCAGGTGGTCAGAGGCTTCTTCGCTTATCATGCCGTGCCGACCAACGGCCCTGCACTGAGAGCATTCTACTATTATGTGAAGCGCATCTGGTTGCGCACGCTGCGGCGGCGTAGCCAGAAGGACCGCTTCTCGTGGCAGCGAATGCATGGGCTAGCCGCCGACTGGCTCCCCCAACCGCGCATCCTTCACCCATATCCCGATAGGCGTTTTGCCGTCATGCACCCAAGGTAGGAGCCGTGTGCGGGAATCCCGCCTGCACGGATTTGGGCGGGGGGCGGTCAGCAATGATCGTCCCTACCGCGCTTCGCAGCGAGTATTTCGCCTTTTGACCAGCGCGCGCGTCGCGCCCATCCGCTCGAGCTCGGCTCCGAGCGTCGTGATCTTGCCGGGGCCGAACGCGATTCGTTCGAGCCGTGTGAAGGTGAACTCGAAGTTCGTCGCATTGACGCCGACGGTTTTGGTAGCAGCCGCATTGAAGGTCGTGGTCATGGCTCTCTCTCTCTCTCTCTGTTCATCCCGAGGATCAAGCCAGCGACATCTGGTCGAGGTCGTCATAGGAGATCGATCTCTCCATACAGATGAACGCTCTGCGACCACGAAACGCCGCGAAACTCTCTTCCAGCAGTTCGACCAGGGACGCGTATGGCGTCGCGTCGATGTCGGCAGGCACGCCGGCAGGGTATTGCTTGAGCCAGATATGGCTGTCAGAGCCGCGATGAACTTGGGAACCGCTCGTCATGTCGCACCTGTCGTTCTAATCGTAAGCACAATATGACGATCATCATGCTACGAGCTTATTTCCGAAATGAACCTTTGCATTACAATTGTAATATGCAGCGATTTGATCGCCGCTGGGCCGGCAAGGTGATCGAATAGCTCGGCCGATTGCTGCGGTGCATGAGTCCGATGTTGGCACCGAACGGACCTGCCGACGCTATTGAGCGATGTCTGTTATTGGTGGCAAAGCAGAAAACATTATGCGGCGCGTGTTCGACCTGTAATCGCTTTCGCTCATCCTTGGCCAGCGATTTGTCGTCTGCGACTGCCAGCGCTGTTCTTTTCCTATTCAACGTAATCGAGACAAAATGTCCACGCGCAAGTTCGACGTCGGAGTTTTTCACACAGCCTGGACCCGTTTCGGACATCAGGTCGCACGACGGTAGTCTCGCGCGCCGCCTAATCAGCGCCGACCTATTCAAGGAGTGAAGCGTTTTCGCGGGCATTGAATACGCGAGTAACCCCGAACGAGGAATAACAAACCATTTCTCGCGCTCCCGCCTATCGGCAACAGAACATCGAAATGTTCAAAGCCCCGACATTGCCCGGGACTTTTGCTATATTCGCAGTACCGTTACCCGCGTGCCGGCAGCCAGTCGTACCCTTCACCCGTTGCCGACGCGGACGGCCCGACGACAATCTATTCGGCCCAACCAAGCCAGCCGACGCAAAGGATGGCAACCGGATACAGAACATGCCCGCCAAAGGCTGGTTCATGCTCCTTCGCCTCTACAGCCCTCGGGAATCATTCTTCACCAAGGCTTGGCGGCCGAGCGAAGTCGCATTGGTCCGCTGAGGTTATACCGATGCTCGATCATTCCGCGTCTCGGCCATGGAAAACCCGGCCGGGACGCAATTCCTGTCTCCACGTCTGCATCTAATCGTGAGTCTTCCATTGACATGGATGGGGCCTTTCGCTTCCCATGGAGAGGTGAAAGAACCAGACGTTGGGAGGGCACTATGAAAATTCGTCGGATGGCTCAAATCGCCTTTGTAGCTCTGTTGCCGCTGCTGGGTTTAACAACCGCATGCTTGGCTGATACTGGCACGGTGAGTGTCGTATTTACCAAAGGCGGTTTTATCGTCGATGTAGGCGGCGGCCAAGGTGTACTAACCTTTCATGGCAAGAAATATCCCTTTGCGGTTTCGGGCGCGAGCTTTGGCTTTTCGATCGGCGCCTCCACCAGTAAGTTCGTGGGCAAGGCACTGAACTTGCGGAGACCCGGCGATCTTGCAGGCAGCTACGTCACAGGGGGCGCTGGCGGTGCGATTGCCGCCGGAGCAGGGGGCGTACAGTTGCAGAACGCCAACGGCGTCATCCTACAGCTCAGTGGTGTCCGGGTCGGCGCTGAAGTTTCGGCCGCCGTGGGCGGTGTTACGATTACAATGCAATAGGAAGCGGCTCTGCCGATGAGAAAGAGGCGCGGCGGCTGGCAAAAAGCCGCCGTTGATGGCTACGCCGTTGAACTGTGGCAACGTCGCCTCTGTTGTGCCTAGCGTTTTCGAATGTCGCCTGTTGGCACTTTTCGGAGGTGCCGGGCCGGCCTGACGATGTCCGTTCCCGGGGGACCGGAAGTGGTCTGCCGACGGCCAAAATGACGCGATTGAGCCAAGCAGTCCCAATCGGCGATGCCGAAGTTGCATAGCCCGCACGCCGCGGACGGGGCAAAAGGTAAATGGCGTACTTTCGGTCGCCAGCAAAGAGGGCGAACGCCATCACCGGACTCGGTACGAATGCAGAGCGCGACGTGGGAGTATTGGCGATGGAAGCTGAGAGCAGCCGATGAGGTCATTCCAACCTTCGATCGCGACCGGTGTGCCGCCGACCTTTTCAGATGCGGTGTTTGACGCGCGGCAGCCGACGCTGCAATTGATCTATGACACCGCGCCGATCGGCCTGGCATTCCTGTCGCCGGATTGCCGCTATCTCCAGATTAACCAGCGTCTGACCGATATCTGCGGCATTTCCGTTGAAGACCATCTCGGCCGCCACGTCAGGGATTGCGTTCCCGCACTGGCGGACGCAGTCGAAGGTATCGTCCAGTCAATCATGCGGACCGGCGATCCCGTCACCGGGATTGAGGTCGCCGGCCAGCGCGCCGACCAGGCCGAGGAGCGTTTTTGGGTTACCTATTGGCATCCCCACCACAATGCGGATGGCGAGATTGTCGGAGTCAACGTCGCAGCCGAGGAGATCACGGAGCGTAAGCGCGCGGAAGCCGCTCTCAGGGCCAGTGAACGCCAATTCCACACACTGGCGGATTCCATTCCACAACTGGTGTGGATGGCCGACGCGCAAGGCGCGATCTATTGGCTCAACAGTCACTGGTACGAATACACGGGCCGGCCGACGGGCGAGATTAATCCGCATGGCTGGCACGCGGTGCTTGGTAACCGCTGGATTGAGGCGATGGCCGCCGGCACGGCACTGGAGTCCGAGCTTTCGCTGCTCGGCAAGGATGGGGAGTATCGCCCGTTTCTGACTCGCGTCGTTCCGCTGCGCGATCCGGGAGGCGTGGTCTATGGCTGGATCGGTACCCATATCGACATCAGCGAGCGCAAGCGCAGCGAGCGAGAAGTGCGCCGGGCAAAGGATGCGGCGGAAGCCGCGTTGCAAAACCTGCGCGAGACCCAGAATTATCTCATCGAAGCGGAAAAACTCGCGGCCCTCGGCCGGCTGGTCGCTGGCGTCGCGCATGAGATCAACAATCCGCTAGGCACTAGCCTGACGGTCGCATCCTCGCTTGAGCATAAGAGCGAGTTGTTGGCGTCGGAGATGGCGCAAGGAACACTCAAGCGCTCCAGCCTGAAGGAATTCGTCGAAGCAATACGCGACGGCTCTGCCCAGCTTCAGCAGAGCCTGAATCGCGCAGCCGAGCTGATCCAGTCGTTCAAGCAAGTGGCGTCGGACCGCAACAATTCGGACCTGCGCTCGTTCGACCTCGGCGATCTCACCGATCAGGTCGCCAGCGGGTTGCGCCCGGCGCTACCGAAGCACGGTGTGACGCTTGACGTCGATTGCCAGCGGGGTCTCTCGATGAGCAGCTATCCCGGCTCCTATGGGCAGGTACTCACCAACCTGTTCCTCAATTCGATCGCGCACGCGTTTCCGGACGGCCAGCTGGGGAAGATCGCCATCAAGGTGAGTGCGTCCAGCGCCAATGATGTCGAAATCATCTTCACCGACGACGGCTGCGGTATGACGCCGGATGTCAGGCGACGGGCCTTCGACCCCTTCTTTACCACCCGCCGCCACCAGGGATGCACCGGCCTTGGCCTGCATATCGTGTACAGCGTGGTTACAAACCGGCTCGGCGGCCGCCTCGATCTCAAGGCGGAGCCGGGGAAAGGAACGAGGGTAAAACTAACGCTACCAAAAGTGGCTCCTCGCGCGTCCGAACATGAGTAGGCTCCGTGGCCGCGAGCGTCGGAAGCGATCACGGCATGATCATGTCTGCTCATGGCACCGAACGGACATGCCGACCCTATTGAGCGATGTCCGTTGTTGGGGCCAAAGCGGAAAACATCTACTCGCAGCGAGTATTTCGCCATTTGGGTAATGTCTCAGTTTGAATTTTCGCCGCCTGAGAACCATGGGCGGGCTACAGCCGCCGCCTCAGCTGCCTCGGGGGTTTCGTAAGGGCCTATTTCCTCGCCGCGTCCCCGGTCCTTGAAGGTGGTCCCCTCAACCCACTCCCGCTCAACGAAGTAGGCTCGACCAATGCGGCGCACGCGCACTTCTGTGCCTCGCTTTCCGTCCGCGCTGTAGAGACAGAACGCCACCTTATACTCGGAACTCTCTGAAGGCGCTCCGGCCTTTGGCGAGAACAATCGATGCCACCATGCCATTGGCCGCTCCCTAAGCGTTCGCCGTCTGCGGCGCGCCATGCTCGTCAACCGCTCCGGATTTCAAACTGAGACACTACCGCCTTTTGACCCAAAGCAGTCCCAATCTTGGCGGTGCGATTTTTTCCGAAGTTGCATAGTCAGGCTCGCAAACGTCGATAGGCTACTGCCAGACGTGGCATTTTGCGCCACGGTCCAACCGCAAGGAGCAAGTCATGACGAATCTAAAAGTTATTGGCGCGGTCGTGATTGCGGCATCCGCCCTGTCCAGCTCTGCTGCACTGGCGCAGGCGGCCCTCTCCAATCCGGACGCATGCGAAGCTGAATTCGCCAGCTGCACGGGTCTTGGAACCGGGAGTACCCCCACCTATCGATATCGGCAATCAACTCGGCAAACGGCGTATCGCCAGCCGGCGGCGGCGGGCGCTACCGTCGGCGGCTGGGGCAATTCCTACGCCATGTCCGGCGACATGGGCTGGCACGGCAGCTGGAATACGTATGCTGCCCGCAACGGCATCGTCTGCAGGCCCGGCACCTATTTCAAGGGTGCTGACGGTCTCCGGCATCTCTGCCAATAGGTCATCCGCGCTGAGGCTAAATCAGGCGGCCCCAAAGGGCCGCCTGATTTAATGCCAGACTGTGGCTCTCGTCCTGAGTGGGCCAACATGGAGGCGGCCAGGAGCTTGTCTGCTAACTGATGACCGCTTCTGGCACCTTTGAGAGATGCCGACTGACGCTGGGAATGTCCGCAAATGGGGGGAAGACCGGAAGCGAGCGGCGCAAGGGCAAAGTGACCGCGTTTTGGTTTACAATCGAACTGAAAAGTCGTTGTGAATCAATGGGGATGAAATCACCGAGTTTCCAAAAAATGCGAGCATTTTCAACGGCCGACCCTCGCCTGGGAGACTAGGGGTCGGAGGTTTAAATCCTCTCGCTCCGACCAATAAAGGCCCCCTAAATGGGGCTTTTTTCTCTCGTGATATTTGCGAACACCGACCAAGAACCAGAATGGTTCGGCATTTCGGGTGTGAGGCCTCCCGCCGGCCTTTCGCGCGGAAAGTGCCAACAAGCGGCATCGCCGGGTCTGCCGGCCCGGTTTACGTTAACGTCCGAAATTCCTTGCCCGCACCGCGTTGTCCGTATCACTTCTGCCGAAATATCGGCGGGCCTGCCTCTCATGAGACCGCATTCTAACTCAGGCAACGTGATCTCGGATGGACTATTGCGCGTTCACCAACGACAGCCTCGCCATGATGTATTATGGCGCGCGAGGGGCTTTGGCTGCTGACGACGAGCTCAACAGCCTCGGCGAAGAGGCACGGTTTTGCGTGCGGGAGACCGCCGAGTGGAAGAAGCATGCCGCCGATCTCGAAGCGGAAATGCTCAGGCGTGGAATGGTCTTTGACCCGATCGAATGGTCGACGGAATCGGTGACCGGACCTGATAGCTGATGCCACCCGCGATCGCGGCGAGCGTTGATTAAAATTTTCCTCGATTTGGCTACGGGCCGGCAACCGTTCGGGCAAAAGCCAGGCAGGCTTAAACCGGGCTTTTATCGCGAACGCGGCATCCTCTTTTCAAAAAGAGGAAGGCTCGCGCGCCAATGCCGATTTTCAGATATTTTACCATCGTCGGATCGACGCTGCTCGCGTTCATCTTCGCTTCCGATGCCTATTTCGGCGACCACGATGGCCATCCGCGCTTCAACGGCTCGTTGAATGAAAGCGCCGTCTACGCGCCTCGTCCGGAAGAGGTCGTGGCAACGAGGGAGCTTCGATTTACCCGTGATGTCACCCCGGCGGCCCGCGTCAGGGATGCGTTCGCCCGGTACGTTCCTAATGACGGCAGGCGCTGGACCTCCGCTGCTGCCCTTGGCGACAACAAGGGCAATTCGCACTTCAGCGGCGCGTTGCCTGAACGCGCCGTCTACGCGCCCGGATTGAACAAGGTCGCGGCAAAAGTGGAGCCTTCATTCACCCGCGACATCACCCCCGCGGCCCGCGTCAGGGAGGCGTTCGCCCAGTTCATTCCTGACGACGTCAATCGATGGAAACGTTACTCCTCCGCTGCGCTGCTCACCCAGTAGCAACACCGGACAAAGTCTGACCGACCCACGCGCGCAAGCTTCAATCGGCTTCCAGCGACTGGCTGTAATCGATCTTGAGCGCGGATCCTGCGGGTCTTTTTGAGAACGCAATTGTTGACGCCGGCTTTTACCGTGTTGACAGTCACACCCAACCCGATCCCGCCCGGTGCAAATGCCGTCAGGTAATGATTGACCAGGCGCGGGTTATCGACGAGCACGAATCATGCGCGAATTGAGTTTTCGTCGGGCGCAAATGGCGCATGCCTTTGCATGGGATGGGCACGAAGCTCGTAGCCGGCGATAGCTATTGTGGACTGCCGGCCGATTTCAAGGACTCGCGATGAGCCGCGCGGCCGATTCATTCGCGTGAATCTGCGGCCACCGTTGCAAACAAGCCCCACCAAGTAGAACATCCGCCGGGGGCCAATACCGGGAGGAAAGCATGAGGGTCTTTGCCGCGACACTTATCTTGTTTGTTTCGAATGCTGCCGCCGCTCAAGAGTGCAAGACTTGCTCAATGGCCGACGCCTGCATAAAGGCGTACCTTAAGGCTACGTCGGAGGCCCAAAGCGCCACTAAGCAGGCAATCCGGGATTGGAAGCAGAATCTGGACAGAAAGGCATCCGCAGAATTGGCCAGCAGAGGCACGCTCGCATTACAAGACGCCATGGAAACGCAAGTCCGTTCGGAGATTGAACGCCTGAAGCAGTGCTTGGTTAAGATAGGTAGCTGAGCCCGGCGGATAGCAGCGGGGCCGGTATCGACGCCTGATTTGCCGGAACCCGGCGTCGATCAAAATCAATCGGCTTCCAGCGACTGGCTGTAATCGATCTTGAGCGCGGGATCCTGCGCCGTTTTCCGCAACACGCAATTGCCGACCACGAGCAGGTCGAGTTCGCTGCCCATGAAGCAGCGAAAGGCGTCTTCGGGCGTGCACACGATCGGTTAGCCGCGAACGTCGAAGGAGGTGTTGACCAGGATCGGGCAGCCGGTCAGCGCCTTGAACCGGATGAGCAGCTTCGCGAGCTCGCCAGGCATCTGCTGTAATTCGGGCCATGGGCGGCCATCAGGTGCGCGCGAAACCCTGTTCAGGCGCGGTCGCCTGCGTTAGATAGGACGACCGGCTCTGCCGGCCGGAAAACAAGAACAGGGATCATAGGGACCGGGCGTTCATGAAGGATTTTGCCGGAAAGATTGCGGTCATCACCGGGGGCGGCACAGGCATGGGCCGCGAACTGGCGCGCCAACTGGTCGCCGAAGGCTGCAATGTCGCGATGTGCGACGTTTCCGCCGACGCGATGGCCGAGACAAAAAGCCTCTGCGAGGTCGAAAAGCTGCCGCAGGGCCTGCGCGTCACCACCCATGTCGCCGATGTTTCGATCGAGGACCAGCTCAGGCGTTTCCGCGACGAGATCATGGAGCAGCAGGCCACCGACAGGATCCATCTGTTGTTCAACAATGCCGGCATCGGCGGCAGCGGCAGCCTGTTCACCAACTCGCGGGAGCAGTGGGAAAGAACCTTCAATATCTGCTGGGGCGGGGTTTATCTGGGCGTCCGCACCTTCCTGCCGCTGCTGATGAAGGCCGACGAGGCGCACATCGTCAACACCTCGAGCGTCAACGGATTCTGGGCCTCGGTCGGCATGGGCGTGTCGCATACCGCCTACAGCGCCGCCAAATTCGCGGTGAAGGGATTTACCGAAGCGCTGATCAACGATCTCAGGCTCAACGCGCCGCACATCAAATGCTCGGTGGTAATGCCCGGCCATATCGGCACCTCCATCGTTTCCAATTCCCGCAAGATCCAGAGCGGCACCGAATCCGAGCGGCTGAGCGACAATGAAATCGCTTTGGCGCGCCAGCGCCTCAACGGCACGGGCATCGACACGGCGCCGATGTCGGATGAAGACATCCAGAACATCGCGCTCGATCGCGCCCGAAGTTTCCGCGACGAGGCGCCGACGTCGGCCGCCGCGGCGGTCAAGATCATCCTCGACGGCGTCAAGGCCGAGCGCTGGCGCATCCTGGTCGGCGCCGACGCCGAACGTCTCGACCAACGCGTGCGGCAGACGCCGGAACAGGCCTACACGCCGGAATTCTATCAGAGTTTTGCTGCCGAAGTCGGCTGGAAGCTCGGCTGATCGACGCGAACGTCCGGCCTGAAAATCGCTACTTCAGGCATCGAGGTTCATCTCGATCTTGACCGGAAACTTCTTCAGCACGCGCTCGGCCGTCACCGCCTTGTCTGGTGACGCGCTGACGCGCAGATAGAGTCCGCGGGAGGGATCGGTGATCGCCTCGACGCTGACCTCTTTCGCCAAACCCTCCGCCGCCAGCAATTCGCGGGCGGCTTCGCAGGCCGCGATCTCCCGGAGCTTTGGTTTGAAGATCTTTCCGACCGGCGTGACCGGCATTTCGGCGATCACGGCAACGGCCCGCGGCCGTGCCGGCGGTTCCGGGATGTTGTCCAGCACGAAGGCGGAAAGCGCCTGGGCATCGATATCGACGCCGGGCTGCGCCGAGACGAACAGCATCGGCACCTCGCCGGCATAGGCGTCGGGACGGCCCACGGCTGCTGCGAGCGCGACACCCGGAAACTGCAGCGCGGCGTCCTCGATCGCCCGCGGGTCGATATTGTGTCCGCCTCTGATGATCACGTCCTTGGCGCGGCCCATGATGTAGACGAAGCCGTCGGCGTCGATGCGGCAGATATCGCCGGTGCGCAGCCATCCCTGAAAAAATGCGTCCTCGGTCTGCTTGTTGTCGACATAGCCCGGAAACACCTGCGGGCCGCGGGTGAGCAATTCGCCGACCGGGGAGGGCCACGGCCCCGTATGCAACCCATCCCCCGCGAGGATGGCGAGTTCGACCAGCGGGTTCTGCATGCCGACGCTTTCCGGCCGCGGCTTCACGCCGACGACGTCGTGGGTAATCGCGCCGGCAAGCTCGGTCATGCCGTAGACCTGCTGGACGCACGGGCCGCCCCATCGCGCGAGATAACGGCGCTCGATTTCCGGCGGGCAGATCGAGGCGCCCGTCGGCGTCACGCGCAGCCTCGAAATGTCGCAATCGCCGACTTCTATATCGGCCAGCGCACCCAGCGTCGTCGGCACGTTGCCGGCATGCGTCAACCGATGTTTCTCGATGATGTTCCAGAAGTTCTTGACCAGCGCCGGATCGCGCGCCCCGGCAGGGCCGGGAATGATGATCGTGACCCCGGCCGACAGGCAGGCGCCGACCCCGACGAACAGGCCGCCGACATGGAACAGCGGCAGCGAGATCATGGCGCGGTCACCCTTGCGGTAATCCAGCGCCATGCGCGAGGAGACGCTGGAGGCGACCATCGCGCGATGGGTGAGGCGGGCCACCTTGGGGTGGCCGGTGGTGCCGCCGGTCGGCAGCATCACGGCGACGCGGTCGGCTTCGGCGGCGTCGCGGGATCGGCCGTAATCGTCGCGCCAGGCCGGATCGGGTTTTAGCACCTCGCCATCGAACGAAATCGTGCCGTCGAGCGGAACGACCACGATACGCTGCAGCGAGGGAACGTCGTTCTGCAGGCCTTCGATCTTCTCATAGAGCCCGCCCGGCAAGCCCGGCGGCGGCGCGAGCAGCAATTTTGCCTTGACCGCGTTGAGCTGGGCAATGATGGCCTCGCGCGTAAACAGGAGATTGACCGGTTCGGCGATGCCGCAGGCGGCCGCGCCCCAGATCGCGGCAATCGTCGCGGGGCAGATCGGCAGCAATACCGCGACCGGATCGTCCTTGCCGACGCCGTGGCTGCGAAAGAAAGTCTCGGCCGCTTTGGTGCAACCCATCAGCTGATCGTTGGAGACGATGACCGGATGGGGATCGAGCGGCGAGCGCAGATACACTACCGCCTCCGCATCGGGGTCGGCGAGCGGGCCGCGCGCGACGAGATCGAGGATGCGGGGGCAGGCCGCGAGCGCGTCCTGCATTTCCTTTTCGCGTGCGCCCACGTCGGCCGGCGATAGCCTGTCCTTGAGCATGTCGTTCCCTGAAGTTTTGTTCGTTGCGCAGATAGTAGCGAGCGGGGCTTGCGAAACACAAGGGCGGCGTGGATGTGGTCAGGGAGATCGGATCAGGGTCGGGCGACTGGGAGATCACCCGTGCACGACCGCTTTCGCGATCATGCAGTGGATGCCCTTGGAGCCGTTGACGGTCTGCGTCACCCGCAAATCCGCGGCCAGGCTGCAGAGCGTGTAGGCATCCTCCCGCGACAGATTGCGCTTTTCACCGAGCAGCACGATCATGTCGCGCAAGGCGCGCACCACGCATTGGTCGAGGTCGGGATCCATCGCCATCGTCATGTAATGCGTCGGCGTCTCGGCGCGCGGATAATCGAGCCGTAGATCCTTGCGCAGCGTCAGCCGGAAACGGCCCCGCAGCGCGGTCTCGATCGCGGTCACGCACACCTCGCCGTCGCCCTGCACGCCATGGCCGTCGCCGCAGGAAAACAGCGCGCCCGGCACGAACACCGGCAAATAGAGTTTGGCGCCCGGCACCAGTTCCTTGTTGTCCAGATTGCCGCCCATCGCGCGCGGGATCAGCGAGGTGATGCGGCCCCAGGCCGGCGGCGGCGCCACGCCCATCACGCCGAAAAACGGCTTTAGGGGCAGATAGAGCCCCCATGGCAACCGGCCCACCATCCGCTCCCGGTCGAGCGGAATGTTCAGGATGCGCGTCTCGTGAAAATCGTCGGGCAGGGTGCCGGCGAGCGGCCGGATCGCGTTATAGCCCCAGTCCTGCCGCAGGCTGACGTCCAGGATCTCGACCTCCAGCACATCGCCGGGCTCGGCGCCCTCGACCGCGACCGGCCCGGTCAGGATATGGCCGGGCACCATCCGCTCGCTTTTGCCGTGAACCGCGTCGAGTTCGGGCGGGACATGAAACTGTTTGCGGTCCGGCACCATTTCGGGGCCGCCGCTGATTGTGTCGACGGTTACCTCGTCGCCGCTCTTGACGGTGAGGACAGGCTTCAGTTTCGCTTCGAAAAAGCCCCAATGGCAGGTCTCGGGGCTGGAATGCAGGCGATGATGGGTCATGACGGGGGCTTCTGGTTGGGACCGCGGTCGCGTATGACCCTGTACCAGACATTCAAAGGGGCCTCTCTTGTTTTTTGTGTTGTCCAAAACGATCGGCATCGCGCTGCTGCCCGCGAATTTCCTGATCGGCATCGGGCTCGTCGGCACGATCCTGCTCGCCACCCGATTGGCGCGGCTCGGCCGCAAGCTCCTGATCGCCTCCGTCGTGCTGATCGCCATTTGCGGGTTTTCGCCGCTGGGAAATCTTCTGCTCTATCCCCTGGAAGCGCGATTTCCGCCGTGGGATCCGGCGCGCGGCGCGCCGGACGGCATCGTCGTATTGGGCGGCGCGATCGACGGCGATCTTTCGGTGAGCCATGGCAAGGCGGTGTTTACGCGTGCGGCCGATCGCGTGATTGAGGCGGCGGCCCTTGCCCGTCAATACCCGAAGGCGCGCATCATTTATTCCGGCGGCAGCGCGAATCTGATCGATACCGACGCGCGGGAGGCCGATTACGCCGCCGCGATCTTCGAGCGCCTGGGCGTCTCCAAAGACCGGCTGACGATGGAACGGCGCTCGCGCAATACAAAAGAGAACGCGGAATTTTCCAAGTTGCTGGCGGCGCCGAAAAGCGGCGAGCGGTGGCTGTTGCTGACCTCGGCCTTCCATATGCCGCGCTCGGTCGGCATCTTCAGAAAGGCCGGGTTTGCGGTTGACCCCTATCCGGTTGACTGGCGCACCGGCGGCACCGGCGATTTGCTGACGTTCTCGCCTTTCGCGCTCGACGGGCTGGAGCGGACGGAAATTGCCGTGCGCGAATATCTGGGCCTTGCGGCCTATTGGATAACAGGCAGGACCAGCGAGCTTTTTCCGGGGCCGAATCCGAAGTAGAGCGCGGGTCGCGGCCGGCGGACAAACCGGCTAGGATCAGGCGTCAAAACGCGTGCAGCGATCAGCCTGCCCGTCAAGGGAGTGAGATTCATGCAACAAGCAGCACCAGCAAAAGAAGAATTCGATTTCGCCGCCATGGCGGCCGATCTCAACAGCCTGCTTCGCCTGAAGACCACCGTGATCGGCATGAAGATGTTTGCGAGCGTCGAAGACATGACGGCGATCCCGAAGATCCGCCGTCCGTCGGCGGTTCACACCACCGACCAGATCGTCAGCATGGCCTCGCGGCTGGGCTGGACGGTCGGCATCACCGCAGACGACCTCGTCGGCGCGCAATGCCGCGCGGTGATCGGGCTCGCGCAACAAGACGAAAAATGGCTCGCCGGCGAGGCCTATGTCGGCGTCTGGCACGGCACCACGGAAGATGCCCGCAAGCGCCAGGAGGCGCTCGACGTCGTTGCCTTCGGGCAATACCAGGCGCTGGCGGTCAGCCCCCTGAGCAGCGGCCGGCTCAATCCGCCAGATATCTGTCTGGTCTACGCGACGCCGGGCCAGATGATCATTCTGATCAACGGGCTGCAATATACCGGCTACAGGAAGTTCGAATGGGGCGTGGTCGGCGAGACCGCCTGCGCCGATTCCTGGGGGCGCGCGCTCAAGACCGGCGAGCCCAGCCTGTCGCTGCCCTGCTTTGCCGAGCGCCGCTATGGTGGCGTCCCGGATGAGGAGATGTCAATGGCGTTATCTCCGGCGCATCTGGCCAAGGCCATCGCGGGTATGAAGCAGCTCGCAAAGAACGGCTTGCGCTATCCGATCGCGCCCTATGGCATCCAGGCCGACGTGCGCGCCGGCATGGGCGCGTCCTACGCCAAGAAATAAGTTTAAGCGGACCGGGCCGTCATTGCGAGGAGCGAAGCGACGAGGCAATCCATTTATTGAAGAATCCGAACGCTGGATTGCTTCGCTTCGCTCGCAATGACAGAAAAAGCCAACAAATCATCTGGGGGAATTCGAATATGTCTTCGTCGAAATTCGACATCATTGTCTATGGCGCCACCGGCTTCACCGGCCAGCTCGTCGCCGAATATCTGGCGGCGCATTACAAAGGCGATGCGAATCTGAAATGGGCGATGGCCGGACGCAGCAAGGAAAGGCTTGCGTCCGTGCGCGACGCGATCGGTGCGTCGGCTGACACGCCCTTGATCGTCGCCGATGCCGGCGATCCTGCCTCGCTGAAAGCCATGGTCGCGCAGGCGAAGTCGGTGATCTCAAGCGTCGGTCCATATCAGCTCTATGGTTCCGAACTGGTCGCGGCCTGTGTGGCTTCCGGGACCGACTATCTCGATCTCTGCGGCGAACCGTTGTGGATGCGGCAGATGATCGAAACGCACGAGGCGACGGCCAAATCGACCGGCGCACGAATCGTGTTTTCCTGCGGTTTCGATTCACTCCCGTTCGAACTCGGCGTGTTCTGCGCGCAGGAGGAAGCGAAGAAAGTGTTCGGCGCGCCGGCCAACCGTGTCAAAGGCCGCGTCCGCACCATTACACTGACGGTCTCCGGCGGCACCGCCGCAAGCATGAGGGGGCTCTTCGCGGCGGCCGCGAATGATCACAGTCTGGTCGCGTTGTTGAGGAGTCCGTTTGCACTGACGCCGGGCTTTGAGGGCCCAAAACAGCCACCGGGCAATCGGCCGGTGTTCGATCAGGAACTCGATTCCTGGACCGCACCATTCGTCATGGCAAACATCAACACCCGCAATGTGCATCGCTCCAATCTTCTGATGGGCCTTCGCTACGGGAAGGATTTTGTCTACGACGAGATGATGCTGACGGGGCCCGGTGAGCAGGGCGAAGCCAGTGCGAGGCGCATCACTGCCGCCAACACTTCCGAGAAGATGAACTCCAGCGGACCGAGGCCGGGCGAGGGGCCGTCGAAAGAGGAGCGGGAAAACGGCTTTTACGATCTGCTGTTCGTCGCGATTGCCCCCGACGGACGCCAGGTCCGCGTCGCCGTCCACGGCGATCGCGATCCCGGTTACGGCTCGACCTCGAAGATGATCTCGGAATGCGCGATCTGCCTGCTGCGCGACGCGCCCGAGGTGCCGGCCGGGATCTGGACGCCGGGCGCGGCGATGGGCGACCGGCTGATCAAGCGGCTGGTCGACCACGCCGGCCTCACCTTTAGCGTCGAACAATAAGGCGTGGGTCACGCCGCACGGGGATCGTAGGCGTACATCCAGTTCATGCCCCTCGCCGAGACCGGTAACAGCAGTTTCAGCATCCGGTCGCGGATCCAGGCGCCGGTCGCGCTGAACTCGCGCTTGCTGTTGCCGTTGCGACGGGCAAGCGCCACCACGCGTTCGGCGCGCGGGCGGCGCTCGTCCTCGAATTTCCGGAAGGTCGCGCCGAGCTCCTGTCCCTCCTGCATCAGCCGCCCGAGCCGCATGGCGTCCTCGAGCGCGAGCGATGCGCCCTGGCCGGCGTGCGGGCTGGTGGCGTGCGCGGCGTCGCCGATCAGCAAGCTCCGCCTGCGCGACCAGGTCGGCAAGGTCGCGACGTCAAGCGTCGGTGTCACGACGATGTTCTGGGCCGCCTCGAGCAGTTGCGGAATCGGATCGTGCCAGCCGGCGTGGAAGCTGAGCAAATGTCGCTGCAGCGCGTTCTGAGCCATCGCGCGGAAGGTGGCGGCGTCGATGCCCTGCGCAGGCTGGGTGCTCCACCACATCACCCCATCGGTCGGATCGGAACTGCAGAAGCCGTAACCGAAAAATCCGCTCTGGCCGAACGTCGTCTTGACGGCTGTCCGATCGAGGTGTTGGCCAGCAACGCCCTCGGCGCAAAACCGCCAAAGCCGATCAGGCCGGTGTCGAACGGCTTCGGGCCGTCCGGAATGACATGCTCCCGCACGGCCGAATGGACGCCGTCCGCACCGATCAGGAAGTCACCCTCGGCGCTGGTTCCGTCGGCGAAATGCGCAACGATGGGCTGATCGGCACGGTCCTCGATGCGTAACAGCCGTTTCTCGAAGGCAAGCTCGACATTCTCGCACCAGGCCCTGTTCAAAATCGCTTCGTTCAGCGCGGCGCGGCGCATATTCACCGCGGGCTGGCCGAAGCGCTCCTTCATATTGTGGTTGATCGAGCCGAGCAGGGCGCCGGATCGCGAATAGAATTCGAAGGCTTCGGCGACCGAGCCGCGCCGGATCATCTCGTCGGCGAGCCCGAGCTCGGCCAGCACATGCATGCCGTTCGGCGCGATCTGCAATCCGCCGCCGATCCCGGTCGAGTGGGGCCATGCTTCGAACAGCTGGGCATCTATTCCAGCTCGCTTGAGAAAGATGGCGGTGACCGGGCCCGCGATCCCGGCGCCGATGATGATGGCTTTGCGCGAAGGTTTCGTCATCGCTTGCTCCTGAGGTTCCAGGGGTGGTAGAAAGTCCAGATGCTAAATATCTTATTATCTAAGATATATATGGACTAAGAGATGAAGCCGACCTTGTCAAGGCCGAAGGCGCGCGCCGCGCTGATGGAGCAACTGGAACACGCCGTACGGCGGTCCTCGGCGCTGGGCGTGCTGTTCGGACAGACCGTTGCAAGCCGGGTCGGAATTTCGAGTTCCGACCTGGAATGCCTGGATTTTCTCAACCTCGAGGGCCGCGTGACCGCGGGAAGGCTCGCGGAGGTGACGGGTTTGACCACGGGCGCCATCACCGGCGTGGTGGACCGCTTGGAGAAAGCCGGCCTGGTACGCCGCGAGCGCGACGAGAGTGATCGCCGCAAGGTGTTCATTGCCACCGTTCCGGAGAACATCGCCCAGGTCGGAAAGTATTACCAACACATGCAGCGTGCGGTCCTGAAGGACTGGGCGAGCTATTCGGACGCGGAGCTTGAGCTGCTGCTCAGGTTCATGACGCAGGGCTGCAGGACGATGCTGGCGGCGAACGAGGAGCTCAAGGCGATGATGGAACAGCCCAAGGGCAAGCGCGCGGCTGCTACGAAGCCTCCGCGGGCGCCATGAGCGCGTTGTCCGACGTCGCCTTGTAGCGTTGCGCGGCGACAAACATGCCCCACATCGCGCCCAGCATCATCCAGAAATGCCGCCAGTGGTCGGTATCGATGATGAAGCTTTCGCCGACCGTGCCGAGGAACGCCGAGAAGATCGCAAGATAGGCGCGCTGCCAGGGCACGCGGACGAACGCGTGGCGGAATCCCATGATCACGGTGATGAACACCAGTGCCGGATAGCAGATTCCGGCGAGCCAGCCGCCGGACATGAAGGCGTTCAGATAGGAGTTGTGGGTGTCCTCCGGGAAATAGCGGTGGAACTGCAGGGGCCCGATGCCCAATGGCAGGTCCAGCGCCATGTCAGCGCCGAGGACATGCCGCCCGAACCGGCCGAAGCGGCCCTCGTCATAGCTTTGATCGAAGCTCGCGCGCTGCTTGAACATCTCGCCGACCGAGTCGAACGACAGCAGCACCGCGAGCAGCAGCGCCACGACGATGACGGCTATGACCGACATCACGATGATGCGCGAGCGCCGCGCGCGCGAGGCGCTGGTCAGCACCATCAGCGCCAGCATGAAGCCCGCGGTGAGGACGAGTCCGCCCCATGCCGCGCGGGAAAACGCAAGCAGGATCGCCAACGCGAAGATTCCCAGCGCAATGGTGCTGCGGAGCGATTTTGCGAGAGAATCGGAAACGACGCTTTGCAGGGCGAACAGAGCCGGAAGGATCAGGAACGCGCCGAACACGTTCGGATCCTTGAAGGTGCCGCTGGCCCGGTCATACAGCGTCAGCAGCTCGTGTCCGCCGGGGACGAGATTGAAGTAACCGGCGATGCCTGAGGTCGCTGCGATCAATGCGCCGACGGTCAGGCCGCGGCGAAGCATATCCAGCCGGGCCTCGGTGTCCCCGGTGATGACCGTGGCAAAGAACATCACCGTGACCGCCATGTACCAGGACGTCGCGATCCAGTTGGGGACCCCCGGCTTGGCCATGACGGGGACGGCGCCGACGGAATAGCCGATATTGAGCAGGATCAAGAGCAGCAACAGCGGAATGAACGCCAGCCGCAGCCGCAAGCCGGTGGCAAGGAAGATGACTGCGGAGATAGCGGTTACCAGCTCGTAGGGGCTGGGCTCGATAAAAACGATCGCGCCGCTGGCTCCGACCAGCCACACCAGCGCGCGTTGCAGCGCGAGCACGCGTGGCGCGGAAGTCGGCGTTGAAGCAAAGTCTCCGGCTGTCGCCGCATACGCCATTATGCAAAACTCACGCAACCCAACGATATGCGACGCCGGACAGGGCTCTAATAAGCGTTTTCGTTCTTCGTCATCAGTGCCAGCGGCGTCTTGAGAAGAATGTAGAAATCGAACAGCACCGACCAGTTCTCGATGTAGTAGAGATCGAACTCGACGCGCTTCTGGATCTTTTCCTCAGAGTCGACTTCGCCGCGCCAGCCGTTGATCTGCGCCCAGCCGGTAATACCGGGCTTGACGCGGTGGCGCGCGAAATATCCATCCACCGCCTCGTCGAACAGCCGGCTCTGCAATTTGCCTTGTACGGCGTGCGGGCGCGGGCCGACCAGCGAGAGGTTGCCCTTGAACACGACGTTGAAGAGCTGCGGCAATTCATCGAGGCTGGTCTTGCGGATGAAGCGTCCGACACGGGTGACCCGGGGGTCGTTCTTGGTCACGACCTTCGCGGCGGTCGGATCGGCCTGGTGGTGATATAGCGAGCGGAACTTGAAGACGTCGATGCGCTCGTTGTTGAAGCCGAACCGCTTCTGGCGAAACAGCACCGGCCCGGGACTATCGAGCTTGATTGCGAGCGCGACCAGCGCCATCACCGGCAGCGCCAGCAGCAGGATGACGCCGCCGCCGACATGGTCGAACAGCCACTTCATCACCAGATCCCAGTCGGTGATCGGCGCCTCGAACACGTCCAGCGTCGGGACCTTGCCGAGATAGGAATAGGCGCGGGGACGGAAACGCAGCTTGTTGGTGTGGGCGGAAAGCCGGATGTCGACCGGCAGCACCCACAATTTCTTCAGCATTTCGAGGATCCGCGTCTCCGCGGAGATCGGCAGCGCGAACAGCACGAGGTCGATCCGGGTACGGCGCGCGAATTCGACGATGTCGTCGACCTTGCCGAGTTTCGGGCTGCCGGCGCAGGTTTCCAGCGCGCGGCTGTCGTTGCGGTCGTCGAATACGCCGAGGATGTCGATATCCGAATCTTCCTGGGCCTTGAGCGCCTCGATCAGGTGTTCGCCGTTCCGGTCTGAACCGACGATGATGGTACGGCGGTCGAGCCGGCCCTCACGTGCCCAGCCGCGTACCATCGAACGCAGAAACAGCCTTTCGGCGATCAGCGCGGCGAGGCCGACGAAGAAGAATGCCGAGAGCCACAGCCGCGATACTTCGTTGCCGAGTTTGGCGAAGAACGATGCGCCGATGAACAGCAGGAACACGAACGCCCACGATGAAATCATCCGCGTCATCTGCCGCAGCTGGCCGCGAAACACCTGGACTTGATAGATATCGGCGGCCTGGAAGCAGATCACCGCGGTCGCGGTCATGCCGAAGATGGCGGCGACATATTCCCAGTGAAAGCCGGCAAGCCGCGTCACATACCCAAGATAGAGCGCGACGCCGACCAGGCCGAGCAGGAAAAAATCGGCGACGCGGACGGCACCCGCGATCACAATCGGCGAAATGGCCCGCTGCACTTTCTGGTTGGTGACGGCAAGTGCTGCCGGCGACAGCCGGAGCCGCCGTTCCATCGGAGGGCGGTCCGCCGCGGCGAGGGCGGCAGCATCTAACATCGAGCGTGCGTTGATCGGTTCCACTGTTCCCACGTCCGTATCTCGCGCAGGCATCCAGGCACGCGCGCGCCGAGGCGGAATTCCCTGCCTCGGGGCTTAACGGACAAATCGGAAGAAACGGTTATCGTGGTAACGGATGGTTAACGATCTGCAAACGCGCCCCGGTAGCCCGCCAGCACGCCTTCGACCATCGCCTTCTGCGAGAAATGAATGAGGACTCGTTCCCGCAGCGATCTTGCGCGCGCCAGCGCGGTTGCGGGATCGGCGAGCGCGGTCTCGATCGCGTCCGCCATCGCGCCTGCGCTGTTGGACGCAAACAGGGCGTCGGTATGGGGGCCGAAAATTTCCGGAATGCCGCCGACATTGGCGGCCACCATCGGAATTCCCGCCGCCGCCGCCTCGATCACGACATAGGGCATCGAATCCCCCCGGGACGGAACCACCAGCAGGCCGCCCTTGGAGAATCCGTAGCGCGCCTTGATGTGGCCGATGAAACGGATCGCCTCGGTGAGTCCGAGCTCTCGAACCTTGGCCTTGAGCGCGTTCATCTCCTCGCCGTCGCCGCCAAGCGTCAGCGTGACCGGCTTGCCGTCTGTACGCAGCCGCGCCACCGCGTCGATCAGGAGGTCGGCGCCCTTGATATGCCTGAACTCGCCGACGTAGGCGACATCGGTGGCATCGGCCGGTTTGACGACCGGATCGAATTCGTCCGCGGTGACGCCGTTGAACACGCAGCGGACCAGCCCCTTCGGAATGCCGATGGTGCGCTGATAGGTGTCGCGCGCGAACGCGCTTTCGAACAGGAACAGCTCGGTATTGTTCATCAGCGCGCGTTCGAGGCGGCTGTAGAAGGCGCCCTTCAGCGTATCCAGCGGGTAATGCAGCGAGCCGCCATGCGGTGTATAGATGCGGATCTTGCGTCTGGACCGGCGTTTCATGCGGATGAAGGCGCCTGCTTTAGCGCCGTGGCCATGCAGCACGTCGGGTTTCAGCCGCCGGATCAGGAGCATCATACGCAACCATACCAGGAAGTCGGTAGGGTGAGGTTCGCGGCGAATGGCGAGGCGATGAACGCCGAGCTTGAGGCGGGGGGCGATTTCCTCGAGCGCCGCCGCGGCGCGTTCGCCGCCGGTCAGGCTGTCGGCGATGATGCCGACATGATGGCCGCGCTCGGCCTGGCCGTTGGCGAGGTCGAGGATGTGACGGATGATGCCGCCGACGGGCGCGCGCACCGCGTGCAGGATACGAAGCGGCTGGTCTGGAGTCTCGGGCATGATCAGAACCAGCGTTCTGCGACGAGGACGGCATCGCCGGGGCTGACCGCGGTGCCGAGCGGCACCACCACGCGCATCGAGCCCGATCCGTCGGCTGGCCCGTAGGCGAGGGAATCGAGATCGCCTTGCGGCTCCGCCATCGCGGCGGGGCCGGCCGCGTGCATGCGGCCCGGCAGAGCGAGGGCCGCGACCAGACAGATCATGACGGCGCGCACGCCTCGCATCGGAAAACCCTGAGAGAGTTATGATTCCGATTAAGGGCGTTCATGGTTAACAAAGCATGACCGCTGCAGGACCCGGGCCGTTGTTGCCGGCGACAAATCCGTGCGATTAACCCAGCGGCAACCTTAATGGAGTGTAATCGCGCCAATTGAAGTGGAACAGTGGCGTCCGCGGGAGTATGTGATGCGTTTTGCGTTCTGGCGTGCAGGTATGGAGCGTGCGGGCAGGGAAGAGCCCGTGCTCCAGCCGGCCGCCGCAAGTCCTGCGGCCAACACCAATTCGGTCGACGCGACCGTGGCAGGTGATCTGGATTTCGGTGCCCTCGGCCAGGCATTGGTGCGCAAGCGGGGCTGGATCATCATCCCGACCCTTCTCGCCGCCGTGCTCTCCATCACCGCCGTCAATCTGGTGACGCCGCGGTATAAATCCGAAGCGCGCATCCTGGTCGACGGGAGGGAGAACGTGTTCCTGCGGCCGAGTGGCGAGCGCAACGAAGAGCGCACCTCGCTCGACGCCGAGGCTGTCACCAGCCAGGTCCAGCTCTTGCTGTCACGGGACCTCGCCCGCGAGGTCATCAGGAAGAACAAGCTCGCCGAGCGGCCGGAATTCGACCCGGTGCTGCAGGGCATGTCGCCGCTGAAATCGCTGCTGGCGCTGTTGGGGATCGGCCGCGACCCGTTTTCGCTGACGCCGGAAGAGCGCGTGCTGGACGCCTATTACGACCGCTTCACCGCCTATGCGGTCGATAAATCGCGCGTCATCGTCATTGAATTCCAGTCGAGCGATCCGGATCTGGCGGCGCGCGTCGCCAACTCGATCGCCGAAGGCTATCTGGTGCTGCAGCAGAATGCGCGCCAGGAGCAGGCCAAGGCCGCCAGCCAGTGGCTGTCGGGCGAGATCGACAACCTGCGCAAGAAGGTCTCGGAAGCCGAATCCCGGGTCGAGGATTTCCGCTCGAAATCCAGCCTGTTCGTCGGCACCAACAATACCACGTTGTCCAACCAGCAGATGGGCGAACTGAACACGCAGTTGAACAACGCGCGTGCGCTGAAATCGGATGCGGAATCGAAAGCGCGGCTGATCCGTGAAATGCTTCAGAGCGGCAAGCCTATCGAGGCTTCCGAAGTGATCAATTCGGAATTGATCCGCAGGTTGTCGGAGCAGCGCGTCACCCTGCGCGGCCAGCTCGCCGAGCAATCATCGACGCTGCTCGACAACCATCCGCGCATCAAGGAGCTGAAGGCGCAGCTTGCGGATCTGGACCGCCAGATTCGCGACGAGGCCAGCAAGCTCTCGCGCTCGCTCGACAATGACGCGCGTATCGCCAGCGGAAGGGTCGAAGGCCTCAGTGCCAGTCTCGAGCAGTTGAAAAAGCAGGCGACCTCGACCAATGGCAACGACGTCCAGCTGCGTGCGCTCGAGCGAGAAGCCAAGGCGCAGCGCGACCTGCTGGAATCCTATCTGGCGAAATACCGCGAAGCCAATACCCGCGAGAACATCGATGCCGCGCCGGCCGACGCCCGCATCATTTCCCGCGCCAGCGTGTCCAATACGCCGGCCTATCCGAAGAAGCTGCCGATCGTGCTGATCGCGATGCTGGCGACATTGATGCTGAGCGCGGGTGCGATCGCGACCGGCGAATTGCTGCGCATGAGCGCGCCACGCGCGGTCGCCGTGTTCGGCACCCCGCCGGCTCCGTCCCCTGTGCCCGCGGCCGCGGAGATCGCCGTGGCCGATCGCGAGCCGATATTCGAGGAAACCGTTTCGGAAATTTCGGGCGCACCGCGCGCAGAGATCGAACACGAGATCACGCCCGAACTCACCGAAATCGAGGATCTTGCCGACGATCTGCGCAACGCCGGCGAGGCTGCACGCAAGGTCACGATCCTCGGCACCGCAACCGGCGAGAGCATCACGCTGACGGCGCTGACGCTGGCGCGGCTGCTCGCGCACGACGCCAGGGTCGTGGTGGTCGATCTGTCGGCGTCGTCGCCGACGATCGCAGTCGTTTCGGTCGATCCGGCTGCACCTGGGCTGGCCGAATTGATGCTGGGCGAGGCGAGCTTTTCGCAAGTGATCACCAGGGATCGGCTGTCGCGCCTTCATCTCGTCAGCGCCGGGCGCCCCGGCTTCGACCGCGCACTGTTGCAGTTGCCGCGGCTGACGCTGGCGATCGACGCGCTGCTGCGGGTCTACGACCATGTCCTGCTGGATGCCGGCAGCGCTTCCGATCTGCCGGCGGAATTGCTGACGGCGCAGGCGCGCGCCGTGGTGGTGCCGGATGCCTCGATGGCCGCCGACGCCCGCGCCCTGATGTGCGATCAGTTGATGGCGGTGGGCTTTTCCGAGGTGACGATGCTGAGCGGGCCGGCCGAACCCGCCGACGCCATCGAGCCGGGCCCGCGGGTGGCGGCCGCCTGACGGCGGCTCCGATGGGCTTTCGGTATGGCGTCAGTGGAGCGCGCTCCGCAGCCGCTGCGCGGCGTGAAGCAGCGCCTGGTTGTGCTTCACCAGATGCTTGGCGCGGTTGAGGCCTGACATCGCGCCGGCGGCTACCTTGCCGCGCAGGCTAAGCGGGATGAAGCTGTCGAAAATCGGCTCGTCGTCCTTGCAGAACAGCCGCTTGTAGTCATCGGATCCGATGCCGAGATCGAGTGCGCGGTAGCCGCGCGCGGCATAGTGGTCGATGATGTTGCGCATCAGGATCAGGCCGGGGCTAAAACGCGAGCTGCCCGACATCGTGTAAGTGTTGAACATCATCGAGAAGCGGCGTCCGTCGGCGACGCCGGCGAAGATCGCGATCATCTCGGCATCGCATTCGAGTGCGTGAATGTCGATGGCACGGCTGCCGCCCGCAAGCTCCGTCATGCAGGCGTCGCGGATGAACTCCTCGATGCCGGGGTCGGCGAACACGTTGGGCAGTTTCTGCTCTGCCATCCGCTGGGGTTTGACGGTGAAAAACCAGTCGAGCAGCCGTGTGATTTCGGCGTCCGATGTTGCGGTGTGATAGCGATAGCCGGCAAGCTCCTGCAGTTTGCGTTCCTTGCCCTTGAGGCGGCGGCGGAACGAATTGCTGACCAGGTCCGACGGGACCGCTCCCGGCGCCATCGTCAGGACAGGGCAATCATTGACCGAGGGCTGCTTCGGCAACAGCGCCATCGGGTTCGGCAAATCCTGCCAGCGCCAGGGCTGTTGGGTGAGCGCCAGGACGTCGGCCGCGGCGCGTTCGCGTATTCCGCCGAGCAGCGCCCTGAGGTCGGCCTCGGTCGCACTGGTGGCAAAATCGCGGTCCCACAGCGCCATGTTGAAGGTGGCGTGCTTGCCGCCCATGAAGCAGGCGGTGCGAACGCCGTGCTTGCGGCGGAGTGCGAGCGGCAGCAACGACAGCGGCCGGCGCTCGGCGTCATGGGCGATGACGATAAAAGGCGAGAGGCCCTCGGGCGCGCCGACCTGTCGCTGCCAGGGTCCGAGAAAATCGAAGCGCTGATACGGGGTGGAGAATTGCCCTTCGAGGCCGCGCCAGATCGCCTCGGCCTGGCCGAGGTCATCAACGATGTCGACGCTGGCGATGCGGCTCGATCTCGACCACGCTTTCGCTTCCGCCGTTCGGCTTTCGATCGCGGCAGCCATGGTCATGACGAACCTGTCCACAGGGAATTATTTACAATTTTCGGCTTCTGCCGACCTTTGCAAAGAAATGTCAACAAAGAGTAATGACATAAGGTCGGGGATGAGGCGGAAATCGCCCCGCGAAGGAAGCAGACGTTGCCGTCGGATATCCGATTCCTGAACAAGCTGAGGCTGGAGCTTGCCTATTTCAGCGGGGTGCCGTGGCTGAGGGGACGGCGCGCCGGCGTCGCCGGCGTCGTCCTGCGGTTCGAACGCGTGCGCCCGCGGCGCAGCGACCGTTTTCAGCCGCTGAAGGCTAAGGAAATCACGCCCAAATTTCTCGATCGGACCATCCGGGCGCTAAAGCGCTGGAATTACGACATCGTCCCGCTGGACGAGGTTTTGCGCAGGGCGGTCACGCTGGCGGAGCCAAGACGGTTCGTCTGCCTGACCTTCGACGGCGCCTACAAGGATCTGATCGCGTCGGCCTATCCGGTGCTTGCGAATCACGGCGTTCCCTTCGCCG
Source organism: Bradyrhizobium erythrophlei (assembly GCF_900129505.1). Classification (NCBI taxonomy): domain Bacteria; kingdom Pseudomonadati; phylum Pseudomonadota; class Alphaproteobacteria; order Hyphomicrobiales; family Nitrobacteraceae; genus Bradyrhizobium; species Bradyrhizobium erythrophlei. Next base: position 7,150,317 of record NZ_LT670818.1, on the reverse strand, counting down.
TCTACGTGCCGACGGCGTTTCCGGACGGCCTGGGTGAGGCCTGGTGGCTCGCCCTCGAGCAGGTGATCGGGCTGGAGCAGCGCATCAGCCTGGTGATCGATCGCAAGGAACAGCGTTTCGATATCGCCACCACGACGGAAAAATATCAGCTCTACGCATTTCTCGAGAGCTGGATGCGCTCGCTCGCGCCGGCGGATCTTTCCTTCGCGATCAAGGATCTCTGCACGCGTTACTCGGTCGACCTTGCGCGCCTGTCGCGCGAGGCTTCGATGGATTGGGACGATCTGGGAAAGCTTGCGGCCGACCCCAATGTGACGATCGGCAGCGCGACGGTGAACTATCCGGTCATGGCGAACCTGAAGGATGCCGATGCGTTCCGCGAGATGGCGATGGGCCGCGCGGTCGCGCAGGCCGCGTTCCGCCGCGACGTCAGGCATTTTGCGTTTCCGTTCGGCGACCGCGCATCGTTCCGCCGCCAGCACGCCGCGATGGCGGAGGAGGCGGGCTTCGCCAGCGCGGCTTCGGCCATACCCGACGTGGTTCGGACGGAGGGCCGGACCGGTCTGCATGCGCTGCCGCGGGTTGCTTGGGACGGACGGCAGCATTCGCTGCGCGCGATGCGGGTGATCCTGTCGGGCGCGGCGTTCCCGCCGGTGAGACGCGACCGCGACGCCATCTAAGCATGATCCGGAAAAGTGGAGGCCGGTTTTCCGGAAAGATCATGCTTCAAAAAGAGAAACTAGCGGAATTCAACCTTGTTGAATTGCGCTAGAGATCGGGCCGCGCCATCCAGCTGATGATCGGCATCGCCGGCAAAACCCAGCCAATGCCGGCCACCACGTAGAAGACGGCCTGCGCCAGCCCCGAATTCGCAAGCCACGGCATCTGCGCCGCCGCCATTCCCATCAGCGACCACACCACCACCAGCACGAGAAGGGCGATGGTTCCGAAAAACTTGCGGGTGCGTATGGTCATGACGGAAATGTGCAACTCGTGGCGGTGGCGCGCCTTGCGCGCGGGAAGGGGCGGACTATAAGGGGCACGCAAATTCATTCAAGCGCAGCTTCGATGACCGGCGTTCCCGCACAGGCACCCCAAATCCGCGCCGTCCGATGGTGGCTGGTCTCGATCGCGGCCCTGATCGCGCTGATGGTGCTGGTTGGCGGCGCCACCCGCCTCACGGAGGCCGGGCTTTCGATCGTCGAATGGAAACCGGTCACCGGCGCGCTGCCGCCGCTCGATCAGGAGCAATGGACGCAGGCGTTCGAGGCCTACAAGACAATCCCGCAATATCGCCAGATGAACGCCGGCATGAATCTCGCCGAGTTCAAGACGATTTTCTGGTGGGAATTCGGCCACCGGCTGCTCGGTCGCGTGATCGGGATCGCCTATCTCCTGCCGTTTCTGTGGTTCATGTGGCGCGGCTTTCTGGCCGCGGATCTGAAGCGGCGGCTGTGGCTGATCTTCGGCCTCGGCGCGCTGCAGGGCGCGGTCGGCTGGTGGATGGTGGCGTCGGGGCTTTCGCAGCGGGTGGAAGTCTCGCACTACCGTCTGGCGGCCCATCTGGTGCTGGCGCTCCTGATCTTCGCCGCGATCGTCTGGACGCTGCGCCGGCTGACGGAGCGGCCGCCGCTTTCGGTATCTTTGCGGCTGCGATTAACGGGCATAGCGCTGGTGGTGCTGACCTTCCTGCAGCTCTATCTCGGTGCGCTGGTCGCGGGCCTGCGCGCCGGCAAGATCTACAACACCTGGCCGGCGATCGACGGCGCGTTCATTCCGTCCTCGGCGCGGCTTTTCTTCGACGTGCCGTGGTGGCGCAATTTGTTCGACAATACGCTTGCGGTGCAGTTCGAGCATCGCATGACGGCGTATCTCTTGCTGGTGCTGGCCGTGCTGCACGCCTTCGACGCGATCAGGTCGCGTGCCGGGGCCGCCGCGGTCAACGGTGCGCTGTGGCTCGTGGCCGCCATTATCTTGCAGGCGACGCTGGGCATTCTGACGCTGCTCAATCAGGTCCCGATCGGTCTTGCACTCGCCCACCAGGCCGTCGCGATTGCGGTGCTGACGCTGGCGGTCTTTCAGGCCGAGCGATTGGCCGGACGGCAGATCGAGCAGCCGCACAAGCTCGCCCTGCCCGCCGCCCAAACCGGCTGAGCTGACTGAGCCTTGCGCTAGCAGTAGCCGTAAACGCCGCAGGCGTAGGGTAGGCGGTCCCAATAGGGAACATAGGGGTCGATTACCGGGGCGACCGGCCACGGCGCGATGTAGGGGATATCGATATAGACCATTGGCGGATACAGCACGGCCGGCGCCTCATAGACCGCAAGCCGGGGCCAGGGCCGGCGATAGCTGTACGGCGCGGCATAGGTGATCGTGGTTCTGAAATTATAATGCGGTCTCGGCAGCCCCGCAGGCAGTCCAACGGCGCGATGCCAGCGATAAGGCGCCAGCGCCCGGTCGGCGCTCTCAGCGGTTCCGCAGGTGACGACAACGGCAAGCACTGCGACGGCAAAACGCAACATCGGCGGCTCCGAAGGATGGGGGTCTTCGCCCGTCAATATATCGGAGGCCGTGAGGCGCGGGAGCCATCGACGGCAAGTATTTGCGAATATGGCTAAGGCCTGATGGCGTCATTCCGGGATGGTCCGAAGGACCAGACCTCAGATGCGCCATTGCGCATCGGGGAATCTCGAGATTCCGGGTTTGCGTCTTCAGCGCGCCCCGGTATGACAAACGTCACGCGCTCAGCGCCTGCTCGAGGTCGGCGATCAGATCTTCCCTGTCCTCGATGCCGATCGACAGCCGCACCACGTCGGGGCCGGCGCCCGACCTGATCTTGGCCTCGTCGTCGAGCTGGCTGTGCGTGGTCGAGGCCGGATGGATCACGAGCGAGCGGGTGTCGCCGACATTGGCGAGATGCGAGAACAGTTTCAGGTTCGACACCAGATTGACGCCGGCGTCGTAGCCGCCCTTGAGGCTGAAGGTGAACACGGCACCGGCGCCCTTCGGCGCGTATTTGCGTGCGAGGTTGTTGTACTTGTCGCTGGCAAGGCCGGCGTAGTTGACCGCCGCCACCGCCGGATGGCCCGAGAGGAATTCCGCGACCGCTTTCGCGTTCTCGCAGTGCTTTTGCATGCGTAGCGGCAACGTCTCGATGCCGGTCAAAATCAGGAATGCGTTGAACGGCGAGAGCGCGGGCCCCAGATCGCGCAGGCCGAGCACGCGGCATGCGATCGCGAAAGCAAAATTCCCAAAAGTCTCCTGGAGCTTGATGCCGTGATATTCCGGCCGCGGCTCGCTCAGCATCGGATATTTGTTGTCCTTCGACCAGTCGAAGGTGCCGGCGTCGACGATGACGCCGCCGATCGAGTTGCCGTGGCCTGCGAGGAACTTGGTCAGCGAATGCACGACGATATCCGCGCCATGGTCGATCGGGCGGATCAGATAGGGCGTCGCCAGCGTATTGTCGACGATCAGCGGCACGCCGGCCTCGTGCGCCACCGCCGAAATCGCCTCGATATCGGTGATGCTGCCGGCGGGATTGGCGATCGATTCGATGAAGATCGCCTTGGTATGCGGCGTGACCGCGCGCCTGAAGCTGTCGATATCGTCGGGATCGGCCCACACCACGTTCCAGCCGAAGCTCTTGAAGGCGTGGGTGAACTGATTGATCGAGCCGCCGTAGAGTTTTCGCGCGGCGATGAATTCGTCGCCGGGCCGCAGCAGCTGATGCAGGGCGACGACCTGCGCGGCATGCCCCGATGCTACGGCCAGCGCGGCGGTGCCGCCTTCGAGCGCGGCGACGCGTTCTTCGAGCACCGCGTTGGTGGGATTTCCGATGCGGGTGTAGATGTTGCCGAACGCCTGCAGGCCGAACAGCGACGCGGCATGATCGGCGTCGTTGAACACGAATGACGTGGTCTGATAGATCGGCGTCACCCGGGCGCCGGTAGTCGGATCGGGTTGCGCGCCGGCATGCACGGCGAGAGTCGAAAATCCGGGAACACGATCGGTCATTGAGTTTCCTTTGTGACGGTCTCATCGTTTGAAGGGCGGCCGTGCGGCCGCGTCGCGAAAGATGAGCGGGGCGATTTTAGTTCGAGACGGTGCAGGTCCGCCTCGTCCTTTTGGGGGACAATCGCGTCAGCGGCGTCCGCCGTCAAGGCGGCGCGACGCGTCACTTGTTGTTCGCAAGGGCCGTGCTTCGTTTAGTCGCGTTGGCAGCAAAATCGTTTCGCTTTTGCGTCACGAAGGCTCGCGCTTGTTTTTCGCGGCGCGGTCGGAGGCGGCGGTTTCGCCGCCACCGAGGCTCGTCCGGTTCAACGAAAGCCGCATGCCCTGGATCGGTATCGGCGCGCGCTTCGAACTCAGCGTGCGCGAATTGACGCCCATCCAAGAAATCTCCGAGGACAGGCGGCCGTATTCGATCTTCGGGCAGCGGTTCATCACGACCTTGAGACCGGCGGCTTCGGCCTTCGCTGCGGCGGCATCGTCGCGCGCGCCGAGTTGCATCCAGATCACCTTCGGCAATGGCGACATTTTCAGGGCTTCCTCCACCACCGGCATGATGTGGCTTGAGTTCCGGAAGATGTCGATCATGTCGACCGGGCGGTCGATGTCGGTGAGCGACGCCACGAAGGGTTTTGCGAGCAGGCTCTTGCCGACATGACCCGGATTGACCGGGATCATATCGTAACCGCGCTGCGCTAGATATTTGAAGGCGAAGTAACTCGGCCGAACATTGACCGGCGACGCCCCGACCATCGCGATCGTCTTCACGCCGCTGAGAATTGCGCGGATATAATTGTCGTCGTAGGCATCGTGGTTCATTGCGAGTATCCATTGCGCCATTGCGAGCGCGGTGAAGCGGTTCGGGGCGGTCATTCCGGGGCGATGCGTAGCATCGAACTACGATGTGCAATTGCACATCGGAGAATCTCGAGATTCCGGGTCTGGTGCTAACGCACCATCCCGGAATGACGAAGTCGGTGCTGCTTCGTCGCTTCCCAATGACCGGAATTACTTGTCCTGCCACTTCGGCTCGCGCTTTTCGAGGAAGGCGCCGATGCCTTCCTCGGCGTCACGCGCCATCATGTTCTCGGTCATCACCTCTGCCGCATAGCGATAGGCGTCCGCAAGGCTCATTTCGGCCTGAGGGTAGAACGCGGCCTTGCCGAGTTTGACCGTATAGGCGGATTTGAGCGCGACCTTCTGCGCCAGCGCGATCGCGCCATCCCGCTCGCTGCCGGCGGGAACGACGCGGTTGACGAGGCCGAGTTCGAGTGCGCGCGCTGCCGGAATCGGCTCGCCGGTGAGCAACATTTCCATCGCCTGCTTGCGCGGCACGTTGCGCGACAGCGCCACCATCGGTGTCGAGCAGAACAGCCCGATATCGACGCCCGGCGTGGCAAACGCCGCGGCCTCCGAGGCGACCGCGAGGTCGCAACTCGCCACCAGCTGGCAGCCCGCGGCGGTGGCGATGCCCTGGACCGCGGCCACGACCGGCTTGGGCAGCTGCACGATCGCCTGCATCATCGCGCTGCAGGCGTTCATCACTTGCGCGAAATAGGCCCGCCCGCGATCGGCGTCGGTACGGCGGGCGGTCAGTTCCTTCATGTCATGGCCGGCCGAGAAGGCAGCGCCATTGGCCGCGATCACCACCGCGCGCACGCTAGCGTCGTCATGGATTTCAGCCAACGCTGCATGCAGTTCGGCGATCAGGCCCTCGGACAGGCTGTTGCGGCTTGCGGGGCGATTGAGGGTGAGCACCGCGATGCTGCCCAGCGTCTCGCGCAGGAGGACGGGCGATTGCGGCGCGGCGGCGCGTGCGGTCTGGCTCATGATCGAAATATCCACTTGATATCTACTTGATATCTACTTGGGCCGTCGCGTCACCTTAATGTAACAAGCGGGGTGAGGCGAGGGCAGGCGGAGCGACATGGCAATTGCAAAAATGAGCGTGGCCGACCTGGAGAAGTTCCTGCATGCGGAATTTCCCCAGGCGTTCAGCGGCGGCGAAATATCCATCGAAAGCGCCGATGGTGCCTCCTGCCTGCTGCGCCAGCGCTACAGCGATCAAATGCTGCGCCCCGGCGGAACCATATCGGGACCGACACTAATGGCGCTGGCCGATTGCGCCATGTATGTGGTGCTGCTGTCGGCGATCGGCCCGGTCGGGCTCGCGGTGACGACCAATCTCAACATCAATTTCCTCCGCAAGGGGGCACCCGGACAGGATGTGCTGGCGGCAGCAAGGCTCCTGAAGCTCGGCAAGCGGCTGGCGGTTGGCGAGGTCAACCTGCTGTCGGGCACGTCACCGGATCCGATCGCCCATGTAACCTCCACCTATTCCATTCCAAACACTTGAGGTTTTTTACGGTAATATAACACCATATTTGTAACCAGTTGGTTTTGCTTGTCTAATTATCCTGCTTGGGCATTGACGCGCGCCGCGGGCTTATCTAGAAATCCGCGCAGTTCGGGCACGTATGCGTCCGATATCCCCCATTCACGGATTTCCTCATATGAAAACGTTTTCGGCAAAGCCCGCCGAGGTGACGAAGAAGTGGGTGCTGATCGACGCCAAAGGTCTGGTGGTCGGCCGGCTCGCTTCCCTGGTCGCGATGCGCCTTCGCGGCAAACACCTCCCGACCTATACCCCACACGTCGATTGCGGCGACCATGTCATCATCATCAACGCGGCGCATGCGGTGCTCACCGGGCGCAAGCGCGAGAACAAGGTCTATTACAATCACACCGGCTTCATCGGCGGCATCAAGGAACGCACCGCCAAGTCGATCCTCGAGGGTCGTTTCCCCGAGCGCGTGGTCGAGAAGGCCATCGAGCGCATGATTCCGCGCGGGCCGCTTGGCCGCGTTCAGCTCGGTAATCTGCGCGTTTATCCCGGCCCCGAGCATCCGCACGAGGCCCAGCAACCCGAGACGATCGATATCGCTTCGATGAATCGCAAGAACATGAGGGCCGCATAAGATGTCCGATACCATGCAGTCGCTCGACCAGCTGTCGCAGCTGAAGCCGGCCACGCCGGAAGCGCCGAAATACGTCAAGAAGGTCGATAAATACGGCCGCGCCTACGCCACCGGCAAACGCAAGGACGCGGTCGCCCGCGTCTGGATCAAGCCCGGCGCCGGCAAGATCGTCGTCAACACCCGCGAGGTCGAAACCTATTTCGCCCGTCCCGTGTTGCGGATGATGATCCAGCAGCCGCTGGTCGCCGCCGCCCGTGCGGGCCAGTACGACGTGATCTGCACCGTGACCGGTGGCGGTCTGTCGGGCCAGGCCGGCGCGGTGCGTCACGGCATCTCGAAGGCGCTGACCTATTTCGAACCGGATCTGCGCGGCGTTCTCAAGAAGGGCGGTTTCCTCACCCGCGACTCCCGTACCGTCGAGCGCAAGAAGTACGGCCGCGCCAAGGCGCGCAAATCGTTCCAGTTCTCGAAACGTTAAAATTTGCAGCAAATGCTGCGGATCCAGGAAAGGGCGCCTCCGGGCGCCCTTTTTCATTCTGGTCTGTTGCTGCGCATTTACCGAGCAGTTGACGCAGTTTTTCCCGAAAACTTGTGGATGCGTGCAAACTCATTTCGAACAGAGCGGTCGTAGATTGTATCCCGCTGACGGCGTGCGCTCCGCCTTCAGCCAAGCAAGATGCTGCATCACGATCGCTGGACGGCCCATGTCGCTCGATACCCCCACGCTTTACATCGTCGCCACCATGGTCGCGGCCATGCTGGGAGCCATGCTGCTGCTATTCGGCAAGCAGGAAAACATCCGGGCCCTGAAATGGTGGGGAAGCGCCTATCTGCTGGGCGCGGCCTCGGTCGGGATCTGGACGGTCACCAGCGGCACGCTCGACGAAGTGCTGTCGCTGGCGCTGAATGCTGTTGGCTTCATTGCCTGCGGCATGGTCTGGAACGCATCCCGCGTGTTCCACGGCCGCAAGCCCAATCTGCCGGGGCTGGTTCTGGGCGCCATCGCCTGGATCGCCGCCGCCATGACGCTGGCGCCGCCGGCCTCCATGATGCGGGTGACGATCGGCGCCGGCATTGTTGCCTTCTATGCGGCTCTGACGGCCACCGAGTTATGGACCGAGCGCCGCCGGCCGTTGCAACGGCGCTGGCCCCTGATCGTGGTGCCGGTCATGCATGGATTCGTGCTGATGCTGCCGATCCTGCTTGGCAGCCTGCTGGATCCCCACGATGGCAAGTTTGCCACCAGCGTCTGGGTGACCGGCTTCTCCGTCGAACTCGTGCTCTATGCCATCGGCACCGTGTTCGTCATCTTCATTCTGGTTTCCGAGCGCGCGGTGATCGCGCACAAGAACGCGGCGTCGACGGACCCGTTGACCGGCATGTTCAATCGCCGCGGGTTCGCGGAAGCCTCTTCGCGCCTGATCGATCGCGAAGCCCATGCCGGCCGTCCGGTGACGGCGCTGATTTTCGACATCGACCATTTCAAGTCAATCAACGACCGCTTCGGCCATGCCGCGGGCGACGAGGTTCTCAAACTATTTGCCGTCGTCGTGATCAACACGTTGCGGTTGTCGGACCTGTCCGGGCGCGTCGGCGGCGAGGAGTTCGCGGCCTTGCTGCCGTGTTCGCTGGAAGACGGCGTGATTGCCGCCGAAAGGGTGCGCACCGCTTTTGCGAATTCCGGAATCGAGGTGGAGACCGGCCCGGTCGATACCACCGTCAGCATCGGCGTCGCCGGCGGGCCGGCCGGTACCGAACTGGAGGTGCTGCTGGCGGCGGCCGATACCGCGCTCTATCAGGCCAAACGCACTGGCCGCAACCGGGTCGAGGCGGCCGAAGAGTTGCCGCTGTCGCTGGAAAACCAGCGCCGCAAGAAGTTGGGCGCCCAGCGCCAGGAGCCGACGGGCGTCGTCAAGCTGGCATGAGGGGTGACGGCTGGCGGCGGTAACCTGCCGCTTACCATTCGCTACCTATCATCCCGGCCATGAACACGCCCCGCAGCCGCAATGCCCACGCCGCCCTGATGTCGCTCGAAGCCGCAGCCGCATCGGCGCGCGGCGGCTTTGCCTGCATGTTCTCGAATTCGGACGAATACGAGACCGCGTTGATCAGGGAACGCCGTGCGCAGGGCCGCTACGAGCGGCCACGCAACCGCTGGCCCGCTTTGATGTTTGTCGGCTGCGCGCTGCTGGTTGCCGGCACGGTGCTGCTGCTGAAATGAGTGGCCGCGGCCGAAGATGACGCAGTGCGGCGCCGCGAGGCGCCTTTTTCTTTTCCGGGGTTCGGTGATAGAGACGTTGCGTTCGCAACGAGAGGCCGAAAATCCCATGATCACCGAAATCGCCCAAATCGACGTCAAGCCCGGCACCGAGAAGGATTTCGAAGCAGCAGTCGCCAAAGCGCGTCCGCTGTTCCTGCGCGCCAAGGGCGGCAAGGGTTTTGAACTGCACAAGTCGATCGAGAAGCCGCAGCGCTACCGGTTGATGGCGAAGTGGGAGACGCTGGAAAATCACACCGTCGATTTCCGGGGCTCCGAGGATTTCGCTGCGTGGCGCGGGCTGGTCGGCCAGTATTTTGCCGCGCCGCCGGAGGTCGAACATACCGAGACGGTGCTGACCTCGGCGGGCTGAATGTCCGCCGCGTCCCGCGAGGCCTCAGGCCGCGACCGGCTCCACCGTGGCCTCGTCGGATTTGAAATAATCGATTATGACCTTCACGATCGCCATCAGCGGCAGCGCCAGCGCCAGCCCCCAGATGCCGAATACGACGCCGAGCAGGATCTGGAACGCAAACAGCGTGGCCGGCGGAATCTCCAGCGCCTGGCGCTGCAGCATCGGCGTTAGAATATAGCTTTCCAGCGCATGGATGCCGAGGAACAGCAGGAATGCGCTGAATGCCGCGACCCATCCGGACGCAAGGCTCGCGAGCACCACGATCAAGCCGCCGATCAGCGCGCCGACGGTCGGAATGAACGTGAGCAATCCGGCCTGGATGCCCAGGATGAACGACCCCTGGACGCCGATGATGGAGAGGCCGATCCAGGTGACGACGAAGACCACGAACATGGTGATGATCTGCGCGATCAGCCAGCGCTCCAGCGTCTCGCCGATGCGGTCGACGATCACAGTGGCGCGGGCGCGATGCCGCGCCGGGACCATGAACAACAGCCCGCTGCGATAGACGCCCGGCTGCGCCGCGAAGGTCAGTCCGAGAAACAGGACGATGAAGAAATTGCCGACGGCGCTCAGGGTGCCCAGCAGCAATTTGAAGGTCTGGCTGACGATCGCGCCGCCGCTGGAGGCCAGCGCGCCTGCGCTCGGTAGGTTATGCGTTGGTGCGGGGCTCGGCGTTGCCGATGTCGACGAAGCCGGTGTCGCGCTGGAATTGCCGAGCTCGAAATAGCTGGTATCGATGCCGTTGCGCTCCAGGAAGGCTTTGACGCCGACCAATTGTCCCTTGATCGTATCGCTCAGCGCGGTGGCCTGTTGCGCGATGGTGGCGCCGCCGAGGAAGACCACGCCCGACAACAACGTCGCCAGCACCAGGCAGACGATGGTCAGCCGCAGCGGATGCGGCAGCTTGACGATGCGGCCGAGCATCGCGGTCAGGGCGTTGAGCGCGACGCCGAGCAGCATGCCCGCGAAAATCAGAAACAGTGTCGCGGAATAGTACCAGGTGAACAGCAGCAGGGTGGCAAAGCCGACAATACCGATGCCGCCGACCGATATCGCCCATGCCAGGTCGTTGCGGGACGGACGAGGTTCGCGAGCCGATACTGCTACCATGATTCCTTCTCTCAACCGGTTTGCAGCCGCACTCTTTCGTCAATTGCGCCCGGGATCAAGCTCGACGGACGCGCCGGTTTGACGTCGGCGCCTGCCTTGTGCCAAGCGATCAGCGGGACAGGGAATAGGCGGGGGCGCGCGGCATGAACTTCAAATGGCTGGGGCCGGTGGCCCTATTGGCTGCGCTCTTCATCGGCGATCAGATTCGCATCAACCGCCCCGGCCACAAATATCGCCTTACCATCGGGGTGGAGACGCCCGGCGGGCTCAAGGCGGCCTCCGGCGTCCTGTCGGTGCATCCCGACCGGGGTTACAGCCGTCGCGGCCACACCGCGACGAAGGGCGATGCCGTGTTCGTCGATCTCGGTGGTGGCAAGAACCTTGTCGCCTTGCTGGCGCATGTCGACAAGACGGTCGATCTCGACGACATCAATTACGTAGCGCTGCGCGCCTACAAGGCCGCCGGCCGCAATCCGACATTCAATGAAATGAGTGGGATGACAGGGGTGGCAGCGGTGACCGGCGCACTGATTCCGGTTCTGCTGACGTTCGCCGACGCGGGCGATCCCGCAACCGCGCGCAAGGTCGCGCCGGACGGTCTGGAAGCGGTGTTCGGCAACGGATTTCGCCTTCACGGCGTGACGGCGGAGGTGGTGCCGAACGGTTTGTGGCCGCTCGATTTCGGAGGACCCCTCGGCGAGCCCGTGACGCGCGGGATCGAAGCGAAATTGAAGTGGCTGAACGCGGCGGATGGCTCGGCGGCGACCGCGATCAAGGCGGCCGGATTGCCGACCGGCGAACCCTTCGACGCCAGGGAAGCCTTTACGCGGAAATAGCATCGCCGCCTTGCGGCCTAACCTGTTGATCCCTTGGCGGCCGGCAGGCATGATCGGCAACTGACCTTTGCGAGGTGAGAATCGGCATTGAAGACGATGAAAAGGCCGGTGGTCGGGGTTATCGGAAACGCCTACCGCATCGAAAATCGATTTGCGACACAGATGGTCGGAGAGCGCAATCTCCGCGCGGTCGCCGAGGTTTCGGGCGCGCTGCCACTGATGTTCGCCGGCTGCCCCGATATCACCGATATCGGCGCGTTGCTGGATACCGTCGACGGCGTGGTGCTGACCGGCGCCCGCGCTAATGTCCACCCGACGCGGTTCGGCACCGAGCCGGATCCCCGCCATGAACCCTACGACATCAAGCGCGACGATCTGGCGCTGGCGCTGTCGGAAGCCTGTGTCGCCCGCGGCGTGCCGCTGTTCGGGATCTGCCGCGGCCTGCAGGAGATGAACGTCGCCTTCGGCGGCTCGCTGCATCCGGAAATCCGCGAGCTGCCCGGCCGGATGAACCACCGCATGCCGCGGCTGGAGAACGGTGAAATCCACCCCGATCCCAAGGTCATCTTCGCCGACCGCCACGAGGTCAGCCTCGTTCCCGGCGGCGCGTTTGCGCAAATCCTCAAATGCGAGAGCATCCGCGTCAACTCGTTGCACGGCCAGGGGATCCTCGAGCCGGGCAAGCGGGTCGTGATCGAGGGCGTCGCGGAGGACGGCACCATTGAGGCGATCCGGATCGCCGACGCGCCAGGCTTTGCGCTCGGCGTGCAGTGGCACGCCGAATACGATCCGCAGCGCAACCCGATCAACCGGGCGCTGTTCGAGGCTTTCGGCGAGGCACTGGTGGCGCAGAAGCGTTAGCGCGTTTTCATTGCGGAAAAGGAAAATCGCGCAAAAAAGGCGCTTCCACCGGAAGCGCCTTTTGCATTGTCGGACAGTGATGCGCGGAAGCGCGTCAGCTCACAGCGAGTAGTACATGTCGAATTCGACCGGATGCGGGGTCATTTCGAAGCGCTCGACTTCGGTCATCTTCAGCTCGATATAGGCGTCGATGAAGTCGTCGTCGAACACGCCGCCGTTCTTGAGGAAGGCGCGGTCCTTGTCGAGATTTTCCAGCGCCTCGCGCAGCGAGCCGCAGACGGTTGGAATCTGCTTCAGCTCTTCCTTCGGCAGATCGTACAGATCCTTGTCCATCGCCGGGCCCGGATCGAGCTTGTTCTTGACGCCGTCGAGGCCGGCCATCAGCATCGCGGCGAAGCCGAGATAGGGATTGGCCATCGGATCGGGGAAACGCACCTCGACGCGCTTGGCCTTCGGGTTCGAGGTGTAGGGGATGCGGCACGAAGCCGAGCGGTTGCGCGCGGAGTAGGCGAGCAGCACCGGCGCCTCGTAGCCCGGGACCAGACGCTTGTAGGAGTTGGTCGACGGGTTGGTGAAGGCGTTGATCGCCTTGGCGTGCTTGATGATGCCGGCGATGTAGGACAGGCAGGTCTCCGAGAGGTCGGCGTATTTGTTGCCGGCGAACACCGGCTTGCCGTCCTTCCAGATCGACTGGTGGCAGTGCATGCCCGAGCCGTTGTCGCCATACACCGGCTTCGGCATGAAGGTGGCGGTCTTGCCGTAGATGTGGGCGACCTGATGGATGCAATATTTGTAGATCTGCATCTGGTCGGCCATCAGCGTCAGCGTGTCGAACTTCATGCCGAGCTCGTGCTGGGCGGAGGCGACTTCGTGGTGATGCTTCTCGACCTTGACGCCCATCTTGGCCATCGCGCCGAGCATTTCCGAGCGCATGTCCTGCACCGAGTCCTGCGGCGGCACCGGGAAGTAGCCGGCCTTGGTGCGGATGCGGTGACCGAGATTGCCGCCCTCATATTCGGTGTCCGAATTGATCGGCAGTTCGACCGAATCCAGCTTGAAGCCGGTGTTGTAAGGCGTGGTCTGGTAGCGCACGTCGTCGAACACGAAGAATTCGGCTTCCGGTCCGAAGAACACGGTGTCGCCGACGCCCATCGACTTGACCATCGCCTCGGCCTTCTTGGCCATGCCGCGCGGGTCGCGGTTGTAGGGTTCGCCGGTGGTCGGTTCCAGCACGTCGCAGGTGATGACCAGGGTGGTCTCGGCGAAGAACGGATCGATCGTCGCGGTGACCGGATCGGGCATCAGGCACATGTCGGATTCGTTGATTGCCTTCCAGCCGGCGATCGAGGAGCCGTCAAACATGAGGCCTTCGGCGAACGTTTCCTCTTCGATCATCCCGACGTCGAAAGTCACATGCTGCCACTTGCCGCGCGGATCGGTAAAGCGCAGGTCGACGTATTTGACGTCGTTGTCCTTGATCGATTTCAGGACGTCTTTGGCGGTCTTCATGAGTACCCCTTTTGGCTACAGGTCGTCGCGATCTGGCCATGGGCCGAGACCGTCGGTCAAGCTCAATACAATCGGGGGAAGTTCAATACAATATCAGACTATCGCCCACTCCGGTCACAAATGCGGTTGGTTCGCAACTCCGGCTCAGATGGCGTCCAGCCCGGATTCGCCTGTCCTGATGCGGATGGCTTCCTCGATGTTGGACACGAAGATCTTGCCGTCGCCGATGCGCCCGGTCTGGGCCGCGCGCCTGATGGCGTCGATCGCCCGCTCGACCAGGTCGTCCCCGATCACGATCTCGATCTTCACCTTGGGCAGGAAGTCCACGATATATTCCGCACCGCGATAGAGTTCGGCGTGCCCCTTCTGGCGTCCGAAACCCTTGGCCTCGGTTACGGTAATGCCTTGCAGTCCGACTTCCTGGAGCGCTTCCTTTACCTCGTCGAGCTTGAATGGCTTGATGATGGCTTCGATCTTCTTCACTGAGCGCCTCCCGGGCATTTCCAAAATTCAGACAGCAGACTTGCTTCGACGTTGCGCGATATCGCGCAGGTTGTTCGATCGTTCGTCCTGACGTGTAGCCGGGGAATACCAACAATTGGCGTTGAGCACGATCATCCAGAGCCGACTTCCTCAAAAGCAGGGTCTATGCCAAGTTATTAAGACGCCTGATTTTGAAATGTTATCAGCCTTTTATCTGGCATTCGCCAGCGGGTGGGCTGATAGCTTCACCATAGCTCAGCACACCAAATAGGCAAACAGATCAATCGGTATGCAACTGCTGGGGATTGGGCTACGCGTGGCATAAGAAATGCCTCAGGATAAGGCGCTTTTACCAGGGATTTGGCATGGAAGTTCTCACAACGGCTGAAATGGAACGTGCCGATCGGCTCACCATTGCTGCGGGCACGCCCGGCTTCGCTCTGATGCTGAGTGCCGGCCAGGTCGTCGCGGAGGCTGCGATGGAGCTGGTGGAGGAGGGGCCGATCCTCGTTGTGGCCGGGCCCGGCAACAATGGTGGCGACGGTTTCGTGGCGGCGGCGGAGCTGTCGGCGCGCGGCCGCGAGGTTTCGGTGATGCTGTTGTGCGAGCGGGAGAGCCTGCAGGGCGACGCGGCCTCCGCGGCGAAGGGGTGGAAACATCCGCTGTTGCCGTTCAATCCGCAGGCGATCGGCAAGCCCGCTCTGATCATCGATGCGCTGTTCGGGGCCGGTCTCGACCGGCCGGTCAAGGGCGAAGCGCATGACGTGATCGAGGCGATCAACGCCAACGGCGCGCCGGTTCTCGCCGTCGATCTGCCGAGCGGCATCAACGGCACCAGCGGATCCGTCATGGGCATCGCGGTTCGCGCCGCCGAGACCGTCACCTTTTTCCGGCGCAAGCCCGCGCATTTACTGTTGCCCGGCCGCGTGCATTGCGGCCGCGTGCGCGTCGCCGATATCGGCATCGATCTCGCAGTGCTTGCGGAAATTGCCCCGCGGACGTTCGAGAACATCCCGGACACCTGGCGCGAATCGTTTCCGGTGCCGAAAATCGAGGGACACAAATACGCCCGCGGCCACACCGTCGTCGTTTCCGGCGACATCGCAGCGACGGGAGCCGCGCGGATGTCGGCGCGCGGCGCGTTGCGGGCGGGCGCCGGCCTCGTTACGCTGGCCTCGCCGCGCGACGCACTCACCGTCAACGCCGCGGCGCTGACCGCGGTGATGGTCCGCCCCATCGACACCACGATCGAGTTCGCCGAACTCCTGACCGACAAGCGTCTCAACGCTTGCGTGATCGGACCGGGGGCGGGTCCCGGCGAGCGGACCCGCGATTTCGTGCTCACCGCGCTGACGGCGCAACGCGGCCTGGTGCTCGATGCGGACGCCCTGACGAGTTTTGCCGAAGCACCTGAACATCTGTTCGAAGCGATTAAAGCATCGCACGATCCGCAGGTCGTTCTGACCCCGCATGAGGGAGAATTTCCCCGCCTGTTCAGCGACATCAGCAACAAACATCCACTTCGCTCGAAGCTCGAAAGGGTGCGGGCAGCCGCCGAACGCGCGGGCAGCGTCGTGCTGCTCAAGGGACCGGATACGGTGGTGGCGTCACCCGATGGGCGCGCCACCATCGCCGCCAACGCGCCGCCCTGGCTCGCCACCGCGGGCGCCGGCGACGTGCTGTCAGGGATGATCGCAGGTCTGCTGGCACAGGGTGTGCCGGCGTTCGAGGCCGCCTCGATCGGGGTCTGGATGCATGGCGAGGCCGCGCGCGAGGCCGGTCCGGGACTTATCGCGGAAGACCTGCCGGAGACGCTGCCGGCTGTGTTCCGCAGCCTCTATGACGCGTTCGGCATCGAGTATTGAGCGCAGCAATATCCGCCAAGCGCTCGGTCACCGCGTTCTGATCATGCGCTGCCATGGCACTGAAGGGTGCGATGCGGCTGCAGCTTTTGACATCCGGACGAAGCGTCAGAGAGCGCAGGGCTCCTGCGAAGCAGGAGGCTTCAAGTGGCCTGAGGAGACGACGGCGCGCGGCGGTTGCCTCACGCGACATTGTACCATCGCACGAGGCGCGCCGCCGCCCAGTCGGTGGCGACAACCTCGATCAGCCAGCGGCCGGCGTGCTCGGCGGCGAAGGCGACCCGCTGCGTCTGCCCGGCATCGATCGCCAGTGTATCCAGCCAGAACGGCTTCCAGCCGTCGTCGAGTCGGTCCAGCAGGCGGAAGTGATGGCCATGGAGATGGAATACGGTCGGGATGACGCCGCGATTGGTCAGGGCGAGCACCACGGTGCGGCCGGCCCTGGCAGCGAACGCCGGCGCCGCCGATCCGGCAAAATCCGCAGGCCGCACCCAGTCGCCCTGCGGGCCGCCGAGCGTCACTTCAAAACGTTGGGCGCTCCTGAGGTCAAGCTCGGCCGGCAAGCCATTGGATGGCAGCGCCGGCGCGGCGGGGAGGGCGGCGGCCCGCAGGGCCGGCTCGCTGGAAACGATTAGGCGGGCGATCGGCCGGGCCTCCTTGCCGTCGTGCAAGAGGACAGGTGAGGTAGTACCGGGCGTTTCGCCAGCGTCGACGAACGCGTCGGCCCGACCTCCCGGCGCCAGCACGATCGCGCTGTTCCGCGCCGGGAACGGCTCAGCCGGCTGGCTATCCAGGGCCATCACCCGGACCTCATACCCGTCCATTTTGACCGCAATGACAGTCCGTTGGCAGCCATTGACGAAGCGGAATCGCAGCCGTTCGCGGGCGCGCATCGCGATATCCGGCGTCTGCAGCCCATTGACGGTGTAAAGCGGCGTCGTGTCCGTCGGTTCGACGCCGGGCGCGATCGCGATCCCGTCCGGGCGCAGCCGCCAATCCTCGATCAGGAACATCTCGTCGCGGTCGACGGCGACCGGTTCACTCTCGGCTACGATCACCGGCAATCCCCGGCTGGGCCGCGCCGCCCCTCCACCCAGCAAGCTGAGGTCACACAGGAGCGTGCCGGCATGACGCCATGGAATCACTAGGCTTTCCTTTGCCGCCGACGCCAGCGGCGGCCGCGCCGCAAGCGGTTCGGCGGCCACGACCCCGTCGAGCCCGCGCCAGTTCAGCACCGCCGGTACTGGCAGGTCGTTCTGGAGGGTGAGTTCAAGCTCGTCGCCGCGCCGGAAACGCAAAGGGGGGTCTGGCGGCGAGCCCTGGAGCGACCATATCAAGGTTTCCGATTGGCCCGCACGCAGGGCGAGACTGCCTGCCTTGGCCTGCAGCTTCAGCGACAGGCGGCCTTGAGCGGTCGCGATATCCGGCAGGGACGCACCAAGGGCTGCAATGCCCAACCCGGTCAAAAGCTCGCGCCGGTCTAACCGGAAGATTCGATCTGCCATGAGGTTGATGCGGCCATTTTCCGCTGGATATGTCCAGTTGGTGCAGGTACCTCCCGGGAGGTCTGAATCGGCCATTTTTTTGCTGCGAACAGGTTGGCCCATGTTATAAGCCCGCCGCAACGATCACGTTCGGGATTTGGATGCGGGCGTCCAAATCATAAACGTGATCGATTCCATTAAGTTGGAGCATGATGGCCGCCCGAAAACCGTTGCACATTTTTCGGCATCGTGCTCGGGCGTTGCGGCCGGACATGATGCGATCAGCGGGCGTGGCGGAACTGGTAGACGCGCTGGATTTAGGTTCCAGTGACGAAAGTTGTGGGGGTTCGAGTCCCTCCGCCCGCACCAAGCGCTGACAGCGTTTGCATGACGATTGCTGGAGGATTTGTTTTTCGAAGGGGCGACTTGCCCGAAGAGAAACGGGTCCGCCGAACCACTGACGCAGGCTCAAAAGCTGCGCGTCGACGAGATTGACAAATGTCCGCGCCGAAAGGTCGGACAAAAGCGGGAAGAAGATTGGCACCATGCAGGTCACAGAAACCCTCGTCGAGGGATTGAAACACGAATTCCGGATCAGCGTTCCCGCATCGGACCTCGATGCCAAGGCGGATGCCCGTCTGGTCGATCTCAAGGACAAGGTCCGTCTCAACGGCTTCCGTCCGGGCAAGGTCCCAGTGAGCCACCTCAAGAAGGTCTATGGCCGTTCGGTGATGGCCGAGACCATCGACCAGACCATCCGCGATACCAATTCGCAGATCTTCACCGAGCGCGGCTTCCGGCTCGCGACCGAGCCCAAAATCACCATGCCGACGGAAGAAAAAGCCGTCGAGAATATCCTCGCCGGAAAATCCGATCTCACCTATACGGTCTCGATCGAGGTCGTGCCGGCGATTGCGCTTGCCGACTTCAAGAGCTTTACCGTCGAGAAGCCGGTCGCCGATGTGACCGAGGCCGATGTCGATCAAGCCATCAAGCGGATCGCCGATGGCAACAGGTCTTATGCCGCGAAGGGCGAGGGCGCCAAGGCCGAGAGCTGGGATCGGGTTACGATCTCGTTCAAGGGCACCATCGACGGCGTGCCGTTTGACGGCGGCACCGGCGAGAACATCCAGGTCACCATCGGCTCCAACACCTTCATTCCCGGCTTCGAGGAACAGCTGACCGGTATCGCCCAGGGCGAAACCCGCACCCTGAAGGTTTCCTTCCCGAAGAACTACGCCAGCGAGAAACTCGCCGGCCAGCCGGCCGAGTTCGAGACCACCGCGACCCTGGTCGAAGCGCCGCAGGAGACCAAGATCGACGACGAGTTCGCCAAGGCGCTCGGGCTGGAATCGCTCGACAAGCTGAAGGAAGCCGCGCGCGAGCGGCTGACGGCGGAATTCGCCGGCGCGACCCGCCAGCGCGTCAAGCGCATGTTGCTCGACCGTCTCGACGAGGCCCACCGCTTCGAGGCGCCGCCGTCGCTGGTCGAGGAAGAATTCAATCTGATGTGGAACTCGATCAAGGCCGAGATGGAGTCGAGCGGCAAGACCTTCGCCGACGAAGACACCACGGAAGAGGCGGCGAAGGAAGAATACCACAAGATCGCCGACCGAAGGGTGAGGCTCGGCCTCGTGCTGTCGGAGATCGGCGAGAAGAACAAGATTACGGTCACCGACGACGAAGTCGGCCGCGCGGTGATCGAACGCGCGCGCCAGATGCCCGGTCGCGAGAAAGAGGTCTGGGACTACTACCGCAACAATGCCAATGCGCTGGCCCAGCTTCGCGCTCCGATCTATGAAGACAAGGTAGTCGATTTCATCCTTGAACTCGCCAACGTGACTGAGAAGAAGGTGGCCCGCGAGGAACTCTACAGGGACGAGGAGGTCGAGAAGAGCGCCGCCTGACGTTAAGGTTGAGAAGTGAAAGCGGCTGGGCGGCGGCCGCCGTCGCTATGCCCGCCCGTCCGAATCAGCTTCAAGTGCGGCAGATCAACCCCGCTATTTGCCCGGGCTTGCTACCGGGGAATTGGCCCATATCTGTCAGCCTGCCTTTAAGTCCTGCATCACGGGACGTTCGTCCGTGCCTGGCAATTCCAGCCGGTTCTGTCTTGCCGATGGAAGTTCGTCGGTCAAACCGTCTACTAACCTTCTATCTACAAACCCTCTTTTACAAACCTTTGGGTGACTAATGCGCGATCCGGTGGAAACCTACATGAACCTCGTGCCGATGGTGGTCGAGCAGACCAACCGCGGCGAACGCGCTTACGACATTTTCTCGCGCCTCCTGAAGGAGCGCATCATCTTCGTGACCGGCCCGGTCGAAGATGGCATGTCGACGCTGACGGTGGCGCAGCTTCTGTTTCTCGAGGCCGAGAATCCGAAGAAGGAAATCTCGATGTACATCAACTCGCCCGGCGGCGTGGTGACATCGGGCCTCGCGATCTACGACACCATGCAGTTCATCCGTCCGCCGGTGTCCACGCTATGCACCGGGCAGGCGGCCTCGATGGGTTCGCTGCTCCTGTGCGCCGGCCACAAGGACATGCGGTTCTCGCTGCCGAATTCGCGTATCATGGTCCACCAGCCCTCCGGCGGCTTCCAAGGTCAGGCGACCGACATCATGCTGCACGCCCAGGAAATCCTGAACTTGAAAAAGCGGCTCAACGAGATCTACGTTAAACATACCGGCCAGACCTACAAGGCGATCGAGGATGCGCTGGAACGCGACAAGTTCCTGACCGCCGAGATGGCGCGTGACTTCGGGATTGTCGACAAGGTGATCGACAAGCGCATGGAAGACCCGGTCCCCATGAAGACCACGTAGGACCACGGATTGCGCCCGCGGCAACGTTAACGGACTATTGCGTTAGGCCCTTTTGGCCGCTAGCGGCACTATAATGCCCTCGCGCGGGCAAAAAGTTCCGCTTTCGTGCTCATTTGGCGGCGTGACAATCGCGCAACGCTTGGCTGATTTCGGCAGGTTTCGCTCGTGCGAACCTCGCAAATCACGGTATTGTCACGGGTAGCGGATGGTCGGCCGATTAGCGAATTCTTGATAGTCGGGTGCGACCATGGTTGGCTAGGCGGGATCGGCCAGGGTCGCAGGAGATTCGAGTGCGCCGCAGTCCGAGTGCGGCATCTGGAATGTAGGGTCTTTTTTGGTACGAAATTTGCTCTATCTAGAACTATGAGCCGGTGTGTACCGGAATAGGGCGATCGAGCGGACGGGATCGAACGGCGGACGGAGAGAAGAATGAGTAAGGTCGGCACGAGCGACTCCAAGAACACGCTTTATTGCTCGTTCTGCGGCAAGAGCCAGCACGAAGTTCGCAAACTGATCGCGGGTCCAACCGTTTTCATTTGCGATGAATGCGTCGAACTGTGCATGGATATCATCCGCGAGGAAAACAAATCCTCGCTGGTGAAGTCGCGCGACGGCATCCCGACCCCGAAGGAAATCTGCAAGGTCCTCGACGATTACGTCATCGGCCAGAGCCATGCCAAGAAGGTGTTGTCGGTCGCGGTCCACAATCACTACAAGCGCCTCAATCACCAGACCAAGCACAACGACGTCGAGCTTGCGAAGTCGAACATCCTGCTGATCGGTCCGACCGGCTCGGGAAAGACGCTGCTGGCGCAGACGCTGGCGCGGATTCTCGACGTGCCGTTCACGATGGCGGATGCGACGACCCTGACCGAAGCCGGTTATGTCGGCGAGGACGTCGAGAACATCATCCTGAAGCTGCTGCAGTCGGCCGACTACAATGTCGAGCGGGCGCAGCGTGGCATCGTCTATATCGACGAAATCGACAAGATCAGCCGCAAGTCCGACAATCCCTCGATCACCCGCGACGTGTCGGGCGAGGGTGTCCAGCAGGCGCTGTTGAAGATCATGGAAGGCACGGTGGCTTCGGTTCCTCCACAGGGCGGCCGCAAGCATCCGCAGCAGGAATTCCTGCAGGTCGACACCACCAATATCCTGTTCATTTGCGGCGGCGCCTTCTCCGGGCTGGAGAAGATCATCTCCGCGCGCGGCCGCTCGACCTCGATCGGCTTCGCAGCGCAAGTGCTGGCGCCGGAAGACCGCCGTACCGGCGAAATCTTCCGCCACGTCGAGCCTGAGGATCTCTTGAAATACGGCCTGATCCCCGAGTTCGTCGGCCGCCTGCCGGTGGTCGCGACGCTGGAGGATCTCGACGAGACCTCGCTGAAGAAGATTCTGACCGATCCGAAGAACGCGCTGGTGAAGCAGTACCAGCGCCTGTTCGAAATGGAGAATATCGAGCTGACCTTCGCCGACGAGGCACTTGGCGCGGTCGCCCGCAGGGCGATCGAGCGCAAGACCGGCGCGCGCGGCTTGCGTTCGATCCTGGAGAGCATCCTGCTCGAGACCATGTTCGATCTTCCGGGCCTGGAAGGCGTCGAAGAGGTCGTGATCTCGCGCGAAGTGGTGGAGGGCACCGCTCGCCCGCTCTACATCTACGCGGATCGTTCCGACCGCGCCGTCGAGAGCAGCGCCAGCGCCTGATCGCGCTGGCTGCGGGTGAGTTGAGGTGTGCAAGAAGTAACGGCCGTCGAGACTTTCGACGGCCGCGTTTGCGCAGCATTACCTTGCGACTTAGGCCCGATTGGCGGGCTTTTTCATCACTTGACACCCCCATGGTCGATAGCCACCTAATGCTGTCGGCGATGAAGACCCAACCTTGAGATTCGTCGCACCAACGATCCGGAAATGTCGGCCGCAAGAGGCGGTCATCAGTCCCGGAACATCCCGGCACCTTGTGGCGGTTGCGCAAAACAGCGGACTGCGTGCAAGGGGGCACAACAAAAGGAATAGGCCATGACGACCCCGAAACCCCGGCCATCTATCGTCCACGGCGAAAGCCACGCTTACCCGGTGCTGCCGCTTCGCGACATCGTCGTCTTCCCGCACATGATCGTGCCGCTGTTCGTCGGCCGCGAGAAGTCGATCCGTGCGCTCGAAGAAGTGATGAAGAACGACGCCTTGATCATGCTGGCGACGCAGAAGAACGCGTCGGACGATGATCCGAGCCCGGATTCGATCTATGAAACCGGCACGCTTGCCAGCGTCCTGCAGCTGCTCAAATTGCCCGACGGCACCGTGAAGGTGCTGGTCGAAGGCCTCGAGCGCGCGCGCGTCCAGAAATACAGCGACCGGTCGGAATATTACGAGGCGACCGCCATCGCGCTCGCCGATACCGATGCCAAATCCGTCGAGGCCGAAGCTCTGGCGCGCTCGGTCGTGTCCGACTTCGAAAGCTATGTGAAGCTGAACAAGAAGATTTCTGCCGAAGTCGTCGGCGTGGTTCAGGCCATCACCGATTTCGCCAAGCTCGGCGACACCGTCGCCTCCCATCTCGCCGTCAAGATCGCCGATCGCCAGGGTATCCTGGAGACGCTGTCGGTGACCGCGCGCCTCGAGAAGGTGCTCGGGCTGATGGAGAGCGAGATCTCGGTGCTGCAGGTCGAGAAGCGCATCCGCTCGCGCGTCAAGCGCCAGATGGAGAAGACCCAGCGCGAATATTATCTCAACGAGCAGATGAAGGCGATCCAGAAGGAGCTCGGCGACGACGAAGGTCGTGACGAGCTGGCCGATCTGGAAGAGAAGATCGCCAAGACCAAGCTCTCCAAGGAAGCCCGCGAGAAGGCACAGCACGAGTTGAAGAAGCTGCGCCAGATGTCGCCGATGTCCGCGGAAGCGACCGTCGTGCGCAACTATCTCGACTGGCTGCTGTCGATCCCGTGGAACAAGAAGTCCAAGGTCAAGAAGGACCTGGTCGCGGCGCAAGCCGTGCTCGACAGCGATCATTACGGGCTCGAGAAGGTCAAGGACCGCATCGTCGAGTATCTGGCGGTGCAGTCGCGCGCCAACAAGCTGACCGGACCGATCCTGTGCCTGGTCGGGCCTCCCGGCGTCGGCAAGACCTCGCTCGGCAAGTCGATCGCGAAAGCGACGGGGCGCGAATTCGTGCGCGTGTCGCTCGGCGGCGTGCGCGATGAAGCGGAGATCCGCGGTCACCGCCGCACCTATATCGGCTCGATGCCCGGCAAGATCATCCAGTCGATGCGCAAGGCGAAGACCTCGAACCCGCTGTTCCTGCTGGACGAGATCGACAAGATGGGCGCCGATTTCCGCGGCGATCCGTCCTCGGCGCTGCTTGAGGTCCTGGACCCCGAGCAGAACTCGACCTTCAACGACCACTATCTCGAGGTCGATTACGATCTCTCCAACGTGATGTTCATCACGACCGCGAATACGCTGAATATTCCGGGGCCGCTGATGGACCGCATGGAGATCATCCGGATCGCCGGCTATACCGAGAACGAGAAGGTCGAGATCGCGCGCAAGCATCTGATCCCGAACGCGATCGCCAAGCACGGCCTGGATTCCAAGGAATGGTCGATCGACGACGAGGCGTTGCTGTTGATGATCCGGCGCTACACCCGCGAAGCGGGCGTGCGTAACCTGGAGCGTGAGCTTTCGACACTCGCCCGCAAGGCGGTGAAGGAGCTGATGATCTCCAAGAAGAAGTCGGTGAAGGTGACCGAGAAGTCGCTCGAGGAATTCCTCGGCGTGCCGAAATATCGCTATGGCGAGATCGAGAGCGAGCCGCAGGTCGGCATTGTCACGGGCCTTGCCTGGACCGATGTCGGCGGTGAGCTGCTCACGATCGAAGGCGTCATGATGCCCGGCAAGGGCAAGATGACGGTCACGGGCAATCTGCGCGACGTGATGAAGGAGTCGATTTCGGCGGCGGCCTCCTATGTCCGCTCGCGCGCCGTCGGCTTCGGCATCGAGCCGCCGCTGTTCGACAAGCGCGACATCCACGTCCACGTGCCGGAGGGGGCGACCCCGAAGGACGGACCGTCGGCGGGTGTGGCGATGGCGACCGCGATCGTTTCGATCATGACCGGGATTCCGGTCCGGCATGATGTCGCCATGACGGGCGAGATCACGCTGCGCGGGCGGGTGCTGCCGATCGGCGGCTTGAAGGAGAAGCTGCTGGCGGCCGCGCGCGGCGGCATCAAGACGGTGCTGATCCCCGAGGACAACGCCAAGGATCTCACGGAGATTTCCGATGCGATCAAGGGCGGGATGACGATCATTCCGGTGGCTCGGCTGGATGACGTGATCTCCAAGGCGCTGGTGCGGCCTCCGGTGCCGATTGTCTGGGAAGAGGATACCGGCAAGGTGCCGGTCAAGCCGGAAGCCGGCGACGAAGCCGCCGGTGGCCTGACCGCGCACTGAACGATTCAATCTAAAATGCTAAAGCGGCGCCCTTGGGCGCCGTTTTCTTTTGCGAGGACCGCCAGTGATCGCCGTTTTCGGAGTGAGCGCGATGAACATCGACGGGCAATGCCATTGCGGTCTTGTGACCTATCAGGCCGACATCGATCCTGACCAAGTCTCGGTTTGTCACTGCACGGATTGCCAGACGCTGACCGGTTCGCCCTATCGGGTCACCGTGATCTGCGCCGGCGAACAAATCCGGATGACGGGGAAAGCGCCCACGGTCTATGCCAAGACAGGCGACAACGGCCGCCGGCGCTTTCAGCATTTTTGCTCCGATTGCGGTTCCCCGCTGTTCACCAGCGGCGAGGGCGGTCCTGGCGATTGGGGAATCCGATGGGGCAGCATTCGCCAGCGCGACCAGCTCAAGCCAAGCCGGCAGTTCTGGTGCCGTTCGGCTGTGCCCTGGATCGAGGATATCAGGGGATTGCCGGGACGGCCGACCGACTGACGGTGTCCGACCTTGCGCCGAGGGCTCGGGCGGCGCTAAACAGGCGCTGACGGGCGGCTAGCTCAGCTGGTTAGAGCATCTCGTTTACACCGAGAGGGTCGGGAGTTCGAATCTCTCGCCGCCTACCAGCCTTCGCGCTTCTGGGCTTCGGCCCGGCGAGCCGAAAAATGAACGACGCGAAGGCTGTCGCGCCGAAGTTGCGAAGCGACGAAGGCGGACCAACAAAGAGTTTCGACCCATGGAAACACCTGTCGGCCACGACCTGAACGCGGACCAGATCGCCTATTGGAACGGCCCGGGCGGCCAGCGCTGGGCCGACCGGCAGCAATCCCAGGACGTTCTGCTGGCGCCGGTCGCCGATCGCCTGATCGACCGCGCCAGGCCCTCGGCCGGCGAGCGGATTGTCGATGTCGGCTGCGGCAGCGGTGCCACGTCGATTGCGCTGGCGCAGAAGGTCGGCCCGACCGGATACGTGATGGGGATCGACATTTCGGGTCCGATGCTGGCCCGCGCCCGCGAGGTCGCCCCGGTGGGGCTGCCGGTCGAATTCGTGCTGGCGGACGCCACCGTTTACCCGTTCGCGCCTGCCAGCTTTGATCTCCTGGCCTCCCGCTTCGGCGTGATGTTCTTTGCCGAGCCGGCGCGCTCCTTCGCCAATCTGCGCCGGGGTCTGAAGCCGTCGGGCCGGCTGGCCTTCGCCTGCTGGCGGGAGCCGCGCGAAAATCCGTTCTTCATGGCGCCGCTGCAGGCCGTCTACAAGCACGTCCCCAAGCTGCCGCAACAGGGGCCCGAAGATCCCGGTCCGTTCGCTTTCGCCTCCGAGGCGCGCGTGCAGCGCATCCTGGGCGAGGCCGGCTTCACCGGCATCGCCATGGAGCCGTGCAATTTTTCGCTCGATATCGCGGTCGGGCGCGGGCTCGATACCGCGGTCAAGAGCGCGCTGGACATCGGACCGGCCGCCCGCGCGCTCGCCGAACAGCCGCCGGAAGTGGTCGCTGCCGCCGCCGTCTCGATACGCGAGGCGCTGACGCCTTTTCTCAAGGGACAGTCGGTGCCGCTTCCCGCCGCGATCTGGATCGTGACGGCGCGGGCCTGAGCGATTTTGTGTTGACGCGTTTTCTTAACGCGAACCGGTATCCACTTCGCTTGAAAACGCTTTAAGCCCGCTCTTCCCAGATCATCGCGAGATGGACGATGGTCAGCACGGCCTTTTCCATGTCCCGAACGCTGACCCATTCCAGTCGCGAATGGAACGCGTGCTCGCCGGCGAAGATGTTGGGGCAGGGCAGTCCCATGAACGACAGCCGCGAGCCGTCGGTGCCGCCGCGGATCGAGGTCTTCACCGGCTTGAGGCCGGCGCGGCGGATTGCCTCCATCGCATGGTCGACGATCTCGGGGTGACGGTCGATCACCTGCTTCATGTTGCGGTATTGCGGCTTGATCTCCAGCCGGTAGCTCGAGCGCGGATAGCCCTTCATCACGTCCTTGACGATACTCTCGAGCAGGGCTTCTTTCTCTTTCAGGCCTTCGTCGGTGAAATCGCGCACGATGAAACCGAGCGTGGCTTTCTCCAGCGCGCCGGAGATGCCAATCGGGTGCAGAAAACCTTGCTTGCCCTCGGTGGTTTCCGGCGAGCAGGTGGTTTTCGGCAGCCGCTCGACGATGGCGGCGGCGATCTTGATGGCGTGCTCCATCTTGCCCTTGGCGAAGCCGGGATGGACGCTGACGCCTTCGATGGTGATGGTGGCGCCGTCGGCCGAAAACGTCTCGTCCTCGATATTGCCGGCGGTCTCGCCGTCGATCGTGTAGGCAAAATCCGCGGCCAGCTTCTTCAGGTCGGCCTTGTCGACGCCGCGGCCGATCTCTTCGTCGGGCGTGAACAGGATCTTGATGGCGCCGTGTTTGATCTGCGGATTGTTGATCAGGAAATGCGCCGCATCCATGATTTCGGCGAGGCCGGCCTTGTTGTCGGCCCCCAACAGCGTGGTGCCGTCCGAGGTGACGATATCGCTGCCGATCTGGTCCCTGAGTGCGGGATGTTCTGCCGCACGGATGATTTGTGAGGGGTCGCCCGGCAGCACGATGTCGCCGCCGCGATAATTCCGCACGATCTGCGGCTTGACGTCCTTGCCGCTGCAATCGGGCGAGGTGTCCATATGCGAGCAGAAGCAGATCACCGGGACCGGCTTGTCGGTATTGGCTGGAATGGTCGCGTAGACATAGCCGTGTTCGTCGAGATGGGCGTCGCGCAGACCCATCGCCTGCAGCTCGGCGGCGAGCAGGCGGCCCAGATTTTTCTGCTTTTCGGTGGACGGGCAGGTCGGGGAGGCGGGGTCCGACTGGGTGTCGATCACGACGTAGCGCAGAAAGCGCTCGGTCACGGTGTGGGTAAAGGCTGGGGACGTGGCCAACATGATATCCGCGGCAAGATGGGAACCGGAGGTTTCTATAACAGAAAAGCGCCATTCCGGGGGCCGCGTCGCGACCCGGAATGGCGCTTGAAAGTCCGATCAGAAGGGGCGTCTTGTTAGACGGCTTCCTTGAGTTCCTTGGCCGCGCGGAAGGCAACCTTCTTGCTCGCCTTGATGTGGATCGCTTCGCCGGTGGCGGGGTTGCGGCCCATGCGGGCGGCGCGCTTGCGGACCTGCAGGATGCCGAGGCCGACGATGCGGATGCGCTCGCCCTTCTTCAGGTGCTTGGTGATCCGGTTGACCAGATCGCTGAGAATCTCTTCAGCCTTCTTCTTGGACAGTTCCTGGTCGTCGGCGATTGCCGCCGCCAGATGCTTGAGCGTGACCGTGGTCGGGGTTGCTGCCTTCTTCGCCATAATTGGCCCTCCTCGTTTGTTTGATGGCTCAGGAAACTCAGACGTAGCAGGCCTTAAACGATTCGGGGTGCGAGTGCCTACGCTGTTCTACCTGAAAACAGCCTATTATTTGCATCGACATCCGGAAAAGGCCTGCCAAATGGGAGGATTCGCAACGACCTTGACTAAAGAGAGGCACGCCTTTAAGCCCTCATTCCTGTGCGGATCAGTCAGCGATTACGGCATCCGCGGGAGTAGCTCAGTTGGTTAGAGCGCCGCCCTGTCACGGCGGAGGCCGCGGGTTCGAGTCCCGTCTCTCGCGCCATCTTTTCAAGTACTTAGGCGGGTTTTTCGGCCGCCGCCCACAACGACCGCCACTCAGGCCCTTAGGTTTTCATTGTCGTCCACGCTCGTAGACTGAGTGTTGGAGGGCTTTAGGGCGCCGAAAAAACAAAAGACCGCCCGCCGGCGGCCGCCTTCCTTTTCCGGATGAAGGGAGCCTGACCTAGCGGACCAGCATCGCGTCAGAACTGGTCACTGCGATCGGCTTGCCGGCCTTCATGACGTGGGCAGTCTGGCTGTAATCTGCGCTGGTGCGCGCCGAGATACCCAAGCCGGCCACCACGATGCCCGCCACGAGTGCCACAACCACGATTTTCAGGTGGGTACTGCGGTCCGCTGAATGAATTGAATGGTTCATCTTAAGCCTCCAGGCAGCTTTGCCACCGCTTTGTTGACGGTAGAAATACCCCCCATCTGTTTCCGGGTGGTTTCGTGGATTCCCAAAAATGGTTTCGTCGGCCGGACGGGGAACGGACGGGACGTTGCGGCCGCGGCTCCCAGACCTTGCGGACCGCAGCGGTTTCGAAGGAAACTGCCGGCAGGCGCGATAAAGCGCTCGGGAGGCAAGAAGAAAATGACAATAACCCGCAGGGGTTTGCTCGGCGCCGCGTCCGCCGCCTGGGCAACCACCGTTGTGAGCAGGTCCGCCAGCGCAGCGGCCGAGTTCGAGTTCAAGCTCGGGGTCAACACGCCGGATACCCATCCCCTCACGATTCGACTGACGGAAGCCGCGCGCGCGGTCGGCGCCCAGTCGTCGGGCCGGCTCAACGTCACGGTTTTTCCCAACAGCCAGCTCGGCGGCGATCCCGAGATGCTCTCGCAAGTTCGCGCCGGCGGTATCGAATTGCTGGCGGCACCCAGCATGACCCTGTCGACGCTGGTGCCGCTGTCGGGCTTGCCGAGCATCGGCTTTGCCTTTCAGTCCTATGACCAGGTCTGGGCCGCGATGGATGGCGGCGTCGGCGATGTCGTCCGCGACGCCATTGGCAAGGCCGGGATCGTGCCGATGAAGAAAATGTGGGACAACGGGTTTCGGCAGATCACCTCGTCTTCGAGCCGGCAGTTGAACAGCGTCGAGGACCTCAAGGGGTTCAAGATTCGCGTTCCCGTTACGGCCTTGCTGACCTCGCTGTTCAGCGGGCTGGGCGCGCTGCCCTCGAGCATCAGCTACAGCGAGCTCTATTCGGCCCTGCAGACCCATATCGTGGAGGGCCAGGAAAACCCGCTGGCGCAGGTATCGA
The DNA here is from genome assembly GCF_900129505.1 of Bradyrhizobium erythrophlei. Classification (NCBI taxonomy): domain Bacteria; kingdom Pseudomonadati; phylum Pseudomonadota; class Alphaproteobacteria; order Hyphomicrobiales; family Nitrobacteraceae; genus Bradyrhizobium; species Bradyrhizobium erythrophlei. Next base: position 7,120,354 of record NZ_LT670818.1, on the reverse strand, counting down.
CCGGCAAGCTCTACGAGGTGCAGAAATATTGCGCGCTGTCCAACCATTGCTGGAGCGGCTATTGGGTCATCGCCAACCGCCGCGCGCTGGCCGCGCTGCCTGACGACCTCCTGGAGATCCTCAACAGCAGCTTCGATGCCGCCGCCATCAAGGAGCGGTCCGATCTGTTGGAAATGGAGCACTCGTTGCAGGCCGACCTTACGGCCAAGGGCATGGTCTTCAACAAGCCGGACCCGGTGCGGTTCAGGGCGGCGCTGGTGAAGGCGGGCTTCTACACGCAGTGGCAGAAGACCTACGGCGCCGAGGCCTGGGCGCAGCTGGAAAAGTACACGGGCCCGCTCAGCTGAGGATCACGCCGCCCGCTTGATGTCGGCGCGGATCGACGCTGCCGCGCACAGGAACAACAGCGCGCCGAGAGTGGTCGTGACGGATGCCGAGAGCAGCGAATAGCGTACCGCGTCGGCGCCATAGTCGTTCTTCAGCGCGTCATTGATCATGCCGACCGCGAGCGGGCCGACGCCCTGGCCAAAACAGGTCGCGGTCAAAAGGACGATGGCGGACGCCAGCGCGCGCATGCTGGGACGCGCCACGGTCTGGGCAATGGCGAAGATCGGCCCGAGATGAAAGCCGACCAGGAAGGAGGTGGCGGCGAGCGCGGCAACCATGGTTGCAAAATCCAGTGTTAGCACGCATAGCGCGAACACCGGGCCGGCGAGGCCGGAGGTGATCGCCGGCGCCCATAGCTTCCAGCGATCGTCGCGGCTGCTGATCTGCGCCACCACCAGCCCGCCGACCAGCGTGCCCGCCATGCCGAACAGGCCCTTGAAGGTGCCGGCATAGGTTCCGATCTCGGCGCTGTTCAGATGATGCACCCGCGCCAGGAACGGTGGAATCCAGGCCGCGGTGGCGTAATTGGTGTAGGTGGTGAGGCAGAAGCCGATCAGCACGATGACAAAGGTCTTTTGCGAGGCGAGGAATCCGAGCGTCGGTCCGATGGGTTCCGGCACAAAGGTTTCCGCGTGGGCGCCCCGCTTCGGTTCGGAAATCGTCAGCCAGAGGATCGCCGCCAGCGCGATGCCGGGCATGCCTGCGGTGAAGAACGCCATCCGCCAGCCGTAGTGCTGGTTGACATAGCCGCCGATGAAATAGCCCAGAAACACCCCGAGATAGGTGCCGATGGCGTAGACGCCGAGCGCGCGCGGCCGCTCGTTCTTGTCGAAGAGATCGGCGACCATGGATTGCGATGCGGGCGTACCGGCAGACTCGCCGATCCCGACCCCGATCCTTGCCAGCGCCAGCGTCGTCACGCTCGAGGCCATGCCGCACAGGAACGTCATCGCGCTCCAGAAGGCGAACGCCAGCGCAACGATGTTGCGCCGGTTGAGTCGGTCGGCAATGCGCGCAATGGGGATGCCGAGCAGGGAATAGGACAGGACAAAGCCGAAGCCCGCGAGCAGGCCCATGGCGGTATCGCTGAGGACAAATTCCTTTTTGATCGGCTCGATCAGGACGTTGAAAACGGTGCGGTCGAGGAAATTCAGCGCGTAAACGACGGTCAACAGTCCCAGCACATAGTATCGTCCTGTGGTCCGGCTTGCGGCTTTGTCCGCCTGTGCGGTGAGATCGGGCGCGACATCCACCATGGTTTTCACCAGTTTGCTTCTCTCGGGTCCGGCCGAGTGTTCACGCCTCGCGAATGAAGTTCCCCGCCTCGAATTCGACCGGCGGTGAGGCTTGGTCGAACGAGACACCGATCGGATCGCGCCCGGTGGCCAACGCCTCGAGCTGGTCGCTCAACATGCGCCTGATCATCAGAATGCCGCGGTCGCTCTGGCCGAAATGTTCTTCCGAATGCACCGTCACCGGCCCCTGGCCGACCTGCGCCTCGTAATCGCCGGGGAATTGCTGGTGTTCCCGTTCGGTCATGTCCCACCAGAACTTGCCGTTGAATTTCGAGCGCATCCGGCCGATATCGCCGCGCGCCTTGACCCGGCCGGCCACGTAGATGCGGAACGAGGTGTCGTCGATCGGCAGCGTCCAGCCGATCGACTCGACACGGGCGAATTGTGCGACCCGCGGATTGGGCACCACCCGCAGCGTCGGCAGCGCCGCTTCGGTCACCCGATAGAAAATCTTGCCGTCGTCCTGGTTGCGGATCGAGCGCACGATGACGCCGCGCGGCGACATCTCGAACTTCACCTCCGGCATCGAGGCCATCATGTTGGTGAATTGCGGCCCGCTGAACGAGCCGTGCAGCACCGGAACGTGGTAGGGATCGACCACATTTTCAAAGTGCTGCAGCCAGTTGCAGGGAATGACGGTCGGACCGCCGCCGCCGATCGAGGTGTCATCGGCCTCCACGAATTCGCCGTCGTCCATCTTTTCCAGGCATTCGTAGCGTGGCAGCACCGGCCTTTTCTCAGTCGGCCCCAGATAGGCGAAAATCAGCCCGTAGCGCTCCTCGACCGGGTACCAGGGCTGGCGCACCTTGTCCCTGAACTGGCCGCCTTGGGGTTCGCAGGGCTGCTCCAGGCAACGGCCCTCGGTGTCGAACTTCCAGCCGTGATAGCAGCAGCGGATGCCGTCTTCCTCGACCTTGCCATAATAGAGCGTGGTGCCTCGATGGCAGCAGCGCGCATGCAGCAGGCCGGCGCGGCCGTGCTTGTCGCGGAACAGGATCAGGTCCTCGCCGAGCGCGCGGACTTTTCGGGGAACGTCAGTGGCGTCACCGGAAAGACCGACCGGATGCCAATATCGGCGCAGCAGTTCCCCCATCGGCGTGCCGCGGCCGACCTCGGTCAGCTCCGTCCGGGTCGTCGACGGCCGCATGGCGTAGGCGGTGCCGAGTTCGCGATCACGCTGGGTGATGTTCATCGCCGCTTCCTCCCTGCCGGCCTTCGGCCGCGTTCCCTTAAGAATGAGAACCTTTCGCAAAGTGAACGTTAGATCGATGACAATGTCAACGGTTTCAAAAACCTTGGCAGCCGAGGGTTTTGTTGGCACACCTTGGCCATGAAGCAGCCGTCGAGAAGCGCTGTCCGGGCGCCGCCGACCCGCCAACCGGATGATCGGGCGGCGCCGATCACCGCGATGATGTCGTCGCGCCTGATGGTGCTCGCCAACCTGCTGAAACGCGGGGCCATCCTCCGTTACAAGCGTCTGGCCGGGCTTTCGTCGGTGGAGTTCGGCCTGGTGGCATCGCTGGGGCGCCGACCGCCGATGAGCGTGGCGAGGCTCGCCGAGGCGGTTGGCATGGACAAGGGCCAGATCAGCCGGGCGCTCGCCGGGCTGGTTTCGCGCAAGCTGGTTTCGAGAGGGGTCAATCCCAGGGATAGCCGGGAAGTGCTGGTTTGCCTCACCCGAGCGGGGCTGATCGCCCACGACACGATCGTGGCAGGGGCCTTGGAACGCAACCAGCGTTTGCTGGAGCAGCTTGGCAAGGGCGAAGTGGCAATGCTGCTGGGGCTTATCGAGCGCCTGACGGACACCGCTGCCAGGATGCTGGAGGCCGAAAAAGACCTCGGCTGACAACATTGCACCGGCCCGGTCGGGTGCTCGGGGCCCGGGCGGCGACGCCTCGACCGCCATTCCCCAGCGATGTTTTCTTCGCCCCGCCACAGAAATTGCCGCCGTCTTGATCCAGGTCAAGGGGAAGGTCAGGCCGTGAGCAGCTCATTCGCTCGGCGGGGGCTGGCCCCGACCGGCCGTCGTGTTCCAAAATTTTCCCGCCCCAATCGAGACCCCGGACCCCGTCAAAATTGCTTGTCTTGCGCCCCTTGTTGCGCTGCGCTAAGCCTCGGAATAATTCCAATCAAACGAATCTGCGGCTGTCAGCTACCGCAGGAAAAGGCCCCGCCGATGACCGGCATCCTGCAGAATTATCTTCCCCTTGTCGTGTTTATAGGCGTCGCCGCCCTGATCGGGCTGGTGCTCCTGATCGCCCCCTTCATCGTCGCCTTCCAGCAACCCGATCCGGAAAAGCTCTCGGCGTATGAATGCGGGTTCAACGCATTCGACGACGCCCGCATGAAATTCGACGTCCGGTTCTACCTGGTCGCCATTCTCTTCATCATCTTCGACCTCGAAGTCGCATTCCTGTTTCCGTGGGCGGTGGCCTTCGGGAAGCTGGGCGCGACCGGCTTCTGGTCGATGGTGGTTTTCCTTGCCGTCCTGACCGTCGGCTTCGCCTACGAATGGAAGAAAGGCGCGCTCGAATGGGATTGAGCCCCTCTGCCGCAAGGCCCGGATTTGCCCCGGCGGTCGCACCCGCCGCGAGCGGGATTCTCGACCCCTCCACCGGCTTGCCGGTCGGAGCCAATGATCCGTACTTCCTCGAGGTCAATCACGAATTGTCCGACAAGGGCTTCTTCATCACCACCGCCGACAATTTGATCACCTGGGCGCGGACGGGATCCCTGATGTGGATGACGTTCGGTCTGGCCTGCTGCGCGGTCGAGATGATGCAGGTGTCGATGCCGCGCTACGATGTCGAGCGCTTCGGTTTCGCGCCGCGCGCTTCGCCGCGGCAGTCCGACGTGATGATCGTTGCGGGCACGCTGACCAACAAGATGGCGCCGGCGCTGCGCAAGGTCTACGACCAGATGCCGGAGCCGCGCTACGTGATCTCGATGGGGTCGTGCGCCAATGGCGGCGGCTACTATCACTATTCCTACTCGGTGGTGCGCGGTTGCGACCGCATCGTGCCCGTCGACATTTACGTGCCCGGATGCCCACCGACGGCGGAAGCGCTGCTCTACGGTGTGCTGCTGCTGCAGAAGAAGATCCGGCGTACCGGAACCATCGAACGCTAAGGGTTTTGGAATGGATGACGGCAGGCTCGACGCATTGGGGCAGACGATTGTTGGCGCGCTTCCGGGTGCTGCAACCGGTCATACGGTCGCGTTCGGGCAGCTCACCGTTGCGGTCCAGGCCGACAGAATCGTCGATGTCGTAACCTTCCTGCGCGACGACCCCGGCTGCCGCTTCGTGAACTTCACGGATATCACCGCGGTCGACTATCCCGGCCGCGAAAAGCGCTTCGATGTCGTCTATCACTTGCTGTCGCCGACGCTGAACGCCCGCATCCGCCTTCGTCTGGCGGCCGACGAGACCACCCAGGTGCCGTCGATCATCGAGGTGTTTCCGGGCGCCGACTGGTTCGAGCGCGAAACCTATGACCTCTATGGCGTGATCTTCATCGGCCATCCGGACATGCGGCGGCTGTTGACCGACTACGGCTTCGACGGACATCCGCTGCGCAAGGATTTCCCGACCACCGGCTTCGTCGAGGTCCGCTACGACGACCAGGAGAAGCGAGTGCTCTACGAACCCGTCCGCCTCAATCAGGAATTCCGCAAGTTCGATTTTCTCTCGCCTTGGGAAGGCGCCGATTATCCGGTGCTGCCCGGCGATGAGAAGAGAAGTGGCGAGTAGCGAATGGCGAGTGGCGAATAGGGATGATGTTTGACCGACCCATCGATCAACTCCTATCGGGACCTGAGGGTGTGGCAGGATGCCATGGCCTTAGCGGAAGCCTGTTACCGATTGACGCGCCAATTTCCACGAGACGAATTGTTCGGACTCACATCGCAAATCAGACGCGCGGCGGGATCGGTTCCGGCCAATATTGCCGAAGGTCACGAGCGCGAAAATACTGGCAGCTTCTTGCAGCACCTGCGAATCTCGCAGGGCTCTTTAAAGGAGCTCGAAACGCACATGCTTTTAGCGGAGCGAGTTGGTGTCATGGCGGCGCTGGATCTGCAGTCGGTTCTCATCCAGTGCGAGAGCTTGGGCAAAATGCTTCGCGCTTTGATACGGTCGCTGCAGGAAAAGGCCGCTACCCGATGACGCTATTCGCTATTCGCCATTCGCTATTCGCCAAGGCGCGGAGCGCCGCTCGATGAACGAAGCACCAGCACTGCGTAACTTCACCATCAACTTTGGACCGCAGCATCCGGCGGCGCATGGCGTGCTGCGCCTGGTGCTGGAACTCGACGGCGAGGTCGTGGCCCGAGTCGATCCGCATATCGGGCTGCTTCATCGCGGCACCGAGAAGCTGATCGAGACCAAGACCTATCTGCAGGCGATCCCGTATTTCGACCGGCTCGACTATGTCGCGCCGATGAATCAGGAGCACGCGTTCTGCCTCGCGGCGGAGAAACTGCTCGGCATCGAGGTGCCGCGCCGCGGGCAGCTGATCCGGGTGCTGTATTGCGAGATCGGCCGCATCCTGTCGCATCTGCTCAACGTCACCACGCAGGCGATGGACGTCGGCGCCCTGACCCCGCCGCTATGGGGTTTCGAGGAGCGCGAAAAGCTGATGGTGTTTTATGAGCGCGCCTCGGGCTCGCGCATGCATGCGGCCTATTTCCGCATCGGGGGCGTGCACCAGGACCTTCCGCCGAAACTGATCGACGATATCGAGGCCTGGTGCGATCCGTTCCTGCGCGTGGTCGACGATCTCGACCGGCTGCTCACCGGCAACCGCATCTTCAAGCAGCGCAACGTCGATATCGGCGTGGTGTCGCTCAAGCAGGCCTGGGAATGGGGATTTTCCGGGGTGATGGTGCGCGGCTCGGGGGCGGCGTGGGACCTGCGCAAGGCGCAGCCATACGAATGCTATGCCGAGATGGATTTCGACATTCCGATCGGCAAGAACGGCGACTGCTTCGATCGCTATCTGCTCCGCATGGAAGAGATGCGCCAGTCCGTGCGCATCATGAGGCAGTGCATCGCCAAGCTCCGCGCCGCCGATGGGCAAGGGCCCGTGGTTGTGGACGATCACAAGATTTCCCCGCCGCGCCGGGGCGAGATGAAGCGCTCGATGGAAGCGCTGATCCATCACTTCAAGCTCTATACCGAGGGCTTCCACGTGCCGGAGGGTGAGGTCTACGCCGCGGTCGAGGCGCCCAAGGGCGAGTTCGGCGTGTTCCTGGTCTCTGACGGCAGCAACAAGCCGTACAAATGCAAGATCCGCGCGCCCGGATTTGCGCATCTGCAGGCGATGGACTTCATCTGCAAGGGCCACCTCTTGGCCGACGTTTCCGCCATCCTCGGCTCGCTCGACATCGTGTTCGGAGAGGTCGATCGGTGATCGCGCTCCCGCCCATCCATTTTGACCGGGCTTCGGGAGCGCTCGAGGGCGCCAATCTGTGGGAGCGGACGGCGGCGCTCGCCTTCGCGACTGGCTCCAAAATATCGTCGCACTTTTCGCACCGCGGTTACAACCACTGCGCCAATCTGCTGCGCAAGGCTTTGCCCGAGCGGGATATCGCGATCAAACTCAATCCGGACGCGACGTTCGAATTTCCCTATGGCGATGGGTATTGGAGCAAGCTACTTAACCGTTCGTTCTCCTACGAGGACGAGCTGGAGCTGTTGGTCAGGGATTCGGTTGCCGTCGATTACACGCTGCTCGATTGCGGCGCCAATTTCGGCTACTGGTCGGTGCTCGTCTCCAGCGCGCCTTACGGCTCGCATAAGGCGATCGCGATCGAGCCGTCGTCGCAGAATTTCGCCAAGCTTGCGAACAACGCCAAGGTCAATGGCGGCCGCTTCGAGGTGATGAAGTGCGCGATCGGGTCCGCGCGCGGCACCGCGCGGCTGTCCGGCACCAAGCACGAAGCGTTCAGCATCGCCGGCGGCGTGAACAGCGGCGGCGAGGATGTTCCGGTCATCGCGCTCGACAACCTGCTCGACGACGGCAAGATTTCCGCCGAAGGAAAATACCTGATCAAGCTCGACGTCGAAGGCGTCGAAGTCGAGGCCATCAAGGGCGGCACCCGGCTGCTGCAGGGCGACAGCGTGCTGTTGTGCGAGGAACACGGCAGCGACCGCAATCATACGGTGTCGCGCTACATCCTCGACCAGACCCCGCTTCAGCTGATCGTCTACGATCCCCGCTCCAACCGCCTGGAAACCGTGACCGAGCTTTCGATCCTCGACCGGATCAAGGTTTCCACTCACGTCGGCTACAACGTGTTCGGCACCGCAAGCGCCTTCTGGCAGAACCGGATCAGCGCCCTGAACGCGAATGCCGCGCGCCGCATGCAATGAGAGACTGAACGACGATGTCTGTCCGCCGCCTCGCTCCGAAAGAACTGCAGCCCGCGAACTTCGCGTTCACGCCGGAAAACCTCGCCTGGGCCGAGGAACAGATCGCCAAATATCCGGAAGGCCGCCAGGCCTCCGCCGTCATCGCGATCCTGTGGCGGGTGCAGGAACAGCACGAGGGCTGGGTCTCGGAAGCCGCCATCCGCGCGGTTGCCGATCTGCTCGACATGCCCTACATCCGGGTGCTGGAGGTCGCGACCTTCTATACGATGTTCCAGCTGCAGCCGGTCGGGAAGAAGGCGCACGTCCAGGTCTGCGGCACCACGCCGTGCCGCCTCCGCGGCGCCGGCGACATCATCGATGTGTGCCAAAGCCGCATCCATCACGATCCCTTCCATCTGTCCAAGGACGGCAATTTCAGCTGGGAGGAAGTCGAGTGTCTCGGCGCCTGCGTGAATGCGCCGATGGTGCTGATCTGGAAGGACACCTACGAGGACCTGACCAAGGAAAACTTCGGCAAGGTGCTGGACGGCTTCGCCTCCGGCAATCCGCCGAAGCCGGGACCGCAGATCGACCGCCAGTTCTCCGCGCCGGTGGGCGGACCGACCACGCTGAAGGAAACCACATGACGCGCGAGCGCACATTGCGAGCGGCGGGGCCGGGGAGTGTCGGTGCGATGAAGAACTGGCGCTACATCGGCTTGCATACCGTCGCTGCCGCGGCCTTCATCTTCCTGCTGCAGCGCTTCGTGCTGCATGCCTCGCTTGAATCATGCCTGTTATGGGCGCTGGTCCTCGGCGGATGCGCCGCCGGTCTCGCCTATTCGCAGTCCAACCGCTGACTCTGGGAAGCTTCACGTCATGCTCGATGACAAGGACCGCATCTTCAAGAACCTCTACGGCCTCCATGACTGGGGCCTGGAGGGTGCGCGCCGCCGCGGCGCGTGGGACGGCACCAAGGCGATCATCGACAAGGGCCGCGACTGGATCATCAACGAGATGAAGGCCTCGGGCCTGCGCGGACGCGGCGGGGCGGGTTTCCCGACCGGCCTGAAATGGTCGTTCATGCCGAAGGAATCCACCGACGGCCGGCCGAGCTATCTCGTCGTCAATGCCGACGAATCCGAGCCCGGCACCTGCAAGGACCGCGAGATCATGCGGCATGATCCGCATCTTCTGGTCGAGGGCTGCCTGCTCGCGAGCTTCGCGATGGGCGCCCATGTCTGCTACATCTATGTACGCGGCGAGTTCATCCGGGAACGCGAGCATTTGCAGGCCGCGGTCGATCAGGCCTATGCGGCGAAGCTGATCGGCAAGGACAATCTCAACGGCTGGCCGTTCGAGCTCTATGTCGCGCACGGCGCCGGCGCCTATATCTGCGGCGAAGAAACCGCGCTTCTGGAAAGCCTCGAAGGCAAGAAGGGCCAGCCGCGGCTGAAGCCCCCGTTCCCCGCCAATGTCGGCCTCTACGGCTGCCCGACCACCGTCAATAATGTCGAATCGATCGCGGTGGCACCCGATATCCTGCGGCGCGGTGCGGCGTGGTTTGCCGCCATCGGCAAGCCGAACAATGTCGGTACCAAGCTGTTTTGCATTTCCGGCCATGTCGAGCGTCCCTGCAACGTCGAAGAGGCGATGGGGATTCCGTTCCGCGAGCTGATCGAGCGCCACTGCGGCGGCGTCCGCGGCGGCTGGGACAATCTCAAGGCGGTGATCCCCGGCGGATCCTCGGTGCGCATGGTGCCCGCCGAGCAGATCATCGACACGCCGATGGATTTCGACTCCTTGAGCAAGCTGCGCTCGGGTCTCGGCACCGCCGCCGTCATCGTGATGGACAAGTCGACCGACCTGATCCGCGCGATCGCCCGGATTTCCTATTTCTACAAGCACGAGAGCTGCGGCCAGTGCACGCCGTGCCGCGAGGGCACGGGCTGGATGTGGCGGGTGCTGACGCGCATGGCAGAGGGCCGCGCCCACAAGCGCGAGATCGACATGCTTCTGGAAGTCACAAAACAGGTCGAGGGCCACACCATCTGCGCGCTCGGTGACGCCGCGGCGTGGCCGATCCAGGGCCTGATCGCGCATTTCCGTCACGAGATCGAAGAGCGCATCAGCGAGTATTCGCACAAGGCGGATATCGACGATGCCGGTATTCTCGATCCCGCCCATATGGTCGCGGCGGAGTAGGGTTGATGTCGCAACCGAGCATTTTATGGTGGCAGAAATACGGGACGCTGGCGCAGATGGCGCAGGCGTCCGTGGCGCTGCTCGGCTTTGTTGCGATCCTGTTTCAGATCAACGAAATCCGCACCAGCAATCGCGCCGTCAGCGCGCGGCAGGCGTTTTTGGGTTACACCGACCTGGCGTTCAAGAATCCGAAGTTCTCGGCGCCGGATTACGAGGCAATCAAGGCGGCCGGCCGCGATGAGCAGATCCAGTACGAGAGTTTTGTCTCGTATTTCCTCTATGCCTGCGAGGAGGCGACCGCCGCCTTCGCCGACCGGCGGGAGTGGACGGCATCCTGCGACTACGACCTGAAGGCGCATCTGCCGTTCCTGTGCGAGAAGTCGAGGACCGAGCCGGCCTACCTCGAAACCTATTCCACGGACACCCAGCAATGGGTGAAGGCGTCCTTAAGGACCGCCAGCGTCACATCACCGGACTGCAAGCTCGGAAAGACTTGAGAGCGCTATGACAAAACTCATCATCGATGGCAAAGAGATCGATGTCCCCGCCGAATACACGCTGCTGCAGGCGTGCGAGGCCGCGGGCGCCGAAATTCCGCGCTTCTGCTACCACGAGCGGTTGTCGATCGCCGGCAATTGCCGGATGTGCCTGGTCGAGGTCAAGGGCGGTCCGAAGCCGGTCGCAAGCTGCGCCTGGGGCGTGCGCGATTGCCGTCCGGGTCCCAAGGGCGAACCGCCGGAAATCCTCACCCGCTCGCCGATGGTGAAGAAGGCGCGCGAAGGCGTGATGGAATTCCTCTTGATCAACCACCCGCTGGATTGCCCGATCTGCGATCAGGGCGGCGAGTGCGACCTGCAGGATCAGGCGATGGGCTACGGCGTCGATACCTCGCGCTTCGCCGAGAACAAGCGGGCGGTCGAGGACAAGTATCTGGGCGCGCTGGTCAAGACCTCGATGAACCGCTGCATCCAGTGCACCCGCTGCGTTCGCTTCTCCGCCGAAGTCTGTGGCGCGCCCGAGATGGGCGCGACCGGCCGCGGCGAGGACATGGAAATCACCACCTATCTGGAGTCGGCGCTGACCTCGGAATTGCAGGGCAATCTGGTCGATATCTGCCCCGTGGGCGCGCTGACCTCGAAGCCTTACGCGTTTGCGGCGCGGCCCTGGGAGCTCGGCAAGACCCAGTCGGTCGACGTGATGGATGGCGTTGGCTCGGCGATCCGGGTCGATACCCGCGGCCGCGAGGTGATGCGGATCCTGCCGCGCGTCAACGAGGCGGTGAACGAGGAATGGATTTCCGACAAGACCCGCCACGTCGTCGACGGCCTGCGCACGCAGCGGCTCGACCGTCCCTACATCCGGGAGAACGGCAAGCTGCGCGCCGCGACATGGCCTGAAGCGTTCGCGGCCATCGCCGCCAGGGTGAAAATGAGCGACGGCAAGCGGATCGGCGCCATCGCGGGCGATCTCGCCGCCGTGGAGGAGATGTTCGCGCTGAAGGATCTGCTGGCGAAATACGGCTCGGTCAATCTGGCGGTGCAGGGCGGCGACGCCTTCGATCCGAAGGCCGGTCGCGCCTCCTATATCTTCAATCCGACCATCGCGGGCATCGAGCAGGCCGACGCGCTTCTGATCATCGGCTCGAATCCGCGGAAGGAAGCCGCCGTCCTCAACGCGCGCATCCGCAAGCGCTGGCGCACGGGCAAGCTCAAGGTCGGCGTGATCGGCGCCAAGGCCGACCTGACTTACACCTACGATCATCTCGGTGCGGGCACGGATTCGCTCACCGATCTCGCAGCCGGCAAGCATTCCTTCGCCGAGGTGCTGAAGGGTGCCAAGAATCCGATCGTGCTGGTCGGCACCGGCGCGGCGGCGCGGCATGATGGTGCGGCGATTCTCGCGGCCGCCGCCAAGCTCGCGGCGGATGTCGGCGCGGTGAAGGACGGCTGGAACGGCTTTGCGGTGCTGCACGATACGGCCTCCCGGGTCGGCGCGCTCGATATCGGTTTTGCGGCGAGCGCCGGAGGCCTGAGCGCGGCGCAGATGACGACGTTCGGCACGCTGGATCTGCTATTTTTGCTGGGCGCCGACGAAACCAAGGCGCCGGACGGCACTTTCGTGATATATATCGGCACCCATGGCGACCGCGGCGCGCATCGCGCCGACGTGATCCTGCCGGGTGCGGCTTATACCGAGAAATCCGGCATCTACGTCAACACCGAGGGCCGGGTGCAGATGGGCAACCGCGCCGCGTTTCCCCCGGGCGAGGCGCGCGAGGATTGGGCGATCATCCGCGCGCTGTCGGAGACCCTGGGCAAGAAGCTGTCGTATGATTCGCTGCCCGCGCTGCGCCAGGCGCTGTTCAAGGCGGTGCCGCATTTGATGCGCGTCGACCAGATCGCAGCTGTGCCTGCGGCCGACCTCAAGGCGCGGGCCGGCAAGGCCGGCCTCAAGACGCGGGCCGCCAAGGGCGGCAGCGTCGAGAAGACGCCGTTCAGATCGTCCGTTGAGGATTTTTACCTGACCAACCCGATCGCGCGCGCGTCGGCGGTGATGGCGGAATGTTCCCGCCTGGCGTCCGGGCAGATGCTGACGGCAGCGGAGTGAGCGTGACCTGATGGCTGATTTCTTCGCAAGCGCATTCTGGACCGGCTTCCTGTGGCCATTGATCGTCATGGTCGCGGAGAGCGTGCTGCTGCTCGTCGTGCTGTTGGTGGCGATCGCCTACATCCTGCTCGCCGACCGCAAGATCTGGGCGGCGGTGCAGATCCGGCGCGGACCCAACGTGGTCGGCCCGTGGGGACTGTTCCAGTCCTTCGCCGATCTCCTGAAGTTCGTGCTGAAGGAGCCGATCATTCCTTCCGGCTCCAACAAGGGCGTGTTCCTGCTGGCGCCGCTGGTCTCCTGCGTGCTGGCGCTCGCGGCCTGGGCGGTGATCCCGATGGATCTCGGCTGGGTGATCTCCGACATCAATGTCGGCGTCCTCTACATCTTCGCGATCTCCTCGCTGTCGATCTACGGCATCATCATGGCCGGCTGGTCGTCGAACTCGAAATACCCGTTCCTGGCGGCGCTGCGTTCGGCGGCACAGATGGTCAGCTACGAGGTCTCGATCGGTTTTGTCATCATCACGGTCCTGTTGTGCGCGGGCTCGCTGAACCTATCGGCCGTGGTCGAGGCCCAGAACACCCGCGGGCTCGCCAGCCTGATCGGCCTGCCCAGGCTGACCATCCTGAACTGGTACTTCATCCCGCTGTTCCCGATGTTCGTGGTGTTCTACGTCTCGGCGCTGGCGGAAACCAACCGCCCGCCGTTCGACCTGGTGGAAGCCGAATCCGAGCTGGTGGCGGGCTTCATGGTCGAATACGGCTCGACGCCTTATTTGTTGTTCATGCTCGGCGAGTATGTCGCGATCACCACGATGTGCGCGATGGCCACGATCCTGTTCCTGGGCGGCTGGCTGCCGCCCATCGCGGTAGCGCCGTTTACCTGGGTGCCCGGCGTGATCTGGTTCGCACTCAAACTATTCTTCATGTTCTTTATGTTTGCGATGGCGAAGGCGATCGTGCCGCGCTACCGCTACGATCAACTGATGCGGCTCGGCTGGAAGGTGTTCCTGCCGCTGTCGCTGGCGATGGTAGTTGTCGTCGCCGGCGTGCTGCACTTCGCGGGGATCGCCCCGCAATGAGGTCGCTATGAGTGTCAATATCAACGCCACAGCCCGCTCGCTTCTGCTGTCGGAATTCGTATCGGCGTTCTTCCTCGCCATGCGCTATTTCTTCCAGCCGAAACCGACGCTGAACTATCCGTTCGAGAAGGGGCCGATCTCGCCACGCTTCCGGGGCGAACACGCGTTGCGCCGCTATCCCAACGGCGAGGAACGCTGCATCGCCTGCAAGCTGTGCGAGGCGATCTGCCCGGCGCAGGCCATCACCATCGAGGCCGGTCCGCGCCGCAACGACGGCACCCGCCGTACCGTGCGCTACGACATCGACATGGTGAAATGCATCTATTGCGGGCTGTGCCAGGAGGCCTGTCCGGTCGATGCCATCGTCGAGGGACCGAATTTCGAATTCGCGACCGAGACCCGCGAGGAACTCTATTATGACAAGGCGAAACTGCTCGCCAATGGCGACCGCTGGGAGCGCGAGATTGCGAAATCGATCGAACTCGATGCGCCGTACCGGTGAGGTGAGGGCATGATCCTTCCAGCGCTGTTCTTCTATCTGTTTGCCGGCATCTGCGTTGCCTCGGCGGTGATGGTGATTGTGTCGCGCAATCCCGTACACTCCGTGCTGTTTTTGATCCTGGCATTCGTCAACGCGGCCGGCCTGTTCATACTGATGGGCGCCGAATTTCTGGGGATGGTTCTCATTTTCGTCTATGTCGGCGCGGTTGCGACGCTGTTCCTGTTCGTGATCATGATGCTCGACGTCGACTTTACGGAGCTGCGCGAAGGCTTCCTCGAATATCTGCCGATCGGCCTCGTGATCGGCGCGATATTTCTCGCGGAACTGCTGCTGGTCGGCGGCGGGTGGGTCATCAATGCCGGCGTCGCCAAAGCGATTACCGCGGCGATTCCGGCAAACGTCAGCAACACCGAAGCGCTCGGCCTCGTGCTCTATACCAAGTACATCTATTACTTCCAGATCGCGGGCATGGTGCTGCTGGTCGCGATGATCGGCGCCATCGTGCTGACGCTGCGCCACAAGGCCAGCGTCAAGCGGCAGGACATCAATGTGCAGAACGCGCGGACGCCGGCAATCGCGATGAGCGTGCGCAAGGTCGCCTCGGGCCAGGGCCTGCAGGACGCGGACGCGGCGGAGTGGGTGCAATGACGATCGGTCTCGGACATTACCTGTCGGTCGGCGCCATCCTGTTCACGCTCGGGATCCTCGGCATCTTTCTCAACCGCAAGAACATCATCATCATCCTGATGTCGATCGAACTGATCCTGCTCGCGGTCAACATCAACCTGGTGGCGTTCTCGACCTTCCTCGGCGACATCGTCGGCCAGGTATTTGCGCTGCTGGTGCTGACGGTGGCCGCGGCGGAAACGGCGATCGGTCTTGCGGTGCTGGTGGTGTACTTCCGCAACCGCGGCTCGATCGCGGTTGAAGACGTCAATCTGATGAAGGGCTAACCCGCCAATGATCCAGGCAATCGTCTTTCTGCCGCTGATCGGCGCGGTTCTCGCGGGGCTGATTTCGATCTTCGGTGCCCATGCGCGCAATCCGAGCGGCGACGAGGTCGAGCATCACGGCGACGCGCATGGCGCCGACGCCCATGTCTCCGAAGCCCATGACGGGCATGCCGACGACCACGGCCACGACGATCATGCGGTCGAACCGGCGGCCGCGGGCTCGCGCGCGGCCGAACTGATCACCACGGGGCTGCTGCTGGTGTCGGCGGCACTCTCCTGGGTGGCATTTGTCGATGTCGGCTTCATGCACCATGACGTCAGGATTGCGCTGTTCCCCTGGATCAATTCAGGCGATCTACAGGTGGCGTGGTCGCTGCGGGTCGATACGCTCACCGCGGTGATGCTGGTGGTGGTCAATACCATTTCGTCGCTCGTGCATCTCTATTCGATCGGCTACATGGACGAGGACCCGTACCGGCCGCGCTTCTTCGCCTATCTGTCGCTGTTCACCTTCGCGATGCTGATGCTGGTGACCGCCGATAACCTGGTACAGCTGTTCTTCGGCTGGGAAGGCGTCGGCCTCATGAGCTACCTGCTGATCGGCTTCTGGTACCAGAAGCCGTCGGCGAACGCGGCGGCGATCAAGGCCTTCGTGGTCAACCGCGTCGGCGACTTCGGCTTCGCGCTCGGTATTTTTGCCGTTTTCGCGCTGATCGGCTCGACCGACTTCGAGACCATTTTCGCCGGCGCGCCGGGCCTGACCGGCAAGACCATTGATTTCTTCGGCTGGCACGCCGACGCGCTGACGCTGACCTGCCTGCTCCTGTTCATGGGCGCGATGGGCAAATCGGCCCAGTTCCTGCTGCACACCTGGTTGCCGGACGCCATGGAAGGTCCGACGCCGGTTTCGGCCCTGATCCATGCCGCGACCATGGTCACCGCCGGCGTCTTCATGGTGGCGCGACTGTCGCCGCTGTTCGAACTCGCGCCAAACGCGCAGGCGTTCGTGATGTTTATCGGGGCGACCACCGCGTTCTTCGCCGCGACCATCGGCCTGGTCCAGAACGACATCAAGCGCATCGTCGCCTATTCGACCTGTTCGCAGCTCGGCTACATGTTCGTGGCGATGGGGGCAGGGGCCTATTCGGTCGGCATGTTCCATCTGTTCACGCACGCCTTCTTCAAGGCGCTGTTGTTCCTCGGCTCCGGCTCGGTGATCTACGCGATGCATCACGAGCAGGACATCCGCAATATGGGCGGGCTGTGGCGCAAGATCCCCTACACGTTCGCGGTGATGTGCATCGGAACCCTGGCCCTGACCGGCTTTCCGATGTTCGCGGGCTACTTCTCCAAGGATGCGATCATCGAGTCCGCCTACGCCTCGCACAATCCGTTTGCGCTGTACGGCTTCCTGATGACCGTGATCGCAGCCGGGCTGACCTCGTTCTATTCCTGGCGTCTGATCTTCAAGACCTTCTTCGGCGAACCGCACGACCAGGCACATTACGAGGCGGCGCATGAGAGCCCGCTGTGGATGCTGATCCCGATCGGCGTTCTCGCCGCCGGCTCGATCCTCGCGGGTTTCCCGTTCAAGGAACTGTTCGCCGGCCACGGCGTCGAGGAATTCTTCCGCGAGTCGGTCAAAATGAACCCGCACATCATCGAGGACATGCACCATATCCCCGAGACCATCGCCTATCTGCCGACCGTCATGATGGTGATCGGCGCCTATATCTCCTACGTCTTCTATATCCGCCGGCCGTATCTGCCGGTCGAACTCGCCCGCCAGCAGCCGCTGCTGTACCAGTTCCTGCTCAACAAATGGTACTTCGACGAATTGTACGACCTGATCTTCGTGCGCCCGGCCAAGTGGATCGGACGTTTCCTGTGGAAGGTCGGCGACGGCAAGATCATCGACGGCTTCGGCCCCGACGGCGTGTCGGCGTGGGTGCTTGACGTGACCCGCAACGTCGTGAAGCTGCAGACCGGCTATCTCTACCACTACGCGTTCGCGATGCTGATCGGCGTCGCGGGATTGATCACCTGGTTCATGTTCGGCTTGGGAGGCCAGTGATGACAACCTGGCCCATTCTTTCGGTCGTTACCTTCCTGCCGATATTCGGCACGCTGCTGATCTATATCAACCGCGGCGACGACGAGGCCGCGCGGCGCACTTCGCGCTGGATCGCGCTGTGGACCACGGTGATCACGTTTGTGGTGTCGCTGATTCTGGTCTGGCGCTTCGATCCCGCACAGGCAGACTTCCAGTTCGTCGAAAGGACGTCGTGGCTTGCCACCGGCATCACCTATCACATGGGTGTCGACGGCATTTCGCTGCCGTTCGTGATCCTGACCACCGCGCTGATGCCGTTCTGCATCCTCGCGAGCTGGAAATCGATCACCATGCGCGTGCGCGAATACATGATGGCGTTCCTGATCCTGGAAACGCTGATGGTCGGCACCTTCTCCGCACTCGACCTCGTGCTGTTCTATCTGTTCTTCGAGGGCGGCCTGATTCCGATGTTCCTGATCATCGGAGTGTGGGGCGGCCCGCGCCGGGTCTATGCCTCCTTCAAGTTCTTCCTCTACACGCTGCTCGGCTCGGTCCTGATGCTGCTGGCGATCATGGCGTTGTACTGGAATGCCGGCACCACCGACATTCCGACCTTGATGCACACCGCGGTGCCGCGCAGCTTGCAGACCTGGGCGTGGCTGGCGTTCTTCGCTTCCTTTGCGGTGAAGATGCCGATGTGGCCGGTGCACACCTGGCTGCCCGACGCCCATGTCGAGGCGCCGACCGCGGGCTCGGTGATCCTGGCCGCGATCCTGCTGAAGATGGGCGGCTACGGCTTCCTGCGCTTCTCGCTGCCGATGTTCCCGCTGGCCTCGCATGATTTCGCGCCGCTGATCTTCTCGCTGTCGGTCATCGCCATCATCTACACCTCGCTGGTGGCCTTGATGCAGGAAGACATCAAGAAGCTGATTGCCTACTCGTCGGTGGCGCATATGGGTTTTGTCACCATGGGGATCTTCGCCGGCACCACCCAGGGCGTCGCCGGCGGCGTGTTCCAGATGGTGTCGCACGGCATCGTGTCGGGCGCGCTGTTCCTCTGCGTCGGCATCATCTACGACCGCATGCATACCCGCGAGATCACGGCTTATGGCGGCCTCGTCAACCGCATGCCGATCTACGCGCTGGTGTTCATGGTCTTCACCATGGCCAATGTCGGGCTGCCCGGCACCAGCGGCTTCGTCGGCGAGTTTATGACGCTCATTGGAACCTTCAAGGTCTCGATCCCGACCGCCACCTTCGCCACTACCGGCGTGATCCTGTCGGCGGCCTATGCGCTGTGGCTCTATCGCAAGGTCGTGTTCGGCGCGCTGACAAAGCCGTCGCTCGCCACCATCAAGGACCTCACCTTCCGCGAGGGCCTGATCATGGTGCCGCTGGTCGCGCTCACCTTGCTGTTCGGATTCTATCCGAAACCGGTGCTCGACATGTCGGCCACCTCGGTGCAGCAACTCGTCAACAACTACAACACCGCAGTGACGGCCGTGAAAGCGGCCGCGCTTGTGCAGTGATCAGGACAGCGCGTCATGAGCTTTGAGAGTGCAGGTTATCAGCTGCTGCCCGTGCTGCCGGAGCTTGTGCTGGCCCTGGGTGCGATGGCGCTTCTGATGTTGGGCGCCTATCGCGGGCCGCAGACCACGGGCCTCGTCACGGGGCTGGCGGTTTGCCTGCTGGTCGTGACCGGCATGCTGGAGCTGTGGCTGCCGGGCGGCAAGACCTTTGGCGGCAGTTTCATCGTTGATGACTTCGCAAAGTTCCTGAAAATCCTGGCGCTGATCGGCTCGATCGCGACGCTGGTGCTTTCGATCGAATATCTGGCCGATCAGTCCCGGCGCATCTTCGAATATGCCATCCTGGTGCTGCTTTCCACCCTCGGCATGATGGTGCTGATCTCGGCCGGCGACCTGATCATGCTCTATCTCGGGCTCGAGCTGATGTCGCTCGCGCTTTACGTGGTCGCCGCGAGCAACCGCGACAATGCCAAATCGACCGAGGCCGGCCTGAAGTATTTCGTGCTGGGCGCGCTGTCGTCCGGCATGCTGCTGTATGGCGCTTCGCTGATCTATGGCTTCACCGGCACCGTGGGCTTTGCCGGGATCGCGGCGGCGGTGAAAACCGGCAGCATCGGCATCGTGTTCGGCCTGGTGTTCCTGCTGGCCGGGCTTTGCTTCAAGATTTCGGCGGTGCCGTTCCACATGTGGACACCCGACGTCTATGAAGGCGCGCCGACGCCGGTCACCGCGTTCTTTGCTTCCGCGCCGAAGGTCGCGGCGCTCGCGGTATTCACCCGCGTGGCGCTGACCGCGTTCCCGGGCATCGTGCCGCAATGGCAGCAGATCGTGGTGTTCGTGTCGATCGCCTCGATGGCGCTGGGATCGTTCGCCGCCATCGGGCAGAAGAACATCAAGCGGCTGATGGCCTATTCGTCGATCGGCCATATGGGGTTTGCCCTGGTCGGGCTCGCCGCCGGCACCGCCGAAGGCGCGCAGGGCGTGCTGGTCTACATCTCGATCTATGTAGCGATGACGCTCGGCAGCTTCGCCGTCATCCTGACGGTGAAGCGCAACGGTCAGCATTTCGAAAACATCAGCGACTTCGCCGGGCTTTCGCGCACCAATCCGCTACTGGCGTTCTTCTTCGCGATGCTGCTGTTTTCGCTGGCCGGCGTTCCGCCGCTGGCGGGCTTCTTCGCAAAATGGTACGTCTTCGTTGCGGCGATCAAGGCCGGGCTGTTCACGCTGTCGGTGGTCGGTGTGCTCACCAGCGTGGTGGGCGCGTATTACTATCTCTCCATCGTCAAGGTGATGTATTTCGACGAGCCGCTGACAAAACTCGATCCGATGCGCGTCGAGCTGCGTACGGTGCTGGCGTTCGCGGGGCTCTTCAACATATTCTTTTTCGTCTATCCGGGGCCGCTGGTCAGCGTTGCCGCGGCAGCGGCAAAGTCGCTTTTCTAGATGGCATTCACGCTCGGTCCACGAGCCCTTTCGGCGGGTTACCGGCTCGCCGCCTTCGATCAGATCGGTTCGACCAACGCGGAAGCCATGGCGCGCGCCCGCCAGGGCGAGCGCGCGCCGACCTGGTTCGTAACTACAGAACAAACCGCCGGACGCGGCCGGCGCCATCGTCCCTGGATCGCGCCCCGTGGTAATCTCGCCAGCAGCATCCTGGAAGTGCTCGATGTCTCGCCCGCGGTCGCAGCGACGCTCGGCTTTGCCGCCGGGCTGGCGTTGGAGGCGGCGCTGCGCCGGGTCAGCATTGAAGCATCGCTGAGGTCAGCGGGATCGGACGATATGAAATTTGCGCTGAAATGGCCCAATGACGTGCTGGCAGGGCGCCAAAAGCTAGCCGGCATCCTGCTGGAAGCGGAGGCCGTGGGGGACAACGCCCTGGCCGTCGTGGTCGGCATCGGCACCAACGTTGTCGCGGCACCCGAGGGCACACCGACGCCTGCGACCTCGCTGCGCTCGCTGGGGGTCAACATCGGTGCGGAGGAGCTGTTTGCCGAGCTTTCGGATGCCTGGGCGGAATACCGGGGTATCTGGGACATGGGGCGCGGTTTCGGCGAGATCCGCAAGCTTTGGCTGGAGCGTGCGGCGGGGCTGGGACAGCCGGTCGCCATCCACACCGGTGGCACCACCGTGGAGGGCACGTTCGATGGCATCGACGAGACCGGTTGCATGATCGTCCGGACATCAGGCGGCAAGCCGGTCCCGATCTCGGCCGGCGACGTCTATTTCGGCTCGGCGGCCTCGGCGGGGACGACCTGATGGCGCGCCCGGACGAACTGACCTTTGCGCCGCTCGGCGGCGTCGGCGAGATCGGCATGAATCTGTCGATCTACGGGCTCGGCAACCGCCACGAGCGCTCCTGGTTGGCGGTCGATCTCGGCGTCTCCTTTGGCGACGAGGAGCATCTGCCGGGCATCGATTTGATCATGCCGGACATCCGCTTTCTGGAGAAAGAGCGCAAGAACCTGGTCGGGCTGGTGCTGACGCATGCCCATGAAGACCATTTCGGTGCCGTCATCGACCTCTGGCCGAAGCTGAAATGCCCGATCTACGCCACCCAATTCAGCGCCGCTCTGTTCGAGGCCAAATGCGCGTCGGAGCGCAATCCGCCGAAAATTCCGGTCACCGTGGTGCCCTCGGGCGGCCGCATCGACCTCGGCCCGTTCAATGTCGAGTTCATTCCGGTCGCGCATTCGATTCCCGAGTCGCACGCGCTGGCGATCCATACATCCGCCGGCACGGTGCTGCACACCGGCGACTGGAAGATCGATCCGACGCCGATCATCGGCTTGCCGACCGACGAGCGGCGCCTGCGCGAGCTCGGCGATGCCGGCGTGCTGGCGCTGATCGGTGATTCCACCAACGCGGTGCGGGATGGGCGCTCGCCGTCGGAGGCCGAAGTCGCCAAAACCATTACCGAACTGGTCAAGGGGGCAAAAGGCCGGGTCGCGGTGACCACCTTCGCCTCCAACGTCGCGCGGCTGCGTGCGGTGGCCGATGCCGCAAAGGCGGCGGGCCGCGAGGTCGTGGTCGTCGGCCGCGCTATGGAGCGCGTCGTGCAGGTGGCGCGGGAGACCGGCTATCTCGACGGCGTGCAGAATTTCCGGGGCGCCGATCTCTACGGCCATTTCCCACCGGACAAAGTGCTGGCGCTGTGCACGGGAAGCCAGGGCGAGCCGCGCGCCGCGCTGTCGCGCATCGCCAATGACGACCATCCGCAGGTTACGCTGAACAAGGGCGACTGCGTGATCTTTTCCTCGCGCACCATTCCCGGCAACGAAAGGGCGGTCGGCGGCATCATCAACGGCCTTGTGACACAAGGCATCGAAGTCATCACCGACCGTACCCATCTCGTCCACGTCTCCGGTCATCCGCGCCGCGACGAATTGCGCGACATGATTTCGTGGGTACGCCCGCAGCTCCTGATCCCCGTGCACGGCGAGGCGCTGCATTTGTTCGAACATGCCAAGCTGGCGCGCGCCGCGGGCGTGCCCAAAACGCTGATCTGCCGGGATGGCGATCTTGTGAAACTAGGGCCGGGCGACCCTGGTATCATCGAGCAATTGCCGTCGGGACGGCTCTACAAGGACGGCTCGATCCTGGAGGATTCCAAGTCGCGTGCGGTGGTCGAACGGCGCCGGCTGGCGTTTGCCGGCTGCGCCTTTGTGGCGGTCGCGATGACCGAAAAAGGCGAACTGGCCGACGATCCCGAGGTTGATCTCGTCGGCATCCCCGAGAAGAATACGGCCGGGGAGGTCATCGACGAGATTGTGTTCGACGTCGTGGTCTCGACGGTGGAGGGCCTGCCGCGGGCACGGCGGCGCGATCCCGAGGCCACGGCGGAATCGGTGCGCCGGGCCGTGCGCGCCGTGATCAACGAGCATTGGGGCAAGAAGCCCCTGTGCTACGTTCACGTTCTGATTGTTTAGAATTTCGGTGGGAGGAATTCCATGCTGGGCCGGCTCAATCATGTCGCGATCGCGGTCAAGGACGCCGAGAAGGCCGCCAAAATCTATGGCGCGGCGTTCGGCGCCGATATCTCCGCAGCAGTGCCGCTGCCCGAGCACGGCGTCATCACCGTGTTCGTGACGCTGCCCAACACCAAGATCGAGTTCATACAGCCGCTCGGCGAATCCTCGCCGATCGCCAAATTTCTCCAGCGCAATGCCGACGGCGGCATCCATCATGTCTGCTACGACGTGCCCGATATCATCGCGGCGCGCGATACCCTGATCAAGGAGGGCGCGCGGGTGCTCGGCGACGGCACGCCCAGGATCGGCGCCCACGGCAAGCCGGTGCTGTTCCTGCATCCGAAGGACTTTTCCGGCGCATTGGTCGAAATCGAGCAGGCCTGATCCGCGATGGCGTACACAATTTCAACCGCGTTTGCGATCTACTTCGTGATGTGGTGGGTCACCCTGTTCCTGACGCTGCCGTTCGGCGTGCGCAGCCAGCACGAGGACGGTGTCGGCGCGCCCGGGACCGATCCCGGCGCGCCCATCGTGCCGGGGCTGGGCCGCAAGCTGATCTGGACCACGGTGATCTCGGCCGTCATATTCGCGGTCTCATGGCTGGCCTACAGCGCCGGCCTTCTCAATGTCGAGCGACTGTCGAAGCTGATGGGGTTTCCGTTCTGATCGGACAGTAACTTTGGGGCAGGGGCAAATGACGTTTCAACGAATCGTTGTCGGGCTTTTGATTCTGGTGATCGCCGGTCTCGCCGGGGCCTTCTACATCGACTGGAAGCTCGCGACCCAGCTGCGGACCGTGAAAGCCTTTGTCGAAGGCTATGTCTTCGCCGACGCGGTCGCGGCCTGCGAGAAGGCGCCGAGCTCGACCCCGTTCAAATGGAACGGCGGGACCAGAACCGCGGTCATCGGGCTGAACTCCGTTAAGCTCGATAAATATACGGTCAGCGCCAGCTATACGCTGGTCGCCGACAACGTCTATTGCGACTACGATCCGATCAAGAAGAAGGCCGACATCGGCTCGAATTTCCTCGATCGGGACTGAAGCCGTCACTCCCGCCATCGCACTGGGAGCAACATCCAATGACTTCACCGCAGCGACCGTCGGGCGCCCCTTCGCAGGACGAATATCGAATTTTGCGGGACGCGGACCTGCGAGACTATTTTGCGTCGCTGCCCGCGGTCGCTTCGCTGCTTGGCGGGGCGCCGGCCGGCTGGTCGATCGGCGAGGTAGGCGACGGCAATCTCAACCTCGTGTTCATCGTCAAGGGAACGAAGGGCGGAATTGCCGTCAAGCAGGCGCTGCCCTATGTGCGCCTGGTCGGCGAGAGCTGGCCACTGCCGCTGTCGCGCTCCCATTACGAATATCTGGCGCTCGTACATCAGGCCGAGCTGGCGCCCGGTCTCGTACCCGCCGTGCTTCACCACAACGAGGCGCTTGCGCTCGTCGCCATGGAGTTGCTCGAGCCGCACATCATCATGCGCAAGGGGCTGATTTCCGGAACCTGTTATCCCCGCTTCGTCGAAGATATCACGACCTTTCTGGCGCGGACCTTGTTTCTGAGCTCCGACCTCGCGGTTGCGGCGGCGCGAAAGAAGGAGGGTATTGCCGCGTTCGCCGGTAACCATGCGTTGTGCCGGATCACCGAGGATCTGATCTTTACCGACCCTTACCGTCAGGCCGAACAGAACCGCTGGACTTCGCCGTGGCTCGATGCGAGCGCCGCAGCCATTCGTGAAGATCTCGACCTGCACGTCGCGGTCTCGCGGCTCAAGTTGAAGTTCATGGGAGGTCCGGAAGCGCTGATCCACGGCGATCTTCACACCGGATCGATCATGGTGACGGAAAGCGAGACCAAGGTAATCGATCCGGAGTTCGCGTTTTACGGACCGATGGGATTCGATCTCGGCGCCGTGCTCGGCAATCTCATCATGGGTTATCTGGCCTCGCCCGGCCACGAGCGCTCGGCCGGCGAACGGCGTTCGTTCGAGGCATGGATGCTGGAAACGATCGAAAACGTCTGGGCGGAGTTTTCCCGAAAATTTCTCGGGCTTTGGCGCGCCGGGGGCCATGGTGACGGCTATCCCGCCGTGCTTTTCTCGGGCGAGACCGGCGCTGCGCGGCTGGAGGCCGAGCGGCAGGCCTATATGGAGCGCCTGTTCGGCGACACCGTCGGGTTCGCGGCGGCAAAGATTATCCGCCGTATCCTTGGTCTGGCGCATAATATCGACTTCGAGTGGATTGAAGACGCACGGCTGCGGGCGACCTGCGAGGCGCGGGCCTTGCGCCTCGCGCGCGCGATGATGTTGGGCGCGCCGTCGTTCCGCACGATCGGCGACGTGACGAAAGCGGCGAAGAAGCTGCACGATTGGCAACCGGATTTCGCCGGGTGAGGGCCACGATTAATCGACCGCCCGGTCCCGCCACCGCTGCGCATAGACGTTGATGACCAGCGCCGCGAGCAGGATGAGGCCGCGGATCAGTATTTTCAGAAAGCTGTCGATATTGACGTGATCGAGCCCGTTGTTGAGGACGCCGAGCACGAACAGGCCGACGATGGTATTGCCGATGCCGCCGCGGCCGCCGAACAGGCTGGTGCCGCCGACGACGACGGCGGCGATCGAATCGAGCAGATAGGTGTCGAACTCGTTCTGCTGCGCGCTGCCGAAATGCGCGACGCCCAGCATGCCGCCGATCCCCGAGCAGACCGCCGAGATGACCATGACGCTGCCGAGGATCAGCTTGACGTTGAGCCCGGAATATTCCGCCGCCTCGCGATTGCCGCCGACCATGTAAACGTAGCGCCCGAAGCGGGTATAGGTGAGCACCAGATGACCCCCGAGCAACATCAATGCGGCAACGATCACGATCCAGGGAACGCCGGAGATCGACGACGATCCGAGCGTGGTGACGAGGTCGGGCACCCTGTAGGCGATCTGTCCGCGCACCAGCAGCGCCGATATGCCGGCCGCGATCTGCATCATCGCCAGCGTCATGATGAAGGAGGGGATGCCGATCACTGTGAGCCCGAGCGCGTTGACGAGACCGAGCATCGCGCAGAGCACGAGCGCGAGCAGGATCGCAGCCCAGCCGGCCATCGGGAGGTTGGCGATGTTCACGTAGGATTCCTGCATGGTGAAATAGGCGACCGCGATGCCGGTGACGTTGGCGATGCTGGCGATCGAAAGATCGATCTCGGCGCAGAGGATCACGAAAGTCAGGCCGACGGCGATGATGCCGGTGACCGAAACCTGGGTCAGGATGTTGCCGACATTGTCGAGCGTCGCAAAGGAGGGACTTGCCGCGGCGAAGAAGCCGCTGAGGCAGATCAGCGTCAGGAACGGCGCGATGTTGCGCATCTGGGAACGCAACATCGCGGCGATCTTGCGCGGCCGCTTCCGATCCGCCGCGGGGACTGTCACGCTTTCACCCGTCGTCATATGCGTCTCCTCACGCCGCTTCCAGCAGGCGGTCCTTGCTGATCGCCTCACCTGCGAATTCGCGCACCACCGCGCCGCGCTTGAGGACGATGATGCGATCGGCAACCGACAGGACGGTCTCGGGCTCGGTCGAGAGCACGATGATGGCGAGCCCCCGCCCGCGCAGATCGCGGATGATGTTGATGACGTCGCTTTTGGCGCCCACATCCATGCCGCGGGTCGGCTCGCACAGCACTAGAAGCCGCGGCGGAAAGCTCAGCCATTTCGCCAGCGCCACCTTCTGCTGATTGCCGCCGGACAGCATGC
This sequence comes from Bradyrhizobium erythrophlei, assembly GCF_900129505.1. Taxonomy (NCBI): domain Bacteria; kingdom Pseudomonadati; phylum Pseudomonadota; class Alphaproteobacteria; order Hyphomicrobiales; family Nitrobacteraceae; genus Bradyrhizobium; species Bradyrhizobium erythrophlei. Next base: position 7,093,676 of record NZ_LT670818.1, on the reverse strand, counting down.
CGAGCTCGATCTCGACGCCCGCCGGCCTGATTTGCAGCTGCTCGACCTGCCGCAAGGCGATCGACCGCTCACGCGACGGTTTGAGAAACAGGTTCGAAATGCGGCCCAGGATGCTGATCGAGATGTTCTTGTAGACCGGTTCCTGGTGGAACAGCATGGCGCGGCGGCTCTCGGGAACGAAGGCGATACCGGCCCGCCGCGCTGCCGCCGTGCTGGCGAAGGTCTTTTCGTCGCCGGCCACCGCAAGCGTTCCGCCATCAGGCCTCAGCTTGCCGAACAGGATTCGCGCCAGCTCGAGCTGCCCACAGCCCATGAAGCCGTAGATGCCGAGCACTTCGCCCGAGCGCACCGCGAACGACACGTCCTTCAGGCTGCGCGCCAGCGAGAGCCCGCTAGCCTCCAGCACCACTGGATGATCGCTCCGCGGCGGCAGCGGAATGTCGTGGGTGTAGCTCTCTTCGAGTTCCTCGCGGCCCTTGCCGATCATTGCTTCGATCAGGGCCGCCTTGCTGGTCGCGGCGGCTTGCGCCTCGGCGACCTTTCGGCCGTTGCGGAAAACCGTCACCGTGTCGGAGATCCGCAGGATGTCCTCGATGAAATGCGAGATGAACACGATGCCGGTGCCTTCGTCGCGCAGCCGCCGCAAGGTCGCGAACAGGCGCTCCACCTCCGGCGGCGAGAGGGCGGAGGTCGGCTCGTCGAGGATGATGATGCGCGCCCCGGACGACAGGACGCGGACGATCTCGATCAACTGCTGCAGGCCGATCGGGAGATCGCCGAGCCGCGAGAGCGGATCGACGTCGATACCGAATCTGGCAAGCTGTTCGCCCGCTTCGCGCGCCATCCGCCGCCACTGTACCAGGCCGAAGCGATTGGTCGGTTGCGCGCCGAGAAATACGTTCTCGGCCACCGACAGGTCGGGCGCCACGCTGAGTTCCTGATGGACCATGGCGATGCCGGCGGCACGGGCGTCACGCACGGAGCGGAACCGGGTTTCCCGCCCATCGAGCAGGAAACGGCCGGAAAATTCCGCGTGCACGCCGGCGATGATCTTCATCAGCGTGCTTTTGCCCGCGCCGTTCTCGCCGACGAGACCATGGATCTCGCCGGCGGAGAGCGCGAAGTCGACCCCACGGAGCGCCTCGACGCCGCCGAAGGCCTTCGTGATCTGGTGCAGTTCGAGCATGGGTGAGCGGCCCTGCGGCATGAGGCGCTCAGATCAGGAAGTGATCCTCCATCCACTGCATTCCCGTCGCGTTGGCCTTGGTTACGACCGGCCCATCCGTCACGACGCTTTTCGGGATCCCCTGTCCGCTCTTCTCGCCGCCGACGACAGCGGCGACGCCGGCGACAATGGCGCCGCCGTGGATGCGACAGGAAGGATTGCGGACGGTGGCGAACATGCGGCCTTCGCTCACCGCCTGGATCGCCGGCGGCATGGCGTCGACCCCGCCAATCAGGATGTTGGTGCGGTTGTGCGCCTTCATGATGTTGTAGGCGGCGAGCGCCATGTCGTCATTGTGGAAGAAGGCCGCGTCGATCTGCGGGTATTTGGTGAGGTACGTCTCCCATAGCCGCGCCGTCTTCGAGACGTCCCAGTCCGCCGGTTGGGTATCGAGCACCTCGATGTTGGGGTACTGCTTGACCACCGAGTTGAAACCCTTGGCGCGGCCCTGCGCGCCGGTGTGGCCGAGCGCACCCTGGGTCATGATCACCTTGCCCTTGCCGCCGAGGGCGCTGACCAGCGCCTGGGTCACCGAGGCGCCCATGAATTCGTTGTCGGGCGCCAGGAACGAGTGGACCTTGATCTGATCGAGCGGCGCGATCAGCGTGTCCATGTCGATGACCGGCGTGCCGGCGTCGATCATCTTCTGCACCGGCTGCGTCAGCGTGCCGATGCCGAACGCCTGGATGGCGACGAAGTCCCATTTCTGCGAGGCCATGTTGTCGATGGCCGCACGCTGCTTGACGGCGTCGAGCTGACCGTCAAACCAGGTGACTTCTACATTGAACAGTTTGCCCCACCATTCGGCCGCTTGCTTGCCCTGCGCGCACCAGGTCGCCTGCAGGCCCGCGTTGGAGAACGCGGCCTTCAGCGGCTTCTCCGAACGCCCCACTTCCGCCGCCAGCGCTGCACTGGTGCCCAGCCCGCCGAGCAAGGCCGTTGCCGCACCGGCGCCGGCCGCCGCCTGAAGAAGATCACGCCTCGTCGTTGAGAATTTCTCGCTCCTGGACATTGCTTGCTCCCTCGATTTTAAGTTTTGTTACCCCGATGGCGTCGTTTTGTTGCGCCACGGGAGAACGCAGTGTCTCACAATCCTGGCGTTCACGCTACCTGCGCGATGACCTGATCGATCTCACCAAGGAAGTTTCGCCAGGCCTGCTCCATTTCCGGCGACCAGTCGTCGCCGAGAAGTTCACGTAAGGTGTCGGCGATCGTGCGGAAAAACTCGCCGAACAGTTCTCGCGGGGTGCCGTAGGCCTCATGCGAGGCTACCTCGCATTCAATCATGCGAAAGTGCCCGCTGCGATCGCCGGCAAAATCCAGCATCGCGTCGATCGCAAGCGCCAGCATCGACCCCTTGACGAGATCGCCGCCCTCGCTGCGGAACATCGCTTCGGCCTCGGGGTGCTGGCGGAACAGGCGGCGATACACCATAGGCGTGATGTCTTCGCAACGCCCGGCGGCCAGTTCAAGACTGTGCCGGATCAGATTGGTGGGCGCCATCGCGTCGTGAGCCGAACGGGTGTGAGCGCTTTCGAGGCAAGATAAACATCTCGAAAAACTTGTCGCGAAAAACAGCGGGGGTGGGAAGCCCTGCTCAAAATAAAAAAAGAGCAGGGCAAGAAGCCCTGCTCTGAAAATTGTGTCGACCCTTTTGTATCCCCGAAAATTGGATTTGATCTTGATTGACGGGGCGACGCTGCTTGTGCGCGCCAGGGCTCCTCCCGAGACTTGGACCACCAGACTTGAACCTCTCGGCCAGCCTGAGGCTGCACTCGTAGACCACTTTTTTCGCCTTGTCACCATTTTCAGCAACGATTGTTCAAAATTCGAGCAATTTGCGAAATGATTGGGATTTCGCCACCGCCGGTTGCATCCTCATGGGGCAAAGTGGCTGTTAGTGGCGAATTGCGAACCGAAAATCGTAAAAAAATGTAGGCCTGCTCTGGTATGCCAGCGTTACGGCATCGGGCGCGGATTTGAGGTGCTCGTTCCGCCGCTATCACTTGGACGACGACGGTCGGATTCTACTTCAGGCCAAATTCGCCCGGCAGGATTCGTTCGAGCGTTTTCACTCGACCCCACGCTGCAACGTGGGATCTCATAAACCGGATCGGCACCACGCCACGAAATTCGTCGGCGTCACGCCGGCGCTGACGATGCCCACCATGATCATGGCAACCCCGACCGTATTGCGCAGCCACACCGAGGTTGCGCGGCGGCGGAGCAGCGGGAGCCCGAGGCCGGCCGCGATCAGCATCGGCAAGGTGCCGAGGCCGAAGCCGGACATCACGACAGCCCCGCCGAGCCGGGAGCCGGACAGCATCGCGTAGAACAGGGCGGCGTAGACCATGGCGCAGGGAAGAAATCCCCACACCGCCCCGCTGAGGAACAGGCCCATCCTGGCCGGCAGTCGCGCGGCGCGCGCCACGGCGTCCATCGTGTGGCTGACGTGTGAGGCAACCCGGTAGAGCGCGGTCGGCAGCGGCACGATCTCGAGCATGGAAAGTCCGATCCAGCCGAGCGCCGCCGCGGCGGCCCAGCGCAGGACCGCATTGCCAGTCGCATGATCGAATGCACCGAAGACGCCCGATCCCACACCGCCGACGATCGCGCCCGCGATCACATATCCGGAAATCCGCCCGGCGTTGATCAGCAACGTCGTCGCCAGAAGGTCACGCGCAGGCCGTTTGGGATCGAGGCTGGCGGCGAAATGCAGGCTCGCGGCGATGCCGGAGCACATGCCGAAGCAGTGCAGGCTCGACGACAGCCCGAGCAGCAGTCCGGCAACAAGCAGCGGTTGGTCGAAGTCGAACATCTGACGATCCGTGGACGAAGACGAATCCTATCCGGCATTTCCACCGCCTCTTTGCGCTGCATCAACCGGCTTTCAGCGGCCGTCTCGACAGGGCGGGGAACGGGTGGTAGGACGAGCGTGGCGTTTTGGAGACAATGATGCGACGGCGGCTGGAACTCCTCATTCCAATCGTGCTACTTGCGATCCTGGTGCAGTTGATGGCGCCGATCGCAGCCTTCCGCGCGTTCGCCTCTGCCGCCAACGATCCCCTTTACATGGCGTCGATCTGCTCCGGCATGGGAGCTGCCGCCGATGATGCGCAGACGGCCCCGGCCAACACCCAGCACGATCGCGGCGATTGCTGCGCGTTTTGCGCAGGCGGTCATGGCGGCGCCACGGCGCTGGCGCCGGCGCCGCTGATTTTTGTAACGCTGCACCGCCAGTACCAGCGCCTGTCCTGGCTGCAAGCCACAGAACCGATGCCGACCGTTCGCGTCGGCTCCAACGCGCAGGCGCGCGCACCACCGCTGCCGCTGTGAGCTTGACGGCCATCGGCCGTTCTTAACGCGTTCACAATTCGCACATGCGGAGAATTCCATGTCTATCCGTCTCGCGCGCGCGGGCCTGTCAGGGCTCGCCGTCGCGCTTATTCCCCTTAGTCAAGGCGTTGCCCACGAGATCGTCGGTAATCGCTTCTTCCCGGCAACGATCGGCATCGACGATCCCGGCGTGAACGACGAGCTGTCGCTTCCCACCGTCGACAGCTTGAAGACCGGCGACGTTCCGCCCGTGCGGCAGCGCGACATATCCAGCGAGTTTTCCAAACGGATCACCGAGGATTTCGCGATATCGTTTGGCTCGACCTACACCTTTCTTGGCCCGATCGATCCAACGGCAGCCGGAGCCAACGGTTTTCAGAACCTCGATACGACCTTCAAATACCGCGTCTACAAGAACCCGGAACATGAGTTCGTGATGTCGGTCGGTCTGAGCATCGAGTGGGGCGGGACGGGTGCCGAAAGTGTTGGCGCGGAGCCGTTCCATCATTACACGCCGAATCTCTATTTCGGCAAAGGCCTCGGCGATCTTCCCGACACGCTGTCCTGGATCAGACCGGTCGCGATCACCGGCCAAGTCGGCTATTCGATCCCGGCCAGAAACTCGACCACTACGTTTGGCATCGATCCGGACACCGGCAATCCGACTGTTGACACCCAATTCAATCCCCGAGTTCTGAATTGGGGTGCGACGATCCAATACAGCATGCCTTATCTGAAGTCCGCGGTGGTGGATCTCGGCTTGCCGGAATTCATCAATCATCTAATCCCGCTAGTCGAAGCAACCCTGCAAACGCCGGTGGCGAATACGCTCACCTCGGGAACGATGACGACGGGCACCATCAATCCCGGTGTCATCTGGGTTGGAAATACTTTTCAGGTCGCTGTCGAGGCGCTGATCCCGATCAACCGGCAAAGCGGCACCAATGTCGGGGTGATCGCGCAATTACACCTCTACCTCGACGACATCGATCCGCGCGGCATCGGCAAGCCGATCTTTGGAGGTCCGGTTCAGCCCGCCAGCCCCTTCGCAAGGAATTGATCATGCGACGCTCATCTCTGATCGGAATAATCCCGCTGCTGCTCTTGCTTGCGACGGGCGAAGCCGGAGCCCATGCCTTTCTCGATCATGCCGAACCGCGCGTCGGCAACAAGGTCGCAACCCCGCCGCGCGAGGTGACGCTCTGGTTTACCCAGAAGCTGGAGCCGGCCTTCAGCAGTGTCACCGTCACGGACTCTGCGGGCAAACGCATCGATACCGGCAAGGCCCGTGTCAGCGGCAACCAGATGTCAGTTTCGCTGCGCGGCGGCGGGAGCGGAACCTACCACGTGAACTGGCGCGTGCTGTCGGTGGACACGCATACGACCGACGGGAATTTCACGTTTCAGGTCGGTCCGTAGGCGCAACCCATGGACTGGTTCGGCGCTGGGGTCGATTGGCCCTTGATCACGGTTCGCGCGATTCACTTCGCGGCGAGCGCGGTGATCACGGGCACCCTGGTTTTCCGGACGTGGGTGGCAAGACCCGCTTTGCCGTCCGAGCAGGCGATCGCCTTGGGATGGCGGTCGCAAACCTTGCGGGTTGCCTGGATCGCACTTGCGGTGACGCTGTTGTCCGGGGCGGGCTGGCTCCTGCTGCAGGCGGTCTCCATGAGCGGCCTGCCGCCCGGCGAGGCCATGACCTCGCAGGTGCTGTCGACGGTGCTGAACGAGACGCAATTCGGCGTGGTGACGGAAATCCGCAGCGTGCTGGCGATCATTCTGGCAACGGCCCTTGCCTTTGACCGGTTTGCGCTGGCGGACCGGCTGGCGCTCGCGGCGGCTGTCGGCCTGACCGCCTCGATCGCATGGACCGGCCACGCCGGCTCGACGCTCGGCGAACTGGGAAACCTGCATCTGGCCGCCGATGCCTTGCATCTCGTTGCCGCGGCAGGCTGGATCGGAGGCCTGGTGGCGCTTTCGCTGCTGCTCGCCGCGGTTCGGCGCCACGGTGGGGCGTCGCTCGCCCGCGATGCGGCGCAAAGGTTTTCGACGCTCGGCATCGTCAGTGTCGCGACGCTCGCGGTAACCGGCCTCGTCAACAGCTGGATTCTGGTAGGCTCGTTTCGCGCACTGCCGGCCACGGAATACGGGCAGGTCCTGATGCTCAAGCTGATTGTGTTCGCCGCCATGCTGGTGTTCGCTGGCGTGAACCGGTTCGCCCTGACGCCGCGGCTGGTGGTCTCGTCGGGGAACGACCACGAAGCCGTTCGCAAGCTGATGCGCAACAGCGTCGTCGAGATCGCTCTGGGCTTGGCCATTTTCGCCATTGTCGGCGTGCTCGGCACGCTGCATCCCGCCATCCACCTTTCATGAGACGTTGAGGCGATCGTGCCCGAGAAAGAGGACCCAAAAATGCAGATGAAGAAAACAATGAAAAAGCCGGCGTCGGTATCGATGACGACCGCCATCGCGGCCGTTGCGGTGCTCTGGTGCTCTCTCGCAGCACCTGTGCGTGCGCAAGAGGTCAAGGCCGGCGACCTCGTCATCACCCAGGCATGGACCCGCGCCACGCCGGGCGGCGCAAAGATCGGCGGCGGCTATCTGACCATCGAGAACAAGGGCTCCACGCCGGACCGGCTGATCGGCGGATCGGCCGATGTCGCCGGCAAGGTCGAGGTGCACGAAATGGCCATGAACAACGGCGTGATGACCATGCGCCCGCTCGAGAAGGGTCTTGCGATCGAGCCCGGCAAAACGGTGAAACTGGCACCCGGCGGCTATCATCTGATGATGTTCGACCTCAAGAGCCCGCTCAAGCAGGGCGAGAAACTGCCGGTCACGCTCGAATTCGAGAAAGCCGGCAAGGTGCAGGTCTCGCTCGACGTCGCGGGCATCGGCGCACAGGCGCCGGCAAACAACGCCGGCGGTCACACCGACATGAAGAACATGGATATGAAGAAGACGCCCGATCATTCCGGCATGAAGATGTGAGACCGATAATGGCCGCGGCAGGCCGATCCACGGCTGTCGCGGCCGCATTCATGCTGGTGGCGTGCCGGCTGGCGGCGGCCGCGCCGCTCGCCGTCCGCACAAGCTGGAAGATGATTTCGAGGCGCCGGCCCCTTGAAAGGGGTTTTTCGCAGGTCCCGTGCTTTGTGACCGACCGTGCCTTATTCGCGCCCTTAACGTCGGCCGTAAAACGGCAGGAAAACCGCAAGCTTAGCGGGTTATCCTCATCCCCGCCCTTGTGTTTTCGCACCCGATCCGGTTTCACTGCGGGCTTCCTGTGCCCGACCGATTCTATTGGTGTGCCCATGCGATTATCACGGTTCTTTCTACCCATCCTCAAAGAGAATCCGAAAGAGGCCGAGATCGTCTCGCACCGGCTGATGCTGCGTGCCGGCATGATGCGGCAGGAAGCGGCCGGCATCTATGCGTGGCTGCCGCTGGGCTTCAAGGTCCTGAAGAAGATCGAGCAGATCGTCCGCGAGGAACAGGACCGCGCCGGTGCGCTGGAACTGATGATGCCGACCTTGCAGCTCGCCGACCTCTGGCGCGAAAGCGGCCGCTACGACGCCTATGGTCCGGAGATGCTGCGCATCACCGACCGCCACAAGCGCGAACTTTTGTACGGGCCGACCAACGAGGAAATGATCACCGAGATCTTCCGCGCCTACGTCAAATCCTACAAGAGCCTGCCGCTCAATCTCTACCACATCCAGTGGAAATTCCGCGACGAGCAGCGCCCGCGCTTCGGCGTCATGCGCGGTCGCGAATTCCTGATGAAGGACGCTTATTCCTTCGACATCGACGAGGCCGCCGCCCGGCGCGCCTACAACAAGATGTTCGTCGCTTACTTGCGGACGTTTGCGCGGATGGGACTGAAGGCGATCCCGATGCGCGCCGAGACCGGCCCGATCGGCGGCGATCTCAGCCATGAATTCATCGTGCTCGCGGAGACCGGCGAGTCCGGTGTCTATTGCGACAGCGACGTGCTCAATCTGCCGGTGCCCGGCGACGATATCGACTATGAGGGCGATCTCACCCCGATCATCAAGCAATGGACCTCGGTCTATGCCGCGACCGAGGACGTCCACGACGCCGCGCGCTTCGACCGCGAGGTCCCTGCGGAAAAGAAGCTGCACACCCGCGGCATCGAGGTCGGCCAGATCTTCTATTTCGGCACCAAATACTCCGACACGATGAAAGCGCTGGTCGCAGGCCCCGACGGTGTCGACGTGCCGATCCATGGCGGCTCCTACGGCGTCGGCGTCTCGCGTCTGGTAGGTGCCATTATCGAGGCCTGCCATGACGACGCCGGCATCAAATGGCCGGAAGCCGTGGCGCCCTTCGAGGCAATGATCTTGAATCTGAAGCAGGGCGACCAAGCTACCGACGCTGCCTGCGAAAAGCTCTATAACGAGCTTTCGGACAAAGGCGTCGAGGTGCTTTACGACGATACCGACCAACGCGCCGGCGCCAAGTTCGCGGCCGCCGACCTGATCGGCATTCCCTGGCAGATTCTGGTGGGACCGAAGGGCCTCGCCGAAGGCAAGCTCGAACTCAAGCGGCGCAGCGACGGGTCGCGCGAAAATCTCAGCCCGGCGGATGTCGTGGCGCAGCTGACCGCGTGACGAATTATCCACTACGCGTATCCGGGTATTAATCGCTGCGGCCACAATTGGCCCGAATCGTGTGAAAATCGGACTATGGATGAAGCCATGAGCGAGTCAGTTCGAACCCCACCTTTCGCGCCATTCGAATGGCTGCTGTCCGGACGCTATTTACGGGCTCGTCGCAAGGAAGGCTTTATCTCCGTCATCGCCGGCTTTTCCTTTCTGGGAATCATGCTCGGCGTCGCCACGTTGATCATCGTGATGGCTGTGATGAACGGTTTTCGCAAGGAGCTGCTGGACAAGATCCTCGGCCTCAACGGCCATCTGCTGGTGCAGCCGCTGGAATCGCCGCTGACCGACTGGAAGGATGTCGCTGAGCGCATCTCGCAGGTTTCGGGTATCCGGCTTGCCGCGCCCGTCGTGGACGGTCAGGGATTGGCATCCTCGCCGTTCAACGCGGCCGGCGTTTTCATTCGCGGCATGCGCTCCGATGACCTCAACAATCTCACCTCGATCGCCAAGAACATCAAGCAAGGCACGCTCGAGGGCTTTGACGAGGGGCAGGGGGTCGCCATCGGCCGCAGGCTGGCCGATCAGCTGTCGCTGCACGCCGGCGACATGATCACCCTGGTATCGCCAAAGGGCGCGGTGACCGCGATGGGCACCACGCCGCGGATAAAACCCTACCGGATCGCCGCCGTGTTCGAGATCGGCATGTCGGAATACGACGCAAGCTTCGTGTTCATGCCGCTCACCGAGGCGCAGGCCTATTTCAACCGCAACAATGACGTCACCGCGATCGAGGTGTTCACCACCAACCCCGACAAGATCGCCGAGTTCCGCAAGACCGTGACCGAAGCGGCCGGGAGGCCGGTGTTCCTGGTCGACTGGCGGCAGCGCAATTCGACCTTCTTCAATGCGCTGCAGGTCGAGCGCAATGTGATGTTCCTGATCCTCACCATGATCGTGCTGGTGGCCGCGCTGAACATCGTCTCGGGCCTGATCATGCTGGTGAAGGACAAGGGTAGCGATATCGCGATTCTGCGCACCATGGGCGCCTCGCAAGGCTCGATCATGCGGATCTTCCTGATCACGGGCGCGGCGATCGGCGTGGTCGGCACGCTGACCGGGCTGCTTGTCGGTCTTTTGATCTGCCTGAACATCGAATCGATCCGGCAGTTCCTGTCCTGGCTGACCAGCACCGAATTGTTCGATCCCACGCTGTATTTCCTCTCCAAGCTGCCGGCCGAGATCGATTTCGGCGAAACCGCCGCCGTGGTGATCATGGCGCTGACACTGTCTTTCCTCGCCACGCTCTATCCGTCCTGGCGTGCCGCGCGCCTCGATCCCGTCGAAGCGCTCCGGTACGAGTGAGGGAAAAGATGGAGCAGGGGGCGGAAGATGTACCGGTCATCTATCTCCACGAGATAAGGCGCCAGTACATGCAGGGCGAGACGACGCTGACGATCCTCGACGGCGCCAAGCTCGCGCTGTGGGCGGGGCAGTCGGTCGCGCTAGTGGCGCCGTCGGGAGCGGGCAAATCGACCCTGCTGCATATCGCCGGCCTCCTGGAGAGCCCCGACGACGGCGAGGTCTATGTCGGAGGTTCCGCGACGTCTGGATTGTCCGACGTCGAGCGAACCCAGATCCGCCGCACCGATATCGGCTTTGTCTATCAGTCGCACCGGCTGTTGCCGGAATTCTCGGCGCTGGAGAATGTCATGCTGCCGCAGATGATCCGCGGCCTGAGGCGCTCCGAGACGGTCAAACGGGCCACCGAAATCCTGGCCTATCTGGGCCTCGGCGATCGCATCAAGCACCGCCCGGCGGAACTGTCCGGCGGCGAGCAGCAGCGGGTGGCGATCGCGCGCGCGGTGGCCAACGCGCCGCGGGCGCTGCTCGCGGACGAGCCGACCGGCAATCTCGACCCGAACACCGCCGATCACGTCTTCCAGGCGCTGATGCAGCTGGTCAAGGCGACGCGGGTGGCGATGCTGATCGCGACCCACAACATGGAGCTGGCCGGCCGCATGGACCGGCGGGTGTCGCTGGTGGACGGCCAGGTCGTCGAACTGGATTGAAATCAGTAGGTACGGCGGTGCCGCCGGTCGCGTGGCAGCGGCGCACTGGCGCCGACGTAATACGGATTGATGTCGCACTGGGCCGGGCGGCCCGAAGCCGTCGCCCTGCATTGATTCATCGAATAGAAGCTGCAGTCGTAATAATCGCCTCCCAGTGGGCCGACGACGTGCATGCAAACCGGATAGGCCGGATCATAGGTTTGCGCCTGGGCCGGCGCGGCCGCCCAGACCATCCCGATCGCCAAAATTGCCAAAGCCGGAACACGCATCGAAAACTCCTTCAAGGTAGGCGGCAGGAATGAGGGCACGGAATCAGACGGCCCATATTGATCGGGATCTCTTCACGTCCGCGCGCCAGTCGGCGCAGGCGCGGCGCATGTCGTGCACCTTTCAGCGGGGGACCGGATAGATCAGCGGGGGACCGGATAGACCGACCTCGCGCGCGGACCGCGATAGCCGCGTGGATCGATATCGCCGCCGGGATTGTAATAGGGATTTTCGATGCACTGCAGAAGCCGTCCCGAAGCGGTCGCCTGGCATTGCGCGTAACTGGTGAAGGTGCAGTTGCTCAAACCCGGATATTCATTGCCCTGGATGCAAAAGGGATAGCGGGTTCCGACGGCCTCGGCCGGCGCGGTGCCGGCAAAAGCCAATCCGCCCGCGGCCAGCAGTGCGAGAGTAAGGTTGCGCATCAAGATCTCCCATCGGCCGCGGCCGCCTCTTCACCGATTCTTTGCTGCGCCAACCCAAGCCGCAGCGGCGGCTTTGCGTCAACTCACATTCGGGGGTGCCAGAGGCGACCGGGGCGGATGGCACCAATTTTCCCGTTCGCGTTTCGCTACCCGCTTTCCAGCTGTGGGTGGTGGGTCAGTTTGATTGGGGCAAGGTTCCGGGGCTGGATTATGCGTCACGAGCGGCTCATATTCGGGTGATGGCAGCGCCGAATGCGTCGCAGGGAAGGAGCGTCCCATGGCTTTGATCGTTGCCAAAATCGCCATACTGGCTGTCCTGGTGATACTTACCTTTGGCGTTTTCCCGGATAGGCGGCGGGGTGGAATCATTGCCATCGCGACATGCGTCGCAGCCGCTTTTGTCCTTCATTTCGTCGCGCCTTAGGTTGACCGCCGAGCCTGCGAAGGCGGCGCTGAAATTCAAACTCAGACCCGCAGATTGCCCCCAAGCGCTCTGAGGACGCCGGCCGGTTTACCGCGCGAATTAACCACAGGGGTTGTTTTCGAAACCAGCCAATTTGCCCGCCTTGACTCAAGGAACAAAATGGGAACAATGTTCTTCATATGTTCCATATTTGAGGAGGCCGGCATGTTGAAGGTTTTCGTCGAAGAAGCAGCCGCATTGGCGTCAATCGCGCTGTTTGTTGGGATGATCGCGGTCTGGGCCCAGCTCATCCCCCAGCTCTGAAATCGGGCTTGGCGGCCTCGGGAAGCGCCTTGAGGAAGCTCTTGAGGCAGCTCCTTGGGGCAGCTCCTTGGGGCAGCTCCTTGGGGAAAAGCCGGACGGCGCGGGGAAGTCGCGCGTTCCACATGGACTCCTCGCGCCCAAGGCACCACCATTGGGAGCGAGTCGGCCCTTGAGGGGCGGGCTGACGTCCCCTCAAGCCCCAGTGATCGCCCCATTCCATGACCGCAAAACCTTCGGCAGCCATGTCCAATGCCGGATTCGTCCATCTCCACGTCCATTCGGCCTATTCGCTGCTGAAGGGGTCGATCAAGATCGCCAAGCTCGGCGAATTGGCGAAAGCGGACCACCAGCCGGCGCTGGCGCTGACCGATACCGACAACATGTTCGGCGCGCTGGAATTCTCCGACAAGATGGCGGGCTATGGCATCCAGCCGATCGTTGGCCTCGAACTCGCCGTCGATTTCGGCGATCAGGACCCCAACACGCGTAACGCGCTGGCGTCGGCGCCATCGCGGATCGTGCTGCTGGCCGGGCGCGAACGCGGCTATCGCAGCCTGATGCGGCTCAATTCCCGCGCCTTCCTGGAAACGCCGGTTCACCAGGCTCCGCATATCAAGTTCGAATGGCTCGATGGCTGTGCCGAGGATGTAATCGCCCTGACCGGCGGTCCCGACGGGCCGATTTCGCTGGCGATCGCCGGCGATCATGCCGGCCTCGCCGCATCGCGCTGCGAGCGGCTGGCGGGCCTGTTCGGCGACCGGCTCTATGTCGAATTGCAGCGCCACGGCATCGACAAGGAGCGCCGCGTCGAGGCCGGCCTGATTGATCTCGCCTACACCAAGGGCCTGCCGCTGGTGGCGACCAACGAGCCGTATTTCGCGGCATCGGACGATTACGAAGCCCATGACGCGCTGTTGTGCATCGCCGGCGGGCGCCTGATCGCAGATACCGAACGCGACCAGCTGACGCCCGATCACCGTTTCAAGACCCGCGCCGAGATGGCGGTGCTGTTCGCCGACCTGCCGGAGGCGCTCGCCTCCACCGTCGAGATCGCCGAGCGCTGCTCGTTCCGCCCGCTCACCCGCAAGCCGATCCTGCCGCGCTTCACGGTGGGGGCCTCCGCCAACAGCGCAGACGCCGTCAGCGAAGAAGCGGCGGAGTTGCGCCGGCAGGCCGAGGAGGGGTTGACCAACCGCCTGCGGGTTCACGGCCTGTCGCAGGGCACCACCGAGGAGGACTACCGCGCACGGCTCGCCTTCGAGCTCGATGTCATCACCCGCATGCAGTATCCGGGCTACTTTCTGATCGTCGCGGACTTCATCAAATGGGCGAAGGCGCAGGGCATTCCGGTCGGACCGGGGCGCGGCTCGGGCGCGGGCTCGCTGGTCGCCTATGCGCTGACCATCACCGATCTCGATCCGATCCGGTTCGGCCTCCTGTTCGAGCGCTTCCTCAATCCCGAACGCGTCTCGATGCCCGATTTCGACATCGACTTCTGCCAGGACCGGCGCGGCGAGGTGATCGACTACGTGCAGCAGCGCTACGGCAGGGACCACGTGGCGCAGATCATCACCTTTGGAACCCTGCAGGCGCGCGGCGTGCTGCGCGACGTCGGGCGCGTGCTGCAGATGCCTTACGGACAGGTCGACAAGCTGACTAAACTGGTCCCGCAAAACCCCGCGGCGCCGGTGACGCTGGCGGCCGCGATCGCCAGCGAACCGAAGCTGCAGGCGTTCCGCGACGAGGATCCGGTGGTGGCGCGCGCCTTCGACATCGCGCAGCGCCTCGAGGGTCTGACGCGGCACGCCTCCACCCACGCCGCCGGCATCGTGATCGGCGACCGCCCCTTGAGCGAGCTGGTGCCGCTCTATCGCGACCCGAAATCCGACATGCCGGTGACCCAGTTCAACATGAAATGGGTCGAGCCTGCGGGCCTCGTCAAATTCGACTTCCTCGGGCTGAAGACGCTGACGGTGCTCGACGTCGCGGTCAAACTGCTCAAGCAGCGCGGCGTCGAGGTCGATCTGGCGACCTTGCCGCTCGACGACGCCAAGAGCTACCAGATGCTGGCCAAAGGCGACGTGGTCGGCGTGTTCCAGGTTGAAAGCCAGGGCATGCGGCGCGCGCTGGTCGATATGCGGCCCGACCGTTTCGAGGATATCATCGCGCTGGTGGCGCTGTATCGGCCGGGCCCGATGGCGAATATTCCGACCTATTGTGCCCGCAAGCACGGCGACGAAGAGCCGGAATATCTCCATCCCATCCTCGAATCGATCCTGAAGGAGACCTTCGGCGTCATCATCTACCAGGAACAGGTGATGCAGATCGCCCAGGTGATGGCCGGCTACTCGCTCGGCGACGCCGACCTGTTGCGGCGCGCGATGGGCAAGAAGATCCGCTCGGAGATGGAGAAGCAGCGCGCGATCTTCGTCGCCGGCGCGGTCAAGAACGACGTGCCGAAAGGGCAGGCCGAAACCATCTTCGAACTGTTGGCGAAATTCGCCGACTACGGCTTCAACAAGAGCCACGCGGCAGCCTACGCACTGGTGTCCTACCATACCGCCTACATGAAGGCGCATTACCCGGTCGAGTTCATTGCGGCGTCGATGACGCTCGACCTCAACAATACCGACAAGCTCTCGGAATTCCGCGCCGAAGCGCAGCGGCTCGGCATCAAGGTCGAAGCACCCTCGGTCAACCGTTCCGGCCCCACCTTCGAGGTAGCCGACGGCACCATCTATTACGCGCTGGCCGCGCTAAAGGGCGTCGGTCAGCAGGCGGTCGAACTGATCGTCGAGGCGCGCAAGGAGGGCGTGTTCACCTCGCTCGCTGATTTCGCCGCGCGGGTCAATCCGCGCGCGATCAACAAGCGCATCATCGAGAGTCTCGCCGCGGCCGGCGCCTTCGATACGCTGGATTCGAACCGTGCGCGGGTGTTTGCCGGCGCCGAGGCCATTCTCGCCGCGTGCCAGCGCAGCCATGAGGCCGCAACCATGGGGCAGAACGACATGTTCGGCGGCGCCGCCGATGCGCCGACCATCATGCTGCCGCAAATCGAACCGTGGCTGCCGGCGGAGCGGCTGCGGCGCGAATACGACGCGATCGGATTCTTCCTGTCCGGCCATCCGCTCGACGATTACGCCACCGCGCTGAAGCGGTTGCGGGTGCAGACCTGGGCGGAATTTTCCCGCGCGGTCAAAACCGGCGCCACCGCCGGCAAGGTTGCCGCCACCGTGGTGTCGCGCATGGAGCGGCGCACCAAGACCGGCAACAAGATGGGTATCATGGGCCTGTCCGACCCGACCGGCCATTTCGAGGCCGTGCTGTTTTCCGAAGGGCTCGCGCAATATCGCGACGTGCTGGAGCCGGGGGCCGCGGTGCTGCTGCAATTGGGTGCCGAGCTGCAGGGCGAGGATGTCCGCGCCCGCGTGCTGCACGCCGAGCCGCTGGATGATGCTGCGTCGAAAACCCAGAAGGGACTTCGAATCTTCGTGCGCGACACCAAGCCGCTCGAATCCATCGCCAAGCGGCTGCAGATGCCCGAGGCAGGGCAGGGCACGCCGCCGCCCCGCGGCCCTCAGGCAAAACCGGCTCCGGCGCCGATGGGCGGCGCCGATGGCGACGTGTCGCTGGTGATGATGCTCGACCTCGAAACCGAGGTCGAAATGAAGCTGCCCGGCCGCTTCAAGGTCTCGCCGCAGATCGCCGGCGCGATCAAGGCGGTGTCGGGCGTGGTCGACGTGCAGACGCTGTAACGACGCAAAGGAGCTGTCCGATGTGTGTAACGTGCCTCCAGAATTCTTTTCGACCCTCGCGCCGCGGGCTCATCCTCGGCGCCACCGCGACGCTGCTTTTCGGGAACGCGGCCGGGGCCAAGGAGAAAAAGCCGCCGCCGAAACCGCAAAACGTCCTGTCGCCCGACGCTTCGCTCGAACGCCTGCTGAAAGGCAATGCGCGCTACGTCGAAGGCGTGTCGCTGCGTCATGATTTCAAGCACGAGCGGGAAGCGTTGGCCGGCGGCCAGAACCCGTTCGCCGCCATCCTGAGCTGTGCCGATTCGCGCATTGCCCCGGAATACGCTTTCGACAGCGGCCGGGGCGATCTTTTCGTCTGCCGCGTGGCCGGAAACTTCGCCAGCGAAGAATCGGTCGCCAGTCTGGAATATGCCGTCGCCGTGCTCGGTGTGCCCCTGATCTTGGTACTGGGGCACGATGCCTGCGGCGCGGTCGATGCCACCATCAAATCCCTCAAGGATAACACGACCCTGCCGGGACATATGCCGTCGCTCGTGGCCGGCATCGCGCCTTCGGTAAAGGCTGTATTGCCACAAGGCGGGGATACGCTCGGCAAGGCGATCCGCCAGAACGTACTCGACAACGTCGCCACCTTAAGCACCGCGACGCCGATCCTGAGCGCGGCGGTCGAACAGCACAAACTCAAAGTGGT
Source organism: Bradyrhizobium erythrophlei (assembly GCF_900129505.1). Lineage (NCBI taxonomy): Bacteria > Pseudomonadati > Pseudomonadota > Alphaproteobacteria > Hyphomicrobiales > Nitrobacteraceae > Bradyrhizobium > Bradyrhizobium erythrophlei. The sequence goes on along the minus strand of NZ_LT670818.1, from coordinate 7,076,553 downwards.
CGGCGGCATCTACCGGCTCAGGGATGGCAGGGTCGATATCGCCGCCTGAGGAATCTCCGGGGAAAATCCACAGTCTGGCAGAAGCGCCGAGGCAGTTGCAACCACACCGTGTTTTTGGTTAGCCTGCCGCCCAGGGCATTGGGGTGTTGGGGGGCGGAACGTTTTGGCGTTGGGTGGTGCTGGGGATTGCCGCGGTTTGTTTGTCGGCTTGTGCGAGCCAAAGAACTGGTTTCGATTATGCGGGGGTGATGCAAAAGGTCGGCCCGCCAAGACCGGGGCAGACGCGCATCGTTGTGCTTGAGGAGAAAGCCAGTGGCCTTTCCGCCACCGTTTGTGACGTCAAGGTCGACGGCGGCCCGATGGGCCGGCTCAAACCCGGAACCTATGTCTACGCCGATCGTCCGGCCGGTCGGCACCAGTTGTGGGCCTCGGAGAACTTGTTTCCGGGCGAAAGCAAGCATGACGTCACGACCGAATCCGGCCGCACGTATTTCTACCTCGCGAGGACGAGCGACAGGCACAATGCGGTGATGGGAATGACGATGGCCGGTGGTTTGGCTGGCATGCTGGTCGGCTCTGCGGTCACCACCGGCAGTGATAGTCCCGGACCGATCGACTTCGTCCAACTGGACGAAGCAGCCGCCCGGACAACGATCGCGGAGCTTCAATTGGCGGAATAGCGCGGCGGGAGGTAACCCGCGCTGTCAAAACCGGCGCCACCGCCGGCAAGGCCGCCACCCTGATGCTGATAAGAAGAACCCAATTTAACAAGAAGGTGTCGCCTTTGTCAGATCCACACGGTTTTCACACGCCACAATCGTCCTACACAAAGGAAGAACTGCTCAAATCCAGCAAAGGAGGCTATTTCGGTTCGGGCAATGCCCAGCTACCTGCGCCGCCGATGTTGATGATGGACCGGATCACGCAGATCAGTATGGACGGCGGCGAATTTGGCAAAGGCCATATCGTCGGTGAGTTGGATATCACGCCAGAGCTCTGGTTCTTTGATTGTCATTTTATCGATGACCCCGTGATGCCGGGCTGTCTAGGCCTGGATGCGATGTGGCAGATCGTCGGTTATTGGCTTGGCTGGTCGGGCTCACCGGGCAAAGGCCGCGCCGTCGGCGTTGGCGAGGTAAAGTTCAGGGGGCACATCACGCCAGACATTAAGCGCGTGCGTTACGAGGTTGATATGCATCAGGTACGGCGCGGCAAGTTGGTTCTGGGTATTGCGAATGGCCGAGTATTCGCTGACGACTCAAGCGTTTATGTCGCCAAAGATTTGAGAGTCGGCCTGATGTCGCCTGCCGTCTGAGATGGCATCGGGGAACCTCATGCGTCGTGGCAAAGAACAGCCCGATAATTCATGCCTCGGGAAGGGTTGGATGGGGGCGGCTATGCCGGCCCGCGTTGACATCACGCCGGCCGCTGCGGACGTGTCATGTGTATAGTACGATGCCGCCTTACACATTTGCGCACAATGAATGGCGGACCGCGCGATGCGCACCAATATCGACATCGATGACACGCTGATGGCGGAAGCCCAGAAGGCTTCCGGGCATGCAACCAAGAAGCAGACGGTAGAGAGGCACTTCGCCTGATGATTAGGTTGCGTCGACAGCAGGAGGTTGGCGCCGCTTTGGGCAAATACCGCTGGCGCGGCAACCTTGCGCAGAGCCGCAAGGGGCGGGCAACGGGGTGATCGTTGTCGATAGCAGCGTCTGGATCGACTTCCTCAATGGCCGCAAAGCGCCCCGTGTTGCGCGCCAGCAGGCAATCCTTGGCAACGAGGAGATTGCCGTTGGCGATCTGATGCTATGCGAGGTGCTCCAGGGCCTCGCCAGCGAGCGGGCCGCTCGACAGGGGCGAGGGGCTTTTGCGCCGCTTCGAAATCGCTTCGATGGCCGGCGAGGCGGTCGCAATCGCGGCGGCCCGCAACTTCCGGTCCTTGCGCCGGCGCGGCATCACCGTTCGGAAGACCATCGATCGTGGTGCATCGAAAACCGCCGGCCATTGCTGCACAATGACAGCGATTTTCGGCCGATGGCACAGCATCTTGGGCTCATGGAAGCGCCCATGAGGGCCTGAAACGGGGGGCTGCGGCCGCATGACCGTGTCCGTTGGCCAAAACTGGCCCAATTTCCTTGCTTCCTTTGAAAATACCGCTATATAGCGGCCCATCTCACACGGAAACATGGCTCAAAAGGCCGTCCGGTGGCAGCCGGGCCATAAGGCTCGTCTGCTCACACGTTTCCGGAGGAACCAACCGGAGAACTTAAACGATGTCGCTACCCGATTTCTCTATGCGTCAACTGCTTGAGGCTGGCGTCCACTTTGGCCACCAATCGCACCGATGGAATCCGAAAATGGCGGATTTCATTTTCGGCGCCCGCAACAACATCCACATCATCGACCTCGCCCAGACCGTGCCGCTGTTGCACCGGGCGCTGCAGGCCGTCAGCGATACCGTCGCCAAGGGCGGCCGTATCCTGTTCGTCGGCACCAAGCGCCAGGCGCAGGACGGCGTTGCCGAGGCCGCCAAGCGCTCCGCGCAGTATTTCGTCAATTCGCGCTGGCTCGGCGGCACGCTGACCAACTGGAAGACGATCTCCGGTTCGATCAAGCGGCTGCGGCATCTCGAAGAGGTGCTCAATTCCGGCGATGCCAGCGCCTACACCAAGAAGGAGCGGCTGACGCTGCAGCGCGAGCGCGACAAGCTCGACCGCTCGCTCGGCGGCATCAAGGACATGGGCGGTTTGCCCGACATGATCTTCGTGATCGACACCAACAAGGAAGACATCGCGATCCAGGAAGCACAGCGGCTGAATATCCCGGTCGCCGCGATCGTCGACACCAACTCCGATCCGAAGGGCATCAGCTTTGTGATTCCCGGCAATGACGACGCCGGCCGCGCCATCGCGTTGTATTGCGATCTGATCGCGCGTGCTGCCATCGACGGCATCTCGCGCGCGCAGGGCGATTCCGGGATCGATATCGGCGCGTCCGCCCAACCGCTGCGCGAGGCGATTCCGGCGGCGCCGCAGCCGACCGGGTTCCAGGGTCTCGCCGGGCCGCGCGGCAGCGCCGACGATCTCAAGAAGCTCACCGGCGTGTCCGGCGCGATCGAGAAGAAGTTCAACGATCTCGGCATCTTCCACTACTGGCAGCTGGCCGAACTCGATCACGACACCGCCCACAAGATCGGCGAAGAAGTCGGACTTCCGTCTCGCGCCGATGGCTGGGTAGCCCAGGCCAAGGCGATGACCGCGGAAGCCGAATAGCTTTATATGCGCGCTGGCCGGAACCTTCCGGCCACCGCTTCTCAATTTCCGTAATTGCTGAGGGTGGACGGCGGCGAGGTGGCAAAGGCCCGCCGCGGTCGCCCTGACAGGCAAAGGACAGCAACGATGGCAACGATCACAGCGGCGATGGTCAAGGACCTTCGCGAGACCACCGGCGTCGGCATGATGGACTGCAAGCAGGCGCTTGCCGAGAACAACGGCGACATGCAGGCGGCGATCGACTGGCTGCGCAAGAAGGGCCTGTCGAAGGCCGCCAAGAAGGCCGGCCGCGTCGCGGCGGAGGGCCTGATCGGCGCGCTGACCTCCGGCAACAAGGGCGTCGTGGTCGAGGTCAATTCCGAGACCGACTTCGTGGCCCGCAACGAGCAGTTCCAGGGACTGGTCAAGATGATCGCCCAGGTCGCGCTCGCCGTCGGCGCCGACGTCGAGAAGATCAAGGCCGCCAAGGCCGGCAGCGTCACGGTCGAGACCGCTATTTCGGACGCCATCGCCACCATCGGCGAGAACATGACGCTGCGCCGGGCGACGTCGCTCGAAGTCGGCAAGGGCGTGGTGTCGAGCTACGTGCATAACGCCGTGATCGATGGCGCCGGCAAGATGGGCGTGATCGTGGCGCTGGAATCGGCCGGCAAGACCGACGAGCTCGCAACGCTCGGCCGTCAGCTCGCCATGCATGTCGCCGCCGCCAATCCCCAGGCGCTGGATCCGGCGGGACTCGATCCCGCCGTCGTGAAGCGCGAAAAGGACGTGCTGGCCGACAAGTACCGTCAGCAGGGCAAGGCCGAGAACGTGATCGAGAAGATCGTCGAGTCCGGCCTGAAGACCTACTACAAGGAAGTCTGCCTGCTCGAGCAGGCCTTCATCCACGACAACGCCAAGTCGGTGGCCCAGGCGGTGAAGGAAGCTGAGGGCAAGATCGGCGGGGCTGTGAAGATCACCGGCTTTGTGCGCTATGCTCTCGGCGAGGGAATCGAAAAGCAGGAATCCGATTTCGCCGCCGAAGTCGCGGCGGCCAGCGGCAAGAAATAACCGCGCAAACGGTGCTCCCGGCCCGTTTGCGCCGGGAGCAGCCCGCGCGGGAAGGAGAGCGATTCGCTATGGCTGAGCCGGTCTATCGTCGTGTGGTGATCAAGCTCTCCGGCGAATATCTGGCCGGCCCGAATTCATCGGGCATGGACCAGCCGACCATCGACCGGGTCGCCAGCGACCTGATCGCCGCCCAGCAGCTGGGGGTCGAAGTGGCCGTCGTCATCGGCGGCGGCAATCTGGTCCGCGGCGTGGAAGTATCCTCGCGCGGGGTGTCGCGGCCCACCGGCGACACCATGGGCATGCTCGCCACCGTCATGAACTGCCTGGCGCTGGAGGCCGCGATCGAGCGGCGTGGCGCGCCAGCGCGGGCGCTTTCGGCGTTCGTGATGCCGCAGGTCTGCGAACTCTACACCCGGGGTGCAACGCACAAATATCTCGCCGAGGGCCGGATCGTGCTGCTCGGCGGCGGCACCGGCAATCCATTCTTCACCACCGATACCACCGCGGTATTGCGGGCGGCCGAAATCGGCGCCCAGGCGGTGCTGAAGGCTACCAATGTCGACGGCGTCTACAGCGCCGACCCCAAAAAGGATCCGGCCGCCAAGCGGTTTGACCGCCTGACCCATTCACAGGCGATTGAAGGCGGCTACAAGGTCATGGATGTGACCGCATTCGCGCTTGCCCGCGAGACGTCGCTGCCTATCATCGTGTTCTCGATCGCCGAGCCGGGTTCGATCGGCTCGATCCTGCGGGGTACCGGTCACGGCACCATCGTCGCCGGCTGAGCTTTGCAAAGGATGGGACTGCGCTGGGTTCGGCTGCCTTGGCTGCGAGTTTTCAAGAGGAGAGTGCGCTATGCCCACGGGTAAGTTCGACGTCAACGAATTGAAACGCCGCATGCAGGGCGCATCGCAGGCTCTCAAGCATGAACTCGGCGGTTTGCGAACCGGCCGCGCCGCGGCCTCGATGCTGGAGCCGGTGCAGGTCGACGCCTACGGCACGCACATGCCGCTGAACCAGCTCGCGACCGTCAGCGTGCCGGAGCCGCGCCTGCTCTCGGTGCAGGTGTGGGACAAGTCGATGGTCAAGGCGGTGGAAAAGGCGATCGTCGATTCCAACCTCGGCTTGAGCCCCGCCACCGAAGGACAGGTGCTGCGGCTGCGGATTCCCGAACTCAATGAAGAGCGCCGCAAGGAACTGGTGAAGGTGGCGCACAAATACGCCGAAGCCGCGCGCGTCGCGGTCAGGCATGTCCGCCGCGATGGCCTGGATACCGTGAAGAAGCTCGAGAAGAATCACGAGATATCCGAGGACGATCAGGAGCGCCTGGCCGCTGAAGTTCAGAAGGCGACCGACGGGACGATCACGGAGATCGATCAATTGCTGGCGGCCAAGGAAAAAGAAATCCTCACCGTTTAGCCCGCTGCTTTTTGTTCTGACGCGTTTTCCTCAAGCGAACCGGTTCCACTTCGCTCGAAAACGCTCCTGGGATTGACCAATGTCCAACGCCACAGCCCCCGCGACCAAACCGGATCGAGCCGATGGTCCCTCGCATGTGGCGATCATCATGGACGGAAACGGACGCTGGGCGGCGGCGCGCGGTCTGCCGCGCGCCGAAGGCCATCGCCGCGGCGTCGAGGCGCTGCGCCGCGTCGTTCGCGCAGCGCATGAACTCGGTATTCGCTATCTGACGATTTTCTCCTTCAGCTCGGAAAACTGGTCGCGTCCGGCGACCGAAATCGGCGACCTGTTCGGATTGCTGCGGCGGTTCATCCGCAACGACCTTGCCTCGTTGCACCGCGACGGCGTTCGGGTGCGCGTGATCGGCGAGCGCTCCGGGTTGGAGAGCGACATCTGCGCGCTGCTGAACGAAGCCGAGGAGCTGACGGGGAATAACACCAAGCTCACGCTGGTGGTCGCGTTCAACTATGGATCGCGGCAGGAAATCGCGCAGGCGGCGCAGCGGCTCGCGCGCGAGGTCGCCGAGGGCAAGCGCGACGCCGCCTCGATCGACGCCGACACGCTTGGCCGCTATCTCGATGCGCCCGATATTCCCGACCCCGATTTGATCATTCGCACCAGCGGCGAACAGCGGCTGTCGAATTTCCTGATGTGGCAGGCGGCCTACAGCGAACTCGTGTTCGTTCCGGTCCACTGGCCCGATTTCGACAAGGCCGCGCTTAGCGACGCGATCGCCGAATATGCCAGACGGGAGCGCCGTTTCGGCGGTCTGGCCGCGAAAACCGGATCGTGACGGAGCACGAAGCCGCGCCGGCGGCGACGGCTGAGCAGGGTTCGCGCAATCTCTTGTTGCGCGTCGCCGCCGCCATGGTGCTCGCACCGGCAGCACTTGCGATCGCCTATGCCGGCGGGTGGCTGTGGGCCGCTTTGGTGACGCTGGCTTCGATCGGTCTTTTTGTGGAATGGCTGATGATCGTCGGCGTGGCGCGCGAGCGGCGCGTGGTCGCAGCCGGCGGCGTCGCGTTGGCCATTTCAGGGTTTTGTCTCGCCTTGGGGCGAATCGATGCTTCGCTCGGCGTGCTCGCGCTCGGCGGTGTTGCGGTAGCCTGGCTCTCGCGGGAACGGCGTCTCTGGGCGGCGGCGGGTTATTTTTATGCTGCTGCCGCCGAAGCCGCATCGGTGCTGGTACGCCTCGATCAGGTCTGGGGATTTGTCGCGCTGATCCTGATCCTGCTGGTGGTATGGGTGACCGATATCGGCGGTTTTTTCGCCGGCCGCGGTATTGGCGGACCGAAACTCTGGCCGCGGGTCAGCCCGAAGAAGACTTGGGCCGGCGCCATCGGCGGCTTTGCGGCCAGTCTGGCGGTTGCCGCGGGTTTTGTCGCGATTGGCTTTGCCCGGGTGGAACCGCCCCAGGTGCTCAAATTGGGCCCGATTCTGCTGCTGGGCGCAGGCCTTTCGATCGCTTCGCAGCTCGGCGACCTGTTCGAGTCCGCAGTGAAACGGCGATTCGGGGTCAAGGACTCCAGCCAGCTGATTCCCGGCCATGGCGGGCTGTTGGATCGTCTGGACGGCTTCGTCGCCGCGGTAATCATGGCCGCGATTTTTGGCCTTTTGCGGGGCGGCGTGGATGGCGTCGGCCGCGGTCTTATGGTTTGGTGAAAAACATGAGCGCAGTTCCCTTGCGTAGCAACAAAGCCGCGGCGTCTGCCGTGCGTTCGGTCACCGTCCTCGGCGCCACCGGCTCGATCGGTGATAGCACCATGGATCTGCTGCGGGCCTCGCGCGACCGCTATCGGGTTGAGGCCCTGACCGGGCATACCAATGTGCAGGGGCTGGCGAAGCTCGCCAAGGAATTCGGCGCGCGATTTGCGGCCGTCGCCGATCCGGCGCGCTTCACGGAACTAAAGGAGGCGCTGGCCGGAACCCGCATCGAATGCGGCGCCGGCGAAAGCGCCGTGATCGAGGCCGCGGCCCGGCCTGCGGAGTGGGTAATGGCGGCCGTCAGCGGCGCGGCCGGCCTCAAGCCCGCGCTCGCGGCGGTGGATCGTGGCGCGACCGTCGCGCTCGCCAACAAGGAATGCCTGGTTTGCGCCGGCGACTTCTTCATGGAGCGCGCGGCGAAGGCCGGAGCGTGCATTCTGCCGGCGGACTCCGAACACAATGCACTGTTTCAGGCATTGGGTTCGGGCAACCGCGAGGAACTGATTCGCGTCATCATCACCGCTTCCGGCGGGCCGTTCCGGACCTGGGCCAGCGCCGACATCGAGCAGGCAACGCTGGCGCAGGCGCTCAAGCATCCGAACTGGAGCATGGGACAGAAGATCACCATCGATTCGGCATCGATGATGAACAAGGGGCTCGAGGTCATCGAAGCCGCCTATCTGTTCGCGCTGAAGCCGGACGAGATCGACGTTCTCGTGCATCCACAGTCGATCATCCACGGCATGGTGGAATTCTCCGATCGTTCGGTGGTCGCGCAATTGGGAGCGCCCGACATGCGCACGCCGATCGCGCATTGCCTCGGCTGGCCGGATCGAATCACAGGTCCCGCCGCCAGGCTCGATCTCGCCAAGATCGGGCAACTGACGTTCGAGGCGCCGGATTTCCAGCGGTTCCCGGGCCTGCGCCTGGCCTATGACGCCTTGCGCACCGGCCGTGGCGCCACCACGGTATTCAATGCCGCCAACGAAGTGGCGGTGGCGGCCTTCATCGCCGGCCAGATCAGATTTGGCGCCATCGCGCGCCTCGTCGAGGCGACGGTCGAGGACTGGATTCGCTCCGGGAACCTGGCGCCCCTGACATCCGCGGACGACGCCATTGCCGTTGACCATAACGCGCGAAAGAAAGCTGCCACCCTCTTGCCTCAAATTGCCTTAAAGGCATCTTAGATGACTGGGGACGGGGCTTTCGGCTCTGCTTAAGGGGATTCGAATGTCCGAGTTTTTCCTGCATAGTTTCAATACGTTGAGCCATGGGCTCATCGGCTACGTGATCCCCTTTTTGTTCGTGCTCACCATCGTGGTGTTCTTCCACGAACTCGGGCATTTCCTGGTTGCCCGCTGGGCGGGCGTGAAGGTGTTGACGTTCTCGCTCGGCTTCGGTCCGGAACTCGCCGGTTTCAACGACCGCCACGGCACCCGCTGGAAGATTTCGGCCGTGCCGCTCGGCGGCTACGTCAAGTTCTTCGGCGACGATAGCGAGGCTTCGACGCCATCGTCCGAAGCGCTCGCCAGCATGAGCGAGGAAGAGCGCCAGGGCAGTTTCCATCACAAGAAAGTCGGACCGCGCGCGGCGATCGTCGCCGCCGGCCCGATCGCCAATTTTATTCTGGCGATCGTGATCTTCACCTGCCTGTTCACTTTCTTCGGCAAGCCGAGCACGAGCGCGCGCGTCGATCAGGTCGAGGCGGGCAGCGCGGCGGCCACCGCCGGCTTCCAGGTCGGCGATACCGTGACCGCGATCGACGGCTCCAAGATCGACAGTTTCTCCGACATGCAGCGGATTGTCAGCGTTCGCGCCGGTGAGCCGATGACGTTCACCATCAAGCGCGGCGACTCAACGCTGGAACTGCACGGCACGCCGCAACTGAAGGAAGTCAAAGACCCCTTCGGAAATGCCCATAAGCTCGGGGTGCTCGGCATTACCCGCAAGACCGCGGCCGGCGATGTCACCACCGAGCGCGTCGATCCCGCTACCGCACTGTGGCTCGGCGTCAAGGAAACGTGGTTCGTGGTTGACCGGACGCTGTCCTATATCGGCGGCGTTTTCACCGGCCGCGAAGCCGCCGACCAGGTCGGCGGGCCGCTGCGAATCGCCCAGATCTCGGGGCAGGTGGCCACCATCGGCCTCGCCGCACTGGTGCATCTGGCGGCGGTGCTTTCGATATCGATCGGGCTGTTGAACCTGTTCCCGGTTCCGCTGCTCGATGGCGGTCATCTTTTGTTCTATGCGGTGGAAGCCGTGCGGGGGCGGCCTTTGTCCGAGCGGGCGCAGGAAATGGGGTTCCGAATCGGGCTCGGTCTGGTGCTGATGTTGATGGTGTTTGCGACCTATAACGACATCCTGCATCTGGCGGCATCCTGAAACGGCTTTTTTGTGACGTGGCCAATAGGCAACGTCTTGGAATGAAATTGAAATTGCACTGCGATCGGACGTTTGCCGGCCCGGCAAAGTTGGTTACAAGCTGTGCAACACATGGGAATCTGCCGGTTCGTGGGGTGCGGTCCGGCACTGGAATGACAAGGGCGCTTGGCGCATGAATTTTGGAATGCGAGTCCGGGGGGGCTTGTTCGCTGCCCTGATCATGTTTGCCGTGCCGGTCGCCGCCACGTTGGCCGGCGTGCTGGCGTCGCCCGTTGCCGCCCAGACCGTGGCTTCGATTCAGGTCGAAGGGAACCGGCGGGTCGAAATCGACACCATCCGGTCCTATTTCAAGCCGGGTCCCGGCGGGCGCCTGGATCAGGCGCAAATCGACGACGGCCTGAAGGCGCTGATCGAGACCGGCCTGTTCCAGGACGTGAAGATCAGCCAGACCCGCGGCGGCATCCTGGTGACCGTGGTGGAAAACCCGGTGATCGGGCGCGTCGCCTTCGAGGGCAACAAGAAGGTCAAGGACGAACAGCTCTCGGCGGAAGTGCAGTCCAAACCGCGCGGCACGCTGTCGCGCCCCATGGTGCAGTCCGACGCCCAGCGCATCGCCGACATCTACCGCCATGCCGGCCGCTATGACGTCAGCGTCAATCCCCAGATCATTGAACAACCGAACAACCGCGTCGATCTCGTCTTCGAGATCACCGAAGGCCAGAAGACCGGGGTCAGGTCGGTCGAGTTCGTCGGCAACGTCGCTTATTCGTCGTATCGGCTGAAGGACATCATCAAGACCCACGAATCGAATCTGCTGAGCTTCCTCGGCGGTGGCGACGTCTACGACCCGGACCGGGTCGAAGCCGACCGCGATCTGATTCGCCGCTTCTATCTGAAGCACGGTTTCGCCGACGTGCAGGTGGTGGCCGCCCTGACGGAATACGATCCGCAGCAAAAGGGCTTCCTGGTGACCTTCAAGATCGAGGAAGGCCAGCAGTACCGCGTGGCTGCGGTGAACCTCGAATCCAGCATCCCGAGTTTTGACGCCAACACGCTTCGCAGCTTCTCCCGCGTCAGTGTCGGGTCGACCTACAACGCCGAAGCGCTGGAGAAGTCGGTCGAGGAGATGCAGATCGAAGCGTCGCGGCGCGGCTACGCCTTCGCGGTGGTGCGCCCGCGCGGCGATCGCAATTTCGAGAACCACACCGTTACCATCACCTATGCCATCGACGAGGGTCCGCGGACCTATATCGAGCGCATCAACGTGCGCGGCAACACCCGCACCCGGGAATACGTGATCCGCCGCGAATTCGATATTTCGGAAGGCGATGCCTACAATCGCGCATTGGTCGATCGGGCCGAGCGCCGCCTGAAGAACCTCGATTACTTCAAGAGCGTGAAGATCGCGACCGAACCGGGCTCGTCGAGCGATCGGGTCATTCTCAACGTCGAGCTTGAAGAGAAGTCGACCGGCGATTTCTCGGTGTCGGGCGGTTATTCGACCACCGACGGCGCGCTGGCCGAGGTCAGTGTTTCCGAACGCAACTTCCTCGGACGCGGTCTGTTCGCGAAGGCGTCGGTGACCTACGGCCAGTACGCCCGCGGCTACTCGCTGTCGTTCGTTGAGCCCTATCTGCTCGACTATCGGGTCGCGCTTGGCCTCGACTTTTACCAGCGCCAGCAACTCGCCAACAATTATATCGCCTATGGCACCTCGACGCTCGGCTTCAGCCCGCGGCTCGGATTTGCGCTGCGCGAAGATCTTTCGCTGCAGCTGAGATATTCGATCTATCAGCAGAAGATCTCACTGCCGAACTATCTGGCGAACTGTAACAACAATCCGAATAACCCGCTGCTCGCGTTCAATCCGTCACCCGCATTTGCGAATCTGGCCGGCGTCGGTCCCGGCGGATCGATAACGTCAGGGGGCCAAACCGCGACCGATGCCTCCGGCACGGGTCTGTGGTGCTACAGCGATGGCGAGGCTTCGCTGCCGGTCCGCAAGGAACTCCAGAGCGGCAGCTCGCTGACCTCGGCGGTTGGTTACTCGCTGGACTACAATACGCTCGACAACAACAAGAACCCGACCGACGGCCTGCTGATCGATTTCAAGCAGGACTTCGCCGGCGTCGGCGGCGACGTGAGCTACCTGAAGAGCGCGTTCGACGCGAAATACTACACCCCGCTGGTCGCCGATATCGTCGGGCTGATTCACTTGCAGGGCGGCATCCTCAACAAGGTCGGCAACAAGGACCTGCGCATGCTGGATCAGTTCCAGATGGGTCCGAACCTTGTCCGCGGCTTCGCGCCGAACGGCATCGGTCCGCGCGACATCAATCCCTTCGGCACGATGGACGCGCTCGGCGGCACCAAATATTGGGGTGCGTCGGCGGAGCTGCAGATGCCGTTCTGGTTCCTGCCAAAGGAAGTCGGCTTGAAGGGTGCGATCTATGCCGACGCGGGCGGCCTGTCCGATTACCAGGGGCCGACCTCCTGGGCCGCCACCGGCGAAGTCAACGTGCCCGGCTGTATTCGTCCGACCACCAATCCGCCGACCCCCGGCACCTGTCTGGGATTGCAGTACGACAGCGGCAATACGGTCCGCTCGTCGGTGGGCGTCGGCCTGATCTGGGCCTCGCCGTTCGGTCCGCTGCGCTTCGATTACGCGGTCCCGTTGACCAAGGGTCAGTTCGACCGGGTGCAGCAGTTCAAGTTTGGCGGCGGAACATCGTTCTAAAAGCCTTTTTGAGCCAAGTGGATACTGGTGCGCGTGAAGGAAACGCGTCACAACAAAGAGAGGCTTCGGTTCTGATCGATCGGGACCGAAGCTCTGGTTCGATCATCGGCCGGACCGCGACGGGTGGAATGGCGCAACCGACTTTCTTCGAGCAACCGCCTACCTCGACGCTGGCCGAGATCGCCGCGTTGACGAAAGCGCATTTGCTCGATCCGTCCCGCGGCGGTCAACAGGTCCGGGGCCTGGCTTCGCTCGACGAGGCCGGCCCGATGCATCTGGCGTTTTTCGACAATCTGAAATATGCCGACCAGCTCGCTTCGACCAAGGCCGGCGCGTGCATGGTCAGCGCGCGTTTCGAAGTCAGGGTGCCGCCCCACGTCGCGGTGTTGCGGGCCGCCCAGCCGTTCCGCGCCTTCGTGACGATCGCCCGCGAGCTCTATGCCAGCGCGCTGCGTCCGCAATCCTGGTTCGGCCATACCGGCATCGCGGCCTCCGCCATCATCGACCCCAGCGCGCATCTGGAGGATGGCGTGATCGTCGATCCCCTGGCGGTGATCGGCCCCAATGTCGAGATCGGCGCCGGCACGGTGATCGGGGCGGGCGCGGTGATCGGGGCCAATGTCCGGATCGGTCGGGATTGCAATGTCGGCGCCCGGACCGCCATTCAGTTCGCGCTGCTGGGCAACAACGTCCTGATCCATCCCGGCTGCAGCATCGGCCAGGATGGCTTTGGTTTTGTCTTCTTCGGACCGGACGGCCATTTGAAGGTGCCGCAAACCGGGCGGGTGTTGATCCAGAACGACGTCGAGATCGGCGCGGGAACGACCATCGACCGCGGCAGCCTGCGCGACACCGTGATCGGCGAGGGCACCAAAATCGACAATCAGGTCCAGATCGGTCACAATGTGACGATCGGGAGGCATTGCCTGCTGGCGGCCCAGATCGGGTTGGCCGGCAGTCTGACGATCGGTGACAATGTGGCGCTGGGGGCCAAGGTGGGGATCAACAACCATCTTCACATCGGCGACGGCGCCCAGGTGACGGCGATGAGCGCCGTCAAGGACGACATCCCGGCAGGCGGGCGCTGGGGCGGTCACTTTGCCAAGCCGACGAAGCAGTGGTTCCGCGAGATCATCGCGGTGGAGCGTCTGGTGCGCGACAGTTCGACCGATCCGAAGGGCGAAGGGCGGGAGTGATGGGGGAGGTATCGGTCAGATTCGAACTCGTGGATATCAATGAGATCCTCAAGACGCTCCCGCACCGTTATCCGATGCTGCTGATCGACAAGGTCATCAACATCCGCACCGATTATTCCGGAATCGGCATCAAGAACGTCACCTTCAACGAGCCGCCGTTTCTCGGGCATTTTCCGGACCGCCCGGTCTATCCCGGCGTGATGATGATCGAGGCCATGGCGCAAACCGCCGGCGTGATCGGAATCAAGTCGGTCGAGGGCACCGAGAAGCCGCGCGCGGTTTATTTTCTCACCATCGACAAATGCAAATTCCGCAAGCCCGTGATGCCCGGCGATACCATCGAGTATCACATGCGCAGTATCGGCCGGCGCAAGACCATGTGGTGGTTTCACGGCGACGCCAAGGTCAATGGCACCACGGTGGCCGAGGCCGATGTCGGCGCGATGCTGACGGATTGACGAGACAGCCCGTAGTCCGGTTGCCGGGCCAGCCGGCGGCTTTTATTCCGCTCGGATGACGAAACACGGCGTAACCATACGTCACTGGACAGTCCCGGGATGTCGGGCTAACCACCCCAAAACCCGAACTAATTCAACGGAAATTGGGCGAATAGCGAACCATGAGCAGGATCGATCCCACGGCGCGGATTGAGGACGGCGCTGTGATCGGCGAGGGCACCTCGATCGGTCCTTACTGCGTCATCGGCCCCCACGTCGTGATCGGCGCCAATTGCAAGCTGGTGGCGCATGTGCACATCACCGCGCAGACCAAGATCGGCGACGGCTGCACGATTTATCCGTTCGTGTCCTTGGGTACCCCGCCGCAAATCGTGAACTATCGTGGAGAATTGACGAAACTTCAGATCGGTCAGGGCTGCACCTTCCGCGAGCAGGTTACCGTGAACGCCGGGAGCGCGGCCGGCGGCGGAATCACCCGGATCGGCGATCGCGGTTATTTCATGAATTGCAGCCATGTTGCTCACGATTGCATCGTTGGCAACGACGTGATTTTCGCGACCTCGGCGACGCTGGGCGGCCACGCCGAGATCGGCGATTTTGTCTTTATGGGCGGACTTTCGGCCGTGCATCAGTTCACCCGGGTGGGAGCCCAGGTGATGGTCGGCGCGATGAGCGGCATCCGCAGCGACGTGATCCCGTTTGCGCTGGCGAGCGGCCAGTTCGCCACGCTCACCGGCCTCAACGTCGTCGGCATGAAGCGGCGCGGTTTCACACGTGAGCGGCTCGCGGTGGTCCGGTCGTTCTATCAAAGGCTGTTTCACGGTCCCGGTGTATACGCCGATCGGCTCGCCGAGGTGCGGCGCTTCGCCGATACGGATCCCGCGATCGCGGAAATCCTCAACTTCATCGATGCCGGAAAAAATCGCGAGCTGTGTCAGCCGTTGAAGTCCGGCAAAAAGGGTCGATGACGCGACCCCCGGGGCAAACCATGACAAGCCAGGTTGTGGATGCTTCATCGCCCATCGGCTTGATCGCGGCCGGCGGCGTCATGCCGTTCGCGGTGGCCGATTCCCTGCGCGCGCGCGGCATCCAACCGGTGCTGTTCGCGCTGAAGGGCGCCTGCGATCCCGTCGCCGTCGAGCGCTTTCGTCATCACTGGATTTCGGTCGGCCAGGTCGGCAGGGCCATGAAACTGTTTCGCGCCGAGAACTGCCGCGATCTGGTTTTCATCGGCACACTGGTGCGACCGGCGCTCTCGGAGATCAGGCTGGACTGGGTCACGCTGCGCGTGCTGGGGCGGGTGTGGGCGGCGTTCCGCGGCGGCGACGATCATCTGTTGTCCGGTATCGGCCGCATTCTCGAGCAGGACGGTTTTCGCATGGTGGGGATCAGGGATGTCGCCCCGGATCTTTTGGTGCCGGAGGGATGTCTCACCCGGACCATGCCCGGTGAAAATGCCGCCGCCGATATCGTCAGGGGCCGCGAGGTGCTGCGCGCGCTCAGCCCCTTCGACATCGGCCAGGCCGCGGTAGTGATCGACGGTCACGTGGTCGGGGTCGAGGACATCGAAGGCACCGATGGCCTGTTGGCGCGCGTGGCGCGGCTGCGCAAGGAGGGGCGGATTCGCGCCAAGGCCTCCCGCGGCGTGCTGGTGAAGGCGCCGAAAAGCGGCCAGGATTTGCGCTTCGATCTGCCGACGGTTGGACCGCGCACGGTCGAAGGCGCGGCCGCCGCAGAGCTTGCGGGGATCGCGGTTGTCGCCGGCAACACCATCGTGGTCGAGCCGCAGGCCATGATCGAGAAAGCCGACGCCGCCGGGCTGTTCGTGACCGGTCTGCCCGCGTGATGGCCGCGCGCGCAGTTGCAAATGCCGGGCGACGGATTTTCCTGATCGCCACCGAGGAATCCGGCGACCGGCTCGGCGCCAACCTGATGAAGATATTGCGCCAGCGTCTCGGCGACGCTGTCCGCTTCGAGGGCGTCGGCGGCCAGGCGATGGCCCGCGAAGGGCTCGCCTCGCTGTTTCCGATCGAGGAACTCTCGATCATGGGGCTGGCCGCGGTCGTGAAGCAACTGCCGAAGATTCTGACACTGATCCGAATGACCTCGACCGCGGTGACGGAATCTTCGCCCGATGTTCTCGTCATCATCGACAGTCCCGATTTCACTCACCGGGTGGCGAAACGCGTCCGCGCCCGCGATCCCTCGATCCCGATCGTCGACTATGTCTCGCCTTCGGTCTGGGCGTGGCGGCCGGGCCGGGCGCGGGCGATGCGCGCCTATGTCGATCATGTGCTGGCGCTGTTGCCGTTCGAGCCGGAGGAATACCGTCGGCTGCGCGGGCCGCCTTGCAGCTATGTCGGTCATCCCCTGATCGAGCAGATCGGCAGCCTGCGGCCCAGGCTTGCGGAGCAGAAACGCCGGGACGAAGCGCCGCCGGTACTGCTGGTGCTGCCGGGCAGCCGCCGCAGCGAGATCAGGCACCACATGGCGGTGTTCGGCGAAACGCTGGATCGGCTGCACGCCGAAGGCGTGGCGTTCGAACCCGTGCTCCCCACCATGCCGCATCTGAAGGAAGCGGTGACCGAGGGCGTCGGGAGCTGGAAGGTCGTCCCGAAAATCGTGACCGGCGAGCCGGAAAAACGGGCGGCGTTCCGGATCGCGCGCGCAGCCCTCGCCAAGTCGGGCACGGTGACGCTGGAGCTTGCGATCTCCGGCGTGCCGATGGTCACGGCCTACCAGGTAGGGGCGGCGGAAGCATGGATCATGCGGCGGGCGATCAAGGTGAGCTCGGTCATTCTGGCCAACCTCGTGATCGGCGAGAACGTCGTGCCGGAATATCTGCAGGAGAATTGCACGTCGGAAAACCTGTCGCGCGCGGTGCGGGAGGTGCTCGGCGATACGCCGCTGCGCCGGCGTCAGCTCGAGGCGTATGCCAAGCTCGACGGCATCATGTCGACCGGCAACCAGCCGCCCAGCGTCCGCGCCGCCGACATCGTGCTGGCGACGATGCGCAAATCGAGGCGGCCGGTCTAGGATCGTAGGGTGGGCAAAGCGAAGCGTGCCCACCACTAAAGATAATGGTTTGGCGGGATGGTGGGCACGGCGCGAATGCGGCTTTGCCCACCCTACGGTCAAAAAAATAACGACCGGACGCTGGTGCATCCGGCCGTTAACTCAAGCGTAACTTGCGCGCCTTACTTGCGCTTGTCCATGTCGATGTAGTCGCGGCGGGCGACGCCGGTATAGAGCTGGCGCGGACGGCCGATCTTCTGCTGCGGGTCCTCGATCATCTCGCTCCACTGGCTGATCCAGCCGACGGTGCGCGCCACCGCGAACAGCACGGTGAACATCGAGGTCGGGAAGCCCATCGCCTTCAGCGTGATGCCCGAGTAGAAATCGACATTCGGGTAGAGCTTGCGGTCGATGAAATACTGGTCGCTGAGCGCGATCTTTTCCAGTTCCAGCGCCACCTTCAGCATCGGATCGTCGCCGTGCCCGGTTTCCTTGAGCACCGCGTGACACATCTTCTGCATGATCTTGGCGCGCGGATCGTAGTTCTTGTAGACGCGATGGCCGAAACCCATCAGGCGGACTTCGCTGTTCTTGTCCTTCACGCGCCGGATGAAATCGGGAATCTTGTCGACCGTGCCGATGTCGGCGAGCATCGCCAGAGCCGCCTCGTTGGCGCCGCCATGGGCGGGGCCCCACAGGCAGGCGATGCCGGCGGCAATGCAGGCGAACGGGTTGGCGCCGGAGGAGCCGGCGATCCGCACCGTCGAGGTCGAGGCGTTTTGCTCGTGGTCGGCGTGCAGGATGAAGATCTTGTCGAGCGCGTCGGCCAGCACCGGGTTGATCTTGTATTCCTCGCAGGGTACCGCGAAGCACATGTGCAGGAAATTCTCGGCGAAGGAGAGCGAGTTCTTCGGATAGATGAAGGGCTGGCCGATGGTGTATTTATAGGCCATCGCCGCCAGGGTCGGGATCTTGGCGATCATGCGCATGGAAGCGATCATCCGCTGCTTCGGATCGGTGATGTCGGTGGAGTCGTGGTAGAACGCCGCGAGCGCGCCGACCGCCGCCACCATGATCGCCATCGGATGGGCGTCGCGGCGGAAGCCCTGGAAGAAGCGGGCCATCTGCTCGTGCACCATGGTGTGATGGATCACGCGCTGGTCGAAATCTTCCTTCTGCGCCTTGGTCGGCAGTTCGCCGTACAGCAGCAGGTAACAGGTTTCCAGGAAGTCGCCTTTTTCGGCGAGTTGCTCGATCGGATAGCCGCGGTATTCCAGAACGCCGGCGTCGCCGTCGATGTAGGTGATCTTGGACTGGCAGCTGCCGGTGGAGGTAAAGCCGGGGTCGTAGGTGAACATTCCGGACTGGGCGTAGAGCTTGGCGATGTCGATGACATCGGGCCCGACGGTGCCGCTCAATATCGGGAAATCGTAGGTCTTGTTGCCGACCGTCAAGGTAGCGGTTTTGGTTTTGGATGTTGCGTCCATCGTGAAGTCCCCGATGAGATCGTTGCAAAATGAAGGCGGCCGCGGACGCCATGGTTAGCCAAAGGGCGTGGGAGGCCGGGTATGCTAGGAGCACTTATAAGATGGGTATCTTATTGCTGTTTGCACTGCAAGATGGGCACGGTGAGCCCCCGATGCAACCCTATAAGGGGGCCTGATCGCCCAGCCTGCCAAGGCATTCCTGCCGCCCCAGTACCGCCAGGACGTCGAAGATGCCGGGCGAGGTAGTCCGTCCGGTCAGCGCCGCGCGCAACGGCTGGGCCACCGCGCCAAGCTTGAGGTCGTTCGTTTCCGCAAACGCCCGCATCGCGGCTTCGGTGGTCTCCGCCGTCCAGGGGTCGACGGCCTCCAGCGCCCGGCGAAGCCGGCCGATCAGCTCGCGGTTTTCCGGCGTCAGCACCGCCAGCGCCTTCGGCTCGAGCTCGAGCGGGCGGTCGGCGAAGATGAAATACGCGCCGTCAATCAGCTCGATCAGCGTCTTGGCGCGCTCCTTCAGGCTCGGCATCGCCCGCAGCAATTGGGCGCGGGTGATGTCGTTGAGCTTGGCCTTCAGGTCGGTGCCGCCGGGAACATAGTCCAGTACGCCCTCGAACATGGTCACGAGGGATTGATCGTCGGAATGGCGGATGTAGTGGCCGTTGAGGCTTTCCAGCTTGGCGAAATCGAAGCGGGCGGCCGAGCGGCCGATGCCGGACAGATCGAACGCGGCGATCATTTCCTCGGTGGAGAAGATCTCCTGGTCGCCATGGCTCCAGCCGAGCCGGACCAGATAATTGCGCAGCGCCGCCGGCAGATACCCCATGGCGCGGTAGGCGTCGACGCCGAGCGCGCCATGGCGCTTGGAGAGCTTCGAGCCGTCCGGCCCGTGGATCAACGGGATGTGCGACATGCTGGGAACCTCCCAGGACAGCGCATCGTAGATCTGCTTCTGGCGGGCGGCGTTGATCAGGTGATCGTCGCCGCGGATGACGTGGGTGACGCCCATGTCGTGGTCGTCGACCACCACCGCGAGCATGTAGGTCGGATTGCCATCACCTCGCAACAGCACGAGATCGTCGAGGTTCTCGTTCTGCCAGACCACACGGCCCTGCACCTGGTCCTCGATCACGGTCTCGCCGGTCTGGGGCGCCCGGAGCCTGATCGTGGGTTTTACGCCTGCGGGCGCTTCGGAAGGGTCGCGGTCCCGCCACAGGCCGTCATAGAGGCGGGTGCGCCCCTCCGCGCGGGCCTTTTCCCGCATCGCCGTGAGCTGTTCCGAGGTGGCGTAGCAGCGATAGGCCTTGCCGCTGCCCAATAATTGCTCGGCGACCTCGCGGTGCCGCGCGGCCCGGCTGAACTGGTAGATGACGTCGCCATCCCAGTCGAGTTCGAGCCATTTCAGGCCATCCAGGATCGCGGCAATCGCGGCATCGGTCGATCGTTCCCGGTCGGTGTCCTCGATGCGCAACAGCATCTTGCCGCCGAGCTTCCTGGCATAGAGCCAGTTGAACAGCGCGGTGCGGGCCCCCCCGATGTGGAGAAAGCCGGTCGGCGAGGGGGCAAAGCGGGTGACGACGGAATCGGTCATGATTGGAGCGGGCTACGAACTAAGGGGGGCATGCGGGAAGCGCGGTGGTGTATAGCAGGAACCGTTAATAACTAAAGCCTTCCGTGGGGCGGGCGGATTTGGCAGAACGTCCGCTGATTTCCCGAACAGGAACAAAAATGACGACAGAATCGGTAGCGGCAGAGGCGGGGCGCGATTTCATTCGCGACATCGTCCAGTCCGACCTGGACGCCAAGCGACTTTCAGCGATCGTGACCCGGTTCCCGCCGGAGCCGAACGGCTATCTGCATATCGGCCACGCCAAGTCGATCGCGCTCAATTTCGGTATCGCGCAGGAATTCGGCGGGCGCTGCCATCTGCGCTTCGACGACACCAATCCGACCAAGGAAGAGCAGGAATATATCGATTCGATCCAGGCCGACGTGCACTGGCTCGGCTACGACTGGGGCAAATACCTGTTCTATGCCTCGGATTATTTCGAACGGCTCTACGACTGGGCGGAGGGATTGATCCGCGCCGGGCTTGCCTATGTCGACGACCAGACCCAGGAAGAGATCCGGATCGCGCGCGGCACGCTGACCGAACCCGGCAAGAACAGCCCGTTCCGCGACCGCCCGGTGGAGGAAAACCTCGATCTGTTCCGGCGCATGAAAGCGGGCGAGTTTCCAAACGGCGCCCGCGTGCTGCGCGCGAAAATCGACATGGCCGCCGGCAACATCAACCTGCGCGATCCCGTGCTGTACCGCATCCTGCACGCCACCCATCCGCGCACCGGCGACAAATGGTCGATCTATCCGAGCTACGACTATGCGCACGGCCAGTCCGACGCGATCGAGGGCATCACGCATTCGATCTGCACGCTGGAATTCGAGGACCACCGGCCGCTCTATGACTGGTTCCTGGAAAAGCTGCCGGTGCCGTCGACGCCGCATCAGTATGAATTCGCGCGGCTCAATCTCACCTACACGCTGCTGTCCAAGCGCGTGCTCACCCAGCTCGTGCGCGACGGCCATGTCGCCGGCTGGGACGATCCGCGCATGCCGAGCATCGCCGGACTGAAGCGGCGCGGCGTGCCGCCGGCGGCGATCCGCGAATTCGTCAAGCGCATCGGGGTGGCCAAGGCCAACAGCGTGGTCGATGTCGGCATGCTGGAGTTCTGCATTCGCGAGGAGCTCAACCGGACGTCGCAGCGCCGCATGGCGGTGCTGCGGCCGCTCAAGGTGGTGATCGAGAATTATCCGGAAGGGCAGCTCGAGGAGATCGAAGCGATCAACCATCCGGACGATCCCACCGCCGGCACCCGCCGCATCGCATTCGGCCGCGAGCTCTATATCGAGCGCGACGACTTCATGGAGAACCCGCCGAAGAAGTTTTTCCGGCTGTCGCCCGGCACCGAAGTGCGGCTGCGCTATGCCTATTTCATCAGGTGCACCGGCATCATCAAGGATGCATCGGGCGAAGTGGTCGAGCTGCGCTGCACCTACGATCCCGCGACCAAGGGCGGCAACGCGCCCGACGGCCGCAAGGTCAAGGCCACCATGCACTGGCTGCCGGCCGCGCAGTCGAAGCCCGCGGAAATTCGCGTCTACAACCAGCTGTTCTCAAAACCCTCGCCGGATGCGGCCAACTTCGCCGCCGACATCAATCCGCAGTCGCTGGAAATTTGGACCGACGCCCGAATCGAGGCCGCCGTCGCGGAGTCCAATTCGAACGAGGTCATCCAGTTCGAACGCCAGGGCTATTTCGTGCGCGACAAGGATTCGACGCGAGACCATCCGGTGTTCAACCGCACCATCGGCCTGCGCGATACCTTTGCCAAGGAAGTCGGCGGCAAGGGCTGAGACTGATGCAATGCGTGGCCGACGAAACGGTGTCAGGCGTCATCGCGAAATGGTCGGCCGCGTTCAACAGGCTCGACGCCGATGCGCTGGCGCGGCTTTACTCGGGAAACGCGTTCTTCTTCGGCTCCAAATCCCAGCTCTATCGCGGCAACGAAGGTGTAGCGGCCTATTTCAACGCGCTGCCGCGTTGGAGTTCGCCCACCGTTCAATTCACAGACCGCGCGACCGCGCAGGTCAATTCCGATCTGATCAATTTCGCCGCGACCGCGTCGTTCGTCGTCGATGAAGATGCCGCGCCGCTGTCGGTCAAGATCACCTGGGTGATCGCCCGCGAAGACGGCGACTGGAAAATCGTCAGCCATCACGTCTCGTCGCAGACGCCGCTGTTGAGCGATGAGCCGGCAACATCCTAGTTGCAATAGCCATAGAGCCCGCAGACATAGGGCAGGCGGAAGACGTAGGAAACATACGGGCCGCCGTAATAGGGGCCGGGATTGTACCAGGACCAGGACGAGCCGTAATTGTACATGCCGCGATTCCAGACCGGATTGGGCAGATTGCTGTAGGGAATAATCGGCCCAATATATTCGCGCGCTCGAACGGCAGGGATTTCGACCCGGGCCTCGGCGGGCTCGGCAAAGATCCTGCCCAGCCGGCTCTGCGTCGGCAGATCGGCGGCGCCGGCGGTTACTGCGGTGACGAGCACAGCGAAAACGGACAGCATGATCCTGCGCGGCATGGCCAAGTCCCCGATTGCCAATTCCCTTGTTGATTCGGGAATCCTAGCCGCATGGCGTTAGCAAAGATTAACGACCGCTCGCCGCGGCCTGAGGAAACTTGCAGTCTTTCGGTTCAAGAGCGTCCCAGGGCGAGCGCGCCGGATGGTTCGCCGTCAGTCCAGCACGGCGTGGCCGGCATTGGTCAGCACGGGCACGTCGTCGCGCATCTCGATCAGGCCGAGTTCGGTCAGAATGTTCAGATCGCCCGCGCTGACCGGCGAGAGTTTCAGGCGCTTGGCCTTGATGTCACGAAGCGTCCAGCGCAGCGCGATGGCTCGCTCAAGGCCGAGATGGGCGAATGGCGCTGTGTTGTCGGTCATGGGATTCTAGAAGCGCAAGAACGTTCTTTGGTTCCTCGTTTCGACGGCTGGAGTTGAAGCAGATTTTTCCGCTGAATTCTGGATTCGTTCCGCTATCCGCCGGCTCGCAGCTTCCGATAGCATCGGGGTCCGGACGGGATCAGTGGGTGTACCGGGATGGCGGAGGGGAGCAGGGCCCGGACGCAGGGGATCGCGGGCACGTGGCCACCGCGCGGCGCAGCGCATGCCGGCGGTCTTGCGCCTTCCGGCTTTTCCACATGGTCGTCGCTTGCGGAAAAATTGCGCGCGTGGGCGCGCGCGGAAGCCGGCGCCGGACGGCTTTTGCCCTGGGTGCCCGTGGCGTTCGGCACCGGCATCGCCTTCTATTTCGCAGCCGCTCATGAGCCGCTGCTGCCGGTCGCGGCAGCCACGGCTGCGGTGCTTTGCGTGGCGGCGTTTTTCTCGCGGCGGCAGAAATTATTTCCGATTGTGGTCCTGATCGCGGCGATGGCCGCGGGTTTTGCCACCGCGACCTGGAGGACGGCGCGGATCGCGCATGGCGTGCTGGCGCGGCCGATGTATGGGGTTTCGCTGTCGGGCTTTGTCGAGACCCGCGATATCCGCGAGCGCACCGATCGTTTTGTGCTGCGCGTCGCGCAGATGGATAGCCCGAAATCGCAAGTGAGACTGGAGCGCGTGCGGCTGTCGGTGCGCAAGGGCACCGCGCCGGAGGTCGGCAGCTTCGTCGAATTGAAGGCGCGGCTGCAGCCGCCGCTCTCGCCATTGCGGCCGGGCAGCTATGATTTCGGCCGCGACATGTTTTTTCAAGGCATCGGCGCCTCCGGTTTTGTCACGGGCTCGATCAAGACCGTGGAGCCGCCCGAGAGCGGCGGGCTGTCGCTGCGCTACGCCGCCGTCATGCAGAATCTGCGTGACGCGATCGACGCGCGGATCCGCACGACGCTGGAGGGTGACAAGCGCGCCATCGCCACCGCCTTGCTGACCGGCCGCCGCGACGCGATCACCACGCCGGTCAACGACGCCATGTTCATCTCCGGCCTCGGCCACGTGCTCTCGATCTCGGGCTATCACATGGCGGTGGTCGCGGGCGTGGTGTTCTTCGCGGTCCGGGCGCTGCTGGCGCTGATTCCTCAGCTCGCGTCGGGCTTTCCGATCAAGAAATGGTCGGCGGCGGCAGCACTCGCCGCGGCGCTGTTTTATCTATTGCTGTCGGGTGCCGAAGTCGCCACCCAGCGCTCGTTTTTCATGACGGCCGTCGTGCTGATCGCTGTCATGGTCGACCGCCGCGCGATCACCTTCCGCACGCTCGCGGTCGCCGCCATGATCGTGCTGGCGATCGCGCCGGAAGCGCTGGTGCATCCGAGCTTCCAGAAATTGGGCGCGCATCCGTACTAGAGCGGCATTCGCGAGCAAAGTTGCTTTTATTTCAACGGGTTGAGCCAACTACCGCGACCCGTCGCGGCGAACAAAAACCGATCAAAAACCCGGCGAATCCGGCATTTGGTGCCGAAAAGTCCCAAACAAAGTCCCAAACCGGTTTTGGATGTTCGCGTGCCGTTCCAGCCGCAGCGGTCGAGGTTTTCCGGCCGTCTCAAGAGGCCCCGCGCGAGGCGCGCGAGTGGCAAGCCTTTTGGGGAATTTGGGACGCCGGACCGGAAGATGTCGGCGGTTCGATCCCGTCATCGCCTACCAACGACGAGACCGAACAACGGTAGCTTCGGCCGGTCTCGATCTCGCTGCGCAGAGCTGGGCTGGGACGGCGCCCTCTTACACGGTCGCAATAAGGTGCCGTTCCGTTGATCGCGGCGACCCATGGCAATGTCGGTGTTTGTCCGAATTCGATAGTTGGGGATGTCCTTATTTACTTTAGCGTGTAATCTTGGGGCGTTTCAACAGGGGGGTATCAATGCGCCTTGGCCGCCACAACCACCAACTCCCAACGCAGCTACAATGCTTGTGATCCAAACCGGCAGCGCAAAGCGCCTCCGTAAGTATGCTAAGTTCATGGCGATTGTCCTGCTCCTAACAGGTTCGTTCGGAGCGCTACTAACTCTTCATTGGTACACTCCCCCACCCGAAAAGTAAGACCGCCTTGCCGCTGGCGGCGTCGCTTAAAGACGGGGTCTTCTATGATCGAACGAGACTTTACCGCAACTCGAACGGACCGCAGTGGCGCTTACGTCGAAGAACGAAATATCGTGGTTCCCATAATCGCGGGAATTGTCGCAATCGTCGTCGCGATGGGGTCTGCTGGATATTATTTTTATACCAACGCCGAAATGTTTAATCCTTACAAGAAGACCTATGAAAAACTTGGGATTGATCTTCCGCGCTCGTTCGAGAGGTTTGAGCTAGCTTCGAAATATCTGGATCAAGTAACCCGCGAGCCTTGCGATAATGTTGCTTTCACGGCGCTCGCTAAACGTATGGAAGCTGCTGGCTACCCTCGCGAGAGTGCCAAGAGCCTTGAAGCTTACAATCGAAGCTGCACGTTTTCCGAGGAAATGTTGCAATCTGCTTACGCGGCTTACACGCGAATTGGCGATCACAAAGCAGCAATCGGCGTGGCCGACGAACTCGTAAAGTTCGATCCAGCAAGCTACGATTACAGATTCATGCGAGGCAGCGCGCACGAACATGACCGGGATTACAAGGCTGCTCTCGCGGATTATATCAGCACGCTGGACCTATTTCCTGATCTCTCGAACGTTGACGGATCACAATTTTATCAAGTTTCAACAATGTACGACAAACTAGGCAAGCCATGCGACGCTATAGGTCCTCTGGAAACTTTCATTTCCTACAACGTTAGGGAGCGCCAAAGTCAGCAAATCGCAAAACTCATTTCGGATTACTCACGAAAAGGAAATTGTGCCGCGACCTATGCGAACGGGTCAGCCCGGGTAGTCATCCCGCCAAATAAATTGGTCGATGTTTTTATAAATGGTGTACCTGCCCGAATGATCATAGATACCGGCGCTTCACTGGTATCACTGACACCCGGAATGGCCGTTCGCGCAAGGATTGTGCCTGACGCGACCGATCTAATAGAAGTAAAGGTGGTCGGAGGTCTGTTAAAGCAGGCAACTGGCTATGCGCAAATCTTGCAGGTCGGGACAGCGACGGCCGCAAATGTGCCCGTTCTCATTGCTATCGGGAGTACGGATGCGTTTGGTCGGGGAGTTGACGGCCTGCTCGGAATGAGTTTCCTCTCTCGATACACTGTCGCGTTGTCTTCCGGATTGCTTGAGTTGAAACCGCGTAATCGCAATTCAACTCCGTAAACCGTCCGGCGCGGTAGGGACGATTCCGGCGCTTAGAGACGAGGCCTTCCAAACCCCATCGCGACGTGACCAGCTTCGTGCATTGCGGCTCCATATCGATCTCCGCTGGCTGTCACGCGAACAGCTCGGCACCGGCTGGCGTGAACCGCACATAGGTCCCTGACTCGTGCTGCGACAGCCAGCCCGACGTGATCGCGCGGGCGAGGGCGGCCCGGTACTGTTCTGGTGTGCCGCCATCTTTGAGAAACGGGCCGTTGATCAGCTCGATGTAAATCCGGCCGTCCTGCACCGCCTCGGCTGCGTTGGCGATCTCGACCAACTTGCGGGCAGCGCTGTCGGGATCGGCAAAGACGCTCAGCTCGATAAATTTCATTGGTCACCTCGACTGAGGAGCATGGCGGCTAAACAGCAAACCGAGACATTTCGCGGGGGTAAGCGAACCATGTTTGTTGGTCAGATAAGTATCCACGACCACGTCAGGCATGATCCCCGGAATTTTCTCACGCTGCCGGGTGACCTCTCGAAGTATGCCGCACGGCGATGCGGTGCCGAAAAGAGCCACGACAAGCACGGCCCCGATCACGCCGAGGGCCGCAATGATTGTTAAAATTTTCATAGCCGCTGCCACCCCTTGGCCGCCGTCACGCGGATCGCCGTGCAGCGGTGATATGGGGGACGTGGATCAGAACAGCGCCGGGCTGATGGCTGTCGAAGGCTTCGCCGCAGGCGCAGCGCATAATGCTGCTCGGTCGCTGCGACGGCAACCGCTCGCCAGCTTTCCACATCGCAGATTTACGCGCTGTCCAAGCCTCCTGATCTAGCCACTCCTGAAAGTCCGCCTCGGTTCGGTTGGCGAGGAACACCCGCCACGCGACTTCGAAGTCGGCGCGGGCTTGGTCGAAGGTCGCCGCCGTGCCGTTGGTGCACTCGCGCGGATGCGACCCGGGATAAAAGCCGCAGCTCCAATCCCACGGATCGGTGTCATGCGGGTTGCCGCTGCGCACCGAGATCACCCCGGCGCGCACGTCGCCGAAATAAATTTCCCAGCGCTCGTTGCGATGGTCGGGAGATCGGCGGCGGGTGAGTTGGGGCTCGTTCATGCGCACATTGAAGCGCAGGAAAGGGAGGTCGCGCAATCGAAAAACGCCGCGCTGCCAATGCTGCGAGGTGTCCAAAAGTGGACACCGAAAAATGTGGGGTGTGTTTTTGGGGCGGAACGTCGCCGTTGCATCCGGCGATGCCGGTGATCATAATCTGAGACGAGAGCGCCGCCCGGGAGCAACCACCGAGCGGCGCAGATCGAAGCGACGAGACCGACCAGCAAGAAGGCCACCGTCATGACCACACTTACAGACGAGCACGCCGGGGCGCAATACCAATCCGCACCATGGCCGCAACGTTGGCGCACAATTCCGCGCCCGACCGCAGCACCGAAATTTCCCGAGCCGCCGACACCGCAGCAGCTCACCGCGCAACTCCGCATCAAGCTCGCGCGCGCCGTCAACATGATCGAGCGCGACGGCTGCACCCCGCGTGCCGCCTGTCGCGATGCTGGCGTGGCTCGAGCGGTCGACGCCATGGTCGAGAGGCTTTGCAATGACAGGGGCGTGCAGCTCCGTCTCCCGCTCAAACTCCCATCCGACCGGAAGCAGCGCGCGGAAACATGTCGTCGCGTCTCTCGCTGTCGGCTCGACAATCCGGAAAGACAAACGCAGCTCGCGGCTGTCACGCGCGCGCTTTCGAACGACGAGATCGAACGCAAGCCATGTGCGCTCTGCGGAAGCAGCAAGAACATCTGCGTCGGGCCAGTGCTCTCGATGCAGCCGCTCAAGGTGAGCTGGCGGTGCAGGCGATGCAGCAATGCGATGCGGAGGAAGTGAACAAGGAAGCGCGCTGTCGTGATTTGCAACTGCCTGCAAACGAGATCATGATCTAAAACGAATGCGCCGTCACAGGCTCGACTCCGTGACGGCGCGATATTTCGAAACAGAGTTTGACCAACAGCAACCGGCTCTGGCGGCCGGAACACATCGAAGGAGTACATCGATGCACGGGACACTTGATAGGCGCGTTGCGTTAGCCGCGCAAGATGCAACCGCACCATCCCTAATCACAACTGCAGTAGCGACCTTCAAGCAGCGTGATCAATGGTCGCGCAAGATCGCCCGTGATCCTCGCGTCAAGCTGATGCACAAACATGTGCTGCGCTCGCTCGCCCTCTGCGCGCGCGGCGATGGCGATGGCGGGCTCTTGATCGAACCGACCTATGCCGAGCTTGCCAAGGCGGCGGGATGCCACAAGGCCACTGTGATCCGTGCTGTCAATGTCGCTGAAGAGATCGGGATCGTGCGCAAGAAACGACACAGTGACGGACGGGTGAGCAACGCCTTTGAGCTGCTTTTGCCTGTTGGTTCCAACGGTCGCAAATTTGATGTCGCAACGGTCGCAAATCCGGCCGATGCCGAAACAGCCAACGGTCGCACTGCTGCGACTGTCTTAAGGTCTAAGAGCAACAAGGAAGAGGAAGCAACGAAGACTGTTGAAGCATCCAGTTCTATAACTACTACGGAGAGGGCCGATAGGCCCGCTCTCACCGATAGAGTCCCTTTGTTGCCGCGCGAGGTAACGGGACTGAGCGAGCCATCACCACCTTGCCCGGCTTTCCAAACCGGCCACGACGCCGCTGATCAGTGCCAAACCTCTCAACCGAAATGCGCGCCTTACGGCGCATCGATAGAAATTGATCAGAGCAAAACGAAAATCCATCTCATGGCAGGCAACTTAACAATGTTGCCCGGATCGCGCGAGATCGGCCCGGTTCTGACAACGGAGGAAATCATGCCACGGCAAACCGACGAGGCCACCGAGAAAGCCCGCGCCGACCGCATCGCCGCACGCGAGGCCCGGCGGCAGACACTTCGGATGTTCTTCGCCATCCGCGACCGCTATCCGCTCCTCGACGACGGCGAAGCGGCGCTCGTCGCCTTCGATGCAATGCTCGCCGAGGTCGACGATCCGGAGGCGGTGCAGCGAATGTTACTCGACGCGGTCACCACCATCGCAGCCCGCAACATTGCGCCCGACAGGCTTCGGCCGCTGGCGGTGTTCATCGCGAGGGGAAATTGGCGCACCGACCTATGGATGGCAGCGTGATGATCGAAACATGCCACGTTGGCACACTTGCGCGTGGGCCACAGCGGGCCGCACAGAGCGGTTTGGGATCATGGCCGGTACATTGTCCCGACCAACCCGCTGCATCGCATCGGCGGGCTTTGCGCGCGCGGCGCGCGCCATCGCAAGCGGCGGGCGAAGCCGCCATCATGTGACGGCAATTTTTCAAGCTGCGGACAAAAGCGTTACTGAATTGTGGAGGAGCAACATGACGCAACCGACACACCGCACAAATGACCCGGATGGCTCGGTGCTCGCCGCACTTGAGGCGTGGCTTGTTCAAATCGGCCAACTTCGCGCAGACGGGCAATTGGATGATGAAACACAGGCTTGGTTCGTCGGGAGGATCAAAGAACAGATTAAAAATATCGAATCCGCGTCGGGAAGTTAGAAGCTCAAATTAGCGTCGTGCTCGCCCGGCGCTTCGCCGCTGCCTCTGTTACTTTGCCGATTGCGAGCTGCAGGAAAACTGCCGTTGCGAAGAAAGCCAAACAAATCGCGGGATAGTCTCACCTCCTGATCCCGGCGCGGAAAATCCGTGACATGGTCGTGAATGAGGTTTGTTGCTCGACGCGCCTCATCGCCGCGACATGGAAGCCTTTGCCCGTGAATCGGTCTCCATGCTGTTGCAGGTATAGCAACGGAAGACCTCCAAGGCTGGCTTGCCGTCGACCGCCGGGAGCGTACCAAGGTGGCCCATTTGTGCGCTGCAGCGCTTGTATATTCGAATCAGTGGCTCGGACATACGCTTAGGCTGTCACACCGAGACCGCCATCACAGTACGGAAACCGACAAACAAACCATACAGTTTCGAGAGTGTCACCGAGTCCACGGCGAACCTTCTCGGCTGCTTCTGCTTCCTTGATCAGTTGCACCACCTCCCGAAAGCGGGAGCGCTCGTTGTCGTCGTCCTTGTCGGTGTGCGCCCAATAGATGCCGCGCTCGCGAAGCAGATCGGTATAGTTCTGCTCAATGTGGGCGACGGCCGACTATTGGCGGCTCGTGATGGTCGCCGGGCACTGCGCGCTGCAGAGGGGGGTTGGGCCGGGGCCGGTGTCTGTGGCCACCGCCATCCCGCTAGCGCACCAAGCCTCATTGCGCGGCCTTGGGCGGCCCGCCATCTCGGAAGGGCTATTGGCGGGTCTGGTAGCGCAGTGTTACTTAACGCGAGGCAATCTAGCTGGTTGGAAATGCGCCACAGATCGGCAGGAGGCTCAAAATGCAAGGTGCAACGCAGAGGCTAAATCGTAAAGACCGCAAGCCGTCAAGGATCGGTATCATCAAGCGCCGTGACGCGCCTCGTCGCGTCGTCGGTCGCCAACGCGAGATAGACGCCAACATCGGCCGCATCATCTCGACCGCACGCATGATCCTGAAAGCCCATGAGTTCGATGACACCACGGAAGGCGCAATGATGCGGCTGACGGCTGATAGAACAATCCAGCTTTGGACGATGTTGCCAAGGTGATGTGGGTCGAAGATCAGGGAATGCCGCAGAAAGCCCAAAAGCCACCAAGTTTTTGACAGTTTGCAACCGTGCGGTTGCGGCATTTGATTCGGCTATGCCCGGCGAGTTTATAATTTGTGAGTTGAACCTGCCACTGGTTGGACGATGCTGCCCGCGTCGGTCGGCGCGAGCAATATGCGTTTCGGCGGATCGAAGCATACCGACGTGGACGTCAATTAGCGAGCCGTCAGGGCAAACCTTGGCGGTTCGCGCTTGCGTCTTGTCGCGAGTGTTACGCTGTATCAGCGGCAAGCTGATGGTCCGTTTCGGTAAGTCGCTTTCTAGGACGAATAGCTCGCATCGCAAATCTGACAAAGTTGCGATCTCACTTGCGTTATTGGCGATATGCGATTCGCTTTACGCAAAGTGCATTCCGATGCCCGGCCACGAAAGCTTCACCATTCACGCGACCGAAATCGACGGGCAAAGCTACCCCGACGACTATACGGTCATCTGGCGAGGGTTGCCGATTGGCCGGATCAGAAAAAATCCCGGTCTCCCTGATCATGTGGCTCAATGGTCGTGGGGCTGCAACGTTTACGGTCAACAGTCGGCCCGGGAGGACAGCGGACAGGGCACCGATCTTGAGGACTGCAAGGCCGAGTTCAAAACCGCTTGGAGGCGGATACGGGCTCGACTCTCAAGCGCGGATGTCGCCAAGGCGCAGGCTGAGCACGGGCAGAGCAGAAGCAAAAATCAAGAACGCAATTCCACTCTTGGGATTGGTGGACTCGCGGGTGGCGCTGGCGGCCCACCTACGGCAGGCAATATCTAAAATACGTTGATGCGTGAAGTAGGATCGATGCGCTGCATCGACTGCGCTATGACTGGCACTTGCCAACCCTCGACATCGAGATCATCTTGAGAGAGATCGAAGCGCTGGCTCTACGGCGACCATCCTCGCCGCGATGAGCGCACTGGCAGCACACCGCGCACAACTCTTGCATCTTGCAATCGAAGCGCGCGCCGATGGTGACCATCGGACCATGGATCGAAAGCCACAAGATGGTGACCCTGCATTTGCGCAGGGTCCTTCCGGTGCCCCGGTGGGGTGCGGGTGGCGCTCGCCCGCTCGCTATAACCAGCGCCGATATTTTTCCAAGGGGCGACAACTCTTTAAGGAACCGATGATGCAGACATTCAGCGCCAACGGCATCGCGGAACGGCTTGAACGAGATCGCTCGACCTGCATCAAGGCGCTGAGGAATATCCCGCCTGATCGAATGGTGAAGGGCAAGCCGCAATGGAAGCTGTCGACGGCGAGCCGGGCGGTCGAGGCGCATTTGCGCGGCTACGACACCGGCGGCGGCAATCATCAGCTCGCGGCGCTGATCGATACGCTCGAAACCAGCTATGCTAAGCTTGACGATCAATTCGCGCGATTGGAGGCACAGCCAGATATCGAAAAGCGCCGCGAGTTGTCGCTCGAAATGCAGATTGGGGCGACGATCAACGTCATCGAGGCGACGTTCGCGGAGACCAACCGGCTCGACACCGAATCCGGCTGCCTGATGCAGATCGTGACCGACAAGCTCTGCGGCATGGCGAGATCGAAGCTCGTCGACGCGCTCGACCTGTGGGACTGTGTCGACGAGGTCAAAGCCGAAATCGCGGCGGACGCCGCCGCGCTCGGTGCCTGATCGCCATGGTCCCCGACCGCGCCATCAACGAACCCGAGGCCGATCCTCCGGCCGCCGCCGATCCGCCCGAGCCCGCGTCAAGGATCGCGGCACTGACCGCTGAGCTGGTCGCCACGCGCGAAATGCTCGCCGTGGCGAAGGCGCTGATCGCGGAGATCGAAAAGCCGCCCCGGCGGTGGATGGGGCTCAAAGCCGCAGCTCGTCACGAAGGCGTTCGATACGAAACGGCGCGGCGATGGACGATGCGCGGCTCTGTCGTGGCGCGAAAGGACCATGGGCGCGTCTTTGTCGATCTCGCATCGCTGCAGGAATATATCGCTCGCTCGCAAGACCGGTGAGGTTTTGTGGTGGAACGGGCGGCACGACAGGCGACCGCGTCGAGCGTATCGTCGACCGCGTCTCATAGAAGGCAGAGCACCATGGGCATTTTCAAACCGAGCATCGATAAACAGCTCGCCGCCGCCATCGATGCGCGCGACCGGCTCACCTCGCGTCTCGCCGACAGCGAAACCAACATCGCCGATCTTGCGGCCGAAGCCGAACGGTGTGCGCTAGACAATCTGCCGGACGCCGAGCTGGATAAGGTCGAGGGCCGGATGCGCGCGGCTTCCGACCGGGCGCAGACGTTGCGCTCCGCGCTCGCGAAGGCCACGGTCGAGGTCAACCGCCTTGAACAGGCGCGCGCCGACGCCGCCGACAAAGCAAGGCGCGAGGAAGTCGCTTCCTCGCTCGAATTGGTTGCGCGCGAAGTCGTCGAAAGCGCGGAGGCGGTCCGCGCCGCTGTCGACCGGCTCTATGTCGTCATGGCCAAGGCCGCGACCATCGCGCCAGAAGCCGCCGGTCTCGCGACCTTCGCGGAAATGGCGCGGGTTGAAATTCCGTCAGGTGCGGAGTTGATCGCGCGACTCGTTCGCCAGAATCGCGAGCAGGTGCTTTCCGGCGGCGCGCCTCCGCGAATGCCGGTGGTGCCGGAGCCTTACATCCAACCATCGGCCCCGGGGAGGGAGCTGACCGCGATGCTGTTCGCGCTTCGGCCGATCAAATGGCGCGATGAATTCGGGAAGCAGCGGATGGGCGGAAAGTTTCAGGATGTCGAGGTGCCGCAGCGCCTCGCCGCGAGGGCATTGCAGAGCGGCGCGGTCGTGTCGCTCGACAATCCGTTGCGCCGACAGCACGGCTCGCAGGGCGGACCGGTGCCGCATGCTTCCTCGGCATTCGATCTCGACGCCGAAGCGTCACCCGAGCCGGAACACGTCGCCGAGCCCCCGATTGTGCATTCGGAATTTGAGCGCGTCGACCGTGGCCCGCCGTTTGTGCTCAAACTCGCGAGGTGATTCATGTTGGCGATCCGCGCCGCCGATTTTGATCGGCTCGATGTTAACGGCGGACCGCCCTGCGCGGTCCGATGGGCAAATTCGCTCTCGCGCAACGGCAGCAGCGTTGCCGATATTGTCGCGCGGATGAAGGCGCGGCAGGCGATGCAAGCGCGGCAATCGGCGGCGCTCGACAGACAGATCGAATGCGATGACTAAAATTGAATCCGGCGACAACGGCAAGTTTGCTCCTTTTAGCCGTGCGCGCAGGGGCCGGGCACCGCTTGGTGTGGGTGCCCGGCCGCTATTCGAAAGCGCGGAGCGTTCTCCTGCCGCGCCTGTAGAGCCACCGGCCGCCAGCGACCAAATCTCCCGCGCTGGAGGTCGCGCGGCGGCTGATGATTATCGCATCGCGCTCCATGAAGCGTCGCACGCGACGACCGGGAGACTGCTCGGCTCGCCGCTCGGCGGCTGCACCATCGTACCCGGGCCAACATTTTCCGGGTTGTGTTGGGGGCCGACGTTCCAATCGAGATTCACACCCAGCCCGCCCGTGCGGAGCTTATGCGAGCAGATCACGCCGCTGTTGCCGATCCCCGGCGAAAATCGCGAATGCATTTCCGAGATCGTCTTGCATTGCCATAACAGGGTCGTCGAGCTTGTCTCGGGCTCGCTTGGTGAGCTGCTTTTCCTCGGGTCGGCATGGCCTGCCGATAGCGACAGGGCGCAGGAGCGCGCGCTCGCCTCGCTCGTCGCCAGCTCGCCGGACAGCATCGAGGCTTTCGTCGCGTTCGCGAGGCGCGAGGCAGAACACCTGCTCCGCACTCACGCGCATGTCGTTCGCGCGCTCGCCGATGAGCTTTTGAAAAAAAGGACGCTCGACAGCGGCGAGATCGATGAAGTTATCCGAGGTGTGTGCGCGAACAAGGCGGTCGCCGATGAGCGTGAACGTCGCCTCGATTGGCGTGCGCGTGAAGCGAGTGCGAAGAAATTTCGCGCGATGGTCGAGGCCTAGCGCGCCTCGCTGGAGCGGTCTTGCCCGCCCGCTGTACCTTTCCCGGGCCGCTCCGCCAAATCGCTTGGGCGAGGCTAGCGCGGCCGTGGGAAGCTGCGCGCGAGGAAGATCGATCTTAGATGAGCGCCAACAGATGCCTCGCAAGCACCAAGGTGACCTGCAAGAACGTGAATGCGGCCGGGATGGCCAGCAGCAATATTCCGACCCGGAACAGGACGTATATTGCGATACGCAATGTTGGACGTTTTACGTTGTTTATTTCCCAAATATGAATCAAGCCGAGGCCCCATTGGTCACCCGTTTGCAAATCAGGAGACGTCCCGGCGCCCAAGTTAGGTAGCTCTGGTTCCAGTCTAGGTCGCAAGAAAAGTAAGCATTCCCATCTCGACATGTTGCGATAGAGCAATTTCAGCTTGTCAGCGATTTTCTGAGTTTCGTTGTGATGGGCAGTAAAATGATTGCGCTCCGTATCAACGAGGTTGAACGCGGAGGCGTATCGCTTAATCTCCACGGGACAGCGCCACGCAAAAGCGATGGACCCCATCGCAAGAAGGAAACTGCCGTAAAACAGCATCCAAACCCGCCAGACTGAGGGAAGGCGATTAAACGGCCAATCGCCATCATATCGGATTGTTAGGAAGTCATGAACATGCTCGTTGAGAAGCAGCAGGTAGCCGAAAACGGGCATCAGCAGTGATGCCTTGACAAGGTTCGATTGGCCGAGTTCGCGCAGCTCGCTCCAACGCGAGGGAGTTTCGAGCCATGCGATAAATTTGTTCATAGGCAAATCCGGCACAAGAGAAATGGAAACGGTTGCCGATCCTTATTCCGCTTCTACGGAATGCGAAATGGGACAGTACTCAAAGTCACTGGAATGTCTGAATACCCTGCTTTGATGAGTAAGTCTCCGACGCTTACTTGGGAAACACGTTGCGCTGGCCCCGGGCCGACACAAATGCGGGTGATCGGAAGTAAGCCTGCACTGACCCGCAGATCAATTGGAAGGTGTCTTGCTAGTAACGTTTGCTTTTGGCGAAATTCTAGGAGGTTCGTTTCACCGTTATTCAAGCGGGTAATGATACGCCGCTCTTTTTCTGCAGCAAAAGCTGGGTGCTTTGTTATGCAAGCGAAAATATCCATTTCTCCAGAAAACGCAGCTAAAAATTCGTTTGCCCAGCGTTGAACATCTCTTCCCGATAATCCCGCCGTGAAAAAAAGTTGAGCGTTTCTCAAAAGATCATCGACCACAAAAGTCTGTCTCGCGAGATCATAATTCATCGGAGCCAACAACGCGTCAGCCCTGATGCTGGGCAACGCGGAAAACAGTTTCAAGTAATCGAAACCAATTGCATAACCGCACTGACCGCCGCCGTAGCCCCGCCATTGGCCCAGATCATCTTCGACTTCACTAAAGCAGATTACGAAATGCCCTAGCGCGGCGAAATCTCGATTCGAAAGAAGGTTGTCAGCGGCTTGCAACAAAATGCCCACCGCTTGTTCGTTGTTCGTGGTGATGAGCTTTTTCACGCCAGCGTGGACTAAATCGCCGAAGTATCGTTGCTCAAGACTATCATTTAGGCAGCTAATTTGCGTCGAATACATCTTTCCATCGTTTAAAATCGCGATCAGGCCCTGTGCGGTGGTGTAGTGCCATACTTCGGTGACCGGCTCCCGACCAACCGAGGGAAGATGATGCATAGCGAAGCTGCGATAGTGAGCTTTGTCCGCATCGGTGATGTAGGGCTCGTTGGTGTTCATGCAGCAGCCTGTCTTCCTTATCCGCGCCTCGGGCAACGATCATCAAGTCTTCATCCGTGTTGCGGTCATGCGCCATTGCCTACGGCCAAACCTGCGGGACGGTTATCCCCTCAGCTTCGGCCGCCTTCTCAGGCACGGAGGTTAGACCGGCACCCCCACTTTGAAGTGCGGACGACACAACCAAAACGATGGCGTGCCCGTTGTCCGCCCCTCGCCGATCAGGGTGCGTCACCGCGAAGATGGTTTGCGTTTCCGATCCAACCTTTTCGGTTGACAGAAGCTTGTTTCGGGAAAGCCTTTCAAACAGTTCTCTTATAGCATTGCCGTCCGCGACCGGAGACGAAATGGAACACACGCCACTGGTTGACAGCTCGATGAAATATTTTCTGTCCTCACCGAAACTCATCCAAGCCTGACCGGGACGATCATCCATAAGGATAGCGCGGTCCGGCTCGGGGATCCTCGGTGATATTCAGCCTTTTGGCGGCTTCCTTGCCATCCAGTAGTTGGGCCATTTACGCACTCTCAAACGCAACTAAAACTGCACTTTTGGTCGGCAGTTCAGCCGGTTACTTCGGCCGGGACCGACCCGATTAGGAGCCCGTGCAGTGCCCTTCCCCGCCAAGGGCATCGGGGTCATCTTTCCCGTTTCCCCGCACTGGCTGGCCCTTGCGCGGGCCGGGTTTTGGCCGCCAGAGGCCGAATCACCTTGAACCGTGTCGCGCAGCCGCACGACTGCATCAATCGCTCGCGTAAATGTCCGCCGCTCACGACAAGCTCCCGACCGCAATCGCACCGACAATGCCATGACGCCCTCGATGCTCGGCCGCTATGCTTTGCGCCCGCATAGCCGAGAACGAGAAGCTTGCCGTAGCGATTGCCCTCTTCATTGATAAGCTTCATCGAGGCGGCAGCTTCGTAATTCTATCAGCGAGCAATCCGAGCTGATCGACCCTATAGGAAAGGTCCTGAATCAATTCAGCAAGCTCGACCAAACACCCTGCTTGATCACTGATGTCGACCTTCTTGAGCTGGATCAGCGCCGTCAGCACCGCCTCGACAACGACGATCAGCAAGTCGATCTGATTAGACTGTCCGGCAACAAAGTCAGGTTTTTCGCTCATGGGATTGACTCACTGCAGGGTCTGTCTCGCCCCAGCGGGAGCGTCGCCGCGCTCGTTCAAGACGGCCTGATTGCCTATATCAACACGGGGCGCGGCAAGAAGCGGCCTCGGCGACGGTACGCCGAAGAGGACCTTGACCAATTCATCGAGCTGCGCCGGAGGCGGGAAGTATGTCTATCTGGAAACCCAAAAACTCATCGTTTTACCGATACGACTTCTGGCTCGGCGGTAGTCGGTTTCACGGCCCTACGGAATGCACAACTCGCAAGGAAGCCAAGGCCATCGAAGCGGTAGAGCGCGAGAAAGCCAAGGCGCTTGTCAAAGCGATCAAGCGTTCCCGCGCGTCGCTTTTGATCGACGATGTTGCCGCCCGCTTGTGGAACGACCGCGCGCAGTACGATGTGGACTCGGAGGCAACCTCGACCAACCTCGCGCGGCTGGTGAACTACTTCGGCAAATCGACGCCGCTCACCGATATCGACCATGCCAAGGCCAAGCAAATGGTGGCATGGCGGCGCGGTCATCGGGTCACACGGCGCGGCAAGCTGACCAAAGAGGAAAAGGATGCGCTGCCGCTGATCACTAATTCGACCGTCAATCGTTCAACCATCGCGGTGCTGCGCCGTCTGTTTTCGTTCGCCAAGGACGAAGGAGCGCAGTTCGAACATGAACCAAAATGGACGGAACTGTTCCTGCCGGAGCCCGAGGAGCGGGTGCGGGAACTGCAGGATGGCGAGGCGGCAGCGTTCGATGAGGCGATGCGCGATGACTACGGCCCATTCTTCGCGTTCGTCCGGGCCAGCGGGCTTCGCCTCAAGGAATGCGTGACGCTGCGCTGGTCGGAGGTGAACTTCGGCACGCGACAGATCGTGCGTATCGGCAAGGGCGGCAGGCGCGTGGTGTTTCCGATCACCGATAGCATCAGGGATATTCTCTGGCCGCTACAGGGCCAGCATCCGGAGTCCGTGTTTACCTATGTTGCGGTCTACGGCAACAAGCGGCTCAAGCGGGTGCGCGGTCAGCGCTACCCGCTGACGTACAGCGGTGCCAAGTCGGCGTGGCAGGTGATGCGGGCTCTGGCCGGGGTGAAAGATTTCCGCTTCCACGATTTCCGCCACGATTTTGGTACCAAGGTGCTGCGCGACACTGGCAACCTCAAGCTCGCTCAGAAGGCGCTGAACCATCGCGATATCAAGAGCACGCTGCGCTATGCGCATGTGCTCGATGAGGATGTCGCTGCCGCCGTCGAACGCGTCGCAAAGTCCCAAAAAAAGTCCCAAACGAAGCTTCGCGAAGTGGGCTAAAATGTTGACGTGGCAAACGATTTCAGAATCAGGCTACGAGCTTCCAGATGTCGTTTGCGGCAACGCTGGGCCTCGTGGCGCTGGTGCAGATCGGCATGCCGCGCCTGTTCGCTGCGCCCGACAACTCGACGACCGCGAAGATAGCACTGTGGGGCGGGCGGGAGATCATGACGCTGGCGTTGGCCTCCATGGTGGCGGGGCTTGCCACCACGCCCTATGCCGCCTTTCATTTTCATCGCGTGACGCCCTATGGCGTGCTCGCCAATCTGGCGGCGATGCCGGTGGTGTCGGCGCTGGTGATGCCGGCGGGCCTGCTCGGCCTCGCCGCGATGCCCTTCGGGTTCGATGGCGTGTTCTGGTGGCTGATGGGCATCGGCATCGACTGGATGATCGTGGTGACGGAGTGGGTAGCGAACCTGCCCGGCGCGATCGGCCGCATGGCCGCGTTCGGGATCGGGCCGCTGATCGCGGCCAGCATCGGCATCGTGCTGCTCGGCCTGTTGCGGACGCCACTGCGCTGGTCGGGCGCGGCAGTGCTCGCGCTGTCGGTGGTCTGGGCGCTGGCGGTGAAGCAGCCGGATATCCTGATCTCGGCCGACGGCCATAATGTCGGCGTCCCCGGCCAGGATGGGCGGCTGCATCTGATGCGCATCGCCAAGGATGCGTTCCTGCTCAAGGAATGGATGGCGGCCGACGCCGACCCCAGGCTCCCGACCGATGCCTCGCTCGCCGACGGCGTCTCCTGCGACGATGCCGGCTGCGTGACGCCTTTTGCCGGCGGCGGCTTTGCGGCGCTGGCGCTCAGGCCCGAGGCGCTGGGGGACGATTGCGCGCGCGCAACCTTGGTGGTGACGGCGCGGCAGGCGCCGGCTTCCTGTTCATCCGCCGTGATGTCGGGCGATCGGCTGCGCGGGCAGGGCGCCACCGCGCTGTGGCACACCCGTGACGGCTTTGCCGTCGACGCGGCCATGCCGCGCGGCGTCGACCGGCCATGGTCGCCGGCGGTCGCGGGCGTTGTGGAAACAGAAACGACACTGACGCCGCGGGGAGGCGCCGCGCGACCGGTGGATGCCACGCCTGCGGAAGCCGATCAGCAGCCGGAGGATTGAGGCTCTTGCGTCATTCCGGGTTCGCGTCTGTCGAGGCGCGCCATTTGCATTCAAAACCGTGGACATTTCCGCTCTCAGTCGGGGGTCAGCGCTCGATCGCCCGAACAAAGATGTCGACAAGCGAAGTGATGAGATTCTGCATGTCGCGCCTGTCAGCCGCGGTCTCGCGCAGACCTCTTATGCTGAAGACGAGCGCACGCGCGGCCTGCTCCGTCGGCATCTTCAGACGCGCAGTGCGGAAGCGCT
Organism: Bradyrhizobium erythrophlei; assembly: GCF_900129505.1. NCBI lineage: Bacteria > Pseudomonadati > Pseudomonadota > Alphaproteobacteria > Hyphomicrobiales > Nitrobacteraceae > Bradyrhizobium > Bradyrhizobium erythrophlei. Next base: position 7,035,807 of record NZ_LT670818.1, on the reverse strand, counting down.
CGGAGATGAGCTCGACGACGAGGCCCTGGAAATTTCGATAGACCTGCTGAACGACGGGATACCGCAGATCGAACAGGTCCGCGGCGTCCGGGTGTGAGGCCGCAAGATCAATGCCGTGACATCCCCATGACAGGCAGGCGTGAAGCAGCTTACCACGCAGATCTTTCAGATGCGCTACCTCCGCACGGATGCTGGCCAGCTTATCCTGGTCCATCCGCTCAACCACCGCTGTGAAGATGGCCTCCTTGTCCGGAAACAGCAGATAGAGCGCCGGCCGAGAGATTTCGCAGCGCTCCGCGATGTCGCCCATTGTGGTGCGAGCAAAACCATATCTGCAGAACACGTCCGTCGCGCGTTCGACGACGCGCTGATGCTTGCTGCCGGGAATAGACATCTTCTCGCATCTTTCTTTCGAAAAAGGTTGTCAAATTGGCGATCTGACATTATTACGTATTATGTCATATCGTCAAAGGCGCGCAAGCGAGCGAAGCGGAGAAGCCACGTGAACAGCGAGATTCACTTGAAAACGTGGAATGCGTATCAGCGCGCTTGGGGGCCGGTCCATGAGACGGAACGCGAAGAGCTGCTTCGATCAAGCGTTAGCGACAATATTTTGTACACGGATCCTTCGTCGCAGACCCATGGTCTACAGGAACTCATGGTCCGCATCGCGCAATCGCAGCAGAAGTTCACGGGCGCATACTTCAGAAACGACAGCTTTCTGGAACATCACGACCAGGGACTCTTCATTTGGACGATGTACGACAAGGATGGCCGGGCCTTCGTGAAGGGGAGCAGCTTCGGCCGCTTTGGCACCGATGGCCGACTCGTTCAGGCAACGGGCTTCTTCGAAGCACCGTCGAACAAGGCTTGAGCGGACTGCGTGTCCCGCCCTAGACGGCTGCCGCCAGGCTGAGCACGTTGGCCAGCAGTGTCCAAGCGGGCGGACTGAGGCGTTCTGAGGATTGCCGCGAGGCGCAGTATGAAATCGCAGAGCATTGTAGAATGGGCGTTTCGATCGCGTGGCAGCCCGCGACGTCATAGCGTCACGGCGAAGCCGTAGTGCCCATCTTCATCGGCCGCGGCGCGCCGCTTCGGTACAGAACTGGGCACGCCAAAACCCGCCGTTTTTTCGCCTGAAGCGGCGACGAGTGTGCGCAGCAGTTCGCTTTTCGACCCGAGAAGGTCTTGCGCGTCGACTTCGACGCGCTGGGCGAGCGCGCGGAGGAGTCGCGGCGATAGCGGCCGCCCTCGGTGCGTATCCGCTTGCAAGTCAGACATCGCGCCATGTCGGTCTTGTGCCAATAACGGGCCTGTTCGATCACCTCATCGCCGTGACGTTTGAGCATGTCGCGTCAGATCGCAGCGGATGGCGAGCCGACCTACGTGGTCGTCCCCACCGCGACTCCGACCTCGGGCGAGAGTGACAAACTTGCGGACAGTTCCCCAAGGGCTATCCCATCGATGAGCGAGGCCGATCGGCGCCCAGGAACCTTTCGATCTTGGGTCCATTGGGCCCGATTGACCCGTCAATCCGCGCCGCCGCAGCGGAGGCCGGTCGCGCCGTTCGTGAGCAATTGCGGGTCGAACAACCGAAAGGGTCCCCCCGGATCCTGATTCAGATCTTCCGCCGAAAAGACTGGCGATGTAGCATCTTGTTGAGTTTGCCTCAGAGCACGGCGCGTTCGCGGCGTTATCCGCCTCCCACGATCGTGAGAGTTAGTTCAGGGCGGCTTGGTATCCGAGATGAAGGTTCACTGGACGCCTCAATGGATCTGGGTCGCTCAATGCGCCTTAGGCGGCCTTGGGCTGATATCGACGACCTTCGTCTGCTTCCGGCTTGGATTCGACGTTGCCGCGGCGGGTTTTGCATATGTGATCCTCATCGCGCTGATTTCGGTCCTTGGCAGCTTAAGCGCATCGATCGTTCTCTCGATCGCTTCCGCGGCATGCCTGAACTATTTCTTCGCGCAGCCATTGTTCGAATTCCGCATAGACTCTCCGCAGGACGTTATAGCCGTAGCAGCCTTTACGACGACGTCGCTCATTGTGACGGCTCTCACCACGGCGGTGCGCAAGTCGGCGAAGGCCGCTGAGGCGTCGCAACAAGCGTTGATCGATACGATTCCTGCGTCGGTCTGGATCGCCCTTCCGGATGGCTCGCGTGAGTTCTATAAGCGAAGCTGGCAGGAATTATCGGCCGCGGACTCGCCTGGCAACGAGGTCGCCATGTTTCATCCCGACGACCGCGAATACGTCGTCGAGAAATGGCGCTCGGCGGTCGCAACGGGCGAGGAGTTCGAAGTCGAGGCGCGCGTGCGGACCGCCACGGGCGAATATCGCGCCATGCTGGTCCGCGCCGCCCCCTTGCGCGACGAGAAGGGCCACGTCGTCAAGTGGTATGGAGTGAGTACCGATATCGAGGACCTCCGGCGCGCTGTGGAAGCGCTCCGCGAGAGCGAGCAGACCTTGCGCTCGGCGCAGGCGGAGCTCGCGCACGCCAATCGCGTCGCAACGATGGGGCAGCTGACGGCCTCCATCGCCCATGAAGTGAACCAGCCGCTCGCCGGCGTCGTCGCCAACGCCGAGGCCTGTCTGCGCTGGCTCGACCGCGAAACGCCCAACCTGGACGCAGCGCGCCGCTCGGTGGAATGTATCATCAACGACGGCAATCGGGCGAGCGAGGTGATTCGGCGCGTCCGGGCGCTCGCGACCAAGACCGAAACCAAGCAGGAGCCACTCGACATCAATCGCGCCATTAGCGAGGTCGTCCCCTTGGTGAAGCGCGAGTTGATTAACCACAAGGTGTCGCTGCGGACGGAGCTTGAGTCAGCTTTGCCCGCGGTTCTCGCCGACCGGGTCCAGCTGCACCAGGTGATTATTAACCTGGTGATGAATAGCATTGAAGCGATGCAATCGGTCACGGATCGACCCCGCGAACTGGTGATCGGATCGCACCAGGACGAAACACACCGAGTGCTGGTCACTGTAACGGACTCCGGTGTCGGGATCTCCGCCGAGAATGCGGACCGGCTGTTCAACGCCTTCTTCACCACCAAATCCAGCGGCATGGGTATGGGACTCTCGATCTGCCGTTCAATCGTCGAAGCTCACGGGGGACGGATGTCGGGCGCCAATAATGTGGGGCCGGGTGCGACGTTTCAGTGCGTGCTGCCCGTGCAAAGACAGGCTGCGTCGTGATACGCCAGTGCCCCCAATGGTTGGGCCAAGACTTGTCATTCGGCATGCAAAGCCCCTCGCGCACCTGCTCAGGGGTTTGCCTCTCATCGAACGTTAGGAAGAACATCCCCTTTTCGCCAAGGTCTACGGTTGGCGCATATCCGAGGACCTGTCCAAAATAATTATGTGGGCCTTCCCAAATCCAATCCGGGTCTATGTCGTAGGAGGCGTCGATAACACTCGATCCGGTCTTGATCTGATCGCCATCCTGCACCTCGATGGTCAGCCGATAACGGACATGAAGATCATAATAATTGAGCCAGAACAAAGCGATCACGAGGATCACCAGGCCCGCGAGTATTCCAAGCGCGCAGGCGGGACACCGCCTCGGCCAGCGGAACGTCGGCCTGTGAGCCGTCGCGCTCGCGCAGGCTCACCCGGCCGTCCCTCATCTCGCGCCCGCCGACGATAGCCATCACCGGCACCGCCATTTCATGCGCCGCCACGATGCGCCGCGAAAGGGTATCGGCGCCGTCATAGGCAACGGCCCGGATCCCGGCATCCTCGAACGCCGCCAGAACGTCCGCGCCGTATCCGGCCTGGTCTTTCGAGATCGGCGCGACCGCGACCTGGTCCGGCGACAGCCAGAACGGAAGCACGCCGCCATGGTGCTCGAGCAGGATCGCGATCATGCGGCCGAGCGATCCGAAGATGGCGTGGTGGATCATCAGGGGTCTCGCGCGGCTGCCATCGGGGGCGACGTAGGACGCCTCGAGCCGCTGCGGCAGCACGCCGTCGAGCTGCACCGTGCCGCACTGCCAGGATCGTCCCAGCCGGTTGCGCAGCGCGAATTCCAGCTTCGGTCCGTAGAACGCGCCTTCGCCGGGATTGATTTGAGGCGCGAGGCCGCAGCGCCGCGCGGCATCGCCGAGCTTCGCCTCCGACCAGTCCCAGGTCGCGTCGTCGCCGGCGCGCGCCGCCGGCCGCGTCGCCAGCGCCACCTCGTAGTCGGGAAAACCGAGGTCGCGGTAGGCCTCGCCCAGCAGGGCGATGAAGCACGCGACTTCGCTCTCCACGTCCTGCTCGCGGCAGAACACATGCGCATCGTCCTGCTCGAAGGCGCGCGTCCGCATGATGCCGTGGAGCGAACCGGAAGGCTCATTGCGGTGGCAGGCGCCGAACTCGGCATAGCGGATCGGAAGCTCCCGCCACGAGCGCAGCCCCTTGTTGAAGATCTGCACGTGGCACGGGCACGACATCGGTTTCAGCGCCATCGCCAGTTCGCCGTCATCGACCCGGAACATGTGCTCGCCGAACTTGTCCCAGTGGCCGCTGCGGCCCCAGAGTTCCTGCGGCAGCAGCTGTGGCGTCCGGACCTCGGTATAGCCGGCTCGGCGCATTTTGCGCCGGACATAGTCCTCCAGCACCCGGTAGACCGCGTAGCCGCGCGGATGCCAGAACACCATGCCCGGCGCGTCTTCCTGAAGGTGCCAGAGCTTGAGCTTCACACCGAGATTTCTGTGGTCGAGATCGTCCATGGCTGTGTTCCTTGTGACGGGAATAAGCGCGGACGGGGACCATCAAAAACCAGAAAAGGCCCCGTCCGTCGCCGGCGGGGCCTTTTCTGGGTGAAGTACGCTTGTCTCTAGCGCGCGCAACCAGCAGGCGATCCGCCGTAAGCGGTCGCCGTGATGGTCAATGCGGCTGATCGAAGCTTATTCATGCTCTGTATATGGCGGTAAAACGCTCAGGCGTCAACGCCAGCCGATTGGCGTCGTCGCGGTACCGACGGACACCTACTGGTCGTCAGGCTGCAACCGCACCGGGGCCAGCGGCCGCGCTCCGGCTTGTGGCGACTGATGCGTCGGCACAGGTTTACGCGTCGCGGTGGCAATCGGCCGCGACAGAGGCGCCGATATTTTGGGCCGCGGGTTCTGCTCGGAGACCTTGGCGATAAGGCGCGTCATTTCCTCCTGGCTCGCCTTGAGCTGCTCGGTGGCCTTCGCATTTTCTTGGGCTGTTTTTTCCTGGTTCGCCTTGAGCTGCTCGATTCCTTGCTCCACGTTTGTGAGATCGCGCGCCATCGTCTGGAGCAACTGCGTCAGCTCGGGAGATATCGGGGCGGCTGCCGGCGCGACGTCTTGCGGGGCGGTTTGAGCCGACGCTGTTGCTTGCGGAAGCACTGGCGTCGCCGCGGCCACCTGAGCGGTAGAACTCGGCTGCGCGGGAAAGCCCGGCTTTTCCATTGGCAGCGAGGAGGTCAAGATGAGCTGCGGCGCCCACCGGGCGACAATCAACCTGGCCGCATCGCCATAGGAGGACTGCGAAACGAAAGCACCGACGAAGACGCACAGGGCCAGCAGCAAGCCGATGAAGCCGCGGAGCGCCGGTCTGCCGCGCGGTGGCCGGTGGCCCACGACAGCCGAAGGCTGGTTCGCGGCATCGTGTTCTAGCTTCGCAAGCTGTTCATTTAACCGCGCCAGCTGTTGATCCGCGCGCGCGATCTGGTCATAAGCGTGCACGAGCCGTTCATCCGCACGCGCGGCCAGGACATCGTTGAGTTCAATTGCTTTCGGGTCCGTCGTGGAATTCATTGCTCCCTTTCCCGTCTAATATCACCCGACGGAGGCAGTTAGATTTGCACGGGGGTCGACCAACCGCCAAACACTCAGTAAGTCTTGACCAAAGCATGGCCGCACGATGGAAAGTATGGGGCTGCTTACGGCGACGGGCCTTCGGGAACTCAGTTTGAGCGAACTGGAGTGGTCTCAGGGTATGGCTACCTCTTAGACTCAAGATAAGTGGTCCATGCGGCGCTGGCTAATGTCTGCGACGTTCGATGAGCGCATGTCCTTTCGACTTCGTTCACGATCGCCGTCGCGTCAGTTTTCGCCTGCGTTTGATCACTCGCCGCAGCAACGTAATTGAGTCCCGTCCAGAAACCGTAGATCCAGATGGTCCCCTCTAGTCGACGCTCTTGCGTTGACCGCCAATGAGTGCAACTCATGCTGCCTATTCCGATCATATCGACGGAGATCTTGACATCCTGCGCCAAGACCGGGCAGGCCGGTGCGGTGAAGACCAACGCCGCAAATAAAATTCGGTTCATCATGCGTCAAAATCCGAACGCCCCTTCACCCGATCGCTAGAATATCACTGCCGCATAAGTGCAACCGTCGGGCTATGGCAGTGGCCCTTGCGAGCTTGAGCAATGCCGCTAGATGCGAGCGCTCAATCGAAAGCCGAATGCCTGGCGCGCGTCACCGTGACGATGCGTCCCAAAGGCCGGATGCGATGAGCACAAGTCATCACGCTCCGGCGGCCGTGTCCGCTGTGGTAGGAGGCAAGACCGCTTTCAGCTTTGGTCGCCTGGGCGATGGAAAGCAGAGCAGCGGCAAGCAAAGCAGATCGACACATGGTAAAAACCTCGCGTCGTCGCGGCAACAAAGCTGGTGGAGAGTGCAAAGCAATCGCGGCAAAAACTTGTCCGTTCAAACACGGTCAATTGCACGCCCAGCTAGTAGCGACATTCAACCGGTTCAGTTATCGGGCGACCGACAATCTTCCGCACCACGGCCGCGGCATCGGAAACTCCCCCTATGGGCGCAGCGCTAAATCGCAGGCGGGCGCATACTCTCGGGGTCTAGCGTGTATTAGCCTGCGGCATCATAGCGCTCCGGCGAAAAAATATTGCGCATCTTCGTCGGCCGTGGCGCGTTGGGACGACGGCGTTCATTGTCACTTCTCGCTCATCGAATGAGTTTCCTTGAGGTCGAACGCGCCCAGGTGGAATTCCTCGTTGGCGTCGGTCGCGGCTGCGGATGCCGTCTTGACCAGCGCGAACACAGCGTCCGGGAATTGCTCCCAGACCGCAAGGTCGTCTGCCGCGACCGTCAGCCAGCCGAACCTGAACATGTATCGGCCGGGTTCCGTCACGTGCCCGACCTGTCGCCAGCTGACTTTATTGACGCCCAATTATTTTCCCCCCTCGGAATCCCGCTTCCGGTCGGCCCACGGGACGGCGACAGAAGCCTTTCGGATCGAAGCCTCGCGCGTCGAAGCCGCGCGGCCGGCCACGCGCAGCGCGCCGTTCGCCCGCATTTCGAACGCGTCAAGTTGCAAGGCGAAGGTCGCCAGCGCTACCCTGAGATTATGCAGTTCTTCGGCCCGCGGGTCTTTCCCGTGGCCCATCGTCAGTCCCATCGTCCAGCCCTCTTCAGCACACAATACTCTCACCCGCCGGCCGAAACCGGCAGGTACCCGCGCGAACCCATTCAATTCACGTCAACGGGCGGAAAGCGGCGTCGGCGTTGCGGTGTCGGCAGCGGCAGGCCGCGCACGTTCGCTCGGCTGTTGCGCTATCACGGGCAATTGCAGCACGGTGGCGTGTTGTCCCTCGCAGAGCAGCGTCACCAGCACGTGGCTGCCGTCCGGAAACTCGATCGCGTCATGATGGCGGTCCGCCACGTGCCGATCGATCTCGCCGAATTTGCCGACGCGGAAATTGACCTCGCGCGTCCAGATCCAGCGGTTGTCGTATCTGACATTCTGGGCGAAGGCGAGTTCGGTTCCTTGCAGCAGGCAGACCGCGACATTGGGTTCGCTTTCGCTGGCGAAACCGCGCGTCGAAGTACCGGGAAACGTCGTGGTGATTAGCGTCTCTCCGACCTTGGCCGGGCGCGTCGCGACAGCGTGCAGACTGTAGTCACACATCGGATTGCTCCTCGTTCGAGATAGCAAACCCGCGCCGCTTAGAGGCGCAGGCCTCTATCAGAGTGGACAGTAAAGCACGAGTTTTTGCCTGCTTGTGGGCAATTGTGCGGCTCCACCCGCCGCGCCCAAATCACAAATACGTTTTTGGAGGGGTGGGGCAGCCGCGTCGAATTCGCCGAAGGCTGAACACCCGAAGTCGTCACCACCCGCGAAAGCGGGTGGCCCAGTAAACGCCGGCATCTCGATCCCTACGATCGTCACGGAATACTGGATGCCCGCCGGAGCCTCTCATCGGGTTCGCCGAAGGCGAGACCCGGTGGCGGGCATGACGGTCGGGTGAAAAGGGCCCGGGGTAAGGAAATCAGTACTTCCGATACAGCCCGATCAGCTTGCCCTGAATCTTCACCCGGTTCGGCGGCAGGATGCGGACTTCATAGGAGGTATTGGCGGGTTCCAGCGCGATCGAGGCGCCGCGGCGGCGGAAGCGCTTGAGGGTTGCCTCCTCGTCGTCGATCAGCGCCACCACAATGTCGCCGGTCTCGGCGGTCTCGTTGCGCTGGATCAGCGCCATGTCGCCGTCGAGGATGCCGGCATCCACCATGGAATCGCCGCGCACTTCGAGTGCATAATGTTCGCCGGAACCGAGCATGTCAGGCGGCACGCTGATGGTGTGGCTGCGGGTCTGCAGCGCCTCGATCGGCGTGCCCGCCGCGATCCGGCCCATGACCGGCACCGCAACCGGGCGCTCGCCATCGTTTTCCAGACCGGCGCTGGAGGTGCGCACCTTGCCGAGCGTTCCCTCGATGACGCTGGGCGTGAAGCCGCGGCGGCCATTGCCGTTGCCGCCAGCGCCCCCCGACAGCTCCGGCAGCTTGATCACCTCGATGGCGCGGGCGCGATTGGGCAGGCGGCGGATGAAGCCGCGCTCTTCGAGCGCGGTGATCAGGCGGTGAATTCCGGACTTCGAGCGCAGATCCAGCGCGTCCTTCATCTCGTCGAAGGAGGGCGGAACGCCACTTTCCTTCAGGCGTTCGCTGATGAATCGCAGGAGTTCATATTGTTTGCGCGTGAGCATCTCGACATATCCCTAATTTGCGTTCCTCAAGCCTGCCAGGTGCCCGCTCGATTTCGAAACTCGAAATCAGGACTCCGGAGCAAGGTAACTCTCGTTTCCAGACACAAGCACTCGAAACAAATCATGAACGGACACTATATGTTCCATATGTGTTCCGCAACCACTTAATTTCCGGTCAACAAGATCCACATCTCGCGTGGACGCGCCCGTTCGCACCCACTCTGAAACGTCAGGCCGGCAGCCGCAGGATGTCGCAGGCAGAGCCGGTCAAAGCCTTCGGCGCGAACGGCGGACGGATCACCAAGGCCCGTGCCGCAGCGAGATTTCCAAGCAGCGAGGAATCCTGGTGGTCGACCGGAATAGCGATCAGCGCGCCGTCGCCGCGCCGCTCCAGCCGTGCGCGCAAGTAATCCTCGCGGACGTCGTTGGCGCCGACATCGCGTCCCAGCAACGCCGTCTCGAGGACGTGCCGGACCGCCGATCGCCCGGACAAAGCACGAATCAGGGGCACCAGGAACAGGAAGCCGCAGACATAGGAGGACACGGGATTGCCGGGCAGGCCGATCACCCGCATCGCGCCCAGCCGCCCGTGCATCATCGGCTTGCCCGGTCGCATCGCGATCTTCCAGAACGCCATGGTGACGCCTTCGGCCTCCAGCGCCCGCTTGACGAGGTCGTGGTCGCCGACCGAGGCGCCGCCGGTCGTGACAAGGATCTCGGCACCGGCGTCGCGGGCGCGGCGGATACCCCTGACGGTAGCCTCCAGCGTGTCGGCGGCAATGCCGAGATCGACGACCTCGGCGCCCTCGTGGCGGGCCAGCGCCCGCAGCGCGTAGCCGTTGGAATAGACGATCTGCCCGGGGCCGGGGATCGTGCCCGGCATCACCAGTTCGTCGCCGGTGGCGAGCAGCGCGACCTTGGGCCGGCGGCGGACGGGAAGCTCGGGATGGTTCATGCCGGCGGCGAGCGACAGGTCGCGGTCGGTGAGGCGGATCCCGCCGGCCAGCAGCACGTCACCCTCGCGAAAGTCGATGCCGGCGGGGCGGATATGCCGGCCGAGCCTTGCGGCCTCGGTGATGGTGATGTGGCCGCCGTCCGCCACGGTATCTTCCTGGATCACGACGGCGTCGGCGCCCTCGGGGACCAGGCCGCCGGTGAAGATCCGCACCGCTTGGCCTGCGCCAATCGCCTGATCGAACGGCCGGCCGGCCGCGACCTCGCCAATCACCGCAAGACGCGTCCCGGGGAGGGACGCATCCGCCGCGCGCACCGCATAGCCGTCCATCGCCGACATCGCCTGCGGCGGCTGGGTGCGGAGCGCTGGAACGTCGCGCGCGAGCACCCGGTGAAAGGCCGCGTCCAGCGCGACCTTTTCCTCTGGGCAAGGCTCGGCGCCCGCGAGAACCGCGCTCAGCGCCTCAGTAACCGGCATCAGTGCCACGGCGTGTCTCCTCGGTCCGCAGGGCGCCCAACCTGGCGCGGCGGATCGTCGGGTGCGTTCTAACGGAGAGCGCGCGCGGAGGCAAAAGGCGCAGGCCTTGGGAAACCTGGAAAATTCAAGCGTCGCGGATCACTTCTGCAGCAACGGCCGCACCAGTTCGGCCTGGCGGATCACGCCCGTCGTGTCGAAGATCTCGCCGAGAGCCTGCGTCTGCAGGGCCGCTGGTGATCGCGGTTCCCGAAGGTTAGCTAGCCGAGAAGCCGGAATTCGAGTTGGGCGAGACTATCGCCGACTTCTTCCGGCGGGCCAGGCCGGAAGCGGAGCCGTTCGGACATCATCGCCAGGTAGCGGCGCAATTCGCCGTCGCTTTCTTTGAGATGGTATCGAATTTCGCGGCGTTCGATCGTCGTGATCAAGGGATCGGCAATCCGCCGCCACGCGACACTCTGCCAATCCTTCAGCTCTCGGATCTTGCGGCTTAAGATATCAGGCTCATTCATGCTGGTCGGCCCGCTCCTGGGAAGGTGCGGTTCGATCCTCGGGGCCAAATCTTAAATAACCATTAACCAAGATCGGATGCCATCGGAGGCTCGCTCCGTTGCTGCGGTGCATTCGTCTGGAAATGAGGCTTTCGGATCCGGCGCGGCGGCCGACTCTCGAGACCATCATCCGCACCGGGGCGGACGTCCGCCAAAGCCTGCGCAGTCGGAAGTTGACGGTCCTCAAATCCCGAGCGCGGCCAGCGTCTCGGCGACGTCGGCGGGCGAGGTGACGTGCACCGCGGCGAGCCCGCGGGCGCGGGCGCCTTCGATGTTTTCGGGGAGATCGTCGAAGAAGACGATGCGGGAGGCGGGAATGCCGATCGCCTGGACCACATGGTCGAAGGCCTCGGCATCCGGCTTCCGCAGTCCGATGCTCGACGACAAAAACAATTCACGGAAATGGCCGAGCACATCGGCATGGGCGACCGAGAAATATTCGACATGGGCGCTGTTGGTGTTGGAGAAGGCATAGAGCGGCAGCCGCTTGCCGGCGCGCTTTAGCAGCGGCGCGATGCCGGGCATTTCACCGGCAAAGATCGCGTTCCATCCCTCGAGGAACTGGGCGTCCGAGATGCCGACGCCGAGCGAGGCGCGCAACGCGCCGAAGAACTCGGCGTCGCTGATCTCGCCGGTCTCGTGCCGGTGATAAAATTCCTCGCGCGTCGAAAATCGTTCGACGAGTTGCGCCGGCTCGCAGCCGGCATGGCCGGCCCAGCAAGCAAGCACCTTGCTGAAGTCGATGTCGAGCACGACGCGGCCGAGATCGAACAGCAACGCATCGGCGGAGCCTGGAGCGAGCAGGGGTTTTGTCATGGCGGCGGTTTACGAAAAACAGCGGAGGCAGGCAACGGTGAAGGATGTCAGCGCTTCCACCCCCTGCGATCCATCACCGCCGATAGCGCAGCGCCTCGACCAGCAGCGCAAAGGCCGGCGCCGGCTGCCGGCGGCTCGGATAATAGAGGTGATAGCCTGGGAATGGCGGACACCAGTCGGCGAGCACCCGGATCAGGCGTCCGTCGGCGAGGTGCTTCTCCACCTGGTCGTCGGGCAGATAGGCGAGGCCCAGGCCCGCCAGTGCTGCCTTCAGTCTTAGCGCGGTGTTGTTGAACAGCAGCTGCCCTTCCACCCGGACCTTCAGGCCGCGCCCGCGCTTCTCGAATTCCCAGGCGTAGATCCCGCCATAGGTCGGCAGGCGGATATTGATGCAGTCGTGGACCGTGAGTTCCTGCGGCGTCTTCGGCCGCGGCCGCCTGGCGAAGTAAGAGGGCGCGCCGACCACCGCCATCCGGAAATCGGGTCCGATGCGCACCGCAATCATGTCCTTCGCCACCTGCTCGCCCAATCGAACGCCGGCGTCGTAGCGCTCGGCGACGATGTCGGTGAGGCCGTAGTCGATGATGAGCTCCACCTTGATGTCGGGATAGCGCGGCAGCAGTTTTGCCAGTGCCGGCCAGAGGATCGCTTCGGCCGAATGCTCGCCGGCGGTGATGCGGATGCTGCCGGCGGGTTTCTCCCGCAACTCCGTCAAGGCGGCCAGCTCCGCGTCGATCTCCTCCAGCCTCGGACCGACAGTGCGGACCAGGCGCTCGCCCGCCTCCGTCGGTGCGACGCTGCGGGTGGTCCGGGTCAACAGCCGCACGCCAAGCCGCTCTTCCAACCCGCGAATGGTGTGGCTGAGGGCGGATTGCGAGACGCCGAGCTTCGCCGCGGCCCGGGTAAAACTGCGCGCTCTCGCCACGGCCAGGAAGGCTGCGAGATCATCGATCGGGTGGCGGGCCATTCATGAATCCTGTTAATAAGTCCATGCCGATTATACCATCTAATTGTTCCCCCTCGCGCGCCCTAAGTTGCAGCCCGTGGCAGCCGGCAAGGCTGGGCTGGAAGGCGAAGGAACAAAGCGCCATGGAAATCAAGCGAAGCGGTTCACGGCCCTCCGGAAAAGGACCGGCGGAATATTTTACGGGCGCGGTCCGTATTGATCCCTTGTTCGAGGCGCCCGATCCGGCGCGCGTTCGCGGCGCCAGCGTCACGTTCGAGCCGGGGGCGCGCACCGCCTGGCATACGCACCCGCTCGGTCAGACCCTGATCGTGATGTCGGGCGCCGGCTGGGTGCAGCGCTGGGGCGGAGCGGTCGAGGACATCCGGCCCGGCGATGTCGTGTGGTTCGAGCCCGGCGAGAAACACTGGCACGGCGCCACCCGCACCACGGCGATGACGCATATCGCCATTCAGGAAGCGCTGAACGGCAGCCCGGTCGACTGGATGGAGCAGGTCAGCGACGAGCAATACGGGGCCAGGGCTTGAGGGCTCTTTCGATTTCAGCGAAAAGGAGAAGAAACAATGCAGAAGCGCAAATTGGGAAATAGCGGCCTGGAAGTGTCGGCCATCGGGCTCGGTTGCATGGGACTGAGCTATGGATATGGCCCCGCGACGGACAGGCCGCAGGCGATCGCGCTGATCCGCTCCGCCTTCGAGCGTGGCGTCACCTTGTTCGACACCGCGGAAGCTTACGGTCCGTTCGCGAATGAGGAACTGCTGGGCGAAGCGCTGGCGCCGTTCCGCGAGAAGGTCGTGATCGCAACCAAGTTCGGTTTTGAATCCGGCAAGGTCGAGGCCGGCCTCAACAGCAAGCCGGCGCATATCAAGGAGGTCGCCGAGGCCGCGCTCAAGCGGTTGAAGACCGGCGTCATCGACTTGTTCTATCAGCACCGCGTCGATCCGGAGGTGCCGATCGAGGACGTGGCGGGTGCCGTGAAGGACCTGATCGGGGAAGGCAAGGTGAGGCATTTCGGCCTTTCCGAAGCCGGCGCGCAGACCATCCGCCGCGCGCATGCCGTACAGCCCCTCACGGCGTTGCAGAGCGAGTATTCGCTGTGGTGGCGAGAGCCCGAGAAGGAGATTCTGCCGACGCTCGAGGAGCTTGGCATCGGCTTCGTCCCGTTCAGCCCGTTGGGCAAGGGATTCCTCACCGGCGCGATCAGTGCGAACACGAAATTCGACAGCACCGATTTTCGCAACGTCGTGCCGCGCTTCGCCCCGGAAGCGCGAAAAGCCAACCGGGCCCTGGTCGATCTGCTCGGCGAGATCGCGGTCAGGAAAAAAGTGACGCCGGCCCAGATCGCGCTCGCGTGGCTATTGGCGCAAAAACCGTGGATCGTCCCGATCCCGGGCACCACCAAGCTCAATCGTCTGGAAGAGAACATCGGTGCGGCCGGCGTCGAACTGACGTCCGGCGATCTCGGCGAAATCGCTGATGTCCTCGCCAGGGTGACGGTGCAGGGGGAGCGGTATCCCGCGCACCTTCAGGCAAGGGTCGGCCGCTGAGATCGCTCGGGCGGCAGAAGCCGGGCACCGCGTCGGAAGCCCGGTGGACCGGGTGCGCGAGGCGCCTTGTGGCGTATTTCACACGTGCGTCTCGAACGCTGCCGGATCGCGCCGGCGGCGTTATGCTCGATGCAAAATCAGCTAGACCTACCGACCACCTCCGCCGCCCCCGCCACCACCTCCACCTCCACCGCCGGCATTAAGCAGGGCCTGATTGGACCGAGGATCGAGGTTTCTCATGTAAGCCGGCGACGTGTCCGCCAGACGGCGCGAACGAAGCGTCTGCAGATATTCCAGATGGTCGCCGCAAGCCGACCGCGATACCGCGCCATCACAAAACCTGGACGTGGTGGAAACTGGACCGACGGGAAATTCCGGCCCGGCATGAACTGGTTTCGGATAGAGCGGCGGAAAAGCGCTGGCGCTGCTCTCTGCCATGGCGCTCATGGCAACGAGAGTAATCAAGGCAGTCGCTGATAGTTTTGATGGTATCGACATCTGAGCTCTCCATTCCCCCTGGTTCGGCGAAACCGGAATGGCCCGCGCAAGAGTTCGACGGTGCCAGATCAAAACCGGTTCGAGAGAGCTACAAAAATAAGTCTCGGATCCGTCAGGCATGCGCCGGCGTGGACCGGGCCAGCCATCCGCTATTTCCGCTCCGCGATGTCAGCGGCAAATATCCGCAGGAAGATCGCGCGCCGGGCGGTCTCCCGGTTGTTGCAGTACGCGATCATCGGATTGGCCATGGTGCCCTGGAAATAATCGTACCAGAAGGCGCAGGTCAGATCGCGGGTCTGGATCCATGATCGCTGCATCTCGCGCAGCTTGGCCTGCTGATCGGGCTCGAGCGCGTTCATCATGGTCTTGTAGGAATCGTTGACGATCTGGTCCCAGACCAGCCGCTCGCGATCCAGGCAGTCGATCTGGCGCCTTGCGGTCACCGCCGTTTCATCGCCGCCCATGCAAGGCTTCGCAACTGCCATGAGGCAGACCGCCTCGTCGGCTTCCTGCGAGCCGCTCTTCTTGTCCTGCTTGCGCAGGCAGTCGCCGATAACAGCGATATCCTTTGCCGCGGGAGCGTCCGCCCGCACTGGATGCGGGCCGACGACGAGCAGCGCGAGAGCGAGCAACGACAACGGTCGACGGAATTGCATGTGCCCTGAACCCACCGGCGAACGTGAATTATAGCGCTTTCGAGTGGCGTGGAAACCGGTGTGCGTGAAGAAACCGCGTCGGAAGGGTCGACCGGATTCCGCGGCCGAAGGAGGCTTGAATTTTCCGGTTGATCTTCTGAAACCGGAAATGGGTGTCATTCGTAGCTGCAGCGGTCGATGTCACAACAACGGGCCGCCATGCTCCCCACGAAAGCCCAGCAACAGGCTATCGAAGCGAAGCTCAACTTTGTCTTGGGCGCGGACACCTACGATCGATGGTTTCTCGGTTTTGCCTGCGGCGGGCTGACCGATGATACGGTCGAGGTGTTTGTGAAGGATGGAGACACCGCAGCGGTCGTCGGCACCGAGTATAGCTGGCACGTCGCCGTTATCGTGGAGAACGTGTTGAAGAAGCCCGTCAAACGCGTGAACGTTCTGTCGAAAGATACCTCTCAAGCGCGATAATGCGGGCAAAAGTTGCCAGTGCAGTTTTCACACCGCCTGGACCCAAAGCGGACCTGATGCGTCGGCGCAGTCCGTCGAACAAGTCGCGCGATCATGCAGGAACGTACGTCAACCTGATCACGTCCTCGCCAATTAGATCGCTGGCCACAAGGCGGAGCGGCGGCCGGGGGCCCGCGAAGTATGGCTTGCCGCGACCCAGCACGATGGGGTGGAAGTAGAGTTGATACTCGTCGATGAGACCAAGGTCGGTCAGGCTTCGCGCCAGGTCTGGTCCGGCGACTTCGATCTCCCCAACGAGCTGAGCCTTCAGCCCACCTATCACCGCCTCAAGGTCATCCTCGACAAGAGTGGCGTTGGGGCCGACTGACTTCAACGAGCGCGACACGACCCACTTCGGTTGGCGCCGCCACGCCGCCGCGAAGTCGCGTTCCTCCGCGCCCCACTCAGGACGGTCTTCGTCCCAATAGCGCATGACCTCGTACATGCGGCGACCGTACACACTGCCGGTCAGGCCGCGCACCTGCTCTATGAAGTGACGAAAGAGCGCGGGGCTTGGTCTCATTTCAAGGTGGTCGACATAACCGTCCAGGGACTGGTTCATTCCAAAGACGAGCTTCGCCATGCTACAAATTCTCCACCCCAGGCTCTTCTCCACCCCAGGCTCTTCAGAATAGCTTGAGCCGACGTTGCGCAGAAGTGAGGTTGGACACAATTTGCGCGCCGCTTTACCGGTGTGGCCAATAACCAGACGTCCGCTTTCCGATCCTTTGCGGAAGTCGCCGCGCTCAACCGATGACAGGCACCCACATAGCCCGATGCTCGATGTGTAATGTTCCATGTGCAAGGATCATTACGCCGAACATTTTCCCGTTTGACATATACATAATTCCAAAGTTATACATCTATCCATAGCTAACAGGTTATTGATCCCAAATGCCCAAGATTCAAGTGCCCAAGACTCAAGTGCCTAAGACTCACGATGAGCTCTTCAGAACGCTCGCCGATCCAACCCGGCGGGCGCTTTTCGAGCGACTGTGCCGCGAAGGAGAGCAGACCGTCGGAGCTCTGACGGCTCGGGCCGGGGTCTCGCAGCCGGCCGTTTCGAAGCATCTTGGGGTCCTCAAGCAAGCCGGGTTGGTGCGCGACCGCCACGAAGGTCGCCAGACGCACTACAGCGCACAACTTGGCGCCCTGGCTCCGCTGATCGACTGGACGAGCCAGATGGCCGGCATTTGGGAGGATCGATTCGACCGCCTTGAAGATCTGCTGAAAAGGATGGACCAATGAACGAAACATCGGCTGAAACGCGCTTTGTTGTTGTCGAGCGGGAGGTACCTTTTCCACCCGAAAAGCTTTGGCGCGCGCTGACGCAACCACACCTCATCGAGGAGTGGCTCATGAAGAACGACTTCGAGGCCGTCGTGGGCCACCGTTTCAATCTGCGCGGAGACTGGGGCGGCGTGCTGGACTGCGAGGTTCTCGCCGTCGAGCCGAACAAAACCCTGTCCTACACCTGGAATTTTGCGCACGAAGATGCGGCCTACAATTTAAAGAGCGTGGTGACTTTTACGCTCACCCCAACGCGCATGGGCACCCACCTGCGCATGGAGCAGTCGGGCTTCCGGCCGGATCAGAAACAGGCCTTTGGGGGCGCCAAGGCCGGCTGGCAGCAGTTCTTCGCGAAGCTGGAGCAGGCCCTGGCGCGAACGGAGTGAGTCACAAGGTTGCAAGGAAGTCCGCCGCCCGGCGGCTCGCCGATAGGAGGTCACATTGAAATGGAACACGTGGATTCGGCAGCTTCACCGCTGGCTGTCTATTGCTTTTACGGTGGCCGTCATCGTCAACTTCCTCGCCTTGGTACAAAAGGAACAAGCCGTCTGGATTGGCCTGTTGGCGCTGCTGCCGCTCGCCGTTCTCCTGGTCACCGGCCTATACTTGTTCGTGCTGCCGTATGCCGCCAAATGGCGCAGCGGATGATGCGGCGGATCAGAATGAACCAATGGCCAACGATACCCGAGCGAATAGCGAGCGGCTAACCATGACGAGAACGATGAAAACGAGGACGAGCGGCTCGAAAGAAGGAAAAGCAACAGACTCTGCATCCCGGCTGATCGATGCCAGAATCAAGGAACTCGGTGATTGGCGAGGTGAGATGCTCGCGAAGGTCCGAACTCTCATCAAGCAGGCGGACCCCTCTGTGGTCGAGGATTGGAAATGGCGAGGCGTGCCGGTGTGGTATCACGATGGAATAATCTGCACCGGCGAGACCTACAAGAGCGTCGTAAAGCTGACCTTCGCCAGGGGCGCCTCGCTCGAGGATCCCACGGGGCTCTTCAATTCCAGTCTCGAAGGCAACACCAGGCGTGCCATCGACATCCATGAGGATGACCGGATCGATGAAAAGGCGTTGAAGGCGCTCATCCGCGCCGCGGTTACTTTGAACAAGTCCAAAGCACAGGGCTGACCGCCACGGCGATCGACCCATGGGAAGGGACGGTGCGAGCTTGCTTGGCTGTGGTCGTGCGTGCGACGGAAGTCGCTGCCTGCTTTCCCTCAGTACCGGTACGGCTCGATGTCCAACAGCGGAAACGCGCTGAACGCATACGGCGGTTCGTCAGCCACAGCGAAGCGAACCGCTCAACGACAATAAGATGCCACCCAAGCCGTCCGGTTGAGTACAACCTTTCACGTCGCCATTCTGAGCCGGATTGTTTTTCTTCGACAGTCTGATCGTGGGTCGCGGTTTGGGCAGCTTCACGGCGCCTCGATTTGCATTCAGGGCCGTCAGCCGCCGCGAGCTTCGGCTGACCACGAACTTCCTGGTTTCAAGAACCGCCGCCGAGCTGATCGGCAGGACTAAATTCGCATTTGCGGGAGGAACGTCGTATGCGGCAGCGCCTTTATCCGACGTCGTCAGGGTGTCCTGCCCGAGGATCGTGCTCACCGTCGTTGGATCAGGCTCGCGCTCTTCGCCGGCGACCATCGATGCCGTCACCTTGGTAGCGAACAACCCGCCAATAAGTGCCAGGCTAAAGGCCGCGATCCAGACCGTCCTAGTCAATCTCGCCCCCGATGCTCGATCGCGCGTCTTCGCGACGGTAAAGAACGAGTTCAATCAACCTTAATTTTTTCTTATCGGCAATCGGAAACAGGATTTCGTCGAGTGCCGTACCGGATTGTAGTTAACGGAGGCGACTGGCGCGCCCGGTTTCTGATCGCGATGCAAACGCGGAACCCTTGCGTGGCCGTGTTCGCGCCGCTGGGCGCGGACCAGGCGCACGACAGGGATCTCGCTCGGCGTCGCCAATCTGCAGGAGGCGCTTCCGGTCCGGGCACTCTCTGGAAGTAACCGATCTGACGGTGATGTCTCTGGGAAGAAAACGAAGCCGCAGCCGAGCGGACTTCCGCTCAGTACCGGTACGGCTCGATGTCCAGCAGCGGAAACGCGCTGAACACATGCGGCAGGTTGGTCGGCGCCGCCTGGTGCAGATAGGATTTGTCGAGCTCGCCGAAGTTTCTCACGCCGAGCAGACCGAGGCAGCGGATCACTTCGTCTTCCAATAGCTCCAGCATGCGCCGCACGCCTTCTTCGCCTTTGGCGGCCAGCGCCCAGCATTGCAGGCGGCCGATGCCGACGAGATCGGCGCCCATCGCGATCGCCTTGACGATGTCGCTGCCGCGGCAGAAGCCGCCGTCGACCATGATTTTCGCGCGACCCTTCACCGTGTCGACGATCTCGGGCAGCACATGCAAGGCGCCGCGGCCGTGGTCGAGCTGGCGGCCGCCATGGTTCGACACGTAGATCCAGTCAACGCCGTGATCGAGCGCGATCTGGGCATCCTCCGCGGTGGCAATGCCCTTGATCACCAGCGGTATTTTGAACCTGTCCTTGATCAGCTTCACCGTGCGCCATTCCAGCCCCTTCTGGAAATCGCCGCCGGTGGCACGGACGCGGCTGGCGCGGACATAACGTTTGGCGATGTCGCGCTCGCGGCGACTGTAATGGGCGGTGTCGACGGTCAGGCAGAACGCCGAGTAGTTGCTGGCGGCCGCGCGGCTGACGACATCCTCGACAAAGGCGTCGCCGCCGCGGACATAGAGCTGGTACATCCGCAACGCATCGGGGGCGGCCTCGGCGGTTTTTTCCAGGCCCGGCTCCGACACCGAGCTCAGCATGTGGGCGGCCCCAAAAGTGCCGGCGGCGCGGGCGACGCTGGCCGCAGCACCTGGATCGAACAGTTCGAGCGCGCCGACCGGCGCGATCACCACCGGCAGCCGCATCCGGCGGCCGAATTGCTCGACCGAGGCGTGGACCTCTGCAACATTGCGCAGCACGCGCGGCCGGAACGCGATCTCGTCGAGCGCCATGCGGTTGCGGCGCATGGTGGTCTCGGTCTCGGCGGCACCGACGATGTAATCCCAGGAATTCTGGTTGAGGTTGGCGCGGGCCCTGCGGATCAGCTCGTGCAGGTTCTGGAATTCCTCGCCGCTGGCGCCGAGTTCGACCGTTGGCGCTTGGATGCGAGTTGCTTCGTTCATCATGTCCTCCCCGGGGATGCTTGGCAGTTTTGCGTTAGCCATTCGCCTATCGTTTCCCGAGCTTCCGCGCCATCCCGAAATTTGCTATGGCAGGTATCAACGGGAAGCACGCAGAAATCCCGGTTTCCATCGATGGGGAGGAAATGCCATGACAAGACTGGCCCTATGGGGGACGTTTGGCCTGAGCCTGCTCGGCGTAGGCACCGCAAACGCGCAGACCATGACCCTGACCAGCGCCGACATCAGGGAAGGCGGCACCATTGCCAATGAGCAGGTGTTCAAAGGGTTCGGCTGCACCGGTGGCAACCTTTCGCCGGTGCTGAACTGGAGCGACGCGCCCTCGGGCACCAAGAGCTTCGCGCTCAGCATGTATGATCCGGATGCGCCGACCGGCAGCGGCTGGTGGCACTGGATTGTGTTCAACATTCCCGCAGCCACGACGTCATTGCCGAAGGGCGCCGGTGACGGGAAGAAGAAGCTGATGCCGAAGGGCGCGATCCAGAGCCGGACCGATTTCGGCGCCGATGGCTATGGTGGCCCGTGCCCGCCGGCCGGCGACAAGCCGCACCACTACCAAATCACGGTTTTTGCGGTCGATGTCGACAAGCTGCCGGATGCCAAGAACGACATGGCTTCCGCGGCATTGGTCGGGTTCGATCTGCACTTCCATACGCTGGCGAAGGCGACGCTGACCGGACTTTACGGCCGCTGAAGATCAGGTGCGAGACGCCAATTCCCGACTTGTCGCCGCAATGGCCGGTCGCGGAGCCGCTAAGGATCTGAATATACTTCCGCTTTCAGCGTGGCATAGCGGACATGGCCGGAGTTGTCGCCGGCTCGGCCCGGTCGCGAATGGCCCTGAGCCGACGTATGGTGGTGCCAGCTTGCGCCGACGGTTTCAAATCGCAGTCATGCCGCCATCGACCGGGAGGTCCACGCCTGCGATGAAGCTTGCTTCGTCAGAAACGAGGAACAAGGCGGTCGACGCGATCTCCTCTGGGCGGCCGAGCCGCCCGAACGGAACGGCCGCGGCGAACTGCGCGCGGGCTTGGTCGGCCCCCTCTTTGGTCGGCCCCCTCTTTGGTAGGCGCCTGCTGCTCGAAAATCGGCGTGTCGATGGGCCCCGGGCTGATCGCATTGACCCGGATGCGACGATCCTTCAACTCCGCCGTCCACGTGCGGACGAAGGAGCGGACTGCCGCCTTGGTGGCACTGTAGGCGGTGAAGCCGGGGATGCCCTTGTTCTCGGCGATCGAGGTGATCACGATGATCGCCCCCCCGTCATTCAGAAGCGGCAGAGCCTTCTTCACCGTGAAGACCACACCCCGCGTGTTGATAGCAAAGACCTTGTCGAAGCTTTCCTCCGTCGTCTCGGCGAGCGGCTGAGGATCGACGATGCCCGCCCCGGCGAAAAGGATATCGATCTTGCCCTTCTCGCTGGCGATCTTGGTGTAGAGCCGGTCGAGATCGGCGAGGTTGGACACGTCACCCCGCACTGCAGCGACATTGCGGCCAATCACCGATACCGCCTTGTCCAGTTCCGTCTGACGGCGCCCGGTGATGTAGACGAACGCGCCCTCTTCAACGAAGCGCTTGGCGGTGGCGAGACCCATTCCGCTACTGCCACCAGTGACGAGGGCAACTTTTCCTTGGAGCTTTGGCATTTTAAATCCTCTTTACAAGATAGGAACGGCCGCGCCTTGAGCCTGTCGGGAGAACGGCGCGCTGGACGGTTGGAGCGCGCCGGAAACGATCGCCTGGGGCTGGTTCAGACGGAGCACATACCGCCGTCGACCAGCAGTTCGCTGCCGGCGACGAAGCTGCTGTCCTCGGAGGCTAGAAACAACATCGCCGCCGCGATCTCCTCGGGCCGTGCCATGCGGCCGAGCGGGATGTTCGCGGCATGCTTGGCGCGAACGGCGGCCGCCTCCTCGGGCGAACTGACCTCGGCGTCAATCAGCGGCGTGTCGCAAGGACCGGGAGTAATCGTATTGACCCGGATGCCCCGGTCCTTGAGCTCCATCGTCCAGGTCCGGGCATAGGAGCGCAGTGCGGTCTTGGATGCGGCGTAGGCGCTGCGACCGGGGAAGCCGCGCAGGGAGGCGACCGTACTGGTCAGAATGACCGACGCGCCATTGCTCAGGAGCGGCAGCGACTTCTGCACCGTGAACAGCACGCCGCGGGCGTTGACATCGAAATTGTGGTTGAAGCTCTCGATGGTGACATCGGCGAGCTTCACGCTGTTGACGGCGCCGATGTTGGCAACCACCACGTCGACCGTGCGGCCGTCGGAGGCGACCTTCGCATAGAGACGGTCGAGATCCTCGAGCTTGCGGACGTCGCCCTGCACGCCGACGATGTTCCGGCCGATCGAAGCGACCACCTTGTCCAACTCGTCTTGACGGCGGGCGAAGATATAGACGAACGCTCCTTCAGCGACGAACCGCTGCGCCGCTGCCAATCCAATCCCGCTGGTGCCGCCGGTAATTACGGCGACCTTGTTTTGTAATCTCGACATCGTTGCTTCCTTATTCGCTGGAGTCGGGCCCGGTGCGAGCCGTTCCCTTGAATAGGACCTTATCTAGCGGCGCTCTGCTGCCACCATCCTGTCAGCAGCCGGACGGCCTGATGGAATAGCGCTTATTCCAGGATGGAATGATCGTTCGGGAGGTGGCAGCTAAGGATGAAGCCCGAATGCCAGGCTACGAATTCGTCGCGGATATGTCGCGCGCCTTCCGGAGTTACGGTGCACTCAATCGTCTCGGCGCGTCGGGCCAACCTCGGCGTGATCCAGGCTGCCGGCCTCTGCCCCCCAGAGATTTGCGCGTAAAATCTAATTTCCCAAGGCGGATCAAGCTGTTTCTACCTGTCCAGTCCCTCTCTAAAAAATATTCTGGTTTTCCGAAATCGCAAATCGCCTTATAACCTCCGCCGTCCACCCCCACTCGAGGGGCGTATCGCGATCGTCACGGACGCGGGGTTGGATGCGATGGACGCGGGCGGCGCTTGAGACGAGAGCGTTTTGCTTGCGGACGGAGAAGTCGTGTGGTCCTGACGCCTCGACGCCGGCGTCAAGTTCGTGAGAAGCAAGCTTCTCAGGGATGACGGTGACAAGAAAGGCCGATCACCGGGGAGAGTACGAAGGAAACCGTTAAAACCATTGCGTGCGGGAATGCCGGGTGTTTCGGCGCAACCGTGGTGACTAACGCGCGTGCTTTCTACACTACACGCGCGGCTGCGGGTGCGCTGGCACCCGGCATTCCCCACGCCCTCTTTGGGCGAGAGATACATGCAAGCCTCGGGCGCCTCGCGCCGCGGGAGTTATACGCATGTCCAAAGGCCGTCATTGAGAGCACTCGCCTTGAGTGCCTCCCATTACAAATTGCTCATCAAACTTGCGGGATTCCGCCTTTGCCGCAGCGCGGTTGCGCGATATCGTTGCGGCACGAGAACACCGGGGGCGCGACCGGGTCACCGCCGTCCGACGCCGCACGAGGAAATCGATCATGACGGGAATGCTCTTGTTTTCGCCGCTGACGATCCGGGGCGTCGAGTTGAAGAACCGCATCGTGGTGCCACCGATGCATCAGTATTCCGCGGTGAAGGGATTCCCGACCGACTGGCATCTGATGAATGCGGGAAAATTCGCAGCGGGCGGTGCCGGACTCGTCATCGTCGAGTCGACCAAGGTCGAGCGGCGCGGCTGCGGCACGGTGGGGGATCTCGGCATCTGGGACGACGCCTTCGTCGAACCGCTCAAGCGTCTCGTCAAGTTCATCAAGCAGCAGAATTCGGTCGCCGGAATCCAGCTCGGCCATTCCGGCCGCAAGGCGCGCGCCAACCGCCCCTGGGAAGGCGACGGGCCGTTGAAGCAAACCCCTGAGATCGAGGACTGGGACGCCTGGTCGCCGGTGGCGCCGAGCGCGATCGCGCACAGCGACAAATGGCCGGTGCCGAAGGCGCTGGCACGCCAGGAAGTCAAGGACCTCGTGCAGGCCTGGGGCCAGGCGGCGCGGCGCGCCCGCGAGGCCGGCTTCGACGTGCTTGAGCTGCATGGCGCGCACGGCTATCTCGTGCACCAGTTCCTGTCGGAACGCTCCAACCAGCGCACGGACGAATATGGCGGCTCCGAATTGAACCGGATGCGCTTCATCACCGAGATCACCGAAGCGGTGCGTGCGCAATGGCCCGATGACAAGCCCTTGTTCGTGCGGCTGTCGGTGGAAGACAGTGCTGGATGGGGACCGGAACAGAGCGCGCGGCTTGCAAAAATCCTCAAGCCCAAAGGCATCGACGTGATCGATTGTTCCTCCGGCGGCATCACCGACCAGGCGCCGATCCTCGGCAAGGAAATCAAATACAGCTATCAGGTTCCGCTGTCGGAATATGTCCGCCGCCAGGCCGATATCATGACCATGGCAGTCGGATTGATCATCCATGGCGACCAGGCCGAGCAGATCCTGGAGGACGGGCAGGCCGATCTGATCGCGGTCGGGCGCGAAATCCTCAACAATCCAAACTGGCCGCTGGATGCTGCCTTGAAACTGGGCATCGAGGGGCCATTTCGAACAGTACCGCCGCAGTTCGGCTGGTGGCTGGGCACCCGCGCAAAGCGTGGTTTCGGCACAAAGCCGTCAACTTGGCAAAATGGCCTCAAAGATACCGGAAATGTGTTGTGATTCTGCGGCGTAGATTCAGCCGAATGGCGGGACACTGAAGCGCCGGTCCGTGGCGGGCGACAACTGATAGCGAGAAGGTTCCTGGAACGATGCGCAAGAATATGTTGTTTTTCCTCGGGGCGGCGGCAGGCGCCTGTCTGACCTTGCTCGTCACGACGCCGCAGGGCGCGCTGTCGGTCAATATCGCCAAGGCCGCGGTCGGCGGTGATGCCTATTCGCAGCTCAATCTGTTCGGCGAGGTGTTCGAGCGCGTGAGGGCCGACTATGTCGAGAAGCCCGACGACCCCAAGCTGATCGAAGGCGCCATCAACGGCATGATCTCCGCGCTGGACCCGCATTCGCGCTACATGAATGACAAGGCCTGGAAGGACATGCAGGAGACGACCCAGGGCGAGTTCGGTGGGCTCGGCATCGAGGTCATGATGGAGAACGGCCTGGTCAAGGTGGTGGCGCCGATGGACGACACGCCCGCGGCGAGAGCCGGTATCCTCTCGGGCGACTTGATCACCCAGATCGACGCCGACGCGGTTCAGGGGCTGACCCTGGAGCAGGCCGTCAACAAGATGAAGGGCCCAGTCGATACCGAGACCCACCTCAAGATCGAGCGCAAGGGCGTCGACAAGCCGATCGACGTCACGCTGAAGCGCGAGATAATCCGCGTACGCCCGGTCGCGTTCCACACCGATGGCGGCGACATCGGCTATATCCGGATCACCTCGTTCAACGAGCAGACCACCGACGGCCTGCACAAGGCGATCGCCGATATCTCAAAGCAGATCCCGCAGGACAAGCTGACCGGCTATGTCGTCGATCTCCGCAACAACCCCGGCGGATTGCTCGATCAGGCGGTCTCGGTGGCGTCGACTTTCATGCCGCGCGGTGAGGTGGTCTCGACCCGCGGCCGCACCCCGGAAGAAACCCAGCGCTTCACCGCGCATGGCGGCGATCTCACCAAGGGCAAGCCGCTGGTGGTCCTGATCAATGGCGGCGCGGCCTCGGCTTCCGAAATCGTGGCCGGCGCGTTGCACGATCACAAGCGCGCGACCCTGATCGGCACGCGTTCCTTCGGCAAGGGCTCAGTGCAGACCATCATTCCGCTCGGCAGCGGCAACGGCGCGCTGGCGCTGACGACGGCACGGTACTTTACCCCGTCCGGTCATTCGATTCAGGCGCAGGGCGTCAAGCCCGACATCGAAGTGCTGCAGACCGTGCCGGACGAACTGAAGGACCGTGTCGAACTGAAGGGCGAGGCCTCGATGCGCGGCCATCTCGCCGCCGAGGGTGTGGAGGCGACGGGGTCGCAAGCCTATGTTCCGCCCGACGAGAAGGACGACAAGGCGCTGGCCGCGGCCTACAACTTCCTGCGCGGCGTCACCGTCAATGCGGATGTTCCGGCGCCGCCCAAGGCGGCGGTTCCGAACTAGGCCCTTAAGCCGTGGAGGGCAGCCGCCGGCGCTTGCGCCCCGGGCTTGGCGGCATGGCCGCCGGCCGCTCGCGGGCCTGGAGAAACATCCGGCGGATCTCGGCGGCCGGTTTCGCTGGGCTGAACAGATAGCCCTGCATTTCCGAGCAGCCGAGCGCGCGCAGCAGTTCCTGCTGCTGCCGTGTCTCGACGCCCTCCGCGGTCGTCGTCATGTGGCGTTCGGTGGCGATGTTCACCACCGCCCGCACGATGCAGGACGATCCGTTCGCCTCGGCGATGTCGTTGACGAAGCAGCGGTCGATCTTGATCTTGTCGAACGGAAAACGCTGCAGATAGCTCAGCGAGGAGTAACCGGTGCCGAAATCGTCGAGCGCTATCCGGACCCCGATGCCGCGCAGCTGATGCAGGATGGCGAGCGCCGCATCGTCGTCGCGGATCAGCACGGCCTCCGTGATCTCCAGTTCCAGCCGGCTCGCCGGCAGGCCGGACTGCGCCAGTGCGGCGACGATCCTCAGCGCCAGCGTGCCGCTGCGAAACTGCACCGGCGAAACGTTGACGGCGAGCCTGATGTCGTCGGGCCATTTGGTGGCCTCCGCGCAGGCGGTCTCGAGCACCCATTCGCCGAGCTGGTTGATCAGGCCGGTCTCTTCCGCGATCGGAATGAATTCGGCGGGCGAGATCATGCCTCGCTCGGGGTGTCGCCAGCGTACCAGCGCCTCGCAGCCGGTGATCGTGTTGTCGGCGAGGCTGACGCAGGGCTGGTAATAGACCTCCAGCGCCTGGTCCGCGATCGCCTGCCGCAGATCCAGTTCCAGCCTGCGGCGCGCCTTGACCTGCGCGTCCATCTCGGGCTCGAAGAAACGATAGGTCCGCCGGCCGGCCGATTTGGCGGCATACATCGCCAGATCCGCGTTCTTGAGAATCTGGTCGAGGTCGACGCCATGCTCGGGAGCCAGCGCGATGCCGATGCTGGCGTCGGTGCTCAATTGGTGACCGAGGCATTCAAAGGGCTCCCGGATCGCGTCGAAGACCCGTTCAACGAGATCGGTAACCTCGGCGGTGGATCTGACCGCGGTCTGGACGATGGCGAATTCGTCGCCGCCCAGCCGGGCGACGAAATCGGAAGCTTCGACGCATCGGTTCAGGCTCGCCGCCACCGATTTCAGGAGCTCATCGCCGATCAAATGGCCGAGCGAGTCGTTGACGCTCTTGAATTCGTCGATGTCGATGTAATGCACCGCCAATTGCCCGCCGGGTGCGATGTTCGCCAGTTCCGCTTTCAGCCGTCCATGAAATAGGGCGCGGTTCGGCAGGTCGGTCAGCGCGTCGTAATGCGCCAGGTGCGTGATGCGCTGCTCGGCGCGGGTGCGTTCGGTGATATCCTCGTGGGTCGCGACCCATCCGCCGTCGGCCAGCGGTTCGTTGACGACCTGGATCGAGCGTCCGTCGGGAGTCTGGATGGTCATCGTCTGCCGGAGCCCGATGTCGCGCAGCACGCGGGAACAATACAGGTCGACGTCGCCCACGAACGACCCGGTGGCCTTGCGATGCGCGATGACCTCGCGGAAAGTCGCGCCCGGCTTCACGACCTTCGCCGACAGGCCGTACATGTCGATATAGCGCTGATTGCAGATGATGAGCCGCTGCGATGAAGCAAACAGCAACAGGCCCTGCGTCATGTTGTTGACGGCGGTATCCAGACGTTGCTTTTCCAGCCGCAGCCGCTGCTCCGACAGGCGGTGCTGATGCGACAGCTTGCGCACCACGAGATACAGCATCACCGTGATCACCAGCATCGCGAGGCCGGCCGCTACGATCAGAAACCAGATCTGGGCGCGCCAGTCGGCGAGCGCGGCCGAAGCGGTCGTCGTCGCTGCCACGATGATCGGAAACTCGCTCAGCGCACGAACCGCACCCAGCCGGTCTTTTCCATCGACAGGACTGACCGTACGCACGGTTCCGTGATCGGATTTCGAAAAGACACTCTGGAAGAACGGACCGTCGGCGAAATTCTGTCCGATCAGCGAATCCACGTGGGGATAACGGGCCAGCAGCGTCCCGTCGCGATGGAACATTGCGATCGCGGCGCCATCGCCGAGCGCCAGGCTGGCGAAGAATTTCTCGAAATTGGCCGGTTCAATCCCTCTTCCGATGACACCGAGAAACTCGCCACGGGGTCCGGTGATCTTGCGCGCAATCACGGTGGTCCAGACGCCGGTGATCCGGCTGTAGACCGGTTCGAGCAGCATGTCAGGCGATTGCGGGTCGTTCTTGAAGGTCTTGAAATAGTGCCGGTCCGCAACGCTGACCGCCGGAACGGGCCAGACCGACGACGAATTGATCAGCACGCCGTCGGAATCGAAAACGTTGACGCCGCCGACATAGGACAACGCACTCAGCTTGGCTCTGAGCATCAGATGGATCTCAGGGCTGGACATCCGGTACTTGTAACGCTCGATGCTATCGACCCCGCTCGATCGCATATAGGCGATCAGGTCGTTCTGAACGGCTCCGAAGTCATCGAGTTGCTGATCGAAGTGGCGCGAGAGCAACAGCACAGTGTTCTCCAGCTCGCGCTTGCTGTTGTCCAGCGCGCGCTCGCGGAAATTTCCGACCATGATCGTGGCGCCGATGGCGATCGCCGCGATCAGGAGCACCCCGCCGCCGACGAGCCAGCGGATCGGATTGTCGCTGACGGAGGCTTTGACGTTGAAGGTGGCGCTACCGTTTGCCGTCATTGGTCTTGATCATTGTCAGAGCCGAATGCCGGGAGCAGTTTCGCAATGTCCCGGCCCAGCACATAGCTACGACGGGCAAATGGAAGTCGGGTTAGGAAGTTGGGTTAACAGGAATTTAACGGCGAGCCCGCTCGCTCCTGAAGGCGCACGCCATGGCTCAATCGCCGGCGCGATAGTGCCCGGACTTGCCGCCCTTTTTCTCGACGAGATGGATGGCTTCGATGCGGATGCCGCGCTCCACCGCTTTGACCATGTCGTAGATCGTCAGACATGCCACCGACACCGCGGTCAGCGCTTCCATCTCGACCCCGGTCGGGCCGGTGACCTTCACGGTGGCGCGCACGATGCAGCCCGGCAGCTTGCTGTCGGGGGTGATATCGACGGTGACTTTCGACAGCGCCAGCGGGTGGCACAGCGGTATCAGATCCGAGGTCCGCTTGGCCGCCATGATGCCGGCGAGCCGGGCGGTGCCCAGTACGTCGCCTTTCCTGGCATTGCCGGAAATGATCAGCTCGAGCGTCGCCTTGCTCATGACGACGCGGCCTTCCGCGACCGCGGTGCGCTCGGTCGCCGGTTTGGCGGAGACATCGACCATCCGCGCCTCGCCCTTGGCGTCGATGTGGGTGAGGGCGGACCCTGTCCTGGAAACCTTTCGCGCCATCGGTCAGCGCGTGCCGGTGGCGCCGGACGCGGCGCCGCGCTCAAGCAGCGCACGGGTCGCCGCCGTCACATCGGCCTGCCGCATCAGGCTTTCGCCGACTAGGAAGGTCGATATGCCGACACGCGAAAGCCGCGCCAGATCGCTGGGCGTAAAGATGCCGCTCTCGCCGACCATCAGGCGATTCTCCGGAATCAGCGGCGCCAGTGTCTCGCTGGTCGCAAGCGTGGTCTCGAAGGTGCGCAGATTGCGGTTGTTGATGCCGATCATCGGCGAGCGCAGCTTCAAGGCGCGATCGAGTTCGGCCCGTTCATGGATCTCGATCAGCACATCCATGCCATAGGCACAGGCCGCGTCCTCGATATCGCGGGCGGCGCTGTCGCCGAGTGCCGCCATGATGATCAGGATGCAATCGGCGCCATGGGCGCGTGCCTCGGCGACCTGATAGGTGTCGAACATGAAATCCTTGCGCAGCACCGGCAGTCTGGTGGCCGCACGCGCCGCCACCATGAAATCGAGATGGCCCTGGAACGACGGCTGATCCGTCAGCACCGAGAGGCACGCGGCGCCACCGGCTTCATAGGCCTTCGCCAGCGCCGGCGGATCGAAATCAGCGCGGATCATTCCCTTGGAGGGCGACGCCTTCTTCACTTCGGCGATCAGTGCGTATTCGCCGTCACCAAGCTTTTTGCGGATAGCGCTCACAAAGCCACGCGGCGGTGGCGCGGCCTTCGCCAGCGCTTCGACGCTCGCAAGCGGATGGGTGCGCTTGGCGGCCGCGATCTCCTCGCGCTTGTAAGCTTCGATCTTGGTCAGGATGTCGGACATCGCGATCCCTGCGGTCAGTCGTTGGAGACCGCTATCAGACGTTTCAACTTTTCCAGCGCTGCGCCCGAGTCGAGCGACTTGATACCGAGCGCCACGCCTTCCCTGAGATTTGTGACGCGCCCGGCCACGATCAAGGCCGCCGCAGCGTTCAACAATGCGACATCACGAAAAGGGCTCGGCATCCCGTCGAGCACGCTTTGCAACGCGACGGCATTGGCGCCGGCGTCGCCGCCCTTCAGCGCCTCGCCGCCGACGCGGCTAAGCCCGGCTTCCTCCGGCGTCACCTCGAAAGTGCGGATATTGCCGTTCTCGAGGGCCGCGACGAAGGTCGGGCCGGTGAGGGTGATTTCATCGAGGCCGTCGGAGCCGTGCACCACCCAGACCGATTTGGCGCCAAGATTCTTCAGCACCTGCGCCAGCGGCTGCACCCACTGCCTTGAAAATACCCCGACCATTTGCCGGGTCACGCCGGCCGGGTTGGATAGCGGCCCCAGCAGGTTGAAGATCGTGCGCGTCGCCAGTTCCACCCTGGTCGGGCCGACGTTCTTCATCGCCGGATGATGCGAGGGCGCGAACATGAAGCCGATGCCGGCCTCCTGAACGCAGCGGCCGACCTGCTCTGGCCTGAGGTCGATCTTGACGCCGAGCGACGACAGCACATCCGCCGCGCCCGAGCGCGACGACAAGGCGCGATTGCCGTGCTTGGCGACGGGAACGCCGGCGCCCGCGACGATGAAGGAGGCGCAGGTCGAAACATTGACCGAGCCGGAGCCGTCGCCGCCGGTGCCGACCACGTCGATGGCGTCGGCGGGCGCGGTGACCCGCAGCATCTTGGAGCGCATCGCCGACACCGCGCCGGTGATTTCGTCGACGGTTTCGCCGCGGACGCGCAGCGCCATCAACAGCCCGCCCATCTGCGAAGGGGTGGCCTCGCCCGACATCATGCTGTCGAAAGCGGATGCCGCCTCATCGCGCGACAAGGTCGCGCCGGTGGCGACTTTTCCGATGATAGATTTGAGGTCGTCCATCGCGAACTTTCGAAATGCTTATTTATTTGAGCATGCTCTTTTCGGAAACCCGGTGCCCATTTTTCCGGATCATGCTCAGTTATTTGCGCCCGTGACCTGCGCGAAGGCGGCTTGATTGATCGTCGTGCCGATATCGGATTCGAGCTTGGTGACGTATTGCGCGATCTGTTCATCGGTCAGGCTGCGCTGAACGCTCTCCTTCAGTTTCTTGATGTCGTCCGAGGCAAAGTCGACCGGCGGCACGGTTACGTCGGTCACGCGGAACACGATCCACTCGTTGTTGGCGGCGCCGGCGGTTTGTCCGACGCCATCCTTGGCGGTGCGAAACGCCGCCGCGATCACCCCGGCGGGTACGCCGGGCAGCGAGGCATCGCGCTTGAATCCGCTGGCGGTTTCGACCTTGACCCCCGCGGTTGCGGCCTCGTCGGCAAGCTTGCCGCCCTGATCGAGCTTCTGGACCATTTCGGTCGCCTTGGTCTTGAGTTTGCTCATGATCTGGTCGTCATGCCAGCGCGCTTCGACCTGGTCCTTGACCTCGTCGAGGTTGCGCTCGCGCGAAGGCGTGATGCCGAGAACGTCGTACCAGACGTTGCCGCCCTTGAACGGAATCGGATCGTTGTCGACGCCCACGTCGCTGTTGAACGCCTGGGAGACGACATCGAGACCAACGGGAATGTTGGCAGCCGGCTGGCCGTCGGGAAGGCGGCCGGAGCGATCGACGGCGTCGATGGTGACGGCGGCAAGGCCCAGTTTCTGCGCGGCTTCGGTGACACTGGCGCCGCCGCCGCGTTCGTCCTCCATCTTGTCGCGCAGTTCGGCCACCTTGGTGCGCGCGCGCTCGGTGGCGATCTCCTTCTTCAGGCCGGCGGCCACGCTTTCATAGGTCGGTTGCGCGCCGGGTTCGATCTTGCCGATCTTGACCAAAGCGACGCCGAACCTGCCTTGCACCGGCTGGCTCACGTCGCCGGAATTGAGCGAGAAGGCCGCGACCGCCACCGCCGGATCGATAATTTCGGACTTCGCGACCATGCCGAGATCGACGTCGGCAGCGGCAAGCCCGCGCTCCTTGGCGAGATCGTCGAACGACAAGCCCGACGCGATACGACTGCGCGCCGTGGCGGCTTCCTCCACGTTCGGAAAAACCATTTGCGAGACTTCGCGCTTGTCCGGCGTTCCCAGGCGATCGCGGCGTTGCTCAAACAGCTTTTTGGCGTCGTCGTCCGAGACCTCGCTCCATTTGCCGATTTCCTCCGGCGTGATCGCGACAAAAACGATCTTGCGATATTCAGGCGCGCGGAATTGGGCCTTGTGGTCGTCGAAATAGGCGGCCAGCGCCTCCGGCGACGGCGGATCGATGGTTCCGGCCTGCGCGGCGTCGAGTTTGACGTATTCGATTCCGCGTTGCTCGTTCTGGAAGCGGCTGAGCGCCTCGATCATCGCTTTCGACGGTTCGAGTCCGGCGGAAATCGTGCCGGCGATCTGACGCCGCAGCGATACCTTGCGCTGGTCGGCGAGATAGCGCTGCTCGGTGAAGCCGAACTGCCGGATCACGGCCTGGAAGCGCTGCGGATCGAAATTGCCGTTGACGCCTTTGAAATTGGGATCGTTCAAAATCACGCGCATGGTCTCGGCGTCGGATTGTCCGAGCCCGAGCCGGCGCGCCTCCTCGTCAAGGGCGGCTTCCGCGATGGTTTGCTGCAAAACCTGGCGGTCGATGCCGAAGGCCCGGGCCTGGTCCGTCGTCAGCGGCCGTCCGAACTGGCGGCCGATCTGCTGCAGCTTTTCGGTGTAGAGCTGGCGGAACTCGTTGATCGAGATCTCGGTGTGGCCGATCGTGGCCAGCGTCGATTGACCGAAGCCCCTGAATATGTCGGCGATGCCCCAGATGCCGAAGCTGACAATCAATACGCCCATCACCACGGCCATAATCGTCTTGCCGAGCCAGTTTGATGAGGCTTTCCGCATTCCTCGAAGCATGGGTCCAACTTGTTTGCAGGAGGGAACCGGGTCGCGCCGAAGGGAAATTCGGGATCGAATTCCGCAAAAGGGCATCACCGGGTTGAGAAAGCATCATAAAGTGGCAACGGCGGCGTCGCAACCATCGTGGGGAGGCCAATTGAAGCGGTTAACGGCTCAAGGCCCCGCAGGTGCGTATCTGGAACTTGCCGCCGGGCTCTGCTAGCGCAATCGTGACCCACATACTCCCTTAGGGAATTCCGACATGACCGATGCCATCCGGCCGCTGATCGCCGGCAACTGGAAAATGAACGGCCTCAAATCCTCCCTGGCCGAATTCGAGGCCATGCTGGCGGGGGCCTCAGATGTCGCTGATAAAGCCGACCTGCTGGTCTGCCCGCCGGCAACCCTGATTGCGAGTTTCGCGGAAAGGGCCCGTGGTTCCAAGTCGCTGAGGGTCGGTGCGCAGGATTGCCACGCCAAGCCGTCGGGCGCCCATACCGGCGATCTTTCGGCCGAGATGCTGGCGGACGCCGGCGCCAGCGCCATCATCGTCGGCCACTCCGAGCGGCGCGCCAATCACGGCGAGACCGACGTTGAGGTCCGGCAAAAGGCGGAAGCGGTCTGGCGCGCCGGCCTCACGGCGATCGTCTGCATCGGAGAAACCCAGCATCAGCGAGATCAGGGCCAAACGCTCGATATCTGCCGCGGCCAGCTCAACATCTCGCTGCCGGATGGGGCGCGATCGGACAATCTGGTGGTGGCCTATGAGCCGGTCTGGGCGATCGGTACCGGGCTGACCCCCACCGCGTGGGATGTCGAGCAAATTCATGGATTTATCCGGGAACTCCTGATTGCTCGATTTAAGGGGGAGGGGGCCAGGATCCGGATCCTTTATGGCGGCTCGGTAAAACCCTCCAACGCCGCGGAGTTGATGGCAGTGGCCAACGTCAATGGCGCGCTGGTGGGCGGCGCCAGCCTGAAAGCGGCCGATTTCCTTGCGATTGCGCGCGGTTGCCCTTAACTAACGGCCAGGCGGTGCGGGGGGGATGATACTCCCGGGATGATCGTCCCCTTGTAGTCCCTTGGGGGTGACAATGCCCCTCCCGATCGTGTAACACCGCGCCACTTCAAACCCCGCAAACCGCCTGAATTGCCGGACCCCGGCGCTCTCGGTTTGTGACGGAAGGTCGAGATGCAGACTGTTGCTATCGTAATTCACCTGATGATCGTTGCGACCCTGATCGCGACGGTGCTGTTGCAGAAATCCGAGGGCGGCGGCCTAGGCGTCGGCGGCGGCGCCGGCTTCATGTCGAGCCGGGGGACAGCGAATTTGCTGACCCGCACCACGGCGGTGTTGGCGTTCGGCTTCTTCCTCACCAGCCTTTTCCTATCGTGGTATGCGAGCTACGACCGCAAGCCGAGTTCGATTATTGGCGCGACGCCGGCCTCGCAGTCGCAGCCGGCGGGCGGAGCAGCCCCGGTCGCCCCGCCGACCTCGGGTGGCATCCTGGATTCGCTGAAGAAAGCCGACGAGCAGCAGCAGAATCAGCCGCCTCCGGCGGGGCCGCAGGCGCCGCGTTCGCAATAAAGCAGGGGGGCCATGCAGGACGGCATCTGGCGTCCTGCATCAGAAATCCCCATCAAGTTGCTGATAACGCTTTAAATTCTCAGTCACCCACAGCTCAACAAAATGTTCGCTGCCGTCTGGCGATTCGCTTTGGCGAATCGAGCCGGTAGCCTTAAAGGTTAAGTCCCATGGCGCGGTACATCTTCATCACCGGCGGCGTGGTTTCTTCGCTCGGCAAGGGTCTGGCTTCGGCGGCACTCGGGGCGCTGCTGCAGGCCCGTGGCTACAAGGTCCGGCTTCGCAAGCTCGACCCCTATCTCAACCTCGATCCCGGAACGATGTCGCCGTACCAGCACGGCGAAGTGTTCGTGACCGACGACGGCGCCGAGACCGACCTCGATCTCGGCCATTACGAGCGCTTCACCGGGCGCCCCGCCAGCAAGGCCGACAACATCACGACGGGGCGGATCTATCAGGACATCCTGACCAAGGAGCGCCGCGGCGATTATCTCGGTGCCACCATCCAGGTGATTCCGCACGTCACCAACGCCATCAAGGATTTCATCCTCGACAGCAACGATGAGTTCGACTTCGTGCTGTGCGAGATCGGCGGCACCGTCGGCGACATCGAGGGCCTGCCGTTCTTCGAGGCGATCCGCCAGATCAAGAACGACCTGCCGCGCGAACACGCCATCTACATCCATCTGACGCTGTTGCCGTTCATCCCGAGCGCCGGCGAACTCAAGACAAAGCCGACCCAGCACTCGGTCAAGGAGCTGCGCTCGATCGGCATCCAACCGGATATCCTGTTGTGCCGCACCGACCGGCCGATTCCCAAGGAAGAGCGGCGTAAGCTCGGCCTGTTCTGCAATGTGCGGGAAAGCGCCGTCATCGAGGCCCGTGACGTCGACAACATCTATGCGGTGCCGGAGGCCTATCACGCCGCCGGACTGGACGACGAGGTGCTGGCGGCATTCGGCATCGCGCCCAAAATCCCGCCGGCGCTGCTACGCTGGAGCGAGATCAACGAGCGGATTCGCAATCCCGAAGGCGACGTCACCATCGCGATCGTCGGCAAATATACCGGCATGAAGGATGCCTATAAGTCGCTGATCGAGGCGTTGTCGCACGGCGGCATCGCCAACAAGGTCAGGGTCAATCTCGACTGGATCGAGAGCGAGGTGTTCGAGAACGAAGACCCCGCGCCGTTCCTTGAGCACGTCAACGGGATCCTGGTGCCCGGTGGATTCGGCCAGCGCGGCGCCGAGGGCAAGATCCGCGCGGCGCAGTTCGCCAGGGAGCGCGACGTGCCCTATTTCGGCATCTGCTTCGGTATGCAGATGGCCGTGATCGAGGCCGCGCGCAATCTGGTCGGCATCGAACAGGCCAATTCCACCGAGTTCGGCCCGACGCCGGAACCCCTGGTCGGCCTGATGACGGAATGGCTGCGCGGCAATGAGCTGGAGAAGCGGACGAAATCGGGCGATCTCGGCGGTACCATGCGGCTTGGCGCCTATCCCGCGGCGCTCAAGCGCGGCAGCCGGGTGTCGGAGGTTTACGGCGGCGCCACCGAGATATCGGAGCGCCACCGCCACCGCTACGAGGTCAACACCGCCTACAAGGACCGGCTGGAACAGCACGGGCTGAAGTTCTCAGGGCTCTCGCCCGACGGCGTATTGCCGGAAATCGTCGAGTACGAGGACCATCCCTGGTTCATCGGGGTGCAATTCCACCCCGAGCTGAAATCGCGCCCGTTCGAACCGCATCCCTTGTTCGCGTCGTTCATTCAGGCCGCGATGGTGCAGTCGCGGCTGGTATAGACGCCCTGCATCGTCGGCCTTTGACGAGCGCGCGGATTATTGCGACAAATCGCTCCCGATACCGCAAGAAAAATAGAACAGGGAGCAAAGCCGATGATCTACGAAATGCGCGTCTACCGCTGTGTGCCGGGCCGGCTGCCGGCGCTGTTGAAACGCTTCGAGCAGACGACGCTGAAGCTGTGGGAGAAGCACGGCATCCGGCCGGCCGGGTTCTTCACCACGCTGGTCGGCGAATCCAATCAGGAACTGACCTATTTTCTGGCGTGGGAATCGCTCGCCGAGCGCGAGAAGAAGTGGAACGCCTTTGCGACCGATCCGGAATGGCTCACGGCGCGCGCCAAGACCGAGGAAGACGGCCAGATCGTCGGCAACATCGTCAATCAAATGCTGGTACCGACCGCCTTCTCGACGGTGAAGTAACCGGCATTTCGTGGCATCGCCGGGCATCGGCCGGGGCGCAACCCTGATATTCGAGACATCAAATCGGGGTTGATCGGCCCGCCGCTGCCCGGCATGGTCGCGCCTTAAACAGGACAGGGCCCTTGAACGCCAACATTGCTGCCGCGCCGGTCGTTGCCGTTGGGTCGGTCAAATTCGGCAACGGCTTGCCGATTTCGATCATCGCGGGTCCGTGCCAGCTCGAGAGCCGTGCGCACGCGCTCGAGGTGGCCTCGGCGCTGAAGGAGATCGCGAGCCGCCTCGGATTAGGGCTCGTCTACAAGACCTCCTTCGACAAGGCCAACCGCACCAGTTCAGCGGCTGCGCGCGGCATCGGATTGAAACAGGCGCTGCCGATTTTCGCCGAGATTCGGTCCTCGCTCGGCCTGCCGGTGCTGACCGACGTTCACGAGGCCGCGCAGTGCGCCGAAGTGGCGCAGGCCGTCGACGTCCTGCAGATCCCTGCGTTCCTGTGCCGGCAGACCGATCTGCTGCTGGCGGCGGCGGCGACCGGCAAGGCCGTCAACGTCAAGAAGGGCCAGTTCCTGGCGCCCTGGGACATGGCCAATGTCGTCGCCAAGATCACCGGCGCCGGCAATCCCAATGTGCTGGTCACCGAACGCGGCGTTTCGTTCGGCTACAACACCCTGGTTTCGGACATGCGCGCGCTGCCGATCCTGGCGCGCACAACCGGCGCGCCGGTGATCTTCGACGCCACCCATTCGGTGCAGCAGCCCGGCGGCAAGGGCACGTCCTCGGGCGGCGAACGCGAATTCGTCCCCGTGCTGGCGCGCGCCGCGGTCGCCGTCGGCGTCGCCGGCGTGTTCATCGAAACCCATCCTGATCCCGACCATGCGCCGTCGGACGGACCCAACATGGTGCCGCTGCGCGAGTTCGAACCCCTGCTGCGGACGCTGATGGCATTCGACGCGATCGCCAAGAACCTGCAGAAGCATCCCGACAAGAACGCAGCGCGTTGATGCCGCGGAAGGGATTGCGGCCGCATGAGCAGCGCCTGCCGCCGGCCCTGAACATCATCGCGCTGGCGACCTTTGCCGCAAGCCTGTCGGCCCGGGCGCTCGATCCGGTGCTGCCGCACGTTGCCGAGGATTTGACGATCAAGATCGCGACGGCGGCCAGTTTCGCTTCCGTCTTCGCCTTCACCTTTGCGATCGTGCAGCCGGTGCTCGGAGCCGCTGCCGACCTGTTCGGCAAGGTGCGCCTGATGATCGGCTGCCTGGTTCTGCTCGGCCTTGCCAACATCCTGGGCGCGATGTCGACGTCGTTCCCGCTGTTGTTCGCGACACGCATTCTGGCTGGCATCGGTGCCGGCGGCGTGTTTCCGATCGCGCTAAGCCTGACCAGCGATCTGGTTGGGCCGGAAAAGCGGCAAGTGGCGATCGGGCGGACGCTCGCGGGCTCGATGACGGGAAACCTGTTGGGCGCCTCGGCCTCCGGCCTGATCGGCGACTTCCTCGGCTGGCGCGGGGTGTTGTCGGTGCTCGGCGGCCTCGTCGTTCTGGCCTCGGTAGCGGTTGCCCTTGGCTTTCGCGGCGCGGCGCTGGTGCATCCGCCTCGAACCAATCTGAAAGCGCTCCGGCACGGCTACCGCACCATCTTCAGCAATCCGAACGCGGTCTGTTATGCCGCTGTCTTCATCGAGGGGTGCTGCGTACTGGGGTTGTTTCCGTACCTCGCGGCGTTCCTGTTCGAACTCGGCGAAACCAGCCTTTCGATCGCCGGAATCGTCATTGCCGGCTTCGCTGTCGGCGGGCTGTTCTACACGCTGACGGTTTCGCGCTTTCTGCCGTGGCTTGGCGTCAACGGCATGATGATCGCGGGCGCTTCGTTGGTCGCCTCGCAACTTGCCGTCATCGCGTTCGGCCCCGGCTGGAAAATCCAGGCGCTCAGCCTGCTCTTCATGGGCTGGGGCTTCTACATGATCCACGGCTGCATGCAGGTGTTTGCCAGCGAGCTCTCGGTGGAGGCCCGCGCCACCGCGCTGTCGCTGCATTCGTTCTTCTTCTTCATGGGCCAGACCGTCGGCCCGATCGCCTACGGCTTCGGCATTCAACATGCCGGCAAGGTAACGACCTTGCTGACAGCCGCAGCCGTGATGGTCGCGCTCGGCATCGCCTGCACCCAACTGCTGCGGCAGCAGAGGCCGGCCGACGCGGCCGCGCGTCCGGACGTTCAGCCTTAAGCCGCGTCCCGACGACGAGCCGGCCAAACGGCGCGGGCAAGATTGGCGTGGGGGATGCCCCGCGCCAAAAACACGCGTTCGCCTAGTTGGATGCGGGCACGACCTTTACCCGCGCCATCATGCCCCCGTCCTCGTGTTCGAGGATATGGCAGTGGTAGACGAATTCCCCGAGTTCGGCGAACGGGATGTCGAAGGCTTTTGCGGGCGATGCGCAGTGGCCGCTGCGCCATTGCGAGATGGTGCAGACGCCATTCTGGCTATTGGACACCTGGTCGGCGATAGAAGCGTCGGGCGCCGCAACGCCGAGAGCAAAGTTGTCCTGCAACACCCCGCCATTGCTGCCGTTCATCGCAAATCTGGTCTGATGCAGCACGACCATCAGCGGATTTCTCTGCGAAGTCACCTTCATATCGAAGGCCGATCCGGAGGAGCGCCTGTATTTCGACATCGTCGCCGTCGCCCGCACAGGCGATCGCTGGGAGCTCAAAAGCGGGTTGTGCAAGCGCTGAGTGGGCTGATCCGGGATTGGCAAATCCGGCGGGCAATTTTGCCGCGGCACATCGCGTCAAATGCTTGCCAGCGAACCCGCAGGCCAAACCGGTCAGGTCCCGGCTGCCATGAGATATTCCATGATCGAGACGGCCGCCACATAGGCGATGGCGCCGCAAACCAGCAGCACGATCGCGAGCCACACCCACAAGGGCGACGCTTCTCTTAATTTCCTGATCGCCATTCGAACACCCCGCACCGATGCAGCGGTGGATTCGGCCATGCGCAGTCGAATTTCCGGCCAAGCCAATCGCCTCCTCACCATAAGCAATTCAGGTGCCGGGTAAGGACCTGCCGAGCAGCGTCAGGATGACGCACACGGTCTCGTTGGGATGGGCCTGATGCGCACAGTCGAGTGGCATCCATGGCACGGGGATTGCTTCATTTTTTACGAAATAAGGATGAACTCGTGGACGCCCAAGTAACGCTTCAGGTCAGCAGCGCCGTCAAGGCGAGAAATGCCGGATACGCCACACAACCCCCGCTGCAGCGATTTCTGACCCGCTGCTACGAGGAGTTCAAAACAGATGATACCGGTGCGGTTGCCGACTACATCCCTGAGCTGCAGAGAGCCAATCCGGCCCAATTCGGGATCGCGCTCGTCACCATCGATGGCCACGTCTATGAAGCCGGCGACAGCGCCGTGTCTTTCACCATTCAATCGGTCTCCAAGGCCTTCGTGTTTGCCCTTGCGCTCGAGACGGTCGGGGAGGAGCGCGTCGCCGCCGCGATCGGCGTTGAGCCCAGCGGCGAGGCTTTCAACTCGATCCGGCTCACCAACGACAACCGGCCGTTCAATCCCATG
Source organism: Bradyrhizobium erythrophlei (assembly GCF_900129505.1). Lineage (NCBI taxonomy): Bacteria > Pseudomonadati > Pseudomonadota > Alphaproteobacteria > Hyphomicrobiales > Nitrobacteraceae > Bradyrhizobium > Bradyrhizobium erythrophlei. The sequence goes on along the minus strand of NZ_LT670818.1, from coordinate 6,994,679 downwards.
GTCAATGCCGGCGCGATCGCGTGCTCTGGATTGATCCATCAGGTCGATGGCGCTGACGCATTCGAACGCATCCGGGAGAAGCTCAGTCAGTTTGCTGGCCGCGAACTCGGCGTCGATGATGCCGTGCACGCCTCGGAGGTCGCCACCGGCAACCGCAATCGAGCGATCGCCTGGCTGCTGCGCAATTACTCGGTACTGCAAGGCGACGTTAACGCCGTGCTCGATACGTATTTTCGGCAATGCGCCGTGCTGGTCACCGCGCGCGATCTCGCGGTCATGGCGGCGACATTGGCTAACCGCGGCATCAATCCGGTCACCGGAGTTCAGGTGATCACGCCGCACATCGTTGCCCGCACGCTTTCGGTGATGACGAGTTCGGGCATGTATGATTACGCCGGCGAATGGATCTATCGCGTCGGCATGCCCGCCAAGAGCGGCGTCGGCGGCGGCATCGTCGCGGCGCTGCCTTCGCAACTCGGACTGGGCACTTTCTCGCCGCTCCTCGACAGCCATGGTAACAGCGCGCGGGGCTTAGGGTATGTGAGGCGCTGTCTGCGCGGTTCGATCTGCATATGCTCAACCGGAGCGCCGATGTGCGCACCTGCATCATCGCCGATTACGATATCTTCGGCATTTCCTCGCGCCGCAGCCGCCAGCCCCACGAGCAACAGATCCTCGACGATCGTCACAGCGACATTCGCGTGATCGAACTCGTGGGTGCGCTCAATTTTGCGGCGATAGACTACGTCACGCGGCGGCTCGCCAGCGCGCCGCCGAACGCGCCGCTTCTGATTCTGGATTTCCGGCGCGTTCCCGACATCACGGCGGCGGGGGCACAGTTGCTCGGCGAAAAACTCGCTACCCTCGGCAACACCGGCGTCACTGCGATACTGACGGGGGTCGAGGCACTTTCGTCGGTTTGGACCGCGGTTTTCGCGCGGACGGCCGAGCCGCAAAGGTTGCGGCGCTTCGCGCTGCTCGATGAAGCTATCGAATGGGCAGAGGATCAGATTATCTATCGGTATGGCGGCTTCACCGCCGTAAAGGAAACCTCCCATCTCGGTGAGCAGGCCCTGCTCGCTGGATTGGGCGCGGACGAAATAGCTGCTCTGGCCGAACTGTCGACCGAGCGCTGGTATGAAGTCGGCCAGCGCATCGTCAGCGCCGGGGAGCCCGCCAATTCCCTGTTCTTTCTGCAGAGCGGCGTCAAATTACCCAGCGGCGTGCGGCTGGCTTCGCTCGGACCCGGAATGGAGTTCGGCGAGATGGCCATCATTGAGCAACGGCGCAGCGCCGATGTCTGGGCCGATACCCCGATCAAATGCCTGGAGCTTCCGCTTGATGCATTTGCCGACTACCGTCAGCTTCATCCGCAGATCGCGATGAAGATCATGCGCAATCTGTCGGCGCTGTTGGCGCGGCGGCTGATCCTCGCCAATGCCAAGGTCGATCTTCTCAGCGCGTACTGATCAGCCCCGCCCGCGATAGGGCGCGACACCCTGGTCGGGCATCCACATGCCCTTGGGCAACCGGCCGGTCTGCCAGAACACGTCGATCGGAATGCCGCCGCGCGGATACCAGTAGCCGCCGATGCGCAGGAATTTCGGTTTGATCTCCGATGCGATCCGCTTGCCGATCATGACCGTGCAGTCCTCATGGAACGCACCATGATTGCGGAAGCTCGCGACATAGAGTTTCAGGGACTTCGATTCCAACAGCCACGGGCCAGGCACGTAATCGATCACCAGATGCGCAAAATCCGGCTGGCCGGTGACCGGGCAGAGCGAGGTGAATTCCGGCGCGGTGAAGCGGACCACGTAATCCGTATCCTTTTGCGGATTGGACACCCGGTCGAGTTTGGCCTCGCCCGGGGTTTTGGGCCATTCCACGGCACGGCCGAGCTGCAGGGGTTCCGATTTCGAGGCTTTGCCAGGCTTTTTCGACATGATGCGGTCTCCGTTGCCTGCGTAATAGACAATCGTCACGTCGACGTCACGCGGGAGGCGGCCTTTTCCGCCCTGAATCCTTGCTGTAGAAGCAGCGGCGACCACCCGATCCCGACGCTCCCAAAGAGGTGACCCATGACCGCCATCATCGACATCATCGGCCGTGAAATTCTCGATAGCCGCGGCAACCCCACCGTCGAGGTCGATGTGGTGCTGGAAGACGGCTCGATGGGCCGCGCGGCTGTGCCGTCGGGTGCCTCCACCGGCGCGCATGAGGCGGTCGAACTGCGCGACGGCGACAAGGCGCGCTATCTCGGCAAGGGCGTGCAGAAGGCGGTCGACGCGGTGAACGGCGATATCTACGACGCGGTCGGCGGCATGGACGCCGAGCAGCAGGTCCAGATCGACGACACCATGATCGGGCTCGACGGCACGCCCAACAAGAGCCGGCTCGGCGCCAACGCTATCCTGGGCGTCTCGCTCGCGGTCGCCAAGGCCGCCGCCGAGTCCTCGGACTTGCCGCTGTATCGCTATGTCGGCGGCACCTCGGCGCGGACGCTGCCGGTGCCGATGATGAACATCATCAATGGCGGTGTGCATGCCGACAACCCGATCGACTTCCAGGAATTCATGATCATGCCGGTCGGCGCCGCGAGCTTTGCCGAAGCGCTGCGCTGCGGATCGGAAATCTTCCACACGCTGCGGGCGGAATTAAAGAAGGCCGGTCACAATACCAATGTCGGCGACGAGGGTGGCTTCGCGCCGAACCTGCCGTCGGCGGACGCAGCCCTCGAATTCGTCATGGGCGCGATCGGCAAGGCCGGCTACAAGGCCGGCTCCGACGTCATGCTGGCGCTGGACTGCGCGGCGACCGAATTCTTCAAGGACGGCAACTACGTCTATGGTGGCGAGAACAAGACCCGCTCGCGTTCCGAGCAGGCCAGATATCTCGCCGATCTGGCTGCGCGCTATCCGATCGTCTCGATCGAGGACGGCATGTCCGAAGACGACATGGACGGCTGGAAGGAGTTGACCGACCTGATCGGCAACAAATGCCAGCTGGTCGGCGACGATTTGTTCGTCACCAACGTCACCCGGCTTGCCGACGGCATCAAGCACGGCCGCGCCAATTCGATCCTGGTCAAGGTCAACCAGATCGGCACGCTGACGGAAACGCTGAGCGCGGTCGAGATGGCTTACAAGGCCGGCTACACCGCCGTGATGTCGCACCGTTCCGGCGAAACCGAGGATTCCACCATCGCCGACCTCGCGGTCGCCACCAATTGCGGCCAGATCAAAACCGGCTCGCTGGCGCGCTCCGACCGCACCGCCAAGTATAACCAGTTGCTGCGGATCGAGCATGAACTGGGCACGCAGGCGAAATATGCGGGGAAGGCGGCACTGAAGGCGCTGCGATAAGATTGCACCGCCGTCAAAACTTGAACAGGTGGCGGCGAACAAATTCGCCGGCGTCTGCAAGCGCTCGTCGTCCCGGCTCCAGATGGGCGTTCCACATCGGCCAGGCGTGGATCATATCCGGCCATATCTCGAGCGTGACGGCAACGTTGGCGCTTCCTGCTGCCGCTGCAAAACGGGTGGAATCCTCAAGCAAAGTTTCGCACGCGCCGACCTGGATCAGCGTCGGCGGAAAACCCTTCAGATCGGCATAGAGCGGAGAAACGCGCGGGTCTTTGCGGTCGACATCGGCGGGAAGATAAGCCTCGATCAGTTCGGCCAGATACGCCTTATGAATGATGGGGTCGACGGCATCCTTGGTGGCAAGCGTCGAACCGGACAGTGTCAGGTCGGTCCATGGCGAAAGAAGCCACGCACAGCCGGGGGTGTGTTCTCCTGTTGCTCGCAGGCGGTTGATCAGAGCGATGGTCAGGCCTCCGCCGGCACTATCTCCGCCGACCACAATATGTTCGGCCGCGATGCCGCATCGGCGCAGAAAATTCCATGCCGCCAAGGTGTCATCCAGCGCGGCAGGAAAGGGATGTTCAGGCGCGAGCCGATATTCGATCGCGAGCGTTCTTGTCGTAGCGGCCCGGCCGGCCTCGGTGACCAGCCTGCGATGGCTGAGGATGGAGCCGGAGCAATAACCGCCACCGTGAAAAAACAGCAGGACGCGCGATGCGTCGCTGCCGGGAGCCATCGACCACTCGCCCCGCAGTCCCGCAATATCCACTTCTTCGAATTTTACGTCGCTGGCGGCCGGCCACACCGCCCCGACTTCCTCGATGCGCTGACGACGTTGATGCCAGCCGACCGGGCGCGGCTTTGAGCCCAGGAGCACGCGGACCGCGTCGATCTCGCTTTGGCTCATTTGCAATTTCCTTCAGCGCCGCGCGTAACATAACCCCGGAGCGCCCAATTTCGCAAAGCACAGCAGAGCAAAAACAAACGAAATTGTGTAAGCCGCTGAGGCTTGCGTTTCCCTGCCAACGTGAGAACACTGCCGGCCAAATTCGGCCAGGCCGAAAACAGGGAGGTTCAAGATGAGCGCCGACACCAAGACCGGGCTGCAACTTCGTTCGCTGATAAAAAAGAGCGGCGAACTCGAGATATCGCTGGTCGATGTGCCGACGCCCGAGCCTGGTCCGGATGAAGTCGTGGTGCGCGTCGAGGCTTCGCCGATCAATCCGTCGGATCTCGGTCTTTTGGTCGGCGCTGCCGATATGACGACCGCCAGGGCGTCCGGCACCGGGGACCTGCCGGTCATCACCGCAAAAGTCCCGGAAGCCGGCATGAAAGCCATGGCAGCGCGGCTCGACGAATCCATGCCGGTCGGCAACGAGGGCGCCGGCGTGGTGATCAGGGCCGGATCGTCGGATGCGGCGAAAGCGCTGATGGGCAAAACCGTCGCCATGATCGGCGGCGCGATGTATGCGCAATATCGCTGCCTGAAGGTTGCCGAATGCCTGCCGCTGCCCGCCGGCACCACCCCAGCCGAGGGCGCTTCCTGTTTCGTCAATCCGCTGACAGCGCTCGGCATGACCGAGACCATGCGGCGCGAGGGCCACAAGGCGCTGGTGCACACGGCGGCCGCCTCCAATCTCGGGCAGATGCTCAACAAGATCTGTCTCAAGGACGGCATCGGCCTGGTCAACATCGTGCGCAGCAAGGAGCAGGCCGATATCCTCCGCAAGATCGGCGCGAAATATGTCGTCGATTCCACCGCAGCAACGTTTATGGACGACCTGACCAATGCGCTGGTGGAAACCGGCGCGACGCTGGCGTTCGACCCCATCGGTGGCGGCAAGCTGGTGGGGCAGATTCTCACCTGCATGGAGGCGGCAATCAACAAGACCGCAAAGGTCTACAGCCGATACGGATCGAGCGTGCACAAGCAGGTCTATATCTATGGCGGCCTCGATTTGCGGCCGACCGAGCTGAACCGCGCGTTTGGGATGGCCTGGGGTATCGGAGGCTGGCTATTGACTCCGTTCCTGATGAAGATCGGGGCGGCCGAGGGAGCAAGACTGCGCCAGCGAGTGGTCGACGAACTCAAGACAACGTTCGCCAGCCATTACACGCAGGTGGTGTCGCTGCAGGAGACGCTGCAGCTCAACCATATTGCCGTCTACGCCAGGCGCGCGACCGGCGAGAAGTACCTGATCAACCCGAACAAGGGCTGACAGCCGTCGTCGGGGCGTTCCGGAAACTAGTTGGATAATTGAACCAAAGATGGTCTTGCGTTCCTCCGGCTGCGGGGGAACATTCGCGCCGAATTCGCAGGCCCAAAACGCGGCATACACCGAGGGGGAAACTTTCATGATCGACCTGAACCGCCGTCAACTTCTAGCGGGAGCAGCCGCTGCCGGCGCGGCAACCGCTTTGACTTCGTCATTCGCCGCGTCGCCGGCGCGTGCCGCGGTCCCGCCAGCCGGCGCCCAGGCGCCCGGCTTCTATCGCTACAAGGTCGGCAGCTACGAATGCACCTCGATCAATGACGGGGCGCGTTCGTTCCCGCTGCCCGACACGTTCGTGACCAACGTCAAGAAGGACGAGGCGCTGGCTGCCGCGGAAGCCTCCTACATGCCGCAGGGCATGGTGACGGTGCCGTTCAACCCGCAGCTCATCAATACCGGCAGCAAGCTGGTGCTGATCGACACCGGCAACGGGATCGCCAATCTCGAGCCGACCAAGGGCGCGGTCGGCCGCACGCTGCAGAACCTTGCCGCCGCCGGCGCCGATCCCAAGAGCATCGACATCGTGCTGTTATCGCATCTGCATCCTGACCACACCAACGGCATCCGTGCCGCCGACGGCTCGATGGCATTCCCGAACGCCGAGATCATGGTGCCGGCGGTCGAATGGAAATTCTGGATGAGCGACGAGAACGCCGCCAAGGCCGAATCTAACACGATGATGAAGAACTACTTCGCCAACGTGAAGAAGACTTTCGCCGGCATTGAATCCAAGGTGACGCAGTATGAATGGGGCAAGGAGGTCGCGCCCGGCATCACCTCGATTGCGACGCCCGGGCATACTCCCGGACATACCTCCTTCGCCGTTGCCTCCGGCAATTCGAAGGTTTTGATTCAGTCGGATGTCACCAACATTCCCGAATTTTTCCTGCGCAATCCGGACTGGCATGTCGTCTACGATACGGATCCCGATCTGGCCCAGGCCACCCGCCACAAGTTTTACGACATGGCGGCGGCCGAGAAGGCGATGGTGGTGGGCTTCCATTTCACCTTCCCCTCGATCGGCCATGTCGAGAAGGACGGTGCCAAGTACCGGCTGGTCCCGATTGCGTGGAATCCGGTGATCTGAGCGTTGACCGACATCGTTCGGCGGAACGGGCCGCCGACATCGGGCGGCCTTTTTCGTTTCGGCGGCCTGTCGACCAAGGCCGTATGGTTGACCCATCAAGCCGTTGCGGAGTTTCGACGCTGCCTGCAGGTGGACGCATCGGCAAATATACCAGACGCCGGATAAAATTCGCCGGTTAGCGGACTTTCATGCACTTGCATCGTTTGCCGACATGGCTAGGGTGGCGGCCAAGCCGATCCGGCGCCCGCGTCCAAAGGAAATCTGATGTCCACTCCATATAATATCGTCGTCATCGTCGGCAGCATTCGCAAAGAGGCCTTTAGCCTCAAGGTCGCCAACGCCCTGGCCAAGCTGGCGCCGGCTGCCCTGAAACTCGACGTCACCACCCTGAACGGCATCTCCTTCTTCAATCAGGATCTGGAAGCGGCGCCGCCGGCCGATTGGGTGGCGTTCCGCGAGAAGCTGCAGAAGTCGAACGGGGTGTTGTTCGTCACGCCCGAATACAATCGCTCGATCCCGGGCGTGCTGAAGAACGCCATCGACGTTGCATCGCGGCCCTATGGCAAGAGCTCGTTCCTCGGCAAGCCGATCGGCATCGTCTCCAATTCGCCCGGACCGCTTGGCGGCGTCAGTGCCGCCAAGCAGCTGCAGAATATCCTGCCGGGCATTTCCGGCCCGATCCTTGGGCAACCCGAAATCTATCTGAACGGCGTCGGCGACGCCTTCGACGACAAGGGCAACCTGACCAAGGAATCGCTGCAGACGGTGTTGCAACAATATCTCGGCGCCTTTGCCGCCTTCGTCGAAAAGCAACATAAATAGGCAGAGGTCGGGCCGGGCACTGCCGGCCGACCCTTAGGATTCCGTTAACCGGGCCGTCGCATCTTGGCGGCCATGGTTTCCCGCTCGCGACTCAAATCCTTTTTGACCGGCCTCGCCCTCTACACCATAGCGGCGGCGATGATCGGTTATTTCGGGGTCAATGCCTATACCGGGAAGTATGGGCTCAATGCGCGCCAGGAACTCGATCAGGAGATCGTCGCCTTGACGTCCGAATTGGCGCGGCTGAAGCGGGAGCGCGCCGAGGGCGAGCAGCGCGTGTCGCTGTTGAGGTCCGACCGGGTCGACCCGGACATGCTGGACGAGCGCGCGCGTTACCAGCTCGATTACGCCAATCCGCACGATCTGGTTCGGATCAACACTCCGAATTGAACCGAATCCGAACCGTGGAGGCGGGCAGCGGCGTCGTCTTGGGGCGCGCGGTTGCGCGCCTTGAAGGACGGACCGCGACGTGCCGTCGAGGCTCGCCGAAGGCGGCTTGTCCTTTGGACAGGACGGCTTTTGATGCGCGTCGGTCCGCAAATTTCAAAACATGACAAAATCAATTTCGAAAATGTCGCGTCGCATTGCACTGCGGCATAGCAAGACTTTCCCGACGTCACGCAATCCTTTCACGGCGGTTTGAGTTGGGATAGAGAGGGCTATTCGCTCTCTCATCCGGATCAGCCATGGCCGCACCGAAGAAAACCGCCACCAAAGAAACAGGCCCGGAAAAGGGTAACGGCGCCGACCAGCCGCTGGAATTCACCCGGGAACAGGAACTGGGCGCGCTGCGCGACATGCTGCTGATCCGGCGGTTCGAGGAAAAGGCCGGGCAGCTCTACGGCATGGGCGCGATCGGCGGCTTCTGCCATCTCTATATCGGCCAGGAAGCCATCGTGGTGGGCATGCAGATGGCCCTGAAGCAGGGCGATCAGGTCATAACCGGATACCGGGACCACGGGCACATGCTGGCCTGCGGAATGGATGCCAGGGGCGTGATGGCCGAACTGACCGGGCGCCACGGCGGCTATTCCAAGGGCAAGGGCGGCTCCATGCACATGTTCAGCAAGGAGAAGAATTTTTTCGGCGGCCATGGCATCGTCGGCGCGCAGGTGTCGCTCGGCACCGGGCTCGCCTTCGCCAACCGCTATCGCGGCAATGATTTCGTCAGCCTGGCCTATTTCGGAGACGGCGCGTCGAATCAGGGCCAGGTCTATGAAAGCTTCAATATGGCGGAGCTGTGGAAGCTCCCGGTGATCTACATCATCGAGAACAACCGTTACGCGATGGGCACCTCGGTGACGCGTTCCTCGGCGCAGACCGATTTCTCCAAGCGCGGCATCTCCTTCAACATTCCCGGCGAGCAGGTCGATGGCATGGACGTCCGCGCCGTGAAGGCCGCCGGCGACAAGGCGGTCGCATGGTGCCGCGCCGGCAAGGGACCCTACATTCTGGAGATGCAGACCTACCGCTACCGCGGCCATTCGATGTCGGACCCGGCGAAATATCGTACCCGCGAGGAAGTCGACAAGGTCCGCCATGACCAGGACCCGATCGAGCAGGTCCGCACCCGCCTGCTGGCGGCAAAGGTCAGCGAGCAGGAATTGAAGGCCATCGATGCCGAGGTGCGGGAGATCGTCAACGCCGCCGCAGATTTCGCGCAGCATGACCCCGAGCCCGATGCTTCCGAATTGTGGACTGACGTCTATCGCTGAGCGTCGCTCGCGCATTCCTGCCTGAAGAGTGAATTTTCCGGAGCTACCATGCCAATTCAAGTGCTGATGCCCGCGCTGTCGCCGACCATGGAGAAGGGCAACCTTTCGAAATGGCTGAAAAAGGAAGGCGAGGCGATCAAATCGGGCGACGTCATCGCCGAGATCGAAACCGACAAGGCGACGATGGAGGTCGAGGCCACCGATGAAGGCACCCTTGGCAGGATCCTGATCCCGGAAGGCACCGCCGACGTCGCGGTCAACACCCCGATCGCGACCATCCTGTCTGACGGAGAGAGCGCCGCCGATCTCGGCAAGGCAGCCGCGCCGGCGAAGCAGGAGAAGGCCGCCGAACCAGCGCCGCCCGCGGCGGAAGCCAAATCCGCGCCCGCGTCCAGGAACGAATCCGCGCCGCTTGCGCCGAAGGCCGTCGCCGAGCCCGATCCCGAAGTGCCTGCGGGTACCGAAATGGTCACGATGACCATCCGCGAAGCGCTGCGTGACGCCATGGCCGAGGAGATGCGCAGGGATCCCGACGTCTTCGTGATGGGCGAGGAGGTCGCCGAATATCAGGGCGCCTACAAGGTCACCCAGGGGTTGCTGCAGGAATTCGGCGCCAAGCGGGTGATCGATACGCCGATCACCGAACACGGCTTTGCCGGTGTCGGCGTGGGTGCCGCGATGGCTGGCCTGAAACCGATCGTGGAATTCATGACCTTCAATTTCGCCATGCAGGCGATGGACCAGATCATCAACTCCGCGGCCAAGACGCTGTACATGTCCGGCGGCCAGATGGGCTGCTCGATCGTGTTCCGCGGTCCGAACGGGGCGGCTGCCCGCGTCGCCGCCCAGCACAGCCAGGATTACTCCGCCTGGTACTCGCAAATCCCCGGGCTGAAGGTCATCGCGCCATTCTCGGCCGCCGACTACAAGGGCCTGTTGAAGGCCGCGATCCGCGATCCCAATCCGGTGATCTTCCTCGAAAACGAGATGCTCTACGGTCATTCCGGCGAGGTGCCGAAACTCGACGATTACGTGATTCCGATCGGCAAGGCGCGGATCGTGCGCTCCGGCGGCCACGTCACGATCATCTCCTGGTCGAACGGCATGTCCTACGCGCTGAAAGCCGCCGACGAGCTGGCGAAGGAAGGCATCGAAGCCGAGGTGATCGATCTGCGCACGCTGCGCCCGATGGACACCGACACCCTCGTCGCCTCCGTGAAGAAGACCGGGCGCGCGGTCACCGTCGAGGAGGGCTGGCAGCAGAACGGCGTCGGCGCCGAAATCGCCGCCCGCCTTGTGGAACATGCCTTCGATTATCTCGACGCGCCGGTGCTGCGGGTGTCGGGCAAGGACGTGCCGATGCCCTATGCGGCAAATCTCGAGAAGCTCGCATTGCCCACGGTGGCCGAGGTGGTCGAAGCCGCCAAAGCCGTCTGCTATCGGTGACACATGGCTGGTCCCAAGGAGCAACCGCTGCCGCCCGACGTGATGGGCCGTGACGATGCCGTCGAGGTGTTGCGCGCGTTCGTGCTCGATGGCGGACTTTCCATTGCCTTCACGCGCGCCTTCGAAGAGCCGGACATGTGGGGTCTGCTGCTGGTCGATATCGCGCGCCATGCCGCGCGCGCCTATGCGCGCGAAAGCGAGTACACCGAGGAAGAAGCGCTGACGCGCATCATCGACATGTTCGAAGCCGAAATCGCGCGGCCGACCGACATGGGCTCTACCACGCCGCGGTCGCAACAGGGTCACTGACAATGCCAATCAACATTCTGATGCCTGCGCTGTCGCCGACGATGGAAAAGGGCAACCTTGCCAAGTGGCTCAAGAAAGAGGGCGACAAGGTCAAGTCCGGCGACGTCATCGCGGAGATCGAGACCGACAAGGCAACCATGGAAGTCGAGGCGGTGGACGAGGGCACGATTGCGAAAATCCTGGTGCCCGAGGGCACTCAGGACGTGGCGGTCAACGACGTCATCGCGGTGCTCGCTGGCGACGGCGAGGACGTCAAGGCGGCGGGAGCGGGGGCTGCTGCCAGCGCGCCGCCGAAAGCCGCCGAGGCGCCGGCGCCAAAGCCTGCCACGACGCCTGCACCGGCCGCAGCGCCAGCGCCGAAGGCCGCGACCCCTGCTGCAGCGCCCGCGCCCCAGGCCGCAGCGTCTGCGCCGCAGACCAACGGACACGCCCGCATCTTCTCGTCGCCGCTTGCCCGACGATTGGCAAAGGAAGCCGGCATTGAGCTTACGCGCATCAACGGCTCCGGTCCGCATGGCCGGATCGTCGCCCGCGACGTCGAGGACGCCAAATCCGGCAAGGGCCTGAAGGCTCCTGCGGCTGCTCCCGCCGGCGCACCCGCGATCGCGCCGGCGATGTCGGACAAGCAGATCCTCGCGCTGTTTGAGCCGGGCTCTTACGAGATCGTGCCGCACGACGGCATGCGGCGCACCATTGCCCAACGGCTCACGGCGTCGGTGCAGACCGTGCCGCATTTCTATCTGACGATGGACTGCGACATCGGCAAGCTGCTGGAGGCGCGCGAGGAGATCAATGCCTCGGCGCCCAAGGACAAGGAGAAGAAGCCGCTCTACAAGCTCTCGGTCAACGATTTCGTCATCAAGGCGATGGCGATCGCGCTGCAGCGTATTCCCGATTGCAATGTGAGCTGGACTGAAAGTGGCATGCTCAAGCACAAGCATTCCGATATCGGGGTTGCCGTGGCGATGCCGGGCGGCCTGATTACCCCGATCATCCGCAAGGCCGAGACCAAATCATTGTCGACGATCTCGGGCGAGATGAAGGATTTTGCCGCGCGGGCACGGGCGCGCAAGCTCAAGCCGGAGGAATATCTGGGCGGCACCACGGCCGTCTCCAACCTCGGCATGTACGGGATCAAGGACTTTACCGCCGTGATCAACCCGCCGCACGCCACCATTCTCGCGGTCGGCACCAGCGAGGAGCGCGCGGTGGTGCGCGCCGGCAAGATCGAAATCGCCCACATTATGAGCGTGACGCTGTCATGCGACCATCGCGCGGTCGACGGCGCCCTCGGCGCCGAACTGATCGGCGAGTTCAAGCGGCTGATCGAAAACCCTGTCATGATGATGGTGTAACGGGTGCGCCAGTGGGGTCGCAACGTTGAAGGTCCGAACGCAATGGCCCTGGATGTCGACGCTGCTCGCAGCCGTCATTGCGCTCAATCCCCTCGCCATCGATGTGATCCACGCCGCATTCTTCGCCAATGAAGCACTGTCGCGAAACATCTGGGGACCGATCGTGCTGACCGGCATGACGATCATGGCTTTGATCGTCTTGCTGAAATGGGGAACAAGAAAGTTTATCATCAGCCGCCGTGCGCGCGGCACAGCGATTTCGAGCTAGACGGGAACCTTCATGGCCGACACCTCCTTCGACGTCATCATCATCGGTTCCGGTCCCGGCGGCTATGTCGCCGCGATCCGCGCGGCGCAGCTCGGTTTCAAGACCGCGATCATCGAGCAATCATATCTCGGCGGCATCTGCCTGAACTGGGGCTGCATCCCGACCAAGGCGCTGCTGCGCTCGGCGGAAATTTTTCACTACATGCAGCACGCGAAAGACTATGGGCTTTCCGCCGACAATGTCTCCTACGATCCCAAGGCGGTGGTGCAACGCTCGCGCGGCGTGTCAAAACGCCTCAACGACGGCGTCGGCTTCCTGATGAAGAAGAACAAGGTCACGGTGATCTGGGGCAAGGCCGTGATTGACGCCCCCGGAAAGATCACGGTGACAAAATCCGACGCGGAGGCGCCGAAGGGCACGCTGGGCGAGGGCGCCTACACCGCAAAACATATCATTCTCGCCACCGGCGCGCGGCCGCGGGTACTGCCGGGGCTGGAGCCCGACGGGAAGCTGGTCTGGACTTATTTCGAGGCGATGGTGCCGGACAAGATGCCGAAGTCGCTGCTGGTGGTGGGCTCCGGCGCGATCGGCATCGAATTCGCCTCGTTCTTCCACACGATGGGCGCCGACGTCATGGTGGTCGAAGTGCTGCCGCAGATCCTTCCCGTCGAGGACGCCGAGATCGCGGGCCTCGCCCGCAAGCGGTTCGAGAAGCAAGGCATCAAGATCCTGACAGACACCAAGGTGACAAAACTCGAGAGGAAGAGCGACAGCGTGATCGCCACCATCGACGATGGCAAGAAGCCGCAGGCCGTCGAGTTCGACCGGGTGATTTCGGCGGTTGGCGTGGTCGGCAATATCGAAAATCTGGGCCTTGAAAAACTCGGCATCAAAACCGACCGCGGCTGCGTGGTAATCGACGGTTACGGCAAGACCAGCGTGCCCGGCATCTATGCCATCGGCGACGTCGCGGGGCCGCCGATGCTGGCGCACAAGGCCGAGCACGAAGGCGTCATCTGCGTCGAGGCCATCAAGGGCCTGCATCCGCATCCGATGGACAAGAACCTCATTCCCGGCTGCACCTATTGCAACCCGCAAGTTGCGTCGGTCGGTCTCACCGAGGCAAAAGCGAAGGAAGGCGGCCGCGAGATCCGCGTCGGCCGCTTCCCGTTCGTCGGCAATGGCAAGGCGATCGCGCTCGGCGAGGACCAGGGATTGGTGAAGGTGATCTTCGACAAGAGGACCGGTCAGCTGCTCGGCGCGCACATGATCGGCGCCGAGGTGACCGAGCTGATCCAGGGTTACGTGGTGGCCATGAATCTCGAGACCACCGAAGAAGAGCTGATGCACACCGTGTTCCCGCATCCGACCCTGTCGGAGATGATGAAGGAAGCGGTGCTGGACGCCTTTGGCCGCGTGCTGAACATATGAGAGCGGGGGGCACGAGCCCGGTGATGCTCCAACGGCAAAGCAAGAAAGAAAAAATCCGTGAAAGACAATGACAATCTGACCATCGAGCGTCCGACGTTCGTGACCCATCTCGAATGCGCGATGGAAGGCGATCGCTATCCTGCCGACCAGATCCATAACCTCTCCAAGGCAGGCAAGCCGCTTTTGGTGCGCTATGACCTCGCCGGCGTGAAGAAGGCTCTGACCAAGGATGCGCTGAGGGAGCGGCCGGCCGATCTCTGGCGCTACCGCGAGATGCTGCCGGTGCGGAAAGTCGCTGACATCGTGAGCCTCGGTGAAGTGACGACGCCGCTGATCCGCCTGCCCAAGCTTGCGAAGAAAATCGGCGGCGGCGAGATCATTGTCAAGGACGAGGGCCGCCTTCCCACCGGATCGTTCAAGGCGCGCGGGCTGGTGATGGCGGTGTCGATGGGCAAGGCGCTCGGCATCAGGCACATGGCGATGCCGACCAACGGCAATGCCGGCGCAGCGCTCGCGGCCTATGCCACGAGCTGCGGCATCAGGACCACGATCTTCTGCCCCGCCGATACGCCGGAAGTGAATGTCAGCGAGATCGAGCTGCAGGGCGCGACCGTCTATCGCGTCAACGGCCTGATTGACGATTGCGGCAAGATCGTCGGCGAAGGAAAGACAAAAGCCGGTTGGTTCGATACCTCGACGCTGAAGGAGCCCTATCGCATCGAGGGCAAGAAGACGATGGGGCTGGAGCTTGCCGAACAGCTCGGCTGGGACGTGCCTGACGTGATCTTCTATCCGACCGGCGGCGGCACCGGCCTGATCGGCATGTGGAAGGCGTTCGCCGAACTCGAGGCGATCGGTTTCATCGGCGCCAAGCGGCCGCAGATGGTGGCGGTGCAGGCCTCGGGCTGCGCGCCGATGGTGCGGGCGTTCGAGAACGGCACCGAACATGCCCCGCGCTGGGAAGATGCCCACACCATCGCATCCGGCATCCGGGTGCCGCAGGCTGTCGGCGATTTTCTGATTCTGCGCGCGGTGCGGGAGAGCAAAGGTTTTGCGATCGCGGTGCCCGATGAGAAAATTTCTGCTGCGTTGAACGAGGTGGCGCGCGAGGAGGGTTTGCTGCTGTGTCCCGAGGGCGCGGCCACCTACGCCGCCTACCAGCAGAGCCTCGCCGACGGCCGCGTCACGAAAAACGATCGGGTGATGCTGTTCAATTGCGCGACCGGGCTGAAATACCCGCTGCCGCCGGTGACGCGGACGCTCGACCGGCACGCGCCGATCGACTACGCCAAGCTTTAAGAGAACCATCGTCATTGCGAGGAGCACTTGCGACGAAGCAATCCATGCTTCCGATGCCGCTCGCTGGATTGCTTCGCGGAGCCTGTCATCGGGCGCGCATTCGCGCGACCGCTGGCTCGCAATGACGGTTGTGTTGTTTGGGGAGAGTGTGATGCGTAAAGCAATTTTGGTCGCGTTCGCCGCGCTGCTTGCATTCGGTGGCAGCGCGTTGGCCGAAAACTACCCGTCGCATCCGATCACCCTGGTGGTGCCGTTTTCCGCCGGCGGGCCGACCGATGCGATGGCGCGCATTCTGGCCGACCATATGCGCACGACACTCGGTCAGAACCTCGTAATTGAGAATGTGACCGGTGCTGCCGGTTCGCTCGGGGTCGGCCGCGTGGTGCGCGCGGCGCCGGACGGTTACACCGTCAGCATCGGCCATCTCGGCACCCACGTCGCCAATGGCGCGATCTACAAGCTCGGCTATGACCTCGTGGCCGATCTCGAGCCGGTCGTGCTGCTGCCGAGCAATCCCATGATCATCGTCAGCAAGAACGCGGTCCCCGCCAAAACGCTGAAAGAGTTGATCGAATGGCTTAAAGCGAAGCCGAGCCCGGCCACGGCCGGCACCGCGGGCGCGGGTTCGGGAAGCCACATCGCGGGGCTCTATTTCGAGAACGTCACGGGCATCAAGCTGCAATACGTGCCGTATCGCGGCACGGCGCCGGCGCTGACCGACCTCGTCGCGGGGCAGATCGACATCATCATCGACCAGACCTCGAATTCCATCGCCCAGGTGCGCGCCCGCACCATCCGCGCCTATGCCGTCACCGACGACAAGCGTGTCGAGTCGGCGTCGGACGTTCCGACCACCGACGAAGGGGGCTTGAGCGGATTTCACATGACGCTGTGGTCGGGGCTCTGGGTGCCGAAAGACACCCCGAAGGATATCGTGGCTAAACTCAATGCCGCGGCGGTCGATGCCATGAACGATCCGGCGGTGCGCAAGAAGTTCGAGGATTTGGGATTGCAGATGCCGCCCAGGGACAAGCTCTCGCCGCAGGCACTCGGCGACTGGCAGAAGGCCGAAATCGCGAAATGGTGGCCGATGATCAAGGCCGCCAATGTGAAGGTCGAATAGAGCGGCCGGGACGCAACTCGTCGTCTTTGACGTCACCGCAAGTCTGCCTGACGGGCAAATCAATTCGTTCGCCGCACGAGGTCTGTCCAGCCCCATTCGACAAAATATTCTGGTTTTCCGAAACAGCAAATCAGTTCTATATCCGGCCCGTCCCGTTCCACACAGAGGGGCGTTGCGCAACGTCACGAACGCGGAGCGGGATGCGGTGGACGCTGACGGTGCACCTGACGAGAGCGCTTGAAGCGGACGGCGAAGGCGGTGGTCCTGATGCCCCGACGCTGGCATCAAGTTTGCGGCAACATCCGCAGGCGACGGTGGCAAGAAAGCCCGGTCACCGGGGAGAGTACGTTATAAGCCGTAAAACCATTGCGCAGGGAAGGCCGGACTGCTTCCGCTGAACCTGTATGCTCGTGTGCGTTTCTCTACACCATCTTGCGCGCGAGACCGCGGGTGCAGCGTGCACCCGGCTTTCCCTGCGCCCTCTGCTCTCGAAGGGGGACAAGAGTTGGTCAAAACCCGGACGCGTCGCGCCGCGGGAACGCGGTTCCGCGATCCCCGTGCAATCCCTTCCGACCAAAGCCACGAGCGTGACGTGCCGCCTGATCTGGAATTGTTGTGACGTGCTTCGCATATCTAATGTTCGGACTTCAGGAGAAATGGCGCATGACGTTGCAAGCGGACTTCGCCAGTCAGGACTACTTTCGCAATCCCTCGGCCGTGATCGAAAGGCTTCGCGCCGCCGGTCCGGTCGTGGAAGTGCGGTTTCCGATCGTCGGCCGGGTCTGGACGCCGACGACGCAGGCGCTGGCCGATCAGGTGCTCAAAGACACCGACACCTTCACCATTCGAAAGGAGGACGGCACCGTTGCCGGCTTTCGCTGGTGGATGCCGGGCATCGTCCGCACGCTGGCCAGGCATATGCTGTCGATGGACGATCCCGATCACAAACGGCTCCGCGATATCGTCGACGAAGCGTTTCGCCGCCGCGCCGTGATGGGCATGGAGCCTCACATTCAGGCCATCGGTGACGAACTCGCCAACGAGCTGTTCGCCAAGGGAAGTCCGGCCGATCTGGTCGAGCGCTATGCGCGCCAATTGCCGTTATCGGTGATTTGCGAACTGCTCGGGCTGCCCCTCGCCGACCGGCCTAAATTCATTGCATGGGCCAGCGGTTTTACCCGCTTCACCGGAGCGCTCGGATTTTTCGGCGCGATCCCGAATCTCCTGGCATTGAAGCGCTATATCAGACGCCATATCGAGACCATTCGCAGGTGGGGTGGGGAAGGGTTGATTGCCGAGATCGTTCGGCTCGGGGCGGATGGCGGACAAATCAGCCCCGACGAAATCGTGTCGATGGTGTTCCTGTTGCTGTTTGCCGGGCACGAGACCACGACACATCTGATCAGCGGATCGGTATTCGAGCTCTTGAAGAATCCCGGTCTTCGCGACTGGCTCGAAGAGGACTGGAGCCGGGTTGATCTCGCCGTGGAGGAATTTCTGCGGTTCGTCACGCCGGTGCAATTCACCAAGCCGCGCTACGTGCGCAGAGATATTGAACTCGGCGGCGTCGGATTGAGGAAGGGTGAGAAGGTGATGGTCATGCTCGCAGCCGCCAACATGGACCCGCAAGCCAATCCCGACCCTGCGCGACTCGATTTGCAGCGTAAACCGAACCGGCACATCTCCTTCGGCACCGGGATCCACTTCTGCCTTGGCCATCAGCTCGCGCGCGTCGAAGGCAGATGCGCACTGAAATCCCTGTTTCAGCGGTGGCCGAAATTGATGCTCGCGGTAGACGAGTCCGAGGTTGAATGGCGCGAGCGGCCGGGCTTGAAGGCAATCGAGCGCCTGCCGGTTAGACCCGGTGAGCCATCGTAGCGCTCCTCGTGTGGCGGATAGGCGATCCGGAATGTACACGCTTTGATTGAGGGAAGCGTTTCCGGCGCGCTCGCTGGGCCCGGTAATGGTTGCCGCAGTGTCACAATTGTTGCCTCTTCGCAACACTAAGCGAAGATTTAACCGTCGTCGCAGCCAGTTCTTGCCCGCGCCGCTTTTTAGCCACACCCCTCCATGAAATCATCCTTCGTAGGCTGATAGCCACGGCGCTCGCGAAGGCGAAGGAAAATCCCTTCCGGGTCCGACAAGAGATGGCTGCGGGAAACAGGGTCGTGATGGACGCCAAGACCAGCATCAAGAAGAGACTGCCGAGCCGTCACGTGACGGAGGGGCCGGAACGGGCGCCGCATCGGTCGTATCTCTATGCCATGGGGCTGACCACTGAGCAGATCCACCAGCCCTTCGTTGGCGTCGCCTCCTGCTGGAACGAGGCCGCGCCCTGCAACATCTCGCTGATGCGGCAGGCCCAGGCGGTCAAGAAGGGCGTCGCCTCCGCCCGCGGCACGCCGCGGGAATTCTGCACCATTACCGTGACCGACGGTATCGCCATGGGCCATGACGGCATGCGCTCGTCGCTGCCGTCGCGCGAATGCATCGCTGACTCCGTCGAATTGACCATGCGGGGCCATGCCTATGACGGGCTGGTTGGCCTGGCCGGCTGCGACAAGTCGCTGCCGGGCATGATGATGGCGATGGTCCGGCTCAACGTGCCCTCGATCTTCATCTACGGCGGCTCGATCCTGCCGGGTAATTTCCGTGGCCAGCAGGTCACCGTGCAGGACATGTTCGAGGCGGTCGGCAAGCATTCCGTCGGCGAGATGTCGGACGAGGATCTCGACGAGATCGAACGGGTGGCTTGTCCCTCGGCCGGTGCGTGCGGCGCACAATTCACCGCCAACACCATGGCGACGGTATCGGAGGCCATCGGCCTGGCGCTGCCTTATTCGGCGGGCGCGCCCGCGCCATATGAGATCCGCGACGCCTTCTGCATGACCGCGGGCGAGAAGGTGATGGAGCTGATTGCGTCCAATATTCGCCCGCGCGACATCGTCACCCGCCGCGCCCTGGAGAACGCCGCGGCGGTTGTGGCCGCGTCCGGCGGCTCGACCAATGCTGCGCTGCACCTGCCGGCGATCGCCCATGAATGCGGTATCAAGTTCGACCTGTTCGACGTCGCCGAAATCTTCAAAAAGACACCTTATGTCGCGGATTTGAAGCCGGGCGGTCGTTATGTCGCCAAAGACATGTTCGAGGTTGGCGGCATACCGCTTCTGATGAAAACGTTGCTCGATAATGGCCACCTGCACGGGGATTGCTTAACCGTCACGGGCCGCACGATCGCCGAAAACCTCAAAAGCGTTAAATGGAATCCGCACCAGGATGTGGTGCGGCCCGCCGACAAGCCGATCACCGTCACCGGCGGTGTGGTCGGCCTGAAGGGCAATCTTGCGCCTGAGGGCGCGATCGTGAAGGTCGCGGGCATGTCGAACTTGAAATTCACCGGGCCGGCCCGCTGCTTCGACCGCGAAGAGGACGCCTTCGAGGCGGTCCAGAAAAAAACCTACAAAGAGGGCGAGGTCATCGTCATCCGCTATGAGGGGCCGCGCGGCGGTCCCGGCATGCGGGAGATGCTCTCGACCACGGCGGCGCTGACCGGGCAAGGCATGGGCGGCAAGATCGCGCTGATCACCGACGGCCGGTTTTCCGGGGCGACCCGCGGGTTCTGCATCGGCCATGTCGGGCCGGAAGCGGCCGTAGGCGGGCCGATCGCGCTGCTCCGCGACGGCGATATCATCGAAATCGACGCGGTCGTCGGGACTCTTAACGTAAAGTTGACCGACGCCGAGCTCGATGAACGCAAGACCAAATGGAAGCCTCGGGAGACTAACCATACATCAGGAGCGCTTTGGAAATACGCCCAACAGGTAGGGCCAGCAGTGGATGGCGCGGTGACCCATCCAGGCGGCGCGCATGAGAAACAGTGTTATGCGGATATTTAAGCGTACCATTTTTGCGTTGATTTTAGGGGCCACGCCGGTGGCCGGGCCCGGATTCGCCTTCGACGGGGCGCCCGCGAACTCGGATGCGGCCATTCCCGTCGTCGCCGCCCAGCCAGGGGCGGCCGCGGCGCTGAAGAAGGCGATACCGCCGACGACCCCGGATACCTCGCTGACCTCGCTGCAATACGCCGCCGAAGGCGGCCATCCCGTCGCGCAATGGAAGCTGGGGCGGATGTATGCCAGCGGCGATGGCGTGACCCAGGACGACCTGCGCGCGTTTGAATATTTCAGCCGTATCGCCAATGCGCATGCCGAGGACAGCCCGTCCGCGCCGCAGGCGGCGATCGTCGCCAACGCCTTCGTGGCGCTGGGGCGGTATTATCTCAACGGCATTCCCAACTCCAAGATCAAGTCGGATCCGGATCGGGCGCGGGAGATGTTCTCCTACGCTGCGTCCTATTTCGGCAATGCGGACGCGCAATACGATCTTGCGCGGCTCTATCTCAAGAGCGCCGGTACCTCGCGCGATGATTTCCGCTACGCCGCGCGCTGGCTCGGCCTTGCCGCCCAGAAGGGGCAGCACGAGGCGCAGGCCTTGCTCGGCCAGATGCTGTTCAACGGCGACCAGCTGCCGCGGCAGGCAGCGCGCGGGCTGATGTGGCTGACGCTGGCGCGCGACAGCGCTGGACCCGACGAGGCCTGGATCAAGGAAAGCTACAACAAGGCCATTGCCAGGGCGTCGGACGATGACCGTGCGATGGCGCTGGAGATGCTCGAGCACTGGGTGCAGGGCCGCAGGGACTGAGGTCCAAAATCCGAAGTCCGCAGGGCGGGCAAAGCCAACGGGTCGCGCGAACGCGCGGCCGGGTGCAAGCCGTCGTGCTTCACGCCGTCTCGAGATCGAGATCCGCCCATACCGGGACGTGGTCCGACGGTTTTTCCCAGGCCCGCACATAACTGTCGATCCCGACATCGATCAGGCGGTCGGTGGCTTGGGGCGACAGCAGTAAATGGTCGATCCGCAATCCCCAGTTCTTCTGCCAGGCGCCGGCCTGATAATCCCAGAACGTGTACTGGCCGGGCAAGTCGGTGACGGCGCGCAGTGCGTCCGTGAGCCCCAGTCCAAGTAGCGACTGGAAGCTTTCGCGGGTTTGCGGCCGGAACAACGCGTCGTTGACCCAGGCCGCCGGGTTATGGACGTCCGCCGACTTCGGGATGACGTTGAAGTCACCCGCCAACACCAGCGGCTCCTCCGCCTTAAGCCGTTGCTTCGAATACTCGCGAAGCCGCGACATCCACTTGAGTTTATAGGGGTATTTTTCAGTTTCCGGCGGATTGCCGTTGGGCAGATAGAGGCAGGCGACCCGCAGCACGCCATGTTTCAGCGTCACCACGCCCTCGAGAAACCGTGCGTGGGCGTCCTCGTCGTCACCCGCCAGCCCCGATTGGGTTTCTTCGAACGGCAGCTTCGACAGCAGGGCGACGCCATTGAACGTCTTCTGGCCGTGGGTGACGACGTTGTAGCCGAGCGCTTCCAGCGGCTCCCGGGGAAAGGCGTCGTCGAGGCATTTGATCTCCTGCAGGCAGACGATATCGGGCGCGCAATCCTTCAGCCAGGTCACGAGGTGATCGATCCGCTGCCGGACCGAATTGACGTTCCACGTTGCAATACGCATGAAAAAGGTCCCGGTCCTAAACCGACATTTTCGCTTCCATGACATACCACGGGCGTCGGGGCCGTGATAACCGTTTAGAAAAAGGCGCAAATGTGCCGAAGGGGCAGGGAGAGGGACTGACGGTCAAGGTCGAGGTCGATCCGAAACTGCCGAAAGCCCTCATCAATCGCCGCTTCGGCGGCACCGGACTCGGCGCCATCAGCCGCCGCATCGTCGAACAGATGGGCGGGGTCATTGGCGTCAACTCCGTCCTGGGTGATCAGCGCCGACGAGTTGCGGGATGCGGTTCTGCAACTCGACGACGCCTATCGCAAGATGCGCCGGGAGTTCGAAGCCGATAGCGCACAGGTCGCCTAGACAAGGCAAGGGAGACCGAACGCGTTCGAGGCGTTCAGATCGAGAAACTGGTGCCGCAGCCGCAGGATGCCGTCGCGTTGGGATTGACCACCCGGAACGAGGCGCCGATCAGGTCGTCGACGAAATCGACTTCGGAGCCGGCCAGAAACGGCACCGAGGCCGGATCGACCAGTACCACGGCGCTGTCGCGCGCGACGACCAGGTCGTCTTCGGCCTTGGCGCGTTCGATATCGAACTTGTATTGAAAGCCCGAGCAGCCGCCGCCTTCGACGCTGATGCGCAGCATCGCACCTTCGCCCTCAGTCTTGAGGATTTCCCCGATGCGGCGGGCCGCCCGCTCGCTGATGGCGACATTGGCTGCTGTCATGACTTCGCTCCGATCGTCGGCCTATACCCAAATTATTTGGTATCCGGCGCTGAAGTCTAGTTAAGTGCCCTTGGCGCCGGAATCAAACCCCAGGGAGACTATTACACCGTGTCGGTCGGAATGGCTGCTCCTCGTTCGGTTTTTGCCAGCGATCCCGACCGCAGCCGCGGACGGCTGTTTGAGGAGCCGCCGAGCAAGACCCGCAGCCCGTTCCGGCGCGATTGCGACCGGGTGATTCATTCCACCGCCTTTCGCCGCCTCAAATACAAGACCCAGGTCTTCGTGTTCCATGAAGGCGACCATTATCGCACCCGGCTAACCCATTCGCTCGAGGTGGCGCAGATTGCCCGCGCGCTGGCCCGGCAACTCGGGCTCGACGAGGATCTCACGGAAACGCTGGCACTGGCCCATGACCTCGGCCATCCGCCATTCGGCCACGCCGGCGAGCGGGCGCTGGACGCCTGCCTCAAGGCCCATGGCGGGTTCGACCACAACGCGCAAACCTTGCGCGTCGTCACGTCGCTGGAGCACCGCTATCCCGAATTCGACGGGCTCAACCTGACCTGGGAATCGCTGGAAGGTATCGTCAAGCACAACGGTCCGCTGACCGAGCGGAGCGGATTGGCCGCCGGGCGCTATCGCGACCACGGCATTCCCGTCGGCATCTCCGAATACAACCTTAAATACGATCTGGAACTGTGGAGCTTTGCCTCGCTGGAAGCGCAGGTGGCGGCGATCGCCGACGATATCGCCTATGACGCCCACGATATCGACGATGGTCTGCGGGCCGGTCTGTTCACCGTCGACGATCTCAAGGTGATGCCGCTGACGGCGGCGATGATCGCCGAGATCGACCGGCATTATCCCGCGCTCGATCACGCCAGGCGCGGCGCCGAACTGGTGCGCGAGCTGATTTCCCGTCTGATCGGCGCGGTCATCTCGGAAGCACGCAGCCGTCTGCTGGCTGCCAAACCGCAATCGGTCGACGATGTCCGCAATCTCCGCGAGGTGCTGATCGCGTTCCCCGCCGGCGTCGCGCGGGCCGAGGCCGAGATCAAGGCGTTCCTGAAGCTACACATGTACCGCCACGAGTGGGTGATGCGGGTGATGGGCGAGGCGGAACGGATCCTGTTCGATCTGTTCGCGCGTTACCAGAACAACCCTGGCGATCTGCCGGCCGAATGGCTGCCTCCGGAGGGCGGGGACACCGAAACCGAGCGCGCCCGGCGGATCGGCAACTTCATCGCCGGAATGACCGACCGTTTTGCGCTGACCGAGCACCAAAGGCTTTTTGACTCGACCCCGGATTTGCGTTAGGCGGCGGCCTCAAAGCCGCTGTTGGCGGCGCAATTCTCAGGTCACAGACCGCCCATGGCCGAAAAACCACCACATCCGCATCTTTTCGCCGACGTGCTGGCGCGCGTGCACGCGGTTTGCGCCGCACTGGCGGCGGAAGGCGGATGGCCCGAGGGCGTCGACCTGTCGCGGGTCGTGGTCGAGCCACCGCGCGACGCCGCGCATGGCGACATGGCAACCAACGCCGCCATGGTGCTGGCCAAGGAAGCCAAGGCGAAACCGCGCGATCTTGCCGAAGCGATCGCAGTGAAGCTGCGCGCGGACGATCTGATCGCCGCCGTTGAGATCGCCGGCCCCGGCTTTATCAATCTCACCCTGAAACCGACGGCCTGGTCGGACGCGCTGCGCACCGTGCTGCGCGAGGGCGACGGCTACGGGCAAAGCGCGATGGGCGCGCGCGAGAAGGTCAACGTCGAATACGTCTCGGCCAATCCGACCGGACCGATGCATGTCGGGCATTGCCGCGGCGCCGTATTCGGCGACGCGCTGTGCAGCCTGCTGGCGTTCACGGGCTATGACGTCACCCGCGAATATTACATCAACGATGCCGGCGCCCAGGTCGATGTGCTCGCCCGCTCGGCCTTCCTGAGGTATCGCGAGGCGCTCGGCGAGAACATCGGCGCCATTCCGGAGGGGCTTTATCCCGGTGACTATCTGAAACCGGTCGGACAGGCGCTCGTCGCCGAATACGGCGACAGACTTCTGGTAATGCCGGAAAGCGGCTGGCTTCCGATCGTGCGCGACAAGTCGATCGCGATGATGATGGAGGAGATCAAGGGCGATCTCGCCGCCCTCAACATCCGTCACGATGTGTTCTTTTCCGAGCGCTCGCTGACCGAAACCGGCAACAACAAGGTGATCGAGACCATCGATTTCCTGCGCTCGAAGGGCGACGTCTATGAGGGCCGTCTGCCGCCGCCGAAGGGCGGGCCGGTCGAGGATTACGAGGATCGCGTCCAGACCCTGTTCCGCGCCACCGCATATGGCGACGATGTCGATCGTCCGCTGATGAAGTCGGACGGCTCCTATACCTATTTCGCCTCCGACATCGCCAACCACAAGAACAAGTTCGACCGCGGTTTCGCTGATCTCATCGACGTGTTCGGCGCCGACCATGGCGGCTACATCAAGCGCATGCAGGCGGCGGTCAAAGCGGTCACCGCGGGCGGGGCGACGCTCGATGTGAAGATCGTGCAACTCGTCAAGCTCTTGCGCCACGGCGAGCCGGTGAAGATGTCGAAGCGCTCCGGCGATTTCGTCACCCTGCGCGAGGTGGTGGACGAGGTCGGCAGGGACGCCGTCCGCTTCATGATGCTCTACCGCAAGAACGACGCGGTACTCGATTTCGACCTCGCCAAGGTGATCGAGCAGTCGCGCGAGAACCCTGTGTTCTATGTGCAATATGGCCACGCCCGGGGCCACTCGGTGTTCCGTAACGCCCGGGAGGTGATCCCGGATCTGCCGGCGCAGGCGGCCGCGCGGGCGGCGTTCCTCGGGGATGCGGAGGTGGAACGGCTGACCGACCCGGCGGAACTGGACCTGCTGCGGCGGCTGGCGCTCTATCCCCGGATGATCGAAGCGGCTTCGGTGGCTCACGAGCCTCACCGAATCGCTTTTTATCTGTATGATCTTGCCAGTGAATTTCACGCGCTGTGGACAAGGGGCCGGGATTTGCCCTATTTACGCTTCATTATCAATAATGATGCAGAGATCACTAAGGCGCGGCTGGCCATGGTCCAGGGTGTCGTCTCGGTTCTGGCATCGGGCTTGGCCGTTCTCGGCGTTCACGCTCCGGACGAGATGCGGTAATTTCAGGGGCGAACGCTGCTCACGCGGGGTTCGTGGGCGGCAGCCGGCAAGGGCCGGTTCGTCAGTTCAGTAGAGGCGGGGGTTGGCGACTTTCCCGTAGGGGACGCATCATCACGATGGCTGATCGATATCGCGACAGAGCTTTTCCCGCTGACAACAACTATGATCGCGGCGGCGATCCGCATGCGTCGGCAACGGGCGAGAGCGATCCCTTGGCCGAACTGGCGCGCTTGATCGGTCAGACCGATCCATTCGGCAGCATGGGCCGGGCCAATGCGCAGGTCCCTCCGCGCAAGACTGCGCGCGATCCCCATCAGCGCCCAGCCGAGCCCGCCTATCAGCCTCCGGCTGAGCCCGATGTTGCTCCTCCCGCTGGCCCGCCACCGTGGTTGCAGCGGGCCAACCGACAGGAAATTCCGCGGCAGGAGGTTTCGCCGCAGGAGGATCCGCCGGATTACCCGAGTTCGGTACATCCACTGCAGCGCTATGCGACAGCACGTCCGGCGCCGGCACCCGAACCCACCTACGAGGAAGAGCCGCGCTACGAGGAGGAGCCGTACTACGAGCCTGAGCCCGATCCGTCGCGCTATGACGAGGCGCTGTACGGCCAGCTCGATGCCGGCGCGCAACCATACCCACACGATCCGGCCTATGCGGAGGATGACGCGTATGCCTACCAGGACGGCTATGATGACGACGCCGACGAACGCGTGCAGAAGCGTCGCGGCGGGATGGTCACCGTGATCGTCGTGCTCGCGCTGGCAGTCGTCGGGACCGGCGCGGCGTTTGCCTATCGCACCTATGTCGGAACGCCGCGCACCGGCGAGCCGCCGATCATCAGGGCTGACACCAGCCCGACCAAGGTCGTGCCGGCTCCGTCGGACGGTTCGGCCAAACTGCCGGACCGTATGGCGACGGGCGATGGTACCGAGAAGATCGTGCCGCGCGAGGAAGCTCCGGTCGACGTCAACAAGACCGGCCCGCGCGTGGTGTTTCCGCCATTGAACCAGAATGGCAATCCGCCGTCACCGGCGAGTGTGGCTCCCAGTAACCTGCCGCCGGCCAGCGCCGGGAACGGCACGCTGCCGAACAATGAACCGCGCAAGATCCGGACGCTGACCGTGAAGGGCGGCGACCAGCCCGACGGCAGCACGGTGCCGGACGGTTCGGCTCCGCCCGCTGCAGCAAAGCAAGCTCCCGCGGCGCGAACCGCAGCGGCACCGCCACCGGCCGCCCAGCACAACCCGCCGACATCGGCCAATGCGAGCGCGAATGCGCCGATGTCGCTGGTGCCGCAGGCCAATCAGGCGGCGCCCGCGCCGGCCGCGGAACCCAGGACCCGCGTGGCCAACACCAACCCGGTCCAGACGGCGCCAGCGGGCGGCGGTTACGTGGTTCAGGTCTCCTCCCAGCGCAACGAGGCCGACGCCCAGGCCTCCTTCCGGGCGCTGCAGGGCAAGTTCCCGGCGGTACTGGGATCGCATGACCCGCTGATCAAGCGCGCCGACCTCGGTGAGAAGGGCGTCTATTACCGCGCCATGGTCGGCCCGTTCGGGACATCCGAGGAAGCCTCGCAGTTCTGCGGCAATCTGAAATCGGCCGGCGGCCAGTGCGTCGTCCAAAGGAATTAACGGCCGTTTCCTTGACCTCCGGGCTAGCTGCGGGCTAATCGGCCCTGATGACCACGCGGGCCTTCATCACTGGCGTATCCGAAACGGAGCTGAACGCCGCCGAGCGCGCGTTCATCCGCGCCGAGCGGCCGTGGGGTTTCATCCTGTTCAAGCGGAATATCGAATCGCCCCAGCAGGTCACGCGGCTTGTTGAGGAAATGCGCAAGGAGCTGGGCGAGCCGGACGCGCCGGTCCTGATCGACCAGGAAGGCGGCCGGGTGCAGCGCCTCGGTCCGCCACACTGGCCGGCCTATCCGGCGGGCGCTGTGTTCGGCCGACTTTACGACATCGATCCCGTCCTTGGCCGTACTGCCGCCCGGTTGAGCGCGCGGCTGATCGCAGCCGATCTCCGCGCCCTCGGCGTTACCGTGGACTGTCTGCCGCTGGCTGATGTTCCGGTGGCAGGCGCTGACGCCGTTATCGGCAACCGGGCCTATGGAACCGAGCCGGGCAAAGTCGCCGATATTGCGCGCGCGGTAACGGAGGGGCTGGAGCAGGGCGGTGTCTTGCCGGTTCTCAAGCACATTCCCGGGCATGGACGGGCGACTGCGGATACCCATTTCAGGCTTCCCCTGGTCGACACGCCCCGGGCCGAGCTGGAACGGACCGATTTCGCCGCATTTCAACCGCTGGCGGACCTGCCGATGGCCATGACCGCACATGTTGTGTTTAGCGCGCTAGACCCCGCCCAACCGGCGACGACATCTGCGACAATGATCAGCCAAGTGATTCGCAGCGTGATCGGGTTCCAAGGTTTGTTGATGAGTGATGACGTGTCCATGAACGCGCTGGCGGGATCGATCGCCGAGCGGACCCGGGCTATCTTCGCCGCCGGCTGCGACGTGGTTTTACACTGCAACGGCAAACTCGACGAAATGCACGAGGTTGCCCGCGAGACGCCGGAATTGTCCGGCAAGGCGCTGGAGCGCGCGAGACGGGCGCTGGCGTCCCGTAAAGCCCCGCAGGCCTTCGACGGGCTGAGGGCGCGGGCTGAACTCGATGCGTTGATCGAACGGGCAGGAACGACAGGCGCATGAGCGCGGAAATACTATCATTCGAAACCGGGCGGCCGGCGGCTGAACTCTCCGACGACGAGCCCTCGCTGGTCGTCGACGTCGAGGGGTATGAGGGCCCGCTCGATCTGTTGCTGGCGCTGGCGCGGCAGCAGAAGGTCGATCTCGCCAAGATTTCCATCCTGGCGCTGGCCAACCAGTACCTCGTCTTCATCGAGGCGGCGCGGAAGATCAGGCTGGAGCTTGCCGCCGATTATCTGGTGATGGCGGCGTGGCTCGCGTATCTCAAATCGCGGCTGCTGCTGCCGGAAGCCCCCACCGCGGAGGGACCGAGCGCCGAGGAAATGGCCACCGCGCTCGCCAACCGGCTGCGCCGCCTGGAGGCGATTCGCGAGGCTGCGAACCGGCTGATGAACCGTCCGCAATTGCAACGCGATATTTTTCCGCGTGGGAATCCGGAAGCGATCGCCGAGGTCAAGCATCCCAAATTCACCGCAACCCTGTTCGATCTGCTCACCGCCTATGCCGCGCAGCGCCAGCAGCGGGTGCTGGCGAGCGTGCATCTGGCGAAGCGCACCGTGTGGTCGCTGGCGGAGGCAAGGGCCTCGCTGGAGCGGCTGGTCGGGATGGCCGAGGACTGGAGCTGCCTCGACGAATACCTGCTCAGCTACGTCGTCGATCCCACGCAAAAAGCCACGGTCTTCGCGTCGAGTTTTGCCGCCGCCCTGGAACTGGTCCGGGAAGGCGAGATGGAACTGCACCAGCAAGAGGCGTTCGCGCCGCTTTATTTTCGAAAGCGTCCGCCGCAACCAGTATCCGACGCGTTGACCGCGCCGGATCTGCCGGCCGAGTAAGTGGAAGAAGGAGACCGAGCCATGGCAAGCCTCGCGGAAAAACGCATCGCCAATGCCGAGGAGAGTTCTGTCGATCCGCAAGCGCGGCCCGAGGAATTGCGCCTTCTGGAAGCCCTGCTGTTCGCGTCCACCGAACCGCTCGATCAGGCTACGCTTGCCAAGCGGATGCCCGAGGGCGTCGACATCAAGGTCGCGCTGGCGCAACTGCAGGCGGATTACGCTTCGCGCGGCGTCAATCTGGTGCGGGTCGCCAACAAATGGACCTTCCGCACCGCGGGCGACCTGGCCTGGCTGATGACGCGGGAGAGCACCGAAACCCGCCGGCTGTCGCGCGCGGCGATCGAGATGCTGGCGATCATCGCCTACCATCAGCCGGTGACGCGTGCGGAGATCGAGGAGATCCGCGGCGTGATCACGTCAAAGGGAACGCTCGATGTGCTCTTGGAGACGGGCTGGATTCGTCCGCGCGGCCGCCGCAAGACGCCGGGCCGTCCGCTCACCTTCGGAACCACCGAAGCCTTTTTGTCACAGTTCAGCCTGGAGGCGCTCGGCGATCTGCCGGGCCTGGAGGAGCTGAAAGGTACCGGCCTGTTGGATTCGCGGCTGCCCTCCGGCTTCAGCGTTCCGACGCCATCGGACGATCCGACCTTGCGCGAGGACGAAGATCCGCTGGAAATCGGCGATCTGGAACTCGCGCTGGCGCCCGCGGTCGAGCCGGAAACCGGCGACGAAGGTTGAATTCGACGCCGGTTAACGGTAGTGGGTTAACAGCCTTTTGACGCGGCTTAAGTCCTTGTTTTTGACACCTCCCGAGCCTACTTTCCTCTAGGATTAGCCGGGTCGCCGGCTTGCGTGTTTGGAGGGTTGCAGGATGGGTTCGCTTAGCATTTGGCACTGGATCGTCGTGATCGCAGTCGTCCTGCTGTTATTCGGTCGCGGCAAGATCTCCGATCTGATGGGCGATGTCGCGCAGGGCATCAAGGCCTTCAAGAAGGGCATGCAGGACGACGAAAAGACTGCGGAAAAGCCCGAGCCCGTGAAGTCCATCGATCACAACGCCACGCCTTCAACGGCGGCGCGGTCGGACGTCGGCAGCAAGGCTGTCTGAACTCCCGCTCGCGGCACGGCGCGCGGGCGAGGGCGGTTGGGGGACGCGGGCGGCCCAAATCTTGTTTGGCAAGTATTGGGGTAAATTGCCTCGCGTGAGCGGATTAATTGATGTTCGATATCGGGTGGAGTGAAATTGCCGTCATCGCGGTCGTCGCGCTGATCGCCATCGGCCCGAAAGAATTGCCGGGCGTGCTGCGCATGGTCGGGCAATGGATGGGCAAGGCGCGCAAGATGGCCGCCGAATTCCAGGGCCAGTTCCAGGAAGCGATGCGCGAGGCCGAAATGGCCGACCTCAAGAAGAGCTTTGACGAAGTCAAGGAAGCCGCGTCCGGCTTCACCGGCGGCAATCTGATGACCTCGCTGGAGAAGGACGTCAGCAAGGCGCTCGACATCGACGTCCTCGACAAGTCGGCGGCGTCTGTGACCGAAACGCCCGCGATCGAGCCGCCGGTTGCTCCCACCAAGCCGGCGACGTCGAAGATCGACGCGCTGGCGACGTCGAAGATCGACGCGCTGGCGACGTCGAAGATCGACGCGCTGGCGACGTCGAAGATCGACGCGCTGGCGACGTCGAAGATCGACGCGCTGGAAGCGCCGATTCCGGAAACCTTCACCGAGGCCGACGCGCATGCCGCGGCATCGCAGCCGCTCGCGATCGTGCAGGAAGCGCAACAAACCCAAGAAGCGCAGCAGCCCGCGCCGCAGGACACCGCGCCTAACGCGCCCGACGCTCTCAAGGACGCCAAAGCGTCATGAGCGCCGAAGATATCGAGGCCAGCAAGGCGCCGCTGATGGATCACTTAATCGAGCTGCGCTCGCGGCTGATCAAGGCGCTGCTCGGCTTCGGCGTGGCCTTCATCTTCTGCTTCTTCTTCGCCAAGCAGATCTACAACGTTCTGGTGTGGCCGTTCGTCTGGGTCGCGGGCGCCGAGAATTCGAAATTCATCTACACGGCGCTATTGGAATATTTCATCACCCAGCTGAAGCTTGCGCTGTTCGGCGCCGGTTTCATCTCGTTCCCGATCGTCGCCACCCAGATCTACAAATTCGTGGCGCCCGGCCTCTACAAGCACGAGCGCGGCGCCTTCCTGCCGTATCTGATCGCGACGCCGCTCTTCTTCGTGATGGGATCGATGCTGGTCTACTTCGTGGTGCTGCCGATGCTGGTGCGGTTTTCGCTCGGCATGCAGCAGCTGGGCGGCCCCGAGACCGCGCAAATCCAGCTGTTGCCGAAGGTCGGCGAATATCTGTCGCTGATGATGTCGCTGATTTTCGCCTTCGGCATCGCGTTCCAGCTGCCGGTGATCCTGACGCTGTTGGGCCGCATCGGCATCATCACCTCGAAACAGCTGCGCGACAAGCGCCGCTATTTCATCGTGGTCGCCTTCATCATCGCGGCCGTCCTGACGCCGCCCGATGTGCTCAGCCAGTCTTCGCTCGCGATACCCCTGCTGCTCCTGTACGAGGGCTCGATCATCGCCGTGCGAATCGTGGAGAAGAAGGCCGCCGCGGCCGCCGCCGCCACGACGCCGCCCCCCGCGGCCCCGCCGCCGCCGGAAGCCAATCCGGCCGAGTAGGGCGCGCGGGAGGGTGGTCATCTTCCCACCATAGGCCGTCATCCCCGCGAAAGCGGGATCCAGTACGCCGCGGCCTCACGGATTGATCACAGATGGCTCTGGAATACTGGATCACCCGCTTTCGCGGGTGACGACAGGGTCGGTGGGCGGACCGGCCGTACCCGTTTGAGGTTCCAAAAGTCGCTTATTCGGGTTACTGGATGCCCGCTTTCGCCGGCACGATTCAAGGACTGATCGGTCATGCACGACATCAAATGGATCCGCGATAATCCCGAAGCCTTCGACGCCGGCCTGAAACGGCGCGGGCTCGCGCCCTCGTCGGCGTCGCTGCTTGCGATCGACGAAAAGCGCCGGGCCGCGATCCTGAAGTCGGAGCAGGCGCAGGCGCGGCGCAATGCGGCCTCGAAGGAAATTGGCGACGCCAAGAAGGCCAGGGACGACGCGCGTGCCGCCGCCCTGATGACCGAGGTCGCCGAGCTCAAGACCACAATGCCGCAGCTCGAGCTGGCGGCGAAGGAAGCGGACGACGAGCTCTCTAGGGAACTGGCGGCGATCCCGAACCTGCCGCTGGACGAAGTCCCCGACGGCGTCGACGAGCATGGTAATGTGGTGCGAAGCCATTTCGGCGCGGCGCGCAATTATGCGTTCGAGCCGAAACCGCATGACGACCTCGGCGGCGCGCTCGGCTACATGGATTTTGAGACGGCGGCAAAGCTGAGCGGCGCGCGTTTCGTGGTGCTCAAAAAGGGCCTCGCGCGACTCGAGCGCGCGATCGGTCAGTTCATGCTCGACCTTCACACCAACGAACACGGCTATACCGAGATCAACCCGCCGCTCTTGGTGCGCAACGATGTGATGTTCGGGACCGGACAACTGCCGAAGTTCGAGGACGACCAGTTCTGGGCTATCAAGGGCGAATTGCTGGCCACGCCCGACGCCAATCTTCGAGCCGATCGCCTCGGGCTCATCCCCACCGCCGAAGTCCCTTTGACAAACCTCGTGCGCGAATCCATCCGCGACGAGAAGGAATTGCCGATGCGGCTGACCGCGCTGACGCCGTGCTTTCGTGCCGAAGCGGGTGCCGCCGGGCGCGACACCCGCGGCATGATCCGCCAGCATCAATTCACGAAGGTCGAACTGGTCTCGATCACCACGCCCGAGACCAGCAAGGACGAGCATGAGCGGATGCTGGCCTGCGCCGAGGAAGTGCTGCGCCAGCTCGACCTGCATTACCGCGTGATGACGCTGTGCGCCGGCGACATGGGCTTTTCGGCGCAAAAAACCTACGACATCGAGGTCTGGATGCCCGGCCAGGGCGAGGGCGGGGCGTTCCGGGAAATATCGAGCTGCTCGGTGTGTGGCGATTTCCAGGCCCGGCGCATGGATGCGCGCTATCGCGGAGGCGACAAGAAGCCGCGCTTCGTGCACACGCTGAACGGCTCTGGCACCGCGGTCGGCCGCGCGCTGATCGCGGTCATGGAGACCTACCAGCAGGAAGACGGCTCGATCGCCGTGCCCGACGTGCTGCAGCCCTATATGGGCGGCCTCAAGGTGATCGCCCACGACAAATAATCTGGTCCGGCCATGATTTGTCCGGAGTGTGTCGCCTTCGATGTTGCGAAGGCGGCGCGCCCCGGTATCCTCATATTCCGCCTGCGGCGACAGCCCATACCGGAAACGAATTGATCGATGGCCCTGCATCGCGATATCTATTGGGTGGGCAGACAATGGACCGTCACCGGATACGGCATCCAGGCCTGCAATCAGAAGCAGAAGGGCCAGTTCGATATCGAGGGCTCGCGCCTGTGGGAAGCCGGCGTGCTGGACAGCCTGCGCGCCGAGCCGTGGCTCAATGTCGAGGATTTCGAGAAGGCGATCGAGGTCGCCCGCAAACATTATCCCGAACCGCCGCGAAAGGCCGCAAAGCCGGAGCCGTGTGTTCCGGAATTGAAACCGGTGGACCTGAAGACAATGCCAAAGGCGGAAAGTCCCGCGGAGCCGCCGGGCGTGGCCACTCAACAATTCGAATGGCGCATTGGAAGCTGGCCCGCAAAATTCATCCGTACGTGGCGCATCCGCGTTCAACGCTGATCGCGCGGGCTGCCGCCGCGCGAGTTCATTAGCCGGCATTTGAATCGCAGGCATTTGAATCGCAGTCTCGGGCACCGCTCTCGGATTGGTTCACCGTCGCGCATGAAGTTTTTCGATTTGAGCAAAATTGACCGCGGCCCGTGGCTCGCAAAGGGGCATGCTTTGGTTCAGCCGCCGGCCCCTCTTGGCCGAGTTCCAAATCAGCACGATGCACATGCCCGAATTTCAACCGGTACCGTCTGCGCTTGTATCTGCGATCGAGCGGCCCAGCTGCCCGAAGTGCTGGCATCATCGCATGCTGTTGTCGAAGCTGGGGCCGGGACCGTCCGGCTTCGCCAGCCCTACCTTCGAGTGCCAGAGGTGCGGTTATGTCAGCACCACGGACACACCGCCCGATCCCATGGTCTCCGACGCGCTGGGCTGGCTCGCCAGCGAGTTGAAGCCACCAACCTAGCTCGAATCGGCCTCGGTCTCCTCCTGGTCGACTCAAATTTCCCTGTTGGAGGGCGGAAGCTCGCCGGACTCGATTTGTGTCGCCTATCCGACATAAGAGGATTAGGATGGAGATCGGCGGGTTGGCGCTGAATGCCGATACCGCGCCCGACGGCGGACCTACTCCATGCCGAACGTGTGGCGAAAACAGGCAGAGGACACGTTTGAACCCCGGGCTTTTCTGGGCCGGATCAGCGCTGGAAAAGCCGTCGAGCACTACGTCAAGAACCAGACGATCTACGTCCAGGGCGACCCAGCCGAGGAGGTTTTCTTCATCCAGAGGGGCAGGGTGAAGCTCAGCGTGTTGTCCGAGCACGGCAAGGAAGCGGTGGTCGGAATCTTGGACGAGGGGCAGTTCTTCGGCGAAGCATGCATCGAGGGCGCGGAACGGCGCAACGCCAGCAGCCAGGCCATGGAAGACTGCGTGATCACCTCGATGACAAGGCGGGCCATGCTCGCCGCCCTCAATACCGAGCCGGGCTTCTCGGCTTTTTTCATCAGCTATCTGCTGTCCCGCAACAGCCAGATGGAAGACGACCTGATCGACCATCTCTTCAATTGCAGCGAGAAACGCCTCGCGCGCCTGCTGCTGCGGCTGGCGAACGTCACGCTGGAAGGCGTCGGACAGTCGACTCCGATTGCGCTCAGCCAGGAGACGCTGGCGGAAATGATCGGCACCACGCGATCGCGCGTGAGTTTCTTCATGAACCGGTTCAGAAAAAAGGGATATGTCGATTACAACGGAAAGATCGAGGTTCACCGATCCCTGCTGGATGCGATGCTGCGCAAGAAAGCGCAGTTGGAGGAGGACGAGTAGCCGAAGGCGTTCGCCATCGATGATTGCCGTGGAATCGGATACCCCCTGAATCGATACACGCGCAAAGCCGGCCAAAACCATCGCTGGTGCTGCCGGCTGAACAGCGGCCATCGCCAAAATCCTTCGCCATCCCCCGATGAAAACCAAAATGACCGGAACCGCCGCGACTTCGCAATACGCGCAACGGTTGGCCATTGGCCGGGGTTTGCCTCGGCGCCGTGAGCGGGATAAGACGACGCTGACGGCCCGGAATCCATCGAAAGAGGCAATCAGTCGGATGCGAATTCTCTGCACCAATGACGACGGCATCCATGCGCCCGGCCTGAAGGTCGTCGAGGAGATCGCCCGCGCCCTGTCCGACGACGTCTGGATCGTGGCGCCCGAGCTCGACCAGTCCGGAGTTTCGCATTCGCTGTCTTTGAACGATCCGTTGCGGCTGCGCGAGGTGGGGCCGCGGCATTTCGCGGTGCGGGGCACGCCGACCGACTGCGTCATCATGGGGGCGCGCCACATCCTCGGCGAAACCATGCCGGATCTCGTGCTGTCCGGCGTCAACAAGGGCCGCAACGTCGCCGAGGACGTCGTCTATTCCGGCACCATCGCCGGTGCCTTGGAAGGCACCATTCTGGGAATTCCGTCGTTCGCGCTGTCGCAGGAATTTTCCATGGAGACGCGCAACGCCCCGCTCTGGGAGACGGCGCTGAAGTTCGGCCCCGCCCTCCTGCGCAAGGTGATCGATGCCGGCGTGCCGAAAAACACCGTGATCAATGTCAACTTTCCCGCCTGCGCGCCCGACGATGTCGCCGGCGTGCGCGTGACGCGGCAGGGCAAGCGCAATCTCGGCTTTCTGAGGGTCGACCAGCGCCGCGACGGCCGCGGCAATCCCTATTTCTGGATCGGGTTCGAACGGCTGGCGCAGGCCGACGTGCCGGCGGAGGGCACCGATCTGGCGGCGCTGGCGGCGCGTTATGTTTCCGTGACGCCAATGCGGCTCGACCGCACCGACGACGAGTTCTCGCAAGCGCTGACGGCGACGCTGAAATAGATTATCGGTCACATCGCGGATTCAATTTTCAAACAGCCACGCAAATTAATTCGTCATTGCGAGCGAAGCGAAGCAATCCATCGTGCAACAAAAGGAAAGAGTGGATTGCTTCCGCCTTCGCTCTTCGAGCTACGGCGGACAAGTCGCTGCGCTCGCAATGACGTTTCGACACATGCGCATGACCCTTCAACACACGCGTAAAACTCTCGCAGCGCGACGCGCCCGAGGTGTTGATGCATCTTCCGCCCCAAGGAGGGCGTGGGGAATGCCGGGTGCCCAGTGCACCCGCAGCCTCGTGTGCGAAGTGGTAGTGCAAGATGCACACGAGTATTCACAGCGGTCGCACCGGAAATCACCCGGCATCCCCGCACGCAATGGTTTTAACGGTTTCCTTCGTACTCTCCCCGGCGATCGGGCTTTTTTGTCACCGTCGCTGGCAGCGCCTTAGCTGCCAACTTGACGCCAGCGTCGAGGCGTCAGGACCACACGATTTTGCCGTCCGCCTCACGCGCCGCTCGTCAAAGGCGCTTGCAGCGTCCATCGCATCCAGCCCCGCGTCCGTGACGATCGCGATACGCCCCTCGAGTGGGGTGGACGGCCGCGGTATAAGGTGATTTGCGATTTCGGAAAATCAGAATATTTTTTCAAGCGGGACTGGACAGGTAGAATCAGCTTGATTCGGCTGGAGAAATTAGATTTTACGCGCAAATCTCCGGGGGGCATGGGCCGGCAGCCCGGATCAAGCAGAGGTTGGCCCGACGCGCCGAGACGATTGAGTGCACTGCGTAACTTCTTGGGCTACGGGCCACGAACTCTCTTATATTAAGTTGCAGAGAGTTCGTAAATCTGCCTCCGGAGCTTATTGAGCAAATCATTTTTCGTCTTCTCGTCGAGAGGCTCGATGCGATGACCATTTACGCGTGCAATGAGTACGTCGTTGAATGACCCCATGCCCCCAAACCACGATCTTATGGCTGTTAGATCAATCGGCGACTTCTCCGCCGCCTCGCGTAGCCGAGCGGACCAATTGGTCTCCCCTACATCTTCCAACAACATTCTTGCCTTCGTAAGCGCGTCTCGCAGCATGCGTTCCGATTCGTTAACTTGGGTCATTGCCTATTCAACCATACTGGGTCGACATATGGGATGTAGACTTGACTTCCTCCTCCTAGAAGTTCTCCGACGCCCGTTGACTGCGGCCCTGCAAAACCTTGGTAAATTGTGGTGCCTGCTGGAACATTGATCGTAGCGATACCCGTGGCAGCCCGTAGGGCGGATTAGCCGCAGGCGCAATCCGCCGCTCAGTTAAAGACCAATGCATCATCTGCTATCCTGCGCCTCATGTCGAATTATCGTCGCGCGTTCGTTCCGGGCGGATGCTGGTTCTTCACGGTCAACCTGTTGGAGCGGCGGCTTGGGCGAGGCGGTCGCGGCGACGCGCGCGAGCCAGCGCTTTGCGATCGACGCAATCGTCGTCCTGCCGGATCATCTGCACGCGATCTGGAAACTGCCTCCCGGTGATTGCGATTTCTCCACGCGTTGGCGGCTGATCAAGACCCGGTTCGCGAAAGCGCTGCCGAAACGGGAGCGGCGCAGCGCCGTTCGCCTTGCGCGCAATGAGCGCGGGATCTGGCAGCGGCGTTTCTGGGAGCATCTGATCCGCGACGAGGCCGACTATGCGCGCCACGTCGAATATTGCCATATCAACCCGCTCAAGCACGGCCTCGTTACGCGCGTGCGCGACTGGCCGTATTCCTCGTTTCATCGCGATGCGCGCGCGGGATTATTTCCGTTTGATTGGGGCGGCGATGTTGCAACGAACGACGACGACTTCGGTGAACGACGATGATTTTGTGCGATCGCATGCGGCGGATTACGCCTGCGGCTAATCCGCCCTACGACTGCCTCCCTGCGTTTGCGGAACGACAGCGGTTATGCTGATGTAGCTATCTAGACCGTCGCGCTCTTGAGCGTGCTGTCGATCATCCGCGCCAGGGTTTCGAGCTGGAAGGGTTTTTGCAGCGCGGGGCGGTCGCGGTATTCTTCCGGCAGGCCCGAGGAGCCATAGCCGGTCGCGAAGATGAAGGGGCGGTTGCGCGCCGTAATCAGGTCGGCAACCGGGGAAATCACCTTGCCGTTGACGTTGACATCGAGGATGGCGAGGTCGAACTCGGTGCTTTGAGCGAGCCGGATCGCCTCGTTGATTTCGCCCGCCTCGGCCGCGATGCGAAACCCCAGCTCTTCCAGCATGTCGGCGACCATCATCCTGATCATGACCTCGTCTTCGACGAGGAAGACAGAAGCGCCCGGCGCTCGCGTCGCAGTCATGAGATTGTCCTTGCCCGTCCCACGTACAGGATCGCAAATAACGCCACCCGGCGCAATGTCAACGTGTAGTGAAACGCTGCCCGCGCCACTCGCGGGTCTCGAGCAGGAGATCGATTGCCCACGCCCACAACGCCAAGGTAGAACGCTGGTTCCCTGACGGGAACGCCCGTTTACGGAGAATTTTCCCTAAGGACGCAGTCGATCTTGCAACATACTGCCCCCGGACTGCGCCGCAGTCCTGCTCAGGAATTGGGCCGCTCAAGGGATTGTCATGGCCGCCGTACCAAATCCGCCGGAAAAAATGATGTTTCAGCTGACCCTGCGGCGACGCGGCATCAGCGACCAGGCGGTGCTGCGCGCCATGGAAGAGGTGCCGCGCGAGGTCTTCGTGGATCCGGCCGATCGGGGCTATGCGTACCGCGACTCGGCGCTCGGCATCGCCTGCGGACAGACCATCAGCCAGCCCTTCGTGGTGGCCTATATGACCGAACAGCTGCAGTTGCAGAGACAGCACCGGGTGCTCGAGATCGGCACCGGCTCCGGCTACCAGGCCGCCATCCTGTCGCGGCTTTGCTCGCATGTCCTGACGGTCGAACGCTATCGGACGCTGGCCGATGCCGCCCGCATGCGGCTTCAAAAGCTCGGCTACGACAATGTCGAGGTATTGCTGGGGGACGGCTACGACATTCCGCCCGGCGCCGGCACGTTCGATCGCATCATCGTGACGGCGGCAATGGAGCAGATCCCCGAGGCGCTTCTGGAGCGGCTCGAGCCGGCGGGCATCCTGATCGTGCCGGTCGGTCCGCACCACGGCACCCAGACCCTGGTCCGCGTCGTCAGGACCGACGCCGGTTTCGATCGCCGGGAGCTGGTGGACGTCCGCTTCGTGCCGGCCCTGCCGGGTATCGCCCGCGAGCTGTAGGCCTCACCTCGGTGCGCCGAGTGATCGAGGGGACATCCGCTACACCCCCGGATTGCCTCCCCTCCGGAGTGTAAGGATTTCGCTGGGTTAAGCGGTTGTTTACTGGGGACGTGTTTACTCAAAAAAGATATTTGTTGCGTACGAGTGAGTAACCATGTCCCGTATCGTCGAGTTGCTTTGCTCGCGTCGCGTACCGCACGTCGCGGTGCTGGCGCTGATGTCGTTCGGGTTCGCGGGCTGCAGCGCCGATATGCAGACGCGCCTCTCGCAGAATCCCTTTGCCTCGCAGCCGGAAGCCACCGGTTCGGTACCACCCGCCGCGGTCGAACGCCGCGAACCGCCGCAATATTCCCGCCCGCAACCGCAATACCAGTCGCAGGCCCTGCCGCCGCCGATCGCCGCACCCCAGAGCTATCCGCCGGCCGGTGGTGGCGTGTCCGGAGGAGGGCGGGGGCTCGCCTCCTATGCGCCGACCCCGCCGCGTCCGATCGAGACCACGGGGACCGTCGCGCCGCGTTCGGTCGCGGCAGCCCGCGCCCCGGGCCGCGCCGGCACCACGATCATCGTCGGTACCAGCGATACCGTGGATATACTGGCGCGCCGGTACCATGTGACGCCGGCCGCGATCATGCAGGCCAATGGCTACAAGGGGCCGCGCGTTCTGTCGCCGGGCCAGCAGTTGATCATTCCGCATGAGTCTGCCGTTGCCGTTGCCGTTGCGGCGCCCGCGGCTTCGCCGGCGCTTGCGCCGCCAGTTGCGGTCGCGCCCGCGAGCCGGGCCGTTGCCGCCGCCAGCGCGCCGCCTGCCGTTCATTTCGTCAATCGCGGCGACACGCTGCTCAGCATCGCCCGTCACAACCACATTCCCGTCGCCGAACTCGCGAGAGCCAACGGTCTCGACCCCCAGGCGAAGCTCAAGCTCGG
Organism: Bradyrhizobium erythrophlei; assembly: GCF_900129505.1. Classification (NCBI taxonomy): domain Bacteria; kingdom Pseudomonadati; phylum Pseudomonadota; class Alphaproteobacteria; order Hyphomicrobiales; family Nitrobacteraceae; genus Bradyrhizobium; species Bradyrhizobium erythrophlei. The sequence goes on along the minus strand of NZ_LT670818.1, from coordinate 6,953,882 downwards.
CACCAGGCTGACGGTGCCGGGTGCAAAGACCGCCGCGGTTGCGCCCGTGGCGCAGCCGGCCGCGGTCGCCATTGCCCAGCCTGCCGTGGCCCTGGCGCCGCCCGCTACCAAACTGGCCGCGGTGACGGCGGGTCCGCCGCAAACCGCGCGGCTCGCCCAGGCGACGACGAAGGTCGAAGAGCCCTCCGCCGAAAGCCCGGTCAAGGCCGCCGAGGCGACCGGGGCGCTGCCGACATTCCGTTGGCCGGTGCGCGGCAAGGTGATTACGAGCTACGGCGCCAAGACCAACGGCAAGTCGAACGACGGTATCAATCTGGCCGTGCCCGAGGGGACGCCAGTGAAGGCGGCGGAAGACGGCATCGTGGCCTATTCCGGCAACGAGCTCAAGGGTTACGGCAATCTGGTCCTGGTTCGGCACGCCAACGGGTACGTCACCGCATATGCCCATGCGAGTGAACTGCTGGTGAAGCGCGGCGATACGATCAAGCGCGGCCAGGTCATTGCCAAGTCGGGTCAATCGGGCGAGGTGGGGTCGCCGCAGCTCCACTTCGAGATCCGCAAAGGATCCACCCCGGTTGACCCACTTCAATTCCTCAACGGCGCGTGAGCGCTGACGTTGGGGCCGGTCGCCCCACGCCCACACCCACAACTGTCATCGCCCGGCTTGACCGCGCGACTTGGTATTCCGGAGTCGGTGCGTGAGCCAAGCGACGTTGCTGGCTCAATCGTGTCCACACCCACAACTGTCATCTGCGTCCCCACCCACAACTGTCATCTGCGTCCCCACCCACAACTGTCATCGCCCGGCTTGACCGGGCTCCAGAGGCGGCAGCGATTGAGTCGTGAAGCCGCGGCGTACTGGATCCTCCGCTTTCGCGGAGGATGACACTTGATGAAACATCGCCGGCTTGACCGCGCGACTTGGTATTCCGGGGTCGGTGCGCGAGCCAAGCGACGTTGCTGGCTCAACTGTGTCCACACCCACAACTGTCATCTGCGTCCCCACCCACAACTGTCATCGCCCGGCTTGACCGGGCGACCTAGTATTCCAGAGGCGGCAGCGATTGAGCCGAGAAGCCGCGGCGTACTGGATCCTCCGCTTTCGCGGAGGGTGACAGTCATTATCAAGGCCGAACGAGTGCGTTTGCTAACAGCTACTTCCCGCTCAATCTCACGCCCAGCCGTCCCGCCAGTTCCTGGGTGAACTGCCAGGCGACTCGGCCGGAGCGCGAGCCGCGCGTGGTCGACCATTCCAGCGCTTCGTGCTCGAGCTCTTCGTCGGCAATCCTGATGCCGAAATGGCCGCAATAGCCCTTCACCATCGCAAGGTATTCATCCTGGCTGCAGCGGTGAAAGCCGAGCCACAGTCCGAAGCGGTCCGAGAGCGAGACCTTTTCCTCGACCGCCTCGCCGGGATTGATCGCGGTCGAGCGCTCGTTCTCGATCATGTCGCGCGCCAAGAGATGCCTGCGGTTGGAGGTGGCGTAGAGGATGACATTTTCCGGCCGGCCCTCGATGCCGCCTTCCAGCACCGCTTTCAGTGACTTGTAGGAGGCGTCGTTGCCGTCGAACGACAGGTCGTCGCAGAACACGATGAAATGGAAATCGGAGGCGCGCAGGCGGTCCATCAGCGCCGGCAGGCTTTCGATATCCTCGCGATGGATCTCGATCAGCTTCAGGCGGTCGGCGGGCTTGCGGTTGAGGTTGATGCTGGCATGGGTCGCCTTGACCAGCGAGGATTTCCCCATGCCGCGCGCGCCCCACAGCAGCGCGTTGTTGGCGGGAAGCCCGTCGGCGAAACGCTCGGTATTCTCGATCAGGATGTCGCGCATCCGGTCGATCCCCTTGAGCAGGCCGAGATCGACGCGGCTGACGCGCGGAACCGGCGCCAGCCGGCCATCGGGGTGCCAGACGAAGGCGTCGGCACCGGCAAATGAACTGATAGCGTCGGAGGCGGGCGAGGCCGCGGAGAGCTGCGCCGCGATCGCTTCGAGCGCACGCGCGATCCTTTCGGGGGTGTCATGTTCGGGGGTGGCCGCCGGACGTTTTGCCGCGGCTGAAGGCGATTTCCGCGCGGCGCGAGCTCTTGTTTTTGGAGGCTTTTTCGACATCTTTGGAGTTCCTGACGCAAGCCTCCATATCGGGCCTTGCGGTGGGCCGCAAGCCACTCAAATGTATGCCAAATGAGGGGTTGGGCGGCGTTGCAATTGGGACCGCGGCCGCTATAGTCCGCGCGAATTTGACCCGAACCGGCCCGACGCGAGCGGCGTCGCCGGCTCACTTCCTGTTCCACTTGCCCGTTTCACGAGGATCGTCCGAATGCTGATTACACCTGCGTTTGCCCAGGCTGCGGGGGCCGGCGACACCAACAGCATGTTGATGTCGCTGCTGCCTTTCGCGCTGATCTTCGTGATCATGTATTTCCTGATTCTGCGGCCGCAGCAGAAGAAGGTGAAGGACCACGCCGAACTCGTGAAGAACATCCGCCGCGGCGACACCGTGGTGACGACGGGCGGCCTCGTCGGCAAGGTCACGAAAGTGGTCGATGACGACCAGATCGAATTCGAAATCTCGGAGGGTGTCCGGGTGCGGCAAATGCGGCAGATGATTTCGGGCGTGCGCGCCAAGGGCGAGCCGGCGAAGGACAAGAGTGAGTCCGTCAAGGACGAGACGTCCGCGAGCTAGCTTTCCCTTTAAGCGCCGCATTCTCCTGAATCTGACGGGTCAACTCGATGCTGTATTTCACGCGGTGGAAGGCGCTGGCGATCATCCTCACGGCGCTGGTCGTGTGCCTTTGCGCCGTTCCGAACTTCTTCCCCGAATCGACCGTCAAGGGCTGGCCGGCATGGGCGCAGCGCCGGCTGGTGCTCGGCCTCGACCTGCAGGGAGGCTCCTACCTCCTGCTCGAGGTCGATTCCAACTACGTCAAGAAAGAGAAACTCGACCAGATCCGCGACGACGTGCGCCGGGCCCTGCGTGAGGCCAAGATCGGCTATACCGGCCTCGCCTCGCGTCCCGACAGCGTCGAGGTTCGCGTCAAGGATACCGATCTGCAGACCGCGCTGACCAAGCTGCGGGAGCTGTCGCAGCCGCTCGGCGGGCTGCTCGGCTCCAACGGCCAGCGCAGCATGGAAATCAGCGATGCCGGCGGCGGCCTGATCCGCCTGGCGGTCCCGCCGGCGGCCATCACCGAGCGCGTCCGCCAGACCATCGAACAATCGATCCAGATCGTCGAGCGCCGTATCAACCAGCTCGGCACCGTCGAACCGGTGATCCAGCGGCAGGGTGCCGACCGCATCCTGGTGCAGGTGCCGGGGTTGCAGGATCCGACCCGCCTGAAGGAGCTCCTGGGCAAGACCGCCAAGATGGAATTCCGCATGGTCGATACCACCGTGCCGCCGGATCAGGCTCAGGCGGGCAGGGTGCCGCCCGATTCCGAAGTGCTGATGAGTTCGACCTCGCCGAAGATCCCTTATGTGATCAAGAAGCAGGTGCTGGTCTCCGGCGGCGATCTGACCGACGCGCAGCCCGGCTTCGACCAGCGCTCGGGCGAGCCGATCGTCAGTTTCCGCTTCAACACCTCCGGCTCGCGCAAATTCGCGCAGGCGACGTCCGAGAATGTCGGGCAGCCCTTTGCGATCGTGCTCGACAACGAAGTGATTTCCGCCCCCGTGATCCGCGAACCGATTACCGGCGGTTCGGGGCAGATCTCCGGCAGTTTCACCGTGCAGCAGGCCAACGATCTGGCGATCCTGCTGCGCGCCGGCGCGCTGCCGGCGCCGCTGACCGTGATCGAGGAGCGTACCGTCGGTCCGGGGCTCGGTCAGGATTCGATCGAGAAGGGCGAACTCGCCGCCTATGTGGGCTCGATCCTGGTCATCGTCTTCATGCTCCTGACCTACCGACTGTTCGGCGTGTTCGCCAACGTCGCGGTCGCGATCAACGTCGCTATGATCTTCGGCGTGCTGTCGCTTCTGAACGCCACGCTGACCCTTCCCGGCATCGCCGGCATCGTGCTGACGGTCGGCATCGCCGTCGATTCGAACGTCCTGATCTATGAGCGCATCCGCGAGGAATTGCGCGGCGGCCGCAACGCGATTTCGGCGATCGACGCCGGTTTCAAGCGCGCGCTGTCGACGATCCTCGATTCCAACATCACCACCTTCATCGCCGCCGCCGTCTTGTTCTATATCGGCACCGGACCGGTGCGCGGCTTCGCCGTGACGCTCGGCATCGGCATCATCACCACGGTTTTCACCGCGTTCACCCTGACCCGCCTGATCGTGGCGACCTGGGTGCGGGTGAAGCGGCCGCACAGCGTGCCCATTTGAGACATCGGAGCTGGCTGTGACTCATTTGGTTCTGATCGGACTGGGCATCGTGATCGCCGTGCTGACGGTGGTCAGCTGCTTCGGCTGGCTGCCGTCGCTGCGAATCGTACCCGACAACACGCATTTCGACTTCACCCGCTTTCGCCGCATCAGCTTTCCGATTTCGGCGCTGCTTTCGATTTTTGCGATCACGTTGTTCTTCACCCACGGGCTGAACTTCGGCATCGACTTCAAGGGCGGCACGCTGATGGAGATCAGGGCCAAGTCCGGCGCGGTCGATATCGGCGCGATGCGCGCCACCCTCGGCGGCCTCGGACTTGGCGACATCCAGTTGCAGCAGTTCGGCGGGCCCGACGAAGTCCTGATCAGGGTCGCCGAACAGCCCGGCGGCGATGCCGCCCAGCAGGACGCGGTACAGAAAGTCCGCGGCGCGCTCGGCGATGCCGTCGATTATCGCCGCGTCGAAGTGGTGGGGCCGCGCGTTTCCGGCGAATTGCTCGCCTACGGCATGATCGGCCTGATGCTCGCGATCCTTTCGATCCTGATCTACCTCTGGTTCCGGTTCGAATGGCAGTTTGCGCTGGGCGCCATGATCGCCAACGTGCACGACATCGTGCTGACGATCGGCTTCATGTCGATCTCGCAGGTCGATTTCGACCTCACCAGCATCGCCGCGCTTTTGACGATTCTCGGCTATTCGCTCAACGACACCGTCGTGATCTATGACCGGATCAGGGAAATGCTGCGGCGTTACAAGAAAATGCCGATGCCGCAACTGCTCAACGAGTCCATCAACTCGACGCTGTCGCGCTCCATCATCACCCACGTCACGGTGACGCTGGCGTTGCTGGCGCTGCTGTTATTCGGCGGCCCGGCCATCCACAGCTTCACCGCAGTCATGATGTTCGGCGTGGTGCTGGTCGGCACCTACACCTCGATCTTCATCGCAGCCCCGATCCTGATCTATCTTGGCGTCGGCATCCACAGGGCCGACGCGCCGGAAAAGCCGGAAAAGCCAGCGAAAAAGTAGCGGGGCATGATCCCGAAAGGTGGGAACCGGTTTTCGGACAAGATCATGCCTAAACCAACCCCGAGCCACTCCGACGCGCCGCATCTTCCGAGGTCCGCTCCGATCGAGGCCTACGGCAATGGCGGCTTTGCCTTTGCCGATATGTCGCATCGGGGCTCGCTGCTGTGCCTGCCGGATGCGATCTGGGCCTGGCCGGTCACCGCGCCCGATGAGATCAACCGGGCTTCGCTGGAGCGAGTATTCGCCGCGGCCAATAGCATCGATACGCTGATCATCGGCACCGGCACCGGGGTCTGGCTGCCGCCATCCGATCTGCGCCAGGCGTTGCGCGCGGTCAGGGTCGTGCTCGACGCGATGCAGACCGGACCTGCGATCCGCACCTACAACATCATGATGGGCGAGCGGCGCCGGGTCGCCGCGGCCCTGATCGCGGTGCCATGAGCCGCGCGGATGGGCTTCTGCAAGACGCGGAGTTCTGCGCCGACCTGGTGCGTAGCCACGATTTTGCCCGCTACGCATCGACGCTGTTCGTGCCGGCCGAGCAGCGCCGCGCGCTGCTGGCGATCTACGCCTTCAATGTCGAGGTTTGCCGCGTTAGGGAGATGGTGAGCCAGCCGCTGCCGGGCGAGATCCGCCTGCAATGGTGGACCGACATGCTGGCGGGCGAGGGCCATGGCGGCGTCGAGGGCAATCCGGTGGCGGCCGAACTCAATCTTGCGATCCAGAACTGCGGTTTGCCGGTCGAACTGCTGTCGCGGCTCGCCGACGAGCATCAGTTCGATCTCTACAACGATCCGATGCCGACGATGGCGGCGCTTGAAAGCTATGTTCAGGATACCACCTCGGCGCTGTTCTCGCTCGCCGCTCGCGTCGCCGGCTGGCAATCCCCCGATATCGAGCATCTCGCGCGCCACGCCGGATTGGCGCAAGGCATCGCCCAGGTGATCGCGGCGTTGCCGCTGGACGCCGCGCGGCGTCAGTTGTTCGTGCCGCAGCAATTGCTGGAGCGGCACGGTAGCCGCATGGAAGAGATGTTTGCGGGCAAGACAACTCCAAATTTGCGTGCGGCGCTGAATCAGCTGATCGGCGAAGCAAGCGGGCATCTGGACACTGCGTTGACGCTGCTGCCGGGCGTGCCGCCGGAGGTGAGGCCGGTGTTCCTGCCGCTGGCGGGGGTGGCGCGCGAACTCTCGCGGATGGCGCGCGGGGACACCGATCTCTTCAGGCCCCACGTGACGTCGAGGTTGCGGACGCTATGGACGCTGTGGCGGGCGTCGCGGTCGCGGGTGTTTAGAGGCGGTTGACAAGAGCTTCCCGAGTTTTTTGGCGTACCGCTAGCGTCCTAGAAGGTCGTCATACTCCGCGAAAGCGGAGTATCCTGTACATCGCGGCTTCTCGATTGAATCTCATCGTCTCTGGAATATTGGATCACCCGCCTTCGCGGGTGACGACGTTTGAGGATGGTCCTTGTACCAAATCCGCCGCCTCGAAATTGAACCGGTCCCGCAAATTCTTGCGCTGCTCGAGGATTTCCTTGAGGAACGCGCGGTCGGTATCGCTGTACATCATCGGCTCGATCAGATCGAGCTGGTTCATGGCGACGAGTTGAAGGATTTCGGTGCGGGACTTGCCGCTCGCGTCGCGCGGCAAGGCCCGCACCACCTGAATATGCTCCGGCGGTTTTGGACCTTTCGCCGCGGTGAGTTCGCTGCGCAGTTGTGTTTCCAGCGCAGTCCGGTCGGCCTCAACGAAGGCATAGAGCCCGACCCCGGTGCGGCGGTCGGCGAAGGCGACGATGGCGACATCGCGGACGTCGGGGTTCTTCCGGATCAGGTCGAGCAGCATCGGCGCGTCATTCACCAGCCGCCGCCCGCCGCCTTCTCGGTCGGTGAAATTGAACAGGCCGCGGGTGATGGCGCGGTAGACTTTCTTTCCGGTCATGAGCCAGAGGCTGGCGACAAAGGATTTGCGCGCCAGAATCTTGCGCTCCTTCGGCGTCAGCGCGCCCGGCGCGTAACTGCGCTTGTGCTTCAGGAGATGCCGCAGATCCTCATAGGCCGCGATCCGGAACAGCCGGCCGCGGGTCTTGAAGCAGGCGGCGAGCTGGAAGTCGGTGAGATAGGCGCGGCCGTTGCTGCCGCGCAGCCAGTTCTGTTCCTTGGCGAGATCGTTATGGCAGATGCCGGCGCGGTGCAGCCTGCGCAGCGCCGCCTTGGCGGAGCGAAAATAGGCAACGTCGCCGGACGGCTTTGCCAGATGCAGCGCGACCCCGTCGATGAAGCCGCGCACCAGCGCCTGGCGGCCGGCCCACAACAGTTCCGGTCCGACCTCGAGGCCGCGCGCCAGCGCCAGCGCGCGGCGTTCGCGGCCGAACAGATGACGCGCCGGGAGATAGGACCACCACGGCACCTGGTCGAGCCGGCGCAGCACCGCATCGACCTCGCCCTGATCGCCGCGAAAGCGGCCGCGTTCAACGGTCGAAAACACGTCGCGCTTCAACAGCACGCCTTCGATCCAGCGCGCCGACAGCACAGCGGCGTCGTCTTTTGGCAAACTCATGAGCCGCTCACGCTGCCGCAGCAATGTGCAGATTATCGGCAATCCAGCGATCGAGATCGACCAGCGCGCGGGCGCTGATCGCCTGTTTCTTGGCAACCGTCTTCTCGTTGCCGCGCAGCCGCGAACCGTCAGGCTTCTTTGTCGGCGGACCGGCGAGCGGCGGAAACAGCCCGAAATTGATGTTCATCGGCTGAAACGAGCGCGTGCCGGGCTCGATGGTTTCGATATGGCCGCCGGTGATGTGGCCGAGCAGCGATCCCAGCGCGGTCGTGGCCGGCGGCGGCGCCAGCGTTGTCGAGCGTGCTTCGGCCGCGGCATAAAGACCGGCGATCAGCCCGATGCTGGCGGATTCCACATAGCCTTCGCAGCCGGTCATCTGCCCGGCGAACCGCAGCCGCGGCTCGGCGCGCAGTCGCAGCTGTGCGTCCAGAAGCTTCGGCGAATTCAGGAAAGTATTGCGGTGCAGGCCGCCAAGGCGGGCGAATTCGGCGTTTTCGAGCCCGGGGATGGCGCGGAAAACGCGTTGCTGCGCGCCGTGCTTCAGCTTGGTCTGGAAGCCGACCATGTTGTAGAGCGTGCCGAGCCTGTTGTCCTGGCGCAGCTGCACGATGGCATAGGCCTTCACGGTCGGGTCGTGTGGATTGGTGAGGCCGACCGGCTTCATCGGGCCGTGACGTAGCGTCTCGTGACCGCGCTCGGCCATCACCTCGATCGGCAGGCAGCCGTCGAAATAGGGGGTGTTGGTCTCCCACTCCTTGAAGTCGGTCTTCTCGCCGGCGAGCAGCGCGCCAACGAAGGCGTCGTATTGCTCTCTGGTCAGGGGGCAGTTGATGTAATCGGCGCCAGTGCCGCCGGGACCGACCTTGTCGTAGCGCGACTGGAACCACGCCGCCGACATGTCGATGGAATCCTTATGCACGATCGGGGCGATCGCGTCGAAAAACGCCAGCGCGTCCTCACCCGAGAGTAGGCGGATGGCATCCGCCAGCGGCGCCGAGGTCAGGGGCCCGGTCGCAACGATGACGTTGCGCCAGTCCGCAGGCGGTAGGCCGTCAATCTCGGTGCGGCGGATGTCGATCAGGGGATGGTCCTGCAGTGCGGTGGTAACGGCTGCCGAGAACCCGTCACGGTCCACCGCCAGTGCGCCGCCGGCGGGAACCTGGTTGGCATCGGCCGCGCGCATGATCAGCGAGCCCAGCCGCCGCATTTCGGCGTGCAGCAGCCCAACGGCGTTATTGGCGGCGTCATCGGAGCGGAATGAATTGGAGCACACGAGTTCGGCAAGACCGTCGGTGCGATGCGCTTCCGTCATCCTGATGGGACGCATCTCGTGCAGCGTAACGGGGATGCCGGACTGCGCGACCTGCCAGGCCGCTTCCGAGCCGGCAAGGCCGGCGCCGACGATGTGCACGGACTCAGTGTGGGATTTGGTGCCTGTCATGGGCACAGAGGTAGCGCGTACTGGCAGATACGACAACGCCCGCGGCAGAGGCGGGCGTTATCCGTTCGGAAAGTCAGTCGATAGAACGATCAGCCGTTATAGGTACCGGCGGCAACGCGCGGAATGTCCGAACGATCGAGGCCGATATCGGCCAGTTCGCGATCGCTGAGCTGGGACAGTTCGCTGACATTGCGCTGATAGTCCCGGAACGCCTGGATCATGCGAATGAGCGAGAGCAACATGGTAGTCTCCTTGAATTGACGATTCAGCTCTTGGAAGCAGCGTGATCGTTGAAGTGAATATAGGTCAAAGTTCCTAGTCTCGAAAGCTCAAATGGTGCGGTGCAGCTAAGCTCACAGCGCATGGCGCTGGTAAGAAACGATTAAGCCTTCAGCATAGCTGCCCAAGGAAGCCGCCGCGACTGTCTTAAGGCGGCCCGGAACATCCGAGATCGCCCATATAATCACGTTATTGTCGCATCGGCGACACAGAAATCGACGCCGATCGAGATGGCTCCGCCTCTCCAAAAGCAAGTCTTACTATGAAAAGTGGGGGCTGGCGGAGCCTTCTGCTAGGGCACCAGCCTAGTCCTCTCATGCGCGATTCGCATGCAATCAACCATTTATGAACTGTAACTCATTATTTATACCGCAACGCGGTATCTGTCCAGGTTTCGGGTCCGATCTAGGGCTGGTTCCACACTCTTTCCGACCGGGACGGTAAGATCGTGGGAAGTCCTCCTGCTCCGCAGGCCAACACCCGGGGTGGTCCTCCCGGGGTCGCGAGGCGCCGGATTTTAATCCTAGCGGATGATGAGCTTTCGCTAGATCAATTTTTCCGCGGGCTCCACTCACCTCTCCCATCGGGCCCCATCGGGAGAGGTCGGCGCGTAGCGCCGGGTGAAGGGTTACGGTCCTTTGTTGGACCTGCACCCCTCACCCGATTTGCTGCGCAAATCGACCTCTCCCCGATGGGGCCCCGATGGGGAGAGGTGAACATAACCCGGGCTGACCGACTGAATCAAAACTCATCCCGCCCTAGGCGGCACAACATGCGACAGCGCGCGATCGATCGGAGGCGATCCGGGCGAGGCGAATTACGCTCAAGCGTTATTGCGGATGCCCATCTCCGGCCAAGCTGCATCGCAGATGGATTCCTTACCAAGGTGTAATGCAAAGGCGTCGTTCTGCATGAGGCTTTGCATCAGACGCTCATCACATTTTTATCGCGCGAAATTCATTCCGAAACTCCGCTCCAGTCAGCGATCAATTGTCGCACAGGCGCCGGCAATGATGCCGAGTCTGTCTTACGAAATGGGGAAAGTAACATGATTAATAAGTTACTCGGAGCAGCCGCAATGGCTGCCGTTATCTACTCGACGGTTCCCGCATCTGCAGCCAGCATGGTCGGCTGCAGTGGCGCTAATTTGGAGAAGACCGAAACCGCGATCGAAGCCATGGCCGATGGCGATGGCAAGTGGGTGGCGGAGAAGGAAGTCGCGATGGCGCAATCCGCGATGCTCGATGGCAAGATGGGTGCTTGTGCAGCGCATCTCAGCAAGGCGATGCACGCGGCAAAGTAAGCCTCGCGCACGGGGGCCGGTTGCGCCGGGCGATCGGCCCTTCAGGCGCGGTATGGGGTAGATTCAAAAGAAATCAGGGTGCATGCGCGAGCTGGCTCGCGAAATAGGCGACCGTCTTTGCATAGACTTCGCTCTTGTTCCATTGCTGGATCACGTTGAAATTCGCGCTGCCGGGCTCCCAGTCCTTGCCGCGCTGCCAGCCGTAGCTGGCGAGATAGTTCGCGGTCGATGCCAGCACGTCGGGTGCGCTGTGCAGGAGATCACGGCGGCCGTTACCGTCGAAATCGACCGCGTATTTCAGATAGGACGACGGCATGAACTGGGTCTGCCCGATTTCACCGGCCCAGGCGCCGCGCATTTCCGACGGCGCCAGGTCGCCACGCTCGATGATTCGCAGCGCATCCATCAGTTCGCCCCGGAAGGTCTCGGCGCGCCGGCAATCGTAAGCCAGCGTGGCCAGCGAGCGGATGGTCGGGAATTTTCCGGTGTTGACGCCGAAATCCGTCTCCAGCCCCCAGATCGCCACCAGCACTTCGCCGGGGACGCCGTAGCTCTGTTCGATGCGGCTGAGCACGGAGCCATACTGCTTCATCATATTGGCGCCGCGGGTGAGGCGGGGAGGGACCATACGGCCGGAGAACTCCTCGAAACTCTGACTGAAAACCTTTTGTGACCGATCCCGCGACAGCACCGCCTGATCCGGCGCCACGCCGTTCAGGCCCGAGGCGATCGCGGATTGGGAAATTCCCTTGGCCGCGGCGTCAGCCTTGAAGTCGTCGAGCCAGGACGCAAAGCTGCCGGTACCGCAGGTCGCCGCGAACGCCGGCACTGCGGATATCGTCAGCACGGCGCCCACAACGAAGGCTCGCAATCGCAAATGAGGGGTCATCGGGACCTCTGGTCCGAAATGATTCTCGAATGAAGGACGTTTCCCCGACGATTCGAAATGTCCTTGGTAACCGCGGCCAAAACAAGGCCCGCCGGGAACCGTGGGGTCACCCGCAATTTGATGTGATCAAAGGAATCAGCGCTCCATAACCGCGCAAAAGCCGCCGGCCGGCAAATGACCGGCGGCCTGTCGCTCTGCCCTTCCAGCAGGCCTATGCGCTGTCCTTGCGCCGCCATGGGAACAGATTGGCCGGAAAATCCGCCGCGGGCCGCCGTTCGCGATGCGGCCGGAGCGGGATCGGCCGTGGATTGGGATCCGGCGCGATCACCTTGCGATAGAGGTGCCAGGTGGCGTGGCCGAGCAGCGGAATGACGACGGCCAGCCCGACGAACAGTGGCAGCGATCCCAGGACCAGCAGCAGCGCGACGATCAATCCCCACGCCGCCATCGGGACGGGGTTTCGCGCTACGACTCGCAGCGACGTCACCATGGCGTCGCCGATTCCGGCTTGACGGTCGAGCATCAGCGGGAACGACACCACGCTGACGCACAGCGCCACCAAGGCAAACAGAAAGCCGACGCCGCAGCCGACCGCGATCAGCCACCAGCCCTGCGGGGTCGTCAGCACGCGGCCGGCGAAGTCCGGAATATCCGCCGCCGCCTGGTATCCAAACGCCGCGACGTAAATTTCCTGCGCAGTCGCCACCCAGGTCACGAACAGCGCCAGCAATAGCACGCCGAGCCCGAGCATCGCTCCGAACGAAGGCGAGCGCAGCACCTCGACGGCATCGAAGGCGGAAGCGGATTCGCCAGCCTCGCGGCGGCGGCTGAGCTCATAGAGACCAAGCGCCGCGAACGGGCCGAGCAGGGCGAAGCCCGCGGCCAGCGGGAACAACAGCGGCAGCACCGAATAGCCGAGCACCGTGCGCGCCAGCACGAGCCCCAGCACGGGATAGATCACGCAGAGGATGATGGCATGGCTTGGTACCGCCTTGAAATCCTCCCAACCAAGCCGCAGTGCCTGGTGCAGATCGGACAGGGCGATGGTGCGGATGATAGGCGCGGCCGCGCCGTCCTGCGCCAATGAGGTGGCATTGCCGGGATAGGGTGTCGCCATGCTCGTTATCTCCCTTGCCGCTGGCTGCCGGATTTGGCGCCGGTCAAGCGCGCAAGCGGCGGCTCTTGGATGCGATCACGATCAGGCCAGACGCGAAAACAGGAAACCGAAGCTGGGCATGTCGCGAACTGAGTTGTCAGCGTACTCCGATTCAACCGCACCGTGGCTCACGCTTCGGTGATGCTGCGTCGTGTCAGCATGGAACGCTGTTGCGCCGTCATTCAGTCGTCATTGCGCCGCGCGTAATCAATTTCCGCCACTTCGTTTACTGCGGCTGCGCGCTGCATTGGCAAGCCCGTTGGGGCTGGCTACACTTCGCGCAAGCCGGTCCGGTGCTGCCGGTAATCGAGAAAAGTGCCGCTTGAGCCTTCACCACTTCTTCACATGGATAGGGAGCGAACGATGAGCATTTTCGGCAAAATCATGAGCGCGATCTTTGGCTCGAAGGCCGCCGCGACGCCGGCAAGCGGAGGTGCTGCTGCAGGCGGGGCGGCTACAAGTGGATCGGGCGCCGCACCTTCGTCGGCACCGGCAGCGCCGGCCGCGCCCCCACAATCCGTCGATGTAGCGGCTATCGTGGACAAGGCGGCCGCCGCCAAGGGCGAGAAGCTGGCATGGCGGACCTCGATCGTCGATCTGATGAAGGCGCTCGATATCGATTCGAGCTTCACGGCGCGCAAGGAGCTGGCGAAGGAGCTCGGCTACACCGGCGACAGCAACGATTCCGCCAGCATGAATATCTGGCTGCACAAGCAGGTGATGGCGAAACTGGCCGCGAACGGTGGCAGGCTGCCGCCCGAAATCAAACATTGATCTGCCGGTCGCAGCCAACATCAAGGCCCGCGCTCGCGCGGGCCTTTTTTGCAAGCGCTGGAGTGCAAGGCGATTTAGTGCTGTGCCCGGTGCGCGGCCGCAGTCCAGGCAACTGCACGTAGCTCGCTGCGATTAAGGCCGATGTCGCTCAAGGTGCGGTCGTCCAGTTCGATGATGCTGGCGAGCTGCGAGCGATAGCGAAAATATCGCCCGGCGGCATCGAAAAGAAATGCGATAAGCATGACCCGGTTTCCCCAAACATGATCCTGATGTGATGATGGACTTTGGTCGCATTGCCGCGTTAACGGGAAATTGCTTTGCATCAAGAGCATGCGCGTTCCCGTAGTCTTACGGGCGCTTTGCGGGCGCCGTGCGAACTGCCTTGCCGGAGGTAACCCCGCGAGGCTAGATACGTGCGCGACCAAGAAAAGCAGGAAATGCAGGGAGTATGACCATGAATAGCCTCGATCGCCGGACTGTCCTCGCCTCGGGCGCGCTGGCCCTGGCGGGCGCGGCGACGCAAAGCGCTCCGGCGCAAGCCCAAACCGGCGCAAAGCCGATTTTTTCGCTGCCTGCGATCACGATCCCGATTGTCGGCGAGGAGGGAGTCTTTCCGGTCCGCCGCATCTATTGCATCGGGCGCAACTATGCCGCGCATGCGATCGAGCGTGGTTCCGACCCGACGCGGGAGCCGCCGTTCTTCTTCCAGAAACCGACCGATGCGATCCAGAACGTCGCGATCGGCGCCGTCGCGGACCACACCTATCCTTCGCTCACCAAGAACTATCACCATGAGGTCGAGCTGGTGGCGGCGCTGAAATCAGGCGGCAGCAATATTTCGCCGGATCAGGCGCTCGACCACGTCTACGGCTATGCGCTCGGCCTCGACATGACCCGGCGCGACCTGCAGAATGGCATGGCGGCGGAAAAGAAGCCGTGGGAAATCGGCAAGAGCTTTGATCACGCCGCGGTGCTCGGCCCGATCCATCCGGTTTCGAAGACCGGACATTTCACCAAGGGCGCGATCTCGCTCGCCGTCAACGGCACGGTCCGGCAGAATTCTGATCTCGACAAGATGATCTGGAGCGTCGCCGAGCAAATCGCAAAACTGTCGGAGGCGTTCGAGCTGAAGGCCGGCGATATCATCTATTCCGGCACGCCGGAAAATGTCGGCCCGGTCGTGAAGGGCGATGTGCTGTTGTGCAAGCTGCAAGGCCTGCCGGACATGTCGATCCAGATCGTGTGAGGGGCTTTGACGTCATTCCGGGGCGCGCATTGGCGCGAACCCGGAATCCGGAAGTTATCGGGATTCCGGACGCTTTGCGTCGCCCCGGAATGACGGATGGTGCGGTGCTCACCCCACCAGATCCGCGAACTCCGGATGCTTGTGCAGATAGTCCACCACAAAACCGCAGCCGGCGATCACCTTCAATCCATCGGCGCGGATCAGGTGCAGTGCGCCCTTGACCAGATCCGAGGCGATGCCGCGGCCGCGCAGGCCCCGCGGCGTCTCGGTGTGGGTGATGATGACGGCCGACGGCGTCAGGCGATAATTCGCGAACGCCAGCCCGCCCTCGGCATCGAGCTCGAAGCGGGAGAGGAGTTTGTTGTCGCGGACGCGGCCTGTCGTCATGATCTCGATTCCCGACCTTGAGGGTTTTCGGTCCGACATTTAGGTCGGTGAACCCTCGGATGCAAACCGGTGAGCTAGCCACTCAGCAAATCGGCATAGTCGGCATGCTTCTCGATGAAGGCCTTCACGAACGGGCACTGCGCGATCACCTTCAGGCCGTCGGCCCGCACCTGGTCCAGCGCGCCTCGGATCAGTTTCGAGCCAACTCCCTTGCCGCCGAGTTCCGGCGGCACTTCGGTATGGATGAACGTGATGACTCCGTCGGCGAGCTTGTAATAGGTCGCGGCAATGTGGCCGTCGACCGCGAGTTCGTAGCGGTGATGGTCCCGGTTGTTGATGACTTCACTCATGGCCTGTCGCCTCAGCTTTTCAGGGATTCGGTCAGCATGCCACGGATCGACCACGGCTCGCCGTCGCTGGCGCCGGAGATATCGTCGATCTTCCATTGGCCGTCGTCGCGCATGAAAATGTAGCGGATAGCATTGTCGGCCGGATTCTTCCTCGGCGCCCCGCGGCCGACGATGGTGACGGCAATGACCGCCTTGTCGGCCTCGAGCTTCTCGGCGGTCACGCTGAACGATTTCACATCGGGCTCCTGTGAATTGGTGACGGGGTCGAAATCGATCGGCCCGACGTCGCCCTTCGGCGTATGGGCATCGGCCTTCGCCCACAGCGCCACCAGCGCTTTCGACAGATATCTCGCCCTGGCCGCCTTGTTCTCGATGATGAAGGCGCCGCCGCCATCGCCCTCGCCCTTGGCGGCGCGGGCGTAGACGGCATTGACGATGGCAACGGGATCGTTCGCCAATGGGGGTGCCGCGCGGGCGAACCGCGACAGGGCCGCGGCTGAAAGGCCGGCGGTGCCGGTCAGAAGGAGCGTTCGGCGGGTGATCATGAAGGTCCTCAAATCAGTTACGGCGTGCTTATAGACGAGAATCCGTGCTTGGATCACCTTCGTGAGCGCAAAATCACCGCCGGGAGATCATTATGGCCAATGAAAAGGGCCCCAACCCAAAGAAAAAGCAGAAGTGCAAGAATTGCGAGGGCAAGGGCCTGCTGAAGAAGGGCGACAAGGTCGTCAAATGCCAGCGCTGCGGCGGGACCGGGGTACGGTGATTTCGCTTTCGGGGCCGCTCTTGCGGGGGGCCGCGGGTTGGCGATAAACAGGCCCAAAAGCCGGCGGGCGGGTAAAACGCCGTTCGATGTGTCTCAAGAGGAAACCTCCATGAAGCTCGTGCTCACCTTGCTTGGTGTTGTCCTGCTTGTCGTTGCCGCCGTCTACTTCCTGCTGCCGGCGGATCAGCTGCCGGGCTTTTTCCCCGGGCATGAGGCCGGCGTGGCGCGGATGCATTACAAGCACGGCATTGTCTCCGGCGTCGTCGGCATCGTGCTGCTGGCGGCCGGCGTCTGGATGGGACGGCGGTGACGGCGGAGCCGATCGCCCTGGCGGCGCCCACGGGCGGCCTGAGCCGGATGTCGCGCCGGGTAATGAATCTGGCGCATCTCGTCACCCAGAACGCGCGCCGGCACGGCGACCGCCCGGGCCTCATCTGGGGCGACAAATCCTGGACCTGGCGCGAGATCGACGCCTGCGTCTCGGCACTGGCGGCCGCACTTGCCGCGCGCGGTATCGGCAAAGCCGACCGCATCCTCGTCCATTCCAAGAATGGCGACGAGATGTTCTGGTCGATGTTTGCGGCGTTCCGGCTCGGCGCGGTCTGGGTGCCGACCAATTTCAGGCTGATGCCGGACGAGGTGGCCTGGCTCGCCACCGCCTCCGGCGCCAAGGCGTTTCTCTGTCACGGCGATTTTCCCGACCATGCCGCCGCCGTCGAAGCCGCGAGCCCGGCACTCGCCTTCACCTGGCGGATCGGCGAGGGCGCCTTCGGCGAGAAATCCGTCGGCGAGGCGATCGCCGCGCAGGCGGGCGCCAAGGTCGAAAACGCAGGGGTTGAGTACGACGATCCCTGCTGGTTCTTTTTCACCTCGGGCACCACGGGCCGCTCCAAGGCGGCGGTGCTGACCCATGGCCAGATGGCCTTTGTCATCACCAATCATCTCGCCGACCTCATGCCCGGCACCAGCGAGAACGATGCCTCGCTGGTCGTCGCACCTTTGTCGCATGGCGCGGGCATCCACCAGCTCGTGCAGGCCGCGCGCGGCGTGCCGACCATCCTGCTGCCCACCGAGCGCTTCGATATCGACGAGGCGTTCCGGCTGATCGAACGCCATCGGGTCAGCAACATCTTTACCGTGCCGACCATTCTGAAAATGATGGTCGAGCATCCCGCCGCCGATCGCTACGATCATTCTTCGCTGCGCCATGTGATCTACGCCGGCGCGCCGATGTATCGCGAGGACCAGAAGGCCGCGCTGAAAAAGTTCGGCCATGTGCTGGTGCAGTATTTCGGCCTCGGCGAAGTCACCGGCAACATCACCGTGCTGCCGCCGGCCCTGCACGATCCCGAGGACGGCCCGCAGGCGCGGATCGGTACCTGCGGCTTCGAGCGCACGGGCATGCAGGTCTCGATCCAGGCCGACGATGGGCGCGAATTAAAACCGTTCGAGACCGGTGAGATCTGCGTCATCGGCCCCGCCGTGTTCGCGGGTTACTACGACAACCCCGAGGCGAATGCCAAAGCCTTCCGCGACGGCTGGTTCCGCACCGGCGATCTCGGCCACATGGACGACGAGGGTTTTGTCTATATCACCGGCCGCGCTTCCGACATGTACATTTCCGGCGGATCCAACATCTATCCGCGCGAGGTCGAGGAGAAGATCCTCACCCATCCCGCGATCGGCGAGGTCGCGGTGCTCGGGGTACCCGATCCCGTGTGGGGCGAAGTCGGCGTCGCCGTCTGCGTCGCGCGCGAAGGTGCCGCCCCTGTGAGCGAGGCCGAGATGGCCGGCTTCCTCGCACCAAAAGTGCCGCGCTACAAAATGCCGAAGCGGTTTTTCTTCTGGGAGGAGCTGCCGAAGTCGGGCTACGGCAAGGTGCCAAAACGGCTGGTGCGCGACGAGCTCGAAGCGCGCGGGCTGCTCGACATTTCAATAGACAAAGCGTT
Source organism: Bradyrhizobium erythrophlei (assembly GCF_900129505.1). Taxonomy (NCBI): domain Bacteria; kingdom Pseudomonadati; phylum Pseudomonadota; class Alphaproteobacteria; order Hyphomicrobiales; family Nitrobacteraceae; genus Bradyrhizobium; species Bradyrhizobium erythrophlei. The sequence goes on along the minus strand of NZ_LT670818.1, from coordinate 6,935,422 downwards.
TTCAAGCGAAGTGGGTACCGGTTCGCGGGAAGAAAACGCGTCAAAAAATAAAAGCCAAACCGGCTGATGCGCAGCATCCAACAGCCCGGTCCGCCCGCACCGGAGCGCATCCAGTGGGTGGAAGCGCGCGGCCGCGCCTTTTCCTTCCTGCTGCAGGCTGGCCTGCCGCTCTTGGAAGCCGCGCGCCGCGGGTTTGCGGCCGAAGGTTTTGCCGGCGGGGTCCTGAACATCAGGGACGGGGCGCTGGGTCCGCTTGCCTATGTGATGCCGGCGCTATCGAAGACCGGCGAGAACGCGGCGTTCTACAGCGACACGTTCCGTCCCGACAGAATCACCCGGCTCAAAATGGGCGCGATGACTTTTGGCGTACGCGACGGCGCGCCGTTCTTCCATTGCCACGCGCTGTGGCGCGAGGCAGACGGCCGCGCCGGCGGCGGGCATATCCTGCCCGAGGAGACCGTGGTCGCCGAACCGTTCGAGGTGGAAGCGTTCGGTCTCGATGGCGCGATCTTCACGGCCGAGCCGGACGCGGAGACGAGGTTCAAATTGTTCGGTCCGCTCCCCAGCGCGCTCACCGATGCGAAGACGACCAGCCGCGCCTTCGCGCTGCGGCTACGGCCGAACCAGGATGTTGCCGCCGCGCTGGAAGGCTTCTGCCGGCAGCACGGGATCATGCGCGCCCGGCTGCGCGGCGGCGTCGGCTCGACCATCGGCGCGCGCTTCACCGATGGCCGCAGCGTCATCCCGTTCGCGACTGAACTCGCAATCCGCTCCGGCAGCGTTGCACCCCACGCCGACGGCACGCTGGTGGCCGAACTCGATATCGCGCTGGTCGACTATCTCGGCGGCCTCGCCGAAGGCCGGCTGGTGCGCGGCGACAATCCCGTGCTGATGACGATGGAGCTGGTGCTGGAAGTGCTGGGCGAGGGGGCGGACGCGTAGGGTGAACCTCTCTCCGCGGGTCGACTTTCGAATTCACTGCCATCGCTCAGCGGAACCCACTTCCCCGAGCCTAATGTTCCTGCTATGTTCTAGCTGAGGTCGTGATCGCTGGCGGCCGCGACGCGGCACGGAGCGGGGGGAAGCATGGCCTCAAGACGCAATCGCACCATCGATATGTCCGCGCCGTACCTCCGGCGCGTCTGGCTCGATCCGTCTGATATTACCGACCGCGCGGCCTATCCGTTCTGCCTGCCGTTCCTGCGTGACGATTTCGAACTCAACTTCGACCGGCCGATCACCATCATCGCCGGCGAAAATGGCACTGGCAAATCCACGCTGCTGGAAGGAATCGCCGTGCTCGCGGGCTATGACGAGGCCGGCGGCGGCAAGGGGCATCGGCCGGTCGACCACTCCAACGCGCTGGAGGTGATGGGAGGGGAACTGTCCGAGGCGCTGCGCGCAAGCTGGCTGCCGAAGATCACCAATGGCTGGTTCTTCCGCGCCGAGACCTTCTTTTCCGTCGCCAGATATCTCGACGCGGTCGGCAGCGATGCAGATTTCCTCTCCCATTCGCACGGCGAGGGTTTTATGCGCTTCTTCCAGGAGCGCTGCCAGCGGCAGGGCATCTTCATCTTCGACGAACCTGAGTCCGCGCTGTCGCCCGCGCGTCAAATGGAATTTCTAAAACTGATGCGGCGGATGGAGGATTCCACGATCTGCCAGATTGTGATGGCTACCCACTCGCCGATGCTGATGGCCTATCCCGGCGCGCGGTTGCTGCGGCTGTCGAAATACGGCCTGGAGCCCGTCACCGTCGAGCAGACGGATCATTACAAGGTGATGCGGGAATTCTGCGCCGATCCGGTTGGATTCGTCGAAGCGGTGATCGACGAATGGACGCCTCGTCGCCGGGAGGACGATCGGTTCTGATGGCACTAGAACTGGCGCCTATGGCGGAGTGATCGCCGGCGCGGAGCGGGGACCATGGCCTCAAAACGAAACCGTACCATCGACATGCCGGCGCCGTACCTGCGGCGCGTCTGGCTCGATCCCGCGCGCATCGCCGATCGTGCAGCCTATCCATTCTGCCTGCCGTTCCTGCGCGACGATTTCGAGCTGAGTTTCGACCGGCCGATCACCATCATCGTCGGCGAAAACGGCACCGGCAAATCCACCTTCCTCGAAGGCATTGCCGTATTGGCTGGCTATGACGAGGCGGGCGGCGGCAGGGGCTATATGCCCGTCGATCACTCCAACGCGCTCGAGAAGATGGGCGGAGAACTGTCGAAGGCGCTGCGCGCCGGCTGGCTGCCGAAGATCGCCAACGGATGGTTCTTCCGCGCGGAAAGTTTTTTCTCGGTCGCGAGATACCAGGACAAGGTCAATACCGAATACATTCCCGGCGTTCCCACGGGCACCCCGCCGGACTATCTCTCGCATTCGCACGGCGAGGGCTTTTTGCGGTTCTTCGAAGAGCGCTGCAAGACCCAGGGCATCTTCATCTTCGACGAACCGGAATCCGCGCTGTCGCCCGCACGGCAGATGGAATTTCTGAAACTGATGCGGCGGATGGAGCAATCCACGATCTGCCAGATCGTGATGGCCACGCACTCGCCAATGCTGATGGCCTATCCCGGCGCGCGGCTGTTGCGGCTCTCGAAATACGGCCTGGAGCCCGTGACCGTCGAGCAGACGGATCACTACAAGGTGATGCGGGAGTTCTGCGCCGATCCAGCGGGGTTTGTGGAGGGCGCGATCGCGGAGTGATCGCTAGCGCTTTGCCACTTTGGCAATATTCGCCGTGGCAATGACAAACCCGCCGCGGCATGGCGAGGATGTAGCCGAAGGTTGAGGAGGAGTGCCGGTTATGCTAAAATCTACAACGCTCCAGGGGGGATATCCATGATCTCAGAGGAGCTAACCATGAGCATGACCAAGAGCATTCTTGTCAGTCTTGCAATCCTAACTCTCTCCACTTCTGTCGCTTTGGCCGCGCATCGGACGCATCGCCAGTCGATGAACGCAATGGCCGCTGTGAGTGAGTCTGCCGCCGTCTGGACGGGCGGGGTGAGTAACAGCGACCGCGAGATGTATATGCGAAATCTCCACGACTCCGGATATAATTTGAAGAACAACTTCAACGCGAGCGGGAACCTGGTGGCGAATTAGCCCCGGTCTTGTTGTCCATCTTCGGCTCCCCTCGCGCTGGGATGACAGCATCTTGGGGAAGAGTTGTTTTTGCGTTTAGCGAGCCTAAGCGCTCCTGAAAGTCGCGTCGCAACTGCGCCTTGATGCGCTCGGGCATGCCGGCTCTCCGCGACGCGGCGGCAGGTGCGTTCAGGACCGCGGTACGCCGTTTCCCCGAAAGGTCGCGGCACCTCAGGCGCTGCGAGTACGGCTCTTCTTTTTCTTCCCGCCAGGACCATCGTGCGTGTCGGACATTCAAACTCGCACGTACAAATGATGAAGTGCCGCTTGGGAAATAGCGGCATACGCTCCGCTATTCCGTCCAACGGGCTATCGCAACTTGCGCACGTGAATATTGATGTCGAGATCGATATTGCTGACGCAAGTTTGCGAACTGCGATGAGAACGTCCCTCGTACCAGGCTCCGTTACGCGCGCGGGCATTTCTGACATCGGCCAGCCTCAGCCACCGCCATTGCGGTAGCTTGCCGCTACTTTCTCCGGCAAATTGCCACGCCAGTACGGCTTCCTCGCCACGCTTGTTGGTGCCCAGGATATGAGGGCACAATTCGCGATGGCGGCCTTCATATGTGCAGACCACCTGTTGTTCGGCCAGGATCGCATTGCGGAACAAAATGTAAGTCGGGCTGGGCATTTGGATAGAGAGTCCGATCCCCGAAGCGCCCGATGTCGGGCTGATATGCGCTACCGTGCTCAAGAACTGTAGGGCGCAATAGCGAAGCGTATTGCGCCGCATGACAGATTACGAAAGCGGCGGAATACGCTCCGCTATTCCGCCCTACAAACTACACTTGCTGCACCGTCAGTGCATTCCAGGCCGCGAGAGAGTCCATGTAGTCTCTCCAGTGCGCGATTTTCCGGTTTTCAATCCTGATAATTGAGCAGAAGCGATTGTTGTATTTGGCGTCTGTGGCGAGGATCTCGCCGTGGACCTCGTATTCGATGACGACGAAACGACCATCGTCTGTCTTGTGGGTAATCAGTCGATCGGCGGATTGAAGCGCGATGCCGTCGACATAGCCCCTGAACTGGGCCATCAGGTCAGCCCGACCCCGGACAACGCGATGCCAGCCGGGGAAGTCGTAGCGGACCTCGTAAACGAGGTCGTCGGCTACGATGTCGAAGAAGTGCTCGCCATCAACAAGGTCGCCCAGCGCCCCTCGAACCAGGTTGAAGTAAGGGTCGGCGCCCTCGTAGGCAGCGTATTTCGGATTCGGCATTCCGGACTCTCCGTGCGCTTCGCAAGGTTGCTTGCAGAAGGAGAGCTACATATAAATCGGAAGCTTGCTTCGAAGAAGAAGGCACTTTGAGATTATCGCTCTAACACCGAGGTAAGCATTGCGCTGCATGGGCGGGCTTCGAAACAGGCGGAATACGCTCCGCTATTCCGGCCTACGCGCTACGCCGATCCGGTGGAGTTTGTGGAGGAAGGGATGGCGGAGTGAGAACTGGCTGGGCACGGGGCGGAGAAAGGACCGATGCAGCGGCCTAACGATCTCAGTCCATTGAAAAGAGTTGGTTTACACAAACTCAAGGGCGAACGCAGGAGACAATGGGCAATGACGGTCAACGAGCGCTGGCGTATCTGTTTCGAATTCCAAAAGGGCGATGCTCACGAAGTTGAAATCGTAGATTACCACAAAGGTTGATCATCATGCCTCCTGTCGTACATCCCGGCCGTCTGCTGAAGCGCGAACTGGCAGCCCGCAGGCTCAGCGCCAACCGCTTGTCGCTCGATATCGGTGGGCCGTCGGGCCGGGTCACCGATATTCTCAATGGTCGACGCTCGATCACGGCTGACACGGCGGTGCGTCTTGGACGTTATTTCGGCAATGGTGCACAGTTCTGGCTCGACTTGCAGGGCCAATACGACATCGGCGTCGTCGAGCGGGAGAAGGGCGCCGAGATTGCGAAGCGCGTGAGGCCGGCAGACGCAGCATAGGGCGGCCGGCGAACGAAAACAGGCGGAATACGCTCCGCTATTCCGCACTACGGGCTAACCTTTAAAGACAGTGTTGAAATGAAGTTCGGTCAAATCCCTTGAAATTACAAATCGAAGAAGCAGCACGAGCATTCCGATTGCAAACAGCTGACTGTTGTATTCCTCGTCAAATCGCTTTTTGCTTTCCTCTTCGTGACTTCGAAAGAACGATCGTATTTGTCGATCGCCGTGAACCATTCTCGAACGGAAACTGTACGAATCGGCAATCATTTTCGAGAGCCAAGGGAAATCAATTGTGTCGACGAAAAGTGCGCCGAGTTTTTCCCTGAGTTGCCCCATCGAAGATCGGCCACCTTCCACCAGAAGCGCCTCGATTCCGGCAAGCGCCCAAACGAGGTCGGACAATTCGTCGTTTCGATAATTATTAACAAACAACCTTGTGAAGTAATTTAGTGCACGCGATGCTGGCGTATCACTGTATCCGTCGAAAATTCCGTTCTGAGCGAATGTCCAATTGATGACTTTATTTAATTTTAGATCGAGTTCTGGAAATGCATTCTTCTCCCTCAAGAATTCAATCGACTCGTGGATCTCAGATAAGTAGAGACGATCGGTTCCGTACTCAGAACCATCTTGTATCCAAACATTCTGCGTTGGCCGGATTGCACCCTCATAGGCAATCGCTAATGCGCAGAAAAAGCTTTGAATTGTAAGCTCTAGATCCAGCGATAGAGAAGACCTCCAATCTGCGATTGATTGTTCTATCGTTCGCGAAATTCTCGCGCCTGTTTGATCGACCAAGAAAAATCGCTCTTGGCCCGGAAATGCGAACGTGGCCGAAAACTCCAAGACACGATCACCAATTTGCAGAAACGGAGATTTGCTGAAGTGCCGCTTCTTTTGACTGGCCGTGCAAGGTCGAGCAGTGATAGCCAACAATTCGCCGTTATGCGTAAAGCTATCCCTTATCGGAATGGTTCTTTTCGATCCCAAATCCTCGAAGAACTTATGATAGAGGTTTGAAGCCGACTCCGAATCTATCCGAAGCGGAGGACTAAGGGCATAGATCGCCTTTAGCTTAGTCGTAGTCTGCACGACCTCGCTGGACGTCTGACTCACTCCGCCGCCTCGCTCGCCCCACTCTTCCGGGGCTTGCCCGCCTTCGCCAGCACCGGCGCCAGGAATTTGCCCGTATAGCTCCGCGGCGCCTTGACGATATCTTCCGGCGGGCCCCAGGCGACGATTTCGCCGCCGCCGTCGCCGCCTTCGGGGCCGAGATCGATCACCCAGTCGGCGGTTTTTATGACTTCGAGATTGTGCTCGATCACGACAACCGTGTTTCCCTGCGACACCAGCTCGTGCAGCACTTCCAATAGCTTTGCCACATCGTGGAAATGCAGACCGGTGGTCGGCTCGTCCAGGATGTAGAGCGTGCGCCCCGTGGCGCGCTTCGACAGCTCCTTTGCGAGTTTGACGCGTTGCGCCTCGCCGCCGGAAAGCGTCGTGGCCTGCTGGCCGACATGGATGTAATCCAGCCCGACGCGGTGCAGCGTCTTAAACGTTTCGCGGACGCGCGGCACCGCCTTGAAGAATTCGGCGGCTTCTTCCACCGTCATGTCCAGCACGTCGGCGATCGACTTGCCCTTGAACAGCACTTCCAGCGTCTCGCGGTTGTAGCGCTTGCCCTTGCAGACATCGCAGGTGACGTAGACGTCGGGCAGGAAGTGCATCTCGATCTTGATCACCCCGTCGCCCTGGCAGGCCTCGCAGCGGCCGCCCTTGACGTTGAACGAGAACCGGCCGGGCTCGTAGCCGCGCGCCTTGGCTTCGGGGAGCCCTGCAAACCACTCGCGGATCGGCGTGAACGCGCCGGTATAGGTCGCCGGATTCGAGCGCGGGGTACGGCCGATCGGCGACTGGTCGATGTCGATGATCTTGTCGATATGTTCCAGCCCCTCGATGCGATCGTGCGGCGCTGCGCCCTCACTGGCATTGTTGAGTTTGCGCGCGATCGCCTTGTAGACCGTGTCGATCAAGAGCGTCGACTTGCCACCGCCGGAAACGCCGGTGACGCAGGTGAACAGCCCCAGCGGAATCTCCGCCGAGACGTTCTTCAGATTGTTGCCGCGGGCGTTGATGACCTTGATGGTGCGGCGATGGTTCGGCGGCCGCCGCTCGGGGATCGCGACCGACAATTCGCCGGTGAGGTATTTGCCGGTCAGCGACTTCGGATTGTTCATGATGTCGGCGGGCGTGCCTTGCGCCACGATATGGCCGCCATGCATGCCGGCGCCGGGGCCGACGTCGACGACGTAATCGGCGAGGCGAATGGCGTCCTCGTCATGCTCGACCACGATCACGGTATTGCCGAGGTCGCGCAGCCGCTTCAGCGTCTCCAATAGCCGTGCATTGTCGCGCTGGTGCAGGCCGATCGAGGGCTCGTCCAGCACATAGAGCACGCCGGTCAGCCCCGAGCCGATCTGGGAGGCAAGCCGGATGCGCTGGCTCTCGCCGCCGGACAGTGTGCCGGAGGCGCGCGCCAGGGTCAGGTAGTTCAAGCCGACATCGAGCAGGAACGAGAGCCGCTCGCGGATCTCCTTCAGGATGCGTGCGGCAATCTCGTTCTGCTGGGCGTTGAGCGCCTTCGGCACGGTCTCGAACCATTCGCCGGCGCGGCGCACCGACAATTCCGAGATTTCGCCGATATGCTTGCCGCCGATCTTGACACACAGCGCCTCCGGCTTCAGCCGGTAGCCGTGGCAGGCCTCGCAGGGGATGTCGGAGAAATATTTCGCCAGTTCCTCGCGCGCCCACTCGCTCTCGGTCTCGCGGAAGCGGCGGTTGATGTTGGTGATGACGCCCTCGAAGGGCTTCTTGGTGTCGTAGGAGCGGACGCCGTCTTCATAGGAGAACTTGATCTCGTCGTCGCCGGAGCCATGCAGGATGGCGTTCTGCGTCTTCTTCGGTAGGTCCTTCCACTTGGTATCGAGCGTGAACTTGTAGAATTTGCCGAGCGCGGTCAGGGTCTGGACGTAATAGGGCGAGGACGATTTCGCCCACGGCGCGATCGCGCCCTTGCGCAAGCTCAACTCCTTGTCGGGAATGACCAAATCCTCGTCGATATGCTGCTCGACGCCGAGGCCGCCGCAGGCCGGGCAGGCGCCATAGGGATTGTTGAAGGAAAAGAGCCTGGGCTCGATTTCCGGAATGGTGAAGCCGGAGACCGGGCAGGCGAATTTCTCCGAGAACAGGATCCGCTCGGGCCCGCTCTTGTCGTGGATTTTTGCGGTCTTCTTGTCGGACTTCTTCTCGTCGGCCTTTTTCTCGTTGCCGGTAGCGGCCGGCGCGTCGGCATATTCGATCACCGCGAGGCCTTCCGCGAGTTTCAGCGCCGTTTCAAAACTTTCCGCCAGCCGCTGGCCGATGTCGGGCCGCACCACGATGCGGTCGACCACCACGTCGATGTCATGCGGAAATTTCTTGTCGAGCGTAGGCGCTTCCGCCAGTTCGTAGAAAGTGCCGTCGATCTTGACCCGCTGGAATCCCTTCTTGAGGTATTCGGCGAGCTCCTTTTTGTACTCGCCCTTGCGGCCGCGCACGACCGGCGCCAGCAGGTAGAGCCTGGTGCCCTCGGGCAGCGCCAGCACGCGGTCGACCATCTGCGAGACGATCTGGCTCTCGATCGGCAAGCCGGTGGCGGGCGAATAGGGCACGCCGACGCGCGCCCACAACAGCCGCATGTAGTCGTAGATCTCGGTGACGGTGCCGACGGTGGAGCGCGGATTTTTCGACGTCGTCTTCTGTTCGATGGAAATAGCGGGTGACAGGCCGTCGATCTGGTCGACATCCGGCTTCTGCATCATCTCCAGGAACTGGCGCGCATAGGCCGACAGCGATTCGACATAGCGCCGCTGTCCCTCAGCATAGATGGTGTCGAACGCCAGCGAGGATTTGCCGGAGCCGGACAGCCCTGTGAACACGACCAGTCTGTCGCGCGGAATTTCCAGATCGACGTTCTTGAGATTGTGCTCGCGCGCGCCGCGAATCGTTATCGCGCGCATCGAGGAGCCGGTCTGCTGGCGCTTCGCCCTGATCACTTCATCCATGTCGGCATTTCCAGACGCTTTCAGACGCGCCGCGTTCAGGCGCGCATCCTCGGAGCTTAAGGGCCGGGGAAATGACGCCAATGGGTGAACTCGGAACGTAGGAAGAACGGAGCGGGATTTCCAGTGTCAGTTGCGAACCATCAACGGTTTGTTGCGGTTTCAGCCCGATATGGCGGCAGCAGGCAGCAGCTCCGCTCGAACGCAGGCAAGCCGGAACGCAAAAAGGCCGGCACGAGGCTGGCCTTCTCAAATTCGAGTTTCTCAGTCGAGGCCGAGATCAGTACTTGGCATCAGTACTTGGCGATGACGGGACCCCCAAAGCGGTAGTTCAGCCGCGCCGTTCCCATGTCGACGCTTTGACGGATATTGTCGCTGCGCGTGACGGCAACGGCCGATGCCGGGAACGTCACGTTGGGATTGCCCATGAACAGATGGTCGTATTCGGCAGCGACCGACCAGTTCGGCGCAAAGCCGAATTCAATACCGGTTCCTACCGTACCACCCCATCGGGTATCGGTCACCTGATTGAAGGGGACACCGGCTGCGGCGAAGACGTTGCCTACGGGGAAGAAGCTGCTGTAGCTGTTGTCGGTAACCGCGGCGCCGCCCTTCACGTACCAGAGGGCATTGTTCCAGGTGTAGCCGACCTGAGCGGTGAACAGGCCGATGGCGTCGATCTTGGTCTGGTTGGTGTAGGGAATAATCGCCGTCAGGCTCGCATTCGATCCCTTCAGGCCAGCCCAATCGCCCTGGGCTTCCACGCCGAACACCCAACTGGCGCTTTGCCAGCGATAACCGATCTGACCGCCGGCCAGGCCGCCCGTTGCGTTGTGACAGCCCTCGGAGTTCGGCGTCACCGCCGCGTCTGCGACGCTGGTGATGGTGTAGCAGTCGCGGCTCGTTGCGCCGCCGGCATTGATACCAAGATAAAACCCGCTCCAGTCATAGACCGCCGCGACCATCGAGGGCGCCTTGGTATAGGTTCGCGCAGGAAGATCCGCCGCGAGCGCCGGGGCGGCCCTTGATGCCAACAAACCAATCGCCGCAACTACTGCCTTTTTCATCTCGTTCCTGTTCCAACTCACGCTTCCGATTTCGAATCCGCCGACTCGAGACCGGCAGTTCCATCCTGGAACCGAGAGGTAGCCCCGCTGGCACGAAAATACCGTCGCTAAAAAGCCACATGCAAAAAGCCTCATGAATGGGAAAATCAACCGCCGTGCAACCGAAAGCCGTGACCCACGCGGCCTGAGGAGCGCAGCAAAAAGGCCGGCGCGAGGCCGGCCTTTTCAGGTGTCGTTGTTCAGTTCAGGCTGAGATCAGTACTTCGCGATTACCGGACCGCCAAAGCGATAGTTCACGCGCACCAGACCCATATCGACGTCCTGTTTGATGTGTTCCGTCTCGGAGAAAAGCGGTGCGGTCAGAGTGACGTTGCGCGAGCCCATGAACAGATGATCGTACTCGACACCGACAGACCAGTTCTGAGCAAAGCCAAACTCCAGGCCCGCACCGACTGTGCCACCCCAACGTGTTTGGTTCGCCGAGGCTAGCAGCGCGCCGGTGGCCCCAGTGAACGCATCAAACTTTTCGCCAGTGACGGCAGCACCGCCCTTTACGTAGAATAAGACGTTGTTCCATGCGTAACCGACCTGACCGGTGATCAACCCAAATGCATCGACCCGCGAACGGTTAAAGTCGGGCGCAAAGAGAAGGCTGACATTGCTGCCGCGGAAATCAGCCCAGTTGCCCTGGCCTTCGACGCCCCACACCCAATTGGCCGTCTGCCAGCGATAACCGATTTGACCACCGGCGGTGCCGCCGGTTGCGTTATGGCAACCTTCCCGCCCAGGGAAATCACCAACAGAATCGGCCACGAGGTCCCAGCAGTTGCGGGCGGAGCCACCGCCGCCGTTGATACCGATGTAAAACCCGGTCCAGTCATAGACTGCGGCGACCATCGGAGGCGGTGCCTTGGTGTAGGGGCGCGCCGCAAGGTCTGCGGCCGAGGCGGGCGCAGCCGCCATGCCCAGCGTCGCAAGAGCAACCGTTCCCAACAGAATCTTCTTCATTGTATCCTCTCTGGCTCTGCTTCTGGCTAAGCCCAACTAGTGGGCGTCAGGATCTTTGAGGCGATCCGAATGTCGGCATGAATATAGCTGATTCATCCCATAATGCCGTCTCCGAAAAGCAACACTCACGGATGAAGTGGAATTACCCGAAGCTAATGATTCATTAGGGGTTTTGGGAACTCTGGGGAACCCGAATTGTGACAGATTTTTGCCGCACTTCAACGTCCGCATCTGGTACCATCACACGCTCCCGCTGCGCCCGCAAAGGCCTCGTTTTTCTTTGGAACAAAACTGGAACACGGCCGGAGCAGATGCTATATGTGGATAACCGGGGGATCGGCCCGCTGGCGGGGCCAGCGAGCGTATAGGGTCGGCTTCAAGGTGGTTGCGCCGGTGCTCTAGCCCAGGATGCGGCGAGCAGGCCGGCCAGCCCGGTATTTTCTTGAAGTTTTCTTGGAGTGGAGAGCGGCGATGGCGGGAAGCGTGAACAAGGTGATTCTGGTCGGAAACCTCGGCAAGGACCCCGAGATCCGGCGGACGCAGGATGGGCGGCCAATTGCCAATCTGAGCGTGGCGACGTCCGATACCTGGCGCGACAAGGCGACCGGCGAGCGCAAGGAAAAGACCGAATGGCACCGGGTGGTGATTTTCTCCGAGCCGCTCTGCAAGATCGTCGAGCAATATCTGAAGAAGGGCGCCAAGGTTTACATCGAGGGTGCGCTCCAAACCCGCAAATGGACCGACGCCAGCGGCGTCGAGAAATACTCGACCGAAGTGGTGCTGCAAGGCTTCAATTCAGTCCTGACTATGCTCGACGGCCGCAGCGGCGGCGGTGGCGGCAGTTTCGGTCCCGATGAATCGGGTGGCGATTTCGGCTCCAGCGGTCCCTCCGTGGCGGCCCCGCGCCGCGCGGTCGCGGCCGGCGCCGGCGCGCGCAACAGTGACATAGACGACGATATTCCGTTCTGAACAGGACGTGCGGCCGGCCACGCCGGACTATTTTTTTGAAGGGCGTTATGTTCTGCGAATAGGCGGCTCCCCGAGGTCGCCTATTCGGCGTTTCTGTGTATCGATACTGATCCTGTCGACATCAGGATATCGATCCAGGGGTCCCCCTCATGAGCCTTGCGCCGCTGCTCGATGCAGCCCCCGCGATCCCGCTGCATGCCTTCGCGGCGATGTCGGCCTTCGTGCTCGGCCTGGTGCAGTTTGCGGCGCCGAAGGGGACCTTGCCCCATCGCACGCTCGGCTGGATCTGGGTTCTCTTGATGGCCTGCGTGGCCGTGAGTTCGTTCTGGATCCATCAGATCAGGCTGATAGGCCCGTGGAGCCCGATCCACCTGCTGTCGATCTTTACACTGACCATGCTTCCGCTCGCGGTGTGGCGCGCGCACCGGCACCGCGTCGCCGACCATCGGCGGATCATGATCGCACTGTTCTCGGGCGCGCTGGTGGTCGCAGGCCTGTTCACGCTGCTGCCGGGACGGATCATGCATGCGGTGGTGTTCGGGCCTTAGCGGCCGCTGCGGGCGCGCGCTTCGCGGCGCGTTTTGGTGAGCCGAAAAAGCCCGCTCGGGGAAGCCTGTCCGGGCCCGGTTTCGAGCCCGCGCGAAGGGGGGCGGCGTACGGCGTAAGTCTCTGGAAAAACGAAGGGAAAATCCACTCGCGGGACCCCGTTTAGGGGTGGTTTGGAAGCTCCCGATACGCTATATGATTCGGAGCAAGAACTGACCGGATTCCCCCTTTGTCTGAGCCTGAAGATAAGCCACCCGGCGAGCCGCCGGTTCCTTCCGATATTCGTCCTGTATCCATCCTCGACGAGATGAAACGCTCCTACCTCGATTACGCCATGAGCGTGATCGTGGCGCGCGCGTTGCCGGATGCGCGCGACGGCCTCAAGCCCGTGCATCGGCGAATTCTGTATTCGATGTACGAGCAGGGGCACACGCCCGACAAGAAATACGTCAAATCCGCGCGCGTCGTCGGTGACGTGATCGGTAAATATCATCCGCACGGCGACCAGTCGATTTACGACGCGATGGTCCGGATGGCGCAGGAATTCTCCATGCGTGTGCCGCTGATCGACGGCCAGGGCAATTTCGGCTCGATCGACGGCGATCCTCCGGCGGCCTATCGATATACCGAAGCGCGTCTCACGCGATCGGCCATGGAAGTTCTCGAGGATATCGACAAGGACACGGTCGATTTCCAGGCAAACTACGACAATTCCGAGAAAGAGCCGGTGGTTCTTCCGGCGAAATTTCCGAACCTGCTCGTCAACGGCGCCGGCGGCATCGCGGTCGGCATGGCGACCAACATACCCCCGCACAATCTCGGCGAAGTCATCGACGCCTGCGTGGCGCTGATCGACAATCCGGCGCTCGGCATCGACGACCTCATGGGCATCATTCCCGGACCGGACTTTCCCACCGGCGGCGTCATCCTCGGACGTCAGGGCATTCGCGCGGCCTATCATCTCGGCCGCGGCTCTATCGTGATGCGCGGCAAGGTCAAGATCGACACGATTCGCAAGGACCGCGAAGCTATCATCATCACCGAAATTCCCTACCAGGTGAACAAGTCCACCATGGTGGCGCGGATCGGCGAACTGCACCGCGAGAAGCAGATCGAGGGCATCGCCGAGCTGCGCGACGAATCCGACCGGGACGGCTTGCGCGTGGTGATCGAACTGAAGCGCGACGCGATGGCCGATGTGGTGCTGAACCAGCTCTACAAGTTCACGCCGCTGCAGTCGAATTTCCCGGCCAACATGCTGGCGCTGGACTCCGGCCGCCCGCAGACGATGAACCTGAAGGACCTGCTGACCCTGTTCATCGCGTTCCGCGAGCAGGTGGTGACGCGCCGCACCAAGTTCCTGCTCAACAAGGCCCGCGACCGCGCCCACATCCTGGTCGGTCTCGCCATCGCGGTTGCCAATATCGACGAGATCATCCGGGTGATCCGGACCTCGCCCGATCCCAATGCCGCCCGCGAAACCCTGATGTCGCGCGACTGGCCGGCCAGGGACGTCGAGGCGATGATCACGCTGATCGACGATCCCCGCCACCGGCTCAACCCCGACGGCACCGCACGGCTGTCGATGGAACAGGCCAGGGCCATCCTCGACCTGCGGCTGCAGCGGTTGACCGCGCTCGGGCGCGAGGAGATCGGCGAAGAGCTCGACAGACTGGCGGTGGAGATCGCCGATCTCCTCGAAATCCTGCGCTCCCGCGCCCGTGTCCAGGCGATCATCAAGACCGAACTGAACGACGTGAAAACGGCATTCGCGACCGCACGCAAGACCGTCATCATCGAGCAGGAAAACGAGGTCGAGGACGAGGACCTGATCCAGCGCGAGGACATGGTGGTCACGGTCTCGCATGCCGGCTACGTCAAGCGCGTGCCGCTCTCGGCCTACCGCGCGCAGCGCCGCGGCGGCAAGGGCAGGGCGGGAATGCAGACCCGCGACGAGGACTTCGTCAGCCGGTTGTTCGTGGCCTCCACCCATACGCCGGTGCTGTTCTTCTCCTCGCGCGGCCAGGTCTACAAGGAAAAGGTCTGGCGGCTGCCGATGGCGGCGCCGAACGCGCGCGGCAAGGCCATGATCAACATCCTGCCGCTGGAGCAGGGCGAGCGCATCACCACCATCATGCCGCTGCCGGAGGATGAATCCTCCTGGGCCAATCTCGACGTGATGTTCGCGACCACCGGCGGCAATGTCCGCCGCAACAAGCTGTCGGACTTCGTCGATGTCCGCCGCTCCGGCATCATCGCCATGAAGCTCGACGACACCGAGGCGATCGTCGACGTGCAGATCTGCACCGAACGCGACGACGTGCTTTTGACCGCCGCCGGCGGCCAGTGCATCCGCTTCCCCGTCACCGACGTGCGGGTGTTCACGGGGCGCACCTCGATGGGCGTGCGCGGCATCGCGCTGCCCGAAAGCGACAAGGTGATCTCGCTGTCGATCCTGCGTCACGTCGAAGCAACATCGGATGAACGGTCGGCCTATCTGAAAATGCGCCGTGCCGTTGCCGGCGAGGGCGCGGCCGAGGAGGTCGGTGAAGCGGAAGCCGAGGAAACCTCCGGCGCGATCCAGCTCAGTTCCGAGCGCTATGTTGAGATGTCCGCGCAGGAACAGGTCGTGCTCACCGTCTCCGTCAATGGGTTCGGCAAGCGAACCTCCTCCTTCGAATACCGCACCACCGGCCGCGGCGGCAAAGGCATCGTGGCGATGTCGGTGAACGACCGTAACGGCAAGCTGGTGGCCTCATTCCCGGTGGAAGACAGCGACCAGATCATGCTGGTGACCGACAAGGGTCAGTTGATCCGCTGCCCGGTCGAGGGCATCCGGATCGCCGGCCGGTCGACCCAGGGCGTCATCGTGTTCGACACCGCCGAGGACGAGCATGTGGTTTCGGTCGAGCACATCGGCGACGACGCCGAAAATGGCAACGGAGACGGCAACGGAAATGGAGGCTAGGGCGCCTGCCCAGCCTCCATTCGATCCGATCGAAACGGAAAGTTTGATCGCGCTGGTAGCGCGCTACGGCGTGCGGTCGGCGGTGACCAGCCGGGCTTCCCGGGTAACCATGGTCTTGGTGCCGGCGACGCGCAGGCAGGAAGCCTCGAAATTCGGCCAGGCCTGCTGCGAGCAGTCGCGACCGATCGGGCGGATATCCAGCCGGTCGGCCTTGGCAAGCACGTGCGGAACGCTGGCTTCGACCTGCGGGGCAAAGCCAGGCAGAATGGTAAGGGCTGCAGCAACAAACGCAGCAATAGCGATGGCAGAAATTGCCTTGATCATGACGGTCCCCTGTCCTGGGCCTTGGCGGCCTGTCGTTTCGTTAACCCTGTGGTACAAAGCGCCCGTTTCCGGATGTCTTCGCCGGGGCAGAAAATGGTTTCGTGCGGAGCGGGATTTGTTTCGCCGCCGCTTGCGGGACGAAACATGATCGGCTTGCTGAGGAGACGCCCCGGGCCCTCGATTGGTTCAGGGCGGGCCTGGAATTAAATTGGCGGTATTAGGGGGAACTCCCCGGCTTGCCGGGCCGCCCGCGGCGGGGTAGACGAGCTTATGTCCCGTATCGCGCTTTATCCCGGCTCCTTCGATCCCGTCACCAACGGCCATTTGGACGTAGTCCGGGGCGCTGTCAGGCTGTGCGACCAGTTGATCGTCGCCATCGGGGTCCACCCCGGCAAGAAGCCGCTATTCACCGTCGAGGAGCGCTTTGCGATGGTCCATGAGGTGTTTGGGCCGATCGCCGCGAAAGCCGGTTGTGCGTTCGACTGCACCACCTACGACAACCTCACGGTCACGGCGGCGCAAAAGGCCGGCGCGACGCTCATGATTCGCGGCCTGCGCGACGGCACCGACCTCGACTACGAGATGCAGATCGCCGGCATGAACGAAACCATGGCGCCGGAGGTGCAGACGGTATTCCTTCCCGCCTCGGTTACCGTCCGCCCGATCACCGCCACACTGGTGCGCCAAATCGCCGGCATGGGCGGCGACGTCTCGGCGTTCGTGCCGCCGGCGGTCGCGGCCAGCCTGAAGACCAAATTCCCCAGTTAGCGCTTAGGGTTTTTCGCAAAAACGGCAAGCGATTTTGCGATAACACGGCACGCAACTTACGACATGCGCTTAACCTGCATCTGATCCGGAGTTTTCATGATACGAGCTCTCGCCTTCATCATCGCGCTGATCTGTGCCGCGCCTGCGATCGCCCAGCCGCTTCCGACCGGTCTCGACAAGCAGAACGCGATCGTGATCGACACCACCAAGGGCCGCATCGTCATCAAGCTGCGGACCGATATCGCGCCCCAGCATGCCGAGCGCATCAAGCAGCTGGCGCGCGACGGTTTCTACAACAACGTACCGTTCCACCGCGTGATGGACGGCTTCATGGCGCAGACCGGCGACGGCAAGAATTTCGACGGCACCGGCGGCTCGAAATACCCGAACCTGAAACAGGAATTCTCCAACGTTCATTTCAAGCGCGGCATCGTCGGCATGGCGCGGCGCGGCGACAGCGTCGATACCGCCAACTCGCAGTTCTTCATCATGTTCGCCGATGGCGCCAGCCTCGATGGCCAGTACACCGTGATCGGCGAGGTGGTGCAGGGCATGGATGTGGTCGACAAACTCAAAAAGGCCCCGCCGGGATCGGCGGGCGGCGCCGTCACCGATCCCGACAAGATGGTGAAGGTGCAAGTCGCTTCCGACATCAAGTGACCGGCGATGGCGCGGCGTCGTATTCAGCTCGTCTGGTTGGTCGCAGCGCTCCTGCTCGTGTGCTCGGCCCGTGCGCGGGCGGAGGAGGAGAAGGTCAATACCATCCGCGAGGCGATCGCGAAAATCGGGAGCTGCTGGAAACCGCCGCCACTCGCGCGCGCCAACCCGATCGACATCACCGTGATCGTGAGCTTTAACCGCGCAGGCGAGATCCTCGGCCGTCCCCGGATCACCTATGAATCGGAACAGGCCACCGACAACGACCGGGTAGAGTACCGCGTCGCCGTGATGGAGGCGTTGCAACGCTGCTCGCCGATGCCATTTACCGACAGTATGGCCGGCGCCGTTGCCGGCCGGCCGTTCGCCATCCAGTTCCACAACCGGAAACCTCCTCCACCCCAACCGACAGAGAAAAGAGCATGGCTGACACCGAAAATACTTTGATCCTGGAAACCACGCAGGGACCTGTCACGATCGAGATGCGGCCCGATCTTGCCCCCAACCATGTTGCGCGGATCAAGGAACTGGTACGCGAGGGATTTTACGACGGCATCGTCTTCCATCGCGTCATCGACGGCTTCATGGCGCAGACCGGCTGCCCGCAGGGCACCGGCACCGGCGGTTCCGGCACCAAGCTCAAGGCCGAATTCAACAATGAGCCGCATGTGCGCGGCACGACGTCGATGGCGCGCGCAGCCAGCCCGGATTCCGGCGACAGCCAGTTCTTCATCTGCTTCGACGATGCGTCGTTCCTCAACAAGCAATACACGGTGTGGGGCAAGGTAATTTCGGGCATGGAGAACGTCGACAAGATCAAGCGCGGCGAGCCGGTGAAGGATCCCGACAAGATCGTCAAGGCGCATATGGCGCTGGACGCGGCGTGATTTGATCCTGCGTCACTCCGGGCGCGGAGCTTGAACCCGGAATCTCGAAATTCCGGATTGCCGCGCTGAAGTGGTGGGCAGAGGCTCACTTTGCTGAGAGTTGACGAACCGCACCGAGCCAATCCTCGATATGGTAGGTGCGGACCATTTTACCGCCTTCGAGCGTGTGAATGTCGATCGACATCAGCTTGAATGACTTGCCGGTATAGGGCGCCCCCATGAATTCGCCCGACGGCGTGCCGGTGGCCTCGCCGCGCACGGTGACCTGATTGCCCGAGACCAGGATTTCCTTGATTTCCCATTTCAGGTCCGGAACGGACTTGAGACGTTGTCCCATGCCCGCCAGAACCTCATCGCGGCTGACGCAGATGTCGTTGCCCCGACAGGACATCCACTGCGGCGCGGTCGATTGCCTGATGAGTTCGGGGCTGTCCTTGGCGAATTCAGCATTCAGGGCTTTGTAGAACGGCGCGACACTGGCGCGGGCCGCTTCAGCGCTGATCTCAGCGTGAGCTGACGACGCCAAGAGGCCGATGGCGGCAAATGCGACGCAGGCTGCGGATATTCTTTTCATGGTGACTCCAAGGATTTGATTTGCAGCCCCCGCCGGGGATATGCGCTTTATTCGATAATCGATCCAATGAGTAATTAAGGTGTATCATGAATGAGATCGATTTACGTAGGTTCGACCTCAACCTTCTGGTGGTGTTCGAAGTTTTGATGATCGAACGGAACGTCACCCGTGCGGCAGACCGGCTTGGAAGGACGCAATCGGCTGTGAGCCACTCGCTGTCGAGATTGCGCCGCCAGTGGGGTGATCCGCTGTTGATCAAGGCGGGTGCGCGGATGCAGCCGACGGCTTTCGCGCTCGATCTGATTGAGGAGGCCCGGCCAATGCTGCGCGGGATTGAGCGCGTTCTTTCGCCGCGGCATGTTTTCGATCCCGCATCTTCGCGGCGGGTTTTCAGGTTCGTGGCCCCGGATTTCACGCTGACCTTGTTTGCGAACCTGCTGGCGCGGCTGCGGTCCGATGCGCCCGGCGTCTCCATCGAGTGGACCGGGCCGCGAGAGCCGACACCGCTGGACGTGGCGGACGGGCAGGTCGACATCGCCATTGTGCCGGCGCAACTCCGACTGCCCGTGGGCGTCAGCACCGAACCGATTGGGGACCTGAAATGGCGATGCTTCGGCCGTCAGGGACATCCGGCGTTTTCCCGATGGGGACGCAGAAGTTGGTCGCAATGGCCCCATCTCGCCGTACGAGTTGGCGACAGTCTGGCGAGCCCTGTGAATCTCGCGGCGGCCGCAGCGAGGCTGGAACGCCGCATCGCCGGCTGGGTACCGCATTTCTCTGCCATCGCCCCTATTCTGGCTGGTTCGGATTTGCTGACCACCCTGCCGTCGATTGCGATGGCCGCGACGTTGGGCGCTTATCGGCTGGACAGCCAAGAGGTTCCGTTTCCGATTGGGCCGCTTCCGCACGTGATGATCTGGAGCACCGCTCGAAGTGCCCATGCCGAGATCATCTGGCTGCGTGATCGGCTCCGACGGATCGCGAAAAATCAATTTGCCGGTCTCGCCGCCTAGATGCTTATCCAAATCATGCAATGGAACCTTCCCGGTTTGAGGGTCGAAATGACGGTGCCGTGTGTTACACCGATCGCCCCTTACGCGATTTGCTTATCTGCATCGCGAGGATGACCAAACCTCGGACAAGCATGCGCACCGACCTCTTCGACTTCGATCTTCCCGCCGCCAGCATCGCGCTGCGCCCGGCGAGCCCGCGGGATTCCGCAGCGATGCTGGTCGTGCAGCCCGACGGCGTGCTGCGCGACCGCCTGGTCTCCGATCTCGCAGACTGGCTCGAGCCCGGCGACCAGCTGGTGGTCAACGACACCAAGGTGATATCGGCCCAGCTCAAGGGCCGCCGCATCGGCCGCGCCACCGAACCGAAGATCGAGGCGACACTGATAAAACGTCTAGACGGCTCGCGCTGGCAGGCGCTGGTGAGGCCGGCGAAGAAACTGGCGCCGGGCGATGTGGTCCGCTTCGGCAATGAGGGGAGGGTCTGCCTGCTCGGCCATCTCGACGCGCAGATCGAGCACAAGGGCGAGGAGGGCGAGGTCACGCTGTCGTTTTCGTTCCACGGGCCGGCGCTGGACCAGGCCGTCGCCGACCTCGGCAGCCCGCCGCTGCCGCCCTACATCGCCTCGAAGCGCCCAGCCGACGAGCGCGACGCCGCCGATTACCAGACCATGTTCGCCTCCAGCGAGGGCGCCGTCGCGGCACCCACCGCCGGACTGCATTTTACCACCGCGCTGGAGCAGCGCCTGCGCGCGCGGGGGATCGAGATCCACCGGCTTACCCTGCATGTCGGGGCAGGGACCTTCCTGCCGGTCAAGGTGGATGACACCGAGGGGCACAGGATGCATTCCGAATGGGGTTGTCTTTCCGCCGGGACGGCGCACGCGCTGAACGCGGCGCGCGCGGCGGGCGGCCGTATCGTCGCGGTCGGCACCACCTCGCTGAGGCTTCTGGAAAGCGCCACGGCGGCGGACGGCACGATCGAACCGTTCAGCGGCGAGACCGCGATCTTCATCACCCCCGGCTATCGCTTTCGCGCGGTCGATATTCTCCTGACCAATTTTCACCTGCCGCGCTCGACGCTGTTCATGCTGGTCTCGGCCTTCAGCGGGCTCGACACCATGAAGCGGGCCTATGCCCACGCCGTCACAGCCGGCTACCGTTTCTATTCCTATGGCGACGCCTGCCTGCTGTTTCGCGCACGTAACCAACGCGCGGACCTGGAAGCGTAGCTGAACCAGGATTGACATGCCGGCGCAGCGCGAGAAGGTTTGCTCACCGGCCAGGATCGGAAGTGAGCGGCGCCCGGCCGACGCGACGCGATTGACGCAAGCCGTTTGATCGTTTTGCAATTCGTCTATTACGACTGCGTCACTCGCGCAGGGCAGCCTCATACTGCTCCGAGTAAGCTCGGACGACTACAGCAGAGCTATAGCGCGATTTAGCCCGAGCAAGGGCATTTTTTCTGGCGTGTGTGTAAAACGCCGGATCGATGAGAAAACGCTCAATGGCCGACGCCAATCCGATTTCGTCGCGAGGTTCGACCAGAATTCCCGTTTCACCGTCCACCACAATTTCGGGAATTCCGGATAATCGTGTGCCAATTGCAGGCAACCCAAGCGCCATCCCCTCCATGAGGCAAAGGGGGAACATCTCGCCCTCCATGTAACTCGGCAGAACCACCGCGTGCGCGCTCCGCATGATGGCGGGAACCTTTCTGTGATCCACGCGGCCCTTGCATTCGACAATGTGACGCAGGGCCAAGCGATCGATCTCCGCTTCGATGTCCGGACGTGTTGGTCCATCACCGACGAACACGGCGCGAAGCTTGGGGTATCGGGGAGACAATCTTGCCAGCGCGGCCAATAATTCCATGTGGCCTTTGCCGCGGAACATTCGCGCCGACATGACCAGTGTCAGCTCTCCTGGCGCCGGCTTACGGGCAAGCCCGGAGAACAAGGTTTCATCGACGCAGAACGGGATCACTCGCGTCCGGACCGCAGGGATGCCGTGGGCCACCAGCTCTGTGATCGCCGCCGCATAGGGCATGACGACTCGAGAGGCTACATGCTTTTCTATCCAAAAGGTCACGTCGGATATCCAATTGCGATGCGACGCAAACCAACTAAGTGTTGCGTGATGGGTAACGATTAGCGCCTTGTTGCGCGAAAGCCCGCCGGCAACAATGCCATCGAGACAGGAGATGCCCACCGCGTGAATGTGGATGACATGCGAATGTCGAAGAAGCTGCCACAGAAATTGAGTCCGCCGCAGACGCGACCAGAGCTTCGCAAGTGTTCCGCCTGCCTCGCCATCGATCGGCGTCGGCGCGGATAGATCATACACCTCTACCCCGTGTGCCGTGGCTATGGTTCGCACCTCCTCGCGATTATGAAGGTCGATTGCAATCGCCGGCACCAGGCCAGCTCGTTTTTGTCCGGCACAAAGTTGCAGAATGAAGGTCTCTACCCCCGTCATTCCGAAATTTGTCCCCATATAGTGCATAACCCGAATGGGCGCGCGGCTGCATTCGTTAACGTCATGGCTTATGCGAACGCCTTGATCTACGCGCTCCGGTAACACCAAAGTAGCTCCAGCTCGCCCTTAAGGCATTGACGGTCGATTGCCGCCAATTTCCAAGGCGAAGTGATCTGTTGGTATTTTGAACAACGCGCCGCCACTTGCCGACGCGACAATTGCCCACGCGACAAATGCCCACGCGACAATATGACCGGCTGAATTCCTAAATAACTACGGGCGCCACCTTCCCTGGGGTCGCGCTCTAAAGGGAGCAGGTCGGTTGAGTGGACACCGCCACGCGGTTCAGGGCGCCGAAGCGATCACGAGCACCCGCGCCGCGCGCTCATCAGTGGTGCCATCCGAATGCCCGCCACACTTGTTACTCCCAGCGTTCGATTTTCCGGTGCCAAACTATCCCGGGACCAAACGAGCGATGAGCCGCGAATGGAACCGCGCTTCAGCCACGAGGCGCGCAAATTCGCGCAAAATCAGGAGGTTTTAAAAGCCATGACTTCATCAGTCGAGAATGGACGGAACGGCAGACAGCCCGCCATGCACACACCACCGGTCGTGTCGCCGCAGGCGTGGAAGGCGGCACGCGAGCAGCTGCTCGCCAAGGAAAAGGCCCATACCCGCGCCCGTGACGCCCTGGCCGCCGAGCGCCGGCGAATGCCGTGGATGGCCGTGGAGAGCGCGTACGCGTTCGAGGGGCCTGTGGGCAAGGCGAGCCTGCTCGACCTGTTCGACTGCCGGCGTCAGCTGATCGTCTATCGCGCCTTCTTCGAGCCGGGCGTGTTCGGCTGGCCCCAGCAGGCCTGCCGGGGCTGCTCCATGGTGGCAGACCAGGTCGCCCACGTCGCCCACCTGAACGCCCGGGACACCACCCTCGTTTTGGTCTCGCGAGCGCCGCAGGCTGACATCGCGCGGCTGAAGGCGCGGATGGGCTGGCAGATGCCGTGGTTCACTCTCACGGACAGCTTCGACGCCGACTTCGGCGTGAACGAGTGGCACGGCACCAACGTGTTCTACCGCGACGGCGACCGCGTGTTCCGCACCTACTTCATCAACAGCCGCGGCGACGAGCAGATGGGGGGCACCTGGAACTACCTCGACATCACGCCGCTGGGCCGGCAGGAGGTCTGGGAGGACTCGCCCGAGGGCTATCCTCAGACCCCGACCTACAAGTGGTGGAACTGGCACGATAGCTACGTCGCAGATGCCGCGCCCGACCAGAAGTGGGTCGAGGTGTCGACCGCCGGAGAGGCGGCGTTACGGAACCAAGGGGCGAGCACGAAACCATGAGGCGGGACTAAGCGCGCAGGGCGGTGTAGAGCGCAGCAAAACCCGCCCTGCGATCTCTCCAACCTCAGGCCATCGCGCGCTGCGGCAGCAATTCCGCGATCTGGATGGCGTTGAGCGCGGCTCCCTTCAGGAGTTGGTCCGCTGCCACGAACATCGCGATCGAATGGCCGCTTGGATCGCTGAGATCCTTGCGGATGCGTCCGACCAGAACGTTGTCCTGGCCGGACGCATCGATCGGCATCGGGAAATGGTTCTTCACCCGATCATCGACGATTCTCACGCCCGGCGCATTCGACAGGATCGCGCGCACCTCGTGCTCGGAAATGGGATTCTCGCATTCAAAGGTGATCGCCTCGCAATGGGCGCGCAGCACCGGGACGCGCACACAGGTCACGCCGACGGCAATCCGCTCGTCCTCGAAGATCTTGCGCGTCTCCTTGATGACCTTGGTCTCCTCGTCGTTGTAGCCGGTCTCCGGATCGATCGCCGTGTTGTGATTGAACAGGTTGAACGCGTAGGGGTGCGGCATCACTTTGGGCGCATAGGCTTGCCCGTCGAGGTTGGCGCGGGTCGATTCCACCAGTTCCTCCATCGCCGCGGCGCCGGCGCCGCTGGCCGCCTGATAGGTCGACAGGATCACGCGCCTGATGCGGTTGCGCCGGTGGATCGGCCACAGCGGCACCAGTGCGGTGATGGCGGCGCAATTCGGGTTGGCGATGATGCCATTGTGCTGCCGAATGCGATCGGCGTTGATTTCGGGGATCACCAGCGGCACGTTCGGATCCATGCGGAAGGCGGATGAATTGTCGATGACGACGGCGCCCGCCTTCACGGCAACCGGCGCGAACTTCCTCGAAATGGCGCCGCCCGCCGAAAACAGCGCGATATCGACGCCGTCGAACGAGCGCTCGGAGAGGTCCTCGACGACGATCCTCTCGCCGCGGAAGGCGATGGTCTTGCCCGCCGAGCGGGCGCTCGCCAGCGCCTTCAGCTTGCCGACGCGAAAGCCGCGCTTTTCCATGATGGCGATGAATTCGGCACCGACCGCGCCGGTTACGCCGGCAATCGCAACAACGGGATCGTTCTTCACTTCGGTCTCCATCAGGCAATAAAAAAGCCCCGGACCTTGTTCAGGCGGGGCTTCGGGTTCAGATGATGCGATCGTACCTTACGCGCGCACGCCTCCCGAGGCCCTGCAGGGCTTGCCGGTTTTCGCGGTGCGTTTGGTGCTCGTCGTCATAGCGCGGGCTTATGCGGGAGATTTCGACGGGCGTCAACGGGTTTTGCGAGGGAAATCGGCATCAACGAGGTTGAATCGGACGCCGTTGTTACGCGATAAGCTGGCGCATGAGCCTTCCCAATCACTTCGATCTCGTCGCGACCGACGGCCGGGCCCGCACCGGCAGGCTGACCACGCCGCACGGCGTGGTGCGCACGCCGGCCTTCATGCCGGTCGGGACCGCCGGCGCGATGAAGGGCATGCATTGGCGCGAGGTGCGGGATGCCGGCGCCGATATTGTGCTCGGCAACACCTATCATCTGATGTTGCGGCCCGGCGCCGAGCGCATCGCCGCACTTGGGGGCCTGCAGACCTTCACCGGCTGGAACGGGCCGATGCTGACGGACTCCGGCGGCTTCCAGGTGATGTCCATGTCGGAGCTGCGCAAGGTCGCGGAGAAGGCGGTGACCTTTCGCTCCCATATCGACGGCGCCATGGTCGAACTGTCGCCGGAGCGTTCGATCGAGGTGCAGCGGCTGCTCGGGTCCGATATCGCGATGCAGATGGATGAATGCGTCCGGCTGCCGGCGGATCCCGACGATATCGAGCGTGCGATGCTGCTTTCGTTGCGCTGGGCGGAACGCAGCAAGCGTGCCTTCGAGACGGCGCCGCCGGGCTACATGCTGTTCGGCATCGCGCAGGGCGGCGACGTATCGCAACTGCGTCAGGCCAGCGCGCGCGGCCTGGTCGAGATCGGATTCCACGGTTACGCGATCGGTGGCTTGGCGGTCGGCGAACCCCAGGCCGTGATGCTGGCCATGGTCGAAGAGGTCGCGGCGCATTTGCCCGACGACCGCCCGCGCTATCTGATGGGTGTCGGCACGCCCGACGATATTCTGGAGGCGGTGGCGCGCGGCATCGACATGTTCGACTGCGTGATGCCGACGCGTAACGGCCGCCACGGCATGGCATTCACCCGCTTCGGCCAGATCAATCTGCGCAACGCCCGCCACGCCGACGATCCCCGCCCGCTCGACGAGCAAAGCCTGTGGCCGTCGACACGCGACTATTCCCGCGCCTATCTGCATCACCTGGTGAAATCGGGCGAGACGCTCGGGGCGATGCTGCTGTCGGAAATCAACATCGCCTATTACCAGCGCCTGATGGCGGATATCAGGGACGCAATTTCGCAGGGGACTTTCGCTGATTTCCGCGAACGCACACGCGCCGGCTGGGCGATGGGGGACATCCCGCCGCGCTAGAAGGCGGGCGCGTAATACCGGACGCGGGCGTGCCCAACGCGTGCAGGTCTACATCCCGCTCCGGGTCGGCAGTTGGACCGGGACGTGCGGCGAGGTGCTGACGATCCTTGGGCTTCCGTCCGAGTGGGTTTGGCCCTGGGTCTTGATCAGCGATTCCAGCATCAAGAAAAACTTTTCGGCCAGCATGGCAGTGTCCATTCCTTGGCATTCCAATCATGCAATAATGCCGAGTCACGGTTTCAGGCCGTCTTCGAGCAAGCGCGAAAATGGTTTCTTCGCCTGGGTGAATTGTTTCGTCGCGTCCTCTCCGCGAAACCGGATCACGGGATCGTTAGAGTCTGGCACCTGACCGACAGACGGGCAGGGAAAAACCGCTAAACTTCGAGGCAATTTCCTAAGCGGAGGTTACGAAATCACCGTCATTCTACGGAATGCTCTGACGGTCGCCCGGCCGATCGCGATTGAGTCCGACGATGGATGGTCATCATGATTGTCGACAAGCCAAGGGTGAAGGTGGCGCGCGAACCGCGCAGACAGCTCAACCGACGGCCGACCTGGATCTCGGTGGACGGAACGACGAAGAGCGAGTGCTTCGTGCTGGACGTCTCGCCGGGCGGCGCCAAAATCATGACCGACGCCGAGATCGATGTCAGGGACACGTTCGGACTGGCGCTGGTGGCGGATCGCCCGAACCGGCAGCCCTGCGAAGTCGTTTGGCGTCGCGGCAACATATACGGTGTGAAGTTCCTGCCCTGAGATCGTCACAGGCTGATCGCCGATCAAATCCGGGCCTGGAAGCCCATAAAATCGGGGCTATCCAATAATGAGGCTTTAACGAGAACCGGTTTATCTGCCCTCTTCTGCAAACGTGTACCCGGAGGCGTCTAACTTAATGTCAGCTCAGATCGATTGGGATTTCGCGGCCGACGACGACGCCAAGGCGGAGATTGCCGCGGCGGTGAGGCATCTGCTCAAGGGTGCGACCGGCAGCGCGCGCGGCGATATTGTCCGGGAGGTTGTCGAGATCGTTCAGGATGCGGCGAACGGACTGCTTCCGCCGGACGCTGGCCCGGTGAAGCAGGCGCCGATGAGCGGCATTACCTACAAAGCCTATGTGATCGACGCGTTCCAGCGCGACACGGATCGATGGCGCGCGAACATCCGCAGATTGAATGGCAAGAAAATCCGCGTCGCCGTACCGCCTTCGGTGCTCGACCAAGCCACGACCTCGGCCGATGCACTTACGGCCGAGAAAGCCGTCGAGCTTGCCAAAAAAGCGATCGATGCCGGTGGCCTGAGCTGATCGAAAAGGCTGGCAGCGCGGACACCCGAGGCGCGCTCTTGCGTCGAACGAAAGGTCAGAAGGTGTTTCCTGCAGACTATGTTTTCGGCGCGGCCATTGGACTCGTTGTCGGCAGTAATCTCTATTTGGGCCCGCACATCAAGGGCGAACGCGTGGCGATGCAATGGGGGCTAACTGACAGGCCGACCTGGTACGCGCCCAAATGGGTGGCGCTATGGGGAATGGTAGTCTTCATGCTCGCGATCCGGCTTCTCGTCGAGCTGGCTTCGACCTACGCCCCGCAAAGCCTGCACCAGGCCGAATTGGGCATCGCCGGCTTCTCGGTTGTCCTCACCGCCGCCCACATCTTCGTTTTGAAGATGGCGGAAGAGGCGATTTAGACCCGCGCGAACGCGGCCGCCCATCGTTCAGGTCACAAGTTGAATTCTCAGCACGACGTTGTGACATCCGCCTTCGGCCACCTGATAGCGAGACGCGCCGCGCTCCCGTTCAAGTGATCGACGGCGACGACCAGGGCAGGGCCCGGTGGAACCAGACGCGCCAACGCTTGGTTTGGAATTCGTCGGTTTGGAATTCGTCGGCGGTGTCAGTTGCAGGCAAATCGCCGGAGCGCGTGCTTGGTTACGAAACCGTAACCGCAGGTGTCGCAGGTCCAGAGATAGCTGATGACGTTATCGGCCACATAGGCGGATGCTTCGGCGGCGACCATTGAATCGGCACAGACTGGGCAGGTCGGCAGATCGCATCCGCGCGGATCGGGATTGGGCGCGACGGTCGGCAGGACTTCAGCAACTGCTGGCATCGTGACCTCCTTGCGATCTGGACCTTGAAACACACCCTACCATAGTCTGATTTATTTGACGATGTCGCAACACAAATGCGTTGGTTTTACGTTATTTGGCGGCCCAAACATTTTGATTTGGCGATGTAAAGATTTTGCAACGCAGCGAATTGGTTCCGTCGTATTCTGGCTTGCGGGCGGGCTCGCGCCGCCGTTAATGAGAGAAGCGCCCGTTTTAAACGCACATTGCGATCACAGGAGTTTGTCATGGATGCATCGTCCACTGCGAGTGCAGTGCAACGTCCCGGCCGCGGCCGGGTTTTCGACAGCATCGTCGATGCGATCGGCGACACGCCGATTGTGCGGTTGCGCAAATTGCCGCAGGCGGCGGGGGCGCACGCGATCATTCTCGCCAAGCTGGAATATTTCAATCCCGCGGCCAGCGTGAAGGACCGCATCGGGGCTGCGATGATCATCGCGATGGAGAAGGCCGGCCACATCAACGCCGACACCGTGCTGATCGAGCCGACCTCGGGCAATACCGGCATTGCGCTCGCGTTCGTCGCGGCTTCCCGCGGCTACCGGCTGAAGCTGGTGATGCCGGAGTCGATGTCGATCGAACGGCGCAAGATGCTGGCGTTCCTCGGCGCCGAGATCGTGCTGACGCCGGCCGCGCAAGGCATGAAGGGCTCGATCGCCACGGCGGAGGAACTGGTGCGGACGACACCCAACGCCGTCATGCCCCAGCAGTTCAAGAACCTCGCCAATCCGGAAGTTCACCGTCGCACCACGGCGGAGGAAATCTGGAACGACACCGGCGGCAACATCGATTACTTCGTCGCCGGCGTCGGCACCGGCGGCACCATCACCGGCGTCGGACAGGTGCTCAAGCCACGCAAGCCGTCGCTGCGGGTGGTCGCGGTCGAGCCCGAGGAAAGCCCGGTCCTGTCGGGCGGCCAGCATTCGCCGCACAAGATCCAGGGCATCGGCGCGGGCTTCATTCCCGACATTCTCGATCGCTCCGTGATCGACGAGATCGTCAAGGTCAACAGCGCCACCGCGATCGAAACCGCGCGCGCGCTGGCGCGCAACGAGGGCATTCCCGGCGGCATTTCCTCGGGCGCTGCGATCGCCGCGGCGATCCAGATCGGCAAGCGGCCGGAAGCCGCCGGCAAGACCATCCTTGCGATCGTTCCGTCATTCTCCGAACGTTATCTGTCGACCGTGCTGTTCGAGGGGATTTGACCATGGCGGATCAGCCGAGGCGGCCGAGAACCCTGAACGACGCGCGCACCGAAGCCGAAGCGGCGTTCAAACGCACCACGACAAAGGTGCCGGAGGCGCCGACGAAACCGGCGGCACTTCCCGGCGTCAAGCAACTGATCTCGTTGCGGATCGACCAGGACGTGCTCGAGCA
This sequence comes from Bradyrhizobium erythrophlei, assembly GCF_900129505.1. Classification (NCBI taxonomy): domain Bacteria; kingdom Pseudomonadati; phylum Pseudomonadota; class Alphaproteobacteria; order Hyphomicrobiales; family Nitrobacteraceae; genus Bradyrhizobium; species Bradyrhizobium erythrophlei. The sequence continues at coordinate 6,905,646 of NZ_LT670818.1, read as the reverse complement.
CTTCCAGGAGGGTGGACCCGGCTGGCAGGATCGTATCAACGACGCGCTGCGGAAGGCGGCGGGGAAATAAAGCCGGCGCAATAGCGTTTTCGAGCGACAGCCTGCCCCGCACTTGGTGCGGGGTGGAGACCGGTTTGCGTGAAGAAAGCGCGTCAAAAAGGAAATTGGAGCCTTGCGGGCTCCGAGGCCGGAATCAAAAAAGCCCGGGATGGCCCGGGCTTTTTCGTTAGCAATTCGCCATTCCGGGGCTGACAATCAGTGCCGGAACATGCCGCCCATCATGCCGCCAACCACCCCACCCATGAAGGCAGCACCGGGATCCCCGCCACCGCGGCGGCCGCCGCCACCACCACCGCCACCGCTTTGGCGGGCACGGCGCGCAGGGCGATCTTCGGAATCGTCGGAACTCGTCCGGGTGGTTGCGACGATTTCGGTCAACAGTGCCTTGTGCTGCAGCTTGTTGAGGAATCCGGACTGGGGATAGCCGCGCGCGGCCTGCCAGCGCGTGATGACGGCGCGGGTCGCCTCATCGAACTTGCCGGTCACCTTGGTGTCGAAGCCAAGCCCATTCAGCCGGCGCTGCACGTCGCGGCGCTGGCCCTTCTCGAGGCCGATCTGGTCTTCGGTGGTCTGGTTCGCTTCCTGGGTGAAGGTCGCGGGATCGATGCCGGTGGTCAGGTTGCGGGTGGTGGTCGACGGCCCGTTCTCCAGCGAGGCGATGCGGGCCAGCGCCAGCGACTTGAACTGGCCGTTGGGATAGTTGGTCAGATAGGCGTTGAGTTCTTCCGGCTTGTTGGATTCCTTGACCGAACGCCAGAACTCCAGCTCCACGTCCGAACCGCCCGAGGTCGACGCAACCGCGGCCGGGGCCGGGGCGCCGGCGGCGCCGGGAGCAGGGGCGGCAGCCGGGTTCAGGTAGACCGAACCGATCAGGTTGGTATGTCCCCATGGCAACTGGCCCTTGTTGGTCTCTTCATTGACCTGGGCGCGGACCTCGGTCATCGCCTGCTGGATCTCCACGCCCGGCGTGGTGATATGGGCGATCAGGGCGCGGGTGAACGGGCTATTGGTGCCTTCCTGGCCGTCGAGTGCGGTCTGCCCGGGGCCGGTGGCGAATGCGATCAGCGTGCCTTCGCCCGACTTCATTTCCGCAAGACCCGACTGCACCGACACGCTGCGGGTCGCCGAATTCGATTTGATCTTGGCGGCGAACGGATTGTCGCGGCAGGCGTCGAGGAACACCAGCTTGACCTTGGCGTCGCTCATCGTCTGGTCGAGCGTGAGATCGATATTGATCGCCGCGCCCAGCTTGACGTCCATTTCCGACTTGATGTCGGCATCGATCGGCAAGAGATAATTGGTGCCGCTGATGGCGATGCCGTGGCCGGCATAGAAGAACACCGCGACGTCGGCGCCTTGCGCCTTCTTGCCGAATTCGAGCAAGCGCTCGGTCATGGTATCGCGGGTCAGGTTGGTGCCTTCGACGACATCGAAGCCGACATTGCGAAGCACTGCCGCCATCGCCTTGGCGTCGATCGGCGGGTTGGGAAGCTGTGCCACGTTCTTGTAGGCGCCGTTGCCGACGACGAAGGCGACGCGCTTGTCGGCCTTCGCGGCGTTGACCGTAAACAGCATGCAGAACAGGGAAAAAATGACGGTGAGGTAGCGCATCTGAAATCCCCTGATGGAATCAAACAATTTGGCTACAAAGCTTTGGCCGCAGGCTACACGAAAACGCCACACTCCGCGCCGGAAAAAATTTGGCGTTGCCCAAATTGGCCGAGCGCGCATCGCTGCTCGCAAACGCTACGGGAACATCACACTCGCTTGCGTGATTTAGATCACAATTGGGAAGCGGATGCGAAAAATCACGGCAGGCGAGCAGAGCGCTCAGGTACCAACGCGCGCGGGAGCCGGCTGGGCGGATCTCAGGTTCAGGAGATTGCCGGTCAGGATCAGCGCGGCGCCGAGCACCGTGAACATGTCCAGCCGCTCGAAATAGATCAGCCAGCCCATGATTGCCGTCAGCGGAACCCGCAGGAAATCCAGCGGCAGCACCACGGTGGCATCGGCATACAGCATCGCGCGCGCCATGCAGTAGTGGGTGAAGGTGCCGCAGAATCCGAGCACGACCATCCAACCCCAGGCGTAAGCCGACGGCCATTGCCAGACATAGAGCGCGGGGAGGAATCCGGCCGCGGACTGGATCACCAGCATCCAGAAGATGATCGCCAGCGTCTTTTCGGTGCGGGTCAGCGACTTCATCATGGCGATGGAAACGCCGAACCCCACGGCCGCGCCAAGCGCGATCAGCTGGCCCGGATTGATCTCGCCGGCGACGGGGCGGACGATGACGATCACGCCAACGATGCCGAGCACGATGGCCGCGACCTTGCCGAAGGTCATGCGCTCGCCGAGGAAACCCGCCGCTAGGATCGCGGTCCAGATCGGCATGGTGAATTCGATCGAGACCACCTGGCCCAGCGGAATCAGCGTCAGGGAGAAGAACCAGCCAATCTGCGCGGCATAGTGAGCGAGGTTGCGCCCGATATGCTGCAGCGGACGCGACGTTCGCATCGCCGCGAAACCGCCCTGGCTGCGGATCATGGGGACCAGTATCAGCAGGCCGATGATCGAGCGCACCTCCATGACCTGAAACACGTTCAGCTCGCGCAGGGTTTCGCGGCCGGCGACCGTCACGATCAGCATCAGGGCGAGCCAGCCCGCCATCCACAGCGCGGCCCTCGGTACGGACGGGGTCTTGTTCATCAGCCGGAAGTGCCAGACATGGTGCTCGTCGCGGGGAGGTTGAGGTGGGCCCGCCGGTATCGGCGACTTGGTGCGAATTTGCAACGCGCAAATGGGCTGATGCAGTGATGCGCTGCCGGGGCAATGGGTGCTAAGGATTCTTGCCGTCATTCCGGGATGCGCTAAGTGCAGATCCGGAATCTCGAGATTCCGGGTTCGCGTCTTCGACGCGCCCCGGAATGACGCTGGTATAAAACTAAAATCTGGAGAACCTGCTCATGCGTACCCTGCAACCTGCCGACTGGCCGAAGCCGCGCGGCTTCTCGCACGGCTTCGAGATCGACGGTCCGGGCCGGTGGATTGTGCTGGCCGGCCAGACCGGCGACGAGAAGGGCGACTATCCCGCCGACATGGCCGGGCAGGTCGGCGCGGCCTTGCGGAAGATCATCAAGCTGTTGGGCGAGGCCGGTGCGGGACCTCAGCACATCGTTCGGCTGACCTGGTATCTGACCGGCCGCGGCGAGTACGAAGCCGCCGGTGCCGGCATCGGTGCTGCCTGGCGCGAGACGCTGGGCAAGAACTTTCCGCCGTCGACGCTGCTTTACATCGCAGGTCTCGTCGATGAGCGGGCGAAGGTCGAGATCGAAGTCACGGCCTTCGTGCCGGGGGCTTAAGGGCTGACCGCGCCATCGATGGCGCCCTGCACCGCGGCGTTCGTCCGCCGGCAACCATCATTGGCTGCAAGAAACGCAACGTCACAAAATCTTCGTGAAGGAAGTCCAGATGACAAATCGATCCGCCTCGGCAGAATTCGTGACCGCCTTCGCCACCGGCTGGCCCGAGAACCAGCCCGATATCATGGTGCTTTCGCTGACCACGCATAAAGGCGTTCAGGATTTCGCCTTCAGCAGGGAACAGGCGCTGCTGATTGCAAAAACCATGAAGCAGACTGCGGCGAAGCTGGCAGCGCCGGGGCAGCGCAGCTAAAGCCACCGCCAGCGCGGGTTAGCGGCGGGCCAGCGCGATCGTGGCACCGCGGAAGCCGCTCTCGGCCCTGATGGAAACGGATTGCCGGCTGCCGCGGGTCGCCACTGAAAGGCGGGCGGTGAACCCGCCCGCGTTCGCGACCACCTCGAAATTGCCGTTTCCGCCCCGACCTTCGAGGGAGCCCGTGACGCCGCGGCTGGCCTCGCTCCACGTGCCCGAAAGCGCGCCGCGCTCGGAGACGACGTTGCCGCTGAGATCGAATTTGTAGCTGTCGCTGGCGCAGGCGAGGGTCAGATTGAGGCCGGCGCCGCCGGCACCGACAGCCGCGGTTTCGCGGCAACGAATGCGCTCGGTCGAGCCGTCGTCGAGGGTGACGGTGCCCCCGCCGGACCAGACACCGGCCATCCCGGTAAACGGTCCCGATTGTGCGTGGCTTGGGGATGCCGTCGCCGCCGCGACGAATAGCGCGACGACGGCGAAGATCAGGCGTCCGGCGAATGCGAGGCTGCCGGCCGGTCGGCGGCTGGCGTTACTGGCGGGAAGCTTCCCAGCGGCCGCTGCAGGGGATGCCTGCGGACGCCCCGTTCCATTTTCCCGATCCGGAATTCCCGCTGAGCTGACCATTTGCATAGGCACCACCGATTGAGACCTTCACGACGCCTTCGCGTCCGATGCTGCCGGTCACGTCGGCGCCGGCCGCAGAAACTTTACCGTCGGTGATAGTAAGCGTCGAGCGCGTCTGTGGTTCACAGGTGCCGCTTTTGGTTACAACTGTAACACTCCAAAGTCCGTCATACGGCGTCTGGGCCATAGCGGGTGCGCCGGCGACAGCGGCTGCGGAGAGGGCGGAAGCAAAAATTGCAAAACCAATGCGATTGAAGCGCATGAATCAAATCCCCGATGTGTATGATGACGTGGCTTATCCGGGCACAATGTGTCCAAAATTTGCTGCACCGCAGTAACCATAAAAGTTCCCATCAGATCAAAGATTTGATCCGAGGGATGGTTCCGCCTCGGGAACGATAATTTACCCTTTTTGAGCCGATGTCCGGCTTCGAGCCGATGTCCGGCCCAAGATGACAGTCGCCGCTTTGCGGTATCTAATTACTTCGAAAGGTTTGGTTTATTCCGAGAGCCTCGGTGCCAAGGTCGCGAACTGCTCGTCCTGGGGTTTCGCGGGCAGGCTGTCATGGGCCCTGGCGTAGTCGATGACTTCGCCAAGAAGCTTCTGGCCGAGCGGCGCGAGCACGCGCTCCCACAGCTCGCGCGCCGTTTCGCCTTTCTTGACGAAGCACCACTCCTGGGCGGCGATCGCACCGGCGTCCATGCGGTCGGCAAGATGGTAGACCGTGCCGCCGGCGATCGGATCGCGTTCGCGGATGGTCCATTCCACCGCGGCAAGGCCGCGGTGCCGCGGCAGCAACGAGGGGTGATAGCCGATGCCGCCGAGCTTTGCGACGGCCAGCGCCTCCTTGCTGATGCGGGCGTGGCTGTGCGCCGTCACGATCAGGTCGCTGCCTTCGGCGATTTCCCTCGCCACCACCAGCTTAGGATTGGACTGCACGACCACCTCGATCCCGGCCGCCTCGGCGGTCGAGGCCAGGCGGTCTTCGGCGTCGGCCACCACGACCCTGATGATGTCGACCCCATGCTGGCGCAGCATGTTCAAGGTGGCCACGCCGAAATGGCGGGAGCCGACGAGGGTAATCCGCATGGTGGTTCCGTCCGTCCTGAGCAGTGTACTTGGCCCGTCGATAACACGCCGCCGACTTCTGTCACGCCGTGCAAACCGCGGGCAGGGGGTTATCAACAGGGGCCGGCACCGGCTTCCGCGCCGAGGCAAGCTGGCTTCCCGGGGCCGCGCAAGGCCATGCCACCGGCCGGGTTGGTTTGGTTCAGGGCCTATCGTCGGGAGGAGTCCGTCGTCAGAGACGGACGGCAAGCCAGCCACGGGAAAACGGTGAGGCGAAAGCTTGCGGTGCGGGCCGACGATCGAGGCGGTGGCGCGGGCGGCTTCGGCGGGCGGCCGGTCAGCGCGACCAGTAGCCGTCGACGGCGTGAGCCACGAAGATTCCGACACTGATGACGCCGAAGAGCGCAGTAACTGTATCCAACATGGCAACGATCCTTAGGCCCAGCGCCAATGACCTAACGGCAGAGGTCACTACACAGTCAAAAGAATTCCGGGAGAAATTGAATTTTGAAATCTTGATGATGATTTTATGCAACACGCTTGCATCACGCTGAGACAGAGCCGGTAAGAACAGGGCCTACGCTGCGGCGTATGTGGGCGAAGTCGCCGGTGCGGCCGGGAGGTGCGCGGTGTCGCCACTGGGAGTTTTCGTGCAACCGTTGCTGCTCCGACACAGTCAGCACGACCTGGCATTGCTAGATTGAAGCCTCTCGTGGAGGTTGGGGATGACGCCATGAAGTATCTCAGTCCGCCGGTCGTGATTGGCGGCCCTCACGGTCGTCACCCGCGATACCAAATTGACCGACGACATGGTCCGCGCCGGCATCAGCGTGAAGTTCAACTAGGGCGGTCCGGTCGTCGCGCCCTATTGATTTCATGGACTCCGCGCCGCCGCGAAGGCTTTCGGAACGGCAAGGCCCCGGACTGACGCTAGGGCTTTTTTGACAGCACCGCCATTGAGGCCGACAATCTCTCTCGTGCAGCTTGCAGGATGTGCAAATGAGAAACGCGTTGTCTTCGGTGATCGCGGCCGCCTTGAACGCAACTGTCGCGGCGGTCGCCGTACCGGCGCAGGCGCATGAGCGGTGGCCTGTGATTCCTGCCGAGATCGGCGTGGCGCCGCGGATCGGCGGTGTCGGTTGGGCTCCCTACCGCTGCGCCGTCGGCCCGGTCTATAATTTCTATCACGGCGCCTATTATGCCGGAGAGCCGCCGGCGGTTTATCTCGGCTATGCCTACCGGCCCTATTATCGATACACGGCCTATCGCGTGCTGCCGCGGACCTATCTCTGCGACACCGGAGAGCCTTGGTAGGATCGCCGGTGATGCCTGCATCTGCCAGTCGCGGGATCCGTGATCCAGCGGGTCGGCGTTAGCACGCCATTAACCGTGCGGCGCAGGATCGCGCAACCAATGGGTCATCGTGACAACCAGGGCACAAGCGATGATGAGAGAGATCAAGGCGAAACCGGACGCCATTCCCAACGCAGCACTGGCGTCGCGGTGCGCCCAGCGCAACCAACGCATCAAAATTTGCCGCTAACGCCCGGATTTCGCGCAAAATTAAAGTATCGGTGATTTCATGATGGTGCCGCACCGCCGCGCGGCAGTAGCCGGGCGCACCCCTTTACACCTACCCCAGAGGGCGCCAGCGCTCGGCTACTTCGACAAGCGGCGATGCCCAGCTCCGCACGCTCAGTGCACCGGACCAAACTTCCGCATCTCGGAAACACGCGCCCGGCAATATTCCCGGTAGAGGGCGTTGATGAGTTCCCACATGGCCGCACTCCGTTGTTTGGCTAGCTCACCTTGAACGCTGTTCGTTTCGGGAGCACTTCGCGGAGCCAGGAAAACGGCTTCTTGACGAGGCGGATTTGTTTCGCGGGGAACCGGCCCTGAGCGGCCCGCTTCTAATGCTCGCCGGCATCCAGGATCCAGGTCCGGTCGGCGAAGGCGACATAAATTCGCTCCTGCCCCAGCGCGGCGCCGAGTTCGATCGACAGCTCGTTCAACATCGCCACGATCGCCTCGTCGGACAGATGGCCGAGATAGGCGTGAACCGCTTCGCCGGTGAACAGCGCCACCGGTTCGCGGTCCGAGCCAACCGTGCCATCCGGGCGCGGCCATGCGTAGGTGACTTCGGCGCGGGTGAACATGCCGGAGAGGGCCGGCTGGCCGGCTTCCACGCGGCGCTTCATCCAGGCACGCGCGGTGCGGACGGCTTCGGAAATGTCGAAGACGCGGCCTTCGGCATCCCAGCCCTCGCGCAAGCCGACGCTGATGCGGAAATCGCGGCGAGGGCCCAGCGATCCCGGCACCACCGAATAATCTTGCGCCTTCGGCACTCGGGCTCGATCGGTCATTTCGCTGTCGCCTTCGGTCCGCTTGTCATCTTGACACGCGCGACCCGAGCCACAATCCCACGAAGGCGCCGACACCGCTGAGCAGCACTCCCGAATAGGAGATCATGTCGCCACCCCAGAGTTCCGGAATCATTCCGCCGATCGTAGAGCCGACAAAAACCCCTATCCAGATCGCTGATCCCATCTGGGCAGGATAGCACAGCCATGCCGGCGGGGCTGCTTGTTCATTAATGGCTTCGAAACCAATTCCGGCAAAGACGTGCCCCCTGGATTCGATTGTAGAGCGAGACGAATGCCTGCCAATGATGAGCGTCGAGAGCTGGTCCCGGTGACGATCGCCGCCATTGTCGCGGCGATCGGGATGGTTTGCCTGTGGTCTGACCTCAGAAACGATGCGCTAGGTCGCGCCGACCCCATGATCACATCCGCGGTTGTGTCTCGGGCCGGCGCGATCCTCACGCCATCCGAGCCGCCGGCTCACCTGGTCGTGCCGCAGACGGTGCCGGCCTCCGGGCCTTCGACGGTCGGCCGCGCGAAGCGCTGATGACATTCCCGTGAGGCATCGAGTCCGAGCGGCCGGCAGGAAGTGCTGGCCGCCGATTGGCGTCGGACGGCTACATTGCGATCGCTCAATTGAATCAGACGCCCGCAAACCCCCGCCGCCGCCGCTTCATTCGTCCGAGTGCCACTCGATCGGAGCGTGGTGCAGTCGCCGCCTGGTTTATTCTTCGCGCAACGCCGCCGCGTATTGCCTTGCCGACCGTCCCGAAACTTGTCTCACCGACCGTCCCGAAACGAATTTGTGCGGAATCCCTCTCAACCTGTGTCCGGATATTTTTGTAAGCCAAAATGCTTTCGTCCTTCCGATGCGCAGATCCCACTAATTAACTCGGCGCCAGCAGAAGTCCGACTTCGAGAGGGTTGACCTGGCATTTCCTGTATTGCATCTTCTCCTGTATCGCACCTTCTCTGACAACTTTTGATTGATCGCTCAGCAAGTGACAGGTTTACCCTCAATATGCATCCAGGTTTCAGATTCCATGAAAGAGCAACGAGAATCCTGTTTGGAAGACCGCTTGGAATTGCAGGTTTATTTGTTCTGATTTTTTTTGTTCTTCCGATATCCCTTCGGGCGTCATGGTTCTTCTTTGAGAAACGGGTCTCGAAAGCCAATTCGTATGACGTCGGGTCGGCCGACATGTCGACAACCGGCCTCTTGCCAGCGGCGGAAAGTCATCCGTCGGCGCGCGTCCTGATAATGTCAGTCCCGTTGTCAGGAGAAAGGGGCAAATTTCTCACGCATAACTGGGTTGTGCTCAAGCGGGAGAACGCTGCCTCCTGGAACCGATACGAGGTGCTCGGCTTTGCCAGCCGGGACGCTGACGGCGCGTTGAATGGGCGGTGGCTCGACAACGCTCCAACGCTCAACCGCTACGCAGCGGATGGCCGCTGGTTCGGCAGAAGCCCTGTCGTTATTGCGGATGCTGAAGGACCCGCAGCCGCAGCAATGATTCCCAGGATCGAGGCTGTGATCGAGAATTATGAAGCGATGGCCGGCCACTACAGATCTTGGCCGGGGCCGAATAGCAATACCTTTGTGGAGGTCGTACTTCGCGCGGCTCCCGAGTTGGGAGCGTCCTTGCCGCCGACTGCGATTGGCAAGGATTTCAGGCCTGGTATTTTCCTGGGACGTACTGATAGCCGGACAGGAGTTGAAGCAGACCTCTGGGGAATGCTTGGCGTGAAAATCGGCTGGGTCGAGGGCCTGGAGATCAATCTGTTTAGTCTGATCGCGGGTCTCGATCTACGCCAGCCGGCTCTCAAATTGCCGGGTTTTGGCCGGATCGATCTTACCGCAAGTGCAGTGACAAAAAACGCCGCGTTTGATCGCCTGGCGTTCAAGAAAGTGCAGCCGTCGTCCGTTGGCGAAGGGCCAAGGCGCGAGTAACGCGCATTTGCGTCATCTCCTGTTGCTTCGGCCGCGTAACACCTTTGCCTGGTTGCGCGCCTATCGTTCTCAAGCACCAGACGTTGTTCATGATGGGGATGTGGTAAGCTGCATGGCGCGCCGGCAAGGACGCTATTTGATTGCGATTGAACCCGTCCGATCGTCTGACTCCGGCGGCATGCAATCCCGGCAGATGATTAGTTTCGTTTTCAATTTGGCGTCGGCGGCGCGGTTCATGGCATCGAGGGCGGCCCCCCATTCCTTCGAGTAGGGCCTTAGCTTTGCAAGATCTTCTTCACTTGGAGAATCAACTTCGGGTGCCACCGTACTGATTGTCTTTCGAACTTTTGCCGGCTTAGCGTAGTGACGCTCGGGAAGGGGACCGAGTCCATCCCAGCTGGCCAGCATGCCGGTGGGAGGTGGAATATAGCAACCGTTTCCGTTCATGCAGCAGCCAGTGAGAGCCAACCCCGCCGCGATCACAAATGCCAATCGCCCGCTCATGGTTGGAGGCTCGTTCATCTAGGGATAGACGAGCGAAAGTGTGCACAATTATGGTTAACTTTTCCTTGCGCGGGCCCTTGGCCAACGGGCGCCCTGAGCTGCAGTTCCTTCAAGCGCGCGAGGTCACGCCGTATCTTCGGTGCATCCGGACGAAGAACGCCAGGGTGGTTGGCTTTTTCTGACCCTCGCTTCCTCACCTGATCTTTTGAGCCGGAATTCCCGCGGCTTGCGGAGCCATCGCGCTCACGGCGCGTGAGCGCGGTTGACTCGATCAATTATCTGACTTAGGTCAGACAATATGCCGTATGATGGTGTAAGCCGCTTTCGTCGTTTCGCCCGCGCCGTCACCATGGAAGTCGGTGCGCTGGACACCTCTTTCCTTGGACGTGGCCGGCCGCTCGGCGCCGCACGCGTGCTGAACGCGATCGGCATGGGCCGCACCGATGTGGCCGAAATCCGCGACTATCTCGGGCTCGATTCCGGCCTGATGAGCCGCATGCTCCGGAGTCTGGAGGAGGAAGGCCTTGTCAGAACCAGGTCGCATCCAGATGATGCCCGCCGCCGGGTTGCCATCCTCACCAAGGCGGGACAGCGTGAATTCCAGGCCTACGAGGAGCTTTCCAACGCAAGGGCGGCCGCGTTGCTGGACCGCTCCCCGCGTTCGGATGAACTCCTCGATGCCATGGACATGGTCGCCTCCGCGCTGGGCCGCGACCGGATTGCGATCGAGGAAGCCGACCCGAGGAACGATGCCGCGCGCTATTGCCTCGGCGAATATTATTCCGAACTCGGTCGCCGCTTCGAAAAGGGGTTTGACGTTTCGCGGTCCCGCGATCCGGACGCTGCGGAATTGGTTCGCCCCCGAGGCGCGTTTCTGCTCGCGATGTCCGACGGCCTGCCGATCGGTTGCGTGGGGCTCAAGGGAAGCGGCGGCGAAGTGGCGGAAATCAAGCGGCTATGGATATGCCCGGCCGCGCGCGGTTTCGGCATTGCCAAACGCCTGATGCACGCCGTCGAGTCCGTGGCCCGCGCACTATCGGTGAAGACCTTGCGCCTCGACACCAACAGCGCGTTGCCCGAGGCATTGAAACTCTACCGCACGTCAGGCTGGGTCGAGATCGACCGTTTCAACGAAGACCCGTATCCAGACCATTTTTTTGAGAAGCATCTGTGACCGGCGTTATTCTTCGGCACCGGGGCTTGAGAGATTTGGTATTCTCTGTCGCCGAACTGTTGAGGTTACGGGTTACAGTTCGGGCTACGTTACCTTTGGCCCCCGTGGGGGCCGCTACGCAACCACCTCACGACATTCGCTGAGCGGAGGGATCAATGCTGCGCTTCATCACAAGTTTGACGCTTTTGATATCCGCGCAGCAGGCGGGGGCGCAAGATCAACCGCAGCCGCCCTTGGGCCCGCCGCCCTTCGTGGGCGGCACCGCAACGCCGCCGACTGATCTGGCGTCCGGGATCGGCAACTACTGCATCTATGAGAGCCTCGTCTACTCCGTTGGCTCGCCTCTTTGCATCGGCAAGACGGGCTACATCTGCGCTCCCTCAACAAACAGTCTGGGGTTCAATCAACGGGGGTACTGGACGACCAGACCAGCTGATCCGAACCTTCTCATCGCCCCCGCCTGCCAATAGTTCGGCGCTCATGAATGTTGCGGCGATTCATGGATCAGAGCAGCCGAGTGGGCTTTTTCTGTCGCCATCTCGAACCGGTGTTCTCGTGATGGAACACCCTTTTCCAACGGCAGGTCTTTAACCTTCAGCTGGAATGCGGGATGGTTTTCGGACTGGGTGTCCTAAATAACCTCGGCGCCACCAGCCCCGCGCCAAGGCTATTTTTCGCGCCAAGGCTATTTTTGTTGAACCTTTCCGCTGTCCGGGCCGACATACCTCCGCTGGGGAATTTCAGGGCCCAGTCTTGATACGCAGCGCCGCCAGCGAACATATTCCGCCTGGTGGCGCTGTGCTTTTATGGGGCGGCGCCCGAAAAAGGGGCGAGGCGGTGCGGCGGGCGAACCTGCGCAGGCGCCGATCGGCCAGGGAACCTGGGCAGCCCTCCAGAATACGGTACCGGCGACATCCCTAGATTCGTGCTGGTGTACTTCGGCGCCGATCGACACCTTCGCGAGGTCTATTGTCCGCAACGCCGCGGCGCAAACGATCGACGGCGACCAGGACCGAGGGCCGTTCAAGCACCTCCACCAACCTGTCGAGTAGTCTTTCGCTGTCGTGATGTCTTGGCTCGAGATATTCTTCAAGAATGTGCTGGGCTTCACTGATGGCTTGAACGGCAAGTTCTTGATCGCTCATCGCTTGGAGCTCCATGCAAATTGAACCGCCTATCCAATTCGGAGCTGGTAATTTTGTTCCGCGATCGGAACTGGGACCATGATTCACCGACGCATTTGTTCGTGGGGCGGCTAACTGGCGAGATGTTAGCGGGGGCGTCGACCTGATCGGGTAGGCGGGACCTAGGAGCTCCAAAGATTCTTTGCCTTGCCCGCATTCTTAACTTGATATTTGTTCTTATTTTGTTCTCTATGGACATCAACCCCGCGAGGTGACCCATGGACAACAGATTGAACGAAATCCGTAGGAAAATCAGTTTCTTGCGCACTGAGATGCTGCGTTTTGAGGAGACCATCCGCCAACAGGTCAACCGGGACGAGGACTGCTCCGATGCTTCGATGCAGCTGATGGCCATGCGCGTGGTCATGCTCGGGCTTATCAGTGAGCGGAACAGGCTCGGGGGAGAGGAGCGGCTTCTCAACGTCGATGAAAGGCTGAAGGTGGATTACCGCGCCGTCAGCCGGAAGCCATTGAAAGGCGCGCTCGGCCGCCGTGAGCGATGATCCATCGGAATCGAAAATCCAAACCCTGCGCGGGCAATTCCTCGAACCAGGTTCGGCCTGTCTGCTCCGCCGTCCAATGAGCGGCCTGAGCGGTGGCCCGCCCGTGACACAACGCGGCGTCGTCGATCGGGATGGCCAACGCTGGATGTGGCGTCGACGTAAAACCGCCTGCGGCTGGCCGCACCCGCCAGGAGGCTGAGGGGATAACCGGGTGTTAACCATGTAGGCCCATGCTCTAAGTGGATGTAGGTGGGCAATCACGCAAAGGAGCCGTCGCGTCGACGATCCGGCGACGGCTCTGACCTTGTTTCATTTATCTGAGGCGAACGCAGGTGGACGAGACACCGGAAAAAGAACCTCAAGCCGAGGCAGTGAATAAAGCGACGCAACTCGACCAACAGCCTGTCGTACCGAGCAGGCGGTCCAGCCGAATGCGGGCGATAGTTGTGTGCTCATTGGCTTTGGTCGTCAGTGGTGCGGTGGCCATATATACGCTGCCCGAGTTCAATATTGCTCTGCCGAATTTCAGTAGCTTCGCTGAACTGTTTCCACGGGCCGCGGCTCCAGCGCCATTGCCAGATCCCGTCACCGTCGCGCTGAAGGATATTCAGTCGTCCCAACAAAAGAATGCAGATACGATTCAGGAAAACGGAAACGTTCTGCGGCAAAACACAGCTGTCTTACAGCAAGGCGCAGCTACTCTGGAGTCCCTCAGGCAAGGCTTCACGGCGCAACAGACGAATCTGAAAACAATATCCAATCAACTCTCCTCGCTCATTGCGCGCGTGGACTCCCTGCAAAACGCCGTGACGCCGCTGACGACGTCCTCTATCCCACAGCCAGCTCCGCGCGGCCGGCTGGCCAGAACGTTGCGCAAAACAACATCTCGACTGCCCAATGAACGCGTCGGACCTGTCGGACCCGTTTCGGTTAGAGGCGCCCCGCTGAACCCAGCGCCGGTATCGGGATCGGGGCGGGATAGGTTTTCGGCGGGCTGATGCGCGGGACCTCGTCCCGCGTTGAAACTGCGGAATTCGCGAATTCCGTAAGCTCACGTTCGTCGGCGCCGAGGGCTTTCTGAAATTGATTGTTGCCTTCACCATACCGGGACTGGCGACGCGTTCCTCGAATTCATCGATTGCGAAATCATACTTGTCAACGGGATAGCTGCCACGATTACGATAGACGAATGTGACGTGACGTGAGTTGGGTTCGAAGCGATATAGCCATGTGTCGGGGCGTCTGGATCGCGCAGGGTCGCGGCCAAAGTTACCCAGCATCAAAATCGAAGAGCCGATAGCAGAGCAAAAACAAGCACGATCATCAGCGCTGCCCCGATAGCGACTGCCGGCATCTTCGAGCGTGACGATCTGGCGGCCGCTGGGCAGCTGGATCGCATCTTCGAAAGAGCAGGACCAGGACACCCGCTCGCTCACTTTTGCTGCATGCACGCCACCTCTCGATCTATGGGCGGTATTTCCGACCGAGCGAGCAACGACCGCGAAAGCATGGGCTTTTGTCGATTTCTTAGAACCGCGACCAGAAGTTAATCGAGGCGGCGCCGTTTCCGGCGCAGATGAGACGAACGAGCATCTATTCGATCCGAGCCGGCATTCAGCGTCTTGGGGCGCTGAGTAGGGTGATGCCAGAAGCGGTGTTGCTCACCCCGAGCCCGCGAGAAGGAATGTGACACCATGCCCAGCTCAACCAAGAATCGTTTGACGAGCGTTGCCGCAGCAGTCGTTACCGTTGTTGCACTGTTCGGCCTGCTTTCGCCTGCTGTAGCGTCCGAGCAAAACAACCCAGCCGTTCTGACCTCGCATTCACCTTGGATCGCGCCGATCGGTCATCGGCAACCTACAAGGGCGGACGTTCCCCAGAGCGAGGTTCTGTCGGCCTGGGAACGTCAACAACAGGATATCGATGTCGAACTCGATCGAAAGCTGATCATCTGCCGCAGCTGCTGAAGTTCTTATTCCAGGACGGAATAAGGTCTACTCCAACGGCCTCGCTACTCGCAGCGGCCGGCTCCTTTAGATTCTAGCAGGAACGATTCCGGTATCGTGAGGCCGAGCGCCTTGGCGGCTTTGAGATTCATGACTAGTTCGAACTTGGTTGGGGATCTCGACCGGGAGTTCGCTTGGGCGCGCACCCAGGATATAATTCTGTCGATCAAAAACAGAGGACGGACAATGAAGCAAGCTGCCTTGCGGCCGGAATCATACACGAAGAAGGTTGCACTCGTCCTGCAAGGCGGCGGCGCCCTCGGAAGCTATCAAGCCGGCGTTTACGAGGCGCTCGCCTCGTCGGACTACAAACCTGACTGGGTGGCCGGCATCTCGATCGGCGCGATCAATGCCGCCCTGATCGCTGGCAATTCGCCGGAAATGCGGGTTGAAAAACTGCGTGAATTCTGGCGCACGATCACAACGTCCGCGATATGGCCCGTACGAATTTCTGATCTCGTCAACGGCGCGGGTTTGCCTTTCGACCTTGGAAAGCAGATCAGCGCAATGCACGCGCTGATGTTCGGCCAGTCTAACTTCTTCGCACCGCGAAAGCTTGCCGACTGGTGGTTCGGCCACACGCCGACCAGCTACTACGACACCAGCTCGCTGAAATCCACATTGGAGCGGCTCGTCGATTTCGACCGCATTAATTCCAGGGAAATTCGCTTCAGCGTCGGGGCCGTAAACGTCAGGACCGGCAATTTCGCGTACTTCGATAATGCGGAGACCGAGATAAGGCCGGAGCACGTCCTCGCGAGCGGCGCTCTGCCTCCAGGCTTTCCCTCCGTGGAAATAGACGGAGAGCACTATTGGGACGGCGGCCTGGTATCCAATACGCCGCTGCAATACGTGATCGAGTATTACCCGCGCCGTAGCCATCTCGTCTTTCAGGTGGACCTTTTCCCGGCCCGCGGCACCCTGCCCGGGAATTTGAACGAGGTTACCGAGCGGGACAAGGACATCCGCTATTCCAGCCGAACGCGGGCGGGTACGGACACATTGCGGCAGTTGCACGATCTGCGCCACAGCATCAACATGCTTTGGGAGAGACTTCCCGACGATCTGAGGACCGGCCCGGAAGCCGCCTTGCTCGACAAATTCCGTTGCGTGACTACCATGGACATCGTGCAAGTGATTTACCGTCCGGAGCACGCGCTGGGACAATCAAAGGACTACGAATTCGACCGTCCGACGATGGAAACGCGATGGGCGCAGGGGCTCTCCGATGCGCAGGAAACGATAATGGCTGCGCCATGGCTAGAGCCGATGCCTCCGGAGCTCGGAGCGCGCACATTCGACGTTCGCGCGAAGGGTCCGATAGGGGATACCTCAAAGAATTAGTTGAACAAGGCCGATGGGTAATTGTGACCGCAGCGTATCGGTGCATGTTAGAACCGCGTTAGGCGACAAGGCATTCGACAAGGCCTCGAGCCGGGGCCTAGCGCTGATCCTTGGGGTCAGTGCTCTTCTTTTCCTATTCAACGTAATCGGGACAAAATTTCTACGTGCAAGTTTCGACCTCGGAGTTTTCACACATCCAGGGTCACAAACGGACCCCAGGAATGACGGCTTCTGGCGCAAAGCGGCCGATCGCCAAGACACCGATGTCGGCTAAGCTTGCGTCAGATTGCCGCCTCGGTCTTCGCGTCGAAGACGTGGAGCCCGGAAGGGCGCATAGCGACGCGCAGCTTGTCGCGCACCTTCACCCGCACGGTCGGCTCGACGCACGCCACCATGACACCCTCGCCGACCTTCATATCGAGCAGGATTTCCGAGCCGAGCTGCTCGACCACCTCGATCACAGCATCAAAGCACAGGTGGTCGAGATCGGCTGTGCCCGCCACGGTAAGGTCCTCCGGGCGCACGCCGAGCGTGACCTCGTGGCCGATATGGCTGCGCAGGCGCTGCGCAGTCTCGTCGGGCAGCTTGATCCGCAAGCCGGCGTTTTCGGCGATCAGCGATCCGTTCGCCTCGGTCACGGTAACGGTGGCGAAATTCATTGCTGGGGAGCCGATGAAACCGGCGACGAACTTGTTGGTGGGCTGATTGTACAGCTCGAGTGGCTCCCCTACCTGCTGCACCACGCCGTCCTTCATGACAACGACCCGGTCACCTAGCGTCATGGCCTCGACCTGATCGTGGGTAACGTAAATCGCGGTGGTGCCGAGACGCAGATGCAGCTTCTTGAGCTCAACGCGCATCTGCACCCGCAGCTTGGCATCGAGGTTCGACAGCGGCTCGTCGAACAGGAACACGCGGGGGTGGCGCACGATGGCACGGCCTAGCGCCACGCGCTGGCGCTGGCCGCCGGAAAGCTGGCGCGGCTTGCGCTTTAGCAATTCGCCGATGCCGAGGATGTCGGCCGCATCCCGCACACGCTGGTCAATCTCGGGCTTTTCGAATTTGCGCATCTTCAGGCCGAACGCCATGTTGTCGTACACGCTCATGTGCGGGTAGAGCGCATAGTTCTGGAACACCATGGCGATGTCTCGGTCCATGGGCGCCAGTTCATTGACCACGTTGCCGTCGATTGAGATATCGCCGGAGCTGATCGCCTCAAGTCCGGCGATCATCCTGAGCGTCGTCGTCTTGCCGCAGCCGGAGGGTCCGACGAACACCACGAACTCCTTGTCGCGGATCTGCAGATTGAAATCTTTGACAGCGTGCACGCTGTCATAGAACTTGTTGATCCCCTTGAGGACGACCTGTCCCATTGGTCTCACCTGCCTCCCAGCCGCCTAAGCGCATTCTGTATGCGCGCTTTCCAATCCCCACGATCCGGGGCGCTATCAGCCCTTCACCGATCCGGTCAATCCAGCGACGTAGTGCTCAACGAAAAACGAATAGGCGATAGCAACCGGGATCGATCCGAGCAGGGCGCCAGCCATCAGCGGTCCCCAGAAGAATACATCGCCGCGGATCAGCTCCGATGTGACGCCCACCGGCACCGTCTTCTGCTCAGGCGAGGACAGGAAGACGAGTGCATAGATGAACTCGTTCCACGACAGCGTGAATGCGAAGATGCCGGCCGAAAGGATGCCCGGAATCGCCACCGGGATCACGATGTAGAGCATGGCCTGCCAGCGCGAGGCGCCGTCAATGCGCGCGCATTCCTCGAGCTCCTTGGGCACTGCCTTGAAGTAGCCCATCATGAGCCAGGTGCAGAACGGAATAAGAAACGTCGGGTAGGTCAGAATCAGTGACCAGGGCGTGTCACCCAGCCGATAGTTGCGGATGATCTCGGCCAGCGGAATGAACAGCAGCGTCTGGGGCACCAGATAGGTGATGAAGATGCCGGTGCCCAGGCCGCCGGCAAATGGAAAGTTCAGCCGTGACAGAGCATAGCCGGCGAACACGCCACACACGAGCGAGATGGCGGTTGACGCCAGCGCGATGAACGTCGTGTTCCACAGCCACGTTGCGAACAGCGTCTCGTCGAACAGGTACCTGACGTGATCCCAGGTCGGTTTCCAGGTCCAGAACGGATTGTAGTTGATCGAATTCCAGGGTCGGTAAAGTTCGCCATCCGGCCGCACCGAAGTGATCACCATCCAATAGAACGGAAACAGCAGGAAAAGCAGGAACAGCGCCATCGGGACGTAGAAGAACACCCACTTTCGCCACCTTGCGCCTTCGATCATGGCTCAGCGGACCTCTACGCGGCGGATGTAGAGAAGTTGGATGATGACGACCAGAAACAGGATCGGAAACATGGCGAGCGAGATGGCCGCGCCTTCGCTCAAAAGGCCGGTGCCGATGCCGATCTGATAGGCGTAGGTGGCGAACAGGTGCGTCGCGTTAGCTGGTCCGCCGCCCGTCATTACATAGACGATCTGGAAGTCGGAGAATGTCTGAATCACAGAGAACAGCATCACGACCATGGTCACGGGCAGCAGCAGCGGCCAGGTGATGTGCCAGAACCGCTGCCAGGGCTTGGCGCCGTCGATGGCGGCGGCCTCGTTGAGTTCGGGACTGATGGTCTGCAGGCCGGCGAGCAGGCTGATGGCGAAGAACGGCACCCCGCGCCAGATGTTGACGATGATGATCGAGATCATGGCGAGGTCTGGATCGCCCAGCCAATTGATCCGACCGGTGATCAAGCCGAAATGGTAGAGGAGCCAATTAAGTACGCTAAATGTCGGATCGAACATCCACTTCCAGGCGAAAGTCGAAAGCACGGTTGGGATGATGAAAGGCAGCAGGATGAAGGCACGCGTGAAAGCCTTGCCGCGGAAATTGCGGTTGAGCAGCATGGCCAGCCACAATCCGAGCGCCAGTTTGAAGACGGTGGTCACGCCCGTATAGACGAAGGTGTTGTAGACGGAGGTGCGGAAGATTCCGTCATTGAAGATCTTGTAGAAGTTGGCGAGGCCGACGAAGTCGCCGGGCACACCCACGCGCGTATTGGTCACCGACAGCAGGATGCCGCGCACGAACGGATAGGCGATGAACATACCGAGCAGCACCAGGGTCGGCACCAGCAGCACGAGTGCGAGCCAACGCTCGTCCTCGAGCAGCCGGAGCCTGGGCCGCGGCGCCGGTGGCATGTAGAGCTGGGTCTCTGCAATCGCCATTCGCCTCACCTCGATGCGCGCGGCACATACGACTACCAATTTGCAGCCGCGTGGACCCGATGTGCGTGTGTGTTCAAGTGTAGATCTTCTTGAGCTCGCTTTCCGCCCACTTCACGGCATCCTCCGCCGACCCGCCCTGGATTGCCTTCGCGTACATATCGACGATGATGTACTTGGTCAGCGCCTCGGCCGCCTTCTTGCCTGCGGGGCCGGCGAAGCCGGGGGCTTGGCCGAGCCTGCCTGCGACCTTGAAGGGGTCCATCACCGGATCCGCGCCCCACAGCTCGTGGCTTTCCCATTGCGCCGTCGGCGGCGTGGCAAAGCCCTTCTGTGAGATGAACCACTTCTCGTAGTTTGTGGGAGTATGCGCCCACCTCAGCAGGTCCTTCGCCGCCTTCTGGTTCGGCGAGTAGCTCATCAGCATGTGCGAGAAGAACGTATGCAGACCGAACTGCCCCTGTGGTCCTTTGGGCAGAGGCGCGTGCAGGATATCGGTCTTCAGCGGCACACCCTTCTCGGTGATGTACTTGTCCGGATTGCGCAGCGACTCGATGTAGATGGACGCGCCATTGAGCGTCGACGAGATGGTCTGCGACAGGAACGCGCGGTTGTTGCTGGTGTCGTCCCACGCCAGGCCGCCCTCGTCGCAGGTATCCTTGTAGAAGGCCGTCATGAACTTGACGGAGTCGATCGTGTTCTTGCTGTTGATCGCCACCGTCTTCTCGTCGGCTTCCACCTCCTTGCCGCCGAACGACCATAGCAGCGGATAGACGAACGTCGGCGGATCGCCGAACGAATGGCTGACAGCCTGGCCAAGCGGACGGCCCTTTGCCTTCAACTTCTTGCCGGCGTCGTAGTAGGCGTCCCACGTCTCGGGAAATTTCGTGACCCCGATCTCTTCGAACCAGGACTTGCGGTACGCGTTCATGGCACCGACGATAGTCCACGGCATCGAGTTGAATTTCTTGCCGTCGCTGGTAACGGCGCGCGAGTATTTGTAGAGCCCGCCTTCCTTGCTCGAGACCTCCTCGGCGAGATCGCTGAGGTCGACCACGCTCTCCGCGTAGAGGGCTGACTGGTTGTTAAAGATCATAATGAGATCGGGACCACTTCCCGATTGAACGGACGCGGTCACGCGCGGCTGCAGGTCGTTACCGTTCACCGTCTCGAGATTGATCTTGATCCCGAGCGCCTTCTCGGCTTCAGGCAGCAGCTCCTTGCGAAGCAGTTGATCGGAAGCCGGCACGAAGTCGTTCCAGCGCAACCAGTGTACCGTCGTGCCCTGTGCAAACGCGGGCGCGCGGCCAGTGGCCAGGATGCCGGCCATGCCGCTTACGAGCGCGGTACCGCTCTTGAGAACCTTTCGTCGGGTTACTGTCGTCATGCATTCCTCCCTGGTGGTGATGCCCCTCTGCCCCTCGGCCGGTCTGACGCCGGCTTGGAGTGCCTTTCAGACTATCGCGCCTCCGTAGTTCAACGCATGCGCACGTTCTCGCGTGCGCAACACGTTGTCTCGACAATCATTTGCTGGTGTTGCCGCGCTTCCCGCGTCAGTGGCGAGTTCGGCGCGAGACAGGGTGAATTCTTTGCAGAGCAGGCACTGCAGCCGGGGCATGATCCATACCGCCATACCGGCACCCTCCCGCGCAGCACTGGTGTTGCCGTCGCCGAGCGAGTTTTCCCCGTCTTATGGAAGGCATGGTACCGGAATGCCGGCGCGACGTCATTGTCGCCGGTCGCAGCAGGAAATCAAGCGCTACCTTTGGTATGACGGCCATTGTCTCACTTCGCCAACTGGCCGCCGCCTACCATAAGTACCGAGCCGGTTACGTGGGACGCTTCGTCTGAGGCGGGCCACAGAATCGGATAGGCGACTTTTAGCGCATCCGTCCGTAGGCCGAGCAGGCACATTTTCGCGCCTCTTCGTTCGAGATCCTCGCGGGTCTGTCCTGAAGAGCGAGGAGTTCTGTCATCGAGACTATCAATTCGACAAGAACCCCTAAGCAAAGTTGTTTTTCAGAATGCTTTCCGCCCAAAGTAATTGATTTTTGTAGGATTGAAAATGTAAGCAGGCGGTTTTTTGCGAGGGTATGGAGGCCGTATGGGTCAAGTCCTTTGCGGGTCATCTGCGTCGTCTTGGCTATGTCCACGCTACGTCTGATTTTCCCACGATAGCGGCATGAAAAATGGACATCCCGGTTCAGCTTCGTCCCTTCATCAATTTGCTGAACTGGCGCAACTAGCCGCCATTCACTGGAACTCGTCCAGAGCGGCAGCATACCAAAGGCGATTGAGTTCGTCCGGAACCCCCCAGCCGACGTGCCTCCCGCGCGATCTAAGCTTGTCGAGACGCTCGAGGTAGTTGGCGCGCTCCGCGGGAGGTAGGCTCAATACGAATTCGAGGGACTGTTCATACATGCGGATTAGAGCAACAAAGTAGCTTTCATCTTCCATGCTGCAGGATTCCAGGAAGCCCAAAGCCTCTTCGTAATAAAATATCGACAGCTCCGCCATCCCATCCGGGCGCCCAATCGCTTTCCTGTAATCCGCAATCGCCTTCTTGGCTCTTGAAACCGATATGGGTTGGTTTTTCATTAGGTCCGGACATATCCAATTAGAAATACTTGCTTTGAAGGGTTGGAGCTGATCGTGTCCCAAGCCCAAGCGGGCATGCAAGAATGCTTGGTTGTCTTTGCTTGCATTGTAGAGGTCTTGCGCTAGGCTCAGAAGGCCCGCGCGATCGAAGTCTAGGAGCGCAGCCCTAACGTCGCTCCAAGTTGGCGAGGCATTTTTGCTACGGACCACGGCCACGAACCTTTCGATGATGGCTTTGTGAGCGAGCTTCTTGGCTCGCTCAAGATACACGACTTTCCGCAAGGGAGCAGATTGGTCGGATCAACGATGCCGGCCGGCAAGCGCCGTTTAAATTTGGTCCAGCGCCCGCCTGGCGGCTTTGGCGGCAGGGGCAAATCCTCGCGCGCTAAGCCAGGCGCCAAGCGGGACACCTGACGTCAACCGAGATACCCAAGCGAACTGTCCAACGATCGCCATGAACGCCGGCGAGTTTGGGCGGGCGAACCAATCGGACCACCATGTCCTCTAGCTCCAACACCAGTATCGCCAAGAAAGCTCGCACCAAGGCCGAGGCGGATTTTGCCACTTGGCTGATGATGGCCAAGCTCGGTGGTTTCGATGACCTTCCGTCAAACGCACAGGGCTTTCTGACTAACTATCGAACCCGACTCGAGACAATGAGCGAGGCCGAGTCCACGGCCCTGGCCGTTCGCGAGGTCTATAGCGCTTACTACAGCGAGATGGGAGGCGTGGGCGCGGCGCCGGAACCAAAGGCTCGCACACCAACGACAGAGGGCAAAGTCGTGCGGTTCCAGAGACGGCCTAAACCTCAGCCCAGTCTATCGGCCGCGCGCCATTCGACGAGGCCAATGATCCGAAAATCCCTCCCGGCACTGCTGATTTTCGCGAGCGTGGTGGCTCTGATTGTCGCATATAGATTTCTGACGCAGTAACACCGCCCGCGGATTGTGTGCGGGGACGAGGTGCTGCTCTACGGCAAATGCGCGGCTGATGTCTCAGATGGGGTCAAAAGCAACATTTGAGGAAGGTCCGGTTCTGGCAAAGGAGACGTTCAGCCGACGATCGCTGCGCGCGGAACTTCATACCGGCGATCTGCATCGCCGCCATCGTCATCTTCTGGCTCTGATCAACGAGTCCTGGTGCGGATCATGCCTTCCTCAGCTACCAGTACTTGCTGAGCCGTCGTCAGGTCTTCCCGTCGTTGGCCAGCATCCTGGCACGGATCTCTGATTTCAGCACCTTGCCGACTTTGGAGCGGGGAAGGTCATCCCATACTTCAATCTGCTTCGGCGTTTTGACGCTCCCGACCCGGTGCTTCACGAAGGCCGATACCGCGGCGACATCGACGGTGCGTCCTGCTCTCGGCTGCACCACAGCGACAACGCGTTCGCCCCACTTCTCGTCGGGCAAGCCGATGACGGCACAATCCTGAATGGCTTCGTGGGCCTGAAGGGCGTTCTCAACTTCGACGGAATAGACGTTGAAACCGCCCGTAATGATCATGTCTTTTGCGCGATCGACGATGTAAAGGAAATTGTCCGCGTTCAGGTATCCGATATCACCCGTATGATGCCAGCCGTGCACGGAGGCCTCCGCCGTTGCTTCGGCGTTCTTGTAGTACCCATCCATCACCAGCGATCCACGAACGACGATTTCGCCGCGTTCTCCGGCCGGCATCAGATTGCCGTCGCCATCCATGATGCCGACCCGAACCAGCGGTCCGACACGGCCCGCCGACGACAAAAGGTTCAGTCGCGATCGAACCGTCGGGATTGTAATGGTCCTCAGGCGGCATCATCGAGATCATCATCGGTGCTTCGGTCTGCCCAAAGAGCTGCGCCATCGGGCCGATCTTTTCGAGCGCCTCGGTCAGGCGCGCCACCGAAATCGGGGCCGCGCCGTACCAGAAACATTGCAGCGAGCTGAGATCAGCGCTTTCGAGCTTCGGATGATCCAGCAGCATGTAGATGACGGTTGGCGGAAGGAATGTGTGCGTGACCCGGTAGCGCGCGATCAGATCGAGGAATTCGCCGATGTCTGGATGATGCATGATTACCACGCTGCCTCCCAGTACCATGATGGGAAAACACAGCACACCGGCAGCATGCGTCAGCGGCGCGAGCGCAAGATAGGTCGGGCGCCCCTTGAACGGATAGCCCATCAGGGTCAACGCAGTCATCGTTTCGATGTTGCGTCCCGAGAGCATCACGCCTTTGGGTTTGCCGGTCGTTCCGCCGGTGCCGGGTAGGAGCGCAAGATCATCAACGGGATCGCGCTGAAAGGGCTGGCCGTCGATGTTGGCAAGCCAACGCTCGAACGACGGCGCGAAAGGCATATCGGTGTCGAGACATACGAGCTTGCGCAGCTTCGGCAGATGAGGCCTTAATTTGTCGACCATCGGCGCGAAGCCGCTGTGAAACAGCAACAGGCTGCAATCGAACGCATCGAGGATGAACTGGTTTTCCGCCGCCTCGTTGCGTGGATTGATCGGACACCAGACGGCTCCGGCGCGCGAAATGCCGAATACGCAGGCAAAGGCGATCGGATCGTTGCCGGACAAGATCGCGACTTTCTCCCCGGGGGTAACGCCGGAATTGGCGAGTCCGTGTGCTATCCGATAGCTGAGGCGCTGCACGTCACCATAGCTCAGGTCCTTTCCGTCCATGGTCAGGCATGGAGCTTCAGCACCAAGAGACGCGCCCTTATCCAGATAGTCGACAAGCCGCACGGACTACCTCCCGGAAAAAAGCGGGTGGCGCGGTCGTACCCGCCACCCGGTTGCATCAATTGTGAACCGTCAGAATTGGGTTCATCACCAGTCCAAAGCTTCGCAACTGGCCTAGCAGTTCCCGATGCCCGAACGCCTGACAGGCGGAGGCAAAGCCAACCTTCTTGGGAGCAGTCTGCAGCAGCGCGAATGCGGCGTAGGCCTGCAGCATTCCGGTCTGCTTGTAATTGCAATTCCCGTGGATCACGCAATGGGCGCGACCGAGCGGTCCCGATGCATAGACGGAGTCGATCGAAGTATTGATGCGCGGATTTTCGCGCGGCGGCATGGTTGCTTGCAGCGTTGCCGCGATGTCGGCCAGTGCCTTCTCCTGCTGGTCGGGCGGAAGTGGCTTGATTTTCTCTTTCACCATCTCCTGGGTCTGAACCACACCCAACATGACGTCGCGCTGCATGACGCCGCCGAGCACCCTGCAATTGGAGACGCGCGGATCGTTCTTGAACCAGACCGGATGCGCGGTGCCGCCCCACGGCACGGCGATGGCGCCCTCATGCTGACCGGGAACGTTGACCTCGAAATTGGCAGTCACATCCCATTCAACAAATTTGTTCTGGACGAGATAGTACCAGTTCGCCTTGAGGATAGTGAAAATCGTCTGCGTCGAGGCATAGGTCGGGAACCCCTTCCACAGCACCAGGATGTCGAGCGTATCGAGGCCCGGCGTTTCGAGGCATATGTTCGCTGCGATTTCTCCCGTCGTGTACATCTGCGCGACGTTCGGCGCCAGCAGCAATCCTTTGGCCGCGAATTTTGTCCCCCACCGCTCCTGCGCCAGCAGCACCCAGTCCTGTTCGCCTGTCGTATCAGTATAATGGCAGCCGGTAGCAAGACAGGCTTCGACAACTTCCGGGCCGTACTTGATAAATGGGCCGACCATATTGCTGACGACCTGCGCGCCCTTAAACAGCTTGGTCAGCGCTTCGACTGTGTGCTCAACCTCGGCAACTTCGTAGTCCGCGGTTTCGATGCCGGGAATTTTTTCGACAACGGCCTTTACTTTGGCCGCGTCGCGGCCGGCGGCAATAAAGGGAACGTTGTATTCTCGCAGATATTCACAAACGAGGCGCCCCGTATAACCGGAGACGCCATAGACGATGACAGGCTTTTTCTCGCTCATGGCATATGCTCCCGAATTTCTATTCGTTGCTTTGGCGATTTACATGCCCATGCCGCCGTCGACCGGCAGACCGACACCAGTGATGAAGCGCGCCTCGTTGGAGCAAAGGAAAACAGCAGCGTCGGCCATGTCGCCGACCTCGCCCAACCGGCCAAGCGGCGTCTGCTCGACGACCGAGGCGACGGCGGCGCCGGCGTCCGGCGCGAGTCCTGCGGCGACTATGTCGTTCGCCAGTTGCATGCCCATATCGGTGGGGACAAGCCCGGGATAGAGACAGTTGACCCGCACGCCGTAACCGAGCTTGCCCGCTTCCATCGCGGCGACCCGCGTCATGCGGTCAACGGCCGATTTGGTGCCGGAGTATCCAGCAATGGCCGGGAACGCGATCGTGGCCGCGACCGACGCGATATTGACGATGGCGCCGCCGGCACCTGCACCTCCGCCAGGTCGCATCGCGCGAAACGCGTGCTTCATGCCGAGACCGGTGCCGACGATGTTGACATCGCACATCCGGCGCAGATCCTCAGCCTTAAGATCGATGACGAGCGAGGTAATCTCGATGCCTGCATTGTTGATCAAGATGTCGTAGCCACCGAGCGTGGCGATGGTGGCTGCGACAGCCTTCTCCCATTGCGCGTCGTCGGTAACGTTCAGTTCCACAAAGCCAGTCTTGGCGTCTGTTTTTGCAAGACGGCCGGCGGTTTCCTTGCCGAGATCGGCGAGAATGTCGCCGATCATCACGGAAGCGCCGGCATTCGTAAGCGCTTCTGCGATCGCGGCGCCGATGCCTCGCGCGCCGCCAGTGACAAGAGCCTTGCGGCCTGCCAGACGTTTTTCACTCATCCCATGCTCCTCCCTTTGTGATTTCATTGTTGTGACGCGCCGTCGTCTGCCGAGCGAGAGGCAGCCGCCCGGTGGGCGAGCCTGTTGCTCATCAGAAAAGACGATCGGCTGACCGGAATGAACGGTTGGGCAGCGTGGATGTGCTGCCTGCTCTTCCTCCCCGTGCGCAGCCTCTTCGCGCTGCGATGCTTGGAAACTTGACACTTGTCCAAGATTTTCTTGACGATTGTCCAAAATCCATACACTTGTCAAGTAATCCTTGAACCACGAGGGTGCAGGATGATTTCACGGGGCGCTTCGGGGCATGATTGCTGGCGAGGCGATGCGCTGATTCGGAGTTTAGGTGTGCGCAGGGAATCTGGAGTGACGCAGCGGAAAATTGAAACGACCAGGCGGTCGAATAGGCCCTCGGATCGAATCGAGCGTGCGCGTGTCGACAAGTTCAGTGCGCGGCGAAGCGAACTTGCCGAGGCCGCGTTGGAAACCCTGGCTGAGCTCGGTTATGCGCGGACCAGCCTGCGCGAGATCGCGCAGAAATCCGAGTTTACCCACGGCGTGCTGCACTATTACTTCAGCGACAAGGTGGACCTGATCTGCTGTTGTGTTCGTCACTACAAGGCGAAGTGCGTTACGCGCTACGACCAGATCACGTCGGCGGCGCGAACGCGCGACGAGCTGATGAAGGGTTTTCTGGAAAAGCTCGGTGAGACGGTTCGCGACGAGGCTCGGATGCATCGCCTGTGGTACGACCTCCGCTCGCAGTCCCTGTTTGAAGAGGCCTTTCGCGACGACGTCGCCGAGATCGACAAGAGCCTGGAAGATATGGTATGGCGCGTCGCGTCCCGCTTTGCCTCGCTTGGTGGTCGACAGCCTGTTGTCTCCCGGGGCGCCCTCTATGCGCTGTTTGATGGACTGTTCCAGCGATGCCTGCTGCGACATCTCTCGGGTGATCGCAAGGCGATCGCGGAGCTGCTGGAAGAAGTGGAGCGCCTCCTTCCGACCGTTGCTTAGCGTCTGGCGGCCGTTGAAACCCGCGCATTGAAACCGGAGGGCACGTCGGCATACATCGTTGCCGATGTCCGAGTTGGTTCAAAAACCGGCGTCCAGTGAACGGCCGGTCCTGGCGCAAAGCGGTCGTCTGGCTGCGCGCATGGAATCGCATCGGAGTTCTCCGACTATTCCCCGAGCGAAAGAACACGCTGCTTTTGTAAGCTCTCGATCTCTTGATCGGACAGGCCGAGCAGATCCGATAGTAATTCCCTGCTGTCAGCCCCGAGCGCGGACACGGATGGGCCGGCTGCGGTCGGCATTGTGAATTGAAACGGAGCGTTGGGCACCAGGAATTCTCCGGCGCCGTCCTTGATCGTCGAGAGGCTGCCTCGCTCGGCCAGTTGCGGATCCTTCATCGCTTCCGCGGCTGTCAGGAATCGCGAGCAGGGAACGCTGCCGGCGTCCATGATGGATTCGATTTCGATGCCGCCACGTTGTTCGGTCCATCGTTCGATAATCGCCATCAATTCGGTCCAGTGCCGCACGCGCCCGGCATTGGTCGCAAACCGCTCGTCGGTTTTGAGCTCGGGCTGCTGCATCGCGTCGGCCATCTGCTCGAAATTCTTCTGGCTGATCGGGGCGATGATGACATGGCCGTCTGAGGATTTCATGGGCACGTAAACGGGGCGCTTCTGCTGGCTCGGGAACTGCGCCTCCTGGCATTCGAAAACCATCAGGTTCAGCATAGAGTCCATCAGCGAGACGTCCACGGCCTGTCCTTCGCCGGTTCGCTCGCGGTGGAAGAGGGCGGCTTGGATGGCGCCAAAGGCGTAAGCGCCGGAGAGAATGTCGGCGATGAAGATGCCGGTTGACGCCGGGTACTCCTGCTCGGTCTGGTAGCTGAGATTGGCGGCATCGTAGCCGCTGGCGGCGTGGACGATCGGCGCATAGGCGGCGCGGGTGGCGCCGGGACCCGACTGTCCATAGCCGGAGATCGAGCAGTAGATCAGTTTTGCATTTTGCTTCTTGAGCGAGGCATAGTCGAAGCCCAGTCGTGTCATCACCCCGGGGCGAAAGTTCTCGACCACGACGTCGCACAACTTGGCAAGGTCATAAATAATCGGCTTGGCGGCATCGCTCTTCAGGTCGATCGCCAGGCTCTTCTTGCCGCAATTGAGCGCACCGAAATAGCTGCTGTTGCCCTCACGCAGCGGCGGCCGCGCACGGATCAGGTCGCCCTCGAGCCCCTCGACCTTGATGACCTCAGCGCCGAGGTCAGCCATCAGGCGCGCGCAATGCGGGCCGGCCAGCATCGCGGTGAAGTCAAGCACCCGGATGCCCTGCATCGGGCCCGGCCGCGGTTTCGGTGCGGAGGAGGGCCCGGTCATCACCGCACCCCATACGGCACGGGTTCGCGCAAATGCGGACTGCCGATCCGCTTGTGATAAGCCTGAGGCGAGGCCGCGCTCCTGACATACGTGTCGAGATACTGTTCGAACGATGTGGCGCCGCCGCTCGCCCGGACGTATTCTTCCAGATGCCCGTCGTCGGCTTCGTACAGCCCGCCGCTCGATGTCGGATGGGCGCCGAATGGCGCCTCGACCACGCTATGCACGAAGGCCGACGGCAGTTTTGTCAGATGATTGTCGCGCCGGATCACCTCGCTGGGCACGATGCGGTCGACCGAGACGATGACCTTTCTCGCCGCCTGCGCCATCAGCACGTCGAAGAACACCGGCCCGAAATATTGCACATTGCCTGATATGTCGGCTTGCTGGGCGTGCAGCAGCACCACGTCGAGATGGATCGCCGGCACTCTCAACATTGGTCGCTCGCCCGGCGCGCGTGGCACGGGCTGGTAGGTCCGTGGATTGACGCGCGGAAGGTCGGTGCACATGTCCGGAATCAGGCCGTAGGGCAGATCGCACGCCGCGGCGCGCAGGCCGCCGGCGATCGCCGGACCGTCCAGCTCATGGATTTTTACCGTGCCGGACTCGGCGGCGCGACGGAAATGCGGCGCCAGCCCGAACTGCTCGAAGCTGATGAACACGCATCCGGTCTCGGCGACGCAGCCGGCGCCGATCAGCATGTCGGGCGCGATGCTGCCGGGGGCAGGCACCAGCTTCAGATTACGCTTGTTGCGGCGGATCAGCTCGCGCACCAGCGCCATCGGCTGCGAATTGAAAATCCAGCCGCCGATGCCGACGGTCGCGCCGTCCTCGATGCCGTCGAGGGCGTCGGAAAGCGTTTTGAGCTTGGACATCAGGCGTCCCTACCCAAAAGATGGCGCGAGATCACGACGCGCTGGATCTGGTTGGTGCCTTCCCAGATCTGGTTGATCTTGGCGTCGCGCATCATGCGCTCGACCGGATAGTCCTTGAAATAGCCGACGCCGCCGAAAATCTGCACGGCATCGGTCGTCACCTTCATCGCGACGTCGCTGCCGAAACACTTGGCCATCGAGGCCATCATCGAGAGCTGGCTGAAGTCGCCCATGTCCACCTGCCGGGTGCATTCGAACAGCAGGCAGCGGGCGGCCTCCAGCTGCATAGCCATGTCCGCGATCATCCACTGCAGGCCCTGGAAACTTGCGATCGGCTTGCCGAACGCGTTGCGCTCCTTGGCATAGGCGATCGCCGCGTCGAGCGCGCCCTGGCCGATGCCGATCGACGCGGCCGCGACCGTCGGGCGGTTGAGGTCGAGAATGTGCATGCAGGCCTTAAAACCCTGGCCCTCTTCGCCGAGCCGGTTCTCGGCCGGCACCCGCATGTTCTCGAAGAACAGCTGCACATTGGGGACGCCGCCGAGCCCCATCTTCTTCTCGTTGCGTCCGACCTTGAAGCCCGGCGTCTTGGTGTCGACCAGGAACGCGCTGATGCCGTTGACGCCGCGTCCCTCGGAGGTCCGCGCGAACAGCAGCACCCAGTGCGCCACGCTGCCGAAGGTGATGAAGCATTTCTCGCCGTTGATGACGTAGGAGTCGCCGTCGCGCACCGCCTTGGTCTTCATGGCGGCGACGTCAGAGCCGCAATGCGGTTCGGACATGCAGACCGCAGTCAGGGTCCGCCCCTTGGCGACCATGGGAAGAAACCGCTGCCGCTGCGCCTCGGTCCCGAAATGCAAGAGCGGCAGGATCATGCCGATGGAATTCTGGCCGGCCAGGATCGAGCACGCCATCGAAACCTTGGCGATCTCGTGCTTGGCGAGGCAGAGCAAAGTGAGGTTGCCGCCGGGTCCACCATATTGTTCGGGCACCCATTGCTGCAGCAGGCCCATATCGCCGAAGATCGGCACCAGCTCTTCGGGAAAGCGGTCGGTCGCGTCGATCTCGGCGGCGATCGGTACGACATGGCGTTCGACCATCTTCTTGATGCTGTCGACGAACGCGGTCTGCTCTTCGGTCAGATACATGGATGTTTCCTCTGGATTGTTGTTTTGCTTTTGGATCAGGCCCGACGCCGCTCGCGCAGCACGCCGGTCTGATCGACGTTTTCGCGCAGCACGCGCAGCTCTTCAGCCGTCGGCATCGCGGTCACCGGCGGCGTTCTCTCAATGACAAGCTCAAAACCGGTGGCCTTCTGGACCTGCTCGATCGCCACGCCCGGATGCAGCGACATCACGCGCATCTGTTTCGACACCGGTTCGAAATCGAATATCCCGAACGGGCTCAAGACAAGCTTGGGGCCGCCCTCGGGCAGGCCGCGATCGGTGCGCGACGTGCCGCCGTCGAGAAAACCGGGGCCGTTGAGGAAGTCGACGCGTTCGGGAAAACTGCCGCGGTCGTGGCGCGCCATCACGACATAGAAGCGCCGCGCCAAGGCGGTGAGGGCGCTGATGCCGACCGTGCCGGGGCCGCGCAGCCGCGGCTTGTCATGCGATCCGACGCAGACGGTGTTGATGTTGCCGAAGCGGTCGACCTGGATGGCGCCGAGAATCGCGAAATCGAAGAAATGGATCTTCCAGTCGATAAAGTCGACCATCTGCGGCAGGTCCATCATCGCCTCGCTCCAGGCGATATTCTCGGTGCGGGCGGTCGAGCGGATCACCGGCTCATTGCAATTGACCATGCCGCCGGGGCCCGACACCCACCACAGCGTCGGCGCCTGAAGGCTGCGGGCGAGATTGCAGGCCGCCACCTGGACGTCGCTGTTGGTCCCGACGATGGCTTTTTCGCCGTCGCGCAGATCGCGCGCCAGCAGCACTGCCTGCAGTTCGGCCATCGAGCATCCGGTGTCGGTCATTTTCAATTTCTTTGCTTAAGGTTCATTGGTCAGACCATACTAGGAGCAGGTCGGCGCGAATGTCAAACGGCCGAATCGGCATGGCGCGCGCGGCCGGCGCGCATGCCTGCGCGGCGCAGGCTAAAGAGCCGCGCCGGTTTCGGGGCGTGCTTAAAGGGAATTTTACTGCGAGGCTTCTTCGGCCAGCGCCCGCACCGTCTTGTTCTCGGCGGCGGTGCGTTCGGCACGCATCAGATGGCGGCGAAGGCGCTGGAGATGCTCGGTCATTTCCCGCTTGGCCTCGTCGACCTGGCGGGTCGCAATGTATTCGACCAGCCGTCGCCGGTGTGCGATCAGGTTTGGAAAGAACTCGATGTTGGATTCCTCGACCTGCTGCAGCACGATATCGGTCAGGGCTTCGATGATCACCTGCATCACGGTATTGTCGGTCGCCTGCGAGATCAGGCGATAGAATTCCGCGCTGATCGCAACGCGTTCCGAGGCCTTGCCGGATACGGGAAGGGTGGTCAGCCGATCGACGTTTTTCTCGAGCGCGGCCACCGTGGTCGGCCGGATCCGCTCGCAGGCAAGCTGCATGGCGAGCTGCATTACCAGCGTGCGGGCTTCCGTCAGATTGTCCAGCGAGATGCGGCCAAGATGGAACATGTCGCGGATCGACCGGGTGACGAGATCGGGATCGCCCTTGAGGATGAAGGCGCCGCCGCGCGCGCCCTTGTGCAGGCCGACCACTCCGGCGATCTCCAGGCTGCGCAAGGCTTCGCGGACTGCCGCCCGGCTGACGCCGAGTTTTGCGGCAAGCTCCCGTTCGGCCGGCAGCTTGTCGCCGGGACGAAGCGAGCCCGCGGCCATCTCGCGGCGGACCTGTTCGCAGATTTCCTCGAATACTCGCTTGGTGCGGATCGGCGCGAACCGCGGTTGTGACCGGTCTTTCGCCACAGGCTCGGCCGTCTTGGCCGGAAGCCGCCGCGCCGAGGGCTTCCTGGCCCGGGCCGGCGTGGTTGCGACGGTCGTCGTCTTCCTGGTCAAAGCTCTGTCCACCTCGTTCGAACCCGCCACCGATGCGGGCACTCATCCTTTATACCAACCCAGCCGCGATGGACAGCGGAACCGAACGTCCTTGACGGCCTCGAGGCAAAATGCATCAATGGTCTGTCCAATGGCCAGTCCTGTCGGGCTGCGGGGTTCGGCGATGATGCCGGAGGCCGCAGGCTGGACGGCAGCAAACTGCGCCCGGGGCACCGCCGGCTCCAGATCGGCGCGACAAGCAAGCAAACGGCAGGGAGAAGGCGTCGTGGGCGGAGAGATGCTGCAGCAAAGGCCCGGCGGGACGGCCCCCTGATGGACTTGTTGCCGCTTCTTCCCCAGGCGCTCGCGGACGGGCTGCTGCTCGGTGGCGTCTACGCCATCGTCGCGGTTGGGCTGACCATGACGTTCGGCGTGCTGCGGATCGTCAATTTCGCACATGGCGATTTTCTCGCGGTCGGGCTGTATCTGACCTATCTCGGCGCGACCTGGCTCGGGCTCGATCCCTATGTTTCGCTCGTTCTCGTGCTGCCGCTGGTCACGCTGGCAGCCGCCTTTACCTACAAATTGCTGATCGCGCCGGTCATCACGGCACCCGAGCACAACCAGATCGTGGTGACGCTCGGATTGTCGCTGATCCTGCAGAACGCCATGCTGGCGCTTTTCACGGCGGACCTCCACGCCATCCCGTCCGTGCTGTCAGGGCATATCGTGCGGGTCGGCAATGTGTTCATCCAGGCTGCAGCCCTGATCGCCAGTGCGGTGTCGATCGCGCTCTGCCTCGGGCTGTACTGGTTTCTGCGTTCGACTGAACTTGGCCGGCTGATCCGTGCGGCGGCGCAGGACCGCGATGCGGCGCTGATGAGCGGCGTCAACGTCGACCGGATGTATCTGCTGGCATTCTGCATCGGCGTCGGCTCGCTCGGCCTGGTGGCGCCGCTGATCGCGCCGTTCAATTATGTCAGTCCTTCGGTCGGCTCTAACTTCACGCTGACCGCGTTCATCGTCGTGGTGCTCGGCAGCATGGGCAATTTCGCCGGCGCGCTGATAGGCGGATTCATCATCGGCCTCGTCGAAGCGGTCGGCGGTCTGGTGACGGGCGGCTCGATCAATTTCATCATCACCTACGCCATCTTCATCCTGTTCCTGCTGTTCAAGCCGGAGGGGCTTTTGGGAGGGCGCAGGCTATGAGACCGATGCTTGTCCTCGGCCTCGCGGTCGCGCTGCTGGCCGGCGTGGCACCTTTGTTGTCCATCTATGGGCAGCACATCTTCGTGCTGGTGGCACTTTACGGCTCGGTTGCGCTGGCCTGGAATATCCTGGGCGGGATGGCCGGACAGATGTCGCTTGGGCACGCGTTGTTCGTCGGCGCCGGAGCCTACGTCTCGACCGCGCTGTATCTCAATTTCGGCGTCAGTCCCTGGCTCGGCCTGATCGCCGCCGCGGCCATCGGCGGCGCACTCGGCGCACTGATGGGCTACACGGTTTTTCGCCGCAAATTGTCGGGCGTCTATTTCGCGCTGGTCACGCTCGCGCTGGCCGAAATGGCGCTGCATATCGTCAGCAACGTCCCAGCGCTCGGCGGCGCCAACGGATTGGCGATCCCGTCGAAACCCGATTTCGCGAACTTGCAATTCGGCTCCAAGCTCGGTTTCTGTTACGCGGCGCTCGCAATTCTCGCCATCGTATCGGCCGTCATCCTTGCCATCCATCGCTCGCGTCTCGGCTACGTCTTTCTGGCGATCAGGGAGAATGAGCGCTCCGCGGCGGCGCTCGGTATCGACGTGGTGCAGGGAAAGGTGATTGCCGCTGCGATCAGCGGGGCGTTGGCGGCTTTGGTCGGGCCGGTCTACGCCAATTACGTGCTGTTCATCGACCCTGAATCCGTGCTCGGCGTGCCGCTTTCGATCGATGCGCTGGTGTTCTCTTTTGTCGGCGGCCTCGGCTCGCTGTTCGGTCCGCTGCTCGGCGCCGTGGTCCTGGTACCCCTGACCGAGCTCTTGCGCGGCATGCTGGCGGGCAGGCTCGCCGGCATTCATCTCATCGTCTACGGCGTCATCCTGATTCTGGCGATGCGGCTGGCGCCGCGAGGGCTCTGGGGTTTGTTTGCGGATTCAATGACGCGGAGGCGGAAATGAACCCGCCGCTGCTGCAGGTCCGCGGTGTCTCGCGCTGGTTCGGCGGCTTGCGGGCGGTCGACGAAGTGTCGTTCGATCTTGCCGGCCACGAGATCGTCGGCCTGATCGGCCCGAACGGCGCCGGCAAGACCACGCTGTTCGAGACCATCTCCGGCTTCATCCGCCCGACCAAGGGAACGGTGACGTTCGACGGCCGGGATATCACCGGACAGCCACCGCATCGCCTGGCGCGGCTGGGTATCGGCCGCACCTTCCAGATCGTCCAGCCGTTTCGCGATGTCTCCGTGCTGGAAAATGTCATCGCCGGGGTGGTCGGTCCGAACCGCGAGACATCGGACCCGCGCGCTGAGGCGATGGCGGTCCTGAACCGCGTCAAGCTCGATCATCGGGCTGTCGCACTGGCGCGCAACCTGTCGCTTCCGGAAAAGAAACGGCTGGAGATTGCGCGCGCGCTGGCCACCCGTCCACGGCTGCTGCTGCTCGACGAGGTGATGGCCGGCCTGACGCCGGCCGAGATCGACGAGATTATGGTGATCCTCGCCGATATCCGCAGCGGTGGCATCGCGCTGCTCATCGTCGAACACGTCATGCGCGCGATCATGTCGTTGTCGGATCGCCTGGTCGTGATGGCCAACGGGCGCAAGATTGCGGAGGGGCTGCCGGCCGCGGTTGCCGCCGAGCCGGCGGTGATCGAGGCCTATCTCGGCAGGAGGCATCATGGCGCTGCTTGATGTCAGAGGCCTCCGCGCCGGTTACGGCGATGTGCCCGTGCTGAGGGGAATCGACCTCTCGATTGCGGCGGGCAGCATTACCGCGCTGATCGGCGCCAACGGCGCCGGCAAGACGACACTTCTGCGCACGATATCCGGGATCGTTCCTGCCGAGGCAGGAACGATCAGCTACGACGGGCGCGACATCGTCGGGATGCCGCCGCAGGACATCGTTCGGGCCGGGCTCGTGCAGGTGCCGGAAGGCCGGCGATTGTTTTCCGATATGACCGTGTTTGAGAATCTGCTGGTCAGCTCGTCGTCGCCGGTCGCGCGTCCCAGGCGTGACGAGAACCTCGCTATGGTGCTCGAGCTGTTTCCCCGAGTGCGCGAGCGCAGGGCGCAGCGGGCCGGCACGCTGTCGGGCGGCGAGCAGCAGATGGTCGCGATCGCGCGCGCGCTGATGGCCTCGCCGCGGCTGTTGCTGCTCGACGAAACCAGCCTCGGCCTGGCGCCGATCGTCGTCGACGAGATCTTCGTCGCGGTGCGCCGGCTGGCGGCGCAGGGACTTACCATTCTGGTCGTCGAACAGAACACCGCGCTGGCGCTCGAAGTGGCCGACCACGGCTATGTGCTGGAGCAGGGGCGGTTTGCGATTGAGGGTCCTGCGCCCGGCCTGATGGCGGATCCACGGGTCAGGCAGGCCTATCTCGGAATCTGAAGAGCAATAAAACAAGCAAAGGAGACGCAGATGAAACGCATGGTTGGCTTTCTTCTTTCAACGACGGTGCTGCTGTCGGCTTTCAATGCGACCGCCGCCGACGCGGTCAAGGTGGGCGCGGTCTATGCGCTGACCGGTCCCGGCGCGGTGGGTGGCGGCGACGGCATGCGTGGCACGGAGCTCGCGATCGAGCAGGTCAACGCGGCCGGCGGGCTGAAAAATCACGGCGGCGCCCTGATCGAACTCGTCAAGGGCGATTCGCAGAGCAAGCCGATCAATGCGGTCGGCGAGACCGAGCGGCTGGTCAACCAGGACAAGGTCACGCTGGTCATGGGTGCCGCGACGTCCAACGAAACCGTGCCGTTGTCGCAGGTCGCGGAGAAATACGGCGTTCCGCACATCAATACGATTCCACAGCAGGAATCCATGACCAACGGCAGCCTGAAATGGACCTGGTCGACCACGCTGATCGACAGCGATTACGTGACCGGCATTTTCCGTTCGCTTGATATGGTGCACCGGATCGACCCGAAAAAGACCAAAGTGGGCGTGCTCTGCCCCGACAATGAATACGGAATCGAGATGGGCAAGCAGCTCAAGGCCGAGCTGGCCAAGCGCAAGGATCTGACGCTGACGTCATTCATCGAATATGGCGCTGCCGCGCAGGACCTGTTGCAGCCGGTGCTGAAGTTGAAGGCGTCGCAGCCCGACATCGTGGTGCAGGTCGGGTATTTTCGGGCCGGGGTGCTGGCCTCGAAGGCCTACGAGCAG
Organism: Bradyrhizobium erythrophlei; assembly: GCF_900129505.1. Taxonomy (NCBI): domain Bacteria; kingdom Pseudomonadati; phylum Pseudomonadota; class Alphaproteobacteria; order Hyphomicrobiales; family Nitrobacteraceae; genus Bradyrhizobium; species Bradyrhizobium erythrophlei. Next base: position 6,868,025 of record NZ_LT670818.1, on the reverse strand, counting down.
CTCGATTTCCATCCCGTGGTGATCGGCACCGGTGGCATGTCGGGCGATCCGAAACTGCGCCCGGAGATCGGCAATCTGGTGGCCTGGCAGTTCGCGGTGACGCCATTCTCGGCCGATCTGCCGGAGGCCGCGAAGGTCGGTGAGGCCTTCGAGAAGAAATTCCAGCAACCGCTGACGCTGAACTCGGCGCTCGGCTATTTCGGCACCATGGTCGCGATCAGGGCGCTCGATGCGGCCAGGAGCTTTGAACCGAAAGACATCGCGGACGCGCTTCGCAAGGTGAAGGTCGGCAAGGACGAGATGATCACCTCGTCGGACTATCTCGAATTCGATGAGAACGGCCGCAACAGGGGACGCGACACCACGGTGACGCAGTTCCAGGGTGACAAGCTCGTGACGGTATGGCCGCCGGAAAAGGCCACGGCAAAACCCGTCCTCAAGGGCTTCAACACGCCCTGACAAGCAAAAAGGACCAGCCGCGATGACGTCGCCCGGACGAACACACGCCTTGAGCATTACGGCGGCGATCGCCAATGCGCCTCAAGATCCGTTCGAGATCGCGACCTGCGAACTCGGGGATCCCCAGCACGGCGAGGTTCTTGTCCGGGTGCACGCGTGTGGCATTTGCCACACCGACATGGCGGTGAAGCTGCAGCATATCCCGATCCCGATGCCCAAGGTGCTGGGACATGAGGGCGCCGGAATCGTCGAGAAGGTCGGTCCGGGAGTAACGCGGCTGCGGCCCGGCGACCACGTCCTGATGAGCTTCGGCTCGTGCGGCGAGTGCTCGAACTGCCGTGATGGCGCGCTCGGCTATTGCGACCATTTTCGTGACATCAACCTGTTCGGAAAGCGGGCCGGCGGTTCGGCGCTGACCCGGAACGGCAAGGAAGTCGGCGGACATTTCTTTGCCCAGTCCGCATTCGCGACCCATGCCATTGCGACGACCCGCAATGTCGTGAAGGTGGACAGCGATCTGCCGCTGGAACTCATAGCCCCACTGGGATGCGGGATCCAGACCGGCATGGGCACGGTGATGCACGTGCTGCGGCCACCAGCCGGCACCTCGATCGCGGTCTTCGGGGCCGGAGCCGTTGGCCTCTCGGCCATCATCGCCGCGGCGATTGTCGGCTGCTCCACGATCATCGCGGTCGACATCGTCCCCGAGCGGCTTCGCATGGCCCTTGAGCTCGGGGCGACCCACGCCGTTTCGGGCCTTTCGGACAACCCGATGGCGGAGATTGTCGAACTCACGCAAGGCGGCGCAAATTTCTCGCTGGACACCACCGGTGTTCCCGCAGTCGTTGCCAATTCGATCAATTGCCTGAGGGCGAGGGGCGTCAACGCCCAGGTCGCAGCACCCCCCCGCGGCACCATGTATGCGGCCGAGGCCAGCGTGGTGGTCGGTCGGGGGATCACCGTTCGCGGCGTCGTCGAAGGGGATGCCAATCCCCAGCTGTTCATCCCGCGGATGATCGGCTTCTTTCGTGACGGCCGGCTGCCGCTCGACAAATTCGTGAAGACCTATCCGCTCGAAAAAATAAATGAAGCTGTTGGCGACCTGGAGAGCAGCCGGGTGGTCAAGCCGGTGCTGGTCATGCGGTGAAGAATACACCGGAACGGCGCGGAAAACCAACCAGGGAGAAAAACAGATGCTCGACAGGCCCCTCGACAATGCAATCGCCGACCACAAGACATACGGCAGCGTCGACGCGCAGCACCGGTTGTTCGCCGGATTGAGGCGCGACGATCCGGTCCATTGGACCCAACCCGACGGGTACCGCCCGTTCTGGACGATCTCGAAGTACGCCGACATCGTCGAGATCGAACGCCAGGCCGATCGCTTCATCAACCAACCGCGGACCAAACTGCTGAGCATCGACTTTGAGAGCAAAGTCAAGGAGGCCATGAGCGGCAAGCCGATGCTGGTTCGCACCCTGCCGCAAATGGATAATCCGGATCATTCGAAGTACCAGAAGCTCACCCACGCATGGTTCCAGCCGCGCCACATCCGGACGCTGTCGGAGCGCATGGAGGCCCTGGCGAAGGAAAGTGTCGATCGCCTCTGTGCGATCGGAGGCGAATGCGATTTCTACAATGACATAGCGATCTATTACCCGCTGCGAGTCGTGATGACGATCCTCGGACTCTCGCCTGAAGACGAGGCGCGCCTGTTGAAGATCACCCAGGCCTATTTTGGCGGCGGCGATCCGGAAATGCAGAAAGGCAACGACCTGATCGACGCGACCATGGCCTATATCGATTATTTCAAGGACGTCGCGAAGGAACGGCGGCAGAATCCCAAGGACGATGTTGCGACCGTCATCGCGACATCGGAGATCGACGGCAAGCCGATCGGCGATTTCGAAGCCTATTCCTACTACGTGGCGCTGGCGAGCGCCGGCCACGACACCACGAGCGCCACCATCGCGGGCGGGCTGCTCGCCTTGATCGAGAATCCCGCCGCCATGGCTCGCCTGCAGAAGGAGCCTGATCTGATCCCTGATGCGGCCGAAGAAATGGTGCGCTGGGTGTCGCCGGTCAAGCATTTCTTCCGGACGGCGGTCGCGGACTACGAAATCCGCGGCAAGACGATCAAGGCCGGGGACAGCATTTTCATCAGCTACCCCTCCGGCAACCGCGACGAAGAAGCCTTCGATCGTCCGTTCGAATTCATTCCCGACCGTTCGCCCAACCGGCATCTCGGCTATGGTTACGGAATTCACGCGTGCATCGGCAGGCACCTCGCCAAGGCCGAAATCGTGGCGTTCTTTCGCGAACTGCTCAAACGGATCGATCGGATCGAATTGGCCGGGAGTCCGGCCTGGACGGAAACGTCCTTCCTCGGCGGGGTGAAGCGGCTGCCGGTGCGTTATCGCGCACACTAGCTTCGAAAACACACCGAAATGCTTGGCTCGGCCGATCGGCCGAGCTTCGAAAACGAGCTTTAAGGCGGACAAGGACTGAGCATGGCCCACCCGACTGCACGCGCGCTATATCACCATGAGGACCTGCGTCGTCTGATCAATCCGAAAGTGGTCGCAATCGTCGGCGCATCGGAGACGCGCGGCTCCTTCGGTGAGCGTACGCTGTCCAACATGGCCGGTTTCACCGGCAAGGTTTTTGCGATCAATCCGAAGTACCCGAATCTGCTGGGCCGCCCGTGCGTGCCGTCGCTGGCGGACCTGCCGGAGAGCCCGGATTGCGTGGTGCTGTGCGTGGCCCGGCCGATGGTCGAGGGGATGATCGAGGCCGCCGCGGCCGTGAAGGCCGGCGGGGTCATTGTCTACGCGTCGGGCTTTGCGGAGACCGCAAAGCCCGATCGCATCGAGGCGCAGCAGCGCCTGATCGAGCTTGCGCAGCGCACCGGGGTGCGCGTGGTCGGGCCGAATTGCGTTGGGCTGGCGAATACCAGCTCTTCCGCGGGACTAAATTTCATGCCGGATTACGCGGCGATGGGTCACCGCCGCGGTCCGATCGGGATCGTCTCGCAAAGCGGCGCACTGGGCTATACCGTGGTGCAGGGCATGGAGCGCGGCATCGGGTTCTCGCATTATCTGGCGGCGGGAAATTCCTGCGACGTCGATGTCTGCGATTTCATTTCCTATCTTGCCGAGGATGACGATACGCGCTCGATCATCTGCCTGCTGGAAGGTGTCAAGGATGGCGACCGTTTCCTGGCGGCGGCGCGAAAGGCGCGCAATGCCGGCAAGGCGCTGATCGTCTACAAGACCGGCAACAGCGAGACCAGCAGCAAGGCGGCGATGTCGCACACGGGCACGATGGTCGGTTCCGTCTCCGCCTACCGGACGGCGATCGAAGAGACCGGCGCGATCGCGATCGACAATCTCGAGGCGGTGCTGGAGACGGCGTCGTTCTTTGCCAAGACCAGGGCGCCAACCGGCGGGCGCGGCGTCGGCATCCTCTCGACCTCAGGCGGCGCCGCGGTGATCTGCGCCGACAAGGCCGAAGCCCATGGCGTCGCGCTGCCGGCGCTGGAAGAAAAGACTGCGACTGCGCTGCACGAGGTGGTGCCTGATTTCGGCTCGGTCGCCAATCCGTCCGATCTCACCGCCGAAGTGCTGAAGACGTCGGAGACCTTCGGATTTTGTCTCGATGCCTTCATGAACGATGCCGGATTCAGCGCGCTGGTGATGCCCATGATCTTCGCGCACACGTCCTCGAGCGGGGCGCGGGCGCCGACCATTGTCGAGGCCGCGGCCCGCACCGAGCGGCCGCTGGCGGTGGTCTGGATGAATGAATGGTACCAGGGACCAGGCAGCGAACTTCTCGATGCCGATCCCAGGGTCTGCATGTTTCGCTCAGCCGATCGCTGCTTTGCGACGTTGCGGGCGTGGTTCGACTGGCATGAGCGCCGGACGCGGCAAGCGCAGGCGGCGCGGCGGTCACCGGCGTCGGCCGGGCAGGCCGCCCGCGCCATCCTGTCCGAGGTGAAGGGCCGTGGCGCGGCGCTGTCGGAGACGGATTCCAAGCGCATCCTCGCCTGCTACGGCATCCCTGTTCCGCAGGAGATCGTGGCCCGCGATCCCGACCAGGCGGCCTCGGCAGCGAGCAAGATCGGCGCTCCGGTGGCGATCAAGATCGTGTCGCCCGACATCCAGCACAAGACCGAAGCCGGCGGCGTCAGGCTCGGACTGTCGACGCCGGAGAATGTCCGCGAAGCGGCCAAGAACATCCTGGAATCGGCAGCGCGCTTTGCGCCACAGGCGAGGATCGACGGCATCAGCGTGCAGCAGATGGCGCCCGCGGGCGTCGAGATCGTGCTCGGCGTCAAGAACGACCGTCAGTTCGGCCCACTGGTCGCGGCTGGCCTGGGCGGCATCATGGTCGAGCTGATCGGCGATACCGCCGTGCGGCTGGCTCCGGTCGATGACGCGGCCGCCCGCGCGATGCTCGGCTCGCTCAAGAGCCACGCCTTGCTGACGGGGTTTCGCGGCAAGCCCGGCGTCGATGTCGACGGATTGGTCGATACCGTCTGCCGGCTTTCTGAGCTAGCGCATGATCTGAAGGATGTCATCGACCAGATCGACGTCAATCCGGTGATTGCGGGGCCCGGCGGCGTGATGGCCGCCGATGCATTGATCGTGTGCCGATGATGGTGTTCCAACGCGCGAGGGCAGCAAGATGACGAGAAGCGTCGCGATACTCGGTGCGGCGGTGTTGCCGGTCGCCAAATGGCAGACACCGCGCGATGCCGAACTGCAGGTGCTCGAACACGAAATCCTCGCGAAAGTCGTGATCTCGGCGGTAGCGGATGCGGGAGTCGAGCGGAGCGAGATCTCGTCGCTTGCCTTTGCGCAGCCGCGTCCCTACACCCAGCAGAAGTATTTTGCGACTTTCATCGCGAATTATTTGCGGCTTCCCTGCACGGGTACGGTGCAGGAGGTCCTCGGCAACGGAATGACTGCGGCGCTGGCATTCGAAGCCGCGGCTAACGATATCCGGCTCGGCAAGTCACGCGTCGCGCTGGCACTGGGAATCAACTTCGAATCGGCGATCCCCGCCGTCGAGCACATGATGAACTCGATGCGCGCTACCGGCGACGTCGATTTCCATGCGCCGTTCGGATTCACGCCGATTTCCTGGTACGCGATGGATGCCGCGCGCTACATCCACGAATTCAAATCGTCGCGTACGGAACTCGCGAGCGTCTCGGTCAAGAACCGGCGGCACGCCTCGCTCAATCCGATCGCGCAGCTTCGTAAACCCATCACGCTCGACGAGGTGCTGGCGCAGAAGCCGATCGTCGAACCGCTCGGGCTCTACGAGGTGCCGCCGCGCGGCGATGGCGCCGCCTGCATCGTGCTGGTGGATGAGGAGATCGCAAAGGCGTCCGGAAAGCCTTACGTCCGCGTGCGCGGCAGGGGATTTTTTCACGAGGGCGCCCACCAGATCAACGAAGTGCCGAACGACATGATCGCCCTGGTCTCGGCGCAGCGGGCAGGGCAGGCGGCGTATCAAGAGGCCGGCGTGAAAGCCTCCGATATCGATCTGGCGGAACTCTATGCGCCCTGCACCATCATCGAAATCCTGGCCGCCGAAGCGCTTGGTCTGGTGCCGCGCGGGCAGGGTGCCCGTCTTTGTTCCGAAGGCGTGACGTCGCTGGGCGGAAGGATTCCGGTCTGTACGTCGGGCGGCCTGCAGTCGCGGGGCCATCCCGCCCACGTCACGCCCTTCTACAGCCTGTTCGAGATCAACGAGCAACTCACGGGCCGCGCCGGTGAGCGCCAGGTCGCCAATGCCCGTCTCGCCGTCACCAGCGCCGAACTTGGCAACTACAATGCTGCGCTGGTCCATGTGCTGGAGGCGGTCCGATGACACTTGCTTTTCAAACCATCAATCGCCTCCGCGCCTTTCCGCCGCGCATGACCGAATTCACCCAACGATTCTGGCGGGGTCTTGCCACCGGGCATTTCGAGACGACGCGATGCGACGATTGCGGGCGCCTGACGTTTCCACCAAAACCGTTCTGCCCCCATTGCTGGTCGCATAAAATTGCGTGGGTGCCGCTTTCCGGCCGCGGAAAGCTCTATTCACAAACCGTCGTTCATGCGGCGCCGGCGGTATTTCAGGACGAGGTCCCATACCGGGTCGGCATCGTCGATCTCGACGAAGGCCTGCGGATCGCAACCCGGATGCTGGCCGATGTCGAACCGAAGCTCGATATCGCGGTCGAGATCGTGGTCCTCAATTACCGCGACGGACTGCTGTTCGCGGCGCGGCCTTTATAGGGGGCACGGCCGCAACAAGGAAGTCGTCATGCCCGGGCTTGTCCCGGGCAGCCACATCTTGGCAGTCATGCAGCGAGCAAGACGTGGATGGCCGGCCATGACGGTGACAATTGGTACGCGCGGCTATCAGAGATCGAGCGTCAACACCGGCGATTTCGACCGCGAGCAGCAGACCATCATCTTGCTGTTCTCGGCCTTTTCCTCGTCGCTGAGGAAGGAGTCGCGATGATCGGGAATTCCCTCGATCACTTTTGTTTCGCAGGTGCCGCAAATCCCGTCGGAACAGGAGAAGGAAACGTTGACGCCGTTGTCGAGAAGGATGTCCAGGATGGTTTCCCCGGGCGGCACGGCGATGGTCCGGCCGCTGCGATGTAGGCACACGTCGAAGCCGCCATCCGGGTTGGTCGTCTCAGTCATTGTGCAGTTGCCTTTACCGAACGCGGACTACAGCTGATAACCAAAACCGGCGCCGAGCTTCGCCTGCATATGCGAACGACCGAAATCGACCCATGACGTGGTCTCCGGCAGCGTGAGCGAGACCGCGCGCACCATGAAGGTGTCGGGGTCGGTTACCCCGCTCGGCTTGATGTCGCGGTCGCGATAGGCATTGACGGCTTCCAGTAGCAGCCGTCGTGTCATCGCAATTCCGGTGTCGCTGGACCCGAGGTGCTCCTTGGTGCGGTCGAAGATCGGCTTGGTGCCGCTCTGGCAGGCACCGTCCTGCACCCACAATCCCGGCAGGCCGGAGAACCAGGTATCGACCTGGCTCTGATAATCGAACTGAAAGCCGTTCTCGCGCGTGTACTTGGTCCAGTAGTCGGCATACGGCGTGGAGGGATCGCGCTTGACGAAGGACTCCTGGCTCGCATGGGCGGATTCCCGGCCGTTATGGCCGTGTTCGAACACTTCGCGCATACGCGGCGGCAGCGGCTCGGAGGGGTGGTAGGAAAACATCAGGCAGATCGTGTGATTGTCGTCCATCGGCACCCAGGCATGGCCGCTCAGTTCGGGATGCTTCGACTGCGGCGGCACCAGCGAATAAAACGGCAGCATGAACTGGTTGACCCGCCAGTAATTGGTTTGCTCGTCCAGCCGCCGCTTCGCTGCGATGCTCATTCCGAAATCCTGCCGCATGCATTCGAAAGTCGGACGCAGGTCGCGCGTCGCCAGCCACTTGTTGATCGCGCCCTTGGAATCGATGCGGCTGTGCAGGATCGGTGCGTGTGCGGAGTCGATTTCGCCTTCCAGCGCCTGCAGCCAGTTGCATTCCTGGATCCGCATCGACAGGTGGACGTTCTCGGCCGGTACCAGATTCCACTCCAGGTTCGGCAATGGCGGCAGGTCCGCGGTCTGCGGGCCCATATATGTCCAGAGCACGCCATTGCGCTCCCGGCACGGATAGGCGGTGATCCTGACCTTTTCCTTGAGCCGGCTCTTGGCCGGCTCGGCCGGCGTGTCCGTGACCGCGCCGGTCACGTCGAACTTCCAGCCGTGATAGACGCAGCGCAGGCCGCAATCCTCGTTGCGGCCGAACATCAGCGGGGCGCCGCGATGCGCGCAGGCGTTGGCGACGAGACCAACGCGCTGCTCGGTATCGCGGAACGCGACCAGATCCTCGCCGAGCAGCATGATCCGCTTCGGCTGGCCGTCGGCGACGAGATCCTTCGAAAACAGAAACGGAATCCAGTACAAGCGGAACAGCGATCCCATGGCGGTGCCGGGGCCGACCCGAACCAGCGTTTCATTGTCTTGGTGCGAAAGCATTGGCGTTCCTTCCCTCGGCTCTTTTTACCTTCGATCGCGTCAGTAATTATTCCGTCGCCCATCGACCATCCCGGTTCGATCGCGATCGATCAGGGCGATGATCTCGCTGGCGACGCCGGCCTGTCGGGCGACCCAGGCCGGATCGCAATCCCGTAAGGGCGGTCGCGGTACCGGCGGCGGGCTGCCCTGGCCGACCATACGGACGATCGTTTCGATTCTGCGCCGTTCGAGCGCCAGCAACGCCTCTTCGAGGACCACCGCCTCGGTGTGGCAGTCCGGCAGTTCCGGATAGGCGACGCGCCTGACCCACGAATCCGGCGCGATCTCGACGGTTTGCGCCTCCAGCAGATACGGCACGCTCAGGTATTCGCTCAGCCGCAAGCCCTTTGCTCCGCGTTATTTGCTACGTATACGTACTATATTCGCAAGCCGCAAGAGCGTTTTTGGCCAGCACGGCGGGGGCATTCGATGGAAGATTTGAGCCGGCGGCTAGCCACCGCTCTTCGCCGGGGGTTCCGCGATCAGCTTCACGCACCGCATGAAATGCGCCCGATCCTCGGCCGGCAGTGGCGCCAGCAGCGCGCTCTGCAGCTGGGCTGCGCCGTTCACGACCTCGAACAGCACGGCCTTGCCTGCGGGCGCCAGCAACACTTCGGCGGAACGCCGATCGCTGCCATTGTTGCGCTTGGTGATCAGGGACCGCTCCGCCATGCGATTGATCATCTCGCCCAGCGTGCTGCGATCGACCCGGATATGTCCAGCCAGTTCAGTCAGCGTCAGCGTGCCCTGCTGATAGAGCGTCAGCAGCACGCCGAACTGGCGCGGCGTGATCTCGTTCTGCCCGGTCAATTGTTCGTAGAGCAGGTGCACGCGGGTATCGAGCAGCCGCACCAGGAAGCCGAGGCCCTTGTCGAGCTTCAGCGTTCGGGCAAGCTCCTCCGCCGATCTGTCTTTCGCAGCAGGACGGGCGTCGGATTTTGGCGGCCTGATCATCGTGTGCATGTTACCCCAATTCCGCGAATGCATCAGCCTATCCTGACGGCGTGCCGGCAGATAGGACGTTCGGATGGCATTTGTTGATGCGCGAAAATAAAATCGAACATAGCGGTGTGGCGCGCAACGCACCCTCCGCGTCGCCGCAAAACCCGTGTCGACTTCAGCCGAATTGTTGTCTATTGACCGACCACTTCTGGCGCAAGGCGGCCGTTGAGATGTGTACGTTGGAGCTCGCTAGCTCCGCTTGCCTGTACCTAGCCCAAACTTCCCATTGATGGACTGGACCGACTAGGCCGAAAAGCGAAGCGTGATCAGCACTTAGGGTGAAGCCGGAAAGCTTTGCGGTACCAAATGCAGTAGCGCGAATGATCGTTGGTGAACGGCTGCCGGGGATTTCGCACTGCCGCGTTATTTCGCCGGCTGCCACACAGCACGTTGCATTGGAGACGCGCGCATGACGCGGCGCGGTCGAGGTCGGCCAACTTCAGCGCCGCCTGCGCGGCGTCGATTTCGCCCTTTGGGTGCTGCATTGTTGGTTTCTACGCCGGTACACAAACCGCTTGGCACATCAAAAAACAGCAACCGTCGAGGAAAAAACCGGCTTGACTAACTGGTCAGTTCCTCGGAGGCTTGAATGATGCCGCGCATGATCGTGGTTGCGGCCGGCATATACGTCCTGATCGTTTTTCTTTGTGGAGAAGACCTTGTCCAGCGACTATTCTGGATTGCTGCTCGCGCTGGCCGAAAAGGTCGATCCACGTAACTGCGCGTTGTTGGTCATCGACGTGCAGAACGATTTTGCGGCGGACGGTGGATTCTTCGACAAGGTCGGGGGCGATTTAAAGCCTCTGCAACAGGAGCGAGTACCCGCGCTGCTCGAACTGATCGCTTCGGCGCGTGAGGCTGGCGTTCTGGTAATCTTCGTCCAGGCGATTTACGATCCGAAGGACCTGTCGGGTCCGATGCGCGAACGAAACGCCCGATTGAAAATGGAGCTTCCGCGCTGCCTGACCGGTTCTTGGGGGGCAGACTTTTACCGGGTGAAACCGCAACCCGGCGAGCCCGTGGTGATCAAGCATCGTTACAGCGCCATGATCAATACTGAACTGCCCGGTCTTCTCAGGGAGCGCAGCATTCGCAGCTTGCTGCTCACCGGCATCGCGACCGATACCTGCGTGGAGTCGTCGGGCCGCGATGCCTACTTCATCGATTATTACGTCACCATCGTTGCCGATTGCTGCGGTGCAGCCAGCGAGGAGGACCATCGCGGAGCGCTGAAGCGGTTCAATCGCGATTATGGGCAGGTCGTCGTTTCCCGGGATGTCATCGACATCTGGAAGATGGATGCGAGGTCGGGTTCGTCGCCCCGGCAGGCTTCTGCCTCGCTCTGAGGGTCGGCAACACCGTAGTTGAGCTTTCATGAATCCGTACCGAGACCTCCTTAGATCCGCACTGTTTGGCCTCTCGGCCGACCGCAGCCACAGCCTGGCGCATGCGGCCATGCGATGGGCGTTGCCTTGGCAGCGGCTTGCCGCCATCAGCCATCTGGACGTTGTGGATGCCAGACTTGAGACTCGCTTCGCGGGCCTCGAGATGTCCAATCCCGTTGGGCTGGCGGCCGGCTTTGACAAGAACGCCGAATTGGTGGGAGCGTTGTCGACGCTCGGATTCGGCTCTATTTGCGTTGGGTCGATCATGCCGGAAGCGCGGTATGGCAATCCATTTCCACGGCTGGTTCGCTTGCCAGAAACCGAATCGATTGCGGATTCCATGGGGGTCCCCAGCAAGGGGCGGGCGTATGCCGTTGCACGGCTGCGCCGGCCAAGATCAGGCCGCGTTCCGGTCATCGCCAATGTCGGCGGATTTTCATCACAATCGATTGCAGAGAGCATCCTCGAGGTGCAGCCTCACGTCGATGCTGTTGAGGTGAGCCTGATGTGCCCGAACGTCCTCCAGCCCGGCGAGACCTTCGACGAAGTCGGTATGCTGCGCGGCATTCTCGATCGCATCGGTGGCCGGACCGGCTCGATCATCGTCAGGGTGCCGAACGATACCACGCAAATGCATGACCGTTTCGCCGAGCTTGTCGAACGCTGCGTTGATGCAAACGTCGGCGGATTGAAGGTCGGCGGCGGCAGCCGGATTCGCGAGCCGAAACTCGGGACCGCGACGGGCACGCTGCACGGCCGCGCGATTTTCGACGCCGCGCTGGCCAATGTGGAGCGCGCCGCTGGATTCGCGCGCGGACGCATACCCATCAAAGGCAATGGCGGCGTAAGCAGCGCTGCGGATGTGCTGGCGATGCGTCGCGCTGGCGCCGTCTGCGTCGATCTGTATTCCGCCTTCGTCTACCAGGGCTGGACGGTTGCTCGCGATATCAACCTGGCGCTTCTGGCGATGTTCGAGCAAGCGGCCGACAAAAGCTGGTTCCATGCCTCGGAGCATGCAGCTACGGGAACCGGCGCGGGCCTAACCTTCCGCTCATGAAAGTTCAATACCCGCCGCAACGACGACCAGGAGATCTGATGATTATCGCGTTGGAAGAACATTACTTCGATCCCAAATGGAACGACGCGCTCGACACACTCAATCATACGGCACGGCCGCCATCGCCCCTGCTGAAGCGGATGGAAGATCTCGGAGCGCTGCGCATCGAGGAGATGGACGCCGCCGGCATTGATCTGCAGGTCATCTCTCATGGTCCGCCGGGCTCGCAAGGCCTTCGCGAGGACATCGCGGTAACCTGGACCGCCGCCGCCAATGACCGTCTGCACGCGGCGATCCGGAATCATCCCAAGCGATTCGCCGGCTTCGCGTCGTTGCCGACCGCTCACCCCGGCGCGGCGGCGGACGAACTGGAGCGTGCGGTCACCGAATTGGGTTTCAAGGGCGGCATGTTACATAGCCTGACCGAAGGTCCATTCCTGGACGACAAGCGCTACTGGCCGATCTTCGAACGGGCGGCAGCGCTGGACGTTCCGCTATACATTCATCCGGCGGATCCGAATCCGGCTGTCATCAAAGCCTACTACGGAGACTATGCCAAGACCCATCCCATGTTCATCCGCGCCGCATGGGGGTTCACCTTTGAGGCGGGCACGCAGGCCATGCGCCTCGTGCTTAGTGGATTATTCGACGCTTATCCTGAAGTGAAGATCATCCTCGGTCATCTTGGCGAGACGATTCCCTATACGCTGGCGCGCATAGATGAAGCACTTTCGCGCGACACGCCAATGAAGAACTTCCGCGAGGTGTTCAGCTCGCATTTCCACGTGACTACGAGCGGCTTCTTCTCGGATCCTGCGCTGCAGTGCTGCATTCAGGAAATCGGCATCGATCGCATCATGTTTTCGATCGACTGGCCTTACGCGTCCAACGCGGCCGGAGTGCAGTGGATGAAGAAGACGCGGTTGAATGACGTCGACAAGGCGAAGATTTTCTCGGGAAACGCCAAACGTCTGCTTCGACTTTGAACGCGAATGCGAGGCGGGACGGCCGGTACCGTCACCGTCGATATTGTCTGGCCAGTACCGGATCGCATTAAAGCGCCTGCTGATGCCTTTGTCTTAATCAGTGAGCGCCAAGGATTGGGCAGCGCAATTGGCGTGACAGACTAGTTAGTTAACATTGACATCCGCGGCCTCTCGGCAATAATCGGGCTGTTCGCGGCAACATACTGGGGTGACTTATGTCTGCAGGCTCGATCACGCGTCGCAATGTCCTGGGAGCGGGAGTTGTCTCGCTTGCCGCCCTGTCGTTTCCTGCGATCGTCCGCGCGCAGTCCCTGAAATCGCTCAAGCCAGTCAACCTGCTGGCCGACTGGGTGTACGGGGGCCCCAACGCCGGCCTCGTCGTTGCGAAGGAAAAAGGATTCTTCGCGGACGCCGGGCTCGATGTCACGATCAACCAGGGCAAGGGGTCCGGCAGCACGGCCCAGATTGTTGCCTCGAAAGCGGTTCAATTTGGATTCGCTGATGGATTCGTGGTCGGAAACAGCGTTTCCAAGGGTATGAAGCTGAAGATGGTGGCCGGCGTTTACCGCCGTAACCCCTGCGCGGCGCTGGTCCTCGAAGAGTCAGACATCAGGAGTCCGAAGGATCTCGAAGGCAAGACCGTCGGCATTGCAACAGGATCCGCGCAGTTCCAGCAATGGCCGGCATTCATAAAGGGTGCAGGGCTGGACGCCAGCAAGGTGAGAGTCATCAATGTCGATGGCGCGGGGGCCGGTCCGGCATTGATTTCCGGACAGGTGGCCGCCATCGCCGGGTTCGCCCAGGGTTACATCCCCTCGATCGAAATTCGCGGAAAGAAGAAGGTGCGCGCTTTTTGGTATGCCGACGAGGGCGTGACAGCGATGAGCAACGGCATCATCGTTCATCAGGACCTGCTCGCCGATCCTGATCTTATCCGCGGCATGGTTCGCGCGACCATGAAAGGCTTCCTTTATGGGCGAGCCAACGCTGAAGAAATGACGCAAATCGTCAAGAAGTATCAGGAGACCACCGATCCCGCGATCACGTTGCGCGAGGCGCAGCTATCCTGGAGCACCTGGGTAACGCCGACCACGGCCAACAAGCCCCTCGGCTGGATGGCGCCGGAAGACTGGACGGCAACCGTTGCCGTGCTGAAGACCTATGGCGGGGTCACGACCCCATTGGAGGCGGCTGAGCTGTACACCAACGAATTCGTTCCCACCGAGGCCGAGTTCATTCCGCCGCAAAATGTCTGACCGGACTGGAGTCACAACAGGCGACAACGCGCCACCTTGTGACGGGAGCCGGTGAGATGGGGAAGACTTCATGCAAGCCGGTCTAAGCACCGCACAGCGGCCAGACAGCGATCCCGCGTACTTGCAGGTACAGTCGCTCAGCAAGGTCTATCCTACCGACGACGGGCCAGTGCGGGCGCTCGATCGCGTTTCGATCAGCCAGCACAAAGGCGAATTCGTTTCGCTGGTGGGGCCCAGCGGCTGCGGCAAGAGCACACTGATGATGATCGCGGCCGGACTAATTTCAGCCTCGGACGGCCGAATCCTAGTCGACGGAGAGCCGGTGAGAAAGGCGCGCACCGATATCGGGATCGTGTTCCAGAACCACGTCCTGCTGGATTGGCGCACAACACTGCAAAACGTTCTGCTGCAGGCTGAAGCGCGCGACATGGACATGGGGAAGGCCGAACTGCGGGCTCGCGAACTGCTCGCCGCCGTCGGGCTTGGCGGGTTCGAGGACAAATATCCAAAGTCGCTCTCCGGCGGCATGCGACAGCGCGTTTCGATCTGCCGCGCGCTGATCCATAATCCGTCGCACCTTCTCATGGACGAGCCGTTCGGCGCGCTCGATGCGCTGACACGCGACCAGCTGGTACTGGATCTGCAGGACATCTGTGGCAAGCAAAGCGTCTCGATTCTGTTCGTGACCCACAGCATCGTCGAGGCGGTGTTTCTATCCAATCGCGTCATCGTCATGACGCCCCGGCCGGGCAAGGTTGACAAGATCATTCACATCGATCTGCCGCGCCCGCGAACGCTGGCGATGCGTGAATCTCCTGAATTCGCTGCCTATAGCCGCGAAATCCTCGAGATATTTCTTGCCCGCGGCATTCTGCGCGAGCACTGATGGAGGACCCCGTGATGTCAGCGACCGCAGCGGTCGAGCAAGCCTCCGCTCTTTCGATCGAACAGGTCGAGCGCCACGTCCAGAACGAGAGCAACAGGAAGCGAAAGCGCGAGCGGCGATCGGAGGTGCTGTTCCCGATCCTGGTGACCGCCGGGCTGCTGATAGGCTGGGAGGTTGCCACGGACTTGTTCAAGATCCCGACCTATCTGTTTCCGGCGCCGAGCCAGATTCTCGCGGCTTGCCGCGACAATGCCTCGCTGCTGATCCGAGAATCCTGGGTCACGACCGTGGAGATCCTGCTGGGGTACCTGTTGAGCATCGCGATCGGTATTCCGCTGGCGCTGGGCATCTTTCACTGGCCGGTGTTCGCGAGGTCGATCTACCCTCTGCTGATTTCAACGCAGGCGATGCCGAAGGTCGCGATAGCGCCGCTGTTCGTCGTATGGTTCGGCTTTGGCCTGCTACCGAAAGTGCTGATCGCGTTTCTGATCGCGTTCTTTCCGATTGTGATCAATACGGTGATGGGGCTGGGCGGGATCGAGCAGGAGAAGATCTTCCTTGCGCGTTCGATGGGACTGTCGAGCTATCGTACGTTCCGGCTGATCCGGCTTCCCAACGCACTACCTTCGATCTTCGCCGGTCTCAAGATTTCCATCACGTTGGCGGTGGTTGGAGCGGTGGTCGGGGAATTTGTCGGGGGTGACGCCGGTCTCGGCTACCAGTTGATGATCGCCAACGGCAACCTTAACACGCCGTTGCTGTTTGCCGGCGTGATGGCTTTGACGATCCTCGGACTGGTACTGTTTGGGGTGGTGGAATTTCTGGAGCGCCTGGCGATGCCGCATCGCGACCGCGCCAGCGGCAACATCGGATCAGGCACGATGTAAGTTCGGGGCCGTCAGCCGATTGTCTTCTGTCATCAGATCGTTTACGTCTGAATCTCTGCGGATCGCGCCATGCCTGCCGAAAGTACCTTCATGCGCAACGGAGCGTCGATCCGAACCAGCAGGACCAGGAAGAAATCTTCGCTGGCAAAAAGCAAGATCGCTGGAGAGGCATCCACCGCATCGGTGTCGAAGAAGAAGGCTGTCGACGGCGCCGAGGCGGGTCTCAACCGTACTCGGCAGCGTATCCTTGACGTCGCGATCCAGGAATTTTCCGCCAAGGGATATGACGGCGCGCGGGTCGACGACATCATGCGCCTCGCCAAGGTCAGCAAGAATCTGATCTATCACTACTTCGGCAGCAAGGAAAAACTGTTCATTGCGGTCCTCGAGTCGGCCTATCAGGGCATGCACACGTACCAGATGAGTTGGCCCCTGGACGTATCGTCTCCGATCGATGGAATTCGAAAATTGGTGCGCTCGACTTTCAAATACTGGCGCGACAATCCGGAATTCATTGGGCTGCTGAATTCCGAGAATTTTCACAAGGGCAAGCACCTGCGCAAGTCGAAACTAACCAAGGCGGGCTATTCGGGTCTGTTGGGAAATATCGCCAGCCTCCTGAAGGAAGGTGAGGAAGCCGGTGATTTCCGCAGCGGTGTCGATCCGGTGGAATTTTATATATCAATTTCGGCGTTGGCCTATCACTACCTGTCGAACCGCTACACGCTGTCGTATCTTCTTGACCGCAAATTTTCGACGGAAGACGAGATGAACGTGCGGATTCGACACATTGAGGATCTGACGCTGGGCTATCTGCGCTTCGGCGCGCAGAAGCGCAGATAGGAATGTCGCCGCAAACGCGTGGCCGGGACTTCCGGGAATCGGACCACTTTGAATCAGGCCACTTCCAGGAATGCCTCGACAGGGACCTTGAAGCGCAGGGACCTTGAGGCGGCAGGCGCGCCGATGCGGGACGCGGGGCCTCAGACCTTCAAATGTCCATCCCGGCGCTTGAATAGTTCATCGTCGGCATACCCCATGGTTTCAGGCTTGCCGCGTCCGATCATAACCTGAAAGTATACGGGCTCCAGGCTGTCGTTCTGGTAACCGTGGATTACCCCTGCCGGGCAGGAGATGCATTCCCATGGCCCGAGTCGACGGGTAATCTTGTGGCCGTCTTCGTCCTGAACGAAAACATCCAGATAACCCTGCAGCACGAAGAATACTTCCTCGGCTTCGTGCGTATGCGCGGCATTGCCCTGACCGGGCGGAACGAACATGATCGAGAGCGTGAAATTGCCGGCCGGAATAGCCGATGTATCACCATGCTTGCCGGAGCCGCCCGCGCCGATGAAGCGATGCTGCGCCCGTTTGAAGCCCTCGATCTTGGCGTCCTCAAATGCGGCCCAGTCGGCCCTTCGGTCCGAAAAGCGCGCGACGTAACGCTCAATGATCTGGTCGATCGATACGCCTTCGAGTTCCCTCGGTCGCGCGTGTCTCGCCGTTGCCATGTCCATCTCCTGCGAACAACGTTTGGATCTACCGTTTGGCGATCTGCTTCCAAAAATATTTTTTGTTGACCACATAGTCAACTGAATTTGGAGCCGTTTGTTCAGAGATGGTGTCGGTCGGCGGGTTCGGTTTTCCATAAACCTTCCACACCGCAAGCTTCCCGCGGATCTCTCCATGTTGACTAGCCGGTCAACATACGTCATGTTCCAGCCAATGCCTCACGCTGACCGTGCTCTGAGCCACGGCCGGCAGATGATAACCGGGACGCGCTCATCTGGCCGTCGCGTCAAAGACGTTGATCCATTCTGGAGGCCTGATGAAGCCGTCCGCCTTTGAATACAAATCGCCTGCTACGTTGAGCGAGGCGGTCAGCCTGCTCACGGCCGGCAATGGCAATGCGAAGCTGATCGCTGGCGGCCAAAGCCTGATGCCGATGCTGGCATTCAGGCTGGCCGCGCCCGAACTGCTGGTCGATCTGAAACGCATCCGCGATCTTGATGCCATCACGATTACAGAGGACGGGATCGCTCTGGGAGCGAAAGTGCGGTGGTGCGACATCGGCGGCGATCAGCGGTTGGCGACGGCGCATCCCTTGTTGGCGGAAGCCATCCGGCATGTTGCGCACTATCAAATCCGCAATCGCGGCACGGTGGGAGGCTCGATGGCGCATGCCGATCCATCGGCCGAGATGCCGGGAATTGCCTTGACCTGTGATGCGCGGCTGGAAATTATCGGCGCCGGCGGCAGGCGGGTCGAAGAGGCCGCGAGCTTCTTCCAGGGGCTCCTGCAAACCAGCCTCGCACCGGATGAGATACTTACCAGTGTTCATCTGCCGGCGTGGCCAGCCGCGCGGCGATGGGCGTTCAGGGAATTTGCTCGCCGCAAGGGCGATTTTGCCGTGGCCGGCATCGCGTTGTTCTACGATCTGGATGAAGGACGCTGCGCCGCGAACGTTCATATCGGCGCGATCGGTGTCGCCGATCGGCCGGTCAGGCTTGCTTCGGCCGAAGCCGCGCTGAACGGAACGCCGGTCAACGAGAACAGCATTGCCGCAGCGGTTGCCGCTGCGCGCGCCGAAATCGACCCGGCTTCCGACATCCACGCGCCGGCCGCCTATCGCCGCAGCCTTCTCGGTACGCTGCTGGAGCGCGGGCTCAACCAATCCATCGGATAGCAACCGCCAGGAAACCGGATGAAAGTTGAATTCGAGCTCAACGGTGAAGCCGTGGCAGTGCAGGTGGAAGCCCGCATCAGCCTGGCGGATTGCCTGCGCGACAATCTGGGAAAGACAGGCACGCATCTGGGTTGCGAGCACGGGGTCTGCGGTGTCTGTACCGTCCTCGTCAATGGGGAGGCGGTACGGTCCTGTCTGATGCTTGCGGCTCAGGTCGACGGAGAAAAGGTCGTGACCGTCGAGGGGCTATCGGGCGATGATTTGTCGCCGCTGCAGGCGTCGTTTCGCAAACATCACGCGCTGCAATGCGGCTTCTGTACCCCGGGCTTCATCACGACGGCGCACGCGCTGCTGACCAGCGAGCCCGATGCCGACGAAGAGCGGGTCCGTGACGTGCTGTCAGGCAACCTTTGCCGCTGCACCGGATATGTTCCGATTGTCGAGGCGGTTCTCGATGCTCGCAAGTCGTATGCGAGCGCGAAGGAAAACTCATGAAGGTTTCAAATTCATACGTTGGCCGGCCGATGGAGCGCGTCGAGGATATGCGGTTCCTGCGCGGGCGCGGTACCTATGTCGCCGACGTTAACCGCCGCGGTCAGCTGCACGCCGTGATTTTGCGCAGCTCCGTGGCGCACGGGATAATCAAGTCGCTCGACACCGCGCGCGCCCGGGCGATGCCCGGGGTTCGCCATGTCCTTGCTGCCGCCGACTTCGGCGCGGTCGTTCCCAGGATTCCGCTGCGCCTGCAGCCGCTGCCGCAGCTCGAGCCGTTCCATCAGCCCGTGCTGGCCGACGGCAAGGTTCGTTACGTCGGCGAACCGATCGCCATCGTCCTGGCGGACACGCAAGGTATTGCTGAGGATGCGCTGGACCATATCGATCTGGAGATTGAGACGCTGCCCGCAATCACCAGCCGCGAGCAGGCGGAGGCGAGGGCTTCCGTGTTGTTCGAGGACCATGGATCCAACGCCGCCATCACCTGGTCTGCGTTCAAGGGCGACGCCGATGCCGCGTTCAAGGCCGCGGACTATGTCCGCAGAGAGAAGTTCGCCGTTCAACGCCACGCCGCAATGTTCATGGAGCCTCGCGGCTTTGTCGCCGAATGGAACGCTGGCGAAGGAAAGTTGACCGTATGGGGGGCCGCCAAGACGGCTTGGTATAACCGCCGGGTGTTGGCCGCAGCGCTGGAGCTCGAGGTCGAGGCCATCGACTTGATCGAGGTCGATGTCGGAGGCGGTTTCGGCTCGCGAGGGGAATTTTATCCCGAAGACTTCCTGATCCCCGCCGTCGCCAGGATAATTGGCCGTCCGGTGAAGTGGACCGAGGATCGGCGCGAGCACATGATGACCGCCAACCACGCGCGCGATATCGAGTGCGACGTCGAGATCGCCGTCAGCCGTGACGGACGGTTTCTGGGGTTGCGAGGCCAGATCTGGGCGGACATTGGTGCTTATATCAGAACCAACGGGTCGGTAGGCCCGCGCAACGTCGCCCAATATATGTCCGGCCCGTACTGCTTCGAGAATATAGATCTCAAAGCCACGATGCTGACCACCAACAAGACGCCGAGCGGAACCTATCGGGGACCCGGCAGGTTCGAGACCGATTTCATTCGGGAGCGTCTGATCGATCTGGTTGCCAAGGACCTCAACATCGATAGGGTCGAACTGCGTCGCAAGAATCTGGTCGCGGATAGCCAGATGCCGTATCCGCTAGCCAGTATCACGCCGTTCGACAGCTCGACCGAGCTGGACAGCGGTGATTATCACGCGGTGTTCGATCTGTGCATGAAGGAGTTCGGCTGGGCCGAAAAGAGCCAGCTCAGCGGCAAGCTGATCGACGGCTACTATCACGGCATTGCGGTCGGAAGCTTCATCGAGGGTGGCGCCGCGGGCCCGAAGGAGGACGCGCGGCTGGTGCTGGAGACCGATGGTTCGCTGTCGGTTTATCTCGGATCATCTTCGGTCGGGCAGGGGCTGGAGACCATCATGGCTCAGATCGCCGCCGACGCCACCGAACTGCCGTACGGGAAGATCACCGTCCATCATGGCTCTACCAGTCACGTCAAGGACGGTTATGGCGCCTATCACTCGCGCTCGACGGTGATGGGTGGATCGGCAATCCTGCTGGCGGCGGAAAAGCTCAAGGACCTCGTCCGGGAAATCGCCGCGGCGCGGTTCGGCTGCGCGCCGGCCGAGATTGCCATCGATGGCGAAGAGGTCGGTTTCTCCGGCAAAAACCTGCCACTGGCCGGGCTTGCGGATGCGCCGCTCGAGGTGGAAGCCTCATTTTTCAACAAGAAGTACACTTGGGCCTACGGCACCCAGGCGGCGCATGTTGCGGTCGATCCCGGTACGGGCCACGTCAAGGTGCTCGACTATCTGTCGGTCGAAGACGTCGGCCGCATCATCAATCCGCTGACGCTGCATGGACAGGCGATCGGTTCGATCGTCCAGGGTCTTGGTGGCGCCTTTCTCGAGCATCTCGTCTATGACGAGAACGGTCAGTTGCTGACCGGGTCGTTCGCCGACTATTTGCTGCCGACGGCTTCGGATTTTCCTCATATTCGTTCGATAGCGCTCGAGCTGAAACCCTGTCCCAACAATCCGCTCGGCGCCAAGGGCGCCGGCGAGGGGGGCCTTATCCCGGTCGGAGGCATCATGGCCAACGCAGTTGCCGATGCCTTGTCGCATTTCAATGTGCAGCCTATGGAATTGCCGCTGTCGCCGGCGCGCATCTGGCAGTTGGTCGAGGACGCTGGCGCGAAGCACTAGAACACGGATCCGGCCGCTGACGTCCTTATGGGATTGCGAATCGGACGCCCGCGCCGTCATCGTTGCCGCATGGCAGGGAGAATTGAGTCGTGGCACGCCGCAGCAATGATCCGGTTCGCGTTCGCGAAAAGATCCTGAAACAGGCAACCGAGGAATTTGCCCGGATCGGGTTCGAGGGTGCTCGTGTCGATCGTATCGCCGCGCGCTGCCGCGTCAGCAAAAACATGCTTTACTATTATTTCAAGTCGAAGGAGGGCCTGTTCGTCGCCGCTCTGGAGCAGATGTATCAGGACCTGCGCGAGCAGCAGAAGGATCTGTCGGTGCGCGCCAGCGATCCCGTGGCGGCGATGGGCCAGCTCGTTCATCACACCTTCTACGCCTTCAAGAACAATCCCAGCGCGATCCGGCTGATGAACGAGGAGAACAAGCACCGGGGAAAATACATCCGCAAATCGGGTCGGATGAGGGATCTGTACAACCCTCTGGTTGAAACCATCCGCTTCGTTCTCGATCGTGGCCTCGAGGACGGCACGTTCCGGCCAGACCTCGATCCGACTATCGTTTATCTGACCCTGTCCTCGCTCTGCTATCATTATCTCTCTAACCAATTCACACTCGAAATCGCACTCAACCGGGATCTGGGGTCCGAAGAGGCGCAGAAGCTTTGGCTCGATCATGTCACTACCCTGGTGCTGCGCTACTGCCTGTCGCCGCCGGCCGCCATGCCTTGCAAGAAACCACGACGCACGATTTTCAAGCAATTGGCCTCAAGTTCCCGTCACGTATCCTTGCAACAAAAATAGACAGGCGCGCCGCCTTCTGCGGCTTTTCGATTGGCGACCACGCTGCGGCCTGTTGAACCTGCGCGCAGGCAGCGGCTGCGATGCAGAGTCAGATCCGCAGCTGTTTGCCGTGGCGGCAGCAAGGACTTGTCGGACGGCCGGATCCACATTGCATTTCAAGCCGGCGCTAATCCTTCAGTTGACTGGATAGTCAACTGTGACCTATCGTTAGCCCTGTCGATAAGAGGTTCTGGCGTCCACGCAGATCGGAACAATGGGAAAGCAGACAGCGCGATCGGACAAGAGCGGCATCGATGTTGTCGAAGCTGCACCAGGTCAGTCGCATGAGGCGCTGATACGAATCGTGGGCCTCGAGAAGCGCTTTTCCGCCCGGTCGGGCGGAATTGTCACCGCTCTATCCAACGTCAATCTTGAAATCCAGAAACACGAGTTCATCTCGGTTGTCGGTCCGAGCGGATGTGGCAAGACCACGCTGTTGCGGATTCTGGCCGGACTCGAACAGGCTTCCGCTGGAGAAGTCTATTCTGGCGGAGAGCGCATCATCAAACCGCGCGCCGACGCCGGCGTGGTGTTTCAGCAGGCCGTGCTGCTTCCCTGGAATACCGTGCTCGCCAACGTTCTGCTGCCGGCGCAGCTGAAGCATGACACCTCGGCGGAAACCGTTACCCGCGCCGAGCGCTTGCTGGAATTCATGGGCTTGAAGGACTTCGCCGCGAAATACCCGTTCGAACTGTCAGGGGGCATGCAGCAGCGGGTGTCAATCTGCCGTGCATTGATGCGCGATCCGAAGATCCTGCTGATGGATGAGCCGTTCGGCGCGCTGGACGCCATGACCCGGGAATCCATGAACGTGGAACTGATGCGGGTTTGGTCCGAGCAGCGCATGACGGTGTTCTTCATCACCCACAGCATTCCGGAAGCCGTGCTGCTGGGCGATCGGGTGGTTGTGATGTCGCCCAGGCCCGGCAGGATTTCGGAAATCGTCGATATCGACATCGCGCGCCCGCGCAACCTTCGGACCATGGGGACGCCGCGCTTTGGTGAATTGTGCGACCACATTCGCAGGCTTTTCGGAGCCGAGACATCGATGGTGTCGGCGCTATGATCGCAATCAGGAAATTGCTCGCTTCGCACCGGCTGCAGTCGGTCCTGCTCGCGCTTGCGGTTCTTGCCGTCTGGCAAGGCGCTTGCCGGCTGTTTGACATATCGCCGCTGGTGCTGCCGTCGCCCGACGAGATAGCTGGAAGGCTCTACACGCTGGTGGCGTCAGGAACCATATGGCCGCATCTATGGGCGACCCTGGTCGAGATTCTCTCCGGATTCGTGTTCGGCGTGTTGGCTGGGCTTGTGATCGGCGCCATGATCTCGCTAATTCCGGTGGTCGAGCGTCTGGTCTACCCGTATCTGGTGGCGCTGCAGACCCTGCCCAAGGTAGCTATCGCGCCGCTGTTCATCATTTGGTTCGGATACGGGCTGACGTCGAAGGTCGTCATCACGGCGCTGGTATGCTTCTTTCCTATTCTGGTCAGCGTGGTGGCCGGATTTCACGCCACCGACCGAGACCAGCTCGACATGATGAAGGCGTTTGGAGCCACCAGCTGGCAAACACTTGTGCGATTGCGGATTCCGTCAACATTGGTTCTGATTTTCGCGGGGCTCGAGATCGCGGCCGTGCTGGCCGTAATCGGCGCCATCGTCGGCGAATTTGTCGGCGCCCAGGTCGGTTTGGGCTACCTGATCATCGCGCTCAATTTCAATCTCGACATCGCCGGCGTGTTTGCGGTGCTGATCGTTCTCTCGGCAATCGGACTGGTGATGCACGGCGTCACGCGAGTGGCGGCCCGTCGTTATATTTTCTGGATCCGGCGTAATGAGGCGCCGGTGTTGGTGTAGTCACGTTTTAGGGTAGCGAGAATGCGAATGTCGTACGTTGGTATCGGATGCAAGATACCGCAGGCGGCTCTTGTCGCGGCACTAATGCTGAACTTTTCGGCGGCTGCCTACGCGCTGGAGAAGGTGCGCATCCTGATTCCGGTCAGGGCCATTGACGAGGCGTTCTCGCCGTTCGTGGTAGCAAAGGAGAAGGGTTATTTCGACGCCGAAGGCTACGATGTAAGCCTGCTGGCGGTGGGCGGATCGAACGAGTCCGCGTTACAGGTTTCGGCAGGCAACGCCGAAGTGGGAGCGGCTTCCCCCGGTGAGGCCATCGTTGGCATCCAGTCCGGTAAGCTGAATATCCGATACTATTATGACCTGTATTACGCCAATATCTGGTCGGTTGCCGTGCTGCCCGACAGTCCGATCAAAACTCTGGCCGATCTGAAGGACAAGAAGCTTGGCGTCCAGTCGATGGGAAGCGCCGGAACGACATTTGCGAAGGCTTTCGTGAAAGAAGCCGGACTGGATCCGGCAAAGGATATCTCCTTTCTTCCAATCGGACTGGGCGCTCAGGCGATCACGTCGGTTCGCCAGAAATTCGTCGACGGCGTGATCTTCTGGGACGCGGCACTGGCCAAACTGGCCTTCTCGGGGCTGAAGCTCCGGGAAATTCCGGCCTCGGACCTTCTGCGCACACTGCCGGATGTCGGCCTGCTCGCGCGAAATGATACGATCGAAAAGAATCCGAAAATGTTGGTCGGCATCGCTCGAGCGGTCGCCAAGGGATATGATTACAGCATGGCCAATCCTGAAGCCGCGGTGCTGATTACCTGGAAGAATTATCCGGAATCCCGTTCCAAGAACCCGGACGCAGCCGAGGCACTGAAGGAAGGGATCGCCGTCAATCAGGGCAGGTTGGCGATCTGGACCAGTGAGAAGATCGGGGGCAAGCATGGCTTCTTTGTTGAGGCCGACTGGCAGCATCTTTTGCAGTTCCTCAAGGACCAGGCTGTCGTGCCGGTAGCCCCTGCGGCCGACAAGGTCTTCACGAATCAGTTCATCGACCAGATCAATACCTATGATCGTGCCGCTGTGGTCACGGAGGCAAAAAAGGAGGACCTCTCCAAGCTGCACTAGATGGGCCGCCTGGGAAACCGTAGGCGGTTTACGTTTGCCGCGGCTCTTGAAGGGCCAGGCTGTGAAGACCATCGAGGCGTTCGCCGACGATCCGATGAGGCGCTGAAGTCGAGGCTTCTGCATACCGAGGATGTCATCCTTGGATATCCGCGTCCCTAGCTTGCATCGATGCCGGCGGCCGGCCGGGAGCCGGGTGTTGACTGGATAGTCAACAATGTGGAAAAGTTTTTTGTCGCATTCGACTTTTCGGTGGTGGTCCGGATGTTCAATGTGAAATCGGCCTTCACGCAAGCCTTGGGACAGGACGGAATGACAAAGGATAGCGGCTCAGCTCTAGATGCGTCGGAAAAAGGCACATTTCCGGTTCGAAATCCGTGGAGCGGCGATATTGCATTCACGGTCTCACCGGCCGGTGCAGTCGAGCTGGACCGCGTAGTCGAGGCCGCCAAGGCGGCCTTCCGGCAATTCGTTAAGACGCCGGCGCATCAGCGCGCCAGCTGGATCAACGGCGCGGCGTCTGCGATGGAACAGGCGTCCAAAAGCATCATCGAAGCCACGATCGCGCATATTGGCAAGCCCCGTCGGGCGGCCGAAATGGAGGTCAAGCGCAGCATTGCGTTCGTCAGGGCGTGTGCCCAGCATCTTCATGGCCAGGGTGGAGAGGTCGTGCCGCTGGATATGGTCCCGGCCGGGACCGGCTTGTTCGGGTTCACGCGCCGCGTGCCCTATGGGGTGGTTGCGGCTGTCACTCCGTTTAATGCACCCTCCAATCTGCTGATTCAAAAACTTGCTCCGGCCCTGGTCACCGGAAACGCGGTTGTGATCAAGCCGTGCCTGGAGGGTACGCAAATCGCACAGCTGATCGCCGAGGCCTTTATCGCCGGCGGAGTGCCTGACGGGCTCGTTCACGTCGTAGCCGGCGACCGGGAAGAAGCCCTTGGCCTTGCCGCCCATCCTGGCGTCGACCTCGTCACGCTGACCGGCGGAACCGCCGCAGGCGACGCGTTGGCGCGGGCCGCAGGGGCAAAACGATTCATTGGCGAACTGGGTGGCAACTCGCCAAACATTGTCGCTGCGGACGCCAATATTGACGATGCCGTGCAGCGCATCGTTCCGTCCTCCTTCGAGGCGAGCGGACAACAATGTATTTCGACCCAGCGCATTATTGTCGAAGCCCCGGTTTTCGATACCTTTCTGGAGCGTTTCATCGAAGCGACGAAGCGGCTCAAGGTAGGGGATCCATCGTTGCCGGAGACCGATCTTGGTCCGGTCGCGTCAGCTCGCGCCGCCGAGCGTATCACGGCGATGATCGAGGACGCGAGGAGCCGCGGATGCCGCGTGGTGACGTCCGGGGCTTTCCAAGGCTGCGTGATACCGCCGACCATCGTCGTCGATCCGCCAGATGGAACGCGCCTTGTTCGCGAGGAAGTGTTTGGGCCCGTGGTCGTCATGATGCGCGCCAAGGACATCGATGATGCGATACGGATCGCAAATGACTGCGAGTTCGGCTTGCAGGGATCGTGTTTCACCTCGAGCCTCGCGACGGCGTTTCGGATGTCGGAAGAGGTTCGGGTCGGCTCGCTCTGGATCAACGAGGCAAGCCGCTTCCGGCTCGACAACTATCCGTTCGGCGGCGTTGGCCGATCCGGCGTCGGCCGCGAAGGACTGCCGTATGCGTTCGAAGAATACACGCAGCCGAAATTCACCGGAATACGCCTTCCGTAAGGCGCGCCCGGAACTCGACAGGGAGTCAGGCGCGGCGTGTTTCGGAGATGAACTGCAGGCAAGCTCGCCCCAAAGTATCCTCGGCAGTGTTGAAGTGTCCGATGATCGAGGTATGATTGTGGCCTTTCAGCCAGACAAGGGGCGGCGCGCGTCCCTTGGCCGACGCAAGGCGATGGGCGAGCTCGTAACAGTAGACGTCGATCAGCGGATTTTCGAATTCGGAGCACGCGATGAACGTCGGTGGGCTGTTCTTGTCGACATGTGAAACCGGTGAAAGGTCGTCATACGTCGAAAGGTCGCTGCCGTAATACTCTGCAACCCGACGGGCGTTAGGATTGTCGGCGCGGCCGTCGGCGCGAACGCGGCCGCTGATGATGAGGACTCCGGCCAGCCCGTGCCCGCCGGCCGGCTGGTGCCGCTTGTCGTAAGCGTAGCTGCCGACATGGGCGCCGCCTGCCGAGTGGCCCATCAGGAATATGCGGTTGGGGTCGATATTGAGCCTGACAGCATTGGTGCGCATCCATTGCACGACGGAAGCAATATCGCGGGTGGCTTCGGGATAGCGCGCTTCGGGTGCAAGCCGGTAACCGGCGTTGATGCCGACGATGCCGTGTCTGGCGAAATAATAGAGAACGTTGGCGTAGATCGCCTCGGTTCGGTGGCGGCTGCCCTCGGTGAAAGCGCCGCCGTGAACGAAGATCAGCCCGGGTCGGGGTACCCGGTCAGATGAGGCGGGATGGAACACTTCGAAGGCCTGCCGCTCATGCGGTCCATAGGAGTTGCCTGTCTCCACCTGGACCCCTTCCGTTGGCGAATGCCTGAGCACCTCGCTGAATTTGTCGATCATCAACCGAACATGGCCTTTGGTATCGGTGGCCCATTTCGGTCCGATCTCAGCCATTAGTTCGCGAAGTTCGGTGGGGATCTCGGGGAAGTTCGTCATGGGTTCACGCTCTTCATTCGCATCGTCTTATGGACCGCACTCGGGCGACAATACACATTACCTGGCGCGCGGTTAGATGACGACCACGTTGACCTGATGCTCGATCAGTCGCACCAGGCTCAGCGCCGTCAGCTCCGATGATTTCGGATTGGTCGGAAGCGGGTTGTTTTCGAGTGTGATGTCCATGCGACCGAACCCGCCTCGCGCGATGATGCGGTGGCCGTTACTGCGGAATGACGGGTCCGCCACCAGTTCCACCCGGGTCTTGTCGAGGCCGACACCGGCCAAGGCGGTGACCACCGTGGCATTGGCATTTTGCGGATAAAGACCGGCGGCTTCACGCGCGGTGCCCGTAAAAAATACCGTGCGCTCGGTCAGGGTGGCAAGATCGAGCAGTTGGTCAGCCGGCGTTCCCTTCCACGCCACCGGCGGCTTGACGATCTGATGCGTCACCTCGTCAAGCCCCAGCACCGCGGCGCCGGCCAGCGCGTCGACCGCGCCGATTGCCCCTGACGGAATCAGAATCCGGCTGCCGTGGGTTTCGGCGACCGCCACGAGCCGGGGCAGCAATGCGTCGTCGCAGAACGCGCTGGTGGAGGCGATGATCATCGCGGGCGAGGCGGCGAGCGCGGCTTCGGCCCATCTGTCGATAGCGGCCCGGCCGGCCGCTTCGACCACGATGTCAGGCGCCAGTTCGATCAGTTTCTCGGGAGAGTCCAGAAAGCGAACCCCCTTCGGTATCGAGGCGCGCGCTTCCGGCGTGTCGAGGGTGGCGATGGCGACGACATCGATGGCGCTCCGGCGCCGCGCCAGCAGCGCACCGACGTGGGCATTGATCGCGCCCCAACCGATAAAGGCTACGGTTGCAGTTTTTTTCATGAAGTGTTGTCTCAGTCACGGTTGGCTTGCCGCCGACAAAATCCGTTAATTGCGGAAGTGAGGAGCGGTTTATGTCAGCGAGGATTCCGCAGCCGCTGGATCTGCATGTTGGCGAGGAACGGCACCAGCGGGTGAACCCCCATTTTGACGATCGAGGGGACCTCGAGCTTGGCCAGTGCCGCACGGTGTTCATCCGAAAGTTTGAACTTGTCGGCATAGGCCGATGCATCCGCCATGTATTGGGCACGATCGGTCTCGTTGTGGGCGAGGCCGTGGAGCGCCGAGGTCAGCTGAACCAGCTCCGGTTTGATCGAGGGATAGTGCGCGTCACGCCCGTCTCCCTGTTCGCCGAACCATGCAAGCGATGCATAATTGTGATGCCAGCTCGGATCCATCGAAACGACGTCAGGCTTGCGCTCGCCCAGCGCGCCGGCTGCGCAGGCCCAGCACCGCAACTCGATATTGCCGGTGTCGTCGAGCTCGGTCTCGTCGAAGCCGATCAGCGATTTCAGATTGCCGGCGGCGAGCTTCTCCAGAAGCTTGTTATCCCAGGCGAGCTCCGGATTGGAATAGCGGTCTGTTCCCGGGAAATGCGACATGCCGCCGCTCGACAGGATGACGGTTCGCAAGCCGAGCGAGGTGACGGTGCGGGCGATCGCCTGGCCGAACGCGTAGCAGCGTTCCATGGTCGGCTGCGGCGGGAGATAGGCGTTGACATAGATCGGCAGCACCGGGTCGGTGACGCCGAGATGCGTCAGCGGAATGCCGATGGCGTAGTCGATGCGCGCGGTGCTGGTGAAGGCGGGATCGAACTGCTGGCGATAGAGCTGCCGGACGATTTCGAAGCCGATTTCGCTCGGGATCTTCCAGTGGAATTTACGCCCGGCGAATTCGCCGCTTGCTTCGCCGCCGACGTGGATGGTGAACGGCGGCGTGGAGTTGAGAAAAAACTGTTCGGCGTGATCGTTGGAAAAGATGATCCAGAGATCGGGCTTCAACGCCTTGAGCTTGTTGCCGATATCCGCCGCGACCGCGCGCACCTGCTCGACGGTCTTCTTGTCCTCAGTGTCCGGCATCGTGAAGAACTGGGGCGCATGAGGCAGCATCGCCCCGCCAATTACCGTAGTCCGCATCGCAGTCTCCTTCCGTCTCGTTGGCCTGTCTCGCGCGTGTTCAAAGACCCTATTTCAGGGTGTTTCCGCCGTGTTACCGCTACTCCGACAAAAAGCAGTTATGAAGCGGCATCTTGATGGCGCGCCCCAGCCGATGAAAACTGCACGAATGCGCGGGGGCGAGATTCGGGTGCCGCAATTCCGTTAACCTCTGCCACGTCGGCCGTCCGCGGTTTTCTTTTTCAGCTTTATTCCAGCCGGCTTGACCGAGGCCTTGGTCTGCTCGGCCATGCGGTTTGCCAGCACCAGCTTGCTTACGTTCTCGAGATGCTTGCGCATGGCGCGGCCGGCATCCTCGGCCCGATGCGCCAGGATTGCGTCGACGATCTCGTGGTGACTCTCGGCGCTCTCGACGGTGACGGATTCGACTTCGTTGGCGCGGTGCCGCTCGCGATGGACGTGCCACATGACCTTCTCATGCAGATCGACCAGCGACCGGTTTCCGGTGCCGCGCACGATGCAGAGGTGGAAGTCATTGTTCAGGTCGTAATAGCGCGAGGCATCGCCGCGCCGGGCCGCCAGTCGCATGGCTTCGTAGATCCGCTTGATGTCGTGCAGCACCTCCTGCCGCTTCGATTGCGCGACCCGGATGGCGGCGAGCTGCTCCAGCCCGATCAGAATCTCCATGGTTTCAGCGATTTCGCTGGCGCCGGGATCGGTCACGACGGCGCCGACATGCGGTACCAGCCGGATCAGCCCCTCGGCTTCCAGCGTCTTCAGCGCCACGCGAAGCGGCGTGCGCGAGACCCCAAACTGCTTGCAGAGCAGCGGTTCCGACAGCCGTTCGCCGGACTTCCAGCGGTTTTCCACGATGTCGCGCCGAAGATGCGGCAGGATCTGATCGTGCATCGGCGCGAAACGCACCACGGCCGCCGATGCCGCCGCGTCCGAACGATCCTTCTTTGCTCCAGCCATCCCGAGATCAAACTCCCTATCCCCAGACCCGATTGACATGTGCGGTCCCGGCGTGATCGTATACGATATACGATTGGGTGGAACCGGTGATGAGTCAAGCGTGAGTTTACAAAATTCCTCGAAATCGAGCCCGCAGGGCGTCGGGGCTTCGCTGCGTCGTAACGAGGATGCGCGCTTCCTGGATGGCAAGGGCGAATACCTCGCCGACCTTCAGGTGCCGGGAATGGCGGAGGTGTTCTTCCTGCGCAGTCCCGTCGCGCATGGCAAAATCCGCTCGATCACCGTTCCAGAGGCCGCGCGGGACCATGTCTTCTTCGCCTCCGACATCGCATTCACCAAACCGATTCTCGCCGTCAGTGCCGCCAAGGGGTTCAAGCCGTCGAACTATCCGGCACTGACTTCCGACAAGGCGCGATTCGTCGGCGATCTGCTGGCAATCTGCATCGCGCCGACGCGCGCGGAGGCCGAGGACATTGCGCAAGCCTGTGTCATCGATTTCGAGGAACTGCCTGCGGTATGGGATATCGAGGTAGCCCTCAAGCCGGACGCGCCGCGCGTTCACGACAGCTGGTCGGACAACGTCTACATCGAAACCCGGATCGCCAGCGGCGATCTCGATGCCGTGCGCGCTCGTGCCGACGTAACGGTCCGCAAGAGTCTGCGGATGGGCCGCCATGCCGGCGTGTCGATGGAAGGCCGCGGCGTACTCGCGCATTATGACCGGCGGCTCGACGAACTGGTGGTCTATTCGTCGACGCAGTTTCCGCATGTCATCCGCACCATCCTGGCGGATAGTCTCGGGATCTCGGAAAGCCGGCTGCGGGTGATCGCTCCGGATGTCGGCGGCGGCTTCGGGCCGAAGAACAACTTCAATCCCGAGGAACTGGCGATCGCGGCGCTATCGATGAAGCTCAATCGGCCGCTGCGCTGGATCGAGGACCGCCGCGAGCATCTGACCGCCTCGCCGCACGCGCGCGAACATCGTTACGAAGTGACGGCTTACGCCGACAGATCCGGCCGCATTCTCGGTCTCGAGGCGGAAGTCGTCGTCGATGCCGGCGCTTATTCGGTCTGGCCATGGACCGCTTCGATGGAGGCGGGCATGTCGGCCGGCATCATGACCGGTCCCTATGATATCCCGGTCTACCATGCCCGTGCGGTATCGGTGGCGACCAACAAATCTCCGCTTGGACCGTATCGTGGGGTGGGCCGCAGCGGCGCCTGCTTTGCGATCGAGACCCTGGTCGACGCCGTGGCGCGCGCGGTCGGCCGCGAGCCGGCCGAGGTGCGGATCCTGAACATGGTGCCGCCCGAAGCGATGCCTTACAAATCCGTCACGCACAAGCTCTACGACAGCGGCAATTATCCGGAATGCGCCAGGCGCGCATGCGACGCGGTCGGATTGCCGGCGGTTCGCGCGCGGCAAAGCCGGCCGGAGCCGGACGGCCGCCTGATCGGCTTCGGCATGGCGAGCTACACCGAACAATCCGCGCATGGCACGGCGGAATGGGTGGCGCGCGGCCTGCCGGTGGTGTTCGGTTACGAGCCCGCGCTCGCCCGCTTCACACCCGACGGCAAGCTCATTCTGTTCGTCGGGATCCAGAATCACGGGCAGGGGCTCGAGACGACGCTCGCCCAGGTCGCCAACCAGGAACTCGGTATCCCCGTCAGGGACGTCATCGTCAGGCACGGCGACAGTTCGGTGTCGCCCTACGGAATGGGCACCTTTGCGTCGCGCAGCATGACCATGTCGGGCGGCGCGGTGTCGGCGGCTTGCGTGATCCTGGCCGAGAAGATCGCGCGGATCGGCGCCCATTTGCTGCAGGCCCCGAAGGAATCCGTCCGGCTCGCCGACGGCAGGGTCTATTTCGGCGAGCAGAGCGTGTCGTTCGCCGATATCGGCCAGGCCGCCTATCTGCATCCGGAGCGCCTGCCCGTCGGCGAAGAGCCGGCGCTGGAGGCGAGCGCGGTTTATCAGCCCGGGCGCAGTACCGGTGCCTTCTCCTATGCGACGCATACCTGCGTACTCGCCGTCGACCCCGGCACCGGTCATGTCGAAGTGCTCGACTACGTCGTCTGCCATGACTGCGGGACCATGGTGAACCCGATGATCGTGGAAGGGCAGGTGGTCGGCGGCGTCGCGCAAGGGCTCGGCACCGCGCTTTACGAGGAAATCCCTTACGACGAGAACGGCCAGCCGCTGGCGTCGACCTTTCTCGACTACATGATACCGGGCGCGACCGAGGTGCCCGACGTCCGCGTGCTGCACATGGAAACGCCGTCGCCGCACACGCGATTTGGCATCAAGGGCATGGGCGAGGGCGGCGCCATTGCGCCGCCCGCGGCGATCGTCAACGCGATCAACGATGCGCTAAGACCGCTTGGCGCGGAAATCGGCCAAACTCCGGCGACCCCGGATCGCATCCTGCGGGCCATCATCGCCGCCCGGGAAACGCGGCCATGAAGCCGGCGCCATTCACCTATCACCGCGCAAGTTCGATCGACGACGCCATCGCTCACTTGAAAGGCGGTGACGCGATCGTGAGGCCGCTGGCCGGCGGACAATCGCTGGTTCCGATGCTGAACCTGAGGCTGGCGCCGGCTGACAAGCTGGTCGACCTGACCCGCATCGACGCGTTGCGACGATCCGAAGAGCGGCCGGATTGCATCCGCTACGGCGCCTTGGTCACCCACGCGGCGTTCGAGGACCGGCTCGTCCCGGATGCCAGCAACGGGCTGATGCCGTTCGTCGGATCGCAGATCGCCTATCGCGCCATCCGGACCCGCGGCACCATCGGCGGTGCGCTCGCGCTGGCCGATCCAGCCGCGGACTGGCTCACCACGATCGTCGCGCTCGAAGCCGAGATCGCGTTGGTCGGTCCGAACGGACGGCGCGTAACAGCAGGCACGGATTTTGCTCTCGGTCCGTACATGACGGTCATCGAAGATGCGGAGCTGATCGAAGCCATCGCCGTGCCGCGGCGCTCGCCCAGCGAGCGCTGGGGACATTACAAGGTCGCGCGCAAGACCGGCGAGTACGCTGAATCGATGGCAATCGCGCTGATCGACAAGACGCGCGGTACGGCGCGGCTGGTGGTCGGCGCCACCGACGGTGCCCCGCTCGTGCTGGAGAAATCGTCGCGCGATATCGCCGCCGGCAGCGGCGGCGAAGCGCTTGCGGCCACGATCCGGCGGGAACTCGCCGACAGCGGCCGCGACTTTTCGCCCGAGAAACTGCTCCTTCATTGCACCACGGCGGTGCGCGCCGTCGCGAACTCGGAAAAACGATGAAGATTTCGATATCAGCCACCATCAACGGCAAACCGGTTCATGCATCGGTCGAGCCCCGCACCAGTCTTGCCGACCTGTTGCGCGAGGAACTGCGGCTGACGGCGACGCATCTCGGTTGCGAGCAGGGCGTCTGCGGCGCCTGCACCATCTTGATCGACGGCCAGCCGGCCCGCGCTTGCATCGCGCTTGCGGTCGGCCTCGACGGTGCGGATATCCGCACCCTCGAAGGCCTCGACCAGGACCCGCTGATGCTGACCCTGAAAGCGGCTTTTCACGACAAGCATGGACTGCAATGCGGCTTCTGCACGCCGGGAATGCTGATCAGCGCCTGGGACCTGTTGCGGCGCAAGCCCCGCCTCAGTGCCGAGGAAATCCGCGTCGCGATCAGCGGCAATCTGTGCCGCTGCACCGGGTACCAGGGCATCGTTCGATCGATCCAGTCTGCGTCCGAAATATGCGCCGGCAAGGCGGAACTGGCCCGGGAGCAGGCCCGATGAAGATCGAGAAGAGTTTCGAACTGCCGCATCCGCGTGAATTCGTCTGGAACCGGATGAACGACGTGTACTTCGTCGCAAAATGCCTGCCCGGCGCTTCGATCGTCGAGGACCTCGGCGAGCATCGCTACAAGGGCCGGATGTCGGTGAAGGTCGGGCCGATGGCTGCTGCCTTCGACGGCGAAGTCGCCATCGACAGCCAGCCCCGCGAGTGGACCGCGATCGTTTCCGGCAAGGGCGCCGATGCGCGCTCCAGTTCGCGCGCCACTGGAGCGATGACGTACCGGCTCAACGAGGGCAACTCGCCCGGCGCGACGCGCGTCGAAGTCGTCTCCGACATCAATCTGGCGGGACCGCTGGCCCAGTTCGGCAAGGGCGCGGTCATGCAGGAGGTGGCCAACCGCATCACTGCGGATTTCGTCAGGAATTTTGAAAAGGCCTTGTCCGCCGCTCCGGCGAGCGGAGAGGCGAGGGCCCCGGAGCCCGCCGCGTCAAGCCAGCCGCTCGATGCCGGAAATCTGCTCTGGTCGATTTTGCGCGAACGCTTCCTGGCGCTGTTCCGGAAGCGATCGTCGTGAGGCCACCGATCGTCGCAATCGATGTTCCACCGCAACCTGAAAGCAGGAGAAGGTTATGAGTATAGTAAAAAGCTGGCCGATCGGCGTTCTGGGTCTGGCGCTTGCCAGTGCCGGCGTCCATGCTCAGGAAACCATCAAGATCGGCGTGATCCAGCCCCTGACGGGATCGGTGGCTTATAACGGCACCACCGACGTCAACGGTTCGAAGCTGGCGCTCGACGAGATCAACGCCAAGGGCGGCGTGCTCGGCAAGAAGGTCGAACTGGTGATCGAGGACGGCCAGTGTCGTCCTGCCAACTCGGTCAGTGCGGCGGAAAAGCTCGTTCAGCGTGACAAGGTGGTGGCGATCTCCGGCGCCTTCTGCAGCTCGTCGACGCTGGCGGTGATGCCGGTCGTCGCCAATTACAAGCTGCCGCTGATCACCGGCGTCTCCTCGAGCGCCGAACTGACCGAGAAAGGCAACCCGTGGTTCTTCCGGGCCACCGAAACCGACGCGTTGCTGGCGAAAGCCTTCTCGAAGATCCTTTACGACCAGCTCAAACTGCGCAAGGTGGCCTATATCGGCGTCAATGACGATTTCGGCCGTGGCGGTGTCGCCGAGTTCGAGAAGCAGATGACGGCGCTCGGCGCGACCACGGTCATGAAGGAATATTTCGAGCACGGCACCTCGGATTTTTACACGCTGCTGACCAAGCTGAAATCGTCCGGAGCCGATGGCGTGTTCGTCGCGGCTGAAACCCAGGACGGATCGATCCTTGTCAAGCAGAAGGCCGAGCTCGGGCTGACCACCAAGATGTTTGGCGTGGGGTCTTGGGCTACTCCGGACTTCATCAAGCTGACGGGAGAGGCGTCCGAAGGCATCTACGCCGCGGTGCCCTATGCCTCGACCATGACGACGCCGAAGAACAAGGCGTTCGTGACCGCCTATACCGCCCGGTACAACGAAGCACCCGGCAAATATTCTGCGGCCGGCTATAACGCCATCAACATTCTGGCTGAGGCGATCACCCGCGCCGGTTCCACCGATCCGGAGAAGCTGCGCGATGCGCTAGGCAAGACCGATTACGAAGGCCCGAACGGTCATTTCCAGTTCGACAGCAAGGGCCAGGCGAGCGGCTTCTCGGTCGTGCTGGTGCAGTTGCTGAAGGGCGTTCCCACCGTGGCGGCAACCAGCACCATCGAACGCTAAGAACAACGCGGGGGCGTCGCTGACGCTCCCGCCCGCGCCTCCGAGGCGCTCGGAACCGTGAGCGCGATATGGATCTGTTCCTTCAGCTTCTTGCCAATGGCCTGGTCATCGGGACCTTTTACGCGCTGTCCGCGCTCGGCCTGACGCTGGTGTTCGGTCTGATGCGCGTGGTGAATTTTGCCCATGGTGAGCTCTATGTGGTTGGCGGGCTCCTGGGATGGTCGTTGACAGATCTCGTTGGGCTCAATTTCTTCCTGACGCTCGCGGTCGTGATCTTCAGTCTCGCGGTCGGCGGCTATCTGATCGATCGCCTGTTGATGGCCCGGGTGCGCGGGCAGGGCGAGGAACCGACCATCCTGCTGACGATCGGGCTGTCGATCTTCCTGACCAACACAGCGTTGTTGATCGTAGGCACCGCGCCGGAGAAGGTCATCTCGCCGTTCGCCAACAAGCCGCTGTTTTTCGGTCCGGTCGTCATCACTCAGTCACGGCTCGTGCTGGTGGCGATCTCCGCCGCGCTGATCCTCGCCGTCCATCTTTTGATTCAAAGGACAACGCTGGGACGCTCGATGCGAGCTACCTTCCAGGATTCCATGGCCGCGCAACTTTCCGGCATTCGCACCGCTCACGTCTACGGCTTCACCTTCGCGCTCGGGGCGGCGCTCGCAGGCGCTGCCGGAATGCTGCTCGGTTCGATCTATGTGGCGCAGGCCACCATCGGGGACGTCGTATCCCTGAAGGCATTTGTGGTCGTCATTCTCGGCGGTATGGGAAGTTTTGCGGGCGCCATCGTAGGCGGGCTTATCCTGGGAGTTTCAGAAGCCTTCTGGGGCGGCTATATGTCGAGCGGCTACGTGGATGCGATCGGCTTCGGTTTGGTCATCGCGATGCTGCTGGTGCGGCCATACGGCCTCTTCGGCAAACACGCCGAGCGCGCCTGATGATCTTCGAACGCAATTGCCTGTGGGGTTTATTGGCTGCCGCACTGCTCGCGCCGCTCCTGATCCTCAATCAGTACGCGCTGCATATCGGCGTCCTCATCTTGTTTTCGGTGATGCTGGCGACGAGCTTCAACCTCATCGTCGGCTATGTCGGCGAGTTCCCGCTCGGCCACACCGCGTTCCTTGGCGTCGGCGCCTATACCGCGGCGCTGTTCTCAAGCCGCCTCGCCATGCCCTTTCATGTCGCGGTTCTTGCCGCGCCACTGGTGGCGGCGCTGTTCGGGCTCGTCATCGGCGCCATCACACTGCGGCTGCGAGGACCGTTCTTCGTGATCGTCACGCTGTGCTTCGCGGAGGTGTTGCGGCTGGTCGCCAATAACTGGATCGGTCTGACCAACGGCCCGATGGGCATTTCCGGCATCGAAAAGCCGGCATGGGCGACGGCCGGCGATGCGCTGCAGCAGAAGATGGCCTATTACTATGTCGGCGTGTTGCTGGCCTCGGTGTCCCTGTTCGTCGCCTATCGCTTCGTCTATTCGAACATCGGACGTGCAGCGATCGCGGTCCGCGAGAACCGGTTCGTGGCGCAGTCGATCGGCGTTTCGCCGTTCTATCTCGGACTGGTCACGTTCGTGCTGGCGGCGGGCATCGCCGGTCTCGCCGGCGGCTTCTACGCCAACTACGTCTCCTTTGTCGGCCCCGAAGTGTTCGGTTTCTCCTTCATGGTCTCGATGATCATCATGGTGCTTGCCGGCGGCAAGGGAACGCTGGTCGGCCCGGTGGTCGGTGCCGTCATCGTCGTGCTGCTCGAAGAGTATTTGCGCGACTTCAAGGAGCTGCGCTTTTCGATCTTCGGCCTGATCGTGATGGCCGTGGTACTGTTCCTGCCGCGCGGCATCATGGGATTTATCGCCCGGCGCCACGAAAGCTATCCTCGTGGAGCGACCCGCGATGCTTGAACTCTCAGGCGTCTCGAAGCGGTTTGGCGGTCTGGCTGCCCTGTCCGATATCAGCTTCAAGGTGGGCGCCGGCGAGATCGTGAGCCTGATCGGGCCGAACGGGGCGGGCAAGACCACCTGCCTCAACATGATCACCGGTTTTTACCAGCCGACGGCGGGAACGGTGGTTTATCGGAACGACGACATCACCGGCCACGCGCCGTACGCAATCGCACAGGCCGGCTTGATACGCACATTTCAGAAGACCAATGTGCTGAAGGGGTTGACAGTGTTCGGCAACGTGCTGACGGCGCGTCACCGGCACGGTGAGAAATCGCTGCTGCGGACCCTTTTTCCTGGCCAGGCGCAGCGCAAACGCGAGCGGCAGCTTCGCGATGAGGCGGCGGCGATCGTTGAAAAAGTGGGGCTCGGCGATCGAATGAACACGGAAGCCGATTCGCTTTCCTGCGGCGAACTTCGGTTGCTGGAACTGGCCGTTGCGCTCGGCGCCGGTCCTCGATTGTTGATGCTGGACGAACCGGCGGCGGGCCTCAACACGGAGGAAGCCTACCAGTTGGGCGGTGTGCTCAGAAAGCTGATCGGCGACGGTGTCGAAGCCTTGCTCCTGATCGAACACAACATGGCGCTCGTGATGGAGGTATCAGACCGCATCGTTGTGCTGAACTTCGGGCGCAAGATCGCCGAGGGCACGCCGGACCAGATTCGAGACAATTCCGACGTCATCGAAGCCTATCTCGGCAAGCCCGCGGCATGAGCAACAGGGATCCCATCCTCGAATTGCGCGAGGTCAGCGCATCCTATGGCAAGGTGCGCGCGTTGCACGGCGTCAGCCTGAAGATCAGCCCCGGCGAGGTCGTCGCGCTGATTGGCGCCAACGGCGCCGGCAAGAGCACGACGCTGCGCGTGATGTCGGGCCTGATCGGCGCCACGACGGGCGACATCCTGCTCGATGGCGTGTCGATTGCCCGGCAGCGGCCCGATACCATCGTCCGCCGGGGTATCGCCCATTGCCCTGAAGAACGGCGGATCTGGCCGGAGTTGACGGTGCATGAAAACCTTGCACTCGGCGGCTATATCTGCGGTGACCGCGCCGAGGTGAAGCGGCGGATGGAAGCGGTGCTGACGCGATTCCCGCGCCTGCGTGAACGAAGCGCGCAAATGGCAGGTACGCTTTCAGGAGGCGAACAGCAGATGCTCGCCATCGGCCGCGCGCTGATGTCGGCGCCCCGTATTCTGCTGCTGGACGAACGGAGCCTTGGCCTCAGTCCCCTCATCATGCAGGAGGTGTTGACGGTAATTCGACAACTGCGCGACCAGGGCATCACCATCGTCCTGGTCGAGCAGAACGTGCACAACGCGCTTTCCGTCGCCAACCGGGCCTACGTGTTGACCACGGGTCGTGTCGTTGCCGAGGATAGTGCAGCAGGGCTACTGAAGAACCCGGATGTGCTCCGAGCCTATCTCGGCGGCTGAATGCTTTGTTCCAAGGAGTGCG
This sequence comes from Bradyrhizobium erythrophlei, assembly GCF_900129505.1. Classification (NCBI taxonomy): domain Bacteria; kingdom Pseudomonadati; phylum Pseudomonadota; class Alphaproteobacteria; order Hyphomicrobiales; family Nitrobacteraceae; genus Bradyrhizobium; species Bradyrhizobium erythrophlei. The sequence goes on along the minus strand of NZ_LT670818.1, from coordinate 6,828,152 downwards.
TCGATCGCTTCAGAGCTCGCAGGGGAAGTGACCGCAATTGGGTGGGCTGGCTCCAAATCGCCTTCGACCCGTCGCCAGAGAACCGCGATGCGCCTGCGGGGCGCCGCCAAGCCTATTGCAGGTTGCATGTAGTTTGTGAATTGGGTTGGCCGCTTTATGCGACACGCCGCACGGGGAAGTTCGAAGTCGGGAAACGGCCGCAGTTAATTACGCCGCCGACCCAGTGAAGTCCACTGATCGCGGTTTCACTGTGATCGGCGCCGCGGCGGTTCCACGGTCCAAGACGATTGTCTGCACGCTTTGGCAGCGCTTCAATGGCGCATGCCGGCGCTCACCCGCCGCCAATCGCCGGAACGTCGACGGGTGGGCTTAAAAAACTTCGGCGCCCTCAACGCGTCACAGGCCCGCGCTGGCGAGCGTGGGCGTATCTCGGATTGATGCCGCAGGTTGAATTGGTACCTGAAGCAGTTGCCATGCACTGCTGCCGCGTGGAGAACTGACAGTTGCCTGGAAAGCCCCATTGCCTCCCCTGCAGACAGTACTTTGCCGCCGCCGCTGGCTGAACGGTGGATGCCAGGGCGGCGAAAGAAGCTAGGATCATGAAGACTTGAGCAAAACGGCGCATTTTTTGCCTCCTCTTTCAGAAACCCATCAACTCCGGATGAGCGCATCCGTTCCCCGCGTCATCGAGGCACCCAACGAGCAAGCGACCCGAGAAGATTACCTTCGGCGAGATGCGATCAGCCGGTGTGCGCGGGCTGCTGATCTATTGCTCCGACTGTCATTGCAGCCATTCCACAGCGATCAGCGGGGACAGATGGCCCGACGACGTTCGGCTGTCCGATCTTGAAGCGAAATTTGTTTGCCGGGCTCGTGGCACGCCCGCAGCGATAACGTTTGGTTTGGCGGCAACGCCCGTGCCTTTTTAGTGATCGAGTGACACAATCCACTTCCGCTTCTGGCACTCTTCGGACCTGAGTTGGCGGGTCGGGCATGTCAGCCCTTGGAGCCAATGCCGACTTTGCGATTGCGCAGGTCCGGCCCCCCCGCGCGGCCCTTTTGATGACAACGCACGACCTCCTTCTGCGGCGGTAACATTGATCGGTTAGGTTAAGAAGCGAGTTCCATTGCGCTGTTGCGGCTAGGCGCTATCTTCGCGCAAACGCTTCAACTTTTTGGTTTGTTTTAATGATTGGTCGCTGTGAAAAAACCGCGTGAGAGTGTGGCCGAAGCTATTTGTCCGGCCTGTGATGGCACGGGGTTGCAGAAGGTCAAACAGCCAATGCAGCCGGGCCGCAAAATCTATCCTGCCAAGTGCGAGGAGTGTCTCGGCAAAGGCCGAATAAAGAAGCCACCCGGAACACCTCCCACTAAACCAGCGGCAACGTGAGCTGACGCTCCGGTCCTAGATGCCGATCCAGGAATGCTTCAAAGCGAATGATGGCAATTCGTCACCGGCTAGATCGAGACGGCGATGATCGAGAATCTTTAGGCGGCTGCAGCTCACTCTTGAGCCAGCCCGTAGCCTTATCCGTTTTCAGCGGATCAGGACCATCGCAATCGAAGCACTGGGAAGCACTGGAACGTACGCTTGCCCTTGCCGCCGGGAGGCAGCGCGAGGGTCAGGTAGGCCCCGCGGTGGGAGCAAGTCGGTCGTTCAGCTTGGCCCATGGTCCAAAAAATTTAAGCTCAATGACTTATATTTTCCGTTCGGTCCCGGACGTCAGTCAAGCCAAAATTGTCGAGGAAGACGGGAACGTTTTCGACGTAACGAAGCGTAAGTTCAAATTTTGCGATGCAGCGAATACTTTCGCTGGTCCGGCCTTGTTAAAGCGCGTACCACACCATCCAGCGCGGATGGTTTCCGATAGGAAACCTAGTTGAATATTCATTCAAAAAAGTTCCGTACCAGTTCCGGGAACGTCGCTTTGCTCCACCCGTTTTCTTCCTGCGCAACAACGATAGGAGAGAAGCGACATGAAAAAGATTTCTTGCGTCCTCGCTGCGTTAGCGGCCATCGCAGTTGCCGCGCCAACGGTGGCAAGCGCCCAGGGTTTTAGTTTCCGCGTCGGTCCCGACCGGGACTACTACCGGGATGACTACTATCGCGGCCCCCACGTCGAATTCTACGGTCATGATCGCGGATGGCATCGCGGCTGGTATCACGATGGCGACCGTGTAATTATTAGGCGTCACCATTACTGGGACGACTACTAAACGAGAATGGCCCCTTAAACGGGGCCATTTTTTTAACCGGTAAGCAGCCGCCTCTCACTGGCATAGCTGGAGTGGATCGCGCCACGACGGCGTACTATAATTGATCTGACGGACTTGTTTCTCCAATTGGAGGTTCGCGTGGTCAGGCTCATTGTTGCAATCCTTCCGCTCGCAATGGCTCTTGTTGCAACCTCCGCACAGGCTCAAATGTATGATCCCAATTATCCAGTCTGCATGCACGTCTATGGCGAGTTGGAGGGCGAGCGGATGGATTGCATCTTCACCTCGCTTGCCCAGTGCGCAGCTACGGCCTCCGGCCGTCCCGCGACGTGCCTAATCAATCCATATTTCGTGCACACATCAGGCCGACGCAGACACTGAGGCAACCAGTCACGTTCCTTTCGACGGATCGTGTACGATGGCTCTTCATCGCCGCTGATGAACTGCCACGCTGAGGCGAAACGGCCGGTTCCGCTGCCGCCTTGTCTGTCTTCCTTGTCGGCACCCAGCATCACGATCTTGAGTGCATCGTCCGGTAACGGCCGCTGCAACGCCTTCGCCTCGTCCCCATAGCGCGCATCCAGACGTCGCGCTCCTCATCGGTCGTCAGGATCACGGGCATGGCGTTGGGGTGGATCGGCTCCACGATCGCGTTCGGCGCGGTCGTCAGGAAGCCGTAGACCAGGTGAGGACGCTCGGATTGAGCTACCGTAAAGGGTCTCGCGCGACATCTGGAATAACAATGTCACCAACAATCCATCCACGAATACCGGAGGAATCTCGATGGTCGCGGTGAGCAAACCGTGGTTTGCTTTGGGATACGCGGGCGCGAACACCAGGTTTAATACCTTTTGACTCCTGCGATCACCGATTCCGCGCCAGCTTGCGGCGACGCCGATGCGGTTCATTAGTCGGGTTGAACGTACCCTCCACGTTGCGGCAGGCAGCGCGCTCAATACCCAATTTCGCGAAAAGCATTGGTCCGCAGCCTTCGGAAGCGTCGATCAACATCTGAATTGCCAGCCGCCATTCGGGCGTTTCACGCTCGGCTTTGGGGAGTTGCCTTATAAAGTTCGCCGCATCGCGGAGCGTTCTCGCTGGAGGACCGCTCGGCAACGGTACCGGTTGATCGAAGGGACGCTCCCAGGACACGAACGGTACTCCACGAAAAACATTCAAACCGCGGAAGTCCGATTCGTTCCTGACCGCGTCCAATTGGAACCAGTCGGGCTGGATAAGCGTCGATTCCGTGCTCCCGGCGGGTTCGCGCCCAACCGGGGGAAAACCTGCCTCCAGGTTGGCGGCCCCATTCGTGTCAGAAGCGGTGGGGCCGTTTCCTTTGCCGGCGCGGCCTCGTATTCGATCACCTCGTATTCGAACGCCACGCCTTCCGGATCGTTTGCCTTAAATCACTCGTCCGCGGTAAAAGCGAATAGACCGACGGCGACGATCGGACCACATAAGTAAGAATCGCTTTTTAGGGAAAAATGTTCGACGAGCAAGGGAGCCCCCGAATGTACGCCAATATTCTCTTGAGCACGGACGGATCGGATGTCGCGAGAAAAGGCGTTAAGCATGGGATTGCTTTAGCAAAGGCCTTGAGCGCTAAAGTGACGGTCGTCACCGTAACGGAACCGCTGCCGGTCGACTATGGGAGCGGACACGCCTCGGGATGGATGCCCTCGCGGGAAGAGTTTGATAGCTTTGATGCAGCCTGCAAGGAACGTGCGGGCAAAGTGCTCGATGAGGCTCGATCTATGGCGGAGCAGATCGGGATATCTGCAGAACTCTTGCATGTTCCGAATGCGCATCCAGCCACTGCGATTATCGAAACAGCAAAGTCCAGAGGGTGCGACTTAATCGTTATGGCCTCTCATGGGCGTCGCGGCCTCAGGAAGTTATTGTTGGGGAGTCAAACATCGGAGGTCCTGGTAGATGGAAGCTTGCCGGTGTTGGTAGTTGGCGGACATAAATGATAGCGCAGGGTTTGAAAGCGCAGCCGCGCCGCTAGGACAATCCGCTACCCGTTGAGAATTGAGGGCAGCCGGTGCACATCGTTGGTCCGCCGGACGTCGCCACCGGGATCAGGCCCTCCATTGCGGCCGCCTCGTGCTCGGCCTTGGGAAGCTTCGTGATGTAGTTGCCGGCGTCCTCCAGTGTGATCAGCTTGCGCCCACCCGGCAACTCGATTGGGTCGTTAAATTCACAGCCCCAGCCTGTACGCTTTGACATCTTCCTCGCTCCGAGGAAATCAAACCGGAACCGGAGGGAACCGCGCAACGGTCGCCGCTTTATCCTGAAATTGGGTCTCGACACAAATTCATGGAGATGATCGATGCGCCAACTAGTGCTCGCCGCTATCGCGTTACTGATCGGAGCGTCATCGTCATTGGCTCAGGGCCATATGGGCACCCCGCAGGAGCAACAGGCGTGCACGCGAGACGCACAGCGATTTTGCCGGAAGCAGTTGGGCGACGACAGTGCGGTTCAGCAATGTTTGCAGCAAAATCGCCAAAAGCTGAGCAAGAGTTGCCAGAAGGTATTCCAGAGCCACGGAATGTAAACTGGAGAGTGGCGGCGTCCGGTGGCAACAGGCGAACGCCGGCCGGCCGCATCTCACCTAAGGTTATTTTTTTGGGGCGGTTACTCATTGGGTGCCTCGATGACGCCGGGAACTGCTGCGCCCGTCAGGGAATTAGGTAGCAATTCAACCTGCGGCATCAATCCGAGATACGCCCACGCTCGCCAGCGCGGGGCTGTGACGCGCCGGAGTTTTGTTAAGCCCACCCGTCGACGTTCCGGCGATCGGCGGCGGGTGAGAGCGGGTATGCGCCATTGAAGCGCGGCCGCGCCGCTAGAACAATCCGCTACCGGTTGGGGTCTGAGGGGCTGCCCGTTACTAGTCTTTCACAATTGCATCGATTTCATCTTGTGACAGAACGGTCAACGACAGGGGCGCGGGGCTTCGGTCCCGCGCTCACGCCGCCGGTGCAGACCTCAAGCCCGCCGCTTTAACCCGGCGGGTTTTTCTTTTGGCTTTGGCGGGTTCGGAAAGGTGCTGTTGTTGTTGTTGAGGCTGGCTTTGGGGCGCCGCTAGCGAAGTCGGCCGACAAAATCTGGCAGCCCACCGCTGTTCGCACCTTCTTTCAAGGTCCAGGGGAATATTGCTCATAACTAAGGTTCCGGGTTTGCTGTCGCCCCCCGGGGTTGAAAGCCTCAACGCGCACGGGCCTTTAAAGATCCATCCAAAATGGCGTCTCCACGAATCGGCGGTGGCGCACCGTGCGCCGGCGCCGATCGGCCGGCACTTGGAGCCCGCGAACAGGACCCGCACCAGCGGGTTCCCAGAGTCATGGCGAGGCTGTCCTGCCCAATCTAAAACGTGACGTTTCGAGTGCGTTGCGGCGCGGAGAAGGTCGGAATGGCGCGGGAGAGCCTGAGCCGTGCCCTGAACAAGCCGCACATCGCCGAGTTCATGCGGCAGAAGGTCATCCGCTCGCTGGCAATGGCATCGGCAAGAGCAGGCGCCGTAAAGCAGGAACTGCTCGACAGCGACAACGCGATGGTGCGCGACCGTGCCAGCAGCTTCGTGCTCGGCCTCGCTGGGATCCAGCCAGTCAACAGCCCATCGATCAACGTCAACCTCGAGATCAGAGCCGGATACGTAATCGATATCTCTCCGGGCCCAGGGGAAGTTGTCGACCCGAGCGATTGGCCGATGCGGGTGATTTCCCCCGCCGAATAGCCAAGCCACGGACCGCAACGCTTCCGCGCGGCCCGGCGGAACCGTCGCCGCTTGTCGTGAACGCCGCTTCTCGTGAACAAGAGCGGCCTTGTTCAGGCGATCATTTCATCCCGCTTGCGCAATTCATCGATTAGACGATCAAGGAAGGCCGGCAAAGCCGAGGCTTCGAGACTAAGGTCTTGTTGCAACCGCTCACCCACCTCGTCGCAGATCGACCGGCTAGTCTTGTGGTCGATGTCTATGTTGTCCGAGATTCTGCTGTGGGGTTCCATTTCGGGCCCTCTCGGTTAGGCCCCACGAAGCACTAAGCCACCGGGTCGGTAAATGTTTCGCGCGCCATGCGACGATTGCGCGCGTCTCTTATGCAAAAATGTCGATGGTTCCGTTTGTAGGAACTCATTCCGATGATCGCGTTAGGGAAAGTTAGCGGTCGCGGGCCAGCTCGCGACGCCCCCAATGCGGCTCTTTGCCTGATGGGTTGAACACCCGCTCGACGTGACGGTTCAACGCTCTAATGACGCCGATCCGGGCGAACATCGTGTCGTGTTCTGGAATAGCCTTGGGCGTTGCCGACTTAGGGCTTCCGGTTCGCCGCAACGAACGGGTTACTCTCAACTCCAGCGCGACTATTTTTCTCGAAACATGTTTCCAGGCGTCCAAGGGCGGCCGTACTTCCATCTAGCGGCACCCTCAACGTCGCTCCTTCTCCTCTCACTTCGAGTATATTAGCGGTGCGCATCCTCTCATTGAGCGCCCGGTCTGCCAGGGTGAGCGTTACGCTTTTGGTTTCGGCCAACGCCTTGGTTTGAACTGATCGCGAACCCGCAAGCAAGGTAACATCGTATGTCTTCCCTCGCTCTAGTTTCCATTTCGATGAATCAAGAAGCAGGAGCAAGCCGTCATGAGTCCGTAGAAACGTTATATCGAGATCATTGGTAGACCGGCTCATAGTGCAACTGTCAAACTTGTCAGCTTTCGAGGAAGTCGCAATCGTCCAGGACCCCACGGACACAGTCTGATCTTGCGCGTGTGCAATCGTCGATGTGGCCGAGAATAGGGCAAGAGAGAGTGCAAATGGCATCCGCATCGTTTCCTCCTTGATGGCACGTTGATGGCACGCAAAAATTCCCCCGAGGTTACAGCAAGCCGCATCACGAACGTTGAACCCACCTCCGGGTTCCGGGGGATTTCCAAAAGCGAACCTTAAGGAAGCCACTGTGTTCCCAGGGCCACAATGATATGTACGGAACTTGACCAACCGCACATCATGAGTGTAGCGATACTGCTCGCGAGCTACAGCTTAGATTTGAGATTGGTGCGGGATGGGGGTTGGAACTACGCGGAGTCTTTTGCGGCGGGTTTGTTTTGGCTAGCTTCCAACTTTTCGGCCAAGTCGCGCCATGCTTTCGCCATTTGCAATAGACGGGCCTTATCCGCGGGGTGTAAGCACTTTGAGGCGAGCGCGATGCACTGCCCGACGTACGCGTAATACTCGTCGGCGGATGACATCGACGCGAGCCCCGAGGATTTCCTTCGTAATTGCTTCAAGCGCAATTTGTTCCAAGCACTTTTTCGTTCCCCAAGTTCCAAGTGCTATTTGTTCCACAAAATGCCGTTGTCACGATTTTGAAACCGCTCCGAACAGGGTCTCGCCATCAGGCGTTCTTCCTCCGGTGAGGGCTGGAGGGAGACAGTCGCATGAAAGAAGCGAAAATGTACCGGGAATATGCAGCCGATTGCGTCCGCATAGCGCAATCGATGGATGAAAAAGACCGAGAGACTTTGCTTGAAATGGCCGAGGCGTGGGAAGATCGGGCGAGAGAAGCAGAGCAGTACGCGAAGAAGGCGGAAGGCGAACGGTAAAGTGCTAACCAGTTGTGTCGCCGACATCGGCACGGGCGCGCACCCACGCGATCCGCCGGGGTAGCGTACAGACGGAAGCGCCGTGAAGGTGACCAGCAAAGAAGTTCGCCTCGAAACCACTGCGCAAAGCTCGCCCGGCCCCCGGGCTGTACGGATCGCGGCGCTCGCACGATATCGACTGGAAGAAAGCACGGCCCCGCCTTTGCGCAATTTTGGGGGTAGGACGGAAGCGGCGTCAGGGTCGGCGAAGTGGCTCGGCGACACGATGGGCTCTGGTTACCATGGTCGACGGCATCAGCATCGTTATGCCTTCTTGCAGAATGGTTTTCGCCACGAATCGGTCGCTACCTAACGGCGTCCGCGTCGCGTATGGGCCGGGTAGCCGGGCACGCCCCTTTCTCTTACCCCAGAGGTGCGAGCGCTCGGCTACTTGTCCATCCATTGACCTTTGGTCGCGTCCCAACGATGCCCTAGGCCGCTATGTCGGCGCATGTTCGCTAAGGCGGATTTGTCGGCGCGCTTCTGCTGCCACTCTTCAATGAACGGGTAGATGATCACTACAATATAAAGACCGACTAGAACGCCCCACATCCGGCTCTCCTTGTTCCGGGGCGGGCATGGGGCTATTGAAGCCTGGGCGGGGGTCGGCAGGCAATCAGCCTGCCGACGCGCTAACACTGGCACGGGCCGGGGACCTGCCTCAGTCGGCTTTCGGCTTCTTACCCGTGCCGTTGCAGACCGTGCAGATTGGTGGAAGGGCAATCTTTTCCCCAAACTTCATCGGTCTCATTTCCACCAACTGACCAATCCCAAAGCAGGCCTCGCAGCGATCTTCAATGGTGTCTTGGGCGTGCATGTTTGTCGTCCTTCTGATCAGGCCACGACGATTCGTGAGCCTAGGAGGAGGGCAGCACACTGCGGGATTCTAGCAACGCACCGCTCTTTGGTCAGTGCAATGACCCCGGCGGGTTTTTCTTTTGCACCTTGTCAGGCCTGGCGATCTGCTGGCTCTCCCTCTCCGGCAATTGGGGTGTGACCGATTCCGTCGGCCGGGAAAATCGAGCGGCCCACCGCCGTTCGCACCGTCTTTGAACGTCCAGGGGGATGATGCTCATAACAACTCCGGGTTTGCGGTGATTTGACGCCTTCAATCGCCAAACACCTTCCCGCAGTCGTGCGAATGGCGACGGGCACAACTGTGTCCCGAACAAGGAGGGGGCTGATTTTCCGCCGGTGTTGGAATCTGATCACACCATCGCGGCCTTCCAGGGTTCTGTCGGACGATCTCAGTCCGCGCGGACTCGTTGGCGCGACGGCCGGCACTTGGACAGCCCGCGAACCGGACCCGCACCAGCGGCCTTCCTAGGCTCGTGAAGAGGCCATCCGATTAGATCGGCGGGAGCTTCTGTCCGCGGCTGAGATCAGCTAACTACGAGAGCGACCAAACCAGAGCCAAGCAGGACGAGGCCGGCAACGGTCACCGCGAGAAAACTGTAAGAAGCGAATTCTTCGCTCATTGTACACCCGTCTATATGCACCCCTGCTCGAACGGAATAACTGTCCCGTCGCACAGTCAAAAGGATTCGCTTCCGACGTTCATTTTCGATCCGGGTTGATGCTTTGGTGCAACACCTGCCAGTAGCAAAATCAGCGACTTAGACCGAGACAGCGGTCACAGCGCATGAGGCGTCGGTCGTGGGTCAGTTTGATTGCGGCAGGATAGCTGCCTTGAACCGTGGCGCCATAGGCGCATATTCGAGGCATGTCCGAGCAGCGACCAACTTTCGGGGCGCGGAAAAATCCCGGATCTGGCTGGGAGGTCGATATTCTATGGCCCGATGGCGAAACGGGAGTAATCAAGGGCTTCATTGCGGAATATGACGCGGTTAAGTGGATTGCCGAGCATGAGCACTCCAAGGCGAGGCCGGGAAATGCGAATGGGAAGTCACCCCAAACGCACTAGCGATTCCAACCGGCCCGCAAAATCGATGCTGACGAGCCCACGCGCCCGCGAATCCCGGACTTGCCAGCGGCCTTCCTAGAGTCATGGCCGGGCTATCCTGCCCGCTCCAAAAACGTGACGTCTAGTGCGTTGCGATGACCCGGGCAGCGCCGACAGTGCATCATGAAAAACGCCTCACCCGACAAAATGCCCGCAAAGCGCGCGCCTGCAGCGCTCGACGCGCCGGCGCCCATCGTTCCCCCCGACGCGCATCCTGCAGCCTTTGCCCCACATGGCATATTTCCAAGAAGTCCAGGCGACCGATCGCCGGTATTCGTCGAAGTCGGCCTGCGAGCACTTCGGGAGGTATTTCTTCCAGGCGGCTTCGAAATCGACCCGCGCCTGTTCGAACGTTTCGGCCGTGCCCTGGACCTGGCGGCCGTGGTGCGACGGCGGATAAAAGCCGCAGTCCCAACCCCACTGGTCGACGTCAAACGGGACGCCGGCGCGGATCGCGATCGTCCCCACATGCACGTCGCCATAGTAGACGTGCCAGCAGTCCTGGCGTTCGGGATATCGGCGGCGGGTGAGGTCGGGCATGCGCCATTGAAGTGCTGCCGAGTTGCTACGACAATCCGCTACGGGTTGGGGCCACGGCGCCGCCGGTGCACATTATCAAGCTGACCGAGACGCGCGAGATCTCGCCTTACCTCTGGGTGCATCCGGGCGAAGAGAGGTGACTCCATTCTCTCTGGTGGCCAATCAAATAGAGTACCAAGAAGGCCCCGCGTGATGAAGGATTGCCCTCACTATGGGGCGACGGCTACCACCAGTTCCTTCCCAAGGTCCGTTAGCGCAACGAGGTGATTGCCGCCCGTTTTTCGAACTATATCTAACCCTTGAAGGTGAGACACGCTAACTTCGGCGGCTGATGGGCGCAATTTGGTTCGTTCCGCGATCTGACTAACCTGTAGCAGAGTGCTTGAGTCAGACAGCGTTTTCTGAACGATATCGAGAATTCTCACGTCGACCGGCTGAAGCCTTCGCAATGCCTCAACAAATTCTGGACGCACGTGATCAGCCCGCGCAGGATCCATCGCGTTTGCCAGTAGACGGGCCCACAGCTCTTGCAATTCCTCGCGCGGTTCGCTTTGGGCTGCTTCCAAAAGCGGAATTGCTATATCTTCTGGCAGCTCGACCGAATCTTTGACCTTACGGTCTTGAAGAATTTTCTTGGTTTTGCGAGTGATCTCGTCGAGCCTGCGCTCTCGTGCTGCGGCAACCTTGTCACCGATCAACACACCGTAGATGTTGCCTATCGCGGGCGCGATCGCACGGCCGCCCTCACGGATCAAATCAACAGCGTTGCTGGTTGCCTTTGCGGTCTCCTCGACTGCCTTCTCATATGGTGCTCCGTCGTCACCCATTTTTGGCTTTATCCCTACGATTGGTGTCGAGGCTTAGCTCAGCATCTTCCGATCAATGCAAGCGCAACTTGCGGTGGAGAGCAAGGGCGGCGCGCGAAAGCGCCCCGAAAGGGGGTCGTATTTCTAAGCAATTCAGTGAGAATTCGAGCGCAGCCTTATTGCATCTAGACGAGCCAATGTAGGATGAAAGCTATACCGAACAGCCCGGTGAGAAAGGCAGCAGCCACGCACAACGGTGTAACCGTACGCGCCCGCCGATAGCGGGCACCGCCCTGTGCCTGTGCGGCTTGATGCCGGGGCTCGATGTATTTCCAGCAAAGCTTTGCGCTTCCGACAGCTCCGGCTAGGCAAACGACGATTGTTATGGCAGCGTTCATCTCCGTGTGCAGCGGTAGCTACTAAATCCGCACATTATTTCCCCTTCGCCTTCAGCGCAGTGCATCTCGGGTTGGGCGGAATAGTCGCACACGCTCAATTCGGTCGCACCGCCCGCACCGATATTGAATGACGTCCATACCGTCAGCGTCGGGAGAGCTTTTCTCGATCTTCATTGTCAGACCACATACGATGCAGCTCAGCAGATCGATGAGGGGGCTCTTGTCGTCGTTGGAATAGTGTTGGCGGTTTCTCATTTCTTCGCCCTCAGCCCGAGCTCGACCAGGCGATCGGAAGTGTTCCGCAGTTCACAGGCTGACGCAAGCCGAATTCCCCACCATGGGGAATTGTCAGATCAGCAAATCAGGAACGTTTCGGCGGAAGCCGCTTCCCGGGCTTCTTAAAAAGGTAAATTCGCGATTGGATGGCTCCGATGGAGCGCTTCATCTTTTGGGCGATCATCCGCGGCTTCATTCCCGAAGTTACCAGCTTGCGCAAGCGTCCACGGTCGGCCTGCTGGACGAGGTCCGGTCATTTTCACTCCGCCTTCCGGGCGGTCGATTGGGCCGCCCTCGGGAATTGTGGCTGTCGGACGCGTTCACGTCCCGTAGCTTCTGTCAGATAGGAGACGGATGGCGGGACAGGTAGCGAACATCAACGGTTTGCAAGGTGAGTTTTGCTAACTAACGCCCAGCTTTTAGGCCCAGCTCGACCAGGCGGCGGATGGCTTCGGAGCGGGCTGGCGTGTCAGTCTGCGAATTGGCCCACGCGTCAACCTTCGCAATGAATTCATCGGAAAGTCTGATGGTGCGCGCCGGATCGCCGAGGAAAGGAGCCTGCCGCCGGCCGACATTGCCAAGCTGATGTACAAGCGGATCAATACCCGCGACGTCATTCTGTTCTGTGAAGAGCACAAGGTAAGCTTCGATTGGCTACCGTGTGGCGACCTTCGCGGGCTGCAGAGGATGACCCGGGAGGCCAAGGCCGCGCCACCGCTGAAAGTGCCCGAAGCGCAGCGCAAGGAAGTCATGGCGCTGTTTTCCGCCCTTTCCCCGCGAATGCAGGCCGTTGCGCTCGGTTGCATTCAGCATCTGTTGGCGAAGGGGCATCTGTGAAGCACCGGCGCCGGACGGCCAGAAAACGGAACGCCAGCGTCTCGCATGCGAAGCGACTGCGGCGATAACGGGGAATTAATCTCATCAGCCCATAATCGAGGGCAGTTTTAGATGGGTGCCACGTGAAGGAGCCGTCGCGAGGACGATCCAAGCGCCGGCTCTTTTTTGTTCACTCATTTGAGGGTAATGCACGTGACGAAGACACCGGAAACGCAGAGCCAAACCGAACAACTCGTACCCGCAGCGCTGAGCAAGCGGTCCAACCGGATATCGATCTTGGCGCTGTCGGTGTTCGCTCTTGGCCTAAACGCTACTGCGGCAGTCTATACTCTGTCGCCTTCCGATTTCGCCCTGCCGAATGTCAGCAGTTTGGCCGAACTGTTTTCGCAACAGAAAGCTCCCGATCCAATACCGGATCCGGTTCTCGCCGCATTGAAGGATATTCAGTTAGCCCAGCAGCAACACGTTAACTCGCTGCAAGAGAATAGCTCCTCATTGCAGCAAAACGCAGCTCTGCTTCAGCAGGATTCAACTACGCTTGCTTCTCTAAGACAGAGCGTCACCGATGAACAAGTCGATGTGAAGAAAATATCTGCTCAGATAACGGATGAACATGTCGACGTGAAGAAGATGTCTGCTCAGATTTCCACGCTTATAGCGAAGGTCGACTCGCTGCAAAACGCAATAACCCCGGAAGTAACCTCCTCCATTCCAAGAAGGCACACTGGTCACCGACTATCCGGAGTGGCGCACAAAAGGATGGCTCGGCAGCCTAAACCTGTAGGGTCTATCTCGGTTGGAGGAACTCCCCAGGGTTTTCCGGTTACCACGCCAGCCCCACAGGGCTGAGACACAGCTGGGCGCTGGGCTTCACCCGTTTCCAATTGTGGCTCGCGGGCTCGCCGCCGTTTCACGCTTCGACCCTGATCGATTGTTGATTAACCGGGCTGGGCGAGTCCGCCCGTGCGCTGGCGGCGATCGACCGGCACAACAGCCCAAAAGCCCGGACCGGCATCAGCGGCCTTCCTAGAGTCATGGCGGGGCCATCCCGCCCAGATCCGAAAGCGTGATGTTTAGTGCGTTACGACGACCCGGGCAGCGCCGATAGTGCGATCATGGAAAACATCACGCCCCCCGGCACCCCGGCCAAACGCTCGCTCGCCGTGCTGGACAATTCGCCGCCGACGCCGCCCAGCACCCAGGCCGCGCCGCCAAGGATATCCGGCAAGGTCAAGGCCGCGATCGACGCCATGGTGTCCGGCGACTGCAAGAACATCACCGCGGCCGCGGAGATGGTCGGCGTGGCGCGTGAGAGCTTGAGCCGTGCCCTGAACAAGCCGCATATCGCCGAGTTCATGCGGCAGAAGGTCATCCGCTCGCTGGCAATGGCATCGGCAAGAGCCGGTGCCGTGAAGCAGGAACTGCTCGACACCGACAACGCCATGGTGCGCGACCGTACCAGTAGCTTCGTCTTGGCGCTCTCAGGAATCCAGCCGGCCACTTCGCCTTCCGTCAACGTCAACATCGAGGTGAAGGCGGGCTATGTGATCGACCTCAGCGACGAGCCGAGGCCGGCCGCCGCTACGCGCATCGTTTCACCCGTCCAGCCGACGATCGAGCACGAGGCCACAGAGGCCGAACAGGACAGCCAGCGCGGCCCCGGTTCGAGCTTCCGACGATGTACGCGGGCAGGGGCAGGGCGTTGCCTGATCCAAGCCGCTGATGCACACTCCCGGAGGTGGACCCAGAGCCAAGCCCCGGGTCCACCTCACTGGGTGCGCCAGCTCTGTGAGCAAAGAAGGCCGGAGTTCGCGCTCCGGCCTTCTGCTTTTTTCACCGAGCGATCAGTTTTTGCCTGATTCACACAATGGAGGTTGAGAATTCTGGCCGCATCAAAGCAGGCGCGCATCGCATCTGCTTCCCGAAACCGTAACGCATTTGCCAACATAGCGCCCACACGGGCAATTTACGGTTATTCGAGATTTTAGCTAAGTATTTGATTTCTATGGTGAGCGCGGAGGGACTCGAACCCTCGACCCCATGATTAAAAGTCACGTGCTCTACCGCCTGAGCTACGCGCTCACGTGAGGCGCTGTGTAGGGGCCCGCAATGAGCGGGTCAATAGCGCGGCGAGGACCAACCGGGGAAGGGACAAGTCGGATTTGTCGTGCCGGCTCCGCCCGTTAGCCCGGCTTCTTCAGGCAGAACACCTGCCCGAAAACCGTCCCCCATCATCTGGCTTCGCGGCGAATCTCGGAGGCCACCGGCTGCGAGGGGCCGACCACCGTCGGCAGGGTCACCGGACGCAGGCCGATCAGTTCCGCGGTCCGGATACCCGTATTGCGCCAGAATTCGAACGAGTTGAGCCGCGAATTCTCCAGGATCGCGATCGCGACCGCCGACAGGAACGGCAGGCTTTCCAGCACCAGCACGGCTGCGAAGATATAGATCTCGCGCACTTCCTTGAAACTGTTGGTGACCACCAGCACGGCCGAGCCGACCAGCAGCAGCACGCCGATCACGGCTTCCCAGAACGCCTGGAACTCGATCGACATCCGCGACAGGCCGCCCTTGGAGGTGCGGGCGAAGGCGAGGTGCTCGGTGATGAGCCCGTTGGCGACCGCGCGGCACACCGTCCACTGCACCGACATCGCCGCGATCATTGCGCCCAGCATCTGCCCCCATTTCACCGGCACGCGCAGCCGGTACAGCACCGTGAAATGCAGCAGCGAAACCACGAAGGAGGCGATGATCGGCAGGGTCAGGATCTTGTCGGGAATGGCGATGTCGGCGAAGGCGACGATCGGCACCCAGATCAGATTGAGGATCGCGACCAGCACGCCGAGGCTTTCGGCGCCGAGCCAGTTCAGCCAGCCCAGCGCGAATTCGTGCCGCTGCTCCCGCGACAGGCGGCTGGCGCCGGGCAGGAACCGCCGCCAGTGCTTCTTGACGATCTGGAAGCCGCCATAGGCCCAGCGGTGGCGCTGCTTCTTGAAGGCCTCGTAGGTGTCCGGCAGCAGGCCGTAGCCATAGCGGTGGTTGGTGTAATGCGTCAGCCAGCCGTGCTCGATGATGCCGAGCCCAAGGTCGGTATCCTCGCAGATGGTGTCGCCGGCCCAGCCGCCGGCCATGTCCATCGCCGCGCGCCGGAGCAGGCACATGGTGCCGTGAACGATGATGGCATTCTCTTCGTTGCGCTGGACCATGCCGATGTCGAAGAACCCGGCATATTCGCCGTTCATGATGTAATGCATCAGCGAGGTGTTGCCGTCGCGATGGTCCTGCGGCGCCTGCACGAGGCCGACGCGGGGGTCGGCGAACACCGGCACCAGGTCCTTCAGCCAGTCCGGCTCAACCATGTAGTCGGCATCGATGATGCCGATGATCTCGGCATCGACAGCGGTCCGCTCCATGGCGATGCGGAGCGCGCCGGCCTTGAAGCCCTTCACCTTCTCGGCGTTGACGAACTTGAAGCGCTCGCCGAGTGCGCGGCAATGATCCTGGATCGGCTGCCAGAACGCAGGGTCGGGCGTGTTGTTGATGATGACGACGCATTCGAAGTTCGGGTAATCCAGCCGCGAGACCGCATCGAGGGTCTGCTTGAGCATGTCGACCGGCTCGAAATAGGCGGGAACGTGGATCGAGACTTTTGGAAACGTCACGCCTTCGCCCATGGTGGCGGCCGCCACCGTCGCTCCCTTCACGATCAGCCGGCGCGGCTTGTGGCCGAAGGCAATCGCGGCGATCTCCTCGATCCGCGCCATCGCGATCAGCACCAGCGGCACCAAAAGGAACAATCCCAAGGTGAGGGCAAAGGCCGAGCCAAAGACAAAATAATGGCCGGCCCAATAGGCGAAGACGGTGGCGGCCCAGGCCCCGACGCCGTTCGCGGCCGCCGACAACGTCAGCGCCTGCAGCACCGTGGGCTGCGCGATCCCGAGGATCGGCAGCGACATCAGGATCCCGACCAGCACTGCGATGGTCGCGAGCTTCCAGTAATCCGGATTGACGATCGGCCCTACCCACGAAAATTTCGGCTCGCGCGCGGCGTTCAGAATGCCCCAATAGGGACCGACGCCGCCCTCGAAGAACTTCCAGGGCTGATCGATCGCCTCGACGATGTTGTATTCCATGCCGATGGCTTCGGCGCGGCTGACGAAGTTGCGCAGCACTGACGCCTGCTCGAACGGGCCGGGAACGGCGCTGCGCAGATTATAGCCTGCGCTCGGCCAGCCGAACTCGGCGATCACGATCCGCTTGCCGGGGAACTGATCGCGCAGGAGCTGGTACATCGAAACCGCCTGGTCGACGGCCTGGCCGGCGGTGAAGTTTTCCCAATAGGGCAGGACGTGGGCGGCGATGAAATCGACGGAGTAGCCGAGCTGCGGATTGTCGCGCCAGATGTTCCAGATCTCGCCCGTCGTGACCGGGACATTGACCGATTTCTTGACCCGCTTGATCAACTCGATCAGGTCGTCGACCTTCTGCTCGCCGCGATAGATGGTCTCGTTGCCGACGACGACGCCAATGACATTGCTGTTGCGTTTGGCGAGATTGATCGCGGAATCGATCTCGCGCTCGTTGCGGTCGGCATTCTTGTCGATCCAGGCGCCGACGGTGACCTTCAGTCCGAACTCGGCCGCGATCGGCGGCACCAGTTCGACACCGCCGGTCGAGGAGTAAAGCCGGATGGCCCGCGTCAGCGGCGCCAGCCTTTTCATGTCGGCGCGGATCTTCTCGACGCTCGGAATATTGTCGACGTCGGGGTGACCGGTTCCCTCGAACGGCGCGTAGGACAGGCTGGGCAGGATGCCCGTGAAGTCGGGGGCCTGCTGCTTCTCGCGGAAGACGCCCCACATCGCAGCATGGACCGCGGTCACAAGCAGCAGAACACCAACGACGGCGCGCATCGCGACTAAACCATCTGGGGCCAATAGGGTGAAAAAGCGGACCCGTCCCCGAGATCCGACCGAGTCAGCGGCACTTCAAGCATATCTTTGCCACGTGATTTAACAACTCTTATGACGCCGTGGCGTTTTGAGGGCGCGAAAACTTCAAACCGCGAAAATATGGGATCGTTCCGCCCGAGCTTCGGATTATTTGGTGGGCGCGGGGGCGGGTGCTGCCGCCGGCGGCGCCGCCGCTGCGGGGGCCGCGGCGCCGTTTCCGGCGGTCGCCGGTGCCGCAGGAGGGGTTGCTGCAGCGGCCTGCTGCGGCTGCGCAGCGGGATTGATCCAGCAGGCATGGACCCTGCTGTTGAGGGTCTCCGCCACCTTGGGATCGATCTGGGCGCCAAACCGGGTCAGGCAGCGGAAGGTGGCCTGGACGTGCCCGCCGGGACAACCGAAGCGGTCGTAGAGGTCGAGGTGCCGCAGCGCGGTGTCGATATCGTCGAGCCACATCAGGCGCACCACCCGGCGGCCGAACCAGACGCATTCGGGATTACCTGCCGGGCCGTTGATGGCCTGGGCGGCTTCGGCGAATTCGTCGGTCTTGCGCTGGTTTTCCTTGGCCACGTCGGCCGGGGCCGGGTTGGCCGCCGGCTTGCCGGACTGGTCCTGGGCCTTGGAATCGCCGCTCTGGGCGGTGGCGCTTCCGATACCGATCAGTAGTGCAATCCCGGGGACGGCGAGGTGGCGCAAAACCGCACGAAAAAGCTGAAGCACACCTCGACGCATAGATTCCCCGACTAAGTTACTGATCGCGCCCGGCTCGGGCGCGGCTCGCGTTGATGCCGTCCAAATAGGTCCCCAATACGGCGGGGATGCCCAGTGGATTCCCATGACGGACATTTCGGATTTTGTCCAGTAAAGTCACAACTTTATCGTGCCGTGGTAAAGCCTGGAGCACCCCGCCGCGGTCGATTGCGCGCAACCTGCTCTTGGCAGATCAGCGGTGACCGGCTAATCGACGATCCCCGCCCTTAAGGATGGACCCGATTTCACTTCGTACGCCGCTGGCGCTTCTCCTGATATCTCTTGGTGCGATTGCCGCGGCGTGGTGGTGGCTGGCCACTCCCGTCTCGCTGCCGCGCGCCCCGATCGATCCCAACGCCAAATTGATGTGCGTGTCCTATGCGCCGTTCCGCGGCGCCCAGACCCCGCTGTCGCCGACCACTCATGTCGCAGCCGATCAGATCGCCCAGGATCTGGAGCAACTCGCCAAGATCAGCGATTGCGTGCGCACCTATTCGATCGAAAACGGCCTCGATCAGGTTCCGGGAATCGCCGCCAAGGTCGGGCTGAAAGTCATCCAGGGGATATGGCTTGGCGGCAACCGGCTGAAGAATCTCGCGCAGATCGCCGTCGCCGTGCGGCTGACCAAGGAATTCCCCGGCACCATCACCTCCCTGGTGGTCGGCAACGAAGTGCTGTTGCGGGGAGAAATGACCACGGCCGATCTCGCCGCGACCATCCGTTCGGTCAAGGCGCAGGTCGCCGTTCCCGTCACCTATGCCGACGTCTGGGAATACTGGCTGCGCAACCGCGAGGTCTATGACGCCGTCGACTTCGTCACCATCCATATCCTGCCGTACTGGGAAGACTTTCCGATCCGCGCCAAGTTCGCCTCGGCCCATGTGGACTCCATCCGCCGTCGGATGGCGGTGGCGTTTCCGGGCAAGGAGATCCTGATCGGGGAAACCGGCTGGCCGAGCGCGGGACGGATGCGGGAGGGTGCGCTGCCCTCGCGCACCAACCAGGCCCGCGTCGTCTCGGAAATCCTGGATCTGGCGAAGCGGGAGAATTTTCGCGTCAACCTGATCGAGGCCTACGACCAGCCGTGGAAGCGCCAGCTCGAGGGCACGGTCGGCGGTAATTGGGGCCTGTTCGATTCCGTGCAGCGCGCGGTGAAATACCCGCCCGGAATAGCCATCAGCAATTATCCGTACTGGAAGCTGCAGATGGGCTGCGGCATGGCGTTGGCGATCCTGGTGTTCGGCGTCGCCTGGCAGACGCTGCGCCGCCGGCCCTGGACGCCGCGGCTGGCGTCCTGGATCGCGGTCGCGCTATCGGCGACCACGTCCGGCATTCTGTTCGGCGTTGCCGCCGACAAGATGTTCTACGAAAGCTACGGTTTCGGGGGCTGGCTTGGTTGGGGCGCGCTGCTGGCGGCCGCCCTGGCCTCGCCGTTGCTTGCCGCCAACGCCTTGATGTCGGGACGGGCGCTGCCGACCTTCCTGGAACTCTTGGGCCCGCGCGAGATGCGCACCCGATCGGTGCTGACGGTGGTCCTGGGCCTGGTGCTCGCCGTGACCACCTTGATCGGCGCCGAGACCGCGCTCGGCTTTGCGTTCGATCCCCGCTACCGCGACTTTCCGTTTGCTTCGCTGACCATGGCGGTGGTGCCGTTCGCGACCCTGATGCTGCTCAACCGGCCGCAAGCCGGCGTGCGCCCGATCGCGGAAGCGGTGTTTGCCGGCCTGTTGGCGGTATCGGCGCTCTACACGGTCTTCAATGAAGGCTCGGACAATTGGCAGTCGCTATGGACGTGCGCGGTCTATCTGCTGCTCGCGATCACGCTGTGGCAGGCGCGGGCCGTGCAAATCCCAAAATGAGCAGGCCGATCGCAAGGCCCGACAGCGCGATATTGTAAAGCACGATGCCGAAGCCGGCGGCGATGAGCCCGCCAGTGAGCAGCACGATCGACGGTCGGACGACGTGAAGTGCCGCGATGATGAGCGCGACCACGCCGAACACCGAATTCTTGAACAGGTAGGTGGCGAGAATCCGGGTCTTGCACAGCATGGTCTGCAAACCGGCGTCGCAGGCCAGCGCCACAGTCGAGAATTCGATCGCGAGATAGCGCAGATAGAGCGCGTAGCCGACGGTCAGGAAGCCGACCACCAGCAGCCATTGCACCTGATAGGGCGTGAGCCGGAACGGAGTTTTTTTCATAGCGCGAATATGATCGGGAATGGCAGGCGGGACAAGGCTGGGACCGCGTGGGGCCAGGAAATTGCCGCTAAAAAGAATGAAGGATTGACACCAAACCGTTGGAATCGCTTTTTTTCTAATTCGAACGCCTGAAGAAAGACGACAGGGTGGAGGGCGGCGGCGGGTCGGGCTTTTTCGCGGGCTCCTCGACCGCCACCCGCCGCGAAGAGCCCCGCCGGTGCAAGGACGGTTTCGGGACCGCGGGCTTGGCGCCGACGGGCTTGTCGGTGGCGGCCGGCTCGTCGGCGGTCATCGCCAGCCGCTGACCGTCGAATACGGCCGTCTCGCAGGAGCGGTCGTTCTCCATCAGGCCGGCGCAGATCTTCGCCGCCGCCGCCGCGTCGCCAAGCGGCCCGGCGACCAGCCGCAGCTGCATGCCCAGGCCATTGCTGCCCTCCTTGATCACGATGATCGGGCGCAACGTCGTCAATGCCGCGTTGGACCTCGATTTCAACAGCCCGCGCCACAGCGCGCGCAAGCCGCCCACCGAATTGGCGCCGCCGACATCGACTCCGAATTCGGTACGCTGCACGGCGAGCTTGGGCAGCGTCGCCGCGGACGCCTCCGGTTCGGCGTCATCCGCCGGCGTAGCCGCCGCCACGACTTCCGGCATCGGCGCCGCGGTGAATATCTTCGCGGGCTTCTCCGGTCTGTCCGCCTTGCCGGACTTTTCCGACGTCTCGGGCTTGTCGGGCTCGATCAGCTTGGAGGCTGAGGCATCGGGCGGTGCCATCATTGATTTTTCGGCGACCAGCGGGGCAGCGGGCGTGATGGCCGGCGTTGCCGTCGCTGCCGGAGGATTTGACGGTTTCTGCGCAAGCGATGCGACGGTGGTCGGGGGCCCATCCGGGACTGCGGCGGCCGAAGAGGGCTTGTCCGCTACCTTGGGCGCCACGGCCGCCACCGGAGAGGCGGCGGCAGGGGTCTTTTCCGTTCCCTTCGGCGCGGTCGTCGCCACGGGGGACGGCACCGGAGCAGGAGCAGAAGGCGGGTTCTGCGCCGGCGGCAGCGGCTCGGTCGTCGTGGACGCCTGCGCCGATGCCGGCGCGGCGGGGGGCGAAGTGGCGGAGGCCGCCTGTTGCTTGGCAATCGCGCCGGTTACGGACTCCAGACCTTGTTCCAGACCGGTGACGCGGGAAAACAGCCGGTCGCGATCGTTATTGAGCGTCTCGATGGCGGAAGCGAGCTGGCGCGCCTCGTTCCTGCTTTCCCTGGCCACGAGCTCGATCTGCTGCGCCTGCCGCAACAGATCGACCGCCACCGCGGCCTGCTCGCGGTGCACGGCGATCGACGACTGATTGGCATAGACGGCGAGCACGACCGCGCCCACCGAGGCCGCGCCCCAAGAACCGAGCCGCCATAGCGCCCGGCGGTCGAAAACATCCTCTTCAGCCAAAAACCCGGACAGCAAGCCGCCGGTGTTTTCGCTCTCGAAGTTGGCGGTCAGCTTGTCGCGATCCTTTGCCATGCGACGTCTTCGGCCCCCCTGCGGCCACCCGAATCATGCGGAAACATTAACAGGAAATGCGGGTTCCGCTGGAATCCGAGGCATCTTGCCGGTTTCCACTTCCACTGAAAACGCTTTATGACGGCAGCGGCGCAAGATGCGCCGCTGTTTGAAGGATTCGGATGACCGCTCGATCCAGTCTCACCATCGTGCTCGCGGCCGGCGAGGGCACGCGCATGCGCTCCTCGCTGCCGAAAGTCCTGCATCCGGTGGCGGGCCAGTCGCTGCTGGCGCATGTGCTGGGCGCCGCCCCCAACGGCGCCGGTGCCGCTCTCGCCGTGGTCGTCGGACCGGAGCGCCGGGCGGTCGAGGATGAAACCCGGCGTCTGCGTCCGGATGCTTTGACCTACGTTCAGTGCGAGCGCCTGGGCACCGCTCACGCGGTGCTGGCCGCCCGCGAGGCCATCGCCCGCGGCGCCGACGATCTGCTCGTCGCATTCGGCGATACGCCGCTGATTTCGGCCGCGACATTCGAGCGTATGCGGGCGCCGCTGAAAAACGGCGCGGCGCTGGCCGTGCTCGGCTTCCAGGCGGAGGATCCCACCGGCTACGGCCGGCTATTGGTCGAGGGCGGCCGGCTGGTGGCGATCCACGAGCAGGCCGACGCCAGCTCCGCCGAGCGCGCCATCAAACTCTGCAACGCCGGGGTGATGGCATTCGACGGCCGTCGGGCGCTGGAAATCATCGAAAAAATCGGCAATGGCAACAGCAAGGGCGAGTATTATCTGACCGACGCCGTTGCCGTCGTGCGGGACCTGGGATTGGAGGCGGTCGTGATCGAAACCAGCGAGGATGAAGTGCGCGGCATCAACACCAAGGCCCAGCTCGCCGAAGCCGAAGCGGTGATGCAGGCGCGGCTGCGCAAGGCGGCGCTGGACGCCGGCGTCACCCTGATTGCGCCGGATACGGTTTATCTCGCCGCCGATACCAGCTTCGGCAACGACGTCACGATCGAGCCGTTCGTGGTGATCGGCCCCGGCGTCTCGATCGCGGACGGCGCGGTGATCCACTCGTTTTCGCACATCGTGCAGGCCTCGATCGGCAAAAATGCCTCCGTCGGCCCCTATGCACGCTTGAGGCCGGGCACCTCGCTCGGCGACGGCGCCAGGATCGGCAATTTCGTCGAGACCAAGGCCGCGACGCTGGAGGCGGGCGTCAAGGTCAACCATCTCAGCTATATCGGCGACGCCCATGTCGGCGCGAACGCCAACATCGGCGCCGGCACCATCACCTGCAACTATGACGGTTTCGGCAAGCACAAGACCGAGATCGGCAAGGGCGCCTTCGTCGGTACCAACTCGTCGCTGGTGGCGCCGGTGAAGATTGGCAACGGCGCCTATATCGGTTCGGGTTCCGTGATCACCAAAGACGTGCCCGACGATGCGCTTGCCGTCGAGCGCAGCCCGCAGACCATCCGCGAGGGCGGCGCGGCGCGCTATCGCGAGCTGAAGACAAAGGGCAAGACGCCGAAGGCTTGAGCGCCCCGCGGGCTGATTGAAAATGATCGCTGCGCAAAGGCGCTTCAAACGGCTGGAGCAGGGGTGTATGTGTCTTGGCGGCGCTAAGCGACTTGTTAAGCCTTACGCTTCACCCTGTCTCAATTCGCAATAATTATTGAGTACCTCATTCCGCTTGAATCTCGTTAAGAGATTCCTGCGGTTTTGATGATCTTTCGACAATTTGGGGAATATTGATCCGTATGTGCGGCATTGTCGGCATTTTGGGGCGCGGCCCGGTTGCGGATCAGATCGTGGATTCGCTCAAGCGCCTCGAATATCGCGGCTACGATTCCGCCGGCGTCGCCACGCTGGAAGGCCACCATCTCGACCGCCGGCGCGCCGAGGGCAAACTCAGGAATCTCGAGACGCGGTTGAGGGCCGAGCCGCTGGCCGGCCATACTGGCATCGGGCACACCCGCTGGGCCACCCACGGCAAGCCGACCGAGAACAACGCGCATCCGCATGCGACCGCCCGCGTCGCCGTGGTTCACAACGGCATCATCGAGAATTTCCGCGAACTGCGCGAAGCCCTGCAGAAGAAGGGCACGGTTTTTAAGACCGAAACCGACACCGAGATCATCCTGAATCTGGTCGATGACTTCCTCGGCCAGGGTTTCAAGCCGGTCGATGCGGTCAAGGCGACGTTGTCGCAGCTTCGGGGCGCGTTCGCGCTCGGATTTATTTTCGCAAGCGACGACAATCTGATGATCGGCGCGCGCAACGGGCCGCCGCTCGCCATCGGCTATGGCGAGGGCGAAATGTATCTCGGCTCCGACGCCATCGCGCTCGGCCCGTTCACCGACTCGATCGCTTATCTCGAGGACGGCGACTGGGTCGTGCTGACCCGCGACGGCGCCGTGATCTACGACAAGAACAACACGACCGTTCGCCGCGATGTGGTCAAGCACGGCGCCGCTACCTCGCTGGTCGACAAGGCCAATTATCGCCACTTCATGGCCAAGGAAATTCACGAGCAGCCGGAAGTGGTCGGCCACACGCTGGCACGCTTCGTCGACATGGCGGCCGAGCGGGTGGCGCTGCCCGCAAAGCTGCCGTTCGACTTCAAGGATATCCAGCGCATCTCGATCGTAGCCTGCGGTACCGCCAGTTATGCCGGCTACGTCGCCAAATACTGGTTCGAACGCTTGAGCCGTCTGCCGGTCGAACTCGATGTTGCCTCCGAATTCCGCTACCGCGAGGCGCCGTTGCGGAAGGGCGACCTTGCGATCTTCATTTCGCAGTCCGGCGAGACCGCCGATACGCTGGCCGCGCTGCGCTATGCGAAGACGCAAGGCGTGCATACGCTCTCCGTCGTCAACGTGCCGAACTCGACGATTGCGCGCGAGAGCGAGACCGTGCTGCCGACGCTGGCCGGTCCGGAGATCGGCGTCGCCTCGACCAAGGCCTTCACCTGCCAGCTGATGGTGCTGGCCGCCATCGCGATCGCCGCCGGCAAGGCCCGCAGCGAATTGTCCGATGCCGACGAGGCCGGGCTGGTCCATGGCCTGATCGAAATTCCGCGGCTGATGGCGGCAGCACTTGCCACCGAGCCGCAGATCGAAAAACTGGCGCGCGAAATCGCCAAGTCCAAGGACGTGCTCTATCTCGGCCGCGGCACCAGCTACCCGCTGGCGCTGGAGGGCGCGCTGAAACTGAAGGAAATTTCCTACATCCACGCCGAAGGCTACGCCGCCGGCGAGCTCAAGCACGGACCGATCGCGCTGATCGACGAGAACATGCCGGTGGTGGTGATCGCCCCGTTCGACGCGGTATTCGAGAAAACCGTCTCCAACATGCAGGAGGTCGCCGCCCGCGGCGGCAACATCATCCTGATGACGGACGCCAGGGGGGCGGCGGAGGCGACCATCGAATCGCTGGTGACGATCGTGCTGCCGGACATGGCGTCAACCTTCACGCCGATGGTTTATGCCGTCCCGGTGCAGCTTTTGGCCTACCACACTGCCGTGATCATGGGCACCGACGTCGACCAGCCGCGCAACCTCGCGAAATCGGTGACCGTCGAATAGGCCGCGTCAAGGGGCCGCTTCGGCACTTCAGGTCTTCAAAAATCTGCTAAGAGATCCTAGCTGACATCCTGTGATGGCCGCCTGGACCGACCTGGAACCCTAATGAACCGCGACGACCCGACACCGCCCGCGCCCCCGGCCGAAACCCCGGCGGACGTCCACAGCGGTTTGATGGCCCGATTCCGGAACTATTTTCTCACCGGCCTGATCGTGGCCGGCCCGATCGCCATCACGTTCTACCTGACCTGGTGGTTCGTAACCTGGGTCGACGGCATCGTCCGGCCGTTCGTGCCGATCGCTTACCGGCCGGAAACCTATCTGCCGTTCGGGCTACCCGGCTCCGGGCTTATCGTCGCCGTGGTCGCGCTGACCCTCCTCGGGTTTCTGACCGCCAATCTGATCGGGCGGACGCTGGTCGATCTCGGCGAACGGCTGCTCGGGCGTATGCCGGTGGTACGCGCAATCTATCGCAGCCTGAAACAGGTGTTCGAGACGTTGTTCTCGGGCAAGGGATCGAGCTTTCGCCGGGTCGGCCTGGTCGAATTCCCTTCTCCCGGGATGTGGTCGATCGTGCTGATATCGCAGGCGCCGAGCATGGAAGTGGCCAGCAGTCTTCCCGGCGAGGAGGAGCACATCTCGGTGTTCCTGCCCTGCGCGCCGAACCCGACCACCGGGTTCTTCTTCTATGTGCCGAAGAGCAAGATCATCGAAGTCGAGATGAGCACCGAGGACGCCGCTACCCTGATCATGTCCTGCGGCGTGGTGCAGCCCGGCTCTGACGGCCAGAAGAAGATCGCCGCACTCGCCGGCATGGCGAACGCCGCGCGGGTCGCCAATTCAGCCTCGCTGCAGCCGGAACCGGCGAAGGTGGAGTAGGCCGAGGACGCTTGGAATGCGCAAGGGGAAAACCTTTCGCGAACGCGTGCACGACGCCCGCATGCATGTTCCCATGATCTCTCCCGAGCAAGCCAGGCAGTTTCTCGACCGCGGCGTCGTCGTCCTGATCGACGTCGGCGAAGAATGGCAACTCCGCGAGCGGGGAACGATTGCGGGGGCCCGCAACATCACGCGAGGCGAACTCGAAATCAAGGCGGACACCGAAGAGAAGCGTCGCGATCCGGCTTTGCAGGATCGCCAGCAGAAAATCATCCTGACCTGTGGCGGTGGCGGAAAAGCGACGCTCTCGGCAAGCGCTCTTCTTGAAATGGGTTTTAGCGATGTTTCCGTCATCCGGGGCGGTTGCCGCGGATGGCAACAGGCCGGATTTCCGCTTGAGCCTTATCCCGCCCCGATCAGCGGGATCGCCTCGTCGCGCTCGAACAGATAGAGCAGGCAGCGCAGCGCCTCGCCGCGGTCGCCCGAAAGCTTCGGATTGTCCTTCATGATGCGCAGCGCTTCGTCACGCGCCTGCGTGATGAGCTGGGCATGGACCTCGGAGCGGGCGATACGGTAGCCGGGCAGGCCGCTCTGGCGGACGCCGAGCACGTCGCCTTCGCCGCGCAGCCGCAAATCCTCCTCGGCGATCCGGAAACCGTCGGTGGTTTCACGGATCACCTTCAGCCGCGCCTTCGACATCTCGTTCAGCGGCTCGGTGTAGAGCAGCAGGCAGGTCGAGGCCTCGGAGCCGCGGCCGATCCGCCCGCGCAGCTGGTGCAATTGGGCGAGCCCGAAGCGCTCGGCATTTTCGATCACCATGATGGAAGCGGCGGGAACATCGACGCCGACTTCGACCACAGTGGTCGCCACCAACAGCCCGATCTCGCCCGTGGCGAACTGCGCCATCACGCGATCCTTGTCGGTGCCCCTCATCTGGCCGTGCACGAGACCGACGCGGTCGCCGAAACGCTTCTGCAGGCTCTCGAAGCGTTCGGTGGCGTTGGTCAAGTGTCCAATGGCCTCGGCCTCGGATTCCTCCACCAGCGGACAGATCCAGTACACTTGCTTGCCCGCCGATAGCGCGCGGCCGACGCCGTCGATCACCTCGCTGAGCCGGCTGTTCGGCATCGCGCGGGTGTCGATCGGCTGCCGGCCCGCCGGCTTCTCGCGCAATTCCGAGACGTCCATGTCGCCGAAATAGGTCAGCACCAGCGTGCGTGGAATGGGCGTCGCGCTCAGCACCAGCACGTCGACGGCCTCGCCCTTGGCGGTGAGCGCCAGCCGTTCGCGCACGCCGAATCGGTGTTGTTCGTCGACCACGGCCAGCGCGAGCGCCTTGAAGACCACATCGTCCTGGATCAGCGCGTGGGTGCCGACCAAAAAATCGACGTCACCGTCCGCCAACCGCGCCAGCAGTTCGCGGCGTTCTTTGCCCTTTTCGCGGCCGGTGAGGATCGCGACCCGCATGCCGGCGCGTTCGGCCAAAGGCGCAATGGTCTTGATGTGCTGGCGCGCGAGGATTTCCGTCGGCGCCATCAGCGCGGCCTGCTTGCCGACCTCGGCGACCGCCGCCGCCGCCAGCAGCGCCACCACGGTCTTGCCCGATCCGACGTCGCCCTGCAGCAGCCGCAACATGCGGACCGGCTGGCGCAGATCCTCGGTAATCGCCGCGGCCGCCTCGCGCTGCGAGCCCGTCAGCGCGTAGGGCAGCGCGTCGATAATCCGGCTGCGCAGATGGCCGTCGCCGGCATGGCGGTCGCCCGCGGGGCGGCGGAGTTGCGCGCGCACCAGCGCCAGCGCCAGTTGACCGGCCAGGAGTTCGTCGAAGGCAAGCCGCGACCAAAAGGGGCCGTCGGGCAGGATATCCGTAAGTTCGACCGGCACATGCACGCGGTTCAACGCTTCGGCGATGGGCGGAAACTTGCAGCGGCGGATGACTTCCGGGCTGATCCATTCGGGTAACGCCGGCAGCTTCTGCAGCGCCTGCGCTACCGCGCGCCGCACCGAGCCGATGGCAAGACCCTCCGTGAGCGGATAGACGGGATCGATGCCCGACAGCTTTGCAAAACCCTCTTCGTCCACCACGCGGTCGGGATGGGTGATCTGCAGCGTGCCGTCATACATCTGCACGGTGCCGGAGACGTAGCGCTTGGCGCCGACCGGGAGCAGTTTTTCGACATAGCCCGGCTGCGCCCTGAAATAGGTCAGCACCACGTCGCCGGTCTCGTCGCTGGCATAGACAAGATGCGGCGCGCGTGCGTTGCGCGACGGCGTCGGCCGGTGACGGTCGACCGTCACCTCCAGCGTGGCCACGGTCCCCGGCACGGCATCGCGGATTTTCGGCCGCGCACGGCGGTCGATGACGCTGGCCGGCAGATGCAGCAGGAGATCGACGATGCGCGGCGTCTCGCTGCGGCCGAGCAGATAGCGGAACAATTTGTTCTGCTTCGGGCCGACACCAGCAAGGCCAGTGATCGGCGCAAACAATGGATTGAGCAGGGCAGGGCGCATCGGGAAAGCCTAAGACCGTTCCCGCTCCTCATGCCCGGCTTTATGCCGGGCATCCACGGTTTTTTTGATCTGAAAAAGGCATCGGGTTGACCCGGCGCGGGACGTCAGGCGGCCGGCCGGCCCTGCAGCATCCCGGCGATCCCGAGGTCCTCGTCGAGCTCGGGCCAGTGGATGCCCATCGGCATCAGCTCGAAATGCCCCCGCGCTACCGGACTGGCGTCGCGTAGCCGCGGATACCACTTCAGCGGGGTGGCTATCCTGCGGCGTCCGCCAGCGTCACCACCAGTTCATCAGCGGTGAAGGCCACCGAGACTGGCCTGATATCGCCGACGTCAATTTCCAAAGTGCTCATTGCCATTTGCCTTCGAGGACATCGCGCTGCGATCGCAGGTGGCGGACAATAGCGCCGATTTCATGGGCCGGAAATCCCGCATTGACCGCAACCGAGAGGTCGTGAAGCCAAAACTTGGCTTCGAAATCCCCAGCACGGACATGGATATGCGGCGGCTCGCCGCGTTCGTTCGAATAGAAGAACGCGCGATAGGCGCTACAACTTGCGCCTCGGCGAGACCGCTGATTTGCCCGTCGGGTCGTCTGCCGATTTGCCTGTCCAGCCCCTTTTGCAAAAATATTCTGGTTTTCCGAAATGGCAAATCAGTTTAACAATCCGCATCGTCTCGTCCCACCCGAGGGGCGTATCGCGGTCGTCACGGACGCGGGGCGGGATGCGGTGGACGCCGACAGTGCTGCTGACGAGAGCACTCGATGCGGACGGCCAAGTCGTGTGGTTCTGACGCCTCGACGCTGGCGTCAAGTCGGCGAAAACAAGTTTTCGCCGGTGACGGTGACAAAAAAGCCCGATCGCCGGGAAGAGCACGGAGTAAGCCGTAAACCATTGCGTGGGGAATGCCGGGTGTTTGCCGGTGTGACCTGACTAACGCGTGTGCGTTCTACCACTACCATTGCACACGCGGCTATCGGGCGCATCGGACGCCCGGCATTCCCTGCGCCCTCTGACTGCAGAGGGCGGAACGAGCAGGCCAGACCTCGCGCGAAACGCGCGGCGAGATCGCGGAGGTGTGTCTGAGATTGGCGTGTGCGAGCATGCTCATCGTGGGTCTGCGACAGCCGCTCCCGCATTGCGAGTTTCTGTCATTCCGGGGCGATGCGCAGCATCGAACCCGGAATCTCGAGATTCCGGGTTCGCTCGTTTCACTCGCGCCCCGGAATGACGTTTTTCGGACCGGAATGACATTTGTGATTTGCGCACCTATGACTACTGACATTCCCCGATCCCGACGTTATATCAGCCCCGCCCGGCAGCACGTCCGGGCTTTTGGCATTGGAATCGGAAAAATGACGGGAACGACACGGTCGAGCGGCGGCCTCGACGACCGCCGCAAGCGGCTCTTGTTCCGCTGCTGGCATCGCGGCACCCGCGAGATGGATCTGATTCTCGGCCGCTTTGCCGATGCCGAGATCGCAAGCCTCAGCGACGATGAACTCTCCCAGCTCGAGCACCTGATCGAGGTGCCCGACCAGGATCTCTATGCCGCTGTGAGCGACAGCGTGGCGCTGCCGGCTGAATACGCCACCGGGCTGTTCGACCGCATCAGGTCATTCCCTAAGGAATCCGGCGCATGAAGGCGCCGTCCCGTTCGCCCGCCGAATTGCTGTCGCCCGGCCGGCCGCTGACCTTTGCGAATGTCGCGGAGGGCGCGGAAGGCCTGGTCGTCTCGGATCTCGCGCGCGCCGTCGCGGCACGTCCGAAACCGCCGGCGGTCAGCCTTGCCGTGGTCTGCCGCGACGGTCCGCGCATGCAGCAACTGGCCCGGGCGCTGGAATTCTTCGCGCCCGATCTGCCGGTGCTGCAGTTTCCGGCCTGGGATTGCCAGCCCTACGACCGGGTTTCGCCGCATGGCGGCATCCTGGCGCAGCGCATGACCACGCTGGCGCGGCTGTCGCGGCTCGCCGGCAGCGACAAGCCGCTGATCGTGCTCACCACCGTCAACGCCATCGTGCAACGGGTGCCCGCACGCGAGACGGTCGCAGCACAGGCGCTATCGGTCGCGCCCGGCCACGTCGTGCCGATGGATTCCATCGTCTCATGGCTGGAGCACAACGGCTATGGCCGTTCCTCGACCGTGCGCGAACCCGGCGAATACGCCGTGCGCGGCGGCATCCTCGATTTGTTCCCGGCCGGGCTCGACCAGCCCGTCCGTTTTGATTTTTTCGGCGACAGCCTGGAATCGATCCGCACGTTTGACGCGGAAACCCAGCGCACGCTACTGGACATGCGCTCGCTCGACCTGGTCCCGATCTCGGAATTCCAGCTCGTCACCGAGACCATCCGCCGCTTTCGCATGGGCTATGTCGCGACCTTCGGCGCGCCGGAGCGCGACGATCCGCTGTACGAGGCGGTCAGCGAAGGC
This sequence comes from Bradyrhizobium erythrophlei, assembly GCF_900129505.1. NCBI lineage: Bacteria > Pseudomonadati > Pseudomonadota > Alphaproteobacteria > Hyphomicrobiales > Nitrobacteraceae > Bradyrhizobium > Bradyrhizobium erythrophlei. The sequence continues at coordinate 6,796,682 of NZ_LT670818.1, read as the reverse complement.
CGCCGCCATCCCGGCATGGAACACTGGCTGCCGCTGTTTCACGAGCGGATGGACACGCTGTTCGACTATCTCGACGGCACGCCGGTGGCGATCGAGCCGCAAAGCGAGGACGCGGCGCGGGAACGCTTCAAGCAGATCGCCGATTACTATGACGCGCGGCGCGAGGCCCTGGAGCATCCCGGCGGCGGCGCGATCTACAAGCCCTTGCCGCCCGACCGGCTCTACCTCGCCGACGCCGAATGGACCAAGCGGCTGGAAGAGTCGACGCTGGCGCGGCTGACGCCGTTCGCCGTGCCCGACGGCAGCGCCAACGTGGTCGACGCCGGCGCGCGGCAGGGCCGCAATTTCGCGCCGGAGCGCACCGACGGCTCGGTCAACGTGTTCGAAGCCGTGGTCGCCCATGTCGTAGCGCTGCAGGCGAACCGCAAGAAAGTCGTGATCGCGCTGTGGAGCGAGGGCTCGCGCGACCGCATGGCCAGCATGCTGCGGGACCACAAGCTTTCGCATGTCACCAGCGTCAACACCTGGCGCACGGTGCAGGCGACGCCGCGCAACGAGGCGATGCTGGCCGTGGTCGGCATGGAATCCGGCTTCGAGACCGAGCATGTCGCCGTCATCAGCGAGCAGGACATTCTCGGCGACCGGCTGGTGCGGCCGCGCAAGGCGAGCCGCAAGCTCGACAATTTCATCTCGGAAATCACGAGCCTCGCCAGTGGCGATCTCGTGGTCCATGTCGAGCACGGCATCGGTCGTTTCGTCGGCCTGCAGACGCTGGAAGTTGCCGGCGCGCCGCATGACTGCCTCGAGCTGCATTATGCGGCGGAGACCAAACTGTTCCTGCCGGTCGAGAACATCGAACTGTTGTCGCGCTACGGCTCCGACCACGCCAATGTCGAGCTCGACCGGCTCGGCGGCAGCGGCTGGCAGACGCGCAAGGCCAAACTGAAAAACCGAATTCGCGAGATCGCCGGTGAATTGATAAAAATCGCGGCCGAGCGGCATCTGCACGAAGCGCCGAAACTCCCGGTGCAGCCCGGTGTGTATGACGAATTCTGTGCACGCTTCCCGTATGAGGAAACCGAGGACCAGCTCGGCGCGATCCAGGCGACCCTGAAGGACCTCGAAAGCGGCCGGCCGATGGACCGGCTGATCTGCGGCGACGTCGGCTTCGGCAAGACCGAGGTGGCGCTGCGCGCCGCCTTTGCGGTCGCCCTCGACGGCAAGCAAGTCGCGGTCGTGGTGCCGACGACCTTGCTGGCGCGCCAGCACACCAGGAATTTCGCCGAACGTTTCCGGGGCTTCCCCGTCAACGTCGCCCAGGCGTCGCGCCTGATCCCGGCCAAGGAGCTGAACCAGGTCAAGAAGGGCCTCACCGACGGCTCCGTCGATATCGTGGTCGGCACCCATGCGCTGCTCGGCAAGTCGATCAAGTTCAGGGATCTCGGCCTACTGATCGTCGACGAGGAGCAGCATTTCGGCGTCAGCCACAAGGAACGGCTGAAGCAGCTGCGCGCCGAGGTGCACGTGCTGACGCTCTCGGCAACCCCGATCCCGCGCACGCTGCAACTGGCGCTGACCGGCGTGCGCGAACTCTCGATCATCGCTTCGCCCCCGGTCGATCGGCTCGCGGTCCGCACCTTCGTGGCGCCGCACGATCCGCTGATGATCCGCGAGGCGCTGCTGCGCGAACGCTACCGCGGCGGCCAGGCCTTCTACGTCGTGCCGCGGATCGAAGATCTCGCCGGGGTGAAGGATTTCCTCGACAAGAACGTGCCGGAGATGAAGGTCGCGGTCGCCAACGGCCAGATGGCGCCGACCGCGATCGAGGACATCATGTCGGCGTTCTATGACGGCAAATACGACATCCTGCTCTCGACCACCATCATCGAATCCGGCCTCGATATCCCCAACGCCAACACGCTGATCGTGCACCGCGCCGACATGTTCGGGCTGGCGCAGCTCTATCAGTTGCGCGGCCGGGTGGGGCGCTCGAAGCTGCGCGCCTATGCGCTGCTCACGCTGCCGGCGCAGCAGAAGATCACCGCGCAGGCCGAGCGGCGGCTGAAGGTGCTGCAGTCGCTGGAAAACCTGGGCGCCGGATTCCAGCTCGCGTCTCACGATCTGGATATCCGCGGCGCCGGCAATCTGCTCGGCGAGGAGCAGTCCGGCCATATCAAGGAAGTCGGCTTCGAGCTGTACCAGTCGATGCTGGAGGAGGCGATCCTCAACCTCAAGGCCGGCGTGGTCGAACCGGCCGCCGACCGCTGGTCGCCGCAGATCACCGTCGGCATGCCCGTGCTGATCCCGGAAGACTATGTCGCCGACCTCTCGGTGCGGCTGTCGCTTTACCGGCGGCTGGCGGATCTGGAGACCGACGACGAGATCGACAATTTCGCCGCCGAACTGCGCGACCGTTTCGGCGTGCTGCCGGACGAGGTGCGCTATCTCTTCAAGATCGCCGCGATCAAGAACTATTGCCGCCGGGCCAATGTGGAGAAGGTCGACGCCGGGCCGAAGGGCGCGGTCATCAGCTTCCGCGACAACAAGTTCGCGCAGCCGGACCGGCTGGTCTATTTCATCCGGCAGCACGGCCAGGCGGCGCGGGTGCGGCCCGACATGAAGGTGGTGTTCTTCCAGGTCTGGGAGACGCCCGAGGAGCGGCTGGCCGGCACCACCGAAATCATGCGCCAGCTCGCCAACCTCGCCGAGAACCGCAAGGCGGCGTGATGATTCTAGCACGCCGCGCGTCGCGCTTCTTCGGTGAGTCGCGCCAGCAGCGATTTCGCGGTGTCCGACGGCAGCAAGGTAGCGACCGTCACCACAGGCTCCGACTGCGCCTCGCGCTTGCCGTGGCTGGTGTGGCGCATCACGCTCGAAAGCCGCCGTGCGATCGAATGCGCGGTACGCAGATCGGTTTCGGCGAACACCACGAGGACGGAGCCGTCGTCCTGCGCCGCGCCGAAATCCATTTGCCGCATCAGCCGGCTGAGAATCCGGCCACCGTCGAGCTGCGCGCGCGGATGGCCCGCATCGAAGGCAAAGCGGGCGACCGACAGCCCGCCGCCATGCGACAGTGTCTGCGATATCGCGGTGACAAAATCGCGATTGAAGGCGGACGGCGTCAAAAGGCCGGTCCTGGGATCAAGCAGGCCGCCGGCCTCCATCGATTTCAGCATGCGGCCGAGATAGGTTTCGAAGGCGTGCTGGCGGATCAGCGGCAGCGCGTTGGCGGCGATGCGATCGGGCTCGCAGGAGATGACTTCCAGATTCGGCAGATCATACGCCGGCGCCAGCGCGCCCGACGTCAGCACCACAGGCAGGTTGCGGAAGCGCGCATCTTCGGCCAGCACGGTGAGGAACGCATCTTCCACGCGCGGCGTAAAGCCTTCGCCGAGCACGATGCCGTCGATGTCGCGGATGTTGAGGTGTTTTGCGGCAGCTTCGAGCGAGAGTGCGCCGACCACGCCCATCCGCTCGCCGAGCGCAACCGACAGCGACGGGTAATTCCCGCCGCGGCCGATCAGCAGCACCGTGGCGTCACGCGCGGGATCGGTGTCGTCGAGCGCTGCGCGCGCCGGCGGATCACCGTCAAGCCGGCGCAGAACGGTCGCATGCAGCGTGCGCACCCGAAGTGCGGCGCGCAGCCGCGCCAACAGGCGATCGAAATTGCCGCCGCTTTGCGCGAAGGGAATGGCGTTGTCGGGCAGTGGGCCCGCGGGATCGACGGCGATCAGCGGAAGATAGGGTTTTGTCGCGGCGATCTGCCCGGCGAGCGCGTCGAGGCCGGGGTCGACGGCGTCCGTCGAGGCGACCAGAACCGCGGCCGGCGCCAATTGCGCCACCGCGTGCGACGCGTCGGCCCAGTTGGCGTCGATGACCGGAAACAGCTTTGCGTCGTCGAGCGCGCTGGCAAAAGGCGGCCGCTTCGCACGCGACACGACAATGATAGGGCCTTGCTGGGACATCTAAAACTCGGACCGGCGCGATCGAATGGCGCGCGCGATGCTAGTTTGCCGGCCTTAATGGCGCGTCAACGCGCACTTTCGACGCTAAAGCTGATTGGTCCGATCGCGAAACGCTTCCACCATCAGCGGGTTAAGGCCGAGTTCGCTGAGCGCCTCGCGGGCGCGGGCATTGTCATGGGCGCGTCCGGCCAGGCGATGGCCGCTGAGCCGGTCGGGCAGCGCCGTCAACAGCGCGCCCTGTCCGAGCCGTCGCGCCCATTCCTGCAGGTCCTGCGACAGGAACCGGTAGCCGCCGACCGCCATGATGCCCGAGGGCGGCGCGGTGATGCAGATCGCGCCGCTGGAACGGTCGATCCGCGCGGCATAGTCGGTGTCGACGAAATCGCGCGGCGGCTCCGCCACCAGCGAGTCGCTTGGGGGCCGGGGAGGGGCGTAGGACGCGGGCGTCACCATCGGTCCGCGCAAGGCCAGCGTGCCCTTCGGCGTCAGGAAGATCTCGCCCGCGATCGACGAGCCCGGAGCCTCGCGGGGCGCGCCCTGCTTTCCCGGCGTGATCGCTGCCGGCGCGCCGCCCTCGCCGCGGCGGGCGCCGAACAGGCCGGCCTCACCGAACAGATAGACATCCGTCAGGACAGCTTGCTGCGCCGGCCAGAGCGGGCTCGAGGCCACTTGTTCGGGCGCGCGCCAAAGGCCGAGCACATTGCGCAGGGTCGGCAGCCGCGAGGGCATGTCGGTTTCGCCCAGCCGCAACGCCAGTTGCGCCGGTGCGATCAGCGTATCGCAGAATTGCTCGTTGATCTGCTGCTCCATTACCTCGCTATCGAACGGATGGTGCAGCGCCAGCGTGCCGCCCGTCAGCAGCCAGACCGCCAGCGAGGAAGCAAGACCCGCGAACGAGCTCAGCGCGAACGCCGACGTGAGCGTCGTGCCTTGCGGCAGGTCGCTTTCGAGCGACAAGGCGAGCCCGCCGGCAATCAGATGCAGATGCGTCCGCGGTACCGGACGGAAGCCCTCAACCGTCACGTCGAACGAAATGATCGCGGCCTTGCGGCCGTCCTCCACGACGGGGCGGGTGGTGGAGGATTGGTTTTCGATCGCCAGATCGAGTGAGGCCATGCCCTCAGGCAGGTCCGTGCCGAAGCCGCAGACATGACGGATCGAGAACGCTTCGGCGGCGGCGTTCATCGCAAGATCGGCATGATTGACACCGTCGATCTTGCTCGATGTCACGATCGCGCGCGCCCCGGTGCGGTTGAGCGCGACCGTCAGCTCGGCCTGCCGCCACAACAGCGGAAACAGCGCGACCACGAGGCCGGCCCGGTGCGCGGCCAGCACCGTCAGCACGAACTCGACGGTATTCGGAAGTTGCACCGCGATCACGGAATTGTTCGGCAAGCCCGCTTCGATGAAGTGCGCCGCGAGCGCGGAGATCGCGCGGTCGGCCCCGGCGAAGGTCAGCCGCTTGGGCGGTTGCGCCGTGACGCGCGCCTTGTTGAGGGGATCGAGCAGCGCCAGCGCGTCCGGCTTTCGCGCCAGGACCCGGCGAAACAATACGTCAAGCGTCGGCGATGCGTTGTTCTGGATCACGGGATCACTTCGGTTGCCGCTCCGGCCGCTGCCACCAGGTTTCCGGGAGATAGCCCGACAAGGCGGTGACCTTAGGCCGTTCTATCCGATTCCACCGCGCGATCCATTGCTCCTGCACGTTAAACACCGGAATAGCGTAAAAGCCGGACATCAACGCCCGGTCCAGCGCCCGCACCGCCGAGACAAAAGCGGGATGGGCGCGCGCCTCCAGCATGGCCGCGATCATGGCGTCGATGGCGGGATCCCTGGCGCCCATGTAGTTTCTTGTGCCCTGGACGCCCGCCGCCTCGCTGCCCCAATAGAAATACTGCTCATTGCCCGGCGACAGCGACTGATCCCAGCGGTTCTGGATCATGTCGAAGTCGAAAGCGAGCCGGCGCTGATCGAATTGAACCGGGTCGACCGCGCGCACCGTGGCCTCGATGCCGGCGCGCTTCAGGTCGCGCAGATACGCCAGCGCAATGCGCTCCTGATCGCGCGTCGTCACCAGGATTTCGAAGCTGAGGGGCGCTTTGGTCGAACGCTGCCGCAGCACCGTGCCGTCGAGATCGTAGCCTGCCTGCGATAGCAGCGTCAGTGCGCCGCGCAGCGCGGTGCGATCGCGGCCCGAGCCGTCGCTGACGGGAAGACGGTAGCTGCCGTCGAGAATGTCAGGCGTGAGATGCGATGCGAAGGGTTTTAGCAGTTCGCGCTCGCGGTCGTCCGCGAGCAGGCCATAGGCCGACAGCTCGGAGCCCGCGAAGTAGCTCGCCGAGCGGCCATAGAGCCCGAAGAAGTAATTCCGGTTGATCCAGTCGAAATCGAACAACAGCGTCAACGCCTGGCGCACGCGGAGATCGGCAAACATCGGACGGCGGGTATTGAACACCAGGAACTCCGACGGCTGCGGCATTCCGGTCCTGATGGTGTCGCGGATCACCTCGCCGTCGCGGGCGGCCGGAAAATCGTAGCCGTCATTCCAGCGCAGCGGCTCGGTTTCGACGCGAAAATCGTAGAGGCCGCGTTTGAACGCTTCGAAGTGACCGTTGGCCTCGCGATAGAAATCAAGCCTGATCTCGTCGAAATTCCACAGGCCGCGGTTGATGGGCAGGTTGCGGCCCCAATAGTCGGGATTGCGCGTCAGCGTCACGCTCGCGCCGGGCTTTACCGCGCTGACGCGATAGGGGCCGGAGCCGATCGGCGCCGTCATGGTGGTTTCCTCGAAGGTCGCGACATTGACGGCGTGCTTGGGCAATACCGGCATCAGGCCGAGGATCAGCGGCAGTTCGCGGTCGCCGGCCGCCCCGAAATCGAACCGCACCACGAGCGGGTCGATGGCCTCGGCCTTGACAACCTTGGAATAGTACTGGCGGTGATTGGGGCGCCCGTGATCGCGCAGCAAGGCCCAGGAAAACACCACGTCCTCGGCGGTCACCGGCTGCCCGTCGGAGAAGCGCGCCCTGGGATCGAGATGGAAGGTGACATAGCTTCTGGCGTCATCCGTCTCCACGCTCCTGGCCAAAAGGCCGTAGAGCGTGAACGCCTCGTCATTGCCGCGCGCCATCAGGCTCTCGACCACATAGCCCCTGATTTGCTGGACGGCGAGGCCCCTGACGATCAGTGGATTGAGGCTGTCGAAGGAGCCGAGAATGCCCTGTACCAGCCGGCCGCCTTTCGGCGCATCGGGATCGGCATAGGGCATGTGGGTGAAATCGGGCGGCAGGGCAGGCCCGCCGTGCATGGCGATGGCGTAACTCTCGCTCGCCAATGGCTTGCCGGGATTCAACGCCAGCGAGAGGCCGAACGCCGTGCCGACAACGGCTCGAATCCATGTGCTGCGCCATGAAATTCGCAACACGACATGCTGATGTGATTCGGCGTTGCTCACCACTCACTTTTACCATAGCCGACAGCATCCGGCCGCGCCCCGTGCCAATATGAAATATGCTTGTCGGCATTGATCTTTTCGTCTGCCGCTGTATGAAGGCGTGCAATTGACCAAGACCGCAGGGCCTGTCACGTATCCGCCTCATTTGGCAAGGAGACAGCCGCCCCAAGCGGCTAGGTGTCGGTGCCTACAAGCGGTTTCGGGCGCTCCCGTTCAGAAAGGGTTTTCCGCAATGAATTTCCGTATCTTGGCCGCGTCGGTTCGGCCACGTGGGCGGGTTTTGGCCCTGTTGGCGGCGACGGCACTGACCGCGACTTGGCTGGCGCCCGGCGCCCAGGCGCAAACGCCCGCTCCGGCCCCTGGCGCCCCCGCTGCGGCGCCAAAGGCCAAGGCGGCGCCCAAGGCTGCCCCGAAAGCCGCTCCCGCAGCGCCTGGACCGGCCGCGCAACAGGCGGCCCCGCCGCCGGCCGCCGGAGCCCCTGCCGCGGGTGGACAGCCTCAGGATCAGCAAGTTCAGCTGATCTACGCGCCCTGGACCAAGTTCTGCCTGAAGGGCCAGGATGCCAACGCCAAGCAGGTCTGCTTCACCGGCAAGGATGGCCGCATCGAGTCCGGCCAGCCCGTGATCGCCGCCGTCATCATCGAACCGGAAGGCGAGCCGAAGAAGATCCTGCGCGTCACCCTGCCGCTCGGCATGCAGCTGGTGCACGGTACCCGCGTGATCGTCGACACCAACGCCCCGATGCAGAGTCCGTACGTAATCTGCTTCGCCAACGGCTGCATGTCGGATTACGAAGTAACCCCGGAACTGCTCGCCAACATGAAGAAGGGGCAGAACCTGGTGGTGCAGGCGATCAACTCCAACGGCGCGCCGCTCACGCTGCCGCTGCCGCTGGCCGAATTCGCCAAGGCCTATGACGGTCCGCCGACCGACCCGAAGGTGTTCGAGGAAACCCAGAAGAAGCTGCAGGAAGAGTTGCAGAAGCGCGCTGACGAAGCGCGCAAGAAGCTCGAGGCCACACAGCCCGCTAATGGCGCGGCTTCGGCCACCGGGGCCGCAAAGTAACGCGCCGGCGGCTTGCGCTACTGATCAATGAAAAGGCGCCCGGATCGGGCGCCTTTTTTTGTTGGGTGAAAGTGACTTTTAGCCCGGATGGAGCGGAGCGCCATCCGGGAATCCCCGTTATGCCGGCCCCGGATTGCGCTCCGCTCCATCCGGGCTACGACTATAAATCAAATGGTGTCGCCTAGTTCAGCGAGGGATTGCGCGGGCGATAGCCGCCCGATTTGTCCTTGACGAAAATCTCGGCGACCTGCGAATGGCGGATCGGCTCGCCGGAATCGTCTGGCAAAAGGTTCTGCTCGGAGACGTAGGCGACGTATTCCGATTCAGAATTTTCGGCGAGCAGGTGATAGAATGGCTGATCCTTGTGAGGCCGGACGTCCTCTGGAATCGACAACCACCATTCCTCGGTATTGTTGAATTCCGGATCGATATCGAAGATCACGCCCCGGAACGAAAAGATCCGGTGGCGCACGATCTGCCCGATCTGAAACTTGGCGGTCCGCGCTTTAATCATACCTCGTCGAATAGACCATGATTGTGGCCGATGCTAGAGGCAAAGCGGCGAATTAACCTTTGCGTAGCTGGTCTGCCCCAAGTGCCGATCGGGACCAATAACGATGAAAAAGACGCCTCTCGATGGTCGATATCCTCAATCTGGCACTGCCGTATTTCGGCCTGATCTTCATCGGCTTCGCCTGCGGCAAGGCGAAGGGGCTGCCGGAGCAGGGCCTCGCCTGGATGAATTTCTTTCCTGCTCTATGTTTCGCTGCCGGCGCTGCTGTTCGGCATCATGTCGAAGACGCCGTTTGAGGAGCTCAACAATCCGCCGTTCCTGATCGCGACAACGCTCGGCACCACCACCGCGTTTTTCCTTGCGCTGTTCGCCGGCCGCATGATCGGCCGCCTGCCGTTGCGCGAGGCGACGCTGGCCGGCCTCTCCGGAGCCTACGGCAATATCGGCTATATGGGCCCGGGTCTCGCGCTGGCCGTGCTCGGCTCCAAGGCCGCCGCACCGACCGCGCTGATCTTCTGCTGCGACAGCATCTTCCTGTTCACGATCGTGCCGCTGTTGATCGCGCTCACCGACCGCAAGCATCCGTCGCTGTGGCACACGCTCGGAGTCGTGCTGCGCCAGATCGTGCTCAATCCGCTGATCATGTCGGCCTGCCTCGGAGCACTTGCCGCCGCGCTGCACCTCCATCTGCCGGTCGCGGTCGATAGCACGGTATTTTTTCTCCAAAACGCCGCGGCGCCGACGGCGCTGTTCGTGCTCGGCGTGACGGTGGCGCTACGCCCGTTCGGCCGCGTGCCCTGGGAAGTGCCCGGCGTGATCGCGATCAAGTTGTTGATCCATCCGCTGGTGGTATTCGCCCTGATGCTGCTGTTGGGGCCGTTCGCACAACCCTGGGCGGCTACCGCAGTTTTGATGGCGTCGCTGCCGCCGGCGCTCAATGTATTCGTGATCGCGCGGCAGAACGACACCTGGATCGAGCCGGCCTCCGTCGCCGTGCTGATCGGGACCTTTGCTTCCGTCGTCACCCTCACCAGCGTGATGTGGGTGTTGCAGACGGGGCGGCTGGTATTTCCCTAACTAACCCGCCGTGTCGGCCGCCAGGACGGCGCCAGGCCCTCTCTCATGGCGAGGCGCCGCAGCGGACCGAATGAGTCCATCAGATGCAGGCCGGCTGCGCGCAGGCTTTGCATGGGCAGGAAATCGCTGAGCAAGGAGCGGTTGGCAATATCGATGGCGAAGGTGCGGCTCAGTACATCGGCGCGCCGCGCTAAATCGTAGCGTTTCATGACCTGCGGCGAACCGGGGTCTTCGCCCGCGAGCATCGCCTCGCGCACGAGCTCGGCAAGATCGGCGGCGTCGCGCAGTCCCATGTTCAGGCCCTGAGCGCCGATCGGCGGGATCACATGCGCGGCCTCGCCGACCAGTGCAATGCGATGGCGCGCGAACTGCCCCGGTCGCTCGATCGCCAGCGGAAACAGATGGCGTCCCGGTTCGACCCGCAGCTGGCCGAGGATCGAATGCGATTGGGCCTCAGCAGCCTCGGACAATTCGTCGTCGGAAAGCGCGAGCAGCCGTTCGGCCTCCTTCGGCGCTGCGACCCATACGATACTGGAGCGGTCGCCGGGCAGCGGCACGAATACGCAGGGTCCCTGCGGGGTATGAAACTCCGTCGAGATATTTCGGTGCGGCCGCGAATGGCTGACGTTGAACGTCAGCGCCGACTGATTGAGTTCGCGTCGCCTGACCTCGATGCCGGCGGCCTCGCGGCAGAGCGATTGCCGGCCATCGGCGCCGGCCACCAGCCGCGCGGCGAGGGAGCCTCCCTGCGCCGTGCGGATGGCCACATCGGCGTCGCCAGGGCTGACGGTGTCAGCCTCGTCGTCGAACCGCGTCAGCGCCGCAAGCTCGGCCGCGCGCTGTTCCAGCGCAGCCATCAGCAGGCGATTTTCGATGTTGTAGCCGAATTCGTCGAGCCCGATTTCGCTGGCCGAAAACCGTACCTCGGGCGCACGGATCAGCCGGCCGGTATCGTCGACCAGCCGCATCGCCTGTAACGCCGCCGCGTTGTCCTTGCAGCGCGGCCAGACATCCAGGGTTTGCAGGAAATCGACCGAGCCACCCAACAGCGCCGTGGTCCGATTGTCGGCGTAGGGCGCGCGGCGGGCGATCAGGGCCGTCTTCGCGCCGCTCTCGGCCAATGCGATTGCGGTGCCAAGTCCGGCAGGACCGCCGCCGACCACGGCGATGTCAAAGATGGCTGGAGCATCGTTCATATCGGGACAATTGACGTTCCCGGCGGCATTTTCAAGCCCGCATCGGTCGCCAAGGTTCCAACTATTTACGCGGCTGATCGCCGCAACCGCGGATGTGCAAACCAGGAGGATTCCTGATAGTCCTGCTGGCCAAATGGACCGGATTAGCCAGCAGGATTCCCCATCCGCGCCAGCGGGAGCACGTGCGGCCGCGTTTTCCGTACATGTACTCACGGCTTTTGGCGCCGGCCTCGCCTTGCTCGCGCTGCTGGAGGCCGTGCGCGAGCACTGGGCAGCGATGTTTGCCTGGCTCGGCGTGGCTCTCGTCGTCGACGCGCTCGACGGCCCGATCGCGCGCCGGCTGGATGTCGTGCGCGTGCTGCCGAACTGGTCGGGCGAAGTGCTCGACCTCGTGGTCGATTTCGTCACCTACGTCTTCGTGCCGGCCTACGCCATCACCGCGAGCGGGCTGCTGCTGCCGCTGGCGGCGCCGCTGCTCGGCATAGGAATAACGGTCACCGGGGCGCTGTATTTTGCGGACCGGCGCATGAAGAGCCCCGACAACCATTTTCGCGGATTTCCGGGCCTGTGGAATGTCGCGGCATTCTACCTGTTCCTGCTGCATCCGTCGCCGGCGCTCGCCAGCCTCGGGGTCGTCGTGTTGATCGTCGCGACTTTTCTTCCCTTCCACGTCGTGCATCCGGTCCGCGTGCGACGGCTGCGCTGGCTCACCTTGTCGCTGATCGCCCTCTGGGCGGCGCTCATGATCTTCACCGTGGCGAGCGATTTCGACGTCGGCGCGCCCGTCACCATCGCGCTGTGCGCGATTGCGGCCTATGTCGTGGCGAGCGATGCCGCGATCCGCCTGGTGAGATCGTTTCACACATGATCGAATTGTGGACCAGCCCTGAGGCCTGGGCGGCATTGTTGACCCTGACGGCGCTCGAGATCGTTCTCGGCATCGACAACGTGATCTTCCTGTCGGTCATCGTCTCGCGCATACCGGCGAAGCAGGCGAAGCGTGCGCGTCAAATCGGGTTGGCGCTGGCGCTGGTATTTCGTATTCTCGTGCTCAGCCTGCTGGTGTGGCTGATCGGCCTGACCCGGGACGTCTTCACGCTGCGGGGCATCGGCTTTTCCTGGCGCGACATCATCCTGATCGGTGGCGGGCTGTTCCTGATCGCAAAGGCCACCCACGAAATCCACGCCGAGGTCGAAGCGGCGGATGACGAGAATGCCGGCGCCACGGGGGGCGGAGCGTTCTTCTGGGTGATCGTCCAGATCATCATCATCGACATCGTGTTCTCGCTGGATTCCATCATCACCGCAATCGGCATGGCGCAGGACCTCGAAATCATGATCGCCGCCGTCGTCATTGCCTGCATCATCATGTATGTCTCGTCCGGCCCGGTCGCGCGATTCGTGGCCGAGCATCCGACCACGAAAATGCTGGCACTGGCGTTCCTGGTGCTGATCGGAGTGGCGTTGGTCGCCGACGGATTCAAGTTTCATATTCCGCGGAGCTACATCTACTTCGCCATCGCGTTCTCGGCGGCGGTCGAGTTCTTCAATGTATTGGCCAGGCGCAACCGCAAGAAGGCGATTAACTAGCCGGCGGGACCTCCATACGACCATTGAGTTGACAACGCAGCGTCGATGGCTTTCCGTTGATCCCTGAGGAAACGCCGAGGGAGAACCTGAGATGACCAAGGCTGTGCGGGTGCACAAGGTAGGGGGTCCCGAAGCCCTGGTTTACGAGGCCGTGGACGTGCCCGCGCCGGGACAGGGCGAGGTTCGTATCCGCCAGCACGCCGTCGGATTGAACTTCATCGACGTCTACTTCCGCACCGGCCTCTACAAGGCGCCCGGACTGCCATTCGTCGTCGGCAATGAGGCGGCGGGCGAGGTGCTGTCGGTCGGGCCCGGCGTGACCAATTTTCATCCCGGCGACCGCGTCGCCTATTATTTCAACCTCGGCGGCTATGCCAGCGAGCGCAACATCCCGGCGGAAAAGCTGGTCAAGCTGCCCGACCACATCACCTATGAGCAGGGCGCGGTGTTGATGCTGAAGGGGCTGACGGTGTGGTACCTGCTGCACAAGACCTTCAAGGTCGAACCGCACCATCGCGTGCTGATCCACGCCGCCGCCGGCGGCATCGGCCTATTGGCCTGCCAGTGGGCGAGGGCGCTCGGCGCGCATGTCATCGGCACCGTCGGCTCCAAGGCGAAGGCGGACCTTGCGCTCGCCAATGGCTGCGATCACGTCATCCTCTACAACGACGAGGATTTCGTGGCGCGCGTCAAGCAGATCAGCCGCAACGAACTCTGCGACGTCGTCTATGACGGCGTCGGCAAGACCACGTTTCCGGGCTCGCTCTCCTGCCTGAGGCCGCGCGGGCTGTTCGTGAGCTTCGGCAACGCGTCGGGCCCGGTGCCGCCGTTCTCGATCGCCGAACTCAACAATCACGGCTCGGTGTTTGCAACGCGGCCGAAGCTCAACGACTACATCGGCAAGCGCTCGGAACTGCTGGAAGGCGCCGACACCCTGTTCGCCGCCGTCATCAACGGCAAGCTGCACGTGCCGATCAACCACGCCTACGCGCTCAAGGATGCCGCCAAGGCGCATATCGACCTGGAAAGCCGGGCCACGACGGGTGCGTCGATCCTGAAGCCGTAGTGCTTCAACCAGTGCGATTTATGGCCTCGTCATTGCGAGCGCAGCGAAGCAATCCATGCTGCGACAGATGGATTGCTTCGTCGCTTCGCTCCTCGCAATGACGAGCGAAATACCTATGCGACCAGCCTCGCAGCGCCGATCCTGGCGAGGATCGCGTCCAGGCAATCGGTCATCAGCGCGATTTCCGCGCGCGTGACGTTGAGCGCCGGCATGAAGCGCAGCGCATCCGGCCGCGGCGCGTTGAGCAGAACGCCGTCCTCAAAGGCTTGTGCGACGACCGACGCGGCGATCGGAATCTTCAGGTCGAGCGCGAGCAACAGCCCACGGCCGCGGACCTCGCCGAGGCCGTGGCGCGCGGAAATTCGCTGCAGTTCGCTTTCCAGATAGAGGCTGGTGTCAGTGACCGATTTCAGGAAAGCGGGTTCGGCGACGTGCCGCAGGACGGCGAGCCCCGCCGCGCACATCAGCGGGTTGCCGTTGAACGTCCCGCCCTGGTCGCCATGTTCGAAGCAGGCGGCCGCCCGCGTCGCCAGCAGTGCGGCCAGCGGAACGCCGCCGCCGATGCCTTTGCCGAGCGTCATGATGTCGGGCTCGATATCGGCATGTTCATAATGGAACAGCTTTCCGGTGCGGCCCATGCCGGTCTGGATCTCGTCGACGATCAGCAGCAGGCCATGCGCCTTGGTCAGTTCCCGCAGATCGCGCAGGAATTGATCCGTCGCCGGCCAGACGCCTGATTCGCCCTGGATCGGTTCCAGCATCACGGCGACGGTCTTGTCCGTGATCAGGCGCTGTACCGAGGCGAGATCGTTCAGTTGGGCCTTCGGAAAGCCCGATACCTTGGGTTCGAACAACGGCTCGAACGCCTTCTTGCTCGAGGCCGACATCGTCGCCAGCGTCCGGCCGTGAAACCCGCCCTCGAAGGTGATGATCTCGTACGCGCCGCCCTTGTGCAGCGCGCCGTATTTGCGGGCGAGTTTTATCGCGCCTTCATTGGCTTCGGCGCCTGAGTTAGCGAAGAAGACCTGGTCGAAAGAGCTTTGATCGGTGAGCAGTTTTGCCAGTTTCAGGCTAGGCTCGTTGTAAAAAGCCGGGCTCGGCGTCAGCAGCTGTTTGGCCTGCGCAGCCAGCGCTTCCGCGACGATAGCCGGGGAGTGGCCGAGGCAATTGACTGCCCAGCCCAGCATGAAATCGAGATAGCGCTTGCCATGGTCGTCCCACAGAAACGCGCCTTCGCCGCGGACGAAGACGACCGGCGGCCGCGCAGTGATATTCATCAATGCGTCAAACGGATGGGTGGCGATGTTCATGGCAAACTCCTGGGGTTGAAATGGAAAGGCAGGCCAAAACGGAAGAAGGCCGCACTTTGGGGGGCGGCCTTCTCGAAAACGGTGCTGATCTCAGGTGTTCAGCGTTGTCGTCGGACATGGCGCGCACGATCATCGTCACGGGCGTGACGACGGCAGGCGGCGCGGAGTTGGGTCCGGGTGAAGATCATGGAACAGGCCCATACAGCCGAAGGGTGTGGTCTGTCAAGCGCGCCTAGAAGCCGGCGACGCTGCCGTGCAGGTCGTACTCATCCGATCGTTCGATCCTGGCGGTGACGATCTCGCCGACTTTCAGGGGACGCCGGCTCGAAAGATAGACCGCGCCGTCGATCTCTGGCGCGTCCGATTTCGAGCGGCCTTTCGCAACGGTCGGGCCGACTTCGTCGATGACGATCTGCTGCCGCGTGCCGACCTTGCGCTTCAGGCGACGGGCGGAAATCTTCTGCTGCCGCGCCATCAGCGCGTTCCAGCGTTCCTGCTTGATCTCGTCGGGCACGGCATTGGGAAGCGCGTTCGACGAGGCGCCCGCCACCGGCTCGTATTTGAAGCAGCCGACGCGGTCGATGTCGGCCTGATCGAGCCAGTCGAGCAGATAGGCAAAGTCGGAATCGGTCTCGCCGGGAAAACCGACGATGAAGGTGGAGCGCAGGGTGAGGTCAGGACATTGCTCGCGCCACTTTTTGATCCGCCCCAGCGTCTTGTCCTGCGCCGCCGGGCGCTTCATGGCCTTAAGGATCTCGGGGCTCGCATGCTGGAAGGGAATATCGAGGTAAGGCAGGATTTTGCCTTCCGTCATCAGGCCGATGACCTCGTCGACATGCGGGTAGGGGTAGACATATTGCAGCCGCACCCAGGCGCCGAATTCGCCGAGCTCTTTGGCGAGGTCGAAGAATTTGGCGCGCACCGCGCGGTCCTTCCATGGGCTCTCGGCATATTTGATATCGACGCCATAGGCGGAGGTGTCCTGCGAGATCACCAGCAACTCCTTGACCCCGGCGGCTACCAGTTTCTCCGCCTCGCGCAGCACGTCGCCCGCGGGCCGCGACACCAGATCGCCGCGCAGCTTCGGGATGATGCAGAAGCTGCAGCGGTTGTTGCAGCCCTCGGAAATCTTCAAATAGGCGTAGTGCCGCGGCGTCAGCTTGATGCCCTGCGGTGGCACCAGATCGAGATGCGGATTGTGCACCGGCGGCAGCGCGCGGTGCACGGCATCGAGCACGCTCTCATATTGCTGCGGTCCCGTGATCGAGAGCACGCCCGGATAGGCGGCCTCGATCTGCTCGGGTTCCGCGCCCATGCAGCCGGTGACGATGACCTTGCCGTTCTCGGCCATGGCCTCGCCGATGGCGCCGAGCGATTCCTGTTTGGCGCTGTCGAGGAAGCCGCAGGTATTGACGATGACGAGGTCGGCGCCGTCATGCTTGCGCGCCAGCTCGTAGCCCTCGGCGCGCAGCCGCGTGATGATGCGCTCGGAATCCACCAGCGCCTTGGGGCATCCCAGTGAAACAAAGCTGACTTTGGGCGCGGCGGCCTGTGGCATGTCTGATCTGTCCGTTGAAGGGCAGGAGCTAGTCCCAATTGCTCATAATTACAAGGCTTTGAGCCGGCTTGCGGCGTGCTATTGATAAGTCGCCGGAACGCGAGTCATCGATGGGCGCCGAGTCTTCACCTAAGATCGTCATTGTGGACGAAAGCCCGATCCGCGCAGCGATCCTCGAGGAGGGGCTGCGGGAAGCAGGTTTTACCGGCGTGGTCCATATCAGCGAAATGCAAAGTCTTTTGGCTCGCATCTACGCGCTCGACCCCGACGTCATCCTGATCGACCTGGAAAACCCCAGCCGCGACGTGCTGGAACAGATGTTCCAGGTCAGCCGCGCGGTTCGGCGGCCGATCGCGATGTTCGTCGACCAGAGCGACGCGGCGTCGATTCAGGCTTCCGTCGACGCCGGCGTCTCCGCCTACATCGTCGACGGGCTGAAAAAGGAGCGGATCAAGCCGATCCTCGACCTCTGCATCTCCCGTTTCAACGCCTTCGCGAAACTGCAGGGCGAACTCGATCGGGCCAAGTCCGCGCTGGAGGACCGCAAGGTGATCGACCGCGCCAAGGGAATCCTGATGAAGCTGAAGGGCCTCACCGAAGACGAGGCCTATGTGCTGCTGCGGTCGACCGCCATGCGCGAGAAAAAGAAGATCGGCGAGATCGCCCAGTCGATCCTGACCGCGTCGGAGTTGCTGAAATGACCCATCCGCTTCGCATAGGATTCATTCCGCTGGTCGACGCCGCAGCGCTGATCGTCGCCGTCGACAAGGGATTTGCCGCGGCAGAGGGGCTCGACGTCACCCTGGTGCGGGAAGTGTCATGGTCGAACGTCCGCGACAAGCTCAACATCGGCCTGTTCGACGCTGCCCATCTTTTGGCGCCGGTCGCGATCGCCTCCAGCCTCGGGCTCGGACATGTCAAGGTACCGATCGCCGCGCCCTTTAATCTCGGCCTCAACGGCAACGCCATTACGGTATCGCCGGCGCTGCATGCCGCGATCATGGCGGAGCTCGATGGGGACCGCTTTGATCCGATGGCGACCGCGCTGGCGCTGTCGCGGGTGGTCGCCACGCGTCGCAGAAGCGGCGCGGAACCGCTGACCTTCGGCATGACCTTTCCGTTCTCCACCCACAATTACCAGCTGCGATTCTGGATGGCGGCCGGCGGCGTCGATCCCGATGAGGACGTGCGTCTTGTGGTGCTGCCGCCGCCTTATATGGTGGACAGCCTTGCCAATGGTCACGTCGATGCGTTTTGCGTCGGCGCCCCCTGGAATTCGGTCGCGGTCGATCTCGGCATCGGCCGCATCCTGCATTTCGTCTCGGACATCCTGGTGCGCGCGGCGGAGAAGGTGCTCGCGGTCAGGCAGAACTGGTCGGAGAAGAACCCGCAACTCGTCGCCGCCCTGATCCGGGCCGCATTCCGCGCCGCCGAATTCATCGAGCAGCCCGAGAACCGCGCCGAGGCGGCGCGCATCCTCGGCGCACCGGAGCGGATCGGGGTCGATCCAGACGTGATCCAGCGGACCCTCGACGGCCGGCTCAAGATTTCGCCCGACGGAGTCATGCGCGAAAGCAGCCGCTATCTGCTGGTGGCACGGGAAAACGCGGCGCGCCCCGATCCCGTGCAGGCCGCCTGGCTCTATGCGCAGATGGTGCGCTGGGGACAGACCCCCTTCAGCCCCGAGGCGCTTGCGACCGCCGAGGCGGTGTTCAGGCCTGACCTCTACGATGCGGCACTTGGACGCGACGGGAAGGGTGCTGACGTGCCCGAGACGATCGGTGCCTTCGCCGGCCCGCCGTTCGATGCCAACGACATTGGCGGCCATCTGGCGGCGTTCGCCATCGGACGCCGGCTGTCCTGAGGCGGTTGGGGCATTTCCGGGCAGGAATCCCGATGGGCTATTTTTTAGGCTACCTGCTCGAAATCAGCAGCACCGATCCCGGTCGGGGTTCCTGCATCCCGCCGTAACTCTTTGAATTATCAAGATATGTCCTAGACGGGTGTGTGGCACGCAACTTGAATGTTGCGGTGCAGCCAGCCGTCGCAGATGCCCGCTGGCTTATGTCCGAGATGGATTTCCGCAGCAACGAGGCTGGTCGGACCGCGCCTTGGAAAATTGAGCCGGCGTTTGGCGCCGAATCGATTTCCACGCGGTCACTTTCCCTTTCCCGTTGAAGCCACCGATCGTGGCCGCAGGAGCTTCGTCGCCCAACATGAAAATCGAACCACTCTCAGTCGACTTTAGCGACGAGCAAAAGCGCTACCTCGAAGGGTTCGCCACGGGCTTGCAGATCAGCAAGGTCGGGCGGGGCCTCGGCGGCGCCAGCGCCGGCAAAGGCAATGCCGAGCCGAGCGGACCTGAGGCCGCGCATATCAAGGCGCAGGACAAGGTCTTGGCTTCCGGCAAGAAACTCGCCGACCAGGAAAAATTCAAACGCGACGAGCATCCGTTCGACGCCTATTCGCGGCTGAAAGAGCAGGCGCATGACAACGCGCCGCCGTCACCGGCGGACAATTTCCGCTGGCGCTATTACGGCCTGTTCTATGTCGCGCCGGCGCAGGATTCCTATATGTGCCGCTTAAGGATCCCGAACGGTATCCTCAAGCACTGGCAGTTGTCGGGCATGGCCGATCTCGCCGAGCGGCTGTGCGGACCGTTTAGCCACGTCACCACCCGCGCCAACCTGCAGGTGCGCGAAATTCCGCCGAAGCATGCGGTGGCTCTGATCGAGGGCATCCAGGATCTCGGCCTGTGCTCGCGCGGCTCCGGCGCCGACAACATCCGCAATGTCACGGGCACGCCGACCGCCGGGATCGATCCGCAGGAACTGCTCGACACCCGCGAATACGCCCGCGAATGGCACTATCACATTCTCAACGACCGCTCGCTGACGGGACTGCCGCGCAAGTTCAACGTCGCCTTCGACGGCGCCGGCAAGATCGCCGTGCTCGAGGATACCAACGACATCGCCTTTGCCGCGATCGAGGTGAATGACGGCTTCGGCGTCGAGCCCGGCATCTGGTTCCGGCTGGGGATCGGCGGCATTACTGGCCACAAAGATTTTGCCAGGGAAACCGGCATCATCGTCCGGCCGGCGGACGCGACCAAGGTCGCGGATGCCATCGTGCGTGTGTTCATTGATCTCGGCGACCGTACCAACCGGCTCAAGGCGCGGCTGAAATACGTCATCGACGGCATGGGCATGGAAAAATTCCTCACCCTCGTCGAGGAAAAACTCGGCCAGGCCCTGACCCGCGTGCCCGGCGAAGCGCTCGCGCCGCGCCCGGCCTTCGACCGCATGGCGCATATCGGCGTGCACCAGCAGAAGCAGGAAGGCCTGAACTGGATCGGCGTCGCGCTGCCGCTCGGCAAGGTGACGTGTGAGCAAATGCATGGACTGGCGAAGATCGCGCACGATCTCGGTGACGGCGATATCCGATTGACCGTGTGGCAGAACCTCCTGATTCCGGGCGTGCGCGATGAAAATGTTGGATTGGCGGTTGCGGCCATTGAAGCCATCGGGCTTTCAACCAACGCATCGCAAATCCGCGCCGGGCTGATTGCCTGCACGGGGAACGCTGGCTGCAAGTTCGCAGCGTCCGACACCAAGCGCCATGCCGCCGCGATCGGCGACTGGTGCGAGCCGCGCGTCGAGATCAATACGCCGCTCAACATCCATCTCACCGGCTGCCACCATTCCTGCGCGCAGCACTACATCAGCGATATCGGCCTGATCGGCGCCAAGGTCCCGGTCGGCGAAGAGGACGATACCGTCGAGGGCTACCATCTGTTCGCCGGCGGCGGCTTCGGTCCGAATGCCGATGTTGGGCAGGAGGTCTATCACGACCTCAGGGCCGAGGACGCGCCGAAGACGGTGGAGAAGCTGTTGAAGGCTTATCTCGCACATCGCGCTTCCCCGGACGAAACCTTTCTCACCTTCGCGCGCCGCCACGACGGCGAAACTTTGCGCCAACTCGCAGAAGCAGAGGCTTCCACATGAACCAGATGACGCCTCCGCCCAGGATCGAAATCATTCCTCCAAGCGCGCCGTTTTCGGAAGCGCAGCGCTCCTGGCTCAACGGGTTCTTTGCCGGCCTTTTGTCGACCGACGGTCCCGTGGCCTTGTCGGCGGAGCAGGGCGCCAATTTGCTGCAAGGCTCGGGCAGCGATGGCGATGACGGCGAAGCGCCCTGGCACGACCAGACCATGCCGATCGCCGAGCGCATGAAGCTCGCGGAAGGCCGCCCCATGCGAAGGCGGATGATGGCGGCGATGGCGCAGCAGGATTGCGGCCAGTGCGGCTACAATTGCCACGATTATTCCGAGGCGATCGCCAGCAAGGCAGAAGCGCGGCTCAATCTCTGCGTTCCCGGCGGCAAGGAAACCGCGCGGATGCTGAAGACGCTGCACGAGGAGCTGGAGAAGACGCCGGTCGCGTCGTCCAGCCCGGCGCTCGCGCCCGCCGCCGCCTCGCCGGTAGTCACCGCGGAGCCCGGGCGATCGCGCGACAATCCGGTCGCGGCGACGTTCCTGTCGCGCCGCCTCCTGAATAGGCCCGGATCGGAAAAGGAAACCTGGCACATCGATTTCGATCTCTCGGGCTGTGGCCTCGACTATGTCGTCGGCGACTCCTTCGGCATTTTTGCGCAAAACAATCTCGGCCATGTCGATCAGATCATCGCGCTGCTCGGCGCGTCGCATTTGACCGAAGTAAGAGGCAAGACGCTGCGCGAAGCGTTGACATCAGACGTGTCGCTGGCGCCCGCGCCGGATTCATTGTTCGAACTCATCTCCTTCATCACCGGTGGCGCGCAGCGTGAGAAGGCGCGCGCGCTGGCGCAGGGCGAGGATCCCGACGGCGATGCCGCGACGCTGGACGTGATGGCCGCGTTGCAGAAATTTTCCGGCGTGCGCCCGCATCCCGAAGCTTTTGTCGAAGCGCTGGAGCCGCTGCAGCCGCGGCTCTATTCGATCTCGTCGTCGCACAATGCCACGCCCGGTAAATTGTCGCTGACCGTCGATTGCGTGCGCTACGTGGTGGGTAAGCGCAAACGGCTGGGGCTGGCCTCGACCTTCCTGGCCGAGCGCATCAAGCCTGGCGATCAGCTCAAGGTCTATGTGCAGAAGGCACACGGCTTCGCGTTGCCGCAGGATGCGAAGGTGCCGATCATCATGATCGGACCCGGTACCGGCATCGCGCCGTTCCGCGCCTTTCTGCTCGACCGCAAGGCGACCGGCGCGCCCGGCAAGAACTGGCTGTTCTTCGGCCATCAGCGCAGCGAATGTGACTTTTTCTACTCAGACGAACTGAATGCGCTGAAGACGTCAGGTCTGCTGACACGGTTGTCGCTGGCATGGTCGCGCGACGGCGACAAGAAATTCTACGTGCAGGATCGCATGCGCGAGGTCGGCCGCGAATTGTGGAACTGGCTGGCCGAAGGCGCCAACATCTATGTCTGCGGCGACGCCAAGCGGATGGCGAAGGATGTCGAGCGCGCGCTGGTCGATATTGTCGCGCAATTCGGCGCGCGGACCACCGACGAGGCGGTGCTGTTTGTCGGGGAACTCAAGAAGAAGGGCCGGTTCCAGCTGGATGTCTATTGATCGGGTTCCAGTTGGATCAAATCGGGCCGAATAATATTCTTGCGTGAATCCATTCTGGGGAATTTTTGAGTCCGGTTGGCCTCTCACGAAGCTTTCATATCGCTATTTGCAGGGTTGTCTTGCGCCCGGCCCCGAAGCGTATTCCAATATCGCTGATGGGACGTTGGAGAACAGCCATGCGCGGACTATCGGCGGAAGCCCGCTTGCATCTTTATGCGCGTTCCCTGTCCAAGCGAACCGGAAACGGGTTCCATGCGGCTGCGCTGTACGGCGCGTTCGCGCTCATCGCGGCCGTGGTGTTTGGCTCCCTGTCGATTCACCCGTTCTGACGTAGATCGGCTAATTCGCTTTCTTGAACGGTGCCACGTCAATGCCGGCATTCTTCAATGCCCGCCGAAGGTCGCGGGCGATATCGACCGCGCCCGGCGTGTCGCCATGAATGCACACGGTGTCGGTGCGCATCTTTATCACTTTTCCTGTGACTGAAACGACAGCGCCGTCTTGCACCATCCGCACCACACGGTCGGCGATCTTGTTTGCGTCGTGCAGCACCGCGCCGGGCTTGCGGCGCGACACCAGCGAACCGTCGTCTTCGTAAGCGCGGTCGGCGAACACTTCGTGCACCATCGGCAAGTTGGCGGCTTCGCCGGCCTGCACCAGCTTCGAATTGGCGAGCACGACGAACACCAGATTGGGATCGACTGCCTTGATGGCGGAGGCGATGGCCTTCGCGGTCATGTCGTCCTCGCAGGCGACGTTCGACAGCGCGCCGTGCGCCTTGACGTGGGTGACCTTGTGGCCGGCCGCAATCGCGATCGCCTGCAGCGCACCGATCTGGTAGGCGACGAGGTTCTCGATTTCGGATGGCTTCATGCCTGGAAAAGGCCGGCGGCCGAACCCGTGCAAATCGCGGTAGCCGGGGTGGGCGCCGATCGAGACGCCGCGCGCCTTCGCAAGCTCCACGGTCTTGCGCATGATGTCGGCATCGCCGGCATGATAGCCGCAGGCGATGTTGACGGAGGTGGCGAGTTCGATCATGGCGGCGTCATTGCCCATTTCCCATGGCCCGAAACTTTCGCCGAGATCGCAATTGAGATCGATGGTGGTCATGTCTGTCCCCTTGCGCGAGTGGATCTTCCGTTAGTCGCTTCAGTTATTCTTGTCAGTTATTCTTGCGCCAGCGCGTCCGCGGAAGGCGCCTGCCAGGTTCGGGCGTCGACCGCGCTGACGGCGCTGCCCGCGACGTTAGCATCTCTGAGGGCCTCGATGTTGAGATCGAAATTATCGATGGCGCGGAGCCGGTCGGGCAGGGTGCGCAGCAGTTTCGCAAACTTCCGCGCCTCGCCTTGCGCCTCCGCCATGCTCACGGCCTTGAACCGAAAGCCTTTGCCGGCTGGAGTCTGCGCGAACCGCCCGAGATCGGCCGTGATCAAGGTCGCGATCTTGGGATAGCCACCGCTGGTGCCGCGGTCCGGCATCAGCACGATCGGCGCACCGTTGCCGGGCACCTGGATACTGCCGTTCACCGTGCCGTCGGAGACGATGTTGTGGCCGTGCAGATGTTTGATCGCCGGACCTTCCAGGCGATAACCCATGCGATCGCTGGTCGCCGAGATCTTCCATTCGCTGTCCAGAAAGAGGGCCCTGGCTTCCTCGCCGAATTCATCGTCCTGCGGACCCCACACCACGCGGATCGGACCGTCCGCGACGGTGGGAAGCTCAATCCGCCGCTCAGTGGCTCCTCTGGCAGCCTGCGTCTGCAATTCGTCGCCGGCCTGAAGCGGACGCGGGTAGGGGCTGCCGAGGCCGGCGCGGGCATTCACCGCGAGGCTGCCGAACATCGCCTCGCCCGCGATGCCGCCTTCGATCGCGAGATAGCTGAACGCACCGCCGCGGGCAAAACCCAGCGTCAGGGTTTCGCCGTCCGAAAGCGTCATGGATGTATCCGAGGCGACCGTGCGGCCCGCGATGTCGGCGCCGCGCGGCGCTCCCGAGAGCGCAACCCGCACCGCGCCTTCGCGGGCCGTAAAGGCGGCGCCGAAGGGACCAATTTCGATCGCGGCGGCGAAGGCCGCGTTTCCGGCCAGCGTATTGGCGGCAACGAGCGCGAGCGGGTCCATCGCGCCGCTCGGCGTCAGGCCGTAGCGCTGGGCGCCGTGGCGGCCGCCGTCCTGCACCGAACTCGCCGGTCCGATGGTTGAAACAACAAGTCTGCTCATGACGCCATCAACTCGGCGACGATCTCGCCGCCCGCCGCGGCGCGGTCTTGTTCGGCAAATGTCTTGACGTCCACGGGAGAGAATTTCACGCGGTCGCCGGGCTCCAGCAGGAAGATCGGATCGCGATGCAGCAAATAGGTCCTCACCGCGGTCCGTCCCAGGAGATGCCAGCCGCTGGGACCGGCCAGGCATTGCACGCCGGTCTGCACGCCGCCGATCGAGATCGTGCCGGCTGGGGTCAACAGCCGCGGATTTTGCCGGCGTGGCATATGCAGGAACTTCTCGAGCCCGCTGAGATAGGACCAGCCGGGCGTGAAGCCGATCATGGCGACGCGGTAGTCGCCGGCGACGTGCCGCGCCACGATATCGTCCGGGGTGGTCCGAAGCGCCTTGGCGACATCCTCCAGATCGATGCCGTGCTCGCCGCCATAGACGACAGGGATGCGCCAGCGCCGCGTCTTGGTCGCCGGCGGAACCGGCCGCTGCGCGAGCGCGACAAGCTGCTCGCCGAGCGTATCGAAATCGATCGCTCCGGGATCGTAATGCACCAGCAGCGACCGATAGGTCGGCACCGTCTCTGTGACACCCGCGACCGGCTCATTCGCCAGCGTACGGTCGAGCGCCAATACCCGCTGGTTGGCGGCATCGTCGATGTTGCGGCTGAATTCGACCGTGATGGCGCTGTCGCCACTTGGCAGAATACGGGGCGGGGAGAGCGTCGCGGCCATGGCTTGCCACACTAGCCGGTTTTGCTTCGAAGTGGAATTCGTCTGAACCAAATGGGCCTGCAAGTTCAATAAATTAATCGACATGCCGGCGATAAATTGGGCTGATGCGCAATTGCAATGCAGCCCGTCGGGCCAGGCCCGGCAACGCCTCTTGACGCGATGCCCGCGCCCCGCAAGATGCGCCGGCCCGACCATTCCCCTTAAGCGGAGTTCTGTTTTCGATGTCCCTGACCCCAGAAGCGATCAAGACGTTGTCCGGTGTAACTACCGCCACCATCACCACGGTCCTGCTCAAAAAGGGCCTGCGAAACGTCTGGATGCGGGGCGCGCGGCCGCTGCGGCCGGGACAGAAGCGGCTGGTCGGGCAGGCCTTCACGCTGCGCTTCGTGCCGGCGCGCGAGGATCTGGCGACGCCGGAATCCTGGTCGTCGCCGATTTCGACGAGGACCGCGATCGAGGCCATGCCGGAGGGCTGCATCGCCGTGGTCGACGCCATGGGCATCACCGACGCCGGCATCTTCGGCGACATTCTGTGCGCGCGCATGGTCAAGCGCGGGGTGGCCGCTTTGGTAACCGATGGCGTGGTGCGCGATCTCGAAGGCGTGCTCGGCACCGGGCTGCCGGTGTGGTGCGACGGTTATGCGGCGCCGCCGTCGGTCGCCGGACTGACCTTCGTCGGCTGGGGCGAACCGATCGGCTGCGGCGGCGTCGCGATCTTCCCGAACGACGTCATCGTCGCCGATCAGGATGGCGCCGTGGTGATCCCGCAGGCGTTCCTCGATCTGGTTCTGGCCGAAGGCGCCGAACAGGAGCGCATGGAGGCCTGGATCGTCGACGAGGTGAAGGCCGGCGCGGTGCTGCCGGGTCTCTATCCCATGAATGCCGAGACCAAGGCGCGCTACGCGGCGTCGAAAAAATAATCAGGACGTAAGCGAAACAGCGTCCGTCACAGCAGGAGGAACTCCATGGATATCCATCTCGCAGGCTCGCGGCCGACCCGCCGGGCGCCTAAGGAATATTTCACCGGCACAGTCCTGCAGGATCCGATCGTCGCGGCCACGGCGCCGGCGCGCCTGGTCGCGAACCGGGTGGCGTTCGAACCGGGAGCGCGGACGAATTGGCATTCGCACCCGCTCGGCCAGACGCTGTACGTCATCTTGGGCGTCGGCCGGGTTCAGACCCACGGCGAACCGGTGCGCGAAATCCGGCCCGGCGACGTCGTCTGGATTCCGCCGGGGGAAAAGCACTGGCATGGCGGGGCGCCGACCACCGGCATGGTCCACATCGCGATGCAGGAATCGCTGGACGGAAATTACGCAGACTGGATGGAGCCCGTTACCGACGCGGAATATTCGGCGAAGGTTGGGTAGTAGCGCCGCTTGCCTCGGCCACGGCGTTTCTCGTGTGAAAGCCTGCCCCGCACTCGATGCGAGGTGGATACACCGGTTCGCCCAAAGAAAACACGTCAAGCATGAGATAGAGAGAGCTTCGGTTCCAATCCCATCAGAACTGAAGTCTCAGTTCACGCGGCTCCAGGTCTGGCCGCCGCAGAACATGCCGCCGAAGGCGCAGCCCTGAACGCGAAGCGTATCAGGCCCCTTCAGCGCGATCGTCGAATCATACGTGCTGCCGGAATTGGGATCGAGAATTCGGCCACTCCATTTGGAGTCCTTGCCGGGCTTCATGTTGATCAGGACCTGCTCGCCGTTCTGGTTCGAATTGGAATCGACGGAATAGCCGCAGAGGTTGGCGCCGCATTGCTCGATCCTGACCCTGCCTTCCTTTTCTTCGGTCAGCCACACGCCGAGCGGCGAATTGGCCGCTTGAACCGCTGATGCCGGCGGCGTTGGTGCCGGCGCGGTCGTGGCGACCATCTCGGGGGCTGCCGGTCTGGCGGCGGGAGCGGCGTCCTGCTGAACCTGGGGCGCGGGTGCACTGGCCGCAGGTTGCATGGCCTGGGGAGCGGTCGTCGTGGAGGTATCTGCAGGTGTGACGGTCGCCGTGGCCGTTGAGGCCGGGCCTTGCGTGTTCGTTGGCGCAGGCGCCTGTTCGGTCGCGGCCGGGTCCGCGGCGGGCGCCTGCGGATCGACCTTGGCCTGCTGCGGGGTCTGCTTGCGCGGGCGATCGCCGTCCTGATCGCTATGCGAGCGCTTGGTTCGCCGTCCAGTGTTGTCGTAGACGCCCGGAATCGAAACCGTACCGCGATCCGGATCGATGCGAATCGTGCGCCCGCCATATTCGAAGCTGTACTGAGCCTGCGCAGCGGTGCTCGCCAGCAGAAACGCGGCGATAGCAAGCAGCTTCTTCATCATGACCTCCTGAGCAGGTGGAATCCCTATCCGACCTTACGCTTTGGCAATCCGACGCAACGTGACCTACATCACTTTCAGAATATGAGTCGTCGATTAGCGATTTTGGTTCAACGGCTTCGCAGCCCAGTCTAATGGAGGGCCGCAAATGCGGTCAATTGCTGGAGAAAAGTCGATTTATTCAAACCAGGCGGCGTAGATCTTGCTGAAACTGCCATCTTCCATGGCGATGTGCAGCCACTGGTCGACGAAGGCGTTCAGCGCGGGGTCGCGCTGCATCCAATAGGCCTTTTCGGCGAAATCGAACGGCTTGTCCGGATGCAGCGCGCAGAGCACGCCGGGGTGAAGCTTCTGCTGATACCGGGTCTCCGACGCGTCGGTCATCATGAGGTCCGCGTCGCCCTTGGCGATCTCGTCGAAGATCGTGACGTTGTCATTCCAGACTTTGATTTCGGCGTTCCTGACGTTGGCCCTGGCAAAGCGTTCGTTGGTGCCGCCGGGATTGACGATAACGCGCGTGCCGGGCTTGTCGATCTCGGCGATGGTCTCGTATTTGGTCTTGTCGGCGCAGCGCGCGATCGGCGTCTTGCCCTCGCGCATGATAGGCGTGGAGAACAGGCCCTTCTTCTGCCGGTCGAGCGTGATCGAGACGCCGCCCATCGCGATATCGAAGTTGTCGGCTTCGAAATCCTTGGTCATTTGCGGCCAGGCGGTGTGGACATATTCGATCCTGACACCCAGCGCCTTGCCGAGCGCCTCCGCCATATCGACGTCGAACCCGCGGAACTTCGAGGTTTCCTTGTCCAGCGAACTGAACGGCAAATAGTCGCCGGTCAGACCCACGCGCAGGCTGCCCCGCTTGATGATGTCGTCGAGGCGGGAGGCTTGCTGGGCCTGTGCCGAGGCCGCCAGCAACAGCAAGGCAGCGGTAAGACAGGACAGAATTCGAACCATCGCGAATGCTCCGGATACACTAGGCGGCATCGGAGGAATCCGCGGGCCACAGCGTGCGTTTCCGCATCATATCGCGGCAATGCCCGGTTTCAAAACCGCACCGTCGGCCGCAAGGCCATGCCTCGTTGCGAAAGGTGGGGGTTGACTGCTATTCCAATCCCCACGGGCTTCGCGGCGGGAAGAGGATCGCAAGGTGAGCATTTCACTGCACCAGTTGTCAGTTGATGTCTTTACGCAGTTTCTTGGCAACCTGTCCGATCTGCTTGACCACGCTGCCGCTTACGCCGAGGCGAAAAAGATCGATCCCGCGATTCTGCTCGATGCGCGGCTCGCCCCTACGATGTACAATCTCACGCGTCAGGTGGGGGAAGCCAACCGCCATGCGGTTCTTGCCTGTGCGCTGCTGGCCAGCGTGGAGCCGCCGGTATTTCCGGATACCCAGCCAGACATTGCCGAATTGAAGGCGCGCATCGCGACCGTGGTCGTCTTCATGCGAGGGCTGCAGCCGGCGGCGATCGACGAAGCCGGCGACAGGAAAGTGGTCTTCACCTTCAAAAACGGCGCGACACGGGAGTTCACCGGCCATTCGCTGCTGCTGACGTTCAGCGTCCCGCAGTTCTTCTTCCACGTTACGACGGCCTACGACATCCTGCGCCATTGCGGCGTCGATCTCGCCAAGAAGGATTTTCTGGGAACGCCGAAATAATTCCCGGATAGCCGATAATCCGTTCGGGGTGACCAGCGCTAGATATCGTCGTCCTTGCGGACCAGGTTCGCCGCCGCGCTGCGGCCGGTCATTTCGCTTCTGAGCGCCTCAAAGCGCTGCCGCGCTTCGCTCTCGCGCTCGTTCACGAGCTTCACGGCGCCATCTCCCGACATCGGGCCGGTGACCACGGCCGCGGAGTTTTCGCCGATGGTCTCGTCGACGTAATATTCGTCATCGCCGGCTCGGCGCACCGTCCATTTGAAACGGATCGCCGCCATAGGGCCGGGACCAAGCCTGGAATAGCCATCGGCCGCGCTTTGCTCGGGCGCGATCGACGTATCGTCGGTCGCGGATTTTTCCGGCCCGCGGTGAGATTCCGGGTGATCGAGAATGCTGGCGATGGCTGCCAGCGCGTTATCGGTCGGATCGCTTTGGGTCAAATTCCCGCCTCCAAAAAAATACGCAACAGACCGGCAAAAATGAACGCCGGGTCTTGCAACAATATTCTATCCGTCGCTGCCGAATAAGGCCGAGTTTGGTCGATTTAGGCGCAAATGGGCGGTAATCTAGTCTTCCAGGGGCGCTCCTGTTCGAACTGCCCCGCCAGGCGCAGCAACGTTGCCTCATCGCCGAATCGCGCCGAGAACATCATGCCGAGGGGGAGTCCGGCGCGGTTCCACGCCAGCGGGACCGACATCGCCGGCTGGCCGGACATATTGAACATGGCGGTTGCCGGCATATAGCGCCGCAAGATGGGACCAATATCCGACAAGTCCTGCGCCATGGTGTCGAGTTCGCCGATCCGCAAAGGTGGTGCGCAAAGCGTCGGGCACAGCAGCACGTCGCAGTTCTCGAAGAACGTCGCGAGCGCACGTGAGATCTGGAACGCGCTGAGTTGCGCGGCCACGTAGTCGGTCGCGGTCTGCTTTTGCGCGTTGTAGGCGCTTGCCAGCGTCAGCGTCTCGAAATCGCGGTCGGTCATGGCGCGGCCAAAACGAGCCTCCGCCATCCGCACACTCAAGCCGGTGTTGGCCGAGACGATAGTCGCCATCACCATGGATGGATCGGCAGCGAGCACTGGCGCGCGTTCCTCGACATGATGGCCGAGGCCCGAAAGCAGGGCCGCGATTTCCCGCGTCGCGGCCGCGATCTCGGGGTCGATGGCGTCGCCATAGGGCGACTTGTCGGTAAATGCGATACGCAGGCGGCCGGGATCGCGCCCGACTTCATCGAGGAACGGCCGCTCTGGCCGTGGCGCGACATAGGGGCTCGACGGCTCCGGCCCGTGGACCGCGTCGAGCATCGCCGCGCTGTCGCGCACGCTGATGCTCACGACATGGCCGCAGGAAAAGCCGCCCCAGCCTTCGCCACGGTCCGGGCCGAGCGGATTGCGGGCGCGGGTCGGCTTCAATCCGAACACGCCGGAAGCGGATGCCGGAATCCGGATCGAGCCGCCGCCGTCACTGGCGTGCGCGACGGGCAGAATGCGCGCCGCCACGGCCGCGGCCGCGCCGCCCGACGACCCGCCCGAGGAGTGCGCGGGATTCCAGGGATTGCGGGTCGGACCATGCAGGCGCGACTCCGTGGTCGGCATGAGGCCGAATTCCGGACTGGCGCTCTTGCCGAAGATGGTGACGCCGGCCCTGAGGAACCGTCCGGCCAGGGTACCGGTGTGGTCGGCGACATCGTCCTTGTAGATGCTGGCGCCGAAAGTGGTTCGCGTGCCCTCGAGCAGATCGAGATCCTTCAGCAAAAACGGCACGCCGGTGAAGGGACCGTCCGGAAGTCCCTTTTCGATTTGCCGCTCCGCATAATCATAGTGCTTTACGACCACCGCATTGATCTGCGGATCGACCTTGGCGGTGCGGGCGACGGCTTCGTCCAGCAATTCCCCAGGACTGACCTGCTTGTTGCGGACGAGTTCGGCGAGCCCGACCGCGTCGTAATTGCCATATTCCTTGAAAGCCATATTCGTACCTGCCGCCCCGAAGCCCCGAAGCCGGCGAAGTTAGCGGCGAAAACTCAAAAAGCAATCAGCCGAGCACGTCCTGATTGATGACGTTCTGCCTGATCGGCTCGCCGTCGAGCGCGCTAAGGATGTTGCGCGCGGTCTGCTCGCTCATCCGGTCGACCGCCTCCCGCGTGACGCCGGCGACATGCGGAGCCATGATCACGTTGGGGAGTTCGAACAGGGAGTGGCCCGCCGGCGGCGGCTCCTGCTCGAACACGTCGAGGCCCGCGCCCGCCAGTTGCCCCGACACCAGCGCTTCGTAGAGCGCTTTCTCGTCGACGATCCCGCCGCGCGCGGTGTTGATTAGATAGGCGGTGGGTTTCATGCGCTTCAATCGCGCCGCATTGAACATCCCGACCGTCTCCGGCGTCTTCGGGCAGTGGATGCTGACGAAGTCGGCGCGCGGCAGCGCCGCGTCGAGATCGCCGATCCCCTCGCAGCCCGCCGCCTTGATCTCGGCGGCAGATTTGTAGGGATCGTAGATCAGGACGTTCATTTCCATGGCAAGACAGCGCTTGGCGGTGCGGGTGCCAATGCGGCCGAAGCCGATGATCAGCACCGTCTTGCCGAAGAGATCGTAGGGCAGCATGCCCAAACGATGCGCCCATTTGCCGTTCTTGACGATCGAATGCATTTCCACGGCGCGCTTGGCCAGCGTCAGCATCATGAACAGCGCCTGCTCGGCGACCGACGGCGAATTGGCGGCGCCCGCCACCATCAGCGGGATCTTGCGGCGGCTCAGGGCAGGGACGTCGACGGCGTCGTAGCCGACGCCGATCCGGGTCACCACCTTCATGTCCCTGGAAGCCTCGAGTTCGGGTTCACCGAAACGAGTGGCGCCGAGCGCCACGCCATGGACCGGCGCCTGCTCCCGCAGCAGGGCCTCGAAATCCCTGGCCGAGATCATGTTGGGGAATTCAACGAGTTCGATGTCGTCCCGCGCCTTCAACAGAACCCGCCCTTGCTGCGACATCGATTCGGTGACGAAAATTTTCTTCTTGTTGGTCGTCATTCAGTCCTGCCCAGCCCCTGGCTTTTCTTGTTGTGCGGCCGTCAAAGGACGACGCCGGTGCCCTCGTTTAGCAGGTGCATATTGTTGAGGTCTACTGCCAATCGAAGCGGGCCGCCGTCGCGTGCACCGGCATTGGGATTGACCCGCCCGCAGATCTGCGCGCCTTCGAGCGTGAAATAGATCAGCGTCTCCATCCCCATCGGCTCGGTGACATCCAGTACCGCGTCGAAGGCTTCCACCCCGGGCTCGGGATGCATTTTGGCTTCGCTGATATGCTCCGGCCGCAGGCCCAGCAGCAATTTCTCGTTTCGCGCAATGTTCTGATATCGCGCCGCGCGAGCCGGCGGCAGCGGGAACGCGATCCGGTCGGTCAGGCGGATGTTCAGTTTGCCGCCGGCCTCTTCGAGCCGGCAGGGGACGAAATTCATCGCCGGCGAGCCGATGAAGCCGGCCACAAAGCGCGTCGCCGGGTGGTGATATAGATCGTTGGGCGTTCCGATCTGCTCGATGCGGCCATGGTTCATCACCACGACCCGGTCGGCGAGCGTCATCGCCTCGACCTGGTCGTGGGTGACATAGACCGTCGTGGTGCGGACCTTCTGGTGCACCTTCTTGATCTCGATCCGCATCTGGACGCGAAGCTTGGCGTCGAGGTTGGATAGCGGTTCGTCAAACAGAAACACTTTCGGGTTGCGTACGATGGCGCGCCCCATCGCCACCCGCTGGCGCTGGCCGCCGGACAACTGCTTCGGCTTGCGGTCGATCAGGTCGGTGATGTCGAGCATGCGGGCGGCTTCGGTGACCCGGCTCGTGATCTCGGCTTTCGGATAATGCTTCAGCCGCAGGCCGAACGACATGTTCTCCGCGACCGTCATATGCGGATAAAGTGCGTAGTTCTGGAACACCATGGCGATGTCGCGGTCCTTCGGCGGCACGTCGTTAACGACGTCGCCGCCGATCATGATGTCGCCGTCGGTGATGTCCTCGAGCCCTGCGATCATTCGCAGCGTGGTCGACTTGCCGCAACCAGACGGCCCGACCAGCACCACGAACTCATGGTCGGCAATGTCGAGATCGATGCCGCGCACCGCCTCTACCTCGTCGTAGCGCTTGATAACCTTACGCAACGTCACGTCAGCCATGAGCATCAACCCTTTGTGGCGCCGGCAGTCAGCCCGGCAATGTAGTAGTCCATCAGGAATGCGTAGATGATGAGAGGAGGTGCTGCGCCGAGCAAGGCGCCCGTCATGATCTGTCCCCAGTTGAAGACGTCGCCCTTGATCAAGGTGGTGATGATGCCGACGGGCAGCACCTGCTGATCGGTCGATGTCGTAAACACCAGGGGATAGAGGAATTGCGCCCAGGACACCGTGAAGGCGAAGATGGTGGCGGCGATCAGGCCCGGCAGCGCCACCGGAATGAAGATCCGCGTCAGGGTTTGGAACCAAGACGCGCCATCGATGATGGCGGCCTCGTCGAGCTCCTTCGGGATCGAGGCGAAATAGCCGATCATGATCCAGGTGCAGAATGGCACCGTGAGGGTGGGATAGATGAACAACAGGACGTACCACCTGTTGATCAGCTGGATTCCGGTCCAGTCGCCGATGACGGCGAACATCTTGAACAGCGGAATGAACAGCAGGCTGTCGGGAATGAGGTAAGTGAGGAAAACGCCGGTCGCCAGCGTCGCCGAGCCCCAAAACCGCATCCTGGCCAGCGCGAACGCGGCCGGCACACTGATCAGCATCGTGATGGTCACGACGAAGATCGAAACCATCGCGGAGTTCAGGAAGAACCGCAAATACTGGTTCGACGTCAGCAGTTCGGCGTAGTTGGACAGGGTCGGATGGAACACCCACCACGGATTGGTCGCCGCCGAAATCTCCGCGCTGCCCTTGAGCGAGGTGATCAGCATGTAGAGCGGCGGCACCAGCGAGAAGATCGCAAACAGCGTGAGAAAGAAGTAGGACCACCGCAGCGCCCAGGTGCGGTCGCGGCTCATGCTGCCATATTTCACGTTACGGGAGGGCGCGGCCTTGTCGATTACGATTGTGCTTGTCATCAGGCTTCGTTCCCGCGTTTGTTGACATCGCGCAGGATGAAGATCGCCGCGACGGCGAGGATCGGCACCATGAACAGCGAGACGCTGGCGCCGAGCGGGATGTCGCTGCCCTCGATGCCTACCCGGAAAGCCCAGGTCGCGAAGATATGGGTGTGATCGAGCGGCCCGCCGGCGGTCAGAATTCGCACGATGTCGAAATTGGCGAAGGTGACGATGAGGGAGAACAGCGTGGTGATTGCGATGATGTTGCGCATCATCGGCAAGGTCACGTACCAGATGCGCTGCCACCAGTTGGCGCCGTCGATCGCGGCGGCCTCATAGAGCTGTTCGGGCACCGATTTCAGCGAGGCCAGGTACATGATCATGAAGAACGGCGCGCCGTACCAGATGTTGACCAGAATGACCGAGAAGCGGGCCCAGCCGGGGTCGCCGGTCCAGGGGATCGGTCCGATGCCGAAAAATGACAGGGTATAGTTGAAGGCACTGTAGGAGGGATCGAACAGCCACAGCCACGCCAGCGTGCTCATCGCCGGCGGAATCACCCACGGCACCAGCAGCATGCCGCGCCACTTGCGCTGGCCCTTGGCGGGAATGTTGTGAACGAAATGCGCGACGATGAAACCGATCAGCGCCTTGAAGACGACGGCCGTGATGGCGAAGATGCAGGACTGCTTCACCACCAGCCAGAAGGTGTCGCGCTTGAACAGGAATTCGAAATTGCCGAGGCCGACGAAGCGCTGCATCGACTTGTTCAGCGTCGCCAGATGCAGCGAATAGAACGCCGGGTATAGCACCAGAATTACGATCAACAATATCAGCGGCAGCGTCATCAGGAATGCCGCAGTCGATTTCCGCTTCAGCGCAGTGTGCAAACTGGAGCGCTTGTGCGTGCCCGCAACGCGGGTAACACTTGTCGGCTGAAATGCGACATCAACCATGAGCATCTTCCTCGCGGGTTTGATCTCAGGTCGAGTAGCCGGTGGTCATGCCGGCTCCCGCTCTTCTTATGTGATATGGCGGATCCGCTGCAGCGGCCGGCGATTGGCACGGACGCTGCAGCGAACTCCTTGATCCTCAGCTCCGCATGAAGCCTTCGCACTCGCCTTCCGCCCAGGCCAGCGTGTTTTCCATCGCTTCGCCCTGGTAATAACGGAGGCACATCTTGGTCAGCGTTGCCTGCGCGTAGATCTGCTGCGCCACCTTGGGCGGCGCCGGCGAAGCCGCGATCGACAGCTTCTGATGGTTGTACGGATTGGGGTAGTGATAGAGGGTACCCTTCGGCGGCTCTGCCTCCGCCCAGGTCTTCAGTGTGGTCAGCTTTTCGAACGCGGGCAGGTCATAGCCGCCGCTGGCCTCAACCAGTTTCTCGATCGATGAAGGTTTCGAGAGGTGCACGAGCAAGCTCTTTGCGGCTTCCTTGTTCTTGGAGAAATTCCATATCGTCCAAAAATTGGGCAGGAACGGTGCGAAACGGCCCTTTGGCCCGGAGGGGAAGCCGTGCGTCCAGCACTGCTCGGCGACCAGCGGCGCGTCGCGCTTGGCCACCGCCCACGCGCTCGGCGGATTCATGATCATCGCGCCCTTGCCGGAGATCAGCCACTTGTTGTTTGAGGCGTCGTCCCAGGCCGCCACATCCGGCGGCAGGAAGGCAATCAGCTTCTTGTAGAATTCCAGCGCCTGCCGCACCTCGTCCGTCTTGACCGTCACGTTGCCCTTGGCATCGACGAGCCTGGCACCGAACGACTCGAAGATCGCGCCGGCGGTATCGACCGAGTCAGTGGTCTCGCCGAGTCCGATGCCGAAGGGAAAGCCGCCCTTGTGGCAGGCTTCAGCCGCCTTGAGGAAGGTATCCAATGTCCAATTGTCCGCTTTGGGCTCCGCGCCCGCCGGATACATCGCCTGCACGTCGATGTTGGCGTATTTCTTCATCAGGTCGATGCGGGAGCAGGGACCCTTGATCTGGCTGCCGATGCAGGAGGGAACGCCCATCCACTTGCCGTCCAACTGGCCGAGATAGGTGACGGTGCCGTTCACGGCGCCGTTCTCCCTGATAATCGGGTCCATGATGTCGTTCACGGGCTCCAGCAGGTCAGAATTGGCGTGCGGCCACCAGGTCGGCATCCTGAGGATATCGTGGCCTGACTTCGCTTGCGCTTCGGCTGCGATGGTCAAGAGGTCCTTGTTGCCCTGGCTCGTGATGTAGTCGATGGAAACCTCGACCTTTTCCTTGGCAGCCCACTCGTTGACGAGGTCGGTGGAGGCCTTGTTGGCGTTGGGCACCCAATGATCCCAGAAGCCCATCGTCAGTTTGCCGGCCGCATACGCGCCCCGAACATAGGGCGCGGTGATAAGTGCCGCGGACGTCAGCGCGGTAGCCGTTACGAATTGCCGTCGAGAAAGCTTCCTCCGTGACATGGCGTTCCCTCCCTGGTGAGCCAATCGTGGTGAGGCAATAATGTGATTGTTGTTCTTATTTCTTCGTCTGGCCCGGTGCCGAAAATTGCGGGGTCGCGAAGATTTCGCTGCGACGATCAGATCAGAATTGCCGGCGTCTGTCGAGAAATCAGCGGGTGCGGGACTCTAGAACTAACGTTGAGTCCGGGAGCGGCGGCGGCGGTTCCCGGGCGTGATGCATCCATGAGGCGGCAATTCGAATATTGCGGCGCACACATCGATGTCGGCTGGCGATGAATCGGCTAGCAGTGAAGATGGCTGCGCGATACCGCCGCAGTCCTGTTTAGAGTTTCGCGTAACTGGCTCTCGCGGCAACATTTTCCCCTGTGCGGCGAGGGCGGGGCACGGTGGACTCGTGCGGTCCGAAAACGATAGTGTCGAGATAGGGTGGCAGGATTCTTGTCACCTTCCGAAAGCTTCGCCAGCAGATCAGAATTGACTATGGAGACTAAATAAATGATCAGCCTGACACCGACAGCGCGAGCGCGTTCGACATGGCGCCTTGTGTTCGGGGCCGTTGTCGTCATGCTTTTCGGTGCGCCTTCCCTGGGCGACGCGCAGGTGGTTCAAGGCGTTCAGCAGGGAGCGGCAGCTGGCAACAAGGCTGCCGGACCCGTGGGCGGCGTGCTCGGCGGCGCGATCGGCGGTGTGGTCGGCGTCTTCACTGGTGTGCTTGGTGTCGGCAAGAACGAGCAGGCCGCGCCTGCGGCAAGTGGCCCCGATGCTACCAAGCAGGGCAGCGGGTCGAAAAATGCGAAAGCCGCCAAGGGCGGAAAGGGCACGAAGCAGGCAGCCGTGCTGACCCAGGAGCAGGGCCAGCCGCAGCTGACGGCCGAACAGATCGTCGCCAACAGCGATCAGAATATCGACCGGATCAAGGCCGAGCTCAATCTCACACCCGAGCAGGAAAAGAACTGGGCCGGCTTCAGCAGCGCGATGCACTATCTCGGCCACAATGGCGCCGACCGTCTCAACTTGCGAATTGCGCGTGCCAAGCGCGATCCGCCCGACGACATCATCGAGCAGATGCGCAATGAAGCCCAGTTCCTCAACGACCGCGCGGTCGACCAGCGCAACGTCGCCGATGCGGCGGAGCCGTTGTTCGCAAGCCTCAGCGACAAGCAAAAGCAGCTCTTTATCGAGGAAATGGTTCGCCTCAGTCACGAGCGCGGGCTCGACTAGGCTCCGACTCGCTCAGCAGCGTCCGCCGATGCACGTGCATCGGCGCCGCGAATAGCCGGGTACGTGTGCCCTGGGGTAGGTGGAAGGCCCAGCACCCGGCTATCCTGCCGCAGCGGCGCGGCCCTTCTATTCCTCACTCAAAATTGAGGAAACGCTGGCCGCTTCGTGCCCGAGAGATGGCGGGCTTATGGCCTCTTCGGGAACTGGGCGGTTACTCGCGAAATCCGTGAACAATGTTGGCCGATGTGCTCTTTGGACCACAATCCGCACACGGGTCAGGCATCGCCCGAAGGGCGCGGTGATCACGGACCTTCGAAGCTAACGGCGGCTTACGCCTTGGGGAAGTTCAGCTCCACGCCGACCCCGTCGGGATCGTAGAGGAAGAATTGCGTATCGCCGGTGCGCGGCACGATGCTTTCGCGGAATTTGACGTTCCTGGATTGCAGGCGCTTGCGGACGCCGTCAACATCGGTCGCGGCAAAGGCAATATGGTCGAGACGGCCGGTATCGTCATATTTCTTATCGGTGCCGCGTACCACGATGCCGTCGCGCGGCTTGCGCGTACCCATCAGATGGACCGTGGCGATGCCGCCGGAATAGAGCCAGTAGCCCGGGAAATCGAGCGGCGGACGGTCGCCGTTCTCCAGCCCCAGCACGTCGCAATAGAAATCCTTGGTCTTTTCCAGATCGGAGGGCTCGATGGTGTAATGTTGCAGAGTGCCTAGTGGCATCGTTTTTCTCCTTGGACAAATCAGACAAAGGTGAGGTCGGCGTCGGCGCCCATCATCCAGGCGCCGACGGTTTCGAAATGGCTGAACCGGCCCTGCAATTGCTGGGTCACGGTGTGGATATCCCGGAAGCGCCGCTCCAGCGGATGGTTCTCGAAGATCGCGGTGGCGCCCGCCGCGTGATAGGCGAAGTCGACCGCCTCGCGTGCCTTGTGAATGGCATGGGTGGCAGCCATGCGCACGGTAATGCGCTGCTCGACGGTGATGGTGGCGCCGGCACTGAGATCTTTCCAGATGTCGGCCATCGACTGCAGCACAAAGCCGCGCGCCGCGCGGAGGTTGACCTCGGCCTGCGCCAGGTTGGACTGGATCACCGCATTGTCGCGCAGCGGGCTCTTGAAGCCGCGCGGTACCTTGTTGCGTGCGATATCGACAAAACTGTCGAGCGCACCGCGGGCGATGCCGCAGGCGACGCCCGCGAAACCGACCTGATAGCAGGTGCCGGAGCCCATGCGGTAGAGGGGCCCGCTCTCGCGGCACTCGCGGTCGAATTCCCGCGTGATCGAATGGTCGGCGCGAACGAAGAAATCCGCGAGCGCGAACTGATCGCTGGCGGTGCCGCGCAGCCCGACGGTGTTCCAGATATCGGTCCAGGCGACGTCCTCGGCGCGCACCAGCATGGTACGTTCCTGCTGCACGCCGCCAGCATCGAGCTTGGGCGAGCCGTCGGCCTGATAGATCGGACAATGCGCGCCGAGCCAGGTCGCGTGGCGGCCGCCGGAGGCAAAGGCCCACACTCCGGTAACCTTGTAGCCGCCGTCGCACTCGATCGCCCTGAC
This sequence comes from Bradyrhizobium erythrophlei, assembly GCF_900129505.1. Classification (NCBI taxonomy): domain Bacteria; kingdom Pseudomonadati; phylum Pseudomonadota; class Alphaproteobacteria; order Hyphomicrobiales; family Nitrobacteraceae; genus Bradyrhizobium; species Bradyrhizobium erythrophlei. The sequence continues at coordinate 6,757,074 of NZ_LT670818.1, read as the reverse complement.
CTTCGGACCGGGACCCCAGGCCAGCACCGCGCGCGGGTCGTCGCCGAAGATGGCGCGCGCCACGGACAAATCGAGATAGGCCGCCGACATGGCGCAGCCGCCGGCCTGGCTCAGGCACCACGCGGTCGAGGCGTCGGCGCGCGCGATGGTCTCGATGACATGGAAGAAGGTGAGGGGATCGGTCTCGATCCCGTTCGAAGAACGCGGCAGCAGGAGGCGGAACAGGCCCGCCTCGTGCAATTTGTCGAGCAGTGCCGGCGGCAGCCGGCGCGTGCTCTCGATTTCGCCGGAAGCCGCCGCCACGGCGGAGCGCACCGCCTCCGCACACGCGATCACGGCCCGGTCGCCGGCAAGATCGGCGGAAGTCGCAAACAGCGTGTCCAAGGTCACGCCTGCCGCATGGAAGCCGTGGCTGCGGGCATGTTGGCCGTGAAGGCCAACTCCCGGTCGATCTGTTCGATCGACTTGCCCCGGGTCTCAATGCCGAGGAAATAGTACACCGCCCCGGCCATCAGGAACCAGCAACCGAGATAGACAAAGGCTAGCGGTATCTGCGGCAACGGCACATCCGGCTTGAGGTAGTTGCCGGAGCCGACGATCAAGGCGAGCCCTACCGGCCCAAGGATCTTCCCGATGCCGCCGAAACCATAGGCGGACCCCATGCCGGTGGTTCGCAGATGCGACGGCCAGATCTCGGCCGCATAGGGCCCGACAATGGCGAAGCCGCCATCGGCGAAAAAGTACGTGACGGCCAGGATCAGCCAGAACGCCGATACGCCCATGATCATGGAATCGTAGTTGTAGCCGGCCACGATCGTCAGGACGCCGGCCCCGAAGCCCAACAGGCCGCCGGCGTTGCGCCGTCCCATCAGTTCCGAGAAGAAGGCGAAGGAGAGACGGCCGACGAAGCCGAAGACCGTCAAGAGGATCATCATCTTTGCGGCTTCCTGTGGCGTCACCTTCAAGAGCAGCACGAACAGCGAAGGTACCCACAATGTGAGGCCGTAGACGCCGGTCTGTGCGCCGGCGTTGCCGAGCCAGGAGACGATCAAACTGCGTGGGTATTTGAAGAGGTCAAGCCAGTTGCTCTTGACGATCGGACCGGCATCCGCGGCCGTCGGCAACGGCAGCGCCGATGGCTCCATCTGCAGCGCCCAGGCGAGCGACTGGCGTGCTTCCTCATAGCGTCCCTGGCGGCACAGCCAGCGCGGCGATTCCGGTACCCAGAGCCGGACCAGGAGCACCAGCAACGCCGGCAGCACACCGAGCGCAAACAACAGCCGCCAATCGCCACTGCCTATGGAGGCGCCGAGCACGGCGCCAAGACCTGTTCCCAACGGTATCACGCAGGTCACGAGACCGCCGACCCAGCCGCGTTTGGAGGAGGGCATGAACTCCTGCACCAGCGGCAGGTCCACGCAATAGAGCCCGCCGACGCCGACGCCGACGAAGAAGCGCATCACGGAAAGGTAGATCCAGCCATTGTCCGGCGTGAAATACAGAAGGCCGGTGGCGATGGAGAAATTCAGCACGGTGCCGATAAAGACCTTGCGGCGGCCGATCCGGTCAGCAAGCCAGCCCCAGGCGTAGGCCCCCAGGATGGCCCCGATCCCGGAACTCATCAGTACAGTGGCGGACTGGCCGAAAGTGAGCTTCCACGGCCCGATCAGGAAGGCGAGCACGAAGCCGATCAGGAAGTAATCGAAGAATTCAAGCGCGTCGCCGATGATGGCTGCCGCAAGGATCTTGATCTGGTTGCCGGACAGACTCGTGCGGCGATCGAGTATCTCGAACATGGCGTTTTCCCCTTGGCGCATATTCGTTTTTTCAGCGGGCGTCGCGCCTGCGCACCGCCGATATCTGGAATGCTACGCTGTCAGCGCGGCGAACGGAAGGGCGCGAATTTTCAAATCGCGAGAACGCCGAAGGCGATCTACCGCAGATTGCAAAGCGTGTCGAATTCCCGCCGAGTTGGTTGAAACCCGTCACCGTCGCCAGCGTGAATTGTGCGGGGCGGCAAGACCGGTCCAATTTGTTTAAGGATTTGCGGTACCTTGGTTGCCTGCGCACGCCAGGCAAGGCAGAAGCCCATGGAAGAGAGACGAAAATACCCACGGACCGAAATAAATGAACCCGCCTTTGTGTCGGCGGGCGGCTCCGTCATGAGCTGCGTGGTGCGGAATATCTCGTTCGAAGGCGCGGCGATCGATGTTGCGAACCCGGCCTTTGTTCCCGCGCATTTCCGCCTGGTGATGGCGAGGGACTCCTCGGTCCGCGAATGCAGTATTGCATGGATCCAGAGAAACCGCATCGGCGTCAGCTTCGTTGCAGCGCCGCAACCACGGCAACCGCTGCAGCAGCCCAAGGAAAGCGAAGAGGCTGGCGTTTGAGCAGCGATCTGAGCTTCTGACCCAGGTCCTCGAACGACATCGCGCCTTGTGCCTCTCGCTATCGGCGATGCAGCGCGCCAGGATCGAGGCGGCCAGCGATGCGGCAGATGGCGATCAAATGGACAGCCTCGAAAAACGCATCACCGCGCGCAGCAGGGAGGCCGTCCGCGAGCTTGAAAAGACCCCGACAGCAATGGCGGGCCGCAAGGGCCCGCCACACAAAAGAACCAGGACAGCTCGAACCGGCTAGACCCAGCCAGCGCCGAGGTCGATACCGGAGGCGATCAAGCACAGCGACACCACCAGCCCGACGCAGCAAAACAATGCGACCGACTTGGCCGAAGGATCGCCCGCGCGCGCCGCACTAATTGAATTCATAGAAGCGACAGAAATCATGCTCATAAGAACCCTCTGCTGTTGGCCCTGAAATACATCGGGCCCACGAGGTTCTAGTCGCAAGATGTTTATGGCCGATTGAGACGCATCGTTAATCGAATCGCAATGCGATTGCGGATTCATCCGCCCGCGCGGCACTGGATACCGTCGATAATCAACCCCTCGAAGTACGAAGCACGATGGCGATGACATTGGCGGTCATGGCAGCCCGATCGGAGGCGCGTTGCGCTTCCAGGCGCTCCCTGGCTCGCTCCTCGATCAGCACGTCGATGAGTGCCAGCCGCTTTTTCTCGTCGACCGCTTCGGCAAGTAATTGCCGATAGCGGTGATAGTCGAAGCCCAGATCCTGCTTACGCATTTCACGCCCCCGCGCGCAACGCCACGAGGCAAAGTGTTCCGCAACCTGCAGTCGCGCGCAATAGGCTCGGATGAACTGTGCACAGGCGAAGTGCCGGGTCGCTGGCGGCCACGGTCGAACACAAGCGGCTACTTCGATGGATCGGTCTTTGGCTGATCGGTCTTTGGCTGATCGGTCTTGGACTGATCATTTTTGGGCCGTGCCGCTTCCGTGGCGCGGGCGGCCATCCAGGCATCGTATTCCGGCGTGCCCGGCCGCGGCGGCACGCCTTCGGGCTCGCCACCCATCCAGTGTGGCATGTCGGCAATGTGCTCGCCCGCGGTTCTGCCGGCGCAGGCCGACAGCAGCAGGCTGGCGAGGCAGAGCAGGGCTGACGTGATCTTTTGGAAGGGACGATTCATCTCATCGCGGTCCTGATGTCACCATAATACGGCGATCGCGGCGCGCAATTGTGGCGGCGAAGGGGTGGCAGAGAGGAGGTGCAGGGGGCGACCCACCGTCGGGAGACAATCCTGTGAAGCGCGCAGTGATCTTCCTCCGATAGCAGCTGTAGATGTCCAAGACGGTGGCCAGATAGAGATGGATGCGGCCCTGGGAGCCTCCCGATTTGGGTTGGCAAGAATCTCGTTGTTGGCGCAGAATAGAGGGGGTTCTCCGGTGGTCGGCAGGCAACCATGGCAAAGGAACTTAGGACCGCTCAAGAGCTATCCGACATGATCGTGTCGGCGCTCGGCGTTAACGGAGTCGAAATCAGCATTCGCAACGACCATGCCTTTGGGTGGCAGCCAACGGTAAATTCGTGTCCCGGTGATAAGATTTTCTTTCAACGACGCGTTGAGGAAATCGCAAACCGATTGCGTTTTCAGTTCGACTTGCGAGGATGATTCCTAGCCGGATGGTGTTTCTGCGCAAATGGAACGCACGGTAATCTTCACCCTCCGGGAGAGTGTTCAATCGATTGAAATCATTGAAGAGTGGCGGGCCACGAACGACGATGATGAGCAATATTGCTTCGCCGTAGCCCTATGATCCCGGAGCCCATAGCGCGCCGGAACCGGAGAATATACGTCTGCCTACGATCTGGCGCTGCGCCCACAAGGGGGCCGTTTCAGATGTCGCGGTCGTCCCTATGAGGCCCGATGGACAGGGCGCCAAACAATCCTAGAAATCGGTGCCATGTCCGTTTCTGGGTGTGGTCCGGAAGTCGAAGGCAAGGCGCCAAAACGACGCGAATGACCGAACTCGGACATGAGCCATACAGGTGCCTCCACAAATCGATCAGTAGTGCTGACCAGTCGACGACGTCTGAGAAGCCGCGCGGCATGTTATGCTGATTATGCTGGCGACATTTTGTCTCAGCAGCATTCGAACCGTCTTCTCGAACTCATTTAAGGACCTCCAATCATCTAGGATCTCCAGCCATCGATAAGGGAGGTCAACCATGAAGATCGTTGTGATCGGCGGTACCGGCCTGATCGGCTCGAAGACCGTCGCCATTCTGCGCCAGGGTGGCCACGAGGTCCTCGCCGCCTCGCCCAACAGCGGCGTCAACACCATCACCGGCGAGGGGCTCAGACAGGCCCTGGCCGGCGCGCAGGTCGTGATCGACCTCGCCAATTCGCCCTCATTTGAAGACAAGGCGGTGCTGGAATTCTTCGAGACCTCCGGCCGCAACCTTCTCGCGGCGGAGGCCGCAACGGGTGTCCGACACCATGTCGCGCTCTCTATCGTCGCAATCGATCGGACAGACAATGGCTATTTCCGCGCCAAGGTCGCCCAAGAGAAACTGATCAAGACCTCCGGCATCCCATACACCATCGTCCGCTCGACCCAGTTCCTGGAATTCCTCGGCGGCATCGCCGATTCAAGTGCGGATGGAAACCTGGTCAGGCTCCCGCCCGTCCGGTTCCAGCCCATCGCTTCGGACGACGTTGCTGCCAGCGTTGCCGATGTGGCGCTCGCGCCGCCGCACAATGGCATCGTTGAGATCGCCGGCCCGGAACGAGCGCCGTTCAACGAAATCGTCGCCCGCTATCTGAAGGCGGTCGGCGACCCGCGCGAGGTAGTGAGCGATCCCGAGGCCCGATACTGGGGCGGCCGGGTTGACGAGCACTCGCTCGTGCCGTTGGGCGAGGCGCGCCTCGGCCGCATCGGTTTCGACGAATGGCTCCGCCGCTCACAGGCAGCAGCCTGATCCCGCATCGGAGGTACGCCCAGTCTGTCCGAGCGGGTCCCGGGCAACGAACGAAAGAGGCGACTATGACGATCAAACTCGTTGCGTTGGTTCTTCTGTGCCTCATGACCGGCACAGCGGTGGCTCAGGAGCCTAAGGTCACGTCACTCATGTCTAAGGATCTTCCGGAGAATCCCGGCAGGGAAGCTCTGATGATCACAGTCGAGCATGCGCCCGGCGGGTCGAGCGCTATCCACCGACACAACGCACATGCGTTTGTTTACGTGCTGGAGGGCTCCGTCGTGATGCAGCTGAAGGGTGGACAACAGGTGACACTGAAACCTGGACAGTCCTTCTATGAAGGCCCTGATGATGTTCATGTCGTCGACCGGAACGCAAGCGGCACCCAGCCGGCGAAATTCCTGGTGCTCTTGATCAAGGACAAGGGCGCCCCGGCGCTCGTGCCCGCACAGTGATTGTTACGGCAACCACAGCAGGAGACAAACATGAGCTTGGACAACACCTCACACCCCGGTAGACCGGGGCCCGACGAGTTGGTTCCGTCGCGCTACGCGCTGCGGGTCGGCGAGATTGACGTGCTGGTGGTCAGCGATGGGGTGCTATCGCTGCCAGGCGCGATGTTGGCCCACAACGCCGACCCGGCCGTCCGGGCGGCCTGGCTGAACGACATGTTCCTGCCGCCGGACGTGCTCGAGTGGGCGCTAAACGTGGTCGTGGTGCGTAGCGGCGCGATCATATGCACGTGATGATGCGCCAGATCATGGCGCTGTTCGACGAGTACCAATCCAAGGAGAACGCCAAGCATCTGCTGCGGGCCTTGAAGGAGAATGCACGGCAGGGTTTTTGGAACGGCTCGCTGCCGCCGATCGGTTACCGTATCGTGGCTGCCGAGCAGCGCCAGCGCGAAAATCGGGTGTGAATATTGAGCCCGTTTGATCCGAACACCTCAGTGCCGAATGTCGCAGCCAGTGGCGATCCGATTATCATGACATCAAACGCCAATGATTTCTTCGTTGCGATTGAGGTAACCACCGGTTCGGGCCCCACCGCTGGGAGCGGGTTCGCGGAAGCGCGCTCCCCTTCACCTTCAACAATTTCATGGTGCAGTATCAGATCGTCTCGGCTGCCGGTTCCTGTACTGCCACCTTAGGATCAGGCGGCGGCGACATCGGTTACAATTGGCACCACAAGTAGCGCGCACGGCGCCTCCTTAGCGGCGTCGATTGCAATATCTCCATACCAGAGGCGATAGAGGGCGCCGTGCTGATGGGAGCCGAGGATAAGCAAATCCGCACCAAATTTGCGCGCCTCTTCCATGATCGTTTCTAGAGTTGGCCCCTGAACCGTCAGCGCCTGGTCCACTCGAATGCCAGCAGCGCGCATTTGATCGGCAACAGCTTGGGCTTGCTGATGTTCCAAACGAAATTGTTTTGCTCGGTCGTCCCGCAACGTTTGGTCGTAATTTATCGGCGCGTGGCCACCAGTTTCCGCCGGTTGCGCGCTCTTGATATAACCGACAAAATCCGGATCGGGGTCGGCAACGTGAATAATGTCGACGATTGCATCGAGCGCTTTGGCATAGCGCTGTGCTTCCGCAAGCAAGCGGTCAGTTCCGGGTTTCAAGTCGATTGCCACTAGGATGCGATACGCGGTGCTCATAAATTTTTCCGCTGAATGTCTAGCTTTGCTTCTTGGTAGCAGACCGGGAATGCAGAGGTCCAACCTCGACGCTGCTTGCGGCGCCGCACCTCTCGCCCCGGTTGAGTAAGTGGCTCCCGCGAGAAATGGTGGTGTATTGGGCCCCCTAACGATTTAAGGTCCATCGCTGCGCTCTTCGTCGCCTTGCCGCTGAAATTGCAGCCCGAACAGCATACCCCGCTGCGAAGCCGATAAGGTATGGAAGCGCAATCAAAGCCACTGACCGGATGGGTTCCATTTGGCTGCGCTAACACGAAATCGCGCCCAGGTTGTGGCGATAGCACCCGATCCTGTGTGACCAATTACCGCACGATTCCGCGAGCCTATCGGACCGGCACCAATGGTCCGACCGGTTCGTGGAAATTTCACGGCGGCTGTATGTCCTTCCACTTTGAGAGCGAGAAGGCTCATTCTCATTTTTTAGCTTTCGTCGAACGGCGCCAGATGAACCAGAGATTTCGAGAATGCCGACAGCTGGTCTATGACGACGCATTTGAGGCGCGAGTCACTGCTCATTTGGCTATACCGGTGGTGGGCAATGTACCCAATGAGGTGAAAACCAAATATCTTTACGACGTTGCCATTCTGCTCAGGCGAACACTCACGCGTTGTCTCGCGCTGGCAATGTGTCGCCTTCTCGAGAATCCCAACGAGGGGGGCAAGATGGGAGTAACCGCGTCAATTGCTAGCCTGTGAAGCTGATCAAAGATGGGGCGTTGCTCGACGCAAAAGCGATCGATGGCCTCTACGCTGAATTCGCGGGAGTCAAGATGAACGCGGCATATGGCGAATACGATCTCGTAAAGTCGCTATTTGGCCTGCGCAACATGCAGATCGCGCACAGTCTCATTCCCTGGAAGGAGCCCACAGACGAGCTTTGGGGTCACCACCTGCTCGATTTCGTCGAAGCAATATTTGGGTTTGTTGTAAAGATAGAAGTTGCCCTGACTGCGGCGACAGGCACCTCTCTCGGTGACCTGAAAACGAGCGCCGAAGCATTTCGGGATAGCGCGGGTCAGTTTTGGCGGGCACAAACAACGCTGAAGTTCTTGGCAGACGGCGAGCCTCCCAGCGGCAAATTAGCTAAGTAAGAGCGGCCCAAGCACCGGTCGAACAACAAGGCAATAGGGCCAAAAGGGATTCTAGGCATTGGCTTCTTGAATTCCTCCGACCAATTCGAAGATATTTCGCTTCAGATTTAGCATATCCAAATCCAAGTCGACCGCTGTTACCAGCTTCGCGACCCGTACCTTATCGTCGGGCGCGAGCCGGCCGAGCAGCTGTGCGATCAATTTGGCTGATCCCCATCGTCGCCTGACATTCGCGGCCCCCGCCTGTCTGCCGATCGTGGCAGGCGGGTTCTTCTGGAACTAATCCCGCCGCGAAGGAGTCGACTCTAGGCTTCCGGGCTTCGTGCCCCCCAGCCCCCCGGAAGCAAACCTAGGTTGGCGGCTCCGGCGCGCCCCATCGCGCTGGGGCCGTTTCCTTAGGGGCCAAACACAATCCCGCAAGATTGCGAAACGTAGCGAGCATTTCGCTGCCGGGTCATCATGATCGACGACCGACCACATTCCGATCAGAACAAGTGCGGCAATCGCGGCAACGGCAATCAGGACGAGGAGGGCGCCGCGGCTAATTGTTCTTTGTACATTTCGGATCGACGCGAAACAAAAATCTCGTGTTTTCAGTAGTTTATTTGATATTTTTGGCGGAAGGGGTGGGATTTGCTCGTTTGTTGATTTCGTTGGGTAATTTCCAGCGGACTGGCAAACCTTGGCCCGTAGTGTACCGCTGAATTGTTTGATGTTTTTGCGGCGGTGGCAAACCCTAGCGGGCCGACTGTAGTTCGAATCCCAGACTGTCCTCCAAACCCACGGTGCCCTTCGGTGACTCAGAAATGGCCGCTGGTGCGTTTTGGTCTATTTCCCGCACAGGCCAGGTCGGAGCGAGAATAACGAGCCCCTGACTCGCTAACGGCTTCGCGGAGGGGCGGTGCTGTTGGGACTGTCGATCTGGTCTCACGGGTGGACGCGGAACGAGAGGGTGCTAAAAAGGACTTTTCTTTGTTCCGCAAGGAATGGCAATGGGCGCATCGCGTGCAGGGAAAATATTCGCGGTGATAGCCGTCTTGATTGCAGTTTAGCAATAGTGGTCGCGATCTGTTAGAATATTGCTTGAGCGAAAATCAGGTCCAAAAGACAGGCTGTATCTACATCACGGGCTTCGTTCATGGGGCTCAGTTGCATGCAGAAATGAGCGACACGCTCTGCCTTCCTGGGAGTCTTACTGGCGAAGAAGCGGTTTCGGTTTTTGTGAGAAAATTGAGAGAGATCGCTCAAGTGTCAAACAAGCAGGGTTCACCACCAGCGCAGGCGAAGCAGTTCTTTTCGGAGTCGGCGAACATCTCCGTCGCGGCAGCCCTTGCGCTCCAATACCACTGCCCAAAATGAGGCCGCAAGACCGACGTTTTTCCCGGCGATCTACAAACCTGAAACGTCCAAATGGCGATCCCGCAGCGGATTCGCACCGCGAGAAGTTGGAGCGCGATGACAATATCGCAGAGTGGATCAAGATAACCGAACGAATACTTTCGCAATCTGCGAAAGAAATGCCGCAAGGTCGCGGCCAGCCAGAAGGCGGGGTAGCCGCAGCTGCCCGCGACCCCGATCTCGAATAGGCCCTAGATGACTCAGCGCGCCCCGCTCGTGCGTTTGGGCTATTGGCCGGATGTTTGGCAGGCAAAGCTGCAACAGGTCCCAAGGCGCCTTAGAAAACGATTTGAACAGCTATGGGAAATGCCCGCCAGTGCGGGTCCGGCTTGCGGGCTGTCCTGTCCCAGCCGATCGGCGCCAGCCCATGGGCGGATTCGCCCTGCGTTCCGTCAAGCCATTTTTGGTGAACCGCTACGAAGGCCGCTGGTGAGCCCGGATTGGGGGATGCTTGCGTCATTTGCCTTCCGAAATCCGCCGCCGGCCGTCCTTGGTCAGGACGAGGCCACCCAAGACTTCCTTCGCGTAGCCGATATCCTTGAGCCGGGATTGAATGCGGGGCGGAACGTGATGGGTGGTCGGATGCACCGCGAGCTGCCGCAGGGCCTCAATTTCCAAATCATTTAGCTCTGGGGGCAGAATTTGATCCATGCCCCCAATATGCGCCCGGCTCGCACGTTTTCCAGTCAGTAAGTCTGCCACAATCAACGTGACTACCAGAACTTGCGAAGGCCGTTCGCCGGGCTTTAGAGAGTCGCTGGTGAGTCCGGCTACTGCGGGCTGTCTGGTGCCGGTCGATCGGCGCCAGCGCACGGGCGGACTCGCCTCTCGTTCCGTGAAACCATTTCAGGCCGGGTCGGAGACCGGACCGACAAAACTCAAGGCTCGTATAGTATGGCTAATACCGAGCGGCCCTCCTGCCCGGGGGCGCTGTTACGGTAGTTGGGCTGACCAGCCCCTAGCCTGACGAGAGGCCGTCCTCCAACAGGCGGCCTCTTTCGTTACGGCGATCGGCGCCAGCGCAGGGCTCGCCCGCTCCCTTGCCGGCACTGGCCTGAGGCCGGCGAACCGCTCCCGGAATCGAAAACGCCACACTAACACAAAAGTTAATTGGCGGAGGCCGATCACAAACCCACATCAAAATCGTGCCGTTTCATCAGCCCCTCGGCACAACCCCACGACGGCCTCAGCTCCCCCCAGCTGAGGCCGTCAATGAGCGGCCGTGAAACAAGGGCCGATTAGGGTGCGTCAAATGATTGAAGCAGTTGCTGCAATTCTCGGTTTGTTTAGCGCCAGCGTATTTCTTGCTCATGCGGTTGACGCGTATCGCGCAAATGAACGTCGGAAGCGAATCCTTTTGACTGTGCGACGGGACAGTTATTCCGTTCGAGCAGGGGCGCACGATAGGTGATGTACCATGCGTGATGAATTTGCTTCTTACAGCTTCCTCGCTGTGACCGTTGCGGGTCTTGTCCTTCTTTGCACTGGCCTGGTGGCTCTCGTAATTGCCTAATCCGGACGGAAGCTACCGCCGATCTATCGGATAGACCCTGCACGAGTCTAGGAACGCCGCTGGAGTCCGGGATGTCGGGCATAGCTCCCGTCAGCAAATCGATTTTGCGAGTTGGTTGCGGTCCCTAGGGCGTTTGGGGTGCTTTTCTGTCATCTTCGCCCCTTTGCCTTGAGGATCAGCCGGCTATCGAGCCAGTAGGCACCCCAAATAGAGCCTGAAAAGATCAGGTCAGAAACGAGCGCCTTGAAGGGAAGGTCGTTCATTCCCTAAATATGCGCCGTCGATGCTACGTTTTCCAGTGCGTAAGTCTGCCACAATCAAACTGACCCACTACCAGAACTCCAGAAGGCCGATCGCCGAGCCAGAGAGAGTCGCTGGTGAGTCCGATTTCTGCGGGCTCCAATGTGCCGGCCCGGCGGCGCCAGCGCAGGACGCGGGCGCATTGGCTACCTGTGCCAAGCAGGAGTGCGGCCATAACGCGGTAGCGGCCCCTTTCGCGCGGCCTCTTTGCTTAAACTACGGTCTGCTGCGGTGCGGCAATCCGGTCTAGTATGGTGGATGACCAGTAGCCCCAACGACTATTTCGTCATTACCTACCAGCAAGGTGAGCGCCCCGATCGCTGGAGCTGGGAGATACGCCGCAAGAGCAAACCGTTGGGTATTAAGATGACCGGAGACGGATACCAGTCCGACTCGGCCGCGAGATTTGCGGGCAAGGAAGCGCTGGCGGATTTTCTGTTCGATTTATTGAAAGAAGAAAAACGGAAGTAAGGCCGCCTCAGTTGGCGCCCCTTTGTTGGCCCGTTAGCGCTTCAGCCGTCTTGCGTGAGCAGCCAGCCGCGGCGGTTACGGGCCATGATGGAGACGATCCTGCATATCCTATCGAAAGACCGGAGCGACAAACCGGCCAAAAAGGCGAAGGTCCGATGAAAGAAACCACCCAAGCCAAAATCACCGCATCCGTTGCGATCGCAAAAGCGATGGCTCAAAAAGCTCTATCCCCAAATCCAAACCCACAGTGGACTGAGTACGAAATGCAGTCAGTCGACGAGTGGATCGCGCGTCAGGGCGAGAAACTAGATCGCCCCGAAGCCATCCGCCGCCTGGTCGAGCTAGGGCTCAAGGCGAAGAAGTGAGGAACCGCCAACACTATTCCAACGACGACAAAAGCCCCCTCATCGACCTGCTGAACTGCATCGTATGTAGTCAGACAATGAAGATCGAGAAAAGCTTCCCCGACGCTGACGGTATGGACGTCATTCAATATCGGTGCGGGCGGTGCGACAGAATTGAGCGTGTGCGACTATTCCGCCGAACCCGAGATGAGCTGGGCTAAAGGCTAAGGGGAAATAGTTCGAGCGCGCGATTTGTCTCGCTATCGCCGCCCAACAGGCGCAGCCTCCACTGCGGGGCCTCGATAGGAGGTCGGTCGTGAACGGCTATATAATCAACAGCAAAGGCGTTCATGTCGGCGTGGTCATGGACGACGCGGTCTTCGGCCTTAAAGGTCAAAACCTTTACGATCTTAAGGGTTCGAGCATTTACAAGTTGAATGGCGACCTAGTTGGTCATTTGCTGGATGCGCGCGGCGAGAAGAAGCGTTTGGACAAAGCAACCGACAAGCTTTTTCCGTCGAGCTGATGACGGAACCAAAGACAGGCCTTGCCGGTCTTGAACTCAAGGACGCTGTTCGCCTTCGCTGGACGTTGTGCGACATAAAAAGCAAGCGCACGGAAATAATACCGGTCAGCCCGGATGACGCGGCCTGCCATTCTGGCGCCTCGTGCTCGGCCTTCGGAAGCTTCGTGATGTAGTTGCCGGCATCTTCGAGGGTGACGAGCTGGCGACCGCGCGGCAGGGAAATCGGATCGTCGAACGATCGCTTCCAGCCGCGCTCAGCCGTCATGCTGCGGCCTGATTTGTAGTGATGTTGTTGGGGGGCGGCCGGATTTGGCGCATGATAAAACGAGCTTTGATTGCGGCGCTGGTCTTTGTCGCTCCGGCGTGCCGGGTCTCAGCGCAGGATGCCAAGGTCTCCGTCGACATGATCGGTATAGGGCGCATGAGTTGCGCCCACTGGCAGTCTACGCAAGCGCATCGATTAGAGGGCACCATCTGGATCTACGGTTTCTGGACGGGGCTCAATTATGTTGCTGCAGCAAGCGATCAAACACAGGCGAAAATTGACGTGGCGGCGATAGCGGCCCAAGTCGAGAAGACGTGCGCTCAGCAAACGTCGCAGCCTTTGGCCAGCGCCGTATGGACCACCTATCTTGAGTCCAAGAGATAGCTATGCGGCGGCGGGTGAGGCGGGCATGCGCCATTGAAGCGCGACGTCTGGGCGATTGTCCAGTTTCGGCCAGCGCAAGGGGATTTTGCACGTTGCGGCCCATGGGGCGAATCTTTAAGAATTTGCCGTAATTTGCTCTCATGAAGGCGACCCCGATGAGCAGCAGCCCGTATAGACGCCCGCCGATCACCGAAGCGGTCGTGGAGCTGCGCCTTGCTGATCCGATCGGGATCGACGAAGTCGAAAAGATTAGGGACCGCCTGACGGGTGATTATCCCGTTCCTCCGCAGCTCTTGCAGAACATCTCGTTCACCGCGGGCCCGGGCGACCAAAATAATCGCGCTCAGGTGGAATTTGCCGGCTATCGATTGTCCTCCGCAGACGCGATAAACGTTGCCATCATCGGGCCCCAGAATGTGTCAGCCTCTCGTCTCGCCCCATATAGCGGCTGGGAAGAGTTTATCGCATACGCCAGGCGGAATTGGGCTGTCTGGCGGAAAGTCGCGGGCTGGCGCGAGGTCTCTCGAATCGGAGTGCGATATATTAACCGCATCGATGTTCCGAATCCTGACGAAAGGCCCGTACCGATTGACGATTACCTCGTGTTCAGGCCTGTATTTCCCGAGTTCGAGGGCTGGCAGAGCGTTGAGAGTTTTGCCATAAATGGAGCCATGGACATTGCAAACAGCCCGTTTAAGCTCATATTGAACGCGGGATCGACACCGAGTCCCCTAATCCGCACCGTGTCTTTTTTGCTCGACATCGACATTAGCCAACAGGGTAACCTTCCCCGGAGTGACGATGACCTCTGGGCCTTGATCGACCAAATCCGTCTCCACAAGAACCGCATTTTTGAAGCCTCCATCACAGACTTGTCCAGAGAGCTTTTTTCGTCATGATGAGATCCGAGGCGCTCAAGGTTTCTTCGTTTTCGGAAGACCTTAGAATTTATACCATGCCTCCGTCGCAAGGCGTCGGCATCGATGCCGAGGGTGCGACCGCGCGGCTGGCTGCCATGCGTCGGTTGCTGACAGGCGCCGGCCAAAAGATATCCGGCGTTCAGAATGTGGCTGCCCAGAACGATACAATCGAGGGGCAGCTGGCAGAAAAGCGCGCAGCATTCAAACGGGTGGCGGCCTCCGTGGGCATGTACCTGGATCCCGATTGGCGTACCCGGCTTTTTGCCAAGCTGGATTCCCTGATGGACCCGGAAGAATGGGACGACGACTTCGCGTTGCCGTCGGAGCAGTCGTTTTCAACGTTCTTGCGAATGATAATCTATTTGCATCCGACAAAGCGGCCCGGCCTCGGCCTGTCGGCCAAAGGCCATTTTCTGGCTTCGTGGAGCAGGCTCGACGATCGCATTGTGATCGAGAGTCTTGCGAACGACGATGTCAGGTGGGTGCTGTCGCGTGCTGTGGGCGACATGCGGGAAAGCGGCGCGGGAAAGACCAAGATCTATCGCATCCCCGACGTCATCCATCCCTACGAACCGGATCACCTTTTCCGCGATGGCGATAAGCTCCTTATCTGACGATCATCATGCTGTTCGGCATGTTAGTTATCAGCAGATCGACCGCGACGATGTCACGGGCGCAATTAGGGGTATTTTTCCCCAAGCTTTCGAGCTCTTCCCCAAAGACGAGGGCTATCTGTCTGCCAGCTGGTTGGAGTTTTTCGCCGGTTCGCATATCTGCTGCGTTGCCGCTATTGCCGCGGTCCTCTCAAAGACCCGGAAGGTGACGGCGAAGCAGGCGTTCGCGTGCGGCCGCGTCGGAGATATAAAGGAAGCGTGTAGCGAGCACGGCTTAAAAATTCGCGTTCTGCACGAGCCTGACGACGACAATCCAGCATACACCGCGATCCGTCGCTATCAGAGCGACAACCACGAATTGCTCGATTTACTCGCGACAGACGCATGGTCGAAGTTGACGGACGCAAAAGACGTCGTGGGAATGGTTGGCCCCTGGCCACGGCGGGGCTGAGCAGGTTTCCCCGAGCGGGGAATTGTCAAATCGGCCAAATCATGTCCCTGGCGGCCGCGGTCCCTGGAACTGAATCCCGCACTTCTTCGCATTTGAAGCCTGCTCAACGGCGACCATCTGCCCCTTCATCTGGGCAAGTTCGGCCGCCGTCTGCTTGTCTCCTCCGACGAAGAAGGCCGCCGGCCAGAAGATCACGACGGCCGCCGCGGTGGCCAGACCGTCATTGGTGCGCTGCTTGTCCTGTGCGCCTGACAACGTTGTGGCCCTGGTCGATATGGCCTGAGCCTCCATCGCCAGTTGCTGGCAGGTGTACGATTGATAGGCGACCGGCGAGACATAAGCCGGTGAAATGTCCGCCGCGGATGACGCGCAGCCGCCCAACGCAGCGCACAGCGCCACGATCCCCAAATTACGCATGCCAATAATCTCCCCAGACCCGGCGGCATACAAGCGCAACCCGCGGTGGAGGGCAAGGGCAGCGCGACTCAAAACCTGCTCTCTTCGACTGTGAAACGCCGATGGCGACGACCGCCACTGCTCCGACTCGATTCAGGATTCGGCTCCGCTTGCGCGACGCTTGCAGCCAATGCCCCCATCCAAACGACTGATCAGGGTCTGTCTATGATGATCTAAACGCGCCGCTGATTGCGTCGGGACAATTCCCGCGACGCATCCCGCCATAGGAAATGGGTGTGCCCTGATTGCAAGGGCGGAAAGGCCCGAGCGGAGGGGATGACGGCCAAGCGGCGCAAGGAGATTGCCAAAAAGGCAGCGAAAACCCGATGGGGCAAATGAGAAGTTGACGACTGTCCCATTTTCCTGCATCATTTGATGACGAAATTTGGGACAAATGATCATGGCGATTCTGGCTGAGCAAGTAGAGATAGTTCCGTTTCTTTCCGGAATAGAGCTGGAATTTGATAAGCTTGTTGAGGTCGTGCGTTACGCTGACAGAGAGCGGGGGTTTTGTACTGCAAACGACCCGAAAGGCTTCGACCTCATCACCATGAACGCAAAGGTCGCGCGTGGCTTGCGTGAAATGTTTTGTGGCCAGCGTTGGGAGAGCGACGAAACGGATAACCAGCCGGGGATCAGGAACCCCGTCCTGAAAATTCGCGTGATCCCCTGCAACTTTGATCAAAACGCCGGAAATCGACTTGTTGACCCTACCAATCTCGCCGAGAAGGGTTGGGCGTCGAACAAGAAGGTCCGCTGCAATGCGACCGCTTGGATTCCAGGTCTTCCGGACCCGACTGAATGCGAAGACGGCAGCGGGTATTCTACTTTTGTATTGGGCTCATACTCGGATGCGGAGGGCGGTCTTCGCGCCGAACTTTCCCGACCGAAAGCATTTACATCTGGACGCTACACCCGGTTTGAAACACGCCTCATTCTCTTGAATGGCTCCGAGGACAATTCGCCGGCCGCCGACTCAAAGATGGATCGTGGCGGCCCGACCGAAATAATCGACATCGCTGTCAAACGGAAATAGTGATGTTTAATCCTGAGCGGGTTGAGTTGGTCCGGCTTCGCCTAGGACTGACAAAAATAGGATTCGCCGAACAGCTTGGCGTTGATCGAAAGGCCTTGCAGCGTTTCGAGGGCAAGGAAGCAGATCTTCCGCGGGCTTGTCGGGATCGGCTGCTGGAAATATCCGGATACCCGGAGACCTTCTTCGAAAAGGGCTCTCCCGAATATCCAAATCCTATGGGCGTAAGCTTCCGGTCGCTTCGTTCGTTGACTGCGAGTTCCCGTAATGCTGCGATAGCGGCGGGGGCTTTGGCCTTTGAATTGGATGATTGGATTACGGGGCACTACGAGTTGCCGCATCACGCGCTTGCGCCAGTGCGCGAAGCTCCGCCCGCGCAAGCCGCCATGCTTTTGCGAGCCCAATGGGGAATCGGCAATCGACCCATCGGTAATATGATCAATCTTTTGGAGTCTCGCGGTTTGCGCGTCTTCTCGCTGGTTGAAGAAACGCGCCATCTCGATGCTTATTCGCTATGGAGAAATGACAAGCCTTACATTTTCTTGAACACGCTAAAAACAGCGGAACGTAGTCGCTTCGACGCAGCTCACGAATTGGGCCATCTTATCCTTCACAGGCACACAGGGTCATCGCATCCCAAAGGGGAGAGCGAAGCGGATGAATTTGCATCGGCCTTCTTGATGCCGCCCGAAGACGTGATGGCAGAAATTCGTTGGGTACGATCACTGGATGACCTTGTCATAAAAAAGCAGCGTTGGGGCGTCTCGACGGCTGCACTCGCTTACACGCTTCACAAAATGGGTAAAATTTCCGATTGGCACTATCGCGGTTACTGCATCGCCTTAGGAAAGCTGGGCCGGAACGTCGAACCGCGCCCGATGTCGCAGGAAACTTCGCAAGTTTGGAGCAAAATTCTAACCGACCTATGGCGCCAGGGAATCTCGCTCTCGCGGTTGGCGGACCGGCTCTGCCTTCCGGAGCGAGAGCTTAACAGCCTGCTGTTTGGAATAGCCGCCGCGCCAACTGAGCCATCAACCGGCGCGCGACTGAAACTCGTAAATCCGAAGTTATAGGGAGTAATGACCATGGCGACCGCTACCGAAGCACTTCCGGGTTCGATTTTCCTTCTTGGTGATAGTCTGCGTGGCTGTTTGGCAATGGCGTCGAAAAGCGACAATCTGCAAGAAGTGCGGGAGCTTTTGGAAAAAGCCCATGGGACGTTGAGCCTAATTATCCAAGAAGCGACAAACGCCCAATCGGAGATTGATGGAGGGAAAGAATACGACCATGATGCCTGAAGTTCTTCACCTCAACTTCCCCAACGCGCCGTGGCCAGCTCGCAGCCCCCGGCACCGTTGCGCAAGATCGGCGCCTTGTAGTCCGGAAACACGCCGCGCATCGGAGGGAGGTTGCCGACGTATCGATTGACTACGCGGAACAGCGCGATGCGCCATTGACGGCCTGGTCGATGGTGGGCGACGGATCGATCGGCTCGCCGTCGCTCCACATTCGTTCGTTCCAGCTCTCGCAAAGCAGCTTGTCGGCCTGCTGGATCATCGCTTCGCCCTTGGCCCGCATCTCCGCGGACTGCGAGGCCAGGATGTTGGCCATCGCACGCGCCTTACCGAGCTCCTTATTCAGAGCCTTGCGGTCGCCGCCCGATAGGGGCGTAGGGTGATGCTTCGGGGCCATCCGGACATCCAAGCGCAGAAAAATCGAATCGACAGCCCTGACGGCCCTAGGTCCCTATAGGTCGATCAAGCCGCCGTCGACGAACAGTTCGGCGCCGGTGGTGTAGGTAGCATCGGCGGCGAGGTAGAGGGCTGCGGCAGCGACTTCGGCTGCGGTGCCGGTGCGGCCGAGCGGAATGCGGGTCTTGGCCCCCTCGATGAAGTTGTCCTTCTGAGCCGGTGTGAGGCCGCCTTTGTCGAGGATTGGGGTGATGATCGGACCCGGGCTGATGGTGTTGACCCGGATGCCGCGCGGCGTCAGCTCCTTGGCGATCGTGCGGCCGAACGAACGCAGCGCCGCCTTGGTCGAGCCGTAGATTGTGCTGCCTCCCAGGCCGCCGTTCGCGCCGGCCACCGAAGCGGTCAGAATGATCGCGCCGCCATCCGGAATGACCGGGATGGCGTGCTTGACCAGGAAGAATGCGCCCTTGACGTTGACATTGAAGTGGCTGTCGTAAAAGGCCTCATCGACCTGCGCGATCGGCGCGAACTTGGCGATGCCGGCGTTGACGAACAGGACGTCAATGCGGCCGTGTTTGGCCTTGACCTGGTCGACCAGGACCTTGGTGGCGGCCACGTTGCCGGCGTCCGAGACCAGCACCTCGATCCCGGGCAGCGCCGCCTTGGCGGCTTCCACCGAGCGCTCGCTGGAGCCGGTAACGACCACCGTCGCGCCTTCCGATTGAAAGAGTTTGGCGGTCTCTGCACCGATACCGCTGGTGCCTCCGCTGATGAGAGCGATCTTGCCGTCGAGCTTGGCCATGAAAGGTTTCCTGACTGGAGGGGATTGCCGTGCCCGAGAGAGATGGGGGCCCCCGCGCCGCGAGCAATGGCGCCAGCGTCCGACTTTTGCCGATCAATGAGGTTTCTCGAGCGTTGGCCAGCAGCCGTCTTCTTCGTGTCTCCCGGTGCGTTGCTGGCACGTATCGTCCAGAAGCCGCTGCGCGACGTCTTTCCAGATGGCGTTGCTGCCATAGAGGCGGACCGCATCGACGGTCTGGATTTCGACGGTCCGCTCGCAGCGCCGGCAAGAGACCCGCAGCACGTCACGCGGAAGTTTGACGTGACGCGGCATCCGGGAGATCTCGGACAAATACCCCGTCAGGCAAGGCAGGGCGTTGTTTGGTTGCAACCTGAGCGGAACGGTAACGAGCGAGAACCGATCGATTTGCGTTGTCATGTTATTTCGATCGGCGCAGGAACAAAAAACCGCCAGCGCGAACTGGCGCGGGAAGGGGTGATTTTAGTTTCCGAGAAAAACTTATCGGAAGTGATTTAGCTCACTAATAGGTCCGATATCGGCCTGGTCGGCGGTCGCCTCGAACCGGCGGATCGCACGCTTGAACTCAGAAAATGAGACAGGGCTGCTGGTCACGATCCGGCACAACAAAACGGACCAAAGGTGAGGGCGCCACCATTGCATCAAGCTTTGGTCCCATCAAGAAAGTCGGCTTTGAATCTCAGTTGGGACGATAAACGGCTACGCCAGGAAGAGGCCCGCCGAGAACATGAAGAGTGGCGCCAGCGGTCGAAGTACCATTTGAAAAGATGCAGGCGCCGCGGACCATATTTTATCCTGACAAAGTTAGCGGCTGATCCGCAGCAACACAACTTGTGGTGCCGGACTGTTCATGAACCGTGCCGGTACCGACGCCGAGAATTTATGTCGCTGATTGGGGCCCCTCGCCGAGCGCCTTGGCCACATTGCGGAAGCGGTCGAGTGCCGTCTCCAGACTTTCGACGATTTCTGCCGCGACTTCGTCAGGGGGCGGCAGCAAATCGGGATCGTCGAGCGCGTGATCTTTTACCCAGAAGATATCGAGATTGACCTTGTCACGCGCCAGCAAGGTCTCCAGTGGGAACCGCTTGAATTTTTCCGACTCCTCGCGCTTGGAGCGGTGGCCAGACTGGTAGCAGGCGATGAAGCCCTGCAGATCGGCCCGTACCATGGGGCGCTCTTTCAATGTGAAGCGCTGGTTGGTACGCAGGTCGTAAATCCAAAGATCCTTTGTTGCAGCGGTTTCAGAGGGCGGCTTCTTGTCGAAGAACAACACGTTGGCCTTAACGCCCTGTTTGTAAAAGATGCCCGTCGGCAGCCGCAGCAGCGTGTGGAAATCGAAATTCTTCAACAGCCGGCGACGGATGGTCTCGCCGGCGCCACCTTCGAACAGGACGTTGTCCGGAAGAACGACGGCGGCTTCGCCGTTCGGCGCCAGCACTGTCATGATGTGCTGCAAGAAGTTCAACTGCTTGTTTGAGGTGGTGACGAAGAAGTCCTGACGGTCGTAGTCCTCGCGCTCGCTGTCGATCTCGCCATCATCCCGGACGATGCGGTAGCTCTGTTTCTTGCCGAATGGCGGGTTGGTGAGGATGACGTCGTAGGTCTTGCCACCCGCGCCGAGCAGCGCGTCCTTGGCTTCGACGATTGAATCAACGCCGGTAATGCCGTGCAGATATAGGTTCATCGCCGCGAGACGCACGACCTCCGGCACGATATCGACGCCCGAGAACTTGCCCTTCATCGCCGAATAGACTGCTCGATCGCGCGCCTTAGGGTGTTGTTTCATATGTTCCCAGGCGGCGAGCAGAAAGCCCGCGGTCCCGCAGGCTGGATCATGGACCGTTTTATGCGGTTTTGGATCCACCACTCGCACCATCGCCTCGATCACCGAGCGCGGCGTGAAGTATTGACCTGCGCCCGATTTCACGTCCTCTGCGTTTCGGGCGAGCAAGCCTTCGTAGATGTTGCCCTTCACGTCCACCGGCAGGCCGAGCCAGACCTCGCTGTCAATCAAGCCGACCAAACGCTTGAGCTTGGCCGGGTCCTGAATCTCGTTTTGGGCCTTGAGGAAGATCGCGCCGATGATGCCGCTCTGTTTCGAGAGCTTGTCGAGCAGCTTCACATAGGTCGCATTCAGCGCCTCGCCGGAAAGATCCTTGATGTTGCCCCAGCGTGCGCCGTCAGGGAGCATGGACGCCTCGCCGATCTGGGTGACGCGTTCCTCGTCCATCTTGAGGAAGAGCAGATAAGAAATCTGGCTGATATAGGCCTGATAGGAAACACCCTGATCGCGCAGCACGTGCGCGAAGTTCCAGACTTTTGCGACGAGGGTTTGGGCATTCATACTTCAGACTTTCTGACTCGCCCACGCCGGGCGGGTGCGACGGCAGGGCTTGCGGCAAAGCGCGCTAACAGAGCGCCGGCGGGTTCGTCGGTGGGGTCCTGGGAGACAAGGCGGCCCTCGAAGGCTGCCTTGAGAATGGATTGCTTCAGCCGCGCGGCATCGGCGGCTTCTGCGTCTAGCATCGCCAAGGTGTCCGCGGCGGCGGTAAGTGCGTCCGAGACACGGCGAAGGATTTCTGCGGCTTCTGCGGGCGGTGGGATGGGAAGTGCGATTTGCGCAATGTCCTCTTGGGAAATCTTCAAAATTCCGGCGGTGGTTTTGGCGAGCCGTCGTATTTGGCTCCTACCAATTGGGCTGTTCCAGGCCAATTCAATCCACAACCCAATTTGTTGATCGGCACCCAACGGATAGCGAATCATGGTGTCAGGAAAGACCACCGTCTCGCCGATGTCCGCGACGTAAACCGCGCGACCAACGAACTCGGGCGATCCATTTGCACGCGAGATCAGCAGATCGCCATTATTCACGCGATAGTTCTGGATGCGGTCCTCCGGCAAGGGGATATACCGAACCGCGTCAAGGTTTAGGCCCCGAGCGGTTAGGGCATCGAGGCGCATTGCCTTTACCCCGGGCGGCGATGGCGAACCCGAGATTGAGATACCGTTGCGTTGATCGCCGGCCTTCACTTCATTGACGGTCGCCCACGCCCAGCCCGGAGGAAGTTGTGGCAAGATGGAGGTGTCGAGCAGCCGGGCGTCCACGGCGCGGCGGCTGCGGGCCGCTGGGATACTTTTGCTGGCGCGGTCCCTAGCGATGCGTGCCAGGAGTTCGCGGCCGGTTTCGGTAACGGGGTTTGCTGCGCGCCAGTCCTTGGTCAGCTCACCGGTGATTGCGGCTTTGAGCAGAGCGCGGCGGAAAGTGCTAAGCCCTTTTCGCGCCTCCGCCAGTGCCGCCTCACCCTCCGCGACCTCGGCAAACAGCGCATCCACCCGCGCCACGATCCGGCGCTGTTCGGCGACTGGCGCCAGAGGGACGGGAACCCGCTCCAACGCCGAGACCTCGACGCTGTTAACCGTCGTCCCATCTTTCGAACAATCGTTGAGCACGCGGTTTTCCGCCAGCGCGAGATAGCGAGCGATGTAGTTCGGACTGATGCCGTCATGCGACGTGAGCGCGCGCAGGTCCTGGTTGAGCGTCACGATCCGGTCGGTGATGGCAACGGGAAATGAATGTTTCAGGATGCCGGAACGCATCACCATCAGGACTGACCCTTCAGGCACGTACTTCGCCGACGACCCTTCAACCGCCGCGGAGGTAACTTTGTCTTCGGTCTCGCCGATGACCGCGACCTTCATGTCTTTCGGGGAAACCCAGGGGACGGTTCCATTGGTCCAGAATGCTGCATTGGCCTTGGATGGTGTGCCGCCGCCCATCCATGTGCCCAGCGCTCCGAGCGCCGTCCATTTCCACCCGGCTGGCAGCGGCCACGGCCCCTCGACTTCTGCCGATTCGTCAACTTTCGCCGCCAACGCCACGCCACCTGCCATTACGCCACCAGCACTTCATTAAGTTCATCGAGCAGCGTCGGCAGCCGCGAGCCGAACAGCGCGCGAGCCTTGACGATGCCGCCGCGCCCGGAAAATTCCGGCGCGTCCATCATGTCTTCTGGCCTGATCTCTATATTGACCGCGAGATGATCGCGGATCGCCATCAGCCAGGCTCTTTGTTCTTCGGAATAGGCGCGGCCCGCCTTCTCCTCGCGGCCGAGCCAGAGATTAAAACGTCCAGCGACAATCGAGGGCAAAGGTTCCAGCGACTCACTGTCTCCAATCGCATAGCGTACCAGCATGACGATGTCAGCCAGCGTGCCGGCCGGATTGCCGCGTACCTTGTCCGATGACAGCCGCTTGTAAGCTCGCCAGATATCGATAGGTTCGAGGAGCCAAGGTGGGCGCTTCAGCGCCTCCTTGAGATCATCCACCGCCTCATAGGTTAGCCGCCGTTGCGCATAGGGCAGACGGTAGAGGATTTGCAGGGCGGAAATTTCGTCGCGGCGCTCCTCCAGAAAGCGCTTGAAGCGCTCTACTGTGTCGGTGGCCTTCTTCTCGTCCCAGCCTGACGAGACTACGGCGTCTGTGGAAATCGTATCAATGCGGATATCCGCTGCGGCCTTAACGTCCTTCAGCAACTGCCGCAGTGTCGGATCGTCAAAGATGGTCGCCGCCGCATCCTTCGCCGCCTCGCGCGTCTTCTTCTGCTCGGCTTCCGACGCCTCCTTCGGCACGCAGTTCGCCAACGCGTCCGGATCGACGGCATTCAGCAGGCGCGAGGCGAGGCCGGAAAGATCGACACCACCCGAGGCCTTGACGATCGCCGCGCGATCTTTGTCGCAGATGCGCCGGTCGAGTGCCGCCAGGCGGGCCGCGAGCGTTGCGAAGGCGTCGTCATCCCGCCGGCCGGCGGCGATTTCATCGATCAGCCGGTCGAAGGAGATGACGCGGTCGCGCTCCAGCGGCTGCGAAACGGTTTTCAGGCTTTCCGACACCCCGACCGCGTCGATCAGCACGAACCGGGTTTTTGCCTCGGCATCCGGCGTCACCTCGCGCAGCTTTTCCGCAGAGATGGTGCGCGCGCCCCGGCCTTTCATCTGCTCGAAATAGAGTTCGGACCTGACGTCACGCATGAAGATCAGCACTTCCAGCGGTTTGACGTCGGTGCCGGTGGCGATCATATCGACGGTGACTGCGATGCGAGGGTTGTAGTCGTTGCGGAACGACCGGATGAGAGACTCGGGGTCGGCACCATCGGTCTTGTAGGTGATCTTCTTGGCAAAGTCGTTGCCCTTGCCGAACACCTCGCGGACGAGGGTCGTGATCTCTTCAGCGTGGTGATCATCCTTGGCGAAAATCAGCGTTTTCGGCACCTCGATACGGCCGGGAAACAATTCGGTGAACAGCGAGCCGCGGTAGGTTTCGAGCACGGTGCGAATCTGGTTTGGCACCAGCACTGACCGGTCGATCTGGTCCGGCGTGTAGCTGAAATCGGCTTCCAAGGTTTCGTAGCGTTCCGCCCTGGTGCGCTTGTCGCGCACCGGCAGGTCGTAACCCGCCTTCACCGTTGCGCCTCGCTCACCAATCTCGGTGCGGATCCGGAATATCTCAAAGCCGACGTTGACGCCATCGACCACCGAACGCTCATAGGGATATTGCGCGACAAGGTTCTTTCCGAAGAAACCGAGCGTGTGCAGTGAGGGCGTTGCGGTCAGCCCCACCGTGAAGGCATCGAAATATTCCAGCACCTGCCGCCAGGTGCCATAGATCGAGCGATGGCATTCGTCTGTTATGACGAGGTCGAAACTCTCAATGGGGATCGACGGATTGTATGAAACGAGGCGCTCTGTGTCGGCCCTAGATAGTTCAAAGGACGATGCCTCTTCCTCTTCCTCCGACAACTCCTTGCCGGTCAGGACCGAATAGACCCGCTGGATAGTGGCGATCACGACCTGCGCCTCCTTGTCGAGGCCGGCCGCGCCGAGCTTTTGGACGTTGTAGATTTCGGAGAACGAACGGCCGGTTCCGGGCGGCCGGTAGGCCAGATATTCGTCACGCGTCTGGCGGACGAGGTTGGCGCGATCGGCCAGGAACAGGATGCGCTTGAATCCGGCGTGTGCCAACAGCCGGTAACTCAACGTGCAGGCGGTGAAAGTCTTGCCGGCGCCGGTCGCCATTTGCACCAGCGCCCGGGGACGGTTCTGAGCCATGGAAATTTCGAGCGCCGACACGGCGTCGATCTGGCAGGCGCGCAGGCCGTCAGTGATGAACGGCGGCATGGCCCAAAGCCGGCCGCGCAAAGTGAGAGGCTCCCTTAGCTCACGTTCCAGCGTCTCCGGACGATGAAAGGAAAAGACGCGGCGCGACACCGGATCAGGGTCGGCGTGGTCGCGAAACAGCGTCTCCGTGCCCGAAGCTACATATTCGAACCGGACCTGGCCTTCCTCGCGAAGGAGATGCTTCGGCACATCCGCGATGTAGCGAGCCGCCTGCTCGGAGTAGCCTGACAGCGTGGTGCCCTCCGCCTTGGCCTCGATCACACCGCAGAGCCTGCGGCCGACGAACAAGCCATAATCGACTGGCCCGGAGGCCGTCTGGAACTCTCGCACCGCCACGCCAAGCCCGGCGCCAAGGTTCATGTCCGCCTTGGACTGGATCAGCCACCCACACGCGACAAGCCGCCGGTCAATCAAAGACCGCGCCCTGTCCTCGGGATGGAAGGCGGATTCGCTCATTATCAACTTCTAGGCGAACCCGCTGCTTGCCGGAAGCTGCCAATGTCAGCTGCAAGGGGCTTGACCGTGGGAATCCTGCAAAAGGCCCGGGCAGGGTCGGCCGTTTGGACGTGGCGGGCCCGCGCGAAGGGGGTGGATCCCGAAAACAGCCCCCGCGGTTCAAGATCGGCCGTGGAGGTTAAGCCATTGTTTCAACTAGATAAAGTGGTGATCTTGGGCGGACTCTCTCCTCCATATTACGACTATACGATACTGTAAATGCTAATATTTCTTTGTAGGCACGAATGATGCCCTAGCAGCTGCCCTAACACCTAAGCCAGTGCTTAGCCGACAGAAGGCATTAGCGTCGCTTGGGGCGAGCACTTCTGTCATGCGGGAGTTTCAACAGCTCGGCAGGCTCCACCTGAAGGACATCGGCGAGCTTGCCAACGATCTTGAGGCTGGCGTAAAACGCGCCCTTTTCAAGCTGGCTCAGATAACTTCGGCTCACCTCAGCTTCGTATGCAAGATCATCCTGCGAAAGCCCTTTGGCGTGCCGCAGCCGGCGCAAATTGGTCGCAAACACCTCTCGCAGGTCCATGCGAGAAGCGAAACGATCTGTTTAAAATGTGCACCTCGATATATTGAACAAAGTGTATAGCGCGCGTTAAGCTGTCCCCACTCGGGTAATTGCAGGGGCGCTCAATGTTTAACGGTCTGCGCGAGAGATGCGCCGCTTTCGCGGCGCTGCGGTGCACGTTCGCGTTCGTGGTCGTTGTTTCTGTGTGCCTCTCGGCCCGAGCACAAGCTCAAGCATCAGACGAGCAGTGCAGTGCGCTGCTTCAGCAAACATCGTCGGCGCTGGCAGCTAGGAGCAGCAAGCAGATCGTATCGTCGGAACGTCAGTATCTCACCTGGTGTCGAGAGTTCCTCGATGGAGATGCCTACGAGATGCATCTCGATAGTCTCGCATCCGCTTTGATAGACCAACGGCAGTTCTCTGAGGCAACGGGCGTCGCAAATAGATGCCTTCAGAGCAATCTCAAGAATCTGCTCTGCCTTGCCCACAAAGCGGAGGCGCTGCTTAGGAGCAACGACGTTGCGCAATCGAAAGCAGTCGCTGAGCGAGCGGCACGCTTAGGAGCGGTTACTCAGTTCGACCTCTTGGCGAAGGAGAATCTCACGAGATTGTTAGAGGAGATACACTCGAGAGAACCCCCCCGAACAGCAGTTCCCAGCGCCGCGCGGCCCAATCGTAATGCTCCTGGGGATGATCTTTCTTCGTTCGGCGACGAGGTAAAGCCGCCGCAGCCTGCGCCCGCGGGGGTCTCTGGCGATGTAGCCTGCAACGGAACGGGGGCAGTCGGCCTTTCGATCACCATCAACGGCGAGATAACGATGAAAACAGCGCAGGACGTCGGAAAGCTATTTACGGCTTTTCATGCGGCCGAGCAAGGAGACAAGCGCTCCTGCACTCGCACTAGCTCTGATAAGAATGACCTGTCTGCTTTCGGTACGCACTTTGACATAAACAGCTATGGTGGTGATGTCAGCGCTGCAATGGCCATAGGCAGGCTGTTTCGAAAGGAAAGCGCTTCGCTCGGCGTCGAGGGGCACTGCATAAGCTCGTGCGTGTTGATTCTGGCTGGAGCGGTCGACAGACAGGTCTCAGGGGACAATGTGGTCGGTATTCATCGACCATATCTGGCAAGCGGCAGAACCGCGACCTCTGCGGAAATCGCTGCGACCTATTCTGGCTATTTGGCTCAGATCAAATCTTACCTGCGTGAGATGAACGTCCCCACCAGGTTGGCTACCGACATGCTAGCCGTTGAGCCCGAAGCAGTTCGAATGTTGACCCTCAAGGAACTGGAGTCATACCGCCTGTTGGGCGTAGATCCTACCGAGCAGGAACGGCGTGCAGTCAGCCGTGAAATTCGCGATCTGAAGGAGGCAGAAGAACTCGGTATCGATCGTATCGAGTATACGAAACGAAAGGCCCGTGCGAATGCGACCTGTTCAGCTGCTGCCGAGCATTATGACTGTTTCAACCGCGTCATGAAGACTGGCGCGAACTAGCGGTCTTCCCCGCCAATACAGAGCGCCTTCTAACCTCGCTGTCTCTCTTTCGGTTATTCGGCATTCATGTCGTGAAAATCAAACAGGAAAACCTACTGAAGGGATATAGCGCGCGATGGAGGGGCAAATGCGGCGCCAGTTCGTCATTGTGTTTTTGATGCTCTTGGCCGGGTGCGTCTCGGTCAGGCAGGAGGACTTGGATGCCTGGGCGGGCGGCCGGTGTCGGAGCTTAATCTGCATCCCGTCTTTGCGACCATGACGATGACGCGCTCGGTGGCGGCCGATGGCACCGAGATCAGGAACTACGTCAACTCGAAGCAGGCAGTGAACTGCGGCGGCGGCGGCACGGTGACGCCCGGGTTCAAGCCGCCCGGCTACAGCGCCATCCCGGCCGGGGTCAATTACAGCCAGTCCATGAGTTGCACGAGCTCGATGCCAACCTGCAACAACATGTTCTATGTCAAGGACGGCATCGTGCTCCGATTTACGCCGGTTGGCAGCGGGGGCGGCCGGTGCTTTACCGACGAGCGGCTAAGGCCGGGCTTCCGCGGGACAGTGAATTATTGATCACGTGGGCGGGCCTCCGCCTAAGTATCGTTCGCGAGTGACGAGGGGTGGTCCGAGAGCCTGACTCTGATAAGCTCCTGGTACCGTACTCGTAGAGAATCAGTTCGGTAGTGTGGGCAATGAGATCCCTGCCGGTTGGGGATAGCTCGGCACCGCTTCCGAACTGAGCACCAGCAACAATGTAGCCGTCCTTGCGACCCTTCCCTGAGGCGGGCAAGGTATACTGTTTCACTGTCCCACGATCCGAATCAGAACGTTAAGTTGGATGAAACAGCACAGTTCGGCCGGCGTCGCATTCGTGACATGTCGCGCACCTTGGCCGAGAACTGAGGGGTCGGTCGAGAGCTTGAACGTGCGGATGCGGTGAGGCTGAAGCCCGTGCGAGCCAAGACACGCTGGACGTAGGACGCGGCTAATCGAGCAGCGGATTTTCAACAGTCGTCCTTTTCCCGCGCTTTTTCAGCAAATCATTGAAGGCTTCGACCGCGAGGGCATTTAGCGTGGTGTCGCTTTCGATCGCCAGCATTTTCAGCGCCCGCCAGCCATCGGCATTTATGCGAACCAGAACAGATTTGAAGGCGCCAGGATCGCGGGCACGCGGCCCGGTAGTCTTCGGTTTGCGTCCCATGGCTGCCCCGACTGATTGACTATCAAACAATCAAAACCCTATGCCGTGGCGGCGACTGATTCAAACTTGCAATACTGACAGCTCGAAACTCCGATTGCTCTATTATGTGATTGCACAATCGCACAAAATGCTGTTTACTTCCGATAATGTTTCTTCTCGGAAGTAAAGGAACCCGGCTAATGTCAACAGCCCTTAGCGTTATTTCGGACGGCTCAAACCTGCCAGCGGCTCTTGGTCCGGACCTCGCGGCGGCGGTGGACTTGGCGAAAGCAGAGAAGGCCTCCAGCACACGCAAGGCCTACGGGACAGACTTCCGGATATTCAAGGCGTGGTGCGAGGCGAGGGGCGTTGCTGCCCTACCGGCGGCCCCTGAGACGGTGGCGGCCTATCTGGCGGCCCATGCTGCAAGCTCGAGGGCATCAACGCTTGGCCGGCGCGTTGCCGCGATCCGCTATGCCCATAAGCTGGCGGGCCTCGCCCTCCCGACCGATGCAGAAGGCGTCAAGGCTACCATGCGGGGTATTCGCCGAACCTATGGTAGCGCTACGGTGCGCAAGGCGCCCGCAGTAGCCGGCAAGATGCTGGGTATGGTCGCCACGGCCCCAGACAAGCTCGCGGGGCTGAGGGACCGGGCATTGCTCTTGATCGGGTTCGGCGGCGCTCTGCGCCGGTCGGAGCTCGTCGCGCTTGATGCGGAGGATATCCAGGAATCCGAAACCGGACTGCTAGTCACCATCCGCGGCAGCAAGACCGATCAGGAACGCGCGGGCGCGACTATCGCGATTGCGAAGGGTGACATCGCTTGCCCCGCCAAGGCGCTACGGGAGTGGCTGGAAGCGTCAGGCATCGAGTCCGGTCCGATCTTCCGGCCGATCGACAAGGCGGGTACGGTGCGGCCATCTAGGCTTACGGATCGATCCGTCGCCAATATCGTCAAGGCATATGCTGGGCGCGCCGGTTTCGACGCCAGCACGTTTTCCGGTCACTCCCTGCGGGCCGGTTTCCTTACGTCGGCGGCGGGCAGGGGAGCGTCAATCTTCAAGATGATGGATGTTTCGCGCCACAAGTCAGTGGACACCCTGCGGGGCTACGTCCGGGATGCCGAGTTGTTCAAGGATCACGCGGGGGCAGGGCTGCTTTGAGTATTCGTGTCCATGTCCGCTTCTCTAATCGGCGGTCTGGGGTCAAGCGCTTTCAGACTATCCACGGCTGCGCTCCCATTTGGTGGGGAGGAGTTCGGTACTGGTGCGGAACGGGTTCGGCACCGCTTCCGAACTGAACACCCTCAACGAATGTTGGTCGTCTTAACGCAGTGTTCCCGCGACTTGGAAGGCTTGCTGTTCCACTGTCTCATGCACTGAATCGAGACGGATTTGGAATTGAGGCAGGTTGAGACAGCAAAGGCGGCGTCAATGCAAGATAAGAAGAATGAACGCTTCAAACTCGAGCCGCCTCGCTTGGACCGGCCGAATCTGCCGGGCTTGAGATGGACCAGGGGCGGGGCTTATTCGCCCGACCATGAGCAGTATGCCGCCGATCTGCGGCAGCAGCGCCAGCAAGACAAGCCGGAGCATTGCGAAGTCATTGCCGGTGGGTTGTAGCGCCCCATGGGTTGCCCATGCCACGATCCGGATCGCCGCGCGGGTCCGCCGTCTGTCCGACCGCTTGCATGGCAGTGTCGAGGGCCTGCCGTCTTTCATTAACCGCCAGTTCGCGTTCGCGGCAGAACTTGCCGACACCGCCTTTGCACTCGCGATCCCGCGCCGACATCGCGTCACTCAACGCGGCCTGCGCCGCTGCGACGGCTGGCGTCTCGCCTGACGCACGCGCAAGCGTGACATCCGCAATGTGGGTGCTTGCAAAGCCAACGCCTGCCGTTACGGCAAAGACGAACGTCATGGCCCATACGGCCCACCGCCGCTTCCGCTGGCGAAAGTCCTAGCTAGCGGGGTGTCTCAGTGTCTCAGTTCGCGAATCAAATCGTCGGTCGACAATGAGACACTTCGACCCGATGCCGAGAAATCGGTACGAATGTTTCTTCCTTTGCTGCGTACGTTGCTTTTGTGTGGTCCGGGATAGGCATTAACTTAACACAAAGCTCCGAGTTCTAGATCCGTGGGAAATCGGTTCGGTACCGATCTCGAGCTGATAACCAAGCGGGTGATTTGGCTCAGAATCACTCACCCAACTGTCTCATCCCCTGCTCCACCGCTTGCCCCGACTTGGAGGCTGGCTGTTCCACTGTCTCATATACCGAATCAATTCAGCGAGTTTGATGCTCATTCGCTGTTTCTATCCTGTAGTTTCAAGCCAATTCTACCAAAGCGCGCTCGTGCGCTCCGTTGCGCGATCCAGCCTTAGACCAGAAAGCACCTGTCTCAGTGTCTCACCCAACTGAATCGAGTTTTCAACAGAGTGTGGAACAAGGGGAACACCGCTAGCGGAGCAACCGCGAAACACTTAGATTCTGAGTGGCGCGGCTAGGCTGATCCCCGAAAATCCAATCCGCATTGGACCGCCGTCGCCATTATCTTGCGGAGGCACTTTGCGGAGGTGCTATTTTGAATAGCGAAATTGAGGCGGAGCCTAAACGTGAGCCGGACGACTTCGACCACGACGCCGCTATAGCGCGCGTTTTGGCAAGAAGGAGAAAGAAAGCCGATCAGCTTTTTAGGTTTAAAGAGAAGCAAAAGCGGCAACGTCGTTGGGTACCATTGCGTACAGTAATCGATTGGCTTGCATCGTTCAACTCGCGGGGCGAACGCACTGCGCCCGACAACGGCAAGGCTTTGCTGTTTACCGCTGAAATATGGAACGCGTTCTGCGGAAGAGACATTTTCACAAAGTTTCAGCTCGGCAGCAATGAACTTCCTTGGTGCATAATAGAGGATGCCCACCCGGAACATGCCATCTCGCGGTTTACCCGGAGTGATCTTCTAGGCGCCAGTAACGACAAGCGAATGCTGCTTGCATTGATCAAACGGCTTTGGGTGCCGCGCGTTTCGTTGCTGAATTTATTCCAGGAGAGACGCTGGCCTGTAGCACCGTGGCTCGAAGAGCCGCAATCCACATTAATCGCGAAGGAATCGCCAGCTTCGACGAAGTCCGAGCGCAATCCAAAGCGCTATTCCGAGCCTCAGGCGGAAAGATCTTATGCCAGTCGGCGGGCAGACGATTACAGGCCTACCATCGCTGAGGACAAGGTATGGGCAAAAGCCAACGGCTATCCCGTAAGGAAAATTTTAAAGCTGCGGGGAAAGTACGAAAACCGTACAGCAGGCCAAAAGAAAATCTCCGATCCCCAATAGCGCGCCGCAAATAGATCACGATTTTAGACCGCGCTATTTGCGCTACGTTGCTGCTCCATTGCCCCAAATCATAAGTTCCCGCTCAAGACAAGGCGTGCTTCAGCGGGCGTCCGCGCGCTGATCCAGGCCTTGGCGACAAAACCAAGGGAACTTGAAGCATGCGCGATAAGCTCGGTGTCGATGTTGCTACTTTCGCCGCTGATCACGGCTTGAGCGAAACGACAGTCTACAAAGAAATTAATGAAGGTAGGTTGGCGGCGGCGAAGGTTGGTCGGCGAACCATAATTTTTTGGGACGCTGGCGAGGCCTGGCGAAGGTCCTGCCCGCCGTATGCCGCGAAGAACTTTGCCGCGTGACCCTCAATTCATCAAACCCAATGAAAAACCCAGCGGCTCGACTCCTTGGCGGGATCAGCGAGCGCACCGGGTTGGATTTCACAAGGTCTTTCGAACGTGCCCGGATATAGCAACGCGCCAACAATTTGTCATCCCCAGATTGCTCGGGGAGAGATTGAAGCTCCGATAGCTGAGGGCCGCATGACCGGCATCAGCATCATCAGATCGACATTTGACTACAACTGCCTCGCTCCGGCGGACGCCGCGAGCTTGCGTGAGCACGCCAACAAGTTGCGCGGGCTGATAGCCAAATCGACCGCAGACATGATCCAGGTCGGCCGCGATCTGCTTGCGATCAAGGATCGACTTGAACACGGTCAATTCACGGTCTGGGTCGAGCACGAGATCGGCATCGGCATCCGCACGGTCCAGATGTACATGCAGATGTCCAGGTTGGCGGAGGGCAAAAACGAGACCATTTCGCTTTTGCCGCCGTCCACCGTGCGCATGCTGGCCGCCAAGTCAACGTCGCCGGAGATCGTGGAGAAGGTCATCGCGCGCGCCGGCTCCGGCGACATCTTGCCCGAGTCCGCCGTCAAGGAGATGATCTCGGACGACCGGCAAACCAAGCGCAACGCGAAGCTTGAAGCCAAGGCTGCAGCCCGCCGGTCGAAAGCCAGGGGAGCAAGGGCCGGAGCGGCAGCCAAGCGTGAGGCATGGCTCGCCCAACAGGAGTTAGAGAAGGCAGAAGATCAGGCCAAGGCGCAATCCATCATCAACCGCTTCTCGCCCGAGGATGTACGGTTCCTCGCCAACACGCTTACTTGGCGTGTTTATGATGAGTTTTGCCGGCTCGTGGAAAGCGGTGTTGCATGAGCAACACGGCATTGGAATCCGAATTGTGCGAAAGGGTGCAACGCGCTTACGCCAACTCGCGTTGTTATCCAGCGGGCGACGACCCCGAATTTGCAAGGGCTCTTGCAGAGTTTGACCCGGTAGCCAATGAGCGACCAGCGAGCAACGTTATCCCGTTCCGCAAACCACGGGGGCGCGCATGAACGCCCTCGCAAGGATTGATGACGCGGTACTGCATAATATTGTTCTTGAGCAAGAGGCTCTGGGCACGGTGCTGGTTCACAATTCCGCGCTTGAGATAATCGAGCGTGAGGTTTCGGCGGCCGACTTTTTCGAGCCCTTGCATTCTGAAATCTTTGAAGCATTCGGCCGCGCCCGCGACGCTCACGGGACCATCACACCCGCGCTTATCATCGCGTCGATCGGCGGCGACGCCAGTCAAATCATCATGGATGGAATGACGCGCGGGCAGTATATTGCGCGCCTCGCGGCAGTCGGCTGCACGCTGCCACAAGCGCAAGCATACGCAAAACAAATCCGCGAATTTTCCAACCGCCGCAGAATCTTGGTGATGGCGGAAACGATGACCAGCGCAATTCAGGCCAATCAGCCGGCGGCGGATATCGCTGGCGCCGGTATCGAGCTGTTAGACGATATCGCAATGCAGGCATCGGCGGGCGCAACGCCGCAAGTCAGTTTGCGAGAGGCTAACGACCAGTCGCTAGCGCGGATGGAATGGGCAATGCAGAACCCGGGCAAACTCGCCGGGATCAGTTGGGGCCTCCGCACTCTCGACAAGATGACGGGCGGCCTCAAGCGCGGCGAAATGCTTGTTCTGGCCGGGCGCCCAGGCATGGGAAAAACGGCGCTCGCGCTTTGCGTGGCCAGACTAACAGCGCAGGCGAACGAACCAACATATTTTCAGTCCCTCGAAATGGGGGCCGTTAGCCTATCCGATCGCAATCTCGCCGATGCGGCTTTCGAGAGAGCGCGACCGATTACCTACTATGACATTGCGAATGGCAACCTAAACGACGCACAAGCTATGCGCGTTATCGAGGCCGCAAGGCTTCAGCGCGAATTGCCGCTCAAGATCGATCCGGCCCCGGGACTGACCGTTTCACAGATCGCGGCGCGGGCTCGCAGACATAAACAAGTCTTGGAACGTCAAGGGTTGCGGCTCGGTCCCGTCATTGTGGATCACATGCATATTGTAAGGCCCTCTAACCGATATTCGGGGGCGCGTGTCAATGAGGTTGGCGAAATTTCCGCCGCATTGAAGGGGCTCGCCAAAGATTTAGACGTTCCTGTTATCGCGCTGGCGCAGCTCTCGCGGCAAGTAGAAAACCGCGATGAGAAGCGCCCGAACATGGCGGACTTGCGCGATAGTGGTTCCATCGAACAGGACGCGGACGCAATCATTTTTGTTTTTCGCCAGGCCTATTATCTGGAACGTGCCCAGGCCGAAACCCCCGACAAAGAGGCATCCCGAATTGATCGGCTAATAGATGTCAAAGATCAGCTAGAGGCCATCGTTGCAAAGCAGCGCAACGGCCCGACGGGCACGGTGCATCTGTTCTGCGATATCGCCTGCAATGCCGTCCGCGATCCGGGGGGCGAGCAATGAGGAGCGCAGGACATATCAACGTAGCCCGCTCGATTTTCGATCACCCAATGTTCGACGATGGTAAACCGCTTTCCGAACGGGAGGCATGGCTTTGGCTGATTTCCAACGCCGCTTGGCGCCCGATGCAGATCCTGGTTCGCAACGGACGGGCCGCCGAAATGCTCAATCTAGACCGCGGGCAACTTTCGTTTTCCCGATCATTTTTGCAGAAGGCTTGGCGGTGGACCTCCGAGAAGCGGGTTAGGACATTCCTAAACCGGCTTGAGAGAGAGTCAATGGTGGACCTCCTAACGGGCCAGCTTCAAACCGTCATTTCCATTTGTAATTACGGGGTTTTTCAGAACGGTGGCGCCCTCACGGGGCCAGCAAACGGGCCGGCAATGGGCCAGCAAAGGGCCGGCAATGGGCCAGAAGAAGAAAACATTATAAACATTAAAAACAAGATACTACCCCCTCCAAGCCCTCCGGGGTTCGATGAATGGTATGCGATCTATCCGCGAAAGAAGGCACCCCAGGCGGCGAAAAAAGCGTTCGCTAAGGCTCTGGCGTCCGGCCTGATTGCTCTGCCCGTCTTGATGGAAAGAACCCGCGCCTTCGCTGCGACGTGGGCGAACGAACCGAAAGACCGCAGGAAGTTCATCCCGTATCCGGCCTCTTGGCTCAATGCCGGCGGCTATGACGATGAACCGGAAGGCGGCGGCGAACCCGCGCCCGCTCCAATCAATCCGCGAACATTTGATGATGATGGCTGGCGACGGCGGCTGAAATATTTTCAGGATGCCGACAAGTGGCTTGATGAATGGGGCGCCAAGCCCGGCGAGCCCGGCTGCCTTGTTCCCCCGCACTTGATCCTAACTCCGGTTTCTAATTCCAAAGGTGCAGCATGAATTTTCAAATTAGCCAGGCGCTGCAATCCAAGCTAACCGGACGCAGCATAAACGATGCGCCCGCATTCATCGGCCCCGCAATCAAGATCGGCGCCGATACGCTTGAACGCTGGAAAGCCGCTTATCGCCACATAGACGAATGGCCGGCGGCCCTCCAGGCGATTGATGATTACTGCGCGGCAAACCCGGCCGACAACGCAAGGCAGATCGCGCGAGCGTCGGCGTGGCTGGAACGGCGCAATTTCCAAAATCGAAACGACAGCAACGAAGCAATCCGATTAGAGGAGCGTTCGTTTTGAGCAGGATGTCAGAGCTCGTCTATCCCGACGCGCCCGGCTTCAAGGTTGCTGGACCATCGGAACAAGCGGCGAAAGCCATAACCGGGAGCGCAAACAAGATGCGAGCAGCGGTGCTTGCGCAGATCGCGCAATATCCCGGCGGCGCGACGGCGGATGAAATCGCAAAGGATCTAAATCTCTTGGTCCTGAGCGTTCGCCCACGGGTTAGTGAGCTGAACCGCAATGGCGAAATTCAGCAGACCGGCGCGCGACGCAAAAACGAAAGCGGGATGACTGCCACGGTTTGGCGGGTTCGCCCGCAATCTTCCCCGCCGATAGGGGGCGAGTGATGGCCGGCAAATTTCAGGACGGTTGCGCCTATCCCCCCAGGATGATGAACGCGGACCGCGCGGCAGCTTATCTCGATATCTCGAAAACTAAATTCCTTGAGGGCGTTTCGACTAGCGTGTGGCCCGCGCCCCGGGATGTTGGCGGGTTGCCTCGGTGGGATCGTCAAGACCTTGACGCGGCGGTGGATAGCATGAGCGAGCGGAAAAAACGGCTTGCACCCGGGCGTAAATCCCTCGCTGATATGTTGGAATCCGAAGCGGCGAGTGGCACACCATAGCAAATGGGCACTGCGGAGCTGAAATATTATAGCGCGTTCCCCGACCGTCACGGGAAGATGCGGCACTATTTCCGTATCAAAGGGAAGCGTTACCCGTTGCCGGCGCCGGATTCGCCAACGTTTTCGGAAGAGTACAACGCCTTGCTTGCCGAACACGCGCCGCGATCGGCGATCATTCGGCAGGGCAGGGGCAACGGCCCGCTTGAGGGAACGCTTGATTGGGTTGTCGAAAAGTACAAAGCGGAATCGGCGCAATGGGCGAAACTCAAGCCTGCGAGCCGCGAGATTTACAATCGGCGCCTGGATTATCTGCAATCGAAATACGGCAGGGCGGACCTTGCGACCTTCACAGAGAAGGGCGTTCGCCGCATTCGCAACAATCTCAAGGATCGGCCCTCGGTCGCGGACGCTACGGTTGATATGATCGGGCGGCTTTGGCTGTTCGCCAAAGAACACCTGGATATGGAAGATATCGGGCCGAACCCGGCGGCAGAAGTTGCGACAATCCACAAGGAACACGAATCTGCGCCAGCTTGGCCGGAAGAGCTGTGCGCAAAATTCGAGGCGATAGAAAATCCTCGATTGCGCCGCGCCTACTATCTCTTGCGCTACACGGGACAACGCCGCTCGGATGTCGTCATGATGGAGCGGAAGCATTTCGACGGCACGGCTATCGAAGTGGTGCAGGAGAAAACCGGCACCTATGTTTGGATCCCCTGCCACCGGATTTTGCGCGACCATTTCAACGCGGACGGCATTGAAGGCCGCTATCTGCTTTCCAGCACTCGCGGCGATCGGTTCCGAGCGACAAGCCTAACGACGATGATCTGCAATCAATGCGCGGATTTCGGTTTCCCGGGATATTCGCCGCATGGACTGCGGCACCTGGCCGGCGCGGCACTGGCGGAAGCTGGCGCGACGCTTGAGCAGATCAAATCAATCCTAGGGCATCTGACCGACGACGAAGCCCGCAAGTACATTCAGCAGGCGAGGCGCAAGGTGATGGCCGCGGATGGAATGAAGCTTTGGGAAGTCTCGAAAAGTGGACGCTGATTGCAACGAGGAGGGGCCAACTGAGGCGGCCTCAATATTCGATGGTTACTCGAATTTGTTCGGGATGTTTATCCGGCATCACTGCTTTGCGCACGTAAATATCCCCTAGGTGTGATCCCTCTTGGTCATTGTGAATGTAGGTTCCAGCGCTATCGATTTCGCGATACCGTAGTGCACCCTCTGTCTCGTTCAGGAACCGAACAACAATCTGTTTCCTCATCGATCCGCTCCATTTTGCGGACGCGGGTATAAACTACAAAAGGGACCACTCCTTGAAAGCAAAAGAGACCATTCGACTTAATTGCAGGATAGAGGGCCAGCACCCAAGCTCGAAAGGCCGATGCTGCGGCGGGCTTTTCGCCACCCACCTCTGCGGCGCGCTTAAAGCGCGCCCACGCGTCGGGGCGCAGTTCAACCTCTGGCCTTGGTGCTTTCTTGGAGTTTGCCATGCGACAACCTTGGGAACGTCCTAGTCTTGTTCGGGAGGGCGACCCGGACCCTAATCACACATACTTCTCTGTCGGTCGCGTCTTGAGCCAATGGGAAGGTGTAGAGATACAGCTGGGCTATGTATATACTGCGGCGGTTGGAAGGCTCGGCGACTGGTGGGCGCTTTTGGAATACGGCGAGGGACGCGCATTTCTCGGACGCTTCAACATCCTTAAAGCGGCTATATCGAACCTCTTTGTAAGACTCCCAAATCAAGAGGTTGAGGGAAAGCTTGATTGCTTCCTGATAAAGGTGAACGACTTCGCGGCAAGGCGTCACGATGTGGCCCATGGTATCGTCCGCGATCGCGGTTGGGCTAATTGGCGGCTCCCGCATGATCCGGGCGACACTACGGGGTACTTCTTACTTCCGTCTCACTACAAGGGCCGCGCCTACGACTCATCGGCACTTCCGACCTACGCCTATACAGCGCAATCAATGGAAGCGCTCCGACACCATCTAATTCAGCTGGAGACGGAAGCTATGGGGATCGCTCAGCTTGTGAATCGCCACGTAAGCGACAAAGCTCGCGAAGGATACGAATAGCCGTTGCGTGAAGGGAACGAGTCCTGAACACGAAGTGGCAAACCTACCGCCCGAGACAGTGGCAAACCTATTGAAATCATTGAATATTGGCGGAAGGGGTGGGATTCGAACCCACGGTGCCCTTGCAGGCACGCCGGTTTTCAAGACCGGTGCCTTAAACCGCTCGGCCACCCTTCCAAACCAACAATATCAACCGCTTAGCGCAGGGTATTTCCGAACGCAACGCGAAGGCGAGCGAATTTAATCCCAAAGTGCGTCATTTTGAATTCCGAAACGCCAAAGGCTCGCAAAAAAGAACGTTGCAGGTCCATGCCTTGGCAGTGAACCGATTGATGACCACCGACGTTCCAGTTCCGGTTCCTGCAATGGAATAGAGGCCGCCGCTAGCGCCACTAAGCGCACCTGCCATCACGATGGCCATCGCGAGGATGATAAGTCGGTCCATTGTCGCCCCCTTCCTTCCGAAGCATAGCCACCCAAGAACCCAGCCGCCAGCGCGTCAAGGACAGCGGAAACCGAATTGTCCACCGCGATTTCCGTTTGCGCCTGGCAAGGTTGGGCCACCGCATCGCCGGCTCGCTGCGGCGCGGGGGTAACCCAGGAGGGCCAAGAGGACTCTCGACAACATCGACACGCCAAGAACGGGATTGACCAGGCAGCCCCGGAATGCTGCAGTGCGGCTATTGCGGTGCACTTGTTTCGGAGTTCGCCATGAAAGACGTTGTTGATCGGATATTGAGTATCTACGCCTCGACGCGACCGCTTGATCCCGCCCGGCTTTTAGATTCGAGACTTAGAATTACGCGCTACATCGAAAGCCTGGCTTCGGCCGGCCAGAGCGATGCGCAACAGCTGGCAACGTACGGTTTGGCATATTTGACGGAGATGCACGAGGGACGAGATCCCCGGTTTACCGGTTGCTGAGAGCCCAGCAGGCCCGTTGGTGTAGGTTCGGATGATAGTGGTGAGATCGCCAACGCTACCGTCTTGTTCGGTCGAATTCCTCCTCTTGGAGGTCCGACGGGACTTCCTTCGTGGACGGCCCAAACAAATACACCGACCCCACTTCGCGTCGATCAATTGGCCGCCCGGCCGTCTCTGAAATCGTCAGCACGATTATCGCACGGCTGGGTGCCTGATCAACGCCCGCATGGTCGAGCACATGCGATGTCGTTGCACGGCGCAACGCGTTCTGCAGCATCGATGCTTCGCTTCCAGGTCGCCATACCCGACGCAAATTGCTGCACCGCAATTCTAACGGCAATTCGGATGCCCAGAACTTGAACTAGAAATCAGCTCGCGGTTTCTTTATTGGTGGACGAAACGTCGGCGACAGTCCGGCGAGGCGGGGAGAGTTGAAATGCTGGTCGCGGTTGAGATTAGCTTGGCCCTGTGGGGCATTATTGTGTGCGCGGCGATGGAAGCAGTTCAGTTCTTCTATTTGATGCCCTAGTCAGCAAGCCATCAAACGAACTCGACGGCGGGCCAACCTATGGCGAACGGCCAGCTTATGGTGATGACGCCAGTCACGGCCAATCATGCGACAGGCCACAGCTACCTGACCCTCCGCGAGCGGTTGCGGCAAGGGTCGTTGAAGATCTCCACGTTAATTTGGGATGTTCGATCCGCGTCCTCGCTTCGCAGACTCGGCCGCCGTTGCTTCTTGCACGGCCTTGCGCAGACGCAAAAGCTCCGCATACTGTACATGCAGCGGCTTCCGGCCCGACGTCTCGATCACGTCTTTCGGCCTCGGTGATTGATCTCGGTTGCTGTTCAAGGCGGGTCTCCAGATATTGAATTAACCCGGTGTCGCGACGAAACGTCCTCGGGTTCAAACGAACAAAGCCGTTGAGCGGAATATGATCGCCCGACGGCTTTGCCCTTGGAGCCTGATTGGCGCAATGGAAGTCGCGAATTAAGCTTGATACCGGCGCGGCGGGTTAATTCTGGAACCACTGTTCGAATGAAGTCGCTATCGGCAAGCCTGTGCGACACCAAAGGGTCAATTCGTTCTTGCAGCGCTCATCCGGGGTGTTAACCTGTTTGAGTCTTTTGTTGGGGGGAATCCTTATGAAAATCCGTGCTCAGTTCTCCGCCGTCGCTTTGCTGTTCGTGATGGCATTTTCCTCGCAATCGACAGCTGCCGCCGAGACGTTGGGTGCTGGCTTTTTGGGGACATTTCCCTTTTATTGGGGTGATTATCCCTATTATGATGGTAATTACCCGCCGGCCCCCCTTATTGCGCCCTTTGGCTACTACGGGTGCCGTGCCGGGTGCTGTCGCCAGGCGGTGTGGCGGGGTAGGCGTTGGCATAATGTGACGATGTGTCACTAAATTTTTCGCGCTTGCGTTGCGTCGTCTGTCGGGCCTGGCAAGCCGCGGCAGCTCAGCCGGAGAGTGAAGCCCCTTGCGGCTGAGCCCACTGTGACGCGCAGATGCGCTACGCTGTGGAATCTGCCGCAGACCGCGTGAAATCTGGCCTCTCACATTCTAGATTTACGCAGTGGTGAGCGCGTGATCAGACCATTGCGATAAACCCGATGCTGGGAGTCGGCGCTAAAAACGTCGCGGAAACACTCGAGCAGGGATACTACGCGTGAGCAGGAAAGGGGATGGGAAGCTTCCTTCGAAAGGATGGCCATGCGAATTCTTATCGTGGCGGGTGTTGTGGTGTCGATGACCGGGCCGGCATTCGCGCAGACGCAGCCCACGCGTCCGTCTGCCTATGCAACTGCACCGACACCTCCCTCTGCATTTCCAACTGCCGCTATCAATCCTTGTTATTCATCGTTCAATCCTACCAGTCCTTGTTACACGGGTAACATGTATCCGGCTTACTCAGCGATCGCGCCGGCCGATGTTCCCAGCAGGACAGATGGACAAAACTTGCAGGGGGCTGACAGCCTCAACGAAGATCAGGCGAAACTGCGAATTGAGGCGAAAGGATATTCGAATGTTTCCGGATTGCAAAAAGACAATCGCGGAATTTGGCGCGGCGAAGCGACAATGAAGGATGGCAGGCCTGTCGCCGTCATTCTCGATCTGGAAGGCAATATCTACTCCCAATGGGCTCCACTGATTGTGATCCGTCCACTCAACCCTCCAGAGCAGTGAAGCTTTTATCAACCGAAGCAGCGGCGATTGTTATCATGACGATAGTGCCCGGGGAGAACGGCCCAGAAAAAAATCGGCGTCCAGGCTGCTCCCCGCGCCGTATCTCAGCCGGCAACAAGGCTTTGTGCTTCTTCTTCAGCTAAAACGGGTTCTTCAGCTAAAACAGGTCGCTGGCAGATCCTTGCGGCAAATATCCGTCACCAGCCTTCCGCTGGCGATAGCCTGGCGAACGGATGCGAGTTCACGCAGAATCATCAGCGCCGTCTCATCGCCACGGCGGCGGTTGCGAGCCGTGAAGACATCGTCACGAATTTGAAAACAGTCGGCTTTTGACGTCCTCAGATCAGGTCACTTTCGTCGATGAGGCCGTATCTACAGCCTCAAGGAAAAATGGTGCCAACTCGGGTGAACTTATTTTCCCGTCTGGAGAAAATCGAGCAACGAATCTGGCACCGTCCCAAAGTTCAACATCGTGCTTATCGCTGAGCTTTTTGGCCGTGGCTAGTGCAGCTGCATCGTCGGGATGATCGCTCAGAAAATCCTCGGCCCGAATAAAACGATGGCCCTCGGTCCCGAGAATATAGGCACGATAGTCTCGCATACGCCTCTCCCTTGAGGTTGACGGACACCAACAATACTCACGCGGTTGGGTTCCAAATTGGGCCAACGCGAGATTGAATTAGGCCGTCGGGTGTTCAAATCGGGCCAAGGCGCTCGACGGCGTCCAAACCGTGATGGGCCAGCGGCTGAACTTCGCCCCTTGCTTGCGCGGGTTGCTGCCTGCCGACATCCGCCTTGCGGGCTTCTCGCCGTTGTGGCTCGGGCAAACCTCGTCCTGGGAATCGACCCGGCCCGCAATCGCAACCATTGATTCACCACGCCGAACCTCTCCCCATTTCCGCCGCGTTCCCGATGCGATATCGTCGTGGCTTGATGCGGAGGTGGGCCGCATCGGAGTGTTGAACGCCGGGCGTCCTGGGGTGGGCACGCGCGCGGTGGAATGGTAATGGGGCAGATGGGGATTCGACGGCCAGATCAGACGTTCCTGATGGCGCGTAGTGCCGCGGCCGTGGCCGCATGCCTCGTTCTTGCCAACTGCGCTTCTTCGGGAAAGTTCGCCAGCCGAGTCGATCCCAAATACGGCGTTTCCTCGAGTCCGCGGGTGGTGGCGTTCGGCGACCCCGTGCCGAAGGGCGGCGGCACTTACCGTGTCGGAAAGCCCTATACCGTGGGTGGCCGGGTTTATGTGCCGGAAGAGGATGTCAATTATCGCGAGGAGGGGTTAGCCTCCTGGTACGGCGATGATTTCCACGGCCGGCAGACCGCCAATGGCGAAGTTTTCGACATGGATTCGCTGACCGCGGCGCATCCGACCTTGCCGATGCCGTGCTATGCGCGGGTGACCAACCTCTCCAACGGCAAATCGCTGATCGTCCGTGTCAATGACCGCGGACCCTACCACGGCAACCGGCTCATCGACGTCTCGAATAAGGCCGCGGAACTGCTTGAATTCAAAGGCAATGGCGTGGCGCGGGTCCGGGTCGAATACGTCGCTCGGGCGCCCCTGGAAGGCTCCGACGACCGCCAATTGATGGCGACCTTGCGCACGGGGATACCAGCGCCGTCGCCTTCACTGGTCCGGGTGGCGTCCGCCCGTCCGTTCGTTCCCGAAGTCCCGCCTCATGGCCGTCCGATCCGGGGCGAGGTTCCGATGCCGGATGAGCGGCCCTATAGCCTCGGCAATACGCCAGCTGACGTGGCCTCGATCAACGCGACGTCGGAAATGTCCGCCTCCGCCCGCCCACGTTCGGCTGGGCGTGTGCTCGA
Source organism: Bradyrhizobium erythrophlei (assembly GCF_900129505.1). Taxonomy (NCBI): domain Bacteria; kingdom Pseudomonadati; phylum Pseudomonadota; class Alphaproteobacteria; order Hyphomicrobiales; family Nitrobacteraceae; genus Bradyrhizobium; species Bradyrhizobium erythrophlei. The sequence goes on along the minus strand of NZ_LT670818.1, from coordinate 6,712,932 downwards.
AAATCCGCGCTCGGTCGTCTACGAAAATGACGGCAGCTACGCATCCCCCGTCAGCCCGGTTTCCGCCTATGCGCCGATCGACCCGCGTGGCCCCAGCGAATTGCTGGCCGGCCGCGGGCTCTACTGAGTTTTCTTCAGGAAACCGATCAAGGCCGCGTTGACTTCCTCGGCGCGTTCCTGCTGGACCCAGTGGCCGGCGCCGTCGACGATCAGCTTTTTCTTCAGGTTCGGCACCACCCGCTCCAGCTCGGTGACGCGCTTGGCGCCGATCAGGCCGGTGATGACGGAATCCTTCGATCCCGCGATGAACAGCGAAGGCTGGTGGATCTGCGCGCCCTGCCACGGCGCGGTCAGGTCCCAGTTGCGATCGATGTTGCGGTACCAGTTCAGCCCGCCGCGGAAGCCGGACTTGCTGTAGGCCTCGGTGAAGTAGGCGAGGTCGCCTGCTCCGAGCCAGTCCGGCAGCGGCCGATTGGGCCGCGCATCGCCCAAAAATCCCTTGCCATCCTGGATGAACAGCGAGGCCGAGGGGTCTGAAAATCCGCGCCCGAGCAGGGTCCGCATCGTCAAACCGATATCGCGCTCGAACTCGGCTTCGGCGACGCCTGGAGTCTGAAAATATTGCCAGTAGAAATTGGTAATCCCGCTTTCGCGCAAGGTGTCGAGCGGCCGGGCTCGCCCGCGGAACGGCGGGGGAACGCTCAACCCCGCGACCGCCGTGAAAACGTCGGGCCGGAACAGCGCCGCGTGCCAGGCGACGGGCGCCCCCCAATCGTGGCCGATAATGACGGCCTGCTTTTGGTCCAGCGCGGCAACCAGCGCGACCAAGTCGCCCACGGTGTCGAAGATGCTGTACGCGTTGATGTCCGCTGGAGCGCTGGTTCGGCCGAAACCTCGCATATCCGGCGCCACGACATGGAAACCGGCCGCGGCAATCGCCGGGATTTGATGCCGCCAGGAGTAGGAGAGTTCCGGCCAGCCGTGGCAAAGCAGAACCAGCGGACCTTCGCCCTGTTCGAGCAGAAAAATGTCGATCCCGTTGGCGGAGATCATGCGGGAAGGTGGCATCGCTTTTCCGCCTTGTTCGCGAGATTTTGTAGGGGGGACCGGCAGCGTGTCACGATAGGATTGTTTGAGCGACGCCGCAATCGAATCGGCTCCGCGACATCGGTTGAAACCCGTGTTGTTTGCGCTACTTCCAACTGTTAGAACGCCGGCTTCAAGGCACCGCCGATGGCATTCGAAATATCAACCTCCCGCAAGGGTCAGTCCGCGCCTGCACGATTCTGGCGCGCCCTGATCGCGGCTGTGGTCGCCACCGCGGTCGGCTGCGGCGGCATGGCCTACGCCGCCAACCAGAGTGTGCAGGGCGCCAAGAAGGAGGAGGGCGGCTTCGATGGCGACGCGCCGACCGCGATCCTGATCGAAGCCACCAGCGGCAGCGTGCTGTTCGAAAAGAACGCCGACGAGTTGCGAGCGCCGTCCAGCATGATGAAGCTGATGACGGTCGAAACGATTTTTCGCGCCATCAAGCAGGGCGACCTCAAACCGACCGACGAATATCACGTCAGCGAAAACGCCTGGCGCAAGGGCGGTGCGCCTTCCGGCACTTCGACCATGTTTGCGGCCATCCACAGCAAGATTGCCATCGACGATCTCCTGCACGGCGCCATCATTCCGAGCGGCAACGACGCCTGCATCGTGCTGGCGGAGGGCATGGCCGGCAGCGAGCGCGCCTTTGCGGATATGCTGACCAAGCGGGCGCGCGAACTCGGCATGGCGAAGTCAACCTTCGCCAACTCCAACGGGCTGCCCGATCCCGGCAACAAGATGACGGTGCGTGAGCTTTCGATCCTGGCCCGCTACGTCATCCAGACCTACCCGGAGTTCTACAAACTGTTCGGCGAGAAGGAATTCACCTGGAACAAGATCCGGCAGCAGAACCGCAATCCGCTGTTGAACTCGCTCGAGGGCGCCGACGGGCTGAAGACCGGTTACACCAAGGAGGGCGGCTATGGCATGGTCGGCTCCGCCGTGCAAAATGGCATGCGGCTGATCGTCGTCGTCAACGGCCTGGAGGACCCCGACGATCGCGCGACCGAAGCCAAGAAGATGCTGGAATGGGGATATCGCAATTTCGAGTCGCGGCCGCTGTTCGCGGCACAGCAGCCAATCGGCTATGCCAAGGTGTTCGGCGGCGACAGCCGCTCGGTCAAGCTGGTCAGCCCCAAAACGGTCGAGGTCATGGTTCAGAAGAACGGCACCGACAAGCTGATCGCGCGCGTGGTCTATAACGGGCCGGTCCGCGCCCCGGTCGAGGCCGGTCAGCAGATCGGCGTGGTCCGGGTCTGGCGCGGTGCCAACATCGCCATGGAGACGCCGGTCTATGCGGCCGAATCCGTTGGCGTGGGATCGACGATGCGGCGGGCGATCGATGGCGCGAGCGAGCTCGTCATCGGAATGTTTCGCCTCGGCGTCGAGAAGCTCTGAGATGGCAGAGACACCAGTCAAGCGAGCGCCGGGGCGCGGGCGATTCATCACCTTTGAAGGCGGTGAGGGATCCGGCAAATCCACGCAAATCAAGACGCTGGCGGATCGGCTGAACGCGGCCAAGGTGCGTACCGTCGTTACCCGCGAGCCTGGGGGATCGCCCGGCGCCGAGATCATCCGGCATCTCGTATTGTCGGGGATGGGCAAGCTGCTCGGCGCGGAAGCCGAGACGCTGTTGTTTGCCGCCGCGCGCGACGACCATGTCCGATCGGTCATCCAGCCCGCGCTAAGTCAGGGAATTTGGGTACTGTGCGACCGCTTTTCGGACTCGACGCGCGCCTATCAGGGCAGCCTGGGCAAGGTCTCGCCGGCCGTGCTCAACGCGATGGAGCGCGTCACCATCGGTGATCTCAAGCCCGATCTGACCATTATTCTCGATGTCCCGGTCGAGGTCGGCATGAAACGGGCGGCCGCCCGCCGCGGCGGCGGAGCGCCCGACCGGTTCGAGGCGGAAGACGTCAGGTTTCATCAGGAATTGCGCGAGGCGTACCTGCAGATCGCCGCCAGCGAGCCGCAACGCTGCGTGCTGATCGACGCGACCGCCGAGCCCGGTGCCATCGCCGCCAACATATGGGCTGCCTTGCGCGATCGTTTCTTTGCCGCCAGCACCGACAATGTGGCCAGTTCAGCATGAGCGCGCGTCAGGTCGAAACCCAGATATCGGCGGTCCATCCGCGCGAGACCACCGCGCTGTTCGGGCATCACGATGCCGAACTTGCTTTATTGAATGCCTATCGCAGCGGGCGGATTCCGCATGCCTGGCTGATCGGCGGGGCGGCCGGCATCGGCAAGGCGACGCTGGCCTATCGGATGGCGCGGTTCGTGCTCGCGCATCGTAATCCGCTTGGCCCCGATGTGCAGCGCGCCGAGACGCTATGGGTCGATCCGTCCGATCCGGTCGCGCGCCAGGTCGCGGCAGGTGCCCATGGCGGCCTGCTGACGCTGGAACGGACGCTCAACGACAAGGGCGTGATGCGAACCGTGATCACGGTGGACGAAACGCGCGAGACGATTTCGTTTTTCGGCTCAACCGCAGCGGTCGAGGGCTGGCGGGTCTGCGTCGTCGATACCGTCGACGAGCTCAATCCGAATGCCGCCAACGCGCTGCTCAAGGTGCTTGAGGAGCCGCCGCAGCAATCGCTGTTTCTGCTGGTCAGTCACGCGCCGGCGCGGGTATTGCCGACGATCCTGTCGCGCTGCCGAAAACTGTTGTTGCGTCCGCTCGGGACTGACGACGTCATCCGCGCGGCAGCGCAAGCCACCGGCATCGCGGCCGACGATCCCGCGCTGTCGGAGGCTGCGGAAGCGGCGGAGGGGAGCGTGGCGCGCGCGCTGACCTTGCTCGGTGGCGATGCCTTGAAACTACAGCAGCGGACCGCGGCGCTGCTTTCGACCCTGCCACGCGTCGATCCGCGCGAACTGCATGCGCTCGGCGATGCGCTCGGCGGCAGCGACCGGGTGGCGCTCGCGGCCTTTATCGACAGCATCGATCGCTGGGTCAACGACCGCCTCCATGCCGACGAGGCCAATGCCAACGCGAACCTGCCGCGCCTTGCACGGCTGGCGGAGGTGTGGGAAAAGATCAACCGCGCCGCGCGCGACACCGCGGATTACAATCTCGAGCGAAAACCGCTGGTTTTCTCGGTGTTCGGGCTGCTTGCGGAAGCGACGCGCTAGGCGCCCCGCCAGCGGTCATTCCCGACAATCTGGTTTGAGCAATAAAGGAATTTGTGGTGGCGAAGGCCAAGAAGAAAGTTGCCAAGAAGAAGGGCCGTAAGCAAACCGGCAAATCGAAGCGCGCCGCCAAAACGCCGGCTCGGAAGAAGCGCACCAAGAAAGCCAAGCGCACGGTGAAGAAGGCCGAGACGGTCGCCGGCAAAAAATCGGCCGCCAAGAAGGCTGCGAAGAAGTCATCGACGAAATCCGCCAACAAGGCAAAATCTGCAAGGCGCGGCTCGACATCGCGCAAGACTAAGGCCCGCGTTGCCGGCACGACGCCGGTTACCGGGAAGGGCGTTAAGGAACGCGTCAAGCAGACCGCTGAGACAGCTACCAAGGAAAAAGCCAAGGTTGGCGCCACAACCAAGGTGGCCCCGGACGTCGCAAAGCCATCGACAGCGGTCGCCGGGAATTCCTTCTACATTACGACCGCGATCTCGTACCCGAACGGGGCGCCGCATATCGGGCATGCCTATGAGGCGATCGCGACCGATGCGCTGGCACGCTTCCAGCGGCTCGACGGCAAGGATGTGTTCTTCCTGACCGGCACCGACGAGCACGGCTTGAAGATGATCCAGACTGCGCAAAAGGAGAACATGACCCCTGCAGAGCTCGCCGCGCGCAATGCCGCCCAGTTCAGGGAAATGGATGAGCGGCTGAACATCTCGTTCGATCGCTTCATCCGGACCTCCGAAGAGCAGCACCATCGTTCGGTCCAGGAAATCTGGAAGCGCATGGCCGCGAATGGCGACATCTATCTCGACAGCTATGCCGGCTGGTATTCGGTGCGCGACGAGGCCTATTACGCCGAGGACGAGACCGTGGTCGGCGAGGACGACGTGCGCCGCGGCCCGCAGGGCACGCCGGTCGAATGGGTAGAAGAGAAGAGCTATTTTTTCAAGCTGTCCGCCTATCAGGACAGGCTGCTGGCGCTCTATGAAAGCCAGCCCGACTTCATTGGGCCGGAATCGCGCAGGAACGAAGTAGTCAGCTTTGTCAAAAGCGGGCTGCGCGACCTGTCGATTTCGCGCACCACCTTCGACTGGGGCGTCAGGGTTCCCACCGATCCCGAGCACGTCATGTATGTCTGGGTCGACGCGCTCACCAACTACATCACCGGCATCGGCTTTCCCGATGAGAACGATCCGGACTGGCACTATTGGCCGGCCGACGTGCACATCATCGGCAAGGATATCATCCGCTTTCACGCCGTGTACTGGCCCGCCTTCCTGATGTCGGCGGGCATCCCCGTGCAGAAGCGCGTCTTCGCCCACGGCTTCCTGTTCAACCGCGGCGAGAAGATGTCGAAATCGGTCGGCAACGTCGTCGACCCCTTCAACCTCGCCGACCAGTACGGCGTCGACCAGATGCGCTACTTCTTCCTGCGCGAGGTGCCGTTCGGGCAGGACGGCAGCTACAATCACGAGGCCATTGTCGCGCGTATCAATGCCGATCTCGCCAACGATCTCGGCAATCTGGCGCAGCGTTCGCTGTCGATGATCGGCAAGCAGTACCAGGGCGTGCTGCCGGAGCCGAGTGATTTCAGCGATAACGACAAGGCGATCCTGGCGCAGGCCGACGGCATGATCGCGCTAGCAAGGAGCGCGATGGCGACCCAGCAGATTCACCACGCGCTCAATGCGATCTGGGCCGTGGTGGCGGAAGCCAACCGCTATTTCGCGGGCGAAGCGCCGTGGGCGCTGGCCAAGACCGATCCGAAACGCCAGGCCACCGTAATGTACGTGACGGCCGAAGTCGTACGCCAGATCGCGATCATGGCGCAGTTCGCAATGCCCGCGGCATCTTCGAAAATGCTCGACATCCTCGGCATTTCGGATGAAGCGACGTCGCGCGATTTTGCGGCGCTCGCCACGCGGATCAAACCGGGCACCGTGTTGCCGGCGCCGGCGCCGGTATTTCCGCGTTACATCGAACCGGCGGCGTGAGCGGTCCGAGCCGATGCTGGTCGATAGCCACTGCCATCTCGACTTTCCCGATTTCGCCGATGACCTCGACGGGATCGTGGCGCGGGCCGCGGCCGCCGGTATCGGCCGCATGGTCACGATCTCAACGCGGGTGAGGCGGCTTGCCACGCTGCTCGAGATCGCCGAGCGATTTCCGAACGTCTATTGCTCCGTCGGCACCCATCCGCATCACGCCGACGAAGAAGACGGCATTGCAGCTTCCGAGCTGATCGAACTCACGCGCCATCCCAAGGTGGTGGCGCTGGGCGAGGCGGGGCTGGATAATTTCTATGACAACGGCTCGCCCGAAGCGCAGGAACGCGGCTTCCGCGCCCATATCGCGGCAGCCCGCGCGACCGGCCTGCCGCTCGTGATCCATACCCGTGAGGCCGACGAGTCCTGCGCCTGCATCCTCGAAGACGAAATGGCAAAGGGATCGTTCCGCGCCGTGCTGCATTGCTACACCGGCGGGCGCGAACTGGCGATGAAGGCAATCGCCCTCGGGCTCTCGATTTCGTTCACGGGTATCCTGACCTTCAAGAAATCGCAAGGTCTGCGCGACCTCGCCGCCGACTTGCCTGCCGACCGCATCATGGTGGAGACCGACGCGCCGTATCTGGCGCCCGGCAAATTCCGCGGCAAGCGCAACGAGCCGGCTTACGTCGTCGAAATTGCAAAAGTGCTGGCGGAGACGCGGGGCGTCTCGCTCGAGGAGATTTCGCGCCAGACCACGGAGAATTTCTTCCGGCTGTTCTCCAAGGTGCCGCCAGCGGAAGCGGCGTCATGACGCTGACGCTGACAATTCTCGGCTGCGGGTCCTCGGCCGGTGTTCCCCGTCCGGCGCTCGGCTGGGGCGCCAGCGATCCCAAGAATCCGAAGAACCGCCGCCGCCGGTGTTCGCTGCTGGCGGAGCGGACGTCCGACCGCGGCACGACACGGGTCCTGATCGACACGTCGCCCGACCTGCGGGAGCAGTTGATCGACGCCAATGTCGAACATCTCGACGCGGTGTTCCTGACCCACGAACATGCCGATCAGACCCATGGCATCGACGATCTCCGTTCGGTCGTGCTGCATCAGCGCCGGCGCATCCCGGTGTATCTCAATCAGTCGACTGCAAAGGATGTCCTGCTGCGGTTTTCCTATTGCTTCGTGTCGCCGCCGGGCAGCGACTATCCGCCGATCCTCGACCATCACTCGATCGAGGCAGGCGAAAACCGCGTGATCGAAGGGAAGGGCGGTGCGGTGGCGCTGTCGGCCTTCATCATGCAACACGGCAACATTCCGGCGCTCGGTTACCGCATCGGCGACGCCGTCTACACGCCTGACGTCAGCGACATCCCGCCTGAGAGTTGGCGCTTCCTGGAAAACCTCGATCTCTGGATCATCGACGGGTTGCGCTATGCCGCCCACCCCAGCCATTTCAGCGTCAACGACGCGCTGTCCTGGATCGACCGCTTCAAGCCGCGCCGCGCCGTCATCACGAACATGCATTCCGATCTGGATTATGAGGTGTTGCGCCAAAGCCTGCCGCCGAATGTCATACCGGCCTATGACGGCATACGGCTGACGCTGGAGCAGGCGCGTTGAAGACGTCTGGACCATGTTGCCAAACTGGCAACGATCGACGTCAAAAGTCAGCCGGCGCTGTTGGCGCCGGCTGACTAATCGCAGAATGGTCTAGTGATGGTCGTCGCCGCGATGGTCGTCGGCGTCCACAATCCGGTCGCGATCGGTCCCCGGAGTGAACGAAACTCCGCGGAGGACTTCGCCGAATCGTGCCGTCCGGATAGCCGCAAAGCTCTCGCCCGCGGGAACGCTGGTTGCCGCAAGATTGTCGGTTATCATAACCAACTGGTTCGGATCGGCGCCCTGGTCGCCGTTTCCGCTGACGGTCGAGGTGATGGCCCAGATTGTCGCGGTGCCATCGCGATTGACGCGACCAGTGATGTTGCGAAGGCCGTCTGCGGCGGGCGCCCACGGCAGGCTGGTCTTGGGATTTAGCCCGGTCGGATAACCACCGACCGCATAGGGTACGCCGAGGTTAAGGCCGGACTGCAGCACGTAAGCGCGTTTCCATGCGCCGAGGGTGGAATCGAACACCCACTTCTGCAATCCCGCTCCGGTTTGCGCGGCGGCCGTCGTATACTTGCCTGTCGACGGGTCATAGGTGTTGGTGCCGTCGCCCTCGTCGGTGACATAAAGTGTCTTGGCGTCGGCGAACCAGACCCCGAACGGGAACGACGTCGCCGTTTTGGCCAGTGTCGTCGGGAAGCCCTTCAGGATGCACATGTTATAGGGAACGACCCCCAACGTCTGCAACTTGGTGGCGTCGTAGGGGATAGGTGCCGCGGGAAGGGTCGCAGTTGCTCCCGGCAGACCGACGCCGCTCGGGCACGCCAGCGGCTTGCCGTTGCCATCGAACCCAGTCGCATCGATGAAATATACGGTGTTGACGCCGTTGCTGCCGCTGCCCTTGGTGACATAGATGACGTTGTTGGAGACCGTGAGGCCGCGGAAGTTGGTGTCCTTGCCGGTCTTGTCGGCCTTTAGTCCGAGTTGCGTGATGTTGAAGCTGCCCACCGGTGTGGGCAAGCCGGGAGTCTGCGCGGCGAGCGGCGTTCGTTCGGCGGTCAGGATTTGTGCGCCCGCACCTATGATGATTCCGTTCGGCTGGGGATTTCCCCCGTTGCCGGCATTTCCGACGGTGTAAACGATGTTAGCGCCGTTCTTGTTGTTCAGGACCGCGGCGCGGCCATTGTTGCCGCTGTACGCATTGGTCTTCGTGAAATGAAAACTGCCGAACGCGTCAACTTCCGCGACCACGCGGTAGTAGCTCCCGGGGACGGGGTTGGTGGGGTCGACCACGCCCGGTGTATTGGAATTCGAGACATCGAGCGCGTTGACGGGCGCGAGGTAACCCATGAATGTCACAACACGGCCGTCGGTCGACAGATTGAGCGCGATTTCGGATTTGGAGGGAAAGCTGGTGACGACGCGCTCCTTGGTCGGGTCGTCCCGGTCATCGCCGCTATGCGGCACTTTTACCTCGAGCGAGCTCACAAACTTTCCCGACGGCTTGAGTTGATCCAGCACGATCTTTGACGTGATGCCGAAACTGCCATCGGTGAGAACGTTATTAAAGACAAACGGATAGGCGCCGGAATCCGTCGCGGTCACACAATTGGGAGCGATGCAATTGGGCGGCAGCAGCGTCGCGCCCGCAACAACATTCGTCGGATTGTTGTCGTAGACGGAGCGACTGATCAGCAGATTTCCCGATTCGAAACTATTTCCCGGTCTGAAGCCGATGCCGTCATCATCTGCAAAGGCGCCCGCGGTGCCAAAAACGCCCGACAAGAAGAGTGTGACGGCCAAACCCGTCCGAAAAGCCGGCGGCCAGTAGTAAACGCGCGATCCTGCAACATTCATCGAGAATACCTCCCAGTTTTCGCCGGCAATATGAGCCATGCGGCGATCGCCCCGAGGTTTGCCCGTGTTCTGTTACAAGCGTAAGAATGCGATGCGGCTGCGCTGGCGCGCGTCGGATTGATCCACAGCCGATCGCAGGTTAATTGATGAATTGAAGAGCAGGCTGTTCGAACGCCGTTATCGCGATCGGCCGGCAAATTGGTGCCAATGACGAACCTGGTCGGCGTTCAGACGCGCGTCTGCGGCACAGGGTGGACGATCCACACAAGCGCCGATGATTTTCAACATGCGCGGTACCGTGCTCCCCGTCGCTCGCGCCTAGCGTTCGTCCCGCATGTACGGGCTGTGCTCGGAAACCAATCGCAGATTGGGGTCGGCGGTGAGCGACGAGTCGGTCGATACCCTCATCTCGGAGAGCCGCTCCACACCGGCGCTGATCTGGTAATCCTCAAGGACGAGCACGAGGGTGGTGATGAAAAAACCGGCACAAAGGATCAGAAATGTCCACTTCATAGGACTTCTCCTTGTGATTTGCCCTCAACGTTCCCCTTTGATGCATAAATAGGGCCAAAATTCAGGAAGGAGGTTGACGAAGTCGTGCTCGACTGGCCCTCAAGCCGAGATCGCCTTCGCCGAATCCACCTGGTTGCGCAGGATGAATTTTTGAATTTTGCCGGTCGATGTCTTCGGAATAGGCCCGAATACCACCGCCTTCGGCGTCTTGAACCCCGACATCTGGTTGCGGCAGAAGGCGATGATCTCGGCTTCGGTCGTCTGCGCGCCTTCCTTTAGTTCGACGAACGCGCACGGCACCTCGCCCCATTTGCCGTCCGGCTTTGCCACCACCGCCGCGAAGAGCACGGCGGGATGCTTGTAGAGTACGTCCTCGACCTCGACAGAAGAGATGTTTTCGCCGCCGGAAATGATGATGTCCTTGGAGCGGTCCTTGATGATGACATAGCCGTGCTCGTCGAGCACGCCGAGGTCGCCGGTGTGAAACCAGCCGCCGGCGAAGGCTTCCCGGGTGGCCTTCTCGTTCTTCAAATACCCCTTCATCACGATATTGCCGCGGAACATCACCTCGCCGATGGTCTCGCTGTCGCGCGGCACCTCCTGCATGGTCTCGGAATCGATCACGGTGACGGCTTCCTGCAGCGGGTAGGGCACCCCCTGCCGGCGTTTCAGCCGCGCGCGTTGATCGGCGGGCAGATCGTCCCAGCCCGGCTGCTCCGCACAGACCGACGCCGGTCCATACACCTCGGTCAGTCCGTAGACATGGGTGAGCTTGATACCGATGCTTTCGGCGCCTTCGAGCACGGCGACCGGGGGTGCGGCGCCGGCGATCAATCCGACGACGCGCCGTGCGGCGCCGCCTTTCGGCGCATCCGGCGCATTGATCAGGGTGTTGTAGACGATCGGCGCGCCGGCCATGTGGGTGACGCCGTGCTTTTTGATCAGCTCGAAGATCTTGCCGGGGTCGACCTTGCGCAGGCAGACATTGACGCCCGCCGACGCCGCGATGGTCCAAGGGAAGCACCAGCCGTTGCAATGGAACATCGGCAGGGTCCAGAGATAGACCGGATGCTGGCCGAGATTGGCGGCTAGGATATTGCTCACGGCGTTGAGGTAGGCGCCCCGGTGGTGTGTCACCACGCCTTTGGGATTACCCGTGGTGCCCGAAGTGTAGCCGAGCGCGATGGCGTCCCATTCGTCTTCCGGCAATTTCGCAACGAAGCCTTCATCGCCTTGCGAGAGCGTGTGCTCATATTCGATCGCGCCGATCCGCTTGCCGCCTGGGAAAGCCGCATCGTCGACGTCGATGACGAGCGGTTTTGGGCCTTTCATCAGTGTCAACGCTTCCGAAATCACGCCGGTGAATTCCGGATCGACCAGAATGATCTTGGCGCCGCCGTGATCGAGCTGGAAGGCAATGGAGGGAGCGTCGAGCCGGATGTTGAGCGCGTTGAGCACGGCGCCCGCCATCGGCACCGCGAAATGGACTTCGTTCATCGCAGGGATATTCGGCAGCATCGCGGCGACCGTGTCACCGGTGCCGATGCCGTGACCCGCGAGATATGACGCAAAGCGCCGGCAGCGCGCATAGGTTTCGGACCACGTAAAGCTGCGGCCCTCGTAGACGGCGCTGAGATGGTCGGGGTAGACGACGGCGCTGCGCGCCAGGAAACTCAAGGGCGTCAGCGGCACGTAATTGGCGGGCGTCTTGTCCAATCCGATATTGTATTGGTTCTCTTTCCCACTCATCGGCCACCTCCCATTTGACTGCGCTTACAGGAATCCGATCGATATCCACGGAAAGATCGCCACCACGATCAGGCCTATCAACAGTGCCAGCAGATAGCCCCAGATCGGTCTGATCCCCTCGGCCGGATCGACGCGCCCGATGGCGCAGGCGGCATAATAGCCCACTCCGAACAGCGGGGCGAACAATCCGATGCCCATCGCAAGAATGATGATCATCGCGTAATGGACCTCGTGCACGCCGACCGCGCGGGCAATCGGAAACAACAGCGGGCCGAACAGCACGATCGCCGGAATGCCCTCGAGCACGCTGCCCAGGATCGTAAAGGCCACGATCGATACCGCGATGAAGGCCGCCGAGCCGCCGGGCAGGCCGGTCATGGCGGCCGCCAGCGCCCGCGAGAAACCGGACTGGGTCAGCCCCCATGCCATACCTGTCGCGGTGCCGATGATCATCAGGATCGCGCCCGACAGGCACGCAGTCTCGACCAGCATCGGTCCGAGGCGCCGCCAGTCGAATTGGCGATAGACCACGAGCCCAATGACCAGCCCATAGACGATGCCGATGGTGGAGACTTCGGTCGCGGTGGCGACGCCCTCGACCACGGCGGCGCGGATCACGAACGGCAGTGCCAGCGCGGGCAGGGCGACGACGAACGAGCGGGTAACCTCGCCGGCCCCGGCGCGCTTGACGTGGCTCAAATCCTCGCTGCGGTAACGCCACCACACCAGCGTCGACAGCGTGACCGCCAGCACCACGCCCGGCAGCAGGCCGCCGGTGAACAGTGCCGAGATCGAAACGCCGGTCACCGAGCCGATGGTGATCAGCACGAGGCTCGGCGGAATGGTTTCGGTCTGGGCGCCGGTGGCGGCCAGCAAGGCGACGAGATCGCCGGGTTTTGCCCCGCGGGCCTTCATTTCCGGAAACAGCACCGGCGCGACCGCGGCCATGTCTGCGGCCTTGGAGCCGGAGATGCCGGAGACCAGGTACATCGCGCCAACGAGCACGTAATGCAGGCCGCCGCGGACATGGCCGAGCAGGCTCGCCAGAAACGCCACCATGGCGCGCGCCATGCCGGTCATCTCGATCAAGAGCCCGAGGAACACGAACAGCGGCACCGACAGCAGGATAAGGTGGCTCATGCCCTCGTCCATGCGGCCGACCAGCACCATCAGCGGCGTCCGCGTCGTCAGCGCCAGATAGCCGAAGATTGCGAGGCCGAAGCCAAACGCAATCGGCACCCCCGAAAAGACGCAGAAGCCGGCCACGCCGACAAAGAAGATGATCAAATTGATGTTGCCGAGCGGACGCAACCACGGCTGCGCCAGCCAGAATATCCCGATCACCAGTGCAACCGACAGTACGGCGCTCAGCAGGATCTTGATATCGCCGGCCCGCATCAGCCGCAGCACCGCAAACAGCGCCATCAGGCCGATGCCGACCGGGAGCGCCGCAGCGCGCCAGATGTTTGCGATCTGCAGCGCCGGCGTGGTGATGAAACTTTCCTCGTAGGCGTATTCGTAGGAAGGCCAGGCGATCAGGAGCAGAAAGGCCAGCGCGGCGCAGGTCGCGACCGTGTCGAGATAAGCCCGCATCGCAGGGCCGGCGCCGGCGACAATGGCGGTCATCCGCATGTGCTCGGAACGGCGGAACGCGACCGCAGCGCCCAGCATCGCCAGCCACAGGAACAGGATCGAAGCCAGTTCGTCCGACCAGATCAGCGGGCTGCGCAGGCCGTAACGCGCGACCACGCCGGCGAACAGGATGACGATCTCGGCGACGACCAACAGCGCCGCGGGGATCTCGACCACCATCCCGAGCGCCGATTCCAGCGATGCGGCGAGCGAACGGCGGCGAGGGGACATCGCCTCGCCGGCCGCCGCGATGGAGCCTTCGGCGTGAGCAGCCATGACGGTTCCCTGGCGAAAAAGCGTTACGACAGCTTGCCCGCGGCCTTCTCCAGCAGCGCCCAGGCCTGCTCGCCGTATTTGCCCTTCCACTCGGCATAGAACCCGGCCGCGCGCAGCTTGTCGCGGAACGGAGCCGCATCCGGCTTGTTGAAGACCAGGCCCTTGCCAGCCAGTTCCTGCTGCAGGCCGGCATTCAGCTTGGCGACATCCGCACGCTCGTTGACCGCGGCCGCGTTAATGTTCTTGGCGACGATGGCGCGCACGTCGGCCGGCATCGCTTCCCACGCCCGGCGGTTGGCCAGGAACCAGAAGCCGTCCCACATGTGGTTAGTCAGCGAGCAATATTTCTGCACTTCGTAGAGCTTTGCGGTCGAGATGATGGCCAGTGGATTTTCCTGGCCCTCGACGATCTTGGTCTGCAGCGCGGAGTAAACCTCGCTGAAATTGATCGAGGCCGGCGCCGCGTCGAAGGCCTTGAACATCGAGGTCCACAGCGGCGAAACCGGGACGCGAATCTTGAAGCCCTTGAAATCGTCGGGACCGTTGATCGGCTTGCTCGAGGACGTGGTCTGGCGGAAACCATTGTCCCAGATCTTGTCCATGACGACGAGGCCCGCCTTGTTGATCTCGCCCCGCACATAGCCGCCGAGATCGCCGTCCATGGCCTTCCAGACCGTGTCGTAATCCGGGAACGCGAAGCCGATGCCGTTGATCGAGGCCGCCGGAACCAGCGTGGCCAGGATCAGACCCGACAGCGTGAAGAATTCGACGCCGCCGGAGCGGATCTGACTCAGCATGTCGGTGTCGGAACCGAGTTGGTTGTTCGGAAAAATCTGCAAATCGACCCGGCCATTGGTCTCGGCCTTGATTGCCGCCGCCATCTCCTTGGCGCGGACGTTCATGGGATGGGCATCGGGAAGATTGTTGGCATATTTGTAGGTGAATTCGGCGGTCTGCGCGCGCGCCACAAACGGTGCGCCAATGCCGCCCAGAACCACCGAGGCAGCGGAAGCCCTGAGTAGCGCGCGTCGTGAAAAGCTCATCTAAATCTCTCCCTTGGGATTCTTGTTCTTGTGGAGATGGCACCTTACGGACCTGACGCCGCTGGGTCATCCGCCATCTTGCGAGGCGGCTTATTGCAGTGTCCGCAGACGACGGCAACACCGGGGCTCGCAACAACGCGGGCAGCCGCAGCAGTGCGATGGAACCAATCCCGTTCGGTCAGGTGCAGATGAGGACGTTCCAGTAAGTAACTGATCTAATTGTATATAAAATATTCCATAATATACCTTATGCGAATTGAGGATATCTGGACCGAACCAAACCATTCGATCTGAGCCTTTTGTTCTCGATCGAAGCCCGGGCCGATGCTGACCTAACAGATCGGCAGCTGCGCCATCGGGCCGCCGGCCGAATGCCGGATCGGCGGGCGTTGGCGGCGCGGTCTTTGAATCAGACCTGCCGCGAATCAGACCTGCCGTTCCGGCAGCCGCAGCACCAGTCCGTCAAGCTCCGGCGTGATCTTGATCTGGCAGGACAGGCGGCTGCCGGCGCGGCGCTCGGCTGCGGCGCCGGCGAGCAGCTCGTCCTCGTCGTCTCCAACCGGCCCTACCCGGCCGATCCACGCGTCATCGACATAGACGTGGCAGGTGGCGCAGACCAGGCTGCCGCCGCATTCGGCGACGATGCCGTCAATGCCGTGCACGATCGCGGCGCGCATCGCACTGTCGCCGAGTTCGGCTTCAACAGACTCGGCGCAGCCGTCCGGATGAATGAAAGTGATGGTCGGCATGGAAGGCTCGCTCAGGCTGGCGTCAGGGTAATGGGAAGACTGTCGAGACCGCGCAGCGTGTTGTTGTAACGCCGCTTCACGGCTCCGGTGATCGCGATGGCGGCGACCTTGCGCGCCAGCGCCGCCAGTATCACCTCACCTTCCAGCCGCGCAACCAGCTGTCCCACGCACATGTGGATGCCGGCGCCGAAGCCGACATGGCCTGAAGTCTTGCGGGTGATGTCGTAGCGGTCGGGATCAGCCCATCGCCTGGGATCGCGGTTGGCTGCCCCCAGGAACATCAGGACTTTCTCGCCCTCGCCGATCTTGCAACCGCCGATCTCGACGTCCCGCGTGGTGGTACGGAAGAATGTCTGCACCGGGCTCTCGAAGCGGACCGCTTCCTCGAATGCATTGCGCGCCAGAAGAGCCGGGTCGCGGCGCAGCCGCTCCCATTCGTCCGGAAAACGCGCGAGGCAATAGATCGCCGCGCCGATGCCGTAGACGGTGGTATCGAGGCCCGCGCTGAGCAGGGAACGAACCAGCAGCGGGGCTTCGGTTGCCGTAATGTCCCCGGTATCGACACGGGCATGGATGCAGGCCCCAAAACCTCCGGGCGCCAGGTTTTCCCGTTGGCATTGCTCCCCGACATAGGCCTGGTGCGGGGCGGAGCGCTCGATGGCGGTCTGGCGCAGTTCGTTCGGCGGGCCGAAGGCGTTGAATACCAGGCCCGCATAGGGAATCAGATGCTCACGTCCCTCCTGCTTGAGGCCGACCGCGTCGGGAAATACCGACAGGGGATACGCCTCGGCGAGATCGGTCACGGCATCGAAGCTGCCTTTTGCCAAGAGATCGTCGACCTTTGCTTCCGCTGCCGCGGCGAAACGATCGCGAATTTGTTTCATTACCGCCGGCGACAACACCTTGCTGAGCACGGCGCGGGTGCGGGTATGGGCGGGCGGATCCGCCTCTAGAATGAGGCTCGGCGGCCGCCACGGCTTTTCCTTGGCAAAATCGCTCAAGCCGACACCGCGGCTGGAGCAGAACGTAGCGGGGTCGTTAAGGACGCCATAGACTTCCGCGTAGCGCGCCACCCCGTAGACATTCCATTTGCCGAGATGCACCACTGGCCCCGCCTCGCGCAGCGCCTCCTGCACCGGAAAGGGATCGTCGAAATATTCGATGGCAAACGGGTCAATATCGAGGGCCGGAATCCCCGAGAGCGACCGGCCAGCCGCTTCGTGTGCGCCTGCCCCGTTATTCCCAGCCAAACCTGTTGCGACCATGCGAGCCTCCCGAAGTTGAGTCTTGTAAAGCTGCGGCTTAAGTCTCTATTTCTCGAGCGCGTGTTTGCGAGGATGATGCGAGCGATGGGCAAGAACGGATCGACCCACACGCCCCGAAAGGCGGCACGAATCGGCCGCGCCAAAGCAGGCCCGACGCTCGATCTCGAGCGCTACGTGCCTGCCTTTGTCACCTTCATCGCCAATAAGCTGTCGCGCAGCGCCACGGTGTTTTACCAGAAGCACTTCGGCATCAATGTCACGGAATGGCGGATCATGTCGTTGCTCGCGATCGAACCGGGCATTACCGCCTCGCGCATCTGTCACGTCATCGGCTTTGACAAGGGGCCGGTCAGCCGCACCCTGACCATGATGCAAGCCCGCGACCTGATCGCGATCGAGACCGATCCGCGCGACGGACGCAGCCACTCGGTTTCGCTGACGCCTAAAGGACGAGCCATCCACGACGAAGTGATTGTCGCGGCGCTGGAGCGCGAGCGCCGGTTGCTGTCCTGTCTTCGAAAGGAGGAGCGGGAAATCCTGATTGATTTGCTCCGGCGCGTCCACGCCAACCTCGGCGCCGTGACCAGTCAAACCGAGCCCTGAGCCGGCGGCCGGCCGTGAAATGTTCGCTGTCCATGGGTCTTGTCGCAATCCCGCGATACCGCGTTGACCGATCACGGCCATCGGTCCCTCGTAACGCCCAGGCGCGCCTGAGTTGTGAGACATCTTCCCTCCCCGACGGGCACGGCAGTTGTACTTGCTCTCAGCCCCCTTTGAACCGAAGCCTCCCACAAAATAGTTGCTTTGGCAACAAAAAAGGCATGAATCCGACTCAACCTTCCAGGGAACAACTCTCGCGCGCCGCGCCCGGCGGCGCCTTCATTTCGAGCTTCGTCTGCTGCGAACAGCGATCGAGTGCCGCTGCGATTTCCGCGGCAGCGATCGGCCAGCGCACAACGTCGGTGACACCGGCGATCACCAGGCTATCGGCGCCGATTTCTTCGGTGGATTTCGTTGCCAACACGATTGGCAGGCGGGGCGCAGCCTGATGCAACGCCGCCGCAAGTCCGAGAGATGCACTGGCCGATCCGAGATGGCCGACGACCAGCGCATCAAACCGCTCCGGTCTGTCCCGGCACGCGGCCAGCGCCACCTGTCCGTCCGTGAAGCCGACCGGTTCGTAGCCGAGTGCCGCCAGGGTCTCTTCGTCCCTTAATAAGCGCGCGCTTTCGTTGGCAACCATCAATATCGTTTCGCCGCGGCCGAGCGGGACCGCCGCCGCATCCAGCTGCAGTGCCGCCCCGCTCGTCGCCAGAGCCGGCAACCAGACCTCGAAACGTGTGCCTTCGCCCGGTGTACTCGTCACGTTCATCGTTCCGCCATGCTCACGCACGATTTCACGTACCGTTGACAGTCCGAGGCCGTTGCCGGCCGAACGGGTGGTGAAGAAAGGTTCGAAGATCCGCGCCAGGGTTGCCCCGTCCATGCCGCGGCCGGAGTCGCTCACCGCAAGGAGTACATAGCGTCCCGGTTGAAGCTCGCCGTGGCTGAGCGAGCGAGCGCCGGTCAGTTCGAGCAGTTCCGCGTCGAGCTCGATTTGCCCGGCATTCTCCATGGCCTGACCCGCGTTGTTGCAGAGATTGAAGATCACCTGCTGCAATTGCGCCGATTCGCCGGAAACGACGGCGGCTGCCGGCGGTTCCTGGATTGAAAGCTCGATTCCCGGCGGCAGCGACACGTTCAAGAGCGACTCGGCCTCGGCAACCAAAGCCCGCACGCTGACGGGACAGCGCCGCGCGTCGCGGCGGCGTCCGAAGGCAAGCATCTGATCGACGAGGTCGCGTGCCCGCTCCGCGCCGCGGCGAATCGCACTGAGATTGCGAAGCAGTCGGGCGTCGGAACCGAGGCGATCTTCCAGCACCTCGGAATGGCCGAGAATGCCACCCAGAATATTGTTGAAGTTGTGCGCAATACCGCTGGTGAAAGTACCGACCGCTTCAAGGCGGCGAGCCTGCCGCAGGCGCGTCTCCAGCCGTGCGCGCTCGTTTTCCATGGCTTGCCGCCCGACCGCATAGACGATGGTATCGAGAGCCATCCGCAGCAGACTGAGTTCGCCCGGTGTCGTAATGTGACACGGGCGGCCGATCGCATCAAAACCCAGAACGAAGCTGTCGCCGTCCGGGCTGACATTCGTCGCGCACCCCCATCCCCCCAGGCCCAGGGCGATGCATGCGTCCTTTTTTTCTCCCGCCGGCATCCGATCGACGCTGCCGACATGGACGATCCCATCGAACACGGGATCGAACCGAGCCGCGAGCGCCGGCGCGTTCTCCGGCCAGCCCCGCGGAAAGCTCTTGCCGGCTTTGCACCAGACATACGACCGCGGCGCGGGGCCTGACCGCACAAAATAGGCACGGTCCGAGCCGATGCACCGCGCCATGTCGTCGAGCGCCCTTTCGATCTCGGCATCGACATTCTGCGGCTGCGCGTTGATGAAGCGCATCGAGATACCCGCGATCACATGCTCGAACGCGGCGCGGCGCTGCAGCGCCTTTGCGCGCGAGCGCAGCTGCAGACCAAGATAAACCAGGAACCCGACCAGAAGCAGCGATGTCCCGTAAAGCACCCGGCGAAACTGCCGTGCCGTCGTCCGCGATGCCATCTGGCGCATCAGGATCATCGACCGGAGAGCGTCCTGGTCCGGCTTTCGCGGCACCGCACGCATCGCTTTCAGGGTATTGTCAACTGCAGGCAGAAGGTCATGGAGCAGCCGCCCATGCGCCAGCAGCGGTGCAACGGAATCGCTATCGGAGGCAGGCGTCTGTCTGGCCACTGCATCCAGCCGATCCCGAACCTCGCCCGCAGCCGCCGATGAAGTATCCAGCGTCAGATGCAGCATCGCAGCGGCGGCCGAGCCGATTGCCGGCTCCAGCTCCGAAGAAACCGGACGCACGCTGAACCGTCCGAAAAACGAAAGCGAATTGTGCAGCAGGGCATTGTCGCTCTTGAACTTCTCGACCAGCTCTTCCTGCCGGTCAACGGAGGTCGCGAGCCGTTCGACGGCCGCCGCCGTCTCGGCATCGATGACGGCAGTTGCGCGCAATCGATCGAGCGAATTGCGCAACGCGTTGATCTCCCGAACCAGCGGATCGTAGTTGCGCAAGGTGCCGGCGCGCGCGGTGAAGACGTCGCGGTACAACGCATTTTCGACGGTCGCGAAACGGTCGATCTCCGCAAGCGCATGGTCGAACAACTCCGCCTCCGGATTGATCGCGCGCAGCGACAGCCAGGTGAGCAGCACAACGAGCAGGGAAACGACCGCTACAACGGGTGTCAGTTTCATGGCGCCGCTCCCACCACGGGTGCGCCGCGATATGTTCCGGTCAGCGTTTGCAGGAAGGCAACGATGGAATCGACCTGCTGATCCGACAGCGTTCGATCCAGCTGCGCCGCGGCCATCTTGCGGACGGCCTCTTTGAGGGTCGGCGTGTTGCCGTCATGAAAATAGGGCGGCGTCGTCGCGACGTTGCGCAGGCTCGGCACCCGCACGATCTCGGGCTTGGCCGCGACCAGCGGCCGAAAGATCCCCTGTCGCTCGAAGAGATTGCCTCCGACATTTACACCCTGATGGCACGAACTGCAGCCAAGCGACTTGAACAACTGATAGCCGCCCTCCTCTTCGGCCGATAGCGCCGACGCATCACCACCAAGCCAGCGGTCGAAGCGGCTGCCCGGTGTGAGCAGCGAGTTCTCGAAGGTCACAAGCGCGTCAAGGAAGCTCGCGCGATCCGGTGGGTGCCCGTAAGCGGCGCGGAATCGCTTCACCATCTCCGGATCGGCATTGAGCTTCCCCAGCACTTCCTCGACGCTGGTGTGCATGTTGGCCGGGTTTTCCAGCGACGACTCGGCCTGCGCGCCGAGGGCCCGGAAGTTACCCTCCCAGTTCAGTCGAAAACTGAGCGCCGCGTTGAAAACCGTGAGAATCTCGAACGGCGCCTTCGATCCGTCATGGGCAAACGTCCTTCGGCCACTGCTGGCACCATTTGTTCGCAAGTCGTGACAGGAGGAGCACGCGAGCTGGCCGTCTCTGGACAGACGCGGGTCGCCGAACAGACTTTCTCCGAGCTTGAGCTTCAGCGGGTCCGCCGCCGGCGGCGGCGGAATCGGGGTGATCGGTTCCTGATCGGGCGAAGGCTTGGCGGCCGCCTGGGTATCGGGAACCTGCCCCGCAGCGCTTCCCAGCGGGAGCAGCAGCGCCAGACAGATCCAGAGCGACCACGGGCGGGCGCGCAGAAAGGCCGGTACTACCGGCCCGCACGCAAACACCATTTCCAGACGGTGCCGCCGGCACAAGGCCGGCGACCACGATCGGATCATTCGCGGCGATCTCCATGCCCAGCAAAACATTCAATGTCGAAGCGACAGATCCCGATGTCGCGCAAAGCGCGATCGTCGAGGGATCGCAACTCCGCCACCGCCAGGCGCCTGTCGCGCATGGCGCGGAGGCGCGACCACAATTTTCCTGCCAACGACGTGAGCGACGCGCTACAGCCCGGCGAAGCAACTCCCGGCGCCTCCGATCGCGCAGCGCGTTCGACCGCAACAGGGACCATTACGGTGGACTCGGTCCGACGCGATGGCGACCGCAGGACGGGCTTCACGCCCGACGGATTGCCACTTTCCCCCTGACCGACGTCCCCCTGCCCGACAAGCTCGTCCTCGACATAGCAGGGGTACATCGCTTGGGCATAGGCAGCACAGCCCGCCAGCACCTCCCCCATCGTCCAGGACATGAACGCGAGCAGGAATCTCGAAAATACGATTTCACCGGTCGCCGCAAGCGCCCCGATAACCCAGGCGCCGCCACGGAAAATCGCGGCAGGGATCACGCGCCTCGGCGCATCCTGCTCCGGCCTCGCTCGGATCGGTGCGCCCCCGCTTGTGCGATGGCTTTCACCTCGGCGCAGGTCGATCTGATGGAACGAATAAACATGCGGCCGCACGCCCCGGTATCGCTTGACGAAAGCTGGGCCCGTAGTCGACAACGATAAGCCCGGTGACGGCGATATCGTCCTCGCGTCTCGTTGCCCGGTGAACAAAAGCGGCGACAGCGCGTCGGATAACTGCTTTTCGAAATGCATTGGCCTCTCCCAAAAATAGTTGGCTCGGGAGACTTTGCCGTGGGCATGTTGCCGTATCATTCCAACGCGGGAAATTGAGGCTACGATTGTAATGGAGTGCCGCGGCTTGCGTTTTCGGGAGCCGGGCACCCCTGCAGTGCGCAAAACACGCGGGGCAACCGATTGCCGTTCTGCCCGGCCCACCATCCTCAAAGCGTCTCGACGGGCAGCGCAAACACGTAGCCGACGCCGCGTTCAGTCAGGATGACGCTCGGGGCGCTGGGATCGGTCTCCAGTTTGCGGCGCAGGCGCAACACCTGCACGTCAATGCTGCGGTCGAATACATCTTCGTGGATGCGCGTCGCCTGCAGCAGGTATTCACGAGAGAGTGGCCGTTGCGGCGCATCGAGAAAGGCAATCAGCAGCGCATATTCACCCTTCGTTAGCGCGACCGGGACGCCGCTGGAATCACTGAGGCGCCGGCTGCGCCGATCGAGCTGCCAGTTCCCAAATCGGCTGCGGCCTCTTTCCGGATCCCGCTGGACCAACGTTTGTCCAGCTTCCCGCCGGCGCAGGACCGCCCGGATGCGCGCCAGAAGCTCCCTCAAACCGAAAGGCTTGGTGATGTAATCATCGGCGCCGAGTTCGAGGCCCACCACCCTGTCGATTTCGTCACGCCGATGACCGGTGGTAATGATCACGGGAACATCGGAGTGCGACCGGATTTCGCGGAGCAGATCGAGACCATCCTCCTGGCCAAGCCGCAGATCGAGTATCACGACGCTGGGCCCCTCATCGGCGAGCAGACCAGCCACCTCTCCTCGCCCGGACGCCGAGATGGCACGGATGTCGTGTTCTTCAAGGTAACTGACGACGAGGTGCCGCATGGTGCGGTCGTCTTCTACGACCAGGCACGTGGGCTGGCTGCGTTCGGTGGTGAGGTCTTGCTCTGACCGGCCAAGAGTTTCGACGCCGTTTCTCCCATGCCCGTTCAGTTCACCCCGCGCGGCCTGGCCTCCACGATTCGTCGCGGTCCTTTCAGCCATCATCCCGTTTCTCCGGCCCCCCTTACGGAGATATAGAGCACCCTATTCCGCACTGCAGAACACATATACGCGAGCGCGGCGCGGCAATTATTTGAATAGAGTTGATGATACTGCAGCTGGAGCCGCCGGCTAACCAACGTGCATTCGAGCGGCGTCATCTTGCTTCGATCGCCACGGATGGGGCGGCCGAAACGGGAGTGCCTGCCAATTACGCAGGCGCCTCATCTTATTGTTATGCGTCCGCCTTCAGGCAGATCACCTGATCCCCCGCGTCGTGTGCGTAGAGCCACTCGATCAACCCCGCGTGGCGCCGCAGAATGTTGCGTTGACTGATGACGCCCTTGTCCGTCAGTTCGCCGGTGTCGATGGAGAGCTTTTCCGTCAGGAAAGCGAAACGCAGCACACGCTGGGCGCTTCCGCCGGCTTCCGCTTTCAGGACCGCCAATTTGGCGCGCAACCGTTCCCGCACCGCCTTGTCCTCCGCAATCTCCGGCGTGGATGGAAGCCCCAGGACGGCGATGTAATCCCGGTTTTCCCCGGCGATCACCACATCGCGCAGCTCGGGCGTCAGATGTTGCAGGAGATGCGCCCTGAGGGCGCCGACGCGGACCCACGTGCCGGTGGCCAGCTTGAAGTCCTCGGCAAGGCGGCCGCCGTAGCGCAAGCCGGCTTGCCGGTTTCCGGGTTCCGCCCAGTCGAGCGCGTCACCGGTGCGCAAGAATCCATCCTCGTCGAAGGCGCCGCGGGTGAGATCGTCGCGGCGCCAATAGCCCGGCGTTACGGTTGGGCCTTGAACCCGCACTTCCAGCTTGCCGTCGACTGGCGCGAGCTTCAGCGTGACGCCTGGTGGCGGCAGGCCGACACAGCCGGCACGCGTCGCATCCGAATGGCGGTGGGCCGTGATCATGCCGGCCTCGGTCGAGCCCAGCAGCGTCATCCACGGAATGGGGACGCCAATCGTCTCGCGTGCAAGTTCATCGAAAGCGTCGCAGACATGCTGGGCGATGCTGGCCCCGGAATATTGCATGAACCGAACGCGGCTGAAGAAATTTTCCCGCAGCGCGCGATCGCGGCGCAACCAGGGAAGCAACTCCTCGTAACCTTTCGGCACATTCGAGTAGAGCAGCGGCGCAACCTCGCGCAAGTTGCGAACCGTCTTCTCGATTTGACCCGGCAGCGGCTTGCCATCATCGATATACAGACTTCCGCCGTTGAACAGTGCGAGACCAAAACTGACGGTACCGCCGAAGACGTGGTTCCAGGGCAGCCAGTCGACGAGCACAGGAGGCTCCTCCGCAAGCGCGGGGTATAACGCCAATGCGATCGGCATGACGCCGCACCACATCCGGTGCGTGCTGATGACGCCCTTCGGAATTCCGGTTGAGCCGGAGGTGAACAGCAGTTTGGCTAGGGTGTCGGGATTGACGGCCAGGGCAGCCGCCTCCAAGGCATCGGTCGGAGCGGTCGCGAGCAAGGCATCGAAAGGCGTCGCGTCACGGCCGGGATTGCCACGCACGATCACGACCTCGGCATCCGCTGGGGTGCTGGCAAGAAGCGCAGCCGCATAAAGGTCGCCGTCATCTGCGAACACGAGGCCCGGGTCCACTTGAGCGACAATCTCCCGCAGCCTGGCGAAATCGGTCGAAACCAACGAGTAGGCCGTCGACAGTGGCACGAACGGGATGCCCACGTGCAGACATCCGAGCGACAGCAGGCCGTGTTCGATTCCGTTGCCTGACAGGATCAGGACGAGCCGCGAGGCGGAGAGACCGCGATCGAGCAGGGCCTGGCCAATCGCGCGCGCCGCGTTGAGGGCTTCGCGGTAGGTCACGCTCCGCCAGCCCTCGCCGTCGCGGCCAGCGAGAAACACGCGATCGGGAGCGACCGCCGCCCAGTGCTCCAGTTGCTCCGTCAAGCGGTCGGGACAGGGGCCCGGCGCCGCCGCATTGCGCACGCGCAGGCTGCCGTCCGGAAGGGATTGGATGGTCACATTTCCCGGCGCCACCGGCGCCGGCCGGATTTCCGACTTCAGCATGGCTGGCCCTCCGCCGAGAGAGGGCCGGTTTTCGGGCCGCGCTTTTCGAGAAAGGCATTGATCCTGGCCTTGGCTTCGCCATCGTCCAGAGTGATCGAGGCCATCAGGCTTTCCGTCAGAAATCCGCCGTCCGGACCGGAACGTGCGATCCGCGGCAAGGCCTGCACGATGGCGAAATTGCTCAGCGTGGTGTTTGTCGCAATTCGCTCGGCCAGTTCGATGGCTTTGGTCAGTCCCTCTCCGTCATCGACAACGTATTGCGAAAAGCCAAGCGATGCCCCTTCCGCGGCGCTGTAGGTACGGCCGGTCAGCATCATGTCGATCATCCGGCTGGTGCCGATCAGGCGCGGGATGCGCACGGCACCGCCGCCGCCAACGAATATGCCGCGCGCGCTCTCGGGTAGAGCATAATACGCGCTGCGTTCGGCGACGCGAATATGTGCGGAGGCCGCAAGCTCCAGACCGCCTCCGATGACCGCGCCATGCAGTGCAGCGATCACCGGCAAACCGCCATTCTCGATCCAGTCGAATGCGCGGTGCCAGGCACGTGAATAGCGAACCCTGGCCAATGCGTGGTCCTCCACGGACGCGGAAAGATCCGCGCCAGCCGAAAAATGCTTTCCCTCTCCGTATACGATGATGGCGCGGGTCTCACGCGGCGGATCGCTGAAGAAGGATTCGATGCCGTTGATCGTCGCTTCATCCAGCGCATTTCTCTTGGCGGGGCGCGACAACCGCAACAGCGTCACCGGACCACGCCGGCTTACGCTAAGGCTGTCCGGCAGCACTGGCCTTCCGTAACGCCCGCTGCCCTCCGCGCGCACATCGCTTTGTAATCGGCCTGCGTTCTCTTGCCCTTCCCGCGCGGTCTGCAGCGGGCCATGATTCGGTTTCTCGATTCGACCGGCCGGATGAATCATAGCGAAGCTCTCCATCAGTTCTTGGTACCAAAGGGGGTTGCACGCGCGGTCGCGCGTTTGGCGCGCCTCCGGCTTCGAGGCCGAGTAAGATCCGTCAGCGTTGCGGGAGGATTGCCGGAAACGGTTATCGCGTTACACCTGTAACGTGCGGGAACCCAACGACGACCGGCGTAGCGTCCGCACCGCCGAGGCTACCGAGCGGTCGCTCACACGATCCGCTCGATCTGGACGCAGGGGCAGCCCATCTCGTAGACGAGGTCGACGATCGCGCGTGCTCGGTATGCTAGCGTTCCTTGAAGCGCGGCTTGCGGCGGCCGAGGAATGCCGCGACGCCCTCTTTGTGGTCCTCGCTGAAGCTTGCCAGCGCGAATTGGTCGAGGTCCATGTGGCTGGCGAGGTCGTCAAGCGCGTGCGCCAGCCGGTTGACGGTCAGTTTGGTCATGGCGACCGACAGCGGCGGTTGCGCCGCGACCTTCGCGGCGAGCGCCATCGCGGCATCGAAGGCATGGCCGGGATCGGCCACCTCTTCCACCAGGCCCCATTCATAGGCCTTGTCGGCCGAGATGCGCTGGTCGGCTAGGATCACCGCCTGCTTGGTGCGCGCCGGTCCGATCAGATGCAGCATGCGCGGGATGCTCTGCCAGCTCATGTTCATGCCAAGCCCGATCTCGGGTACCCGCAGATGCGCGTCTCGGCCCATGACGCGAAAGTCCAGCGCTACCGCCAGCGCCACCCCGCCGCCGACGCAAAAGCCTTCGATGGCGCCGATCGTGATCTGCTCCATCTCGTGCCAGGCGTGGGTCAGCCGCGGCCCGAGCTTGAGATGCCGGCGCAAGGTGCCGAGATCCATGTCCCGACGCGCGCGGCCCTCAGGATCCTTGAGGTCAAAGCCCGCGCTGAAGGCATCCTTGCCGCCGGTCAGCACCACGACCGAGGTGCCGGCATCGTCTTCGAAGCTGCGCGCGGCATCGGTGAGCTGGCGCAGCGCTTCCGGCGACAGCGCGTTGATGCCGTCGCCGCGGTCGAAGCGAACCACGGCGATGCGCCCCTCGGGCCCCTGGCCCTTTTCGATCGTCACGAAGTCCGCCACTGTCCGCGCTCCCAGAGTCCGCGCTCTCAGAACCTGTTCCCGGCAACGATACCGCACAAACGCCGTCTATCACCTTTCAGGAAGAAAGATTTCCACGACCTCGTACATCCCTGGATCGAACGTCGCTATCTTCAGCGCTTTCTCGAGCGCCGGTGCGGGGCCGGGATTTTGACGCATGGCTTCATAGTCTTCGACGCTCGCCCATTGCGCGTACATCGCTACTTTCTTGCCATCGATGCCGCGATGCAGGCTTGCCGAGATAAAGCCTTTGTGATGGCGGACATTGTGCTCGCTGACATCGATCAACAGCTCGATCAACTCGTCCTGCTTTTCCGGCGTTACCGTGAAAACGTTGATCAGCGTCACGGGCGTGCGACCTTTGGATATTGTGGGCATCGATCTTCCTCGAATGATTGGCCGACCTTTACCCACGGCTTTCGGAAATGAAAGCCGGGCGGTGGGTTGGGCGCCGCGATTGTTCCTCAAGACGGTGGCGATATCGCTGAAGCCGCTTTCAAATCCCGATTATCCGAAACCCGCAGGGAACATCTCGACATTGCCGGAATAATTCGCCTATCCTTGGCGCATGACCGATCACGACCACCATCATCACGACCACGACCATTCGGAACTGTCCGATACCGAATTGCGGGTGCGTGCGCTCGAAACCATCCTGACCGAAAAGGGTTATGTCGACCCCGCCGCGCTCGATCTTCTGATCGAGACCTACGAAACCAAGGTCGGGCCACGCAATGGCGCGCGGGTGGTGGCGCGCGCCTGGACCGATCCGGCCTATCGCGCGCGTCTCATCAAGGAAGCGACGCCGGCGATAGCGGAACTCGGCTATGCCGGGCGTCAGGGCGAGCACATCGTGGCGGTCGAGAACACCCCTGAGACTCACAACATGGTCGTGTGCACGCTGTGTTCCTGCTATCCGTGGCCGGTGCTGGGGCTGCCGCCCGTCTGGTACAAGTCGGCGCCCTATCGCTCCAAGGCGGTAAAGGACCCGCGCGGCGTGCTGCGCGATTTCGGCTACGAGCTGCCCGCGGGCACCGAGATCCGCGTCTGGGATTCGACCGCCGAAATCCGTTATCTCGTGCTGCCGATGCGACCCGCCGGCACCGAGGGCTGGAACGAGGAACGCTTGGCCTCCCTGGTCACCCGCGACAGCATGATCGGCACGGGATTACCGAAACAACCGCACGAGGTCGCCTGATGGACGGCGCGCATGATATGGGCGGTGTCGCCTGGTCGGTTCCGGTGCAGCCGGAACCGAACGAGCCGGTGTTTCACGCACCATGGGAGCGGCGCGCCTTCGCGCTGACGCTGGCGATGGCGATGCCCGGCGGCTGGAACATCGACATGTCGCGTTTCGCCCGCGAGGACCGTCCGCCCGCAGACTATCTCGGCATGAGCTATTACCAGATCTGGCTTGCGGGTCTCGAGCGGCTGATGCTGGAGCGTGGCCTCGTCGCGTCGGACGAAATCGAGGCTGCCAAAGCGCTACATCCGGCCAAACCGGTCGCGAAGACGCTGACCCGTGACGGCGTCGCGGCGATGCTGCATCGGGGCGGACCGACCGAACGCGAGGCCGGCAGTCCCGCTCGCTTCGCCGCTGGCGATCGCATTCGCGCCAGGGACATCCATCCGCCGACGCATACGCGGCTTCCCCACTATGTGCGCGGGCATATCGGCGTCGTGGAACGCGTGCTCGGCTGTCATGTCTTTCCCGACAGCAACTCCACCGGTGCCGGCGAAGACCCGCAATGGCTGTACACGGTGACGTTTGGCGGTCGCGAATTGTGGGGCGAGGCGTCCGATCCGAACCTGAAGGTCTCGGTCGACGCTTGGGAACCCTATCTGGGGCGCACCTGATGGCGCTTGATCCGCAAGCCGCTCACGCGGCGACCCGCGCTGTGCCCGGCATCCCCCATGACGCCGACGGCCCGGTGTTTCGCGAGCCCTGGGAAGCGCAGGCCTTTGCCATGGCGCTGGCGCTGCACGGGCGAGGATTGTTCAGCTGGAACGAATGGGCCCAAGCGCTCGCCGACGAAATCAAGCGCGCACAGGCAGTTGGAGATCCCGACAGCGGCGAGACCTATTACCGGCATTGGCTGGCTACGCTCGAAAAGCTGGTCGCAGCGAAGGGCGTGGCGTCTTCCGAAACCCTGCACCGCTACCGCGACGCCTGGGACCACGCCGCCGATCGCACGCCACACGGTTCGCCGATCGTGTTGCAACCAGCGGATTTTGCCGGTTAGGCAGCCGCCGCCGCATATTCCCGCCAGCCCTTGGCGCGCAACGCGCAGGCCGGGCATTCGCCGCAGCCATAGCCCCAGTCGTGCCGGGCGCCGCGTTCGCCGAGATAACAGGTGTGGGAGTGTTCGCGGATCAAATCGACCAGCCCTGCCCCGCCGAGTTCGTTGGCGAGCTTCCAGGTCGAGGCCTTGTCCAGCCACATCAGCGGCGTGTGCAATTGGAATTCCTTGTTCATGCCGAGATTGAGCGCTGTCTGCAGCGCGCGGATGGTCTCGTCGCGGCAATCGGGATAACCGGAATAATCGGTCTCGCACATGCCGCCGATGATGTGATCGATGCCGCGCCGGTAGGCCAGCGCAGCGGCAAACGTCAAGAACACCAGATTGCGGCCGGGGACAAAGGTGTTGGGCAGGCCATCCGCGCCGATCGCGATAGCGACATCGCGCGTCAGGGCGGTGTCGGAAATCTCGGCCAGGGTCGGAATCTTCAGGGTGTGGCTTTCGCCGAGTTTTGCGGCCCAATCGGTCCGCTGCGATTTGAAGCCATCGAGCAGCCGCTCGCGGCATTCAAGTTCGATGGCATGGCGTTGCCCGTAATCAAAGCCGAGCATTTCGACGCGCGCAAAGCGCTCCAGCGCCCAGGCAAGGCAGGTGGCGGAATCCTGTCCGCCGGAGAACAGCACCAGCGCGGTTTCGGATGACGGTCGTTCATTCATAGCCTGCCCATTAGCATTCATCGCTGCCCAGGCCAATCATTGAGCCAATCGGTGGAAATACCGGCCCCATCGGCTCGTTTCGCTGGGACCGTGGGGCATCTTGCGGCATATAGGTCCGATCTCCCGTTAGCCCCGGTGCGCCATGACCCCTTCCCGCGACATTTCACGCCTGCTCGAGATCATGGCGGCGCTGCGAACACCCGGCACCGGCTGCCCCTGGGATCTCGAACAGGATTTTGCGAGCATCGCGCCCTACACCATCGAGGAAGCCTATGAGGTCGTGGACGCCATCGCGCGCGGCGACCTCGACGATCTCAGGGAGGAACTCGGTGATCTCCTGCTGCAGGTGGTGTTTCACGCCCGTATGGCCGAGGAGCAACGTGCGTTTTCGTTCGGCGACGTGGTCGAGGCGATCACGCGCAAGATGATCCGGCGGCATCCGCACGTCTTCGCCGACGCGGACGGAAATCTGACGCCGTCCCATGTCAAGGAAGCGTGGGAGCGCATCAAGGCCGAAGAAAAGGCCGAACGCACAGCGCGGCGTCCGCCCGAGGAAACCGCGCCCAAATCGTTGCTGTCCGGCGTGAAGGCCGGACAACCCGCGCTGACGCGTGCGATGGAGTTGCAGCGGAAGGCCTCCAGCGTCGGCTTCGACTGGAACGACCCGCGCGCAGTGCTGCACAAGATCCGCGAGGAAGCTGACGAGATCGAGGCCGCGCTCGAAGGCGGCGACAGGCAAGAACTTGCCGGCGAAACCGGCGATCTCCTGTTCGCGCTGGTCAATCTGGCGCGCCACGTCGGCGCCGATCCGGAAGCCGCTTTGCGCGGCACCAACGCCAAATTCGAGCGCCGCTTTGCGCATATCGAGCGCGCGCTCGAATCGCAGGGGCGTACGCTGGAGGGTGCGTCGCTCGCCGAGATGGACGCGCTGTGGAACGAGGCGAAAGCGAAGGAGTAAGCGCTTTCAGCACGTCGCTCCCGCGCGAGGGGCACGACTAAACCGCGTGCGGCACGGCATCAAAACGGTTGACCACGATGTCCCGCTTGGTTTCGTCGACGCGGACGGTCATGTCGAAGCGGCCGTCGTGCAGCTCCTTGTTCAGCACTTCCGAATTGCGATGCAGCCAGCTGATGCCGGCGCCGTCGGAAGCGTCGATCGAAAGGTCAAGCGTTGTGCGTGTAGCCGCCAGCCGCCGTTCGATCGCGGCGAGCAGGTCGTCGATCCCCTCCCCGGTCTCGGCTGACACCAGAAAACATGGGCGCTCCGGCGGGCGGCGGGCGGCGATATTGGCCAGGTTCTCGCGGTCGTCGGCGTCGAAGCGGTCGATCTTGTTCCAGATTTCGAGAATCCGCTGTCCGGCATCCGGATCGATGCCGAGCTGGCGCAGCACGGTGTCGACGTCGCGCTGCTGCGCTTCGGTGTCCATATGCGAGATGTCGCGGACGTGGAGAATGACGTCGGCCTCCAGCACTTCCTCCAGCGTCGCGCGAAACGCCGCAACCAGCTGTGTTGGCAGGTTGGAAATAAACCCGACGGTGTCCGACAGCATGGCCTTGCCGCCGTGCGGGAGTTTTAGCGCGCGCAAGGTCGGGTCGAGCGTTGCGAACAGCATGTCGGCGGCCTGCACCTCGGCCCGGGTCAAGCGGTTGAACAGCGTCGATTTGCCGGCATTGGTGTAGCCAACCAGCGCCACCACCCGATACGGCACGCGCTGCCGGCCGGCACGATGCAGCCGCCGCGTGGCCTGAACCTTCTTGATCTCGTTCTCAAGACGCGTGATGCGCTCGCCGATCAGGCGGCGATCGGCCTCGATCTGGGTTTCGCCGGGACCCCCCATGAACCCAAAGCCGCCGCGCTGGCGTTCCAGATGGGTCCATGATCGCACCAGGCGCGAGCGCTGATAATTCAGATGCGCCAATTCGACCTGCAGCGCGCCCTCCTTGGTTTTGGCGCGGCGGCCGAAGATTTCGAGTATCAGCCCGGTGCGGTCGAGAACCTTGGTGCTCCAGGCCTTCTCGAGATTGCGCTGCTGGATCGGCGACAACGCACAATCCATCACCACCAATTCGATGTCGTGGCCGGTGACGAGGCCGACGATCTCCTCGACCTTGCCCTTGCCGAGATAGGTCGCGGGCCTGATCTGACTGACAGGCGCAATCACCGCATCCGCGATGGTCAGATCGATGGCGCGCGCCAAACCGACGGCTTCCTCGAGCCGCGCCTCCGTATCGCGCAGGATGTGGGTATCGCGGAGGATGTGCTGATCCGTCTGCGTCTCGGCATCGCCGCGGCGCATCCGCAAATAAGGGCCGATGACGATCACCCGCCCGGTAGCTTTACCCCCCGCCGACCGCGGACGGTCGGCACCCCCTTCGATCTCTCGGGGTTCCAATCAGATCACTCTCAAGCCGGCGCATCCTCGCCGCCCTCGAACAACTGGATCGGAGCGCCCGGCATGATGGTCGAGATCGCATGCTTGTATACAAGCTGCGAATGACCGTCGCGCCGCAACAGCAGACAGAAATTGTCGAACCAGGTGACAATGCCCTGCAGCTTCACTCCATTGACCAGAAAGATCGTCAGTGGCGTTTTGGTTTTGCGAACGTGATTAAGGAAGGTGTCCTGTAGGTTTTGTGCGCGGTCAGCCGCCATTGTTTTTATCCCGCAGTCTTGTTGGTTTCTTTTTTATTGAACCGGTTGCTGCTCTCTTTCGGAACGTCCCCCAGTTGCCGGCACTCCCCTGAGATCCCCCTCCGGGAGGCGCGGCGGCTTGATTAGAAGGCAGGTGCGGTTTTTAGGCAAGTCGGTTCGCGGAACACGGGCGTAATTCCCGGGAAAAGCCCAGAAAAGCGTCAATTTTCACATGCACGGGCATGAATATGTCGGCGAAACCGGCTCACCCCACCCCGAGCGCCTTGAGCTTGCGATGCAGCGCCGAACGCTCCATGCCGACGAATTCCGCCGTCCGCGAGATGTTGCCCGAGAAGCGGCTGATCTGGGCGATCAGGTAGTCCCGCTCGAACACCTCTCGCGCCTCACGCAGCGGCAAGCCCATAATATGCTCCCCGCTGTTGCTGGTCGGCATCGCCGGCACCATGGAGCCGACATCCTGCGGCAGCATATCCGCAGTGATGATCACTTCGGGACCTCCGCCGGCCAAAATCATGACGCGCTCGACATTGTTGCGAAGCTGCCGGACGTTTCCCGGCCAAACGTGGGACTGCAATACCGCCATTGCGTCCTGACCGATCTGGCGTCTCGGTAACCCGGTAGCGGCTGAAATCTGATCCATGAAATAGTCGATCAGTTCGGGAATGTCCTCGCGGCGCTCCGAGAGCGGCGGAACGCGAATCGGTACGACCGACAGCCGGTGATAGAGGTCCTCGCGGAACCGCCCTTCTGCGATCTCGTCCTCCAGATTGCGCGCCGTCGAGGAGATGATGCGAACGTCGACATTGACCTTGGCGGTGCCGCCGGAGCGCTGGAAGGTCTGATCGACCAGAACCCGCAGGATCTTGTTCTGGGTATCGCGCGGCATATCGCCGATTTCGTCGATGAAAAGGGTGCCGCTATGGGCTTCTTCCAGCGCACCGGCCTTGCGTTGGTGCTCGCCATTGGACTGTTCGACGCCAAACAGCTCGACTTCCATGCGCTCCGGCGTGATCGCCGCGGCGTTGATGACGACAAAGGGGCCCTCGGCGCGGCTCGACAGATTGTGCAGCGTACGCGCCGCCAGCTCCTTGCCCGCTCCGGAAGGACCGACGATCAGGATACGGCTATTGGCCTTGGCGGCCCGCTCGATGGTCTGGCGCAACTGATTCATGCAGGCGGAGCGCCCGGTCAGGATGCTCGCCGCCGGCGCCAATTGCTTGAGTTCCTTCACCTCGCGCTTCAGCCGCGAGGTCTCCAGTGCCCGCGTCGCCACCAGAATCAGCCGGTCGGATTTGAACGGCTTTTCGATGAAGTCGTAGGCGCCCCGCTTGATGGCGGCGACCGCGGTCTCGATATTGCCGTGTCCCGAGATCATCACGACCGGCAGATCGGGATGCTCACGCTTGATCTGCTCCAGCAACTGCAAGCCATCGAGCTTGCTGCCCTGCAGCCAGATATCGAGAAATACCAGATGCGGGCGGCGGTTGGCGATTTCGGCCAGCGCCGAATCGCTGTCGCGCGCGGTCCGGGTGGTGAATCCCTCATCGTCAAGAATGCCCGCGACCAGATCGCGAATATCTGCCTCGTCATCGACAATCAGAATATCACTTGCCATGGGTCACGCCTGTCATGTCAGTTGCCGCTTGCGGCTTCGATTTTTGTTTCATTGCTGGTCGCGCCTGATGTCCCGTCTGGATTAGTCGCGTCAGGGGAGCCCGTGGTTTCGGCAACCGGCATTTTTGTTTCGGGCCCGGCTTCCTTGCTATCGGCCTTCGCGTGGCCCGATACCGCAAAGCGCAGCCGCATCCAGGCGCCGCGCTGGCCCGGCCTGATGTCGGCGGCATCATGCAGTTCGATCCGGCCGCCATGGTCTTCCAGCACGCGGCCAACGATCGCCAATCCAAGGCCGGTGCCTTTTTCACGCGTCGTGACATAGGGTTCAAGCAGACGCGCCCGGCTCACCTTCGGCAGGCCGATCCCGTTGTCGACGACGTCGATCAGGATGTCATCGTTCTCGCGGGTCGCGATGACATCGATGCGACCCTTCTCCAACTCCTCCGCCGGCACCGCTTCGATGGCCTCCGCGGCGTTCTTGATGATGTTGGTCAGCGCCTGCGAAATCAGCCGCCGGTCGAACTGCGCCCGCAACGGGTCTTGCTTGATTTCGGCTTCGATGTCGATGTCGGGATGGCCGACCCGCATCAGGAATACCGCCTGGCGCACGGTGTCGGCGACGTCTTCGCCTTCGATCACGGGTTTCGGCATCCGCGCAAAGCGCGAGAATTCATCAACCATCCGCCTGATATCGTCAACCTGCCGCACGATGGTGTCCGTACATTGCTCGAAAATGGCCTTGTCCTCGGTGATCACCTTGCCGAATTTGCGGCGAATACGTTCAGCCGACAGTTGAATCGGGGTCAGCGGATTCTTGATCTCGTGCGCGATGCGGCGGGCAACGTCGGCCCACGCCGAGGTGCGCTGCGCCGACACCAGGTCGGTAATGTCGTCGAGCGTGATGATGTAGCTGTCGCGCGACTGGCTGGTCTGCTCGGCGCTGACGCGCACCGAAAGATTTCGCTCGTGGCCGTCGCGGAGAATCGTGATCTGGCCCTGCACCAGCCGCTGCGTGCCCTCGCGCGCCGTCTTCATCATGTCGTCGAGCTCGGGCAACACGTCCGACAGCGGATGACCCAGCGTCTCCGATTCGGCGTGCCCAATCAGCTTTTCGGCGGACCGGTTGAGGATGCCGACGCTTCCCGAGGCATCAACGCCGATGATGCCTGCGCTCGCCGACGACAGCACGGCCTCGATGAAGCGGCGCCGGCTGTCGATCAGGTCGCTGGCGTTGACCAGTTCGTCGCGCTGCGAGCGCAACTCCTGCGTCATCTTGTTGAAGGTCTCGCCGAGCTGGGCGAGATCTCCCTCCGACTTGTGCACCGGCACCTGCACATGCAGATCGCCGGTCGACACGATATTGGCCGCGCTCATCAGCCGCCGGATCGGCGTAACCAGCCAATTGGCAAAGTTCAGGCCGATCAGAACGGAGGCCATCAGGATGGTCAGTCCGATCACGGCAAACATCAGGGCGAGCGATACCTGCATGCCGAGGCGGCGCGACTCCAGTTCGGCATATTCGGCGACGCTGGCCTGCGTCTCGTTGACCTGCGCGACCACGTGCGGATCGAGCAGGCGCGCGACGTAGAGGAAGGTGTCGTTGAAGGCCCGCAGCCGGATCACGGCGGCGACGTAATTGCCTTCGGGAAACACGGAGATTTCGGGCTCGGTTTCCTTGACGTTGCTCAGGAAGTCCTGCGGCGGGACCGTGAAGTCCTGTTTGATGCCGGTCTGCGCCGACTCAAGAATATGGCGGTCCTTGTCGATCAGCATCGCGCCCGGCAGGTTGCGCGAGGCAGCGCTCGTCGTCAAAAGCTCGCGAAACGTGCCCCGATCCTGATCGTATAGCGGCCGGGCGTGCGAGATATCGTTGGCCATTCCCAGGATATCGCCGCGAATGAGTTCCGCATGCTCGTAGAGATATGCCCGTGCGACAGTCAGCGAGTTCTGGATCACCTCGCGCGTCGGGCCTGAAAACAGCCGATCGAAGCCCCGGTCGATGGTCACATTGGCGACGATCGCCACCAGCACGGCGGGCAAAACCGCAATCACGGAGAACAGCCCGACGATCTGGACGTGCAGCCGCGCGGCCGCCCGGCCCCGGCGACGGGCCTGCACCACCTGCCAGAGCTCGCGGACGATGATGCCGACCAGCAGCAGGATGATCGCTGCATTGATCAGCATGAAGGAAATGACGACGTCGCGGGTCGGCTCGATCCGGGTCAGGCCGGTGAGCACCACGAAGGTAAGCAGCGCCGACAACAGCGCGATGGCGACCACAAACGGCGCCACGAACCTCCAGAGGGAGCGCCCCTTGGATTCGGCAAATGAGGGTGCGAACGATGCGGCGGAGGTGTCTGCGCTGGTCATTCCGGCAAGGGGTGCGCTGAAGGCTTTACGTCCGCCGGTAGCGGACTGATGCATTCATATCACAATGTTGCCGAATTGCGACAATTCCGCGGCGCAGCGTACGGCTTCCACGTGCATTTGTTGCCCGCGGCTTCGCGCCACAGGATACCCTGCACCTTTCACACGCTTGGAGGCCGTCAGCTGCCGCTGCGGTAGACTTGGATGTCCAGATCGCGAATCTTCTTGCGCAGGGTGTTGCGGTTGAGCCCGAGCAGGTCGGCAGCGCGAATCTGGTTGCCCCGGGTCGCCGCCAGCGCGGCCGTGAGCAACGGCACCTCGATTTCCTTCAGAATCCGGTGATAGAGCCCCGGCGGCGGCACGCCGTTGGGGAACCCGGAGAAGTGCGACGACAGATAGGCCTCGACCGCGCCGCCGAGATTGTCGACGCCGTGCTGGACGCTGCCGCCCGAGGTGACCGCCGGCGGCGCCAGTTCGCCGTCGATGACCGAGCCGGTGATCACGTCCTGGGGATATAGCGCGGCCAGCCGGCGCGCGAGATTTTCGAGTTCGCGCACATTGCCCGGCCAGCGGTGCTGCTTCATGCGCTCCAGAGCCAGCGTATCCAGCTTCTTCGGAGGCAATCCGTCCTTCTCGGCCAACGCGAAGAAGTGCCGGATCAGATCGGGCAAATCCTCGATCCGCTCGCGCAACGGCGGCAGGCGCAGCGGCACCACATTCAGGCGGAAAAACAGATCCTCGCGGAACAGGCCCTGCTGGATCAGGATCCGCAGATCCTTGTTGCTGGCGGCGACGATGCGCACGTCGGTCTTGATCGGGGTACGGCCGCCGACCGTGGTGTATTCGCCCTGCTGCAATACCCGCAACAGGCGGGTCTGCGCCTCCATCGGCATGTCGCCGATTTCGTCGAGAAACAGCGTGCCGCCTTCGGCCTGCTCGAAGCGGCCGGAGGCGCGGGTATTGGCGCCGGTGAACGCGCCGCGCTCGTGGCCAAACAGTTCCGATTCGATGAGATCGCGCGGGATCGCGGCCATGTTGACAGCGACGAATGGACCGTTGCGGCGCTTGCCGTAGTCGTGCAACGCGCGCGCGACCAGCTCCTTGCCGGTGCCGGACTCGCCGGAAATCATCACCGTGAGGTCGGTCTGCATCAGCCGCGCCAGCACCCGGTAGATTTCCTGCATCGCCGGCGACCGTCCGACCAGCGGTATCGAATCGAACTCGGATTCATCGACCTGGTTGGCCACCCGCTCCTTCGGCTCGGCCAGCGCGCGGCCGACGATGGCGATCAGCTCCTTGAGGTCGAACGGCTTCGGCAGATATTCATAGGCGCCGCGTTCAGACGCGCGGATCGCGGTCATGAAGGTATTTTGCGCGCTCATCACGATGACGGGAAGATTCGGCCGCATCTTCTTGATCCGCGGCAACAGGTCGAACGCGTTCTCGTCGGGCATCACCACGTCGGTGATAACCAGATCGCCCTCGCCCTGGCTGACCCAGCGCCACAGCGTGGCCGCGTTCCCTGTCAGCCGCACCTCGTATCCGGCGCGTGAAAGAGCCTGATTCAGAACCGTACGGATCGCCGTGTCATCATCGGCGACAAGTATGCTACCTGCGGGCATAGTTCTTGTTCCTCATCTTGAGTCCTGTGAGGCATGCAACGGCGTCCCCGAAACGTCGTCGCGGTTGCTTTGGTCGAGATGCTTGGCTGTGTTGAACATGGGGAGCAGCACCCGGAAGATGGTTTTCCGCGGCTGGGATTCGCATTCGATGATGCCGCCGTGATCGCCGACGATCTTGGCGACCAGCGCAAGGCCAAGCCCGCTGCCGGTCGGCTTGGTGGTGACGAACGGATCGAACAGATTGGGCAACAGGTCCTCCGGCACGCCGGGACCGTTGTCCTTGACGCAGAATTCGAGCGGCAGGGATACGCGCGATTTCTTTCCGGGCACCGAGAGGCGAACGCCGGGACGGAACGCGGTGGTGAGCTGAATCTCCGCGTCGCTGCCGAGATCGGCCACCGCCTCGGCGGCGTTCTTCACCAGGTTCAAGAATACCTGAATCAGTTGGTCCTGATTGGCCAGCACAGGCGGCAGCGAGGGATCGTAGTCTTCGACGAAGCGGATGTTGCGGGCGAAGCCGGATTGCGCCAGCCGCTTGACGTGATCGAGTACGCTGTGGATGTTGACCGGGCCGCGTGCCACCGGCCGGTCGTCGCCGAATACTTCCATGCGATCGACCAGCGTGACAATACGGTCGGCCTCGTCGCAGATCAGCCGGGTCAGCATGCGGTCTTCCGAGGATGCGGCCTGCTCCAGAAGTTGCGCCGCGCCGCGGATGCCCGACAGTGGGTTCTTGATTTCATGCGCCAGCATGGCGGCCAGCGCGATTACCGAACGCGCCGCACTTCGATGCGTCAGTTGCCGGTCCATCTTGTCGGCGATGGTGCGCTCCTGCAGCATCACGACGATATGGCCGGGCCGCTCGGTCAGCGGCGCGACGTGCAGATCGACCTGGCGGTCGCCGCCGATCCGCGGCGTACCGAGATCGACCTTGTACTCGTTGACCGGCGAACCGCTGGAGCGCACCTGATCGATCAGCGCCAGCAGCGGGCTGCCGAAAGGCACCAGTTCCTTGAGCGATTGGCGCTGCAGGAATTGCGTCGAGATTTCGAAAAACGATTCGGCGGCCATGTTGGCGTCGACAATCCTGCCGTCCGGCGCAACCAGCAGCACCGGATTGGGCAAGGCATTGAGGATGGCGTCGCCATCGGAGGGCATCGGCCTGCGATGTTCTGCGGCTGA
Source organism: Bradyrhizobium erythrophlei (assembly GCF_900129505.1). Taxonomy (NCBI): domain Bacteria; kingdom Pseudomonadati; phylum Pseudomonadota; class Alphaproteobacteria; order Hyphomicrobiales; family Nitrobacteraceae; genus Bradyrhizobium; species Bradyrhizobium erythrophlei. The sequence goes on along the minus strand of NZ_LT670818.1, from coordinate 6,673,417 downwards.
AGTCATGCTGCAGCGCTCCATGCAAAGTCGTCAAACGCATCCTGAAGAGATCTGTCCACGCCCGCGGGATCTTCGGACGTCAGAATCTTCGCGCGCCAGGTCTTGAGCGTGGCCGCCGGCGCGCGGCTGCAGCGCCCCGCAACCTCCAGCGCCCAGCCGAGATGCTTGCGTGCGTGGCGAAGGCCGACCCGCAAGCCGTAGTGATTGCAAACCTCTGCATAAAGCGCGCGGATATGATTGAGCTGCTCGGCGAGCGGCGGCGGCGCCTCGACGACGCCGGTCTCGAGCCGGCGCGCGATCTGACCCGGCAACCACGGCTGGCCCTGGGCGCCGCGGCCGACCATGACGGCGTCGGCGCCGGATTGTTCGAGCGCGGAAACTGCGTCCTCGTAAGAAGTGATGTCGCCGTTGACGACGAGCGGAATGCTGATCGCATGCTTGACGGCGCGCACCGCGCTCCAGTCGGCAACACCCTTGTAGAACTGGCAGCGGGTGCGGCCGTGCACCGTAATCATTTGCACGCCTGCGGCCTGCGCGCGGCGTGCCAGGTCGGGTGCATTAAGCGAGCGCTCGTCCCAGCCCAGTCGCATCTTCAGTGTCACAGGCACTTTCACGGCCGCGATCGTCGCCTCTATCAGCTTCAAGGCGTGATCGAGATCGCGCATCAGCGCCGAACCGGACTGGCCGCCTGTCACATGGCGGGCGGGGCAGCCCATATTGATATCGATGATTTCGGCGCCATTGGCCTCGGCGACCCGCGCGCCTTCCGCCATCCATTTGGTCTGGCACCCCGCGAGCTGGACGACGTGGGGTCCTATTCCGGTTGCCTCGCATCGCAGCAGCGACATCGGCCGGCCATTGACGAGATCATCGCTGGCTGTCATTTCGGAAACGACGAGTCCTGCCCCGAGTGCCGCCGTCAGACGTCGGAAAGGCGCATCAGTTATGCCCGACATCGGCGCGAGAAGAACCGGACTGGCGATAGTAATACCGCCTATTTTCAACGGCTTAGAGCGAAATGTTTCCGAGCCGGTCACAGACTTCTCGTTTCTCTCGCAGGCGCCTCATCGCGACTGTCGGGATCCATTTTGCGCACAAATCTTGTGCAGTCAAGCTTCATGCCTACAGTTTAGACAGTTCTGTAAATTGTGCAAGTGCACTGCAACAAAATATGCTTTTCCCACAGCTGTTGGAATCGCTCTGTTTTTAGGCCTTCGGCATGATATGGGCTGTGCGCCGGGCCAGTCCTTGCTCCCTCGTCAACCCTGAAACGCCAGTAATTGAGTGCAATGCCGAAATCTGTGCGGACCGCCGCTATTCTTGTCGCTGCCGGACGCGGCCTTCGGGCCGGTTCCGGGGGCCCGAAACAATATCGCTCGATCGGTGGGCAGACCGTGATTTTCCGCGCAATGGAACCGTTTTGCCGCCATCCGGAAGTGTGCGCCGTGCAGCCGGTGCTCAATCCCGATGACGCCGCCATGTTCAATGCCGCCGTCAGCACGTTGACGCACGAGCCGCCCGCCAGGGGCGGGGCGACGCGGCAGGCCTCGGTGCACGCGGGACTGGAAGCTCTTGCCGGCCAGAAGCCGGACATCGTCCTGATTCACGACGCCGCACGGCCATTTGTCTCGGCGGCGCTGATCTCGCGCGCGATCGATGCCGCCGGTCGCACCAGAGCGGCTATCCCTGCGATTCCCGTCGCCGATACCGTCAAGCTGATCGACGGAAACGGGAACGTCGAAGCCACGCCGGAGCGCGCGCGGCTGCGCATCGCGCAAACGCCGCAAGCGTTCCGATTCGACGTGATCCTCGACGCCCACCGCCGCGCGGTGCGCGAGGGCCGCGGCGATTTCACCGATGATGCCGCTCTCGCCGAATGGGCGGGATTGACGGTAGCGACCTTTGAAGGCGATCCTGCGAACATGAAGCTGACGACACCGGAAGATTTTGTCCGCGAGGAAGCCCGCCTCGCCAGCCTGCTCGGCGATATCCGAACCGGGACCGGCTACGACGTGCACGCATTTGGTGACGGCGATCACGTCATGATTTGCGGCATCCGCGTGCCGCACACGCGCGGCTTTCTCGCCCATTCCGACGGCGATGTCGGCCTCCATGCGCTGGTCGACGCCATCCTCGGCGCGCTGGCGGACGGCGATATCGGTTCGCATTTCCCGCCCAGCGATCTCAAGTGGAAGGGCGCGTCCTCCGACCAGTTCCTGAAATACGCGGTCGACCGGGTCACCGCGCGCGGCGGCCGCATCGCCAATCTGGAAGTCACGCTGATCTGCGAGCGGCCGAAGATCGGACCGCTCCGCGACACCATGCGCACCCGCATCGCCGAGATCACGGGCGTGAACGTCTCGCGCGTCGCCGTGAAGGCGACCACCAGCGAACGCCTTGGCTTCACCGGCCGCGAGGAAGGCATCGCCGCGACCGCGAGCGCCACCATCCGCCTGCCCTGGGACAACAAGGCCTGGGACAACAAAGGCTGGAGCGACTGACATGAGCGGCAGCGACGCCCGCGCCCTCTCCCGCTCGCTGCTCGATCTTTGCCGGATGCGCAAGCTGACCATCGCGACCGCGGAATCATGCACCGGCGGCCTGGTCGCGGGCGCGCTCACCGATATTCCCGGCTCCTCCGACGTCATCGACCGCGGTTTTGTGACCTATTCCAATGAGGCCAAGCGGGCGATGCTGGGCGTCAAGGCCTCGACGCTCGAGAGTTTTGGCGCGGTCAGCAAGGAGACCGCGACCGCGATGGCGGTCGGCGCGCTGGAGCGCGCCGGCGTCGACCTCGCCGTCGCCATCACCGGCATCGCAGGTCCAGGCGGGGCTGTGCCGGGCAAGCCGGTCGGCCTCGTGCATTTCGCAGTCGCCGCCCGCGACGGCCGCATCCTGCATCGCGAATGCCGGTTCGGGGCGATCGGACGCAGCGCGGTGCGCGCCCGCTCCGTGGTCGAGGCGTTGCGGATGCTGATGGAACTGGCGCGTGGACCGCAGGCGGTGACAAAACCGCGCCGCGAAGCCGCCAGCCGCTTGCGTCTGCGGGTGGCGCGTTCGCCGCGTCGCAGCGCCGTCAAAAGGCGCCGGCCGCCGCGGGCGTGATCGACGCAAAGCTCGTTCAACCCCGGTTCGCAATTCCCGGCCTGCCGTAAATCTTATCCGCGCGCTTTTCGAACGCGGACGCAAAGCGCTGAAACGCGGTGTCGAACATGGTGCCCATCAGCATCGCCAGCATGCGGCTCTTGAATTCGTAGGCGAGATAGAACCCGACATCGCAGGACGTGTCCGACTTCGGCTCGAAGGTCCAGCGGTTCTCGAGATTGGAGAACGGCCCCCGCAGATATTCGACCAGGATCTTCAGATTGGCGCGGTCGAGCGTGACGCGGGTGGTAAAGGTCTCCCGCACCAGTTTGAACGAGACCGTCATCTCGCAGACCACGATCTCGGTGCCGTCGGGTTTCGGCGTGCGCTGCCGCACCTTGAGCGCGCTGCACAGCGGCACGAATTCGGGATAGCGCTCGACGTCGGCGACCAGATCGAACATTCGCGCCGCGCTGTGGTTGACCAGCCGCCTGGAGTTGAATTTCGGCATCGAAATAACGCTTTAGCCAGATTTTGCGGCGCGCGCCGCCTTCAGCCGGGCAAAATCATCGCCGGCGTGATGCGACGAGCGGGTCAGCGGGCTCGCCGACACCATCAGGAAGCCCTTGGCGTAGGCGATCTTCTCATAGCCGGCGAATTCCTCCGGAGTCACATAGCCCATCACGGCGTGGTGTTTGCGGGTCGGCTGCAGGTACTGCCCGATGGTCAGGAAATCCACGTCCGCCGAGCGCAGATCGTCCATCACCTGCAGGACTTCGTGACGCTCCTCGCCGAATCCGACCATGATGCCGGATTTGGTGAAGATCGCGGGATCGATTTCCTTGACCCGCTGCAGCAACCTGATCGAATGGAAATAGCGCGCGCCCGGCCGGACGCTGAGATAACGCGATGGCACCGTTTCCAGATTGTGGTTGAACACGTCGGGTTTTGCCGCGACCACGATATCGAGCGCACCTTGCTTGCGCAGGAAGTCGGGGGTGAGAATTTCGATCGTGGTGGCCGGACAGCGCGCGCGGATCGCGCGGATGGTTTTTGCAAAATGCTCGGCGCCCCCATCGGCGAGATCGTCGCGGTCGACCGAGGTGACCACGAGATGATTGAGCCCGAGCTTGAAGGTCGCTTCCGCGACGTGCTCCGGCTCGCTCGCATCGAGCGCCCCGGGCATGCCGGTCTTGACGTTGCAGAACGCGCAGGCGCGGGTGCAGGTGTCGCCCATGATCATGAAGGTCGCGTGCTTCTTGTCCCAGCATTCGCCGATATTCGGGCAGCCCGCCTCCTCGCACACCGTGACGAGGCCGTTTTCCTTGATGATGTTGCGGGTATCCGCATAGCCGCGCGTGGTCGGGGCGCGGACGCGGATCCAGTCCGGCTTCGGCGGCGACAAGGAGTCCGGCCGGTTCACCTTTTCCGGATGGCGCGGGCGCACCGGATTGGCGGAGATTGTATCAACGACGACGACCATGGAATATCCATATCCCTGAAACGCTTAGCTAATCCGCTTGAAGGGGAATCGCAACCGCCCGGCTTGTTCGCTCCGACGCTTTAGCATATTGCCATTGCCAGCGCATTTTTCGCCCTCCCGGCCCCGTTTTGAATGGCTAAAAGCCGCATTTCCCGAAATTACGCCGCACCCGATCTGGGCAAGCCGCTCAGGCGCGCCTTCTTCGGCCGCAGCGTGCACGAGGTCGCTCCCGATCTGATCGGCGCGACGCTGCTGGTGAACGGCGTCGGCGGCATCATTGTCGAGGTCGAGGCCTATCATCACACCGAACCGGCCGCGCATTCGTACCGCGGGCCGACGCCGCGCAACCAGGTGATGTTCGGCCCGCCCGGCTTTGCCTATGTCTATCGCTCCTACGGCATCCACTGGTGCATCAATTTCGTCTGCGAGAAAGCGGGTTCGGCAAGCGCCGTGCTGATCCGCGCCCTTGAGCCGACCCACGGCATTGCCGCCATGCGCCGCCGGCGGCACCTGGACGACGAGCGGGCGCTGTGCTCCGGACCTGGCAAGCTGACCGAAGCGCTCGGCATCACGAGCGCGCATAATGGCCTCGCGCTCGACGCCCCGCCGATGGCGCTGTATGCGCGCGTGGAGAAACCCGAGATCGTCGCAGGCGTGCGGATCGGAATTACCAAGGCGGCCGCACTGCCGTGGCGATACGGCCTGAAGGCCTCGAAATTCCTCAGCAAGCCGTTTTGACGATCGACCCTGCGCCAGGTGCTCACCGCTCAGGATGCCGTCGCCCCGACGGGCAGTGTGAACTGAAAGGTCGCCCCCTGTCCCGTAGTGGAGCTCTCCCACAAACGGCCGCCATGCGCCGCAATGATCCGGCGGCTGATGGACAGTCCCATGCCGGTGCCTTGCGGTTTCGTGGTGAAGAACGCGTCGAAAATGCGCGCGGCCGCATCGCTCGAAAACCCAATGCCGGTATCGCTCACCGAGATCAATAGTTGACCATCCTCGGTCCTCTTTGAGGCGACGGTCAGTTCACCACCTTTATCCTGCATCGCCTCGACGCCGTTGAGCATGAGGTTCATCAAAACCTGCTGCAGCTGGACCCGATCCGCTGTCGACGCCGGAAGCGCCGGATCGAGGTCGGTGCGGATCGAAACGGCGCTCCGAGTGGCCTTGTCGGCCAGCAGCACGCTCATCTCCCGAACGACCTCGTTGAGGTCGACCAATTCCCGCTCCGGCTTACCCCGCCTGTAGAGCGAGCTGACCCGGTCAATGATGTCAGCGGTCCGCGTCAAGGCCGCGACCATGGCCGCGGCGGCCTCCGATGCCTTCGGCGGGTCCGGCGGATCACGGCGCAGCCATTGCGAGCAGGCCTGGGCGTTGATGGCCGCAGCAGTAACCGGCTGCTTGATTTCGTGAGCCAGCGAGGCGGCCAGCTCTCCCATCATGGTGACGCGGTTGATATAGGCGAGATCCGCCTCGAGCTGGCGCAATCTCTCGCGCTCTTCCTCGGCGCGCTTGCGTTCAGTGATATCCATGACCGCCCCGACGAAGACGAAACTGCCGGGATCTTCGCCAGCCGAGGGATGAGCCACGGCCCGGACATATTTGACGGAGCCATCGGCCATCAGCAGGCGATGCTCCACGGTAAACTCGGTCCTCTCGATCAAGGCGCGGTCCAGGATCCGCTGCAGATGCGTCCGGTCGTCCGGATGAGTTCGGTCAAGCACCAGCTGGAGGGACGGAGCGCTCGCGGGCTCGTATTCGAATATCCGATACGTCTCCTCGGACCAGTAGATTTCCCCGCTCGCCAGATCCCAGCCGAAGCTTCCGGTGTGGCTCAATCGCTGAGCCTCCGCCAGATACATCTCGCTCCGGCGAAACGCCTTCTCCGCCTTCTTGCGTTCGGCGCGCTCCCGGGTTTCGCGCAGCGCGCGCTGCACGGAGGGCACGAGCCGAGACAGCCGCGACTTCACGACATAATCCGTGGCCCCGATCTTGACCGCCTCGATCGCCACTTCCTCGCCGAGCGAGCCGGAAACGAAGATGAAGGGCAGATCGGCGCGGGCATCCAGCGCGAGCTGCAAGGCCGAAAGGCCGTCGAAGGAGGGAAGTTTGTAGTCCGCGAGAATGAGGTCGAGCCCCGCGTCCTCGAGCCCGGCGACGAACTCGCCGCGTGTTTGGGCGCGGGTTATTTCACAGACGAATTGATCGGCTTCAAGGAGTTCCTGGATGAGCTCCGCGTCATGGTTGTTGTCCTCCAGCAGCAGAATCCGAAGAGCAGATTTCACTTCTGCACGCTGCCCGGCGGCGGCTCGTTGATCACCGCCCAGAACACGCCGAGCTCCTTCACCGCGTTGACGAACTCATGAAAATCGACCGGCTTCACGACATAGGCGTTCACCCCGAGCTTGTAGCTCCGCATCATGTCTTTTTCCTCGTTGGAGGACGTCAGCACCACCACGGGAATCAACTTCAGGCGCTCGTCGGACTTTATCTGCTGGAGGACCTCCAACCCGCCGATCTTCGGCAGCTTGAGGTCGAGCAGCATGACCGCGGGATTGCCGGCGGGGCGGGTGCTGAATTCACCCCGGCAATAGAGATAATCCAGAGCTTGTTGTCCGTCGCGGGTGATCACCACCTCGTTCGCCAGGTTATAGTCGGTCAGCGCCGTCATGGTCAGTTCCACGTCGTTCGGATCGTCCTCGACGATCAAAATGCGTCCCAGTCCGGTCATGATGCGTTTGCTGTCCTTTCCCCTGCAAGCTGTGGCTTGGGAAGCGAGAAATAGAAGGTCGCGCCCTGATCTATCGCCCCCTCGCCCCGCACCTGCCCGCCATGGCGGTGGATGATGCGCTGGACGGTCGCCAAGCCTATTCCGGTGCCTTCGAACTGTTCGGGCAGATGCAGGCGTTGGAAGACGCCAAACAGCTTGTCGACATACTGCATGTCAAAACCGGCGCCGTTGTCCCTCACGAACAGCTCGACGTCGTTGTCGTTGCGGTCGACCGCGCCGATCTCGATTTCCGCCGGCTCGCGCATGCGCGTGAACTTGGCCGCGTTGGAAACCAGGTTGAGGACGACCAGCCTCAGCATAGAGCGGTCTCCGTAACAAACGGGAAGCGCGCCGATCTTCCAGGCAATGTCCCTGCCCTTGGTGTCCTGCCCGATTTCAGCGACGACCTCCTTGACGAGCTCTCCCAGATCGACTTGCGTTTTTCTGGTCTCGGCCCGCCCGATCCTGGAAAACGCCAGCAGGTCGTCGATCAGGTCGCCCATTCTTTTCGCCGAGTCGAGGATCGTTCGTATGAATCGCTGGCTCTTCTCGTCGAGCGCCGAGGTTGCCTGCCGCTGCAGCAGTTCGGAGAATCCAACCATGTGGCGGAGCGGCGCCCGCAGGTCGTGGGAGACGGAGTAGGCAAACGACTCCAATTCCTTGTTGCTGGCCTCGAGCTCCACGGCCCGCTTGCCGAGCTCCAGATTGAGTTTGCGAATCTCGTCCTCGCGCTGCCTGCGCTCCACCACTTCGACCTGAAGGTGGTCACGGGTTTGACGAAGGTTGTCCTCGATCCTTCGCCGGACAGCGCTGAACGAGGCGACGATGGCCGCCCATCCGACAAAGATGAAAAAGTATGGGAGATCCCTGGCCGAGATGTCGAAGGAGTAATACGGCTCGAGAAAGAAATAGTCGAAGAAGAGCAAGGACAGCAGAACGGACAAAACCGAGGGCCCGATTCCCGCGTACCAGGTGGCGAAAGCGATGGCCACCGTAAGGACCGGCACTTCAACGTCCCGGAATCCGTAGTGCTGCAATATGAACGCGATTCCCAGTGCGATCGCGACGGAGACGACCGAGAAGCCATAGCGCAGGGTCGGCGAGTGGATCCTCTGAAATTCTCGATTCCAATACGCCAGGCTACCCTTCGCTCCGATATGGGTGGGTCCTTCCGCAAGCTCGGTCATGACAGCACTTTATGATACTTGGCGCGTATCTTTCGACCGGCTTTACGGTACAGGATTCAGGTTCCAGCCGCTACTCGAAATCGGGCGGATGTCGCGTACCCCGGAAAGCCGCGTCCTCGATCCGCGCCGGCCGATCAGGCCTGCTCCAGCGGATTCCGGTTGCAAGATACGACTGCGCACCCCCGCGGCGCGACGCGCCCGGGTTGTCCCTGTAATTTCCGCCCAAAAGAGGGCGTGGGGAATGCCGGGTGCCAGCGCACCCGCAGCCGCGCGTGTAGTGTAGCAAGCACGCGCGTTAGTCACCACGGATACGCCGAACACCCGGCATTCCCGCACGCGATGGTTTTAACGGCTTCCTTCGTACTCTCCCCGGTGATCGGGCTTTTTTGTCACCGTCGCCAGCAGCGTTAGCTGCCAACTTGACGCCGGCGTCGAGGCGTCAGGACCACACGACTTCTCCGTCCGCAAGTTGAGCGCTCTCGTCTTTAGCGCCGCTTGCGTCCATCGCATCCAACCCCGCGTCCGTGACGATCGCGATACGCCCCTCGAGTGGGGTGGACGGCGGAGTTATAAAAGTGATTTGGGGTTTCGGAAAACCAGAATATTTTTTCGGATGGGACTGGACAGGTAGAAACAGCTTGATCCGGTTCAGGAAATTAGATTTTACGCGCAAAGCCGCGGGGCGGCCTCCGGCCGAGAATTCGAATTTGCGGCCGCTGCTTCGCTAACCGCTACGCCTCGCCACGTGGGCCAGACGCGCCCTCGCGGGTTCGCTTCGCGCGAACCATGTGCGCGCCCGGACCGATCGCGATACTCTCCTTCAAATCGCTGTAGAAGCGGTCGGCGATGGCGGCCATGCCGAGATCCTCGACCGTGCCAAAACCCTTGTCGTGCAGCATCTCGGCAAGTTCGGCCGGATCGAACAGGCTGAGCCAGGGCTCGCCGCGCGCCGCCGCTCTTTCGGCGATGGCCATCACATCGGCCCGACGTTCTTCGGGATAGTTTTCGAACGGCTCGGCATAGTCGAACACGACTTCGGAATCCGGCACGGCCGCGATGAAGTCCAGGGTCAGCGAAACCGCATCGCGGGTCAGATACGGGACCACGCCCAGCCATTGGAAGAATGCCGGGCGATCGGCCGCAAAGCCCGCGGCCGCGAGTCCGTCCACCAAGCTTTGCCGCTCGAAATCGACGGGCGCGAAGGTGAGCGAGGCTGGAACGGCGAGGTCCGCCTGTTTCAGCCGCTCGCGCTTCCAGTCCTGCGTGGCGGGATGATCGACCTCGAACACGCGGACTCCAAGTCCGGCGTACGGGTTGCGCAGCGAAAACGTGTCGAGGCCCGCGCCGAGCACGACGACCTGGCGCACGCCGCGCGCCGCGCAGGCCGCCAGCGAGCCTTCCGAAAACCGGCTGCGCGCGGCGATGAACAGGCGCATCGGCCGCAGCGATGCGTCAGCCGCGACGTCGTCGAGACCCGCCCGCGTCTTGTCATCGAGAATCCGTATCGCGAAGGGATCATGGAAGATGGCGCCGCCTTCCAGCATCTGGTGAACGGCGCGATAGGCTGCCGCGCGGCGCGCGGTATGACTTGGCTCGCCGGCGCGCAAGGTGTCGCCTCCTCAAACCGGGTGATGGCAAACCGCTTCTAGCCGGTTGCCGTCGGGATCCCTCAAGAATGCCGCGTAGCAGGACGCGTGATAGTGGCGCAAGCCGCGCCCGTTCGCCATAGCCGAGCCAGTCGTCGCGGCGGCCGACTTTTACAATGCCCAGCACGTTCATGATCGCATCGTAGAAGGGCTCGGCAGCTGCTATATCCGATACGGTGATGGAAACGTGATCCAGCATCGATCCCAGCCCATTTCGCCGCTTATTCCGGGGCCTCATGGTTCGAGACGCGCGAAGACGCACTCCTCACCATGAGGGTCCAAGACCTTGTCCTGAACCAGGTGACCTCATCCTGAGGAGGCCGCAAGGCGGCCGTCTCGAAGGATGAAGCCACCAAACCGACAATCCGCTAAATGGCCTGTTTGAGCCGCTCCAGCGCTTCGAGGATTTTGGACTTGCGCGCTTCGGCCGCCTCGCGCTTTTCCTTTTCCTCTTCGACGATTTCTTCCGGCGCGTTGGCGACGAATTTCTCGTTGCCGAGCTTGGCGTCGACGCGCTTGATGTCGGCCTCGGCTTTTGTCAGTTCCTTGTCGAGGCGGGCTTTCTCGGTCGAGAAGTCGATCACGCCCTTGAGCGGCAACGCCGCGACCTCGCCGCGCACCAGCAACTGCGCAGCACCCTCCGGCGCACGGTCGGCAAACGAAATGTCCGACAGCCGGGCCATCCGCCTGATCACGTCGCTCCAGCGCGGCGCGCGCTCTTTGGTCTCGGCCGACGCGTCGACCAGCACCAGCGGCGTCAGCGTCGCCGGCGCGATGTTCATCTCGGCGCGCAGCGAGCGGATCGCGGTGACGAGATCGACCACCCAGCCGATCTCGGCCTCGGCGGCAGGATCGGTGAATTCGGCCGGCTCGAACGCCAGCAGCAGCGGCGGCATCAGGGGATCGTTGATGGTCGTGGCCGACATCATCGCCAGTTGTTCCGGCGTCGGGCCCGGCTTGCGCGACCATGGCGCCAGCGCCAGCAGGCCGTCGCGCCTGGCCGTCACGGTCCACAGCTCTTCGGTGATGAAGGGCATGAACGGATGCAGCAGCTTGAGGATTTCGTCGCGCGCCCACGCCACCATGGCGCGGGTCTCTTTCTTCGCACCGCCCTCCTCGCCCATCAGCACGGGCTTTGCGAGCTCGAGATACCAGTCGCAATAGACGTTCCAGACGAAGCGGTAGCACGCATTGGCGGCGTCGTTGAAGCGGTAGGCCTCGATGGCTTCGGTCACCTCGCGGGTGGCGCGCGCGGTCTCGTGCGCGATCCAGCGGTTCAGCGTCTGCTTCGCCTCGGTCGGGTCGAAGCCGTCCGAAATCGCGCAGTCGTTCATCTCGGCGAAGCGGCAGGCATTCCACAGCTTGGTCGCGAAGTTGCGGTTGGTCTCCACCAGCTGCGGCGACAGCTTGATGTCGTGGCTATGTGCGGCCCCGCGCGCCAGCGCGAAGCGCAGGGCGTCGGCGCCGTAATCGTCGATGACGCCGAGGGGGTCGATGACGTTGCCTTTCGACTTCGACATCTTCGCGCCCTTCTCGTCGCGAACCAGGCGATGGATATAGACCGTCGAGAACGGCGGCTCCTTCATGAAGTGGATGCCCATCATCATCATCCGCGCGACCCAGAAGAAGATGATGTCCCAGCCCGTCACCAGCACGTCGGTGGGATAATAGCGCTTCACTTCCGGCGTATCGTCGGGCCAGCCCAGCGTCGAGAACGGCCACAACGCCGAAGAGAACCAGGTGTCGAGCACGTCCTCGTCGCGGGTGATGAAGCCTTCGCGCTTGTTGCTGTCGAGCGCCATCTCCCGCCCCTGCTCCGGCGTGATGACTTCCTGCTCGACGTAATAGCCGAGCGCGTTGCCGACCGCTTCTTCCTCGGTCTCGGCGACGAACACCTTGCCGTCCGGGCCGTACCAGGCCGGAATCTGATGACCCCACCAGAGCTGGCGGGAGATGCACCAGGGCTGGATGTTCTCCATCCACTCGAAATAGGTTTTTTCCCAGTTCTTCGGCACGAAGGTGGTCGCGCCGGAGCGCACCGCCGCGATGGCGGGCTGCGCCAGCGTCTTGGCGTCGACGTACCACTGGTCGGTCAGATAGGGCTCGATGACGACGCCGGAGCGGTCGCCATGCGGCACTGTGTGGGTGTTCGGCTCGGTCCGCTCCAGGAAGCCGAAATCCTCCAGCCGCGAAAGGATCTGCTTGCGCGCGGCGAAGCGGTCAACGCCGTCCAATTCGTCGGCAAACTGGACCGCGCCTTCCGGCAAGCCGCGCAGGTAATCCTCGTTGCCGACCAACGCGAGGCGGCCCTCCTGATCGAGCACGCTGATCTGCGGCAGGTTATGGCGGCGGCCGACCTCGAAATCGTTGAAGTCGTGCGCCGGCGTGATCTTGACGGCGCCCGAGCCCTTTTCGGGATCGGAATATTCGTCGGCGACAATCGGAATCCGGCGTCCGACCAGCGGCAGGATCACGTCCTTGCCGACCAGACGGGCGTAGCGCTCGTCGTCCGGATGCACCGCGACCGCGCTGTCACCGAGCATCGTCTCGGGGCGCGTGGTGGCGACGACGATGTAGGTCGCGGGATCGTCGGGATTGAATGTCTTGCCTTCCAGCGGATAGCGCAGATACCAGAGGTGGCCCTTGATCTCGACCTGCTGCACCTCGAGATCGGAGATCGCCGTCAACAGCTTGGGATCCCAGTTCACCAGCCGCTTGTCCTTGTAGATCAGGCCCTCGCGGTGCAGTTCGACGAACACCTTTACAACCGCGCGCGACAGGCCCTCGTCCATGGTGAAGCGTTCGCGCGACCAGTCGCAGGAGGCGCCTAGCCGCTTCAACTGGTTGATGATGACGCCGCCGCTCTCGGCCTTCCACTGCCAGACGCGCTCGAGGAATTTGGCGCGGCCCATCTCGCGCCGGCCCGGCTGCTGGCGCTCCATCAATTGCCGCTCGACCACCATCTGGGTAGCGATGCCGGCGTGATCGGTGCCCGGCTGCCAGAGCACGTCGCGGCCGCGCATGCGCTCGAAGCGGCAGAGAATGTCCTGCAGGGTGTTGTTGAGCGCGTGCCCCATATGCAGGGAGCCGGTCACGTTCGGCGGCGGGATCACGATCGTGAACGGCCTGGCGTCGCGGCGCTCGGGGCGTCCGGCAGAAAACGCGCGGCTATCCTCCCAGACCAGGGACATGCGGCCTTCGATATCGGCAGGCTGGTAGTTCTTCTCGATCATGGCGGAGCAATCTGGCTGTGGAACGCGCTGTCCGTTTGAACCGGAGTTAAATCAGACTCCAGCGCTATCTATCTGGTTAGGCATGATCTTTTCGGAAAACCTGTTGCCAACCCTCGGGTCAAGCCCGAGGGCATGCGTTTGGCGGATCATGCCCTAGAAAGCTGCACGCGCGCGCCAAGTCAACACGACAGGTCGTGCCAAAAGCGGCACAAACCCGGATGTAGTGGCTGAATCGAGGCTTTGAAGCCTTGCGGCGAACGGCCTATTGGCGCCCGCGCGAAACCCGCTCGATTTCCGCCTTGACGATCCGCTCCACCAGGCCGGGCAGATTATCGTCGAGCCAGGATTTCAGCATCGGCCGCAGCATTTCCTTGACCAGATCTTCCAGCGTCCGTGCATTGTTGCTGAGCACGGTATGGGCAAGCGAGTTGAACGCGGATTCGACCGCCGACACGGTCGAGTGCGACAGGATCGGCCGGGCCGGCGGACTGCTTTCCAGCGGTGGCGGTTCGAAGGCGGGCTGCCGGTGCAGCGCGCGCGCAGCCGCCGATTCCGCGAATTCGAGATCGTCCGGCGGTTCGACCTTCCGAAATGACGGCTGCGGCGGCTCGGGCTCGGCCACCGCCATATCGTCGGTAAGTTCGAACACGTCGGCCTCGGGCGCTGCCGGCCGTATCTCCTCCGCAGTGGTCGTCTCATCGAGGCCGTTCAGAAGTGCGTCGATGTCATCCTGGCTGTTGCTTACAGCCGGCGCGGGCGGCGGCGCAGGAGGGGGTGGCGCAGGCTTGGCGGGCGGCGGCGCTGCCCTGGCGACGGCCGCTTGCGGCGCAGGAATGGCCGTCGGAGGAACATTCATTGCGGGGGCTTTGGCCGCTGGGGCCGCCACAGGTTTCTCCGGCTTGGCCGGGGCCGCCGCGCTGGCGGGTTTTTCGGCAGCCGGCGGCTTGGCTTCGTCGTCGGCAATGATGCGACGGATCGACGCCAGAATCTCCTCCATCGAGGGTTCTTGGGCCTTTGCGGGCTGCGTCATTTCCGACTCCACATCATCAACGCCCTCGCATGCGTTTTACACCAAGCCCGACGGGATTTGCCGGTTCCGGATATGCAGGCCGGGATTTTCATCACACAAGCCTGACTTGTCCCCAGATCAAACACCGCACGACATACGTGCGGCATCCCGCTCCTGCTCAGGGCACCGAAGCGTCACGGCCAAGGACGCCGGATGCGGCGCGAATCGCTCTGTTGCCTGAGGCAAAGGTATGTCACGGCAACATTTGATTGCAAGCAACGCTGGAGACACGGACCGCCAAAGCTTGCCGTTAGCGAGAAGTGCGCGCCTTCGCGCCAAAGGGTTCTCGCGTGTGCGCGATCCATCGACGCGACCTCGCGCGCGCTTCAGGAACGAGAGCGCGACGCGGACGTAAAAACCGTGCTTGGGTTTCGCCGATCGAACCTGCGTGAGCGCGACCGCAGTCTCGACGCAAGCGCCGACCACTCAGGCGATCAGCGGCCGTCCGGCGTGCGGACGCCGATCCAGCTGTCGCGAACCTGCTGATAATGCACGCTCGGATCATAGACAACGGTGGACAGATTGAGCACCTGCGGCGACAGCCGTCCCACCGCGTTCAAGACGGCATAGGACGCGACAACGCGATCGTGCTGCGCGGTGACCAGCGCGACGCGCGCGTTGACCAGCGCCTGCTGGGCGTTCAACACGTCGAGTGTGGTGCGCTGGCCGGCCTTGGCCTCTTCCCGGACGCCGTTGAGCGCGATCTCGGACGCCGTCACCTGGGCCTGGGCAGAAGCGACCTGCGCCTTGCCGGCCACCAGCTGGCCCCATGCCGTCACCGTGTTGGCGCGGGTCTGGTCGCGGGTCTGCTCGAGAACGAGGCGCTGCTGCGCCAGGTTTTCCTTGGACTGGCGGATCAGCGCATATTCGGCGCCGCCCTGATACACCGGCACCGAAACCTGCGCGATGGCGGAAGCGCCGAACGACCGGAAGATCGTCAGGGTCTGTTCATAGGATTGCTGCACCGAGGCCTGAAAGCTTACCGTGGGCAGCAGCGCGCCTTCGTTGACCTTGACCGTCAGATAATTGACGTCGATGCCGAACATCGCCGCGGTGACGTTCGGATTCTCGATCAGGCTGAGTTCGACCGCGCCGGGCAGCGTTCCCGGCAGGAAGCGATCGACCGGCGAACCCGGCGCCAGCGCCTCCGGCTCGTTGCCGATGATGCGGCGGAAATTCGCCTTCGTCGTCGTCAGCGTTGCTTGCGCGGCCAGGAGCTGGGTATTGCCGGCGGCGAGTTGCGCCTCCGATTGGGCGACGTCGGTGCGCGTCACTTCGCCGACATTGAATCGGTCGCGGGTCTGCTTCAGCGTCTGTTCGAGCACACGCACGTTGCTCTTCTGAACCTCGACAATGGCCGCGTCGCGCAAGTAGTCCATATAGATCGTCGCGGCCGACAGCAGAACGCTCTGTTCAAGCACCCGCAAGCCTTCGCGCGCGCCGGAGACCTGGCTCTCCGCGGCGCGGGTCTTGTTGGCGGTCTGCTGCCCGTTGTAGACGGTCTGCGAGACCGTGAGGCCGGCGCTGCGCGGAGCATTGGTGCCGTGGTTGATGGTTGAGAGGACGTTGGGACCCAAGGTTACAGGATTGGTGCCGGGCGAGTTGAGGAGGGTGTCGGTATATTGATAGCCGGCACTGGCGGTGACAGCGACCTTGGGGCGATATCCCGACAAAGCCTGCGGCACGTTCTCGTCGGTGGACCGAACCTGGGCGCGCTGCGCGTTGAGCTGCGGGTTGCTCTGATAGGCGCGCACCAGCGCGGCCTCGATCGTATCGGCCAGAGCGGGCATCGGGCCCATATATGCCATCAGCAGGACCGCAGCCGCGGCTCCGGTAACCAACTTCGCCCCACGCATCCCAAGTAATCCAATCATGACCTTCGCCAATCCGAGTGCACCCGAATCGGCTTATCGCTTCACTTCGAGTCAGTATTCCGTCCACACCTTATGCCCGGCGCGAGCGCGACGGAACCCCGGCCCGGCGAAAGCAGGTGGAAACTCTGCACGTGCAGCATCCGGGCCACACTTCTGATTCAGAACGGGATTTTAACAGCGGCGACAGGCTGGAACCGGCTAGAAAACGAACGCCGGGAGCCGTTCCAGGCCGGGCAGGACTGGAACCGACGCGTCGAAAAGCACCCGGTTCCCGAAATCGCCGTGGGAGTGTGTCACGATCATGGCCCGCGGCGGCTTGGTCGTGGCGAAAACCCCGACCAGCCGGCCGCCGTTCCGAAGCTGCCCGTACAGCCGCTCCGGCGTCACCTCCGTGGCACCGTCGAGAACGATCACGTCGAATGGCGCGTCCGCCGGATCCCCGTCGGCGACGGCGGCGGCCTTGAATGTGACGTTGGCGAGCCCGAGCTGGGCCAGCACATCGTTGGCCTTGGCCACCTGGGCCGGGTCGCTTTCGGTCGCCACCACCTGCCCCGCGAGTCGCGCCACCACGGCCGCCGCATATCCGGCGGCCGAACCCGCCACCAGGACCTTGTCGGTTTGCTTGATCTTGGCGGCCTGCAGCATCTTCGCCAGCACCTGCGGCTTGATCAGGACGCGCCTGGCGGCGCCGCCTTCGCTAACGTCCAGATCGAGGTCGAGATAAGCCAGCGCGCGCTGGTTTGGCGGCACGAAGGCCTCGCGCGGCACCGCCAGCATGGCATCGAGAATTCGGACATCGGTGACGTCGTTGGGGCGCACCTGGCCATCGACCATTTTCTGGCGCGCGGTCGCAAAACCGGACATTGGCGGACCCTGGGGTGAGTTGCGGACATCGCCCGCGGGAAAGCGTTAAGAACCGCGTCATCTCTGGTACAAACTTCGCCAAAACGCAACGCCGATCGCGGCGGCAAAGGCTGCAATCCGCTACCCTGCAAAGCTGCCTGCCGTTCGCAAATACGGGCCTATTCGATCGTCACCGCGAGCCGTGCGATCAGCCTTGCGACCTCGTCCAGATCCGCCGAATCATGCTCCTCGACGGCTTTCTTAAGCCGCATCACGCATTCGTCGTCGCTCATCGCGGATTTCCCAGCGGGTATCTCGCTTGGGACGATCGAAGGCGTCCGCCTTGTATAATCGGTCTGAGAGTTTCGCATCGAATCACTTCCGTGGTGAAACCCGGCGGTATCAGTATTCGTCGCGGAATGCGACTTTTTGGCGCCACCTTGACGCTGCGGCGGGGCTGCTGGTGCGCCCCGAGCGGCGCCGAGGCAAAGGTCCGGTTCGGCCGTCAGGGGTAACAAACCCTTGTGGCGCAGGCAGTTCCCCCGCCCTCTTGATGTCGCGCCGGAGGCGGATATTTCGTCCTTTGCAAGCCGTAACGGCTTTGTTATACGCTGCCGCGTGCGAACACGGTTTTCGCCCTATTCCTCGGTAGCTCAGCGGTAGAGCATTCGACTGTTAATCGAATGGTCGCTGGTTCGAATCCAGCCCGGGGAGCCAATTCAATCAGATCCTCGCCTGAATAATTGATCGAGCTGTCATGCCGCCGGCCGACCGGCCGCTTGGGCCAGCTCATTCCACAGCCCGCCAAATCGTGAAAGCCTGCACGCGTACAATTCGATTTAGCGCCGAACCCATCTCAAATGGTTGCGTTAACGCGCGTGTCAGAGGGAGTTTCGGCATGAAAACCCTTTCGGTCCTCTGCGTCTCCCTTTGCGTCGGCCTTTCGATCCCGGCGGCGTTTGCCCGGGGCGGTGGCATGGGTTCGCACCATTCGTCTGGAGGCATCCCCGTCACCGGTGGCGCCTCCGGCACGAGCCCTGCCGCTCCCGGAACCAACTCGTTGGGTACGGCGCTCTCGTCCAGCGGCATTGGCAGCCCGCAGAAAGGACCACCGCTCGGCACCAATCCTGCCATCGACCGCGAAGAAGCCAAGGTCGACAAATCAATCGGGTCGATCTGTCGGAGCTGCTGATCAGAACCAGCAACACCGCACCGGCAAACCGCTATCCTCGGCCTGGGGGCCGATACGCAAGGCTAGCTGCTGGAGACGATCCGCAGCCGGGGCCGCAGCGTTTCCGCAAGGTCATCATTCAGCCGCTGCACGCGTGGATCGGTCGAGCGGCGTGCGCAGGCCGCATACTGATTGACGGATCGCGCGAGGGCATTGCGCTCTTCAACGGTTTTTGAGACTTCCGGACTCGACAGCCGGAGCACCATGGCTCCGAGGTTGACCAGAAGTTCGTCGAGCGCCCTGTCGATTTTTGCAAATTCATCCATCGGACCGCTCCGTCTCCGGAGCGAAGAAAACGCACCGTCGCGACTGGCGTTCCCGATACGGCGCCGACAGGGATAACCGAACGTAAACGAGGCCGCGCCGCGCACCAATTCGTGAACGCCAGCGAAGCGGTTCCGGATCTGGCGAACCACGTTCAGTTGATGCGCGCGAACCGGAACGTATTCCGGCGCCTTCGGTTCTTCCCTTTCACAGCAAGAGGAAGATTATCATGAAACTGACCAGCATCGGGCTGGCGGCTCTGCTCGCCCTTTCAAGCGGTGCTGCTTTCGCCCAAACCGGCACCGGCTCTGCGGGCGGCGCGGCCGCGGGTGGAACCACGACCGGCTCGTCCATGAACGGAACGACCATGGGAACTTCGCCGGGAACGACAACCGGCGGCGGCCTGAATAATGGAATGACAACGGGAGCCGGCAGCGCAACAGGCGGGGCGAACAGTAACTTGAACCCGTCCGGCAATAGTCTGATCAACCCCTCGCCCAGCGGATCGACGCTGACCCCGCCTCCGGGCGGACGATAGGAGTTGGACGGCAGCAAAACCCGCCGCCACGCGACGGGCGGAAGCAAAAAACCCCGGCCTCAAGGCCGGGGTTTTCCGTTCCGGAAGAACACGAGGCCCGGCGTGCCTAGGAGTCCGGGCCTCGTGACCAGTCCGCCCCCGCAGGGCTGGAAACGGGAGCGCGCGTCTTGGCGCGAGCGCGGGAAATCCATAGTCGAGTTTCGAATCGGCTCATACTCCGGGCGATTACGGTGCAGCGGCCGGGGCATCGAAGCGAATCGTCACTGCTCGAACATCGCCTTCAGGCGTCGCTGAGGCGGGCCTTCCGCCGCCGCAGGCAGCTGGTGATCGCCCGCACGTTGGGGATTTCGCCCGCGCAAAGGCGATAGGCGTCGGGTGTGCAGGCCCGCTTCTGTTCCGGCGTGGCGATATCCGCGGACGCCGAACCGGCGGCGAACTGCACAAGCAACAGACCGAACGCCGCGGCAAGATGGGCGCGGCCGGCGCCAGCGGAAACTCCGGGAAACCTTACCGTCATGACAGCATCCCCTTGCGGAGTGCCGGCGCCACGACGGCGCCGGCGTCATGCTGGCAAGTAGCGTAAAGATTGTCGGCCAAATGTGATTTTTCTCACATTTGGCCGCGCCAGGCCGGTCTACATCTTCGCAGGGGATCAACACTTCAGTAACCAACCTGGCCGCGATCGCTCGATCGGTAAAATTTGAGCGATCCATTCAACCCGGAAACAGAAGAGTTTTGAGACCTTGCGCCTTCGGAGAACCGGAGGCCGCGATGAGCGAAGCTGAATACGACCGATTGCTGGAGGCCGTACAAATGGCGATCGAACCCGCGCCGCAGGAACACTTCTTGGCTAAGCTGCCTGTGCATGATGAGCCGCAGGAGGCCGCCAACGACAACCGGCAGGCCTGGCCGCTGATTCCGTTTCCAGAGGGCTGGTACGCCTCCTGCTGATCGGGGCTCGGAGCCTCTCCCGGGCTCACCGAACGTCAACCCAAGTCATTGGTTGGATTGTAGCGGGCCGCTCTCAGCCCTGCCCGTCGCCGAGCCCGTATTCGAGATAGATCGCCTCAGGGTCAATCTCGGGGAATAACCGGCACTTGGCCTGCGCCAGATGCAGGTTGACGCTCGCGGGCGCTGAGCCTGCCGCCAACAGCTTCCTGATATCTTCCATATGCGTCTGCGGCTGGTGTTTCGGCGGAAGCTGCTCCAGCGCGACCAGCGCGGTTGCCAGGGCTTCGGTGATGACCCAGCCGTCGTGCCCGGTGATTCCCTTTCTTGGCATAGGCGATCCCCACGTCCAGACAATGCCGCCAACTACGGGTGCAAACCGTCAAGACCAAGGCAAGCGCGCGCGTCACGGACTGCATCAACGTCGGCCGCACTCCCAAGGCACCCATTCCGATCACCGCTGCTGCCACCGTATGATCGCCGACACGATGATCCAACCGGTGTGCAAATCACAACAGTAACTTCAAACAACTCGATCATCGCGGCCCCCGGTTTGGCGGTCCGCTAACGCCCGAGGTTGAAAAACGATCCCGCGGCAGCCGCACGCTCCGGCGACGGCAAGCCCGCCTATGGGAACCCGCGGGGAATAAAATAATACTGTGAAGTCAATGAGGTGGAGTTGGAGGCCACGACCAGAATTGAACTGGTGTACACGGTTTTGCAGACCGTTGCGTAACCACTCCGCCACGTGGCCCCTTGGGGCGGATCATTACTAGGCATCACCGCCTTAGGCAACCGCCCTCACCCCTTTGCGCCTCGATTTGAAAATCCGAAACGGCTGGATCGGAAGCATCAATTCGACGAGGCGGCCCGATCCAGATCAGCCCCGCTTGCGCCTGCGGTAATCACGCTTTGGCCGCGGCTTGGGCGCAAGTTCCGGCAGCTCGACCTGCGCCACGCGGTATTTCGCCAGCATCCGTTCGAAACTTGCGTTGAGGGTATCGGCGATATCCGGCCGCCTCTCCAGCGCCGAGAGCAGCATCGCAGCCGACTCGACGGTCGACAGGCCGTCGCGGCGCGGTTCGCGGCGCAGTTTTCCATAGCGCGACGGATGCTTCGGCCCGAGGATGACGCGCTGGCATTTCAGCATCCACGCATTGCGCCACCACAGCGCCTTGGCCTGGCTCCAGGTGCCGTCGAGCAGCACGATGCCCTCGATCTCCTTCAGGATGGCGCGCTGATGATCCTCGGCTTCACCCTTGCGGTTGATGGCGACGATCTCGCTGTCGGTGTCGAGATCAGCGACCTTGGCCGAGCCGAGATAGAGCACCGCCCAGCGCGAGGGATCGGCGACCGGCCGCCCCAGCGCCTTGGACAGGCTCGGCCACGACAACCCGATCTTGACCACCGCGTCCCTGAAATGCAGGGCGGTCAGCCGCGCCGTGCCCAGCGCCCGGTCCTGCTCCTGCGGATGCTGCAGGATCAGAAGCGAGATGCGGTTCTCGATCGGCGTGATGCTGTCGCAGATGCACAACGGCAACGGCTTATGGCAGCGCGGACAGTCCGGGATCGCCTCCGCGACGGCGGCGCCTGCCTCTAGCTCGGATGATTTTGACATGTGCCCGCTATACGCCGCGCGAGCCTGCGGTTCAAAGCTATTCTGCGGGTGCGGCGATCGCGGCAAGCTGTGGCCGCCGCCGCATCCGGTCGATCAGCAGATAGATCACCGGCGTCGTGTACAGCGTCAAGATCTGCGAGACCAACAGACCGCCGATGATGGTGATGCCGAGCGGCCGGCGCAGTTCGGTGCCGGGACCGGTGGCGATCACCAGCGGGACCCCTGCGAACAGCGCCGCCATGGTCGTCATCAGGATCGGGCGGAACCGGGCGCTGCAGGCCTCGAAAATGGCGTCCGCCGAGGACAGGCCGCGGTTGCGTTCGGCGTCGAGCGCGAAGTCGACCATCATGATGCCGTTCTTCTTGACGATCCCGATCAAGAGGATGATGCCGACAAAGGCGATCACCGTCAGCGGCGTGTTGGTGACCTGCAGCGCCAGCAACGCCCCCAGCCCGGCCGATGGCAGGGTTGAAATGATGGTCAGGGGATGGGCGAGGCTCTCGTAGAGCACCCCCAGCACGATATACATCGCCACCAGCGCTCCGAGGATCAGTAAGGGCATATGCCCGCTCGATTTGTTGAAATCGCCGGCGTTGCCGTCGAAGCTGCCGCGAATGCCCTCCGGCATGTGCAATTCGTCCACCGCGCGCTGGATATTGGCAGTGGCGACCGAGAGCGGCACATCAGGCAACAGATTAAATGACATTGTCGAGGACGGAACCGATTGCGAATGAAACACCGCAAGGGGCGACAGATCGCGCTGGTAGTGAACAACAGTGGACAACGGCACCTGCGCACCGTTGGCCCCGGCGATAAATATGCGTTCGAGGTTGGCGGGATCGCTCTGGAATCTTGGATCGATCTCCAGCACGACCATGTACTGGTTGCGCTGGGTGTAGACGATCGAAATCTGCCGCTGCGAAAACGCGTTGTTGAGCGCGTTGTCGATGTCCTGGACGCGGACGCCAAGGCTCGAGGCCTTTTGCCGATCGATCGACAGCGTTAATTGCAAGCCTCCGGGGTCGCGGTCGCTGGAAACATCGGTAATGCCGTCGACCGTTTCCATTCGCTTGGCGACGATAGGCGCCCACTTCTGCAACAGGTCGAGATCGGTGCTCAACAGCGAGTATTGGTAGTCACCGGAATCGGTCGGACGTCCGCCGGCGCGCACATCCTGCACCGCGAATAGGAACAAGCGGATGCCCGCCACCCGGTAGAGACTTTTGCGCAACCGATCGATGACCTGGAGGGTGGTCAATCCGCCCCGCTCCTCGGGCGGCTTGAGGCTGATGAGGATGATCCCCCGATTGGAGCCCCCGCCGCCGGGGCCGCCGGTGCCTAGTATCGAACCGATGCCCGCGACCGCTGGATCGGCGATCACGATGTCGGCGAGTTGCTGCTGCAGCCCGAGCATCGACTGGAACGAGATATCTGCCGATGCCCGCGTCGCCCCGAACACGAAGCCGGAATCGTCGATCGGGAAATATCCCTTCGGGGTCTTGATGTAGAGCGTGACCGTCAACGCGATGGTGGCGAAGAACACCAGCAGCGTCAAAAATGGAAAACCCAGCACCACGCGCAGCGTGCGCGTGTAGAACGTCACGATCCGCGACAGGCTGCCTTCGACAACGCGGTCGAACCAGGTGGCGTTGTGGGAGGTCGCCTCCTTGATGTAATGGGCGCAAATCATCGGCGTGATCGTCAGCGACACCACGGTGGAGACCACGATGGCGAAGGTCAGGGTGAGGGAAAATTCCCGCAGCAGCCGGCCGACGATGCCGTCCATGAAGATCAGCGGCGTGAAGGCCGCGATCAGCGACAGGCTGATCGACAGCACTGTGAAACCGATCTGCTTGGCGCCTTCGAGCGCCGCCTGGTAGGGCCGCATGCCATGTTCGAGGTTGCGGTACATGTTCTCGATCATGACGATGGCGTCGTCGACCACGAAGCCGACCGAGATCGCCAGCGCCATCAGCGACAGATTGTCGATCGAGAACCCGGCAAGCCACATGCCGGCGCAAGTGCCAGCCAGCGCCAGCGGCACCGAGACCCCGGCCGCGATCGTCGGCGTGACCCGGCGCAGGAACACGAACACCACCACCATGACGAGGATCGCGGTCGCCAGCAGCGTAAACTGCATGTCCCGGACGCTGGCGCGGATGGTGGTGGTGCGATCGACCAGGGTCGAAATGTCCACCCCACCCGGAATCCATTTCTTCAGTTCCGGGAGCAGCGCCCGGACACGGTCAACCGTATCGATGACATTGGCGTCGCCCTGCTTGGTGATCTGGATCAGCACCGCCGGCTGCTTGTTGAACCAGGCGATCGAACGGGTATTGCGCACGGAATCCTCGACCTCGGCGACATCGCCGAGCCGCACGAAATTGCCGTTCGAGCTCTTGATCAGGACATCTCGGAATTCCGCCGCCGATCGCATCTGCTTGTTGATCGACAACGTCTCGCTCTGGCGGCCTCCATTGAAGATGCCGACCGGGCCCAGCGGGTTGGCGTTGATGATCGCGAGCCTGACGTCGTCAGTGGCAATTCCGGCATTGGAAAGCGCGACCGGGTTGAGCGCGATGCGGACCGCGGGCTGATCGGCGCCGCTGACGGTGACTTCGCCGACGCCGGGCACCTGCGAAATACGCTGCGCGATCACTGTGTCGGCGACGTCGTAGAGCGCGCTGGACGGGATCGTCTTCGACGTCAGCGCCAGCACGAATACCGGCGCCGCCGCTGTATTGGCCTTGCGGAAGTTCGGCAGGGTCGGCAAGTCCGTCGGCAGGTCGGCCAGCGAGGCGTTGATCGCGGCCTGCACGTCGCGCGCCGCACGGTCGATATCGCGGCCGATCGCAAACTGCAGCTGGATGCTGGTGCTGCCGAGCCCGCTGGTCGAGGTGATCTGGTCGATGCCCGCGATTTGGCCGAGCCGCCGTTCCAGCGGGGCGGCGACGGTCGACGCCATCACCGAGGGATCGGCGCCCGGACGCGTGGCGTTGACCCGGATCGAGGGAAAATCGACATTGGGGACCGGGGCCACCGGAAGAAACTGGTAGGCCACCACCCCGATCAGGAACAGTCCGATCGCCAGCAGCGTGGTGCCGACCGGGCGGCGGATGAACGGCTCCGAGATCGACACCGAGGCCATTACTGCATCCCCTCGGTGGCTCCCGCGACCGGCGGCGATGGCAGTTCGGGGCCTACCGGCGGCACCGCCTTCTCGATTGAGCGGTTGATCCGGTCGAGCGCGAGGTAGATCACGGGCGTCGTGTAGAGCGTCAGCAACTGGCTCAGCAACAGTCCGCCGATGATCGAGATACCCAGCGGAAACCGCAGCTCGGCGCCGGTGCCGCTTTCCACCGCCAGAGGCAGCGCGCCGAACAAAGCGGCCAGCGTCGTCATCATGATCGGGCGGAAGCGCAACAGGCAGGCCTGCACGATCGCGTCCATCGCCGACATGCCCTGATGCCGCTCCGCCTCCAGCGCGAAGTCGATCATCATGATCGCGTTCTTCTTGACGATGCCCATCAACAGGATGATGCCGATCAGGCCGATCACCGACAGGTCCTGTCCGAACAGCATCAGCGCCAGGATGGCGCCGACGCCGGCCGAGGGCAGCGTCGAGAGAATGGTGATGGGATGGATGTAGCTCTCATAGAGCACACCGAGCACGATGTAGATGGTGACGAGCGCGGCCAGGATCAGCCATGGTTGCCCGGCCAGCGATTTCGAGAATTCGGCGGCGTCGCCGGCATAGTTGCCGACGATGCTGCCGGGCATGCCGATGCGCGTTTCGATCGATTTGACGGCATCGACGGCGTCGCCGAGCGCTGCGCCCGGCGCCAGATTGAAGCTGAGCGAAACGGCCGGGAACTGCGCCTGGTGCGAAATCGCCAGCGGCGCGGTGGTGCGCGTCAGGGTCGCCACCGCCGACAGCGGCACCTGCGCGCCGAGCGCGCCGGGCAGATAGAGTTTTGACAGGATCGAGGGATCGCGCTGATACATCGGCAGAGCTTCCAGCACCACCCGGTACTGGTTGGCCTGCCCGTAGATGGTCGAAATCTGCCGTTGCGCGAAGGCGTCGTTCAGGGTGTCGGTCACCCCCTGCAGGCTGACGCCGAGCTGGCCGGCGCGCTGGCGGTTGATGTCGAGCGAGGCGCGCAAGCCGCCCTCCTGGGCTTCCGACGAGACGTCGCGGAACAGGGGATCGCGGCGCAGCTCGGCAACCAGTTTGTTGCCCCACTCCGCCACCAGTGCCGCGTTCGTTCCGGTCAGCGTGTACTGATATTGCGACCGGCTGGATTGCGTCGAAATCTGCACATCCTGCACCGGCTGGAAATAGATCGTCATGCCCGGGATCGACGCGACCCGTTCCTTCAGGCGCGCGACCACCACGGACACGTCATCGCGCCGCTCGCCGCGCGGTTTCAGCGTCATCACCAGCCGGCCGACATTGGTGGTCGGATTGACCGAGCCCGCCCCGATCACGGAAACGACCCCGGTCACATCGGGATCGGCCTTGATCGCGTCCGCGGCCTGGGTCTGCCGGCTCTGCATTTCGGCAAAGGAAACGTCGGCGCCGACCTCGGTTACCGCGGTGATGGAAGCCGTATCCTGCAGCGGCAGAAAACCCTTGGGCGCCACCACATACAGGATCAGGGTCGCAGCCAGCGTGGCGAAGGTGACCACCAGCGTCGCGCGCTGGTGCTGCAGCACCCACAACAGCGTGCGATGATAGAAATCGACCATGCGGTCGATGAATCGGTTGACCGCGGCGAGCCCCGGTACCGCCATCTCCTCGCCGGCGTGCTTGAGCAGCCGCGAGCACATCATCGGCGTCAGGGTCAGCGACACGATCGCCGAGGTCACGACCGCGATCGTCAGCGTCAGCGCGAATTCGCGGAACATGCGGCCGACCAGTCCCGACATGAACAACAGCGGGATGAACACCGCGATCAGCGACACCGTCAGCGAAATCACGGTGAAGCCGATTTCGCGGGCGCCGCGCAGCGAGGCTTCCATCCCGGATTCGCCGTTCTCCATGTGGCGGACGATGTTCTCGATCATCACGATGGCGTCGTCGACCACGAAGCCGGTGCCGATCGTCAGCGCCATCAGCGACAGGTTGTCGAGGCTGAAGCCGGAAAAATACATGACGCCGAAAGAGGTGATCAGCGACAGCGGCAGCGCAACGCCGGCGATCAGGGTCGCGCGCAGCGAACGCAGGAACAGAAGTACCACGAGGGTCACCAGCACGACGCTGAGAACCAGTGTGAACTGCACGTCATGCACGGAGGCGCGGATGGTCACGGTCCGGTCGCTGACCACGGTCAGGTTCACGCCGGCGGGGATCGCGCGCTGCAGTTTCGGGATTTCCGCGCCGATCTGGCTGACCACGTCGATCACGTTGGCGCCGGGCTGCCGCTGGATGTCGATGATGACGGCCGGCGTGCCCTGGTACCAGCCGCCGGTACGATCGTTCTCCAGCCCGTCGACGATGATGGCGACGTCGCCGATGGTGACCGGAGAGCCGTTGCGGTAGGCGATGATGATCGGCTTGTAGGCGTCGGCCACCGCGATCTGATCGTTGGCGGCAATGGTGTAGGCCTGTTGCGGGCCGTCGAGCGATCCCTTCGGCCCGGAGACGTTGGCGCCCGCGATCGCGTTGCGCAGATCCTCCATCGCGATGCCGTAGGCGGCGAGCCGCGCCAGATCCGCCTGCACCCGCACCGCCGGCTTCAAGCCGCCCAGCACCGACACGCGCCCTACCCCGGAAATCTGGCTCAACCGTTGCGCCAAAATGGTGTCGGCGAGATCGCTCATGGTGCGCAGCGACACCGTGTCCGAGCGCAGCGCCAGCGTCAGAACCGGGGCGTCTGCCGGGTTCACCTTGGCATAGGTCGGCGGATACGGCAGGGTTTTGGGCAGCACGCCGGCGGCGGCGTTGATCGCGGCCTGCACATCCTGAGTGGCGCCGTCGATGTCGCGGTTGAGATCGAATTGCAGCGAAATCTGGCTGACGCCGAACGAACTGGTCGACTGCATCGACGACAGCGAGGGAATCTGCCCGAGCTGACGCTCCAGCGGCGCGGTGATCAGGGAGGCGATTACATCGGGACTGGCGCCGGGCAACTGGGTCGTCACCTGCACGGTCGGGAAATCGACCTGCGGCAGCGCCGACACCGGCAGCGCCCAGTAGCCGAGCACGCCGCCGATCAAGAGCGCTACCCCCAACAGCGAGGTCGCAATCGGCCGGCGAATGAACGGTTCAGAGACGCTCATGGCTCACGCGCTCATGCTTGCGAAGTCGGACATCAGATCACGATGGTTGGGGTCATGGCTGCGACTTCGCTGCGCCGCCCGACTGCTCGCCTCCCTGCGCGGCTCCGCCCTCGCCGCTGCCGCCTTTCTTGCCGCGGCGCTCGCCCTGGCCGTCCTTGGCCTGACCGTCTTTGGCTTGGCCGTCTTTCGCCTGGACGTCCCTGCTGCCGCGCTTCTTGCGCGGCGCCAGATCGGCGGTCGGCGTCTGCTCGTCCTTGCCGACGATGACCTTGGCGCCATCGGAGAGATTGGCAAAGCCCGTCGTCACCACGCGATCGGAAGGCGAGACGCCGCTGGCGATCACCGCTTCGGTCTCGTTCTGCTGCGTCACCACGACCGGTTTTGCCGTGACGATGTCGCCGTCGCCGATGATGTAGCTGAACGTGCCCGCCGGGCCGCGCTGTACCGCCGAGGTCGGCACCACGATGGCCTTCGAAAGCGTATCGACCTTGAGCCGCACATTGACGAATTGCCCGGGCCATAGCTGGAAATTGGTGTTGGGAAATTCGGCCTTCAGTTTCAGCGTACCGGTGGTCGGATCGACCTGGTTGTCGATGCCTTTCAGCGCGCCGGTATCGACCACCGTCGTGCCGTCATTGCCGAACACGTCGACTGCCAGTTCGCCTTTGCCGGAGGCCGCATTGACCCGCACGATCTGCTGCTGCGGCAGGCTGAACTGCACCGCGATCGGCTGCAGCTGGGTGATGATGACGAGCCCGGTGATATCGGCGGCGTGGATGATGTTGCCCTGGTCGACCTGCCGCAGCCCGGTCCGGCCCGACAAGGGCGCGATGATCTTGGTATAGCCGAGCGTCGCCGCCGCGTTGTCGATCGCCGCCTGATCGGAATTCACCAGCGCTTCCTGCTGGGCGATGACGGCCTTTTGGGTATCGTATTGCTGCTTGGAGCCGGCATTGGAAGCGGCCAATTGCTGATAGCGGATCAGATCGAGGCGCTGGTTGGCAAGCTGCGCCTCATCCTGGGCCTTCTTGGCGACGGCCTGATCATACTGCGCCTTGTAGATGACGGGATCGATCTCGCCGACCACGTCGCCCTTCTTGACGTCCTGGCCTTCGACAAAATTGACGGCGATCAGTTTGCCGTCGACCTGGGAGCGCACGGTCACGGTGTTGAGCGCGCGCACCGCGCCGACGCCGTCGAGATAGACCGGCACATCCTTGATCTGCGGCGTTGCCGCCAGCACCGGCACCGGGAGATCAGGACGCGCGTTGCGGTCGGCGGCCTGCTTCTGCTGCAGTGAGGTCCAGGCGATGTAGCCGAGGCCGCCGAGGATCAACAGCGTGATCGTAATCGAAACGATGCGGCGGCGCGCGCGCGAAGCAACGCGGACGACGCCGTCGCGCCCCGCCTTCGCGGTCTCGTTCAAATCCGGCTTAAAGAGCATTGACCGGTTTCTCCATCTTCGGCTCCCAGCCGCCCCCCAGCGCCTGGTAGAGGCTTACGAACGCCAATAGCTGGGCAAGCTGCGCCTGCCACAGCACATCCTCCGCCTGAAACAGCGTCACCTGCGTATTTAGCACAGTTACGATGTCAGCGGTCCCGGCCCGAAGCTGCTGCTCGGACAATTGAAAGGCCCGCCGCGAGGCCGCCACCACCTCGCGCTGCAGCTGCAGTTTCACCGTGGTTTCCTTGATCGAATAGAGCGCGTTGTCGACATCGGTAAATGCCGAAATCACCGTCTTGCGGTAAGTCTGCAGCAACTCATCCTGCTTGGCCTGGTTGAACTCAAAATTGCCGAGGATCTTGCCGCCATCAAAGATCGGCTGGGTCAGGCCGCCGACCAGGCTGAAGAACGTGGCGTGCGGCTGGAACAGCGATACCAGCGCCGAACTCTGGTACCCGCCCTGCCCGGTGAGCTGGATCGTGGGAAAGAACTGCGCGCGGGCGCTGCCGACATTGGCGGTGGCGGATGCGAGCTGCGCTTCCTGGCGCCGGATATCCGGCCGCTGCGTCAACAGTTCGGACGGCAGGCCCGGCGTGACGCGCGGCAAGGCAATCTGTTTCATCGAACCACCGGTGACGCGCACGCTTTCCCGCGGCCGCGATACCAATAGCGCCAGCGCGTTGATGTTCTGGTCCAGGGTTTGCCGCAGCGGCGGCACGGCGGCCTTCTGATTGCCGAGAACGGCTTCCTGTTGCGCAACGTCGAGGTCGGTCCCTGTTCCGGATTTGAACCGCTGCTTGATCGCATCGAGGACGCGTGTCGCGCTGGCGATATTTTGCTCGGCGGTGCGAATGCGGTCCTGCGAGGCCAGCACCTGGAAATAGGCGGTCGCGACGCTGGTCAGCGTCGTCAACGCCACCACGTCGCGATCGAAGCGGCTGCCGATCGCGGTTTCCTCCGCCGCCTGCAACGCATCGCGGTTCTGGCCCCAGAAATCGAGCTGGTAGCTGGCGCTGAGCGAGGCCGAATAGTTGACCACCTCACGTCCGCCAATGCTCAATCCGCTGGCGCTCGAGCCCGAGGTACGGGAATAGGCCTCCGAACCGGAGCCGCTCAGGCTCGGCAGCAGCGCCGCGCCCGCGATGCGCGCCTGCGCATCGGCCTGCTTGAAGCGCGCCACGGCCGCGGCGATGTCCAGATTGACCGTCTGGGCTTCCTCCATCAGGTCGGTCATTTCCCGCGAACGGAAGCCGCGCCACCAATCCAGCGTCGGCGGCGCGTCGGCATCGTGCGGTCGCGCGGCCTCGTAGGTGTTGGGAATGTCGAGGGCCGGATCGGGCACGTCCTGGGTCAGCACACAGCCCACTGAGCTCGCCACGATACAAAGCGCCGCAAGCAATGCCGCCGGCCGACCGAGACCACGAATGGCTGCGGGCAGGCGCGCGGCGGCAAGATTCGGCAATCCCTGGCTCACGTCAGCCCTCCGCCGGGCCTATGCCCGGCGCGCGGCATAGCGACAACCGCCAGACCGATTCGCCGATAATGCTGGTGGGCGGCTGGTTGCCGTGCGTCCACGGGGTGATGCTTCCTTTGGGAACCTGTCCGGTATTCTAGCCGGGCGATCATGGCGCGGACAGGCCTGTGCCACGCGCTGTCCCCTGCGTTGAGGATGTCGTCCGGCATCAGGAACCGCAGACTTATCCGCATTCCATCGGGCTTTTCGCAAATTAAGGCAGTCCCGGGACGCAGCAAGCTTACCAACATTTCATGTGGCTTCGGGCCGCGGCGAGGCGATGCACGTCAGCCTCGAGCCGATGAGCCGCCGCTTCAGCTATCGCGTCATGAGCCTGTTTGATCGATCTCGACCGGCTGGACGCGGCGGACCGGCAGTCGGCGCTGTTCGGCGTCAACCGGGCGGCGCTCTACAGCTTCGACGAAGCGATCACGGCGCACGCGACGGCTCATCCTTAACACCTCTGGCGATATCAACGCCTATCAGGAAAAGCGCGCTGCCGCTCGTCACCTTCAAGATCGTCGTGGCGATCCATTGGGAAGCCCTGCGGCTGTGGCTCAAGGGCGCGCGGCTGGTTAACCGTCCTGCTGCCGCCGCCGCGAATACCATCTTGGCGGCAGGCAAACGCAATGACTATACTGGAGCTGTATTGCCTGCGGCGGCCAGGAGGAAGCCGGACAGCGCTCTGGTCCATTGAGCGGCGGATCCGGGTTAAATCAGCCCACGCGCCAAACTCGGACGCAGAGCCATATCACTCGATGGGTCTGTACATGCCTGCGTTGATCTCTGTAACCCCCGACAATGTGGAGACGGTGCTTTCCGATCTGCCGCGCATGGTCCGGCTGGCGCTCGGTTTCGGCTCGCGGCTGCGGCGCGGCACGCTCGAGGTGACGCTGCCCGACGGCCGCATCATCAGGCTGGGCGGCCTGGAGCCCGGCCCGTCCGCGGCCATGACGCTCTACCATTTCGGCTTCGCCTCGCGGCTTCTGAACGGCGGCGACATCGGCATCGCCGAGGCCTATCTGAACGGGGAATGGGATACGCCCGACCTGACCCAGTTCCTCTATCTGTTCTGCGTCAATCACGACCTGATCCAGGCGATGCTCGGCGACAAGCCGCTGATACGCTTCGTCCAGATCGTCCGGCACTGGTTCAACCGCAACACCAGGCGCCAGGCGCGACGCAACATCTATGCCCATTACGACATCGGCAACGCATTCTACTCGGCATGGCTCGATCCAAGCATGACCTACTCCTCGGCCCTGTTCGAGGATCACACTCCCGATCTCGCGGCCGCGCAGAACAACAAATACCACAGGCTCGCCGAAGCGATCGATCTGCAGCCCGGCCAGAAGCTGTTGGAGATCGGCTGCGGCTGGGGCGGCTTTGCGGAATATGCCGCCAAGACGTTTGGCGCCAAGGTGGTCGGGCTCACGATCAGCAAGGAGCAGCGCGATTTCGCGCAGGCCCGAATTCAAAAGGCCGGCCTCTCCGAGCAGGTCGAGATCCGCCTGCGGGATTATCGCGACGAGCGCGACCGTTACGACCGGATCGCCTCGATCGAGATGATCGAGGCGGTCGGCGAGCAGTTCTGGCCGAAATATTTCTCGCAGCTGCGCGACCGGCTGTTGCCCGGCGGGCTGGCCGGCATCCAGGCCATCACCATCCAGGACAGCCTGTTCCATACCTATCGCCGCGAGGTCGATTTCATCCAGCGCTATGTATTTCCCGGCGGCATGCTGCCCTCGCCGCAGGTGCTGAAATCGCTCGGCGAGCGGTTCGGCGTTCCCGTCATCCGCGAACGCATTTTTGGGCAAGATTATGCCAAGACCCTCGCGATCTGGCGAAGTAATTTCCGCGCGGCCTGGCCGAACCTGACGCCATCAGGCTTTGACGACCGGTTCCGGCGACTGTGGGAATACTACCTCGCTTATTGCGAGGCCGGCTTCCTGTCGGGAAACATCGACGTGCGCCAGGTGGTGTTCGCGAAGTCGAAATAGCTGCACTGCGGAAATCACCACAGAACCGGCTTCCACTTTGAACCAACGCGCTCTAGGGTCGTTGCCAGATTTGGCAACGGACTGGCATTTTTCCGGACATGAGATTCAACAACGACGTCGTCGAAGCGATCGGCAACACGCCGCTCATCAGGCTGGTGCGGGCTTCCGAAGCCACCGGCTGCAATATTCTTGGCAAGGCCGAATTCATGAATCCCGGCCAGTCGGTCAAGGACCGCGCCGGCAAATGGATGATCCTCGAAGCCGAGAAGCGCGGCGATCTCAAGCCCGGCGGCCTGGTGGTCGAAGCGACCGCGGGCAATACCGGTATCGGCCTTGCGGTCGTGGCGAACGCGCGCGGTTACCGGACCTTGATCCTGATCCCGGAAACGCAGAGCCAGGAAAAGAAAGACACGCTGCGGCTGTGCGGCGCCGAGCTGATCGAAGTGCCGGCGCTGCCGTTTTCAAATCCGAACAATTACCAGCATGTCGGCAAGAGGCTCGCCGAGGAGCTGCGCAAGACCGAGCCGAACGGCGTCCTGTTCGCCGATCAGTGGAACAACCTTGATAATCCCAAGGCGCATTACGAATCGACCGGACCCGAAATCTGGCAGCAGACCGACGGCAAGGTCGACGGCTTCATCTGCTCAGTCGGGACCGGCGGCACGCTGGCCGGCATCAGCGCCTACCTGAAGGAAAAGAACAAGGACATCGTCACCGCCTGCGCCGATCCGCACGGGTACGCGATGTACGAACTGTTCAAGCACGGCCAGGTCAAGTCGACGCCGGGCGGATCGATCACCGAAGGCATCGGACTTGGCCGTGTCACGCCCGTCATCGAAACCGCGAAAGTGGATGATGCCTTCCTCATTCCGGACGAGGAAGCCGTTTCGATCATCTATGAGCTGCTCGAACACGAAGGTCTCTGCCTCGGCGGCTCCACCGGCATCAATGTCGCCGGTGCGATCCGGCTGGCCAGGCAACTCGGGCCGGGCCATACCATCGTGACCATTCTTTGCGATTCCGGATATCGCTATCAGTCGAAGCTGTTCAATCCGGACTTCATGCGCTCGAAGAACCTGCCGGTGCCGGCATGGCTCGAAAGGAAGCGCGGCAAGATCGACCTGCCGTTCGAGAAAGTGTGAGCGCAGCCAGCCGCGTCAGCGATGCGAGCCGGATCCCTCAAAATGCCCGGCGGCCGAAATTCGCTCCGGTCGCGCGCGCGATACGGTCGGCGGTGACCGGACCGGCGCCACTCCTCGACGACGTCCGGTCTGGCGGTTGCGGGGTATGGCCGAAGGTCGGGTTTTCATTGTCGCCGCCAGGCCAGAACGTCAGCGCCAGCACCAGCGCCAAATTGACCAGCGCGCCGACGACGGTGCCGTTGTGATCCTGCCCGAGCGACCAAGCGGGGATCTTGCCGGCGATGAGCTTGTCGATGATCACGATCGCGATCCACGCCGGTATCACGCAGACCGGATCCCATCCGATATCCCGGATGCGCATCGACTGCAGCGTGAAGGTCATCGCGCCGAAGAACACGATCGCGGCGATGATCGGCCAGGATTTCATCATGCTTTCGGGCGAGACCATGCCGCGCGGGGTGGACTGAATATAAGAAGTCGCAATGCTGAAACAGATCGCGGTCATCACCACCGCGAGCGCGATGGTGGCCAGGAAATAATGCAGCCGTCCGAGACGGGCATAGAAACCGAACAGAAAACCCAGCATTGGCGCACCCTTTTCGGATCAGTTGCGCACATATTGCTTTCGGCTGGATGAACGCGGCCGAACTCAATGCCTATGGTTTCCAATGGTTTACGAGAATATTTAAAATTGGATTCAAATGAATTCGGAATCCACGCTGCAAAATCGATGAGGTCAGCGCAGGATCTGGCTGAGGAACAGCTTGGTCCGCGCATGCTGCGGATTGGCGAAGAAGTTCGCCGGCGTGTCCGACTCGATGATCTGGCCGGCATCCATGAAGACGATGCGGTTGGCGACTTCGCGGGCGAATCCCATTTCGTGGGTGACGACCAGCATGGTCATGCCTTCCTTGGCGAGGTCGACCATGGTGTCGAGCACTTCCTTGACCATTTCGGGATCGAGCGCCGAAGTAGGCTCGTCGAACAGCATGACCTTCGGGTTCATGGTCAGCGCGCGGGCGATCGCGACGCGCTGCTGCTGGCCCCCGGACATCTGGCCCGGATATTTATTGGCCTGATGCGGGATCTTCACCCGCTCCAGATATTTCATGGCGGCCGCTTCGGCATCCTTCTTCGGCATGTTGCGCACCCAGATCGGCGCCAGCGTGCAGTTTTCAAGCACGGTCAGATGCGGGAAAAGGTTGAAACTCTGGAACACCATGCCGACCTCGCGCCGGACCTCGTCGACCCGCCGCAAGTTCGGCCCCAAATCGATCCCATCGACGACGATCTCGCCCTCCTGAAACTCCTCCAGCGCATTGATGCAGCGGATCAGCGTGGATTTGCCCGAGCCGGACGGACCGCAGATCACGATGCGCTCGCTCTTGGCGACATCGAGATTGATGTCGCGCAGCACGTGAAAATCGCCGTACCATTTGTTGAGGCTGTTAATGTTGACGATTGAGTTGTCGGTCATGGTGATTTTCTCAATTGCGCCGATGTGCGTTCAGCCGATGCTCGACGAACAACGAATAACGCGACATGCCAAAACAGAAGACGAAGTAGATCATCCCAGTGAACGCGAAGCCGGTAAACAGCGTCGTTGGCGTCGCCCAGACCGGATCGGAGAACGCGGCGCGCAATTGGCCCAGGAGATCGAACAAGGCGACGATCAGTACCAGCGACGTGTCCTTGAACAGCGCGATGAAGCTGTTGACGAGACCGGGGATGACGTGGCGCAGCGCCTGCGGCATCACGATCAGCGCCGTCGTCTTGCCCCAGGACAGGCCGAGCGCGCTCGCTGCCTCGCCCTGCCCGCGCGGGATCGCCTGCAGGCCACCGCGGATGACCTCGGCCTGGTAGGCGCCGGCGAACAGCGCGATGCCAATCAAAGCGCGCATCAGCCCGTCGACGGTGAAGCCGGTCGGCACGAACAACGGCAACATGTAGGTTGCGAAAAACAGCACGGTGATCAGCGGGACGCCGCGCCAGAATTCGATGAAGATGATGGAGAAGATCCGGATCAGCGGAATCGTCGAACGCCGACCGAGCGCGAGTGCGATGCCGACCGGCATCGATGCGACGATGCCAGTGACGGACAGCACCAGCGTTACCAGGAGGCCGCCCCACAGCCGCGTATCGACGACGGGCAATCCGCCGCGGTCCAGTCCCATCACCGCGATCACAAGCCCGGCGCCGACAAAAACCGCGAGGCTGTCGATCAGGGGACGCCAGCCGGACCGCGTGCCGCCGACCAGCCAGAATACCAGGGCAGAGATGATGGCGGCGGTCAGCGCAAAGTCGAGCCAGACCGGCTGACCCGACATCCCGATCTGGTCGCGCAGCCAGGTCAGCGGCCAAATCAGATAGGAGATGGCTGTACTGAGCACGACGACCAGCTTGCCGAGCGCCCACAACAGCGGGCCGATGACCGCGATGCTCTGGCCGGCATTGGCGAGCTGGCGGCCGGCATCACCGAGGCTGTCGTCAAGGCCCGACAGGATTCCAGCCGTCCAGCTGATACCGAAACCCTGCAGTCCGCCCCCATGCAGCAGGAAAAACGCGACAACCGGAAAAGCGAAGAAAAACAGCCCGGCGTTGAGGCCCTTGGCGGGCAGCCGCGGAATCAACAGCGGCAACAACAGGATTGCAGCAAGCAGATACGTCAAGTTGACCCGCCAACGCTCCGGCTCCGGATAAAAGCCGTACATCAGCTGGGGGAACTTCGCCTTGATGAAGGGCCAGCATGCGCCGACCGGATGTCCGGCATTTTCGGTGAGGCACGCGTTGCGGTCGGTGCCGCTCCAGACCGCGTCAACCAGCAGGAATCTCAGCGCGGGAACCGCAACGAACCACAGCAGCAGCGCGCTCACGATCGTGAGCAGGATGTTGGTCGGCGAATTGAACAGCCGGGTACGCAGGAAGCCGACAAAGCCGGTGGTCTTGATCGGCGCCGTGCGCTCGGGAATGAGCGCCGCGCGGACGAAATTGGATGCCGTGATGTCGCTCATCCGCCCATGCTCCGGCCGATCCGCCAACCGTAGAAACTCATGATCGCGCTCGTCACCAGCGAGATCAGGAGATAGACGCCCATGGTGATGCCGATGATCTCGATCGCCTGCCCGGTCTGGCTCAGCGTGGTGCCCGCAAAGACCGAGACCAGGTCGGGATAGCCGATGCCCACCGCCAGAGACGAGTTCTTGGTCAGGTTGAGATATTGATTGGTGAGCGGGGGCAGGATCACCCGCATCGCCTGCGGGATCACGATCAGCCGCAGCACCGCTCCCCGATGCAGGCCGAGCGACGATCCGGCCTCCATCTGCCCCTTGTGGACCGACAGAATGCCGGCGCGCACGATCTCGGCGATGAAGGCCGCGGTATAGGTCGACAGCGCCAGCGTCAGCGCGACGAACTCCGGAATGACGCGCGAGCCGCCGGAAAAATTGAAGCCTTTGAGAACCGGCACTTCAAACGTCACCGGCGCGCCGAAGATCAGCGCGGACAAAAGCGGCAAGCCGATCAGGAGACCGAGTACATAGGGCCAGACCCTGATCACCCTGCCGCTGTCAAACAATTGCCGGCGCGCATAGCGCCACAACCCGACGGCGGCGACGATCGCGATCAGGAGCGCCACTACAAAGGGATCGAAGCCGGGATTGCCGATCGGCTTTGGAATGACTAGTCCGCGATTGCTGAGGAAGAAACTGCCGAACAGCGAGATGCTCTGCCGGGGGTTCGGCAGCGCGCCGAGCACGGCGAGATACCAGAACAGGATCTGGAACAGCAGCGGCACATTGCGGATCGCCTCGACATAGCCCCCGGAAATCCGCGACAACAGCCAGTTCGGCGACAACCGGCCCAATGCCACGAGAAATCCGATCAGGGTGGCAAAGAAGATGCCGATGACCGAGACCAGGAGCGTGTTGAGCAGACCCACGAAGAACACGCGGGTATAGGTGTCGGAGCCCGTATACGGAATCAGGTTCTGGCTGACGTCAAAACCCGCCGTGTGCTCCAGAAAGCCGAAACCCGACGTGATCCGCTGCGCCTCCAGATTGGCGCGGGCGTTGGCGGCGATCTCGTAGCCGATCCAGACCAGGGCGGCGACGAACACGACCTGCAGGGCAAACCCCCTCCAGCCCGCGCGGCCGCCGACGGCGTACCGCAGTCTAGCGGCAAACTGCGAGGGCGGTAGTCGGGACTCGATGCTCATCGCCGCGGCGGCCCGGCCGGCGATCAGCGGATCGGCGGCGCGTACTGGATCCCGCCCTTGTTCCAGAGCTGGTTGAGTCCGCGGGCGATGCCGAGCTTGGAGCCGGCGCCGACGTTACGATCGAAGGATTCGCCGTAATTGCCGACGGCCTTCACGATCCGCGACACCCAGTCCTTGGTGACGCCGAGCGATTCGCCGAGATTGCCGTCGGTGCCGAACACGCGCTTGAGCTCCGGCTTGTCGGATTTCGCCATCTCGTCGACGTTCTTCTGGGTAATGCCGAGTTCCTCGGCATCGACCATCGCAAACAGCGTCCACTTCACGAGGTCGAACCACTGGTCGTCACCATGGCGCACCATCGGGCCGAGCGGCTCCTTCGAGATCACTTCCGGAAGCACGGCGTGATCGGCCGGGTTGGCAAGCTTCAGGCGCTCGGCATAAAGTCCCGAAACATCCGTCGTGTAGACGTCACAACGTCCGGATTCATAGGCCTTGATGGTCTCGTCCGCGGTCGCGAAAGCAATCACCTCATACTTCATGTTGTTGCTCTTGAAGTAGTCGGCGAGATTCTGCTCGGTGGTGGTGCCGGTCTGGACGCAAACCGATGCGCTGTTCAGCTCCAGGGCGGAATTGACCTTGAGGGATTTTTTCACCAGGAACCCCTGGCCGTCGTAATAGGTCACCCCGGTGAAATTGGCGCCGAGCGAGGTATCGCGGGAAAGCGTCCAGGTCGTGTTGCGCGAGAGCACGTCGATTTCGCCGGATTGCAGGGCGGTGAAGCGATCCTTGGCCGACAACGGCACGAACTTGATCTTGGTGGGGTCGTCGAAGATGACGGCGGCGAGCGCGCGGCAGACATCGACGTCGAGGCCGGTCCAGTTACCCTTGTCATCGGGTGAGGAAAAGCCCGGCAAGCCCTGGCTGACGCCGCAGGACAGCATGCCCCGGTCCTTGACCGTCTTGAGCGTTTGCGCTGTTGCGGCCTGGGTCGAGAAAGCCGCGGCGAAAACTAGGGTGAAAACCAGGGATACGCGTTTCATGGCAAAGCCTTTCAAGGGTCGTGCGGGAACGTTTACTCGCCGTCGCGTACGCCGATGGGCCAAACCCGTGATCCATTGCGCAAAATGCCAGTTTGATAGGCAGTTTAGCGCGCAGTCCGGTCAAACGATGGATCGAAGATCGCGGCAGGCCCCTCAACGTGCAGCGACTGAATAGCTCCACCACATCACAGAACGACTGGCGATCCGGGTCAAGGGGTTGACGGCCATCTTCTGTGTCCTGTTACTAACAAACCCGGCCCATTCCGCCGCCTGGCGGGTACGCGACACGCCGGCGTCGTGGCTGCGGCAATAGTTCTTTGGTAGCAAACGCATGAAATCCTCGGGAAATGATGGAGTATCGAAGCGGCGAAGGGCGGAAACCACGCTGGTGACTGCCGGGCGCGACACCGGGGCGCAAAAGGGATTTGTCAATCCGGCGGTCGTCCACGGCTCTACCGTGCTTTATCCGACCGCGGATGATCTGCACGCCCATCGCGGCGAGTTCCAGTATGGCCGCCGCGGGACGCCAACCACCAAGGCCTTGCAGCAGGCGCTGATGGCGCTCGAAGGCCCGCAATGCGTCGGCGTCGGTCTTGCGCCCTCGGGCCTCGCCGCGATCACTACGACCTTGCTCGCGGTGCTCAAGGCCGGGGATCACCTTTTGGTCTGCGACAATGCCTACCGCCCGACGCGAAATTTCTGCAGCGGGCTGCTCGCCCGCTTTGGCGTCGAGACCAGTTATTTCGATCCCCTGATCGGCGGCGCGATCTCCGGATTGTTCAAGCCGAACACCAAGGCGGTGCTGGTCGAAGCGCCGGGCTCGCAATCCTTCGAAATGCCCGACATCCCCGCGATCGCTTCGGCAGCCCATGCGCACGGCGCGCTCGTCATCGACGACAATACCTGGGCGACTCCGCTGTTTCACCGCTCGCTGGAGCATGGCGTCGACATCAGCATACAGGCCGCCACCAAATATATCGGCGGCCACTCCGACATCATGTTCGGCACGATTTCAGCCAACGCCAGGGCCTGGCCGCTGGTGGCCGAGGCGATCCACCAACTCGGCGTCTGTGCCGGGCCGGATGACGTATTCCTGGCGATCCGCGG
Source organism: Bradyrhizobium erythrophlei (assembly GCF_900129505.1). Classification (NCBI taxonomy): domain Bacteria; kingdom Pseudomonadati; phylum Pseudomonadota; class Alphaproteobacteria; order Hyphomicrobiales; family Nitrobacteraceae; genus Bradyrhizobium; species Bradyrhizobium erythrophlei. Next base: position 6,632,888 of record NZ_LT670818.1, on the reverse strand, counting down.
TTTGCGCACGCTGGCGGTGCGGCTGGCGCAGCATCATCGTTCCGGGCTCGAGATGGCGCGATGGCTTGCGGCGCGGCCGGAGGTCGTCCGGGTTTTGCACCCTGCACTTGAAGGCGATCCAGGCCATGCGATCTGGAAACGGGATTTTACCGGCGCCTCCGGCCTGTTCAGCATCGTTCTGAAGCCCGCGCCGCAAAAGGCCGTCGATGCCTTGCTCGACGCCGTCGAGTTGTTCGGCATGGGTTATTCATGGGGCGGCTTCGAGAGCCTGGTCATTCCGTTCGACTGCGCGGGATATCGCACCGCCACCCCGTGGGCGCCAGGCGGTCCCACCTTGCGTCTCCATATCGGCCTGGAAAATATCGAGGATCTCAAGGCCGACCTCGCGCGCGGATTTGAAGCCTTCAACGCGGCGTAACGGCATCGACGCGCGAGACCCCCTCCCCCCGAACCCAGTCCGTTATCGCGGCGGTGAACGCTCCTTCGTCACGCGGGCGAACGCGCCATCAGTCTCAAGGTCGCGCGCCGTCAACGGACGGCTCCGGAGATCTACGGATTCGCCCTTGGAGCGATAACTCCGCGTTCACCATGAGGACAAATCCCTGACTTCGTTTCGGTAAACGCGCGCCCGCTGCAAGTTCACTTATACTTTTACCGCTTAGTCATCGCTGGTGGGCTGCTACCAGCAGTGAGTTCAAGTATCCCAGCGTAAGAGTAATCAGTAAGCGTATGAATATCGCACGTATTGTCGTCCTGACCATCGCTCTCTGTGCGGGCGGCGTTGCAGCCTATCTCGCGAGCGGGTCGGACAACGGCAAGCCCGCCCTGGCCGCCCCGACCGCGAACCTGCAGACCGTCGACGTTCTGGTCGCAAAGTCCGACATCGGCCTCGGCCAGACCGTCAATCCAGAGAATCTGCAGTGGCAAAGCTGGCCGGCCGGAGCCTCAAGCAACAATTTCATCCGCCGCACCGACCGCGCCGGGGCGACCAACGAGATCGCCGGCTCGATCGCGCGTTCGCCCTTCGTCGCCGGCGAGCCGATCCGGGAGGCGAAACTGGTCAAGGCCAACGGCTCCGGCTTCATGGCCGCGATCCTGCCCACGGGCATGCGGGCCGTCTCGACCGAAATCTCGCCGGAAACCGGCGCCGGCGGCTTTATTCTTCCCAACGACCGCGTCGACGTCATCCTTTCGAAGCGCCAGAAAGATGCGGCCCATCCGAGCTCGCCTGACGTCGTCGTTTCGGAAATCATTCTGCCAAACGTTCGCGTTCTCGCGATCGATCAGGCGCCGAAGGAAAAAGACGGCCAGAACAACGTGCTCGGCAAGACCGTCACGCTCGAGCTGAAACCCGAACAGGCGGAAGCACTCGCCCGCGCACGCCAGACCGGCACCCTGTCGCTGGCGCTGCGCAGCATCGCCGACATCAACATCGCCGAGAACAAACCCGACCAGGATCAGTCCCCGAAGCGGGGCGATAGCGTCAACGTGGTTCGCTACGGCGTCCCAAGTTCGACGACGACACAGAAGTGATCGAAAGGACGTCCGACATGAAATGCGCTGGACATCAGCAGATGGTGCGTGACTTCCTGGTCCGCGCCCTGTCGTTTTCGGCCGTCGCCGCGCTTGCGCTTAGCCCGGCTCTGACGCCAGTGATAGCCGCCGACTCCAAGACAATCTCGGCCGCCGCGGGCGGGCCAACCAAGACACATTTTCTTGCGCTGGGCATCGGCAAATCGGTGGTTGTCGATTTGCCGCGCGATATCAAGGATGTGCTGGTCGCCGATCCCAAGATCGCCAACGCCGTCGTCCGCTCGCCGCAGCGCGCCTACATCATTGGTGAGACGGTTGGCCAGACCAACGTCGTGTTCTTCGATTCCGACGGTCAGCAGGTCGCGTCCTATGACATCGCCGTCAAGCGCGATCTCAACGGCGTGCGCGCGGCCTTGCAGCAGAGCCTGCCGGGAATCCAGATCGAGGGCGTCGGCGACGGCGTGGTTCTGACCGGCTCGGTAGCGAGCCCGGTGGAGGCGCAGCAGGCTGGCGATATCGCGGCACGGCTGGTCGGCGGTGCCGACAAGGTCGTCAACTCGGTCGTCGTGCGTGGACGCGACCAGGTGATGTTGAAAGTCACGGTCGCCGAGGTCCAGCGCTCGATCATCAAGCAGTTGGGCATCGATCTCTCGGCGAGCATGAACTACGGCACCGCGGTCGTGCAATTCAACAACAGCAACCCGTTCACCGCGAACAATGGGCCGCTCGTCTCCAACAACGGCTTGAGCGCGTCGGCCTTGACCAAGGCCGGCCTGCCGTCGGTCACCGCAACCCTGCGCGCGATGGAAAGCGCGGGCGTGGTACGGACGTTGGCGGAGCCCAACCTGACGGCGATCTCCGGAGAGTCCGCGACCTTCATTTCAGGCGGCGAATTTCCGATTCCGACCGGCGTGACCTGCCAGACGACGACGAACGGTGCGATCGGAAATTGCGTCCAGACCGTCAGCTTCAAGAAATTCGGCATCTCGCTCAACTTCACGCCGGTGGTGCTGGCGGAGGGCCGGATCAGCCTGCGGGTGATGACCGAGGTGTCGGAAGTCTCGGCCGAAAACGCCCTGACCGGCGGCGCTGGTGGGACCACGATTCCGTCGATCAAGACCCGCCGCGCCGAAACCACGCTGGAGATTCCCTCCGGCGGGTCGGTAGCGATGGCAGGCCTGATCCAGGAGCAGACCAAGCAGGCCGTCAATGGATTGCCCGGCATCGACGAGGTGCCGATTTTTGGACAGCTGTTCCGGAGCCAGGACTACGTCAACCACCAGACCGAACTGATGGTCATCGTCACGCCCTATATCGTTCGGGCGGTGGCCCAGAAGGAGTTGTCGCGTCCCGATGACGGCTTTGCACCGGCGACCGATGCGCAATCGGCGCTGCTGGGCCAGATCAATCGCATCTACGGTGTCGCCGCCCGCGTCGAGCCGGTCGGCAACTACCAGCCCAATTTCGGTTTCATCATCGACTGAGACGCAACTGCCTGACCCATGCGGGACGAGGACGGAACGATGACAAACATGACAGCGGCCGATCGCCATCGGACCCTGCGCCACCTGGGCGCACTCGCCGGTCTTTCCGTCGCGCTGGGCGCATGCAACTACACCGGCGGCGAGCTCGTGACGGCGAGCGTCCCCGACGACTATCGCCTGCGTCATCCCATCGCGGTGCAGGAAGCCGACCGCTCGATCGTTGTCTTCGTCGGTCATGCGCGCGGCGGGCTGTCCGCTCCCCAGCGCGCCGACGTCCTCGGACTGGCTCAGACGTGGGTCCGCGAAGGAACCGGCACCATCGTGGCCGACGTGCCGCTCGACACGCCGAACGCGCGCGCCGCGGCCAGCGCCTACGCGGAAATTCGCTCGCTGCTCGCGGCGGGCGGCGTGCCTCCCCGCGCCATTACGATGCGCAACTACCATCCCGCCGATCCTCGAACGCTGGCGACGATCAGGCTGAGTTATCCCCGGATCGCCGCGGTCGCCGGACCCTGCGGGCTGTGGCCGGACGATCTCGGGCCGACGCTCCTGAATAACGGCTATTCCCAGAACAAGGATTACTACAATTTCGGTTGCGCTTCCCAGCGCGACCTCGCTGCGATGATCGACAACCCGGCCGACCTCGAGCAACCCCGGTCCGAGACCGCCGCCTACACGGTGCGGCGCACGACTGCGTTCGAGAAATATCGCAAGGGCGAGACGACCACGACCAACTATCCCGAAAGCGACAAGGCTAAACTTAGCGATACAGGCAAATGATCAGCGCACGCCAAATCCCAGAAGAAGAGCCGGACTTCCCGGCCCCGACCGCGAACGACTACATCTCTCCGGCGCCTCGGGTGTCGGTGCAGGCCTTTTGCTCGACCGCGGAAACCGCCGCTGCAGCGCAAGCAGCAGGCGACGACCGCCGCCTTGCCAAGGTGCATCTCACGGTCAAGATGGGCGGCATCGCAGCCGCCATCGAGACCTATCACACCCAGCCGACCCCGAACGTGATCATCCTGGAGACCGAAGCCAACAACGATATCCTGGCCGGCCTCGATGAGCTCGCGACGGTCTGCGATCCCGGAACCCGTGTCGTCGTAATCGGCGGCGCCAACGACGTCGCACCGTATCGCGAACTGGTACGGCGCGGCGTCAACGACTACGTCATCGGACCGGTCGGGCCGCTCGACGTCGTCCGCTCGATTTGCAGCCTGTTCTCGGCATCGGAAGCGATCGCCGTCGGCCGCATCATCGCCGTCGTCGGGGCAAAAGGCGGCGTCGGTGCCTCCACCGTCGCGCACAACGTGGCCTGGGCGATCGCGCGCGATCTGGCGCTGGATTCCGTGGTGATCGATCTCGACCTCGCCTTCGGAACCGCCAGTCTCGACTACAACAAGGATCCGGTGCAGGGCATCGCCAATGCGGTGTTCTCGCCGGACCGGCCCGATACCGCACTGATCGAACGGCTGATGGCGAAGTGCACCGACCGCCTCTCGTTGCTGGCGGCGCCGGCGACGCTTGAGCGCGTCTACGATCTGGGCGAACAGGCCTTCGATGCGATCTTCGATACCTTGCGCATGACGACGCCATGCATCGTGCTGGACGTCCCGCATCAGTGGTCGGGATGGGCCCGGCGCGCGCTGGTCAGCGCAGACGATATCCTGATCGTGGCTGAGCCTGACCTCGCCAACCTGCGCAACGCCAAGAACATGCTGAGCCTGCTGAAAGCGGCGCGGCCCAACGACCACGCGCCGCTCTATTGTCTCAATCAGGTTGGCATGCCGAAGCGACCGGAGATCGACGCGAAGGGGTTTGCCAAGACCATCGAGAGCAAGCCGATCGCCTCCATACCGTTCGATCCGAAATTATTCGGAACCGCCGCCAATAACGGCCAGATGATCGCGGAAATCTCCGCGCGCCATCGCACCACCGATTTGTTCCTGCAGATCGCGCACCGGATGACGGGCCGCAGCGAGATCAAGAAGCCGCGGCGCTCGTTCCTGTCGCCGATTCTCAGGAAGTTGCGGGCCTAGGGCATGATCGGTTCTGACTGAATCAGAACCGGAGCGCCGGATTGATCCACTTTGCTTGAAAGCAAGCTAGCGCGCGGTCGCTTTCGCGCTATCGGCCTCGGCGCGCGCGCCATCCTTGCGGGACAATAGCCGGTTGAGGAAAGCGACGTTCGCCTCCGCCTCCCCGGCCGGCTGATCGGCCTTCACGATGGTTTCAGCTTCGGCCAGGCGGCCCTGCAAGCCGACCACCAGCGCCAAATTCTGCCGCACGCGCGGGCTGGCGCCGGCGCGGCCAGAGGCGTGGCGCAAGGTCTCCTCCGCTTTGGGCAGGTCCTTCGAGAGCATGTAGGAAAGGCCGAGATTGGACAGCACCGAAGGTTCATCCGGCGCGATCTTCAGCGCGCTCGCATAATATTGCCGCGCTTCCTCATAGCGACCGAGTTGATCGAGCACGGCGCCTTGAACCGAGAGGATCCGCCAATCGGGATTGTCGGGGCTGTGGGCGCGGCCGAGCACGCCGAAGGCCTGCTCGAAATTGCCGTTATCCGCCAGCGCCCGCCCGTATCCGGCCAGCAGCGCCTTGTTGTCCGGTCGGGCCAGCGTGGCCTGCTCGAGCACGGCGACTGCCTGGGCGCGCTGCCCCGTGGCGCGCAGCGCCTTTGCATATTGCAGCGCCGCCTCGGCATCCCCGGGGTTGGCGCGAAAGCGCTCGCCATACGAATCGACGTCACGGCGCGGGTCGGCAGCACGACTTGCCTCGGCTTGCTCACCGAGCGAGCCCGTGATGTCAGGGGCTCCATCGATCTGGCAGCTGCACAGCCCCATCGCCAGCATCGCGGCCGATAGAACCGAGGCGAGATGTCTCGCGGAGCCGTATGACTGGAGCGACTGCCGGAGCATTTACCTGGGACCTGAGGTCGGCGACCGACCACAGATGCACCGGTTAACCCTAAATTCCCGTTAACCGCCCGCTATGCCCGGCTTGCCTCGCGGACGCGCCGAACGAATTCGCTGAAGTTGATTCCGCGGCGGCCGACCGAAAGCTTCAGCCGGCCTCGATGTCCTGCGGGGGATTTTCGATCTAATCGACGAATTGAGCGCCGAATTCGCAGCCGATCCGCCACGCCAGCTTGCATTGGCGCGGGCGACCTTCCGACAGGATGATGGTGAACTCGGCGGGAATATCGAGATGTTCGGCGACGACCTTGACGCCGCCGTCCGATATATCCGTGATGGTGCAGTCGCGCGGCAGCCCGCCCGTTCCGAACTGAATTTTTGCGAGCCGCCTGCACGATAGACGTTCGCTTCTACGACGATTTGCCAGCATGTCGATCCTTCCCCTTGCTCGATAATGGTCCATCGGGGTTCCCAGATTGCTTTTTACAGAAGACTCATTGGAATTTGCCTAGCGTGACCTCTTGCAATGTATCTGTTCTGTTTGAGTTCCTTTTACCGAGTTTCGCCGCCAATTGCCGAACCACCGCCAAAAGCGGCAAATCGCCGGGTAAACCACCGGCGATCGGCTTCGTCGTCGCCCGGCACGGTTACGACGGCGCGCGGGTTGGTAACCCTGACGCGTTTTTGTTTGGCGCCGGCGGAGTTGAGCCTGTTCGTGCCCGGAAATTACCGAGCCTTGAATACCGGGCCTTGGCTTTCACAACCGGCTGAAGAATTTGAGCGGCATCGCCCGCTGCGCCGACTCGCGGGTCACGCAGGCGGCATGCATGGTGACCGACATCGATCCCTGGATCTTGTCGTCATAGAACTGGCAGGTCGTGTCGCGATAAGCGCTCCATGCGCGCTGCATGGCGCGCGCCTTGGCGGTCTGGCCGTCATCCACCGTCTCAAGCAGGCTCTTGTAGTTTTCGTTGAGCAATGCGTCCCAGATCGAATTCTCCACGAGATAACATTCCACCACGACCGCCTTGCCGGCATCTGACGATTTGCTGTTGGCGCAGGGATCGACGACGAGATCGAACAGACACTGCCGCTCGCCTGCATCGAGATCATCGGCGTTCCTGGCCGCGCAATCGCGGATCGCGGCAGTCTCTTTTGCCGTAGGTTTTCGCATCTCCGCCTGGCTTGGTTCAGCCGCAAGACCAAGACCGGCGATGCAGATCAAGGCTGTAATCAACGGCCCGAACGGAGACCTCATCTTCATTCTTCCCAAATGCGCCACGGACCGGTTGGTCGCCCAGGTGTTCCAGCGGGTTCAACCGCGCCGGCCCGTGATCACCCTGTCGCGCGACGCCGTTTTTTTTCCGCACTCCCCGCCGAAAATAAAGGATTGATCCGCCGTCATTTGCCGATAGCCTGAACTTTCGACCGGAATTGGAGACGGCGGACGATCATGGGAAGCCTGGTTCTTCTCGACCTGATGGGCGGCGTGGCGCTGCTGCTGTGGGGCCTGCACATGGTCCACAGCGGGGTTCTGCGCGCGTTCGGGCCCGATCTCCGCCGGCTGCTGGCGAAAGCCCTGAACAACCGCTTCACCGCCTTTGCGGCGGGCATCGGCCTGACGGCGCTGCTCCAGAGCAGCACCGCGACCGCGCTGATCACGAGTTCGTTCACCGCCGAAGGGCTGGTCGGCCTGGTTCCGGCGCTCGCGATCATGCTCGGCGCCAATGTCGGCACCACGCTGATCGTCCAGATCCTGTCGTTCAACATCGCCGCAGCAGCACCGGTGCTCTTCATTGTGGGCCTGGTCGCGTTTCGCACCGGCCCGCGCTCGCGCATCAAGGACATCGGCCGCGTCTCGATCGGTCTCGGCCTGATGCTGCTGGCGCTGCATATTCTGCTCGACACGCTGGCGCCGGCCGAGAACGCGCCCGGCGTGCGCGTGTTCATGAATGCGATCACCGGCGATCCCGTGCTTTGTATCGTCATTGGGGCGATCGTCACCTGGATCGTGCATTCCAGCGTGGCCAGCGTGCTCCTCGTGATGTCGCTGGCCTATGCGCAGTTCATCTCGCCGGCCGCAGGACTGGCTCTGGTGCTCGGCGCCAATCTCGGCAGCGCGATCAATCCGCTGATCGAGGGCGCGCGCCGCGACAACCCCGCAAGCTACCGGCTGCCGCTCGGCAATCTCATCAATCGGCTGGCCGGCGTGCTGCTGATCGCACCGTTCCTACGTCCGATCACCGAATTGTTGCTGGCCTGGCAGCCTGACCTCGCCAAGCTGACGGCGGAATTTCACATCGCATTCAATGTCGCGACCGCAATCATCTTCATCGGCCTGCTCGACGGCCTGGCGACGCTGCTCAAGAAGCTGCTTCCGGACCGTGTCCAGGAGACCGATCCGTCGCGGCCGCGCTACCTCGACGAGAGCGCGCTGGAAACCCCTTCGCTCGCTCTGGCGGACGCCGCGCGCGAAACCCTGCATATGGGTGACCACGTCGAGATTATGCTGCGCAAGGTGATGGCGGCGATGATGACCAACGACCGTGCCCTGGTCGATCAGGTGTCGCGGATGGACAATGCGGTCGACGGTCTCGACGAGGCAATCAAGCTCTACGTGACCAAATTGACCCGCGGCAGTCTGGATGAGCGCGAAGGGCAGCGGGCGATGGAAATCATCTCCTTCGCCATCAATCTCGAGCACATCGGCGATATCATCGACAAGAACCTGAGCGAACTCGCCACCAAAAAGATAAAGCGGCGGTTCCAGTTTTCGCCGGAAGGCGCCGAAGAACTGTCGGCATTCCACAAGCGAACGGCGGATTCGCTCCGGATCGCGTTCGGGGTCTTCATGTCGGGCGACGTCAATGAGGCGCGCAAACTGCTTGCCGAGAAAGCGCTGCTGCGCAACGCCGAGCTTGCCGCCACCGAACGGCATCTGGACCGTCTGCGCGAGGGCCGGCCCGAGACCATCGAGACCACCTCGCTGCATCTCGACGTGCTGCGCGACCTCCGGCGAATCCACTCCCATATCTGCTCGGTGGCCTATCCCGTGCTCGACGCCGCCGGGGAATTGCCGGCGCACCGCAAGGCCGAAAGCGAGGCGGCCATGCCTGCGACCGCGCAGCCCCTGCCGCGCTAGCTGGAATCAATTGCTGGCGGAGGCCTGCCGTCCGTTGACGATGATGAAATACAGGTTGCGAATGTAGACCACGAGCCCGAGCGCCTGGCCGGCGATGAACACCGGATCCCTGCGATACAGCGCATAGACCAGCAGCAGTGCGCCGCCGCCGATCGAGAAGAACCAGAACGCCACCGGCATCACACTCTTGCGTGCGCGCTCCGAAGCGATCCACTGCACCACGAATCGCATGGTGAAAAATCCCTGCGCCACGAACCCCAGGATCACCCAGGCATCGAATTTGATGACGAAGACATCGTGCAGGTAGCTGGCGAGGTTATTGAATAGTTCGCTCATGAGGTTACCTCGGTCGCAACAGGTGTCGGTTTCTTGCGGCGGATCAGCCACCACACGCCGGCGAGATCCATGATTCCGATCCATAGCCGGTCGAAGAAACCATAGTTTGACACGCCGGAATGGCGCGGCCGGTCGATCACGTCGACATAGGCGATCTCGTAGCCCTCGCGGCGCATCAGCGCCGGCAGGAAGCGATGCAGCCCGTCGAAATAAGGCATCATCAGAAACACCTCGCGCCGGAACGCCTTCAGGCCGCAGCCGGTGTCGCGGGTGCCGTCGTGCAGGATGGCGTTGCGGATACCGTTGGCGATGCGCGACTGGAGCTTCTTGAAACCGGTATCCTTGCGGCCAATCCGTTGGCCGGCAACGAGGCCGACACGCTCGCCGCCCTTTTCGATCGCCGCGATCAGTTCGGGGAGGAATGCCGGATTGTTCTGGCCGTCGCCGTCGAGCGTCGCCACGATGGCGCCGCGCGCGGCGCCCACCCCGCTGCGCACCGCCGCCGACTGGCCCGCGGATGCCGCGTGACGGATCTGGCGCAGATTGCCGCGGCTCTTCATCTCGGCCGCAAGCCGGGCCGCGGTCGCATCCGTCGAGCCGTCATTGACATAGATGATTTCATATACCCATCGGCCGTCCAGCGCGGTGGCGATTTCGGCGATCAGCGGGCTGATATTCTCGGCCTCGTTGCGCACGGGAACGACGATGGAAACGGCCACCGCGGCTATGTCAGAAAGAGGCAAATCCACGCTCACCGTTTGAATGGGCTATCACCGGTGACGCCTGCCGTCCGCCGGTTTTGGCGTCCGCTTCTTATGGGGCCGGGGCCTCGCGGGCAACCCTTTTGCGCTGCCCGGAAAGGCTCCGCAGCGGCACGATTTCGCCATTGCGATGGATGGCGAAGCCGAGGCGGCGCGCGGCGAACCAATACCGCACGGCCATGGCGCCGACCACGCCGATCAGGGCGCCCGCGACCACGTCGCTGGGATGATGGGCGAGCAGCACCAGGCGGGTTGCGGCGATCAACAGCGCATAGACGATCATCGCGACCCGGACGCGCGGCCAAACCGCGGACACCGCGAAGGCCAGCGCAGCGGCCGTGATGACGTGCGCCGACGGAAAGCTGGCATAGGCCTCGGTTCCGGCAAAGGGTGCAAAGTTGTAGGGATTGGCGTGGCCCCCGACGAACGGCCGGCCCCGTCCGACGACCCATTTTATCAATTCGCCGGCCAGCAGCGATAGCAACAGCGCGAAAAATACAAATTGCAATCGCAGCCCGAAGACGAGCCATTGCGCCCGCGAAGTTCCCCGCAAGCCCGCGGCAACTAGTGTTACGACCAGCAACATCGCCGCCAGGACCCACAGCACATAGGCGTCCTTGCCGAAATCGGTCAGGATTCGAACCGGCCAAAGGCCCGGCGTGCCGCGCGCCGGCATCCAGCCGATCTCTCGTGCATCGAGCCAAACCATCAGCGCAATGATCGCAGCAGCAAGGATCGCTGTGATCAGCAGGCTGTGCCGGGCCAGTCTGCGCGCCGCCTCGGCGCGCCGCGAATGCGACGGCGGACGCACGATTTGCCAGAGCGACAGTCGCGCCAGCGCGAACAGGCCTGCAGAATAGCTTGGGGAATCGCCGATGCCGGCCGGGACGGACACGTTATTCCGTGCCTTCGGAACGGAAGATCGCAATTGAGATCGCTCGCCCTTGCGAGATGTTGTAGCCGTCGATGCGGGTGGCGACGTTGTAACGCAGCCCGATCGCTTCGGCGCGCGCGGCAAAACCGCGTTCGGAGCGCTGCTCCACCAGCGCGAACCGGCAACTGCCCTGACCCAGGAAATCCGCAGCACCCGAACCGTCCGTCAGCAGCGTTTCGCTGCCGTTCATGAACACCAGGCTCGGCTCGTGGAAGCCGGCCGCGGCGGCTTTCGGCCCGACGCAGACGACGTTGCGCAGCGCGCGTGCGATCTCCGCGCTGGGAAACACCGGCGTCAACGCCGGTACCACGACGCCGTAGACCGCCATGGCCAGGAACATCGCCGCGGCCACGGCGTTGAGCAGCGAGCGTTCGGCGCGGTTGTCGTCATAGAGCCACCAGGCGAACAGTCCGAAGATCATCGCTGCCCCCACGAACGGCCATGCCAGAAACACCGGCTGACGCGTCAGCGTGATGGCGCCGATCACCGCGATGACCGAGGCCCCAGCCGGGATCACGAACCACCAGGCGGCGCCGCGCCGCAGCCATGAGCGCGACAGCACGCGGCGCTCCAGCGCGCCGACGGTGAGGATCGCGATCGCCGGATAGAGCGGCAGCACGTAATGCGGCAGTTTTGTCAGCACCAGTTCGAACACGATCCAGGACGGGATCAGCCAAGCCAACAGAAACTGCGCGCCAGGCTCGCGCCGCGCCCGCCAGACCGCGGGCGCTGCCATTCCGGCGAGCGCCGCGCCCGGCCAGAACGTCACCCAGAACAGCAGCAAATAGAGACCGGGCGGCGCGCCGTGGGATTCCTGCGCCGCCAGCTTGCTCAGCATGTCGCCGCCGATCGAATCCGCGAAGAATGCGTCCCCGGCGCGCCAGAAGATCGCGATGAACCAGGGCAGCACCAGAACCAGCATCCACATCAGCCCCAATACCGGGCGCAGCCGCCAGAGCCAGGCGGCCGAACGGTCGAGGATCGCCAGTGTCGCGATCGTCAGCGCGACAAACATCAGGATCAGCGGTCCCTTGAGCAGGATGCCGCCGGCCAATGCGGTCCAGAAGATCAAGGGCCACGACCACGGCGGGCGCTCGGGATCCTCGCCGCGCTGCCAGGACAGGTAGACCCGCGCCAGCGCGCCCATCGCCGCGACCACGGTCAGGAGCAGCATGGCGTCGGTCTTGGCGAGCCGCGCCTCGACGCCGAGCAGTACCGAACTGCACAGGATGAGACCGGCGAAGATGGCTCCGCGCCGGGTGACGAAGGCGAGCGCTGTCCAGTAGGTCAGCAGCACCGCGCCAATCGCGCCGATCAGCGAAGGGACGCGATACAACCAGATGCGAAGCTGTGCCCGCGGCAGCCCCAATGCGGAAGCGGCCTCGACGCTCGCCGCCTGCAGCCAATAGATCCCCACCGGCTTCTTGTAGCGCACGTCGTCCTGGAAACGGATATCGACGAAATCGCCGGTTTCGACCATTTGCTTGGTCGCCTGCGCGAACCGCGCCTCATCGCGATCAATCGGCGGGATGTTGAAGAATCCCGGGAGAAACAGCACGAGGCCGCACAACAGCAGGAAGATGACGGCGCGCAGGTGGCTTCCCGCGGCAAAGTCGATCGCCCCGACAAACCTGCTACCCGGATTTACCCGGTTCTTCGGCTCGCGCGGCTCTCCAAATCGGGGGCGGGCATAGGTCTCGACCATTGGTTTCCGCATACGCTGAAACCACCATCCCGACAACCGCTTAGCGGCCTTTTATTGAACTCTGATGACAACTGTGTCCGCAGCGCCCGTAGCGTCGATGACCGTCAATCGGGTAAAGCCCGGGCCGGGCGGATCGATCAGGCGCTGGCGCCGGCCGTCGATTTCCCCAACCGAGACCCCATTCACCAGCATTGTCATCGGAACCACACCGCCGGCGACCTTGACCGGCATCGCGGACGCCTGGGGGCCACCGGAACCGCCGATTTCGATCCGCGAGCCGTTCAGGGGGAACTGGATATGGGGTGCCCGCGCGCCGCCGGTGCGAACGAGTTCCCCGACTGGCCGGAACCGCTGCAGTGGCAGCGGGAGCCTGACATTGCTTGCCACCAGTGTCCCCCTGGGAGGCTTCGGCAGCGGCACCGGCAGTTTGCCGGTACGGGCGAACGCATCGAACAGGATCGGCGCCGCCGCGGTCCGTCCGACCAGCCCCGCCACCGGCGCGCCGTCGGGACGTCCGACCCAGACGCCGATGGTCATGCGGCCGTCGAAACCGATCGACCAGGCATCGCGATAGCCGTAGCTGGTACCGGTCTTGAACGCGATCCGGTTGTGGGGGGCGTTTTCCGGCGGCGGCGTGCCCATCAGCACATTGCCGACCTGCCAGGCCGCGACCTGGTCCATCAGCCTCAGGGATTCGCGCTCCGGGTCGCTTCCGATCTCGCGCAGCGGCTTGGTGTTGCCGAGCCGCGCCAACCCGCAATAGAGCTGCACCAGATCCTGCAGGGTGATGCCGACGCCGCCGAGACCCATCGCGAGCCCGGGTGCCTCGTCTTTCGGCAGCACCAGATTGGTGCCGGCCTGCTTGAGGCGCGACGTCAGGCGGCTGGCGCCGACGCGGTCGAGCAAGACGATGGCGGGCACGTTCAGGGAAAGTTGCAGTGCCTTGCGCACCGGCACCGTACCCTGAAAGGTCATGTCGAAATTTTCCGGCGCGTAGGAGCCGAAGCGGATCGGCCGGTCGTCGATCAGGCTTTCCGGGTGCACAAAACCGTCTTCAAAGGCGAGGCCATAGATGAACGGCTTCAGCGTCGATCCCGGCGAGCGCAACGCGCGAGTCATGTCGACCTGCCCAGCCCGTCTGTCGTCGAAATAATCCGGCGAGCCGACCCGCGCCAGCACCTCACCGCTGGCATTGTCCACCGCGAGGATGCCGACGGAAACGTTCGGATCCAGGGCCTGCGCGCGGTCGCGCGCCAGCGCTTCCAGCACCTTTTGCAGGCTCGAATCCAGCGTCAGCCTGATGATTTCGGTGTCCTTCACGGTCGCCATGGCGGCATCGGCGGAATGCGGCGCGAGGATCGGCATCGGTTTGCGCAGCCGCGGCACCGGCAGCGCCCTGGCCTGCGCGGCATCTTCCGCCGAGATCTGATGCTCTTCGACCATGCGGTCGAGCACGCGGTCGCGGCCTGCGCGCGCCGCATCGGGATGGCGATCGAGCCTGCGGGTCTCCGGCGACTGCGGCAGCGCCACCAGCAGCGCCGCTTCCGCCAGCGACAATCGCTTCGGCTCCTTGCCGAAATAGGCGATCGATGCGGCGCGAATGCCCTCGAGATTGCCGCCATACGGCGCCAGCGTCAGATAGAGATCGAGGATCTGGTCCTTTGTCAGTTTCCCCTCGAGTTCGAACGCGCGGACCATCTGGCGCAGTTTGGCGTAAACCGATCGCTCGCGCCGCGGCTCCAAAAGCCGCGCCAGTTGCATGGTGATGGTGGAGCCTCCGGAGACGATGTGGCCTCGGGTGGCCAGCAGGAACGCGGCGCGGCCGAGCGCGAGCGGATCGACGCCGGCATGGGAATAGAAACGTCGGTCTTCGTAGGCCAGCAACAGCTTGAGATAGCCGGGATCGACGCTGGTCCTGGCAGCGACCGGCAGCCGCCAGCGGCCGTCGGCCATGGCGTAAGCGCGCAACAGCTTGCCGTTGCGATCGACGATCGTGGTGGAGACCTGCCGCGTTTGGGCCAGCGGCAACGGACCCAGAGAGATCACCCAGGCCGAGAAGGCCGCGACGGCCAGGAAGACGAACGCGAATGCAATTCCAGCGATCCGAACGATGCGCCCTTTACCAACACCGTCGTGGCCGGGCTTGCCCCGGCCATCCACGTCTTCCTTTTTGGAAGTAAAAGTCGTGGATGCCCGGGACATCTGCGCGAAGACGCGCTTCGCGCTTTTGCCCGGGCATGGCGAAGATTGCTGGTTTGGCGTCGTACTCATTTCGCCGCAAGCACCTCGACCGATCCGGTGCCGCTGCGGCCGTAGCGCGAGGGGTTGTACATGTCCTCGACATAAGCCTGCGGCAGCACATATTTGCCGGCCGATACCGCGCGCACCACATAGGCCACCGTGAACACCGCCTTGGCATCGGCGGCGCGGTCGATGGCCGCCGTGAAGCGGTCGTCGCGGAATTCGGTATTCTCCGGCTCCTCGCCGTCCTCGATCCAGTCCAGCGTGCCGGTATCAGCTGATGATACCAGATGCGGGTTATCGATCTCCAGCCCCGCCGGGAGATAATCCGACACCATGATGTGTCCGTATTCCGGCTTGGCTTCGGTGATCTTCAGCACCACGGCGAAGCGGTCGTTCTGCCTGGCCTTTGCGATATCGACCGGTTTGCCGTCGAGCGTGAAGTAATTGCGCTCGATCTTGAAGCCGTTTGATGCCGCCGGCTCCGGCGTGACCGGCGCGCCGCTGACCGAGACCACCACCTGCACCGGTGCGTCTCCGGTATTGGTGATCTTGATCGGCGTGCCCGCCATCTCGTCGGCCTTGTAGCTGCGATACAGCGCAGCCTTGAAGGCCGAGCCACTGAGATCGAGGCTCATGCTCTCCTTGGCCAGCGCGCGCGAGGCCAGCACCAGCCAGGCGTTCTCCTGGGTCGAGGTGTAGGGCGTCAGCCCACGGGCGACTTCGACACGGGCCACCGCCTGCGTCAGCGTCGCCTTCGGGGCGTTGCCTTCGCTCGCCAGCGACACCAGCGCGGCCGCATCGCGCAGGGCGCTGCCGTAATCGACCCGGCCGAATTCCAGCACCGGCTTTGGCGCGAGGCTGTCCAGCGCCGCGGCGTAGACCCGCTCCGCCCTCGCTTTGTCGCCGACCAGCGCCAGCGCCGCCGCCAGTTGCGATTTTGCAATGGACGTGGCCAGATTGTTCAGCTTGGTGTCGGCGAGATAACGCAGGTCGCCGATCGGCGCCGCGCCGTTTCGCGCGAGCACATAGAGCCCGTAAGCGAGATCGCGGCCGCCGTCCTTTTCCGGCTCGTTGGCGTTCACCACGGAATTGCGGATGCGATCGAGCGCGCTCTTGAACAAGACATCGGGCACCGCAAAACCCTTTTCGCGGGCACGGGTCAGGAAGTCCGTCACATAGGCGTCGAGCCAGGCATCGTCGCCACCGGCCGACCACAGGCCGAAGGAACCGTTCGAGCCTTGCCGTGCCAGCAGCCGGTCGATGGCATCCTTGATGCGCTGATCGACCTCGGTATCCATTGCGAGATGGGCGCCGGCCGCCAGATCGTTGACGTAAAGCAGCGGCATGGCGCGGCTCGTAATCTGTTCCGAACAGCCATAGGGATAACGATCCAGCGCCTTGAGAATGGTCGCGGCGTCCAGTGCCGTCGACTGGCTGACCGACAGCGAGACGCCGCCGGTGCCCGACACCAGATCCGAGAACATGTCGGACGTCAGCGTCAGGCTCTCGCCTTTCGCCAAGGTCCGGATCGAGCGCCGCGCCAGGATCTGCGTGGCCGGCTTGACGTCGAGCGCATAATGCCGAGCCAGCGCCAGCCCGTTCGGTCCCTCGATATCGACATCGAAGTTCGCGGTGCCGGCGCCGCCGGCATCCAGCGCCAGCGACATCGAGCTGCGCTGCCTGGCGGCGAGTTTTAGCGTCGTGGCAGGATTGCCGGATACCTTCACCGGCCCCGAGGCCTTGACACTGATGGTGTAGTCGCCGGGTGCGCCTTCGACATTGTCGAGATCAAAACTCATGGTGCCGTGGTCGCCATTGAGCAGGAAGCGCGGCAAGGTGGCCGTCAGCACCACGGGATCGCGCACGGTGACATCGGTCGTGGCGCGGCCGAGCTTGGTCGCGGTCCACGCCACGGCCATGACGCGCGCGGTGCCGGCGAATTCCGGAACGTCGAAACTGATTTCAGCGGTGCCGTCGGCGGCCACCGTGACGATCCCTGAGTAGAGCGCCAGCGGTTTTTGCGTCGGCGGACTGCCCTGCAGCTCGGCGCCGGCGGCATCGCCGCCGGTCTTGAGCTGGCCGCGGGTGCCCTGCATGCCGTCGATCAATTGCCCATAGAGGTCGCGGATTTCCGCGGTCATCTGGCGCTGGCCGAGATAGTAATCGTCCGGCGCCGGCGGCTTGTAATTGGTCAGATTGAGAATGCCGACATCGACCGCCGCGACGACGATCTTGGCGTCTTCACCGGGGTTGAGGCCGCCGAGCTTAACCGGCAGCCTCAGCGTGGAGTTCGGACGCACCAAGGCCGGCGGCGACAAGCTCACCTGGAGCGTGCGGTTATTCTTGTCGATGCTCAACCACTTCAGGCCGATGGCGCGGCTCGGCATCCGCTGTGCCGCGACATCGAGCGGGCGGCGCAGCGTCGTGACCACGTAGGCGCCGGTACCCCAATCCTTGCCGACGGGAATTTTGACCTGCGCGGTGCCTTCCTTGACATCAATGGTCTGCGTCGTCAGCAGCCGGTCGCCCAGCACGTTGACGGTCAGCTTGCCGGCCGAGCGCGCATTGACCGACACCACCATGGTGTCGCCGGACTGGTATTCCGGCTTGTCGATCGAGGTTTCCAGGAGATCGGGCGTATCGGCGCTGCCGTCGGAGTACCAGCCGACATCGAACAGCACCGACGTCAGCGGTCCGTCGGCCTCGGTCGATTTGACGTCGAGGCGGTAGCGGCCGGGCTGCGGCAACAGCGTAATCCGCGACGGCTTGTCGGCGGCGATGGTCAGATCGCTATCGGCGACGCGGCTGGTCGTTTTGACCGGCTCGTATTCCCAGGATGAGCTCTGGCGATACCATTGATAGCGGGATTCGATCTTCAACAGCTCATAGCGCAGGCCGTCGCGCGCCAAAGGCTTGCCCTCGGGCGACACGAACACGACGTCGAAACCGGCCTTGTCGCCTTCGGCGACGCTCTTGTCGCCGAACAGCGGCTTGACGCCGATCAGGGCCGCCGCCGGCGCTACCGGCAGCACCAGCTTGCGCTCGACCGCGCGGCCGCCGGCCTCCGCCATGCGGACGAAGATCTGGGCTTCCTGCGGGCGGGTCGAGGTCGGCGGCTTTGCCAGGCTGACCGGGAAGGTCGCGACACCCTTGTCGTCGGTCTCGGGCAGGCTTTCGATCGCGGTACGCTCGTTGCTGGTGGTCTCCTCGTCGGCGACGCCGAACTGGTAGCCGGCAAATCCCGGCCGTTCCGAAGCCGGCGCGACCAGCATGTCGCCTTCGAGCTGCAGCCCGGTAGCGGGCGCGCCGTAAAGGAAGTGACCGTCGACCTTAAGCTCCACGGGAGCGTCAGCTTTGATCAGCTTGTCTTTGGCGGACAAGTCGAATTCCAGCCGCTCCGGAATATAATCCTCGACCATGAAGGTGGTTTGCCCGACCGCGGAGCCTTTGGGATCGGTGAACGCCTTAACCCGCCAGGTCCCGGCCGGAACCGCCGAATTGAGGGTCAACGCCATGCTGCGGCCGCCCGCGCCCTGGTCGGGCAACAGGGCGCGGCGGAATTCGACGCCGTCGGGACGCTCGATCACCAACGTCAGCGGGCCGCCGGTCACGGCGTTGCCCTGGCCGTCGCGCAGCAGGGCTGTCAGATAGACCGTCTCGTTGGAGCGATAGACGCCGCGCTCGGCATAGACGAAGGCGTCGGAGCCATCAGGCACTTCCCGGCCCGCTACGCCACGGTCCGAGAGGTCGAAGGCGTTGGTCTTCAGGCTGAGGAAGGCGTAGTCGGTCTTCTCACCGCTCACCGTCAGCATGGCCGGCGACAGGCCGCCCTCGCCGCGCGCCAGTCCCGCCTCGAACAGCACATGGCCGGACTCGTCGGTCTTGCGGGTGGCCAGAATCTCGTTATTGCGCGCGACCAGCCGCACCTCCGCCTTGGCGACCACGTCCGTCGAGGCCAGCGAATTGACGAAGACATGGATGCCGTCGTTGCCGGAAAACGCGGTGACGCCGAGGTCGGACACGATGAACCATTGCGTCGCCAGCGAACCATCGTCGTCGCTGCCGGGGCTCTTGGGCGCCGCCGTCATGACATAGACGCCCGGCTGCAGGTCGCCCAGCGCCTGATCGACCGGAAATGCGGTGGTGACGTCCTGGTTCAGCGTGGTCGCGGTCGCAAGTTCCCCCGACCAAACCTTGACGCCGCGCTCGTCGCCGAGGCTGGAAAGTTCAAAGCGGCTTAACGCTCGCTGGAAATCGCTGTCGATCACGGTGTTGATCAGGTTGCGGTCGCCGATCCTGAAAACGTCGACCTTCACCGAAGGCGTATTGACACTAACCACGGGAATGCCGCGCTGGCCGGTGCGCGGCAGCACATAGGCGCGTCCGGTGAAATGCACGAACGGCTTGCGGTCGCGCACATAGATGTTGAATTCGGCCGATTTCGGCAGACCTTCCTTGACGCTCGACGGCAGGCCCGCGCGTAGATTGATGTTGTAGCGCTCGCCATGCGTGAGCCCGTCGACGCAAAGCTGCTTGCCCTCCGAGGTCAGCGCCGGCTTGTCGTTGCCGGCCAGCGCCAGATACGGCGCGAAATCGGTGCGTTTTGCGAGTTCTTCCGAGAACTGGAAACAGGCCCGTGGCGAGGCGGAATCGGAATCGACGCTGTAATCCAGCAGCCGAAAGCCGTGCTCGTCGCGCAGTTTTTCATACTGGCCGCGGACATCGGCGACCTCGCGCAGGTCGAGCGAGAGCCTCAAGGCATCGAGCGCCGGCCGCCACAGCTTGCGCTCGGACATCGAACGGCCGAGCACGGCGAGCGCGTCGGCCTCCTCGCCGGCATTGCCGGCGCGCTGATAGGCGATATAGGCCGCGGTCGAGGCGCGCTCGAAAAGGAAGGTCTGTTCGCTGGAGTTCTTCGGCACGATCTGGAAGATCACCCGCGCCAGCCGCAGCCAGTTGCCGCTGTCCTCCGGCGCCACCGCCGCGATCTGGCCGAGGATCTGCAGGCCCGAACGAAAGTCGCTGCGCCTGAAGGCTGCGTCAGCGTCGGTCTTCAGGGTCGCCGTGGTCTTGGCGACCGGACCCGCCTCGCTCTTGATCTGGGCTTCCAGCTTGATCGCGGAATCGGCCAGATCGTCGCGCTTGAAGGCCTTATCCGCCGCTTGCGCCGAGACCAGGCCAAGCACCAGCGCTGCGCAAAGTGTTGCGGCGCGAACCAAACCAATCATGGGGAGCTCCTAGGGCAGCGGATAAACGCCGCATATCGAACAGAAGGGCGCCAAAAGGTGACGGACTCATGGCGGGTGAAAAAACCGGCGAAAAGGTCGCATGCAACATTTGTCGAGGGCCGCCGAGGGCTATGCCGCCCAACGGCGTCGGACGGCATGGCGTAGGGGCGGACCGACGGTCCACCGTTGAGACTTTGTCGCAAGGCGTGGGAAAACGGTTCGGAACGGGCTTGGCGGGACAGCGGATTTTTCATATTGGCAGTGGTATAAGCCCGGCGACGGTCCCATAGCTCAACTGGATAGAGTAACGGATTTCTACTCCGTGGGTTGCAGGTTCGAATCCTGCTGGGATCGCCACTCATGTTTTTGCCGTCTTTCCTTTCAATGACTTATCGTCGTTTTTGGCAAATTCGGTTTCTGGTTTGCCAATTCTTGTTCCTGCAATGAGCTTCCCCGCCTCTTTCGCGAGTCGCTTTCGGTCAGCTTCCTTGGTGTAGCGTTCGGCCTCGCTCAGCGTGCGCCAGCCGAACCACGACATAAGCTGATGCGCTGTCGCGCCATGATCGGCGAGACGGGTTGCCGCTGCCGAACGCAGGCCATGCGCT
This sequence comes from Bradyrhizobium erythrophlei, assembly GCF_900129505.1. Taxonomy (NCBI): domain Bacteria; kingdom Pseudomonadati; phylum Pseudomonadota; class Alphaproteobacteria; order Hyphomicrobiales; family Nitrobacteraceae; genus Bradyrhizobium; species Bradyrhizobium erythrophlei. Next base: position 6,612,001 of record NZ_LT670818.1, on the reverse strand, counting down.
CGACCCGGAACACCGGCCTCCCTGCATCGGTCGGCGAACCAGTTGCCGAACCCCGCCGCCGTGAACGACTTGCCCTGCTCTGTCACGAGGAAGGTCAAGTGTCGCTCGCCTTGCGGCTGCAAATCGAGTTCGGCGCGAAGGGAAGGCAACACTGGGATATCGAACGGAACGCCGGTCTTTTGGCGGCTCATCGAAAGGGTTTCGTCTCGGATGAACTGGCGGCCTATCCTGACAACGTCGCATCGCGCCTGCCCCGTCGACAGGATCAATTCAAGAGCAAGCCGAGCCTTCGTTCCACGCGCGAAGGATCTCTCGTATTGCTCGATATCCGCTGGCGTCCAACGCCTATGCGGCTTCGATTTTGTCTTGGTCAGCTTGATGCCGACCAGAGGATCCGCGGCCATCATGTCGAGCGACAGGCAATGGTCGAGAAACCCGCGCAGGGCCTTCTTCCAGTTCTTGGCGGCGGCCGCCGACCTCTTGTTCAGGATCGCCTGCAAGGCCGACTTGTGCAGGAGCGCAATCCGCTTGTCGCCATGCTCGTTGCGGAACCGCTCTAGGATCGCTCGGCGCGATGTTCTGGTGCTCTCGGCCAAGCCTTCGGTGAATGCCGTCGACTGGTAATAGCTGATGATGGCGGCATTGACGGTGCCGGCTTTCGTTCGGTTGGCTCCAATCGGGGAAGCGTTCCAATCGCCCGCGAGGGCCTTCTCACGCGCCTCCATGAACTCTGGCGACCATGGTAGTCCTGGTAGCGGGACCCGCTTGCGGCCCGGCACGCGCAGATAGAACCGCGGCTTCCCGTCGTGGTCGATAAATTCATGCGTGAATTTCGGATTCTTCCGTTTCACCGCACATCATCCCATTCGTTTTTTGGTGCCTGCGGGTCGTCGGCTTGGCCGGCATAGAGAACGATGTTCCCTGTCTTCTTGTCGATCTCGATGCGCCTCACCTTTATACCTGCGTTTGCCGCGCCCTTAAGGGCCTTCGTCAGGTCGACTTGTTTGAAGGTTTGCGAGCCGCGAGACATCAATTTGCCCGCCGAGCTTCGACGAAGTCCCTTTGCTTCCGCGCAAGGTCGTTCAGCAATCGCCCTACCGCCAGAACGGTAAAAGCCTCGTACTTTTCGAAAAAGTCGGGGGGAATCCTTCGCGCGTCGAACACTTCTGCTTCGGCCACTGACTTGGTGTAGGCAAGCATTTGGTGTCGTACTTGCGTTGCCGAAACTTCTTTGGCCTTCAATTTACGGTGGAAATACAACATTGCCGATACCACGGCCAGTGTCGCAGCCGAAGGGTCCATACCCAGGTTCCAAACAAGTGGTTGAGCCAAGGATACGGTCGCGACTTCCAGCGCGTTGTACCTGCGTTTTCCTTTTACTAGCTTTGGCGTGACGTATTTTCGATTAGCCCAATTTTGCAACGTATCGTGAGTCAGCTCGTCAACAAGCGCCAGCACTTCAGCGTGACTGAACAAGGGTTCAAAAAGGTGATTGAAAAACCACCCGATTGCTTCTTCTTCAGCCACGCTCGCCCCCAATGTCACCTGACATTGTGTGCTGTCGCCCCACGCCAATGTCAATGTCAAACGACATTTATCCCCCCTTGTTGCAGGGCGGCCGTCCCGGGCGCCCATCCAACCCTTCCAATAGCTCGCCGGGGGCTCCTAGGGCCGGCCGCGGTCGTGGTCGCCTGCCCCGTCAAGGTTCTAACGCAGCCTTGGCGGCGTCGCCTGGTCGATGCTCTTACTCTTGCACTGCCACAAACTGCCCGGGAGCTAAGCTCCGCTCCCGATCGGTGTGGAAGAGTTCGGTACTGGCGGGTAAACGCCAGATACTGCCCTTGCTTGGGCGTGAAGTTTTTTGCAGCGGGACTCACGCCGGCCATCCGATTCAGCTGTTCGTCCAAGCCTCACACGAGCGAGGAGGCAGGGATGAATGTACGCTATCGGGTCGAACTGAGCCAAACCGAGCGGGCAGAACTCACAGCGCTTTTGAGTGGCGGCAAGCACGCCGCGCGCAAGCTCAAGCGAGCGCAGATTTTACTGGCTGCCGATGCAGGCGCGAGCGACGAAGCAATCGCCACCGGTGTCGGCGCAAGCGGCTCGACTATCTACCGGACCAAGCGCCGCTTCGTGCTCGGCAACCTGGAGGCGGCGCTGAGCGAGGAGCCGCGCCCCGGAGCGGCCCGCAAGCTCTCAGGGAAGGAGGAAGCCCTGCTGGTTGCGACGGCCTGTTCGAGCCCACCCAAAGGCCGGGCGCGTTGGACCCTGGAACTCCTGGCGGGCGAGTTGGTCAGGCTCACCGAGCACGACGACATCTCCCGAGAGACTGTGCGCCGGCGCCTGGCTGAAAACGACCTCAAGCCCTGGCGCAAGGACATGTGGTGCATTCCGCAGGTGACGGCGAGTACGTCGCCCGCATGGAGGATGTGCTCGACCTTTATGCCGAACAGCCCGATTCGAAGCGCCCGGTGGTCTGCTTCGACGAGAGCCCAACCCAGCTCATCGGCGAAGTCCGCCAGCCGATCCCAGCCGCGCCGGGCCAACTTGAGCGCTACGATTGTGAGTACAAGCGCAATGGCACGGTCAACCTGTTCATCTTCCTCGACGTGCACCGGCCCTGGCGCAAGGTCAAAGTCACTGACAGCCGCGCTGCGGTCGACTTCGCCGCCTGCATGCGCGAACTCGCCAATGTTCACTTCCCAAAGGCAGAGCGCATCCGGGTCGTGTTGGACAATCTATCGACCCACTCAGTCGGCGCGCTTTACCAAGCCTTCCCGCCGGCCGAGGCGCGACGCATCTTGCGCCGGCTGGAGTTCCACTACGTCCCCAAGCACGCCAGCTGGCTGAATATGGTGGAGATCGAGATTGGCGTGCTGCGCAGTCAGTGTCTGGACAGACGCATCGACAACCGGCAACAACTCGTATCCGAGATCGCCGCCTGGGAGCGGCAGCGCAACGCTTCACGCGCCCGCATCAAATGGATGTTCACAACCGAGAAAGCCCGCGCCAAAATGGGCCGTGCCTATCCCTCGGAAGGCTCTAAAACGCCCTCGCCCAATGAATCATAATCACTGTGCGGTACTACTAGGAGAATGTCGTCTCCGTCGGCTATCGGGAAAAGACTGCCCCCCGCACGCCGGGACGCGACTCGTGGCTGCCCTGGGAGTACGATGAGTGGAGGACCGTGCGCCTTCGCGAATTCGCGAGGTGTCGGTTTGGTATCGGGTAGCGACCCAAGTCGCAAACGCGCGCGGCGTAAGTGCGTCGGCCAGCACCGATTGCCAGATGTCGTGGGAGCGATCCTCCCGATGCGACGCGCAAATGATCGAATTGGACCTTGCGCTCTCGCACGAGCGTTCAGTCCAAGTTTGGGCGGGCAATTTCCGCAGTGCAACCCGGGCCGGCCGAAATCCTAAAACGGAAGTCATGCAATTTGATGATCGCGGCGACCATGCTCAGCCCCAGACCCAGGCCTTTGGTGTTTCGACTTTTGTCTGAGCGATAAAAGCGCTGGGTCACCGCTTCTCGTTCGATCTCGGGGATGCCGGGGCCGGTGTCAATCACCCGGATGACGGTCTCGCCTTCCTTGCAAAGCAGTACGAGCTCCACGCGTCCGCCTTCGGGGGTGAACTTCACTGCGTTGTCGACCAGATTGACAACGGCCTCGAACAGAAGATCGCGGTCGCCCTGCACCGTCGCCCCATCGGGAGCTTCGGCCCAAAGGGTGACACCCTTGTCCTCGGCGATCGGACCGTAGAGATCGCCCACATCGCGAATCAGAGGGGCGAGTTGGACCTCGCCAAACCTTTCGCGCCGTCGGCTATGCTCGATTTCCGTAATGCGCAACAGCGCCGTGATCGTGGTCAACAATTGGTCGAGACCAGCGATCGCCTGATCGGCAACAGCGCGGGATTCCTCTAGCGTTGAGGCGTGCTCGCGGCCGCGTTCGAGACGTATCCGCACGCGGGTGAGCGGCGTGCGCAGGTCATGCGCGATATTGTCGCCTACAACCTTCGCCTCCTGCAGAGCTTCCTCTAGCTGCCCCGCGCGCACCGCCGCGGTTAAGTCGCTGCCCACGCCCCGGTAACCGAGAAAACGTCCTTGCGGATCAAATAGCGGCTTGCCGCTCGTCGCGATGTAGACTTCGGAACCGTCCCAGTTGGTGGCTTTGTACCTGAAATCGCGAAATGGCTTGTGCGCATCGAGATCAGCCATGTGACGGCGCCACTTTTCTGGCTCCTCCTCGAGATCGCTAGCCAAATCCCCTCGCTTCGTGCCTATCCGGCGGGTCGGCATCCCAAGGGGGTTGAGCTGGTCGGATACACTGATGAAACGGTGGTCCGGCCCGGTCTCCCAGTACCAATCGGAAGCCGACTCGGTAAAATCGCGGAATCGCTGTTCGCTCTCTCGAAGCGCCTCCTCGGCCTGCTTGCGCTTCGTAACATCCATCACAGTGCCGACATATTCAACAGGACTGTTGGAGGATGCATTAAAGACTGGGCGCGCCACCGAGTGAATAAACTTGACGATGCCATCCGGACGAACAATTCGGTAGTCCAGTTCGTAAGATTTTCCTTCAGAGAGTGCTTTCTCACGAATTGCATCCGCGTGAGCCCGATCCTCGGGATGGAGGCGCTGGCGAATTGCTTGGAGTGACGGCATCCCCTTATCCGGATCGAGGCCGTAAATCTGATAATATTGATCCGATAGATAGACGAATTCTCTCGAAGCGACATTCAATGCCCAACTGCCCGTTCGGGTCAGCCTCTGCGCTTCAGCTAAATAGATTTCGTTCCGGCGTAATTCGGTGGTCCGTTCGGCCACCTTTTTTTCGAGCTCAAGCCTGGCATGGCATAGCGCTTCCTCGGTGTGCTTTGCGTCGGTGATATCCGTGCAGGACCCGAACCAATTGACAATGCCACCCTTGCTGTCACGGATCGGCACGCCGCGCGTCTTGAACCAGCGGTAAACTCCGTCGCGCCGCCGAACGCGGTATTCCACATCATAGGCGTGTCGCTCCGCGACCGAATCCGTCCAAACTCGCCGCGTACTATGCCGATCATCGGGATGGAGAACGTCCATCCAGCGCCAACCGAGCAACTCACTCTCGGCGACCCCGGTGTACTGCGTCCATTGCGCGCTAAAATAGTCGCACGCGCCGTCCGGCGTAGCAGACCAGACAAGTTGCGGCAACGCCTCGACCAAGCGGCGCCAACGCTCCTCGCCCTTGCGCAATGGTTCGTCGTCTAAGCTGCGACGCGGTTCGTTCATAGCCAGCAATCCAGTCGCGCTGCCCCGGCCGCAAGTAAAAATAAATATACTCGTCAAGATGATCTCCGCTTTTCCGATTGCACGGTGTCCGTCATTCAAATTCTTGACGATGCAGAAGTAGCCTTCCGCATCTCGGGCGCGGAATTGCGGACCGTTCTATCCGCGACCACCATGCTCGCAGACAGGCCGCACCGCCTCAACGTGTTTTGACGATCTTGCCTCCGGTTACCGCACTCGCGGTTGGGCTACCCGCGCAGCGGGCTATCGCGCAGCGATTTCGTGCTTTGGCACATTTGAGACATGCCCATCGGATCTGAAAAGGTCTGCTTATGGGGGAAGATCGGAAGTCATCGGCGCCTGCGTTTCTCCCTAGGCGCTGAGGCAGGAGTTGACGCTGCGGTCACTTCCTCGGGCGACGGCCAGCTTTGAGCGGCCGCGGTGGCGCTTCCCCTTTGCGGGCGCGACGAACAGATCCGGAATGGATGCCTTCAGCGCTCTTGCGAGCTTTTCAAGGACTGCAACCGAAGGGTTTTCAAGCCCGCGCTCCAGGCGGCTAAACCCCGTTTTTCGCGGGCACAACTTTATGCACCCCCTCAGCCAAACAGTGTTGAATTTACTCTATGGGATGGAATTAAGTCCATCTCACGGAACCGCGAAAAGAGCGTCTTTGATCGGGACAAAAATAGCTCTCACCGCGACATCCACCGTGATCTGATCACGACCTCGGCGGCGCGGCGGTATCGTTGCCGCGCTCCGGCGGCGCGAAGCGGCCTTTGCGGCACGACCGGCATTTCAGCGCGACCTCGAGCTTCCAGATCGATTCGGCAGTTGGGTACGTCTTAGCCCGTTCATTTGGCGTGCGTCTCGATCCATTTGTCGAAATCGAAGACCCTTGTAAAGACGCCGTATTTCTTGGGTTTGCCGCAGCCGTCGCCCTTGCTCACGATAGCCGAATGGCACGAACCTGGCCGGATTCCAAGATCAGGGAAGCTCTGCACCAAGATAAAAGCGAAAAGCGCCGTATACACTTGGGGTCGGCTCGGGTCGCCCCGCGGGCCCCCAGACTGATACGACACCAACGATTTCCCGCCGCCAAACACGCGGATAGTAACTTCCTTTTTGCACTTCACCGTGCATCATTAGCTCACGCGTCACGACACCTATCCCTGTGAGACGATCGGGGCCTATGAAGTTTTGTATGTAGGTTGAGCGAAGCGCCCCCGTGTTGCTGCAAGGCTGCTGAGGCGCACTCGTAATTCCCGCGCAAATTTCACTTGTCGAGGGCACGCGACCGACGTGGGAAATCGTTTTGTCCTCTGCAGGGGAGCCAAACAATTTCACTAGGGTCTTGGAGACTTCGAAAATCTGAGAGCATTGCGTCGTCTTCTCGTATGAAAGACGGTAGTCCGGGCTATTTCTCCACTCCAGCCAACTTGGATGCAGATCCGGTGGTTGCGTCTTGAGGAGATAGTCGTCGCGGGTCTCAGTGCATTGGTTTTCAACGGACATCGACGCCAGCTTGCCCTGTGCATCAAACCCGTACTTGGTATTTCCTGAAAGACCAAATAGCGTTCCGTTAGCTACGATTGTTGTGAGACCTCCATCTTTGAGCACCGTCGGGTTTCTCGCTCCCACAAAAGACATGAGCGTGGGAATATCCATACCAAGCCAGAGGAGAGGAGGATCAAGCAAATCAACTTTTGGCACGCCAGATGCATTGCAATACTGTATGTAGATACCCTTGTTGTTGCTTCCTTGATTTATGATATTGCAGAACCCAGTGTTGTTTATCGTCTGACACAGCGCCGTTATCGCGCACGCGCAGACCGAAAAACCTACCAGTGCAAGCATCCGCCAGATAACGCGAAGGCGGCGGTTGGTGATGTGCATGGGCATCGATTGATCATTTCGTGGTGGTAATTGAATTACCAATGCCCTGGTTAATTTGGCTATTGTTCCCTGTGTTCGTCAGCGATTGGCTTGCGGGAGGCGGGCTGTCGAATTTCTGATAAAGTTCGCCCACTTGCTGTAGCTTCTCTTTGCTCGACATGTCCTTGGCTTCGTTTAGCAGCCCACACTGCAGGAATAACACGCGCTCCCACATGTAAAGCTTGTTCGCACCGGGAAATTGCATGAGTACATTCTTCTCTATCTCGCTGTAAGTACCTTCCACCTTCGTGCCAACTGACGCGAGCTTCGCGAAAAGGCCGTCTACGGACGCGTCTAACTTCCCTGTGAAAGTCTGGGCGGTATCTTTGGCCGGTTGCGGTTTCAGGGGAGAGCAGTCGAACGCCATCGCCGGCGAAATGGCTAGTAGTGCTGCGGCTCCGAAAGGCAGTAAGCGCATAGCTCGCTCCTCGATTGTTGTTCAGCCATTATTCAACGTCAGGGGTTTGGCTGCAAGGGTTGAGATCGGGATAACGCCTGTGCACGCCGCGGGGGCCGGTCAATGAACCTCGCGCTAACGTCCAAGGTTTGAGTATACTTGCACGATTTCAAAGAAGGCCGCTGGTGCGTGTGGGATTGGGGGGTACTTGTTCATTTGCCTTCCGAAATCCGCTGTAGGCCGTCCTTAGTCAGGACGATGCCACCTAAGACTTCGTTCGCGTAGCCGATATCCTTGAGTCGGGATTGAATGCAGGACGGAATGTGATGGGTGGTCGGATGCGCCGCCAGCTGCCGCAGGGCCTCAAATTCCAAATCATTTAGCTCTGGGGGCAGAATTTGATCCATGCCCCAATATGCGCCTGGCTCGCACGTTTTCCAGTCAGTAATACCAGCCTTCGGAAGGTCTGACTCTTTTTTGAAAAGCTGGCGCCGGCGTGATTCATTTATGACCGACTGGATTGATTCGGGAGGTCGGCGATGGGCGCGGCGGTCGGTCTACGGGAGGATTTCGAGGCGGATGAGCTGCGTCGGCTCGCGGCGAAGGTGAAGGATGCCGCGCAGGCGCGACGGCTGCTGGCGCTGGCGGCGATTTGCGACGGGATGAACCGCACCGAGGCGGCCCGGATCGGCGGCATGGACCGGCAGACGCTGCGGGACTGGGCGCACCGCTTCAACCAGTACGGGCCTGACGGTCTGATCGACATCAAGCCGACCGGGCGGCCGTCGAAGCTCTCCGACGAGCAGAAAGATGCATTGAAGCAGCTCGTCGAGACCGGCCCCGACCCGGAGAAGGATGGGGTCGTACGCTGGCGCTGCGTCGACCTGAAGCGTGTTCTCGGACAGCGTTTCGGTGTCGATCTGTCGGAGGTGAGCCTGGGGCGCGCGCTCAAGAAGCTCGGCTTCTCGCACATCAGCGCCCGGCCGCGCCATCCCGTGCAGGATCCGGAGACGATCGCGGCATTTAAAAAAACTTTCCTACGCAGGTCGCGGCGATCGTGACCAAACTCGCCCCGGAAACGCCGATTGAGGTCTGGTTCCAGGACGAGATGCGGGTCGGCCAGAAGAACAGCCTCGTCTACCAATGGGCCAAGAAGGGATCACGGCCGCGGCAGCCCAAGGATCAGCGCTACGAGAACGCCTATGTGTTCGGCGCCGTCTGTGCGAGCCGCGACACCGGCGTCGCCCTCATCATGCCGCAAGCCGACACCGAGGCCATGCAGGCGCATCTCGACGCCATCGGCAAGGCCGTCGCGCCCGGCGCGCATGCGCTGCTGATCCTCGACAAGGCCGGATGGCACACGACGCGCAAACTAAAGCCACCTGCCAATGTCACCCTCGTGCCGCTGCCACCCGCCTGTCCGGAGCTCAACGCAGCCGAGAACATCTGGCAGTATCTGCGACAGGACCTATCTCGCCAACCGTGTGTTCGCGTCCTACACCGATATCCTCGACGCCTGCCAAGACGCCTGGCGAAAACTTCTCGCCGAAACCGGGCGCATCACCTCGATCGCGGCCCGCGACTGGGCCATCATCGGTCAGCCCTTCTGAAGGCTGGTATAAGTCTGCCACAATCAACCTGACGCACTACCAGAACTTGCGAAGGCTGTTCGCCGGGCTTGAGAGAGTCGCTGGCGAGTCCGGCTTTTGCGGGCCGCCATGGGGCCGGCCGATCGGCGCCTTCCCGCTGGCGGACTCGCCCCGCCTTCCGTGGGGCTGTTTTAGGCCGCTCGCGAACCCATGAGCTCAACCTCGTTTGAGCCCGTGGACGATGGCCGTAGTGGCAGGATCGGGAGCCGCGCGAGAGATTTCCGCGCTCGTCATTGCCGCATCCGAATAGACTTCGAAGGCGATCGAGATCAACGCCAAAACAAAAACGACGATCAAGATTCTCATGGTGCCGCTTTTAGCGGCGCAATGAGGCAGGATCGGCCAAAGAAACCGGCGAAAAACGGATGTTTCATTGCTGGGACGTTTAAAACCCGCCGGCGCGAACCGGCAGGCTCAATGCACATCAGCGCCTTTAGCCGACTCTTAGATTTTCCGCGGACGTTTTGCCCCGGTTTTCCGTTTCTTCGAAGCTCACCTTGGCACCCTCGTTAAGGCTGCTCAGGCCGGCTCTTTCCACGGCCGAAATGTGCACGAAGACATCCTTGCCGCCGTTATCGGGTTGAATAAATCCATAGCCCTTGGTCGCGTTGAACCACTTCACAATACCTGTCGCCACTTCAGTATCTCCTCCAAAAGAAACTGATCAAACGAACGTGATTCGTCAGACAAACTGGTGGCGACTCGGTGGCAAAAAGCCGTCGCTGTTGCGATACAGCGACGGCTGTCTGCCTAGAAAGTTAACGGCTGGCTACCGTCTGTTTCTCAGGAAGGCGTTGCGTCGGGACGATGTTGCGACAGCTGCACTGGTTTCCAGCGCGGCTTGCTGACCCGTATCGCTTGTACTGCTGCCGCCGCCAATTCGCGCATCGGCCCGCAAGAAGAGCCTTGGTCCTCAAGCGACCGCAATAGTCCCGCGACGGGTGCTTGGCGGAGATCATCTCCTCCACACTGAATTGATTGTATTTGTTTTTTTTGATCGGTTTCTGAAAAGCTACAGTCCAAAACTACGGTCCACGAGACCCAGGCCCACCTTTTTGCGAAGTCCGGTAAAAGAAATCGAATAGCACCCTGCCCTTTTGGAGGGACCGTTGCCTCACTGTCTCTTGTACCGAATCAGATCGGTGATTTCAATTGAGACTGCAAACGGCTGTTCGGGCTGCCAATCCGAGGCCGGCTACGCGCCGGCCCCACCATTTCAGGACAGCATGCCGGCGCCACTTATGCCAGCTTAAGCCTGGTAATCGTTGTTTCGGGTACCTCGGCAAAGTTGTTGGCCAACAGGTAACGCGGGCTGGACTTCACCCACTTGTCGAGGTCGGTCTCTTCGAACTTGCCGTTGTCCCAAGTCTGCACGATCTCAAGATCTTCATCGCCGACGTTCTTGATCGCGTGCCCGAAGCCTTGCGGAATATAGGCGACGTCGCCCGGCTTGAACTCGGCCACCTTTCCGCGCCCACCCGAGCCGAAGAGCGCCACTTGCCCCTTGCCGCGCAGATAGTAGTGCCACTCGTTCGCGTTCACGTTCCAATGCAGGTTTCGCATGGCGCCCGGCTTGATGGTCATCACGCCGCCTGACATGCTCTTGGAGATGGGCCACTCGTCGACCGTCGCGAGGCGGAACGTGCCGCCCTCGAAGTCGCGCACGGCCCGGTTGTCGTGCAGCAGGCTGAATTTGTGCGTCGACTCCTTGGGCCAGGGTGCGTCGAGGGCTTCCGACGCCGGCAGCACCGGGCCCGCCTGGATGTAGACCTCGCCCTTCGGGAAGGCGTCGAAGACGTCCTTCGGCACGCCGAAGTTGAGCGCCAGCATGTCCTTGGGCGTCACGTCGATCCAGTCCGTGATCGAGAAGGTGCTGTGCTCGGAAAAGCCGCCGTTGTCGAAGGAGAGGACGAAGTGGCAGGGCTTGTCGCCGATGGTCTGGATCGCGTGACCGTGGCCCTTGGGGAAGAACCATAGATCGCCCGGCCCGTAGTTGTTGATTTCGCTCGCCCCTGACGGGTCGAGAACCACCGTCTGGCAGCGGCCATCGATGACATAGGCCCATTCGGCTGCGATGGCGTGCCAGTGCAGCTCGCGTGCGGCGCCCGGATCGAGGAACATGTGGACGCCCGCCATCCCCTTGCTGATGGGGAACTGGTGGACGGTAGCTTCCTTCGCCCAGCCGCCCGACGTTACCTTCGGGCGACTGGCATCGAGCGAGAAGTGAAAGTCGGGCATGTCTGCCACGTCTTTGGGATTGTGGTAGGCGACTTTCTCACCGGGAGGCAGCTCCGTCGCTGCTCGCGCAACTCCCCCGTCCCCCAGCTTGGACTGGAACGGCCCGGTTTGCGCATTCACAATTGTGGTTGTCGCCAGGAGGCCTCCGGCAGCGGTCACTGCCAGCATCTGGCGGCGTGAAATGGAATCCATGACTTCTCTCCTTTGGTTTGGGCGGCTGACATCGAGATCATCATCAACCAGGGTCGGAATCCGACCATTCGGATTGATCTTCAGATATTCCTTTGACCCGACGTCTATGCCTCGCAGATGGCCTCGTTATAGGAGGCGTCCCATGTCCGAACGGCTCATTCGAGCGGCTCAGCGGATCAATGTGGAGCGGGTAGCGTGATCCCTGTGCGGTCGGTCGATACTTTGAGCGGTCCGGCACCGCTGCTGTGCGTGCGGCCGCAGTTGCAGCAGCTATGACGCTTCGATGTCAGCCTGCTGCGCACGCGCAGCCGACGACAAGCCGAGCGTCACGCCGCCGATTATGGAATCGGGTGAGTTTTCTTCGCGAGATCGCCCCTCATGACGGGCGCGCAGTCCACCGGGCGAAATCCCGTAACGTTTCCGAAACGCGCGCGCGAATGCGCTCTCGTTGTCGTAGCCGACGGCTGCCGCCACCTGCGCCAGGGTTTCAGTTGTCGAGCCGAGGCGATGGCGTGCCAGACCAAGCCGCAACTGGCTCAGCAAGCCGAGCGGCGGAATATCCCCCTCCCTGCGGAAGATCCGAACCAGGGTCGCGCGCGAAACATGCGCTTCGGCCGCAAGCTCGTCCAGCGTCCAGGGATGCGCGGGAGCTCTCAACATGGCGGTGACGGCTCTGGCCGAAGACGACGATGCGAGCAGCCGTAATATGCCGCTCGACGACGCGGACTGTTCGAAATGCAGGCGAAGCATCATCACGAAGAGAGCGGTGGCGAGCTCGGTGGCAATCGTCGCTGCGCCCGGACGCGCGGCCTGCAGTTCCTCATCGATCGCCTGCACCAGCATCCGCATCCGGTCGAACAGCTCCCCCCTGCCGATGCTGAGCACGATCGCCTTTGGCAATGCGGCAGTGACGAGGCTATACATGGCCCCATCCAACCGCAGCCGGCCGCAGATCAGCTCGGTGTCGCTCGCGCCGCGGGTGTTGGTCTTGATCCTGATCGCGTTGTTGTATTCGGTTCTGATCGGCGCTCCGGTGCTTCCGCCACGGCTCGCCGATCGCACGACGTGGGAGTCGCCCTGCGGGAGCAGTAGGATGCTGCCGGCTTCCAGCTTGAACGTTTCCCCGGAATACCGCTCCAGCAGGCAATTTCCATTGGTCACGATGTGAAATTGAGCAAAGCCCGCCGGCTCCGCTTCGTGCACGACCTCCCATTGCAAGGCAAATCGGCACACATCCTGAATTTCCGGGCGCGCCCGGAACAGGGGAGCAATCGCACTGAGCGGGTCGAGAGTAGCCGGCTCAGTCGCGTCGTCTGGATGTTTGATCCGGCCGGCATAGGTTTTGCGCCGCGAAAGCATCGCCAATTCCCCGTTCGCACCGATTTCTCAAAGCATCGAATGAATGAGGAGAATGTAATGCGCGTGCCTGGCAGTTCAGAAGCACAACGATCACAAATACGCGATGAAGAAAACATTCATCCGCGGCGCCCTTGCTGGCCCTGGGTTATCCCGTTCACGGCTGCACCGCGACGGCTGCATCACGGTGCATACTGCAGCGGCCCCGACGCATTCGATGCCGCCGCCGAAATCAATCCCAACGCCTGAGGAGAACTCATGATCGGTTATCTTCGTCTGCCGCTTTCCTGGATCGCTCATTCCGATCGGGTCGGTATCCCGCTGATGCGCGTCGCCATCGCGATCGTCTTCCTGTGGATCGGCGCGCTCAAATTCGCGCCCTATGAAGCCGACAGCATCACGCCCTTCGTCGCTAACAGCCCGTTTATGTCGTTTTTCTACGAGCATCCGGCCGAATACAAGGCGCACCTCACCCGCGAGGGCGAGTTGAAGCCGGCCGAGCGGGCCTGGCAGACCTCGAATAATACCTATGGCTTTTCCGATGGGCTCGGAACATTGGAGATAACGATTGGCCTGCTGACCTTGCTGGGCGTGTTCTCGCGCCGATGGGGCATTCTGGGCGCGACGCTCTCGTTCCTCACGCCGTTCGTGACGTTGTCTTTCCTGATCACGACGCCGGACGCGTGGGTCTCTGCGCTTGGCGATGCGCAGCACGGCTTCCCTTATCTGTCAGGCGGCGGGCGGCTCGTGCTGAAGGACGTCATGTTGCTGGCCGGCGGCCTGCTGATCATGGCCGACAGCGCCCGCGCCTTCCTTGAGGCGCGCCCTTACGCCAAACTTCAGACGATGACGGCCAGCAAAGCCTCCATTGCCCCGGCCGAGTCAGCGCAGCCAGTTGCCATCGGAACCTGCAGCATCGGAAACAGTCAGGGAAATGACGCATGACCGATCTACCGCGGCGGACGATCATCAAGAGCACGGGCGCCATCGGTGCGGCGATGTTGCCCGCTACTCAAACTAAGAAGATGGTGAGAGCCGATAGCCACGGGTTGTTTGCTCGCTTCGCGGGACTACCGGCGAGTTCCTGGGCATTAGCGCTCCGAATTTGGCTCGCTGTCATCATGGCGCTCTATGCGGGCTTCTGGCTCGAGCTTGACGCGCCATCGTCGGCCGCGGTCGCGATAGCGATCGTGGCGATGCCCACGCGGGCTCAAGGCATGGAAAAGGCCGGTTTCCTGCTGCTCGCAACTATCCTTGGTGTCGCAGCATCAATCGTCATCGCTGGCTTCTTCTCCCAAACCAGTGGCCTCCTGCTGGCAGTATTCGGCGTCTGGATCGGGCTCTGCGTGTACGCGGCGCGCATGCTGGATGGGAACCGCGCCTTTGCGGCGGCGCTCTGCTCCGTCACTGTGGCGTTGGTCGCCATCCAGCAAATCGATAGTCCCCAGCTGGTGTTCCAGACCGCCATGGCACGGGGGGCCGCCATCGCCGTTGGCGTTGTCGTGGTCGCGTTGGTTAACGATGTCCTGGCCGTCCCCGACTACTATCCGGTACTATCCGCCCGCCTCGAAGAACTGCATCGTCAGGTCATGAGCTATGTCGAGGGCGTTGTTCGCGGCGAGGCGACGTCCGCACGCGCGGCAGTGGGTCTGTTGCGCGATATCGCGGCCGTGCGTTCGGAGATAGCGAGTCTTGCCACGGAATCGAGCAGTGGAAACGCAAGAAGCGCGGCGGCGCGCACCGCGATAGTAGGCCTCGTCACCGAATTGTTCCTGGCCCGCGCACTGGCGGCGTTACGCGTCGCCGCCGCACCCGCGCGCGATCCGGACGGCTCATCCGGGCTGATGACGATTTGCCGTTCGTGGCTCCGGAAAGAGCTCATCGGAAAGAATGCAGACGTGCTTGGCAGCCTCGATGCTCTGCGGGCCGGAACGTACCCTCTCCGCCAATGGCGTGCGCCTTTGCATCGTTCGCGTCGCATCGCAGCGGAAAGTGGCGTCAGGGCTGCGATCCATTTCACGTTGATCGCGATCCTGTTTGTGATGGCGGGCTGGCCGGCAACCGAGATATCTCTTTATTTCGCGGCTTTCATCATCGCCTTGAGCTCCATAGCACCTGACGCACGCATGCTCACGGCGGTGGCGATCGCCGCCATGCCGATCGCCTGCCTGCTGGCTGGTGTCCTGAAATATTTTGTTTTCAACGGAGTGTCGGGGTTTCCGCTGCTGGCAATCGGCCTCGCGCCGGTCGTCATCGGCTCGGCACTCCTGATGACGGTGCCAAGCCGTTCATGGCTTGGCCGGCTCATCCTCATCTTCACCTTGACCGTCTTTGACGCGGCTAACCCGCAGAACTACGACCCACGGGTCTATCTGGTCACATCTTTCCTTGCTTGTCTTGCGGCAATTCTAGCATTTGCAGCTCACCTGCTGATCCCGCCTCTGTCGAACGATCGCCGGCTTCAGCTACTGCTGGATGAAACGCGCCGCGACCTCAGTAATCTCGATGCTCAGCCACATCCGCATGCCACGCCGGAAGAGGCTGCGTTTCACGATGCCACACGGATTGAGCAGATCGTGACGGCAAGTGGCGCGTCTCTATCGTACAGTCAGGTCGTTGACGAAGCCATGGACTGCTTCGACCGAGCAGCGTCGCTTCGACAAGGCTATGCCGAGCTGGACCGGCTGGCGACTGGTCCGCTGGCAGGTGCGGCGTATACCGCACGAAGGGCGCTCGCCCAGCGGGATAGAAGCGTGATTTTGAGGGCCGCCGAAGCGCTGCGCAAGGCCGCTGCACAACACGGCCTGACCGCCGATTCGGCTTGCGCCGCGCTCGCTCTGGCAAGTGTCGCCTTTGCGCCTGCCCAGTCCGCGCCCCGATCCGCCAATAGTGAGCAGCCATGACAAACACCTATCGGGAGCTTGTCATTGATGGCGTCCTGGTCGCGCCCATCGTCTCTTATGCGGCAACGGCGCTGCTGATCTTCCTGCTGCTGCGCCCTTTGTTGCATCTTGTGGGATTTTCTAGGTTTTTCAGCAATCCAGCCGTCGCCCAGCTCAGCCTCTACATCTCGATCTTCGGGCTGCTCACACTACTGTTCTAGCGAGGAATCGTGGACGCCGCCGGACCTCAAGACCAAGTCCTTCTTCACCGTGAACGGCGTGCTGAAGCGCGGACCGACATCGACGATGTCACCCAACGCTCCATCCCGTCCGGGCCCGCGGCACGGGACGGCAACCCGGCGGAAGTTGGCGAGGCCCCCTCTGGACCGACGCCCTCAACGAGGGCATGGCGCGCCGCCGCCGGCCGTCTCGGCCTTGCGGTCGGAAACCGCCTTTTGACGCTCGCCATCGCGCTGGTCGCCATCCTGATCTCGCTTCTGACATGGCAGCACTATGTCACCGCACCCTGGACGCGGAACGGCACCGTCCGCGCTCAAGTTGCAAACGTCGCGCCGCAAATTTCGGGCAAGATTGTCGAGCTTCGCGTGGCGGACAATCAATTCGTCCACAAGGGCGACGTTCTCTATGTCATCGATCCATTCGACTTCGAAGTGACCGTTGGCGTGAACAAGTCGCTGGTTGAACGGCAGGCCGCAGATGTCGAAATCAAGCAAGCCGAATCGGAACGGCGTCAGCATTTGTCCGACCTCGCTACGACGCCCGAGCAGCAGCAGATTTACGCCGGCAACGCAGCGCAGGCGAAAGCCGCGTATCAGTCGGCGGTACACCAGCTTGCCCAGGCAGAGGTGAACCTGAAGCGGACCAGTGTCGTCAGTCCTGTGGATGGCTATGTCACCAACCTCCTGTTGCGCGTTGGAGATTATGCGGTCGCTGGCGTCAGCAATATTTCCGTGATCGATTCCAACAGCTTCTGGATCGACGGCTATTTCGAAGAGACAAGAATGGCCCGTGTATGCGTCGGCGATCGCGCCGAGGCCCAGTTGATGGGATATACGCGGCCGATCCTCGGACATGTGAAAACCATTACCCGCGGCATCAGCGTCTCCAACGCCACTGCGGGCACGCAGGGATTGCCCAATGTCGATCCAATCTATACTTGGGTTCGCCTCGCGCAGCGCGTGCCGGTTCGTATTGCCATCGACACGGTGCCGCCGGAAGTACCTCTCCTCACCGGTATGACGGCGACGGTGACGATCCGGCAGCCTGCCGACAGTGATCGCCAAACCTGGTTCGACCTCGTCCGCGCAAATCTCGTGGAGCCGATATCCGATCTGTTCAGCGGCGGGCGCCCGCCGCGCCCGGATTGCCTGCAGAGCACGTCCATATCGCGTCCTGAAGCAGAGACGATTCCTTATTCAAGGGAGCCCGCAATACCTTCGCCAGAGAACGTCGCCCCCGGCTTGGCCCCTGGTATCGACACCCCTCCACGCACCCGCTGATTCATCTGGCTGCCGGCATCGACCTCCTCAGCCGTCTCGCTCGTCGAGATTGAAGAAACGAACAATTGCTCCACGTGCTCAGCCCGACTTCTTCCAAAACCTGAAATAGCAGCAAACGTTTAACGATGCTCAAGGCGGTCCGCCAACATACGGACTGTGCTTGGGTGCTGCTTTACATCGAGCGCTGGCTGAAGGCGTCCGTGCAGATGGAAGATGGCAGCGTCGTACCGCGACAGGCGGGAACGCCACAGGGCGGGGTGATCTCGCCGCTGCTGTCGAACCTGTTCCAGCACTACGCGCTCGACAAATGGATGGCGCGGGAATTTCCACACATCCCCTTCGAGCGTTATGCGGACGACGTGATCTGTCACTGCAGAACCGAGGAAGACGCACGGGCCCTCTGGCGTGCGATTGCCGACTGCTTTGCGGCCTGCAAGCTGGTTCTCCATCCGGAGAAGACGAGGATCGTCTACTGCAAGGATGTGAACCGGCGCGGCGACCATCCGGATATCCACTTTGATTTTCTGGGCTACCAGTTCCGAGCCCGAAAGACGATGTGGGTCAAGCCGGATAGGCGCATCTTCGCACACAGCTTCATGCCTGCTGCCAGTCCAAAGGCATTGACGCGCATCAGCCGGGAGATCCGGCACTAGGCGCTTCATCACCGCAGCGACAAGTCCCTCAGCGATCTGGCCACGATGTACAATCCGTGCATCCGGGGTTGGATCAACTACTACAGCCACTTCTATCCGACGCAGTTGCGTCCAACTCTGCAAAGGATCGATGCCTATGTCATTCGATGGGCTCGCCGCAAATACAAGCGGATGGTCCATTGGACCAAGGGCGCGAGAGACTGGTTTGATCGGCTGCGCCGCGCGAATCCAGCACTCTTTGCCCATTGGCCACTATGCCACGGCAACGGCCGAACATCGGGAGCCGTATGAATCGAGAGGTTCACGTCCGGTTCTGGGAGCGCCCGAGGGTGAAAGTCCCTCGGGCGACTCGTCAAAACCGGAAGAACTCGAATTGAAGCGCGGTAGGGACGATCATTGCTGACCGCCCCCCGCCCAAATCCGTGCAGGCGGGATTCCCGCACACGGCTCCTACCTTGGGTGCATGACGGCAAAACGCCTATCGGGATATGGGTGAAGGATGCGCGGTTGGGGGAGCCAGTCGGCGGCTAGCCCATGCATTCGCTGCCACGAGAAGCGGTCCTTCTGGCTACGCCGCCGCAGCGTGCGCAACCAGATGCGCTTCACATAATAGTAGAATGCTCTCAGTGCAGGGCCGTTGGTCGGCACGGCATGATAAGCGAAGAAGCCTCTGACCACCTGCTTGAGCCAAGCCCCTTGCTCGGGGATAGGCTCGTGCATGCGCCGTCGCAATTCCTCCTTGATCCTCCTGAGCGTTGCCTGCATGCGATCGCGCCGTGTTGTTCTTTTGACAAGGAACTGTCCACGGCTGTTGCGTTCACAGATGAAGGTAAAGCCAAGAAAGTTGAAGGTCTCCGGTTTTCCGAGCCCGCGATGAGCGCGTCGTTCCGCCGCAAAGCGGCCGAACTCGATCAGGCGAGTCTTGTCCGGATTGAGCGACAGCGAGAACTCCTCGAACCGCTTGCGCATATCGTCCCAGAAGCGCCGGGCGTCCCCCTCGTGCTCGAAGCCGACGACAATGTCATCAGCATACCGCATGAGGATCATGTCGCCCGTGGCCTCGTGCCGTCGCCAGCGCTCGGCCCAGAGGTCGAACACGTAATGCAGGTAGACGTTGGCGAGCAGCGGTGAGATTACCGATCCCTGCCCCGTTCCCTTTTCACTGACCGTGACAACCCCGTTCTCTAGGACACCCGCCTTCAACCACTTCTGGATCAGGCGGATAATGCGCAGATCGCCGATGCGGTGCTCCACGAATCGCACCAGCCAGTCTTTGCTGACTGAGTCGAAAAAGGAGGCCACATCTGCGTCAAAAATGAAGTTCACTCGCCTGCTCGTGATCCCGACAACCAGCGCATCCAGCGCATTGTGCTGACCTCGCTTGGGTCGGAACCCGTAGCTGAACCCGAGGAAGTCTTCCTCGTAGATGGCGTTCAACACAGCTGCGGTCGCTCTCTGGACGATCTTGTCCTCGAGTGCCGCAACCGCCAACGGACGCTGTTTCCCATCAGCCTTCGGTATGTATGTCCGGCGTGATGGCAGTGCCCGGTATGCTCCCCGATGAACCCGCTCATGCAGATCAGTGAGGTTTCGGTCAAGGTCTGCTTCGTAGGTCGGCCACGTCAGTCCATCCACCCCAGAGGCGGCATCGCGTTTGAGCGCGAAGAACGCTATCCGCAGGCAGTCGATACTGATGTGGTGGAGGAGTGCAGTGAGCTTCCCCTTCTTCCGTTGCCTTGCGGCTTGCCGTACGCGCTCCAGCGCCTGTGCCACGCGCTCCCGTCCCTGTGTCCGGTGCGTGCTTTGCCGGCGCGCGTTCCCCTTGGCCCCCGCCCTTGGCTCCACCGGCTCCGCTGCGGTCGGGACCGCTTTGTTCGTCGGCTTCACAGCTACTATGGCAGAGTCTGACTTCTCACGACCGTGCATCATCGGCTACGGCTCCTCACCTTCCCGATGCGGACCGGCGGCTGTTGCCGAACGGTCGATCGCGAGATCTCCCGGTTCCCGCGCAAGGAGCGTCTGCACATGCCAGGGTCTCTGACCACGCCGGGTCGTCCTGGCGCTCGCGATGACGCGCCCAGACGTATTGCCTTCCACGATCTGCACGGTGTCGGCACCCAGAATAGGAATCTTTCGCGGCTCGATGGCTGGCCTATGCGCTCCCCTGTCAACGCTTCGCCGAAACCCTCGCGGGCAACTGCGCATGACTCGGGGCCGATGTGGATCGCTACTCCCTCATCGTAAGAGACTTGCACTCTCTACTCCTTGCCGGTCTCCCGGCGCTTCGCAAATGTCTTCCGCTGTTCTCCCAATAAGGGACATCCGCCGGTGCATTTCCTGTCTCCTTGGAGCTACTAGTGGGGGATAGTTGGGGAACGCTACCGCTTCCGGACCCGGTACCCCGCGAACGCTCGCGCCACCGGCGAACCAGCCGGATGTTGTTTCACTGTCTCACTTCCCGAATCAAATCGTCACTTTGGGACAGCAACATACGCACTTGTGATACTACAAATACATGGAAGCGTAGCGCCGAACCTCGGCGCTCCCTTTCAGTGGTGCCTGGGCGCGGAAAGCGCGGCTGGCAGCCCGCGCTGAAAGTTGCAACAAATGATCGCTTGGCGCCTCGCTGTTCCGGCCATCGTAGTCGCCGCCGCTTTGGCAGGATGTTTCACCTATTTTGTCGCAGCGCCCCCGCTGGGTACTGTGCCGGCCCAATTGCCGGAAAAATCGCCGGAGTAGCGCACGGGCATTCCGGCTAACATTGACCGCTCAAGAGCAGAGGAAAGAGCAGACGATTTCCTGCAAGCCGCTCAGGCCATCCTAAAGCAACAACCGAATGCGCAGGCTTCTGCAGATAAGCCAACCATCACCGGCCATATTCCTTTGCCGAAGAAACGACCTATCCCACGCTGATAATTGTCGGCGGTGACTAAGACCGGAAGGCGTCCATTGCGTGGGCGATGAGGATGCCGATGCTAAACACCATCAAGGCTCCTATAATCACGGATAGCATCGAGAAATCCAGCGCGCGGTCCTCCCAAAGCAAGAGCGGCGGGGAACTGCACAGTCAAAATTGAACCGCAGGTCCGCCCCTTCTTTTGACGACACATGCCCTCTTCGGCGCGCTGGTAACGTTGACCGGTTAGGTTAAGGAGGGAGTCACATTGCGCGGTTGCAGCAAGGCGCTATCATCGCTCAAATGAAAAAACCGCGTGAGAGTGTGGCCGAAGCTATTTGCCCCGCCTGTGATGGCTCAGGCTTTCAAAAGGTCAAACAGCCAACCCAGCCGGGCCGCAAAATATATCCGGCCAAATGCCTTGAGTGTCTCGGCAAAGGCCGAATAGCCGCTAAGCCAGCCGCAACGTGAGCTGGCGTTCCGGGCCAAGGGTGTCGTTCCACAACCCCTTCAAGCGAGGACGGCAATTTGTCCCCCGCGAGATCGAACGATGCACGATCTCGCGGGCGATATCTTCCGAAGCATCTTCGGGCCACCGCTCGGCAACTGTGCCGATGGACAATCCCCTGCGAAACAGATGCACGTGCTGTCCGATAGGTCGACGACCCAGCTGCTTAGACCCGCATCTCAAACGGCCCAAGGCTCGTCAGGCCGCGCCGCTGGACAATTCCGGAAGACTTGGCGTAACCGGCCACGCGGCCTCGTAATGAATATGCAGGCCCTTCTCTTTCGCCAGAAACGGCGTGGCGCATTCGATGCAGCGCGGCGCGCGCTGCGGCCCCTGCGACCGCTGGACGGCCACGTATTCAGCCCCGCAGTTTAGGTTTGGACACTTAAAATTGTAGGGTTGAGCGCTCGTCGCCATCTGGAGCCCCCCTCTCGCAGCCCGCTAGTATGTTCGCGGATGCTACCATGAGTCGGGTTCAGACCAGCCTCTCATGATCCTGGGCATCAGGACATCGAGTTGCACGACGCGCTCTTACACCCTCGCACTCCAGCGATCCAGTTTAGGCGCTGCAGCTCGCCAACGGTTTCATAAATGAACCGCAATCTTCCGGTTCATGCTCCCGTGTCTGCCCAATTCTATGGACACGATGGTTCCATGAAGGACATTCAAGCCCACTTGGATAAAATCCGCTCGGACGCGGCCGAGTGTCTCTTAGTAAGTACCCTTGTCGGCGATGGAAAACGGGAAGTTTTCGCCAAGACAGCCCAACACTTGAACGCCCTCGCTTCGGAAGTTGAAAAGACGATAGCTACAAACGGCGCGGATAAGGGCACGCGCGGCGAGAGCGAGCATGTGGCTCGCGCGGGAGATCCCGAAGCGGCGATTGCCACTAATATCGCTGCCACCCATCTGCCACAGGCGGCGCGACCGCGCCGTGTGCTTCCGTGGCTCTTGGTTATTGTTATCGGAGGCCTTGTCGGGGCTTTCTTCTGGGCGAACAACCCGGCTAAAACTTATTGGTCTCTATCTAACTTGCAGTCAAAACACGAGCCGGCGCCCGCACCACAGGACGAAACAAAACAGGCTATAGCCGCTCTTCTATCTGGCCAGCAGGCGGAGCGGAAGATATTGATGGAACAGCTGAGCGGGCTTGGCGCACGTCTAGATAATCTCGCGACAGCCCTGGAAAATCTCAAGATATCACGTGCCGAAATTGTGGGACCGTCCAGCAAAGAATCCATTGGCGCTGAAGAAAAGCCCCCTGCTGCGGAGACCACACCAGCGGCCCCGGAAGAGAAGCCGGTTCGTAAAGACGAGAACCCTACTTCCACCTTGGAAAATCCGGCCGCGGCAAAACAACTGGACGGCGCCCCACGCGCGACCGAAAGCCCGCCTATTGAGCCTGCCGATCGGGTTGGGGCAATTCCGGTTCCTGCAAGGCGAGCCGAGCTTGACCAGCGCAAACCGACTATCGGCCCCGCTGGCTGCACGCAGTTCCGCTCGTTCGATCCGGTATCCGGGACGTACACGACGTTGGATGGGCGGCGGCGCCAGTGCCGGTAGTTAGGTAGGCTGGATGTGACCGCGCACAACGTCCAGCGAAGGCGAACGGCGTCCTTGAGCTCAAGACTGGCAAGTGCAACATAAAAAGCAAGCCCACGGAAATAATACCGGTCAGCCCGGGCGTGACTGCAGGGACATCGCCCCGCATTTCCACGAGGCCCATGTCGATCAGGATCCTGAGATCATCCGCCGGTGATGCCGAAATAAGTTGAGACTCTCACGGGTGGCCCGCGCCGCCGCGCAGGAGCACCGTCGGTGCCTTTTCAGTGTCGGAGCTGCCGAAGTGCCGGCCTACCGTGAGCGCATCCTCGGCCGCGCGGGCGGCGCGAAACTTCCGACGGTCCCTTTTGTTCAAACGACGCTACGGGGGTAGACATGCGAATGCTTTTGGCTTTTCTGATCGTTCTCGGCGTCGTTTGTATTTGGGACGTCAATTACAACAATGGCATCCTCTCGGACGGAGCGCGGAGCATGCTGCGAGATATCGAGCGCAGCATCCGGTAGCGGCATGCCGCGGACCAATGAGGGCAGCCCGGCGCGGTGGCGGTTACATACCAATGATGCTGCTTCCTGAACCATAATATAGGTGGGAATCGTCCGCCCTTCGCCCATATCAAGATTGTGTCGGACTCATCCCCACCGGCACTTCTCAAGACTGCGGCTCCAGCTTCCCCCGGGCTGGAGCCGTTTCTCTTTGCGATTGCGAAGCCCTTCGGAGCGGCTTTCGCGCATCGGTCGCCTACGCTAGTGTGGTGGCGGCTGCAATCAACGGCGGGGGATGGTTATGATTTCGGTTTTGATCGGCGTTTTGATTATTGTCGTCATCGGCGCAATCTGCTTTTGGGCCATCGACAAGTTTGCCAACGACCGCCGACTATCGAATCTGCTCAAATTGCTCGTGGTGCTCATCTGCCTTGGCGCCATTCTGCAACGAGTGCTACCGTTGACGGGAACGTATTAATGAACGCCATCCGCCGCCTTGCACACCCGAATGGGTAGCTTGGGGGCAAGCGCAAGGCATTGTATCGTTGGTCTGTCTCTGTAGACCTCCAGGAGACAATGCCCCCAACGGCCTCAGACGTCCCCAGCGGTGAGGCCGTTTGCTTTGGGTGCTGCCACCCCCCAAGTGCAGCGCGGCAAGATCAGGTTAGCAGTTGGTCGCCCTTGCCCTCCACCGCAAGTTGCGCTTGGATGGACTCGGGTCTAGGGGGCAACCATCATGAGAACGTTGGGAATCGTGGCGCTATGCGCCGCGTTGGGCGGCTGCGCGTCATCCGCGGCGGACATTTCACCGGCTTACGTCTCGCCGGTAGCCTATCAGAGCTACACCTGCCAGCAGCTGGCGATGGAAGCTCAGGCGATCTCGACCAGGGCGGCGACGCTGTCGGGCGCGCAGGACAAACAGCGCACCAATGACGGCGTGGCGACGGCGGCTGCGATCGTCATCTTCTGGCCGGCGGCCTTCTTCGTCGGCGGCGATAAGCAAACGGCGGCCGAGCTCGCCCAGATGAAGGGGCAGATGGTCGCGGTTGAGCAAGCCTCAATTGCCAAGAAATGCGGGATCCAGTTTGAGGGGCCGCGGCCGCCGGGGACCTAATTTGCTTTCCTAAGCCCTCACGGCCGGCTTGGTACTGGCCGAAATAGGCCACTCGCAGATTCAAAGTAGGCCACTCTTCACGCGCGCCTCACACGGAATTTAATGGGAATCCGCCCGGTGCGAACCCACATCAGAACCGTGCCGATCCTAGTCCCCCATCGGCACTTCTTAAGTCTGCGGCCCCAGCTTGCCCCCGCTGGGGCCGTTTCTTTGGCCGCAGCACAACGAAAAACCCCGCCGGAGGCAGGCCCGGCGGGGTTTCGTGGAAGGTATGCGCCGCTGAGGAATGGCGCAGGGCGTTCATAGGCCGAAAGTCTTAAATAGCCGTTCCAATTTGTCGGACTATCTAGGCTTGTCGTAGGAGCTCGGTAGATGCCCACACTCACCCGCCGCCGCTATTCATCACCCGGTTGAGCGGCCGGCACGCAGGCGCGGGCCGCTCTTGGGGGGCCGCCAGACGGCATCAACGGCAGTCTGCCGCGGCCGCCAAGCTTGTCGCGAGCGAGTACCCAGCGCGGCTCTCTATTGCCTTGGGGCAGCCTACGGATGTGTGGCGACCGATCCGCCGTGCGCGGATGCGTCGCCGTTGTTTCCATAGCCCCTGTGATGGCGGTGCGCGGCGTTGGCGGAAGCACTTAAAGTGACCAAAAGGCATAAGGCTAGAAGATATCGCATCGCATTGCTCCAGGCGAGTATCGCATAGGGTTATCAGTTGATCATGTGCGCACGGGCCGCCACGGCCCCAAGCCGTAGTGGCTTCACGATCGCTCAAATCCGCGGGATCATGGGGCATGCCCGCTCTCACCCGCCGCCGATATCCCGAACGCCAGGACTGCTGGCACGTCTACTATGGCGACGTGCATGTGGGAACGATCGCGATCCGCGCCGGCGTGCCAGTTGATGTCGACCAATGGGGTTGGGACTGCGGCTTTTATCCGCCCTCGCACCACGGCCGCCAGACCAACGGCACGGCAGAGACCTTCGAACAGGCCCGAGTCGATTTCGAAGCTGCCTGGAAAGAGTACCTTCCGAAGTGCTCGGAGGCCGATTTCGAAGAACATCGCCGCGAGCGAGCGCGGACCGCCTGGAAATATGCCATGTGGGACAAGGGCTGCAGGATGCCGACGCAATCGACCGATGGCCGGTCACAGTGCTTCTGCGGTGAAACGATCGATATCGCTGGCTCCGCTCAGCATGTCTACGCGGCTCACATGGAAATGGCTTGATCAAATTAATCGCAGACCGTCCCTATGCTGACCCCGACAATGCCGCGCGAAAGCTGATCGAGATCGCCAGCACAATCGAGCCCGTGCAGGATGGCCGGCTTTACATCGAACACGTCAACGCGCCATTCCTCGCCGCCGGTGGCAGCCCGGCCGAATACAGCGCCGGCCTCAAAGCAGCGATCGCCAACGGTTGGCTGTTGCTCCACGAGTCGGGAACATATGTGCGTTTCACGCAATCCGGCGCCGAGCTGTTCGCCTGATGCCTGACGAGGGGTGGCAGCGGCTATGAAAGCAAAGGGAAACCCTGATGCGCATTCTAGCTTTGGCAATTTTGACAATCGCGACGGTTTTGACGGCAATGCCGACTCTGGCCCAGACGTACGATCCGGCCTATCCGGTTTGCCTGCACGTGTACAAATTCGGGGGCTATTACGAATGCAGATACACGTCGCTGCCGCAGTGCAACATGTCGGCATCGGGCCGCGGCGGCGAGTGCGTGGTCAATCCATATTATGCCAATCCGGGTCTGCGCAAAACGCGGTCCCGCAAGTAACGGCAAGCCTTTAACACCTGATGCCCTGGTCCGCACGCTTTGACGATCCAATCCCGCTGACGAACGGCCGGGAATTGGAGACGTTGAGAGACGCTGCGATGTACTACCCAAGGCGGAACACGATGCCCCGGAATGGCAGGCCGCGATGGAGGCGCTGTTGCTGGTGGCAGAAAACGACGGGCCGACGATGTTCGCCCTGATCGGCGTCATGCGGGCATTGAATCGGCACGTTGGGCGCGTCAATTCCGGCCGCAAAGATCCGCATTGGGGGCGTCGGAAGCTGGTGCGCGAACGGTAGCCGTCTCTGTTCTCCGCTCCTGCTTGATGCAAGCAAGAATTGTATGCCACCTTTGGAGACGCCTGGGATGGGGACAGCCTATGCGCGCATTAGTGTTGCCAGTGTTTTTGATCATCAATAGGAATCGGTCTCGCGTGCGCACAAAGGAAGTGTTCAATCAGCTGTACGCGCGGCCGAGCCCGGAGCCGCAAGAGGCGAGCCGTAAGTGACGAAAATCTCACTCGTCCAAGATCATGCAATAGCTGCTCGGATGGCTCTAATTGTTGGGGCGGATAATTTTGATCGTCTTTTCCGGGGCATCCAGTTCGACGAATTTGATGGTGCTGTTCTCTATGTTTACGCCGCTGACGAATATCGAGCGGCAGAGATCGAGGACACGTTTGCCCTCCATATCTCCACTATCGCTGCGGGCATTCTTAAACGCGAAATTCCCATCGTGATGGTGTTGCCGCAGAAATCGAAAAAAGAGCGCGGTGAATGATCTCATTCGATCACGAAGACGCGTTCGCGCGTGGAAATCGCGTCAAAGCTGCCGTTCGTACACCTTCAGATTCATCAAACGCATTTTCAGCGTTTGAACCAACTCGGCCACCGTCTCGATCCGCACCGCAGGAAAATCGACAACGCTAGTAAACCGAAGATAACGCTTCTTCATCAGCGAGGACGGGACCAGCACGCAGTCGGCAATTTCGCAGTTGGCGGCGTCCAGTCTCAGTACTGCCAGTACGTCGGCCGCCAGTTTGTGCCGCCGGTAGACACGCCACTGCGCGGCGTGGCCGGGCTTCCGCTTCTTCGCTTGGCGAGCCACCAAAAACGTTATCTTTGGCTTCCCGTTCGCTTTCACAGTGTGGTCGATCGCTGCGATGTCCGGCGCATGCGCCGCGCCCTTCGATGCCAGCACTTCCGCGACATAGGCGGCGTGCTTTCTGGTCACCTCGGCCCATGCGTCCCGGCTGTCGATCCAGTTGCAGTCGCGCTTCGTGACATAGCCGATCCGCTCGAAAGCGGCCCTTAGCGTTCCGAAGTGCATAACCAGCGCCGACACCGAGGGCATCCCTGGAGTGTCATCGATGAGGCTTCTGCAAAGCCTGCCCTTGCGATGCAGTAACAGTCGCAACCGGCGCAGCATCTCGTCTTCGGAAAGCTCCAGGCGCCGTTCCGTCAACATCTTCTGCGCACGCGCGAACAAGTTGGAATCGACGACGGCTTCGATAACGCCATTGCGCCGAACCCACTGATTGGACGGATTGGCGATCAGCTTTTGTCCAAGCCGCCGTGACGTCCTGTTGTAGACGAGATTTCCGACATAGTTCTCGTTTGCGAGAATCGTCCGCACCTTTCCATCGGTCCATCGACCTTTATCCCCGCAAGGCACCCGGTTCCGATTAAGCCGGCGGGCGATCTCAGTGAAGGACAGCCGATCGGTCGTGAATGCGTGAAATATCCAGCCGACGATGGCCCTCTCTTCATCCGAACCGAGAACGAGCTTGACTCGGTCCGTCTTTAACGCCTTGTGTTGCCCTTTCGATAGTTGGCCTCTCGACTTATGCGTTTCATCGATTAATTCTCGCCGCAGCCCAAAGCCGACCGGTCCACCTACTCGATAGCCGAGACTGGCGATCCGGGCCTGCCCGGCATGCACCTTGACCCCTAGTTCCCGGCTCCATTCGCCGGCCATCGCACGCTTGATATTCTTGGCAATGTTGGACAGCAGACTTCCGTCGTTGCTGAACTGTTCCGCGCAATACACGACCTTGAAGCCGTTTTTCTTGCAGATAAATTCGTAATATGCGCTCTCGTCGACGTCCTGAAACCTTCCCCAGCGGCTGACGTCGTAGATCAGGATGTGGTCAAAATCCGCGTGGCCAGAGCTGACATCTTCTATTAGCTTCGTTAGGCCGGCCCGGTTTTTGATCCTAAGGCCGCTGCGGCCCTCGTCGACGTAGGTTCGAACGATTGTTAGGCTGTTCTGTTGTGCATAGACCGCGATCGTTGCGGCCTGATTTTGAATCGAATAGCGCTGATCGTGTGTAGACATCCGGACGTATTGAGCCGCCCGCAGCGCCTTGTCGCGCTTCGCAATACTCGTGGACTTGCGTACGACGAGGGAGTTGACCATCGGCTTCGACGCCCGGCCCGGCCCGGTACGAGGTATGTTATCGAAACCCCAAATCTGGAACAACCGGTCAGCCGATGTGCAATCTTTACTCGATCACGACCAACCAGACGGCCATCGCCGCGCTGTTTCGGGTCGTCAACCAATACGTCGGCAACCTTCCGCCAATGCCAGGGGTGTTCCCCGACTATCCGGCTCCCGTGGTGCGCGATGCCGGCACCGAGCGTTGAAATGGTCTTGATGCGGTGGGCATGCCGCCACCGCCGAAATTCGGCGGGCCGCCTGTCACCAACATCCGGAACACGTCGTCCCCCCACTGGCGGAGCTGGCTGAAGCCGGAAAACCGGTGTCTGGTACCGTTCAACAGCTTCGCCGAATATGCGCCAGAGCCGAACCCAGAGACCAAGAAGAAGGACGTCGTTTGGTTCGCGGTGAACGACGATCGGCCGCTGGTTGCGTTCGCAGGGATCTGGACCGAGTTCAAAGGCGACCGTGGCACTAAGTCCAAGCCCGTACCTGGCCCGCACCTGGTCTACGGCTTTCTGACGACGGCGCCCAACGCGATCGTCGAGCCGATACATCCCAAGGCAATGCCGGTGATCCTTACGACTGAAGGGGAACGGGACGTGTGGATGAGAGCGCCGTGGGATGAAGCCAAGACGTTGCAGCGGCCGTTGCCAGACGATTCCTTGCGGATCGTGGCACGGGGCGTCGACAAAGAAGATCGCGCCGCGGCATGACGCTGCTTAAAGGATTTTCGCGGGAAGCATCGTCTTTGTTCTGCCCCATCATCTATTGCGTCGCAACTTCCGCCGACCAATGTTCGAGGCTTTCGGATAGGGCATGCGCTGCGTTGGTCCGTGGAAGGCGCGCAGAATCCCCATTTTCGCGAACAACATTGGTCCGAGATCTTCGGCAGCATCGATCAGCATCTGGATCGCCAACCGACATTCCGGCGTGTTGCGCTCCGAATCGGGGAGCTTCTTGATATAATTGGCGGCATCGCGGAGCGTACGTGCCGGCGGTCCCTCCGGCAACGGGACGGGCTGATCGAACGGGCGTTCCCAGGTCACGACTCAACTCCAAACAACTTGAGATTCAAGCTGCGATCACCGGATTCGTTCCCCGTGTCTTCGCGTCAGCCACCGGCGGCTTTCCCGCCGCAGTTGAGCGCGCTATAGGTTGGCCCATGAGCCAAGCGCGACCAGAATTGATCGATTGCCGTGACTGTCGGCGGCCGGTTTCCTTTAGTGCGGTAAGCTGCCCGCACTGCGGGTCTACCGAACCGTCGGGGCCCTACGTTCACAGCAAAAAGGAACTCCGGCGGCTTCGCGCCGAGGATCGCAACGACCACACGCTGTTAGTCACCACGTTGGGATGTTGCTGTGGCGGCGCGCTGTATGGAATTTTACTCAGCTCGAGCACGTTGGGCGCGATCCTAGCCGGCCTCGGCTACGGAGTTTTCGGTCTGCTCGTTGGGGTGCCGGTTGCTTTCGCGATTAATATGACGCGCGGCTTACTCGGATAGGCCGACGCTCGGTGAAACGGCTTGGCGCGAAACGGCCTTCCGCACTGTCGTTGCATCGCTGGCCAAGATAACCGGGCAATCGCAGCGGGCCGCCTGATCATATTAAGGAAGGCCGCCGGTTCACGCCTGCGGGTTTTGCGCTGGACAACAATCTACAAGGTTACCCGGTCGACGGCTGCGGGCGCTATGTTCGTTCATCGCCTTCACAGCCTCGTTTTCGTCGGCGCGCAAAGCGATGCTTTGCCGATCCGCAAACACGAGCCATTGATGCGGTCCAATTTCCTTGATTACGTACTCGGTCATTTCGACGCCTAGGCAGTCAGCGGCGACCGCGCTCTGATTTGTTCACAGGCATGCTTAAAATAAGCGCTTAAGATAACCCCTTAAAGAGCCTAAGCTATTCTTGCGGGGGGTATCGGAGTTATCCACAATGCCCACTACCTGGACACTGTCAAAGATTGAGGCGGTTGTCTTCGTTGCGCTGGTGCTCGTCTTGGCCGGCGCCAGAATATGGGCGACGGGCGGCCTATAGCCTTCCGCTCAGTTGCCGGTGACTACGTGGCGCCGGGAGCCAGCCAGCCGCCCCCTCCCCCCGGCGCGCACGACTGCCGAGAAAGGCCATCCAAAGAAACGGCCCCAGCGCTTGGGGAGCTGCTGAGGCTGTCGGGGGTGTGTCGTGTTGTGGCGTCGCGACACACCGATCTAACCGACGGCGATATGAGGGGTTCCCGAGCAGATCGAATAAACGGCCACGCGAATCCGCCCGTGCGCTAGCGCTGATCGGCTGAACCAACGTGAGGCCAGCAGAAGCCGGGCTCACCAGCGGCCTTCCTAGAGTCATGCAGGGGCATCTAATGAAAGAGGCCGCCAACTGAGGCGCCCTTACTCGTCCCGGCCTAGTTCACCAGAAAGCCAACGTAGCGCATCTGATTTAAGCGGGTCAGGCCGATCACAGTCGAGACACTGATAGGTGCGGGGTGATTTTCCGCCGGGTTGCAGCTCCAACGTCATTGCACGCTGGCATCCGGGACAAATAGGTCGTTTTCGCGAGCCGGCCATAAGCACCGCCCCATATACTAGGCGGGAGCGCAACACTCTCAGTCACCGATGGGTGGCCGTTACGGTGCGGTGATGATTTAACTGTGAGCTCTTATCGCTCCAAAAAGCGAGTCAATTCCGCAAAGCAAAACCAAGGGGCGGAACCCGGCAGGGTGCCGGATCGAGCCGGAACCAAGTGCCCGGTTTTGACATAGCGATTTAACTTCTCGCTATCGGCGCGCATTAGGCGCGTAGTCGCATTGGAGGCTGCAGACGGATTGGAGGCCGCAGATGGTTTCGACCGATCACTTCCGACAAGAGTTGCTCGCCCAGTTGGGCCGCGCAGCAACACGGGGGCGCATAGATATTCTCATCAATTCGGGAGAACTCTGTCGCTCCACTGCTAGGGACGGTTCCGGCCACGGTTCTTGCTGTGACGCAATGCAAGAAGAGTTCAAGATGGGAGATACGCTGCTTCTTGACCAGACCAATGGTGCAGGGATGACGATCCGGTACTTATTGCCACGCGCCAACTGAGGCGGCCTTACTTCCGTTTTTCTTCTTTCAATAAATCGGACAGAAAATCCGCCAGCGTCTGTTTGCCCGCAAATCTCGCGGCCGAGTCGGATTGGTATCCGTCTCCAGTCATCTTAATACCCAACGGTTTGCTCTTGCGGCGTATCTCCCAGCTCCAGCGATCGGGGCGCTCACCTTGCTGGTAGGTAACGACGAAATGGTCGTTGGGGCTACTAGTCATCCCCCATACTAGACCGGATTGCCGCACGCAGCAGACCGTAGTTTAAGCAAAAACGGCCACTCTAAAATCAAAAGGAACCATTCACCTTGTCAGGGGATGGAAAGGGGCCAGTACCGCGTTATGGCCGCGCCACCGCCTGGTACAGGTGGCCAAGGCGCCCCCTGCGCTGGCGCCGATCGATCAGGAGCGCAACCGCCAGCAACTGGCCGCTCACGCCACAAGGTTGCGAAGGTAGAATCAAATCAAGGCCCGCCGGCGCTCCTACGTCGGCGGGGTTTTTTCGCGCGATTGCGCCTCTGCTCGGATAGTTCCAATAGTGTTGCAGCCGCGCCTCTGTTTTCAAAAATCCGGCCTGGTGACATCATTTGGCCCCTAGGCGGGTCATACTCGATCAGCGGAGTGAGCCGCCAGAATTGGATTTGTTTTGTGCGGCAAAGCGGGGAAACTCGAATGAATAAGACAATCGCGAGTCTGGCGCTCTCTCTAGCGCTGATGTCTTCGACAGCGATGGCCGAGGAGCGTGGAGGCGACGCTGCGTTGGGGGCCTTATCGGGTGCCGTGGTGCTCGGGCCGATCGGCGCCGTCGCCGGAGCTGTCATCGGGTATACGGCCGGCCCGTCGATTTCGCATTCGTGGGGCCTCAACCGCTCGAGCGCGTCGCGCCATGCGCGGAGAGCCGCAAGCCCGGACGCTCGTGTCCCTTCAGGCGACAGTCAACCCGTGCCCAATCAGTCTGCGCCCAAAGATCAAGCAGCTCCTCAAGCGGCCGCCCCAGCGCGGCCGTCCACCACCACCACCACCACGGCTTCCACCGCGCCGCCGGTCCAGTCACTGGAATGAGCAGGATATTATTGTTGAGATAGGGGCGCGGAGCTTCGGTCCCGCGCTCACACCGCCGATAAAAGTCTCGAGCCCGCCGACTAAACCCGGCGGGTTTTTCTTTATTCAGCAACCGCGGCAAATGCCTTTGACCATTCGGTCAAGCGCCGCGTTCTCGCGATTGATGGGATCGTTCGGATCACCCAGGTTCTTCTCGTCGGGCACTTGATCGACCCGTGGTTGGCGGTGGCCGACTGGTGCCGGCAGCAATCGGCTGTCCGGGTTCGTCGATTGAGGAGGTGGTGGGGATGAATTTCCCAAACCAACCGTTTGCGCAACCGCCACCGAAGTATCGATCACGGCCAGCAACGCTATCGTCGCGATCAGCTTTCGCATGATGGATCTCCCGAGTTGGGACACCCCCTCTCACAATTCATGGTAGCGGGGAGATTCGACTACAAGGTGCCCAAACCTCACGTTTCGTTGGCGCGGGCTCCGGTCCCGCGCTCACGCCGCCGGTGCAAACCTCAAGCCCGCCGCTTTAATCCGGCGGGTTTTTCTTTTGGCTTTGGCGGGTTCGGAAAGCTGCTGTTGTTGTTGAGGCTGGCTTTGGGGCGCCGCTAGCGAGGTCGGCCGACAAAATCGGGCAGCCCACCGCTGTTCGCACCTTCTTTCAAGGTCCAGGGGAATATTGCTCATCACTAAGGTTCCGGGTTTGCTGTCGCCCCCCGGGGTTGAAAGCCTCAACGCGCGCGGGCCTTTAAAGATCCATCTAAACTGCCGTCTCCACGAATCGGCGGTAGCACGCCGTGCGATGGCGTCGATCGGCCGGCCCATCCCAGCCCCGGAACCAAACCCTCATCAGCGGTCTTCCTAGAGTAGGGAAGGACTAATCTGGCATCCTGGCTCAATGGGCTGCCCCGAGTGCGTAGGATCGCCGATGTCGAAGATTGGATTGTTGGCTGCGTCAGCGATACTGCTGTCCGTCGTCTCGCTTGGACCACTGGGCGCGCGCGCTGAGCAGCCGGGGCGCCCGAAAACGACAGATTATCCGGCCGTGGAAGACGTGCCGCCGAGGCCCGAGAAACCTGCCATGACGGCCGATGAACAGTTGAAGCTAAAGAAAGATCTGTCCGCCACCCGCGACCACCAGGCGCCCAAGGCTAAATCTGGCGCGGGCTCCAGACAGCCCCAGAAGCCCTGACTGCACGCGCAGGATTCCGAGAGACAAGGCCCCAGCGTGGGCAAATGCACTTAGACCTCGTTCTTGGGGTGGCGGTCGCGGAAACCGTCACCGCCGCCGAACATCACACAACGGAAATCGTTCCAAATCGGCGCAAGAAGCGGCACCAGGCGCCAAGGCGCCCGCGAACCGGTTCGATTGTTTATTAACTGGAAAGGGCCATTTAAGACTTTCGGCCTATGAACGTCCTGCTCCATTCCTCAGTGGCGCATACCTTCCACGAAACCCCGCTGGGCTGCCTCCAGCGGGGTTTTCATTGCTCGCCACTTTGTCCTTTGCCAGCGCGCTTCGCTCGGGCCTCGTCATGGACCTTCTTCATCAAAGTCTGGAGTGGACTCCAGCAGATTTCGCAAAGATCTCGATCATCGTCGGGCATGAGTTGCTTGCCGCCGTCGGCGCCGTTTAGGTGGACGTGAGCCCATCCCAGGTTGTTGTCTGCTTCCCGGAAGCAGCAATCGAACACAAAAGTCGTTTTTGTTGCCATGCGTGAGATTAGAGCGGTGAACGTGCGACGGGCAAGAGGTCAAGATCCCTGGTTGATTGAGGCCCCTAATTCGCCGATGTAACACGAGCCGGGCCCGAACCGGCGGGCTTGCCAGACTCCGGCAGCGGCTTTGGACCACCCCCTTTAGATTAGCGCGAAGTTGCCTTCACGGCGGGCTTGCTTCCAAAGCCGATAACCGTAAAGCCACCAGATCAGCGTGAGGATGGTCGCCACGTTGCGCCGTGCCTCAATACCGCGGGTTCCGCGTGCCGACCGCGCCGGTGTAGGGGTTGACGTTTCCAGTGGCGGTGAAGTTGTCGCGCTGAGTGGGGTTCGGATTTGTCGCGACGTAGGGCGCCACATAGGTCCCGCGGTTGGTCGTGTAGCCCGAGGATGTGTGCGTGTTCGGGTTTGTCCCAGTCCCATAGTATTGTGCCTGGGCAGCAGTGGCGATCAGCACCAGCGCGCCGGCGAGCATCAGCTTTTTCATTCCCGTCCCCCTGTTGGTTTTATTTGCGGGCGGACGCAACCATATCGCGTAGCCCGCGTCTATGCTCCTTGCGGACCAGCCAGCGGGGCGGTGGGGCCAATAAAAAACGGCCCCAGCGCCATAGAGGAACGCTGGAGCCGCCAACCTGGAGGCAGGTTTTCTCCCGGGGTGGGCGCGAACCCTCCCGGAAGCCTAGAATCGACGTTACTCCGCCGGATTTGTTCCAATCTGTTCGTTGGCACCGAATAACGGCCCGACCGAATCCGCCCGTGCGCCGGCGCCGATCGGCCGGCACCATGAAAGCCCACCGAAGCCCGACTCACAGCGGCCTTCCTGGAGCCGGTAAAGGGCTATTCCGGCCAGTCGTCGCCGGCGACCAGGGCGGCGAGGCGACCGAGCACTGCTGCCGCGACGTCGAGGATCAGGGCGAGCGTGTAGATCGGCAGGGCCAGTACGCAGCGCAGCTCACGGCGCGGCGGCACGGCCTGCCCTGCTCTTTCATCCCCCGTAGCTGGAACCGTGGCTTTGCTTTTTAGAAGCCAAAAAGCATGAGCAATTTCAATGGGGTTGACAGGACACCCCTGCAGCTGAAGGTAGCGTTACGAGGGCATTCTGACGCCGGTCGATGGCCTGCAAGCCGTCCGTCACAAGGCCTGATGGGCATCTCATAGGAGGCGACGAGTGGGGGATAGGCGGGGAACGGTTTTGCCACCAGTTCCGAACCGGGATCCGCCGCGAGCGCTGCGCCGTCGCCGAGCCGACCGCAATTGCTGTCTCACTGTCTCACGTACCGAATCAAATCGTGACTTTGGGACGGAAATGTAAGCGTTCGCGGTACAGCGCACGCGGTGGGGAATCCTCTGTGGCCGTCCTCACTGCTTCGCACCCGCTCTCCCGGCTAGAATGAGCGGGCCTCGGCTGGAACGGGCCTCATCGCGTCTCACTCACTATCCCGCTGGTGGCTTGGAACAGTCGAACGGAGCTGGGACAGATGCAGCACAAAAAATCCGGCGAGAGGAGCACCGAAACCAGCTATCCAGGATCTGCGTTGCGTTCATTTATCGATCCACCAAGACGTCGAGCGCGCTCTCGACCGCCTTGGCATCGTGCCGCCTAGATCGTTGCAAAAGGCCGATCTCGATCATCCTTTCGATCGTCTTGCGTGCCGCTAATGCGGCGCGCAGTCTACAGCTGGACCATCATTGGAGTTGAATTGAGCCGGCTCGAGGGCCGGGCCCGAAGCCGCCGACCGGAGGAACCTCGCTATTGCCCCCAGGCGCCTTCAACGAAAAACATGGGCTAACTGTCTTTCCTCGAAAGCGACAGCGCCTGGACCTGCAACCTGATGGCTTCGGCATTGGATGGCTCCTTCCGAAGCCGCAGGGCCAATCCGTCAACCTCTCCCACCGAAAGGTGCTGCAACCTCTCCCATCCGTTTGCAACGTCACCATTTCCTACACACACAGCCAATTTGGAATGGTCGCTTGACGTCACGTCATCGACGGGCTTCTTCTTACTTACATTGCTAAGCCACTTTCTTTCCTCGCCAGCGCTCGAAGTCGACGACGAGGTAAGGGAGTCCTTTATGGTTTCTAATAGAATCGGGGGCAATTCCTTCACATCTTCTTGCCGCGGATTTCGTACCTTTCGAGCACAGATTTCACCGCTTTCGCAATTTTCAATGATATCGCGCCCCTGAAAGGTGCGAAGCGTTTTCACGTCTTTCCCCTGGCGAATCTGATCGGCTTGCGCTCCCAGGTAAGCGAGACCAGCCATCCGCAACGTGTAACGGTCCGTTCGCCCCCCTCGCCCCTTGCTGCCGCCCCCATGGGCAATTTTCAGCAGACCTAAATCCGCAAGGCGCTTAACAGCAGAAAGCACTGTCCGGCGGGTCAGCCCGGTTTCGTCAGCCAGGGTTTGATGGCTAGGCCAGGCCCAATTGAACCAACGATGGCCGGGCATACGGTTGATGTGCAGCTCGGCGATCGCCAGGCCGACCTGCCGCTGAGCGCCAGTCAGCAAGTTTGAGCTCCTGACGAATTTGGTCCAACGCTTGCGGGCTAGGCGAAACTCCTTTTCCGGGCTGGGCAGCCATTCCACCGCCAATTCCGCTTTGGCGAGATCAAAATCCAGCGGCACCATCTGGCCGTCGCGTCGGGACGGCATCGTTCAATCTCCAGATGTGCCGCTGGTCATATGGTAGCCGATGACCATCGCGACGTGCGCGGTGAAGTGAACTCTACCGACGGCAACGCTCGGGACGTCGAGCCACTTCAGCTTCCGCTTGAAGAAGTCGACGCGCTTCGTGCTTGTGATCATTCGAGGAGTGCACCCGCCTCAGCAGCGGCCTCGCTCCGCATGATCCCGCCCGTGACGCCTGGTGGCTCGGCGGTTGAGGCGACGTAGGATCCGCCGATCCCTGCGGCTTCTGCTCGACGAAGATGCGGTACTTCGCAAGCTAAAATAGTGCTCTCGGGCTGTTCGAATTTTTGTTCGACATGGCGGTTAGACCGCGCAGGGCATCGGGGATCAGGAGGTCGCTCCATTCCGCGCCCCGGATTTGCCAACGCTCCAAATGCGCCTTTTGGATCAATGAATGCGTTTAGGTAGGTTTGCCAGTCTAAGCGCTTGAAGTTCTTCGATGTATTAGTTCTGCTGGGATCGCCACTTTAGCGGGGTCCGTTCCGGATACGTGGGTGTCACCCTTCTCTCAGGGTGGGCAGCGAGGCTTCAAAGCTGCGGATCGAACGCGACGCCGATACGCCTTTCCTTGCGCCAGGCGACATGGCAGGGGCGTTTCAACTGGTCGCTCGGTACGACCCGGGTAAAGCGGTCCGGGATGATAAAGAGCGGGGTCACAACTTCAAGCGCCGCCCCGGTCTCCGGAATGAACTGTCACCGTCAGGAAGGGCGTTATAACTCAATGGGTTTGTAGGTGTCTCACCCGCTTATTCGCCTAGGTGACCTCTCCTTGCCTCGTGGCCAAGGATCGACGTGACTTCATCGATCCTGCAGCCGGATTTGGCCAAAGCTGCCCCCGCTCTGCCAGAGGCGGTGTGCTGAATAGCACGCCCTCCGGCAAAATTCGGACACTCTCGCGTCACTTGCAACACTCATTTATGTTATCAATAACCAGCTTTGGCGACAGCAACATTGACGTTGGAAAATGTCCGACTATTACCCGGTAATCAGTAAAGCCGTCGCGGGCCTCGCAATCGACGCGCCCGACGAAACCAGGCTGGCTCTTTATGAGCGAGCGCGCGCCGCGCTGTTAGACCAATTGCGCGCCGTGAGCCCACCGTTCACCGAAGCCGAAGTCAGGCGCGAGCAACTGGCGTTGGAAGAAGCAGTACGCATGGTCGAGGAAGAGGTCGCGCAGCGCGCGCGTGACGCTGATGTCCCCTCATTCAGCGATTTGGCGACTGATGCGGACGACGCAAGCAAAGTGCCTTCGATGATCGTAACGGGCGCAGCAAAGGGCAGACTGAATGGGGTCTGGCGCTATTCGATGCGATTTCGTTGATGCGCCGGGTTGAACAGGCCACGCTTGTGCGCATCGCGTCATGCGGCCGTTGAACCGGGTGTTTGATCTCGACCAATCGATTCCGACCAGGGATGCCGGAAGCTGGCGTGTGGTCGATGAATCCCGGAGGAGCAATCTCAATCTCGCCTGCGGTGCCGCCAGCAGGCGGGCCTTCCGGGCGACTAGTCCAGCGTTAGCTTGGTTCGCGACTCCATAAAAAGCAATTCCCGTCCCCGGCCAAATGTGCTGCTATTGTTCCCCAGTGGCTGATCAGTGACTAGTGGGGGCTGGATGGGTGAACGAAAGCGTTTTGGCTAAGCTTGTTGCGACAGTAATTATTTTAATAAGCTTTACCTTATGGATGGCGGAAGAACGTCGCCAGTCGCACGATTGCAGGATCAATTGCGCGACTGATTTTTCGGCTAGCCGTAAATAATTTGCATCAATTGTCGCCCCGTCGGCCGCCGGCGGGCCATCTGCGCCTTTCTGAACCGCCGAAGCTCGCGGAAGATCCGGAAATCCGTTGGGTAACCTTATTGGTTGGGACGCCTCGGTATCTCTGTTAGAATTCGACATTGTCGGCTGATCCGAGAATTTCCGTGAAGTAAAGACGCCACATCCGCGGCAGACGCCGTGCGGGCGGGCTCGATAATCGCGATACGTGACCCCGCTGCTGCCCTCGATTATAAAGCTGACTAATAAACTGCTCTGCGGAACATGAACTCAATCGTCGCAAGTGTCAGCGCAATAACGATGGTGATGAAGACCAATAATATGACGTGTGGCGAGACCATCGGCGCGGGCGTGCTCTCGATAGAGGGCAGGACGACCGCAGCAATATCGACCTGCCGCGCGTCCGCCGTCGGCCGTGGTGGGTCAATTTCCACCCAGCGATTTATCCACAGCGTCTGCGGATTCGTCTGCGCGGGTTCGTCATCTGCCAACATTTGAGACATCGATTCCTGCCACTTCGGCTGATCAACGGTTCGCCGAACTTCCTGGATCTGACGTCTTGGTCGAACATTATGGACCAATCTCCGCGTCCCAGTCGCGTCCCAGCAATGATCCTTGCCGTGCCAATAGATATGCACCGAGCCCAAATTCTGACGCGCTTCGGCCTTGCTCATACAGGACTTCGAAGCTTGTGACGGCGTAGTCACCACCAACATCGATACAACGATCAGCGCGACCCGCATCAGCTCGCTCCGTTCCAGCCACGGATACAAACGGTTGCCTCCGCCGAGGAATCGGTCTCGGTAAAGGCCGCAAATTGAAAACTTGCAAATTATCTCCGGTTTTAAAAGACAATATACTTGTCCAATTAACCATAATCGGGCTGGAGCGGAAACCGTGTTCGAGTATCTCCACGTGGCGTATCAAGCGGGTTGATCCAAAGCCTTCCCATGCATCACACGATCGCCAGGCAACCGATTTGAAGGCTGCGGGGCGAAATGGATATCCCCAGAAATAAAATTTTAGCAGCCGCGTTCGTCAATTCGAAACGATACGACCAAACGGCTCCTGCCCTGTAAGCAAAATTCCAGCAACGTCTCGCTAGAACACAACCGGCAACTGCGGTTTTTCGAGACCATTAAACTGGATTCTGAGAGCCGCCCCCTTAAAATTAGGGAAGGTCAAATGGAAGATCGGCGATCAAAGCGCACCAAGACTTACCACCCGGCAAGGATCCTGGTCGACGGCTCGACTATTCACCATTGCACTGTTCATAATTTCACCGACGCTGGTGTTTGTATCGAACTTCCCTTTGAAGCCGAGCAATTGCCGGACGAGTTCGAATTTAGCCTGGATCACTTCCGAACTTCATACGTTTGCAGAGCTATCTGGCGCGACGATTACGTTGCCGGAGTGGCCTTTGAAACGCCACCACCTGAATCCCCTGAGAGTCGCCGGGCGAAGCTTCGAATCGTAAGACCTTCCAGTGCTGTTCGGTTGGACCCGACGCAATCAAACATGCGGCCCGCCAATACGTAGTTTATTGGGTTGGCTTCACCGGCGAAGCTATTTTTCCTGGGCTACAAAGTGGGCCGTTCTATTTGGGAGATTGCAGATGAATGCGGTCGCAAGAATTCTCTCGTGTGATTTTTCCGAAGCTCGATTTGACTTCGATTCCCTCAAGGCGATCCGCTTGTTTTGCGGCGCCGGCCTTGCGGCATCGTTTCTTCTGGCCGCTTACGGCCTCGATTTGAACCCCGGCTTCCTCTAGCTCCGAGGAACGGCGGAGGATCAACGTTGGGGACGCCGCAAGCTCGCGCGCGATCGCTGAGGTCTAATCGGGACGCCGACGAGGAGTTCGGCCTGTTTCACTCGTTCGCGTAGTGAAATTACCTCCGACATCTTTCGGCGGAGCACTTTGTGCGAGACTAAACGGCCGCGCGTTTTCGCGGCTGGAACTCGTTTCGAACCCAATTTCCTCTCCGCCAAATTCAATCGGGAGCAAACGACCCGTCGATGTTTCCTGTTCCTCCGAAAGCCTCGGAGGTTAAAATCCACCTACAGAGCAAAGAATTTGCGGCTTTTTCGGCACGGCGGTTGCTTTTTTTCAAGCCGGGCATCGCAGCGACCTCAGAAACCTCCTATAGTGGAAAGTCGGCCCGGCGCACTTTCCCGGTAGACCTTGCGTCGGACCACTTCAAGGTTCTTCCAACCGGAGGGCCGCATGTGGGGATTTCTAATCGGCCTGTATATTGCAGTTATTGTCTACCCTTACCTTCAGGAATGGCAGCAACGTCGGGCAAACAAGGCGCTCCTGGCAAAAATGCGGAAGCATCACGCGGCCGGTCATCAATGGGACGTGAGAAAAGGTCAATGGCGCGATGAATAGTCCCGCGCTGCCAGCGACGAGGCTCCCCCGGTGCGTTTCCCCGCCCAGGAAGCAATCAACGAAGTAGCCGAGCGTTCGCACCTTTTGGGGTAGGTGAAAGGACGGTGCCCGGCTACTCGACCCATACGCGACGCGGGCGCCATGAGGTAGCGATTGATTCGTGGCGAAAACCCGCCCCCCGCCGCCGCAATCACAGCTTGTGAGGGCCGTCGGCGATACGAAGTTCCCTGACAGGCCAAAGTTCTACATAAGTGTCTGACGATGTGCATCGGAACGATTTGTGGCACTATCGGGCTTTCCGGTCAGATTTGTTGCGTGGAGCATCCATACTATGAGCGATTTGGATCTGGTGAGTTGGACGCTGCAGGAGGCGAGGCAACTGAGCCCCGAGCGTCCCATGCGTGGCGAAAGCGAGGTATCGCCTTTGCTCGGCAATCTGCTGGAGGTTCTTGAGGGCGATCGCGGAAAGTCGGGTTCTGAAGGCATTCGGGCGGTCAGCATTCGCAGTGTTCAGGTAGCCGTTAACAACCCGATAGCACCCCCGCCATCCGACATCCCTGAGGCGCCAAAAGCGGGTACTATCGCTGCCGATCTGCAGACCTATACCCACGCTGCGGTTCCTGCAGCCATTCAGGCGGCCCGGATGTCGCCTGCCCTCCCGATGTCGCCTCTCCTGAAGGCGCTCGTTGAACCGGACATCGATACGGCTCCGGCTGATCGCGAGCGCGCCATCATGCTCCGCTGGGTGCTACGGGATATCAAAGCCAATCGGCTGAGGTTATCTCCCGTGAATCAGCCTGACCTGCGAGACTTGACCGACATGGGACTTGTCGAAATCCGCAACGATATACCGGTGCTCACAAACGCCGGCGCTGACGCAATCGCCTAGTACACACGTCGTCGCATTCATTCGCCGAACATTCCTCTGGCAGTTGGTCGGGCCTTCCAGCGAAACCCACAACCTTACCTGCTCCGATTTCCACCCGCCGAACCTCCCTCTGTTCAGTGGGTTGCAGGTTCAAATCCTGCTGGGATCGCCAAGACGGCTTTACGCCTGCGGATCGAATGCGACGCCGATACGCCTGTCCTTGCGCCAGGCGACGTGGCAGGGGCGTTTCAGCTGGTCGCTCGGCACGACCAGGATAAAGCGGTCCGGGATAAAGAGCGGAGTTACGACTTCAAGCGCCGCCCCGGTCTCGGAAAGGTTGCGAACGGTGCAGTCGATCGCGCCGCCGCCGAACGCAATCGACCCGGCCTTCAGAACACGGCGCCGCGGCGCAATCCGATGCTCATTCATCGGGTCGAAGTACGCTCGAAAGGTGAGAATTCCATAAATGGCCCGTCGGGAGCCATCGCGGAGCGCGATCAAACGGCGAAATGACGCGCGGCTGCGAAGACTGCGAGGCCACAAATAACCAGCGCCGATGCCGCGCCGGCCAGGATCCGATATAATCGATTGCGGGTTAGCCGGTAAACCATCGCCAGGCTCCTCACTCTCGACGAGACAATCAAGCGCCACGGGGATGGTTCCATTTGCGCTTGCGTCAAGTTCAGCGGCGTGAGGCCGCCAAATGTGCGTCGCATGGTAGATCTCCGGTCGCAGGCCGAGCGCGCCCTTTCAGCGGTACGCCATCGACCTTGAAGTCAACCGTTGGCTCTAATGCGAAACCGGGGGCGGACTTGCCAGAGGCCCGTTTAGCGAAGTGCTCCAAAAGCCCGGAGCTGGGAGTTCCGATTCGGAGCGCGGCGCATGGGATTGACCCGGCGGCGCCGGAATTCCGCGGCGCGCCTCCGCTTCGGACCCTCAATCTTCTCAAGAAGCTCGAGCCAGACATCCAGAAGGGCGGAGCGCCGGTCAGGCGCCCTCACCGCTGCTTTTCCCTGCTGCTTTTCCCTCATGGCAAGGCCTAGTCCCCATGGGCCAGAATAGCGGACGATAGTTGAAAAGTAGTTTCAAATCGCGCGGCTACGGCTTCCCCCAGACGGTTCGTTCCGCTGGCGGCTACGCGACCTTCCGCTTTTCGATGACTTGCCGAAAATCCGTTGCCAGCTTGCTATAGTAATGCGCAAGCCCCTCGAAGAAGTTGCGCTGAGGTCCGTCAGGCGCCTGCCGAGCCCACTCCTCGCACTGGCTGGCCTTGGCCTCGTATTTCTCCGCTTTGGTCTGAAGATCGGTCATCACCCTACTCCCCGCAACACCCGAACAACCCAAGATAGTATTTTGGCAGGCACCCCGTTCGAAAAGATGGCGGACCCAAGGAATTTTCGCAGCGCCGCGAAAAAAACGACGCGCCGATAGAAAAAGGCCCCGGCGATGCCGGAGCCTCTTTTGCTTATCGAGCCTCCGGTCAGTGACCGGCTGGCGCCGAGATCACATGGCCTTCGCTGTAGTCCGAAACCCCGCCAGGCTGCGCCGGCCAGGCGACGGCATTGTTGGCGTTGCGGAATTGCGGGCTCGCCGTTGGAGCCTTGCGGACGTGGTGATGTCCCCCGGCCGCG
Source organism: Bradyrhizobium erythrophlei (assembly GCF_900129505.1). Taxonomy (NCBI): domain Bacteria; kingdom Pseudomonadati; phylum Pseudomonadota; class Alphaproteobacteria; order Hyphomicrobiales; family Nitrobacteraceae; genus Bradyrhizobium; species Bradyrhizobium erythrophlei. The sequence continues at coordinate 6,567,931 of NZ_LT670818.1, read as the reverse complement.
GCAATCTGCGCCGTCGATGCCGTCATCAGTGACGCCGCCAGAATCGTCAGGATAGTCTTTCGCATGGTCGTCTCCATCGTTTCATTGGACGCTCGCCGCGACGCCCCAGGCGTCGCGTTTTACGTGTCGCGGAGATAGCAACGGACGGAGGATCGAATAATGCGCCAAAACAGGAACAGACTATCAATCAGGAGCGGATAATCCGTGCGCAGCCGAAACGCGAACCGACGCGCTTCGGCCGATGGTACTTTGACGCAGCAATGGCGGGATTTGCGGATCGACCGGCACGCACCTTCGCCAAGGCGCCGGCAATGCCGGTGGCCTTGCGACGGATCGTCGATAGTCCCCCTGCGCGGCGTTTACGGTTTTCTCAGGCAAAGCCCGATGGTCGGCGTTGTGCCGCACTTCGCGCCATCCGCCGGGCCTCCGGAGGGACAGAACACCGACACCAGCGTCTCGTCGCCGTCGCAACTGACCGCACCGTCGGCCTGTACCGATCGAACGGCGGAGGAAGCACCGGCCGGTCCGGCGTCGCCCTTGTCACCCTTGGCCCCGGGCGCGCCCTGCGGCCCCTGCGGTCCTTGCGGGCCGGACTGTCCCTGCGCCCCGGGGACACCCTGCGCACCCTGCGCGCCCTGAGGTCCGGCTGGCCCCTGCGCGCCGGGCTCGCCCTTCGGGCCGGCGGGTCCCGGATCCCTGCCACAGGCCACAAGAGTCAATGCCAAACCGACGACGACAGCCACCGCAATCCTTTTCATTATCGCTCCCTCTCGCCCGAAGTTTCCTACCCTTCGGCATTAAAGGCACGAAGTGACACGCTCGCAACAAAAAACCCGCCGGCGCGAACCGACGGGTTTTGACCTGACGATAAGCGCGCAGCGGCACGCTTCGTCCGGAATATTACGTCTCAGTAGCAGGCGCGCGGATCGGCCTGCACGTACTGTCCCGACGGATAGCGATAATAGCAATTGCCTTGCGCCAGGTAATAGCCGGGCCGTGACGCGGCCTGCGCGCCGACGATCGCGCCGGTTGCACCGCCCGCAATCGCACCGGCAGCGGCGCCGCTGGCGTGTCCCGTCAGAAGGCCGCCGAGCAGCCCGCCCACGATGGCGCCGCCGACGGCGCTTGCGGCCGGATCAGGCGGGGGTGGCGGCGGCGGGGCGTAGGCGCCGGGAGGTGGCGGAGCATAACCGTCGGCGACCGGCGGGCCGTAAGGTCCGCCGATATCGTCGGCATAATCCTCCGAGACGTAAGTCGGCGGACCTTCCATCGGCTGCGGGTAATAATACCAGACGCCGCCGACATCCCACCACCAGCCGTCACGTCCATCATGGACTTCGTGATGCCAGCGTCCGCCCTCCCAGGCGAGGTGGCCGCGATAAGGATGTCCGCCGAAATTGCGTGCCGGCATGCCGCGGGCCATGTGCGCATCCGGCGGTCCGCGATGGCCATCCTGCGGCCCTCGGCCGGCCGGATGCCCCTGGACCGGCTTGGACGCTTGAGCCGCGCCCCCCGGAGGTTTGCTCCCCTGAACCGCCCCCCGGCCCGCAGGCTGTTGCGGAGGTTCTTCCGCTAGCGCCGAAAACGCCGACAGCGCGAATACGGAAACCAGTGGAAGGATCAGCTTGGACCGGCTGAATGCGTTCATTTCGCACACCCCATTGTTCGTTGTGCCGTGACACCCAAGTGCACGGCTCAGTACTTGCGTTGATTCACGCCGTCAGCGCTATTGCTGATCAGCCCCGGACAATTTGTCTCGTTAAAAATCGGTAAGATCGAGGCGATTTGTGTCACCTGTGGGGCAACCGCGCGCCACGCAGCCGGCAGCAGGCGCCGCAATGCACGGCAAAAAACCCCCATGGCGCCGGGTGCCGCCCGCCGCTCACTGCGCGGGAATGACGTTGCAGTTGGTGCGTCCCGACATCAGACAATCCTGCATCTTGCTCGCCCCGGTCAGTTCGTGGGCGAGCCACACTCCCACCACCAGCAGCACCACCGCGATTGCGAGGCCCGCGATGGCGCCGCGCCGGTTGCCGCCTTGTTCGGGATCGGTCATCGCCAGAAAGGTCCGGAAACAATTGCGTGGGATCGGGATATCGCAGCCGTACCGATCATTGATATCATGATCGCGGCTTCAAGATGTTGGTTTGCGAACCAAGCCCGCTCCCTTTTGCCATGAATCCGCACGAAAAAATTGCCGCCGGCCCGCCATTCTGCCCCTATTTCGATGGCATCCCGGTGCGGGCGGATGTACACCGCTCACGGTCGCGCGGGCAGCCCCGCCTGCCCGAATGTGGTTCGGCGGAGAGCCGGTCACCTCACAACGAACAAGAAAGCGACAAGGCCATCTCAATGAGTGGATTCAAGGAACCTAGCTTTGCGGACCGGCAGAAGGCGGCACAACAGGCCAGGCAGGACATCCTGAACAAGTTTAAAAGCCAACCCGGCCCGGACGATCCCGCGGTCAAGCAGCGGCAGGCCGAGCGCGAGGCGCAGGCCATCGCGCGCGCCAAGGCCAAGGAGGCGCGCGAGGCTGCCAAGGCCGAACAGAAGCGCCTCGAAGAGGAAGCCGCCGCTGCCGCGGCAGCCCTTCTCGCGCGCGAGAAGGAAGAGGCTGAAGCCCGCGAAGCGGCGCTCGAAGCCGAACGCAAGGCCGCGCGCGACGCCCGCTATGCCGCGCGGAAAAAGAAGAAGAGATAGCGAGCCGTTTCGGACAGCGGCGCGCCCAAGCCGGATGGCGTGATAGCGAAGCCGGCAGGCCCGCCCCGATCGGGGCGAGCCCGCGCGAAAACGAAGCGAACTGCTTAGTTCTTCTTCATTCCGTCGTCTTTCTTCATGCCGTCCTTGTGCATTCCGTCATCTTTCTTCATCGAGTCCTTGGACATCGAGTCCTTCTTCATCGAATCCTTCGACATGGTGTCCTTCTTCATGCCGTCATCCTTGCCCATCTTGTCCTGGGCGAAGGCAGCCGGAGCGAACGCCAGGCTGAGCGATAGAACGGCGGCAGAGACGCCAAGCGCGATACGGGTGCTGATGGTCATTGGATGGTCTTCCCTTTGAAACGGTTGGAGCGACGGATGCCGCTAAGGTTCAGGACGGACCCGCGACCTCGTTTGTTACCGGGTCGTTGAAAAATTTTCGGCCGGGGGCCGCTGGAGACTTTGGTTAATGGAAGGCGCGCCAGCTAAAACGCACTATTTCGTCTTGTTTCTGTCGCATCTGTCCGCAAATGTGCGCCGCAGCACGGGCGCAGGTTTCCTTACGTCCCAGCTTCGAACTATCAGACTAGAGAAATTCCGGGCCAAGGCAGGCTAATATGCTGCCGGGTCGCTCGAACCATTCCTAGCCACAATCGCCCAAGGGGACTCCCATGCTTACACGCCGCCACATCCTCGCCTCGACGCTTGCCGCGCCCGTGATCCTGCGCTTCGGCACCGGCACGGCGCATGCCGCCACCACGCTGAAGATCTCGCACCAGTTTCCCGGCGGCACCGTCGACAAGGGCGACTTCCGCGACCGGCTGTGCCGGGTGTTCGCCGCCGAGGTGGCAAAGCGCAGCGGCGGAGAGATTACCGCCGAGATCTATCCGAACTCGTCGTTGATCAAGACCAACGCGCAGTTCTCGGCGATGCGCAAAGGCGCGCTCGATATCAGCCTCTATCCGATGCCCTATGCCGGCGGCGAATTGCCGGAGACCAATATCGGCCTGATGCCCGGCCTGGTCGCGACTTACGATCAGGGCCTGGCCTGGAAGAAAAATCCGATCGGCAAGGCGCTGACGGACTTTCTGGCCGACAAGGGCATCATCCTGCTGACCTGGGTCTGGCAGGCCGGCGGCGTCGCCAGCCGCTCCAAGGCGATCGTAGCACCGGAAGACGCCAAGGGCATGAAGGTCCGCGGCGGCTCGCGCGAAATGGACATGGTGCTGCAGACCGCGGGCGCCTCCGTGCTGTCGGTACCTTCCAACGAAATCTACGCCGCGATGCAGACCGGCGCGTGCGACGCCGGCATCACCTCCTCCACCAGCCTGATCTCGTTCCGGCTCGAGGAAGTTTCCAAGGCCCTGACCTCCGGCGCCGGTGCGTCCTACTGGTTCATGCTGGAGCCCCTGATGATGTCGAAGACGATTTTCGACAGCCTGCCCAAGAAGCATCAGGACATCATCCTCGCGGTCGGCACCGAGCTCGAGGCCTTCGGCAAGAAGGGCGCGCAGGACGACGATGTCGAAGTGGCCAAGGTCTATGAAAAGGCCGGCGCCAAGGTCAGCGCGCTTGATCTCGCCACCGTCGGCAAATGGCGCGACATCGCCCGCGACACCGCCTGGAAGGACTACGGTGCAAAGACCGCGACCGCGGCCAACTTGCTGAAGCTCGCTTCCGAAGTCGCGTGATGCACGGTCCGCTGGGGGATCGGCATGACCGCTCGACGGCCGTTACGGGCAACCCGCTCGTGGCGGCGGTTGAACGCGGGCTCGACGTCTGCAACATCCTCATCGTCGCCCTCGCCGCGCTGGCGCTGATCGCGGCCTGCGCCATCCTCAGCTACAGCGTGCTGAGCCGCGCGCTGTTCCACAGCGCTAATTACTGGCAGGACGAGGCCGCGGTGTTTCTCCTGGTCGGCGCGACCTTCATGACGGCGGGCTATGTGCAGAGCCGGCGCGGCCATATCGGCATCGAGGCCTTTGTCGGGCTGTTGTCGCCCATGGCCAACCGCATCAGGCTCTGGCTGGTCGACGTCGCGAGCTTTTTGTTCTGCGCTTTCTTTACCTGGAAATCCTGGACCCTCGCGCATGAAGCCTGGGTCGACGGCCAGGTGTCGAACTCGATGTGGTCGCCGCCGCTGGCGATCCCCTATGGCCTGATGGCGACCGGCATGACTCTGCTGTGCGTGCAGATCCTGGTGCAGATCGTCGCTCCCCTCACGGGTACGGCGCGCCGATGACCGTGGTTGGAATTGGCATCAGCTACGGGCTGGCCACGCTGGTTGCGATGTTTTCGGGGATGCCTATCGCGTTCGCGCTGGGCGCGGTCGCGGTCGTGTTCATGGCCATCTACATGCCGGCGGCATCGCTCGATACCGTCACGCAAAACGTCTACGAGGAAATGGCCTCGATCACGCTGCTGTCGATCCCACTCTTCATCCTGAAGGGGGCCGCGATCGGCAAATCGCGCGCAGGCCAGGATTTGTATTCGGCGCTGCACGCCTGGCTGCACCGGGTGCCCGGCGGGCTCGGCGTCGCCAATGTGTTTGCCTGCGCGCTGTTCGCGGCGATGGCGGGATCTTCGCCCGCCACCTGTTCGGCGATCGGCTCGGCCGGCATCCCCGAAATGCGCAAGCGCGGCTATTCCGGCGGATTCGCCGCCGGCATCATCGCGGCCGGCGGTACGCTCGGGATTCTCTTGCCGCCCTCGATCACCATGATCCTGTTCGCCGTGGCGGCGGAAAAATCGCTGGGCAGGCTGTTCCTCGCCGGCATCGGGCCGGGGCTGTTGCTGGTCACGCTGTTCGGCGTCTACGCGGTGATCCGCTTCCGCAAGGAATATGCCGCCGCCAGCGCGCTCTACGCCAAGACCGGAGCGCAATCGGCGATCCTGCAGCGCGACGAGTTCACCATGGCCGAGCGCTTCAACGTGCTGCCGCGGGTGTTGCCGTTCGTCTTACTGCTTACCGGCGTGATGATCGCGCTCTATGGCGGCTTTGCGACGCCGTCGGAAACCGCGGGGCTTGGCGGGCTGCTCGCACTGGCGCTGATCGCGCTGATCTACAGCGTCTGGCGGCCATCCGATCTGGCTCCGATCCTGCAATCGACGATCCGCGAATCCACCATGCTGATGATGATCATCGGCATGTCGCTCTTGTATTCCTACGTGATGAGCTATCTGCACATCTCGCAATCGGTGGCGGAGGGGATCGTCGCGATGCATTTGCCGCGCTGGGAATTGCTGGCGGCAATCCTGGTCATGGTGGTCGTGCTCGGCTTCTTCCTGCCGCCGGTCTCGATCATCCTGATGACCGCCCCGATCATCCTGCCGCCGCTGCGCGCGGCCAATTTCGACATCATCTGGTTCGGCATCGTCATGACCATCGTGATGGAGATGGGGCTCATTCACCCGCCGGTCGGCCTGAACATTTTCGTCATCCGCAACGTAGCGCCTGATATCCCGCTGAGCGAGGTGATCTGGGGCACGCTGCCCTTCGTGCTGTTGATGATGCTGGCGGTCGTGGTGCTGTGCTTCGTGCCGGGGATTTCGACGGCGCTGCCCGACCTCGTGATGGGGCCGGACGGGGGACGCTGAGCAGGCAGCTCATCCTCGTCATTGCGAGGAGCGTTAGCGACGAAGCAATCCAGTTTTCTTTTTGGCCTTATGGATTGCTTCGCTTCGCTCGCAATGACGGCGGATCTTTAGTTCGCCACTCGCCTCTTCGCGTTCAACGCGGTTGCCACACGGCTCACCGGCGCGCGCCCGATTAACTTGCTCACCGCGTTGGTCGCCGCCACCAGTTTTGCCATGTCGACCCCGGTCGCGATGCCCATGCCCTCGAGCATGTAGACGACGTCCTCGGTCGCGACATTGCCGGTGGCGCCGGGCGCGTAGGGGCAGCCGCCGAGACCGCCGGCGGCGGAATCGATCACGCGGACGCCCTCCTCCATGCCGGCATAGAGATTGGCCAGCGCCTGGCCGTAGGTATCGTGGAAATGCATCGCCAAACCAGCGATCGGCACGGTGCCGGCCACCGCGCGCAACAGCGCCTTGGCTTTCAGCGGCGTGCCGACGCCGATGGTGTCGCCGAGCGAAATTTCGTAGCAGCCGAGCTCCCACAGCATGTCCGCAACATTCACGACAGCGGACGGCTTCACCTCGCCGTCGAAGGGGCAGCCGAGCACGCAGGAGATATAGCCGCGCACGTTGACGCCGTCGGCCCTGGCGCGCTCGACGACCGGCTTGAACCGCTCGATGGATTCGGCAACCGAGCAGTTGATATTGGCGCGCGAAAATCCCTCGGACGCCGACGCGAACACCGCGATCACTTTGGCGCCGGCGGCGCGCGCGGCCTCATAGCCCTTTTCGTTGGGAACGAGGACGTGGAATTCGCTGTCGGGGTGATGATCGACACCGCGCAGCACCTGGTCCGAATTCACCATCTGCGGGATCGCCTTCGGCGACACGAAGGCACCGACCTCGACGGTGTGGAGTCCCGCGGCGATGAGCTGCTCGATGAAGGCAATGCGGTCGGCGACGCCGATCGGCGTCTTTTCGTTCTGCAGGCCGTCGCGCGGGCCGACCTCGACGATGCGCACGGAATCGCTCATGCCTGTTCTCACGCCGCTACCGGCTCGACCTCGGCGAGTTCGACGCCTTCGCCGACGATGTCACCGACCTTGCATTTTATCGCTTTCAGCACGCCGGCGAACGGCGCACGCAGGGTCTGCTCCATCTTCATCACTTCCAGCGTGAGAATTGGCGCGCCCTTCTCCAGGGTGGCGCCGACCTCCGCCAACAGCGCCACCACGGTACCGGGCAGCGGCGCCACGATCTTGTCCTCGCCGACCTGTTCCTCGGTCTCGCCGCCGAACGGATCGACCCAATGCAGATCGAAGCGGCCGTTGCGGGTCCGCAAATAAAGCTCATGGCCTTCGATCACGGCGACGACATGGGATTTCATGCCGTGGACCCGGAGATCGAAACCGCCGGCCGTGCCAGCCGAAGATGCGAAGGCGAGTTCGCGCTCGCCGATCGAGAGCGTGGCGGGGCCATTGCCGTAGGTCAGGGTTATCTGGTGTTCGGCGCCCTGCCTGTCCCTGAAGGTGAATCCCCGCTGCCGCCTGCCCACCGGCATCCAGCCAGCCGTTCGCCACGGTGACAGAGCCTCCGCGCCCGCGGCCTTCGCTTCCTCTCCGAGGATAGCCGCCACGGCGGCACAGAGCTCGAGATCGTGAGGCGCCGCAGGTGCGGGCGTCAGGTTCGTCAATTCGCGTTCGATAAAGCCGGTGTCGATGGCGTTGGCGCGCACGTCGCGGTGTGTCACCAGCGCCGACAGGAACGGAATGTTGGTGACGATGCCGCGGACGTCGGCCTGCTCGAGTCCGCGATTGAGCCGGTCGATCGCTTCGTTCCGAGTTGGCGCCCACGCGATCACCTTGGCCAGCATCGCGTCGTAATGCGGCGAGACCGCATCACCCTCGCGGTAGCCGGCATCGATGCGCAGGCCGTCGAGGGCCTCCGGCATGCGCCAGGTCCGGATCTGGCCTACCGAAGGCATGAAATTCTTGTGCGGATTTTCCGCATAGACCCGCGCCTCGATGGCGTGGCCGTTTAGTTTGATTTCATCCTGCTTGAGCGGCAGCGCTTCGCCGAAGGCGACCCGCAACTGCCATTCGACGAGGTCGATGCCCGTGATCAGCTCGGTCACGGGATGCTCGACCTGCAGGCGGGTGTTCATCTCGATGAAGAACACGTCCTTGCCGTCGGAAACGAATTCGATGGTGCCGGCGCCGACATAGTCGACCGCGGCGGCCGCCTTGCGCGCGGCGGCGCAGACCGTTTCACGCTGGGTGGCGTCAAGCGTCGGCGACGGCGCTTCCTCGATCACCTTCTGATGCCGCCGCTGCAGGGTGCATTCGCGCTCAAATAGCGACAGCAGGTTGCCGTGGCTGTCGCCGATCACCTGCACCTCGATGTGGCGCGGATTCTGGACGAATTTTTCGATCAGCATGCGATCGTTGCCGAAGGCGGCCTTGGCCTCGCGCTTGGCGCTGGTAATCGCGGCGGCAAGTTCGGCGTCCGAACGCACGATGCGCATGCCGCGTCCGCCGCCGCCCGCTGACGCCTTGACCAGCACGGGAAACCCTATTTTGTCGGCGGCTTCCGAAAGTGTCGCCTCGTCCTGGGCCTCGCCGTGATAGCCGGGCACCAGTGGCACCCCGGCCTGCTCCATCAGGAATTTCGAACCCGATTTCGATCCCATCGCCGTCATCATGGCCGCGGTCGGGCCGACGAAGACCAGCCCCGCATCGAGGCAGGCCTGCGCGAATTCGGCATTCTCCGACAAAAAGCCGTAGCCGGGATGCACGGCTTCGGCGCCGCTCTTTTTCGCCGCCTCGATCACGCGCTCGATATTGAGATAGCTGTCGCGCGCCCGCGCAGGGCCGAGCAGCACCGCCTCATCGGCCATGGCGACGTGCATGGCGTCGCGGTCGGCTTCGGAATAGACCGCGACCGTGCGCAGGCCCATCGCACGCGCGCTGCGAATGACACGGCAGGCGATCTCACCGCGGTTGGCGATCAGGAGGGTACGAAACCGCCGATAAAGCTTTGCGCGTTGCATCGTCACATCCTGAACAGGCCGAATTTGGTCGGCTCGATCGGCGCGTTCGACGCCGCCGACAGTCCGAGGCCAAGCACCAGCCGCGTATCGGCGGGATCGATCACGCCGTCGTCCCACAACCGCGCGGTGGCATAATAGGGGCTGCCCTGGCTCTCATACTGGGCGCGAATGGGGCTGCGGAACTTCTCTTCCTCTTCCGCCGACCAGGTCTCGCCTCTGGCCTCGATGTTGTCGCGGCGGACCTGGCTCAGCACCATCGAGGCCTGTTCGCCGCCCATCACGGAGATCCGGGCATTCGGCCACATCCAGAGGAAACGCGGGCTGTAGGCGCGCCCGCACATGCCGTAATTGCCGGCGCCGTAGGAGCCGCCGATCACGACAGTGAACTTGGGCACGCTCGCGGTCGCCACCGCCGTCACCAGCTTGGCGCCGTCGCGCGCGATGCCGCCGGCCTCGTATTTCTTGCCGACCATGAAGCCCGTGATGTTCTGCAGGAACACCAGCGGGATCTGGCGCTGGCAGCACAGCTCGATGAAATGCGCGCCCTTCAGCGAGCTCTCGCTGAACAGGATGCCGTTATTGGCGATGATGCCGACCGGAAAACCCCAGAGATGCGCAAAACCGCAGATCAGGGTCTGGCCGTACAGCTTCTTGAATTCGTCGAATTCGGAGCCGTCGACCAGGCGCGCAATGATGTCATGGACGTCGAACGGCTTGCGGCCGTCGGCGGAGACCACGCCGTAAATTTCCTCCGGCGCAAACAGCGGCTCGCGCGGCGCGCGCATGTTCAGGGCGACGCGGGTGGGCGGCTTCAGGGTAGCGATGATGCGCCGCGCGATGCCGATCGCATGGCTGTCGTTCTGGGCGTAGTGGTCGGTGACGCCGGATTGCCGGGAGTGCACGTCGGCGCCGCCGAGTTCCTCGGCCGTCACCACTTCCCCGGTCGCCGCCTTCACCAGCGGCGGTCCGCCGAGAAAAATCGTGCCCTGGTTGCGCACGATGATGCTCTCGTCCGACATCGCTGGAACATAGGCCCCGCCCGCGGTGCAGGAACCCATCACAATGGCAATCTGCGGAATGCCTTGCCCCGACATCTGCGCCTGATTGTAGAAGATGCGGCCGAAATGCCGTTCATCCGGGAAAATCTCGTCCTGCTGTGGCAGGAAGGCGCCGCCGGAATCCACCATGTAGACGCAGGGCAGATTGTTCTGCCGCGCGATGTCCTGGGCGCGAAGATGCTTTTTCACGGTCATCGGATAGTAGGTGCCGCCCTTGATCGTCGCATCGTTGGCGACGATCACGCATTCGCGGCCCGAGATCCGTCCCACCCCGGTGATGACGCTGGCCGAGTGGACGTCGCCGCCATAGAGGTCGTTGGCCGCCAGCGGCGACAGCTCGAGAAACGCCGTTCCCGGATCGATCAGGAGATCGACGCGCTGGCGCGCCAGCATCTTGCCGCGGGACGTATGCCTGACGCGGGAGGCCTCGCCACCGCCGCCGGCAACTTGGTCGAGTTTTTGCCGGAGTTCCGCGACCAGCGCGCGCATGGCTTCCGCGTTGCGGGCAAAATCGGACGATGTGGGGTCGATCGTGGAATGAAGCGGCATGGCCTTCTGCAGTTTATGGTGCGCCGCAATTTGCGCATCGGGGCAGGCGCCATGGTGTCATTGCGCCGCCGGCTTGGGCAACAAAGAACTTGGACAACCCATAACTCTCGGTCCCGGGGGATCGGGAGGGCTTTCGGGATCGTCAGCCTAATGGGTCCAGGGTTCGGCGCGCCGGAAGGCAAAATTGTCGGCATAGGCGGCCTGCCGGCGGGCCGGCTCCTTGGGCTCGATCACCTGGTAGGCAATACCCTTGCGTTCGCAATAGGCCACCGCCTCCTCCTTGGTATGGAAGCGGATGGTGAGCTGCTGCTTCATGTCGGCCGAGGAGGTCCAGCCCATCAGGGGCTCGATCGCGCGGGGCTGCTCGGGCTCGTAATCGAGCTGCCATTCCCTGGTCTTGGCGGTCCCCGATTGCATCGCGTTTTTGGCGGGCTTAAAGATGCGTGCGGTCATGGATGATCGGGCCCCGTGAGATTTGCGGCATGAAAGCGCGTGGTGGAAACGGCCGGGATAGTATAGAAACACCTTTGAGGATTTTGATCGGTGATTCCCACCCCTGGATGTTGCCTTTTCCACAACGGGTATAGTCATTATGCTGGGGTGTGACAATCTTTGCCGCATGCGCGGCTGACACCCCTGTCCTGCCGCCCGATCCTCTCGAAAGTATCAGTTCGAAACGGCGCCCATGAAAATCAACGCAACCCTCCCCGAAAAAGGCCGCGATCTCAGGCTCGACCTGTTTCGCGGGGTCGCGAACTGGGCGATTTTCCTCGACCACATCCCCGACAATGTGGTGAACTGGATCACCACGCGGAATTACGGCTTCAGCGACGCCGCCGACCTGTTCGTCTTCATCTCCGGATACACCGCCTCCTTCGTCTACGCGCGGATGATGCTCGATCGCGGCTTCATCGTCGGCGCCACCCGCCTGACCAAGCGGGTCTGGCAGCTCTATGTCGCCCATATCATCCTGTTCGTGATCTACATCGCCTCGATCAGCTATCTGGCGCTGCGGTTCGGCGATTCCGAGATCATCAACGAGTTCAATGTCGCGGGCCTAGTCGACCATGCCACCGAGACGCTGCGCCAGGGCCTGATCCTCCGGTTCAAGCCGGTCAACCTCGACGTGCTTCCGCTCTATATCGTCCTGATGGGCCTGTTCCCGCCGATCCTGTGGATCATGCTGCGGCAGCCCAATTGGACCATGCTGGCCTCCATCCTGCTGTGGCTCGCCGCCCGGCATTTCGGCTGGAATCTCACCGCCTATCCCGCCGGGACCTGGTACTTCAACCCGTTCTGCTGGCAGGTGCTGTTCGTGTTCGGCTCGTGGTGCGCGCTCGGCGGCGCCCGCAAGGCGACGTCGTTCATCAATGCGCCCCTCACCCTCTATTTTTGCATCGCCTATCTCATCTTCGGGCTGGTGATGACCATGGCCGGCAAATTCCCGGATTTCGGAGCGATGTTCCCGGACTGGCTGTATTCGGCCTTCAACCCCAACGACAAGACCAACCTTGCGCCCTATCGCTTCATCCATTTCGCGGTGATCGTGATCATGGTGATCCGCTTCGTGCCCAAGGACTGGCCCGGGCTGGAATGGCGGGTGTTCGATCCTGTGATCGTCTGCGGCCAGCAGTCGCTGGCGGTGTTCTGCGTCGGTGTGTTCCTGTCCTTTGTCGGGCATTTCGAACTGATGATGAGTTCGGGCTCGCTGTTCGCGCAGGTTTTCGTCAGCATTACCGGCATCGCCATCATGACCATCGTCGCCTACTACATCTCCTGGTCGAAGCGGCAGGACAAACCGCTCAAGGTCGCGCCGGCCAAGGCCGGCTAGTTCCGGCCGGAAGGCATCAGGATTTCCCGTTGGTCCACACGTCAAGCGATCGCGAATGCGATGGCACCGTCGCGCAGCAGGCAGGCGCTCACATCATGATCGTAGGTATTGAGGCCGAGAACGTAGCTGTGTTGCTTTCGCATCGGCGCTCCCGGTGCAAGGACCATCGTCCCTTACTTGCGCGGCTCGGTGGTCAATTTGCCTCGCGATGAAATCCCGTTCCATTCGGCTGACCAGCCCACTTCCGGGGCCGCGTCTTTTGCGATCGCGTCCCGGCTGCGTTTTCCCTGCAGCGCGAAGACGGCGCCCTGAGGGTCGATGCACCGAACGATCCAGCTGCCTTCCGGCACGGCGAACGGTCCTTCGAACACCTGGCCGCCGCCGCGCCTTACGCGTTCCGTGACCGCGTCGATGTCGCCCACGTTAAAATAAAATAGCCAGTATGGGATCGGCTCGACCGGACGCTTGGTGAAGATGCCGCCGATAGTCTGCCCGCCAGCCGAGAACAGCTGATAGGCATCGAGCGGACCACTTTCGGTGTCCACCTTCTGCCAGCCGAACAGATCGGCGTAGCATCCAAATGCCTTTGCCCAATCTGCGGCGAGCAATTCGTGCCAGCCGACGTGGCCCGGCTGGTCGAGCCCGCCGGCCTGCGATGAATCGGTTTTCAGCCCCTCGACCAGCCCCAGGACCGCCGTCTGAGGGTCGGCCACGACTGAAATACGGCCGATATTGCTGTCGGTCGGCGGAACATGGACGGCGCCGCCAAGACGTTTGATCCGCTCCGCGGTCGCGTCCGCATTGTCGACGTCGACATACCCCATCCACCTCGGCGTCGCGCCCATTCGGGTTGCCTCCTCCGGCAGGGCCATGAGCGCGCTGACTGGATCATTTCCAGCGATGAACACGGTGTAGGTCAGTTCCGTTGTCGACGCGTCGCGCGTGTCCCAACCCACGACGCTGCTGTAGAACGCCCGGGCGGCGGCCACGTCGGTCGTCATCAGTTCGTACCAGGCAAATCCTCCGGGACGACGGACCATGTCGGTTTCTCCACTCAAGCCAACAGACAATCGCAGCGCAGCATTGAGTCGGGTTGGCTTTTATTTGCAAGCACGGACACGTCCATTTTCCAGCGACCAGGCTTGGCGGCATCGATACAATTTGAGTTGTTTAACAGACGATGCGTCCTGTGATTCTGTAGCGACGTTCCACATTCATGAACAAATCGTTCATCAACATGACAATTCGATGCGCTCACCGTCACGTCAACGTGGGCATGCGCAACCAGTCTTGCGTGGCGCATCCACGCAGCGTAGAGTTTCGGCGCGGGACTCTGAACATCGCGACAAGGTATGGAGGAATGCAAGTATGCCACGGGTGAAGCAAGCTTCGAAACGCAAGCGTGTGACGAAAACCGTACCGGTGTTGGGCGCCGCCGGATTGACTTTTTCACTAGTGGGGGGTGCATCCGCAGCGGTCGCGCCAAACCAGGATCAGCCGCGGACCCCGAACCTTGCACCGGGTCAGGCGATCACGCTCGGTGAAGAGGAAATCGCCGATGTCAGCCTGGCGACGTTCTACGTGTTCGACAAGGAAAACAACGAGGCGGCCAAAAGCGGCGTACAAGTAGCCTGGCGCGGCTGCGGCGGGTGCCGCGGGTGCCGCGGGTGCGGGGGCTGCAGAGCCTGCCGGGGTTGCCGATGCGGCGTCGGCTGCGGAGGCTGCGCTGTTGGTGGCTGCTGCGCATCCTGGGGAGCTTGCCGCTGGTGCTAAGGCGGATCACGCTTCGACTACATTGACAATCAGAGGTCGTCATGGCCGGGTCCGATACAATCGGCCCGGCCTATTGATGTTTGTCGCAAGTGCTTCGCAGCTGCGTAAGCCCGCAGGTGACGGCTGGACGGGTCTGCCATATCATCGAGACTTGCCAGCGCGTGAGCTGGACGAGGGAATTGCAGTGGTCCAACAATGCGCCTTGCGCCGGCGAACCGCGGTCATCGACAGGGTGCGCGTGCTAACCTCATGACAGCCAATCGCAAGACAACCTCTGCGCGTCAGGCCGGCAAGAACGTTCCGCAATTCGCGCCGAATTTCACTGTCTATGTACTGCCGCCCGACGTCGTATGCCTGTACTCCGAGGACCGGAAATTCTTTCTGCACGGCGAACTCTATTGCGCCATCGCCTCCGCGATCGCCAAGGGCGGAAAAAGTTTCCGCGAGCTCACGGGCGAACTCGAGAGGAGCTTTCCGTCCAACAAGATCGAGGAAGGCTTCAAGCGGCTGATGGAGCGCCGCTACATCGTCCCGGCATCGCCCGCCTCCGCCACCCCCGTCGCCGGCTTTTGGGCGAGCCTTGGCCTGCCGCCTGGAATGGCCGAGCAAAATCTCGACAATTGCCGGGTGCGCGTTCAGGCGATTGACGTGAAGGGTGGGCGCGAACTCACCGCCGCCCTGAGCGAACTCGGCGTTCGCATCGTCACGCGCTCTCCCGACCTGACGGTCACGCTGGTGAACGATTATCTCGAACGGCGGCTGGCGGAGTTGAACCAGCAACGTGTGACGGAAGGTTCGCGCTGGCTGCTGGTGCAGCCCTCCGGCGCCTTCCCGCTGGTCGGACCCGTGTTCACTCCAGGCGAAAGCGCCTGCTGGACCTGCCTCTTCGATCGCATGATCCGCAACCGCGAGGTCAAGGGATTCCTCGACCGCGGACCGGCTCGCGCAGTCGCCGCTTCGCCGCTGGCGCGCAACGCGGTCGGGCAAAGTGCGATCCAGCTTGCCGCGATCGAGATCGCAAAGGCTGTCGCTACCGACTTCCGGACCGAATTGGGCGATCACATCGTCAGCCTCGACTTGTTGGGCTCGACCATCGCCAAGCATTACGTGGCGGCCCGGCCGCAATGTCCGACCTGCGGCCGCAAGAAACTGCTCGATCCGCGTCGGGCGCCGGAGCCGATCGCGCTTGGCGCCGGCGACAAACTGGTGATGACCAGCGGCGGATACCGAACGGTGGCGTCGCGCACCACGGTCGCCCGTTTCCGCAAGCATGTGAGTCCGCTCACCGGCGTGGTCACGCGGCTCGAGCGGATCGAAGCGGATCTGCCGATGAACACCAACTTCTATGCCGCGCATAATTTTTCGGCCCCAGCCCAGAACGTCAACCAGCTCAGGGCGGGACTGACCGGCGGCAGCTTCGGCAAAGGCTCTACCGCCGAACAGGGCGAAGCCAGCGCGCTGATGGAGGCGATCGAACGCTATTCCGGGATTTTCCAGGGCGACGAAATCAGGATGACGCGGCGGTTTACGGATTTCCCGCCGGGCGATGCCATCCTTCCCAACGACGTCCTCCTCTTCAGCGACGCGCAGACGGTGGCCGACCAAACGTCGAGTGAGGATTCGCATGAGACGCAACTGGCCCCGCCGCCATTCGATCCCGCCGCCAGGATCGAATGGTCGCCGGTGTGGTCGTTGCGCGACCAGCGCTTCAAATATCTTCCGACCAGCCTGCTCTATTTCTTCTATGGCGGCCCCGCCGCCTTCCAGGCGGATTCCAACGGCTGCGCCGCCGGCAACACGCTGGAGGAAGCCATCGTCCAGGGCTTTCTCGAGCTGGTGGAGCGGGATTCCTATGCGATCTGGTGGTACAACCGATCACAGCGGACGGAAGTGGACCTCAGCCAGTTCGACGATTCCTACGTTCGCGATCTGCAGACCCAGCTTGCCGAAACCGGCCGAAAGCTCTGGGTGCTCGACATCACCAGCGACCTCGGCGTTCCCACCTATGTGGCGATCCTGCACTGGATGCAGAACGGCCAGGAAAATATCGAGTTCGGCTCCGGCGCGCATTTCGACAAGCGCATTGCGTTACTGCGCGCGCTGACGGAACTGAACCAGTTCCTGTCGATCGGCCTGATGGGCGGCGGAACCGGCGAGAAAGCAAGCCTCGACGGCATCAATCCGTTGCGGCTGAGCGAACATCCGTTCCTGATTCCGGGCGGCAAGCCGATCCAGCTCGAGACAAACAAGCCCGTGCCGCTCCACAACACGCGCGAGCAGGTCGACGCCTGCGTCGGGATCGCCGCGCGCGCCGGCCACGATTTCCTCGTTCTCAACCAGACGCGGCCCGACGTCGGCGTCAACGTCGTCAGGGTCATCGTGCCGGGCTTGCGGCATTTCTATCGTCGCTTCGCGCCGGGACGGCTTTACGATGTTCCGATCAAGCTCGGACTGTTGGACCGACCGCTGCCGGAAAACGAACTCACGTCGTTCCTGCCGCACACCTGAAGGCTGAAGCCTTGCGCGCTCCCGCGAAGAAGAAACGCCAGCGGACCGCGCGGCCAGCCATTTTCGCCCGGCTCAGCGGCCACATCCGGCTGGAGCCCCGGGCGGACGGCACCATCCTCGGCCGCTTCGATGACCATTCCATCAGCTTCGGAAAATTCAGCGCTGCTGCGGCGAAGCGAGCGCAGGATCTGCGCGCCGGTCTGCCGCTTGGTTCGTTTGAGCCTGGCGGCAGCGCGATCGACAAGGAGATCGATCTCCTGGTCCGCCGCCTGGCGCGGAGCGGTCTGGTCGAATACCGCCTCGGGGACTTGCGCGGCGACAGGGATCAGGTCGTCATTGAGCCGCAGCTTCCCGATTACTGGCCGAAAATTGCAAAACTCGCCGCGACCGAGACCGTCGTGCTGTCGCGCTTTGCGTATCTGCGACGACGCGGCAACGAGATGGTGCTGGAATCGCCGCGCGCCGGCGCGTTGTTCAGGATTGGCGATCCCCAGATCGCTGGCATCCTTGCTACCCTCGCCACCCCGCAAAAGATCAGCCGGTTGCGGCGGCAGGACAGTTTTCCCGGTATGGAGTTGCTCGGCCTCCTGGTCGACTGCCAGATCCTTTTCAAGCTCGACGCCGCCCACTCCGATGGCCTTCGGCCCGCCGAGGGCGACGACAACCTCGTGCTCTGGGACTTTCACGATCTGCTGTTTCACACCCACTCGACGGAAGGCCGGCAGGCCAATCCGCTCGGCGGCCTTTATCCCTACGCGGGCCTGATCCCGCCGCCACCGGCGGTGCGACCGCGCTGGCCGGGAAAGACAATCGATCTGCGCGAACTTTCGGACGTGCCGTCGGAGACCGTCTCGCCGTTCGCCAGGCTTCTGCATGAGCGTCACTCGATACGGGATTTCGACGACCCGCAGCCGATCACGCTCGACGAGCTTGCGCGTTTTCTCGCCGCCACGGCGCGAATCCACTCGAAATGGAAAAGCAGGGCCGACCTCGGCGACGGCGGTCCCATGGTTGAATACGCTGCGAGGCCCTATCCGGCCGGAGGCGGCGCCTACGAACTCGAGCTCTATCTCGCCGTTGCCAATTGTGCGGGGCTTGCGCGCGGCTTCTACCACTACGACGCCGACCGGCACGCGCTGGTGCCGATCACCGTACGCGCACCGGAACTCGACGCGCTGCTGGCGGGAGCCGAATTTGCCATGGGCGCGCCTGCCGCGCCCCAGGTCCTGATCACGATCGCCGCGCGCTTTGGCCGGGTATCCTGGAAGTACAGCTCCGTGGCCTATTCGCTGATCCTGAAGGATGTCGGCGTCTTGCTGCAGACGTTCTATTTGATGGCGACCGACATGGGCCTCGGCGGCTGCGCGATCGGCACCAATAATATCGATCTGTTCGAAAAGATGACCGGAATCGATTTCCACGTCGAGGGCCCGGTCGGCCAATTTGCGCTCGGCCGCGGCGGCAAACCGGAAGCCGAGGATTAGCGACCGGGCGGCCGCGCCTTTCTTGCGCCTACGCCGATCCGAGCCCACTTAAGCCGCTCCGACATCGGAGCGTCGGATTGACCCATATCAATCGGCCGATGCGCGCCCGCGGTACTCCTATCCGGTAAAACGTTGACGCTCACGCGTCCGGTTGAACCGGGCGTGACGCCGCTAGATCGCAGCTGAAGAAGGACACTGACCATGCCGACCCACTTCCATGCGATTGTCTGGATCGACCATTCGCAGGCCAAGGTTTTCCATATCGGACTGTCGGGCCAGGACGAGATTGACCTGCATCCCCATCTGGCCACCCGACACATTCACCACAAGGCCAATTCAATTCGCAGCGGCCATGCCAAGGAGTTCTTCGCGCAGGTGATGAACGCGGTCAGCGACGCCGGCGAAATCCTGATCATCGGCCCGGCCGGCGCCAAGACTGAACTTGCCAAATATCTGCGCGAGCAGCACCCGAAGATCGGCGAGCGGATCGTCGCGGTGGAAGCAGTCGACCATCCCAGCGATCGCGAGATCGTCGCCTATGCCAGGAAGCACTTCAAGATCGAAACGTTGCTGCGGCAGGCCTGACCGCCCGGATGCTGACGCCGATCGCGCCGCCAATGCGCGGCGTTGGCGATTGATCCAGCTCAAAGACCCCGGTTTTGAATCAGCCTTTTATGACGCATGCGGATGTTCCATTCCCGGATTCAACCGCTTTCAGCCTTTCGGATTCCCTCGGGTACGCCCGAGGCATCCGATTTTTTTATCCTCCCGCTCATAACCGCATATGTTCATCGATCCGCGCGGCTGAACCGGCATCGACCGACCCGGTATCCACCACTTCGCCGCGCTTGAGCACGGCAAAGCGGTCCGCAAGCCCGAGCACAAAGGACAGATGCTGCTCGACCACCAGCATCGCCGTGCCGCGATCGCGCCGCGTCGCGGCCAGCACTTCGGCGAGCCGATCCACCACCGACGGCTGCAGCCCTTCCGTCACTTCGTCGAGCAGCAGCAGACGCGGTTTGGCGATCAGTCCGCGGGCCACGATCAGCATTTTCTGTTCGCCTCCCGACAAAGTTCCGGCGCGCTGGGACAGCCGCGCGGTGAGCACGGGAAACCAGCCACTGATGTCGGAGAGGCTTGCCTCGAAGCCGCGATCGTCGCCAAGCCCGAGCCTGAGGTTATCGCGGACGCTCAGATCCTGGAACAATGCCTGTTCCTGCGGCGAATAGGCGAGGCCAAGGGCGCGCTTGCGAAACGGCGCGAGCCGCGTCACGTCGCGTCCGTCGATGCGGACCGCGCCGTCCCACGCCGGCAGAAACGAAAGGATCGTCTTCAATAACGACGATTTGCCCATGCCGTTCTTCCCGACCAAAGCCAGGATCTCGCCAGAAGCGATCTCGAGCGAAACTCCGTGCACGACGGTCGAGCTGCCATAGCCGCTGGTCAGGTTGACGAGTTCGAGGGCGGCGGTCATGCGTCAGCTCGCCTGTTTCGGACGATTGTTTCCGGTGTAGATCTCGCGGATCAGGGGATCGTCGACCACGTCGGCGACCGGGCCGTCGAGCGCGACCCGTCCCTGGTGCAAAAGGATGATGCGCGAGGAGATCTGCCGGACGAAATCCAGATCATGCTCGATGATCAGGACGCACAGCCGCTCGCGGGCCACGAGGTCGGTGAGGACCCCGGCAAAGCCCTGACGCTCGGCGCGTGTCAGCCCCGCGGTCGGCTCATCCAGCAGCAGCACCTGCGGCTCGAGCGCCAGGACCATCGCAAGTTCAAGTGCCTGTTTCAGGCCGTGGCTGAGGAAGCGCGCCTCCTCGCCGAGCCGCTCGGCCAGACCCGAGCTTTCCACCACGGCGCGCGCGGCGGCCGGCAAAGCCAGAACCGGCGAGGCGCGAAGGAAGGACGGCGGCTCGCTCTTGGTGCGGGCAATGCGCAGGCAATCGGCCACGCTCAACGTCTCGAACACCGAGGCCGCCTGGAACTTGCGTCCCAGGCCGAGACCCACGATGCGGTCCGGCGCCAGACGGGCGATGGTGTGGCCCGCAATTCGCACCGTTCCTTCCGAACGCTCGCGGCCGTCGGCGAGACAGCGGATCAAGGTGGTCTTGCCGGCACCGTTCGGCCCGACAATGCTGACGAGTTCACCCTGCCGCGCGGTGAACGAGACGCCCGACAGCACCGAGAGGCTGCCGAAATGCCTGGAGACGCCGTCGGCCTCGACCACGACATCACCGCGGTCGGGCGCCACCGCGACGCGCTCCAGCGTCGCCAGCGTCACCTGCGAATTGGCCCGCGCTGCGCCGATGCCACTGCGGCCGCGCAGCGCGGCTGCGGCGTCGCGCAGCCTGCCGAACAGCCCGCCGGGCAGCAAGACGATGACCACGACAAAGGCTATGCCGACGATTAGTTCCCAGACGAAAGGAAGACTGCTGGAGAGATAGGCGCTGGCAACTTCGATCACCACGGCGCCCACCACCGCGCCGATCAGGGAGCCACGACCGCCGAGCGCCACCATGACCACGAGCTGGGTGCCGAACACGAAGCCGGCATTCTCCGGCGCGGCGACGCCGCTGAAGCCGACATAGCCGAAACCGGCCAGTGCCGCGACCACGCCGGCGACCACCGTCAGGCCGATGCGCACCAGCGAAGTGTCGATCCCGAGATAGCTGCAGCGCTCGTCATTGTCCCGCATCGCGCTCAGCACCCGGCCGGCGTCGCTGGAGAGCGCGACCGAGGCCACGACCAGGGCGGCGACGACCGCGGCTCCGGCCAGGCGGAACCAGCCCTCGAGCGACAGATCGAAACTTTCGAAGCCGACCAGCCCGCTGGAAGAACCGGTGAACGAACCGCCGGAATAAAGCAGCTGCACCACGACGATAGGCAGCACCAGCGAGATCACGGAAGCATAGAGCGGCGTGGAACCCGGGTAGAACGACAGCCAGCCGACAAAGCCTGCCACGGCGGCAGCCACTACTACCGCGGCCGCGAGCGCCAGCAGCGATTGCCACGGACCAAAGCCGAATTGGGTGAAGACGATCGCCAGGGCATAGGCGCCGATGCCGAAGAAGGCGGACTGCCCGAATGTCAGCGTACCGCTGAACCCCCACAGCACGTCGACCGTGATCGCCGCGATGGCGACGAACAAGGCGCGGACCAGAATGTTCAGCGTATAGGTATCGAGGATCCAGGGTCCGGCGATCACCAGAACCATCGCGATGATGGCGGGAAATCCGACACGGACCAGCCAGTGCGGCACGCCCGGCAGCGAGGCCCGCACCGTCGGTCGCAGCGCAGAGTCGCGATCAGGCACGGGCAAATCCTTCCGGCCTGAGGCGCAGCGCCACGGCGGCCAGCACCGCGATGGTCAGCCCGCCGAGGATCGGGCTGATGAAGGTAGAGGCCAGCACCTGCAGGCCGCCGAGCACGAAGCACGACAGCCCGAGCGTCAGCAGCGAGCCGCCTGAAATCATCACCAGCATGAAGGCACCGATCAGCCAGGACAGCCCCATATTGGGATCGACGCTCGCCAGCGGCGTGATCAGGGCGCCGGCGATCGCGGCGAGGCCGCAACCGATGCCGAAGGTGATCAGGCGGACCCGCGTGCTGTCGATACCCAGCCCTTGCGCCAGCGTCTCGTTCATGATCACCGCGCGCGTGGAAAGGCCGAGCCGCGTGCCGTTGAGGAGCCCGGTGAACAGAGCGGCGATCACGATCGCCGCCGCCACCATCAACAGACGATAGCCCGAATAGTCCTCGCCCAGGATCATCACTGTGCCCGAGATCGGAGCCGGCACGAACTGCACTTCGCGGCCGAAACCGAGCGTCACCAACTGGCCGATCACGATGCTCAGGCCCCAGGTCGCGAGGATCGCATCCAGCGGCCGGCCATAGAGCCGCCGCACCACGACACGCTCGGCTGCAGCCCCAATCAGCCCGCCGGCGAGGAAAGCCAGCGCAGGCGCCAGCACCGCCGGCAGCCCGAGGCGGGAGGTCACCAGCGCGGCATAGGCCCCGACCGTGATAAAGGACGCGTGCGCGAAATTGATGATCTTCATCACGCCGAACACGATCAACAGACCGGCGGAGACGATGAAGAGGATCGCGGCGGTAGTGACAATGTCGAGGGCGAGCGTGATCATGCGGGCGAACCGGATTTAGCCGGGGCGGAAGAAGGCAGTACCCTCCTCCCGCCGCCGGCCTTCGACATCAAGACTTCAGGTTCGGGCACTGCGCGCCCGGATCGACATTGGGAAAGCTCTTGATGACCTTCACCGAACCGTCGGCCTGCACCTGGCCGAGATACATGGTCAACGGCGCGTGATGCTGCTTCGACATGTCGATCTTGCCGCGCGGGCCTTCCACCGAAACCTCGCCGAGCGCCTTCAGGACCTTGGCCTGTTCGGTGCTGCCGGCCTTTTCCGCCGCGGCCTTGTAGGCATAGACCGCTTCATATTCGGGCACCGAAAGGTCGTTCGGGGTCTTCAGTTCGGCCCCGAATTTCTTCTGCATGGCGGCCATAAAGCTCTTGTTGGCGGCGCTGTCGATGCCCGTCACATAGGAGGCCGAGAGGTAGATGCCTTCGGCGTCGGTTCCCATGCCCTTGGCGGTGCCCTCGTCGACCGCGAGGTTCCCATAGGGCAGCGCGACGCCGGCGGCGCGAAGTTGCTTGGTCAGAGTGACATTCGGCGCTCCGCCGGCCGTCGATGTGATCAGGGCATCCGGCGCCGCGCTCTTCAGTTTCGAGATGATCGACGTCCAGTCGCTGCCGTCCATCGGCAGATATTCCTCGCCGACCACCTTGCCGCCGGTCTTTTCGATATAGGCCTTGGTGAAAGCCAGCATGCCGCGGCCGAACGCGTAGTCCGAGCCGATCAGGAAGAACTTCTTGGCGCCCTTTTCCTTGTTGAAATAGTCGACGATCGGCGGCACCTGCTGCTCCGGCACCCAGGCATTGACATACATGAACGGGCTGCAGGACTTGCCTTCGTAGAACGAGGTGTAGATGTAAGGCACCTTTCCGCGCGTCACGATCGGGAGCGCCGCGTTGCGCGCCGCGCTCGTCTCCATCGAGATCAGCACGTCGACCTTCTTTTGAAATACGAGGCTGTCGAACGCCTTCTGGGCGCCGGCCGCGCCCGAGGCGTCATCGGCGACTTCCAGCGCCAGTTGACGGCCGAGCACGCCGCCCTTGGCGTTGATCTCCTCGACAGCGAGTTGGGCCGACTGCACCACCGAGGGCGCGACGACGCTGTTGGCGCCGGACAGGCCGACCGGCACGCCGATCTTGATCGGTTCCGCGGCAAGCGAGGGAGCCGCAAGGAGCGTGGTGCAGGCCGCGGCGGCAAGCAAATTCGAGAATGAGCGAGTGAGTGTCATGGAATCAATACTCCTGGGTTTAGTGAAACGTACGGGATGTGAGACCAAGGGGATCAGTACCAGCCGCGCTTCGCGCCGGAGCCGAGCATCTCGTCATAGACGTCGGCGCGGCGATCACGCAGAACCTGGTTGAAGGCATTCCAATTGCGTTTGCGCCGGGCCTCGCCGAGATCGACCTCGGCGATGAGGATATCTTCCGTCTCCCGGCTGGCCGGCCCGACGACAGGCCAGCCGGTGTAACTCACGATCAGGCTCTGGCCCTCGAAGGGCTGCCCTCGCTCGACGCCGACGCGATCGGCGCAGGCGATGAAGATCGAATTCGAATGCGCCGCGGCCATGGCGAGAATGTTCGCCATGGCTTCGCGTCCTTCGGCTTGCCCGGGAATAGGAACCCAGTTGGTCGGCACGCAGACGATATCTGCACCCTGCAGGGCGCAAAGCCTGAACGTCTCCGGGAACCAGCCGTCGTAACAGATCGCAACTCCGATGCGGCCGATCGGCGTGTGGAACACGGGAAAGCCGAGATTGCCTGGCTCAAAGAACAGGTTCTCCTCGTTCCAGAGATGCACTTTCCTGAACGTGCCGATGTAGCCTTCGGGACCAATCACAACGGCGCTGTTGTAGAGGTCAGGCCCGGAACGTTCGGTAATCCCCGCCACGATATGCATGCCGTGCCGCGCTGCGCGCTCGGCCCAGGCTTCAACCGACGGGCCGCCCGGAATCTGCTCGGCAAGGCCGAATGCTTCCTCGCGCGAGGCAAACATGTAACCGGTATTGGACAATTCCGGCAGCACGACGAGGTCGGCGCCTTGGGATGCCGCACGATCGATCAGTTCGAGGCTGTGCGCGACATTGGCGGCGACGTTGCCGAACACCGGTTGCATCTGAATACAGGCCACCCTGATCGATCCGGCCACTGGTGAGGTAGAGACGTGCGGGGTCATCGCGCCAAACTCCCTGGTGCGAATAAAACAAAAAACCCCCGATAGCGCCGTCAGGCACCAATCGAGGGCTACATAGCCAGATGTTGAAGCGGCCGACCGGCCGCCGTGACGATCTCGACCGCAAGGGTCGAACACCGCCAACATTCGAATTACAGCAGTAACGCGATCCCGATGTCAATCGTGCCGCGGGATCGAATTATCGGCAGCGATGATGACGTATTGTGCAAACGACCTGGTTGCGCAAACGGGGCGGCCTCTCAGAGTTCGTCGATCAGACCCAGGCCTGCCATCACATCCTGCGCTCCGATGATGGTGGTGGCGATCTGCGCCATCGACAATCGCTTCTGCGTCGCCTGCGCGCGGAGCAGTTCATAGGCTTCGGCCTCGCCGATCTTCTTCAGTGTCACCAGGATCTTCACCGCCTTGTCGACATCGCGGCGCGCCTTCAGGGTCTCTTCGAGTTTCTGCACCTTGCTCTCCAGGCGCCTTGTATAGCCGCGCAGCGAGCGGGCAAGCACGAGCGAAGACAGGATGCCGAACGGGCGGATCGGCTTGTTGATGACGCCGTGGGCGTTGCTGTCGAGCAGCCGCCGCAGCACCGTCGGATTCTCGTAGTCGACGATTGCCACGAAGGTCGGTCCGTCGTCGGAGGCAGAAGCGACGAAGGCCGGCGTCTCCGCGGTCTCCACCAGTTGAAACACCGTATCGATATCGTTGGGCAATTCGACCGGCGGTGGCCATATGCCGCGCACGTTGCAGCCGATGCGTTTCAACTGATCGAGCAGCGCGTCGCCCTCTGCGTCGCGCGGATGCACGACCAGGACGCGCGCGCCGCGCAGTTCCTCGATAAGACGGCGGATGCCCGGCTTCATGCGACCGATATCTCCTCCCCGATCCAGCGCCCGCCGAGCGGCGATACCGCCAGATAGGGATCGGGCTTCACCGCCGCCTTGGCTTGCCAGACCACATCGAAGCCGCCGTCGCGCCGAACCCGGCCGATCCGCGGCGTCAACCAGGTATGATTGTTGTCGGGATCGATCTGGACCGTGCCCTCCGGCGCCTCGAACGAAAGGCCGAGCGCCGCCTCGACCAGCCGCTGGGTGTCGAGCGTTCCGGCCCGCTCCAGTGCCAGAGCAAAAAGATTCACCTGCGCATAGGCGCCCGCGCTCCACATGCTGATGGGCTTGTCGGCGCCGAAGGCGCGATGAAACTTTTCGGCGAACCGGCGATTGCTGGAGCTGCGCAGCGACCCGAAATGGGTCGCCGCCGTGATATGTCCCTCGCACAGCGCCGCGCCGATCTCGCGCACCTCGCCCTCGGCCATGGTCAGGCTGGCGATCGGCATCGATGCCGGATCGAGACCGGCCTCGCGGTAGAGCCGGTAAAACATCTGCGCGGCGCGTCCGACAATGGTCGAGAACACCACATCCGGCGCCAACTCCTTGGCCCGCGCCACGATTTCGCGCAGGCGCTGCTCCGATGCCGCCATCGGAACATAGACTTCATCGACGATCTTGCCGCCGTAGGATTCGACGAGATCGCGCATGATGCGGTTCGATTCGCGCGGATAGATGTAGTCGGAACCTGCCAGAAGTACCCGGCGCCCATGGTTGCGGACGAGATATTCGGCGAGCGGAAAGCTGTTCTGATTTGGCGACGCGCCGGTGTAGATCACGTTGGGTGAATATTCGAAGCCTTCATAGAGCGACGGATACCACAACAGTCCGTTGCGGCGTTCGATCGCCGGCAGCACCGCCTTGCGTTGCGCCGACGAACTGCAACCGAAGATCACGGAAATACCGTCCTCTGTCAGAAGCCGGTCCGCCAGGCGGCGATAGGTCTCGGGATCGGATTCCGGATCGTAGGCGACGACTTCGATCTCGCGCCCGAGGATGCCTCCGGCCTGATTGATTTCCTGGATCGCCAGTGCCGTACCAAGAAAGTGCTCGGTTTCGGTAATGGCCGTCAGCCCTGTGCGGGAGAACAGGACACCTACCCTCCATGGTTCCGCCACGGATGCCGTACTGCTGACCATCGCCACGTCCTTCATCGAAGGGGCCCCGAATGGCCCATTGTTAACAACCCCGGTTCAATTGGTCACCATGTAGCAGTCGACGTCCGCTTCGCGGCAAAATCCTTCGACGTGCTGCAGCTATCGGTAGCCCATGCCGGGCGTTTCCTCAGCGGGCGCGAACTGATCGAAGCAATATGGCTGAACGCTCAAGCCGGCGAAAACCGATGGGCTGCGGAGTCCTGGAGTCCCAAAGGCCCGCGTGAGCATCGCTTCACCGGCACCGCGCGGGGGGCGACCTTGCGGGGGCATGACGGAACAGCGCACGAACCCCGCGTCAGAATCAGGAAGGAAAAAGGGTAAGGGAATCAAGGCGTTTTTGGTCGGGGCAGCTGGATTCGAACCAACGACCTGCAGTACCCAAAACTGCCGCGCTACCAGGCTGCGCTATACCCCGATCAACTGGGAAACGACGTCGATACACGCTTCATGGGCTACCAGCAAGGAGGCTGGCGGGCCTTCACCGGCCGTTGAAGAGCGGATGTCCGACGTGGTCGCCGGGTTCAATGCCGTATTTTTTGGCCGTCCCCGCCACCACCTCCAGCACCCCCTTCGCCGGTCCCTGCGAAGAAATGATCTTGGTCGACATCGGCTCGGTATTCTCGGCGATGCGCAGGATCCGGCCGTCGGCGCGGATGAAGATCATGTCGAGCGAAACGTAGGTGTTCTTCATCCACATCGACACTTCCTGCGGCGGCGAGAAGTCGAACAGCATGCCCTTCCCGTCAGGTACCTCCTTCCGGTACATCAGGCCGGTTTCCTTCTCCTGTTCGGTCGTCGCCATCTCGACCGAGAACACCTGCACACCGCTCTTGGTGACGATCTCGAGCGGCTCGAAGGTCGCCGCCTGCGCGGCTGGAGCCGCGAGCGCGAAAAACGCGACCATCGCAGCAGCGATGGGCAGCCAGAACCGCGCACGCAGGCGACGCCAAACCGTATCTCGATGGACATTCATGACTAACGCTTACCTTGGCCGAACATGATTGCGCGCGACCGTAGCCCGAGGATCGTGGCAAATACCAGACCCAGGCACCGCGGCGCTTGTCATTTTTGGTAATGGGATGGCGGATTCTGGCCGGTCGCGCGGATGGCCGTGTCGCTTAGTGCGACGACAATCCGGGCGCACCGTTTTCCGGCTGGATTTCGGCAGCCATCATGCCCTTGGAACCGGGCCCGAACCGCACCAGCACATACTGGCCGGGACGCAGTTCGGTCATCCCGAAGCGGCGCAGGGTTTCCATATGCACGAAGATGTCGGGCGTGCCCTCGCCGCAGGTCAGGAAGCCGAACCCGCGCAGCCGGTTGAACCACTTGACCTGTGCCCGCTCCAGACCGGAGGTCGGGGTGACGCTGACATGGGTCCGCGCCGGCAACATCTGCGCCGGGTGGATCGCAGTCGACTCGTCCATCGAAAGGATGCGGAACGCCTGATACCCCTTGGCGCGCTGCACACATTCGACGATCAGCCGCGCACCTTCGTAAGCGGTTTGATAGCCGTCACGCCTAAGCACAGTAACGTGCAGAAGCACATCGGGCCAACCATTGTCGGGAACGATGAAACCGTAGCCCTTGGATGCGTCGAACCATTTGATGACGC
Organism: Bradyrhizobium erythrophlei; assembly: GCF_900129505.1. Lineage (NCBI taxonomy): Bacteria > Pseudomonadati > Pseudomonadota > Alphaproteobacteria > Hyphomicrobiales > Nitrobacteraceae > Bradyrhizobium > Bradyrhizobium erythrophlei. The sequence continues at coordinate 6,539,410 of NZ_LT670818.1, read as the reverse complement.
CGGAGATCTCGACGAGATTGGCGGCGCTATCGCCAAGCCCCGACAGCGCGTCCATCGCAGGATCGTGCCCGCCGCCACCTGCGAATTCCCCAGGCCCAATCCCGCTCGGCGCAAGCCTGCTCGGTCCCGCCCCGCCTGGAAGGCTCCCGAGCTTTTTGGACTCAAATCCGTCCGACCCCATGACCCCGGACCCCACACATCGATTGCGGCCCGCCACTTCACGCGACGGCGCCGGAATACGCGCCGATCCATGATTCTCGATCATGACGCCACGCGAATCTCTCGAATCAAAAGATAACACTCCCGCGTGCCGCGCATAGATAAAAAACAAATCAACCGGAACCTATGAACAGTCTTGCACAGCCGCGAATCGATTCGGCGTCAATTACCTACGAACGGCCCGAGCGTTTCCCCGATATCGTGGCGGATCACCAGATCGGCGATCTCGTCCTGGTCGGTGGGCTCGTTGTTGATGATCACCAGTTTGGCCCCGCAGTTCTTGGCCATCAGCGGAAAGCCGGCGGCCGGCCAGACCACCAGCGACGATCCGATCGCAAGGAACAGGTCGCAACGCTGGGCGAGTTCTGTGGCGCGGCGCATCGCGTCTTCCGGCATCGCCTGTCCGAACGAGATGGTCGCAGTCTTGACCGGCTCTTCGCAGACGGTGCAGTCGGGCGCGCCGCCGATGGTTTCGAAACTCCGCTTCACCCATGCAAGATCATAGGGGCGGCCGCAGCCGATGCAGCGGGCGTAGGTGGTATTGCCGTGCAGTTCGACTACGTGTTCGCCGGCGAACCCCGACAGCTGATGCAGATTGTCGATGTTCTGGGTGACGATCGCCGGAATCTTGCCCGCCCGGTAGAGTGACGCGAGCGCGCGGTGACCTCGGCCGGGCTTCGCCGCGGCAAAGGTCGGCTCCATCGCAAAGCGCCGGCGCCACGCTTCGGTCCGCGCGTCAGGACTGGCGACGAATTCGTCGAACGGGATCGGGCGGTTGCGGGTCCACAATCCGCCGGGCGAGCGGAAATCGGGAATTCCGGATTCGGTCGAAATGCCGGCGCCGGTAAAGGGAACGATCGTGGAGGCCGCGGCGATCATGTCGCCGAGCTGTTCCACGCCGCTGCGAAGATCTTGTGCAATCACGTGCGTTTCATCCGATGGATCTGGCCATGCCGGTTATAGCATGGCCGGTCGGATGGCGGCATCAATGCCGCGTAGGGTGGCCGGCGCCGTTCTCGCGCCGCCATCTTATGCACTCCCTCAAGCCGCCTTGGCGACCGGCTCCCTGGCCTGGTCGCTGTTCTTCTCGCCGCTCTTTTTGGCCTTGGCGACCGGAGCCGCCTGGGATTTCTTCGCGAGCCGGTCGTACGGTGCCAGTTTTTCCAGCTCAGCCTCGAGTTCGGCACGACGCGCGGAGACTTTCTCCAGCAGCTTGTCAGTTGCATTCTCGCGCAACGCGGCGAGTTCCTCGATGCTCAGCGAATCCAGATCGTTCTTTGCCATGCCAGCCTCCCATTTGCTTTTGGCCACCGGGAAGGCGCGAAAGCCACAAGCAGAGCGGCGCGCTTATCCACCGCGAACGTCGAACGTTGAAAAACGTGAGCGCGCAACCTCCACAATCCTGCAACGCTATGTCCGCATTCACGCCCCAATCACGCCGCCCAATCTGCACGGGCCGAGAATCAAGAGATGGGCATGACCGACCAAGACAACGCCGCTTCCGAACGGCAGGAAATCGCCGCCCACGTCGCGCGCTTCAAGGCGACACAGGAAAGGTTTAGGCGCGAACGCGAAGAGTATTGCGTTACGACGCTGGAAAATGCGCGGCACTCCGAACATGCCCGCCGCCCATTCGAGCGCCCGCCATTCTGGTCGTGACGCGCACCGATCGAGAAAAAGCCCGGAGCACTCTCCGGGCTTTTTTGTTGATCTAGTTACCAGGAACGGTAGTAGCGGTGCCGATAATACGGCCCGCCGTAATAGGCGTAAGGCCCGCCGTAATAAGCCGGTCCGTAGTAACGGGGACCGTAATAGCCGTAGCCGGGACCGTATCCGTAACCATAGTAAGGTCCGTACGCGCCGTATGCGCCTGCGGCAAGCGCCCCCACGGCGAGGCCGAACGCGAGGCCCGGGCCGATGCCGCGGGCTTCCGCCGGTGCAGGCGCGGCCACAGTGGTCGCGGCAAGCGCGCCAACGGTGGCGAGGACAGCCAGGGTTTTCTGCATGAGGGTCTCCTCCATCGTGTGTCCCCGCAATAACGCAGAGCACCTTTATTGGTTGCGGATGGAACCTGACTTCTTGCGCGCGGTCAGGGGTTTTGCTCTCCACGCAAAACGCGAAGACTTGGCCATTCCGCGGGGAAAACATGACGCAAAAAAAAGAGCGGCTCGTCGGAGGCGCTCTTTGGTTGTCGGGTCGCTACGGTTACTGTCCACAGGGATGGCGGAGACCATCGTAGCCGAGATAGGTGCCGGTCGCCGGGTCATACGACTTGTAACGCTGCGCGCAATAAGAGGGATCTGCGCCGCCCGACACCACGTAGCCGGAGTCTCCGACATAGCCGGGATAGCCGTTGTCGTAGTTATCGTTGTAAGCGTAGTCATCGTCATGGTAGGGATCGCCGTAGTAGCCGCCGTAGCCGTAACCCAGCGCGCTGCCGGCCGCTAAGCCGGCGGCAAAGCCGAAGCCGCGGCCGAAGCGATCATGGTCGCGATCCCCGCGGAAACCGCCGCGATATTCGCCCTGCGCGACCTGCGCGCCGCCACGACCGGCGAAATTACCACCATTGAAAGCACCGCGATCCACCGCGCCGGCGCCCGGACCCATGCTCGCCTGGGCGCCGCGGAACGCAGGAGCGCCGCCGCCAGCATGCATTCCGCCTCCCATGCCGCCGCCGTGCATCCCCCCACCGCCGCCGTGCATGCCGCCTCCTCCGCCACCGCCTCGTCCTGCGGCGAAAGCGGGCGCTGCAACTGCCAGCGTGAGAGACAGGGCTGTCGCCCCCAAAATACCAAGCTTCGACATGGCTACTTCTCCATTATAGAGCATATTGAGCAGAACCTCGTTGAGCAGAACCTCACCATTGACCCATCGTTCCGGTATCTCGGTGTCATTTCAAACTTGTGATGTGGTCGCGTTGACCGCGCCGCCGCGTGTGCGTTCCAGCGCCGGAACACGCAAGGCCGCTCAAACTCCGCCGCAGACGGCTGCTGCTGTGAATTGCATCACGATCTCTTCCCGCCCTCGATCCGCCCGATCTTGCGATCGAGATACCAGACTTCCACATCGCAGCCATCGACGAACTGGCGCGCAGCCTTCAAGGCCTCCGCGTCGGTCTCAGCGTCGACCGCGCGGTACGAGGAAACGCGGTTGTCTCCATTGATCAGAAAGGCCCGATAGGTCGGCATGGTGCTCTCCCTTCCGCGGAGGACAACGCGCCGGAACTTGAAATGTGCAGGCAGGCAGCCATGCGACAGCCGAATGGAACCCAATTTTCCATGTCAAAAAACGGACCAAAATCTTTGAGACACTAAGGAATTATCTCTTCTTGAATGCGAGCCGATGAAACAAGATGGATATCACGACCCTAAAAGAACAAGCAGAACGCTGCCGTCGTCTCGCCGGGCATGCCGACCCCTTCACCCAGAAAAGGCTATTGGAACTCGCGGCCGAATACGACGCCAGGATCGCGCAGCTTGAGCCCAGGCCTTCCGTGGCGACGCGAAATCTGCGGAATGGGGAGACCTAGACCTAGTTCGCCGCCGCGCTATTTCGCCAACGCGAACGCCAGCACGATCGTATCGGGCGTCTGCTTGAACTCCTTGACGACGACCTCGCGCACGGAGTTGGCCAGTTCATCGAGCGGCTTGCCGACATAGACCTTCGGAAAAGTCACCGATTGCAGATTGCCATTGTGCCAGTTGAAGCCGACCTCCGGCTTCAACCCGATGTCGCGCTCGAGATCGGCCGCGACCGCATTCGAGTACGACAGCCCCTTCGAAATCAGGTCCACCACGCCACAGCCGGCAAGGCTGCTTGCGAGAAGGACGATGGCGATGGTCTTGCGAATGTTCATGCGGCACCTGGCAATGACGATTTCCAGATATGTCTGTCGGTCCTGGCCCGATTCGCGTTCCTGCGGCTTGCCCCTGCCCCCACCGCCAATTTGCTGCTATTGAACCTGCGGAAAACAACCGCCATCTCTGCAATACCTCAAGGGAGCCAGGAAACATGCGTTACCTCCACACCATGCTGCGCGTGCGCAATCTCGATGCCGCGCTGAAGTTTTATCAGGACGCGCTGGGACTGAAGGAAGTCCGCCGCGTCGACAATGACAAGGCCAAGTTCACGCTGGTGTTCCTGTGCGCGCCCGAGGACGAAGGCATCCTGAAGGCGTCCAAGGGCCGCGGTGCGCCGCTGGTCGAGCTCACCTATAATTGGGACGAGGAGAAATACGGCGAGGACCGCTATTTCGGCCACCTCGCCTATGAGGTTGACGACATCTACGCCACCTGCGACCGGCTGATGAAGATGGGCATCACCATCAACCGCCCGCCGCGCGACGGCCAGATGGCCTTTGTACGCTCGCCGGACCTGCATTCGATCGAGCTCTTGCAGAAGGGCGACGCCAAGCCGCCGGCGGAGCCGTGGACCTCGATGCCGAATACCGGCCACTGGTAAGGCCGCGCGAACCCGGCACATACGAATTCTTCGTGCAGCGCCGGCATCCCGCCTGCCGGCTGGTAACAGCCAGCGGATGCGCCGTTTCCATCAGGCGCATCCGGGGACGAGTGGACCAACACGCGCAGCCGCCGGGCCTTCGACCTCAATGCCGAAATGCGCAAGACCGTCGAACGTGACGGCGCGCCTGAGGCGTGCACGATTATCGTTCACGATCGGTGAACCTTTTGCCTTCAGACTCGACGTAGAATCTGAGGCACCCCATGAGCCAAAGCCAGCACTACAAATTTCAGGCCGAGCAAGCCAAACGTCTGGCCCGCCAGGTCACGGATTCGGAAGTGCGCGAGAAGCTCCTGGAGATGGCCGGAGAATACAGCCGCTATGCCGAGTTGATGGAAGCGCGCGAACAGCCACGCGAGCCGGCCTTCGGCTGATCTCTCGGCACCGGTCTCTTCGGCCGCTGATATCGGCGATTGCGCACTCGGCGCAAAATCAGGCTCCGCCATTTGGCGGGGCTTTTTTGCGGGCGCCGTTGTTGAAATCGGAACGCAGCGCGGGCTTTTTCACGCGTTTTCCGATATATGACCCGCTCAGAGCGGATCATCGGGAGCGAAACAGCGTGGCCAACGACAATCAGGGACGGCTGACCGTTTGGGGCCGGGCCAATTCGGTCAATGTCCAGAAAGTGCTTTGGTGCCTGCGCGAACTCGATCTCGCCTTTCGGCGCATCGACGCGGGCATGGCATTCGGCAGAAACCACGATGCCGATTATCTCGCAATGAACCCCAATGCGCGGGTGCCGACGCTGGTGGACGGCGATTTCGTGCTGTGGGAATCCAATTCGATCATGCGCTATCTCGTGCTCGCCTATGGCAAGGGTTCGCCGGTCTATCCCGAGGCGCCGAAGCGGCGCGCCGGCGTCGACCGCTGGCTGGACTGGACGCTCTCGACCATGCAGCCGGTCGATCGACCCGTGTTCTGGGCCTTGGTGCGAACGCCCGTCGAGCAGCGCGACATGGCGAGGATACAGAAAGACGCCGAGGCCGAAGCCGAGGTCTGGCAAGTCGCCGAAGCGCAGCTTTCGTCGCGGCGCTTCATCGAGGGCGATGATTTCACGATCGCCGATATCGCGCTCGGCGCCTATGCGCGGCGCTGGTTCGGGGTCGAAGGCATCGAAAAGCCGAAACTGCCGCATCTCGAACGCTGGTTCGCGCAATTTGCGGACCGGCCGGGATTTGCGCAATTCGTCGCGCCGCCAATGTCGTGAGGTCAACGCCCGCCGGCGACGCCGATGCTGGTCGCGCCGCCGATCTTGACGCAGGTGCCCGAGCCCTCGACCTTGACGAAGCCGGGACCGAAGGCGGCGCAGGAATTGCCGCTGGCCGTTCGTTTCAGCGGCAGCAACTTGTCTGGCGGCGCGGGTTTGTCGGGTTTATGGGGGCTGGACTGCTGGGCCGGCGCCGCGGAGGCCGGCAGAGCGAGCAGCAGCATGGCTAGGAGGACGGTTCTCATCCCGCCTTTTAACGCGTGCCACCGGCTCGCGCTACCGGACGAACCTGACGCCAACCGCCTTGCCGCGGCGCCAGACGACTTCGCAACTCCGCCCCGTCCGGGCGTCGCGCGATAATGCCAGCCGCAATTTGCCGGGTAGCGAATTGGGATCGTCGATCGTGATCTTGGCGCCCGTTGTGGACATATCCCGCACCACGCAGGGGCGCGCCGCAAAGCCGCCTTCCAGCGTGATCCATCCGGGCTGCTGCAGCGATTTGCGCGTTTCACGCTTCTTTTGGGCGGCGACCATTCGAGGTGCTCCTTGAGCCCCCGGCGGTATCCCAACAGGCCTTTAGAAACCGTTGATAAGTCCTGGGAATCAACGATGTTTGCGCCGGGCAAACGGGCGCAAAACGGGCCCGAAAAACGCCTTTCCCGGTGGCTTGCCCGGCCGCGCAAACGCCACTATACGTTCGCCCGCCGGCTTTCGGACCGCTTCACTGGGGTCCGGGTACGGCACGGCGCCACGATTACCTCAAGGCGTTGATCTGCCGGCAGTTTATGACCAAAGCGAAACGGCAATGCCGCGACCGGTGGGTCGTGGCGGGACAGCGTCTTCGCTCCCTTCGTCTATCGGTTAGGACGCCACCCTTTCACGGTGGAGAGAGCGGTTCGATTCCGCTAGGGAGCGCCAATCTAAGCTCCTGACAAATCAACGAAAAACCGGCGAGAAGCCAATTTTAACTTCTTCCTGGATTTGGGTTTCGTTGTCGATTTCGTTGCCCACGCATTTCGAAATCTGTTGATGATTTCCTCCCCGAATCGGTTGAATCGGGAAAGCGCCCGACTCCGCAAAGCAACCCATAATGGCAAGTCACCTCCCTGCAGTCGCAACGGTTAGTAGAAACGATGCAAACGTCGGCTGAGCTTATCGATGTCGCGGATTGGACCCGGGATGAGGATTTCGCGATCTTCCCGGTCGGCTCAAAGCCAAAACGAGCGCTATTCTGCCCGGCGCCAAGCCCCTATCCATTCCTGATCGGGGGGCACCGGTACATGTTCAAGGTCTCGACGGGTTGGCGCATATTTCAGCATTGGTCCGAGGTGATCTCGTTCCAGATCTCGCAAATCACTGGTGGACCGGCCTGTGCACCGTGCTTTATTGCGTGGGATAGTAAGTCCAACGAGGTGGGCGTTGTGGTCGAATTTTTTTATGGCCATCCTCAATCTGGGGTTCCTGCGCGTTTTCTTGCGGGCGCCGATCTGATGCGACGGGCTTTTGAGGACTTCGATTCTGACACAGACGGCACGCACACTTGGCAGAATGTTCAGCTGATCTGTGACGCTTTTCAAATTCAGGATCCAGTATCCTTCTGGGCCAGATTGCTGGCGTTTGATGCATTGATCGGCAACACTGATCGTCATTCGGAGAATTGGGGTGTGCTCGCGCATCTAGTTCCCGGTACGAACGACCTAAATTTCACGATGGCGCCAGCCTTCGATCATGGAACGAGCCTAGCCTATCAGGTTAGAGAAAGTGATCTAGCGCGCGAATCGACATCCGCTAGTATAAGCAAGCATGTCGCTCGTGGGACCCATCATCTTCGTTTTTCCGGGCAGCAAGCAATTCGAGGCCATTTTGATCTGTGCCAAATCGTGGCTGAGACGAGCGCTTCCGCGAAGGCGGCCGTTGCGGGAATGACTACGCTCTCGATCGACGGCGTTAAGAATGTTTTGAACGAATGTTGCGCTTTTCGGTTACCCGAAGGTGTTTGTTCCCAAGAACGCGCCGACTATCTGATAAAGCTTATCGAAGCCCGGCGCACAGCTTTAACTGCGATCATCAAGGTTTAGGCAGTGGAACATTGGATACAAACAATTTGCGAACCGCAGCGTTTGCTCTTGGCGTGGCAGGGTTCCGACCCTGACGGAGAGAGGACCCGCTTCGCGGTCGGCGAGCTGCTACTTTCAGCTGGCGAATGCACGCTACGCTATTTAGCTGGCGCCGAAGTCGATCGTGCGCGAGCGCTCGGATTTTCAGGCTACCCGGCCTTCGATATTGGCCAAGCTGAACATCGCAAAGGCGTACTCGCTGCATTCATGCGGCGGTTGCCACCTCGGTCCCGCGTAGACTTCGACGCGTATCGAGCGCAATTTCGCCTGAAGTCTGGTTTGGTCATGTCGGACTTCGCGTTGCTGGCCTATACCGAGGCAAAGTTACCGAGCGACGGCTTTTCGATTGTTAACCCTTTGACAGACCTGTGTGGCCCTTGCGAGTTCTTGCTAGAGGTCGCTGGATATCGACATTATGCCGGTGTCCTCAAAGAGCCTTTGTCCGTCGGTCAGCGCCTTCAATTCGTCGCTGAGCCATCGAACAAATGGGATCCGGACGCAGTTCGTGTTGAAGCAGACTCGAAACTAGTTGGTTATGTAAATCGTCTGCAAGCTGTTGCGTTTCTTCGATGGATCAAACAGGGCGTTGTCGAAGGGTTCGTCGAAAGACTGAATGGAAACGCAGTGAAGCCGCGGCTCTTTATGTTCGTCAGCGTCGCAGCAAACCGTGCTGACCGAGCAGCTTAGCCGCGAGGCCTTGCGACGCCCTTCACACGGGAGAGGTCCAAGGTTCGATCCCTTGTGCGTCCACCATTTTTAAAGGGTTTCTGCGCCCTCCCCGGGTTTTCCCACAGTGGCGTCTCACACAACGGGCACCTGTGGCGGGAACGTAAGCCCACGGAAAATTGATGATCAGAAACCGTCAGTTCTGCTGCTCTTCGTCCCGTACGATCCGAAGAATTTCGCGAGCCGGCAGCTTTCGCAGCCGCCCGATTCTGGGGCCGTAGTCGGGGTTTTGCTGCACCATCCGGCGAAGCTCTTCGGCGGCATGCCGGTCCTGAACGTCAGCATTCATCTGCTTGCCTGAACGCGGCCGGTAATCGAAGCCGAGGTCATGGGCACTGCGGTTGCTGATCGTCGTCGGTCCGTCTCTCCGGGGCATGCGCGACTCCTAACTCTGTCTGGATTTGCAGATGTGGAGGGCCACAGCACCACGCAAGCCTTTCGACCGCTATCCTCACGGCCGCACTCGATTTAAGCTCGCGGGTTTTCGGGAAAGGGGGAAATATGCAGAAGATTAATTTTGTAGCTTGGGCGTCGGCCGTTGTTGGACGCTTTCGACGCAGTCTCGTTCTTGTCAGCGTAGCCGCGATGCTCGCGGGTTGTTCTGCGAATGAACAACTCGAAGCGTGTGCGGCCGATATCGAACCGACGCTGCTCTTGAGGCAACTCAATATGGACGGGGTCACAAGAGTAAAATTCAACGAGTGCGCCACGGGTGTCAACCAACTGGGCTGCCGATCCGCGTGGCTTGGCCGATCCACTTTACTGACAGCTTGTATGAAGCGAAACGGCTACGTCTTGGCGACGCCTCTAAGGTTGGGATGTCTGTACGAACCGGTCGATGACCCCGAGTGCTTTAGGTCAAAACGGCTGCAAGGCTTACGCTCTTTGTTTGCCAGCGAGTAGCGGATTTGATCTGCTTCGCGGAGGCGGCCGTCCCGATCGATTCCCGCCGTTGCCGTGTGAATAACCGGCCAGGTGAGCATTTGGACGTTGCTCGAATCTCAGCCCTAGCCGAGCCTCTATGCTGACACCGATTCGAGCATTTCGAGGCCAACCGTGGAATTTGCTGCAGCATCAGCGGCGGCCAACGCGCTGCGCGTGGGTCTAAACGTCGCTGTTCAAAGGAGCCGGCCGGAACTCGAATTTTATTTTGAAGTCCACAACGATTTCGGCCCGGTACAGCACCTTCCCGAGCGCCAACTTTTGAAGGGTGTGAAGGTTTCGGCATCGGAGCACCGGCACCAGGACATTTTCATTTCGTTCTTTGTGGTGAATATCGGGAGCCGACGAGCAGAGACGATCACGCTGACGGTCGGCGACCAATTCAGCCGCCGCGGGTTCTTAAAATGGGGTGAGATATTCGGCCATCCGATCCATCAAATGGCGCCGGGGCAACTGATCTATCTTTTCCGCCTGGGCCTGAATGATCTGCATTCTGATGACGACAAACTGAAGGATATCGACCTGACGGTGTCGGCGGCGTACAACGGTCCGCGTACTTTTTGGAGTTGGCTTCCGATGCTATGGCCTCGCCTACGGAAGCGAACGCGGTACCGCACGGACTTCGTCTTCAACGCCAAAAACATAGCGACTGATCTGCCGCCCGCTCGGTACGCCTAGGCGAGAATGACTGGGCGCGATTTTGGCGCCCGATAAGCGCCACTCCCGGACGTGAGCGTCAGGACACTAACCAAGGTGCCGGTGCATACAGGTCTGCGTTACTACCGAGCTTTGCTCTTGCGTCTTGTAGACCCTTGTCCGTAAGCGCGTGAGACGTAAGTCTCGCCTCGATCCAGATGAGGTCGTCCGCAAGCTCATTCACGATTTTTGCCGTATACTTGACGTTCTGTCGTCCGGCTTTGTAGGCGGGAGGAGCGACCCCGCCCTTATCCCATATCCAATGGATGACCTCGTTGCGCTTTTGGTTCTTGCTTTTGAGATCAGCGATTACATCCGCCAGATCGTCGTAAATCCGCGGCGGCACCTTTGTTGCCTTCGCAAGTTTCAGTAGATCCTCGCAAAGGCGGCTCACGCGCATGTCGCCCGTAATCACGACACCAACAGCGTCCGTAACCGAGAGCAACTTCCAGTAAATTGCGTGGAGCTCATCTTCGATGCCAGCGGACACCGCGGCCACGCGGCCTACCGCCCTCAGCACGGCATCGCTCGGCATGAACATCTGATCTTTGAAGGCCTTCGGGCGAGGACACTTTGTCATCCGATCGACGTCTCGCTGAGGTGAAAAACTCAGCGTAGCAGGCTCAGGGCGGGCCTGAGCTGCGGACAGAAAAGTATCCACCGATCTTATTAATCCGCGGGGCATCGGTTCGATGCCTGAGGACGCCTTCGTCACAACGTGCTTAGATCGTCCGGCACCTCGCCGAACTTCCTGATCACCTTGGCGTCGCTGAAATCCCCGGTGGCAGGATCACCCGTGCGGCTAAAGGCGACCGCGCCGACGTGTCCCTCTTTGCGCGAGAGTGCTTCAGCGCGCATCACCGCGGCGTTTGGATTGAAGCATTCCGTAGGCTCGCCAGCCGCCACGCCCTCATCGCTGGCGACGAATGGCAACGCAACGTAGTAGGTCACTTCGGCCATTTCCGCGCTCCCTACCGACCGAAACCCTGTCGAATTGATTCCGCGTTTTCGCGTACCGCCTTGTTGGCGAGGCCGATGAAAATCGGAATGGCGACGATCAATAGCAAGCCCATCACCAAGCGCGTGCGGCTCAGAATGCGCTTGGTGCGCTTGAGGTAATGCACGTTCGAACCGTCCTGGTTCTTTCCGCTGTCCATCGCTTTAGCCCGTATAGGTTTTGAATCTTCCACGCGCGTAGGCGTGCGAAACAGCCTGCATCAGCTCGCACACTTCCGATTCCAGAAACTCGTTCGCGACGATCATCGCCTTAAGCGCGGCGCGCACGTCGCCACCGCAGATCGCAATCGCCTGGTCCGTTGCGGCTTCAAGCCGGTCGGCGTCGCCCTGCGAATTTGGCGCGGCGCTCTGCGGCATGACGTGTTCCGAGTTGACTGGACGCCCGGGATGTTCTCATTTTGTTCTTATGGAGTCAAGTGCGCTGGGGCGTTCAGCGCGCTTTGCTTCAGCGGGATCAGATACCCTTTCGTTCGGCGCGCACTTCACCAAGGATGTTACGGACATCTTGATATGACATCGTTTTTGAACTCCAGTGTTCATCTCTGATGTCTCTTAGGTCAAAGGCGGTCATCTGTTCATGGCTGGCGCCGTGATAGACGATAAACGCCTCAGGGAACGCCGCTTTGATCCCCACATTTGTTATCGAGTATTCAACAGGCGTTTCGAACTTATAGTGAGGCGAGATTCCGCGACCAGCGACCCCCATTCGAACAGAAATGATTTCGCGGTGCGGCCCGTAACTTTCGAGATTTTGAACAACTCGACGCAAGTACTCTACCCGTTTATTCACCGGCGCGGTTAGGTCGCGGAATATAGCGTTGGGCGGCAGCATCATCGGAGCTCCTGCTTTCCGCTAAGCGTACCACAACTTGCGCCAGGAGCGCGACATCCCGTCAAGGGCACGAATGAAGCCGGCCAAGAATTGGCCGAAGCTCGATCCGAGAAAAGCGAGAGGGTGAACCGGTGTGCAACCTTTACAGCATCACGACGAACCAGGCGGCCATCATTGCTCTTTTTCGAGTGATGAACCGCTACGTCGGCAATCTCCCGCCGATGCCAGGCGTCTTTCCTGACTACCCGGCACCGGTCGTGCGCAACGCTGGCGCCGAGCGCGAACTGACCATGATGCGTTGGGGAATGCCGCCTCCCCCGCGCGCCGGCGGTTATCCCGTCACTAATATCCGCAACACCACTTCGCCGCACTGGCGAGGCTGGCTGAAGGCGGAAAGCCGATGCCTAGTGCCGGCGAACAGCTTCGCAGAGTATGCGCCCGAGCCCAACCCCGCGACCGGAAAGAAAGACGTCGTGTGGTTTGCGCTCAATGACGATCGACCTCTGTTCGCCTTCGGCGGGATATGGACCGAATTCAAGGGCGACCGGGGCACGAAGTCCAAGCCGATCCCCGGCCCTCACCTCGTCTACGGCTTCCTGACCACGGCGCCGAACGCGATCATTGAACCCATACACCCCAAGGCTATGCCGGTGATCCTGACAACGGAAGAGGAACGCGACGTTTGGATGCGCGCGCCGTGGGACGAAGCCAAGGCCTTGCAACGGCCGTTGCCCGACGACGCGCTGAAGATTGTCGCTCGGGGCGTCGACAAGGAAGATCAGGCAGCCGCGTGACCGCAGAGCGCGGCTGGGCTCGCCGCTTCGAGGAACCAATCAAATTACCTGATACCCGGGGTCAGTTCACGCTTTTGCTGTTGATCAAAGTGCGCACCAAGGATTTGACCTCGTCTTGCACCGCCTTGTCACCCGCCGCGGCTTGGTCGATCACGTCGTCGGCCAGGCGCGTTATCTCACTCCGCACCTTGTCGTGATCCTCTCGATCTTCAATGTATGACTTGATCGAGGCGGATACCGCCGCGCACGCTTTGAGAACAACCCCGCCGAGCTCGGCCTCGCGCAACTCGATTCGCCACTCCCCCACAGCGCTCCATCTGCCGTTGAAGATCGCTACGCAGCCCTCTGTTCGACTGCGAAAGCTACCCCGGCGGGGCTTTACGCCGTGGGGTGGCTTGCCGCCCCGGCAGGAGAGGCAAATCATGGCGACTATCACAATCGACCAGCAGCTATTTTTCGGAGGCCCCACCGCCAGCGGCGTTCCCGATCTTCAACGTCGCGACAATGACACCTTTGCGATTGTTGTTGGTCGCGGCGAACTGATACTCTCCCGCGCCGAATTTGACCTCCCTTGCTTTGTCACCTTGATCGATTCCAGAAAGCATTGACGCCCGCAGTTTAATGCACCGTCACGCCGAGCGCGGCTGCGATCGCATCCATGCGCGGTTGGCCGAGCACCTGAATCAGCGCAGCCCAGCCCGCGAGAAAGCGCGCGTTGGTAACGAACATCGGGTCTTTCTGCGCCACCATCGCGGACCACAGTAGCCAGAACTGCACATTGCCAGCGATAGCCGACTGAATTGCCGCCGCGTCGGCCGCAGTGAATTGCGCCATCAGGTCTTGCGAAAGAACCTCTTGCGGTTTCGGAGGATTGAGGAAGGCGACCACTTCGGGAGTGGCGTCGTCGAGAGCTTCGGGCGCGCAGTCAGCGCGGTTCGCCAGAACGCCATTGATCGCCTTGGTGACAGGATCACGCGAGACAAAAACCATCGTCACAGGAAGCGCCCTCTCGTATCCAGCCAGCTTTGCGTTACAACATATAGGGCGGGGCCAGTGTAGGCCCCCGCCGCAACTGCTCTTATGTTTTGAGAAGTGTCAGTTTGAAAGGTAAATTGCCCAGAGGCATTGGAACTAGCAGCGCTGTTTATCAGTGATACGTTGCCAAGTGGGCTATTCGATGCCTGGGTGCTAGTCAACGGCGACTGAAACGTCATCTCAGCGGTGGCAGTGCCTGCAGTCCAAAACCCGAGGAATGTGACCTCCACCGAAATTCCGGGTGGCACCGTAAGAGGAAGCAAGGTCGAAGTGGTCGACAGGGCGAAGGCGTTCACGTCCCCAACAGGCGCGTCCCAAATATATCTGTCTCCCTGTTGCAAAAACTTAATCCACTGGAACGACCCGTTGGTTTTCATCGAACCGATACGACGGAACAGCGTGTAATTCGCCGGCAGCGTCGGTGCGGCGGCAGAGAGTGAAGTTAGAATGTCAACAACGCCGGTGTCCGGGCGCTTGATTAGATGGACGTGATACCATCCTGCCGTGGCGCTTGGTGCCGACCCCGTACCGTCAAACGAGCCGGTAGCACTGCCAACCGCCCACGCTGCGGTCGTCTTGGTGTAAGCCGACGCGAACAACATCATATCGGCATTGGTGCCATCAGTTGCAACGCCAGCGGCAATCCCGAACGCTGTTGACGCGCCCGCCGTCGAAAGCGTCAAGCCCGAAATGCGGCCGCGCATATACGACGCATCGATCGAAAGCGTACCCCCCGCTGTGATCGGCCCACCTTTAAGGCCGACGCCAGTCGCAACGTTAGTGACCGTGCCGGCGCCCGCGACAGCCTGCCAGCTCCCGTCGTCGCGTAGAAATTTACTTGCCACAGTGCCCGGATTCGGAACCAACCCGTTAAGCGTGGTCGTGAACGCGTTGACAAGCGACGTGTGCTGCGCGGTCGTGAGCGCAATCGGCGCACCGCCAGCGATGCTGCCGAGCACTGTATTCGCGGCCAGCGTTGGCAGTTGTGCTAACGTCGCTTGACTGGAAATATCGGTGAATGCCAGCGTTACGACGCCGGTTCGACCGGCGACCGAGACGACTTCGCTCGCGATACCGTCGATCTTATCCCACGTCGTGCCGTCGAATATTATCGTGTCACCAATGTTCCACTGGCTGATAGTGTCGATCGTCGTCGCGCCAGCCACACTGACCTTGTAGTAAAAGCCCTTAGTGCCAACGCCTGACGCAAGCGCCGGGCTGTTCGTGCTGGCGTTCCACGTCCCCTGATACTGAACGGCTCCAACGAGCGCGGCCGGGATCTGCGCCGCAGTTAGCTTGCCGGCACCATCTAGCGTTGCGACACCATTCGCTGCAGCGAGTTTCGAGTCCAGGTACGCGGTCGTCGCGAGCTGCGTAGAATTGGTGCCGGGAGCCGCTGTCGACGCGGTAGGCGCGGTAAAAGCAGGCGACGGGATGACGGAAAATACAGGACCGACAAGTTGCAGATTCGCGCCAGGCGTAAATGCGGCCGTGAGCGCGGCGACAAAAACCCACTTTCCTGCGGCCAGATCGGTCGCGAAAACGCCGGACGTGTGGTCGACAGTCGAGCGATAAAGGGTGCCTGCTTGAATGGTGCTCGCGTTCAGGAGATACAGCGTCGCCGTCATCCACGCGTTTGCCGGCGCAAGCCCAGCCGTCTGCACGCTCGGAGATAAGGTATCGAATGTGACTAGGCCGTTGTTCAGTTGGCCGTCTGACCGAATGGCCGTCTTCATGAACGCGGAAAGATTGGTGACGCTCGCCGCCAGCCCATCCAGATCGGCGTCGATCTGCGTGCCAGGGAACGCGTTGTTGCCCTGCGACTGCTGAAAGCCCATGTAGCTGTAAGTGATGCTGTAGAGAGAGGGATACGGCATTGGGTCCCGCCGGTCTAAACGCTGTAAACAGGCACGTGTGACGGCAGATTCCGAGCGAGGCGACTACGCGCCCGCTCTGCAATCTTTTCACGCAACACGATATTTTCCAGCTCGTTTTGCAAAACGCGAGCACCGTCGTGAAAATCCAGAACATCGTCGGAATTTCGACGCGATGTCTTATCGAGGCTCTCTGCCCACATCGTGA
Organism: Bradyrhizobium erythrophlei; assembly: GCF_900129505.1. Lineage (NCBI taxonomy): Bacteria > Pseudomonadati > Pseudomonadota > Alphaproteobacteria > Hyphomicrobiales > Nitrobacteraceae > Bradyrhizobium > Bradyrhizobium erythrophlei. The sequence goes on along the minus strand of NZ_LT670818.1, from coordinate 6,523,222 downwards.
TTTGATAGGCCATCGCCCACATTCCGATGTTGAGGGACGCTCGGTCGTAATCGGTTGGTAGATGCGTCGCTGCGCCCGTCTGCGCTCGGACCGAGGCCATCAGCAGCATGCCCCGCTGTTCAGGGTCAATCGAACCGTCTGTTACTCGATCCTCGCGACCGCGCTGGATCATCACTACAGCTTCGAACATCGCGGTTGCGACGTTCTCGCCTCGCGCCGCTGTATCCAGCAATGCGATGCATCGTTCGACGCTACTGCTAGCCGCGATTGCGGGGACCGTGATTTCAGATTTTGCAAGCCGTGACATTTCAGGCCCCTGCTGCTTCGCTGCGGCCGTCCGGCCTCATAAGCTTTTGAATTTCGGCGTCGCGCCGCTGCCAAGCTCGGCGCTCGACCTCTTCGACAAGCGAAATGTTGTGCAGATCGTTTCGAAACATGCGCGCATAGGCGCCGAGATCGGCAAGCGCGTGCCACGTTCGTTGCTTTGATCTTTCGCGGGTTTCAGCCCACAGCATCACTTGACCCGCTAAAGCCTGCATGCCGGCGTCGATCTGCTCTCGGCGATACGATTCCGGAAGATGTTTGATGGCGCCTAGCTGCGCCCGGATCACCGCCGACAACAACTCGTCGCATTGCGCGGTCGAAATCGGCCCAGTCTTCGCGTCGCGATAATGGGCTTCTACGCTTTCCATCGCGTTTGAAAGCGCCCAGGCGGTGTGATCTCCGCGGGCGGCTTGCTCCAAACTGGCCAGCACGCCGCCGACGGTTAGGTCGAGAGCGTTTTCCGGACGCGTCTGTTGCGCCGGGTCCGATGCCTGTGCCGCCGATCGCATTTCGCGCCCTCAATCCCGTTACAGTGGTTGAAGGCTACGTGCGGAAACTGAGCGGTTACAGGGCTCGAAACCGGTAGGGTTTGCGCGAGCGAGACGGCGTGGCGCCGGTCAAAAGTTCGGCGCGGGAAAATTTTTGTATGGGCGCCCGACGAGGCCGCGGACACGATCGCCAAACCGTCCCCAGGGGGCAGGGCCCGGGTTCCGCTGGCATGCCACAAGCCACGAGGGCGTCGAGGGCGTTCAGTTACGAATGCTTCTCACTTGCATTAGCGTCAGGCCAATCTTCGCCGGGCTGGCGCCGGACGCCGCGCGTTCGGCCTGTCGACCTGGGGCGACGACCCCGGGAAGTTAGAGGATTGTTGACCGTCACGGCGGTATCGATCGCTATCCCCGCATTGTGACCACCAGGACGCACTGACCATGCTCACTGAACCCGACATGCAAGCCCGCTACGTCGCGGCGACCCTTGGCGTTATCAAAGACGAACTGCAAAATCCCGACTCGCCCGCCAACCGGCGAGCGCTGTCCACTCTCATCGCCAGCGCGTCCCGAGCTGCCGCTACGCTTGCCGAAGACCTGCGGCGCGCCGGCGCAATGGTTGGCTCGGTAAATCAACCCGCGGCGCCGCAACCGCGAGGCAACGTGCTCGCGTTCAGACGCGTTTGAAATAGCCGAATTGGCGATTGTGCTCCGTGTCGCTGTGTGCAACGGTCGTTGCATTGAATGACACAGGGACAAATTCCATGGCACAAGGCCGCTTCATTTCGTATTTGCGTGTCTCGACCGCGGGGCAAGGTCGATCAGGACTGGGCGTCGAGGCGCAGCGCCTGGCCGTCGAAACCTATCTGAACGGCGGCAAGTGGACGCTGATCAAGGAATTCGTCGAGATTGAATCAGGCAAGCGCTCAGACAACAGGCCAGAGCTGGCAAAGGCGCTCGCTCTGTGCAAAGCACACCGCGCGGCGCTGGTTGTCGCCAAAGTCGATCGCCTAGCTCGTTCGCAGGGCTTCCTATCCCGAATTTTGGAGGCGGGCGTCGACGTCCGCTTCTGCGACCTTCCGCAGATCGAGGGGCCGACAGGACGCTTCCTGCTTCAGAGCATGATGTCAGTCGCCGAGCTCGAGGCCGGCATGATTTCAGCACGCACAAAGGCGGCGCTCGCAGCGTCGAAAGCCCGCGGCAAGAAGCTAGGTGGATTTCGTGGACGGGCGGGAACGGCGGCGGATCTCGCCAAGGCGCGAGCGGCGCGATCATCGGCCGCTGACGCACAGGCCGACGCGCTTGCACCCATTCTCGCGCGCATCGATCCCGCCGGCGCCGGCTCTCTGCGCACCGTTGCGGCCCTGCTCGCGGCTGAGGGCGTGCCCACGCCGAGCGGACGCGGCGAATGGACCGCCAAGGCGGTCTCGCGTCTGCGGGAACGCCTGCAGGCGTAATTGATCGAAACGAAAAAGGGCGCCATCGGCGCCCCATTCGCTTCGCTTCGCAGACGTCTATGTCTCTCGTCGCACCGTTAGCGCATCGTTTTCAGTAGTCGCGCGGACCGACGCGATTTTGCCAAGTTGGGATAGGGCATCCTCAAATCGGCCTTCGCTGACTGCGGCCTTCAAATCCTTTACGTTTGCTGCGAGCAGCTCAAGGACCTTCGTTGATTCACTGTTTTTCACCGTAGCTTCCTTGCTAGCCGCGTTTTAGGCGGCTTCCTGTAGCTCTGGCGCTGCAAGCAACACCGCGCAACGCGCTCTGATCAGCGCGCTTTCGGTGTGCTTGTGAAACACGAAGATTTCGTCCAGGTGGTGCAGCGCATCCTCGAATCGGCCGTCCCGCCGCGCGGCGACCAAATCCTTTTCGATGTTGGTGACCGTTTCAGTGTCGCGAGTTTTCAGGTTGGTGCTTGTCATCTGTAGCTTCCTTTTCTGACCGCGTTTCAAGGCGGTGGCGTTGCTGTCTTCCGGGGCTAGAAACGCCAGCTACAGATGGCCCTCGCGCGTCTTTAGGCTTTCGCCCTGGACATGCACGCGGAGACCCCGGATTTTGAAGATTTACTCCTGTTGCACATGGGGTTTCTAGTCCCTCGCAAAAACAATACGGAACGAAACGCGTGTAGGGAACGTAATTGTTGCCTCACTACGCCGAGATACAAATCCGCAATTTGACATACGCACCGCGCCGGCGGCTTCATCGCCGAATGAGCGACGCGCCCGCTAATATTCGCTTGCCAAAACTGTTGCTTGAAGCCGAAGCCGCGGCGCTGCTGCGGCGTTCGCGCGGTCACGTTAAGCGACTTCGACTTGAACGGAAGCTGGGATACATCCTGGGCCGGCCGGCCACGATAGACGAAAAAGATTTGGAAATTTATGTCGCGGGGGCAAAACAACGACGGGTTTTGCGAAAGCAAGAGCTCAAAGCGCGGCGGAAAGCTCGGGCAAAAGGAGAATCGGAAACGTTCGAATATGTGAGCGCGGGTGCAGTGGCAAAGCCCTTCGTTCTATTGACTATCGCTGAAGCGGCGATCAAGTTCGAACGCTCCGCACGGCAAATCCGATACCTCTGTTTGCGCGGACGTGTTCCGTACATTGTTGGCCGGCCACCGCTGATCGACGAGGCCGACCTAACCGAGTTTTTCGAGCAAAAGCGCCTAGCCGCTCTCGCCAAGATTCCGCCGGCGCCAGGTACAATCGAATTTAAAGCCTTGCAGGCCCGAAGAGCTAAGGAGAAGATGGCCAGACGACTACATGCCAAGGCTGTTAAGCGTAGGGTTGCGCGCATCTTAGAAGCGTTGAAAACGCGCGGATCGAACCGCTGACCATCGCTTGTCGGACACACTTGCTTTTCGAGGACCGCATGGACCTAAAACATCTTAACCTCGAACACCGCCTAAATATCATGGACGAGCGGCAGTGGTTCGGCCTCGTCTTTCAAATCTGCCAATGCTTGTTGCTGATCGTCCTTGCCGGGATAATGCTCTACAAACTCTAAGGTCCCGCGCCGCGTCCCGCGGTCAATCGAATAGGCCACCTTTCGGTTTGCTGATTTCATCCTTCCTGCTTTTCAGCGACGTCTCGGCTTTGCGCAACGCGGCTTTGAGCTCGGCAGGCGTCATTTCGGAAAGGTCTTTCTCCCGATCGCCGGACTCCTGGTTGGCGAAAAAGCCGCCGGCGCGGAATAGCGAGTTTACGGCGGATGCCTTTGCGGCAGCGGTTGCCTTCGGATCTCGACAAATCTTGACCGCGGTTCGATACGCGATCAACGCCCCTTCGGTCCGCATTTTGTGGGTGAGCTCGTCGCGCACTCCGGCTTCGTCAAAATCCTCGTCGAATCCGTCGTCTTCGCTGCTGATGTCGTTCATGCAAAAATCCCTTCGTCCTCTTCGGTCGGTTCGGCGGACCGGGCCTCTAAACGCGCCAGCTCGGCGCTCGCGGCCGCAAGCGCCTTCTTGATCCGCGTCGATTCGGGGTCTGAGGGCCGCTGGCGAGGCGCCTGGGCGAGTAATAGCCTGCCTTCGGCACTCTGGCGCGTCCGCTCGCGATTGGCTCTCCTGGGGGCCGCGGCGCCAGGCGCGTGGGCACGATGCCAGGCGTCATGCTTGGCCCGCTGTTCGGGCGTCATGGTTGCCAGTCTTGCCGCCCGCTTGTCGGCATACCTTTTCTGGTCGCGCAGTTTTCGATTGAATTTGGCCTCGCCCGCGACCGTGCTGCAATCGGCATATTGCGGCAGATGCCAAAGCGCCCCCCTGCCAGTCCGGCCGCCGTGCCAATGGCACCGCCCGTTTTGCATCGGCCACTGCCGGCATCGCCCGCCAGAGCTTTTGCTAACTGCGTCGCATCTTGGCATCAGATCGCGCTTGGCGTTCCACTGCCTTATCGCGTCCCGGCCGATCTGCCGGAATTGCGCCGATTGCGACCACCCGAGCCGGCGGGGTGTCGGCCTCGCCCGCTTCATTCGCGCCATCCTAGGGCAAAGCGATCATGAGGTACCCAGATTGGTTGCGTCACTCCCCGCCGCGCCACTGCGGCGCTGCGACGGTCAGCGCAACAGTCCCTATATAATACGGGACTGTCGCACTGTCGCAGGCATACATGCGACAGTTGATTTGCGACAGTCATTTCCGAACTGTCGCACTGTCGCAAACGCAGTAGTACCAAGGGTTTCTCGCGCGACAGTCGATAAACCTTCGATCCGGCATTTATGCGACTGTCGCAGATGAATCGCGTGCGACAGTTAAAAAACGACTGTCGCACTGTCGCAAACGCAATGGTACCAAGGGTTTCTGCGATTCTCACGCGAAGACACCCTCGTCGGCGGGACAGGTCGGCGGCGCGTCGGATACCGGGATCACGCGGACAAATTGCCTGACGTGGCGTGCACCGTCCCTGCCGGCCTCGTCGCATATGCGCCGTTCGCGCCGCCACTGTTTTAGCATACCTTGTATTCTCGTCCTGTCGCCGCCGTCAGAAGCGTCGAGCCCAAAAGCTTGCGCTATGGGATGACCGACCCATGCATCTCCAGCGCGCACGTCAGAACGCCAGTTGCCGGCGCGAATAAGCTGGAAGGCCCTCGCGGCCTGGTCGGGGTCGTGTGTATCGGCCATCGCCGTTAGCTCCGCGCGGGTGACCACGCCAACTGCATCGCCTGTCATTAATGCCTCCACACCGTGGCCCGGGCCGTTCCCGAGCATCTCAGATTTCAAAGTGAACCACTCGGCCTTGTCCGCAGGCGAGCCGGCCGAAGGCGCCAGATTGTTCTTAGCGACCCCGCCCGAGCGGAAATACCGCCAGGGCTCGGCGACCCCCATGGATTGGCCTTCCTTCGCGGTCATGCGCGTCAGGGCCCGGGTGACCCGAGTTCCGTTTACCAGCGCGGATGCGCCGCGGGCGTCTTCTACCGTCACCTCTTCGCCATTCGTCTTTCGTACGTGATGCACGAGCTCAATCGATGAGTTGGTGATAAAAGCGATCTTGGCCCAACGCTTCACGACGAGGTCGATCGCGCCATTGTCATTCTCGCTGACTTTATGCGAGCTCACAAAAGGATCGGCGGCGAACACGTCGATGTTCTTACGCTGGAGCGCCGAAATCAGAGCACCGGCTACGGGCTCGACGATTAGGGCCCCATTGCGAGTTTCCCGAGCCAGAACGATTTCCTGCTCCATGCCGCTGTCGACGAGCAGCCGATCGCCAACGTCGCCTGAGGTCAGGCCGTAATGCTGCATCGCTGCAGAGATTCGTCGGTCGAGCTCGTCGCGCGGATCTTCGCCGTTCCAGAGCCAGACCCGAAACTGCCCGCGGGATTTAACCCCGAGCAGCGGTTTGCCGGATGCCATGGCGAGCGCCTCAGCGATTGTGAGCGATGATTTCCCGAGGCCCCCGGGCGCGACGGTGGCCGAAACAAAACCGCGGATATAATGGTCCCCGTAAACCCATTGGCGACGCGGGATGCTCGCAGGACTAGGAAAAGTGTAAAGGCTGGGCTCGAGAGCGTGGGGTGTTTGGCTTTGGCCCACCGACGCTTCCGGCTCGGGAATGACGTCGAAGAACACGTCTACCTTCCTGAACTGCTCGGGCGCGTGCTGTTCGGCGAGTTCATACAGCCACGAGGCGCCCCGCCTGAATGGTGGTTTGAAGCGCGACCAATCAGACCTCACGATTTTCTCGGCATTAACGCCGTCTTCCCATCTCCCGCACCATTCGGAGAAAATCTCAAAGGCGGCCGGCTCGTTGTCGGGCAGCGCGGCACGGATCGCATAGCCATAGTCCCGGTACGCTTCGCGCGTCCCGAATGCCGCTGACGTGTTCGGCGTAGCGGCCACGGCTCTGCGCACCATATCGATCGGGCCCCTTAGCGAGGCCTGGCTGATGTCAGTCGTGGCACCTTCCGTTATCAGCGGCTTTGCAGCCGGCAACAGCGTGCGCAGCTCTTCAAGGAACGCGACGATTTCCGCGGGCGAGAACGTTGGAAGCTGGTCACGCGCAACAAGCGGGCGCGTCCAGGTGTACGGCGCCTTGGTGTCGGGGTGGATGCCGTGCGCGACAAACTGACGGCCGTCGCTAAGGATCTCGACACGGTCTTTGAGCCGACCCTTGGCGTCGAGCTCCCCGAACTCAACCCGCGTGTATTTCATCGGTGACGAGATCGCCACCAAGTACAGCGCTTTGGGGAATCGGCCTATGCGACATGGGGTTGCGCCAAAACGCTTGAAAAATTCCAGCTGGATCAGGCTCGCCCATTCCAGATTTGTTGTATCCGCGTCGATCGCGACTATGCCCTGCCCGGTCTTGATGCCGATGCCGGCGCCCATCGCTTGCCAGCGCTGGCAGTCGCGTTCGTCTGATTCGTATGGCACCCAATCGAAGCCATGCCATCTCCCGTCGGCACCGCGCACGCCGACGGCCTTGCCGCGACTATCTGCATCGGTCCCGACGCGCAACGCCAGCGATGACTTTTCGCTGATCGCCGCGTCGTGGGGGACCACGGGGGTCAAGCGCTGGTATCCGAGCGCGTAGAAGCCGGCGAACGTTGTCGGGCTTAAATTTGGGGCAGCATTCATCCGCGCGGCTCGCCGAACGCGTCGATTTCCGACAGCGGAGAGACTCGCGCCTTGATGACGCGCGTCCAAGATGCTAGATTGTTCATGCACAAAGCTTTCTGTTCACGGCGCTGTCGGCTCCAACCGGCGGCGCCGTTTCTTATTTCCGACCGCCCTGAATCAAAGCGAGCGGCGCAGAATGGTTCGCAGCGCGCGCGAGGCGCGCCAGCTCGGCTTTTGAAACCGGCTCAGCACCGTCGATCAATTCGATGAGGCTTTCGACGGTCACAAACATTGGACCGCCCCGAGCCTGGCGAACCGCCCTGAGCCCTTCGTTGAAAAGCAGATTGCGGACGGTCCCGATCGAATAGCCGAGAATCGATGCAGCCTTAGCGGGCGTCACGAAGACGCCATCACGCCAATTATTTTCGTCTGCCGTTCGCATGGCTGTTCTCTCCTCTTCCGGCAACGTCAGGCCGCGATCAGTTCTTGCGCCCAACCGGCGAGCGCAACATAGCCAGCCGACGGCTTTGTAATCAGGCCGAGCGTTGACAGCGAACCGATCAGATTGTTGAAGCCGCCGCTGGATGACGAATAATCGGTGCGGTTTCCGAGGTCGTCGCGCGAGAGATCGCCAGCGCCATTCATGGCATCGACCAACTTACGCTGCGGGTTGCTCAAATAGCCCAGCAGCATGTCCCGCCCTTCGTCGGCGGTCATGTCATCGACAGCCATCAACAGGTTAAGATGTCCAGGCATCGGCTTGCCGATTGCGCCGGCCGTTGCGAGGCCACCCAGCAGGTTATTGAAGCCGCCAGACGACGGGCTGTAGCCGGACGCAGCCGCGACCATCTCCCGCGACGGGCTGTCATGGCCCAACGCCTTCCACATCGCCAGCGACCGCAGGATGCGATGCTGGGAACGATTGAATTGACCGTTCGCTTTGACCAACGGAGCGGCTGGTCGGGCGGCCCGAACCGGCGGCGCAGCGACTTGCCGCCGCGGTAGCGGCGCCGGCATGGGGCTATCTAGCGACTCTATCGAGGCGCCAGCCACGGCCAGCGCGTCCTTCAGGCGGCTCTCGACCGCCGCCAGCGCTGCCCTAGCCCGGGTCTCACCACGCGCCAGTCCCGCGGCAAGCCCGTTCTGATAGGCGTCATCTACCGCCTTTGGATCATTGGCCGGGGGTTTCCCGGCGATCGCCAATTCCCGTTTCAGACCTGCAATCTCGGCTTTCAATGCCTTTGGATCGTTCGCCTTGGTTTCGGCCTCAACCTTGGAAAGCCGGTCCATCAGCTTACCGAGATCAAGCGGGCGCAGAACGGCATCATTTTTCTTCTCGCCGCGCTTGGGGGCGCGGGAGGAATCGAACGTGACCTTGAGTGGGAAAGCGGCAGTTTCGAGAATGCCGCGAGTGGGGATCCAGACGAAGCCCCTGCCGCGCTCCAGGCTGGGCAGGGCGGCCAAGATATTCTTGCCCTCCTGCTTGTCGGCCTGTCCCTCGATCCACGCGCCGATCGCGTCTCGGTCCTGCGAGGCGGTCAGCTTGAACGCTATCATGCCGTCAGCTTGGCTAAGCACGTCCTTGGACAGCACGGCGGGGCGCTGTGTGATGAGCCACGGTATGAAGCCTTTCACCCGGCCACGCCGGACAATAGTCTCCATCATACCCAGGAGCTTCGCGGCTTCGCCTTCCTTATCGAGCAGGCGCTGCGGCGCCCACATATCGGCCTCGTCGATCACCAGATGTACCGGCGAGCCGTTCACGCCTCGATAAAGCGCGGTGAGGAATGCAAACATGAACCGGCGTTCGCCAGCCTTGGTACCGATTTGGCTCAAGTCGAGGATGCAGCTCTCGGCCATACCGGCAACCGTTTCGCCGATTAGCGCGCCCGCATGCTCCGTCAGGGCGAGATCGCCGTGATCGCCTCCGAAGATCGGGATGTTGAACGACGATTCCGTCGCGCCATCAGCCATGAGGCGCAAGCCCCACCAGACCCCAAGAGGATCAATCACTACCGCGCGCGCCTTAGCGCTCAGCAAACGCTCGACGCAACTGCCGGCATTGTAGGTCTTACCGCTGCCGGCAGTGCCGACAAACGCCAGCCGGTCATCTAAGGCCGCTTTTGGGATGGGATGTGCCAAGGTCTATCCTCTGCCACAGTTCAGCATGCATTTTTAAAACTACGGTGGCGCCGACAGCGGAAATAGTGATTGAAAACAACCTAGTTCACGCTCAGCTCCGGGCGAGCATTGCCGCGTTGGCCCATCATGCGCTTTCCGGCTTTGCGGGCGGCGCTCTTCTCAATCCGGTCCAGCCGTTCGACGGCCTCAAGCGTGCGGCAGACTGAGACTAAACACGTCGCATCCGTGCAGAACGCCTCCGGGTCGAGCGGCGCGCCGTTCATTTCGGCGATGTAAAAGCCGAGCACATAAACGGCTTTCAGCCAGGCCGAACTTAGAAGCTGATCGCCCCGCCACCTTTCCAGCAGTCTAAACCTGGCGATCGTTCGCTCTTCGGCCCATTTTACTTGATCGATTGACAGCCGCCGCGTGCGAACGAATTTAGTGTCGCAAGTTAATCCGAGCATCTGCGCCGTGCGTTTGCGGGCGTCCCGTATCTCGAGCCGCCCGACCGACTGAAGAAAAAACTGTTGGGTGAAAATCAGGAGGTCGCGCAATGCGGAGTGTTTGTTCGGTCGGCCGTCAGTTCGGCAAAGCAGGAGATTATCGACGAACTCGTCGTACATCTGAAGCTGCGATTTCTTGTGAGCGATTTCGAATGCGACGAGGGCGTCGATCGCTGACCTGTGTCCGCGAAGCAGAATGTTTCTTGCTTTGAGATCGTCGCGCGCCCACCGGGCTTGCTTTTCAGCGGAGCCAGCGTGCGCCAGGCCTATGATCGGAAACCCGCCGAGCCGCTTCAGCAGAAGATCGAGATCGATCGTACGCGGCGTCGGCATCCCGGCGGCGCTCATGCTGCATCCGCCGTACGGGCAAAGACCGTGTCGCGTCGCAGGAACATCGGCAGTTCGCCGGGGTCCACGCGCATCGCCGAGTCGCCGGGCCGCCGCGTGGACGTCAGTGCTGGCAGAAAGTGTCGCTTTATGCGGTCGACGGCGGATGTCGGCCCGGGCCGCGGCGCGGTGACTACGGGCGCCCTATCCGTGGCAAGAATGCGAGTGTCAATTTCGTCGCCAAGATGCGTCCCGACTGCAGCGACGGACGGCTGAGGCGGCTCGGGTTTCAGCATGTCTTCTGTGATAAGAACGTCGTCGAAGCCGGCAGAAGCCACAATTGGCAGGCCCGTAGCGGTCTTCCCCTTTGGTGCAAACGGGACGACAGCGGCCGGCATGCCGGCGGGACGCTGCACGGTTCGCAGCATGTCGAGCGTCGAGCTCGCCAAGGCTTCGACGGCGGCGATCGTCTCGTCTTTGTGCTTCTGATACTCTGCAACTCGCGCTTCGAGCGCCAGCTTCTCTTTCGTCATCGCGGCGAGCGACAACTTCAACTTCTCTATCGTGGCGTTTTGCGCGTCGATCGACGCCATGGCGGTGGCGTGATCGTCTTCTAGCGTTGCAACTTGATCTGCGATAGCTGGCATGTTCGTGTCTCTCGTCTGAGTATGATCGGCTGGCGATCGAGCGGGCGACGCTGGATCTGGGTTTGCGGCGGCGCTCACGCGACGTCGACTGCGCGCGCCAAAAACGCTTCGGCATCGACACGGCGAACGACCGTTCTTCCTCCAATGCGAGCGCGGGCCAACGACTTGTTTCTTAACAGCCGCCAAATGGTAGCGCGGGAGACCCGAAGATAATCGGCCGCCTCGTCGACAGTCAGAGCTGCAGAGGGAATTGGAAAACTTGGTTTGGACATTTCTACGCGCTCCGTCGGTTGCCGTTCGAGTAGAGAACAGGCAACTCGCAGGCAGCGTCAAGCGACCTCGCAGCGACTACATGATACTGCGTGACATACAAGCGACATACAAGCGAACTCAAAAGGTAGGCTTGCAGCGCGGCTTTCTGCAATCGCCACGGCGCCAGCTTGGCACCGAATATTTATTTTTCGGACAGAAGCGAGAGCACGCTGTGATAGTATCCGCTATGTTCGCGCAATCCCCATATACAAAGGCTTCTCTCGAACACCTTGGGCGCGGTTGGGCGCATGGGCTTCGCGGGCGACTCAGGGCTGACGAACTAGACGCGGCCGACTCGGTCACCAAGTCGCCAACAAATTCGGCACCGTTCGTCCAACCGTTTCCGCGACGAACGATGGCGCGAGATGCGCGTAGTGCTTTGTCACCATCCGGACGTCACTGTGACCGAGAGCCTCCGCCACGACGATCAGGCCCGCCCCTGCCCGAACCATCGTGCTTGCATAGGAATGCCTGAGCTCGTGGAACGTCATGTGCTCGGTACCTGCGAGCGCGAGAGCGGATTTATATTGCTCGAGGTACTCACCCGACTTCCACTGCTTGCCGTTGTCGGGAGTCAAAAGATGCGAGTTCGTGGCACGGTCGGCAGGTGAAAAAATCGACGCCGGCATCTGCGAGCGGGACATGCCGCGGCTTGACGGGCTGTCCAGCGCCTCCACTAGCCTCGCCCTTGGGCGCCCGGCGGTCGCGCGTGGCGGACAGCTCCTTCTTTAGCTTCGATAGTTCGTCTGCTGTAGTGGCAGGCTTGACCAAGGGCATTTGCCGCGGTTGCTAAAACTGGCCGCCCTCACCGCTCCTCGTCCGGATGCGCCCAATGCCGTTGTGTAGTCTAAGTCGGTAATCGGGTGGTTCGCAGCCCGCCAACTCCTATCGTGCCCAAAACACACAGGCGTGTGACATGCGCAAATTTCACTCTATCGCGGCTCTTTTGCGGCGACGGGCTACGGCCCGAACTGCAAGCCCTGTTCGACCGGCTGGCCATCGGATCCTGTCTCCGAAACCATCAAGGTCGCCCCGACTGTCCCTAAGCGAGTGGCCGAGCTTGAATGGCGAATGTCCTATTTCGGCCAGTACCAAAAAGCTAGCCAGCGTGGACCCCGGCTGGTTCAAAGCACAAGCTTCGCTACTTAGACCTTGTCGTCGTAGTAACCCGGAGGCGCCCCAGACGCACACAAAAGAAAACCCGCCAGCCTGACCCGGGTACCTCACCTCTCATCGTCCGGATCGTGGCCGAGTCCGCAACGGCGGGTTACTTCGGCGGCTGTAGCCCTGGCGATGAGAGCCATCCATTGATTTGCGAGGCGGTCCTTAATTGCCGTGCCTTTCTCACAAGAGCATCGCGCTCCTTACCCTGGGGAAGTTGTTCGGCCTCGTTTTTGGCGGCTTCCGATTGCTGATGCCACTTCTGTTCAATCGTGATTTTGTCGGTCATTGGGTCGCTCCCTGATGTCCTGAAGGCAGGGCGTTCAGTGAAATTTGCGCCCGTTAAAACCGTCAACGGCCTTCCAGGTTCCCGGCCGAAAACAAAACAGGGCCGCTCATGTATGGTTCGGTCAGGTAGGATCCGGAACGAATCGGTCGGCATGCGCTTGAATCCCGGTTCGGTTGCGGAGTCGGCGTTGTGTCCTGGTCCATACGTTTTGCCGAGCCGATCTTGCTGGAGGATGGCAGCAAACTCGCGACGCTGCGCGACGCAATCAGGCACCTCGCCCAGATCACCCCCAAACCCGAAGGCGACATGCTGGAGGTCCTGGCGGCGTCCGACCTTCTGACGCAAGCGGCCGAACACGGCACGGTCGAGTTCGCGCGCATCGCCACGCTGCAGGCGATCAATCGCCACGTCGAGCGGGTTTTCGATCCATCACGCAAAGACATGCATTGGGGAAAGCGGAAATTAAAAAGGGATCTGTGACCAAGCCCGGCTTCGATCCTGACGGCATCGCCGAAACCGAAGCCGCCACCCTGCGAGAACGGTCAAACGATCAAAACGGGCGGTGCTTAGAGCGGTCTGGCCTTCGCTTTGCTTCCCGCAGCCCGCGCCAGATGCCTATCCGCCGTGCAATCACTATCCATGCAACGGCGATCACGGCGAATAATGTTGCTACGATTTCTAAAGCTCGTCCCATGCACTTCGCGCCGGGTGTCGCTGCTTCTGATAGAACTATGATGCGCTGGGACGGAAAAGGTTCAAAAGAGAGCCGGCCTGGCGTGAACCGGCGCCCTCACCTCTCATCGCCGTGAACGCTTCGCACCCTCACGCCGATGTTCTCTTTCTAAAGCAGGATTTAATGGGATCGGCGGATTGCGAACCTATATCACCGTCATCAGCCTCGGCGTTCGATATGGCGCGATGCGCATTTCCGGGCGATGGGGCATTTCTGACCGTAAGGAAACATAGTTATGAAAAATCTCGCTTTAGCCGCATCGGTCATGATGCTGGTTGCAATCTCAGGACAGGCGTTTGCGAAAACCGCCGCGCAGAACGCGAGGGATTGGTCCGAAACGACCGGGCCCTCGGACCGGCAAGCGGCTTCCACCTTTGATGCTTTCGATTCCACGACAGCAACGCAAACCGACGAGCCCGATGCGTACCGCTATCATGGCGGACCGAAATACAACGATTGACGTTTGAGGTTCGCTACATGGTGCTCGCCAACTCGAAAGGCATCCTGACGTAAGTGGAGCGCCGCCGTTTCTTCCGACAACTGCGGCGCCCTCACCTCTCATCGTCCGGATGCCCGAGTGACGCTGTACGTTGTTCGAAGTAGGTTCGATCATGGCGAAGGCGTAAGAAGCCTACGAATTAACAATTCGTCGGCGACGCGCCGGACACCCAGGTGAGGAGGCCGCCATGGCGATCGGTTGGATGATTAAGGTCGACGTCACGGGCGACGGCTACAGGGACAGCGTCCGCGGATACGCCGTCGCAATTCGAAATCGCGACGAAGCGATGGCAGCCGCGAGAGAGGCTTCAGGTGAGCGCGTTGTCGAAGTCGATGGCGAGATGACGCGGAAGATATTTGACGAGCTCCATCTAAAGCCCGGCGAGGTAAAATGCGTTTTCATGGGCAACGACGGACCGGCTCGGATACATTAAACGCTGTCCTCACCAATCCTGCCGGAATTCGCAATGGCGCGATCAGGCGCCGAAAATAAATCCCGCCGGCGTGAAAGGGCGACCTTACCTCCTCGTCCGGATGGTGCTCTGTAACCGAAATTACATTGGGTTAACCTATTGAAATAGCAGTAATTTTATGATCGGCAACCCTTGCGCGAGGCCGCATTGATTCCAACTTAAGGGGATGAATGTTGGGGCGATCCGGAACGGGAGCCTCAGCCATGAGTGCTATTCCTCTTCACCTTCAAAGACGCTTCGAGCAGCGATGGGCTGCTCGGTATGGTTCGCTGGTAATCCCGGCCTTACCAAAGAAACGTCGGATTGAAAGGCCCGCCGTCAACATTGCGCCGCGCGCAGCAAAGCCAAAGAAAAACCCGCCGGGTTGAGTCGGCGGGTCTGAAGTCTGCCTCTGCGGAAGGTTAACCCGCCGGCGTGAACCGGCGGGCTGTCTCGTTTACGCGCACAGGTCCGGCCGTGGCCGAATGAGCGTTACCACGGGCGCCTTGGCGGGCTCTGGCGTGTCCGACTGCAGGAATGTCGCGACCAACTCTCTAACGCAATCCAGCACGGCTAGGGCGTTAGCTGGCTTGCGAGCATTAGGGCCCTGTCGCCGGTGCCACGTTTCAATTTTCATCACACCATCCCTACTCAATGCGCAACGGCGTCGATGGGAAGGCGAGCGAAGGCGGCGCCAAGCTCGGGACGATCGGCCGCGATCATCTGAGCGAGTTCGGCCATGAGTTCGGCCGAGACCACCAGCTTTGCTACAACTGCCCTCGCGGGCCTTCCGGGCATGCCGTGGTCGGTACGGCGAAAACGAGCCGTCGGCATGAGCCGATGCGTTCAATACGGACCAGCGTCTCGCAGAACGCGTCTGGGGTGGCGCGATCGAGAAGATGATCGATCCCGCTGCGCCGCCCGAAGAACCTGCTCAACGGAAGCACAGACTGACTAAGGGGCCTTCAGAATTTCGGGAGGATCGGGTAGATCAGCCGAAGGTGAAGAAATGAGAAACCGCCATCACTATTCCAACGACGACAAAAGCCCGCTCATCGATCTGCTGAACTGCATCGTATGTAGTCAGGCAATGAAGATCGAGAAAAGCTCTCCCGACGATGACGGTATAGACATCATTCAATATCGATGTGGGCGGTGCGACAGAATTGAGCGTGTGCGACTATTCCGCCGAACCCAAGATGCGCTGGGCTGAAGGCGAAGGGGTGAAGAGCGGTTTTGTTGAAATCCCCGCACAGACCGTTAAGCGGCCATTACGCGAATATGAGTTGGGCGTTGCGCTTAGCTTAGTTTTCCAATTCCCCGACTCAGCAGAAGGTGGCATTTTGCTGTGGGGTAGGTCAAAGCGAGCTCCGCGATGACCCATATAGTGATCACGCTGAATTTTGTAATTCCAACGGTGTTAGCCGTCGTGCTGGGGATGCTTCTCGCGTTCGGCGCGGTCTACTTGGGGCCATACCTTGGTCCGGTCGATCAGTCGGAAGCCCATCATTTTGTCGCCGGCAGCCGCGGAATTGCTGAGCTGCCAAACCCTGATGGGCGGCTTTCGCGCGTTCACCTGCTGCTTTCCAATACGAAGTGAGCCGCGCCGCCAAGCGCATCCGCTTCGCACCGTCCTCACGCCAATCGGAGACTCGGGTGGAAATGACAGAGACAGCGCTACTCTCTCAACCATGGACGCAGGCCGACGATGATAAGTTGCGGAAGTTGGCGCTCACGGGACTCAGTTCAAGAGCGATCGGTATCCGGATGAACCGGACCGAAACTGCCGTCCGTTCACGTGCCAGACGGCTGCAGGTAATCTTGAGGAAAATCAGGCTGAGGCAATTGCAGATGGGCTGAAGACGACGGGAACATGACAATGACGCCTCGACGGCCTTGGACGCCCGAAAGGGATAAAGAGCTCCGAGAGCTAGTCTTCAGTGCGAGCAGCGCTGAGAATATTGCCAAGGCCCTGAACCGGACCACTTTTGCGGTACGTCGCAGGGCAAGCGCACTGGGGCTTCCATTGAGAAAAATTGCCAGGCGTCGCCGCTGATTTGACCCTGCGCTCGTCTTGCTGCGGATGGCTGTCGCGCCCCTGAGGGCTGGAAGGTGCAAGCGGAACGATTTCGTTAGCCTTCGATTGAGGTCCCGACCATGGCGGCGATGCGCCTCGCCACTGCGCGGTCTTTCGTCGCGGCTGCCAGGTTTCGTCGCGCTCTCTGCAATGGTGCGAGAGCATCCTCACTTTGCGCCGCGGCCGACCGGCCCGATGCCTGGCAGTGAACTTGCCGTGACGCGATCAGGTGGGGCGCACGCCCCACCTGTTTTTCGCTTCGCCCTAACCTCACTGATTTTGCGAATCTCTATGCCGTCTTCTTAGCGTGGCTTTCAACGAATGCCTGCAGGCTCGTAGGAAGTTCCCGCTTCTCAAGATAACATCGCTGGATCAGGTCCTCAGCCACCTCGCTGGAGACGTCGCGCGACCAGTCTTCCTCAATATTGAAGCTGATGACCTGGGACGGACTGTATTGGCCGCTCAACAGATCCCGGATGACAGTTTCATAATCCGTAGTATCCACGTCAGCCTCTCGCCAGACGCGGCCGAACTTGCCTAGATCGTCCATAACGAAATAGACGGCCGGCTCGCTGCCCGGCACGATCGACGGGGATTTACACACTACGAAATACTCACCATCGGAACTCAAGAATGAACAAGCTCGATGAGGCCGGTTCGTTCCACCGAAGCAGGGCCGTAGCGAGTACAAGTCCTCGGCCTGCGGGGGTGGATGCCGGCTGTAATTGCGGGGCGGCGGTGGTGTCGAAGAGTCAACGCATCGCCGCATACGACGCGGCCAATCCCGGCAAGTCGACCAGGCAAGTAGCGGAGGCGTTGGGTGTCGGAAACAAGACTGTCCACCGCGCGCGTCAAAACGCAGGCGTGTCAGGTGACACACCTGACCGCGTCATCGGCTCGGACGGGAAATCTTACCCAGCCTCGCGCCCCGATTTGGAATTTAGCGCTTGTCGCGCCGGTCATCGACCGATTGCGCCAGCTTGAGCCATTCCACGGCAATCTTAAGCCAAGCTTCCTTGTCGAGCTGGCTTATCGACTGTTCCGCTTGCCGGCGGGCTTCCTCAGCCTGCTTACGGAACCTGTCGGCATCGTCTTCTGACATTTCATCCTTAGTATGCGCTACCATGAGGATCGCCGAGTGTAGCGGACCGGTCTTGAAAGACGACGGGCGCCGTTACGTCCAGTATCGGGATGTGCGGTTGTGTAGGATTTAAGGGCCTTCCCGACCCCTCGCCCGTTCGTCTGTTCTATTTCGTTCTTTCCCGTTTGGGTCCAAGCTTGAGGCCACGGGAATCAACGGGTCTGGCTTATTCGGGAGCGGGAAACCAGCGGGAGCGTTTTGATGGCCGACGAGGCGCTTTCTCCTCAGGGCCGGCAGCAAGCCGCGCAGGCTATGCGCCGGCGCATGGTGATCACTTTGGTCGCCGCAGTAGTGCTCATTGGCGGCGGCTGGATAACCTTGTGGGCCGCAGGCGGTAATTCCGCGGTCGCAACGGCGCCGCACGCTCCCACTGCTTCAGCAGGTAGCCGGCGGCCTTCGGACGAGCTTCTGGAGACCACCAAGGGTCTCCAGGTCACCCAGCAGCAGGCTGTCGACCAATTGCAAGTCGTTCAAGATCAGCTTGTCGCTCAGCAGGCGGAAATGAAAAAGCTCTCTGAGCAGATCGCCGCCCTAACCGAGAGGCTCGACGCCCTGCAGCGATCGGTCGCCAACATGCCGCCGACGACCCACGCGGCCGGGTCGCCATCCGGTCCGCAGCCAAAAGCACACTGAGACCCAATTGGGATGCCTCTCCCTGACTCTAGGAAGAGTCGCTGGTGCGGGTCCAGCCCGGGGAGCCAACCAAATCAATCGCTTAGCGAATAAACCTAAAATCCCCCAGACCGGCCGTGTCTGCAAATCGATTGCCGTGAGTTTGAACCTGCGTACGCGCAATGCGTTAGCCATTTAGAGCACTGTGACCGGATTTGCTGATGATCATGCGATATAGGGTTTGCGACGCCTGCCAGATTGCTTGCGCGACGATCGAGACCGACTCTGGATTTTTCCTTTGCGACGAATGCGAACCGGTGGCGGTCATCGCGTTCCAGGAATTTGAACTTCCACCCTCGCCGCGTGGAATTGAGCGGTAAAGCGCGCCTATATAGAGGGTGCGCGTGCGATGCCCCGCCATGACTCCAGGAAGCCACCTGGTAAGTCCGGAATTTGGGGGGGGGTGTCTTTGGTGCCGATAGGTCCCGCCCGCCACGGGACTGCCCGCGCTGCTTGCTCCGCACGGCGGCAAAGCCGTGGAGGCCAGTGCGCCACGATGACCTACGTTTAGGGCAATTGTGCCCGTAGCTGTAGGGGGGTCTCAAATGAGTACTCTTCAGCGGTGCCTTTCAGGCGTCACCGACGCGATAGCTGCCCTCAATGCTCACATACGCGAATTGGACCAGGCTCGCGACCTGGTCAGGAAAGCACGACTGTCGGCCCGAAGAGAGCGGCGGAAGTCCCGTAGAAAGAGGCGCGCGTTTTAGAATGACAGACGCCTCAGTTGGCTCGGCGCCAGCGAGGGTCTAGTCAGCAGTGCTTGTCGGCCGGTGGGTCTATTGACCAGGGCACATTTCCCTGCTGGCGAATTCGTGAGTGGGGGTGCATATTTCGGGTATGGCCAGCGGAACTCAGATCGCGGTGATATTTTCCTGCCCGAAGTGCGGCGCCTTCTATGAGGCTACGCAGGAGCAACATCCGGACAAGCATTACGGCAGTTTCAAATGCGAGGACTGCAAGGCCGAAGTCCACGCATGGGCGGGCATGTATGATTTCTTCGACTGGAAGGCCAAAAAGATGAGGCCGGCCGCCTTTGGCAAGCCGATCTAAAAGTCAGAGGCGCGGACCTGAGCCCGCGCCAATCAGCCGAGCCTTCGAATAACGCCAGACCTCATCATTGCGCGAAAAAGCTCCGCATCGCCCGCGCTGATTATCTCCTCGCCGAGTGGGTAGTGATCACAGCCGACCGCTAGGAAGGACAAAAGTGCCGCGACCGGACCATCCGGACCCGCGCCTGCTTCCCATCCGGCGATCGTGTCCGGACCGGTTTCCGGAGGCAGGCCGCAAAGCTTAGCGATGTCGCCAACACTCAGGGGCCGGCCGATCGCTTTGCCAAGATCCTCACGCAGCTGCTTTAGCTCAGAGCCCGTCACGCCGGCCTCCGCTTATGAAAAAGCCGCCGCTGGCTTGAGGTCAGCGACGGCTTCTACTCGTGACCACCAGCAGGTCAATATAACCCTGAGCTTCGGTGGTTAACATTGAGTTACGCTCGCCTCAACCGCCTTGCGTGAGCGGCGAGCCGCTGCCGGTTTCGCTTCCTGGCCGCTCGGCGCCGCCGCTTCATGACCCAGCCCGCTGCTCGCCGTAAAAAGCGGCTTGATAGTCCGCACTGAGCTTCTTCAACATTTCATAGACGTGGCACACCGCAAACAGTGCCCGTTCGGCCTCATCGTTCCGGGTGTTTATGAAGGGCTCGGCCATCTGCACGGCGATAATCGCCATGATCGTGCAATCAGAGATTTTGCCCTCAAGATCGCGGAATGCTTCGGCATGTCGGTCGTTGACCTCGCGCTCACTAACGTCGCGCTCGACCGCCGGGAAGTCGACGATGTTGCTCATGCCTGCCCCCCGATCAGGGCCTTGGCCGTGGTCGCAAGGGTTTCGATCAATACGCAATCGCGATCGGCGAATGCGTCGGGCTCTTTCTCGCGGCACTCCGCGGCGTAAATTATCATCGCTCAAAAGCCGGCAAGCGTGGTTGGCGCGGTCTCAGCGAATTCATCAAGCGCGTCCCACTCGGCCCCGTAAGCGTCGTCGCCAATTGGGTCTGTATCGCCCGTTACGGCGAAACGAGCGGCGCAGCGCTCGTCGAGAAGCGCGGCATAATGCGCGTATTGCTCGGGGAATTGTGCGCGCGGAATGGCCTGCTCAATATCACCCCAAAGGCCGGCGCTTATGATCTTGCCCGGTTCGATCATGCTGGGAACGTCGATCTTGCGCGGTCCAGCTATTTTGTCCGCGAGCTCGCGGAGCCGTCTGACTTCGGCCGAAGCCGCGCACGATGCCGCATGGGCCTGACGATGTGCTTCGATCGCCGCGTAGATTGGATCCGGGGCCGGCTCCGCCGTCGCAGCGCAAGCGAAGGGCAAAGCGGCAACTGCGCCGGCGGCCGCAACTGATAAAAACCGCCGCCGCGTCGGGTCGACGGGCGGAAACATGGGACGTTCGAGGGTCATGGTGGTTTGCTCACTGATTTCGGCTGATCAAAGCCGTCGCTCGGTGTCAGACCGAGCAGCCGGGGGTTGATCACCAGCCAGTGAGACTGGTCGAGACGCTTTTAAGGGCCGAAGCCCTCTGGACAGCACGCTCGCCCCCGGCCATTATCTGGCCGTTCGGAGCCGCGCCGCCAAGCGCGTCCGTCGAAATACCGCAATAGCGGCATTTCATGTCCCGCGGCCCTCGACGCCAATCGAGTGCATGATCCTTAGATGGATTTCGGGGCAGTCACTGGTCCGGGTGATCAAACCCAGTGAACAAGCTGCACCTGATTTGCTGAATTTTCAATTACCAATTCCCCTTCGGGGGAAATCGTGCTCGCATGCGCTTGACGGACCGATCGGGGTCGGTCGGTCACCAGAGGGGCTAGGACCAGATATCAACCTTGTGGCATCTTACCGATGGCAGACCAATCAATCGACGAACGAGAACGGTACGTAGCCTTTGCTACACATTGCCTACAGTTGGCGAAGGTTCCGGCCGTTCGCGAATCGCGCACCATCCTCAGAGAGATGGCTGCGGAATGGCTGAAGCTGGCCGAAGTAGCGGGCTAACCCAACCGTGCGCCTTATAGGGAATCCGAGTTGACGATCGCCAAGCCCCTTCGGGGCGGCTTTCGCGCGTCGGCCGGCTGCGCTACGGTGTTGATGGTCGCTACAATCAACGGCGAAGGGGATGATTATGATTTCGGTTTTGATCGGCGTTTTGATTATTGTCGTCGTCGGCGCAATCTGCTTTTGGGCCATCGACAAGTTTGCCAACGACCGCCGACTATCGAATCTGCTCAAATTGCTCGTGGTCCTCATCTGCCTCGGTGCCATTTTGCAACGAGTGCTACCTCTGACGTATTGATGAATGCCATCCGCCACCTGGTCGAGCTCGGGCTGAAGGCGAAGAAGAGACAGCAAGGTTTTCTTGAAGACTTCTTGCGCCGTCCTCCAGAGATGAACCCAGAGGAGCTTGAGCGATTGCGTCTCGTTCGACAGAACGAACTGAAGCGGAAATACATCTACCGATGGGACCGCCAAGGGCGCAAAGGCCAGCCCTGCAATGTGCTGGCGCGCGGCACGATGAATAGCTGCTTAGTCGAATTTGCGGACGGCTACCAGATGGTCACGAGCCGGAATGCCATCAAACGTTTTTGGTGATGCCGACGTGTGAGCAAGCACCGACTGAGTAAGGGGCCTTCTGAATTTCGGGAGGATCGGGTCAGATCTGCCGAAGCCGAAACGCTGATCTACCTAGCGCCGGGAGGAGAGTGAAATGTCCAAAAAGCCAAAGATCGAGCACGACTATGATGCGGGCAAGGACAAGCTGACCATAATCATTCACCGATATTCCCTGAAAAGCAAAAAAACTCGAGGTGCCATAATGGAAAAGCTTACGGCGAATCTCGAAAGCAAGCCCGATCGTCTCATCGCCAGCGACAAGAAGAAATCAAAAAAAGGAACAGTGATACGTGGTGAACAAAAGGCAGAGATTGGCGACTGAAGGCGAAGGTGAAATAGCAATGAGATTGCGCGAGCGGATCCATGCCACGAGACATCGCCGCCGCCGCCTCCCGTTGCGCGACCGGCTCCGCCGACGTCGCCGGCTTGTCGAGATCGGGCTGCTGAAGGTGAAGAGATGATCGACCGAACACACTGAGGGAGGTTTCAGATGCGCGTTTTAGCAATCCTGGCTCTCGCACTGTCGCTGGCCGGCTGCGAGGGCGACCGTACCAAGCACGGCATGAATGAGCGCCAGGCACAGCCACAAAGCACTGGATTGCTCATCGCGCCGACGGGTCCATCCGGCGCCTGGTCGAGCTGGCGCTGAAGGGTAAAAGCAAAATGAACCTGCGCCCAGCTGGCCGAGCATGGACGCTCGCGGAGGACGCGCAATTGGCGCTGCTCGACTCGAAAATGGAAATAGCTGTGATCGCCTGGGAATTAAAACGTACGGTGCCAGCCATACGCAAGCGAAGGACCATCTTGAACAAACGCCGGCTCGTCGAGATCGGGCTAAACGCGAAGGGAAAATGACGGGACCTCGTCCAGCAGGCCGACCGTGGACGCTTACGGACGACGATATGCTGCGCAAGCTAGTAACTTCGGGAATGAAGCCGCGGCTGATCGCCCAAAAAATGAAACGCTCCATGGGAGCCATCCAATCGCGAATTTTCCTTCTCAAAAAAGCCCCGGAAGCGGTCAGCACCTAAAGCCTGATTTGCCAAGCCCTCACGGACGGCCTTCGCGCGCCTACCCTTGCCCTCCACCGCAAGTTGCGCTTGTATGCCACCGGGTCTGGGGGGCAATCATCATGCGAACTTTGGGATTCGTGGCGCTGTGCGCTGCGTTGGGCGGCTGCGCGTCATCCGCGGCGGACA
Source organism: Bradyrhizobium erythrophlei (assembly GCF_900129505.1). Classification (NCBI taxonomy): domain Bacteria; kingdom Pseudomonadati; phylum Pseudomonadota; class Alphaproteobacteria; order Hyphomicrobiales; family Nitrobacteraceae; genus Bradyrhizobium; species Bradyrhizobium erythrophlei. The sequence continues at coordinate 6,500,060 of NZ_LT670818.1, read as the reverse complement.
TTTCACCGGCTTATGTCTCGCCGGTGGCTTATCAAAGCTACACCTGCCAGCAGCTGGCGATGGAGGCTCAGGCCATCTCGACCAGGGCGGCGACACTGTCGGGCGCACAAGCAAACGGCGGCCGAACTTGCCGAGATGAAGGGGCAGATGGTTGCGGTCGAGCAAGCTTCAATTGCCAAGAAATGCGGGATCCAGTTTGAGGGACCGCGGCCGCCGGGCACCTGATCTGCTCTGGTACACGTACGGCCGGCCCCGCATTTTAGTGGAAATTCGGCCGAAGTTCACCCTATATTGTGCCAAGCTGCCATCGGACCCGCGATTAGTAGGTGAATATTAACCGAGAATCGGGTCTGATATTGCAGCCTACAGGACGCCAAATGGCTTCATACCTTCGCAAACTGGAAGCAAGCGTGCTAAGAGGCCACCATGGCTGAAGAAGTGCTCCCGGCGGAAACCGCTACCAACATTCAATTTCACTACATCAAATCGCCTGACTACCGCGAGATAGCATGTCATGGCGCGTTAGGCGGTCCGACGCCGCAAAAAGTAATTTGGATGTCTCTGTTCTCCGAGCGGTTTCCAATACCGCGCGTGGTCGAATATGCGATTAATGGTACGCCTGGGGAGGAAGTGATGTTCGACGAAGCGGCGGCAACGCCGAGTCGCATCGAATCGCGCACAGGCGTGATCCGTCACGTCGAGGTGTCTGCCTACCTTGACCTAGTAACGGCCAAAAGACTTCACAAATGGCTCGATGAGCAGATCACCCTGCTGGAAGGTATAAAGTGAGATCAATCCTCGCCTTTCAAGCTGCGCCCGTTTCCGCGACGACCGGCCCTAAACGAATGCTTCTTGATTCTTCGATTAAAGCTGTCGGCGGCGGCTGGTACACTGCGGGTGCGCCCGCGAGCGACGAATTTACCTCGTTTGAATCCTACGACATCGAGGATTGGGACGGCTACGGCGCTCAACCGATAACCGCGGACACAGTTAGAGCAGCGCGAAGTTTTAAACGTCTCTTCGATCAGAACACTCCTCCAGCCGACATCGCGCCAGGAGCGGATGGGACAATCGGATTTGAGTGGCGCCTTGGCGTGTCCGGTGCGCCGGTTCGTATTTTGATCGACGTCGGTCCGGGAGGCCGAGTTTTTGCGCGTCGGATCGATGAGAATGGCAAGACAACGCAATTTGACACGACGCGTGTCGAGACTGCCGCTCGCCAACTGCTGCACGAAATTTTCGCGTCTTAGTCAGTCATGTGCGATGGGAGTAACCTCCACAAAGATCAGCCACTGCACGACGATGCGTGCTGGTTTCGCGTGTTGACCAACGAAGATCATCTCACGCGCGGCGGAACACTGCATTATCAGGCGCTGAAGGGTGGACAGTTCGGCCCAGCTGAACCGGGCATGAAATGGGACCATGAATTATCCGGTCGCGCACTCTGCCTCGCGGGCGATGCATCTAAAATAGAAGCTGATGGCAACGCCCGAATTGAGAGCATTAAGAAGAAATTCGCGCTTCGCGGCAAAGGACTTCCAAGCAAAATCAAATTCGTCGCCGTTGCAAGCGCAACCGCGCGTGAGGTTCGTTACAACTTTGGTAACATACTAAGTGATACGGCTTTCACCCCCAACATCGACGATCAAGCTCATTCCGATTTAGTGACGTATGGAACGTCATCGGATAATGATGTCGACGTAGTCCGGCATTGGCTGCAGACTAAATTGCGGATTACCAAAGCTAACAATTTGCAGGTCCTAGTTTCGTCTTGCGGGTGCTAACCTGAGATCCGCGCGCCTTACTCAGCTTGATCATGTGCACCGGGGGCACGCGAGCCCCAACCAGTAGCGGATTGTTCTAACCGCGCGGCCGCGCTTCAATGGCGCATGCCCGCTCTCACCCGCCGCCGATATCCTGAACGCCAGGACTGCTGGCACGTCTATTACGGCGACGTGCATGTGGGCACAATCGCGATCCGCGCCGGTGTTCCGGTCGATGTCGACCGGTGGGGTTGGGACTGCGGCTTTTATCCGCCGTCGCACCACGGTCGCCACGTCGACGGCACGGCCGAAACCTTCGAACAGGCCCGGGCCGATTTCGAGGCTGCCTGGAGAGAATATCTCCCGAAGTGCTCGGAGGCCGATTTCGAGGAATACCGCCGCGAGCGAGCGCGGACCGCTTGGAAATATCGCATGTGGGGCAAAGGCTGCAGGATGCCGACGCAATCGACAGACGGCCGGTCACGGTGCTTCTGCGGTGAGCCGATCGATATCGCTGGCGTGGATCAGCATGTCTACGCTGCCCACATGGCCGCATGAGCTGGTCGCGCCGCTTCGAGGATCCGCTCCCGCTCCCGGGTCTGCCCGTACAAGCCCCGGGTCAGGTCGCCATATCGTGATGCGACCGCCAGGTCGCATTTTTTACCGCGCCACCTATCTGAACGCGGTCATGAAATGCACACTTTGCGAGGACTGCGGCTGGGTCTGCGAAAGCCATCATGATCGACCGTGGGAAGGCAAGGATGCCTGCACCTGTGGGGGCGCCGGCATGCCATGTCCGTGGTGCAATCTGCCCGAGAAGGACGAAGAGCCGCGGCTGCCGGACGGCTTCAAAACGGAGTTCGACAAAAAGGGCTGGCGTCATTAGGACTGCGGAGCAGTTAGCCATCTCACAAAGCCGGCCGCCCGTGCTAGGATAGCAGCCGAGAGGGGGACGAATTTATTGCAAACGGGAGTTTGTGTTATGCGTACCTCGCCGTCGATTGCGCCCCATGGGCCTGAGCAAGATACTTACATTGTATTGGACGATTTTGGCTCTCTCGGTAGGGCATGGCGTGAGACCGATGAAGCTGGAGCCCATCGCGCGACGCTTGTCCGAAACTTGCTCGACGGGCAATATGAAAATCCGGTCCGCATCGTCGCCTTCAATACCACCGAGGGCTGGTCCCGTGACGTCACTGTGGACATCGCCGATGAGCTACGCCGCCGATTTGTTGAATACGACGAGGTGCCAGAGGCGGTTCTCGCCTTCATGGAAGCGGCGGCCAACAAGCACTGAGACTTGCTCGCAAAGCGCGATCGCCTTGGGCTGGCTCTGGAAGCACGAGAGTGGCACCTACGTGAAGTTCACACCCGCCGGCGCCGAGCTGTTTGCCTGATGCCATGGTCGCGGGCGTTCGAGGATCCAATCGCGCTGCCAAAAGGCAGGCAACTTCTCACCCTCGATGAGGCTGCCGCCTACATCATGAAGCTGCCGAAGGCCGAGCAGAACCTCCCTGAGTGGCAGGCGGCAACCGAGGCCCTAATCATGGCGGCGGAAGATCGCGGCCCGTTGCTGCATGCGCGCGTCGGTATGCTGCGAGCGTTGAACCGCCACGTCGAGCGCGAGTTCAATCCCGATCGGAAAGACACGCATTGGGGCAAGCGCAAGCTGACGCGGGATAGGTGATCGCGTCGCCGCGCTTTCCGGGCGGGCAATGCGGAGATCATCGGGGATGGGGAATCGCTCGCAACGCACTGAGCCAAAGCTGCCGATTTATCGTCACGCGGAAACCAAGCTGCCAACGCAATTTCCACAACTTGCTTTGGGACATGCTCTGGATGTTTGGCAGGTCCACCTGCAAAGTGGGGCCGTTGTGCAGAAGGGAATTTCAATGTCCAGAAACTTTGGCTTGCCGCGGCAAGCCGACAGCGGCTATCGCGGACCTATTTGGCCGCTTGTGGCGCTGACGCTGATCATGATCGGGTTGATCGACGTGGCGACACACCTGCATCATTGGTGACCCGAAAGGTCGGTCATGCCGCGGTGGCCTCTTCTTCGGCGCGGGAATCGAGCGCGGTCCGGTTTTCAGGTGGCGGCAACGTGCGAACGGCGCCGATGAATGATATGTTTCCGAAATGCTGCTTGGCCTTGGCGTGTTGCGCCCTCGCCGCATGCCGCGCCCAATTTGATCGGGCTTCTTTCACCGCAGCGCGGAGCCTGGCAAGGCCTCCTCTTTTCGTCGTCAGATAGATCAGCACGCGACCGACAGTCCGCTGATCAATGTTGGCCTGATTACTCATCCGTGCCTGATTTGCCTGCCTCGGCCGACAGTTTTCCGCGATCTGTTTTTGCATCTTTTCGAGCTGTTCCGGATCCGCTTCAAGCCGCAGCTTGAGCCCGGCCGCCCTTATCGCATCGAACATCTTCTCGGGTCCCAGCCGGCGCGCACCGGATGGGCGACGCACCGGGCCCGGTCAGATAAGAGGGCTCAGGACGTAGCGCGACCCGAAACCGTCGTGCTTGGACAGAATACCGAGGTGCTTGCGAGCAGCACGGAAGGATTTGTTTTCACGGATTCGCTTGTTGTCGCCGAGCAACCCAGCCAGCCGGGCTTGGCGTTCCACCTCTAGGACATCAACCGGACCGGCTGCCAAAACTTCGGTCAGGAACTCGGCAACGTCTTCCTTGCCGGTGGTCTGACTGCCATCCCCTCCCCGGTTCTCGGAGGCCGTCAAAGCCTCGTCGATAGAAGACTTGCCTGTCTTGATAGCTCACATCCAACCAGTCAAAACCTCTGTGCCGTGCGTCTGGGTTGGAACTTTTTAGACATAAGCGCTTCTTGCTGGCGATGTCAGCTCATTGAGGCAAAGCGGACTGTCGGAGCGGACAGGATCTAATCCGTCACGCGACAGGATCGGACCTATTCCCGCTATCGAATGCCGCCGAGCACTTTTCTTCTAGGCCGTTGGCGCTCTCCCTGAGCCGAGTTCCCGAAAGGCTGCCGCTATTGGCGGCCCTATGCTTTCCATCGTATCGCCTTGCTTTGGTCAAACCGGACTGGAGTGTGGGCGGGGCAGAGGTCGTCGACCCCAATGTAAATCCGCCGAGCGCCTTGCGCGGGTTAACATTGGACTATGTACGGAGCGCCAATGCATTCCACGCTGATCCCGAGACCAACTGATGATCCGGACGATTTCGTTGTTGTCGCGCCCAATGTCGTTCGGGTCGTGCCCGCGGATGAAGAGCTTTCCAAGCTGGCCAAGCTGTTGCAAGAGGCCGCGCGCCGTTCTTCGAATCCGCAGACCCGCACGGGATCCGACTTCCCACCGGTTCCACCGGTCGATACGACGTTACGCCCTGCTGTCGTCAACAATGTCCAAGTGCCAGGCGACCGACCGTCGATTGGCAAGTCGGCGGTACGCGCCTTCACCGGCTTCCTGCTGGCAGCGTGTATCGGTGTCGCTGCCATCGCCTGGCAGACCTCCGGCAATCTGGCCAAACAGATTATCGCGAAGTGGGCGCCGCAGTTCATGCTGACTTCATTGCTGCCGCTGGATAAACCGCGGCTCCCCGCTCAGCCGAGCCCACATACCGTTCAGGCGGCCGAAGCGGAGACAGCACCTCCACAACCGGCGCCTCCGGCTCAGACCGCCCCGGAAGGCGTCGCGCCGACTACTGCCGCCACTCCAGGAGAGCCGCAGCTGCTCCAGTCGATGGCGGGCGATCTCGCAACCGTCGGGCAAGAGGTCGAGCAGCTCAAAGCCAGCATCAAACAGCTCAAGGCGAGCCAAGAACAAATGTCCCGCGACATTGCCAAGGCTTCTGAGCAGAACCTGCGGCCCAAGGCATCAGCGCCTCCGCCGCGGTCGGCCGCAGCGCCGGCTCGCAAGCCGATGCCGCCATTTCCGCCCCCGCAAGCCGCAGCAACTCCCACGTTGCCGCAAGCCGCTTTCGTGCCTCAGCAACCTGAACCACAACCGCAAGCCACGGCTCAGCCGCAGGCCGAACCGGCGCCGCGGCCGCCGGTGCCCGTGCGCTAGGTCAGGTTTTGGGCACGAACCGGACCTGCCGAACGAACGGGGCGACGTCCGCTTCCGGGAGTAAAGCGGAAGACATCTGCTCGCGGCGAGTATTTCGCGTTTGGGTAGAGTCGAGATGTGGCGCGGTGGCTTTAGGTAGAACATATCTGTTGCCGCCTGTTTCGTCTGGCGGTGCCTTAGTGGTTCAGCCGTGACTCCGTTTCCACACCCACCGGGTCGCCGGAGGCGGTCGCCCGCCCCCGGTCGGGTAGGATCGAGGCGCGGACCGGGCTTCGCATGATGCCGACGTTTCCTCGATCCCCCCTATCATTCCGTACGGCGGGTTTTCCTCGATACGGCTGGAAGGCTGGCTTTCAGATGGGGCCTTCCCGGCTTCCACGCGAGCTTAAGTCTGCTCCCGACATCCGCGGCGCGTTGGCCAGTTTGCATCCACCCTTCGTACACCTCGTGGTCCAACAGTTATCCCGCACAGTGTCGGGTCGTCGACTCGATCGTGCACCGCCATGAAGTGGGATTACCACTTCCCCAGGGGTCCTCGCTCTTGCTCGAGTTATGTTGTCTCGAGCCGTCATCACTTAATCGACCCCATCCGCCCCACTTGTGGGCACATCGCGATTTCACTGCACGGCAGCTTATACGCGATGTCTTCGCTGTGCGGGAGCGCCTAGGCGACCCACGAGTGGTTCCGAGCTTTCGCTGCACATTGCTTCCTGTCATGCCGCCCTCTCCGACCCCGGGGAGTTCGAACATCGTATCGTCCAAATTCACGATGCCGACATGGTCTTCGCCATGGGAACACTGGCTCGACACTCCCGATATCTCCACAATCCGTTTCACGTAGGCGTTCATTTCGGGGCTGCACGGTTCACAACTGCTACAGCCTGACAGGTTGCTCGCCTCCCCGGACGGATCTGACCGGAACACGCTTCCAGCCACAGGAGGCTTTTACGTCCAGGCTTTCGACGGAGCGGTCACCCTTACCGTCGCTGGATATAACTACGACATCGATTGGACTCCTATGTCGGCGGGACTTCCACCCGCTGCAATGGCAGCTAGCTTCGCTGCACGCTCCCACAGAACGTGGCGTGCGGATTTCCCGCACCACGCTCTTCGGCAGTTGGTTCACAGCTTTCACTGCTATCTGTTCAAGTTTCGTTTCCATGGTCAGCTGATCTTCTCACTGAGTAGAAGGCCGTAACTCCCGTTGAATGGAGCCCATGTTGCCCAAGAACAATTCAACTACCGCTGACCGCTTCCCCAAGTAGCCGGCTCTCCCGACCGCAGAGTACTATCAGTCAGTCTGACTTCCACCCGGTCATCAGACCCTTCTCACCACTTCGGCTTGGCAGGTCCTACAGGCTTGCGCCTGAACCGGATGGATCTCCCTTGTTCACGTTGCTCCCTTTGGTTGCATGCTGGCGGTACCGAACCCCGGGAGCACCTCAGACCGCTCGCGTTGTCGCGGCCTGCGATTCCGCCTTCCCCTTTGAGCGACAGGGTCGGCTACTCCGATCACGTTCGATTTCGGGGCTATGTTCCCGTTCACTTCATTCCGGCCTACAACCTCCCTGTCTACGCTTCGCAGCGGCCGTTACCGGACGCCACGCCAGACTCGGTTCGCGGCTGCTCGCTAGGCTTTGCCGCGGCCGTCATCGCAGACGGCAGACTTCAACGCGCTTGCAAGGCGCAACGCTCATCGAACCGGACAGGCAGATCTCCCGCATCCGGCTCTCGGACAAGACTTCACGCCTTCGCTTTCGCGTGCAACGCCGTCTGCAGTTTCTGAACACTCTTCGGAGTTGATAGGTTGCCCAATCTCCAGGTCCTTCGCTACGTATTGCGTCTGTCTTGAACTGAGGTCCCTTCCCTCCACCGGCATTACCCGGCTTCAGCGGTACTACGAACCTCTCCGCCACCCCAGGGCGCCCTACGCGCGAACGAGGTTATCGAATGAAGCGGCGCAATGTCGCTTCATGGCACATAGCGTCGTTTCGCTGCTATGCAACAATACGTCGGCTATCGGGGGAATAGCGGACTCTGGCAGGCCGTCCGTCCGCCACATTTATGGTTCACGGCCCAGCCTGAATCCGTCAACGCGCGCGACCACTCGCCTTTTTCACTGTTGACGAAGTGCCAGTTCACCTGACGGGTTCGATCACCAAACCGCCGACAAATTCGGCGCCGTCCGCCTTACTGTTTCGGCGACGAACGAGGGTGCGAGATGCGCGTAATGTTTTGTCACCATGCGAACGTCGCTATGACCTAGAGCTTCGGCCACGACGATCAACCCTGCGCCCGCTCGTACCATCGTACTGGCGTAAGAATGCCGGAGTTCATGGAAGGTCATATGCTCAAGATTCGCGAACGCCAGCGCGGATTTATATTGCTCGCGATATTCGCCAGACTTCCACTGCTTGCCGTTATCCCGGGTTAGGAGAAATTCGTTCGTCCCGCGATCGGCCGCAAGCGTCGAAAAAAGTTCGGTGCCACCGTCGGTGAGTGGGACATGCCGCGGCTTTCCGCTCTTACTTTTTGCGATGAATATCGAGCCATTCACGCGATCGAAATCGCTGACCCGCAGCCGTGCGAGTTCCCCAAATCTGGCGCCAGTCATGAGGCCGGCCGCAATCAAGCGCCGCAAAGCACCGCTCGACGCGAGGAGCAACGTGTTCTGCTCGGCCGTATCCAAAAACCGAATGCGGGCGGCGGTTGTGCCTTTGAATGGCTTGACGAGCCGCCAGGCCGTGTCGTCCGTCACCAGGCGTTGATGATACGCCCAATTAAGTGCCGCCTTCAGAACCGTCAGGATGCGATTTGTCGAATCTCGCCGACGTCTCATGCCTTCTTCGTCTGCCGGGTCGACGACCACGATCCTATTTTGCACCGAACTTTTGCCGGTCCGGAATCTCTTCGGCTTTTTCGAAAGAACATCTCGCCAATTGCGGAGCCGATCCGTGGTGAGATCCGCAACCCGCAACTTTCCGAGCATAGGGCTGATATGAGCGTTAAAGGCCGACCGGACGTCGCTCCTGGCCCCCTCGTTTTCTTTCATCGAAAGGTATTTGTTCAGGACGTCGTCGACGGTGAGCTGCCGGCTCACGGGGCCGCCTGTTCTCAATGATCGAGCCCAGGCCCGGGCCGCATCTTTGGCTTGCTCGTGTGTAAGCGTGCCATCGGTGGCCACCAGATCGTCGGCTCGGCCGAGACGCGTCTGGACACGGACACCATCGATGCAGCGTGTGGCTGCGAGCCATGTCCCACCGCGACCGTGCGTCCCTCGTCCGCGGCGGTACCCAAGGCGGACGCCCGGCCCGGTAATCTCCCATTCAGGGGCGTCAGACGCCGGCAGCGCGGCGCGGCTGGTTCGGCTAGACAAGACACTTCGGCGGCGGGCCATGGCAATCCACTTTCGAGATTCGTTGTCGGTTTCGTTGTTTTGTGCCTGCTGAAACCGCCTGATATCCGCTGATAGTAGATGCGGGAAAACGTTTGTAAATCAAGACTCTAATGGAGTGTCATGAGGTATCACATGGTGCAGTGCGGCCCCTTTCACGGTGGAGAGAGCGGTTCGATTCCGCTAGGGAGCGCCAATGATTTCAATTGGTTAGCTCTCCTTCTCCCTTCGGTGTCCGCCGACTTTCCGTGAAACCATTTTAAGCGCCCCGCGAAGCACTCCGGAAACAGAGGCGGCCTAGCGTTCCCTTCGGTCAAACAACGGGGTGCGACTATGGCAACCTTACTTAATGCGATTTACCGCGAAGTCCTCAAGGCCGCCGTCCTTGGCATGGTAACGACCAAGGGAGTGTGCCTGTGATCGATATGGTAACAGCGCTGCTGGCCTTCCTCAGTATCGGTGTTTTCGTAGCCCACGCATTCGACGCATATCGCACGGGCTAGAACCTTTCCGACTCAGGATGGCGCCTCCTCCTCCGACGATCCAGCCCCGCTGGCGCCGTTTCCTGGGTCCGCTTGCCCACAGACTGCGCCTGCAGTCTGACCTAAGTTGACGATGGCGTGGTTTGTCACGGCGGTGTTGAACCATTTCGTTATGATGAGCGTCTCATACGTGCGTAGTTTTACGGGAGGGGTGCAATGAACAGCCTCACGGAAAATATGCCCATGGAGGCGAGCGCCATCGCGAAGGTCACGGTGAAGGAACGGCTGTTCACGGTCTGCTATTTGACCGCAACCGGCGTCGCAATGGTCGGTTGGCTGTGCGCGTTCGGTTGGATCACCGTCGCGGTTGCAAAATGGCTGCTGGCCTAAAACGGGCGGTTGGCCTAAATGCGGTTGGCCTAAATCAGGTATTGAATGGCTTTCACGGTCGCGCAGCCGATCATGATCCAGAGCGCAAAGTTTACTTCCAACGCGACGGTCATCGCGCATCTCCTCTTATCTGATTCTCGAGGACTCGAAGCAACTAACGCTCCGCAAGGAACCTAGGTTCCAGCAAACGATTCGGGCCAATTGAAGGTTGTGCACCGCACCAATAGCCGCGCCGCGTGCGATTCCGAAAAAGGTTTGCCTTTCCTCGTGCGCGGCATCCAGGGCCGATCGCGAAGCGCGCGCGGCGGACGGTCGGCAAATGGGATCAACCGAGGGACACGGCGGCGGGCTGCGTCAATTCGTGATCGCGTGCATGCAGCGAAGGTGAATGAGCGAGTGTCGTGGGTCCGCGCCTTCGAAGCTCCCCGTTGCCCCCCGGCCGCCAGCCTGTCGTGCCGGAGGACGCGCCAAACTACATCTTGAAGCTTTCGAAGACCGAGCACGAAGCCACGGAATGGCGACCGGCGATGGAGGCGCTGATTTCCGACGCGTCCGGCGGCCCGACGATGTTAGTGCGGATCAGCCTCAGGCGAGCGTCGAACCGCCGCATGGATTCCGCACTTTTCTCAATATTTTGCCCACGCCGGCGTTCCATCGAAGTCCGGGAACATCAGCAATACATCCCGAAAAAGCAGTGCGTTACGGCCCAGCTCTTCGTTTCCCAGCCAAGGCTTCGTTTCGACCGAAATATTAGGACTGCGCGAGTCGCTCACTAAAACAATACCGAAAATATCTCGGCACGACTCTGCGATGACCGAAGCTCTGTCCGGATGCTCGAACGAAACGTCAAAGATAAAATCGGGTTCGCCTGCGGCCCACCGAAACTTGGCTTGTTTCCGGTTGGTAACCTCATTGAACAAAGCGAACCCCGCACGCTCCGCAGATGGCACCAGTTCATCGAAAGACGACCTCTGAGCGACCAACCCAAAGTACCTCATTTGCTTTGCAGCGATCGCGGCACGCTCGAGCAGGCCGGATAATTCTGGCTTTCGCTCGAGAGGCTCGGGAGAAGGTGGTGTGCTGGCGGCTGCAGGAGATTGCATGTGCCGGGGCGCGTCTTTCACCACGGACAAAGCGGGCGCCCGGCTGGACCTACCCATGACAAACTCCACGCCTCAGGAAATCCGTACTCAATAAAACTTGACGAAAGTTGTTCCAGTACATCTGTGGTGATTTTGAGGTGTGCCCGGGTCAATAAAGCGACCCGATGGGTCACCGATTGAACGGCCCGCCAGAGCAGCGCCGATCTTGTCAAAGATTATCTCGGCCGGCGGTCATAAGAAAACTGCTAACGATGGTCGGGATTGAAATCACAACCAACGCCCTGGCTTCGACAATGATCACAAGCCTCATTCTGAGGGACGCTCCATGCCCAACCATCGCTCCGACGTCGACGGCGCCCGCGTCCTTGCGGATCTCAATGCGCTGCGTGCCATTGGCGCCTACAAGACCGGGGTTCACAAGCCGACTTTCTCCGAACCACATATGCGCTCGCTGCAGTGGCTGGCGCAGCGGCTCCCCGAGGCGGGCCTCGTTGCCGATATCGACGGCATCGGCAACGTGCTGGGCACCAGCGCAAAACCCGGACCAAAGCTCTTGGCCGGCTCGCATCTGGAGAGCCAGAATTTTGCGGGTTGGCTCGATGGGCCGCTCGGCGTCGTCTATGCGCTCGAGGCCGCGCGCGTGATCAACTCCGACCCGAACGCGAAAGGGGCCGTTGAAGTCGCGGCATGGTGCGACGAGGAAGGGCATTTTGGAAGTTTCCTTGGCAGCCGGTCTTACGTCGGCGGCGTGACTGAAGCGGACATTGACGCCGCGCGCGACCGCAGCAGCGGCCGCAGCATGCGGGATGCGCTGCGAGATGTGGGTCTGGCGGGACGGCCGCGGGCGCGGGCCGAACCCGGGCGGCATGCCGGATATATCGAGGCACATATCGAGCAAGGCGAGACGCTCGAAAGCGGCGGCCTGAAGATCGGCGTCGTCACCTCCATCGTCGGCATCTGGCAATACCGGATCACATTCAGCGGCGAACAGAATCACGCCGGCACGACCCGCATGGACGTTCGCAAGGACGCCGGCTTGGCGCTGGCGAGGTTTTGCGTCGCCATCGACGACAACTTCCCGGCACAATGCGGGCCGCGCACGGTCTGGACCACCGGCCGGATCACGCTCGATCCGGGTGCGCCGAGCATCATTCCGGGAGCCGCGGAAATGCTGTTCCAGATTCGCGACGATGACCCCGCCGTGATCGAGCGCCTGGAAGGGCTGCTGCGGAGCATGGCCGCCGAAGTCACCGCACATGGCCGCTGCAGTGTCGCGCTCGAGTGTCTTCGCACCGGCGCGCCGGCCATCATGGACGCCGGGTTCCAGCGGGCCATCGAAGCGGCGGGCGCCATCTTTGCCGACGGCAGCTCGATCCGCATGCCCAGCGGCGCCGGTCACGACGCCCAGGTTCTCGCCTCCATCATGCCCGCCGGCATGCTGTTCGTGCCGTCGATCGGCGGCATCAGTCATCACTGGCATGAGAACACCGACGACGCCGATATCGTCACGGGTGCTCGGGTCTTTGTCGAGGCCTGCCGGCGGCTGCTGGCGGGATGAAGGACGCGCGACTTCGTCTCAATTTTGACGCCGACCCCAATGGATTGCCGCCCAGACACGCTCGTGCAGATAATACCAGGCGATCTTGGTGACGATCTCGAGGCCAGCAATCGAGCCGGCGATCTCGACCCTGCCCGTCAAGAGCCAGCTGATCGCGAAGGTATCGAGCGTCCCGAGGGCGCGCCAACTGATGGCCTTGAGAACCGACCGTGCGTGCGTCTCTGCTCCACGAAATAGAACCACCCGGCGCGCCTCCACCTCGTCGATACCACAAACTATCACGTGGCCACCGGTGCCCGCCTCCGCTGCATGCGGCCGGCTACGGAACGAGCGATAGACATGCCCTGCGATTGCGTGCAGTTTGCCTCAATAAATCTAGCAATCTCGTTGATTTGACTTGGTAATCCAGAATATCCACGTTGCCCGTCCGGCTCCACCAACGCATTAAGGGGCCGGAACGAATTCCTTTCCACTGCGATTTGCACGCTGTGCCAGAGCGCCACCGCGCAGACGCCGGACTGCAAGCCCATCTCGAACCCGGACGCGAGGCTCGTATGACAAGGCCGCGCCACCGGCCGCTACGCCCGCGACTGCCGCGCCGCGGCCATAGCGCGCCGTCCCGGTATCCAAGGCCGCGGGCGACGGCACAAAACGTATGGGGTTCGATCGACGCCGAGGACGCGCGCGCGTGGTCGAAATATATCTGCTGGGGTTGCTGACCGGCGCATGCGGCCAGACACTGGGCTGGCCCGTGACTTGCAGCCGCACGTTGCGCTTTTCGAGCGGTGGACTACCGAGAAAAATGGCATATCTGGGGTCCCGATGAACATGCTTGCATCCCTTCCGACCGCTATCGGAACGGCCGCGGTGGCGCCCGCGCTGCTGATCCTGTGGCTCGTGATCGCGGCGGGCGAACGCCCCGGTCCGCCGGCCAAGGTCTGGACCGCGTTTTTTCTCGGCGCCGCCAGCATTTCGCTGCTCGGGCTGGCGCGTGCGCCGTTCGCGAAAATCCTCGCTGCTCCCGAAAACCCCTGGGTTGCGCAGGTCCTGCATTCCGTGTTCGGGGTCGCCCTGCCCGAGGAAGCGGTCAAGATTCTCGTCATCGTCGCGGTCTCGGCACGGCGGCGGGCGTTCGCCGACCCGATGGACACGGTGGTTTATGGTGCAGCAGCGGGGCTCGGCTTCGCAGCCTACGAAAACCTCGCCTATCTCGTGCAGCACGCGGAGATGTGGCGATCGCTGGCCGCGTTGCGCAGCGTCCTGACAGTACCTTTCCACGGCGCGCTCGGCATCATCGCCGGCGCCTATCTCGCGCTCGGCCGATCCGGGACCGCGCTCGGCGCGCACCGCCATCACCGCGACTGGGCGCGGATCTCGAGCCGCGTTCTGATGCTGTTTGCACCGGTAGCGCTGCATTCCGCTTTTGATTTCCCGCTGCTGACGCTGCAGCAGAATGCCGATATCAGTCCAACCATGAGGCTGATGCTGGGAATGGCCAGCGTGCTGATCGGATTCTCATCGATCGGCTTCGCCTTTCGCCTGGTGCGGCGCGTCGGCCGCCATCAGGCCCCGCGCACCGAAATCGCCCGTGAGCGGCTGAGCCAGCTGCGGCGGATGTGGGCCCTCCTTGTGGCCGGCGGCGGCGCCGGATTTATCGGGCTCACATTCGTACTGACCTCCATCCACCATTGGCTGGTCAATCCCGAGCGCAATGTCGCGCTCGTCCTCGTTCCGATCGGCCTGACCTCCATCCTGGTCGGCAGCGCGCTGTTGGTGGTGACCACGGCGATCTACATCCTCGGCCGCAACCGGATCCGCACCGCGGCCACGGGTTTTTCGTCCACGTCGAGTCGGGGCTAGGGCTTCGAACAAAGTTGCCCCGGCGGAGTTGGCCCAGGCTATATTGCGGCGTCACATTCGGGCGTCATGTTGCTGCGTAGCCAGATCAGGAGACTTGCTATGACCCTTCCCCAGGACATCACCAGGCTGCAATCCGAAATGCGCTCCGCGGTGCACGAGCACTGGAAGGCGTTCTTGATCGAAGGCATTCTGCTCGCCGTCCTCGGCCTCGCGGCGATGATTGCGCCGCTGATCGCGAGCCTAGCCTTCACGATCTTCCTTGGTTGGATGTTTCTGATCTCGGGCGCGGCTGGACTGGCCATGACGTTCTGGGCGCGGCAAATGCCGGGCTTCTGGTGGTCGCTGCTCTCGGCCGTGCTCGCCATCGGCGCTGGCCTCATCCTGCTGACCAGGCCGGCGCAGGGCGTCCTGACGCTCACGATCGTGATCGGCGCCTATTTTCTCGCCGAAGGCGTCGCGACCATCATGTATGCGCTCGAGCACCGCCGCGAATTGTCCGAGCGCTGGACCTGGATGCTGTTCTCCGGCGTCCTGGACATCCTGATCTCGGCGATGATCATCACCGGGCTGCCCGGCTCGGCGGAATGGGCGATCGGCCTTTTGGTAGGCATCAATCTCTTGTTCGGCGGCGCCTCGCTGATCGGCGTGGCGCTCGCGGCACGCAAAACCTGAACCAGCCGGATGGTTCAATTTGGGGGATGACAAGCCCGAATGATCGGGCTATAGAGCCGCCATGATCACCATCGCCACCAGCTATTTTTGGTATTTTAGCTTCGACAGCTCGCTGGCGGTGGGAGGATCGCGCTCAATCTGAAAAATTGCAGCAGGAAGTCCGAACAGCCGTCAGACCTGGCGGCTTTTTTATTTGGCCGGCGGGTTTCTCAAAAACAGGAGCCACAGCCGTGTTGAGTACGACCGACGACCTTCGAATCCAGGAAATAAAAGAACTCAATACTCCGGAAGAGGTGATGCGCGAGATCCCGCGTACCCTGACCGCAACGCGCGTCGTCTTGGCGGCGCGTAACGCCATCAAATCCATCCTCAACGGAACCGATGATCGCCTCCTCGTCATCGTCGGTCCCTGTTCGGTCCACGATCCCGTCGCGGCGGTGGCGTACGCCGAACGCCTCGCCACCATGCGTGAACGGCTGGCCGACCGGCTCGAGATCGTCATGCGCGTCTATTTCGAGAAACCGCGCACCACGGTGGGATGGAAGGGCCTGATCAACGATCCAGACCTCGACGGCAGCTTCAACATCAACAAGGGACTGCGGCTCGCCCGGAACGTTCTGTCGGCCGTGAACAATCTCGGTCTGCCGGCCGGCACCGAGTTTCTCGATCTCACGACGCCGCAATACATCGCCGATCTGGTGACATGGGCGGCGATCGGCGCGCGCACGACCGAGAGCCAGATTCATCGTGAGCTCGCTTCCGGACTGTCCAGCCCGGTCGGCTTCAAGAACGGGACCGACGGCAACGTGCGCATCGCCGCCGATGCAGTGAAGTCGGCATCGCATGCCCACCATTTCATGGCGGTGACCAAGGGCGGACGCTCGGCGATCGCGGCGACGACCGGCAACGCGGATTGCCACATCATTCTGCGCGGCGGCGGCCAGCCGAACTATGACCATTCGAGCGTTGATGCCGCCGCGGCCGAACTCGCCCGTTCAGGCGTGATCCAGCGGCTCATGATCGATGCCAGTCACGCCAACAGCGGCAAGAAGCCCGAGAACCAACCGCTGGTGGTGGCCGATATCGCCCGCCAGATATCGGCCGGCGAGCAGCGCATCATGGGCGTCATGATCGAGAGCAATCTGGTCGCGGGCCGCCAGGATGTGGTGCCGGGCACGCCGCTGACCTACGGGCAGAGCATTACCGATGGCTGCATCGACTGGGAAACCACGGTGCCGGCACTGACCCTGCTCGCCGACGCCGTTGCGGCAAGACGGGACGGGCAACGCCGCGCATTCCGGGAGCGTTCGGCCTAGGCTCGCCATACCGACCGCGCGGCAGGCGTATCGTGTTCGCGCCTCGCCGCCCGCGGTGCTGCTAGCAACCGCGGCAAATGCTCTTGATCTTGCGGTCGAGGGCCAGGTCCTCCTTGTTGGCGGGATTGTTCGGATCGCTGAGGTTTTTTTCCGACGGCACCTGGTCGGCCCGCGGCTGACGGTGGCCGACCGGGGCTTCGCGGCCGACCGGGCTCTGACCTGCCGCTCCCTGCGATCCGGCGCCTCCACCGGTCTGCGCAATGGCCGCCGGGCCGCCGAGCAGGACCATGAAAGCTGTCGCCGCGATCAGGTTTGTCGCGATCTTGTTCTGCATTTTTTGCATCTTTTTCTTGGGTATTTTCTTCATCTTGTTTCTCCCATTTCAGAGAAATGCGTCTATCGCGCCCGGTCGGGCATTTCGATCGTCGCCCAGTTGCGGCGTCCAGAGCGCGATGAGCAAAAATGGTATCCGGTTTTGCGTCCGATCGCGCTCTAAATATATTATATCAAGAGCGCACGATCTTTTGGCCAGACCGCTTGCACTTCGGCGGATCATGCGCTGCCGCGCAGTCCTGAGCCTTTCGAACGTCCGCCATCGTGCCAAGCCACCAGATTCCGGCGGCCACCAGTACGACAAGGAAACCAAGCATCGTCACGTTCTCGAGGTTTCGGTTGCCATCCTCCTCCGGCGGCTCTGGCGCGACCTCACCCTCCGGCATCACTCGATCATGACTTCGGAGGATAGAGATGAACGTCACCGCAGTAGTCGGTAATACGATAGCGCGTTTCCGCTTCCCGTTCACGTTCTCCCGAAAAAGAATTTGCCGGCGACACATAGACCGGACCGACCGGCGACTTGCCGTGGCCGCCGGGAATGTCGAGGACGTAATCCGGCTGGCATAATCCGGAGACCCGCCCCCGCAAGTCTCGCATCAGCTCCTGGCCTTGCTCGAGCGTGGTCCGCAAATGGGCTGTTCCGGGCGCCAGATCGCCATGATGCAGATAATAGGGCTTGATACGGCATTCGACAAAGGCCCGCATCAACGCTTCCAGCGCCACCGCATTGTCATTGACACCGCGCAAAAGCACCGACTGGCTGACCATCGGGATGCCGGCGTCGATGATGTCGGCGCAGGCGGCGCGGGCCTTGCCGGTCAATTCCCGGGCATGGTTGGCGTGCAGCGCAACCCAGGTGGTTGCGCCCTCGACCTTCAATGCGGCGATCATCTCGGCGCTGATACGCTGGGGCTCGGCGACCGGCACACGGGTGTGAATCCGGATGATCCTGACGTGATCGATGCCGGCGAGGTCGGCCATGATCTCGGCGAGCCGACGCGGCGACAGCATCAGGGGATCGCCGCCGGTCAGGATGACTTCCCAGATCTCCGGATGCGCGCGGATGTAAGCCAGGGCGTTATCGTATGCGCCCTGCGAGAGCGCGGTCCCCTTGCCCGGACCGACCATCTCTCGGCGGAAGCAGAACCGGCAGTAGACCGCGCAGACGTGCACCAGCTTGAACAGCACCCGATCGGGATAGCGGTGCACGATGCCGGAGACCGGCGAATGCGGGTAATCGCCGATCGGATCGGCGGTCTCGCCCTCCCCGGTCACCAATTCCTCGCCGCTCGGAATGAACTGCCGCGCGATCGGATCGTTGGGATCATCGGGGTCGATCAGCGCGGCGATGGCCGGCGTCACCGCGATCGCGTAGCGCGCCGCGACCTTTTCGAGATCGGGAAGATCCGCGACGGATGCGAGACCGTGGGCGACCAGTTCGGTGGGATCACGCAACGCCGCGGTCGGCTTGAAATTGACGGGGCTCTTGTTGAAATCGATATTGCTCATGCATCACCTGCGGGCGGCGTCCACACCACCTGATCGATCCTGATTGCGCCGCTGGCCAGCATCACCAGCCGGTCGAAGCCTAGCGCGACGCCGCTGGCCTGCGGCATTGCCGCAACCGCGGCGAGAAATTCCTCGTCGAGCGGGTAGCGCTCGTGATAGCGCCGCTGTTTTTCGTCCATCGCCTTCACGAAGCGAAGCCGCTGTTCGCGCGCGTCGGTCAGTTCGCCAAACCCGTTGGCGAGCTCGACGCCGCAGGCATAGACCTCGAAGCGTTCGGCCACGCGAGGGTCGGACGGTTTCGCGCGCGCCAGCGCCGCTTCGGGAACCGGATATTCGAACAGGATGGTCAAGCGCCCCTGCCCCAGCCTTGGTTCGACATGCTCGACCAGCACCTTGCTGAAAATGTCCGACCAGGTGTCGTCATCGCTGATCCGCACGATTTGCCCCGCGGCCGCGGCAAGCCGCGCGCGATCGCCTTTGCCGTCCGCAACCGTGCTTAGCAGCTCAATGCCGGCAAAACGCTCGAAGGCGCTTGCCACCGTCAACAGCTCCGGCTCGGCAAAGGGATCGGCAATCCGGCCGCGAAATGAAAATTGCCCGATGCCGGTGGCCTGCGCGGCATGGGCAATGATGACGACGGTGTCGGCCATGACGGCGTCATAGCCCGAATTGGCGCGGTACCATTCCAGCATGGTGAATTCGGGCAGATGCAGGTCGCCGCGCTCACGGTCGCGAAACACCCGCGCGAATTCGAAAATTTGCGGCTCGCCCGCGGCCAGCAGTTTCTTGGCTGCGAATTCCGGCGAAGTCCGCAAATAGCGCGTCACGCGGCTGCCGTCGGCGCGCCTGAGTTCGGTGCACGGTGCATGCAGGTGGATCTCATTCCCCGGCGAAACCTGCAAAATCCCGGTTTCGACCTCGACGAAACCCTGTTCGTCGAACCACCCCCTGAGGGCCTTGGTAATCGCGCCCCGTGCCAACAGAAACGGCCTGATGTCGGCATGCCGGGCTGGCGCCCACCATGGCGACCGTGCGTCAGCAACTTCGACGCGGGAATCCTCGGTCATCTCTGCCATTTCTGTTGTCAGGTCATCCGCCTGTCGGTCTGAACCATCGGCACTGCTTCGATGACCAACCGTGAAGCTGGAATCAAGCCATGTTTGACTACAGATCGTCCGGAATATCGATTTCGCTGTTGCTTGGAGTCGCCGCGGCGACGCCGGCTTGCGCCGAAGGCCCCGGGGCCGGTTCCAAGCTCCGCGCCGAAGACGCGTCCATATCGCCTAACCGCGCGCTGCGGGTGGAACAGTATTCCAAGGATATGAAGGATGACGGATTCCTCTACAATTCTGGACCTTCGACAGGGATCGTCGGCATGCGTTTCTTCTGAATCCCGCCGAGGGCGTCGATCGGGCGGGTTACCCGGCTGGATTTCGATTTAGCCCGGACAGCCAATGGCTGGTACGAATGCAAAAGCTTGGGGCTGGTTACTCCACACTCTTTTTATATCACAGGAAGGGGTATCAATTCCTGCCCGCGACAACCAAGCCCCTTGGTGAGCTGGCCTGGGATTATTTCTTCAATTCACCGGCATCAAAAGCGACCCATCGGGACCCGAAGGACCGGGATTCGCTCGACCACGCGCAGGCCATCCTGCTCAAGGGCATGGACGACAACTACGCCTGGCTCGGCGAGCATTGGCCGAACAGCCGTTACATCGTGATCAGCCTGTCGTTCGACGCCCAGGGCGAGGAGAAGCCGCTGCCGTGGATCGAAGGCTGGCGCTGCGTCTACGATCTGAAAACGGCGACGTTTTCGGTCCCCCCTGATTTTGCCGAGAACAACGCCAAGGCGATCAAGACGCCTTCCCCGGCCTCGCAGTGACGCCTCAACGGGGCCGGCTTGCCGGTCAGCTCTTGAGGTCTTTACGGACGGCTGCATCCGCAGAAATCCGGTTGTTTTAGGCCATCGGCCGGGCCCCCCGAAAGGTCCGTAAAAAGCTGGCATCCAATGGCAAAATCAGTATGTTGCAGCCCGAAACCGCTTCGCTGGCCTCGGGATGCCCATGTCCTGATCGGTCCCGGGCCAGAACATCAGGAAAAACAGCCTTGAAAGTCATCGCCAGTTCTATTCGCAAGGGCAACGTCATCGAGCAAGACGGCAAGCTTTACGTGGTCCTGACCGCCGAGAATATCCATCCCGGCAAGGGAACTCCGGTCAGCCAGATCGAAATGCGCCGCATCAGCGACGGGGTCAAGATTTCGGAGCGCTACAAGACCACCGACCAGGTCGAGAAGGCGACGATCGAGGACCACAATTTCAACTATCTCTACGAGGACGCCGACGGCTTCCATTTCATGAACACCGAGACCTACGATCAGGTGATGGTCGCCAAGGATGTCATCGGTTCGGCCGCGCCCTATTTGCAGGAAAACATGCAGGTCAAGCTGTCGCTTCACGGCCTTCTTCCGGTGGCCATCCAGATGCCGCAGCGCGCGACGCTCGAAGTCGTGGACACCGAGCCGGTCACCAAGGGCCAAACCGCATCGTCTTCCTACAAGCCCGCGATTCTCTCCAACGGCGTGCGCACCGCCGTGCCGCCGCATATCGGCGTCGGGACGCGGATCGTGATCATGACCGAAGACGGCTCTTACGTCGAGCGCGCAAAGGATTAGACTGGACGGCACGATTTGGCGCCGGGGGGCGACGCATTGGGTACAAAAGCTGTCCGGTCCGTCGCTCTTCTGCTGGCATCCCTGTCCTTGCTCATCGCCGGCACCGCAGCCCTCACCGCCGATGAATTCAGGACGCCCGCGGTCTCGGCGGTCCGGGTCGATTGGCGCGCCGCGCTCGACCAGCTCCGGTCGGAGATCAATAGCCACCCCGCGGTGGCGTCCGCGTTCACGTTGACCCGCCGCTACCGGCTGCCTGCGTCCGATCCGCGCTCGATGCCGACGCTGGTGCAATTGAATGGGGTTACTTCGCCGATCTTCACCGGCATCGGACGCAGTCCGGTGCCGGTGCTGCTGCCCTTCGATACCGCGGCCTTTCTCGAGGCCCGGCTGAACGGCGCGCCCGCCAGCCTCTCGTTCTCCCGTTATCAGGTCGATTTTCGTCCAGTCGACCTGTTTGACGCCGGCCCCGCTGGCTATGACGCGGTGTTTTCGCTGGAGCCCGGCGCCGGCGGCGGCATGCCGCAGCGAACCTTTGCCAGGCCCGTCGAAGTCCAGATCACTGGCTCGATCCTGGTCTACGACATCGACGATCCCGTCGGCGGCAAGGGCGAACCGGTCCAGGCGCTGGCGGCCCAATTCCCCGACCTGCGCCGCTTCATCCGGGAAGGCTACGTGCGCTATGCCTTCACGCGGTTCGGCGTTCCCTATGTGGTGTCGATCCAGTGTCTGGATTCGGCCCCGCGCGAACGCCGGCTGGCCTGCCGCGAGGCCTATCCCGTCGCGGAGCGCTTTCTCAAGGCCCTGCATGTCGTCGGCGGCCTGCCGTCGCGGCCGCGCATGGATATTTCGCCGGGAACAGCCGAGCGGCCTTTGGATCGCACGCCCGACTTCACCTATCGCCCGAGCGGCGACATCATCGCCAACTCGGGCTTGCGCAGGCAAGGCGGCCGCCCCGATTCGATCGCCTATTCCCAAATTCGATTCCCGCTGGAAAAGCCGATCGCATTCGTTCATTCGCAGGAATTCAGGGCCCGCCGGTCGAGCGACAGACCGCTCCACGAGCTTTCCGGCGGAAATACTAGTTATCCCTGGCGGGACAATTTTTGCGAAGCCCGCAGTTTCAATGTCGGACAATGCCCGAGCGGTTTTGGCCATCAGGGCGAGGACATCCGTCCCGCACCCTGTCCGCTGAACGTCGAAGGCGGCGATCGCTGCAACCCCAGGCAGCAGGCGGTGGTCGCGGTCCGCGACGCCGTCGTGATCCGCGCGCCGAAGCAGCAGGCGGTGACGCTGCAAGTCAACACCCGCAACGAACATGCTCGGTTTCGCTATATGCACATGAATCCGTTCGCGCTCGACGCCAGCGGCATGCTGAACGGCCGCAGCGTGGACGAGGGCGAGAAGATCGGCGTGGTTTCGAACTATCTCGACCACCCCAACGGCACCAGCCTGCATCTGCATTTCGACGTCCAGGTGTTCACGCGCGACGGCTGGATCTGGGTCAATCCCTACGTCACCCTGATCTCGGCCTATGAGCGCTTGCTCCGCGGACGCGGCCGCGAGATCGGGCCCGAAGTCGCCGCGCAGCCGGCCGTCGCGCATGCGCTGCCGGAGGACGTCGTCCCCCACAGCACGATGGAAGGTGGCGACAACTGATCGCCATCTATGACGCCGCAACGTGAACCGCCTTCTGCCTCGTTGCCGGAGTCCAGCGATAGCCCGCGCCGAACCGGTTCCAGACATTGATCGAGGCGATCGCGGAAGTCAGATACAGCAGCTCCTTCTCGGAAAATTCCGCAGCCGCCGCCGCATAGACCTCGTCGCTGACGCCGCCGGGCAACAACGTAAGCGCCTCGGTCCAGGCCAGCGCCGCACGCTCGCGCGCGGAAAACAGCGGCGCCTCGCGCCAGACCACGACGAGGTTGAGCTTGTCGGCGGAAATGCCGAGCCTCTCGCTTTCAAGAATATGATGCTGCACGCAGAAGGCGCAGCCATTGATCTGCGACGCGCGCAGCTTGATCAGTTCCAGCAACTGCCTGTCGATGCCGGCCTTGGCGGCGATTCTGCCTAGCGCCAGAACGCTATCGTAGGCGTCCGGCGCCAGCGCCTTGAAGTCTTCATATTCGCTGCGGGCATGTGACACGTTCATCACCTCATGTTACATGTGGTCTGATAAGCTATAATAGCACTTATATGATGCGCTACTGGCGAGCTCACGGTGCGGCGCTGGTTGTCCAAAATCGCCGCAGAGCTGCCGCAGGATGGCTAATTCCCTGGGGAGCGGCCACTGCCGCGCCCTCGCTTGCGCCGGTAGACTGTTCCGATGACACAGCCTGATTCCCCGAACGCTCCGACGCGCCGCGCCGTGTTGCAATCCGCTCTGGCGGCCGGCGCCCTGCTCGCGCATCCCCTCGCCGCGTTGGCAGCGGCCCCGCCCGGTTTCGATCAATGGCGCGACAGTTTTCGCGCACGCGCGCTGGCAAAGGGCATTTCGGAGGCGACCTGGACCCGCGTCATGGGACGCATCGAGCCGGACATGACCGTGTTCAAGCAAATGCGGAACCAGCCGGAGTTCAACGAGCAGATCTGGCAATACATCAACCGGCGCGTCTCGGACTGGCGCATCATCGCCGGCAAGGAAGCGCTGAAAAAGAACGAGGCGCTGTTTGCGCGCATCGAGCAGGAGTATGGCGTCGAGCGCGGCACGCTGCTGGCGCTGTGGGGCGTAGAATCCGCATTCGGCGATCCGCTGGTGCAGCAGAACCACATGCGCCCGGTATTTCCGTCGCTGGCGGCGCTCGCCTGGAACGAGCCGCGCCGCAAGGCTTATTGGGAGACCGAGTTGATCAACGCCTTGCGGATCGTCGATCGCGGCTGGAGCACGCCGGAGGAGATGCGGGGGTCGTGGGCCGGCGCGATGGGCCACACCCAGTGGATGCCGGAAGTCTGGCTCAATGTCGGCATCGATTACGATCATGACGGCCGGGTATCGCCGTTCGGCAAGCCCGACGATGCGCTCGGTTCCACCGCGCGCTATCTTGTCAATCGCGGCAAATATCACCGCGGCGAACATTGGGGCTATGAGGTCCGCGCGCCCGGCGGCGCTGCCGGCGGCAACCGCAGCTACGCGGCATGGGCGAGCGCCGGCGTCTCCCGCGCCGACGGCCAGCCTTTTCCGCAGCCGAACGCCTCCGCGCAACTGTGGATCCCCGTGCCGGGCGGTCCGGCCTTTTTGTTGGGTCCGAATTTCTATTCGGTGCGCAGCTACAACCCGTCGATGAACTACGCGCTGGCGATCTGCCATCTCGGCGACCGCATTCTGGGCGCACCACCCTTCCTTCAGCCGTTCCCGGGTTCCGAGCGCGCGCTGACGCTTGCCGAAGTGCAGGAGATGCAGGTCCGGTTGACAAAAGCCGGTTTCGATACCGGCGGCACCGACGGGCGCGTCGGCAACGACACCATGCAGGCGATCAAGGATTATCAGGTCAAGATGGGCCTGTTGCCGGCGGACGGCTATGGCGGGCTGAAGGTGCTGGCGCGATTGCGGCAAGGCAGTTAATTCACCGTCATTACGAGCCAACGGGTCGGCGCACTGCCCCGCCCGCGTTCATGCCGCCGTCGATCACCAACTCAGTGCCGGTCACGTAGCTCGACGCATCGGACGCCAGAAACAGCACGCCTTGCGCAATCTCCGAAGCGTGGCCGGCGCGCGCGAGCGGGGTTGCGAGTTTCGCGCGTTCCTCGGGATCGATCGGCGCGTTTTGTCCGCGTCCCGCGGCTTCCGTCGGGATCTTGCCCCAGATCGGCGTGTCGATGATGCCGGGATGAACGGAATTGACGCGGATGCCGTCGCCGACGGAAGCGCACTCCATCGCGATCGCTTTCGCAAACAGCCGCACGCCTCCCTTGGTCGCGCAATAGCCGGAAAGGCCGGGCGCGCCGCGCAGGCCCGCCAGCGACGACACCATGATGATCGAACCGCCACCGCCGCTCCGGCGCATCGCCGGCAGGCAGTGCTTTACTGAAAGAAATACACCGTCCAAATTGATCGCGGTCTGCCGGCGCCAGTCTTCCAGCGACATGTCCGTGATCGACGGCACCGATATGCCGATACCCGCGTTCGACACCAGGATATCGAGCCGGCCGAAGCGTTTTTCAACTTCAGTCACCACTTCGACCCAGCGGGCCTCGCTGGTGACGTCCTGATGCAGGAATACCGCACGATGGCCAGCCTTGTTAATTCCTGCGACCAACTCCGGCCCTCTGAGTTCGTCGATATCGGTGACCGCCACCGACGCGCCCTCGCGCGCCAACAGCTCGGCACACGCTGCCCCAATGCCCGATGCGCCGCCGGTGACCAATGCGACCTTGCCCTGAACCTGCCCCGTCATTTCCGCTCCCGACCGTTTATTGCTGTTGAAGGTTTTACCTGATGATCGCCGGCCCTTGGTCGGGCATGGCGACATCGAGCACGCGCAATTGCACCCGCTCGGTGCCCTGCCAGCGATCGACCGCGAGCGATCCCGCGACATGCAAGGGCTGGCCGCGATTGGCCACCAGCGCATTGCCGAGTTTTTGGCCGATCGCGCGAAAAGCGATGCCGTTGACGATTGAGCCGTCGCCGGATTTGAAGCGGACGCGCAGATGCGCCTGCCCCACTTCATCGGCATAGACCAGCTGATGCGACGGCAGCGCGATGACCGGCTCCGGATTGCCGCTGCCGAACGGGCCGGCGCGATTGAGCGTCGCCGCCAGTTCCGGCGTCACCGCGCGCGCGCTGACGGCGCCGTCGATGAAGAGCTCGTTGACATGGCGCGAGGCCGCGACGTCGGCGGCCAGCGCGCTTTCCATATAGGCACGGAATTCCGCCAGCTTCTCCTTGCGCAGGGTGACGCCGGCCGCCATGGCATGCCCGCCGCCTTTCAGCAACAGCCCGTCCTTCACCGCCTGCCGCACCGCCTTGCCGAGATCGACGCCGCCGATCGAGCGGCCCGAGCCGGTGCCGATGCCGCCGGGCTCCAGCGCGATGGCAAAGGCGGGCCGCGAGAATTTTTCCTTCAGCCGCGAGGCGACGAGGCCGACCACGCCGGGATGCCAGCCTTCGGACGCCGTGACGATCACCGAGCCCTTGTCTTCCAGCCCGAGCGACGCCAGCGCCTCGGCTTCGGCCTGCGCCTCCGCCATCTGTTCGATGACGCGGCGCTCGGTGTTGAGGCGATCAAGCTCGGCGGCGATCCGCGCCGCTTCCGAGACATCGCCTTCCAATAACAGCCGCACGCCGAGATCGGCGCGCCCGATCCGGCCGCCAGCATTGATCCGCGGCCCCAGCATGAAGCCGAGATGCCAGGCCTCCGGCGGGCCATTCAGCCGCGACACATCCATCAGCGCGGTATGGCCGACATGGTCGCGGCGCCGCATCGCGATCAAACCTTTTGCCACGAATGCCCTGTTGAGCCCGATCAGTGGCGCGACGTCGGCGACGGTGCCGAGCGCGACGTGATGCAGCATGCCCAGAAGATCCGGCTCCGGCCGCTCGGGGGTCCAGAATCCCCGCGCGCGCAGTTCGCGATTGACCGCGACCAGCGTGACCAGAACAAGGCCGACGGCGGCGAGATGGCCGAGGCCGGAAAGGTCATCCAGCCGGTTGGGATTTACGAGCGCCTCGACTTCGGGCAATTCATCGCCGCATTGATGATGATCGATCACGACAACCGACATCCCGAGCCGGCGCGCTTCCGCCAACGGCTCGAGGCTGGTGGTACCGCAATCGACCGTCACCAGCAGCTTGGCACCTTTTTCCGCGAGCATGCGGATCGCCTCGACGTTCGGTCCGTAGCCTTCGAAGATGCGATCGGGAATGTGGATCAGCGCATCGAGTCCGCAATGGCGCAGGTGCCAGGCGAGCAGCGCCGCGGACGTCGCGCCGTCGACGTCGTAGTCGCCGAAGATTGCGACCTTCTCGCCGCGCGTCGCCGCATCGGCGATGCGCTTTGCGGCCGCTTCCATCTGCGTCACGGTGTACGGATCCGGCATCAATTTGCGAATGGTCGGGTCGAGAAAATCCTCGACCGCGTCGATCGCGACGTCACGCCCCGCCAGCACCCGCGCCAGCATTTCCGGCAATTGATAGCGCTGCGCGATCGCCAGCGCCCGCACCGCGCCGCGCGCATCGAGCCGGTCGCGCCACAGCTTTCCGGTCGCGGAATGCGATACGCCGAGGAACGCTGGCGGCGCTTCAATGGGCAATGCGGATGCGGGAAGCGTCATGATACCTGCAGCAAATAGGCCAGATCGCCCCGGGTTCAATGATTCGTGCGCGCCAGCCTCGACTTATACCCGTCATCCCCCGGGAAAGCCGGGGCGTTTGTCGCCCGTTGGGCCATATGGCAGGCTCCGTGAAGCGGTACAGCGCTCCTGGCGTTATTGCGAGCCAACGGGTCACGCGTATGCGCGCCCGATGACAGGCTCCGCGAAGCAATCCAGCTTTCTTGCTTGTTGAACGATGGATTGCTTCGTCGCTTCGCTCCTCGCAATGACGGCTGAATACACTTTCGCGATCCCGCGGCGCGTTGCGCCCGAGTCTTGCAAGAACTTCCGCCCAAAGAGGGCGCAGGGAATGCCGGGCGTCCGATGCGCCCGATAGCCGCGTGTGCAGGGGTAGTGGTAGAACGCACACGCGTTAGTCAGGTCACACCGGCAAAACACCCGGCATTCCCCGCGCAATGGTTTTACGGCTTACTTCGTGCTCTT
Organism: Bradyrhizobium erythrophlei; assembly: GCF_900129505.1. Taxonomy (NCBI): domain Bacteria; kingdom Pseudomonadati; phylum Pseudomonadota; class Alphaproteobacteria; order Hyphomicrobiales; family Nitrobacteraceae; genus Bradyrhizobium; species Bradyrhizobium erythrophlei. Next base: position 6,472,211 of record NZ_LT670818.1, on the reverse strand, counting down.
CCCGGCGATCGGGCTTTTTTGTCACCGTCGCCCGCGAAAACTTGTTTTCGCGAACTTGACACCAGCGTCGAGGCGTCAGAACCACACGATTTTGCCGTCCGCATCTGCGCTGCTCGTCAAAAGCGCCAACGCGGCCACCGCATCCCACCCCAACGTTCGTGACGATGGCCAACGCCCCTCTCCGAGAGGACAGGACGCCGGGATTTATAAGGTGATTTGCATCTTCGGAAAATCAGAATATTTTTTTGAAAGGGACTGGACAGGCCATCGCCAAACAGCGCCGCTGATTTGCCCGTCGGGTCGAGTGCCACGCCCGTTGAGTCCGCCAGTGGCGATATCGGCTATGGGGTAAAGCAGACCTCGGGCAAGCGGCACAACGGAATCCACTTATCGCAACCAACCGGGCCGGTCTGATGATGTCCGTTATTGGGGGAGACCGGAAGTGGCTGGTCCATGCTCAAATCGACGCGATCGACCCGAACCGGACATTAATGGCGTTCTTATCGACGCTGGCGCGAGGTTCCTTGGATCACCAAAATCCAACCTGTCGCATAGCCGTTACATCGGCGTGATTGCCTCTCGACCGCATCACGCTCACGCCTAACGCAGGAGCTTTGTCATGACACAAATCGATCATATTTCCACATTGACTGTAGCGCCCGCTGGCAGCTCGGCGCCGGATTCCATCACGCTGGCGAATGGCGACATCTGGGTAGCCTATACCAACGGCGCCGACTCCACGGGTTTGTCGGGCCACAGCACCATCGTTGAATATGATCATTCCGGCAAAATCGACCACACCTATCAGATCAGCGGTTATGTCGATGGCCTGAAGTTCGATCCGGTCACCGGCGAAATCTGGGCGCTGCAGAACCAGGACGGCAATTCGACGCTGAGCATCATCGATCCCGAAGATCACACGGTAAGCAAGCCCTTGTCCTACGCCGTTCCGTCCTCGACCAGCGGCTATGACGATGTCGTGTTCACGCATGGCAAGGTGTTCATGAGCTATACCAATCCGATGAACCCCGGCGATCCGACCCTGGTGCAATTGACTAGCGGCAACGACCCGGATCATGGTCCGCTCACGGTCAAGCCGATTCTGGCGCTCGGAGATACCGGTACCAATCTGGAAACCGGCAAGACCGAGGTCATTCCCCAGACCGATCCGGACTCGCTCAAGCTGGCGCCGAACGGCGATCTATTGTTTTCCGGCGGCGCCGACCAGACCATCATCGATGTGCACGATGCCGGCACCTCGCATCAATCGGTCGCGTTCACGCAGATACAGGGTGTGCCAGCCGGCGCCGGGCTCGACGATGTCATCAAGGTCGATGCCAGCGCGGGGACATTCTATCTTTCGGACACGGCTGACAATCGCGTGCTTGCGGTCCACGCCACCGGCCTCAACAGCAATGACTACTACGCCTCGGTCGGCGACGCGTTCGGCGTGGTCGACCCCTTGACCGGTCAGTTCACGGCGCTCGTCTCCGCGGCCAATGCGCCAGGCTTCAAGTTCGGCAGCGCACACGGTGCTGAATTCGTCGCGGATCACAACTCCGAAACTGCCGAAGTCGATCATATTTCGACACTGGCTGTAGCGCCCACTGGCAGCTCGGCGCCGGACTCCATCACGCTGGCGAATGGTGACATCTGGGTAGCCTATACCAACGGCGCCGACTCCACGGGTTTGTCGGGCCACAGCACCATCGTTGAATATGATCATTCCGGCAAAATCGACCACACCTATCAGATCAGCGGTTATGTCGATGGGCTGAAGTTCGATCCGGTCACTGGCGAGATCTGGGCGTTGCAGAACCAGGACGGCAATTCGACGCTGAGCATCATCGATCCCGAAGATCACACGGTCGGCAAGCCCTTGTCCTACGCCGTTCCGTCCTCGACCAGTGGCTATGACGATGTCGTGTTCACGCATGGCAAGGTGTTCATGAGCTATACCAATCCGGCAAACCCCGGCGATCCGACCCTGGTGCAATTGACCAGCGGCAACGACCCGGATCATGGTCCGCTCACGGTCAAGCCGATTCTGGCGCTCGGAGATACCGGTACCAATCTGGAAACCGGCAAGATCGAGGTCATTCCCCAGACCGATCCGGACTCGCTCAAGCTGGCGCCGAACGGCGACCTGTTGTTCTCCGGCGGCGCCGACCAGACCATCATCGATGTGCACGATGCCGGCACCTCGCATCAATCGGTCGCGTTCACGCAGATACAGGGCGTGCCGGCCGGCGCCGGGCTCGACGATGTCATCAAGGTCGATGCCAGCGCGGGGACATTCTATCTGTCGGACACGGCGGACAATCGCGTGCTTGCGGTCCACGCCACCGGCCTCAACAGCAATGACTACTACGCCTCGGTCGGCAACGCGTTCCGCGTGGTCGACCCCTTGACCGGTCAGTTCACGGCGCTCGTCTCCGCGGCCAATGCGCCAGGCTTCAAGTTCGGCAGCGCACACGGGGCCGAGTTCGTCGCTGATCCAGGCCCGACGGCGTACCAAGGCAATGACGCTTCGGTCCAGGTCGGCAAGGACGGTTTCGTATTTGCAACAGGCGGCAACGGGGGCAGCACCGGTAACCACGACGACCTGTCCTTCGGTCGGCCAGGCGCTCCATTTGCAGATATGTTCTCCCACCTCTCTGCCGCCGCGCTCCCCGCAGGACATAGCCTCGAGGTGCACGAAGACATCTCGTCAATCCATAACCCGGCTGTCGATCTGCACGCTTTTCACTTGGTGTAACGGGTCGATGCGGTGGCGAAGGTGCTTTCAATTTCGCCGTCTGAACGAAAAACCCCGCCGGAGGCAGCCAGCGGGGTTTCTCTCTGTAAGGATCGTGCGCGCCGCTGAGAACGGCACCGAAAGAGAATAGCGGGAAATGTTAAATATCTATTGCCGAGCCGGCGGTGCCCAAATGTCGCGCCCTTTGTAAGCTTCCTGTAAGGAAAGCCAAATAGGGGGCGAGTGGGTTTGCCCGCGTGCTTGGGCCGGGCAGGTTTCCACCGAGACCGACACTTGTTGACCGTCGAGATTTGAGCGCTCACGTCAGCCGGTTATTCCCCACACGCACCGTAACCTTGTCGCAGGTCGTGTCCACGGCGACCGCGGTCTTCGCCACCTTTCCCCGTGCCGCCGTGTTGTTGTCGATCACCACGTTCCTCGACCTTCCTATATAGATCGCGCTGCTGGGCTTGATGCCATAGAGCTGGCCGGCGTCGTATGCGGTGCCGCGAATGAAACTCTGGCCAATGGTATTGCCGATGATTTTGACGCCGTCGGCGTTACTGACGAAAATCGCGTAGATATAAGAGTCGTCGATGTGGTTGCCCTCGATCGTCACGTTGCGGTTCTGAATATTATTTTGAAAGCCCTTTGCGCCTTCGGGAAATGACATGCCGATATAGATGCTGCCGAGCGCGCCGCTGCCGGCGGTCAGCGCGTTGGCTCCGGTGATGCTGTGGGTAAAGCGATTGTTTCGGAGCACGAGGTTCTCGGCAAAGCCTGACTCCGACCAGAAGCCGATGTCGCTGCCGGCCTGCAGCGCATTCGCCGAGGAATAGGCGAATTGGCAGTCTTCGACGACCGCGTTCGGCGCCTTGACGAGGACACGGCCGCAGGCGTGAAACGTACAGCGCCGGATCGCGATGCCGGCGCCGATCCGGCTCAGCGAGGTGATGGAATCCCCGACCTTGAGCGAAAGATCCTGCTGCAGAACGACGTCGTAGATCAGGTCCGGCTGGGTGGTCGGGCTCTTGTTCTTCCAGATCGGCGCAATCTTGCCCTTGAGTTCGGGCGCGTGGCGCTTGCTGAACTGCTCGATCCTGGTTCTACCCAGCGAGCGGAAAGTCGCGTGATCGCAGCTTTCGATCTCGTCTCCGGCGCCCAAGCCAATATCCCATTTGGGGGTGAGCAAATAGCGCCGCGGCGCCGGCTTCTCGACGACGTAATAATAAAAGCCGTGCACGTTCACGGCATCGTCGGAGGTGTTGGCGAAGCTGCAGTCCTCTATCGTCGGTCCCTGCTCGACGGTGATGAAGTGCGAGCCGTCCGAATTGGTGGAGATCAGCCGGTCCGTCGCCGCACCCTTCGGCCGCGGCCCGGGAACGACGGACACCTTCTGCAGCAACATCGAGCCTGGGCCGCCGTTTTCCAGGATCCCCATGCCGGGCGAAGCCAGCAGTTTGAGGTCGATGAAGCTTGTAGCCATGCTGCCGTCGACGACGATCGCATGGGCGGAGCCATTGGCGATCGTGACCGTATCGCCGACCGCAACCGGCAGCTGGCTTGGGAAGCAGTCGTTCGCGCTCCAGCGCAAATGAACCTTGATCAGTCCCGGCGAAATCCGTTCGACCTTGGCGGGGGTGAGGAAATCCCGCGCGCCCGGTTTCAGCGCCTTGGTGCGGCGGTCCATGACCTTGAAAAAACCGTCGGTGACGGTGGCGAGGAAGGCGGGATCGTCGGGATAGCCGGCGTCGACCTTGACGGTGATCTGGAGCGCGGGTTTGTCGAACGCGGCGATGGTTCCCTGCGTGAACGGCAGCGGGTCATAGTCGATGGTGAGATCGCGAACGGTGACATGGCTGGAACCGGAGATCGTCATCGTCGATCCCCGCGTGGTGTTGATCAATTGCGCGCCGTTGCCGTTGAGTTCAAAGCCGTGGAGCCCTTTGAAGGCGAGCGGGCGATTAATCCGGTAGGTGGCGTTCTTGCCCAGATTGAAGACGATATGGACCGGCCCGCCGCCCTTGGCGGCATCGCCGGCCGCCTTGGAAATCGCCGCGAGCGCCTTGGCGAAGGCGGCATCGGCATCGACGCCCGGGCCCAGGAAACTCGCCATTTCGAAAACGGCCGCCCCGGTGGGGGATGCAGGCTGTGCCCGGCTTGCACCGCCGAGCAGAGGTACGGTTGCGAGATACGAGGATACGAGCGTGATCGTCCGCCTCCGGCTGAGGGGTTTCATGCAAAGGCTCCCATTCGCGATCGTGCGAACGCCTCAAACGCGAGAGTCAGCACCCGCGGAAACCTAAATCATTTCCAGCAATGCGGCCCGAAAATCGAAACCTCCACGTCCTGATCGCGTAACCGTGATCCCGTATCGAAAATAAGCTGACGTGTGCCGGAATGCCGGGCGTCGAAGGCAGGTCTGGTTATCAGATAACCCGCGTAGCACCCGGCAGCAAAAGTTCGACGTCCTCGTACCGCAAAGTTTCGATGCCGCCGAACCGATGGATGGGGACCATCATGGTCGCCAGCACGTGTATTTCCTCGAGAGACCGTCGCAGCGCGATCGCTCCGTACGCCGGTGAGCGTTCCGGGAAGCAACGATTATTCGAAAGCCCGGCTCCATCGTTGGTGCGGTAGCAGCCTGCGTACGGAACCCGACCGCAAGTGTCCTGGATGGTCCACGGCATGTCCAATTCGACCGATCTCTCGAAGCTGGTACGGATTGCGGCGGTGCGAGCCGCGCACCAGATGAAAACGCGGTCGCCGACTGGAGCAAATGCGATGCGTTCTGTTTTGGCCTTGGGCGTTTTGATCGCCCTCTGTGCTTCCGCCAACGCCGCAAGGGTGCATCACTCCAAACCGCGACATGTCATCACTCGTCCCAGCCAGCCTGTGGATCCGCGGTTTCCGCCGGTGCTCGAGGACCAGACCCCAAGCTACGACGATCCATCCAGACGGGGTGGCGGCTGATCCGCGGCATGCTCGCGGATCGTGCTCGGCTGTCAGATTGCGCTAGACGCACGTCGGCACACAGCTTCGTTGCGGGGCACGCGGCGGGTCGTCTGAGTTCGCGGGCCAGCCGGCTCAGGACGCCGCCGAGATGCAGTTCACCCAGAGCACGACGGCCCTGGCGTCGCGCGACGGATTGCTGAAGCGGTGCGGGCGGCGGCTGGCGAAGCGGAAGCTGTCGCCGGACGTGAGGGTCCAGCTTTCGGCATCGACGGTGAGCTTCATCTCGCCCTCGATCACCAGGCCCGCTTCCTCGCCGTCATGCGTATAGAGTTCGTCGCCGGTGCTTCCGCCGGGCTCGATATGGACGAGGAACAGATTGAGGCGGCCATCCGATCCGGCCGGACTGAGCAGCTGCTTGGAGATGCCGGTGCGCCACAGGTTCAGCTCGGGGCGCTGGCGCTCGCGGGTGACGACGGCATCCGGTACGGCACTGGCGTCTTCCCTGGCGCCGAACAATCCGGCGATGCCCACGCCCAGCACGTCCGCGAGCGTCGCCAGCACCCGCAGCGACGGCGAGGACAGCCCGCGCTCGACCTGGCTGAGAAAACCGATCGACAGATCGGCGCGGACAGCGACCGTCTCGAGCGACATGGCGCGGGTTCGCCGCAAATCACGGATCCGTTGCCCGACCGCGACATCCATCGTCGGCACGGCCTTGGCCGCCCGCTTGCTCATTCGCTTGCCGCCGCTCACGCCGGGGAGCTTTCCTTCATCTGCATGAAAATCTCTTGCAAGCCTGCGGGCACTGTGCCCATAATTTCACGATTGTGAAAATAGGCCAGGACGGCGAAACCTGCAACGGGGTGTTGCTGCAGACTTGAATGCGCCGGCCGGTGCCCGAACTCGATAGGGGTACGATGCTTTTCAAACGTCTCGTTCAGGCCGCCGCCGCGGCGCTCGCGCTGGTTGCCGCGGCACCGGCCTCGGCGCAGCAGGTGCTCAAGGTGGGCTCGACCCCGACCGGCATTCCCTTCACGTTCCTCGACACCAAGACCAACAGTATTCAGGGCGTGATGGTCGATCTCATCACTGAAATCGGCAAGGATGCCGGCTTCCAGGTCCAGATCGAGCCGATGCAGTTCTCCGCGCTGATTGCCTCGCTGACGTCGAACAAGATCGACATCATCTCGGCGGCGATGTTCGCCACGGCGGCGCGCAAGGAGGTGATCGACTTTTCGGATCCCGTCTACACCTATGGCGAGGGTCTCGTCGTGCCGAAGACCGACACGAAGGACTATACCACGCTGGAGGATCTGAAAGGCGAGATCGTCGGCGCCCAGGTCGGCACCGCCTTCGTCGACGCGCTGAAAAAGACGGGATTGTTCAGCGAGGTCAAGGCGTACGACACCATCCCGGATATTCTGCGCGACGTGAACACCGGCCGTCTCAAGGCCGGCTTCGCCGACTATCCGATCCTCGCCTACAACCTCAAGCAGGGCGGCTTTCCGGAAGCGCGGCTGGTTGCTTCCTACAAGCCGACCGTGGTCGGCAACGTCGCCATCGGAGTCCGCAAGTCCGATACTGACCTGCTCACGAAGATCAACGCTTCGCTCGCCAAGCTCAAGGCGAACGGCACGGTGGACAAGATTCTCGACAAATGGGGGCTCAAGGCCTAGGCGCCCCTGTCCCGCGGCAACTCGGATATCGGCGTCCACCGAAATCGGGCCGAGCCGAAGCAACGAGGCGCGATCGTGATTCAAACCCACAAAGAGCACGCGTGATCCGGACAGATGCAGAACTTTCTGCGTGACGCCACCGACTTCATGCCGATCCTGCTGCAGGGCGTCCGGCTGACGATCGTCGTCACCGTCGGCTCGCTGCTGCTGTCGACCGTTCTCGGGCTGCTCTGGGCGTTGATGCGGGTTTCCGGCCTGCGCGTCCTGCAGGGCTCAAGTGCCGGCCTGATCAACGTGATCCGCGGCATCCCGATCATCGTGCTGCTGTTCTACTTCTACTTCGTGATGCCGGACTTCGGAATCACGATGACCGCGCTGCAGGCGGCGATTCTCGGGCTCGGCATCGCCTATTCGGCCTATCAGGCGGAGAATTTCCGCGCCGGCATCGAAGCGATCGACAAGGGACAGATCGAGGCCGCGCAAACCATCGGCATGGGTTGGTGGCTGACCATGCGGCGCGTCGTGCTTCCGCAGGCGGTGCGCATCGTGCTGCCGCCCTACGGCAACATCATGATCATGCTTTTGAAGGATTCCTCGCAGGCTTCGACCATCACGGTTGCCGAGCTCGCCATGCAGGGCAAGCTGATCGCCTCCTCGACGTTCAAGAACACCAATGTCTTCACGCTCGTCGCGCTGATGTATCTCACCATGAGCATCCCGCTGATCCTGCTGGTTCTGCATCTGGAAAAGAGAGCGAACCGGCGATGATCGAACTGCGCGACGTCCACAAGAGCTTCGGTCCGGTCGAGGTGCTCAAGGGCATTACCGCGTCAGTCGAGAAAAGCGAGGTCGTCTGCATCATCGGCCCGTCGGGCTCCGGCAAGTCGACCATCCTGCGCTGCATCAACGGCCTCGAAAGCTATGATGCCGGCGCCATTCTGGTGGACGGTGCCCGGGTCGAGAACAATGCGCCGTCGATCGTGGCGATCCGCACCCAGGTATCGATGGTGTTCCAGCGCTTCAACCTGTTTCCGCACCGCACGGCACTCGAGAACGTCGTCGAGGGACCGATCTACGTGAAGAAGCAGCCGCGCACCGAGGCGTTCGAGCGCGGCCGCGCTTTGCTGGCGCGCGTGGGCCTTGCCGAAAAGGCCACGGCCTATCCGGCAGAGCTTTCGGGTGGCCAGCAACAGCGTGTCGCCATCGCCCGCGCGCTGGCGATGACTCCGAAGGCGATCCTGTTCGACGAGCCGACTTCCGCGCTCGACCCCGAACTCGTCGGCGACGTGCTCGGCGTCATGCGCGCCCTCGCCGATGACGGCATGACGATGGTCGTCGTCACGCACGAGATGGCATTTGCCCGGGACGTGGCGGATCGGGTGCTGTTCATCGATGGCGGCGTCATCGTCGAACAAGGCGCGGCGAAATCCGTGCTCAATCAACCGCAGCACCCGCGGACGCAGGATTTCCTCCGCCGCGTGCTGCATCCCCTGTGACATGAACTTGCCGGATCGCCTGATGCCAACCCACCCTCCGCTTGCGTTGCCGCCGAGCCTTTATGCGGACACGGCAGTCCCGCCTGTCTCAACACCTGCGCTCGATTCCGACAGGACCGTGTCGGTCGCGATCATTGGCGGCGGGTTTGCCGGACTTTCGACCGCGCTGCATCTGGCCGAGCGCGGGACCGACGCGGTCGTTCTGGAAGTGCAGGAGCCGGGCTGGGGCGCCTCCGGCAACAACGGCGGCCAGCTCAATCCGGGGCTCAAGCTCGATCCCGACACGGTCGAGGCGACGTTCGGCGCCGACCTCGGCCGGCGCATGATCGCGTTTGCCTGGAATACGCCGACCTTCACGCTCGACCTGATCCGCCGTCATCAGATCGCCTGCGAGGCGCGGCAGAACGGCACGCTGCGCGCCGCCTATCACGAAACCAACGCGGCTGCCATCGAGGCCACCGCGGAGCAATGCTTGCGGCGCGGCATGCCGGTCAGCGTGCTCGACCGCGACGCCCTCCGACAGGCAACGGGTACGGATCGATACGCCCGCGCCATGCTGGACCGGCGTGGCGGCGATGTACAGCCTTTGAGCTATGCGCGCGGCCTGGCGCATGCGGCGATTGCCGCCGGCGTGGCCGTTCACGGCCAGACGCCGGCGCTGTCGCTACGACGGGAAGCCGGACGATGGCGCGTCGAGACCCCGCGCGCGGTGATCCGGGCCGACAAGATCCTGATCGCCACCAACGGCTTCACGGACGATCTCTGGCCGGGCCTGCGCCGCACCATCGTGCCGGTGTTCAGCTCCATCGCCGCAACCGAGCCGCTGCCCGACGACGTCGCGCGAGCGATCATGCCGACGCGATCGGTATTGTACGAAAGCGGGCACATCACGGTTTATTATCGCATCGATTCGTCGAACCGCCTGCTGATGGGCGGTCGCGGTCCGATGCAGTGGATAAGCGATCCATCCGCCGTCGCCTATCTGATGCGCTACGCCGTCCGGCTATGGCCGGCGCTTCGGGGCATTCGCTGGACTCACGGCTGGAACAGCCGCCTCGCGATGACGGCCGATCATTATCCGCATGTGCATGAGCCGGCACCGGGAGCGCTGGTCTATCTCGGCTGCAACGGCCGCGGCGTTGCGCTCGCGACCGCGATGGGAGCGCAACTGGCACGACGGTTGACCGAAGGGGATGCGGCCGAGTTCGACATGCCGATCACGACCATCAAGCCAATTCGCTTCCATGCCTTGTGGCCGGTGGCTGTGAGGAGCGTCGTGCTCTACGGCCGAATTCGCGATCGCCTGGGTGTTTAGATTCCTGCTTTGACGCGTTATCTTAACGCGAACCGGTCTCCACTTCGCTTGAAAACGCTCTGGTAAGAGTGTCGCTCAGCCCTCGCCCGTGACGCGCCAGATCACATCGCCGACATCGTCGGCCACCAGAAGCGAGCCGTCGGGACCGAGCGTCACCCCAACCGGCCGTCCGTAGGACTCCCGCTCGTCCGGTGCGAGGAAGCCCGACAGAATATCCCGCGGGGGACCAACGGGGCGCCCGTTTGCGAACGGCACGAACACGACCTTGTAGCCGCTCAGCGTAGAGCGGTTCCAGGAGCCGTGCTGCCCGATGGCCATGCCGTCGGGAAAGCCCGGCAACGTGCCGGCCGGTAGCCAGCATAGGCCGAGCGAGGCGGTGTGCCCGCCCAGCGCGTAGTCCGGCGTGATGGCCTTGGCGACCGCGGCCGGATCCTGCGGCACGCGATCGTCCACCGTCTGCCCCCAATAGCAATAGGGCCAGCCATAAAAACCGCCGTCGCGGACCGAGGTCAGATAGTCCGGAGGTGTCTCGTCCCCGAGGCCGTCGCGCTCGTTGACGACCGTCCAGAGCACGCCGGTCTGCGGCTCCCATGCCAGGCCCACCGGGTTGCGCAGGCCGCCGGCAAAGATGCGGCTCGTGCCGTCGGCCAGATCGAGCTCGTAGACGGCAGCCCGGCCCTGCTCCACTTCCATGCCGTCGTCGGCGATATTGGTGAGAGAGCCCACCCCGGCATAGAGTTTGCGGCCATCCGGGCTCGGCAGCAGGCTCCGCGTCCAATGGCCACTTGGCTTGAAGCTGATGACTTTCCGCCCGGCAGCGGTGATGCGGTCGGCGCCCGCAACATACGGGAAGGCCACCACCCCGTCAGTGTTGCCGACATAAAAGGTGTCGCCGAGCAGCGCCATGCCGAACGGCTGGCTCAAACCCTCCATGAAAGTTTCGCGCCGTTCGGCGATGCCGTCGCCGTCGATGTCGCGCAACAGCGTGATCCGGTTGGCGCTGTCGCCGAGCGCCCTGGCACGTCGCATCGTCGCCTGCATCGCGTAGCTGAACACGCTCCTGGCGGGACCCGCGACCTGGTTCGATTCCGCAATGAGGACGTCGCCATTGGGCAGCACGTTGATCCAGCGGGGATGCTTCAGGCCGGTCGCGAACGCATTGACCTTGAGCCCCGGCGCCGCCACGGGCTTCTGCCCGCCGCTCCACCCCTTCGCCGTCGGCATCTTGAGCGTCGGGATACTGCCCTGTGGCTTTGCCGTTGGAACCACCGGCGCGCTGCCCCAGGCCGGCTCAGGCGCGACGCCCTGCAACCGGCGCCAAAACAGCGCGGCGGCGCCGATCAACGCGACCAGCCGAGCGAAAATGCCCGAGAAGCTCATGTTATTCCCCTTTTTTCATCGCGCGCACACTAACCGAGGCCGTAGCGCGTTAAAACCTCCTCTTCGACATGCGGGTTAACCGGCAATTGGAGCACATTCCCGTTATCCTAAGAGCGCATGATGGTCATCGACGTCTGATTCTGGGCGCAAAGCAGACTATCGATGCAGCGCGATTGCGTGGTCCCAACGTCCTCCTAAGCATCCCCTAAGTCAGGTCGAACAAGACTTGGCTCAATAGGGATTCGCATGGCACACTCGGGATGGCTATCGCATGCGATGAGCATGCTGGTCCTGGCGGCAGGAATTGGACCGGCGGTGGCGGGACCGCCATACCAATCGGACGATCCGGAGCCCACGGATTTCGGACATTTCGAGATCTACTCGTTCGACAAGGGGGCGTTTGGCCGTTCGGGATCGAGCAGCGCATCGGGTCTCGATTTCAACTACGGCGCTGCTCCCGACCTCCAACTCACCGCTGTCGTGCCGTTTGGCTATGATGCTCCATCGGATGGCCCTTCCGCCTTCGGACCGGGCAATGTCGAGCTTGCGGCAAAATACAAGCTCATTCACCAGGACACACTCGGGTTGGACGTGAGCGTATTCCCCCGTGTCTTCCTGCCGAGCCCATCGCAGACGGGCGATCCCTACGCCTCGATCCTCGTACCCATCTGGCTTCAGAAAGACTGGGGCTCGACCTCGGCCTTTGGCGGCGGCGGCTGCCAGTTTTCGCTTCACGACGCTGCCAAAAATTTCTGCCTCTACGGCGCCACCGTTACCCGTCAGGTCTTCAACGACCTTCAGCTGGGTGTCGAGGTGTTTCATCAGACATCGGATGGAAATGGTGCTCCGCCTTCGACTACGCTGGGAATCGGCGCGCGATATGATCTCGACGACCACTACCACCTGCTGGGCTATGTCGCGCGCGGCCTGGAAAACGTCTCTCAGACCGGAAGTTGGGCGTGGTATGCATCGGTTCTGTTCACCTATTAGCAAAGTGCGACGGGAACTCGCGCTCCGCGATTTCCGTTCACGTTCTGCGTTCCATACGTCGGCGATCCTACCACCTGGCGCGCGTGCGACGCGCAGACTCCCACCTGATAAATCACATCCCAATCCCGTTTGAGGCAAAGGACGATCCTGATGCAGTCGAAGCACCTGCCCATGCTGAACGCGCGCTACTGGAGCGCGCTGTGCCTTGCCAGTATATTCGGCGCCAATATGGGCGATCTCTGCGCGCGCAACCTTGGCCTGGGCCATGTGGCCGGCCTGCCGTTTCTCGCGATCGCGCTGGCGCTCGTGATGATCGTCGAGCGCTTCGACCGGATGCAGCACCAGAGCTATTACTGGATTGCCATCATCATCGTGAGAACAGCCGCCACGAATTTTGCAGATTTCGCGGCCGGCGATATGAAACTGCCGAGGCTGTGGGTGATGGCGGCGCTGCTCATCCTTCTCGTTGTCGCCGTATGGCTAAGCTGGGAATTCGTCTGGCGGCGCCGCTCAGTCAAAAGCGACAGCGTGCTGCGGGCCGACCTCGGCTATTGGATATCCATGTTCATCGCGGGAACGCTGGGAACGGTTATGGGGGATTTTTGCTCCCACAATTTGCACCTCGGCGATGCCGGGGCGGCGATCCTGCTCTCCCCTGTCGTGCTCGTGCTGCTATGGGCCGGCTGGCGAGGGCCGCTTCGCTGGCTGCCGTTCTATTGGGCGACGGTCGTTGCGATCCGGGCTGCAGGGACCGCGGTCGGCGACACCCTGGCCGGCCGAAACATGCTGGGCTTGCCGATGAGCACGGCTGTGACGGGTATCGTGTTCGTCATCCTGCTCTTGGCGTGGAAAGAATCCGCAAGACCGGAAAAGGCGTTCGCAACCTAGGGCCCGACGGCAAGGTCATTCGAACGGCAAGCGGACGGTGGCGCGAAGGCCGTTTCCGGACGGACCGGAAAAATTCTCCAGCACGATCGAGCCGCCTAGTCGATCGACGATGCGCTTGACGATCGACAGGCCGAGTCCGGTTCCATGCTCCATCGGCCGGCTGCCGCGGAAGAACGGCTCGAATATTCGATCCATCTCGCCAGGCGGAATACCTGGTCCGGTGTCTTCGACCTGCACGACCGCTGCACCGGCGTCCCGATAGACCCCGATGTCGACGCGGCCGCCGCACGGCGTATAGCGCACGGCATTGTCGAGCAGGTTGCGGATCATGGTCGAAACCATGACCGGCTCGCCCCTGATCGCGATCGGCTCGATCATCTCGAAGCCAACGTCGATCTCCTTGCGCGCGGCTTCCGGCAGCAAATCGGCGACCGAATCCTTCACAAGGCGATCCAGTTCCACCAGGGCCGCTTCACCGGACGGCGCGGTCTCGTGGCGGGCCAGTGCAAGCAACTGTTCCAGCAGGTGGTTGGTACGTCGCATGCCCTGCCTGAGCGCGGCCAGACGCTCGCGCGCTGGGTCGGGAAGCTCCACCGTATCGAGGTTTTCCGCTTGCAGGCCAAGCGCGGTGATGGGCGTTCGCAGTTCATGCGCGGCATCGGCGACAAAGCGCCGCTGCTGATCCATCATCAGCTTCATTCGTTCCAATAGGCCGTTGATCGATACGATGAATGGATGGAGCTCGTTCGGCATGCCGGCCAACGGAAGCGGCGTCATGTCGTCGGCACGCCTCAAGTCGAGATCGCCGGCCAGATGGACCATCGGGCCCAGCGAGCCCGCGACGACCAGGGCCGTAACCAGCAGCAGGCACGGTATGAGGGCGGCGATCGGGAGCAGCGTTCGAAACGCCATGTTGCCGGCGATATCATCCCTGACGTCGGTCGGCTGGGTGATGGCAAAGCGGCTTCCATCGGGGCGGCTCCGCAACAATATCCGCACCGGTTGCCCCCTGAACGTCGCGGCGCGCAGGCCATCCTGCAGGCTCCAGAGTTGACGCTCCTCCGCAGGGCCATGCGGCACCGTGCCCAATTCGATGACATCGACCTCGGCGTCCGCGTCGATGCCATGAAGCGACGCATCGCTCTTGACGTCGCCGTTCTGCAACAGGCTGCCGATCTGTATCAGCGTCGAGTCCTGCATCTCGATCGCTTCGTCGAACGCCCAAAGGTAGGTCAGCACGCCACCCAGACAGCCCGCCAGCAGGATGACCGCAGTTAACCCGACAAAAAGGCGCGCGCGCAGGGATCTTGTCACAGCGGACCATCCACCATCCACCCGACGCCACGTACGTTGCGGATGGCCGCGGCTCCAAGTTTCTTCCGGATCGTATGGATCAGAAACTCGATCGCGTTGCTCTCGACTTCCTCGTTCCACCCGTAGATCTGCCGTTCCAGCTCGCTGCGGGACATGATCGCGCCCGGCCGCGCCAACAGCCCCTGCAATAGGGCGAACTCGCGGGCGGTCAGCAGCGACGTCTCGCCCGCGAAGCTGGCCTGGCGCGTGGTGGGGTCGAGATGGAGCACGCCGTTGGTGAGAATCGGCGGTGAGCCGCTGCCTTCGCGGCGAAGTACCGCGCGCATGCGCGCCAGCAATTCGCGAATCTCGAACGGCTTTACCAGATAGTCGTCCGCACCAAGATCGAGGCCGTCGATGCGGTCGTCAACGCCATCCCGCGCGGTCACGATGATCACCGGGAGCCTGCGGCCGCGGCTACGAAAACGGCGCAGCACCTCGCGGCCGTCAGCCGCCGGCAGCCCGAGATCGAGCAACGCCACGTCATAGTCCTCGTTCTCCACGGCCTGGATCGCGGTCTCGCCATCCATCACCCAGTCGACGGCGTAAGCCGCGTCCCTGAGCGCCTGTTGCACAGCGGCGCCGATCATCTTGTCATCTTCGATGAGCAGAACCCGCATCCTCGATCCCTATCCGAGACGCCGCACGCTATCCACGCGCCCATCATACCCCTTCTCCATCGCCTGAATTAGCGCAGACTTAGGATCAGCGGCGCCCTGCACGGCCAAAACCCTCTTGGTTCTAAGCCGCACCTAAGTTGGCGCCGCCATGGTGACGCATCGCTTCGAATCACCGCACTTCCTTCCAGGAGAAATGTCGTGCCAGCACCGGTGAACGCGCCAAGGCTGCTCAACAAGGTCCCCGAAGTCGCGGTCACCTTCTGGATCATCAAGATCCTGTCGACCACCGTCGGCGAAACCGGCGCCGACTATCTCGCCGTGCATGTCGGTCTCGGTACCAGCGCGACCACCGCCATCATGGTCAGCTTCCTTGTTTCCGCGTTGACCCTGCAGCTTCAGGCCCGCAGCTATGTTCCCTGGATCTATTGGCTGACGGTCGTTCTCGTAAGTATCGTCGGCACGCAAATCACCGATTGGCTGACCGACCGGCTGGAGATCAGCCTTTATGTCAGCACGGCGGCGTTCGCAGCGATTTTGGCCACGATCTTTGCCGTCTGGTACGGCGTCGAGCGGACGCTTTCAATTCACACCATCATCACCACGCGGCGCGAGCTCTTCTACTGGGCGGCGATCCTGTTCACCTTTGCGCTGGGAACGGCCGCCGGCGATCTGGCGACGGAAGCGCTCGGCCTTGGCTTCCAGCTCGGCGTCGTCGCGTTCGGCGCGATGATCGCGCTCATCTCATTGGCCTATTATCTCGGCGCCAACCCGGTTCTCACCTTCTGGCTGGCCTACATCCTCACGCGCCCGCTCGGCGCGTCGCTTGGCGACCTGCTGTCGCAAGCCCGAGAATATGGCGGCGCCGGTCTTGGCACGATCTATACCAGCCTCGGATTTTTGGCCTTCATCATCGTGCTCGTCGCCTGGGTGACCTTTGAAGGTAAACCCGCCAAGCCGGCGCCAGTGCGATGACCTCCTGACTCCATTCCCACGAGCAACTCGAAGCTCGGCGCGCACGTGCCGACAGGAACCACTAGGAGGCTGCATATGAACAAAACGATGTTGGCACTGGCCGTCGGCCTTCTCGCGATTTCAGCTGACGAACCAGGTCTGGACACAACAGGCGGAATTGCGTTCATGCCGCGCGCGGAAGCGGCGATGTCGTCGAAGCTCGGCGACCTGACGCCGTTCCGCAGCATCGTCGTCGATGTCTCGGCCCTGATAGACAAAGGCGACCTCGCCGGCGCCAAGACGCGCATCAAGGATCTTGAGACCCGGTGGGACGAAGCGGAGGCAGGCTTGAAGCCGCGCGCCGCCGCCGACTGGCACACCGTCGACAAGGCGATCGACCGGGCGCTCGAAGCGCTTCGTGCCAACGCGCCCGATCCCGCCGCATGCAAGCAGACGGTAGCGGATCTGTTGTCGGTGATGAACTCCGTTGGGAAACCCTGACGCTCGCAAGTTTGGCCTCGGAGATAATCAACGTGTGGGCGACGGCACCAACACGGATCGCCGCTGTCGCAAGTCGGAAGTGAAACAGCATGAATCAATATTACAAAGAGACGGTGTTCATCGAGCACCCAACCAAAGTTCCTGAAGTCACCCTGGCATTCTGGATCATCAAGATACTTGCGACGACGCTCGGCGAGACCGGCGGCGACGCCGTGACCATGTCGATGAATCTCGGCTATTTGGTGGGAACGGCGATCTTTGCAACGCTCTTCGCCATCGCCGTGGGCGCGCAGACAAACACAAGACGTTTCCATCCGCTGCTCTACTGGACCGTGATTGTTGCCACGACCACGGTCGGGACCACGCTGGCCGACTTCGTCGACCGCTCGCTGGGGATCGGATATGTCGGCGGCTCCTCGCTACTCGCTGCGCTGCTCGTCGCGTCGCTGGCAATCTGGCATCGGACGCTCGGAACGGTCTCGATCAGCTCCATCCATTCGAAACCGGCGGAGGCCTTCTACTGGATCACAATCCTGTTTTCGCAGACCCTCGGTACCGCGCTCGGCGACTGGATGGCCGATTCAACCGGGCTTGGCTATGCCGGCGGCGCGCTGGTTTTCGCCGCCGGGCTTGCGGCCGTTGCCGCAGCCTATTGGCGGACCAACGTCTCGCGCACGGTGCTGTTCTGGATCACTTTCGTGCTCACCCGGCCGCTCGGCGCCACGGTGGGCGATTTCCTCGACAAGCCGCTCGACCATGGCGGCCTGGCGCTTAGCCGATACTCGGCATCGGCCTCATTGGCAGCAGCGATGGTCCTGCTGATCCTGCTGCTGCCGCAGCGCTCCGGGCAACACCCGGCCTGACCGGGGCGTCGAAGTCCGCAGTCCGCTACGTTCGCCGGCTCGCCTGCGCAAATGCGGCCTTACAGCACCATGAGGTCAACAGCGACGGGTCGGCTCTGGCGCACTGATCGTCGGGGTCCCATGCTGACTTCGGGGATGCCCTGGTTCTGATGCAAAGCGCGCGTTCATCAAAAAGCCGACGTCCGAATGCGCCAAATTGCGACGCAGGGGCTCGTTGATATGGAGTTCTCTTCATCCCGGAAATTCGCTAACAACGTTCGCGGGGCTCAATAACTCACGACTTCGCCATGCGTTCGCGGGCCGCCTTGAAGCCGGTTACAGCATTCCGAAGAGTGTGTGGGTCCTCCTATGGTGTCGGGCGCGGTGCGATTTTACAACGGGAACTACGAGTCCTGGCGGACCATCTGTGGGTGAACCGCAGTTCTCGGTGGCGGCACTCCCTTGGTGCTCGCTACCACCACTGTCTGTTCCGATAGGCCCGCGGTCACCTCGATACGACCACTATCGGTGAGACCAGTCATGACGGCAAGGCGCGTGATGCGATTATCGATGATGGTGTACACGAAGCTGCCGTCGCCATCCGAGCCTACCGCCGCGCTGGGTAGGGTAAGCGCATCGGGGCGCCGGTTCATTTCCAGTGAGACCTCCGCATACGTACCGGGATAAAGCCGTTCATCGGGGTTGGGCAGGTCGATCTCGGTGCGCATGTTGCGGGTCTCGGGATCGAGACGTAGGGAGAAGCGGGTTACCTTGCCGATGAACGGCTTACCGTCGAAGCCAGACGGCTTGACGATGGCCGGGTCGCCGACGTGAAGGTGAGGTACGTCGTTCTCCGGAACGTCGCAAAACACCCGGATGATGTCGATCCGCTGCACCGTGAACAGCGATCCCGCGGACGGCGTCGTCCGCGTGGCCGTCGCTGCCTGGACCAGATCGCCCCGGTTCACCTGGCGCCGCGCCACCACGCCATCGAAAGGCGCCACGATCTGCGTATAGGCGAGCAGCGTCTTGATCTTCTCTACGGTCGCAGCGGCGACGTCAACCTGGTTGGCAGCGAGGTCGCGGTTCGCCTCCGCAACACCGAGATCCGCCTTGGCGATCTCCGCATTGGCGTGCACCTGATCGAGCGTCCGATCGCTGATAAAGCCCCGTCCCTCGCCCAACTGGTCCCGGTCTTTCGCCAAGGCGCTCTGAAGCGTCAGGTCCGCCTTGTTGTGGTCCAGCTGGCGGCGGGCGCTCTCCAGTGAACTTTGCTTGGATGCGAGTTGGGCCTTGGCTTCGGCAAGCTCCTGCTTCATTTCGGGAACATCGATCACCGCGAGCACTTGACCTGCCTTGACGTGATCGCCGATATCGACGCGAACATCGGACAGGTATCCGGAGACCTTGGCGAAGAGATCTGTGTCCTCAAAAGCTTCGAGCGTGGCGTTGGTCTGGAGACGCTGGGCCACCGTGACACGGCGCGGACGCACAACTTCGATCCGTGGCAGGTTATCCGGCTTCCACGGACTCACGAGCGACGGCGATGCCGCCAGACGCCAATCGGCAACAATGCCTGCCGCGGCGACGCTTACCACGACGACCAAGACCTTGATACCCGTTCTATTCGTGAACTTCATGGTGCTACGCCTTAAATTCCGTTTTGGCTGTTCCGCTCATTCCGCCGCCCGAGCATGGAGTACGGCGTGTCCGTCGCCGCGATCCGCCACCGACCCGAGCCGCGGCTCCGGCTCGAAATAGCGGCTATGAGGATCGTCTGGATCGAGCGACGCGGAAACCGGGGCATGCCGCGACTGCAGCGTGGCCAAGATCGCCGGCAGGATGATGAGCGTGGCGCACGTTGCGCCGAGAAGACCGCCGATCACCGCCCGCCCAAGCGGAGCACTTTGCTCTCCGCCTTCGCCCAGGCCCAGCGCCATTGGCATCATCCCAGCCAGCATCGCGAAACTTGTCATCAGGATCGGACGCAGACGGCTTCGTGCGCCTTTGATTGCAGCCTCCCATGGTTCGCGGCCCTCGATCCGGCTGCGCTCCGCGAAAGTCACAAGCAGGATGGCGTTTGCCACGGCCACGCCGATCGCCATGATCGCGCCCATGAAGGATTGAATGTTGAGCGTGGTCCGGGTGAGCCACAGCATAAGCACGACCCCGGCGATGACGGCGGGAATCGTCGACCCCACCGCCAGGGAAAGCCGGAACGATTGGAAGTTGGCGGTCAGCAGCAGGAGGATGACACCCACCGCCATCAAGAGTCCCAGACGCAGGCCTCCGAACATCTCCACCATCGGCTGGACTTGCCCGCGCACGGTCACGTTTACTCGATCGGGCGGCTTTCCCGTATCGTTGATCGCCTGCTGCACGCGGGCTGCCGCGCGTCCCACATCCTCGCCGTAGATGTTGGCGCTGAGTGTCAGCATGCGCTGCATGTTGTAGCGGTCATATTCGCCGAGCGCCGCGCCGTCGGTGACGCCGGCCACGTTGCGGAGGTCGATCTGTCCGCCGGTCCGGCGAGCGATGGGGAGGTTCTTCACCTCCTCCAGGGAATTCATCCGGTGCTCGGGGATCTCCACCTGCACCTGATAACCAATGCCGCTCTTGGGATCGGGCCAATAATTCGCGGAGGTGTAGCGACTGGATGACGTGCCCGCGACGACCGATTTTGCCACATCATCCGCCGTCACCCCCAGAACGCCCGCTCGCTCGCGGTCTACATTGACCTTTACGATCGGGTAATCGAGTTCCTGCTCGAATCCCAGGTCTCGCAGCGTCGGCACCTGGGCCAATTTCGCTCGCAGCTTGTCGGCGTATTGGCGGCTATCGGCGAGGTTCGGCCCGCTCACCGCTACTTCGATCGGTGTCGGCGCGCCGAAGCTCATCACCCGGCTGACGATGTCGCTCGGCTCGAATGAGAAGCGCACACCCGGCAATTCCCGGGGCAATTTCTGACGCAGCCGCTCCTTCAAATCCTCGATGCCGATCCCGGTGCCGGGCTTGAGCTGCACCTGCAGCACCGCTTCCTCGGAGCCTGAACTCCAGAGATAAATCGTATTGATCGGATAATTGGGCGGCTGCGTGCCGACAAAACCGAGGCTGATGTCCACGTTATCCGGTCCGACCTCGCGCTTGATCACGTCGAGTGTCTGCAGCGCGATCTGCTCGGTGCGCTCGATGCGCGTTCCCGCGGGAGCCTTAAGATGCAATTGGAGCTGGCCGGTATCCACGATCGGAAAAATCTCGGTGCCGAGAGAGCTTCCGACCAGGAAAATGATTGCGCCGGCGATGACGAGATAGGAAAGCACGACGATGCGCCGTCGTTTCATGACGGCGCGCGCGAACCGATCGTACCTTGCCCGCAGCCGATCGAACGACGTCTCTTGCGGCTCGTGGTGTGTGCTCGCATTGCGCAGCATCCAGACCGACAGCACCGGCACAAAGGTACTGGAAAGCAGATACGACCCCACCATCGAGAATCCGACCGCCAGGGCCAGCGGGACGAACAGGTTTTGCGCGGCGCCGGTCATGAAGAAAGCGGGAATGAACACCGCCAGAATGCAGAGCATGGCCACGAACCGGGGCATCGTCGTCTCGGCCGTGGCCTCGCTCGCGGCCCGGGCAAGGCTACGACCATCAGCGAGACGGGTGTGGATGTTCTCGATGGTGACTGTCGCCTCGTCGACCAGGATGCCGACAGCCAACGCCAGCCCGCCCAAAGTCATGATGTTGATCGTCTGCCCCGATACCCAGAGCGCCGTCACCGATGCGAGGATCGCGAGCGGAATGTTCAAGACCACGACGAGCGAACTGCGCCAATCCCGCAGAAACAGCAGCACCATGAGGCCAGTGAGCACCGCGCCGAGAACGCCTTCGACGAACAGGCCCTGGATGGCGCGCGTTACGTAGGGGGATTGGTCGAACTGGTAACTGACCTCAACGTCATCAGGCAGTACGGCTTGGAAGTGAGGCAAGTTGGCTTTGACGGCTTGGACGACTGCGAGTGTCGAGGCGTCCGCTCGTTTGGTTACGGGGATGTAGACCGTGCGGCGTCCATTCACCAGCGCGTAGCCGGTCTGGATGTCGGCGCCGTCTTCGACTGATCCGACGTCGCGTATGAAGATCGTCTGCGTTCCGTGCGAGCGGATGGGAATGTTGTTCAGGCCCTTGAAATCTCCGACAACGGAGTTGACCGGAACCATTGGCATGAGGTCGCCGATGCGGACGTTACCCGACGGGCTGACCGTATTGCCGGCACCCAACGCCTGTACCACCTCATCCGGCGACATGTTGTAAGAACGCAGCTTTTCGGGATCCAGGCGAACGAGGATGGTGCGTTGGCTTGAGCCGAAGGGCGGCGGTGCCGACACGCCTGGCAAGGTCGCGAACAACGGGCGCACCTTGAAGAGCGCCGCATCCTGAAGCTCGGCGACTGTCTTCGTCTTGCTGGAGAAGACGAGGTCGCCGACAGGAACGCTGCCCCCGTCGAACCGCATCACGAAAGGCGGCACGGTTCCCGCCGGCATGAAGGCGCGGGCGCGGTCGACGTAGGCGACCGTCTCCGCCGTGGCCTGCGCCATGTTGGTGCCAGGATGGAATTGGAGCTTGATCAGCCCCACGCCCTGGATCGATTTGCTTTCGACATGCTCGATGCCGGTGATGTAAAGGAAGTGGTACTCGTAATAGTTGACGATGAACCCTTCCATCTGCGCCGGGTCCATGCCGCCGTACGGCTGGGCCACATACAGGACGGGCACCCCGAGATCCGGGAAAATGTCCCGAGACATGCGGTCGACCGCCAGAAGTCCCACCAATGCAACGGCTATGACCATCGTCAAAAGCGAGATCGGTCGTCGCAATGCAAACGACACCAGGCTCATTGTGACGCCTCAGCCGGTTTCACCGCGCCAAGCGCGTCCCGACGGAAGCAGCGGAAACTAGCGGGACATTTTGGAGAAATGCGGCTCATATGCCTTGTCCAAACGCTCAACCCCCGAGGTCCATCGACCTCGAGTGGTGAGCAGAACTTGGACGGCGAACCGTCTTAGAATGCCGGGGGTCTGCATGCCCCGACGATAGACGCCGATCCAACATCGCAATCAAATGCGATCGTCTCAAGTAAATTTACTTTTATGGTCGCCCAACCTGATCCGCACGAATTTGTGAAGCGCACAGCCGAACGTCTCTTGTGTGTGCGAGTTTGTTGGCGAAAATCGGCGCGAGCGCGGGCGCTCAATAACTCACGACTTCGCCATGCGTTCGCGGGCCGCCTTGAAGCCGGTGACGAAGCGCGCCAGGGTGTCGGAGGTCGCCCCGCGCGGCAGCATGACTTCGATCAGCGAAAATTGCCCGCGCTGGGCGACGGCGCGATCGAGAGCGGCGGCGAGCTGCCGCCGCGTCGTCACCCGCTCGCCAATGCCGCCGAGCGAATGGGCGATGTCGGCGAAATGCCAGTCGTCGAGATCGTTGAAGCGCGATTCGGGCTGGAACACGCGCAGCATTTCCCAGCTGCAATTGTTGAAAAGCACGACGATCGGATCAAGCCCGTAGCGGCGGCAATTGCCCAGCTCCCACCCCGTCATCTGGAACGCGCCGTCGCCCACCAGCACCAGCGGGCGAAGGCCGGTCGCGGCAACGCCGAAGCCGGCCGGCACCCCAAAACCCATTCCGGCATAATAGCCGGGTGCTGCGAGCGCGGTGTTGTCGATTTCCATGGCCGTGAACAGGCAATCGCCGATATCGGCGGTCATCGGCATCTTGCCGTGGCGGTCGAACAAATCGTTGATGGCGCAAGCGATATCCGACGGTGCGATCGGCTGATCATCGGCGGGGAGCCCGCGCGGGTAGACAATCCCCGCCCCCGCCCTGCTTTGCCGCGGCGCCCGGTGCTTGGCGCGGGCATCGAGGCCGGCGATCAGATCAGCCAGCGGCAAATCGCGGTAGATGTGATGGCCGATCTGTACCTCGCGGCCGGCGGCAAAAATGGTGCGACGTGGGTCAGTCACGCGGTTCGACAGTGCAAAATTGGTGTCGGACAGGATGACCCCGAACAAAAGCAGGAGGTCGGCATCCTCGACCAGCCGGGTCACCGCCGGATCGCCGGCCGCGCCAAGGTAGGTTCCGGCAAAGACGTCGCCCGCCGCTTCCAACAGTCCCCGTCCCATGAACGTCGTGACCACCGGCAAGCCAAGCTTGCGCGCCAGTGCCGCGACCTGCTCCTCGATCCCGTAGCGGCGAATTTCCACATCGACCATCAGCACCGGCGAGGCGGCGTTGGCGATCCGCGCCAGGACTTCCTCCGCGCATTCGGCAAGCGCTTCCGGATCGGCCGCGCGTCGCGGCAGAAGCGGTACCGGCTCGACCCGCGCGTCCACCATGTCGCGCGGAAACTCGATATAGACAGGTAGCGACATTTCCAGCGCGTTGCGCAGGACACGGGCGATTTCGGCCGGTGCGGTCGCCGCATCCGTCAGCACGGCCTGATCGCAGGTGAATTCCCTGAACACGGCCAGCTGGGTATCGACCGTGCGCACCTGGTGATGCAGCAGGTATCCGCCGGCGCGCTCGCGGGCGCCGGGAGCACCTGCAATCACCACGACCGGCGAGCGTTCCGCATAGGCGCCGGCGATCGAGTTCACCAGATTGAAGGCGCCGGCTCCGTAGGTGACCACCGCGACGCCGACGCCACCGTGGTAGCGCGCCGCCGCGTCGGCCGCAAAGCCCACCGCGGGTTCGTGGCTCAACGTGAAATAAGGAAGGATGTTGCTTTCCTCGATGGTCTTGAAGAACGGCAGCACGAAATCGCCGGGGATGCCGAAAATCTCCCGGGCACCGTGATCCCTAAGGCCTTCAAGCAAAGCATTCGCGAGCGTGGGCATCGACGATCCCTGCAGATATTTCCCGGATGACAACCGGCGCTGAATGGATGGTAGACGGAAGGACCGATCATCCGCCACCCCTCCCCGCCTCACTAATTCGAGCGCAACGGCCATTGCTGAACCACAGCTTCGCGACCGTCTTCGGGACTTGGGTCAGGACATGGGTCAGGACATGGGTGGGCCAGCGTCGTGGCTGTCGCCCCGGTGGGGGATTTTACCCACCGGGACCATCAAACAGAGCCGCACTTGCAGCCGCCGCAACGCAAATCAACGCGCCGGCCGCCGCAGCGATATCAAAGGCGGAAAGCAAAGCAGGTCCGGACGAGGCTATCACCGGGCCGATGATAGCCGTAACAACCAAGCCACCGGTACGCGCCACTGCGCTGTTGAGCCCGGATGCGGCACCGGTGTGACGGCTATCGACGGACATCAGCACCGCCGTCGTGAGCGGAGCAACCGCGCCAGCCATTCCCAGCGCAATGACGGCCATCGCAGGAAAGACGCCGAGCCAGTAGCTCGGGTTGGATCCGATCCGCACAAGGAGGAGAAAGCCGGCCGCGACGATGACCGGTCCAGCGATCAACGGCCAACGCGGACCGACCCTTGCCGCCAGCGCGCCGGCGCCGGGCGATGCCACCGCGATGACGAGCGGCAGCGGCAGGAGCGCGGCGCCGGCCTGCGTCGCAGTGTATCCGCCCGCCTGGATCAGCACGTAGGGCACCAGGACGAACAATCCGCCCAGGGCGCCGTACAGCAGGAACGTCAAAAGCGTGAGCCCGACAAAGCTCCGGGACCCGAACAGCGCGAGCGGCATCATGGCTTTGTCGCCGTGTCGCCGCTCCACGAGCAGGAACAGGCCAGAGAAGATCAAGCCCGCTCCAAGCGCGACGAAGGCTGAAAGCGACCAGGCCCGACCGGATCCTTCGGTCAAGGCCCAGGTCGCAAGGCCCAAACCAACCGTGACAAGCGCTCCACCCGACCAGTCGAGAACGCTCGTGGTGTCATCGACGTCCTTGTCGACGTAAAGGTACGCCAACACGATCGCGGCTGCGGACAGCGGAAGGTTGATGAGGAACGCGAAGCGCCAACTGGCGACATCTATCAGCCATCCCCCGAGGACAGGTCCAACAGCGCCCGCGGCGGCTCCGGTCGCCGCCCAGATGCCGATCGCGCGGCCTTTGGCCTCCCCGGAAAAACTCTGACCGAGGATCGCCAGGCTGTTTGGCATCAGCACGGCGGCAGCCCCGCCCTGAACGAAGCGAGCGAGCAGCAACGAGAGAATGGTCGGCGCCACCGCGCAGGCAAGCGAAGCGATGGCGAACAGCAGAACCCCCGCGATCAGGAGACGACGGCGGCCGAACCGGTCTCCCGCCGCGCCTCCCAGCAGGAGCAGCGCGCTCAGGGGAAGCAAATAGGCGTTGACGACCCACTGCAGGCCGGCGGCGTCCGCGTCAAAGCTCCGACCGATCGCCGGCAGCCCGACATTCACGACCGAACTATCGATCAAGGCCAGACTCGATGCCAGGATCGTCGTCGCAATAACGAGTTGGGGGAACACCGGTGAAGATGTCCCGCCGGCAGCGCGCGCGGTGGCGGCATCGCAGGAAAGGTGAAGAGCGCTGGTCATTGGCAGTCAATGTAGAGCGCACACGCGAGCAGTACCAGCGCGCACGCGGCGCCGCCCTACGGTCGCGCCGCGAGATTATCGCGGCCGCCGACTACACGTGATCGTGAAAAACGGAACCGCCGACGAACGTAACGACGGCGCCGCGCGTGCGTACGAAACGTCAGGATCGCGCCTCAACGCGGCAATTGCATTCCCGAGGAAGGGACGAAGTCACCGCATGAAAATATCTTTCAACGTTGCTGAAAACGGGGCCGGATCCTATCGTCCTCTGGCCATTCTCCGCTGGGTGATGGTCGTGGTCTTCCTGTCGTTCGGCATCCAGAAATTCACCCCACAATCGGCCGAGGGTATTGTCCAGTTCATCAGCAACAGTCCGTTCATTTCGTGGCTGTCCGTGTTCGGCATCAGGGGAGAAGCCTATGTCCTCGGCGCCGCCGAGCTTGGCATCGCCGTGCTTCTGGCGGCGGGCGCCTTCAGCCCGATCCTGTCGGCGGCGGGTGCGCTGATGGGGATCGTCACCTTTGCGGTCACATGGTCGTTCTTCTTCACGACGCCGGGCGTGGTCAAATGGAGCTTGTCGACCGATCCGATCGCCTGGAATTTGACCGGCGAGTTCCTGTTCAAGGACGTCGTCCTGCTGTGCGTATGTGCCGTGTTGTTCCTCGCGTCTCTGCCGCAATCCGTCGTCCGGTCGCGTTCCGACTAGAACATCTCCCTCGCCTCCCGGGCATCATCGAGGCGAGCCTTGATCGGACGGACGGCGCCGCTGGCGCCAGGCTAGTTTCGTGCATATCTGGGCTTTGGCATCATTCGGCCCCATGATGGGGCCTTGATAAAGCTGCGGGAGCGACGCTCGCGGCGAACCGCAGGAGGACGGACATGACAGTTTCGACGGAGCGCGCGGTTCTTGCCGGCGGCTGTTTCTGGGGCGTTCAGGATCTGATCCGCCGGTATCCGGGCGTGATTTCAACCAGGGTGGGCTACACCGGCGGCGAGGTGCCGAACGCGACCTATCGCAACCACGGCAGCCACGCCGAAGCCATCGAGATCATCTTCGACCCGCAGACCATCAGCTATCGAAAGCTCCTGGAATTCTTCTTCCAGATCCACGATCCCTCGACGTTGAACCGCCAGGGCAATGACCGCGGAGCGAGCTACCGGTCGGCGATCTTCTACACCACCGAGGAGCAGAAGCGGATCGCACTGGACACCATCGCCGACGTCGATGCTTCCGGCCTTTGGCCGGGCAAGGTCGTCACCGAGGTTTCACCCGCCGGACCGTTCTGGGAGGCCGAGCCCGAGCATCAGGATTACCTGGAGAAATATCCGGACGGCTACACCTGTCACTTCATTCGGCCGAACTGGAGCCTGCCGCATCGGACGGAGCAAGGCGAAACAGCCGCCCGTGGTGTTTCGGCGGCGTGACTTCTATCGGCTGACGGCCGGTCTCGAGAACGAGGGGTCGCATGCAAGCGCGGCCCCTTTTCGTTTCGGCGCTCGCGAAACTCTCTCACCGGGCCCGCCTGCCGGGCAGATCATGCGCGATGAGGCCAATGACGGCGCGCCGATCCACGACGGCGTGATGGAATTCGTTCAAGACCAGGCCAATGGCCGACAAGTCGCGTTCCTCGATGGCACCGTCATCGTAGCCATCGAGCGTCTCCCGCAGGATGCCGTCCACCTCGCACTGCATCGCCGCCAATTGTTCCAGCGATTGCGCCTGGCGCACCTTGCCAATCATGTCGACCAGGTTGTCCCGATGCATCGTATTCTGCCGCCGTTCGTCCCGTTTCAGGTAGTGGCGCAAACCCGCGCCGGTGGACCCAAGCACCGAAAGCAGCAGGATCCCGCCCCATAGATAGTCGCTGTACTTTTCGAGAAAGGTGCGTTCGGTGCCATCGATGAAGGCGGCTGCCCCCTCATGAGCGGGAAGCGCGGCATCCTTGTCGGTATCCGGTTTCTCGATTTTTGCAGCATTGGGAAGCTCCCTGGCAACCAAGGAACGAACCGCAAACAATTGCCGGACGAATGCGCCGACCGCCGTTTCGGACAAGGCTTTGGGCGCGATGATCAGATGATTGACGCTGACGGTTTCAATCTTGTCATCCGGTCTGGCGGGCGACGAACTAAAGGTGCTGCCCGGAATTTCCTCGGATTCATAGAGCGGGTGTCTTTGCGCGATCGCCTCCGAAACATCAACCGCAAGAAATTTCGGCTCGCCCCTGGCAAGTGCGGTCGCGGTGATCGCGTCCGAGGTGATCTTGCTGTCCAGCGGGCCCACCGCCATGAACGCGTCGATGGCCGGATCGCGCGCCAACTCGGCAATCTGGTCGGTACCGAACTGGGTAACCGCCACCTTGTCCGGATTGACGCCCGATTCAGTCAGGATGACACGCAGCAATGTGACGTTCGCCTGGGTTTTGCCGATGACGCCAACCCGATGGCCCGCGAGCTCGCCGATTTCCTTGATTTTCGACGCCGGCTGTTTCCTGGAGCCTTTCGGCGAATGGCCGGAAGGCGACCACAGCACGACGACATTCTTGCGCAGGATCGCTACGGATTCGGCATCGGCGGGCAATTCCAGGTCGCCGCGCGCGACGGCCAGATCGGTCTTCGAAGCGGCAAGCAGCGCAATGCTTTCGACCGTCCCTTCGGTGGCGATCGGCGCGAGCCGGACCGCGCTCCCTTCGCGGGCAAAGGCCTGCGCCAGCGCCCGTATGAGCTTCTGGTCGTCGCTTCCCGGCGGTCCGACCGCAATTCGCAGCGTCACCGGCCGCAGCACCAAATACAAGGCGCCGGAGCCGGCAGCAAAAAACAATAACCCCATGGCCAGTAGCAGCCACGAAGAGATTTTGCTTTTGCGGACCCGCGGTGACACGGCTCGTGTTCCGCCGGAATCGTCTGATGAGGACATTGCAGTTACCTGCAAATGACAGAAGCGGATATCGGAAACAGCCGGCGACAAACATTCCCGAATTGACCTGCGACGGCAAGCGAAACACGCCGGGCCTTGTCACACCACTGACATCTGGATTTGCACATTACGGGAGAACCTCCTCGTTTCTCGGAGCTGGAACCTTCCATGACCGAAAAACCCGCCGAAACGGCGCGATCCATTCACGACCGAGTTCACGCGGAAATGCTTGACAGCTTCGATGAAGAGTTGGAACTCGAGATCGACGACGATCGCCTCAATGCGCTGGCCAATGAGTTCTCCGACCATACAGCCGGTGAGACCGTCGACCGGCGGTTCTATTTCAAGGAACTGTTCCGTCTGCAGGGCGAGCTGGTGAAATTACAGGACTGGGTGCAGCACAACAAGCTCAAGGTGGTGGTGATCTTCGAGGGACGTGATTCCGCCGGCAAGGGCGGCGTCATCAAGCGGATCACGCAGCGGCTCAACCCGCGGGTCTGCCGCGTTGCCGCCCTGCCCGCCCCGAGCGAGCGTGAGCGCACCCAGTGGTATTTCCAGCGCTATGTCTCGCATCTCCCCGCGGGTGGCGAAGTCGTGCTGTTCGACCGCAGCTGGTACAACCGTGCCGGCGTCGAACGGGTGATGGGATTCTGCACCGACGAGGACGTCGAGGAGTTCTTCCGTTCGGTGCCGGAATTCGAGCGCATGCTGGTGCGTTCCGGCATCGTGCTGATCAAATACTGGTTCTCGATCACCGATGAGGAACAGCATTTGCGCTTCACCATGCGGATCCACGATCCCCTGAAACAGTGGAAGCTCAGCCCGATGGACGTCGAGGCCCGAACCCGATGGGAGACCTACACCAAGGCCAAGGAAGCCATGCTGGAACATACGCACATCGCCGAGGCTCCCTGGCACGTGGTGCGGGCCGTCGACAAGAAGAAAGCGCGGCTGAACTGTATCGCGCACCTGCTCGAGCAGATCCGGTACCGCGAGATCGTACGCGATGCAGTGATCCTTCCGCCGCGCGTCCACAACCCGGAATATCACCGCACCCCGGTTCCCGCCGAAATGTACGTGCCGGAACGCTACTGAGGATCGGACGGAGCGGCCGCCCGTGTTGCCGGCGGCACAGCTACCTCAATAGTCGCGGAGCAATAAGAGCCTGATCGAGCTGATCTGCGAGGCCCATATTAAGCCGGGATGGTTGCTGGCACCCTATTTTCAATATGTGTTTCGCCCCTCCGGCGGCATTCCCAATCCGAATGACCCAAGCGGTCTCTCGCGGATCAGCGACGCCGCCGTATTCGGGGTGACTACGACGCTCAGATATTAGAGCGTTTTCAAGCGAAGTGGTGTCCGGTTCGCATTATGAAAACGCGTCAAATTAAAAATCCAGAGCCCGTTTCGATTCTGTCGAAACGGCTCTCTAGCAGCCCATCCGCTCGGCGACGGCGCCGAAATCCTTCGCGACGATGTCCCAGTCGCCGGTCGCCTCGAAATCGTATTTCTGCAAGGGACCATATTCGGTCGGGCGCGCGACAAAGGCGGTTTTCAATCCGAGCTTCTGGGCGGCCTTGAGGTCGTGATTATGGGCGGCGACCATCATCACCTGCTCCGGCTTTAGGCAGAGCAGCTTTGCCGCGCCGAGATAGGTTTCGGGATCGGGCTTGTAATGCTCGAACAGTTCCGCCGACAGGATCAGGTCCCAGGGCAGCCCTGCGTGTTTGGCCATCTCGGTCAGCAGCGCGACGTTGCCATTCGAGAGCGGGCCGATGATGTATTTTGTCTTGAGCCGCGTCAGGCCCGAGACGCTGTCGGCCCAGGGATGGAGGCGGTGCCAGCCCATGGTGAGATGATGCAGGTCGGCGTCGGTCAAGCCGGAAATCGAAAGCTGGGCGACCAGCTTTTCCAGCGAGCGGCGGTGCAGCACGTCGAGGATGACATAGCCGCGCTCGGGATGCTTGCGCACGTCGTCCATCGACGCCGCATAGACCGCGCGCCAGCCGTCGACCAAAGCGGTCCAGTCGGCCTTGATGCCGCGCTTCTCGCCCCATTGGGAGAAATCCGCGATCAGGCTGGTGCGCCAGTCGACCACGGTGCCGAACACGTCGAACACCAGCGCCTTGACTGCGGAAATATCGGACATGTCCCATTCCCCTCTTTATCGTTGTCATTCCGAGGCGATGCGAAAGCATCGAGCCCGGAATCTCGAGATCCCGGGCTCGCGCTTCGCGCGCCCCGGAATGACAATTTAAAAAATCTTGCGGTACTGCATGAAACCAGAATTGTCGGCGACCTGATCGTAGAGAATGCGCGCCTGCGTGTTGGTGGTTTGTGTGAGCCAGTGCACCCGGCTGGCGCCGGCCGCCCTGGCCTTCTCATAGACCGCCTCGATCAGCGCCCGCCCCAGGCCGAGACCGCGCGCGCTCTCGCTGACGAACAGATCCTGCAGATAGCAGTAATTGCCCACGGTCCAGCTCGAGCGGTGAAACAGATACTGCACGATGCCGGTCAGCTTGCCGTCGACGTAGCCGCCGAGCAGAAACATCGGCTCGGCGGGATCGTGAAAGCGCTGCCAGGCGACATCGCTGGCACCGGGCGCGAGCGTCGCCTTGTAGAAGGCCAGATAGCCGTTCCACAGCACTTCCCAGGCTGCGCGCTCGTCCTCACCGACGGGCCGGATGACGATTTGGCCAGCCATGTCCGTGACCTCAGGGTTCAGCGACCTCAGTCGAGGTGGAATTTTTCGAGCTGACGATGTTCGGCCTTGATGTAGCGCACCGTGCCGGTGACCGAGCGCATCACCACGGTCTCGGTCTCGATCACGTCCTTGCGGAATTTGACGCCTGAGAGCAGCGAACCCGTGGTGACGCCGGTCGCCGCAAACAGACAATCGCCCCTCGCCATGTCCTCGATGCCGTAGATCATGCGGGGATCGGTGACGCCCATCTTGGCGGCGCGCGCGCGTTTCTCCTCGCTGTCGAGGATCAGCCGGCACTGCATCTGGCCGCCGATGCAGCGAAGCGCCGCCGCCGCCAGCACGCCCTCGGGCGCGCCGCCGGTACCGATATACATGTCGACCCCGGTGTTATCGGGATCGGCGCAGTGGATGACGCCGGCAACGTCGCCGTCGGTGATGAGACGGACCGCAGCCCCGGTCGAGCGCACGCCCTGGATGATGTCCGAATGGCGCGGACGATCGAGCACCAGCACCGTGATCGCGGAAGCGTCGACCCCCTTGGCCTTGGCCAGCCGGCGCACATTGTCGGCAGGCGAAGCGTCGAGCTCGACCACGCCCTTCTTGTAGCCGGGACCGACCGCGATCTTCTGCATGTAGACGTCGGGCGCGTGCAGCAGCGTGCCGCCATCGGCCATCGCCATGGTCGCGATCGCGCCCGGCATGTTCTTGGCGCACAACGTGGTGCCCTCGAGCGGATCGACGGCGATATCGACCTGCGGCCCGGCATTGAGCCCGACCTTCTCGCCGATGAACAGCATCGGCGCTTCGTCGCGTTCGCCCTCGCCGATGACGACGGTGCCTTCGATCGGCAGCTTGTTGAGCTCGCGGCGCATGGCGTCGACCGCGGCCTGGTCGGCGGCCTTTTCGTTGCCGTGGCCGCGCAGCCGCGCCGCCGACACCGCCGCGCGCTCGGTCACCCGCACGATTTCCAGCGTCAGAATGCGCTCCAGCAACAGCTGCGGCGGAACCGAAATATGGGTCGACATCGTCAAACTCCTTAAGCCTTCACAACGGGTATTGCAGCCCGCATTCAATCGTTTGGCGCGTGAGCCGTTAGGATCGCGCGCTAGTTCTTTTCGATCCGTATCACCTGCGGCCGGCCGGAGATCACCTTGTCGTGCTGCACCGCCTGGAGCGCCCGATAGACCGCGTCCTCGCTGGTCGCATAGGTAATCAGGATGACCGGCACCGGCGAAGCTTTTCCTTTCCCGCCCGCCGCGTCAACGCCATCGGGATGGCGCTGCACGATCGATTCAATGGAAATCTTCTGTTCCGCCAGCCGGGTGGCGATCGTAGCGGCAGTTCCTGCCAAATCGCGCGCCATCAGGCGTATATAATAGCCGCCCTCATGGCGCTCCATCGGGGCTTTCTTGGTATCGCGCAACCTGTCCACTGGACGCCCGAACGGTCTGGCGCGGATGCCGCGCGCCACATCGGCGATATCGGCAACCACCGCCGATGCGGTCGCAGCTCCCCCTGCCCCGGGGCCGACCAGCGTGATCGGCGGGATGCCGTCGCCGTCGATGGTCACGGCATTGGTGACGCCCATCACCTGGGCGATCGAGGACGATTTCGGCACCATGGTCGGATGCACGCGCTGTTCGATGCCCTTGGCGGTGCGCACCGCGACCCCCAGCAGTTTGACGCGGTAGCCGAGCTCTTCAGCGGCGCGCAAATCCTCCGGCGCGATCGAGGAGATGCCTTCGACGTAGATGGCGCTTTGCGCGACCTTGGTGCCGAAGGCGAGGCTGGCAAGGATGGCAAGCTTCTGCGCGGTGTCGTGGCCGTCGACATCGAAGGACGGGTTGGCCTCGGCGTAACCGAGGCGCTGGGCGTCCTTCAGGCATTCGGCGAACGACAATCCCTCCTGCTCCATCCGGGTCAGGATGTAATTGCAGGTGCCGTTCAGGATGCCGTAGACGCGATTGATGTCGGTGCCCGCCAGGCCCTCGCGCAGGGTCTTGACCACCGGGATAGCCGCTCCCACCGCCGCCTCGTAATTCAGCGCGCCGCCATGCTTCTCGGCGAGCTTGGCCAGCCGGATTCCATGTTTGGCGATCAGCGCCTTGTTGGCTGTAACGACCGATTTGCCGGATTTCAGCGCCGCCTCGATCGCCGACAGCGCGGGTTCGCCGGAGCCACCCATCAATTCGACGAAACAATCGATGCCGGGATCGCCGGCCAGCGCGAGCGGGCTCTTCGCCCAGTCGATACCGCGCAGATCGAGGCTGCGCTTTTTCACCTTCGAACGCGCGGTGACGGCGACGATGCGCACGGCGCGGCCGCAACGCGCCGACAAAACGCCGCCCTGCTGCTCGATGACACGGACTACTTCGGCGCCAACCGTGCCGAGCCCCGCAATACCCACTTTCAGGGGTGCGACCATGACGCAAAAGACCTGCCGGAAAGACGAAAAAGAAAAAGATGAATAGGCATGACCTGATCCGGAAACCGTCTCCATCTCCGGGTCAAGCCCGCAGACATGCTTTTCGGGATCATGCCTAACGCCGGTTGGCGAGAGGAACCACGTTGTGCAACGTTTCAATGCCGCTTTCAAGGAAGCGCCGCACGCCGCGGGCGGCCTGGCGGATACGTTGCTCGTTTTCCACCATGGCGATGCGAACAAAGCCCTCACCATGCTCGCCGAAGGCGACCCCGGGCGAGACCACGACGCCCGACTTCTCGACCATCAGGGTCGCGAACTGCATGCTGCCGACGCCGCGGAAGGCTTCGGGCAGCGGCGCCCAGGCGAACATCGAGGCCTGCGGCGGCGGAATCTCCCACCCCGCCCGGCCGAACGATTCGACCAGCGCGTCGCGACGCTTGCGGTAGGTATCGCGCATCTCGCGGATGCAGTCGTCCGGACCGTTCAGCGCCGCGGTCGCTGCGACCTGGATCGGCGTGAAGGCGCCGTAATCGAGGTAGGATTTCACCCGCGCCAGTGCAGCGATGATGCGCTCGTTGCCGACCGCAAAGCCCATGCGCCAGCCGGCCATCGAAAACGTCTTCGACATCGAGGTGAATTCCACGGCCACGTCGATCGCGCCGGGAACCTGCAGCACCGAGGGCGGCGGGTTGTTGTCGTCGAAATAGACCTCCGCATAGGCCAGATCCGACAGGATGAAGATCTCGTGCTTCTTCGCGAACGCCACCAGATCCCGGTAGAAATCGAGGCTCGCGACATAGGCGGTCGGATTCGAGGGATAGCAGACCACAAGCGCCAACGGCTTCGGGATCGAATGGATGATGGCGCGCTCCACCGCCTCGAAGAATTGCGGGGTGGGTTCCGATGGCACCGAACGAATCACGCCGCCGGCCATCAGGAATCCGAAGGCGTGGATCGGGTAGCTCGGATTCGGACACAGGATCACGTCGCCCGGCGCGGTGATCGCCTGCGCCACGTTGGCAAAGCCCTCCTTCGAGCCCAGCGTTGCCACGATCTGGGTTTCCGGGTTGAGTTTGACCCCGAAACGCCGGCTGTAATAGGCGGCCTGAGCCTTGCGCAGGCCGGTAATGCCGCGCGACGCCGAATAGCGGTCGGTCCGCGGCTTGCCAAGGGTTTCCTTGAGTTTCTCGATCACGTGGGGCGGCGTCGGCAAGTCCGGATTGCCCATGCCGAGGTCGATGATGTCGGCGCCGGCATTCCGTGCGGCCGCCTTGGCGCGATTGACCTGCTCGAACACGTAAGGCGGCAAACGGCGGATGCGGTAGAATTCTTCCATGGGACCTCGCTACGGCAACCGGCAGAGCAGAATCGCCGAATTCGTGCAGATTCGAAACGAAATTCGGATTCGTCCAGAAATCACGCTAAATCAATGGTTTAGGGTGAGTTCAGGCGCAAAATGACTGACTTCGCCCTGATTTGCGGTTGAATTGGGGTTCTTTTACCACGGACGTCCGGCCGCGCCAGTGTTGTCAGGTCACTTTGCGGCGGCGTCCTTGGCCGCTACCGACGCCTGACGGTCGCGCGCCGCGGCCAGTTCTGCCTCGATCTTGGCCCGCTCCGCCGGCGGGATCACCGCCTGTTCGCGATCCGGCGGCAAATCATGAACCGGAAGGTAGGCGCTGGGATCCTTTGGACGCGCAGGCGCGTCGGCGGGCGTGCCGACTAGCGGCAGGTCCGCGATCGAACTCGAGCAGCCGCCCAGCGCAAGCGCCGACAGCAGCAGCGCTCCCACGACCAGCGCCCTCTTATTTCGATCCACCGACATATCGCTTTAAGAAAGTCCTGACTTCGTCCCGTTTAGCCTTGGGGCAACATGACGCTTATTTCATCAACTTTTGCCGCAGCTCAAACCATTGTCGCGCGAAACGATCAAAGCCCAAAGAGGAAATCGGAGCGCTGAGGCTTCAATATGACCGAACCAAGGAACTTTGTCGCAGTGCAGCACGCCCGCGTCAGCAATTAACTTCGAAGCTGCATGATTGATCAACGCGGTGACGAACCGGAAATGAACCTATAATGTTGCCTACATGAGCGACGTCACCATCAAAACCCAGGCCGCAAAGAAGTTCGACCCCGAATCTTTCGCGATGAATCTCGCGCGGGCGATGGAGACCAGCGGCCAGGCCCTCGCCGCCTTTCTCAAGCCGCGCGAGAGCGGCGAAGTGATGGACAAGCCGCCGAGCGAACTTACCGAGGTGATCAAGACCTTCACGGCGGTGGCGGAATATTGGATGTCGGACACCGACCGTTCGGCGGAGCTGCAGAAGAAGCTGGCCAAGACCTATCTCGATCTGTGGGGCTCGTCGATGCGGCGGCTTGCCGGAGAACAGCCGACGCCTGTGATCGAGCCGTCGCCGCGCGACAAGCGCTTCAGCGATCCCGAATGGAAGTCGAATCAGTTTTTCGATTTCCTGTTGCAGGCCTATCTGCTCTCGACGCAGTGGGCGCAGGATCTCGTGCGCAACGCCGACGGCCTCGACGCGCATACCCGCAAGAAGGCCGAGTTCTACGTCCAGCAGATCGCCAACGCGCTGGCGCCGTCGAATTTCGTGCTCACCAATCCGGAAGTGCTGCGCGAGACGCTGGCGTCCAACGGCGACAACCTTGTGCGCGGCATGAAGATGCTGGCGGAGGATATCGAGGCCGGCGGCGGCACCCTGCGCATTCGCCAGTCCGACCCGGCCAACCTGATCGTCGGCGTCAACATGGCGACGACGCCGGGCAAGGTGATCTTCCAGAACGATCTGATGCAGTTGATCCAGTACACGCCGTCGACCGAGAACGTGCTGCGCACGCCGCTCCTGATCGTGCCGCCCTGGATCAACAAATTCTACATCCTCGACCTCAAGCCGGAAAAATCCCTCATCAAGTGGTGCGTCGATCAGGGCCTCACGGTGTTCGTGATTTCGTGGGTCAACCCGGACAAGAACCTGGGGACGAAGACCTGGGAAGACTACATGAAGGAAGGCCCGCTGGCGGCAATGGACGCGATCGAGCGCGCCACCGGCGAGATGAAAGTCCATACCATGGGCTACTGCGTCGGCGGCACCCTGCTCGCCACCACGCTGGCCTGGCTTGCGGAGAAGCGCCGGGTCCGCGTCACCTCGGCGACGTTCCTGGCGGCGCAGGTCGATTTCACCCATGCCGGCGATCTCCTGGTGTTCGTCGACGAAGACCAGATCTCTGCGCTCGAGCGCGACATGAAGGAATCCGGCGTCCTCGAGGGCTCAAGAATGGCGATGGCCTTCAACATGCTGCGCTCAAACGACCTGATCTGGTCGTATGTCGTCAGCAATTACCTGAAGGGACAGCCGCCATCGTCATTCGACCTCCTGCACTGGAATTCGGATGCGACGCGGATGCCCTCGGCGAACCACTCCTACTACCTGCGCAATTGCTACCTGGAGAACCGGCTCTCCGCCGGCAGCATGGTGCTCGACAACACGCTGCTCGACCTCTCGAAGGTCAAGGTTCCCGTCTACAATCTGGCGACGCGCGAGGATCACATCGCGCCCGCCGATTCCGTGCTGTACGGCTCGCAGTTTTTCGGCGGCCCGGTGAAATATGTATTGTCCGCCTCCGGGCATATCGCCGGCGTGGTCAACCCGCCGGCGTCGGACAAGTACCAGTTCTGGACCAACGACAATATCAGGGACGTGACGCTTCCGGACTGGCTCAAGGGCGCGCAGGAACACAAGGGATCGTGGTGGCCCGACTGGCGCGGGTGGCTCGAAAGCATCGACGCCGAACAGGTGCCGGCGCGCGCGGCCGGCACCGAGGCGCTGCCCGCGATCGAGGACGCACCCGGCAGCTATGTCCGGGTCCGCGCGTAGCGACCGCGCGCTTTAGCATGATCCGGCACAGTTGGAACCGGTTTTCCCTGCGGACGCATGCGAAGCGTTTGCCCACGGACCCAGCTTGAATATAAAGATGCCGCCGGAGTCGGATTCAACGCAGCCCAATCCAGACTCTGGGCTATAACCGGCCGTCCCGCCGGGACGAGACTCAAAAACTCGAATTGAGGGGAAAGAAAAATGACGCGCGAATTGTTCTGGCTGACGCTGACCGTCATTCTGACCGGGTTGCTGTGGGTCCCCTACGTGCTCAACCGCTGTCAGGTTCGCGGCCTATCCGGCGCGATGGCCAATCCGGTGCGTGGCGACAAGCCGCTTGCGGAATGGGCCACGCGGCTGATGTTCGCGCATGATAACGCGGTCGAGAATCTCGTCATCTTCGCGCCGCTGGTGCTGATCCTGGCGGAAATTGATTATTCGACGAAATGGACGGCGCTCGCCTGCGCGGTTTATTTCTGGACCCGCGTCGCGCACCTCATCGTCTACACCCTGGGCCTGCCGGTATTCCGCACGCTGGCCTTCACCGTCGGCTTCCTGGCGCAGGCCGTGCTGGCGCTGGCGATTTTCAAGATCGTTTGAGAACTCGCTGACGCCGCGAGGCAGGATCGAAAAACCCCGGCTCTGCCGGGGTTTTGTTTTGATGTCGTGAGGGCCGCTCAGATCGGGCCGGGAGAAGCGGGGTCACGCGAACTCGCGGGCTTTGAGCTTTATGTGTCGGCAAAGCCCAGCATCAGCCGCATGTTCTGCACCGCCGCACCCGAGGCGCCCTTGCCCAGATTGTCGAGACGCGCAACCAGAACCGCCTGAGGGTATTTGGGGCTCGCAAAGACGTGGAGCTCGAGCATGTTGGTCTCGTTGAGCGCCTCGGGTTCGATACGCGTCGCCGCGTTGTCGAGCGGCATGACCGAGACGTATTTGCTCCCGGCGTAGCGCTTCGCCAGCGCCGCGTGCAGGTCGGCAGCATCCGGCTTGCCCGCAAGCGTGTCGAGATGCAAAGGCACCGACACCAGCATGCCCTGCCGGTAGTCGCCGACCGACGGAACGAAGATCGGCCGCCGCGTGAGTTTTGAGTAAAGCTGTGTCTCCGGCAAATGCTTGTGCTCGAAGCCGAGGCCATAGAGTTCGAAGGCCGGCGCCGTGCCGTCTTCGAAACTCTCGATCATGGACTTGCCGCCGCCCGAATAGCCGCTCACCGCGTTGATGGTGATGGGATAGTCCGCCGGCACCAGCCCGGCATCCACGAGCGGCCGCAGCAGCGCGATCGCGCCGGTCGGATAGCAGCCTGGATTCGAGACTTTCCGCGCCGCGCGTATCTTGTCGGCCTGATCCGGCGCAAGTTCCGGAAAACCGTAGGCCCAGTCGGGCGCGACGCGAAAGGCCGTCGATGCGTCCAGCACCTTGGGCGCCGCGGCTCCCATGCCGTCAATCAGCGCGACCGTCTCGCGCGCGGCTTCGTCCGGCAGGCAAAGGATGACGAGGTCCACTTCCTCCATCAGCGCCCGCTTTGCCTGCGCATCCTTGCGCTTTTCCTCGGCAATGCTCTTGAGCACGACGTCGTTCTGCAGGCCGAGGCGTTCGCGAATGCCGAGGCCGGTCGTTCCGGCCGCACCGTCGACGAATACGGTGGGCCGCGCAGACGCGCCGCCGGTCAGGGATTGGCCTTTCGGCTGCTTGGTGTCGGAGAGGGTCATGGCGTGTTCCTTCAATCCGCGGCTACACTGACGGGCGTTGACGATTTGTAGTCCAACTGCGGCCGCAGCGCGACCATCTGGTTTCCGATCGTCTGCGCGGCTTCGTCGGGACGCCCCACCAGTGCCGAGGCAATCGCGGCATGATCGGCGTCGGACTTGTGCTGATTAAGCTTGAAGCTGCCTTCGACCTCTTCAACCGTCATCACCAGACCCACGATGGCTTTCTTCAAAGTGTCCAGCCGCGCCACTGTCATCTTCGAAGATGCCCATGGCTTCTTGGGCAAGAGCCAGTCTTCGAACTTGGCGCTCAGTGTATCGATCTGCTCGGCAAGCTCGTCGTCAGACAAGGTCCGCACCGTGCCCGTCAGGTGCACGACCTGATAGAGCCAGGTCGGCACCTGATCCGGCGAGACGTACCAGTCGGGTGACACATAGGCATCCGCCCCGTTCACGGCCAGCAACCAGGACGTGGTCCCGCCGGCGAACTTCACCAG
The DNA here is from genome assembly GCF_900129505.1 of Bradyrhizobium erythrophlei. Classification (NCBI taxonomy): domain Bacteria; kingdom Pseudomonadati; phylum Pseudomonadota; class Alphaproteobacteria; order Hyphomicrobiales; family Nitrobacteraceae; genus Bradyrhizobium; species Bradyrhizobium erythrophlei. The sequence goes on along the minus strand of NZ_LT670818.1, from coordinate 6,431,848 downwards.
CGGATTGTGACGCGCAACATGAAACGCGGCGCGCGGCGTGCCGTCGTCGGCAAAGGTGAGATAGAACGGCAGCGACGAGGCGATCGGCCGGACGCCGTCCCACGCGCAGACGAGGCCAAAGCCGCGCGCTTGCGCAAACGCAAGGCTCGCGGCGCGGTCGGGCTTGAACATCGGAGGCGTATACATTTCAAACTCCTGCTTGACGTAGGAGCCGCCTGATCAAACCGCGTTTCTTGAAGGGAAAGAGCCGCGGACTGTATCCGGCGGCAGAGGCGATGATCCTAAACGCAGACGACCGCCGATACCGCGATGGCGCGGCGGCGGCGAACGATGAGCATGGTCGAAGCGTTGGTCATGGGCGTGGCTATAAGGCCGCGTCCGCTCGGCGTCAAGATAAACCACCGTCATTCCGGCGCGAGCAATGCGAGCGAACCTCAATTGTGCTGTCGCACATCGGGAATCCCGAGATTCTCCGATGCGCAATTGCACATCGGAGTTCGATGCTTCGCATCGCCCGGGAACGACGAGTATCAAATCGCCGGATTCCACGGCGCCGGCACCACCCGGTAGCCATCCCCGTCCTTGACGACATGGCCCAGCCCCGGGAACGGATAATGGAAGCCCTGCACCATCAGCTTCTCGGCCACCACCATGTCGTACACCCGGCGGCGGGTCTTTTCCGCCACCTCCGCGTCCTGGTCGAAGAACGCATGCCAGCCCGGATTGGTCGCGAACGGATTGGGATTGTTGGTCACATCCGACTGGATGAACACCTTGCCGGAACCCGACGATAAGACGTAGGAGGTATGGCCGGGCGTATGACCGACGCTTTCGACCGCGAGCAGGCCGGGCGCGACTTCCTTGCCCCACTCGTAAGGCGTCACCTTCCGCTTGAGCGCCGCGTCGAAGATATTGCGGTTGTTCTTGAACAGGCCCTGCATGCGCCCGGCGGGCGCGCGGCTCATCTCGCCATCGTCCATCCAGAATTTCCACTCGGTCGCGGGCACCAGCAGTTCGGCGTTCGGAAATGCCGGACTGCCTTCGGCCGTCAAGAGACCGTTCACGTGGTCAGTGTGGAAGTGCGAGATCACCACCATGTCGACCGCCTTGGGATCGAAGCCGGCCGCGGCCATGTTGTCGGCGAACAGTCCGTTGGCGCCCTTGCTGTTGACCTTCGCGACCGGGCCGTTGCCGGTATCGATCACGACCAGCTTGCCGCCGGTGTTGATCACCAGCGGCGCGAAGTAGATCGTGAAGATATCGCGCGGCAGAAATGCCTTCTCGAGCGCGGCGTTGACCTCCTCCTTCTTCGCGTTGACGATGAAGGAATCCTCCAGCGCGAAGGTGTTTCGGCCGTCGGAAACCACGGTGACCTGGATGTCGCCGACCTTGTAGCGGTAGAAGCTCGGCGCCTGCTTGTCCGCGACCGGTGCTGCGGCCCTCGCGGTCATCGACGGCAACAGCGGCGTGGCCGCGATCGCCGCAGCTCCACTGAGTGCGTGACGTCGTGTCAGTTCCATTGCGATTGTCCTCCCCTTGAGATCATGACTTCCGGACGGGATTCCCCGCTTCCTGGACGTGTCCAGCGGTGAATTTTAGCAGCGTTCGCACCCCGGCGCGACAGCGATGCGACCACACCGCGAGGCGGTTCGAGGAGATCAACATCCCCGACCCCCGGTCTATTCCATTAGCGCCCTAAACCGTGCGCCACAGCCATTCGGCGATCTGCGCGATCACGTCGCCGAACAACAGGAGAGCCGCCGACCAGACCAGCGCCGATACGAAATTGGCGATCTGGAAGCTCCAATAGGGCATCTCGAAGATACCCGCGGCGAGCGGCACCGAGGCCCGCAGCGGTCCGAAGAAGCGCCCGATGAAGATGCTGGGCACGCCCCAGTTCCTGACAAACGCCTCGCCCCGCGGCAGGATCTCGGGGTAGCGCGACAGCGGCCACATCTGCGCGACGTGTTCCTTGTATTTGAAGCCGAACCAGTAGGAGACCCAATCGCCGAGCGCCGCGCCGATCCCGCCGGCGATCCACACCGGCCAGAAGCTGATGCCGCTGGCACCGATCAGCGCGCCGATCGCCACCAACGCCCCCCAGGCCGGAATCAGCAGCGAAATGAAGGCGAGGGACTCGCCGAACGCCAGCAACAGAACGATCGGGGCGGCCCAGGCCTGATGTTCGCGCACGAAGTCGGCCAGGGCGCGCCCAAAATCTTCCATTCCGAAAACGCCCTCCCCGGCGGTTGTCGTGTTTGAACGTTCCTAGGGTTCCATCCCTAAGATCAGGTAAGCGAGCCCGGTCGGCGACATCAAGTCACAAAGACGGGGACCCAGCGTGAGTTCCGACCAGCCAAAACTGTTGCAACCCCAATAGGAACCTAGCAAAAGGCGGATGCCGTAAGGATCATCGATGATGCGCGCTGGGCGCAGGCGCAGCGGGTGCCCGCTCCGTGTTGCCGGCGCCGTGGTATTGCGGACGCCGCGCGCCCGATTCTATACCGCGCCTCCTCGGAGCCGGCTTGGGGGCCTCGTCCTGCCGTCACTTTTTAAGCTCATCCGTGGCATAGTCAGGGGAACCGATTCGCCGCGCCCAACTTGCGCGCAACACATGAAAAAGTATGAACAAGCCATTGAAATCACCTCCTAAAACCAAGTCTACCTCCGACCTGTTCGGAGCCTCGGAACCGAAAGGCAAGGCCGCGCTCAAGGTCGCTTCGCGCGGCTCCAGCGCCGAAGCCGGCTATACCGCCGCGGATATCGAGGTGCTGGAAGGCCTCGAGCCGGTGCGGCGCCGGCCTGGCATGTATATCGGCGGCACCGACGAAAAGGCGTTGCATCATCTGTTCGCCGAAGTCATCGACAATTCCATGGACGAGGCGCTCGCGGGGCATGCTACTTTCATCGAGGTGGAACTCGGCGCCGACGGATTTTTGACCGTCACCGACAACGGGCGCGGCATTCCGGTCGATCCGCATCCGAAATTCCCGAAAAAATCAGCGCTCGAAGTCATCATGTGCACGCTGCATTCCGGCGGCAAATTCGACTCCAAGGTTTACGAAACCTCGGGCGGCCTGCACGGCGTCGGCGTGTCCGTCGTCAACGCGCTGTCCTCGCGGCTCGAGGTCGAGGTCGCCCGCGGCCAAAAACTCTACCGCATGGCGTTCGAGCGCGGCCAACCCCAGGGCAAGCTGGAAGACCTCGGCAAGATCAACAATCGCCGCGGCACCCGGATCCGCTTCAAGCCGGACAGCGAGATTTTCGGCGGCAAGGCCGTCTTCAAGCCGCAGCGCCTGTTCAAGATGGCGCGCTCCAAAGCCTATCTGTTCGGCGGCGTCGAGATTCGCTGGCGCTGCGACCCCACGCTGTTGAAGGGCCTCGAGGATGTGCCCGCCGAGGACAGTTTTCATTTCCCGGGCGGCCTGAAGGACTATCTGGCCGCCGCGATCCATAACGACACCCTGGTGCATCCGGATATCTTCTCCGGAAAATCGGGTCGCACCGGCGGTCACGGCGGCTGCGAATGGGCCGTGGCCTGGACAGCCGACGCCGACGGCTTTCTCTCCTCCTACTGCAACACGGTGCCGACGCCCGATGGCGGCACCCACGAATCCGGCATGCGCAGCGCGCTGCTGCGCGGCCTGAAAGATCACGCCGAGCGCGTCGGCCAGGGCAAGCGCGCCGCCAGCGTCACCTCGGAAGACGTCATGGTGGGTGCTGCCGTGATGCTCAGCGTGTTCGTGCGCGAGCCGGAATTCCAGGGCCAGACCAAGGACCGCCTTGCCACCGCCGAAGCCCAGCGCATCGTCGAACAGGCCATCAAGGACCCGTTCGACCACTGGCTGTCCGGCAATCCGCTGCAGGCCAACAAGCTCCTGGATTTCGTCGTCGAGCGCGCCGACGAGCGGCTGCGCCGCCGCGCCGAGAAGGAGATCTCCCGCAAGACCGCAGGGAAGAAGGCCCGCCTGCCCGGCAAGCTCGCCGATTGCACCAATACGGCTGGCGAAGGCAGCGAGCTGTTCATCGTCGAGGGCGACTCGGCCGGCGGCAGCGCCAAGCAGGCGCGCGACCGCAAGACTCAGGCGATTCTTCCTTTGCGCGGCAAAATCCTCAACGTCGCCTCCGCCACCAAGGACAAGCTGACGGCCAACGCCCAGCTCGCCGATCTGGTCCAGGCGATCGGCTGCGGTACCGGGCCCCAATATCGCGAGGAAGATCTGCGCTACAGCCGCATCATCATCATGACCGACGCCGATGTCGACGGCGCGCATATCGCTTCGCTCCTGATCACCTTTTTCTACCGGCAGATGCCGCGGCTGATCGACGAAGGTCATCTTTATCTCGCCGTGCCGCCGCTCTACCGCCTCACTCATGGCAGCAAGACGGTGTACGCCCGCGACGAGGCCCACAAAGACACGCTGTTGAAGAGCGAGTTCAACGCCAATGCGAAGGTCGAAGTCGGCCGCTTCAAGGGGCTGGGCGAAATGATGCCGGCGCAGCTGAAGGAAACCACCATGGACCCGGCCAAGCGCAGCATGCTGCGGGTGGTGCTGCTGGCCGACGACCGCGAGGGCACCGCCGATTCGGTCGAGCGGCTGATGGGCACCAAGGCGGAGGCGCGATTCGCCTTCATCTCCGACAAGGCCCCGTATGCCAGCGAGGATCTGCTGGACGTCTAGGCCTCAAGGAGCGGGTTGCCGACGGTCGCGGAGGGCGATTCCGCGATTTTCACGCCGATTTAGGCCATTCGCGGCTCGTCTGGCGGTCTAACCCCCGGAATACCCCGGACCGTTTTCCGGTGGGTGTGCCTACCCTGCAACAGCATTTTTGGTTGAAACGGCTATAGTCCGGCTATCAGGTTTTGAGATTCCACGCTCACCGGCACGCGATCCGGACCGAACGTTCAGCTACTGGGGATAAAGATGAAGAAATTAGTGCTCGCTCTGACCGCGCTGGCGGCTTTCACCGGATCCGCCATGGCGGCCGATATGGCGCCCCGCTACACCAAGGCTCCCCCGCCGATGCCGGTCGCGCCGAGCTGGACCGGTTTCTACATCTTTGGCGGCGGCGGCGGCGGTCTGTGGGCGGCTGATCAGCACGTCCAGACCACGGCAGGCGCCCTGCCCCTCAGCATCGATCAGCGTCAGGGTGGCTCCGGCTGGTTCGGTACTGTCGGCGCCGGCTACGATTGGCAATTCAACGGCTCCTGGGTCGCCGGCATCTTCGCGGACGGTCAGTTCGGCAGCCTGAAGGGCACCATCCAGGATCCGACGGTAGGCTGGACCGCAACTGCGAAAATGCAGGACGCTTGGGCGGCCGGTGCGCGCGTCGGTTATCTCGTGGCGCCGAATGTCCTCTCCTACGTCAACGGCGGCTATTCCGGTTCGCACTGGTCTGGGACGACATTCTTGAGCACGATCAGCGGTTTCCCGGTGGGTGATCATACCAATTCGTTCAACCGCAATGGCTGGTTCATCGGCGGCGGTGTCGAGAACAACCTGAACATTTTTGGCATCACCGCGCCTGGCTGGTTCATGAAGACCGAGTATCGCTCGGCCTTCTATAACGCGAAGAGCGTCAATGAGCTGGCCGACGGCACCAATGCACTGGTCGGGCGCGATATCAGGTTCAATACTTGGACCCAGACCATCTCGACCTCGCTGGTTTACCGCTTCAACTGGAGCGGCCCGGTCGTCGCCAAGTACTGATCTGAGCTAAATCAGAGCCTCAAAAGCCCCGGCATGGTCCGGGGCTTTTTTGTGCCTTGCTGATCGTGGTTGCAGGACGGATCGGATCAGCCAACCGTACCCTTGCTCCGAGGCAGCCCGCGCGTCACTCTGGTGGCCGTTGCGCGATGGCCGCGCAACTAGCGCGGACGAGGATTTCCATGCGCCAATTGCTTCTGATCCTCGGCCTGCTCGCGCTCGCCGTCGGCCTGCTCTGGATCGGCCAGGGCCTGGGCGTGATCAATTGGCCGCCATCGAGCTTCATGATCAAACAGATCCAGTGGGCCGGCTACGGCGCGGCGCTGGCCGCGCTGGGCTTGGTCCTGATCTGGCAGAGCAAGCGCTAAAGCACGTTTCCAGGGGCGGACGACGACCGGCGTGATGAGGAGAATCCAGCAATGAGTTCGGGACCATTCGATCTCAGGGGCAAGGTGGCGATCGTCACCGGCGGCAATGGCGGCATTGGTCTCGGCATGGCGCAGGGACTGGCCGACGCCGGTGCGGATATCGCCGTCGTCGGACGCAATGAAACGAAGTCGAGCGCTGCGGTCGCCGAACTCAGGGCCCGCGGTGTCAGGGCGATCTCGATTGCCACGGATGTCACCGACAAGGCCGCCGTCGCCGCCATGACCGGGCGGACGGTGCGCGAGCTCGGCCGCATCGACATTCTCGTCAATAACGCCGGCATCAATATCCGCAAACCACCCGACGCGCTCGATATCGCGGAATGGGACAGCGTGATCAGCACCAACCTCACCAGCGCGTTTCTGTGCTCACAGGCGGCCTACGGCGCCATGAAGGAAACCGGCGGCGGCAAGATCATCAACATCGGCTCGATGATGTCGATCTTCGGCGCCAGCTTCGCGCCCGCCTATGCCGCGAGCAAGGGCGGCATCGTGCAGTTCACGCGCTCCTGTGCCTGCGCCTGGGCCGCCGACAATATCCAGGTCAATGCGGTGCTTCCCGGCTGGATCGACACCGACTTGACCAGGCGCGCCCGCGAGCAGATCGACGGCCTCCATGACCGGGTTCTGGCGCGTACGCCGGCGTCCCGATGGGGTGCCTCGGCCGATTTCGCCGGGATCGCGGTGTTTCTCGCTTCAGCCGCGTCCGACTTCGTCACCGGCACCGCGATTCCCGTCGATGGCGGCTATTCCATCATGGGTTAGCGCCACAGCAGCGAGCACCCCGCGTCGCCGGCCTTCCGGTCAAAAGTCTTCAAGCGCGCGGAGCGGCTCTCACGAGCGACGCACTCAACAAAAAGCCCCGGACGATGCCGGGGCTTTTGTTTGTCGAAGTTTCTATCTGCCGAAGCTTCGCTGCGGTCAGTATTTCGCGACCAGAGGTCCGTTGAACTTGTAGCTCACCCGGGCGACGGCGGACTGAATATCGCGCGGCTTGACGTCGAAGCTGTACACGCCAAAATTGGTGCCGAGCTGATAGGCCCGGGTCCCGAAGGCCGCATAGTCATATTCGAGACCGAAAATCCAGTTCTGGGTGATTCCGTATTCCCAGCCCGCGCCAACGGTCCAGCCGTTGTGCCAATGATTATCCGAGCCCGAGCCGATTGCTGGCGGAACCACATCGGAGACTGCGAGGTGGCTGTTCACGCCGGCATAGCCGCCCTTGACGTAAAACAGGTTGTTATTCGCGGTGATGCCGGCGCGACCCGTGATGGTCGCCATCCAGTTGTTGTGCCAGCTGAACACATCGTCGCGCGCGCCGAAAACGGTGTTGGACAGGGTACCGCTATTGTCCAACCCCGAGATCGTGCCTTCAAGGCCGGCCACGTAGTTGCTGGCTTGCCAGTTGTAACCGATCTGGGCGCCGCCAAAGACGCCGGCGCCGTGCTGGCCGAAACCTTCGCGCGGAACGAGATCCCCGAACAACGTGGTGTTCGCGGTATTCGTCCAAACCTGGTTGCTCCAGGAACCACCGATATGACCGCCGACATAGAAGCCGGACCAGTCGTAGACCGCATAAGCCAGCGGCGGCGCCTTGGCGTAAGGAAATGGCGCGAGGTCCGCGGCGGAAGCAGCGCCTGCGCCGAGCGTGACGAGTGCCAGCGCGGCAACGAATTTTGACCGGATCATCTTTCATCCCCCAAGAAATATCTTCCCCGATAGCTGCGTAGCGCGGAGTCCTTGCCAATTCGTCGACGAACGCGGGCGCGGCGCCAACACGCGCAAGCGCCGCCCGCCAATTTGCGGCTTATGGTTAATTTGGGATCAGTTGAGGCGCTCGACGCGCTACGGCGTTTTCGCCGCGACGGCGGCCCCAGTCGTATCGAGAAATCACGTCAAATCGAGCATCGACAGTTCCGTTTTATCGAAGCGGAAATCTAGCGCCGAAAACTCCTGATCTCGGACACGCTGCCGTCGCGATAGGTCAGTTCGACCGACACAAATTGCGTTGACGGCGCGAGCTTGAGATAAGGCTGTGCGTCGTGCGGAATGACGCTGGGATCCCTGGGGTCGCAGGGCGGCATTTTCAGGACCTTGTCCGGCACCGCGCTGTCGATGCCGACGCGCACTTCGCGGATCGCGCAGCGATACGACATCAGATGCGTGTAGTAGACGAGCAAACCGTTGAATTCGCGAAATGACAACCAGCTGGTCGCGGTCATGTCGAGAATCTTGCGCTGATCGTGGATCAGTGCAGCTTCAGGATCGAACTTTATTGGAAACGGTCCCTGCAACTCGCCTGACGTGTCGACATAGCGGACCTGGATAGTCGCCGCCGGTGCGTCGGCGGCAAGCTCGATCGACGGATTAGGCATCCGCTTGCGGGTGCGCGGATCAAGCGTGTCGAGAAAACCGGTCTCGCGGAATTCACCGGCATCGCCCATCCGCCATGAAATTCCGAGCGTCGGATCGAGGATCGAGAACACCACCGTCCAGCCGCCATTGTGACGGGAGAACATCGCGATCGGCGCATTGACGCTGTCGTTCGCGGGCGGCGCGATGCGCGGCACCGACACCGGCGGCAATGCCGCGACCTGCTGCGGCGGCGCGGCCGGTTTTGCCGTGTCCTTCGCAATCTCGGGCGCGTTCTTGGCCGCGCCATTGAGGAACACGTCGTCGACCATCTGGTCGAAATAAACCGGGATCTGCTTGTGGCTCACGGTCTCCGCCATCTCGCTGACGATCCGGCGGGTGTGCTGCGCGACCTGGACCAGGTTCTCGCCGGGCTGCAGCAGCTCTTTCGAAAATGTTCGCGTGAACACGGAATTGGGATTGTCGTCGTTGTTGGAGAGCCGATCGAGCGCGGTCTGCCGCGGCCCCGCCGAAAACACCGAGAACACGCCTTCCGGCAATTGCGTCATCGGCGCGAGGCCGCCGCCGCCGGCCACCGCGCGCGTGCCTGACCGCTCGAACGGATTGTTGCGGCAGGCATCGAACACCAGGATGGCGGTGCGCACCTTCTTGTTCTGCAGCCGTTCGATGACGCGGTCGGCGAGGATGGAGGCGTCGCGCACCAGCTCTTCCTGGCCCTCGGTCGCCGCCGGCACGTCGGTCGGCAGCAGGAAATTCTGACCCGCGATCTCAAAGCCGTGGCCGGCATAGAAGAAGAAGGCGGTATCGCCCGGCTCGACCGCCTTGTCGAACGCCAGCAGCGTTTCGCTGAACGCCTGCCGGGTTTGGTTCTCCGCCACCATCACGGAGAAGCCGAGCTGCTTCAAGGTGTCGCCCATGGTGCGGGCGTCGTTGACCGCCTTCTGCAGTTTTGGAACGTTCTTGTAGTCGTTATTGCCGATCACCAGCGCGACGCGCTTTTCGGCATGCGCGGGCGCGGCGAACGCCAGTAACGACGCGGCGAAGCCCAACGCCAGGACGGCCCGTAACGACAGCCAGTTCTTCATCGGTATTCCCCGCCTTGCACGATCAGCTCGGGTTCGTGCGAACCATTGGCTTGGTCGGCAAAGGCGTGCCGCCGGTTCAATCCGACGCCCCGCCCGCTTGCACCACACGTTAATCATCGGCGCCGCGAAATTCAGCGCCCGTAGCGCCACCCGCACGTGGCAAAAATAAGCGCAATCGCCAGCAGCGACGAGACGATCAGCAACATCGCCGAGAGCTGCCGGTAGCGCAGATGATCGCGATGCTCCAGATGCGGGTGATGGCCGACGGTGGCGATCAGCCGGGTGCGACCGGCTTGGGATGTCATCTGTCATGCGTGGTGAGAGCTGTGGCGATCACTTGTCATTTGACCGCGAAATGACGAGTGCGCCGGTTATTTGAGCGAAAACATTAAGCTTTTTCGGCTATTTGGTCGTTCGCAGATTGACTTTGGCTATTTCGACCCTATGTTTCGCCTTAACGCGGCCCCGGATCGAAACGCGATTCCCCTGGGTTAGCCGCTCGTCTGCGTAAGTCAGAACCCCCAGCTTCTTAAAGCGCGCCGTTTCGGGGTTGAACGCGACAGCCTATTACCCTCGATTCCGAACGGCGGTGTCGACTAGAGGCTCAATGTCTTTTTCCCATCTCGGTCTTTCCGACAAGGTGCTCGCCGCAGTTGCGGCCACCGGCTACACCACCCCCACCCCCATTCAGGAACAGGCGATCCCCCATGTTCTGGCCCGCCGGGACGTCCTCGGCATCGCCCAGACCGGCACCGGCAAGACCGCTGCCTTCGTCCTTCCGATGCTCACTCTGCTGGAAAAGGGCCGCGCCCGGGCCCGAATGCCCCGCACCCTGATCCTGGAGCCGACCCGCGAACTCGCGGCCCAGGTCAAGGAACAGTTCGACAAATACGGCGCCGGCCAGAAACTCAACGTCGCGCTCCTGATCGGCGGCGTCTCGTTCGGCGACCAGGACACCAAGCTGACCCGCGGCGTCGACGTGCTGATCGCAACCCCGGGCCGGCTGCTCGACCACACCGAACGCGGCGGGCTCTTGCTCACCGGCGTCGAACTCCTGGTGATCGACGAAGCCGACCGCATGCTGGACATGGGCTTCATTCCCGACATCGAACGCATCTGCAAGATGATCCCGTTCACGCGGCAGACGCTGTTCTTCACCGCGACGATGCCGCCCGAAATCGCCCGCATCACCGAAACCTTCCTGCACAATCCCGTCAAAATCGAAGTTTCCAGGCCGGCGACGACCGCCGTGGGCGTGTCACAGTTTCAGGTTCCGGTCAGCCGGGAGCCGCACGAAAAGCGCGATATCCTGCGCCGCCTGTTGCGCGAAGCCAAGGATCTCAACAACGCAATCATCTTCTGCAACCGCAAGCGCGAAGTGGCACTGTTGCACAAGTCGCTGCAGAAGCACGGCTTCAGCGTCGGCGCCCTGCACGGCGACATGGATCAGTCGGCGCGCACCGCAGCACTCGATCAATTCCGCAAAGGTGAAATCCCGCTCCTGGTCGCCTCCGACGTCGCCGCCCGCGGCCTCGACATTCCGGCCGTGAGCCACGTCTTCAATTTCGACGTCCCCCATCACGCCGACGACTATGTGCACCGTATCGGCCGTACCGGCCGCGCCGGGCGCGCCGGCACCGCGATCTCCATCGTCTCCCCGCTCGACTACAAATCGATGGCGGCGATCGAAAGGCTGATCGGACAAGCCATTCCCCGCGTCGAGGGTCACGCCGAGAGCCCGGTGGCCGACGGTGCAGCCGCATCGTCCGGCGGCGAAACCGAACGGCCACGTCATCACCGTGGCCGCGAAGGCGCGCACGACGGCGCAAGGGAAGGATCACGCGAAGGTTCGCGCGGCGGCCGCAAGCCGCGGCGGGAACGCGAGCCCGGCCGCTCCGGCGGCGGCCGCCATTCCGGCCCGAAGCCGCAGGCGCCGGCCGCCGCGTTCACGCCACCAGCCGCGCCAGCGCCCTCACGCGCGCCCTCGATCGGCCGCGCCGAAGCGCCGCAGGCGCCGCGCGATGCCGCTTCCGAACCCGCCGACCACTCGCATCTGCCGGCCTTCCTGCTGCGTCCCGTTCGCGCCAGGGTTTGAAGCCTTCGTTAAACGGCAGCGGGAACTCGTTTACCGGTCGTTCATTCTCCTCCCTTAACTTGGCGGCGATAATGATAAAATTATTGCTGCCTAAAGCGGGCCGCGCTGTCCGCAATTTCGGGGACGAGATCTGTGATCAAGGTGCTCGACGACCACGAACGCACGTTGGCCTTCGCCGAAGTCGCGTTGGGCCAGATCAAGTCCCTCCGGCAGACCGCCATCCCGCGCAATTATGAAATCTGGTACGTCTACGCGACCGGCTACAATTCGCCCCTCAACAAGATCATCAACGAGACGCTGGCCCGCAACGGCAAGCTGACGGAATCCGATCTCGAGCAGATCTACGAGACCTATCTGTCGCAGATCAAGACCAGCGACCGCATCGACAAGGTGGGCGCGCGGGTGATCGGCGAAATCGACGAGGTGATGACGCTGATCGGCGAAGCGCTCGCAATGTCGGCGAATTACGACGCTACCCTGAGCGGCGCGAGCCGGAATCTTTCGGCCAGCCAGAAACCCGATCAGGTCAAAACGATCGTCGAAACCCTGGTGAAATCCACCCACGAGATGCGTGTTACCAACAAGGCGCTGGAAGAGCGGCTGTCGTTGTCGAAAAACGAGATCAGCAATCTGCAGCATAGCCTCGAAGCCATCCGGGCCGAGAGCCTGACCGATCCGCTCACCGGGCTCGGCAACCGCAAATATTTCGATCGCTCGATCGAGAGCGCCGTGGAGAGCGCGCAAGCCAGCGGCGAGCCGCTGTCGCTTCTGATGTTCGACATCGACCACTTCAAATCGTTCAACGACTCCTACGGCCATCTCACCGGCGATCAGGTGTTGCGGCTGGTCGGCATGTCGCTGAAGCAGACCATCAAGGGCCAGGACATCACCGCCCGTTATGGCGGCGAGGAATTCGCGGTCGTGCTGCCCAATACCGCGCTGCGCCAGGCGTTGACGGTCGCCGATCACATCCGCCGCGCTGTGATGTCGAAGGAATTGAAAAAGAAATCCACAGGCGAAATTCTCGGTCGCGTCACCATCTCGGTCGGCGTTTCCATGCTGAAGCCGGGTGACGACACGGACTCGCTGATCGAGCGCGCCGACGCCTGCCTCTACGCCGCCAAGCGCAACGGCCGCAACCGCGTCATCTGCGAAGTCGATCCGGAATATACCGCCGAGAATCACACCCAGGTCGCCTGAGTCTTACAACGCGAAACCCGCTCCGCTCCCTCATGGTGAGGAGCGCGTCTTCGCGCGCCTCGAACCATCAGGCAACGATCTCGTTTGCGGCCATCCTTCGAGACGGCGCTTCGCGCCTCCTCAGTATGAGGACCTTTTTCCTGGCGTCCTCTTTTTCTTCCTTGCAGCAGGCCTCTTAGGCGCCGCTTTGCTGCCCAAGACGCCCTTAGCTGCGACCTTCTTCGCCGCCTTGCGCGCCTTCGGACGCTTGCGGATCGCGGCGCGTTGCGCCGCGGCCAGTGCCGCCCTCGCCCAGCCAGTCAGCTCTTCCGGCTCGTCAAACAGCCGGGCCGGCAGCTGCCAGTACGAGTTCACCGTGACGGTCCTGGCTCGCGTCTGATACTGAAACGGCTTTGAACCCTCCGCCTCGAATTGCGAAATGGTCGCTTCATCGGCACGGAAATACAGGCCGGCTCGGAGCGCCAGCGCGAAGTTGATGCCGTCGGCCGAAATGCCGAAGCCCGAGAACATCGGGCGGATCGTGACCGGTCCGAAATCCGAGAACAGATCGATCAGGAAGTCGCGGTCCATGGCGTCGCTCATGCTTCGTACGTCGTCCCGGCCTTGAGCCGGGACCCACACACCGAGGCCTCTCGTTACCGCATTATGATCGACGACTTCGCGCAAAATCAAGCGCCGGTGGTCATGGGTCCCGGCTCAAGACCGGGACGACGCGGAGATTGGATCCGCGCTAGCCATCCACTTTCGCAGCCGTGAGCTGCACCGACTCGCCGCAGCCGCAGGCGCCGGTCTGGTTCGGGTTGTTGAAGATGAACTGCGCCGACATCTTGTCGGCCTTGTAGTCCATCTCGGTCCCCAGCAGGAACAGCACCGCCTTGGGGTCGACCAGGATCTTCACGCCCTTGTCCTCCACCACTTCGTCGGTGGGACGAATGTCGTGGGCATATTCGACCGTATAGGATTGCCCGGCGCAGCCGCCGTTCTTGATGCCAACGCGCAGGCCGACGATCTCGGAATCGGCGCGTCTCGTCAGTTCCGCGACACGCTGGGCGGCAGCTTCCGTCAGCTTCATGACCTGCGGGCGGGGACGCGGCTTCGGCTTGGAGGCGGGTGTCGTTGAAGCGGGTGTCATGTCAGTCATGTGGTCAGTCCCAATGGCAAATCAATGCCGCTATTTCCCTCGAACAGGCAAAACCCACGCCACTTTAGTTTTGAGCATGATCTCTTCGAAAAACGGTTTCCACTGTTTCGGATCATGCTCTGACGCTTCACCACATATTGAGGACGAGGCGCGCCTCGTCGGTCATCCGGTCCGGCGTCCAGGCCGGATCCCAGACCAGATTGACGTTGACCATGCCGACGCCGGGAACGCTGGCGACCGCGTTCTCCACCATCGTCGGCAATTCACCGGCCGCCGGACAATTCGGCGTCGTCAGCGTCATCATGATATCGACGCTGCGATCGTCCTTGATGTCGACCTTGTAGATCAGGCCGAGTTCATAGATGTCGGCCGGAATTTCCGGATCGAACACCGTCTTCAGCGCGGAGACGATCTCGCCGCCGAGCCGTTCGGTCTCCTCCGGCGGCAACGCCGAAAGCGTCTCCATATTGGCGGTTTTGACTTCGAGATTCTTGGCTTCGGCTGTGTCCGTCATGAAAACAATTCCCGCGCCTTGATCAGCGCCTGTGCCAGATGGTCGACTTCTTCGCGCGTATTATACATCCCGAACGAGGCGCGGCACGTCGCCGTCACGTTGAACCGCTCTAAAAGCGGCATCACGCAATGGGTGCCGGCGCGCACCGCGATCCCCTGGCGGTCGATGACGGTGGCGACATCGTGGGGATGGGCGCCCTTCATCTCGAACGAGATCACCGGTCCCTTGGCCCGAGCGGTCCCGATCAGGCGCAGCGAATTGATTTCCCGCAGGCGATCCTGCGCATAGGTCAACAGATCCTGCTCGTGGGCGGCGATGCGCTCCTTGCCGATCGAATTGATGTAGTCGATCGCAGCCCCCAGCCCGATCGCCTCGACGATCGCCGGGGTGCCTGCCTCGAATTTGTGCGGCGGATCGCCATAGGTGACCCAGTCGCGCGCGACTTCGCGGATCATCTCGCCGCCGCCATTATAGGGGCGCATCGCCACCAGGTGCTGATGCTTGGCATAGAGCACGCCGATGCCGGTCGGGCCGTACAGCTTGTGACCGGTGCAGACGTAGAAATCGGCGTCGATATCTTGCACGTCGATCGCAAGATGCACGGCGGCCTGGCTGCCGTCGATCAGCACCGGAATACCGCGAGAATGCGCGATTTTCACGACGTCCTTGACCGGGACGATGGTGCCGAGCGCGTTCGACATCTGCGTGATCGCCACCAGTTTGGTGCGCGACGTCAGCGCCTTCTCGAATTCCTCGATCAGGAAATTGCCTTCGTCATCGACGTCGACCCATTTGATGACGGCGCCGTGGCGCTCCCTGAGGAAATGCCAGGGCACGATGTTGGAATGGTGCTCCATGATCGAGAGCACGATCTCGTCGCCTTCCCCGATGTTGGGCTCGCCCCAGGACGACGCCACCAGGTTGATCGCCTCGGTGGCGTTGCGGGTGAAGATGATCTCCTCGGTGCGCGCGGCATTGAGGAATGTCGCCACCTTGGCGCGGCCGCCCTCATAGGCCTCCGTCGCCGCATTGGCGAGGTAATGCAGGCCGCGGTGCACGTTGGCGTATTCGGATTTGTAGGCCTCCGTCATGCGCTCGAGCACCGCGTTGGGCTTCTGCGCGGATGCCGCGTTGTCGAGATAGACCAGCGGCTTGCCGTAGACCTCGAGCGCCAGCGCGGGAAAATCCTCCCGCACCCGCGCCACGTCGTATGAACCATTCAGGACTGCCGGATGCATGCTCATCCCCGTGCCGCCAGCCAGCGCTGCGCCGCCGAGACTGCGAGTTCGCGTAAATTATCATTGGCGATGGATTCGATGGCCTCGCCGACAAAGGCCTGGATCAAGAGCGACTGCGCTTCCTTCTCGGGAAGGCCGCGCGCGCGCAGATAGAACAGCAGGCTCTCGTCGAGTGCGCCGGTGGTGGCGCCATGGCCGCAGGTGACGTCGTCGGCAAAGATTTCCAGTTCCGGCTTGTTGACGGCTTCCGCCTCGTCGGAAAGCAGCAGCGCCCGAGTCATCATCTTGGCGTCGGTCTTCTGCGCGTCGGGGCGAACGATGATGCGCCCCTGGAATACCGAATGGCCGCGGTCGTCGACCACCGAGCGGAAGATCTCGCGGCTCTCGCAGTTCGGCACCGCGTGATCGAGAAACAACGTCGAGTCCGCATGCTGGCGGCCGTTGAGCAGATTGACGCCATTGGTCTCGACGCGGGAATGCTCGCCGGCAAAAGCGATGGTTGCCTGGTAGCGGCTCACAAGCGATCCGCTGGTGAGTCCAAACGTATTGTAATGCGCCCTGGCGCCCAGCGTCACCTGGCTCGAGGTGATGTTGAAGGCCTCGCGGCTGTCCTCGACCAAACGAACCTGGTCGAGACGCGCCCCGTCGCCGATGGACACGATCAGGGAGTCGTGCACCTGATAGGTTTTCGCGCCGTCGGCAGCGATATAACTCTCCACTAGCGTGGCGCTCGCGGCCTTGCCGAGCTTCAACAGCGAGCGCGTGAACATCGCCGAAGGCGTTGCCCCGCTGGCGATATGGACGATGTGCAAAGGCTGCGCCAGCGCGGCACCGTCGGCGACCTCGATCACGACGCCATCGGTCATCATGGCGCTGTTCAGCGCCACCATGGTATCCGGATTTTCCGGCCCGAGCAGCTGCACCTGCAGATTGGTATCGCCGGCCTCCAGCGCCTCGCGCAGCGTGCGGACCGCGACTCCCTTTTCGAGGCTCGCAGTCTCCGAGAGGTTGGGCGCAAACACCCCGTCCACCAGCACCAGCCGGCGCGCGCCGGCGACCACATGCAGTTTCAGCGCCGCAGCCGCCCGCTTCAGCGCCGCCGCATCCGGCGTAGCCGCAAGCGGCAGCACCTCGCGCATCAACACGCGCAAATCCGTGTATTTCCAGTCCTCGATCCGCCGGTGCGGCAGGCCGGCGCGCTCGTAAGCCTCGAACGCTCGTTGGCGCGCCTCGGCGACCTTGCCGGCACCCGGCAGCCGGCCCTGCGCGACAGCGAAAGCATCGCTTAGCGCGCGTCCGATCTCGGTCTTTGCCAGTGCAACATTCATCACAGAAATCCGTCTTGAGCGCGTCAGGCTGCGTCTTCGAACTGGGCGTAGCCGGAAGCCTCGAGCTCCAGCGCCAGTTCCTTATTCCCGCTCTTTACCACGCGGCCCTTCGACATCACGTGCACGAAATCCGGCAGGATGTAATTCAACAGCCGCTGATAATGCGTGATCACCACCATGGCGCGGTCCGGCGAGCGCAGCGCATTGACGCCGTCGGCCGCGATTCGGAGCGCGTCGATGTCGAGGCCGGAATCCATCTCGTCGAGGATGCACAGACTCGGTTCGAACAGCGCCATCTGCAGAATCTCGTTGCGCTTCTTCTCGCCGCCGGAGAACCCGACATTGACGCCGCGGCGCAGCATTTCCTGCGGAATGTTGAGTTTTGCGGCGACCTCGCGAACCTTCTTCAGGAAGTCTGGCGTGGAGTACTCGCCCTCGCCGCGCGCCTTGCGCTGCGCATTCAACGCCGTGCGCAGGAAGGTCATGGTGGCGACGCCGGGAATTTCCACCGGATACTGGAACGCGAGGAACACGCCCTTGGCGGCACGCGCGTCGGGCGACATCTCCAGCAGGTCCTCGCCATTGAAGAGGATCTCGCCGCCGGTGACCTCATAGCCCGGCTTGCCCGCGATGACATGGCTCAGCGTCGACTTGCCGGAGCCGTTCGGCCCCATGATGGCGTGTACCTCGCCCTTGTTCACCGTGAGCGAAAGCCCATGGAGAATCTCACGCTCCTCGACACGGACCTGCAGGTTTTTGACTTCGAGTAGGGGCATTATGCTCTTCCGTTTTCCCTCGTCCTGAGGAGCGCCGAAGGCGCGTCTCGAAGGACATGGCCGACAATCTTTCCTCTCACCCTTCGAGACGGGCGCTCTCGCGCCCTCCTCAGGGTGAGGTCCTATCCAACCGAGCCTTCCAAGCTGATCGAGATCAGCTTCTGCGCTTCCACCGCGAACTCCATCGGCAGTTGCTGCAGCACGTCTTTCACAAAACCGTTGACCACGAGGCCGACCGCCTCTTCCTGGCTCAGCCCGCGCTGCACGCAATAGAACAGCACGTCCTCGGAAATTTTCGACGTCGTTGCCTCGTGCTCGAACAGCGCCGAGGAATTCTTCGCCTCGATATAGGGCACGGTGTGGGCGCCGCATTTGTCGCCGATCAGCAGCGAGTCGCAGGCGGTAAAATTGCGGGCGCCGGTGGCCTTGCGGTGCGCGGTGACGAGGCCGCGATAGGTGTTTTGCGACACGCCGGCGGCGATGCCCTTGGAAATGATCCGGCTCGTCGTGTTCTTGCCGAGATGGATCATCTTGGTGCCGCTGTCGACCTGCTGGTGACCGTTCGAGATCGCGATCGAGTAGAACTCGCCGCGCGAATTGTCGCCGCGCAGGATGCAGCTCGGATATTTCCAGGTGATCGCCGATCCCGTCTCGACCTGGGTCCAGGAGATCTTGGAGTTGTTGCCGCGGCAGTCGCCGCGTTTGGTGACGAAATTGTAGATGCCGCCGACGCCTTCGGAATTGCCGGGGTACCAGTTCTGCACGGTCGAATATTTGATCTCGGCGTCGTCCAGCGTCACCAGTTCGACCACGGCAGCGTGCAGCTGGTTCTCGTCGCGCTGCGGCGCCGTGCAGCCTTCGAGATAGCTGACATAAGCGCCCTTGTCGGCGATGATCAGCGTGCGCTCGAACTGGCCGGTGTTGCGTTCGTTGATGCGGAAATAGGTCGACAGCTCCATCGGGCAACGCACGCCCGGCGGCACGTAGACAAACGAGCCGTCGGAGAAGACAGCCGAATTCAGCGTCGCGAAATAATTGTCGGAGGTCGGCACCACGGTGCCGAGATACTTCTTCACGAGTTCGGGGTGCTCGCGGATTGCCTCCGAGATCGGCATGAAGATCACGCCGGCCTGCTTGAGCTCCTTCTGGAAGGTGGTCGCAACCGACACCGAATCGAACACGGCATCGACCGCGATGCGCCGCTCGCCTTCGGGGCGCACCACGCCTTCCAGCACTTCCACTTCGCGCAGGGGAATACCGAGCTTCTCGTAGGTCTTGAGGATTTCCGGATCGATCTCGTCCAGCGACGCGACCTGCTTCTTCGGCTTTGGCGCCGAGTAGTAATAGAGATCCTGGTAATCGATCCTGGGATAGTCGACGCGCGCCCATTTGGGCTCGGTCATGGTCAGCCAGCGGCGATACGCCTCCAACCGCCACTCCAGCATCCAGGCCGGTTCGTTCTTTTTCGCCGAGATGAAGCGGACGGTATCTTCCGATAGCCCCTTGGGGGCCTTGTCGGACTCGATTACGGTCTCAAATCCATATCGATATTGATCGACGTCGATCCGGCGCACCCGATCGACGGTCTCTTGTACGGCCGCCATTCCATCCTCCGCTCGCGGTTTCAAGGACCGCGGTGGATACTTCAAAAAGTCTATTACGATGTTTCTTGGAGGAAATCACCTGCTTAGAATCGTTCAAGCAGTGTTTCGTCGCCCCTCTTAGTTAAGGTCCCCGCGAGCTTTCGCCAAGCCTCCAGGCAGCGATCTATATCCGCTTCGCACGTAGACCAGCCAAGACTGAGCCGCACCGCTCCCTGCGCCAATTCTCGGCCAAAACCCATGGCTTCCAGCACATGCGACGGCTGTACCTTGCCCGAGGAGCAGGCGGAGCCTGAGGAAACCGCAATCCCCCCAAGGTCGAAGCCAATCACGGCGGTCTCGGCCCGAAGGCCAGGAACCGTGAACAAGGTGGTATTAGGTAACCGTCGAACGCCCCGCGAGAAGATCAGGGCACCCGGGGTCTGGCGCAGGCCGGTTTCCAGCCGATTCCGCAGGCTTTCGAGGCGGATGGCATCCTTTTCCAAGGCGGCGACGGCCGCCGTCACCGCCGCGCCGAAACCCGCAATTCCCGCGACGTTCTCGGTTCCGGCCCGATGGCCGCGCTCCTGGCCGCCGCCGCGCAGCAGTGGTTCAAGCCCCTGCACGCCCTCGGCCCAAACCAGGGCACCCACCCCCTTCGGACCACCGATCTTGTGCGCCGAAACCGTCACAAGGTCAGCGTTCAATACACTGATATCAAATGGTATTTTTCCGAACCCTTGTATCGCATCGACATGCAGCACACCGCCTGCGGCGTGCACGATCTCCGCCGCCTCAGCGATCGGCTGCACCGCACCGGTTTCATTGTTGGCCAGCATCACCGAAACCAGCGCCGGCGGACCGCCCGCAAGGGCCTCGCGCAGACGATCGAGATGCAGAAGGCCGGAATCGGATACGCCGACCGCAGTGATCGCCTCGGACGCAAACCGCCCGCCGGCGAGCACCGAGGCGTGCTCGATTGCCGATACCACCAGCCGCTGGACGGCAAGCCCGGACTTCCGCCGCAGCCCTGGCGTCAGCGCCAGCGCGTTGGCCTCGGTTCCACCCGAGGTGAACACCACATCGCGCGGCAGCGCGCCGACGGCGCCGGCGACCGCCGCGCGGGCATCCTCCACCAGCCGGCGGGCCTTTCGGCCCTCTTCATGAACAGAGGACGGATTGCCCGGGAGATCCCAAGCCGCAGCCATCGCCCCCCGCGCTTCGGGACGAAGCGGGGTCGTCGCATTCCAGTCGAGATAGACGCAATCGGGCATGGGCCGTCTTAGCACTTTTCCTTGAACCGCAAATCATGGTGCCGATTGCACGGGCCGGACGCCACACACTTGATGTGCGATCCCCGATATGGAACTTCCAGGACAGGCGGGCCTCTCGTTCGGAGCATTGCCGAGCGAACGTGATATAATCCATCGCTCCATAGGCCGCTCCCCGAACGCGTGATGAACAGCATGAGTGATGTCAAGCATGCGCGGGAAAGGTCCAGCGCCGGTCCGTTTTGGGACCAGAACCGAACCAGCCAGGACGAGGTCAGTCCCGCTGTGACCGGTGGCGGGCTTCGCGCGATATCCGGCGTCGACTGGCTGTTCTATGGCGTGGTTGCCGCGATCTCGCTGGGTATCGGGGTCGTCAATGCGTTGTCCGCGGCGCAAGACGCCGCCTGGCGCGGCGCCGTCTATAATTTCCGCACGCCGCTATTCTGGGAGATGTCGAGCATCGTCACGATCATCGCGGTCGCGCCGGTACTGTTCTTCGCGGTGCGGCGGATGCGCGACGTGTCGCGATGGCCGCTTCGCCTCGGCCTTGCGGTGGCCGCGATTATTGCCTTCTCGAGCCTGCACATCGCCGGCATGGTCGGCCTTCGCAAGGCGGTGATGTTCCTGGCCGGTGGCACTTACGATTTTCACTTCTCGCTGGCGACCCTGATCTATGAATTCCGCAAGGACGTCATGACCTGCCTGTTGATCGGGGGCGCGCTGTGGCTGATCGATAGCCGCCGCGCAGCTCCGCAAGCCCGGTCGGTCGTCACAACACCGCAAGCGGACTCTGCATCCGTGGCGGCAGACATGGTTTGGCTCCGCGATGGGTCGTCGCGCATCCGCATCGAACCGCGCGACGTCGTGACGATCGGCTCGGCGGGAAACTATGTGGAATATTGCATGGCCGACAGCCGCACCCACCTGGTGCGGGGAACGCTTGCGGCTGAGGAAGCGCGGCTGACAAAATTCAACATCGTGCGGGTGCACCGGACGCGGCTGGTTAACCTTTCCCGCGTGACCGGGCTTAAGGCCGGCCCGAACGGAGACTTCGAACTGATGCTCGATACGGGTGAAGCTATTTCCGGCAGCCGCCGCTACCGCCACGCGGTCGCTTCGATCGAAGCGCTCGCCGCCGATCCCGCGCCGGTAGCAAGCACAAACGCGGCACGCCGCTAGCGGCGCCGGCTGCGGCGGCTGGCCGCCCGGACACCGGGCCGCGGGAAATTCTCCCGCCGGCGCAAAACGTTAATCCTGGGTCGCCGCGCCGCCGCGCAAGGCGCCCGGTGCACAAAAGCCTTGCTTTTTGCCCCTCGCCTCATGCTAGAACGCGGCCTCCAGTTCACCAGGCGCCGTTCGCGCAACGCCCAACGACGTCTGATCAACCCCTTCATCTTCCGCGAGGTTTCGTCCGCAGATGGGGCCCGCAAAAGTCGGTTGATCTTGCCAAGGACCACCAATGCCTGAAGTCATTTTCACCGGCCCCGCAGGCCGCCTCGAAGGCCGCTACCACCCGGCGAAACAGAAGAACGCGCCGATCGCGATGATCCTGCACCCGCATCCGCAGTTTCACGGCACGATGAATCACCAGATCGTCTACCAGTGCTACTACGCGTTCGCGCATCGCGGATTTTCCGTACTGCGTTTCAATTTCCGTGGCGTCGGCCGCAGCCAGGGATCGTTCGATCACGGCACCGGCGAGCTATCCGACGCGGCTTCCGCGCTCGACTGGGCGCAGACCATCAACCCGGAAGCGCGCGCCTGCTGGGTCGCCGGCTTCTCGTTCGGCGCCTGGATCGGCATGCAGCTTCTGATGCGCCGGCCGGAGGTCGAAGGCTTCATCTCGATCGCGCCGCCCGCCAATCTCTACGACTTCTCCTTCCTCGCGCCCTGCCCGTCCTCAGGCCTGATCGTGCATGGCGAGAAGGATGCCGTGGTGCCGCCGAAGGACGTCAACACGCTGGTCGAGAAGCTCAAGACCCAGAAGGGCATCGTGATCGACCAGCAGATCATCCCCGGCGCCAACCATTTCTTCGACGGCAAGCTTGAGCCGCTGATGGAAACGGTGACCGGCTATCTCGACATGCGGCTCGCCAACGTTCGGTGAGCGTCGGGTAGAATTCACGCCGTCGTCACCCGCGAAGGCGGGTGATCCAGTACGCTGCGGCCTTTCGGCTAGTCACCATCGTGTGTGGAATATTGGGTCGCCCGGCCAGCCGGGCGATGACACTGGTGGTTCGCTCCCGCGACACGATTCCGGCTTTGCAGTCAGGCCGCGGCGCGCGCCTGCAACGCTGACAGCCACGAATTCCTTCGCTCGATGAAGGCGCGCAGCAACGCTGGATAATCGGCGCTGACGGCCGAGCGCACCGATGGCCGCGCCGCGAGCGATTTGCGCCAGCGCGCCAGCGTCGGCTTGTCAGAGAGAATCCCAAAATCACCGATGGCATCGAATACATCGAAATAGCGGAACGCCGGACCGAACACGGCGTCGACCAGCGAGAAGTGTTCGCCGTCGAACCACGGCGCGGCGGCGACACGCGCCTCCAGTCGCGCAAAGCGCTGCTCGAGTTGCGACGTCTTGGCGGTGAATGTCGCTTCGTCAGGTGCCGCGTAGAAGCCCGCGATATCCGCGAGTACCGTCGAGCCGAATTCGATCCAGCCGCGATGCTCCGCGCGGCGCAGCGGATCGGCCGGATGCAAGGGGTTTGGCTGGGTCTCTTCCAGATATTCCAGGATCACCGCGGACTCGAAGATCGGGATATCGCCGACCTGAAGCACCGGCGTCTTGCCGAGCGGCGAAATCGCCAAAAACCAGTCCGGCTTGTTGGCAAGATCGATATCGACCCGCTCGAAGGCCACGCCCTTCTCGGTCAGCGCGATCACCGCGCGCTGCACATAGGGACAGAGCTTATGGCTGATCAGTTTTAACGGCGCGGCCATGGTGGATCTCGCTGTTCATGCAGATGCATTTAATTAAATGCATCTGCATGAATCCGTCAAGCGCGTGGTACCGGCATCAACGGCAATTGATCACGGCCTTGCGATCACCCCGCCGGTCATCGGGATCGGCACCCCTGTCGTGGCGGGATAGCTCAGGGGCAGGCCTTTCAGGCCGCGCGCGGCCAGAAACCCAAAGGCCTGCGCCTCGATGGCGTCGGCCGACCAGCCGAGCGCTTCGGCCGCCTCGACGGTGGCGGGGGCCAGCCGCTCCCGCAGCATCCGCAGCAAGGTGAGGTTGCGGGCGCCGCCGCCGGCCACGATCCAGCTCAGCGGCTCCTTCGGCAATAACGGCGCGATCCGGGCGATGGCTTCGGCGGTGAAGGCGGTCAGCGTCGCCGCGCCGTCGGCCGGAGACATCGGCGGCAGCTTCAGCGAGGCAAAATCGTTGCGGTCGAGCGACTTCGGCGGCGGCAGCGCGAAAAACCCGTGCTCCATGGCGCGAACGACCCATGCCACGTCCACCGCACCTTGCGCGGCGGTGCGGCCCTCGCAATCGAACGGCTGGCTCATGGTGCGGAGCATGAAGTCGTCGAGCAGGGCGTTGCCGGGGCCGGTATCGCAGGCGATCAGAGTGTCGGCGCCGTCGATATAGGTAATGTTGGAGACGCCGCCGATATTGACCACGACCATCGGGCCCTCGCGATCGAGCGATTGGGCGAGCGCCCGGTGATAGACCGGCACGAAGGGGGCGCCCTGCCCACCGGCGGCGACGTCGGCGGCGCGGAAATCATGCATGACCGGGATATGGATCGCCTTGGCGAGCGCCGCGGCGTCGCCGATCTGTACCGTCATTTTCTGCTGCGGGCGGTGCAGCACGGTCTGGCCGTGAAAGCCGACAATATCGATATCCCCGGAGTCGATCCGGTTCTGCGCGGTAAAGGCGGCAATGGCTTCGGCATGGGCAACCGTGACCGCGCGCTCGGCCTCGCGCAGGACCCCCGGCCGCGCGTCGCGCTGGCTCAGGTTGACGGCCTCCGTCAGGGCCTCGCGCAACAGGCTGCGTTCCCTGTCGGTATAAGGCCGGTAGCCGGACGGTCCGAACGCCTTGACCCGCCTGCCGTCGGTCTCGATCAAGGCGACGTCGACCCCGTCGAGCGAGGTGCCGCTCATCAGACCGATTGCCGTCAACATTGTCGCCATGGTGCCTTCGCAAGCTTCCTGCTGCCCTGACGCCCTGCTTGCGTCAAACAAGCACTTCTTATAATGCCACAGCGCGCGTCCCAGCGGCAGCCTGTATCCTCAGGGTTCCGCAAAACCCCGAAAATACCCTGAAATTAGAATGATCAGAGTCGCACACAAATGACTGCTTTTAAATCGGATTTTCTCAATGTGCTGCAGGAACGCGGCTTCATCCATCAATGTTCCGATTTTGAAGGCCTCGACGCGCTCGCTGCCAAGGGCGAGGCGATCGCCTATGTCGGCTATGATTGCACCGCGCCCTCGCTGCACATCGGCAATTACCTGACGATGATGATGCTGCACTGGCTGCAGCAGAGCGGCAACAAGCCGATCACGCTGATGGGCGGCGGCACCACCATGGTCGGCGATCCCTCCGGCAAGGACGAATCCCGCGCGCTGCGCTCGGTCGCGGAGATCGAAGCCAACAAGGCGAGCATTCGCGGCGTCTTCGCCAAGGTGCTGCGCTACGGCTCCGGCACCAGCGATGCGGTCATGCTGGACAATGCCGAATGGCTGACCAGGCTGAACTGGATCGAGATGCTGCGCGATATCGGCCGGCATTTTTCGGTCAATCGCATGTTGACGATGGACTCAGTGCGCCTGCGCCTCGAACGCGAGCAGGAGATGAGCTTCATCGAGTTCAACTACATGGTCTGCCAGGCCTACGACTTCGTCGAGCTGTCGCGCCGGGTCGGTTGCCGATTGCAGATGGGCGGCTCGGATCAGTGGGGCAACATCGTCAACGGCGTCGACCTCGGCCGCCGCATGGGGACGCCGCAACTGTTCGCGCTGACGACGCCGCTGTTGACGACGGCCTCGGGCGACAAGATGGGCAAGACCGCCAAGGGCGCGGTCTGGCTCAACGCCGACCAGTTCAGTCCCTACGATTTCTGGCAATACTGGCGAAACGTCGAAGACGCCGACGTGGTCAAGTTTCTAAAACTGTTCACGATCCTGCCGATGGACGAGATCGCGCGGCTGGCAGCACTCGGAGGCTCCGAGATCAACGAGGCCAAGAAGGTGCTGGCGACGGAGGCGACCGCTCTGCTGCACGGCCGCGACGCCGCGAACACGGCCTCCGAGACCGCCCGGCAAACATTTGAGGAAGGCGCCGTCGCAGAAAATCTTCCCTCCGTGGAAATTCCGCGCGGCGAACTCGAAGCCGGATTGGGCGTGCTGGCGGCGTTCGTCAAAGCGGGCCTCGTCGCCTCGAACGGCGAGGCACGGCGGCAGATCAAGGGTGGAGGTTTGCGCGCCAACGACGTCGCCGTGACCGACGAGAAGATGGTCCTCAAGACCGCCGATCTGACACCGGAAGGCGTGATCAAGCTGTCGCTTGGCAAGAAGCGTCACGTCCTGCTCAAGCCTGCATAGCCGCATTCGCTTTTGACGCTTGCTCGTGGACGCGGAAACGCGCTCCTTGCACGCATGGATAAGACGTCCGTGGAGGAAATCGCCGCCAAGCCGGCAAAGCCGGCGCGCGTGGCGCTCAACGTACTGGCGCTGTGTTTCACGCTGTCGGTGTTTGGCCGCGGCCTCGGCGAGAGTTTCACCGTATTCCTGAAGCCGATCTCGGAGAGTTTCGGCTGGGACCGCGCCGAGGTGGTCTCGGTATACTCGCTGACCGCGCTTGCCGGCGGCCTCGCAGCGCCATTGATCGGCCGGCTGTTCGACCGCTCGGGACCCCGATCGGTCTATTCGCTCGGACTGCTGCTGCTCGGCGGCGCGTTCCTGGTCGCCGCCCATTCGCAACATCTCTGGCAGTTCCAGGTGAGCCTCGGGCTTTGCGTCGGCACCGGCATCGCCTTCATCGGCAATGTTCCGAATTCGATCCTGCTCGGCCGCTGGTTCGGGCCGCGTCTGCCGACCGCGATGGCCGTGGTCTATTCCGCCACCGGCGCGGGTGTCCTGATCCTGCTGCCGGCGTCGCAACTCCTGATCGAGCATCTCGGATGGCGCGACGCCTATCAGATTTTCGGCATCGCCTCGCTGCTCCTGCTGGTGCCGCTGTTGCTGTTGCCGTGGCGGCTGTTCTCCACCGGCGCGCCGCATCTGGCCAGGAGCGCCGCCGCCGACGTCGCCGACGAAGGCTGGACGCTTCTGAGCGCGATGCGCCACCACGCGTTCTGGGCGCTGTTCTCGACCTTCTTCTTCACCGCCATCGGCATGTACGCGATTTCGCCGCAGGTCGTGGCCTATCTGATCGAGGCCGGCTTCCCGCCGCTGCAGGCAGCGACCGCCTGGGGCTTTTCCGGCATCGTGCTGCTGTTCGGCATGCTCGGCGTCTCCTGGCTCGACGGCATCATCGGCCGCAGGCCGTCAGTGCTGTTCAGCTATGCCGTCTCGATCGCCGGCATCGTGATGCTGTGGCTGCTGCAATGGTATCCGAACTTCTGGCTGCTGTCGGGCTTTGTCATCTGTTTCGGCAGCATGATCGGCTCGCGCGGTCCGCTTCTGAGCGCCACCGCCATGAAGATCTTTCGCGGCAAACACATCGGCACGATCTACGGCGCCATTTCGTTCGGCAGCGGGCTGGGATCGGCCTTCGGTTCCTGGGGCGGCGGCCTGATCCACGACTGGGCCCACAGCTATAATCCGCTGATCGCATTTTCGCTGGCGAGCGTGCTGCTGGGCATGATCCCGTTCTTGGTGGTGCCGGCGCTGCGGCGCTAGATACGCCCGTCGCCTCGGTTGGCGCGTGACATCAACCGCTTGGGCCCGAACCGCAGCCCCCATTCATGTTTGGTAAAAGACTACCTGATATCCCCTTTGGAAACAGATCCTGGGGCGAAAAATGAATCTGCTGAGCCGATTGAAGATCCGTACCAAGCTCGCGAGCATGGTGATCCTGGCGGCGCTGGCGGTTTGCGCGATCGTCGCGCTGGCGGCTTCGCTGAGCCAGAGCCGCATGCGCGAGGACCGCATCGCCCAACTGCACACCGGGGTCGATATGCTGTTCGGCCTCGCCCAGACACTGCAGGACGAGGTCACCGCCGGAAAGATGACGCTCCCCGAGGCGCAGGCCCAGTTTCGCCAGCGCGCGAGGAAGATGACGTTCGGCAACGGCCAGGCCTATCCCGTCGTCTATAACGCCGACACCTCGCTGCTGCTCAATGGCGCCAATCCCCAGCTCGAGGGCAAAATCACCGGCGCCATCGACTCCAACGGCGTGGTGATCGCGGACGCCCAAATCAAAGCCGCCCGCAGCAGCCCCGACGGCGGAACCACCTCTTATCTGTACCCCCGCCCCGGCCAGACTGTCCCGGTTCCGAAAATGGTCTTTGTCCGCCACTTTGCGCCGTGGAACGTCATCATGAGCTATGGGCTCTATGTGGATGATCTTGATGCCGACGTGAATGCATTGCTGATGCGGCTTGGCGCAATCGGCGGCGCCGTCCTGGCACTGATGGCGTTGCTGTCGTGGCTGATCGCCCGTGACATCCTGGGAGCGCTGGACCGGCAGAAGAACCGGATGCAAAGCATTGCCGGCGGATCGCTGGACCAGGCCGTCGAGGAGACCGAACGCGGCGACGAGATCGGGCGCATGGCCGAAACGCTGGAGATGCTGCGACAGACCGCCATGACGGCGCGGACACTGGAATCCGAGCAGGTCGCAAGCAAGCAGCAGGCCGAAAACGAGAAGCGCGAAGCCCTGATCGCGCTCGCCAACCGCTTTGACGCTTCCGTGGGCCGGCTGGTCGGACTGATGGCGTCAGGATCGACCGAACTGGAATCCACCGCGCAATCCATGACCGGCACGGCGGCGCGCACCAACCAGCAGGCGACGATTGTCTCGACCGCAGCCACGGAAGCCTCCGACCGCGTGCAGACGGTCGCCGCCGCCGCGGAGGAATTATCCTCCTCGATCTCCGAGATCAGCCGTCAGGTCGCGCAGTCCGCCAATATCACCACCCGCGCGGTCGACAACGCACGCCGCACCGACACCATCGTGCGCGCGCTCGCCGACGGCGCCCAGCAGATCGAGCATGTGGCCGAGCTGATTTCGAATATCGCCGGACAGACCAACCTGCTCGCGCTCAATGCCACCATCGAAGCCGCGCGCGCCGGCGAGGCCGGCCGGGGTTTCGCGGTGGTCGCCGCCGAGGTCAAGGACCTGGCAAGCCAGACCGCCGAAGCCACCAAGGAGATCGGCACCCGCATCAGCCAGATCCAGAGCGCGACCAAGGAAGCCGTCGAGGCGATCCAGGGCATCACCGCCACGATCGAGGAAGTCAGCGTGATCGCGACCGCGATTGGTTCGGCGATCGAGGAACAGGGCGCGGCGACCGCGGAGATCGCGCGCAACGTCACGCAGACGGCAAAAGCGACGCAGGATGTGACGACGAATATCGGCGGGGTCAGTGCCGCGGCTAACGAAACCGGCGGCGCCGCCGGCCTCGTCCTCACCGCGGCCTCCAATCTCTCCAAGCAGGCCGAACAGCTGTCCGGCGAGGTCAACGTCTTCCTGGCTGGCGTGCGCGCGGCTTAAGGAGGCATGTTGTCGGGACAAGCGCCGTGTCCGCCCGCCGGTCATGCACCAACAAGACGACCAGTCCGTCGTCTGATTTAGTTGAATCGCATCGGAGGCCGACGGGCCTTCGGGCCGGGATGGGTTACCAGGGTATCCGATCCGTGACGAGGCCGAACGCGACCAGGATCGCAAGGGGTACGTAGTAAGCAAATCGCGACCGTTCGCGAGATGTGCTTACCGCGCTGACCGGACTGCCGCTGAAACCCTGGCGTCGTCGTTCGATCAAAACAACCAGCGCCACAGTGGCGCATGCCATCGCCGTGAACATTCTTGACCCTTCCCTGTCTCGCCCAACCGTCTTGCCGCGGTCGATGCGGGGCGATATTCTCACAGGCCGGTGCGAATGCAAGGAAAACGGCAGCATCGCTGCAGTAGACCGAATCAGCGCGATGTTTAACCATGGGCGGCTTGTTGCGTCCCTTGAGTCCATGCAATGTCGAACGCTGAATACCTGTCGAGGCCCTTCCCGCTCCTAGCGAAGCTTGCAGCCGTACTGCGCAACATTGCGCCGGTGCGGAAGGCGTTTGTTCGGTTTGCTACATTGCTGCGAGGCAGAAGAAAGAGCGACGAACCGCTCGTCAACGAGTTTGTCGGCGATGTCCCGGATGTCGCAGGTGAAATCCCCGAGATTATCGACGAAGCCCCTGCGGTTGCTGCCGAAGCCCCTGGGATCACCGACGAAATTCCTGGAGTTGCTGACGCGGCCCCCGACGCTACCGACGAAGCCCCTGCTGGGGTCACTGACGGCGTCCGTGAGATTGTTGACGAAGCCCCCGAGGTAACCGAGGAAACCCCTGGGATCACTGACGAAGCCCATGCGATTGCCGACGAAGCCCCGGATCCGAGCGAAGCATCCGAGCCGCCTGTTATGGCGTCCGCCATGTCTGCGGAAGCTCCGCTTGCGCCGGCGTGTAGCCTGTCCGCGCGTGAACGGCTGATCCGGCGACGCTGGGCGGAGACCGGAATAAAGATGTGGGCCGGACTGGGCGCGCTGAATATTCAGGGAAGCGCCGAATTGCTGCCGTTGCAGCCGGGCGCGACACGCCGCGAATATGACCGGCTCGAATTCAGGCTGATCGCGGGCGACATCGTTTGCGAAGGCGTGGTTGTCGATTCGCCCAACGATCGGAAATAGCGCAAAATCGATCTTCAACGGCTTCAACGACGACGTGCAGATCAGTTGTTGGTGGTGGGCGGGAATTCGGTCGGGGTGCTCTGCTTGCCGGTGCCGAACTCAAAGATCTTCCTGAGCACGCCGGGGGCCATTGCCGAAATCGGATTGACCCGGAGCACCGGCTGGCCGGGCGTGCCGACGATCTCGTAGGTTACGCCGATCAACCCCTCGTTGCTGCCGCCGCCGAGAAACAGTCCGACGATCGGAATCTGGCCGAACATGTTGTTCAGCCCGTACATCGGCACGAAGGTGCCGCTCATGCGCACCTGATTGCCGGGGTAGTCGATGCTGCCTTCGATGGTCCCGCCGATCATCGGGCCCTTGACGACGCCCTCGCGGATCGTGAGCTGGCCGTTTTGCCGGGTGAATTCCGCGCGCAGCCGCGAGAAGGTAACGCCGTTCTGCAGGCCGGTCTGGCCGCCCGCGGCCACCCTGTCGAGCGAAGCCTCACCTTTGACGGAGAAATCGCGGACGCTGATCAGTCCCTCTTTTGTGCTGGGTTCGACTGACGGAGGGTCCATGGCCAGTTGAAGCTGGCCGCCAATCGCCTTGGAATAGGTGTCGGTGAAGCGGAAGAAGGCGCCGGCGTCATTGGTCTCGAGATAGATCACGTCCTTGCCCTGCGGGCGGCTGCGTAAATCCGCCGTGAGCGGCGTATCGCGTCCAAGCTTGCCGGTCAGTGTGAAGGATTTGGTGACACCGTTGCGTCTCGACATCTTGCAGTCGACGCTGCGCAGTGCCTCGCCAAAATAGCCGGCGACCGCCCCCAGTTTGAGGTCGACATCGAAATCGACGCTCTTAGCCTTGCCCTTGGTGTCGCCTTCCTTGCCCGAAATGGCGGACTTGAGGAAGCCGCGGCCGTCGAACACATCGCCGCGCATCATCACCTTCACCACGCCGTCGGGACCGCGTTCGGCCTTCAGCGTGGTCTTGTCGCCCTCGGACGGCGAATAGGTCGGGAAGTTCGCGTTGAGGAGGTCACCGTTCTGGTCGACCTCGAGCGATCCCTTGATCGATAGCCCGCCGCCGTCGACGACGATATCCTCGAAACGGGTCGATTGCGGCTTCTGCACCACGTTGAAAACGGCCCGGCTGGTCTTGCCCGGCAATTTGACCCAGCCCGGCAGGATGTTGTCGAGCTTCAAGGCAGTGAGGTCGGCTTCAACGCCGAGGCGGCTGTCGGAGCCGATCTTGCCGGTCAGCTTGACCGGCAGCGCGCCGCTGACGGCGGGGCCGAGATCCATTCCAAGCTTGGCCCGGCTGGCGTCATCGAGCGTGGCCTGCAGCTTGATATCCGCATCGCCCTCGGCCAGCTTGCGGTAGTCTAGCGAGGCCGGCTGCCCGTTGATCTTGACGTCGCCCTTGACCTGATATCCCGCGTTGTTGGCGACGACCTTGAGTGCGCTGGCTTCGAGCTTTTGATTCATCACCAGTCTGTCGGCGGCAAATCCGTTGAGATCGGCCGACACGGCATAATTGGTGTCGGCCTTGGTCAGTTCGCCCTTGACCGGCAAACCGAGCGTGATGGCAGCCGAAACGGTGCCCTTGCTGGAATTGGGATCGACCAGGGTGCCGGAGAGATCGCTGAGACGGTCGGAGGCGAGAATTTCAGCCGCCGCCGGCACCGGACCGTCAACCCGGAATTTGATCTTGGCCGGCGAAGGCTTCGGCGCCATGTCCGGCACCTCGAACACGAAATCCGAAATGTTGAGCTTACGCCCCGCCGGTGTATCGGCCACTCCCTGTCCGATCGTCACGGTCGCGGTTCGGCCGGTCACATGCGCTTTCATATCCGCGTCGTGCACCGACGGCATTTCGTCCACGGGGTGCACGGTGACGCCGCTGGCGGCGATGTTGACGGCAAGCCCGTCATCGGGGATCGGCGGCCCGCGCCGCGAAAGGTTGCGGACCGGCGAGTTGACGCCAACCTCGATGCGCTGAAGCGAACCGCGTTCGATGCGCTCGATGACCCATTGCCGCACCTCCGGAACGATCAGGGTCGGCCAGATCCGCTTCAGCGCGGATGCCGACATTGGCGTGCCTGCGAAACCGAGCGTCAGGCGCGGCTCTCCGGAATAGTCGATGCTGCCAGTTCCGGCGATGCCGATCTCGCCGTTGCTGATGTCGGCCTGGGTCAGGAGCACGCGCCGCTTGTCGGTGTCGAAGCGCATGCCGATCGCGATGCGGTTGAAAATCAGCGGTGGTTGGTCGGGGTCGATTTCGGCGAGCACAATGGTGCCGCCGGAAAATCCGAGATGCCAATCGGTAACGCTGTCATTGGGCGGCTCGAGATGGGCGAGCAGCGTGATCCGGTTGGCGCCGGAAATGATCTTGAACGGCGCGACCAGCACCCGACGTCCGGAATCCCATTCGACGCTGACCTCCGCCGAATC
This sequence comes from Bradyrhizobium erythrophlei, assembly GCF_900129505.1. Taxonomy (NCBI): domain Bacteria; kingdom Pseudomonadati; phylum Pseudomonadota; class Alphaproteobacteria; order Hyphomicrobiales; family Nitrobacteraceae; genus Bradyrhizobium; species Bradyrhizobium erythrophlei. The sequence goes on along the minus strand of NZ_LT670818.1, from coordinate 6,398,834 downwards.
AATCGCCATTGGATAATCGGGCGTGTCGCTATCGATGATGGTGCCCGCGCCTGCGGTAAGCTTGCCGCTGAAATAGGTCGGCAGGCCGTCGCGGCCGAGTTCGCCCTTCAACTCGCCGGTGAGCGGCAAATCCGCGCTGTAGGTCAGGTCCTTCATCCGCAGAGCCAGCAGGATATTGCTGGTGGAGAGCTTGTCGGCGCGAATGTCGATCGAGCGCACACCGTTCTCGGGCGCTCCCACCGCAACGCGAAGCGACCAGGCGCGGCTGCCTTCCTCGCCGAGGCTCAACGCGACGCCGCCGGTGCTCGGCCGGCGAAGACTCAAGGAGATGTTTTCGAAATTCCACTTATTGCCGCGCTGCTGATCGTCGATGATCAGGCTGCCGTTCTTCAGGCCGATCTCGTTGAGGTTCTGCCCGTCCAGTCCGGTCAGGCTCAAACTGTCGAGCCAATCGAGGCCGGCCAGCAGGCCGCTTTGCGCGTTGTCGGGAGCTGGCGCGGCGGGAGCGGCAGGAACGGATTGCGCCTGGGGTGACGAGGGAGCGGCGGCGCCCGGCGGCGGGACCGGCGTCTGACGCGGAAAGGTCGGCGCAAGGCCAGCCTGTTTTTTCGAGGCAACGCCGGTGGCCAGCGGCTTGGCGTTGTCGCCGGCGGAAACGGTCACGTTGCCATCCGGCGTAATACGCACCGCAAGCACGGCATCCACCAGATTGAGGCTTTCGGCGCGAAGCCGTCCCATCAGCAGCGCGGCGCCCGACAGCCTCACCTCGGCTTTCGGCGCGCTCGCCACGATGGCGTGGTCGCGATCCCGGACAATGATGTCGCGGATGCGAACCGCGATGCGAATCCGCCCCGCCCGCTCGATTTGCGTGCCACCCACCTCGACGGTGTTGCCGTGGCCGATATTTTCCTCGATCGCCGTCGCCAGCCATGGCGTGGCCATTTCGAGGTTGATCGGGCCGGCACCGAGCCGCCACCAAAGCGCGCCGAAGCAGCCTGCGAAGATCACTACCAAGGCCGCGATCACGGCGGCGAGGCGCTTCACCCAGCGTTCGCCGGCGAGCCAGCGTCGCACCGCTGCGAGGACATCACCGAGCCGATGCAGACCGGAATTCGATCGCGACAGCAGCCGGCGTGCGCGATGACACGCCGCCTCGTCATGGTCCTGATCCCAACCGGCATCATCCCATTGCGAGGGCGGGACGTCAGCACGCGGACTGGAACCTTGGGGCGACGAATTGCTAGCCATTGCCTCTCGGTGCTGGCACTGAGTGTGACATTGATCCCTGCCAAGGCCTCGCCCGTCGATCCCCAACGAGCGCTCTTGTGCCGGCATCGCTGCCAATCCTCGATTAATACTGTTACTCGTCATCCGGCCCAAGCGGCGCGGTCAACGAGCGGACGGGTGTTGCGTCGAGTTCCTTGTAACCCTATTCCGAGGCCATCAGACTTGCCCAGCAGCCGACCTGATTCCGGTTCGCCAAGGCAAGACCCGTAATAGCCCATGATTGATCCGCCGAAAGCGACGAAAGGAAGGCGTATGTCCAAGAAAACGCGCAAGAAATCTCCCAAGGCGGCCCCGCAAAAGGCGGCCTCCGGGAAAGCCGCCCGCGCGCAATCGGCGAAATCGGCGAAAACACAGAGAACCAAGAGCCGGCAGGTCAAGGCGAGCGAATCGACCAAGAAAGCAATAAAGAAAACAGGCGACGCGACCCGGACAGCATCGCAGAAGGCGCCCTTAAAAGCATTAAAATCCGCCGGCTCCAAGCCTCCTGCGCCCAAGATCTCCGCAGCAAATACGCCTGCACCAAAGACAGCTCCCGCGCCGAGAGCTCTCGCGGCGGCGAAAGCGGCGCCAATCAAAGCCAAGGCCGCCAGTCCGGCTGCGAGCAAGCCGCCGGCACAAGCCATCGCTACACCGGCCGCCGGAAAATCCGGTCTGGTCGAGGGGGCCAAGGCGCCCGCCTTCCATTTGCCGCGCGATGGCGGCGGCACCGTCTCGCTGTCCGACTATGCCGGCAAGAAGCTTGTGCTGTTTTTCTACCCACGGGCGGACACCCCGGGCTGCACCAAGGAGGCCATCGACTTCACCCGCTTGTCGGCCGCCTTTGCCGAGGCCGAAACCGCCCTCCTCGGCGTCTCCGCCGACCCGCCGAAGGCGCAGGAGGCGTTCCGGGACAAGCATGAACTCGCCACACCTCTTGCATCGGATGAGCAGCATCAGATGCTGGAGGCGTACGGGGTCTGGGGCGAAAAATCCATGTACGGCAGGACCTTCCTGGGTATTCTTCGAACCACGGTTCTGGTCGGCAGGGATGGCCGGATCCTCAAGGTCTGGCGTAACGTGAGGGTCGACGGCCATGCCGACGAGGTGCTCGCGGCGGCACGAGGGTCATAATATTTGAAGGGTTCCATTCGCTAAAAATTAACCATGAGAAGGTCAAATCGCCTCCGCAGATCAGGCCGTACGGAACTCATATCCGACCGGCGCGGGAGTGCTGATGTCGTACCGTTCCGGTCACTATTCCGAGTACCCTCACCACCACTCCCATGACCACGGAAAGGCATCCGCCCGCCGTCACGTGCCGGGCCATGCCGCGGTTCCCGCGGCTACCGTTGCTGTCGCGCCGGCGCAGGATGGCTATACGCTGGTGCACGCTGGCAAACAGGTCCGGTTCGGGCCGGTGGTGTTCTGGATTGTGGTCGGCACGGTGACCGTGCTCGGCATCTGGTCGGCAGCGACCGCGACCTATTTTGCTTTCCGCGACGATGTCTTGACGCGGCTGATCGCCCGCCAGGCGGAGATGCAATACGCCTACGAGGACCGCATCGCGGAGTTGCGCACCAAGGTCGACCGCACCACCAGCCGCCAGTTGCTCGACCAGGAACAATTCGACCAGAAACTCGACCAGATCATGCGGCGCCAGACCGCGCTGGAATCGCGCGCCACGGCGCTCGGCGCCATCCCCGACGTCGCCGTAACCGGATCGATCAAGCCAACGGCGCGGGGCCCCGCGGCCAATGATCCGGCACCTTCGGGCACGCCGAAACCGTCGCCTATCTCAGATACCGTGACCTTCGTGGCGCCGCCGGACCGCGAGGCGCGGCTGGAATCGCGCGCGCCGGTCGCGCCTGCCATCCCACCGAACCAGTTCGCCCAGGTCCAGGGTGTGGATAACGTTCTGGTTCGCCTGCAGACCTCGCTCGACAAGGTCGAGAGCCGCCAGATGGCGGCACTCAACGCGGTCGAAGACGGCATGGATTCGCGGATGCGCCGGATGCGCGGCGTCTTCAGCGATCTCGGCCTGGATTTGGCGCAACTGGAAGCCGCGACGCCGCGCGCGCCGATGGGCGGCCCCTTCGTTCCGGTCAAGCTTGCGGCCAATGCCGGCGCCTTCGAGCGCCAGCTTTACCGAATCAACATCAACCGCGCCCAGGTCGAGCATCTCAACCGGACGCTCGCTTTGGTGCCCTATCGCAAGCCGGTGATCGGCGAGGTCGAATTCACCAGTGGATTCGGGATCCGCAGCGATCCGTTCCTCGGCCGCCCGGCCATGCATACCGGCCTCGACTTCCGCGCCGCCATGGGCGATCCCGTGCGCGCCACCGCCAACGGCAAAGTGGTGTCGGCAGGATGGAGCGGCGGCTATGGCCGCATGATCGAGATCAGTCACGGCAACGGCCTGTCGACCCGCTACGGCCATCTGTCCGAAATCGGCGTCAAGGTCGGCGACCCCATCAAGATCGGCCAGGTGATCGGCGAAGTCGGCTCGACCGGAAGATCGACCGGACCGCATCTGCATTACGAAACCAGGATCGACGGCGAAGCGGTCGATCCGCAGAAATTCCTACGCGCCGGCGTGCGGCTGGCCGCGGGCTAGACGGCCGTACCCGCCCGCTAGTGTCCAACCTCGCCGTTGATGACGTCGCCGAACAGCCGCCAGGCCTGGCCATCGAACTGCATCAGCTGCATCTGCTCGATCGGAAAGAAATCGCTCGGGCTGGTATTGGCCTTGATGCCCGGCAGCATCATGTCGGTCGAGAAATCCTTCAGGTTGGCCGCCTGCTTCATGACGTTCTCGCGCGTCAGATCGTCGCCGCATTGCTTGAGCACCTGCGCCATGTTCTGCGCCAGCACGTAGCCGTAGACGTTGTTGGCGTTCAATTTGTCGCCGTCGGGATAATACTTGTCCATAAAGGTCTGCCACGTCTTGACGCCCGGATCGTCCTTCCAGGCAGGATCGGTCGGATCCTTCAGATAGGCGGTTGAAATAATATCCTTGGCGAATTCGAGCCCGGCCGGCTTCAGCACCGCGGCCACCGAGGTCGCAGTATTGGCGAGAAAGAATTTCGGCTTCCAGCCGAGTTCGCCGACTTTCCTGATCGCCTGCGCCGATCCCTTCGGCGCGGCCCAGGAGAAGAAGATGTCGGCACCCGAATCGTGCAGCGCGACGATCTGCGAATCGATCGAGGGATCGCTGACCTCATAGGATTTGTCGGCGATGATCATGGCAGCCTTGTCGCCGAGACCGTCGCGCAAGCCCTTGACCTGATCCTTGCCGGCGTCGTCGTTCTGCCAGAACACCACGATCTTGCCGTTCGGAAAATGGTCGAGGATGTATCTGGCGTAGATGCGCCCCTCACTCTGGTAGTTGGGCTGCCAGCCCATGGTCCACGGAAAGTTTTTCGGATCGCCCCATTTGGTGGCGCCGGAGGCGACGAAGAGCTGAGGCACCTTCCTGGCATTCATGTATTTCTGGATCGCCGCGTTGGATGGCGTTCCCAGCGGCTGGAAAATCAGCAACACCTCGTCGCTTTCCACCAACTTGCGCGCCTGTTCGATCGCCTTGGGCGGGCTATAGGCATCGTCATAGCTGATGAACTTGATCTTGCGGCCGTTGATGCCGCCCTCGGCGTTGATCTTGTCGAAATAGGCAGCCTCCGTCTTGCCGATCACGGCATACGATGACGCGGGGCCGCTATAGGGCATGATATTGCCGATCTTGATCTCGGTATCGCTGGCGCCCGGATCGTATTTCTTTTGCGCGGTCGCGGCGGTGGCGGTCATTGCAGCGGCAGCGGCGGCAACCACCGCCATCGCCATCAGGCGTCGCTTACGAGCCGGCATCGTTCTCTCCCCTTGAGGTCTTGATTTTTTTTGGGAGCTTCGCAAGTCGGCCGCGCGCATGCAAGCATCGGCTTATTCCGCCTGACGAAACGGCCGGCGTTGCTTGCCGCTAATGATGATTGATGCATGACGGCAGGCTTCGCGGCGACCGCCGGTGACCGGCCTACTCCCGCTGCAATCCCGTCGTCTGCTGCTTAGCGAGGATGGAGGGCGATGGTCAACCGGGCGGCACGGCGCACTGGGACGTCTTCGTGGCCGCCGATGGCAAGAAGGGGCGCATAATCCGGACAGACTCCGGTGCCGCCGGCGTGCGCACCTACGAACAATAACGCCGGCGACGGCGCTACCTGGGGCGGCTCCGCGGGTTGCGCCGCGGTGGACGCTATCGAACGGCGAGCGGGCGCCGAACGAAATCGAGAATGCGGCCGTCGATCAGGAGCAGCGCGCTGCCGATTACGACGGCACCGACGATCTCGCGCCTGGAAATGCTTTCGCCCAGCACGAGATAACCGAGCAGCAGGGCCGTCACCGGGATCAGCAGCGTCACCAGCATGACGTTGCTCGAGCCCGACCGTCTCAGGATCTGAAAGAAACACGATATAGGCGAGCGCGGTCGACAAAGCCGCAAGGCCGGCCATCGCCAGCCATGTGGTTGCGCCCGGCATCGACAATTGCCAGGGACGCTCGACCAGGCCAGCCACGATCGCCATCATCAGGCTCGATGCCAGCAGCTGGAACGTCGCCGCCGCCAGCGGCGGCGAATTCGATAATTTGCGGCGCGCATAGAGCGCGGACAGTCCGTAAGAAAAGGCCGCAGCCAGGCAGAGCAGAATGCCGACACCCTGGCTGTTGGCAAAGTCGAGGTCCTGCCCGTGAAGGATGATCACGCCGATAAGGCCGGCGAGCACGCCGGCGACGCACCGCATCAGGAGCTTCTCGTCGCCGCTGGCGGCCATCACCAGCACGGTGAACAGCGGCGTCGTCGCGTTCAGGATCGAGGCGAGGCCACTCGGGATATAGGTCTGTCCCATCACGATCAGCGAGAAGGGCAGCACATTGTTGAGCAGCGCGATGCCGAAAAACGGTTGCCAGCCCGAGAACCCGCGGGGGAAATCGATCCGATAGGCCCACAGCACCGGCAGCAGGATCAGCGCCGCGAGCGCCACGCGAAGAAACACCAGCGTCAGCGGCGGCAGCTCTTTCAGCGCAACGCCGTTGAAAAAGAACGAGCCGCCCCAGAGCACCGACAGGATCCCGAGCAGCCCCCAATCCCGGCCGTCAATCCGATGATCGCTGGGTTTCAATGTCGGCTCATGGGTTCGAGATCGGGGTCACCCCTAACCGGAAGCGGCGCGTCCCGCCACCCGATTTCCGCGTGTCTATTTCGGGCGCGACACGATCTCGATCATCTTTGCTTCGTCGTCATCGGGCGCATAGGCTTTGGCCCGCGCGTAGGCCTCGACCGCGGCGCGTCCCATCAGCGGCGCGCCGGACAACAGGCTCTCCGCGAGCGCCACCGCGTAGGCGGCATCCTTGTGGCGCAGCGCCGCCGTGAAGGTCGCGCCTGCGAAATCGCGCGCCGCCATCCGCCGGGAATGACGGATCACCTGCGGACTGGCGGCGACGCCGGTCTCGACCGCCTCCAGCACCAGCTTCATGTCGAGGCCCGCCTGCTCGGCGATCGCAAGGCCCTCGGCGATGCCGGCGATCTGGATCGCGCCCATCAAATTGTTGATGAGCTTGTAGACCGTGCCGGTGCCGATCGCGCCGAAATGCCGGATCGTGCTCGAGAGCGGCACCAGGAAGGGCCGCGCGCGTTCGAGGTCGGCGGGCTCGGCACCGACCAGCAGCGTCAGTTTTCCGCTCGCCGCCGCGTCCGGCAGTCCGGTGACCGGACAATCGATATAGATCAGGCCCCGGCTGCGAAGCTCGCGGGCGAGATAAAGCGCGTGTTCATGGGAAACAGTGGAACACTCGATCGCGATGCTTCCGGCCTTCATGGTCGCCGCGGCGCCGTCCTTGGTCAACCACACCGCGCGCGAGGCCGCGTCGTCGGCAACCATGGTCACGACCGCATCGGCATCGATGGCGGCATCCTCCGGCGAGGTCGCCCAGCGCGCGCCGCGGGCGATCAAATCCTCCGCTTTGGCCTTACTCCGATTCCACACCGCGACGTCAAACCCGGCATCGAGATAGCGACCCGCCATGCCGTGGCCCATGCGCCCGAGGCCGATAAACGCGACCCGCTTCATCCGGTCCTCCGTCTCTGGCGCCGGCATGTGCTAATCCACATCCTCGACCGCGCCCGGCGAGGTGCCGAACGCACGCTGCGCCAAAGTCGCTGCCATGAATTCGTCGAGGTCGCCGTCGAGCACGCCCGAGGTGTCCGAGGTCTGCACGCCGGTGCGCAGATCCTTCACCATCTGATAGGGCTGCAGCACGTAGGAGCGGATCTGGTGGCCCCAGCCGATTTCGGTCTTGGCGGCCTGGTCGGCGGCGGCCTGCGCCTCGCGCTTCTTCAGTTCGATCTCGTAGAGCCGCGCGCGCAACATGTCCCAGGCCTGCGCCTTGTTCTTGTGCTGCGAGCGTCCGGCCTGGCAGACCACGGCGACCCCGGTCGGGATGTGCGTCAGTCTCACAGCGGATTCGGTCTTGTTGACGTGCTGGCCGCCGGCGCCGCCCGAGCGCATGGTGTCGGTGCGCACGTCGGACTCCTTGATGTCGATCTTGATGCTGTCGTCGACCACCGGAAACACCGCGACGCTGGAGAACGAGGTGTGGCGGCGCGCGTTCGAATCGTACGGCGATATCCGCACCAGCCGGTGCACGCCGCCCTCGGTCTTCAGCCAGCCATAGGCGTTGTGGCCCGAGATCTGGATGGTGGCGGACTTGATGCCGGCCTCCTCGCCCTGGGTCTCCTCGAGATATTCGACCTTGAAGCCGTGCTTTTCGGCCCAGCGCGTATACATGCGCAGCAGCATCTCGGCCCAGTCCTGGCTCTCGGTGCCGCCGGCCCCGGCGTGAACCTCGAGATAGGAATCGAAGCGGTCGGCTTCGCCCGAAAGCAACGCCTCCAGCTCGCGGCGCGCGACTTCCTTTTTGAGGTTCTTCAGCGCGGTCTCGGCTTCCGCGACGACGCCGGAATCGTTCTCGGCTTCGCCGAGTTCGATCATGCCGACATTGTCCTCGAGCTCGCGCTCGACCTTGCCGATGCCCTGCAGCGAATCCTCCAGAGAGGTCCGCTCCTGCATCAGTTTTTGCGCCTTCTGGGGATCGTTCCAGAGATTGGGGTCTTCGGCGAGCTTGTTCAGCTCGGCCAGACGTGCCGTGGATGCATCGACGTCAAAGATGCCTCCTCAGCAGCCCGACTGACTGCTTGATCTCTTCGACTAGACGTTCGACTTCGGCGCGCATGGTTTCTCTGATCTGCGGCCCTCGGGCCGCCAATTGATTGATCTGGGGATGTAGCGGCGGACGCCGCAAAGCGCAATCGGCTCGCGCGTTTTCCTGGCGCGAACCGGCTTATGCCCTCGTCCTTCAATAGAGCCCGCCGGTCCCGGGACGGAACAGGCTGCGGTCCGCGTCGGGAGAAGGCTGCAAGCCGTCGGTATCGGCGACGCCGATCGCCGCGTAGTTGTCTGGCGGCCCGGTACCGGGCTTGAAGGCTTCGAGGATGGTCTTGCCGCTGGCGCCCGGGCCCGCACGCATCCCGGTCATGGAATCGACCCGGATCAGCTTGATGCCGGCCGGAATCTTGAACGGGATTGCCGGCTTGTCGGCGAGCGCAAGCTTCATGAAATCCCGGGCAATGGGAGCGGCGGTATGACCTGCTTGCGCGGTTCTGCCCAGACTGCGAGGCTTGTCATAGCCCAGATAGAGACCGACCACGAGATCCGGCGAGAAGCCGACGAACCAGAGATCCTTTGCTTCGTTGGAGGTTCCGGTCTTGCCGGCTATCGGCTTGCCCACTTCGCGCATCACCGTCGCCGTTCCGCCCTGGACGACGCCTTCCATCATCGAGGTCATCTGGTAGGCCGTCATCACGTCCAGCACCTGCTCCCTGCGGTCGACGAGTTGCGGCTCGGGCTGGTTCTTCCATCCCTCGGGGGCATCGCAGCCACGACATTCGCGGGCATCGTGCTTGAAGATGGTGTGGCCATAACGGTCCTGGATGCGGTCGATCAGGGTCGCCTTCACGCGACGCCCGCCATTGGCGATCATCGAATAGGCCGTCACCATGCGCATCACGGTGGTTTCGCCGGCGCCGAGCGCATAGGACAGATAGTTCGGCAATTCATCATAGACGCCGAAGCGCTTGGCGTATTCGCCGATCAGCGGCATGCCGATGTCCTGCGCCAGCCGCACCGTCACGGTGTTCAGGGAATGCTTCAGCGCATTCCGCAGCGTCGTCGGTCCGAAATAATGGCCGACCGAAAAGTTTTCCGGACGCCAGACACCGCCGCCCTGTCCCTGATCGATCTCGATCGGAGCATCGGCCTCCATGGCCGACGGCGTATAGCCGTTGTCGATCGCGGCCGAATAGACGATCGGCTTTATGGTCGAGCCCGGCTGACGATAGGCCTGCGTCGCGCGATTGAACTGACTCTGGTCGAACGAGAACCCGCCGACCATCGCCAGCACGCGGCCGGTCAACGGATCCATCGCAACCATGGCGCCGGAAATCTCCGGCAACTGTCGCAGCCGGTACTGGCCCTCGACCGCATTGCCGTCCTTGCCGATCAACGGGTCGGCGTAGATGATATCGCCCGGCGAAAGCACCTGCGAAACCGTGGTGGGGGTCTTGCCCCGCGCCGGGCCCGATACCGCCCTCGCCCATCTCACCCCATCCAGCGTGATGTTGCCGGTTTGACGGTCCTTCGCGACCGCGCCGCCGAGCTCCCGGCCCGGCTGAAAACCGATCCGGGCCGACTGGTCACTGGTTTCCAGCACCACCGCCATCCGCCACGGCGCGACATCCGACAGCGATTTGACGTCGGCAAGCTTGACGCCCCAATCGCCTGATATGTCGAGTTTGCTGGACGCGCCTCGCCAGCCCTGCGCCTCGTCGAAATTGACCAGGCCGGCAGCCATGGTCTTGCGCGCCATCACCTGAAGCTTCGGATCCAGCGTAGTTCGTACCGACAGACCGCCTTCGTACAGTTTCTTCTCGCCATAGCGCTCGAAGATGTCGCGGCGGACCTCCTCGGCGAAGTACTCGCCAGCGAAAATGTGCGCGCCGTTGGTGCGGTTGGTGACGATCAGCGGATCCTTGCGGGCAATCTCGGCCTCGGCCGGCTTGATCCAGCCATTCTCCAGCAGACGATCGATCACATAGTTGCGGCGCTCGATGGCGCGGGCGTGATTTTTGACCGGATGCAGCGCCGCCGGCGCTTTCGGCAGCGAGGCGAGATAGGACGCCTCCGCGACGGTGAGCTCATTCACGGATTTGTCGAAATAGACCAGCGATGCGGCGGCGATGCCGTAGGCGCCAAGGCCGAGATAGATTTCGTTGAGATAGAGTTCGAGGATCTTGTCCTTGGAGTAGGCGCGCTCGATCCGCATCGCCAGCAAGGCTTCCTTGATCTTGCGGGTGAAGGATACCTCGTTGGTCAGGAGGAAGTTCTTGGCGACCTGCTGGGTGATGGTCGAGGCGCCCTGCGGCCGGCGGTTGGAGCCAAAATTTTGCGCATAGAGCAATGCGGCCCGCGCCATGCCGGAATAGTCGATGCCGCCATGCTCGTAGAAATTCTTGTCCTCGGCCGCCAGGAACGCGTTGATGACGAGTTTGGGAACCGCCTGGATCGGCAAATACAGCCGCCGTTCCTTGGAATATTCCCCGAGCAGCGCGCCGTCCGCCGCATGGACGCGCGTCATCACCGGCGGCTCATAATCCTGAAGCTGGGAGTAATCGGGCAAGTCCTTGGAGAAATGCCAGATCAGCCCGGCGGTAGCGGCGACGCCCACCAGGAACACGACGGTTCCGGCGGCGAAAAGGAAACCCAAGAACCGTACGAGGAAGCGCATCAGTGAATATCCGTTTAACCCTGGGTGCGACCGGCGCTCTCCTCCGCGCGGCTATCGACGCGCCAGAGGTTCCGATCGTGCGGATTGTACTTTAATAGAGACCGCCGGTGCCGGGACGGAACAGGCTGCGATCTGCGTCCGGCGAAGGCTGCTGCAACCGGCCGTCGGCATCGGCGACGCCGATGACCGAGTAATTATCCGGCGGCGCGGTGCCGGGCTTGAAGGCCTCCAGAATGGTCCTGCCGCTGTCGCCCGGGCCGGCGCGCATGCCGGTCTTGGAGTCGACGCGGATCAGCTTGATGCCGGCGGGCACCTTGAACGGAACCGCCGGCTTGTCTGCGAGCGCGAGTTTCAGGAAGTCGCGGGCGATCGGCGCGGCCAGGTGGCCGCCGGTCGCGGTTCTGCCGAGGTTGCGCGGCTTGTCGTAGCCCATATAGATGCCGACCACGATGTCCGGCGAGAAACCGACGAACCAGGCGTCCTTTTGATCGTTGGTGGTGCCGGTCTTGCCGGCGATCGGCTTGCCGACTTCCTTCACCACCGTCGCGGTGCCGGCCTGCACCACGCCCTCCATCATCGAGGTGATCTGGTAGGCCGTCATCGGATCCAGCACCTGCTCGCGGCGGTCGACGAGTTGCGGCTCGGGCTGGTTCTTCCAACCGCCGGGCGCGTCGCAGCCGCGGCATTCGCGGGCATCGTGCTTGAAGATGGTGTGGCCGTAGCGGTCCTGAATCCGGTCGATCAAGGTGGGCTTCACGCGCCGGCCGCCATTGTCGAACATCGAATAGGCCGTGACCATCCGCATGACCGTGGTTTCGCCGGCGCCGAGCGCATAGGACAGATAATTCGGCAGTTCGTCATAGACGCCGAAACGCTTGGCGTATTCGCCAATCAGCGGCATGCCGATGTCCTGCGCCAGCCGCACCGTCACGGTATTGAGCGACAGCCGCAGCGCGTTACGCAGCGTCGTCGGCCCCTGGTATTTGCCGGCCGAATAATTCTCTGGACGCCAGACACCGGCGCCCTGTCCCTGGTCGATCTCGATCGGCGCGTCGACGACCACCGTCGACGGCGTATAGCCGTTGTCGAGTGCCGACGAGTAGACGATCGGCTTGAACGAGGAGCCCGGCTGCCGATAGGCCTGTGTCGCGCGATTGAACTGGCTCTGGTCGAACGAGAATCCGCCGACCATCGCCAGTACGCGGCCGGTCCAGGGATCCATCACCACCATCGCGCCGGAAACTTCCGGCAACTGCCGCAGCCGGTACTGGCCGTCGACCGGATTGCCGTCTTTTCCGATCAAAGGATCGGCATAGATGATATCGCCCGGCGAAAGCACCTGCGACACCGCGTTCGGCGTCTTGCCCTTCGCCGGTCCCGATGCGGCCTTGGCCCATCTGACGCCATCGAGCGTGACGATGCCGGTTTGCCGTTCCTTCGCGACCGCACCGCCCAGTTCCCGGCCCGGCTGGAAACCGATCCGGGCCGACTGGTCACTGGTTTCCAGCACCACCGCCATCCGCCACGGCGCGACATCCGACAGCGATTTGAGGTCGGCAAGCCTGACGCCCCAGTCGCCGGTGATATCGAGCTTGCTGAGCGCGCCCCGCCAGCCCTGCGCCTCGTCATAGGTGACGAGGCCCGCCACCATGGTCTTGCGCGCCTCTATCTGGATCTTCGGATCGAGCGTGGTGTGCACCGACAGGCCGCCCTCGTACAGCTTCTTTTCGCCATAGCGCTCGAAGATGTCGCGGCGGACCTCCTCGGCAAAATATTCGCCGGCGAAAATGTGAGCGCCGTTGGTGCGGCTGGTGACAATCAGCGGATCCTTGCGCGCCTTGTCGGCATCAGCCTGCTTGATCCAGCCGTTTTCGAGCAGGCGGTCGATCACATAGTTGCGGCGCTCGACGGCGCGGTCGTGGTTGCGCACGGGATGCAGCGCGCCCGGCGCCTTCGGCATCGCGGCGAGATAGGCCGCCTCCGCCACGGTGAGTTCGTTCACGGATTTGTCGAAATAGACCAGCGACGCGGCGGCGACGCCGTAAGCGCCCAGCCCCAGATAGATTTCATTGAGATAGAGCTCGAGAATCTTGTCCTTCGAGTAGGCGCGCTCGATCCGCATCGCCAGCAAGGCTTCCTTGATCTTGCGGCTGAACGACACTTCGTTGGTCAGGAGGAAGTTCTTGGCGACCTGCTGGGTGATGGTGGAGGCGCCCTGCGGACGGCGGTTGGAGCCGTAATTTTGCGCGTACAGCACGGCCGCGCGCGCCATGCCGGAATAGTCGATGCCGCCATGCTCGTAGAAATTCTTGTCCTCGGCCGCCAGGAACGCGTTGATCACCAGCTTTGGAACCGCCTGGATCGGCAAATACAGCCGCCGTTCCTTGGAATATTCCCCGAGCAGCGCGCCGTCCGACGCGTGAACACGCGTCATCACCGGCGGCTCATAATCCTGAAGCTGCGAGTAATCCGGCAAGTCCTTGGAGAAATGCCAGATCAGCCCGGCGGTAGCGGCGACGCCCACCAGGAACACGACAGTTCCGGCTGCGAACAGGAAACCCAAGAACCGCACCAGCAAGCGCATTGTCGACTATCCGTTCAGCCCGTGCGCCGTGACGACCGGCATTTCTTCAGCATCTGCGGTGGAACGATCGACCATTCCGCCGGGAAGCACATGATATCTCGTCCGGGAGTGGTTTTTGAACGATTCCCGGAACGTCTCGACGATTTTTTATAGGACGGTCGCTGTGGCCAAACTAGGGCTTTTCGCCACGCCCCTTGATGTCCTTTTCAGTTGGTGGCCATCAGTTCGTGGCTCCCGCCCTGGCGACGCGCTTGGCCAGGAAAACGTCGATGGCCTGCGCCATCGATCCGACGGTGCGGGACCTCCAGCTGTCCGACACCAGATGCTCGAGGTCGCCTTTGTTGGAGACATAGCCGAGCTCGACCAGCACCGAGGGAATATCGGGCGCCTTCAACACCCGAAAGCCGGCCGATTTCAGCGGATGCTTGTGCATCCGCACCGTGTTCTTCATCTCGCTCATCAACAGACGCGCGAACCGGTTTGAAAATGTGCGGGTTTCGCGCTGCGCCAGGTCGATCAGGATGTCGGCGACGTCGGTCGGCTCTTCGGTCAGATTGACCCCGCCGATAGCGTCGGCCCTGTTTTCCGCCTCCGCCAGCCGTTCAGCCTCGGCGTCGGAGGCCTTGTCGGACAGCGTATAGATGGTTGCACCCTGGGCATCGCCCTCGCCGCGCGGCAGCGCGTCGGCATGGATCGAAACAAACAGCGATGCCGACTGATTGCGTGCGATTTTGACGCGGTCGTCGAGCGGGATGAAGGTATCGTCGGTGCGCGTCATGACGACCCGGTATTTGCCGTTCTTTTCGATGCGGTCGCGCAGCGCGAGCGCAAATCCGAGCACGAGGTTCTTCTCGCTTTCGCCCGAGGCCTGCGTGCCGTTGTCGAGGCCGCCATGGCCGGCGTCGATCACGATCACCGGCCGCGAATCCGCACCGGCAATGGGCTTGGCCGGGGCGGCGGCTTCCACCGGTGCGGCGACGGAAGCGACGGAAGCGGCGGCATCCGCGATGGCGGGCTTCAGTTCGGGACGGCTTTCCGGCGCCAGCGATTGAACGAAGGTGGTGCGATCGACCTCTTCGAACTCAAGTACCAGCCGCGGCGGCTGGCCGTTGGCGGCATCCAGCACGTAGGAGTTTGCGATCCGGGCCGGGCCGGTCAGGTCGAACACGATCCGCGAACCGCCGGGCATGACCAAGCCGTAGCGGAAGGCCTTGATCAGCCCACGCCCGGCGGCGCCGACCCCGGCGGGGAGGCGAAAGCTGACCTCGGGAATATCCACAACCACCCGATACGGATCGGCCAGCGCGAAGGCACGGAACTGAATGGTCCTGTCGAGATCGAGAACGAAACGGGTCTGTTTGGCGTCACCGGCCAGCCGGGCGTCCGAGGCAACCGGAACACCGGCCGTTCCGATGGGGCTGGACGACGCCCCTTTGGCGACGCGAATCGTTCCGCCGGAACACAGCAATGCTGCGGCGCACAATAACGTGCACCCCAGCAAAACACCATGATTTACGCGGCCCGCCAACGATTCCGTTCCTCCGAGCAGCCTCTTACCGCAATAGAACTACAGGGTTAATCGAAGCTTAACGCAATTTTGCGGAATAGGGCAGAGTGTTGCCGCACCGCGACGCCGCAAGAGGCTTCCCTTGCACGTGGGACCCAATCCACGTATGTACAGGGGGCTGACGGCTAAAACTCCCGGTTGTGTCGTGTTCAGCCTCCCGGTGCAGCGCCGGAACTCTCGCATTTGAGAATTCCAGCGTCTTTCCGATCCCTCCGAAGCCGGCGCAGCGCGCGGCTGACAAGGAGCGGCGGTTTCGAGCCCGAGCGGCGTCCGGTCCCAGGTTACCATCTTGTTCCAGGGACGGCTTCGAGATGCGGCAGAACCGATTATCCGGGCCTGAAACGGCTGGATATGCGAACAGCCGGCGAGCGCTTTGGCGCCACGCCGGGCTTTCAGCGACAGAATAAGGCGGCGCTTTGCCGCCCACGTTTAGACGGGCCGACGCTTGATGCGCCAGACTGTGTTGCCGACCAGGATCCACGGAAGAACCGCGCCGACGCGGAGCGAAAGCTCCGCGCGTCGCCTTGCTCCGCACGGATCCGGTTCGGACGGGCGCCCCGGGTTGCGTTTTGGCCTTCCCCTCACCCCCGAATCAGGTGGACCGTCGCGTCACCCGGCGGCGCGATACGCGCTTACCGTGATACGCGCCCGCCGCCGTCATGAGCTCCAAAATGCCCAACAAAATGTTGATCGATGCTACCCACCCGGAAGAGACCCGGGTTGTCGTGGTCCGCGGCAATCGCGTCGAAGAATTTGATTTCGAGACCGCCCAGCGCAAACAACTGCGCGGCAATATCTACCTCGCCAAGGTCACGCGCGTCGAGCCGTCGCTGCAGGCGGCCTTCATCGAATATGGCGGCAACCGCCACGGCTTCCTCGCCTTCAGCGAAATCCATCCTGACTATTATCAAATACCGGTCGCCGACCGTCAGGCGCTGATCGAGGCCGACGAGCGCGCCCATCGCGAGGCCGAAGAGGAGAGCGAGAACCGCTCCAGCCGGGGCCGCCGCCCGCGCCACCGCAATTCGCGCCGCCGCGGCAGTGGCGAGCGCATCCAGAGCGAGATCGTCGAGAACGCGAGCCGCGAGCCGTCGCAGACCGCCCAGCCGCATGAAGGCCAGGAAGGTCACGAACACCAGGGCTTGCACGCCGAAAGCCCGTACGCCGAAAACGGTCACGTCCACGACGCCGAGCATCACCATGCCGACGCCGAACATCAGGATGATGCCGAGCATCATGATGATCACCATCACCATCACGACCATGACCATCATGATCACGAGCATGCGCACGACGAGCACGGTCACGCCGATGACCAGGGCACCGAAACCCATCCGAGCGAGACGCTGGCGGCGGTGACCCTGCCCGATACGGCCGCCGTCGAGGCGTCCGTGGCTGAAGCGCGCGAGGAAGAGGAAGAAGAAAACGCGCATCATGAACATCATGAAGCGCACGCGCTCGAAAACGCAGCTTATGCCGACGACGCCCGCGCCGAACAGGCTGGCGAACACGCGGACGGCCAAGCCGCTGCGGCGGACCACGCCGAAGCGCCGCATGGCGACGACAACCACGACGATGAGGACGAAGGCGACGAGGCCGAGGAAGAAGTCGTCGAATCCGTCGGTGGCGACGACGTCATGGAAGAAGTGCCGGACCGCGCCTTCCGCCCGCGCCGTCAGTACAAGATCCAGGAAGTCATCAAGCGCCGCCAGGTGATGCTGGTGCAGGTGGTCAAGGAAGAACGCGGCAACAAGGGCGCCGCGCTGACCACCTACCTGTCGCTGGCCGGCCGCTACGCAGTGTTGATGCCCAACACCGCGCGCGGCGGCGGCATCAGCCGCAAGATCACATCCGCCCAGGACCGCTCGCGCCTGAAGGAAGTGGTGCAGGATCTCGACGTGCCCGAGGGCATGGGCATCATCCTGCGTACCGCCGGCGCGTCCCGCACCAAGCCCGAGATCAAGCGCGACTTCGAATATCTGATCCGCATGTGGGAAACCGTGCGCGACATGACCCTGAAGTCGCAGGCGCCGACGCTGGTCTACGAGGAAGGCTCGCTGATCAAGCGTTCGCTGCGCGATCTCTACAACAAGGAAATCGACGAGATCCTGGTGGCCGGCGAAGCCGGCTATCAGGAAGCCCGCGATTTCATGAAGATGCTGATGCCCTCGAACGTGCGCGCGGTGAAGCAGTATCGCGACGGCCAGCCGCTGTTCTCGCGGATGGGCGTGGAGAGCCAGCTCGACGCCATGTTCTCCCCGACCGTGCAATTGCGTTCCGGCGGCTACATCGTGATCAACCAGACCGAGGCGCTGGTCTCGATCGACGTCAACTCCGGCCGCTCGACCCGCGAACATCACATCGAGGATACCGCGCTCAAGACCAATCTCGAGGCGGCGGAGGAAGTCGCGCGGCAGCTCCGTCTGCGCGACCTCGCAGGCCTGATCGTCATCGACTTCATCGACATGGACGAGAAGCGCAACAACCGTTCGGTCGAGCGCAAGCTTTCGGACTGCCTGCGGCAGGACCGCGCGCGGATCCAGGTCGGACGGATCTCGCATTTCGGCCTGCTGGAAATGTCGCGCCAGCGCATCCGCGCCAGCGTGCTGGAGAGCTCGACCGAGCCCTGCCCGCAATGCGGTGGCAGCGGCCATGTGCGCTCGGTATCCTCGGTGGCGCTGCAGCTGTTGCGCGGGCTCGAAGAGATCCTGATGAAGGGCGCCACCCACAATCTCGTGGTGCGCACCCGGACCGACGTGGCGCTCTACGTCCTCAACCACAAGCGCGGCCATCTGCGCGATCTCGAAAGCAGCTTCAAGGTGACGCTGTCGGTGATCGCCGATCCGACCGTCAGCGGCCAGCAGTCGTTCATCATCGATCGCGGCGAACAGGTTCACACGCTGGAAGCCGCCAAGGCGCTGCTGGCGGCGCAGGTCGCGGCCTATCCGGCGCAGGTCGAGGAAGCCTATGACGACGAAGAGCCGTTCGACATCGAAACCGAATCGGAAGTGGAAACCGACGAGTCCGAAGGCCTGACCGACGAGGCTGCCTCCGGCGACGAGGGTGGCAGCGAAGCCGAGGCGGGCGATGGCGGTCCGAGGCGCAAGCGGCGGCGACGGCGGCGCGGCCGTCCCGGCGAGCCGCGCGAGGGCGGACCTGCCCGCGATGACAATGAAGCCGCGCGCATCCCGTTCGAAGCCGCTGCGGTCCCCGACGTCATTGCCGAAGACGGCGAAACCGACGACGAGGAATCCGACGAGCAGCCCGGCCAGGCCCGCACCGATCAGGCGCCGAATGGCGAGCGGCGGCCCCGCCGTCGCGGACGCCGTGGTGGACGCCGCCGGCGCGGCGGGCCCGAGGATGGTCTCGCCGGATCGATCGCGGACGAACTCGGGCCGGCATCGCCGCCGGAAGCCTCGAGCGCCGTGGCCGATTTCGACGGTGGCGGTTCATATCAGCCAACCCTGCCGGTGATGCAGCCCGAATCCGAATCCATTGCACCTTCTTCCGAGCACCCGCCGGCGGACCGTGGCCACCAGGAGCCGGTCCCGACGGCCACCGAGGCGGAGACCGCCCAGGAAGCCGAAAGGGCCGCGGCACGGCGACGTTCCACCGTGCGCGAGAAGGTCAGCTTCCTGGTCGATGCGCAGCCGGCGGCGCCGGCGTCCGTCAGCCACAGCCAGCCCGCCGAACCGGTGCCGGCCCCTGCCCCCGTCCCGCCGCCGGCTCAGCCGGCCGCCGAGACGGCCGCGGAGACCCAGCCGCGACGCGCCGGGTGGTGGTCGCGGCGCTTCGGCAACGGCGAATAAGACGACCGGCCTCTCCGGTTTTAAAAAATGCAAGAACCGCCCGGCCAAACCGGGCGGTTTTTGCATGTCGAATATTGAACCGGCGTGCGTACGTGCAAATCTAATGAGCTGATAACGCTTGGCCATGTCCGCTGTGGGGCGCATCATTGGTAAAGTCGGCAACGCTCGGACTGAGCTACGGCGCTCTCCGAAAGGAGTGCCTCGAGGCCGTTAGGCAGTGGCCCGGCTGCGAGACCATTGGCGGCATCCAGATCATCCGGGACAATGCGCCCGGCAGTTTTTCGGTGCGGGTAACCCTGTACGGCAAAGCCGACAAGAAAACCGCCGATCGCGCCATCAATTGCGTGCTGCGCGAGAAGCGGCGGCATTTCCATCTCAATGACTGATCGCACTCAATGACTGATCGCCGGGCGCGTCGGGGTTCCTAATCCGCCGTCAGATCGTAGTCGCGGCGCAAGGCGCGCTGGACATGGAGCGCTGCGCCTGCTGCCGTGTTGGCATCGGCGGCGCCCGCCGACAACACGCACATCGACCAGTTGTTTTCAGCCCGCTTGTCCGCGACGCGGTTGATCGCGATCACGCGAACCCCTGCGCAGCCAGGCTGCTTCCGGAGTTCGGCAAGTGCACGTACCTGCAAATCCTCTATCGAAAGCAGGGTCCTCGCCATTTCGATCACGCGCTACTTCGTGGCGTGCGCGATCTTGTGCTCGAGATGGCCGGTCTCGTGATCGCGACGGAGCTGGCTCAGCGAGGTCTCGTTCAGCTGCAGCAGAACTGCGCTCAACTTCTCGGATTCGGGATAACCGGCTGCGAAGCCCTGCCCGTAAATCTTGCGCAACGTGCCCACAAGGGTGTTTCCGTGCTTGTGGCTGATTTCGCCATCCTTGTTGCGGTGACGATTGTCGAGACTGGCCTTGCTCATGTTGCTCTCCATTGTGCCCGCGGCCCAGAGCATCTGCCCGCCCGGACCAAATGGCAACTAAACGTGCACACAATCCGCAGCCGGTCATATTGAGCAGCAAGTCGTTGTTGCGGCGCATCATGCCGTCAACGCCGCCATAGCGACAGCAGCAGCGCGAGCGCAAGCAGCGCGGCCACGCCCTGCCAGAATCGAAGCGGTTCGCGTTCGTACAGCGTCCGGGGCCTGTGGACCGCGACCGGCGCGCGCGCCGGCCCCGCCTCGATCTCCACGGCAAACTCGGCCATGTCGCGAAAACGATCCGCGGGATCCCTGGCGATGGCGCGGCCAATCGCGGCTTGAAGCCAGGCCGGCAGGTCCGGGCGCAAAGCGGAAAGGTGTGCCGGCCGGTCCCGGCGCGGCCGGCTGGTGGCGTCCGGATTGCCATAAGGAAATTCGCCGGTGAAGGCGCGGAACATGGTGACGCCCAGCGCGTAAATGTCGGTGGCCTCGTTGCCGGCTTCACCGTCGAACATTTCCGGCGCCATATAAGCGGGCGTGCCCGGAATGTCCTCGGGCGGGGCGTCCTCCATGCCGGGGACGCGCACCACGCCGAGATCGATCAGCTTGAGCGATCCCCCGCTTTCGAGGATGACGTTGTCGGGCTTGATGTCGCGATGCACGATGCCCACGCGGTGCAGCGCCGCCGCCGCCCGCGCCAGCTTGATCGCAATCTGGCGTCCTTCCTCCAGACCGAGCGCGGGCCGGCGCGCGATCCGGGTCTCCAGCAGCTCGCCCTGATAGAGCGGCATCACCGTGTAGAGGCAGCTCTGCCGTCCCGGCGGAAGTTCGATGACGTGGCCGAGCCAGGGACTGTTCACCCGCGCACCCACCCACGCCTCGCGAATGAAAGCCGCGCGATAGGCGTCCACGCCGGCCACCATCGGCTTGGGGAATTTCAACGCCACCTCGCCGCCCTCGACCTCGTCCTCCGCGCCGAATAGACGGGTGTAGCGACCGTCGGACAGCAGCACCTTGAGCACGAAGCCATCGATGGTCTCGCCGCCCTGCGGTACCGGGACCAGCGGCAGCTGCGCGATGTTGGCGCCGATGTCGGCCGTCTCGGCGGTTGCGAGTCCAACCACGTCGAGCACCAGAGCGGTGCAATTGTCGGCGCTGCCGGCATCGAGCGCGGCCGCGACCAGGGCTCGCGCGGTATCCTCGGAGGAGACGCGCTCCTGCATGATCCCGGCGATGAACTCATCGGCGAGATAGCCGTGCACGCCATCGCTGCAAAGCAGGAAGCGATCGTGCTGCGCCACCGGCTGCGTGCCGTAGTCCAGCCGCAGTTCGGTCTCGACGCCCAGCGCGCGGGTAAGGACGTTCGACCGGCCGCCGCCTTTTCCGCCCTGGCGAACATGGTCCGACGTGAGGCAGGTCAGGCGATCGCGGCTCAGCCGGTAGGCGCGGCTGTCGCCGACATGCAGCACATGCGCGACGCGCCCGCGCAGCACCAGCGCGGTGAAAGTGCATCCCATCCCCGACAATTCGGGATCGCGATGCGCTTGCGAATAGATCCAGCCGTTGAGCGCATTCAGCACGATGGCGGCGGCGCGCCGCACCTCCATCGTCTCCGGCAAATCGCAAAATCCGTCCAGGAAACCGCGCACCGCGATCTCGGCCGCCTCGCGTCCGCCTTTGGTGCTGCCGATGCCATCCGATAGCGCCGCCACCACGTCGCGGCGCGGCTCGGGCAGTTCGGAGCCGAAAACGGCACCGGCGAAATCTTCATTGCGTTTGCGCGGCCCGGTCTCCGAAACGAAGCCGACACTTGCCTTGACGCCGGAAACCCGCTGAGCCATTGCCGCCGCTCCCATTTCCGCGACAGCCGCGCGACCTCAATTCTCCAGCTTGCAGCGGTGATAGAAGAAAGAGCCGCCGGTGCTCGACGCGAGGATGACGGTCAATTTTCCGGATTTGCGGTCAAGCGTGTAATTGCCGCCGTCGCCGGCGTCGCGCCACGAAATCTGCGCGTCGCTGATGCGGGCCGGATTGGAGTCGACGGTAGCTCGGTCGTAGTCGATCCTGATCTGCCAATTGGTGCCGCTTGCGACATTGGTGCAGGTCGTGGCGGCTTCGCCGTGCTGCGCCGCAGCGCCGCCGAGCGCGGCAGCCATCATCGCCACCGCCGATACGCCAATTGCCGCCGCCAGCCGGGTCAGCACCATCGATCGCCCCCTCGCGCTTGTTTGCCTATCCGTTGTTCAAATGCACATTTATTAATCAATTCAGCGGCGCGTCCGGCAAGGCGCACACTGGAAAACTCATATCACTCAACGTCAAGGTGCGCCTGCGACAGATGGTATAATCCTTGCGTTTTTTTATGTGCTGGTCCGTGCGGCCGGTTGCACGGACTGAGCTTCGTTCAAAAATTGGGGAACGCTCATGGCACTCGTACCATCACCACAATGGCTCGACACTGGAAATAACGCCTGGCAGCTCGCAGCTGCAACCTTCGTCGGTCTGCAAAGTATTCCCGGACTGACGGTTCTCTATGGCGGCATCGTCAAGAAGAAATGGGCGATCAACTCCGCCTTCATGGCGATCTACGCGTTTGCTTCCGTCTTGGTCGTCTGGATTCTCTTCGACTACAACATGGCGTTCGGGCCGCAATTATTCCCGTTCCTCGGCACGCCGGGGCTTGCGACATCGGCGGCCTTTATCACCGGTCAGGCAAGCGTTCCGGCGGCCGCCGCCGGCATGCCGGCGCTGACCTTCCCGATGGCGACGCTGATCTTCTTCCAGTTCGTGTTCGCCGCCATCACCGTCATCATCCTCGCCGGTTCGGTGCTCGGCCGCATGAACTTCACCGCGTGGATGATCTTCTGCCCGGTGTGGATGACGCTGGTCTATACGGTCGGCGCGTTCAGCCTGTGGGGTGGCGGCTGGCTCGCCGGCATGGGGGTCGCGGATTTCTCGGGCGGTTATGTCATCCATCTTGCCGCCGGCACATCGGGCTTCGTCGCTGCCTGGGTGATCGGTCCGCGGCTACAGGCGGACCGCGACCATTTCCCGCCCAACAGCCTGCTGATGACGCTGGTCGGCGCCGGAATCCTGTGGCTCGGCTGGAACGGTTTTAACGGCGGCGATCCCTATTTCGCCAATGCCGACGCCGGGGCGGCGGTGCTCAACACCAACACCTGCACCGCGGTGGCGCTGCTGGTCTGGACCGTGTTGGACAAGATCGCCTACGGCAAACCATCGGTGCTGGGTGCGGTCAACGGCATGATCGCGGGGCTGGTCGCGATCACGCCCGCCGCCGGCTATGTCGACGGCATGGGAGCGATCAGCATCGGCGTCATCGCCGGCATCATTCCCTGGCTCGCCATGAACAAGCTGCAGAAGACCCGCTTCATGATGAAGGTGGACGATACGCTCAGCGTGTTCTCGACCCACGGCGTAGCGGGCCTCACCGGCGGCCTGCTGACCGGTATCTTCGCCAATCCGGATATGCTGATGTATATCGGCACCGACAAGGAAGCGCCCGGCGTCAACATCACCGGGTTGCTCTATGGCAACGCCCAGCAGCTGGTACTGCAGGCGGAAGGCGCCGCCTTCATCATCGTCTACAACGCGATCGCGACCTTCATCATCCTCAAGGTGATCGGCTTCATCGTGCCGCTGCGCATGGACGAGGCCACCCTGAAAGTGGGTGACGACGCGGTTCACGGCGAAACCGCCTATGCGATCGGCACTGAGGGCGAATAGTCGCCGCCCGCGTGAAATGAACAAGGCCGCCCGGCAAGTCCGGGCGGTTCTTGCCGCAAAGATCGGAGTGGGGCCTGTGACGCCCCCTGCTCCGTTGCGCAAATCTCATCCCGTCGCACGGCCGCGTCCGCGTGGCGAAGCAAGCTCACGATCCCACGGGGGTTCCGGCGCAAACCGGCCCGCGATGAAGTCGATGAACGCGCGCACCCTCGCCGGCGGATGGCGATCCGGCAGGAACACGGCATAGATGCCGCCCAGTTCGACATTCGGCTGGTCCAAAGTGAGCGCAACCAGTCGGCCAGCGCGCAGATCGTCCGCCACGATGAAGGTCGGCTGGTGGATGATCCCCTGTCCCGCGATCGCGGCCGCCCGCAGCGCATCGCCATTGTTCGCGCGCAGATTACCCGAGATCTGGACGCTGAAATCGGCGCCGGCGCCGAACACCCATCGATCGATGGGAGTCCGTTGCGACAGCGTATAACCCAGACAATTATGATCCGCGAGGCTCGCCACCGTGCGCGGGGTGCCGCGCGATTTGAGATAAGACGGCGCCGCGCATACCGCGATACGGCACGGTGCAATTCGCCGCGCAATCAGGCTTGAACTGGAGAGATTGCCGATGCGGATCGCGAGGTCCCAGCCCTCCTCCACGAGGTCCACCAGCCGGTCGTTGAGGCCAAGCTCGACGGTGACGCGCGGATGGCGCGCCGCAAATTCCGCGAGCAGCGGCGCGATCTGCCGCGTGCCGAACGAGACCGGTGCATTGAGCCGCAGCAATCCCCTCGGCTCGACCCGATCCGCCGCGACCGCGGCATCGGCGGCTTCGAGTTCCGCCAGGATGCGCGCGGAGGATTCCAGGTAGTTGCGCCCGGCCTCGGTGATCGAAAGCCGCCGCGTCGTGCGGTGGAAGAGCTTGACGCCCAGCCGGCCCTCGAGCGCGGCGATGTGTTTGGTGACCATGGTCTGCGACATGCCGAGCGCCCGCGCGGCGGCGGAAAGGCTGCCGGCGCCGGCCACCCGGGCGAAGACCTCAAGGCCCGTCAGCCGGTCCAACATGGATTACTTCACTCTGTCAGGGTGATCTATCATTCCATATTACCAGGTTATCACCCCATCAGGAATAGATCATATGGGCCGACCTAACTTGGAGACAGCCATGATTGATTCCCGAACCGCCCCCTACGCGACGCTCCTGCTGCGCCTCAGCCTGGGAGTTCTCTTTCTGGCGCATGCCGGCCTGAAGTTCTTCGTCTTCACCCCGGCCGGCACAGCGAAATTCTTCGACAGCGTCGGGCTGCCGCCCGCACTGGCCTATCTCACCATCGCCGTCGAGGTGCTTGGCGGCATCGCGCTGATCCTCGGGCTGTGGACCCGCATCGCAGCGATTGTCGTCCTGCCGATCCTGCTCGGCGCCATCTTCACGGTGCACGGCGCGGCCGGCTTCTTCTTCACCAACCCCCACGGCGGCTGGGAATATCCGGCGTTCTGGAGTATCGCGCTGATCGTCCAGGCATTGCTCGGCGACGGCGCTTTTGCGCTGCGCTTCTCCGGCGCCGATAATCCCCTCGGTAAACTCACCGGCGCACACCCACATTGAGCACAACGGGGCCGGTATCCCTGCCCTGCGCCGCTCGAGGAACCGTCATGACCTTGCCATTGCCAAGCCTGTTCGTGTCGCACGGTGCACCGACCCTGCCACTCACCGACACGCCGGCGCGGTCGTTCCTGGGCGAGCTCGGCGGGATGCTGACGCGTCCCAAGGCGATCCTCGTGATCTCGGCGCATTGGGAGACACAGGTTCCGACGATCAGCGCCGCCGATCGCAATGACACCATCCACGATTTCGGCGGTTTTCCACGGGCGCTCTACGAGCTGCAGTATCCGGCCCCCGGCTCGCCGGCGGTTGCCGCAGGAGTCTCCGACCTGCTGCGCGGATCCGGTATCGACTCCCGGATCGACCGCAGCCGCGGCCTCGATCACGGGGCCTGGGTGCCGCTGCTGCTAATGTATCCGCAGGCCGACATTCCGGTTTTGCAACTTTCGGTGCAGCCGCATCTCGGACCCCTGCACCATCTTCGCGTGGGGCGCGCCCTGGCGCCGCTGCGCCAGGAGGGAGTGCTGATCATCGGCAGCGGCAGCCTGACGCACGACCTGTCGGAATTTCGCGGCCACGGGCCGAACGATCCGGCCCCGGATTGGGTCAACGCTTTCGCCGACTGGTTCCATTCCGCACTGACCACGGGTCGAACCGAGGATCTGCTCGACTACCGGCGACAGGCGCCGTTCGCGGTCAAGAACCATCCGAGCGAAGAGCACCTTTTGCCGTTATACGCGGTGCTGGGCGCCGGCGGAGAGAGAGCGCGCGCCGAACGGCTGCACGCAAGTGCGACCTACTCGATCCTGCGAATGGACGTCTATGCCTTTCGGGCCGCCGGCGAATCGGCGCCAAGCGAAAGCCCGGAAGCCGACCGCGGGGACGCGCTCGCTCCGGCAGAGGGCTGACGCCTCGTCCCAACAGCGTCGCGAACCGCGTTGATATCCGTCAAACGGCCGCCTTGCCAGCGAGGCCAGGGATGCGCAAGTTCGTCAAGCGAGCGAAGCCATCTCTTGTCCATCTCAAGGATTTTCATGACGATCGATCGTTCGCGGATCATGTCGGCCGAACTTCGCTCCAAGATCATGTCGGCCGAGGACGCCGCGGCGCTGGTGCCGCATGGCGCGAATGTGGGCATGAGCGGCTTTACCGGATCGGGTTATCCGAAGGCCGTTCCGCTGGCGCTGGCGCGCCGGATCGAGGCCGCCCACGCGCGCGGCGAAACCTTCCGGATCGGCGTCTGGACCGGTGCTTCGACCGCGCCCGAACTGGACGGTGCGCTGGCCAAGGTCAACGGCATCGAACTGCGCCTGCCCTACCAGTCCGATCCGATTACACGCGAGCGCATCAATGCCGGCGCGATGGAATATATCGACATCCACCTCAGCCATGTCGCGCAGTTCGTCTGGTTCGGTTTTCTCGGGCATCTGGATGTCGCCCTGGTCGAGGTCACCGCCATCCTGCCGGACGGCAGCCTGGTGCCCTCGACGTCCATCGGCAACAACAAGACCTGGCTGGATCAGGCCGACAAGATCATTCTCGAGGTCAATTCGGGGATGAACCCGGCGCTGCAGGGCATGCACGACATCTATTACGGCACCAGGCTGCCGCCGCACCGCAAGCCAATCCCCATCCTTGGGCCCGGCGACCGGATCGGCGAGACCCATTTTCGCTGCGACCCCGCCAAGGTGATCGCGGTGGTCGAGACCAATGCACCGGATCGCAACACCACCTTCTCCGCGCCCGATGCGACCTCGAAGGCGATCGCCGGACATATTCTCGAATTTCTCGGCCACGAGGTTCGCCGCGGCCGGCTGCCGGCCGAATTGCTGCCGATTCAGTCCGGGGTCGGCAACGTCGCCAACGCCGTGATGGCGGGACTCGAAGACGGTCCGTTCACCGGGCTGACCGCCTATACCGAGGTGCTGCAGGACGGCATGCTGAACCTGATCCGCTCGGGCAAGATGGCGCTCGCGTCCGCTACCGCGCTGTCGCTCAGTTCGGAGGCGGCGATCCTGTTCAACCGCGAACTAGACAGCCTCAGGAACAGAATCGTGCTGCGCACGCAGGAAATCTCCAACCATCCCGAGGTAATCCGGCGGCTGGGGGTGATCGCCATGAACGGGCTGATCGAGGCCGATATCTACGGCAACATCAACTCGACCCATATCCGCGGCACTTCCATCATGAACGGTATCGGCGGCTCCGGCGATTTCGCCCGCAACGCCTATCTCTCGATCTTCATGACGCCCTCGACCGCCAAGGCTGGAGCCGTTTCAGCCATCGTGCCGATGGTGACCCATGTCGATCATACCGAACACGACGTGCAGATCATCGTGACCGAGCACGGGCTTGCCGACCTGCGCGGCCTGGCGCCGAAGCAGCGGGCCGCGATCATCATCGACAAGGTGGCCGATCCTTCGTTCCGGCCGGCGCTGAAGGATTACTTCGACCGCGCCTGCCGGTTTTCGCCGGGAAAGCATACCCCGCATCTGCTCGAGGAGGCTTTCCGGCTGATCAAGCGGGGTTGAGGCGAGGTCGCGACCTCAATGTCCGTCGTCGAAAAAAGTCGCGGGCACCCGGAGCGCCATCGTTTTGGGCGCCAGCGGTCGTAAGGCGATCCCGCTGGTGCCCCCTTGGAAGCCCGCATTTCAAGCGGAAAACGCAAACCTGAGAACGGAAGCTTGGGCTCTCGATCTAGCGGCTCTCAGCCCATTTGCGCCAAAGCGTCGGCTGAATGTCGATGTGCTTCTTGTTTGAAGCATCGACCCACTCGGCTCCCTTTTTGTGGCACGGATACGGTAGCGCGAGGACGATACCATCATAGTCCATGACACAGACTTCAAGGTCGTCGTCAGTTGGCGCAATTGAAGCGGGCAACCATTCTACAGACAGAATATGGGTCATGATCAGCACTCCCCATACAAAATGACGCGGTGGCTCTATAGCATATCAAGTTGCAGCTCGCTTGATCTGCATCAAGGGCTTGCCACGCAAACCTACCCTTGGATGCCCAACCTTATTCGATCACTCGTCGGGATCGGCGCGCTCGTCGAAGATTGTTCTTAGCAAGCGCCAAAGCTCACGATGGCCCGCGGTTTGCCCGCCCTGCTTCAGGTAATCCGAGATATCCATTGTGTCTGCCTGATACTCGACTGTACCTCCAATCTTCACCTCCAAATGCGTCACCTCGCGCTCGACATATAAACTTTTCTTGTCGGTGTCGAAGACAAGCGTCGAACGATCCGCGTGGGTAACCTCTGGGCCTCTCAACTGACGATACAATTCTCGTTTTAGGAGAGCCATTTTCCGCTCCCGACGACGACGATGCGATGGCTAATTCTCTAGTTTCAACAAGGTTCGGACCTTCACTGCGGCGTGACGGATTTCACCGAGTTATCGATTCCACCCGAAGCTAGTCCGTCGTAACAGCGGTCTCCATGTCGGACGGATCGATCTGCCTGTCGAGACGGGCGCGCAGCTTTTCGCGATCGAGTTCACCTTCCCACGCCGAGACCACGACGCAAGCAACGCCGTTGCCGCAAAGGTTCGTGAGAGCACGACATTCGCTCATGAACTTGTCGATGCCCAGAACGATAGCCATGCCGGGCACGAGGCGCGGGTCGACGACGGCGAGCGTCGCCGCGAGCGTGATAAAGCCGGCGCCGGTGACGCCGGATGCTCCCTTCGAGGTCAGCATCGCGACCACCAGGATCGTGATCTGCTGACCAAGCGTGAGATCAAAACCGAGCGCTTGTGCGATAAACAGGGTAGCGAGCGTCATGTAGATATTCGTGCCGTCGAGATTGAACGAATATCCGGTCGGCACCACCAGACCCACGACCGACTTGGAACAACCGAGCCGTTCCAGCTTCTCCATCAATGACGGAAGCGCGCTTTCCGACGACGAGGTACCGAGTACGATCAGCAATTCGTCCTTGATGTAGGCAAGGAACTTGAAGATCGAAAAGCCGACCATGCGCGCGATGATGCCCAGTACCACAAACACGAAAAGCCCGGCCGCGAGATAGAACGTCGCGATAAGACCGATCAAATTCAGGATGGCGCCGGTGCCGAACTTGCCGATCGTGTAGGCCATGGCCCCGAAAGCGCCGATCGGCGCAGCCTTCATGATGATAGAGATGACGCCGAAAACCCCGTGCGCCGTCTCATCGACAAATATGCGCAGGTTTTTGCCGCGTTCGCCAAGACTCATCACGGCAAAGCCGAAAAGAATTGAAAACAACAGAACCTGCAGGATCTCGCCCGCAGCGAAGGCGCCGACGACGGTATCGGGAATGATGTGCAGGAAGAAATCGACGCTCTTCTGGGCCTCGGCCTGCTTGGCAAAACCGGCTACCGCCTGCGCATTGGCCATCGAGCCACCGAAGCCCGCGCCCGGACGCGCCAGATTTCCAACCAAGAGCCCGATGACAAGCGCGAAGGTTGAGACGACCTCGAAATAGACCAGCGCCTTGACGCCGATGCGACCGACTTTCTTGGCATCTTGGATATGCGCTATGCCTGATACCACGGTACAGAAGATGATCGGCGCGATCACCATCTTGATCAGCTTGATGAAGCCGTCGCCGAGCGCCTTGATCCAGTCATCGGTCGCCAGGCCGGGCCATAGCCAGCCGACCAGGGCGCCGAGCACGATCCCGATCAGCACCTGAACATAAAGCACCCGGTACCAGGGTTTTGCCGCGGGCGCTGATACCGCGGTTGCGATTGTTGCCGACATGACGTTACTCCCCTGCAAGCTTTTGGATCGGCCCCGCTTTGGCGCAAATGGCCGTTACTCGCCCACAGCTGAGATCAATTGGTTCGGCGGAGTCAATGACGAGCGTCAAGATCGCAGCCGATTTTAACCGCGGCGACCGAGCCACCGCGCGATCCGCGCGACCGCCTCCCGCATGTCCTCGGCCGAACGCGCGTAGGAAAAGCGGATGAACTGATGGCCATGAATGGGATCGAAGTCGATGCCAGGGGTTGCCGCGACATGGGCCTGTTCCAGCATCTGCTTGGCGAATTCGAAACTGTCGGAGGTGAACGCCGAGACATCGGCGTAAAGGTAGAACGCGCCGTCGGCCGGCAGGAATTTGGTGAGGCCGGCGTGCGGCAGGCCATCGATCAGGATGCGGCGGTTCTCCTGGTAGCCGTGCTTCACGGCCTCCATCTCTCCAATTCCCTCGAACGCCGCTTCCGCGGCGATCTGCGACAGCGTCGGCACCGAAATCGCGAGATTCTGCTGCAGCCGCTCAATCGGGCGGACCAATGGCTCCGGCACCACCATCCAGCCGACCCGCCAGCCGGTCATGCAAAAATATTTCGAGAACGAGTTGATCACCAGCGCATGCGGCGAGAGTTCGGCCGCCGTCACCGCGGCAAACGCATAGTCGAGACCGTGGTAGATTTCATCGGATATGAAGCGGATGCCCGCGCTTTCCGCCGCGTTGATCAGGCCGCTCAACGCTTCCCGGGACATCATCGTGCCCGTGGGATTGGCCGGACTTCCGACCAACACGCCCTTCAGCGGCGTCTTGCGGTGCGCCGCGAGCAAGGCTTCGCCGGTCAGCGCATGGCGATTTTCGCTCGATGTCTGGATCAACACCGGTTCGCAGCCGAGCGCGGTGAGAATGTGACGGTACGGCGGATAGCCGGGCACGGTGACCGCAACCCGGTCGCCCGGCTCGAACATGGCCAGAAAGGCCAGGATGAACGCGCCCGAGGATCCAGTGGCGACAATGATTCGCGACGAATCCACCGCGCAGCCGTAGGTCTCGCGGTAATGCCGGGCGATGCGCTCGCGCAGCGAGGCAATACCGAGCGCGGAGGTATAATCGATCCGCGCGCTATCCAGTGCGGCATGGGCGGCTGCAATCGCCGCCTTCGGTGCCGGAGCCCAGGGCTGGCCGACCTCCATATGAATGACATGGCCGCCGGCGGCCTCGATACGGACTGCGGCCGCCATCACGTCCATCACCATGAACGGCGGGACATCGCTGCGCCCGGACGCCGTCACCAGGTTCCTTGCGCGGTCTCCCAGTGTCGCTTCAAGCATCGATATCTGCTAATGAGCCCCGTGCCCCAGACTAGCCGTATTCCACGGTTTGGTAGGGCATAACCCGTATCCGGGCCGCCGCCAATCGTTTTAAAGATCGTCATGTTGCTCAGCCTCGCGCCACGCCAAAAAAGCTCCAAGTTGACCGCGATCGTGACCGCGGCGGCGCTGGCTTTCGCGCCGATGTCCGCGGCGCTGGCGCAGCAGGAAAAAGCCCCGCCGGTGCTCCGCGACACCGAGGCCGAGCAGTTGCTGCGCGACTACACCCGCCCGATCCTGCGCGTCGCGGGTCTGGAAAAACAGAACATCCAGGCGGTGATCATCAACGACGGTGCGTTCAACGCTTTCGTCGCCGACGGGCGCCGTATCTTCGTGAATTACGGCGCCATCATGCAGTCCGAGACCCCCAACCAGCTGATCGGGGTGCTGGCGCATGAAACCGGGCATTTGGCCGGCGGCCATCTCGCCAAGATGCGCGAGCAGATGGCGCAGGCCCAGACCCAGATGATCATCGCCATGCTGCTCGGCGCCGGTGCGATGGTGGCGGGCGCGAGAAGCGGCAGCAGCAACGGCATGGCCAATGCCGGGGCCGCTGCGATCGCCGGGCCGCAATCAATGATCCAGCGCAATCTGATCTCCTATGTGCGCGCGCAGGAGGAAAACGCCGACCGCGCCGGGGTGAAGTTTCTGACCGCGACCGGGCAGTCCCCCAAGGGCATGTACGAAACCTTCAAGCGCTTTGCCAATGACAGCCTGTTCGCCGCCCACGGCGCCGACCCCTATTTGCAGTCGCACCCGATGCCTGCCGACCGCGTCGCGGGCCTCGAGGAACTGGCGCGCTCGAGTCCCTATTGGGACAAGAAGGACGATCCTGCCCAGCAAATGCGCCATGACATGGTGCGGGCCAAGATCTCGGCCTTCATGGAACGCCAGGACACCGTCTATCGGCGCTATCCGATGTCGAACGACAGCCTGCCCGCGCGCTACGCGCACGCGATCTCGACCTATTTGCACGGCGACCTGCGCACCGCGCTTGCCCAGATCGACGGGCTGATCCAGCTGCAGCCGAACAATCCCTATTTCTATGAATTGCGCGGCCAGGCGCTCCTGGAAGGCGGCAAGCCCGGCGAGGCCGTCGCTCCCCTGCGCAAGGCGGTCGCGCTCTCGAACCACTCACCGCTCATCGAGATGTTACTTGGGCAGGCGCTCGTGGCCACCGATAATAAAGCCTATACTGACGAAGCGATCGGGATTCTGCGTGCGGCGGTGGCACGGGAGACCGAGGCGCCGCTGGGGTATATGCAGCTCGCCATGGCCTATGGCCGAAAGGGAGATTACGCAGAGGCTGACCTCGCCTCGGCGCAGGCCGCTTTCCTTCGCGGCGACAACAAGACCGCGCGCGAACTCGCCGCGCGCGCCAAGACCCGTTTCGCCGTCGGCACACCCGGATGGGTCAAGGCCGACGACATCGTCGCAGCAAAGCCGCTGCCCGGCCAGAAGAGCAACTAGAGACACACCAGGCCGCTTTCGGTTTCGAAGCCGGCTGTCACGAAAGAGGATTTTGCCAATGCCTTCGTTCCGCTTGCTCGTTCCCGCGCTGCTCGCGCTCGCCCTCGGCGCCTTGCCGGTGGCCGCTTCCGCGCAGAGTTTTTCCGATACCCAGCGCGGCGACATCGAGACCATCGTCCGGAATTACCTGATAGCGCATCCGGAGGTACTGGAAGAGGCGATGGCCGAACTCAACAAGCGCCAGGCCGCCGCCGATGCCGAGAAGCATGAAGCCAGCGTCACCGCCAACGCCGAGACGATCTTCAACTCCCCGCGCGGCGTCGTGCTCGGCAACAAGGACGGCGATGTCACCTTCGTCGAGTTCTTCGACTACAATTGCGGCTACTGCAAACGCGCCATGGCCGACATGCTCGATCTCATGAAGACCGACCCCAAGCTCAAGGTCGTGCTGAAGGAATTCCCGGTGCTCAGCGAAGGTTCGGTCGAGGCCGCCAAGGTCGCGGTCGCCGTGCGCATGCAGGATCCCTCGGGCAAGAAATATCTCGATTTCCACCAGAAGCTGCTCGGCGGCCGTGGTCCGGCCGACAAGGCGCGCGCGATGGCGGCCGCCAAGGACGCGGGCCTCGACACGGCCAGGATCGAGAAGGACATGGCGAGCCCGGAAGTGCGCGCCACCATCGAGGAAAACTTCAAGCTCGCCGAGGCGATGGGCATGAACGGCACGCCGAGCTACGTGATCGGCAAGCAGATCGTGGTCGGCGCGGTCGGCCTCGACGGCCTGAAGGAAAAGATCGGCCTCGCCCGCTGCGGCAAGGCGACCTGCTGAGCGATTATAACTCAGCTGAGACTCTCAGATTGAAGGCCGGCTGTTTCAGCCGGCCTTTTTGTTTGCGCACATCTGCGGCGAACCCGTTCATCACGCGTTCAAGAAACAAACGTGAAGGAACCGCCAATAGTGCGGAACGGGACACAACTCACTTCGTTGTCAGCGTGGGCAATGCAAACACGTGAGGAGAAATTCAAATGAGTAATCGCTTTATGATTTCGGTCGCCGCGCTGGCACTGATCGCCGGCACCGGCTTCGCCAATGCGCAGGGAACCGGAATGAACCGCGAGGGATCGTCGGGTGGTTCCACCATGCAGCAGAGCGCGCCGTCGTCGGGGCCGTCTTCCGCCGGTTCTTCCGCGGGCCAGATGAGCCACGAATCCACGGAATCGAAATCCCCTGACGCGACCAGGTCTGCGTCGGGCATGAAGGCCACCCAGTCCGAGCAGAAATCGCCTTCTGGTACCAAGAACGATCGCGCCGAGGACATGCAGAAGTCGAAGAGCATGAGCTCGGATAACGATCGCGCCAAGGACATGAAGGCCGAAGGCCGTGAGGACCGCGGCGGCAACATGAAGGCCGAGGGCCGCGAAGACCGCAACAGCAGGATGAATGCGGAAACGAAGGGCAGCGAAACCAGGTCGCAGACCACCACCGGTCAGGCCGGCGCCGGCGCGAAGCTGTCGACCGAGCAGCGCACCAAGATCACCACCGTGATCCGTGACCAGCACGTCGCGCCCGTCAACAACGTCAACTTCTCGATCTCGATCGGCGGCCGCGTGCCACGCGACGTATCGTTCCACCCGCTTCCGGCCGAAGTCGTGACGGTTTATCCGGAGTGGCGCGGTTACGAATTCTTCCTGGTCCGCGATCAGATCATCGTGGTGAACCCCCGCACGCTCGAGATCGTGGCCGTGCTGGAAGCCTAAATCCAGCCGCTGCGACAAGTTCGGGGCGGGCAACAATGCCTGCCCCGTTCCTTTTCGTTTCGCGCAGCGGTTCGGGAAATCGGCGGCGACCACGAGCCTGGGGCAGGCCCGGCCTGCTTTTAACCTTGGTTAACCAGCGATTTCCGCAGGTTCTGCACAGGTTTTTATGAATTGGATGAGGCATTTGAGGGTGGCCCAGGACGCCCTAAAGGCTTCCCCTTGGACCGGTTGTTACCTATAACCCCGGCCACCCACAGCCCACATTGCCGGGATTTGAATGGCCAAAAGCCTTGCCGACAAGAGCCCTGCCGAGACGATCTACGTGCTTAACGGCCCGAACCTCAATCTGCTGGGGACCCGTGAGCCCGAGACCTACGGCCATGCGACGCTCGCCGATGTCGAGAAGCTGTGCGCCGACACCTCGGCGCAGTTCGGGCTGAAGGCGGATTGCCGGCAGTCCAACCGCGAGGGCGAACTGATCGATTTCATCCACGAGGCCCATGCCAAGAGGGCCGCCGGGATCGTCATCAATGCCGGCGGCTATTCGCACACCTCGATCGCGCTGCATGACGCGCTGGTGGCGGTGAAGATTCCCACCGTCGAAGTGCACGTCAGCAACATTTACGCCCGCGAGAGTTTCCGTCACCATTCCTTCACCGCGCGCGCCGCGTTCGCGACGCTGTGCGGCTTCGGCATCGACGGCTACCGCCTCGCGATCTCTGGTCTTGCCGCCAAGATCGGCGCCAAGGCAAAAGCCTGACATCTCCGCCCCCAATCCCCGTCAAGAAAGTTCCGGATCCAGATCATGGCGCGCCAGCCTGACGACAAGACAGCCGCAAAACCAAAGAGCGACGCCAGGAGCGACGACAGCGCGCTCATCCGCGAACTCGCTTTGCTGCTGGACGAAACCAGTCTCACGGAGATC
Source organism: Bradyrhizobium erythrophlei (assembly GCF_900129505.1). Taxonomy (NCBI): domain Bacteria; kingdom Pseudomonadati; phylum Pseudomonadota; class Alphaproteobacteria; order Hyphomicrobiales; family Nitrobacteraceae; genus Bradyrhizobium; species Bradyrhizobium erythrophlei. The sequence continues at coordinate 6,363,210 of NZ_LT670818.1, read as the reverse complement.
GAGATCGAGCGTGCCGGCCTGCGGGTGCGGGTCGCGCGCAACGTCAGCATCGCGGCGTCGGTGCCTGTGGGCTATCTGCCCGCCGCGGCCGGACCGGCGGCAGCGGCCGTAACGCCTGCCGCCGTGGCCGACCTCGCCAAGCACCCGGGCGTGGTGCCCTCGCCCATGGTCGGCACCGCCTATTGGGCGTCGGAGCCCGGCGCCAAGCCTTTCATCGAAGTCGGCACCAAGGTGACGGTCGGACAGACGCTGCTGATCATCGAAGCGATGAAGACGATGAACCAGATTCCGTCACCGCGCGCGGGCACCGTGACGCAGATTCTCGTCGAGGACGGCCAGCCGGTCGAATTCGGCGAGCCGCTGGTGATTATTGAGTAAGAGCGCGAATGGCGAGTAGCGAATAGCGAATAATCCTGCTCCCGCCATTCGCCATTCGCTACTCGCCACTTGGGATGCCATGTTCGACAAGATTCTCATAGCCAATCGCGGCGAGATTGCCCTGCGCGTGCTGCGCGCGTGCAAGGAGCTCGGCATCGCCACCGTCGCGGTGCATTCCACCGCCGACGCCGACGCCATGCATGTGCGCCTGGCCGACGAGAGCGTCTGCATCGGGCCGCCGCCGTCGAAGGACAGCTATCTCAACGTGCCCGCGCTATTGGCGGCCTGCGAGATCACCGGCGCGGATGCGGTGCATCCCGGCTACGGCTTTCTGTCGGAAAACGCCCGCTTCGCCGAGATCCTCGCCGAGCACAATCTGCATTTCATCGGACCCAAGGCCGCACACATCCGCCTGATGGGCGACAAGATCGAGGCCAAGAAGACCGCCAGGAAGCTCGGCATACCCGTGGTGCCGGGCTCGGACGGCGCGGTCGGCCCCGACGACGACGCCATGGCGATCGCGAAGACCATCGGCTTCCCGGTATTGGTCAAGGCGGCCTCGGGCGGCGGGGGACGCGGCATGAAGGTAGCGCAGACCGAAGAGGACCTGATGCTGGCGCTGTCGACCGCCTCCAACGAAGCCAAGTCGGCCTTCGGCGACGCCTCGGTCTATCTGGAAAAATACCTGCAGAAGCCGCGCCACATCGAGATCCAGGTGCTCGGCGACGGCCGCGGCGGCGCAATCCATCTCGGCGAGCGCGACTGCTCGCTGCAGCGGCGGCACCAGAAGGTCTGGGAAGAAGGCCCCTCGCCCGCGCTCGATGCCGCGGCGCGCCAGAAGATCGGCGCGACCTGCGCCAAGGCGATGCAGGAGATGAAATATCTCGGCGTCGGCACCGTGGAATTCCTCTACGAGGACGGCGAATTCTACTTCATCGAGATGAACACCCGCATCCAGGTCGAGCATCCCGTCACCGAGATGATCACCGACATCGACCTCGTGCTGGAGCAGATCCGCATCGCCGCCGGCGGCGACCTGCCGGTGACGCAGGAAGAGGTCGTCATCAACGGCCACTCCATCGAATGCCGCGTCAACGCCGAAAACCCCGTCAGCTTCCGGCCCTCGCCCGGCAAGATCCAGCAATACCACCCGCCTGGCGGACTCGGCGTGCGGATCGATTCGGCGGTCTATCAGGGCTATGTCATCCCGCCCTACTATGATTCGCTGGTCGGCAAGCTGATCGTCCATGGCAAGACCCGCCAGGAGTGCCTGATGCGGCTGCGCCGGGCGCTCGACGAGATGGTGGTGGAGGGTATTGAGACCACGCTGCCGCTGTTCCGGGCGCTGGTCCGCGAGCCCGCCATCATCGACGGCGACTACCATATCCACTGGCTCGAGCAGTATCTGGCCGGCCAGGCGGAGGCCAAGCCGTAATCACGGAAAAATAGCCCAGGGGGCTGGAACCCATTGCCCGGACCGGCGTTTAGGCGGTTGGGAGGGCCTTTCCCATCCGGGGGACTGCTTGAATTCCGTGAGCTCGTGACGCGAGATTGTTGTGACGGCTGACGCTGCGCGCCGGCGCGCCATTGGGCAAATCCTGCTGCTTGCAGCGGGATTTTTGGTGCTGGTCGCGATCAGCACGACCTCCGTCGTTCTGGTCAACCAGGCGCGCGAAGACAACGGCCTCGTGGTGCACACGATCGAGGTGGAAAACCAGATCAACGCCGTGCTCCTGGAAATTCGCCGGGCCGAAAGCGCCGCGCGCGGCTACCTGCTGACGCTCGGGCCGGAGTTCTTGAGCGACCACCACGCGGCGGTGGCGGGCATCATTCCCGACGTCGACAAGCTCGGGCAGTTGACCAGCGACAATCCGGTTCAGGTCGAAAATGTCGGCAAATTGCGGACGGCCGTCCAGGACCGGCTCAGCCAGTTCGCCAAAGAGTTAGAATTCGTCAAACAGGGCCAGCCCGCCGGCGCGGTGGCGCTGGTGCGCGAGGCCGCCGTGGGCGACACCTCCGGATCAATTCGCGACGTTGCGATAGCCATGCGCGCCGAAGAGGAGCGGCTGTTCGCACGGCGCACCGCCAACGCCGATAGAACGCAGACTTTGGCCTCGCTGGTGACCATCGCAGGCTCGGCGCTGGTGATCGCGCTCGCCGCCATCTCGATCTTCCTGGTGCGCCGTTCGGCGCGCGCGCGCGACGAGGCCGAGACCCTGTTGCGCGACAATAACCTCAATCTGGAGGCAACCGTCGACGAGCGCACCGCCGACCTCCGCGAGGCCAATAACGAGATCCAGCGCTTCGCCTATATCGTGAGCCACGATCTGCGCTCGCCGCTGGTCAACATCATGGGCTTCACCAGCGAGCTCGATGAATTGCGCACCGACATCTTCAGGCGGATCGCCGCGCTCGGCCATGCTGCGGGCGCAGCCCCCGTGCCGGTGCTTACGGGCGACGCCGAGCCGGCGCTCGAGGCAGAAGACAAGCAGCTCTCGCAGGATTTCTCCGAAGCTCTGGGCTTCATCAAATCCTCGATCGCCAAGATGGACCGGCTGATATCGGCGATCCTCAACCTCACCCGCGAGGGCCGGCGCGAGTTCGAGCCGGTGCGGATTGATACCCGCGAACTGATCGAAGCCATCGTCACGACGGTGGCGCATCAGGCCGCCGAGGCCGAGGCCCAGATTCGCATCGAGCCGCTGCCCGACATCGTCTCCGACCGCCTCGCGCTGGAACAGATATTCTCCAATCTGATCGACAACGCGCTAAAGTACCTCAGGCCGGGCGTGCCCGGCGACATCACGATCCGCGGCCGCACCAAGCTGGGATTTGCAATCTTCGAGATCGCGGATAATGGACGCGGCATCGACCCCAAGGACCACCAGCGCATTTTCGACCTGTTTCGTCGCGCTGGTACCCAGGACAGGCCGGGACAGGGCATCGGGCTGGCCCATGTTCGCGCCCTGGTGCGTCGCCTCGGTGGAACCATGTCGGTAGAATCGGAGCTTAACAACGGCAGCACCTTCACGATCACGCTGCCTATCCAATGGGCAGCCAGTAACCGGAATAGAGATACATGAACAAACCAGTTGTCATCATCATGATCGAGGACGACGAGGGCCACGCAAGGCTGATCGAGCGGAACATCCGCCGGTCCGGCGTCAACAACGACATCCTGCCGTTCACCAACGGCACGGCGGCCGTGAGCTATCTGTTCGGCAGCGACGGCTCTGGGATCGATCACAAGGGCAAGGCGCTTCTGATCCTGCTCGACCTCAATCTGCCCGATATGACCGGCATCGACATCTTGCGGCGGGTCAAGGAGAATAAATATCTGAAGTGCGCCCCCGTCGTGGTGCTCACCACCACAGACGATTCCCAGGAAATCAAGCGCTGCTATGAACTCGGCTGCAACGTCTACATCACCAAGCCGGTGAACTACGAGAGTTTTGCCAACGCCATTCGCCAGCTCGGCCTGTTCTTCTCCGTCATCCAGGTTCCGTCAGCCGCCACATGACAACTCCGATCCCAACTCTGCTGTATATCGACGACGATGCGGGGCTCGCCCGGCTGGTCGACCGCGGCCTGATGCGGCTCGGCTTCAAGGTGGTGCATGCCCGGGACGGCGCGGAGGGCCTGGAGCGCCTGCAGCAGGGCGGCATCGACGTCGTCGCGCTCGATCAATTCATGCCCGGCCTCGACGGGCTGGAAACGCTGGAGCGGATCATGGCGATCCCCAATGCGCCGCCGGTGGTGTTCGTCACGGCCGCGCAGGATTCCTCGATCGCTGTCACCGCGCTGAAGGCCGGCGCCGCCGATTATCTGGTCAAGGACGCGCAGGGCGACTTCATCCCGCTGCTGCAGGTCGCGGTCGAGGGCGCGCTGCGCCAGGCGCAGATTCAAAGAGCGCGGGACGAGGCGGAGGCCGAGGTCCACGCTTCGCGCGACCGCTATGCCGCGCTCGCTGCCGAGCGCGAGGTGCTGCTGCGCGAGGTCAACCACCGCGTCGGCAACTCGCTCCAGATCATCGCCTCGCTGCTGCATCTGCAGGCCAATTCGACCACCCAGGAGGACGTCAAGGCGGCGCTCACCAACGCCATGGGGCGGGTCGCCGCGGTGGCGCAGGTTCACCGCCGGCTCTATACCTCCCACGACCTTAAGAACGTGCTGCTCAACCAGTATCTCGATGCCCTGCTCGAGGATCTTCGGCGCTCCGCCGAGGGCAACCGGATGTCGCGGCTGACCTTGAAGGCCGAGCCGGTCGAGATCGATCCGGACCGGGCGGTCGCGATCGGCATCATCGTCAATGAGCTCGTAATGAACGCCGTCAAATACGCCTATCCCGACGGCGCGGGGCCTATTCACGTCGACCTCACCGCGCAGGGCGACGATATCGTGATGTCGATTGCCGACGAGGGCGTCGGCCTCAACGTCAAGATCGATCCGCGTTCGACAGGGATGGGCCAGCGCATCGTCAGCGCCATGGCCTCCAAGCTGGAGGCCAGCGTCGAACGCGATCCGGACCATGCCGGCACCCGGATCGTGCTGCGGTTCCGCCGGATCAGCAAGCCAGCGCCGCAACCCGGCTGCAGCTCGGCGAGCTAGCCGGAGCGGCCCTCCCCCTGCTATTCTGCCGGCCATGACGTCACGCGACTCCGCCGCCTCCGAGATCACGCCCGAAGTCCTGCTGCGCGCTTACGCCTGCGGCATCTTCCCGATGGCCGAGAGCGCCGACGATCCGACCCTGTTCTGGGTCGAGCCGGAATTGCGCGGCGTGATACCGCTCGACAGTTTTCGCGTCTCCTCGCGGCTGAAGCGCACCGTGCGTTCCGATGCCTTCACCGTCACCATCAACAAGGCGTTCAAGGCGGTGATCTCCGGCTGCGCCGCGCCGCAAACGGGCCGCGACGACACCTGGATCAACAAGCGCATCCGGGATCTCTATGTCGGTCTGCACGAACTCGGCCACGCCCACAGCGTCGAGGTCTGGCAGGACGACGATCTTGCCGGCGGACTCTACGGCGTCAGCCTCGGCCGCGCCTTCTTCGGCGAGAGCATGTTTCATCGCGTCCGCGACGCCTCGAAAGTGGCGCTGGTCCATCTGGTGGCGCGGCTGATCGCCGGCGGTTTCGAACTCCTGGACACGCAATATGTCACCGAGCATCTGCGCAGCTTTGGCGCGATCGAGATCCCGCGCCGCCGCTACACCGCCCTGCTCGACCGCGCGATCATGGGCGAAGCGGATTTTTGCAGATTGCCGTTCGATCCGCCCATCAGCGGCGAACGGGCCCTGGGGATTGTTGCCACGCGCGAGTGAACAGCATCGTACTGCGGACGCGGTGCAGCGCATCTTGGTCAGGAGCGATCATAAAAGCCACTTTCGCTTTTTACTCGCGTCGGCGGCGGCGGAGTGTCAGTCTCAACGCATCCAATAAACTCTACCGTGTTTCCGGCGCTCCAAAAATGACAACGACCGGCCAAGTTATTCTTGCCATCCTCGCCTTGCTGGTAATCGTTTTGGGCAGCAGCCAGCTTGCCGGACCTCTTCTTGGGAAATACAGAATTACGGGCGATTCGATAGAGTACACACTGTTCGGATGTTTCCGCGTCTGGAAATCCTCGTTCGACGATATCTCGGATATAATACCAGCCTTCGGAAGGTCTGACTCTTTTTTGAAAAGCTGGCGCCGGCGTGATTCATTTATGACCGACTGGATTGATTCGGGAGGTCGGCGATGGGCGCGGCGGTCGGTCTACGGGAGGATTTCGAGGCGGATGAGCTGCGTCGGCTCGCGGCGAAGGTGAAGGATGCCGCGCAGGCGCGACGGCTGCTGGCGCTGGCGGCGATTCGCGACGGGATGAACCGCACCGAGGCGGCCCGGATCGGCGGCATGGACCGGCAGACGCTGCGGGACTGGCCGCACCGCTTCAACCAGTACGGGCCTGACGGTCTGATCGACATCAAGCCGACCGGGCGGCCGTCGAAGCTCTCCGACGAGCAGAAAGATGCATTGAAGCAGCTCGTCGAGACCGGCCCCGACCCGGAGAAGGATGGGGTCGTACGCTGGCGCTGCGTCGACCTGAAGCGTGTTCTCGGACAGCGTTTCGGTGTCGATCTGTCGGAGGTGAGCCTGGGGCGCGCGCTCAAGAAGCTCGGCTTCTCGCACATCAGCGCCCGGCCGCGCCATCCCGTGCAGGATCCGGAGACGATCGCGGCATTTAAAAAAACTTTCCTACGCAGGTCGCGGCGATCGTGACCAAACTCGCCCCGGAAACGCCGATTGAGGTCTGGTTCCAGGACGAGATGCGGGTCGGCCAGAAGAACAGCCTCGTCTACCAATGGGCCAAGAAGGGATCACGGCCGCGGCAGCCCAAGGATCAGCGCTACGAGAACGCCTATGTGTTCGGCGCCGTCTGTGCGAGCCGCGACACCGGCGTCGCCCTCATCATGCCGCAAGCCGACACCGAGGCCATGCAGGCGCATCTCGACGCCATCGGCAAGGCCGTCGCGCCCGGCGCGCATGCGCTGCTGATCCTCGACAAGGCCGGATGGCACACGACGCGCAAACTAAAGCCACCTGCCAATGTCACCCTCGTGCCGCTGCCACCCGCCTGTCCGGAGCTCAACGCAGCCGAGAACATCTGGCAGTATCTGCGACAGACCTATCTCGCCAACCGCGTGTTCGCGTCCTACACCGATATCCTCGACGCCTGCCAAGACGCCTGGCGAAAACTTCTCGCCGAAACCGGGCGCATCACCTCGATCGCGGCCCGCGACTGGGCCATCATCGGTCAGCCCTTCTGAAGGCTGGTATAAGTATTATTTCCTTCGCCAGACTATGGATCGTGCCATCTCTCCATTTAATGAATCGACCGTTTGCTCAATATGTCTTGGTAAGAAAACGAGGCGGCATATTTAGAGCTGTTGTCATAACTCCAGATAACCCCGAGGGGTTCGTCAGAATTGTGCAGCAAAGGATTCGGAACGTTGCGTGATGCCTCAGGCGGCCTTCTTCCGGAAACGTCCGGGATCGGTTGAAAGGATAGCAGGCATCCAAGACAGTCTTGCAAGCCGCCGGGTTGATCTTCCTCAAACGCAGGCTGCGGCAAATCCGGCGCACTGGCTATCCCGCGCCGAAGCGGGGTGCTCTGGCGGCTTCGGCTACCTGAAAATCCCGAACAGGCCGCCGGGCTGCTGCGGCGGGGGTTGCGGCGGCGGGGGCGGCTGCTGCTGGGTCTGTTGCTGCGGCAACGGCGCCGGCGGACGCGGGGCCTGCTTCGGTGCGGCGCGCTTCTGCGCGGGCGGCGGCGGCGCCGATGCCGGCTTCGGCGGCTCGGTCGGCGCCGCAGTGACGATGGTGGTGTCGGGGATTTTGCAGTCGGTCAGCCAGATGTCATAGATCGGATGCTCGACGCCGTGCAGGCCGGGACTCGCCGCGAACATCCAGCCCGAAAAAATCCGCTTCACCTCGCCCTGCAGCGTGATCTCGTCGACCTCGACGAACGCGTCGGTGTTGGCGGCCTCGGTGGCGGGGCGCGTGTAGCAGGCGTCCGTCTTCACCCGCAACGCGCCGAACTGGACGGTCTCGCCGATATCCTCGTCGAAATTGATGATGCGGCCGGTAATCTTGTCCAGCCCCGAAAAGCTCGCCTTCTTGTTGACGATCTTCTGCGCCGGCGGCTCGGTGACGACCTCGTCGCCCGGCTGCAGGGTGGCCGGCGCCTGCGGCACGCTCTTGGGCTGCTTCTGGCCCGGCAACGGATTGGCGCCGGGAGGGGCGACGGCGACGCCCTGGTTGGGCTGCGGCGGCGCCACGGCGATGCCCGGCGGGACGTTCTGGGGAACGACTGACGTGCCGGGGGGCGGCGCCAGCGGTTGCGACTGCACCGATCCGGGCGGCGGCACGTTCTGCCCCGGCAGCGGCCGGTTGGGCGCGGGCAGCACCCTTCCCTGCGGCAATTCCGGCACTTCCTCTTCGTCGTCGGGCGCCTGCTGCTGCTGCTGGTTGCCGCGGGGAACATTCCCGGGCGGACGCGGCGCCGGATCCGAAAAGATATTGCCAATCTGCGCGCGCGCCGGTGGCGCAAGCGAGATCGAGGTGGCGGCCAGAAGGACCGCAAAACCGGCTAGCGTAATGGTTCGAAACATCTCGCGGCTTTAGCAGGCGAATCGGGCTCGCGACAGAGTACAGGCTTATGCGCCGCTCCCAGGCCACCCGGTTAACACGGCGAATACGGCGGGGAAAGGGCGGGTTTTGGCCTCCCCGAACCACTGGTCAGGCCTCGCCGGGGATGAAATAGTCGGCGCCGATCAAGGTTTGCGCGCCCCCCGCCGAATCCCAAAAAATCCGGACCAAACCGGACGAGCCAAGAGGAAACCCATGCCCGATCGAATTCGTCTGGATGGCAAGGTCGCCGTCGTCACCGGCGCGGCCGGCGTCATCGGAACCGCGACCATTCGGCTCTTGGCCGAACGCGGCGCGCGCATCGTTGCCGTCGACCGCAGGGAAGCCGACCTCCAAGCCGCGATCAGGGATTTGCCGGCCTCGGCGCAGGCGCTGCCGATTGCGGCCGACGTCACCAGCGAGGACGAGGTCGCCGACTATGTCCGCGCGGCTACGGACAAATTCGGCGCCATCGACGTGTTCTACAACAATGCCGGCGTCGAGGGCGACATCAGGCCGATCACACAATATCCGCTCGAAGCGTTTCGCAAGGTGATCGACGTCAACGTGGTCGGCGTGTTCCTGGGGCTGAAGCACGTGCTGCCGGTGATGCTGAAGCAGAACAAGGGCTCCATCATCAACACCGCATCGATCGCGGGACTGATCGGCTCGCCCGATATCGCGGTCTACAGCGCCAGCAAGCATGCCGTGATCGGGCTCACCAAGAGTGCTGCGCTGGAATGCGCCGGCACGGACGTGCGGGTGAACTGCGTCTGCCCCGGCCTGATCGACAGCCGGATGCTGAGTTCGATCATCCAGGGCCGCAATCCCGGCAACGCGCCGGTCCCGAACGACAGGATCGTGGAGCGGATCCCGGCGCGCCGGCTCGGACAGCCCTCCGAGGTCGCCTCTATCGTGGCGTTCCTCGCCTCCGACGATTCCAGCTATGTCTCGGGCTCCGCCTACACCGTCGATGGCGCGAGGACCGCTGGCTAAAGGAATGTCATTCCGGGGCGACGCGAAAGCGTCGAACCCGGAATCCAGAGCTTATCAGCGCGAGATTCTCCGATGTGCAATTGCACATCGAAGTCCGCGCCAATGCGCGCCCCGAATGACAAGAATGTATCAACAAACAGGTCTTCCCATCATGCCCGTGACCCTCGATCCCGATGCCGCCGCCGTGTTCAAGGCATTTCAGGAAGCCGGCCGCCCGCCTTACGAAACGCTGACGCCGCAGGAAGCCCGCGAGTTCTATCTGGCCGGCCGGCCCGTCACCAATCCCGAGCCGCCCGAACTGAAATCGGTCGAACCGCTTTCGATCCCCGCGCCGCACGGATCCATCCCGGCGCGGGTCTACACCCCGCAAGCGCCGCGGTTATCGGGCGGCCTCGCGCCGTGCCTGGTGTTCTTTCACGGCGGCGGCTGGGTGATCGGCGATCTCGATTCCCACGACGTGGTGTGCCGCAAACTCGCCGACGAAGGCGAGCTCATTGTCATTTCCGTCGACTATCGCCTGGCGCCCGAGCACAAATTCCCTGCCGCCGTCGACGACGCCATCGCCGCGACCAAGTGGATCGCCGAAAATGCGAATGAGCTCGGCATCGATGCCGGGCGTCTTACGGTCGGCGGCGACAGCGCCGGCGGCAATCTCGCCGCCGTGGTGGCGATCGCCGCGCGCGACGGCAACGGGCCAGCGATCTCCGGCCAGGTGCTGATCTATCCGGCGATCGATTTTGCCATGACGCATCCCTCGCACAGCGAGCCGGAGACGAGCATCCTGCTCACGCATACCGTCATAAAGTGGTTCCGCGACCATTATCTCAACGGCACCGCCGACGTGCAGGACTGGCGCGCCTCGCCCGCGCGCGCCGCGACGCCGATCGGCCTGCCGCCGGCCTGTGTGCTGACCGCGGGCGCCGATCCCCTGCGCGACGAATGCGACGAATACGCCGATCGGCTGAAGGAAGCCGGCGTCGCCGTGACGTACCGGCATTTTCCCGGCCAGTTCCACGGCTTCTTCACCATGGGCAAGCTGCTGCAGCAGGCCAATGTCGCGGCGTGTGAAATCGGCCTCTGGCTCAAGGCGCTGAAATGACGATCTGAAACCGCGCCAATTTCGCCAGGCGAACATACAGTCTGATGCTCGGCGGCGGCCTCACGCTGCGAATGTTTCCGGATATGTCACGCAATCGGTAAATGCCCGTCATCGTCGCCGCATAAGAACGCTCCTGTTGTCGTCACTTCCAAAATCCAACAGGAGAAAGCCATGTTGAAAACAGCGCTTGCGCGCAGGTTTGGGCTGCTCGGCGTTTCGCTTGCGACCCTTGCACTTTCGCCAGGTGTTCGCGCAGAGGACGCGAATAATCAGATCAAGACCGCCTCGCCGATCAAGCATGTCATCATCATCGTCGGCGAAAATCGCAGCTTTGACCACCTCTTCGCCACCTACGTGCCGAAGTCGCGCGAAGAACGGGTGTTGAACCTTTTGTCCGAGCACATCGTCAAGGCGGACGGCACGCCTGACGAAAAATTCGACCGGGCGCACCAGTTTCAGGTGACGTCGGCGCCGAATGGCGCAAGTTTTTTCATCAGCGCCGGATCCGCTAATAAGTCGTTGTATTCCAAGCTACCCGCGCCCGACCTCGGCGGCGTTCAAGCCCCGACAGGTTTGCCTATTCTCAGCATCCCGGGCGGCGATCCGGGCCTGCCCGCGGCCGACCAGTTCCTGTTCGGCACCGGTGGCACAGGCTTGCCAGTCAGCGTAGGTCCGGACACCCGCATCACCAACGTCAACAACCTGCCGCCCGGGCCATTCCAGCTGACCGGCCCGACCATGCCCTATGACGCCTATACCGCCGACACCATCCATCAGTTCTTCCAGATGTACCAGCAGATGGATTGCGCGATCGACAAGGAGCACGTCTCCAGGGGCAATCCGACCGGCTGCCTGCACGACCTGCAATCCTTCGTCACCACGACCTATTCGACCGCGCCCGGTGGCACGCCACACGATACCGGCCAGACCATGGCGTTCTTCAACATGCAGAAGAACGACGTGCCCTATCTGAAATTCCTCGCCGACGAATACACCATGAGCGACAATTATCATCAGCCGGTGATGGGCGGGACCGGGCCGGACAGCGTGCCGCTGGGCTTCGCCGATCAGGTGTTCTTCAGCGACGGCAATGGCCACGCCGTGACGCCGCCGGCCAGCAGCATCTACAACCCCGATCCGCTGCCCAACACACTCAATCAGTACACGGTGCGCAAGCAGTGGTTCAATTGCTCGGACCAGACCCAGCACGGCATCAAGCCGATCCTGGATTACCTCGGCAAGCTGCCCTACCCCGTGCAGACCAAATGCGATCCCGGCGCGTATTACAACGCGGTGAACGTCAACCCGGCCTGGACGCCGCAAGGCACGCCGAGCGGGGCTGGTTCCATTCCGCCGGTCACCATGACCAGCATCGGCGACCTCTTGAGCGCCAAGCACATTCCCTGGAAGTATTATGGCGGCGCCTACAATGTTTCCGGGACCGGCGCTCCCCTTGACGGGATCTATTGCAACATCTGCAACCCGTTCGAATATCAGGTGAACTATCCGGCGATGCGCGCCGACCATATGCGTGACGTCACCGATCTCTTCAACGATCTCAAGAACGGCACCTTGCCGGCGGTGTCCTACGCCAAGCCGGACGGCGCCATGGACGGCCATCCGGCATCGTCGAAGTTCGACCTGTTCGAGGAATTCACCAAGAACATCATCCAGCTTGCCCAGAGCAACAAGGAGCAGTGGGAAAGCACGGCGATTTTCGTCACCGTGGACGAGGGCGGCGGATTCTATGACTCCGGCTTCATCCAGCCCGTCGATTTCTTCGGCACCGGGCCGCGGATTCCGATGATCGCGGTTTCGCCGTTCTCGCGGGGCGGTCACATCACCCACGTCTATGGCGAACATTCGTCGTTCGTGAAATTCGTCGAACGGAACTGGTATCTCGGCAAGCTCAGCGAGCGCAGCCGCGATAACCTGCCCAATCCGCGCGCCGAAGACGAAAATCCCTATGTTCCCGTCAACATGCCGGCGATCGGCGACCTGTTCGACATGTTCGATTTCGACCGGGGTCATGACCACGATCGGGATGGCGGCGGCGACCGGCACTAGTCGATCGACGCGATAGGCCAGGCGAGACTGGGGGCGGCAGGTTTGCCGGCCCCAAACTATTAAGGGTCGCGTCCGATCGCGCGAACCACGGCCTGCAGCGCTTCTGGCCTTGCGATCGTGTCGGCATGCCCCATGCCCGGCACGATCGTGACCGGGATATCCACACCGAGGCGCTGCATCAATGGCGCGAGCTGGTCCGCGACCACCTGCTCATCGGCATCGCCGACCAGGATGGCGGCCGGCCGGCGAAGGTTTTTCAAATAGGCTTCGTAGGAGCGGCCGGCGCCAAAATTCATCGACAGCCGGTAGGAATAGCTGGCGGTGGTGTCGCGCAAGGGATCGCGGGACACCGCGTAGCTGATGACCGGAAATCCGTCGAACCAGTGGACTCCCGCGCGGCCGAGATACGCAATCGTGATCAGGCGCGGCAGCGCGATGTTGACCCAGCCGCCGGCGTTCGGTCGCCACGCCACTGAGCCCGGCAGGATCGGGGAAAGAAAGACGTAGCGGTCGAACAGGGCGCCATACGGGCCCCCCGCGAAGCGGATGACGAATCCGGCGCCTGCGGAGAAGCCGACCAGCGTGCGGGTCTCCGCCGCTCCGCGCCGGCCCGAGCAGGGCGACAAAGTCAGCGAGATCGTCATCGATCTGCCCGATGTAATCGATGTCGCCACGCCGGCCGGAGCCGCCATGGCCCCTGATGTCAAGCACATAAGCGCTCACGCCGGCGGCGCGCAACTTTTCCGCCAGCGCATGCATGCTGGTTCCAGGACCGGCCGAGCCGTGGACCAGGACGGCGACTTTGTCCGTCTCCGCGGGATAGGCGTAATATTGCAGGCTGGCGCCGTCGCGCGCGCGAAATTGCCGGGGTGCGGGAAATTCCGGGGACCCGATGGGCTTGGGAGATTCCGCCATGGAGACCATCGGCGGCGGAGAGACCGGTGCGTCGAACGCAATCACGGCAACGGGAACGATCGGCAACACGAGCGTAAGGCCGATCAAGCCGAGCAGCAGTCTGTTGATCATCCTCGTCCCTCCTCCGCATATCCGAGTTCGATTTCGGGGCTAGAGCTCAGGCGGCATGCCGCTGTTCCGGCTTCAGCAGCCGGTAATGCAGCCGCGCGTAGTTGCCGAGCATCTTCACCGCGCCGTTGAGCGCGAGCGCGAGCAGCGCGACCAGGCCCATGCTGCCGGCGATCAGCCCGATGCCCGCCGAGGCGCGCAGCACCATCGCGGCGATCGAGGTGAAGTGTACGATCTTGAAGAGGCTGAGCAGCAACCCGATGCCGACGATCCCGAGGACGAAGATCACCAGCCCCATGACGAACATGGCGAGCATTACGCCGAACAACAGCGGCAGCAGGAACAGGATATCGACCGCCGCCAGTCCGCCAATCGCCAGCAACACGGTTGCGGAATTGCCGAGGCTGCGGTGATTTTCCCAGCGGCGCAAACCGCTCTCGGCGCGCAATTCCCGCGCCAGCCGCCTGGGATCGCCGAGGGCTGCCGCCACTTCCTCCTCGCTTCGCCCGGATGCGCGGGCTTCGTCGAAATAGGCAACGTAGTCGGCAAGGATGTCGTCGACCTCGCGGGCCGGAAGCCCCTCGAGACCATCGCTGAGGATGCACAGGAACGCGTCGCGGTTCATCAGCTTTCTCCCAGCAACTGGTTGACCGAATCCATGAACGCCCGCCACTCGCGCTTCTGGGCTGTGAAAGCCGCGCGGCCGACCGAGGTGAGGCGATAATATTTTCGCGGCGGGCCGCTGTTCGACTCCACCAGGCGGGTATCGACCAGCCCGTCATTCTGCATGCGCCGCATCAGCGGGTAGATCGTCCCTTCCCCCATGCCGACGCGGTCAGCCAGCGTGCTCGCGATCTCATAGGCGTAGCTTTCCCGCCGTGCCAGCAGCGCCAGCACGCATAATTCGAGTGCGCCCTTCTTGAGCTGGATCTGGATCGCTTCGGTCATCGCACCCGGGCAGCCGTTGACATCAGAGAAGATATATAACAGGGTACATACTAATGCAAGGTACCTGTCAATGCAATGTCGAAGATGCCGTCGCCTTGGTGCGATCGAAGGCCACGAACACGCCCATCGCCTGAAGGAAGCCGACGGCCCCGTGACCTATCGGCATCCACGGCTTCCATGGGTAAACTGCTGCAGCAAGCCAATGTCGCGGCAATAGAAATCGACGTCTGGCCGAAGGCGCCGCCATAAATCTGTCTGATGGACGGCTTGCCAGAGTCCGCTGTGCCCCGATAGCGACGAAATTCCGAAGCGAACGGACATGAGCTGGCTGGGCAACTGCGATTGGGATTGGGATTGGGATTGGGATTGGGATTGTTGCCAAGTCAGCGATTCGACCAGCACCTTTTTTTGAATTAAGCATTTCCAGGTGATGGCTGGGCATCGATCGGAAAAAGGGGACGTGCTTCCTGGCAATGTTTCTTTTTGGAGATCAAATTGAACCTAATTCGGTTTTTGATTGTTGCATCGATTATCGTGACGGGGATATCTCCAGGTATCTCACAATCTGCTTACCCTGATCGACCCATTCACCTGGTTTACGGCTTTCCGCCCGGCAATGATGTCATCCCTCGCATCTTTGCCGACAGGCTTTCGATGGCACTCGGCAAGCCGGTCATCTTCGAGAACGTGACTGGCGCGGCTGGCAACATCGCTGCCGATCGTATCGCTAAAGCTGCTCCTGACGGTTACACCATTGGGATATTGACGGCAGCCAACATCACGATCAATCCGACGCTTTACAAGAAGCTACCGTATGATCCCGTAAGGGACCTGAAACCCGTTACGCTTATTCTCGGCTATCCGAATTTGCTGGTGGTCAACAATAGCGTCCCCGCGAAATCGGTACAGCAGCTTGTCGATTTGGCGCGGAGGCAGCCCAACGCTCTTACGTATGGGCACCAGGGCGCCGGGACGACCGTTCACCTATCCGCAGAAATCTTGAGGTCGATGGCGCACATCGACATTCGGGGCGTGCCGTATCGTGGGCCATCGGCGGTACTCACCGATTTAGTGAGCGAGCGGATCACAATGGCATTCGTTAGTCCTGCTCCAACGATGCCTTTGATCCAGGGAGGCAAACTCAGGCCGCTTGCGGTGACCTCCCGCACTCGCGCGTCATTTGCACCTGATATTCCGACCATGGAAGAGGCCGGATTTCCGGGCTTTGAGGTCATGGTGTGGTTTGGTCTGTTTGTCCCCGTTGGGACGCCCGCGGCTATTGTCGAAAAGCTTTATGGAGAAGCCGTGAAGATAATGACCTCTCCGGACGTGCGGAAGAAAGCGATAGACATTGGCCAAGTGGCACTAAGCGATACCCCGGACGAGTTCGCCGACTTGACAGAAAAAGAAACGCCATACTGGGCGAGCGTGATCAAACGCGCCGGCATCGAGCAGATTGAATAGCGATGGCGCTGCCCGGCACGGGCGGACCGGTTTCTGGATACCGCCCACGATCATATGTCTTTCACGTGTAATGGGTACACTCGTGCCAAAGATTTAAAACGGTTTTTCAAGTTCTGCCGATTTTGCATATTGCCGCTTCCCAGGCGTTTTATAGGTTAGATCCCTTCGTAAGCTGAGGCAGACAGCCGGCAGGCGCGGAGAAGAGAAGTGCCTTCAAGCCAGGTTCTCACATTTGCCGATCCCGTTCCCTATCAATCGGCCATTCGTGCCGCCGATCTGGAAGTTCTTCCGACGGCCAAGGGGGTTTTTTATGCTGAATTGACGCAAGTGAGTTTCGACCGGTTGTGGATGCAACGGGCCCATGAAGCCCTACCGCGGGTCTACGTTGGATCGATAAGCGCCGACCGCAAGCCGATCGGCTTTCTAACCAAAGCGAACCAGCCGGCGATGCAGCACCGTGGCTTGGACGTGGCGGTCGGTGACATTATCGTCAACGACACCGAACTAGTTCACCGACGAACCGAGGCTCACTGCGATTGGGGGTCGATGTCCCTGACGCCCGATGATCTTTATGCAACATGCCTGGCTATAACGGGCCAGGAATTTTCCGGATCATCGCTTAAGCCACTTATTCGGCCAAGCTATGCTTTGATGTCGCGCTTGTTAAAGCTGCATCAAATGGTTGGTCAGATGGCCCAAACGACCCCTGATCTTCTTGAACTCCCCGAGGTCGCCCGAGCCCTGGAAAACGAGCTGATGCACCTTATGGTCAGATGCCTTACCGAGGGCCGGCTTTCAGAAATGACCCCGGGCGATCGTCGTCACGATGCTATCATGACGCGCTTCGAGGAGTTTTTGGAAGCCAACCCCGACCGGCCGCTATACTTGACGGAAATTTGTGCGGCCATTGGCGTTGCGGAGCGAACACTCCGCTTTTGCTGCGAACAGCATCTGGGAATGGGCCCGATCCGCTATCTATCGTTGCGAAGAATGCACCTTGTCCGCCGAGCGCTCTTGCGCGCGGACCACTCGATGGCAACCGTTACGCGGATTGCAACCGACCACGGGTTCTGGGAACTCGGCCGCTTCTCGGTCACCTATCGAAACCTCTTTGGTGAAACACCTTCGGCATGTTTGCGGCGGACACCGGATGTTGGGCTCCAAATCTTGAACCGCCCGTCGTCGTTTCCGAACTGATTTAAATTCGGCTTCCCATCTATCCTCGTCAGAGACACGCAAAAGCGCCGAGCGGCCGGCCCAACCTCAAATGGTCGCGGTAGGGACGAGGATTTCTTCTCGCCCCCCGCACAGCTCCCGGCGTGCGCCACTAACGCACCGGGCTCCTCCCTCGGGTCAGACGTCGTACGATGAGCGATTTAGTCACGCAAATCGCGCGACGCGCAGCCGTCATTCGGACAGTCTGAACATATTTTACAGTCTGAACATATTTTAACTCCGTGCAGGGAATGCGGGTCATAAAGCGCGAACGATATCACGACCAGGCGGCGGGCAGCTATCACTCAACCAGGAGTCCTCCCCAACCGGAAACATACGGTAACCAGACGTTACTTTGTGCCATGCGGCGGCGGCCGCATGGTCGCATTCCCAAGCACAGCTCGGGCTTGCTCGACACGCTATCGCCCACCGCCCATTCCATTCGAAAGCCAGATGCCCTCCCCTTTGGAACGTACCGCCGCTTTTCCCGTGCGAGCACTGGCCTGGCTCGGCGGCCAGGGCACCCGCGCGATCGCCGCTTTGGTATTCATCGGCATCGCGGTGCCGCCGGTCGGCGAACTGTTAAAACCGTTCGTCACCGAAGCGATCTTTCTCTTGCTCTGCATCTCCTTCATGCGCGTCGATCTCGGCGCCTTGCGCAACCATCTGCGCCGGCCGGGCATCGTCGTCGCGGCCACCGCCTGGACCATGCTCGGCGTACCCCTGATTTCAGGTGCAAGCTGTCTTGCGGCCGGCCTCGATACGCATTCGCCGGATCTGTTCCTGGCGCTGATGCTGCAGGCGGTGGCTTCGCCGATGATGGCGGCGCCGGCACTGGCCGCCGTGATGGGGCTGGACTCGACGCTGGCGCTGATCACGCTGGTCACCAGCACGGCGCTGGTACCGTTCACGGCACCACTGTTCGCCTATGTCTTCTTCGGCGCCGCGCTGACGCTGTCGCCGCTCGGGCTCGGGCTGAAGCTGGTCGCGATCCTCGCGGGATCGCTGCTGGTGGCGGCCGCGATCCGCGGGAGCGTGGGCGCGGCCGCCATCGCGCGGCGCAAGGCCGCCATCGATGGCTTCAATATCCTGATCCTGTTCGTGTTCGTCGCCGCGGTCATGGGCAACGTGGTCGGCGGCTTTTGGGCCGATCCCGTCAGGACGATCGAGCTGACGCTGCTTGCCTTTGCGGTGTTCTTCGCCCTGGTCGGTGTCACCACGCTGATTTTTCGCCGCGCTGGCCGCGAGCGCGCGCTGGCGCTCGGCCTGATGGTTTCCCAGCGCAATATGGGACTGATGGTGGCCGCCACCGACGGCGTGTTGCCGGGCGCGACGTGGCTGTATTTCGCGATGTCGCAGTTCCCGATCTATCTGTCGCCGCAGCTGCTCAAGCCGCTGGTCCGGAGTTTCAGCGCCTCCGGCTCAATGCCCGAGCGCAGCGGCGAGAAAAGCGTGTCCCGCGGCGGTTAAATGATGCCGGCGCCGGTCACCGAAATAATCTGGATGCCGCGGCTGGGAAGCCCCACCGCCGGAGATTCATAACGGGCAAAGATCCGCCGCACCCGAATGGGCGTAGCCAATATTACGTCGACCGCCTCGACGCTCCAATCCAAATTGACGACTCGGCTTTTTGGCTTGCCGAGGTGACAGTCCATCTTGAGTTCGGGAGGCGTCCGTCCAGTCGGCACGGTTCGATTTCGGCAAGGGCAGCGGCCATGGTTCTTCGGTATGTAGCGGACGACTCTCACATGAATCGAAGCGATCCGTTCGGGCGCGGGGCGCCAGTCCCGTCGTGGCCTCCCACGGATTCCATGCCGTTCTTCGATACCGGACATAACGGCGCCGGCAATGGCGGCAACGGCTATTTTGCCGGGAATCTCTTTGACAGCAGCTACGCGGCATTCGAGCCGCTCAATATGGCGCAGGCGGGCGCCGACGCGGCAGCCAACGCGCACCAGACGAACATCGGGCTTTTCGATCAGTCGGCGACCCAGATAGCCGGGATCGGCGGCCACGGCGGCAATGGGAATGCCGCATTGGGCGGAAGCGGCGCGTTCGGATCGTTCGGGTCCGACGTGATCGCGACGGGAGACAACAGCGCCGGTGATGGCGGCAATGGCTACTTCTCGGGGGCGCTCGTCCATGCACCTGTCGCAGTCTTTGATCCCGTCAACATTGCGGTGGCAGGCTTACATGGCAGCGCTGACGCCCACCAGTCGAACACAGTTCAATTCCATCAAGGCGCTACGCAGGTTGCCGGCGCTGGCGGTGGTGGCGGGAGCGGCAATGCCGCAATTGGCGGCGGCGTGTCTGTCTCTGGAGAGACCGCGGCGCCCCACTCCAGCGTCGAGCTTGGCCAGCCGTCCAACCACGCCAGCATCGGTTCCGATGCGATCATCAGCGGGGACAACCACGCCGGCAACGGCGGCGACGGTTACTTCTACGGCAGCCTCGTTCACACGTCCTTCGCGCTGTACGACCCGATCAACATTGCGGTGGCGGGATACAATTCCACTGCCCACGCGGATCAATCGAACAATGTGGCGTTCGATCAGACCGCCTTTCAGATGGCCGGCGTCGGCGGTAACGGCGGAAGCGGCAATGCCGCGATCGGTGGAGACGCCGGCGCCCTCTCCTCGATCCTGGGCTTGATCGGCTCTGACGTCATTGCGACCGGTGGCAACAGCGCTGGTTCCGGCGGCGATGGTCATTTCGCGGGCAGTCTCGTCGACCTCAACATCGCGATCTACGCGCCGATCAACATTGCGGTCGCCGGCGTCAATTCCACAGCCGACGCTCACCAGACCAACAACGTCCAGTTCGATCAGAGCGCGATCCAGATCGCTGGAATCGGTGGCGATGGCGGCCACGGCAACGCCGCGCTTGGCGGCGATCTCGTCATGCACATGCTGGCGGACGCGCACTTGCTCGGTCATGCATAGCGTCGGAGTTGTCCAGGACGTCAGCCTTTTGGGCGTACCTTCCATCGGATCGGGTGGCATCAGCTTTGGTAGCTTGGCCGACACCGTGTGCAAAACCAAGATCGCGACCGTCCAAATTGGGACGCACCGCGTGCAAACCAACCCAGGGAGACCGACATGACAAAGGCATCATTCCCATCCGACACGATCGCGCTCAAGGCCATTTCGACGGGTGGCAACAGCGCCGGAAACGGCGGAGACGGATACAATTCGGGCGACATCAGCAACAGCCCCCACATCAACTTCAACCCGTACAACAAGGCCGACGGCGCCGACGTGCATGTCAGCACCGGCGATCAGGTTCATCAGACCGCCGATTGGCAAGCCGGGGGCGCGAACGCGTCTGCGCAGGCGTTTGCCCAGGCTCATGGCGGAACGGCCATGTCGAATGGCGACCAGAGCAACTGGAGCGGCCATGACACATCCAATGTGAGCGCTGATACGACGGCCTACCAGTCAAACTTCCTCGCGGCAGACCAGCATCAGAGCGCGGCAGCCGGCATCGGAGGAAACGGCGGAAACGACAACTATGCGAAAGGTGGGGACGTACACTTCGATCCCACGATCGAGTCCGCCAACCTGAACGACGTGCTCAATCATTCCAACCAGTTCCATGTCGACGATTTCGTCCATGTCTGATCGGCGTCCGTAAGAGCAGAGACCGGCGGCCCGGTGCCGCCGGTTTTCAATTCGTCGCGACGCTAACGGGATGACGGCGCAAGAAGGATCGGACCTCAAAACACTGCAGGAGGACCGCAATGCCGCTGCCGCCGCTCCGGCTGCAACTGACGTCACCGCCGCAGACGCCGCTGGAAGCGGCGCTGCGAGCCTGCTCCGGCTCGCTCGGACTCGTTCTCGCATACAGCTGCAGTTACAATCTCCTGCTCCTCGCTCCTTCCATCTATATGCTTCAGATCTACGATCGCGTGCTGTCGAGCCGCAGCGCCGATACACTCCTGATGCTGACGCTGATCGTGGCATTTACCGTCGTGGTTGGCGCAGTACTCGACGCACTGCGCCGCGCCGCCATGGGCAGGATCGGCGGGTGGCTCGAAGATCGGCTTCGTCCGGCGGTGTTGTCCGCCTGCTTCGAATACGCCTATCGATCCGATCCGGCGCGCGCTTCCGAGGCGTATCGCGATCTTGCGACCCTGCGCCAGTTCGCCGAGTCGGGAGCATCCTCGATGCTGTTTGACGTGCTCTGGTCGCCACTCTTCCTTGGCGTTCTTTTCCTCGTACATCCCTTGCTGGGAGTGATCGGCGCAGTCAGCGTGCTGCTGCTGTCCGGCCTCGGATTTGCCGGCGACTTCCTCATCGCAGGCCCGATGGCGCGGTCGGTTGCGGCGATGACGAGGAGCCAGGGACGGTTCGGCATGGCGGTCGGAAACGTGCACGTCATCCGGGCCATGGGAATGCTCAACGGCGCCGCGCGCCTCGTCCACCAGGCCGCACAGGACGCGAGGAGCGAGCACGAAGTGGTCCAACGCCGCAACGAGATCTTGATGCTGATCTCCAAACCGGTGCGGGCGCTGGCCCAGGTCCTGACCATGGGGACTGCGGCCTGGCTCGTCCTTGAACAGAGCAAAAGTCCCGCCATCATCTTCGCCACGACCCTGTTGTTCGGACGCGCGCTTGCCCCCGTTGAAGGCGCGATTGCAGGCTGGAAGGCCTTTGCGACCGCCTTGGCCGCGTACCGTCGGCTCAACGGCGTCATGGCCGCTGTCAGCCCGGCCACGGAGATCGAGGCGCTCTCGGACAGGCCGAAGGGCAGCCTCATTGTCAACAATGTCGGCGCAGCCCTGCCGGGATCGGGCCATTCGATACTCAGGGGTGTGTCGTTCCGTCTCTCTCCCGGTGAATGCCTTGGCATCATCGGTCCATCCGGCTCCGGCAAATCCACACTCGGCAAGATCATCGCCGGAATTTCCGCGCCGACGGCAGGTTCCGTACTGCTTGACGGTGTCGACGTCCTGTCCGTGCGCGACTCCGGTGGCGGCTGCCGCCTCGGATATCTGCCGCAGGATATCGATCTGTTCGGAGAGACGCTAAAGGACATCATCGCGCGGCTGGACAGCGCCGATTTGCAAAAGGTCATCGAAGCAGCAAAGCTGACCGGCCTTCACGAGACGATCGTTCGGATGCCTAAGGCGTACGAGACAGCCGTCGCTGGCGGAGGAGCCAATCTATCGCGCGGCTTTCGTCAGCACCTCGGCCTCGCTCGGGCGCTTTTTGGCGACCCGCACCTTGTGGTTCTCGACGAACCGAACGCCAGCCTGGACTACTTCGGCGAGCGGATGCTCTTCGACGCCATCGAAAGAATGAAGGCGGCCAACACGACGGTGGTCATCATTACCCACCGGCTGGGGATCCTCGCCGCGACGAACAAGATTGCCATCATGCAGGGTGGCGCGGTCAGCGCGTTCGGTGACAGCAAGGAAGTCTTCGAGAGGTATCTGGCCCGGCCCCAGGTCGGCTCGCGCGACTCCGCGCGGCCGGATTCGAATCGCGAATGCGAGAGCATGCAGTGATCCGCTGCCCGGAGGGGAAGATCATCTGATGAAAACTGCAATCGATCGCATCGAGATGTGGGAAGTTCCGGGGCTTTTGGAATCGGAGCCGCCGGCGCTCCGCGACCGCCTTCGGGATGTCACCTGGACAGGAAACCTGCTGGTCTGCTGTTTTGTCCTCGGCCTCGGCACCTGGTCGACCGTTGCACCGCTGGAGAGCGCTGCGATCGCCGTCGGCACCGTCGAATCCGAGTCGAGCCGCAAGACCATTCAGCACCTCGAGGGAGGCATCATCAGGGAAATTCTGGTCGCGGACGGTGACGTCGTCCGCGCCGGACAAACACTGATCTCGCTGGAGGACACCAAGGCCCGTGCCGAAGCCGAGAGCCTGCAAGGCCAGTTGTGGGACGCGACGGCACGCGAAGCCCGGCTCCGGGCGGAACAGGACGGAGAGGAGCGGGTGTCGTTTCCTGCCAAACTGGAGACGGCGCGGAATGCTAATCCGTCAGTCGCAACCGTCCTTGCGGGCCAGCAGAGCATCTTCGAAACGCGTCGGCAGGTCTTCCAGTCGCAAGTGGCGGTCAATCGGGACAAGAGGTCGCAGGTCGAAAACGAGATCGAGGGCCTCAGGGCGCAGCACAACGCGGCCTCGAAGCGTATTGAAATCGTCCGCGAGGAAGCGGATACGGTCGCCATGCTCGTCAACAAGGGTCTTGAGCGGCGCCCGCGGCTTCTGAGCCTCCAGCGGGAAACGGCTGACATCGAGGGACGGCGGGGCGAAATTGTCGCGCAGATATCGCGCGCCGAGCAGGTCATCAACGAATCGCAGACAACGCTCATCAAATTGGAGAATGACCGTCAAAACGAGATCGCCCAGTCGCTGCGCGAGGTCCAAAGCCAGATATTCCAGATCCGCGAGCGACTCCAGGCGGCCGACGATCAACTCCTGCGCACCGCGGTCAAGGCGCCTGAAGACGGCGTGGTAACCGACCTGCGGATTCATACTCCCGGTGGCGTAGTCGGCGCGGGCGCCCCCCTCATGGATCTTGTTCCCCGACAGGATCGTCTTGTCGTCACTGCGCGCGTCAGGCCCGAGGACATTGATGTGGTGCGTCCCGGACTGAGTGCCGAGGTGAGTCTCCTGCCCTACAACCAGCGCCGCGTGCCAAGGCTCAAGGGCGTCGTTACGCACGTCTCTGCCGACCGTCTCCTCGATAAGCGGACCGACCAGCCATATTATGCCACCAAGATCCACGTACAGGATCCGCAGGTCGCCGAGATCAACGGCATCCGGATCATTCCGGGAATGCCGGCCCAGGTCTTCATCAAGACCGGTCGTGGGACCGTGGCGCTCTATGCCCTCAAGCCTTTGCTCGACAGCTTCAACAACGCATTCCACGAGGATTGAGTTGATCGGGATCGGGAGCGCAAGGCGACCTGGGTGAAGATCAGGGGATTCGCGGGTGGGGATCTTTGCCGTTGAACCGGCCGCTCCAGCGAAGGACCGCCTCCGTGCGGTTATGCGCGGAACACTTTCGCATGATGTGTTGAATATGCATCTTTACGGTGTTCTCCGAAAGGTTGAGCTTCGCGGCAATCAACTTGTTGGGGAGGCCGAGTTCCAGCGCCGCGAGCACATGTTGTTCGCGGGGCGTGAGGTCGACCATCGTCTTGTCGGACAAGATCTTCGTGACGCCATTACCTTCGTGGATTCCGGAGCGTTCGCGAGCGCCGGCATCTTGTGCTATCGCCTTGAGACTTGGCGCCTCGACAATCGGCAGTGGCCGATAGACGCCACCGGCAAGGACAAGGTGCAATCCGGCGATGGCGACCCCGACCGGGATCGAAATCGGAAAAAAGCCACGGACTCCCCTTTGCATCGCGGCAACAGCGGTCGCGTCGTCGTCGCGATTTGACAATAGTGCCACGTGCGCGTTCGGACAGCATTCTGCGATCAGCGCCAGACTATCCTCGATCGAAGGATCCGTGATCTGCCTGTCCTCCATATTCAACGCAACGAGGCGGACATCTTTTCCTGACAACCAGTGCAGACCACTCGTCGTCGGCATTTCGACGATTTCGAATCCGGCGAACTCTCTCTTCAGGATACTGAGGATGCAGGTTCGCGCCAGGACGTTACGCTCGATGATCACGAGCACCGGTGATGTCAGCGATCCCAGGGCTAGTTCTGCTGGATTGGTAAAATCGTCCATGATGTCCCCAAATTCATAAAATAGTCGGTTCACTCCATCAGCCTGGATTTCCATGGAACAAGATTGCATCATGCAATCTGCGGCGACGTTCTTCTGGTGGCGAAGTTGCTCTTGATCATCGAGCTCGCGCAGAGTGTCGGCCGGCTGACCATTCTGGTCTATTACAAGAAGTTTTCAGCAGCGGTCCGGCTGTTCCGGACTAGCCGCAAATGTTGCGATATGCCGTCGCTGCCGCCGATCCGGCGGGGCCATCGACGACGTACGCTTCATCATCCTTCACGAGATATAGAAACGGCCTGTCTCCGGTATCCTCGCCAGACACTTTTTTTCCTTTGACGCGACCGCAAATGGTGTCGACGGCCTGTCCGAGCAGATTTTTCCTGACGGCCCGATTCATCTCGCCGAACTCGGCGGACGCCGGATTCTCCAACTTCGCTGCGATCGTGGCCTTCGCCTTGACAATGACCGGATCGGGCGTCGCTGCGGGCGGAGCAGATGCGTGAGGCTCGACGATCGCCGTGACCGCGGTCGGCTTCGCGCTCTTCGCCTCGAGATGAGTGGTCTTGTCGCGGTCCTCGGCGGATGACGCCTTTTCTGCCTTCGCGATCGCGGGTTTGACTTTTGCTGGCTTGGGTCTGGCGTGGAGCGCGGCTAGCTCTGCTTCCACCGGCTCATTTTCGGCCGACGTGTTGAGACAGGCAAGCCCGTTCGCTTCCGAGCATACGTCCATGCTCATATGCGACGGGAATGGACAGCTACAGCCGGCCAGGATCGCGGCCAGCACGCCAATGAAAAGCGTCCTCATGCATTCCCCCATCGAGGCTGAGTGTCGCTCGCAGTTCTTGCTGCGTCATGATATTTGCGCTGGTTGCCTATCTCTTGCGCAAAAAAGTTAAGCACGCATTAAGCGTCCGGCCCTCGCCTCGGCGTGCGCTGGCATGGTTAATATCGGCGCAATCACGTTTCGCGGTGGAAAGCTTCCAAACTGCTGACGCCTCGGGGGCGACGTTGCCGGTGTCAGGCACGACGCGTCGCGCTCGGCGGCCTTTTGCTGGGCATGAAGGCGCCCGGCGCCCAGA
Organism: Bradyrhizobium erythrophlei; assembly: GCF_900129505.1. NCBI lineage: Bacteria > Pseudomonadati > Pseudomonadota > Alphaproteobacteria > Hyphomicrobiales > Nitrobacteraceae > Bradyrhizobium > Bradyrhizobium erythrophlei. The sequence continues at coordinate 6,337,072 of NZ_LT670818.1, read as the reverse complement.
TGATCGCCTCGGTGACCTTCATCGCCATCCTGACGACCATCCTGATCCAGGCCCCGACGACGCGTTGGCTGGGCAAGGGCCTCGGGCTGTTGGAGACCAAAGCCCGTAGCCCTCGTTGACGCTACCGCGTAGATGCCTTGATGTAGCGCGCAGCTACAAGTCGAATCCGCCGGGCTTCTCCAGCATTGCCGGGATCGGCCTATTGCTGCGCCGCAATGCGCACGCTAGGCTCTAACGGGTTGGCTAGGGAGGCACGTGTGACCACACCTGATAACAGCAAGGTTTCCGAAGATCGCCGCGAAGCGCTGCGCTACGCCCTCGCCATCGGTAGCGGCGCGGCACTTGCCTCCGCCCTTGTGAGCCCGGCATCGGCCCAGGCGAGCGCGGACAACACGCTCGATCGCGTCCGCGCCAACAAGGTGCTGCGCATCGCGGTGCTGCCGGGCGAGCTGCCCTATTTCAACAAGGACCTCGCCACCGGCAACTGGTCCGGCTTCTCGATCGAGATGGCCAACGACATCGCCAAGCTTCTCGACGTCAAGCTCGAATACACGGAATCGACCTACGGCAACTCGATCCTCGACCTGCAATCGAACAAGATCGACCTCGGCTTTGCCCTCAACCCTACGCCGCAGCGCGCGCTGGTCGTGGATTTTTGCGCCACCGTGTTCCCGCATCCCTTCGGCGCCATGCTGAAGAAGGGCATGGAGGCAAAAACCTGGGCGGACATCAACAAGCCCGAAGTCACGATTGCGGTTGACGTCGGCTCCGCCAACGAGACTGTGGCGCGCCGCTTCGCGCCGAATGCGACGATCAAGTCGCTGAAGTCGCGCGACGAAGTCATGCTGGAAATGTCGTCCGGCCGGGTCGACTGTGTCGTCAATGCGCTGGTGCTCGGCCTCACCGCGATCGGCAAGAACGCGAACCTCGGCACCTACAAAATCCTGCAATCGCCCTCGGTGGCCATTCCCTCCAGCATGGCGGTGCGGCGCGAGCCCGACAAGCGCTGGCGCGACTTCCTGTCGGTGTGGGTCGACTACAATCGCGGCATCGGGCAAATGCGCGAATGGTTCGTCAAGGGATTGTCGCTTGCCGGCGTCAAGCCGGAAGACGTGCCGGTCGAACTCAATATCTGACGCGGCGTCCGCGAGCGGAAATCAGGATTTGGCTTTGCTGTCCTTGGCAGCCACAGCAACGGAGGCCTCCGTCGTCAGCAGGAGGAAAGTGAATGTCTCCTGAAGGTAGAGGCGGACCTTTTTGTCATCGTGACTCAAATAGCCGATCGACACATCCTCTCCGAGATACAGAGCAAAATCGCCGCCGCGCGTCGTCATCACGAAGGCGCCGTTGATCGCCGGGGCCCAGATGATTTCGCCGTCCACCAGGCTTTTGATATGTCGCAGCACGGGATAGCCGTGATCGCTGGTCTCGCTCAGGGCCGTATAGGCGTCGGCCCCCAGCAACACCGAATAGGGACCGTTGACGCCCTCGAGCCGCAACTGACCTAGCGCCTGGGCAATGACGTCGGGATAGGCGCGCACGTCGGGCGGAAGGATTAGGACCGGATTGCTGGTGCCCTCGCGGACACCGCCGATGCCTGCGGCGGCGTAGCCCTCGAAGATCGCGCGGTCCTCCGCAAAGGCCAACAGCCGCGCCGCGTCCTTGGCGGGCTGCCAATCCGAATCGTTGGCGCCACGCTCCACGTCATCGATCTGCTGGCGATCGAGTTCGAAGGGAACGCGCAGTTCGACCAGCGGTTTGACCTCACGCTGTCGCGCCAGGATTCCGTCTCCGGGTGCTGCGACATTGCGCAAATGGCCCGTGCCGATCGCCGAAAACGCAATTCCATCCGGCCCCTGCACGTCGACGACGCGCCGCCCGGCCAGGTAACGCTTGATGGTGCGCGACGTTTCCTCCTCGATCTCTGACCACGCCGCGTCGGAGATCGGGGCAAGCTCGCGGTGAAGATTGTTCATGACGCAGGGTCTCCTTTGAGCGAACCAATGTCGAGTGAACCCTGCCGTTTCGGCGCCGGCTGTGGCGCGGGCACGGCAGGCTTGTCCGAAACGTCGGGGGCCGGATCGTCATCCCCGATATTGTCCAGGAAAGTCGCTGATGGCACGAAGAACAGATTGCCGGTCTTGGCAACGCTGAAATCGAGCAGGCGATCGTAGTTGCCGGGAGGCTGACCCACGAACATGTTTTCAAGCATCTGCTCGATCGTTCGCGGCGAACGCGCGTAACCGATGAAATAGGTGCCGAACTCCTTTTCAGCGACGCGGCCGAACGGCATGTTGTCGCGGATGATCTTGATTTCCTTGCCATCCACCACGACCTTGGCGAGCGCGTTGTGGGCGTAAGCCGGCTTCACGGCGTCATCGAGCTCGATGTCCGCAAGCTTGGTGCGGCCGATAATCCGCTCCTGGGTTTCGGTGGAGAGCGCGTTCCAGCCTGCCAGATCGTGCAGGTATTTTTGCACGATCACATAGCTGCCGCCGGCGAAAGCGGCGTCTTCGGCCCCCACATAGGCCGCATCGACCGCGGCTTGTCCCGTCGGGTTTTCCGTTCCGTCGACAAAGCCGATCAAATCGCGGTCGTCGAAATAACGAAAGCCATGCACTTCGTCGACCGGCGAAACGGCCCCGCCGAGCCGGGCCATGATTTGGGTCGCGAGTTCGAAACAGAGGTCCATGCGTTTGGCGCGAATGTGAAACATGAGATCGCCTGACGTCGCCACGGCATGACGTGGGCCGGCCTCGATTTCCCGAAAGGGGTGCAGCTCCGCCGGCCGCGGCTGGCCGAAGAGCCCGTCCCAGGCGTCGGATCCGATTCCCATCACGCAGGAGAGGTTTCCCTCGATATCGCGGAAGCCGACCGAACGGACCAGCGCCGGGAGGTCGCCGCAAAACGACCGGACTGCCGCTCTATTCGCCGTGCCGGGGTTGACCGTCACGACCAGAAAGATCGCAGCGCGGGTCAGATTCTGAACCACCTGTTGGGACTCAGGGGCCAGGACGGATGGCGTGCCGGGTGCGGTCATTGGATCCGCTCCGCTGGTCGTGCGCCGTCAACAGAAACCATTCGCCATTTGCCTGATCTGTGCGGGGGTGCCCGCGAAAGGGACGACTACGCTCCGAACCAACCTGCGGCGACCTACCGCCTCCATACCTCACCGGTTTTTGGTCGGCGATGCCGCAACACTTTACCGGCAGTCGTGCTGGGTTCAAATAGGGGGAGCGTCACGCGCTTTCGAATAGGCACGACCGGCCCCTAGGCCTTGTCGTAGGTCATGCCGCGCTCGAGCCGGCGTCCGACGAGGGTGGCCGGAAACAGGATCGCGAAGTAGATCAGCGCCACGATGGTGTAGACTTCCAGCGGCCGATAGGTTTCGGCGTTGATCAGCGTTGCGTTGTAGACGAGGTCCGGCACGGCAATGATGGACACCAGCGAGGTGTTCTTCAACTGCGTCACCGACTGGTTGACATAGGGCGCCAGCATCGGTTTCAGCGCCTGCGGAATGATCACCAGCCGGAGCACGCGCCAGGGCCGCAAGCCCAGCGCGCGCGCGGCGTCCCATTGTCCGACATTCACGCTCTCGATGCTGCCGCGCACGATCTCGGCGTAGAACGCCCCGCCATAGAGCGACAGCACGGTGACGGCGGCGACATGCGCCGGGATATTCAGGCCGATGACGACCGGAAACGCGTAATAGAACCAGATGATCTGAACCAGGAGCGGCGTGCAGCGGAACAGTTCGATGTAGGCGAGCAGCAGCCAGTCGATCACCGGCAAGCGCCTCAGGCGAAGGATGCCGACCGCCAGACCGATCGCGGTCCCCAACAGGATGGTGCCGATCGTATAGGCAATGGTCCAGCCGAGCCCGAGCCAGAACAGGTGGCTGTATTTGCCGAGGATCGCGAAGTCCCAAACGTAGTTCATATCCGCTCCCGCCCTACCCCGCCGCTGCGGCTTGCCGCTTGCCGGCCATCAGAGGTAGCGGCCGGGCGAAAACGGTGCGGCGTCGAACGGAGGTTGCGTTCCCGTGATCATCGCGGCGATTGCAACGCCCGTCGCCGGGCCTGTGGTCAAGCCGATGTGCTGGTTGCCGAACGCGAACCAAAGGCCGGAATGCCGCGGCGCGGGCCCGATCATGGGCAGGCTGTCGGGCAGCGTCGGCCGCGCCCCGCGCCAGGGGTCGCCGACCGCCTCGCCGAATTCGACGACGCTTCGCGCCGCCGGCACCACGGCATCGAGCTGGGCGAACGATGAGGGCGCGTCGCGCGCGGTCAGTTCGACCCCGCTGGTGACGCGGATGCCCTGCTCCATCGGCGTCATGAGGAAACTGCCTTCGGCGTCATGGATCGGGCGCTGCAATGAACGTGCCGGGTTCGGCTTGAACTCCCGGTGGTAGCCGCGTTCGAAGGCCATGGGAACACGATAGCCGAGCGGCCGCAGCAGATCCGGCGACCACGGTCCCAGCGCGACCACGACATGGCGCGCCAATATCGCGCCGTCCGCGAGCCCCACGCGCCAGCCCTCGCCGTCAGGCACGATCGCCTTGATGTCGGATTGACGGATCTCCCCGCCGGCGCCGGCGAACATCCGCGCATAGGCCTTGACCACGGCGCCCGGCGAGTCGACGGAGGCGGTCTGTGTGTGCAGGAGGCCCACCTTGTAGACGGGCACGATGTTCGGCTCGAGCGCGGAAATAGCCTGGCGGTCGAGCAGCCGGCTTTCGATGCCATAGTCAGCCAGAAATGCCTGCTCTTCCCTGGCCGCGGCGATGGCGTCGCTGCGCCACGCCTTCAGCCAGCCGGTCTCGCGGATGCGCTGCGCCGCATCCGCCTTCACGATCCATTCCCGGTGCAGTTTCAGCGAGGCGCCGATCAGGCCCTGCAGCGCCGTTGCCCGCGGCTTGAGACGGGACGGCGCCGTATTGGCGAGGAAGCGGGCGACCCAGTCGATATTCCGGATGGCCCAGGCCGGATCCCAGCGCAGCGCCGCGTGGCGGTTGGTGAGGTAACTCGGCAGCGCGCTCAACAGCGAGGGCTTGTTGAGCGGCATGATCGAGCCGCTCGAGAGAATGCCGGCGTTGCCATAGGAGGTTTCGCTGCTCGGCTCACGCCGATCGAGGAGGACGACCGACAGGCCACGCTGCCGCGCCGCAAAGGCCGCGGATACGCCGACGATGCCTGCACCCAGCACGACGACATCCACTTGCTTGCCCGCGACCTTGTCCGACATCAACCGTGCTCCCAGAAGACGCTATATCAGTGTCAGCCCGCCATCGACCGGCAACAGCGCTCCCGTCACGTGCCCGGCCTCCGGCGACAACAGAAAGGCTACCAGCGCGGCCACGTCGTCGGGTTCGGCGAGGCGCCCGAGCGGATTGGCCTTAGCGGCCGCTTGCCAGCTCTGCTGGTCCAGCGCTCCCATTCGTCCGCTGTCCTTGCGCGTATAGCCGGGAACGACGACGTTGGCGGTTGCGCCCGAGCTTGCGAGCTCGATCGCCAGACACCGTACCAGCACCTCGAGCGCGGCCTTGGCCGCGCCGGACGCCGGAAATGTTGCCTCGGGCGTGAAGCGATGGGCGGCGAAGCTGCTGATGGCGACGACCCGTCCTTGTGATCCACGCGTCAGATCCGGCAACGCCGCACTCGCCAGTTCATGAAACGCGGCGGCCATGACCGCGAACGAGCGTTCGAGCCCGGCACGCGACAACTGGGTAAAACTGCGGCGATCGGCAAAGCCCGCGGCATGGACGATCGCGTCGACGCTCCCGAACGCGGCGCGGGCTGCGGCAACGAGCCCGGATGCCGTCCCGGCGTTGGCGAGGTCGCCGGTATGCCACGCGACCCTGGCGCCGGCACGCTCGCAGTCGGCGGCCACCGCTTTCAATCGATCGAGCCCTGCCGCGTCGGTTCCCTGCCCGTGCAACATCAGGCACGCTTCCGGTGCCGCCAACCGCCGCGCGACGGCGGCACCGATCCCGGACCCACCGCCGGTAATGATTGAAACGCGCATGGGTCCTACTCTCGAACGCTGTTGATTGAGCCCGGACTATAGGTCCCGCAATTGCGAATGCCAACCAACGCAGAGATTGCAACGAAGTGGCACCTGACGTGGGCAGATCGCCGCGCCGACGGGAATTGACGCCGGGCAGCGCACGCCGGATGCAACGGCGCGCGGGCAAACGCGCGCGTGCTCAGTAAGTCCGTTCGCAGGGGCCAAGGCAGACATTGCGGGGCGGTCCCACTTCGGGCTCAATCAATTGAGCTTGAACGCTGACTTAAAAAACGCGTTGACAGATTCCTTTGCAGCTTTCGCCGCCTCTGGATCATAGCCGGTATGCGGGCCGTGGAAGACGCAAGCATCTTGTACGTGAATGGCTGCTTGGTATCCGCGTTTATAAGCATACCGTCATTTTCTTCCTGGACTCTGCAATTTCGAACGCTCTCGAACGTGGGTTGTACTTTCGCCGGCTCCGCGCCAAGCGGATTATCGAAGCTATGGGGGGCGTTTGGATACTCGGTCAATACGACATCTTTGCCCGTAGCCCGCAGGCGCGCCACATAGGGCTTGCAGGCCGCCTGCGGTAAGCGTGGCCGACGTCAGGGCCTTCGTTCAACTGGAACAGAGAGCCTGCGGGAGGTATGGCCTAGTGCGGATGTCTTGATCGCTTGAGTTCGGCGACTTGAAACTTCCCGGCGGCGTCTAGGCTGCTACAAAGCCACCAGGCTCTATTTCGGTACTCGCCCAAGAACAGTTTGGTCTCGACGCAATCCACGTAGGATTTGTAGGTGAGGTTGTCTCTGCACGTTGACGAGAAAGGTCCAGTTGTTTGTCCGCCCCCCGACTCGCTACACCCAACCCAAGGGGCATTGCCGTGTCTGAGGCTTGATTCGCAACCACCGTTGCAATTACTGGCGACTTTCTCCAGCTTGGCAATCCTCCCTAATATGGAATCTGGCGCAGGCGATGGCGTTCGAGCGGTTGACGATGACGTTTGAGTGGTTGACGATCTCCGGCGAGATGCCACTGTGTTTGCCACCTGCTTCGGACTATTTGGCCTTGCCACCTGCTTCGGTGCTTCGACCGTGATGGGGGGAAGCGGCTTGGCGGAGTCTGTTGCGGTTTGCGACGCTGCCGGGCCGCACAGCAAGACAGTTGACAAGACAGCGACGGCTGAAGGCGCGATAAAGCTTGACGGCAATCTCATGACATGCCCCCAAATGCGGGACGGAAATGCCGTCCCGATAAGCGCACGGTACCATACATTCCGAATTAGGCCACCGAGCGGCGAAAAGATATCTGCCGATGACTCGCCATCGACATGGCGGCCAAGAGAACGCTGACCGCTTGCGCGGTTGCGATGTCTGCTTCTGGCACTTTTCGGACGTGGCTGGTCTAACTGACGATGTCGGTTCTTGGGGGTAAAGCGGACTCACAGCCGACATCGCGGAAACGACACGAATGACCCGGAACTGACCTCAACCCATCGCACGTCCGCCTGTTGCATCGCCGGGCGGGCCTATTTAGATTGCAATGTCTGGCGAGCGCCCGCATCTTCCCAACTACGATCCGGATTTTCGCCTAATTGTCACGAAGTAGAGGCCGCAACGCTGAGCCTTCGAATGTTTCAGGAACGTGCGGCATCCAGACTTTGCACGCTGACGCGCCGTCACGCCGTGTACTTTGCCGCCGCCGCCGGGGTCGCGATGTTTGCGAACGCAGCTGCGCGCGCGGATTTTTTCCGTCAACAACCCGTTATAAGATATTTCCAACCGGTGCTGATAGCGTTGCCGGACTTTCTCGCAGGCAGCCCTGCCGACGCCGAAACGGCCCACGCAATCTCGCAGATCATCGCTACCGACCTCAAGCACAGCGGAGTGTTCGTGCCGATTGATCAGGCGACGTTCTTCGAGAAGAACGTGAACGTTGACGTGTTGCCGCAGTTTGCCGATTGGCGCGCCATCAAAGCACAGGAGCTGGTCACCGGGCGCGTCACCCACCAGCCCGATGCCCGCATCAAGGTTGAGTTCCGGCTTTGGGACGTGTTCGGCGGCGTGCAACTCGCTGGCCAGCAATATTTCAGCGCGCCCGAAGATTTCAGCCGCATCGGCCATATGATCTCCGACACAATTTATGAGCGCCTAACCGGCAAGAAGGGCACTTTAGGCTCAAGCGCTTCGCCCTGATGGTCAGGATGCCGCCCATACTCTAAGCGGTAATCGCAATTTGAAAACAAAAGCGGCCTAATTGGAGTTCTGAACTATTTTGGCGTTTATGGAGCAGGAATTAGTTTTGGGCGCAGCGGCCACATTTGGTGGCGTTATAGGCGGCTGGTTATTTTTGAAGCCGCTAAAGGAGCCGCTCCCCCCAATGTCGCCGAAGGCGAAAACCGGTTTTTATTATGCGGGTGTGTTCCTGATTGGTCTTGGCCTGATAAATCTGTTGTACGGGTTTTTGGACAACGAATTGTTTGTTTCAGGAAGATATGGTGGATACGCTGGGTGGCTTAACTATGATGGCCACAAGCGTCTTTTTGCCTGGTTCGGCTTCTTATCCTCTTTCTCGATTTTCTTTGGTGTGGGCTGCATTCGAGTAAATTTGCTGAGCGAGACAAAAAAGTAAGGCTGTCTCAGTTGGCCGATGCAACGACACTATCGACGAACCATGCCGGTAATCCGTGAGCCGCCGTATGGAAATGTAGCTGTTGCGTCCCAAACACCTGACTTCATGCAGGCGTGGAAAACCTCAACGCAAAGTCCCTCCGATCCGAACGGTCCATATTCGTGGCGATAGACAACGCACTTGTCGCGTTGATTGCTACATGACCGCGGGCCGACGTCGAGCCGTGCCGCATTGGCAGGAATGCCGGAGAAGAGTAAAGCTCCTGAAATGCATAGCATCTTCATGGATGAAATCAATTTACGCACCACGCCTCCATAAAACACACCGTTCAGATTAATGATACCTATGAAGACCGGTCGCGGCAACGCCCGAGCCCGGTTGTGCGCACACCATTCCTCTTCCGCTTATGGCACCGAACGGACATGCCGACCCTATTGAGCGATGTCCGTTGTTGGGGCCAAAGCGGAAAACATCTACTCGCAGCGAGTATTTCGCCTTTTGACCCCGAACTGACATGGGGCCGACCCTGCGGCGGTGCTTCCGATACCGCGTTTTAGCCGCTAAGATGCTGTTTCCAGAGCTTGAGAGACGGGCATGAGGCGACGCGATTTCGTGACGTTGCTCGGCGGCGCGGCGTCGGTATGGCCGTTCTTAGCAAGCACCCAAAGCCGGCTGCTCGCAATGGAGCAGGTGCCGTCATCTGATAGGCTCGAGCAGCGCCTCGTCGAGGCGATCGAGGCCTACGACGCTCAGGGCAATCACCGCACAGCGACTTCCGCCGACACCGCATCGGCCGAATGGCTGGCTCGGGAAATTCAGCAGCCGCGCGTCCAATCAACGCTAGAATCTTTCAAGCTGAGCCGGCTCGATCCGCTTTCATGTCATCTTCGCATTGCCGGCCGGCGTATCGAAGGCGTACCTCTATTCGATGGGACATTCACCGATGCGGACGGCGTCCACGGAACGCTCGGTCCGCTCGGCAGCGATGCCGATATAGTTTGGGTGGAGACCGAGCCGTTCACACTCATTGAACCACGAAAAGAACTCGGCGGGGCGGTTGCGGAAGCGAGGCGCGGTCCGCATAAGGGCGTGATCATACTCACCCGAGGAAGCAGACCCGGGCTCTTCCTGCTCAATGCCCCGTCGTTCAAAGCGCCGTTCGGCCCTCCGGCAATACAAATTTCAAGTGCGGAGAGCCAGTGGTTGAAAGCTCAGGAGCGCGCAGAGATTAGCCTTGTCGCGCAGGTGGGCCGCACCACGACGCAAGCAGTCAACGTGACCGCTCGCATTGCGGGTAGCGACACCGGGTTAGCGCCTCTTGTTGTTACAACACCGCGGAGCGGCTGGTGGGAATGTGCCAGCGAGCGCGGAGGAGGACTTGCATGCTGGCTGGAAGCGATACGTACGCTGGCCGCGGCTGCGCCGGCACGCGATTGCCTGTTTGCGGCGTTCAGCGGCCATGAAATCGGGTTCCTTGGAATTGATGCGTATTTGGCATCCCGTCCCGACCTTACGAAGCGCGCGCACGCGTGGATCCACCTGGGAGCGAACATCGGCGCACCGCAGCAGCCAAATCAGGTTCACGTATCCGACGCCTCCCTCGAAGATTCGATCATCGCCGCACTTCAAAAAGAGGGACTCCGCATCGACCATAAAGCAGAGTCTGGATCGGTGCCGCGCGGCGAGGCCGGTACGATCCATCGCGGAGGCGCCCACTACCTTGCGTTGGTGTGCGGCACCGAAGTCTTCCATAATACGGCGGACCGGTGGCCGGATGCCGTAGACGTGACGATGGTCGCTCGCTACGCGAAGAGCTTTGCGACGTGTGCTCTGGAACTCGCATTGCAGCGGAGGTGAGTCAGCGACGCCTTGCGCTCGGGCTCACCATGCCGCCGACGCTAATCGCCCGCGCCGACGAGGTGATCGAATAGTGAAGCAATTTGCTGCGATGCGATGACCGTTGTTGGTACTTTTCGGACCTCGGGCCATTTCCGACGTGAGTCCGCAACACATGCCAAAGCGGATACCGCCAACGCCCCTGGATTCATCAATTCACGCTTTAAACCGCCCTTGCGGCGCGGCGCATCGATTGCGGCGGCTGGCCGAAGGCACGGATGAAGGCGCGGCGCATCCGCTCCGGATCGCGAAAGCCGGTCAATTCGGCAACGCGTTCGATCGCCTCGCCGGAGGCCTGCACGCGCTGCCGCGCCACCTCGATCCGCAGGCGCTCGATCGCCTTTGACGGCGTCGAGCCGGTCTCGGCGATGAAGGCGCGGGTAAAATGCCGCGAACTCATGCCGGCCTGCTCGGCGAGATCCTCCACCGTCAGCGGCGCATCGAGGTGTTCGCGCGCCCAGGTCAACAGCGGCCCGAACCGGCCCGACGGCCCCTTCAATTCCAGGAGCGACGAGAATTGCGACTGGCCGCCGCTGCGGCGGTGATAGAGCACGAGCTGGCGAGCGGTCTGTTGCGCGATCGCCTCGCCGAAATCCTCGCTCGCCATCGCCAGCGCCAGATCGATGCCGGCGGTGATCCCGGCCGAACTCCAGATGTCGCCGTCGCGGACGAATATCCGGTCGGGCTCCCACTTCACCTTGGGATGGATAGCGAGGAACTGCCTTGTGCGCTGCCAATGCGTGGTGGCGCGGCGGCCGTCGAGCAGGCCGGCCTCGGCGAGGAGATGGGCGCCGGAGCAGACGCTGGCGAGCCGCACGCCGCGTTGTGCGAGCCGGCGCACGAAGGCCAGCGTGGTCTTGCCTTTCGCCGCGACGTCCACGCCCTCCCCGCCGGCCACGATCAGGGTGGTGATCGCGCCGGCGGACTTCAGCCCGCGCGCCAGCATCTCGACGCCGGAGGAGCTGCGCACCGGACCTGGCGTCGCCGCCAACACCCTGATCGACGGCGACTGGCCCGCATAGCGCGCCGCAATCTCGAACACCGAAATCGGGCCGGCGGCATCCAGCAACTGGAAATCGGGAAATATCAGTACGCCGATCATGATGTTGGCCATGTCCTGAATTGAGGGAAATATGGCATTTCTGACAAAAGCTGATCATGGCAGGATCACAAGGTCAAGCAAAACATCGAAAGGCTATGCCCATGTCCGCAGCCCTGCAGATCGGTCTTGTGCTGTTTCCGAAGGTGACCCAGCTCGATTTCACCGGGCCGCTCCAGGTGTTCTCCAGCGTGCCGGGCGCAAAGGTGCATCTGATCTGGAAACGCATCGAGCCGGTGGCAAGCGATTCCGTGCTGACGCTGACGCCGACCACGACATTTGCGGATTGCCCGCAGCTCGACGTGATCTGCGTGCCCGGCGGCTTCGGCACCGACGACATGGTCAATGACGCGGAGATGCTGGATTTCCTGCGCCAGCAGGCGAAGGCGGCGAAGTACGTCACCTCGGTGTGCACGGGATCGCTGGTGCTGGGCGCGGCGGGTCTGCTCAAGGGCTACCGCGCCACCACGCACTGGTCGGCGATGGACATGCTCGCGCCCTACGGCGCGACACCGGCAAAGACGCGCGTCTGCGTCGACCGCAACCGCATCACGGGCGGCGGCGTCACCGCGGGAATCGATTTCGCGCTGACACTGGTGTCGATCCTAGTCGACCGCCCGACCGCCGAGATGATCCAGCTCCGGCTCGAATACAATCCGGTGCCGCCGTTCAACTCCGGCTCGCCCGACACCGCGCCGCCGGAAATCCTCGCGCTGATGCAGGAGAGGATCGCGCCCGCAAGGCAGCGCCGCAGCGAAGCCAACGGCCGCGCCGCCGCGCGGCTGGGCGGTGACGTTGCGGCGGGATGACCGCATCAACAAAAAAGAGCATCAACAAGAAAAAGGCCGCCCGGTTTCCCAGACGGCCTTTCCTGTCTCACGGCAGCTCCACATTGACGGGCGATCTCAGGACCTCGGTGCCGGGGGCCTATCTCCCAGCCACATCCTGATCGGTAGCCGCTGCATATCGGGGCAGTCGCGATCTGTTGCCCGAACCGACGCGATGGTCTCCCATCTCCGTAAGATGATTGATTGAACATCAGCGGCGTCCGAACCTCAAGGAGTCCGCGGCCGATGTCCCCGCTGATCCCGTTATTCACAGGCGCTTGCGCCGTCATTCCGGGGCGCACGAAGTGCGAACTCGGAATCCAGAGGTTGTTGCGCGAGATTCCGGGTCCAGTCCTGCGGACTGCCCCGGAATGACGGCAGGCTTCAGCTACCGGGCGTCCAGGGCTGGTAATCGCCGGTGGCCGCAGGCCGGCGGCCGCTCGCCAGGGTCGAGCCGGACGGACGATAGGCCAAGGGTGTCCCCGTCATGTTGGGGACATGCGGCTTCTGCCATTCGCGCGGGGTATAGCTCTCTTCGGTCGGCGCGACGTCGACGGTGTGGTGGATCCAGCCATGCCAGTCCGGCGGGATGCGCGAGGCTTCGGCGAGACCGTTATAGATCACCCAGCGCCGCTCGAAGCCGAGCGTCGGATCGATCTTGCGCCCCTTGGTGCGGTAATAGCGGTTGCCCTGCTCGTCGGCGCCGACCAGCTCGCCGAATCGCCACGTCCACAATTGCGTGCCGAAGGTCTCGCTGTTCCACCAGGTGAATACTTTAAGAAAGAACTGTTTCATGAGCTCTGGCCGGTTCGAGGACAGCTGGCGGTCTGATGCCACCGGAAGGCCGAATTGTCCAGCAAAGTCGCCTCCTGCATCCAATCGATGGGGGGATGGCAGACGCCGACTTTTGGCGTGACCGTCGCGGAATGGGCGCAATCCGTTCATTCCGGGTACAGTTCCGCTTTGCCAGGGTCACGCAGCCGCCGCACGATGGGTGCTAGGCACGGGAAAGGCTGCCCCGGGACCCGGTTTGAGGGTCAGGCGGCGTCCCGCAGATGGAGCCGATCATGATCAGTATCAGGGTTTTGAGTACCGTTGCCGCAATCGGTTTGGTCGCGGCGATCGCCGCGCCGACCGCGGGTTTCGCGCAAGGCCACGGGCACGGTGGTGGCGGTGGCTGGCACGGTGGTGGCGGTTGGCATGGTGGCGGCGGCTGGCACGGGGGCGGCGGTTGGCATGGCGGTGGCGGCTTCATCCCGGGCGCGGTAGCCGGTGCGATCATCGGCGGCGCGATCGCGTCGGCGCCGTACGGCTATTATGGAGGGCCGGGCTACTATGCTGCGCCCGGCTACTATTCCGATCAGTACGATGATGACGCCCCCGTCGCGGTGGCGCCGCCGCCCGGCGGCGACGATGCGGTGGCCTACTGCATGCAGACCTACCGTTCCTACGATCCAGGCTCGGGCACCTATCTTGGTTTTGACGGCTACCGGCACCCCTGCCCGTAGGCCGACTTTCCTGATCGTCGATGCAAAGGCCGGCGCGCCGATGGCGCCGCAATTTGTCGTGAGCGTGTGGAGACCGGCCGCGCCAGCGCCAAAACGCCTCGGCTAAACATCGTGGCGTGCAGACACGTGCCTGCGGTTCGGACCTAATGACTCCGCACATGTGAACTGTGATTCCTGCTGGCGATGAGGGGAGTTTTATCGTGCCGCGTGTTCTTGTGGTCGACGACGACCCATTGGTTTGCGCGGCCATCGAGGCCTGTCTGCAGCGCCAGGGGTTCGAAACCACCGTCGCTGATGGTGGCGAGTCCGGCCTGCGCGCGCTCGAAACGGCGGCGTTCGACGTGATGCTGATCGATATCTTCATGCCGAAAATGCGCGGTTACGAATCCATTCGCGTCTTCCATGAACGCGCCCCGGCGGTTCCGCTGATTGCGATGTCCGGCTACTCCTTTGGCCATCTTGCGACGCCAACGCATGAATTCCTGGCGATGAGCCTGCAATACGGTGCAACGCGCTATCTGCGAAAGCCGTTCACGTCGAGCACTCTGCTCGCGGCCGTCACCGAATGTCTGCTCAACCCGTCGAAAGCCGCCCGCCCCTGAAAGGCCTGGCCTTATGACCGCGTCGCCAGCACGACGCCGGCCAGGGTAAAGAACAGCGCCGCGATCTGGCCCGGCCCGAGCGGCTCGTGCAGCGCGATTGCGGAAGCGACCACGCCGATCACCGGCACCGCCATGGTGCCGATCGCCGCCACCGAAGCCGGCAGCCGCGCCAATGCGGCGAACCAGCTGACATAGGCGACGCAGAATTGGATCACGGTGGAATAGACCAGCAGGATCCAGCCGAGATCGGTGATCCCGGCAACATCGGCCTTTTCGATCAACGCCCCGACGATCACGATCGGAAAGCAGCCGATCCCGATCTGCCAGGCCGCGGCGGAGAGCGGCGGCAGGTTGAGCGGCAGCCGCTTCGCCAGCACCGTGCCGACGGCAAAGCCGATCGCGCCGCCGAGCGCCATGATGATTCCCGGCAGTTTTGCGATCGAGGCCGCCATGCCGTTGCCGCCCATGATGGCGGCCAGACCCGCGAACGCCATGACCAGCGAAATCACCCGCAGCGGATTCGGCCGCTCGCCGAGGATCGGCCAGGCCAGGATCGAGGCCCAGACCGGCATCGTATAGGCGATCAGCGCCGCTTCGCTGGCGGGCAGCCAGAGCAGCGCCAGCCCCATCAGCACCATCCAGCAGGCGACGTTGAGGAAAGCGGCGAGCACCAGCCGCGGCCATAGCTCGCGCGGCACGCGCAGGCTCTGGCCGCTGAGCATGGCAAGCGCCGCCAGCAGCGCCGCGCCGACCACGCCGGTCGAGCCGCGCAGGATCAGGGGCGGCAGTTCGCCGAGCAGGAACTTGGTGACGGGCCAGTTGAATCCCCAGCCGACCGAGGTGATGGCGAGGAACATGAGGCCCGCGGGCGTGATCTGCACACGCGCGCCCGGCCGTTTTTGAGATGTCATGGGAATCAGACCGGCGAGAATCGAAAGTCACCTTGCCGCTTATTCGGGCATCGAGCTATCGGGGAGCCGGCATGCCTGCCCGGCCCTCCCCGTAACGCGCCGTGAGTCTCCTTAGGGCAACCCCTGACCGGCAATAAATACTTGCCCTGTGAACAGCGGGCGGAAGCCCGGAACCGGCCGGGTCAGGACAATTTTTTCCCTTGGGAATCCCTGAGGACTCACTGATACTTGGGCCGACAGGAAGCGGCAGGGGCCCCCTGTTTTCCCCGACTTTCCACCATATTTAGTATTTGATTCAGGAACTCGTACTAATCCTTGACGGGCGCGATGGAGTCGTCCTAGCTTTGGCCTCGTTCGGCGCGAGTGTGTTTGGGTCCCGCCGGTCGCTCCCAGATGGGTTCCAGAATGACCACTCCGCCTGCCGGTTGAGGCTGCGGTGGCGGGCTTGTCTGCCCTGAATTTGGAACGCTTCCGGAGCGCGAAAAACGAGCCAAAATGGCTCAAGTCGAGAGTTGAGGCGTTGAGATCATGACCTGGCATCCGGAACGGGGGCGTTCCGTCAGGCCATGCGGCGGCAAGATGGGTGCTCGCACCGATGTTGCCGGCAAACAGAAACAGGGCCGGGTCAACCGGTAGAACTGGCGGGATGTCCAGGCCAACATCGTCTTTGACGTTGGTCCGGCCAGTCCGCTTCACAGATGAACACCCGGCCTGCGCCAATGCGGGTCCGGTCAGATAGAGAACGGGGCACGACCAATGCGAATCGAACGGCGCAACACCACTTCCGGCCAGTCACCCTATGCAGGGATTGATTTCAGATTGACGACATCGGAGATCCGCAACCCCGATGGGTCGGTGGTTTTCCGGCTGGAAAACGTCGAAGTGCCGGAATTCTGGTCGCAGGTCGCCTCCGACGTCCTGGCGCAAAAGTATTTCCGCAAGGCGGGTGTTGCCGCGCGCTTGAAGAAGGTCGAGGAAGAGACCGTGCCGTCGTGGCTGTGGCGTTCGGTGCCGGACATCGCCGCGCTCGCCGACCTGCCGGAAGCCCAGCGCTATGTCAGCGAACTCTCCGCCAAGCAGGTGTTCGATCGCCTCGCCGGCTGCTGGACCTATTGGGGCTGGAAGGGCGGCTATTTCGGCGCTTCGGAAGAAGACGCGCAAGCCTTCTATGACGAGCTGCGCTTCATGCTGGCCAAGCAGATGGTCGCGCCGAACTCGCCACAATGGTTCAACACCGGCCTGCACTGGGCCTATGGCATCGACGGCCCCGGCCAGGGCCACTATTACGTCGACTGGAAGACCGGCAAGCTGACCAAGTCGAAATCCTCCTACGAGCATCCGCAGCCGCACGCCTGCTTCATCCAGGGCGTCGGTGACGACCTCGTCAACGAGGGCGGCATCATGGACCTCTGGGTGCGTGAGGCGCGCCTGTTCAAATACGGCTCCGGCACCGGCTCCAACTTCTCCCGCCTGCGCGGCGAAGGCGAGAAGCTGTCGGGCGGCGGCCGCTCGTCAGGCCTGATGAGCTTCCTCAAGATCGGCGACCGTGCCGCGGGCGCGATCAAGTCGGGCGGCACCACGCGCCGCGCCGCCAAGATGGTGGTGGTCGACGCCGACCATCCGGATATCGAGACCTATATCGACTGGAAGGTGAAGGAAGAGCAGAAGGTCGCCGCCCTCGTCACCGGCTCCAAGCTCAACCAGCGGCACCTCAAGGCGGTGCTGAAGGCCTGCGTCAACTGCGAAGGCTCGGGCGACGACTGCTTCGACCCTGAAAAGAACCCTGCCCTGCGCCGCGAAATAAAACTGGCGCGCCGCGCTTTGGTCACCGACGGCATGATCAAGCGCGTCATCCAGTATGCGCGCCAGGGCTACAAGGACATCGATTTCCCGATCTACGACACCGACTGGGATTCGGAGGCCTATCTCACCGTCTCCGGCCAGAACTCCAACAACTCGGTCTCGCTGAAGGACGACTTTTTGCGCGCGGTTGAGACCGACGGGGATTGGAACCTGATCGGCCGCACCAACAAGAAGGTGACAAAAACGCTGAAGGCGCGCGATCTCTGGGAAAAGATCGGCTACGCCGCCTGGGCCTCGGCCGATCCCGGCCTGCACTTCAACACCACCATGAACGACTGGCACACCTGCAAGGCGTCCGGCGACATCCGCGCGTCCAATCCGTGCTCGGAATACATGTTCCTGGACGACACCGCCTGCAACCTGGCCTCCGCCAACCTCATCACCTTCTACAACACGACGACAAAACTGTTCGACGTCGATGCCTATGAGCATCTGTGCCGCCTGTGGACCATCGTGCTCGAAATCTCCGTGATGATGGCGCAGTTTCCCTCCAAGGCGATCGCGGAACTGTCCTACGAATTCCGCACGCTGGGCCTCGGCTTTGCCAACATCGGCGGCCTCCTGATGACCATGGGGCTTTCGTACGACTCGAAGGAAGGCCGCGCGCTGTGCGGCGCGCTCTCCGCCATCATGACCGGCATCGCCTATGCGACCTCGGCGGAAATGGCAAAGGAGCTCGGCCCGTTCCCCGGCTACAAGAAGAACGCCGCCCACATGCTGCGGGTGATCCGCAACCACCGCCGCGCCGCCCACGGCGAATCGCGGGGATATGAGGGGCTCGCCGTCAGTCCGGTGCCGCTCGACCACGCCTCCGGCAGGCAGGCCGACATCGTCGAGCGCGCCAAGGCCGCCTGGAACCAGGCGCTGGAACTCGGCGAAATCAACGGCTACCGCAACGCGCAAGTAACCGTGGTTGCGCCCACCGGCACCATCGGCTTGGTCATGGATTGCGACACCACCGGCATCGAGCCCGATTTCGCACTCGTAAAATTCAAGAAGCTCGCCGGCGGCGGCTACTGGAAGATCATCAACCGCGCCGTGCCCGAGGCGCTGCGTGCGCTCGGCTACCGCGAAAGCGACATCGCGGAGATCGAGGCCTATGCCGTCGGCCACGGCTCGCTCTCCAACGCGCCCGCGATCAACGTTTCCACCTTGAAAGCCAAGGGTTTTACGGACGAAGCTCTGGCCAAGGTGGAAGCCGCCCTCCCCACCGCGTTCGACATCAAGTTCGCCTTCAACAAGTGGACGTTTGGCGAGGAGTTCCTGCGCGACACGCTCAAGCTCGATCCCGAAGCGATCACCGCGCCGAATTTCGATCTCCTCGCCGCGGTTGGATTCTCAAAGCGCGAGATCGAGGCCGCCAACGTGCACATCTGCGGCGCGATGACGGTGGAAGGCGCGCCGCACCTGAAGGCCGAGCACTACAGCGTGTTCGACTGCGCCAATCCCTGCGGCAAGATCGGCAAGCGGTATCTGTCGGTGGAAAGCCACATCCGCATGATGGCGGCCTCGCAGCCGTTCATCTCGGGGGCGATCAGCAAAACCATCAACATGCCGAACGACGCCACGGTGGACGATTGCAAGGAAGCCTATCTTCTCTCCTGGAAGCTCGCGCTGAAGGCCAACGCGCTCTACCGCGACGGCTCGAAACTGTCGCAGCCGCTCAACTCGCAGCTCATCAGCGACGAGGACGAGGAGGACGATGGCATCGAGGCCTTCATGGAGAAGCCGATGGCCGCGCGCACCGCGGCGCTGTCGGAAAAGGTCGTGGAGCGCCTGGTCGAACGCATCGTGGTGATGCGCGAGCGCGAGAAGATGCCGGATCGCCGCAAGGGCTATACCCAGAAGGCCGTGGTCGGCGGGCACAAGGTTTATCTGCGCACCGGCGAATATGACGACGGCCGGATCGGCGAGATCTTCATCGACATGCACAAGGAAGGTGCGGCGCTGCGCTCCTTCATCAACAATTTCGCCATCGCCGTCTCGCTCGGCCTGCAATACGGCGTGCCGCTGGAGGAATATGTCGACGCCTTCACCTTCACCCGCTTCGAGCCGGCGGGACCCGTGCAGGGCAACGACAGCATCAAGTACGCCACCTCGATCCTGGACTATGTGTTCCGCGAACTCGCGGTCAGCTACATGGGCCGGTTTGATCTGGCCCATGTCGATCCCTCCGAGTCGAATTTCGACGCGATGGGCCGGGGTGTCGAGGAAGGCAAGCAGCCGGAGCAGCCCAACAACAAGTACCTGTCGAAGGGCCTGACCCGCTCGCGCACCGACAATCTCGTCGTCATGCGCGGCGCCAGCGAGCCCACTGCCGAAGCCCGCGGGCCTAGCAACGTCACCTCGATGTCCCAGCACGGCGCCACCGCCCGCGCCTCCGACGCGATCGAAGGCGCGGTGGCGCTGAAGCAGGAAACCCAGCACGACCTGTCGCCGACCGAAAAGCTTGAAGCCATGCAATGGAGCAAGGCGGGCGCGGCGGCGCAGGCAGCACCCTCAAAAGCCGAACGCCGGGCGGAAGCCAAGGCAAAAGGCTACGAGGGCGAGATGTGCGGCGAGTGCGGGAATTTTACCCTCGTGCGGAACGGCACCTGCATGAAGTGCGATACGTGTGGCAGCACGACGGGGTGTTCGTGAGCGCCTTACAAGTCGATGAGACAGGAAGGCCGCTCGGAAGAGCGGCCTTTTCGCAGGTACCGTAGGCCTGCGGCGCGGAGCATCTTTTATGCAGAAGGCAGAGCAGAAAAAGGGATGGCCGTTACAGTTTTCGTTTCTTGAAATGCCGCCCTATTCGTTCTCCGTTCCAGCTAGCGTACTCGGCATATCGATTTTTCTAGCGCTGACTTTCATCGCTATTCTCGCGATTGGCTGGTTGCTTGCCGACTTGGTAAGCGGCGATGAAAAGCGGGCAGCGGAGGCTGCCAAAGCGGCTTTGCCAATCCTCGCAGGTGCCATCGGCTTGCCTCTCATAATCTGGCGCCTGCGACTCTTCGATCGGCAAACGCGGATCAGCGAAGAGAAGACACAGATTGATCGCGAGATTCACTACACCTCCATTTTTTCCCGTGCCATCGAACAACTCGGCCAAACGCGAGAAATGAAGCGAACGTTGCAGTCTCCCACCGGTTCCGTCGACACCGCAATGACCGTTCCCAACATCGAGGTTCGACTCGGCGGAATTCACTCTCTGTCCCGACTTGCCGAAGAAAGTCAGCGCGACCGCGAAAAAATTGGCAATATTCTTCGATCGTATATTCGAGAAAATTCCTGGTCAGATAGATCAGGCGAGTTGACCAGTAAGCCTGATTGGTCGCGCAATTTTGTCTGGGGATGGGCGTACAAACTAGATCGCGGCCCTGCTAACCGTGAAGCGCAAGAAAAGAGGGACGCCTGGATCGCGAGCACGGAGGAGAAGGTTAAAGAACTGGCGCAATGGGCAGCGCAAATTCCGGAAACACGGGTCGATGTCAACGAGGCCGCCGACGCTCTCGCCGGTCAAATGATCTCGAACCCCCAGTCAACCAAATCAATCTTTTACGAATGCTTGTTTGTCGGTCGGCATTTTAACCAAGGGTTGCTTTCACTAGTAAACTTTCGGCGATGTACGTTCGTCAGGTGTAACTTTAATGCCGAACAGCAGTCTCGCCTTAAAATTGATGATTCTCTCATTTTGGATAGCGATTTCGATTGCGCTGAATCCAATATCGATATTTCAAACTCCCAATTGTCGGAAGTCGTGTTCAGGGGCACGGACGGATCGAGACTTAATCTAAGTTGGTGCGACGTGTATTCTACGCGCCTCTCGGGGGCTCCATCTGTTATTAATTTATCTGGCAGCACAATTTATAGATTACGATTGTTGGGAAGCCGCAAAGATCAAACTGATCAATCCACAACGATAGATCTCTCGGACAGCATATTCGTAAGTAGCGTGTTGAAAAGAATCACTCTTTCTTCAGACTCTGATTTATACTTCGCTACCGCTCATGGCACGACGATCGATCAAGTCGATCTGAGCGCCGTCACTAGGTGCGATCAAGAATCGCTTAGCGCTGTAACGGCAAATGGCCAAACGATTCATCCAAATGCAAACGAGCGGCCATTGTCTTGGCCGAAATACGAACCCAACGGCAGCCCGTAGGGCGGATTGGAGCCGAAGGCGTAATCCGCCGTTACTGTTCAGCCAAGGCGGCGGATTACGCTATCGCTAATCCGCCCTACGGGCTATACGCGGCAACCAGTCAGTCGATTGGCACGAGCCGCTCGTCCCACTGCGCCGCAAGGTTCTTGATCTGCTTGAAATTCAGGATCGCGGGTTCACCCTCGCGGACGATTGTCGCCCGCTTGCGCTCCTTGGGTAGCAACATCATCGCCCGCAATACTGCCGAGCGCAGTTTCATCGTGCCGTGATCTGTCAGGATGACAAACTCGTCCGGGTCAAGGGCCATGGGTCCATGCCTACGCTACCGGCTGGCCCGCAAGCCAGCACACACGCCCCCGAATGCCCAACTATCCAGATAATCCCACTTGGTTAATAGTTGGTTATCCTTCGGCCCTGTCATTTCTGGATTGGCGCGCGCGGTGCACCCGGTCCTTGAACCTTGACCTATGGCCGCAAGCGCCGCACCGGTGGACGCGAGGAAAGCTATTTGATCGTCGCGTGCACCGTAATCACCGACGTGCCGGAAGCCGTCGGTCCCTGACCCGTTGCTGTGATGGCAAAAGAATCGCTTCCCTTATATCTACGCTTCGCCGTGTATTCGTATGTAGATATGTTGAGCCTTTTCAACTTGCCGTGTGCCGGCTTTTGTGAAATGTCCGAGCTACTCACCGTGCCATGCATCCTGATCGGAAACAGGCAACTTCCCCCGGACACGACGTCAATATCGCTGTTCGAACTCTGGCCCCAATCCGCCAGTGTTGCTGATATTGAACAGTCTGAAGCGGCCCGCGCCAACGACGCGGACATCAAGCTTGTAGCTCCAACGATGAGCGCCGAAGCGGCGACTTTAGACAACTGCATAGTAGCCTTCTTCGTTTTCATGAAAAACCTGCACTGGCCAGGGTTCCCTGTGAGGGGCATATCATGGCCCCCGAATTGGACGAGCGGGTGGCGCATGGAGCAGCCCGTAGCCCGTAGGGCGGATTGGAGCCGAAGGCGTAATCCGCCGTTATGGTTCAGCCAAGGCGGCGGATTACGCTTTCGCTAATCCGCCCTACGGGCTACGGGCTTGCAGACGAAAAAGTGGCGGGTCATGGCCACGGCCGGGATCAGACCCGGCCATGACGAAAAGTGCGGTCGATCAGTGCAGGCCGCCGGTCACGTGCAGCGTTTCGCCGGTGATGTAGGAAGCATCGCTGGACGCGAAGAAGGCCACCGCCGCCGCGATCTCCTCGACCTTGCCGATCCGCCCCATTGGCGTGGCGGATTCGATCCACTTGCGCATGTCGCCCTCATGCAGGCCGGCGGAGACGACGCCTTCGGTCACGATCATGCCGGGGTTGACGGTGTTGACGCGGATCTTGCGCGCCGCCAGTTCCTTTGAAAGCACCGAGGAGATGGCGTCCACCGCGGCCTTGGTCGCGGTGTAGACGGCGGCGTTCGGCGGCGCCATCGTCGACGCCCCGGAGCTGATGTTGATGATGCTGCCGCCGGCCGGACTGAAATGGCGCGCGGCTTCCTGCGATACCAGGAGAAGGCCGAGTACGTTGAGATCGAAATGCTTGTGGAAGTGTTCGGCCGTGATGCCATCGAGCGGCGCGAACTCGTAGAGGCCCGCATTGTTGACGAGGATGTCGATCGGGCCGAACGCCTTGACGGTCTCGGCCACCACTTTTTTCACATGGCCGGCGTCGGTAAGATTGCCATGGACGGCGACGGCCTTGCCGCCCTTGCCGGTGATCGCAGCCACCACGCGCTCGGCGGCTTCCTTGCTGGCGCTGTAGTTGACGGCAACGGCGGCGCCTTCCGCGGCCAGTCGGGCCGCGATCCCGGCGCCGATACCCTTGGATGCGCCGGTTACCAGCGCCACTTTGCCTTCAAGTCTCTTGGTCATCTTGCTCTCCATGTCAGCGCGAACGCGCCCCATTGTTCAATAGTTCAGTAATAGTGAACTATTGAACGAGTGCAAGGGCAATGCTATATATTTCGGAATGGTGCAATTCGTTCACCCGTCGCGCGAGGACATCACATTGGCCGGAGTGCTGGCAGCACTCGCCGACCCGATGCGGCTGCGTATTGTCAAAAGCCTGCTCGGGCAGAACAACGACTGCATGTCCTGCACCGAAGCCATGCCCTGCCCCGGCATGGCCAAATCGACGCTGTCGAACCATTTCCGGATTCTGCGCGAAGCCGGCCTGATCCAGACCACAAAAAAAGGCGTCGAACACCGTAACGTCGTGCGCGAGGCCGACATCAACGCGCGGTTTCCAAGATTGCTGAAGACGATTTTGGGATATCCGGAGTGAGTCCAGCCCTTGGGATGGGTTTAGCGAAGCGATACCCATTGATTGCGGCAAAGCTGATGGGTTTCGCAAAGGCTCAACCCATCCTACGGGCTACACGATGGAAATCAATTGCCGAAAATTTACCGGCCACGGCTGAGTCCGCAGGGCTCGGGCTAATCCGACGAGGCTGCTCGCCTCGGACCGATCGCCTCGAACTGGGCCTTCTGCTCATCGCTCAGTGTTGCGTAGAAATCGTCAAATGAAGAGCGCACGAGTTTGACCGCTTGCAGCATGGTGTCGAGCCTTTTGCCGACGGCCGCGAGCCGTGCCGCGGGCGTGACCGCCTCGTCGGCCCGGCACGATGTCCTGAGCATGTCCGCCGCCTTGGCGCTCGCGTTCTGGAGCGCGGCAAGGCTCCCACGTTGGGCGTCGGTCGGATGCAGCCTCGCCTCAATCTCCTCGGTCGGCCAAGTCAGCGCGGTGGGTTGCGTAACGTCGCAGCTCTGAACAAGCGGTCTATTGCTCTTCCTTGCGATGGTGCTCCTGCGCTGGTCCTCAGCGAGGGCGTTGAGCCGCGCCTTCTGTTCATCGTTCAGGAGGCTGTAGAATTTCTCCAGCGGCGGCTGCACCGTTGCCACCGCCGCGATCATCGCCTCAATGCGTTGCTGCATGAACGCCAGGCGGCTCGGCGCCGTCAGCAAAATTTGTGTCGGGCAGGCCGCCTTGATACGCTGCGCGGCCGTGGCGGAAGCGCTGGCAAGCTCGTCGAGCGCGGTACGTTGCGTTTCGGTCGGCTCGATAGCCTGCTGAATCAGATCAATCGGCAAGCCGACAATATCGCGGCTGTCGTCACCGCACATTTGCGCCAACCGGCCGGGCGCCGCATTGGGTGGGCCAGGTGCCGCGGCGCGCGGCGGCAAATAGCCAGCAAGATCATCGTAGGCGTAGGGCGCAAACATGCCGGCGTAGATGTCATCGTAGCCATAGCCCCAGAACGGGGCCCCAAAACCGCTGCCCCAGATCGCATAGTCATAGATGTCAAAATAAGCGAACGGCCAGAACAGCGGTCCGACCCATCCATATCCGCCATTACTGTGTTGCCACCATCCGCTTCCAGTCCGACCGTAATACCAGCCGGCCATCGCTGCACCGGCGGCGACCCGAGCGCGAATATTGGGGTTGCGCAGCGCGGCGGGGTTGCGCAGCGCACGGGAAAGCGCACGAGAGTTCAGCGCGTTGCGCACACTGCCGGATCTCATATTGTGGGCGACGTGGCGCCCACCACCGCCGAAGTGCGCATGGCCGCCGAAATGCCCACCACGATGACCGCCCCCACCGAAATGTGCGCCACCATGACCACCGCCGTGATGACCACCGCCGCCATGACCACCACCGCCATGACCGCCACCTCCATGACCGCCACCGCCACCTTTCGCAGCGGCATAACCAGCGGCCGACAGCACGGTCGCGAGAACAATGACGGCAATCCTGATATTGAGTTTTGACATGCCACGCCCCCGGTGCGCCACCAACCCACGACACGTTTAAAGAATGTTGGCTAAAAGATATGGTTCCATTTTGGCACCCGAAACGCCGCCAGCAGGACGGCACCCTGGTCCGAGGCCGTTGGCGCATCTAGAGCGGACGTCGCAGTCGCGACAGTCGATGTCTGCGCCTGGCACGAAAGCGAGGCCGCGATGAACTTGCAACGGCTGCTCATAATCAATGCGGTGGCAATGCTCGCTGCCGGCGTCGTTCTCTTCCTGTGGCCAGAGCTGGTTCCCGGCGTGGCCGGAATCGAACTTCCGCGGTCGGCCTTTTTCCTCAGCTACCTGCTGGGAGCATCGGAACTCGCCCTCGCTACGCTATGTTTTTTTGCTGTCAAGCTAAGCGATGCCGCGGCGTTGCGGGCCATCGTCATCACCTGCATCGTATTCCATGCGAGTTCGGGCGTCGCCGGTGTTTGCGCGGTTGTTCAAGGAGCTGCGATAGCCGTATGGTGGAACGTAGCCCTTCGAGGTGTCATGGTCATCCTCTTTGTTCACTATGGACTGCGTCGCTCCACTTTATAGCCCGCAAGATGGGTTGAGCGAAGCGATACCCACCGGTTGCAGGGGAATTGATGAGCGGCAGCCTTGGCCTGAATGCGGCGTTACCGTTCGCATCACTCCCACCGTAGTTGTGGGAGCTTCGTCATGCCAAAGCTGCCGAATCCAACATAGCGTGCCGGCGCCCCGCTTTCCAGCACGGCAAGAGGCCTCAGCTTACGCTGGCCTCGTACCGCGCTGCCGCTACCCGCTGCTTCGCCTCACGTGCAAGTCAAATCCGGCTTCTCCACCTGCGGCAAAGCAACCCGACGGGCAAATCACCAAAAGTCTGTCCAGCCCTCCCATGAAAAATATTCCGCTTTCGCCGTCGGGCAAATCACTGATTTAAATCCGCCCGTCTCACCCGACGAGAGGGGGCGTTGCGCACGTCACGAACGCGCGGGTGGGATGCGGTGGACGCGAAAGCTGCGACGGACGGGCGTGGCTGATGCGTACGGCGAAGTCGTGTGGTCCTGACGCCCCGGTGCTGGCGTCAAGTTTGTGAATTCATTCGCAGGCGACGGTGGCAACAAAGCCGGTCACCGGGGAGAGCTCGAAGGAAACCGTAAAACCATCGCGCAGGGAAAGCCGGGATGCCTCCGCTGGACCTGTATGCTCGTGTGCGCATTTCCTACGCCTATTGCACACGAGACCGCGGGTGCAGCGCGCACCCGGCTTTCCCTGCGCCCTCTGTTTTCAAGGGCGCGAGATAAACGCAAGCCTCGGGCGCATCGCGCCGCGAGATCGCGAACACACATCCGGTGTCATCGCCCGGCTTGACCGGGCGACCCAGTATTCCAGAGACGTCAGTGATAGAACCGAGAAGCCGCAGCGTACTGGATCACCCGCTGGAGCCTGTCATCGGGCTCGCCGAAGGCGAGACCCGGTGGCGGGTGATGACAGTTTTGTATGTGGCCGCGGCGGATTACGCTTCCGCTGATCCGTCCTACCGGCTACGAATTATCCCCTGCGACCGGAGGATCAAGCATGAACGGAAATCGTTTCTACGGGGTTCGGGTCGAGGGCGCGAAATACGGCGTGGGGTTCGGCTCGGCACTCGCCATCGCGATCTCCTACACCAACAACCATTCGATCCTGTGGGCGATCATCCACGGCATCCTGGGCTGGCTCTACGTGATCTATGTCGCGCTGTTCGGGTGATCGCGGGCCCCCGGCATGACCGTCATCTCCATCCAGTCGCAGGTCGCCTTCGGCCATGTCGGCAACAGCGCCGCGGTGTTTCCGATGCAGATGCACGGCATCGACGTGATCGCGGTGCCGACCACGCTTTTGAGCAACCGACCGGGTTATCCGACCATCCGCGGCCGGGTGCTCGATGCCGAGCTGGTCGCCGATCTCCTGCTCGGGGTCGAGGAGCGCGGCGCGCTCGATACCGCCAACACGATCCTGTCGGGTTATCTCGGCTCGCCCGAAATCGCCGCTGAGGTTGCGGATTTTGTCAGCCGCGCCAAAGCGCGCCACCCGAAGCTCATTTACTGCTGCGATCCCGTGCTCGGGGATCGCGACCGCGGCCTGTTCGTGCAGGCCGACATCCCGCCGCTGGTGCGCGACCGCCTGTGCCCGCTTGCCGATATCATCACCCCCAATCATTTCGAGTTCGAATTCCTCTGCGGGGCGAAGGCCGCGACGTCTGATCAAATGATCGCGCTGGCGCAAACGCTGCTGGCGCGCGGCCCATCGACGGTCGTCGTCACCAGCGCCGACCTCGCGGATACGCCTGACGGCGAGATCGAGACCCTCGCCGTCGAACGCGCAAAAGCCTGGCGCGTGCGTACACCAAAACTCCCCATCAATCCGAACGGGACCGGCGACCTGTTTGCCTCGCTATTCGTGTCCGCCCGAGTGCGCGGATCGGACACGCCGGATGCGCTGGCGCACGCCGCCTCCGCCATCTTCGCCGTGCTGGAACAAACCGCACTCCGCGGCACCGGGGAAATGCGCATCGTCGAGAGCGCCGGGCTGCTCGTCCATCCCAAGCGCCGGTTCGATGCAGTTGCTGTGCGTGGATCGTAGGTGCGAGGAGCCTGTAGGATGGGTGGAGCGCAGCGATACCCATCGATTGCCGCGGAGTTGATGGGTTTCGCGAAGAGCTCAACCCATCCTACGGCCCTACAACCATCAGCTCCAGCGGCGTCTGCGGCCCCAGCCGCCGCCTACCAGTCGCAGGATCAGCAGCAGGACAACGGCGCCGATGAAGGCGTTCAGGATCAGTGCAACGATTCCGGCGCCGAGGTGAATGCCAAGCCGCGGCAGCAGCCAGTCGCCGATGAACGCGCCGACCAGACCGACGAGCAAATCACCGAGCAATCCAAAACCGCCCCCCTCCATCACCCTGCCTGCCAACCAACCGGCGACAATTCCGACGATAATGATGACGAGGAGACCTTGATTGGACAAATGCATGGCGTCGCCCTCCAGCGGGATTGTCCCCGGCTAATGCCGGTCGAGGACAATGGTTCCCCGATCGCTCGACGTTGGAAGCGCGAAAGACTCAGCTTTGCCGAGAGGCAACCTTGAGATTGAACGAAAATACGCCTGCCATGGCAATGAACACGGCGCCGCCGCTCGCGCGACGGGGCTCATGATCGTTGCTATCCGCGGTGGCTCATCCTTGCACGCGAGCGCCCGCGTGCCGACGGAGACGCTACCCGCTCAGCGGGCCGCGAGACCTGTTTCGGTCCGGGTCGGTGCGGCCGTCCCGGTCGTCAGTCCTGGCCGCGCTTTCAGGACATTCGCCTGATGCGGCGAGGCCACGACGGTGGGCGCCGGCGACCGTTCCTGAACGTTGGCGGGTCCGAGCACCTGCATCTGCACGGGGGATATCGGGAAACCTGTCCGTTCATAGCTCGGCAGCCCCGCAGCGAAGGCGGCGGTGCCTCCCGCAATCGAGATGACGGCGGCCGCGATCGATAAGGTCAATTTCACTGCAATTCTCCTCGGCAGGTTTCGCCAATGAGAACTAATAGCTATTTGCTGCACCGCAACCTCATTTTGCTGCATTGCAGAAATGAGGGCCGCACATGACTGGTGCTTGGGGGACTATCCTATCGGCCCAGGATGGTTCGCGCCGTATCCCTGCCACTGGTCAGCGCCGCTTCGACCGTCCCCATGTCACGCCCGCGGTAAAGCGCTTCGCCGGAAAACAGGATGGCCCCGCCGTCGAAACCTGAAAGCACCGACTGGGCTGCGCGCGTTTCCGGCGTCGCATAGGAATAGGCACCCCGCGCGAAGGGATCGTGCGCCCAATTGATCGCCAGCGCCGCGACCAGATCTCGCGCGATATGTTCGGCAGACACGCCGAAGATGCCGGCGAGCGACGCAAGCCCTGCTTGTATCAATTCCTGCTCGCCGAGCTCGGCCATCACTTGCGTCTTCGGGCCCCCGAACCAGCCCGTGAGCACGGGAAGGTCGGCGGGATGCTGCGTCCACCAGACCGGGATCCTCGCGTCCGAAAGCAGGAATGAGAGATCGGCGAGATCCTTTCGTCCGTCGAGCCACCAGCGCGTTTCGAAGCGCGTCAGGATCTTGATGACATTGCCAAAGCCGATGTCTGCGGCTGCCGCCGCTCTCTCGCGTTCCGTCGGCGGAAGTGTGATGTCTCGGAGAACAGGAAGGGGCGCCGTGAGGACGACGCAATCGCACGCATGAGTATCGCCGTCGGCACAGCGGACCATCGCGCCACCCCCGGCGACGTCGATGGCTGTCACGACCGCGCCGAGATGGATTTCTGCGCCATGGCTGCGGCACTCCGCCAGCAGAAAATCGATGAGAGCGCCGTAGCCGCCGGCGATGCGATTTTGCGTGCCCCGTCCCCCGCCCATCCACTCGTCCCGAAGCGCCAGCGTGCTGGCCCGCTCGGGATCGGCCGCGTCGTAGCCTTCGACCATCCGTTCGATCGAATGCCGCAACCGGGCATATTCGGGGCCGGCGAAATGCCGTCTCAGAAATTCGGCGACCGCCACGTCGTCCTTGAGATCCCTCAGCGCCTTGTGAAGCTCGGCCTCATGAAGTTCCGCGGCGCTCTCGCGCGACAGTCCCCCGCCTTCGACGCGCCACTGTCTCCCTTCGATCGGCAGCAGCGAAATTCCCGCCTCGCGCAGCAACGCGCGCGTGACGGGCGCCTCGCCGTGGATGAACTCGGCGCCGCCTTCCGCGGGGTAGCCGAACTCGGCAGCCGAAAGCGGATCGATGCGGCCGCCGCATCTGTCGCGCGCTTCCAGGAGGGTCACGCGCTTGCCCGCGCGTCCGAGTTCACGGGCGGCCATCAGGCCTGCAGCGCCAGCGCCGATGACGACGATGTGGTCCGGGGTCGGTCGGGACATCTGGGGTTATCGACCCACTGCGGCTTCCGCGAGCCCGTTGTGAATCCGGTAGCGCAGCAACATCGCGCCCCCATCCAGGGTCCGGCTGCTCTCCAGATTCATCGAGGTGACGGGGGCGCGATGGTCGGCCTCCGCCTCCGTCGAGTCGAACACGCTCGGCGCGCCCTTCGCCCCGTCCACGGCCGGACAGAGCACCAGGTTGAACTCGTCAATCAGTCCCGCGCGCAGGAAGGCGCCGTTGGTCCCGCCTCCTCCTTCGAGCAGCAGCCGCTTCACCCCGAGCTCGCGATGGAGGATGTCCAGCGCAAGCGCGAGATCGAGCTCCGACTTTCCGGCGAAGAAGTACGACACGCCCTCGCTGCGCAGGCCGGCCAGATGCGCGTCCGCCACCGCCTCCGTCAGCACGACCACGATCGGATCGCCGCCGATCTCGGAGCGGCCCCAGGCGATCTTGCCGCGCGCGTCCAGCACCACCCCGTGAGCCTTCGCGTCGCGCCGCGCGAACCAGGGCTCACGCGGAAAACTCTCTTTCGCCGACGCCGGGTACGGCTTGCCCTTCGCGAACTCCTGTCCCGTGACGCGGCCGACCAGCCAGGCGTCGCCGGCGAGTTCGTCGTGCACGCGTTCGAACAGCTCCCCAGCCACGGCCTTGGGACGCCAGCGGCTGTGGAGCGTTCGACCGTCGACGCTAGAGGCCATGAGGCAGATGACCTGTGGTTTGTAAGGGCTCATCGCGTCTCGCATCGGATCTGGTTGTGTTTGAGCCCGGCACCGCTCCGCAAAGCGGCTTCTGTCATTTCTCGATACAGACCCGGATGCGCTTGCTCCAGGTGTAATCGCCTCCGCACGGCGGACGAGGATGAGCCCCGGCGGGGCATTCGTTCCAGACGGGGGCGGCTCTCTCCCAGCCATCCACCACGCAAGCGCCGTACTGCGAACTATGGCAGCCGGGGCCGCAGCCATCCGCGGCGCTGGCCGGGCCAATGGTTGCAATGATCGCGAACATACCCGCTATCAGAATGGTCCTCACGTTCCGCCTCCATCGCTAGCCGCCCAATCGTCTCTCCACCTTGCGCCGGCTGTCGCCGACCGCCTTGTTCATTCTACGTCTGGATCGGCGCAAGAACAACTTGGCGCGTCGGCCTGAGAGTGCATTCGCACAAAGGGAACATGGGCGCGCGCAATAACCCGGGAGCCAGGAGCAGCACGCGGCAGTAGAGGCAAGGGCGCTGGGACTGCTCCGCCATCCATTGATTTGCTTTTACCAGGAAGAACAGCGGAAAAGCCACAACGCCGCCCGAGCGGTATCGCTAGCGGCGGCGCGAAACCGTTGGTTGGCGTGCCCGGCTAGGGGTGCGCGCGGCTATTCGGACCGTGTCCATTGCCGACGGTCGTTTCAGGCCGCCCCTGTCCCATCGACTGCGGCTCTTCGTTTGCAAGCGGAGCTCGGGATTTATCCCCCGTGTTGCGAACTTCGTTCGACATTTCCAGACAGGTCAGCAGATCGACGTAGCTTGCGAAACCACCGATGGTCGATTCGACGATACAGGTGCTCTTGTCCGCGGCAACGAACTGCGCCCACTCTCCTTCCAGCCGCTGACGCGCTTCCGTTTCATCCTTAGAGCAGCGGTCAAAGGCGACGGTCGATTCGCCTTCAAAACGGCACTCTCTTACGATGCTGAACGACGGCACCGTGTCGGAAACGGCAATAGGCGAAAGCATTCCCATCATTGCGATCGGCAGATGAAGAAACATGTCAGCCTCCTTGCGCGATAATCGTCCGGCCTCCTTCATCTCCCGGCCTCACGGACCGCTGGCGACCTGGAGCAGGACCACTTTGTCGGTCCGGGCAAAACCCAGTCGTGTCTCGGAACCCTCAAGGTATCGAGAGGGACCATTCACTGAAGGGTACTCTAACGCCACGCGCAGCGTCGCTCCATTCAACGCTGGTTTCGTTCCGCACATACATTGGTGTTAGAAAATGGGTACGCAGGCTATTGGAAATTCCAATTCAAGCGCCGTCCTGCTTCCGAGGCCCCCTCGCCGGCGCACTGAGCCTGTGTTTCGGCTCCAAACATTATCAGCCCCGGGGCGCCGATTGAGGGTCAATGGACACGCCAATTCAGCACAACGCCGCCCAAGGGGCATCGCTCGCGGCGGCGTTGTGGTCATGTGATGGGCTTTGGCCCAAATGAGCCGTATTCCTTACAGCGTCACCCGAACCGGAAGGCGATCGCGCCGGCCATCGACCTCGGACGAGTCCGGACGGCGTGTCCGTCATTGCCGCTCTCCACGATCCACTGACCGTTCTCGCGGCCAACGATCTTTCCGACATGATGAGGCCAGACAACAATCGCACCGACGGTTGGACCGCCCGCGTTCGATCCGTAGTGAGCCCATGACCGCGCGAGGTTGTACGTCGGTCCGGGGTCGCCGCCGACCTGCCCGCGCATATACCAGCCGCACCATGCGCTGGGCCGACCCGCATAGGCATGACGACCACCGGCATGGTGGTGATACGATCGAGCCTCTGCGCCCGATCCGACCAAACAAAGCACTGCCGTTGCAGCCATGAGAATACGCTTCATGGATGTTCCTTAACTTGAGGGGGAGATCGCGCTATCGCGATCAGGAAAAGCCGCCGGTGTGAGCGATCATTCGATATCGCGCAACGGCCCGATCTAGTGCGTGGAATTGAATTCCAGCAACGGCTTTTGAGTTGTCATCCATGGCGAAAATGGGGCGAGAAGTGCTTGATCTGGCTCCATTTTCCTTCCAGCCGCGCATACGGCCATGCGAAAATCGCCGCCGATTAACCAATCGGCATTCGACGCCATTGACTAAGTGCTTTTGCGCAAGCAGCGACGTGCGCTGCGCGAGGGCGCCCTATCGCGCTCCAGACGCGCGGCTCCTTTAATGACGTGCGGCCGCAGGTTGCGGATCAATCTGCACGGTGGCGGTTATGCCGGCCACCAGGCGCACGCCCTCCGGCACAGGATCGAGGCGGATGCGCACGGGCACGCGCTGGGCGAGGCGTACCCAGGTGAAGATCGGATTGACCGAGGCGAGCCCTGCCGCGTCCGGCTGCACGTTCGGGATATTGATGCCGCGGGCGACGCCGCCGACGTGGCCGCGGATCAGTTGCTTGTAGCCCATCAGCTTGATAGTCGCGGGATCGCCGTCCTGGATCTTTCCGAGATTGGTTTCCTCGAAATAGCCGTCGATCCAGAAGGAATCGGAGTCGACCAAAGAAACCAGCCTTTGACCGACATTGGCGTAGTCGCCTAGCTGCGCCAGAAGATTCGTCACATAGCCGTTGACCGGCGAGTAAACGACCACCCGGCTGAGATCGAGCTGCGCCTTGGCGATGCCGGCCTTGTCGACGGCGACTGCCGCTTCCAGTTGACGCATCGCACTTGCCGATTGCTGAAAAATGTTTTTCGAAACCCAACCTTCGCCCTCGAGCGTCGCCTGCCGGCCCTCATTGGCGCGCGCGTAATCGAGCGCGGCGGCGTCGCGTTGCGCCTGCGCCTGCGCGCTCTCGAGCGCGATGCGATAGTCGGACGGCTCGATTTCGAACAGCACATCGCCCTTGTGCACGAGCTGGTTGTCGCCGGCGGGAAGCCTGACAATTCGCCCGGCCACCTCGGGCGCCATGGTCACGACATAGGCCCGCACGGTGCCGTCGCGCGTCCAGGGCGACCCCATATAGGCCTGCCACGTGGCCCACCCGAGCAGAGCTGCGACGGCGACCGCGGCAAGCGTAATGAGCACCGACGCTACGGAACTACGCCAGCTGGCCCTGTTACGGCCGGCCGCCGGGGAAGATGAGACATCTATCCCATCGCCCGCACCCTGCTCCGGTCTCGATTGGGCGTCAAGCATCGGCTCACCTCACCGCCGCTACGACCAGCACGATGGACGAGAGCAGGATCACATAGACCGCGAACACGAACAGCGCCGGATGCCAGACGTAGCGGAGCAGGCCGAAATGGTCGGCGCCGCGGCGCAACGCGATCAGCAGAAGCCACGCCACCACCATCATCAACGAGAGCGGGGCCACGTAGACGCCGAGCAGATTCACCTCGGTGAACTTCATGCGGCCGCTCCCGAATCGAAATAGGCGGCGTGCCCCTCGAGCGTCTCCGACATCGCCAGGATCTGACCGCGCATCCGCAGCCTCGACCGGGCACCCGGGCTGGTCCCGGGCACGGCCGCCAGCCGGCGGTCAAGCCGGGCAAGGCATTCGACCGCCGCCGCGCTGTCGCCGCTCGCGACCGCGGCGAGTGCCGCATCGAGCTCGACATCCCGGCCGAAGCGGCGCGCGATCCGGCGCAGGCGAATGATCTCCGCTCCCACCGAGCCTGCGGCCACGAGCTGCGCGCGCTGCAATGAATCGGCTTCCTCCGGCAGCGCGGACAGACGGCAGTAGATGCGGCTTTCCCAATCGTTCGACGTCGGGATGCTCGCCCCCGTCGTCAGCCGGCGCAGGTCGCGCAGCGTCAGGCCCAGAAGCCGCCGGGTCCGCAGGCCCGGCGATGGCGGCGGCAGCAGGCGGAATCCGAGCGCGGCCGCGCCCACGCCGGCGATGATCGCCAGCGCCGCGTTGTAGAATTGCAGTGGATCGTAGCTCATCTGGTTCATCGGCGCGAGCAGCGGGACGAAGCTCACCGCCATGGCGATGAAGATCGCCGTGTGCCAGGATAGGGTCATCAAGGCGCCGACCGGCACCAGGTAGATGCCGATGGCAAGGCTCAAACCGGCAAAACTCGTAACACCCGGCAGCACCGCGAAACCGACGATGGCCGCGAGCCCCGTGGCGGCGCATATGCCGATCATGAAGCTCATCGTGGTGGCATAGGCCTGCTCGGCCTTGGTCGAGAACAGCAATGTCGCGATCGCCGCAAAGGTGATGGCCTGCGTGCCGTTCGGCCATTCGGTCACGATCCAGACGAGCTCGACGGCAACGATCGTCACGAAGGCGCGCGCCGCATTCACCAGAGAGGGAAGCCAATCGGCAACATGGAATTGGACGGCGCGAGGCGCAGTGGCCGGGGCACGATCGGCCAGCACAAGCAGCCCGTCGAGCGACCGCCGCAGGCCGAGCAGCGCCTCGGCGGTCTGGTCGGCAAGCAGGCGAAGCGACGGCGCGCGGGCCGGCAGTGCGGCGAGTGTCCGCACCGCCGCAGCCGAAAGCCGACGCATCCGCGACGGATCGGCGGTCCACTCCGCCGCCTCGGCCTGGCGCAGCTGGTGCGGGATATTTCCGAGGACCGTTTCCGCGTCCTGCCGGCCTTCGTCGACCCGCAGCCATTCGAGGTGATCGGCCGCTATCCGCCAGCCGGACAAGGCCGCGAACAGACCGCCGACCGCCGCATACAATCTCGACGACTTCGCACGCAGGTCGGACGCCTCTCCGAGCGTCTGGTCGATGACGGAATCCAGCGCGATGGCCCGCCGGATCAGATTGCGCCTGACCTCGCGGCTTTCCGACTGCTCGGGCCCGGCCAGCCGGAACGTGGCGGCAAGCCGCCGGGTCGTTTCAGCGGAAAGTTCCGCGAGCTGCACGGCCAGTCGGCGCCGCGTGCCGCCGAAATCGGTGCCGGCGAGCACGACGCCGGCGCAGACGATGCCGATACAGATCTCGGTGGCACGCGTCACCGCAAGAATGAAGACATCGCCGGACGCGCCGCCGACCGCACCCAGTTCGTCGCTGGCGATGATCGCCGCGGTGAAGCCGGCCAGCGCCGCGCCATAGGCCGCGAAGTTGCGCAGCACCGAGGCCACGAAACAGCATGCCGCGCACCAGAGCGAAAGGCCGAGCAGAAAGCCGAAACGATTCTGCAACAGGAACGCCGTCAGCACTACGATCGCCACGGCGCCGACGATCGTGCCGATCGCGCGGAACCAGCCCTTGCGCAAGGAAGCGCCGAGGTTGGGCTGACAGACGACGGCCGCCGTGGTGCCGGCCCAGTAGGCGTTGTCCAACTCGAGCCAGAACGCGATATAAAGCGCGAGGCAGACTGCGGCCCAGAGCCGCAAGCCGAACAGCAGCGGCGGAGTGACGGCGCGCAGCGCGCTTGTCAGTCGCATAACCCTGGGCAATTCGGACCAAGACAGTCCCGGCAGCCGAACGTTAGTCTGGCTCATCAGGCCCTTCCCGCCATGGCGTCATCGCCCGCCAGTCGCGGTAGCATACTGCATCATCGGATTGCCGGGCTTTCCGGAAAGAACGGCGCGTGCGAATCTGCACGGCGCGACCCGGGCCATCGTCGACCGCGGAGCCCCCTCCTCGTCTCGTCGCGGCCAAAAATCGCCAAAATCCTTTCTACGAAATCATTGCCGTTTCGAGAAAGGAGAGCCTCCCATGCGGACCAGAGACGCGATCTTCGCAAGCATCGTGGCCGCCCTGGCTTCGCAAACGACGCCGGCGCTGGCCAAACATTCCGAGGTGAAAAATTCCGAGGTGACGACGCCAAGCGAGCCATCGGCTTCGTCGTCCTGCAGCGCTTTGCAGAAAACGGCCGATGGCACCTGGGCGCGGTCGCCGTGTCAGGAACTGGGTTCCCCGCAGCAACCCCCGCATAAATCCGCGGCGCGAACTCAGGACCAGCAAACGCGGTAGGCCCTCCAGGGCAGCGACCGTCAGGCGTGTGACCAGCCCGAGCTGGCATTATCCAGCCAGCGCCGGGTTGCTCCGTCGCTCCAGCCGGGCACCGCGAAGCGCGGGGCGGCCGCACCTTGGCCCGGAACGGGAACGAAGACATGTGGACGCACGCGCGGGTACAACGGCCGGTGCCTCGTTGCCGCGTCGGCGGAAGCATACGGGCTGATCAACGGGCCCAAGGTCAAAGCACAGGCCACAACAGAACGCATCGCATTTGCTCCAATCGAACGATATGCTGCAGCGGCGTCACGATCCCTCAAATTGACGGCACGAGGCGCTACGGATCGATCCCCAGCGATTGACCGCCAAACTTGGACGGATCGTCGTAGCTGGGCGTGTCGTCGTAGTGCACGGGCGGCCGCGCCGGCGCGTAGGCCCAACTCGAACCCGCGGGGCCAAAGTTCAGGCCGTCGACGTTCAGACTCTCGTTGGGGCGAACGACGACATGTCGCCGTTTCGGGTGATGCACCGTTGCGGCGTCGGCGGAAGCACAGACGCTGATGAACAGGCCCAGCCCCAGGACAGAGGCCGAGACAAAGGCCGACACAGTACGCATCCTATATTCCTTCGATCGTCGTACAGCCCTTCACGTAAGGCGCAGGTCGCACCGCCCAATCGGGCGCGGGATTCACGATCGGTCGAATTGGCAATTTGCACGGTGCCCTCCGTAATCTATCGGAATTTTCAGCTCGCCCTATCGCTGCTATCCACGAAGCTGGCACTTCGCTTTTCGTGATTCGGGAAGAGGCGAAATATGGCTCGGGTCTATTTCCATTGTTCCAATTCGATCGGCGTCTCGATTGATCGCTGCGGCAGTGCCGTCGCCGATCTTGCCGAGGCGAAGGAGCACGCCGCCCTCGTTGTGCGCTCGCTCATCATGACGCCCGTGCTGGAAGATTGGCGCGGCTGGGTGCTGCACGTCAGCGACAAGGACGGCGAGGAGATCTTCACGGTGCCGTTTGCGTCCCTGCTCGGCAAACCGCACTGAGTGGGCGCCATGTGGATCACGCAACCGTCATCGATGCCGTTTTTTCAGTACCTGAATCTGATTGTGACGCGATGCCACCAGTTGATTCGGATCGCCGGCAACCCCTATCGGCCCGAGCTTCATTACATGCGAGGCCCCGGCCCGAAATGGCACGCGAAGCACCAAGGCCGCAGCGATAGCGGCGGGCTGTGAGGCACAGCCGGCGATCGCGGTAAATTCTTAGTGTAATTTTGCGTCGTGTAAATTCGCTAATTGCCCGCCCACCCGAAAGACCCGGTTTACGTGGGTCGATAGCGTCCGTCGCCAGATCCGGGAAAGTACGGCGTGCCCCAATGCTGGCATGAACTCTGCATCCAGTTAGCCAACCGGGTCATTCATGACAAGCGAAGGACAACCATGCTCGTTACTCTCGTCGCCGTTCTCTGCAACGGCCAGCTATGCCTGGAGAAAGTCGTCACCAACACTGAGCAGTCGGGAATCACCATGACGGCCTGCACGGTCCAAGGGCAAATCGGCATTGCCGATTGGCTCGCCAATGGCCCGTACCATGAATGGAAGCTGCAGCGGTACAAATGCGTGATGGGCAAATACGTTCCCAAGAACGACATATGACGCGCGGCTACTGCACGACGTCGAGCCTGACGTTGGCAACACCCTTTTCAACCATTCCCAGCGACTGCGCCGCGGAATAGGAAAGGTCGACGGCGCGTCCGGGAACGTACGGTCCGCGGTCATTGACCCGGACCGTCACGGACCGGCCGGTCGCGACATTCGTTACCCGCAGCCTTGTGCCGAACGGCAAGGTCGGATGCGCGGCGGTCAACTCGTTTGCGTCGAACTTTTCGCCGCTCGCGGTCTGTGTGCCCTCCGAGTAGAAGCTGGCAAGGCCTTGCGAAGCCGTCCGCGTCCTGGCGGAATTTTTGTGAAACGTGAACGGGGCTGGCTGCGTCGTGGACGCGACGAACCTATGCGATGGCGTATGATCGTGCCGCACCGATGCCTGCCGGCTTGGGCCAAACGTTCCGGAATTTCTGCTGACCACGGAGGACTGGGCGCAGGCCGCAAGCATGGCGCCTCCGAGAACGATGGCGG
The DNA here is from genome assembly GCF_900129505.1 of Bradyrhizobium erythrophlei. Taxonomy (NCBI): domain Bacteria; kingdom Pseudomonadati; phylum Pseudomonadota; class Alphaproteobacteria; order Hyphomicrobiales; family Nitrobacteraceae; genus Bradyrhizobium; species Bradyrhizobium erythrophlei. Next base: position 6,298,105 of record NZ_LT670818.1, on the reverse strand, counting down.
ACAGCCGAACGCCATTCCCGACAGAAGCGGCCGAAGCCAAGGCCGCGTCACGATGAGAGCCCGATTTAACCCTGACGCACGCAACTCCGGCACAGTTGATGGAAGACATTGTGCATCCCCAATCTTGCCCCCAACCCGAACCCATCCAGCCGAGGCCAAGGGCGGAACTCAATCAGGGCAGGACTGTGACCAGCCGGCATTTGGCACAGCCTCAACCACGCATTTTCCGTTCAGTGTGATCTTGGCGCCACAGCCCCGCCGATACCCGAAAATGCGGTAGCGGCTCAGTTTGAATGTCGGGATCAGGTGGATTCCGGCCCTTCGGCTTTGTGGCTACACTAGGCGAATCTCGGTGCCGCCCTGGCGTGCCGAAACGCACGCGCAACCGCAGCCCGGGGAAAATAGCGAATGTCGAATGAGGACGGCACCAGGATAATTTACCGCAGGACGCCGGAATCGGCGGCCATGTTGGCAAACGTCAAACGAGCGATGGCGATCACCGCCACACTTAACCGCTTGACGTTCAACGATGCAGATGAAATTCGGGCCTTGTTCAGCGAACTCATCGGTAAAAAGGTAGATGAGAGCTTTTTACTGATCCCGCCATTCTACACTGCCGGCGGGGACGAAATCCGCGTCGGGCATAATGTCTTCGTAAATCAGAACTGCACTTTCTATGACCTTGGGGGACTCGACATCGCGGACGATGTGATGATCGGGCCGAACGTGAGCATCATCACGGCGGGCCATCCCCTTGAACCTTCGCGGCGACGCGCCGCCACAATCGGAAAGCCCGTCGTGATTGAGAGAAACGTCTGGATCGCAGCCGGCGCAACCATTGTCGGCGGGGTGACGGTAGGCGAAAACTCGGTTGTGGCTGCGGGTTCGGTAGTCACCAAGGACGTTCCCCCAAATACCCTTGTCGGAGGAAATCCGGCGCGGGTCATTCGTTCGATTGGCGACGACTGAAGGAACAACCGCAAGGGGTCGTGAGCGGAAATTCAAGCCAAGACACGACCGAAAATGCGCTAAAACCGCTCGGCCGGATGGAGCCGGTGGGGCTTTCGGAGCTATTCGGCTTTCACCCATCGCGCCGCGGCGTCGGCGGAGTCTTCGGGCCGGGTATTGAACGCGATCTTGGTCCCCGGCCCTGCTTCGAGCACGGCATTGACCAGCACCTCCAGCAGCGGCAGGTTCTTTGGCGGCAGCCGAACCCCCGCGCCGATCACGACGCAATCATAAAGCTTGCTGGAGAGTTGATGCGCGAGGGTGGGACCGGCGGTTTCGTCGGGGCGGATCAGGCAGAGATCGGCCTGCCATCCGCGTTCGGCGATTTGCCGCATGGCGACCGCGATCCCGGCATGGATCTTCTCGGCGTTGAAGCCAGGCGGCAGTGCCGGATCGGAGAAATCGACCGTTTCCGGTTGCAGGCCGACAAACAAGATCCAGGTTGTCATTTTGGCTTCTCCATCCATCCGTCAACTGTCCGCACGCGAGTCTACACCCCGCCATTGTCATGGCCAGGCACGAACCTCACCATTTCATGGGTTGCTTCTTGAGTCAGGCTACATTGGCCTCTGCGCGGTCGGTCTCATCAGCGGCGAGCGCATCGAGATCGACGAGATGCGGATCGTCGGGGCTGATCTCGCCATCGGACCGTCCACTGCCGTGAACGTGCATCAGGGTCTGCACGCGCCGGGCGTTGAGATGATCGACATGCTGATGCCGTAGCGCGGCCGGCAGCAGGCCTTTCGGCAAGCCCACCAGCGCGAACGCTGGAACCCGGCGCACCTCGCCGGCCTCCCGCCACAGCAGCGGGTTGAGCGTGTAGATCAATTGCCGCTCGATCTCGGCAGATTGCGGCTGCTCCGGCTCGAGGACCGCCGATAACGCGACATTGGCGTTGCCCGCGCGCGTGCGCACTGCGGCGGAACGCAGCTCCCAGCAGATCAGATCCGCGGCCGCGAGGATCTCGCGACGCACCGCTTCGACGCTGGTCGAGAACCTCGTCGCCTCCACCATCGAGGCAGCACTTGTGGTGACCGCCCCGACCAATGCGCCGGCGCCCGCCTCAAATTTGGGAAGGGCCTGCTCGATCGCCCCGGCCAGTGCCTCGATTCCGTCCGCCGCCAGATTGCGGTCGCGCTGCGCCGCGGCGTCCGCCAGCGCCCGCTCGGTCGAGGCCACCTGCTCATCGCATTCGGCCAGGGCGGCACGCTGGGTCTTGGCGCGCTCCTCGACGGCGCGCATGGCGGCCTCGGCGCGCTCGAGCTTGGCGTTGGCGGCGCCGGCTACCGCCAGCTTTTCGGCCGCGCCGCGTTTTTCCGCCAGCAGCGCGTCGGTGAGGCTCAGCCGGTCGGCCAGCTTCTGCCGCTCCGCCTGTCTTGCCTTGAGCGCACTTTCGAAGTGCTCGACCGGGCTGAGCTCACGCTTGAAAAATCCCATGGCAATGCCCCTCGCGATGAACGCCGAATCAGTTGGCGGCTGCAATGGGCGAAAAATAGTCGGAAACTTGGCTAAGATTACGGTCAAAACCGGCCTCCCGGAGCAAGCTTAGCCGGTTAGCCCTTTCGTCAGGGCCGGACATAGCCGTCCGAAGGACGGCGTCGCTTCCGCTCGCCACATAGCCGTCCGAAGGACGGCGTCGCTTCCGCTCGCCTATGTCCCGGCCGTCCACGTTCATCTTGAGCAGCACGGCTCAGCCTGGATGATCACGGCGACGACACACGCCGCCGTGAGTTACGTTGCCGTGCGATCGTTCACGCTGATTGCGCGGGGTTCTCGATCTTCTTTCGCATCGCGTCGCAGACCGACACGACTTCGGAAGTCATCACCGATGCTTGCTGGATGCGATCGAAAATCAGCTTCGCCTCTTCGCGGTATTTTTGTGCGGTGTCTTGGACGTAAGCGATGGCATCCTTGCATCCAGCCGCCATGGTCTCGGCGCGCTGCACACAATCGATAAGCGTTGTGCCCATCGCCTCAAGGGCTTTAACGGCCCCCTCATATTGTGCGATCACCGCTTCGGCACCGAGTTTGCCAATCTGATCGACATCGGCGTGATGCTCGACATGTGGAGGCATCTGCGGCGATGGCGTCCGGACTTTGGCTACCGCAAAATCGATTGCACGGTGATCTCGTTGCGGCGGGCTTTTTGTCAGCACCTGGGCAATGTCATATTCGACATCGACCAACTCCAGAGTTTTACCATTAGTAGTGGACTGTACCATGAATCAATACTCCCCTAGCTATGGACTATTTACGCACTCCTTCAGGAACCGAACGTGACCGATGAAAACCTTCCGGGTCAGCGGCCCGGCGCGCGGTGAGTAGCGGACGACACGCGCCGGGTCTGACCATCCCCGTTGGCCCACGAGGCGGCCGAAATTGGACGTAAGGCTGATTCGTGGCAAAAAACCTGCAGCGGGGCGTCGCACCATGTCAGAAAAGTGCCCGAAGACCGGAAGTTGAGAACCTCATTCGATCAGGCTTCACAAGCATTCAATTTTTACCGGAGGCCGCAGGGCGCAATGCCCTGCGGACCCTTCATTGGTGGTCTCAACAAGGGCGCAGGCTTGTGAGGTAACTTTCTGGACGATTGCACCGAGATCGATCGCAATTGTTCGCCGGGAGCAGACATCCAGCTGTTCAGGTGGGGTGTACCCATTCGGGTGTCTGTTAAGGAAAGGCGGTTTTTGCTATTCTTCGGTGAGAAAGCCAAGAGCCGGCAGGACGCCGTCAGAAACATCTCGGATGACGACGGAGAGCTGAAATGATTCGTGCCGCCGTAATTCTGGCGATAGCGGCTCTGCTATCTGCGCCAGTGCACGCATCGCGCTCCTGTCTTGACAGAGACGAAGCCGCGCGCACGTGGCAGCGCCGAGTACTCGCCATCGATGACGACGGATGCTGGACCTATTTCAGGCGCGGGCTTAAACCTTTGCCGGTCGACGATAGCGTGAATGATCGTGCTGCTAACGCGCAGCCGACTGCACCGCCAGACATGCGCGAGTGGTCGAACACCATGGCGGCGATGGCCGAGATCAGTCCGGCGGTGCAAGCGACATCGTGGATCGACCGCTGGCCCGACATGCTCGTGGTGCCGCCGAAGCCGGTGTTCGTCGAACCACCGCATCCATTGATGCGCAAGGTCCTCATGATCATCGCCATCGTCACGCTGTGCGGTGCTCTGGTCGCGGTCGCATTCGGCGGCATCATCCAACACAAGCGCGAAACACGCGACGGATACTTCACATAATATTCAACGGCACAGCGATGCATTGCCGGAGGCCGCGAGCGCCATGCCAAAAAATGGCGGCCGGGATGGAGGCGCTGTTGCTGGTAGCGGAGCGTGACGCGCCAACGATGTTCGCCCGGATCGGCGTGATGCGACGGGCGGATTTCTCGTAGGCCCGAACTCACCCGCGCGCGGAGGGACACATCCGCCCGCGCCGCCAAGCAGCTCTCACGTCGTCACGACAACCGCCGCAATCAAACTACGGTCGCACGCACTCCGGCTTTGTGGGAATGAACGACCAGTTTTTCCTCGGCGAAGAACTGAAGCGTGCCGTATCCTTCCGTGTCTACGGCGTATCGAAACTTGCCGTCGACTGTTGGAAACACGGCGACGACTGTGCCGCCCTCATGGTCGTCGGCCACGTTGTCGACCTGCTCGCCAATCGCAAATTTTGCCATCGAGACCCCCTCCGGAATCATTGGTGCGATTATATCGCCACGAATGAGTTAACGCTTCTTAACTACGGGCTCTGATCAGCATCCGCGAATATTGGACGACGGTTGTTGTTATAATGTCTCAGTGTTTACGGGACGCGGTTCCCGCATGGAACCGTCCGCACGGCGGAGCCTTGGATTACCGCTAGTTACGAAAAACAAAAAGGCCGTCGCCGGGTTAGACGTCGGGGACGGCCTTTCACATCGGAATGATACGCAGCCCGCGATCAATGTGGGGCCGAATGGGCTGACGAGCTTGGGGAGCGCCGAGACCCAAATGACACAGGCGGCTCCGAACTCGGCACCGCTACCCAATTTGATCTATGCGAGAGCGGCCGAATCATTCGAGACTCGAAATCGCGTTCCGCATATGGAACGCTTCCTCCCGAAACTTTGCCCGCCCAATCGGCGGGCCCTCTTTTTTGATGACGACAACGGCACCGCCAACGTCCGCTTTGTCCGAGGCATGGTGAGTCGTTGAAGTGACAGACCGCGCATGGCGCCTTCAGAGATCGCCGAGCTCCGGCGGCTCGAACCAGTTCGTCAGCGACAAGCCGCCATCGACCACGAACGCTGCGCCCGTGACGTAGGCCGAGACCCGGTTCGACAGCACCGCCAGCGCCATCGGCGCGAGGTCTTCGCTGTGGCCGAGGCGGCCGAGCGGGATGTGCCGCGCCAGCGCGGGATCGGCGACGAAACCGCCGGCGGCGATGGCGCCGGGCACCAGCGCGTTGACCCGGATGCCGAAGCGCCCGAGCGTCTTGGCGAGCTCTCGCACCAGCATCGTCATCGCCGCCTTGGCGGTGGAATAATGTGGCAGGTTGCGCGGCGTGCCAGCGTGCAGCGAGGTCAGGAACAGGAACGAGCCGGGCTCACGGGCCGCGATCAGCGGACGCGCGAGTTCGCGTGCGAGATAAAAGCCGGCGTCCAGATTGACCGCATGCATCTGTTGCCAGGTATCTCCGCTGACGGCGAACGCGTGATCGGCCTCACGCCGCGCCGGCGAGGCGCTGTGCACGAAGTGCGTCACCGTTCCGACCGCAGCCCGCGCATCGGCCAGCAGCGCGTCGCATGCGTCGCGTTTGGCGAGGTCGCCGATCCAGGTCACCGCGAGTTCCGGCCGCGGCGAGCTTGCGACGGCCTGGGTGACCGTCTCCCCGTTCACGTCGGCGAACACCGTGCGCACACCCTCGCCGACCAGCGCCTGCGCGATCGCGCGCCCGATGCCGTTTCCCGCGCCGGTGACCAGGGCCGTCTCGCGGGCGGGATCGAATGGGTTGTTCAAGAGGCTCATCTCGGGCTCCTTGCGATGTTATCCGCGCTGACGCTGTGTAGCCAGCAGACGAGCGCACAATGTAACGCGTCGTGCGAATCCGCAAAGGCCTCGCCGCCCGGATGATAGGGAAACAAGGTTCCCGCCCGCGCGTTCTCCTTTCGCCCACATTTGCCGGATGTCTGCGATGTCCATTCCCGCTTCTCCCCCGTCACAGTCCGCCTTCCCGGCCTTCCGGGCGCTCTCTGGATGGACCGGCGCGCAGCGCCACGTCGTGGTGGCGACCTTCCTCGGATGGACGCTCGACGCCTTCGATTTCTTCCTGCTGGTGTTCGTGCTGAAGGACATCGCCGCGGAATTCCACACCGACATTTCCGACGTCACCTTCGCCATCCTGCTGACGCTGGCAATGCGCCCGATCGGCGCCTTCATCTTTGGCCGCGCCGCGGATCGGTACGGCCGACGCCCGACCCTGATGGTCAACATCGTGCTGTATTCGATCCTTGAATTCGCCTCCGGCTTCGCGCCGAGCCTGACCGTGCTTCTGATCCTGCGCGCGCTCTATGGCGTCGCCATGGGCGGCGAATGGGGCGTCGGCGCCTCGCTGACGATGGAATCGATTCCGCCGCATGCGCGCGGCTTCGTCTCCGGCCTGTTGCAGTCGGGATATCCGGCCGGCTATTTCCTGGCCTCGATCGTCTACGGCGTGCTGTTCCAGTATATCGGCTGGCGCGGCATGTTCATGGTCGGCATCATTCCCGCTTTGCTGGTGTTCTACATCCGGCGCACCGTGCCGGAGTCGCCGAGCTGGAGCACCCAGGCCGCCGTCGAGCGCGGCAGCACATGGACGGTGCTGCAGGAGAACTGGCGGCTGGGCATCTACGCCGTGATACTGATGACCGCGTTCAACTTCTTCAGCCACGGCACGCAGGACCTCTACCCGACCTTCCTGCAGGTCGAACACAAGCTGTCGCCGCATGAGGTCGGCATCATCGCCGTGATCTATAATATCGGCGCGATCTGCGGCGGCATCCTGTTCGGGTCGCTATCGGAGCGCTTCGGCCGCCGCAGGTGCATCGTCATCGCCGCGCTGTTGTCGCTGCCGGTGATTCCGCTGTGGGCGCTTTCGGCCAGCCCGGTCCTGCTCGCGGTCGGCGCGTTCCTGATGCAGTTCTTCGTTCAGGGCGCCTGGGGTATCGTGCCCGTGCATCTCAACGAACTATCGCCCGACACCGCGCGGGCCACGTTTCCCGGTTTCGTCTATCAGCTCGGCAATCTCCTCGCCTCCGTCAACGCCACGCTGCAGGCCGGCCTCGCCATCCAGTTCGGCGGCAATTACGGCCTTGCGCTTGCCACCGTCGCTGGCGTCGTCGCGATCGTCATCGCGGTCCTGACCATCATGGGCACCGAAGCCAAGGGCATCGCCTTCGCCAAGGCGGTTCCGGCGGAGTGAGAACGGGTAGCCCGGGTGGAGAATCGAGCTGGTCATCAATCTAAAGACAGCTAAGGCACTCGGCCTCAGCATTTCCCCAACGCTGCTTTCCCGTGCCGACGACGTGATCGAATAGGGGTGAAGATTGCTGCGCATGAGTCTCTTGTTGGCACCGAACGGACATGCTGACCCTATTGAGCGATGTCCGTTGTTGGGGTCAAAGCGGAAAACATCTACTCGCAGCGAGTATTTCGCCTTTTGACCCAAAGCGGCCATCGGGCGCGCGCCAAACGGTTTGTGGTTTACGCCCCAAGCCTCTTCCTGAAGCTCCAATAGAGTGGCTAAAGTGCCCGTCCTGATACCATGGGAGCGGATATGCGGCGACGTGACTTTTTGGGACTCGCGGGCGGAGCGACGGCTTCATGACCTCGATAACGCCCGCGCAGCTAGTAATGTTGGCTATCAGAAAACTTCGTTGCGGCGCGCTAGTAACATTGTTGTTGTCCTCGTCGATTGCGGCGGCTCAATCACCCAGAATCATTCTCGATGTTGCCGACGCTGCAGTGAGCCGCGGCATTGACGAAAGAACCGGAGTAACGGTTACGTTGACAGCAGAATCACGAAGCTCGTTTGCGGATTTTACGGCCAAGTATATTGGCCGGTTCATAGAGGTTCGGTTTCTTGGACAGGTAATTATGAAGGCTCGCCTCGTAACCGAAATTACTGGCGGCAAGTTACAAATTGTACCTGAGGCGAATTCTGCCGCCCCTACCGAGCTTGCTCACAAGCTTTCTGCCCCCGGTACCAAGATCGAAGTAGGGCTCTTTGCTGAATAGCTATGACTGAAGTGTCAGTAGGCGATTATAGAAAATCACAACGGCATCAAAAAGCTGTCAAAACGAATCTAGTAGCTCTTCGGCGACGAATCTATTTGAACAGGGTGACTTCCGTTCCTGGCACCGAACGGACATGCCGCACCTGTTGAGCAATGTCCGCTGTCGAAGCCGAAGCGGAAAACATCTGCTCCCGGCGAGCATTTCGCCTTTTGACCCATTGCGGGCGTTCCCCATTATCCTAAGCTCAAGCGAAAATTTGCTGTGGCAAACCGCGGAGCGCATGATGCTGATGACACGCTTTACCAAGCTGGTGGGGTGCGAGATTCCGATCCAGCTGGCCGGCATGGGAACGGTAGCGGCCCCCGAATTGGCTGCGGCCGTTTCCGAAGCCGGCGCGTTCGGCATGCTTGGGACAGCACGTGCCGGGCTCAATCCGACAACGCTGGCGGACCTCCTTGATCGCACACGGAGGCTGACCAACCGTGCATTCGGTGTGAACTTCATCATCCGATCGGGCAGCGCTGCGGGAAGGGCACCGCGCGCGTTCGTCGAGCAGGCCGCGAAAGCCGCAAGGTTGATCGAGTTTTTCTACAGCGACCCGAATGCCGAGTTCGTCCGCATCGTCCACGACCAAGGCGCCTTGGCGTGTTGGCAGGTCGGCTCGGTTGACGAGGCTCGCCGGGCGGTCGACGTCGGCTGCGACGTCATCGTCGCGCAGGGGATTGAGGCTGGCGGTCACGTTCGCGGCACCGTCGGTCTCGTGACCCTGCTTTGCGATGTGCTGGAAGCGGCGCCTGACATTCCGGTTGTCGCTGCCGGTGGGATCGGCACTGGCCGCGCGATGGCCGCCGCGCTCGCAGCGGGCGCGGACGGCGTGCGCCTGGGGACGCGCTTTGCTGCCGCCGTGGAGGCCGACATCCACCCGATTTACGTTGACGCGCTTATCGCCGCCAGAGCCGAGGACAGCATTTACGGGAGCGCCTACCACGTTGGCTGGCCCGAAGCGCCGCATCGTGTGTTGCGCTCGGCCATCGAAGCAGCTGATGCATTACAGGATGATACCGTTGCGAGCGTGGCAAACATCGATGGAACGCGCGCTACCGTTCCGCGCTTCGCGGCCACTGTTGCGGATAGAACCGCCACAGGGCACGTCGATGCAATGGCCCTGTACGCCGGCCAATCGGTGGGTGCTGTGAAGCGCTCGATGCCGGCACGAGAAATAATCCGCGAGTTGACCGAGGAAGCACAGATATTTCTGCGCCGGATCGGCGACCGTCCGGCAGAGGAGAAAAGGTAAACGCGCCATATCTGACGGGTTCAGCTACTGGCACAAAACGGACAAAGGATGCTGTCCGACTTGAGTCCGTTATGCGTGTTAGAGCGGACATCCGCCGAGGCCGTTTTGGCTGCGCCGAATTACGGTGACAGTGCACTCAACCGACCTTTCGGAGCAGCGTGCCGAGCGGTGAGCTTCATTCACGCATCGAACCTGCACCGGCGCGCCCTTCCGGAAATGCGCGTAAAACCTAATTTCTCAAGCCGGATCAAGCTGATTTGCCCTGTCCAGCCCTATTCGAAAAAATATTCTGATTTCCAGAAATCACAAATCACCCTATAACTCCCGCCGTCCCGCCCATTGAGAGGGGCGTTTCGCGATCGTCACGGACGTTGGTGCGGGATGCGGTGGACGCGGCGGCGCCTTTGACGAATGGCGCCAAAGCGGACGGAGAAGTCGTGTGGTCCTGACGCCTCGACGCTGGCGTCAAGTTTGCGGATTCGTTCGCAAGCGACGGTGACAAAAAAGCCCGATCACCGGGGAGAGCTCGAAGGAAGCCGTTAAAACCATTGCGTGCGGGGATGCCGGGTGATTTTCGGTGCGACCGCTGTGAATACTCGTGTGCACCTTGAACTACAAACTTCGCACACGAGGCTGCGGGTGCACTGAGCACCCGGCATTCCCCACGCCCTCTTTGGGCGAAGGCTTCTCAAAACTTCGGGCGCCTCGCGCCGCGGGAGTTAGACGTATGTCCAGAGATCGTCGTTGCGGGATGAGCGCGCCGCGCCGCTGGCATCAGTGCCCGCTCCAACCCTTCCCTTCGCCGAAAGTCGACTACCGGCGCACAATCTATGCGCCTAGCCTTCCACCCACCAAGGCTCACCCGCAGGGAACAAGAAGCCACACCAGCCGTGGAGTGGAACGCGATGATTGCTTTGGTGGAAGGACATCCGAACCTCGACCTGATTGTGTTCTACGCGCTCGCCTCGGCGGCCCTTGCGGCGACGCTGTACTACTTCCATCACCGGCAGATCGAATAGCGCGGAGGGACGCGTTTGGCTCCAGCTGTCATCATCCGCGAAAGCGGATGATCCAGTATTCCAGAGCCGTCAGCGATCGAATCGAGCCGCCGCGGCGCACTGGATACCCCGCAGGAGCCTGTCGTCGGGCTCGCCAAAGGCGAGAGCCGGTGGCGGGGTATGAGGATTTTGCTGGCTTGCGATGGCTTGCCTCAATACGGCGGCTTCTTCCGCTCGCGCTGCGCTTTGGCCGCTTCGATCCACCATCCGAGATCGTCGGCAAAACGGGGAAACGCGTGCGCCAGCGCATTTCCGCCCTCGCCGATCGGCTTGCCGTCGGCGGACAGGGCCTGCGCGATCGGCCCGACCGCAATCGCGCTCGAGATCACCACCATGCCCATCTCCGACAGCGCACCGTGCCAGGCCAGCGCGGCGCGGGCGCCGGCAAAACGCCCCGCCGAATAGGAAGCGATGGCGGCGGGCCGCCAGAACCATTCCTCGAGGAAATGATCGGTAAGGTTTTTCAGGCCCGGCTGGATGCCCCAATTATATTCGCCGGCAACGAACACAAAACCGTCGGCCTCGCGGATTTGGCCCGCGAGCTTTTCCAGCGCGGCGGGCGCCTGGCCCTTCGGGTATTCCTTGTACATCCGGTCCAGCATCGGCAGGCCGACTGCCTTGGCGTCAATCAGCTCGACCTCGTCGCCGCGACCACGAAGACCCTCGACGACGAACTGCGCCAGGCGGATGCCCATGCGGTTGGAGCGGTAGGAACCGTAGAACACGAGGATGCGGTGGCTCATGGCGGCGGCACATTAGCACGCGTGCCGTGGAATTGAACCGCCTTGCCCACGCATCGATTTCCTGCCGCGGCGAGGTCGCAAGCGTAAACTTGAGATTAACATCGGTAATCTACGGTGAAGGCCCCGCTCCCGACCCAGCGTAAACGGCTTAAAACCTATGAAAATCGGTACCTTGCTGACCGCCGCCATCGTCTCGCTTTCCGCCGTCGGCGGCGGGCTTGCGGCCTATGTCGCCGTCGCGAAATTCCAGACCATGGACAAGGTTTCGGTCGCACAAAGCAGGCTGGAGATCGTCCGGGCCGTCGGCGACCTTCCCCGCTATATCAACCCCGAACGCGGCTTCGCCACCAACATCCTGTTCGGACCGCCCGCCGTGGATCCGAAGCAACTTGCGGAACTCACCGACAAATACCGCAAGCAGACCGACGGCGCGCGCGACAAGATGAACCGGATCAGGAGCACCCTGCCCGGCGCGCTGGACGACGGCGCTGCGATCGGAAGCGCCATCGATGCGCTGAACACGAAATTCGCAAGTCTGCGGGAGACCATCGACAAGGCCATCGCGGGTCCGGTCGACGCCCGCCGCGACGCGGCCAAGAAGATCGTCGCCGACAACTCGGCCTTCAACAGCGCGGTGACCGCCCTGCTTGACGAGCAGGTCCGCAGGATGGCCCAGCTCGACGGCGACGCCTACCGTCAGGCCAGCTACGCCAATATCGCCTGGACCCTGCGCGACGTCGGCGGTCTCAATGCCAGCATTCACAAGGGCCTGGTCGGTGCCAAGCGCGCGGCCACCGACCCCGAAAAGATGGATTTGAGCCGTGCGCAGGGGCGCACCGACCAGATCCTGTTGTCGCTGCAGGAATTGCGCAGCAATCCCGCGACCCCGGCGAATGTGGCGGCCGCTCTGGAAAGGATGAACGATGCCTATGTCGAGCGCTTCGGCAAGGAGCTGAAGATGGTGAAGGAAGGCGCCATCAGCGGCAAATACGAGCACGACGCCGACGCCTTCTTCGTGGAGTCGCAGCGCGGCCTCGGCGCGGTCGTCGAGGTGCGTGACGCGTTCTACGACAATGCCGAGCAAATCCTCGGTGCTGCCTATTCCGCGGCGCGCGTCAGCTTCCTGATCGCGCTCGCAGGTCTCGCCGCGGTCTCAATCGCGAGCGCAGCCATGGTGGTGATGGTCCGTCGCCGCGTCTGCAGCCCGATCGTGGCGCTCACCGCCTCGATGTCGCGTCTCGCCGGCGGCGACGTCTCCAGCGAAATCCCGGGCACCGAGCGCGGCGACGAAATCGGCGCGATGGCCGCTGCGGTCGGAGTCTTCAAGGACAACATGATCGCGGCGGACCGTCTGGCCGCCGAGAAGGAAGCCGAGAACGACGTCAAGATGCGGCGCGCGCGCGTGCTCGACGAGCTCACCCGTGCCTTCGAAACAAAGGTAGGCGAACTGGTCGGCGGATTGTCGGCGGCGTCGGCCAAGATGGAAGGTACCGCCCAGTCGATGTCCTCGACCGCGGCGGACACCAACCGCCAGGCCGCCATCGTCGCGGCGGCCTCCGAACAAACCTCCACCAACGTGCAGACGGTCGCCAGCGCCACGGAAGAGCTGACGTCCTCGATCGCCGAGATCGGCCGCCAGGTCACCCAATCCACCGAAATCGCGGCGCGCGCCGTCGAGAACGCCCGCCGCACCGGCGACAGCGCGCGCTCGCTGGCCGAGGGCGCACAGAAGATCGGCGACGTCGTGACGTTGATCCAGAGCATCGCCGCGCAAACCAATCTGCTGGCGCTCAACGCGACCATCGAGGCGGCACGCGCCGGGGACGCCGGACGGGGTTTTGCGGTCGTGGCCTCCGAGGTCAAATCTCTGGCCGGCCAGACCGCAAAAGCGACGACCGAAATTTCCGAACAGATCGCGGCGATCCAGACTTCCAGCGACGCGACGGTCACGGCGATCCGCAACGTGGCCGATGTGATCGCCGAAATCGATCAGATCGGCGTTGCGATCGCGTCCGCGATCGAAGAACAGGGATCGGCGACCAAGGAGATTTCCCGCAGCGTCCAGGAAGCCGCCCGCGGCACGCAGGAAGTCAACGCGAATATTTCCGGCGTCCAGCAGGCCGCCAATCATACCGGCTCGGCCGCCAATCAGGTGCTGGGGGCCGCGGCCCAGCTGACGTCGCAATCCGGCGATCTCGCCGCGCAGGTCAACCGCTTCCTCTCGGAGGTCCGGGCCGCGTAGCCATAGCGTTTTGCACCAGAACCGCGGCTCTAGTGCCGCTTGAAATACTGCACGTCGCGCTCGTGCTTTTCGGCAGCCGCGCGCGACTTGAAGGTGCCGAGATTGCGCCGCTTGCCGGTTTTGGAATTGACCTTTCGGGAATAGAGCCGGTACTCGCCCGATCGCAATTTCCGGATCATGGACCAACGCCTCCTTCGCGGCAACAACCGCGATTGCCTCGCTGTTGTTCCGCGCGGAAGGCTATTTCGCGGCCTTCAGCGACATCATGGAGGGCCGGCCTTAGGGTTTTTTCGACGGCGCAAACGACCGATCGCCGAACGGCCCAGCCGTCGGCGTCTGGATCACGACGAAGCCACGCTGCATGGTCTGATGACAGGAATTGCAGCCATCGGTCAGTTCGCCGACCGCCTTCGCGAAGCGCTTGCCGTCCTTGGCGTCGATGGCGTCGGAAATCGACTGGACCGGTTTTGTCATCGTGGTGACGTTGCTGACGGGAATGCCCTCATAAAGCAGCGCCGCCTCCAACAGGCCGGCCTTAAGCTGGCGAAGTTCATAGGCCGCGAGATCCCAGTTCTGGGCCTTGCCGGCGAACCACAGCTTGATGTGCCGCGTCTGCACCGCGATCATGATGTCGCCGAGCCGCGGGACGTATTGCTCGTTGGTCGGCGATGCATTCAGATTGGACTGGCCGGACTGCGCAATGGCGAGCGGCGCCAGCGAGCAAACCATCAGCAGGGCAACACTATATCCGCGCAGTTTCATCCGATGCTCCAAACGTGTAGCGTTTTCTGCTGCCCGTCTAGCACGGCCCGATTTGGCGCTGTTGATATCCATCAAGGTGAACGCCGAGGGGCGGCTATGCCGTCGTCACTGAGCTGTCCCGGCCATGACAAAAAAGTGAGCGTCGGGCGAACATCGCCTAGAAACAAAGATTCGTGACAAAATTTCCGCGCTTGTCCTTGATCGTGTAAGGGCATTCCAGCCGCTTCAGCGCCTTCTTGGCGTCTTCGTTGCCGAGCGCGGCGGCGCGCTGGTAATAGGCCTTGGCGGCGTCCGAATCCTTCGCCCCGCCGCGCCCTTCCTGGGCGAAGGCGCCCATCCGCTCCAGCGCGCCGGGATGATTCTGCGCGGCCGCCTTCTCGAACAGGTTTCGCGCCGCGCTATCGTCCTGCGGCCCGCCGGTGCCGTCCGCCAGCATCAGCCCGAGCTGGTACTGCGCCTCCGCATTGGTCTCGGCGGCTTTAGCCAAAAGCTCCCGTGCCCGCGCCGGATCCGGCGATGCAGCGCCGCCACCACCCAAAGCCGCCAGATTGCTGATGCCGCGGGGATTGCCGGCCTGTGCCGCGCGCTCGAACAGTTTCCGCGCTTGCGCCTCGTCTTGAGCGACGCCCGAGCCGGTGCCATAGGCCACGCCGAGTTCGACCATCGCCGAAGTCGAGCCCTTGTCGGCCGCCTTGCGCCAGGCAGCGATTGCCTCCGGCAACTGCCGGTTGGCGGCGTAGGCGCGGCCAAGCTGATAGAGCCCGCGGCGCGACGAGCCGGCTGCGGTTTTGCAGAACTTGATCGCGGTCGCGATATCGGCCGGCGCGACATCGGGCACTCCCTTGACGTCGGCCGGCTTGTCGGGATCAGCGGGGTCAGCGGCGAGCCGGTCGCACAGCACGAGGTCGGCCGACTGCGCTCTCAGCTGACTCGGATCGGCCAACGATACGACTGCCGCCAGCGCTGAAAGCACGATGCGGCCCGTCGCAGCCGATAGAAGCCGGCGGGATGGTTTCATCAGGATTCACCAATTGACGGCGGCAGGTTAGCTTCGAAGAACGGGCGGATTCAAGGCTCGAGCCCGGACTCGCGCAGCATCGGGACGACCTCCGGCGAGGCAAGATATTTCAACAGTGCGTCGGCCTGCACGGCCTTCGCCGACGCCGCCCAGCGGCCCGCGGAGAACACCGCGGGCGTCTGCAGTTCGCGCGGGATCGCTCCCACCACCTCAACGCCCGCGACCTGCTTCAGCTCGCTGATCTGCTGCACGGCCAGATCGGCTTCGCCGCCGGCCAACAATTCGGCAGTCAGGCCTGACGGGATGATCCGGGCGCGGGCGTTGACCTCGGACCCGATTCCCAGACGATCGATCAGTTGTGCGAAAAAAATGCCGCTGGCGCCGATGCGCGAATAGGCGATCGAACGCGCGGCGAGCAGCGTTGCGCGCAGCGCAGCCCCGGTCGCGATGTCGGGATAAGCAACGCCGGCCTTGACCGCGATGCCGACGAAGGAACGCGCGAGATCGACGCAGCTTGCCGCGACCACGCTGCCGTCGGCAGCAAGATCGTCGAGCGCCTGCTTGGTCAATATGACGACGTCGGCCGTCTCGCCGCCGCCCAGCCGATCCAGCAACCCCAGCGTCGGCGCGAAATCGGCATCGATACGCGCGCCGCCCGCGGCCTGATATCGTCCGGCAAGGCCGCGCACCGCTCCCATCAAAGCGAGCGTCGAAAGCACGCGAACGACGTCTGCCATCTCGCCTCCCTCGTCGCGGCTCCGTCAGTGACAACCGCAACCCGGGCCGCCCGGAAACCGCACGCCCTCTGGAAAGAAGGCCCAAACGCAATGATCCGCCAAAGCGGTGGACGCCTTGACGGATCAAATGGCGGTCCGGACGGTCAGAGGTCCGGCCCTTACGTCATCCCGTCCTAAGCCGCGGCCGCCTTGGCGGAGGTCGGCACCGACGCGATCGTCTTCAGGATCTGGGACGCGATCTGGTAGGGGTCGCCCTGCGAGTTCGGGCGGCGATCTTCCAGATAGCCTTTGTAGCCGTTGTTGGCGAAACTGTGGGGCACGCGAATCGAGGCGCCGCGGTCCGCGATACCGTAGCTGAAGGTATCGATCGAAGCAGTCTCGTGCTTGCCGGTCAGGCGCATGTGGTTGTCCGGTCCGTAGACGGCAATGTGTTCGGCGCGGTTGACCTTGAATGCTTCCATCAGCTTCTCGAAGTACTCCTTGCCGCCGACTTCGCGCATATAGGTGGTGGAGAAGTTGGCGTGCATGCCGGAGCCGTTCCAGTCGGTGTCGCCGAGCGGCTTGCAATGGAATTCGATATCGACGCCGTACTTTTCGGTCAGCCGCAGCATCAAATAGCGGGCCATCCACATCTCGTCGGCGGCCTTCTTGGAGCCCTTGCCGAAGATCTGGAATTCCCACTGGCCCTTCGCGACTTCGGCGTTGATGCCTTCATGGTTGATTCCGGCGGCGAGGCAGAGGTCGAGATGCTCGTCCACCATCTTGCGGGCGACATCGCCGACGTTCTTGTAGCCGACACCGGTGTAATACGGCCCTTGGGGCGCCGGATAGCCGCTGGACGGGAAGCCGAGCGGACGGCCGTCCTTGTAGAAGAAATACTCCTGTTCGAAGCCGAACCAGGCGCCGGCGTCGTCGAGGATCGTCGCGCGCTTGTTGGTGGCATGCGGGGTCTTGCCATCGGGCATCATGACTTCGCACATCACCAGCACGCCATTGGTGCGCGCGCCATCCGGGTAAACGGCGACCGGCTTCAGCACGCAGTCGGAGCTATGGCCCTCGGCCTGCATGGTGGAGCTTCCATCAAATCCCCAAAGCGGAAGCTGTTCGAGCGTCGGAAATGCGTCAAATTCCTTGATCTGGGTTTTGCCGCGCAAATTCGGTACCGGCGTGTACCCGTCGAGCCAGATATACTCGAGCTTATACTTGGTCATTGAGCCTCTCTTGAGTTGATGATGCAAAAGGTGGCGAGCCGTAGGCTATTGGTCACCACATGCGTAGCCGGCCACCATCGGCCAGTCGTTACCAAGCAATTAAAGTGCCAAATTGCCGCACCGCGGCAGCCGGGCTGGGCCAGGGAACAGCCCTCGGCGCCGGCCCGCCATTTCAAATTTTAGGTGCGGCAAAGGCGCGCGGGTGCGCCTTGGCGAGGCACCCCCGACGATGTGATTGAGGCCTATATGACGCTCGATTCTGCGGCATCGCTCAGCCCGTCTCCTCGCGGCGATTAAACCCGCGGCATGTTATGTCGACATCAGGCATCGAGGGGCCCCGCTCCTGCAACCTTGCCGATGGCTCAAGCGTTAGCCACCCGACAACTGCTTCAGCCGAAGCAAAACCGCAATATGCCTACATTTTAAACACGATATGACTTTCTCTTGGTCAGGTTGCACTAGTGGCGTGCAGGGCCGATATCGGAATCGGTAACCAGTCGAGAACGAGTCGGGCGCAGCATGGTTGATGGGCGTCAACCGTTCGAGGACAGACCGTCGCAACATGGACCAATGTGCATCGACATAAGGAGAGATGAGAAAATGAATTCGAGCTTGAACCACGGATCTGCCAAGATCTACCAATTCCCGGCCGGGGGCCGCGCGGCGCTCGGCGGACTCCGCAACGACGAGCCAAAATCGGCAACCGAGCAGAGTGCATCGCGCGTGAATGAAACAATCAGCAGCGGCAGCTGGTATCACGAAGCGGCTATTCAGGAGTCCAAGCCGGCATGGGAGCGTTGATGCCAATCGCAAGCCTGACGCCGATAGATTGTCGGCCTTTGCCGCAATATCGAGTGGGTTGAAAGGGTCGGGACGAAACGTTCCGGCCCTTTTCTCTGGCCAGGATCCTCCAGCCAAATGTCCTTTGCCAAGTCTTTTCAGCCGAGTCTTTTCAGCCAAGTCTCTTCAGCCACATCTCTTCAGCTGAGTTCGCAGGCCGTCACCAGCCGCCTGGCGTGTTTGACCGTGGTGCCCGTCCTGGCGATTTTCAATATGACGCCGCCGCCCGAATAGCGGGCTCCTGACAGGCCAAAACGCCTGGCAAGTGTCACCGCCTTGCCGTCGATCTGCAGATGGGCGCGATTGTCGTATTCGAAAAATCCGACGATGAACTGGGTGCCGTCGGCGCAACGATAGTTCTGAAAAGTCTGCGCCATCGCCGGCGATACGCCGGCCGCCGCGATTAAAAATGTCGCACCAAAAATTGAATACTTTCGCCGATTCATGCCCGCCCCCGAATTGCAATTATCAGTATAGACGAGCTCACGGCGCGCGATATGTCTTGTCGGTCATTTCTCTGCCGCGGATGATGGCTTAGACTGGGCCGATGTCAGATACCCCTCCCCGCCATCTCAACCTCTCCGGCGCCAGCAATTTCCGCGATCTCGGCGGCTATCCGGGAAAAGACGGCCGTATCGTCCGCTGGCGGCAGATCTTCCGTTCCAACCATCTTGGACACCTGACCGAGGCCGATATCGACGTGCTGCGGCCGCTCGGCCTGAAAAGCGCGTTCGATTTTCGCGGCACCGAGGAACGCGTGGCCGCGACCTGCGGGCTTGCGGAGATTGCGGTTCATTCGCTGCCGATCGAGCCGACGGTGGTCGCGGCGCTGCGGGCGCGCCTCGCCGGGGGCATCGCGCTGTCGCCGGTCGACGCGCTCGACGTGATGCGCGATTCCTACCGCAACTACGTTCGTTACTACACGTCGAGCTTCCGCGCCCTGTTCGCGCATTTGCTGGAAGACCGCGCACCGCTGGTGATTCATTGCACCGCCGGCAAGGATCGCACCGGTTTTGCCTGCGCGCTGATCCTGCATGCGCTGGGCGTGCCGGACGAGGTGATCGCCGAGGATTATTTGCTTACCAACCGCTTCTACCGCCGCGACCCCGGAGCTTCGAGCGAGCTGCCCGACGATGTCAGGCGGGTGCTCGGATCGGTGGAAGCTTCCTTCCTCGCCGCCGCCTTCGAGGCCATCAGCGCCGATTACGGCGACCTCGAAAGCTATTTCAGCGACGGTCTGGGCCTTGGTGCAGGCGAGCGTGCGATGCTGGAAGCCCGCTATCTGGAACCCTGAGCTTCCCCTGCGGCCAAACGGACCGGAGGACGAGACAGCCGCTACGCCGCCGCTTCCAATTCCGCATCCAGATCGGCGATGACGTCCTCGAATGCCGAAATCGCCTGCTGAACCGCGGCGATCTGCAGCAATTCCCAGCTGCTGATCGGGCCATTGCGGTTTTGCAGCGCGACTATCAAATCCCGCCGCTGTTCCTTGAGCTGAACCAGAGGCAAACCGTGATCAGGCAGATATCTCATGACGTCTTCCAACCCTCATTGGACCAGAACACGAGCGTAGCCGGCCCGCGCTGCAATCCGCTTACGGAACCCCAGCAAATTTTAACTAATCGCGCGGGATTACGGACGCTAAGCGCCCGCAGGTGGCGCCCTGGTGATTGCGTCGCGCAGCGCCTGCGCGAAACGAAGGGTGCTCCAGTCACTCTGATGAAGCTGGTCCGGATCGGTCGGGTCGAACATTCGATGAAAACCGATATCGTTGTGCACATGCCAATGACGCATCAACGCCCAACGCCGGAACAGATTGACTTTAGCCACCTTGGCCGCGTCCGAGATCAAGGACACCATGCGTTCGGAAGCTTCCGCTTTCCCGTCGAAAAGCATCGCCGGGACGTACTGCGGATCAATCAGCACGACATCCATTTTCTTGTCGCGGAGCAGGCTCAAACCTTCAGCGATCTTCGCTGCGACGTCGTCAAGCCTGTAATTGTGGAAAACCGCGTTGGTTCCGACTTGCCAGATCACCAGCGAGGGATTCTCGGCGAAGACATCGGCTTCGAAACGCACCAGTTCCTCAATCGCCTCTTCGCCGCCCTTCCCTCTGTTGAGCACGTCGATCTTGAGATTTGGAAACTGTTCTTCCGCATATCGAACCCGCAGGTACATCTCGAGACGATGCGGGTATGGCACAACATCACCCCTGCCCGCTGTCGAAGATGATCCAATCGCGACGATCCTGACCGGACCCTTGCCTAACAAGGCTTCCGCGAGTTTCGGAAGCGGAAATGTAAAGTTGACGATTTCGGCGGGAATATCACCATCGGACGCAGCGTCGGCCATCTGAATTTCCCCCTGTCGGTTTGCGGGGCGAGCCCATTTGAAACAGCGATTGGCGCAGGAATTCGCAGTATTGCAAATGAATTGGCCGGGGCGATAGTGTGGCCTCCTCGCCTCTCGCCGCGGAGTTCCCCATGGAAGGAAAAGTCATCGTCGTGACCGGCGCCTCGGGCGCGCTCGGCAAGGTGGTCGCGGAAATCGCGCTTGCGCGGGGCGCGCGCGTCGCCGGGGTGGATCACGCGCCGTCTCAGACCGCGGCGACCGACAATCGGATTGAACTTGGCGGCGTCGACCTTTCGGATGCGGCCGCGGCCAAGAAGGCCATCGATGCGGCCGCGGCGCATTTCGGCAGGCTCGACGCGCTGGTCAATATCGCCGGCGGATTTGCCTTCGAGATGGTCGCCGACGGCAACCCCAACACCTGGCAACACATGTATGCTCTCAACGTCCTCACGGCGCTGAACGCGTCGCGGTCGGCCGTCCCGCACCTGGTCAGTTCCGGCGCCGGCCGCATCGTCAATGTCGGCGCAATGGGCGCGCTGCAGGCGGGCTCCGGCATGGGCGCCTACGCCGCGTCCAAGGCCGGCGTGCACCGGCTCACCGAAGCGCTGGCGGCCGAATGGAAAGGCAGGATCACCGTCAATGCTGTGCTGCCCTCGACCATCGATACCCCGGCCAACCGTGCCAGCATGCCGGGAGCCGATTTCACCAAATGGGTGACCCCACAAGAACTGGCCGAGGTCATCCTGTTTCTCGTCAGCGACGCCGCCAGCGCCGTCACCGGCGCGCTGCTCCCGGTAAGTGGGCGGGTGTAAGGGCCGCTCAGGCCTCCGCCAGTTTCTTCAACACCGCGCTGAAGCGAATGCTGCGCTTGCCGGCCAGGGCCGTTGCCTCCGCGACCGCTCCCTCGGCGGTGTGGGTGCCGGAAAAACCGATGCCGACTTCGTAGCCCCCGAACACCGGCCGTTCACCCTGGCTTGGGGTGTGCTCGTGGTTGACGAGTTCGCCCTTCCACCGGCCCTTCGCGCTGGTGTAGGCGCCGATATAATCGAAGAACGCATCGCCGCCGCGGATCCGGCCGTCGTGCAGCACCATGACCCCGGTATTGCCGCCGTCGATGCCGTCGAGCATGCGGATATGAATGGAATAGAGCCCGTTCCCGATTCCGCCTTCTCCAGGCGGCATCGCCGGCGGCGCCGCCGCTTCGCTGATCGGGGTCATCACCGAGTGGAAGGCGATGCGGGGCACTTGCGTGGTGCCGCCTTCAAAACAATATTGCTCGCCCTGCTGCCGGCCCCTGAGCGAGAGCGTGACCTTGTCGCTCTTGAGCAGCGGCTGAAAATTCGGATCGTCGTTATGCCGCATCGTCGATATGTCTACCGACACCTCGCCGTTTGCGGATTCCCGGTAAGTGCCGATGAATGCGAACGCCGAATTGCCGCCCATCATCTTGCCGTCATAGACATAGATGACGCCGCGGCGCGAACCGTGCACCGTATGCATTTCGACTTTGTAGAGCCCGTTCAACATCGTCGCTCCGGCCTTTCTGGCCTGCAACCCCGCCGGTGTGTATCCTCCGGCGCGCCATTGCCTTCGATCCGCGATCAACAAAGGCGGCTTCGCCTTAAGACAAATCCTCTTTATTACCGGCGGGCGCCATGGCCTCCGCACAGGGTATGATCGCGCACTACCATGACGCCCTGATTGCCGCCCTCGATGCCGTCAAGCATCTCCACGGTGATGTGGTAGAGCCCATCCCTGATCAGATGACCCGCTTGGCGCCCGTCCCGGACCCACGATAGCCGCACCAGGCGCGTTTGATCAAATCGCGGGGGGTCCGCGTCTTTACCGATCCGGGCTAAACTACGGCATTGAGTCGCATGGGCGACACCGAAAGCCCACCCTGGAGCCGTTTTGGAAACCGCGCTTTACCTGCCCGTCAAACGCTTCCTCGAAAACCTCGGCTTTACCGTCAAGGGTGAGGTTGGCGGTTGCGACCTCGTGGCGCTGAGCGGTGACGATCCCCCGATCGTGGTGATCGGCGAATTAAAGCTTTCCTTCAATCTCGAATTGATCCTGCAGGCGGTTGATCGCGCGGCGGCCTGCGACGAGGTCTGGCTTGCCGCCAAATTGTCGGCCCGCGGCAAGGGGCGCGAGAGCGACGCGCGGTATCGCAATCTTTGCCGCCGGCTCGGCTTCGGCATGCTCGCCGTCACGAATACCGGCGACGTGGAAGTGATCGTTAAGCCGCCCACAACCAGCCCGCGCCGCGATCCCAAAAAGCGCTCCCGCCTCGTCGCCGAACACCGGCGCCGCAAGGGCGATCCCGCGCTCGGCGGCAGCACGCGCTCGCCGATCATGACCGCCTATCGCCAGCAGGCTTTGGCCTGCGCTTCCGCGCTGTCACAGGGGCCGCGACGCGTGCGCGATCTCAAGCCGGAGATTCCCGACGCACCAAAAATTCTGCTGCACAACGTCTATGGCTGGTTCGATCGCGCCGAGCGCGGCGTCTACCTCCTGACCGACGCCGGACATGCCGCGCTGAAGCGTTGGCCACAACAGCCGATCGATTTTGCAAGCGTCGGTGATTCAATTCCCTGAACCGTGGCAATCCGAAATAGCGGCGACTGAAATGATGGTAGTGACGCGCATGTGACAACACGGCAATGCAAAGCCCACGGTGCATAGCTGGATTGCCACACCAATTACATATTGCAATGCAACATAAGGGGTCCTAGGTAATCGGACCAACTGCGAGGCCCCGATGAGCGAAGACTGGAATACCAAATATGGAACGCGACGCGTCCGGCGCGATCCACCGACGCTGGACGAAGCGATTTTTGCCGCGGTCGGGATTACCGACGACCAGGAAGCGCAGGCTGAAATCGCCGCCTCGCTGATGGGGCTGCCGATCGAATCCGTGCTGGCCGAAGTGAAGAAGATCGCGCGCACCACGGCACGTTCCACGACCCGCGTGATCGCGGGCGAACAGGGCGCTCAGCGTTCCGTGGTGGTCGAACGTCGCGTCGTCAGGCGATTTGGCAACGACAAGCGCACTGGGACCTGAAACCGCGCTGTCGGCGCACCGCCGTTACCTCAATTCGCCGGCCCAGGAGCCGGCGAATTGCTGTTTGTGACGCCGTTGTTCAGGCCGCCCGGCCCAGACCAACCATTCCCAGCAAAAGCTTCCAGTACGCGCGGTTGACCTGCATCATCGCGCGGGTCGCATCGGCCGGCGTCGCGATCGCGAACTTTGCGAGTTCGAGTTGCGGTTGCGGCTTCAGATCGATCGTGCCGGTCGATTCGCCATGGCGGAACGTCAGGTGGGCGCCGAATTTGTTGGCGAGGGCCCGCATCGCCTGATTCTGCGCGCCGGTGGTGATCCGCAGCGCGCCATAGCCCTTCCATCGCGCTTCCGAGATCAGTCGCTTGAACAGAATGATGCCGACGCCCTGCCGGCGTACGGACGCCTCCACGCTGAAAGCGATCTCCGGCAAGGAGTCCGGGGATTGATCCGGCGGATGCAGTTCCGCAGCACCCCGCACCACGCCATTCTCGATATAGGCGACGATGACGGTGCCATCCTCTGCGCATTTCGCGGCGTAGCGTTCGATGAAGGTGTCGTCCATGAAGCCATTGAAGCGGTCATGGCGGCTTTCCGAATCGAGCCGCAACAGATGATCGCGCAGCAGCGGCAGTTCTTCCTGCTGATACAGCGTCCGAACGTAGCCGCCGCCAAACCTCGAACGATGTAGCACGTCAAAACTCCTCTTGGATGGCCCTCGAGGAGGCGTCGAATCCCTAGACACCGAATATTGTGCATCGCAACATGGAATTCAAGGCCGCTTCCCGCCCGAAATAACGGCAGAATGCCGCGACCGAATGGTTAACAAAAATCAATCTCCGTATTCATACGAGCACCATCTGGGTCTGGGTCACCACGGCCACCAGCTTGCCATCCTCGGTCTCCAGCCGCGTCTGCCAGACCTGGGTACGACGGCCGCGGTGCACCGGCGTCGCGGTCGCGATCAGCGTCGTTCCTTCCCTCGCGCCGCCGATGAAATTGGTCTTGCTTTCGATCGTGGTGGTGCCCTTGGCGTCGTCGGGCAGATTAATCACGGTGGCGGCAGCGCCGACCGAATCCGCAAAGGCCATGATCGCGCCGCCATGAATGATATGGCCCAGCGTGCACAGATCCGGCCGAACCAGCATCCGCGCCACCACGCGGTCCTTCTCGGCTTCGGTAAAGGTGACGCCCTTCAATTCGGCGAATGGCATCTTCATCGAATTCACTTTTTCGAGCGGCGTCATGCGGTCTCCCCGTTTTCCTTCAGGTCATTCCTCAAGAACATGGATCGCCGTGTCAAACCAGGCAATGACGTTCGGGGTAATGGTCACCGTGACATCAAGCCGATAGTTCGCCATATCATCCAGCATGGGCCAATTCCCTCCCCGCCGGATCGTCTGTCTCACCGAGGAAACCGCGCGGCCGCGCCGGATGTGATCCTGGCGTCGTGGTGCGGCAAGAAGGTCGTGCCGGACAAAATTAGAAGGCGGCCCGGCTGGAGCGAAATTCCGGCCGTGCGCGACGGCCGCATCGTCGAGATCAAATCGCCGCTGATCCTGCAGCCCGGCCCCGCCGCGCTGACCGGTGGGCTCGACACGATCGTCGCGGCGCTGTGGGCGGCACCATCATCCCAAGGTGCGAGCGCAGCGAGCCCCGGAGGATGAGAAGCTTGCGGCCCATCCTTCGAGACGCCGCGCTGCGCGCGGCTCCTCGGGATGACGTCAGCGTTGGCTTCGAAGGCAATTACACCTCCTCCACCCCGCACCATTCCGCGATGAACAGGGCGATGGCCTTGGTGGATTGGCGCAGCGAGTCGAGATCGACATATTCGTTGAAGCCGTGCATCGCCGCACCACTCGCGCCGAAGCACAGGCTCGGGATGTTGTGATTGAGCCCATAGAAACGGGTGTCGGTCAGTGCCGTGAAGGCACCTTCGGGGACCGCGCCGCCATAGACCGCGTCATAGGCTTTGCCGAACGCGGCTTCCGGTTCCGCCGAATCCTTCAGTTCGTAGCCTTCCGAAAGAAACCCGGACCATTCCACGTCGGGCGGATTGTTGGACAGGAAGCGGTGGTCGCGCGCCGCGGCCAAGACGCAAGCCAGTATCTCGGCCTGGCAGTCGGCGACCGACCAGCCCGGCAATATCGCGATCCGGCAATCGACGTCGCACCAGGCGGGCACGCTGGAGGCCCAGTCGCCGCCCTTGATGATACCGGGATTGAAATTGATCGGATGCGTCACCGCCTTGAAATGGCGGTCGCTGCTGGCGCGCTCGTTCCATTCGGCCTCGAGTTTTTCCAGCGCGTGAATCAAATGGTACGCCGCCATGATCGCATTGGAACCGGAGCCCGCCTCGAATACATGCACGGGAAGTCCGCGCACTTTCAGGCGAAACCAGATCACGCCGACCTGCGAACGCACCAGTCTGCCGGACATCGGTTCGGGAATGAAACAGGCGTCGGCGCGATAACCGCGCTGCAGGGTCGAGAGCGCACCGACCCCGGTGCTTTCCTCCTCGATCACGGATTGAAAATGGATCCGCGCCGTCGGCTTCAAACCGGCGGCCCTGATCGCGTCGAGCGCATACAACGCGCTGATGGTGCCGGACTTCATGTCGCAGGCGCCGCGGCCGTACATCCTGCCATCCTTGATCACGGGCGAGAAAGGCGGCGTGTCCCACATCTCCAGCGGCCCGGTCGGCACCACGTCGCAATGGCCCTGCAGGATCAGCGATTTTCCCTTGTTGCTCGCCGGGCGGTAGGTTCCAACCACGGTGCGCGCCCTGGAAAAATCATGCTCGATCGGGCCAAAGCCGCGCAGATCCCTGAGATCGTCGACATCGATATGCCAGTCGTCGACCTCGTAGCCGCGCTGCCGCAGCAAATCTCCGATCATGTCCTGGCACGGCCCTTCCGCGCCGCGGGTCGAGGGTATCGCGACAAAATCGCTCGTGGTTGCAAGCTGGGCGTCGAAATTGGCGTCGACGGCGTCGAGAATCTTCTGCTTGGTATCGATGGCGTTCATTTCCGTGACAATTTTCCGTTGTTGCTTTCAGAATCGCACCCGCGCCAATACACTTCAGTATTCGGCGGCGAGATTGCGCGGCCCATGGAGACACGGATGCCCGCCAACCGCAATATCCTCTACCTCATCATCGGCGCACTGGTCGTCGCGGTGGGTGTGCTGGGCTACAATCTCTACCAGACCAAGAAAGAACCGGAAGGCCTGCAAATCAATGTCGGTCCGAACGGATTGAAGATTCAAAACAAGTGAAAACGGCGATCCCATCGGCCATGAAGATGTCGCGCATCAGCCGCCCTTCGGTCTTGCTGCTTGCCGGCATGGCACTGGCCCTGGCGGCGACATCCGTGATGGCCGAACAGGTGTCGCGCGAGCAGGACATCGTCAATCTGCGGCTGGGGCAGCACATTATGGTCGACGACGGATCGTGCCCCGCGGGCCAGATCAAGGAAGTGTCTGGGGCCAAGCTGACCCCGAACGGGATCCTGCGTGCGGTAAAATGTATTCCGCGTCCTGGAACCAAGAAATAAATCTTGGAACCAAGAAATAAACGGTGCGTCCCGATAGCGCCCCTGCGCCGGCTCGCCGGCGGCGTCTGCAGCAATTACTGGAGATTTAGAGCAGCGAGCCTACTTCGCCGGCTCGAACATGCATTGCAATGTTGGCTTGGCAATTTTCGTGAAGGTGCCGCCGATCTCGGATTGCTTGGATGCCGGCACCCATTCGGTCTCGATGGTGGGCACGCCGGTTTCGCCGATGCCGCGTAACAGCGCTTCGCGCAGATCGTTATCCTCGACGACAGCGGCGGCATGGTCGTGCAGGCAGCCGCAGACTTCTTCGGGATGCGCCCAGCGGCCGAGCATATGAGGCGCACACTGACGCACGAACTCGGCGCGCGGATCGGACAGCTTCTGCAATGCGCGGAATTGAATTTGCCGGACGTGTGCCTGCCGAACCGGAATCTGCCCGACTTTGCTCCGTTGAACTTCTGTCTGCGCCGAACCACCGAGCATGAACCAGGCGACGACGGCTGCACTGATAGGAAGATACATGAGAACTTACCGGCAACTTTCCTTGAGCGTCAGTTCGGCCGCTTTTCAACGGGCCGCAACAACCATGGCCTGTGGAACTGAAGCCAGCACGGGAGAGCCCGTATGGGCGAAGGTGCCGACGCCCGGCAGGCCGCTCTCGACCGAACCAGCCATCGAAGGGCTGACGAGAACGAAGGCGAATGCAAGGATAATGCTGAGGGTTCGCATTTGACTGTCTCCGGTTATCACCGGCTTTCCGCCGTCGTCGTTGGTGTCTTGATAACCATGCGGCGTTTCCGCCGTTCTGCGCCCAAAGCGAAAAATGGTTTCGTCACGCAGAGAATTGTTTCGTTGCCCCGGGCCGACGAAACAATGTCTAGGAAATCCCAACGAATTCAGCCGAATGCTCTGCTCCTTCTGAGCGCTCGCAAGGCCCGTTGATCGGGCTGCGCCTCTTCTCTCGGGTGGCGGCGCAAGCAATGAAGCCAAAAGCTGCTTTTTAACCTTTCTCTGGTGAAGAAGCACCTGACAGTTCAAGGCGCGACCAAGGTGCCTGAACCACAACGTGGCCCGGACCGTCTCAATCAGACGGACGTTGCAACTTTTCCAGGCAATTGCGCGTTCTGATTCAGCTTCAACGGGGGAAACAATTCGTGGGCGACGGCAACTTCGACGCTGGCAACAAAACCCCGGCCCGAAAAACCAATGGTCCATCCGCACTACGGATCGGCGAACAACAGCCTCTGAGCAAGGAGCGCCCGGGGATTAGCGTCGCCATGGCGCAGCAAGGCGGCGACTTTGGCCGCGGCAATCAGTCGGCGCCGCAAAAATTGCCGCAGTTGGTAGGCTGCCGCGAACCCAAGGCGCGGCCGGCGCCCTGGATCCGCCCGCGCGCCGAACCGGCGAAGCGGTAAATCAGCATTCCCTTACTGGATGAACTCGCCACATTTCTGCACCACCGCATCGGCCGCACCCCAAGGCATGATCGGCACCGAGGAGGTTGAATTTTTCGGCGACCCCTCGACCAGACGGTCCGAATAGACCATATAAACCAATACATTGCGCTTGGCGTCACAGCCACGCACGATCTGCATCTTCTTGAAGAATAGCGAGCGCCGCTTCCGGAACATATCGTCGCCCTGTTCCATCTTGTCCTTGAAGTGGATCGGGCCGATCTGTCGGCAGGCGAGCGAAATATCCGAGACTTCCTCCGCAAGCCCAAGCCAGCCCTTGAATCCGCCCCGCTCCGGCACCGTGAAGTGGCAAGCGACCCCCTCGACCTCGGGGTCATCGACCCCATAGGTCGCGAGCTTGTCGTTCGGGCTGAGCAGCTTGAACACAGTCGAACGGCGGAAAATGAGATCCGGTTCGTCGGCCGCGAATACGGCCGAACCCGGCCACAGCGCCAGAACCAGCAAAGCCAGGGGTTTCCACCCGATGTCACAAAGGCTTAGGGCTCTACGTGTCATTTCTTTCTCCGGTTGGCGCATTGCCGCCCATGTTGGCGTTGAGAGTTCCCACAGGAAGGCCGCCGGAACAATTGCTGAGCGCTGTTTAACGGAGTGTGAGGCTTTTTTGTTACGCTTAAGCCGAAAACCGCGGGCTACTGGGAGCCTTGCGCTGGTGAACGCGTTTCACGTCTGAAACACTAACGATCGAGCAAGGCTCAAGGATTCGGGAATGGTACGCGTGAACGAGTACAAGGCTGTTGGTGCCGGACGGCTTTGGCGAGTAGCGTTTCTAACGGCAGCCGCCGCGATCGGTACCACGGCCCGGGCGGAAGCCGCACTGTATGACTGGTCGGATTCCGATACCGGCTATTTTCGACCGGGTCCAATCACGCAGCCCCGGCGGCAAAAGCCGTCCCGCCATCAGGCCAAGAAAATCGTGCCCCCCGGGAAGGAATCGGCCAAGCCGCAAGGGCCGGTCATCATCGCGATCTCGATCGAAAAGCAACACCTCAAAATCTACGACGCCAATGGGTTCTTTGCGGAAGCTCCGGTTTCCACGGGCATGAAGGGCCATTCGACGCCGATGGGCGTCTTCAGCGTCATTCAGAAACAGAAGCTGCACCATTCCAACATCTATAGTGGCGCGCCGATGCCCTATATGCAGCGGATCACCTGGTCGGGCATTGCCATCCACGCCGGCGTGCTTCCCGGTTATCCGGCGTCGCACGGCTGCATCCGCATGCCGATGGCATTCGCCATGAAGATGTGGAACTGGACCAGAATGGGCGCGCGGGTGGTGGTCACGCCCGGCGAGATAACCCCTGCCAGCTTTTCGCATCCGCTGTTGGTGACGCAGAAGGTAGCGCCGCAGCCTGCAGCCGAGCCGCAGGCTGACGCGCCGCCCGCCCCGAAATCCGACAAGGCGTCGGAGGCCGACACGCCGATCGAGCCCGCAATTTCGCAAGCGAAGCTCGAATTGAGATCGACCGTCGGCCACGCCGGCGGCGCAAAGTCCATCATCGGCGAACCGCCGGGCGCCACATCCTTGCTTGGCCAGACGCATACCGCGGACGCTAGCGGCGGCACGGCCGCGGCCAAACTGGCGATCACGATCACCGACGCAGTATCATCCGGCGGCAATGCGACGCCGCCCGCCGAGTTCAAACCCGATAGCGCGCCGGTGGCAGCCGATGCGTCAAAGCCTGATGCGAAGGCGGCCACCAATCCGCAAACGGCGGCATCCGAGACCGAGCCGGTCGCCGCGAAGCGCGCCGAAGCCAAATCGTCCGGCGACAAGCCGTCAGACGCCATAGGTGTCGAATTCAAATCACAGGAAACCGCGACGGGTGACGCCGGAAAGCAACCGGACCATGCTGTCGTCGCCGTGCAACCGGTGCCCGATGCCGCGAAGGCCGATGTATCGGCAACCGGAAGCACGATCAGTGAAGAGAGGCCGGCCGAGAAAAAACTCGGGGCGAAGGCGGATGATGTCAAGATAAACTCACAGAAGCCGGACGTGCCGCAAGCGAACGACAAGCCTGGCGAGGCCGCCAAGGCGACGACAGGCATCGGCCCCATCGCTCCGGCTCCCGATTCGAAGAAAGACCAGACCCGCCTGCCCGACATCGCGAAGCCGGCTGCCGGCAAAAACGACACGGCGGTGGTGCCAAAGCGCACCGGCCAGATTGCGGTGTTCATCAGCCGCAAGGATTCAAAAATCTATGTGCGGCAGAATTTCGCGCCGCTGTTCGACGCGCCCGTGAAGATTGCCCCGAGCGACCGGCCGCTGGGCACGCATGTGTTTACGGCTGAGATCGACAAGCTTGATGCCAATCTCGTGCATTGGTCGGTGGTCTCGCTCCCCACGCCCTCGCGCTACGCCGAACGGCGTACCGAGGACGAACGCCCCTCGCGCCGGCACAAGATCGCGGGCACAGCCGTCGTCGAGGCAAAGCCAGTGCCGGATAGCCCCGCGGAGGCGCTGGACCGCATCACCATCGCCTCGGATACGATGGCGCGAATTACGGAAGCGCTTTCGACCGGCGCCTCGATCATCGTTTCCGATCAGGGCATCAGCGCCGGCGAAACCGGCGAAGGAACGGACTTCATCGTTTCGCTGCGCTAGAATTTATTCGCGAGCCGCGTGGTCTAATCGCGAAGCTTCTGCGCCCGGTACAGGCCTGGCGTGGTCCCGACGGCCTTGCGGAAGGCGCGGTTGAAATTGGCCTGCGAAGAAAATCCCGTTGTATAGGCGATATCGACCAGCCTCCGATCGCTGGTCGCCAGCAGCCGCTTGGCCAGATCGAGGCGCTGGCGGCTGACATATTCGTGCGGAGCATTTCCGGTTGCCGCCTTGAAGCTTCGCGAGAAATGCGCCGGGCTCATGCAGGCCACGGACGCCAGATCCTTGACGGTGAACTCACGCTCGACGGACGCCTCGATGAACTCCGTCACGCGCGACAGGCGTTTCGGGTCCAGTGCCTTGTGACCAGCATTGTTGTGCTTCAGCCGAACGGCGGTGGCCGAGTAGCTGTGCACCAGATGGGCTGACAGGGCGCTGCTGAGGCTTTCGATCAAGAGCCGGCCGGTGGAGGACTCCGCCGCGAGTTCCCCGAGGATTTGGTCCGCGACATAGTCAATGAAGGTGTCGTGATCGATGCTCTCGTAACGGATCGAGATTCCGGACGGGTCGATATCCAGATCCTTCAACAGCATATCGTCGAAGGGTTTGCCCGGAAGAAAAAGATGAAGGCATTCCGGGATGTGGTCCTCAACGCGGATGAAGTCTTCACGGACGCCGGCCGGGCAAAGCCACACGGTGCCCTTTCTGGCGTGGGTGCGCTGGCGCATTCCCGCGCCTTCCCGGTCCACGACCGAATTGCCGCGCAGCAGGATCGCGATTTCGGTATCCCGTGGCAATTGCGAAGGCAGTTCCCCCGCCTCGTGGCTCCATCGCTCCGCGAGCAGGTGCGACCATCGCCGGTCGTTGGACGTCTGAAGCATTCTGCCGGTAACATATTTATCGACAGAGTTGCCAAGCATACCCATCGTGAATCTCCGCCAGATCAGCGCGACGTGTAGGCAACGGTAGCATTTTTCAGGCAAATATCATGCCAGAGCTCTGGACGCGTGTCCATCCGCTGAGAGCAGTTTAGGACAACAACCCCGCACGTTCCGAGAAGCCAGCAAGTTCCGGCCGTCGCAAGCTTCGCACTGCATTGAATCAGGGAGCGGAGGAACACATGGCCCGGACCACTGTAGTAGGCGCCTGTCCGCACGATTGCCCGGACACCTGCTCGATCCTGACGACGGTCGAGGACGGCAAGGCCATTGCCGTCCGCGGCCATCCTGATCACCCATTCACGCGCGGACGACTTTGCGTCAAGGTCAACAACTACGAAGAGCGCGTCTACAGCGACAAGCGCGTGCTCTATCCGCTGAAGCGGGTTGGCCCGAAGGGCACGCGGCAGTTTCAGCGGATTTCCTGGGACGAGGCGCTCGAGACGATCGCTTCGCGCTGGAAGGCGATTACCGCCGAACACGGTGCGCAGGCGATCCTGCCCTACAGCTATCTGGGCACGCAGGGTGTGATCAACGGACTGAACGTCGGCGACCCGCTGTTCAACAAGCTCGGCGCCACCGTGCTCGAGCGTACCTTTTGCGACTCGGGCTCATGCACGGCCTACATGATGACGATCGGGCCGACGCCGGGAGTCGATCCCGAAAGCTTCGTGCACTCCAAATATATCATCCTGTGGGCCTGCAATACGCTCAGCACGAACTCACACCACTGGCCGTTCATCGAGCAGGCCAGAAAAGCCGGCGCCAGGCTGGTGGTCATCGATCCCGTGCGGACGCGTACCGCCCGGCTGGCCGACTGGCATATTCCGATCAGGCCTGGCACCGACGCGGCGCTGGCGCTGGCGATGATCCATGTCATCATCAAGGAAAACCTGGTCGACCGCGATTACATCGACAAGCATACCGTCGGCTACGACGAACTCGTCGAACGGGTATCAAGCTACACCCCCGAATTCGCCTCGCAGGAAACGGGCATTCCCGTTGACGACATCCTTAAGCTCGCGCGCGAGTACGCCACCACGCCTCCTTCCGTGGTGCGCATCGGCGTGGCCGTGGAGCGGCACGCCGGCGGCGGCCAGACCGTGCGCGCGATCGCCTGCCTTCCCGCCTTGATCGGCGCATGGAAGCATGTCGGCGGCGGCCTGCTGCAGCTTCCCGTCTGGGCGTTTCCCGTCAAATGGGACGTGCTGATGCGTCCCGACCTGCAGCCGGAAACCATGCGCGTGCTGAACTCGTGGCGCCTTGGGCCGGCGCTGACGGGAGAAACCGGCTTCGACCCGCCGATCAAGGCACTATTCGTCTACAACGCCAACCCGATGGCCATGGTGACCGAACAGGCCAAACTCGAACAGGGGCTCGAACGCGAGGATCTCTTCACCGTCGTCAGCGAACACTTCCTCACCGACACTGCGAAATATGCCGATATCGTTCTGCCCGCGACAACCCAGCTTGAACAGAAGGACATCATGTTCTCGTGGGGACATCTCTATCTGTCCTATAACAACCAGGCGATTGAGCCGCTCGGAGAGGCGGTTTCGAACACGGAGCTGTTCCGTCGTCTTGCAAAGGCGATGGGCATCACGGACCCGACCTTCTTCAGGACCGACGACGAGATGATCGAAGCATCGCTGGATTGGACGAACCCGGTCCTGCAGGGCATCACTCTCGATACGGTCAAGGCAAGCGGCTACGCGCGCCTTACCATGCCAGCAGCGGACCAATGGGCGCCGCATCGCGACGGTAATTTCCCGACACCAACGGGCAAATGCGAATTCAAGTCGACCATCGCCGGCGGTGGCAACTTCGTCGCGCCGCTATTCCGACAGGGCTACAATGGCGACCAGGACGGCACGCCGGTGGATCCCCTGCCGCATTACATCCCGCCGAACGAGAATGCCCGGACGGCCCCTGCCCTCGCGGCACGCTACCCACTCAGTCTGATCTCGCCGAAGAGCCACGCGTTCCTGAACTCGAACTACGGCAATCTGCCCGCGCAGACCGCGCAAGCGGGAGAGGAACAGGCCGTGTTGCTGCACCCGGATGATGCCGCCCAACGTGGAATCGAGGCCGGAGCGCCCATTCGCGTGTTCAACGATCGCGGCTCGTTCGAGGCCTATGCGACGGTTTCGCCCGATATCATGCAAGGGGTCGTGGTGGCGCCCTCGGGTTACTGGCAGCGGTCCAACCGCAAGGCCGCGACCGTTCACGCGCTCACGCCGCCCGCTTTCGCCGACCTGGGCCGTGCCCCGACTTTCTCGGACATCCTCGTCCAGGTCGGGAGAATTTGACCGGCTCGCTCACGCGCGACGACGGGCGCCGTCGCGAACTCTTGTTCATTCATCGATGCACCGGGATGGCCGACGATGACATATGTGGTGACGGATAACTGCCGAGGCTGTCGATACACGGAATGTGTCACCGTCTGCCCGGTGGAGTGTTTCCATATCGACGCCGCCATGACCTATATCGATCCGGAGAACTGCATCGACTGTGGCGGATGTGTGCCGGTCTGCCCCGTCGGGGCCATCGAGCCCGATTACCGCCTGCCCGCGGACAAAAAATTCTGGATCGACGTCAACCGCAAGCGGGCGGCTCAAACGCCCGTCGTCAGCGCGCGCCTGCCGCCGTTGCCCGGCGCCGACGAGCGCAGGCAGGCCCTGGGACGATGACGCGACCTGTCCTTGGCGCGGCGGGTGCAAGCTCCTTTCGGATCGCCGTAATCGGCAGCGGACCGAGCGGCTTCTACACGACGGAAGCCTTGTTTCGCGCGGGCGCGCCGGTGGCCGTCGATATGTTCGAGCAACTCCCCGTGCCCTACGGGCTGGTGCGGTTCGGGGTCGCGCCGGACCACCCGAAGCTCAAACAGGTCACGGCAGCCTTCGACAGGATCGCAACAACACCCGGGTTCCGTTTCATCGGCGCGGTCGCGGTCGGGCGCGATGTGACGATCGACGAGCTGCGCGACAGCTACGACGCCGTCATCCTTGCCACCGGCGCCGATGTCAGCCGACCTCTGGATATCCCAGGCGAATCGCTGCGTGGGTGCCATCACGCCGGCGATTTCGTCGCCTGGTACAATGGTCACCCAGATTTTCGCGATCTCGAGATCAACCTCGACCATGAGGCCGCGACCGTCATCGGCCATGGCAACGTCGCCCTCGACGTTGCGCGCATGCTTGCCAAGACCGCCGATGAATTGCGGCGGACGGATATCGCCCGCCATGCGCTCGATATCCTGGCGGAAAGTCGGATTCGCGAGATCCATGTCGTCGGACGTGGCAGGCCGGCGCAAGCGAAGTTCAGCGCAAAGGAGTTGCGCGATTTCCTTGAATTGGACCAGTGCGACGCCGCGATCGACGGAAGCGCCCTCACGCTGGATGATTTCGAGCCGGACAATCCCGGCGATGCGGAACTGGTCGAGAAGCTGGCGCTGCTCCGCGCGTTTTCGCAGCGGGTTTTGACCAAGCCACGGCGGTGCCTCTTCCGCTTTGGCCTTTCGCCCGTCGCCGTCCGCGGGCAACGCCGGGTGGAGGCGATCGCTTTCATGCAACAGCCGTCAGCGACAGTTGAACAGATCGACTGCGGCCTAATATTTCGCAGCGTCGGCCGCCGGACCGCGCCGATGGCCGGGGTTCCTTATGACGAGCACCGGGGCGTGCACGCCAACATCGGAGGACGCGTGGCCATCGGCCCGCAAGTGCTCGCCGGCCTATATGTCTGCGGATGGAGCAAGCGCGGCCCAAACGGCACGATCGGCACCAACCGCGACTGCGGCATGGCTACCGCCGCGGCAGTCCTTGCGGATCTGCCCGCCCGGCCGGGTCCGCGTTTGAGCGCCCCTGATCTGTTGCTGGCGCGGCTGCGCACGCGCGTCGCACGCATCGTCAGCTACGAAGATTGGACCACGATCGATGCGGCCGAAAAACGTCAGGGCGCCCTGCTCGGCAAGCCGCGGGAGAAATTCGTTTCGGTCCCCGACATGCTGGCGGCGATGCAGGCATAACCATCCGGGGTGAGCGGCCATCCCGTCCGCTGGTGCATTCGGAAGGCGCGTGGACAACCGCCGTTCCGGCATCGCCACCCGGTCGCTTTGCGCCGCCGGCTGGGCTAAAAGACCGCCGCCATGAACCAGCTTTCCACGCCGGCGCTTGCGGCCGACCGACCCATCGATACCCCGAAGGACGCCTTCGACCGGCTGACGTTGCTTGGCTGGCGATGGGGATTGGCGGCGATCATCGCCGGCCTCGCGGGCTCGTTTTTTCTGTTCGGTTATGCGCTGATCTACTGGCGCAACGCCGACATGGATTTCATGGTGATCTACAGCGCGCTCGCCCTCAATGACGGCAAGCCGCAGCAGTTCTTCGACCATACCGCCTACCTCACCATCCTGTCGGTCAAACTCTGGTTTCAGTGGCTGCATGCGCTCGGCCTGCTTGATGCGTGGTCGCTGTCGGCCATTCCACCGGCCTCCAATGCGCCGGCGTTCGACGCCGCCATGACGAGCGCGGTTCGCGCCGGGCGCCTGCTCGCCTTTCTGATCGCGACCGGTTGCGTACTGGCTTTCGCGAGCCTTGCCCGTCGCATCGTCCGTGACTGGCGCGTGGCCATGCTGGCCACCGTGGCCTTCGCGTTCTCCGGCGGCGTCGCGGTGCATTCGCGGATATTGCGCAGCGAACTGGTCGCGGCATGCCCCGTGATCTTCGCGCTGATGATCGTGATCGCGGCCGGGCGAAGAGCCAGCACCGCCCGGCCGCTCGCCTTGGCGGCCGCGGCCGCCCTGTGCGTGCTCGGTCTCGAGAACAAGGTGCAGGCGATTCTGCTGATCGGCGCGCTGCCGCTGGTCGTCCTGCCGTTTGGAAGCAAAGGTAGCGCAAGCGTCGGGTTCTGGCGCCGTCCGCGATCGGGCCCGCTGGCTGCGGTCGTTGCCGCCGTCGCGGCGCTCGCCGCGGCATGGGCGGCATGGCCGCTCATCGCTGCCGGCTTCGACCGCGCCCTGCTCGATGCCGCGCATTTTCATCCGCTGTTGCTGGGCCGCTTCGGCCTCTATCAGGCAGCGCTGATTGTTCTGATCGGCGGCTGCATGATCGGATATGCCGCAATCTGGCGTATCAGCGCGGGCGAAACGCTTACGTCGATGTTTGCGATGGCCGCCGCCGCGTTGCTTGCTCTGCTTGCGCTCAGGCTCGTCTATAACGCCAGCAATGTGATCGCCGTGTTCAATCCGCTGGAGAAAATGCTGACCTTTGCCGATGCAAACACGTTGGATGCCGCGAACGGATCGAACCTGGCGGGAATTCTGTTGCTGTTGCTCGACGGGCTCGCGTCGGTTTTCGCGCGCTACACCTTCGTGCTGCACTCCTCTCCGCGACCGACGGTGTTCCTGACCTGGCTGATCGTGCCCGGGATTATCTATGCGTGGCGGCGCGGCGACAGGCTCCTGGCCATCCAGGCGCTCGTGCTTCTGCTGGCAGCGGTCGGGATCGACACGCTCGGCGTACGACGGGGGCTGAAATCCGAATACTTCATCTTTACCGATCCGCTGATCGTCCTCTCCGGCGCCGTATTGCTCGACGGCCTGAACGAGCTGCGCTTTCACCGGTGGACCTATCCGGTGGCCATGGTGCTGTTCGGACTGCATATCGCCGTCGGCCAGGCTCAGCCGATAAAATATGCCTTCATGCGCCGGGGCCCGCAGCCAATTTGCGAGTGGGACGGCCATTACATGCCGCTGCTGCCGCTGCCCTGGTGCAGTTCTGGCGTGGCGCGGCCATAACGGCCTGTTGAAGAGCGCTCGCCTACCGCTTCGGCTATGCTCGTCACGGTCCGGCCAAGCGTGACAGGGGATCACCATGATCAACCGCAGGACGATATTGACGGCAGCGCTGGCCGCGGTCGCCGCTCCGCTGGTGACACAGGCCGCCCGCGCGCAGGCCGGCATGAGCCGAATCACCGCCTATGCTTTTGCTTTCCCCGCCCTGGACGGTGGCGCTATCAGCCTCGCCGACTATACCGGCCATCCGCTAATGATTGTCAACACCGCGTCATTGTGCGGCTACACGCCGCAATATGCCGGATTGCAGGAATTGTGGACCGAGTTTCACGGTCGCGGCCTGATGATCATCGGCGTGCCCTCCAACGATTTCGGCGGCCAGGAGCCGGGCGGTTCAAGTGAGATCGCGGCGACCGCGCAACACCAATACGGCGTTACCTTTCCGATCGCGGCCAAGGCCGTGGTCAACGGTCCGAACGCGCATCCCTTCTACAAATGGGCGGCCGCCGCGCGGCCCAGGGACGTTCCACGCTGGAACTTCCACAAATACCTGATCGGCCGCGACGGCTACATCGCGGAAGTGTTTGCCTCGGCCGTCGAGCCGTCGGATACACGCGTTAAAACCGCCATTGCGCGGACGCTCGCTGAGACCTGAAACGCCTATTCCTCCCCGTAATTAACCGGTTCGGAATGCAAATCCGCCTCTTGCGATAAAAGCCGTTGCCGTGGCGGCGCAGCTCCAACTAGGCTAGTATTGTCAGGGGCAGGAAAGCGCTTGGACGATGGCGAAAAAGCCGCGACCGGGCATTGGATCAGCGTAAGGGATGAAGAAAATGCGGATTGCGGCAGGATTGATCTTCGCGGGCGCCGTTTCGCTGTGTGCGTCAGGCCTGGCCTGGTCGCAGACCCCCGCTGCCAAAAGCGCTGCGGCCCCTCAGGCGGCCCCCGCGCCGGCTCCAGCCCCGGCGGCAACCGCTGCCAAACCGACCTGCGCCAATCCCAATGCGCTCGGCATCGCCCGCGTCGTCGAAATCGACACCACCGGCGGACCGGGCTTCGGTTTCGAGCACTTCAAGCAGCTGGATTTCCTGCGCGATCATGAAGTGGTGCTGACGTTCGACGACGGCCCGTGGCTGCTCAACACGCCCTCGGTGCTGAAGACGCTGGCGGACGAGTGCACCACCGGCATTTTCTTTCCGATCGGCAAGCACGCGACCTACTATCCCGAAATCCTGAAGGAGGTTCTCGCGGCCGGCCATACCGTCGGATCGCACACCTGGTCGCACGCCACCCTCACCAACAAGAAGCTGACCGAAGACCAGCGCAAGGAGGAGATCGAGAAAGGCTTCAGCGCGGTGAAATGGGCCCTTGGCGGAGTTTCGCCGGCGCCGTTCTTCCGCTTCCCGGCGCTGCAGCATCCACCGGAAATGGTGACCTATCTCGGCACCAGGAATGTTGCGATGTTCTCCTGCGACCTCGACTCCTTCGATTTCAAGGCGCGCAACGCCCAGCAGGTGATCGACGTCACCATGAAAAAGCTCGACAAGCTCGGCAAGGGCATCATCCTGATGCACGATTTCCACAAGCACACCGCCGAAGCGCTGCCCGAGCTGATGCACCGGCTCAAGGCCGGCGGCTACAAGGTCGTCAAGATGATCCCCAAAGCCCCGGTGCAGACGCTGCCACAGTATGACGATGAAGTTCTGAAAGACGCCAAACTGCCGACCGTGAGCTCGCGGCCGGTCTCCAGTGTGGTACAGACGATTTCGGAATAACATTCTACGCGCGCCAGATGCCGGATCGGCGCATCGAGGGCTATGTCATCGTGTCGGCGGACGGCATGCTGGCGAACGCCGCGCATGTGATGCCGGATGAATTGAAATTCGAAGGCGACAAGCAGTTCTTCAACGCCGCCCTCGATCGCGCCGACCTGATCCTGCACGGCCGCCATTCCCATGAAGACCAGCCCAACTCGCCGCGGCGAAGGCGGATCATCCTGACCCGCCGCATCACTGCGATCGCGCCGGATCCATCCAACCGCAAAGCCACGCTGTGGAATCCAGCAGCCGCCTCGTTCGAGGCAGCCTGCGATTTCGCCGGGGTGCATTCCGGCACCATTGCGATCATCGGCGGACCAGCGGTCTTCGCGATGTTCATGGACCGCTACGACACCTTCTGGCTGTCACAGGCGCCGCACGTGCGGCTGCCGGATGGCGAGCCGTGCTTTCCCGGCGTGCCCGCGCGATCGCCGCAGCAGATTTTGGCCGCACACGGGCTCAAAGCCGGCGAAGCCCGGATCCTCGACAGCGCTAATGATGTCAGCGTGACGCCGTGGCGGCGGGTGGGTCAGATCTCGCCATAGACGGGCTCCGACGAGCGCGGCCTTCGGCCGTAGCCTGCGATCATGAACAGGGCGCCGATGATCGAGAGATTCTTCAGCGCGTCGATCAGGGTCTTGGCACTCTCGGCCGGTGCCTGATTCCAGAAATCATGGAAATAGAAGGTCACGGCAGCCACGAAGAAGATCAGGAGAATGGCAAAGAACCGCGCGGCGAAATTCAGCGCGATCATCAATCCGCTGATGACTTCGAACGATCCTACCGCAATGGCAAGCATTTGCGGCGTCGACATTCCCGTCATGGTTTCGAGCTGGGACGTATAGGGCGTTAGCAGCGCGGGAACGACCACCTTGGCCGAAATAAACTCCGCCGTGGCCGGTATCGCGAACAGCTTGGTTGCACCCGAATAGATGAACAGCACCGCGAACAGAATTCGCCCGAAAATGATAAAAGCCGGCATGGGTCGCCTCACTGGATGTTGCAACAAGCCAAGGTCGCAATTTCAGGGGATTATGGGCATTCCGCCCCC
Organism: Bradyrhizobium erythrophlei; assembly: GCF_900129505.1. Classification (NCBI taxonomy): domain Bacteria; kingdom Pseudomonadati; phylum Pseudomonadota; class Alphaproteobacteria; order Hyphomicrobiales; family Nitrobacteraceae; genus Bradyrhizobium; species Bradyrhizobium erythrophlei. The sequence continues at coordinate 6,257,287 of NZ_LT670818.1, read as the reverse complement.
GCTTTTCAAACGGTCAAATCAAACTCATCAAGCCGCTCCGATTTCCAACTGGAACGTGATCGAACGGTCGCCAGCCTAGCCGAACAAGGACGGCTGCTGGCGGCCGGCGCGCTCCTGGGCTTCGACGGCAGCCACCGCCGTCATGTTGAGGATGCCGCGCGCGGTCACCGACGGCGTGAGAATATGCGCCGGACGTGCGGGACCGATCAGGATCGGCCCCACCGGGAGCGCATCGCCCAACGCCTTGATCATCTGATAGGCCACGTTAGCCGTATCGAGATTCGGCATGATCAGGATATTGGCCTCCCCTTCCAGCTTCGAGTGCGGCAGGATCAGTTTGCGCGCGGCTTCGGAGAGCGCGGTATCGCCCTGCATCTCGCCGTCGGCCTCCAGTTCAGGATGGTTCTGCTTCAACAGCGCAGTGGCGCGGCGCATTTTGCGCGATGAGTCGGTATCGTAACTGCCGAAGTCGGAATGTGACACGAAGGCGATCTTGGGCTTGAGCGCGAAGCGCTGGACATGCAGCGCCGCCAGCGCCGCCATTTCCGCAAGCTCCTCGGAGCTCGGATTCGGCCGCACCTGGGTGTCGGCGATGAAATAGGCGCCCTTGCTGGTGATCATCAGGGCAAGGGCTGCGAAATCGCTCACCCCCGGCAGGAAACCGACGATCTCGCGTACATGGCGCAGATGGCTCATGTAGCGGCCTTCGACGCCGCAGATCATGGCGTCGGCCTCGCCGCGAATCACCGCAAGGGCTGCGATCACGGTGGCGTTGGTGCGGACCATCGTGCGCGCGGCGTCGGGGGTGACGCCGTGCCGGCCGGCGACGTCGATATAGGACTGGACATAGGAGCGGTAGCGCGGATCGTCTTCGGGGTTGACGAGGTCGAAATCGCGGCCGGCCTTGATCGCGAGGCCGAACCGCTTGATCCGCGCTTCGACCACCGATGGACGTCCGACCAGGATCGGGCGCGCCAGCTTTTCCTCGAGCACCACCTGCGTCGCATGCAGGACGCGCTCGTCCTCGCCTTCCGCGTAGATCACGCGGACCGGCTGGGTTTTTGCCTTGGCGAATACCGGCTTCATGACCAGGCCGGAGCGGAACGCGAAGCGCTCCAGTTGCGCGCTATAGTCCTCGAAATTGTTGATCGGGCGGGAGGCAACGCCGGAATCCATCGCCGCTTTCGCCACCGCCGGCGCGATGCGCAGGATCAGCCGCGGATCGAACGGGCTCGGAATCAGCGAGCCCGGGCCGAAGCCTTGCGCCTCGCCGCTGTCAAAACCCTGCGCGATGGCGTCGACCGGCGGATCGCGCGCCAGTTGCGCGATCGCATCAACCGCGGCCTTCTTCATTTCCTCGTTGATCGCGGTGGCACCGACATCGAGCGCGCCACGGAAGATGAAGGGAAAGCAGAGGACGTTGTTGACCTGGTTGGGAAAGTCGCTTCTGCCGGTGCAGATCATCGCATCGGGGCGGGCTTTACGGGCTTCGTCGGGCATGATTTCCGGGTTCGGGTTGGCCAGCGCCATTACCAGGGGCTTGTCGGCCATCGCCTTGACCATGTCCGGCGTCAGCACGTTCGGCGCCGACAACCCGAGGAAAATATCGGCGCCGCCGATCACCTCGGCCAATTTGCGCTTGTCGGTCTTCTGGGCATAGACCGCCTTCCAGCGGTCCATCAGCGTGTTGCGGCCCTCATGCACCACGCCGTCGATATCGCAGACCCAGATATTCTTCCGCTGCGCGCCCATCGCGACCAGCAGATTGAGGCACGCAATCGCCGCAGCACCGGCGCCCGACGCGACGATCTTGACGTCGGAAAGCTTCTTGCCGTTCAGCAGCAGCCCGTTGGTGATGGCGGCGCCGACGATGATGGCGGTGCCATGCTGATCGTCATGAAATACCGGGATCTTCATGCGCGCCTTGAGCTGCGCCTCGATCTCGAAGCATTCCGGCCCCTTGATGTCCTCGAGATTGATGCCGCCGAAGGTCGGCTCCAGCGCGGCCACGGTCTCGACCACGCGCTCGATGGTATCGGCGGCGATTTCGATGTCGAACACGTCGATGCCGGCGAACTTCTTGAACAGCACCGCCTTGCCTTCCATGACGGGCTTCGATGCCAGCGGGCCGATATTGCCGAGGCCAAGCACGGCAGTACCGTTGGAGACCACCGCGACAAGGTTGGCGCGGGTGGTGAGCGAAGCTGCTTCCGCCGGATTTTCCGCGATCGCCATGCAGGCCGCCGCCACGCCCGGCGAATAGGCAAGCGCGAGGTCGCGCTGGTTGGCGAGCGGCTTGGTCGGCTGAATTTCGAGCTTACCCGGCCGCGGCAGGCGATGATACGCCAGCGCCGCAGATTGCAGATCTTCAGAATGGGATGACATCAATTCCCTCCGCGGGCTCCCGCACCCCGAATCCAGGCTTCGGTGCTTGATTCATTGAGAGATCAGGTTTGCGGCAAATTGAGCCGGATGTGAAGTTCGCGCAATTGTTTCGGCGTCACCTCCGAAGGCGCGCCCATCAAAAGGTCTTCGGCGCGCTGGTTCATCGGGAACAGCGAGATTTCGCGCAGGTTGGTGGTGCCGCACAGGAGCATGACGATGCGATCGACGCCCGCCGCCATGCCGCCATGCGGCGGCGCGCCGTACTGGAACGCGCGATACATGCCGCCGAAGCGCTCGACGACGTCCTGCTCGCCATAGCCTGCGATCTCGAACGCCTTCACCATCGCCTCGGGACGATGGTTGCGGATGCCGCCCGAGGCGATCTCGTAGCCGTTGCAGGTGATGTCGTATTGGAACGCCTTGATGGTCAGCGGGTCCCTTGTCTGCAACGCTTCCAGCCCGCCCTGCGGCATCGAGAACGGATTGTGCGAGAAGTCGACCTTCTTGTCTTCCTCATTGTATTCGTACATCGGGAAGTCGACGATCCAGGCAAGCTCGAACCGATCCTTGTCGATCAGGTTCAACTCCTCGCCGAGTTTTGTCCTCGCCAATCCAGCAAATTTCCAGAACTTGTCAGGATCGCCGGCGACGAAGAAAACAGCATCGCCAGCTTCCAAACCTAACTTATGGCGCAAAACTTCTGTCCGTCCCTGCCCCAGATTGTTAGCGACTGGACCTCTTCCGACAACCAAGTCCTGCAATTCCATCCATTTAGCAACGTCGGGATGTCCCTCCTCCCGCAGAGCCTGCATGATGGCCTCGCGCACGCTGCCCGCTTCTGGTCCTTTTTCTTGTGCGTAAAAAATATAGCCAAGACCCACTTGGCCCTCGCCTTGCGCCCAGGAATTCATCCGGTCGCAAAACGCGCGGGACCCGCCGGTCGGTCCGGGAATGGCCCAGACCTGGTTCTTCGGGTCTTCCAGCATCCGCGCGAATACTTTGAAGCCGGAGCCGCGGAAATGCTCGGAAACCTCCTGGATCACCAGCGGGTTGCGCAGGTCCGGCTTGTCGCTGCCATATTTGCGTAAAGCCTCCGCAAAGGGAATCCGCGGCCACGATTTGGTAACGGGCTTGCCCTTGGCAAACTCCTCGAACACGCCCGTGATGACGGGCTCTACCGCTGCGAAAACATCGTTCTGCTCGACAAAGCTCATCTCGAGGTCGAGCTGATAAAACTCGCCGGGCAGCCGGTCGGCGCGCGGGTCTTCGTCGCGGAAACAGGGGGCGATCTGGAAATAGCGGTCGAAGCCGCTCATCATCAGGAGTTGCTTGTACTGCTGCGGCGCCTGCGGCAGGGCGTAGAACTTGCCCGGATGGATCCGCGACGGCACCAGGAAGTCGCGCGCGCCCTCCGGCGACGAGGCCGTCAGGATCGGGGTCTGGAACTCGAAAAACCCCTGCTCCTTCATCCGCCTGCGCATGGAATCGACGATCGCGCCGCGGGTCATGATGTTCTGGTGCAATTTCTCGCGACGCAGGTCGAGGAACCGGTACTTAAGCCTTATGTCCTCAGGATATTCCTGCTCGCCGAACACCGGCAGCGGCAGTTCGCCCGCCGGTCCCAGCACCTCGATTTCGCTGACATAGATTTCGACCGCGCCGGTCGGCAGTTCCGGATTCTCGGTTCCGGCGGGACGCCGCCGCACCTTGCCGTCGATCCGTACCACCCATTCCGAACGCAGTTTCTCCGCGTCCCTGAAGGCCGGCGAATCCGGATCGGCGACGCACTGGGTCAGGCCGTAATGGTCGCGCAGATCGATGAACAGCACGCCGCCATGGTCGCGAATGCGATGGCACCAGCCCGACAGCCTGACCGTCTGGTCGATGTGACTCTCGCGGAGCGCGCCGCAGGTATGGGAGCGGTAACGATGCATGGAAATCCCAAGAAAGATGGCCAGAGGGCAGAATCGGGCGGCATTTGCCGGCCCCGAAGAGCGTCAGGGTTTACCCGAGCGCGTCGGGCGCGGCAACCGAATGCGGACCCAAACCTGCCCCCTGGAAAGGAGGCAGCCCCGTAGAAAAGGGACGGCAAATCATCCACCCCATTGCATCCCATCCCGCAAGCCAATTGTCTATTTCCCCCACATGCCTATCTTGAGGCCATGACGGTGCATTTCCCCTTTCAGAACACCTATGCGGCGCTGCCGGCGAACTTTTTCGCCCGTGTTGCGCCGACCCCGGTCACCTCGCCCCGGCTGATCAAGCTGAACCGGCCGCTGGCGCTCCAGCTCGGCCTCGATCCGGACCTTCTGGAAACCCCGGAAGGCGCCGAAATCCTCGCCGGCAAACGGCTCCCCGACGGCGCCGACCCGATCGCCATGGCCTATGCCGGCCACCAGTTCGGTCATTTCGTGCCGCAGCTCGGCGACGGCCGCGCCATCCTGCTCGGCGAGGTGGTCGATGCCGACGGCGTCCGCCGCGACATTCAGCTCAAGGGATCAGGCCCGACGCCGTTTTCGCGCCGCGGCGACGGCCGCGCGGCACTGGGTCCGGTCCTGCGCGAATACATTGTCAGCGAGGCGATGGCGACACTGGGAATCCCGACCACGCGATCGCTCGCCGCGGTGTTGACCGGCGAGAGCGTGCTGCGCGAGACCGCCCTGCCCGGCGCGGTCCTCACCCGGGTCGCCTCCAGCCACATCCGGGTCGGAACTTTCCAGTATTTCGCGGCCCGCCGCGATACCGAAGGCGTGCGGCAGCTGGCTGATCACGTCATCGCCCGGCATTACCCTGAGCTAGCGGACCACGAACGCCCCTATCTCGCGCTGCTCGGCGCCGTCATTGCGCGGCAGGCCGATCTCGTTGCGCGCTGGCTGTTGGTCGGCTTCATCCATGGCGTCATGAATACCGACAACAGCTCGATCTCGGGCGAAACCATCGATTACGGCCCGTGCGCTTTCATGGACCATTACGATCCGAAGCAGGTGTTCAGTTCGATCGACGAAATGGGGCGCTATGCCTACGCCAACCAGCCGAGAATCGCCCAGTGGAACATGACGCGGCTGGCCGAGTGCCTGTTGCCGCTCATATCCGACGACCCGGACAAGGCCGTGGCCGAAGCGCAGGCGGCGATCGGTGAATTCGTCGAGGTTTTCGACACCGCCTATCAGGCAGGCTTGCGACGCAAGCTCGGCCTGTTCTCTGCGCGTGACGATGACCGGATCCTCGCCCAGGACCTGCTCGATGCGATGGCCAGGAACCAAGCCGACTTCACGCTCACTTTCAGGCGGCTGAGCGATGCCGCACTCGGCCCGGACTATGATGGCGGGGTCAGGCAGCTGTTCGCCGATCCGGCCGCCTATGACGAATGGGCGGCACGCTGGCGGCAGCGGCTCGGCGGGGAGCCGGAGGATTCAAAGCAGGATTCCCGCGCCAGGCGGACGGCGATGCGAGCCGTCAATCCGGCCTTCATTCCGAGGAACCATCGGGTGGAAGCGGTGATCGAGGCCGCCGTAAATCGCGACGATTTTGTTCCCTTCGAGAACCTTCTCGCGGTCCTGTCAAAGCCCTATGAGGACCAGCCGGCGTTTTCGGCCTATGCGGAGCCACCCGAGCCGCATGAGCGCGTGCTGCAGACCTTTTGCGGGACGTGAAGCACTAACCTTCCGTTAAACATTCCAGAAGGCGCCCGCGGCCGCGCCACAGGAATTAAGAAGCGGTCAATGCGTTCCCTACAAGTCTAGCGGCTTGGTTGGGGGGAACTATCGTGTTTGACGCGTTGGTATTTGAATTCATGGGTTTGGCGATGCTCGGGCTCTGCGTCATCGTGCTTGCCGTGCCGTCGCAGCGACGGCCCTCTGCCCGGCACATGAGCGACCACTGATTCCGCTTTTCGAAACCAGGGGGCTTGGGTCCCGGCCATCGCCAGGCGCGCCGCGAGCGGCCGAGTCCTGCGTTGATCTTGGCTGAGTCTTGGGCCGACTCTTGGGCCGACTCTTGGCCAAAAGCCCGCGTCTGGCGGAAATGCAAGGCTCGAATTCGCCGCAAGACCCTTGACATATCAGCGCTTTCGGCAGAACGCCTCTGAAAAGCGTTATGGACCATTCATGGATCTGATTTCCACCACTTCCGAACTCGCCGCGGTATGCGCCCGGCTTGCCCAGCATCCGGTCATTACCGTCGATACCGAATTCCTGCGCGAGACCACCTATTACCCCCTGCTCTGCGTCGTGCAGATGGCGAGCGCCGACGAAGCGGTCGTTGTCGATACACTGGCGGCCGGCATCGATCTCAAGCCGTTCTTCGAATTGATGGCCGAAGAGAACGTGCTGAAGGTTTTCCACGCCGCCCGCCAGGACATCGAGATCGTCTGGCACCAGTCCGGCACCATTCCGCATCCGATCTTCGACACGCAAGTGGCCGCCATGGTGCTCGGCTATGGCGACAGCATCGCCTATGACCAATTGGTCGAGCGCATCACCGGGCACCGGCCGGACAAGACCCACCGTTTCACCGACTGGTCGCGCCGGCCGCTGAGTGCGGAGCAGATGCACTATGCGGTCTCCGACGTCACCCATTTGCGCGACGTGTTCCAGGCCCTGGACGCCGACCTCAAGAAGCGCGGCCGCAGCGACTGGGTGAGCGAGGAAATGGAGGTCCTGACGAGCCCGAAGACCTACGACTTTCACCCCGAGCGCGCCTGGGAACGCCTGAAGACGCGGGTGCGCAAGCCGAAGGAGCTGGCGGTGCTGATGGAAGTCGCCGCCTGGCGCGAGCAGGAAGCGCAGAGTCGCGACGTTCCGCGTAGCCGCGTGCTGAAGGACGATGCGGTCGGCGACATCGCCACCCATGCGCCGACCAGCCTCGAGCGGCTGGCCAATCTGCGCTCGCTGCCGAAAGGCTTTGACCGCTCGAAATGGGGCGCCGATATCGTGGCTGCTGTACAGCGGGGCCTTGCGCGCGATCCCGCGGCCTTGCCGAAAATCGAGAAACCGCGTGGCAATTCAAATGGCGCGGCGACCGTCGAGTTGTTGAAGGTCCTGCTGCGGATGACGTCGGAACGCCATGCCGTCGCCAGCAAGGTCATCGCCACCGTCGACGACCTCGAACAAATCGCCGGCGACGACGACGCCGATGTCGCCGCGCTGCGCGGCTGGCGCCGCGACCTGTTCGGCGAAGCGGCGCTGTCGCTCAAGCATGGTCGGCTCGCGCTCGCGATCGAAAAAGGCCGGGTGGTCAGGGTCGATCGAACCTAGAGCAGGGCTGCGCCAGCTCATTGAGATCGTCCTCGCGCATCAACATTCATACTCGGTGCCGGCGCCTTTGCCGCAAGCACGGACTGACCGAACGATCGGCGGCGCGACCGTCGGCTCGACGCGGCGCCATCGCTCACGGATCATACCGCGATTTTACCGCTTGCCCCGATCAGCTCGGCGGTTCCCAGTGTCCCGGCGAAGTTGCCGATGACCTTGACGACCGCAAGCTTGTATGACGCGGCGTCGCCGACGCCGGGGCGCCTGCAGGCCACGGCATCGCTGACCACCTGATAGCGATGGCTGCGGTGAAACCCGTCGACCACGGTCGACAGCACGGTCTCATCGAGGGAAAATCCCATCAATACGCAGCGGATGTTTCTCATGTTCGCCATGTATTCGGCGAACCGCGACGAACTGTAGGCCGAGGGCAGCGGATGCTCGAAGGCAAGCTCCCCCGGCCTCGGTTTCAGCTCCGCGATCCAGTCCGTCAGGTTCGACGCCGGATTGAACCAAGCCGCCTGGGCGATGCGTTTGAGATGCATGACCGGCCAGAGATTGTCACGCCACAGCGTCATCAGTTCGAGACAGCGCGCCGTGACCGCCTCGGCGTCCGAGATGACGTGGCTGCGGCCCTCGGTCAGATACTCGGTCTGGAGATCGGCGCAGACGAGGATCGGCGGATCGTCATGGATCGAGGCCGGCATTATTTTGCGACTCGCGATCATGTGTCGGCCAGCGCCGGCGTGCGAAGTGGCGACGTCACCGCACGGCCGGAAGATATGTCGAGGACGCCGGGTCTGTCCCAATCACCCTCCGGCCTGATGATCACGTAAGGATCGCTGTCGAGCGTGATGGCATCGGGATCCGGCTCGAGGTCCAGCACCATCTCGGTATAGGAAAAATCGGAAAAGGTGATCTTCCGGTTGTGGCCGAGCGGTTTGGCGCCGAAATGCGACCAGAAGTTCACCAGCCGGTCTTGCGCATGGCCGTAAACCTTCCTGAAGCCCTTGCGCTTGATGTATTCGAAGCTCGCCTGCACCAGCTTGAACGATATGCGCGAGCGCCGGAACTGATGCCGCACGGCGAGACGCTCGATTTTGGCAAACTCGCCAAAAAATCGCACCCGAAGACAGGCCGCGGGCTCGCCGCCGATAAATCCGATGAAGTGCGCCGCGACCAGATCGTTGCCGTCGAATTCTTCCTCGATCGGGCAATCCTGCTCGGCAAGGTACACGGCGGCGCGAATCGCGGTCACCAGCATCAAATCGTTGGGGTCGCGGGCGATGCGGATTGAAATCGCGCGCGAACCTGTTTTTGCGGGTGTTGGGGGCCTAGTGCCGTGCATCTGCAAAACTCCTTGCTGGGACATTCGACGCCTGGATATTCGGTGGAAGGCGATTCCACGGCCGCACATAACTCCAGAGCTCGGGCTGGAAGCTCGAGACCGGTTCGAAACCAATGGCTTTCAGCAGATCGCGGCCCGCTTTCGTCGCCGGCTGCGCGAAATAATCCGCGTCGATGAATCGCGGCCTTCTCAGATACTCCGCGACATTTCCCAATCCGACGACGGCGCGCCCGAAGGCAGCGAGAGCCCAGACGTAAATCGCCGATGCTTCCTCGTCGGAGCGCGCCAAAAACTCGCGGCTCGGGTTTTTAAGATCGATTTCTTCCAGCAGAAGCGCGTCATGTCCCCGGCAATTGAGATAAAGAAACGCGATGCCGCCGAGCAGATTGCCGCCACGCTGAAATACGAAAATCGACTCCGGATCCTGCTGCAAGAAATGCGCGAGGCCCTGTTCCGTCGCATTGACCCCCGGGATTTCGCGCCGGGCAATATCCACCAATTCGGTCAGGTGAGCGCGCGCAGCCAGGCCGACGCTGATCGCGGAGCTTGGCGAAAGCCGATCCAGCTCGTGGCGAACGGCCAGGTCCCTACTTTCTCGAAACATTTTCTGCATTTAATTAATGTCCCATTTATGTAACCATCATCATATCTGACGGGGACGACGGGTATGCGGCAACATTTGCATCGGGGCGCTGCACCAATGCAGCGCAAGAAGACTGAAGAAACCCTCAACGCGTCGTGGGAAGATTTACACGCATTTTTACTATGTACGCGGCATCAGAGTTTCAGGAACGCTGCGGAAGTGCTCGGACTGACCGGCACGACGCTGATGCGCAAGATCGACAGGCTTGAAGAGGAATTGGGATTTAAACTCTTCTTGCGCGATCAATCCGGCTTGTCGCTAAGCGATGAAGGACACGCATTGCTGTTCGATGTCCAACAGATGGAGCGCCTCAGCTTCAACATTTTTCGTCGCGCCTCGATGTCGACAGAGATAAATGGTTCAGTGCGTGTTGCAGTGACGGAGGGACCCGGCCTCTCCTGGATCCTGCCCCGACTGATCGATTTCCAGAAAACCTACCGCAAGATCACGGTCGATCTTCGCTGCGCGATGGAGCAGGCCGACGTCTCGCGACTCGAGGCGGATATATCGATCCAGCTCGCGCGGCCGACAAATCCGGACCTCATTGTTACGAAGCTCGGAAGACATCACATCTACGCGTTTGCGTCGGAGGCCTATCGCGACGCCTACGGGCTGCCGAAATCGCTCGCCGACCTCAGACATCACCGGATCGTCAAGCAACACGGGGTGCAACTCGACGAGACCGGCTATGCGCGAATCCTCGGATTGGATTCGCTGGATGGGATCGTCGGCATATCGACCAATTCCAGCGTCGCGGTTCTCTATGCGATCGAGAGGGGGGCCGGGATCGGATTTCTGCCGACGTCCGTGATGGCACTCGGCGCGCCGGTCGTTCCGATCGATCTCGGGATCAACTATCACATGGATTTGTGGCTCACGTACCACAAGGAGTTTCGCAACTCCGACCGGCACAAGATCGTCATTGATTGGCTCAAGAAGATATTCGATCCCAAGGCGTATCCGTGTTTCGGCGACGAGTTCATCCACCCGAATGAGCTCATTTCGCTGATGGCGGAGACGCGGCGCAATTTCGGCCTGGAGGGGTATGCCGCCGGGCAGGCTTAGCAACGCGGCCAGGATTGAACCCGACAGGTCCCGCGTCGGCGTCGCTAGAATTTCAACTCGACGCCGAGCGTTCCCTGATGCGACTGCAGCGCGGCGCGGAACTTGGCGTCGTAGTTGAGATAGAGCCGCGCCGTGTTGCTCAGGCTGAGCGAAGCGGACGCGCCGGCGTCCGCGCCGTACCGGCTCTCGCCGATGCCCTGTACGGTGATGCTCTCGGCGCCGAGGCTGACGGTGATCGAACTGAAATTCTGAGAGGTATTGTCGACAAACTTGCCGTAGGCGGACAGATCGAAAATCTTTTGATCCAATATCCAGTAGTGCCCGACCTCCGCGCCCAGCAGGATGCGCGAGCGCTCCACCGACGTCCCTGTCGCCATCAGCTGATCGAGCCCGCCGACCTCCTGGAACGATCCGGTCGTGGCACGCACATATTCGAGTGCGGCTTTCGGCACGATCCGGCTCTGGTCGATGTTCCAGTAGTAGCTGAGCTCGGTCAGCGCGCCGTCGATCCTGGCATTGTAGCCGGCGCTGGCGGTGCCGAAGCCGGTGTCCCGGCTTGAATTGATCTTGCCGAACCCATGGACCAGCGCGACCGCCCAGGTCCAGGGTCCGTTGTCGACCGAGGCGTTGAAGCCGAACTGGGTGAGATCGAGGGTTGCCGACTGCAGCGCCAGCGGAACGTCGATCGCGGTGCGGCTCTGGTCGACCGAAACGCCCAGATTGACACCGGGCGCGACCATCGCGCCAAGGCCTGCGACGCCGCCCCACGTCTGGCGGTGATCGCCGACGAAATCAGCCTGCGCGCCGGTATTGACCGAGATCCCGTAGGCTTCGCCCCAAGTCCGAAACCGTGGCGCGTCGGTTGCCTCGGAGGCGCCGCCGCCGCCCGGATTGGTCCGCAAACCTCGCCCGAAGCCGGACGACGCCTGGCTTCCAAGCCGTTCCAGGAAATTGCTGCCGAGATTGGTCACGGTCGCGCCGGCCGACAGATCGGAATTGATTGATGTCGATGTCGGCGTCGGCGACGGACTGGGGAGCGGCGTAGGGCTCGGGGACGGAGTCGGGTTTGGAGTAGGCGTAGGGCTGGGTGATTGGGCATGCGCCGGCGAAGACGCCACTGCGGCGGCCAGCATCAGGCCAAAGACGATGGCAACGGCTCTTGCAACCCCGCGGCCGGCGCCCCTCTCTCTTGATCGCGCAGGCTGCGGTGAGCAGCACATCGATGCCATTCCCAAAGAGTACCAACTTGGTAAAAATTACTAAAATAACGCCGGCCGGCGCGGATTTGCCTCCAGTTCTTCCGGACCGTCAATCGGTCTTGGTCGTTGGCGAGGGCATTAGCCGACATTGTTGTTCCGTTGCCACAGCTGTTCGGGGGCAGTCCCTGTCGCCGCTCGATTTCGTGAACCGCGCCAAAAGCTTGCTAACGCGCAAATTTCGTGTTGCAATATCCGGCACAATCGGATTTAGGCCGATCGACTGTGCGTTTCGCGACCGAGAAATTGAGCAGCAGACATCCGAAAAGCCCGCTTGTGGCGTGGCACGCGTAAAGCGTGGCCGCGTCTTTTTTACGTCTAGACCAGGAGACAGGCGATGCAAAAAGGCACCGTCAAGTGGTTCAACCCGACAAAGGGTTATGGGTTCATCAAGCCGATGGTCGGCGATAAGGACGTGTTCGTCCATATCTCGGCGGTCGAACGTGCTGGGCTCTCTACCCTCAACGAAAACCAAGTTATCGAATACGACCTCGTGGAGAATCGCGGCAAGACTTCCGCGGAAAATCTGAAGGTCTCGTAAGCTTCGTCACGATGCGCGCAAGCATTCCTGATGTACCCCCGGCCTCTGCCGGGGGATTTTTATTGCTCGCCGCCTAACCGGCGTTGCCCCCATTCTCCGAGCAAAAGCCTAGCCGATGCCGGGCGAAATCAGGCTCGCGTCGGAGCCTGAGCCGCCGACTGTCTTGCAGGTATTGCCCTCGATCCGGATCCGGCCACCGGCCAGCAGCCGCAGCGCGGCAGGGTAGATGCGGTGCTCGATCGCAAGGATACGCTCCGCCAGCCTCTCGGGCGTGTCGTCGTCGTAAACCTCGACCGCGCCCTGCATCAGGATCGGGCCGGCGTCCGTTTCCGGAATGACAAAATGCACGGTTGCGCCCGAGATCCTCACGCCGGCGCGCACCGCCTGGGCCTGCGGTTCGAGCCCGGGAAACGACGGCAGCAGCGAGGGATGAATATTGAGCATACGACCGTACCAGCGCTGCACGAATTCAGCGGTGAACAACCGCATGAAGCCGCCCAGGCAGATCAGGTCGATTCGGCGCTGATCGAGCGCCGCCTGCAGCACCGCCTCGAACGCCGCGCGATCCTTGCCGAACGGTTTGCTTTCGATGACGCGCGTCGCAATGCCGCTAGCGGCTGCTTTTTCCAGCCCGCCGGCATCGGCCCGGTTGGAAATGACGAGAACGATCTCGGCTGGAAAATCCGCAGCCGCCGCAGCCTCGATCAGCGCGGCCATGTTCGATCCACGCCCCGAAATCAGGATTGCGACACGGCGCTTCATGGACTCACCGGGAAAGATCGAGATGACCGTTATAGACCACGCGGTGTTCACCTGCGGCCGGAATCACCTCGCCCAGCAGGGTGACGGTCTCGCCGGCCTCCGTGAGGATCCCGCTGACCTGTTCGATCGCGTCCGGTTTGACGATGGCGATCATGCCGATGCCGCAGTTGAAGGTGCGCAGCAGCTCGAGTTCGGCGATACCGCCCTGCCCCGCCAGCCACTTGAACACCGGCAACACCGGCAGGCGTGCCAGGTCGATGCCGACGCCGAGATGCTTGGGCAACACGCGCGGAATGTTGTCGGTGAACCCGCCGCCGGTGATATGGGCAAGTCCCTTGACCGCCCCGGTTTCACGGATCGCGCGCAGGCACGATTTGACATAGAGCCGTGTCGGCGCCAGCAGCGCGCCGCCCAGCGTCATGACCGGCGAAAACGGCGCCGGCGCATCGAACGGAAGACCCGAGGTTTCGACGATTTTCCGCACCAGCGAAAACCCGTTGGAGTGAACACCCGACGAAGCCAGACCGATCACCGCATCGCCCACGGCGATATCGGGTCGCGGCAACAGCGTGCCGCGCTCGGCCGCACCGACCGCAAAGCCCGCCAGGTCGTAATCCCCGTCCTTGTAGAGGCCGGGCATTTCGGCGGTCTCGCCGCCGATCAGCGCACAGCCGGATTCCCGGCAGCCTTCGGCGACGCCGGCGACGATGGCAGCGGCGGCCTCCGGATCGAGTTTGCCGCAGGCGAAATAGTCCAGAAAGAACAAGGGCTCTGCGCCCTGCACGACGAGGTCGTTGACCGACATCGCCACGAGGTCGATGCCGATGCCGCTATGCAGGCCGGTCTCGATTGCGATCTTGACCTTGGTGCCGACGCCGTCGGTGGCGGCGACCAGAACCGGGTCCTTGAAGCCCGCGGCCTTGAGATCGAACAGCCCGCCGAAACCGCCGATTTCGGCATCCGCGCCGGCGCGGGCGGTCGCGCGAACCATCGGTTTGATGAGATCGACCAGACGATTGCCGGCATCGATATCGACGCCTGAATCCGCGTAAGTGAGCCCGTTTTTGCGGTCGACCATGGCCTATTCCAGATGATGGCGGCTGGTTACGTCGGATTCCGCCGATGCGCAATGGCTCGCAAGCGCTACGCGCATGTACTATGTAGACAGGAACCGGCTAACCTCGCAAAGGGCCAGACCTTTCGTAAAATCAGGCCGGTAGCCGGGAAGCGCCGCGTGAGTATCCCCAACATCATTACCCTGGGCCGCATCCTGCTGGTCCCGATCATCGTCTGGGCGATCGCCTCCAGCCAGATGGAGATCGCGTTTGCGATCTTCATCATCGCTGGCGTCAGCGATGCCGTCGACGGCTTTCTGGCCAAGCGCTTCAATATGGCGAGTGAATTGGGAGCCCTGCTCGATCCACTGGCCGACAAGGCGCTTCTGGTCTCGATCTACGTGGCGCTCGGAATCTGGGGCGCCGTGCCGCGCTGGATCGTCATCCTGGTGGTGTCGCGCGATATCATGATCGTCTCCGCCGTGATTGTGTCATGGTTGTTCGGCAAGCCGATTCCGATGAAACCGTTGATGGTGTCGAAGCTCAATACCGTGGCGCAGGTTGCGTTCGCGGCTTTGGTGCTGGCAGCGCTTGGATTTGGCTTCAATCCGACGCCGTACGATCTAATCCTGATGGGTCTTGTCACGATCTTTACTTTGGCTTCTGTGTCGCTCTATCTCGTGGAGTGGATGCGGCACATGAGCACGATCGAAGCCAAATAAGTCAGCGCCGGCCGGTTCCGGCATGGAGTAATTCAGGTGCCAGGCCGCGTTGAACCCCGTCAGCTCGCATTTGCGCTGCCGCACACGGAAAGCCTGACGCGCGACAATTTCCTGGAGGGGCCGGCCAATGCCGCAGGGCTGGTGCTGGTCGACAGCTGGCCCGAATGGCCCAACCGGATCATGCTGCTGGTTGGGCCCGAGGGTTCCGGCAAGAGCCATCTGGCCGCGATCTGGGCGGAGCAAGCGGGCGCGCGCTCGACATCGGCGCATGCGCTGACCCCGCCTTCCGTGCCCGCCGCGCTGGCGACCGGGGCTTTGGTCGTGGAGGATTTGAATCCGTCCGAGGTCGACGAACGCGCACTGTTTCATTTGATGAATCTGGCGCGGGAAGACCAGGCCTTCGTGCTGATCACCGCACGGGTGCCGCCCTCGACGTTTCAGATCGAACTGCGCGACCTGCGCTCGCGCCTGCGCGCCGTGCCGACGGTATCGCTGCTGCCGCCCGACGATGCGCTGTTTCGCGCGCTGATCGTCAAGTTCTGCGCCGATCGTCAAATGGCGGTCGATGAGAGCGTGGTCAGCTATCTGGCAACCCGGATCGAGCGGTCCTATGCCGCCGCAAGGCGGGCTGTCGAACTCCTGGACAGCGAAGCCCTGCGCCTGGGCCGGCCGGTAACCCGGGCGTTGGCGGCGGAATTGCTGCGTAATGCCTGATGGCCGCAGGCCCAGTCGCATCTTGACGGCAAGAGCGCGGCGGACGTCAATGTCACTGAAACGTCGTCGCGATAACACATGCTTTGCCGCATCCGTGCCTAGAATCGCGCTGGTGTCTGCTCTGGGATAGATTGAAACTTCATGGAACCCGCGCAAGCTATTGTAATTAAAGAAAAAGAGTCGGAACCGGAGACTGTTCCGACGATTGCCCACAGCCCCGAACGCTTCATCAACCGCGAGCTTTCCTGGCTGCATTTCAACCGCCGGGTACTTGAGGAATCGGTCAATGCCGGCCACCCCGCGCTCGAGCGGGTGCGATTCCTGTCGATTTCCGCCAATAACCTTGATGAATTTTTCATGGTCCGCGTCGCCGGCATCAAGGCCCAGGTGCGGGAGGGCATCACCGAGCGCAGCCCCGACGGGCGCACGCCCGCCGAGCAGCTCGTCCTCATCAACGAGACCGTCTCAAAACTCGCCAACGACCAGCAGGCGATCTGGCGCGATCTGCGGGGGGTCCTGGCCGAAGTCGGTGTCGTTCTGGTCGATGGCCGCGATGTCACCAAGATCGAGCGAAACTGGATCGAGGATCATTTCCTCCACAACATCTTCCCGTTGCTGACGCCGCTGGCGATCGATCCGGCCCACCCCTTCCCGTTCATCCCGAGCCTCGGCTTCACCATCGCGCTGCATTTGGCGCGGGTCTCCGATGGCAAGCCGATGAACGCGCTGATCCGCATGCCCGGCAAGATCGACCGCTTCATTCGCCTGCCCGCCGGCAAGGACGGCGCGGTGCGGCTGATCACGCTGGAGCAGGCCACCGGCCTGTTCATCGGCCGGCTGTTCCCCGGCTATACGGTCAAGGGCCAGGGCGCGTTCCGCGTGATCCGGGATTCCGAACTCGAAATCGAGGAAGAGGCGGAAGATCTGGTGCGGCTGTTCGAAACCGCGCTGAAGCGCCGTCGGCGGGGATCGGTGATCCGGCTTGAAATCGAAGCCAAGATGCCGGACGAATTACGCGGCTTCGTGCAGCGGGCGCTTTCCGCGGCCGACGATGAGGTACTGCTGGTCGACGGCGTGCTGGCGATGAACGAACTGTCGCAACTGACAAGGCTCGACCGGCCGGATCTCGAATTCCCGCCCTACGTGCCCCGTCATCCCGAGCGCGTGCGCGATCATGGCGGCGACATCTTCGCCGCGATCCGGCAAAAGGATCTGATCGTCCATCACCCTTACGAATCCTTCGACGTCGTGGTGCAGTTCCTGCAGCAGGCCGCGCGCGACCCCGATGTCGTCGCCATCAAGCAGACACTCTATCGCACCTCCAACAACTCGCCGATCGTGCGCGCACTGGCGGAGGCCGCGGAAGCCGGCAAGTCGGTGACGGCGCTGATCGAGCTCAAGGCGCGGTTCGACGAGGAAGCCAACATCCGCTGGGCGCGCGATCTCGAACGCGCGGGCGTCCAGGTGGTGTACGGATTCCTCGAACTGAAGACCCACGCCAAGCTGTCGCTGATCGTGCGCCGCGAGGGCGGCAGCCTCACGACCTATGTCCACACCGGCACCGGCAACTATCACCCGGTCACCGCGCGCATCTACACCGACCTGTCCTATTTCACCTCCGATCCGATCATCGGACGCGACGCCGCGCGGGTATTCAACTACATCACCGGCTATGCCGAGCCGAGCGACATCGAGAAGATGGCGGTATCGCCGCTCACGCTGCGCAAGCGGATGATCGAACATATCCACGGCGAAACCAGCCACGCCCGTCACGGCAGGCCGGCCGCGATCTGGATGAAGATGAACTCGCTGGTCGATCCCGACATCATCGACGCGCTGTACGAGGCCTCGCAGGCCGGCGTGCCGATCGAGCTGGTAGTGCGAGGCATTTGCTGTTTGCGGCCGGGCATTCCCGGACTTTCAGACAACATCCGCGTCAAGTCGATCATCGGCCGATTCCTGGAACACGGCCGAATCTACTGCTTCGGCATGGGTCAGGGCCTGCCGAGCGCAAAAGCGGCTGTGTATATCTCGTCCGCCGACATGATGCCGCGCAACCTCGACCGCCGCGTCGAAGTCCTCTGTCCGTTGCAAAATCCCACGGTGCATCAGCAGGTTCTCGAACAGATCATGGTTGCGAACCTCAAGGATAATGAGCAGAGCTGGCAGTTGTTGCCGGACGGGTCGTCAACGCGTATGAAGGCCGCGAAAGGCGAAGAGCCTTTCAACCTGCATAATTATTTCATGACGAATCCGAGTCTGTCAGGCCGTGGAAAGTCTCTCAAGGAATCTTCGCCACGCCGCCTCACGCGCCGTACCGAGCGTCAGCATTCATCATAAGGGATCCCTGCGGTGAAACGGCCGCGCAAGCGCGCATCCAGCGTCGCGGTCATCGACATCGGCTCCAATTCGGTGCGTCTCGTCGTCTATGAATCGATGGCGCGCAGCCTGATCACGATTTTCAACGAGAAGGCGCTGTGCGGGCTCGGCCGCGAGGTCCAGACCACCGGCATTCTGGCGCCGGACGCCGTCGCCAAGGCGCTGACGGCGTTGCGGCGTTTTCGCGCGCTGTGCCGGGTGATGAAGGTCGGCCGTGTGCACGCCATCGCCACCGCCGCCTGCCGCGACGCCAGCAACGGCCCGGATTTCATCGCCAAGGCCGAGCGCATCTGCGGCGGCAAAATCGAAATCCTGTCGGGCCCGCGCGAGGCAAAACTGTCCGCGCTCGGCGTGATCTCGGGCGTTCACCGGCCGGACGGCATCGTCGGCGATCTCGGCGGCGGTTCGCTGGAACTGATCGACGTGCGTGGCAACCGCGTTCGCGGCGGCGTGACGCTGCCGCTCGGAAGCCTGGCGCTGCAAGACTTGTCGCATAAATCGCTGAAGCGCGCCGAGCGCATCGTCAAGACCGAGCTTTCCGACGTCATCCAGCTCAAGGCCGGCCGCGGCCGCACCTTTTACGCGGTCGGAGGAACCTGGCGCGCACTGGCGCGCATCCACATCATCCAGAGCGAATATCCGCTTGGCGTGATGCACGGCTATTCGATACCGGCGCAGGACGCGCTTGATTTCGCCCGGCGCCTGCGCAGTCTGGTAGCGACGAACATGCTGGCCAATATCGAAGTCGTCGCCGATGCCCGGCGTCCGCTGCTGGCCTATGCGGCGCTCGTGCTCGAACACGTCATCCGCGTCGCGCAGCCGAAGACCATCGTGTTTTCGACCTTCGGCGTGCGGGAAGGTCTGCTTTACGAGAAGCTGCCGGACGCCGAACGCGCCAGGGACGGATTGATTTGCGCCGCGCAGACGCTGAACGAGCTGTTGTCGCGATCCGCGCGCCATGCCCAGGAATTGATCGAATGGTCCGATCGCCTGGTGCGCGTCGTCAGGCTGCGCGAGACCGAGGAAGATCGCCGCCTGCGCCACGCCGCCTGCCTGCTGTCGGACATCGGCTGGCGGGTGCATCCCGACCACCGCGGCGAGGAAACGCTCAATTTGATCACCAACGGCAATTTCGGCTCGATCAGCCATCAAGGCCGGGCGTTCGTCGCACTGTCGGTGTTCTACCGCTATGCGGGGTTGAGCGAACAGAACGAACCGCCGGCGCGGATCAGGGCCCTGGTGCCGCCGGCGATGGACGAACGCGCGCGGCTGCTCGGCGCCGCCTTTCGCGTCGCCCATCTGATCTCGGCGGCGCGGCCGGGCGTGCTGCCGGCAACCCACTTCCGAAGCCAGGGCCGCAAGCTGATGCTGGTGTTCGAACACCAGCTGGTCGATCTGGTCGCCGATCGCGTCGGCAGCCGGTTCAAGCAGCTGGCGCGGCTGGTCGGCCGCTCCGGATCGATCGTGCGGCGCTGACCTGTTCAGTTACGGCCGGTCCACCGGACGCGCCGCCTCGCCGGTCTCCGCCAGCGCGAGATGATCGAGCTCGCGCAGCTTGCGCTTCCGCCAAATCGACCCCACGACCAACACCGCGATCGCGCCAAGGATCGAGCAGATGTATTCGACCAGGTCCATGTCGACGCTGAAGTGCTGCGACACGCCGAAGATCGTCGAGGTGACGTGAAAATTGAGCACGACCTGGCCATCGAGAAGCCGTTGCAGGAGCGGCTGGACCGCCGGATCGGTCTCGATCACATCGCCCGCGATCCAGCCGAGCAGCGTCGCCCCCAGCCAGATCAGAATCGGAAAGCGGTCGAGCACAAACATGATCAGCGCAGCGCCTGCGATGATCATGGGAATGCTGATGGCAAGCCCCAGGATCAACAGCGAAAGCTGCCCGTTGGCGGCGGCAGCGACCGCGATGACGTTGTCGAGACTCATGACGATGTCGGCGATCACGACGATCTGGATCGCATGCCACAGGCTGGTGCCCGCGGCGACGCCGTCGCCCTCGTCTTCCGGAACCAGCAGCCTGGCCGCGATCAGGAGCAGCGCGATTCCGCCGACCAGCTTCAGATAGGGCAGCACCATCAGCTTGGCGACGATGCCGGTGAATGCGATCAGGAGCAGCACCGCGATGCCGGCGCCGATCACCATGCCCCACACGCGCTGCCGCCCCGCCAGGCCGCGGCAAGCCATCGCGATCACGAGCGCATTGTCGCCCGACAACAGCACGTTGATCCAGATGATCTTGCCGACCGCCAGCCAGAACACCGGCGTGTGCATGTCGGTGCGCAGCTGCGCGAAAAACCCGCCGAGTGTGGCGGGATCAACGACCTGCAACAGCCAGTTCACAGCCTACCCCCTGGCGCAAGCAGCCGCGGTGATCGCCGGCCGGCTTGCGCGCGCCGGCCGCAATCAGCCGACGATCTCGTTGCCCGAGAAGAACTGCGCGATCTCGATCGCGGCCGTCTCCGGAGCGTCCGATCCATGCACCGAGTTCTCGCCGATCGACTTCGCATGCACCTTGCGGATCGTGCCCTCCGCCGCCTTGGCAGGATCGGTCGCGCCCATGACGTCGCGGTACTTGAGCACGGCGCCCTCGCCTTCGAGGACCTGGACCACGACCGGCGCGGAAATCATGAAGTCCACCAGTTCGCCGAAGAACGGACGCGCTTTGTGGACGGCGTAGAAGGTTTCGGCCTGTGCGCGGGTCATCTGGATGCGCTTCTGCGCAACGATGCGCAGTCCGGCCTTCTCGATCAGCGCGTTGATCGCGCCGGTCAGATTGCGCGCGGTCGCGTCGGGCTTGATAATCGAAAAGGTGCGTTCAATCGCCATGATTTCGTCCTTGCAAAGCTGCTGGGAAGTTGCGGGGCTTATATCGGCGCCGACGGCCAACGGCAAGCGACCCGGCGAGACGCCTTGCCGGGCGAGCCGCGGCGGGGCAGATGAATTACAACAATTTCACGAAGATTAACCCTCCCTGACACGGCCGTGCGGTCCTCGTTCAGCCTGGGAGGCCTAGGCTGCCATCGACCGAACGCTCCCGCTCGAGGGGGCGTCAACGGGAAAACCTCATCGATGGCGCTGACCGCGCCGAACCCCGAGGAGACGACCATGTTACGCAAACTCTCGCTTGTTGCCGTCGCCGCAGCTTCGCTTGGAGCGGCCGCGTTGGCGCCGACCTCCGCCTCGGCCTGGGGCGGCTGGCACGGTGGCTGGCATGGCGGCGGCTGGCATCGCGGCTGGGTGGGTCCCCGCTTCTATGTCGGCGGCCCCACTTATTATGGGTATGGCGGCTGCTATGCGCGCCAATTGGTTCCGACGCCGTGGGGACCCCGCTGGCGCCTGGTCAATCGCTGCTATTGAGCGCAGCGTTCGATCGCCGATGACGCAGGCCCCGGCCCGATTGTGCCGGGGCTTTGCCTTGACGCCGGAGCGGATCGGGTTCCCCTTCATACAATTTTTACTGGAAAGCATGCAAATCCATCGCGGGCGGAAACAATATTTGGCCTCATGACTTGATCCGGTGTCACTCAGCGAACACGGATGCCAGACGGAACTAGTCATGAACGGCCGAATCGACGACAGCAGCGAAACGATTGATTACAAGACCAGCCGGTCGATCTGCGACGCGGTAGGCGAAAGGCTGCAGCAGAACCTGCGTCCCGAAGATTCGCGCCTGTCCCCTCACCTCCAGCACCTGATGGACGAATTGCGCCGGCGGGACAGTGAGGAATTTCGCAGGCGCTAGAACTGGCCGCTCATTCATGACCGGCCTCGCCGGCGCCTGATGCAATTTGGCGAATATCGGCGGCGAGCTCGTCGACGCGTTGCGGCGAAGAATCCCATGCAAACATGAAGCGGGCTCCGCCACCGATGAAAGTGTAGAATCGCCAGCCGCGGTCACGCAGCGCGTCGAGCTTGGTGTCGCTCATGAGAACGAACACCGCATTGGCTTCAACAGGAAACAGGATTTCGACGCCGGGCAATCCGCCGATCTGCCGCGCCAGCCGAGCCGCGCAGGCATTGCCGTGCGCGGCGTTGCGCAGCCAGGCCCCGGTTTCCAACATGCCGACCCAGGACGCCGACAGAAAGCGCATCTTCGAGGCCAGCTGCCCGGCCTGCTTGCAGCGATAATCAAAGTCCTCCGCGAGTTTGCCGTTGAAGAACAGGATCGCTTCGCCCACGGCCATGCCGTTCTTGGTGCCGCCGAAACAGAGCACGTCGACGCCGGCGCGCCATGTCATGTCGGCGGGGCTGCAGCCGAGGCTGGCGCAGGCGTTGGCAAAGCGCGCGCCGTCCATGTGCAGGCTCAAGCCGAGTTCGCGGCAGCACGCCGAAATCGCCCGCAACTCGGCGAGGCTGTAGACCTGTCCGGTCTCGGTCGGCTGGGTGATGGTCACGACGCGCGGCTTCGGAAAATGGATGTCGTTGCGATTGGTCGCGATGGCGCGGATCGCCTGCGGCATCAGCTTGCCGTCCGCAGATGGGGCCACCAGCAGCTTCGAGCCGTTGGAGAAGAACTCCGGCGCGCCGCACTCGTCGGTCTCGACATGCGACGAGGCCGTACAGATCACGCTGTGATAGGACTGGCAGAGCGAGGCCAGCGCCAGCGAGTTGGCCGCGGTGCCGTTGAAGACAAAGAACACCTCGCATGCGGTTTCGAACTGCACGCGAAAGGCATCCGAGGCCCGCGCCGTCCATTCGTCCTCGCCATAGGCGGGCGCCTGGCCCTGGTTCGCCGCTGCCATTGCGGCCCAGGCCTCGGGGCAGATTCCCGAATAATTGTCGCTGGCAAATTGCTGGGGATCGCTCATTCCGCACCGCCTCTGGTTCATCAGGTCTCGGCCATCCCGGGCAAAGCTGACGAAAGCTTGCGGCGCTGTCCCGTTTGTTGCCGGATCGGCCGCATCTCCCCGGTTCGGGGATGCCACCTTGCTCGGGAGCAGGTTGGCGTCGAGCGTCAGCTCAACTCTTGATGTCGGGAACAGATTTAATCGGAAAAATTTGATGTGGCAAGGCCGCGCGCGGTTCAGGCTCGTCAAGAGCGAATCCCTGTCCATGGAATCGATGCTCCAGACATCAATCAGCGATCTCGCGGCGTGAAACGCCCGAGTTTTGCAAGAGCCGATCGCCCCGAAAGAGGGCGTGGGGAATGCCGGGTGCCCAGTGCACCCGCAGCCTCGTGTGCGAAGTGGTAGTGCAAGATGCACACGAGTATTCACAGCGGTCGCACCGGAAATCACCCGGCATCCCCGCACGCAATGGTTTTAACGGCTTCCTTCGCGCTCTCCCCGGCGATCGGGCTTTCTTGTCACCGTCGCCCGCGAAAACTTGTTTTCGCGAACTTGACGCCAGCGTCGAGGCGTCAGGACCACACGACTTCTCCGTCCGCAAGTTAGGCGCTCTCGTCAGCAGCACCGCTCGCGTCCATCGCATCCAGCCCCGCGTCCGTGACGATCGCGATATGCCCCTTAAGTGGGGTGGACGGCTGCGGATATAAGGTGATTTGGGATTTCGGAAAACCAGAATATTTTTTCAAACGGGACTGGACAGGTAGAAACAGCTTGATCCGGCTTGGGAAATTAGATTTTACACGCAAATCCGCCGAGCGCGGGAGGCCGGCAGCGCTGGATCACGCGCTTGCCGATCGCAAGCCCAGGCCCGCCAGTCTCATTCATCATTCCGATCGTGGCGTGCAATATGCTTCAACCGATTATCGCCAGCGCCTCGCCGGCCATGATATCACCGTCAGCATGAGCAGGCCCGGCAATCCTTACGACAATGCCAAAGCCGAGAGCTTCATGAAGACTCTCAAGACCGAGGAAGTCGACGGCCGCCGCTTCAAGAACATCGAGCACGCAAGACGTTCCATCAGCGTCTTCATCGGCACCATCTACAACACCGAGCGTCTTCACTCCGCCCTCGGCTACCGCCCGCCACTTGAGTTCGAAACCAACTTCGCGCTAGCCATGAACCCAAAGTGAAAATGCCCTGTCACAGAAATTACCGTGTCTCACTTATGGGGTGCAGTCCAGCACTGCCACCGTAATTCAACTGTCACCGTAATTCCACTGTCACCGTAATTCCCTACCGCAACCCGTAATTCCATTTTCGCCTATTGATGACGAGACCATTTCCTCCCCTTTTACCCTCTTCACAATCCCAGGGAGGATAGAAACTCTAATGCGCTGGCGCCATCTTTCTCTGCATCCCCGGTGTCGTGGCGGGCGGCTTCATCGCGGCGGCCTGCGCGGGGAAATATTTGGCAACGATGGCGGGATCGACTTGGGCGATGGCGCTATCGGGCAGGCGGGTCCAGGTCTCGTCGCGGCCGAGCAGCGAGATGCCGATATAGCCGCGCAGCGTCAAGGTCTGCCCATCCGGGCTCAAGGTCATCTTGGCGCTGTAGATCTTGCCGTCGCGGGGATCGAGCACGTTGCCGTTCTCATATTTCAGACCATTGCGCTTCATGTCGCGGACGAAGGAGATACCGAGCCATGGCGCGTTCTTGCGGTCGTCGGTGCACTCCGAACAGATCCGCGGGCCTGTACTGCCCGGCTTGGGGAACAGTTTCGCCATCAAGCCTTCGAAGACGCCGTTGTGATCGACGACCAACACGTAAAGCCGGGGCTCGCCGTTCTCGATCTTCTGCCACAGGCCCGCCGCGGAGGGCTCGGCCGCAGCAGGCCAAGCAGCGGCCGCCCAGAGGGTAAGGCCCACGATCAGCGACAGCAATCGCCGAAGTCCGAAAGACAAATTCCGCATCGTTGTCACCTCGACCAATCCGTCGAATTCGATGACCGCCTTCAATTGCTGAAAACTACGGCCATTTTGCGAGCAGCTCGTGGAAAGCTGCGGTCGCGGCCCGGATAGTAGTTGGTCAACTCCTGCAGCGCGTTGGCATAGTTCGCCTGGACCCTGGTGCGCTGCGGCCGTTCATGTCCGTTCCGGGTCAATCTCGACCAAGTTGGGCTATCCCCGTGACGTCCGGTTTACTCCCGATAGCGACCGAACTGCGGACATCGTGGGAGGTCCGTTTCGGTAGAGTCGAGGATGGGCGCGGTAGCTTGGGCCATTCGGCAACGCTCCGTTTCCCATCCCCGCTCATCGAACCGGACGTGCCCGATTAAGGCATCCGGCTCTCCGACTGATTTCACCGTGAGGCACACAGCGGGGCCGTTAGGGGTAGGCGTTCGAGACGCAGCAGACCGTGTTGTCCATAGACAACGTCGAGAGAGAACCGGTGTGTGCCACGTCCTGCCACTTTGTGCCGTCTGGCGAGGAAGTCGCGTACGCGCTCATAAACGTATCGGTCAATGCCGCGGAATGCCGATCGGCGCGTTCCATGGCAGAAGTAGTTCGACCAGCCAAGCAGAGAGCTGTTCAGCGTGTCGCGCACTTCGGGCCATGGATCGTTGTTGCCAGGCACCAGCAGATTGCCAACCTTCGTTTTGAGCCGTTGCACGCTCTTCTTGGACGGGCTCGCGCTCAGATACCAATGACCGTTCGCTTTGTAACGGTGAGGTCCGAACGAGTAGCCGAGGAAGTCGAAGCGTTCTTGCCGAGCATTCTTCAACGAGGTCTTGGCCTCGTTGAGTGTCAGCCCGAGCCGCGTCATCACCGCCTTCGTCCACGCCAGGGCCTCGGCCGCACATCCGCGACTGAGGATAACGAAGTCGTCGGCATACGCGATGACGTGTGCCCGGAACGCCTCCCCGCGCCCGGTCAGCCGCCAATACTTCAGGAACCGATTCATGTAGATGTTGGCCAGCAGTGGGCTCACGACGCCGCCCTGTGGCGTGCCGCGCGCGTTGCTCTTGCCACCACCGATGCGCCGGGTCCCGTCGCCATCATCCCGTTCCTCGATCGGCGCTTTCAGCCACAGCTTGATCAGCCGGAGCACGTGCCGGTCCACGATGCGACGAGCTACTGATTTCAGAAGCTCGCCGTGCGGAATCGAATCGAAGTAGCGGGATAAGTCGGCGTCGACCACGTCGGTATGGCCCCGGCAGATCAGCCGGTGCACTTCCTTGACCGCGTCCACCGCTCCGCGAACGGGGCGGTAGCCGTAGGCATTGTCCTCGAAGTCCGCCTCGAAGATCGGTTCCAGCACGAGCTTGGCGGCGGTCTGCACCACCCGATCCCGGATCGTCGGAATGCCGAGCGGTCGCTCGCCTCCGTCCGGTTTCGGTATGGACACCCGCCGCACCGGATCGGGCCGGTACGCCTTCGAAACCAGTTCCTCGCGCAGGCCCGCCAGCCACCTCTCCAGGCCCGACGCCTCAACCGCCGCAAAGGTCATTCCGTCCGTACCCGGCGCACCCGCATTTGCTCGGGCCAACGCATAGGCATGACGCAGGATGTCCGCTCGGTAAATCTTGTCGTAGAGCAGGTAGAAGCGGAAGGCAGGCTCCGCCTTCGCCTTGCGGTATAGCTTTCTCTGAAGGGTCCGGATCGTTGTCGGTGTTGCCAGGCTCATCGCCAATCACCTTCACCTCACCATCTTCGAAAGCGCACCAGAAGTCAGGGCCCTTTCCTCAGCCAGCATTACCCGGCTTCGACGGTCATACGACCCCGTCCGACTCCCGCCATGGCCGCCGCCTTCGCGACGTTGAGGCCGCTACCCTCGCCCTTGACGGGTCTCCCCCGATTACCCGAACCACCTTTCCGACGTGCCGTGCCCACTACCCCGGCGGATCAAGCGGGTGCGCGTGTCGATTGCTTCCCCGCTCATACAGCCTTCCCCAAATGGCAGGAGGGTCGGCATCCGCATTGTCACTTTCGAGGCCTGCTCAGGCTTCACTCACGTTACGGCCCGCCGGATTGCTCAACCGCCTAAAGCGGCCTTTGTCACGAGGCTCCAGCCCTGCCGGTTACCCGGCCGAACCGCTCGTCAGCTACCAGATCA
Organism: Bradyrhizobium erythrophlei; assembly: GCF_900129505.1. Lineage (NCBI taxonomy): Bacteria > Pseudomonadati > Pseudomonadota > Alphaproteobacteria > Hyphomicrobiales > Nitrobacteraceae > Bradyrhizobium > Bradyrhizobium erythrophlei. Next base: position 6,230,248 of record NZ_LT670818.1, on the reverse strand, counting down.
ATCGACAACTCTCTGGGTGGAATCTTCCTCCACTAGTGATCCGCGCCTTCGGGGCGCACTGCCAACACGCGACATTGGCCGCTTTTGTCAGGTTTCCGAGGCATCAAGCCTTCTTCCTTCCAAGAATCGGCGTAGATTTTTTTGTCATGTCCCCGCAATATTAGGCGCAGACACTGGGGCGGTTATAATCAAGCCATAGGGAGGACGAGGCGGGCCGAGAGATTGGCAATTTGGATCTCGGGAGTTTCGCTATGAATATTAGTTTCGATTTTCAGGTGGTCTGCGGCGATTGCGGCAGTCTCGGAATAAAAATTGAGAACCCGGAAAGCGCATCCCGGGAAACAATCGTCTACTGCGGAGATTGCGGCGCTCGGCGAGGGACTGTCGGCGCACTGAGAGATCTGGCCGTACGACCGGATGCGCAGGCGCTGCCTGCGAGGCAACGGACACCAAAGGTGAAATCCGGCCGCGAACTCGCAGCGATGCACAACGAGTTACAGAGCCTTCGTCGAAAGGTTCAAATTGCCGAAAGCAAGTTGGCTGACAAAGCGAACTGATATGCGGCGGTCTATTGCAGGGTCCAGATATATCCGAGGACGCAAAACACCAGCAGGGCAACGACAGCCTTCTGCCAACGGGAGGACGATCCGGTGATCACCATGATTTAACCGCTAGTCGAAAGCGACGCCGATCCGCCGCTCCTTGCGCCAAACGACGTGGCAGTGACGATTGCCAAATTCCGGATCGATCAGAAGCCGAAACGAATCCGGGATCTTCAGACCGTTCCCGACCTCGAGGTTTGCGCCGCCGATCGATATATTATGAATAGTGCAATCAAAGGCAGAGCCCCGGAACGAAATCGTTCCAGCCTGCAGGACTTCGTGACGCTCGCCAATGCGGTTGTTCATCAGCGTATCCTTTTGGTCCGGATGCTGCTCTTGACGGCAATTCGAGAACCGAAGGTGATTTGAAATGTTTCAAAGTCCGGTAAATTCGGGACGCCCAGATTAAGTCAAAGGACGCATTTATTTGAGTAAATTGGGCCTGAGAGATGATCCGTCTCAAGCTCGCGCCCAATCCAGACGACGCTGGCGCTCATTGGCCGCGCTCGTTCCGATACCGCCAGCGCACGATCACGTCGACCTCATCGCCGGTCATCGTCCTGCGGACAAGCAGTTCGGCGGTCAGCAACAGGACCACATGCACGTGCAATGCGGACAGCCACCTATCGTTGCGATTCGAAAAAATACACCCGCCGTCGGTGCGCATCTCACCAAGACCGGCAAAACACGCAAGACGGCGATCGACGGCCGCACTACCCGCTATCCCGGTTACGCGATCAGTCAGCGCATCCGCAAGCGGATCGAAGAAGGCTTCGGCTACATCAAGACCGTGGCGGTCCTGCGCAAGACAAGGCACCGCGGAACAGCACGTGTCGGCTTCATGTTCACGCTTGCCGCAGCCGCCTACAATCTCGTGCGAATCCCGAAGCTATTGGCGGCCATACCATGATGAGGAACGGGGAAGCGGTGCCTCACCAAGGATGATCCCCGCAAGAAGCAGCATAGATCCCGTCAAATCTGCCAAAAAACCCGCAATCAGCGACTTTTCCGCAGCCTGCTAGCCGGCCTTCGCGACCGCGAGGGTGGTCTGGCAGCGTTCGTTGCGCCGCTGCCTCAATGCGTGACAACGATGAAATCCGTGCCTTTTCCGGTCTCGTGGCTAAATCCGTCGTCGGAAATAATCAATGAAGAGGCTGGTGTCAGTAATTCAGATATCCTCGCAACCGTATCCTGGGGGATCTCGATGCGGTCGAGGGCCGCGTTGGCTTTATCGGGCAACGGTACCGATAGGGCGGCGGCTTGCTTTGCGGGCGGTTCGCGCTCTTTCCCGGCAGCCTCGAACATACGAGGAAATTCCTTCTGAAGCGATACGACGGTCCAGCGAATGGCCGCTCCCTCGTTCTGGAATTCCATCGCGGTAAACACGTGCGTTCCCAGCGGCTCCTCCCGATTTTCGATCTTGATCGGAACATCAAACAAAGGCGAGAAGCCCTGGCGCACGAAGAGCTTGCTCAACTTGCGACTCACGAAGACGGAGATCGGAACGATCTTTTTAGATGCACCTCCGGCGCGAGCCGAGCCTGGAATCTGGAGATCAGAGGTTTCCGGAGTTTCGGCGTTGGACACTGGTGATCCCTGCGTTGCCGCGGCTGCACCGATGCTGTTGCCCGCGACAGTGCCAGCCTGAAATTCCGCCGAATCGGACACGGTTTTCGGCTGGAAAAGGTGCGGATTGGTTATCTCGACCGGCTGGACATCGTCGCGCGCAATGATCACGCGCGTGCCGCGCTTCGTGAGATGCCACAGTCGCGCGGCAAAGTCGTTTTTCAAACGGATGCAGCCGTGTGACGCCGGATGCCCGGGCACGAAACCGGCATGCAACGCGATCCCCGACCAGGTGATGCGCTGCATGTAGGGCATGGGGGCCGCGCTATAAATATTCGAACGGTGCCATCGTTGTTTGCCGATAACGCTGAACACGCCGAGGGGCGTAGGATGCCCCTGAATTCCCGTGGACACCGAAGAGCGCGCGATCAGGGTCCCGTCGTCGAAAAGCGAGACCCGTTGGTCTGCGATCGAGATGACGATCTGGAGCGGGCCCTTCGCAGCGGCCTCGGGCCGGGCGTTCCCTGCCGATTCAGAGTTTGTCTGCCGGTGGTGGTGCTTGTGTTTGAACGGAGCATAGTGGTGTGGCCAGAACGTGTACCGGGGCCAGAACAGAAATTGAGCGTGTGCGGTTCCTGCCGAGAGCACCAAAATGGCGAATACCGCCATTGTTATCGCGCGGACGGATCCGATGTTGATGCGTCGGGAGAGAGGTGCAGAGGAGAGAGGTGCAGACATGGCGCTCACGGCACTGTTCAGGCGTTTCCGCGCGCCGCAGTGCTGGTAATTCCCGCGCGGACATCGCCCGATTCTGGAGGCGCGATTTGGTCGTTTCGAGACGATGCCTGCGAAGCCGGCGCCTAACGCGTCATTCCGATAGCACGCCACCGCGCTTCGAAAGTATCCGGGTCATCCGGCGCCCGCGCTTGTGAATCCAAGGGATTGCCGGGCTTCTCTGGCGGGGCGCTTTTAATTTCTCGATCGGAATTCGGTTGTGCTGAAGCCTGCGTGGGCCACTCCAACAAGGATTTCGAAAGCATGGGCTTGCCTTCGTACCAGCATTTTCTTCCGTCAATCAGACGCCAGGACCAATATCCGTGCGAATTTGACGGCGTCGCGGCACTGCATTCTTGTTTCGCCTGCGCAGTTGGTATCCCGATCGACGAGAACGTCGCGATGCAGGCGGCGAAAGCGACTAACAGGGTCTGTGCCCTCATTCAGTACCTCATGCAATGAAGTCGCATGCGATATCCAAGTAGAAACGCGGCATTCCCGGCAGCAATGTCTCCTTCAAATCTGGTCGGAGTGGGTCGAAAATTGGGCAGTGGCTGTCGGATGAAGGCCGTAGGTTTCTCTACGGCCTTCATCCGATTACTGGCAGGACAGTCAGGGTTGGTCGTATCCGCGCCGCCGAAGCTGGCTCAGCCCTTGAGAGAACGGTCCGAACGGCTGCCGTGAGTCCCGGCGGACAGCACGGTTAGCGTGACCGGCGCGAGGCCGGAGGATCCGATCGCCCGCGCGCCGGCCGGCGTCAGGTCGATGACTCGACCCCGGATGTAAGGACCGCGATCGTTGATGCGGACGACGACCGAGCGGCCGGTCTGGATGTTGGTGACCTCGACCATGGTGCCGAACGGCAGAGTGCGGTGAGCCGCCGTGAGCGCAAAGGCATGGGCATACTCGCCATTGGCGGTTGGCTCGCCACTGTATACCGATGCAATTCCTGTCTGGGTTTCCGCCCTAGATGAAGAAGAAAACGAAATACATGCGATTAGAATCCCCACTCCAAGTACTGTGATGCGCCGATCCTTCACTTATAGCCTCATATGTTGTTGATGTTGTCACCAACTCGAAACAAGTTCGCAGTTGATGGAGGCCATTACATATTCAAATGCGGTCATTGTGCGACGCAACAAAGTTATTACGAAGTTGCCGGAACCACCATTTTGACGACGACAAATGACCGAACCGGCGATGGTGGCATTGGGTCACGGCTCGCCGCGACGGACCGCGACCGCTCGCATGATGGATTGCTGCGGATTCCAATCTCTCGCTTGCGAACGGCGCCGTGACACGCGGAACGATCGTTGCCGAGAGCCCGTCCGATGCTCTCCGCGGCACGCAGGAGTTCGAACGCCGTCCAGTCAAACACCAGGTCTGCGATCCTGCACCGCATGCCCAATTATCGTCGCGTGCACGACTGTCCGTATTCCTGATTTCATCGCGATGTCTGTGCGGGATTGTTTCCGCTCGATCGGGGCGCCGATATTGAAACGAACGACGACTTCGGCGAGCGGCGATGATAGTGCGGTCGCGTTCGGCGGATGACGCCTTCGGCTAATCCGCCCGAGCTTCACGTGATGGGTATCGCTGCGCTCCACCCATCCTGCGGGCTTCTGCACTCAAAGATTCACGTCCAAGCCGAACTCGCTCTTCATCAGGATTTTGTATTCCTCATCGCTGGCTCCGCCATACTCGACCATTTCTTCATCGGTCTTGCTCGCTCGCCACGTGAGGAACGGCACCGCGTCCGACCCGACCGGATAGCGGAGTTGCCAACTGTCGCCGTCGACGATCTCTCGTATTTGTTCCCCGACGACGTATGGCGAGGTCGGCTTCGTGAGTGATGCGGCAAACAAGGCGGCTTGACGTCGGGCATGCGGATAAGGACTGTCCTGCGGTTGCGGCCTCGCCTTACCGAATATCGGCGTGGCGATGACGCCCGGTTCGATGATCGCTACACGCACATTGAACGCCTTCATTTCCTGCGCAAGGCACTCGCTCAGCGCCTCAAGAGCGAACTTGGAAGCGGCGTACGCTGCTGCTGGAGCCAGAGCCATCCGGCCGGCAATCGAGGTTACATTGACGATGCATCCATGCCGACGTTCGCGCATGCCCGGTACTACAGCCTTGATGCAGCGCAGCGCACCGAAACAATTGGTCTCCATGACTTCGCGGAATCTGGCCATCGGCACCTCCTCCACCGATCCGCCACCACCTATCCCCGCGTTGTTCACGAGAACGTCAATCCTGCCGTTCTCCGCAATCGCCTTACTGATCGCATTCTCAACGGAAGCATCGTCATCCACGTTAAGCGCAGCTACCGTCACCGCGAGCTTTTCTGCGGAGACGATCTTCTGCAGTTCACCGGCGCCATCCAGATTTCGCATTGTCGCAATGACCTGATGGCCCGCGCGTGCGAGCGTCACTGCGGTCGCCAATCCTATGCCACTGCTCGTGCCAGTAACCAATGCGATTGCCATTGCTGCCTCCCGTTGAAGCGTGCCGACAGTGGGAACGACCGGCATCTCCGGTCCCTAGCCCCTGAGCATACGATGGAACGACAAATCCGGCCAATTCCTGGCCCGCCGCATCGGCAAAGTCCGTTATTTTATTTGTCCAAAAAAACAGGGTTGCGTTTGGCGGCGGTTGCGGTGACAACCCCGCATGCTTTCACTCACCGAAATATCGGTCCGGATTGCCGGACGGCTTCTCATCGATCATGGCACAGCCCAGATCGTGCCGGGCGCCCGCGTCGGCTTTGTCGGCCGCAACGGGGTCGGCAAATCGACGCTGTTTGCCGCGATCCGCGGCGAATTGCCGATCGAAAGCGGCTCCATCGCCCTTCCGCCGCGCTGGCGCGTCGGCAGCCTCGCCCAGGAAGCGCCCGATGGTCCGGAAAGCCTGATCGAGGTCGTGCTGAAGGCGGACCTCGAGCGCGACGCCTTGCTGCGGGAAGCCGACACCGCCCACGATCCGCATCGGATCGCAGAGATCCAGACCCGCCTCGTCGACATCGACGCCCATTCGGCGCCCGCCCGTGCGGCTGCGATCCTCAGCGGCCTCGGCTTTTCGACCGCGGACCAGGCGCGGCCCTGCCAGGAATTTTCCGGCGGCTGGCGGATGCGCGTCGCGCTTGCCGCGACGCTGTTTTCCGCGCCCGACCTCCTGCTCTTGGACGAGCCGACCAATTATCTCGACCTCGAGGGCACGCTGTGGCTCGAAGACCATCTGGCGCATTATCCGCGCACCGTGATCGTCATCAGCCATGACCGCGACCTGCTCGATACCTCGGTCGACCAGATCCTGCATCTCGATCGCGGCAAGCTGACGCTCTACAAGGGCACCTACTCCTCGTTCGAGGAGCAGCGCGCAATGCGCGAGGTGCTCGACGCCAAGCACGCCAAGCGCCAGGCCGACGAGCGCAAGCGCCTGCAGGCCTTCGTCGACCGCTTCAAGGCCAAGGCCTCAAAGGCCCGCCAGGCCCAGTCCCGCGTCAAGATGCTGGAGCGGATGAAGCCGGTCACCGCTTTGGTGACGCAGGACGTGCGCGAAATCTCGTTTCCGGTGCCTGAGAAGATGCTGTCGCCGCCGATCATCGCGGTCGACAATGTCTCGGTCGGCTACGATCCGAAGAGCCCGGTATTGAACCGCGTCACTTTGCGGATCGATACTGACGACCGCATCGCCCTGCTCGGCTCCAACGGCAACGGCAAGTCGACGCTGGTCAAGCTGCTGGCGGGCAAGCTGCCGCCGTTCTCCGGCCATGTCACCCGCGCCGACAAGCTCTCGGTCGGCTACTTCGCGCAGCATCAGGTCGACGAGCTCGATCTCGACGGCTCGCCCTATGATCACGTCCGCAGGCTGATGCCGGAGGCAACGGAAACCAAGGTGCGCGGCCGGACCGGCGCGATCGGCTTTTCCGGCAAGGCCGGCGACACCGTGGTGCGGAGCCTGTCGGGCGGCGAAAAAGCCCGGCTGCTATTGGGACTTGCGACCTTCTTCGGTCCCAACATGATCATTCTCGACGAGCCGACCAACCATCTCGACATCGACAGCCGCGCCGCCCTGGCGGAAGCGATCAACGAGTTTCCCGGCGCCGTCATCATGGTCTCGCATGATCGCTATCTGATCGAGGCCTGCGCCGACCAGCTATGGGTGGTCGCCGATCACACCGTGACGAATTTCGACGGCGACCTCGACGATTACCGGCGCATGGTGCTGTCGGCGCGCGGCATGCGCGTCAGTGCGCGCGAGAATGGCAGCAACGATCGCGGCCGCGAAAAACCCCAGCGCAACAGAAACGAAAAGCGCAACTCGCCGAAACAGCGGATTTCGGACGCCGAGGCCGAAATCGCGCGCATCAACGGCATTATCGCGAAGATAGACACCGCGCTGGCGCTGCCGGATCTGTTCAAGCGCGATCCGAAACAGGCCGGCCAGCTCGCCAAGGCGCGCGCCGGCGCCGAGAGCGCGCTGCAGCGCGCCGAGGAAGAATGGCTGGCGGCGAGTTCGGAATTCGACAACGCGGCCGGTTGAGCCGGTTCAGGCGCGACGAGCGTTTAACCGCGGGGAGCGGCAACGATCACGTCGCCGCAGGCTTCTTCTTCGCTTTGGATTTTGCCGTCTTCGGCGGCGGGGCCTCGGCTTCCGGCCCACGCTCAATCGAGGTCAGGCGTCCGGCCGTGAAGGTATAGATCCCGCCGCGCTGGCCTTGGGCGTAGGTGATGACCGCCACCCGGTTGCCGCGCGGATTGTTGGAGAGGCTGACGCTGGCGGGCGCGCCGATGCCGCGCACGACGTCGCACTCGGTGTGACCCAGCGCCACCGTTCCCGAGGTCGAGGGAACGACCGGCTCACCGGCGGCGCCGCCGGCCGCGGCGTTGGCGTCGGCAGGACTCGCGGCGGGCGGTGCCATACCCGGGCAATAGCCCTCGGCGCTGACCAGATCTTCCGCGGTGACTGGTTTGTCAGGCGAGAGCGGCGGCGCTTCGATATTCCGGATGAACAGCCGGCTGGGACCCGAGAACCATTCGGCGTCCCTCGAGAGCAGATCGGACCCCGCGCAACCCGCGAGCAAGGGCGCGAACACACACAGCGCCAGCAGTCGTTTTGGCTTGTTGCTGTATTGCACGATCAACTAGTTTCCCACCCCAAACCAATAAGCGCTTGTCCCACCATCACTTTGCGGCACGACCGTGGCTGGATACAAGCTCGCCTGCCAAAAGCGCAGATTATCATCAATTGCCGGATATCGCTAATCCCGCCGTTGCCAGCGGCCCCGCTCGTCGGCCTGCCAATAGGTGACCTCGAAGCCGCGCGCCTTGCAATCGCTCCAGGCGCTTCTGGCGGCGGCAAGCGCGTCGCCGTCGTCGCCGTTGAAGACCAGCACCATACGCTCATAGGCGTCGCAGTCGGCAGGAAGCGCGGCGTTGTCGATCAGAAACCTGACATTGGCCCCGTTTGGATTGGCCTCTTCCACCGCCAGCACGATCGGCTGATCCGGCGCCTCGCCGGCGCCTGCGCGCCAGGTGGCATGCGGCAGGAACGAATCATCGCGATAGGTCCACAGATGCGCATCCAGCGCGTCGGCGCGCTCCTGCGACGTCGACTGCACCACCACCCGCCAGCCGCGCTCGAGCGACTTCTCAAGTAGCGGCGGCAGAACGCTTTCCAGCGACATGTTCTGCAGATGATAGAACAGCACTTCCGTCATCGGATTTAAGGCTATCTCTACTATTTCTTGGCTTCGTAATACTCCGCGACCAGCTGGTTCAGCAGGCGAACGCCATAGCCCGAGCCCCAGCTCTGGTTGATTTCGGATTTCGGCGCGCCCATCGCCGTTCCCGCGATGTCGAGATGCGCCCACGGCGTGTCGTCGACGAATCGCTGCAGGAACTGCGCGGCGGTGATCGAACCGCCGTGACGGCCGCCGGTGTTCTTCATGTCGGCGAACTGCGAATCGATCTGCTTGTCGTATTCGGCGCCGAGCGGCATACGCCAGACGCGCTCGCCCGTGGCCTGCCCGACCTTGCTCAACCGCTCGGCCAACTCGTCATTGTTGGAGAACAGCCCGGCATGTTCGGTGCCGAGCGCCACCATGATGGCGCCGGTCAGGGTTGCCAGATCGACCATGAATTTCGGCTTGAACTTCTTCGCCACGTACCAGAGCACGTCGGCGAGCACCAGCCGGCCTTCGGCGTCGGTGTTGATGATCTCGATGGTCTGGCCCGACATCGAGGTGACGATATCGCCGGGGCGCTGGGCGTTGCCGTCCGGCATGTTCTCGACGAGGCCAATGGCGCCGACCGCATTGACCCTGGCCTTGCGCGCCGCCAGCGCCTGCATCAGCCCGACGACGCAGGCAGCACCCCCCATGTCGCCCTTCATGTCCTCCATGCCGGAGGCGCCCTTGATCGAGATGCCGCCGGTATCGAAGCAAACCCCCTTGCCGATAAAGGCAACCGGCTTGTCGCCGGCCTTGCCGCCGTTCCAGCGCATGATCACGGTGCGGCCGGGCCGCGCCGAGCCCTGGGACACGCCGAGCAGCGCCCCCATGCCGAGCTTGGTCATCGCCTTGACGTCGAGGATCTCGACGCCGACGCCGAGCTTGCGCAGCTGGCTGGCGCGGCGCGCGAATTCGTCGGGGTAGAGGATGTTCGGCGGCTCGTTGACGAGGTCGCGCGCGGTGATGACGCCATCGACGATGTGGGCATCCGGCGCGAACGCCTTTTTCGCGGCGGCGGCATCGCCGACGGCAAGCGAAACGTCGGCCCGCAAGGGGGCCTCCTCGCCGTCCTTCTTCTTGGTCTTGTAGCGGTCGAATTTATAGGCGCGAAGCCGCACGCCCGCGGCGACCGCTGCCGCCTGTTCGGGCTTCATCGGTCCGTCGGGCAAGTCAGCCACGATCGTCACGGGCTCCTTGCCGGCGACAAGCTTGCCGGCGGCCGTGCCGCCGAGCGTGAAAAAGTCGTTGTCCTTCAAGCCTTCGAGCTTGCCGGCGCCGACCACGATCAGGCGCGGGGCCTTGAGGCCCTCAGGGGCCAGAATATCGAGCGTGGCGCCCCTTTTGCCCTTGAACTGGTTGGTCGCGGCCGCCCGTATGACGAGATCGGCGGCCTCGCCCAGCGCCTTGCGGGTCGCCTCGCCGAACTTCAGCGAATCATCGCAGAAAATCACCAGAATGCCGCGGGGGCTCGCGGAAAACGGGACGAAGCCGACCTTGACGGCGTCGGGCATAGGGAAGTCCTCCAAAATCGGGGCTGTCGCTGGTCGGGAACCCGCCGGGCGGCGCGCGTCATGTCTCATCCGGCCGCGATTTACGTCCGTCAAGAGCAGTCCGGCAACACTATGGCCTGCCGGCGCCCGCGCTGCCAAGCCCGACAGTGGCCGGGAGGCCACATCTCACGAATTATTAACGATATCCCGAGGGTGCCATGGCGCAGCCATTTTGTCGACGGATCAAAGGGATGGTAATGAGGACTGGCTGGCTGGATAAAGCGCGGCACGACCACAGGGGATCCCGGATTCGGGATTGGTCGTGGACGCAGTTCAGGTTCGGCGGGGCGGAATCGTGCGGTGGCGATGGGGTCGATCGACAGGTACATTTTTCGAACGACCCTGGCGTCGTTTGCGCTGGTTCTGGTCAGCCTGACGGGCGTGATCTGGATTACGCAGGCGTTGCGCGGCATCGACCTGATGACCAGCCAGGGCCAGACCATCGTGACCTTTCTCGGCATCACGAGCCTCGTGATCCCGGCGCTGGTCTTGATCATCTCGCCGATCGCACTGATGATCGCGATCTCGCACACCCTCAACAAGCTCGCGACCGACTCCGAGATCATCGTGATGAATGCGGCCGGCTTTTCGCCGTTCCGGCTGTTCCGTCCGTTCTTCTACGCCACCATCGTGGTGGCGATCATGGTCGCCTTCATCGCCGCCTATCTCTCGCCCGACGGCCTGCGCCGCCTGAAGCAATGGGATGCCGAAATCACCGCCGACGTGCTGACCAACATCCTGCAGCCCGGCCGCTTTGCCCAGCTCGACCAGAACCTGACCATCCGCATTCGCGAGCGGCAGCCGGGCGGCGTGCTCGCCGGCATCTTCGTCGACGACCGCCGCGATCCCAATGAACGTGTCACCATCGTCGCCGACCACGGAACGGTGCTGAAGAACAGCAGCGGGTCGTTCCTGGTCCTGGAAGATGGCAATCTGGAGCGCTTCGAGATCGGCAAGCGCGATCCCGCGCTGGTCGCGTTCGCCCGCTATGCGTTCGACATGTCGAAATTCTCCAATCAGGGCCACGACGCCGCGCTCGGGATTCGCGAGCGCTACCTCTGGGAATTGCTCGATCCGCCGCCGGACGATCCGGTCTACACGCAGGTGCCCGGACAATTCCGCGCCGAGCTGCATGACCGCTTCATGGCGCCGCTCTATCCGTTCGCATTCGCCGCCCTCACCTTCGCCTTCCTCGGCGCACCGCGCACCACGCGCCAGAGCCGCAATTTCTCGATCGGCAGTTCGATTCTCGCGGTGTTCGGGCTGCGGATGGCGGGATTTGCCTGTTCCGTCATGGCGGTGAAATCGCCGCTCGCCCCGTTCGTTCAATATCTGATGCTGGTGGCGACGATCGGCGCGGGCATCTGGATCATCCTGGCCGGCGTGGTGGTGGAACCGCCGCCGGCGCTGCTCGAGGCGATCAACAAATCGAACGCACGTCTGTTGCGGCTGTTCGGGCGGCCCGTCGCAGCATGAGCATGATGACCAACACGCTCGGGCGATATTTTGCCGGCCGCTTCGTGATCTCGGCGCTCGGTGTGTTTCTGAGCATCTTCCTGCTGCTGGTGCTGGTCGACTACATCGAAATGGTGAGGAAGACGTCGGGCCTGGTTTCGGCGTCGGCGGTCGTTGTCGCCGAGACGTCGCTGTTCCGCGTCCCGCAGCTGCTCGAAAAGATGATGCCGTTCTGCATCCTGATCGGGGCGATGACCTGTTATCTCGCGCTGTCGCGGCGGCTTGAGCTGGTGGTCGCGCGCGCCGCCGGCGTCTCGGCGTGGCAGTTCATCGCACCGGCGCTGGCCAGCGCCATCGTGCTCGGGATTTTGGCCACCGCCGCCTACAATCCGATGTCCGCCAATTTGCGCGAACTCTCCAAGCAGATGGAGGCGGATCTGTTCGGCTCCGCGCCCGGCGGCGGCATCCAGGACGCCTCCGGCTTCTGGCTCAACCTGATCAACAGCGACGGACAGGTCATCATCAACGCGGCGCGCAGCGAGCAGCAGGGCGTGCGGCTGACCGGACTGACGCTGTTCCGATTCGACAATGACTTCCAGTTCAAGGAGCGAATCGAGGCGCGCGAAGCGACGCTCGAGGACGGCTACTGGCTGTTCAAATCCGCCCGCCGCTATTCGCTCGACTCGCCCCCGGTCGAGCAGGACAGTTTCAGACTTGCGACCAGCCTGACCGCGGCCCAGGTCCGCAACAGTTTCTCCACCCCGGAGACTGTGTCCTTTTGGCAACTCCCGAGCTATATCCGATCTTCGGAGAGCTCGGGATTTGCGACCGCCGGCTACCGCCTGCAGTATCATAAGCTGCTCGCACAGCCGTTTTTGCTGGCCGCAATGGTCATGCTGGCGGCGTCCGTCTCGTTGCGCTTCTTCCGGATGGGCGGCGTGCAAAAGATGGTTTTGAGTGGCGTGGGCGCAGGCTTTCTGCTCTACGTTCTGTCGAAAGTAACTGAGGATTTGAGCAAGGCTGAGTTGATGCATCCGATCGCTGCGGCGTGGCTGCCCGTGTTGGTGGGCGGCCTCACCGGCTTTTTGGCCTTGCTGTACCAGGAGGACGGGTAGTGGCTGTGGTTGTCGCCGCCCGCCAGAGAATGTTGTCCGCGTTCCGGCGGCGCGCGCCCGTGCGCGGCGATCGCTCCCGCTTGGCTGGCGTCAGTGGGACCGTTCTCGCGCTGATGTTCGCCGCCGTCATTGGCGGCGCGGTTGCGTCCGCGACGCCCGCCTCGGCGCAGAGCTTCACCTACAATCCGCAACCGACCCGGCCGGTGGCGCCCCGCGTCGCCAACGACGGACAGATGCTCGTCCAGGCCGTCGAGGTCGACTACGACTACAACAACTCGCGGGTGTCGGCCGTCGGCAACGTGCAGATGTTTTACAACGGCACATCCGTCGAAGCCGACAAGGTCATCTACGACCAGAAGACCAAACGGCTGCATGCCGAAGGCAACATCCGCATGACCGATGCGGAAGGCAAGATTACCTACGCCAACATCATGGATCTGAGCGACGACTACCGCGACGGGTTCGTCGATTCGCTGCGCGTCGACACCGCCGACGCGACGCGGATGGCCGCGACACGCGCGGACCGCTCGAGCGGCAACTTCACCGTGTTCGAAAACGGCGTCTATACCGCCTGCGCCGCTTGCAAGGACGATCCGAAGAAGCCGCCGCTGTGGCAGGTCAAGGGCGCGCGCATCATTCACGACCAGAACGAGAAGATGCTGTACTTCGAGAACGCGCAGCTCGAGTTCTTCGGCGTTCCGATGGCCTATATGCCGTATTTCTCGACCCCCGATCCGACCGTCAAGCGCAAGACCGGGTTCCTGATGCCGGGCTTCTCATCGGACACGACCTACGGATATGGCGTTGAAACGCCGTTCTACTGGGCCATCGCGCCCGACTATGACGCGACCTTCAGCCCGCGCTTCACGACCCGGCAAGGCGTATTGATGCAGGCCGAATTCCGCCAGCGCCTGTTGAACGGCGCCTACCAGGTCCGCGCCTACGGCATCGATCAGCTTGATCCCGGCGCCTTCGCCGGCCAGCCCGGCGACCGCCAGTTCCGTGGCGGCGTCGAAACCAAGGGCCAGTTCGCGCTCAACGACAAATGGGTGTGGGGCTGGGATGGCGTTTTGCTCACGGACTATTACTTCTTCTCCGACTATCGGCTGGCCCAGTACAAGGATCCGCTCGGCTCGTTCCTGAGCCTGCCGACCGAAGCCATTTCGCAGCTCTATCTAACGGGCGTCGGCAATCGCAGCTATTTCGACGCGCGTACGATCTACTATCTGAGCTTCTCCGGCTTCCAGCAGAACGTTCCGGTCATTCACCCGGTCGTCGACTATTCGAACGTGCTCAACAGCCCGATCTTCGGCGGCGAAGTCAGCTACAAGACGAATTTCACCAGCCTGACGCGCAACGACGCCGTGTTTGACCCGATCACGACGCTGGCTAATACCGCCAGCCTGTGCACGACGACATCCGCCGATCCACTGGCGCGGACGCCGTCGCAATGCCTGCTGCGCGGCATGCCTGGCACCTATACGCGGCTGACGGGCGAGGCGCAGTGGCGGCGCTCGTTCACCGATTCCGCCGGTGAAATCTGGACGCCGTTTGCCAGCATCCGCGCCGACGCGATCGATGCTTCGATCTCGAACCAGCCGGGTGTCTCTAACTTCCTGCCGGTCGGCGACACGCAGGCGCTCCGGGTGATGCCGACGATCGGCCTCGAATATCGCTATCCCTTCATCAACGTGCAGCCGTGGGGCTCCACGACGATCGAGCCGATCGCACAGATCATCGCCCGTCCCAACGAATCCTATGCGGGCAAGCTTCCCAACGAAGACGCGCAGAGCATGGTCTTCGACGCCAGCAACTTGTTCAGCGTCGACAAATTCTCGGGCTATGACCGCGTCGAAGGCGGTGGCCGCGCCAATGTCGGCGTGCAGTCAACGACGCAGTTCGACCGCGGCGGATCGGTCAACGTGCTGTTCGGACAGTCCTACCAGCTGTTCGGCCTGAATTCCTACGCGGTGCAGGATGTGACCAATACCGGGGTCGATTCCGGCTTGCAGAACGCAAAATCCGATTACGTGGCGCGGGTCAATTATTCGCCCAACCGCACCTATACGTTCAGCGTGCGCACGCGGCTCGACGAGGCGACGCTCAACGTCAACCGTTTCGAGGCTGAAGGCCGGGCGGCGTTCGACCGCTGGTCGGTCAGCATGATGTACGGTAACTACGCGCCGCAGCCGGAACTGGGATACCTGACCCGCCGCGAAGGACTCCTGGGCACCGCCTCGGTCAAGCTCGCCGCGAACTGGGTGGTGACGGGGTCGGCGCGGTGGGATCTCGAAGCGAACAAGGTCAACCAGTACGTCGTCGGCGCCGGATATGTGGACGATTGCTTCGTGCTGGCGGCCAACTACGTGACGTCCTACAGTTACTCGGCCGGCACCACGCCGCCCGTGCTCAGTCACGCCTTCATGCTGCAGATCGGCTTGCGGACCATCGCCAATTCGGCCGCGTCGGCGAGCGGAGCCACTGGCGTTCAGTAGAACTGGCGTCGGCGGGCGACCGCAAGACCGGGTCCCACCGTCGCTGCAATTCGAATCGGCTGATATCGCGAACATGACCATGACAACGTTCTCTCATCGCCTCTCCTCTCTCATCCTCGGCTGTGCCGCGGGCCTTCTCTTGATGGCCTGCGCCACGCCGCTGCATGCGCAATCCGTCGCCGTCATGGTCAATGGCGACCCCATCACCACTTTCGATATCGAACAGCGCAGCAAGCTGAACTTCCTGACAACACACAAGCAAGCCGACCGACAGCAGGTGATCAACGAGCTGATCGATGAAAAGCTGAAGATCAAGGAAGCCAAGAAATACGGCGTCGACCCCGCCGATTCCGATGTCGATCAGGCGTTTGGCTCGATGGCCGGAAGGATGCGGATTTCGGCGGAACAACTGGCCAAATCCCTCGAAAGCCAGGGCATTCGGCCCGACACGCTGAAGTCCCGCATCAAGGCCGACATGGTTTGGACCAGCCTGGTGCGCGGACGGTACAAGGAGAGCCTCCAGGTCGGCGAGAAGGACGTCGCTGCCGCCGTCCAGGCCGGCGGCGGCGATGAAAAACAGCAAGCGGACGCCTTCGAGTACAAGATGCAGCCGATCGTTCTGATCGTGCCGCGGGGATCGGCCCAGGCCGTCATCGAGGGAAGGCAGAAGGAGGCCGAAACGCTGCGCAGCCGCGTGCAGAGCTGCGCCGAGGCCAACGCTCTCTTCAAGTCCATGCCCAATGCCGCGATACGCGATATCGTGGTGAAGACCTCGGCCGACATCCCGGAGGTTCTTCGTGACGGGCTCGACAAGACCCCGATCGGCCATCTGACCGCGCCCGAGATCACCAAGCAGGGCGTGGAGATGGTGGCGCTGTGCGCGAGGACGCCCACCACTATCGACACGCCGAAGAGGAAGGAAATCCGGGAAAAGATGTATGCGGAGAAATACACGGCGAAGTCGAACTGGTACCTGCAGGAACTCCACAAAGCCGCGATGATCGAATATCGTTGACGCATGGCAAAGCCGCTCGCGCTGACTTCAGGCGAACCCGCGGGCATCGGGCCCGACATCACCCTCGCGGCGTGGCTGCGCCGGACTGAACTGAAACTCCCCGCCTTTTACCTGCTCGGCGATCCCGACTTTCACAGGCACCGCGCAAAGCTGCTCGGGCTCACCGTTGCGATCGCCGAAATTCGCGCCGAGGACGCACTTGCTGCATTCCCCGACGTCTTGCCGGTGGTGGCCACCGGCCACCCCGCGACGGCGCAGCCGGGCCAGCCCGACCACAGCAGCGCGGACGCCGCCATCGCCTCCATCCGTCAGGCCGTCAGCGACGTCGCGGCCGGACGGGCCAGCGCGGTCGTCACCAATCCGATTGCCAAGAGCGTTCTCTACCGCGCAGGCTTCCGGCATCCCGGCCATACCGAGTTTCTCGCCGAACTGGCGGCGACCGGCGGCCACACGCCGCAGCCGGTGATGATGCTGTGGTCGCCTGTCCTCGCCGTCGTTCCCGTGACCATCCATCTGGCGCTGCGTGAGGCGATCGCGCAGCTGACGAGCGAACTGATCGTTACGACCGCCCGCATCGCGGTCGCGGATTTGAAGGCCCGCTTCGGCCTCGCCAATCCGCGGCTGGCGGTATCCGGCCTCAATCCGCACGCCGGCGAAGACGGCACGCTCGGCACCGAGGACCAGACCCTGGTGGCGCCCGCCGTCGAAATCCTGCGCAGAGAAGGCATCGCGGTTCACGGACCGCTGCCGGCGGACACCATGTTCCACGAAGCCGCACGCAAAACCTATGACTGCGCGATCTGCATGTATCACGATCAGGCGCTGATCCCGATCAAGACGCTGGCTTTCGACGACGCCGTCAACGTCACGCTTGGATTGCCGTTCATTCGCACCTCGCCCGATCACGGCACGGCGTTCGACATCGCCGGAACCGGCAAGGCCAATCCGTCCAGCCTGGTCGCGGCGTTGCGGCTCGCCGACCGCATGGCGGCGATGCAGGGCGCATGAGCGCGATCGACGACCTTCCGCCGCTTCGCGAGGTCATTCGCCAGCACGCCCTGTCCGCCCGCAAATCGCTGGGCCAGAACTTCCTGCTGGACCTCAACCTCACCGCGCGGATCGCGCGCGCCGCGGGCCCGCTGGAAGATGCCACGATCGTCGAGGTCGGCCCCGGTCCGGGCGGGCTGACGCGCGCGCTGTTGGCACTGGGGGCGCGGCACGTCATCGCGGTCGAGCGCGACCAGCGCGCCCTTCCGGCGCTCGAAGATATTTCCAGGCGATATCCGGGACGCCTGGAGATCGTCTGTGCCGACGCGCAGCATTTCGATCCGCGGCCGCTGATCGGCGCCACCAAGGCAAAGATCGTCGCCAACCTGCCCTACAATATCGCCACCGCGCTCCTGATCGACTGGCTGTCGATCGAACCGTGGCCGCCATGGTACGACATGATGGTCCTGATGTTTCAGCGCGAGGTGGCCGAGCGCATCGTCGCGCGCGAGGATGACGAAGCCTATGGACGGCTGGCGGTGCTCGCCAACTGGCGCGCCGAGACCAAGATCCTGTTCGACATTTCGCCGGCCGCCTTCGTGCCGCAACCCAAGGTCACCTCTTCCGTGGTGCGATTGGTGCCGCGCACCGCGCCGGCGCCGTGCGACCGCAAGGCGCTCGAACGGGTTGCCGCCGCCGCGTTCGGGCAGCGGCGGAAAATGCTGCGGCAGAGCCTCAAATCGCTCGGCGTCGACCCGGCCCAGCTGGCCGCGGCGGCGGATGTCGATCCGACGCGCCGCGCCGAGACCATTCCGGTCTCCGGCTTTGTTGCCATGGCCCGCGAATTGACCGATATACGAACCACAAAATCGAACGTGCCTTAGGAGAGAATCACCATGGCGCTGATGCGACGTCAATCACTGGTCAAATTCGATGCGCCATTGTGTGAGACCATCATCGACACGCCGAAGCCTGCCGCCAGGGAAGTCCTGGTCCGCATCGAGCGCTGCGGGCTGTGCCATTCCGACCTGCACATCCAGGACGGCTATGCCGATCTCGGCGGCGGCAAGCGGCTCGATACCACCCGCGGCATGACGCTGCCGTTCACGCTGGGCCACGAGATCGCCGGCGTCGTCGAGGAAGTCGGCCCCGACGCTTCGAAGGACCTGATCGACAAGAAGAAGGCGGTATTTCCCTGGATCGGCTGCGGCCAGTGCCGCGACTGCGCCAATGGCGACGAGAACCTCTGTCTCAAGCAGCGTTTTCTCGGTGTCTCCATCGACGGCGGTTTCGCCAGCCACGTACTGGTGCCGGACGCGAAATATTTGCTGGATTACGATCCGCTGCCGGTCAATCAGGCGGCGACGCTGATGTGCTCGGGCGTGACCGCCTACGGCGCGCTGAAGCGGCTGGTCGACCGGCCGCGGCAACGCAACCTCTTGCTGATCGGGCTTGGCGGTGTCGGCATGATGGGCCTTTCGTTCGCGCAGGCGATGTTCAAGCAGAAAATCTCGGTCGCGGATCTGAGCCCGGCCGCGCGCGAGGCGGCGCTCAAGAACGGCGCCGCCGTCGCCTATGATCCTTCCGAAGCCGACGTGGTCAAACGCATCATCAAGGAGACCGAAGGCGGGTTCGACGAGATCGTCGATTTCGCCGGCAACGAGAAGTCGATGGCGTTCGCGGTCTCGGTGATCGCCCGCGGCGGCAAGATCGTGGTGTCCGGATTAATGGGCGGTAATTTCAGCCTGCCCATGGTACAGTGGATCTACAAGCGCATGACGATCGAGGGTTTCATGGTCGGTACGCTGGCCGAAGCGCATGAGCTGATGGCGCTGGCGCGAGCCGGCAAGATCAAGCCGACCCCCATGAAGGAAGAACCGATGGGCGACGTCCAAAAATGGATCGATGAATTGCGCGCCGGCAAAGTCGTCGGGCGCATCGTGCTGAAGAACTGAGGCAGCGCATTTTATAAGCCTCGCCAAAAGAGGCGGAGTGCCATGTAGCCTCGCTTGACAGGGAGGACGTAATGGCTTGTTGGAGGAATCGTTCTGCTCTCGCCGCCATCGCGGCGCTCGCGCTGAGCCTGGCCGCGACGCCGGCCCCGGCACAGAAGCAATACAGTCCGGGCGCCAGCGACACCGAAATCAAGATCGGCACCACCACGCCCTATAGCGGCCCGGCGTCGGCCTATTCGGCCGGCGCGGTCTCCGCTACCGCCTATTTCGCGATGATCAACGACCAGGGCGGGGTCAACGGCCGCAAGATCAACTTCATCAGCCTGGACGACGCCTACAGCCCGCCCAAGACGGTGGAGCAGATCCGGCGCCTGATCGAAAGCGACGAAGTGCTGTTTCTGGTCAATCCGGTCGGCACCGCGACCAACATGGCCGTGGTGAAATACATCAACCAGAAGCAGGTGCCGCATCTGTTCATCGGCACCGGCGCGACCGTCTTCAACGACCCCGAGCATTATCCGTGGACAATGAGCTGGACGCCGCATTACGCGTCGGAAGGCGAGATCTACGCCAGGTACATCCTGTCTGCGAAACCCGATGCCAAGATCGGTATCCTGGCGCAGAACGACGATCTCGGCCGCGACTATCTGCTCGGCTTCAAACGCGGACTCGGCGACAAGGCGTCGACGATGATCGTGTCGACGCAAAGCTACAACACCACCGACCCGACCGTCGATTCTCAGGTGGTCTCGCTGAAGACGTCCGGCGCCGACGTGTTCTTCATCGTCACGATCCCCAAATTCTCTGCGCAAGCCATTCGCAAGGCCTATGACATCGACTGGCATCCGCAGGAATTCGTGGTCAGCGTCGGTTCGTCGATCGCGGGCGCGATCAAGCCGGCCGGGTTCGAGGCCGCAAAGGGCATCATCTCCGCGGCCTACCAGAAGGATCCGGCCGACCCGCAATGGCGGGACGATCCGCGGATGCAAGCCTGGAACGTGTGGATGGACAAATACAATCCGCGCATCAGCAAGAGCGACTACTACGCGCCCTATGGCTACAACATCGGTTACGCGGTGGTGCAACTGCTCAAGCAGTGCGGCGACAATCTCACGCGCGAGAACATCATGAAGCAGGCCTCACACCTGGACATGGAGCTGCCGCTGCTGCTGCCGGGGATCCGTCTCAAGACCAGCCCGACCGATCTGCGTCCGATCAAGCAGATGCGGCTGGTGCGCTTCGATGGCCAGCGCTACGTGCTGTTCAGCGACGTGCTCGCGAGCGACTGACCCTGCGCTGGAAAAGGCCGGGCTGCGCCGGAAAGTGGACGTCATCCAAACAATGACAAACAACCGCTGTCTTTTGGTCCGATATGGGGCGTTACGGCCGCAAATGCAGGCCCAAATTAAACCCTACCCGTTCCGGAATTGCGGCTCATTGCGACCCAAGTCTTTGCGGAGATATGGCCCGTGAAGTGTCGCGTATCATCACCGGAGGGGCACATGCCAGACAGAGCCGCGAAATTCGTCTCCGCAATCTTCGTCAGCGCGCTCGCGGTCGCCGCTCTCGCGTCCGTCACGCATGACGCGGCGCGCGCGGCGGACGATTGCCTTGCCGCTCCGAAGAACGAGACGCCCGAAGGCAGCCATTGGTACTATCGCATCGAGCACGGCACCAAACGCCATTGCTGGTATCTGCGGGGTGAAGGCGAAAAGCTATCGCAGACCGCCGAGCCCAATTCCTCCGCTGCGGCAAAGCCGGTTGCCGCCGCGCCAATGCAGCGTTCGGTCGCTGACGCCCGTGCCGAATGGCCGCAGCAGACGAGCATCGAACCGCCGGGGCACAACGACGCTCCGGCGATGCCAGCCAATCCGGCGGCGAGCCCAGATAACGCCGCGGGCGCGGACGCACCGCAGTCGGTTGTCGCCTCGCGCTGGCCCGATTCCCCGGCCGCGGGTTCGACGGCCAGTCCGCCAGCGCCGGCAGATCAAGTGGCCGCGAACATGCAAGCCGCGAATATGCAACAAGCCCCGAACATGCAATCGGCGTCGCCATCCGATTCGCCGCCATCGGATTCGTCGCAGTCAGCTACGCCGCAATCCGATTCAGCGCCATCGGATGCAACCGCGGCCGCTCCGCCGCCCGCGGCGGCCGCGGTTCCGCTCGCTACGGCGGATTCCTCGCAAGGCCTGCCCGCTTCGCTCCCGGTGCTGCTGGCTGTGATGAGCGGCGCGCTGGCGCTCGCCGGCATCACCGCCAGCCTCGTCCTCAAATTCGGCGGGGCGCGGCGCACGGCGCGCCAGCGCGTGCGCCGGAACCAGATCTGGGAATCGATGGACAACGACAACATCAGGCTGCCGGCTCACTCGGACGACGATGTCGTCCCTCGACGCCCCTTCCCGCGCGACCTCGATCAGGTCGCCGAGCCGAACGACAGGGTCGCCGATTTCTACGCGCAGATTTCAAAGCGGGCGCGCAGCTAGAGCATGATCCGGAAAAGTTGGTAGCGGTTTTCCCTCGACAAACGCGAAGTGTTTGCTCGGAGATCATGCTCAAACTAAGAGACGCGATCATGATCCGATCGGATCATGATCAAGCACCCGTCTACTTCTTCAGCTGCCGCTGCAGCTCGCGGACGAACGTCGTCAAACCGGTACGGCGTTCGCGCTTCAGCCGTTCGGCGTTGAGGATCGACTGCACTTCGGCAAACGCTTCGCCGATATCGTGATTGATCACGATGTAATCGTATTCGGCCCAATGGCTCATTTCGTGGCTGGCGCGGCTCATCCGGCCGCGGATCACCTCATCGGAATCCTGGGCCCGGGAGTGCAGCCGCTTTTCAAGATCGGCGGCGGACGGCGGCAGGATGAAGACGCTGACGACATCGGCGCGCGCCTTTTCCCGCAATTGCTGGGTGCCCTGCCAGTCGATATCGAACAGCACGTCCTGTCCCGCCGACAACGCCGCCTCGACCGGCGCGCGCGGCGTGCCGTAGCGGTTGTCGAACACGGTGGCCCACTCCAGCAGATCGCCGTGCTCGGCCATCGCTTCGAATTCGGCCTTGCCGATGAAGCGATAATCGCGGCCGTCGACTTCGCCCGGCCGCATCGGGCGCGTGGTCGCGGACACCGACATCTTCAGGCCGGGGGTGCGTTCGATCAGCAGGCGCGACAGCGTGGTCTTCCCGGCGCCCGAGGGCGACGACAGCACGAACATCAGCCCGCGCCGCTCAACTCCGTCGAAGCCGTGGCCATGCGCGGTCATGCCTCACTCCAGATTCTGAACCTGTTCGCGGAACTGCTCGACCACGTTCTTCATCGCAAGGCCCGTGTTGGTCAATTCAAGATCGTTCGATTTGGAGCAGCAGGTATTGACCTCGCGGTTGAATTCCTGCGCCAGGAAATCGAGCCGCCGTCCGATCGGGCCGCCCTTGCCGATCATCTCGCGCGTCTGCGAAACATGCGAGGCGATGCGGTCGAGTTCCTCGCGAATGTCGGCCTTGGCCGCGATCAACAGCGCCTCCTGGTTGAGCCGGTCGGGGTCGAAGCGATCGGAGGTTTCCAGCAACGCCGCGATCTGCTCGGCAAGCCGTGCCTTGATCGCCTCGGGCCGGCGGCCGGGAGCCGCCTCCGCCTTCTGCACCAGGCGTTCGAGCTCATCCATTCGCTGGCTCAGGATCTGCCCTAGCGTCACGCCCTCGCGCTGGCGCATCTCGACGAGGTCGAGCAGCGCCTGATCGAACGCGGCCGCGGCCGCCCCCTTTGCCGCCTTGTCTTCTTCCTCGCTGCTTTCGGGCTCGACGAGCTCGATGACGCCCTTGATTCCGAGGAGCCCGTCGATACTCGGCGCCACCGCATCGATCTTGCCGGCGAGCACACCGGCCACCTTCACGATCGAGGCCAGCACCTCCTCGTTGATACGGATCGTCGAGGCCGCGCCGGTACGCTTGACGTTCAGATTGGCATACACGGTACCGCGCGAGAGCACCTCGCCGGCGCGCTTCTTGGCGAAGGCTTCGAGTTCGTCCCATCCCGGCGGCAGCCGCATCCGCAGGTCGAAGCCCTTGGCATTGACCGACTTCAGCTCCCATTCGAAGGTGTAGGGTCCGCTGGCGCCATGGCTGCGCGCAAAACCGGTCATGCTCGACAGCGCCATCGCGTGAATTTCCCCGGCAGTTGAAAGGTGTGAGATTCGCAAAAAGAGTTACGGCGCGACCTTATCGCGTATTGCGCAAAAGTGGATACCGGTTTTGCGCCGCCAATGCGCGCAAATTAATGCTCAGCGGCGCTTCGCAAGGCCGGCTGCTCCCCAAAACCCGTACCCTCGGCGGACTACTGCTGCACCTCCGGCGGCGACGCCGTCGACTGCGCGGCGCCTTGCCGGGCCGGGGCGCGCGCGGGTTTCTTCGCAGGCGCCGGCTTGGTCGTCGTCGCGGTCGGGGTGGTGTCGGCCGGCGCGCCCGCCGCGGCCGGCGGGGGATCGTCAGCCGGCTCCACGGTGTCGTTCTGGATCTGCTTCTCCATCGCGCGCAGCTTGGCGACGTTCTTCTGGTGCTGGTCGTAGGTGTCGCTGAAGGCGTGGCCGCCGGTGCCGTCGGCGACGAAGAACAGGTCGCGGGTGCGCGCCGGATTGGCGGCGGCCTCGAGCGAGGCGCGGCCGGGATTGGCGATCGGGCCCGGCGGCAGGCCCTCGACCACATAGGTGTTGTAGGGCGACGGCTGCTGGATTTCGCTGCGTTTGATCGGCCGGCCCAGCGTCCCCTTGCCGCCGACCAGCCCGTAGATGATGGTCGGGTCCGACTGCAGTTTGATCTTCTGCCGCAGCCGGTTGACGAACACCGCTGCGACACGGCTGCGTTCATCCGGCTTGCCGGTTTCCTTCTCGACGATCGAGGCCAGCGTCACCAGCTGCTCCGGCGACTTGATCGGGATATCCGGGTTGCGGCGCTCCCAGATTTCCGCGAGCGCCCGCTTCTGCGCCTGCTGCATGCGCGCAATCACCTGATCGCGGTTGGTGCCGCGCGGGAATTTGTAGGTCTCCGGCAGCAGGGTGCCTTCGCGCGGCACCTCGCGGACCGTGCCCGAAAAGATGTCGTTGTCCGCGAGGCGGGCCATGATCTGTTCGGAAGTCAGGCCTTCGGGAATCGTGACGGCATGCTGCACCACCTTGCCTTCGACCATGGTGCCGATGACATCACGCAGACTGGCGTTCTTCTGAAACAGATATTCGCCGGGCTTGAGCTCCGAGCGCGCCTTCAGCGCGAACACGGCGCCGATGAACGCCCAGCGATTGTTGTCGATGACGCCCTCACGCTGCAGCGTATCGGCGATGTCGGTCATTCCCGCGCGCGAGGGAATGTTGACGATCTTGTCCTCCGCCAACGGACCGGGAGCCTCGATCTTCTGCCTGCCGTAGAAATATCCGGCGCCGGCGCCGATCATCAGCACCAGAATGATGGTGATGACGGCATTGCCGAAAACGACGAGCGGATTGCGCGCGCGTGCCGAACGTCTCGGCGGCGGCGGAACCTGCTCGGGCTCCAGCGCGGCGCGCGGGCTACGTGGCGAAATGGGCGGCCTCTCACTCATCGATGCAACCTGAATCCTGTTCGGTTTAATCGTGGCCCCGCGAGATCGCCGCGAACTGCCGGTAGTCTACGCCCGCGTATAGGATTTAGCACCGAATACGGCGAATCGGTGGAGTCTTCTTGCAAGCGCGTCAGTTGGCCACGCGCTGCAGGATTACGGAAGCGTTGGTGCCGCCGAAACCGAAAGAATTCGACAGCACGACATTGATCTCGCGCTTGCGCGGGTTTTGCGGCACGAGGTCGATCGCGGTTTCCACCGACGGATTTTCGAGATTGATCGTCGGCGGAGCGATGTTGTCGCGAATCGCCAGGATGCCGAAAATCGTCTCCACCGCTCCCGCCGCGCCCAACAGATGTCCGATCGACGATTTGGTCGACGACATCGACACCCTCGAGGCGGCGTTGCCCATTAGCCGTTCGACCGCGCCGAGTTCGATCTCGTCGCCGACCTGCGTCGATGTCCCGTGCGCGTTGATGTAATCGATATCGGCGGCGCGGATCCCGGCGCGCTTCATGGCGGCGCTCATGCTGCGGAATGCGCCGTCACCGTCGGGCGATGGCGAGGTGATATGATAGGCGTCGCCCGACAGACCGTAGCCGATCACCTCGGCGTAGATCTTGGCGCCGCGCGCCCTGGCGTGCTCGTATTCCTCGAGCACCACCACGCCGGCTCCTTCCCCCATGACGAAACCATCACGGTCCCTGTCATAAGGCCGCGATGCCCGCTCCGGCGTTTCGTTGAAGCCCGTCGACAGCGCGCGCGAGGCGCAAAACCCCGCCATCGCCAGCCGGCAGATCGGCGATTCCGTTCCGCCCGCCACCATCACATCGGCATCGCCGAGCGCAATCAGCCGGCCGGCGTCGCCGATCGCATGCGCGCCGGTCGAACATGCCGTCACCACGGCATGGTTGGGGCCCTTGAGGCCGTGCTCGATCGAGACATAGCCGGAAGCCAGATTGATCAGACGCCCGGGAATGAAGAATGGCGATACCTTGCGCGGCCCGCGCTCCTTGAGCAGCAGCGCGGTGTCGGCGATGCCGGACAGACCGCCGATTCCGGAGCCGATCATGGTGCCGGTGGCGCAGCGATCCTCTTCGGTGGACGGATGCCAATCGGCATCGTCCAGCGCCTGGCGCGCCGCGCACATCGCGAAGATGATGAAGTCGTCGACCTTGCGCTGGTCCTTCGGCTCCATCCACTGGTCGGGATTGAAGGTGCCGTCGGAGCCGTCGCCGCGCGGAACCACGCAGGCGATTCGGCTGGTCAGATCGGACACGTCAAACGTATCGATCTTCCTGGCACCGCTCTCGCTGTTGAGGATGCGCTTCCAGGTCGGTTCGACGCCACAGCCAAGTGGCGACACCATGCCGAGGCCCGTGACGACAACCCGCCTCATATCCAGCACTCCAGCCCAGCATTTGCGGCCCACAACAAGAAACCGGTGGACCGCACGACCACGGCCCGCCCGGCTCCGTCAGTACCGCGCTGGGCGTCAGCTCTTCGCGTTCTTTTCAAGAAATTTTGTGGCGTCGCCGACCGTCAAAATCGTCTCGGCGGCATCATCCGGGATTTCGCAACCGAACTCTTCTTCAAACGCCATCACGAGCTCGACGGTATCGAGGCTGTCGGCGCCGAGGTCGTCAATGAAGCTCGCGTTGTCGACAACTTTTTCGGGTTCAACACCAAGGTGCTCGACCACGATCTTCTTAACCCGCTCGCCAATCTCACTCATCGTTCAACCTCGTGCTTGTTCCCATTAGACCCGTCCCCAAGACGATACGAGCCATCCTGGTCGGTAAACTTTCCTTCGCAATCGCGCATAGTCTTGATTTGGCCCCGTCATAGCCGACAAAGGCCCGGCGAACGTCGCAGGCTCAGCACCGCCAATATACAGGGTTTCAAATTCCTGCAAGGCGTTCTTTGCCCATCCGTTGGGGGTTCGGTTATCATACTTCCCAAGCCTTGACTATAAGCCTCCATCGGCCCGCGGAAACTCATTCCGCCTTGCGAAAGCGGCCGTTAACCGGCTCAAATCATGGCCATTCCACCGTTGACGTGAATGGTCTGCCCGGTGACATAGGCCGCCTCGTTCGAGCTGAGATAGACCGCCGCAGCAGCGATATCTTCCGGCGTCCCAAGCCGCGCGGCCGGAACTCTCGAAAGAATCGTTTCCCGCTGCTTGTCGTTGAGCGCGTCGGTCATCGGGGTCCTGATGAAGCCCGGCGCAATGCAGTTGGCGGTCACGTTGCGCTTGGCATATTCCGCGCCCAGCGACTTGATCATGCCGATCAGTCCGGCCTTCGAGGCGCTGTAATTGCCCTGGCCCGGATTGCCGGTGACGCCGACGATCGACGTGATGGCGATAATGCGGCCGAAACGCTTGCGCATCATCAGTTTGGTGGCGGCACGGGCGAGGCGGAACGTCGCGGTCAGGTTGACCTTGATGACCTCGTCCCAATCCTCATCACGCAACTGCACAAAGAGATTGTCCCGGGTGATGCCGGCGTTGGCGACGAGAATATCGACCTGGCCCATGGCCTTTTCGGCTGCCGGCACCAGCGCCTCGACCTCGGCTGAGTCGGAGAGATTGCAGGGCAACACGTGAACGCGCTCACCGAGTTTGCCGGCGAGCGTGTCCAGCACCTCGCGCCGCGTGCCGGAAATGGCCACCGTCGCGCCCTGGGCATGCAGAGCCTGCGCGATGGCGCTCCCGATACCACCGGTCGCACCGGTGACGAGTGCCGTCCTGCCAGTCAGATCGAACATCATGGTCTCTCCCTCGCTCAGGCCGGCTGCGCGGCAGCGAGCGCGTCTTTCGCGGCATTAAGATCGTTCGGGCCGCCGACCGAAATGCCGACGGCGCCCTCGGCGATGCGCTTGACGAGCCCCGACAGCACCTTGCCGGAGCCGATTTCGAAGAACCGGGTGACGCCGTGGCTTGCCATGTAAGCCACCGATTCGCGCCAGCGCACGGTTCCCGTGACCTGCTCGATCAGGCGGCGGCGGATCTCGTCCGGATCGGTAATCGGCGCCGCCAGTACGTTCGACACCAACGGCGAAGCCGGCTTTGCGATCGTGACATTGGCGAGCGCCCTGGCCATCACGTCGGCGGCCGGCTGCATCAGGCTGCAATGGAACGGCGCGGACACCGGCAACAGCATGGCGCGCCTGGCGCCCCTGGTCTTGGCGATCTCGAGCGCGCGTTCGACCGCGGCCTTGTCGCCGGAAACCACGACCTGCCCGCCACCATTGTCGTTGGCGGCCTGGCAAACCTGCCCCTGCGCCGCCTCGTTCGCCACCGCGACCGCTGCTTCATAATCGAGGCCGAGCAGAGCGGCCATGGCGCCGACACCCACCGGCACCGCCTTCTGCATGGCAAGGCCGCGGGTGCGCAACAGGCGCGCGGTGTCGGAGATCGAAAGGCTGCCGGCGGCGGCCAGCGCGGAATATTCGCCGAGCGAATGTCCGGCCACGAAGGCGGCGTCGCGCCCAACCGAGAAACCGGCCTCGGTCTCCAGGACGCGCAAGGTCGCCAATGAGACCGCCATCAGCGCCGGCTGGGCGTTTTCGGTGAGCTGCAGGGCCTCGGCCGGGCCGTCCCAGATGATCGTCGTCAGTCTCTCCCCGAGTGCCGAATCGACCTCGTCGAACACCGCGCGCGCGGCCGGAAAGGCCTCCGCCATGGCCTTGCCCATGCCGACCGCCTGGGAGCCCTGCCCCGGAAAGGTGAATGCTGCCGTCATTATTACCCCGAGTGGCCTAGGAGACCGCTGGAAATGGCTAAAGTCGGGCCGTAAGACACCGGCTTTCGCCGCGCTGTCAAGCCGGACGGAAGGTGCAATCGCACAAGCAATCGCCTTGCAGGCAAAATGGTTACGCTGTCTGGAACTTCGCCGCCGCGCTTACGCGGTCTTAAATGCCGCACGCCGAACCTGGACCATGCGGCGCGCCGCGACAGCGGCCGATTCAGCGTTCCTGCAACGCCAAACGAACACCAAGCGCACAGTAGATGCCGCCAACGACCTTGCCCTGCCATTTAAGCACGGTCGGATTTCGACGGAGGAAGTTGCCGAGAACTCCGGCGCACACAGCAAAAACCGCCGTGCTGACGAGGCCCAGTAGAACAAAGACAATCCCCAAAACCGTCAACTGAAGCATGACCGATCCGTTTTCTGGCCGCACGAACTGGGGCAGGAACGCGAGGAAAAAAAGTGCCGTCTTCGGGTTTAGCACCTCGGCCAAAATCGCTTGCCTAAATGCTCTCCCGGCCGAGATCGGGAGGCCGACGGCAACCAGATTTGCCGCGGGTTTGTGCAGAATTGCACGGATGCCGAAGTAAACAAGATACGCCGCGCCAATGTATTTGATGACGCTGAACAGCACCGCCGAAGTCGCAACGACGGCCGAGATACCGACAATGGCCATGAAGCTGTGAAACACGTCGCCGGCCGCAATCCCGGCGCCGGTCGCGAGGCCCACCTTTGTGCCCGAACTCGTTGCCCGCGTAACCGTGAGAAGTGTGGCGGGCCCCGGAATGAACACAAAGCCGAGCACAACCGCGACGTAGCTAATCAGTGTCGTGAGATCGATCATTCGTTAGATCCTGCGCAGTTCGGGCTGCCGGTTGAACTTACGCCCCCATCTGCGGCGGAAATCGTATCAAGCACCGCGACCTCTAGAAACCACCTGCCTTTTGATCGCCGCCGACCTCGGCGCCGGCCCGCGCGCGGCGCAGGCTGCTCACCAATTGCCCCGGGCGATCCTCCTGGTTCGGCTTCGCCGTCGCCAGCCGCAACACGGCTGCGTAGTTCGGCTGCACCTCCATGCGCTCGGCATGCCGGCTGGCGCTGAGAATACGGTGAACGCGCGGCAGGTTGTAACAGGGCACGTAGAACAACAGATGATGCTCGAGGTGATAGTTCACGTAGTACGGCGCAATGAACAGCCGCTCGAGGAAACCGGCATGCGTGGTGCGGGTGTTGCGCAAGGGATCGGCGCTGTCGGGCACTACGGCGTGCTCCGCAATGTTGCGGATGCGGGTGATCACCATCATCCAGGTAACGAGCGGCAATAGCCACAATAGCGGATAGGCCCACCACACGCCGGCCGCAGCGAGCCCCGCGAACACCACCGCATTGACGACGCATTGCGGGCCGAGCTTTTCCCAGAAATGTGCGGCGCGCTGCTTGAACGGCCATTCCCTGGGCCCAAGCGCGTTGAGCAATTGCGCCTTGCGCTGCTGATAGCCGGTCTGCCCGGTGATATCGCGCAGGAATTTGCGGCGGTAGCTCATCTTCGTGATCGGAAACGGCGCCGACAGAATGAGATCGGGATCGTCGTCCTGCTGGGTGCGCGCGTGATGCTGGAGATGATAGCGGCGATAGGCGCGGGTTTCGGCGAAAATCGGATAAGCGCAGAACCACTGGCTCAGGGTCAGATTGGTCTTCTCGTCAGCCGACAGGCAGCCATGCGCGCCGTCATGCATCAGGATCGCGAGCCCGAGCTGGCGCGAGCCGATGATGCCAACCGCCAGCACAAAGATCAGCGGATTGGGCCACCACGCGACCAGCGCGATCGAACCCAATATCAGCGCCCACGCATGGACGATCATGGCGACGCCTTTCCAAGTCGAACGCTCGCGCACGGCGATCAGTTCGTCCTCGCTCAGGAAATCGCGGGCACGCATGCGAAGCGCGGTCATGATGATGTCTCCCCATCGGGTGAGCTTGAAGTGGATGCGTGGTCGCCAACGAGGCGCAGGCGCGCGCTGCCGCCGGTGGACGTTGCCGTCGCCTGCTCGCCGAGCACGCGCAGCATCTCGCGCGACAATTCCTCCGGCGAACGGCCCATCGCATAGCCCTCGACCATCACGCCGATCGCGACCGCCCAGAACCGCCGCGAGGTCGCATCGGGATCGCGCAGCGTGTTCCAGCCGTGCCGTTCGATCTGGCCGGCATAGGCGCGCAAGCCCTCGCCGTGCAGCCGCTCGATGGTGCGCTCGACCAGCGGCGCTAGATCCTGGCGGCGGCGCGTCAGCGTCAGCGCTTCGGCAAAGAAGGCGACCGAATCGGTCGCCGTCACGCTGTCGACCAGCGCGCGGGTGTATTCGCGCGGCGTCTGCGCGGATAGCGCCGCCTGCTCGGCCGCGCGTGCCACGTAGAGCATGTCGCGGCAGGCTGCCTCGACGAACAGTGCCTCCTTGGTGCGGAAGTAATAGGTGATCTGGCTTGGAAACGCGTCCGCGGCGGCTGCGATATCGGAGATCGAGGTGCCGGACAGGCCGCGCTCCTTGAACAGGCGGCTGGCGCCATTGAGCAGCCGCGAGCGCATCTGGCGCCCGGCCGAACGCGTGGCGCGCGCGGCGTGCTTGGGATCGCCGGCCGGCATTTCAGCCGTTTGGACGAACTTGGGAGTCATTTTCTTACCCTCGGGCATTCTGTTTGTATGTTATACAAACAAAAATGTCAACGGGCCGCTATGAAAGGCCCGCCGGCCCCTCCCGAATCCGGCCCCGAACCCAGCATGAGCGCTTGCCAGCCCGCTCAAAATGCTTATAAACCGCGCCATCCGTGGATCCCGGCCGGGAGCTGAACGGACGGTCTCAGCAATTTCACCTTATCGGCGATGTTGATGTGGCAGGGCCAGTCGGCCCGTCGTCCCGTGCTTCCGCCTTCTGAGCTTATCGTCGAGTCCTTTCCGAAGGGCTCGAAGGGCTTGCCGCCGGGAACCGCGCCAACACTAGGAAAGGACACCCATGCCTCTTTATGAGCATGTTTTTCTCGCGCGTCAGGATGCGAGCACCCAGCAGGTCGAAGAACTGACAACCCAGATGACCGGCATCGTCGAGCAGCTCGGCGGCAAGGTCGTGAAGATGGAAAACTGGGGCGTGCGCTCCCTCACCTACCGGATGAACAAGAATCGCAAGGCGCATTTCGTGCTGCTGAACATCGACGCCCCGTCGGCGGCGGTCTCCGAGATCGAGCGGCAGGAGCGGATTAGCGAAGACGTGATCCGCTATCTCACCGTTCGCGTCGAAGAGCACGAGGAAGGCCCCTCGGCGATGATGCGCAAGGCCGATCGCGACCGTGATCGCGACGACCGTGGCGGCGGCTTCCGTGGCGACCGCGAGGGTGGCTTCCGGGGCGACCGTGAGGGCGGCGGCTACCGTGGCGACCGCGGTCCGCGCCGTCCGCGCGACGATGATGCAGCGGTTGAGGAGTAAGAATCATGGCTGAAGCTGGTGCACGCCGTCCGTTTTTCCGCCGCCGCAAGACCTGCCCGTTCACGGGTCCGAATGCGCCGAAAATCGACTACAAGGATTCCAAGCTTTTGATGCGTTACGTCTCCGAGCGCGGCAAGATCGTGCCGAGCCGCATCACCGCCGTCTCCGCCAAGAAGCAGCGTGAACTCGCGCGCGCCATCAAGCGCTCGCGCTTTCTCGGTCTGCTGCCTTACGTGATCCGCTAACAACGTCTTTTGATCCGCGGCGTTCGCGCCGCGGGTCACATACTCATAACTCATAAGGCTTCCGGGTCGTCCGGTTGCCGATGGTTGGGGTTCTCGAACAGAACCTCTAACCGCTCGAAAGGAGCGGGACAGCTGATGATCGCGACCCTTCTCATTGCGCTTGCCGCCGGCTGCGCGTCGGCGCTGATGTTCGCCTCGATCATCTCGGGCGCGCTGATCTCGCTATTGCTGTTCTATCTGGCGCCGCTGCCGCTGATGGTGGCCGCGATCGGATGGGGACCGCTCAGCGCCACCGTCGGCGGCATCGCGGCGGCGATCGGTCTCGGCGCGATCTTCGGCCTTCCCTACTGCATCGCCTTTGCCGTCACCGTGGCGGTGCCCGCCTGGTGGCTCGGGCATCTGGCGCTGCTCGGGCGGTCTATCGCCAGCGACGTCTCGTCGGCCGATGGTGCCGCGCCAGTGGCACCCGACCTTGAATGGTATCCGGTCGGCCGCATCCTGCTCTGGATCGGCGCTTTTGCCGCCCTGACCACGATGGCCGCCCTGCTCACGCTTAGCACCGACGCCGACGCCATCACCGGCGCCCTGCGACGCTTCCTGCTGCGGATGCTCGATCTGCGCGACGCGGCGCCGAGCGCCGAGACCGAGCGATGGATCGATGCGCTCGTTAACATTGCACCATCCGCGGCAGCCCTGGTCGCGATGGCAACGCTGACGCTCAACCTCTTTCTGGCAGCCAAGATCACCGCGACCTCGGGACGGCTGCACCGCCCCTGGCCGAACCTGAAAAGCGCTGCGCTGCCGCCGATGACGCTGGCCGCATTGTGCGTCGCGATCGCGTTGTGCTTTACCGGCGGGCTGCTTGCGATCCTGGCGCAGATCGTCACCGCTACCCTGATGATGGCTTACGCGCTGGTCGGCTTCGCAGTGCTGCACACGCTGACACTGGCGTTGAAGAGCCGCGCGGTCTGGCTCGGCTGCACCTACGTTGTCGTGGCGGTGTTCGGCTGGCCGGTTTTGGCAATGGTTGCGCTCGGGCTGGCCGACGCGGTCTTCGGCCTTCGCCAGCGCTATCTGCAAGGGAGGCCGCCGCCCCTCCCCGCATCGTGAATTCGGATTCTCAACTCAACTTCTCAAGCCTCAAGCCAACCAAAGGAGAACCAATATGGAAGTCATTTTGCTCGAACGCGTCGCCAAGCTCGGCCAGATGGGCGAAGTCGTCCGCGTCAAGGACGGGTTTGCCCGCAATTTTCTGCTCAAGCGCGGCAAGGCGCTGCGCGCCACCGCGGACAATCGCTCCAAGTTCGACGGCATGAAGGCCGAACTTGAAGCCCGCAACCTCAAGGCCAGGGGCGAGGCAACCAAGGTCGCCGAGAAGATCGACGGCCGCAACGTCGTGGTGCTGCGTCAGGCTTCCGAGTCCGGCCAGTTGTTCGGCTCGGTATCGGTTCGCGACATTCTCGCGTCGTTTGAAGCCGATGGCGTCACCATCAGCCGCAGCCAGGTCATGCTGGACGCGCCGATCAAGACCATCGGCAAGCACAAAATCGCGATCGCCGTGCATCCGGAAGTCGAGGTCGGCGTCAGCGTGACGGTCGCGCGCAGCGCCGACGAGGCCGAACGCATCAATCGCGGCGAGGACATCTCCACCCGTCAGGAAGACCAGGATGCCGCCGCCGAAGCGCTCGCCGCGGCCGGCGAATTCTTCGATCCGGAAGCCCGCCGCGACGAGGAACCCGAGGCCGAAGCCGCTTCGGAAAAGTAACGCGCCTTTCGCGTCCTGATCACGGCGAAGTGTCCAAGCCCGGCCCGGTCAGGCCGGGTTTGGGACTCTTGCCGGCGCTTTCTCGCGCATCGCAATCAAGGCCAGCGCGACGGTCACGGATGCCGCCGGGCCTGCTCCGTCGAAAAATTATTGAGAGATCGGCGGCGCCGGCGGTCCCGCCGGGGCAACGGGCGGTGAAGGCGGCAGCGATTCTGTCGTGGCCGGCGGCGGCGCAGACTGAGCGGGCGTTGGCGCAGAGGATCCGGCAGACGGCTCCGCCGTGCTGCCGGTGACGGCCGCGGAAACCGCCGGCGCCGCAGTGACCGGTGGAACCGGATCGGGTCGCAGCGCCGGGGTGTCCTTGTTGCCCGTCTCCTTCGGCGTATCGATCTTGACGGTTTCCTTGGCGGATTCGGATTTGCCCTCGCCGGACGGCTCGGTGCCCTCGGGCTTATCGCCCGCGGTCTTGGCAGTCTCACTCTTGCCGGTTTCACTCTTGGCCGGCTCGCTCTTCGGAGTATCACCCTTGGCCGTATCGGTCTGGGACTCGCTCTTGGGCTCGTTCTTGGGCGTCTCTTCCTTTGCCGCCTCGCCCTTCGCTGGCTCTTCCTTGCCGGGTTCGGTCTTGCTGGATTCCGTTTTGCCGGATTCAGTTTTGGCGGATTCGGGTTTGGGCTCTTCGCCCGCCGGCCTGCCGCGCTTGCTCAGCTTCTGCTTGGCCGACAATTTCCGGCCATCGGGGCCGCGCTCGCTGGCCGCCTGATCCGGCGCCTGCCCTTCCGCGGCAGGCGGTTCGCCCGGCCGCGCCAGGCGCTTGGCGTTGCGGCCGCGGCGTCCGCTGGGTTCAACTCCATCAGCGTCAGGCTTGGCGGCCTCGCGCGGCAGTTCGGCTTCGGGCCTGGGAGCCTCCTGTGGCGGCGCGGCGCGGAGCCTGTGGCCGAACCGGTCGAGTTGCTCCGGCGCGCTACCGGGCCTGGCTTCCGGTTTTTCATCCTTGCCCGGCTTGCCCTGGTTCCCGACGTAGCGGGTATCGGCCGCCCCGTTCGAAACCAGGAACGCGGCGAGCAGCGAGGCCATCTCGGGACTGGTGGTGTAATGCTGCTTCAGGAACCCCTGGAGCGAGCCCGCGGGCACGGTCTTCAACAAACCGCGCGGGCTCTTGTGGCAGGCCGTGCAGGTGCCGGCGAAAATCTGGGAGGGGCTCTTGCCGGCCTCGAGATTCTGCGTCTGCGCCCGCGCAGGGGCAGCCGCAAAACAGCCGATCAAAAGCGTCACCGTCGCTAAACTGAGCGCTCGGCCCAACATGCCCTGTTCTCCGGATATGGAAATCGCTTCCAGCGGCCCCAAACCGGGCAGCGGCGGCGGTCACCTTTTAGCCGATTATCCCGCGAATGGAAGCACGCTTATGGCGCAACCGCGTGAGCGTTCCATTCTGGAATATCCGCTTTGTGAACAACGCACTAGCGCGCGCGTTTCATCATCCCTATTATTAATGGGTGGCAGAAGGGATCATCTGGTCCCGAATGCGTCGAGTGACGGCCGGTGCGTTAGCTCGTTGGGATCGCTCAGTTTGGTGGTTTCGATGGACCGTTTGTTGCGTTATTTCCTGCAGCAGTTCATTCGCCGCGGTGCGATGAATTTTACCACTGCGAGCGGGGCGAAATTTAGCTGCGGCGATGGAACCGGCCAGCCGGTGTCCGTTCGCTTTTTGACCGCTGACGCCGAACGCAGGGTGCTCCTCAATCCCGAACTTGCGCTCGGCGAAGTCTACATGGAAGGCAGCTTCGTCGTCGAGAACGGCACGATTGCGGATGCGCTGGCGATCCTGATGGACCAGCCCGACATTCTGCCGCGCTGGGCCAAGCTGCAGTGGTGGCTGCGCTATCTCGTCAGGCACGTCCGGCAGTTCAATCCGCGCGACCGCTCGAAAGACAACGTCGCGCATCACTACGATCTCGACGGGCGGCTGTATTCCCTCTTCCTGGACGCCGACAAGCAATACAGCTGCGCCTATTTTGAAACGCCGGACGCAACCCTTGACGATGCCCAGCTCGCCAAGAAGCGCCATCTTGCCGCGAAGCTGCTGATCGAGCACGGTAATCGCGTGCTCGACATCGGCTGCGGCTGGGGCGGACTTAGCCTCTATCTGGCCGAGATGACCGGCGCCAACGTCACCGGCATCACGCTGTCGACCGAACAATTGCAGGTGGCGAACGCGCGTGCCGCCGAGAAGAACCTGACGGCGAAATTTTTCCTCGAGGACTATCGCGACGTCACCGGGCCGTTCGACCGCATCGTGTCGGTGGGCATGTTCGAGCATGTCGGCGTCGACTTCTATGAGACCTATTTCAGGCGCTGCGCCGAACTTCTCACCGACGATGGCGTGATGCTGTTGCACTCGATCGGCCGATCCGAGGGACCTGATGCCACCAATCCCTGGATCGCGAAATATATCTTCCCCGGCGGCTACATCCCGGCGCTTTCCGAGGTGATGCCCGCGATCGAGCGCGCCGGACTTTTGGTGTGCGACACCGAAATCCTGCGGTTGCATTACGCCGAAACCCTGAAAGCCTGGCGTCAGCGCTTCATGGCCCGGCGTGAGGAAGCGGTGCAGCTCTATGACGAGCGCTTTGCGCGGATGTGGGAGTTTTACCTCGCCTGCTCCGAGATGTCGTTCCGCAAGCAGAACATGATGAACTTCCAGATCCAGCTCACCAAGCGCCAGGGCGTGGTGCCGATGACGCGCGATTACATCGGCCACGAAGAGACGAAGCTGCGCGGCATCGAGCGCGGCCAGCGGCCGCGGCTGCAGATCGCCGGGGAGTAAGGCCGGGAAACTAGTTCCGCAGGCTGAATTTCGAGATGCCGTAAGGATACGGCGAGGCCGGGCGCGCCAGCTGGGCGCGAAGCGCGATCACGATCCGCGGATCGCAGGGAATCTTCCGGATTTCCGGGCGCGACACTTCTTCCATGGCGTCGACCAGCATCGACAGCCAGCGTCGCTCGCCGTCCCCTGATCGCCAAATTTGAAGCCGCCGGCCCATTGCCTGTCCTTGCCAAAACGCCCCACTACCAATCCGGAAATCTGCCGTCTGTTCCCCACCATGCCGCAAACATCACCGGTCGGATGTGAGGTGCTTCACAGAAAGACCCGGCGGACTATCCTAAAGCTTCCGCCATGGCCCAGAGAACCTGCCAATCTCCGTTCGGCCCGAAGGGTGACCTCGGCACCGACTACGCCCTGATCGCAGCCAGTGTCGGCGCGGCCGTGATCGCGCTGATCTACCTCGTCCTGATCTGAACCAGCGGAGATCGCGGGTCCCGGACTGGCCTCTGCCTCTAGGATGGGTATCTCCGGGGCGGGATAAGGTTCAGTCCGCGCCCGTCATATTCCCGGGATTTTCGAGCGCCGGACGACGCCGGCCGGCAGGTTGGCAGGGCGGAAACCCGTCAAGCTCCATTGCGCCACAGCATCGGGAAATCCCAACACCCATTGTGTGAATCGTGCATAAGGCGTCACGGCGCTTCCGCTTGCCCTAGGACAGGCGCTTTATCGCCGCCCCGTATCCGCCCAAGTTCCACGAACACTCGAGCACCATGGCTGCACTTGATTCGAACGTCCTGAAACTCGCTCCCGACGCCGGAACTCCAGCCTATCGGAGCGCGCCGCACAATATCGAGGCGGAACAGGCCCTGCTCGGCGCTATACTGGTCAACAACGACGCTTTTTATCGGGTATCGGACTTTCTGGAGCCGAAACACTTCTTCGAGCCGCTTCACCTGACGATCTACGAGACCGCGGGCAGCCTGATTCGGATGGGCAAGGTCGCCACCCCCGTCACGCTGAAGACCTTCCTCCCCGCGGACACCGACATCGGCGGCATGACGGTCGGCCAATACCTCGCACGCCTCGCCGCCGAGGCCACCACCATCATCAACGCCCAGGATTACGGACGTACCGTTTATGAATTGTCGCTGCGCCGCGATCTGATCGGGATCGGCGAGGACATGGTCAACGTCGCCTATGAGGCGCCGGTGGATTTCGCGCCGCGGGCGCAGATCGAGGATGCCGAGCGACGGCTTTACGAACTGGCGGAGTCCGGCCGTTACGACGGCGGTTTCCAGCGCTTTTCCCAGGCGCTGACGGTAGCCGTCGACATGGCCGCCAAAGCGTTCCAGCGCGACGGCAAGCTCTCCGGCATTGCCACCGGCCTGCGCGACCTCGACACCAAGATGGGCGGCCTGCAGCCTTCCGACCTCATCGTCCTGGCAGGCCGTCCGGGCATGGGCAAGACCGCGCTCGCCACCAACATCGCCTTTAACGTCGCCAGGGCGCACCGCGCCGAGGTTCAGCCCGACGGCACCATGAAGTCGATCAATGGCGGCATTGTCGGCTTCTTCTCCTGCGAAATGTCGGCCGAACAGCTCGCCACCCGTATCATCGCCGAGCGCACCGGCATTTCCTCCAGTTTGATCCGCCGCGGCGGCATCACCGAAGTA
Organism: Bradyrhizobium erythrophlei; assembly: GCF_900129505.1. Taxonomy (NCBI): domain Bacteria; kingdom Pseudomonadati; phylum Pseudomonadota; class Alphaproteobacteria; order Hyphomicrobiales; family Nitrobacteraceae; genus Bradyrhizobium; species Bradyrhizobium erythrophlei. Next base: position 6,191,680 of record NZ_LT670818.1, on the reverse strand, counting down.
GATTTCGAAAAGATCCGCGATTATTCGATCGAGCTGCAGTCGCTGCCGTTCTATGTCGACGAAACCGGCGGCCTGTCGATTTCGCAGCTCACCGCGCGGGCGCGGCGGCTAAAGCGGCAGAAGGGGCTCGACCTCATCGTGATCGACTACATCCAGCTTTTGCAAGGCTCGGGAAAGCGCGGCAACGACAACCGCGTGCAGGAGGTCACGGAGATCACGACCAACCTGAAGGCGCTGGCGAAAGAACTCAACGTTCCCGTGATCGCGCTGTCGCAGCTGTCGCGCCAGGTGGAAAACCGCGACGACAAGCGTCCGCAACTGTCGGACTTGCGCGAATCCGGCTCGATCGAACAGGACGCCGACGTCGTGATGTTCGTGTACCGCGAGGAATATTACCTCGCCAACAAGGAGCCCCGCGCGGGCACGCCGGAATACGAGAAGTGGCAGACCGAAATGGACCTCGCGCACGGCAAGGCCGAAGTCATCATCGGCAAGCAGCGTCACGGCCCGACCGGCACCGTCGACTTGCACTTCGAGGCCAACGTCACCCGCTTCGGCGACCTCGCCCCCGACGGCCAAGTGCCGGATCGCGGCTATTAACGGGTCCTGCCCGGTTGAACCGCCGCGTCGTGGCGCGTAAAACGGCGGCATGAACATCGCCTCCGCCCCGAAACCGGTCAGCGACCTGCTTTCGCCCGAAGCCAGCCAGGCGGCGGCCACCGGCGTCTTGACCGTCGATCTCGACGCCATCGTCGCCAACTGGCGCAAACTCGAGAAGATGGCGGTGCCGGCCGAATGCGCCGGGGTAATCAAGGCGAACGCCTATGGCTGCGGCCTCGCGCCGGTCGCCAGCGCGCTGGCCGGCGCCGGCTGCAAGACGTTTTTCGTCGCTACCCTGGACGAGGCCCGCGCCGCACGCGCCGCCTTGCCGCAGGCCGCCATCTATGTGCTCGACAGCTTCTTCCAGAATTGCGGCGACGCCTACGCCAAGATTAACGCCAGGCCCGTGATCGGCGATCTCAACGAACTCGCCGAATGGGACGTGTTCTGCCGGCGCTCGGGCTGGGAGGGCGGCGCGGGCATCCATATCGACACCGGCATGAACCGCCTCGGCCTGACCATCACGGAAGCCCAGGGCATCATCCCCCGGATCAATGCCGGCGACCACGGCATCACGCTGGTCATGAGCCACCTCGCCTGCGCCGAAGCGCTCCATCATCCGCAGAACGCCAGGCAGCTTGCGACCTTCCGCGAGATCGCCAGCCTGTTCTCCGGCGTGCCGGCCTCACTGGCGAATTCGTCGGGCGTCTTCCTTGGCGCCCAGTTCCAGTTCGACCTGGTGCGGCCGGGGGCGGCGCTCTACGGCATCAATCCGACGCCGGAAGCCGACAACCCGATGCAGGGCGTGGTCGACCTCAAGGCCCGCATCGTGCAGCTCCGCTCGATCGATAAGGGCGAGACCGTCGGCTATGGCGGAACCTGGACCGCGCGGCGACCCACAAAACTCGCGATCGTCTCCGCCGGCTATGCCGACGGCTATTTCCGCGCTGGCGGCAGCAACGACGGCACCCGCGGCGCCGAGGTGATCGTCGCCGGCAAGCGCTGCCCGATCGCGGGCCGCGTCTCGATGGACCTGATCGCCGTCGACATCACCGATCTCGAAAAGAACGCGGCGCGGCGCGGCCACATGGCGACGCTGATTGGCGAGGGCATCACGGTCGACGAACTCGCGCACCATTTCGGCACCATCGGCTACGAAGTGCTGACCAGCCTCGGCCCGCGCTATACGCGGGTCTACAAAGGCGGCGCGGCCGCCGGGGCCGTAGCCCAACCCGCCGCCGCGGCAACCAGCCCGGCCACCGCCGCAAGCTAGCGCTTCCTACTTTTTCTGCGCGTCGAGCACTTTCTTGCACGGCGCGGCGAGTTCGGCGTACTGCTTGTTCAGGCAGGCGATGATGCGGCCGCCGCCGGGGACGGTGCCTTTGCAGTATTTTTCAAAATCCGCCTTGCAGGCCGCCTGATCTTCGGCGGTCAGGGCTTGCGCGAATGCGGCTGAGGAAAATCCCAGCACGATGGCGGCAACGGCGAAACCCAGCTTTGGCATGCTACCCTCCCCCTGATCGGCATCCGCCAGTCTGCCCATGAAAATCGCAACCTTCAACATCAACAATGTCAACCGCCGCCTGCCCAATCTCTTGCACTGGCTGCGCACGGCAAAGCCCGACGTGGTCGCGCTGCAGGAACTGAAATCGACCGACGACGGGTTTCCGGCCGCCGCGATCGACAAGGCCGGCTACGGCGCGGTCTGGCGCGGACAGAAGACCTGGAACGGCGTCGCGATCCTGGCGCGCAACGCCGATCCCGTGCTGGTCCGGAGCCAACTGCCCGGCGACGCCGATGACCGCGAGGCGCGCTATATCGAGGCTGCCGTGGGCGGCATCATCGTTACCAGCCTCTATTTGCCGAACGGCAATCCACAGCCCGGACCGAAATTCGACTACAAGCTCGACTGGTTCAGGCGGCTGAAATCGCACGCTGCGAAATTCATCAAGCAGGAGATTCCAACCGTGCTGGCGGGCGACTACAACGTCGCGCCGACCGGGCTCGATATCTACCCGACCAGATCATGGGACAAGGACGCGCTGATCCAGCCGAAGAGCCGCGCCGCGTTCAAATCGCTGGTGGCACAGGGCTGGTGCGACGCGATCCGGCAATCGTACCCGGAAAAGCCGATCTACACGTTCTGGGATTACAAGCGAAACCGCTGGCAGCGCGATGCGGGCCTGCGGCTCGATCACCTCCTGCTGAGCCCTGCGCTGGCACCGCGCCTGATCAGGGCCGGCGTCGATCGCGAAATCCGGGGGGAAGAAGGCGCCAGCGACCACGCCCCGGCGTGGATCGTGCTCAAATAGCCGAAAGACGTTTGCTGTTCGCCGCAACATGCTCGCGATAGCGGTCGATGATGGACGCAGGCGTCGCGCCGGCCATCAGGCTCGCACCGGCTTCGAACATCGCGTCGACCTTCTCGCTCACCATCAGGCGGGCCTCGTGATGCGCGTCATCGCCACCGATCAGCAGTTTTTCCAGACGAAGACGGATCACTTCGAAGGATTCGCAGGCCAGCATGGTGGAAGCATACCAGGGGAAACTCGCCCGCTCCGGCACCTCATCGCACGGCGCCAGGTTGGCGATGGCTTGAAAGGCGATGACGGGCAGCGGCGGCGTGTCGTGATGCTTCATGACTGATTCCAACTCCAAGGCGATCTGAATTGAATACGCTTCAAATTTTAACGATCCAGCCGCGGGATCGTGCGTCTTTTGGGCTTCGCGGTGAGGGCCGGTTAACCAGGCGGCGGCGGGCGCCATCCTGGCGCAACTTGGCTAGTGTGTCGCTATCTGAGCAGCGCACAGCGGCGCGAAACTCAGCCGGTCTGTATCGCCACGGTTGCATTGCTGCGCACGCCCCCTCAACGAAATTCGTTGCGAATCGCCGCCGTCCACAGAATATTTGGTTATTGGTCATCAAGAGACGCGGATGACGGAACTCGAAGTGATTGCCAAAAACATTCTCGGGCTGAAACAATTGCTCCGGGTGGCGTGGGAAGATTTGGGATCGACGCACCTTGGTTTATCTGAACGCCGTGAGATACGAAGCCAAATGCGCCGGGCTGCAGCTGACCTGCATCATGCGCTTCAGGATTTCCAGGACGAACACGACCGCTTGCGAAAACTCCATGCGGAGAAATGTGAAAAGGAAGCTCCTCGCCGGGTCAAGCTAAGATTGGTCGATTAGGCAATGTCCTAACTCGTCAGCCGCGGGAGGCCAGGCTCGGATAGTTCGGTAATTGGTTGGCAATATTCATCGCCGCGCGTGATCCGCGAGAGTTTTTCAGATTTGTTTTTGAAGCAGCTAGAGCGGCCGAATGGATGGCACCATGTCGCTTTTGCAGGAGCTCGAAGAGTCGATTTCGCGTGGCTCTGAGGAAAGCCTGTTGCGGGCGTTGTGGCACACGACCGATGTTCTGATAACCGGTCAATATTCCGAGAACCAGGTCTGGGTCTTTGGACAGATCATCGAGCGGCTCGCGCGCGACCTCGAGGTCGTGGCGCGGGCGCAACTCGCAAGACGGCTTGCCGTTACAGACAATGCTCCGGTCAATTGCATCAACAAGTTGGCCGCCGACAAGTCGATCCTCGTTGCGGAACCCGTTCTCCGGCAATCGAAGCGGGTTGACGTGAGAACCCTGGTTTGGGTTGCGAGCTCCGGGAGTCAGCAACACCTTCTCGCGATATCGAAAAGGGACTCTGTCGCCGAACCGGTTACGGACGTGCTGGTTTCGGCTGGCAACAAGGAGGTCGTGAAGTCGGTAGCGAGCAATGCCGGGGCGCGCTTTTCGGATTTGGGATTTCTCAAATTGATAAAGCGGTCCGAGCGCGATTCGATCCTGATCGAGATTCTTGGCCAGCGCAGCGACATTCCAAGGCCGATCTTCCAGCAGTTGATCGCAAAAGCCTCCGACGAAGTCAGAAAGAAGCTGGAACGGGAGCGCCCGGACCAGGCGACCGAAGTTGGAGCTCTCGTCAGGGACGTCACCAGCCAATTGCACTCGGTGTTCGGACCCGCGTCACCAGACTATTTTCGCGCAAAAAAAGCCATTTCGGCGCTTCATCGATACGGCAATCTGCATGAGGAAGATATTCTCGAATATGCCCGGTCCCATAGATTCCCGGAAGTGACCATAGCGCTCTCCTTGTTGTGCTCCCTGCCTGCAAACGTCATCGAGCGGGGATTGATCGACAGCACCGGCGAAATGCCCGTCATTTTTGCCAAGTCACTCGATTATTCGTGGGAGACCACGATGTCGCTGCTGTTTCTTGGCGCGCCGGATTTCAGGCTTTCCGCGCAACGCCTTGACGCGTTGAAAGCAAGATTTTCCCGCCTGACCGTCCAGACGGCGCAGGGCGTCGTCAAATTGTATCAATCGCGCAAGGCACCCGACGGCGGCAGATCGCCCGACCGCTGATCGAGCGCGCCGACAACATGCTCACGCGGTTTCCCTGATGAATATCTGCCACGCCGGCGGTGGCTATTTCCCGGTTCGATGATGTTCACTAGCGCTTCGGCGCTTCGGCGCTTCGTGCTGCGGCCCGAGCCCGGAATGTTTCGGCTGGTTATGGATGCGATCATGCTCGCGGCCGGGCTTTCCATGCCGTGGAACGCGGCATTTTCATAAAATCCGGCTGATGTCATCGGGCGGATCTGAACCAATCGCCGCGAACGGCCGACCAAGGGACACGTTTTACAGGGAATTCGTAATGGCCGCGGATGATCCTGCAGCCGCAGCATTTCTCGATCCTTTTGATCCCGGGAGAATTTCATGAACAGGGGAATTATTGCCGCGGCCGTCATCGGCGTGCTCGCGATCACCATCGTTTTCGGCAGCTGGTACACGGTCGATCAGACCGAGCGCGCCGTATTGCTCCGCAACGGCGCCGTCGTCGGCACCGCACAGCCGGGCCTCGGCTTCAAGATCCCCCTGATCGACAGCGTCCAGAAGATCAGCGTTCGGACCGCGACCTATACCTGGGACAAGATGAACTCCTATTCCTACGACCAGCAGCCGGCCGACCTGAAGATCAGCGTCACCTTGCGCGCCTCGCCCGACAAGGTGGCGGACCTCTACGCCAAATTCGGCCAGCTCGACACCGCGGTCAACCAGGTCGTCAATCCCGTAGTGAACCAGCAGGTCAAGGTCGTGTTCGGCCGTTACACCGCGGTGAAGGCCATCCAGGAACGCGGCGCGCTCAACGGCGCGATCAAGGACGCCATCACGGAGACGCTGAAATACGACCCGATGATCATCATCGAGAGCGTGCAGCTCGAGAACATCGAATTCTCCGCCAATTATCTGCACTCGATCGAGCAGCGCATGCTGGCCGAGGTCGAGGTGCAGAAGCTGCAGCAGAACGCGGAGCGCGAAAAGGTCCAGGCCCAGATCACCGTGACGCAGGCCAATGCGAAAGCCAACGCGGTTCGCGCCGAGGCGCAGGCCAACGCCGACGCCACACGGCTGAACGGCGAAGCCCAGGCCTCCAACATCAAGATCACCGGCGAGGCCCAGGCCGCCGCCATCGAGGCCCGCGCCAAGGCGCTCGGCACCAATCCCAACCTCGTCACGCTGGTGCAGGCCGAAAAATGGAACGGCATGCTGCCGACCACGATGGTGCCGGGCTCGGCGGTGCCGTTCGTGTCGATCAAGTAAGGCTCGACGGTCCCGGGCTCGGTGGGCCGTTCGTGTCGGTCGAATGTACCGCGGTCGCCCGCACCGACCGGCGCCTTGGTAGAGGGCTGCTTTCGGGGGGAAGAGCGGACATCGACTGTTTACGGCTGGAGGTATGCTCCAGACCCCACACGCCCAATGCAGTTCCTGCCCTTACCGGACGTGGCTGACCCACGATGGTCGGCACACGCAGGGAACTTTCGCTTCCTCTCGGCGTCGTCTAAAAGTGACGCGATGAGGCTTGGCGCGGGAGGGTGCCATGTCGAAGTCCCGGATTGGAATTGCCGTTGTCGTTCTGACAACCCTGCTGTCGAGCGGGGCCCTTGCCAGGGTGCATCTTGGCATCGGTCCCCTTGGGGTGGCGAGATTCGCGGTAGCCCGCGTATTGTCGCTAGGGGGATTGCATCGCGCACGTGCCTTTGCAGGTCGCGGCCACATCCGAACGGCTTCCCTTGGACCGCAAGACGTTGGCAACGCTATGGATTTCGGGCTGGGCAACCCGGCGGTGCGCAGGCAAATCGCCGCGGCTGCAGCGCTGGCGGGCTGGCATGGCGGCCACATCGCGAACGGGTGGTGGCGACACGGCGCCGGCGGATATGGATGGGTCGGGCCGCTATTTTGGCCATTCGCTATTTACGATATCTACGACTACACCATCTGGGGTGATGGCATCGGCCTCTGGGACTACGGTTATCCCGACATCTATGCCGCGATCTTTGCGCCTTATGGCCCTGACGATCTCGCCGCCTATACGGGACCAGGCCCGCACGGCCGAAGACATCGCAGAGTCCCTTCGCTACAGCAGCTCTGTGGCGATGACGGCCGCGAAATTGCCGGCCTCCCGATCGATCAGATTCAGCAGGCGATACAGCCGAATGGGGCGCAGCGCGCCGCCTTGGACGATCTTGCCAACGCATTGACCTCGGCCGCCCAGATGATTCGGGCGTCGTGTCCGACCCAGACGGCGTTGACAGCACCGGACCGATTGGCCGCCATGCAGCAGCGCATCGGGGCGATGATCATGGCTGCGTTCGCCGTGCAGCAGCCGCTCGGGAAATTCTATGACCTGCTGGAGGACGAGCAGGAAGCACGGCTCAATGCACTCGCCCAGGATCGGCGCAAGACTTTCGCCGCAAACGGGGCCACGGAAGCGCCTGCCCAAGGCTTTGCCCAAGGCTCTGCCCAAGGCCCTGCCCAAGGCTCTTCCCAAGCCTGCGGCGCGGCGCAACCAGCGGCGTTGCAATGGCCGGCGGACGAGATCGAGGCCAGGTTGCACCCGAACGACACTCAACGTGCCGCTCTCAAAGTGCTGCAGGTCGCCAATGCCAGGGCTGCCGACATCCTGAGCTCCCAATGCCAGCCGAACGACGCGACCACACCACCCGCTCGCCTCGATGCCGTGGAGGGGCGGCTCACTGCCATGCAGCAAGCGGTCTATCTGGTCAGCGCCGCGCTCGGGGACTTCTATGCGAAGCTGAGCGACGAGCAGAAGGCGCAGTTCGAGGCGATCGGACAAAAACGAACGACTTAATTTCCAGTCCCTTGCCATCGCTGAGTCACAGCCCGGTCCACCACGGTCTGACCCAGAACGACCATGGACTGCTTCTTGTTTCAAAGCCGAGAGTTCGTTGATGCGCGGCTACCGGCCGGCGGCCTCGACGGCAAGGCGCCGGAGGGCCTGCCGATCGCTGCGCAACGCGCTGCCGAGCACATCGGCGTCGCGGCTGTCATCCTTAGCCCCGGCGAAGGTGAAGCGATCGATTGCTCACCGAACGGTCTCAAATAGCAGTACGATTGGCTGCCGGATCATCGGCAAGTAACTGGGAGTCAGTCATGAAAACTTATACGATGACATTGCTCGCAGGCGTCGCAATTGGAGCTATCGCGCTCCAGGGCCTCCACGCTCAAGGAGCCAAGACGAAAGCTTACTCCATCAGCGAAGCTGAAATCCTCGATCCTTCATTTCAAGCCACATACCTTCCTGCCGCCCGGAAGGCGATAGAGGCAGCCCATGGTCGAGCTTTACGCACCGCGGCCGGACGGGTTGTTCAAATAGAGGGTGGGCCGCCTCCGAAGAGTGCGGCCATCGTCGAATGGGAGAGCCTGGATGACGCAGTGGCGTTCTACAAGTCGAAAGCCTGGACGGACCTTGCACCCCAGCGTGACAAGGCAGTTAAGGTAATGCGGCGATACGTCGTCGAAGCCGAAAAGTAGCCTGTTCCCGGGCGCCGGCTGCAACGCGCGGCGCCGAAAAACCGGCGCCAACTGCGCACAGCGAGGCTGTCTCATTGGGCGGCCTCGTCTAGCGGCCGTTCGGCGCGGTACCTGATCCCTCCTCGTGGCACTTTTCGGACCTGATGGCCGGACATCGAGCCGGCGGCCCAGCACTTCCGTTTGAGCCTGAAGAATATTGAACCCATGCGCGCATGGCGGGGTCTGGAGGCTGATCAACGCGCGTCTGGACGATGATCCGGTGGGGCTGGCAGCTGCCCCAATCACTCCGCCTCCGCAGAGGCCTTCCATTTCTGTTTTGCTTCCCAGAGGCGCTTCATTTCGCACTGCATTGCAGGGTCGGAGTCGCCTGCTTCCGGAATTCCCATGTGCCAGGTTTCCACACGAGGAATTCTCCGGCATTCGCAGCACCGATCAGAAAGTTCCATGAACTTGTGCGCAGCGCCGGAAGCCACGCGAGTTTTCTATCGCCGGGCGATCTCAAATGAGGTATAGAACAAAATAAGAACATAAGCGGATCCGATTCAGCTCATCAATGGCCAAATCCACCCTTTCCTTCGTCTGCCAGAACTGCGGCGCGGCCTATAACCGCTGGCAGGGCAAGTGCGAGTCCTGCGGCGAGTGGAACACGCTGGCCGAGGAGGACACGACCGGCGCGACCTCCATGCCGGTCTCGATCCGGTCAAAACGCAAGGGCCGGACGTTCGCGCTGGAGACCCTCACCGGCAAGAGTCAGGACGCCCCTCGCCTTCCCTCCGGAATGGCCGAGCTCGACCGCGTCACCGGCGGCGGATTTGTCAGGGGCTCGGTGCTCCTGGTCGGCGGCGATCCCGGCATCGGCAAATCGACGCTTCTGACACAGGCCACCAGCCTGATGGCCCGCGCCGGGCACCGCGTGGTCTACATTTCCGGCGAAGAAGCCGTGGCGCAGGTGCGGTTGCGCGCCGAGCGGCTGGGCCTTGCCGATGCGCCGGTGCAGCTCGCGGCCGAAACCTCGGTCGAGGACATCGTCTCCACCCTGTCCGAAGGAACGGTGCCGCGGCTGATCGTGATCGATTCGATCCAGACCATGTGGACCGACACGGTGGAGTCCGCGCCGGGCACGGTGACGCAAGTGCGCGCCTCGGCGCAGGCGCTGATCAGGTTCGCCAAGAAATCCGGCGCCGCCATCATCCTGGTCGGCCATGTCACAAAAGACGGCCAGATCGCCGGGCCCCGCGTGGTCGAGCACATGGTGGACGCGGTGCTGTCGTTCGAGGGCGAAGGCTCGCAGCAATTCCGGATCCTGCGCGCGGTAAAGAACCGATTCGGACCGACCGACGAGATCGGCGTGTTCGAGATGACGGGCCTGGGACTGCGCGAGGTCTCCAATCCGTCCGAACTGTTTTTGTCGGAGCGCGATCTCGGCAGCCCGGGCACGGCGGTATTCGCAGGCATTGAGGGCACGCGGCCCGTCCTGGTCGAATTGCAGGCCCTTGTGGCGCCAACCACGCTCGGCACCCCGCGCCGCGCCGTGGTGGGCTGGGATCCGAGCCGGCTGTCTATGGTGCTGGCGGTATTGGAGGCCCATTGCGGCGTCAAACTGTCGGGCTACGACGTCTATTTGAACGTCGCCGGTGGCCTGCGCATCCAGGAACCCGCGGCCGACCTTGCCGCCGCCGCGGCGCTGGTATCGTCGCTGGTGAACGCGCCCCTGCCGACGGATGCCGTCTATTTCGGCGAGATATCACTGTCCGGCGCGGTCCGCCCCGTCGCGCAGACCTCGGCGCGGCTGAAGGAAGCCGCAAAACTCGGTTTCGGCCGCGCCGTGCTGCCGGAATCGGCGCGTGGCGAGGCCGGCGGCGATTCCGGGCTGTCGCTCAATGCCGTAGGCGGACTGACCACCCTGGTCGCGGAGATTGCCGCGCGCGGCAGCCCCAGAGGCAACCGCGACGGCAATCGAGAGAACGCCGCAGTGGAGAAAAATGCCACACCTGCGAGATTCCGGCGTCAGGAAGGCTAGCCGCAGGTGACGCACCCCGCCCTCGCCGCTATACCACCCGCGCGCGGCCGGGATGATGCGATTTCCGGCCTTGCGGGGCCAGCGTAATGCCTCTCACTTAAGGACGGCACCGACATGCCGATTCGCGGTTTGGAACTTACGGGCGGACCTGACTAGCCGATGCCGATAACGATACTCGATCTCGTCCTGCTTGCCGTGATGCTGATTTCCGGCCTGCTCGCGATGGTACGCGGCTTCATGCGCGAGATCCTGTCGATCGCGGCCTGGGGCGCGGCGGCGCTGGTCACGCTCTATGCCTTCGGAAAGCTGCTGCCGACCGCGAAAACTTATTTCAATAACGACACCGTCGCCAGCGTGGTGGTGGTGGCCGGTGTCTTCGTCGGTACCCTGATCGTGGTTTCCATCATCACGGTGCGGATTTCCGACATGATCCTGGATTCCCGGATTGGCGCGCTCGACCGCACCCTCGGGTTCCTGTTCGGCCTCGCCCGGGGCCTGTTGATCGTCGTGGTCGCCTTCCTGTTCTTCTCCTGGCTGGTCCCGGACAAGCAGCGGCCCGACTGGGTCACCCAGGCCAAATCCCGGGTGGTGCTGCAGGGAACCGGGGATTGGTTGATGTCGCTCTTGCCTGACGACCCCGAGAACACCATCTTGAAGAAATTCAAGAAGAATAAACCAGACGATGAGCAGACTGACACCGAGCCGGCTCCGCCGGCGTCCGGCGATGGTTACACCAAGCCTGCGCGCGACAGCCTTAAAAAGCTGATCGAGAAGCCCGCGGCGAAATGAAGCCACGCCAAAAGAGAGGCGCGATGGACCTTAAACCGAGCCCTTCCGAAGACGCCGCACAATACCAACTGGACCTGAACGAAGGCGCTTTGGGTCCGATAGAACTCACTGACTCTGACCTGGACGGCGACACGCTCCGCGAGGAATGCGGCGTGTTCGGCATCTTCGGCCATCCAGAGGCCGCCGCCATCACCGCGCTCGGCCTGCACGCGTTGCAGCACCGCGGCCAGGAGGCCGCCGGCATCGTCTCCTTCGACGGCACGCGTTTCCACTCGGAGCGCCGCCTCGGCCTGGTCGGCGACACGTTTTCCCGCCGCGAGGTGATCGAGCGCCTTCCCGGCCCCATCGCCGTCGGCCATGTCCGCTATTCCACGACCGGCGCGACCATCCTGCGCAACGTGCAGCCGCTGTTCGCCGAGCTCAATGCCGGCGGTTTCGCCGTCGGCCATAACGGCAACCTCACCAACGGACTGACCTTGCGGCGCGAACTGGTGCGCAACGGCGCCATGATGCAGTCGACCACCGACACCGAAGTGATCCTGCATCTGGTGGCGCAATCCAAGCGCAACCGCTTCATCGACCGCTTCATCGAGGCGCTGCGCGCCATCGAGGGCGCCTATTCCCTGGTGTCGATGACCAACAAGAAGCTGATCGGCGCCCGCGATCCGCTCGGCATCCGCCCGCTGGTGCTGGGCGAGCTCGACGGCTGCCCGCTTCTGGCGTCGGAGACCTGCGCGCTCGACATCATCGGCGCGAAATATATCAGGGACGTCGAGCCCGGCGAAATCATCGTGTTCGACGAGCGCGGCGCGCAGAGCCACAAGCCGTTTCCAGCCAAACCGCCGCGGCCCTGCATCTTCGAATACATCTATTTCTCGCGACCGGATTCCATCGTCGGCGGCCGCTCGGTCTATGACGTCCGCAAGGCTTTTGGCGCGCAGCTTGCGCGCGAGAGCCATGTTCCCGTCGACGTCGTGGTGCCGGTGCCGGATTCCGGCGTGCCCGCCGCGATCGGCTACAGCCAGCATTCCGGCGTGCCATTCGAACTCGGCATCATCCGCAACCATTATGTCGGCCGTACCTTCATCCAGCCGACCCAGAGCGTGCGCGAACTCGGCGTGCGCATGAAGCATTCAGCCAACCGCGCCGCCATCGAAGGCAAGCGCATCATCCTGATCGACGATTCGCTGGTGCGCGGCACCACCTCGAAAAAGATCGTGCGCATGATGCGCGATGCCGGCGCTGCCGAGGTGCATTTCCGGCTCGCCTCGCCGCCGATCCTGTACCCCGATTATTACGGCATCGACCTGCCCGACCGCGGCGGCCTTCTGGCCGCGACCCATAGCCTGGAGGAAATGCGCGACATCATCGGCGCCGACACGCTGGCGTTCCTGACGGTCGACGGCATGTACCGCGCCATGGGCGAGCCCGGCCGCGACCCCGCTAATCCGAAATTCTCCGATCATTGCTTTACCGGCGCATATCCGACCCACCTGACCGACCAGACCCAGGTCGAGCCGCAGCCGCGGCAACTTTCCTTATTGGCGGAAGCAAGTTAGATGGCTCATCATTGCCGGGCTTGACCCGGCAATCCATCCACTGCGAAAGACCTCTTGCGAAGTGATGGATACGCGGGTCAAGCCCGCGTATGACACCGAATTTGCTGCTCCGGAATTGGCCTCGATGACCAGCTTTCCTCTCGCCACCCGCATCGCTCTCGTCACCGGCGCCTCGCGCGGCATCGGCTATGCCACCGCGCGGGCGCTTGCCAAGGCCGGCGCGCATGTGGTGGCGGTGGCGCGGACGCAAGCCGGGCTGGAAGAGCTCGACGACGAGATCCGTAAAGACGGCGGAGCCACGACGCTGGTGCCGCTCAACCTCACCGATTTCGATGGCGTCGCCCGGCTTGGCGCCGCGCTGCACGAGCGCCACGGCAGAATCGACATTCTCGTCGGCAATGCCGGCGTCGCCGGCCCCTCCTCGCCGCTCGGGCACATCGAATTGAAGCCGTGGAACGACGTGATGGCGGTCAACGTCACCGCGAACTTCCAGCTGATCCGCTGCATGGAGCCGCTGCTGAAACAATCCGACGCCGGCCGCGCGGTGTTCGTCACGTCGGGCGCCGCGAACAAGGCGCTTGCCTATGTCGGCCCCTACGCCGCTTCCAAAGCCGCGCTGGAGGCGCTGGTGCGGGTGTGGGCCAACGAGACGGCATCGACGCGGGTTCGCGTCAATTTGTTCAATCCCGGCCCGATCCGCACCCGGATGCGCGCTACCGTATTCCCCGGCGAAGACCCGATGACGCTGGACACGCCGGAACAGGCCGCCGAATTCATCCTGCCGATGTGCGCGCCGGACTGGACCGAGACCGGCAAGTTTTTTGATTACAAGACTCGCAAGCTCCTGAGTTTCAGGGCACCGGCCTGAAATCTCGTGACTGGCATACGCCTTCAGTGTCAACAGCCGTCATCGCCCGCGAAGGCGTGCGAACCAGTACGCCGCGGCTTATCGGTTCAATCACGACGTCTCTGGAATACTGGTTCCCCCGCCTTCGCGGGGATGACGGCAGATGATGAGGCGGCCGTCTTTGCCCTCTCCGAACAATTGACTCCCATTCCGCGCCACGATTGACTGCCTCCCAGGCGGGAAAAACCCGCGTGCAAAAAATCGGGAGGATGCCATGACGCCGATGCTCTATCACGGTCGCTTCGCCGCCGCGCGGCTTTGCAAAATCGTTTCCCTCGTCGTCACATCCGCCGTCCTCATCGCCGCGCCCGCGCTGACGCGCACGGCTGTTGCCGGCGAAATTCCGACCTTCGCGGTCGATGCGTCGTGGCCGAAGCCGCTGCCGAACAACTGGATCCTCGGCCAGGTCGGCGGCATTACCGTCGACTGGCAGGGCCATATCTGGGTCATCCACCGCCCGCGCTCGCTGACCGACGACGAGAAAGGCGCTGCCCTAACGCCGCCGCGCTCGAAATGCTGCGTCTCGGCGCCGCCGGTCTTGGAATTCGACACCGACGGCAATCTCTTGCGCTCGTGGGGCGGGCCCGGCGAAGGCTATGAATGGGTCGGCCGCGAGCACGGCATCGAGGTCGATGAAAGAGGGTTCGTGTGGATCGGCGGCAATGCCGACAATGACAACGCGATCCTGAAATTCACCCTCGACGGCAAGTTCGTGTCGCAGATCGGCCAGATCGCGCCGAGCAAGGGAAGCAACGACACCACGCAGCTCGGAAAACCTGCGGAAACCGCGATCGACAAGGAAGCGAACGAAATCTATGTCGCCGACGGCTACGGCAACCACCGCGTCATCGTGTTCGATTCGACCACCGGCGCCTACAAGCGGCACTGGGGCGCCTATGGCAACAAGCCCGATGACGCCAAGCAGCCGCCCTACGACCCAAAGGCGCCGGTGTCGCAGCAATTCGCCAATCCCGTGCATTGCGTGAAGATCGCCAATGACGGGCTGGTCTATGTCTGCGACCGCATCAACGACCGCATCCAGGTGTTCAAAAAGGACGGTACCTTCGTCAAGGAATGGTTCTTCGAGAAAAACACGCTCGGCAATGGCGCGGTCTGGGACATCGCGATCTGGCCCGACCCGAAGCAGACCTATTTGCTCTCCGCCGACGGCGAGAACAACGAGATCCGGGTGCTGAAGCGCGACGACGGCACCGTGGTCGGCAGTTTCGGCCGAAACGGCCGTAACGCCGGCCAATTCCACTGGATCCATGCCATGGCGGTCGACGCCAGGGGCAACGTGTATACCGCCGAGGTTGATACCGGAAAGCGAATCCAGAAGTTTAGACTAACGTCGGATGCGCTACGATAACACGTTGCAGTGCAGCGCAAGAAAGTCTATCGGGGAAGGAGATCGTCTGTTCGATCGAACCCTAACGGGACAAGGCTCCAGCAAGAGGGCCGCCCTGATTTCACAGCTGGAGGATACCTTAATGAGGACGACATTTGCGCGGCGCACTGCCGCGTTGCTCGCGTGCGCGGCGGTTACGCTCGCCACGTCGGCATTTGCCCAGGACAAGACGGTCAAGATCGGCGTGCTCAACGACATGTCGAGCCTGTATGCCGACATCGGCGGCCCCAATTCGGTGGTTGCGGTGAAGATGGCGGTCGAGGATTCCGGCCTCACCAAGAAGGGGTGGAAGATCGACGTCGTGAGCGGCGATCACCAGAACAAGCCGGATGTCGGCGTCAACATCGCCCGGGGATGGATCGACAACGACAAGGTCGATGCGATCGCCGATACGCCGAATTCCGGCGTGGCCCTTGCCGTAAGCAACCTCGTCAAGGAAAAGAACGCGGTGCTGCTCAACTCCGGCGCGGCTAGCGCCGACCTCACCGGCAAGGCCTGCACGCCGAATACGGTCTCGTTCACCTACGATACCTACATGCTCGCCAACGGCACCGGCAAGGCGCTGACCAAGGCCGGCGGCGACAGCTGGTTCTTCCTGACCGCGGATTATGCGTTCGGCGCAGCGCTTGAGCGTGACACTATCGCGGTGGTCACCACCAATGGCGGCAAGGTGCTGGGCGGCGTCAAGCATCCGATCAATACGTCGGACTTCTCGTCGTTCCTGCTGCAGGCGCAGGCCTCGAAGGCGAAGGTGGTCGGCCTCGCCAATGCCGGCGGCGACACCACCAACGCGATCAAGCAGGCGGCCGAATTCGGCATCGTCGCGGGCGGCCAGAAGCTCGCCGCGCTGCTGCTCTTCATCAACGACGTGCATTCGCTCGGCCTGAAGACCGCGCAGGGCCTGACCTTCACGGAATCCTTCTACTGGGACATGAACGACGCCACCCGCGCATGGTCGAAGCGGTTCTCCGCTTTGGCGAGCAAGAACCCGATGCCGTCGATGACCCAGGCCGGCAACTACGCCATGGCGTTACACTATCTGAAGGCGATGGAAGCGCTCGGCAGCAATCCGCATGACGGCGCCAAGGTAGTCGCCAAGATGAAGGAACTGCCGACCGACGATCCCCTGTTCGGCAAGGGCCCGCTGCGGGCCGACGGCCGCCGTCTCATTCCAGCCTATCTGTTCGAGGTGAAGAAGCCGGAAGAGTCGAAATATCCGTGGGACTACTACAAGCTGGTCGCCACGATCTCGCCCGAAGACGCCGCAAAGCCGCTCGAGGCCAGCGACTGTCCGTTACTGAAGAAATAATCGATGGCGGCGGGCCGGATTTGCAAAAGTCCGGCCGGCTGCAGATCAGAACGGAGCGCTCGTCTTCAATCAGGGGTATGTTGGCCGGCCTGGAGAACGACGAAGGGGGCGCCCCATGTCCGTTATTCCATCGCCTCGACGGTACCTGTTCGAAATCAGGGCTCTCTCGATCGCCCTCTGCCTCGGTAATTCGCTCGCCTGCAACGCGCAGCAACCACCCGCCCCGCCCGCCGAGCTGGTCGAAATTTCACTCAGCCCGTTGCCGTTCGACCTGCGCGGTTGGCTCCGGCGGCCCGAAGGCAGCGGGCGCTTTCCTGCCGTCGTGCTGTTGCCCGCCTGCAGTGAATATGCCGGGCTGGCCGATGAAGACTGGGGAGCCAGACTTTTCTCCTGGGGCTACGTCACGCTGACGGTCGACGGTTTCGGCCCGCGCGGGATCAGGCATTGCGACCACGGCCTGGACGAAAACCCGGACCTCGTCCTCGATGCCTATCGAGGCCTGAATTTCCTCGTTCAGAAAAACTTCGTCGATGCAAAGCGCGTGGCCATTGCAGGCTTTGCATGGGGCGCCATGCAGACGCTTGCGGCCGTCGAGCATGGCGAGATCGAACAGGCGGCCGAACACAAATTT
The DNA here is from genome assembly GCF_900129505.1 of Bradyrhizobium erythrophlei. Lineage (NCBI taxonomy): Bacteria > Pseudomonadati > Pseudomonadota > Alphaproteobacteria > Hyphomicrobiales > Nitrobacteraceae > Bradyrhizobium > Bradyrhizobium erythrophlei. The sequence goes on along the minus strand of NZ_LT670818.1, from coordinate 6,174,562 downwards.
CGCGCGGCGGCGGCGTTTTATCCGCTGTGCAGCAGCTTCAAGGGAAACATGGCCGTTCCCACCCTGATCCTGATCGGCGAGCGCGACGACGTCGCCACGGCGGATGCCTGCCGCAAAATGGCCGCCGGCGAAGACGACATGGGAATTTCCCGGCAGAGGGGAGCAGGCGCGCCGGTCAAGCTCATCGTCTATCCCGACGCCTATTTCGCATTTGATCTTCCGGTCCTGAAGTCGCCAACCTGGTATCGCGGGCATCGTCTGGAGGTCAACAAGCCGGCCGCCGATCAGGCAAGCGAGGCGCTGCGTGAATTCCTCCACGCCAACATTGACGAGCGCCGGTAAACTGAACTGTTGCACGACGGGCGCTGGCTAATCTAGCGCTCGCTTTTTGTCCGTGTTGCCAATGTCCGCATCGCGAGCAGAAGCGCCAGCAGCAACAGCAGCCCCGCCAGCAGAAACGGCGCGCCCGGCAATTTGAACGGCGCGCTGGCGCCGATGAAATACGCAAAGGTCAGCGTGAACAGAAACGGGCCGAGCATCTGCGACACGCTCTGCACGCTCGATGTCGCGCCCTGCAACTGGCCCTGCTGGTCTGGCGCGACCAGTTGCGTCGTCAGCGCCTGCGTCGCCGCGCCCGCCACGCCCCATAGCGACATCACGGGAATGCCGAGCCAGAACAGCGGCCCCGTCGGCGCCGCGCCGTAGATCAAAAAACCGGCGGCACCGGAGAAAAGCCCGAGCAGCAGCGCGCGGCGTTCGCCGAGCCTTTTCACGATCGGCCCGATCGCAAGCCCCTGCACCGCCATCGAGCAGACCCCGACCATGGCCAGCGTCAGACCGACCGTCGTCGCGTCCCAGCCATAACGATAGGTCGCATAGAGCACGAAGGTCGACGGCAACACGACATGCGCGACCTGGGCCAGGAAGTTCACCACCGACAGACCCGTCAGCACGCGATCGGAGCCTAACAGGCGCAGCGCGCCCAGCGGATTGGCGCTCTTCCAGTGGAACGGCGAGCGGCGATCTTCCGGAAGCGATTCGGGCAGGATCAAAAGGCCATACAGCGTGTTGGCAAAGCTCAAGCCCGCCGCTACCCAGAACGGCAGCCGCGGATCCATGCCGCCGAGCAGCCCGCCAACCGCCGGTCCAAGAATGAATCCGGCGCCGAAGGCCACGCCGATCTTGCCGAACGTCGCCGCGCGCTGCTCCGGCGGCGTCACGTCCGCGATGTAGGCGAAGGCGGTGGAGACGCTGGCCGAGGTAATGCCCGAGATCACCCGGCCGATGAAAAGCCAGGTCAGCGACGGCGCCAGGGCCATCAGCACATAATCCAGCGCGAGACCGAGATTCGACAACAGCACCACCGGCCGTCGGCCGAAGCGGTCCGACAGGCCGCCGAGAACCGGCGAAAACACGAATTGCATCAGCGCCCAGGCAGTGCCGAACAGCCCGAAAATCTCCGCCGCGCGCGCGGTATCGTTGTTGACGAAACTTTCGACGAGTTTTGGCAGGATCGGCAGGATCAGACCGAGCGCGAACATGTCGAGCAGAATGGTGACGAAGATGAAAGCCACCGCGCCGCGGCGCGGTGCGCCCGGCAATGGCGCCACGATGGTGTTCGCGGGCGGTTCGTCGCTCATGCTCGTCGCGTGGGTTTGCTGCGGGATCGGCTGCGGGGGCAAAAGACTAAGCCACGCAGCCGCGGGGATGGCAATCTGGGGACCATACGCAGGAATCGAAAGGCAATTCCATGGCGGCGGCTTTTTCAAAATAGAGCCGAGCGCGCGGCGAGCGCTGCGCCCAAGTATGACACTTCGGAGGAAACTCGAACTGTCCCGGCTTCCCTCGTCCTCCGATCGGAGGAGGCCACTGACATCACATCGGCGGCCACGATGTTTGCCAACGCCGTTCACGGCGACCTTGCGGAGAGGATCACCTCGGCGCGAATTTGTAGCGGAAGGTGCAGCTCGGCGCGCCCTGCATCAGCGTCTGGGCACGGTCCAGGCTGACCTCGCCTGCGCCGACCGCTGCGATGTCGAAATCCGCCTCGCAAATCAACAGCGCACCGAGTTCGGGTTCGCCGAGGGCACGGAAGAATTCGGCAAAGCGGCAGCGCGTCACGTCGATGTCCAGCGCCTCCTTGTCATGGCGCAGAATTTCGACCTCGACCTCTCAGCCCGAAACCTCGCCGAACACGCTATTGATAGTCGCCCATTTGCGCCGCGGGCTGCCCTCGATGCTATCGCCGATCGCGGCGAACAACTGCCTCGACCAGTCGCGCAACGCCTGCTTCACGATGGCGTCGGCCTTGCCCTTGCCCAGCTCGGCACGAAGCGCACGAAGCACCGGCACCAGAACCTGAGCCTGCATGCGTGTCTTATCCAGCAGGGATGCCTTGGGATCCACGAGATAGTCGTCAATGACGCTGCTCATTTTGTCCTCGCAAGTTGTCCTCGCAAGCCAACGTCGCAAGTCTAGCGGCTTGCGATCGCGCCGGCAAACGCCCCTGTATTCCGCTTCGAGAACGACACGTTGGGCTTGACCGAACATGGGCACGCCTAGCCGATCAGCGGCGAGGCATATCCCGCGACGATCTTGACCAGATCGGCCTGACGAACCGCACCGGTCTTGACGAACAGGCGGCCGAGATGAGTCTTGATCGTGGTTTCGGCGACGCCGAGCGCTACCGCGACTTCCGGAACACCGCCGACCTCGACGATGGCGAGCAGCACGCGCAACTCGGTCGGGGTCAGCCTGTAGGTCCGGGCGATGACTTCCGGAGGCGAAGGAGTTTCCAGCGCGACCTTGCGGATGAACAAAGCCACGGTTGCGGTGTAGGCAACGCCGGTCCGGCGCCTTGCGCCCGAGGTCAGCGGCAGCACATGGGCGACGCAACGGGCGCCGTCCCGCCCGATCAGCGGCAGGGCGATGCCCTGGGTCCCGACCGCCACGTCGCCGTCGCTCGCCGCCGCAAACAGCTGCTGCAGGGTTTGATCGATCTCCGCGTCACGCGCGACGATCCGCCCGCCAGAGGTGGAAAACAGGTCGCCGGCGTCGAGCATGACGTGACAGGCCGCGTTGGCATGGACGATGCGCCCCGCCGCATCGACCAGGCAGATCCCGACGCTAAGGCCATCGAGCGTATCGGCAAAGGTCGCAGCCTCCGCGGATTTGAGATCGATCAGCCTGCCGACCAGCACCGCGCGGCGGATGTGCGGAACGATCAGGCGCATGCGCCTGCGCGCCTCGCCGTCGACGGTCCCGTCGCGTTCGTGGCGAAACACCCCGAACAGCGCCGCCGAGGTCACCGACTTGTCCAGCACCGCCGATACGAAATCCACCAGGCCCTGCGGTTTGGCCCACTCCCTGTAGAACTGCGTTTCCAGGAACTCGTCATGGGGCATCAGGTCCGCCATCGCGATCGGTTGCCCGATATCGGCGAAGTAATGCCCGGTCGTGGCCGGGTCGAGCTTCACGTATTTCTCGAAATAGAGTTCGCGATAATACGGGTCGATGCCCGACTCGTAATAGACGTTGCCGGTCCCGGCGATCGGGTTCTTGGAGAAAATCGCCGCCGCCGCGCCGCCGACGAAATGTCCGGCCTTGCCGACGACATCGCTCCACAGCGTGAGGTCAAGCGCCGCATCATAGATCTCGCCGATCAGTTCGAAGACGTTCTCTTCGTCACCCATGGTCCATCCTCGATGACCCGGGTCGGAGATCGTCGTCGACACAACCATAGCCGAATTACCCAGGGCCGCTGGCGTCATCGGCGAGACGCAGCACTCGCCGATCACAGCCCCGCACCATAAACGCGACGACGGGCCGGGACTTGGACGGAAGCGACGGCGAAGCGGACGCAGGCGCGACTTACGCGTACCGCCGGCTCAGGACGGCCGCCTGCGCTTATGGGCGAAGGGATTGGCCTTCTCGCGCAAGCTGATGCGCACCGGCGTGCCCGGCAGCTCGAAGAACTCGCGCAGCGAGTTGACGAGATAGCGCAAATAGGATTGCGGAACGGCATCGGCGCGCGAACAGAACAGGATGAAACTCGGCGGCCGCGCCTTCGCCTGCGTGATGTAGTTGAGCTTCAGCCGCCGGCCCGACACCGCCGGCGGCGGGTTGGCGTCCACCGCCTGCTCGAACCAGCGATTGAGCGAGGCGGTCGGCACCCGCTTGTTCCATACTGCGTAGGCCTGCTCGACCGCGCTCATCAGGCGGTCGATGCCCTCGCCCATCAGGCCGGACACCGCAACGATCGGCACGCCCTTGACCTGCGGCAGCGCGTGATCGGCCTCGGCGCGCAGCGCGGAGATGAGGTTCGCCCTCTGTCCCATCAGATCCCATTTGTTGACCGCGATCACCAGCGCCCGGCCCTCGCGTTCGATCAGGTCGGCGATGCGCATATCCTGCTCTTCGAACTTGTTCTGCGCGTCCATCATCAGCACAACGACTTCGGCGAAGCGAATGGCGCGCAGCGAGTCCGCTACCGAGAGTTTTTCCAGCTTCTCCTCGATACGCGAACGCCGCCGCAGGCCCGCGGTATCGAACACGCGGAAATCACGGCCCTGCCAGGTGACCTCGACCGAAATCGAGTCGCGCGTGGTGCCGGCCTCCGCGCTGGTCAGGAGCCGCTCCTCGCCCAGCAGGTGATTGATCAGCGTCGACTTGCCGGCGTTGGGACGGCCGACGATGGCGACGCGGATCGGCCGCTTTGCGATCTCCTCGTCGGTTTCGATGATGTCGTCGTCGTCGAACGTCTCGTCCTCGCTGGCGGGCTCCGGCATCAGCGCGCGCAACGCGTCGTAGAGATCGCTCAGGCCCTCGCCGTGCTCGGCGGAAATCTGCACCGGATCGCCGAGCCCGAGCGCGTAGGATTCCATGGCGCCGATTTCGCCGTGCTTGCCCTCGCTCTTGTTGGCGACCAGCACCACCGGCTTGTTGGCGCGGCGCGCGAAATCGGCGAAGGCGCGATCGTTCGGCGTGAGGCCGGCGCGCGCGTCGATCACGAACATCAGGGCATCGGCAAGCCCGATCGCGGTTTCGGTCTGTTCCTGCATCCGCGCGGTCAGCGAGCCCTTGGCGCCCTCGTCGAGGCCGGCGGTATCGATGACGGTGAATTCGAGATCGCCGAGACGACCATTGCCTTCGCGGCGGTCGCGGGTGACGCCGGGGACGTCGTCGACCAATGCGAGCTTCTGCCCAACCAGCCGGTTGAACAGCGTCGATTTTCCGACATTGGGCCGGCCGATGATGGCAAACGTGAAAGGCATGAAGAATCCGTGCGCGCCCTGGGCGCGTGTTCCGCAAAAGTATCTAGCGGCTTTGCGATCAGAATACGCGCCAAATATCCGGGTTTGGCGCACGTCCAAGCGATGAAAACGAGATTAGCGCGTGAAAGTACCGCTCGGCATCGGCGCCGGGAAAGGCGCCGCCGATTGTTGCGGCTGCTGCGCGGGCTGAGCGGCGGTTTGGTCGGACGGCGGCGCGGTGGTGCGTTTGCGGACGATCTTTTTCGGTTTCGGGGCCGGCGGCGCCGCTGCTGTCGAGCCGTCCTCCTCAGGTGCGGCGTCAGGATCGGGCGCGGCGGCGGGCTCGGTGGCGGCGGTCGCCGGCGGACTGGTCTTGCCCTTGGATTTCGCCGCGTGCTTTGCCTTCGGCTCTTCGGGCGCCGGCGCCGCGGCGGCGGCAGCCGCTTGCTGCGCGGCCTGCTGTTGCTGCTGCTCGGCGTTGCCCTTGTAAAGGTCCTTCGGAACGCCCTGCTCGAGGCCCGGCACGCCCTCGGGGAAGACCGGCTTGCGCTCGCCCGGCAGCTTCTTCTTGGTGTCGAGGAAATCGAGCAGATCGCTCGGATCCCAGCTGTAAATGCTGGAGCAGCCGGCGAGCGCGCTCGACAGCGCGATCAGGACGATAGCTGCGATCAGACGTTGCGAGCGGCGCATGGTCGATTTCTCACTCAACTCATTTTCCCGCGGTCAGCTTTTCGCGACCGGCGGAAGCAACGCCTGCAGGGCCTCGGCGCGCGAGCGCAAGGAAGGCGGTGTCTCACCGTCATTGGCAATCAGATCCAGCCATTTGCGCGCCGCCGCCGTGTCGTTGGCGCGCCAGGCCGACAAAGCGAGCAGTTCGCGCGCGGTATGGCGAAAGGTCGCCTGCGGACCGGTCGAGGATTCCAGGCGCTGCAGCATCTCGGAATAGGCGGCGCTATCGACCAGCAATCCGGCGGCGCGGACCCTGGCGAGGTCCTGCTGTTCGGTGCCGATGCTGCGATCGGCGGCAATGTCATCGTATAGTTTCGCCGCGGCCTTTGGATCGTGGCTGGCTACTTCCGCCGCCGCCCGCAGCCGCGCCAGCATGCGATAGCCCGACGGCGCTTTCGCAGCGAGATCGTTGAAGGCCGCCTCCGCTTCGGTGTGCTTGTTCGCTTCCGACAGCTCGACCGCCTTGTCGAAGGCAGCCCCCGCCTCGGCCGCTTTCTTGGCCTCGAAATACTGATAGCCGCGCCAGCCGCCGACCCCGGCGATGATCAGCAGCGCGCCGGCAATAATGAAGATCGAATATTTGTCCCACAGCTTTTTGAGCTGGTCGCGACGTACTTCCTCGTCGACTTCATCAAATAATTCAGACACTTAAAGGTATCCCATCCCCGATGGACCGAATCCGGAGCGAAGGCCCGCCACTGCCCCGGCCCCCTCGGTGCGGCGGCGATACCCTAGTGATATGGCGGAGGCAAGGCAAAACCAGCCGGATCAAAGCGTTAACGCGGGTAGGCCGGGCCGGGCGCCGATTCGCGGGCCCCGCCGCTCGCCCGTCCGGACGCCGCCCGTCGGCATCTCACGCCTGCCCCGCCGCCCAGCCCTCGCGCAGCTGGCGCTTCAGCACCTTGCCGTTGGCGTTGCGGGGCAGCGGCTCTGATGTCAACGTCATCGTCTCCGGCACCTTGTAGTCCGAGAGCCGCTCGGCGCACCAGGCGCGTAGCATAGCCTCGCTGACATCTCCGGCCCGCGTCACGATCACCGCATGCACGCGCTCGCCCAGCACCGGGCACGGCTTTGCAATAATCGCACTTTCAAGCACGCCGGGATGGCCCGCGAGCACGGATTCGACTTCGGCCGAATAGATCTTCAGGCCGCCGCGGTTGATCATGTCCTTCTGGCGGTCGAACACGCGCACGAAATCGTTCTTGTCGATCGAGCCGAGATCGCCGGAATGCCAGAAGCCGCCGGTAAAGCTCTCGGCCGTCGCGTTCGGATTGTTCCAGTAGCCCTTGATCACTGACCCTGAGCGAATCCAGATCTCGCCGATTTCGCCGCGCGGCAGTTCACGGCCCGCGGCATCGACCACGATAATCTCGGCGCCCGGACAGGGCAGACCGACGCTGTCGATATGGGCTGACGTCAATTCCGGCGGCATGATCGTCGAAGGCGACGTGGTTTCCGTCGAACCATAGGCGTTGATCAGCTTGAGGCCGGGCACCTTGACGGCGAGCTTTTCGATGGTCGCGATCGGCATCGGCGCGCCGCCATAGCCGCCGATCCGCCACGCCGACAGATCGTAATGATCAAAATCCGCCTGCAGCAGGCAGAGATTATACATCGCCGGCACCATCACCGTCTGCGTCACGCGTTCGCGCGCGGCGACCTTCAGGTAATCGGCGGCCTTGAATTCAGCGACAATGATCAGCGTGCCCGCGCAGCGCGCCATGCTCATGATGTTGGCGACAACGCCGGTGACGTGGGCGAGCGGCACCGCCGCGATCGACCGGTCGGCTCGGGTCAGCTGCATGCAGGCTTCATAGATCATCGCGGAGTGGATGATGTTGCAATGCGCCAGCATCGCACCCTTGGGCCTTCCGGTGGTGCCGGAAGTGTAGAGGATCATCGCCGTGTCCTGTTCGCCGACATCGGCGGGCGCGGGCAACGGTTCGTCGCGGACCAAATCGGCGAATAGCGACGCGCTGGTCTCATCGACGGCAACGCGGTGCGTCAATTCAGGGACGTCGCGCGCGTCAGGCACGCGATCGGACAGCGCCGCCTCGTGGATCAATAATGTCGCGCCGCAATCGTTGAGGACATAGGCGATCTCGGGCTTTTGCTGCCGGGTGCTGAGCAGCACCGTCACCGCGCCGAGATGTGCCGCGCCGAACAGCGCCAGCACGAACTCGATGCGGTTGCCGAGCAACAGCGCGATCCGGTCGCCGCGTCGCACGCCGATCTTACGGAGGCCCGCAGCGATCTGCGCCGATTGCTGCGCAACCTCGCGCCAGTCCATGCGCCTGTTGTCGCAGACCAGTGCCTCGCCGTCCGGATTTCGTGCAGCCGCTTCCGCGATCATCGCCCAGAGGCTCAATGGCCGTTCGCAAAACGCCGGCACCACGCGGTCACCGAAGCGCGCCTCCAACCGCATGGCTGGAATGGGATAATGCGACCAGTCCATCGTCGCGTCCTCGTTCTAGTTTTTCGCCTTCATGCCGTAGACGTGCTCCGGCCCGGGGAATGCGCGCGAGCGCACGTCCCTGGCATAACCCTCGATCGCGGCCTCGATCGCCGGTCTGAGATCGCCGTAGCGACGGACGAATTTCGGCGTCCGCGGCGACAGCCCGAGCATGTCCTCCAGCACCAGCACCTGGCCGTCGCAGGCCGCACTGGCGCCGATGCCGATGGTGGGAATGGCGATGGTCTCGGTGATCTTGCGCGCCAGCGGTTCGGCGACGGCCTCGATCACGACCGAGAAGGCGCCGGCCTGCGCGATCGCGACCGCATCGTTCTCGATCGGCTCCCAGCTGCCCTCCTCGCGGCCCTGGGCGCGAAACGAGCCGAGCGTGTTGATCGATTGCGGTGTCAGCCCGATATGGCCCATCACGGGAATGCCGCGTTCGCTCAGGAAAGCCACCGTCTCAGCCATCCGCGCCCCGCCCTCGAGTTTCACCGCGCCGCAATGGGTCTCTTTAACGATCCGCACAGCGGAATGAAACGCCTGCTCCCTGGAGGCCTCATAGGAACCGAAGGGCATGTCGACCACGACCAGCGCGGCTTGCGAGCCGCGCATCACCGCACGGCCCTGCAGGATCATCATGTCGAGAGTCACCGGCACCGTGGTCTCGAAACCGTGCATGACGTTGCCGAGGGAATCGCCGACCAGAATGACGTCGCAATGGCGATCGACCAGAGCCGCGGTGTGGGCGTGATACGAAGTCAGCATCACGATCGGCTCGCCGTTCTTGCGGGCGCGGATGTCCGGCGCGGTCTTGCGCCTGATGGCTGATTGAACGGACATGCGGCTTATACTCCGACGACAGGGATCCCCATCACGACGGGGTGGAACGCGAAGACGAGCGCCAGATAGGCGACGATCCCCACCGCCACCGCGATCAGGTCGTTACCCCAGCCGCCGACGGGGATCGGCGGCCCGCCGGCATCGGCGCGGCCTTTCAGCGAGATACGGTCGAACACCGCCCAGCCCAGGAACGAGCCGAACAGGATGATGCCGCCGAGATCGCCATTGGCGATCAGATGCGCCGCCGCCCACAATTTCACGCCCGACAGCATCGGATGCTTCACCGCCGTGTAAATGCGGCCGCGGATATAGGCCGCGACCACCAATATGACGGCCGGCAGCATCAGCGCCATCGTGAGGTGTTTCAAGGCCCTCGGCGGGGTCCAGAGCTCGATCAAGCCCTCGCTGTGATAATGCGCAAAACCCCTGACGATCAACACGAGGCCTAGAAGCGAGACCAGCGCATAGCCAGCCTTGTAGACGCCCTCGCCCGTCGAGGCGATCATTCGGGCGCGCAGATCGCGCTGCGTGGTGAGCGTGTGGACGCCGAGGAACAGCACGAGGCCCACGATCATTATCGCCAGTGCCATGACGGTCTCCTCCGAAAAGCGCCGGTTTCTTGTCAGCTTCGGGTATCACTTTCGGGTATCACTTTAGAGGCGCAGCCTGCAATGCGCTAGCATTGCGCGGGGGTCACACGCGCGTCACTTCGCGCCCTGCTGCGTGCCCAAATTGCGATTATCGACATAGCGGATCGCGATCGGCCGCCCGGCCAGCGCACCGCCGAGTCCGTCGGAAAATTTCAGCGGCGCGCAGGCGTTGAGCGAGGCGTTGATGGCCTTGAGATAGGCCGCGCGCACGTCAGCAGGAGCTCCCGCGGTGGCATAAGTCATGCGCGGAGCGCCGATCATCGCCCCCGACCGGTTAAAACTGAAGCGCACCGTCATCTGCATGTTCTCGCGGGCTGAATCGGCCGGCGGCGGCGACCAGCAGGAGCGCAGCGCCGCAAAGAGGTCGCCGATGGTGTCGAGATCATGGTCGGGTTTTTGGTATTGCGCCTTATCGTCCTGCGGCGGCACGGTTTGGACCGTGAGCTGAAGATTTTCGCCATAGGGATAATCGATTTCGGGAATGCAGGGGCCGCGGTTGAACACGCTGCAGGTGTAGGGCGTGCAGGGCCGGCCGCTCAAGACGCTGCAGGGCGCGTGCGCAAACGGCGTGGCATCGATGTGGCGCGGCCGCGCGTCGGCGCTGCCGGCAACGATCATTCCGGCAAACGCTATCATCAGGCAAATAACGACGCGCCGAACCATGACGCAGGCTCCTCGAAGCAGTTCAACCCGGGTGCGTCACCGAAATGATGTGCTTTGCGGGCGGGATCAAGGCCGGCGCCGTTCACAACCCTGCGTTCATAGCCGACAATTCTGCAGGCGCATCGCCACAGCTATCGGTGTCATCGCCCGGCTTGACCGGGCGACCCAGTATTCCGCGGCGTCACTGATGGAAACGAGAGGCCGCGGCGTACTGGGTCCCCGCCTTCGCGGGGACGACAAGCGATGCAAGCGGCTTGCGGCGCGGGCGCCGTGCGCCTTGCCCCTCACGCCTTCTTCTTCACGTCCTTGACGCTGGAGAAGACGATGCCTTCGGCGCGTTCCTTGGTGTAGCCCAAGTAAAATTCGTTCTTGGCCAGGAATACCGGATCGCCGTCGACATCGTCGGCGACACCGGAGCCGTTGGCGGCGATGAAGGCCTCCAGCTTCTTGCGGTCGTCGCACGAGATCCAGCGCGCCAGCTGGAATTCGGAGACCTCGAATTCCACCGGCAGCGAATATTCGGCATCGAGCCGCGCCTTCAGCACATCGAGCTGCAGCGGGCCGACCACGCCGACCAGCGCCGGGGCGCCGTCGCGCGGACGGAACACCTGCACGACGCCCTCTTCCGACATCTGCTGCAAGGCCTCTTTCAACTTCTTGGCCTTCATCGCGTCGGTCAGGCGGACGCGGCGGACGATTTCCGGCGCGAACGAGGGAACGCCGACGAAGGTGAGGTCCTCGCCTTCGGTGAGCGTATCGCCGATCCGCAGCGTACCGTGGTTGGGAATGCCGACGACATCGCCGGCAAAGGCCTCATCCGCCAGCGCGCGATCCTGGGCGAAGAAGAATTGCGGACTGGACAGCGACATGTTCTTGCCGGTGCGCACCAGCTTTGCCTTCATGCCTCGCGTGAGTTTGCCCGAGCACAGCCGCGCAAAGGCGATGCGGTCGCGATGGTTCGGATCCATATTGGCCTGTATCTTGAAGACGAAGGCGCTCATGCGCGGCTCCGACGCCTCGACCTTGCGCAAATTGCTTTCCTGCGCGCGCGGCTCCGGCGCGAAACGCCCCAACCCCTCCAGCAGATCGCCGACGCCGAAATTGCGCAGCGCGCTGCCGAAATAGACCGGGGTCAGATGGCCTTCGCGGAACGCCTCGAGCTCGAACGGCTTGCAGGCTTCCGACACCAGCGCGAGTTCTTCCCTGATCTCGCCGACGTCGAGATTGGCGTTGCGGCCGGCGAGATCGGCGATGTCGATCTTGAGCGCCGCGCCGGTCTTGGCGCCGCCGCCTTCCAGCAGCCGCACGCCGCCGGTGGCGAGATCGTAGGTGCCGAGGAAATCTCGGCCGCGGCCGACCGGCCAGGTCATCGGGGTGGTGTCGAGCGCCAGCGTCTTTTCGATTTCATCGAGCAGATCGAAGGTGTCGCGGCTCTCGCGGTCCATCTTGTTGATGAAGGTGATGATGGGAATGTCGCGCAGGCGGCAGACCTCGAACAGCTTTCGCGTCCGCGCCTCGATGCCCTTGGCGGCGTCGATCACCATGACGGCGGAATCGACCGCGGTCAGCGTGCGGTAGGTGTCTTCTGAAAAGTCCTCGTGGCCCGGCGTGTCCAGGAGGTTGAACACCAGCCCTTCGAACTCGAAGGTCATGACCGAGGTGACGACGGAGATGCCGCGCTCGCGTTCGATCTTCATCCAGTCGGAACGGGTGTTGCGCCGCTCGCCCTTGGCCTTGACTTGGCCCGCGAGATTGATGGCGCCGCCGAACAGCAGCAGTTTTTCGGTCAGCGTGGTCTTGCCGGCGTCGGGATGGGAGATGATGGCAAAGGTCCGCCGCCGCGCGACTTCGGCGGCAAGCGGCGTGCGGGACGGCGATTCGGCGGCGGCAATGGCGAGGTCGGACATGAATCGAGCGTTTGGCAGGGAAACCGGGTTGGATCAAGGGAATCCGCAGCTTCCATATAGGGATTGCGCGGCCAGGTTCCAATCAGTGGAAATGCAGCAGCTTCACCCCCCAATACGCCAGCGCGGCGACGCCGGCGGAAGCCGGAATGGTGATGATCCAGGCATAGACGATCGAACTTGCCACGTTCCAGCGCACCGCCGAGACCCGCCGCGCCGCGCCGACGCCGACGATGGCGCCGGTGATGGTATGGGTGGTCGAGACGGGAACGCCGAGAAAAGTCGCCATGAACAAGGTCGCGGCTCCGCCGGTCTCGGCGCAAAATCCCTGCATCGGCGTCAGCTTGGTAATCCGCAGGCCCATGGTGCGGACGATCCGCCAGCCGCCCATCAGGGTGCCCAGCGCCATCGCCGCCTGGCACGCCAGCACGACCCAGAAGGGGACGAGGAACTCGGTGCCAAGCTGGCCCTGCGAATACAGCAGCACCGCGATAATGCCCATGGTCTTCTGCGCGTCGTTGCCGCCATGGCCGAGCGAATACAGCGACGCCGAGGCGAATTGCAGGATGCGGAAGGCGCGGTCGACCGCGAACGGCGTGGAGCGCACCGAGGCCCAGGACACGATCGCGACCAGCACCATCGCCAGCAGGAATCCCACCACCGGCGACAGCACGATTGCGACCAGGGTCTTGGAAAGCCCGCTCCAGACCGCCGCCGAAAGTCCGGCCTTGGCCATGCCGCCGCCGACCAGTCCTCCGATCAAGGCGTGCGAACTGGAGGACGGGATACCCAGCGCCCACGTGATCAGGTTCCAGACGATAGCGCCGATGAGAGCCGCAAAAATCACCTGCGTGTCGATCACGCTGGGTTCGACGATGCCGGTGCCGATGGTGCGGGCGACGTTGAGCCCGAACACCGTGAAGGCGACGAAATTGAAGAACGCCGCCCAGAACACCGCGTAATGCGGCCGCAGTACCCGGGTGGAGACGATGGTCGCGATCGAGTTGGCGGCGTCGTGCAATCCGTTGAGGAAGTCGAACAGCAGCGCGACCGCAATCAATCCGACCAGGATAGGAAGACCAATCGCGGCGTCCAATTGATGGCCCTGCCCTATACCTGTTCGATCACGATGCTGTTGATCTCATTGGCGACGTCGTCGAAACGGTCGGCGACTTTCTCGAGATGGTCGTAGATCTCGGCGCCGACGATGAAATCCATGGTGTTGGCATTACGGTGCTTGAGGAACAGTTCCTTCAGCCCGATGTCGTGGAGATCGTCGACCCTGCCTTCGAGCTTGGTCAGTTCCTCGGTGATCGCTGTCAGCATAGCGACATTGTCGCCGATCGACTGCAGCAGCGGCAGCGCGCGGTCGACCAGATTGGCGCATTCCACGAGCAGCGTCCCCATTTCGCGCATCGGCGGCTCGAAGGTGCGAACCTCGAACAGGATCACGGCCTTGGCGGTCTGCTGCATCTGGTCGATGGCATCATCCATCGCGGTGATCAGGTTCTTGATGTCGCCGCGGTCGAACGGGGTGATGAAGGTGCGGCGCACCGCGGTCAGTACCTCGCGGGTGATGTTGTCGGCGTCGTTTTCGAACTGGTTGACGCGCTGGCAGTAGACCGGGGTTTCCGCGCCACCGCGCAACATGCCCTGCAAGGCGAGCGCGCCCTGCACGCAGGTCTGGGAGTGCCGGGCGAACAGCTCGAAAAACCGCTCCTCTCTGGGTAGAAACGCGCGAAACCAACGCAGCATCGGAAGATGTCCCAAATTGATGGAAAAGGCCGGGCAAGCCCGGCCTTTCACATAACTGTCATAGAACATTTTGCCGGCCAAGCGGGTAGCCAGCCGTGTCATGGAACCCGGTCATCCACCGCTTTATAGGCCGAAAATGTTCCGAAAACCGGCTCTCTCAGAGCGATCGGCGGAAATAATGCGCGATCTCGCCGATGATGCCGCGGCGGAACGTCAGCACGCAGACCACGAACACCGTGCCCTGGATCACCGTCACCCATTGCCCGAGACCGGACAGGTATTGTTGCATGGCGACAATAATGAAAGCGCCAACCACCGGGCCAAACACGGTGCCGAGACCGCCGACCAGCGTCATCAGCACGATTTGCCCTGACATGCCCACTTCGACGTCCGTCAGCGACGCATTTTGCGCGACAAACACCTTCAGCGCGCCGGCCAATCCTGCCAGCGTTCCCGACAGGATAAAGGCGAGCAGCTTGTACTGATCCGTCTTGTAGCCGAGCGATATCGCGCGCGGCTCGTTCTCGCGTATCGCCTTCAGCACCTCGCCGAACGGAGAGTTGATGGTGCGGAAAATCACCAGAAAACCGAACAGGAAGCCGGCGAGGATGACGTAATAGAGGATGGTCGGGTTGGAGAGATTGAAAATCCCGAACAGGCGGCCCTGCGGGATGCCCTGAATGCCGTCTTCGCCGTGGGTAAACGGCGCCTGCAGGTAGATGAAGTACAGAAGCTGCGACAGCGCCAGCGTGATCATCGCGAAATAGATGCCCTGGCGGCGAATTGCTATAAGGCCGGTGATCACGGCCAGCGCCGCGGCGCCGGCGGTGCCGACCAGGATTCCGAGTTCGGGCGACAGCCCCCACACTTTCAGCGCGTGCGCCGTGCAATAACCGGCTGTGCCCAGGAACATCGCGTGGCCGAATGACAGCAAACCGCCGTAACCGATCAGGAGGTTGAAAGCGCAGGCGAGCAGCGCAAAGCACAGCGCCTGCATGACGAAGAATGGATAGATGCCGGTCAACGGCACTATCAGCAGCAGCGCGGCCATGATACCGAACGCGATCATCTCGTCGTGGATGGCGCGTGGGGTCACCGGAATCGAATCGTCGGTCATCGCCGTCATGTTAGGCCGCCCGTCCTGTCAATCCTGTAGGCTTCACCAGCAGCACCAGCACCATGAGAACAAACACCACGGTGTTGGAAGCCTCCGGATAAAAGTATTTCGTCAAACCCTCGATCACCCCGAGCGCAAAGCCGGTGATGATCGATCCCATGATCGAACCCATGCCGCCGATCACCACCACCGCGAACACCACGATGATGACATTTTCACCCATCAGCGGCCGCACCTGGTTGATCGGCGCCGACAGCACCCCGGCCAGCGCGGCAAGACCGACGCCAAGCCCGTAGGTCAGGGTGATCATGCGCGGCACGTTGATGCCGAAGGCGCGGACCAGGGTCGGGTTTTCGGTCGCCGCGCGCAGATAGGCTCCGAGCCGGGTGCGTTCGATCAGATACCAGGTTCCAATACAGACGATCAGCGAAAAGATCACCACCCAGCCACGATAGATCGGCAGGTACATGAAGCCGAGATTCATGCCGCCCTTCAGTTCGTCCGGGATCGAATAAGGCAAACCGGACGAGCCGAAGTAATTCTGGAATACGCCCTGAATGATCAGCGCCAGCCCGAAGGTGAGCAACAGTCCGTAGAGATGATCGAGGCCGGCAAGCCATTGCAGCATGGTCCGCTCCAGGATCATGCCGAAGATGCCGACCACGATGGGCGCGATGATCAGCGCCGGCCAATAGCCGATGCCCGCTACGTTCAACAGGAAATAGGCAACGAAGGCGCCCATCATGTAGACCGCGCCATGGGCGAAATTGATGATGTTGAGCATGCCGAAGATCACGGCGAGCCCGAGACTGAGCAGCGCGTAAAACGAGCCGTTGATCAGTCCCACCAAGAGCTGTGCGTAGAGAGCTTGCATCGATCGGATCTTTCGTAACGAACTGTTCCTGCGGCTTCAGACGCCGAGATAGGTGTGCAGTTTGTCCATATTGGCCTGCAGATCGGCGTTGGCGAAGCCGTCGATCACCTTGCCATGCTCGACGATGTAGTAGCGGTCGGCCACGGTGGCCGCGAAGCGGAAATTCTGCTCGACCAGAAGAATCGTAAAACCTTCCTTCTTGAGCCGCGCGATGGTGTGGCCGATCTGCTGGATGATGACCGGCGCCAGCCCCTCGGTCGGCTCGTCCAGCATCAGGAACCGCGCGCCTGTCCGCAGGATTCGCGCAATCGCCAGCATCTGCTGCTCGCCGCCGGACAATTTGGTGCCCTGGCTGTTGAGCCGCTCCTTGAGATTGGGGAAGAGATCGAAGATCTGGTCCAGCGACAGGCCGCCGGGGCGCACGATCGGCGGCAACAGCAGGTTTTCGCGGACGTCGAGGCTGGCGAAAATCCCCCGCTCCTCCGGGCAAAACGCGATGCCCATGCGCGCGATCCGGTCTGAAGACGCGCGGATGATCTCCTGGCCGTCGAAACGGACCGAGCCGGTGCGCTTGCCGATGATCCCCATTACCGACTTCAGCGTGGTAGTCTTGCCGGCGCCGTTGCGGCCGAGCAAGGTGACGACCTCGCCGGCATTCACGTTGAAGTTGACGCCGTGAAGGATGTGGGACTCGCCGTACCAGGCCTGCAGGTCCTGCACCGCCAGCACCGGCGCAGCGCCTGACGCCGGTGTCGGTATTGTCGCGGCGCCGGCCATTTTCAAATCAGCCATGCCCCGCTCCCAGATAGGCTTCCTTGACGCGCTCGTCCTTGGTCAACTCGGTATAATTGCCTTCCGCCAGCACCTGGCCGCGCGTCAATACGGTGATGATGTCGGACAGGTTGGCCACGACGTTGAGATTATGTTCGACCATCAGGATGGTGTATTTGGCCGAGATGCGCTTGATCAGGGCGGCGATCTTGTCGATGTCCTCGTGCCCCATCCCGGCCATCGGCTCGTCGAGCAGCATCATTTCCGGGTCGAGCGCCAGCGTGGTCGCGATTTCAAGCGCGCGCTTGCGGCCATAGGGCATTTCGACCGCCGGTGTCTTGGCGAACTCGCTCAAGCCGACATCGTCGAGCAGCTCGAGGGCGCGGCCGTTGAAGCGGTCGAGCACCGATTTGGAACGCCAGAAATCGAACGAATGCCCGTGCTGGCGCTGCAGCGCGACCCTGACATTTTCGAGCGCGGTCAGATGCGGAAACACCGCCGAAATCTGGAATGAGCGCACCAGGCCAAGGCGCGCCACGTCGGCCGGCGCCGTCGCCGAGATGTCCTGTCCCTTGTACAGGATCTGGCCGGCCGAGGGCGTCAGGAACTTGGTCAACAGGTTGAAGCACGTGGTCTTGCCGGCCCCGTTCGGACCGATCAGCGCGTGAATGCTGCCGCGGCGGACCCGAAGATCGACATCGCGAACAGCGAAAAACCCCGCGAATTCCTTGGTCAATCCGCGGGTCTCGAGAATGAACTCGTCAGCCAATCAAATTTCCCCCATCAACCCTGTCGCGAAGCCCCCGCGCATGGCTAATTTTTCCTGACCGGCAGGTTCTCTTTCAGACGCAGCTTGGACTGCGCCCCCGGACCTGCCCCTCCGGGCCGGAATATGCCGTCAACGGGCTGCCTTGCGCAAGGTGGAAAGCTGGGCATTCGGCGGGCCGAGCGGCCCCTGCGGAATAGCCCTAAGTCCAATTGCTTGGGGTGCATTTTTGAGTAGTTGCGCGAGGTTTTCGGCAGCCCTTCGCACCGGGGGACGGAAAGCCGCCATTAACGGTGTTTAGATGCAATCTTACCGGTTCATAGAATATTTGCCGATCCGGCCGATGGTTCGGCGTTTGATTTATTGCAGTATTGAAAACGGATCGCAGCGGTGGATTTCGAGAGCGCCAACCCGTCGGTCGTCAAATCGATCAAGCAGCGTGACCTGTTGAACACCTGGCTGCGGCTCTACTGCCGCGAGCAGAAATTGCCTCGCCCTGAGGAATACCTGCCTGCGCGTCTCGCCGACGAGTTGCCCGACCTGGTCTATTATACCGTCGATGCCGCCGTGTTGCCCCCGCGCCTGACGATCCAGAGCGACGGCACGCGGATGTCGAATGCCTACGGCCACACCGGCAAGGGTAAATTTCTCGATGAATATCTCGGCGCCAGACTCGTGCCCGTGGTGATGCCGGTCTACTACAAGTGCATCGAGCGCGCTTTGCCCGTCTACACCATCTCCAACATCGACGACCTCTATGGACGGATCGTCGCCTATGAGCGGCTGCTGCTGCCGTTCTCGGACGGCGAAGGCGTCAGCCACATGATCGCCTCGCTGAAGACCATTTCCGAAGACGGCGGTTTCGAGATCAGGAACCTGATGCGAGGCAACGACGCGCTGCCGACGCCGAAACTCCGCACCGTGATCGACCGCGACCTGTTCCACCGCGCCCCCGGCCGCATTCCGTCCGGCGACCTGATCGAATTCGGCTGACGCTGGAATGCAATTCGAAAGCGCCAATCCCTCGGTTGTCAGATCGATCCGGCAACGCGATCTGCTCAACACCTGGCTGCGTGCGTTGGTCAGGCCACACCCGCTGCCCCGTGTGGCCGATTACCAGCCCGAATGCATCGCCGACGAGCTTCCGGACATGATGAGATTCGACGTCGAAGGCAGTGGCGACGGCGCGCGCTTCGTGATCACCCAGGAGGGCGCGACGCTGACCAAGGCCTATGGCAACGAGCACATCGATCCCGTGCGGCGGACCAACCGCTACCTCGACGACGCGATCGGGCCTGAGCGCTACGAGCGCGTGGTCACCTTGTATCGCACCTGTCTTGCCTGCAAGCGGCCGACCTATTCGATTTCCATGGTGCAGGACCCCGACGGCAAGGACGTGCAATATGAACGCCTGCTGCTGCCGTTCGGCAGTGCCGACAGCGTCGAGCAGATCGTCGGATCCTACAAGGCCATCAGCATCGAGGGCCATTTCAAGGTCAGCAACCTGATGGGAATCCGGCCCCGGGCCGTGCCGGAAATCATCCTGAGGGCGATCATCGATCAGGACATCGTTCGCGGTTCCACCCACATCCGCGCGGCGGAAGATATCGTCGAACTGGAGTAGAGCCCTTTCCGTTTCGATGGAATCGAAACGGAAGCTCTAGATTCCTGATTTGACGCGTTGTCTTGGCGTGACCTGGTCTCCACTTCGCTCGAAAACACTCTAGCGTTTCCGCGTCGCGCCCGAAGGCTTGACTTCCTTCTCATAGATTTCCGGCTTGAAACCGACCAGCAATTTGCCACCGAATTCGAGCACCGGCCGCTTGATCATCGAGGGCTGCGCCAGCATCAAGGCGAGCGCCTTGCGCTCGTTGAGGCCCTCCTTGTCACCGTCGGGCAATTTGCGGAAGGTGGTGCCGGCGCGATTGAGCAGGGTCTCCCAGCCGACCTCATCGCTCCAGACTTTCAGCTTGTCCTTGGCGATGCCTTCACTCTTGTAGTCATGAAAACTGTAGGGCACGCCGTGGCCGTCGAGCCAGGCGCGCGCCTTCTTCATGGTGTCGCAATTCTTGATGCCGTAGATCGTAATTGGCAAAGCCTATCCTCACATGAATTTGCGGCCAACAGCCGATGGCCGAACGTGGGCCGCCCGCGAAAGCGCCAGCAGCCCTGATATTCAGTTGGTACATCCCAGACACCGAATATCCACGTACCCTATCGATAGGCAACAAAATCCATCAGGCCGAGCTCGATCGCAAGTCGGTAGAGGGAGGCTGCAAAACGCCGGTCATCGGCCAAGGCGGAGAGTTCGGGATTGGGCACGCCATCAGTAAGAAACAAGATGATCTCGTCAGACGTCCCCATGTCGAGTGGCACGACGGCGCCGCAGGTGATCGCAAACTCCTCAATGGGAGCAACCCTCATCGCGAAAACCTCGCCGTCCTTTGCCGATAGTTCCAACCCCTCATCGAGAATAGTTGCGGCGCCGCCGCGCATCAGATCCTCGAACAGAATGCCGGCCGGCTCGCAGCAACCGATCACGCGGAAGACGGAGAACCGCGCCGCCTGCAAGCCCCGCAGAACAAGCGCCTCCTCCGGCGCGGAGGCCGTCAGCCGGTTTCTGGCCATGCGGTCGATGGCGCGCGTCCGCCCCGGCTCGGCTGTATAAACCGCGAGATCGAAGGCAAGCGTCAGTTCGACAAAATCGTCGGTAAAAAGAACCTTGCCGTCCGACAGACCGATCCGCTTCGCGTGGGCAAGAAACCTCGAATGCGGAATGATATCTAGTACCGCGGTCTGGATCGACTTGCGAAGATCGCTGTAGCGCCGATAGCGGTTGAGAACATCGGTGCGGCTGAGCACATGCGTCTCCCCGCCGCGAAGCTCCAACGACGCTTGAAATGCCTGAGGCATGTTCGCCGGTCCTAGCTTCGGCAAGCACACGTATTCGTGCATCCGTGGGCGCCGCGCCAACTATCGAAAATGATTCGCTGGAGATTGTCATCCGGTTTCCCACCGGTCATTTTGTCGAGCCGCCGATGACCTCTGCTTCGTGCTTCGCTCGACCTGGCTGGCAACCGTACGGTTCAATCAGCCCTCCCCAACACGGTCACGTACAGGCGGCGCCGGATTTCCATTCCCTGCCGCCGATACAGCGCAATCGCGCTGTCATTATCGGAAAACACATGCAGGAACGGAATTTCGCCGCGCGCCGAAATCTGCCGCGCGACGGCCCCGAGCAGCATCTGCGCGTAACCGCGGCCGCGATGGTCGGGGTGGACGCAGACCGCCGTGATCTCGGTGAAATTGGCCGGCTTCATGCGTTCGCCCGCCATCGCCACCAGCCTGCCGCCGACCTTGACGCCGAGAAACGTCCCCAATTCGCGGGTGCGCGCGGCGAACGGACCGGGATTGGTGAGTTTTGTCAGCTCCATCATCGCCGGAACGTCATCGGCGCCGAGCGTGACGATGTCGGCGGCGCGGCCTGAGGTTTCGGCGGGCATCCCTATCATTTGCTCGCCGGTCTTGGCGAGCAGGGTTTTGAACTCCGCCGGAACGGTCACCGGATCCGGCGTGAACAGCACGACAAAATCGGATGGCGACATCAGTGCGGCGAGCGCCGCGAAATTTTGCGCTGATATCTCCGGCATGTCCGCGAACGGCGCGATGTCGGAGGGGTAGCGCCGCGCCAGCGCGCCGCCTTCGGCCAGCGCGGCCTGCCGCGTGGTCAGCGCGTGCCAGACGGGATGATCAAGCGGATGCATCGAGATGCCGGAAGCAGGCATGGGGCGCTGTGCCTTCTGCAGATCCATTGCCGTTCACGGCCGCTTCGGGATTTCAAGCCCGCGTTGCACGGCAGGGCGCGCAAGGCCGCGATCGAGCCAGGCCGAGACGCTCTTGAAGCCGTCGAACCCGACGAGTTCGCGCGCGCCGTAAAAGCCGATCAAATTGCGTACCCAGCCGAGCATCGAAATATCGGCAATCGTGAAGTCGTCATCCATGAACCACTGCCGTCTAGCGAGGTGCTGCTCCATCACTGCAAGCAAACGCCTGGATTCGGCGACATAGCGCTCAAGCGGCCGTTTGTCGGCGATCTCTTTGCCGGCGAATTTGTGGAAGTAGCCGACCTGACCAAACATCGGTCCGATCCCACCCATCTGGAAGTGCACCCATTGGATGGTTCCATATCGGCGGGCCGCATCCGCAGGCAGCAGCTTTCCGGTTTTCTCAGCGAGATATTCCAGGATCGCACCGGATTCGAACAACCCGAGCGGCTTGCCGCCCGGTCCGTCCGGATCGAGGATGGCGGGGATTTTGCCGTTAGGGTTCAGCGACAGGAATTCCGCCGTCTTCTGGTCGTCTTTGTTGAAGTCGACCAGATGCACTTCGTAAGGCAGCCCGATCTCCTCCAGCGCGATCGATACCTTGACGCCGTTTGGCGTCGGCAGCGAATAGAGCTGAAGGCGGTTCGGATATTTTGCCGGCCACCGCGCGGTGATCGGAAAGGCGGAAAGGTCGGGCATCACGATTCGCTCTTTGCTGCAACTCTGTCGCGTAGCGAATGTACGGGGATCGCCTGACGTGACAAGGGCCGGCACCATCGATGGATGATAAAGGCCAAGCCAAACCTGGCCTCACTGACGCGGAGCTTGCGATCCATCCTACGTCCCATCGTCCAGGCTCACGATCACGGCGGCATTGGCGATGAGGATGGAATCGGTGCCCTGCTCGGCCGGAATTTCGAGTCCGCCCTTGACCGCGGCGACGGTCACCGTTCCGTAAGGCAATTCCTTCGCGACCGCCGCGGTGTCGACCGCGCCGGGGTCCGGCACGGCGATGGTGACATCGACGAACATGTCCTTCGCCGTCTTGCCCAGCATCCGGAAGAAGCCGAGGCTACTGTGGCGGATGGCGTCGGATACCGCGCGCTTCGCCGCCTTGGTGGCGTCTTTTCCGTGAACATCAACGCCCATGCCCATCTCGGTGATACAGCGCACGCGTGCCATCTGGGCTCCTGTTTTGGTTATGCTCCACAGGATGTCTACAACTTCGGTGTGGTTGCGCCAATCCATCCTGGCTCTCGTCGCGTCAGCCCTGATCTGCGCTACCCGGGGCCGCTTCGCCCGCCGAAGATCAGCTTCAGCCAGGGCGCCGAATGGAAGGCACTCATCAGCACGTACATCGGGACCATTCCGCTCAGCGGTGACGTATCCGGCGCAGCCGAGCAGAGCATATCTCCCGGTCCGCCGCCAAGAATGCCCGTCAACAGCGCCATGATCGCGAATGTCGGCGCGGCCGCGAGGGACAGCCAGTCGGCTGGGCCGCGGGCGGCCGCTTGACCGCGTTCATGGGGGATCGTATCGCGGGCGCATCCGCTCGAATGAGCTTCGCTCATGTTTCTCTCCAGCAATAACCCGCTATGACTTCCCCGGGGCTTCAACGCCGGTCGTGCCACCCGCCCCACTCCCGTCACGGCTCAGCGCTTGTCGTACTCATCATGGCGGCGCCACCACACGCCGGTCTCGTTGCGCCCCTTGGGCGCGCGGTCGAGCCATTGGTACATGCCCCAGATGCCGTCCACGCCGCGCGCATAGCTCGAATAGGTGTGATAGACGACGCCGTCCTCGCGCACGAACGCGCTCAGGCCCGGCCGATCGCGCACATAGGTGAGCCCGTCGGTTCCGCAGGTGGCCGCGAACTGGGCGACGGGCTCCGGGATCTGTGTCGCGTCCATCGCGTGGCCGCCGCGCCGGTAGTTGTACTCGATCGTGCCATCGCGCTGTTGCTGCTCGGTGAACGCGATGTTGAAGTCGAAGTTGAAGTCGTTGCCGAACGACGACGCCCAGGGAAATTTCCACCCCATCCGCTGCTTGTAGGCCTGCAGTTTTGCAAGCGGCGCCCGCGATACCGCCGACAGCATGACGTCGTGGTTGGCGAGGTGGACGACCACGCCGTCGAACCCGTCCGCGATCGCCGAGCAGGACGGACAGCCCGCCTTGTAGTCGGGCCCGAACATGAAGTGGTAGACGAGGAGCTGCGAGCGGCCCGCGAACAAATCGGGCAGCGACTGCTTTCCCCGGTCGGTGTCGAAAACATAGTCCTTGTCGATGCGAACCCAGGGCAGTTCCTGCCGCCGCTGGGCCACTTCGTCGCCCTGCCGCGTCAGCGCCTTCTCGGCCTCGAGCAGTTCCAGCCGGGCCGCCAGCCACTCTTGACGTGTTCCAGTCCTGTGTTTCGTCATCGTTGTTCTCCGTTGCGTTGCTTTGTCGAGTGGGCTGGGCCGACGGCAAGCACAGTCACAACGGCTCCAGCCCACTCGACCATGGCTGTGAGAAATGTTGGGGAGAGGATCGTCCAGTCAACCATGACTATGGCCTTCTCGCTAACGCACTGGTTTGTCGTCGTGTGATAGATTAGGACCGGATATCGGGGAGTGAGAGTGACAAGTGTGGCGGGATTCAAATGGACTCGCTGATCACGGCCGCAGGCCGCGCACTCGCAGCGGGTGACCCGCTCGGCGCGCTGAAGCGGGTCGCGCTGCGCGACGACGCGCCCGCACTGGCGCTGCGCGGCATCGCGATGGCGCAGCTCGGGGATTTTGTCCGGGCCAAGGCGCTGCTGAAAAGCGCGGCGCGCGTGTTCGGCCCGAAGGAGGCCGTGGCGCGGGCGCGATGCGTGGTCGCCGAGGCCGAGATCGCGCTGGTCTCGCGCGATCTCGGCTGGCCCGCGAAGGCGCTCGACGCCGCGCGGGCGACGCTGGAGGCGCATGGCGACCGCGTCAACGCCGCGCATGCGCGCAATCTCGGCGTCCGGCGGTTGCTGCTGATCGGCCGTCTCGACGAGGCCGAGCGCGCGCTCGCCGATCACGACCCCGCCTCCTTCCCGCCCGCGTTCCGCGCCGCCCACGAACTGGTCGTTGCAGGCATCGCGATGCGGCGCCTGCGGACCAGGGCCGCGCGCACTGCGCTGGCCTTCGCCAGGCACGCCGCGCGCGATGCCAATATCCCCGCGCTGACGGCGGAGGTCGAAACCGCCGCCCTCGCCCTCGACACGCCAGCGGCGCGCCTGATAGCGCGTGGCGAGGAGAGGTTGCTCCTGCTCGAGGAGGTCGAGGCGCTGCTGACCTCGAAGGCGCTGGTGATCGACGCCTGCCGTTATGTCGTGCGCGACGCCGATACGGTGGTCTCGCTCGCGACGCGCCCGGTCTTGTTCGCGCTCGTACGCGCGCTCGCCGAAGCGTGGCCCGGCGACGTGCCTCGCAACACGCTGGTCGCCCGCGCCTTCCGGGCGAAGCACGCCGATGAATCGCATCGCGCGCGGTTGCGGGTCGAAATCGGCAGGCTTCGCGCCGAGTTACGACATCTGGCCGACGTCAGCGCCACCAGCCAGGGCTTTGCGCTGGCGCCGCGCCGCGCCCGCGAAATCGCCGTGCTGGCGCCGCCCGTCGAGGAGCCGCATGCGGAGGTGCTCGCCTTCCTTGCCGACGGTGAGTCGTGGTCGAGCTCGGCGCTGGCGATTGCGCTTGGCGCCAGCCCCCGCACCGTGCAGCGGGCGCTCGAGGAGCTGGGAGCGGCGGGCAAGGTGCAGTGGTTCGGCCGCGGCCGCGCGCGCCGCTGGATGACCCCGCTGGTGCCGGGATTCCCGACAATCTTGTTACTCCCCGGTCCGCTGCCGAGCGACTAGGTTGGAGCATGCAGCAAGTGAGAGGATGGATGCATGAAGCGATCATCGGCCGAAATCGTCAGGGAGTATGGACCCTTTCCGGGGGTCGAGCGTGTCGGTGGCGTCACCTATGACGGCCAGCAGGTGTGGATTGCAGCCGGCGACAGGCTGAACGCCTTCGATCCCGCCGATGGCAAGACGCTGCGCTCGATCGAGGTCGCCGCGCACGCCGGCACCGCCTTCGACGGGGAGCACCTGTTCCAGATCGCCGAGGACCGCATCCAGAAGATCGATCCGAAGTCGGGCCGTGTGCTCGCCACCATCCCCGCCCCCGGCGGCGGCGGCGATTCCGGCATGGCCTGGGCCGAAGGGACGCTCTGGGTGGGGCAATACCGCGAACGGAAGATCCATCAGGTCGATCCCGAAACCGGCGCAATCCTTCGCACCATCGAGTCCAGCCGCTTCGTCACGGGAGTCACCTGGGTCGACGGCGAACTCTGGCACGGCACCTGGGAAGGCGACGAG
This sequence comes from Bradyrhizobium erythrophlei, assembly GCF_900129505.1. Taxonomy (NCBI): domain Bacteria; kingdom Pseudomonadati; phylum Pseudomonadota; class Alphaproteobacteria; order Hyphomicrobiales; family Nitrobacteraceae; genus Bradyrhizobium; species Bradyrhizobium erythrophlei. The sequence continues at coordinate 6,148,599 of NZ_LT670818.1, read as the reverse complement.
AGCGATGTAAGGCACATCGATCCGCAAACGGGCGAGGTGCTGGAGCGGCTCGAGATGCCGCCCGGGGTCGCCGTGTCCGGGCTCGAGTCCGATGGCGGCGACCGGTTTTTCTGCGGCGGCGGAAGCAGCGGCAAGGTGCGCGCCGTCCGCCGGCCGAAGCGAGGCCCTGCGGCGGCTGCCGCCGACACCACACGCAAATAGTCGAAGCGGCTCATGCGGGCTGCCGGCTTTCCCGCATGGCGGACTCATTTTGATGCTGCAGAAGAATCCGGAAAGCCAATCCGTGGGTGATCAGCAATAGCGGCACGACAAATGTCGGGATGAAGTAGGCGGCTCCCAACTGCCCCGCCAGCAGTCCGGCATGATTGGCCTGGTAGAAGGCGTTCAGGATATCCGCCGAACCCCAGAGATTGAAAATCCATGCGGCGACAACGCCGGCCCCACGCGGCAGCAACAGCAGCGCAAGCAGCGCTGACATCGCCGCGATGATGTCCCCAAAGGCCGCAGCTTGCGCGAAGGAGGCCGGCAGGTCGGGCGACACGACGCCGGGGACCAGGAACGCCAATCCCATGAAGCGGAAGCTGTGCAGGATGAGCAGAGGCCGCAACGCGTCGGCCCGTGGCCGGTGCCGTAATGCCGGCCAGATGTAGCTGAAGGCGACCATCCCCCACGCGACGAGGCTGAATGCGATGCTCGCGAAAAAGTAGAGTTGCGGCGACATGAAACGTCTCCCTGGTTGGAATTCCCGGTTATTGTCGAGCACACGGAGGTACCATATGGTACCACCTTCCGAGAAGAATTGGTACTATGCGGTACCAATGTCAAGGGGGAAGCACCGATTCAATTTTCAAACAGCCGGCAGATATGCGCGTTCGATCTCGCGGCATGAACTGCCCGAGTCTTGCGTAACTTTTCGCCCTCCCGATAGACAGAGGGCGCAGGGAAAGCCGGGTGCGCGCTGCACCCGCGGTCTCGTGTGCAAGATGCACAATGAAATGCGCACACGAGCATACAGGTTCAGCGGAGGCAATCCGGCCTTCCCTGCGCAATGGTTTTAACGGTTTCCTTCGCGCTCTCCCCGGTGACCGGGCTTTCTTGCCACCGTCGCCCCTGAGAAGCTTGCTTCCCAGGAACTTGACGCCAGCGTCGGGGCGTCAGGACCACACGTCTATATTTTGGTATTCGGTGAAACACGCCGAAACTAAGAAAACCCTTTAAAACAAGCGCTTTTCGACTAGCCTGATCCGAGGCGTTTCAGCGCGTTTCGCCAAAAGCAGGGCCCGGCCCTAAGCCTCTCTCGACCCTCCAAGGACTGAGAGGCCCAAGGCCGAGCCCGTGGTCCCAAACCCTCACGGAGCCTGAAACCATGACAGAGACTATCACCAGCGAACCCGCTGGCAAACGCGGTCGCAGCGGCAGCGTCATCCTCACCGACCGCATGTGCGAGAAGCGGGTCACTGAGCGGGTCAAAATCTACGACCGCAAATGCCCCGGCCTTTACGTCAGCATCACCACCGCTGGCGCGGCGACCTTCTCGTTCAAGTTCACCGACCCAGAGACCGGCAAGCAGCGCACCGGCTGGCTTGGCGTCTACAGTCCGACCTTCGCCGTCGAGGACGCCCGCAGCCGGGTCTACGGCCTGCGGGGCACGGGCGCTGCGGCACTCGCCGAGACCTTCCGCGACCGGAAAGTGCGGCAGGCCAAGCGGGGCACGACCGTCGATGAGATCATCGAAGAGCGGATCGAGTGGATGAAGACGCCGGTCCGCAAGCCGGATGGGGAAATGCGGCCCCGGATCGAAACGTGGGGCAACGTCGCCAGCCACCTGCGGCGCTTTATCAGCCCGCGGCTCGGCAAGAAGATCGCCAGCGAAGTCACCAAGCACGACATTGCAACGCTGTCGAACGATCTCGTTGCAGGCAAACTCGGCGTTCCGTCGGTAGCCAACGCCCGCCACATGCGGCGCGCCGCCTCGGGCCTGTTCAACTGGGCGGCGGAAGCGGGCCGCGACTATGTAACCGCCAGCCCCTGCGTCAACCTGCCGAAGCTCGACCCGGAGCATCCGCGCACGCGCGTTCTCTCCGAGGACGAGATCAGGATTTTCTGGCACGGCCTCGACCGGGACGACCTGCCTTGGGATCGCAAGACCCGTCTCGCGCTGAAATTCGAACTGGTCACCATGCTGCGCTCGGGGGAACTGCTGGCCGCGCACCGCGATGAACTGTTCGATCTCGATGGCGAAAATCCGCGCTTTGACGTGCCGCTGAAGCGGGTCAAGAAGCGCCGCGTGATCCAGCAGCCGCTTTCCGAACTGGCGGTGGAGATCATTCGGGAAGCGTTGATCAGCGACGAGCAGCAATACGTTTTCGCCAGTCCGCTTGGCGATCAGCCAATGAACCGGAAGGTCATGGCAACGGCCCTGCGCGGCACCAAGGTCAAGGGCAAGGTGAAAACGCCGGGCATCTGCGCGCTGCTCGGTCTGCGGCCGTTCACGCCGCACGATCTGCGCCGCTCGGCGGCGACACTGGCGGGCGATCTCGGCTTTGACGATGCATGGATCGCGAAGTGTCTCGATCACGCCGCGAGCAGGAAACAGGAGCAGATCGTGCCCAGCGTCACCGGCAAGGTCTACAATCACTCGAAGCGGATGAAGGAAAAGCGTGCGGTGCTGGACGGTGTTGCAGCCGAGCTGCGACGCATCATCGGCGAGCCTACACCAGCGGCGCATGCTGAAACCGCGCTGCGTCTGGTCGCCTGACTGTTAGTCCGGGCCCATTCTCCAAGTCGGGCCTTGGTTTAAAACACCGATGGAAGATCATCCACCGTGGATTAAAGCCTTGGCCGAGGTTCGGCTCAGGCGACCCACGGAGGATGGTACCCCTTGCCCGACGCGGTGCTGCAGATCGTTGCAGTGCTGACAAAGACAGCAGCGCGAAGCACCCCCTCTGTGGGACCTTAGAGAACCGAAAAAGCTGAGCGATATCAACATCCAGACCGCTCAGTGTCCCGATAGTGTCCCAATCGCAAGGGGAAGAAGGCAGGTCAACTCGTACCGACCAGCATAGTACCCCAGACAAACTGACAACAAATTTCGCCTGCATCTCTGCGCTCAGCGAAGGAGCCAGCCGCGCGAACCTGTATCACTTCACCATCCTTGAAAATGTCGCAGCGATCAAGCGCGAGGGTTTCCGGGCGACCCACACCGGCGACAGCCTGAGCATGATCGGCCTCGGCCCGCCCGCCGTCTTCCTGTGCGACACGCCGACCTCAGCCATCACCGACGCCGAGTTGGAGGTGTTACTACAGCGCCATCCAGACACACCGCCGATCCGCAGCCAGCGATGGCTCAGACCCTTCAGCGAGGAGCCGCTCGCGAGGTTCACGGTTCGCCTCGCATCGAGCGACCGCAAGCTGAAGCAGTACGGACCATGGCTGCGCGCCAATCATCACCGCATCGACGACCTGCCTGATCCTGATGACATCATGATCCAACGCGCGATGCGAACATGGAGGTTCTATCGCGGCGACATCCCGCCGTCGAAGATCATCGACTGCATCATCGAGCCCGCGCCTGTGATGAGAGTAGCGGCATCTCGATGAAGAGGCTCTGCCACCGCGCGGCGTGGCGTATTCGCTGCTTCAGCTTCTAGGCGAAGGCTTCGATGGTCAGCCAGCAGCAACCTCTCCGATCTTCCGAACGTAATGGAGTGCGGGAAGCCCTGAGACTTGGTCTGTCACCTCGACGGGCGTAGTCGAGATAGTCGCCGCGGCGACATGCTTGGATGCCTCGTTGTCAATCCCGACGACCGCCTCCACGTAAAACGTGGAGACTTTGTTTCTCGCGAGTCCGTGTTGCAACTCAGTAATAGCGGCACCAACAGTGCACTTGGCGCGCCGTTGGCTGCGGTATGCTTCCGGGACGGCAACCCCAATTTGGAAGCATCGAACCCCCTCAATGGGATCACTGATGGCGAAGTTCACCATCGCAGTTACCGTCTGGCGCTGAAGACGCACATAGGTGAACCTTGGTTGGCCATTGGGGTGATCGAGGTGCACAAAAAGTTCTGGATCAATTTGTCCACGTTGCAGATCTATTTCACCATCAACAAGAGCCTGTTGGAACGATTGCAGCGCATCGAATGGGTCTGTCATTCTTGTCAAGAACTCTCTCCAGAATGCAGGGCCTAAAAGCGGTCGTTAACCTAATGGCAGTTTACGGGCGCGACTACGCCGCGGGGCATCTCATCGAATGTGCGCCCGCGATAGTGCCGACCGGTGATCTTTTTGCGAACGCCGCCCCACTGCTTGAAGAAAAATGCCGCCCTTGCCTTGCGGCATGCCATCTCGATCTCACCGACCCATTCCTCTGCCATGGGTCGCGCACGCGGGCCACTTTCGCCGCCGACGATTGCCCATTGGATACCAGTCAAGTCAGCTGCAGCCACAGAGCCCAGTAAAGGCTCGAACGAAACAAACTTCACAACAGCATTGACCCCACGCAGGTCGTCAATGCGCCCCAGATAGTCGGCGCTTTCGACGCTTGTCCCGAGCCATACGTTCGGCAGCACTGGCAGCGATGCGGTGATCTCCGCCATCCGATCCGGTCGCTTCGTCAGAATTTGATAGGTGTGCTGCGGAGTTGCCTCCATTGCACGCCAGACAGCGGCAACAAACTTCGCGGGAACGGCTTCGTGAAATAGGTCCGACATCGAATTCACAAAAATCCGGCGCGGTTTTTTCCAATCTGCAGGGATATCGAGCGCCTTGCGATCAAGCCTGACTTTGCCGGTCCAGACCGCTCGCTTGCCGCTCTTGCGGGTCAGTCCGTGATATTTCTTCACACCCATCGCATCTAACCGGGCAGCCATCCGCATCGCATAGCAATTCGTGCAACCGGGAGAGATCACCGTGCAGCCAGCGACCGGGTTCCATGTCGCGTCGGTCCATTCGATTGAGGTGTCAGCCATCAGAAATCCATTGTTGTCTGTCGCATGGGATCGCGGATTGCTTCCCAGAACTTTCGCGCAAGGCCGTGCTCACTCGCAAACACGAGCCAATAAAGCCGCTGTCCGGTCGGACCTTCAACAAGCTCCACGCCTTTTGCAGGCAATTTGCCCAGCTTCCGAATTTCGGCCAGCCAATAATCCATCAGCGCCGCCCGAAATGAGTTTATCGATTGGTTCGGGTCAACTTGATCGCGCCATCCAGGAGCAAAGGTATCCAAGACGTCCCCGGGCCTGCTGTAGTCGTCAAGATTGCGCTGAAGATCGTGCACGCTGACATGAATGAGCAGATCGACCTTCAATTTCGACAGCTTCCTAATGATGTCGAACGACAACCCTTCAAGATTATACGGGTCCAAGAAGGCGAAATGGAGTCCCTTCGGATTTACTGCTGCGACGATCTTATCAACGGCCACATCAGCCGTGTCGTTGTAGCAAACCGGAGAGCCTCCTAGAGTACGAATACGCTTCTCGACGGCCGCCGATTTTGCCGCATCAAAATCGTTGAGATGGATTTTCGTGAAGGGCACGCCGCTGGCCTCCGCGGCGTTGTAGGCGACGACAGGGCTCCCATCGATAATGCGATTGGTGCCCCTGATCAGCGAACGGCCGGAGCCGGAAAATAGTTCAATATAACTTGCCCCGGCGCGCCATGATGGCGGGGGCAGATACTTGGCTCGCGTTGCGCTCGCGATTTCGATGTATTGCTGCACGCGAGCATGCTTCTTAGGTGCCCATTCACCGACCTCATCCACGATCAACCCGTCAGCTGGGTCTAAAACTACTGGCTTTTTGGCCATTGGTTATTCCCAAAGAATGGAATAAAGCACATCGCCACAACCAGAGGGTTAACGCCGGGGCTGTGCGGGAAGGTCTGATCAGCTGCGCTTATCCGTACAAGCGGAGCCATCTAGTGGCGCTGCGGACCAGCAAGATTTCGGCGAGCGATCCGCCATCGCATAGGTGCCGGGGGAAAGGTGATCTAATGCCAAAACAGCTTCCTGCGGAGCTAGAGCGCGTTCGCGAGGCCGCTAGACGCGCTCTCGGCCCAGTGCTCCCTGTCAGCAAGTCCACTTCAGCCGACCAAAACCTCCTGTTTGATGCGCAGCGCTCCGAAGCTAGTCGTGATCTGCCGCCTTATTACCTAATCTACTTCGTATTGGTAGACCTATTGGGCTTCAAGAATTTGGGTCAGTTCGAAAAATTATCGTGGTCAGTACCTGTTGACTATCACGGTCGCGCTTTTTTGATCGAGCACCGGAAGTTCGGTGTTGGCGTGTTTGTTCGAAATCCCGAAGCAGATGAGGAAGACGCTAAAGAAATCGTTAAGTACATAAAGAAAGCGATCAAGACCGCGGAACCATATTTCGATTGGCTCGCGGATGAGGCGCTTCAAAGTTCTAAGCTCAATGTTGTAAACAACAGTGCGGCTCTGCATCACCGATTTACTTTCTTTCAGAGCGAGTATGAGAAAAAAGCGGAAGAAGCCGAACGGCGGAAGGACGAAAGGATCGTCAAGAAAGGAAACGGATGGGAGTCGGTCTCTCGTCCCTCTTTCGGGTTGCGGATTGAAGCGGGATGGCTGGCCCTTGCTGCAATTGAGTCTTTCTTTAGTTGGACCGAACATATTTTTATCCACATCGCTATATTGCGTAGCAAAGTTACGACAGGCGTTGGCATCGCTCAGCTTGCTAGGGCGGACTGGTCCGAGAAGTTCAAGGCTTCTTTCGATCTTACCGATCCGGTTTCCAAGGAGTTTTATGACAAGCTCATCGAGCTTCGGCAGACACTCAGAAATTTTGTGGCGCACGGCGCATTCGGAAAAGATGGCGAGGCATTTGAATTTCATTCGGGTGCTGGGGCAGTTCCGCTCATGCTGCCTCATCGCGCGACCAAGCGCAGGGTAAGAATGACCGAGCGCTTGTCGTTCGACGACGCTACAGCACTCAGCACGATAAAGTCATTCCTAACTCATCTATGGAGCGGACCTCGGGCCCCGGCCAAACTGTACATTCACGAAAGCCAATTGCCCGTAATATTGACCCGTGTGTCCGATGGCTCGTACTCTCGCGCGATGCTCTCAATCGATGAAATGACAACATTAATCGATTATCTGAGCCACCAATTTGACCGTGCAGCGAATATGGATTGGTAATCCGAGCGCTGTTCCGAGTCATCAATCGCTACGTCGGCAACCTACCTCCGATGCCCGGCGTCTTTCCCGATTATCCCGCACCGGTCGTGCGGAACGCGGTCACCGAGGGGCGACCGTGGCACCAAGTCGAAGCCGATACCCCGGTCCGCATCTCGTCTACGGCTTCCTGACGACCGCGCCCAACGCCATCGCCGAGCCCATCCATCCCAAGGCCGTGCCGTGGGACCGTCCATTTGATATGAGCTAATCATTTCCTAAGAGGACGCTGCTCGTCATCGGCGTTTCTCTCGACAAGCGCGGTCGATCCAGAGCGGCACATTGTTATTCTGAACGCAGACAGCCGGGGTCGAATGAAAGAGGCCGCCGACTGAGGCGGCCCCTTACATAAACGCGATAACTAGCCCCATCGCGACCAGGGCGTTTACGCCACCAACGGCGATGCCGAGATAAAGACCGGCCATGACGCCTTCCGAATTGATCTGTTTGTCAGGCATTGCACTTCCCCCTGCAATTGTCCCATCCAGATACATGACGCGGGAACCGGGATTTCGCTCCGGGCAGAATTGTACAAAAGTGTATTTAGGGGACGTGGGCGAAACTAAGAACGGGGCGCGACAAATTTACGGCCCTGTAAATCAAATTAGGCCACTGCGAAATTCAATAGGCCACTGAGGGTCAAAACAGGCCAGTACTGGCCGAATTAGGCCACTCGCCATTTCAAAACAGTTGGCTTCTAAAACTCAATTTAATGGTGTCGGCAGATTGCGAACCTACATCAACTTCACGCATTCGGCGTTCTAGTGAAAGCTCCACCATGGATTGTGACCACTCCAAGCTCAACGGTACTGTGTTCGGCATCCATGATTGGCTTGACTATCTACAGAGCCAAGCCGCCGTGTATCGGAAACTTGTCGAGCGGGCCGATGATCCTTTCATTAAAACCGAACTGCTTGCGTTGGCATCAGTCTGCGACGAGATCGCCGATAACATCGAAGATCATCTGACGGGCGGTGAAGACCATGCGCCGCGTGGCCCGCTGTCAAGGCTGTCATGAAAAAGGCCGCCACCTGAGGCGGCCTGAGCCAAGGGCGCGCCCTTACGTATTGAAATACCACAGCGACCCGCTCATCATGTGGCGGGTAGGCTTGCCGACTTAGGTCTTTGTCGACAGACGGCGTCAGGCCGCGATAAGATGATGGGCAACAGTTCAATTGGGTAACGTACCGGACCGCAAATGTCCTTTACCCCAATGAAATTGAAGCCGGAGTCGGGCGCTAATCGGATTAGGAGCGCCGATGACGCCTACTCATTCATGGCGCACCTGCGGCTCTCCTATCAATCCAAACCTCATTGGCAGGCAGCTAGGCAAGCACTCGATAACGTGTGCGCGTCAGACGTAAGCGAAATTTGGGCTTGGCGAACCTTCCGGGCGGCGGTGTCCGCAGAAGGCTGGCTTTTGGACTGAGGTGCCAAGTAAGGTCTATTGGCGGACGCGGACCGCTTTTTGGCCTTGCGTTCGCTATCACGACCCAACTCATTGGGATTGTGCGGCATGGATTGGCCTGACTATCTCCGGGACGAAGCGGCCATGTATCGGCAACTTGCCGAGCAGGCCGACGATCCTGTCGTCAAGAACGAGCTGCTTGAGTTGGCGTCGGTCTGCGAGGAGGTCGCCAATAATATCGAGGACCATCTGACGGGCGGGTAAGGACCGCAGCCACGGTTCAATTTCAGTTGCTCTCGCCGATGTCTGCTTTTGCTCGCACAGCGGACTCAAGTTGGGGATCGCGCCATGTCCGTAAAGTGCCACAAGCAGACATTGCCGTCTTACTCGATGACGTCATTGGCGCGTAGTCTTGCTCCTGTTGCAGTATGTGAACGAATGCTACTTGGAAATAGCCGGGTGACACTGGTTGGACTGATCATTGCAATCTTTGGGGTGGCCTTCATGTTTGGGGGGCATCCCGTTATTGCCGCGATGCTTCTGCTTCTGGCCTGGGTGCTGGTGATGCTGGACGAAGACATGAAGTCTGGTTGAGCGAGTCATACAGCCGCACCCTATCGGCTCAAGCGAGTGCCCGATGGGGGCTGAAAACCGCCCTCGCTGTTGAAGCATGAAATGCTGGCGGATGTCCGAGTTGGGGTCAAAAGGCGAAATACTCGCTGCGAGTAGATGTTTTCCGCTTTGGCCCCAACAACGGACATCGCTCAATAGGGTCGGCATGTCCGTTCGGTGCCACGAACGGACATTGACGGAACGGCGGATCGTTCCGCCAGGATCAAATCCGTTCGTGGCGGCTACCGGGGGTAAAGCGGACGTGCTCCGCGCTGGTCGTCACTTCTGACTCTGACCCACCGTTGAAGCTGGCAACCAGTACTCACCCTCAGTCTGCTGCTGGTTCACGTTCTTGTCGGGGTCAAACACAACGCTGGTCCTCAAGAAGCCGCGAATACCCTCGTATTTTCCGGTGCCGCCGGTGTATCGGGTGACACCTGTGAAGGTGCTTTTCTTTGAACCATCGGGTGCGACCGTGGTTTGGCTGGTTCCATCAAATTGAGAAAAGATCTTGTCACCATTTTCGAGCGAGGTCACGTCGTATCCCCAGGCTCGGCCATTGCGATCGATGTAGTCGGAATAACCTCGGGTCCATGACTCGGTGCGCTTAAGGTGCTCGCAGTTTGGCTTGTCGTTCGCATAGGTACGGTGGAGCTCGAAGACGCGGATCTGATGCCCAGATACATCACCGACGTCCAGCACCTGTTGCTGAGTATAGTTGGATTTAGCGGCCGTGGCCTCCTCACTGACCTTGCATCTTTCTTGGGCCGACACTGTGGAGCAACAGATTGGGGTTAGCGCCAGACCGAAAGATATGGCGTAAATAAAGGGTGTCTTGTTTGACATAGCGTTCCCTCCGGTTCAGGAGCGCGTGCCCATTCGAAGCCGAACTGATCCGTCATCAAGCGGATGCTGAAGGGCTCGGCACGGTCGTTTATTGGAACGAGGTTCGTCGCCGACACTGCCTCGAATGCCGAACGCGCTAACCGAGCATGGACCCGGTCCGAGGGGGTGTCAACGACCGCGCGGCTGCAGTTGCGATGTCTGCGTTGGGTCAATCGCGTCATTCTGACCGTGGGCCCATGACTTCCGCTCTACCCCGATAAACGGACGTTCCTGTAAGCCGCTGGCATGTCTCAAACGCGCCATGAACGGAAGTGGCGCGACTTATCCCATCCGTTCCCAGCGCACGCCGCACAAGGGTAAGCCGCACTGACGTGCTCAATCGGCGGAGATCGAACACCGGAGGATTGCGAATTGCGTTTGACCCGCAGGATTGAGCGTGAAACAAATCAAGGATGAGCAGGTTTGTTGCAAGATGCTCCTTAAGGGAGGTTGCTATGAAACGAGTCGGCTTGAAACAAACATTCTTGATTGCCGCCGTTGTCGTCTGCGGAGTTTTCGGTTCCGTCGACTGGTCGCAAAGCCAAGGTCTCTCATTGTCCGTAAGTAGCGCGCAGGCCCGGGTCGGCCGGCCCGGGACGCCTGTGAGCGTGGCCGGCGTTGCGCGCCGAACGACTCGTCGAGCGGTCGTGGGAGGAGCGGCGGTAGGTGCGGCCACAGTAGGTGCAGCCACAGCCTGTCACCACCGCGTGCTGGTGAACGGGGCGTATGTCTGCCGCTAATCGGCCGTCTGCAGTAAGACGCTGAACGTATAGTAGCGTCGCCGCGGGGCTGTAGTTCTGTGCGTTCGCCGTTGCGTTCGCGCCGTCGGCGGCTGTCCAACCATCGCGCTGCTAAATGCGACTTGCTCACTTTGCATGCCCCCTTCGGGCCAACTGATGATGTGCGGGATCATCTATTGAGGATTGCTTGTGACCGGCCGCGTCGTTGGCACGCAAGCGACGGAAATCCTCGAACCCAAAATCATGACGAGTCGGCCATTTCCGAGAAGGGTCAAAAGGCGAAATACTCGCTACGAGCAAATGACGTCCGCTCTGGCCCCGACAACGGACATACAGCGACTGCTGCGGCATGTCGGGTTCGTGCCAATGATGGCCAATGCACCGCAGCAGTGACAGTCCACCGCTTGGGAGTGCTGGACGGCACTTTGAGTCAGAGTCAATCCTCAATGCGAGGGGCTTACCGCACGGAGCTTAGAAGTGATGCGGGGGCTGACCCGGCACGTCCCAAGAGTCCTCGATCCGTCGCATAGAGGATCGTCATTGGGGACGGCGGTCCTACATTGTTAGTTACGCAGACCGACAAATCAGAACAAGTAGGATCAGCGCAACGACAATCACAACAGCGGCGGTACGTGCGGGCCACGGATAACGGCGCGGTGTCCTATCGCGCCAGCGACGAGGCGGAATATAGCGGGCTTCCATGGCGATCTTAGTCGCGCGTTCGACGCCGAAGGTGCGTCACGCGCGCTTGCTTTAGAAGGATGTGCCGAAAATATTTACGTGCGACCCTATCTAACACCGTCGAGATTAGTTCATCAGATCCTGATGCATCATGGCGCTTTGCTTCACGCAAATATTCGGCAACGTCTTCCTCCACTTTCGCCAAGCTCGCATCATCACAAATTGGCGTTGCCAATCGAAGCCGTTCGAACGCGCGCATCGTTTCGTTGCGTGGGGGCATGAGAACCTCCCAAGATTATTTTTGGTTGTTTGATCTTGAAGGTCGTGAAGCGACCAGTTTTCCCAAGCCGGATCAATAACGGTCGGTTTTTTCAGGATGCCGGTTGAACTCCGGTTCGGTAGATCGTTTGGATAAGCGATGGCGATGTGTCCGGTTCCTGACGCAAGCGGTGAAAACAGATTGTTCCTGTCACGGAACCAGCGGGTTCCAGTTTGCGTTTCGATGTCCGTTGTCAAAACCGGAAGTGTCAGCCCGTCGGCGGGATGTCTGCTTTTGCCCCGATGAGCGGAACCAAGGTATCACGAAAAAGGCCCCGGTCAGCAGGCCGGGGCCTTTCAAGATCATCGGCCGGGTACATCCGCCGAGCCGTCTGATCTAGGGTCGCTGATTACCCCACCCGATCTGGTGCAGATTGTGGCAGCGATGCGAAATTGACGTGACCACATTCAATCTGAAAGCTATTGGCGGCCAGTTCTCGCGCGCGCCAGTCGGCGCGGCGACCGTGCTCGGCAGCCAGCTTGAAGCCTGCACAGGTGTTTGCGATTAGGTCGTCGATCTCTTTGCCGGTCAACGTGCGGCGAATTTTCAGCACGGTCGATAGCGCGATCAGAATAAAGGCATAAGGCCGCAGCAGATCACGCGCCATCGTCTCACAGAGACTGATAAACTTCTCGGCAGCTTCGGGCGAGCGGCACACCAGCGCTGCATACTTGATCGTATGTTCAACATCGCTGACGCTCGGCACAGGCTCGCCCGGCAGCAACATGCGTTCGGCCACGGCGGCTGCGGCCAGCTCGATACAGCGGTTCATCGCATGCAAATAGATGTCCGCAGTATCGTTGCGCAGCTCGCCGTCGTTCGGCATCAATGCCGCGATCTTGTCGCAGAGTTCGGGCACATCGTCGCAGTCACCGTGCTTTCCAAAGGCAACGCTGTGGCGCGGACCCCAAACAAGTCCGCCGTACTTGCCGTTCGGATCGGGATCGACGGTCGCACCGCCGAGCGGATGACCGAGCAGCCGCGCAGCAAGCGCGTGCCCCGCCTCGTGGATGCTGATCCGCTCATCCTCTTCCGGCGAACGACCGATCAGGGTGAGCATTTTGTAATATTCATCGTCCTCGTCGGTCTCGACGAACTCCTCGACCTGATCTGTCATTCTACATCTCGCGCGCCCAGCTCGCCGGACGGGACAAGTTGGGCGCGTTCACCGACAAACCCGTACGCCGCCCAACTGCGATTAGCGGCGCAGCCTCCAGGTACTGTCGATAGCTGCTATTCATACGTGTGCTCGCGCTCGACCACGCGCTGGCCTGCGATCATGGGCGCGCGGATCACCTCGATCTCATTCGGCTCCGGCATTGCGCGAGCGATCATCTCGGCGATAACGGGCGGGATGCGATCCTCGTTCTCGGGATCGACAACCCAGCCATCAATGCGAGACATGATTGTGTGCGGCTCCCAGCCCGGAGGCGCGGCCTTCACGGCGTCACCTTCAGCATGCGCTCAGGCCCGCGATCAAGCGGCTGGAAATTGGCGGCGCGGAGAACGGGGTCAGCAATATCGGAGCCAATGTACGGCACGCCCTTGGGCTCCTCGATGGCGTCAAGATCGACAACGTCAGATGCGGAGGGGTTGAAGTCACCGCCGCGCGCACCACGGAGCTGAGCGCGGCGCGGATCGGCCACCGATACCGCCACGCCATGGTGCAAGGCCCGCTGTGCGGTGGGCACCGGCATCATGGCATCTTCGTACTGGCCCGCGAACCGCGCACGACCGTCATGGTCGTGGTATTTCGCGGACCGCAACATGAACACCGTCTGCGTCGGCGGCAGCGGTTTGATCTCTGCGACAAGCCCGGACTGCGGCACATCGCGCGGGATTGCCTGCTGACCCTCGCGGATTGCGCCTGGCATCCTTTTCAGCTCCGCCAGTGCGAAGCCCGCCGCGACCTCGACCTGGCCCATGTCACCGACGATGAAGCTCGTCATCTGACCGCTCTCGAAGTGCCAGTGAGCGATCTCGGCCAGCGCGTCGGCGAGAACGCGCGAGTGCTCCAGGTATTTCGGCAGCGCCGTCTCGATGGCCGCGATCTGCCGGTCGAGCTTGTTGGCAGCCGCAGCACGCTGGATGCCCTCCTGTTCGGCCGCGATCTTCTGTTCGATGTCGGTGATCTGCGGCTGCAGCGCTACAAGCGCAGCGGCAATGCCACTCCACTGCGACTGATAACTATCGACCTTTGCCTGCAGCTTGTGAGCGGTCTGCTCATCGGCGAGGTCACCCGTGAGCATGTGCTTTTCGCGGTCGACCATCGCCTCCGCGAGAGCAGTCTCCGCGGACGCACGCTTGTCCGAGAGCGCGGCTGCGCGCGAACGCAGCTCGGTGAGGTGCTTTTGCAATTTTTCCATTTTAGATTTTCGCTTGAAGAGTGCCATGCCGAGAGTCTAGGGCACCCGGTATCGTTTGCGAAGGATCAGTCTGTGGCCCCGGGCAGATTTGACAAGGATTGTTGTGGCGATGACCACATCAGCGCGTATTTCTTTGCCCGGCTCTCGGCGACTAGACGCGCATGCTTGTCTTGATGCTGCTCGACATACTCGAACAGCCGGTCAGTGCCGACAAGCCAGAGCTTTGCCAGCTTTATGCCGAGCGGTCGTCCCTCCTGATCGGCATCCTCGCACCAGCGGCGGATCGTTTCTTTGTCGCGTTCACACACGTCCGCTGCCTGCTCGGTCGTCAAGAGACCGCCGGCGAGGATTTGGTCGATAACATCGCCATGAGGCTCAAGTTGTCGCAGTCGATTGGCGAAGCGATCAGCAAAGCTCAACAGCTCGTCGGCAAGTTTCAGAGAACGGGACATCAGAATGGGATAGCAGGCTCGATTTCCTCGAAGAACTCCCCCGCTCCTTTGACAAAGCTCTCGATATAACGCGCCGAAAAATCATGATCATCGGCGTCGTCACCAAAGCAGGTCTCCGCCAACTTGGCGTCATTCAGTTCGTTATTCGGGTCAATGGCTTTGCGGAGTGCGTCCAGAGCGGTTGTGCCCCGAGCGCCCGCGACCTCCCGCAGCCGCGCTAACCAACCACGTTCCGCTACGTTCTCGGCCCAAAACCGTCCCGCGTGATAGCCTGCCTTCTCGTCCAGTTCCTCTGCAGCGGTCTTAAGCGCTCCAATTGCACTTCTAGCTGTCTTGGTATTGTCCATTTCTTCGCTCCGTATGCTTGACCGGCTCACGTGGGACACAGGCTCTTGCTCGCCGATAGAGCTACTGCTCTCGGAGTCCCACACGTGAGGAGTTCTTGGGTTAGCATCGGGCGCTCGCCCGCTGCTCGGCGCGTTTAACACCTGAGCAACTGGATGGGTCAATACGTCGGACGAAGCTCGCGACCGAGTACAAACCGGACAAAATGTCCGATTACCCAAGTTTAGACATGAAATTTGTGAGCCGGTTCAAGGCTGCTCTATTGTCGGTGGTAATGATCAGCGCAAACAGCTTCTTTAAAAAAATATTTGCTGGCGTTGTTCGCGTGGTCCGCAACGCGAGCTGGATATCGCCGCAGCGTCAGCCGTTGTCGCCATTTTTCTTATCAAGGCCCCAATGCCGGGCTATCACTATTTTTGTATTGCGCTGCGGCGTGACCCGCCCAGCGCCCCTTTCAGGAAGGACCCGCCCGGGAACGGCTTTCTGTGCGGCCGCTGCGTGGCAACCGTGACAACCGTGACAGGCTCCCCCCTTATAGTCCTCCACACGCGCGTGCGTGTAGGAGCTAATAGAAAGAGCCGTCACGCTTGCCACGCCTGCCACACTAACTCCGCTTACTCATCCACGTCGGTCGTTTTCAGCTTAACGCTGCAAAACTCCCGCACGTTGTTCCGCTTGCGATAAGCGAACCCCGCCTTGCGCATGCTTTCCTTGAAGTCGGCCTGCGTGCCGGGCTTAGCGCCGACTGACCGTGCATACTCCGACCAAGCGCGGTAGAGCACACTGCTGGCTTCGGAGACGGTGCCACCCGTGATGCATTCCTCCTCCAGCCAGCGCGGGAAGACCTCCTGATCGCTGAAGTACTCCTCGGTCGCCTCGATCACGCTGGTAGGACGGACAAGGCCGTTCTCCTGCCAGTCGAGGCAGCCGTCGATCATCCACCGCAGGATGGCAGGGGCTTCGGCCATCAGCTTTTCGGGAAGCTGCCGGTCGGGCTCGGAGGGCTTGTGGATGAAAGGCACGATGTTGAAGCGGCGGCGTGCCGCCTCATCGACGTTGTTCAGGGTCGGCTTGTGATTGCCGATGATGGTCAGCTTGAACTGGGGGACATAGGTGAAGAAGTCGCGGCGCATGAAACGGGCCGTGATGGGGTCACCGCCGGTCATCTGCTTGATGCGGGCTTCGGCCCAGGCGCGGCCTGCCTCCGTCTCCGATGCCGTCACCAACCGGGCACCGCACAGCATCGCGAGGTCGGTCGGATGCTTGTCATTGTTGGAGGCGGTGAACGTCTCCATTGCGGAGGCGACGGCGTAGTCCTTCAAGATCCACGTGGTGGTGTTGAGATACACGCTCTTGCCATTGCCGCCCGTGCCGTAGACGAACAGCAAGGCGTGCTCCAGCGTGACGCCGGTCAGTGAATAGCCGCACCACTGCTGCAAGAAGCGGATCAGACCATCATCGCCGTTGGTCGCCTCCTTGAGGAAGGCGAGCCAGAGCGGACAACCGCTGTTGTCCGGGGACACGGCGGTGGTTTTCGTGATGCCGTCCTGAGGCGAGCTGGGGCGCAACTTGCCGGTCCGCAGATCGACGGTGCCTCCCGGCGTGCCGAGCAACCACGGATCGCCGTCCCAATAATCGCTCGTCACGGCAACCGTCTGATCGTGCTTCGAAAAGCGTTCGACGCCAGCGGAGAAGTTGGTCTTGTTGGTAATGTAGCGCTTCCGAACGTCCTGATCCTCCGAAAGCCGACGGGCCAACTTGCGAGCGAAGTCAAACGCGCGGCCGGTGCCATCCAGCTTCCAGCAGGTGCCATTCCATTGATACCAAGAGCCTCGCGTGTGGCAGTAACGGAGAGCATTGCCGTGTTGGTCCACAAATTCCTGTGCGGCGCTGTCTTCTGTCACGATATCGTTGGGGGCTGCCACCGAAGCGGCGGAACGCCCCCCATTACCCTGATCACGAAACCCGGATTGACGTTCGTCCTCACGCGCTCCTTTGTAATCCAGCCACTCGACAGCCTGGTCGGCGATCTTCTCGCCAAACAGCTCCTTCATCGCAGGGTAGCCGCGCGTCCGGTCGCCTCCCTGATAGGCAATTGCCGCGTCGTGAGCGGCTCTAATGCGATCACGCCAATCTTCATCGTTCGCTGCCCGGGCGACCCACTCGGCGCACAGCTTGACGTAGGCGAGATCAAACCCGCACCGGGCGAGAAAGCCGCCAATGGTCAGCGCCGCATCATGGCGGCCGCCTTCGGCAGGCCAATTGCGCGCGAACGACGAAAGCGCTGCGAGCCGCTTGGCGAGGCGCACGAGCTCCTCACCATCAACCTGCTCCGGGTCCCCGTCTTGCTCCCATTTGATCGGTTCGCCGCTGTCCTCATGTACGGAACCGGGGAACACGGTTTGCGCGCCCTTGTCACCTCCGCCAATACGGACTTCAAGCAACATTGCCTTAGTAACCGGGTCCTTGAACTGCAGGACAGCCTTGTCCTGCTTGGCGGCCAGCGTCGTGTAATACAAGAAGTGACTGTTGCGCTTCGACGCCCGACCGAAGATCGCGGTGGTCGGCGGCAACACTGCCGACGCGATCACAATGGCTTCGTTGCAGTCCAGATCAATATCGGTCAGCCCGCGCGACTTCAGGCCGAGCTGCACACCGATGTTCTGCGGCTTGTCGCCGAAGAAGCGGTGAACCTGGCTTCCGGTAATGACGCGATGCTGCCAATCATTGCCGGTCGGCTTTTTCTGCCGAAACGCAATCGGCACAGGGTTCCAGTCGCGCTGAGTGTACTGGAGTGCAATGGCTTCCGGCGTGCCGGAGCGCGGCCATTTCTCCCACGGCTCGTACAGGGGGGCGCTGGCGATGGACTCGGCAGAGCTGGCCGCAAAGTCCGCAAAGCGCTTTGCAATGATGTCGGTCTGTGTGGTATCAAACATGGGTGATCTTTCCAGAGTTCACAGAAATCTACGCCCCTAGCGGCCTTTCCCGAGGCCCTAGGGGTTTTGCGTTCTAGATGAACGAACTGATGGTGACTGACTGGTCGCAGCCGCGTATGGAGCGAGCAGTTTGCGAGCCGCGGTTTTCCGGCTGCTGCGCGCGCGCGGAGATCGCGGCGTTCACCCAATCATCGATCTCGGCGGCAACCCAACCGACGCGACGCATGCCGATGGGCACGCGTTTAGGGAATTTGCCTTCGGCTTCGAGACGATCTACGTGTCGGCGGCCAAACGGAACGCCGCGGTCGCGCAGTTCAGGAAACAAAAGCAGTTTGCGAGACATTAGTCGCGCTCCTTCTTCTAGAGTGAGCACGCCAATGCATTTCGACGTGCGCCCCATCACGTCAGGGCGCGTCCTAGCTAGAGCATTTTCGGGATTTGGGAAGATAGTTATCGAACGCTATTTGGCGCAATTGCCGTTGATAAGTTGCCTATTCGCGATTGCTGTTCACAGATCAGGAGCATCGGCAGTTGCAACGCTGGCCTGCGACGTAGTTATCGAACGGAATTTGCGCGCGGCGTTCTGTAGGTGGATTGCGCGGAGTGGCGTGGGATGCACAAATCCAAATAACACGGTCGAATGAGATTTTGCGGTTGGCCTGATAGGTTGACGGTAAGGAGTTGCGATGATCGCTGCGAGACAACCGAAGGCCGAAACGGAAGATGTGGCACCGGATAAATCAGCGCCGCGTCGCATGCTGAGCGAAAAGCAGGTTTTGGAGATCGTCCCGGTCGGCCGCACCACGCTCTACCGGATGGAAAAGGCAGGCCGGTTTCCCAAATCGACTTACATCTCGCCGAACCGCAGGGTTTGGTTTGAGGATGAGATCATCGCGTGGCAGCACGCGGTCGATGAATTCAATCCGAACCGTGGCCGGGGCAAAGGCCGTCGCTGCTTCGCCTAGTCCGTCGTGGGCTTATGCCAAAACCAGCCGTTTCTGCTTTTGGGGCGAAGCAGACATGCGCTGGTCACGTTGGAATGTCGCCTTTTGACCCTGACCAGAAGTTAATTTGTTCGTAAAGGCTAGTCATCCGCCACGTGCGCAAGCTCGGCGTCGAGCGGCGGCCGTAGCATTCGCCAACAAGAAGAGTCGTGTTGCCTATGTGAAGTTGATGACCGCCGCACTACGCACTTTCGCTGCATAGACCGTGGGTTCTCCTCCCGGAACAGGCGACGGTCAGTCCGAGTGATGCCTAGAAGACGCCTAGAAAAAGTCGTGAACAAGGTAGCAGATAACGCGTCAAACCTGCGACTCAAGGCTTTGCCTGTTGGGCTTGGGGCTTTCATCACTCGACCTGGGGAGGGTTGTGATGGACAGACTGAAGCACTCGCTGGAAGACCGTGAAGCGCCAACCTGCCCAACCTGCGGCATCGAGATGCAGTGGTGTCGGTCGGAGCTTGTTAGATTTATCCCGGCAACCAATCTGCATCTGTTCAACTGTCCGACCTGCCTTCTGTTGGCAGAGTCAGAGACGGTTAGCGAGCCGGTTCAGGTATCTCCCGACAACCTCGCGGTAGCCGGTTTCCGGTTTTTTGCCCTGGCGGCATAGGGGGCAGCGGGTTACGAAGCGCGATGTCCGCTGTTGCGTCCGGTCTAAGAGAAGACCGCGCGGCTAAATTGGCTGCCGAGATGCGGGCGGCGTGCCCTCGATGTTCTTCCGGCGTCTATGAGCCGGAGCGCGTCGCCGCGCGGCCCGCGAGGGCGACGGCCTGCAATTGCCGGGCAACCAACTCGCCCTTATTCGCGCCGGTGCCGAAGCCGACCATTGAAACCGGTGTTGAGGCCATGACACTTGCCGTGCTGAGCGTGTTCGACAGCACGCGCGGGGAAAGTAACCGTCGGCGACGCCTGATCTCGTTCCAGCACTGCTCGTCAGGCGCGCCCGGCAAGGTGATCGAAGAGGACACAATTGCTGCGATGCAGGAGTCCGGTGATGGCACAAAGCAGACATCGCCGTGCGAGCGTTCGATGTCCCCTTTCAAGGGTCAAGCGGTCTAGGGCCTATTGGGGCCTGCCCGGAAAAGAGCGTGCCGTTTGTTTTTCAGCACATGTCGGATAAGTACCTGATTTTTACGGGCTTCTATCACTTTTCGCACGTCGAAAAAATCACTGGACTACAGGACCACACGACTTCGCCGTCCGCTTAAGCCACGTTCGTCTTCATGACCTCAGCGTCCACCGCATCTCACCGCAACGTTCGTGACGATCGCGAGCCGCCCCTCTTTCGGGTGAGACGCGCGGATTAAAATCACTGATTTGCCCGACGTGTTAAGCGGAATATTTTTGCGCGAGGGGATGGACAGACTTTTGGTGATTTGCCCGTCGGGTTGTTTTGTCGCACCGAAGCTTCAACTTTTTCATTGCGAGCCAACGGGTCGCGCGAATGCGCGCGCCCGATGACAAGCTCCGCGAAGCAATCCATAGCGCAGCTGGCGGAAACATGGATTGCTTCGTCGCTATCGCTCCCCTGCGCAAACGCTTGGCGTAGGTCGCAGGCAATGACAGCTGCATCAGCGGTGTCTAAGAGCGCCAAGCTCACGCCGTCACCCGGCTACGCCAAGGCTTCGCCGGACTTCACCGCCGCAGGATGCGCCGTCGGCACCGGCCTGAACGTCAAGGCGATCAGGAAAGCGCCTAATCCCATGATCCATGAGCCGATATAGAGCCAAGCGTAGCTGGCAAAGGTGTCGTAGATCAGACCTCCGGCCAGCGGTCCGGTCGCCATGCCGAGGCTCCCGGCCATGGCCGTGCCGCCGATCACGGTGCCCATCATCCGCAGCGGGAAGTTCTCACGTGCCAAAACGGAATAGAGTGGCATGGTCCCGGCATAGATGAAGCCGAACACCGCCGCCACGGCGTAGAACGCGGCGAGTTCGCGCACGAAGACGTAACCGAGCGCACCGAACGCCTGGGCCAGCAGGCCCAGCACCAGCACCCGCTTGGCGCCGAAGCGATCGCCGAGCAGGCCGAAGGCGATGCGGCCGCCCATTCCTGCGAGGCCTTCCACACTGTAGATGGTGACGGCGGCGATCATCGGTATGCCGCAACTGACGGCGTAGCTGACGGTATGGATGATGGGACCCGAATGGGTGGCGCAGCAGAAGAAATTGGTCAACAGCAGGATGATGAATTGCGGCGAGCGCAGCGCCTGCGCCAGCGACATCTCCGTATTCGCCGGATCGCCCGATGGCGCGGACGGCGCACTTTCAAGCGCCGGCGCCCGGCGCACCAGCAGCGAGACCGGGATCATGATGGCAGCGACGACCAGGGCCACGATCTGCATCGAGGTGCGCCAGTCATGGTGCGAGACCAGCCAGGCGGCGAGCGGCGACATGGTCATCGGCGCCATACCCATCCCCGCGGAAACCAGCGACACCGCCAGGCTTCGATGGGTGTCGAACCAGCCGGTGACGCATGCCATCATCGGCGCAAAGATCGCGGCGGTGGCGGCACCGACCATCAGCCCGAAGATGAACTGAAACGCGACCAGCGATGTCGCGAGACTCGCGAGCCCCAGGCTCGCCGCCAGCACCACCGAGCCGGTCAGCACCACCGGCAGCGGCCCCAGCCGGTCGGACAAGGTGCCCCAGATCATGCTGGTGAAAGCCATGGCAAGGAAGCCGATGGTCATGGCGCTGGACACGCCGGTGACCGACCAGCCGGTATCGCGCGCGATCGGCTGCAGAAACACCGGCAACGAGAACATGCCGCCGATTGCGACACAGCCGAGCAGACCCCCGGCCGCGACAATCACCCACCGATAGAGAGAATTGGTCATTCCTGATCTCCAATGCGTCTTTCCGAATGCAAGACGAACGGGATGGGATGGAACCGACAGGTTGATCGGCGTGCCCGATTATTTTTCCGGGCACGGGTCGCTGCGACCAATGTTAGCGCGGATCGCACAATAGTGAAGCACCCAGCCCCCGGTCATGCCAGGATATGAACCCATAAATTCGGAATGGTCGTCGGACGTCCGCTTTGGTGCGCATTCCGGACTGAAGCCGGACATCGCACGAGATCCGAAATGTGCCGGACCGGAAGTGAACCGGAGCCTGTTGCACGTGAACTGCGCGATAACCGTGGATTGGCTGTCAATTGTCAGAGTCGGTTGGCTTTTTCGCGATATGCCAAAGCACACCCGACGGATCCCAGACATAAGTGACCACGAGGCCCCATGGCTGCAGCGCAGGCGCACTCGGAGCCTTCACACCGTAGCGCTCTGAGAGGTCAAGAGAAGCAATGCGCGACCACCAAGCATCGATGTCATCTACAAGCATGTGCATCATGAAATTGGTAGCGAAGCGCTCATCGTCATTTGGTCGTCCCTGCAACAGGAACGCGAACGGTCCGATGTGCATCGAGGCGAGCAGATCGCCAAGCCGATAGGCGCGAAAGCCGAGGTCGACAAAGAAGCGCAAGCTTGTTTCAAAGTCCTTGGCGGGCACGAAAGGTCGCAAAGCAACAACGTCAGGCACCAAGGGGTTTTCGTCCTTTGACATGCCATTTTTCTTTCTTTGACACGCCATTATAGATATCCGGCGTTTTCGGCAGAATCTTGATTGTCGAAGCTCCGAGGACCTAGGTCCATTCCAGGTCCAATGGCAGCGGCCCCAGCCGGTCGGACAAGGCGCCCCGGATCACGCTAGTGAAAGCCATCGCGAGGAACCCGATGGTCATGACGCTGGGCAATTTGCGCGCGGATATTCATAGTTCAATGTCTCTCCACGGCCCACCTCCAGACATAACGTTGTTTACAAGCATTCTTGCCCAACAAAAAAACGCCCGTAAGCGGCTCTTCACTTCAAACCCCCGCGCAACACCAGCCCGTTCAGCCGACACGCACGCCGAAGCCGGCGGTCCTTGCGGTGTGAAAAGTTCACTGCTACAATTCGTAGCATTAAATCGGTTGGGCCGCGACCGTCCGAGAAAGGGCCCGACGGCCCGCTCGTACGTTCCGTTCAATCGCGCGATCTTCACTTCCCTCGTCTGAAGCTCAGGAAGCCCTCAGGCATGATCGTCCTCGGTCGTCATCGTCCGCTTGTCCATGACGCCTGGAGTGAATCGGCTGTCCGGGCTGCGATCGAAGAAATCGCGGCCGATGCAATCGCCCATTTCGATCCCGACAGGTTCTGGCCGGCTCACCCCAGTGACGATGGCGGCAGCGACGGTGACCCCAGTTTCTACAAGGGCGCGGCCGGTGTCATTTGGGCGCTGGACTATTTACATCGCGTCGGTGCTACCCGCGTCGCTGAAGACTTTCGCCCAGCTCTGCCGAAGCTTCTGGAGCGGACGATCGCCGACTTCGAAACCAATTCGCCGGCCGATTACGAGAAACATGGCTCGCTGCTCCGTGGCGACATGGGCGCCGCCCTTCTCGCGATGCGCCTTGCGCCCACATCGAGCCTCGCTGATCTCGTGCATCGGCGCGCCGAAGCAAATATTGGACTGCCGATCCGGGAGCTGATGTGGGGCATGCCCGGGTCCATGGTCGCCGCAATCCACATGGCCGAGATGACGCAGGAAACGCGATGGCGCGGCCTGTTCGAAGTGCAGGCGGCGCGCCTGTTGGCCGATCTGGAGGACACGCGGCAAGGTCCATTATGGACGCAGGATCTTTATGGTGAGCGCGACCGTTGGCTCGGGCCCGTTCACGGTTTTGCCGGCAATGTCATCCCGTTGTTGCGCGGGTGGAATTGGTTGACGCCGCCGCAGCAAGCGCAGGTGGCCGAGTTTGTGCCGAAGACCCTTGCGGCGAATGCGTGGCGGTCTGAAGTTGGGACCACGTGGGGCGCGAGAAGCAAGCGCGCGACACCGCCAAGGATGTGCCAGCACTGTCACGGTGCGCCCGGTATGGTGACGACCTTTGCGGATGCGCCCTTCGCTAGCCCCGAGCTTGACGCACTTCTTTTGGATGCCGGTCGCTTCAGCTGGGCCGCCGGACCGCTGACCAAGGGCTCGAACCTTTGCCACGGCACGGGTGGGAACGGCTACGCATTCCTCAAGCTCTACCGCCGCACCAAAGACCCGATCTGGCTCGACCGCGCACGCCAATTCGCCATGACGGCCATCGTCCAGTATCGCGGCTCTCAGCTCGTCGTTGGCCGCGGGCGGTATTCCCTTTGGACCGGGGACGTCGGCCTTGCCATTTACCTTTGGGACTGCATCACAGGGGAGCCTCGTTTCCCGACGATCGACGTGTTCTGAGACGAACACAACTCCTGCTCGACGAGAGGGCGTGGTGGACTTGCGCATCAGTCTCAACTTTGCCACGAGCAGTCGTCGAAGGCAGGGGGGACAAGCCCCAACGACATCTCGTCTATATCAACGTCGATCCGGATTCTGCCCGGCGATGCATCTAGAATGATTTGATTTCGTCCACCCGCTCAACGAGATGCGCACGCGACGGTGCAGGGTCAAACCGATCGGCGAAATATTGCGTTTCGTTGGCCACCAGTCCTTCGCGAAATTCCATGATGCTCACCGCGTAGGACGGTGTGCCGTCATAGGCAAGGATGAACTCAGTGACCCAGAGATCGCCGCTGCCGATCATCCGCCGGACCGTAAAGCGCTTCTTGTTCGGCTGGACGAACCGGCTTGCTTGAATGTTGTGCCGTCCGCGGATCCGCTCGCCCGATTGCGGATAATCAAGCACGGCATCCTCGCGGTAGATTTCATGTTCGACCTCGAAATCGCTTGCGTCCGACGCATTCCAATGGCGCTCCAGCGCCGCCCACACGGTTCGATCATCCATCTCAATCTCCCACCTACGCTTCCGGCTGTCATTTCGGGACCACTGAGTTCACTATGCTGTACGCTGTTCTAAAATGTAGGGCGCTATTGCCGATCGCGCCAATCCGGTGTCGCCCCACGCTGCAGGCGATTGGGGATTGGCTTGAGGATACGCCCGTGGGAAGCCCCCGACAATGTACGGATTTGGTGTTGCGCTCGGCCGCGATCTGCCGGAAACCTGTGATCGATACGTCGGTCCTGCGTGTACATCGGCACGGAGCCAGCATCGCGGACATCCATCGCAGAGATCATGACCATCCGCGCCATTATCCGTTATCCCGACCCCCGGCTCGCGCTCCCGGCGCAGCCGGTGACCGCGTTCGACGGCGCGTTGCGCGAGCTGGCGCACGACCTGCTGGAGACCCTGCACGCCGCGCCGGGGATCGGGATCACCGCGCCGCACATCGGCATTTCGCTGCGGGTCGTGGTGCTCGACCTCGACCCCGTCGACGATGCGCGGACCTATGTCAATCCGGAGATCGTTTGGGCTTCGCCCGAGATGATCCTGCATCAGGAAGGCAGCGTCTCGATGCCCGGCGTCAACGACCACGTCACGCGTCATGCGCGCGTCCGCATCAGCTATCGCGACCTCCACGGCAACCTGCAGACCGAGGAATCGGAGAGCCTGCGCGCGGTCTGCCACCAGCATGAGATCGATCAGCTGAACGGCCTGTTCTGGATCAAGCGGCTGTCCCGCCTCAAGCGCGAGCGGCTGATCAAGCGCTTCGAGAAGGTGTCGCGGAGTCCGTAGGCGGGCTGGCGAATGCGTAGCCCACCATTGCCGGCACGACCCGATGAGAGGACGCGGTGGATCACGCCGCAGCCTGCCATCAGGCCGCGCCTTGCACGGACCCGTTGGGCTACTGATCTAATCCACCCTCCGAGCCGGTTGCTCCCGGATCACGACTTTCGTTTTGCTAAAGGCGTTACCGGGAGCACCGGCCGCGTCGTGGACAGCCGGCGGGACAGGGTAGCCCCGTTTATTCAGTAATCCCGCTCGAAACCCGTTGTCTCCCAGCCAGGCGCGGGCCCCCGGCGATACGCGCCATAAGCACCCCTCCAGTACGGACGCCGCGCGTCGTGCCAGCCTCCAATGCGCCGGCATTGGCCGACGCCGGCCATCAATTGGCCGCTGTTCATCGCGGGCCCTTCCGGACCAACGGCAGAATTGCCAGGTCGGGTGCACGGGCCCGGTCCCTGGGCAAGACTGCTCGATGTGGAGAGCGGCAGAATCACGGCCAGCAAGGCGACCGCGCTCAGTAGATTCAAACGCGTCATGGGGAGTCTCCATTTCTGGGATGCACCGCGGAGAAATCGCTGCCGCCGTTGGTCGTTCCTCAGGCCGTTTCAAGTTTGCGAGAGTTAACAAAAGGTTTCGCACCGCTCTCGCTGAACGCTGCAGATCGATCGGCCAACCCTGACGTCGCTCGACGGATACCCACGTCTGCCGCGCGCATGACGTCAGCCTGTTCTGGATCAAGCGGCTGTCCCGCCTCGAGCGCGAGCGGCTGAGGGATCCGCAGGAGAACCGCTACGTGATTGTCATGTCTATCAATTTGCGCTAGGCACCGACGCGGATCCT
Organism: Bradyrhizobium erythrophlei; assembly: GCF_900129505.1. Lineage (NCBI taxonomy): Bacteria > Pseudomonadati > Pseudomonadota > Alphaproteobacteria > Hyphomicrobiales > Nitrobacteraceae > Bradyrhizobium > Bradyrhizobium erythrophlei. The sequence continues at coordinate 6,122,225 of NZ_LT670818.1, read as the reverse complement.
TGAAATTTTCAACCTGCCGTTGGGTCGGGACGTTGGATCGTCGGTGGAAAAGAGACAATATGGCGCGCAACATCCTGATCCTCGGAGCCTCGTATGGCTCATTGCTGGCGACCAAGCTGCTGATGGCAGGTCACAACGTGACCCTGGTTTGCCGGACGAAGACCGCAGAACTGATCAACCGCGACGGCACCGAAGTTCGCATCAAGCTGCGGGACGAGGCGATGCACCGGGCGATTTTCTCGCGCGATCTGCCCGGGAAACTGGACGCGGTTGTGCCCGGCGACGTCGACATTTCCCGTTATGACCTGGTTGGTCTTGCCATGCAGGAGCCGCAATACACCAACCACACGATCCGGGTGCTGATGATCAAGATCGCCGAGGCCAAGCTGCCGTGTCTTTCGATCATGAACATGCCGCCTTTGCCCTATCTCAAGCGCATCCCGGCGCTGGCGGACATGGACCTCGAGGAGGCCTACACCAATGCCCAGATCTGGGAGCGGTTCAAGCCGGGACTGGTGACGCTGTGCTCGCCCGATCCGCAGGCCTTCCGTCCGCCGGAAGAAGCGGCGAATGTGCTTCATGTCGGCCTGCCGACCAACTTCAAGGCGGCGGCCTTCGAAGACGAGAAACACAACCAGTTGCTGCGGGAGCTGGAAGCCGACATCGATACGGTGAAGCTCGACGGCCATGACGTTCCGGTGAAGCTGAAGGTATTCGATTCGCTGTTCGTGCCGCTGGCAAAATGGTCGATGCTGCTGACCGGGAATTACCGCTGCATCACGCTGCACGAGCCGCGGCCGATCCGCGACGCCGTGCACAGTGATCTCACGCTCTCGCAGTCGATCTATGACCATGTCGACACCATCGCCCGGCGCCTGGGCGCTGATCCTGCGGACCAGGTGCCCTTCGCAAAATACGCCAAGGCGGCGGAAAGCCTCCTAAAACCCTCCTCGGCGGCCCGCGCGGTCGCCGGCGGCGCGCCCTTCATCGAGCGGGTCGACCTCCTGGTAAAACTGATCTCGCAGCAGCTCGGCATGCCCAACGCCGAGATCGATCGCACGGTCGAAATCGTCGATCAGAAACTGAACGAGAAGATCGTGGCGGGAGGCTCCGGGGCGGTGTGACGGGCTGCCCATCACGAAAGCAACATCGAGGTCCATCGCCTCAGACGTCGAACAATGCCTTTACGTCTTCCTCCGTGAGAGCCGAGCCGATGCCTCCGTCGCGATCGAACAGACTGTCGGCCAGCGCCCGCTTTCTGGCCTTGAGTTCGTCCATCTTCTCCTCGATGGTCTCCGCAGCTACCAGCCGGTAGACAAACACCGACTTGTCCTGCCCGATACGGTGCGCGCGGTCGATCGCCTGCTCTTCGACAGCCGGATTCCACCAGGGATCGAAAACAATCACGGTGTCGGCCGCCGTCAGGTTGAGACCCACTCCCCCCGCCTTCAGGCTGATCAGGAAAACGTCGCTCACGCCATTCTGGAAGTCGTCGATGGCGCGCTTGCGGTCCTTGGTTTCTCCGGTCAGCAGGCTGTAGCGGACGTTCGCTGCATCGAACTTGACGCGCATCAGCGCAATCATGGACGTGAATTGCGAGAAGATGATGATCTTGCGGCCCTCGCTCAGGAGTTCGTCCGCCATTTCCATCAGCCGGTCGAGCTTGGCCGCCGGGCGCTCGACCCCGTCATCGAGTTTCAGCAGCGCGGGATGGCAACACGCCTGCCGCATCCTCAACAAGGCTTCGAGCACCACGATGTGGCTCTTTCCGAGGCCGCGCTCCCTGATGGCCGCGCGTACCTTGGCCGACATCGACAGGCGAACGGAATCGTAGAGGTCGCGCTGGCTGCCTTCCAGGATGATGCGCTCGACGATCTCGGTCTTGGGCGGCAGCTCGGTCGCCACCTCGGCCTTGGTCCGGCGAAGCAGGAACGGCTTGACCCGCTGGGCCAGTGCCGCCGCGCGGCTCTTGTCGGCGCGCTTTTCGATTGGCGTACGCCACTGGCGGGCGAACGCGGCCTTTTCGCCGAGAAAACCCGGATTGGCGAAACTCATGATCGACCAGAGTTCCCCCAGATGATTTTCCATGGGAGTCCCGGTCAGGCAGAAGCGGTGTTTCGCCTTGATATCGCGCAGCCAGCGGGTCGTGGCGGCATTCGGATTCTTGATGGTCTGCGCTTCGTCGAGGACGGCGATGTGCCATTCGCGGGACAGCAGAACCTCGTGATCGCGCGCGATCAAGGGATAAGTGGTCAGCACCACATCATGCTCGGCAATGGCCGCGAAGGTCTGCTTGCGGCCGGCACCATGAAGCACGAGAACCTTCAATTCGGGCGCAAACTTCTGCGCCTCGTTGAGCCAGTTCGACATCAGGCTGGTGGGAGCCACGACGAGCGCCGGACTTGTCAGATTGCCCCGCTCATTTTCCAGCGCCAGCAAGGCCAGCGTCTGTATAGTCTTGCCGAGACCCATGTCGTCGGCCAGGACACCGCCCAGGCCGCTCTCACGCAGCAGATCGAGCCAGGCCACCCCGCGCGCCTGATAGGGCCGCAGTTCGGCCTTGAAGGCCTGTGGCAGAGTGATGTCGGCCAACCCCTGGGTGCGGAGCAAACCAGCCATCCGGCGAAGATTGTCGGCGCCTTTAAAAGCGAAGTCCCGACCTTCCAGGCCGAGAAGCGGCACGACATCCGCGCGCGAGAGCCTGATCTTGCCGCTCTCGCCGGCGAAAACTCCGCTCAAATTCAAAGTGTGCAACGCCAGCACCAGCGGAAGGAAGCGATCCGCCGCCAGTGACAGATGCCGGCCATCAGCCAGCGGCAAATAAAAATGATCGCCGCTTTCGGCCAAAGACCTGATCTGGTCCGGGGTGAAGCCTGGGGTCGAGACCAGGGCGGCCAAAATCGATGTCAGGTCGCGCCGCTCGCCGTCGATCTCGATGCCGACCCCCAGCTCGAACCAATCGATCCCGCTGCTCTCGAATTCCGCATCAAATGCACTCGCAGACTCTGCCAAGCGGTACGGAAATTCATCGTCGACATGAATCTCGAAGCCTTGTGCCCGCAAATCTCCGGCATCCAGCTTGAGAAAATCCAGCCAGTCGTACGGTTCCGGAAATGTCAGATCATGGCGATGACGGGCGTCGAGAAATGGATGAGCCGATATCGCCGCGACGAAGCCCAGATCGGACAAGCGGCCGAGCGCTTCCTTTTCCCTCGCGCGCCGCCGGGAGACCGCAAAGACCTTTCCGGCGTAGAATACCTCGACCTTGGTGGCCCGTTCGGAAAGCTCGATTTCCACCGGGCCGTAACGAAAGCTGAGATGCGCGACCGGCATCGGCTTGAGTTTGTCGTGAGTGTAATAGTAGTAACCGCTCACCTCGGGCTGCGCCAGCTTCAGGCGGAGCACCGGCGTCGGATCCTCGTCAATCGGCGTCGCGGCGACCGGCTGCGCCGGCAGGACGCCATGATGGACGGCCGGCAATTTCTGACCGAGGCGACGCGCCACTTCCGCGACCTGCGCGCGAGGAATCAGCGGGGCTGACAGCATCCGGTGCGCCAGACGCGGCGGCAAACCGGTTTCGACGGTGCCGACCGTGCCGGATGTTTCATCGACATAGACCGGCGGCTCGGCGCCCAGCGCGGCCGCGCCGTCGACGACCAGGGATGAAGCCATGCCGGCCTTGCTGGCCTGACGCCATTCGATGCGGCCTTCGCGTATCCCGCCCCATTGCAACGGCGAACTCCTATGGTCGCGCCAATAGGCGCGCCCGGTATCCACAATTTGACGCAACAGCCCGGCCGAACCAATGAGGTAGAGGTCATCATGTCCGTAGGGCTGGTATATCCGCGACAGCCCACTGACGATCTCCAGGTCCGCGTCGCGGTAGAAGGCCGGGGCCCGATCCATATTGGTGCCTGGATTCGAACGCGATACATGGTCGGAAAGCGTACCGTCCTTGCGCAGCTTGACCGACAACAGCGACACGGCCAGATGCGGCATCCGGTCTTCCCGCGCATGAGGTTGTACGCGATAGAGCAGCCTTTGGCGCACATCCGCCGGGTAGTCGTTGCCGCGTATCGAACTGCCGATCTTTTCCAGCCAGTCGTTTAGTTCGGGCGCCAACACCGGCGGCGGTTCAGGCCGGGCGAAACCTGGAAGCGTACCCTGCTTCGACGCGGGCGCCGCGTCGGTCAGCGTTCCCTTCCCGTGCAGGACTTCGAGCAGGGTCGCCGCGACATGCTTGCAACTGGAACCGATGAAACACGTGCAGTCGCTGGCCATATCGTCGAGTTCGCCGTCCCGGTAGCTCAGGGAAATATCGACCAAATAGGGTTTCCGCTCCGTTCCGCGGACGCTGGCATGCATCTCCGTGAGGTCGTCGCTGACCTCCAGCGCCAAAACGCGTCCCTGGGCCTGATAGACGCCGCCCTTGCTCCAGGCCGAACGGCTGAAGAAATCGACAAGATCGTCCTGTCTCAGGATGTTCGACCGCATGTCACGCGATCCAGTGCGCGGCTGCGGAACAGGCGTCGCCATCTGGCAACCCTCCGGTCATATTCGAGGCTGCGAAATCACGCCCACTGGTCGTTCCCGGCGGTTCCGAGGTCCCATCATAGCCCGCCCGATAAACGCCGGACAAGACATGCGTCGCCTGGGATCGCGCCGGTCACAGTTTTCAACAGCTGACAGATGTGCGCGCTTGTTCCCGCGGCGCGAGACGCCCGAGTTATGCCCATATTTTGCGCCTCCTAATGGCAGAGGGCGCAGGGAAAGCCGGGTGCGCGCTGCACCCGCGGTCTCGTGCGCAAATGGAAACAAGAAAGCGCACACGAGCATACAGGTCCAGCGGAGGCAATCCGGCCTTCCCTGCGCAATGGTTTTACGGCTTATAGCGCGCTCTCCCTGGTGACCGGCTTTCTTGCCACCATCGCCGCGCGGATATTTCCACGCAACTTGACGCCAGCGTCGGGGCGTCAGGACCACACGACTTCGCCGTCCGCCTTGGCCACGTTCGTCTTCGTGACCTCAGCGTCCACCGCATCTCACCGCAACGTTCGTGACGATCGCGACCCGCCCCTCTCTCGGGTGAGACAACCGGAGTCATGCCGGTGATTTGCTCGACGACGGAAGCGAAATATTTTTGATTCTTTTCGATTTCCGGGCTTGACACGATTTCGGCAAATCAGAAGTGATTTGCCCGTCGGGTCGATTGGTCGGAGGCGAGACGGCATTTGGTGTTGCTACAGAAGTTGCGAGAGGATTTGCAATAACCCTGCGAACGAAACGCCCCACAAGCCGGTGCGAAGCCACGGAATCCCGATGACGTAAACCGGCGCGTAGGCCAGGCGGCTCCAGAAGAACAATTGGGCACCGAGCGCCGTCACGACATTGGACTTTCCCGCAACCAGTGCCACCAGAACGAGTGCCGCGAAGATGGTCAGGCTTTCCAGCATATTGCGGTGCGCTCGCTGCGCGCGACCTGCCCATCCGTCAAAAGCCGGCAGTTTTTCGCGGTTGCCGACGAGCGGCAAAATCCCAACCTGCGCAATTGCGGCCAGGAGGGCGATGAGCATTTGAACCAAAGCCAGCGCCATCGACCAGACCAGCAGCTTAAGTTCGAGCGTCATGCGTTCCTCCCTGGGTGATATGTCCGATCAGCACCGGGCCTCGCCGATCCTCCGGCCGCAGGGAGAACCCCGCCAGATGCGGAAGTAAGGAAGCGGGCATTGCACGCGTTCAGCTCGCGGGCGCTCAGGGATTGGCGATGAGCAAGCGGAGCGGCAAAAGCGGACCGACTGCGATGTATTCATGGTCCATCAGATTTTGCTTCGCCAGCGGCAGGCCCTCCATGATCGCCTGCGCCTCGGCGACATCGCTGGAATCCAGCAAGAAGACGACTCCGCGCCCATCGCCACGCGAGTACCATTCACGAACCTTCCCATTGAGATAAAGCTGCACGGTCTGCCGGATTTCGCCCGGCATGACGGCCATAACCTGTTCGCGGGTGACGCCCGCCTTGACCGTGAGGATGACCATCACCCCGGTGACCGTGGGCGAGGTGGCCTGTGTTTGGGCAACGGATGGATGGGCCATGGATGTAACACCTATCAAAGTCAGCGGGAGTGCCAGGACGGCATTTCGGATTGTTCTCATCGGTCTCGTTTCTCGAATCACGGCGATCACCTTTGTTCTTTGGGACAGCTCATGATGTCGCGAACGTTGGGGCTCGACATCACTGTGGCTCCTGATTTCCGAGCCCGATGTACTACCGCTTCCCGCCGCCGACTATCCGCGATAATGTCGATAGACTATGAAGCGAAACTTCACAGTCAGGCGGGGCGCGCTCGACGGCGTAGAGGCGTTCCTCAGCGTTGCCCATCACCGTAATTTCCGCAAAGCGGCGGCGGAACTTGGCGTGACCGCATCGGCCATGAGCCAGACGATACGCACACTTGAGGCGCGCGTCGGCGCAGCGCTCTTCATCCGCACAACCCGCAGCGTCGGCCTGACCGAGGCCGGCCAACGCTTCCTCGAACGCACCGCAGCCGCCTTTGACGAGCTTGTCGCCGCCGGCGAGGCTGCGCGCGAACTGGGGCAACGTCCCACCGGCCTGTTGCGCCTTGCCGCTCCACGCGGGGTCGTTCCGTTGATTCTGGAGCCGGTGATCGCCTCGTTCTGCCAGGCCCACCCCGAAATCGAACTGGAGATCGCCGCAAGCGACGAGATGGTCGATCTCGCCGCGGGCCGTTTCGACGCCGGTATCAGGCTCGGCCAGTTCATAGCGCCTGATATGGTCGTGGTGCCGTTGACGCGGCCGTTCCCGTTCGTGGTCGTTGGCAGCCCCGGTTATCTCGCGAACCACGGCCGCCCGGCGCGGCTCGAAGAATTGCGCCACCACGCCTGCTTGCGATTGCGCCGCTCGAACGGCGCCATTGCGCCCTGGTCCTTCATCGACGGCAACAAGGAGATCGAGGCGATCGTCTCGGGGCCGCTGATCGCGCATGACTATCCGACCCTGCTCGGGGCGGCGATGCAAGGCGTCGGGCTGGCGCTGGTGCCTGGGCCGCTCACCAAAGCGCCGATTGCCGACGGCCGGTTGCAAGCGCTCCTGACGCGCTTCGCCGTCACGACACCCGGGGTTTTTCTCTACCACCCGGGCAAACGCCAGGTCTTGCCGAAACTGCGCGCATTCATCGAGCACATCAAAAACCGGAGCACCGGCGCTCGGGGTGACCGAACAACTGCGCGGAGGCAGCGCTAGCTCCATCCGCGTCCAACAATTACCGACTGCATTTATAACGGCCTCCCGAGGCAGGGCGAATAATGGAATCCGTGATTGCCCTGATCATCGATCCAGGCTGCAACCCGGCCGCCACAGTGGCGTGATCAAGCAGGAACGTACGTCAACCTGATCGCGTCCTCGCCAATGAGATCGCTGGCAACAAGGCGGAGCGGCGGCCGGGGGCCGGCGAAGAAGGGCTTGCCGCGACCCAACACGATGGGGCGGAAGTAGAGTCGATACTCATCAATGAGGCCAAGATCAGTCAGGCTTCGTGCCAGCTCTGGTCCGGCAACGGCGATCTCCCCAACGAGCTGAGCCTTCAGCCCGCGTATCACCGCCTCGAAATCATCCCCGACCAGTGTGGCGTTGGGGCCGACCGACTTCAGCGAGCGCGACACCACCCACTTCGGCTGTCTCCGCCACGCTGCCGCGAAGTCGCGTTCCTCCGCATCCCACTCGGGATGGTCTTCGTCCCAATAGCGCATGACCTCGTACATGCAGCGGCCGTAGACACTGCCGGTCAGGTCGCGCACTTGCTCGTAGAAGTGACGAAACAGCGCTGGACCAGGCGCGAATTCCTGGTGGTCGACATAGCCGTCCAGGGACTGGTTCAATCCGAAGACGAGCTTCGCCACGCTGCAAAATCTCCGCCCCAGGTTTTTCAGAATAGCATGAGCCGCCGCTACGCAGAAGTGCGGTCGGCCATAAACTGCGCGCCGCCATGTCGGTGTGACGGATAACCGGGATCGTAGGGTGGGTTAGCGAAAGCGTAACCCACCATTGCAAACACGACTTGATCAGAAGAGGTGGTGGATTACGCCTGCGGCTAATCCACCCTACGAGCTGTCGCTTTTCGTTTTCACGTCGAACGCTTAAGGTCCCGTCAGGTAGCCCTTTGTCAGGGACACAACCAACGGCACCGCAGCATGAAGCCGCCTTTCAAACAGAACGACGTGTTCAAACACATCGACTTTGACCAGTTGAACGCCTGTGTCGGTAACAACGGCGGTCCATACGACCTTTACGATTATGCCAAAGGCTATTTTGACGCGACCAAAACGCTACTGGCCCACGTGCGGGATGATGGGAATCACGTCGACCTTATCGTATACCCGATCTGCTTCAATTTCCGCCACGCTATGGAGCTTTACCTCAAGTACGTCATCAAAGACCTTTCGGAGGCCAAGGGAACGGGCCACCGTTTCAAGTCGGGTGGCCATACGCTCGGGAAAAACTGGGTCGCGGCAAAGAGTCTCCTCAAGAACATCGAGACGACCGACGAGGATGTCGCCTATTTCGAGAAGGTCGTAACGTGCATCGACGAGGTTGACCAGACCAACGGCCAGACCTTTCGATACCCCGAGAGCATCAAGGGCAATCGGCACCTTGAAGAATGGTCCACCATCAATCTGCCTACGGTGAAAGCTCACAACGAGAAGATCGCGGCCATAGCCGACACTTGGCACGGACGCATCGAGTACGCACTGGAGAGCAGCCGCATATCTGCGCAAGACAGCGCCTAGCGAAGCAGCCGTCACTTGGCATACCCTCCGATCGTTTCTTCACTACTGCTTTTCCGCTGTTCACCCGCTGATTATGCTCACCGCACCATTGATGTAGGTAAGTCCCGTGGCACTGACCAAATTGCAACGCAAGCTCATCACCGAAATTGAACACATCGCATCGTCCGCAGGACAAGACTATCGACACATCGAAGAGTACGAAGAAGCCGCACGTACTCCGAAGCTCAGAATCATCAAGAAACAGATGATAATCGGAGACGTGGTCGCATTGTACACACTTGCCGACGAACTGCTTTCAAACGTCATCTGCCATGTGTACTTCAAAAAGCCCGGTAAAGGCTTTTCATACAAGGCTCTGTGGCGAACCAAAAAATTTTCAGCTTTCGCCTACCATGTCCTCGATAACCTTTACCCGCTACAGAAGATGAGCCTTATCCATGAGATCAAGCCTGTCCCTAAAAACATCAGGGACACCCTCAATAGGCTAAACGCGCTCAGAAACGCGCTCGCTCATAGTTTCTTTCCCGAGAACCGCAAGAGCTACCGGGAGACTAAGGCAGTTACCTACAAGGACCACGACATCTTTTCGAATGAAGGCTTCGACCTCTTTGCGACCGATGGGCAGGAGTTGATAGACTACCTGCTGGAGCGCGCCTACGGAGTTAAGCCCGACAGCTTCTAGCTCAAGATGTTGCGATGGCTTCCGCGGCTGGCTCAGGCGCTACCTTATCTTCTTTGGGCACATGCCACTTGAACAGCTCGACCGTCACCTTGGTCAAGCGCAGCGCAAGACTTGCGGCGAGGATGTAGTACCAGATGAACTGGTTTTCGCCGGATCGGGCGAGACGTAGGTAGGGCATTACGTCCTCATCGAGCACCGCTGTCATTTCGCTGAACTTGCTCACGAACTTCGTCGTGTCTTCATCATTCAGCTTGTAGTCCTGCCACCCCTTCAGCATCGTGAAGAGCTGCTTGGTCGTTGCAAAATACGTGGGGTCAGGTGTGGTGATGATATTCAACATCGACGTAGCGAAATCGCATTCCTTGCCCTTGGGGTTCCTACAGGGTTTCACCTTCTGCAGGTCCGGCAAATAATAGGAGACGACGAACTGGTACCTGTCCTTGGCGATCTTCGACTGGAGGTCGATGATTCCGAAGACGCCGCACAAGGCTAGGCCGAGGTACATGTAGTCGATGATCTTGAGTGCCTTGTCGTCGGTCGCCTCGCGCAGAAGCCAGAACAGGACGTGGAACAGGATCAGCGATGCGATCGCGAAGCAGATGATGCTGGTCAGTTGGTCAGCCACGCGCCTGATAAGGATGAAGCCGAACCAGATCAAAGCGCCGGCGAGCAACGCCGTCCATCCAGGCGTCCTTAGGCTGTCAGCCAGCTTCAAGCGGGCACCAATCCTCAAATAATCAGCGACTTAGCTCATCCTCCAACAAACATTAATTTACGTCATGATTCAAGCACGTCAAAAGACGGATATAAACCAATGAATCGTGGCGGATTACGCCAGAGGCTGTCATCAAGCCGCGCTTTGCGCGCACCCGATGGGCTAACTTCGGCGATCCGCGATTTGCTCGGTTTCAAAGACTATCGATATCGGTTGGTCTATTTTCCTCGGAGTTCTCCGCAAAAGCGGCGTCTCGAGCTTGCCCCGTCAGCGATGGTGAAGTCCGTCGCCGTCAGTAGTGTGGCCCTCGCGCCGATTGCGATACGGCGCAACATTCGCGGATTGAACGACGCCGCTTCAAGCGATCGCAGTTCGGCTTCCGACCAGATTACGGCAAGCGTTGCCGGCTACCTGCCGCGCGTCAGTCGCGCGATATGGACAGCCCCGCGAGAAGCGGAGCGTACGCGGCGAGCCTGCGGGATACGAACTCCGTAAAGAGCCGCACGCGCTTCGTCTTGCGTGTCTCCCCCTGCGTGAGAAGCCAGAGCGTGCCATGCATGTGCAGGTCGGTGCCCGGCACCCTCACCAGTAGGGGGTCGGCATCTCCGACGAAGCACGGCAGTGTCGTCATCCCGAGCCCTTGCCGTACTGCAACGATCTGCGCCTCGCCGTCCGTGGTCCTGAACGGAACCCCCGTGGTGCGAACCTCACCCTCGCTGGCCCAGTCCGGAATTCCATGAATGCTTATGACGATCCACCGGATGGGATCAGGCGCGCCCGCACGCCATGCGGCTAGTCGATCGCGGGACATGTAGACGCCGCCGAACAGCTCCGGTCCCTTCAGGCCGTGAAGATTGAGCGGCAGGGTTTTGCGGTCGTAGACGACGCGGATCGCCACGTCGGCCTCTCGGTTGGTCAGATTTGCCAGCTCGCCGGACGACAGGATTTCCATCTCGATGTCCGGATGCAGACGCGCAAACTCAGCGAAGTCGGGCATGAGCAAGTGCGTCGCGAGGGTCGGCGCCAGTGTCACCCGCAGGAGTCCGCGTACGCCGTGGTCGCGCCCGAAGATTCGCGTCTCGAGCCGGTTCGACGACGCCTCCATCTGCTCCGCGAACTCGAGGACCTCCTCGCCCGCAGCCCTCAGGCGGTAGCCCGAGGGCAGCTTCTCGAACATCTGCGCCCCCAGCCGCTCCTCCAGTTGGGCAATGCGCCGCAGCACTGTGGTGTGGTTCACCCCGAGGCGCTCGGCGGCGGCTCGGACCGAGCCCCCACGCGCGACGGCAAGAAAGTAGCGAACGTCGTCCCACTCGATCATGGTGCAATCTAGCACCGCGCGGTGCGCCTTCCAAAGCCCGTATCTAACGCGTCGTACAGCAGTACGGGCGGTCATCATAGCCTATGTCGACGAGCGCGGCCCAATTCCGAACGGCGGACACCGATCGTCGCGGCTGGCGTCAGTCGTCCAGCCGGATCGATTTTGCACCACCGATGTGCGCGCTTCTGCACTCAACGCCTGACGCCGGCAGACCCATGTCGAGGTTCTCGGGGGCAGATGCTGTCCCGACCACGAAAGGAGAAGTCATGGGAAAGCTTGAGGGTAAGGTTGCAGTCATCACGGGTGGATCGAGCGGTATGGCGCTGGCGAGCGCCAAGCGGTTCGTTGAAGAAGGCGCCTATGTTTTCATCACGGGCCGGAGGCAGGAGGCGCTCGACGAGGCCGTCAAGCTGATTGGCCGGAACGTGACCGGCGTGCGCGGCGACGCGGCCAATCTCGACGACCTCGACCGCCTGTTCGACACGGTCAAGCGGGAAAAGGGCAGGATCGACGTCCTGTACGCGAGCGCCGGCACGGGCGAAGCCGTCCCACTGGGCGAGATTACCGAGCAACATTTCGATGCGACCTTCGGCCTGAATACGCGCGGCACGCTGTTTGCGGTTCAGAAGGCGTTGCCGCTGTTCAACGATGGCGGATCGATCTTCATGACCGGGTCAGTTGCTTCGGTGAAAGGTTTTCCTGGTTACGGCGTGTATGCGGCGAGCAAGGCGGCGTTGCGCTCATTCGCACGCACCTGGCTCAACGAACTGAAAGGCAGGAATATCCGGGTGAACGTGCTGAGCCCGGGGCCGATCGCCACACCGATGCAGGACCAAGTTCTCACCGAGGAAGCGAAGCGGATGTTCGAATCCCTGATCCCGCGGGGAAAGATGGGTCGTCCTGAGGAAATTGCGGCGGTCGCACTGTTCCTTGCTTCAGACGATTCGAGCTTCGTGAATGGAGTGGAGTTGTCTGTCGACGGCGGCTTCTCGGCCATCTGAAGGGCCGGGGAATCAATATCAACGCGGATGGGAGAAGTATTATGAGCTATGCGATTGTAGGATTCGGTGCGGTAGGCCAGGCTCTCGCCCGGGCCTTCGCCCGTAAGAACATCAAGGTGGCCGTCGCGAGCCGCCGGCCGCCCGAGGCGTTGGCGCCGCAGGCTCGGGCGATTGGACCCACGATCGTCGCCAAGTCGCTGCGGGATGCACTCGAGGCCGACACAATCATCTTGGCGGTCCCGTTCGGGGAGTATCGCGAGGTTGCGAAGGCCCTGCCGAGCTGGGAAGGCAAGACAGTCATCGACGCGACGAACGCGTTTGGAGTTCTCCTTGAAGAGCTGGACGGCCTCCCGTCCTCCGCCTTCGTCGCGAAGGCGTTCACCGGCGCCAAGCTCGTGAAAGGTTTCAATCACCTGGTTGCGGCCACCCTGGCTGCCGATCCGATCGTCGAGGGCGGGCACCGGGTCGTCTTTCTGTCTGGTGACGACGAGGACGCGATCGCTCCCGTGGCGGCCTTGGCCAAACAACTCGGGTTCGCACCCGTCAAGCTGGGAAAGCTCAACGAGGGTGGCGCGCTGGTGCACGCACGCGGCCGCACTTGGGGCCAGCTCATCTTCCAGGATTTGTTCAAGAAGGAGCAGTAATCGATCTACGACCGTGTGATCGACGCCGAGAACTGGTCGCGCGCGCTAACTTCTTCGAGCAGCGCGCGACCGAATATTTGAAGGCCACAAAGCCGCGAAGATTGGGGTGGGCCTGACGGCGTATGGGCGCCGTTCGAAGAGCGGGGAGACGCCCGACAGAGCGGCAGATCTGCGGGTCGCCTAGAATCTATCGGCTGCTATCGATGGCCCAGGATTCGCTCGAGTGTCCTCTGCTATCCGATACTACCCCGGTACTCCCCCTACTCCCACTCGATCGTCCCCGGCGGCTTCGACGTCACGTCATACACCACCCGGTTCACGCCCTTGACCTCGTTGATGATCCGCGTCGCCGTCTCGCCCAGAAACTTCATCTCGAACGGATAAAAGTCCGCCGTCATGCCGTCGGTCGAGGTGACCGCGCGCAGGCCGACGACGTATTCGTAGGTCCGGCCGTCGCCCATCACGCCCACGGTCTTGACCGGCAGCAGCACGGCAAAGGCCTGCCAGATGGTGTCGTAGAGGCCGGCCTTGCGGATCTGGTCGATATAAACAGCATCGGCGTTGCGCAGGATGTCGAGTTTTTCGCGCGTGATGTCGCCGGGGCAGCGGATGGCGAGGCCCGGCCCCGGAAACGGATGGCGGCCGACGAAGATTTCGGGCAGGCCGAGTTCGCGCCCCAGCACGCGCACTTCGTCCTTGAACAACTCGCGCAGGGGCTCGACCAGTTTCATGTTCATGCGCGCCGGAAGGCCGCCGACATTGTGGTGCGACTTTATCGTCACCGAGGGGCCGCCGGTGAAGGAGACGCTCTCGATCACGTCAGGATACAGCGTGCCCTGCGCCAGGAAATCGGCCGATCCTTCACCTTTATTTGCGATCTTCTTCGCTTCGGCGTCGAACACGTCGATGAACAAGCGTCCGATGGTCTTGCGCTTTTGTTCGGGGTCGGTGACGCCGGCCAGTTCGCTTAAGAATACTTTCGACGCGTCCACATGAACCAGCGGGATGTTGTAGTGATGCCGGAACAAATCGACCACGGTTTCGGCCTCGTTGAGCCGCAGCATGCCGTGATCGACGAACACGCAGGTGAGTTGGTCGCCGATCGCCTCGTGGATCAGGACTGCGGCTACGGCGGAATCGACGCCGCCGGAGAGGCCGCAGATCACCTTGCCCTTGCCCACTTGGGCGCGGATCTTCTCGATCGCCTCCTCGCGGAAGGCGCGCATGGTCCAGTCGCCGGTGAGGCCGGCGACCTTGCGGACGAAATTGCGGATCAGCTTTGCGCCGTCCGGCGTGTGCACGACCTCGGGGTGGAACATCAGGCCGTAATATTTGCGCTTCTCGTCCTGGATCACGGCGAACGGTGCATTCGGCGAGACGCCGGCCACCACAAAACCCGGCGGCATCCGGGTGATGCGGTCGCCATGGCTCATCCAGACCGGATGCTTTTCGCCGACGCCCCAGGTCGAATCGAACAAGCAGCTTTCGGACCTGACCTCGACATCGGCGCGGCCGAACTCGCGGTGGTGGCCGCCCTCGACGGTGCCGCCAAGCTGCGCCGCCATGGTCATCTGGCCATAGCAGATGCCGAGCACGGGAACGCCGGAATCGAAGATCGCTTGCGGCGCCCGCGGCGAGCCCTCCTCGTGGACCGATTCCGGTCCGCCCGAGAGGATCACCGCCTTCGGCTTCATCGCCAGAAACGCCGCTTCCGCCTTGTGGAACGGCACGATTTCGGAGTAGACGCCCTCCTCGCGCACCCGGCGCGCGATCAGTTGCGTGACCTGACTGCCGAAATCGACGATCAGAATCTTGTCATGCGCCGAGGCCACTGAAGGCGTCGACTCTGCTGCTGGCTGTGCTGCTGTCATGGCAAGCAGATACGCGACGGGAGGCAGGGTCGCAACCCTTCCCGAACCGTCATGGCCGAGCTCGTCCCGGCCATCCACGCCCTTTTTGGACCAAAGCCGTCATTCCGGGGCGATGCGAAGCATCGAACCCGGAATCTCGAGATTCCGGGTCTGGTCCTTCGGACCATCCCGGAATGACGGCGTATCTTCGCCGCCGCGCGCCGCCCGACCTCACCGGAACCCCGCCGCGATCCCGACGACCTGGCCATCCTGGCCGTTGAACCCGTGATGGGCGCCGGCCTCGCAAGCGTCGCCCTGATCGGTCCCGCCACTCACCCAGACCGCCCGCGCGCGGCCGGCGGACCACTTCACGAACGGATCGACGCCGGCCGGCAGAGTGAGCCTGCAGCCGTCCTGGCGGTGATGGATCACCAGCGTGCGCGGCAGCGCCGCCGGCGAGCCCAAAATCGACTCCACGTTCTGGCCGCTGCCGGATTCGGGGCTGAGCAGTCCCGATGTCAGCACCAGCGCGTCGGGCCGGGCCCCGCCTGCGATGCCCTCGGCGGCGCGGATCGTGCCGCGGCTGGTGGCGATCACCGTCACCGGGCGCTTGATCGCGGCCATGTACTGAACCGCGGCAGAAAGCGACGTACCGGCATCGAGGACCAGTACCGCCAGCCCGCGCGCCGCATAGGCGTTTCGCGTCCGAACCAGCTGGTTGAAGTTGAGGCCGTGGATATCGCCGTGGTCGCCCGCCGCGATCGCCCCGCTGCCGCCGGGCATCAGGATCACGCTCGCTCGTGGTGAAGCGGGCTTTATCAGCACGGCGCGAGAGCCGCCGATGGTCACGGTCTCGTCGGCCAAAGCCGAACCGCTGACGAGGCTGAGCAGCATTGCCGCAACGCCCAAACAGACGATCCATTGGTGTCGCTTCATGCTGCCCCCCGGTTTATTCGGCCTATTCAGCGCTCGAATCGGCTTCACTATTATGACACCTGCCGTCGCAGGATCGACACGAAAAACCCGTCCGTCCCGGTGCGGCGTGGCGTCATCAACAGCCCTTCCGCCGACTGCAGCGTCGCCGCCGAAAATTCTTCCGCTCTGTCCCACAGCGCCGTCACGGTCTGCTCAGGCGGCACCACGGCGAATTCCGGATGGCGGGCGACAAAGCTTCGGATCTGCTCGCCGTTTTCCGGCGGCAATACAGAACAAGTGATGTAGGCGATGCGGCCGCCCGGTTTTGTCAATGCGGCGGCGCGGTCGAGCACCGTCGCCTGATCCTTCAGCCGCACCTCGAGCGCGCCCGGGCGCATCCGCCATTTGGCGTCGGGATTGCGCCGCCAGGTGCCGGTCCCGGTGCAGGGCGCGTCGATCAGCACGAGATCGGCGGAGGCGCGGATATCGGCCAGCGTATCGCCCTCGCCCTTGGGGGTGCGGATATCGGCGTTATGGACGCCGGCGCGGGACAGCCGCTCGTAGATCGGCGCGAGCTGGCGCTTGTCGTGATCGGTGGCGATCAGCCTTCCCTTGCCTCCCATCATCGCCGCCAGCGCCAGCGTCTTGCCGCCGGCGCCGGCGCAGAGGTCGATCACCTGCTCGCCGGGTTTTGCGCCCGACAGCAGGGCCGCCAGTTGCGAACCCTCGTCCTGCACTTCGACGGCGCCCTTGATAAAATCCTCCTCGGCATGGATGCCGGGATTGCGGGCATCGGCGCCGAGCTCGATGCGCAGGCCGATTGGCGACCACGGCGTCGGGGTTACGCCGAGATGGGCCAGCGAGTGCAGGAGCTTCTCGCGCTTGGCCTTGAGCGTGTTGACGCGCAGGTCGAGCGGCGCACGGCTGGCCATCGCGACCGCCTCCGCGACGCGGTCATCGCCGAATACCTGCTCGAGGTAGCCGTCGAGCCATTCCGGGTAATCGCCGGCCGTGGGCGCGGGCGCATCGGCCAGCGACCGACTGGTCAGCGCGGCGCGCTCGGCGTCGCTCAGCGGCTCCGGCGCGAAACGGCCGCCGTCGCACAGAGCGGCGATGCCATCGGCATCCATCCCGCGCTCGAGCTTCAGCATGCCCAACAGGCGCGCCCGCGGCGTATCGGAATCCATCAGCCAGGCGCTCGAGGCGCGGCGGCGCAGCACGTCCCAGATCAGGCCGGAGATCGCGGCGCGGTCGCCGGAGCCGGCAAAGCGGTGCGCGGTGCCCCATTCCTTCAGCGCCTTCGCCGCGGGAACGCGCTCCTTGTCGATGGTGTCGATCAGTTCGATGGCGGCGGACAGCCGCGCGGCGGGGGTCATATGAAGCTTTCGATTGAGGTTAGATCAGCAGCAGAATCTTCAGCGCGATGTAGATCCACATCGCCAGCAGCACCAGCACGCCGGCGAACCACGCCTGCCCGCGCTGCCGAACGTTGTTCGACGTCACGAAAATCCCGGCATGGGCGAAACGGGTGACCACGAACACCCAGGACATCAACACGATAAAGAGATCGGCGTGGCGCAGCGGCAAAGCCAGCGCGATCAGGACGTAGAACAATACCGGGATTTCGAACTGGTTGCTGAAGCAATCGCCGACCTGGGCCGCCCTGGCCGGCCATTTGGCCTCGCCCAGCGCGACGTCCTTGTAGCTGGTTGCCCGCGCCTTGAACGCCTGCCCCCGCGCCGAGGCCATCCAGAGCAGCAGGAAGAAGGTCAGCCCCACCATCACGAAAACCGGCAGCAAAACCATCTGAAGCGACATCGGATTTCCCCCCTCGGCTGAGCGCCAAGCCCCCGCTATAGCGACCGCGCCCGGTCCTCGCAATAAATCAGCGCCCTGCCCGTTGAACCAGAATCGCGGTTGCCGTGACCAACCCGCAACAGTTCCAGCGATTTTCAGTCCCGAACCGGTATCAGCGTCTCCGCGAACCCTGTAATTGCGATGAACATCACCTCCCCGATCCTCAAAGGTGCTGCCCATGCGGCCGCGCTCCCCGGCGATTCCCTGGCCTCGTTCCTCAAGATCATCGCCGACACCACCGGCCTGTTCGCCGACGACAGCTCGGACGGCGTGCTCGGCATGCTGATGTCGGGGCTCGCGGGCGTCGCCATGGCGCTGGCGGTGATCATCGTCCTGACCGTGTCTTTCCGCAGCCGCCACCGCAGCGCCCGCGA
Source organism: Bradyrhizobium erythrophlei (assembly GCF_900129505.1). Classification (NCBI taxonomy): domain Bacteria; kingdom Pseudomonadati; phylum Pseudomonadota; class Alphaproteobacteria; order Hyphomicrobiales; family Nitrobacteraceae; genus Bradyrhizobium; species Bradyrhizobium erythrophlei. Next base: position 6,104,064 of record NZ_LT670818.1, on the reverse strand, counting down.
TGTGCTGCGGCACGGCGTTGCCGCCGCCGCGGTGTTCAGCCTGGTCACCTTCGTGGTCTACGACATGCGCCATGCCGCGCTGGCCTATCTCGGCATCAACCCGACCAGCCCCGCGGTCGAATTCGAGATCCGGCTGCCGAACGCTTCCGTACCCGCCATCGCCGACACCCAGGTCGAACTGCATACCGACCGCAACCAGACGCTGGCCCAGGTGCAGGGCGCGCTCGCCGCCGAAGCCGACGGCTCCAGCCTGCTCCGCGGGACGGTGCCGCTGGCCTACCGCACCACCGACCGCGTCGTGATCCTGAACCTGCCCGGCCGGGCGCAATGCGAGTTCAAGCTGCGGCTGCCGGCGAGCCCGTCTCCGTCCGAGCAGTTCGGGCCGTGGCATCTAGCCGACCGCGTGGCGTCGCCGACATCAGGCGAGGAAACCCGCGGCCAGCAGCACGACGCCTTCGCGATCCGCTACCGGGTGCTGTAGGGATCGTCCGTCGCCAGCTTCCGTGCCCTTTGCGTCAGGCGGCACGAACCGTGTGCAGGAAGCTTTCAACCTCGGTGTTGAGATGATTGCTTTCCGAGAGCAGTGACACGGCGAGGCCATGAACCCGTTCGGCCGCCGAACCCGTATCTGCTGCGCCACGATTGACGTCCACGATGCTTCCGGCCACCTGGGTCGCGCCCCGCGCGGCCTGCTGCACGTTGCGGGCAATTTCCTGTGTCGCCGCCCCCTGCTCTTCGACGGCGGCCGCGATCGCGGTCGAAATTTCGGAGATTTGAGCGATGGTGCTCCCGATCTCCTTTATCGCGGATACCGAATGTTCGGTAGCGGACTGCATTTGGGTGACCTGGGCAGCGATCTCTTCGGTGGCCTTCGCGGTTTGCGCCGACAGCGCCTTGACCTCGGATGCCACGACGGCGAACCCGCGGCCGGCATCACCCGCCCGGGCGGCCTCGATGGTGGCGTTGAGAGCCAGCAGATTGGTCTGCTCGGCAACCGCCGTTATCATCTTGATGACTTCGCCGATGCGGTTCGCCGACTGGGAGAGCTCGGATATCCGGACATTGGTTCGCTCGGCCTGCTCCACGGCGGCCTGCGCGATTCCGCGGGATTGTTGAACTTGCCGGCTGATTTCGCCGACGGAAGAGGCCATTTCCTCCGATGCTGCGGCCGCCGACTGCACATTCGACGACGACTCTTCCGATGCCGCCGCAACCGTCGCCGACAACCCCTGCGTCGTTTCCGCCGTCCTGGTCAGGCTCCCGGCTGCCGCTTCGATATCGGAGGAGGCGGATGTGACGGTCCGGATGATCCGCCCAATCGCCTTCTCGAAGCCGTCGGCCACTCGCTGCATCGTGGCTTTTCGATCCTGCTCGGCCTGCTTCGCGGAAACCGCTTCCGCGGCCTCCATGGCCCGAACGCGCAAGGCATTTTCCTTGAAAATCTGTACGGCGCCAGCCATGGCCCCGACCTCGTCGCCGCGGCCCCGGGAGGGAATTTCGCTCTCCAGTTCGCCACCGGCGAGACGCTGCATCACGTCGGTCATCCCTACGATCGGCTGAATGACGCCTTTCGCGAAACCGACAATTCCAGCGCCGATGACGAGAAACACCAACGCGGAAATGCTCCAGAGGATGGCCGTGAACCATTTGACCCGGCTGGTGGCTTCGGCTTCGGCAGCAGAATTGTCATCATTTGTTTGTTTGACGATTTCGTCGATCACGGCTCGATGCGCCGTGTAGGCCGCTGTGATGTCAGCATATGATTTCGCCACCGCGGCGGTATCGGACCTGGCCAATGCAGGCAGGAATGATTGTTCGGTCAGATTCCAGAAGCGCTGAACTTCAGCGTGGGATTTTTCAACAAGCTTGGTCTTGAGCGCAGGATCGAGGTCCGACTTCGACCAATAGTCGCGACGTTCGTCATAATCCTTCTTCAATTGCGCCAACCGGTCGCGGCGCGCCGCCAGGGACGATGGATCCTGAAGCGCGAGCGTCACTTCCAGATAGGCTTCAATCACGTATTCGGGCGGAGGAAGAATGTCGGCGACAAGGTCGTTTCCGAGTTTGATCTTTTCGTAAAGCGGGCCGCCGACCTTGAGTTGCGATAGCGCGTAGTTGCTGGCCAGGATGACGGCAACGAGACCGGCGATCGTAAGAATACCGAATGCGAAGATTGCGCGTGAGATCGTGATCCTAGACTTCATATCGCGGCATCCTTGATCGCGGATTCGGGCGGCGCAGCAAAATCGCGGCGCACCGGTGAAACGATGCTAGGAAACACCTATAAATTAGCTGTTAAGAATCTGCTGGCCCGTATTGCGACATGGGCGTTCGGTTTGCGCCAGCGGCGCCGTCTCTGCCGCAAAAGAGCAGGCGCTGCTCATAAGCGGGCGGCGTTCTTCAAGTCCTGCTTGATGGAAGTGAGAAGCGCTTGCAGCGTGTCGGCGCGGCCGGCTGCCCCTGCCGACGATTGTTCCGGCCGGGGTTCCACCCCCGCGTCAGTCTGGACGAAATGCCCGTGCAGCACGTCGTCGCGGCGGCCCATCAGCCAGAGGGTCGCCCAGTAACCGACGACCAATGCGAATACGCATAAAATAATGAACTCAAACATCGGCACACCCTGAAATTGCTCCATCAAATCAATGGCGTCCGGACCCGGTCACGCACCCCGGGGTTCGGACCAGACCGGTTTCGGAACGGCTGTGATTTTTGGGTCACGTTTCAGAGGTAAAGGGATGATCCGGCTGGAGGGATCGCATGTCCGAATTTCGCCTCACCCAAATCTCCGACACCCATTTGGCACGCCGCCTGCCTGATCTGACCGGCAATTTTCATCGCCTGAGCGAGCATATCGACGCGAGGAGGCCCGATCTCGTCATCAACAGCGGCGATCTCGCCTTCGACGCCCCAACCAGCCCCGACGATCTCGAATTTGCCAGATCGCTGCATGCGGCGCTGCCGGTGCCCTGCCGCTGTCTGCCGGGCAATCACGACATCGGCGACAACCCGACGTCGCTTGGTCCGGTGCCGCCGCAGCTTGCCACCGAGCAAAGGCGGCAGACGTTCATGGCGGCCTTCGGCGAGGACCGCTGGCGCTTCGAGGCGGCCGGCTGGTGCTTCATCGGCCTCAATTCGCTGGTCATGAATACGGGGCTTCCGAGCGAGGCCGAACAATTCGACTGGCTGGCCGCGCAACTTGCGGGCACGAACGGCAGACCAGTGGCGCTGTTCCTGCACAAACCGCTGTTCGTGAATGCACCCGGCGATCCCGAACTCGCGGCTTCCGCGATCCGCTACGTGCCGATGCCGGCGCGAAGCCGCCTGGTGGAGATGCTGGGATCGGTCGACCTGCGGCTGGTCGCCAGCGGCCATGTTCACCAGCGCCGGGATTTTACCTGGTCCCGCGTCAGGCAGATCTGGGCGCCTTCGGCCGGTTTTGTCATCTCGGACAAGCGGCAGGAAGTGATCGGAATCAAGGAGGTTGGCCTCGTCGAATACCGCTTCCAGCCCAACAGCTTCGAGGTGCGTCACCTGCGGGCGCCGGGCCAGGTCGATGTCGATCTGGATTCCCTGCTGGCGGCTTCGAGCTAGGGACAAGGCCTGTTTGGTGGCAGCGTGGCGGCTACGGAAACTGCTCGCCTATTGCCCGGCCGTATTGAAGCGGGAGAGGTCGCAATCGGGCTCGGCATATTTCGTCCGCCGCATCCCGTCGCGGTCCACGACGACGGCCGGACGGCAGCGCGCCTGCCAGGCGGCGCGCCCATCCTCATCGGCCTTTTGCTGCTCTGCCGTCAGCGGCGGCGCGGCATCAATGACGTTGTCGCCATTGACGCTGAAGCTGGCGGGTTGGCTCGGGCTGGGCTGGACACCGGCGGCGATTGCAGCCGCCTTGGCGTTGGCGGCGGCCGTCGCGGCCGCGGCGTCGGCGGCGCGTCCATGGTCCATCGAAAACGATATCTGTGGTGCGGCGGGCGCCGGCGCCGGTGCCGGACTTTGTTGCGCCGATGCCGACGAGGCGCTGGCGGCGAACAGAACGAGTGCTGCAATGATACGCATTTTTACAAGCCCGCAAGGAGAGCGCTAATCCCTCTGCCTTCTTGCTACGCGGCAAGTCTTGCGGTCACGTAAAGCAGACTGGTTAGCTCACCCGCAAGGCGATGCGTCGAATTCTAACGATTGCGGGTTCCGGCATCCGCTTGGGTATCCAGCGGACGCCGGTTCTCGCTGACTTATGTCCTGTCCGGTCCGACCCGCACCAGCTGCTTGCCGAAATTGGCGCCCTTCAACAGCCCCATGAACGCGGCGGGCGCGCTGTCGAGCCCTTCGGTGACGAACTCCTTGTGCTTGACCTTGCCCTCGCGCACCCACCCCGACATATCGCGCAGGAAGTCGCCATAACGCGCGGCGAAATCGCTGACGATGAAGCCGCGGATGGTCAGGCGTTTGGTCAGCACATTGCGCATCATCGCCGACGCCCATTTCGGCGCCGTTGCCTCGGTGTCGTTGTAATGCGCGATCAGGCCGCACACGGGAACGCGAGCGAAGGCGTTGAGCAGCGGGAACACCGCCTCGAACACCGCACCGCCGACATTCTCGAAATAGACGTCGATGCCCTTCGGGCAGGCTTCCTTCAATTTTGCCGCCAGATTGGGATCGCGGTGATCGAGGCACTCGTCGAAGCCGAGTTCCTTTTTGACGTAATCGCATTTGTCCTTGCCGCCGGCGATGCCTACCGCCCGCGCACCCTTGATTTTCGCGATCTGCCCGACCGCCGAGCCGACCGCGCCGGACGCCGCGGCGACCACCACGGTCTCGCCGGCCTGCGGCTTGCCGATGTCGAGCAGGCCGGTATAGGCGGTCATGCCGGGCATGCCGAGCACGCCGACCACGGTCGATATGGGCGCGAGCTTCGGATCGATTTTCGCCAGCCCCTTGCCGTCGGAGAGCGCATGGGTCTGCCAGCCGGCGCGCGACAGCACGACGTCGCCCTTGGCAAAATCGGGATTGTTCGAGGCGATCACCTCGCTGACGGTGCCACCCTCCATCACCCCGCCGATCGGCACCGGCGCCGCGTAGGACGGACCGTCGCTCATGCGCCCGCGCATATAGGGGTCAAGCGACAGCCAGATGGTGCGCAGCAGCACCTGGCCCTCTCCCGGCACCGGCGGCGCATATTCCTCGATGCGGAAGTCGGTGGCCTTGGGCTCACCCACGGGGCGAGAGACGAGAACGACGCGTTTTGCAGGCTGAGACATGGTTTCCTCCGATTGTTTTTGATTTCGTCATTGCGAGGAGCGAAGCGACGAAGCAATCCATTCTTGTTGTAGCAAAGATGGATTGCTTCGCTTCGCTCGCAATGACGGCTTTAGATTCCTGCGCGCAAATCTCAAGCCGTGATTTTCGCCAACGCTGCGTCGAATGCGGCGGCAGCAGCGGGCAGGTCCTTGAAGGCGCGAAGGTGCCGCGTCTCCTGCGCATCCTTTTCCGAGATGCCGGGGCGGACTTCGGCAAAGGGCTTGCCGCCTTCGATCATCGCGGGCGGTGCACCGACATGGAATTCATGATCCTCGAGCGGCGTGTCCTTCAACAGCCAGACACCGAGCGAGACGATGTCGTTGCCGCGCCGGTAGGAGATATAGCGATCGACCGCGACCGTGCCGTCGCGCTGATGGCCGCCGAGTTTGGCGTAGCCCTTGGCGTCCAGAAGCTTGTGCGAGCGAAATCCCTTGACGCCTTCCGATTTCGCCTTCGCTGTTTCTTCCGACAGATCGTATTTCGCCGCCATCTCCTTGCCGACGGCGGCAAGCTGTCCGGACATATCGTGCTCGAATTCCTTCAGTTCGGTGCGCGGTTTCGCGGTCTTGCGCGGCTTTGCGGCATCGCGTTTTTCCATCTCGGCCTTGCACAGCGCGACGACGGCGGCGGCGGATTTCCGCTCCGCATTGACAAGAAGGTTCTTCAAATCCGCATCTGAAAGCGCGGCAATCCTGTCGTCCGACCAATCGACCATAAAAACCAACTTCTCTTTTCAACGTTGTTGAGGGATTCCCGGAGTTCCCAAAGGGGCAACCGCAGGGATTGCCGGGACCGCTCAGCGATCCCCGGACAGTACCCCGTTTCTCCCGGCTTGTGGGGGCAATTCAGGCCAGTCGGGTTTACACCCCGCCCGGGTAATTCGGGCTTTCCCGGGTGATGGTGACGTCGTGGACGTGGCTTTCGCGCAGGCCCGCGCCGGTAATGCGCACGAACTGCGCCTTCTCATGAAACTCGGCGAGATTTCTTGCACCGACATATCCCATCGCCGCGCGCAGGCCGCCGGCGAGCTGATGCATGACGTTGCCGACCGGGCCCTTGTAGGGCACCTGGCCCTCGATGCCCTCCGGCACGAGCTTGAGCGTATCCTTGATGTCCTGCTGGAAATAGCGGTCGGCCGAGCCGCGCGCCATCGCGCCGACCGAACCCATGCCGCGATAGGCCTTGTAGGAACGGCCCTGCCACAAAAACACTTCGCCCGGCGTCTCGTCGGTGCCGGCGAGCAGCGAACCTACCATGGCGATGTCGGCGCCGGCGGCAAGCGCCTTGGCGAGATCGCCGGAATATTTGATGCCGCCATCGGCGATCACGGGCACATTGGCTTTCTTCGCGGCTTCCACCGCATCCATGATCGCGGTCAATTGCGGCACGCCGACGCCGGCGACGATGCGGGTGGTGCAGATCGAGCCCGGGCCGATGCCGACCTTGACCGCATCCGCGCCGGCATCGATCAGCGCCTGCGCGCCTTCCTGGGTCGCGATGTTGCCGGCGATCACCTGCACGGCGTTAGAAAGCCGCTTGATGCGGTTGACCGCTTCCAGCACCCGGGAGGAGTGGCCATGCGCGGTGTCCACCACGATCAGATCGACACCGGCGTCGATCAAATGCTCGGTGCGTTCGAAGCCGCCCTCGCCGACCGTGGTCGCGGCCGCGACGCGCAGGCGGCCCTGCGCATCCTTGCAGGCCAGCGGATGGGCGACCGCCTTCTCCATGTCCTTGACGGTGATCAGGCCGACGCAGCGGTACTGCTCGTCGACCACCAGCAGCTTCTCGATGCGGTGCTGGTGCAGCATCCGCTTGGCTTCGTCCTGGCTGACGCCCTCGCGCACCGTCACGAGATTCTCGTGGGTCATCAGTTCAGAGATTTTTTGCCGGGGGTCGGTGGCAAAACGCACGTCGCGGTTGGTGAGAATCCCGACCAGCTTGCCAGGTATGCCCTTGCCGGCGCCGGTCACCACCGGAATGCCGGAGAAACCGTGATCGTTCATCAGCGCCAGCGCGTCCGACAGCATCGCATCGGGGCCGATGGTCAGGGGATTGACCACCATTCCCGATTCGAACTTCTTGACCTGCCGAACCTGCGCGGCCTGGCCCTCGACGTCGAAGTTGCGATGGATGACGCCGACGCCGCCGGCCTGCGCCATGGCGATCGCCATCCGCGCTTCGGTGACGGTATCCATCGCCGAGGCGATGATCGGGATATTGAGGGGGATCGAGCGGGTGACGTGGGAGCGAATATCGGCTTCCGAAGGAAGGATGTCCGAAAGCCCGGGCTTCAGAAGCACGTCGTCGAACGTATAGGCTTCGCGAATACCCTGAAGTCCCGTTACAACCGCCATTGCCAACTCCGTTCAGCGGCCCAATCGCCGCGCTGGAACCCGAGGGATGAAAAGATCCTGCCGCGACGCTTTTGGCATCGCCGTCGAATCGCCCATCGGTAGGGTTGGCGCCGGTCGATAGCATGGCCCCATGACGAATCAAAGGGGGCTAGCGGATCGAATCCGGTTTCTGCGCGGATAATCCGGCGAGGGCCGTTTTCGCGGGGATCACCAGAGGTTTGATGTCACGGAGGATTTAGGTGGTTTGCCCGGTTCCGCAATAGCCTGCGGAACAACAGGGTGCTACAGCCCCTGCTCCCGCCGCATCCCTTCCTTTCCGAAAATTCATGAACAAACAACGCCTGATCCCGCTCATCGTGGCTACCGCCCTGTTCATGGAGAACATGGATTCGACGGTCATTGCGACCTCGCTGCCGGCGATCGCCGTCGATATCGGCACCAACCCGCTGACGCTGAAGCTCGCCATCACCTCCTATCTGCTGTCGCTGGCGGTATTCATTCCGGCGAGCGGCTGGACCGCCGACCGCTTCGGCGCGCGGATGGTGTTCAGTATCGCGATCGCGGTGTTCATGGTGGGCTCGATCGGCTGCGCGCTGTCCTCCTCCGTCACCGATTTCGTGATCGCGCGCATCGTGCAAGGCATGGGCGGCGCGATGATGACGCCCGTGGGGCGGCTGGTGCTGCTGCGCTCGATCGACAAGAGCGCGCTGGTCAATGCGATGGCCTGGGTCACGGTGCCGGCGCTGGTCGGGCCCGTGATCGGCCCGCCGCTCGGCGGCTTCATCACCACCTATTTCTCCTGGCACTGGATCTTCCTGATCAACATTCCGATCGGCCTGCTCGGCATCTTCATGGCGATGCGCTACATCGACCCGATCCGCAGCGACGATCCCGAGCGCTTCGACCTCTACGGGCTGGTGCTGGCCGGCATCGGGCTCGGCGGGATCGCCTTCGGGCTTTCGGTCGCCGGTCTCAATCTATTGCCGTGGACCATCGTGGTCGCGCTGATCGCGATCGGCATCATCTCGATGACGCTCTATGTCATCCACGCCAGGCGAACCGCTTCGCCGGTGCTGGATTTTTCGCTGCTGCGGCTGGCGACGATGCGCGCCAGCATCATCGGCGGCTTTATGTTCCGCCTCGGCATCGGCGCGCTGCCGTTCCTGTTGCCGCTGTTGATGCAGGTCGGGTTCGGGCTATCGCCGTTCCGGTCCGGGCTGGTGACATTTGCCTCCGCGGTCGGCGCCATGGGCATGAAGACGCTGGCCTCCCGCATCATCCGGACCTTCGGCTTCCGCAACATGATGACCATCAACGCCGTCGTCAGTTCGGTCTTCCTCGCGGCTTGCGCGCTGTTCACGGTGACGACGCCGCTGCTGCTGATCATGATCATCCTGGTGGTCGGCGGTTTCTTCCGCTCGCTGCAGTTCACCGCGATCAACACCGTCGCTTATGCCGAGGTCGAGCCGGGCCAGATGAGCCGCGCCACCACGCTCGTCAGCGTCAACCAGCAGCTGGCGATCTCCGCCGGCGTCGCGGTCGGCGCCTTCTCGGTGGAATCAACCATGCTGGTGCGCCACGTGCAGGAGCTGGACGCCTCGGTTTTCGCGCCGGCGTTCCTGGTCGTCTCCATCATCTCGGCGATGTCGGCCTGGTTCTTCTGGCAGATGCCCGATGACGCCGGGCACGAAATCTCCGGCCGCAAGGCGGTCGAGATTTCAAGCCGCAAGGGCGCGGCCAAGGCCGCGGTCAAGGCCGCCAGCGAAGGTACGCAGGACGCGCGGGACCAGCGGCTGGGGTAACCGGCGCCGTCGGCGATCCATGTGTTCGTCAGGCCGCGTTCGTCCGATTATCCGCGGGGAAGTGAGTCAAGGCACGCGGCGAACTCTCCGAACGATCCTGCGGAAACATCGAAGCCAATGAGACGTTCAGGATTTTGCAGATGTCGAACAGGCGCACCGCGCTGACGCCGTTGGCGCCCTTTTCATAGTTTTGAATCTGCTGAAACGAGATGCCCAGGGCTTTGGCAAGCTGTTCCTGGTTGAGATTGAGCGCGACCCGGCTCTGGCGGATTCGAGCGCCGACATATCCGTCGATTCTTGATTTTGATTTTGCCTTCATGGCAGCACTTGGCGTCCAACGTTGCAAACAGAAGCCGCGGGCTATCCCACATCGGCAGGACCCGGTCGGTCCACCATTTACCGGTAACAGCCGTCTGTTTCCGGAAACCTTCGTCGGATGCGGAAAATGGTTTCGTGCGACGGCAATTGTTTCGTTGCCTCTCGATCAGGACGTTTTCTTCGATCGGGCCTTCTTCGCCGTTTTGACCTTCTTCGCGGGTTTGCGACGGGATTTGCGCCTCGACGACTTTTCACCGATCCCCTCGACCAGCAGGCGCAGCAAATATTTCAGCTTCTTCTCGTGAAAGATGCCGTCCGGCAACGCATGCAGGATCGCCTGGGCGTAGGTCCCGAGCAGGACGAGCGCCATGATGTTGGGATCCTCGTCCTTCCGGATCAGGTGCTGCCCCTGCCCCAGCGCCAGGAGATCCCGAACCAGCAGTTGAAACGAGGCCCGGCCTGCCGGCGGCGCAGCCGAGGCTCTTGCCGCCGGTCCGGTCAGGGCAAGCCGCGCGATGGTCGGATTTGCCAGGCACCAGCGCGCGCTTCCGAGCAGGGCATCCTCCAGAATCGCGAGGGCGTCCTCGCCCGCCGCGATGCGGGAACGCAAGCCTGCATCGTGGCGGGCCTCGGCGCGGAAAATCAGCTGCCCGACAATCTCTTCCTTCGACGCGAACAGGTTGTAGACGGTCTGGCGCGTCAGCCCCGCGCGCTGCGCGATCTCGTCCACCGAGATGTCGGCGAAAGAGGCTTCCCGGAACGCGGTCTCGGCGGCGTCCAGGATCAGATAGCGGGAGCGGTCGGTTCGTTTGGGCGGCTTCATTTTTTTACATCAGTCTAATTTTGTACAGAAGTAAATCTTGAACGATCGCCCGGCAGGCGTTAAGAAAAGGTATTCGACGTGTGCCCCGGGGCCTTTTTTGTCCCGGTGCGATCGAGCCGGCGGCCCGAACGGCACCATGGCGCAATCAGATTCAAGGGAGTTACGATGAAACTCGCTCATGGACAGGTCGCGGTCGTGACGGGCGGCGCGAGCGGCATCGGTTTCGCGCTCGCCCAGGCGCTGTGCCAGCGCGGTCTGAGCGTCATGCTGGCGGATGTCGAGATCGGCGCGCTGGAAGCCGCCCAACAGCGGCTGTCGCAGGCGGGCCATAGCGTGGCGGCTCACGCCACCGACGTGACGGATCCCTCCTCGGTGCAGCGCCTGGCGGCGGCCGCCGTCGATCGATTTCGGCATGTCGACCTGCTGGTCAGCAACGCCGGGGTTGGCGGATCGCTCGGTCCGATCTGGTTGAGCGATCCCAAGGACTGGACCTGGACGTTCGGCGTCAACCTGTTCGGCGCGGTCCACACGCTTCAGGCGTTCCTGCCGGCGATGGTGGCGCGCGGCCAAGGCCACGTCGTCAACGTCGCTTCGCTGGCAGGGTTGACCTCGCCGCCGTTCCTCGCGCCTTACGTCGCCTCGAAACATGCGGTGGTGGCGCTGTCCGAAAGCCTTGCGGGGGAACTCGCGGCCGCGAACTCTCCGATCAAGGTTTCGGTGGTGTGCCCCGGCGTGGTGCAGACCCGAATTCTCGAGTCGGAGCGAAACCGTCCGGCCGAGTTGCGGGCGGAGTCGAAAACCCCACCTCAGGTTCTCGAGCGGCTCAGGGCGGCCTTCGTCGCTCGGATGGTCGCGCCGATGCCGGCGACGGAGCTGGCGGACAGGGTGATCGCGGGAATCGAACAGGATGATTTCCTGATTCTCACCCACCCGCAGTCCAATCCGGACATCCTGGCACGGCTGGCGCGGATGCAGTCGGCCGTTCAGAACAATCAGGCGGAGGCGCCGCGCTGAGCCGTGCTGCCGTCGCCGCGAAATCCCGTCGCCAGCACGTAGCGTTCGGAGGAATCCTGCCGGCTCGAGGCCGGTTTGACATGGCGCACGCTGGCGAAATCGCGCTTGAGCTGCGTCACCAGTTCGGCATCGGCGCCGCTCTGGAACACTTTCGCGACAAACGTGCCGCCGGGATTGAGCACCTCGGCGGCAAACGCAGCGGCACCTTCCACCAGGCCCAGGATGCGCAACTGGTCGGTCTTGCGGTGGCCGGTGGTGTTGGGCGCCATGTCGGACAGCACTGCATCGGCGCGGCCGCCGATCATCGCCAGCAACTTTGCCGGCGCGTCGTCGCTAAGAAAATCGAGCTGCGCGAAGCTCACGCCGGGTATTTCCGGCATCTCCAGAAGATCGATCGCGATGACCCTGCCCTTGCCGTTGACCGCGCCGATGCGTTTGGCGGCGATCTGGCTCCAGCCGCCGGGTGCCGCGCCGAGATCGACCACGGTGAGGCCTGGTTTGAGGAAATGGTACTTGTCGTCGATCTCGATCAGCTTGTAGGCCGCGCGCGAGCGATATCCCTCGCGTTTGGCCTGCGCCACATAGGGATCGTTGAGCTGGCGCTCCAGCCACAGTTTCGAGGACAGCTTGCGCTTGCCGCCGGTCTTGACCGTGACGTGCAGCCGCCCCGTGGTATCTTTCGCCATATCGGTTTGCTTGCTCTTGAGACCAGGTTCAGGTGTAGCAGCGGTCGATCACTGCTCCCTCTCCCCGCTCTTGCGCGGGGCGAGGTGACCGAATTCGGGGATGCACCGATTTAACTAAAGAGACGATCTCCTAACACATCGGCAATCGCCGCGCCTACCGGCATCCGCCGATCGCGCCGTCCTCGCGCATCATCTCCACCAGCATGCCCTCGCGCAGGCCGCGGTCGGCGACACGCAACCGAGGCAGCGGAAAGGCGTTGCGGATGGCATCGAGGATGGCGCAGCCCGCCAGCACCAGGTCGGCGCGCTCGATGCTGATGCAATTGTTGCCGGCGCGCTCCTGGTAGCTCATGGCGAGCAGGCGCGCGATCACCTCGGTGATGTCGGCATCGCTCAGCCAGACCCCGTCGATCCGGCGGCGATCGTAGCGCACCAGATTGAGATGCACGCCGGCCAGCGTTGTCACCGTGCCGGAGGTGCCGAGCAGGTGCATGTCGGTGAGGTCAGCGCCGTGCTCGGCCGCGAACGGCGTAACGTGCTGGGCGACCTCCTCGACCATCCGCGCATAGGATTGCCCGGTGACGTCCTTGCCGCCGAAATGTTCGGCCAGCGTGACGACGCCGAGCGGGATCGACATCCACGCCTTGATACGCGGCAAGGCGTCCGGCTCGTCGGGATCACGCTCGATCCGGACCAGTTCGGTCGAGCCGCCGCCGATGTCGAACAGGATGGCGCCCCGCCCCTTCGGGTCGAGCAGCGGCGAGCAGCCGATCACGGCAAGGGCTGCTTCGGTCTCGCGGTCGATCACCTCGAGCTCGATGCCGGTTTCGGCCGCAACCCGGTCGCGAAAATTGTCGGCGTTGGAGGCGGCGCGGCAGGCTTCGGTCGCGATCAGCCGCAGCCGTTTTGCCTTCTTGGACTGGATCTTGTCGCGGCAGATGCTCAGCGCCGCGATGGCGCGGTCGATCGCGGCATCGCTGATGCTGCCGGTCGTCGAGATCCCCTCCCCGAGCCGGATGATCCGGGAGAAGGAATCGACCACGCGGAAGCTGTCGCCGGACGGACAGGCGATCAAGAGCCGGCAATTATTGGTGCCGAGGTCGAGCGCAGCATAGACGCCGCTTGCCGCGGCCGGCGAAAGGACCGCGCCGGGCAGGCCGCCGCCGGGCACGTGATCGTCGCCGCTACGCGGCGGCCCCCGGCCGACTTCTCCACGCGGCGCAGGGCCGTCGTGGAGCCGCGTGTCATCATTCATTCAAAATGTCTTTCCGTGGCCGCAAGGGGCCGACGAGGAATTTCCGTTCACGGAAACTTTAGCAGCGCCAAGCGGTTGCGCAACAGCTCTCACATAGGACTATGCCCAATCAGGCGTTGTCGCCGGGACATCGGTGCGTTATCTCAGGCCAAGCCGCCAAAATCGCGCGAAAACGGGCATTTCAGGGACATTTCAATGCAAGATCATACGTCACCTTCCTCTCTGGAAAACGCTATCGCACTGCAAAAATACGGGGTCGGCCAGCCGGTCCGGCGCAAGGAAGACGACACCCTGGTGCGTGGCAAGGGCAAATACACCGACGATTTCAACCTTCCCGGACAGGCCTATGCCTGGATCGTGCGTTCCAGCCACGCCCACGGCATCATCCGCGGCATCGACACCGCGACGGCCAGGACCATGCCCGGCGTGCTCGGCGTCTGGACCGGCAAGGACCTTGCCGATGCCGGCTACAACCCCTTCACCTGCGGCCTGCCGCTCAAGAACCGGGACGGCTCGCCGCTGATCCAGACCAACCGCATGGCGCTGATGACCGACAAAGTGCGCTTTGTCGGCGATCCCGTGGCCTTCGCGGTCGCCGAAACGCTAGCGCAGGCGCGCGACGCGGCCGAAGCCGTCGAACTCGATATCGAGCCGCTCCCCGCCGTCACCAATGCCGAGGAAGCGGCTCAACCCGGCGCGCCGCAACTCTACGACCACATCCCCAACAACGTCGCGCTCGATTATCACTATGGCGACACCGCCAAGATCGACGCCGCCTTCGCCAGCGCCGCGCACGTCACCAAAGTCGATATCGTCAACACCCGCGTCGCCGTGGTGTCGATGGAGCCGCGCGTGGCGCTCGCGTCCTACGACAAGACCAGCGAGCGCTTCACGCTGCAGGTTCCGACCCAGGGCGTTTCCGGCAACAAGGTTACCTTCGCGAAGATCCTGAACGTGCCGAACGACAAGGTGCGAATCCTGACCGCCAATGTCGGCGGCTCCTTCGGCATGAAGAACATGAACTACCCCGAATACACCTGCATTGCGCATGCCGCGAAGGCGCTGGGCCGTCCGGTGAAGTGGACCGATGAACGCTCGACCAGTTTCCTGTCCGACAGCCAGGGCCGTGCGCAGACCATGCATGCCGAGCTCGCGCTCGATGCTGAGGGCAAATTCCTGGCCGTGCGCCTCAAGGGCTACGGCAATCTCGGCGCCTACATCACCGGCGTGTCGCCGGGCCCGCTGTCGCTCAACACCGGCAAGAACCTCGCCAGCGTCTACCGCACGCCGCTGCTCAGCGTCGACATCAAGACGGTGCTGACCAATACCACGCTGATGGGCGCCTATCGCGGCGCCGGCCGTCCCGAAGCCAATTATTACATGGAGCGGCTGATCGATCGCGCCGCCGACGAGATGGGCATCAACCCGCTGACCTTGCGCAAGCGCAATTTCATCAAGCCGGCGCAACTGCCGTACGCTGCCGCGTCCGGCGTCACCTATGACAGCGGCGATTTCCAGGGCGTCTTCAGCAAGGCGCTGGAGATGTCCGATCACGCCAATTTTGCGAAACGCAAGAAAGAGAGCAAGAGGAACGGCAAGCTGCGCGGCATCGCGGTCGGCTGCTATCTCGAGGTCACCGCACCCCCGAGCGGCGAACTCGGCAAGATCACCTTCGAGCCGGATGGGTCGGTGAAATTGACCACGGGCACGCTCGACTACGGCCAGGGCCACGCCACGCCGTTCGCGCAGGTGCTTTCCGCAGAGCTCGGCGTGCCCTTCGAGAAGATCACGCTCGAACAGGGCGACAGCGATCTCGTGCGGTTCGGCAACGGCACCGGCGGCTCGCGCTCGATCACCGCGACCGGTCAGGCGATCGTCGAATCCTCGGCGCTCGTCATCGAAAACGGCAAGAAGGCCGCGGCGCATCTGATGGAGGCGGCCGAGGGCGATATCGAATTCGCCAATGGCCGTTTCACCATCGCCGGCACCGACCGCAATATCGGCATCATGGAACTGGCGCAGCGGCTACGCGAGGGCAAGGTGCCCGAAGGCGTTCCGTCATCGCTCGACGTCGACCACGCCACCAAGGACACGCCGTCGACCTTCCCCAATGGCTGCCATGTCGCCGAGGTCGAGATCGATCCCGAGACCGGCGTGACGCGGATCGTGCGCTACACTGGCATCAGCGATTTCGGCACCATCGTCAACCCGATGATCGTCGCCGGCCAGTTGCATGGCGGCGTCGCGCAAGGCATCGGCCAGGCGCTGATGGAGGAAGTCAGCTATGACACAAGCGGCCAGCCGATCACCGGCTCGTTCATGGACTATGCGATGCCGCGCGCAGGCGACATTCCGCTGATGGAAACCGGCGATCACCCCTCGCCCGCCAAATCCAATCCGCTGGGCACCAAGGGCTGCGGCGAAGCCGGCTGCGCCGGCAGCCTCGTCTGCATCGTCAACGCGGTGCTCGACGCGCTGTCCGAATACGGCATCAAAGAGATCGACATGCCGCTGACGCCGGAGCGCGTCTGGCGCGCGATCGAGGACGCGAAGACGAAGGCGGCGTGAGCGGCTGAGTTCGCACCGCCGTATTCAATGCCGTCATGCCCAACCTTGTGCCGAGCATCCACGTCTTTCTTTTTTGGGTAAAGGCGCGGATGGCCGGGACAAGCCCGGCCATGACGTCGAAAAATAGAGTCGCCCACCACACACAACTGTCGTCGCCCGCGAAGGCGGGCGATCCAGTATTCCAGAGGCAGTTGTGATTGAGCCGTGAAGCCGCGGCGTACTGGATCCTCCGCTTTCGCGGAGGATGACAGCTGTGGGCAAAGCGCACTGCGCTCCGCCTCTGCAGCTACGCCGCCGCCTGCTCGCGCGGCTGGTAGATCGCGATGTGCTGGCAATGCGCCAGCGGGGTGGTGCCGTTGGCGACGACGAGTGCGTCGAGTTCGACGAAGCGGTGGCCCTTCTTCTCGTAATTGCCGGTGACTTTCGCCCGCGCCGTGATCGCGTCGCCGGCGTTGCCGGCGGACAGAAGCTGCATCCGGCTGCCGACGTGAATCCAGGGACCGAGGATGGCGTTGTCGACCAGCACCTTGTTCATGACCCGCTGGATCACGCCGGGGTGGCCTAGTCCTTCGGCCAAATAGATCGGATCGCGCTCGCGCACGTCGGCCAGATATTCCAGCGCGGCCTCGCCGGCCCAAATGCGCGGCACCGTGCCGAGCCATTGGCCGAGCTCATAGGACGCAGCACTGACCGGCTTGCGCTCGGCGACCGCGGCGACTGCCGAGAAATCCGTTAACGTGACCGGCGGCACCGATGCGGGAAGCGACGCGGTGCCGATGGCGCAGAGCTGGCCGCGGCTTTCGACCTCGATGGTGAGCACGCCGTCGCTTTTCTCAGCCCTGATTTCGGCGATCTCGCCGTCATAGACCGGTTTGACGAACCGCGCCTCGATCAGGCCGCGCTCCAGGAACGCTCGGCCCCATTTTGCGACCGGCTGGTGCATCATGTAGGCCATGACGTCGACGCCCGGCACCAGCCCGCCGCTGAAGCCAAAGCGCTTGGCCACAGTGTCGTCATGCATCTTGTTTTCGGAGAGTTTTGCCGTGTTGTAGGCCTCGACGCGGTAGGTTTCGAGCCGGCTGGTCATATCCCCGGTTTTCCCTGATTTTTGTCGCCTTTGGCGGCTTTAATGGTACGCGAACCAACACCCGTGGCAAGCATGTTCCGTCAGGTGTTTTGCTCGCAATTCGGCTTCCGTTGGGGTACCACGCGCATTCGGGGAACGCACCTCCCGTGCCCCGGTCCCGATCTCAACCGATGATATGAATTTGAACGCCATCCGCATCTATGTCGACGCCGACGCCTGCCCGGTCAAAGACGAGATCTACCGCGTCGCCGCGCGCCATGGGCTACCCGTCAGCGTGGTCGCGGGCAACTTCATCCGGGTGCCGCAGGATCCGCTGATCGAGCGCGTCGCCGCCGGTTCCGGGATGGATGCCGCCGACGACTGGATCGCCGAACGCGCCGGCAAGGGCGATATCGTCATCACTTCCGATATCCCCTTGGCGAGCCGCTGTGTGAAATCCGGCGCCGAGGTGATCGCCCCGAACGGCAAGCCGTTCACGGAACAATCGATCGGGATGACCCTTGCGGTCCGCAATCTCATGACCGATCTACGCTCCTCCGGCGAAGTCACCGGCGGTCCCAAATCCTACTCGCCGCGCGACCGCTCGGCCTTCCTGTCGGCGCTCGACCAGACCATCCGCCGCATCCAGCGCCAGCGCGCGGATCAATCCGCGCAAAACCAGAATTGAACAGAGAAACATGGCGCCTCCACTGATCCAGTTGAAAGACATCAAGCTGACCTTTGGCGGCACGCCGCTGTTGTCAGGAGTCGAGCTGTCGGTTTCCTCAAGCGAGCGCGTCTGCCTGATCGGGCGCAACGGCTCCGGCAAATCGACGCTGCTGAAAATCGCGGCCGGCCTGGTCCAGCCCGACAGCGGCAGCCGCTTCGTGCAGCCGGGCGCGACCATCCGCTATCTGCCGCAGGAGCCGGATTTCGCGGGCTTCGCCACCACGCTGGCCTATGTCGAATCCGGCCTCGGCCCCGGCGACGACCACTACCAGGCCCGCTATCTGCTCGAGCAACTCGGGCTGCACGGCGACGAGGACCCCGCGCATTTGTCCGGCGGCGAGGCCCGCCGCACCGCGCTGGCGTATGTGCTGGCGCCCTCGCCCGATATCCTGCTTCTGGACGAGCCCACCAACCATCTCGATCTCACCACCATCGAATGGCTGGAAAGCGAACTCGCAAGCCGCCGCTGCGCGCTCGTCATCATCAGCCACGACCGCCGGTTCCTTTCAAATTTGTCGCGCTCCACCGCCTGGCTCGATCGCGGCCAGATCAGGCAGATCGACCGCGGCTTCAGCGCGTTCGAGGCCTGGCGCGACGAGGTGCTGGCGGAGGAAGAGCGCGACCAGCACAAGCTCGACCGCAGAATCGTCAATGAGGAGCACTGGCTGCGCTACGGGGTTTCGGGCCGCCGCAAGCGCAATGTCAAACGGCTCGGCAATCTCTACACCTTGCGCGAGCAGCGGCGCGACTATCGCGGCGCCGCGGGGAATGCCAATCTCGCCGCCGCCGAAGCGGACAAATCCGGCAAGCTGGTCATCGAGGCCAAGAACATCAGCCGGACCTATGGCGACCGCAATATCGTCGACGACTTCTCGATCCGCGTCCAGCGCGGCGACCGCATCGGCATCGTCGGTCCGAACGGCGCCGGCAAGACCACGCTGATCGAGATGCTGACCGGCGCCAGCCCTCCGGACAGCGGCATGATCCGCTTCGGCGCCAATATCGAGATGGCGACGCTGGACCAGCATCGCGAAAGCCTCGATCCCAAATCGACGCTGGCCGAAGCCCTCACCGGCGGCCGCGGCGACCATGTGATGGTCGGCGGCAAGCCGAAGCACGTGGTCAGCTACATGAAGGATTTTCTGTTTGCGCAGGAGCAGATGCGCACGCCGCTGGAAGTGCTGTCAGGCGGCGAGCGCGGCCGGCTGATGCTGGCGCGCGCGCTGGCAAAGCCCTCCAATCTGCTGGTGCTGGACGAGCCGACCAACGATCTCGATCTGGAAACCCTCGACGTGCTGGAAGAGATGCTCGGCGACTACGAGGGCACGGTGATGCTGATCAGCCACGACCGCGATTTCCTCGATCGCGTGGTGACCTCGGTGATCGCCCCTGAAGGCAATGGCCGCTGGATCGAATATGCCGGCGGCTATACCGACATGCTGGCGCAGCGCGGCGCCGACTTGAAGCGCGAGGCGGTGAAAACCGCCTCGGTCGAAACCGCAAAGGAGCCGAAGGGCAGCACCGCTTCGGGCGCACCGAAGCGCAAGCTCAATTTCAACGACAAGCACGCGCTGGAAACCCTGCCCAAGACCATGGCCAAATTGCAGGCCGAAATCGCAAAGCAGCAGCGGTATCTTGACGACCCCGATCTGTTCCAGAAGGATCGCAAGAAATTCAACCAGGCCTCAGATGCGCTTACCAAAGCGCAGAAGGAATTGCAGCAGGCAGAAGACAGATGGCTGGAGCTCGAGGTGCTGCGCGAAGAGATCGAACAGGCTTGAGGCTTTTATTGCCGTCATTGCGAGCCAAAGGGTCGCGCGAATGCGCGCCCGATGACAGGCTCCGCGAAGCAATCCATAGCGATACCGGCTGCAAAGCTGGATTGCTTCGTCGCTTCGCTCCTCGCAATGACGACGACGCTGAACCGGAGTGAATTAATGACCACACCCCTTGCCGCCAGGATCGCCCGCGAATATGGCACGCCCTGCGCCGTCATCGACATGGACCGCGTCGAACGCAATATCGCGCGGATCCAGGCCGCCTGCGACGCCGCCGGCGTCGCCAACCGGCCGCATATCAAGACCCACAAGAGCCCGATGCTGGCAAAGCTGCAGATCGAGGCCGGCGCCCACGGCATCACCTGCCAGAAGCTCGGCGAGGCCGAGGTGATGGCGGAGGCAGGGATCGACGACATCCTGATCAGCTACAATCTGATCGGTGAAGAGAAGATGGCGCGACTCGGCGCGCTACAGACAAAAGCCAACATGACTGTCGCCGCCGACAATTCGACCGTCGTCGCGGGCCTGCCGCAAGCGGCGGCGATCTCCGGCCGACCGCTGTCGGTCGTGGTCGAATGCGATACCGGGCGCAAGCGCGCGGGAGTCGAAACGCCCGCTGAGGCCATTGCGCTGGCGCGCGAGATCGCCGCGTCGAAGGGGCTGACCTTTACGGGTTTTATGCTCTATCCGACCGAGAGTGGCTGGGCCGAGGCGCAAAAGTTTTATGATGAGGCGTTGGCCGGCGTGCGCGTGCTCGGGCTGGACGCCGCGATGGTCTCCACCGGCGGCACGCCGAACCTGAAGAACGTCGGGAAACTCAAGGGCGCCACCGAGCACCGGCCCGGCACCTATATCTACAACGACCGCATGCAGGTCGCGGCCGGCGTCGCGAGCTGGGACGATTGCGCGCTGAACATCTATTCGACCGTGGTGAGCCGCGCCGGCCCCGACCGCGGCATTCTCGACGCCGGCTCGAAGACGCTGACCTCGGATACCGGCGGCGGCCTCGACGGCCATGGGCTGATCCTGGAACATCCCGAGGCAAGAATTGCGCGCTTTGCCGAGGAGCACGGCTTCCTCGATCTCGCCCGCAGCAACACCCGCCCCGATGTCGGCGACGTGGTGCGGATCGTCCCGAACCATGTCTGCGTCGTCGTCAACATGATGGATGAGGTGGTGATGGTGCGCGGCGACGAGATCATCGGCACGCTGAAGGTCGCGGCACGGGGGAAACTGCGTTGATGCCGTGAAGTTGTTTCCGAGTATGGCGGCATAGCGGAATTGGGCAGACTGCCTGCCGGCTCGACCCGGTCGGGAATAACCAAACTGAGACATCGCGTCGGAGGCTGGTTGGTGCCATTTGTTCCTCGCTAGCCAGTCGCAAAGTGCTACGCTTTGGCTATTGCACGCGGCAAGCTTCCATGGGGGACAGCATGAGGCGGCGGGATTTCATCACAATTCTCGGCGGCGCGGCGGCGACACAAGTGATTGGGCCCGGCTCGGTGCGTGCCGGAACATCGCCCAAGCGTCCGATCATTGGCATTCCGATCTTCCTTGGCCCGTCGAAAATAGGCCAATCGTTCGGCAACCTTTTCCGGCAGGGTCTACAGGACCTGGGCTACGTCTTGGACCGCGATCTCGACATACAGGCTCGCAGCGCTGGCGGTGATTGGGATCGATTGCCGATAATTGCAGAAGAAATCGTTCAGCTAAAGCCCGACGTCATATATGCGTTTGCCACCGTGGAGGCGGTTGCCGCGAGGAAGGCGACCTCAACGATCCCGATTGTCTGCCCGGCTCTCGCCGACGCCGTTAGCCTTGGCCTGATAGCGAGCGAGGCGCGACCAGGAGGCAACGTCACCGGAATAGAACCCTATGTTGCGGGATTGCCTGCGAAACAGATCGAAGTCGCACGAGAAATAGTGCCGGGTGCGAGCACTATCGGGCTGCTTACAAATTCGAAGGACCCAAAGGGAGCCCCCCAGGTCCCTGAACTTGAGGTTGCAGGTCGAGCCGTCGGTCTAAAGATCGTGGGGGCGGATGCGAACCGGCCGGAAGATATAGAAGGCGCATTGCGGGAACTGGCAAACAACGCGTCGATGTGGTGATCGTGCTGCAGACCAGCATGCTCATTGTCAACAGCCCACAAATTGCCGTAGCGGCCTTAGCGATGCGGCTGCCAACGGTTTACGGATATCGTGAGCATGTGATCGCAGGCGGATTGATCAGCTATGGGGTCGATTTGCGCTGGTGCTATCATCGTTCCGCGTATTTTGTGGACAAAATACTGCACGGTGCCGTCCCCGGTGACCTGCCAATCGAGTTCCCGACTAAATTCCCGCTGTCGATCAATCTAAAGACAGCAAAGGAACTGGGCCTCACCGTGCCGCCTACGTTGCTGGCCCGCGCCGACGAGGTATTCGAATGAGCGTGCTCGCTTCCGCTCATGGCGCATAGCGTCATTTCATTGCGCCGCAGAATTCGGTCGCTACCTGGGCGCAGCGGGCATCGAGCAAAGCTCTGCCAAGGCAAGATCGTCGGTCACAGACCGACGAGTCTGCTCTGGAACGAGCATGGGGGTTGCTGAAGAAACACCGCCGCCTAGGCCGGCGGATCTTTTCTAAAGACGATCATCGGATATTGACCGAACCTGCCGAAGAAGCGAGGCCACGCATTTTCCATCGCAAACAGTAAACTCAGAAGGGACCGTCCGAACAGCCAGCGCCTGGCGTAGATCTTGGTGAAATCCGGACTGACGCTGCGCCAGCTATACAACTCGTACTTGAAGGGCCATTTGCGATTGGCAAACCACGAATAGCCGTAGTGATGTCCATAGAGCGCCGGGCTGTCAGATCTCCCCTGCGAAACCGTCCGCGCGCGCATACGGCGGCTGAGCCAGTTCCAAACCTGAAACGGCATCAGCGACAACAGCATAAGGGGCGACCGCGCGCCCCATGAGTAAACCACGACGGCGGGCCGCTCCGCAGCAAGAACCCGGTGGATCTCGTTGAACGCCTTTTCCTGTTCCGCGGCCGGGACGTGATAGATCGTATGCAGGGAAACAACGCCGTCAAAGCTATTGTCGGCGAACGGCAAATTCGCGATATCCGCCACGACGTACAACCCCTTGTCGCCGAGCCTCCTGCGAGCTTCCACAAGCGCCCGAAGGGAGATGTCCGCGCAGACCCGCCGCTCGTAGCCCGCGGAATAGGCGACGTAATCGTCATATTGAACCGGGCCGGAGGCGACATCGAGCAGATAGCGCCCGCTGTCGGGCAGGTGCTGTTTCACGCGCTGATGGCATCGATGGATATATTCGGCGGCGACCGGCCGCAAATCCTCGTAAATCGAGGCGTCCGAAAAGCCGTCATCGGATTTGTCCCATCCGACATTGTCGTAGAATTCCTGAACGTCCTTCTTGATCGCGTTGCCTTGATCCATCTGGATAACCCCTGGCGTGCAGCGTGTGCGCTGGCGCTTGCTAGCATTTTTGGTGTCCCACGGCACCTTCGAAGCGGGTGTCACGAGCCCGAGGCCTGGCTCTCCAGCCATTTCAACGCCCCCTTCCCCGCCGCCGCCCCCGTGGCAAACGACGCCTGCAGCAGGTAGCCGCCGGTCGGCGCTTCCCAGTCGAGCATTTCGCCGGCGGCGAAGGTGCTGGGCAAGCGGCGCAGCATGAAACCCGGATCGAGTTCGTCGAACGCAATTCCGCCCGCGGTCGAGATCGCCCGCGCGATGGGCGCGACACCATTGAGCTGGACCGGTACGGCGTTGATCAACCCAGCGAGGTTTTCCGGCGGCAGCGACGATAAGGACGAACCCGAGGCGACCGCCGCCTCCTGCAACAGCCCGATGCCGACGGGCGAAAGCTGCGCGGCCTTGCGCAGCCAATTTGAAAAGGACTGTTTTGCCTTTGGCGCCGACAGCCGCTTGATCAACGCGTCGGTTTCCAGATCCGGCCGCAAGGCGATGTGGAGCGTCGCCTGTCCCGAGCCCAGGATGACGTCACGCAGATCGGCCGACAGCGCGTAGATCGCGCCGCCCTCGATGCCGGTGCGGGTAACGATCGCCTCGCCGCGCACGGTGCGCGGACCGAACGACAGCGCCACGCTTTTCAGCGGCTGGCCCTCAAATCGGTCGCGGAAGATGTCCGACCAGGCCACCGTGAACCCGCAATTGGCGGGTTTTAACGGCGAAATCGCCACACCCTTGGCCGCGAGCATCTCCACCCATGCCGCGTCGGAGCCGAGCCGTGGCCAGCTCGCACCGCCGAGAGCCAGCATGGTCGCGCGGGCCTCGATCGCAATTGCGCCGTCGGGAGTCTGAAACCGCAACTGTCCGCTCTCGTCCCAGCCGGTCCAGTGATGGCGCAATTTGAATTGCACGCCCATGGCGTCGAGCCGCCGCAGCCACGCGCGCAGCAATGGCGAGGCCTTGAACGCCTGCGGAAACACCCGGCCCGAGGAGCCGACAAAGGTCGGCTGGCCCAGCGCCTCGCTCCAGGCGCGCAAGCGCTCCGGCGGAAATGCTTCAATTGCAGCAGTGAGTTGCGGCGCCGCCTTGCCGTAGCGGGTGAGGAATGAAGGCAGCGTCTCGCTGTGGGTCAAATTGAGCCCGCCGCGCCCGGCCATCAGGAATTTGCGCCCCGCCGAGGGCATGCCGTCATAGACCGTGACAGCCGCCCCGCCTTGCGCCAGCACCTCGGCCGCCATCAGCCCGGCAGGGCCGGCGCCGATGACGGCGATTTGGGTTTGTGATTGCGGCATTGGGGCGGTTTACGTCATTCCGGGGCGCGCGTCAGCGCGAACCCGGAATCCAGACGTTGTTGCTCGAGATTCTCTGATGTGCAATTGCACATCGGAGTTCGATGCTTCGCATCGCCCCGGAATGACGGGATTACGGCTTGACCCCCGCCCGCGCCGCTGCCTGGCCGACATATTTTTGCGTCTGCTCGAACGCGCCCTGCAGCGCTTTCGCCTTCGACATGTCGCTGATCTCGGCGAAGTGGGCTGCGACCGCGTCAGGGGTCCAGTCGGCTTCGGGCAAATTGATGCCCTCGCTTTCCAGTATCTTGATCAGCGCGAAGGAGCCGGCACCCGCGCCCATGATGGTGCGGGTCGGCGAATCCTCGGCCAGCAGATACAGCACCGCCGGCGTAATCGCGTCCGGCTTCATCAGGGCCAGCGCCTGCGGCGGCAGCAATTCCTCGGTCATGCGCGTCGCCGCGGTCGGCGAGATCGTGTTGACGCGGATGTCGTTCTTGCGGCCTTCCTCGGCCAGCACGTTCATCAGACCGACCATGCCGGTCTTGGCCGCGCCGTAATTGGCCTGGCCAAAATTGCCGAACAGGCCCGACGCGGACGTGGTGAGAACGATGCGACCGTAATTGCGCTCGCGCATGCCGTCCCACACCGCCTTGCAGCAATAGAAGGTGCCGGTGAGATGCACGTCCAGCACCTTGGAGAAGTCGGCGGCTTCCATCTTGCCGAACGACTTGTCGCGCAGGATGCCGGCATTGGCGCAGAGCAGGTCGACGCTGCCCCACTCCTTGGTGGCGCGCGCGACCATCGCCGTGACCTGCTCGAAATTCGAGACATCGGCGCCGTCGGCCATCGCCACTCCGCCGGCTTTCCGGATCTCCTCGACCACGGCTTCCGCCGGGGTCAGCGATCCGCCGGTGCCGTCGCGGGCGCCGCCGAAATCGTTGACCACGACCTTGGCGCCGCGGCTCGCCAAACCCAGCGCATGCGCGCGTCCAAGACCATTGCCTGCGCCGGTCACGATCGCGACGCGTCCGTCAAACCTGATTGTCATGATTGCGGTTCCCAGATTTTTCTTGCGTCATGCCTGGTTCGGCAATGACGGATGACGTTTAAGCAAAATAAATCAAACCGATCCAGTCGGCGACCAAAGCGGGCTTTTCCTCGCCCTCGATTTCCACGGTCACGCTGGTGCGCGATAGCAGTTCGGCCGGCTTGCGCAATTTCGCCTCCGCCAGCGTAAAGCGGCCGCGGACGCGCTTGCCCGAACGCACCGGCGAGATGAAGCGCAGCTTGTCGAAGCCGTAATTGACGCCCATCGTGGTGCCCTCGATCACCGGCATCACCTCATACGACATGATGCTCATCAGCGACATCGTCAGAAAGCCGTGCGCCACGGTCGTTCCAAATGAAGTCTCGCGCTTGGCCCGCTCGGGATCGACATGGATGAACTGGTGATCCTCGATCACGTCGGCATAAAGGTTGATCCGCTTCTGATCGATCAGGTGCCATGAGGACACACCGATTTCCTTGCCGACCATCCCCTGGTATGTCTCCAGCGAGACCGGCGGCTTCTTCCAGACTTCATTCATTCAACCATTCTCCGTCGAACCCGCATGCCGCATCTTTTGCAGCTCCGGGAAATCCTCTTCGCGAAATTCCGCACCCCGAAGCGAATCTTCGCGATCATTGTCGTGTTCCAGCCGGCGCAACTGCACGCGGCGGATCTTTCCGGAAATCGTCTTCGGCAATTCCGTCACCAGTTCGATCTTCCGGATGCGCTTGAACGGCGCGAGGCGCGTGTGCAGATGCCTGAAGATCGACAGCGCGGTCTCGGATGAGCGCTCCGCGCCCGCGACCAGCAGCACATAGGCTTTCGGGATGGCAAGGCGGATCGGATCGGGACTGGGCACGACGGCGGCCTCCGCGACCTGTTCGTGCTCCAGCAGAATGCTCTCGAGTTCGAACGGGCTGATCCGGTAGTCGGACGATTTAAAGACGTCGTCGGAACGGCCGACGAAGGTCAAATAGCCATCCTCGTCGGAAAACACCACGTCGCCGCTGCGATACAGCGCGCCGTCCGCGCCGCTGAGTTTTCCGTCGTCGCCCTGATAGCCCTGCATCAGGCCGGCGGGGCGGTCGGCGCCGAGCACCAGCGTGACCTCGCCCTCGTTGGCAATATGCCCGTCGATGTCGGTGATCTCTACGCGATAGCCCGGCAGCGGCCGGCCCATCGATCCGACTTTCACCTTCTGCCCCGGCGAATTGCCGGCGAGTGCGGTGGTTTCGGTCTGGCCGTAGCCGTCGCGGATGGTCAGCCCCCAGGCCGCGCGCACCTGGTCGATCACTTCGGGATTGAGCGGCTCGCCGGCGCCGCAGACCTCGCGCAAGCTGACCTTGAAGGTCGCGAGCTTCTCCTGGATGAACAGCCGCCACACCGTCGGCGGCGCACACAGTGTGGTGACGCCGCAGCGGCCGATGGTCGCGAGCAATCCCTTGGCGTCGAAGCGCGGCTGATTGAGCACGAACACGGTGGCCCCGGCATTCCAGGGCGCGAAGAAGCAGCTCCAGGCGTGCTTGGCCCAGCCCGGCGAGGAAATGTTCAGGTGGACATCGCCCGGCTGCAAGCCGAGCCAGTACATCGTCGACAGCCCGCCGACGGGATAGCTGCGCTGGCTATGCCGCACCAGCTTTGGCTTTGCGGTCGTGCCCGAGGTGAAATACAGCAGCATCGGATCTTCGGCTTTTGTCGGCCCATCCGGCGCAAAACTCTCGGGAAACTCCGCCGCCTGCTCAAAAGCCAGCCAGCCGTCCTGCCTCGACGGCGCGTTGACGACGATGCGGATGAGCTGGTCGCCGCCGAGGCCAGCGAATTTTGTCACCTGATCCTGCGACGCCACCACCACTTTGGCGCGACCGCGATCGAGCCGGTCGCGCAGTTCGTCCGGCGTCAGCAGCGTGGTGGCGGGGATCACCACCACGCCGAGCTTCATCGCCGCCAGCATGGTCTCCCACAGCGGTACGACGTTGCCGAGCAGCAGCAACAGATGATCGCCGCGCTTCAGTCCCTGCGCGCGCAGGAAATTTGCGACCTGGTTGGAACGGCGTGACAGCGCCGTGAACGAGAGTTTTGTTTCCTTGCTGCTGCCGGCATCGACGATCCACAGGGCGGGACGGTCCTTGCTGTCGGCATTGCGCGCCAGCTCCGCGTCGAACCAGTCCAGCGCCCAGTTGAACGGCACGGGATCCGGCCAGCGGAATCCGTTAACTGCGGCATCGTAGTCGGTGCGATGCTTGAGGAGGAACGCGCGCGCTTCCTGGAATGTGGTCATCGGCTCTCCCGCTATTTTCCCGCCAACCCCCGCACATGCTGGATGATCCCCGAAAAATCCACGCCGCCATTGCCGGCGGCGTCGAACGCCTTGTAGATCTCCTGCGCGTGCTTGCCGAGCGGGGTCGCCGCCCCAGCCGCATTGGCCGCATCCTGCGCCAGCGTGAGATCCTTCACCATCAGCGCCGACGCAAAACCCGGCTTGTAACCGTTATTGGCCGGCGAGGTCGGCACCGGGCCCGGCACCGGACAATAGGTGGTCAGCGACCAGCATTGCCCAGAGGAGGTCGAGGCGACGTCGAACAGCGCCTGGTGCGACAGTCCCAGTTTTTCGGCAAGCGCAAAGGCTTCGCCGACCGCGATCATGGAAATGCCGAGGATCATGTTGTTGCAGATCTTGGCCGCCTGTCCCGCGCCGGCGCCGCCGCAATGCACGATCTTCTTGCCCATGTTCTCCAGCACCAGCTTTGCCGCCGCGAACGCATTGTCCTCGCCGCCGCACATGAAAGTGAGCGTCGCGCCCTTGGCGCCGCCGGTGCCGCCGGACACCGGCGCGTCGACCGAGAGCGCGTTGTGCTTCGCCGCCAGCGCGTGGGCCTGTTTGGCGCTCTCGACGTCGATGGTGGAGCAATCGATGATCAAGGCACCCTTCTTCATCGAGGGAATGACGTCGGTCCACACCGACAGCACATGCCTGCCCGCGGGCAGCATGGTGATGACGATATCGGCGCCTTTCACCGAGCCGACCGCGCTGTCGGCGATCCCGGCGCCGTCGGCTTTGGCCTGATCGCGTGAAGTCGCCACCAGATCGAATGCGATCACCTTGTGGCCGGCCTTGACCAGATTGGCCGCCATGGGCCCGCCCATATTGCCGAGGCCGATGAATGCGATGCTTGCCATGCCAATTCCCTCCACTCAGCCGTTTCTATTGTGTTGTGTCGAACACCAGTTCATCGGCGCCGATCTCGGCAAGGTAAGGCGCGACCATCTCCGGTGTCACGTCCTCGATCCGCGCCGGCGACCAGCGCGGATTGCGGTCCTTGTCGATCACGGCCGCCCTCACGCCCTCGCGGAAATCGTCGCTGCGGAATACTTCCAGCGCGGCGCGATACTCCCGCACCAGGCATTGTTCCAGCGAGGACGATGGCCGCGCCAGCCGCAGCAGCTTTAATGCGACCACCATGCCGCGCGGCGATTTCTCGTTCAACGCCTTCAGCGTCGATTGCGCGAGATCCGATCCGTCCCGCTCGAGGTCGGCAACGATATCTTCCATCCGGTCATGGGCAAACCAACGGTCGATTGTCGCCAGCTGCGCGGCGACGGGCCCCTCGGTCTCGCCGGTCGCGAAACCGTCGATCGCGGCTTTCACCTCGGCGGCGCGCGCGCCGACGCGAAGGTTGACCAGCGTCTCGCGCAGCGCGGCAAGTTTGCCTGATGGTACGACCGCATCGGCGAATTTGGCATAGATCGCGTCCGGGCCGTTCATGGTCTGCCCGGTGAGCCCAAAATAGGTGCCGATCTCGCCCGGCGAGCGCGACAACAGAAAGGTGCCGCCGACATCGGGAAAGAAACCGAGGCCGACTTCGGGCATCGCCAGTTTTGTCTTTTCGGTCACGACGCGATGACTACCGTGCGCGGACAGCCCGACACCGCCGCCCATCACCAGCCCGTCCATGAAGGCAACATACGGCTTCGGAAAATGCGCGATACGCGCATTCATGATGTATTCCTGGCGCCAGAACCGCTTGCCGAGGTCGCCGCCGGCGCGCGAGCTTTCGTACAGCCCGCGGATGTCCCCACCCGCGCACAATCCGCGTTCTCCGGCGCCCTCCAGCAATACCAGTGCAATCGCCGGATCCACCTCGAACTGGTCCAGGGCCTTGTCGATGCCGACCGACATCTCGAAGGTCATGGCGTTGATCGTCTTCGGCCGGTTGAGCCGGATAATTCCGACGGCGCCTTCGCGGCGTACGATCAAATCGGGTTCGGCCGCCACGCCGGCTGCCTGGGCGGTCATCGCGCGCCCTCGATCAGTTTCCGCGAGACAATCAGGCGCATGATCTCGTTGGTGCCTTCGAGGATCTGGTGCACGCGCAGATCGCGCACGATCTTTTCGATGCCGTATTCGCTGAGGTAGCCGTAGCCGCCATGCAGCTGCAGCGCCTGGTTGGCGACCTCGAATCCGACATCGGTGCCGAAACGCTTTGCCATCGCGCACAGCATGGTGGCATCCGGATCCTTACGGTCGAGCGCGGCGGCGGCGCGCCATACGAAGGTTCGCGCCGCTTCGAGCTCGGTCGCCATGTCGGCAAGGCGGAACTGCAGCGCCTGGAATTCGTCGAGACGCTTTCCGAACGCCTTGCGCTCCTTCATGTAGGCCAGCGACTTGTCGAGCGCGGATTGTGCACCGCCGAGCGAACAGGCCGCGATATTGATGCGGCCGCCGTCGAGGCCTGCCATCGCGATCTTGAAGCCGATGCCCTCCTCGCCGAGCCGGTTGGCGACGGGCACGCGCGCG
Organism: Bradyrhizobium erythrophlei; assembly: GCF_900129505.1. Taxonomy (NCBI): domain Bacteria; kingdom Pseudomonadati; phylum Pseudomonadota; class Alphaproteobacteria; order Hyphomicrobiales; family Nitrobacteraceae; genus Bradyrhizobium; species Bradyrhizobium erythrophlei. The sequence continues at coordinate 6,073,764 of NZ_LT670818.1, read as the reverse complement.
TTCTCGAAAATCACCGCACGGGTCGGCTGCGCGTTCCAACCCATCTTGCGCTCATTGGCGCCGAACGAGACCCCCGACGTCTCGCCATCGACGACGAGCGTGGAAATACCGCCGGGCCCGTCGCCGCCGGTGCGCACCATCACCACGTAGAGATCGCTGCCGCCGGCGCCGGAAATGAATTGCTTCTGGCCGTTGAGCACATAATGGTCGCCGTCGCGCACCGCGCGGGTGCGCAACGCCGCGGCGTCCGATCCGGAGCCGGGCTCGGTCAGGCAATAGCTTGCGAACAGTTCCATGGTGCAGAGTTTCGGCAGCCATTTCTGACGCTGGGTGTCGTTGCCGAAGGCGTCGATCATCCACGAGGCCATGTTGTGGATCGAGATGAAGGCCGACACCGTCGGACAACCCTGCGCCAGCGCCTCGAAGATCAGCGCGGCATCGAACCGGCTTAAGGCCGAGCCGCCGACATCGTCACGTATATAGATGCCGCCGATGCCGAGCCTGGCCGCCTCGCGCATCACGTCGACCGGGAAATGCTTCTCCTCGTCCCAGCGGACCGCATGCGGCGCGATCTTTTCCGCGGCAAACTCCCGCGCCATCTCGCGAACCGCAATCTGGTCCTCATTGAGAGCGAAGTGCATCTGACCCGGCGCGATCAATTCATCGTCGGAATCGAGAACTCCGCGCCTTCCTTGACGCCGGAGGGCCAGCGCGCCGTCACCGTCTTGGTCTTGGTGTAGAAGCGGATCGAATCCGGCCCATGCTGGTTGAGGTCGCCGAAACCGGACTTCTTCCAGCCGCCGAAGGTGTAGTAGGCGATCGGCACCGGGATCGGCACGTTGATGCCGACCATGCCGACATTGACCTTGGCCGCGAAATCGCGCGCGGCGTCGCCGTCGCGGGTGAAGATCGCAACGCCGTTGCCGTAGTCGTGGTCGGACGGCAGAGCGAGAGCCTCATTGTAGTCGTGGGCGCGCACCACCGACAGCACGGGCCCAAAGATCTCTTCCTTGTAGATCCGCATGTCCTTGGTGACGTTGTCGAACAGGCAGCCGCCCATGTAGAAGCCATTTTCGTAGCCCTGCATCTTGAAGCTGCGGCCGTCGACCGCGAGTTTTGCCCCTTCCTTGATGCCGATCTCGACATAGTTCCTGACGCGGTTGAGCGCGTCCTTCGTCACCAGCGGACCGTAATCCGCCGACGGGTCGATTGAGGTGCCGATCTTGAGCGCCTCGACCCGCGGGATCAGCTTTTCTATCAGCCGGTCGGCGGTGGTCTTGCCGACGGGGACGGCGACCGAGATCGCCATGCAGCGCTCGCCGGCCGAACCGTAGCCCGCGCCGATCAGCGCATCGACGGTCTGGTCCATGTCGGCGTCCGGCATCACGATGGCGTGGTTCTTGGCGCCGCCGAAACACTGCGCGCGTTTGCCGGTGGCAGCCGCGCGCTCATAGATATATTGCGCGATCGGCGAGGAGCCGACGAAGCCGACGGCCTTGATGTCGGGATCGTCGAGGATGGCGTCGACCGCTTCCTTGTCGCCGTTGACGACGTTGAGGATGCCTGGTGGCAATCCCGCCTCGATCATCAGCGCGGCCAGCGCCATCGGCACGCCGGGATCGCGCTCCGACGGTTTCAACACGAACGCGTTGCCGCAGGCGATCGCGGGCGCGAACTTCCACATCGGGATCATGGCCGGGAAATTGAACGGCGTGATGCCGGCAACCACTCCCAGCGGCTGCCGCATCGAATAGATGTCGATGCCGGGACCGGCTCCCTCGGTATATTCGCCCTTCATCAGATGCGGAATGCCGCAGGCGAATTCGACCACCTCGAGCCCGCGCTGGATGTCGCCCTTGGCGTCGGGAACGGTCTTGCCGTGCTCGCGGGCCAGAAGCTCGGCGAGCTTATCGTAGTCGCGCCGCGCCAGTTCGAGGAACTTCATCATCACGCGGGCGCGGCGCTGCGGATTGGTGGCGCCCCATTCCGGTTGCGCGGCCCTGGCGTTCTCGACCGCGGCGCGAAGTTCGGCCTTGGTCGCCAGCGCCACCTGGGCCTGGACGTCGCCGGTCATCGGCTCGAAGACGTCCGCGAAGCGCCCGGAAGTGCCCTTGACCTCACGGCCGCCGATAAAATGTCCGATTATACGCATGCGTTCCTCCAAGACCGGGTGCGGGTTTTGGCGGCATCTTGCAGTCTTTGAGGCGTTTGGAAAGGGTCTCGACGCGCGGCGGATTTGCGAAAATGCGGGCTACCCCCGTTTTCGCACCCTTACGACCAATGTCGCATGGGACGACGTACGCCCTCCCTCATGCCCGGGCCGGCGCGGCGGCCTTTTTGGCGACGGATTTCTTCGGCGCACGTTTCGCCGGTGCGGCGCGATCGAGCACGGCCTCGCGCCCGGCGGCGAGAATCTCGTCGGAAAACTCGCCATTACCAGCGATGCGGGCCAGCACCAGGGTACCCATCATGGTCGCCAGCGTCGCCATCGCCTGCCTGCGCGCGGTCTTGCGCGGCAGGGCCGGAATCTGCTCGGCGAGGATGTCGGTCATCTGTTCCAGCTTGGCGGCGAAAGCCTTGCGGGTTTTCAGGCTTTCGCGGGCGATTTCTGCGCCCAGCGTCGGAACGGCGCAGCCATGGCCGGGATCGTCGCGATGCACGGTGGTCAGATAGGAATCCACGATCGTCGCCAGCCGCTTGTCCGGGGGCGTCTGTTCGGCGAGCTTGCGCCAACGCTCGATCGAGCGATCCATCGCATAGGCAAAGGCCTCGATCACCAGCGCTTCCCGGGAATCGAAATGGGCATAGAACCCGCCATGGGTCAGCCCTGCGTCCTTCATCAGGTCGGCGACCCCGATCCCGTGCGCGCCCTTTTCGCGCAGCCGCACCGAGGCGCGCTTCACGATCCTGGCGTGGGTTTCGAGCTTGTGTTCCCTGGAGTAACGCATTCGCAGTCCCATTGGATGTTTGAAGTCATATAATAGCTGAACTTGCCGGGAAAAGCTGCAGCAATCTGCAAGTCTGCCGCCTGACATTGCGGCGCGGTTAACCAACGGCCGCCCGGCGATGGCGGCAAACCGGTTCACGCCTGCTTGACATCCCGCCAATTTGACCGGGAATACCCCTGCCCGAATTCGACATCCATTCGCAACAGCCGAGACCGTCCATGCAAATGCTCAATCCCCATTGCGGCGTCGACCGTGACGCGCGCGGCGTCGTGCGCCTGACGATCTCGAATGCCGGTTCGCTCAATATCCTGGGATCGGCCGTGATCAACGGCGTGCGCCAGGGGCTGGAAGTGCTGGCGGCGGAACGGCACATCCGCGTGCTGGTGATCGCGGGCCAGGGCGAAAAGAGCATGATCGGCGGCGCCGATATCAAGGAAATGGCCACCCTCGATCAGGCTTCGGCGGAGAAATTCATTACGGGCCTGCGCGATCTCTGCGAGACGGTGCGGGCGTTTCCGGCGCCGGTGATCGCGCGGATGCCGGGCTGGTGCCTCGGCGGCGGCCTCGAATTCGCCGCCGCGTGCGATTTCCGCATCGCCGCCCACGACGCCAAATTCGGCATGCCGGAGGTCAGGGTCGGAATTCCCTCCGTGATTCACGCAGCCCTGTTGCCGCGGCTGATCGGCTGGGGCCGCGCCCGCTGGCTGTTGATGACGGCCGAGAATATCGACGCCCCCACCGCGCTGGCGTGGGGACTGATCGACGTCGTTGCCCCGGAAGGCGGGCTCGATGCCGCGGTCGAGAAAACGGTGTCCGCGCTGCTGGAATGCGCGCCGGAAGCCTTGCGCGCGCAAAAAGACCTGCTGCGGCAATGGGAGGAACTGCCGCTGAAGGAATCCGTCAACCTCTCGATATCCGTGTTCGGGCAATCCTATCTGACCGGCGAGCCGCAGCGGCTGATGCAGGCATTTGTCGATCGGAAGCGGTAATGTTTGGATGGATAAACCCGTCATGCTCCGCCACCGGGTCTCGCCTTCGGCGAGCCCGATGACAGGCTCCAGCGGGGCATCCAGTACGCCGTGACGTTTGCGGGAATCGGGACGGTTGCGTTTACTGGATCATCCGCGTTCGCGGATGATGACGGTTATACCGATTGAACCCCGTTCAACACGGAGCCGGCCATTACGACAATTATCCCCCTCTCCTCCGTTGCAATTTTCGCGGCGCATCATATGATTAACATCATGTAATAGAACGCATCCGATCAATTCGAGGAACCCGCCATGGCCGCTACTCCCGATCCCGTCGTCATCGTTTCCGCCGCTCGCACGCCGCTCGGCCGGTTCATGGGCGAGCTATCGCCGTTTTCCGGCCATCAGCTCGGTTCCCATGTGATCGGCGCCGCCGTCGAGCGGGCCAAACTGGCGCCGGAGCGGATCGACGAGGTCTTCATGGGCTGCGTGCTGCCCGCCGGACAAGGCCAGGCCCCGGCGCGGCAGGCCGCGCGCGGCGCCAAACTACCCGACGCGACCGGCGCCACCACCGTCAACAAGGTCTGCGGCTCCGGCATGAAAGCTACCATGCTGGCGCATGACATCATCAACGCCGGCTCCGCCGAGATCGTACTGTCCGGCGGCATGGAGAGCATGACCAATGCGCCGTACCTGCTGGCGAAGGCGCGCGGTGGCTACCGCGCCGGTCACGACCGCATCATCGACCACATGTTCATGGACGGGCTCGAAGACGCCTATGAGACCGGCCGCTCGATGGGCGATTTCGGCGAAGCCACCGCGGAGGCCTACCAGTTCACCCGCGCCTCCCAGGACGCCTACGCGATGGAGACGCTGACACGCGCCCGCAAGGCGGTGGAAGGCGGCGCATTCAAGGCTGAGATTGTACCGATCACCGTGAAGGAAAAAGCGGGCCCGCGCCAAATTGCCAATGACGAACATCCGCTGAAGGTCGACCCGGCCAAGATTCCCGGGCTGAAGCCGGCGTTTCGCGCCAACGGCACCATCACGCCGGCCGCCTCCTCGGCCAACGCCGACGGCGCCGCGGCGCTGATCCTGGCCAAGCGGTCGCTGGCCGATCGCGACGGCCTGCCGATGCTCGCCGAAATCAAGGGCCACGCCACCCACAGCCAGGAACCGCAATGGTTTACCACCGCGCCGATCCCGGCGATCCGCAAGCTGCTCGAAAAGGTCGGCTGGAGCGTCGGCGATGTCGACCTGTTCGAGATCAACGAGGCCTTTGCGGTGGTGGCGATGGCCGCGCAGCGCGATCTCGGGATTCCCCGCGACAAGCTGAACATCAACGGCGGCGCCTGCGCGCTCGGCCATCCCATCGGCGCCACCGGCGCCCGCCTGATCGTGACGCTGCTGCATGCACTGGAGGCGCACAACCTCAAACGCGGCGTCGCAGCACTCTGCATCGGCGGCGGCGAAGCCACCGCGATTGCGATCGAGCGCATCGTACACTGACGCCATCAGGCGCATCGCCGGCCATGAATTCTATCGCGCCCGGGATAGCCTTGTCGCGAACTGGATAGGCGACGGGCGGTGAAACGCTCATTCATTGGGTTCGCAAGGTGATTGCGGCGGCCGGAAACAATCGCTGATAAGAAAACTATGTTATGTCCTGAATTGAGGGAAATACGGCATTTCTGACAAGGCTCCGATCAGCAGAATCGTCACGATCAAACAAACTTCGACTCATCACACCTCATCACACCTCATCGTATTCCAGAATTCCGGCAAGGAACCTTCATGATCTCGAACTGGCTGTCAGCCGCCCTCGCCCGCCGCAATATCCATTACGGCTGGGTGATGGTCGCCGTAACCTTTCTCACCGCGCTTATCAGTGCCGGCGCGGTCGGCGCACCCGGCGTGTTCATCGTGCCGCTGCAAAAGGAATTCGGCTGGAGCACCGCGCAGATTTCCTCGGCGCTGTCGATTCGTTTCGTGCTGTTCGGGCTGATGGCGCCGTTCGCAGCAGCCCTGCTCAACCGCTACGGCCTGCGCAACGTAACGCTGGCGGCGCTGCTGACGGTGGTGTCGGCGCTGGTGATCTCGCTGGCAATGACCCAGGTCTGGCAATTGATGCTGCTGTGGGGCGTCGTGGTCGGCGTCGGCACCGGCATGACCGCGCTGGTGCTGGGCGCGACCGTCGCCGCCCGCTGGTTCGCGGCCCGGCGCGGCCTGGTGATCGGTATTCTCACCGCCAGTGCGGCGACCGGGCAATTGGTATTCCTGCCGCTGCTGGCCAGCCTCACCGATCATATGGGCTGGCGGGTGGCGCTGGCGCTGATGTGCGTGATGCTCGGCGTTGCCGCGTTCGCGGTACTGATGGTGATGCGCGATCGTCCCGGTGATGTCGGCTTGCGGCCGTTCGGCGACGAGGGCACGCAACCCTTGCCGCCGCCGCCGCCGAACACCGCGCCGATCATGGCCGCCGCGCTCGGCACGTTGCGCGATGCCGCCAGGACCCGGGTGTTCTGGATCCTGTTCGCGACCTTCTTCATCTGCGGCGCCTCGACCAACGGCCTGGTCCAGGTGCATCTGATTCCGATGTGCCTCGATTTCGGGATTCCGCAGGTGCAGGCCGCGAGCCTGCTCGCGGCCATGGGCGTGTTCGATTTCTTCGGCACGATCGTTTCGGGCTGGCTGTCGGATCGTTATGACAACCGCTATCTCTTGTTCTGGTATTACGGTCTGCGCGGTCTTTCGCTGCTGTTTCTGCCGTTCACCGATTTCTCGTTCTATGGCCTGTCGCTGTTTGCGATGTTCTACGGGCTGGACTGGATTGCCACGGTACCGCCGACGGTGCGGCTGACCGCGCAGCGGTTCGGGCCGGAGCGCGCCAATCTGGTGTTCGGTTGGATTTTTGCTGGCCATCAACTGGGGGCCGCAACCGCGGCGTTCGGCGCCGGGCTTTCGCGCACGATGCTGTTGAGTTACCTGCCGGCGTTCTTCGCGGCCGGCGCGCTGTGCATCGTCGCGGCGTTGATCGTGCTCATGATCGCGCGGGTGCCGAAGCCGGTGGCGGCGTGAAGGTGGCGAGTAGTGAGTAGCGAATGGCGAGTGGCGAATAGAAAGGTCTTACTTACCATTCGCTATTCGCCACTCGCCATTCGCCTCCTCTCACGGCCTCGTCGCCATGTTGAACGGCGGGCCCGGCGTGCGCAGCGGCTCGGCGAGCCGGGCGAATTCGCACAGCAATGAACGGGTCTTGCGCGGGTCGATGATCTCCTCGACCCAGAATTTTTCAGCCGAGCGGAACGGCGAGCGCAATTTGTTGAGGCGGTCCTCGATCTCCTTCAGCTTGGCCTGCGGATCGTCCGAAGCGTCGATGTCGGCGCGGTAGGCGGCCTCGATGCCGCCCTCCAGCGGCAGCGAGCCCCAATAGGCCGACGGCCAGGCGTAACGCATGGAAAAACGGTTCGAGGGCTGGTGCACGACGCCGGCGACACCGAAGGCGTTGCGTATGATGATCGTGCACCAGGGTACGGTGGACTGGTTGACCGCGGCCATGGCGCGCACGCCGTGGCGGATGGTCGCCGACTTCTCGGCCTCGAGCCCGATCATGAAGCCCGGGCAGTCCATCAGATAGACCACCGGAAGGTGGAAGGTCTCGGCGAGATCGACGAACCGCACCACCTTCTGGCAGGCCTCCGCCGTCCACGACCCGCCGTAATGGAAGGGATCGCTGGCCAGCACCAGCACCGCACGGCCTTCCAGCCGAGCGAAGCCGGTGATGACCGGGCGGCCGAAATTCGCGGCCATCTCGAAGAACGAGCCCTTGTCGACCACCGCGTTGATGACCGGCCGCATCTTGTAGACCTGGCGGCGGTTGCGCGGCACCGCCTTCATCAGCGATTCCTCCGCGCGTTCCGGATCGTCGTCGCAGGCCACCGTCGGCGGCAGCCCGTAGACCGACGACGGCAGATAGGACAGAAAACGCCGGGCGCGCTCGAAAGCCTCCTCCTCGGTGTCGACGGCATCGTCGACGCCCCCGGCGCGGGTCTGGATATCGGCGCCGCCGAGTTCCTGCTTGGTGAGATCCTGGCCGAGTCGTTTGACGACAGGCGGTCCCGCGACGAACATCGCGGAGTTCTTGGTCATCACCGAATAATGGCTGGCGGCAAGCCGCGCCGCGCCCAACCCTGCGACCGAACCCAGCCCGAGGCCCACCACCGGCACGCGCGCCAGGTTCGCGATCGTGTACCAGTACCAGCGCGTGCCGCCGACGCCGCCCGGCAGATTGGCCGCACCCTTGGTTTCGATGGTTTTCACCGAACCGCCGCCGCCGGAGCCTTCGATCATCCGGATGATCGGCAGCCGGAAGTCGTGCGCCATCTCCTCGGCCATCAGGGGCTTGGCCGAAATCGACGCGTCCGCCGAGCCGCCGCGGACGGTAAAATCGTCGCCGACTACGACCACGGTGCGGCCGTCGATCCTGCCGCGGCCGAACACGCAATTCGCCGGCGTCAGGTTCTTCAGTTCGCCCTGCGCGTCATATTCGGCCGTGCCGGAAATCGCGCCGATCTCATGGAAGCTTTTCGGATCGACCAGGCCGTCGATGCGATCGCGAACGGTGAGCCGGCCCTGGTCGCGCTGCCGCTTGACCTTGTCAACGCCTCCCATCTCGCGCGCGAAGGCTTCGCGCCGAGCGAGATCGTCGAGTTCCGGCTTCCAGCTCATTCGTATCCTCCGGCTTGATGATTTTATTGTTGTTATGGGGCGGCACCGGAAGCGTCTTGCGCTCCAGCCGATTGCCGAACAGCTCTCCGTCGGCGCCCTCGAGCAGGCCACCGACCGCGCCGGCCAGTTCACGCATCTGCGGCGCGACTTCCTTGTGCAGCCGCTTTTCGTCATACATCGCCGACAACAGGCCGATCGTGACCACCACGAAGGTCTGATATTGCGGCGACCACAGCGGCACCGCGAGGCCGTTGATATGCGGGCTCCACAGGCCGCAGGCGACGACATAGCCGTGCTCGCGCAGGAAGCGGCGGTTGGCCTCAAAGCGGGGCCGCAGCAGCTTGGCGGCCTCGGGGATTTCGCGACCCATTTCCGCCAGCAGGGCGTCGCCGACCTCCTCGTCGAGGGCTGCGGTATAGGCGTGACCGGCGGCGGTGCTCGCCATCGCGATACGGCTGCCGGTGCTTTCATGCAGGCCGAGCGCGTTGGCGGCGCGGGCAAACTCGAGATAGACGAGCTGGAAGCGGTCGGGAATCACGAAGCCCACGGTTCCCGGCAATTGCTCGGCGACGTCCTGCAATCGCAGCCGGATCAAATTGCGCAGTTGCAGGCCCCGCATCATCGAGGTGCTCATCGCCACCGCGCTCGGGCCGATGCGGTATTTCTGGTCGCGCGGCAGATAAACGAGCTGGCCCATCCGCGTCAGCGTGTGCGTCAGGCGCGACACCGTCGAGCGTGGCAGGCCGCAGCGATTGGAAATCTCGAGATTGCCGAGCCGCGCCTCGTGGCTCTCGAAGCAGCGCAACACGTCGAAGGCGCGCGACACCACCTGGATGACGTCCCCCTCGCCTGCAAGATCGCTGGCGAGCATTCCCTGCCGGCTAAGGCGCTCCGAGCGTCGTCCCATGCGGTTTCCTGCCCACTAATTTCGCTGTGCGGAATAAAATTCCACTTGCAGAACAAGCTACCTCAGGCAATCTGCGCTCACAACAAAAAGCCGAGGGCGTCCGCCCTTCATGATGCGCGCATCTCGATCGCAGTGCGCGCGGCGGCTGTCCCCGGAGTGTGGTATGCCAGATATCAAGGTAGTGACCGAGGTAGCCGGTCGCGTCTGCGCGCTTCCCGCCGAAGTCGGCGGTCACATTGGCGATGGCGACGACATCGCTTTCGTCGAAGCGATGAAGATGGAAATCCCGGTTGCCGCTCCCGCTGCCGGAACCCTCAAATCGATCCTCGTCAGCATCGACGACGTCGTCGCCGAAGGGCAACTCGTCGCGATCATCGAAACCTGATGCGCCGTTCCGGCGCCAAGCCTTCCTGACAAGTCAAGCCTTCCTGATAAGCCTGCCTGATAAAAGGCCACCAGGCCGGTTTCAGCTTGCGCCGATGCAACGTAATGTCGGATCGCGCGAACAATTTTCGCACGGCAGGACTCACATGAATCATTTGCGCGCAAAGGACTGGGCCGCCCTGAAACCGCCCTTGCTGCGGTTCCTCGACGCCTGTCACGCGGATTTTGCGGCGGAGACCGGCGGCAACGTCGCCGACTATATCCCCGAACTCGGCAAGGCCGACCCCGATCATTTCGGCATCAGCCTCGCCACCCTCGACGGGCATGTCTACGAGGTCGGCGACAGCCGGATCCCCTTCACGATTCAGTCGATGTCGAAGCCGTTCGTGTTCGCGCTGGCGCTGGACACGCTGGGGGCGGCACGGGTGGAAAACGCGATCGGCGTCGAACCGTCGGGCGATCCCTTCAACTCGATCCGGCTCAATGCCGACAATCATCCGTTCAATCCGATGGTCAACGCCGGCGCGATCACCTGCTCCGGGCTGATCCGCGAAGCCAAGGGCGACGGCGCCTTCGAATATATCCGCTCAGCACTCGGCCGCTTCGCCGGGCGCGAACTCGGGGTCGATGAGGCGGTCTTTACTTCCGAGAGCACGACCGGCGACCGCAACCGCGCCATCGGCTATCTCCTGCGCACCAACAGCGTCCTCAAAGAGGACGTCAGCAAAGTGCTGGAGGTGTATTTCCGGCAATGCGCCATCCTGGTGACCGCGCGCGACATCGCCGTGATGGCCGCGACGCTGGCCAATCGCGGAAAAAATCCTGTCACCGGCGAGCAGGTGATGACCCCCTACGCGATCTCGCGGACGCTGTCGGTGATGACCTCGTCGGGCATGTACGACTACGCCGGCGAATGGATCTATCGCGTCGGCATTCCCGCTAAGAGCGGCGTCGGCGGCGGCATTCTGGCGGCGCTGCCGGCGCGGCTCGGGCTCGGCAGCTACTCGCCGAAGCTCGACAGCCACGGCAACAGCGTGCGCGGCATCGGGGTTTGCGAGGCGCTGTCGGCGCATTACGATCTGCACATGCTCAACCGCAGCGACGATGCGCGCAACAGCATCATCGCCGACTACAATATCGGAAAGAGCCCGTCGCGGCGCAGCCGCCGGCCGCATGAGCGGCACATTCTCGCCACCCACCATCAGGCCGTGCGCATCATCGAGCTGGTGGGCCCGCTGACCTTCTCCAATGTCGATTACATCTCCCGGCAGCTCGCGGCCAAGCCGCGCCCGCAATTTGTCATCTTCGACCTGCGCCGCGTCGCGGCGATGACGCGCGCCGGCGTCCGGCTCCTCGCCGAGGAATTCCAGGAATTGGCGGCGTTCAACGTCACGGTGATTCTGTCCGGCGTCCGGCGTTCTTCCGCAGATTGGAAACTGATCAAGGAACAGGCAAAAGGCCTCACCAATTTGCGCGACTTCTATCTGCTCGACACCGCGATCGAATGGGCCGAAGACCAGGTGGTCTACCGCCATGGCGGCGCGATCGACTTCCACGAGACCACCGGGCTTTCTGAACAGCCGCTGCTGGCGGGGCTTTCGGCCAGCGAAATCGAAGAGATCGCAGCTCTCGGCGCGATGCGAAGCTATCGCTCGGGCGAGCGGATCGTTGCCGCCGGCGATCCCTCGACATCGCTGTTTTTCCTCGTCAGCGGGGTGGTCCATGTCAGCCTGCCCGACGGCGTGCGGCTGGCGACCCTGACGGCCGGAACGGCGTTCGGCGAAATGGCGCTATTGGAAACCTACCGCACCGCCGACGTGCTCGCCGACATGTCCGCCACCGCGCTGGAAATCCCGCTCGACGCGTTCGAGCGCTACCGCGAAAAACACCCGCGCGTCGGCGAGCGCATCATGCGCAACCTGGCGCAGCTGCTGGCCGAACGGCTGATCGTGGCCAACACCAAGGTGGATTTGCTGACGGCGCCTTAACGCCGCCCGTTCAAACCACTTCCGACACCGGCTGCATGTCGATCGCAAAGGTTTCCAGAAATTTCGAGGTCATGATGTAGAAGCCGACCGAGAGCTGCAGCTCGACCAGCGCGGCCGGCGTCAGCCTGGACGCAATCGCGTCGAAGGTCGCGTCGGTCGGACGGCGCAGCGTGACGATCTCGTCGGCGAAGGCGAGCGCGGCGCGCTGGGTTTCGCTGAAGCAGGTCGCGGACTTCCAGTCCTGCAGCGCGTCGTTCTGCTCGTCGGTGACGCCGACATTCTTGCCGATGCGCTTGTGCGCGACCACCTCGTAAGGCGCTTCGCACAGGATCCCCGTGCGCGTGATCGCCAGTTCACGCACCACCGGATCGAGTTCGCCCTTGTGGCGGATCGCGCCGCCGAGCCGGCAATATTGTTCGAAATAGCTCGGCGAATGCGCCATCATGCGGAAGATGTTGGCGTTGCGGTTCTTGCCGAGGATTTCACGGGTGCGTTCGTTGGATTTCGAAGTATCGCAATAGTCGATACGGGCCATGGTTCTCCCCAGCGGTTTTTATGGCGGGCTGCTTCAACAAGCGGCAGGTTTCGTCGGCAACAGTATCCGCCCACCCGAGCCCGGGCAACCGCGCGGCATTCCCGGTCTGCGAGCGCGCCTTGCGGGACGCACTTTAAAATTCCACCCGGCGCGCACAAACCGGCTGCAACCGAGCCAAAATGCCGCCGCATTACTGGCCGACCTTGAGACCATCGACATTCGCCGAGTGGGGACTCATCAAAGCGAATATCGTCGTGGGGTGTTCCGAGTAAAAATTCTGACCGTCGATGCGCGCCTTCGCGCAGCGATGAGTCATGCCCAAGTCTAGGGAGGTCGGCATGAAGGTGGCCAGCAAGAGGGCGGCCTCGGAAGCACTTGCGCAGTTGCTGGCGGTGACGGCCATGCTGGTCATCGCCAGCTTCGTATTCTACGCACGATAAAGCCCGCTCGTCACCCTGCCCCGGCGCGGCAAGACGAGCGGCTGACGTTCTCGGGTCGCGGCGCATCACGCATAGCGTGACCCGAGACGGGGTGGGGTGAAGGGCAGGTTTGTGTATCACCCCACCCCGGCGCTTTCTGGCGGACGGCGCCTTGCGCCATCATCTCGCGAAATAGGGAACGAGGCGTCCGGCGAACGGCACGAACCGCGCGGTCACCTTGTCGCCGATCGCAAGATCGTGGTCGCCATGGGCCATCATGCGAAAGCCTTCCGACGTGTCGACCAGAACGATATTGTAGGGAATATGCGCGCGGGTTTCCGGCGTGGCGGCGCGGCAGACCAGCGAGGTCGCGTAGACCGTGCCCTCCCCGCTAGCGCGCTTCTCGACCGGGTCCGGCGCGCCGCAGGCAGAGCAGAAGCTGCGGCGGAAATATTGCATATTTCCGCAAGGCTCGCAGGCTTGATAGACGATCGCTTCCGCGCCCGTGGTCCAGTCCGCTGGCGTCTGCTTGCTTTCGCTCATCGCACCCGCTCCCAAAACATGCTGACATGCGACGACAACACGCCGCCGTCGCCATGCAGCAGCGCGATCGAGGCGTCGCGCACCTGGCGACTTCCAGCCCGTCCGGTCATCTGCAGATGGGTTTCGACCAGATGCGCCATGGCGCCGCCGACGCCGCAATGGCCGTAGCTCAACAGGCCGCCATGGGTATTGAGCGGCATCTCGCCATCGCGGCCGAAATATCCAGCGCGCACCCGCGCGGCCGCCTCGCCGCGCCCGGCCAGGCCGAGGTCTTCCAGCAACATCGCCAGCGTGATGGTAAAGCTGTCATAGACCGCGGCGTAGCGTACGTCCGAGATCGCAACGCCGGCCGCCTGCTTCGCCCGCGCAATGGCGATCTCGGCGCCGAGCTCACTCAAGGCAGGTGCCGCCGTGACATGCTGGTGGGTGTGCGCCTGCGCGCAACCGCGGACGCGCACGCCGGTCGCGCCGGTCCGTTCGCGGCTGATGACAAACGCGGCACCGCCGTCCGACACCGGACAGCAGTCCAGAAGTTTTAACGGCAGCGCCACCGGCTTCGACGCCATGACGTCGGCGACCGTGATCGGGTCGCGAAACTGCGCGCCGGGATGACTAAACGCATGGCTTCGCATCAGCACCGCGAATTCAGCGAGATCTTCCTGCGTGACGCCGTATTCATGCATGTAGCGCGAGGCGACCAGACCGTAATAGGCCGGGATCGTCGGCCCCAGCGGCACCTCGTAGTCGGGATGGCCGACCTGCGCCAGCGCCAGGATCGAGGCATCGCGGCTTTGTCCGGTCAGCCGGTTCTCGCCCGCCACGACAAGCACGTGCCGGGCCACGCCTGCCTCGACCAGATGATGCGCCAGCATGGTCATGGCGAGACCCGTGGCGCCGCCGACCTGCACGGCATGGGCGTAGGAAGGGCGAATGCCAAAATGCTCGGCGAACACGGTGGCCAGCATGATGTGCGGCGAAACCGTCGAATAGCCGCAGAGCACGCCATCAATATCGGCGCGCTTGAGTCCGGCATCCGCTATCGCGAACTCGGCGGCCTTGCTCATGAGATCGAGCGAGGATGAGCCCTCATGCTTGCCGTAGGACGTGAGGCCGACGCCGGTGATGAAGCTCATGGCAATACGACTTCGTTGGATTCCGTCATTCCGGGATGGTCCGAAGGACCAGACCCGGAATCTCGAGATTCCCCGATGTGCAATTGCACATCGTGGCTCGCTGCTACGCAGCGCCCCGGAATGACGGCATTGAAAGTGACGACCTCCGTCATCGCCAAACCCTCAATACGACTTCGGCAGGCCCAGCACCTTCTCGGCAATGAAACTGAGAATAAGCTGCGGGCTGATCGGGGCGATGCGGGGGATCAGGGATTCCCGCAAATATCGCTCGACATGATATTCCTTGGCGTAGCCGAACCCGCCATGGGTCATCACCGCCTGCTCGCAGGCGTGAAAACCCGCTTCCGCGGCCAGATATTTCGCCGCGTTGGCGGCGGGCCCGCAGGGCAGGCCCTGATCGTATTGCCACCCCGCCGACAGCACCATCAGCCAGGCCGCTTCCAGTTCCATCCAGTTCTTCGCCAGCGGATGCTGAATGCCCTGGTTCATGCCGATCGGGCGGTTGAAGACGATGCGGCCCTTCGCGTAAGCCGAAGCGCGCGACAGCGCGATCTTGCCGAGCCCGATCGCTTCCGCCGCGATCAGAATCCGCTCCGGATTCATGCCGTGCAGGATGTATTCGAAACCGCGCCCCTCTTCCCCGAGGCGATCCTCGACGGGGATTTCAAAATTCTCGAAGAACAATTCGTTGGAGTCGACGGGCTTGCGGCCCATCTTCTCGATCTCATGCACCGCGACGCGCTTCTTGTCGAAGTCGGTATAGAACAGGCTCAGGCCCTGGGTCGCGGTCTTCACCTCTTCCAGCGGCGTGGTGCGTGCCAGCAGCAGGATCTTGTTGGCGACCTGGGCGGTGGAAATCCAGACCTTCTGGCCGTTGACGATATATTTGTCGCCGTTGCGCACCGCGCGGGTTTTCAACTGGGTGGTGTTGAGCCCGGTATTCGGCTCGGTGACGGCGAAGCAGGATTTGTCCGCGCCGGAAATGATCGGCGGCAGCATGCGCCGGCACTGTTCCTTGGTGCCGAACACGACCACGGGATTGAGTCCGAACACATTCATATGCACGGCGGAGGCGCCGGACATGCCGGCGCCGGATTCCGCGATGGTCCGCATCATGATCGCGGCGTCCGTGATGCCCAAACCAGAACCGCCGAATTCCTCGGGGATGCAGATGCCGAGCCAGCCGGCATCGGCCAGCGCGCGGTGGAAGTCGGCGGGGTAGCCGCCCTCCTTGTCCTTCTTCAACCAGTAGGCATCGTCAAAGCGCGAACAGATTTTCCCGATCGCGTCGCGGATCGACTCCTGATTGGCTGAAAGCGCAAAATCCATGGGGCTCAATCCCTCTTGCTGTCAGGCGCCGCCCGGGTGACGCCGTCGCGCACCAGTGTCGCGATCTCGTCAGCGGAAAATCCCGCCTCGCGCAGAATTTCCGCGCCGTGCTCGTTGAGGCGCGGCGCCAGCCGCGACGGCCCCGCCGTGGTCTCCGACCAGGTCGCGGACACCTTCATATTGCGGATCCTGCCTTCGGTCGGATGATCGACCACCGGAAAGTAATCGGTCGCGACCAGATGCGGGTCCTGCAGCATGCTTTCGAGATCGTGCATCGGCATTACGGGCACGTCGGCGTTGTCGAGCAGTTCGGTCCACTCGGCGGTGGTACGCGTCTCGAAGTTGCGAGCCAGTTCCGCGTAGACCATGTCGATATTGACGGCGCGCCCGGCAAAGGTCGCAAACCGGGGATCGCGGCGCAGGTCGTCACGGCCGGTGGCCTCGAAGAAATTTTCCCACTGCTTGTCGTTGTAGACGATCACGCAAATATAGCCGTCGGATGTCTTGTAGGGCCGCCGGTCGCGTGACAAATGCCGCGCATAGCCGCCCTTGTCGAGCGGCGGCTCGTAGGTCAGTCCGCCCATGTGGTCGCCCATGACAAAGCCGGCCATGGTCTCGAACATCGGAATATCCAGGCGCTGGCCGCGCCCGGTGCGGTCGCGATGCACCAGGCTGGCGCAGATCGCGCCGACCGCCGTGAGGCCGACGATGCGATCGACCAGCGCGTTCGGGACATAGCGCGGAATGCCGTCGCTGGTCTGCGCCATCAGCGCCGGCAACGCGGTCGCGCCCTGGATCAGATCGTCATAGGCGGGTTTTGCGGCGTAAGGGCCGTCCCGGCCGAAACCGAACACGCCGGCATAGATCAGCCGCGGATTGATTTTTGCGACCACGTCGTAACCGAGCTGCAGCCGCGCCATCGCCTGCGGCCGCACGTTGTAGACCAGCACGTCAGCCGAGGCGATCAGCCGCAATACCGCCTCGCGCCCGGCCGGCTTTTTCAAATCGAGGCAGATCGAGCGTTTGCTGCGGTTGGTGTTGAGGAATACCGGGCCCATGCCGGGATGGCGCGTGGGGCCGATCAGGCGGGTGACGTCGCCCTCGAGCGACTCGATCTTGATGATGTCGGCGCCGTAGTCGCCGAGCATCTGGGTGGCATAGGGCCCCATCAGCACGGTCGTCATGTCGACGACCTTGATGCCCTCTAGTGGTCCCATGGCTAAGTTTCGCTCCCGGCGATCGATGGCGCGCTGGTTCGCAACCTGTTCTCGGAACTAGTAACGGCAGGCCAGAGCCAAGATCAAGGGCGCCAGGCGTATGGGCGTATGCGCGGGAGGGCCGCTTGGCATCGTCCGGGATATCGCCCCAACATCAGCCGTCATCGTCCGCCATCCGGTCCGGCCTTTGGCCGGCCGGACGACAGGCTCCGGCGGACGATCCAGTATTCCGGGGCGTCGCAGCGTAATCTCAAAGAGCGCGGCATACTGGATGCCCCGCTGGAGCCTGTCATCGCGCTCGCCGAAGGCGAGACCCGGTGGCAGGGCATGACGGTTCCTAACAGTAACGCCGCTTACTTCGCCGGCTCCAGCAGCGAGACGTAATTGGCGACCGCCGCGCCGCCCATGTTGAAGATGCCCGCGAGTTTCGCGTCCTTGATCTGCATGCCCTCGGGGGCCTGGTTCAAGAGCTGCATCGCGGTCATCACATGCATGGACACGCCGGTGGCGCCGATCGGGTGGCCCTTCGCCTTCAATCCGCCGGAGGGATTGATCGGCAGCCTGCCGTCCTTCTGGGTCCAGCCTTCCAGAATCGCGCGCGCGCCCTGCCCGCGCGGCGTCAGGCCCATCGCCTCGTATTCGATCAGTTCGGCGACGGTGAAGCAGTCATGGGTTTCGACAAAGGACAGGTCGGAGAGCGTAACACCGGCCGACTGCAGCGCGCGCTGCCAGGCCACGGTGCAGCCTTCGAACTGCAGGATGTCGCGCTTGGACATCGGCAGGAAATCCTGGGCATGGGCGGTGGCGCGGATATTAACCGCCTTGCCCATGGTCTTTGCCGTTTCGGCATCGGTCAGGACCAGCGCGGCTGCGCCATCGGAGACCAGTGAGCAGTCCGTGCGCTTCAGCGGGCCCGCCACGAATGGGTTCTTCTCGCTCTCGGAGCGGCAGAATTCATAACCATAATCCTTGCGCATCTGCGCGTAGGGATTGGCGACGCCGTTCTTGTGGTTCTTGGCGGCGATCATCGCCAGCGCATCGGACTGGTCGCCATATTTCTGGAAATAGGCCTGCGCGATCTTGCCGAACACGCCGGCAAAGCCGCCGGGGGTGTCGCCGTCCTCCGGCAGATAGGACGCCTTCAACAAATTCTTGCCAATCTCGGGGCCAGGAGTCCGCGTCATCTGCTCGACGCCAACCACCAGGACGATTTTTGCGGCACCGGCGGCAATGGCGCGGATGCCCTGATGCACGGCCGCCGAGCCGGTGGCGCAGGCATTCTCGACCCTTGTGGCCGGCTTGAACCGCAACGCCGGATCGGCCTGCAGCACCAGGGAGGCCGTAAAATCCTGCGGCGAGAAGCCGGCATTGAAATGCCCGAGCACGATCTCGTCGACATCGCCCGCGGAAATGCCGGCGTCGGCGAGCGCCTCGTTGGCGACCTTGACGACCAGGCTTTCCACGGTTTCGATATCGAGTTTGCCGAATGGTGTATGCGCCCATCCGACGATGCTGGCTGTCATGGCGGCTCTCCCTGTCTGGCTCTGATCGATATCTAGTCTATTGGCTGGAGGAATTCACGCCGGTTTCAGCGATTTCATCGTCCGCTGGCAAATGGCAGTTATGCCGGCCCAGTTGCCTGAGCGGATTTCCGCCGCCGGACACAGCCAGGATCCGCCCACCGCCACCACGTTCGGCTCGCTCAGCCACCCCTTGGCGTTGGCTTCGCCAATCCCCCCGGTCGGGCAGAACCGGGCATCCGGAAACGGACCCGCCAGCGCGCGAAGGGCGTTGATACCGCCGGATTGCTCGGCCGGGAAGAACTTGACGAGGTTGAAGCCATGAGCGAGCGCCTGCATCAGTTCGGAGGCCGTCGCGATCCCCGGCGCGAACGGCAACCCGCTCGCGGCGGCGGCCTTCAGCAACTCAGGCGTTGCGCCCGGACTGATGCCGAATTTGACGCCGATCGCCTCCGCGCGCGCCAGATTGCCCGCATTCAGGATCGTGCCGATTCCGACGATCGCCTCGGGCACGCCGGCCATGATGGCCTTTGCGGCCGGAATCGCAACCGGCGTACGCAACGTGACTTCCAGCACGCGCACGCCTCCGGCAACGAGCGCCTTGGCGAGCGGTACCGCGTCCTCGAGCCGTTCGATGGTCAGGACGGGGATGACTTGGGCCGGCCCGAACAGCGCAGCGAGTGTTTCCTGTTTCGCCGTCATCGCGAGGCTTTCCGAGAGGATTGAGGATCGGGCAACATATTTGCCGGCATGGCCGAGCGCGGGATGATGGCGCCGGGATAGCCCACCACGACGCCGCCAAGGCGATGTCCCGCCTGCGCGGCTTCGACTGGCCCCGCGCCCGCCAGGCGGGCGGCGATGTAGGCGGCCGAAAAACTGTCGCCGGCCGCGGTGGTGTCGACAACGGGCCGTATCGCGGGCTCCGCGTTCACCGCCCGCGAAACCCCTTCAAACCGCACCAGGCTCCCAGGCCGGAGCAGTTTCAGGACAACCTCGTTGCAGGGTATGCGTGCCATCAATTGCTCGTCGCTTTCGTCGGGATAAAGCGGCAGCAGATCCTCCGTCGAGGCCAGCACAATATCCGATGCCGCAAACGCTTCGTCAAAGACGGCGCGCGCAATGTCGGGATCGGGCCAGCCACGTGCGCGGAAGTTGGTGTCGAAGGCGATGCGGGCGCCAAGCTTTCGCGCGTGGTGGAGTGCGCCCAGCAATTTGGTCCGCCCCTGGGTGCTATAGATCGACAGCGAGATGGCCGAGAGATAGACGATGTCATAGGTCGCGAGCGAATCCAGGATCTCGTCGGTCTCGGGTAAATCCATCAGGCTGCGCGCGGCCGCGCTTTCCCGCCAATGGAAGAACCGGCGGTCGCCGAATTCATCAGTCTGGATCATGTAGAGGCCGGGCAATTTGCCTTTCAACCGCGCGACCCGGCTGGTTCCGACACCCTCCCCGGTCCAGCCCGCGATCATCTCGTCGCTCAGGGTATCGTCCCCGAGCGCGGTGATGTAGTCGACCGCGGCGCCAAGGCGGGCGAGATAGACGGCTGTATTCAGGGTATCGCCGCCAAAGCCGCGCGAATACAGGCCGCGTTCGGCCTGCTTCAGTTCGATCATGCACTCGCCGATGCAGGCCACCTTGGTCATGGCTGCATCCCCGGGCTCAGGCCACGAACTTGCCGCCAAGTTCGTCCTCGACGTGAATCCGGATGATGTCGTCGAAGGTCTTTTCGGCCGTGGTGAAGCCGAGTTGCAGCGCCCGTTTCGGCTCGAAATCACGCGGCCAGCCGCCGACGATGCCGACAATGAACGGATCCGGCTCGCGCTTGATGCGGGCAGCGACCTTATCGCCCGCCACCCGCTTCAGCGCGGCGATCTGTTCGCCGACGGTCGCGGACAGGCCGGGCATGGTGAGATTGCGGCGCGGGCCGACGACGCCTGAGTCCAGTGTCGCGGCATGCAACAGGAAACCAACGGCCGAGCGCGGCGTGGCATGCCAGTGGCGGACGTCCTCGGAGACCGGCAGGATCGCCTCCTTACCCGCGAGCGGCTCACGCAGGATGTTGGAAAAGAAGCCGGACGCGGCCTTGTTCGGCAGGCCCGGACGGATGCAGATGGTCGGCAGGCGGATGCCGATGCCGTCCATGAAGCCGCGGCGGGTGTAATCGGCCAGCAGCAGTTCGTCGATCGCCTTCTGGGTGCCGTAGCTCAACAGCGGGGTGTTGAAGAACTCGTCGCCGATCTTGTCCGGGAACGGCGCGCCGAACACCGCGATCGACGACGTGAACACCACGCGGGGCTTGTAGCCGTTTCCGATCAGCCGGATCGCATCCAGCAGCATCCGCGTGCCGTCGAGGTTGATGCGATAGCCCTTGTCGAAATCGAGCTCGGCCTCGCCGGACACGATCGCCGCGAGGTGGAAAATCACGTCAGGACGGTCGGCCACCAGCTTTTCGGCGGCGCCGGCAACTGCAAAATCGCAGGTCACGGTGTCGACCGGAAAACCTGAATTGGCGGGCTGCGCCGGCGCCACCACGTCCTGCAGCGTCATGCGGGTAATGTCGCTCTTGCCAAGACGCCCGTCGCGCAACAGCCGTTCAGTGAGTTTGCGGCCGACCATGCCGGCGGCGCCCAGTACCAGAATATGCAAGACCCAACTCCTTGTTGTTCTTATTTACCTCATCCCCAGGGAGCATCGCGAAAGCGATGCGTCTCGAAGGACCGCCTACAGACGGTGCAAGCTGCCATCCTTCGAGACGCGCGCCAAGTGCGCGCTCCCCGGGGATGAGACTTGAGAGTGCGGATCCTCGAACCGATTAATTCGTCGGTGCGGTGCACGAGGCCCCGACAGGGCTACTCTTTCACAGCCCCCGTCATCGCCGACACGTAGTGCTCGACGAAGAACGCGTAGAGAATGACCAGCGGCAGCGAACCGACCAGCGCGCCGGCCATCAGCGACCCCCATTTGTAGATGTCGCCGTCGACGAACTCGTTGACGATCGCGACCGGCACCGTCTTGTTCGGGGTCGACTGCAGGAAGGTCAGCGCATAGATGAATTCGTTCCAGCACAGCGTGAAGGAGAAGATGAAGGCCGAGATCAGCCCGGGGATCGCCAGCGGCAGGATGATCTTGACGAGAATCTGCCAGCGCGTCGCGCCGTCGATCAATGCGCATTCCTCCAGCTCATAGGGAATGGTCTTGAAATATCCCATCAGGAGCCAGGTCGAGAACGGGATCAGCAGCGTGGGATAGACGAGGATAAGCGACAGCGGCGAGTCGAACAGGCCGTAGGCCTGGATGACGGAGGCCAGCGGAATGAACAGGATCGACGGCGGCACCAGATAGGCGAAGAAGATCAGTACGCCGACGGCCTCGGCGCCCTTGAACCTCAGCCGCACGATCGCATAGGCCGCCAGCACGCTGGCAAAGATCGACAGCGCGGTGGCGCCGACCGCCACGTACATCGTGTTCCAGAGCCAGCGCGGATACTGCGTCTCGAACAGCAGCTTGCTGATGTGCTTGAAGGTCGGATGGATCACCCAGAACGGGTTGAACTTGTCCATGTCGATCAGCTGTTCGTCCGGCTTGATCGACGTCAGCGCCATCCAGTAGAATGGAAACAGCAGCACGATCAGGATCACGAACAGCGGCAGATAGAGCGTCACCAGCCGGCGCGGCAGCGACTCCAGGTAACTCATGCCCTCGCTCTCGTCGCTGCGGGCGGAAGTCGGCACTTTCGACGGCAATGCTGAATCAGTCATTGTTCGATCCTTGCTGCCACTTGCGGCGCTGCATGCCGAACCAGGAAATCGCGATCGCCGCCGCCAGGAACGGGATCATCGCGGTCGCGATCGCGGCGCCCTCGCCGAGCCTTCCGCTGATGATGCCGCGCTGATAGCTCAGCGTCGCCATCAGATGGGTGGCATTCACCGGGCCACCGCGCGTCAGCGCCCAGATCAGCTGGAAGTCCGTGAACGTGAACAGCACGGAAAAGGTCATGACCACGGCGATGATCGGCGTCAGCAGCGGATAGGTGATGAACCGGAAGCGCTGCCAGCTGGTGGCACCATCCAGCGTCGCCGCCTCGTAGAGCGAGGGCGATACCGTCTGCAGACCCGCCAATAGCGTGATCGCGACGAACGGCACGCCGCGCCAGATATTGGCGAAGATCACACTGCCGCGCGCCCAGTTGGTGTCGCCGAGGAAATTGATGTTGTGATCGATCAGGCCGAGCCTGATCAGCGACCATGAAATGATCGAGAATTGCGAATCGTAGATCCACCAGAACGCGATCGCCGACAGCACGGTCGGCACGATGAAGGGGATCAGGACGATGGAGCGGATCAGCGCCTTGAACGGCATGTGCTGGTTCAACAGCAGCGCGAGATAGAGACCGACCGCGAATTTGATGGCGCTCGCAACGATCGTATAGAGCAGCGTGTTGAACACCGAGAGCCAGAAGATGGAATCATCCCACAGCCACTGGTAGTTCTCGAGGCCGATGAAAACACCGGTACGGCCGATGCGCTCGTCGGTAAAGCTCATCCAGACGCCGAGGAACAGCGGATAGGCCAGGAACAGGATCAGGAACGCCGCCGCAGGCAGCATGAACCACAGCGCCATCCAGTTACGGTTGGTCCGCAACCGCATCCAAAGCGACGGCGCATCAGCCCCCGCTGCGGGCACCGGCATCGATGTCTGGACGGTACTCATTCCGCTCTCAACTCCAAGGCGCTGGGCTCCAGGTATTTCAGATGTATTTCAGATGACGCCCGGCGCTCGGCTTGCCCGGCGCCGAGCGTCATCAGGAAACGATCCGGCGCGGCGAACCGCGCCGGCAGTTCAGGCCCGGAAGATGCGCTTGGCGGAACGCTCCGCCGAAGCCATCGCGGTTTTCACGTCCTCGCGTCCGGTGCAGTAGTTCGCGAACATGTCGACCAGCACGAAGTCGGCGATCGCGGCCGCGGCATTCTCGCCCAGCTTGCCGACGCCGGCCGGGGTCGTCGCCGTTGCGGCCACCTCGCGGTAGGGCGTGTTCTTGGGGTCAGCCGTCCAGATCGGATTGGCATCATACGCCTTAAGGAAGTGCGACAGGTAACCCTGCGCCGCCTCGATCCACGGATTGAACTGCTCAGGCTCGAGCAGGAAGGCCGTGAACGCCTTGCAGGCCTGCGGATATTTGGTGAAGTTGTAGACCAGAATCGGGAAGCCGAGATGCATTTCCCGGGTCTTTCCGTCCAGGCCGGCCGGCAGATGGGCGTGGTTCATGTCTTCGGCGATCTGCGGATTTTCTTTCTTCGCCGTGACGTAGATCGAAATGCCGTTCACCGTGAGGAAAAGCTGGCCCGCCAGGAAAGCCTTGTTGTTGGAACTGTCGTTCCAGGATGCCGTACCGGGCACGAAATTGTCGTAGAGACCCTTGACGTATTCGAGCGCCTTCGCCGTCTCCGGCGAGTTGATGACGACCTTGTTGTCCTTGTCGATCAGGTTGCCGCCATGGGCCCACAAGGCCCAATGCGTCCAACCGTTGGCGTCGCCCGAGGCGTGTCCGAGCGCCATGCCGCCGGGCGTGCCGTTCTTGTTCATGGCCTTCACGAGTTCGGAGAAGCCGGCGAGATCCTTCGGAAATTCCTTGAAGCCGGCTTTCTCCATCGCGGAGATGCGATAGTTCACGAGCCCGCCCGTGGCCGCCACGGGAATGCCGATCCACTTGCCGTCCAGCTTGCCGTAGGCTTCGCCCGACGGGAACCAGCCGCCGGACTTCTTGCCGAGATAGTCAGCGACGTCGGTCATGTCGGTGCACTTGTTCGGGAACAGGAAAGGCAGCGTGTAGAGGCCCCAGACCATGTCGAGGCCCTGCCCGGTGTTGGCTGCAACCGACGCCTTGGGCTGGATATCGTCATAGGATTCGTTGGACACGTTGATCGTCACGCCGGTAGCCTTCTGGAAGGCATCGACGATCTTCATGAAGGCGACGTCCTCGGATTCGACGAAGCGCTTCCAGCGCAGCAAATTGATCTTGGCGCCGGCCTCCGGCTTCCATTGCGCGGTCTGCGCCCAGGCCTTGGCATAGCCCAGCAACTGGTCGCTCGACATGGTTGCCGCGGCGGCCAGCATGGTCGCACCACCCTTGAGCAGCGAGCGCCGGTCGGTTGTAAAATGACTCATCTGAAGTCGTCTCCCTGTTTTATTGCTGTTTTATTGGCTCTTTGATCGACCAATTGCCTCATCGATAGTTCAAAGTCGCTTGCCCGTCGCCTCGTCGAACAGATGAATGACGCCCGGATCCGGCTTCAGCCGGATCTTGTCGCCGGGATTGAATTGATGACGCTCGCGGAACACGGCAACGACCTGTTCGCCGCCGAGTTTGGCGAAGACCTGGGTTTCCGATCCGGTCGGTTCCACGACCACGATCTCCGCTTCGGCGCCATCATCCGCGATGGTGAAATGCTCCGGCCTGACACCGTAAACCACAGGGCGGCCGTCGGAATTGGCGGGGGCTGACGCCAGCGGCAGCTTCAGGCCGTTTGGCCCTTCGAAGCTCGCGCTGCCGTTCGCCTTGACCTTGCCCTTGAGGAAATTCATCGCCGGCGAACCGATGAAGCTGGCGACGAACTGGTTGTCCGGCTTGTCATAGAGTTCGAGCGGCGATCCCATCTGCTCGACGATGCCGTCATGCATCACCACGATCTTGTCGGCCATGGTCATGGCTTCGATCTGGTCGTGGGTGACATAGACCGTGGTCGTCTTCAGCCGCTGGTGCAGTTCCTTGATTTCGGTGCGCATCGCGACGCGGAGTTTGGCGTCGAGGTTGGAGAGCGGTTCGTCGAACAGGAAGACCTGCGGATCGCGTACGATCGCCCGCCCCATCGCGACGCGCTGGCGTTGTCCGCCGGACAATTGCCGCGGATAGCGATCGAGCAGCGGCGTCAAATCCAGGATTTCCGCGGCGCGCTTGACACCCTTGCCGATTTCGTCGGCGCTGGCGCCGCGCAGCTTCAGCGAAAATCCCATGTTGTCGGCGACCGTCATGTGCGGATAGAGCGCATAATTCTGGAACACCATGGCGATGTCCCGCTCTTTCGGCTGGACGTTGTTCACCACGCGGTTGCCGATCGAGATGGTTCCGGAGGTGATGTTTTCCAGCCCGGCAAGCATGCGCAAGAGCGTGGATTTGCCGCAGCCGGAAGGCCCGACCAGCACGACAAACGCGCCGTCCTCGATTGGAACAGTCACCCCGTGCAGGACCTCAAAGCCCCCGAACGACTTCCGCACGTCGCTAATCTGCACCGACGCCATATACTTCCTCTCCGTGTTTCCCGGCGTCGTACGGCGAAGCCGTCGCTGCTCTGCTTTTTTCAACTTCGATGTGGAAGTCGAACTTGATTGCCATTGTCCGCAATTCGACGACCATTAGCAATCGACTGGTAGCGCTGTCAATCTTCGTTTAACTTCGGGAACTCCTGTGATATGAGCGCTCCATGGAGAGGAAACGAGCGAAGTCCGGCGAAATCCGGCTCACCGAGGTTGCCAAGCTCGCCGGGGTCAGTCCGATCACCGCATCGCGGTTTTTCAGGAAGCCCGAAGCGCTGTCCCTGAGCAAGCGGGAACGGGTCGCCAGCGCGGCCAAGGAGCTGGGCTACGTGCCGAACCTGGCGGCGCGCGCGCTCGCCTCGCAGCGCACCGAGGTGATCGGCGTCATGATCCCGTCCCTGACTAACAATGTGTTTTCCGACGTGCTGCGCGGCATCTACGACGCCTCGGAAGGAAGCCGCTACAGCATTCAGCTTGCCAATACGCGCTACAGCATCCTGCAGGAGGAAAAGCTGCTGCGCCTGTTCCAGGCACAGAAGCCGGCCGGGCTGATCGTGACCGGCATCGACCAGACCGCGGAATCCCGCGCGGTCATGGAAGCCATGAATTGCCCGATCGCGCAGATCATGGAGATCGGATCCGACCCGGTCGACATGATGGTTGGCTTTTCGCACTATGATGCCGCATTTGCAGCGGTTTCCCACCTTCTTGCGCAGGGTTTCCAGCGCGTCGGATTTCTCGGCGCGCAAATGGATCCCCGCGTGCAGCGGCGCCTGCAGGGCTACAGCGACGCCATGAAGGCGGCCTCGCTGTTCGACCCGCGCATCATCCTGACCACCCCGGTACCGACCACCGTGACGCTGGGCGGGACACTGCTCGCCGACCTGCTCTCAAGGACGCCGGACGTCGAGGCGGTGCTCTGCGTCAATGACGACCTCGCGCTCGGCGTGCTCTTCGAATGCCAGCGCCGGCACATATCGGTCCCCGACGCCATGGCGATTGTCGGCTTCAACGATTTGGAGTTCATGGCTGCCGCGGTCCCTTCCCTGACCAGCGTGCGAACCAACCGCTACGAAATGGGCCGCAGCGCCGTCACCATGGTGACGGCGGCGATTGACGGTAATCACCCACCGAAGCCGGTGGTCGACCTCGGTTTCGAACTCATGATCCGGCAAAGCTCGGCGGCGCGAAGCCCTTGAGGCTCGCGCCCCAATCAAATGATCGTAGCGAAAAAAATGGTAGCGCTACCTTTTGGGCAGGGCTAATACTAAATCTCTAGAACAAGCCGGGGCCAGCCCGGCATGACGGAAGATGCGTTTGCTGAACGTGGTGAAAGCTGCCATCGCGCGGTAGGCTACGTTCCAAAGAATGCATTGCGGAGGAAACAACAATGAATAAGCCGCTTACCGGCGTCACTAGGCGCAAACTCCGCTCCAGCGAGTGGTTCAACAACCCCCATAACCCCGGGATGACCGCGCTCTATCTCGAGCGCTACCTCAATTACGGCCTGACCCGCCACGAACTGCAATCCGGCAAGCCGATCATCGGCATCGCGCAGACTGGTAACGATCTTTCGCCGTGCAACCGCCACCACCTCGAACTGGCGCACCGCGTCCGCGAGGGAATCCGCGCCGCTGGCGGCATCGCGATGGAGTTTCCGACCCATCCGATCCAGGAGACCGGCAAGCGTCCGACCGCGGCGCTCGATCGCAATCTCGCTTATCTTGGCCTTGTGGAAATCCTGTTCGGCTATCCCCTGGACGGCGTGGTCCTGACCACGGGCTGCGACAAGACCACCCCCGCCTGCCTGATGGCGGCGGCGACCGTCAATTTACCGGCGATCGTGCTGTCCGGCGGGCCGATGCTGAACGGCTGGCACAAGGGCGAGCGCTCGGGCTCGGGAACCGTGGTCTGGAAAGCCCGCGAGCAGCTCGCCGCGGGCGAGATCGACTACGAGGAGTTCATGAATATAGTGGCCTCCTCGGCGCCCTCGGTCGGCCATTGCAACACCATGGGAACCGCCTCGACCATGAATTCGCTGGCGGAGGCCTTGGGCATGTCGCTTCCGGGCTGCGCCGCGATCCCCGCCCCCTACCGCGAGCGCGGCCAGATCGCCTACGAAACAGGCGCCCGTATCGTCGGCATGGTCTGGGAGGATCTCAAACCCTCCGACATCCTGACGCGCAAGGCATTCGAGAACTGCATCGTCGTCAATTCGGCGATTGGCGGGTCGACCAACGCGCCGATCCATATCAACGCGCTCGCCCGCCATGTCGGCGTGGAACTCGAGATCGACGACTGGCAGAAATACGGCCATGACGTGCCGCTGCTGGTGAACATGCAGCCGGCCGGGTTCTACCTCGGCGAGGAATATCACCGTGCCGGCGGCGTGCCGGCGGTGGTCGGCGAATTGATGCGGCACAAGCGCATCCATGAAGACGCCATGACCGTCAACGGCCGCGGCATGGGTGACAACTGCCGCGATGCGCCCAGGCCCGACGGCGACGTGATCTGGACATACGACAAGCCGCTGGTGAAGGACGCGGGCTTTTTGGTCCTGCGCGGCAATCTCTTCGATTCCGCGATCATGAAGACCAGCGTCATCTCGAAGGAATTCCGCGACCGTTATCTGGTCAATCCCAAGGATCCGAACGCGTTCGAGGGACGCGCCATCGTGTTCGAGGGCCCGGAGGATTATCACGCGCGGATCGACGATGCCTCGCTCGATATCGACGAGCACTGCATCCTGTTCGTACGCGGCACCGGCCCGATCGGCTATCCCGGCGGCGCCGAGGTGGTGAACATGCAGCCGCCGGCCGCGCTGATCAAACGCGGCATCCTGTCCCTGCCCTGCATCGGCGACGGCCGCCAGTCCGGCACCTCGGGCTCGCCCTCGATCCTGAACGCCACGCCGGAAGCCGCTGCCGACGGCGGGCTCGCGATCCTCAAGACCGGCGACAAGGTTCGCATCGACCTCAACAAGGGCAGTGCGAATATTCTGATCTCGGACGAGGAGATCAAGAAGCGTCGCGCGGAGTTGAAGGCCAAAGGCGGCTTCCCCTATCCCGCCAACCAGACGCCGTGGCAGGAACTCTACCGCTCGACCGTCGGCCAGCAGGCCACCGGCGCCTGCATGGAGTTCGCCACCCGCTATCACGACATCGCCGGGAAAGTCGGCGTGGCGAGGGATAATCATTAGAACCTGTCGTCATTGCCGGGCTTGACCCGGCAATCCATCTCTTCAGAAGAGGATGGATACGCGGGTCAAGCCCGCGTATGACGAGCAAAATTCGACGATAATATTCGGGAGAAAAAAATGTCAGACCGCCTCAAGGGCAAACGCGCCTTCGTCACCGCAGGTGCGGCGGGCATCGGGCGTGCCACGGCCATCGCCTTTGCGCGCGAAGGCGCCACCGTGTTCGCCACCGACATCGACGAAAAGGGCCTCGCCACGCTCGCCAAGGAAGGCGTCTCCGAAGTGGCGCGGCTCGACGTGTGCGATACCGCCGCCGTGAATGCGATGGCCAAGCGTGTCGGCCCGGTCGATATCCTGTTCAACGCGGCGGGCTTCGTGCACCACGGCACTGTGCTGGAATGCTCGGACGAAGACTGGGATTTTTCCTTCGACCTCAACGTCAAGTCGATGCACCGCACGCTGCGGGCGTTCCTGCCGGGCATGCTGGAAAAAGGCGGCGGCTCGATCGTCAACGTCTCCTCGGCCGCCGGCGTGTTCAAGGCGGCCCCCAACCGCTACGTCTACGGCGCGACCAAGGCGGCGGTCGCAGCACTGACGCGCGCGGTAGCCGTCGATTTCATCACCAAGGGCATCCGTTGCAACTGCATCTGCCCCGGCACCATCGAGACGCCGTCGATGCTGGACCGCGCGGCGGCGGCGGGTCCGCAGGGGCGCGAAATGTTCGTCAGCCGCCAGCCAATGGGGCGACTCGGCACCGCCGAAGAAATCGCAGCCCTCGCGGTCTATCTCGCCAGCGACGAAAGCGCGTTCACCACCGGCGTCGCCCACATCATCGACGGCGGCTGGACGCTGTAGGAGATGTGAAATAACTCCTCATCCCGAGGAGCGGCCTCTTGGCCGCGTCTCGAAAGATGGGCCACGGGCATCATGGTTCGAGACGCGCGCAAAAGCGCGCTCCTCACCATGAGGACCACCAAACGAAAGGACCCTCCCCAATGAACAAGATCGATCTGAACGGCCGTTGCGCCGTGGTCACCGGCGGCGCGCAAGGGTTTGGGCGCGCGATCACCGAACGCTTTGTCAGTTCCGGCGCCAAGGTGGCGATCTGGGATCATGACCTGCCGTACGCCGAGAAGACGGCCAAGGAAATCGGCAGCTCCGTTATCGCGTTCAAGGTGGACGTGTCGGATATCGCCGCGGTCGAGCAGACCCGCGACGCGACGCTCAAGGCGTTCGGCAAGATCGACATCCTCGTCAACAATGCCGGCATCGCCGGGGTCAACAAGACGGTGTGGGAAACCGATCTCGACGAATGGCGCAAGGTGCTGCGCATCAATCTCGACGGACCCTTCATCTGCTGCAAGGCGATCGTACCTTCGATGGTCAAGGAGAAATACGGCCGCATCGTCAACATCGCCTCCATCGCCGGCAAGGAAGGCAACCCCAACGCGGCGCATTACTCGGCGTCGAAAGCCGGCCTGATCGCGCTGACCAAATCGCTCGGCAAGGAACTCGCCGGTTACGACATCGCCGTCAACGCGGTAACGCCGGCCGCGGCCAAGACCGCGATCTTCGACCAGCTGACGCAAGCGCATATCGACTTCATGCTGTCGAAGATCCCGAAGAACCGTTTTGTCCTGGTGGAAGAGCTCGCGGCGATGGTGGCGTGGCTGGCGTCGGAGGATTGCTCGTTCTCGACCGGCGCGGTGTTCGATATTTCCGGCGGGCGCGCGACGTATTAGAGCATGGGCGACATCATGATCCGAGAAGGTGGATGCCTGTGCGGCGCGGTGCGGTTCAGGGCCGAGGGCGAGCCGATCAATGTCCGCATCTGCCATTGCCGCAACTGCCAGAAGGCGATGGGATCGCCTTTCTTTGCCCGCGCGCTGTTCCCGCAAACCGCGAAGGCGAGACGGCCCGCTATGCCTCGTCGGAGGCGCTCGACCGGGTGTTCTGCAAGAGCTGTGGCACGCGGCTGTTCTCCTGGCGGCGGAACGGAACCGCTGCGGGCGTGGCACTGGCCACCTTCGACGACCGCAACGCATTTGCGCCGACCGACCACATCTGGTTCGCGGAAAAGATGGACTGGGTGAAGCTCGACGACGGCCTGCCGCAATATCAGGGGACGGTGCCGGCCTGAGCCGCAAGCCCCCTGTTGGCGGCGTTGGTTCATGAATACATGTTAGCCCAGCCCAGCCATCGAACCGGTCAGGACGCCCGTGAATATCAGCCTCTACGACCTGTCGGTCTGGGTACTGCCGCTCATCATCGCCATCACCTTCCATGAGGCCGCGCACGGCTTCGTCGCCCATGCCCTCGGCGACAACACCGCCTTTGACCGCGGCCGGGTCAGCTTCAATCCACTTGTCCATATCGATCCCTTCGGCACCCTGATACTGCCGGCGATGCTGCTGCTCGCCCATTCGCCGTTTCTGTTCGGCTATGCCAAGCCGGTACCGGTGAACTTTCGCGCACTTCGCAATCCCCGGATCGATATGGTCTGGGTGGCGCTGGCCGGCCCCGCCACCAATATCGCGCTGGCTCTGGCCGCCGCTTTGGCGTTCCATATCCTGGGCTTCCTGCCTGCGAATGCGGCGCAATGGGTCGCCGACAACCTCAAAAACACACTTCTCATCAATGTCGTGCTGGCGGTTTTCAATATGCTGCCGATACCTCCGCTGGACGGCGGCCGGGTCGCGGTCGGGCTGCTGCCGCGGGCGCTCGGCGCGTCCCTCGCCCGCTTGGAACCGTTCGGAATGCTGATCCTGATCGGAATTCTGATCCTGCTTCCGCTTGCCGGTTCGCAGTTCGGTCTAAATCTTGATATTATCTCAACCATACTGCAAACGATGACCGGCTATGTAATCCAACTGCTTCTGGTGGTCACCGGGAACGCGTAATGCAAATAAACCGCCGGAAAAGGCCGAGGGCATGGTGATCAAGGCTGCCGATATGCTGATCGCGCGACGCGCGGACACTAGGGCCAGAGCCGATTTCGCGACCTGGAAGATGATGGCCAAGCTGAACGGCGCGTCTGCGCTGCCCCAGGAGGCCCAGACCTTCCTCAAAAGCTACAAGGGCCTGCTCAAGCAGATGCCCGAGACCGAGGCGACCGAGGCGACCATCAAGCTGATGTACCAGGCCTATTACGGCGAGATGGGCGGCGCCGGCACACCGCCCGAGCTTCCCGCCCAATCGCCCGTTCAAGAGAAAGACAACGTCACCGCCTTCAAGCGTCCGCCGGCGCCGAAGAAAGCCGCCGGGCGGAAGGCGATGGGTGGGACGGACGCAAAACCCCGGCTGCCGGTGGCGCTGATCTTCGCCTCCCTGGTCGTCGTCTATGTCGGCATCCAGTTTTACCTGCGCTGACGTACGGCCGAAACTTTGAAGGCGGGTCAACGCCGCCCGGAAATCAGCTCTTTCCCTTGACCCGGAAGATCACCGGCAAGGTGAAATTCAATCCCTCGTCGGCGACCGTCGGCGGTGGCCGCGGCACCGGATCGGATTTTCGCACCATCGCCAGCGCCGCCTCATCGAACGCGGCGTCACCGGATCCCTTGACCACACTGGCCGACAATACATGTCCCAGCCGGTCGAGCACGAAGCTGACCAGTATCTCGGCACTCTTCAGCGAACGCTCCGCCGGGTAGCGCTTGTGCCTGTCCAGATGGGCGATCAGTTCCTTCTGCCAGGTCGCGCGGATCCGCCGCGCGCTTTCGCCGGTTCCCTGCGCCGGAGCGACCGAGCGCGTCCCTTCCGGAATATTTTCCGAACTCGGCGTCGCGGTCGCCTCCGCCGCGACCGATTCCGTGGATGCCGCCGCCTGCACCGCGGCGATTTTCGTATCGTCCTCCACCGGCTTCTTGGAATCGTTCGGCGTCACCACCCGATCCGGATCCTCGGTTTCCGTCGGCGTGTCCTTTGGCAGGTCGGTCTCTTTCAGCTCGGCCTTCTGTTCGGCGATCGCCGGCGACGCCACGGACGCCTCGGTGTCCGGACCCGGCGGCAGATCGGTCGGTTCCAGATGGGGCGACGTCATCTCCAAGCCGATCTCGATCGCAGGCGCACCGAGGTCCTCATCTAGGTCCACGCTATTGAGATGCGCGATCGCCAGCGCCGCGCCGCCCAAGTGAAGCGTGAGCGCGCCCAGGCCTGCGAAGATCCACAGCCGCCGGGACGATCTTGATTCAGTATCGAGGTCGGACATCGCGATCACGTCATATGCTCAAGGTCTTGATACGCTCAAGTCTTGCGCTCAAGGTTTTGGAGTTTCCAGCGCCGGTGGGTCCGCGTTCGGAACACCTTCCAGCGCCACCAGCTTGATCTTCGAATAGCCGCCGGCGCGCAGAATCTCCAGCACGTCCATCATCTCGCCGTAAGGCACCGCGCGATCGGCGCGCAGGAAGATGAAGCGATCCTTGCTGCTGTCTGCCATCGCATCCAGCGTGCGCACGAGATCACCGCGCTTGACCGGGTTCTCCCCGACCGCCAGCGCGAGGTCGGGCTTGATCGTGAGATAGGTCGGCTTGTCCGGCTTCTTCTGCGGGGTCGCGGTCGAGGACGGCAGGTCAATCGGAAGATCGACGGTCGACAGCGGCGCCGCCACCATGAAGATGATCAGAAGGACGAGGATGACGTCGATGAACGGCGTGACGTTGATCTCGTGGGTTTCCGCGAAATCATGGTCGTCGTCGATGTCACTGTCTGAGAGTGAAATGGCCATCGCCTACTCCGCCGCGCGCGAATTGATGCTGCCGAGCGAACTGACATGGGTGCGGTCGAGATCGCGCGACAACAGCCGTGCCGCCGCGCCCGAAGCCCGGCCGATCAGTTCCAGGTAACCCTTCGTCACCCGCGAAAAGTGATTGTAGATGATGACGGCCGGAATCGCCGCGGCGAGGCCGAAGGCGGTGGCGAGCAGCGCCTCGGCGATGCCGGGTGCGACCACGGCCAGATTGGTGGTCTGCGATTTCGAAATGCCGATAAAGCTGTTCATGATGCCCCACACCGTGCCGAACAGTCCGACGAAGGGCGACGTCGCGCCGATGGTCGCCAGCACGCCCATGCCGAGCCGGATCCGCCGCGCCTCGGCGCGCACGATCTCGGCAAAGCTCGAGGCCGCCCGCTCCTTGATGCCGGCGTCGCTGGAAATTCCCGCCGACAGCCTGCCCTCGCGCATTGCGGCGGCCAGCAACGACGACAGCACGCTGTCCTTGGCGCCAAGCGCGAACTGCGCTTCCGCCAGCGAGCGGGCATCGCCGATCTTTTTGAGGGCCCCGCGCAATTTGCGCTGCACGACCGACAGCTCGACCATCTTGGCGATGAAAATGGTCCAGGTCATCAGCGAGGCGAAGGCCAGCCCGATCATCACGGCCTTGACCAGGACGTCGGCCGACAGGAACATCGACCACGGCGACAGCTCGTGCAGCCCGGTCGATTTCAGCGCCTTGCCGCCGGTATCGGCGGAAACCGGCGCGTCCGAGGCTGCGGGCACCGGCGCGGATGGAATGGCCGCCGATGTCGCCGGAGCCTGCATCGCCGGCGCGGCTTGCGCCGGAACGGTCGCGGGTTGCGACAGCGCGGGAGCTTGTTGCGCCGCGGGGGCTGCGCCCTGCTGCTGCGCGGATGCTGGCGACGCAAGCAACAGTGTCGCGAGCGCCGACATCAAGCCGAGATTCATCACGCCAAGAGTCGCTCGAAGGGAAAAACGTTTCATAGTGCGGTCCAGTTGCGGATCAGAATGTGACGCATGCATCCGGCCAGCCAAAGCGCTTGCGGAATGCCGCGGAGATCGCGATGCGGCCGAATGGACGTGAACACGTCATGCCGGCCACCGATGTCAGGCGGTCGGCGGCGCGCGCGGCTGGAAGGCGACGCGTACCGGGTCCGGTTCGGCGAAGCGTGCGGCGATAGGCTTGTAGGAGAATGCGGTCGCATGCGGCGACGGCAGCAAAGGTGGTGCCGCGTCCAGCATGGTATTGGCCAGCGCCATGACGGCGCAGATCGCGCAATCGTCGCCGGCATGACCCAAGGGCGCATGATCGGAAGAGGTCTTCAGCCGGACCGGGACCACGATCTTCGCACCAAAGACCTTCGGGCCAGGGATATTCGCAGGTGAAACGGCCTGGTCCGATGCATCAGCCGCGAAAGCAATGCCGTCGTGCAGTCCCTGCCGCGTCGCATCCGCCGATGCAACTGACGCGTGGCCGCCGTGGAAATGTCCGAACGACAACAGAAACTGGATCGCCAGCGCGAGCAACGCGAGCTGCGATCCCATTCTGATGTTTGATCGGAACCATTTCATGTCGGCACGCGCCTTGACAGCAACATCTGGAAACCCGCCGCAGCTGCTCCGACTGTTACAGTATAACATCTCGGGGATCGCGCCTAGCGAAGTGTTCATACTTCGGCCCAGTAGCGAATGAGGTTGTGATAGATACCCGTCAATTTGACCGTTTCAGGGTCATTTCGGCCGAGACGCTGGACCAGTTCCTGAATCGCCGTATCGAGATCGAAGATCATGCTGCGGGCGTGGGCATCCCGGATCATGCTCTGCAGCCAGAAAAACGACGCCACGCGCATGCCGCGGGTGACCGGCGTCACCATATGCAGGCTGGACGAGGGATAAAGCACGAGATCGCCGGCCGGCAGCTTGACCTCGTGGGAGCCGTAGAGGTCTTCGACCACCAGTTCCCCGCCGTCATATTCCGAAGGCTCCGACAGAAACAGCGTCACCGACAGATCGGTCCGGATCCGCAAGCCGCTGAGACGATCCCCGCGCACGGCGTTGTCGACGTGGATGCCGAAATGGTGCCCGCCCGCGGCGGCATAACGATTGAACAGCGGCGGAAAGATCTGCAGCGGCACCGCCGCCGAGACGAACCGCGGACTGGACGTCAGTGCCGAGATGATGCGGTTGCCGAGCTTGCGTGCCAGTTCGCTGTCCGGCGGCAATTGCTCATTACTTTTGACATCGGCCGACTGCGCGCCCGCGGTGGAACGGCCGTCTTCCCACGCGTGGCCATCCATCAGGAGGCGGAAATCCGCCACCTCGTTTTTGCTGAGGACCTGGGGGACACAGATCATCATGGCGGTCAGAACCTGGCCGAGATGACCAGCGAGGCACTGCGGCCTGGCGCCACCAGAACGAATGGCGCCGCGCTCTGGTAAAACGCGTCGTAATAGAGCTTGTTGAAGATGTTGGCGACAAACAGTTTTGCGGTCCAGTTCTTGTCGATCTTGGCCTCGGCAAACGCATCGAAGCGCCAGTAGCTCGGCAGCGACGTACCCTGGTTCGCGGCAAGATAGGTGCCGCCATACATCTTCGACCGATAGACCGCCTGCCCGCCGAGTTCCCAGACATCGGTGAGCTGATATTTGCTCAGCAGGCTAAACGACTGGTGCGCGACGTTGGCGAGCGGCAGCCCCACGTTCGTCGTGTACAGCGCTGTATTGCCCGGCGGAATCAGCGACTTCGTCACTTCCGACTGCATCAGCACGAGTCCGCCGAACACGCTCCATTTGTCGGTGATCTTGCCGCCAGCTTCGAGATCGATGCCCCGGATGCGATAGGCCGCGCCGGCGCTGATGCAGGACACCGAGCCCGTCGTGTTGGCCGGATAGGGGCAAGCCGCCGTCGCGGTAGCGGCAGTGACGTTTTGCGATTCGCGCGCATTGTCTTTTTCGGTCTGGAACAGCGCGGCCGTCAGCAGCAAATGCCGGTCGAACAGCTCCCACTTGGTGCCGAGCTCGATCGCCGTGTTTTTTTCAGGCCCGAAAATCTGGTTCGCGGCGCCGTTGAGCGTCGGCGCCAGCCCGCCATAGGCGCTGCTGGTGCCGTCGAACTCGGCGCCGACCGGATTCGACGAGGTCGCGTAGGCCGCATAGACGCTGGCGATCGGAAGCGGCTTGAGCACGAGGCCGAGGTTGAAGTTCGGCAAACCGAACTCCGCGGCTTGCGAACCAAACACGTTCGCCTTCCCGTTCACCGTGCCGTAGCCGCTGGTGGAGATGCTGTAGTCGTCATAACGGATGCCGCCATTGAGAATGACGAGATCGTTGTAGTTGGCGGTGTCCAGCAGATAGACGCTCTTGGTGTCGATGCCGAGATTGGTGGGCAAACCCGAGAGCGCCGCCGATCCGAACGGCAGAAACGTCGCTTGCGGATTGAAGACGCTGATGCCGCTGAGCGATCCGCTGCCGGTGAACGGCGTGCCGATGGTCACTTCCGAGCTCAGGCCGACATATTTGTCGATGCTGGCGGTTTCACGCGAGACTTCGACGCCGCCGAGTGCCGTGTGCTTCCAGCCGCCGGTGGCGAACTTGTAGGTTGCTTCGGTCTGGTTGGCGACGACGTCGGTGATCTGATAACGGCTTTGCGGATTGGCGGTGAAGGTCGAGGCCGAAAGCGGATTGGCAAGCACCGGCGACTCCGGGATCGTGCCGATATAGTTCAGCGTCGAGCGGGAAACCCTGACCTTGTCGCTCAGGGTCAGGTCCGGGGTGATCTGGACTTCACCGTTGATGGTTCCGATGTCCTGCCCGACCCGGTAGAAATCGCGATTGACGAAGCCGTAGAAATTGTTGCGGTTGGCGCCGAAATCCGGGAACGGACCGCCGGCGGTAGTGGACGTGCTCGGACGGTAATACGGCACGCCGAAGTCCGGCAATCCGTGCAGCTCGGTGTGAATATAGCCCGCGGTTAATTTGACGGTGTCGAGCGGCGTCCATTTCGCCGTGACGAAGCCGCCATTGCGGTCGTCCTTGATATAGTCGCGGCCCGCCACGCCGGCATCCTGGAACAATCCGCCGGCGCGCACCGCCAGCGTCGGACTGATGACCTGGTTGACGTCGAGCACGACGCGCTTGGTGCTGTCGGTGCCGAACGTGGTGTCCATGTTGTAGAAGCTTTTTTCATTCGTCGCCTGCTTGGAGACGATGTTGATCGCCCCGCCGGTGGTTCCGCGGCCAGCGAAGGACGAGCCCGGTCCGCGCAGGATCTCGACTTGCTCGGTGAAGAAATTCTCGCGGACGCTAACGCCGGCGTCGCGCACGCCGTCGAGGAAGATATCGTTGCGGGCATCGAAGCCGCGAATGAAGAAGCGGTCCCCGAAGGCGTTGCCGCCCTCGCCGGTGCCAAGCGTCACGCCGGCGGTGCTGAGGATCGCCTGCTTCAGCGTGGTGGCGTTCTCGTCTTCCAGAACCTCCTTGCTTAGCACCGTGACGGTCTTCGGCGTGTTCAGCAGTGGCTCGGGGAATTTTCCCGATGCCTGCAGGTGATCGACCTTGTAGGGCGCCGCGGCATCCGCGTAGGGGTTGCGGTCGGCGCTCAGGGCGCCGGCGTTGGGAAACGGCACCGGCGCGACCTGTGCCGGCTGCGTCCGCCGCGCGGCGCGGCGCAGCGCGTTGCGGGCCCGAATCTGATCCGGGGTAGGCTTTGACATCGCAGGGCGCGGCCGTTCGACCGGCGCATCGACCGTCACCGGCGGCAGGTTGGATTGCTGGGCTTCGGCGCCCGAGAACGATGCGACTGCGATCAGGCCGGCAACCGCCGAGACTTTTCGTCCCGAATAATTTTCAAATGTTTCGTTGACGAGGTTCACTGCGGCGACTGAACGCAGCGACCTCGGTGCTATTGCCTGACCCATCCACTTGCCCCTCGAACCAGATCCCCATTCGCTCACGCGGTTCAGTTGCAAACGAGCGATGGAGTGTTGGTATCGAGCGCAAAAATTTGGGTCAATGCGATTACGGCTTTGGTTTACTTGAATACGTCCAGATCAAAACGATTCTAAGATCGAAGTTTGAATCGTTCTAAAGCAACGCTTGTAAGCGCTCTAAACTGATGCAAAAAGTGGCTGCGAATCGGGCTTTCTTGCATCGTTCAGTCGACGCTGGGCGGCTTCATCAGCGCAAACAATTCATCGACGGTCCGCTGCGCGACCTGCCGCACGCGATCCGTGTTGTCCATTCCGGCGATGTTGACGCCTTTCACCACGGCTCTGATTTCATCGCGAAAGTCGGTGAGAAATCGCAGCGGATCGGGTGAATTGTTGGCAACCCGCGCGATCAGGCCAGTGATCAGAATCTGGCAGGCGATCATGCGTCCGTTCAATTCATCCATCGTGTGTTCCCCAAACTATGGCGCTCCGCCATCGGAGCGCGACAGTCGCACGCGCCGTGGTATGGACGACCCCCGCCGCGGTGACAACGCGCCGCGGCATGAGCCAGATTGGAAACGTTCAATTTCGAGAAATGCGGATGCGAAGTCGCGGCAAACGCACGGCGTGTGTCGAGCTGCCGGATGACCCGTTCGCTTACTTGGCTGCGATGGTGCCGGAAGGTTCGGCCAAACCCTTCATCCGCTCCTTGATGTCGCGGAGCGTCTGCAGGCTGGTCTCGATCGCGCCATCAGGGATTTCCTGCAGCACATCCGAGGCGATGGAATCACGCAGGCTGTCGAGGTCGTCGACAAGCTGTCGGCCGCTCGCGGTCAGGAATAGACGGTTGGCGCGCCGGTCCTTCGGATCGTGCCGCCGTTCCAGCAGACCATGCTCGACCAGGCGATCGAGCAGGCGCACCAGCGAGATCGGCTGCAGTTCCAGCACCTCGGCCAGATCGACCTGGGACAACCCCTCCTGCTGCCGCAACCGGAACAGCACGATCCACTGCGCGCGCGTGGTGCCGCGGCCCTTGGCGCGATGATCGATATAGTTGCGTAACAGACGCGAGCTTTCGACAAGTTGCGCAACGAGCTGGCGTTTCAGATCGAGAGACATACCGTAGTTTCCGCCCCCCAAAGCTTTCCAATTGTTTAGGTTTCTTCAAGCTATAGTGTGTTTACACATAAAGTGCACGCATATTATATCTGCACGGTGGGAAACGTTTTGAAGACCCATGACTTAATTTTGAACACATGAGCTCACATGACCGTAGCGCGGATGATCCGTTGGATTTTGCTGGCTGCCGTGCTCGCCGCGGCAGGGTATTACGGCTGGCAGCGGTTCCAGGGCAACCAGGCAGCCACCGCTAACAACGCGCAAAAATCGGCGCGGCCTACGGTCCGCGTCGCCATCGCGCCGGTCCAGAAAACGGACTTTCCGGTCTATCTAACCGGCCTTGGGACCGTTCAGGGTTTCAATACCGTGGTGGTTCGTACCCGCGTCGACGGCCAGATCGACAAGGTCGCCTTCAAGGAAGGCCAGCTCGTCAACCAGGGCGACCTGCTGGTCGAGATCGATCCCCGGCCCTATCAGGCAGCTCTCGATCAGGCCAAGGCCAAAAAAGCGCAGGATGAGGCCAATCTCGCCAACGCCAATCTCGATCTGCAGCGCTACACCAAGCTCGGCGAGTTCGCGACCCGGCAGCAGACCGACACCCAGCGCTCCACCGTGGCGCAGCTGAACGCACAGCTCGCCGCCGACGATGCCAACATCTTCAACGCCCAGACCCAGCTCGATTATACCCAGGTGAAAGCGCCGATTTCCGGTGTTGCCGGCCTGCGTCAGGTCGATATCGGCAACATCGTCAACGCGTCCACCCAGACTGGCGTCGTGACGATAGCCCAGATCGAGCCGATTGCCGTGATCTTCACCGCGCCGGAAGAGCAATTACCGTATATAAACGAGGCGCAGTCGGTTCAGCCCCTCAAGGTCATCGCGCTGACGACGGACGGCAAGAAACCCCTCTCGCAGGGATCCTTGGCGGTGGTCAATAATCAGGTCGACACGACGAGCGGGACTATTCGCCTCAAGGCGGTGTTTGACAACAAGGACCATGCCTTGTGGCCGGGTCAATCCGTCTCGACGCGGCTTTTGGTGAAGACGCTGAAGGATGCCACCGTGGTTCCAGACGACGCCATCCAGCACGGTACCGACGGTCTCTATGCTTACGCCGTCGGCAAGGACAACAAGGCCGAACTGCGCAAGGTCAAGGTCAGCCAATCGATCGACGGACGCTCGGTCGTTGACGAGGGCCTGTCACCGGGCGACCAGGTGATCACGGCCGGAGTGTACAAGGTCCAGCCGGGCACCCCCGTTTCCACGACGGTGGCCAGTTCGGATCCAGCTCAAGCCGGGGTCAAGCAGGAATGAGCGAGAGCGAGGGCATTTCCGCACCTTTTATCCGCTATCCCATCGGCACCTCGCTGATGATGGCCGGTATTCTTTTCATCGGCCTCGTCGCCTATCCGCTGCTGCCGGTCGCACCGCTGCCGCAGGTGGACTTCCCGACCATCCAGGTCACCGCGACGCTACCGGGCGCCAGCCCCGAAACCATGGCCACCTCGGTGGCGCAGCCGCTGGAGCGACAGTTCGCGCAGATTCCCGGCATCGCCCAGATGACCTCGACGAGCTATCTGGGAACGGCGGCCGTTACCATCCAGTTCGATCTCAACCGCAGCATCGACGGCGCGGCGAATGACATCCAGGGCGCCATCAACGCCGCCAGCGGCCAACTGCCGAAAAACCTTCCCTCCCCGCCGACCTACCGCAAGGTCAATCCGGCGGATTCGCCGATCCTGCTGCTGTCGGCGACCTCGGACACGCTGCCTTTGACCACCGTGAGCGACGCCGTCGACGCCCAGCTCGCGCAACAGATCAGCCAGATCTCCGGCGTCGCGCAGGTCGTCATCGGCGGCCAGCAGAAGCCGTCGATCCGGGTCCAGGTCGATCCGGCGAAACTGGTCGCCAAGGGCCTGTCGCTGGAAGACGTCCGCAGCCAGATCGCGATCACGACGGTCGACAGCCCCAAGGGCAACATCGACGGCGCAACGCGCGCCTATACGATCTACGCCAACGATCAGCTCTTGGACTCAAAGGACTGGAACGACGTCATCATCGCCTACCGCAACGGCGGGCCGTTGCGGGTCCGGGATATCGGTCAGGCCGTCACCGGACCGGAGGACGCCAAGCAAGCTGCCTGGGCCAACGGCAAGCGCGGCGTGTTCCTGGTGGTGTTCAAGCAGCCCGGGGCCAACGTCATCGAGACCGTCGACAAGATCAAATCGATGCTGCCGCGACTGGTCGCGGCGATCCCGCCGGCGATCAAGATCGAACTGATCAGCGACCGCACCCAGACCATCCGCGCCGCCGTCGAGGACGTCCAGTACACGCTGCTCTTGACCATCGCGCTGGTCGTCATGGTCATCTTCATTTTCCTGCGCAGTTTCTGGGCGACGGTCATTCCGACCGTGACGGTGCCGCTGGCGCTGCTCGGCGCCTGCGCGCTGATGTGGGTGTTCGGCTATACGCTGGATAATTTGTCACTGATGGCACTGACCATCGCGGTCGGCTTCGTGGTCGACGACGCCATCGTGATGCTTGAAAACATCACCCGATACATCGAGGAAGGCGAAAGGCCGATGGCCGCCGCCTTCAAGGGCGCCAAGGAAATCGGCTTCACCATCGTGTCGATCAGTATTTCACTGGTCGCGGTGCTGATCCCGTTGTTGCTGATGGGCGGCATCATCGGCCGCCTGTTCCGCGAATTCGCGGTGACGCTGGCGATGACGATCTTCGTGTCGATGGTGGTGTCGCTGACGCTGACGCCGATGATGGCCTCGCGCTTCCTGCGCGCGCATGGCGAATCCAAACACGGAAAATTCTATCAATGGAGCGAACGCGGGTTCGACGCGATGCTGCACGCCTATGAGCGCGGCCTCGACCTCGCGCTGCGCTGGAGCAAGATGACGCTCCTGGTCTTCTTCGCGACGCTGGCGCTGTCGGTCTACCTCTTCATCGTCATTCCCAAGGGCTTCTTCCCGCAGCAGGATAACGGCCTGATCACCGCCACCTCCGAGGCCTCGCAGGACATTTCCTTCGTGGCGATGCAGCAGCACCAGGAGGCATTGGGCAAGATCGTGCAGGCCGATCCCGACGTCGCCAGCGTGGCGATGGCGATCGGCGGCAGCGGCCGGGCCGGCAACAACGGAAACCTGTTCATCACGCTGAAGCCGCGCAACGAGCGCAGCGCCTCCGCCCAGCAGATCATCGCCCGCCTGCGTCCCAAACTGGAAAAGGTCGAGGGCGCCCGCCTCTATATGCAGGCGGCGCAGGACGTACGGCTTGGCGGCCGGCCGACGCGCACGCAGTTCGAATTCACGCTGCAGGATGCCAATCTCGGCGAGCTGAACGAATGGGCGCCGAAGATCCTGGCGAAGATGCAGACCCTGCCGGAGCTGCGCGACGTTGCCACCGACCAGCAGACCCAGGGCACGACGCTCGAGCTGAAGATCAATCGCGACACCGCGGCCCGTTACGGCATCCAACCGCAGCTGATCGACGACACGCTTTACGACGCGTTCGGCCAGCGCCAGGTCACCCAGTATTTCACCCAGCTCAACAGCTACCACGTGATCCTGGAAATCCTGCCGGACCTGCAGGGCAGCCTCGACACGCTGAGCAAGATCTACATCAAGTCGCCGACCACGGGCGATGAGGTGCCGTTGGCGACATTCGCGAGCTGGACCAGCGTGCCGGTCCGGCCGCTCTCGATCAGCCACCAGGGCCAGTTCCCGGCGATCACCATCAGCTTCAACCTGGCGCAGGGCGTCGCGCTCGGCC
Organism: Bradyrhizobium erythrophlei; assembly: GCF_900129505.1. Taxonomy (NCBI): domain Bacteria; kingdom Pseudomonadati; phylum Pseudomonadota; class Alphaproteobacteria; order Hyphomicrobiales; family Nitrobacteraceae; genus Bradyrhizobium; species Bradyrhizobium erythrophlei. The sequence goes on along the minus strand of NZ_LT670818.1, from coordinate 6,030,074 downwards.
AGGCCACTGATGCCGTGCAAAAGTCGATGGTCGAACTCGGGGCGCCCCCGACCCTCAATTCGAGCTTCCAGGGCACCGCCCAGGCGTTCCAGCAATCGCTGAGCACCGTGCCGCTATTGATCCTGGCGGCGCTGGTCGTGGTGTACCTCATCCTCGGCATTCTCTACGAGAGCTACATCCATCCGCTGACCATTCTCTCGACGCTGCCTTCGGCCGGCGTCGGCGCGCTCGCCATCCTGATGGCATTCGGATTTGATTTCAGCCTGATCGCACTGATCGGCGTCATCCTGTTGATCGGCATCGTCAAGAAGAACGGGATCATGATGGTCGACTTCGCGATCTCCGCCGAGCGCGACGATCATCTCACCCCGGAGCAATCGATCCGGCAGGCGGCGCTGTTGCGGTTTCGTCCGATCATGATGACGACGATGGCAGCCCTGCTCGGCGGCGTGCCGCTGATGCTGGGCACCGGCACCGGATCGGAAATCCGCCAGCCGCTCGGCTATGCGATGGTGGGCGGCCTGATCGTCAGCCAGGCGCTGACGCTGTTCACGACTCCGGTGGTGTATCTCTATCTCGACCGGCTCTCGAACTGGTTTGCAGGCTGGGGACGATCGGGAGATGCCGATCAGGATCACGGCGAAAGCGAGCAAGGCTCGATCAAGCAAGCTGCCGAGTGACTTGACTTTGTCCGCGTACAGGCACATCCGAACCAGATTTCGGAGCCGGTTCAGTGAAGATCTTCGCCAGGCTCGCCGTTGTGGTCGCCCTCGCCGCTCTGGGATCATCCGGCCACGCCCGGGCGCCTAAATCCAAATCCGCGCCGCACACGGCGCAGAGCAACGCGGCGCCCCTGGCATCTCCAGCCGAAACGCCGGTCGCTGGCGCAGCGCCGCAGCCCGGCTGGATCGCGCGCTGTACCAGCGCAAGCCGCGAAGCGCCGCTGGAATGCGCGATCGAGCAGACCGCCGTCCTCACCAAGACCGGACAGCTGATCGTGCTGGTCAACGTTCGCGTGCCCAGCGATACCCACGCGCCGGTTCTGCTGGTGCAATTGCCGCTGGGACTTAACTTGCCTGTCGGCGCCAAATTGCAGGTCGATGACGGCAAGGTCATCGACCTACAGATCCAGACCTGCGAAGCGCGGGGCTGCTACGCCAGCACCCCGATCGCCCCGGATTTGCTGGCGGCCATGAAATCGGGCAAGCAGATGAAAGTATCGTTTCAGAACATGGCCAAGGAAACCATCACGATTCCGATGCCGCTTGCCGATTTTGCGCCCGCCTACGACAAGATCAAGTAATCGGGCTTCGGCCCCTCGCCATTTACTGCCGCGCCATTTCCGCGTTGCCGACGCCATCACCATCGAGTTTCTGGTCGTCATGCATGGCAACCGTGACCCGCAGCAACCGGCCGGTGAATTCGAACGGCGCCTGGTAATGCGACACCGGGCTCGAGCGATCGCGGCCAATGTCGAGGCCGGACCAGGAGATGAAATTATTGAATGCCAGCTGGGTCTGCAGTGAGCCCGCGGGCTCGCCGTCGATCAATAGCGTATAGGCGCTGAATCCGGTGCGGGCGCCCTTGGCCGGCGGGGTTTCCCGCACCAGCCGTTCGACGCGCACGCCCAATCGACGCGCGCCTGCCGGGACCTTGCGATCCGAACGCAGGATTTCGTGGCCGCCGCCGATATTGAGATCGTGAACGAGGTGCCCGTCCCTGATGTAAAGGCTGTAGCCGGAGGTCGCGTCGCCATGCGCGATCAGCACCCCTTCGGCGCCGGCATTGTCGATCTCGACATGGGCTTCGATGGTATAGCTGCGGCTGCGTACGTCCGGGGCGACATCGGTGGGCACATGACCCATGCCGGCGTGAAAGACGAAATGGTTGCGAGCGCCCTGAAAGCGCGCGGCGTTCTCGGCAAAGCGCGCCGCGAAGCGGTCGTCGAGCGGCAGCACTTTGCGCTTCTCCGCCTCGCTCCACCACAATTTTATCAGGCCGGCCAGGCGGTCCGGTTCTTTCTCAGCCAGATCGTCGACCTCCGAAAAGTCGCGGTCGAGATGAAACAGCTCCCATTTGTCATTCTCGAACGGCGTGCCCGGCGGATGAAACGCGACCGCCTTCCAGCCCTGCCGCCAGATGCCGCGATGCCCGAACATTTCGAAATATTGCGGCGAGCTCTTTGACGGCGCCGACGCTTCCTTGATGGAACGCGCAAAGCTCTCGCCCTCGATCGGCATCTGGGGGCAGCCGGCAATTTCATTCGGGGCCTCGACGCCGACCAGTTCGAGCAAGGTCGGCACCAGATCGCTGGCGTGCACGAACTGATGGCGCAGTTCGCCCCTTGCCGGCACCCGCTTCGGCCATGAAATGACGAAGGGATCGCGGATGCCGCCGCCATGGGTGTTCTGCTTGTAGCGGCGCAACGGCGTGTTGGACGCCATCGCCCAGCCATGCGGGAAATTATTGTGCGAATCCGGTCCGCCGATATCGTCGATCCGCCGCACCTTTTCCGCGATCGGCTCGGGGCGGAAATTATACGGCCCCATCGCATTGACGAAACCAGACGGTCCGCCTTCCTGGCTCGCGCCGTTGTCCGACAGCACGAGGATCAGCGTGTTGTCGCGCATATCAGCGGTTTCCAGAAACGCGATCAGCCGCGCCAGATGCCGATCGGCATGATCGAGCATGCCGGCAAACGCCGATTGTAGCCGCGTGAACAGCCGCTTCTCGTCGGCGCTGTGCTCCTCCCAGGCTTTCACGCCATCGTTGCGCGCGGGCATCCTGGTATCGTGCGGCACGATCCCCATCGCCTTCTGCCGCGCCAACCGCTGCTCGCGCTCGACATCCCAGCCGTGCGCGAACACCTCGTCGTAGCTTTTGATGATGTCGGCGGGCGCCTGATGCGGTGCGTGACAGGCGCCAAAGGCAACCCAGGTCAGCCAGGGCAGATCGGGCCGGTCGGCGATGTGGTCGCCGATGAAGCGGATCGCCTGATCGACCAGGTCCGAGGTCAGATGATAGCCTTCGGCAAAGGTTGCGGGCGGATCGATATGGGTGTTGTCGGACACCAGCTCCGGCGCGAACTGGTCGGTCTCGGCGTCGAGAAAGCCGTAGAAGCGATCGAAACCGCGGCCGAGCGGCCAGCCGTCGAAAGGCCCGGTCGCACCGCTTTCGGTCAGCGGCGTGACATGCCATTTGCCGACCATGTAATTGCGATAGGCGTGGGCCCTGAGCATCTCGGCGAGCGTTCCGGCCTCGCGCGCGATCTTGCCTCGATAGCCGGGATAGCCTGAATCGAAATTGGCGAGGCAGCCGACGCCAACCGAATGGTGGTTGCGTCCGGTCAGAAGCGCCGCGCGCGTGGTCGAGCACATCGCGGTGGTGTGGAAACCCGAATAGCGCAGGCCCTCCGTCGCCAGCGTATCGATGGTCGGCGTCTTGATCGGCGAGCCGTAGCAGCCGAAATCGGAAAAGCCGACGTCGTCGAACAGCACCACCAGGATGTTGGGCGCGCCAGCGGGCGGCTTTGGCGCCGGCGGCCACCAGGGTTTTGAACTCGCGATGGTCTTGCCGATGGTGCCGCGAAAACCTTCGTCGCTGCCTGCGCTCATGGGTTCCCTCCCCGTGTGATGGCGCGGCAGTTGATCCGCCGTTCGCCGCTGTCTCACCGGGGCCTACGCCCCGAATCTTGCCGGCGCTCGTGCGGCCGGCGCCGCCGCCGTGCCAGGCATTGCCAGAAACCGTAATCCGAATTATGATTATGATTATTTTACGTCGGAGTGCAACCGCGGATGCCGCGCCAGGCGGACCATCTGGACTTTCCCGGCGTCACGCCGTCGCGGCAGAAGCGAAGCCGCGAGATGACGGCGGCACTGCTGGAGGCCGGCGCCGACATGCTGCGGACGCGCAGCCTCGCCGAATTGTCCATCGAAGCGTTGTGCGCGAAGGTCGGCGCCACGGTCGGCGCGTTTTACAGCCGGTTCGAGAGCAAGGAGGCCTATTTCAATGCCTTGATCGAACTGGCCGCGCGCGACGGCGCGCGCAGGCTGTCGGCGATGACCGCCAATGCGGCGTTGAAGGACACCTCACTTGCCGAACTCTGCCGCGTGCTGGTCAGCGGAATCATCGGCTGGATCCGAAACCACGAAGGCGTGCTGCGCGCCGCGCTGCAGCACGACGATACGCGGCCCGACCGCTGGACGACGTTCAAGGGTCTGGCGCGCGCGTCCGTCGCCTGCGCCACGCCTGCCCTGCTCCGCGCCATGGGCAAAGGCCGCGCCGCCGCCAAGACCCGCGGCATCGCCTTCGGCTTTCAGGTGGTGCTGGGAACACTGGTCAACGCCATCCTCAACGATCCCGGTCCGCTGTCGCTTCACGACCGTGAGATGGAGGATCGGTTGAGTGGTTGCCTGCTGCTGCTGCTCGAAGCCGAGATGCAGCGGTCGACAACCGGCAGGCGCAAGAAATAACCCGCCCCTCAGGCGGTGCCGAGATAGGCCCGCTGCACCTGCGGATCGTCAGCGAGCGCCGAAGCGGTGCCGGACAGCACGCTCTTGCCGACCTGAAGCACGGTGGCAAAATCCGCAACCTCGAGCGCGAGCTCAATGGATTGCTCAGCGAGCAGGATCGTCAGGCCTTCTTTGTGCAGCCGCTCGAAGGTCTCGTACATCGACTCGACCACGGCCGGTGCCAGGCCCAGCGACGGCTCGTCCAGCATCAACAGTTTGGGATCGCTCATCAGTGCTCGGCCGACCGCGAGCATCTGCCGTTCGCCGCCCGACATGGTGCCGGCGCGCTGGCCGCGCCGTTCGGCGAGCCGCGGAAAGATCTCGTAGACGCGCCCCAGAAGCTCGGCGGCGCGCGCTTTGTTGCGCAACGGCGTCGCTCCCAGGAGCAGATTGTTCTCGACGCTCTGCTGCACGAACAACCGCCAGCCCTCCGGCGACAGCGCCAGCCCCTTGCGTACGATCGAAAACGCCGCCTCGCCGCCGATCTCCTCGCCGTGAAAGGCGATGCTGCCGGAATGCACGGGAATGAGGCCGGCGATGGCGTTGAGCGTAGTGGTCTTGCCGCCGCCATTGGAGCCGAGCAGCGCCACCACGCTGCCTTGGGGTACATCGAGCGACACGTCGGAGACGCCGATCAGGTCGCCGTAGCGGACCTCGAGATGCTCGATCCTGAGCAGCGGCGCCGTCATGTCGCGGGTCCGCCCATCAGCTCGATCGGCGTGTGGCTGGCGGCGGCCTTGGCCGCGCGCTTGCCGAGATAGGCTTCGATCACGGCCGGGTTGCCCGTGACCTCGCGCGGACTGCCGCGCGCGATCTCGCGGCCCTGGTGAAACACCACCACCCGTGTCGCCAGCGACATGATGACTTCCATGATGTGCTCGACGATGACCGGCGTGACGCCGGAACGATGGATGTCGCGGACCAGATCGATCGCGAGTTGCACCTCGCGCTGGGTCAGGCCGGCCATCGCCTCGTCGAGCAGCAGCACCTTTGGCTGGGTCGCCAGCGCCCGCGCGATTTCCAGCCGCTTGCGGCCGGGCGTCCCGAGCGAGCGCGCCGGCGCGTCCGCAAGCCGGCTCATGCCGACGCGCTCCAGCACGGCGCGGGCGCGGGTCTCGGCCAGGGCACGATGGGAGGTACGAAGAAACGCGCCGATCATCACGTTTTCCAGCACCGACATGCTCTCGAAGGTCTGCGGCACCTGGAATGAGCGCGCGATGCCAAGCTGCGCGCGTGCTTCCGGCACGAGATTGGTGATGTCGTGACCTTCGAAGATGATCTTGCCCGATGTCGCGGCAAGATCGCCCGTCAGGCAATTGAAGAAGGTCGATTTGCCGGCGCCGTTCGGTCCGATCAGGCCGAGAATGTCGCCCTGCTCCAGCGTCACCGAGGCCGCATCCACGGCCTTGAAGCTGCCGAAGGCTTTTGTCACCGCGCGCGCTTCAAGGAGCATGGCCGGCTCCTGCCGCGACCGACGCGCCCTGCGCCTTCGTACGCCTGGCCCACAACCGCTTGATCAGTGTCACGATGCCGCCCGGCTGAAACCGCGCGATCAGCACGATGATCGCGCCGTAGACGACAAAGGTGAGGCCGGCGCCCTTGCCGCCCAGCAGATTGTTGGAGATTTCCTCCAGCGGCACCAGGATCGCCGCCCCGACCAGCGGTCCGAACAACAGCCCGGCGCCGCCGAGCGCCGCCATGATCAGGATCTTCACCGAGATCAGGATGCCGAGACCGGATTCCGGATCGACGAAGCCGAACATCATCGCGTAAAGCGCGCCGGCGACGCTGGTCAGCCCCGCGCTCAGCATGAAGGCGTACAGCTTGGTGCGGCTGGCGGGTGCGCCGAGCGAGCGCGCCGCGCGTTCGGAATCGCGGATGGCGCGCAGATAAAATCCCATCCGGCTGTTGGTCATCCACCAGGTGATTCCCAGCGTCAGGCCGAGGATGGCCAGGAACAGATAATAATAAGGCAGCGCCGAGATGAAGGAGAGATCGAACACATTGCGCGGCACGGTGGGGCCGCTCAGCCCCACCGCTGCGCCGAGATAATCGGTATTGGTCACGATCAGGCGGCAGAGTTCGGCGACCGCGATGGTTGCCATGCTGAAATAGTGCCCGGACAGCCGCAGCGTCGGCACGCCGATCGCAGCCGCGATCCCGACACTGACGACGATGCCGGCGGGAATCCCGACCAGCGGCGACAATGCGAAATGCGTGTAGGCCCCCATCGCCGCATAGGCGCCGCAGCCGAAAAACACCACATGCCCGACCGACACTTGGCCGGCATAGCCGCCGACGATGTTCCAGGCCGACGCCGCGATGGCGTAGAGCAGCACCAGCGCGCCGAGCCGCTGTTCGAACGGCGTCGAGAACAGCAGCGGAAAAGCAATGAAAAGCGCCAGCACCACCGAGAGCCAAAGCCAGCGGCGCATCACGTCTTGCCCATCAGGCCCTGCGGCCGGAACCAGAGGAAGCCGAGGAACAGCGAATACACCGCCATGTCCTTGTAGACGGCGCCGATCCAGTACGCCGACAAGGACTCGATGACCCCGATCAGGAGTCCCGCCATCAGCGCTCCGGGCACGCTGCCGAAGCCGCCGAGCGACACCGTGACGAAGGCGACGATGCCTAAGGTCTCGCCGACGGTCGGCACGATATAAAAGAAGGTCGCGATCAGCGCGCCGGCAAGCCCGGTCGCGCCCGCCGCAATCGCCCAGGCGATCGCCTGCATGGTATCGGGCCGGATTCCCATCAGCTGCGCCGCGGTGGAATCCTCCGCCACTGCCAGCATCTTCGATCCGAGCGACGTGCGCGTCAGCAGAAGATGCAGCCCGAGCGTCACCAGCAAAGCGACGGCGCCGGCCAACAGCCGCGAGGCCTGGAGGCGAAGGCCTGCGATCTCGAAGGTGCCACCGACGATGTTTTCCGGCAGCGACAGGAAATTGGCGCCGAACCACCAGAACACGGAATAGCGCAGCAACAGCGCGAGCCCGAAGGTGCCGAGGATCTGGGCCAGCATCGGCCCCTTCATGATGTCGCGGATCAGCCCGAAATAGACGACGACCCCGACGGTCGCGAGCACCAGCATGGCGATCGGCGCGCCCAGCAGGGGACCGGCGCCGAGCAGCGTATAGACCACGAACGCGACATACATGCCGAGCATGACGAAATCGCCATGCGCGAAGTTGACGATGTTCATCATGCCCCAGACCAGCGTGAGGCCTGATGAGAACAACGCATAGACGGCGCCGAGCAGAAGCCCGCCGACAATCACCTGAACGAGGATAACGGACATGCCGGGGTCAAGTCTTGCCGGTTAGGGATCAAAGGATACAACTAAACACGAACGATGAGGGCGGGACTCCTGCCCCGCCGTTTCGATCTCACCAGCCCTTGTAGGGCAGCACGGGCGCTTTTTCGGCATTGGTCTTCGGCCATACCGCGACGTAGTTCTCGCCGTCCTGCAGCTGGATGATGACACCGGCCGCCAGGGTGTTCTGGCCCTTGTCGTCGAACTTGACGCCCTTGTAGCCCATCATGAGCTGATCGGGCTTGAGGTCGGTGGCCTTGAGCGCCGCCTGAATCTTGGCGGGGTCGATCGAGCCGGCACGGTCGATCGCGTCGCACAGCACGAAGAAGCCCTGCATCTGCCGCGCGGCGGTGTCATCCATCTCGTCGCCGCTCTTCTTCTTGTACATGTCGGCAATCAGCGCGGTCGGCGAGCCCGCAGGCCCAACGCTCCACGACGAGCGATTGAAGGCGCCCTGCGAGATCTTGCCGACCGCCTTGATGAAGGACGGATCGGAGTATCCGGCGTCGTCGGCGATCAGCATTGCAGGCTTGTAGTCGAGCGACTGCATGGTCTTGGCGAACAGGATTGCATCCGACGTGTAGCTGATCATGATCACGACGTCGGGCTTCTTCTCCTTGAGCTGAAGCACCTGGGCCTGCACGTCGGTGGCATTGGGCGCGTAGGCGATATCGATCGGAGCAGCCTGTCCATTGGCCTTGAACACATTGGTGATCACGGTTGCGACCGAGGTTCCGTATTCGGTGTTGTCATGAACCATGGCCACAGTGTCGGTCTTGGCGCCCGCGGCCTTCATATCCCCCAGAAAGTCGAAATAGATCTTGGCGAAATCGGAGGCGACCGGCGTGGTGCGGAAGAACCATTTGAAGCCGCGCTCGGTCAGATTGGCCGCCACCGACTCGCCGTTGAGGAAGGGAATTCCGTATTTTTCGGCAATCGCGCTGGCGGTGAGCGTGATGCCCGACTGATAGGCGCCGGTCAGCGCCACCACCTTCTCTTCGGTGATCAGCCGCAGCGCCTGGTTTTGTCCGGTCGCGGGGCTGCCCTGGTTATCGGCGAATACGACTTCGACCTTGGCACCGCCAAGGCCCGCGAGCCCGGCATTCTTGGCCAGCGGGAAATTGCCGAGTTCGGGATGGGCGTTGTTGATGATATCCATCGCGACTTCGAGCGCGGCCTTGGTGTGGACGCCGGTAGAGGCGGCGTTGCCGCTCAGCGGAAATATCCCGCCGATCTTGACGGTCTTGTCCTGCGCCGACACATGGCCGGCCAGGACAACGGAAATCGACACGGCACAAAGCAGCGCGAGCATATGCTTGAATTTCATGTTGATCGTCTCCGAAAGGTCCCACCCGATTGCCTGGCTCTGAAGGCTTGGAATGCAGGACACGTCGCCGCCCGCTACTTCCTTGTTGATTGGCGCGGCCAGCATTGCATGCCCGATTGGCATCGGCAAGTTGACCGCCGCCGCGAGCGCGAGGGGCATTCTAAAGTATCAAATCGACCGATGGCTCGTGCCGGGAATTGCCTCAGGGATAGGCAGAGCCGCTTTGACGCCGACATAGATCGTGTTGCTGGCGTCGCGATGCTGGAGCGGATTTTCGAAGCTCACGACATGCGCAGCGGAAGCTGCAAAGGCGCCGGCCAACACATTTTCGAAGACGGGATCGGGCGGATCGTTCGACCACAGTGCGAACACGCCGCCGGGATGCAGATGCTCGGCGAGCCCTTTCAGGCCTGCCGGCTCGTACAGTGCGGCATGGCTCGGATGCAGCAGGTTGCGCGGCGAATGATCGATATCGACCAGCACCGCATCGAAACGGCGGCCCGCAGCGAGCGGATCGAATCCGTCCGGCGAATCCGACATCGCAAAGAAGTCGCCGTGGACGAGACGGCAGCGCGGATCGCCGGTGATTTGTTTGCCGAGCGGCAGCAGGCCCTGCGTGTGCCATTCGATCACTTCAGGAAGCGCATCGACCACGATCAATGATTTGACGGCCGGGTTTTCCAGCGCGGCCAGCGCGGTATAGCCGAGCCCGAGGCCACCGACGACCACATCGAGATCGCCGCGCTCCAGCGCCTCCAGTCCGATCCGCGCCAACGCGATCTCGGCGACGGTGAACAGGCTCGACATCAGGAACTCGTCGCCGAGCTTGATCTCGTAGACGTCGAGACCGGAGGCAAGCTGTCGTCGCCGGCGCAGGCTGAGCACGCCCATCGGCGTCGGGCGGAAATCCAGCTCCTCGAAATACACGCTCATGGCCGCCCGCCCCTGACCGCCACGCAAAACCGCGGCGCAAATGACGGCGGCCCGGCCGCAGCCCAATCGCAACAAGCCCATCCCGGCGCGCTTGCCAAGGCCGGGATTGAACTAGTGGAAGAACCCACGCTTGCGCCGGGGAAGCTCTGTCCGCACCCGGAACTATAAGAATGCCTATTAAGTATCTGAAGTAATTGGGGAATGGTGTAACGGTAGCATAACGGCTTTCGGGCTAAGCCTTTGAAATCTCTCACCTGGTTTTGCAAGGTCCCCATATTTTAATCCGGCTATTTCCGGCCACTTCTGAAACGTTTGCAAAACTCCTGCCCTGGCCCGTCGCAGCACGCTCGCCGCGACCCTGCGCCCGACGTAATCGGTCAAGCTGCATTTCAAGTCCCGCGTTGCCCAGCGGGGTGGACAGAGAGGCCCAATTCGTTGCGATTTCATTGCGGCGTTCTCAGCGAGAACGGCTCGCTGCAGCATTCGGATCTTTCGATGCGCGTGTACTTGCGGGGGCTGGGTGAGCAGTCGGAGATTCGAGTCAGTGGTCCGCTACGTCGCGACCACTACCGTGGGGGTCCTGTTTTCTTTTCGGCGGGCAGCGTAACTCGCTACGCGGCATCTTCAAAGTTTGCCAAGAACCGCTGAGTAGGTTCAAATCACGGACTCGCAACCACCGATACCGACATTCGCTAGCGGTGGCCGTCTGACGTGGACAATCTCAGCGTCCCGAACGCAATGAATATTCTCTAAGTTATTGATTTTTCTCACTGCGGCAGGTGTTTCCGCCACGTTTTGCACGGCGTTTCACCCAATTCGTTGCGGCTTTTCGGGCGGAACGGCGCGTTCGAGCTTAGGCTGTTCAGTCCCTCACAAACGCCTCCCAGCCGCGAGGCTTGATGCCGACTTCCAATTGCTGGTCCAGCTTGTCGAGATTTCGTCGCAGCATCGCAAGCTCGTTCACATCAAGTGCTGCAGTGAGTTCCTTCTCGACACGGACCACAAACTTCTCGACGTCTCTGTAAACCCTGCGGCCAGCCGCCGTGAGGGACAGACTCGCGCGGCGCCGGTCATTCTTGTCTACGTCACGGCGGATCAATCCCCGCCGAACTAACAACTCAATCGCCCGCGCCACCTTGAAGGCATCTGATGACGTCAACGTGGCGAGTTGCGTGGCGGTCAGTGGTTGATATCGGGCTATGACCGCAAGGCTGCGCCACGCAGGCATCGTCAGGTCATGACGGCTCGCATACATCGGAGCGACGAAATTGCCCAACCGCGCCGAGATGAGGCTGAACCTGTAGCCGATCCAGTCCTCGAGTGGAACGGAACCCTTTTTGCTCTTCATCGGCTGCGCAGTCCCCCAAAACCGGCCCAGACTATAGGGACGCTCGTTGCAGGACTCAACGTGCCGCGCAACCTCCACAAGCCGCCGTGTTGACGCCAACGAAATTTAGTTGCAGAATGCAAATAATTAAAATCAGCGCAGCGAAAAGGTTGGCGCCACGAAAAAAGGAGGAAGCGACATGTCGAAGTCGACCGACGGCCAGGATCTCACACTCATCGGCCCGGGCACCGTCATGGGTGAGATGATGCGGCAATATTGGATTCCAGCCGCCCTCTCCTCTGAATTGAAGGCAGACGGCGATCCGATGCGGCTCATGCTGCTCGGCGAACAACTGATCGCCTTTCGGGACAGCGCGGGCCGGGTCGGCGTGCTCGACCATCAATGCCCGCACCGCTGTGCCTCGCTGTTCCTCGGCCGCAACGAGGAAAACGGCATTCGGTGCGTCTATCACGGCTGGAAATTCGATGTCGAAGGGCGTTGCCTCGAAATGCCGAACGTGCCGCCCCCGCAGGACTTCAAGGAGAAGGTCCGCGCCAAGAGCTACAAGGTGAGCGAAAGCGCGGGGCTCATCTGGGTATATATGGGTACGCGCGCCGAGGCGCCGCCCATGCCCATGCATGAGGCGCTGTTCGTTCCCGAGCAGGATCTGACGGTCACGGTGCTGCAGCGCGAAAGCAACTGGCTCCAGGGCCTTGAAGGCGACATCGACACGTCGCATTTCGGCTTTCTTCACGCCGGCCACATCAAGGCCGAGTATTTCGAGGAAGGTCACCCGGCACGCCACACCGTGTCCAACCGCGCGCCGGAGTACAAGGTCACCGAAACCGACTGGGGCACCATGTACGGCGCCTTCCGGCCGGAAGCGAACGGACAGACGCACTGGCGCATGGCGCATTTCAGCCTTCCGTTCTGGACCCAGACGCCAAACGCCGACTTCGCCGACCATGTCGTCGCGAAGGCATGGGTGCCGATGGACGACACCCATACGATGTTGATTTCCATCTACGGCGGCCGCGCCAAGGGGGCGACCTACTCATCGTCGAAGTTGAAATCGGGGGACGGCATCCCCGGAGCCGATGCCCTCGAATACCTTCCCAACACCACGGATTGGTACGGACGCTGGCGGGCGGTTCAGAACATCGCCAACGATTGGCAGATCGACCGCGAGGCGCAGCGCACGAACCGCGTCTACACTGGCATTCGCAACATCGTGATGCAGGACCAGGCCGTCACCGAGAGCATGGGGCCGATCGTGGATCACACCAAGGAGCACCTCGCCCCAAGCGACGTCATGATCTCGCGAACAAGGCGAAGACTGCTGACCGTGGCCCGGGCGCTGGCCAATAACGGCACTGTGCCGCCGGGCGTCGACGACGCCGAAGTCTTCTGGAGGGCTCGCGCCGGTTCGTTCTATGCCGACAACAAGCTTGACTGGCTTGATGCCTACGAAGAAAAATTGAAGTCCGCGATCCGTTGGCGTGCGCCCAGCCAGCAGGCCGCGGAGTAACGCGGATGTCCGCTCAGGATCGGGATGAGCGCGCGCTGATCACGCGCCGGGCTGCTTTGCTCGGGTTGACGGCCGGGTCCGCGATGCTGTCCATGACGGCATTGGCGCGCGCGGATGACGAGTGGGCCAAGCTCGTCGCCGCGGCCAGGAAGGAAGGTCGGGTGGTGCTCTATAGCGCCTTTGTCGGCCTTGCCGCCCATAAGGACCTCAAGAAGGACTTCGAGTCGGCCTACGGGATCACCGTAGACATTCTGGAAGCGCGGGCGAGTGAAGTCCGGGAACGCATCCGCATCGAACAGGCGGCGGGCCGCAACGCGGCGGATGTGTCGGAGAACGGGCGAACGACGACCACGCTGCAGATCAAGGAAGACCACGTTTTCGAGCCCCACGGCCCTCTCCCCAGCCTTGGTCATTTGAAGCCCGAATTTCCCAGTGATGGCATACGGCTTCCGGTGTTTGCCATCGTCTACGGCATCCTGGCGAACACGACATTGGTAAAGCCGGCGGATGAACCCAAGAGCTGGCTCGACCTCACCGATCCGCGCTGGAAGGGCAAGATCCTGAGCGACGATTTGCGAACGCTGGGCGGCGGAGGCGTACTCTTCTCTGTCCTTCAGGACCATTTCGGACGCGAGTTCCACGAGAAGCTGGCAAAACAGGAACTCAAATTCAGCCGCGAGATCCCGGCAAACGAGCGACGCATTGCCCGTGGCGAACTACCGCTCTACATCCCGGACAGTTTGACGTCGTTGCTCGAACTCAAGGGATTGCCGGTCAAGTTCATCGCGCCGATGGAAGGGTTGCCCTACATCGGATACGATCTCGCGCTGCTCAAGAACGCGCAGCACCCGAACGCGGCGCGGCTGCTCATGGAGCATTACCTGGGCAAGCAGATTCAACAGAACTTTGCCAGGCTCGGCCTGCTGCCGACCACGACCGATGCGCTGACCGACGTCGACCCGGCGGTGGCGGAAATCGAGAAGAGCAAACTCCTCGGCACTACCGATCCGGAAAGAATGAACGAGATGCTCGCTCTCGCCCAGCAGATCTATCGCTGAACCGAGACATCCCCGATCACGCCGTGCCGCGCAATATTCCTTGCGCGGCAGCGGCCTGCTCCGTCACGGCCCACGCCGCTCCCTGCGAAACCACGACGCTGACGTTGTCGCCGACGGAATAGTCGCCGAACGAAGGCGCATCGACGCTAAGCCGACCGTCATCGGTCTGCACGATGACCGACCGCGTCGGACCTCTGAAGATCGTATACGCAATCCGCCCGGACCATCTGAGTTCATGTTCTGCGGTCGCGATGCCGGCCGCGGCAATGCGCGCGTCTTCGGGGCGGACCATCACCGTCACCATCTGCCCCGGCCTGACTTCACTTGCCGACTCGCACGCGCCGCGCCAGCCTCGCCCGACCACGTCGAGCCGTACCCGACGACCGTCGATTCGCGCGCAGCCCTCGACGTTCGCCTCGAGCAGATTCGGAGTTCCGAAGAAGGCCGCCACGGTCCGATTGGCGGGATATCGATAGATCTCCTCCGGCGCACCGATCTGCTGGATCCGGCCGCGGTCCATTACGACCACGCGGTCGGAGAGCGCCATCGCTTCAGACTGGTCATGGGTGACATAGAGGCTGGTCATGCCGAGCCGCTTCTGAATCGACCGGAATTCGTCTCCCATCTGCAGGCGCAGCTTGGCATCGAGGTTGCTGAGTGGCTCGTCGAGCAACAGAACCTTCGGCTCGAACACGAGAGCCCGCGCGATCGCCACCCGCTGCTGCTGACCGCCCGACAGCGCCGGGGCCGGCCGGTCGGCGAAGCCCTCCATCTCCACGAGCCGCAGCGCCTTCGCGACGAGATCCCGGACTTCGGAGGTGGGCTTGCGGCGCACGCGAAGCGGATAGGCGACGTTCTCGAAGACGGTCATGTGGGGCCAGATCGCATAGGACTGGAACACCATCCCGAGCCTGCGGCGCTCCGACGGAACGAAAATGCCGCGAGCAGCGTCGCTGACAACCTCCTTGTCGATGCTGATGCGGCCGCCTGTGTTCTGCTCGAGGCCGGCGACCATCCGCAGGGTCGTCGTCTTGCCGCATCCGGACGGGCCGAGCAGCGTTACGAACTCGCCTTCGTTCACACGCAGATCCACACCGCTGACGGCGGCGAACTCGCCGAAATTCCGGCTTACCTTATCAAGCACGACGTTCGACATGACGCTATCCACGCTCGATCAAATTGCACCCATGCGGGTTTTCATGACCTTGAGTTGCACCCACCGGAACAGGATCACGAGCACCATCATGATCAATCCGATCACGCTGACCTGTTCCGCGTTTCCATTCGCCCAGAGCTTCAATAGCACGACAGACAGGACCTCGGAGCCGACGGAATACAGCAGGACCGACGCGCTCAGCTCGCGCATGATCCCAAAGAATACGAGAACCCAGCCGACGGCGAAGGAGGGCCAGGCCAGCGCAAGGACGATTCGCCACATGGTCTGCAGCCAGCCCGCGCCATGCACGCGGGAGCACTCTTCGAGGTCGAACGACAACTGCGCATAGGCGCTCGACATGGCTCGCACCGAGAGAGGCGTTCCCAGCGAAACATAGGCAAGCAGCAGCGCCCAGATCGTGCCGTAGATCGGAAATGCATGAGGCAACAGTGCAAAGCCCCAGAGGAAACCGACGCCGAGCACGATACCGGGCATCATCCAGGGCAGCCAGGCCATCGACTCGATCAGAAGGCGGCCGCGCCACTTCGTGCGGACCGAGATGTAGGCGACCGTGCTGCCCAGCAGCATGGTGAGCGTGGCGCCGACCAGTCCCAGCAGCATCGTGTTGCCGAACCCCCTCCAGAATTCGCTGCTGCCAAAGACCGCCCGATAATGCTCGAGGGTCAACATGTCCCATTGATAGAATCCGAAGAACTTGAAGAACGATCCGATGATGAGCTGCCCGACCGGCAGAACCACCGTCACGAAAAAGAACAGCAGGCAGAAGGCGAAAGTCGCCCACCGCCACGCCCCCAGCTTCATCACCGACGGCGAATAGCCCTTGCCCGTGACCGTCTGAAAGCTGCGCCCCCGCAACATTCGCCGTTGCAGCAGCACGATCACGAAAAGCAAGGCCATGATGACGAAGCTGATTGCGGTCGCGTACTGGTACTGTGGCGGCGATCGCTGATTGATCGAGTCGTAGATGTCGGTGGTGATGACATGGATGCCCGCGGGCGATCCGAAGAACAGCGGCGATTCGAAATTCTCGATCCCGCGGATGAAGCTCAGGATGGCCGCGCCCGTGAGCGCCGGCAGCATCAGCTGCAAGGTCACCGTACCAAACGTCCGCAGACGCGAAGCGCCGCACATCCTGGCCGCTTCCTCGAGACTGGGATCCATCGCGCGGAAGGCGTCCACGATCAGCAGGAAGAGGAACGGCACCGAATATTGCATCATGTGCCAGACCACGCCGCCATAGGAATAGACGTTGATCGGGGCTGTGTCAGAGCCCGTGATCCACTGATACAACTGGTTGAGCAATCCGACCTGCGGATTGCCGAGCATGCCCCATGCCATGGCGGTGAGAATCGGCGGGATGAAGAACGGCAGCGTGACGAGGACTTCGAGGGAGCCGCGGAACGGCGTATCCGTCCGAGCCAGAATCCAGGCCAGCAGAACGGCCAGAACCACGGAGGGAATGGTCTTCGCCAGCGATATGCCGACCGTATTCAGCAAAGTCACTGCGCTCTGTAGCGTGATGACGTCGCGATAGCCGTCCAGATTGAAGGTCCCCGCCATTCCCGGCGGCGTCGAATGCAGGCTTCCGTAGAGCAGCATCGACAACGGATAGACGGAGAGGAAGGCCAGGATGACGACAAGCAAAGCGAGGGCAGCAAGGCGCCCCGCGGACGTCGCCTGAAGCCATCGCCCGAGCCCGCTCAGGCTCGCCGAATTCGTCCTGCCAAGGCCATCGATCCGGTCTCCCGCTGAAAGGCTCATGGATACAGCTTTTTCGCCAGCGCCATCATCGAAGCCCGCTCTGACAGTTTTGCGGGGCCGACGAGCTTGGCGTTCGCAAAGGGCTGCGCGTCGGGATTGGCGCGCTGGGCGGCGGCCCCCACCACCGGCAGCATCCAGGCGTTGGCGTAGATCAATTGCGGCTCGACGTCGAGGAAGTGCTGGATGAACAGCCGGGCGGCGTTCGGGTGCGGCGCGTTCTTCAACACCGCAAGATCCATTTCCGCGTAAGGCGCACCTTCCTTGGGAATGACGACCTTGACCGGAAGCCCCTTCAGATCCGACGTAAAGGCGAATATCTGCGGGATATAGATCGCGTATTCACCGCGGGCCACGCGACGGGCATCGTTTCTCATGTCGCGGCTGAACACGGGCTTCTGCTCGGCCAGCCTGGCGTTGAAGTCGTCGCCCATGTTGTTCTGCAGGATGGCGAACATCGTGTTGCCGCTCCCTAGCGGACGCATGTCGTCCGACAATATCTTGCCCTTCCACTTGGGGTCGTTCAGATCGTTCCAGCTGGTGGGAACGTCCTGATCCTTGACCAGCCTCGTATTGATCAGAATCCCCATCGGCTGGATGAAAGCCGGAACGCTGTACTCGGCGGCCTTGAATGGCGGCCGCAGGTTGGCGGCATTTGGAATCGGCGGGAGCTTCTGCACGAAATCGCCGTTCTTGAGCTGCTCCTCGATCATGGTCGTCGTCACCATCTCGGCGTCGCCGAGATATCGGCCGGCGGACTGCTCGGTGCGGATACGCTCGGTGAGTTCGCTGGCACGCGGATCGAGGCTTTCGACCGAAATTCCGTACTTCGCCTCGAACGATTTGAGGACCGCCGTAAAATACGGCGCACCCAGGGCCATGTTGTAAACGACAACCTTGCCTTCCTTCTTGGCGGCGTCGACGACGCCTTCCCAGGACGCGTCCTGGGCGTGCGCGGGTCCTAAAAGGCCGGCCAGACCGGCGACGAGCGCCGCCATCCTCAGCTTCAACAACACGTCATTCCTCCCGAAATCTTTTCTTTGTGGATCTGTCGGCCTGGCCGTCGCTACACTTCCAGCACCACATATTGCTTCTCGATCGACACCTGAAACGTCCCGACGTCAGGCCATATCGGATGAACAAAGGCGAAAAGGGTAAGGCTGCCTTCCAACGCCAGTTCGCGCCGGGGATCGGCCACTTCCAGGAACGATCCGACCTGCGTGAATTGCTTTTCCACCTGCCAGACGCCGTTGGCGGCACAGTCGACCTCTTCCTCCATGAATCCCGGTCCATCCGGATGCTCGTCACCGTGGATCAAGCGGACCAGGTGGGCATCGGCGATATTCGCGCCGTCGGAATTGACGTGAAACTGGATGACTTCTCCCGGCTTCACCGAAATCTTGTCCGCGTAACCAAAGATCTTGATCTGTGCCATTAATTCGTCCCGAAATTCAAACGCGCATCATTGGCCAAAGGGGATGCGACCAGGCTGCCCGGTCAGGTCCCTTTCGGGGTTCACGACTCGAGCAAGTCCTGGACACGGCGCATAAACACGCCGTGGAAGGCCTCCTTTGGAGTCGGATAGATCTTGTCTTCTACCAGCCGCGGCGGCACCCCCCGGTGTCCAGACAGCGCGACGATGCGATAGGCCCTGTTCACCTCGACGCAACTGATTGCATATTTGTCGACCTGTGGCCGCCCGCGGAAATAGATAAGCAACCGCTGGAGCGCCTCGCTGTGCTGGCCTTGCGGAGATCTCTGGTGTTCCATAATGACCTCGGGAGAAACCAGCGTCTTCAGGTAATCGCGCTGCATCTTGTCGAAACGACGCATGTAGACGATGTCTTTGTCCTGCGTCTCGGTAGCTTCCTCGGGCAACATCTCGCCTCCTTTCTCTGCTCGCGTTGAACGGCGTTCGCTCTTCTTCTTGTCTCGCCAGTTGCGAAACTGTGCCTTGATCCCGAACAGGCCTCTGTACAAGACGGCCGAATGGCCTTCCAAGAACTGCGAAAGTGCCCGGATTATAGGATTATAGGGCTTTGTTAGACTGGAGCGGGCGAAGGGAATCGAACCCTCGTATACAGCTGCAGCCGTTCTGCGATTGAACTACATCCGCAAAGCGAAGGACTTGGGATGTGTCGGCCGCTGGTTTAGTGGCATCGAGGCGGAACCCAAAGGGCGCGGTGCGCCAAATCACCGCCACAGTTTTTCCTCGCCGACAAACTCGCTGCCAGGCAACGGTCCCGGTCGCAAGAAAGCGTCCAGAACGTTCCGCATAATCCGCCCGACGTTATTGTCACCGTTCCTGTAAGGCAGCGCCTGACTCCAGGCGATCGAGCCGATCGAAAGACAGGCGCCGCCATGGGCCGTCGTGAAATAGGTAATATCGGCGCGCACCTGCGGATCCTGCGTTCCGCCGCGACCGGGAAAGGCGTATGTGACCTCTTCCGACACCAGCGGATAATTGTCCGAGTGTCCGTGCGATGAGGCCAGCAACAGAGCGTGCGGAGGCGTACCCAGCGCAAGATCGTAGCGATCGATTTCAATGCCGGCCGCGCCGCCGAGACCGAAACCGAAATCGCCGATCTTTTCCTTTGCCCCGATGCCGTCGAAGATCCAAGCCACGCGGCGGTGGAACGAATCCGGCATGCGCTCGAACGGCTGACTCTCGTCCATGCCTTCCGAGGTGAAGCCGACGCCGACGATCTTCTGAGGCGCACGGCCACGCGACCGCCACAGGCCGGATTTCTCGCCGGTGGAGGCGAGATAGCCCTCGCCCGGATCGGCCTGCCAGGCTCGCGAGCCGGTATCGAGCTTGCGGACCTCCATGCAATGCGGTTCGCCCTTGCGCAGGCCGGAGACCCAGTAATAGCCATTGCCGCCCGAATAGATCAGCCGACCGCCCTCGCACAGAAAATCCTCGGTGGCATCCAGCATCTGCTCCGAATAATATTCCGGATGTGTGCAGTTGATCACCGCGCGATAGGGCCGCAGCGCGTCGATACCCTCGGCGTGGAGATCGTGATCGGTGAGGATTTCGTAATCGAGTCCGGAATGCTCGAGCCACCAGATCAGCGACAGGTCGGCCGGCAGCGCCCATGGCATTCCCATCGAACTCATGCGGTGTTTCGGACGGATGTTGAGGATGGGCCGGCGCCACGACGAATAGCAGTTGCCGGCGCCGTCGGAATGATGGTCATAGGTCGAGAGGCCGAATTCCTGCAGCTTGTTGAACTCGATGTCCGCCTCGGTGAGGATTGGCGTGTGCGCGGTGATCGCCTGCGCGATCAATGCGTCATAGGCCAGCCGCTCATTGGCGTAAGCCAGATAGGTGAAGGTCGACATCAGCACCGCCAGCGGCGCCTTGGGCTTCGGCGCCCGGACGAAGAATGGCACATGTTCCTCCGCCTCAGCCGAGCGTAGCCGGAGTGCATAGACGCCGCTCTTGAGATCGGCCGGCAGCGCCACGGTGAGATCAGGCTGCCAGCGGCAATCTATCAGCGAATCGTCGTGGAAGACGATTCCCCCGTATTGCAATGGATCGAGCCGGAAACTGTCGGCACGCCCCTTCCAGTTCCAACCGGTCATTGCGCGTACCGGCCGGTTGATCCCTTCGGCATGCAGCGCATGCGGACCGACATCGACGATGGTGTCGCCGATGCCGCTGTCGGTATAGCCCGCCGTCGTGTCCCAATGTGCGATTACCGCGCCCGTCGGCATCTCGCCCGAACCCGCCAACGCCTCGATGGCCTCGGGCATCAGAACCTCGCCGATGACACCGGCGCGATCGATCTTGCCGCAATAGAGCATGCCGACGAAGCGGCCGCGGCGGTCGTTCTCCTCGCTGGCGCCCGCCCAGAGAAACGGCGTCGCGACGCCGGGATCGGCTGGCGCCACGCGCAGCATCTCGACCACGCGCGATCCGTAGTCGAACGGTACCACCGGCCCGGTCAGCGAGTTGTAGCGATTGATCACCCCGATCTGGTAAAGCTTCGCCTCGCGCGTCGCCGCGTTGAAGCTCGCCGCGACGAAATACCAGACCTTGGTTATCAGCGGGACTTCGGCCGCGACGTGATCGATGCTTGCTCCGTCGCCGACCCAGAATTCGAGGCGTCCCTCGGGACTGATGCCGAGTGCATAGCCCTTGCCGGACATGATGTCCCATTTCGACAGGATCGCCTGCCGCGCGACGCCAGGCTTGGTCGGATAGATGAAGGCGTAGATCGTAAAATCGCCCGGCATCGCGAGCCGCTGGTCGGGATCGCCGACCACGGCGTGCGCGCCGACCTGGGTGAACTGCCGCTTTACCGGAAGCCTGGCCGGGATGGCGCTCGCCACCTCTTCCTCGACGAAGCCCGGCCCATCCGGATTTTCGTCGCCGTGGATCAGCCGGACGAGCTGCGCATCGACCGCCTCCAATCCCTCGCCCGAAACCATGAAGGAGAGCGTCTCGCCCGCCTTGATCGACCAGGGATCGGCGTAACCGTAGATGCGCTGCGTTGCCATGGCGGTCCTTCGGAAAATCAGCTTGCGAGGAGATCGTTGACGCGCAGTAGGAAGACGGCGTGATACGCTTCATCCATACTGGCGTAGAGCTTGTCGTCGACGACGCGCGGCGGATGGCCCGGGCGGCCCGAGAACGCCAGCACCTTGTACGTGCTGGAGGTGTAGGCACCGACCCGCAGGATGGCGTACTTGTCCGGCATCTCGCCGCGGCGGAAATAATTGAGCACCCGGTCGAGCGCGTCCGAATGCTGGCCGAGCGGCCTGGCCTTGTGCTCGGCGATCAGCTCCGGCGTGATCTGTGTCTTGAGCTGGTCGCGGATGCGCTTGTCGAACAGACGGTAATAGACTTGCTGCTTGTCGGCAATCTCCGTGGCTTCTTCGGGCATAACCTCACCCCCTTTTTTGGTTCGAGCGGCGCGGCTTTCGCTTTTTTTGCGATTGCGGAAATTTCGGAACTGCAGCCTCACGCCGGTTAGGCCGTTATGCGCCGTCAGCGCGACCGCAATCATGACCGCGGTAACAAGGATGATGCGCAGCGGACCGAGATCGAGCATGCCCTTGTCGATGAGGACGACGATTGCGGTGCCCAGCACCGCGCCTTCCGATCGGCCGAGGCCGCCGATCACGATCATTGCGAACAGCAGCAGCAACTGGTCGAGCGAGAACACCGCGAGCGAGATCGAGCGGTAGAACATCACGTAGAAGGCGCCGATCGCACCCAGCGCGGCCGACGACAGGATGAACACCCAGAGCCGCGCACGGCGGTAGTCGATGCCATTGGCCTCGGAAAAAGCTTCGTCCTCGCGAGCGGCCTGCAGCAAGAGGCCAAGGCGCTCACTGTTGATGAGCCGAAACACCAGCAGTGCGGCAAGCAGCAACGCGAAGGCGGCGAAGAAGCCGAGCAGCAATCCCGGCCGCTGCAGCAACCAGTCCGCCGGAATGAAGGACCCGACCTGGTTGATGCTGCCATTGGTCGGCGCCAGCACCTTGATTTGCGAGACGAACACCCGGCAGATCTCGGCGACACCGAGCGTGAGCAGCGCATAATACAGGCCGTCGAGCCGCGTCGATGGCAGCGCGAGAAAGCCGCCGAGCACAAGTCCGACCAGCGCACCCACCGGCATCATCAGCAGCCAGGGTACACCGAGATAGACATTGGCTGCCGCCGCCGCATAGCCTGACATGCCGACCACCGCCATGGTCGCCAGCGAGAAGATGCCGGCGGTACCGATGATCAGCGTCCAGATCACGTTGATGGCGGAGAAGATGCAGAAGATGGCGGCGATGTTGATCGCCTGATCGGACAGGAACGGCGTCACCACCAGGAGGCCGCCGAGCCCAATGGTCCACCACAGCGGCCGCTTGTCGAACAGCCTGCGTTCGCGGCGCAGCGACTTGGGATTGCTGACACCGCGCCAGGCGAGCCAGTGGCGTTTGGTCAGCGGCACCCGCGCGCGACGCCAGACCTCGCTGCCGTCTGCCCTGATGGTGATCTCGTGCGGGCGACGGCCGACCTCGAAGGAGCGTTTTTCAGGCTGTTGCGGCGCCATCGTCTACTCCCGCGTTTCGTCGAGAAGGCCGCCGAGCCCACGCGGCCGGATCAGCAACACGCAAACGATGAAGGTGAATTGCACAAACAGCACGTAGCGCTGGCCGAGGAAAGGGATGGCGCCGGTCGCCGCCTCGATGAATCCGATCAGCACCGCGCCGGCCACCGCGCCGGGCACCGAGCCGAGCCCACCGAGCAGCGCGATGGTCAGGCCCTTGATCAGCGGCGTGACGCCCGCGGTAGGGCTGACGAACACGTTCTGCGACAGCAGCACCGCGGCGAGACCGGCGAGCGCGCCGGTGAGCATCATGATCGGCAGCGCGGTCTTGCGGGTGGAAATGCCGCACAGCGCCGCGCCCTCGGCGTTCTGCATTACCGCGCGGATCTCGAGGCCCTTGCGGCTGTGGCGCAGCCACGCCAGCACCGAGCCAAGCAGCAACGTCGTGGCGGCGATGGTGACGACCTGATCGACCCGGATCGACATGCCCAGCGCGGTGAACCGCCCGGTGCCGAATACCCTCGGCAGCGCCTTCTGCTGCGGCCCGAACGCCCACAGCAGCGTCTGAACGGTGGCGAGGTTGAGCGCGAGCGTAATGATCAGGCTGCGCACCGCGAAATTCTGCTTGTCGTGGATCGGCAGAAAGGCGATCAGGTAGATGACGATGCCGAACAGCGCGCCGGCCGCGATGGCGACGAGGCCGATGAAAACGGCAAGCGCCGGCAGATCCCAGCCGGTCGTGCCGAGCAAATCTCTTGCCACCGGCTGGCCCCAGATCGCTGCGAAATAGGCCGCGTAGCCGGCGATGGCGAATGTGGCGCCGTGGGCCATGTTGACCATGCCGACGCTCGACCAAAGCAGCGAAATGCCGATCGCCATCAGGCCATAGATGGCCGCGAGATAGAGCGCGTAAACGACGAGACCGGCGTCCATCAGGAGAGATCCACACGGCCGACGTCGCCGCGCAGATGTCCGGCATGCATTCCGATCATGCGATCCACCTTGCCGGACAACAGCGCGACATTCTGTTCGGCGATCACCATCGCCTTGCCGTCGAGCCCGATATCGATCAGCGCGTCGACGACGCGCTGCGAGATTTTCGGCGCGAGCCCGAGCGAGGGCTCGTCGATCAGATAGAGCCGGGCATCGGCCATCAGCGCGCGACCGACCGAAACCATGCGCCGCTCGCCGCCCGACAGCTTGCCGACATAGGCCTGCTCCAGCGCCTTCAGCTGCGGGAAAATGTTGTAGATGTGGTCGCGACGCAGCGCGCGGTCGCGCCACGACGCCTTTGTATAGGCTCCGCAGTCGAGATGCTGTTTCACGGTGAGGCCGGGAAAGATCGCGTCGCCCTGCGGCGTCATGGCGACGCCAAGACGGACGATGCCCGGCGTGCGCCGGCCCTCGCCGAGCGAGCGGGTGCCGCCGATCTCAACGCCGTCGAACACGATGGACCCCTGCTGCCAGCCGACCAGATGCATGATCGCGCGGAACAGCGTGGTCTTGCCGTGACCGTTGAGGCCGACGATCGCCAGCCGCTCGCCGGCGGCAACCGCGAAGTCGATCTCATGCAGCACCCGCAACGGACCATAGCCGGCAGACAGACCAGTGATGCTGAGCAGCTTGTCGCTCATGCCGTTCCTTCGAAATAGGCGGCGCGGACGGCAGGGTCGCTGAACACGCCCTTCGGATCGCCCTCGGCGATGACCGCGCCGAGATCGAGCACGCATACCCGGTCGGCGATGGCGCCGAGCAGTTCGAGCCGGTGTTCGATCAGAATGACGCCGATGTGGTACTCGTCGACCAGCTTGCGCAGCAACAGGTCGAGTTCCGAAATTTCGGTGTTGATCAGGCCCGACGCGGGCTCGTCCATCAGCAGCAAACGCGGTCGCCGCATCATCAGACAGGCCAGCAGCAGCTTGCGGCGATCGAAAGTGTCGAGCGAGCCCGCGACGCGGTCCCAGGGCACTTCGAGATGCACCAGTCGTGCCGCCCATTCGGCGTCATGCACCGACATATAGGGGGCATAGGCTTTTCGCACCGCGCGAAAGGTTTCGCCGACGGAGAGCGCGTTCGGCACCACCGGGCTCTGATAGGTGCGGGCCATGCCGAGCCGGGCGCGCTGAAAGATATCGAGACCGGCCAGCGATTTGCCGTCCAGAAACACCTCGCCCTGCTGGGCGTGGTAACGGCCGGACAGTACCTCGAACAAGGAGGTCTTGCCGGCGCCGTTCGGCCCGATGAGGCCAAGCAGTTCGCCGCGCTGAACCGACAGCGAAACATCCTTGAGAATCTGGCGCCCACCGAGCGACAGGCAAACGCCGACGCACCCAAAACATGGCGTGTTGTCGATCATCGGCGCGGACTGCCCGCTCAGAACCAGGGTGCAGGCTTGATCTTCACTTCCGCCAGTTCGTCGGGTGCGATGATCTTGTGCTGTCCGCCCTGCACCTGCAGCAGAAGGTGGCTGATGCCGGCCTTGACGTCCTCCGTCTGCCAGGGATGAACCAGCGGCGCCTGCTCGGGGCGATCGAACGTATAGGTGCCGCAGACGCCCTCGTAGCGGAGTTTGCGGATCGCCGCGCCGACGCCGTCGAAATCCGACGGATCGACCGTTCCCCACACGCCCGCCAGCATCTTGACGGTGTCGTATCCGCTGCCGGTATAGACGATGCCCATGTTGTCGCCGAAGCGCTTGGTATAGGTCTTTCGGAAGGCCTGGCCGGCGGCATCGGCGTGGGTGCCGACCACCGTGCCCCAGATCATGCCTTCGGCGCTGCCTGCGGCGAGCTTGAGAAATTCCGGCTGGCTCGGACCATACTGCAGGTAAACCAGTGAACCCTTGACCGGATCGCCTGAGAATTGCTGCGCGAAGGCCGCCAGTTCGGCCGCCACCCAATGGTCGATGAAGATCACGCCGGCGTCGGTGTCGTGCAGCGCGCGCAGCACCGGCGACCAGTCCTGCACAGGGAATTGGATGTCGGTGATCGCGCCGACCGCCCACTTGCCCTTCGATTCGGCGATCGCCTGCTGGACCGACTTGGAGATCACCTGGGTATAGGCGATCTGCTCCTGCACGATGTGGATCTTGTTGTTTTTCGGCTGCCACGAGCCGGCCGCGACGATCTTGTCGAGATAGCGGACGAAGCCGTAGCCGTACCAGGTCTCGGCGCCGTCGATCTGGAAGATATTCTTGTACTTCGCCGGGTTCGACTTGACGAGTTCGAGCGACGAAAGCGCCGTGTTGCCGTGCAGATAGGGCACCTTGGTCGCGGCCGCGGCGTCCATTGCCGGCTGCGGAATGAGCACGAAGGCGGACGCGATCGCGTGAACCTTCTTTCCGTTCAGCGACTGGATCGCACCGACCGTTCCTTCCGGCGTCAGCACGTCAATATCGACGACCTCGATGCGCAGCTTGCGCCCCTTGACGCCGCCGGCGGCGTTGACCTCGTCGATGCCAACGGTCACGCCATTCAGCCAATCTTTGTGATCGCCAACCCCGACCGGCGAGGATTGTGCGGTCGGCACGCCGATCAAGATATCATCCGCCGCTTCCGCCCGTGGCGGGAAGGCTGTCAGCAGCGCCGTGCCGACGGCGCCTCCCAGGAATTCGCGACGCTTGATGCTGGAAACCATTTGCGCACCCCCTCAAAAAGAAGGTGCCAGCCTACGGCCGTGCTGACCCGCCGGGTATGATGCAAATGCATCCCCGTCAGAAACCGGCCGCCGCCTCAGGACGGCTCCGGGCCATACAGCAGTTTCGACAGCGTGGCCTTGCGGTGCACACCGAGCTTCGTGAGTATCGTCTGGGTGTGGTTGCGCACCGTGGCCGGGGACAGTCCGAGCAACCGGGCAATCTCCTTGTGTGTGGAACCGTTTGCGATTTCCTCGGCAATCTGCCGCTCGCGCAAGGTGAGACGATCGGAAAGCGACACTTGACGCAGCGCAACGCCGAACAACGGCTGACCGGACCTATACGCAAGCTCGGTCCGGTCCATGACAATCCCGCATTCCGGAAGGCTGCGTCTCCCCGGATGCGGCGTCGATCCATTGAGTTCAGCAGGAAGGTAATCCGCGTTCCAGCCCCGGCAGCGATCGCCAATCAAACGCAGCGCCTCGGGCGATGCATGAAGAATTCGCCCTTGGGCATTGACCAGAAGATTTGCGCCGCCCGATGCGCCGTTCACGCCGCGTTCGACCAGATAGCGGACATGATCAAGCGCGACGCGCAGGAAGATGATCTCGCCGGCATCGACCTCGTCCGCTGCCCGCCCGCTGCGGTAAGGCGACATGAACAGTGATATCGGGTTGCCCGGCCGGTCGGCAACGACCACCGCCAGCTTGTCGATGTGGTAACGATCCGAAAGCGCCACCATCCCAGCGGTATGCCGGCTCCCATAACGATCGTACCGGGCGGCGCAGCTCCCGGTATCCATGACATCGCGGGCCAGCAGATCCTCATGTTTGATTTCGGACCAGAACGAGTCGAAATCATCGGGAAGATTATAGGAAAGGCTCGCGCAGAGATCGACCTCGCCACGGTGGAGATCGGCCCAGCCGCCCCAACTGCAATCGGCATCGACGGCTAGCGCCAGTTCCTCGAGACTCCACTGGAACAACGCGACAGGATGATGCGTCAGGCTGCGCTCGTGCAACTCCATCACGAAGGAACTAAACCTATCGATGCCCGCTCGCGAAGTCATCATTGGTCTCCAGGACAATTCACTCCGACCTTCGAAATCATAGCTCCTACCCGGCCGCGGGTTGTAGCTGGCGAACGCGCGCCGGTCGCGGCAACCCGGACCGGTCTCAAGAAAGCAAGATGGCCAGTTTCTCGCGCTTGCGAAATTCAGCCGGCGTCTCCCCGACCTGGATCTTGAAGCCGCGCGAAAACGCGCTGGTTTCACTATATCCGAGCTGGAGGGCAATCGAGGTGACGGGAATACTGGTTTCGGCCAACATGCATTTGGCGATGTGCGATCGAACCCGGTTGCGAATGTCGAGATAGTTGACGCCGTGGTCGGCGAGCTTGCGCTGGAACGACCTTGTACTCATGCCGAAATCGCCCGCTGCCACCTCGATGTCGGTCGCGGCAGACCGGCACAGCGAGCCCGCGATCCAGGCCTCGATGCCGCGGACCAGATCGAGCCGCAAGGTCCGTTGCCGGATCGAGTCGGCCAGATCGACCTTGAGCCGCGCATGCAGGTTGCAATCGGCCTGCTTCAGCGAGACGTCGAGAAAGCGCGCCGGGAACAGCAGCGCGTTCTCCCGCCTTCGGAACCGCAGCGCGCATGCGAAGTGCTGCTGATAGAACGGCAGATCGTCGCCGGCGGAATGCTCGAAATCGACGCTACTCGCCTGCCAGGCCGGCCCTAGAAAACTCGCCAGCATCGAATATTCGATGGCCAGCGTGAAACCGGCATCCTGCTCGCGGAAGCGGATGGCGGGATCCTGGATCGAATAGACCAGTCGCGCGGTGCCGTCGCTCACCGACAGGACACTGCGCGTGGTGGTCTGCACGCTCTCGAAGAAGCGGTTGAAACTCTCCAGCGCGTCGCCCACGGTTTGGGCGGTTTGCATGACATGGGTGATCGGTCCCAGCGCCGAAATCTTGAACTCCTTGCCCAGTTCCAGCCCAAGCGTGCGATTGCCGGATTCATATGCGGCCGCCTCGAGCATCGACGTGAAGGCCGCCAACGGCAGCATTTCCTGGGGGTCATCCAAGGCCGCGCGCGGAATTCCCGCGCGGGCATTGATCCCCGCGGATTCCGGCCGCCATCTGACCAGGCCCGAGAGCAATTCCTGCACTGGGCCCGCGGCAATCGTTCCTGATTGAGACATTGCCACCACCTTGAGAGGGGAGAAGCCCATCTTTTTAAGCAAGAAGTACGCCAGAGCGTTCTCAGGCGATGGAACGCAAAGGCAAAGACACAAAGAATTGGACCCGTGGCACAGAGTTCGGCCGGCCGCTGCGACCCATCAAGTTTCCCCCAGACGAACGCTCGCATTCCCTAGCGCGCTTTGCCCGATCTTCACGAGCGGACCGCAATTGGCGTCTACTGTCAATCTTGTGGCTCGCTTTTGCTCCACCATGCGTCGTTCGTGCGCGATCGGCGAGCAGCACCTGTCCCGCAATGCGGGACGGCAACCGCGGCTTCCGCAGCAGGAGCTTCGTCAGCCCGCCGGCGGCCCGGGTGCCGCAGCCAAACTGCGCCGATCAGATCTCGTGCGACACCGGTGTTGCCGCGAACATGGAAGGCCAGGCGTCAATGGATGGACAGTCTCCGAACAAGTTGCGGCGCGATGCCGTCGGAGTTGCCCATGTGGTATTTTTCGTCGTCGCCGCCGCCGCTCCGCTCACCGCGGTCGTCGGCGTCACGCCGGCGGCCTTCGCGTTCGGCAACGGCCCGGGCGTGCCCGGCACGTTTCTGCTTGTCGGCTTGCTGTACCTGCTGTTCAGCGTGGGCTTCACCACCATGAATCGCTTCGTCGCCAGCGCCGGCGGATTCTATCCCTATATCACCGCGGGGCTCGGCCGCCCGCTCGGCGTCGCCGGCGCGCTGATCGCGCTCGCCACCTACAACGCGATCGATATCGCGGTGTACGGCATGTTCGGCTTCTTCTCCAACGCCATCGTGACCTCGCATGGCGGTCCCGACATCCCCTGGTGGGTCTACGCGTTTTGCCTCGGTGCAGCCGTCTATCTGTGCGGCAAGCGGCACATCGCGTTTAGCGGCAAAGTGCTCGGGTTCTGCATGATCGCGGAGATCGCGATCCTGCTGCTGCTGGGGATCGCCATCCTGGTCACCGGCGGCGGCCCCGAACACATCAGCGTCGCGCCGTTCGGGCCGCATGCGATGTTCTCGAGCGGCTTCGGCGTCGCGCTGGTGTTCGTGGTCTCATCCTTCATCGGGATCGAGGCCACCGTGATCTTCGGCGAGGAGGCGCGCGATCCGGCGCGCACCATCCCCACGGCGACCTACGTCTCGGTGCTGCTGATCGCCATCTTCTACGCCTTCTCGACCTGGGCGATTTCGGTCTATTACGGCCCGTCGAATATCCTTGCCGAGGCCACGAAGAACACCGCGACGCTCTACCTCAACGCCATCGACAGACTGCTCGGCCCGGGCACGGCGTTGGTGATGAACGTGCTGCTGCTCGCCAGCCTGTTCGCTTGCGGGCTGTCGTTCCACAGCACCATCAACCGCTACTTTTTCGCGATCGGCCGCGAAGGCCTGGCGTGGAGCGGATTCGCAAGGACGCATCGCGATCATGAATCGCCCCATGTCGCCGGCGCGGTGCAAACCTTGATAGGGATGGGCGCCACGGCTGCCTTCGCGTTGACCAGACAGGACCCTTATGCGGTGGTGTTCGCCTGGATGGGGACCTTTGCCAGCCTTGGCATTCTCGTCATCCAGATCATGGTGTCGATCGCGGTCATCGCCTTCTTCAGCAGGAATGCCCAGGGCATCGGTCTCTGGCATCGGCTGATCGCGCCGGCGCTGAGCACCGCCGGCCTCGGCACCTGCCTGGTCCTGATGGCGTTCAATCTGTCGCTGGTGAGCGGGTCGGACTCCCGCATCGTCAATGCCTTCCCGAGCCTGCTCGCGCTGATCGGCGCGATCGGGTTCGCTTTCGCGATCTGGGTGCGGTCGCGCCGACCCGAGATCTACGCGAGACTCGGCCGCGCCTTTGAATGAGACAACGGGACCGAAGGGTCCCTTTCGCAGCAACCACGGTCAAAAACAGGAGAAGAAACCATGAGCATCGCGGAAGACATCGATTGCTGCCATACGGCGACAAAGGCGGACGCGCTGTCCGTCCTGCATCCGCTGCAGGCCCTGACGCCTGCGGAGATCGCCAAGGTCGCCGCCATTGTCAACAAAGATCCGCCCTATGGCGTGGACACGAGGTTCGAGACGATCGAACTTCTGGAACCGGAAAAGAAAGTGGTCCGATCGTTCAAGCCGGGGGCCCCGATCGCGCGGAACGCGCGGGTCAGCGTCTTCAGCACCAAGACCGTCGGCGTGACGCGGCTGTTCGTCTCGCTCGACAAGGGCGTGATCACCTCGCGCAGGGAATTTCCGGCGGCGCGGCCGATGATCCAGCTCGAGCAGTTCCTCGCCATCGAAGGCTTCGTGCGCGAGCATCCGGAGTTCATCGCCGGCTGCAAGCGTCGCGGCATCACCGACATGAAGACGGTCTGCGTCGATCCGTGGTCGGCAGGCAACTTCTCGATCCCCGGCGAAGAGGGGCGGCACTTGTGCCACGTGTTCGCCTGGCAGCGCCTGCTCGAGAACGAGAATTTCTACGCCCATCCGATCGAGGGCCTCAACGCCGTGATCGACCTGAAGACCTGGGAGGTCATCCGCGTCGACGATTACGGCGCAATTCCGATCCCGACCAGGGAAGCCAACTACGAAAAGGAATTTATCAAGTCCAAGCGCAAGCCGCTGAAGCCGATCGACGTGGTCCAGCCGGAAGGCGTCAACTTCAAGGTCGAGGGCAGCCATCTGACCTGGGACAAATGGTCCTTCCTGGTCGGCTTCAATGCCCGCGAGGCCCTGACGCTGCATGATATCAAGTATGACGGCCGCCACGTGGCGCACCGCGCCTCGCTGGTCGAGATGGTGGTGCCCTATGGCAGCCCCGTCAACGGCCACTTCCGCAAGAACGTGTTCGACATTGGCGAATACGGCATCGGCAAGCTAGCCAATTCGCTGAAGCTCGGCTGCGACTGCCTTGGCGTCATCGAATATCTCGACGTGTATCTGAACACGATGAACGGCGACGTGATGACGATCGAAAAGGCGATCTGCATCCACGAGGAGGATTCCGGTCTGTTGTGGAAGCACTGGGATTTCCGCACCGACCGCGCCGAGATCCGGCGCGCCCGCAAGCTGGTAGTCTCGACCATCTGCACCGTCGGCAACTACGAGTACGCGCTGTACTGGTATTTCCACATCGACGGCTCGATCGAATTCGAAATGAAGGCGACCGGCATCATCAACACCGCCGCTTGCCTGCCGGGCCAGCCCGGCAAATACGCCCGCGAAGTGCTGCCCGGCGTGGTCGGCCATATCCATCAGCATATCTTCTGCGCCCGCCTCGACATGGCGGTCGACGGCGACCAGAACAGCTTCGTCGAATGCAACACCTATGCGGAGCCGGAAGGACCGGAGAATCCCTACGGCAACGCGTTCTATGAAAGCGAAACGGTGCTCGACACCGAGCTCAAGGCGGCGCGCCGGGCCAATCCGGCAAGCCAGCGCTACTGGAAGGTGGTCAACCCGAACAAGACCAATTATGCGGGCACGCCGGTCAGCTACAAGCTGGAGGCGATGAATTGCGTGACGCCCTTCGTCAGCCCGAATTCGCCGTCGGGCAAGCGCTCGAGCTTCGTCCAGAACCACGTCTGGGTCACCGCCTTCGATCCCGACGAGCGTTATCCGGGCGGCGAATACATGAATCATTCGGACGGCGCCGGTGGAATCGCCGACTTCGTCAAGCAGGACCGCGGAATCAAGAATGCCGATATCGTGCTCTGGCACGTGTTCGGACTGCATCACCCGGTTCGCCTCGAGGACTTCCCGGTCCAGCCCTGTATCTCCACCGGATTCAAGCTGGTGCCGCACGGCTTCTTCGACGGCAACCCCTGCATCGACCTGCCCGCCGAGGTGAACGAGGCGAGCTGCTGCGCCCACGCTGCCGGCACCTGACCGCGATCCGCTCCGTCAGCATGTCCTGGCGGAGCGGAGCCGTACATCTCTGTATGACGAGGCGGCTGCTTTGATCGCCGGCGGGATCACGCCGCGGAGATGTCGCCCAGCACCGCGTCGCAGGCCGACACCACCATGTCGGCGTTCTCCCTGGTGAAACAGAGCGGCGGGCGGATCTTCAGCGTGCTGCCGTAAGGACCAGCGGCGCCGATGAGGATGCCACGATCACGCAATCCGTTGATCATCCGGCTGGCGATCTCGGGCGCCGGCTCCTTCGATTCGCGATCTCGCACCAGTTCGAGCCCGACGAACAGGCCGGAACCGCGGATGTCGCCTATCTGGATGTGACGATTGCCGATCTCACGCAGCCCGTCCATCAGATAGCCGCCGACCGTGCGGGCATTTTCCATCAGGCCTTCATCGCGGATGACGTCGAGGACGGCGAGGCCCGCCGCTGCGGCGACGGGGTTGCCACCGAACGTATTGAAATACTTCACCTCGGCGGTGAAGGTGTCCATTAGCTCCGGCCGCGTCGCCACGCCGCCCATCGGAAAGCCATTACCCATCGGCTTGCCCATGGTGACGATGTCGGGGCTCACGCCATGCCGCGCGAAACCCCAGAATGCCGTGCCGGTCCGGCCGAACCCGGGCTGCACCTCATCGGCGATGAACAGACCGCCCTTGGCGTGCACGACCTCGATCGCCGGAGCGAGGAAGCCCGGGGGATCGGCATAAACGCCGTCGCTCGAAAAGATCGTGTCGGCCAGCAGCCCCGCGAACTTGACGCCGCTGCTCTCGAGATCCGCGATCGCATCCGTCACGGCTGCTGCGAAGCGTGCGCCGAGATCCTTGCCCGGGGAACGAAACGACTCCGGCGCGGGGACGAGCCGCACATGTGGCGGCGGGCGGCCCGCGCGCGACGAGGGCGACACATTGGTCACCGCCGCGGTATTGCCGTGATAGGCGGCCTCGGTGACGATGAAGCCGGTGCCGCCGGTGGTCGCCTGCACGATCCGCAGCGCAAGATCATTGGCCTCGCTGCCGGTGCAGGTCAGAACGAGACGACCGATCTGCGCGGGGAACGTCGCGAGCAGCCGCTCCGCATAGCTATCGACGACATCGTTCAGGTAACGGGTGTGGGTGTTGAGCTCACCGACTTGCCGACGGATCGCCTCGACGACAGCCGGGTGCGAATGCCCGACCGACGGAACGTTGTTGTAGACATCGAGATAGCGGCGACCATCGGCGTCAAGCATCCACACGCCCTCGGCGCGCAGCATCCGGATTGGCTCCTGATAGAACAGCACCGAGTTCGAACCGAACAACCGCATCCGGCGTTCCAGTGCCGCGCGCAATTCCGGCTTCGCGGATGCCGGCGCCTTCGGGTCGAAGGCATTCAAAGCCAGAATCTCCTTGTCGCGCGGCACGACGTCTCCTTCCCGGCACAGCTCGCCGACCCGCGGCGCGCCTCCCGCAGCACACGGGGATCATCGCTTCTTCGCGGCGCGAATACCTTGATCCAAGGTGGGAGTTTCCACAACAACACCACAACCCTGGCAATGCTTTAGAGGAGCACGGCCACTATCACGGAATCCCACACAGAAAATCATCATTCATGGCAATTTGTGGCATCTGCCTAACTCGTATGCATTCTGCTGCCCAACAAATGGGGAAAGTGCCACATCATTGATGTGGACTTACAACGTGTTCCGCAGGAAGCTCTTACTTGCGAAACCGCGCCGCCGGATTTCGGTTCGTTCGAGGATCAATGGTTAGCGAGCCCACGCCTGACAACGACACCGACACGGTCGCGATGAGGAAATCGCGGCGTCAGGACGGCGACCGCTTCTCCAAGACGGCGCGCCACAAGCACATTATCTCGCAACTCACCGCAGCACCTACCCTGCGGGCCTCGGAGCTCGCCGCCGTACTCGGCGTATCCGGCGAGACGATCCGCCGTGATTTGATGGAACTGCAGCACCAGAAGCTGATCAACCGTACCTATGGCGGCGCGTCGCGACCGTTCGCGCTGGAGCCTTCGCTGGTCGATCGCAAGCGGCTGATGATCGCTGAGCGCGAAGCCATTGCCGCCGTTATCGCCGACATTGTGCAGCCCAACGAGGTGCTGATGCTGGGCGCCGGCGCCACGACATTTCACGTCGCGCGCCGCCTTGCCGCGAAGGCGAGGGACATCACCGTCATCATCAACGACTTTGCGATCGCCGGCGCGCTGGCGGCCAATCCTTCGATAAGGATTCTGTGCTGCCCCGGACGCTATCACTCGACTGAAGGCTATGTTTTCGGCACCCAGACCATCGCCAGCATCAACAGCTACGAGGCCAACCGCGCCATCGTGGGGGCGACGGGCGTCGGTGGCCGGGGAATCAACGACGCCGATGAAGAGGCCGGCGCGATCTACGGCGCGATGGTCAAGCGCGCGGCCGAGGCCATCATCGTCGCCGATCACAGCAAATTCGAGCAGCGCGCCCTCACCGTCTTCGCGCAATGGACCGAGATCGACCGCTTCGTCACCGACCGGCAACCCGAGGGAGCGCTGGCGAAAGCGCTCCGCGACGCCGGAACGGAGGTCATCGTCGCCCAGCGCTAACCTTGCCAGCACGATCCACCACGGTTCGATCGCCACCCAACACGAGTAAAATGCCATGCACGACACTGTCATCCGAAGCAACCTGACCACGACCCGGCGGATCCAGATCGGCCGGCTCATCATCGACAATATCGCCGCCGAGCAGCCCTTTGTATGGAGCTGGGAGCGCGTCGAGGCCGTGCGCGACGCATTCTACATTCTGGCCATTCCCGTCTCCGGCTGCGTCACCTTCACCCAGAACGGCCAGATCCGAGTGACCAGCACCGGGGAATACATCCTGCTCAGTCAGCTTGGGTCGTATGAGCTTTCATCGGCGCCGCGTTCGCAGCTATTGATGGTGCATATCCCCGCTACCGAACTCCGCGGCCGCCTGGTCTCGATCGAGGATCACGTCGGCGGCCGCTTCGGCGCCAACGAGCGGATGACGTGCCTGCTGGTCGACCTGGTCAAGGGCATTGCGGAGCTGTTCGCCGACCGCGCCCCGCCGAATCCGCAGGCGCTCGCCACCGAAATCGTCAGTTTCGTCGCGCTGACGATCGGCACCGAGGATCGTGGCGCGGCCACCGACGTCCGCAACACCCGCTACCAGCTGCGCCGCCGGATCTTCGATTTCATCGAAAAGCATCTCGGCGACCAGAACCTCTCGCCGAAGAAGATTGCCGAAAGCAGCCGTATCTCGATGAGCTATCTTTACAGCCTGTTCAACGACGACGAGACCACCGTCGGACAGTTCGTGCAGGTCAAGCGGCTGCAAAAGGCCTACGAGATTCTTGTGGCCGACCCGAAAGGCCACCGGACGGTGGCCGAGGTCGCCTATGAAGTCGGCTTCAAGAACGTCTCGCACTTCTCGCGCAGTTTCAGCCGCCATTTCAGCGTTGCGCCGCGCGACGTGCGACAACTCGGTCAGGCCTCTGTCATCGGTGCCGGGCCTGCGGCGGAGCCCGGCAAGAATGCGATCGTTCGCGGCAAGGTCGCGGCCTCGCCTCGCTTCGGCGCCGGCTATTGGGAAACCGACAAGCGGCGTGCGCTGCACGAGACGGCATAACGCGCCAGCCCTCACTGCGCGGCCCTGCCGCCCTCCCGCCACCCGCTCAGCGGACTTCCGGAGATTTCCTTGGCTGACGTGCCGACGCAAGAGGCCTCGTTCGACGCTGAACTCGCGCCCTTCTTCAACGATCTCGCCGACGCGGCGCGGATAGTAGCGCTCCATCATTTCCGCTCGCCGCTCGATTTCGAACGCAAGCAGGATTCGTCACCGGTCACAATCGCCGATCAGGCCATCGAGCGGGAGCTGCGCCGCCGCATCTCGATCCGCTTTCCCGATCATGGCATCCTTGGCGAGGAAATGGGCTCGACGCCGGGGGACCGTTATACCTGGTATCTCGATCCGATCGACGGAACGAAGAGCTTCATCTCGGGCATGCCGCTGTTCGGAACATTGATTGCGCTCAGCGACGAACGCGAGCGCAGCATCGTCGCCGGCATGATCGACATGCCGGCGCTCGCCGAGCGATGGTACGGGGCGGCCGGGCGTACCACCTTCAACGGCAAGCGAGTCTCGGTCAGCACAACGGCGGACCTCGCGGACGCGCAGATCTATACTTCCTCGCCGGATTTCTTCACCCCGGAGGACTGGCGGTGCTACGACACGCTCAGCCGCAAGGCGATGTTCCGGCGCTTTGGCGGCGACTGCTATCAGTACGGGCTGCTGGCGTCGGGCTATTGCGATCTGGTGGTGGAAGCGTCGCTGAAGTCCTTTGACTTCATGGCGCTGGTGCCGGTCGTCGAAGGCGCCGGCGGCGTGATGCGCGACTGGGAAGGTCGGCCGCTCAATCCGATGTCGGACGGCCGCGTGATTGCCGCCGCGAATGAACGGCTGCTCGACCAGGCGCTGGCGGTTCTCGGCAGTCGCGCCTGAGACTCTGCCGCCCGGCGCGGGCTAGCCGCGATCACACCATCCGAAGCCAGCCGTCCCAGCGCGGATCGTACATCAGGCTGCGGGCGCGCATGTACTTCCACACGCCATACTTCTGATAGTCAAAGTCCCATTCCTTGAGCTTGCGGTTGACCACCGCCCAGGACGCCCATTTGATGTCGGCCAGCGCGCGGTTGACGATCACCCGCGCCACCATGGCGGGACGCACGGTGCCGCAATACTGTTCGATCAGGCTGAGCGTGAGCTGCTCGTCGTAGAACATCTCGGCGAACAGCACGCCGAGTTCGTAGCTGCGCTCGTTGTTCGACGCGAATTCATAGTCGATCAGCCGCATCGGCTTCGGGTCGGCGACGGGGTCCTGGCTGATCAGGAAATTGCCGGGCATCGGATCGTTGAAGCAGGGCACCAGATCGAGACCCGACGCCATGAACGCCGCCTTGGCCTGCCGGTAGCGATGCTCGATCCATGGCATGTCCGGTGGAAAGTGCGAGCCGAGATCGCGGCCCTGCCGGATGTGCTCCTCGATCATGTCGAAGATGGTCTTGGTCAGGCCCAGCGACGGGCCGGAATGCAGCCGGCGATACAGCGAAAGCACGTCGGACTGGATCGAGGGATCGCCGAAATCCGCGTTGGTGCAGGCGCGATAGCCCTCGAGAAATTCGCTGACTTCCAGCCCGTCCTGCGGATCGAAGAACACCACCTCGGGCGCCAGCTCCATGGCGTGGGCGTTGCGGGCGGCCTCGTTGGCGACGACCCGGTCGATGAACATCTCGGAGCCTTCGCCCGGCACCTTGATGAAGTATCGGCGCGGTTCGCCGTCCACCTCGACGATCCAGTTCTGGTTGGTCAGGCCGCCGACCAGCGCCGCATAGCGGAATCCGCTGTCGCGCCATTGCGGCACGCGCCCCACCGCTTTTTCGAGGTCGCGCTCATGAAC
Source organism: Bradyrhizobium erythrophlei (assembly GCF_900129505.1). Classification (NCBI taxonomy): domain Bacteria; kingdom Pseudomonadati; phylum Pseudomonadota; class Alphaproteobacteria; order Hyphomicrobiales; family Nitrobacteraceae; genus Bradyrhizobium; species Bradyrhizobium erythrophlei. The sequence goes on along the minus strand of NZ_LT670818.1, from coordinate 5,991,889 downwards.
CGTGGTCGCTTCGCCGGCGCGCCGCTTGATCGACATCAGACCCTCCGCAGCGTGTCGCCGAAGCGCGGTTCACGCACCGCCATGCCGCAGCGCAGGAAGCGCCAGCTGGCGAACTTGTAGAATTCGAACGTGTTGCGGGGCGATCTGGCGGCCAGCAGGGCGCCGATCAGCCCACTGCGCAGGTCGTCCGCGATCCCGTAGATACGCATCCGGTTGAAGGCCTTTTCGTCGAACGATCCGGTCGCGCGAATGAACGCGTCGCGGGCTTCCGGTTCGCGGTCGAACGCCTCGACCAGTAAACTGCCGAGATCCTCCAGCGGATCGGCGGTCGTCGCCCGGTCCCAGTCGATCAGGCGGACATCGCCGGCGTCGCTGATCAGGAGGTTCGAGACATTACCGTCGCCATGGATCGGAACGGCTTTCACCTCGATGCCGGACAGTGCCGCGGCGGCATAGCGCAACTCGGACATCATCCAGTCGGTATCCGAAGGAAGCTGCGCGTTCGCCGCCTTCGCCGCGGCGTAAAAGTGCTCGATCTCGTCGAACACGCCTCTCGTCCGGGGCAGCGGCGGCCCCTCCTGAAAGCGCCGCCGGGCGGCGATGACCGCGTCGACGATGGCAGGCTCGAGCATCCGCTCCAGCGTTCCCACCCGCCAGCCGGCGTTGAGATCCTCCATCACCAGGGTGCCGGTTGCGACATCGGCCGCATGGACCTTCGGCCCGATGCCGAGGTCGGAAGCCCGCCGCGCTGCCTCGAAGGCACAGGCCACATCGATATAAAGTGCGGCGTCGTCATCCATGACCTTGACGAACAGGCTTTCGCCACTGGCCTTGTCCATGGCACGCCAGGGCGCGCCATCGACGCCGCGCCAACTCGGCGAGGCCAGCACGGAGATCGCTGGCTCGACGACCAGGCTTCGTCCGGCCCAGCCCGGCAAGACGCTGACACTGCTCCGAACATGTTCCAGTTGTGCGTCGAAACTGCTCATCAAATCCCCGAATCTGACAGACGTGTCACGGCGATAGCCCGTCGCGACGCACCTCGATCCGGCAGTTTCATCAGGATTGCCGCAAAGGGGATGTCCGGCGTTCCACCAATTCGTGCCGTTGAAATCTCCGTCCCCCAATGGGCCAGCAAAGTTCGCTATCCGAGCCTGCGCCCGATACACAATGCGGGCAGCTGTCGGAGATGTCGATGTCGATCGAAGAACTGGTTGGAATGAGCGTCGGCGAACTGACCGGCCACTATGCCGCGCGGACGCTGTCGCCCGTCGAGGTGCTGAAGACCACCCTCGCGCATTCCGAAGCCGTCAATCCCGAGATCAACGCGCTGTTTTCCATCCGTTCCGAAGAAGCCATGGCGAATGCGCGCGAATCGGAGACGCGGTGGAAGGCGAAGGCGCCCGCCGGATTGCTCGACGGCGTGCCGATGACCGTGAAGGACAGCGTCGCCATGGTCGGCTGGCCCTATCTGCATGGCATCGCGGCCAACCGTTCGCTGCCGCCATCGACCTATGACTCGCCGCCCGCGATCGCGTTGAAAGAAGCCGGCGCGGTGATTTTCGCAAAAACCACGATGCCCGATTGCGGTCTGCTGGCGGCCGGACTGAGTTCGCTGCACGGCATTACCCGCAACCCGTGGGGCCTCGCCTGGAACACCGGCGGTTCCTCCGCCGGCGCCGGCGCCTCGGTCGCCGCGGGCGCGGGAATGCTGTCGGTGGGCACCGACATTGCCGGCTCCGTGCGGCTGCCCGCGGGCCATTGCGGGCTCGCCTCGCTGAAGCCGACCCATGGCCGGATCCCGCATCTGCCGGCGGATACGATGCGGATGGCCGGACCGATGGGCCGCAGCGTCGAAGACATCGCCCGCCTGCTCAGCGTACTGACCCGCGCCGACGAACGCGACACCTGGAGCTTTCCGAACGACGGCATCCAGTACCACGAGCGCCTCGGCCGAAACCTCAAAGGACTGCGGATCGGCGTACTCACCGATATGGGCTTCGGTCCCAAGCCCGAGCCCGAGGTGTGCGAGGCGGTCGAGCAGGCCGGTCGAATGCTGGCCGGCGCCGGCGCCATCGTCGAGCCCTTCACCTCGCCGCTCGACCACGACGCCTACGCGCCGATCGACCTCTATCTGCAGGTGCGCGGCTTTGTCGAATTCAGCGGCCTGCCTCCGCATGGCGAAGGCGGCATCAATCCTTACGTCAAGCGATGGTGCCTCGGCGGTGCGCAGCATTCCGGCGCCGACGTCTATCGGGCGCTCGGCCAGATCGGCAAAATGAAGGCCACGCTGCTCGCCGCCTTCGAGGACTGGGATTACGTGATCGCGCCTGTTCTGCCGGTGGTGAATTTTCCCGCCGAGGAGCCGGGCGTGTTCCGCGATGTTCCGCTTGCCCATACGGTTTTCACCGCGATGTTCAACCAGACCGGACAGCCCGCCGCAACGGTCTGCACGGCGTTCGACGCGCGACATCTGCCGATCGGCGTCCAGGTGATCGGCCATCGCTGCGACGATCTCGGCGTCTTGCAGGTAACCCGGGCCCTTGAACAGCTGCGCCAAGTGAAAATGGACTGGCCGGTGAAACCGCGTGCCTGAGGAAACCATCTTGCGGCAAGACCTGCACGATCTGATCGCCACTTTCGCGCGCTTCGGCGCTACCGACGATGGCGGCGTTTGCCGGCTGAGCGGGACCGCGGAAGACAAGGCCGCGCGCGACCTATTTGCCGGCGAGATCGGCGGGCGCGGCCTCAGGCTCGACATCGACGGCATCGGCAACATGTTCGCCACGGCAATGCTCAATCAGGCCTCGGGCGACGCCGTGCTGGTCGGCTCGCATCTCGACAGCCAGCCCACCGGCGGGCGCTATGACGGCGTCTACGGCGTGCTGGCCGGCCTGCTCGCCGCGGAGGCGATCGTCGCGCGGGCCGCTGCCGAGCCCGGCGCGGCGCGGCGCAACCTCGTCGTCGTCAACTGGACCAACGAGGAAGGCGCCCGCTTTCAGCCGAGCCTCACCGGCAGTTCGGTCTTTGCCGGCGTCCAGCCGCTAGAGAGCGCGCTGTCGCTCTTGGACGGCGACGGCCAGACGCTGGGCGACGCGCTCGGCGCCATCGGTTATCGCGGCGCGGGGGCGCTGACTCTGACGCCGCGGCGCTACGTCGAACTTCATATCGAACAAGGCGCCAGGCTAGAAGAGAGCTCCACCGACATCGGCATCGTTGCGGGCGCCTGGGCGGCGCGCAAGATCTCGGTGGTGTTCGAGGGCGAGGCTTCGCATACCGGCCCGATGCCGATGCCGCGACGCCGCGACGCCTTGCGTGCCGCCGCGCGCGGCATCGAGACCCTCTATGACGAAGTCGAGCAAGGCGCCCATGCCTCGGCCGCGCGCATCAGCCTCTATCCGAACTCACCCAACGTCGTTCCGTCCCGGGCGCAGGTCTGGTTCGAAATCCGTCATGAAGACGAGAAGGTCACGGCGGCGATCGCCGACCGCTTCCTGCGCCGGATCGGCGCCGCCGTTGCGCCGCTCGGCGTTACCGCAACGATCGCCATCGACGAAAAGCGGGCGACGGCAGCGCTCGATCCCGAGGGGGTGAAACTCGTGCAAAGCGTGGCCGGCGATCTCGGCTTCACCTCGCTGGTCATGAAGACGGTAGCCGGCCATGACGCCCTCGCGCTGCAGAAGCGCGTGCCGGCAACGCTGATCTTCGTGCCGAGCCGGAACGGATTGAGCCACAACGCGCGCGAATTCACCGAGCCGGCGGCGCTGGACAAGGGACTCGCGGTGCTGATCGAGACGCTGTGGCGCCTGGTGACGGCGCCGTAGATTTCCCTGACGCGTCGACGGCGTCAGGCCGCCGTTACCTCGGCTTCCGCTTTATCGAGCAGATGACAGGCGGCGTAGCGGCCCGGCAGGTGCTCCAGCAACCGCGGGGTTTCGACGCGGCAACGGCCGAACACTTTCGGACATCGCGACGCGAAGCTGCAGCCGGCCGGAATATCGATCGGGCTCGGCGGCTCGCCCTCGAGCAGGAAATCGCCAGCGTTGAAGGGCTTCACCTCCAGGGTCGGCGCGGCCGACAGCAACGCCTTGGTGTACGGATGCTGCGGATCGAAAAACAGATCGCGATTGTCCGCAATCTCCACCATCTCGCCGAGATACATCACCGCGATGCGGGTACAGACCTTCCGCACCATGGCGAGGTCGTGGGAGATGAACACATAGGTGAGGTCGTTCTTCTCCTGAAGCCGCGAGAACAGCTCGATCAGCTTGCCCTGCTCGCGCTGGTCGATCGCCGAGAGCGTCTCGTCGAGGATCAGCAGTCTCGGATCCAGGATCAGGGCGCGCGCGATCGAAATCCGCTGGCGCTCGCCGGTGGAAAGCGCGTTGGGCAGCTGGTCGTAGAGACCGGCGACCAGGCCGACCTCGCCCATAGCCGCGATGACGCGGGCGCGCATCTCCTTGCGCGGCACTTCGCCGCGAATGCGCAGGCTCTCCTCGATCATCCGGCCGACCGTGGTCCGCGGCGGGAGCGCCGTGTAGGGATCCTGCAGCAGCAACTGGAACTCGTTGCGCTTGCGGATCAGTTCGCGCGGCGACAGGCTGGCGAGCGCGGTGCCGCTGAGCACGATGGTTCCCTCATCCGGCGTCTCCAGCCATGCCAGCAGCCGCGTCAGCGTGGACTTGCCGCAGCCGGATTCGCCGACAATGCCGAAATTCTCGCGCGGCATGATGTCGAGGGTGACACCGCGCACGGCCTGGATGTTGCGGTAGGTGTTGAAGGTGCCACGCTTGCGCTGCCGGTAGGTGCGATGCACGTTCTCGATCCGCATCAGCGGCGCCTCATCAACCGCCTTGCGGCGCGCCAGCGGGCCCTCCCCGGTCGACCAGATTCGCGGCACGCTGTCGATGGCCTTCCGCGCGTAGTCGGTCTGCGGCGCCTTCAGCAGTTCGTTGAACGGCTGCTGCTCGACGAAGCGGCCGTGGTGGAGCACGGCCGTGCGGTTTCCGAACTGGCCAAGGATCGGCAGCGACGAGGTCAGATAGATGGTCGCCATCTTGTGGCGCAGGCAGAGATCGTGCAACAGCGTCACGATCTGTGCGGCGATGGTAACATCGAGCGGCTGGGTGATGTTGTCGGCGATCAAAACGGCAGGCTCGGCGCAGATCGCATCGACGATCATGGCGCGCTGCATCATGCCGCCGGAAAATTTCGACGGATATTCCCAGTAGCGTTCCCTGGGCGAGGGAATCCGGACCTCGCCGAGCAATTGAACCACCCGATCGCGGCATTCCGACGGATTCCATTCCGGTCGTACACTATGCAGTTTTTCGGCGATCTGGCTGCCGACCGGAATGGTCGGGTCGAGCGAGCTCTGCGGCTTCGAGCCGATATAGGCGATGTCGCGGCCGACCCGGAACGTGCCGTTGGCGGACTTCTTCAGCGTATCCTGCCCGGCGAACATCACACGCCCGGCGCGGTACTGCAGGCTGTCCGGAAGCCAGTCGGCGAGCGCACGGCTGAGTACCGTCTTGCCGGCGCCGCTTTCGCCATAGATGCCGAAGATCTCCGAGGCGTGGAGGCGAAAGCTGATGCCGTCGAGGATCGGCGCCGATCCCGCGGCGAGTGGCCCGACGGTGAGGTTGTCGACTTCGAGGATCAGCGACAGATCCATCTCACAGGCCTCCGTAGATCCGGTTGCGCGCCTTCTCCAGCGCCGCACCCATCAGATTGATCGAGGTCAGCGCCACCGCCAGGAACACGCCCGGGCTGGTAGCTATCCACCAGGCGTTGATCAGGTATTTGCGGGCATCGGCGATGATGCTGCCGAAGCTCGGTGTCGGCGGCTGGATGCCGAGGCCGAGAAAGCCGAGGATGGCCTCGAAGATCATCATCCGCGCGACGTCCAGCACGGCGACAAAGGCGATCGGTGGCAGGATGTTGGGCGCCGCGAACAACAGCAGGAGTCGCCAGTCTCCTGCGCCGAGCACGCGAAGTCCCCGAACATATTCCAGGCCGCGCTCGGTCACCGCGGCACTACGCGCGACCCGCGCATAGAGTGGCCAGCCCGACAATGCCAGCACGATGATGATGGTCTCCACGGTCGGTCGGGACACGCCGAGGATGGTGATCGCCAGGATGATCATCGGCACCGACAATTGCGCGTCGGTAATCCGCATGATGATGGTGTCCCACCACTTGCCCTTGAAGCCCGCGAACAGGCCGAGACCGCAGCCGATGATGAAGATCAGCACCACCGTGATGATGCCGATCATCAGTGAATAGCGCAGCCCGATCAGGCAGCGCAGCAGCATATCGCGGCCGAGCTGGTCGGTGCCGAGCGGATGCCCCCAGCTCCAATTGTCGCCGATGAACAGCGGCGGCAGAAACTTGTCCTTCACGACCATCTTGGTCGCGCTCATTGACGACAATTCGGGATAGATCGCCGAAGCCAGCAGCAAGGCGATGAAGATGAACAGGCCGATGCGAAAGCTCGTCATCCGCCAGGCCGCGCCGAGGATCCGGCGATTGACCGACTGCCCGGTCGGCGCGACCTCGGGGGCGATGGCGGCGATCGTGGTAACCGTCATGTCACAGCTCCACGCGGGGATCGATGAGATAGGCCACCAGATCGACGATGATGTTGATGAAGACGAAGACAGCGCTGGTGGTGATCGCGATGCCCTGAATCACCGGGAAATCGCGGCCGACCACCGAAACCACGGTCAGATTGCCGAGCCCCGGATAATCGAAGATGTATTCGATCACGAGCACGCCGCCGATCAGCGTGGAAAGCTGGATGCCGAGGAGGTTGACCAGCGGCACCGCGGCGTTGCGCAACGCATGGGCGTAGACGATGCGCCGTCGCGACAGCCCGCGGACGCGCGCCTCGTCGATGAACGACGCCTGCATCACCTCGCCGAACGACGTGGTCAAGGTCCGGATGATGAAAGGGGCGATCTCGACCGACAGCACCAGGGCCGGCAGCAGGACATAGGAGAATCCTTGATAGCCCAGCGCCGGCAGCAGTTTGAGCTTCACGGACAGGAACAGGATCAGGACGATGGCGAGCCAGAAATTCGGAACCGACACGAACAGCGACTGCACCGCGAAGGCGAGCTGGTTCTGCCAGCCGTTCTGATGCAATCCGCCGGCAATGCCGACCGGAAACGAAATCAGCAGCGCGAACAGCAGCGCCATGCCGCCGAGTTGCAGGGTAAACGGCAGACGCTCGAGAATCTGGTCGATCACCGGCGCCATGTCGGATTTGGTCGGGTCGATATACTGACCGCCGGTGGCAATCATGCCGCTGCGCGGGCGCAGATAGGACTGCCCGAGATCACCCCGCAACAGGCCGCCCATGTAGCGCGCATATTGAACCACGATGGGATCGCGCAGCCCCATCTTGGTCGCGACCTTTTCGACGACGTCGGGAGGCGCCATGCCGCCGACGATCAGGCGCACCGGATCTCCCGGCACGACCCGCAGCAACGTGAAGATGATGAACGAAGTGATGCCGATGATCAGGAAGCCTTGCGCGATCCGCTTGACCAGAAATTCGAGGATCAACATGGAGCTTCCTGTGCGTCACCGGAATGAAAAGACGGACCGGGGCGACAGCCCCGGCCCGTGTTTCGATCGCGTCAGGCCAACGTCGCCTTGGTCCCGTCCTGCTGGCCGTTCGGGTAGATATAGAGTCCTTCCAGCTTCTTGCTGTAGGCGTGGATGAACACCGAGGTGAACAGCGCCAGCGCCGGCGCCTTCTTGGCGATCGTCGGCAGAGTTTCCGTCTGCAACACTTTCTTGCGCTCCTCGATCGACGGCGCATTGCGTTCCTTGTCGAGCACCGCGTCGAGTTCCGGGTCGACGATGCCGCAGATGCGTTTCGACGAGGAGTGGAAGTGGGTGCGCAGTACCAGATCCGGCTCCGGCGATCCGGTGCACCAGCCGCAATCGATCATGTGGCCTTCGCCGCCGCCAGGCTTGTCGTATAGCAGGTTGCCCCAGGCCGCGACTTCAAGCGTCTGCAGGTTCACCTTGAAACCCTGCTCCTGCAACATGCCGGCGATCAGTTCGGCATATTCCTTGGTTTTCGGATAGAAACCGACCGAGGTATAGTAGGTCAGTTCCGGCAGGCCGGCGCCCTTCGGGAAGCCGGCCTCGGCCAGCAATTTCTGCGCCATGGCCGGATCGTATTCGGGATATTCGGCGACGTCGGTGTAGCCGAACTTGACCGGCGAGATATGGGCCTTCGAGGCCGTGCCGGACATGCCGAGAATTTCCAGGATCTGCTTGCGGTCGATCGAGTGGCAGGCCGCGAGACGAATCCTCGGATCGTCGAACGGCTTCTTCGAGCAGCGGAAGAACAGGTACTTGTTCTCGACCGACACCGCCTTGTGGATCTCGAAGCGCGCATCCTTCGAGATGGTCTCGACCTGTTCCTGCTCGAGGCGCTCGATGATGTCGGCCTCTCCGTTCAACAAAGACAGCGTCCGCGTCGTGGTGTCCCCGACGAACTTGTATTCGACGCCGGGGATCTTCGGCGCGCCGAGGAAGAAATCCGGATTGGCCTTGAGGACTGTGGTATCGCCCTTCTGCTCGACATACATATAGGGACCGGTGCCGTTCATGCGCGCCGAAAGCTGCGCCTTGTTGGCGACGTCCTTGGCCGACAGGATCGGCAGGAACGAGGACAGGTAGTAAAACAGCGTGGCGGGATAGCCCTGCGCCTTGGTGTTGATCCGGCAGGTGAAGTCATCGACGACATCGACGGTGACGAGGCCGGGATACCACTGCGCCGGACGATCGGGCAGACAGCCGTATTCATAGGTTGCCTTGACATCGGCGGCGGTGAACGGCGCACCGTTGTGGAACTTGATGCCCTTCCTGAGCTTCACTTCCATGGTGAAGGGGTCGACCGGGGTCAGCGACTCCGCGAGTTCGAACACCAGTTCGCCGGGCTTTTCCGGCTTCATCGGCGCGCGCGTCAGATAGCCGAAAACGAAGCCTTCGGCGATGATCTGACCCAGATTGGTGTGCGTGGTCGGATCCCAGTTGCCGGTCAAAGCTTCGGCACCGAGGAACCGCAGCGTCCGGCCTTCGGCCGCGAATGCGGAATTCATCAGGAAGTCGGGATCGACCCGGCCAAAACTGAGCGCCGCCGCACCTGCGGCTCCGCCCAGCAACAAGTCTCTGCGATTGATCATCGTGTCATTCCCCTCGACTGATAATGGGAGACGCCAAATCCCGCGAACCGTCTTCGCTCCTCGTCCGGGTGAGCGAGGATATCGGCCGCTCCATCATCTCCCGTGACGGATCGAGCAAAGCCTAGACCAATTGCGCACCATGCCTGATACCTGCTCCTCCACGATTCCGTTGCTGACGCTTCTCTCGATCGCGCGTATCGACATGCGCGTTCGCGCAAGGGGAAATCACGGCACAGCGCGCACGCACGACGCCTTTTCTGCGTGCAGGACATGAATGGTGCATAGGCAGAAATGGCGGTATCGCGCGAACTCCGCCTATGATCCGCGCACACCCCCGCAAAGAGGAATTGTTCTTGGCACAGCCTGGCGGACATGGAGTGACGCCGATCCGCGGCGTCATCTCGGATCTCGACGGCGTCGTGTATCGCGGCAGCCAATCGATTCCGGAGTCGGTAAAGGCCTTTCAGACCTGGCAGGCCCGCGGCGTGCCCTATGCGTTCGTGACCAACAATGCGACCAAGTCCGCAGCGCAGTTCGCGGCGAAACTGACGGCCATGGGTGTGCCGGTATCGGCAGCACAGGTTTTCAACGCCATTTCGGCGACGGCTAGTCTGATGCGGCGACGCTGGCCGCCTGGAACGCGCGTTTTCGCGATCGGGGAAAACCCGCTGCTGGAAGAACTCGAAGCTGGCGGCTTCACCTCGGCCGGCGAGAACGCCGAAGTCGTGGTGCTCGGATTCGACTATGCCCTGACATACGACAAGTTGCGAACCGCCGTCCGCGCCGCGCTGAACGGCGCGGCCGTCGTGGTCACCAATCCGGACACGCTCACTCCCGCCGATAGCGGATTTGAGCCCTGCGTCGGCGTCCTCGCGGCCGCAGTCACGGCCGCCGTGCCCTCGGCCGTGCCGATTGTCGTCGGCAAGCCGCAACCCTTCATGGTGGAGGAGGCCCTCGCCCATGTGGCGACCGCAAATTCCGAGACCATCATGATCGGCGACCAGATCGCCACCGACATCGTGGCGGGCCAGAGCGCGGGCCTGCGCTCGGTCCTCGTTACGACCGGCCTTCCCTACATCGCGGTCGCCGGCGTCACCCCGGATCGCGTGGTGTCCAGCCTGCTCGAGCTCGTCGATGACGTGACGAAGTAGCGACCGGCCGAATGACCAGTTGAGGCCTCACTGTCCACTTTCATTGCTCTGCGAATCCAGGGAACCGCGATAGCGCGTGCTTGCATTCCGCTCCCGAGTATCGTTGCGCGCCGCCCAACGCGAACGCGGGCTGCCGCGCATCTGCGACAACAAAGTGGGAACGAGAGCGATGGATATTCAAGCCTATTTCGAGGAATGGTCGCGCCGCCCCGGCGAAACCGTACGCATGGCGATCAGCACGCCGTATCCGTCGGTACGCGCGACCTTGGTGCGGCTGGTGTCGGGACCCGGGCAAGGAGAAACCGTCGAGGGACGTACCGTTGATTTTTCATCCGCTCTGGATGCAACCGTGCCAGGCCGTGTCCAAAGCACCGCGATCGGATCCTATGCGCAACTTCCGCTGCGCGCCGCCATCGCCGGCGGCGCCGTGAGCGTGCATTGCTGGGCCTGGCCGACAGTGCCGGAACGCGAGGCGCCGCAAACCATCTGGTCACTCGGCGAGATTGCCCTTTTGATCGCCAGCGGCGCTATTCAGCTGCGTTCCCGGGACGAAACGATCCTATCCATCGAGCAGGCGCTGGTCGCCCGGAACTGGTATTCGATCGTCGCGACGATCGCAAACGGGCAAGCCCTGATCGACCTGCAGCGCATCGGCGGCAAGGTCGGCGCGCATCGCGTGGCGACCGCGAAGACATCGGCGGAAGTGTCGGCGACGACGCTGACGTTAGCGGGCTCCGGCATCGATTCGATCGGATCGCCGCTCAAGCCCTATAACGGCAAGATCGATTCGCCTGCGCTTTACCTCACGGGTCTCGCCAGCCAGATCGTGGCAGCGCTTCACGCCGGCAAGCATCCGGAGGCGAAACCATGGGCGTCATGGGCGCTTGATCGCGACTTCGCCGCCGAGGCAATTGCACCGGCGTTCCCCGGCGGCCGGCCGGGCCGGCTGTTCAACGGCGCCGAACGCGGCGTGACCGGACGCAACTGGGACGGTCGCAGCGATTCATTTCTGGAAGTGCCCGGGCAATATTGCGCGCTTCAGTTTCACGACGACGACATGGTGGATTCGAACTGGGACTATGATCTTGCATTCCAGCTTCCCGAGACGCTGTCGAGCGGCGTCTACGCCGTTCGCGTGGACGCCGGCGGCAGCCGCAATCACTTTCCCCTGTTCGTCCGCGGAAAGACCGGCGGCGGCGCGCCCGTACTGTTTCTCGCTCCGACCAATACCTACCTAGCCTATGCCAATGACCATTTGGCTTCGCTCGATTTCTCCTCCGTCATGCCGCATGACAAGGTGGTGCCAGCGGACGAGGAATACCTGTTCGCGCACCGTGAACCCGGCCGGTCCTGCTACGACAGGCATGGCGACGGCACGCCGGTGCGCTATTCGAGCCGCCGACGGCCCCTATTCAATGTCCGGCCGGGCTTTCCCAACTGGCTGACGGGATCCTATCGCCACTTCCCGGTCGATATGTACATCATCGAGTGGCTCGAGCATGTCGGCATCGGCTATGAGGTGGCAACCGACGAGGACCTTGAGCGCGAAGGCCGTGCCCTGCTCGATCGCCATGCCGTCGTGGTCACCGGATCGCATCCCGAATACTGGACCCGTGCCGGGCTGGACATTGTCGACGGCTATCTCAACGAGGGCGGCCGCGTCATGTATCTCGGCGGCAACGGCTTCTACTGGGTCACCAGCCGCTATGCCGACAAGCCGTCGGTCATCGAGGTCAGGCGCGACAACAGCGGCACGCGCTGCTGGGATGCCCCCTATGGCGAGCGCACGCATGTGGCGACCAGCGAACTCGGCGGCATCTGGCGTTCGCGCGGGCGCGGGCCCAACCGCATGCTCGGCGTCGGCTTCGCCTCGGAAGGCTGGTCGAAGGGGTGCGGCTACCGCCGGCTCGATGCCAGCTACGATTCGCCCGCCGCGAAATTCTTCGATGGCGTGCCGGAAGATGTGGTCGGCGATTATGGCCACGTGCTGGGCGGCGCCGTCGGCGACGAAGTCGATCGCTTCGACATCGCGCTCGGCAGCCCGGAACATGCCTATGTACTCGGCACGTCGACCGGCCTCGGCAACGAATATCAGCTCGTGATCGAGGACATGACGCTGTCGATGCCCGACCAGGGCGGCGCGCAGCGCCCCGACATGGTCCGCGCCGACATGGTGCTGTTTCCAATCGACGGAGGTGGCTGCGTGTTCTCGGTGGGCTCGATCACCTATGGCGGTGCGCTGGCCTGGAACGGCTGCGACAACGGCCTCTCTCGGCTGACCGCCAATGTGCTGACGGCGTTCGCGTCACGCGAACCCGTGTTCTAGGCCGTGCCCGGTGCGGCAGAGGATTTGCCAGGCGCGAGCTGTGCATTAGAACCGGTTGCTCGCCAGTAAGACGAATGCGAAGTTGTTCAACTCCTTAATGGCGGGATCGAAGCCATCGCCTTCCTTCAAACAGCGCCAGCGAAGGCCCAAAGTACAAACTTGGCGGCGCCGATTTCGATGGTCTCTCCGACCTCGGGATGAGCAAGCGCCGGAACCTCGATCCGCAATTCTCCGGCTTCTGTCCGCACCCGAAGGGTACGCCGCCCACTACGAGCAGATCCAGCTCTAGAACTTTGACCACCGGTAGCATGCCGCTGGTCGCTCATATACCAAAAGCAGTCGTGCGGTTATAGGCCTAGCGACGCCGGCTATGAGCATGCAATCAGGGACACTCCTCGGGCTGGCCCAATCGGCGGCGCTCAAGATTCATCGGCGGAACGAGCATTCACTGCTAATTGACCGCCCTCTCCAATGCTGACGCCAAATCCTTTGACGTGTAAGGCTTGGATAAATGTTCGAAATCAATCGATCGATCGGCCGGCAATTCGGCGTATCCGGTCGCCAGGACGATCGGCAATTTCGGATCTTTCTCTTTGATTCGTTGCGCGAACCCATTCATTCTGGGCATCGTAGTCGGTCACCACGGTGTCGAATGGGCCCCGCGGCAACACAGCGAATCGCGAACCCGACAACCCTAGGTTGGTTGCGGTGCGGCAGCGCCGGCGCGCCACGGCCATTTTCGTAACCCGACCACGCGCGACTAGATGTCGTAATAGAGATGAAACTCGTGAGGATGGGGGCGCAGCCGGATGGCATCAATCTCCTTTTTTCGCTTGTAGTCCAGCCAGGTTTCGATCACGTCGCGAGTGAACACATCGCCGCGCAGCAAGAAGGCGTGATCGCGTTCGAGCGCATCAAGCGCCTGGTCCAGCGATCCGGGCGTCGATTTCACCGCCTTCGCCTCGGCGGGCGGCAGGTCATAAAGATTCTTGTCGATCGGGCTGCCCGGATCGATACGGTTCGTAATACCGTCGAGGCCGGCCATCAGCATCGCGGAGAAGGCCAAATAGGGATTGCACGAAGGATCCGGCGAACGAAACTCAACGCGCTTTGCCCGCGGGTTCGGCGAATACATCGGGATCCGGCAGCAGGCCGAGCGATTGCGCTGGGAATAGACAAGGTTGATCGGAGCTTCGTAACCCGGCACCAGACGCCGATAGGAGTTGGTGGTCGGGGCGCAAAGCCCGCACAACGCCCAGGCGTGGGTCAGCAGCCCACCGATGTAGTAGCGGCCAAGCTCGCTCAACTCGGCGTAGTCCGCCTTGTCGTAGAACAGGTTGGTCTCGCCCTTCCACAGGCTCTGATGAACGTGCATTCCCGAGGCGTTGTCCTCGAACAGCGGTTTGGGCATGAACGTTGCGGTCATGCCATTTTGGTGGGCGGTATTCTTCACCACGTATTTGTAAATCATCAGGTTGTCGGCCATGCGGGTGAGCGTGGTGAAGCGCATGTCGATTTCGTTTTGACCGCCGGTCGCGACTTCATGGTGATGGGCTTCGATTTGGATCCCCAGCGACTCCATCGTCAGCACCATTTCGGTGCGGAGATCCTGCATGCTGTCAGTCGGGGGAACCGGAAAGTATCCCTCTTTCGGGCGCGGCTTGTGGCCCAAATTCGGCGCTTCCTTCTTGCCGGTGTTCCAGCTGCCCTCGCTGGAATCGATTTCGTGGAAGGCGTAGTTGATGCCCTGTCCGTAGCGTACGTCGTTGAATACGAAGAACTCCGCCTCCGGGCCGAAATAGCTCGTATCGGCGCGGCCAGTGCCCTTCAGGTAGGTCTCAGCCTTCTGGGCGACGTAGCGGGCGTCGCGGCTATAAGATTGACCGGTAACCGGATCCCTGATGTTGCAGATCAGGACCAGCGTCGTTGTGGGGGCAAACGGATCCAGGAAGGCCGTCGTCGGATCCGGGACGACCAGCATGTCGCTTTCCTGGATCTCCTGGAAGCCGCGAATTGATGAGCCGTCGAATCCGATGCCTTCGTCGAGCGCATTGGCATTCGCCGCGCTGGGCGGGACGGAAAAATGCTGCCAGGCACCCGGCAAGTCGGTGAACCGCAGATCGATCATCTGGACCTTCTCGTCCTTGATCGCCTTGAGGAGATCTTCGGTTGTCGCACAATTCGGAACCATGGCTTCACTCCTGTAACCGAAAGGGAGGCCTTGAAGATCGCACTTCCATTCGTCCGCGCCCAAGTGGCCTGGAACGGATTTTGGTCCACGTTCCACCTTCCGCGCCGCCGCCGCACCGGCCTCGTTCCGGCATGGCGGCGCGCGCATTCAGGCACGCCTTGTCACCTGCGAGCTGGCAACTTCAGCTTTGGTGTGGCCCGCGCATAAGCTTCATGGCATCTTCGATATGCCGCCAGTCTCTGGCCAATTCCACCTCGCCCTTTGCTTCAAGGTCGATGGCGTTCCGGGCAGCTTCCGCAATGGCCTGGGCGCCGTGTGCTTCCAGCAACTGTCGCGCATAATCATGGATTTCGATTTCTCGCATGGCGTCATACTCCTCTCGTTCCGCGCGCGACCATGAACCCCAGTCGGGCAGCCGTAGACGTTGACACCCATCAAGCCCCCCGCAGTTTGCATCCTGGCGCGGGACGTTTGCAAGAGCCCATTCCGGATCATGGGCCGCCAAAGGCACCAGCAACGACTCCACGACGGGATTGCCGTAATTCTTCGGCGCCGGATCAGGAGCAGCGGCAGCCGAACGCTCGCTGTATCCTCGCCTCATCGTCAAGCGTGGACGTTGGCCGGATGCATCGTCATCGAGGCATTACTATATATGGAGAAGGAAGGGAGGTGAGCGTCATGCGCATTCAACATTGGCAAGACGCCGCCAGCCTGTTGCTGGGCGTGTGGTTGGTCTTGTCGCCGTTCGCCCTAGGCTTCGCCGGGGCGGCTGTCTGGATGACCATCGTGCTTGGGTTGTTCGTCATTCTGTTTGCCGTCGAGGGATTTGTCATTCCGTCCTATCTGGAGGAATGGGGAGAGATTCTCCTCGGTCTGGCTCTGGTGGTGGCACCTTTGACGGTCGGCTACGAGTCGGTATCGGCCACGGTAAGCAGCATGGTAGCGGGCATATTGGTGATCTTGCTTGCGGTCTGGGAACTAATGACGGATCGCGATGTCATCGCCTGGTGGCACGATCGCTGGCATCACCGAGCCAGCTGAGAAGAAGAGTTGCCCGATCCCTTCGCCCGACCGTTATCTGCTGGCGGTCGGAGGAGAGGGATTGTTGTGGCGACGTGGGCTATAGGTCGCGCCCTTGGTGCGGGGTCTCGCGGCCCCGCACATAGATGACTTTGTCACGACGCGGTTCTAGGCTCTATCGGTTCCCAGATGCTGATTTTACGGGTCTCCGGCATTATGAAGAGGGCCAGCACGAAGCACACCGCGGGAACCGCGATGGGATAGATCAGCGCGTAGCCAATGCTGCCGGTGGCCGCGAAAGATGCCGAAGTGATGAACGGCACCAATCCGCCACCCCAGCCGTTGCCGATGTGATACGGCACCGACACCGACGTGTACCGAATCCTGCCGGGGAAGAATTCCGCCAGAAACGCCCCGACCGGCCCATACACCATCCCGACGTAGCAAACGAGGATGAAGATGATGAAGATCGAGATCGGATAGTTGATGTTGCCAGGCTGCGTGACCGTTCCCAGCCACAAATACAGCGGATAGTACGTGATCGCGGCGAGTAGCATGCCTCCCAGGATCACCGGCTTGCGGCCGATCTGATCTGACAGCCAGCCAAAAAAGATCAAGCTCGGCGTGGCAATGAGCAACGCGGCTCCCACGATGTAGGCCGAGGTCAGCGCGTCCACCTTGGAAACCTGCTGCAGAAAGTACAACGCCCAGAACTGACCGCTGTACCAAACCACTCCCTGCCCGATCAGCACGACGATGGCGATCAGTATGTATTTGACGTTCGAGCTAAGGAAGGCCTCCTTCCAGGGGTTCCTGGTCATCTGCCCTCGAGCCTTGATCTCCTGGAAGATCGGCGTCTCCTGGAGCTGGAGCCGGATGTAGATCGCAATGGCTACCAGCAGGAAGGAAACCAGGAACGGAACGCGCCACGCCCATTCTTCAAATACCTGATTACCGAAATACGTCCGCGTCGCAATGATCACGGCCAGTGACACCACGATCCCGAGAGTAGGAGAGGTCTGCAGCCAGCCGGTGTAGTAGCCGCGGCTTTCGTCCGGCACATGCTCGGCAACATAGGTGATGGCGCCGCCATACTCGCCGCCCAGGCACAAGCCTTGGATCATCCGCAAGCCGAAGAGAAGGAACGCGGCGGTCAGACCGATCGACTGGTAGGTCGGGATCAACCCGATGGCCCCTGTGCCCAATCCCATTCCGCTGAGCGTAACAAGGAACGTATACTTGCGGCCGACCCGGTCGCCCATCCATCCGAAGAGGAACGCCCCCAGTGGACGGATCAGGAATCCTGCGGTGAACAGCGCAATCGTACTCAACAAGGCTGCGACCGGGTGGGATTGTTCAAAGAACTTGACCGACAGAACTGCGGCCAAGCTGCCGAAGATATAGAAGTCATACCATTCGATGACGTTTCCCACCGACGCGGCGACAATCACGCGGCGGAAGTCGCTCTGGATTTGAATTGCCATGTGCGGCTCCTATTATTTCAAGGCATTGTCTCCAATTTTTCAGCGCTTTATTTTCACGCGGAGCAAGGTTCATGCGCGACGTTACGGCGCGAATTGCGAGTTGCGTCCGCAACGCCTAGCCTCAGGGGAACTTTGAACCACCCGAGGAGAGCTCCAACGACCTTCGGTACCGCAAGCCACCGCTTGCCTCCGTCCCATCCATCAGGGAGCGAAACCGGTGAAAGCAGTGTAATCCCCAATAGGACTCTACTTTATGAGACTTTTGGCTAAATCGAACACAGCCCGACGCAAGCGACCGTCGCTGAAGTCCGCAGATTGGTTGGTCGGGATTCAATCATGGCGGCCTGCTGGCCGCGGCACGGTGTGTCGACAGCGGCCCGGCCGATGGGCGGGTACATCGACAAATCCTACGATAGCAGCGGCAGCGATATTCGCCGGGCTTCGACAAACAGACGTGATCCACCTCACCCCGCGGCGAGGGCCTTCACGGTCTTGAGGTCGATGGCAAGGTCGAATTTGGTGGCCCGCTCGACCGGAAGACTCGCCGGGCGCGAACCCGCCCCTCCTTCCGGATGATGTTAGAATAAAGGATGACGCGGCCGGTCCCGATTCTAATGCCTTGCGACTCTCGGGAAGACGAGCGACTGATCCTCGAATTCCTCTGCAGGAAGTTTTTTCAAGTCAGTTTTTTCGTGCACCTCTTGGATGGACATCATCGCGGACGGATTTGGCACGCCGTAAATCTGGACCGCATGAGACCTTAGCACAATTATCGCAGCAGCCATTACAGCGAGCGTTGGAAATACAATGCGTTTCACGAATGTCGGAAATGCGATGCGCTTCATGGGATGACTCCCTTGTCCAGCGTTTAACGCGCCGGTTGACGCTCCGGCGAACACGTGTCTAGACCCAGCGGGAGATTATGAGTGTGACCTGCCTCACATGTGGCAACTTGGATGGCTTGTCCTTTCACCCGACTAGCGGACATTGGTCGGCGCGCCCGGCACGTCGTGCGTTTCTGTAGGGCCGATTGGATTGTGTCGCCATGCCTTCCCATCGCGAAGAACACGTAAGGCCCGGTCAGCGAACTGCTATCATGACGATCGGCGCCCTTGTACCAGACGTATCCAGGCATCATATTACTTTCGCATTTTGCCAATCCTGCGAGGTGAAATACGATGAAAGCTTTTTTGCTGGCTTGTGCCGCCGCCATCGTCATCGCCGCGCTCGGCATGGCCGCCCTCAACAAGGTTCAACAACCTGTCGAAGAGGCATTTGCGACATCCGGCGTGCGGCTCTAAACGTCGTCGTGTTACGAAATGCACGATCTGTAGAAGCAAGCGGCCGGAACAAATCCGAACGCGTTTAGAGTTCTTCGGTTCTGATTGAATCAGAACCGAAGAACTAGCTAGGTCTTTTGTTTGAGCGAGATTTCTTCACGCGAACCGGCATCCACCTCGCTCGAAAAAGCTCTAGGTGTCTACCGAGCTGGGACTTTGCGCGTCATCGACGTCTGATATGATACGTCGTTCAACGACACAGGGCCGATAAGAGTAAAGTTGGCCGCGACCAGGCATTCGCCGATCGGGCGTTACCAATCGCCTTACCCAACGCTCCGAATCACGTGCGGCCTACTCGGCGGGCGCTGCAGTGGCCCGCGGTCGCGCGTCGTTGGCACTGGCGCGGGCATTCTGTTCTTCGAGCCAAAGGCTGTGGTGCTCCCTGGCCCAATTGATATCGACGGTGCCGCTGCCCATCGCCTCGAAAGCTCCCTCCATGCCGATGGTGCCGATGTAGATATGCGCCAGCATCGCAGCAACGAAGAGTACCGCGACCACCGAGTGCACGATCTGGGCAAGCTGCATTCCTTCAATTCCCGATATGTAAAACGGAAACATCAGCTCATAGCCGGTGACCGCAACCGCGGTGCCCCCGATGACCACGATCCAATAGACCGCCTTCTGGCCGGCATTGAAGCGGTAGGCCGGCGGATGATCGTGACCGACGAGCCCGCCACCCCTCTTCATCCAGTCGACATCCACTTTGTTCGGAATGTTGCCGCCGATCCACATCAGGAAGATCAGCACAACGCCGATAGTGAAAGGAAAGCTCAGATAGTTATGTGCGTATTTTGCCCATTGCGACCATTCGGAGAACGCCTCGAAACCAATCAGCGGCAGCAGCAGCGGACGGCCGAAGGTGACGTTCAGTCCGGAGACTGCGAGAACGACGAAACAGGTCGCGGTCATCCAATGTACGAAACGCTCGAATGCCGTGAAGCGGACGATGGTACGGCCGGACCGGCCGCTCACGAGCCGAACCATGCCGCGGCGGAGATAGAAGATCACGAGCACGGCCAGCATGCCGAGGATGGCAATCCCGCCGGTCCAGCGCAGCGTGACGTTGCGGAATTCCCGCCAATCGCGGCCCGCCGGCTGTACGAGAACACCGGAGCGCTGATCGGGAATGCTGACGCGTCCCTCGATCCGGTTGAGCTCCTGCAGAAGCTGCTGTTCCTTCACGGAGCTTGCCGTCGGATTAACCTGCTGGGCTTTGGAAGGCGCCGACGCGCCGACGACCAGCAGAAACGCCAGGGCGCCTAGAACCAAGCGTATGTACTTTGCAAAAGACGCCATGAGCTCCTCCCCGATATCTACGCGCTCGCCGCCGCGCCGCCTTCACGACTCGATCGTCTCGCGATAAGCGGTCTTCCAGCCCCAGGCTCCGGAGCCGTAGCCGCGTTTGGTGACCCGCTCCTTGTAGATCTGGGCGATGATCTCGCCATCGCCGGCAAGCAGCGACTTGGTCGAGCACATTTCGGCACAGAGCGGCAGCTTGCCCTCGGCGAGGCGGTTTGCGCCATACTTCTCGTACTCTTCCTTGCTGCCGTCGGCCTCAGGGCCGCCGGCGCAGAATGTGCATTTGTCCATCTTGCCGCGCGAACCGAAGTTGCCGACCTTCGGATATTGCGGCGCGCCGAACGGACAGGCGTAGAAGCAATAGCCGCAGCCGATGCACAGGTCCTTGGAGTGAAGCACCACGCTGTCGGCTGTGGTGTAGAAGCAGTTCACCGGGCAGACCGCCGCACAAGGCGCGTCGGTGCAGTGCATGCAGGCCATGGTGACCGATCGCTCGCCCGGCTTGCCGTCGTTGATGGTGACGACGCGGCGCCGGTTGATGCCCCACGGCACCTCGTGCTCGTTCTTGCAGGCGGTGACGCAGGCATTGCATTCGATGCAACGGTCGGCGTCGCAGAGGAATTTCATACGTGCCATGGTCGTTGCTCCTTATGCCGCCGCGATTTGGCAGAGAGTGACTTTGGGCTCCTGCATGCCGGTCGCCGGATCGTATCCATAGGTGGTGATCGTGTTCGCGCTTTCGCCGAGAACGATCGGATCGGTGCCCTTCGGGTAGTTGCCGCGAAGATCCCGGCCTGCGAACCAGCCGCCGAAGTGGAAGGGCATCCAAGCGACGCCCTTGCCGACTCGTTCGGTAACGAGCGCCTTCATCTTGGCCTTGGAATTGCTCTCGGCGCCCGTGACCCACACCCATCCGCCGTCCTTGATGCCGCGATCGGCGGCATCGGCGGTGCTGATCTCGATGAACATGTCCTGCTGCAGTTCGGCAAGCCAGGGGTTTGTCCGCGTCTCCTCGCCGCCGCCCTCATATTCGACGAGACGTCCCGAGGAGAGGATGAGCGGGAATTGCTTGGCAATCCCCTTCTCCACCGCGGCCTTCTGCACCGAGAAGCCGAGATTGGGCATGCGGAACTGCTTGGCATCGGGCAGCGTTGGATATTTCGACACCAGATCGACGCGCGGCGTGTAGATCGGCTCGCGGTGAACCGGAATCGGATCTGGCAATCCGAAGGCGTTCATGCGTGCCTTGCCGTTGCCGTAGGGAACGCAGCCGTGCATCAGCGCCACGCGCTGGATGCCGCCGGACAGATCGAGCGACCACGACACCGCATCGGGATTGGCGGAATTGACCCTGGTGATGGTGGCCATTTCCGCTTCCGTCAGGTCCGTGTCCCAGCCGAGCTTCTTCAGCACGGCAAGCGTGAATTCCGGATAGCCGTCCTGGATCGCCGAACCCTTGGAATAGGAGCCGTCCGCCAGCAGGCTGACCTTGCGTGTGGTGCCGTCGGGCAGCTTCTCCTCACGTTCGATGCCGAAGCGCGGCCTGAACGTGCCGCCGCCATCCATCACGTGGAGATTGGTGTTGTAGAGCAACGGCGTGCCGGGATGTCGCACCTCTGGCGAGCC
The DNA here is from genome assembly GCF_900129505.1 of Bradyrhizobium erythrophlei. Taxonomy (NCBI): domain Bacteria; kingdom Pseudomonadati; phylum Pseudomonadota; class Alphaproteobacteria; order Hyphomicrobiales; family Nitrobacteraceae; genus Bradyrhizobium; species Bradyrhizobium erythrophlei. Next base: position 5,970,246 of record NZ_LT670818.1, on the reverse strand, counting down.
CCAGCAGGGCCATGGCAGCCCATAATAGTCGCCGCCGACTTCGGGATCGTCCTTGGGCGCGCGCGTCGTCAGCATGTCGAACTTCGCCTGGTTCTTCATGTGCGCCTTGAGGCGCTCGGGCGATTGCCCGCAATAGCCGGTCGACCAGCTTCCGCGGTTCATCTCGCGAAGGACATCCTCTGCTTCCGGGAGATTGTTTTCGACCTTGATGTTCTTGAACATCTTGTCGGCGAATCCGAACTTCTTCGCCATCAGATAGATGACCTCGAGGTCATCCTTGGATTCGAATACCGGCTTGACGATCTGTTCGCCCCATTGCAGCGAGCGGTTCGAGGCAACGCGCGAACCCTTGCACTCGAATTGGGTGGCAACCGGGAGAATGTAAATACCATCCTTGCGCCCTGCCTCCACGGAAAGCGAGGCCCAGGTGGTCGGATGCGGGTCGGCGATGACCAACAGTTCGAGCGCCTTTAGGCCCTTCAGAGATTCGGGAATGCGCGTGATGCTGTTGCTAGCGTGTCCCTGCACGAAAACCGCCCGCACATTGTCTTTCTGCGCGACCTGATCCTTCGACAGCGTCACCGCTTCGAACCAGCGGGTGAGCGGGATACCGGGGGTTTCCATCATCTGCTTGGAGTCGAAGCGCGACTGCAAGAAGTCATAGTCGACTTCCCAGACCCGCGCCCAGTGTTTCCAGGCGCCTTCGGCGAGGCCGTAATAGAACGGCAGCGTGACAATATCGAGCCCGACGTCGGTCGCTCCTTGCACGTTGTCATGGCCACGGAAGATGTTGGCGCCGGCGCCGGATTTGCCGACATTGCCGGTCATCAACAGTGCGATGCAACTCGCCCGCACGTTGGCGGTGCCGACGGTCTTCTGGGTCTGGCCCATGGCCCAGATCAGCGTTGACGGCTTCTCCGTGGCAAACATCTTGGCGACGCGCTTAAGCTGTTCGCCAGGAACGCCGCTGACGCGCTCGACTTCTTCTGGATTCCACTTCTCCACTTCCTTGCGGAGGTCGTCGAAACCGTAGACGCGCTGTTTAATGAACTCCTTGTCCTCCCAGCCGTTCTGGAGGATGTGCCACATCATTCCGTAGAGCACCGGGATGTCGGTGCCTGGCCGCATGCGCACATATTCGGTCGCATGCGCCGCGGTTCGCGTCAGGCGCGGGTCGATGACGACAAAGTTGGCCCTTTGAAGCTCCTTGCCTTCGAGCAAATGCTGCAATGATACCGGATGCGCCTCGGCCGGATTGCCGCCCATGATGATCTGGGTCTTGGCATTGCGGATATCATTGAAGCTGTTGGTCATCGCGCCGTAGCCCCAGGTGTTGGCTACGCCGGTCACGGTCGTTGAATGGCAGATGCGCGCCTGATGGTCGGTGTTGTTGGTTCCCCAGAAGGCGCCAAGCTTGCGGAACAGATAGGCGCCTTCATTGGTCATCTTGGCCGATCCGAGCCAGTAGACGGAGTCTCCGCCCGACTTCTCGCGAACTTCGAGCAGTTTGTCGCCGATCTCGTTGATTGCGGTATCCCAAGAGACGCGCGTCCATTGCCCGTTGACGAGCTTCATCGGATAGCGAAGCCGGCGGTCGCTGTGGACGAGCTCGCGTACCGAGGCGCCCTTTGCGCAATGCGATCCCCGATTGATCGGCGAATCCCAGCTTGGCTCCTGCCCGATCCACACCCCGTTTAGGACTTCCGCGGTCACGGTGCACCCGACCGCGCAATGCGTGCAGATGCTTTTGCGGACAGTGGCTCCCGATGTGAGCGGACCTGCCATTGCTGCTTCCGCCTTGCGGACGCTGCCGACCGGCAAGGTGGTCAGTGCGGCCAGACCGCCGCTGGCAAGACCGGATCGACGCAGGAAGGTGCGGCGGTCGAGACCGCCGCTTTGTCCTGCCAGGGAGTCCGCAACTGAACCCCGGGATGCAAATTCGGAACGCTGGCTTTGTGTTCTCTTGATCAGCACGGCCGCCTCCCTCTCAACCGGGATAACGATTGACGCGGTAGTACGCCTTCACGTGGTCGGTTTCCTTGTAGCGCACCTTGCGTTTCTCATCGTCGTTCTCACTGTCGGCCCGCGCGGGTGCAATCAGCGGTGACGCCAGCGTCGCGCCGGCGCCAACCGCGCCGACCCCGACCTTGCGAAGGAAATCACGACGGTCGACGGTTGCTTTCTTTTCGTTCTTCATCGTTTCTCTCCCAGACCAATCGTCATTGGTCAGTTCGCGAACCTAAATGCTTCAGCTTCGATTTCCAGAAACAGGCGACCAAGCGATCCCACCGATTGGTAGAATTTGGCGTTCGCTGCGCTCTCCATGTCGGCGAACAGGCGGCCCATCCAGGACGCCATATGCTTTTCGAAAAAGACGCGCTGTACTCCCGGCGCGGCCGGGAAGTGGCCAGAGGCAAGCCCCGCCATTATCTCGCACAGCGTCGCCGCGTGATCCTCCGGCTCGAAATTTTTCTGGGCCCGCTCGATGCCGAGTGCGGCAAGGTCTTCGCGCAAGCGCGACAGCGGGCGCTCGTTGAGAAAGCCAGTCAGATAATAGGATGCGTAGGGCAACAATTCGCCGCGCGCGAGGCCGACGAACAAATCGAGATATTCGCGTTCGACTTCGCCTGCGACCGCGATCGATGCGGCCTCTGCCACGGCGGCGTGGGCGTGCCCAAGCGGAGTCGCATCGTCGCGCAGCCGCGCGATCTGGCTAAGCAGCGCATTCGACGGCGCGTATGACAGCAAGGCACCGAGCAGCGCATATTCCTGCGCGCGCCCGGCGTCGACGGGATCAACGCCATCATGCGGCACAGCCAGCTCGGTATAGAGATCAGGACGAAGTTGTTTGCGCGACACGCCGGTCGCGGCTTCGACGGCGATCACCCGCTCTGCAGGCACCCTGCTCCAGTTCGAAACCGAAGGCTGGGCAATACCGATTTTCCGGGCAAGCTGGGCTATGCCGCCCGCAGCATCGATGGCACGATTGAGGCCTGCATCGCGCACGTGGACCCCCATCCAAAGGGCCAAGCGCCTAATTATTATTTATGTACAGAGACTAAGCGTGGCTCCCCAGGTCGTCAATCGATTCGACATAGCCTGAGGCTATGCCTTTCGTCGCAGCCTAACGCGGCAGTGCGCCTCCATGTGTGCGCCGCCGAAGCGCTGCCTCAGCGCGATCGGTCTCGGAAGGTTCCGGTTGCACCGCAGCGGGAACTTCTGACGGTTCGTCCCGTGAAAGCTCCCCTCCGGTGGCAAGATCAGCAACCGCTTCGGTGGGATGCGACTCCGATAGAGCGGCGCGCCCTGAATCGTTCGATTGGCGATCCTGCTTCCCTTCTGCGACCGCGGTCGCAAGGCTGTCCGCGGCGCTACGCACGCCCCCGACAATCCGGCCAACAAGTGCGTCAATCTGCTCTGCCGAGCAATCAAGCGGCCCGAAGCCGGGCATAGCATTCGGATCGTTGAAGTCCCAGGCGTTCTCCGCAAGGCCGACGAAGTCCCGGATGGCGGGATCAGCGGTCCAGGCGCGACGAAGAGCCGCACGACTCAGCTCCTGCGGAATGCCTTTGCGCAGGAACGCCGAGATGTCCGTTGCAGCGTCAATCGAATCGATTGGTGGCAAACGCGAGAGATCGACCTCAGCATCCACCGAACTTTCGGCTGCCGTGATCGGTGCCACATTCGGCGTCTCACCGGGTTCCGTCTGCGGCGGAGCGTCAGCGGCTGCCCTCGCCTCGCGCTTGCGGCGAGACCAGCGCGCAAGGAATTGCTTGTCGCTCATTCGTGCTCACCTTCATGATCACGTCGTGCCAGAGCCTCGGGATCGGCGCGGCTCTGCTTGCGCTTGACAAACTCCCTTTCGACGTGGTGTTCGGCGATGAAATTTTCAATCGCGCCGCGGATAGCTTCGGGCATCGGCACGGCTTCGACCAGATTGGCGCCTGCTTCCGTGAACGCCTCCCCTTCCGCGGGATCGGCCGTGACCGCCGATATCGCATAGGGCCTGGGGCCCTCCGATGGGCTCAACACGATCCAGATGCCGGGGGCGCCGGAGGTAATATTGTCGCGATAGAGCTGGGTTTCGGAGCGATAGAGATCGACCGTAGCGCTGCCGGCATAATACAGCGTGGCCTCGTCCTGCTCGCCCAGCACCGTCCATGGCTTCATCTCCGGCTCGTCGGGCAACACGCCGACGCCGCGCCAGACGAAATCGACCCACGGCGAGTCCGCCTTGCGGCGTTCGACCACGACGCCGACGAGAATGCGCAGCAAGGGTGTCGCAGCGGGGCTCAACTTGCCGCCTCCAGGTGTTTGACTGGCAATCCCCTCAGAAGATTCTGCGGCTTCATCCGCACGCCCTGATCCGGCGTCATCGCAAGGATCAGATAGACCGGCTCGCGCGCGATCGTGTCAGCCACGAGCGTAGCCTCGGCGAAGCTGAGACGGAATAGCGAGCAATTCCGGATGCAATCTGCGTTCGACCGCGCAGGCCTCTTCCGGCGGCATCAGCTCGGGACGCGCAAAATAGGCTTTCAGAAGCTCATCTGTGACCACTAGCCCGCCGCTCGCATTGCGATCGAGCAGATGATGGCCGCAGGAAATCCAGAAATCCTTCATCGGCGCGGCGGCTCCGAAGTCCTATCGGCAAGATTGACATCACTGTCGGGCTCAGTGTCATCCTCGACCTCCATGAAAGAGAACGCCCTGCTGTGACCCATCCCTTCCCGCAACTTCAACCTCCGGAATGACTCCCTGACCTCGCCATCGGTCGCCGTGCGGTGGACCGCAATCAGACTGCCGACGGGATGCGTGCAGAGCTGTTCCGCAAAGGCGATTTCCTCTTCGGCGGCAAGCTGTGCGGTTGCGAGATCGGGCGCGCCGAACCGGTCGACCAATTGCGCGGCAAGGAGTTCCACCAGGGCTCGACGATCGGCCGCCGTCGCCGGGACGATCTGCACCAGCGTCGACCAGCCCCATGATTGCACCCCGAGAAAGCCGCTGCGGAACGCCGAACGGTCCTTGCCCGTGAGCTTGCCGCGATCCCGATCGCAAAAGCGGAAGGCGCCCGACACAGCCCAGTCGCCAGGCTCCGCCGCCGCGTCGAAGACGAACGTGTCGGATCGATCAAGCGCGATGGTACGCAAGAGCTTCACCGGCGCGGTCCCCCGAGTTTCGGATCGAGCCAGGAAGGCACGGCCAGGGCTTTCACCAGGTCATACCGTTCGGTTTTGCCAGTACTGATCCGGTGCATGACGAGATCCCCGTTCTCTTCGATCCGCCGGCTGACCTGCCGTTCGCGCGACAGCCTGCCCAAGAATTCGCGTGCCAGGTTGCCAAATCCATTAATCTGCCAGGCGTCGACGGCCAGCATCAGATGTCGCGCAAAGCTCTCTGTCACCTGAACCGCGCCCGCCTCGCCAAATCCTTCCTGCTCCAAGGCGGCGGCAAGCGGATGAACACCTGGTTCCTGGTCAGTCATCGCGACGGTTCGGATCATGGCCCCGAATACCAGCCACGGCGGCGCCTCGTCCTCTTTCGCGGACGAAGGCCAACCGAGCCGCCCACCGCCGACCAGGCCGCCGTCGATGCGGATCGCGTCCGGCCAATCGATGCTGACCGACTTGTTCGGCGGCGCATAGGCGCGCAAGGCGTCGGTCAGCGCCACCATTCCGGCATAGAAAGCGCGGCGCGCGGTGTGCAATGGCTCGTTGGGTTCGAGCACCACCGCAAATTCCGCGAGATCGAACCGCCCGACATAGACCAGGGTACCTGCGCCGCTCGCTTCGGCGATATCGAGCGCGTGGGTGAAGGCGTCACGGCTTTCGCGCAGCCTCACCAGCGTGAACGGCGGAGGCAAATCGATGGGTTCCGATGCGAACGCGTCCGTGCGTAGGGTCGGTGACAGCTGTCGCTCCAGCTTCCTTTTCCGCTCCAATGAGCATAACTATACGAGACGGACCGCCGACGCGAGTCTGCTCGCAGCCGTTCCGCGCCTCTTTAGTCGGAGTGTTGGGCAAGGCATGGCACGTCCTCCCAAAACGATCCTGATGTGCTCGTGCGAAGACACGATGCGCCTCGATACGGCCGCCGTGAAGCGGGGATGCCGCAACAGCGAGATCGCGACCTTTCACCAGCTGTGCCGGGCCGAGCTTGATCAGTTTCGCAATGCCGCCAGGGCAGAGGGATCGCTCACCGTCGGCTGCACCCAGGAGGCGCCGCTGTTCTCGGATGAGGCAGGCGAGCGGGCGGAGCGTATCGATTTCGTCAACGTGCGCGAGACGGCAGGCTGGTCCACGGGAGGGGCCCAGGCGGGACCGAAAATGGCGGCCCTGCTCGCCGCCACCGCCGAGCCGGCGCCTGATTTCCCGCTCGTCAACCTGTCGAGTGAGGGGGTGATCCTGATCTATGGTCGCGACGAGAGCGCGGTCGAAGCCGGCAGACTGCTGGCCGATCATCTTGATGTCACGGTCATGATTACTGGGGCCGTGCAGATCGCGCCGCCGGCTGTCACTTCCTTCCCCATCGTCAAGGGAACGATCCGCAACGCCAAGGGCTATTTCGGGGCCTTCGAGCTCGTCATCGACGATTACGCGGCACTCCGCCCCTCCTCGCGCGATACCTTGATCTTCGAAACTTCCCGCGATGGCGCGACCTCGCGTTGCGATCTCGTTCTTGATCTCTCTGGCGGTCCGCCACTCTTTCCCGCCCATGATCTGCGCGACGGGTATCTCCGCGCCGATCCGCGGGACCCGGCGGCGATGCTGCGCGCGGTGCTCAAAGCACGTGACCTCGTCGGAAGCTTCGACAAGCCGAAATACATCAATTTCGCCGCGGAACTCTGCGCCCATTCGCGTTCAAAGCTGACGGGATGCCACCGCTGTCTCGATCTTTGCCCGACCAGCGCAATTACGCCGGACGGCGATCACGTCAGGATCAGCGCCGAAATCTGCGCCGGATGCGGCCAGTGCGCCGCGGCCTGCCCGACCGGAGCGGCCTCCTATGCGCTGCCGCCTGCCGACACGCTGCTGCACAAGTTGCGCGCCATGCTGCTGACCTATCGCGACGCCGGCGGCTCCGGGGCCATCGTGCTGTTCCACGACGGCCAACACGGCAGCGCGCTGATCGATGCGCTCGCCCGCCATGGCGACGGCCTTCCGGCCAACGTGCTGCCGCTAGCCGTCAACGAGGTGACGCAGGTCGGCCTGGAGGCGATCGCGGCGGCCTTCGCCTACGGCACGGCAGCTGTGCGTTTCCTTCTGCGGGCAAAACCCCTGCACGACATCGCCGGACTTTCGCAGACGCTGGCGATGGCCGATGCCATTCTTTCCGGGCTGGGATTTTCGGGGCGCCGTGTTTCGACCATCGAAACGGACGATCCGGATGCGCTCGGCGAGGCGCTGCGGGGGATAGAACCGGCGCCGACCGTGCAGCACCCCGCAACGTTCAGGACGGTCGGCAAGCGGCCCGATCTGCTTCGTTTCGCCCTGAGCGAACTGCACCGCGTCGCGCCCGCTCCGACCGACGTGATTGCGCTGCCCGAGGGCGCACCGCTCGGCGCAATCAGCGTCAATGTGGACGGATGCACGCTGTGCCTGTCCTGCGTATCGGTGTGTCCCACCGGCGCGCTGCTCGACGATCCCGAACGTCCTTCGCTCAAATTTGTCGAAGACGCCTGCGTGCAGTGCGGCTTGTGCGAGAGCACATGCCCGGAAAAGGTCATCACGCTGAAGCCGCAGATCGACTTCCGCGCCGCCAGGGCAAGAACCCAGATCATCAAGGAAGAAGAGCCGGCGCTTTGCATCCGTTGCAACAAGCCGTTTGGCGTCAAGAGCACGATCGACAAGATCGCGGCGAAGCTCGAAGGCCGGCACTGGATGTTTCCCGCGGGCGACAAGCGGCTGGATGCAATCAGGATGTGCGCCGACTGCCGCGTCATTACGATGAGCGAGCAGCAATTCGATCCGTTCGCCGGCGTTCCCGAGCGCGCGCCGTCGCGTACGACAGACGATTATCTGCGCGAACGTGAGAGCAAGGGATAGCTATTTGGCGGTCGCGCGTGCGAGAAAGTCGGTGAGCGCCTTGCGGTCCTCGGGCGACCCGATCCGTTGCTCCGGCATCTTGGTGCCGGGCGTATAGGCGTTCGGGCCGACCTCGAACAGTTTTGCGACGGTCTCCGGAGTCCATACGATGGACATGCTTTTCAGCGCATCGGAAAAGCGATAGCCGGGCAACGACGCGATCCTGCGGCCGAACAATCCAGCAAGGGTCGGGCCGGCGCGCGCATTGTCCTTCTCTGACAGCGTATGGCAGGCAACGCAGGCCCTGAATATTTCCGCGCCGTGGTCCCCTACAAAGGCTGCCAGCGGATCGGCCGGCGTTCCGCTCAGCGAGGATCCGATCGGGTCACCGGTCAGTGCATTCCAGCGTCGGATCGCACCGTCTGCGCCGCCCGTCAGCACGGTCGCGTTATCGGGCAAGAATGCCACGGACCACACCGGCAAACCCGGACCGCCGAGCGTTCGCAGCACGCTTCGCGCCTTGCGATCGATGAGCGCTACGGCGCCGCCTATGCCGGCCGCCGCGATCAACGTCCCGTCTCGAGACATCGCCAGCGCGACAATCGGTGTCGGACCGGCCTGAACCTCGCCGGCCTCCTTCGCCCCCACGGTCAGAAAGCGTACTTTCCCATCGGCACCGCCCGCTGCGATTTCTCCGTCAGGCGCGATCGCCACCGCGTTGAGGGGCGATGTCAGCGTGATGACATCCGGCGGTCCGTCCGGCAGCGGCCAGATGCTCACCGCAAGGTCGTAACCGACGCTGACCAGCGATTTTCCGTCCGGCATGAAGGCAACGCCGTTGACGTTCTGCAAGTGGCCCTCCAGCACGCGCTTCGCACCGGAACCAAGCGGCCAAAGCCGCACGCTGCGATCCCAGGATGCGGATGCCAGCATCGAACCGTCGGGCGAGACGGCAAGTCCCGAAATCGGTGCGCGATGGCCTTCAAAGACCTCGTCCGGCTGTTGCCGGCCCGCCGTCCAGATGGCTATCCGCGCATCGGCTCCAGCGGTTGCCATGCGGCCGTCCCGCAGGAAGACGGCCGCATTCACTGCGTCAGAATGAAAGCGAAGAACCTGCTCCGCGGAGTCGGTCGCAAGCGACCATCGGATGGCGGAAGTGTCGAAACTGCCGGAAAGGACGCTCTTCCCGTCGGCTGAAATGGCCAGCGCTCGAACCGGTCCACCATGGCCGGAGAGCTGAGCCCAGGCAGCTTCGACATCCAGCGACAGCGCTGCAGCGATTGCGCAGAGATACAGGCGCAAGTTCATCGCTCATCCATCGCTGTCGTGCTGGCACGCGAAGCGCGATCGTGCCTCAATCCGACCAGACGGTAAAGGACCTCGCGGCGCGAGGTCAAACCGGATCCATCGAACTATTAGTGAGGCTTCACGACGGTCTTGCTTGAGCCTTCGGGTGCGGCTTGCATACTGGGCGGGCTTTGCCCTTGAAGACCCTCGGCGGGAGACGTGCGGCCGGTTGTCGAATTGAGCGAAATTCCCTTCGTTTGATCCGTCTGCGCCTCCGCCAATCCGCAGGCCAAGGCCAAGCAAGGCATAGTGAGGCCGCGACGAACCGCACCGGAGTTTTCCGCCTCGTTGTCGATTGTCCAGGTTCAAAGGCAAACCCGCCTTCAGTTCCATGTTGCACTGCGGCAGAGCGCAGGTTTTCCCGTCCGGTGGGGCGTTGGCTGCGCGCTTTTATCATCTTGAGCCGTAGCCGCCCGGCAACCTATCGTGCACTTCCTTCGTCAGAAGGAGGGCGAGATGCATATACGATTCAAGGCGTATGGGCACTTCCTTTCAATTTGCCGGTCGCTCCGCGATCTAATGTCGCCGCACGATCAGAGTGTCACAACAGAGACCTCGCCCTCACTCGTTTTCGCCACGGCCGTGTTGGCGCTTCTTTTGACGATCCTAGAGATAGATCTTCACCGAACTGAACTGCATCTAGTGGGGCTTATGTATGATGCGGACGCCCTTAATCCTATTTTTATGAGCCCATAGATTTTTTGCATAGTCGAACTCCTTACCACCTTGTCGGAATGATAGGAGTCACGGCCGACTCACCCCCTCTGTATGAACTCTCTATCTGTAAGCGATCAACTGTCCGATTCAATGCTTTCCGCCAAAGCGCGGAACTTTCGATCTGCTCAGCGTGATCAGGCTGATTCATAGCCATTTTGCAGTCGAAAGATACTCGCAGCGGGCACCGAATAGAACGGCATGACGCCGGCATAGATGAAGCCGAACAACCCAGCGACAACGTAGAACGCGGCGAGTTTGCGCACGAAACCATAGGCCAGCGCGCCGGCGATGAAATGATACGGGCTCAACCAACCGTCATCATAGACGTCACTACGTCGCGAGACGCTTCGGCGATCGCGGCGCGATCAACGCCCATCGACCGCCGTAGGCGCTGGAGGCCTCGTCGCCAACGCCGGTCCCGCCATTGATTTAACTGAGAGTATCGGCCTCACCAAACCTAGCATTCCATAACAGCCCATTCTGCGAATTGGGCCCTCGCAAAGTTCGGCTTCAGCAATTCCCGACTTGCCGAACAAGCTCACATCTTCCTGAATATCTGCCCCGCTGATGCCAGAGCGCTGTCAATTCAGCCGCTCACGTCGGCTGTCTCTAGATTTACTTTGATCTGCCGGTGCACGCATCGTGCACACACAACCTTCTTTTGAAAAACTTGAATTATCGTTCCAATCCATCATAAGCTAGCTTGAGCTAGCTAGAGCCAAGCAGATCGAGGCTAACCAAGAGTGGTCCGCTTTGCGCCAAGAGCTGCCACTCGCTCCCGAGCAATTTCGCACGCGCAGCGAGGCCCATCCTCAGCCGCGAGCGACAAGCGCGACCGGATGCGTTTTCCGAAGACGCGGTTCTCACGTCCGATACCGGAGTTCGCCCGTGCGGACGGCTTTGCTCTACTGAGCACCCACATCACCGCTATAGATCGAGGGCCGCGACCTGGATGGACACGACTTGATAACGGGTCGCCCGCACGGGGACGAAGCAACGGCTTCGCCGACCCGCAACGGCCGTCCGGCGCATCAACTCGACGAGCCGTCGCCGGGCAGCGACCCGTCGCCATCGATCTGCCCCAGAAAGGTGCGGCGCTCCATGACGGGCGCCACCATGCCCGGGATGTATGCGTCGGAGACAAAGCGGCGGCAGTGCTCCTCGAAAACCGTGACCAGGCGAGGCTTGCGGCTTTGCGACAACGTCAGCACGCCAATCACCATCGGCCTGTGGTCACCGGACAAGCGAACCCGGGAGACGCGCCGTCCGTCCAGCGCGAGCTCGCAACGTGGGCGAACGTTCGCCAGCGTGTAGCCGTAGCCGTTAGCTACCATCGTCCGGATCACATCCTGGTGCGTCGAGCGCGATGCAATGTTGGGCTCAAGGCCCTCCTTCATGAACATGCTGAGAAAATATTCGCGGCTGATCGGCAGATCCAACAGGATCAACGGCTCGCGTGCCAGTTCCTGCAGACTGACGGCAGAGTGTCGCGCCAAAGGCCCCGCCTCGCTGACCACGACGTGTGGCGGCAGGCTCGCCAACGGCAGAAACTCGAACTCGTCGGGAATCAACAGGTCATAGGTGATCGCAACGTCGAGTTCGGCACTTAGCAGACGCTCCAGCAACTGCTCATGGTCGGCGACCGTCTGGACGATGCGCGATTCCGGATAGGTCGACGTGAACGAATGCGACAGCTCCGGCATCACCATCGGCGCGAGCGTGATGAAGCAGCCCAGCGACAATTGTCCACGGACGCGCTCCCCGACCTCGGAGGCGACTGAATAGACATGCTCGGCCTGTTCGATCAGTTGCTTTGCCTCGACCAGCAAAAGCCGGCCGGCTGATGTGAGCGAGAGCCCTTGCGCATGGCGACGGATGAAAAGCTGGGTTCCGAGTTCCTCTTCCAGATGCGCGATCGCCGTCGAGATCGAAGGCTGCGATATGTTGACGCGCTCGGAGGCCAGAGTGATGCTTCCCGTCTCGGCCGTCGCGATGAAGTACTCGATCTGGCGTAGCGTGTATCTCATGTGGCGCTATTGATCCCTGCGGAACATGGCCGATAGCGACCACACCCTCTTGCTGGCATGGGCGCCGATCGCGTTTCTTCGGCCTGAATATAGCAGGATTGACCGGGCTGAACCCGCCCATCGGCCGTTCAGATCCGGCTTTCACCGGCCACGCCAAAGCGGGGCGCTTCGGACGGATTGCTCGCGCGCCGGACATAGTCTTCGACCTGGGGTTCGTAGCAGGTCCAGGCCTCCTCGAGCGCGGCGATCGGCCGGTCGCTCCAGTCGACCCGCAAGTCCACAATCGGCCAGGACACATCTCGCACCACGCAAAGACCCGCGGAGCGGACCGGGCCGGCCTCCCCGCCCTGGTCGAGCCCCGCCTGCAGGGCTGCGACCAGCCGCGTGGCAAACGGCTTGCCGGCGGTGGCCTGATAATTCTGGACCATCGCGGCCGGCACCTGGTCATTGGCCAGCAAGTTGCCGGCAGCAATCACGCCATCGCCGGGATGGATGGCGTGGATGCCGAGCGTGTTGCTGCCGGAATGGAACGCCACGCGCCCAACTGCGTCGACAAACGCAAGCTGCCGATAGGCGATGAAGGGGGTCGATGCGACGACCGCATCGCGAACTTCACTGGCGCTCAGGCCCCGCGCCAGCAGGTCGAGACCGATCTGGCCCAGCACAGGATCGGTGATGTTCTGGCTCGCGACCGCGCCGGCTTTGGCGCGCAGATGAACGCAGCGTGCCGCAACTGCCGGCGAGGAGGACGAGATCACTATTCCGAACATCCCGGTGTCTGGACACCGGGCCGTCAGAGAAAACGTCATGCCGGCCTCATCGGTTGTCGGGAATGACGGCGGTGACGTCGACCTCGACCAGCCATTCTGGCCGCGCCAGCGCCGACACCACGAGACCGGTCGAGACCGGAAAGACGCCCTTCAGGTATTCACCGATCCTGCGATAGACCGGCTCGCGATAACGCGGGTCGGTGATGTAGATGGTGATCTTGCAGATGTCTTCGAGCCGCGAGCCTGCCTCCTCCAGAAGCATCTTGACGTTGGCCATCGCCTTGTCGGTCTGACCGACGGGATCGCCGATGGCGACATTCACCGCGGTGTCGAGATCCTGCCCGACCTGTCCGCGGACAAAGACAATGCTGCCCCTAGCAACCACGGCCTGGCACAGATCATTGTCGAGCTTCTGCTCAGGATAGGTGTCCCTGGTGTTGAACTTACGGATGCGCGTGTGGGTCATCGGGCTGTCCCGGGTGGTCATTGGAGCGATGAGGCTTGACCAGCGGCACGACCTCGTGCCGCAGGCGGTTATGGTTACTTTGGCTCGGGTGAGACGATGCGCTGGGCCCTGCCATAGGTGCGGTCCGCGTAGATCAACGCCGTGCCCAATCCCATCGTCACCGAGCCCACCGCGCCGATGAAGATGCGATGCGTGCCGACCCGTTCGGCTGACAGCACGCGGCAGTCGAACGCCACGACCGCGTCGGCCAGACGCGGCGCCCGCGTGTCACCCTCGACCCATCTGCCATAAGCAAACTTGTCGGCATCCCCGAGCTTGCGCCCGCCGAAGCAGTCGGCGATGCTGGATTGATCGTCGCGCAGAATGTTGATGCAGAACACGCCGTTTTCGACGATCGCCGCCGCCGTCTTGCTCTGGTGATGGATGCAAACCAGCACCGTTGGGCTGTTGCCGTCGGCGGAAATTGATGACATTGCCGAGACCGTAACACCGGCGCGGCCTGCCGGGCCGTCGGTCGTCACGACGTTGACGCAGAATGCGGCACGGCTCATTCCATCAAGGAATTGCGCACGAAGTTCCGGCGCGGCCTGTTGCAAGCTGATGGCTGACACGAAAGACCTCCTCTGCGTGCGTTACTATTCGGCGGCGTCCCTGACCTGACCGAACCATTGGCTCACGGCGCGATCGCCGGTCCGGCCACCCTTCGCGTCGAGGACCTTTCTGGACAGCCCTGCGGACCTGCGGACGAAGTCCAGCGGACCGTCCCAATCGAAATTGCGATAGACTGCGGCAAGATGCGCGAACGGCGCCGATTGCGCGAACAACTGGAACGTCAGGCGATGACCGGCATAGTCCGAGTTCAGGAGATCGCGGGCAAAGGCAAGCAGCCGCCGCCTGTCATCGGCGACCCACTGATCATTGATCGTGTAGAATTTGTCGAGCCATGGCCCGGTCTCGGCGTCGTCGAACGCCGCCTTGTCCGGCGTCACGCAGATCTGCCCTCCGCACAATTCGCGTGCGATATGCATCATCTCGTGGAGTTGCGAGCAGGCCAGCACGCGTCCGGTATAGAGCAGCGACTGGTTCGGCATCATCAGGCCGCCGGGACTGCGCTCGGGCAGTGCAATCGCCGCGGTGAGATGGGCGTTGATGCCCTCCCGATAGATGGCGAGCCGCGAGAGCTTCTCCTGCACCGCCTGCTGCTTCTCAAGCCCGGTTTGACGGACGTTGAAAAGCGCCGCGCCGATCAGCATGTCGGCGAGCTTGAGGTTGCGCTGCACGAAAGCAAAGGCCGAATAGCGATGCAGCGTCGCGCGGATGAACACCGCGGCCTTGGTGTGCCGGTAGAACAGAACGTTCTCCCAGGGGATTAGGACGTTATCGAAAATGACGAGCGTATCGACTTCGTCGAACCGGTTGGACAGTGGATAGTCGTCGATCGGCGCGCGGCCCGCGAAACCGGTGCGGCAGATGAACTTCAGTCCGGGCGAGCTCAGATCGCAAATGAAGCCGACGGCATAGTCCGAATAAGCGGCATCTCCCCAATTAGCGATTGTCGGCTTGGTGAAGGCCTGATTGGCATAAGCCGCGGCTGTTTCATATTTTGCCCCGCGCACAATGATGCCGGCATCCGTTTCCTTGACGACATGCAGCAGCATGTCCGGATCCTGGTCCTGCGGCGCCTTCGAACGATCGCCCTTGGGATCGGTGTTCGCCGAGACGTGGAACGGATCGGTATGAAGAACCTTGAAGATATGGTTACGAATGTTCTTCGAGAATTGCGGATCGACCTCGTTGAGCACGTCCTGCCCGTCGAACAGCGACCACATTTCGCCGACAGTCTCGTCGCCGACGCGCGTGACCACGCCGCCTATATCTTCCAGCACCGTGTCGGTCGCGCGGCGCTTGTCCCACCAGTCCTGCTGACTGAACGGCAACTTGTTGTTGATGGCATGAACCTCGCCATCCTCCCGATAGGTCATCAGGTGACGGGTCGCCGGATCATGCTGGAGGTCGTAGATGCGGGCGCGAATATCGATCAGGGGCTGGAACGATGGATGAGCGGTGACGTCCTTGATCCTCTCACCGTTCATGTAGACGGCGCGACTGTCCCGAATGGAGGCCTTATATTCTTCACCGGTCCGTATCATGTCCGCTCCTGTTTCGTCTTCTCGGTGGCCTGGTTGGCACTATCGCGTGTCGGTAAGCAAAGAAAAAATAGAACTTTCCGGCGCTCTGCTTAGCGGCAGCCGAACCACGGCGCTCCGAGGCGTCCATGCCTCAGCCGCAGCTCAGTGCGCGTAGGACGGATCTTCGGCATCAAGAATGCGCTTCATCTCCTCGAAATGAGCGATCGAGAAGTCGGTGATCCGCTCCCAATCCTGCGCGGTGTTTTCGGCGACCTCGTCGGGCAGAACCTTGAGCGGCTGGCCGGTTGCGTAGGCCTGCACCAGGATCTGACAGCTGCGCTCAAGCGTATAGATGTCATCGAAGGCTTCGCCGATGCTGCTCGCGGTGACGAGCACGCCGTGATTCCCCATCATCAGCCGCGACTTGTTGCCGAGCAGCCGGGCCAGGCGGGCGCCCTCCTGCTCGCTGTCGGCCATTCCGGCGTAGCTTTCGTCGATGGCGAGCCGGTTGAAGTAGCGCGCCGTATTCTGATCGATCGGCCTGACGCTCGGATCGGCCAGCGACGCGATCGTCGTCGCGAAGGGCGGATGCAGATGCATCACGACCCGGGCCTGGGGCAGTTGCTTGTGCATCTGGCCATGGATCGCCCATGCAGTCGGATCGACATCGGGCCTGTCCTTCACACCACTCGCGTCATCGAGATCGAACAGCACGAGGTCGCTGGCCTTGATGCGGGAAAAATGGCGCCATTTCGGATTCATCAGGAATTTTCGGCCGTCAGCCGAGACGGCGGCGCTGAAGTGGTTCGCGACAGCCTCGTGCATGCCGAGCCTGGCGACGATGCGGAACGCCGCAGCGAGATCAATGCGGAGTTGCTGTTCATCCGGCGCTGCGGTGGAGTGGTTCATCTGTCGCTCCAAGGAATCTGAAGGCGTCTCGAATGGGCCAGCTGAGATTTACGGACTCCGCTCCAAGGGGTAAAATAGGAAAATCGTGGCCGGTGATTACTGTGAAACTATAGCTGCAAGTGCCGCCGCATCGGGCGCAAAGATCAATGCATAGTCAATCACTGCCCAATAATTCCGCACTCCGGCCGATTAGGCCTCGTCTAAGCAAAGGGCCCGGATTTCGTAATTTACACATTGCGGCTCCGGACGGCTTACTTTGCGCAAGTTGACCCGACAGGACCTGTAATGGACGCGATCCGCGCCTTTCCACCCCTTCGAAGCCGCCGTAGCGATGCGTTTCGGATGTTGTGGCGATTGGCGCGTAATGACTTCGGTCCGGAGGTCGACGATGTGGCATCCGACCGGGCTCCGGCAGGTGAGCCCGCGGAGCAGTCCTCGCGGGTCAAACTGCATGTCCGCGGCATCGCGAAGGCCTACGGCACCTCGATGGTGCTCAAGCCGCTCGAATTGAAGGTCGTTGCCGGCGAGCTATTGGCCGTTCTCGGCCCATCGGGCTCGGGGAAGACGACGCTGCTGCAGATCATCTGCGGGCTGGTCGAGCCGTCAAGCGGCCGTCTTGTCATCGACGGTCGTGATGAGACCGACAATCCCGCCGACAAGCGCGATATCGGCGTTGTCTTTCAAAACTATGCGCTGTTCCCTCATCTCACCGTGCGGGAGAATGTCGCATTTCCCCTGCAGATGCGCGGAACGCCGGCAGACAAAGTGCGGAGCAGGGTCGAGGCGACGCTCGCAATGGTCGGCTTGTCGGAGTTCGCCAGCCGCTTCCCCCGGGAGCTGTCAGGCGGCCAGCAGCAACGCGTGGCGCTTGCCCGCTGCTTCGTTTACCGGCCATCGCTGATCCTGATGGATGAGTCGCTATCCGCGCTGGACAAGAAGCTGCGGGATAGCATGCGGATCGAGATCAAGCGGCTGCACCGGGAGACCGGCGCGACCATCATCTTCGTGACGCACGACCAGGAGGAGGCGCTGGCGCTGGCCGACCGCATCTGCCTGATGAACGACGGGCGGATCGAGCAGCTAGGCAAGCCTGAGGACATCTACGAGCGGCCCGCCAACACGTTTGTTGCCGACTTCATCGGTGCGTCCAACCTTATCTACGGGACCATCGCCGCAGGCGGTCGCATCGAGACTGCCGATGGCGTCTTGCCGCTGCCCGACGGTTGCTCCGCGCCGGTGGGCGAACAGGCCGCACTGGTCGTCCGCCCTGAAAAGCTCCTGCTCTGCAAGAATGATGACGGCTTCCTGTCCGGCCGCGTCGAGGAGAGCATTTATGCAGGCTCGGAGACGAGACTTCTGGTCCGGCTTCCCAGCGACACCGTGTTGACCGTACGCCGTGACGCCGGTTTGCCGCCGGTTGCGATCGGCGAAAATGTCTTCCTGCGCTGGGACCGCCAACAGGCCCGCCTGCTCGAGGGCGGCTCAGCCGCGGCGATCACATGAGCAAGGCCTGCGAGCGCCGCCACGCGGCTTTCGATTGCGAAAACCGACACCTGTATCACGGAGAACAATAAATGTCTGCCATCACCACGATCACGCGACGCAAGCTTCTGAAGGCTGCCGGCGCGGCTGCATCGGGCGTTGCACTCCCGGCGGTCTGGAGCGGACGAGCTGGCGCGACCGAGCAGATCACGGTCGCCGACGTCGGCGGCGCGCCGGGACAAGCGCTGCGGACCGCCTTCTATGATCCTTTCGAGAAGGCGACCGGCATCCGCGTCGAAGGCGTCGCCCATGAATCCGATCCCGTGACCCAGTTCAAGCTGGTCGTCGACACCGGCAGCAAGATCTGGGACGTCTGCATGGTGACGCCGGATGACGTGGCGCGGCTGACCGCGGACAAGAACTATCTCGAGCCGCTTGAGATATCCAAAGGCCCGGATGACGAGCTCATTCCGGGCGCGCTGTTGCCGAACTGGTTCGGCTTTTCGGCCTACGGTATCGTCATGGCCTATCGCAGCGACGTCTACAAGAAGGATGCCCCGACCGGATGGGCGGACTTCTGGGACACCGCCAAGTTTCCCGGGCGCCGCGGCCTGTATCGCAGTCCGAAGGGCGTGATGGAAGCAGCACTGCTGGCGGACGGCGTGGCACCGACGGATCTCTATCCGCTGGATATCGATCGCGCCTTCGCCAAACTGGACAAGCTTCGCTCGGACGTTGCGGTGTGGTGGACGAGTGGCGCCCAGAACACCCAGATCCTGCAAAGCGGCGAAGTCGACATGGCCGATACATGGTCGGCGCGCGCCTTTGCCGCGATCGATGCCGGCGCTCCCGTCAACATCGTCTGGAAGGGGCTCTATTCGATCGACGGCTGGTCGATCCCGCGCGGCACGCCGAAGCTCAAGCAGGCCCGCCAGTTCGTGCAGTTCTGCATGCAGGCCGAGCGGCAGGCGGCCTATTCGACCGTCGTCGCGAACGGTCCGAGCAATCTGAAGGCCTACAAATTCATTGCGCCGGAGCGCGCGAAGGTGCTTCCGACTCTTCCGGAAAATCTCGCCGGCCTCACCGTGCGCGACTACGCCTATTGGGGCAAGAACTACGCCGCGGTCTCCGATCGTTTCCAGGAATGGCTCTTGATGGGCGGAAAGCGCTGACGAACGGCGTCAGGCGGGCATGCAAACAAAGGTCGAGAGATGATCATGAGCAAGAAGCAGATGGTGATCGGTGCATTGATTCACGCCAATGGATCGCACGCGGCGTCCTGGCTGATGGACGAGGCGCGGCCACACGCCTCGACCGATATCGACTATTACCGCGAGATGGCGCAACTGGCCGAACGCGGCAAGTTCGACTTCTTCTTCATTGCCGACACCCCGGCGGCACGGACTGAGAACCTCAAGGTCTGGAGCCGCTCCCCCCTGTTCATGAACGTGCTGGAGCCGATCACCCTGCTGTCGGCGATCGCCGGCGCCACCACTCGTATCGGCCTCGGTGCGACCGCTTCCACGAGCTTCTTCGAGCCCTATAACCTCGCCCGGCAGTTCGCCTCGCTGGATCACATCTCACACGGCCGGGCCGCCTGGAACGTCGTCACCTCCGCCAACGACTACGCGGCGCGCAATTTCGGGCTCGATCGTTTGCCCCCGCATGCCGATCGCTACGCCAAGGCAAAGGAATTCGTCGATGTCGTCGAAGCGTTGTGGGACACGTGGGAAGACGGCGCTTTCGTCTACGACAAGACGACCTGCCTGAGCTTCCTGCCCGAGAAGCAACACCTGCTCGACCACAAGGGCAAATATTTCACCGTGCACGGCGCCCTCAACCTCGAACGGTCGCCGCAAGGCCGGCCGGTCATCATCCAGGCCGGCGCATCCGATACCGGCAAGGATTTCGCGGCCGAATACGCCGAAGTGGTGTTCGGATCGAGCGGCAATCTCGAAGGCGCCAAGGCATTCTATCGCGAACTGAAGGAGCGGATCGGCAAGTTCGGCCGTCGGCCGGAGGATCTGAAGATCGCCTCGGGCATTTCGGTCGTGATCGGCGAGACCGAGCAGGAAGCCCGCGACAAGCTCGAGAGCTGGCAGGATCTCATTCATCCCGACGTTGGCGTGATGCGGCTGGGGATGGACCTCGAAACGGATCTCTCGGATCTGCCGCTGGATGAGCCAGTGCCGAAACATCGAGTTCCGACATCGTCCAATCACCACCAGGCCTATTTCAACGAGATCGCCGGGATGATCCGCGAGGGTCTGACCTTGCGCGAGATCGCGAAACGCTACAATCGCAACAAGGCGACCTTCTGCGGCACCGTCAAGCAGATCGCCGATCACATGGAACACTGGATCGAGGCCGGCGCTTGCGATGGTTTCATGATCTCGTTCGTCGCCCTGCCGAGCACGCTCTCTGATTTCGTCGAGAAGGTGGTGCCGGAGCTGCAGCGCCGCGGCGTCTTCCGCCAAGACTATGAAGGCCGCACGCTGCGGGAGCACCTGGGCCTGTCGCGTCCGGATAATCGCTACGCCTCATCCACACCTGCATCGCCGGTCGCGAAGCGCGCGTAACCGGCGACGTCCAATTGTTGCAACGGATCGAACAGAGGCACTGACCGATGGCCGAGATTGCTTCCCTCGGAATGGCCGAACGGTCGAGGCGTCGGAAGCTGAAGCTTGATCCGTTGTGGCTTGCCCTGCCCGGCCTCGCATTCCTGGCTCTGTTTCTAATCCTGCCGACGGCGCAGATGCTGTCGCTTAGCTTCTTCGACAGGATTACGGGCGCGTTGAGCTTCTCGGCCTTCGCCAGGATCTGGAACGGAGGCCCCTATCTTGCCGTGCTGTCGACGACCTTCTCGGTCGCGCTCTGGACGACCGCGTTGTGCGTCGGGCTCGGCTATCCCCTGGCGTACTGGCTGTCGCGCAAGCCGCCACGGCAGCAGCGAATAGCCGCACTGTTCGTGCTGCTGCCGTTCTGGACCAGTGCACTGATCAAGAACTTCTCCTGGCTTGTCCTGCTCGGACGCAACGGGATCATCGCAAAGACCATGGCCGAGATCGGCGTCAAGGGCGGCGACCAGTTGCTCTTCGGGCGCACGACCGTCGTGTTTGCGATGGTGCACACCTTGCTGCCGCTCGCGGTCGTGACGATGCTGCCCGTGATGAACCAGATTGATCGCCGCCTCATGATGGCTGCATCGACCCTGGGCGCCAACAGCGCGCGAGCGTTCTGGCAGGTGTTTTTCCAGCTCTCGATGCGCGGCGTGGCGGCGGCCGGCCTTCTGGTCCTGGTCGCCTCGCTCGGCTTCTTCATCACGCCTGCGCTGGTGGGCGGCGCGAAGGATACGATGATCGGGCAGCTCATCATCTTGCAGATCAATGAGTTGCAGAACTGGCAGCTCGGCAGCGCGCTGGCCACGATCCTGCTGATCTCCACGATAGCCACCTGCTTCGCCTATGACTGGATCTTCGGCCTGTCGTCCGCCACCACAGGCGGCGAACGGCCGACGCGGCCGGATGGCCTGGTACGCCGGGCGGGGCTTGCAATCGTCAATCTCTTAGGGGTGATCTGCGGGCGCGTCGAAGAGGTGTGGAACCGCAACATTCGAGGCCTCCGCGGCGGCGCCCTCCTCTCCATCTATGCCTGGGCCATGATCGCAATGCTGCTGGTTCCGATCATCGCCTTCGTTCCGATGGCGTTTACCGGGTCGACCTTTCTATCGTTCCCGCCGCCGAGTTGGAGTGCGCGCTGGTTCGAGCAGTTTGCCGCCTCGCCGCTCTGGCTCGGCGCGATGATCCGATCCTTCAGCATTGGCTTTGCCGCCGCCGCGATTACGTTGCTGATCGCGGCAATGGCGGCCCTCGGCGTTGCACGAACGCGCAGCCGGCTTGGCAGTGTCGCGTTCCTGCTGTGCCTGTCCCCGATGATGGTTCCATCGATCGTGATCGCGATCGCCCTGTTCTACCTGTTCGCGCGGATATCGCTGGTGGCGAGCGACATCGGCATCATCATCGGCCACACCGTCATTGCCATGCCGGTCGTGTTCATGGTGATGCTGGCGACCTTCAAAGGATATGACTGGAATCTTGATGCGGCCGCCTCGACGCTCGGGGCAGGACGTCTGCGCATTTTCTGGCGCGTCACACTTCCGCTCGTCGCAAGCGGCCTGGCGGTGGGCTTCGTGACCGGATTCCTGCAATCCTTCGAGGAATTGACCGTCGCGCTCTTCATCGGCGGCGGGATCAAGACAACATTGCCCAAGCAGATGTGGGACGGGATTCTCCTTCAAGTCAGCCCGGTCATCGCCGCGGCGTCAGTCGTCGTCCTCATCGTCGTAATCGTTATGTTTGCGATCATCGAATTTGTCCAGGACCGGCGTCTACGTTCTTCCGGTTGAGCTTCGAGAGCGAAAGCTGGCCGGGTTCGTCATGGCGTTCCGATATCTCGGCGGATGACGGCTCTGCGCCACAGGCGAACAGTCAACGTTGCGGCAGCATGACAAGTTGCGATTGTCTGGCATCATCCAGGTGGAATAAAACTGCTCATGGATGGTCTGATCTTGCGGCGGATGGAGATGTTCCTGCGCTATGGCGGAACTGACGGCGAGGATGAGGATGCCGGAAATGAGAAGGGGTAAGATGTATCGGTTCTGATTATCGAGAACAGCTACCCAAATGCCAATAAATGCGGATGAGACCGCCGTAAGCATTTTCCGGCCTCCATGATCTCATGCCATGTCGTGCCGTGCTGATTGCATGAGCGACGCTCGCGGGAGGTTATAACTTCCGCAAATTGATCGATTCAAAATCATTTTGAGTTGCGATGCGGCGAGCATAATACCGACGCGGTCAGAACGACAACGCTCGGCGGCGTCGGCGCATTGCGGCCGGTCAGGACCGCCGCCGATGCGGCTCACAGAACCTCAATACTCGAAAGCAACGCCCGCAACTCTCAGCTGAGCCTGGAACTTAATCGATCATCCCGCGTTCAGGCCTGATGATTAGTTCCAAGTTTTTCCTTGCTGTTGTTTTGGCTTCTGCAGCGGTCTGCCCGGCACTTGCCGAGTCCGGCCGCGCCGCATTCTACAGCGGCGGCCGTACCGCAAGTGGTGAGATCACTGGCCCAAACGGGCTTACTGCAGCGCACCAGACATTGCCATTTGGTACGATGGTGCTGGTTACTAATCATCGTAACGGCAAGACGGTTGTAGTGCGCATAGTAGATCGCGGGCCGTATGGCCGTGGTCGCATTATAGATTTGAGCCGTGCTGCCGCGCGGGAACTCGATATGATCAGCGCCGGTACGGCAATGGTTAGTATCGAGCGTCAGTAATAGCGGTCCTGTTCGGAGCGGGTATGTAGCGCAGCATTGATTCGAGCTGGCCGAAGAGAATCTGCGACGGATCAATCGCGCGTTTCGACCGTCTGGCAGACACTTCCGGTCTTCCCCAATCAACGGACATCGTCGGACCGGTCAGGCTGGTCCGGTTCGTGCCATGCCGAGACATACAGGTCCATGCTGCTGCCCACAGATGGCGGGAATCTGCTCAACCAAAAGCGGTTATGTGTCGATCTCGCTCATGAAGATGAATGGAACTCGATGAGATGTTTCGCGTTTTATAGCAAAAGTGACCCTTGCGCGCCGGTTTCGCCGAGCGCACGCTTGCCAAGCGATTTCACAAGGACTTACGGAGGATGCGACCATGTCACGGGTCAAGCAAGCTTCGAAGCAGAAACGCAGAACCAAAGCCGCCGCCGTGAAGGTGCTGGGTGCCGCCGGACTGAGTTTCTCGTTGGTGGGTAATGCATCCGCATCCACGATGCCCACTGCCGGTATCCCGCAATCTGACAATACCTCGCCCAATCAGCGCTTCGTTCTTAGCGAAGAGGAAATGACCGACGTCAGTCTCGCCACGTTCTATGTCTTCGATAGGGAAAACGTTGGCAGCGGCGTGCAGCTGGCCCGCGGATGCGGTGGTTGCGGCGGCTGCCGAGGTTGCGGCGGGTGCGGCGGGTGCGGCGGCTTCCGTGGTTGCGGCGGTGGCGGGTTTGTTGGCTGCCGAGGTTGCGGCGGCTGCCGTGGTTGCGGCGGCTGCGGGTTCGGTGGCATCTGGTTCGGTGCCTGCGCCGGCTGGGTGGCCTGCGCGGGTGGCGCGTGCTGCGGATCCTGGGGAGCGTGCCGCTTGTGCTAAGTCCCAGATTTAGTCTGAAAGAGGCCGCCAACTGAGGCGGCCTTACCATTCACTTCGCAGTCGGCAGCTCAACGTCCGGCGCTTGAGGTGTCATGTCCGGTCGCGCACCACCGGATTCGTCCACTTGCAATTTGAGATCGGCCGCTTTCTCCATCAAAGCGGCGATGGTTCCGCAAGCGTATTTCCCTTCGGCGCGAAGGACGGCGAGTAGCGCGTTATAGAAACCCCGTCAGCCGGTGCCGTGATGGTCCCTCGGCGATCCCTTGGTTAGTTAGCGACGGGAGACAGCCGTTGGTTCCCTCTTTCTTCCGTCTCCAAACCAACACGGAGCCGACCCCCATGGCTGCGGTGAGCGTTACGAAAATCTGGGTGGTATTGGCGCTGCTGTGCGTTGTGTTGCTCGCTGCGGCATTGCTGTGGGGTTGAGTCCGCGATGCCCGATCCTGATCGGGCAGTGGCCGGTTAGTATGGGGAACAACTAAAGCGGTAGCCTTCCCATCTTGATCTAGCTCAAGCAATGGAGGAACTTTGGCGTCTCGGACGCCAAAAGAGCACAATCTTGAAAAGCACCTATTCCTACAAGAAAGACGAGGAAATCTACGGCCAAGAAGGCCGCAACCTATTGCTATCAGGTTGTCAACGGTGCGATCTGCATTTCAAGCAAGCTCACCAACGGACGGCGTCAGATTGGCGCATTCTATCTATTTTCCCGGAGACGTCTTCGGACTAGACCCCTCGATGCGCTATCGCTGGAGCGCGGAGGCAATCGTCGAGGCAACAACAGTCCGTCGGGTGAAACGAGAGGCGCTTCTCCGGAAAGCGTCGTCGAAATTGTCGTTCGCGCGGCGTTCGGAGCATCGCGGAGCGTGACCTCCTGCACGCAGAGGATCACCGCATCCTGCTTGGGCAACTTACGGCAAGGGAACGGGTGGCCGCTTTCTTACTACAGATGAACAATCGCATCGGTGTTAACGGGGAATAGAACTACCGATGAGCCGGACAGATGTCGGCGTTACGGTTGAGACCGTCTCGCGAGAAATCACGAAACTATCGGATGAGAGAGTCTTGAGGCGGCCCAACGGGCACCCTCGGTACATCATGGACTAACTCTGCTTCGTCCAGAGAGTTTGCGCGCGATGCTGCCGCCCCTGTCCGCGCGCGATCTATCGCCCATCAGCGAAGATGTTATTCAGACGATTTTCTCTTCTAAGACTTGACCGATAACCGCTGTCGATTTCTCTATCAGCGGGAGCGTACGGCACGTATGTCAATCGCGCCGGTTCGGCCCTCAGCCGACAACTTCTGGTCTTTCCCAAACAACGGACATCGCCGAACTGGCGCGGGCGGCCCGGATGGTGCCACCCCCGAACTCATGCACCGCAGCAAATGGAACTCTTTATACCGTCGGGGGGACAGCGTCGTTGTGGGCGAGCGCTCAAGGCTGCTGAGGCCGACGGGGAAATCGGACCACGGAAGTCTGGTTTCGTTCGATAATTAGGATAAGGTTGCGCTACCGGCGCAAAAAAATTGAAAACGATCCCGGGAGGAAATGATGCTCGACACCACGCTTAACGCGCGCGTCAAAGTTTTTCTCGACAAATTCGAAGCCGCGCTTGCGGCAGACGATCTCGACGCCGCCGTGGAAATGTTCGCTCCGGAATGCTACTGGCGCGACCTTGTTGCGTTCACCTGGAACATCAAGACAATGGAAGGCCGCGATCAGGTCCGCGACATGCTCGCGCATTGCGTCGCGCGCGTGAAGCCGCGCAACTGGAAAATCGCCGAGGGTGAGACTGCAACCGAAGCTGGCGGCGTGACCGAGTCCTGGATCTCGTTCGAGACCGAGGTCGCTCGCGGATATGGACTCATCCGCCTGCAGAACGGCCAGATATGGACGCTGCTGACGACGATCGTCGAGCTGAAGGGCAATGAGGAAAAGGCCGGCTTCACCCGACCGCTCGGCGCCAAGCACGGCGTCAACCCCGGCACGAAAACCTGGAAGGAATTGCGCGACGAGGAAGTCGAGAAGCTCGGCTTCGAGACGCAGCCCTACGTGCTTATCATCGGCGGTGGCCAGGGCGGCATCGCGCTCGGCGCACGGCTACGCCAACTCGGTGTGCCCACGATCATCGTCGAACGGAACGCACGTGCGGGTGATTCCTGGCGCAACCGCTATAAGTCGCTCTGCTTGCACGATCCGGTCTGGTACGATCACCTGCCCTACATCGATTTCCCCAGGAACTGGCCTGTCTTCTCGCCCAAGGACAAGATCGGCGATTGGCTGGAGATGTACACCAAGGTCATGGAGCTGAACTACTGGACGAACACCACGGCCAAACACGCCAGTTGGGACGACGCCAAAAAGGAATGGACCGTCGTTGTCGAGCGCGATGGCAAGGAGATTACGCTGCGGCCCAAGCAGATTGTGTTCGCTACCGGCATGTCCGCCAAGCCGAACATGCCCCAATTCAAGGGCATGGCAACCTTCAAAGGGGAGCAGCATCATTCCTCGCGCCATCCCGGTCCCGACGGCTACAAGGGCAAGAAGGTCGTCGTCATCGGCTCGAACAATTCCGCGCATGACATCTGCGCCGCGCTCTACGAGGCTGGCGTCGACGTGACGATGGTGCAGCGCTCGACGACCCATATCGTGCGCTCGGATTCGCTGATGGAAAGCCTCGGCGATCTCTATTCCGAGCGCGCCGTTCGCGGCGGCATGACCACCGCGAAAGCAGATCTGATCTTCGCGTCCCTACCCTACAAGATCATGCATCAGTTCCAGAAGCCGGTCTACGATAAGATCCGCAAGGACGACGCCGATTTCTATGCCGGTTTGGAGAAAGCCGGCTTCCGGCTCGACTTCGGCGACGACGATTCCGGCCTCTTCATGAAGTATTTGCGCCGCGGCTCGGGCTATTACATCGACGTCGGTGCCTCCCAGCTCATCATCGAAGGCAAGGTCAAGCTCGTCAGCGGGCAGGTCGAAGAGATCACGCCCAACGGCGTCAGACTCGACAACGGCCAGGAATTGCCGGCTGACGTGATCGTCTACGCCACCGGCTACAGCTCTATGAATGGCTGGGTCGCAGATCTCATCAGTCAGGAAATGGCTGACAAGGTCGGCAAGGTCTGGGGTCTCGGCTCGAACACGACAAAAGACCCCGGCCCATGGGAAGGTGAACAGCGGAACATATGGAAGCCGACGCAGCAGGAAGGCCTATGGTTCCACGGCGGCAATCTGCACCAGTCGCGCCATTATTCGCAATTCCTTTCCCTGCAATTGAAGGCGCGCTACGAGGGCATCCCGACGCCGGTCTATGGCCTGCAAGCCGTCTATCACAAGGCCTGAGGTTGCCAAGTGGGGCTCGCGGGTTGCGAGCCCCAAGCCGATCCGAGCGATGCGGTGTCGCTACTGCCAGCCGACAGCGAGCCGACGAATGCGATCGCTTCGTTCATGTGCTCGTGCTTTGGTCACTAACGCTCAAAGCAATCCGGTCCCGGCGTGATCCTTGAATAGCTCCGCATCGCGCACATAGCCCCGCAGGGTATCGATCGACTTGTGCCCAGACTGGTCCATCATTTTGAAGATGGACGCACCGTTGGCGTAGCGCGCTTGCTCAAAGCATGCCGGCTCCCGCATGATCCTTGGAGCACCGCAGGGTTTCCGCCGATTTCTGGCCAAACTGAATTGTCATCTCGACGATCACGGGCCACAAGCGCCGCAAAAACCAACGAAAGATCGTGCGGTCTCACCCAATGGAATCAAGATTTCTCCCAAATCGCGCCGACGATCTCGCTATTTAGGCCTCGGGAGCAGGATCCCGTTAAGAAGCTCATGCCAGGATGCTCGATGTTGCGTTTAGCGTGGGGACATCACCGATGGCGACGAACGATCTTATTTCCCTCCGTCTCTCCGTTCATACTGAAGAACCCCAGCAGGTGGGCATCTTGAAAGCTTGGGACAGAGCGGTTACTGCGTCACAAATCATGAAGATGAGTATTTTGGGCGTAACGACCGCAGGGATCGTCTTCGCAGTTCTATCGGCGGAAAATCCAATCGTGCTTGCGAGCGCCACGGCTTCCCTGGTCGGCACATCGGCGCCTCAGGATGGCACCCAGTCGATGCCAAAAATTCAATCAACCGCACACGCCCCGGCTTTGTTGCCGACAGCAAGCGAAGCGCCGACGGGCGACGAAATTGCTGCCGCTTTTAAAACTCCTAATCAGAGCCAGACCGAAATCAGTCAGCCGCTAGCAGAAGCCTTGTTGAAGCAATTCCAAGCTTGGGCGGCCGAGGAAGAGACGCGCGACGAAATTACCGGCGCTATTGAGCCTGCCGATCGGAGCCAGACCGAAATCAATCAGCCGCCAGCCGAAGCCTTGTTGAAGCAATTTCAGGCTTGGGCGGCCGAGAAAGATGCAAGGGCCGAGGTCCGACCCGTGAAAAATGCCCGCGAACATGTACGGTCCCAGCATAAGGTCCGAGCTAAGGTCCGGCGCATGCATAATGCACGGGTACACGTCCGGCCTATGAAAAATGCCCGGGCAGAGCAAAATTCTCGGGCACAGGACCGGTCCGTGCACAATGTCCAGGCATCGTGGCCCGAGCGAAAGTTCGGTTGGCTCGATTAGACGTCAAGGAAGTGACGCTGCACCTTGCCAACGCGGCATCTGACAGAGCCCGCTTTAGAGCAAACCGGTACCTGCATGATCCTTGAATAACTCTGCATCCCGAACATAGCCCCGCAGGGTGTCCACCGATTTGTGCGGGGATCTGCCAGTCGCCGCCGTTGAGATAGGTGGCGACCGCGGCCCGCTGGGCACCGAGGCCCAGCCCGGATTTGCCCTGGCGGCCGTTACTGACCCGGTAGTAGCAGACGAATTTTCCGCTGTTTGTGGCCATGGCCGGACGGGCTGCCCCGGCGGGCGCGGCCTCGCTCTCGATGGGGGGCATGCGAGGCCGCGCAGACCATGTCCGCGGCGCCGGCGGACACGATCCGAGCGTTTAAGTGATGACCCGGTAGTCGAAGTCACTGTTCAGGAACGGGTTCGTGATGGGTCAGAGGTCGGCGGCGCTGAACTGGCCGACCTGGCCATCGGGCGCGCGGCAGCCGGCGCCACGCCTGCCGGACGCCGTGTGGAACCGGCCGTGCCTCTGAGCGTTAGGCGATTATGGATACCCAGACAAAGCGTGAGATTTGGCTGTTGGCCATCGGCACGGCCTTGGTCGAGTTGCCGGTCGCGTTCGCTGCCTTCACAATCTTCAGCCACTAGCGGGGACGATTATGCGCATTCACACGTATCGCGACGAAAGCCGGTCGGGACATTGCGATCTGGTCGGCGGAGCCGGTCACCCTTGGTCAATTGACTTGGTCTCCGTAACAGCTTCGGGCCTGTTGGTGCTGGGCTTCGCCGGTGCCGTCATAGCCATCTTGAACCACTAAGCGCCTGCACCGGACCGCTGCGGATTTTTATTTCGGCGGGCGTCTGCGCGTCCACCGCTGCTGCGCTGTTTCCACCTCAATGGCAAGCTGTTGCGCACTGAGCCAACTTTGACATGAGCACGTTTAGAGGCTGGGGTGTTCCGTTAGCGGAACTCTAAGCAGGTTCCATGTTGCGATGGATCCCGTTAGGTGCACTTTTGGACATTTGGGCGGGAACAAAATCCCTCCTCGCCGCGTGATGTTGGCTGACTGCGCGCGCTGGGGGCGTCGCGGCGGCTTTCGCACGCGGAGGTGTCATGGCTGTGCCACACACCAACTGAAGCTGTTTCCTAAACCATAATATAATGGGAATCGTCCGCCCATCGCACATATCAAGATTGTGCCGGACTCCTCCCTCCCGGCACATCCCAAGTGCGGCTCCAGCTTCCCCCGGGCTGGAGCCGTTTTTGCTCACCGCGGTATCAGCCGGTAGCTTGGGCCGTGTCAGGTGTAGTAAACCAACCCTTAACTGGGTGTTGATATCGTTTGTCGTGTCCGGGTGGTGACCGCCCGGCTAAACGGGAGTGGACATCATGCCCGTCGAGATGCTGACGTATGCCGAACTAGGCGAAAGGCTCAAAATCTCCCCTGAAGCGGCAAGGGCGCTGGTGAAGCGACAAAGATTGCCGCGTTCCCGCTCCAACGACGGCAAGACGTTGGTACAGATCGATCTCACCGAAATCAGCCATTCCCCAGTCTCCCGTGGACCGCAAGCACAGGCCGGTCACCAGGTGGTCACCGCCTTAAACCGAAAAATTGAGACGTTGCAGGCCGAACTGATCGAGATGGAGGCCATAGCCAGCGGCCACCGGGCTGACTTTGAAAGAGAGTGCGAGCGGACGAACAAGCTCTTGGCCGAACTGCTCAAGGCCAGCGCTCAAACTATGGCAACTGTGGAGAGGGCGGCCTTGCTTGAAGGGAAGCTATCGATGTTAACGCAGCCCTGGCGGCGTCGGCTGGCGATGCTGTCACCCTTGCCCTTCCCCAAGCCGCCTTCATCGTGCGCGAGAGCATCGGACGCATTACCCAATAATCAAACCCGCTTGGGACATTGGCCTTCAGGCGGCATCCTTAAGGCGCTTGGCAATCTCCGCGATCGTGGCACGGCTGCAGCCGGTCGCGCGCTGGATTGACCACCAAGCGTTTTCGCGCGCATCGGCATCATGCGCGTAATTTATCAGGACGAGTGCCCTACCCCAGAACCTCGAACATTGGTCGGCGGAAGATGAAGCCTGATAGATGATGGAATGGTCGCCCGCCCAGGGAAGTGACATGCGAATGCTCCTGGCTTTTCTGATCGTCCTCGGCGTCGTTTATTTTTGGGACGCCAATTACAATAACGGCGTCCTCTCGGACGGATTGGGCAGCATGCTTCGGTCAATGTCTCACAGCGTCCGGTAGCGACGCGGGACTGAAGTTGCTCAATCCAACGCCTCGAACTCCCGGACGACACGCCGATACTCCAGGCTACGGGCAGAAAGCTGCCTGAATAGGCCCGCGCCGGCGCGTTTTAGACGGCTCGGAACGCATCCACGGCCGCGCCGCGCGTCCATAGTGGGCGCATGCGAAGGTCATATCCAAGCGGCATTGGGACGCCGCAAACAGGCGCGGGACCAGTAGGCTGTTGTAGCCTGGTATTGCGGCCAAGGCGGGACGCCAATGACAGATGAACAGCTCGCAGCGATGCACAGGTTACTTGCCGAGTACCATCGCAGGCTCGCCAAGGAAGCGGTGCTCGACGTCGTTCAACAGTATAACTCCGATCTTGCGCAGCGGTTTTCGGATGAGGCCGCGCTAATACCAGGGCGCACGGCGATCGTGGAGCGCCTTCACGAGCGCGAGCGGCAAAAAAGGGAGGAAGGCGAATAAACTGTGGGGCGTTTGCGAAAACCTCCGCAACGACCATACTCTTGCGCTTCGCCGGCGCGCCGCAGTTGCAGCCGGACGTAATTCAGGCAAATCTTGGCTTGGTCGCGGTCGGTGGCGAGGTTCAGGACCAGCGCCCGTTCGCCGGGCCGCAACCGGTCAGCGTGACCGAAGCCCGCCCTGCGGCCGGCGATGACCCACAGCTCCTTTACCTGGCGTTCCGGCGGCGCACGGTCGCCCGCCAGCGCGTGAAATGTCTCCATCTCGCGGTCGTCGAGCGGGATGGCGAACGCGGCTTTCAGGATCACGCGCCAGGCGTTCCAGGATGGACCAACAAACCACGGCGCAATGAGCGCGTGATCGTCAAGGGTATCGATGATGCTGAGGGCCGGTGCGTTCATGCCGCGTCACCGTCCGGCGCGCCAGCGGCCTTCTCTGCCACGCGCTTGGCCGCGTATTCGAGCGGCGTGACTGCCGCCGGCTTGTTCTTCGCCGCCTTGGCGCGGATCGCCTCGAGCAAGCGCTTGGCGGTGCTGGAGAGACGGATCAGTTCGTCGTTGTCGACAGCTTCACCGCGACGATTGCCCCCTGCAGCTGCTCGGCGCGAAGCGTAAGACCTGCCGCCTGGCGGATCAGATCGCGTTCTACCTCGGTGACGTTGCCGCCCGCCTCAGCCTCATAGGCGGCACAGATGTCGCGGAATCGGCGCGCTGTGGCGCTTCGACCATCAACACCAGGAAGCAGCCACGAGCCATTGCTGATACGGCTGCGACTTGTCGCGCGACCGGCGGAGAAGTTGGGGCGAATACATTGCATTCACACATGATGCGCGTGAATCACCAAAAGGAAAGTTGCTCCTGGATAGTCGGGAACGCAACAAAGCGACTTCATTGCGAGCTCGAGTTAAAAACGTTGCGCGACGGCAACAGTCGTTCGAAAACCGTACCTCAAAACTCAAATGGTCCCATGCGAACGAGCCGAAGACGTCATCACCATCGAACTAAAACCGAATTTAATGGGATCGGCCGGCCTGCGAACTACATCAGGATCGTGCCGATATGTGCGGCACCTTCCCGGGCTGGGAAACGGACGGATTATAGGACATGCAAGAGATCGCTGCCGTTACCGCCGTTGCAGGCGCAGTAATTGCGCTTGCGGCGGCCTGTTCACTCTGGGCGCTAAGTGGACGCAAATGACCCACCCGAATTAGTGGGTCGGTCTGGCCACCGCCGCGCGGCAAACGGCCGGTGAGATCGTCAGCGCCGCCTTACGCGTCGGGCTGACCCAACAACTTCCGGGTCTTCCGATTTGTTAGGTGCACTTTGGTGCAAGCCGGACAGATGACTGCTTCAAACTCGTTTCGGGCACGTCTTCATCATCGTCCAGTTGGTGCTGGACGTTTAATCCGGTCGCAGGGCACCCGAAAATGAAATGGGCCATCAGTCAGTATGCGCCCACTTACGAAGGCGACCATGATCTAGCGCAAAGTCCTCTGGCGCGACAGCAATGGTCCGGCGGTTGCCGTGGGGTCGTTCAAACGGCGAAATGAGGTGCCGCGAAGCACGGGAAACGGCTCGCCAGGCAGCGGGCCGAAGAACCCCCTACGTGATTTAGCGCGTCCCCCGTCGCGCCGGCCGCGTCAGGCGGCCACCATGCGAGACTACGCCGCCTTGCCAGACCTAGCCGGCAAGATCATTGCCTCGCCTACGCGCCGTTGCGAGGCGTTCTGCGGCGAGGTCGGCGACCGAGGGAAAACAATGAGGCCTTCCTATGTGGTTCTGATGGTAGCATTGCCCATAGCGGCGGTAGGAGCTCAGCAGCCGACCTCGATCACGCTGTCATGCAACGGGACTAGCAAGCTGATGACGGCCGGCGACGATACCAAGCCCGACCCGGTCACGAATCTCGGAATGATCGTTAATTTCGCGGAGCGGACCGTCAGTTTCGAATCGTACCACATCCCATTCGAGAGGGCCGACAGCACGATGGTGTTCCACGGAACCCAGGCGATGAGCTATGCCGGCACTAAGCTGAAGCCTGTCACGGTCGACGGCTCAGTCGATAGGGTGACCGGAGCGGCGAGCGTGACGTTTCTGCATGAGCGGGTCGGAGACAATTCGACATGGGAACTACTGTGCCGACCTGCGACGCGGCTGTTTTAGAGCGCGTGGTCAGCGATCTGCCGTGACCGCCATCGCGGCGCGGGGCCACGGGGAAGCGGTTTGACTACCGCTGGGGTTTCGAGGGGCGCCCCCGCTCAAAACGCGCCCACCGTGGCGCCGGCCGCGTCAGCAGCCGTAACGCCACCATGATGCCGTCAGATGGTCGCCGCCGCGCCACCGAACGGCCCTGCGACTCGTGGAGGGCATCTGCGGGGTACTCTCAGGAGGATCAACGCACGTGTCGTTTCGCTGGCCTGTGTCTGTTTACGAATCATCATCGGCGTCAAAACGGCATCTTACGATAGCCGTCGTCGTGCTCGTTCTCGCCATTATCGGATCGCTGGGCGCGATCCTTCTGCGAAGCGGCACCCCGGCTCAGGCGGATGCATCAATCGTCGACCTGAGGAAGTCGCTGCCTTAAGCCTGCCCGCCTATGCGAGGCGCGACAACACCCGCTTGACCGTCTCGGCGTGCCATTGTCCGCCCGCCAGCGTTGGGATCTTCTTGGCATTCAGCTCGGACAGCCATCTGCCGATGCGACATGCCGGCGAGCTCGGCGAACTCCGGGCGCAGTTGCTCGGCCCGTTCCAGCGCCTCCTGTCGGTTGGCAATGCCCTTCGCGTTGAGGCCGCCCAACTTCACGCCCTGCGCTTTCTGGGCCGCGAGGGCATCCGGGCGTCGGCCGGGCGCTTGCAGAGCGGCAGTGTACGCATTGTGCTCATCATCATCGTCGATTCGCGGCCCGCCAGCGTGACCAATTTAGCGAAATTTGCGAACTACTTACCGCCGAAGGCCGCCGATCGAACTCAAGTCAACGAAAAATGATCGTCGTCATCTCTTTCGATCTTATTGGACGAAAGGGATCTGTCGCCATTCCAACCATCTCATGACACCTCCAAGTCTTCCCTCCTTTCAGAGGGGTGAATGCTTGGCGCCGTGATTGAACGAACTAAGAGGTGCACAGGTTGGTGGAGGACGGAAGTTCACGTCGCGAAAGGCCAGGAGGTGACCCATGGGGCGAACCCCGAACATTGACCTATTTTCTCGAAGTTGAGCGTGTGAGATTCCGGATCTCGGTTTTCGAAATCAGGTGCGACATGAAGCATCACGGGTGCGGCGACAATGACGGTTCGAAAGTCTGAGACTCTGCTTCGCGGCGATCGAACCCCGTCCTATGTCGACCGGGAGACCGGCGCGGCCGAATTGCTAATTTCGACAGATACATGGGATCAATGGGTGAAGGAAGGCCGCCTGCCCCACCGTGCGACACGTTCCCTTCGGGCACTCCCCGCTGGCGCTGGGAAGACGTAGACCGTAAACTCTCCGGCCGCACGGCATCGGACACCACCGATGCGGCCATGCGTGGAGCGTTGAGATTTGGCCAGAAAAAGGGAAACCGGCGTGGCGCTGCCTGAAGGGGTAGAGACCAAAACCATCCGCAAAAAAAGCGGAAAGGTCTACACCTACTATTATTGGAATCCCGGACGAAACACCGACCGCGAGGGCGAGCGGATCAAATTGCCCGATGCGGTCAAGCACCCGGCACGGTTTTTCGCCGAAGTCGAGCGGCGCCGGAACTCGACTCCTACCAGCTATCCGGCCGGCTCGATCGGCGATCTCATCACCCGATACCGCGCAAGCGACGAATTCAAACGGCTCTCCGAAGGCACACAAACTAATTACGAAGTGCACATGCGCCGCTTCGAGGCGCACGATACTTGGGGCATGGTGGCGGTTCGCGACCTGGCGCCGATCACGGTCCAGACCGCACGCGACGCAATGAAAGAAACCGCGGTGATGGCAAACCAGATGCTGTCGGTCGGCCGCACTATCTGGGATTGGGCGATTCCGCTGGACCTCGCCAAATTCAATCCGTTCGACAAGGTGAGAGACTTCGACATCCCAGACCGCGGGCATGTGCCGTGGCCGTCATGGGTGATCGACTATGTCCGAACGCACGCTTGGCCGGATCTGGTCCGTATGATGCGGCTCGGCGTGATGACCTGCCAGCGCGGCAGCGATCTCATCAGGATGGGGCCCGAGCACCGCGACCACAACGGCCTCTGGTGTCGCCCGCTCAAGACCAGAACGCGCCGCAGGTCCTTTCACATTCCCCTCGCGGCCGCCGACGCGCTCGAGATCGACCAGTGGGCCGAGACGCCGGTGACCTTCACGAATTCACGCTGGCTGAAGCCGATCGATCGCTTCCGCGAAGACCTCTACCTTTATTCGCCGAAGGGCGCGCAATACGCCGCTCACGGCCTGCGCGCGCGTTGGGGTCGCTGGCTTGCCGACACCCCGGAAGGCCGGGAGATATGTCGCCGCTGGAAAGAATGGGTCGCCGCCCAAGTCAAGAAGTACGATTGGGACATAGAGCCCGACGACGCTGACCATCCGACCATCCACGGCCTGCGCGGCACCGGCATCCTGGCGCGCGCCGAGCAAGCCTACGAGGTCGACCAGATCGCCAACGACATCGGCATGTCCAGGCAGAACGTCGAGCACTACATGCGCTTGAAGGATCAGATGCAGGTCGCGGCCCAAGGGCAAAAGCGGCTTCGGCTGGTCTCGAAGGAGGACTAGACCGCGAACGTTTGGACGGCTATATCACCGCTGCCAGACGCCCGATTTGGAAAACTCCTTGGCGATCTTGGAAAACTTCCGAAAAAAGTGCTGTCAAATCAGTCGCTTCGGTGGGGAATGGTGTAACGGTAGCACAACAGACTCTGACTCTGTTTGTCTAGGTTCGAATCCTAGTTCCCCAGCCAACCAGCACGATCGGCGAAGTTTGCCCCGTTTGATGAACTGCCGCCGGAAGTAAACTTGGCCATTTCAGCAATAAATCCAAATGGTTCGCGTAAGTCAGCATTCAGCTCTCCATTCGCCCATGTGGAGTTCGAAACCACGAAATTGAGGAGCCGCCGCCTCTGCATCGGTTCCTCGCTATCGAACAGGCGTTGGGCGTTCCTCGCCATCTCAAGGACGGTGACACCTTCCTCAAGGTAGTGCTGATCGGCTGATTAGCGGCGCTCGATCTCGCGCAAGCACCGGTCCTGCTGCTTGCGCCAGTCGGCAGACAGGCGCTCGAACATGCCGGGGTCCACTTTTGCGTCCAGCTTATCGACGTCCTGAATGCGCGACTGGATTCGGTCGTATTCTGCCTGCAACCCCTTGATCGCTTCCACGTGCTCCTTGGCTTGATCCACATGGCTGGACTTAAGGCCTTCCGAGACGAACTGAAGAGCGGGCTCGCCAATGTCGAGTTGGCGCAACAATTCCGAGAACTTCCTAGACAGAACGGCTTCCGGGGAGATAGGGCTCCGGACAGCGCCCTTTGTAGCCCGTGCGGCGATAGTAGATGTAGCGGCCTTTCTTGATGTCTCCGGTCAGGGCGCAGCCACAATGGCCGCAGCGCACGAGCGTCGAGAACGCAAAGTCATTCTTCACACGGCGGAGCTTCTTCCTCTGGCGGCTGTTAAGCGCATCCTGAACCCGCTCGAACAGGTCCAAAGAGATCAAAGGCGTGTGGCGTCCCTTAAAGATGCGGCCTTTCGAGACAAACTCACCAGTATAGATGCGATTGTGTGGGATGGTATGCACGGCGCTCACGGGAACGGCGGCACTCGTCCGCCGATACGAAAGGCCCGCCGCGTGAGCCTTGTCGGCAATTTCCTCTAGCGAGAGGACGCCCGGCGCGTACCATTCGAACATCTTGGTGATGATGGATGCGACGGCGGGATCGGGCGCGATAATGCGCTTGCCGTCCGCGCCCGGTACGTTGAGATAGCCGAGCGGAGCCTTGGTCGGCCAGATGCCCTGCTCGGCTTTCTCTTGCTGGCCTTTGCGAGCTTCTTCCGGAAGATTGTCGATGTAATTCTTTGCCAATCAGAACCTTGATGCCGTGGAAGAATTTCTCGGACGATTTTGAATCTTGCGAGAGAACAACACCTTCCTTCACGAGGTGGATTTCGATGTTAAGCTCGTCGAGGAGCACCCAATCCTCAAGGTTACGATAAAGACGGTCGGTTTTCTCGACCAGCAAAGTGCGGATGCCGGGATGACAAGCCCCCCGACCCCCCATCCCTGTGGGAGAGACTCCTCGATGATATTAAGGTTACATATACGCTTCGCGACCATCGGCAGGACGACGTGGCGCCCCGATGGCCCCACGTAGAGGCGGCTCGCGTCCGTCCATCCATCCATCCACCGCGCATATCATGTCGATCCATTCAGGCGTGTGGGACAGCAGTGCACCGGGATCGGCCGAAAGCGCGGCGCACCACAGGTCACGTCACGCGGCGCAGGGCTAACGACATTAGCCGCGCGCCCCACAGTCCACGACCATGGTGCCATGTTCATTGTTTACGCCCCGATGAAAATACGCAATTGCTAGGCGCACGGCGATGATCGATTCTCCCAATCCCAGCGAATTCACTTGGCGCCTCTGCCGTTCAGAACAACAATCACTGTCTGCAACAGGATGTAAACGTCGAGCCACATGGACCAGTTTCGAATATAGAAGAGATCTTGCGCCTTCTGAACCTGCAAGTCGCCGTTGCTCCGCGATGAGACCTGCCACATGCCGGTGATGCCAGGCGGAACGCTGACACGAATGACGCGAAACTCGTAATCAAAGCCGTTCATATGATACGCGGGAAAAGGCCGCGGACCGACGAGACTCATATCGCCACGGATTACGTTCCAGAGCTGCGGCAGCTCGTCGAGGCTGGTGTGCCGCATGAAGTTTCCGATGATCGGCAGCACCCGAGGGTCGTAGGCGAGCTTGAAAAAGCGCTGCCATTCCGCCCGCGCCTGCGGATCGCGGCACAGATGTTCCTCCAACCGTTGCTCGGCGTCAGCATACATCGTGCGAAGCTTCAAAACCCGCAATTTCGTCGAGTTGCGCCCGACACGCTCCTGAACGTAGAACGCGGGGCCCGGATCGACGAGCTTAATGGCAACCGCAAGAACGGCGGTGATCGGACATACCAGCAGCGCAATGGGGATCGCGAAGACAATATCGATGGCGCGCTTAAGCACCTGATTGTGTCGCAAACAGAGGTCGCGCCTGATCTCAATTGCGATTGCCCCGCCGAGCATCCGCGTACGCAACCACAAGCTCTGCAAATCGTGCACATCCTCGACCAGCAAGAGGCGGCAAGACGACATCCATGCCTGCGGGGTGGATGTCAGCGCGGAGAGTTCATCCGCGGAGTCGAAAATTGCGAATTCGACATGAGGACCGATTCGGCCCAGATCCGCTATCGCTCCGATCAGCGGCAACGGAAGTGCCGCGTCACGCAAATCTCGGTCACGAGAAGTCTCGATGAA
This sequence comes from Bradyrhizobium erythrophlei, assembly GCF_900129505.1. Taxonomy (NCBI): domain Bacteria; kingdom Pseudomonadati; phylum Pseudomonadota; class Alphaproteobacteria; order Hyphomicrobiales; family Nitrobacteraceae; genus Bradyrhizobium; species Bradyrhizobium erythrophlei. The sequence goes on along the minus strand of NZ_LT670818.1, from coordinate 5,931,337 downwards.
TCCGATCGGTCTCAACCCGAGGGAGGGCTGATGCGCCAGCAACTGCGCCAATTTTCGGCTGTTGTCACCACAGCCGACTAGGACAACCGAAGCGCCCCACAGGTCGAGATGGATCAATAGAGTCCGCATCATCGCCTCAACGTAGTGACCGAAGATCACCAGGTGGAGCGCGTCGCTAAATCCGGTCACAAGAAGCAGGCCCAACTGGCCATTCGGGGCTCCGATCAGTAATTCGATCGCCACGAAACCCACAATACCGATTGTACGAAGCCGAAATCGCTCATAGGGGCTAGGCCCACATCCGGTGTAGAGGCGAACGCAGAAAAACGTCAAAATGAGCAATGCTATCAGGAGGTGGTTGGGGCTCGGCGGTTGCGCGCCGGTCATCCCGATCAACGCTCGACTGAGTGAAATGGCGGCAATGGCGGCAACGACATCGCCAAACATCAACGTCGCGGCGACAATGGGCTTTCGAAATCGATCGGCAAATCCCGCATCTCCCGCATCACCCCTACGCCGGCCAGGATAGCGGCTCTTCGGCGTTTCGCTCCGCGGAAGAATCGCGCCCGCATCTGTCATTCTCGCCCTCTTCCCGGTTCTCAGTGTCTCCGCGACACATGTTCGCGTGAACGCATCCTGTTTGATTGGCCAACGCGACTTCCGGCCCGTCCGGCCGCGGTCTCCACAGGCTGATGCAGTTGACCCGATAGATAGCGGCGTCTTGGGCTCCCAGCCGAGGACGATTCTTAGCCGCGAATTGTCACCGTTGCGGCCGCGCACGCCCTATCAATAAATCCGCCCGTGCCGGTCACCAAAATCGTCGGCTTGTTTCACATCGCAATCGCTTCCCAAAAAGCATCTCTCTTCAGCGCCTCGCGCCTCACGATACTCGGGATCGACGCCAATTGAATAACGCAACGATGGAGTAATCCGGTTTGGCCCGGGCTCTGGCGTGCCGACTAGACCGTGAAAACGATATGTTCTTATGGGAATGCCGGAGGCACAGTCGGCAAGTCCTTGGTCAGCAAGGGAGGCCCTTGCCGGCCCGCCTTCATCGCATCAAAGGGCCGGAAGCCGACCTCCAGCGCCGGCGAAGCCGGTTGCAATTGGAAGTTGCCGTTCTTGGCATCCGCAAAGAGCGGATTGGCGACAAGTGAGTGCCTGTCTTGGTCCCTCTCCCGCCACTGATCCAGGTTGAGATTGCCCGGAAACACAGGCAGCTTGCCAGCGGCGTTCCAATACACGTTGTGGTCCAGTTTAAAGTTGATCTCGCACGGTACCGAAGCCGAATGGCACCCGCCCATCAACGGGCTGTCATTATCCCAGAAGACGATGTTGCGTTCGAAATGGAATGACACGTGCGATTCGGGTCTGGTCCCTTCCAGCTGGAACTGAGTCCCGAAGGCAAAAATGTTGTTCCGGATGCGGTTCTCCTTACCAAAGTGCTGGAAGAAGCCACCGGTTTTCGTGTGGTGCACGAGGTTTCTTTCCATCACGATGTCGGTCGAACCTTCATCGGCGTACAGACCCCAGCCTCCATAGTCCAACGACTGGATGTCATGGACATGGTTGTCGTGCACAACGGTGCCGGACTGAACGCCAAGCGTGTAGATCCCCCCCATATCCGACGTCACGAGCTGGCCGATAGTGTACACGTGATTGAAGCCAATATCGTTGTGATGGGCGTCACTAGGGCCGTAGCCCCAGGTCCAACCGACGGAAATTCCGGTCTGGTAGAAATCGAAGATGTCATTGTGCTCGATCGTGTTGTACGAAGACTGTCCGATCCAGACTCCCACTGCTCCCGGGTGCAGGCGTCCGCCGTGCGCGACAAGACAGTTCCGGATTACGTGGTGGGATACGTGCATTTCGGGATCGTCCGATATTTGTTTGATCTGATCCCAGGTCCCAAACCCCGCGTGTCCGATCTTCACGCCGCCGCCCGCCAGGTCGACTAGCTCACAGCTCTCCACACGATTGTTCTGTGACCCAGAACCGAAGGCCATGCCATAGCCGCCGACATGCCGCACGGCGCAGCGTTCGAACACGATCTGCCGAGCGGCGATCGCGACGATCGCCGCGTTGAGGCCTATTTCGGCCTGGGGGAAGGCCTGGCCGGCGGGGGGCATGGTCCAGTTGGTGTGGGCGAAGGTCAGGCCACTGAACTGGACGTGCTGGACCCAACGCTTGCTGGCAAGGTCACCCTGCAACACCAGCACCTGTTCGACCCGCGGTGCGATCACCTCGGCTTGGTCCGGTTGCTCACCGGCTTTCGGAATGTAAGTCAATCGGCCGAGCGGCCGGTCCAGATACCACTGGCCGGGTTCGCTCAGCGCCTCGCGCACGTTGTCCACCAGGTAGCGATGCCCCTTGGCAAACATTTCCCAACTCTGGCCGGTGAACACCACGCGGTGTTGCGCGGGGGCCACTGAGCCGATCCGCATACGTGACGCCGCCCAGTCGTGAAACGACATAACCTCCACGTCACTTAGATTGGCCCAATCGGCGCGGATCTCGTCAGCCGCGAAGCCGAATTCGCGCTGGCCGAGTTGCTCGGCAATATAGTAGTAACCCTGCTTGGGTAGGCGTGGACGATAGCGCCGCTGATCGTTGACGAACAGCTGGGCGAACGACCATTTTCCGGCCTGCACATCATCCAGCGTTGTTTGCCAACGCCCTTCGGCGGTGACTTGCCAATGGGTGATCCGAACGCCGCCGCTCAGCACCGGCCGCTCGTCACCAAACGCCTTATAGATTGTCGGCGATCTTTCCGTGCCGGAGTCCTCCGGCCCGAACCTGAGCGGCTGATCGAGATAGTAGACGCCGCCGCGAATGGAGACCAAAACCGGCCGATCGCGTCCGGGCTGTCGCCGGCGCAGTTGCGCAACCTGCAGTCTGGCTTGCTCCAGCGTCGCCACCGGTCCGTCCATGCCGTCCGCCACGGGTTCCGCGAGACGCCCCGACCAGCTATCGTTTCCGGCGGTGGACACGTAGATGTCAGCCAGCGGTTCTGCCGACCAGCCGGGAAGCGACGTCAGTAGAATGCCTCCGAGGATTATTAGCCTTGCTATCATCGCGACGAACCTTCAGAAAAATCCCGAAGCAAGGACAGGTAGGACGGCGCAGGGCTCCTGGAGCAGCAGAGTTTCCACTTCAGCGACTTGAACGCTATGCCGTCCCCTGCACACGGGATTCCCTCAGCGCGGAATAGCCGACCATCAGGACGATCGGGAACTGATAAAAAAAGTACATGACGACGTTGTCCGTCGTCATTAAAATCGCGCTCGCGATCGCGATTACGGCCCCGGTCGCGGAGGTCGAAAAAACAAGGGCGATGAACACGGTTATGGCGATAGATCCCAAAATCCCATAATCGTAATGTATTTTTAACCAATCATTGTGTGGCTCTTTGAGAGTTCCCGACGATACGAGCGTTGCCAGAGCGTCGGCGCCGCCCGGACCGAATCCAATAAGCGACTCGACCGCAGACCTGCTGTCGATCACGCGGGCCATCTCGGAGCCGATCACGTACCGACCCAGCATGATTTCTTCAATCGGGACGCTCATGCTTAGACTCTCATAAGTATATTGAGAGAGATAGAACATATTTGATCCCGCTATATTGATGACACCCAGGGTCGCCAAAAGGAAGATAAAGCGATTGCGCCTTTTTTTGAGCGCCGCGGCTTTCCGGAACAAGAAGATAGAAGCCAGGCCGACAAGAATGGCGACGACGCCTATACGCTTTCCACCCAAGAGGCTCATAACGAGAGCTAGGAGGAACTGGATCTTGGCGCCAATAGCGTACAAAAAAACCGCATATATAGGACCAAGAAGACCCCCTTGGTGATTGTCATAGCCGTCTTCGAGACCTGAACCAGTACCACTTTCCAATATTTGGAAGAGGCGAACTCCTCCGTGCTCTGTGAGCGAATAGGCCAAGACAAAGTAAACCACGGAACACAGAAAAACGAAACGGATGTGCTCGACGCCAACATTAATCGTCGGAACAAAGCTGACAATAATCAAAACCATAATTATAAAATTATTGAAGAAGAAATCAGTATCTTTGACGCCAATCAAATATCCCAGGGGAGCCAATGACAGGTACGTAAGAAAGAAGACCATGGCGGCCTTGTTGCTTGTCGGGGTGCGCTGGAGCATGAGGGATGCAACGAGGATTGGCGGCACGGCATAAACGACGTACCGAAGCGAACCTAGGCTCTCGGCAAAGCAATAGCCCGCATAGCCGACAAGATAGACGGCGCAGGCAATCGAAACTACGAATCGGTTCAATGCTTGATCTGCGACGCTCGTCGCGGTCATGATAACTGCCTAAACTGGATTGCAAGAAATAGCTCGTGATCGAAATGCGGTCGGGACCGTCGGCCGTCGACCCGGCCTTGGTCCTCGGGCCCTCGCGGCCAGAAATGCGATCCAGTTGAGCGGTGCGAGTCGCCGCCTGCGGGCAGCAAGCGACCATGGTCGCTCAAGTAACTCAGCCTTGAAGCACAGATCATGGTCATTTGGACTTACCCCTTATCCCCATGGCCGACGCCACTATTCTTCCGGGCAGCCGCGACCGCGGCTATCCCGCACCAGCTACTACCGCGAAGCCGAAGCGACCGGCCTCTCAGGCCCCGCTTCTCCCGTTTGAGAAGGTCGCAGACCGGACTCCGAGGCTGAGGGTCCCTGGTACGTCAGTTCAGGGGGAAGCAGTCTTTTGACATCTATGACGTCGCCGGGCTCCAACGATGTCGTCTCAGTTGCCTGGAAGACCGTGGCCGCGCCATCGCGCGCACGCGTCACACTGATGGAGCGAGCCGCTTCGTTTCCCGCGAAGCCGCTGATCTGCTGCAGCTTCACCGCGCGGATCTTGCGCGCCGATGGCAGTGTCACGTCCAGCTCCCTGAGGTGCTCCCGCACATCCCGCAACTCGACAAGGATCTGCTTCTTGAAAGACACTTCAGTCTCTTGAATTTTGAGATCGAGGTCGCCGTTATCCATCTCCAGGCGCGAGACTTGCGCTGTCAGCTTCCAAAGCTCGTTTTCGTAGTTCGCTTCAGTGATCCTGAGCTGCAGCTCTGCGTTGGCAAGGCCGAGGCCCTGTTTGACCAGCTTGCCGTATTGTTCGGCATGCTCTTTGATGTCTTCGAGCTGCCGTTTATTGGTCGCAATCAGACCATTGTGGGCCTCGATCTCCTTTTGGATGCGCGGCTTTTGCGAGCGCAGAAGGTCGAGTTGGCTCTGCAACATTGCGAGCTGAGAGTCGAAGGTTTCCTTTTCGCCTGCTACCGTCTCCGCGAAATCAGCTTCTTCCGCGGGTTTCCGCGCGGCAGACGGAGAGAACGCGTTCATGCCGTCGCGCTGCGCTTCGATACGCGCGCGGCGCACGAGTAAAGACTGCTTCTGGAGGCTCAACTGACGCACGCGCTCGTCGGCTAGAAGGAAATCGGAAATGGTTGCGCCCTGCTCGGCCAGTCCGAACCCGCCGGCAGCAGCCACGACACTTTTTACGGTGCTCCCGTATCGAAAGGGATAGACACCAGGTACTCGCACATCGCCGAGTACATATAGCGGCCTCAATTCGCTGACGCGTACGCTTACCGACGGCTGCTTGAGAATGCCATTGGCGAGCTGATCGTGAATGCGTTGCTGGCACTCGTCAACCGTAAGGCCTTTGACTTCGATCGGGCCGATGAACGGCAGGAGTATATTGCCCGCGCCGTCGACAAGAATATCGCCCGACAGTTCCGCCTGGCCAAATACCATCACGGCGATCCGATCGCCCGGCGCAAGCCTATAGACGCGGCTGTCTCCCGCAGCCTCCGCAGATACGGGGAACGAAAATACGAGCGCACCAAGCAAAACGGCTGCTCGTACAAATTGACGTAACGCACTTGCGCGCCTGCGCCCGAGCGTGGCGGCAATTGCCCTCCGGCCAGGTCTCATGGCGTTCTCCCCGCAACGTCGCGCGTTCTCGTGATTTCGCGCCAACTGCTTCCGACCGACCGCCGTCGGAACCGAACGGCGCGTCGCCGACACAGGCTAGCGGCCGCACGCGCGTGGCCTGGCGCGAACAGTGATTACGAACCCGCTCTTCGTGAGTACCCCTTTGGATCACTTATCTTCTGCGCTGCCCCTAATGCGCATTTCTCATTCTTCGTCGCACCGGTCACCATCCCGAGATGGCGTTGGCCGCTGGCGGGGAGAGCTGCCGAAAACAGCAAGTGGGAAGTACGCTATGAAAAAGCGGGTTCTTGTTACAGGTGGTGCAGGGTTTCTGGGCTCGCATCTGTGCGCACGGCTGCTCGAGCAGGAGTGCCAGGTTCTCTGCGTCGACAACTATTTCACAGGTACGCGCCGCAACATCGAACCACTGCTCGGCGAGCCCGCCTTCGAGGTCATGCGCCACGACGTAACCTTTCCTCTCTATGTCGAGGTCGACGAGATCTACAATCTGGCCTGCCCAGCCTCGCCGATCCACTATCAGCATGATCCGGTTCAGACGACGAAGACGAGCGTGATTGGTGCGATCAACATGCTGGGACTCGCCAAGCGCCTGCGCGCCCGCATTCTGCAAGCGTCCACCAGCGAGGTATACGGCGATCCCGATGTCCATCCGCAGACCGAGGAGTACCGCGGTCACGTTAATTTGGCGGGCCCGCGCGGCTGCTACGACGAAGGCAAACGCTGCGCCGAGACGCTGTTCTACGATTACAAGCGCCAGCACCGGCTCGCCATAAGGGTCGCGCGCATCTTCAATACCTACGGGCCGAACATGCACCCGCAGGACGGGCGCGTCGTTTCCAGTTTCATCATCCAGGCACTTAACAACCAGCCGATCACCATCTATGGCTCGGGGTCGCAGACGAGATCGTTCTGCTATGTCGACGATCTGGTCGACGCCCTCACGCGTCTGATGAATGTCGAGGGCGACGTCGACGGACCGGTCAATCTCGGCAATCCCTTCGAAACAACCATTTCGGAGCTGGCCGGGCTTATCATCTCCCTTGTTGGCTCGCGCTCGAGGCTCGAGTTCCGACCGCTGCCACAGGACGACCCGCGACAGCGTTGCCCCGACATCACCCGCGCCAAACAGATTCTGCATTGGCTGCCTGCGGTGCCGCTCAAGGAAGGCCTGAGCCGGACCATCCGCTATTTCGATAGCCTGCTCTCAAGCCCCAACGAAGCAAAGAAGATCGTATGGAAAGTCGCCAGTTAAGGTCCGCCGGCCCAATCCGCGACGACCGGGTCGACATTCTTGGTGTCGGTGTCAGTCCCATCAACCTGGACGACGCTATCGCAACGATTGAGCGCTGGATCAGCGAGCGCAGCCGCAATTACGTCTGCATCCGCGACGTCCACGGCGTCATGGAGAGCCGGCGCGACCAGCGCCTGCGCAGCATTCACAACGAAGCCGGCATGGTAACGCCTGACGGCATGCCCTTGGTTTGGCTCTTACGCCTTCTCGGCAAGGGGAATGTGGACCGCGTGTATGGCCCCGATCTGATGCGGAAAATGACGGCCGTCTCGAGCCTGCGTGGCTACCGGCAATTCTACTACGGGGGTGCAGAAGGTGTGGCCGACAAGCTGAAGCAGGTCCTGATGAATGCTCATCCCAACCTCGAGGTGGCGGGCACGCTCTGCCCTCCCTTCCGCGAGTTGACGCCCGACGAGGATCAGGCCGACATTGACGCCATCAATATGGCTCGACCTGACATCATTTGGGTGGGGCTGAGCACGCCCAAGCAGGAATTCTGGATGGCGCGGCATCTCGGACGCATCGAGGCCCCGGTCATGATCGGCGTCGGGGCTGCGTTCGACTTCCTGGCAGGAACGAAACGTCAGGCGCCACGCTGGATACAGCGAAACGGGCTGGAGTGGCTGTTTCGGCTGTGCTCGGAACCGCGGCGCCTGTGGCGCCGCTACGCCTACAGCGTGCCCGGCTTCATTATTCTCGCTGTCGGTGATCTCGCGCGCCGCGGCATCCGGCGCTCCAAACAAGCGCCCGTCGGGGCACCATCTCGCAAATAGGAGGTTGCCCGGAATGTCCATGCACCGCTACGGCCATCCAAGGACAGCACGCAGAACGATTGCCGTGTCCCTCCACCGCTCGCATGACGGCTAAATGCGCCCGCCGTTGACGCCCAACGTCGTTGGTTTCGATCACGCACCTTATGGCACCCGAGAAACACCACGCGGGAAGGAGGAGCGTTGGACTACGATTTGAAAAGCAGCTTGCCGATCACGGAAAGAGCACCGGCCCAATCGTCGGCGCCGCCGTTCGGGCAGAGATGTGTCGCTATAACTGCTGACCCGTGCACAGCTCAAGAAGAGATGAGATGGCGGTGGGTCACGCTACTGCGCACCGCCTGGGGAACTTGGGGAACGCACGCCTTGGCGCTCGCAGATCAGGCGGTAGTCAGCGCTGCCAGTTTTCTGACAACGGTAGTGATCGCGCGCTGGACTGTTCCAAACGAACTCGGACTTTACTCGATCGGAATCTCTCTGCTGGTATCGTCGCTTTCCATCCAGGAATCGCTGATCTCACTGCCCTATACGATCCAACAGCACCGCGCTCGGGGAACTCCAGCTGAACATGCGGGCAGCTCGCTGACACACAGCGCTCTATTGTCGGCGCTCGGCATTGTCATCCTGCTCGTGATCGCGTTGGCTCTTTCCGCAACTGGCGCAGATCCGCGGCTCCGCGCAATGACCTGGACGCTGGCGGGGGTGCTGCCTTTCGCACTTTTGCGGGAATTCGGTCGCAAGTTCTCCTTGGCGCACCTGCACACCGGCCAAGCTCTGATCCTGGATTCGGCGGTAGCGACGATCCAGCTGGCCGGACTCTGCTGGATAGGCTGGGTCGGGCGGATGTCCGGCGCTACCGCCTGTGCCGCGCTTGGCTTTGCCTGCGCCTCCACGTCGATCATATGGCTGTGCTTCTCCCGCGGCAAATTTGCGTTCCGCTGGACTCAGGTGCTGACAACAGCGAGACAAAGTTGGGGCTTGGGCAGATGGCTTTTCGCCGGCCAGATCACCGTGTCCGTGCAGGGATACATAACTTACTGGCTGTTGGCCCTGGTCGTCGGCACGATCGCGACAGGTGTCTTCGCCGCGTGCATGAGCGTCGTGATGTTTGCAAACCCCCTGATCACGGGGATTAGCAATATCATGACGCCAAGAGCAGTTTTGGCGTTGAAGGAGGGGGGCGGCGCACTGCTGCGGCGTCAGATGGTTCATGACGCGCTTTTACTCGGTGCGGCAATGACCTTGTTCTGCATAGTGGCCCTGTTCGTCGGCGACGACGTGATGCGTTTGCTCTATCCCGGGAAGGAGTACGAGGGACAGGGTCGCACCGTCGCCGTTCTCGCCGTAGCGCTGCTCGCGTCGGCCGTAGGTAATCCAGCTTCCGTCGCGCTGGCAAGCATGGAGCGCGCTCGTGCAATCGTCTGGGCCGGTTTAGTTGGGGCCGTTATCACCGGGGTTCTCGTCTGGCTATTGATGATCGAGTGGGGCCTGTTGGGAGCCGCTTACGGTTTCTTGGCGGGTAACGTGGCCGGGTCGGTGGGTCGGTGGGTAGCGTTCTTAGCGCTCGTACCGCACTTTGACCTAAATGCAAGTCCCACGCAGATTGGCTCGAATTCCAATTCAGCGATGGCGACCCGGGTGGTCCAGCAGTTCACCCAAAGCTCCATAGACAGCGGCTGGGTAGTTCAACAGCTTGATGAGGGTGTCCAGGCGATTGTTTATGCTGTCACATCGCAGAGCCAGCAGCCGGTCTGGCAAGCATACCGCAGTTTGGTGATCAAGTTGTACAAACCATCCGCAGCGCCAAATGTCGAGCTGGTGCGCACGCAGCTTGAGGCGCTCTCTCGATTCCATGCAGTGGTGGACGGTCGCACCATCAATGGCTGGACGATTTCTACCCCCGCGCCGCTGTATGTCTGTGCGTCACCGCTCGCGCTGGTGATGACCATGGTACCGGGAAGACCGCTCACCTCACTCCTGTGTGACGCCGACAATATGACAACGGAAGTATTGGATACCGCCCCACGCGCAATCGTCGCCGCGATGGAGAGGTGTTGGTCAGTCGGGCAACTTCACGGAGACCTCAACTTCGACAACACCCTCTGCGATATCGCCAACAGAAGCCTCTCCTTCGTCGACCTCGGCCCGCGGACGAATTCCTTTCTTCTTGGCGATGACGTCCCTCGACGCTGGTATCCGGCATCACACGACCTGGCATACATGCTGTATGACACGGGAGTGAGGGTGAAGAGCACTGTCGGTAATCCCAAAGCCCGCTTGCGCCAGAAATTGTTCGCCGAGAGCATCCTACGAGCATTCATCGAGACGATCGGTTCATTCGAAGAGAAACAGCGGTTGCTGGACGAAATTGAGGCGTGCGCTCGGGTACACCTCAAGGCGCTGTGCTCGTCGTCATCGCTTGAGCTGTGGCGCATGATAGTCAAAAAGATCGCCGCCCGTCGTATAGATGCAATACTTCTGAGGCTGAGAGCTCAATTGTCTCACCTCGATCGAACCAATTGAGGAATTCCGAAACGATGTGACGATTTCTGCTCGGAGCGCAATAGATGGAAAGACGATCGTGAAACCGGCGACCTTCATCACGACCAGTTGGGACGACGGCCATCCGCTGGATTTGCGTGTGGCCGAGCTGCTCTCGAAGCATGGTTTGCGCGGCACATTTTACATCCCGATGACCGCCGAGAATGAGACGATGCCGGCAGCCCAGATCCGGGAGCTCAGTCTCGCTTTCGAAATTGGTGCACATACCCTGCATCACGCTGTCCTGACCGAGGCCACCGAGCAGAAGGCGTGGCAAGAGATTGCCGGATCTAAATCGTGGCTCGAAAGCAATACCGGCCTGCCATGCCTGATGTTTTGTCCGCCGAAAGGCAAATACACAAATAGGCACTTGGACATAGCTCGAAAGGCAGGTTATCTCGGTGTGCGCAACGTCGAATTATTGTCGCTCGACTTCCCACGCAAGAATGCGGGGATCATGCTGCTGCCGACCACGATCCAAGCCTATCCGCACGGCTCCCTTGCGTTCGCGAAGAACGCGGTCAAGCGGTTAGCCCTCAAGAACCTCTTGCGGCTTACGACTCGTGGTCGTTCGACTGATTGGCCTGCGTTGGCGCGATCCTTGCTGCACGAATCCCTCAGATACGGCGGCGTGTTCCATCTGTGGGGACATTCATGGGAGCTGCAGGAAACCGAGCAGTGGCATCGTTTGGATGAAGCCTTGCGATACATGAGTGAATTCGCAAGCCAAGCACCCTCACTCACCAACGGACAGATTTGTCAACGCGCATTGTCGGCGAGCGCGCATGTTGAAGAAACGGCACCAAAAGTAAACGCGATCCGAAGCGAACTGTGAAAAGGCGGTTTAGAACGATCGTATAGCGGATGCGGCTTGCTCAAGGTCGACTTCGTCCGAGTTGGGAGTTCATTGCGATGAACATTCTGGTGGCGCACAACTTCTACCAGCAGCCAGGCGGCGAGGATCAGTGCGTAGCGGCCGAGGTTGCGACGCTCAGAGCGCATGGGCATGAGGTGACGCAATACTGTCTACACAATGACTCGATTAATGGGATGAATCGCATTCGGCTTGCATCACGAACGATCTGGAATCACTCAGCGTACCGGGAGCTTAGAAAATTGCTCCGAGCGCACCGTGTACAAATTGCTCATTTCCACAACACGTTTCCACTAATCTCGCCAGCCGCCTACTACGCCGCACGGGCTGAAAATGTTCGTGTGGTGCAGACCTTGCACAACTTTCGCCTTCTCTGCGCTAACGGTCTTCTTCTTCGCGATGGCGAGGTCTGCGAAAACTGTCTTGGAAAGCTGGTTCCTTGGCCTGGCATTGTGCACAGGTGCTACCGAGGCAGCCGTGCCGCCAGCACCACTGTCGCTACGATGCTCGCGACGCACCGAGTTCTAGGAACCTGGTCGACGGCAGTCGACATGTATATCGCTCTCACCGAATTCGGTCGACGCAAGCTCGTCGAAGGGGGCCTGCCCGCAGACAAGATCGCAATCAAACCCAACTTCGCCTATCCCGATCCTGGCGCGGGTAAGGGAAAGGGTGGCCACGCGGTATTCGTCGGTCGATTGTCAGCGGAGAAAGGCCTAGACACGCTCCTCAAGGCTTGGCGTTATCTCGGCGGCGATGTGTCGCTGAAGCTCCTCGGCGATGGTCCAATGGCGACGGCGGTACAGGATGCCGCGACGAAGGATTCCTCAATCCAATGGTTAGGGCATGTATCGCGCGAGGCGGTCTATGGATTGGTCGGAGAGGCGATGTTTCTGGTATTGCCGTCCCGTTGCTACGAAAATTTTTCCATGACGATCGTGGAGGCGTTCGCCAAAGGGACGCCGGTAATCGTTCCAAAATTGGGGGCAATGGCCGCAATCGTCGACGACGGACGCACCGGGCTTCATTTTAGACCGGGGGACCCCGTCGACCTGGCTGCGAAGGTGCGACAAATTCTGGCGGATCCGCTGGAACTGGCGCGGATGCGACGAGCCGCACGTCTGGAATTTGACCGGAACTTCACCGCGGACGCCAACCACAAGGCTCTCATGGCGATCTACGAGCAAGCTCTCAGGGGTCGCGACCAAGTTGAGCGCGCTGCCCCATTGATCGCGCACCCCCACTCTTAAGGAGCTACGCGTGCTGGTAAGTACAAAGCGCCTGCGCCAGGTCCGCGATGCCGTGCCGCCGCAACAATGTCTGCTGCCGACCGAGTGCGAATTTTATCAAGCCTACAATTGGTGTCTGAACCCGTTTCCGACGGTCCTTGAAGCGACCGACCACCTTCGCGGCGAGATCGACAAACTTAAGGCCGTGCCGCATGACTGGCGGGCCGGAGAGGTCGTCAACAACGTATTTCTGCTGTCCTGCGCCCTGTTGAACGCTGTTGACGAATACCTGCGCGGGCCAACCCTGCGCATGCCCAGGCCGTTGGCCGCAACACGCCTTGGGCATAGCGCCAGATGGGCGACGGAAAGACTGACGGGTATCCTGCCGCAGCGCCATCGGGCGCAGGCACGTCGCTGGCGGGAGCGCTGGCGGGCAGGGCTGGACGATTTTCTTACAATCGTCGTTGCTGGGCAACTCTCTGACCCGACCCCCTTCGCTGAGACAGGCAGCAAGTTGGCTAAGCTTCTGCTTTCGCCTTTGCCACCCGATTTGCAAACCGAGCACGTCGGTGTCCCAACCCCATTTCGCCGGCTCGACCTGACGCATTTCGATGTGGTCGCGCTCGGACAACGCTTTGCGCAGCGCTTCCCGAATCGCTCGGAAGCGATCCTGGTCCTGGGGTTGCGCACCTCGGGTTCCTATTTCGCTCCGCTGCTGCGAGCATTTCTCAAGACTGAAGGCTATCAGACGGTGTCCTCACTGACGGTTCAGCCGAACAAAGGACTGGGGCGGTGGGAGCGTCAGGAACTCCGGCGTTGCGCCCAGCGGGGCTTCACGGCCCTAATTGTGGACGACGCGCCACACACCGGTGGTACGGTCGTCTTGGGTCTCGATATGGCTCGCCGAGCCGGATTTGCCCCCGATAAGCTCAGAGCCCTCGTCCCTGCTCACCCGGCGAGAAGGGACTGCTTCGGCCCTCTATCCGAGAATCTTGTCGTGTCGCTCGAAGCTGAGCAATGGCATAAGCATCGCCTGCTCGACCAGAGATTGGTGGAAGGCCGATTGGCTGAGTACTTTCAGCATCAGAATTTCGCCAACATAGGGCTTGTCGCCAGCAAAAGCGCTGGGGAGTTCAACGCTCGCTTGCAGGATTCGTCGCGCGGCGATCGCGGCACCCGGCTTAAGCGGATTTACGAAGTTCACTTGAAGACGCCTCAAGGACAGGAGGAAACGCGGTACGTCCTGGCAAAAAGCGTCGGTTGGGGGTGGCTTGGCTATCACGCGTTTCTGGCCGGACAGCGGCTTTCTGGCTTTGTTCCGCCGATCCTCGGGTTGCGCGACGGGATTCTCTACATGGAATGGCTGCCGCAGTCCCCGCTGCCTCAGGACATGCATATCGCGGAGGACGACCATACGGCGCGCGAGGCGCGGATCGACAGGTCCGCCTCTTATGTGGCTGCGAGAGTCCGGCATCTCGGATTGGGAACAGGCCCCGCATCGCGCAAGGGTCTGCGACGGGACGAAAACGGCTTTCGGTTGCTACAGAAGGTGCTGAGCAGAGCCTACGGTCGGATTGTCACGGACACGCTGATGCAGCCACGCCTCGAGCGGCGATTGTGCGAGCAGCCTTGTCCGTTTCCCACACTCATTGACGGCAAGATGGGGCGAGACGAATGGATCACCGGGTCACCGGGATTGCTCAAGACCGACTACGAGCATCACGGCATGGGCAAGTCCGAGCTGAACGTGGTCGATCCTGCCTACGACCTGGCGGAGACCATCCTGACCCTGGCACTCTCACCCGATGAGGAGAGCAGGCTGATCCGGCGCTATGTCGAGCAGTCGGAAGACGCAGGCGTAGAGCAACGGCTCTTCATGCACAAATTGCTCGCAGGCTTTTGGGCAATGAACACGGCCCAAGAGCACCTCTTCGGCAAGCCGCTTGTCGCCGACAGGCAGCAGGAATTCCATCACCAACTCATGAGCGCCTGGAATTTTCTCACGGTCCATACCGCGCGCTATTGCGGCAGCTTTTGTCGGCCGCCGCAAGCGCTGGATTGGCGTTCGCCGCTTGTCGCGCTCGATCTCGACGGTCTGCTCGACCGTCGGCTCTTCGGCTTTCCATGCACCTCGGCGGCCGGCATCGAGGCCCTGTCTCTGTTGAACGCCCATGGATTCTCGGTCGCCTTGAACACGGCCCGGTCGGCCGCTGAAGTGAAGGATTACTGCCACGCCTATCATTTGGCCGGAGGCGTCGCCGAGCACGGCAGCTATCTGTGGGACGCTGTAGGTCAGCGCGAGCGAATTCTCATCAACCCCGAGGCTATGGTCCAGTTGGACGAGCTGAGAAGTCATTTGCGGCTGCTCCCCGGGGTATTTCTCGATGACCGCCATCAATATTCCGTTCGGGCTTTCACCTACCACGACAAGCCGCGCGGCCTTCTCTCCTCTCTCTTGAAGTCGGCGCGCTCGTTCAGCATCGGGGGCGGCGCTCCGGCGCCGCTCCCGACGCTCGTCATGCATCATTTGATGAAATCCTTGGGGCTGGATCGGCTGTCCTTCCATCACACCACAATCGATACGACGATCGTGGCCAAGGATGTCGACAAGGGTACAGGCTTGTCGGTCCTGCGCGATTGGGTCTTGAGGCCCGACGCCGAGACGATCGCGGCCGGCGACTCGGAAGGGGATCTGCCGATGTTTCGCGCAGCCACACATAGCCTTGCCCCAGCCAATATCGATTGTGTCCGTGAGGCCCGGCTCCTCGGCTGCCAGATCGTTCGACATCCTTACCAGCGGGGCCTGCTCGAGATCGCACACTCGCTTGTGCATCCGGACGGTGGGTCATGCGAACACTGTGCAGAGGGTAAAGCCCTGCGGCCCGGCGGCCCGACTCTGTTTCTGGAGCTTCTGCAAGCCGCGGACGAGAGCCGGGCCAGAAATCTGTTCCGCGGCCTATTCGACCCCGCTGTCTTCAAGATTTTCGTGCGTTAGCGATCTGTCGACTTCATGCAATCGACGCGCGCGGTGCCCCAGGCGCACCGGGGCGAAACGGCCCGAGGGCCAGCCGGCATAGGTCTTATGGATTACCCCGACTGGAATCCTTTTCATCGTGCCTGATCCGGCGTTCACTCTGGGAGTTTGGGGCAGCTCCTGCGTTGATCGCAGGCCTCGTAGCGGAAGCCGCATGGCCACAACCCTGGAGTCCGGAAAGTCGAGAATGACAGCGCAGTTAAAGATAAAGGAGAATGAGGCCACCCTTCTGCGAGCCTATTACGAGGAGGTCGCACGCGACACGCTAGGAATTCTCTGGCATAAAAAGCTACTTATTGTGGGGATCCTTCTCGCGGCTCTTTTGTTCGCGTCAATTTTTCTCGTTCTGATCGGGCCACGCTATACGAGTGCAGCCACCATCCATCTCAATTTCACCCGTGAAGAGCGGACCACCGGGACGAAAATCCAACCGATCGCCTCGATCGACCCTGTTGCGCTCGTGGACGGTGCCATACGTGGCATTCGCTCGCGTGCAACGGCCAGCGCCGTGGTTGCTCGGCTCGGTCTCGATAAGGATCCTGAATTTGCGCGTGAGTCGATTGTGTGGCGCGTGTTCTCGATCATGCGAACAGGGCTCGGACTAGCGGCGGTGGAACCCTCGCAGCGCGACCTTGCCGTGAACGAGCTGATGCGGAAGATCACCGTGACTAGCGAGACGCGCTCCTATTTGATCTCGGTCGCGGCTACAGCAGGAGATCCGGAACGGGCCGCCAGGCTTGCCAACGCGGTTGCTTTGGAATACCTCCGCGGCCAGATGTTGCAACAGTTGGCTGATACCCAGGCCGTCGCTGAAGGAGAATTAACTGAGCTTTCCTCGGTATACGGTGTACGTCACCCGAGCTACGTTCTCGCGCACACGCGGCTCGACACTCTGCAAAATCGCTTGACCGCCTTGCGTAACGGGCCACCTGACGATGATACTGTCAGATTCGTCACAGGGCAGTCATTTGTTGCGGCCGAAAAGACCTTGTTCCCTTCCGGCCCCCGTATCATTTTGATTCTTGGGCTTACGGCGGGCGCGGCGCTCAGCGTCGGGATATGGCTGGCTCTGCGGCTCGCACTGCGCAGACAGCCCCGGCCGGACAAACTCGCCATCGTAGGCGACCGCGCTGGATAGCCTATCCGCGCGCAGCCGTCGCAACAAGAGAAAGCGATGTTGCCGTATTGACGATAGGCAGTTCAGTGAGTGTTAAAGAGCCGTTTCGCACGAAGACTGGCGGATCAGTGGCCTCGCCGATGGACGCCGATCCGGATGCACCGAGCAAGCTGGCCAGGTTACGGACCGGACGACGCCCTTTCCGCAGCTGATCCCGCATGCCGAGTTTCCAAACAAGCTGGGTAGCGAAAGTAAATTGGGAACATCAATCTAACGAGTGCAAGAGCAGCATCGAGAACGAGAATAAATTTCACTGTCGGCTCAACCTCCACTTATTAAACTAAACATTTCCACTGGGCGGAGGGTCGACCCGCCCTTATGTAACCGCTGTCAACTTTTTTTCCCACTCGAGGGCGTGCTCAATCATTGTTGGCAAATCATTCAATTCTGGCTCCCACCCCAGTTTCATGAGTTCATCGCTATTTGCCACAATTGAGGCGGGATCTCCCGCTCGCCGGGGCGCTTGGCGAATTTCGAAATCAACTCCCGCGACCCTCCTTACTGCGTCAACAACTTGTCTTACTGAATACCCCCGTCCATAGCCGCAATTAAGCGTTCGGGACTCTCCGCCGTCCCGCAGATGATCGAGCGCCGCAAGATGCGAACGAGCCAAATCGGAAACATGCACGTAATCCCGCACGCATGTACCGTCAGGCGTTGGGTAGTCGCTGCCATAAATATTCATGTAGGAGCGCCGGCGGAGTGCCGTCTCAAGTGCCACTTTGATTAGATGCGTCGCCCCAGGTGTCGATTGACCAAGGCGTCTGGCCGGATCGGCTCCCGCGACGTTAAAGTAACGCAGGGTCACATACCGCAGATCATATGCCGCGCTTGCATCAACCAGCATATACTCCGACATTAGCTTTGACCTTCCATAAGGCGAAAGCGGCGCTGGATCAGCTGTCTCACTTACAGGCGTAGAACTTGGGTTGCCATAAACTGCCGCAGTCGAAGAGAAAACAAAATGCTTTACGTTTCCTCTCACTGCTGCTTGTAGCAGAGTATGTGTTTTGACCGTGTTGTTGAGATAATAGTTAAGCGGATCGGCTACCGATTCCGGAACGACTATTTTGGCCGCGAAATGTACGATAGCGTCAATCCTATGGTTTTGTATAAGACGCAATACTAACTCCGTATCTCCGATGTCGCCGGCAAAGAAAGGGACGCCTGACGGAACTGCTGCCCTGTTACCGGTCGATAGATCATCCAACACAATTGGAATTTCGCCCCGATCGATAAGAGCGAGAACTGTATGGCCGCCAATGAACCCAGCGCCCCCCGTGATCAGTATCGTCATTCGATAACTCCTTTCGATGAGTCACATCGCTAAATGGCGGAATTTTGGGGCGGTGCTGATGCGACCGCATTCGATTATTGACAGACTTTCGATCAGGGCTGCGGCCACTTGCATGCCGCCGCGATCTTGCGCCGGACTTGATCAAGCCCGACCAATTGAAACGTGCTTTCAGACGGCGTAGCTTTTCCGGCGTACACCTTGATGAGAAGCTGGCCGCGATCCGGCATCGAGCGCAAGAAGCGCACAACGTCGCCCCGAAAGCTGAGGTTTTTACCCGTCACCGCAGGCATCCAGCGCTGTTCGACAGGCGGCTCTTCGTTGATCCGGTACACGACCTTCACCTCACCATCCGTAGCCTGTTTCCAAGAGCCGGTCGTGGAAATTGTCAGCTCGGTGCGCTGGGCGCGACAGTGAATGGCGAGCGCTGACGGGGCGTCTTGCTGCGGCGCGCGCGCCATCGTCTGCGCGGCGATCTG
This sequence comes from Bradyrhizobium erythrophlei, assembly GCF_900129505.1. Classification (NCBI taxonomy): domain Bacteria; kingdom Pseudomonadati; phylum Pseudomonadota; class Alphaproteobacteria; order Hyphomicrobiales; family Nitrobacteraceae; genus Bradyrhizobium; species Bradyrhizobium erythrophlei. Next base: position 5,912,675 of record NZ_LT670818.1, on the reverse strand, counting down.
CGGCTTATAGTCAACCGGTGAGGTCGTCTCGCTGATGGTCCAGTTCGGGCCTTGAGGTTGCGCGGCCTCGTCTGGCGTCATTTCCTGCAAGAGCTCATTGACGCACTTCAACCGCTCAAGGCCTTCAAATCGTGAGCATGCCTTGAGGCGATCGACGGCATCACCGGTTTGAGCATACAAGGCGTGGCTCAGGCTTGAGAGCACGACTACAATGAGTGCGCCCACGCCCTTCATTGTGATGGCGCCGCTGTTACGGCCTGCGGACGATCGAGCCAATCCTGCGCCGGCCGAAACCGCTCGAGACCCGGCACCTTGGCGCGCAGGTTGACATCCTTCCACTTCGGATCGAATCCGGGGGACTGCAACCTGTCGAGGCGACCGAACAGGTAATCCACGAAGCGCGCTACGCGCTGGTAGCGGTCGGATTGTTGAGGCCAGTTGTAGGCCGCCAGGATGGTGGGGACGGCGATGGTCGCGATCCGCTCACCTTTTGGCACCAGGTTCGGATAGTCGGCCGCCTCGATCGATGACGGAAGATAGTAGTCCTCGAATTTGGTGTCGTATTCGATCGGGAGAAACTTGAACCCTGGATCCCAACGTCCCTTCAGAAAAGCGTCAACGGGCTTTGACGTCACAAACACGACGGCCGAGACTTCACCGCGCTTCATTTGCCCCAGTGCCACTTGATGCGGAATGAACATCTTTTCCACATTTAGACCCAACCGACTGAAGATCAGTGGACCCGAATAGGCGGCTGCCGTGCCCTGCGTGTTAAAGTTGACCTTTTTGCCCCTGAGGTCTTCGAGTGACCGGATCTCGGGACGGACGAAGATGTGCAATTCGGACGGAAAGAGGTTCAGAATGTAGACGAGGCGCCGTTCAATGAACGGCACCTGAGCCTTGTACTCGTCAAGAGCATCGGTGTTGATGATGGCCGCATCAACACCCCTGAGATATAGCAGCGAGTTGACATTTTCAGTTGCACCTTGCGTCACGATCGGAATGACGTGAAGCTTGTCCTCTTCATTCACGACGCGAGCGATCTCTGCCGCGAGCCGAAGCGGAGCACCTTCGATGAACCCGCCGGCGAGACCGACGGTCCATGCATTGATCCGTTCTTTCGCGGCTAGGTCCGCCCTCCGCGCCGCCGCGGCCGCCGGCGTCTCCCGCGTCGGGTGGGATTGAGCATCGGCGGGCAGCTGGAGGCCAAGCACGGCTAATGCCATCGTAGCTGATGCCATCGTAGAATGCTTCATGGGCGACATGGGCATCTCCCTCCTCCAGCTGGCTAACGTGGGGCCGGCCGAGCTACGAGCCGACCCCTATTTCAAAGTTTCGATCCGCTCCTTCGCATCCTCAATGCCGCCTGCCTGCGCCCGTTCATATAGTTCACGCGCCTTCGTGAGATCACCGGAGATTCCGCGTGCGCGCCAAGATTGCAGCACGCGCGCGTCGTAAGTCTCGGCCAGCATAAAGGCAGCTCGCGCGCTGCCACGCTCAACAGCGTGTTCAAGCAATGGGCGAGCGCCGCTAATATCAGCTTGCAGAAGCAATGCGTTTGCCCGAGCAAGCAGCCTCTGTTCGTCTGCGAGCGAGCGGGAAGCGGCGCTCGCCGATGTAGATCGCTCTGTCCTCACAGCGACTTTCGGATCCAAATCCGACGCGGCTTCGCGCGCGGTCGACTGCGGCTGCGGACGCGGCAATTCCGAAGCGGACGACCGTCCCGAGGTCGAGGCGACGGCTTCGCCACGAATCTGTTCCGGTGAGCGCTCCTTTCCCTCGATCGTCCTCGAAGAGGACTCGGCCATCCGCTCCTGCGAGCTATCAACGGCCGGCTCGCGTGAGCGCACGGCACCAGGAGCATTCAAGTTAGCGATCTGCCGGTTAGCGGCTTCGAGTTCGTTCCTGACGGCGATAAGCTCGCGCGCGCGGGCGTCGGCGCGATCGTGCTCGCTCGCGAGAGCCAGTTTCTGCTCCGCTGCGATGGCTGTATTTGTCTCCGTCGCCTGTAACACCTCGGCGTGCGCGGCGGCGAGAAGTGAGGAACGCTTCTCGGCCTCTTTCCGCGCCGAGGCAAGCTCGCGCCCAAGCGTCTCGGTCTTTTCGCCTTCCTTCCGAAGTGCCAGGTCTTGTTCGATTTTCGCCGCCTCAGCGGTTCGCGCGGCCTCCAGACCCGCGGCACGCGTCGTATCGAGTTCTGCGCGGAGGGAAGTTAGTTCGCGCGCAAGGACCTCGCCCCTGTCTCGCTCTTGTTCGAGCGCTTGCTTTTGCTCGACCGCCGCGGCGGCTTGCGCGATTTCCGGGCCTCCGTTCCGCGCGGCGTCGAGTTCCGCCCGGAGGGAGGTAAGCTCACGCGCGAGGGTGTCTGCTCTGCCCCGCTCCTGTTCGAGTTCCTGCTTTTGCTTAATCTCCGCCTCGCGGGCTTGCACGGCCTCCGAACCTGCGATCCGCGCCGCATCGAGTTCTGCCCGAAGGGAGGTAAGTTCACGCGCAAGGGCCTCTGCCCTGTCTCGTTCCTGTTTGAGCGCCTGCTTTTCCTCGACCTCTGCCGCGGCGGCTTGCGCGACTTCCGGGCCTACATTCCGCGCGGCGTCGAGCTCCGCCCGGAGGGAGGTAAGTTCATGCGCAAGGGTATCCGCCCTGCCCCGCTCCTGTTCGAGCTCCTGCTTTTGCTTGATCTCCGCCTCACGGGCTTGCACGGCCTCCGAACCTGCGATCCGCGCCGCATCGAGTTCTGCCCGGAGGGAGGTAAGTTCATGCGCAAGGGTGTCCGCCCTGCCCCGCTCCTGTTTGAGCTCCTGCTTTTGCTTGATTTCCGCCTCGCGGGCTTGCACGGCCTCCGAACCTGCGATCCGCGCCGCATCGAGTTCTGCCCGGAGGGAGATAAGTTCACGCGCAAGGGCGTTTGCCCTGCCTCGCTCTTGATCAAGCGCCTGCCTTTGCTGGACCTCCGCCTCGGGGACTTGCACGGCCTCAGAACCTACGATCCGCGCCGCATCGAGTTCCGCCCAGAGGGAGGTAAGTTCACGCGCAAGGGCGTCTGCCCTGTCTCGCTCTTGATCAAGCGCCTGCCTTTGCTTGATCCTCGCCGCCTCAGCCGCTGACCGCACCGCATCGAGCTCTCCTCTGAGCGACGCGGTCGCACGTGCACGGGCTTCAGCCCCGTCCGGCTCCTGTTCGTGTTCAAGCGCCTGATTTTGCTCCCGCGCAGGGGCGGATTGCGCGGCTTTGCCCTGTGCTGCATCTAACTGTCGAATGGGAGTCAGCCGGCCTGCGAGAATGTCGACTTTTTCACGGCCGCGTTCGGGAATCTGCTTTTGCTCGATAACCGTTGTTTCAACAACCTGCGAGACCAGCAAGGCTTCGCCCCGCATGACGTTGGGCTGCGCGAGCTTAGGTCCCATTTCGGTTGGTGCAACGAAAGCCTGGACGCGGGTCTTGCTTTCACCGCATAGCCCCTTGTCCAACGTGGCTCCGATGAAAAGCCACAGAAAACACACCTCTGCAATGACAGATGCACGTGCAATGGCTCCGCGCATGTCCTCGATCGGTTTGGGTCGCAATAGCGAACGGATTGCGGAAACAATCGACGCGCCCTCGGTTTGAAACAAAACGCCTTGGTGCGCTGTCCAATGGGCAGTGGTCGTCGCGTCACCAGGATCTTGGTTGACCAGGAAAACCGGTTTTCGGTTCTTGGCTGTCGTCTCAATTGCCTGCAAGCCCATCAGGATAACTCAAGTCGGGCTCACATGACACAGCCTTCACCGTTCGCTTGTCGATGTCGCAATTGAGGTAGTCAGAAGGGAGTAACTATGCCAGTCGCAGCAATTAAGTAGATCACCCGATCATTTGGTGGAACGCTCTTGCGTTTGGTGGAACGCTCTTGAGCCGCACATTCGGGCGTAACCACGCTGAGCGTACACTTGAGCCAGCCCCATCAAGGATAACACCATGAACAGATCATTTTTCATCCTCGCCGAAGCGGCCTCCATTGCACTCGCCTTAGCGCTGAGCACGCAGCCCGGCATTTCTGCCCAATTCAGGGCTCCGGCCAAAATCAGCACCGCCGCCAACCAAAAGCAGCCGCATCAGCTAGTTGTGCAAGTCGACGTCAATGACCCCGCCGTTATGAATCTCGCCCTTAATAACGTGAACAATGTGGCTAAGCATTACGGTGCGCTCGGCCAAAAGGTTGAGATCGAGGTGGTCGCCTATGGGCCCGGACTGCATATGCTGCGAGAAGACACCTCGCCCGTCAAAGCGCGCATCAAATCAATGAGCGAAGCCATGCCACAGCTCGCCTTTTCCGCTTGCGGGAATACTCGCGAGAACATGACAAGAGCTGAAGCGAAGGACATTCCTCTGATCTCGCAGGCGAAGGTCGTCAAAGCTGGAGTGGTCCGGCTCATGGAACTGCAAGAGCGAGGCTGGAGTTACCTGCGACCCTAACGGCTTCAACAGGACCTCGCCGCGCAGGCCCGGATGGCGGCGTTGGCAATCGACGTTGGAGGGAAATTCAGTGACAGGTCGTCTCCGTCCCGGAACTGTCCGACAAAGATATGCGGAACGACCGCGGCGGCTCTCCTCTTCACTCGCCCCGTGGCCCCGACCTTACCGATGGATTCGATGCGGAGGATTCGGCAGCGGCGCCTCGCTCTTCTCAGGTCGTTGCTGAACCGGGGCAAGTCCTGCGACTTGATCTCCGGAATGGAAGCCCGCACGATCATGGTGCGATATGGCCAGCGCCGCGAGCACGGTTCGGTTGTTGATTTCAAGCTTCTGATAGATGTTATGGAGGTGCACTTTGATCGTGCCATCGGCAATCTTCAACCGGCGCCCAATTTGCTTGTTCGACAATCCCTCCGACACCAGGCGCATGATCTGGCGCTCTCGCTCCGTCAGCACCGCCAGCACATTCTCCGTGATAGCGACGTCGCTTTGCTCCCGAGCTAGCTCATGGTCGGAGGAAAGCAGCGGCCGCAGCCTCTGGCCATCGGCAACCTGCCGCAGAGACCGCAGCAGAACTTCGGGCGAAACATCTTTTATAATAACACCGTAGGCACCGGCTGCCGCAAATATAACGAGTTCGTGGTGTTCAATAGATGCGGTAAAAAAGACCAAGCGTGTGGTAAGATTCTCGGAGTTGACGATGGCGAGGATTTCCAGCCCAGTCAAGCCAGGCATTGACATGTCGAGAACGGCGATGTCCGGCGCCAAACTCCGAATCGCTTCCATGCAGTTCGTACCGTCACTGCAACACGCAACAACTTCGAAGCCACTCTGGGCTCCGAGTAGTTTGGTCAGACCTTGCAGAACCACAGGATGCCGGTCTGCGATCACCACGCTGGTACACCGCATGGGCGGGCCCTCAGGGAATCCGCCCCCCAGTTCTCTTTAAACCCTACGCGCCTAAATATATTTCATCTACAATTTTCCCGAAGTCACTTGCGCCGAAGTGCAGTGCAAAAATTGAAAGCCAACGAACAACCAACGTTACCCAAACAACCAATCTTAGGAGCAGTTGGTATTCTAGTGTGTCCGCTCGCCGACTCTCTCTCGGCAGCACTTTGCAGACCGGCGAGTCCTCTGCTCGTCCTTGAAGACTTTCTTGCCCGTCGTTTCTTTCCTATCAAGAGAATTTCTATCATAGCGTGCAACAATTACAAATTGTATCTTTGATAATTCGCGCCGATGTGATCTTCGCAAAATGGTTTCCACCCGCCGGCCGCGCCATTGGATGCACTTTTGCTTGCACCGCATTTTAATTTTACCATTTTGGCAAATTTCTTACAACGTCTGGCCGCTAGTAACGTGCAGCTCGATCAGAGAATGCGATCTGCACAGATCACGGCGCGACGCCACTGCGACATCTCGTCGCCGACCGCCAGCTTGGTTGCGCTCGCCCGTCACCTATAACCAAAGGTATATAGGGATATCGGTAATTCGAATCTAACATTCAAAAAAATGACACAAAACTCGACCGCAGAGCTTTTCGAAATTTAACCACGAAATTTTTCCCTATGAAAGCGGAGAGCCCCACCGACTGAACAAGCCAGGAATATTCGATACCAAGACTTCCGCCTTAAGAAGAGGTCTTGAACCCGTCGACAATCACAAAGCCAGAGGGCCGGCGCTTGATGATCCGGTCCAGTGTGAAGATGCGTCCACGCTCGGAGGGTCACCATGAGGAGGCGACAATCGTTTGCAACCATACTTGTTGGAAAAAGCATTTTACTTAGAGAAGGACTTGCCAAAATCCTGCGCTCGGCAAATTTTCGCATCTTAGCCTCGGTATCATGCGCCGATGATTTGCAGCCGAGCAAACTTCAATCACACCAGCCTCTGTTTCTCGTCGTTCATACCGGCGACGATTTTGACGCTGCGGTCGAACAAATCGAACTTCTCAGGGATCAGCAACCGGCTGGGCGCATCGCGATCGTAGCCGATCACTATCGGCTAGACGAGCTGGTTTCTGCATTTCGGGCAGGAGCTCACGGCTATTTCGTCGACATCATGACGTGCGATGCATTCATCAGATCCATGGAACTGGTGATAATGGGTGAAATAATTTTCCCGCCGGCCTTTCTGTCATTCGTTCTCGGTCCCGAAGATGAGCAACTCGGCGAAACGGCGCCGCGCGGCGAAAAGAACGAGGCGATGCTCTTCACGACCGAGGACACGCTCACGCCTCAGCTTTCAGCGCGGGAGAAATCAATCTTGCGCTGCCTGATCGAAGGCAACTCCAACAAATGCATCGCGCGAAAGATCGATATCGCCGAGGCGACCGTGAAAGTCCACGTCAAGGCGATCCTTCGCAAGATCCGCGTCCAGAATCGGACACAGGCAGCGATTTGGGGGATGAACAACGGGACATTAACGCGACCGGCGAACGACATCTCGCCGCCCTCAGGTTCCGATGTGAGCAAGCAGCTTCCAAGGCCCGTCGAGGTTATCTCAGAAATAAAGCAAATCGGCGCATCGGTACCGCTAGGCGCGATCGAGCACGAAGCAAATCACGTTGACGTGCCTCGCATCGACCGCCTGATCCGCAAGGGCATCAACCGAAGGGCTCATGGCGCGGCCGGGCCCGGCAAATAGCCAGCGGGCGCGGCATTCCGCTGACTTTCTTCGCCGGCCGCAACGGATTTCAAACTGAACAAGTCACGACGATTGATGGTGACTGTGTTGTCCCGGTTGCAATCAGCGCCGCGGATCGCCGCCACCAGCAGCCTATGCGATTGCCCCGACTAGGCCCTCTGCCTTTGCGACTAGCGCTACAAGTCGTTGCTAGTCGTCAAATTAATCCCACGAGCCCTTGTTTCTCTGGGACCATTTATCCGTCCTACTCTGCGATCATGCCTACCGAATTTCCCAATAGGACAAATCCGCAACCTGCGTTGATGGGCGACAACGGCCTCAACGAAGATCAAGCGAAGTCGCACATCGAAGCAAAAGAGTATTCAATTTCTGGATTGCAAAAGCACAACCGCAGAGTTTGGCGCGGAAAAGCGACAGTGAAAGATGGCAGGTCCGTCGCCGTCATCCTCGATTTAGAGGGCAACATTTACTCCGAATTTAATCCATGAGCGCCGTGTCGGTCCTTGCTTCGGACCGGTTGGTGGCGGAAGAGACAGAGTTCAAATTTTTGCGAGCAATAGGATCCAGCATGGGACTGACACGGTCGAGAGAATTAAACTCCGGCGCTGTGTCATTGAACATCCGCCGCGTTTGGGCGGGGCGGCCGCTCCCACTTGGCTAAGCGTCGACCCCTGATCGCGCGGTCAGTGGTGGCATGACCTTGGGACACCGCGCGACTGCGACGACGATACAATCGCGACCGCGCCCCGCGACGAAACTCGCTTGTTAAGCTGAATACCCGCGCTGCGGGTTAATTCTGGAACCGCCAAACACACAAAGACCGCTCGAAGGCGGTAAGCGCGGAATGTCCGTCATCGGTCGCCGAATAAATTGCGTTCAAATGATGGAATAAGCGTGATGCGAGCGCTGCAAAGGCATCAGCCGAAGGCGGTATCGGCGCCGCGCCAAAAGGTAAAAGGTTAGGTTACCGCCTCGCTGCGCGCTGCTTCCGACTTGAGGACGGTTGAATCCGGAAATCGTCGAGCTTTTTTCCGGATCTGAGCTTTGCAGTCAACCAGCGTGGCCGCTTACCACGGCCCGCCCAAGTCTCTGAGGGTTTGTCGGGGTTTCGGTACTTAGGGAGGACTCGCGGATAGGGACGCCGTTCTCGCCGAACGTTTCCTTCAAATGCACCTGACCCGAGTTGTCGCAGTCGCTGATCAAGTTGCCTTTTTTCCGCAGATATCCTGCGCGTCAGAACAGCATCGATTTCCATGTGAAGAGCCCAAAGCTCGTCAACGGACATCAATTCAAGATCGTCGGGTTTCATGTTCATATCCCCTAGAACTGGTCCAGCCGCCCGATCAAGGCTGGCCGGCGCGAGTTGCGGAGTGTGCCGAAGCGGACAGTTTCTTTTGCTGTGCGGTCGTAATGGTCGCGCCGATGACCGCGACTTCGAAAGCAACCGCTGGCAATGGAGGGACGGAACGTGGGGCCATTAATTGCTCCCATATCGAACCGTCGCTCGGCAATTGGTTACGGTGGTTTCGCAGCTTATTCAATAGCCCAAACGGGTTACGCCAATAAATTAACCCACTAACGGCCCCCGAATTAACCTGAGCCGCCGACACCAAACTTAATACACCACTTTGGTTACGGTGGAATCCTCATGCGTTAAATCGTGCTCGCCGGGCCGGCTTGGCACGAATACGGGATAACTAGGCCCTCGCCCGGATCAGCGTGATTCGAGCGCTTTTACCGGCGCAAGCCGCAAGCGACATTTGCGCCGCGCCCCGAAGCGCGCCGAAGCCTATTGGATTGTCCGATGAAAATGGTTGGATTCAGCAGTCACGCTCGAGCCGCGATGGTCGCGGTAGGGACGAGGATTTCTCCCCGCCCCCCGCGCAGATCCCGGCGTGCGCTGCAAGGCCAAGAAAAGTTGGATGCGATTTATGAGGGAGCACTGACCCGACTGAGGCCGGTCGCAATGACGGCCCTAGTGGCTTCACTTGGTTTCGTGCCGATGGCGTTGGCCACTGGCACGGGCGCGGAGGTGCAAAGGCCAATCGCGACCGTCGTCATCGGCGGCCTTATCAGCGCTACTTTGCTCACGCTGTTCGTGTTACCGGCGCTCTACGCCTTGTTCGGACGCAAGCGGCTGGAGGAAGTGGTCCATCTCGAACTCATACGGCGGGCCGCAGAATGATCAGCGAGTCGATGCGTTACAATGTAGCATTAGTCGACGGTGACGCGGAGAAATGCGACGAGAGGACCGCTAAACGATAGCTAAGTCGGCTATTCGTTTCGGATTTCTGATCGTTCGCGGGCGCGCTAAAATTTCTATAGGCTTGGATCAGTCGTTCTTGCTGCCGTAGTAGCTCTTCAAAAGCCTATAATGGCCTCGGGTAGAGCCGTATTCTTCGTGGAGGCAACTATCTCCCCTGCAAAATGCTGCCTGCCCGTCACAGTGCAGATGTTCGAAGTGTAGTTTCATCAGGTGCGAATTGTTGAAATAGGTCGCAAAGTAGTGGCCGGCGCGCGGTGAGTCTCGGCACATGCGGATGACAGCATTCCGAACCTCGGGAGGCAGACGTTCGATATGTTCCGGATTCCAGGGATCGTCGTGGCCAACCTGGCTGCCGCGAGCGAAGCCCGGCGCGGGATTGCAAAGTAACAGCAAGACAAACCCGGCCGCGATCGCCGAAAGCCGCTCATGAAATGCCAACATGCCAGCACCCACCCATGGTGGAAGACAAGCCCGATGCATTCGCAAAGCAGAGATTATCAGGAATGCTGGCGACCGCCAGTAATATCAGAACTTCGTACATATTCGCCCCCTAGTCGCTGTTGACGGTGCTTGAGCGATAGCTGACCCGAGGAAAAAACCGCAATCCCAACCCGGTTAGCACTTATGTGGTCGTTCACGTGGCACACTTAAGGCGTGTCCAACGCGAGTGCTGATTATTGCACGGGAGTACGCACGACGGTAACCTTGCCACTGCAATGCTTGCGATGATGGATTCTTGTGCCGCTAAGGGAGAGTAACAAGCCAGTTCGGAAAGTCATTTGATTGAAACTCAACACCACATTTGCAGCCATTATGGCGGCCCTTGCTGTGTGCCCGACCGGAGCCGTGGCCGAGATCTATTCGTGTGAAATTAAGGAATGGGTGCGGGTAAATGACGAGGGACTCGTTCGGCCCGCGCCGAGTGCGCCTTTTAAACGCCAAGTATCGATCGACAAAGAAACCGGCAATGCTGTCGGCGATGCGTTGTCGGCTGCAAATCGATGGGAAGTTGCTCAAAAAGGTTCGCAAGAAAACGCGTTCGTGACCCTTGGCTACGCTGGGTCGCGGCTCCTTTATGAAATTGCAGTCTACGAATTCAAGATAGGACGCGAGAAACCCCTGATCATCGCCATTCGGTCGCATCGCGGGCTTTTTTCAGCCCTCAGTGGAATCTGCCAATGATGTTTGGCATGTCGCAGGACGAGGGGAGCGGAAGACGCCGCGCTTGAGGCGGCGCCTTGTGAGCTCGGCGAAGAAGCCTTCCACGGCGTTGAGCCAGGACGCCGAGGTTGGGGTGAAGTGGAACGTCCAGCGCGAATGTCGCGCAAGCCATCTGCGCGGTATTATGGCGCAAACGCCACAAGGGGCCCTCAAGGTCCCTAGGGCGTTTGGGATGCTTGTCGGTCATTTGCCTTCCGCAATCCTCAGTCTGCCAGCGTTCGTTAGTCGAAGTCCGCCCGACAACTCCTGTATGTACCCTAGTTGGATCAGTCGGTCTTTGTGTTCGGCCGGGATTGTCCGGTGCATCAAACCCTTAGCGCAGTCCCGCAACGAGACGAATTCTTCGTGGGTCAACGGCGCAGACAAATCGGAGTTCATTTTTCAAATATGCGCCTCAGGCGCTGCCGTTCAAGCCAGTCATCCTGTCACGATCAAACTGACCACTACCGGGCTTTCCGCCCGGAGGTTTGAACAGTTCGAATGTGGCAACGTGGGTGCTTTCCAACCAAGACTCTAGCGTGGCCCCGCAGACTTCACAGGATGCGTGACCGGTGTGCGGTACCAAGAGCTTGGCATCGGTGCGTTTGTACCCAGCGCCGCAATTGCATCGGATAATTGTCGCCGTTCTCGGAATATGCGCCTAGGGCACGCCGAAACAAGTGGAAACCCGCCGCCACAATCAAACTAATCCACTACCAGCGTTTGGGTGCGAAGCCCCATGAATCATCCGCCAGTGGCGGATATCTCGGCATAGAATACCTTCAAAGGTTCCAAAACCTCGATGCGATGCACAAGAGACCCGGCGCAGCGAACCGCGCGCGCCCCCTCCGGCGTGAGCCGGCGCTTCGTCATGCCCTTCCGAAGTCACCCGACCCTCAAATTCTCCGCCGAAGTCTTCCCCTTGTTGGGCACCTCCTCATAGCTCACCTTTGCACCCTCATTGAGTGTGCTGAGCCCAGCTTTCTCGACCGCGGAGATGTGCACGAACACATCCTTGCTGCCGTTATCGGGCTGAATGAACCCATAGCCCTTTGTCGCGTTGAACCACTTCACCGTTCCAGTTGCCACCTTGGTCGTCTCCCATATCCCGATAGAACCTCAAGACAACCTCGTGCCGATTTGGAAGGCAAGCAAAACCCGCCGGGGTGAGCCGGCGGGCCCGGAGTATGGGCTGTTGCCTACCTTCCTTCCAAATATCCGAGAATTAACTGGCGTTTGAGATCCCCGGAGGCGCATACTCAAACAATCACCGCTCCGCCTCCCAGGCATTACCGGTGACAGAGAGTGTTGCGCTCCCGCCTATTCGAGGGAAGCATCATGCCCCAGGCTCAACGTCTATCGCCCGTCATTCCATTCGTTGCAATTGAGCGCCCGGCTTGTCCGAAGTGCAAGGCCCCGATGATGCTCGTCAGTATCGAGCTAGCACGCCCGGGCGTCGACTTGCATAGGTTTGAATGCGCTATCTGCAATCGCGTGCATGAGATCCTTGCCGCGTATGAAGATCCTATGAAGTCCAAGGGTCTTGGACGCTGGCTTCAAGGTGATTTGCACTCACCGAGGTAAGGCGCGCCGGCGTGAACCGGCGGATTCTGTAATACTTGAATTGAGGAGGGCCGTAGAATTGCCCGCAAGCTGGGTAATATTCACCACTGGACCACACTGATAGACGCTCGCGCCATCGCGGGTGCGGGTGCGCTATCTCGAAAGAGGAGCAAATCTGATGTGTGACTATAGTCTGCATGCCATGGCATCGCGTCCCGCCAAGGTTGGAGAGACGCTCGTCACCACAATGTTCCCCAGGACCTCGACCCGTGGCTTTGCGGCGGAAGGCGAACCCGGTGTGGCGGTCTGCCTGCTTCCCGGAACCGAGTTAGCCTTCGAGCAAAACGTTAAGTACGACCAGGGATGGATCTGGACGAGAACGACCAGCTTCCGAGTTGCCAAATTTGGTGTGGTTGAACCAATTGTGCCGCATCGCCATCACGACGCGATCGAATTTCCCGATGGAAGCAATGTGCTGGTGACGCTGCTCGTCGAAGGCCAGCGAGCGACTGTGCTGCAATTGCCAGTTTTCCATCAGATGTCGGAGCGCACCACAAAAGCTGAGGAGCACGGAAGCACACCGGCAGCAGCAGCTTCGGCCGCCGGCAGGTCCTGCGAAGTTCCGGCCGTGCCTTTCTGGCATCAGCGCGACGAAGCCGGAGGCGTCGGCGGTCACTTTCTTCAAGCCAGGGACTGCGGGTAGTCCTTGAACAGATCGCAGGCTGATTGCCCAGCGTCATGAGCGAGCCCGGTCATATAGGAGAGCCCGGCGGCGTAGTCGTCCAGACTAGGGCGGCGATCCGGAACCCGGTCGATGTCATGCGGCGCGGTCGCGATGTGGTCCTCGAAGAGTCCATATCGGCAGAAACTGGTGTAAATCAGCGACCCGCGCCACCGGCTCCCAAGGTCACGATTGGACGCCGATTTACAGTATCTCCCGAACGACTCACCGGAATTGTGCTATATTTGGGTTTGGAGCGAGAGCACAGCGACGATGCAGGTCATCCGCAGTGCCGCTCCACCACAAAGCATCACATGGGAGGTATGTCATGACACAGGTGATTGCTCTCTCTTTGAGTATCGCCGTTCTCGGAGGCATTTGGGCATTTCTCGCGCTCGGGCCCTTGAGCGGTTTCGTCCTCGTGTGGGCGGGCTTCATTGGCTGGGGGTGCTTCTTCCACAGCGGTGCCAACACCAATGCACTTGTTAAGACGATTATCGGCAATGCCTATGGTGCGCTGGTCGCATGGGTCGCACTGTTGATCATCGTCAACGTCCCGGTCCCTGGTTTGGGAGCGGTCTGGCCAGCGATTGTCGTCGGCGTCACTGTTTTCTGCCTCGTCATCGTCGCCTCGATCGATCTGCTGTCCGTGGTACCGGCCAACGTCTACGGTTACGCTGCGCTTGTGGCATACTCGCTGCACCAGCCATCCGCCGCGCCGGCCACGGGCCCATTGCACAACCTGGTCTCGCCCTCGTTCGCCAACCCGCTGGTCTTGCTCATTGTCTCGATGGTGATCGGAGCCCTGTTCGGCTATGCCTCGGACCAGCTCGCGAAGGTGCTGCCCACAAAACTGCCGACCAGGGCGGCGCACGCATAACCGAAGCACGGCGTTTTGTGCCCGGTCCTAATTCCGGCATCGACTCAGTCCCAAAGTCGATGTATGCGGCGTTCGCTGTCGCTGGCCTCGGCCAGCTCAGCAAAATCTGGGGCGAGGTCTCGGCCACGTCAGGTGCGGCGGAACGGCTGTTCGATATCCTCAACGTCGAGCCTGAGATCACAGCGCCGGCCTCTCCCCGTGCCCTGCCGGCGCCGTCGCGCGGCGACGTCAGCGAGACGGGTCTGCCCTGGCTTGCAACTCCGCACTGAATCACCGTGGTCGCGGCCATCAATGACGTCTTCAGCGCCGCGTTGCGGTCACTTGCGCGATCATTGACCGCCGCTGCGTGCGATGCTCTGCATGGCGTTGGCCGTGGAGAAACGGCCCGTCCTTAGCCAACAGAGAAGCACTGCCGTCGCCAATTGATGCACGGATCCAACCTTAGTTCAGAACACAAGCTCTCCGCTCAACGGCCGCATGTCGGAGCACAAAAACAGCTGACGGTGCTTTACCCTGCGAGCACCAAATCGCTCGCCTTCTCGGCTACCGCAATTGTGGGGGCATTGGTGAACGTCTGCGGGATTCCAGGAAACACCGAGGCGTCGATGACGCGCAGACCCGCCACGCCTTTAACGCGCAAGGCCTCATCGACGACAGCCCCTATGCGGCAAGTGCCGACGGGGTGGTGGAACGAATCTGCCGCGCGAAGAACGAACTTGCGTATGTCGGTGGTGTTTGTTCCCTCGGGCCCCGGATAGACTTCTTGCGCACGCCAGTCGGCAAAGGCAGCACCGGCTCCGATTTCGCGGGCGAGAGAAACGCCCTCAACAAGAAGGTCCAGATCGGCCGGCTCGGAGAGATAGTTCGGATCAATCAGAGCCGGGACCCGTGGATCGCCGGAGGCAAGTTTCACGCTGCCGCGGCTCCGGGGTCGCATCAGGCTAGGCACAAGAACGTAAACCGGTGAAGGCAACGGGCCGACGCTCGGCAGGACGAACGGCAAGGAAAGGCACATCACAACGCGCTCCGGGCTGTCATTCGGGTCCGTGCACGGCTCGTACAGGAGAGCGTCGGCATGTTGGTAGTGCGAGCGCGGCACGTCGCGCCGTGCCGCATACGCCACGCCCGCGACCAGCAGATGGTCCTCAAGATGGCGGCCGACATCCGGCAGATCCAGGACAACGGGAATGCCGAGAGCTCGGAGTTGGTCGGCCGAACCGATTCCCGACAGCATCAGAAGGCGCGGCGAATCGATTGCACCGGCACAAAGCAAGACCTCATTGTCGGCCCGCACGAAGTGTTCGGCAAGCCGCAGGCCGATGCACCGTCCGTCTTCAATCACAAGGCCGAGCACTTCCGTGTCCACCAGCAGATCGACGGTTACGCTCTCGAGACTCCCGAGATAAGCCGTCGCCGCATCGTGGCGAATCCGTCCCTTGATATTGAGTTGGTTCCAGCCAACGCCTGTTGTGACCTCCCCTCCGATATCGGGCGTCATCGAGAACCCAAGGTCTTGCGACGCCTTGATGAAGGCGGATGCCACAGGATTGCGATCCGTGACGTTCGCGAGCGAGAGGACGTGCAGAGGACCATTGCCACCCCGCCATGCGCTGGCACCACCAGAAAAAGTCTCGGCGCGCTTGAAGTACGGCAGAAGATCCGCAGCACGCCACCCATCGGGCCAGCGATCATAAGCGGCCGGGTGGCCGCGCAGATAGCCGAGGGCGTTGATTGCACTTGAGCCGCCCACGACCTTGCCCCGCGGACAGCGTATAATGCGGCCTCCCAGCCCCGATTGCGGGACCGTCAAATAGCACCAGTCAACCTGACTGCCCTGGAGCTTGGGCCATTCTGGCGGATCTGCGATGGCTGCCAGCTTCGCTTGGCTGCCGGCCTCGATAAGGAGGACCCGTCGTCCAGCCAGACCGAGCCGATGCGCCAGAACGCAGCCGGCCGAGCCCGCACCGACAATAACGTAGTCGTAGGCCGAATGAAGCTGTTCAGGTGATTGGAGTACGCGGACGCCGGATGCGGCCCCGGCGGACCGAGTCAGATCTGAGAGCGCCAAGCCGCCGCCGACCGTCGCCGCCAAGGCCTTGCGGCGATTGACTTGCCAGCCGCCTCTGAGATCGCCGGAGATCATGCTCATCATTCGTCAAACCACCGATTACTGCCAATCGACCTTCACACGTCGCTTAGCGAGCTCACAACCGTACGATGGGCCGCGCCGGCCGGGAGATTCGTTCTGACTGCCAGCGTCATATCTTTGTTACGTCTGATACGCGGCAATGACCCGTTATCTTGAGGGGCAGATGCCTCAAGGTAGTGTCGCAGCCGCCTGTTACGCTTTTCTTTCCTTTCGGTGCGAAGTGGTTACGGGCGTAACACTTCGGCGCGCGCTGGGCTGATGGCGATCTGAGCACGACCGGTGCTCGGATCCGACGCTCCTCGAGCGCGGTGGCTCGCTGTTCAGTTTCCTGCAAATGGATGCGGGGAATCTTCAGAAATCCGAGTTTTGGCTCTTTTCCGCTCGGATCACGATGATCTCGGCAATTTGCCGTCGTGCCTACAGCTTCACAACGATCTTGCCGAAGTGTGAGCCGGTCCGGAGATGGGCGAACGCTTCGGGTGCCTCGTCGAAGCCGTACACCCGATCGACGATTGGGTGAATCGCGTTGTCGGTCAAAAAACGATTCATAGCGGCGAAATGTTCGCCCGATCCGACGGTGATACCGATGATGTCGGCATTCTCCCACTGAAGGCGCGCGAGGTCGGGCTTCGGGCCGAACCCTGTCAAAACACCAATCTGAACGATCTTGCCACCCGAGGCGACCGATCGTAGCGATCGGTCATAGGTACCAGGACCGCCGAGTTCGAGGATATGACTGGCACCTTCGCCGTCCGTCGCTTTCATCAGGGCGACATCCCAGTCAGGCGTGTCGCGGTAGTTGATGAGGATCGAGCCGCCCAGCGCCTTGGCACGGGCGAGTTTCTCATCCGAGGAGGATATCACAATCGCACGCGCCCCCAGCGCCGCTGCGAACTGAAGGCCAAACAGCGCGACGCCACCTGTTCCCTGGACCAGCAGCGTGTCGCCTTTGCCCATCCCGCCGCGTGCGATGAGGCCGTGCCAGGCCGTGACGCCGGCGCAGGGCAAGGTCGCTGCTTCGACCGAGGACAGGTGCGCCGGCACGGAGACTAGCGCCGTTGCCGGCAGCACGACATACTCTGCCAGCATTCCGTCCATCGTGCCGCTACCGAGGGCTGACGGAACGTAGCTGGCCTTGAACGGCCCCGAGACCCAATCGCGAAAGAACGATGCGGCAACGCAGTCGCCCAGCTGCCATTGCACGACGTCGGAGCCGATGGCGTCAACGACGCCTGCACCGTCGCAGAGCGGCACGCGGCCGTTGAACCCGCCTTGGCTTGCGCGGTCGAGGATCAGGAGGTCGCGGTAGTTGAGACTTGCCGCTTCGACCCGGACGCGGACCTCGCCGTTGGCGGGTGCGGGCTTGCTGACATCGGCTCGCACAAGGCCACCAGCACCAGCATGGCCATTCAAATGGTAGGCTTTCATCGTTGCTCCTTCGCAAGGGGTATTCACTTGGATGAGCACAGTCTGTAAGGTCTGACAGCGATGTCAGGGTCAAGAGGTTTTTCAGGTGAAAATTGGTGAACTCTCCCGGAGGACGGGAGTCAGCGTCCGAATGCTGCGTTACTACGAAGGCGAAGGGTTGCTTGCGCCGCAACGAACCGATTCCGGTTATCGCGACTACGGCCCGGCGGAAGAGAAAACCGTGCGGCGGATCAAAATGCTTGGCGCTGCCGGGCTGACGCTTGAAACGATCCAGCGGTTGCTCCCGTGCGTGACGAACGACGATCCAGCATTCAAGCCGTGCAACGACCTGCGCAGAATACTCGCTCGACAGGTCGGCCTGATCGATGAACGTATCGAGACGCTCAGCCAGAGCCGGACAATTCTGGCTGGCTTCCTGGCAAGCGTGAACTGATCGCCAGATACCTGCACGGCTCGATCGAAGCGTCGATTATGCCGAGTAAACTACAGCTTAGTGCTCGATGGGCCGAAGAAGATCGGCGAGGCTTTCCATCCGCAGGCGCAGAGCCTCGCCAGGAAGCAAAAGAGGTCGGCGCGACGGGATGCCATCTACGGCCCTTCCTAGTTTCCTGCGGCCCCCTCTACCGACGTCAGGCACAGGCTCAGCTTGCAAGGACGCCACCCCATCGTCGCACGCGCTGTGCGGACCTGTCCCTGCAATCCGGCCAAGCTCGCATCCAGCCGCGGCCTCTCAAGATCCTGCGATGGCCTGATGTGTCAACGCCAACCTGATTGCGCTCGCCGGTCGCCGTCAGCGATGCCGGCGCCACAGCACCGGCCGTTCGCCATCACGCAGAATCAGAATGGGAGCGAAAACGCAGCGTCTCTGTCCGGGCTGGGAGTATGAGCTTAGGACTGTTCCAGTTTCGGGAACTTCGCCGCAACCCCGGGGGGAGCGTCGATCATCGCCCGCGCCATGCGGGCGTCTTCCTCGGCTTCACCCAGTTCAAGCGCCACGACCCGCCGATTTTCGAGCCGCAGGCAACATATCTAAAGCGTCACGGCTTCTTGTTACGCGGTGAGGAACGGCGATTGAAGAAAGCTGATTGGGAACCTGAGGCAGTATCTACGACGGAGCAACGGGACGGCGCGAAGGGCCACGTTATATGCACGGCGCGAGCGTCGTGAATTTGCTTGCGGGTTAGTCCGACTTCGGCGATGAGACCGGGCATTCGAAGACTGTATTGCCGTGCTCATCAACGACGCGAACGAAACTTGATCCGAAGAAGTCGCCGCCCGTCCTCAATTCGTCAGCAAGGACCTTAGCGTGACGTTTTGCGGATTCAAGCGTGGGCAGACGACGTCCCAGTTCATCGGGATACAGTTCTGAACCACCAACGATGTGAAAGAAGTAAACCATCGCGTCGCAATAGTGCGAGCGATGGCTGGCATCTAGTGACAAATTAGTCAGTTAGTGACAAATAATTCAGGTTTGGGCTGGATTACAATGTGGCCATTATCCCCGCGTACTCAATGATACACCACGCTTAACTGCCATCACGCTTGTTGCGCCGGGGGTTCTCTTCAATGCCTTGGCGATTTTCTTCACGCCCTGCTTATCGCGCGCCATCGTCTTCAACGTACGCAAATCTTCTTTAGTCCATGGGCGACGGGCTAATGTTTTCTTCTTGGCCAACGTTTGATTCCTTTTTCGGGAGTCGAGCGTGTAGCACACCAAACTTATTTAGCAATTCAAAACCAATCACAGTTTTTACAAAGGATTTTTCTATGCTTAGAATCGGCACCCCGCAGCGGCACGGTCGACTAACACGACTGTTCAGATGCATGGATGCCGTTGTTGCCGATTGAAAAATCTCAACAGCAGCGGCGGACAGGTGCGGCAGGCTGAACGCTTCCGCAATGAAATGGTGAAGTTGAACAGCGGCCCGGGACCGCTCTTGATCGGCAGTTGACCAGAAGTCCGGCTAATTCTTCGCTCGGTGCGTATTGGACAAATCCAGATGCCCTGTCATCGCCCTGCAGCCATGCCTCGTGCTCGTCTGTGACTTCGGCGCGCGCTCTGCTTCGTCTTGCGCGCAAGCGAAATCTCGCGCGCTACCCGCGACAAATCGACCCGACGGGCAAATCGCCCAACGCCGGTCAAGCCCCCGGGAAGAAATATTCTGATTTTCAGAAACCGCAAATCAGTCTATTTCAAAACCGTCTCACCCGATGAGAGGGGCGGCTCGCGATCGTCACAAACGTGCGGTGGGATGCGGTGGACGCGATGGCGGCGAATGACGAGTGCTGCCGTGGCGGACGGTGAAGCCGTGTGGTCCTGACACCCCGACGCTGGTGTCAAGTTCGCGGGAAGCAAAACTTTTCGCGGATGAGGGTGGCAAGAAAGCCCGGTCACCCGGGAGAGCGCGGAATAAGCCGTAACCCATCGCGCAGGGAAAGCCGGATTGCCTCCGCTGAACCTGTATGCTCGTGTGCCTTTTGCCAATAACAATTGCACACGGGACCGCGGGTGCAGCGCGCACCCGGCTTTCCCTGCGCCCTCTCGCCTCGAGAGGGCGGCCAGCCGACGCAAGGCTCGGGCGCATCGCGCCGCGAGATCGCGGACGCACATCCTCTCGCTGTTTGACAATTGAATCGGAAATCCTCAGCCGCGTCACCGAAAGTCGGAAGAAACTAGCTTGCCCGATCCCGCCTCAAAGATCCAAATCAACCCTCGTCCTTGGCGTGGAGCAACAAATCAAGGCGAGGCCCGCGCCCGGCGGATCGATCGGATCAGGTGAGTACAAAAGTTCGCCGTCAACGATGCCGCACTCGCAGTTGTGACAAACGCCGGAACGGCAGGACCAGCGCACCGGGACATCGCAAGCTTCAGCAAGTTCGAGCAGGCTGCCGAAACGGCTATCCCAGAGCACGGCCAAACCACTGCGGACGAAAGTGACGATCGGACCCGAGCCCGGTTCGCCGCTCGGCTTGTGTGGGGCTGGCCGTGCAGCGCCGTCAGACGGAGCGGCGGCCGGACCAAATAATTCGGTCCGGATGCGCACCCCCGGCACGCCCTGCTCCGTGAGCCCGGATGTCATCGCGCCCATAAAACCCGCGGGGCCGCAGAGATAAAAGGTCCCGGACAGCGGCAACCCCGCCTTTTGCAGCAGCGCCAGGTCGAGCCGTCCCGCGGCATCGTATTGCGAACCGGGCCGGTCGCCGGCAGCGGGACGCGTGTAGAAGACGAACGAGCGCATCTTGTCCAGGCCGGCGATCAGGCGGCGCACGTCATCGGCAAAGGGGTGGTGCGCGCTGTCGCGCGCGGAATGAATCCACCAGACCTCACGCGGCGAAGCTTCTTCCGCTTCGACCAGCGTCTGCAGCATCGCCAGCAGCGGCGTGATGCCTACTCCGGCGCTCATCAGTACGACAGGCGACGCCTTTGGTTGAAGCACGAACGATCCACGCGGCGCGGAGACCTCCAGCACGTCTCCGACCCTGGCGCGCTCGTGCAGATAGCCGCTTGCGATCCCGTCGTGCTCGCGCTTGACGGCGATCCGGTAGATGCCGGTGCCCGGCGGCCCGCAAAGCGAGTAATTTCTCATGACGGGCGCCGAATCCGCCCGGGGCTTCAGTCGCACAACGAGGTACTGCCCGGGCAGCGCATCCGGCAAACGCGATCCGTCTGCGGCCGCAAGATCGAACGACCGGACGTCGTCGCTCTCGCGCTTGCTGGCGACGATTTGCAGCCGGCGCAGGCCGTTCCAGGCGGGCGCTGCCGCGGGCGCGGCCGAAAGACCGGCATTTCCGTTGCGCCTCCCCGCCAGCACGGCATCGAGCAGGGAGTTCATCGAACCCTGCCAGCCCGGGCTCAACGCGGAAATCCGCACCGCCCGGCGCAGCGCATCCACCGGGTGGTCCGCCGAATAAAGCAGCTGATCGATCTCCGCGACGGTCATGCGCTCGGGACCGTCCGCGATCTTTTCAATCGCGTCCCCCGCCCCGATCTCGCCTTGCTGGAGGACCCGAAGGTAGAAGCCGGGTCTTCGATGTGCCACGACCAGCGCGGGCATCCGCTCGTTGCCCATTCTGATGCCGAGGCGCCAGCAGGTGACGCGCGGCTGGGTTACCTCAAAGATGGCGCCGCCAATCCGGTATCGGTCTCCGATGCAGACGTCGCTGTCCGCCATTCCTTCGACCGTGAGGTTTTCACCAAACTGACCGAATTCGAAATCCGAGTGTTGGAGGAAATCCGACCAGTATCGATACGAGTCGAGCTGATACACCATCACGGCACGCTGTTCGCCGCCGTGCGCGGCGAGATCGGCCTGACCATCACCAACGAGATTGAGACGACCGGCAAACACCCGACCCTCGACCGGGCGTTTCCAGATCGCGGTCCTGACTGGCTTGCCACGCCAAGGCACGTCGCGCGGCATGCCCACATTGACCGAAACAACCCTGGCCATGAATGCTCCTCGTCACTCCCGTCAGGCCGCGATCTGACCGGTGGCTCGCACACTCGGTTCGCTGAGGATAGGCAATCATTCCGGTCAAAGATTCTTGATCTGCACGGCAGCGCCCGATTTCAGCGCGGCCGCTGGCCACCTTCCCTGGAGACGCCGGCGCTCCCATATTGGAAATCAATCCAGCCATGATCGAAGCAGAGCGCAGGTTTGACCGAGCAATTAGCATTCTTTATGGGGCCGTCCCCCGAGCCCGAGGGATTGCGCTACGCCGCCGACTTCGTCTCGCCCGAAGCCGAGCAGGAACTCATCCGGCACGTCGCGGCCCTACCGCTGCAGCCATTTCAGTTCGGCCAATACGAGGGCAAGCGGCGGGTGGCGTCATTCGGGTTCAGCTACGACTACACGCTGCGGCGACTCCGCGAAGCCAAGCCTATCCCGGACTGGCTGGCGCCGACCATCAAGGAGGTCGAGGCCTTCGGCGGCCAGGGGACCCTGATCCGGCAGGTCCTCTGTACCGAATACGACGTCGGCGTCGGCATCGGCTGGCACCGGGACAAACCGCATTTCGACCGGATATTCGGGCTCTCATTGGGCAGCGCCTGCAAGTTCCGCTTCCGGCGCTCCGCCGGCGAGAAATGGCAGCGCTTCACGCTCGATGCCGCGCCGCGGTCGCTCTACATGATGTCGGGTGCGTCCCGTCAGGTCTGGGAGCACAGCATCCCCGCCGTCGAAGCGCCCAGATATTCCATCACGTTCCGGACCATGGCCGAGCCGAGGACCTGATAGAGTTCGGTCGATTCCCGGCTCGCAAGGATCGAATGGCACGACGTACCGGCAGCGCCGATCTCCCTCTCCATGGCGGACGCGTCCCGCCATGGCTGGCGACGCGCATGTCCTCGCTCGGCGCCATCATCACGGAAGCCATCGTGCACCATTATGGCCGCGACGAATTCCTGCAGCGGCTGTCGCATCCGTTCTGGTTTCAGTCGTTCGGCGCCGTGATGGGCATGGACTGGCATTCCTCCGGCATTACCACCAGCGTGATCGGCGCGCTGAAACGCGGCCTCGGGCCGCTGCAGGAAGAACTGGGGATCCATGTCTGCGGCGGCCGCGGCCAGCATTCCCGAAAAACACCCGACGAGTTGCGGCTGCTCGGCGAACGCATCGGTTTCGACGGCGCCAGGCTGACGCGCGCGAGCCGTCTGGTCGCCAAGGTCGACAGCGCCGCCGTGCAGGACGGTTTCGACCTCTACCTGCACGGCTTCTTCGTCACCGACGACGGCAAGTGGACCGTCGTGCAGCAGGGCATGAACGGCGACAAGCGGCAGGCGCGCCGCTACCACTGGCATTCGGAAAACCTGGCGAGTTTTGTCGATGAGCCCCACACGGCGATCGACGGACCGGCTCAGGGCGAGATCGTCAACCTGACCGACAAGCGCGCGGAAATGTCCCGCGCCGCCCAGCTCGAGTTGCTGACAGGCCTCGGCCCCGACCGCATCGTGAGCGAACTGGAGGCGCTGACGGGAAAAACCCCCGCGCAAGCAATGCTGCCGCATCTCGTGATGCCTGATCACCATGACGTGCGATCGACCGACGTATTTTCGCGCCGCCTCCACGGCACGCTCGCCGCCGCCGCCGAGCGCGGCCCGGTCGACTTTCCGGAATTGCTGCTTACGCCGGGGGTCGGCATGCGCACGGTGCGCTCGCTCGCGATGGTCGCGGAAGTCGTTCACGGCGCGCCCTACCGCTTTCGCGATCCGGCGCGCTTCTCCCTGGCGCATGGCGGCAAGGACCGGCATCCCTACCCCGTTCCGATCAAGGTCTACGATGAAACCATCCGCGTCCTGAAATCGGCCGTCCAACATGCAAGGCTTGGCCGCGACGAGGAGATGGGCGCCCTGCAACGGCTCGACGACCAGGCGCGCCGGCTCGAGCGCACCGCGCAAGGACCCTCACTGGATTCCTTCATCGCCACCGAGCGCGCGGCTTCGCCTGACCTGGACGGCCGCTCGGTGTTCGGCTGGGAGCGCGACCTGGCCGATCCGAAAGCCGCAGGCTGATCGCTTGCCTGGCCGGCTCACGGAACACCCGATGTCGGAGAGAGAACGCCGCCGGATCATCTGAGGCTGAAATTGTTCGCCAGTGCCAGCGCACCCCGCTCGTCCGTTTCCAGCGCAATTTTCTGGGCCAGCATGACGTCGCCCGCGACGAGATAACCCTCTGGCACGAAACACCAGCCGGTCAGCGCGCGGCCCCTGTCGTCGAGTTCATAGATATTCGTCCCCATGCCGTGGCGTATTCGGTACCGCTTTCCGCTATGGCAGCCCGTGACATCGAAATAATTGTACTGCTCGTACTGTATCCGTTGCGCCACGGACAGCCATTCAAGCAGAAGCTTTCGGCCCCGCCGCTCCCGTTCGTTGAC
This sequence comes from Bradyrhizobium erythrophlei, assembly GCF_900129505.1. Taxonomy (NCBI): domain Bacteria; kingdom Pseudomonadati; phylum Pseudomonadota; class Alphaproteobacteria; order Hyphomicrobiales; family Nitrobacteraceae; genus Bradyrhizobium; species Bradyrhizobium erythrophlei. The sequence continues at coordinate 5,888,494 of NZ_LT670818.1, read as the reverse complement.
GGGACCGGGATCATAGAGCCAATCACGCCAAGCCCCTACCCAGCCTGAACAGGCCGATGCGAAGCCTCGAAGCCGATCGGACGCGATATACAGCAGCTTCACGACTGAACCGAGACGGTTATCCGCCCACGAGCCGCGGGAAGAACAAAGTCTCCTCTGCGGCCGGATCGAACGTGCGCGTCACGACCGGCTCTCCGGAAGCGGTCCGGGTTGCCGCGGTGAAGCCAGAACCCGTCAGCGCCTTGAACCGGCGTTCGGCTTTCAAGAGGGCTTGTTCGTCGTTTGCATCGAAGCTGTGCCGGGTGTCGCCGTTGTGGTCCATGATGATTTGGATTGCCATCGCTACGCTCCAGGTTATTGGCCGCCAGACCAAAGCGAAGATGTCAATGCTGCACGCCGGGAAAAGTTCCGCTCCAACCATCCATGCCGCCCGGCTCGGCGAAACCAGTCCGCCGAAGTCACTCACGACGAATTGGGTTGACTGAATTTACCAAATGTTTTCGTTAGTTGGCGCGTGCAGGTGCCACAGATCCGCGCGCCAGTGCAGCACGATGGCGAGCATCAGCGCCAGCCCCGCGGCCGCATAGAGCGTGCCGGTGGCCGCGAAGCCGATCCTGTCGATCTGGCTGCCGGCGGCCAGGAGGCCGAGCGGCAGGCTGTAGATCGCGAGCATGCGCACGCCCATCACCCGGCCGCGTAAGTGCTCACTCGCGGTGCGCATCCGGATCACCGCGATCGAGATCATGGTCAAGCTTTGCGCGAAGCCCGCAAGGCACAGGCAGGCGATCGCGGCGGGCAAGCTTTGGACCTGCGCGAACACCAGAAGTGCTGCGTACCACAGGATGGTCGCGGCGATCATCAGCCGGCGGATGCCGCCGATCACGCTCAACGGGATCGAGCCGACCAGCGAGCCCACGGCAAAGCTGGCCGAGAGATAGCCGAGCCCGGTCTGGCTGGTGCCGTAGATTTCGCGGGCGATGTAGGGCAGCAATCCGTTGGACACCGGATAGGCGGTGAGGTTGGCGAGGAACGCGATCCACACCGCAGCGCGCATCCGCGGCGTGGTCCAGACATAGGCCACGCCCTCCTTGAGGTCGCGCAGCGGCGAACGGACCAGCGCGCCATCGGCGGCCGCATCCACGGGCTGCGGCTTCGACTGCGCCACCACGCCGAGCGTGAGCAGGGTCGCCGCGACATAAAGGCCGACGATCGCGATATAGGCCGGCAAGCCCTGTCCTTTGCCGCCTTGGTAAACGAAACGTTAAGCCGGTGCCGGCACCGCCGTTAACGACCGGTTGCCGGAACTCCCCGATTTTGCAGCAGAATCGGGCCCTGCACGCCGGCGCGGATGATGCGACGAAACGCGATCCCGGCCAGGATGCCGCGGATTTGAGACATCCCGAACTGCCCCCGCTTAACCGTTTCTCCAACCCCCGGCTCCCATAATGGTGTCCTGACCCACATTCATGACTTGCCAGGTTCAACCACTGTGACATCCCTCGGACGTGTGATTTCGGTGCGCGGCTCGCTCGCGCGGGTCGGGCTTCTGGCGGCAAGCAAGATGGGCATCTCCGAGGTACGGGCCACCGTCGGCCGCTTCGTCAGCATCCGCTGCGCCAATTCCATCATCGTCGCCATGATTACGGAAGTCTCCTGCGAGAATCTGCCGACTTCCGACTTGTACATCGCCACTGCCTCCGTCGATCTGCTCGGCGAAATCCTCGGCGGGCCCGACCGCCAGAAATTCCAGCGCGGCGTCACCAACTATCCGACCATCGGCGATGCCGTCGACCTCATCACCCATGACGAGCTTCGCACGGTCTATGCGCCGAGCGGATCGGACCAGATCAATGTCGGCACGCTGCAGCAGGATCCCTCCGTCGTCGCCTATGTCGATATCGAGGAAATGCTGTCCAAGCATTTTGCGGTGCTTGGCTCGACCGGCGTCGGCAAATCGACCGGCGTATCGCTGCTGTTGAACGAGATCCTCAAGGCGCGACCGAATTTGCGGATCTTCCTGCTCGACGTGCACAACGAGTACGGCCGCTGTTTCGGCGACCGCGCGCTGGTGCTCAATCCGCGCAATCTCAAGCTGCCGTTCTGGCTGTTCAATTTCGAGGAGATCGTCGACGTGCTGTTCGCCGGCCGCCCCGGCGTGCCCGAAGAGCTCGACATCCTCGCCGAAGTCATTCCGATGGCGAAGGCCGCCTATACCCAGTACCAGAGCACCGATCGCCTCGGGTTGAAGCGCAGCGACACCAAGGCGGTCGGCTTTACCGTCGATACGCCGGTCCCCTATCGGCTGGTCGACCTGATTTCGCTGATCGACGAGCGCATGGGCAGGCTCGAGAACCGCTCCTCGCGCATCATCTACCACAAGCTGATTTCGCGCATCGAGACCGTGCGCAACGATCCGCGTTACACCTTCATGTTCGACAACGCCAATGTCGGCGGCGACACCATGGCGGAAGTCATCAGCCATTTGTTCCGGCTGCCCGCCAATGGCCGGCCGATGACCGTGATGCAGCTGGCCGGCTTCCCCGCCGAAGTCATCGATTCCGTGGTCTCGGTGCTGTGCCGCATGGCGTTCGATTTCGGGCTGTGGAGCGACGGCGTCTCGCCGCTGCTGTTCGTCTGCGAGGAAGCGCATCGCTACGCTTCCGCCGACCGCAACATCGGGTTCGGGCCGACCCGCAAGGCGGTCTCGCGCATCGCCAAGGAAGGCCGCAAATACGGCGTCTATCTCGGGCTGGTCACGCAGCGCCCGGCCGAACTCGACGCCACCATCATCTCCCAGTGCAACACGCTGTTCACGATGCGGCTGGCCAACGACCGCGACCAGGCGCTGCTGCGCTCGGCGGTGTCCGACGCCGCGGCAAACCTGTTGTCGTTCGTGCCCTCGCTCGGCACCCGCGAGGTGCTGGCGTTCGGCGAAGGCGTCGCGCTCCCGACCCGACTGCGCTTCAAGGAAGTGCCGCCGCATCAGTTGCCGCGCAGCGAGGCCACCATCTCGACGGCGCCCTCGGTCGCCGCCGGCCACGACATGCATTTCGTCGCCGCGGTGCTGGAACGCTGGCGCGGCGCCACCTCGCATCGCGACGTTCCCAATGATCCCGGCATCAACGACCGCCCCGGCGCGCGCCCGATGTCGGTGGAAGCGCCGATGCTGCAGCCGTCGATGGGTCTCGACCCCGACCGGTTTACGCTGCTGAAAAAACCGCTGCGCTGACGCATTAAAGTCGGTCCCTGCACGGGTCTACTCGTTCGATTGCCGATACTACCAGTTATTTAGCGATCCCTGACAACGTCATTGCGAGCGCAGCGAAGCAATCCATTCTTTCTTTGTGCGGCGAGATGGATTGCTTCGCTTCGCTCGCAATGACGGACTTTAGACATACGTTTAACTCTCGCGGCGCGATGCGCCCGAAGTTTTGCAAGAACCTTCCGCCCAAGAGGGCGTGGGGAATGCCGGGTGCCCAGTGCACCCGCAGCCTCGTGTGCGAAGTGGTTAGTGCAAGATGCACACGAGTATTCACAGCGGTCGCACCGGAAATCACCCGGCATCCCCGCACGCAATGGTTTTAACGGCTTCCTTCGTACTCTCCCCGGCGATCGGGCTTTCTTGTCACCGTCGCTTGCGAATAGATCCGCAAACTTGACGCCAGCGTCGAGGCGTCAGGACCACACGACTTCTCCGTCCGCTTTAGCGCTGTTCGTCAAAAGCGCCCCGCGTCCATCGCATCCAACCCCGCGTCCGTGACGATCGCGATACGCCCCTCAAGTGGGGTGGACGGCGGCGGTATAAGGTGATTTGCGATTTCGGAAAACCAGAATATTTTTTCGGAAGGGACTGGACAGGTAGAAACAGCTTGATCTGGTTCAGGAAATTAGATTTTACGCGCAAATCCGCAGGGCGCGACGGAGACCTGCGGCCAGGATCAAGTCAACGGGTTGGCGCACGCGCCGTGACAATTGAGTGCACTGTCACCGTAATTACATGCATCCCGGCGAAGTTCTTCGGGAAGAGTTTTTGCTGCCGCTCGATCTCTCCTCCGGCGCGTAGGCAAAAGCCTGCGGCGTGCCGCGGACGCGCATGGAGCGATTGTCCAATGAGGCAACCGGCGTGACCGCGGATACTGCGTTGCGCCTGTCGAAGGCCTTCGGTACTTCACCCGAACTCTGGTTGAACCTCCAGACCGATTACGACATTCAGACGGCAAAGCGGCAGATCGGCAAAGAGCTCGCAAAGATCGAGCCGATCGCCACGAAAGCGGCCTGAATCGCCGGCTTTGCGGGAAATACCGTCATCGACTATGTTCCGGCCAGCCGCACACGGCGGCCCAACACCGGAACCACCCATGACCCAGCCCATCGCAAAACGCTTTCCGCCCCCTGCGATCGACAGCCTGCCGGAGGATATTCGTTCCCGCCTGCTGGCGGTGCAGGAAAAATCCGGCTTCGTTCCGAACGTGTTCCTGACGCTGGCGTACCGGCCGAACGAATTCCGCGCCTTCTTCGCCTATCACGATGCGCTGATGGAGAAGGACAGCGGGCTGACCAAGGCCGAGCGCGAGATGATCGTGGTCGCGACCTCAAGCGCCAACCAATGCCAGTATTGCGTGATCGCGCATGGCGCCATCCTGCGCATCCGGGCCAAGAACCCAGAGATCGCCGACCAGATCGCCGTCAACTACCGCAAGGCGGACATCACGCCGCGCCAGCGCGCCATGCTCGACTTCGCGATGAAGGTGAGCGCGGAAGCCCACAAGATATCGGAAGGGGATTTTGCGGCGGTCGCTGCCTGCGGCTTTTCCGACGACGACATCTGGGACATCGCCGCGATCGCGGCCTTCTTCGCGCTGTCGAACCGGATGGCGAACGTCACCGCGATGCGCCCGAACGACGAATTTTACCTGATGGGGCGATTGCCGAAATAGTACAAGGGGATGGCGAGTAGCGAATGGCGAGTGGCGAAGCACGTTCGTCGCCACTGCGATCAGCTTTATACATTCGCCATTCGCTACTCACCATTCGCCACTCACCCCTTCCTAGTCGTCCGATGCGGCTCCGCACCAGCCGGGCAGATAGACCGCGTCCTTGCCCTTGGCAAAAGCCAGCGCCTTCTCGATCGACTTTTCGAAATCGGCCTCCACGTTCTTGCGCGGTATCTTGCGGCGCAGGAAATCCGCCCACAGGAATTCGCTGAACGGCGTCGTATCCTTGGCGAAACCGCCGACGCGGCGCAATTCGCCGGCGAGGCTCCGGTACGGATCGTCCTTGAGATCCGCCACCGTCTTCGGAATATCCTTGAAGTGGTGACGCTCGCCCTTGGCGTCGTAGGGATAAACCCATTTGTGATTATCGAGCACGCCCCAGAACGCGTCCTTTTCGACCATGGTGAGATCGGCGATCACGGTAACCAGAATGTCCCCGACGTCCTCTTCGTGGAGCGCGCGTGCCAGATGATGATGATCGACGACATAATGCAGCTTGCCTGGTCCCAGCACCACCGGGATCATGTGCCGGCCGAGAAACTCGTCCTGCTTCTTGTGCGACTTGTGTTCCTTCCAGTATTCCCGCAAGCGCTTGCGCTTTTCCTTGACCTCGATCATTCCGACCGTCATCTGGGTCGGCCGCAGCGACAGGATCGGAATCGGCTGAAGCATCGGTTCGCGCGTATTCGCCATGATGGAAACTCCTGACAAACTGGCAAAAATTGCTCTGAAACGCCTACGATTATGCCATGATGGCGCAGGCCGTGAAATGGGCTTTGGAGCGAGATGGGCACGGGTAGAGACCGGTTTTGCGTCCGATCGCGCTCTGAATTATCGAAGGAGAGCATGATCTTTTCAGCAAAGAACCCAAGCGAGCGAACATCGAAGCCCCAAATCGTCCGGCTCGGCGGCCGCGAGGTCATCGCCGAGGGCCTTCGTCTCAGTTTCTGGGCCGATATCAGCCACCGCTGCATGACCGCCTCATGGCCGGCGTTCATCGGCGGCGCCGCGCTGGTGTTCGTCGTCTTCAACGCGGTTTTCGCCGTGTTCTACTGGATCGGCAACCAGCCGATCGCCAATGTGCCGGGCGGCGCCTATATCGACTATCTCTATTTCAGCATCGAAACGCTGTCGACCGCCGGCTACGGCGACATGCATCCGCAGACCCATTACGGGCATTTCGTCGCCGCGGTGGAGCTGTTCACGGGCATCTTCTCGATGTCGCTGATGACCGGATTGATCTTCGCGCGGTTCTCCCGGCCGCGAGCGCGGCTGCTGTTCGCCGAAAACCCGGTGATCTCAAGCCATGAGGGCAAGCCCTCTCTGATGGTTCGCTTCGCGAATGAACGCCACAACATCATCGGCAACGCCACCGCCAGGGTGTGGATGCTCCGGAATGAATTGAGCCTGGAGGGCACCCCGTTCCGCCGGTTTTACGAATTGCCGCTGTTGCGACACGAGCACCCGGCGCTCGCCCTGAGCTGGACGCTTTATCACGTGCTGGACGAGCAAAGCCCGCTTTACGGGCTCGACGCCGACGACTTCAATGGACAGGAGGTTTCATTGATGGTGGTGGTTTCCGGATATGACGTTGTTGCAGCGCAAACCGTCCACGCCCGACGGACCTACCGCCATTCCGACATTCGCTTCGGCCACCGCTATGCCGATATCCTCGATACTTCGGAGGACGGACGAATCAGAATCGACTACGGCCGGTTCCATGAGACTTTGGAGGGATAGATTCTCGCATCGCCGCCATGTCAACATTTTCCGTGAGACGCGTGCATCCCTGTGTTAGATAACTTCTGGATGTCCCGGAGCTGGCAGCAGTGAAAACCCAGCAACCTATCGTGTCGGAAGAGGAGCACCGCGTGCTCAAGTTCCGGCCGCGCACCGCTGCGCACCCGCTCGCACGGCGGGGATATCCGGCCGAGCCGGCGCTCAAGCAGGATCTCGATCGCGAGCCTGATGACCTTGCGCGCTACGAGCGGCCGCGGGACGAGCCCGACGATTTCCGCCATCGCATGCTCGCCAACATCGCGGCCTTTGCCTTTACCGTCGCGCTGACGGCGGTCGGAATCTGGCTCGCCATGAGCATCGCGGACATGCGCAAGACCCAGGATTGCGTGCTGATGGGACGGCGCGATTGCGCGCGCATTTCCACGCCGCATTTTTAAGCTTTTTTGAGGGCCGGGACGGGCTGTCCGGGCCTCAAATCCAATCCGCAGCCACTGCCCGCCTCCATTGAACTCAGGGCAGCGCTCCGATATACGGGCACTCGACTCCGGACGGCGGATCGGGCATTTCGGGGCGCTGCGCCCGATTCCGGCCCCACCTCGGAATTTATCATCAATATATCAAAGGCTTAGTGATGTCCTCAACATTCGATCAGGTCGCCACGATTATCGCCGAAACCTGCGACATCCCGCGCGACACGATCACGCCCGAGAGCCATGCCATCGACGATTTGGGGATCGACAGCCTCGATTTTCTCGACATCGCGTTTGCGATCGACAAGGCGTTCGGGATCAAGCTGCCGCTGGAGAAATGGACTCAGGAGGTCAACGACGGCAAGGCGACCACCGAACAGTATTTCGTCCTGAAAAACCTCGCCGCCCGCATCGACGAATTGGTCGCGGCCAAGGGCGCGTAATCGCCCGTCATGCAAATCGAAACCTTCCAGCTCATCGATCGCATCGTCGACCTCAACATCGGCGAGAGGACCATCACGGTCGAGGCCCAGGTTCCCGAGAAGAGCACGATCTTCGAGGGCCACTTTCCCGGCTATCCGATCATGCCCGGTGTGCTCTTGACCGAAGCGATGGCGCAGAGTTCCGGCTGGCTTCTGCTCGGCCTGATGAAGTTCGAACGCATGCCGTTCCTGGCGATGATCAAGGAAGCTAAGATGCGCGGATTCGTCAGTCCCGGTCAGCTTTTGACGATCGATGCCAAGGTCGAGTATGAGGGTTCGGGATTTGCGGTCACCTCGGCGAAGGTACGCGTCGGCACCGAGCTGAAGTGCAGCGCCGATCTGACCTTCCGCCATATCCCCTTCCCTCATCCCGATTTGCGCGTGCACATGGACGCGATGGCCCACAAGATCGGCTTTCCGCAGCAGGCAATGACGCATGAGTGAGGCGGCGGAAGTCTGGATCACCGGCATTGGTCTGGCGACCTCGCTCGGCGAGGGGCTGGACGCAAACTGGGACGCGCTCACTGCGCGGCGCATCAATGTCGACGAAAAGGGTTTTGCGCCCTACGTCGTTCACCCCTTTGCGCTGGTAAACCTGGACGCCCAGATCCCCAAGAAGGGCGACCAGCGCCAGATGGAAGCCTGGCAGCGCATCGGGACCTATGCCGCCGGACTTGCGCTGGATTCCGCTGGCGTCAAGGGCAACAAGGAAATCCTGGGCCGGATGGACATGATCGTCGCCGCAGGCGGCGGCGAACGCGACCTCGCGGTGGACTCCAACATCCTGAATCTGGCGGCGCTGGGCAACGCCGCTCCCGGCTTTCTCAACGAACGGCTGATGAACGATCTGCGTCCGACGCTGTTCCTGGCGCAGCTTTCGAACCTGCTCGCGGGCAATATTGCCATCGTGCACGGCGTCACCGGATCGTCGCGCACCTTCATGGGCGAGGAAGCCGCCGGCGTCGACGCGGCCAGGATCGCTCTCGCGCGGATCAGTGCCGGTCAGAGCGACATCGCGCTGATCGGCGGTTCGCAAAACGGGGAGCGCAAGGACCTGCTGGTGCTCTACGAATTCGGCGGCTTCAACCTCAAGGACAAGTTCGCTCCGGTTTGGGCGCGCCAGAACAATGCCGGCTTCGCGCTCGGGTCCGCCGGTGCCTTCCTTGTCATCGAGTCCAAGGCCCACGCGCAGGCCCGCGGCGCCAGGCCTTATGCGCGCCTGACCAACGTGGTCGCCGATCTGGCGCTCCGCAAACACCCCGGCGACGTCACGACGACCCTGGAAAAGCTGTGGTCGAAGCTCGGGAAGATCGACGGCCAGGGCGCCATCATTACCGGGGCGACCGGCGCCGAGCCGGTCACATCGGAAGAACGGGCCTTCCTGGGCAAACATCGCGGGTTTGCGGTGCGAGCGACCGGCACTGTGTTCGGCCACACCATGGAAACCCAGTTTCCGCTGGGAATTGGCCTCGCCGCGCTCTCGATCTCCCGCGGAGCGCTGTTTTCGCCCAACGATCCCACCGGGCTGGAGGTTGAAATGCCGACACCGCCGTCCCAGATTGTGGTGGTTGGGGCCGGGCATTGGCGGGGCGAAGGCATGGCCCTGGTCGAAGCGATCAAGTGAACACGGCGCCAAACTCCGATTCAACGCGTTGAATCAGAGTCTGGCGCTATCCTTTTGTTTGAGCATGGTCTTTCGGAAAACCGGCTTGCGCTTTTCCGGATCATGCTGGCGACGGGCGGGGAAAACATGACAGCACCACGCGATAAACAGGGAAGGCCGATCGTCGTCGTTACCGGCATGGGCGTGGTCACCTCGCTCGGCGCCGGCAAGGCCGACAACTGGAACAAGCTCACCGCGGGCGAATCCGGCATACGGACCATCACGCGCTTTCCCACCGACGGCCTGAAGACGACAATGGCCGGTGCGGTCGATTTTGTCGCTGTCGAGCCCTTTTCATCGACCGATCTTTCGGAACGGCTGGCCGATATCGCAACCGAGGAGGCCATCGCCCAGGCCGCCATCGGCAGCAAGGGTGACTTTCCCGGTCCGCTGTTTCTCGCGGTCGCGCCGGTTGAGGTCGAGTGGCCGCAGCGGTTCGAGCTGGCACACGCGGTCGGGCAGCCTGAATTCACCTACGACGCCCTGCTGCGCGTCAGCGGCCGCGAAAAATTCGTCCCATATCATCACCGGTTCATGTTCGGCTCGGTCGCCGATCATCTCGCCGAGACCTTCGGCACCAAGGGGTCGCCGATTTCGCTGTCGACCGCCTGCGCCTCCGGCGCCAGCGCGATCCAGCTCGGCGTCGAGGCCATTCGCCGTGGCGAGGCGGACGCCGCGCTGTGCGTTGCCACCGACGGCTCCGTCAATCCGGAGGCGCTGGTTCGGTTCTCATTGCTGTCGGCGCTGTCGACCCACAACGACCCGCCGCAGGGCGCGGTGCGCCCGTTTGCAAAGAACCGCGACGGGTTCGTGATGGCGGAAGGCGCCGGCGCGCTGGTGCTGGAAAGCTATGAGGCCGCCACCGCGCGCGGCGCGAAGATCCTCGGAGTCGTCGCCGGCTGCGGCGAACTGGCGGATTCGTTCCACCGCACCCGCTCCAGCCCCGACGGCAAGCCGATCATCGGATGCGTGCGCAACGCCTTGTCGGATGCGGGCCTCGATCCCCACCAGATCGACTACATCAACGCCCACGGCACCGGCACGCCGGAAAACGACAAGATGGAATATCTGGGCATCTCGACCGTGTTCGGCGAGCGCACCGGCGCGATCCCGGTATCCTCCAACAAGTCGATGGTCGGCCACACCCTCTCGGCGGCCGGTGCGGTCGAAGCGATTTTCTCGCTGCTAACGCTCGAGCATCAGCGGATTCCGCCGACCATCAATTACGACGTTCCGGATCCGGCGATCCCCTTCGACGTGGTCCCCAACAAGGCCCGCGACGCCCGCGTCACTGCCGTGATGTCGAATTCATTCGGCTTCGGCGGCCAGAATGCCGTGCTGGTTTTGACCGGCGAGCCGGTTTGACCGGCTCGGACATTCCGATGCGGACGATTGACGCCACGTTGCCAGGCGGCGATACGAGCGCGACCGAAATCGCCGTTGGCTTCTGATGCATCCGCAGCTGCTTCGTACCAAAGCCCGCATCCGCGATGCGACCAAGCCGCTCGGTGACGCCGCGGTCGGCGCGTTGACGATCGCGTTGTTGCGCACCACCCGCTATTTCGATCCGATCAAGACCGCCAATTTGTTCGGCCGGATTCTGCGCACCATCGGACCGCTGACGCGCGAGCAAAAGATCGGCCGCGCCAATTTGACCGCCGCCTTCCCGGAAAAATCGCCAAAGGAAATCGAGACCATTCTCGCGGGCGTCTGGGATAACCTCGGACGGCTCGGCGCCGAATTCGCCCATCTCGACCACGTCTGGCATCACGATCCCGCGCACCCCGAGGCCAGCCGGATCGAAATTCCGCTGCGCACCCACGAATTGTTTGCCCAGCTGCGGCTCGACGGCAAGCCGGCGCTGATCTTTGCGAGCCATCTCGGCAACTGGGAACTGCCGGCCGTGGCCGCGGTCGCGCATGGGCTGGACGCCACGATCCTGTTTCGCCGGCCCAACAGCCAGTCGGCCAACCGCATCATCGAAGAGCTGCGCGCCGTCAAGATGGGAACGCTGATTCCGGCCGGCCGCGACGCGCCGCTGCGGCTGGCCGAGGCCCTGCAAAACGGCCAGCACGTCGCCATGCTGGTCGACCAGTACCTGACCAACGGCGTCGAGGTGACCTTCTTCGGCCGCAAGACCAGGGCCAATCCGATGCTGGCGCGGCTGTTGCGGCAGGTCGACTGCCCGATCCATGGCGTGCGCATCATCCGCCTGCCCGGCCACAGGTTTCGCGCCGAATTATCGGAAGAAGTACAGCCGGTGCGCGACGCCTCCGGCCAGATCGACATTCAGGGCACGACGCAGGCGGTCACTTCGGTGGTCGAGGGCTGGATCCGCGAATATCCGGATCAATGGCTGTGGCTGCACCGCCGCTGGCGGTAGCGGAAATACAAGCGAGTTTGTCGTCACCCGCGCAGGCGGGTGATCCAGTAAACGCCGCCGTTTCGAATCAAACGCAGATCGTGAGTACTGGATGCCCCGCCGGGGCCTGTCATCGGGCGGCGCTTCGCGCCGACCCGTTGGCGGGGCATGACGAACTGAAGGCTCGGGGCCAAGAGGTGCCCCTACCTGCCCGTCTTTACCCTGGTCCAGAGCCGGTTGATGATGCGCTGGGTCGCCGGATCACGCGCGGTGATCACGAACAGCTTCTGCTGCGTCGCTTCGTCCGGATAGATGTTCCTGTCGCCGAGAATCTTCGGATCGACCAGCTTCTGGCTCGCCAGATTGCCGTTGGCGTAGGACAGGAAATCGGAATTTTTTGCAGCGACCTCGGGCCGGTAGAGATAGTTGATCAGTTCATAGGCTTCCGCGACATTGCTGGCGTCGGCGGGGATCGCCAGATTGTCGAAGAACATCTGCGCGCCCTCTTTCGGGATGGCGTAGCCAATCTCGACATCGCTCTTGGCCTCCGCGGCGCGGCTGCGCGCTTGCATGATGTCGCCCGACCAGCCCACCACGAAGCAGATTTCACCGGTCGCCAGCGCGCTCAGATATTCCGATGAATGAAACTTGCGGACATAGGGCGTGATCCTGGTGACGAGATCGGCGGCCTTTTCGAGGTCCGCCTGCTTGGTCGAATTGGGATCGAGGCCGAGATAGCCCAGCGCGGCAGGAAAGATGTCGTCGGCGGAATCCAGCATGTGGATGCCGCAGTCCTTGAACTTGGCGAGGTTCTCCGGCTTGAACACGATGTCCCAGCTGTCGATTTTGGCGTCGGGACCCAGAATCTTCTGCGCCATCTTGACGTTGTAGCCGATGCCGGTCGTCCCCCACATGTAATTGGCGGCGTATTGATTGCCGGGGTCGTAGATCGCGAGCTGCTTGGTCACCACCGGCCAGGCGTTGGCGAGGTTCGGCACCTTCGACTTGTCGAGCTTCTGGAAAATACTGGCCTTGATCTGGCGCTGCAGGAAATAGGCGGTGGGAACGACGACGTCATAGCCGGATTTGCCGGCGAGCAACCGGGTTTCCAGTGTCTCGTTGGCGTCGAACGTATCGTAGACCACCTTGATGCCGGTTTCCCTGGTGAAGTCCTCCAGCACCCCCGGCGCCATGTAGTTCGACCAGTTGTAGAAATTGACGGTGCGCTCCGCGGCCCGCGCCGGCGACAGCGCCGCCAGCAGCACGGCCATCGCGACGGCATATCGCGGTCGGAAGCGGCAGGGGTCACCCATCTTTCGACCTCTTATCGGCGATGCACCGCGTCGTGCAGACGCTCCAGCGCGGTGTCGAGGGTTTTATCGTTTTTGGCGAAGCAGAACCGCACCACCGAGGTCACGGCATCCCGTTCGTAAAACGCCGACACCGGAATCGCCGCCACCTTGTAGTCGGTCACGATGCGCCTGCAGAACGCCTCGTCGGTCTCGTTGAGGCCGAGCGGCGACAAATCGACGGTGAGGAAATAGGTGCCCTGCGAACGAAGCACCGGGAAGCCGATGCTCTCCAGGCCGGCTGTGAGACGATCGCGGCTCTTCGCCAGATCGTTGCGCATCTGGTAAAAATACTCCGCAGTCTTGCCGAGTCCGTAGGCGACCGCGACCTGAAGATTGGGCGCGGTAGTGAAGGTGAGAAACTGGTGCACCTTGGCGGCGACCCGCAGCAGCGGCGGCGCCGCGCAGACAAAGCCGATCTTCCAGCCCGTCAGCGAGAATATCTTGCCGGCGGAGCCGACCTTGATGGTGCGCTCGCGCATGCCCGGAATGGTGATCAGCGGAATATGCTCACGGCCGTCAAACACGACATGCTCCCAGACCTCGTCGCAGATCGCGACCGTGTCGAACTCCTGGCAGAACCGCGCCAGCAATTCGAGGTCCTCGCGCGGATAGACCACGGCCGCCGGATTGAGCGGATTGTTGAACAGCACGGCCTTGGTCTTGTGGTTGAAGGCGCCTCGCAGCATCTCCTCGGAGAGCCGCCAATGCGGCGGTTCGAGGCGCAGCAGGCGCGGAATGCCGCCGGCCTGGCGGATGATCGGCAGATAGGAATCATAGACCGGCTGGAACACGATGACTTCGTCGCCGGGCTCGACCACCGCCAGGATGGCGCTGGTCAGCGCTTCGGTGCCGCCCGAGGTCACCATCACCTCGCTCATGGGATCTAGCTCAAGTCCGTGCCAGCGCCCGTAATGGGCCGCGATCGCCTGCCGCAGCTCCGGAAGGCCCATCATCGAGGGATACTGGTTGTAGCCGTCCATCACCGCATCCGCCGCCGCGCGGCGAATGTCCTCAGGGCCGGGATCGTCGGGAAAACCCTGACCGAGATTGATGGCATTGTTGTCGCGCGCAAGCTGCGACATGGCCTCGAAAATCGTGACCGGAAGCTCGGCAAACACCTTGTTCATGGACGTCATGGCGGCCGTCAGCCGCCGGTCTTGGTCGGCAATCCCGCAGCCTTCCAGGCCAGCATTCCGCCCGCAAGATGCTTGTCATAGGCAAGGCCCGCGGCCTGGGCCGCGAGCGAGGCGGTGACCGACCGCTTCCCCGAGCGGCAGGCAAACACCACCTGCTTGGCGCCGGGATCGGGGATCGCCTTGGGATCGAAGCTGGACAGGGGAACGACGACGGCGCCGGGATAGGCCTCGGCGGCAACCTCGTTCGGCTCGCGGACGTCGACCAGGAGATAGCGTCCCTCGGCCATGCCCCTGGAGACTTCCTCCGGCGTCAAATCGGTGACCTGTTGACCCACGCAATTCCTCCCAGCGACGGTTAGAGCGAATTCAGCAACGATTTCCGAGGCCTCGCCTTCACAGCCAACCTCGCCTCTCAGGCGGCGAAAATCAAGCTCCGGGAGGCAATTTGATGAGGCCCGGGATCACACCGTGACCTGGGTTCCCACCTCGACCACCCGTCCGCTCGGAATCTGGAAATAGTCGGTGGCGTCGTTGGCGGTGCGGCTGAGCGCGATGAAGAGATGGTCCTGCCAGCGCGGCATGCCGGAATGCGCGGCCGGCTTGAGCGCGCGCCGCGACAGGAAGAACGATGTCGACATGATGTCGAATTGCCAGCCCAGCTTTCGCGCGATCGCCAGCGCCTTGGGCACGTTGGGCGACTCCATGAATCCGAACCGCAGCGTGACCTTGGAGAAGGTCTTGCTGATCTCCTCCAGCCTCACCCGCTCGGCCGGGTCGATCCGCGGCGTCGGCGCGGTCTCGATGGTGAGAATGACGTTCTTCTCATGCAGCACCTTGTAGTGCTTCAGGCTGTGCATCAGCGCCGTCGGCGCGCTGACGGGGTCGCTGGTCAGGAACACGGCCGTGCCGGACACCCGCTGCGGCGGGCGCTTTTCCAGCATCGCCACCAGATCGGCCAGCGGAAACTCCAGCTTGCGGGACTTCTCGAACAGCAGCCGGCTGCCGCGCCGCCAAGTATACATCAGCAGCATCACCGCGGCGCCCAGCGCCAGCGGCACCCAGCCGCCCTCCAGCACCTTCAACAGGTTCGCCGCCAGGAAGGTGAGATCAAGAAACAGGAACGGCGCGATCAGCGCCGCGGCCGCGAACGGCGACCATCTCCAGACCCGCCAGATGACGACAAAACCCATCATGCCCGTGACGACCATGGTCCCGGTCACGGAAATACCATAGGCCGACGCCAGCGCGCTAGAGGAGCGGAACATCAACACCAGCATAACCACGGCGATCAGCAGCAGCATGTTGATGCGCGGGATGAAGATCTGGCCGGAATGGGCTTCTGACGTATGGCGAATTTCAAATCTCGGCAACAGGCCGAGCTGAATGGCCTGACGCGTCAGCGAATAGGCGCCGGTGATCACGGCCTGGCTCGCGATCACAGTCGCCAGGGTGGCGAGCGCAACCATCGGAATCAGGGCCCAGTCGGGAAACATCAGGAAGAACGGGTTCTCGACCGCCTTGGGGTCGCCGATGACCAGCGCGCCCTGCCCCAGATAGTTCAGGGCCAGCGACGGCAGCACGATAAAGAGCCAGGCGGTCTGGATCGGCCGCTTGCCGAAATGGCCGAGGTCGGCATAGAGCGCCTCGGCGCCGGTGACGGCGAGGAACACGGCGCCGAGCGTGACGAAGCCGATGATGCCGTGATGGAGCATGAACGAAACGGCATACAGCGGATTGAGCGCATACAGAATTTCGGCATGGCGCATGATCGGGGTGATCGCCGCGATCGCGATGACGGCGAACCACACGCACATCACCGGCCCGAAGAACGCCGCGACGCGGGCCGTGCCGCGCGATTGAACCGCAAACAGCACAAACAGAATAAGCACCGTCAGGGGCACCACATAGGGTTCGAACGAATCGGTGACGAGCTTGATACCTTCGATCGCCGAAAGCACCGACAGCGCCGGGGTGATCACGGCGTCGCCGTAGAACAGCGCGCCACTGATGATGCCGAGCAGCACGATGGCGCTGCCGCCGTAGGTAACCGCGCGCTGCGCCAGCGCCATCAGCGCCAGCGTTCCACCCTCGCCGTGGTTATCCGCGCGCAGCAGGATCACCACATATTTGAGCGTCACCACGATGATCAGCGCCCACAGGATCAGGGAGACGACCCCGAGCACAGCCTGCGGACTGGCGACGCCGCCCGGGCCGCTGGCCGCGATCACAGCCTCGCGCAGCGCATAAAGGGGGCTGGTGCCAATGTCGCCATAGACGACGCCGATGCTTCCCATCATCAGCGCCTTGAAGCCGGCGGTCGAATGGGTATCGCCACGCGCATTGGCCGCCGCCGTTTCCGGGGCGGGAACTACAACATCGCTGGTCATTGGAATGGAGGCCTCAAAAAGCTTCACTGCATGGTAGCAAAGCGAGGCGGCTTATACCTGCGCTTGGAGCATAGCCTAGCCTGATTTTGCGACCACGGCATGCAAAATTGCATAATAAGTCGCTAGATGGTCACCTGGGTGCCGACTTCAACCACCCGCCCGGTCGGAATCTGGAAATAGTCGGTGGCGTCGTTGGCCGATCGGCTCATCGCGATGAACAGATGGTCCTGCCATAACGGCATTCCAGACTGCGCCGAAGGTTTCAGCGCGCGCCGCGACACGAAAAACGACGTCGACATGATATCGAATTGCCAGCCGAGCTTGCGCGCGATCACCAGCGCCTTGGGAACGTTCGGGGATTCCATGAAGCCAAAGCGCAGCCGGACGGTCGAAAACCGGTCGCTGATCTTTTCCATCCGGACCCGCTCGGTCTGGTCGACCCGCGGCGTCTGCGCGGTCTCGATGGTCAGGATCACGTTTTGCTCGTGAAGCACCTTGTTGTGCTTGAGATTATGCAGCAGCGCCGTCGGCACGAAACTCGGATCGCTGGTCAGGAACACCGCGGTGCCCTTGACGATGTGCGGCGGTCGCTTTTCGAGGCTTTTGATCAGGTCGTTCAGGGGAACCTCGATGCGACGGGTCTTGACGATCAGGATTCCCGAACCGCGGCGCCAGGTCCAGATCATGACCGCCATGGCGATCCCGAACAGCAGCGGCACCCACGCGCCTTCGAGCAGTTTCAAGAGATTGGCGCTGAAAAAAGTCGTGTCGACGACGACGAACGGCACGATCAACGCCGCGGCGCTGGCGGCGCGCCAGTTCCACAACTTCCAGATCACCACGAAACCCATGATGCCGTCGGCAACCATGGTGGTGGAGACGGCGATCCCGTAGGCGGAAGCCAGATTGCTCGAGGTGCGGAACAGCAGCACCAGCAGCAAAACGCCGATCAGCAACAGCCGGTTCACGCGAGGCAGATAAATCTGGCCGGCGTGCGTCTCCGAGGTGTAGCGGACCTCAAAGCGCGGCAACAGGCCGAGCTGCACCGCCTGGCGGGTCAGCGAATAGGCGCCCGTGATCACCGCCTGGCTCGCGATCACGGTCGCGGCGGTCGCCAACACGACCAACGGCAACAGCAGGATTTCCGGCACCATCCGGTAGAAGGAATTCTCGATCGCGGCGGGATTGGAGAGCACCAATGCGCCCTGGCCGAAATAATTGATCAGCAGCGATGGCAGCACGAAATAAAGCCAGCCGGCCTGAATCGGCTTGCGGCCGAAATGGCCCAAATCAGCATAGAGCGCCTCACCGCCGGTCACGGCCAGAAACACCGCGCCCAGCGTCACCAGTCCGATAGTCCCGTGCGTGAGCAGGAAATCGAGGGCGTACCAGGGATTGATTGCGGCCAGCACGGAAGGGTCGTCACTGATATGAATGAGACCCATCACCGCAATCACGGAGAACCAGACCACCATGACCGGCCCGAAGGCGGACGCCACGCGCGCGGTGCCCCCGCTCTGAACCGCGAACAGCACGACCAGGATGAAGACCGTCAGCGGCACCACATAGTGCTCGAGCGCCGGCGTGGCGAGCTTGAGACCCTCGACCGCCGACAACACCGAAATCGCGGGCGTGATCATGGAATCGCCGATGAACATCGAGGCGCCGACAACTCCCAGCGCCATCAGCGGCCAGCTCCTGCGGCCAAGCGCCCGCTGCCCCAGCGCCATCAGCGACAGCGTGCCGCCCTCGCCGTTATTGTCAGCGCGCAGCAGCAGCAGCACGTATTTCGCGGTGACGACGATGAACAGCGCCCACAGGATCAGCGACAGCACCCCGAGCACGATGACCCGGGTAACCGGCTGGCCCTGCGCGGCGCCGGCGACGGCCTCGCGAAAGGCATAGAGCGGCGAGGTTCCGATATCGCCGAACACCACGCCGATACTTCCCAGCGTCAGGGCCCAAAAACCCGTCGTGACCGGCCCGTCGCGGGCTTCGGCTGATGTGACGCTGACGGCCATGATGATGAAAAAAACGCTCACACGGTTGATTTGATCCGGTCGGCTATCGACGCTCGCGCCGATGGCTTGTCAACGCGCGAGCGTAGCATCGGGGGCGGCAACCGGATGTCTCCGCAGCGTCACACCCGCTCGGATCCGGATTGGTAAAATAGTAGCGGCAATTACGGCGTCAGGTTGGGAGGAAGCGGCGGATCTTCGCGCATCAAGGTGATGGTCACGCGGCGGTTGGCTGCCAGCGTGGGATCGTCGGGAAACAGCGGCTGGGTATCGGCCTTGCCGGACACCCCAAAAAAGTGCGCCGGCGGCACGCCTTCCCGCGCCAGAATCTGGCGCACCGCGTTGGCCCGGTCCGCCGACAGGTCGAATGCGCCGTAATCGCTTCGCGTCGGCACGAAGCCCGCGGCGGTGTGGCCGACGATGGAGATGCGCAGCGGCGTCGCCTTGAGCGGAACGGCCAGCTTCTCGACCAGCCGGCGGGTGCGCTCGTAGGGCTCCTTGGAGCCGTCGGCGAACATCGAGCGGCCATCCTGGTCGACGATTTCCAGATTGAGGCCCTGCTTGGTTTCCTCGAACATGATGTGTTTCGAGACTTCGGTCAGTTCCGGCATGTCCTGCAACGCCTGCCGCAATGACGCCGAAGCGAGCGCGAATTCGCGGTCGATCTTCAGCCGGGCGCCGCGGGCGACGCTGCGCTCCTCGTCATCCGGCGTCGGCCTGTTGGACGCTTCCTCCGGCGGAATGTGGTCGGTATTCTTCAGCTTCTCCCGCGTCGGCAGGCCGTCGGATTCGATGATGCCGGAATAGCGTGCCTCGGTCTGCACGCCGAAGGCATCCCGCATCGAGCCGGCGACGACTTTGAGCTTGTTGTTGTCCATGGTGGAAAAGGCGACGAGCATCACGAAGAAGCTCATCATCAGGCCCATCAGGTCGGCGAAGGTCACGAACCAGCCGTGGCCTCCTCCGTGTGCGTCGCCGCGTTTCTTCTTGGCCATCGCCTGCTTTCCGGATCGCCGTCAGTTGCCCGATCAGGCCGGGACGGGTTCGCCCTCTTCGTGGCGGTGTTTTTCCGGCAGGTAAGCCAGCAGCATTTCCCGGACCAGCGTCGGGCTCTTGGAATCGCGGATCATCAGAATGCCGTCGATGATCAGCGTGCGGTTGGTCTCCTCGTCGAGCAGCTTGCCGTGCAGCTTGTCGGCGATCGGCAGACAGAACAGGTTCGCAACCAGCGCGCCGTACAGCGTCGCCAGCAGCGCGGTCGCCATGAACGGGCCGAGTTTCGAGGGGTCGGTCATGTTGGCGAACATCTGCACCATGCCGATCAGGGTTCCGATCATGCCAAAGGCCGGCGCGCAATCGCCGATGGCGCGATAGATCTTGCCGCCTTCGTCGAGATGCATCAGGAAATTGTCGCGGTCCCGTTCGAGATTGTCGCGGATGAATTCAAGATCGTAGCCGTCGGCGACATAGCGAATTCCCTTGGCCAGGAATGGCTCGTCGGTCTCGACTTTTTCCAGGCCGACCGGGCCCTGCTTGCGGGCGATCTCCGCGATGCGGGCCAATTCGTCGACCAGATCACGCGCCGACAGCCGGCTCATCGTGAAAGCAAATTTGGCTCCCAGCGGCAGCCCATGCAGAATCGCGCTGAGCGGAAACCTTATCATGGTGGCGGCGATCGATCCGCCGAAGATGATGATAACCGCATGTTCGCTGACGAACATGTGCAGATCGCCGCCCATGAAGACCATCGTTGCAATGACGATGATCCCGAACACGAGCCCAACGCCCGTCATGATATCCATGGGAACTCCAACGCGTACGCGAACAACCGGCCGTTCTGGACGATGGCGCGGCCCACCCCGAGCTGCGCAACGTGAACCCTACGTACCCGCCATTAAAGACGCGTAAAGGTTAAACCGATTGCCGTCGGAACGGAGCCATCAACCGGCGGCAAAACCAGGTCTCAATATTCTGCTAACCATACCGGAGGCTGTGCCGCTGCGTGACCGGCGGCGCGAAGAGCTGTGCCGGGATCCGGGGGAGACTCAGGGTCGCGTCAGGCCGGTCAGTTCGAGGCTGAGCGCGCGCAGCCGTTTGCGGGCGGCCGCGTCGTAGGCCTGCGGATTGGCCTGCGCCTGGTTCATGCCGTTGAAGAACAGCCCGCTCTTGTCAGCCATATCGTCGTCGACCGCCAGATGCAGGATCGCCTCGCCGCCCTGCTCCACCGTCGAGATCGGCGTGATGCCGCCGGCCCGCACCATGGTGGTGTTCATGTAGGTCGCGGGGTGAAGCGAATTGACGGTGATTCCGGTCCCTTTCAGCTCTTCGGCGAGATCGATGGTGAACATGATCTGCGACAATTTGCTCTGCGCATAGGCGCGACTGCCGCTGTAGCCCTTCGTGATCATGACATCGTCGAAATCGATTGGGTGCTGGCCGAGCGAAGCCACATTGACGATGCGCGACGGCGCGCTTGCCTTCAAAAGCGGCAGCAGGCGATAGGCAAGCAGGAAGCCGGCGAGATAGTTGACCGCGAAACGCAGTTCGTGGCCGTCCGCGCTGATCTGCCGCGCGGGCCCGTCATTCTGCGATCCGATGCCGGCGTTGCTGATGAAGATGTCGAGCCGCGTGTTATCGGCGAGCACGGCTTCGGCGAGCCCCCCGGCGCCTGCCAGCGACGACAGGTCGGCCTGGTAGAACACGGCTTCGCCGCGTCCTGCGCGCTTGATCTCATCGGCAAGCGCCCTGCCCCTGCCGCCGTCGCGGCCGTGGATCAGCACCTTGGCGCCGGCGGCGGCGAGTTTGGCCGCGACATAACGGCCGACGCCATCGGTCGAGCCGGTGACCAATACCGTCTTGCCGTCCAACTTCATCGCGATGTGCTCCCGGCGCGTAAGACGTCAGTGAATCTCGGCCGACCGCTTCAGCGCCTCTTTCAGCTCTTCCAGGCTGAAATCCTTGGCTCGGGCGATTTCCAGGATCGGCGTCTCGCGGCGGCCGCAGAGCTCGGCGGCCTCGGGGATTTTGGCGGCAATGTCGATCGGGATCACGATCGCGCCGTGCTGGTCGGCATGGATGAGATCGTCGGAACGCACCGTCATCCCGGCCACGCGCACCTCGCCGCCGAAATTCTCGGCATGGACCCAGGCATGCGACGGCCCGATCGACCCGGCGAGTGCCTGGAAACCGGGCGCCCATTGCGGGATGTCGCGGATCGATCCGTCGGTAATGACGCCGAGACAGCCGAGCGCCTTGTGCACGGAGCTTTGGACCTCGCCCCAGAACGCGCCATAGCCGACATCCGCCCCGTCGATATCCTGGATCACGGTGATGCGCGGACCGAAGCCGGTGCCGACATATTCATAAT
Organism: Bradyrhizobium erythrophlei; assembly: GCF_900129505.1. Taxonomy (NCBI): domain Bacteria; kingdom Pseudomonadati; phylum Pseudomonadota; class Alphaproteobacteria; order Hyphomicrobiales; family Nitrobacteraceae; genus Bradyrhizobium; species Bradyrhizobium erythrophlei. Next base: position 5,866,523 of record NZ_LT670818.1, on the reverse strand, counting down.
AGTCGATGCGCCGTTTGGCCTGTTCATCGGCCGCAAGACCGGATTTGAGCACGGAGCGGATCGTCACGGTGCGCGCATAGCCGACCATCGGCGGCAGATCCGGGAACGGACAGACCAGCGGCTTGGTCGTGTAGCCGATCAGGCGACGTTCGGGTGCCACGATTTCCATCGCGTTGCAGATCGTCGGCGTATCATAGCGCCCCAACGCTTCCAGAAGGGAAGCAGGCAGCGGCGCTTTTGCGGAATCCGTCACGGCGTTTTCTCCAGGATTTTAGGGGCCGGCCGGTTTATGCGGACCGTGCACGGAAAGCCATATAGCCGAGATCGGGATCGAACCCAACTCGGTGTTCGCTCATGGCAGATATCCGAGGCGGCGTGGAGCGAAAGGCCCGCTCAGTTCAGCCGCGGCGGCCGCTCGTCCTCGTCCGCTTCGGAAACGACGGGCAAGAACGGAGATGCCGGACCAGCGGGCGCATCATGGGCGGGTGTCGTTGCCGCCAAGGCATCCGCTTTGCGCTTCTGGTCGCGATAGGACTTCCATCCGGCCGGCAGGCTCAGCAGGTACAGCACCGAACCGACAGACAGAAGATACCAGGGATAGCCGATCAGAAGCGCGATGAAGAAAATCACCGACACGAAAACCGGCAGCACCATTTCCGGCGGCACGCGCATGCGCCAGGTCTTGCCTGAAAACACCGGCAGTCGCGACACCATCAGGAACGCGATCAACAGCGTGTAGACGGCAGTCAACACGGCTGGAGGCTTCGGCAGCCCCAGGAACGCCAGATAGATCGGCAGCAGCACGGTGATGGCGCCAGCGGGCGCCGGAACGCCGGTAAAGTAGTTCGCCGCGAAGGCCGGCTTGTTTGGATCGTCCATGGTGGCGTTGAAACGCGCCAGCCGCAGGCCGCCCGAGATCGCGAACACCATCGCCGCGATCCAGCCGCCATTGTTCAGTTCGTGCAATTGCCAGAAATACAGGATCAGGCCCGGCGCGACGCCGAAATTGACGAAATCGGCAAGGCTGTCGAGTTCCGCCCCGAATTTCGACTGCCCCTTGATCATGCGCGCGACGCGGCCGTCGACGCCATCGAGGAAGGCGGCAAATACGATCGCGTATACCGCGATGTCCATCCGCCCTTCCGTCGACAGCCGGATCGCCGTCAACCCAGCGCAGATCGCAAGCAGGGTGATGACGTTGGGCACCAGCATCCGCACCGGGATCGGGCGAAACCGGCGGCGGCGCAGTTCCGGGGAGTTGGGATCGAAGGGCATCTGCATGGCTTACATATAGCAAGCTTAAGCCCGTTCCGCCATTGCGGCGCGCCGCCGGCCGGTCGACCGTTGGCAACGGTTAATCGGTCCGGTAGGTGCGGCCGCCGTCGCTGATCCGGAAATCGGCCAGGATGGTCTCCCCGGCGATCGCGGTCTGGCCCTCGGAGACCAGCGATTTGGTGCCTTCAGGCAGGTAGACGTCGAGGCGCGAGCCGAAACGAATCAGGCCGAACCGTTCGCCGGCGCCGATCGATTGCCCCTCGCGAACGAACGAAACGATCCGCCGCGCCACCAGCCCCGCGATCTGGACCACGCCGATGCGCCCATGGGGCGTCGAGATAACCAGCGAATTACGTTCATTGTCCTCGCTCGCCTTGTCCAGTTCGGCATTGATGAAGGCACCCGGCCGATACGCGATGCGATCGATCCGCCCCGCCACCGGGCTGCGGTTGACGTGGCAATTGAACACGCTCATGAAGATCGAGATCCGCGGCAGCGGCTGGTCACCGAGGCCGAGTTCGGCCGGCGGCAGCACCTCTGTCACCAGCGAGACCCGACCGTCGGCCGGCGCCACCACGATGCCCTCGCGCACCGGCGTCACCCGCACCGGATCGCGGAAAAACAGCGCGCACCAGACCGTCAGCAGCGTGCCGATCCACCCGAGCGGCGACCAGATCCAGAACAGGATCAGGCTGACAAGCGCAAAGCCGCCGATGAACGGATAGCCCTCGGGATGGATCGGCGGGATTTGCGCGCGTATGGATTGGGCGATCGACATCAAGCCTTCACTGTCATTTGTATCCACTCCCGGCGGCGTGAGAGGGCGGATTGGATTTCGGTCATTCGGCGGCGGCGGGCGTCACCAGCACGTCGTCGACCGGTGGCGGCTCGCGGTTCGGCGCCTCGTTCTCGTCGGCGATCCGCGCCAGCCTCTCGCGCGCCTCCTGAGCCTCGCGCTGCCGGTTCCACATACTGGCATAAAGTCCGCCGGTTGCCAAAAGCTGGGCGTGGGTTCCGCGCTCGGCGATGCGGCCCTGATCGAGCACGATGATTTCGTCGGCACCGACGATCGTCGACAGCCGATGCGCGATCACGAGCGAGGTGCGGTTGCGCGACACCCGCTCGAGCGCCTCCTGAATTTCATGTTCGGTATGGCTGTCGAGCGCCGAAGTCGCCTCGTCCAGCACCAGGATCGGCGGCGCCTTGAGCACCGTGCGCGCGATCGCGACGCGCTGCTTCTCGCCGCCCGACAGTTTCAGGCCGCGCTCGCCCACTTGCGTCTCGTATCCCTTCGGCGACATCCGGATGAACGGATCGATCTGGGCGAGCGTTGCCGCCTGCTCGACTTCGGCGTCCGTGGCGTCCCAGCGGCCGTAGCGGATGTTGTAGCGGATGCTGTCGTTGAACAGCACGGTATCCTGCGGCACCATGCCGATCGATGCCCGCAGCGATGACTGCGTGACATTGCGGATATCCTGGCCGTCGATCAGGATCCGGCCGCCGGAGACGTCATAGAGTCGGAACAACAGGCGCGAGATGGTCGACTTGCCGGCGCCGGACGGTCCGACGATCGCCACCGTCTTGCCGGCCGGCACCTCGAAGCTGAGGCCTTTCAGAATCGGACGTTCGGGATCGTAGGAGAAGCGCACATCCTCGAAGCGCACATTGCCGGCGGTCACGACCAGCGGCCTGGCGCCGGCGACGTCCTTGATCTCGGGATTGCGCGACAGCACGCTGAACATCTTCTCGATGTCGATGATCGCCTGCTTGATCTCGCGGTAGACCATGCCCATGAAATTCAGCGGCTGGTAGAGCTGGATCATCATGGCGTTGACCATGACGAAATCGCCGACCGTATTGTGTCCGCTGCGGACCCCGATCGCGCACATCAGCATGGTCGCGGTCAGGCCGCCGGTGAAGATGATCGCCTGCCCGGTATTGAGAACCGCGAGCGAGGTGTAGGTCTTGACGCTGGCCTGTTCGTAGCGCGCCATCGAACGGTCGTAACGGACCGCTTCGCGTTCCTCGGACCCGAAATATTTCACCGTCTCGTAGTTCAGAAGCGAATCGATCGCCTTGGTGTTCGCTTCGGTGTCGGATTCGTTCATCTTGCGGCGAATCTCGATCCGCCATTCGGTCGCGAGGTAGGTGTAATACATGAAGATCACGACGGTGATCATGGTCGCGAGCACGTAGCGCCAGTCGAACTTCCACAACAGCACGCCCATCAGCAGCGTGACCTCGACGATGGTCGGGACCAGCTGCAGGATCACCATCCGCACGATGACCTCGATGCCGGAGCGGCCGCGCTCCAGCACGCGCGTCAGTCCCCCGGTCTTGCGCTCCAGATGGAAGCGCAGCGACAGCTCATGCATGTGGACGAAGGTGCGGTAGGCGAGCTTGCGCACCGCATGCATCGCCACGCCCGCGAAGATGCCGTCGCGCCACTGCGTCAGGACCGCCATCAGCACGCGCAGGCCGCCATAGCTCAAGGTCATGATGAAGGGCGAGGCGATCAGCCACAACGTCCAGTTCGACGACGCGGCCGGAGCGGTATCCGCGCCGGTCAATGCGTCGATCGCCCATTTGAAGGTGAAGGGCACCGCCAGCGTCGCCACCTTGGCGACCAGCAGCAAGACCACCGACCAGACCACGCGCATCTTGAGATCGGCGCGATCACCGGGCCAGATATACGGCCACAGATGCACCAGCGTCCCGATCAGGGTCGCTTTTTCGGCCGAATTCTGGGAGGCAGGCAGCGTGTCTTCGGCGCCGGGGGCCGAGTGGTGATAAGCCATCAATCAACAGCCTGGAGAGGTGCGGTCCCGCGTTTTCCGCTTTTCTGCATTCTGCCCGTCATATAGAGCGTTTAAACGCTGCGTGCACCCTTATTAGGCGCGATTCTTTGGCGAATCCCGGGCATTTGCGGATAGATTCACCCACCCGAGCGAATCCGATAGGCTTGACGCTTTTACGCTGCAGTGCCACATGAAAAACATGACGAACAAAATCAGGACTGTCTGTGTCTATTGCGGCTCCGGCCCCGGCACAAATCCCCACTTTGTTGAAGCCGCCATCGGCTTCGGAAAAGCCCTCGCCGACAACGGCATCCGCCTCGTCTACGGCGGCGGCTCGATCGGGCTGATGGGCGCGGTGGCGACATCGGTGCTCGATCACGGCGGCACGGTGACGGGCATCATTCCCGATTTCCTCACCATCCGCGAAAACGCCCTGAAGCGCGTTCAAGAAATGATCGTCACGCCCGACATGCACGAACGCAAGCGGCTGATGTTCGAGCGCTCCGACGCGTTCGTGGCGTTGCCCGGCGGGGTCGGCACCTTGGAGGAACTGGTGGAGCAGCTGACCTGGCAGCAGCTCGGCCGCCACACCAAGCCGGTGCTGCTCGCCAATATCGACGGCTTCTGGGAACCCTTGCTCGCATTGCTCGCGCATATGCGCGCCACCGAATTCATTCGGGCTTCGCTGGCGGTCGATATTCTCAAGGCCGAACGGGTCGAGGACATCCTGCCGCGGCTGCGTGCCGCCGCCGCCCGCGTCCCGGAACGCGCCGCGGGGCTTGCGCCTGAAATCGCCAGCCGGCTCTGAAGACTGGCGTCACTCCGCGGGAAACGTCACGGCCTCGATGCGGTTGCCGTCGGGATCGAGCACGAACGCCGCGTAATAACGCACGCGATCATGCGGCCGCAGGCCCGGCGCGCCGTCGGAGCGGCCGCCGGCATCAAGCGCCGCGGCATGGAACGCATCGACCTCACCGGTCGATTTCGCCCGCAGGCAGATATGGACGCCGCTCTCCGGCGCGACCGGAGGCATGGCGGCGCGCAAATTGATCCAGAATTCGGGATAGTTCCTGCCGAAGCCGATCGTCGCCGGTCGCGTCACCAGCCGCGAAAGCCCAAGCGGCGCCAGCGTCGCTTCGTAGAAGCGCGCGGCGCGTTCGAGATCGGCGACGCCGAGGGAGATGTGGTCGATCATGGGGGATGATTCTCCCGGATTTTGAAGCGTCATTCCGGGGCGCGTCGAAGACGCGAACCTGGAATCTCGAGATTCTCCGATGTGCAATTGCACATCGTAGTTCGACGCTTCGCGTCGCCCCGGAATGACGGAGAGTGGTCACGCCGGCGCGCCTGATTTCACCAGCTTGTAGATCACCGAATCCATCAGTGCCTGGAACGAGGCGTCGATGATGTTGGGCGACACGCCGATCGTGGTCCAGCGCTCGCCCTCTTCGTCCTCGCTCTCGATCAGCACCCGCGTCACCGCTTCCGTCCCGCCATTGAGGATACGCACGCGGTAATCGATCAGCTTCAGGCCCTCGATGTATTTCTGGTACTTGCCGAGATCCTTGCGCAGCGCGACGTCGAGCGCATTGACCGGGCCGTTGCCCTCCGCGGCCGAGATCAGTTTCTCGCCGTCGACATCGACCTTCACCACCGCCATCGCCACCGTGACGCGCCGGCCGTTGGCGTTGTAGCGCTGCTCGACATTGACGTCGAACTGCTCGACCCGGAAATATTCCGGCACTTTTCCGAGCGTGCGGCGCGCCAGCAGATCGAACGAGGCGTTGGCGGATTCATAGGCGTAGCCTGCGGCCTCGCGGTCTTTCATTTCGTCGACCAGGCGAAGCAGTTTCGGATCGTTCCTGTCGTAGGCAATGCCGGCGCGATCGAGCTCGGCGATGACGTTGGAGCGGCCGGCCTGATCGGATACCAGCACCTTGCGATGGTTGCCGACCGCTTCCGGCGACACATGTTCGTAGGTTTGCGGATCCTTCAGCACGGCGGAAGCATGTATGCCGGTCTTGGTGACGAAGGCGCTTTCGCCGACGTAGGGCGCGTGCCGGTTCGAGGCGCGGTTGAGCATGTCGTCGAGTGTGCGCGACACCTTCATCAGGGTCGCCATCCGCTCCGGCGAAACGCCGATCTCGAACCGATCGGACAATTCGCGCTTCAAACGCAAGGTCGGGATCAGCGAACACAGATTGGCGTTGCCGCAGCGTTCGCCGAGCCCGTTCAGCGTGCCCTGGATCTGACGGGCGCCGGCGCGCACCGCGGCCAGCGAATTGGCCACCGCCTGCTCGGTATCGTTATGGGCATGAATGCCGACGTGATCGCCGGGAATATGCTTGACCACCTCGGTGACGATGGTCTCGATCTCGTGCGGCATGGTGCCGCCATTGGTGTCGCACAGCACCACCCAGCGCGCGCCGGAATCGTAGGCGGCCGTCGCGCAGGCCAGCGCGAATTCCGGATTTTCCTTGTAGCCGTCGAAGAAATGCTCGCAGTCGAGCATGACCTCGCGGCCCGCGGATTTCGCGGCCCGGACGCTGTCGCGGATCGAGGCGAGATTTTCCTCGTTGGTGGTCTCCAGCGCCACGCGCACCTGATAGGCCGAGGATTTGGCGACAAAGCAGATCGCATCCGCCTTGGCTTCGAGCAGCGCCGCCAGCCCGGGATCGTTGGAGGCCGAACGGCCGGGCCGCCGCGTCATGCCGAACGCCGTGAAGCGCGCGTGTCTGAGCTTCGGCCTCTCGGCGAAGAATTCGGTATCGGTGGGATTGGCGCCGGGATAGCCGCCCTCGACATAGTCGATGCCGAGTTCGTCGAGCATGCCGGCGATCAGCTGCTTGTCGTGCAGGGTGAAGTCGACGCCATTGGTCTGCGCGCCGTCGCGCAGCGTGGTATCGAACAGATAGAGGCGTTCGCGGCTCATGTAGGAGCTCCCGGCTTGGCGCCGTCACCAAGCGTCTTCTGCATCGTGGTGTTGGCGAGCCATTCGCCATTGACGGTTACGGTGTTGCGCTGGTTTGCGACGTAGCCGCGCTTTTCAAAAAACTCCGCCGCGTTGTCGCTGGCGTCGACGTTGAGGCTCTTGGCGCCGCGGGCGCCGGCGAGCTTCTCCAGCGCCTCGACCAGCACGCTCGCCACGCCCTGCCCGGCCGCGCCGGGGTGCACATAGAGCATGTCGATATGGTCGGCGCCCTTCAGCGCGGCGAATCCGACCGGCGAATTCTGCAGCGTGGCGATCAGCGTGAGTTCGCCTGCCAGGCGCCTGCCGAATGCCTCCTCGTCATCAGCGACGCTGGCCCAGGCCTGCTGCTGCGCCTCGCTATAGTCGTCGCCCGTCAATTGCTCGATGGCGGCGATGAAGATCGCCGCCAGCACGGGGGTATCCGCAGGCAAAAACGGCCGCAAGCCGGGTTTGGGCAGCGCCTGTCCCATCGCCTCAAAACACTCCGAACAGTTTTAATGCCAGCACGATGCCAGCCGCGATCACGGCCCATTTGAGCACGATGTAATAACGCCAATGCTTTGGAAAAGGCGTGTCGGGCTTGGTCATCGCGCAATCTCCCAGGTGGTGCCGTCCTTGGAATCCTTGATCACCACGCCCATCGCCGCCAGTTCATCGCGGATACGGTCGGACTCCCCAAAATCCTTGCGGGCGCGGGCAGCGGCGCGAGCAGCAATCAAACTGTCGACCAGGCCGGCATCGACGCCGCTCGCGTGCTGCTTTCGGCCGTTCCATTGCACCGCAGTCTCCGACAGGAAACCCAGAAACCGCAGGGAAGCAGCAAACCGGCTGCGATCGGTTTCGTTTCCGAAGGCCGCCTTATTCCGCAAACCATGCAACCCGGCGATCATCTGCGGCGTGTTCAGATCGTCCAGCAGCGCCTCGATGACGGTATCGGCGGGCTGTTCGCCCCCGAGGTCGGCTGCAACCCAGTACCAGTCGTCGAGCGTCTTGGCGCTCTCCTCCAGGCCCTTCAACGTCCAGTCCATCGGCGAGCGGTAATGCGCCTTCAGCATGTTGAGGCGCAGCACCTCGCCCGGCCAATCGGCCAGTAAATCCCGGATGGTGACGAAGTTGCCCAGGGACTTCGACATCTTGGCATCTTCGATTTGCACGAATTCATTGTGCAGCCAGTAGTTCGCCATGGCGCGCGTGCCATGCGCGCAGCGCGACTGCGCGAGTTCGTTCTCGTGATGCGGAAAGATCAGGTCGATGCCGCCACCGTGAATATCGAACACGTCGCCGAGATAGGCAGCACTCATGGCCGAGCACTCGATGTGCCAGCCCGGACGGCCCCTGCCCCACGGGCTTTCCCATCCCGGCTCGTCGCCGGACGATTGCTTCCACAACACGAAATCGAGCGGACTCTTCTTGTGCGCATCGACAGCCACGCGCGCGCCCGGCCGCTGCTCGTCGAGCTTGCGGCCGGACAGCGCGCCATAATCGGGCATCGACTGGACATCGAACAGGACTTCGCCGCCGGCTTCATAGGCATGGCCGCGCGCGATCAACTGCTTGATCAGCGTCACCATATCGGCCTTGCCGTCGGCGCGCGGCAGCACGAAATCGGTCGCGCGCGGCTGGAACGTCGGCGGCAAGGAACCGAGGGCCGCCACGTCGGACGCGAATTGTGCGGCCGTTGTCTCGGTGACCTTGCGGATCGCCTCGTTCAGCGGCAGGCCTGGAAAATCCCGCGCCGCGCGGTCGTTGATCTTGTCGTCGACGTCGGTGATGTTGCGAACATAGGTGACGTGCTTTTCACCGTAGAGGTGCCGCAGCAGGCGGAACAGTACGTCGAACACGATGACCGGGCGCGCATTGCCAATATGGGCGAAGTCATAGACCGTCGGACCGCACACATACATGCGCACGTTCGCAGGATCGAGCGGCACAAAGGTGCGCTTTTCGCGGGTCAACGTATCGTAGAGGCGTAATTCCATGGATATCCCGTCGGTAGTGCCGCCGATTTGAAGTTCCAGTACTGCAGGCCGCAAATCCAATCTGGAACTTCAAATCGATCAGCGGCACTACAATGGTATTTTCTTGTGCCCCGGCTCTCACGTTCGCAAACACGCTCGCCGCAACAGGATGCGAACGTGAGAGCCGGGGCACTGCCGGCCGGGCGTCCAGTGATCTCGTGTGAGAAAAGACGGCCTCAGCCAGCGAATCGCTAGCTCGTAATCTCGCGGCAAATGCCACAAATGGCGAGGAAACCGTTCATGGAACCACAATGGGGCAGCCGGGGGGACTGCGTCAAGTGATTGCGTCATGCGCCACAGAAAAGCCCGTTTGCGACACCAAACGGCCGCCCCCGCCATGGTTAATCATTCTTAAGGTTTTGGGTCTATCCAATGCGGGAGATCCCCTCACTTTCCCGGTGCCGCATGCGCTCCATTTCCGCCCTTCTCGCCTGTGTCTCCCTGGCTGCCGCATCGGCGGCATGGGCCGACAGCCGCCTGTTCATCGTCGCCAACCAGGCCGACGGCTACGGCGTCGACCAGTGCCTCGCCAAAGGCGACAAATGCGGCGCCTCTGCCGCCCGCTCCTACTGCCAGTCGCGCGATTTCGCCGAAGCCTCGTCCTATCGGCGGGTTGATCCCGACGAAATTACCGGCTCGGTTCCCAAGGCGGGCGGGAACTGTACCCATGCCGGCTGCAACGAATATGTTGCGATCACCTGCCAGCGCTAAGCCCCGGCAACCGCGACAGAATCGTCCGGTCACACCGCCGCCCCGGAAACGACGTGACGCTGCCCCGAGAAGCGGCTATGGGAGGCCGCGTCGGCCGCGCCTTCGGAAGCTCGAGCCTGCGCGGAGCCCCTCATCGGCCGGATATGCCTGAAACGCTGATTGCCCCTTTTTCCCGTTGGATCTTGGCCTGCGCCGCGCTCATCGGCGTGAGTGCGCTGAGCGTCGACGCCTCCGCACAGTTGAATCCGCCGGGTCCGCCGCAACCTCCGCAAGCTGTGCCGGCAGCACCCGGCGCGGCCCCGGTCAATCCGGTGTGCCCGCGGCTGGAAGCGCAATTGGCGACCATCGACCGCGGCGGCGCCGGCGATCCGGCCAAGGACGATCAAATCCGCCGCTACCAGGATGCCGCTACCAAGCAGCAGGCCGAACTTGATCGGGTCACGCAACAGGCCAGGCGGATGGGCTGCGACAGTTCCGGCTTTTTCTCGCTGTTCTCCGGCCAGTCGGCGCAATGCGGTCCTGTCAACAATCAGATCCAGCAGATGCGGGCCAATCTCGAACAGATCACGACGAGCCTGGAACGGCTGCGCAGCGGCGGCCTCGGCGGCGCCGATCGCGAAAACCAGCGCCGCTCGGTGCTGACCGCGCTGGCGCAGAACAATTGCGGTCCCCAATACGCCAACGCCGCGCGCGGCCCAGGCAACTTCCTGGACAATCTGTTCGGCAACAACAACAACAGCAATCCGAATGTACCCGGCGCCGATCTCGGTCCGCAGTCCGGCACCTTCCGCACCGTTTGCGTCCGCTCCTGCGACGGCGCTTATTTTCCGATCTCGTTCGCGACGGTCCCGGCCCGCTTTCCCGACGACGACAGGACCTGCAAGGCGCTCTGCCCGGCGGCGGAGGCCTCGCTCTACGCCTATCGCAACCCGGGCGAGGACATGAACCAGGCCGTGTCGATCAGCGGCCAACCCTATAGCGCGTTACCCAACGCCTTTCGTTTCCGCCAGGAATTCAACCCGTCCTGCTCCTGCAAGGCCACCGGACAGACCTGGTCGGACGCGCTGAAGAACATCGACGACAAGGCCGCCGCCGAACAGCAGGGCGACATCATCGTCACCGAAGACAGCGCGAAGAAGATGTCGCGGCCGCCGACGACGAAGGGCGCGGCGGCAAATTCGAAGAAGGGCACGACAGGCGCCACCGCCATCGTGCCGGCCACGCCTGCGCCGGACTCCTCGGCGCCTGCGACCGCCTCAACCGGTGCGACCAGCGACAAACAGATCCGGTCGGTCGGCCCGACCTTCATCCCCCCGCGCTAGCACCCGTTTTCAGGATCGCGTTCTCTACCCCTCGAACGCTTCGGCCGATCCACTCCGCGCGCGCGACAGCAGCGTGTCGTCCGGTTCAGGCAACGGCTTGCCGGAATCGCGGAAGCGGTTGGTAATGGGATAGCGGCGGTCGCGCCCGAAATTCCGGGTCGTCACCTTGACGCCGGGTGCAGCCTGGCGCCGCTTGTATTCGGCGATATTGAGCAGGCGATCGATGCGCGCCACCACCTCGCGGTCGAAACCTGCATCCACGATAGCGGCCAGCGGCTCCTCGCGCTCGACCAGCCGCTCCAGGATGGCATCGAGCATGTCGTAGGGCGGCAGCGAATCCTGGTCGGTCTGGTTTTCGCGCAATTCCGCGGTCGGCGGCCGGGTGATGATATTGACCGGGATGACTTCACCGGATGGACCGAGCGCACCATCCGGCTTCCATGAATTGCGCAAGGTGGAGAGCCGGAACACCTCGGTCTTGTAGATATCCTTGATCGGATTGAAGCCGCCGTTCATGTCGCCATAGAGCGTGGCGTAGCCCACCGACATTTCCGACTTGTTGCCGGTGGTGACCACCATCGCGCCGGTCTTGTTGGAGATCGCCATCAGCAGCGTGCCGCGCGCGCGGGCCTGCAGATTCTCCTCGGTGATGTCGCGCGGCAGGCCTGCGAACGTCTTCGACAGGATTTCCTCGAAGCCGTTGACGGCGGCGGCGATCGGCAGCACTTCGTAGCGGATGCCGAGCGCCTCGGCGAGCCTCGCTGCATCATCGAGCGAAACCTGTGCGGTAAAACGAAACGGCAGCATCACGCCGCGCACCCGCTCCGCCCCCAGCGCGTCGACCGCGATCGCCGCGCACAACGCGGAGTCGATGCCGCCGGACACCCCGAGCAATACGCCCGGAAATCCGTTCTTGCCGACATAATCGCGCAGGCCCAGCACGCAGGCCGCATAGTCGCCCTGGTCGCCTTCGAGGACCGAGGCCACCGGTCCGGCGCAGTGCCAACCGCTTTCGCCCTTGCGCCAGTGCAGCGTCGTGATGTTCTCGGCAAAGGCCGGGAGTTGCGCCGCCACCGACAGATCGGCGTTCAGCGCGAACGATGCGCCGTCGAACACCAGTTCATCCTGACCGCCGACCTCGTTCAGATAGATCAGCGGCAGTCCGCTTTCGGTGACGCGGGCGACCGCGATCGACAGCCGCACATCGTTCTTGTCACGCGCGTAAGGCGAGCCGTTCGGCACCACAAGGATTTCCGCACCGGTCTCGGCGAGGCATTCGACGACGTTTTCGTAGTCTTCCGACTCCTCCAGCCAGATATCCTCGCAGATCGGCACCCCGACCCGGACGCCGCGGACAGTAACGGGACCCGCGGCAGGGCCGCGCGCGAACAGGCGCTTTTCGTCGAACACGCCGTAATTCGGCAGATTGGCCTTGTAGCGAATGGCGGCGATGCGGCCCCCGTCGAGCAACGCGACGGCATTGTAGAGCTTGCCGTCCTCGACCCAGGGACTGCCGATCAGCACGGCCGGGCCACCGTCGGCGGTCTCGCGCGCCAGTTCCTCGATGGCGGCCCGGCAGGCCGCCTGGAACGCCGGTTTCAGCACCAGGTCTTCCGGCGGATAGCCGGCGATGAACAATTCGGGAAAGACTAGGAGATCGGCGCCCTCGATCCGCGCCTGTGCGCGCGCGGCGCGCGCCTTGGCGGCGTTGCCGGTGACATCGCCCACCGTCGGGTTCAACTGGGCCAGCGTGATGGCAAACTGATCGGCTCGTTCGGTCATGGAGCGAGTCTTATCCTCATAATGAGCAAATCAAATATAGCATGTCCCCGCGGCCTTCACCAGATGCCGACGAGAAGGCCAAACTACAAACGCATGCTTCAGAGCGCGCCCATGCGTTCGGCGATGGCAAACAGCCAGAACAGCGCGGCCATCACCAGCGTCACGCCGACCGCCGCGGAGCCCATGTCCTTGACCCGGCCGATCTGCGGATCATGGTCGGTGGTCAGCCGGTCGGCCAGCTTCTCGATCGCGGTGTTGAGCAATTCGACGATCAGGACCAGAACCACCGCCGCGACCAGCTCGACGCGACGCATCATGGTCGCCCCGCACAGCCATGCCAGCGGCAGCGCCAGCGCAAGTGCTGCGATCTCCTCGCGAATGGCCTGTTCCGAGCGAATCGCAAAGGCAAGCCCGTTGCGCGTATTGATGGTGGCTCGCCAGAACCGCAGCAATTCTAAAGGCCCGCCGCGGCCGGCATCGGCTTGACCTTGCCGACACGCTCCTGCTTGAGCAATTCGGCGATCAGGAACGCCATGTCGATCGACTGCTCGGCATTGAGCCGGGGATCGCAGACCGTGTGATAACGGTCGTTGAGATCCTCATCGGTGATGGCGCGTGCGCCGCCGATGCATTCGGTCACGTCCTGGCCGGTCATTTCCAGATGCACGCCGCCGGCATGGGTGCCTTCGGCCGCATGGACGGTGAAGAACGACTTCACCTCGGACAGCACCCGGTCGAACGGCCTCGTCTTGTACCCGCTGGTCGAGGTGATGGTGTTGCCGTGCATCGGATCGCACGACCAGACCACCACCCGCCCCTCGCGCTTGACGGCGCGGATGAGCCCCGGCAAGTGATCGGCGATCTTGTCGGAACCAAAGCGGTTGATCAGCGTCAGCCGTCCGGGCTCATTGTCCGGATTGAGCACGTCGATCAGTTTGAGCAGTTCATCCGGCTTCAGCGACGGACCGCATTTCAATCCGATCGGATTCTTGATGCCGCGGAAATATTCGACATGGCCGTGATCGAGCTGGCGGGTACGATCGCCGATCCAGATCATGTGCCCCGAGGTCGCGTACCAGTCGCCGGTCGTGGAATCGACCCGCGTGAAGGCCTGCTCGTAGCCGAGCAGCAACGCCTCATGGCTGGTATAGAAGTCGGTGGCGCGGAGTTCGGGATGGCTTTCGAGGTCGAGGCCGCAGGCCTGCATGAAGTTAAGCGCGTCCGAGATGCGGTCGGCCAATTCCTTGTAGCGCCGCGACTGCGGGGAATCCTTGAGGAAGCCAAGCATCCATTGATGAACGCTGCCAAGGTTCGCAAAACCGCCGGTGGCGAACGCGCGCAGCAGGTTGAGCGTCGCCGCCGACTGCCGGTAGGCCATCAGCTGGCGCTGCGGATCGGGGATGCGCGCAGCCGCCGTGAACGCGATATCGTTGACGATATCGCCGCGGTAGCTCGGCAGCTCGACGCCATCGATCTTTTCGATCGACGAGGAGCGCGGTTTTGCAAATTGTCCGGCGATGCGACCGACCTTCACCACCGGCACCGCGCCAGCATAGGTCAGGACCACCGCCATCTGCAGCAGTACGCGGAAGAAATCCCGGATATTGTTGGCGCCGTGCTCGGCAAAGCTCTCGGCGCAGTCACCTCCCTGCAGCAAGAAGGCCTGGCCCGTGGCAACCCGCCCCAGCGCCTTTTTCAGGTTGCGGGCCTCGCCCGCGAAAACCAGCGGAGGAAATGTGGCAAGCTGCGCCTCGACATCAGCCAATGCCTTGGCATCGGGATAGTCGGGGATCTGCAGCACCGGCTTGGTACGCCAGCTGTCGGGTGTCCACCGCTCGGACATGACGTCAACTCCTCAAGCAAAAACCGCTACTTATCCAAAGTAGCGGAGCCGCGTTATACACACGCAAACCACGGACCGCCAGTTGGAAATCCGCAAACCCGGACAAGCCCTTGCGGCAATAGCCGAATTCGCATTTGCTGGGAAGATCGAAGGCACGAGGCAAGAAGCGGTGGCAGAGGCTGCGCTGGGCGACGTTTTCACCGATGACATCACCTTTCCGCGGCGGACGGATATCTGCTGACGGCGAGCCTGTTCTTGCCGCGCGGCGCGAAGCGGCATGCCGTCCTGATCAACTCGGCGACCGCGGTGCCGCGCAAGATCTACCGCGGCTTTGCCGGCTATCTGGCGCGCCGGGGCTGCGCGGTCCTGACGTATGACTACCGCGGCATCGGCGATTCCAGGCAACGGGCGATGGTCGGCTACAACCAGGCCAAATCGCTGGTCGGCTTCAAGGCCTCGATGGCGGACTGGGCCGCGCTCGACATCACGGCGGCGGTCGCCTGGATGCGCGAGCGCTACCACAATCTGCCGCTCAACTATGTCGGCCATTCCTTCGGCGGCCAAGCGCTGGGACTGCTGGCCAACAACACCGAGGTGTCGCGCGCGCTGTTGATCGCAGCGCAAGCCGCCTACTGGAAGCTCATGACCTCGCCGGAGCGTTATCGCGTTTATGCCCTGCTGAATTTCGTTCTCCTCCCCCTCACCCGGCTGAGGGGGTATGCGCCGGCCTGGAGCGGCCTCGGCGAGGACCTGCCGAAGGGCGTGGTCGAGCAATGGGTGCGCTGGGTCATGAGCGAACGCTATCTGTTTGACGATCCGAACCTTCCCGCCCTGTCGAATTTTGCAAACTACAAGGGAGCGATGCGCGCGCTGTGCCTGTCCGACGATCCCTGGGCGACGCGGCCGGCGGTCGGACTCCTGTGTTCGGGATTTACCGCGATCGAACCGGAAATCCTGACCATCACGCCGGCCGACGCAGGCGTCGCTGCAATCGGCCATCTCGGTTTTTTCCGCCCCGAGCATCGCGACACGCTATGGCGAGGTGCTGCCGAATGGATTCAGACGGCGGCATAGTGTCGTCCTTCCCGTCGTGATGCGCCTGAGGTTTAGCCGCCACCGCTGCCCTTCTCCGGCAAGTCAGGGAAGCTTACTCATTTGGCCGAGCTGAGCCGCGAAAGCTGTTGCGGTTGAAAGCGACGGCGATTGTAAACGACTTCACAGTACAAGCTCAAAGTCGTCTGGTATCCTTCAATTCTTTTTCCTCGGTTCTTC
Organism: Bradyrhizobium erythrophlei; assembly: GCF_900129505.1. NCBI lineage: Bacteria > Pseudomonadati > Pseudomonadota > Alphaproteobacteria > Hyphomicrobiales > Nitrobacteraceae > Bradyrhizobium > Bradyrhizobium erythrophlei. The sequence goes on along the minus strand of NZ_LT670818.1, from coordinate 5,850,531 downwards.
CGCACGTGCCAACAGGAGGAGTACGAAGATGAAGACGTTTTTTGCAATGAAGCTCCAACTATTGTTCGTAATTGCATTCACTGCGGTTTTTGCCAGAACCGCGCATGCCGACGTGATCATGGACTGGAATGCGAAGGGCGATGCAATTGCCGCGGAAAAGCAGGTCGTGCCCGCGCAGCAAAGCCGCGCAATGTCAATGCTTCACGTTGCCATGTTCGAAGCAGTGAACGCGATAGAACGAAGATATGCACCATACAAGCTAACGCTCGCCGCGGATCGCTCCACTTCCAAGGAAGCGGCCGCGGCTACGGCTGCCCATGACGTTCTCCTTACGATTTATCCGGATCAGAAAGCGATGCTTGATGCAGCACTTTCGGCTTCGCTTTCCGGCATTCCAGAGAGTGACGGAAAGGCGAAAGGAATTGCGCTGGGGAAAGAAGCCGCTGACGGCGTGATCGCGTTTCGCGCAAGCGACGGCGCCGCCGCACAGGAGATTTACCGCCCTTACACGAAGGCCGGCGTCTACGTGCCGACCATCATACCCCTCGCGTCCACAACTGGAGCCTCAACGCCTTGGGTTATGTCATCGGGCTCGCAATTCCGTCCGGGCCCGCCCCCCGCACTGGATTCCGAGACGTGGACCCGAGACGTCAACGAAATTCGTGAAATTGGTAGTCGCACCAGCACCGTTCGAACGGCAGAGCAGACGACGATTGGACGATTCTGGTTCCTGGTGGGACCTCGCACTTACAATCCAATCGTCCGACAAGCCGCGATGGCCAAGAACATGGATGTGGTAGATTGCGCTCGCCTCTTCGCACTTACCTCGATCGCCGGCAATGATGCTCTCGTCGCGGTGTTCGATGCGAAATATCAGTACAACTTCTGGCGGCCGATTACGGCAATACGCAACGCGGATATTACGCAGAATGCGGCGACCCCGCGGGAAGAATCGTGGTTGCCGCTGGGCGATACTCCGATGCATCCAGAGTATCCGTGCGCGCATTGCATCACTTCCGCTGCGATCTCGACGGTACTTCGGAACATCGTCGGCGACGAGTTCGGGGAGTTTTCGCTCACCAGCCCGACCGCACCGGGCGTCGTGCGCAAATGGACCCGGCTCCAGGACTACAGCGACGAGGTTGCCAATGCGCGTATCTATGCCGGGTTTCATTACCGCTTCTCGACGGAGGTGGGCAAGGATATGGGCAGGAAGATCGGCGAGTTGACAGTTGCGTCGCAGCTCCACGGCCTGGAAGCATTGGCAGATCCGAAGCGCTGATGTCTGCGTCTCGCCCTTCGCTGTACCTTCGTCGTCATCTGTCGCGTCCGCTTCGGTCTATGGGCTTGGCGGATTTCTGCGGTTATGTGACCCTTTTCGGATCACCCGCGACGTCCGGCCTGAGTCCGGATTGCGCATCAAACCGGACTTCGGCCGACCATTCCAAATTCATGGGTTCACGCCCCTGGTAACCGGAATCGTCGTTGCGGATGGCGGCTTCGTGTGCGACGCTCTGTAGCGTTACAAGAAGGCCGAAAATCGCAAGGTAGCAAAACATGGACGACAGCCTGCCCGAACTGGGTGACCTCGAAAGAGAGGTAATGCAACTGGTTTGGGCCGATGGTCCGGTGACGGCAGAGGCCGTGCGCGAGCGGCTCTCCCGCCGTCTCAAGGAATCGACCGTCCGGACCGTGCTGCGAAGGCTGGAAGACAAGGGCTACACAACTCACACCGTGGACGGACGCACCTACGTCTACCATGCGGCCGAGCCACGCGGGCGCGTCGCGGCAAAAGCCGTTCAACGCATCGTCGATTGGTTCTGTAACGGTTCGATCGAAGAGGTTCTGGTCGGCATGGTGGATACGGCGATGCTCGACCAACGCCAGTTGCGGATGCTTGCCGACCAGGTTGCGAAGGCCAAGGCGAAGGGAGGGAGAAAATGATACTGGCGATTCTGGCGGACTCGGCGCTGCGCTCCCTGATTCTCGGAAGCGTCGTGTGGATTGGCTTGAATCTTCTTCGCGTACGAAATCCACACGTGCATATGACATCCTGGGTCATGGTGCTGGTGGCGTCGCTGTCGATGCCGCTGCGGATGCATTGGACCACCGTGAGCGTCACCGTGGACGCCTTGCCGCTGCCGACGCCGGAAGCCCTGTGGTCTGCCGCAAGCCCGCTGCCGGAACAGCTGAGCCCGTCGCTCCCATCGGATCTCACAATGCCGGTCGCGGCTCGCGTGAATTACGCCGTCGTCAATTGGCTGGCTGTCGCAACCGCGATCTACGTGACTGTTGCCGGCCTGTTGCTGCTGCGACTGGCGACCGGCATCTATCTGACCTGGCGTCTGGTACGCGCCGCACGGCCGATGAGCGAACCATGGACCACCGACTGGAGCGTGCGCGTGAGCCACGTTATCGCCGGTCCGGTCACGTTCGGATCAACCATCCTGCTTCCTCCGCAATGTGTCGATTGGGATTTGCCGAAGCGCCGGGCCGTGCTGGCGCATGAGGGTGCCCACGTCGCCAATCGCGATTTCTACATCCTGCTGCTCGCCTCGCTCAATCGTGCGGTGTTCTGGTTCAGCCCCTTCGCGTGGTGGCACCTGAGCCGGTTGGCGGAGCTTGCCGAGATCATCAGCGACGCCTTTGCGCTCGAAGTTCTGGAAGACAGGTTGTCTTACGCCGAGATTCTCCTCGATCTCGTGCAGCACGTTCGGCGGGCGCCGGCGGGACTGGAAATGGCGAGGGCGGGTACGGTAGGGGCGCGCGTGGAGCGCATTCTCGCTACAGCCACCGCCCCTGCGAAGCTGGGCTGGCCGAAGCGGATCTGGACGGCGGCGGCCATCCTGCCGGTGGTCGTCATCTCCGCCGGCAGCATCACCTACACCATTTCAGCGGTATCGCCGCTGGCCATCGAGGGTGCGCAAGACGCGACGACGGCGCGCAAGCCCCAGCACGTATCCTTCTATTCACTGGACCGCGCATCGATCTTCGCTATTTTCCGCGAAGACGACGATGTGTTCGGACAACTCAGCGGGCAGCGGAAAGTCCGATTGGCGGCGGCGGGCGATGGGGCCTATTCCTATCCGGCGGCGGCCGGCCAGATCACCCTCGCCATCGGCAGCGAACGCCAGCCGTCCGAACTGACGATGAACCAGAACGGTCGCGACCTGCGCGCCGCGCGGATCGCCGAAATGTCGTGGGACGGCATCGAGGCCGACGCGCGGCTGCTCGATTCCTATGTCGGCTGGTACCAATTGACGCCGGGCCGCGTGCTTAACGTCACCCGCGACGGTGAACGGCTCTATGTCCAGGAGACCGGACGACCGAAACTCGAGGTCAAGCCGCGCAGCGCCGACGCCTTCACCGGCGAGCACGATGACCTCGCGATCTTCCTGCGCGATGGTCAGGCAAGGGTGACGCAGGTTCTGCTTCACGAGCCGGTGTTCGGAGCCCGGCTCGCGCCGCGGGTCGGCACTGCCAAAGCAAAAGCGATCGAGGAGGAGTTCGCGCGGCGAATTTCAGAAGTCCCGGATCGGTTTAGAGAACAAACCCCGCTGCCGGGCAGCAAAGAAGCTATCCTGCGAGGGATCGAGGACCTGCGCCAGGGCACTCCGAACTATGACCGGATGAGCGCGGCGCTGGGGACGAAAATCCGCCGCCAGGCGGCTGAACTGCAGGCCATGTTCAACGCGCTCGGCGCGGTGGAGTCGATCTTCTTTCGCGGAGTCGGCCCCGGCGGTTACGACTTCTACGGCGTGAAGTTCGCGAATGGCACAGCGGAGTTTCGGCTGTTGCTGGGGGCGGATGGCAAGGCCGACGATGTCATCTTCCGGGCAGACGGCAATGATGCGGCCGGCGGAATTGTCGGCTGTTCCGAAGAGCAGGCGTTGAAATCCCGAGCCGGCACCGCGCCGATCCACCTGTTGTTTTACAACGCGACCGGAACGGGCATCCAGCTCTACAAGCTCGACGCCGAGGGAAAACGCATGGCCCAGGGCACGATCGGCGAGAACACGTCGTCCTCGATCCTGACCTCCGTCGACGATCCCTGGGTTGTCGCCGACACGTCGGGAAAATGCCTCGAGATCGTACTGCCCGGAGAGCGCACGCGCTATCATACGGTCGAGGCGGCAGATGGTCACCCCGGGCATCCCCCGCCGCGGCGCACGGCTCCCCTCGCCGAAAGCGAAGACGTGCTGCGCCAGTACATCGAGGCGCTGGGCCGCGGTGAACCGAATTACGATCGCATGACCCCCGAAGTGGCCACGCAGACGCGCCAGCAGCTTCCCTTCAACCGGGCCATCCTGAGCCGGCTTGGCGCGCTGCGCGCCGTGTCGTTTCGGGGTGTATCGGCCATGGGCAGCGACATCTACATGGCACACTTCGTCAACGGTACGGCGGAATGGCGGATTGCCCTGGTCAAGGACGGCGCGATCGGACGAATTGCGCTCGGTCCGCAGTAAAGCTCCGCGGCGATTAATCGGTACTTGCATCGAAGATCCCTGAATGCTACAGTTCGTAGCACTACGGTATGTAGCAAATTTCAGAAGTTCGGCGCGGCACGAGCTTCCTGATCCTTCGGAGCGTTGCGATGAGCGGTTCCGCAAAGGCCGAAGCAGTGCTGGCCCTCCACCGGTTTGGGATGGGGCCGCGCCCGGGATCAATTGCCGCGATCGAGGCGGACCCGCGCGGGGCGTTGATCGCCGAACTCGAGCGGCCCTCCGCAGGCCAACTCGCGGCATCCGCGTTACCTTCGAGTTCCAAGGCCTTCCGCACGGTTGCCGATGCGAACGCGAAGCGGCAAGCCAAGGCGAACATCGCCGCCCGCGAGCAGAAGGAAGCGAAAAAACAGCAGATGCAGGATGCACCCTCGATGCAGGAGGCAACCGAGCAAGCGTCTGGTGCGATGGCGGCAAAGATCGCCGCCGAAGCCGTCCCTGATCCGGGGCGGCCGATCTATCTCGAAGAGGCGAGGATTCGCATCGACGCCGCGCTGGGCACCGACATCGGATTTGCCGAGCGACTGGTCTGGTTCTGGTCCAACCATTTCTGCATCTCGGCCGACAAGATTCAAAGCATGTCCGGGGCCTATGAGCGCGAGGCCATTCGTCCCCATGTGCTCGGCCGGTTCACGGATATGCTGCTGGCGGTCGAAGGCCATCCGGCCATGCTGTTCTATCTCGACAACCTTGGTTCGATGGGAGCCGATTCGATTGCCGGCATCAACCGCGCCCGCGGCCTCAACGAGAACCTCGCGCGCGAGACCCTGGAGCTGCACACGCTGGGGGTACGGAGCGGCTACACCCAGGACGACGTCATCAGCTTCGCCAACGTGCTCACCGGATGGACGCTGCTGCCGGCCGGCGACAATCCCGAGCATGGGGGCGAATTCACGTTCAATCCCCGTTTGCACGAGCCCGGCCCGCAGAAGCTGATGGGAAAGGTCTACGAGGACGAAGGCGTGGAGCAAGGACGCGCCGTGCTCCGCGATCTGGCCGCGCATCCTTCGACTGCCGCGCATTTGGCCGACAAGCTGGCGCGCTACTTCGTTGCCGATACCCCTCCCCCGCCGCTGGTGGAGCGGATGGCAAAGGTTTTCCTCGATACCAACGGCGACCTCAAGGAGACCGCCAAGGCCATGGTCTCGTCCGACGAATCCTGGGCGCAGCCGCCCGGCAAACTCAAGCGGCCGAGCGAATGGGTCATCGGCATGGTGCGCGCCACCGGCGTCATGCAGGCGGATCCGGCGCGGTTCACGGCGGGACAGGCCCTGCTCGGCGAGCCGCTGTGGCGTCCATCCTCGCCGAAAGGCTATCCGGACGACCAGGCATCCTGGATTGACGGAATGGGACGGCGGCTGGACGTTGCCAATAACTTCGCCGAGCGCGTGTCGGGAAAGGTTGATCCCGAGGAGGTGATCGAGACCGTCCTCGGATCCTCCGTATCTGCCGAGGTGAAGCAGGCCGTGGGCCGCGCCGAGAGCCGCCAGCAGGCGCTCGCACTGTTGTTCATGTCAGCCGAATTCCAGAGGAGGTGAGGATGCCCCTTTACCGCCATTTGCCCAGCCGTCGCGAAGCCCTGCTCGGCGCCGGCGCTCTCTTTGCATGGAGCCAAATGCCCAGGCTGGCGCGCGCCGAGGGCCGCGATCCACGCATGCTCGTCATCGTGCTGAGGGGCGCTCTCGATGGACTGGGTGCGGTTGCGCCTGTCGGCGACCCCGACTGGATCGGCATGCGCGGCGATCGGGCGCTGGTCCTCGACGGCAAAACGCCGGCGTTGCCGCTCGACGGTTTCTTCGCGCTCAATCCCGCGATGCCGAACCTGCACCGCCTCTACAAGAAGGAGCAGGCAACCATCGTGCACGCCACGGCGACGCCCTATCGCGAGCGTTCGCATTTCGATGGCCAGGACGTTCTCGAGAGCGGGATCGCGCGGCCGGGTGCCGTCGAGACCGGCTGGCTCAATCGCGCGCTGGTCGAGCTGGCATCGGAGGGCCGGGTGGATTTGCGCGGCAGCCGCGCCCTTGGCGTGGGCGCGGTTACTCCCCTGGTGGTGCGCGGCAGGGCCCCTGTCATGTCGTGGGTCCCGCAACAACTGCTGCCGGCCAGCGACGACACCCAGGCTCGCCTGCTGGACCTTTATCAGCACACCGATCCCGTGCTTGCGGCAGCGCTCGACGCCCGGATTCGTCTCGCCGCACTTGCACCCTCCGCGGGCATGGGCGCAACCGAGCCGGGCAATACCCCGCTTCCGCCGGCCGGCATCGCGCGCGTGCGCGCCTATTTCGCGGAAGCCTCCGGCGCGGCGGCCCGCTTTCTGGCCAGGCCGGACGGCCCGCGCGTCGGCGCACTGGGTTTCGTCGGCTGGGACACGCACATCAATGAAGGCGCCGCCTCCGGACAGCTCGCCAATCTGCTGGGAGCGCTCGACGGCGCGTTCGCGGCCATTGAGACCAACATGGGCGACGCCTGGCAACAGACGGTGGTCACCGTCATCACGGAGTTTGGACGCACCGCGCGCATCAACGGGACCGACGGAACCGACCATGGTACGGGCACCGTCGCCTTTCTCGCCGGAGGCGCATTGCGGGGCGGACGCGTGGTCGCCGACTGGCCAGGACTGAAGACCGCCCAGCTTTATGAGGGGCGCGATCTCAAGCCGACCACCGATTTGCGTGCGGTGCTCAAGGGTCTGCTCAGGGATCACCTGAGGGCCGAGGAGCGCGCGCTCGTAAGCAACGTGTTTCCCGACAGCACCGACGTCACGCCGACGGCCGGGCTGGTCGGTTAGGTAAAGGAGATCAGTCATGAAGCCTCTGGCCGTTATCCTGTCGCTCGCCATCGCGGGCATCGCCCTGTCGTCCGGAGTCACACCTGCGGCAGCCAACAAAATGGATGGCAAATGCTGCGCGTCGTCCGATGGAGGGCGCTCTTATCGATACAGGATGGCGATGTGGCGGGCCACGGGCTCCCACCCCCGCACCTGCGGCAGCTATGCGGCCTCGTGTGTGTTCTGGTCCAACGAGCGCGGATACGGCTTACAGGCGTGCCAGGCAGCGAAGGCGCAATGTGTGTGGACGGGAGTTTATGTTGGACCTTACAGCGGCTGGCGATTCGCCGGCATGCAAAGGATGTAACGGCCCGGCGTCTCGTCGTTGGCCCGGAGGTGGATTGGCGTGTCGATTCTTACAGCGCGCGAACTCGAATTTCTCGCCAGCCTGAGGACAAGCTGGAGCAGGCTCTATTGGAACGAGCTCGCGCGCCTCCTGGAAGAGGATCACACCCCCTGCGACCCCCGGCACGAAACCCCTCCCGCCACCTCGCAACCCGGACGCACAAAGGGTTTCATTCGAACCTAGTACCGCTGCACGGTGAATTTGACGGGTTGAATACTGGATCAAAGTAGCTCGGGAAGCTGCTGAGGATCAACGAGGAGTTCGATACTGCGGGCGACCCTCGGCTGCCGTCTGATGAAACCTGCCCGTTCGAGCGTCAGCACCATCTGATGAACGGATGGTGGGCTGACGCGAAAATATTCTTGCATGTCGGCTTCCGCCGGCGGCCTGCGATGCAGCCGCGTGTAGAGGTGGATAAACGCCAGATACTGCCCTTGCTTGGGCGTGAAGTTTTTTGCAGCGGGACTCACGCCGGCCATCCGATTCAGCTGTTCGTCCAAGCCTCACACGAGCGAGGAGGCAGGGATGAATGTACGCTATCGGGTCGAACTGAGCCAAACCGAGCGGGCAGAACTCACAGCGCTTTTGAGTGGCGGCAAGCACGCCGCGCGCAAGCTCAAGCGAGCGCAGATTTTACTGGCTGCCGATGCAGGCGCGAGCGACGAAGCAATCGCCACCGGTGTCGGCGCAAGCGGCTCGACTATCTACCGGACCAAGCGCCGCTTCGTGCTCGGCAACCTGGAGGCGGCGCTGAGCGAGGAGCCGCGCCCCGGAGCGGCCCGCAAGCTCTCAGGGAAGGAGGAAGCCCTGCTGGTTGCGACGGCCTGTTCGAGCCCACCCAAAGGCCGGGCGCGTTGGACCCTGGAACTCCTGGCGGGCGAGTTGGTCAGGCTCACCGAGCACGACGACATCTCCCGAGAGACTGTGCGCCGGCGCCTGGCTGAAAACGACCTCAAGCCCTGGCGCAAGGACATGTGGTGCATTCCGCAGGTCGACGGCGAGTACGTCGCCCGCATGGAGGATGTGCTCGACCTTTATGCCGAACAGCCCGATTCGAAGCGCCCGGTGGTCTGCTTCGACGAGAGCCCAACCCAGCTCATCGGCGAAGTCCGCCAGCCGATCCCAGCCGCGCCGGGCCAACTTGAGCGCTACGATTGTGAGTACAAGCGCAATGGCACGGTCAACCTGTTCATCTTCCTCGACGTGCACCGGCCCTGGCGCAAGGTCAAAGTCACTGACAGCCGCGCTGCGGTCGACTTCGCCGCCTGCATGCGCGAACTCGCCAATGTTCACTTCCCAAAGGCAGAGCGCATCCGGGTCGTGTTGGACAATCTATCGACCCACTCAGTCGGCGCGCTTTACCAAGCCTTCCCGCCGGCCGAGGCGCGACGCATCTTGCGCCGGCTGGAGTTCCACTACGTCCCCAAGCACGCCAGCTGGCTGAATATGGTGGAGATCGAGATTGGCGTGCTGCGCAGTCAGTGTCTGGACAGACGCATCGACAACCGGCAACAACTCGTATCCGAGATCGCCGCCTGGGAGCGGCAGCGCAACGCTTCACGCGCCCGCATCAAATGGATGTTCACAACCGAGAAAGCCCGCGCCAAAATGGGCCGTGCCTATCCCTCGGAAGGCTCTAAAACGCCCTCGCCCAATGAATCATAATCACTGTGCGGTACTACTAGTGGTCCAAATCCGACATTTAGTACCCGGCCCGACCAGCGGTTCAGCGGCCGGAATTGACCTGAAGCGACAATTCAGGACGGCTGTGTTCATGCGGAGATGTCGGAATGAAACTCATCGCATCGATGTGGACGATTGCAATCGCGCTTTGCCTGTTGGGGGCGGCGTTCGCCGATGAACTCACGACATCAGGCGATGCCAAAAGCCTGGGATTCTCGGCTGCGCGTCTGGCGCGGATCGCGCCGTGGTATCAGGCGCGCATCGATTCTTTCTCGCCGTCAGACGGCATTGTACCTGGCGCCGTCGTCACAATCGCAAAGGGCGGCAAGCTCGCCTATTTGCAAGCCATCGGATTTCAGGACCGCGCCAAGACGATTCCGATGAAGACGAATTCCATCTTCTGGATCGCCTCGATGTCCAAGCCAGTGACCAGCGTCGCCGCCATGATCATGGTGGACGACGGCAAGCTCGACCTCGACGCACCCGTCGCGCGGTATCTGCCCGAGCTTGGGGATATGCGGGTCGCGATCGAAAAGACGGACGCGGCGACCGGCAAGACGGAACACGGGCTCGATCTACCAAAACGCCCGATGACGGTTCGCGATCTGTTGCGCCACACCTCCGGCATCGTCTATCCGGAACTGGATTTTGCGTTTCCGGAGCGCGGTCTTGCGGATGCCGCCTCCGAGGCCGGAATTCGGTATGTCCATATGCTTTACAGCTGGGCGGACGCGACCGCATACCGACGCGACACGACGCTGGCGGATTTCGCTTCCGTTCTGGCGCGCTTGCCGCTCGCCCATCAGCCGGGCGAATTCTGGGAATATGGGTTGAGCGCAGACGTCCTTGGCCGGGTCGTCGAAGTGGCCTCCGGCGAGCCTTTGGACCGATTCCTGCAGAACCGCATCTTCACGCCGTTGCAGATGGTCGACACCGGCTTCTATGTGCCGGAAGAGAAGCTCGGCCGCCTCGTCGATTCTCCAATGCCGGAACGGCCGCGGATCTGGGATGTTACGAAGCCGCCGAAACTGTTCTCCGGAGGGGGCGGCCTCGTATCGACCGCGCCCGACTATCTCCGCTTTTGCCAGATGCTTCTGAATGACGGCGAACTCGATGGCGTGCGCCTGCTCACACCGCAGGCGGTGAAGGAGATGACGACGAACGCGCTGCCGCACGATATTCGGATCTTTGGAAACGAGGTTGGCCCCCTCGCTGGAAGAAGCTTTGGACTTGGCTTTGCCATCCGCACCGATCCCGTCTCCAGCTGGACGCCGGGAGCGGTCGGAAGCTTTACTTGGGCTGGGCTCTGGGGCACGTACTTCTGGATTGATCCGGCGGAGAAATTGGTCGGGTTGCAGATGATCCAAGCGGCGCCCGGCAAAGGGCGCGACGCGGTGCCGTTCGCGGGGATCAATCATCTGGCCTATGGCGCATTGACGATTGCCGAGCCGCCCTCTTTCGCCCCGCCGGCAGTGCCGACGATCGTCAGCCCCGAAACGCTCGCCGATTAAGTCGCGACCTATGACTTCGGCGCCTCGGTGAGTTCGCGTGACAGGCAGGGCCTGGCCGACGGCAAAACCGGATGGCTTGGAATCGAGGCGTTCGGCGCCATGGAGCAAGAGGGCCTGAGGATCAACAGGCCGTACCCTGGCGGCCCGGCAACCAAGGCCGGCGTGACGGCGGGCGATCTCATCACTGAACTTGACGACGCGCCGCTCAAAGGCCTCTCGCTCGCCGACGTTTTGGCCAGGCTGCGAGGGCCGGCCAACACGACGATAAAGATGAAAATCGTCCACAAGGGTCAAGACAGCGCAAGCGATCTCAGCGTCGTGAGAGCCGCCCGCCGTGTCAATGCGGTCCAACTTCAGGTTCGCGTCGAGCAAGGCAAGCTCGTCGCAGAAGCGACGGGAGCTTGGCCGATCCTCGAATTCGAGGAAGGCAAGGCGACGCCGCTCGTGGCGACATCAAGCAACGAATTCACCGTAGACGACGAGGATCACACCCGGATCGCTTTCGTCAGGGATGCAGCAGGCAAAGTCTCTGGGCTTATCCTGAATCCCGGGCCTTGGGAGCAGAAAGCGGCGATGATCGCGCCGGGGCCAAAATAGCCTATCCGCCACCGATGCAGCCTATGAAGTCTGCAAGGGGCGCTTTGGCTTGTCGTGCAACCTGGTGGATCACTTTCGGCCCTCGGCAGAAGTGTCGGAGCGTTCGTCCCCATATCTCACCTGGAAGGCGGGCGGTTACGTGCACCCATCGGCAAGCACCAGCCTGCTCGTCGTCGTATCATGACGCACCTTGAACAGGTCTTGAATCTCAGGGTCACCCAGAAATGCTTCTGCCTTTCCGCGTTCCGGGAATTCGATGATGACCAGGCGTTCGGGTTTCCAGTCACCCTCAATTGTCATTGGCTGAACCCCCTGAACGATGTATCTCCCTGAATGTTTTGCGATGAATGCAGGGATTTCGGTGATGTATTTTCTGAAGCCGCCGAAGTCATTCACCGTCAGGTCGAGCACCAGATACGCTTTCATTCCTTGCCTCGCCAACGTTCATCAGACCAATTCGTGGTCCGGAATTGAAGCAGAAGAATAGGACCGTACGCGTCAAAGGCAAACCGCCCGCGGACAAGGAGATTTTCGATGGCGATCCACATCTGCAGCACGTGCGGCACCTCCTATCCCGACGCGCCCGAGCCGCCTTCCGGCTGCGCGATTTGCGAAGATGAACGCCAATTCGTGCCGGCCGGCGGACAGCGTTGGACTACACCGGAACAGCTCGGCAGTGGACACGTCAACGCGTGGCGGCAATTGGAGACCGGCCTGTTCGAAATCCACACCCAACCGCAATTTGGTATCGGCCAGCGCGCGCTGCTGTTGCAGACGGATGACGGCAATGTGCTGTGGGACTGTATCGCCTTGCTCGACGATGCGACCGAGGCGCTCATCCGCGCCCTGGGCGGACTCAAAGCGATCGCCATCTCGCACCCGCACTATTACACCTGCATGCAGGATTGGGCGCGCAGGTTCAGCTGCCCGGTCCATCTGCACGCCGCCGATACCGATTGGGTCATGCGTCCGGATCCCGCGCTACGGCACTGGCAGGGCGAGACGCATACTCTCGCGCAAGGCGTGACGCTGATCCGGCTCGGCGGCCACTTTGCCGGCGGCACCGTGCTGCATTGGGCTGAGGGTGCGGAAGGACGCGGCGCGATTCTGAGCGGCGATATCGTGCAGGTGGCGGCGGACCTCCGCCGGGTCTCGTTCCTGTGGAGCTATCCGAACATGATGCCGCTTTCCGCCTCTACCGTCGGGCGCATGGCCAACGCGCTCGCCGCCTGGAAGTTCGATCGGATCTATGGGGCCTTCCCCGGTCGCCAGGTGAAAAGCGGCGGCGCAGGGGCGGTGGAACAATCGGCCGCGCGTTACCTGGAGCTTCTCGGGGGATACCAGCCGTAACAGGACGATCGCGGTCAGACCCATGGCGCGCACTTTTCGCTCCCTCACCGGGACGCCGGCACTACCGGTTGTTCTGCCGGGTTGCACCGATCATGCGAGCCAGGATGTCATCGAGGATCGGCATCGAGGTCGCGAAGTTCAACCTGACAAACTGCGTGCAATCCGGGTCAAACGTCTCGCCGGCACTGAATCCGATCCGGGCATGATCGAGAAAAAACTGGAAGGCCGAGGTCGAGAGCCCGAGCTTGCTGCAATCGAGCCATGCCAGATACGTCCCCTCCGGGGCATGGAAACGGATTTCCGGCGCTTCCGCCGCGAGCACGTCCCTGACCCTGTTCCGCGCCGTGAGAAGATGTTGCATCACCGCATCAAGCCAGGGCTGGCATTCGCTCCAGGCGGCGACCGTCGCGTCGGCGCCGGCGATATTCGCTGAACCTGTGAGTTTCGACGGGATGCGTTTGTGAAATCGATTGCGCAAATCTTCGGTGCCGAAGGCGATGAGCGCGCAGCGCAGGCCCGGAATATTGAAACTCTTGGTCGCCGAAGTGAGGGTCACGGTGCGGGCGGCGAACTCGGGGCCGAGCGAGGCAAAGGGAATATGCTGGTGCCCCGGATAGACCAGGTCGGAGTGGATCTCGTCGGAGACGACAATGAGATCGCGTTCGACAGCAAATTGGCCCAACGCCGTGAGTTCGTCACGGGAAAACACCCGCCCGGTCGGATTTTGCGGATTGCAGAGCAGAAAGATGCGGGTTTGCCGGTCGACCAGCTTTTCAAGCTCGGTCATGTCAAAGACGTGGCGCGTGCCATCGTCGCGCATCGGCAGCGCAAGCAGCCTGCGTCCCACGCTGTTGATGGCATCGCGGAATGGCGGATAGTTCGGGGTTTGCAGAACCACACCGTCGCCGGGGTCCGAGAAAGCCAGAATCGATGCGCAGGTGCCCTGCACCAGATCCGCCATCGGCAGCACCAGGTCGGGCGAAAGCTCCCATCCGTAGCGAGATTTCATCCGTTCGGCAAAAACCCTGGCGACCAGCCGGTCCGCCCTTTCGCCGTTGCGCAGCGGATAGCCATAGTCGCGATCCCGGACGATCCGCTCGATCGCCGCCTGGATCGGGGCTGCAACGGAAAAATCCATGTCGGCGACAAACGCGGGCAAAACGTCCGGGCCGTATTGATTCCATTTGGCGTTGCGGCGCGCACGCAGGGCGCCCTGACTGAGTTCAAAGCCGATCGTCTCTGTGCTGGTCATGATATTGTGTCGCGGCGCTTTCATGTCGTTTGTTGGAGAGTTCCCGGTAGATGCGGGATCTCCACGATACCATAAACGACGCGCCCAAGCCGCGCGAGTTCGGCATGGCCAGACCACGCCGTCGCCGCGTGTCAGTCAAGCGAAATGCCGCCTCGCGTTGCGTAGTGCTCGGCATAACGGCGGCGCAGATCCATTTTCTGTACCTTTCCCGTCGCCCCATACACCAGCGCTTCGACGAAAACGATGTCATCCGGCGTCCACCATTTCGCGATTCTGCCTTCGAAAAAGGCGTGAATCGATTTTGCCGACGCCGGGCTCGTTACCGTCGGGACGACCACCAGTAGCGGCCGCTCTTCCCATTGCGGATGGGGAATTCCGATGACCGCCGCATCCGCAACCCCCGGACAGCCCGCAACCAGGTTCTCGATGTCGATCGAACTGATCCATTCGCCGCCCGACTTGATCACGTCCTTTGCGCGGTCGGTGAGATGAATGTGACTGTCCTCGTCCATGACGGCGAGGTCGCCGGTATTGAACCATCCGTCCTCCAGCAGCGGCTTTTCGTCGCGAAAATAGCCGCTCGCAATCCAGGGGCCGCGGACCATGAACCGTCCGCTCGACACGCCGTCCCGCGGCATTTCGTTGCCGTTCTCGTCAGCGATCTTGACGTCCACCCCATACATCGGGTGACCCTGTCCGGTCTTGCGCCGCCATTGAGCGTCCTGAGAAAGCCGCGCGGTTTTCCGCGAGGGCCCCGGACATGTTCCGGTCGGACTGGTCTCGGTCATGCCCCACACGTGCTTGACCGAGACGCCCATACGCTCGTAGCCCTCGATCATGCTCGGGGCCGGCGCCGAACCTGCGACCACGATTCGCTTCAGGGAACCTGCGCCACGACCGGCGGCCTCGAAATGCGGAAGCAGCCTGGCATACAGGACCGGCACGCCGCCGGTCACCGTGACCGATTCGGCTTCGATTAGTTCGGCGATGCTCGCCGCATCCATTTTCGGACCGGGCAACACCAGCTTGGCGCCGACCATCGGAGCAGCATGCGTGAATCCCCAGGCGCCGTTTGCATGGAACATCGGCCTCATCGGAAGGATTGTATCCAGCGCGGTGAAGGCGCCCGATGAGGCACCGGCGATCGAAAGGCAATGCAGCACATCCGAGCGGTGCGAATAGAGCACGCCCTTGGGATTGCCAGTAGTGCCCGACGTATAGAAGAGCGACGAGGCCGACAATTCGTCGAATAACGGCCACGCGAAATCTTCATCGCCCTCGCCAAGGAACCCCTCATAGCTGCGGACATTGGGAAGGGATGTCGAAGGCATCGACACACCGTCCGCAAGCAGGACAAAAAGGCGTACCGTCGATAGCTCGCCAGCCAGCCGCTCGATCATTGGAACGAACGCGCTTTCGATGAACAGCACTTTGTCCCCGGCGTGGCCGGCGATGTATGAAATCTGGGCCGGTATCAGCCGCGGATTTATCGCGTGCCATACCGCGCCCATCCCGGTGACCGCATATTCGATTTTCAAAATGGCGATGATTGTTCCAGGCCAGCGTCCCTACCTATCGCCGGCGCGAATCCCGAATTGCCGCAGCGCGTCGGCAAGCTTTCCGGCGCGGCGTGCGGCGTCCCCATAGGTCTCGCGATGTATTGGACCTTCGGCCACGCGTGAAACGATTTCGGTGTCAGCGTGGAATCGCTCTGCATGCCGCAGCAAAGACGACAGCAACAGCGGCTGATTTTGCATCAAGCCTTTCATTGTTCCGCACTCTCTTTCTTTGATTTTGACGTGTTTCATCCCGCCATCTGCAATACAGCCCTCAGGCGTGGTAATCCGAGCTGACGGTTGCATCGAGAATCGTCCCGCGCGCGCCCAGTGCGTTGAAAAGCGGGGTCAGGACCACGACCAGCGCAATGTTGAGGATCACGGTGTAGAGGGCGGCGTAACCCGGGAACACATAGCCGGCGACGTGAAGAGGAAAGGTCGGGGTAAGGTTCACCGCAACCGCCATCGCCGTGCCGACGGCGGTTCCGGCGGCCCAGCCGACCAACAGCGCCCACCCGTTGAACCAGCTCGTATAGGCACCCAGCATCACCGCGGGCAGTATCTGGATGATCCAGATCCCGCCAAGGAGCTGCAGGTAGACGGCATATTGCGTGGGTACGAAGACGATGAACACCAATGCGCCGAACTTAACGATCAGCGACACCCGCTTTGCCATCTGCGCTTCTTGCCTGTCGGTCGGGGTCTTGCGGATGAACTCGCGGTGGATATTGCGCGTGTAAAGGTTCGCGGCCGCGATTGACATGATCGCCGCCGGCACCAAAGCGCCGATACCGATCGCGGCAAAGGCGATGCCGGCAAACCAGGCTGGGAAGCTGTGGAGAAAGAGCGCCGGCACCGCAAAATTGTTGCCGAACCGCCGGAAGCCGTCGGCGTATTCGGGCAGTGTGGCTACTCCGGCGGCAATGGCAAAAAAGCCGAGCAGCGCCAGCAATCCCAGCAGCAATGAATACGCCGGCAGCAGCGCAGCATTCCGACGAACAGCGCCGCCGCTGCTCGCGCTCAGAATTCCCGTCAGCGAATGCGGATAGAGGAAGATGGCGAGCCCCGATCCCAATGCCAGCGTCGCATAGGCGCTGTAGGCGCCCGTCGTATTGGCTCCTGGAGCCGCCAGCAGGATCTTCGCCGACGGCACCGCCGCGAAGATCCTGCCGAAACCACCGAGTTGGATCGGAATGACGATCACCGCGGCGAACGCGGTGACCAGAACGAGGATGTCCTTGACGATCGCAATTGATGCCGGCGCCCGCAGGCCACTCGAATAGGTAAAGGCGGCCAGGATCAGGAAGGCAATGAGGAGCGGCAGATCGGCCGCAACCCCCGTGCCGGAAATACCGAGCGCGCTGATGACGACCTGGAGGCCGCTGAGCTGAAGGGCAATGTAAGGCATCGTCGCCACGATACCGGTGACAGCCACCGCCAAAGCGAGCCAGCGATTGCCGAAGCGGCCACGCACGAAATCGCCCGCCGTGATGTAGTGGTGCCTGTGGCAGACCTGCCAGAGTCGCGGAAACACCAGGAAGAAGACTGGATAGCTGACGATCGTGAAAGGCACCGCGAAGAACGCGATGGCGCCGGCGCCGAAGGCAAGCGCTGGAACGGCAATGAAGGTGTAGGCGGTATAGAGATCGCCGCCCAGGAGAAACCAGGTAATGACGGCGCCGAAACGCCGGCCGCCGAGCCCCCATTCATGCAGCAGGTCGAGATCGCCCCTGCGCCAGTTGGCCGCGACGAAACCCAGCCAGGTAACAAAGCCAAACAGTAGGACGAAGATGGAAAGCGCAGTCCAGTTGACGTCTGACATCATGTTTTCCGGTCTGGGTTTCTCTGTGACGCGCCGGCCCCGAGCCTCGTGCTCCGCCGCTAGTCGCCGGTTGCGAAGTGGACGATCGCGGTGAGAGCGGCGCCGACGATCACCCAGAGCAACTGGTACCAATAGAAGAATGGCATGCCGATCCATGCGGGCTCCGCCCGGTTATAGAAAGGCGGCCAGAGCACGGCGACGAACGGGACGAGCAGGAGCAGGTACCACCAGTTCCATCCTCGCCGTTTCCTGCGCGATTCGGACGTCGTGCCTCCCAAGGCAGATCCGGGAAGTCGGATTCTCCGCTGCTCCGCAGCCGGCGGGATTGACTCACCCCCCCGGAAATTCACTGCCCGTGCGCCTCGAGCCACTGCTTCTCTTCTTCAGGAGTGGTTCCGGGCAGGACCACACCGAATTCCATTCCGTGGCCGGTCGGGATTTCTTCAAGAATGATCGCGAGCGCATCGCTCGAGATACCGCCGATCTTCACCGCCGCGTCGTTGAGTTGCTTCAGCATCGAATGCTTCGTTTCCATGGTCCTCCCTGCCCGAATATGGCAAAGCAGAAACACCGTGGCCGAGGGCATCTCAGCCAAGAAGCCGTTTCCCTCCGGATACGTGTTGAAGATGATGCGTACAAAATTTCTTGGCGCCCCCGTCGCAGCGCAGTGAATGTCTGTGACGGCGCTTGCCAGCGCCTTTTTTTGAGCTTGAGAGAAAGTGCCTTCCTGCGAAGTCCAAGCGTAAACGGGCATCGGTATTGTTCCTTCATCTGGTTGGTCTTGCGGGATCTCGATTGGTGAGGTGGGCTAAAAGACAATTTCAGAAATCGTTGGAAGCGGGTGCGTACGCCTTGAGTTTGTGCTCGGCCTGAATCATCTGACCGGCACGCTCTCCGATGATGACGCATGGCGCCATCGTGTTACCGATGGTGATGCGCGGCATGATGGAGCCGTCCGCGATACGCAGGTTTTCAATGCCGTGTACTTTGAGGGAGGCGTCGACAACGGACATCGAATCCTGACCCATCCTGGCGGTACAGGTTTGATGCCAGTACGTGACCGCAGCATCCCGGATGAAATTCTCGAGGTCTGCGCCGCTCAGCTTGCCCGGCATGACTTCCCTTTTCCTGAAGGGCTTCATCGCCGCGGAATTGCCGACCGCCCGGCACATTTCCACGCAGAAAATGGCGGTCTTCATATCGTCCGGGTCGGACAGGAAACCGGTTTCAATCTGAATCGCGTCGCTGGCCTTGGGACCGGTCAGTCGAATCCTGCCCCTGCTCTTCGGCCGCTCCAGGCCTCCGAACAACGTCCAGCTGTTTGCTGGGGGTTGAAATCTCGTCGCGTTCTCCACGCTCGTCTTGGTGAATTCGGCGAGGCAAACCTGAATATCCGGGTGGTCCAGACCCGGCTCGCTCTGGCAGAAATAGGTTACCTCTACGCCGGTGTGATGCGGCGTCAGCATTTCCGGGGCTTCCCAGACGCAATCGAAGCCGACGTGATCCTGGAAGTTCGCCCCGACACCACGAAGATGCTGGATCACCGGGATGCCGAAGCGCGCTAGTTCGGCCTCATCTCCGACACCGGATTGCATCAGAAGTTTCGGCGTGTGGCACGCACCCAGCGAGAGAACGATCTCCCGCGCTGCCTTGATGTGATGGGACCCGCCGACATGCGAAATCTCGACGCCGACGGCCCGCTTGCCGTCGAAGACGATACGATCGACCACGGCCCGCGTCAGGACCGTCAGGTTCGGCCGGTCCATGCAGGGAAATACGTAGGATCGAAAGATGGATTGCCGCTTTCCGTCGCTCACCCTCATATCGATGACGGAGGCGCCGCTTTTGCTCTCCATCATGCGGCCGTTCTGGTGCGCGAAGACCGGAATCCCGTTCGATCGACATCCTTCGAGCACGGCGGGAACGATGGGATGCGGCGGGGACGCTGGCTGGACAAAGAGCATACCGCCCGTGCCTCGGTACTTCGGCTCGGCAATCCCGTGCCAATCCTCGATTTGACGATAGATCCTCAAGACCGATTCGTAGCTCCAGGCCGGATCTCCAGCCTCGGAGGCGAAATAATCCCAGTCGGTCTTGTGTCCACGAGCCCAGATCATGACGTTGATGCTTGAGCCCCCGCCAAGCACCTTCCCATCGACAAGGGAACGGCGCGGTCGTTGAGATGCGGGTTGGGCTCGGCCACAAATCCCCAGTCCCGCTCGCTGCTGAGATTGGTCGGCCACTGGCCCGCTTCCATGACGCTTGGGTGGTCGTCGTCGCCGCCCGCTTCGAGCAGCAGCACGTTCACATCGGCCTCCTCCGCCAGACGCCGGGCAACGACCGATCCCGAGGATCCCGACCCGCAAACGATAAAGTCGTATCGCGGTTTCAGGTTCGAGCAGAGCTGCCGCTGGTTTGCGCGGACACGCTCGATAAAGTCGGCTGAACTGTCGTTCATGTCGCTTCCCTCACGGTGTAACCGGCGGCGGTGGCTTGCCGGGTGCACTTTAATATTATGATCATCATTCAACCTGAGCATGACGGGCTTTTGTTTCACTTGTGTTTCATATCCTGGCGTTAAGGCTGCCGTTGAAACCGAGTAAGCCGACGCGGCCTTGCTGATGGTTGCGTGAGATGAGAGCGCGATCTGGGTCGGTGTGGCGCCGGCCTGCGCGGCAATCCTGAGCTACGGTTCCGACCGGGTCACGGCATCGATGTGCAGCAGTCAGAGTCAAATGCTGCGACAAACGACGCCGTAGCACCGTGTTTGTCTTCTCAGGAACGGGGCGAGATAATCGTGCTGATATCCTCCAGCGGTGGCGGTCCTACAATCAGGCACCCAAATTTGGCCGTAATGGCCGCGAGGTCGTCATCGCTCTTCCGGGCCGCGAGTTCACCGAACAGTCCCTCGATATGCCCGGGTGAAAAAATCAGCAGCATTCGAACCGGCATTTCCGTCAGATTGCACCAGGCATGCGGATCGCCTCTGCTCACGGTAAACGCTGTCCCGGCAGGAACGTCCAGCGCCGCATCTCCAACGACGATATGGAGCGTCCCTTCCAGGACAAGCAAATGCTCATCCTCGTTCTTGTGAACATGTATCGGCATTCCATTGCGAGGATCCGCGACGACCTCAATCACGGTGTAGATACCCTTCGTCTCCCTCGCGGAGGTGCGGATCGCAAAACGCTCGCCCGGAGTCGTTTCCAGCCACTCACCGCTGCCTGGATGATCAATCGGCAAAACTTCGGTCGATTGCTTCGGTGACGCCATATTGACCTCCTGCTGCCTTGGCGGCGCCGCCCCGGAGACCGGAACGGCGCCTCGCATCGTTCGATAGCCCTGCGGCTTTAGCCTGCGGACTTTTCCGTGACTCCAGGCGTGAACAGGGCTCCGACCGGCGGCTTTTCCTGCAGGACGTATGGACTGGCCCGGTTCTCCTTGACCCATCGTTTCTCGGCGTGGGATTCGAAGGGCGGGGGAATTTCACCCTGAAGCGACCAAAGGTCGGCCGGCACCTCGTCGATGGTGACTTCCCAGTCAAATCCTCGGTCCTTGACGTAGGGCGCGATCAACTGGTCGACCGTCTTCACCCACCATTCCCTGACGACGGGGCCGGGCAAGGTCCTGGCCATGTGCTCGAGCTTGAGGCGAACGAATTTGCCGTACGAGACGCCGCCGACATAGACCGAATCAGCAACGACCTCCTCGAAGATCATCACCACGTAAAATTTCGGGATCGGAATCCTCGAATACATCGCGGTGACTTGTTCGGCGAATTTCTTTTTATCCTGGGCCGAACAGGCGCCGACCGATAGACCCTCCATGTTTCACCGGTGTTTCACGATCGAACGGTCGGGTTATTGTTGAAGTAAAGACGGGTTAGCGAGGCCGAAGCGGTGGCGATCCTGTCGCTGCGGTCGGGGACCGCTTCGAGCCTGGGCTGTGCCCCGATAAACACGGTCCGGCGCAGGCAATGCGCCGGACCATGGGCCGCGCCCGGCCTACTGCTGGAGGAAGGTGAGCGCCTCCTGAACGAAGGCGGCGTGGTGCTGGAAGATGCCGCCGTGGCCGGCGTCAGGGAAAATGCTCAATTGCGCGTTCGGCAGCCTGCGGGCCAGTTCGAAGGAATTGAACGTCGGCACCATCACGTCGCGATCGCCATTGGCGACCAGGACGGGATGCTGAACTTTCCCAAGTGCGGCGGCATCCCCCCGTCCCCAGGCCTGGATCGCCGCGATCTGGGCCTGAACGGTTTCGTTGCTGACGGCCGTGTCAAGATCCCCGGTGCGTTCTTTCAGGCGTCCCAGGAAGGCGTCGGCCGCGGCCTGGCCGTTGCTGCTTTGCGTAAAGAACAGAAAATGCTTCGGATGCTTGTTGGCGGGGCCCGCCCTGCCGAACGCGTCCTGCAGAACGGCGCCGACATTCACGATGCCCTCGCCGCCTGCCGGACCGGTGCCTGCAAGAATAATCTTGCGGACAAGGCCCGGCTGCTGTTGCGCGACAACCTGGGAGACGAAACCGCCGAGCGAGAAGCCGAACAGATCGACTTTGCTAAACCCTAGGGCGCCGATGAAGGCAACGGCATCCCGCGCCATCTCCTCGACCGTCTTGGGGGTGGCCCCTCCGGATCCGCCAACCCCGCGATTGTCGAACGCGATGACGTGGTGCGCCGTCGCCAGGCCATCCACTACCCTCGGATCCCAATCATCCAGTACCGCCGTCAGGTGGTGAAGCAGCACCACGGGGACGCCGCCTTTCTTGCCCAGCTCACGGAACACGAATTTCGTGCCGTTCACATCGACCGATTTGGTCGCCGCATTTTCAAAGGTCGTGCTCATCGCTTTTCTCTCTTGGTTGATCGCGAAGTTGGCTAACGTTCGCGAGGGTTGCTGTTGGAATAACGATCGTTATATGTCGTACGTCATTCTATCGAGCAAGCGCCATCAAGATATTTTGAGAGGCTGGTGATGAGATATCCGTCGGACCAGAAAGCGAGGGCCAAGGACGCCATCCTGCAGGCCGGAGCAAAAGCTTTGAGAACCAACGGTTTCAATGGGATCGGGGTCGACGCCCTGGCGGCGTCGGCCGGCGTCACGTCCGGCGCCTTCTATTCGAACTTTTCAAACAAGGAGGCGCTGCTGGAAGAGGTCATCGCGGCCTGCCTAGGCGAGCCCTACATCGGTTCGGACAGCGGGAGTCTCGCCGAACGGCGGGATCGCCTTCGGGAATGGTTGGCGGTGTATATCAGCGCCGAGCATCGCGCAGACCCCGCATCCGGCTGCGTCATGCCCACCTTGAGTGCGGACGTTGCGCGCGCGAATCCGAAAATACGTGCCGCCTACGGACGCAAAATGTCGACGCTGGTGCGTAAAATGTCCGATGTCCTGGACGCGGCAAGGCCTGATCGCAAGAAGCGGGCCTGGAGCATCATTGCCGTCATGGTCGGCGCGATTGCGATCTCACGGGCCATGCCTGACGGCCGGGAGACAGACGAGGCGCTCGATTCGGCGTTGCAGACCGCCATGGCGCTGATCACTGCAAAATAGCATCGAGATCCCGGTCGGCGGCCGGCAACCAGCGAGCCGGAACCGATCGGCAGGTGGAATGAATCGGTCGGCATGGCTATGGTGCCGTAGATTGATCACCGATATCCCTGTCGACAACAGGATTAGCGAGACAGAGCGTGCAGACGATTACGGTTGCCCTGATTCTGCTGCTGGCCGTGGTGATCAGCGGCGCGTTGGCGCGGATGTCTCGCCAGCGCCTGCCGCGTCCTCTGGTGCAGATTGCACTCGGCGCGGCCATCGCTTCGGTCGCCGATCTCGGCGTGGAGCTGAAGCCGGATATTTTCTTCCTGCTGTTCCTGCCGCCGCTGCTTTTCCTGGATGGGTGGCGTATTCCGAAAGAAGGACTGTTCCGCGACAAGGGAACGATCCTGGAGCTGTCGCTCGGCCTTGTCGTGTTCACGGTCGTCGGCGTCGGATACTTCGTCAACTGGATGATCCCGGCGATGCCGCTCGCCGTCGCCTTCGCGCTGGCGGCGATCGTTTCTCCCACCGATCCGATCGCCGTGTCCGCGATTGCTTCCCGTGTGACGATCCCGAGGCGGCTGATGCACATTCTCGAAGGCGAGTCGCTGCTCAACGACGCGTCGGGTCTGGTGTGCATGCGCTTTGCCGTCGCCGCCGCCCTGACCGGAACGTTCTCTCTCCTTGACGCCTTCGGCACGTTCCTCTGGATTTCGACCGGCGGCATCGCCATCGGTGTCGGCGTGACCTGGATGGCAAGTGTTGCGAAGAACTGGTTTTCGCAACGATTTGGCGAGGAGACCGGTTCGCAAATATTGATCAGCCTGCTGATCCCTTTCGGCGCCTACCTCTTGGCCGAACATCTGCATTGCTCGGGTATTCTCGCGGCCGTCGCCGCCGGCATCACCATGAGCTACGTGGAACAGAGAGGCCAGGCGCTTCCCGTGACCCGGGTTCGGCGCAGCGCGGTTTGGGATCTGGTCCAGTTCACCGCCAACGGGATCATTTTTGTGTTGCTCGGCGAGCAGCTTCCACAGCTCTTCACAGGTGCGGCACGCGTGGTGCGCGAGACCGGACACTATGAACCGCTCTGGCTGATGGCCTATGTGGTCGTCATCACCCTCGCCCTTGCCGCGCTGCGCTTCCTCTGGGTCTGGACGTCGCTGCGGTTCACTCTGTTTCGGGCCGCGCTGAAAGGCGAAAAGCCCTACATCCCAAGCTGGCGTCTCATCGCGGCGACATCGCTCGCCGGCGTGCGGGGAACCATCACGCTTGCGGGCGTGCTGACGTTACCTTTGACGATGAATGACGGGTCCGCGTTTCCGGCGCGCGACCTCGCCGTTTTCCTCGCCGCCGGCGTCATCATCGTCTCGCTGCTCGCGGCAAGCGTCAGCCTGCCGTACCTTCTCAGAAACCTGGAGCTGCCGCCCGAGCCGTCGCAGCAGGAGGAAGAGGATCTGGCGCGCGTCGCGGCGGCGGAAGTCGCGATAAGGGCCGTCGAGCAGGCGCAGCACGACATGGGCGAAGGCCGCAGCGACGCCGACCTTTACAGCGACGCCGGGGTCTCGATCATGACGCTCTATCGCCAGCGCATCGACAGCCGGTCCAAAACAGGCAAGGAGGCGGCGCTGGCGCGCAAGATCGACGAGATCGAGCGGAAGCTCTGGCTTGTGGGGCTTCGCGCCGAGCGGGCGGAGCTCTACCGCATGGCGCGGGCACGCCAGCTCTCCGACGTGACGGCCCGCAAGCTGGTCAGAGAACTTGATCTGCTGGAGTCGCGTTTCGGCACGAGGTGAGGTGCAACGCTCCAGGCGCAAAATTGCCCTCGATGATGTCGAAATGACGCAGCACGATGGACGGCAGCGCTACGTCTCCGCCTTGGCAGCAGCCGCCGAACTCCAGAGCGAACCAGGATTGGCACGATCGGGATAGAGCTCCAGCATCCTGTCATAGAGTTCGCGGGCGGTTTTCGTCGCGTCGTTCAACCGAATGAAGTCGCGGATATACTGGCGCGTTTCCTCCACGTTGCGCGGACTGTCATCGTTGCCGGGAATCTTGTGTCCCGCGACGACCGCGGACGGTTTCAGGCCGTCGATCTTGTCGAGTGCGGCGATCCATTCCAGCCGCGTCCGCCGGTTCGACTCGTTGAGAAATGGATGGATGCCGTTGTAGACCGCGTCCCCGGCGACGACCAATCCGATGGAAGGGATGTGAAGACAGGTCGAATCATCGGTGTCGGTATGCCCCACTCTGACAACGGCCAGTTTGTTGCCTTCCAGATCAATTTCGTCGCCCTCCAGCGGATCCGCGATGGAGATGACGTCCGGAATCTGGTTTGGGAACAGCTTGCGCCATCGCCCGTTCAATTTTTCCGGCGTGATCTGAAGCTTCATTCTTGCGACGACCTCGGGTGTCGCCAGCGCTTTCGCGTCCGGAAATCGATCCTGCAGGACTTTTATGCCGAAGAAGTGATCCCCATGCGCATGGGTCACGTAAATCGCTTTCAGCGTCCTTCCACTCGCGGCAATTGCGTCGGCCAGGCCACTGGACTGCTCGATCGTCAGGAAAGTATCGACCAGTACCGCATCCCGCTCTCCATGGATCAGCGTGGCTGAATTCGCCACCCACTGCAGCGACTCCTTGCCGGGCGGCACATCACGGTTGAGGCCGGGGCGCGTGACGGTAAATACCTTGTATGTCAACGGACGCATCTCGCCATCCGAACCCGCTCTCGCCGCTCCCGGCATCGGAAGCACGACCAGTGACGCCAGCTTCATCATATCGCGACGATTCATATCGCACCTCGGACGCAAGCGGGATGACGATCATCATCACCGGTTTAGGCATGATGCACGTCATACCTAACGTCAAGACAACGCTTTGTGAGGCGGAGGTGCTGAATACTCGGCGAATGCAGAAGCGGATGGCCAAAAAACCAGTGAGCAGCGTGCGAACCCGCAAATTTGGTCGCTTGCAGAAATATTTCGGCGGATCCCCGACCGTACAACATTCGCCCCGATCAATTGGAAACCTCGACATGAAAAATTTCAAAGCCTCTCTGGCGGTCGCGGCCGCTCTCGCCCTTGCCGCGATAGCGGCGCCGGCGAATGCCGATGCCCTCAAGAACATCGTATTGGTCCACGGCGCCTGGGTGGATGCGTCGGGCTGGAAGCCGGTTTATGAAATTCTCGTCAACGAGGGCTTCAGGGTCACCATGGTGCAGGAGCCCGAAACCTCGTTTGCGGACGATGTCGCCGCGGCGAAACGGATTCTCGACCTTCAGGACGGGCCGACGCTGCTCGTCGGCCACAGCTACGGCGGTTCGATCATCACGGAGGCCGGCGTTCATCCGAACGTGGCGGGCCTTGTCTACGTCGCCGCCCACGCCCCCGATGTCGGAGAAGATGAGGGAACGCTCGGCAAGAAGACGCCGAGCATCCTGGCCAAGACCGACGGCGCGATCAGGAAAACGCCGGATGAATTCACCTATCTCAACCCGGCGGAGTTTCCAAGACTGTTTGCACCCGACCTGCCGCGTGAGCGGGCGGAGTTCGTCGCCCGCTCCCAGGTTCTGGCCGCGGCCAAGGTCTTCAGCGCGCCACTGACCGCAGCCGCCTGGAAGTCCAAGCCCAGCTGGGGAATCGTCGCTGGCGGCGACAAGATCATCAACCCGGATCTCGAGCGCTGGTACTACACGAGGGCCAAGAGCCACACGACCGAAATCAAGGGCGCCAGCCACTCCGTGTATGAATCGCACGCCAAGGAGGTTGCGGCGGTGATCACCGACGCCGCCCGAAAAGTCGAAAAATACGCGGCCCATGCTCAGGAATAGGCGCAACGGCTGAAGCGGCGGTTCCGGAAGCCTGGAGCTGACGGAGCCGTTGTCTTACCGGCGTGCGAGGTGAAAATGTGGGCGACCTGGAAAGGCACCCACTCGTTGAAACCTGAACACAGCGCCTAGCGGAGGTTCGCCTTGAATACATCCATCAAATCGCAAAGCGCCGTACGCCGAAGCGACACCATCCAGCACACTTGCGTCCCCACCGGCTTGAGCTACGACGCGGCAATTCGCGCCTTCGAGCGCGAAGTTGGGCATCTCGACCCGGCGATGACCCAGCGTCTCGTCGAACGGAAGGCCCCATGGAGCGAAATCGAACGCGAGATCGAGAAGATCGGAGGTTCGCATGATCTGATGATCATCGAGCGTGCCGATCTCGGGCGGGTCGCGTCGCTCTCGGGCCGCGAAAAGCGGTGCCTGCTCTATCTCGTGGGCAATCCCGTGATCGCCAACCGAATCATCAGCATCGATCTGCGAGGCTGCTTCTACGTGCCGTTCCGTGTGGCGCTGTACGACGATGGCAACCCCGAGGGAGCGGTGATCGCCTACGACCGCCCCTCTTCCTTTCTCGCGACCCTCGGACGGCCGGAGTTGACGGAGATCGCCGCAGATCTGGACCGCAAGATCGACGCAGCCGCAGCCGGCGCGCGAACGCGCTGACAAAATTGGAGATCCCCGATGAGTGCCGTGGAAGCCATGAGCACCGATCTGAATTGGGACGTGCTCACGACCAAGCGTCCCGGACTCAGTCGCGATTTGCCGGCCGGCAACGAGGCCTTGATGTGGGTGGCGAATTCCTCGACGCTGATTTACGGCGAAGTGGACGCCGTCCTCGTCGACACGTTCCTCACCGCGGAGCAGTCACAGACATTGCTGGACTGGGTGGTTGCGAGCGGCAAGAACCTCACCGCGATCTACATCACCCATGGGCACGGCGACCATTTTTTCGGCCTCGCACCGTTGCTTGAGCGTTTCCCGCGCGCAAAGGCGGTCGCGATACCCGCGGTCGTCGAGGCGATGCAGGCACAGCTGGCACCGGCATCGATCGACGGCTTTTGGCGCAGACTTTATCCCGGCCAGATCCTCGACCGCCTGCTGGTAGCCGAGCCGTTGGCACGCAATGAACTGGAACTCGAAGGCAACAAGCTCGTCGCCGTGGATATGGGGCGCACCGATACGGAGCGCTCCACCAGCGTCTACGTCCCCTCCGTCGATCTGATCGTTGCCGGCGACACCGTCTATAACGGAATTCACCCTTATCTGGCCGAGACCAATACGCAGAGCCGGCGGGAATGGATTTCATCGCTCGACAGGCTCGAGGCGTTGAAGCCCCGCGCTGTGATCGCTGGACACAAGAAGCCCGACAGCAACGACGATCCCGGGAACATCGCTGCGACCAGGCAATATCTGCAGGATTTCAATCGCCTCGACGAAATCACGACGACCGCGCTTGAGCTTTATCTAGCCATGCTGGAACTCTATCTTGATCGCGCCAATCCGGGCTCGCTCTGGAGCGGCGCGAATGCCGCCAAGAAGCAAGCCTGACGGCCTTGGGATCGAAACCGCCGCGGGTCAGTGCCGCGCGTTCGTTCGAAACGGCCCTACTCCGCCGCTTGCCGCACATGGCGCGCGCTCGGGATGCGCATGGTCACGAGTTCTTCGGCCGCGGTCGGGTGCAGCGCCATCGTGGCGTCGAAATCGGCCTTGGTCGCCTTCATTTTGACGGCGATGCCGACGAGCTGCACCATCTCGGCGGCGCCGTCGCCGACGATATGGCAACCGACCACGCGGTCGCTGGTGGCGTCGACCACGAGTTTCATCAGCACCCGCGTGTCGCGGCCCGACATCGTCGCCTTCATCGGCTTGAAATTGGCCTTGTAGATATCGACGTGGCTGAACTGCGCGCGCGCCTGCGCTTCCGTCAGCCCCACGGTGCCGACTTCCGGCTGGCTGAATACCGCGGTGGGAATGTCGGCATGATCGACCTTGACCTGCCGCTCGCCGAACACCGTATCGGCAAACGCGTGACCCTCGCGGATCGCGACCGGCGTCAGGTTGATGCGGTGGGTGACGTCGCCGATCGCGTAGATATTGTCGACCGACGTCTTCGAGAAATGGTCGACCGCGATGCCGCCATTGGCCGGATTGATGGCGACGCCGGCCTTCTCCAGCCCGAGATTGGCGACATTGGGATGCCGTCCGATCGCGAACATTACCTGGTCGGAGGCGATGCTCGAGCCGTTGGACAGATGCGTGGTGAATTCCTTGACGTGCTTGTCGACCTTGTCGACCGTGCAGCCGGTGAGGATGGTGATGCCGTCCTTCTCCATCTCAGCGCGCACATGGGTGCGGACGTCCTCGTCGAAGCCGCGCAGGATATTTTCGCCGCGATAGATCAGCGTCACGTCGGTGCCGAAACCGGCAAAGATGCAGGCGAATTCCAGCGCGATATAGCCGCCGCCCTGGATCACGATGCGCTTCGGCAGCTTGTCCAGATGAAACACCTCGTTTGACGAGATCACGTGTTCGATGCCGGGTATCGCCCGCCCGTGATTCGGCGCGCCGCCGGTGGCGATCAGCACATGGTTCGCCTTTACCGTCTCGCCGGTAGCGAGCCTGAGCGTATGCGGGTCCTCGAACACCGCGCGGGTCTTGACGATGCGGGCGCCGGATTTTTCCACATTGGCAGTATAGGCGGTCTCCAGCCGGGCGATCTCCTTGTCCTTGTTGGCGATCAGCGTCGGCCAGTCGAAGGTCGCTTGGGGAATGGTCCAGCCGAAGCCTGCCGCGTCCTCGATCTCGTGCTGGATGTGTGAGGCATAGACCAGAAGCTTTTTCGGCACGCAGCCGCGGATCACGCAGGTGCCGCCCATCCGGTATTCTTCCGCGATCATCACGCGCGCGCCATGGCCGGCGGCGATCCGGGCGGCGCGAACCCCGCCCGAACCTCCTCCGATGACGAACAGATCGACGTCGAACTCGGCCATCAAAGCCCCTGTTGCCAGTCCCGATCGAAGACGATCAGGGGATCATATCTCCTTGCCGCGCTTGCGCATCTCGGCGCGGAATTCGCCATTGATCATTTCGGCAAAACCCTGGGCCCATTGATTCATGAAGGCCATGCTCTGCTGGATCGCCACCGGTTCGGCCGTCAAAAGCTTCTGGCCGAGCGCCGATCTGTAGAACGTCACCAGGTCCTTCAACTCCTGCTCGGTGAATGCCTGGGCGTAGACAGCGGCCATGCCATCGCCGATTTCCTTCTGGCGACCGGCGAGCTTCTGCGCGACGATGACCTCAACTTCGTTGAGATCCTTCTGGTAGTTGAGATTGGACTGCAACAACTGGTCCTTGGTCTTATGGACGAGGTTCGGAACGGCGTTGGCATACATCGCGTCCGCGTGCTTCATCGCCAGGATCTCCTTGGCCGCCGCGATCGCGGCCGGCGAAGCCGGCTTGGGCTGCTGGGCCACGGCCGGCAAGGCCGTCAGAGCCAGTCCCAGCGCCAGGCACGCGACCGACAAAATTCCCGAAAGGCTCTTCATTCCAATTCTCCCAAGATTGCGCCTTTAGCGCCGTTCAACAACGCGAATTCCCTGAGGGCTGGCCAGCATCGCGGTACTGGCGAGACCGATGAACAGCCCGTGCTCGACGACACCCGGAATCGCGGTCAAGAGACCTGCCAGACGCGGGGCATCGGTGATTCGCCCCAGATGGGCATCGACGATCCAGTGGCCGCCATCGGTGACAAAAACGTGGCCTTCCTTGCCGTTGCGGACCACCATTTGGCCGGAATTGCCGCTTTCCGCGAACGCGTTGCCGATGGCCCGCAGCGTCGCCGCCAGGCCGAACGGGATGACCTCCACCGGTAGCGGAAAGCGGCCGAGCACCTCGACCCATTTCGAGTCGTCGGCTATCACGATCATGCGATCCGACGCCGCGGCAACGATCTTTTCACGCAGCAACGCACCGCCGCCGCCCTTGATGAGATTGAGCGAAGGGTCGATTTCGTCGGCGCCGTCGACCGTCAGATCGAGCCGATCGATTTCATCCAGCGTCGTCAGCGGTATGCCGCACCTCACCGCGTCGGCGCGGGTCGCTTCCGAGGTCGGCACCCCGATGACGCGGAGTCCGGCGCGAACCCGCTCGCCAAGAAGCTCGACGAAATGCTTCGCGGTCGAACCGGTGCCAAGGCCGAGCTTCATGCCGTCGCGCACATGTTCGAGCGCTCGCGCCGCGGCCTGCCGCTTCAAATCGTCCATATTGGCTTGCAAAGGATGCCCCGGGAGAAGCCGCCGGAGCGAGGATGTCCGGCGGGAGGCATATCTAGCGTCGTTTTCGGACAAGGAACAGCGCTTTACCCCGGCTGTAGCCCTAATTGATGACTTTCGGCCCGTGCCACACCTTGCACGATCGCACCGAGACCGGTAGCGCTTCGCAGATGACCTCAGCCCGCATCGTTGTTTTCGATCTTGACGGCACGCTCGTGGATACGGCGCCCGACCTGATCAACGCGCTCAATTATGTTCTCGATCGGGAGGGCCTGCCTCCGGTCCCGCTTCATGCCGCCCGCAATATGATCGGCGCCGGCGCCCGCAAGCTGATCGAACGCGGCCTGGAATTGGAGGGCCGTTTCGCCAGCGTCGAGGACGTCAGCCGGCTGACCGTCGATTTCATCGATTATTACGCCGCTCATATCGCCGACGCTTCGCGCCCGTTCGACGGCCTGGAGGCCGCGCTCGACGATCTCCAGTCAGCCGGATACCGGTTTGCGGTCTGCACCAACAAGCTCGAGTGGTTGTCGAAGCTTTTGCTCGAACAGCTTGGATTGAGCTCGCGATTTTCCGCGATTTGCGGCGCCGACACCTTCGGGGTCTCCAAGCCCGACCCGGTCATCCTGCAGCAGACGGTCGCGCGCGCGGGCGGTCATCTGGCATCCGCCATCATGGTCGGCGATGCCGGACCGGATATAGGGGTGGCCCGCCGTGCCGGTATCCCGGTGATCGGGGTCGAATTCGGCTATACCGAGGTTCCGATGGCTGAACTGAAGCCCGACCGCCTGATCAACCACATGAGCGAACTGCCTGCGGCCGTGCAGAGCTTCAAGATTTGAAAATCAATATAACTATCTGATATATTTATATAATCTATCTCAGTCGCTATGACTCCTAGCCTTGGCCATCCTGCATCACCCCCAGCCTGCGGCCAAGCCATTCAGTGGTTGGCGCCTGGATCAGGATCGTCATCAAAATGGCAATAAAGGTAACCGACGCGATCATCTGGGCGCCGGGTGCCTTCATGCCCAGGAGCAGGCCAGCCAGCGCACCGGGGATCACGCCCGTTTCGCGCGTCCAGCACATGAAGAGCATCTCGCGGAAACTCCACCGCGCCCGCCGATCGGGCAGCGCGCATGCGAAAACGGTCACCGGCCGGGCAACCAGCATCAAGACCGTGACGACAGCCACGCCACCCCACAGATACCGGCCCATGAGGCTGAAATCGACTTGGGCACCGACCAGCATGAAGATGAACAGCCGCATGATGAACGCCGTGGTCGCGACATATTCGTCGAGCTTTCGCGACTCGCCGGCCTCCATCGCGAAACCGAACGATTCCTTGTTTCCGAGGACGATGCCGAACACGAAAACCGCCATGAAGCCGCTGGCCTGCAGGCCGTCGGCCGCGAAATAGGCGCCGATCACGGCCACTAGCGTCACGACAGGTGCGTATTCCGCCAGGAATGCAAGCCGCTCATGCGCGATCAGCAGTGCGGCCAGGTATCCGAGCGTAATGCCCGCGACAATGCCGACGGCGGATTGCTTGAGCAGATCGAACAATGAGGACGCCAGGGAGAACTCGCCGGTCCCCATTGCCACTGCGAGCACGCCGAAGGTGACGATCGCGCCCATGGCGTCGTTGAAGGCGGATTCACTCATCACGGTTTGCGCGACCCGGTCGCGAATCCGGACCTGCCGGAAAATCGGCACCAGGGTCGCCGGATCGGTCGAGGCCAATGTCGCTCCCAGCAGCAGCGCCACGATCAGGGGCGCGCCGAGGATAAAATGGGCGGCCAGCCCCGTTATGGTGGCTGTGATGATCACCCCGACCGTCGCAATGACGACAATGGTGATCCAGACCTGCTTCAGGACGTTGAAGCGCAGCGAGGCGCCGCCATCGAACAGAATGTAACTGGCACCGAACAGGAGAATGATCTGATTCAGCGCCGAATCCGCCTTGATATCGATCAGACCCAGCGCTTCCGGGCCGATCCCCATCCCAACGACCAGAAACACCGCGACATCGGGAATCCGGATCTTTTGCGCCAGCAGACCAGTGAGGGTTCCAATAGCAAGAATGAGACCGCAGGAAAGCAGCGTGTGCTTGGCGATCTCAATCGAGGCTGAAGTTTCCACCGGGTAGCCGATCAGTAGACGTAAAGGATCCGGCCGGTCTGGCGATGGATCCGCTCCTGATTATCCTAATATCTCTGCGAAGTTAGCAAGAACCGGTAGCAAACCACCGTAATTCGAGGCGGATCACGCCTTTCCCCGCCCCTGCCGCCCCTGTCTGGACAGTTCAGGGCGCCATGTGGCGCCTCGCGTTAACCATCAGTTAACTATACCGGCCGGCCCCGTTGCGTGGCTGTCCTGACCCCCCTATGGTCGAAATTGGGGATTGTGGCAGTTAGCCGCACTTAGAATGACGGATGGGACATGCGTCGTGTCATCGTGATTGCCGTAGCAGGGGCTAGTATGGCCGGCTGTTCCTCCCTTTCGCTGGACGCCTTCAAACCGACGCCGCCGACCGTGCAGGTTCAGCTCGATTCGGTACCGCCCGGCGCCGATGCCGTGACCTCGGTGGGGCCGAGCTGCAAGACTCCCTGCTCTGTCGCCGTTCAGACCTCCGCCTCCGGGTTCTCGGTGACCTACACGTTGAACAAGTTCCAGCCGACGACCATCCCGGTGCAGATCATTCGCACCCCCAGCGATCTGACCACGCCCGCCACGACGACGGTCGACCCCAATCCAGTGGTCGCGGAACTTCAGCCGGCCGGACCGCTGCCCGGGGCTGCCGCCCGCAAGAAGCCAAAGAAACCGAAAGCGCCAAAGGGCACGGCCGCCGCTCCCGCGGGGGGATCGCCCTTTCCCGATCCGGGCCAAGGCGCTGCGCAGGCCACGCCCAGCCGCTGATCGCTTGCACCGCAGCATCGTCCGCGGATTGTAGGCGGATTGCATCATGCATAGATTGTGACTACGCAACACTGTGCCACAGGCGGTGGCTCCTGCCGCGGTTGCGTTTTGCAAGGCGTATTGAATGAACGGATCCGCACTAAGCCCATCAACGTCCCGTCCGATGACCGACCCGTTCGGCCGGACCATCAGTTATTTGCGGGTTTCGGTCACCGACCGCTGCGATCTGCGCTGCTTCTATTGCATGTCGGAAGACATGACATTCCTGCCCAAGGCCGACCTGCTCACGCTCGAAGAGCTCGACCGGCTTTGCACGGCCTTCATCGCCAAGGGTGTGCGGAAACTGCGGCTGACCGGCGGCGAACCGCTGGTCCGACGCAACGTGATGTCGCTGGTCCGCTCGCTCTCGCGCCATCTGAAGACCGGCGCGCTCAACGAACTGACGTTGACCACCAACGGCTCGCAACTGGCGCGTTTCGCCGGCGAACTGGCCGACTGCGGCATCCGGCGCATCAACGTCTCGATGGACACGCTTGATCCGGTGAAATTCCGGGCCATCACCCGCTGGGGCGATCTCGACAAGGTGCTGGCCGGCATCGAGGCCGCGCGCGCGGCCGGCCTCGCCGTCAAGATCAACGCCGTGGCGCTGAAGAATCTAAACGAGGATGAAATTCCCGCGCTGATGGAATGGGCCCACGCCAGGGAGTTGGCGCTGACGCTGATCGAGGTCATGCCCATGGGCGACATCGGCGCCGGACGGATCGACCAGTATGTGCCGCTGTCCCTGCTTCGCGCCCGCCTCGCCCAGCAATACACCCTGACCGACCTCGACGATGATACCGGGGGACCTGCGCGCTATGTCCGCGTCAGCGAGACCGGCGGCAAGCTCGGCTTCATCACGCCGATGACCCATAATTTCTGCGAATCCTGCAACCGGGTCCGGATTACCTGTACCGGGACGCTGCACACCTGCCTCGGCCATGAGGATGCGTCCGATTTGCGCAAACCGCTGCGGGCCTCCGCCGACGACGAACTGCTCAGCGCCGCGATCGACCGCGCCATCGGCCTGAAGCCGAAGGGGCACGACTTCATCATCGACCGCCGCCACAACCGCCCCAGCGTCAGCCGCCATATGAGCGTCACCGGGGGTTGAAGCGCGGCCTCCGCGATGCTATCGGCGGGCCGGATTTCCCTTTCAATATCAACAAACTTCCGATTGACGGGGACTTCCGGCGCTGGGATGGTGCGGCGGCTTCATGCTCGCCCGGCTGAACAGGCCCCCTGCGCCCGATCGGTGCAGTCAAGACGGCAGAGGCGTAACTGGGGAGGACTATCGTTGCAATCGCTCCTTAAATTGAGCCGCGGAATCGACGCGTTCACACGTTGGACCGGCAAGCGGCTGGCGTGGCTGATCCTGGTCGCGGTGATCGTCTCGGCGCTCAATGCGATCGTGCGCAAGGTTTTCGACACCTCGTCCAACTCCTGGCTCGAGCTTCAATGGGTGCTGTTCAGCATTGTTTTTCTGCTGTGCTCGCCCTGGACGCTGCTCGACAACGAACATATCCGGATCGATATCGTCAACCAGATGCTGCCGAAGCGGGTACGAGACGGCATCGACGTCGTCGGACATCTGGTTTTCTTGATGCCGCTTTGCATCGTCATGATCATCACCGGCGGCCCGTTCTTCATGCGCTCGGTCGAGATCAACGAGCAATCGGGCAACGCCGGCGGACTGCCGCAATGGCCCACCAAGTCACTGATCATCATCGGATTCACGTTCTTGCTGGTTCAGGGCATATCCGAACTGATCAAACGCATCGCCGTGATGCGCGGGCTCATTCCGGATCCACATGCGTCAAAGGTGAATGCGATCGAGGCTGAGGTCGAGCACCTCGTCGAGGCGATCGAAAAGAACTGATCGCCGGACGCGGTCGCTGGGGGGAATAGATGTCTGCGTTTCTTATCGCCAATATGGCGCCGATCATGTTCGCGTCATTGGTCGTGGTGCTGCTGCTCGGTTATCCGGCGGCGTTCTCGCTCGGCGCGGTCGGGCTGATCTACGCATTCGTCGGCATCCAGCTCGGAGAATTCCGGCCCGACTTCCTGCAGGCGCTTCCGGAGCGCGTTTACGGCGTGATGAACAACGACACGCTGCTGGCGATCCCGTTCTTTACCTTCATGGGACTGGTGCTCGAGCGATCGGGCATGGCGGAAGATTTGCTCGACACCATCGGGCAGTTGTTCGGCACCATCCGTGGCGGCCTCGCCTACGCCGTCGTGTTCGTCGGCGCGCTGCTCGCCGCCACCACCGGGGTGGTCGCGGCATCCGTGATCTCGATGGGCCTTATCTCGCTGCCGATCATGCTGCGCTACGGCTACGACCGCCGGATGGCCACCGGCATCATCGCGGCCTCCGGCACGCTGGCGCAGATCATTCCGCCGTCGCTGGTCTTGATCGTGATGGCCGACCAGCTCGGCAAGTCCGTCGGCGACATGTACGAGGGCGCCTTCATTCCCGGACTGGTGCTGGCGGGCCTTTATGCCCTGTACGCGTTTTTCGTCACCTTGATATTCCCCAAGGCAGCCCCGGGGCTGCCGCCGGAGGCGATCGGTTTCCGCCAGAAGGATGGAAGCCGCGGATTGTGGTCGCTGCTGGTGCTCTTCATCGCCAGCTGCTTCTTCGGCTGGTTCATGATGCGGAATTCCGAGACGCATGGCGCCGACTTCGTCGTGCTCAGCATGTTCTTCGGCATTCTGTTCGCATTCTTCGTCGCGGTCCTGAACTGGATCATCGACAAGCTGACCGGCTTCCGCTTTCTGTCCACCATGGCGCAGCAGACCACTTTCGTAATGGTGCCGCCGCTGTTTCTGATCTTCCTGGTGCTGGGCACGATCTTCATCGGGCTGGCGACGCCGACCGAGGGTGGCGCCATGGGCGCGGCGGGCGCGATCATTCTCGGCGCCGCCAAGCGACGGCTGAGCTGGGACCTGATCCGGCAGGCCACCGAATCCACCGCGAAGCTGTCGGCGTTCGTGGTGTTCATTCTGGTCGGCGCCCGCGTGTTCTCGCTGACCTTCTACGGCGTCAATGGCCACGTCTGGGTCGAGCACTTGCTGACCTCCCTGCCCGGCGGCCAGATCGGCTTTTTGATTTTCGTCAACGCCTTTGTCTTCGTGCTCGCTTTCTTCCTCGATTTCTTCGAGCTCGCCTTCATCGTCATTCCGCTGCTCGGGCCGGCCGCCGAACATCTCGGCATCGACCTGATCTGGTTCGGCGTGATCCTCGGCGTCAACATGCAGACCTCGTTCATGCATCCGCCGTTCGGGTTCGCACTGTTCTACCTGCGCTCGGTGGCGCCGAAGGAACCCTATCTCGACCGCGTCACCGGCAAGCGCATGGAGCCGGTCACGACCGGTCAGATCTATTGGGGCGCGGTGCCGTTCGTCGTGATCCAGGTCGCCATGGTGCTGCTGGTCATCATGTTCCCCTCGATGGTGATGCATTACAAAGGCGCGTTGTCGACGGTCGATCCCAACACCATCAAAATCGAGATTCCGCAGATGGAATTGCCCCCACTCGATTTCGGTCCGCCGGCGAAGCCATAGTCTGGTTTACGACCACCAGCAAAGAACCCCGGACTTTCGCTCCGGGGTTCTTGCGTTCGTGGGAGCTTCCAGCGCGATCAGCTCTGCGAGTGACGTGCCATGAAGTTGTCGTAGCCGACTTCGGCGACCTGGAACCACTGATAGCTGTTGTTCGAGAACGTCGTCAGCGATTCATAGACCTTCTTGAAATCCGCGTTGCCCGCGGCGACTTCGCTGTGCAGTTCCTTCGCCGCCTTCAGCGAGGCTTCCATGATCGGCGGCGAGAAGGCATGCAGCTTGGTGCCGTTGGCGAGCAGGCGGCGCAGCGCCTGCGGATTGGACTGGTCGTACTTCGCCATCATCCAGTTGTTGGCGTAGTGACCGGCCTGCTCGAGAATGCTCTGGTAGTATTTCGGCAACGCGTTCCATTTATCGAGGTTGACGAAGGACAGCAGCATCGGGCCGCCTTCCCACCAGCCGGGATAGTAGTAATGCGGCGCGACCTTGTAGAACCCGAGCTTCTCGTCATCGTAAGGACCGACCCATTCCGCGCCGTCGATAGTGCCCTTCTCGAGCGCGGGATAGATGTCGCCGCCGGCGATCTGCTGCGGCACCGCGCCCATCTTCTGCAGCACGCGCCCGGCAAAGCCGCCGATGCGGAATTTGAGACCCTTGAAGTCGTCGACGCTGGTGAGCTCCTTGCGGAACCAGCCGCCCATCTGGCAGCCGGTGTTGCCGGCCAGCAGCGACATCACGTTATATTTCTTGTAGAATTCGTTGAGGATTTCTTTGCCGCCGCCGAGCATGTACCAGGCCTGGTTGACGCGCATGTTGGGTCCAAATGGCACCGACGAGCCGAAGGTGAAGGTCGGGTCCTTGCCGAAATAATAATACGACGCGGTGTGGCCGATCTCGACGGTGCCGTTCTGCACGGCGTCCAGCACCTGCAAGCCCGGAACGATTTCGCCGCCCGCGAAAGTTTGGATCTGGAATTTGTTGTCGGTCGCCTCGCCGACGACCCTGGCCATCATCTCGGC
Source organism: Bradyrhizobium erythrophlei (assembly GCF_900129505.1). Lineage (NCBI taxonomy): Bacteria > Pseudomonadati > Pseudomonadota > Alphaproteobacteria > Hyphomicrobiales > Nitrobacteraceae > Bradyrhizobium > Bradyrhizobium erythrophlei. The sequence continues at coordinate 5,811,904 of NZ_LT670818.1, read as the reverse complement.
GCCGCCATAGAGCGTGTCGAGCGATTTCGGCCAACTCGTCGGCATGCGCCATTTGATTTCCGGCATCGATTGCGCGATCGCCGGCGCGGCGATCGAGGCGGCGCCGGCCACGCCTATTCCAGTGACCTTGATAAAGTCGCGACGCTTCATTGAGCTCTTCCTCCCCTGATGATGTGATTGCGAGCCTTCTTGTCGAGGCTTGGCGCCAGCATGGAACATCCCGTTCCGGATTTCCACGACCAATCGCCGTGCCGCAATGCAAAAAGCCCGGCCTTTGAGAAGGCCGGGCTTTCGAGGTCTCCAAGACTTAAGGCGTAATTATCAGCCGCGGGTGCGCGAGCGGATCATGAAGCTGTCGAAAGTGTATTCGGCAACCTGCCACCACAGATACTGATCGGACCGATAGGCCTGCATCGCGTCGATCGACTTCTTGAAGTCGGGGTTCTTCGCGGAGATTTCGCCCCACAATTCGTTGGTCGCCTTCAGGCAGGCTTCCAGCACTTCGTTGGTAAACGGGCGGAGCTGCGTACCACCGGCGACCAGACGCTTCAGCGCGGACGGGTTCTGCATGTCGTAACGCGCAGCCATCCAGCTATTGGCGTTGGCGCAGGCGTTGCTGACGATGGCCTGGTAGCCCTTCGGCAGCTCGTTCCACTTGTCGAGGTTGGCAAAGGCGTGAACGGTCGGGCCGCCTTCCCAGAAACCAGGGTAGTAGTAGTACTTGGCGACCTTCTGGAAGCCGAGCTTCTCGTCGTCATAGGGGCCGACCCACTCGGCGCCGTCGATGGTGCCCTTCTCCAGCGACGGGTAGATGTCGCCGCCGGCGAGCTGCTGCGGCACCACGCCGACCTTCTGCAGCACCTGGCCTGCAATGCCGCCGATACGAAACTTCAAGCCGGAGAGATCGGCCACCGTCTTGATCTCCTTGCGAAACCAGCCGCCCATCTGGGTGCCGGTATTTCCGCAGGGGAATGCGATGACGTTGGCGGATTTCTTGAAGAACTCGTTGCCGATCTCCATGCCGCCACCCTGGTACCACCAGGAATTCTGCATGCGCGCATTGAGGCCGAATGGGACCGATGCATAGATCGCGTAGGTCGGATCCTTACCGACGTAATAATAGGAAACGGTGTGGCACATCTCGACGGTGTTCTTGGACGTCGCATCGAGCGCCTGCAGTCCCGGAACAAGTTCGCCCGCCTGGAAGACCTGAATCTGAAACTTGTTGTCCGTCATTTCGGCAACCTGTTTCGCGAAATATTCGGCGCCACCGTAGATGGTGTCGAGCGATTTCGGGAAACTTGACGTCATGCGCCACTTGATTTCGGGCGAGGATTGCGCGATCGCCGGCGAGGCAACGGCGGCCATCGCGGCACCCGTCGCCGAAACTTTCAAAAAATCACGACGCTTCATCTAAGGCATCTCCTTGTTGGGGCGTTTCCCCTATTTCCTTGAGCAGTTCTCCCAGCGAGGCCGATTTCGCGTCAGCCGAAGGCGCTCTGACGCGCGGTCTTTAACACGGATTTTCGGCCTTCGAATAGGCGACGAAGGCATGACAGCACCGATTAAACGAAAGTCGAATATGGCTAAAAAACCGCTCAAGCCGCGGCAATCGCGCCCTGGAGCTGGTCGCGGACCTTGGCCCCGATCGCGCGGTAGATCGCCGCATGCGGGCCGTCCGGCTCGCTGTCCACCACCGGCGTCCCCGAATCCGAGGTGGTGCGAATCGACATATGCAGCGGGATTTCACCGAGGAAAGGCACCCCCAGCCGCTCAGCCTCGTGCCGCGCGCCGCCATGGCCGAAAATGTCCGATTTCGTGCCGCAATGCGGGCACTGGAAATAACTCATATTCTCGACAATGCCGAGCACCGGCACGTTGACCTTCTTGAACATCGCAAGCCCCCGCCGCGCATCGATCAGCGAAAGGTCCTGCGGAGTCGAAATGATGACCGCGCCCTTGAGCGGCACGTTCTGCGCCAGTGTCAGTTGCGCGTCGCCGGTGCCGGGCGGCATGTCGACCACAAGAATGTCGAGCGTGCCCCAGGCGACGTCCCGCAGCATCTGGGTGATCGCCGACATCACCATCGGCCCGCGCCAGATCATCGCGGTATCCTCCTCGACCAGAAAACCGATCGACATGATCGCAAGACCGAAGCGCTGGACTGGAATCATCTTCCTGTTGTCGTCGAGCTGCGGCTTCACGCTGATCCCGGTCAGTCGCGGCACCGACGGGCCGTAAATGTCGGCATCGAGCAGGCCGACCCGCAAACCGAGATCGCGCAGGCCCAGCGCCAAATTGAGCGCGGTGGTCGATTTGCCGACGCCGCCCTTGCCCGAGGCCACGGCGATGACGGCGGCAATGCCGGGAATTTCCGCCTGTTTTGCCATTGGCGAGGCGGGGCTGTGCGGCGGCCGGTGTGACGCGACCGGCGCCACACCGCCCGGCGCGGGGCGCTGCGGCGGCGGCGTTGAGCCCGGCTTGCGTTCGGCGGTCAGCGCGATCATGGCGGCGGTGACGCCGGGAATGGCGCGCACGGCGGCTTCGGCCTGCGCGCGCACGCTCTCCCAGGCGCGGGCCTCGGCGGCGTCGACATTGATCGAGAAAAACACCTTGCCGTCGGTGACTGAGACCGGCGACAAGACATTGGCATTGGTCAAGGCGACGCCGCGGGGCGAGGCCACCTTGGCGAGAGCTTCGAGAACCTGTTGCTGCGTGACGCTCAAAAGCGCATCTCCTCATGACTTCCGGATGCGACCCATAGAGCGTAGCAGCCCAAAAGGCTACCTCGCTCCGACGTCGTCCGCCCGCTCCAGCGGCGCCGATCCGCCCTGCTCCTTGGCGGCCTCGTAGTTCAGTTCGATCATGACGCCATTGGGATCGTTGACGAAGATCTGCCAGAGATCGCCGCCGGGAACCTGGCGCGAGTCGAATTCCGTCCCCTTGGACTCCAGCCGCTTCTTCATGCCGGCAAAGCCCTGGCTGGCGAAGGCGACGTGATGGACCACGCCGGAATCCGGCTTTTGCGGCTCATCGGTCTTGGAAATATCGACCAGATGCACCACCGGCTTGCCCTCCGAGTACATCCAGGCGCCGGGGAATGCGAAATTCGGCCGGGCGCCCTTCTCCAGCCCCAGCACTTCTTCGTAGAATCGGACCGTATCCGCGAGCTTGCGGGTCCGGATATTGAAATGGTCGAGCACGCCAACGCTCATGTTCATGTGGTGTCACTCCCTTTTTGTTGAAGTCTTTGATACCGCTCAGCTTAGCACAAAACCCGGGCCAGCCGCCAAACGGAGACGTTGCCCTTCATGGCCCAGGGTTTATTGTGCCCGCTCCACATCCCGAGCGGAACCTGTTTCGGCCCCACCGGAGCAGTCTGCCGCCCCTCTCCAGAACACGGTCCGGCAGGTTCAATGCCGGCCGACCCCCAAGGTCAGAAACAAGGTTGCACACATGGCTAAAGTCGCTTTTCTCGGTCTCGGCGTGATGGGTTTTCCAATGGCGGGACATCTGGTGAAAAAAGGTGGCCACGACGTCACGGTTTTCAACCGGACGGAGGCCAAGTCCAAGGCCTGGGCCGAGAAATTCGGCGGCAAAACAGCGCCGACACCGAAGGCCGCCGCCGAGGGACAAGACTTCGTGATGTGCTGCGTCGGCAACGACAATGACCTGCGCGCGGTCACGCTCGGCGCCGATGGCGCCTTTGCCGGCATGAAAAAGGGCGCGACTTTCGTCGATCACACCACCGCCTCCGCTGAGGTCGCGCGCGAACTCGACGCGGCAGCGACCAAGGCGGGCTTCAAGTTCGTCGACGCCCCGGTATCAGGGGGCCAGGCCGGTGCTGAAAACGGTGTTTTGACCGTCATGTGCGGCGGCAGCCCCGACGCCTATGCCGGCGCCGAGCCGGTGATCGCGGCCTATGCGCGGATGTGCAAGCTGCTCGGGCCAGCCGGTTCCGGGCAACTGACAAAAATGGTCAACCAGATCTGCATCGCCGGGCTGGTCGAGGGCCTCTCCGAAGGTATTCATTTCGCGAAGAAAGCCGGCCTCGACGTTCAGGCGGTCATCGATACCATTTCCAAGGGCGCGGCGCAGTCCTGGCAGATGGAGAACCGCTACAAGACCATGAACGAGGGCAAGTTCGATTTCGGCTTCGCGGTGGAATGGATGCGCAAGGACCTGTCGATCTGTCTCGCCGAAGCCCGCCGCAACGGTGCGAGCCTGCCGGTGACCGCGCTGGTCGATGCCTTCTATTCGGAAGTTGAAACGATGGGCGGCAAGCGCTGGGACACGTCGAGCCTGCTGGCAAGGCTGGAGCGCTGAGGCTGGAACGCTGGCGCTGGAGCTTGCCCCAAAGGTTAATTTAACCTCCCGTTAAGGTGATTCTTTAGTGCTTTAAGGCAGCTCTTAACGATTTGGCGCCACAGATAGACAATGCAAAAGCCCGCGCCGTTCGCGGGCAGGATTTGTGTTGTTTGATGAGTAAACCCGCCGATAGGCCTGAAGTTGTCCATCTTCCGGCTGAAACGCCCGTCGCAGCGCCGGCCAGTCAACGCCGGGCGGCCTCGCAGCGGGTGCGCGAGGCCCGCGATCGGTTAACGTCGACCTCGGGAACCCGTCCCGCCTTCGACCGCGAACTGCTCCGCCAATATGCCCAGACGCGGATCTCGGCGTCCTATGTCGTGATGCTGCTGGTGGTGGCAACGGGCCTGTTTTTCGGGTTCTGGATGCAGCCGATTTCGGCCGCCGCATGGACCTGCGGCATGCTGTGCATCCATTTTGCCATCATCCGTTGTTGCGCAAGATTCCTCGCGGAATCGCCGAACCTGGCCGCGACCCGCAAATGGCGAACGCGCTTTGTGCTGCTCGATTTGCTCTACGGCCTGAGCTGGACCGCGATCCTGGTCCACCCCGCCGGCCTCGACATGGTCTCGAACACGCTGATGATGTTCCTGATGCTGCTGGTGATCGCGGTGTCGAGCATGCTGGCGGCGAATTTGCCGATCGCTGCGTTGGCGGCGACCGCGCCGGTCACGGTGGCGATCGCGCTGAATTTCGTGCTGAGCGGCACCTTCGACAATTACGTGCTCGCGGTGCTGGCGCTGGCGGCAGAAGGCTATTTCGCCCTGCTCGCCCATCGCCTGCATTCGACGACCCTGGCGACGCTGGAAGCGCGCGCCGAAAAGGACGCACTGATCGGCGAACTGGAGCAGGCCAAGGCGATATCGGACGAGGCGCGCCATCGCGCCGAAGCGGCCAATGTCGCCAAGTCGCGGTTCCTGGCGCAGATGAGCCACGAATTGCGCACGCCGTTGAACGCGATCCTCGGATTCTCCGAGGTGATGAAGAGCGAAATCTTCGGTGCGCACGCGGTGCCCGTCTACAAGGAATATTCCGCCGACATCCATAATTCCGGCGTACATCTGCTTAATCTGATCAACGAAATTCTCGACCTGTCGCGGATCGAGGCCGGACGCTACGAGCTCAACGAGGAAGCGGTGTCGCTGGTGCACGTCGTCGCCGACTGCCACCATCTGCTGAAGCTGCGGGCCTCCAGCCGCGGCATCACCATCCACGAAGTGTTCGAGCAGGGCATGCCGCGCATCTGGGGCGACGAGCGCGCGATCCGGCAGATCGTGCTCAACCTGCTGTCGAACTCGATCAAGTTCACCCCGCAGGGCGGCGAGATCTGGCTGAAAGTGGGATGGACCGCCTCGGGCGGCCAGTATCTCAGCGTCAAGGATACCGGTTCCGGCATTGCCGAGGATGAAATCCCGGTCGTGCTCGCCTCCTTCGGCCAGGGATCCAACTCGATCAAGTCCGCCGAACAGGGCGCAGGACTGGGCCTGCCGATCGCAAAGAGCCTGATCGACATGCACGGCGGCACCTTCACGCTGAAGTCGAAGCTGCGCATCGGCACCGAGGTCATCGTCACCTTCCCGCCGGAGCGGGTGATGTCGGCGCTGGCGCCGATGGCGGAAGAGGCTCCGCCGCTGCAGCCGGAAACCACCACATCGCCCGACGAGAAACGCCGGACCCGCAACAAGCCGATCATGAGCGCTGGCACCGGATTGTGATTGGGAGCGCTTGCGCAAAACCACCGGATACGCTTCACACCTGACGAATGAGCATAGAAACGCCGTGCATCGCAGTCTGCATGATCGATCCCAGAACCAGCCTCTGTTTTGGCTGTGGCCGCACCTTGCCGGAGATCGCGCGCTGGCACCGGATGGAAAGCCCGGAGCGGCAGGCCGTGATGACGCAGCTTCCAGCGCGCATGGCCGATGCCGGGCTGGTGCCACCCGAGTCCGCCGCCCGTCCAAAGGCCGATTAGAGCGTTTTCAAGCGAAGTGGAGACCGGTTCGCGTTGAGAAAACGCGTCAACTCAAAAATCTGGAGTCCCGTTTCGATTCCATCGAAACGGAAAAGACTCTGACGGCGATTGCCATGGGAGGCAGGCCGTGAGCCGCTTCCTGCTCGTCCTGTTGATGCTGGCGGTAACCGCCGGCGCCGTGGTTGCCTACAAGGACCCGGAACAGGTGGCGCGCGCCACCGACACCGTCTCGGACATGCTGCGCAAGCGGGCGCCGACCCGCGGGGTGCAGATCACGCGTGGACAGAGCGGCGAGTTCGCGCTCAAGGCCAGGATTAACGGCATCACGGCCCCGATGGTGATCGACACCGGCGCGACCTCGGTGGTGCTGACCTACGAGACCGCCAAGGCCGCCGGGCTGCCGCTCGAATTGCTCGAATATGATGTCGACGTCGAGACAGCCGGCGGACACACCAAGGCGGCGCGGCTGACGCTCGACCGCCTCGCGATCGGCAAGCTGGTCGAACGCTCGGTGCCGGCGCTGGTGGTGCCGCATGGGCAGATGAAAACCAACCTGCTCGGCATGAGTTTTCTGGACCGGCTGGAAAGCTGGGAAGTGCACGCCGACCGGCTGATGCTGCACGGCTATCCGTAAGCCGCGCCGTTTCTTACGCGGCGATCGGCGCTGCCGCGCGGTGCTCGACCAGCGCAATCGCCTCGCGCAGCACATCCGCGCCGGCATCCGGCTTGACGCCGTTCTCGGCGAGATGGCGGCGGAACGCGCGGGCGCCCGGCACGCCGTGGAACGCGCCGACGAAATGCCGCGTGATCGAATGCAGCCGCGTGCCCCGCGCGAGCTGGCGCTCAATGTACGGCATTATGGCCTCGAACACGTCTTTCATCGCGGCAAAAGGTGCCGCCTCGCCGAACAGTTCGGGATCCACCGACAGCAACCGCCACGGCTCCTGATAGGCCGCGCGCCCCAGCATGACGCCATCGACGTGATCAAGATGCGCCTTGGCCTCGGCAAGGCCGCCGATGCCGCCATTGATGACGATGGGCACATGCGGCATCGCGGCCTTGAGCCGATAGACCCTGTGATAGTCGAGCGGCGGGATGTCGCGATTTTCCTTGGGCGACAATCCGTTGAGCCAGGCCTTGCGGGCGTGGACGATCAGCGCATCGGCCCCGGCAGCGACGACGCTGCGGGCGAGCTCATCGAGCGCGATTTCCGGATCCTGGTCGTCGATGCCGATCCGGCACTTAACGGTGACGGGAATGCCGACCGCCTGCTTCATGGCCGCGACGCCTCTGGCGACCAGCGCCGGCTCGGCCATCAGGCAGGCGCCGAAGCGCCCGTCCTTCACCCGGTCCGACGGACAGCCGACATTGAGGTTGATCTCGTCATAGCCGAAATCCTCGCCGATCCTGGCTGCCGCCGCGAGATCGCTGGGTTCGGAGCCGCCGAGCTGCAGCGCGACGGGATGTTCGGATGAATCGAAACCGAGTAGCCGTGCCCGGTCGCCACGCAGGATGGCGCCGGTGGTCAGCATCTCCGTATAGAGCAGCGCCCGTCGCGTCATCAGGCGATGGAACACGCGGCAATGCCGGTCGGTCCAGTCCATCATCGGGGCGACGGAAAATGCTATCCTCTTGTTTTCTTTTGTTTTGGAAAGGATATCAGTCACTTCAAGCGCTTTCCGACCATTCTCATTTAGGCCAGTTTCCTTCGATTTAGGCCCATTTTTCGCTCCAAAGTACAGCAATGCTGTACCACGAAGGTCAATGCTGTACCACGGATGGCGTAGCAAATGGGGACAATCCTCTCTCGCAAGCGCAAAGATGGTTCCACCGGCTATCACGCGCAAGTCACCATTAAGCGCAGCGGCAAAATCGTGCACCGCGAGACGAAGACATTCGACCGCAGACAGGCTGCTTCAGCGTGGATGGAAAAGCGAGAGACTGAGCTTGCTAAGCCAGGCGCGCTCGAGCGACAGAGCGTACCAGACCCAAAGTTGGCCGCCGTGATTGACCGCTACATCGAGGAATCGATCAAGGAAATCGGCCGAACCAAAGCTCAGGTGCTCGCCACCATCAAAACCCATGACATAGCAGATTTTAAATGCAGCGAAGTAACCAGTGAACACTTGGTCTCATTCGCCAAGGAGCTGCCGGTTCAGCCCCAAACGGTCGGAAACTACTTCAGCCATCTCAGCTCAATTTTCACCATTGCACGGCCTGCCTGGGGCTATCCGTTGAATCCCCAAGCGATGGATGATGCATTGGTAGTAACAAGAAATCTTGGCCTCACTTCGAAAAGCAAGGAGCGCGATCGGCGACCGACGTTGACCGAACTCGACCTTCTCATGCACCATTTCGGCAAGGTCAAAACTCATCGGCCCCGATCCTCCCCGATGCAGCAGATCATCGTGTTTGCTATCTTTAGTACGCGGCGGCAGGAAGAGATCACGCGCATCGCATGGACAGATTTTGAAGCGGCCACGCCCCCAACCCATCCGGATGCTCGCGTTCTCATTCGCGATATGAAACATCCGGGCGACAAGCAAGGGAATGACGTTTTTTGCGACCTGCCCCCTGAAGCGACTGCGGTTATCGAAAGCATGCCGCGTGTAGCGAAAGAAATATTCCCCTATTCAGTAGACGCAATTGGCGCTGCGTTCACCCGTGCGTGCAAATTGCTAGGCATTGATGATCTACACTTCCACGATCTTAGACATGATGGGATTTCGCGCCTATTCGAAATGGGCAAAACGATACCGCAAGCGGCAAGCGTTTCGGGTCACAGGAGCTGGAGTAGCCTGAAGCGATATAGTCACCTACGTCAGACTGGCGACAAATATGCTGGTTGGAAGTGGCTCCAGCGCGTGACAAGCGCAAAAAGCTGAAACGTAAGGCGAGTTTCGGCGCGAAACCCAGCACAATCCCCACTCAATTGTCTTTAGCCTAGCTAGGCCCGCAGGCATTGAGCGCGTGCCCAGCGCCAAGCAGATAGAGATATTTTCGCTTCTCGGTCGGATGCTCCGCGAGCAACAGATAGTCCTTGAAGCTGCCTACAGTTGACGAGCGATGCCCACGCCGCGCTTGGATACTTGTCGATATTTGGAAATAGCGGCAACGGTTCCATCTCCGTCGACATCCGGTCGCCGACGCCAGACTGAGCGACGCCGAGGCCTCGATCATCGCTTGCCGGGCGAAGGCCGAACAGCTCGCGCTCGACGGCGCTGATGATCATCAATTGACCGATGCCGAGAACGCGCTGCGCGCGGCGCAGGATCGTCGGTCGACGTTGACGAACGCGCTCACCAAGGCCTCTGCTCTTCACCCTGTGAGCCGCGGCAAAGACTTTCCCGACGGAATCTTCGCTGTCTGCAATGGCCATTCCGGCAAGTACACATTGCCGTAAGTGCAGGCCGCGAGGGATAAGGAGCCGTTAGCAACGTCACTGGCGGCGCTCAGCGGCGCGCGCTCACCTGCGTCGTGTTGAGAACGTGTGCCAAGATAGACGGCACCAGCGTTTAAATTGCCTTCACAGCATGTGCCGCGAGAAATGTCCGTACCGCGTCGTTGACTACCCGCGTGATACGCTCCTGGGATGGGGCCGGCGCCACCTGGAAGATATAGGGCAGAAACAGCGAAGCTTGGCACATGAGCATGAATTGCATGGCCGCGAGCTGACAGTCGTCGATCACGAGCTCCCGCTGCTTAACGCGCCCATCGAGATATTCGGAGAGGCGGTTAACGGTTTTCTGCAGCACAAGTTCGTAATACCGCCGGCCAATTTCCGGCATACGCTCGGCGATCGCGAAAACCATGCGGGCCGCTGATCCGCCACCCGGCCGGCAGAGCCTGCCAATATAGGCCTCGCCGAACCTCAGTAATGTTGTCTCGATGTCGCATGCGGGATCGAAATAGAACGCTAGCTGGCGCCTTTCGAGCGCGTCCACCTCGACGATAGCCTCGAATAGGCGGCATTTATCTGCGAAATAAACGTAAAGTGTCCCTTTGGAGACGCCCGCCGCGCGGGCGATGTCGCCCATGCTCGCACCGTCAAACCCCAAATCTAGGAATACCTTGCAGGCACCGTCTAGGATTTGGCGTCGTTTCGAACTTTCCTCGTCGCCGACGAGGTGAGCAGATGTGCGATCGACAGGAACCATTATTTGGGAACCTTGGAAAAGGAACGCCCCAAAGGTTCGCCGAGGCGTTCACAATCGTCCAAAATCTTACCCCAACTTGCACAGGCGTCTTCGTTTTTTTTCCGAGAAAATCGGCTCTCTTACCCAGGAAGCTTGCAAGGGCTGATTTCCGCCTTGGGTCCAAATCGGAAGAACTCGAATTGAGCAAATGTCTTCCGCTGTTCACCCAATAACGGACGTTTGGCGGCGCGGTAATAGTGTTCGCGGTGGCGCTTCTGATTGCTGCCTTTCGTTATCGAATTTATTTGCGCGGCTCTCTAATAATCGTTCTGGCAGGCCTTCTTACTTTGTACCGGAAGACTGATGCAAAGGCTCGACTGTTCTGGAGCGAGGTTGAGGATAAAGCGGACGGGCCTCTCTAGGTGCCGGATACACCCGAAGGTACGGCGTGATCTCGCACGTCTCAGCGAGCTTGATCATGTGCACCGGCGGCGCCCGGCCCCAACCGGTAGCGGATTGTTCTAACCGCGCGGCCGCGCTTCAATGGCGCATGCCCGCTCTCACCCGCCGCCGATATCCCGAACGCCCCGACTGCTGGCACGTCTACTATGGCGACGTGCATGTGGGGACAATCGCGAGCCGTGCCGGTGCCCCGGTGGATGTAGATCAGTGGGGCTGGGACTGCGGTTTCTATCCGGGTTCGCGCCACGGCCGCCAGGTCCAGGGTACGGCCGAGACTTTCGAAGAGACCCGGGCCGATTTCGAGGCTGCCTGGAGAGAATATCTCCCGACGTGCTCACAGGCCGAATTCGAAGAACATCGCTGCGAGCGAGCGCGGACCGCCTGGAAATTCCATGTGGGACAAGGGCTGCAGGATGCCGACGCAATCGACCGATGGCCGGTCGCGGTGCTTTGTGGTGAGCCGATCAATACCGCTGGCGTGGATCAGCATGTCTACGCCGCCCACATGGAAATCGCTTGATGAAATTGATCGCTGACCGTCCCTATGCTGACCCCTACAACGCCGCGCGAAAGCTGATCGAGATCGCAAGCACAATCGAGCCCGTGCAGGATGGCCGGCTTTACATCGAAAACGTCAACGCGCCATTCCTCGCCGCCGGTGGCAGCCCGGCCGAATACAGCGCCGGCCTCAAAGCGGCGATCGCCAACGGTTGGCTGTTGCTCCACGAGTCGGGAACATATGTCCGTTTCACGTATGCCGGCGCCGAGCTGTTCGCCTGATGCCATGGTCGCGCGCGTTCGAGGATCCGATCGCGCTGCCAAAAGGCCGGCAACTTCTAACCCTCGATGAGGCTGCCGCCTACATCATGAAGCTGCCGAAGGGCGAGCAGAACCTCCCTGAGTGGCAGGCGGCGACCGAGGCCCAAATCATGGCGGCGGAAGATCGAGGTCCGCTGTTGCATGCGCGCGTCGGCATGCTGCGGGCGTTGAACCGACACGTCGTGTGAGGACTCAATCCGTAACACCCTGTTCTGTTTTTCATGTTGACTGACGGTTTTCGTGCAGCGGTGGCGGTCGCATAGCCCAATGATTCGAACATGGGTGATTCGGAGCAAGCCAAGGTTCGAATCTGCGAAGGCTGCGGCGCGCAAATGCTTTACCTCGGTATGCTTCCCCCAATCGGACAAAAACCAGCTGTGTTCGTTTTCCGATGCTGCAGCTGCAATAGGGTGACACGCGAGTAATGCCGCCGACTCCGCTCCTGAACGAGCCCACCTGCGTCAAATGCGGGAAGAAGATGCTGTTTTCATGCACCGAGGGGGAAAAGCCGGGCTTCGTGCATCACATTTATGAATGCAGGCGATGCCGGAGCACCCAGAGCTTCGTCACCCCGGTCTAAATGTCTCTGGGTGCACGTCTTCAATCGGGATCGGTTGAATGCCGGACAATTGCCGCGCGGCCCGCGCGCTTCCATTTACAGCGTTCCGTTAACCATTCGGACGCACTCGTACAGACCCCCGATGCGGGCACGTACTATGTTCTGTCGGTCTCCACACTGGATGCGTGCTCATAAATGGTCCGAATGCCTATAGGTCCCGCCTTCACTGTCCCCATGCCGGTCGATCCGCGTTTGCGCGTCATGCCTATCTCACCGAAGCACGTCGACGCCCAAGCACTGGCACGTACCATTGTCGAGGGAATGCGCATCGGCATCTCCTCACCGCCCTCGAATGGTGCGGTGCCGTCCCCAAAAACGCAGCAGGATTGATGTCCGGCGCGCCGCGCGGGCGCTGCCAGCATCAGGGCAGGTTCACAGCCGGCATTGGCGAGGTCGGCCGCGGCACGAAATGGGGATGCCCCCGCACCATGGCCGAGAGCGCCAAGACGGTAACAATTGTGATTGCGAGGCCGCCACGCATCCTTGGATAATACGTTTGGATCAATGTCGAAAATGTGAAGCAGATCACCAGGTGCGAGTTTGCGGCTCGGGGCTGTGTCGAATGCAGGCGAACGCCGCAACGCGTCCACGGCCGCTCCCCGCGCGCCCTAGCAGCTTCACTCCCAGTTCGGTCGGCGCGATGATGGCGCATGCCCGACCTCACAAGTGTCAATCGAGATTTTATTTGGGGGGCCGCAGCTCGCCGTCCATCCAGCCGGCGATCGTCGGCAATTGCAATGGGTCCAGATCGTTGCATTTCGGGCAACGCAGCGCGCAGGGGCCTTTGCCATTGATCGGCTTCACGATCACCTTGAGCGCATCGCAGCGCTCGCACCTGACGGCGGCGGATGGAAATACCTGGCCCATCGTCGCATTGTGCGTCTGTATGCCGATCACCGTCCATTCCATTTTGTGTGAACGACAGAGAATAACATTGCGCATTCGGTCGTTTTCGTCGCAATAAATGTCGTCGGTTCAGGGCGCGCATCGGCATCATGCGCACTGAATGATGCTAATCTTCGCGTTGATGCCGGTTGCGTTTGCGTCATCGACGGAGACACACTGGAAATCCACGGAACGCGCATCCGCCTGTGGGGGATGGACGCACCCGAAAGTAGTCAGCTGTGTCGCGGCGAGGATAGCTTGCAGTACCGATGCGGAGCGAAAGCGGCGAACGACCTCGACGCCTTCATCGCTGGCCGGCCGGTAAGCTGCATCCCGATCTCACTGGATCAATGCGGGCGGACGGTGGCGACGTGCTCAGTCGGCGGGGTCGACCTGGGCGAATTGTGCGCAATCGCCTTGCACTCGATTGGCCGCAATATTCGAAAGGCAAATTCGAAACGATCCAGCGCGAAGCGGAGCACGCGGGGCAAGGCATGTGGGCGGGCAGTTATGTCGAGCCCTGGCTGTACCGGGTAGGCCCCCACCCGAACGACGACCTGACCGTGAAAAACCGGCTGCAGATATTCGTCGGCATCTCGGACCGGACGTCAACTCGCGTTGCGGCTAACATAAAGCGGTTCAGTCAGCTCACGTTGCGGCTGGCTTAGTGGATATTCGGCCTTTACCGAAGACACTCCGCGCACTTGGCAGGATATATCTTGCGGCCCGGCTGTGTTGGCTGTTTGACCTTCTGAAACCCTGTACCATCACAGGCGGGGCAAATAGCTTCGGCCACACTCTTACGCGGTTTTTTCATTTGAGCGAAGATAGCGACTCTAGCGGCAACCGCGCAACGCAGCTCGCTTCTTAACCTAACCGGTCAAAGTTACCGCCGCGCAAGGACATCGTGCGTTCTCGTGAAGAGAGGCCACGCTGCGGGCGGCGCAACCGCCAAGTCTGCTTTGGCTCCAATAACCGACATGACCGACCGGCGACTCAGGTCCGAAAAGTGCCAAAAGGAGCCTCATGCACCGCAGCAAACGGCTGTTATTCGATCACCTCGTCGGCGCGGGAAAGTATTGTCGGCGGAATTGTGATACCGAGCGACTTCGCGGTCTTGGCGTTGATGAATAATTCAAAAAGCGTAGGCTGTTCTATGGGAAGATCAGCGGGCTTCGCACCCTTAAGGATTTTATCGACATAATATGGAACACGACCATAAATCTTAGTTGGTGATGGCCCATATGAGATCAGCGCCCCACACTGCATCGCTTCTTTATATGCCACCATTAACGGCACTCGATGTGCCAGCGCCAATTCAGCAATTCGCCGTCGCTCATTGTAGAACATTCCATCATTTGGCACGGACATCGCATCAACTTGCCCTTCAATCATCGAGAACGCGCGATCAAGCTCGTCGGGTGCGCGAACTTCAACCGGCTGAACGGCTAATCCTAGCTTAGCCGCTGCGACTTGGCTCTCGGCGATAAAGCGACGAGCATTTGCGGGGTTGCTTGAATTCACGAGCTGGCCGACGCGCAACGCATTAGGGAGAACCTCCTTCAGCACTTCCAGCCGCTTGGCGGTCAGGTCGGTAGCGAGATTTGTTAGTCCAGTAATATTGCCGCCCGGTCGTGCGATGCTGTCGGCTAATTTCATTTGAACGGGATCGATGGAGCCAACGAAAACAATAGGAATGATTTTGGTTGCCCGTTGGGCTGCTAGGGCTGCAGGCGTTGTCACAGCGACTAAAACGTCTACTGGAAGGGCGACGAGCTCGGCAGCGTTGGCGTTGAAACGTTCATACTGCTCAGCGGCAAAAGTATTTATCAACTTTATGTTCTGGCCTTCGACATAGCTGAGCTCTGTAAAGCCCTGCCGAACCGCACCCAGAAAAATCGCTTCCTCCTCTTCCTTACTGGCGTGCCAGAGAATTCCAATTTTTGGGATTTTCTTGACGTTCTGTGCGCGCGCGGTGAGTGGCCACGTCGCCGCTGTGCCACCGAGAAGCGTGATGAGCTCGCGCCGCTGCATGTCCAACCCTAAGCCCAGGAGGATAGCATCTTAGCGGCTCAAGAGCACTTGGATAGGGGCCAAATCGGCGTCAAAATCGTGCCGCAGCGCACAGCAATGTCGCAGATGGGTCAAAAGGCGAAATACTCTCGCCGAGCACATGTTTTCCGCTTTGGCCCTAACAACGGACATCGCTCAACAGGATCGCCATGTCCGTTCGGTGCCAGTTTCGGACTCACGCACCGCAACAAAGGAGCGCCCTCTGCGTGAGGGCTGGCTTGAAACGCTGGCGGCGCGCGCCGCCATCTCCGTCACGGCCCGAGAACCTGCAGTATATCCTCGGCGAAATTCTCTGCTGAGTCGACGTCGAGCGCATCTCCGCCGTTCGGCTGGAACCCCACACTACCATCGGCCCGCCCGGTTCAAAAGCCGGGCGGGTTTTCTGTTTTCATTCTCATCACATTGTCGCTTGATCGGGTAACAGCCTGCTTACGATTAGTCGTCGTCATCCTTGCGGTCGCGGCGCCAACCGCCGTAACCGCCCCAATAATGTGGATGTGGACCATAGTAGCCGTATCGATAGCGATAACGGCGACGCCAATCATCATCGTCGTCATATCGATAGCGATAGTCCCCGTAGGGACGATAGTAGTTCGGCTGCCACCAGCATCGTCCCCATTCGTTACAGACCCAGCCGACCTGTTCCACGCTCGACGTCGGCGCCAAGGGTAGCGCGATCGGCATGGCGCTGGCGCTGGTTGCAGCAAATGAGGTGAACGCTGCGGCAGAGAGAATGCGAATAATGGGCTTTCCCATCAAAGCCTCCGGTGAGTTGATTGGTGACACAGTTTGGCGATGCCAACATAACCGTGGTTGAACAGTTGGCTCTGAAAACACACCGACAGGGCCTGACCTTCAACAGGATATTGGCGTAGACGCCGCAACGGCGAAACATATCTGGAAGGTCCGGTCCGTAGGAGATGAGACCTCCCGCGTCCGCTTGCGCAAGACAAGAGCTTTCGAACGCGGCGCGAGGCCACATTGGTTCACCAGTGACATCCTGGTCAGACAAGTCTCAGCGGTGTTCTTTTGCGAGCCCCGCGGATAATTCGCGACTCGCAAATCAGGTCGGGCCGACGCTTGATCGCTGGCCCGATCGCTCCCCCAGCCTAAGGTACATACTCGACCCAGGACGAATCTACGATCACGTAGTCGACCGGGAACCAAATGTAGGTATCGGTAAGATCGTCATAGACCCAATAGCCGTAGTAGTAGACGTCGGCCTGTGCGAGCTGCATGCTGGCAAGCGTTATCCCAGGTGTCGCCTCAGCCAGCTTCTGACGAGACTTCACTTTCTTTACCTGCATTCCGGCGGCGGTAACAGCGGTTACCTTGCCGTTGTTCACTTCAGCGAACACATCGACTTTTTTTCCAGTCGTATGGATCTTGTGCTTGCCATTCTTTTTGATGTTTTCGCCAAGCAGGTCTTTTCCATTGAGATGGTGCTTCTCCTTCGCGAACGCGATGCGAGACGCGTCGATCATGGTAGCTGCCGCGATCATTCCGAGTACCAGACGTCGATTAATCATGAACTTGTTTCCTTTGGAAAGTGGCTCTGCGCCTGACAACGTCGGCAGGATTTCCTGCAGGCGTTGCGACCAGGTGAGTTTTGTCATTTGCACTGAACCCATGATGAACGGGACGACCACAGATAAGTCCAAAAGATTTCCAACTAAGTGCAAGAGCCGAGGTCACCTTCAATCACCTTGACGAAGGCGACATTCCAATACGGCAATAAGCATGACTTTTTGCATGAGAACCTCCCTTGCGCCGCTGATCAGAGTAATGAACTCGCGCCGCTGCATGTCCGTCCCCATGCTCTGGAGACAGCATTGTATTGGCTTAAACGACTTTTTGATGGGGGTGATATCGGCATCAGAACCGTTGCCGCAGTGCACCGCGAATGTCGCAGTTGGGTCAAGCTTGGATTCTTGCTGGTCTGCAGCTCGGACTTCCCGTTCGCCGAGGGTCGTGGCCCGACACAAAGCTCGCACGCACACAAACCATCATGCAGGGCGCGAGCCACTGCGATTTTCGCTATAGGCGGCAGAAAGACTGATGGTCGCATTCGGGTCAAACTGAGACCTCGGGGCCGAACCGAGCTAGGTCCGTTCTTTCCCCAACAACAGACATGAAGCGACTGCGGAAGCATGTCCGTTTGGTGCCATGACAAGACTCATGCACCGCAGCAAAAAAATGGCATTCTTATTCGATCACCTTAGGTGTGATCCTGACCACAGCAGCAGCCCATCGCTATCATTCGCAAAATTCTGGGATTGCCTGTTAGGGAATATTCAGGCTCTCACCTGAGTCTTCCTACCAGTGAAGAACATGCGGAGTGCAAAGCAGCGGAACCGGTCCCCTGAGCCGGCAGTTGCAGGACAAGGTCGGCGGCGTAGCGCCCGCCGGCCTTTCTCTTGATCGAGCGGCGCGTTGCCGCTCCAGTAATTAGTGTCCACTGCCACAGTCGGCTGCAGAGAGTACGCCATGAAAAACATCGCCGATCTCCTACTGCGGGTTTGGCAACAGAGCCAGCCCGCGTCCAATACTCAGGTTGCGGTTATGGCCGAAAACCGAGATCGATCCAGCATGGCCGATTTTATCCGGATCCAGCAGGCCTACGATCAAGGTTTTTTGAGAACCTGGATGCCGGCATCACGCGGGAGTCTCATCACCATGTGGTTGTCGATATCTTGGCGATTTGGAGAACGAACTAAGAGCCACAAGGATCGGTCTTCATGATTGTCTGTTCCTGCAATATCCTTAGCGATCATGACGTCCGCAGTGCTGTCCGCGCATCGGAAGATCTGCCATGCAATGCCAAGCAGGTCTATGGCTGCTTAGGCTGCAGCGCCGAATGCGGCCGATGCGCTCGCACCATCAAGACTATCATCGATCAGGCTCTCGACCTGTGCGCGTCAACGAGTGTTCGATGACTCAGCGGACGATGAAACTTGCCGAACTGGGCGACGCTCGCGCGTGGGGTCTTTGGCTTCGGGAACAGTTCGATACGGCTGAGGCCGAGGCTCGCGCTGCGGCGGAACAGGAGCTACGCAGAAGCCGTGATCTGCCACAGGGGGGTCCAAGGACAAATGGAAGCTTCGCGTCCGCATCTTATGCGCTTCTCATTGCATCAGACCGAAAGCGCTCTCGGCATGGAATGCTCAGATGGAGTGGATCAAGCTGGTTAGTTCAAAGAATTACGAGCTCATTATTGAATTCATCCTGCGGGACAATGTGCCGGTCGAGGCTTTATGGTTTTTCGGCTGGGGCCTTGCCCGCCATTTCGTCGTGGCCCTGAATATAGGAACAATGGGCTTTTGGTGGTGGCGTATGCCCGAGCAGATTAGCCGCTATTATGTAAAGCATCGAGGATCTTGAGACGCATAGACCGATCGCCGTTGAACGCCGCCCGAGCTTGAAAATCGACTGGGGTGTTTCTGCCAAATTGCAGGTCCTTTCATGCCAACATGCGGCGCTAGTGTGCTGGATTTGCCCGCGAATGGTTGGTTACGGTCATCCTGTAATTCGAGCCCATGCGTCAACGCCAGCCGCCATCGATATCCAGGACGGCACCTGTCATGAAGCCGTTCGTCATCAGGAAAAGGACCGCATGGGCGACGTCATCGGCAGTGCCGACGCGGCCAACCGGGAGTGCGCTGGCAACACGGTCGAAATGAGCTCGCACCTCCGTCTCCGAGAGACGCGAACGCCAGAGCGGTGTATCGATTTGACCAGGTGTGATCGCGTTAACACGAACCGGCGCCAACTCGAGCGCCATAGTGCGAGCGAGCGCCTCAATGGCGGAATTGATCGCAGCCAACGTCGACATTTCGACAGCAGGCTTACGACTAACCCAACCCGAGAAGAGCACGACGGATCCGTCCGCGGCTATTCGCGGCGCCGCGTATTTGAGGCAGTGATGCTGCCCCCAGAACTTGGACTCGAATAGTTGGCGGGCATGCCGGGTATCGAGATCGACAACACGCCCGCGAAGTGTTCCTGCGGCAGCGGTAACGAGATGGTCAATGCGATCGATGTTGGCGAAGGCGGTTTTGAGCGCATCCTCGTCGGTCACATCGACTTGGACGGTCGAAGCGGCTGATCCCAGTGCCTTTCGAGCCGCCGTCAGCCGCTCCGAAGTGCGGCCCACGAGGATGACGTTGCCCCCACGACCGATTACCTCACGAGCTGTGGCAAGACCTATGCCGGAGGTGCCCCCGGTGATGACGACGGTCCGACCGCCGAAGGATTCAGCTTGGTTTGCGAACCGCTTGTCGTTTGACTTTACTTCGTTCTCGATGAATTGCTCGATGCTCATGATCTCATCTGGTCGTTGTGCCCGGGACGCAACGGCCCCTTCCCGTTACCAGAGCCAGGACCCGAAGGCAGCCTCACAGCAGAGGCTAACAATCGCCGTTGGTCAACTCCGTTACATGATATTCATCATATAGTAAAATTGCAATTGGGTCTCCGGTAACGAAAGCTTGTCCAATCTCACTTATGAACGATGAGAATGGCAATGACGGCCAGAAAGCCTGATGGCCCGCTTATCTGTGGTCTGCTAAGAGGGTTCTGACGGAACAAGACCTTGCGCAGGTCTCCGCTTGCTTTGTCGGGCTCACCAAAAGGAGACGGGCAAGAGAGGATGGTTTTTCTCTATTTCGCATAGCGATAGAGCGATCCTCGACGCGCCCAAGTGGTACCAAGAAAAGGCAGGTCAGCTGTCACTGCTGCAGGAAGAAGACCAATTTTATCGAAATCAGATTGGACCGCGAAGCCCCTTCTGAAACCTTTGCCCATTCCGGCCGGGCTGGCTCGCCTAGGGAAACGTCTCGCATCCAGACGTAATGACCACTCGTCGCTACCGCCGAAGGCGGTTGGAACTAGCAATCCATCAGTGACGGCGCTACTTTATGAAGCCGTTCTTCTCGGCAAACCGGCGCACTTGAATGCAGTGGGCCGCCAGCAAGGCTTTCGACATATTTTTAATAGCAACCGCCGTCATCGTAGTAGTCGTCATTGTATGCGTAGGGATAGTATCCGTCATAGTAGCCGTAGCCGAACCCTACAAACGCACGTCGGTGAAATTCGCCTCGGTGAAATCCTCCACCGTGGAAGCCACGGCCCGCGAAACCTCCATGAAAGCCGCCACCGCGGAAGCCTCCTCCACCTAAACCGGCGCCGTGGAAACCAGCGCTGCTATGGAACCCACCACCGCCGCCGTGGAAGCCCCCACCACCACCAAATCCACCGCCATGGAAGCTGCCTCCGCCGCCCATGCCGCCTCCGTGTCCACCGCCGCCGCCACCTCCGTGACCGCCGCCACCACCACCGCCGCCGCCACGAGCGAATGCCGCAGTTGGCTGACCCAAGCCGACCGCTGCCAGTGCGAACAGGGCTATAATCGTTTTCCGCATCATGTCTTCCCTCCCTTGGACGAGGTCGCTCTTAAGGCATACAACACTTTCGCAGCGGGATTATTCGGCGATCGACAGCGTTCGCAGTAAACTGACGTGAGCCGGCGGCCTACCGATCATCGTCCGGATGAGCCGCGGCGCAGTGTGCTGAGACTGGTCGATGCAGGACCTCGAAATCTTTTCAAAAATAATGTGAGTGGCTAAACCGCCAAGGCGGACGTAGAATTTGTGCCTTCTTACCACTCTGATAGTGGCTTGCGCCTCTGCTTGGGTGCGGGTGACCTATCTCAAGCGAGGAGGCAAATCCGATGTGTGACTATAGTCTGCACGCTGTCGCGTCTCGTCCCGCAAAGGTTGGCGAGAGACTTATTGCAACGTCGTTTTCAGGAGGGACCCGCGGCTTTGCGGCGGAAGGGGAACCAAAGGTCGCGGTTTGCCTGCTTCCGGGGACCGAATTGGCCTTTGATCAGGACGTGAAATACGATCAGAGCTGGATTTGGAAAAAGACCACCAACTTCAGAGTTGCTCGATTTCGCAAAATAGATCAGGACAATCCCCACCGACATCATGATGCACTCGAATTGCCGGACGGAAACGTCATTCTCGTGACGCATCTCTCAAGCGGCCAGCGCGCGACCGTATTGCAGTTGCCGGTCTCACATCAGCCCGAACACGCGACCCCCACTGCCGAGGAGCACTCAAAGCGTAACACGCCCGCTTCTGCCCTATAGAATGGCATAACCAAAAAAAGCCCGCCGAGCGCAGGCCCGGCGGGTTGACCAAACGCAATCCAAATTATTTGGATTTGAGAGACTTTTATTCACCAAGCCCGGGAGATTGCCTATCAATCGCGGGTTAGGCCCACCCTCGGTATGAGGGTGATCCGAACCGTCGTTGCCCGCGCTTATGCATACAATTCCAATGGCGGAACTATCGTCCGCCAGCAACGGTGATCCTGAAAAGACCGGCTCGGTAAAGGCGCCGTTGCCGCAGCCGACATCGACCCATTGTAAGCCGGGGCGAGGCGCTATCCAATCAAGGAAGGTTCCGCCCGCGAGCCTGCTCCAGGCTCCCATCATCCGCTCGTAGGCTACCCCGTCGTCGAAGCGGATTTGGTGCTCGGCCATCTGACTCTCTTTGCTTAGGATGTCCTACTTCCCTATGAACGAGAGCACGCCGGCTAGTTTCGGCGGTTCGAGGGACCCCATCCCATTTCTGAAGAGAGTATGGTCAATCACATTGGCTGTTCGTCTGGTGCTCACGAATCGGGGAAACCGAGCCACCGCTCAAGGGCCTCGAACGTCCGGTCCATGGCGCTCACCGGAAGCGAAATGTGCCCATAGCGGATTGAAATCTGGTTCTCGGCGGCGGTTTCGCCAAGCTTGGCCACAGCGGCGACGTAGAGCGCGGCAGCCAGACCGGTTCGGTCGGCGCCCGCCTTGCAGTGAATGAGGACCGGCTTCTCAACTCGTTTGAAAATTCCGATGAGGTCGGCTGCCCCCGCCTGCGTGAGTTCCCGTCTCGCCGACATACGGAAGTCGACATGGATGATACCGAGCTGTTTGGCCTCGGCAATCTCCGCGTCGTACCACGACGAACCGCGGTTCTCTCCGCGCAGATTGATGATCGTCTTGATGCCGTAGGTCTTCTGGTAACGGGCGATGTCGAATGTCGTCGGCTGCGCTGACCGGTAGAGTGCGCCGGCCACGACCGAATGGAAATTGCCCGTGAGATGAAGCACTCCGAGATATCCACCGACGGACAGGACGAGGACCAACACGCCGCCGCCGATCGTCCGCGCCGCTCTCCCGGCACGGCTGCCTGACCGAACGATCGCCTTCATGAGGCACTCCGACGTCTTGCTTCGCGAACGGCTGCCTCGACGAGGATCGCGAGACAACCAAGAAGGAGCACACATCCGCCCTGGAGCGGTTCGACTCGCAGAGCGACGACGAGGCCGGCCACAATTGCCACAAGCACTAGGGTTGCCGTCGTGAGCCTAGCATCGGCGAGGAACATGCCGAGGAGCTCCTTGGCAACTTCAACGATGATGCTCATCGTGCGATCTCCACGGCGGGACGCCGAGCTAACCCGTACCCTAAGCAGGGTTATGGTCGAAGAACGTCAAAAAGGCGGCGACGCGCTCGGCGGACAGCAAACGGTAGCGACCTCAAACGGCAGGCTCATTTCCTCGCACTGCCAGACCGCGGTGCATGAGTCCGCTCATGGCACCTTTCGGACATGCCGGGGTGGCCTGACGATTTCTGCTCTTGAGGGGTAGAACGGACATGCGCCTCGTACCGGGCCACTCCCGAGTTTGACCCGGAACGGCAATTCGCCCCGGTTAACCGTCCCTTTACCATGTTTGCCATATCTTTAGATGGACAGTGTTCCGGGAAAACAGCCCTGCAAATGAACGCAACCTTCGGCAGCGACGACAATCTGCTGAGTTTCACTCGGTCTTTGCCAGGTGATCCCGGCAGAACGGTGCTGAACCTCGTGTTTCAGGCTGCCGAACTTTTTAGTGGAATGGAAGAGCAGGTCCGGGCGACGGAAGCTCGCGCGCAATCCGTGTGCAAAAGCGCAGTTGAGAGAGCGCAGCTTGCCGAAAGGCGCCTCGAAGTCGCTGAAACGGCGCGGCGTGAAGTTATCAATGAGGCTGAGCGAAAGTTGCAAGATGCTTCGAAAGCCTTGACGAGTGCTGAAGCGCGTATAGCGGCGGCTGAAGACAAAGTGACAGCTTTGGAGTTCCGTGCGCAGTCAGCCGAAGCACAGCTGCATGAAGCTAAGCAGGAGCTTCTTAAGGTAGAAGAGGCTATCCGTGAGCGGCTCCTCAGCGAAAAGCCACCGAGTGTTTGAAAGCTCACTGTCCGTTTGTGGCACAAATGCGAAGTGCCGACTAATATAACTGACCGCACAGTGGATCAATATGGATTCCTCGAAGCCCGCAACACACCTCGAACTTATTACGAACATTTTGGTGCGGACCGGCGATCCTGCCGCCTTCGCGGATAAATTCGGTCCCTCCCAGGAGGTCGTGTTCAACTTTGTTGCTACTGACACGATCACAGCGGGCGTCCCCGAAGCCTCCGCATGGGCAACGCTGCTTCTCGGATTCGGGAGCGTGGGCTTCGTGGCCTACCTGAACCGGCCAAAAGCGAGCCGCATGACGGCTACAAAATTGCCTTAGGTCAGTCATCGTTTCGGTCGAAGCGCCGGCAACCATTCGCGCTCGTTTAGTGTCGTGTGGAGTAGCGCCGTGGCGTCTTCAATCCGATGGAGCACTAAATGCGAAATGCCATCCTTGCCATTACATCGGCCGCTGCAATTGGCTTGCTTGCCACAACCAGCGCCAGCGCCATGCCGATCGAGCCTCCCGCGGCACCGCCATCCTATGTCGACCAGGTTGGCTGGGTTTGTAATTCCTGGGGACGGTGCTGGTGGCGCCCGAACTACTATCGCCCTTACTACGGGTACTACGGGAATCAGTATGACGACGACGAGCCTCGCTACTATCGCTCTCATCGCTGGGACGGCTACTATGACCGTCCAAATTACTGGGGCGGCTGGCACCGCCGCAGAGACGACGACAACGATTGATGAATATGGCGGATGCCAAAAGAGCCGCCGTTTTCGCACCGGCGGCGTCGCCTCACATCGGCCATCGCTGCTGATCAACCCGGGGCTCTTGGGTTGACACCCTATGCGTCGGTATGCTCGGCAGCTCGGCGCCAGCCGGCGGCGCGGTTTTTAGTTTGCGTCGGTGGCTATTCCCCTAAAGAGTCCATCGTCAGACGGATCAGCACACACGCAGCCTGCACCACGGCGCCATCAGACTGTCGATTAGTGGTGCCATCCGCGATGCCTGCCATGCCACCACCAATATTGGTGGCCCCGGCCTCTGCCCCAACCGCAATGGTGCCATGACCATAGCCGCCGTGTGCTGGATCGATCGTCGCTCCGTCAGTGGGGTCGTACTACTGGCCGCCGGTAGGCTCGACACTTGCAGTCCCCACCTGGAGTAGCACTAATCCTCCCGCACCTAGCGCGCCTACAGTCGGTAGCGCAGCGTTCAGCTCTGGGGTTCGCAGGTAAAAGGAAATCCCGTCCCGGACCGCCGCATACGCGGCCGCGTAAAGGAGCGCCGCCCTCCAACCCCTTTAGGACGGCGCCTCCATCATTTCGAGCCTCTCATATTCGATCGCAGCTTTAACTAGAGCCTCGCGAAGCTGCCCGTCATTGACCAATCGTTCCGATAGATAGGCTTGAGCGGCATCGGCGTTATTGTCAAAGCGCTCCAAAGCCTCCCTCGCCAAGGCGAGCATGGTCACTGTTCTCGTAATCGGCATGGACAGCTCCCGGTTTGAGCCCCCGAACGCTGAGTTTTAGTGGTCGCAGGGTTTTCCCCTTGTCCATCGGACGCAAATCACCTTCGCGAGAGACGGCGGAAACGGGCAGCGACAATCAGTCGCCGCCTCGCCGGAATACGGCACACCATGAGGTCAGTGGAGGCCGCTGCTTCGTCGTTTGGCGTCTGGGCGATGACGGGATCGAGTGGTGAATAAAATCCGAGGCCCGATATCTTCCTTCAGATAGGGATCGATTACGTCGGTCCGCCATAGGTGAGCGTCGACGGATATGTCACCTCTAGCTGATCCACTTGGAGCCGCAACACGTCTGAAGTCGAACGCACCTCGGCCGGACTACAGATTATCATCCCTGGATGCGAACGGCGGACGCTGCCAAAGTCCACGACCCGCGTTGACGAAATCGGTTAGGGCCTACTTCACTTCTACAAGCCGCCGAGCTTGCGCGAGCAGCTCGCCACCCGCGCGGATGCACCATTGCGGCCGAACAAAGCACAGAAGGCTTTGCCGAAAGCCGGCCTATTCGGCCAATAGGCTTGGCCCAGTGCCAGCTGCTCCGCGAGTTCGATCGGCTCGTCGAATGTCAGGGACCAGGACATCGGTGGGGCGGGGTACTCAGTAACTGGCCTGAATACAGGCAATCGGCGCGGAATTGCGAATCGAACGGCCCCGCGAACGCGGTCAGGGGGCATCACCCCGCTCGCGCTGGATTGAAACAAGCGTGATCGCAGATGGTCTGGTTGTGCCTATCTAATGTGAAGATGACGAGAAAGGACCAACCATGAAACTTAGGACAATAGCACTAGCAACCGCATTTGCTCTCTCGAGCACGGCCGCCCTGGCGCAACCCGAAACAACTTATGGACAATCCGTAACTTCCGTTGGAACAGTCACCGCTCCGTCAGTGGGGTCGTACACTTGGCCGTCGGTGGGCACGACAAATGCAGTCCCCACCTGGAGCAACACCGGGCCTAGCGCTCTCGCTCCCGGTGCGCCGACAATCGGTACTGCGCCGTTCAGCTCCGGGGCTCGCAGGTAATCCCTTCCCTAACCGGGCGGATCGCAGATTCTCCCGATTGGGCCGGATCCGACGAGCGCATCGGACCGCAGGTCGCGCGCACCTGGGATCGACATCATAAGGTCGTCGACGATTGAGTGAGGAATGCTCCGCCAAAGAATACCGACCAGGTGATAGAACACCGCCGAGGCACCTGCCGCATGAACGATCTCATCGAGCTGCTTTCCTTGGACACAGCCGCGATGTCCGCTTTGCCCCCACGAGCGGACGTCGGCAGCGCGGCTGGTCATGTCCGTTAAGGTAGAGTCGAGGATGGGCGCGGTAGCTTGGGCCATTCGGCAACGCTCCGTTTCCCATCCCCGCTCATCGAACCGGACGTGCCCGATTAAGGCATCCGGCTCTCCGACTGGCTTCACCGTGAGGCACACGGAGAGCAAACTAACCGCACGCGGCTTCCGCGCAGTGAGTAACTCTCCTTCGCCCCTCGACACAGCAATCTCCGGCGGCTCCTGTCTTTGATGGTGTTTGCAGGCTCATCGCCAATCACCACGACCTAGCCATCTTCGAAAGCGCACCAGAAGTCGGGGCCCTTTCCTCAGCCAGCATTACCCGGCTTCAACGGTCATACGACCCCGTCCGACTCCCGCCATGGCCGCCGCCTTTCGCGACGTTGAGGCCGCTACCCTCACCCTTGACGGGTCTCCCCCGATTACCCGAACCACCTTTCCGACGTGCCGTGCCCACTACCCCGGCGGATCAAGCGGGTGCGCGTGTCGATTGCTTCCCCGCTCATACAGCCTTCCCCAAATGGCAGGAGGGTCGGCATCCGCATTGTCACTTTCGAGGCCTGCTCAGGCTTCACTCACGTTACGGCCCGCCGGATTGCTCAACCGCCTAAAAGCGGCCTTTGTCACGAGGCTCCAGCCCTGCCGGTTACCCGGCCGAACCGCTCGTCAGCTACCAGATCAATCGACAACTCTCTGGGTGGAATCTTCCTCCACTAGTGATCCGCGCCTTCGGGGCGCACTGCCACAAGCGGACATCGGCACCTGATCGATCACCCCGTTAGCGCGCAGTAGGAACGATCCGAAGCGCGTCGTCGACGACGTAAAGTGCATCCGCGCGACCACTAAGCGATGAGCGGCACCACATGCCTCAGCGGCGGTGAGGCCCCGCTCGGCCCGCGGGTGCGGGAACTCCTGCCAACCACTCAACGGAAATTTACTGGTGCGCCCGCTCGGCGTCGGCGGTCGCGGTGCCCATGTATTTCGATTGGAAATGAACAACCCGCTCGCGCCACATTCCGACGAACGCCTCCGACGTCAGCTTCTCCACCGATTTCCACGCCTCTTTGACGGCCGGAAGCGTATTGCCCCAGATCGCGCGCCGGCACCATTTTTCGCCCTTCTCCCTGCCTTCGCTGGTGGCGCACATCGATTTCCAGGCGATGCGATTGGGTTGGCTGAGGTGCTCCGCGGCGCCTTCCCAGCCCTGCTGATGGATCAGGTAGAGATCGTTCAAGTCCGGCTTCCTGTGCGTCACCCACTCGAACAGAATGCCTTCGGTAATGATCTTGTAGGCTGCCGCAACGGCATTATCGCGGGGATTGAGAATGTCTCCGGAGCCGAATTTGCCGAACTCGTATTTGCTCAGCTGGAACAGCCCGATATACGACCCGGTGCGTTGCTTGGGGTCGAAACCGGACTCGACCTTGGCCACCGCCTTCATGAAAGTGAAATCCAGACCGAAAGCGTCGGACGCGCGCTTGATCTCTTCCACCGGCGTTCCGACCGGGATGTCCTTGAACGAACGCAAGACGATCGCAGCCGGCTTCTCGGCAGGCGGCAGTTCGGACCAGACATAACAAATGAGATACCGGAAATCCTGCGGCCCCGAGTTGGAGGCACCGCCGGATGCACCGCACGTTGTCGGCGCCAGTTGCGCGGCATCACGGTGGCCCAAGTCCACCGATTCCTGCACAGGCGGTAAATCGGCCGACAGCGTCTGCGACGGATCGGGCAACGCGGCCACGACGATCGATTCCGGCTTATCCGAGGCCGCCGTCGTGTCGGTGGCCGTCCCCGCCGCGGGTTCGGCGGCCGTCGCCACTTCGGCGCTGGCGACAGCGGCGTTCGCAACAACGGTGTTAGCGACAACGGCGTTGCCCATTGCGATTGCCTGCGGTTCATCGGCGAGCCTGGCGTTGGCGGCGAGAGATGCTGCCCGGTCCTCGGTTGGCACTGCGCGGGTGTTCTCGGTGCCGGCCGAACCGAAGCCAGCCAGCCAGCCAGCGATCCACCCCGCGAGAACGACCGTTCCGCAAAACGTCGGCGCCACTGTCGTAAATCGCCGCGGGTTCATGATCCCGTCGCCTCCAGAGCCATGATGCACAGCCAAGCACGCGACGGGTTGATTTTCGGGTCAAGACATGGCCGCGCAATGGCGCAAACCGCAGCTCATCATCTTTTCCACGAAGTGTTGCCTGAATGCAACGCGTCGCCGACAAGCAATTGTTCTCCGACTTAAGCGTGTGGGGAAGTTTTGGGCCCATGCGACGCATGCGGCCGGTTCGGGGCGAGCCCGCCGTGGTTAATGTCGGACCAACAGGCGCGCTTGAATGGCCGTAGTCGCGGATGCCGTCCCCGCGAGCGGTCTGTCGTTGACGATTTATGGGATCTTCTGAGCGAACCGAACCCATTGCCCGAGATCAAAGCGTCCGTCGCAACGGCCCTCACACCGTACATTGATCGGCCCGGCGATCGGCGCGACGGCTATTGGCCTCGTCATTGGAATTGGTCCAATTTTCGACCCACTGCGACCAGATTTGAAGACGAGGCTATGGTCGGTAACGCCACGCTTTTTGGTTGGACCTCGCATGCAACTTCACTGCATGAGGCACTGGATGAGGAAGCACACTCCAATAATAGCTTTCGCCATTTTCATGCTCTCTGCAGGGATCGCACACGCTCAATTTCTGTTTTGGCCCCGGGACACGTTCTGGCCAGGCCATTACGCTCCGTTCAAACACAAGCACCATCACCGGCAGACAGACTCTGAATCGGCGAAGAACGCCCGGCCCGAGGAGCTTTCGAAGGGCCCGCTCCAGATCATCGTCTCGATCGAAGACCAACGGGTCTCGCTTTTCGACAACGGGACCCTGATCGCGCGCTCACCGGTGTCCACGGGAATTCCGGGGCATCCTACGCCCCTCGGCGTGTTCAGCGTGATCAGCAAACAACGATGGCACCGTTCGAATATTTATAGCGCTGCCCCCATGCCCTACATGCAGCGCATCACCTGGTCAGGGATAGCGTTGCATGCGGGTGTCGTGCCTGGGCATCCAGCGTCACACGGCTGCATCCGTTTGAAAAATGACTTTGCCGTTCGACTCTGGCATCTCACGAAGCGCGGCACGCGCGTGATCATTGCGCACGACAACGTCCAGCCGGTCGAGATAACCAATCCGCACCTTTTCAAGCCGAAAGCCATGTCCGGTTCGCCGGAATTTCAGGCTGCCACAGTCGCAGCCGCGGCAACGGGTGGATCACCAGTGTCCAACGCCGAAACTCCGGAAACCACCAGTCTCCAGGTTCCAGGCTCGGCCGCCGCTGGAAGCGCACCCAAGAAGATCGTTCCGATCTCCGTCTTCGTGAGTCGCAAGTTGGGCAAGCTGTTCGTGCGCCGGGGCTTCTCGCCGCTGTTTGATGTCGCGGTCAAGATCGAAAATCCGGAGGAGCCGCTGGGAACGCATGTGTTTACCGCAATGGAATTCCAGAACGAGGGAGCGGCTGTTCGCTGGACGGTCGTGTCTATACCAGAGGAATTTCCTCGCGTGTCCAAGGGGGGCCCGAAAGAGCGCGAAGTGCCCGCGAGGCAAACCGCCCTGCCGGTACCGTTGCCCGATGAAGCCAATGCTGCCCTCGACCGCATCGAAATACCCCGGGATACGGTTGAGAGGATTTCTGAACTGCTGACGCCAACCTCTTCATTGATTGTTTCAGACAACGGATACAGCGACGAGACGGGAAAAGACACGGATTTCATCGTGGTTACGCATTGATGCGGCGGCGCAACCCACCAACACACGATGCCGCTGAGCAACCCGCTCGAATTGTTCGACCGCAATTCTGGTGCAAAATTCTTGATGTCCGCACCTAAGCCAAAGCAGCGCGAGGTCCGTTCTGGGTCCAGACTGTGTGAAAACCTGACCGATGCTATGATTCCCTTGCTGAATTGCGGGGGGATGATGAAGGGTTTCGTTCAAGGGGCGGATCGCCAGCAGACGACACTGTTACCGGAATGCCTTGATGATTGGGTGGACGAGAGCAATCCTGTTCGCGCGGTCGATGTGTTCGTCGATGCGCTGGAACTGCGCGAGCTGGGGTTCGATGGCGTCAACCCGGCGGCGACCGGCCGGCCCGCGTATCATCCTTCGGCGATGCTCAAGCTTTATATCTATGGCTATCTCAACCGGGTCCAATCGAGCCGGCGGCTGGAGCGTGAGGCTGGCCGCAATCTGGAAGTGATGTGGCTGACGGGACGGCTCGTTCCGGATCACAAAACCATCGCCGATTTCCGCAAAGACAACGGCCCCGCCATCAAGAAGGTCTGCGCGCAATTCGTTGCCTTGTGCCGCAAGATGGGTCTGCTGGCGAAAGCGAGCGTTGCGATCGACGGCAGCAAGTTCAAGGCGGTTAACTCGCGCGACAACAACTTCACGAAGGGAAAGATGGAGCGGCGTCTGGCGCAGATCGAGGAGAGCGTTGCGCGCTATCTGAGCCAACTTGACACAGCCGATCGCCAGACAGCTGCCGGTGAGGTGCCGTCGGAGGAGCTTGTGGCCAGGACCACTCGGCTCAAGGAGAAGCTGATCAAGCTCGAAGAGGAGGTCAAGCGCCTCAAAGCGATTGAGAAGGAGATGCTTGCCGCGCCCGATCAGCAGGTCTCCTTCACCGATCCTGATTCCCGCTCGATGGCGACCAGCGGGCACGGCTCTGGGATGGTCGGCTATAACGTACAAGCGGCCGTCGATACGACGAACCATCTGATCGTCGCGCATGAGGTGACCAACGTCGGCACCGACAAGTCGCATCTTGCGAACATGGCCAACCAAGCGAAGGCGGCATTGGAGGCAGAAAACCTCGAAGCCTTCGCCGATCGCGGTTACTTCAAAGGCGAGGAGATCCTCGCATGCGAAGAGGCTGGCATCACGGTCACGCTGCCAAAACCGCAGACATCGGGGGCAAAGTCCGAAGGCCGCTTCGGCAAGCAGGATTTCCGCTATGTGGCCGAAGAGGACATTTACGTTTGTCCAGCCGGTGAGACGCTCATCCACCGCTTTGGTCCTGCACCGCTATTGGAGTAACACGTGCCGGACCTGCGCGCTGAAGGCTCAGTGCACGAAGGGACCGCAACGCCGCATCACGCGTTGGGAACACGAGCACGTTGTCGATGCTGTGCAGGCCCGCCTGGACAAGAATCCGGACGCGATGCGTACTCGCCGCGAGACAGTCGAGCATCCGTTCGGCACGCTGAAGATGCGGATGGGGGCGACGCACTTTTTGATGAAGACGCTGCTCAAAGTGGCGACTGATACCAACGGCCCTAATTATTGACTGTTGCCCATGTTCGTGTGGTGATTGAGGCGATGCGCTTTGGATCGTGTTCAAAGAAGTTCCATGCGTCGCAGGTTTTATCAACGATGTCGTCGTAGTCGTCGAAGACGGTGATCGCGAGTTTGTTGCCGCGCAGATATTCCCAGACGTTTTCGATCGGATTGAGTTCAGGCGCGTAGGGTGGCAGACGCACCAGGGTGACGTTTTCGGGGATCGTGAGCGCGGCAGCAATGTGATAGCCGGCGCCATCGAGGACAAGAGCGGCGTGGCTACCTGCCGCCACCTTGCGGCCGATCGCTGTGAGATGCAGCGACATGGCCTCGGCGTTCGCCGCCGGCATGACCAGACCTGCTGCGACGCGACGCTGCGGACAGGCCGCGCCGAACAGGTAGGCCCAGTCGTAGCGCTGGTCGTGCGGTGCGCGGGGCCTCGTTCCACGCTTGGCCCAGACGCGGGTCAGCGTGCCCTGCTGGCCGATCCGGGCCTCATCTTGGAACCAGATTTCGATCGGCTTGTCTTTGGCGTGCTCGGGAATTTGCGCCCTGACGGTCGCGGCGAAGTTTTTTTAAACGTCTGCTGGGCTTCTTCGTCAGCCTGCGGGTGGCGGGGCCTTACCGACAGTTTGCGGTAGCCGAGCTTGGCTAGAACCTTCCCGACCGAACGCTCGTGGAGCGTGACACCGAAGCGCCGCTGCAATTCGTCGCGCAGATCGACCCGCCGCCAACGCACTACCCCGTGCACCGCGGGGTCGGGGCCGGCCTCGACAAGCTCGGCCAATTCGGCCTGCTGCCGCACCGTGAGTTTTGATCCGGGACCTGGCGATTTGAGATTGCGAAGCCCGGCCAGTCCCGCGGCGTTGTAACGGTGCACCCAGTCCCGCAAGGTCTGACGGTCCATGCCGCAGGTTTCGGCCGCCGTTTTGCGGTCCGAGCCATCGAGCACCAGCGCAAGCGCGAGTATTCGACGCGCCGCGGCGCTATCCTTCTCTCCGCTCGCCGCCTTGCGAAGCGCCGAAGCCGTCAGATCAAGTCGGGTGATCGATACCGCCGCTCCCATCGATGCCGCTCCTCTCAAAGGCTAGCATCGAGTCAGAGTTTCCCTGATTTGGGAATCCCTAATGAGTCACAGTTTCGGGCCGTTGGTATGAGATGGCGCTGCACGTGCTCGCCTACAACCTCACGCGCGTGATGAACATCGTCGGTATCAAACCGTTCCTCGCAGCGATCCGGGCTTGAAGAGCGTGTCATGGTGCGCGCCGTGAGACCGCTAAGGTCGCTCAGCACGGCCCGAGGCTGCGCCCGGATTGACTCCAGACTCGATACAGCAAAAATAGGCTCAGCCGGTCGCGTCGAGGTCCGTCACGCCCGGTTGCTTGCAGTTATTGGGGTACGAAAAACGTTTCCACACGGCCTGGGTCAAAAGGCGAAATACTCGCTCCGAGCACATACAGTCTGCTTTGCCCCTGAAAGCGGACTCAAGACGGACATCGCTGGAGGTCCGTTTCGTGCCACATCCAGACCTGGTCAATGTGCGCACTTGCAAAGATCGGATCCCCGGAAGGCGGTAAGAGCAACGGAGCTTGGCGTCAGGTATGTATGGGAGCGCAATCCGCGCGGGTCAGATCACTCAGTTCTATAGGGTCGAGTATGCTGAACGGCGTGGGCGCGCGCTCCTCTACCCCCCATTCACAAAATGACTGACAACTACTTTTACTGTGACCGCTCGCCAACACGTTTGCTCTACGCGCGCTTTAGCCCGCGTGACACCAAGCGAGCAGCGGGTGAGCTCGCACCTATTGCATAGCCAAACCGCCGCTCTTATCCGGCGAGCTTCACGCGATGCGCACTCAGTCACCGAAGATCGGCTTCAAACCAGGAAAGATCGCGGGAAGATACAGGTGGGCCTGCGCGCGCGCGCCGAGGTCGCGGCCGGAATGGGCATCCATCGGGATGATCGCCTCGACCCCGACCTGGAGATAGCGGCTCACCCAGATGACGCCCGGATTGACGGTGCCGGTGGTCCTCCCCGCCAGTGGGCCATTGAGCGGCGTCGCCGTTGTGAATTCAACCAGGGGAACCCATCCCTCCGGGTAGCGGGTCCCGGTGCGGTTGGGACCGGTATACTCATTGGTGACCAGGCTGTATTCGAGCGCAAATCCCAACTGCAGGATCTTCGGGTTGATCGTCGCGGCGAGTGTGGTCGGGCCGGTGGGCAGCGTCGTCAGACTATTGAAAGCGCCTGTCTCTACGGGGAGATTGACCGAACCTAATGAAGTCGAAGTCAAGGTGGACGCATCGGTTGGGACCGCGACCGCGGCCGTGGCGGTGATCGTGAGCGGCCGTAACCACGCCGCCGAATCCGGCAGATCGCCGAAGCCCTTGCCGATATAGACGGTCGGCGTCAGCGTGGAGAATGTAGAGGCGATTCCGGGCGCTCCGGTGCCGCCGATCGCCGCCGTGCCGCCCACCGTGACGACGAATTGGTGTTCGGGGTTGGTATAGAGCTGATACTGGGTGCCGATCACGAGATTGTCGAAGCCCGAGCGGGTGCCCCTGTTTGCGTCTTCGATGACGCGAAACGTCTCGGTGAAGAACACCGCCCAGTCCTTGGTGATAAGCCTGCTGTAGGTGGTGGGAATGTCGAATTCGCGAGTGGTGGCGGTGTCAGGCAGCTTCACAAAATAGGGCGGATTGTAGAAGTCGGCCGGAGTGGGAACAGTGGTGGCCAAGGTTGAGGGGAAGTAGCGGTCTCCGACATAGGCAGCCCATCCTTCCGAGCATGTCGCGAGCAGGAGCAGAAAGCCGGGTATTACCGTACGCCAAGCAGTGCGAACCATCGCGCCCTCCTACTGTCTAGATACTACTACTCCACCTGTTGAGCGGCATCCCTGTCGGCCGCTACGATACGCCTGATCATCCGACGCCTCACGCCCCAATGCAAGTCGCCAAGATGCGATAGAGCGTTGACCTCGCCCATCAACTGCGGGTTGAACCGGCAAAACCTTAGCGCAAGACTGTCCACTCCCTACCGCAAACCGGGTATATGTAAGTTTTGCGGCCCAATATTTTGCGACCTGGCGACGACCGTTCTTCACGAGAACCGGTACGGGTCAATCTCGACCGAATTGGGCTGTCAGCGCCATGTCCGCTTTCCCCCCGATAGCGACCGAACTGCGGACATGGAGGCACTTCGGAAAAGTGCCAACAAGACTCATGCACCGCAGCATTACCAGCTTTATTCAATCACCTCGTCGGCGCGGGCGAGCAGCGAGGGTGGAATGGTGAGGCCGAGCTTGCGGTCTTGAGGTTAATCACCAGCTCGAACCGTGTCGCTTGCTCCACCGGCAGCTCACTCGGTCTGGTGCCGTCCAGAATCTTCGCGACCAGCTCGGCGGCCGAGGCTCCCATCTCGCGGAGGCTGGACCCGTATGACATGAGGCCGCCGGCGTCGACGAACTCACGGAACGCGAACATCGTGGGCAAGCGATTCGTCACCGCGAACTCCGCGATCTGCTTCCGCTCCGCTATGAGGATCGGGTCGGGGTAGACGAACAACGCGTCGGGGTGCTCCTTCGCGACCGCGCTCAAGGCGATCCTAAGATCCGACTCGCCCCAGGTCTGCAGGCGGTCCGCGGCCTGCACGTCGGTGACGTGGAGCTTGATCCCCAG
The DNA here is from genome assembly GCF_900129505.1 of Bradyrhizobium erythrophlei. NCBI lineage: Bacteria > Pseudomonadati > Pseudomonadota > Alphaproteobacteria > Hyphomicrobiales > Nitrobacteraceae > Bradyrhizobium > Bradyrhizobium erythrophlei. Next base: position 5,776,485 of record NZ_LT670818.1, on the reverse strand, counting down.
GCGCGGAGCAGCGTCCTGCGTCAGTTTGAGCCCGGGCGGGGCGTCGTCCGGGTCGGACAGGTAGTCCACCCGGACCGCGTTCGGGACCACCTCTTTGAGCAACTCGAGCCTTTTCGGGCTCAGCTCCGTGGTCATGCAGGTCACTCCGGTAAGGTTGCCCTCTGGTCGCGCGAGCCGAGCGACATGCTCGAACGGGTCGCAAGAGTGGATCACCAGCGGCGTCTCCTTCACCGCGTCGCTGACGATCCGGCTCGCCTTCGTGCCGCCAGTGAAGATGACGTCGACGTGGAGGCGCTCTAACTCCGCTGCAAGTTCCGCCAATCGCTCGTATCCTCCGAACCGCGCTTCGATGACGAGGTTCTTTCCCTCAATGTAGCCGTGGTTGGCCAGCCGATCCAGAAGCGCGCGGCCCAACGGACCGCCTGGAAACGACGGCCGCGGAGCATTAGGCGGGAGAAGATTGGGCGGGAGGACAACCACCACGCCCACTCGATATACCTTTCCAGGTTTCTGCGCCCAGCTCTCTCTGGCGGCGACCGACGCGACGAAGATGCTGAGGGTCAGGGTCGCGATGAGCCACACCGTCTTGCGCTACATGATTGGTCTCCTTTCCTGCGCCGCGTGCTGACACGATGTCGGCTAAGTGCCATTAGCGGAAGTCGTGGTAATTCGATGACGTCGTCATTCGGGCAGCCCGGCTTGCCGCAATCCTTCTTCCAATCGCGAGAGGTCTTCGGCGCGCCTAAAAGGGCCCACCACGTCCTTAAGAGTGGAAACACGTAGCGCGGGATTGAGTTGCCGCATCCGAGCCACTGCCTTGTGTGCTTGCTCCGGCCGTCCGGCCATTGCGTTGCTTGCGGCGGCGATGCGTAATCCAGGTTGATGGTCCGGATTGTCCTGCAATGCCATTGCCGCCCACGATGCCGCCTCGTCATAGCGGCCCAGGAAGAAATATGAATTCGCGGTCCCGTTTCGCATACCTGTCACCCACGGATCAAGTGGGCTCAGGCGCATGGCACGCGCGAAGCGCTCGATCGCCGGTTCCGGCTCGCCAAGCCAGATTTTCATCCAGCCGCCGCGAAACCATGCCTCGGCCAAATTGGAATTGAGCACAAGCGCGCGATCGATTAAGGCGGCACCTGCCTCGAGATCGTGAACAACATAAGCTAGCGCCCATGCGCTGGCGGTGAGCACGATCGCGTCATCCTTGCCCAACTCCACCGCCCGCTGAGCGAGCCTCGCCACTTCGGCAATCTCGTTCGGGGTGACTGAAATCCAGCCATTGGTCTTCGCATAGGCGTGGCAAAAGGCAGCACGGCCGTAGGCGGACGCAAAATCTGGGTCGAGTGCGATTGCGCTGTTAAACAGGCGCAATGCCTCGTCGTTCGCTTGCCGGTTGCCAAGCTGATAGAACGCGGCCAAACCGCGTAAATTGAGGGCATAGGCGTCGAGACTCTCGGTCGGCTTGCGCTTGGCACGCTCGATCTCGGCCTTCTCCACCACCGGCCCGATCGCCCCGACAACGCTCTCAGTGACCTGGTCCTGCAGATCGAAGATGTCGCCGAGCCCACCATCAAACCGGTCTGCCCAAAGATGTGCCCCAGTGGCGGTATCGACGAGCTGTCCCGTGATGCGCACCCGGTTTGCCGCCTTGCGAACGCTCCCTTCCAGCACGTAACGCACCCCTAGCTCTCGCCCGACCTGCTTCACGTCGACGGCGCGCCCCTTGTAGGTGAAGCTCGAATTGCGGGCGATGACGAACAGCGCCTTGAACCTGGACAGCGCCGTGATGATGTCCTCGACCATTCCGTCCGCGAAATATTCCTGCTCCGGATCGGAGCTCAGGTTGGTGAAGGGGAGAATGGCGATCGAGGGTTTATCGGGCAGCGTGAGGGCCGGCCTCGGCGGTTCTATCGCGTTGTCAGCCGTTGCCGGGCCTGCAGGTCCCTGCGCTTCCCGCACTTGTCCAACGAAACGAACGCCCTTGCGCGGCAAGGTCTTGATGAGGCGCTGCTCCTCGCCGGAATCGCCGATTGCACTCCGGGCGACATTGAGGCGTGTGGTCAGCGCTGCATCGGACACGCTGCGCCCGTTCCAAATGGCGTTGATGAGGTTGTCTTTGCTGACGACGCGCTCCCTGTTGCGGATCAGGTAGTCGAGCAGGTCGAATACCTGTGGCGCGACGGAGACGACGTCCGCCCCGCGATGCAGCTCGCGCCGGTCGGTGTCGAATGCATACTCCTCGAAGAGATAGCGCAAGCTGCCAATCCCTCAGGCGGCCTCCGATCATCGGGGCTCCAGCAACGGCTGCAGCACCAAGAATAAGCCGCCGGTAAGGAAAATGTAAGCCGAATGTCAAGCGCGCGCGCCGCTGTCTTGGCACCCTCGTGTCGGTGGAAACACCATTCAGGAGATGCCGCGATGAGCACGACATATAGTGCGACAGGGTTGGAACAGACGGCCGCATCGACGCGGCGTGTCTCCAGCTTCTTCAAGAGATATTGGGATGCGTTTCAGGAACGGCGCAAAGAACGGCGCAAACGACAGGGGGAACGCGCCGAGTTGTACCGCCTGAACGACTGGGAGCTCACGGATATCGGCGTGACGCGCGGTGAGATCGAATATGTCGTCTCGAATCGGTCCTTCGACCGCGAGGAGTCCGGTCCGCCGGTTCGATGACTGTCTGATATCTGGCACCGCGTGGATGACCGGAATCGGACATGCCCAGCCGCACCATTCCTCGGGGCCGACTTCCGATAAGGGTCAAACTGAGACAAACTGGCATGTTCGCGTCACGTCCGGGTTCACCCCAATAACAGACATCAATCTGGGACAGATCGCACGCCAAGCGGCTCCGCGGCCAGGCGGCTAGGCGGGCTAGGCCAAACGGGCCGCACCTAAATGGCCTTTAGCAAGGTGCAAAGGTAGAACGCCCTCCCGCGCGACGAACAGAGAATGAGGGCATTGACGTTGCGGGCCGCTCCTAGCAAAAGCCGCCTGCCACGGTCAAAGGACCGCTCACCCCTCCGGTATCCCGGCCATACGCATGCCCTGATAGGCGCGCTCGCGTTTGGCGAGGAAGGTTGGATTGTCACTCTGTGCGCCGTCGCGGAAGCGGCGGATGGTAAAGCTTGGAAGAATAGCAAGCCCTGCCTTTGCAGCGGCGCTCGCCCGATCCAGCGAGCCAAGCAGCGCTAACGCAGCGGCGAGCCAGAAATGCGCGAATGGATGATTTCGGTTCGCTTCGATGCTGCGGTGGAACCAGCCGACCGCTTCAGCATCCTCCGAAAGCTGCATCTTGGCGAAGCCGACCATCGACATCCAGCGGTAAGCGGAGACATCGCGAGGCGAAAGGCGAAATGCTTCGTTGATATGCGCCTCAGTCTCGGCGCCGCGGCCCATAACATACTTAGCGAAGCCGATTTGCGCGTGCGCCTCAGCTAAATTACGGTCCAGCGCTAAGGCTCTCTCGCACTCAGCAATACCATCGACCGCGCGGTTCGTAGCAATTTGCACGGCCCCCAAGACCAAGTGGGCGAAGGCATGATACGGCGCGTGCGATAGCGCCTTCACCACCGTTGCTTCGGCCGCGGCGAGATACGCGGCCCGGTCGTCGGTGAAGAAGTTCGTTCCAACGACCGTATCGACAACCGCCGTGCCGACCATCGCCTCGATATTTCCGGGATCGAGCGCTAGCGCTCGTTCAAAAAAGCCGCGCGCTTGTGCCATGGTTTCGGGCGTCCACCCCTTGTTCCACGAAGCTCTACCTTGGAAATACAAGTCCATTGAACTGGGATGAAGTGATCGTTCGGATCGCCTCGCCTCCTCATCAGTGAGCTGAGCATCTAGCGTGTTGGCAAGCCTTGATACAATCTCGTCCTGTACATCGAACAAATCGGCGAAAAGCTTGTCAAAACGTTCGGCCCATAAATGCGTGCCGGTTTCTGCGTCTACGAGCTGAACGTTTATGCGAAGTCGATTGCCGCTCCGCTGCACCGACCCTTCGAGAATGTAGCAAACGTTCAACTCGTGGCCGATCTGCTTGAGATCGACCGCCTTGGCTTTGTACGTGAATGCGGTGTGTCGGCCGATGACGAACGAGCTGCTGATCCGGGACAAGTCCGTGGTCAGGCTCTCGGTCACTCCATCGACGAAGTAGTCTTGCTCCGGATCACCGCTGAGATTGGCGAAAGGCAGCACAACAATAGAAAGACGAGGTGCTGAAGGCGCACCCGACCTTCCGCGTTCAGCGTGGGTAGCTTCGCCCGGTTTTTCCCCGACCACGGCATAGGCCCGGACCGGACGGGGGATGTTTTTTAGCTTCTGCTCGCCCATATCGGCAAACTCAACCCCGACCTTGCCTTGAACATGATCGTGGGCAGAAGACGAGATGCAGATACCGCCGGGTTCTGCGATGCTCTCAAGCCGTGCCGCAATATTCACCCCATCCCCAAAGATGTCATGCGGTTCAACAATTACGTCACCGATATTGATGCCCACACGGAAAGCAATGCGCCGGTCTTCCGCATCGCCGATTGTAATCTCGTTGACGCGGGCCTGAAACTGCATGGCAGCCCGAACGGCCTCGACCGCACTCGGAAACTCGGCCAAGAACCCGTCCCCCGTGTTCTTCACGATGCGGCCGCCGTGTTCGGCGATTGCTGGGTTGACCGCCTCCAGTAGGAGTGCGCTCAGTTTGGCATGCGTAGCCTCTTCGTCATTGTGCATGAGCCGCGAGTAGCCAGCCACGTCGCCGGCCAATATAGCCGACAATCTGCGTTCGACCCGACTTGGCCGCTCTTGCACCATGGCGCACGCAAACCTCTTCGGCGCGGTAGTAGTACTATAGCCCCTGCAGGCTGCGGCACCAACAATGCTTCGCCAACATCCGTGCACCGCCCGTCCGTTGCGAATTAAGCATCCCGGTAGTCAACTAGCCCAGCGAAAGTACGCGCTTCGCGTTTCATTCTCACATCCAGCGCTAGTTGTTGCATTTTAGTAACTCCCTTTCCGCGAGAAAGCGATATGTTTGGTGCGGGCTGAGGGAGGCTGCATGTTCAACGTTTATCTCAACGAGAAGCGTGATCGCCTATTGGTGATCGCGAGAGGGCAACCGATCCCTGTCATCGAGAGCGCAGGGCGGTGGCGGAAGAAGAAAGCAACTGTAACTGTAAGCGACGAGATCAAGTCTGCCATTCAAAGAGATGGCTTCTATTGGCGCAGACTACGTCAGCAACTCGTTGCCGAGGGAAAGCGACACGACGTCCTCGCAGAAGCGAAAAGCGGGACTTGCCGCGCAGATGCTGGGCAGCCTTGAATTTCATACCCGGCCTCGCAACAAGGACCGGATAGGCTGACCTACAAGTTATTTCTTCCAACTACAAAAGCGTTCACCCGCCTTTGTAAGTGCGCCTAAAGTTTTTGCACCCCGTTTAGCGCACTGGATGATCCGCTGGGCAATCAATTTGCGGACTTTGTGATCCGCGCCGTCCGCCCGTCTCCGACAAACTCGTTCGAGCGCAACGTTCATATTTGCGATTGTTCGACTATCAAACCTCTCTTCGATCATCGGCAAAACTCCCGGAAATCAGATCGTATCTCAGCTCATGATCGCAATGAGCTTGGGTTCCGACAATGTTCCAGCCTGTGCAAAACGGTGACAGATTGAGGCCCCAGTCCCGTCAAGATGTTCTACGATGTTGTCGGATAGCCTCAGACCGTCAGGCCGAAACATGCCGTTCACCGCGGTAAAATTGAAGCCAGTATCCAGCGCCAAGCAGATCAAGAGTGCCGATGATGCTTATTCCTTCATGATGCATATGCGGCTCTCCTATTTGAATAAGCCGCATTGGCAGGCGGCAAAGCAGGCGATTAGCTTTGCCGCCGCATCGGAGGATTGCGAAACTCGGGCTTGGCGAACTTTTCGAGCGGCCGCCAACGCAGAAGGCTGGCTACTGAATTAGCTTCATGAGGAGCACTCTCAAATCAGTCCGTTAACCATTCGTTAACCATGTCCGGGCAACCTGCACTGCTGGGGGTATGCGCTAAAGGCCGTCACCGCGTCGTCCTGTCGACGGTTTTTGCTTCTGTGGAGTGAAAAATGTCCGTAAGTAGGTTGCGCGCCGAACCGAATTTGCTCACCGAATTCACGATGGCGATTGCCGGGGCTTTCGTCCTGGGCTTACCGATGGCTCTCGCAATCATCTGGCTCCTGAAGTAGGAAGCGTCAATTGCCGAATTGGACGCCGGCGAAGTCACCTTCGTGCCAGACCATCTTGCATTTCCGGATCGTGCGAGACGTTCACCTTCCAAGCGAATGCCTACGCCACCGTTCCGCCTATCGATCGCCGCTCGCACGCGATGTTGATCCAACCCGATCGTCCGCATACTCAACGAATTTCTTGTAAATCCAGCGGCGACCATCATGTCGGCGCCATACCTGGCCATAGACCATCCGGCCTGTAATCGAGCGCCGCGGGATCAACACCTTCCAAAGATGCCATGTTTCGGCCCACTCGGGCTGAGGACTTAGACCAAGCAGCTTTTGGGTTTTGGCGCGATCGGCTGACATCTTTCGGCTCAGTCAGAGAACAAGGCCGCGAGCGGAATATGATCGCCCGTCGGCCTTGCACTGGGAGACCCGGACGAGGGAAATTGCCCGGTGACACAAGACTAGCGCTTTCGTTTTTGCCCGCAACGAAACTCGCGTGTTAACATTGATGCCAGCCCTCCGGGTTAATTCCGGAACCGGTGCATGGAGACATCAGACCGTTCGGGCCCGCGTCAGCTTCAACAATGCGTCGATTGCATCGCTGCAGTATCGAAGCGCATCGCCCAACCGCTGCCTCGCCATTGAATTGTAAGAGGATCGCGCGTCGCTATTTTCGTCATTCGGCGGTGCTAGGGCCCGCTGGTGGGCCTGAAGGATGGCGACCATCTGCAGGACGAAGCCACCGGCTACGCCTAAAACGTAAAGCTGATCCAGCAGGTGCAAGACCTCATCCGGCGGTTCGAGTTTGCTTTCTTGGATGATCGCTGCTTCGATCTTCGGTTTAAACTCTCGCAGCACAGGAACGAGGATCAGCGCTAATCCTTGCGCCCGTCTGATCCGATCAAGGTCATCGTGCGATCTTGCCCGACGTGCCTGTGAGAGGGCGAACAGGCCGACGAAGACGATCGCGGCGATGCTGCCGATCGCTTCAAACCAATTCGCCGAGCCCGGATGCGCTTCCAACCAATGCAGCGCGGGCACAAGCCAGCCCTTAAGCCACACGAACAATTCCATGACCGGAGGCTAGTCCCGGTGGGCTCCAAATGCCATGCGCCGGTGCGTCGCGGCCGGGATGGTCAGCGGCTCCTATTGAAGCTACGTTCCGGCGGCGCATACCCGAAATGAAGCTTTGGATTGCAGGGATTATGCCCTTGCCGCGCTGCACGGCTTAAGGTCGTATGGGCTAGACCTTGATCGTGAGGCGGAACGGCAAGCCGTTGTTGCCGAACGTCCGACGGTCGCGGCGCCGGCCGCGCCGCGGGTCATCCGGTCGAAGTGGACGGGGAATTAAGCCGTGATGAACAAGTCCATTGAGTTCGCGATATATTGGCTTCCGCTGATCGCGAGCGTTGTCTTGGGTACCATCGCGACCGGTGCATGGTACGGCGGCGATAAGCTTCCGGCAATCTGGCTTGGATTTGTGGGGAACGTTTTTCTGTTGCTCACTTTTACGTTGCAGCTTCAGCAATATGTCAGCGCGAATATCCTTCAGCCCCAACTAGAAATGCAAAATCCCGTCCAGCGCTCGGTCATCGAATTTAAAGCGGACGGATTTACCCTGATGACGTTCCGCGGCGAAAATGAAGCCCTTCCGCCGGGCAATTGGAAGTTGCCCGTCTTTCCAATCGTTAACCGCAGTTCGATTAACGCCCAAGATGTGAATGTTAAGTGGTCGGCGCGTCCGCACGACGAAGCGGCCGTATTGGCCGCGTCGGACCGGCTTAAGCCCCTAAAACCGCAGTTCGCTTCCAGAAGGCTCAATCTCGGCAATACGATATATAATCTGCAACCTTCGACCACTGTACCCATGCCGTTCATTACTCGGACTTCTGAAACATTTCCGCCGTTGGATGTCTGGAACGAAGCGGCAATGTTCTTTGTAGCAACATTGCCCGACACGCCCGGATCGAAGTCGGACCCCTTCTCTTTCGACGTTTCGATAACGTGGAATATCCCCGACGGTGCCAAGCCGGCGAAATTCAGGGTGAAAGCTGTTGCGACGAATGCAAAACTTCCGTCGACACCAGCGGACACGCTCGTTGCTACTGTCGATTTTTCGGTCGAACCGGAACAGCCCTGAAGGAACTCCCTTGGCCGGGCGGATCGGACCGCCGCCGTCAGCTACCTATTTGCCACCACCGTTCGTGGCGTTTGGTTCGATTACTGGTCCGATAGTCGGCTGCTACGGGTTTGATCGCGGCCCTATGTATAGCCCGGCTCCGTGCAACTTTCCCTATCCGTACGGGTATAATGAAACTTACAAAGGGACAAGCAAACGCGGACAACATGATTAGCAGCGGCTTTGACCACCGGCCCGGCGTCGGCATACGACGCGGCACAGGAGCGTGGGGAGATAAGAAGACAGGCTGATAATCAAGCTTATTCCAAAACGGAAAACGCTGACCCGGGTGAAATAGGTGTAACAGCCAAACAAATCCACGAAGCCCGCGCCGTTCGTGATGCAGTAACGTGGCCCTACGTCATGTAGGTAACGCCGGGCCGTCTTCATTGGCAAGCGTACATCCGCCTTGCCAGTGAAACCGTTACGCGGCCAACGCGGGCTCGCCGCGCGGTGTACATGTTGCTAAATTGAATCGGTGTGCTATAGGGCCGCTCCCACAACAGGAGCTAAGATGGCCAAGAAGAAAAAAGTAGTTCGTCGCGCGTGGTCGAAAGAAGATTTGCGTACGTTGAAGACGATGGCAAAAGCCAAAGCTGGCGTCGCCAAAATAGCAAAATCATTAAAGAGAACCCCGGGCGCAACGAGCGTCATGGCAGCCAAGCATGGGATATCGTTGAGCACAACGTAATCAAAACCAGTCCCAACTTCTTGCGACCGCTTCACGGAGTCCGCCCGCCTACCTCGCCAGCCAGCCTTGACAGATTGGAAAGCGCGACACACCTTGAATTCAGGCCAACAATTGCGTTGGCCTCTAGCAGAGGAGATACCATGGCTCCACCTGCAAAGGCTCGCCGCAGTGACCGCTACTGCAATGTTCGGGCACTAGCGTAGCGGCTAACACACGAACGGCGTTCCGGGAGCGGCCTATGGGCCTCATCAGTTAGGCATGGACCAACTTGGCCCCTCCCGGAGCGATTGCCCGGTTTTTCATTTGAACTTGATAAAGCGGTCGCGTCATTCAGCACGCCGCCAGCCTGAACTCCGGACCAGTTCACGGGCGCTTCAGGTGCACGCTGTATGCGTCCAAACACGGGTTTCAACTAGCGAGAAATGTCCGAGATTGGTGTTGGTCTCAACCGGTCGACGCGCCGCTTGGATCAGGATTTCGTCGAGGAGGTTTGCCTGACGCCGGCCATATGATCATGGCCGAACGTCCCGACCCGTAGCAAATATCAAGATTTGTGAAACACCAGCGTCCGCAGTTCGATGCTCTCACGCAGCGCCGCGTCGGCCGGCGTTGTCGGATCGACGAACGCTGTATGCGGCCCAAATCGCGTCCGTCCGTCGGTTGCCGAATCGTAACACTTCAGCAGCAGCGCTTCGTCCGCTGTCATTTCCGGAACATAGAACCAGCGATGGTTGGGGTTGTACTTCACCGAATAGGTTTCCCCCTTTCGGCTGGGATAGATCAGGTCGGAAGCGACGAGATCACCCGGTGCTACGGTCTGCCCGTCGCACATGGCCAGCGGCGCATCGCGTAACGGTCCACGGATCGGCCGCCAAAGGTTGATGACCTGCACGCGTCCCTTCAGGAGTTCGTCGGCTTCTTCAGGCAAATGCTCGCGCACTCGGTTTGCACCAGAGACATCGGTCTGATCGACATGGACACGCGTCGCGGGTTGCCGTGGACCGCCGCCACGTACATCCGCCGCACCTTCGACCCTCTTCCGCACGGTGTGGTCAAAAATAAAAACGCGGTCGGCCTTGAGCGTCGCCTTGAGGAATGCTTCTGCGGCGGGATAGTAGACGTCCCTAACCTCTTTATCGTCGTAGAAGTCCCTCACCCTGGTCGGGTGACGAACCAGCGCGAAACCTTCACGGTCCAGTGAAATATTTTCGGCAATCAAACGCGCATCGAAAATGGGGACCTGGCGTGGATCCGGCAAGGCCGTAGTCTTAGGTTCGCCCGCCGGGGGATCGAATGCATAGGTTCGCGGTCTGCCCAATGTTGGAGCCAGATAGTTTAGCTCGGCTGTCACGAACGGAAGCGCTTCGATGTTTGACTGCTGCAGGCCCATGGTGATCTCCGAATTCCAAAGTCTTAGAACTAGAATCTTGGCCCGAGCGGCTCTCCAGACAAGTCAGCGCACGAAATAGCAACGCGGCCCTTCTCACCGGCAGAAAATTTGGAAGAACTTTCTGAGGGCGGCGTCCGGGTCGAACGTCCTATTCTCGACTAACGAAGTCGTGAACGAAGGGGCTCGCGAACTCACGGGCCGGCGGCCCTCCTAGTCGGTTCCGAGAGCGATCGGTCGACGACATCACATCTCAATGGCCGCTTTGCGCGTCAAAAGGCGAAATTCTCGCGCTGAGCATATGTTTTCCGCTTTGGCCCTAACAACGGACATCGCTCAACAGGATCGGCATATCCGTTCGGTGCCAACAACGGAAGTAACCAAACCTCAATCCAGTCGCACTCTGGACAACGTGAGTGACCCGCGTCAGACGAAGCGGCACGAGCGGCATCGTTTAAACCGAAATACTCCTTTGATCCAATATCGGCATTTATGTCTCAATCTTTTGCATCGGCCGGATTGGTTTTTGGGATTGAGTGCAGGCTAGTTGGAAATGGTCTCAACACCATCCAGATAGATGGACAATGCGCCCAACCACTTGCGCGATGCATCGGTGTCGGCGCTCCCCGCTGCCAGCTCAATGGCGCCACCGATGTCAGTGATGGCCTGGAATCCAAACATGCCCCCGGAGCCCATCATCTGGTGCCCCAGACTCGTCACGGTCTCAAAGTCAACTCGATCCAAGGCGTCCGACATCACGATGACATTCCGCCTGCAGTTCTGCAGATACGCGGGGATGCGGTTTGCGGATTTGGATTTGACCCGCAAACGGATCAGGTCCATCCGGCTGCTTTCTTCTTTTGATGACGAAGGAGCGACGATGGAATGCTCCCTGATCGCTTGCAGCAACACCTCTTGTTTGATTGGTTTCGTCAAAAAAGCCGTGCACCCGGCCACCAGACACATTTCTCGATCGCCCTTCAAGGCGGAGGCCGTTAGTGCAACGATCGGTGTGGGCGGCCGATCGTTCGCCTGCTCCCACGCTCGAATCGTCTGCGTCGCGGTCAAGCCATCCATGACGGGCATCTGTCGATCCATCAGGACAAGGTCGTAATGACCGAGTTCAAACATTTTGCAGGCGATGGCCCCAGTCTCGGCGATTTCAACCCGGTACGGCGTGTCCTCGAGATAGGCCATCGTGATGATGCAGTTGTCCGGCGAGTCCTCCGCCAGAAGAATTCGTAGCGCCGGCAGCGGCACCTCAGGATCCGTGCCGACCGTAAGGGCCGCCGGCCGATTGACCGTAGCCGAGATCTCGAATGGTACGGCGAAAGCAAACACGCTGCCTTTCCCGACTTCACTTTCGACCCAGATGCGCCCACCCATCAATTCCACCAGGCGCTTCGAAATCGTGAGCCCCAGCCCCGAGCCGCCGAACCTGCGCGTGGTGGATGAGTCGGCTTGTGTGAAGCGTTCAAACACCTGGCCCAATTTCTCGCGGGGAATACCGATGCCGGTGTCCGATACTGTGAACCGCAATGCGGTCGGGACGGAGGGATTCGCATCTGGTGCAACTCGCAGGGTCACTTCGCCCGATTGCGTGAACTTGATCGCGTTGCCAAGCAAATTGAGCAACACCTGACGCAGCCGTGTCGGGTCGCCGACCAGGTCGTTGGGCACATTCGGCGCGATCTCATACACCATGGCCAATCCTTTTTCATGGGCCCGGGCCGCCACCATCTCCGTCACTTTCTCCAGAAGATCATTCAAGGAAAACCCGGTCCGCTCCAACTCCAGCTGCGATGCTTCGACCTTGGAGAGATCGAGGATGTCGTTGATGAGATTCAGCAGGTTGTCGCCGGCGCGGCGAAAGATCTGCACATACTTGTCTTGCTCCGGGGTGAGAGAGGTCTTCGCGAGAAGGTCCGAAATGCCCATGATGGCATTCATCGGCGTTCGGATTTCATGACTCATGCTCGCCAGAAAATCCGATTTGGTCCGGCTCGCGCTCTCGGCAGCGGCCTTTGCCTGCTGCAATTCCGCCTCCACTCGCTTGCGCTCCGTGACGTCGCGCGCCGCTGCGAAGACGCCCTGCAGTGTCCGGTTCCGGTCGTAAAAGGTGGTCGCATTGTAGGACACCACCGTCTGCTTGCCGTCGCGGGCGCGCGCCGTCAGCTCGTAATCGGTGACAGACTTTTCGCTCAGCACGCGCTTGATCGCCGCCTCGGCTCGCTCCGGATCAGTGAAGTAACCCTTGAACGGGGCACCAATCAACTCGTCGCGCGTACAGCCGGTAAGTGCCTCCATCTGCTTGTTGACGTCGGTGATGATGCCGGAGGGATCGGTGGTCATGATCGCATCGATGTTGGATTCGATCAGCGAGCGGGTGTAGAATTGTTGGTCGCGCAAGCGTTGATCGGACTTTTTCTGCTCTTCTTCGACCAGCTTGCGCGCAGTGTTGTCGGTACCAATGAGCAGATAGCCAATGATAACGTCCTGCGCGTCGCGCAGCGCCGTGACCGACACTACCGCCGGGAATCGGCTGCCATCCTTGCGGATATAGGTCAGCTCGTAGATGTCCTCGATCCCGCGCGAGGCCTTGAACACCAGGGCTTCGAAGCCCGGCGTGATCGGGGTTGCGAGCTCGACGCTCAGCGCTTTGGCGCGCGCGATCAGCTCCTGCGGATCGGAAATGTCGGCTGGCGTGATCTTGTTCATCACCTCGGCGGCTGTAAAGCCAAGCATCCGCTCGGCGCCGACGTTGAAGATCTGAATGACCCCCTTCGCGTCGGTGGCAATGCTCGAAAAGTTAGCGCTGTTGAAGATTGCGCTCTGCAGGGCTCCCGCCTTGAGCTCGGTGCCGATCAGCAGATAGCCGATGATGACGTCCTGCGCGTCGCGCAAGGCCGTAACGGACACAACCGCCGGAAACCGGCTGCCATCCTTGCGGATATAGGTCAGCTCGTAGATGTCCTCGATCCCGCGCGAGGCCTTGAACACCAGGGCCTCGAAGCCCGGCGTGATCGAGGTTCCAAGTTCGACGCTCAGCGCTTTGGCGCGCGCGATCAGCTCCTGCGGATCGGAAATGTCGGCCGGTGTGATCTTGTTCATCACCTCGGCGGCCGTATAGCCAAGCATCCGCTCCGCACCGACGTTGAAGATCTGAATAACGCCCTTCGCGTCGGTGGCGATGCTGGAAAAGTTGGCACTGTTGAAAATCGCGCTTTGCAGCGCGCCAATCCGCGCGCCCGTCTCGTCATTTCTATTGAACACGGCGTCTCCCCGGTAGCTCCCAGCTTAGCTGATCGATCGCGCGAGAACCGCGGCTATCGAAGCCTCTTCTTCCCGGGGACCACGGCTAAAGGAGTCCCTCCGAACACTATCCGGGTAAATGCATATTCGCGCCGGAGCGAATGGTTCCGTCGGTTTTGTAAAATTTAGAGAACAGCCTTCCCGGAAACACATGATCTGCAAACTTCCCAAGCAAAGTTGTTGCCCCCCGGATGTCCGAATCGGTTCAAAAGGCGAAGTCGCCGACCCGACCGGCCATGTCCGCCATGTCCCCAACTTCGGACCCCGGGGGCCTCGCAGCCTTGGGTAAACGTGTTTGATCCATCTCAATGGCATGTTTTGGGGGTGGCGATATGCTTTTTGAATGTTCGAGGTTGTCATCATTGAGCACCGCCCCGCCGATTGGGAGTGGCAAGTGTACCAGAGGGACGGCGTGTGCGTAATGCAGGGCCAGGCAAAGAGTCGCGCTGAGGCCAGATATCAGGGCAACCGAGCTTTGTTCGGCCTGTTGGCCATTGGCCCAAGACCTATGAGCCGCCCTGAAAGTTCCTAGCGACCAGCCACCAATGGCGCTGTCGCCAAGCCTTGGCGCGAGCCGCCGCCCCCCGCGTTGATGTGCCAGTCGGAGGAGGTAGGGTGGGCACGCCGAACGCCCAACGAGCCGCGCTGCATGCGCTCGGCTGTCGCCGCCGTCGGGTCTCCAAAGTTATCCACACCTCTAACTTGCCGCATGGCAACATTCGACTTGTGCCGGTAGAGTCGGGTTTTGGGGGAAATTGCCATGCTCGATTGGAAAGCCAATCTCGATGCGCTCGTCGAAGAGACGATGGCGTTTGCGAAGAGCGTTCGCGTTGAACCGTTGGTGCCACGTACCGTCGTCGAACCCAACCGCCTGCCATCGATGAATTGGACGGGATCGGAGCGCGAGGAGATCGCGCGTCGTGTTGCCCGCTTCAAGGCGCATCAGCAGCGCTTCAAAAGGGAGCGGGAGGACTACGCCGCGTCCGAATTGAAGCGAATGCTTGCGCGTCGATATTAGCCGAACCAGCATGTCAGAGACGGGCCATCGGTCATGCAGTTGTGGGGCGATCTATCGCCGAACACAGGTGATGGCACCTAATCGGCAGATGAGCAGCTTTGAATGCGCTGTCTGCGAGGCGACTTTGGAGAGCTGGAATACGGCTTGGATCCCGAACTATCGGCTGATTGTGGGAGGCCCCGCGAGAAAGTCCGAACGCGGCTGAAACGATATGATCGGCCTGCGCCGCCCATCGTCGAGGTCCGGCATCAATTTTTGTCGACAACTAAGTGGCAAGGCACCGCCAGCCGCGCCTGGCCAGATGTACGTCAGCAGCAGTCACGAGGCCCCGGAGCGATTCGGGGCCTTACTTTTTTGACCGGAACGATATGCTCGGCGCGGAATTGGAACCCTGTTCGGTTTTTGTTGCGGAGTGCGCGTTATGCCGAGTTCTGGCTGGTCTCCAAGAATGGTGCCCTATGGCGCGGATCAAACCGTTTACCTAGTGGTTGATCGCTTTCGCACTGGCCGTGTCTACCGCGAAACCGAGGTCGAGCGCGCGGACGTCGAAGCCATCATCAATGACTTCTTGACTGGGCAATTTAACGACCCGGTTCGCGTAATCGCTTTCAACACGCTTGAACATTGGTCGGATGACGTTTCGGAGGAGATCGCTACCGAAATCCAAACCCGCTGTGATATCGCGGGGGATCCAGTGCCCGAGCATCGTGTAGGCCGGTGGCGGCGGTCGGGCATGAGACCAATTTGAACGGAATCAGGGTCGGGTTACCTCGCGACCACGGGCTCGACGATTCTGGCCAGTCAGCACAATCCGCCGCTGGAGGATATCGCCGCGGCGCTGACCGACGGCCTGTCGCGCGACTGCTCGGCACCGATGACGGGACCGATCAAGCTGCTGCCGGGTACGGCCGCCAACTGAGGCGACCTATGGCACCACCGGGATGTTACACGTCGTGCAATGGAAATCGGGACCGTATAAGGTGGCGACGACCTTGAAGCCATCCGGAACGCTTTGAACCGCTGGAATGTCGGCGTCGTCGCCCTGGGACAGACTAGCCATCCCCGTGTTGCCGCACTTGGGGCACCGCAGTGTTTCGTTCCACTCGTCGGTCATCGACATCGCCCGGGACAATATGAGCGTTTGGCTTGTTTGTGGGTTCGGTCCCGGACCGGAACTCCGTAAAACTGACTCAAGTGCGCGGCCACCGAAAGGTTGGGATCCGCACATCGGCGTGATGCGGGGGACCTTTTAGCCCTTGAGTTCATTTGGTGTTGGGGCGATCCGGAGCGGGAGCTTCAGCCCAATGAGTATTATTCCAATTCACCCTCAAAGGCGCTTCGAGCAGCGATGGGCCTCTCGCTTCAATCTACCAATTGCGTCGAGCACTCCCAAGACTGTTGGAACAAAAAGTCCGCCTCGAAGTGGTCGCCAGCGGCGCGCGGCACAAACACCAATGATCCGACGGTCGGCGCCAGCGTAAATGTTGCGCTCCCGCCTGACGATGGAGCCCACCAATGAACGTTTTAGACCACCTTATCGGGGTTCAAGGTCAGATCATCAAGTGCCGTCGCCTTGCGGATGAGACACCCGCTTTGTTCTCCGGAATAGGGCGCCTCCCGTGAAAAAAGATCAGCCCTCCAACGACGCCATAAGTTGGGACGCTAGAGCTATCGAGGCTCTCGAAAAGGCTCGTTTGATGCCGCCAGGGCAAGAGAGATCGGAGGCTTTGAAGAAAGCCGGCATTTTGCGTAATGCGACTGACCTGCGCGGGTTGTTCTTTGCAAAGCACGACAGGCCACCAAACAACTGAGGCGCGGACCTGAGCCCGCGCTCTTCGTTATCAGGGTGCTCTACACTGCTACCCAGGCTCAAGAGTTGGCGAACTGGTTGGGGGTTCCCTAGAACGCTTTGGGGTGTGTCACTTGGAAGCTTTCGGCTTCGGTTTCCCGTCTAGCCAATCCTCATTGTCCGCCATATCGTTTAGGGCCTTCTCGCGCTTACGCTCGCGCGCGCCTTCTTTTAGCGATTTAGTTTTGTCGCCGCGCTTTCCGGCTTCCTTTGCTTCTTTTCTAAGATCGTCCGACTTAGACATTGGTCCCCTCCTTCAAGACGCCCTGCCGCCAATTAATCCAAATATGCGCCCCGACTCGCCCGTTTTCCAATGTGTCAGTCTGCCACAATCAAACTGACCCCCACCAGATCTTGAAAGGCCGATCGGCGCCGGGCGCCCTTGCCAGCTGGCCGAAACGCACAGCGCCCCCAAACTGAATAATGCTTGGTAGCGCTGCACGCATGCTCGCTCTCACCCGCCGCCGATATCGAGAACGCCAAGACTGCCGGCACGTCCATTACGGCGACGTGCACGTGGGCACGATCGCGATCCGCGCCGGCGTCCCGGTCGATGTCGACCAGTGGCGTTGGGACTACGGCCATTATCCGCCATCGCACCATGGCCGCCACGTCGCCGGCACGGCCCAAACCTTCGAACAGCACGAACTGAATTCGAAGCCGCCTGGAACGAATATCTTCCGAAGTGCTCGCAGACCGATTTCGACGAATACCGCCGCTCGGTCGCCTGGACCTCTTGGAAATATGCCATGTGGGACAAGGGCTGCAGGATGCCGACGCAATCGGCGGATGGCCGGTCGCGGTGCTTCTGTGGCGAAACGATCGATATCGGCGGCACCGAAAATCATGTCTATGCCCCGCCCACATGGCGGATGCGCGACAAGCATGAGAGCTAAACGGGCTGGGCGCGCCCGGGCAATGCGGCTAGGATTTGAGGCCGGGAGGCGCTGATCCTGGTCGCGACGTCCGGCGGACCTACCATGTTCGCGCGGATAGCTGTCATGCGAGCCCTCAATCGCGACGTCGAGCGCCTATTTCATCCCGATCGGAAAGAGCACCATTGGGGCCGCCGCAAGCTGGTGCGGGAAAGATAACGTTGCGCGCCCTTGGCCCGCGACCGTTTAGAGCCGATCCAACTTCTGGCCGGGCCCGCCGCTCGTCTTTATTTTCGTCAGCTGCCTTTCGCGGCGTGATGGCTGACTTTTGCATTTTCTTGCAAAGTGTCGCCTCCCAAACCGCGCCGTGTTGAGCGTGGCCGTTGTCCGGATCCCACCCGACCTTCATTCCCCACCGCGAAGATCGCCTACCCTTAGCCGCGTAGCCGTGCGATGCGTCTGCGAGGTAGTGAAGCGAACTAAGGCCGGCATTCAGCATCCAACATTCAATATCGACCGACATGCCACATCGAACGTCTGCAATTGTCGATTCCGAATAGGCGCCGGCCGGCCGATCGCTTTTCATCAAATCGGCTTGGGACTCGGTGTCTTGGACTCCGCGGATGGAAGAGCCGTGGTCCTAAAACCGAATTTAATGGAATCTGCCGGCCCGCGAGCTACACAAGGATCGTGCAGATATGTGCGGCACCTTCCGGGCTGATAATGCAAGAGATCGCTGCCGTTACCGCCATTGCAGGCGCAGTAATTGCGCTTGTTGCGGCATGTTCACTCTGGGCGCTAAATCGAAAGAGCTGACGCTGTTCAACTATGCGTCCGCGAGGTCGTGGCCCGCGCCGAGCCGCGCCGATCAGCAATCAGTAATGCTTGCGATCTCGGCTCAATCGCCAAAGGTGGAACGGCACCCAGATGATCAGCCGAAGCACCACGATTGCAACCGCAATTTGAAGCCAGATAATTCCGCCCAGCTCTCGGAGCATGATCTCGAGCCGCGCGCCCCAAGGTTCTGGCACTTGATCGCCGACGGTTTCGATCGAGTGCGTCAAGAAGCGCAGCGACCCGCGGATCCACTCTGGATGGTAGATGAAGGCGGCGAAGATCAGCGCCCACGCCGCGATCATTGTCAGAAAGCGGAACGTGTGGGCTTTGGCCAGTTGGCCGACGGTCGGACGGTAGCGAGGCTGAACGGGGAGCATGCAGGGCTCGGAAGTGGGCGGAGAATGAAAAGCTAAATTACGCAGCTGCAAAAGTGGCGTGAGTAATCGAAACTTTTGTCCCCAACGCTCCGCTCACGGTCAGCACTTGAGCATCAAGCTGCTTTGACAACGCTTTAACAACGCCGGTACCGAGTCCGGTTTTCGGTTGAGCGAACACGCCGTCAGGTTTGCCGGAGCCGTTGTCAGAGACCGCAAGCTGCCAATCGGTGCCCGATACGTCGTAGGAAACCTTGATCTCGCCGTCCTTTGTTGATGCGTTGAATGCGTGCTTGAGAGA
Organism: Bradyrhizobium erythrophlei; assembly: GCF_900129505.1. Lineage (NCBI taxonomy): Bacteria > Pseudomonadati > Pseudomonadota > Alphaproteobacteria > Hyphomicrobiales > Nitrobacteraceae > Bradyrhizobium > Bradyrhizobium erythrophlei. The sequence continues at coordinate 5,757,451 of NZ_LT670818.1, read as the reverse complement.
ATTGATGACGAGCTCGGTGACTATTAGACCGATGCTCTCAGCATCTCGCCTTTTGCAACTTCCCCCTTTACCGTTGAATTTGATCGAAATCGGCCGATTGTCACCAATCATCGATTGCGCCAGCGCCTTGCAGAGCGTCGCAAGATACGGCTCCATTTCGATAATCGAGTTGGCAGCAGAGCCGTGGAGGTGCTTTTGAACGGTGGCAACGGAGATGACCCGGTTGTGAGCGTCTTCTAGGTGACGGCGCGTTTCTTCTGACTCTACTGCTCTTGCCTTCAGCATGATTATGCTGGCAATGATTTGCAAGCTGTTGACTACACGATGTTCCAGCTCTTCCAGCAACATCTCCTTCTGACGTATCAAATCATCTTTTTCTTTTTCCAGTGCGCGTTTTTGGGTAACGTCTTCAATGCCAAGCAGGATTGTGGTGTGTGAGCCCTTCTCAGAGAAAATTTTACGGGCATTCAGGAGCATCGTGCGCTGGCCGATGCGCGGAAAATCGTGCTCGACTTCATAGTCTTCCATGGCTCCCTGCTCGGGAAGGATTTTTCCAAGCAACAAACGAAGCTTCGGAATATCCCATTGACCGTCTCCGAGGTCATACAGAAGTTTGCCCTGCGTGTCGGCGGCATTGACTTTGAACGTCAGATAGAAAGATCGGCTCGCGGCAACGACACGAAGTTCCTGATCAAGCACAATGAGAGGTTCTCGAACCGTGTCGACGATAGCGTGCGCAAGTGTCCAGGCATCCTGGACCTTGGGGAACTGCTTTCTGAACATGTTTCTGAACATGGGTGGCCCCCCTCGTAGGGGCGGGAATCTACCGAACTCTCAGTCTCGGGCGTGCCCAACCGCTGCCGGGAGATAGTTCTGATTGTATACCCAGTATGCACGGTGAGCGACACACAATAGATGCGAAAAGTGCCAAATAGACGACATGGAGCGATTAGCTCGATGGGTACCGCGGACCCAATTGGTCAGCCAAAGTTGACCCCAGTTTTCCACGTCCCCGATCGATTCCGGCCAGCCGGGGGTTTACGTCACCAGTGCCGACCCCAGCCGCCGCTCCACCTGCTTCCCCACCCGCCACCACCTCGAAAGAGTCGCACCACGAGGAGGAGCAATATCGCACCGATGGTAGCGTTGACGATTGCACTGATCACTCCCGTACCGAGATGGATGCCTAGCTGAGGCAATAACCAACTTCCTATAAAGGCGCCCACAATCCCCACAAGGAGGTCACCAACGATCCCAAAGCCGGTTCCACGTACGATTTGACCTGCCAACCAGCCTGCGATGAGACCAATAAACAATATCACCAACAGGCCTTCACTCGACATATTCATTTCGTCACCTCGGCGTTTTGACAAACGCAGGATCTGCTGCCGTCTGCATAAATTCGATAAGTTTACTGCGATTTCGGTTTTGGCGCGAAGTACGGCTGATGCAATCGGCCACGAAGCTCTTCGACCAACATCATCATACGTTGTGGCAATCGGCTGCGCTCGCTTGTCAGGGCGATACGCAGCCGATCCCCTATTTCCTCGTAGATAGCGGCGCTACAAACGCGGTCGATTTGGATATCATTCCCGAACAGCTGCGCTGGTCATGAAGGGTTTCTGGTTGTTTAGCCGCGCGTAACCACAAGAAGCCGCAGAATCCTCCACGGCCTTTGCGCGTGACCTCTTCAATAGCGGTCGGTGCCGATGCCCACGCTCACGCCGGGAGCGCGGAAGCCGATACCGCCACGTTCTTCATAGCCACGACCTTCATAGCCACGGCGCTCGATATAACGCTCACGAGGGGCGTATGCGTACGAATCATCGGGCTCACGGATGATGACACGGCGTTCACTACGTTCGCGCCAGCAACGGCCATTTTCATTGCAGACCATGCGAACGTATTGAATGTTGCTCTCCGGTGCGACTGACACATCAGCGGAAAGCGGTGCAGCCGAAGCAGCAGTCATGAAGAGCGCACTTGCGCCGGCTGCTAGGTAGATTGCGAGATTTTTCATGGTGTCTCTCCAAAAGGGATTGCGTCAGGAAGCCAATAGGCTCATGAGCAAATGGTTCCACGAGCCGACCCGCAAATGCGATTAATCGCGTGATGCGCGTCTATTCAAGAAAGCGCAGATTGAGACCTCACCCCTGATCACGCGGCGCGCAATTCCCGAATAGGCCGTATTCGAGCTTGCGGTTGGATTGGATCGTAGCAGTAATCCACTCAGCAAAAGGACTGCAGTCTTCGGTGAGGCGACAAAAAACAAATCCATTATCGCTGGAACCTTTATCGGCTGGCTCTCTTTGCCTCCTGTCCAATACCGGACGCACGTCAACTGGTAGACACCATGAAGAACTTTCTTTTAGCGACAGCTGCTATTCTCGCATTCACTGCACCTTCGTTCGCGCAGGACAAAACTGTCGGTCAAGCGCCGCCATCAGGTGCTTCCTCGTTCTACGTGGCTCAGGATACCGCGACGATGAAATGTCAAGTTGTCAATGCCCAGCCTGCCGCTGGTGGCAACATGAAGGTTATCGGTGCCGCTCATCCGACGCATGCATCAGCGGAAACAGCTTTGACGGCCGACAAGACTTGCACCAAGTAATGGAGTGAGGGCGCGAGTACAGGGGCGGGTCTATTGGTTTCGAAAAAACTACTGGCCCGCCCCAGTCGGCGATTGGGGGCATCTATGTCATACGATCAAGTCGCAGCCCGCATCGGCGCCCCGAGGAACTCCTGATCGCGTAGACCGAAGAAGTTTGAGAACTCACGCTTCGTACAATTTGTCGGTCACCTGCGCCCGAACAGTCCGCCAACCACGCCGCCAATCAGTCCACCAGGACCGCCGCCGCTGCGGTGATGGTGAGCACTACCCCCGCCGCGACGACGGGCCGGACGGTCGTCATCGGATTTGTCGCTGCTGCTGAAGCTGGCGTGCGCCGCTGAGACTGACTCGGTCTGTACCGCCTGATACTGCGCAGTGTTGAGGAAGCCAGTTTTGGGATAGCCGCGTACGGCCTGCCAGCGAATGATGATGGCGCGGGTCGACTCGTCGAACCGACCGCTGACCTTGGTATCGAAGCCGAGACCGGTTAGCCAGCGCTGCACGTCGCGACGCTTTCCCTTGTCGAGGCCTATCTGATCTTCGGTTTCCTGAGTTGCCTCTTGGGCAAAGGCCGCCGGATCGACGGATGCCAACAGGTCGCGGTTGGCCGTGCTTGGACCGGCTTTGGCAAAATTTGCACTGACGAGAATTCCCAAGACCGACAATGCGAGGATGAAGACACGCAATGGCTTATTCCTCCCTGATCTTGCAGTCTCTCAATGATTTCGCTTTGAGAACCTATGTCGGTTCAAATACACCGTCGTGAAACTCGCACCTCCGGCGGCGGCGTCTAAATCAAAGGTCAACTCCGGCTTCGTCGCTGGGCAACTGCTATCCGGATCACTTGTTCCATAGCGCGCGTCGATTGTTACGCCGCATAGATCGCAGGCACCAAATGGCGGATCGCCAGTGCAGGTTCGGCGTTGGTAAAGAACGCGTGGGTGCCTATTAGGAGCGCGCCGCTCCGCTTTTTGAAGAATATCGTGTCATCAATTTCCGCCTCGGTGCTTGCGTTGCCGCAGCTGCGGAAACAAGGTCCTCGACCGAATATTTCGTCGTTCTAGACACCAAAATAAAACATGCACCGTTGCCCACAGAAAGCCGAAGACTAAAACCGAGGATCGTCGGTCACGCAACGCACATGACTCAAGCGGACGCCGAGAGCGGAATGAAAATCATCAAGGGTCTGTATCGGCAAGTAGGCAGCCCTGGTCTTAAGGCTTTTCACTGCTTGGTACTTAGTTCAGCCATTTCTATCGAATACTTCTGTAACATGGCGATCCGCTTGCTTGTGAATTCTGCAATGACGCTGATAATTTCAACGGGCGACCTAATCGTCGCAAGCCTCTGGGCGAATTCAAAAGCCAATTGCATGTTGGCTTGTGCCATTTCCAGCAGCTTTGCTTGATAAGCCCGCACGTTTGCCGTGGCTGAAGAAAAAACAAACCCTTTCTTTGAATCGTTATCCGTCATCGTCTGTTTGCAGTCATCTTGTAAGGTTGTCGCCGGTTTCTCAACAAGGGGAGCCTCTTGTTCGTTATGACGCTCAGGGGGCGATTCAGTAAAGCCTGCCGGAACCGAGCGCAGGGGGCTGTCTTTCGGGCTTCTAATTACAGCCTGATTGGCCCGTTGGGCGGCTATTTTCGTGCTGTGGGCGTGCTTTGACGCCGTTGCCGGTTTACGTTTGATCATCTGACACTCCGAGGGATGATTGGGCGACCACAACGGTCATTCCCGTGCAGCGACAACATGCTGTGTAGTTTAACGTTCCATACTCAGATCAAATTCATCGCATAGGCTGATCGATCAGGAAGTCCGGCGATGAATGCGTTGTGAGGTGAGTGTGCGATTTCGTCTTCAGTGAACTTTTCCGATGTGAGCAATATTGACCACCGACTCCGCGAACCGGAAGAGCATGCTGGTTCCATCACCGTCCCATATCGGCACCTACCGGTGACTGAGGGTGTCGCGCCCCCGCCCAACGCAGGGGAAGCATCGTGCCTGAAGCCCATAGTCATTCCTACCCATCCCCGCTTCCCATCCAACGGCCACGCTGCCCTAAGTGTCAAGGCCGGATGATGCTGTCCCGGATCGATAAAGATCAATGCGCCGTGCAATTCGGCCAAGGGCGTCACGACCGTTTTAGGTTGGTTCCAAGGTTTGCGCGTGCCTACTTCGATTTCCGAAGCTGCTCTTCCAACTGCTGCACCAGCGTTTGCAGGCGCTCCATGGTATCCATGGTAACGGGGTCGCTAGGGACGGCAGCCATCCGCTTGGCCTGTCCCAGCCGCCGCTGCAGCTCTTCTCGTTCGCTCTTTTCATCCACGGCGACACTCCCTCTCGGTTAGACGAGAGAGCAGTCGCAATGGTTCACATTTTTTTAGTGCGACAATTCGGACTGCGAAAACTCAGTTGCACCCAGTAAAACGCAAAGCGTGTGCCGATTTGTTCAAGCGTGCAGCCCTAAAAGGCTTGCGACAAAGAGAACGACGACGATGACGCCGATGATGTAGAAGATGTTCATGGTGTACTCCGATAGAGGCGTCGCGATTTTCAGCATGAAATCGGCCACCTCCAATTGAGCCAATGTTTAATACCCGCAAGCGTTCCGCCTGCGGTGTGAGCCACCTCCATAAAAATCTACGATGTGAGCAATATTGATCAGAACGCGGGAATCCCGAGGCACATGATGGGTACATCACCGCCCCGTCCCGGCATCTATCGGTGACTGAGAGTGTCGCGCTCCCGCCCAACCAGGGAAGCGTGTTATGTTCAATCGTTCGGTTCCCTCGTTTTTTGGAAAACCCACTAGCGAGCGTCCGTTCTGTGAGGACTGCGAGTGTCCGATGGTCCTTTCGCGCCTTGAACCGGATAAACCCGGCTCCGATTTGCGCACTTACGCGTGCCTTATGTGTGCCGCGACTGAAAGCATCATCGTCGCCATTTCATGACTTGCACAACTCCAAATGTCGTCTTTGTCGTCGATGACGACCCCGGCATGCTTATGAGCGTGAAGCGGCTGCTTCGCGCAAATGGGTACGACAGCTTGCTGTTTCCTCAGCGAAGGCATTTAAAGAACAAGTCGATTTCGAAGATGCTTGTTGCGTTGTTTTAGACATCAGCCTTGAGGACGGGTCGGGCGTTGAGTTGAGGTATGGCCTGAAAGCGGCTGGAAATTCTGTGCCGGTCATTTACATAACCGGGAATGACAACCCTGCCGTCCGCAAGGGCTGCGCTGGACTCTGGATGCATCGCGTTTCTAACAAAGCCATTCTCAGTTCAAGAACTGATAGAGCCGCTCAAGAAAGCATCGGCACGGCGTTCATAGCTGACATGAGAGCCCGCCCGCCGGATGTCTGTTTTGAGGGTCATAACCCGACATTCCCCAAATGAACTCTGGAACGGCGTGAATGATATCAGATGGAAACATTTTCGACATGTCTCTTATGGGTCCAGGCCGTGTGGAAACGTTTTTCGTACCCCAATAACTGCAAGCAACCGGGCGTGACGGACCTCGACGCGACCGGCTGAGCCTATTTTTGCTGTATCGAGTCTGGAGTCAATCCGGGCGCAGCCTCGGGCCGTGCTGAGCGACCTTAGCGGTCTCACGGCGCGCACCATGACACGCTCTTCAAGCCCGGATCGCTGACTGGCACATGAAAGCTAGACTGCGCCATGCGCCTGTTTCGTCGAACACCCATCGACGGTCGTCAAAGCTTCGGAGCGTGCGTTTGCGCTGAACCCACCATCAGCACAAGGTCGCCTTCTGGCACCGAACGGACATGCCGATCCTGTTGAGCAATGTCCGTTGTTGGGGTCGAAGCGGAAAACATGTGCTCGGCGAGAGTATTTCGCCTTTTGACCCATCTGAGACATCGGGCCTGATCAGGTCTGAGGCCGGTTGGATGTCATTTCTTACTCAATGCAAGACGGTCGGCAGATAGTCTCCCGCGCGAAAGTCGCGCCGCATTCGCTTTTGCGCGAAGTGGGCAAACGCGCGAAGCTTCGGGAGCGACTGGCTTCGGCTCGGATAGTAGAGCATCAAACCCGGCCTTTCGACGGCGTATTCATCGAGAGCGGTTTCCATCTCGCCTTTCTCGATGTAGCTCATCACCAGCGAAATCGGCAGCCGGGCAAAACCGACTCCTCGCAGAACGGCGCGCAGGCATACCTCGACATCGTTGACGATGAGCGATCCGTTGATTGGGACCTTGACCGGCTTTCCGTCCTCGACGAAGTCCCAGTCGAAGATGCCGCCTGTCGAGCGCCGCAGCTGAATGCAGTTGAACTGCACAAGTTCTCTCGGGCGAGACGGTCGGCCGCGCTTGCGGACATAGGATGGGGCCGCAATGACGGCGAAGCGTATGCGCGGCGTTATTGGTACGGCGATCATATCCGTCGGAACCGACCGCGCCATTCTAATCCCAGCATCGAAACCTTGCTCGACAATATCGATAAAGTTGTCGTCACCGCAGAGCTCTAACTGAACATTAGGATAAGCTTCGAGAAAATCCGGCAGCAGCCGGTTAGCCAGCAGCGGCAGAATCGCGCGCGGAAGATTGATGCGGAGCCGGCCGCTGACGTCGTCGCCGAGGCTGGCCGCCGCGTCCAAGCCTAGCGACAGCATTTCCATTGCCGGCCGCGCATGAACCAGCAGCCGTTCGCCTGCCTCGGTCAAGCCGACGCTGCGGGTGGTGCGTGACAAGAGCGGCGCCCCGACCCGTTGCTCGAGCGCGCGAATGGTCTGGCTGATCGCCGACGGAGTGACACCCAATTGTCGTGCAGCCGCCCGAAACCCGCGCAGCTCAGCAACGGCGACAAACACCACGAGTCCATCAAGATGAGCCCGTTGGATTGGTAAGGACACCTGAACACCCTGTATCAAAAGCAGCGAATTGTTAAACAGTATACGTCGCCCTAAATGCGCTTCACAACCAAGGAGATTGGCGAATGGGCCGACTGAACGGGAAAATCGCACTTATTACCGGCGGCAATAGCGGGATCGGCCTTGCCTCCGCCAAGGCCTTCGCAGCTGAGGGCGCCAGGGTCGTGATCACCGGCCGCGATCGGGTAGCGGTCGACGCCGCGGTGCGCGACGTTGGCGGGGGAACAGTCGGCATTACCGCGGATGTCGGTCGGATGGCTGACCTGGACAACCTCTATGCCGAGATATCGAAAACCTTCGATCGCCTCGATGTCGTGTTCGCCAATGCCGGCATAGCTAAGGTCGCGACGTTTCAGGTTAGCACCGAGGAGCACTTCGACAACGCGTTCAACACCAACGTCAAGGGGTTGTTCTTCACCGTGCAAAAGGCGCTTCCGCTGCTGAAGGACGGCGCTTCGATCATCCTGACCTCGTCGGTGGCCAACTTTCTAGGCTCGCCAGGACTAGGCATTTACAGTGCGACCAAGGCTGCCGTTCGGTCGTTCGCGCGCAGCTGGACCAGCGACCTGAAGCAGCGCCGGATTCGCGTGAACAGTTTGAGCCCGGGACCGACGGAAACCCCGATGGGCGCCAAGATGAACGAGGGCGTGCCCATCGCCCAGGCTGCATTTGCCAGGGAGAAATTGCTCGCGGCCATCCCGCTTGGACGGCTGGGATCGCCGGCGGAGACTGCGCAGGCAGCGGTCTTCCTCGCATCGGATGAGAGCTCCTTCGTGACCGGCATCGATCTGTGCGTCGACGGCGGCTTGGGGCAAATCTGAAACCGGTAACGGCCCCAAAATAGCAGCAGCCGGACAGCGGCGATTACGTACGCGAGATACAGCCATGAAGTTCGACATCACGAGGCGGAATGGAAGTTGTCGATCGAACCATCGACCGCCTGATGAACCCGTGCCAGCAAGGCAATCCTCGAAAACTATCGACGGCACGCCCATCTCGAAGTCTGTGGCCTTGATGAGCAGATCCTGACCGATCTCAAGGACGATACTACATGACATAACGCGTATGACGCTCGACCAAAGGTGGCATAGCTGTTGTTCGGCCCAGACAATAAATCGTTTTCCCAATGGCCAGGCACCGCCCGGCCAATGGAACCAAATTCTGTGCAGACCGGTGAAAACATTGGCCCCCTCCCCCGATTCCCCGCCACCACCATTCGGCTCGATTCCTATATCGCGTTTATGGACGAACCGCTGAATCATGCTCGCATTCCTATGCCGTCATGCGCATTTCCTGACGATCGGGAATTCCGACGCGACAAGGAAACAGAGCCATGACGAAAAATCACTCGAAAGGTGAGCGTATCGGCCGTACCCCGAAGACCGGCACCGAGCTGACGATTTCTCCGCGTGATCGTAAGCCGCCGCCGGCCATTCCGAAGCAGCGGATCGATGGCCGCTGCCCCAGCGGCGTTGTGTGAGCAGCTGCGATGGTCTGGATCTACTGGGATACGTTCTGGTCGCTGTTTTTCAGCGCCATTTGGTTCATGACGATCATTTCGCATCCGGACGCTCAGATCACCGACACGTAGCGTCGATGCCACGTGAATTTCCATATCGACCCCAAGACGATTGAGCAGCCAAATGAACAAATGGTACACGCCTAGAGTTGCGATGTACGGAGCTTGCCTAGGACTGGTCTACGCAGCCTCTCTGGAGATTGGGATTTGGACACATCCCGATATGTACGGGCAAGCCGGTGGCGGATTAATTGGTGGCACCATCGCTGGAGCCATCCTAGGCTTACTTATTTCGGATTTTCGTAATCTCTTTGTTCGGTTTTTTAGCTGATGCCATCAGCGGGCTTCTATCGTCGATCGCATGGTGTCCCGAGGCCACTCGCACCAGGTCATTCCCCTTCTTCAGCCCCTGGTGTACCTGCCCGTCGCGATGAAGCCAGCCCGCCCTCCCATTATCTCGCCCGAGTGCAGCACGGAGCGCCAAATGCATTCCACGCTAAACCCGAAACAAATCCGCGCGATATACTTCTGGTCGCGCCCGAGGATAAAGGGCTTTCCAATCTGGCGCACGACGCCATGCGCTATTCTTCGGATCCGCAGACCCGCATGGGGTCCGACTTCTCCGCTGGCCCCCCGATTCTCCCGGTCGATATGCCGTTTCGCCCTGCTGCCGTCAACAATGTCCAAGTCCCGGGCGACCGGCCTTCGATTGGCAGGCGGGCGGTACGCGCCTTCACTGGCTTCCTATTGACAGCGTGCATCGGTGGCGCGGGCGTCGCTTGGCAGTTCTATGGCGACGCGGCCAAACAGATTGTCGCAAGTTGGGCGCCGCAGCTCGTCCTTACTTCATCGCCGCTGCTGGAAAACCCGGGCCCCCCGGAGCAACCGAGCCCACCTACCGTTCAGGCGGCCGACGCGAACGTAGTACCTCCGCAACCGGCAGTTCCGGCTCAGACCGCACCGAAGGCGTCGCGCCGACCGCCGCCGCCCTGTCTCCCGACTCGGGGCAGTTGCTCCAGTCGATGGCGCGCGATCTCGCGAGCGAGGGGCAAGAGATCGAGCAGCTCAAGGCCAGCCAGCGACAAATATCCCGCGACGTTGCCAAAGCTTCCGAACAGAACCTGCGGCCCAGGATGTCAGCGCCTCCGCCGCGTTCGGCCGCCGCGCCGCATGTATTCGATCGCGCGCAACACCTACAGCAGGTGAGTCCGGGAGCAATCCCCTGAATGGGTGAGACAGCCAGAAACGTGGCGAGCTGATAGGGCGCGCTTGTCATACGACCGTGACATGGTACTTTTACGTTAGCCTGCTGGGGATTTTGAGGGCCCGGCCAGGGAAATACCAGCGCCGCCGCGCGATCATACTCCGCTTGGTGGCGACTATTTGAATCAGCGATTGGCTTATTTCGGCCAGTACCCGCCCCGACCTTCGGCTTCACTGGTGACTGAGAGTTTTGTGCTCTCGGCCCGATCCAACAGCGGTGCATCACGTGCCTGAATCTTTTGCTCGCCCTGAACCATCGCTACTTCCGGTCGAACCGCCTCCCCCAGGCGAGTGACCTTCGACCCTAATTGTTGAGCCAGGGCCCTGCCCCTTCGCTCGACCGGGCGGCTTACTGATGTTTACAGCAGCGTTCCCCGCAGGATCAGGGAAGCGACGGTGAAATAGATCACTAATCCTGTGACGTCGACCAGGGTTGCAACAAACGGCGCCGAGGCGCTGGCCGGGTCGAACCCGATCCGTTGCAGAACGAACGGCAGCATCGATCCGGTCAGCGAGCCAAACATGACGATGCCGACCAGGGTGGCGGCAACCGTCAGCGCGATCAGCATCCAGTGCTCGCCATAGTCGTAGAAGCCCAGATACTGCCAAAGCGCAATGCGGACGATGCCGACAAGGCCCAGCACAGCCCCCAGAGCCAGTCCACTCGGGATTTCCCGCAACGCCACGCGCCACCAGTCCTTGATCTCAAGCTGACGCAAGGCCAATGCGCGTATCAGAAGGGACGTGGCCTGCGATCCGGAATTTCCTCCCGAGCTCATGATGAGCGGGATGAACAGCGTCAGCACGATCGCCTTCTCCAGCTCACCTTCGTAGCCCTGCATCGCCGATGCCGTCAGCATTTCGGACAGGAACAGCGCGCACAACCAGCCGCCGCGCTTCTTCATCATCTGCCAGAAGCCGACTTCCATGTACGGCTCGTTGATGGCCGCCATGCCGCCGAACTTCTGTACGTCCTCAGTGGATTCCTGCACGATGGCGTCGATGACGTCGTCGACCGTGACGATTCCAATGACGCGACCATGGTCGACGACCGGCACCGCGAGGAGGTCGTACTTCGAGATCAGGCGCGCGACATCTTCCCGGTCCATCAGGGGAGTGGCGGTGATCAGACGGCCTTGACGGGCTACCGACAGCACCGGTGCTTCCGGATCTCCCGTGATCAGCCGGCGCAGGGTGATCGTTTTGACCAGCTTCTTGCTGAGGGGATCCAGCACGTAGATCGCGTAGACGGTTTCCCGGCTGCTTTCCACGTGACGGATATAGTCGAGCGTCTGCCCGACGGTGTAGGTCGAGGGAACGCTGGCGAATTCCGTCGTCATGATCGATCCGGCGGTGTGCTTGGGATACTCCAGCAGGCGGCGGATGTTGACCCTGGTGTCGGGGTCGAGAAGATCGAGCAGCTCGGAGCAGTGAGGCTCTGTTACCTGACGGAAGATGTCGGCGAGGCGGTCGGCCGACACGCCGGCAAGCAGCTTTGCGGCTACTGTCCGCGGCATCAGCGTGATGAGTTCAGGCTCGCGTTCCAGCCCTGGCTGGTCGAGGCCTTCAATGGCGCGATCGGGCGGCAGATGAAGCAGAACCGCGACCGCGAGTTCCGGAGGCATGTCGTTGAGGGCTTCAACGATGTCAGCCGCGCGCTCTTCGATCATGCTTGCGGCGAGGAACGCCGGATTGGCCATGTCGTCGGCCTTCGCCGCAGCATCCTGGACGTCAAGGTCGGTCATGATTCACGTCTCCGTGCGACGATGGACGGATATCACTTCCAATTTACCCCGATAAGCAGATAGTTTCAGAGCCCGCCGGCACTTCGCAAAAGTGCCGCGACATCGCGGTTGAATGTGAGGATGAGGCTGGGCAGAAGCCACAACAGCATGAGGTCACCTTTGGTGTCCACGTAGCGGGTACACCAAGTCGATCAGCAAAAGTAATCGGAGGGCACGGCGCGCTTAGTGTGCATGACGGAGGTCAACCTTCCCGATCCGGTTGCAGGATGCCGGCTGCTTCCCGGGATACGGATGTTGCGGCGCAACGATTTGGTATGGGCCTCGGGAAAAAGCCGCAGCGCTCTGGACCAGAGACATATGAACCAGGCTCTTGGTTTCAGCGAGGCGACCTTACTGCTTTGGCGCTAACCAAGCCCCAGTCACCGTACTTTCGATGTGCCGCTGAACGCTTTTACATTGTGGGCAAGTAAACGTTCGCAGTCTTGGCCCGGCGCGCTCGGCTCGATTGCCGACAACTTCATCGGAGAACCGCAGGCGGTGCACTGCGGACCCTGCTTTTGTTTGTCTAACATGGCGTTGCCCTCAGTTCGGAGCCCTGACCCAGAGTCAAGCCCAAGGCACAGCCGTTAAGCTCTGGCGCGAGACGGCCGAATACCAGGCAACGTCCCATCAGGACCGCTCGGCAAAATGCTCCTAAAATGCTCGAATGAATGGAAGCTACGCCCGCGAAGCCGAGAAGCATCTGACAAGTGGCTGATAAAGGTGCGGTCAGCGCGCCGCCCCTGTGGTGGCCTCTGAGGGACCGTCGGCTGGCGGTGGGGTCTGGTCTAGCGTCGTCGATCCCGGTGTTCCGCTCGGTCCGGGATTAGGCGCAACATGGGTACTGTTCCACGGTCCCCAAGTGAGGATAGCAACCGCCAGGATGAACGCCACAGCGATAACGGCGAACTTTCGAAAGCTGCCTGCCCGACTATCCCGCATGTGGCTCTCCACGTTAGTTTAGTAATCCTGATTTCAAGCTGTCTTCGTAAACATCGTCAGGACGCCGTCAGCGACGTTGATGGCAACGACGTGTGACGAATTCAGGCCCTTGGCCTTGAGGGCGGCTGCCACCTCAGGGCTCGCGTCAATAGACTTGCGAAGTGCCTGAATATCTTTCTCGCTTGTCTGCGCAACGATCTCATCGACCTTCGAGCGCACGGCCGGTTGCAGGTCCTTGACGTCGACAACCTGTATGCTCCGTATGACCGTGCTGGACTGAGCGGGTGGTTTCTGTGCCCCGGATTGCGAGGGTGCTGCTCCTTGTGCCTGCACGAAAGCTGGCGTCCCGAGGGAGAGCGCCGCGGATTGCGAATGGCGCGAACTCCTCAAGCGGCAAAGTAATCCTACCGACTATCCTCAGGGCCGCTTCTGGTACAAACGGAGGCAGCGCAATGCCTGTGATGTGTCATTAAGCGCAAACGCGCCGCATCGCGGCGTTAGGCGTCCTCTCCGTATCAGATCGCGGATAGCACGGCGCCCCGATCACTTTCTAGCAATGTCTTCCAGGGCTTTGCTGATCTTCTGGGCTTCGTCCAGCAATTCATCGCGATCTTGTGAAGTGCGAAAGTAGGCCGCCAAATTAATGCTGTGCGATTGGTCGTAGGTCTTGCCGCCGAACTCATACTTGGCGCGGACAAAAAAGTTTTTGGGGGTCAAATCATTAAGCTCATGGCCCTGCACCATGAACGTAAACAATTCTTCACCGGGCGAGAATGACGGTATCGTCTCTTGAAACATTGGAAAGTTGCGAAGGTTGCTTTCTGCCGGCGAGTTCCCGAACTGATGAAAGTCTTGATCAAGCGAAAGCCTCAGGTTGTTTGCAGGAGACTGGCCCCGGTTGTTTACCAAGAGGCACATCATGCTGCGATGTTTGATTTTGATTGCAACGGCGATCACCGGAGCTAGAAAGCTCTCATGCTGCGCCTTCATTTGCGCAACCATTTCACCGTTTCGTTTCGCCATTAAATAGTTGAAGTAGGCATAGATGGCAGTGGTGACGACAAGTGCTAACGTCAGCAGCTCGATTGTTCCCGTGGGAATTTTCACTCATCGCTCCGTTGGTCGCCACAAAATACCTGTGCGTCTATCCGTTGCCTTCGGGCTCCGCAAAAGACAGGGCAAGCTGCAAAAATTTCTCGCGATCAAATTCAACTTCTCCGAATTTACCGCGCAGGGCCAGCGGACAGGTTGCTGCGGCCTTGAGCGCTGCTTCGTTGATCAGCTTATACTCGCGACCATGCAAATTCATTGTCAGGCCAGAGATGTCACCGCCTTGAGTAAGTTTAGCCAAGGCTTGCAGACGGTAGGTCACTGCAAGCAGATCATCGGCACTTGCCTCTTTGGAAAGCGCCTTGATGATTGAGATCGTAGCATTCTCGAATCCACGGGGGCCGTCGGCTGCCGCGTTGTTGGCGCGGATAAAGAGATCGGTAGGTACCTCTCGCACTGACTTGGCCATATTGCCACCTACTTCAATTGCATTTCCTTTAAGGTGCGCTCCATGGCTTCAATGAGTTGGCGCGCGAAGGCCGGGGCGACGACGATCACGCTATCCTCTTCCTCATTCCAATCTTTTTGTCGGCGGAGGACGAGATCACCGTTGTCGTTTGCATACACTGCGATGGCGTCTTGCTGACCTACAGCAATGCCCGCTTGATCGTTCCAGTCGAAATTGATGCCGTCGTTAGCCACTCTGCGCTCCTGCGAATCGGGGTTTCACCCAAGATGACACAATGCAGGGTGGTGATACGGGGATTGCGACCTTCTCCCGGCTATTCACAGGTGCTGCCATCCCTTGGCCGCCATCAGGCAAACAGCTCGGCACCGGCAGGCGTGAACTTCACATAGGTCCCGGATTCGTGCCGCAACAGCCAACCTAACGTGGTTGCGCGCGCGAGGGCGGCTCGGAACTGGTCCGGCGTGCCGCCTTCTTTGAGAAAGGGGCCGTTGATCAGCTCAATGTAAATGCGGCCATCTTGTACCGCCTCGGCCGCGTTGGCGATCTCAACCAGCTTACGGGCGGCGCTGTCGGGATCAGCGAAGTGGCTCGGCGAAACGAATTTCATCGGGTCGGAATAGCAGGATCGGCGGGAAAGGGAACTGTCGGCTGCTTGCTGTCTGTGGAGATCGGGCGGACATCAACGGCCCTTGCTGGTCTTCGGTCCCGCCCGATGATCTCCTTGCGCCGGGCGGGATCGGGGACACTTTCCACCCGTATTATGGCGCAAACGCCACAAATCCGTATGTTAGGTTGTAACAACTCTGTTGAATTCGCGGCAGTTGTGGCATGCTCCCCGAAAGGGCTTGGGGGAGAGATGGCCACGGACGCAATTGTTTCAGCTCGATTTTATCGGGCTACGCCTGAGAAGGGGATGTTGCCGGATTTTGCCGATACGTTGCTGGCACAGATGGGCCAGCCCGTTCTTAGTCGGGAGCGGGACTTGGGCGGTGGCGTGATGCTCCGTGTTGAACGTTGTGAAGCAGACGGCGAATACGTTGACGGGCAATTCAGCCGAAAGCAAATGGATAACATCCCGCCTCAGGACGGCCCGTTAGGTCTAGAACCGATCAAACTCGACAGGGATCAAGGTCTTGGGCATATCTGTGCTTTCAGGTTCCATCGACCGACCTCTATTATGCTACTGCAAACCAATATTCTTTCAGCAACCCCGAACCGGGTCACGCTGTACATTCGAACTCTGCTGAATGGTGCCGGGACCTATTTCTTTGAGCCTATCCTGCGTCAGGACGCGCTGGATCGCTTCAAGGATCGGAAACTGAGAGGCTTCACAGTTTCGTTTGCGTCACCTCCAAACCTTGAAGCTCTGGACGATCAAGGATTAGCTTCGGCGCGAGGAGCGCGACTGCTGGCAGAGGCCTTCAATGGCCTAGAATTATCCATCACAGTGAAGGCTGGCAGGGAAAAGAGAAAGAAGCGGTTTCTCGACTTCGAAAATACCAAGCGTGAGATAAACGCGCTTCTGAACTCGGGCGCCGACATAGATAAGCTGGAAGTTCAGGCCGATCCGACCAACGATGACGAAGGCCGGAACATTGATTTTCTGGAAGAGCACCTGAAGTGCCGCGCGGAGTTAGAGCTTTCTGACGTCAGCGTTGAAAAGAACTACAATATCCGCCGCGAATTTCTGAAGTCTGAATTTGATACTCGACTGCCGTATTTGCTCAAGCACTTTGGATCATGAAAATGACCGCCTTGGTTGGCCGTATAGCGCTCCAATGGGAGCGGGTTTACCCGCTCGCGGCTTGCGCCGTCGGCTTAGCGGTGGGGTATCTGTATGCTCCTAATTGGCTGCACCAATTGCACGCCAAAGAATGGGCAATCGAGAATATTTTCGTTGCTGTTTTTACGCTTGCCACGGTGACCGCAGGTTTTGGACTCGCCATTTATACCTTTCTCCTCACCACGGAATCTGGATTTATCGGCAGGGCAAAGAAAAGCATCTATTATCGGCAGATGCTGACCTACGTGGTTATTGCTGCCGGGTTGAGCGCGGGCTTGGCACTCGCTTCTGTGCCGGGAATGGTCATCAAAGAGGCGCCAGAGCCTCATTCCTTGCACGCGATATACATCGCGATTTGGTTGGCGGCTTCGTGCTGGACCGCAGCCGCCGTCTACCGCGCAGGATATTTGTTCAGTATCTTTGCGCGCCAGCACCACTAGATTTCCTCCAGCGCCACACCCTTCCATAGCCGCAAGACACGCCAGAAAGAACGTCGCGGTCAGGGGCGGCGCGGCCCCTCATTGATCCCGCGCCAGCTTCCGCTTTCCCCAATGCGTTTCTTTCCGTTCGGGAATGAACACCCGCTCGACCTGCCGATTTAGCGCCCGCATGACGCCGATCCGGGCGAACATGGTCGGGCCGCCAGACTCCGCGACCAAGAGCAGGGCTTCCATTGCCGCCTGCCATTCCGGGGCGTCGTGCTCAGCCTTCGGAAGCTTGGTGATGTATTCCGCCGCGTCCCTGAGCGTGACGAGCGCCCGACCGCGCGGCAAGGGGATCGGGTCCTCAAAAGGCCGTCGCCACCCCTTCACCATCAGGCGAACAGCTCCGCACCGGCAGACGTGAAATTCACATAGGTTCCGGCAGGGTCCAGATCGGAAGCATGGTCATCGCCGTCGCTCTTTGTATTTTGCCAGCATCGATTCGACTGCGGTGATGGTTTTCTGCACACCTTCGACGAACGCGAGCGCCGAGGCATACTCCGCGAAGTCGCCTTTGAGATCGCCGCCGGGGCCTTGCCATAACACCTCGACGTGCCATCGCCCGGCTCTGCGATGGATCGATCCGATGTCGCGGTCGCCATCCTGAATCATGACGGTCGCGGCTTCTATTTCATTGGTGTGCCATGTCATCGCTCACCTTTTTGTGGGCTCAACAACCTTTCATTGGCCCGGCCGCCAGTCATGCGGCATACGCTCGCCGCGATCAAAGCGCCGATACTTCTCCGCTGTCCATGCCTTATGATCTCGCCACGCCTGAAAGTCCGCCTCGGTCCGGTTGGCGAGGAACAGCCGCCAAGCGGCTTCAAAGTCCGCGCGGGCTTGGTCGAAGGTTGCCGCCGTGCCGCCACTGCACTCGCCCGGATGCGAGCCGGGATAGAACCCGCAACACCACTCCCATAGATCGGTGTCACGCGGATTGCCGCTGCGCACCGAGATCACCCCGGCGCGAATGTCGCCGAAATAAATCTCCCACCGTTCGTGTTGGTGGTCCGGAGATCGGCGGCGGGTGAGTTGGGGGGACGGGCATGTGGCCATTGAAGCGCGGGCGGGGCCGGAATCAAAAATATATTTTCAGAAAGCGCCCTGCCCTCGACGGTCCCTGTGGGCCTTTTTGTGGGCCTTCTGAGAAGTGCCGTTGGATATAATGCTGCTATTTCAACACGTTAAGGGCATCTCTCGAATCCAGCCCGGAGAGCCAACCAAATCAATCACTTAGCGAATAAACCTAAATTCCCCCAAACCGGCCGTGTCTGCAAATCGATTGCCGCGAGTTTGAACCTGCGCACGCGCAATGCGTTAGCCATTTAGAGCACTGTGACCGGACTTGCTGATGATCATGCGATGTAGGGTTTGCGACGCCTGCCAGATCGCTTGCGCGACGATCGAGACCGACTCTGGATTTTTCCTTTGCGACGAATGCGAACTGGTTGCAGTCATCGCGTTCCAGGAATTTGAACTTCCACCCTCGCCGCAGATCAGCCCTCCCCGACTCTACGAAGGCCGCTGGTGAGTCCTGGAGTTGCGGGCCGTCATGGGCCGGCCGGTCTCTCAAAACGAATCGAGACACCGCTAGGACTCGCCAGTGCCACTCACGATTTGAGGTTCCGGGAACGAATCGCCGGTTGGCGTCTTGGTGAACCGTGCCGGCTTAGACCACCGGCACAAGGTAGCTCTATTAAGGCGGCCTCAGCTTCCCCCAGCTGGGGCCGTTTCTATTGGCTCGCAAATGCGTAGGCCACCGAAATGCACAACGCCACCGAGCCGAATAATGCCTGGTGGCGTTGGTTTGGGTCCGGAACGAGCAATCCCCCGGCGATGATCTGTCTGTGCAGACCAGAGAAAGGTTCAAACGAAAATGGCCCCGGCTCGGGGCTGGCAGCGCCGGGGTTTACTCATGACGCCTAGTCCGAGAACCATCTCGCATTCCCGCTGACGATTAAAGACACGCCATTGGAAACGGGTGTTCCACCACGAGAACACCGGTCCGAGACGGCGAGAGAAAAGCCCGCTCATGCGCTGTGACCGCGAGCGCTAATCCGCGCAACATGTTCAGGGCGGTGCGTATTTGCAGCACCATCACCTCGAAACAGCAAACGGATTAGGCCCGAAGCATGAACGGCGCCAGCGCAGGGCTCGCCAGCGTGGTGGCTGCGGGCCCGCCTGGGGAGCGAAAAGGCAGCCCGGCACGAAGCGAGGCAGCCCCGTCGACCGCTATTTTCAGTTTTGGTCTTCTAACTCGTCCAAAATCTTCTCTTCAATCTCGTGGCGCTCAAGTATGAGCCGACCAATCGGCGTGGCGGCAAGCCTCTCGTCGCGTGCTCTCCACTCTTCCACCATCTCGTCATCTATGAGGGCTTCCTCTGCCTCTTCGATCAGTTCGCCGACCTCTGCTTCCAACCTAAAGCGTTCGCCTTCGGAGAGATTAGTAATGTTTCGACCCGTGGCGCTTGCGTACACAACGGCGATCTCCTGCTCTTTTCCCTCAAGATTGCGATACAGTTCGTCGAGATTTACCATCACGGCCTCCACTCAACCATAGGGTGAGTTTGGACCTCCGCGGTGCCAGAACAAAGTCCCGGACGCCGCGGAAGCTGTGGATAAGTGCGAACTCGCTATCGCCTCAGTCGTCTTGCGTGAGACGCCTGCCGCTGACGGTTCCGCTTTCTGGCCGTTCGGCGCCGGCGCGCTTCGAACATCTGAACGAAACGTGAGGTTTGGGCACCTTGTAGTCGAATCTCCCCGCTACCATGAATCGTGAGAGGGGGTGTCCCAACTCGGGAGATCCATCATGCGAAAGCTGATCGCGACGATAGCGTTGCTGGCCGTGATCGATACTTCGGTGGCGGTTGCGCAAACGGTTGGTTTGGGAAATTCATCCGCACCACCTCCTCAATCGACGAACCCGGACAGCCGATTGCTGCGGGCACCAGTCGGCCACCGCCAACCGCGGGTCGATCAAGTGCCCGACGAGAAGAACCTGGGTGATCCGAATGATCCAATCAATCGCGAGAACGCGGCGCTTGACCGAATGGTCAAAGGCATTTGCCGCGGTTGCTAAAACTGGCCGTCCTCACCTTTCCTCGTCCGGATGCACCCAGAAGTAAGGCCGTGATCTCGCGCTCGCGGGTGAGCTTGCAAGGGCCAGCGCCAATCCAGCTTGTTACGACTGTAACCCGATTCTTGTCAGCAGCGCTGGTGCGCTTCGATTGCGAACCTAGATCGGTCAAACACGCATTCGGGTTCTTGTGAATTTGATTATGGAGCTATTCCCCATGTGGAACATCTCGGCAAAATTCGCTTTCGCACTATTATACCAACGGCCCGAAACTGTGACTCGTTAGGGATTCCCGAATCAGGGAAACTCTGACTCGATGCTGGCTTTTGAGAGGAGCGGCATCGATGGGAGCGGCGGTATCGATCACCCGGTTTGATCTGACGGCTTGGGAGCTTCGCAAGGCAGCGACAGGAGAGAAGGATAGCGCCGCGGCGCGTCGGATACTCGCGCTTGCGCTGGTGCTCGATGGCTCGGACCGCAAAACGGCGGCCGAAACCTGCGGCATGGACCGTCAGACCTTGCGGGACTGGGTGCACCGTTACAACGCCGCGGGACTGGCCGGGCTTCGCAATCTCAAATCGCCAGGTCCCGGATCAAAACTCACGGTGCGGCAGCAGGCCGAATTGGCCGAGCTTGTCGAGGCCGGCCCCGACCCCGCGGTGCACGGGGTAGTGCGTTGGCGGCGGGTCGATCTGCGCGACGAATTGCAGCGGCGCTTCGGTGTCACGCTCCACGAGCGTTCGGTCGGGAAGGTTCTAGCCAAGCTCGGCTACCGCAAACTGTCGGTAAGGCCCCGCCACCCGCAGGCTGACGAAGAAGCCCAGCAGACGTTTAAAAAAACTTCGCCGCGACCGTCAGGGCGCAAATTCCCGAGCACGCCAAAGACAAGCCGATCGAAATCTGGTTCCAAGATGAGGCCCGGATCGGCCAGCAGGGCACGCTGACCCGCGTCTGGGCCAAGCGTGGAACGAGGCCCCGCGCACCGCACGACCAGCGCTACGACTGGGCCTACCTGTTCGGCGCGGCCTGTCCGCAGCGTCGCGTCGCAGCAGGTCTGGTCATGCCGGCGGCGAACGCCGAGGCCATGTCGCTGCATCTCACAGCGATCGGCCGCAAGGTGGCGGCAGGTAGCCACGCCGCTCTTGTCCTCGATGGCGCCGGCTATCACATTGCTGTCGCGCTCACGATCCCCGAAAACGTCACCCTGGTGCGTCTGCCACCCTACGCGCCTGAACTCAATCCGATCGAAAACGTCTGGGAATATCTGCGCGGCAACAAACTCGCGATCACCGTCTTCGACGACTACGACGGCATCGTCGATAAAGCCTGCGACGCTTGGAACTTCTTTGAAAAAGATCCAAAGCGCATCGCGTCAATAACCACCCGAACATGGGCAACAGTCAATAATTAGGGCCGTTGGTATTAGTGGTCTTTGCCCACCCTGCCGCTTCATTTGCGCGACACGGAGGCTTGGCGGCAACGCGAAACATCGGTTCTAGCGAGGCCGGGAAATGCTTCCAAGACAGCCACGCTACCGCAGCCGAGCGTAACCGTGCCGAGTTTGTTCATCCCGAGGGCGTTTGCTGGGCCCCACAGGCTGACAGCGATGGGCCGGGAGTTTAAGTGACCCGATGATGGGTCGCGTCTTGACTAATACAACAAGAAAAACCCACCGGGGTGACCGGCGGGCTCGCGAGCGCGGACCCCGTGCCCCGGTGGCCGTTACCGCTTGAGCCGTCGGAAGTGAGCGGCCAGCCGCTGGCGGTTGCTCCTGATCGATCGGCGCCAGCGCAGGGGGCGCCTTGGCTGCCTGTACCAGGCGGTCGCGCGGCCATAAGGCGGTACTAGCCCTCTCCATCCCCTGACAAGGTGAATGGTTCCTTTTGATTCTAGAGTGGCCCTTTTTGCTTAAACTACGGTCTGCTGCGGTGCGGCAATCCGGTCTAGTATGGCGGATGACCAGTAGCCCCAACGACCATTTCGTCGTTACCTACCAGCAAGGCGAGCGCCCCGATCGCTGGAGCTGGGAGATACGCCGCAGGAGCAAACCGTTGGGTATTAAGATGACCGGAGACGGATACCAGTCCGACTCGGCCGCGAGATTTGCGGGCAAGCAAGCGCTGGCGGATTTTCTGGCCGAACTATCGAAGGAAGAAAAACTCCCACGCAAGTAAGGCCGCCTCAGTTGGCGCCCCTTTGTTGGCCCGTTAGCGCTTCAGCAGTCTTGCGTGAGCAGCCAGCCGCGACGGTTACATCCGTTGCGATCGCAAAGGCGATGGCTCAAAAAGCTCTATCCCCAAATCCAAACCCACAGTGGACTGAGTACGAAATGCAGTCAGTCGATGAGTGGATCGCGCGTCAGGGCGAGAAACTGGATCGCCCCGAAGCCATCCGCCGCCTGGTCGAACTCGGGCTGAAGGCGAAGAAATGAGGAACCGCCAACACTATTCCAACGACGACAAAAGCCCTCTCATCGATCTGCTGAACTGCATCGTATGTAGTCAGACAATGAAGATCGAGAAAAGCTCTCCCGACGCTGACGGCATGGACATCATTCAATATCGGTGCGGGCGGTGCGACAGAATTGAGCGTGTGCGACTATTCCGCCGAACCCGAGATGCGCTGGGCTGAAGGCGAAGGGGTGAAGAGCGGTTTTGTTGAAATCCCCGCACAGACCGTTAAGCGGCCATTACGCGAATATGAGTTGGGTGTTCCGCTTTTCCAATTCCCCGACTCAGCAGAAGGTGGCATCTTGCTGTGGGGTAGGTCAAAGCGAGCATCCGCGATGACCCGCAAGGCGATCACTTTGCAATTCGTCGTTCCGGCGGTGTTAGCCGTCATTGCGCTGGGGATCTCGATCGGCGCCGTCTATTTGACAATCAAATCCCTCGTCCTCATCGACCGGTCGGAAGCTCGTCACTCCGCCGCCGGCAGTCTCGGAATTGCTGAATTGCCAAACCCTGACGGGCGGTTTTCGCGCGTTCACGTGTTGCTTTCCAGTATGAAGTGAGCCGCGCCGCCAAGCGCTTCAGCGTCGCCGCGCTCGACGCCAATCGGAGACCGGCTGGAAATGACAGAGACTGCGCTTCTCTCTCGACCATGGACGCAGGCCGACGATGATAAACTGCGGAGGTTGGCGCTCACGGGACTCAGCTCGAGGGCGATCGGCATCCGGATGAACCGGACCGAAACTGCCGTCCGTTCACGTGCCAGACAGCTGCAGGTAATTTTGAGAAAAATCAGGCTGGAACAATTGCAGATGGGCTGAAGGCGAAGTGGAAAAAGCAATGAGATTGCACGAGCGGATCCATGCCATGAGACATCGCCGACGCCGCCTCCCGTTGCGCGACCGGCTCCGCCGACGTCGCCGCCTGGTCGAGATCGGGCTCAAGGCGAAATATAATCAACTCCACATTGAAAGCGACACGCATAGTGAGCATCATTTATTATAAGAACCCCGCGATCGGATTCTGGACGCAGCCGCTCCCTGCGGGCGGCTGCGCATACACGTTGACAACAATGTTAGGTGAGTATCTGCGGGAAGCTGAGCGCACGTATGGCCAGCGCAATATGGAATGGACAATTCTTGGAATCGAATTTTCAGGCACTATCCCGCACGTTTGGTTTCCAAATAACGAAAACCTTGTGTCGGTGATGCTCACCGAATCCGCCGCCTTGGAGCCGAACCGAGCCCTTTTTCAACTGTCGCATGAAGTCGTTCATCTTTTGGAGCCGTGTCGCATTACTCCGACCACCGTGTTTGAAGAAGGATTAGCAACCCTGTTCGCACACGAGATGAGCACGAAGCACGGGTTGGGAAAGATCTCGGACGGGTCATATCTGAGCGCAGAGAAGGCACTAAAAGAATTTCTCGCTATTTGCCCGGACGGCGTTCAGCGAATTCGACAAACCAGCGAGAATTTCGTCAACCTCAGCGACGGTGACATTCTTCGAGCATGTCCGAATGTCCCCGCGGCGCTCGCTAAAACATTAAGCGAAAAGTTTGTCCGATAAGGCCCTGCGAATAAGAGTGCGCTTTCACCGGGAGTGCTGAGCTCTTGTGCTGAGCTCTTTGTTGTCCTGGGGGGACTTTCAAATGAACGACGACCTCTATTGGCTATTTTTTCGGATCGCGTCCGTACCGATCGGCGCCGCCATTTTCATTTTTTCGGCTTACCAATTGCAGGGCGGTTGGGCCGCACTAGCCGCTTTGGGGGGTAAACACTATTCTTAGTAGGACTCAGTTAGAGCGCCGAGTTCGGCTATCCTCCTTTCAGGAGAGAGTCGCTATGGCCGAATCTGATGATTTCAAACTGGTCCGCGAAATATTGGCGGAAGGTGGCCGCAGGTATACGAACGGCAACGTCGACCGTTCCAGATATCGGCGCCTTGTTGATCTGGGCTGGCTGAATGCATTCCCCACCAACATGAGCGACGTCATGTATCAGGTCACCCAGCGCGGCAAGGCGGCCGCCAAACGCTCCTAGACGCCCCTTGCGGCGGCTTTTAGCTTGCGTGCGCCCTCAGGTTGCGAAACGATCCGCTGGCCTGGTCGAGCTCGTAGTGAGGGCGAGGAAAGTGAAGCGCTGGAAGGTGGCAATTTCGCTCGCCATTGTAGCTGCCCTAGTTGGCCCGCCGGTGATGGGCGCATGGAAACTGAAGCCTGGCGGGTGGCATCCTTTGCCCGCCGACGAGCGCGAGCGCATCGCGAAAATGGCCACAGAGACCGATAACTGCACTCACTTTCCACCGCCGGAGACTGAACTCAGCAAGGCAATTTGCACGATTTTGCTGAGCGATCTGCACGCAGGCGGACGCTATGAAAGCGGTGAACGGATCACGTGGCGCTACGTTGCAAAGAACTTAGAGTTGATGGCGGGGGCATTCTTTTTCGTGTTTCTCGCAGCAATGATCTTACCAGCGCTAGGAGCGCGGTATTGGGCATGGCTGAAGAGATAGCCGCTGACGAGCATCCGTGAAATCTGGCGATCCTTTGTTCTCTACGGGCTCTTTTTCGTTTTGCTGGTCTGGCGCGAGCTGCCCGGCGGCGATTCGATCCTGCCCTGGTATGTCATTGTTGCGTCGATGGCAGTGCCCGCTCTTGTCGCGCGATATTGGAAATAATTGCGCGGCCTAATCCCACAGCCCGCGCGAGAACGAGCAATGCGTAGCCTCAACATTTAGATAGGTCGCACACCTCCAATACCTTCAATGATCGATCGAGAACACAGTTGGAAAACTCACTATTACCAATGCAGGTATCGATTTCTTTGTTGGTTTGATCCGTTACACAATCGGCGTAGTTGTGGTCCTTTGCTTCCCCGAACTTCTGTCGAAATTTGGCGAGACAAGTTTTATTCGCTCGTCCAATCTGCCCGACCCACTTGTCGCGGTCGACGGCCTGAGCAAGAAGCATTGACCCAAGCAACATCGCGATGATCAAAGCATAGCGCATGTACTTTTCTCCGAAGACCGTCTGGCGCGTCTTCGTGCTCATGAAGCGGCCCTTGCGGCCGCTGGTTATGCCTCTAGGATTTGAGGCTAGGAAACGGATCGGCGACCCAATAGGTACGGCCTGTGTGTAACCTCTATAGCATCACCACGAACCAGGCCGCCATCATTGCGCTGTTTCGCGCGGTCAACCAATACGTCGGCAATCTCCCGCCGATGCCCGGCGTGTTCCCCGACTACCCGGCTCCGGTGGTGCGCAATGATGGTGGCGTGCGCGAGTTGGTCATGATGCGGTGGGGAATGCCGCCACCGCCGCGCACAGGCGGCCCGCCGGTCACCAACATCCGCAACACCGCTTCGCCGCACTGGCGAGGCTGGCTCAAGCCGGAGAACCGCTGCTTGGTTCCGGCGAACAGCTTCGCGGAATACGCACCCGAGCCGAACCCCGAGACCAAAAAGAAGGACGTGGTGTGGTTCGCGCTTGATGAAGATCGACCGCTGTTCGCGTTTGCTGGCATCTGGACCGAATACAAAGGCAACCGGGGTACCAAGTCCAAACCGATCCCCGGGCCGCATCTCGTGTACGGTTTCCTCACGACCTCACCGAACGCGGTCGTCGAGCCGATCCATCCTAAGGCGATGCCGGTGGTCCTAACTACGGAGGAGGAGCGCGACGTCTGGATGCGCGCGCCGTGGGACGAAGCGAAGGCTCTGCAGCGGCCGCTGCCGGACGACGCGATCAGGATCGTCATGCGCGGGGCCGACAAGGAAGACATCGCGAGCGCGGCATGACCAGAGTAGCTTCCATGGAATCCTCCCGTTTCGCCGAAACGCTCGAATGGAACAAAAACTCCAGTTCCGAGTTACGGGTGAAAGAACGGGAGGATCTCATGGATCGAACAACGCGCTGCCCGAAATGCGGAAAACGAATGGTCCCGGTTGTCACCCTCTCCGGCCGCACTGACCTCCAATGCATAAGCTGTGACGACCCCGCGGCGAAATGGGCTGAAAGTCCGCTTACAGCCCCTGAGAAGCCAATCGTAGCAGAGCCCGTTTAACCACTCCGCCCGCCTCGAGCTGAAGCCGGTCTCGGACGGATCTTCAGGTGGAGCTGCCGCTGGGGCTGAAGGCAAAGTCGAACTAGCCCGCACGATTTGTCTCGCTATCCCCGGCCAGTAGGCGCAGCCTTTGCCGCGGGGCCTCTCCATAGGAGGCCGGTCGTGAGTGGTAATATTTTCAATAGCAATGGTACCCGCGTTGCCGTGTTGAACGGCGCGGAAGTCTTCGACCTCGACGGCAAAAAAATCTACGAGCTAAAAGGGATCAACCTCTATCGGCTGTCCGGCGAGTTGGTCGGGCATCTAAACAGCGCGCACGGCAGCGAGAGGCGGCTCGATCGCTCCACCGACGGGCTGTTCCCTGTCAGAGGGAGATCTCGCCAAATCTGATTGCTGAATGCGCAGGGAAAATGATCCCGATCAAATCGGCCGGTCGAACGAGAAAAGACATGCAAGACCTGGAAGCGATGGCCGCGAAGCTACTAGAGACTGCCCGCAAGCTTCCATCGGGGCAGGACCGCCACAACGCGCTCCAGGAGATCAAGAGATTTCGGGCGCGGATAACTGCTCTACAACGCCTGTCGGGTTTGGCTCAATCGCCGCAACCATATGACCTTGTAACCCGGCCCTGCACGATTCACGCGGGCCGCTTTCGCTGGGACATCAGAGAGAACGGAAGACCTGTTCAGTCTTCCATGGAATCGTTCGCCACCGATCAGGAAGCTCACGCGGACGGTCGCCATGAGCTCGAAAAATTAATCCAAGTCTCGAGGTTGTGACTGCCTGATCGAGCCCTCGCTCGACGATCCATGCACGGCAATTTGCATCATCGATCGGGCGCCTAAGCCGCGCGCTGCAGATGGAAAGTTATCCGAAGTTTCATAATGAAGTGGGGGTGCCGATCGTGCGCATTGGCTGCCGCGAGTTCAAGTGCATTGGGGATAAGCCACCACAAGATCGCCCACACATCTACCTCAAGATAGGCGATGCCAGTGAGATCGTCTGCCCCTACTGCTCCACGCTATTCCGCTTCGATCCGAGCTTGGGCGCAAACGAAGCTGATCCGGCAGATTGCGCTTACGGTGAGCCTCTTTAGCAAACACCTTAGCTCTTTCTGGGCGGCGGTTCGTTCGCTACTTCCTCTGCCAGTAGCTTTAAAAGCTTCTCCTGCCGCGCGTCAGCTTTCGCTGCCGCCCCTTCCGATGCAGCCACGAGACTGCGATAGAGCCTTAGGTTTTGCTGGCGAATGAAAAATTGATGTTCCATAGCTACTTCCTCTGCGGGCATGGACCGAAGGGCATCGTGCGCCTAACCATGGGAAGCGTCGAAGAAGGTGGATTGGGAGCCGGAAGAACTCTGCTAGACAAAGCTGCCCGTCGAAGCGAGCAATTCGTTTCCATCAGCGTTGCGGATCTCTTTGTTGGCCGCCGCCCTGCTGGCCGTCCTGGTTTGGATTTTGCGTCTGTTGGCCAGGCGTCTGACTCGGGTTCTGGCCGGACTTAGCGGACTAATCGCCCTGTCGATTCTGTTGACCATACTTGTTGGGATCATTCTGTTTGTCATCACGTCTCCTCAATGGTGGGGAACATATGACAACCGAGCATACGGTGGTTCGTTCCGGCAGATCAAAAAGAAAGCCGTTCCATTCAAATGTGGCTGACTACTTGCTAATTTATCGCGACCTTTGCCTTCAGTTACCCCCTCGTGCTGAGCGACAAATCCAACATAGGCATATGCGCTTTTACCGTTTTGCACCCGGAGCGCGTTTTAATGCCTTTGCGATTTTCTGGGCGCCGGCTTTTGCTTTGCTAGAAACTTTAGTTGACCGATATTCGTTGCAGTCCAAGGCGAGGACTTCGTTTTTCCTTAGCCAACCCAGCATCGCCGCGTTCACCTCTCGCGCCTATCGCCAAGAAAGCTCGCACGAAGGCCGAGGCGGATTTTGCCACTTGGCTCATGATGGCCAAGCTCGGTGGTTTCGATGACCTTCCGTCAAACGCACAGAGCTTTCTGACTAACTATCGAACCCGACTCGAGACGATGAGCGAGGCAGAGTCCACGGCCCTGGCCGTTCGCGAGGTCTACAGCGCTTATTACAGCGAGATCGGAGGCGTGGGCGCGGCGCCGGAACCAAAGGTTCGCACACCAACGGCAGAGGGCAAAGTCGTGCGGTTCCAGAGACGGCCTAAACCTCAGCCCGGTCTATCGGCTGCGCGCCATTCTCCATCCCGGCACTGCTGATTTTCGCGAGCATGGTGGCTCTGATTGTCGCATATAGATTTCTAACGCAGTAACACGGCCCGCGGATTGTGTGCGGGCACGAAGTGCTGCTCACAGCAACCGCGCGGAACCTGGGGCGGCTCGCCAACCTTCTCCGCCGTGCCCCGCCACCACTAGCAGCGGCCCCGCCTCGAATGACCTCCGCATCTACAAAAACGCGATGCCCGCGACGTCCGCATTTCCCTTGATAGCGACCAAATAGCGGACATCGCTGCACTTCGCATTGGTGCCATGAGCGGAAATCGATTTCGCTATATCGGCCCACAGTTCTAGTTTCTTGCTGCGGTGCTCCTAAACATCATAGTTCGGAACTCTTGGTACTTATTCACCTTTTCCGGCACGGGAATTTCTCCATGTGCAGGAACACAGCCGCATGACTTTGCATTGTCCATTTGCTTCTCCATTTGCTTGTGAGGCGATCATGCGTCTTTTTTCAAGAATAGTCGCGATTGCGACAGTCCCAGCTTGGATGGGGATACATGTGGACCCTGCTGCAGCACAGACCTTCAATGAGAGATGGTCCATCATTCCGAAGGCACACGCAGAGCCGGCTCCCGAGGTACCCGGCCAAACTAAGCAGGATCCGCACACGCAACCTCAGCTCGGAGGAGAGCCGACACGTGGTTCGGAAGATCGCTCAGCCCCTCGATCCTTCAACCGAGTTTTTTTCCGGAAAGGCCTCATACTATTCGTATAGGACAGGAAAAACAGCGAGCGGTTCCTCGTTCGATCGGAATTTGCCAACCGCGGCCCACCGCAGCCTGCCGTTCGGCACGAGAGTTCGCGTCACCGATCTAGCGACCAGCAAGTCGGTAGTAGTTCGCATCACCGACCGCGGACCGAGGGTTCGCGGCCGCGTCCTCGACCTTTCGCTCGGCGCTGCGCGCAGCCTAGCGATTACGGATCGTGGCGTGGCCCAGGTTCGCGCTGAGGTGCTTTAGCTTGTGTCATGCTAAATTCCACAAGACCCAAAGAATCTGGAGATGAGCCGCGGGCGCGTCATCAAAGATACCCAAGAGCGGACCTCCGAGTAACCCGAGCGGGGGCCGACCGCAATTCGGCAATTGAGATATCCGTCACGGCTGCCGAAGCACGGACCTTGACCTTAAGAATAGCGGCTTGGATGCCGCCAAGCGTGTCAGTAAACCCACCGAGCGCAAACGCCTCCGTGCCATAGCGCACACCTCCGGACTTGTCGGCGCACATGGCGGATGGTGGTCCTGGCGACGCAGACACCACCAACTCGTGTCCTGAATGGGCCGCAGCCGAAGGCAACTTGCGTGATCATGCCGTTCGGCTCGTGAACCGGCGCAATTGTCATTGCCTGTGCTGAGGTTGTGATGGCTAAGGCGAACGCAGCAAAACCGATCAATCTAATCATTAGCGTTCTCCCATGTTTGCGATTACTTGCGGAGGTGCTTCACGCATCCACTTTGAGGCACATAAAAAGTTGCATATGCGAAGTGCGTTCAATCTATCACACAATGCCACGTCCGATGAGGGTCAAGCTCAGACCTCGGGGCCTATCCGAGCTAGGTCCGTTCTTTCCCCAACAACAGACATGAGGCGACTGCGGCAGCATGTCCGTTTGGTGCCAGAAGCGGTCATTCCGGTTATCCCGTCTTCGGCAGCGTACCCGGGTTCATTCGGGCAATCCCGCTTTACGCAGACCCTCAATCAGCAGCTTCGAGTTTGATTGCCCGCCCCGAGCGGTCCACTCGGAAATTGTGAACGCGCGATCGACCTCAAGCAGACGCGCCGCCGCCTCACGGGCCTCAGCATCACGTCCGAGATGGGCGAAGGCGGACGCGAGACAGCGGTAAGCTGCCGAAAAAGAGGGGTTCTGACGCAGGGCTTTCTTCCCTGCGACGATGGCCTCATTAAAGCGACGAAGCTCAATAAAGGCCGTGCCCATCCCAGCAAACGTCAGGTGTAGCCGCGGGTCTACCGGGCTCATGCGAATGGCGTGTTCAAAACTCCTGACCGCTTCCTCTGGCAGCCCCGCAATTCGATAGACCTGGCCTCTGCAGCCCCATGCCAGAAATGAATTTGGGTTGAGCGCGACCGCCCGGTCAGTCCATTCGATCTCACTCTCGCAATCGCCGACCATGAAGGACGAGATTACGGCCGCCAATGCTAAGATGTCTGGATCATTGTCGTCGAGGCTCAATGCCAAGCGAAGAAGCCGAACTGCTTCGTTGCGTTCGAATTTGGGATCGATGGCGTAGCCCCAAAGGACGCTTTGCATGTGACAGACACCTGCCAAAGCCGCGACCAAGCCGAACCGAGGGTCCAGCTCCAAAGCGCGATGAGCCAGTTTGATCGCCTCAGCCAAACCTTCGCGAGTCGCTAGGTAAAACTGCGGCATTGCTCGAAGATACAAATCATAGGCGGTGAGGTTCTCCGGTCGCCGCCGCGCCGCCAGTGCAATTTCTGTTTGAAGCAACTTTGGCTGAATGGCCGAGACGACGGCGACCGTGACTTCGTCCTGAAGCGCGAAAATGTCTGTTAGGTCACGCTCGAACCTATCCGCCCATATGTGCGTGCCCGTCACCGCATCAATCAATTGCCCGCTAATGCGAACCTTCCCCGAAGCCTTGCGCACAGACCCCTCAAGGACATAGCGCACGCCAAGCCTGCGTCCGACCTCCTTCACATCGACGGCTTGGCCTTTGAACGTAAAGCTCGAATTGCGAGCGATCACGAACAACCATTTGAAACGCGACAGCGCGGTAATAATCTCCTCAACCATCCCATCTGCAAAATACTCCTGCTCGGGATCGCCGGACATGTTCTGGAACGGAAGCACGGCGATAGACGGCTTGTTGGGGAGTGCCAGAGCTTGCGTGCTCTCGACAGGCGGCTCTATCGGCGCTGCCGCAGAACCGCTCGCATTCATCCTCAACCGCCACGCTCGCATCGGTTCAACAATATTCTTCAGGTTCTGCGGACCCATATCCTCAAAGGCGAAATCGACCTTCCCGCGGACCTGACGTTGTGCGTCGTCAGAGATGCAAACGCCACCCGGCTCCGCAATCCCTTCAAGGCGAGCGGCGATGTTGACGCCGTCGCCAAAGATATCGTTGTCATCGACGATGATGTCGCCAACGTGGATGCCGATGCGAAATTCGATCCGCTTGACCTGCGGCATCGTAGCATTTTGCTCAGCCATACCGCGCTGGACCTCAATGGCGCAGCGTACCGCATCTACGACACTGCCGAACTCAGCGAGCACGCCATCGCCCGTGTGCTTGACGACCTTGCCACGATGTTCGCTGATCTTGGGATCAGCGAGTCCACGCAAACGCTCCCTCAGCCGGACGTGTGTCCCTTCCTCGTCCGATCCGGTCAGGCGACTATATCCAGCCACATCTGCCGCAAGGATGGCTGCAAGCCGCCGTTCAACGCGATTGTCAGTCAAAACGGCCTCCCCGAGATCGGTAGATCCGTCGGACATATCAAAGCATAGGGCGTTGCCCTTGGGCTAGGGCCAATGTCCGAGTTGGGTCAAACTCGGACCTCGGCGGGCGCAGCCGCAATGTCTGCTGTATCCCCCAATAACAGACATCAATGATCGCCGGATCAACGTCGGTTTTGTGCCAACAACGGAAGCGCCATTTCCGTTTTGCTGTCGCATTCCGAACGGCTTGTCACGTGCGAACCCGTTCCGCACCTGGAGCCAACCAGTTCCCCACCAGTGGCTAACCAGGGGAGAATGCAGTTGAACAGCGGATGGCCGCGCCACTGAGGTTGGATACCAACATGCGTATAGTTTTAAAGCTATTCAATCAGCAAAGCCATCTGAGCCGCTAAAGCGACCACAGTAAAACTGGCTCACGTCGGCCATCCACGCGAGGCTAATGTGCTGCTTCACCAAGAGAGCTGGCACCTGGATCGCATTTTTCCTGCCGCCAGGTGGAATTCCGCTCTTGAAACCAGGGCCGCTGCACCGACGTTACCATTGGAACAACGTGGTATTCCTGCAAAGCAGGAAGCGCTTTTGATCTCCGACTGGCAGTAGCAATGTCCTCGTCCGATGGTACAAATGAAACCAGTGACGCAGCCCGCCGACGGCGGAAAAGGAGCAACTCCTTACTGCTGGTCTTGGCCGTTGGATTTCTTGTTTTTGGCGCCGCCGCGGGCGCACTGTATTATGCGTTGCGGCCGGTAACTCTCCGGATTGCCGTCGGACCGCCGGGAAGCGACGATCACAAAGTGATTCAGGCGATGGCCGAGGCCTTCGCCAGCGAAAGCAGGACTGTCAGGCTGTCTCCGATCACGTCCGACGGAGCGGTCGAAGCCCTCGCCCTGCTTGGTGCTGGCAAGGCCGACCTTGCGGTCGGTCGTGGCGATCTGGAGATGCCGGCCGACGCGCAGACCGTCGCCACCGTGCGCAAGAACTTCGTTGTGCTGTGGTCGTCTTCCGGACTTGCGGGCAAGAACTCCAAAAGAAAGTCCGCGCCGAAAATCGAGGAGATCGCCGATCTCGCAGGGCACAGGGTCGGCGTGATCGGCCGGACGCCGGCGAACGCCGCGTTGCTGCGGGTCATCCTGAGCGCCTCCGGCGTGGAGGCGAACAAGGTCGCGGTTACGCAATTTGGCACGGACCAAATCGAGGAGCTGGCGCGCGACCCGACCCTCGATGCATTCATGGCGGTCGGTCCACTCGACAGCAAAATCACCGCCGACGCCATCGCCGCGACGGCCCGGGCGCGAGGCGAGCCGAAGTTTCTCGCGATCGAGGCATCGGAAGCCATCGCCCTGAAGCACCCGCGTTATGAATCCGAGGAAATTCCACCCAGCGTCTTCAATGCGAATCCGGCCTGGCCGGATGACAAGGTCGAGACGGTTAGCGTCAGCCACCTGATCGTGGCGCGGAAGGCTTTGTCTGAAACGACGGTGGCGGCATTTTTCCGGCAACTCTTCGCTGTCCGTCAGGCGATTGCCAGGCAAGTGCCTGGCGCTGCGCACATCACCAAGCCGGACACCGAGAAAGACGCCGAGTTGCCGGTACATCGGGGAGCGGCAGCCGTCATCGATGGCACCGAACGCACCTTTCTCGACAGGTACGGCGATTACTTCTGGTTTGCGCTCCTGCTTCTCTCCGGAATCGGTTCGGCCGGCGCCTGGTTGCGTCACTACTTGAATCGGGACGAAAGGGAGGAAAATACCAGCCATCGCAACAGAATCCTGGCCATGGTTTCCAGGGTGCGCACCGCGGAATCCAACCAGGAACTGCTGGCGATGCAGCGCGAGGTCGACGCCATCATCGGTGAAACGCTCAAATGCTACGATGACGGCGCCATCGAGGAAGAGGAACTGGCGGCTTTTGGCCTAGTGCTCGAACTGTTCAGTCACGCCACCGTCGAGAGGCGTGCGGCATTGCAAGCGGGCACCCTCGAACTGGCTCGCAGCGCGGCGGTAGGCCAAAGCCTCACGTCTCGATGATGACGCAGCCATGTGAAACGTGTCACTGCGATTGGCGCCGGCCGCGGGCTCCCGAGTTCTACCGCGATCGCCCGGCCGGTTGCCGGGCTTTTCGTTGCCGGGACCAAAAGCGAAAGCCCCGCCAAAGCGGGGCCTTCTGTCTATGAGCTTGTGAGGTTATGGGGGGACCTTAAACATGCGTCACGCGGGGCTCCAAGAGGTTCGGCTCAAAGAGCGGCGGGACATCGGCGCCGCGGTGACCATTGCCCAGAGGCCGACTTCCGGTCAAAAGCGCCGTTTTGACCGTGCGTCAGCTGCTTCCGGTCTTGCCCAACAACCGGACATTCTCAGTGTACCTCGGCATGTCTCAAAAGTGCCAACAGGAGACTCATGCACCGCAGCAAATAACATCTCTATTCGATCACCTCGTCGGCGCGTGCTAGGAGGGAATCAGGAATGGTCAGCCCGAGCGCTTTGGCGGCGCCTTTATTCAGAACAAGTTCAAATCGGCTAGCCTGAACGACGGGCAGGTCGGCCGGACGAGCGCCCTTCAGGATACGGTCCACGTACGCTGCTCCCTGCCGGAAGTTTTCTCGCAAGTCGCCGCCATACGACATCAGCCCGCCCGCCAATACCTGAACACGGTTCTCATAAATGGCGGGCACACGTTCTTGCGCGGCAAGCTGGGCAATCTGATTACTCACAATGGAGAACAGGAAATCCCACTGAACGAACAGGCCATCCAGACCTCTAAGGCCCTTGAAGGCCCATTCAAGCTCCTCTGCTCGGCTTACCTCGATCCTGGCAATGTCAGCACCTGCGCGGGCCGCCACGTCCTTGGCATCGGCCCAGTTCGATGCAGTTCCCGAGTTTGCGGGATTGCCAAGCCACGCAAGATGGCGGGGCTGTCGCCCGAGCATTTCCGTCAACAAGCCAAGCCGCTTGCTCCAGAGGATCTGAGGTCCCTGCGCGAAGCCAGTGATGTTTCCGCCCGGGTGCGAGATACTCCCGACCAGTCCACTAGAGATTGGGTCAGCTACCTGAAGAAAGACGATAGGAATGTCCCGGGTTGCGGACTGGAGCGCTTTAGCTTCGCTAGTACCTGTTGCAGCAATCACGTCAGGGCGAAGCTGAACAAGTTCACCTGCTAAACGAGCCAGGCGCGAAACGTCGCCGTCGGCCCACCGTTCATCGATGTCTATCGTCTCGTCTGCACGCCAACCAAGGTCGCGCAGTGATGCCTTCAAGATGCCGCTGGTATACTCATTTCCCGTGCCCTGTCTTCCACCAGAAAGGTAACCCAGTCTCCTGCGGCGGACCGTCTGCGCTTCGCTCGGGTCTATCACCGCGAAGCAGGTAACGGCCACGGTCGCGCCGCCGACAAGTATGATGAACTCGCGCCGCTTCATTCCTATGCTCCACATCGACGGCATGGGCGGACGCTAACACACCTAACATTTAGCTGCGGCAGGAAAGTTGGGAGAAGTACCTTGTCCGAGTTGGGTCAAACTCAGACTTCGGGGCCCATCAAAGCTAGGTCCGTTCTTCCCCAAACATCAGACATGAGGCGACTGCGGCAGCATGTCCGAAAAGTGCCAGGAGGAGACATTGCGCGGCTACCCGGAAGTCGCAATCCGGGGTCCAAGCTCTGCTGTATAAGCCGGATTGGCAGTATACTTCCTTAGCGTCCACAATTCCGGATCGTGAAGGTAAATCCGCGACCAGGCCGTCGACCGTGATACCGCCGACCATCATTTGACAGAAGTGCGGCTGATGGCGACGCCGAGGTCCGTACCGCTGTACTTGCGCGCCTTGGCCGACGAAGCAAGATCCCTAGAACAGTTCTCCGCCGCCCCAGTCGCCACCGCGCAAAAGCGCACAAGGCGCGGCGTCAAACGGTCTAGGATAAGGACACCTAATCAAGTCGGCAGCAGCGTGAACTGAAAAATCGCGCCCCGTCCTGTGTTGCGGCCCGCCCACAAATGGCCGCCATGTGATTCGATGATCCGCCGACTGATCGAAAGTCCCATGCCGGTGCCTTGCGCTTTCGTGGTGAAGAATGCCTCGAAAATGCGCTCGCTTTCGTTGACGGGAAGCCCGGTGCCCGCATCACTGACCGAAATCAACAATTGACCATCCTCGCTCCCCTTCGATGCGACAGTCAGTTCACCACCCGTGTCTCGCATTGCTTCAATGCCGTTGAGCATGAGATTCATCAGAACCTGCTGCAGTTGTACGCAATCTGCTGTCGTCATCGGAAGCTCCGGATCGAGGTCGGTGCGGATTGAAACGGCGTTCTGATTCGCCGTATCGCCCAGCAACAAGCTCATTTCTCGAGCGATTTCGTTGAGGTCGACCGATTCTCGCTCCGGCCTGCCTCGCCTATAGAGTGAGCTAACGCGGTCGATGATGCCGCCAGCGCGCGTCACGGCCGCGACCGTTGCCGAGGCAGCCTCCGATGCTTCCGTCACGTCGGGTGTGTCACGACGGAGCCATCGCATGCAAGCCTCGGCGCTGATGGCCGCAGCAGCGATCGGCTGCTTGATTTCGTGACCCAGCGACGCCGCTAACTCACCCATGGTCATTACCCGACTCATATAGGCCAAGTGCGCCTCTAATTGCCGCAGCCCCTCGCGCTCTTGCTCTGCCCCCTTGCGATCTTCTATGTCGGTCAGTGTTCCATACCATTTGCGGATCTTGCCGTTCTCATCGCGCAGCGGCACAGCTCGAACCAGGAACCACCGGTATTCGCCGTTGACACTACGATGGCGTGCCTCGCTCTCGAACGGCTCACCGCTGGCCAGCGCCTCCTGCCACTTGGTCACGTGTCCATCGACGTCGTCCGGATGAAGCGTAGACCGCCAACCGGATCCTGAAGTGTTTTGCTCTGACAATCCTGTATATTCCACCCATCGTCGATTTGCCCAAACGTTGCTTCCGTCGGCAAGGCTGGTAAATGCCATGATGGGTATCGCCTCGATCACATCGAGCAGCTCTTTTTCACTCCGGCGGGAGATCTCTTCGGCCATCCTGCGTTCGGCTCGCTCACGGGCTTCGCGCAGCGCGCGCTGCACCGAGGGCACCAGCCTCGCCAGCCGCGTCTTCAGAATGTAGTCGGTCGCCCCGATTTTGAGCGCTTCGATCGCTACTTCTTCGCCGAGCGTGCCGGAAACAAAGATGAAAGGCAGATCGGGGCGTTCACTTTGCGCAAGCTTCAATGCGGAAAGACCGTCGAACGAAGGAAGCTGGTAATCCGCGAGAATCAGGTCGATTCCACTGTTCTTGAGAGCGGCCAGGAACTCGGCGCGAGTTTGGACGCGGGTTGTTTCGCAGACGAAATGATCTGTTTCAAGGAGCTCTTGAATGAGCTCCGCGTCATGGGCGTCGTCCTCCAGCAACAAAATTCGGAGAGGAGTCCTTATGCTGGCTTCTTCACGCCCGGCAGCGACCTTCGCGGCCGTCTTGCGTTCGGCTCTCTCATCGGCCTCGCGCAGCGCGCGCTGCACTGAGGGCACCAGTCTCGACAGTCGCGTCTTCACAACATAATCGGTCGCCCCGATTTTAAGCGCTTCAATCGCCACTTCCTCGCCGAGCGTGCCGGATACGAAGATGAAAGGCAGGTCGGGGCGGGCGCTTGACGCAAGCATCAATGCGGAAAGGCCGTCGAACGAAGGAAGCGTGTAATCCGCGAGGATCACGTCAATTTCAACGTCTTCGAGAGCGGCCACGAACTCGGCGCGAGTCTGGGTGCGGGTTATTTCACAGACGAAATGATCGGCTTCAAGGAACTCTTGAATGAGCTCCGCGTCATGGGCATCGTCCTCCAGCAACAAAATTCGGAGAGGAGTCTTCACGTTGGCTTTCTCACGCTGCCCGGCGGCGGCTCGTTGATGACCGCCCAGAAGACGCCGAGTTCCTTGACCGCATTGACAAACTCATGAAAATCGACCGGCTTTACGACATAGGCGTTCACCCCGAGGCTGTAGCTTCTCATCATGTCTTTTTCCTCGTGGGATGACGTCAGCACCACCACAGGTATCATCTTCAGGCGCTCGTCGGACTTGATCTGCTGCAAGACCTCCAATCCACCGATCTTCGGCAGTTTTAGATCGAGCAGCATGACAGCAGGATTGCCGGTGGAGCGCGTGTTGAATTCCCCCCGGCAGTAGAGGTAATCGAGAGCTTGTTGCCCGTCGCGGGTAACCACGACCTCATTTGCCAGGTTATAGTCCGTCAGCGCCGTCAAGGTCAGCTCCACGTCGTTCGGGTCGTCCTCGATAATTAAAATGCGTCCCAGTGTGGTCATGGAGCGTTCGCCGTCCTTTCCGCTGCATCTTGTGCTTTCGTAAGCGAGAAGTAGAAGGTCGCGCCTTGATCTACCGCTCCCTCGCCCCGGACCTCCCCGCCATGGCGGTGGATGATGCGCTGAACGGTGGCCAGTCCTATTCCGGTGCCTTCAAACTGTTCAGGCAGATGCAGACGTTGAAAGACGCCGAACAGCTTGTTTACGTACTGCATGTCAAAGCCAGCGCCGTTGTCCCTCACGAACACCTCGACTTCTTTTTTATTGCGGTCGACACAGCCAATCTCGATTTCGGCCGGCCTTCGCAGGCGTGTGAATTTGGCCGCGTTGGAAACAAGGTTGACAACGACCAGCCTCAGCATGGAACGGTCTCCGTAACAGACCGGAAGCGCGCCGACCTTCCAGGCAATGTCCCTGCCCTTTGTGTCCTGCTTAATTTCCGCGACGACCTCCTGGACGAGTTGCCCCAGATCGACCTGCGTCTTTTTGGTCTCGGCCCGCCCGATCCTGGAAAACGACAGCAGGTCGTCGATCAGGTTGCCCATTCTTTTCGCCGAGTCGAGGATCGTTCGTATGAATCGCTGACTCTTTTCGTCGAGCAAGGACGAGGCCTGTCGTTGCAGCAGCTCCGAGTAACCGACCATATGGCGAAGCGGCGCCCGCAGGTCGTGGGAGACGGAGTAGGCAAAAGATTCCAATTCCTTGTTGCTTGCCTCGAGTTCCAGGGCCCGTTTGCCGAGCTCCAGATTGAGTTTGCGAATTTCGTCCTCTCGTTGTCTGCGCTGCACCACCTCGACCTGAAGATGGTCACGGGCTTGACGAAGGTTGTCCTCGATCCTGCGTCGGACAGCGCTGAACGAGGCGACGATGACCGCCCATGCTACGAAAATGAAAAAGTAAGGTAGATCTCTACTGGAAATGTCGAAGGAATAAAGCGGCTCAATAAAGAAGTAGTCGAAGAAGGCCGAGGACAATAGAACGGCCAGCACGGAAGGCCCGGCTCCGGCATACCAGGTGGTGAACGCGATGGCCAAGGTGAGAACCGGCAGCTCCACGTCGCGGAACTGGTAATGTTGCAATGCGAACCCCACCCCAAGCGCCATCCCCACGGAAACCACTGAAAAGCCGTAGCGCAGGATCGGTGAGTGGATTCTCTGAAATTCTTGGTTCCAATACCCCAAGCTACGCCTCACTGCGACATGGGTGGGTCCTTCCGCAAGCTCGGTCATTATGACACTTTGCTTCCGATGGCTCTGCCGGCAGCGGGCGCAACGCGGCGGCCAACCGATGTGAGAATGTAACCGTGGTCCGTCTCGTCAAGACACCGCGGACTTTTACACGTTCCGTGGCGGCCCCGGCAAAGGACCAACGCAGCGTCCTCATGAAGGTCGTAGGCCGAAAGCTCCATCCGAGGATCCTTCGCTTCGGCAGCCGCTTTATCGCCGGCATCAACCCCGATCGCCACCACGGCCGGTGCCGATAGCGTCACGGGCCCTGACTCGCAGCCAGCCACGCCTGGTCACAATGTTCGGCGCGTATTCTCCGACCGGATTTACGCTACAGGATTCACGCTCCAGCCGCCACTCGAAATCGGGCTAATCTCGCGCGCGCACGGAGAGCTACGCCCTCGATCAGCGCCGGTCAGTCGGTTGGCCTGCCCGCGCGGACTGCGATATCGCCGCGGCTCAATCGAGCCAGCCCCGGTGTAATGTGCCTGGTTCGATAGGGAGGTTCGAACGAACGCCCCTTACCGGTCACCCACTCCGCCTGCAACGGGTCGTAAGCGACCGCCGCGACTTGGGGTCCGCGTTGAGACACGGGGACCGCAGTGCTTTCCACCTCGGCCGCGATGTCTGACGTCTGCTGTGGGGGTCAATCGCTACCGAAATGGGCCCCCCGCCGCATGTCCGCTTTCCCCCGATAGCGACCGAACTGGGCCATGATGGCCAGCGGCGAGCGATACAAAGAACCCGTCGCGCTTGCGTGCTCCGGCGTCACGGTCGCGGGCCTTCAGAACCGTCTACGAACACGTCAATTGGGAGAGGGTGATTGATCACGTAGGTGCCGTAGTTCTGGTCGTGCTTGTCAGGTTGGATCAGGCCGTCCGCGTCCTTGGCACGAGCCAGCAAGGTGTACTGCCCCGGTTCTTTCGGTGTCAGCCAATCGAATTTCCACCGTCGCCACGCATGCCGTCGCACAGGGTCCAGGAATTCTGCCTGGGCCCAGGTCCGGCCACCATCGGTGCTCACTGCAATCTCGGTCACGTCGGTCTCGCCCGTCCATGCAGCGCCGGAAACCGTGTAGATCTGGTTCGGGGCCAGGGTTTCGTAGACACGTGGTCGCGCGATTTCGGACTTGAGCTGCATTTCTCCCAACGGGCGCCGCACGGGCTTTCCATCCATCGAAGCCCAGTAGGCATAATCCGATGTCAGCCAGTAACCGTGAAACGGTTCGCGTACGGCCTGGATACCCGTCAGCCACTTGACGGACGCCATTCCATAGTGCCCAGGAACA
The DNA here is from genome assembly GCF_900129505.1 of Bradyrhizobium erythrophlei. Taxonomy (NCBI): domain Bacteria; kingdom Pseudomonadati; phylum Pseudomonadota; class Alphaproteobacteria; order Hyphomicrobiales; family Nitrobacteraceae; genus Bradyrhizobium; species Bradyrhizobium erythrophlei. Next base: position 5,716,554 of record NZ_LT670818.1, on the reverse strand, counting down.
ATTGCGCGGGCCGGAAATCCGTGATCCCGCGGAAGATCGCGACCGTTCATCTGGTAGGCGATCAGGACTTCCGGCTGAATTGCCTTGGCCCGGGGCAGGCTCCAGGCAAATGATATCGGTTCGGGAGGCACAGGTTCTTCTTTAGGTGTTCCGCGATCCGCGCCTTCGAGCACAATCTCGCAAGCGTCTTCCTCCAGTCCGGCGCGCTCCAGCAATGCTTTAAGGGGCACACCAGTCCATTCTGCATTGCTGACGGCCCCGAGCTCCCACTGAGCGCCTTGCACCTGCGGGACGAGAAAGACTCGGCTATTACCGGCGCACTCCAAAGTCGCCATCCGGGTCTCGGACGGCATGCTGCGCAGCTCGTCGTAGCTCAATGTGAATGGGCGCCCAACCGCACCGTCGATGCGTAGTTGATAGGAGGCACGGTCCAAGGCTGGTATCGGAAAATGGCTGCGGATGTAGAAAAGCTTTGTGGGAGTGAGATATGAGTCGATCTGGTCGAAGGGAGCCTCCAGATTCTTTGGCTCCTTTTGCCGGATGGTGAGACCCGCCGAAGGGAACTGAATCGTATTTTCGACGCAACGCCTTTCCGAGCCTTCCATGATCTTCTCCCTATTTGCCGATTGCGATGCTGGCGAATGTCGCGTCGGGCGGCTGCGCCAGAAACAAGATCAGGTAAATCGTCATGGCAATGCCGACCAGCGCTAGGAACGAGGCGATGAACACGCCTTGCCTGGAGAGCGAGCGATCTGCGAACTGGTTCCGGTCCACTTCGCCAGCCAGGCGCATAAAACGCCGCGCGGAAAGCAGATTCACGAGTGCGCCGGTCGTGATGAGCGCGGCTCCAAACCAGGGTGAAAACTCGTGGGGCTGAGCGGCGGAGAACTGTTGCGGTAGGTGGAACTGCTCCAAGAAAATCCCAAAGCGCGCCACCACGAACCCGAATCCCATCAAGGTGATGCCGGTGCGAGTCCAGGCGAGAAACGTTCGCTCTTCCGCCAGATAGTCCCGCAGGTCAGCTACTGGCTTCGCTTTGATGGGCATATCCATTTCAACTTCACCGGCTCTACGGATCGCGCAGCCTTCTGGGTGCGATACTTCAGAGGTAGCGGCCCATGCGGACTTGCCCATTAAATTCAAGTTGATTCTTGAGCTGGCTGCGCACGAGACGCCGTTCATCACAGCTCATCCTAGGTTATGTCTGTGGCCTCGAGGGTCACAGCGTTGATCTCCAGCATTCCCCTCCGTAGCGGCGCTTTCTTTGATCAGCGCACAGGTGCGGTGAACGATGTCGCCAGTGCGCATTCCGTCCTTGACGATACAAGCGAGCAACCGCCGGACTCCCTCCGTATCTGTCGGCTGGACGAAGAGCAGCCTCAGAGCGGCTTCGGCGCCCATGACGACAGCGCAGATCGGCTGGTTGATTTCAGCAATCGACGCCGATAGCTGCTCTAGGAACGCGACCCTGTTCGCGGACGCCAACTCGGTCTGAGGCATGGGACACCTCCGAATTGAGGTGGTGTAGCCGCTCCCGAAGGGCGATTCCTTAGGGCCGATCTTAAAAATTATTAAATTGGCTGTCCGGGTGAGGTCGCCTGGCTGTCTCTCAAAGACCACACGTGTCGTCCACGCCTGCCAACCGTGGGGCTCGGATCGCGACTGGTGCGGATGATCGCGGTGCATGATTACCGTGGACGGTAGTCGTGCGTTTGACAATACCCTTCAGTTTCGCAGTATCCGCAGGCCATATGAAAGGCAAAACTTCAGCCTGTCTAATCCGCGAGGCCGGGGTGTCTGAAGCAAGCGCCAATCTGGTCTATGCCTGCGATCAATGGGAGATCGATCTCGGCCGGCGGGAGCTCCGGTCGCGCGGGATTGCCGTGCCGCTCGGCGGCCGGGCCTTCGAGGTCGTCACGGTCCTGGTGCAATCGGCGAGCGAGTTCGTCACCAAGGACCATTTGATGGAGCGTGTGTGGCCGGGCGCCACCGTCGGCGAGGGTACGATCCACGTTCACATCTCCGCGGTCCGCAAGGCACTGGGTTCGGATCGAGCCCTGCTGAAGACGGCTTCCGGTCGCGGCTATCGCCTGCTCGGGAACTGGACTCCTCAGCAGCGAGAGACGACCGCCGCACCGGTCTATGCATCCCCGACCCGCACATCGGGAGTGCCGCCGCCGAACAATTTTCCCCCGCTCATTACGCGCCTGGTGGGCCGGACCGCGGCTTGCCAGTTCGTCCGAGATCTCGTCTCTGCCTATCGGGTGGTGACCTTGACGGGCCCCGGTGGCATCGGGAAGACCTCGCTCGCCATCAAAGCCGTCCGTTACCTCCTGCCCGACTTTGAAGACGGAGGGTGGATCGTCGAGCTGGCCTCGCTGTCCGACCCCGGCCTCGTCCCGTCAACGGTAGCCAGCACGCTCGGGCTGAAGCTCGCCGGCGAGATTTCGGCGGAGTCTGTCGCTCGCGCCGTTGGTGGCAGACATCTCGTGCTTGTGCTCGATAATTGCGAACACGTCATCGACGCGGTGGCGAACCTGGCCGAGACCCTGACGCGCGTGTGCCCCCGCACTGCGATTGTGGCAACGAGCCGCGAAGTGCTGCGGATCGACGGCGAGTCCGTCTATCGCGTTCCGCCGCTCGAGGTGCCTGCTCCCGGGCAAGCGGCGCCGGACTACATCATGCAATACAGCGCGGTGGAGCTGTTCGTCGCAAGGACAAAAGCGCTGAACGCTGGATTCTCGCCGGACGCTGAAGACCTCGCGTCGATTGCCACGATCTGTCGGCACCTCGACGGCATACCGCTCGCTATCGAGTTAGCGGCGGCTCGCGCCGCGGTTCTCAGCGTTCAGGGGGTAGCCGCAGGCTTGCGCGATCGCTTCGCGCTGTTGACGGCCGGCCGCCGTACGGCTCTCCCACGGCAGAGGACACTGCGCGCGACGCTCGATTGGAGCCATGAGCTGCTGCCGGACGCGGAGCGGTGGTTGCTGCGGCGCCTGGCCGTCTTCCCCGGCGGATTCACCATCGATGCCGCCACCGCCGTCATGACGGATACCGGATTCGATGCGTCGGCGGTGCTGGACGGCATTGCCAATCTCGCCGCAAAATCATGGGTGGCGCTGGACAAATCGGGCGCTGGCGCCCGCTGGACTCTGCTGGAAACGATCCGTGCCTACGCGCTCGAGAAGCTTGCCGAGCACGCCGAGGCCGACATCGCCGCGGAGCACCATGCATTGTATTTTCGCGATCTCTTCATGCCGCAGGCGCGAGGCGCCAAACCGTCTTTATCGGATGAGGACCCGGCGCGCTGGGTTCGAGAGATCGACAACGTTCGCGCGGCGCTCGACTGGTCCTTCTCGTCGGCCGGAGACGAGGCGATTGGCATCGACCTCACAGTCGCCTACGCGCCGGTCTGGCGATACATGTCGCTGATGCGTGAATGCCGCGAGCGCTGCGAACGCGCGCTGCTCGGTCTTGAACCGCATGTGACCGCGAACATGCGGCTCCGAATGGAGCTGCAGATCGCCCTCGCGGCTGCGATCTTCATCACCATGGGCCCCCCAGAACAGGCAAAAATTCTCCTGACCGAGGCAGTCGAAACCGCCGATGCGCTGAATGATCTCAATGCGCAGGCGGCAGCTCTGTCGACGCTGTTAGCCATTTACGTCCTTCCAGGAGAATACGCCAGGGCGCGGATCGTGGCGGAACGGATCGAGCAAATCGCCCATCGTATTGACGACCCGGTAAGCCTCCTTGCCGCCTATCGAGAACTGGGCGCCACGCTTCTCACGAGCGGCAGACCTCGCGAGGCCCAGCAATATCTGGAACGCATTCTTCGATCTCCCGGCACGCCGGGGGGGCGCCGTAGCGTGATTTATTACAATTCGAATGACCATGCGGTGGCCCGGGCGATGTTGGCTCGGGCGCTTTGGATGCAGGGTTTGACGGACCAGGCGCTCCATGAAGCTCGCCTCAGCCTGAAAGAGCTGCAAGACACAGATCACCAACTGCAGCTTTGTCCAATACTGTATCATGGCATCTGCCGCATCGCGACGATGACAGGTGACTTCGCAACCGCCGATCGGGAGATCGCGCACTTGATCGAGGTGGCCAAAAGTTTGAACGCGCACCTCTGGGAGACCGCGGGTCGCTTCCTGAAAGGGAAGTTGTTGGTCGAACGCGGCGAGTTCGCGCAAGGCCTGCGGGTGTTGCGCGATGCCTTCGAGACGGGCGGCCGAACCTGGCGCCTGTCGTATCCGGAGTTCAAGGGCACTCTCGCGTTAGGACTTGCGGGAACGGGGCGGCTCGACGAGGCTCTCGTTGCCCTGGAAGACGCGCTGGCGGCCGAGCGCGAGAACGGGCACGGGTGGTTTGCGCCTGAGTTGCTCCGCATCAAAGGCGAAGTGCTGCTCCAGCAAGCCGCGGATCAGTTCACCCCGGCGGCCGAAGATTGCTTTAACCAGGCGGCCGAAATGGCCCGCAAGCAGGGCGCTCTCTTTTGGGAGCTGCGGGTCGCCCTCAGCGTTGCCCGCTTGACGGTGAGCCAGGGTCGTCACCATGAGGCGAGAGCACCGCTTGCGTCGGTTTATGATCGGTTCACCGAAGGCTTTGCGACCGCAGACATGCAGGCTGCCCGCACCTTGCTTGAGGAGTTACCGCCGTAACGCGGGACGTTGGGAGAAGCGCCGTGAGGAACGTCAGAAAAGCTGCGTAACGTGCAACTGGCATTCGCTAGTGTCATCTTGCATCTCGGGTGTAACAGCTCGATGTCCGAGAAGGGTCAAACTGAGACCTCGGGGCCTATCCGAGCTAGGTCCGCTCTTCCCCCAACAACAGACGTGAGGCGACTATGGCAGCATGTCCGTTTGGTGCCAGAAGCGGACATCCGGCACGCTTCCCAATCGATCGAAAGTGCGGTCATATGCCGTCCGGGGACACTTGGCGTTTTGGGGGTGTCCGCTTGCACGGAGGAGAAGGCGCGTGAAGGAACTCGCTGGAAAGACCGCGTTCGTGACCGGTGCAGCGTCAGGCATTGGACTGGGGATCGCTACAGCCTTCGCACAGGCGGGGGCGAAAGTCATGCTTTGCGACATTGAAGAAGCGGCTCTGTCCGCAGCGCTCAAGCAATTGAGGCTCACCAACGTCGATGTCGACGGCGTGAAAGCGGACGTTTCACTCAAAGCCGAACTCGTGGCGGCCGCCGAAGCCACGACTGCCCGCTACGGCAAGGTGCATATCCTCGTCAACAACGCGGGCGTCGGCGGCGGTGGCCTTATGGCACCTGGACCGAGGCGTCGTGGAATTGGACCATGGGCGTCAACCTGATGGCGACCATTTGGGGGATCGAGATTTTCGGGCCGTTGATCGAGCAGCATGGCGAGGGTGGACACATCGTCTCCACAGCCTCGATCGCTGGCCTTATTTCAGGGCAGAGCAATGCATACAACGTTTCCAAGTATGGCGTTGTCGCGTTGTCCGAGGGCCTGCGGCGTGAACTCGCGCCCCGCGGGATTGGCGTATCGGTGCTGTGTCCAGGGTACATCCGCACTCAAATCATGAACTCAACACGCAATCTCCCCAAGCGCTTCGAGGGGGCGGTCCGTGCCTTGCCGACTTCGGGCCCATTTGCCGAACACATCAATATGATCCGGGAACGCGTCTCTCAGGGCATAGATCCCATTTATGCCGGTGAACTCGTCCGCGAAGGCGTTGAAAAGGACTGGCCATATATCTTCACCGACCTCGAATTTGAGCCGATGATCGAAGCGCGCTTCGCCGAAATCAAGCAAGGCTTTGACCACATCCGCGGGCGCAACCCGAAACGTTGAGCGCGCAGCCCTTCCACCAGCCTGATTGTGCTTTTTTGGGGCCGTGCCGCCGAGGCGATTTTGTCGGTAGTCACGCCATGTCCGGTTTGGGTCCAGGCCGTGTGGAAACGTTTTTCGTCTCCCCCGCAACCGGGCGCGATGGGCCTCGACGCGACCGTCTGAGCCCATTTTTGCTGTATCGAATCCGGAGTCAACGTGAGGTCCGCGCTGAGCGAGATGAACGGTCACAAAGCGCGTATAACACGACACTCCTCATGCCCGGATCGCCGCGAGGAACGGTTTGATACCGACGATATTCATCGCGCGCGTGAGGTTGTAGGCGAGCACGTGCAGCGCCCTCTCAGTCGCCACCTTCGGCAGCGTCTTCATCAGAAAGTGCGTCGCACCCATCCGCATCTTCAGCGTGGCGAACGGATGCTCGACGGTTTCGCGGCGCACACGCATGGCTTGCGGGTTCTGATCGAGCCGCGTCTGCGCGGCCTCGACGACGTGTTCGTGTTCCCAGCGTTTGATGCGGCGCTCGTTGGCCGTTGTGCACCGATCCTTGAGCGGGCAAGTGCGGCACGCCTTGGTCAAGTAGATCCGTATTTTCTGGCCATCTTCATCAGCGGTGAAGTGGTGCGCCAGCTTCTCGCCGGCCGGGCAGCGATAGACATCGTCCTTGGCCAAATAAACAAAATCAGGTTTCCCAAAACGGCCTGCCGACTTGGCGCCCGAGGTTTGCGGCTTGGGCAGCGTGACCGCGACGCCGGCCTGTTCGCAGGCCAGGATTTCCTCACCTTTAAAATAGCCCCGATCCGCAACGACTTCCAAGTTATCGCTGCGCAGCGCGGCCTTCGCGGCCTGCGCCATCGTCGCCAGTTGCGATCTATCGGTGCCGACGTTGGTGACCTCATGCGCGACGATCAGATGGTTCGTGATGTCGACCGCACTTTGCACGTTATAGGCAACCATCCCTGAGCCGCGCCCGCTCGTTGCCATCGAGCGGCAATCGGGATCGGTCAGCGATATCTGCTTATCGGGCGAGGCGAGCAATGCCTTTTCAATCGCGGCCAGCCGTTTCACTTCTTCGTCGAGCTTCGCCAGCTTTTCCTTAAGCCGCGTCTTGGCGAGCAGCACCGTTTCCGACGGCTCTTCTCCTGCCGCAGTCTGGCGGTCGGCGGTGTCCAGTTGACTCATGTAGCGCGCCACGCTCTCTTCGATTTGCTTCTGGCGACGCTGGATCTTGCCTTGCGTGAAGTTGTTGTCACGACTGTTCACGGCCTTGAACTTGCTGCCGTCGATGGCAACGCTGGCTTTTGCCAGCAGGACCATCTTGCGGCACAACTCGACGAATTGGGCGCAAACCTTCTTGATCGCGGGGCCATTGTCCTTGCGGAAGTCGGCGATGGTTTTGTGATCCGGCGCCAGCCGTCCGGTCAGCCACATCACCTCAACATTCCGGCCAGCCTCACGCTCCAGCCGCCGGCTCGATTGGACCCGGTTGAGATAGCCATAAATGTAGAGCTTGAGCATCGGCGAAGGATGGTACGCTGGCCGGCCGGTCGCTGCAGGATCGACCCCTTCAAAGCCCAGATCGCGCAAATCCAGTGCCTCAACAAACACATCGACCGCACGAATAGAATTGCTCTCGTCGATCCAATCATCGAGGCATTCCGGCAACAGCGTGGTCTGCTGGCGATCCGCCCCTTGAACGAAACCTTGCATCGCGTCCCCCGCCGATTCAGCAAGAGAATCATAGCATCGATGGGGTTTTCACACAGCCTGGGTCACTTTCCGACAAACCGGCATGTTCGCGCCACGTCCGGTTCAGCGCCCATAGCTGACATCAATCAGGGAAAGCTCGTACGCCAAGCGGCTCGGCGGTCAGGCCAAACGGGCCGCGTCTAAATGGCCTTTAGCAAGGAGCAAAGGTAGAGCCTTCGCGTCGCGAAACCTCCGAATTGTCACGAGGCCTTTTCATAAACGGGTGGCTGCCTGCTTTTTTTGGCTTTCGTGCCGTTACCGTTGCCGGGTCATTTTGTTTTGCTCTGGCTTACTTAAGCTCGCGCAAAGTCGACGCAATATTCAACGGAAGCGCGAGAACCTGATCGGGCACCTGTTAGCCACTGCCAGCGCGCCGTACTCGTAGGTCTCGAGAGCGATTTTTTGTGCAAGCATTACGTCGCCCACGACTAATGAACCTACTGGCATGAAGCACCAACCGACCGCGGGAAGGTCATCATCGCCAATCTCGTGGACGTTTGTGGTCTCTCCATAGTGAATGCGGTATCGCTTCCCGCTGTCACAACCGATTACGTCGAAATATCTTTTGGCATCGAACTGCGCTCGTTGCTCAGGCGATAACCACTCGCGCAGTAGGTTTACGCCGCGCTCTTCACGAGTAGCGAAGCGCGCTCGGTAACGCTCGCGCGCGGCTTGGACTTCACGGATATATTGAGCCAGCGAAGCACCAACGCGCCGCGACGCGATCAGCAGAGACCGCGCGGACATAGCGAGGACAATCAGCCGCCGACGAGCCGCGGAAAGAACAATGTTTCTTCCGCAGTTGGGTCGAACGAACGAGTTACTGCTGCGTCACCCGGAGCGGTGCGGACAGCTGCCGTAAAGCCAGCGCCGGTCAATTGTCGAAAGCGTTCTTCGGCCTTGGCGACGGCCTCCCGGTCAGTCGCGTCGAAATGATGCCGGGTATCGCCACTCTGGTCCATCACGATCTGAGTTGCCATTGCTTCGCTCCTTGGGTTTGGCCCCAGCCCCTCCAACAACCCACTTGCGCACCGTTTCGTGTCAGATCAAGTTCCAAGCTTTTGTCGTATTCTTCGGGATAACCGATCTCCCGCACTTGCAGCAGCTCGATCATTTGCACTGGCGGCGCGTGGGGAACTGCACAGTCGATAGCTTTTCGCGCGTCATTCCCCAGGGCGATAGCTCGTAGCTTCGCTCTTCGATTACAACGATTGTCCACCTTGGCTCGCATCCTTGCAAGTAATAATTCTGCGGATGCCGTGCTGATGCCAGCGCGTCTGAGCATCTCAATCTCGTTTTGCAGGCGACGGTGAGCGACCCGGAACAATCGCGCGGAAAAGAGCCGTGAGCGTCACGTCCTCGCGCCCGTTCGGTAGCAAGGTGCAAAGGTAGAGCCCAGCGGTCTGACGCACTTCATCCGGCGCTAGTTGTTGCATTTTAGTAACTCCCTTTCCGCGAGAAAGCGATATGTTTGGTGCGGGCTGAGGGAGGCTGCATGTTCAACGTGTATCTCAACGAGAAGCGTGATCGCCTTTTGGTGATCGCGAGAGGGCAACCGATCCCTGTCGTCGAGAACGCAGGACGGTGGCGGAAGAAGAAAGCAACTGTAGCTGTAAGCGACGAGATCAAGTCTGCCATTCAAAGAGATGGCTTCTATTGGCGCAGACTACGTCAGCAACTCGCTGCCGAGTAAAATAACAACATCGCCGTTTGTCGCTCGGCGACCTTCTCGAAGCCAAATCGGGTCCGGGGCAAGTGGAAGCTAGTCAGTCTTGATGATGTAGCGCCGAAAATGCGCGAGGCCCGGAGTAGAGTAGCCGAGGAGCCCGAGCCTCGGTAGCGACAAGATTAACTATCGGAGCGTTCATACCGGTCCAGCACATGGCCAACTGGCGGTGGGTATTCGATTGGCCTCGAATAGGCATTCAACCACGGCCTCATATCGGCTTCGCTGATCGGAGTTGCGGCGAAGCCCTCCATTGCAATAACCGGAAACATACTGACAAGAGAGGTGTAAAAGCCGCACTTGTTCGCGAATGCCTTCATCCCATCGGTGTCTTTTGACACAGAATTGGGTGACGGGAACGTCGACGGTGGCATTAGGGCAAGCTTACTCGTTGTTTTGCCTGCATCATCCGCGGCTACGTTATTAACCACGTTCCAATGAACAATTTCGTTGCGTTCATTATCGATAGGCCTGAGCTGTTTTATAAGAGAATTACGGAATAGGTGGTACTGGTCGCGAAATTTAATTTGAAATAGTTTGCCGATCAGATTGCGTCTCGCGTCAGCGCTGGCGATACGAAAGAATATAGCTCCGCCGATTTCTTGAGTTGTTCCGGCTAATGCCGAGAACAGCCGGGCAAGGGCTTGCTCAAGGCCTGCGTAAGATTGGATGGCCTTGCCGCGAACCGCCCAGAATTCGTCTTTGGCGGCCAACTGTTGAGCTTCATCTAGCCTGATTATCGGCATAGCAACGCGGTCCGGTCTTCGTAGTTAGGTCTTCTTTGGGACACGCGGCTCGTCGTATCGAGTTCGGCGACGGTCGAGACTATCACGACGCACCCGTAGGCCGGAGAGCCGCATAGCTGGTCCTAAGCCCGGGTGTAAAACCGCAGCTTTCATAGAAGCGATGAACGCGCGGGTCAGTTCTACCGCTCTGAAGGAGAACGTGGTGGCAGTCTTGTCGCCACGCTTCATCGAGAGCAGCGCCGACGACCGCACGCCCATACCCCTGCCGCTGATAATCCGGGTGTGTCACCACGTTCTCTATGAACGCATGCTGACGACCGCCCCTCAGAAGATTGGGGATCGTCACTAACATGCATGTCGCGACAATTCGATTATCGGCGTCAGAAACGAAAACGGTTAGACCGTCTCGCGCCAATATCCGATCCCAAATGTGCTCGGCTCTTCCATGTGGTTCGGCATAGCTACTCACGTCAGAGGCGTCGAACAAAGCGAGCAAAGAAGCTAGATCACAGACATCCGCAATTCGCGCATCACGCATCGAAATCTTCCACCCTAGGTGAGTAGGTTTTCCCATTCAACAAGGTTATTCACTTAAAACGGGCCAGAAGCGATCTGTTCGAGCGCACTAAAGGTGTGGGATCGCAGCTTGGTTTGGGATATTTATAAAGATCGCCCCCTGCGGGTTTGTCTCAAGGATGAGCATTGGCATCGTCAGAACAGTCACCGGGCTTGCCGCCCGCCCGAATGCACACCCTGTATAGCCACGGCTTAACGTAGCTGCCCGCCCATATGCCGCGCCCCGCTTGCTCTGCCTCGCGCTGGATGGCCCCGAACCGTCCCTTTGAATACTGCGGCCAGTCTAGGGCAAGACCGTTGCGAACGAGCCATTCGCCGAGGTCGGCTTCTTGCACTGAACACGTGGCCACGGTCCGCCCGTACCGATCGAGCGAAATCGGTATGCAGCTCACCGGCCTGCCTGCAATGAAGCTGTCAAGCTCGTTTGCTGCCTTCGCTCCGCACCGATATTGAATGCTGTCATCCCCCCGGCATAGCTGACTGCTTTCCGGGGCATCGATGCCCCACAGCCGAATACGGTTTCCGTGAATTTCCAACGTGTCTCCATCGATGATACTGGCCTGGCCCGTCAAATCGTCAGCCGCGGCGGCGATACCCGCCGCCAGCACGAGCGCGACCGCTAACGAGCATCCGCCGATGCGGGCTCTATTGTGTGGGAACCTGTGGAAAACACGCATACGTAAAGAGGTGGTATGGGATCGAGGGTTTCGACCCCAAATCCTAGTGGCATTGCCCGCGCCCGCAAGGGTCGTTCTAATCGGCCCGCCATGAGCACCAAATCGCGCCAGACGATCTATGGCGGCGCCATAATGGGCGCCCGGATACGAGCTGAAAGCGCGCGAGAAGCCGCCAAGAAAGCCATCCGCGCCGCGGATCGCGCTGAGGCGGAAGCGTGGTCAATCCGAATGGAAGGGTACGGCGGCCCGGCGCAGCCGTCGCCTACGATCGCCCAAAGCCTCAACGGCGGCTTGGGCTGGATGGAAATCGAGTGCAATCGCTGTAAGACCCGCGCCAGCATCCCGCTAGATGCCATACGACGCGCCCGCGATACGTCGATTTGGAAGCTTGAGGGATCGTTCCGATGCCGTTCGTGCGGAACGCGTCGCTACAAGCCGCCGGTGCATATGATCAAGTTGACTGCTGAACGCGAGATTACGCCCTATGCCTGGGTGCATCCGGACGAAGATAGGTGACCGAATGAAACACGCACGCGACTGGCGACACATCCATCACACAATGACTTTCTGGATCGGCGTCGCCCTATGTCTGGCAGCGATTGTTATCTACGTGTGGTCCGATGATTTGTCTTGGCGACCGACGTCGCCCGGTCGGTGAATGGACGATCTGGTGTCAATCGACGAGTTGGAAAAAGCAGTAACCCTTGGCAGCGACGTCGCGATCGATATCATAAGGGAAAGGCGGTTTCCCCTGGGGCATTAGAACCCAATCCTTGCGCTTGATATAACGTGTGCCGGCAAGCCAGCGCCGGGCAATGTCGCCAAGCGCAAAGTTCCATCGGCCGTTCCGCGATACACGTCATAGTCAATTTTGGTAGTCATCGAATGACGATATTCAGGCAACGGATGGTTGCAATCTCGTCCGGGGTTTAACCCTACCAGTTAAGCTTTAGGCGACGGCCGATGGCGCGGTTTTTTTGGAGGTTCGCCTTTTTTGCTGCCCTAAAAGAAAATAACCGAATTCTCCATCGTAAAACAACGCCGACACAAGCGGCCGAAATGCTACACTCCGCATCAAGAGAGCTCCAGTCCGGCCCATAGAGCCGGGTTCACCTCAATCATCGGATCGACGCCGGCCTTATCCATGACGCCCAAGAGGCGCTTCAGGTCATAGTTGACGTCGTAAATGTATGTCACCTCAGAAGCGCTCCGGCGGAAGCCAAGCACGCCGTGCCAGAACAGCAGCGTTATCGTTGCAGCAAGGTCGCTCGGATTTGTGAACTTCGCAGAAAGTAGGGCTTCAATTTTGCTGCGCTTCATTTCTCGCATTTCCCCGACAAGCGCGTAGAGGATGTCCTCGCTCGCAGGATGCACGTCCCGCATTTCGAGCCCTATTTCAGTGACGACGTCAGTCGAATAGGTAGAAAGTCCGACCTCGATATCGCTCTTGTCTATTCGATCGCGACCAAAATTGATCGCGCTACCCTTGCAGTGATTTATCAGCCGAAGCAGATAGCGCGGTCGCATCATGGAGCGGCTGATCAAGAATTGAAGCGTGTCCTCTCCGTTGAGAACTGGCACTGCGATGTTGTGCCAAAGATGTTCGACCGAAAGCGTTTTGTCTGTCGAGTTGAACATGAGCCGTTTCCGGATCATCTGACGCATCAACGCCGGTTGGTTCCAGTCAACGAGCGCAATGCTGTCCTTTCCACGGTCCGGCGTTTGCGATAGCAAAATGTCGTAGACATCGTTCCTAAGGAAAACGGCGCTATAGAATTCCGTGCCAGGCGTTGCGCAAGGCCCTCGGTGAACGGCGATCGGGTCGACACTATGTGACCAACGTGTCGGGCCGCGGCTACAGTTTTGTCGCGCCGATTTCGCGCGCTGCAAGCCCTCCTGCGCTCTCGAGCAATTCGGTCGCCCATTCACCCATCACGCGGAGCAGAAGCGCGCACTGATCAAAGACATCAATCTAAAGACCGCGAAGGCGCTCGGCCTCACCGTGCCGCCCCATTTGCTCGCCCGCGCCGACGAGGTGATCGAATAGTTTTGCTGCGGTGCATGAGTCTGTTTGTAGCAGATATTGTTGCAAAAGTCGAAAATCGAACAACCCTAAAAATCTCGCGAAAGTTGATCTTTGGACTTCTCTGCTGTTGCGTCGCTTTTCAACGCCACTACGGAGGTCCGTGATCGATTTTGGGTGAAACGATATGGTCTCTCACGTCGCCACGCGTAAGACGCATCAGCGGCTCTAAGAATTGTCGTTCGCCGCCCCAAAAAGACTTTTGCAACAAAATCAGCACTTAGCCGACATGGACAGATTGGCGAATGTCCGCTTTGCGCTGCCAAAACGGGACGTTCCTAAGATGTGGCTTTGACCCTGAGCTGTCATTATCGTGCACAAACGTTATGGAGGATACGCGAAGATCGCAGGATGCCCGCGAGCGAATGTTTCGCCATTCCAAGTTTCGTCATGGCGAACTGATTTCGTTTCGGTAGAGTTTGGCGATGCGAGGATGCTGTCGCTGCGCTTGCGTTGCCGGGTCTATGAATCGCCCTTGGTGCGAGCCAGATAGTCCACGATCGCTTTGGCGTCGTCAGGGCTGACAGGAGCCTTGTAGGCCTTAATCATCTTGTTGACGACCTCTTGCCAGGTCTCCCTGGACAACGAAGGCTGGTTCAACACATGGTCGGCCGAGTGACAGGCCAGGCAGTTGTTGTTGATCGCATCCGATCCCGGACCGGCGGGGAACATCGCGTCGCTGGTGGGGACATCGAGCTTCAGCGACTTCAACGTCGTCAGCGTTGCAGCCTGACCGAGATGCGGCAAGACAACGAGACCCAGAACGGCGACCGTCGGCAGAAAAACACGTAGCATTCGTGGTTCCTCCTCAGGCCGCAACCACATGGGTCGTTTCAATGGTGTTGTACATGTAGCCGGCGGGATTCCAGATCGGGAAATCGGGCTGGGCCTCGTTCCTGGTGTTGGTGCAACGAACCATCAGAGTTTGCGCGCCGCCCGCAGGCAGCGTAAATTGCGTTTGCCATTGCCGAAACCCGTATGTCCCCTGGTCGGCACCGAGCTGGGTCGGCTGCCAGCTCTTGCCACCATCGATCGATAGATCGACGCGGGCAACGCCGCAATCGCCGCCGAAAGCGATGCCTCGCGCCGTAGCCGGCGTCCCCGCCGGCACGCTGTCGCCGTTGTGGATGTTGGTGATGAACGACCGCGGAGCGTTGCGGGTCACCGGCACCATCTTGAATCCGGTCTCACCAGGCTTGACGGTATTGTGCGGCGTATCGGGTACGCGGTAGCCAGTCGCCGTCCAGTAATTGGTGTCGGGCTGATCTAGCACTTCGATGTCGTTCAGCATCTTGATCCAGTAAACTCCGCACCAGCCGGGCACGATGAGTCGCAGCGGAAATCCGTTCAACAACGGAAGCTGTTCGCCGTTCATGCCGAAAGCAATCATCACTTCGCCGTCGCGGGCGTGATCGATGGTCAGCGACTTCAGGAATTTCGGCGCGTCCTGCATCACCGGCTCGTCCAGGCCGCCGAAGCGGACCTGAATGGCGCCAGGTTTTATCCCGGCACGGTCAAGCACGTCCTTGAGACGCACACCGGTCCAGATCGCGTTGCTCATCGAACCATTTGCCCATTGAGCGCCGGCAACGCGTGGAACGGCGTAGATGCGCGACGCACCGGCGCACTGGTTGACCGCGGCGGTATCGAATCTCGGGAAGCCCTGCAAAATATCCCTGAGCGACAGCGAAAGGGTCTGATTGACCAGGCCGCGCACCGTCAGACGAAAGCTATCCACATCGATGTCGCTCGGAAAATTCGCCCAGTGCCAGCTTACATAGTGTTGGTCGTTTGGCGTGAACACGCCCTTGTCGAAGACTTCGAAGGGCGTCTCAAGCCATGGGGGACTCGTACGTTGCAGGATCATTCGGCCCTTTTGCGGATAGGATGTGGTGATTACCCGCGTGCTCGGGCCGCCCGGCACATGCAGATCGACCGTCTCTTGCGCTGATGCCGCCGAGGATATTAGCGCCAGGCTCGCGACTCCCATCCCGCCGAGCATGCGCCGTCGCGTCAGCCCCGATGGTTGCATGTCGTGATCCCGCATCAGGTGCTCCTGTTCTGTGCACTTGCGGTACGGCCAGGATCCTCCACCGCGTCAGATTTCATAACAGCCGTACTCATCAGGCCTATGGCGTTAGAACTTCAGTCCCCCAAGAGTGTTCGCACCGCCGGCGATACGCGTGCGTCCCGCCTTTGGGATTCCGGTGCGTCGGAACACGAGCCAGGCGCCTCTCTCATGGAGGTAGGAGGAAACGAGCACTTTGCCCATCACGTTTGAGTGTTCGGCGAGACCCAACAGCCGAACGGATACTCTGCAAACGTTCGAAAAACGAGGTCAGTTCATGCGCTCCGACGAAAGGCATAGCCGAGGCGCTCCGTATGCAGTTACCCCCAACAAGGAAGCATGAGTACGTGGAGAACGCGGGCAGCCAATACCATCAGCCTAACTTCAAACCAACTAGGAACCTTTGCGCGAACCCCTGCTCACGCGTTTCGCGCCGATTTCCCGTCCGATTCATCAGACCGGAATCATTCGTTCACACCCGATCCTCGGCGGGCTTCACCATCACTACGTCCCGATTTAAGTTTTCGGTACACACAGCCGTGCGGTTCGATCACCATAGTGGACGCCCTCTTACGCTAACTGCACGGGCCCGTGATCATCGCAATGATCGCCGTGCGGATGGTGCAGCCGACCGTCTACGAGATAGTCGACATGGTCGCCATGCGGCACCGCTTCGTGTCCGCAGTTTGGACCGTGCGTGTGCGAGCAATGGACTTCGGGCGTGCACTGCACGGGATTTGTGGCGTTGACCGCGATGGCATGCTCATCCACGTGATCCTCGTGCATATGATGGAGATGGCCATCGTGCAGAT
Source organism: Bradyrhizobium erythrophlei (assembly GCF_900129505.1). NCBI lineage: Bacteria > Pseudomonadati > Pseudomonadota > Alphaproteobacteria > Hyphomicrobiales > Nitrobacteraceae > Bradyrhizobium > Bradyrhizobium erythrophlei. Next base: position 5,700,292 of record NZ_LT670818.1, on the reverse strand, counting down.
AGTCCGCATGACCGTCATGGCGAATCGCAGTGTGTCCGCAGTTCGGGCCATGCTTATGAGTGTGGTTGGCGTGGTGTTTCTCGGTACATGTGGCCATCGGCAATGCTCCTTCTGACTAGTGGTTTCCTCTCGATCGCTTCTCCACCATAGAAATAATTGCGAGGACCAGCACCCCAAGTGCAGGCAAGTCAAATTGAAATACGTAATGTTATAGCGTTGCGGAACCCTTGGAACCGTTTGCGCGCCCTTGGGGCGATGGTAAGGTTGTCCTCGCCACGTCCGTCAATCATCAGGCCGCCGTGCGTGCCCAAGGGAAACCTTCGGCCGGGGGGCGTACGCCACGGCCATGCCGTGATGATGCCGATCGAGCCGCATGGCGGCCATGGCCATCCGCACGGCACCCGCGATAATCGGCAAAAGCGCTGAACTGTGGCAACTCTGTTGGAGTCGCCTCTTGGCACATTTCAGACCTCACGCGATGTCCGATTCGGGTCCGCTGTGCGCACCAAAGCGGACATCGCCCGGCGGCATGCACGAGCTGCTTTAGCCGCCTGCGGACCTGATCCTCTGCCCTACAACCGGGACTCAAAATAGCCCGGGATCAAATAGATTCCGGAGAAAAGATAAAGGCCCCGGATTGCTCCGGGGCCCTATCTTCCGCCGGCCGCGCTATTACCGCGATGCCAGCATCCGCTTAATTTCGGACGCGGCGTAGTCCTCCCGCTCTCTTTTCAAGCGCTGCTGATGCGCCCTGAGGTTGGCTATCCGACGCGCTATCTCTTCACGCTCAGACTGCACCCAATCCGCCGATGGTTTGCGGTTCGGTTCCATGACGGTGCGCGGTATCATCGGTTCGACACGAATGCTGTTCGCAAACGCCGTCGTCTCTTCAATGAATGTATCGAGATCGGCTTTCAAATTGAGCATGGCAATCTCTCCTAATACCGAGCTTATCGACAAAACTCCGTTTCTGCCATTCAGCGATTGAAGGTGAGAGTGGATAACCCGTTCAGTAAGGTCACGGCGGGATCGCGCTGTTCGCCGTGTGGTGTCTGCGCACCGCAATGCATTTTTTTTCCGGCCTGCTCACCAGACGCGGCCCTCTACGCCGCGCCATAATACTTGACCAGGCCGGTAGAAATCATATAGGCATGTTTGACAATTTGTCAAACTTTCTTTTTGGGATGAAAATGGCGGAAATGCGCGATTTCTCGCTCTTAGCCGCCCAGGTTCGGGCGGCCCGTGGTTTGCTCGGCTGGACACAAGGTTATCTAGCAGAGGGTGTTGGGGTCAGCAGACCAACAATTATGGATTTCGAATCAGGCAAACGGGAACCACATCCGGCCACGCTGTCGGTGCTGATGAGTGAACTGGCCGCAGCCGGAATCGTCTTCACCGAGCGCGGCGTGGAATTTCGTAAGTGGCCTGCCCGACCTTACGTGCCGACTGGGATTAAGCAGAAGATGCCGCGCCCCGTACGGCTAGAGAAGGCGGTTGGCACAAGAAAGACAATCAAGAAACTGACTCTTGTGCCGACCAAGAGGTGACGCGTCGTGCAAGCGATGTTTCGGTAACTATGCGTCAACAAGCTCCTGATACCTCCACCGTACCAGTGGATATCGTGGGAAGAGTCCATCGTTCCTCGAAATATGAATTGACTTTCCGCTATACTGGGACGGCGGCTACGTTTGGAGTTACCACTATGGCCAATCGACCGAGTGATCTTGCCGCGCGCATGTCCAACCGGCGCGAGGCGAATGACATATCCACCCGCGAGACGTTCAGGCTGCCGGTCGAAGCGGCTCGCGTCAAGGCGTGTGAAATTCTCGACCAGTTACCGCAGGGCGGCCACCTGACGATTGTTGAACAATGGCGGCAGCTACCAGACGGACAAATCGAATTCACGATGCGGCGTCTGCGGGGGGCGGATTGAACCGATGACTGGCGAACAATCAAGAACACTTGGCATCGGCGACCGCGTTTGTTGGCGAAACGATCAAGCCGACCGTGGCACCGTCACTGAGACGAATTGGGCAGGCGTAACCATCAAATGGGACAATCGCAGCCAGCAGGCCACCCAACATAACGACATGGGGCAGGTCGAACGCGTGCCGGTGAAACCGATTTAGGTGACCGGCGTATCTATAGGGATATTTGCTCCTTATTTGAAAGAACGCATATGACGAGACTCAAGCCAAAAGAGGTTGTTACAGAAACAAAATGCCCGGCTTGTGGAGGCACCGGCTTTGAGAGTGTCCAACAACCATCGCGGCCGGATCGCAAAATATTTCCGCCGCGCTGCAAGGAATGTTTGGGCAAGGGGCGAATTGACACTCCCGTCCTTGATGGAGATATCACAGTTTCCCGATGATCTTTTCGGATGCAAACCTAGCGTCAGGCTCGGACGCGGAGTCTTCCGGCGTCACAAAGCTAGTTGTCGTCTTACCTCGGATGAAAGCTCTGGAAATCGCATAAGGGGTAATGGCTGCGCGCCATTGCCCTGGTCTGCGTTCGTAAGTAACAATCGAAAATTGTGACAATTTGGCCATGCGATCAGTGTGCTTTACGAGGAAAGTGGCCGAGCGATGAATGCAACTCCCGAGCATTAATAACAATGTGTGCCATGCCTCGCATTGAAGCCTCCGGATGGGCGGGCGCCTAGCTTGTGTATGTACGCCCAATCGGAAACTGAGTCTTCGTTTGTTTTGGCAAAGTTGCCGCGCAAAATGGCAATCACCGATCCCGCGCCAGCTTCCGCCGTCCCCAAGGTGTTTCTTTCCTCGAACTAAATTCGCACTACGTTCTAGGTCAATCCGCTATCAGCAGCCGAAAGACTGTTTTTAATCGAATGCTTCGCTTGCCCACGAGCGCTGTCGCTTCGAATTCCGCGCCCTCATCAGTGTACGTTCCGGAAAATCCCATGCTGGCGATGTATCCCGTGAAGGGTCGGATATTAATGGTCGGCGTATGCTCTTGAGAAGTTACTTCGCCTTTCCACTTGCCTCCGGAACCTTGATAGGTTCCAAAATGATAAAGTACTGAGCCGCCTCCAAGCATTTTGCCGTCGCGCAGCACCGAAACGCCAGTTTGGCCGCCGTGCACGCCATCCAGTAATTTTGTGCTGATAGAATAGAGTCCATTTCTAATGGTCATTGGTCGCCTCGATCTATCGGAACGATCCTACAGCATTTTGCGCGCTTGCGGGCCGGTAGGTCAGGCTTGCCGTGATTCAACGCCCGCATCACACCGATCCGGGCGAACATCGTCGGCCCGCCAAGCTCCGCGACCAATAGTAGCGCTTCCATCGCGGCTTGCGATTCCGGGGCGTCGTGCGCGGCCTTGGGCAGCTTGGTGATGAACTCTGCCACATCCCGGAGCGTGACGAGCGGGCCGTCGTTAGCTCGGAGCGACCGGCGAGAAATAGTTCGAAATGACGATTCCGACGTACCGTATGAGAATGACGGGAATATAGACTACCTTAAAACTCAAAATCCATTTTGCGATAGCGCTATTGGGACTGATGCTAGGAGGAAATAGCGATATTGGATCATTTCCATTGCGGTAAATGGCGACGGGAACGTTTGTTAGCAGTGATGCGAATGTATGATCACCAACCATGGGTGACCCAAAGGCCCAAACCGAGTGTGGCATGTGCCCCCCGACCACGAGCGAAGAGGCAAATATTTGAGCAAGCGCTCCACCCCGACTATGGCCGGTCAAGAGTATCTTTCTGCCCGATAGCACGTCGGCACCGATTAATTGTTGAAGCAACGGACTCAAGCGTTCCATAGTATAGAGTAATCCGGAATGGACCCGGCCATGGCTCGTGACCTCGGGCCATACATTTGCATTGTTAAGATGCTCGCGCCAATTTGTTGTACCTTTGAATGCGATTGCGGTTACATCTTCGCACCGAATGATAAAGCAGGAGCACAGACGGCTTCGAACGAAGGCAGCCTGTTCGTCCTTGAACCCGAGATCATCAAGACCTGCCTCGATTTCCGATCTAGTTTTGTACGCCATTGAAGCTAGTTTTACGGCAAAGGCGGCATTCTCCTTAGCGAGAGGGACTTTTGGGTCAAAACTGATTTGCTTTTTGATCGCCATTAGTCACCGAATCGCTTCGTGCATTAGTGAAGCTATGGGGTGATATGCACGACGTTGCGGGTGCGATAGCCATGGAGAGTCCCGCCATTGACGAAGGTTACACACAGCCCGTACCTGTAGCGTCGCCGATCCGTTCCCAGCCTCAAATCTTAGTGGCATTGCGTAGCCGCGCCAAGTTCGCTGTAATGCCCAACCATGAGCACCAGATCCCGGCAGACGAGGGCCTGATGATGGGAGCCAGTTTGATGGAGTACATTGCCGCAATGCGTTGGACTATACTGTTTTTCGCGCTTGCCGTTTTGTCGCCGCAGAAAGCCTCGGCCAATGACTGCGACGCGCAGCGCGGCTGTCGCAAATCGCCCCCTACAGCAAACAACAGCTACCTATTTGGCACCGCCGTTCGTGGCATTCGGTTCGATTACTAGTCCGATAATCGGCTGCTACGGGTTTGATCACGGCCTTATGTACAGCCCGGCTCCCTGCAACTTTCCCTATCCGTACGGGTATGAAACTTACAATGGGACAAGCAAACGCGGAAAACATGATTAGCAGCGGCTATCGGCCTAACCCGCAAACAAATCCATGAGGCCAGCGCCGTTCGTGATGCGGAAGCGTGGCCCAACTGCTGTCGGCGCAGTCGGGCCGTCCTTAATCGCTGTACGTCCGAGCGATTCAGATGGCTGATACGCACTTCTTCATCCGGCACGCCAGCGAAAAACAGCGCGAGATTAGCGGCCGCGGAGATACATTCCTCGATGTCGCGATCCGTCAACATCATCATTTATCCGTGATGATCCCCGTTGGGGAAGCTGCCGAGACCGTCGAAGGCCGGCGCCTGGCCGTCGAATGAAGTCGCCTCGATGTTCGACATCACCGGCCCTGCGGCCGGCGATGACCCAAAGTCTTTGACCTGGCGTTCCGGTGGCGCACGGTCACCCGCCAGCGCGCGAAATATCTCGAGCTCGCCACCGTCAAGTGGAATACAGAACGCGGCTTTCAGGATCACGCGCCAGGCGTTCCAGGACGGTCCCGGAAACCATGGCTCAAACAGGTCCCTACCGTTAATGGCGTCGATGATGTTGACGACAGGCGCATTCATGCAGCGTCATCCTCCGCCGCACTGGCGGCCTTCTCAGCCGCCTTGCGCGCCAGGTAATCGGCGATCGTCGGTGCCGCGGGCTTCCGCTTTACTGACTTAGCGCTGATGGCAGCGAGAACACGCTTGGCTGTGCTCGCCATGCGAATGAGCGCATCAGAATCGACTGGCTCGCCTCGCACCACCGCTTCCTGCATCTGCTCCGACTTCAGGAGCAAGGTTGCGGCCTGCCGGATTAGCGAGCGGTCGGCCTCGCAGAGATTGCCCTCGAATTCGGCCTCAAAACTTTGAACGAGATCGCGGAACCGACGGGCTGAGCTGGTGCGACCGTCGATGTTCGTAAACAGCCGCGTCCCGTTGCTGATCTTGCTGCGGGCCGTAGCACGAGTCGGTGCTTTGTTGGTGCTAAGCATCAGCGAATGATGCCAGTGAATCATCAAAAGAAAAGTGGCCGGCGGCTGGTCTAGGACGCAACGAAACGACTTCCTTGCGAACTTGAGTTGAAAACGTTGTGCGATGGCAACAATCGTTCGAAAACCGTGCCGCACGCTCAAATGGAATTTCCGTGCGAACCAGCCGAAGGCGTCATCACGATTGAACTAAAACCGAATTTAGTAGGATCGGCCGACCTGCGAACTACATCAGGATCGTGCCGATACGTGCGGCACCTTCCGGGGCTGGGAAACGGACGGATTATAGGAAATGCAAGAGATCGCTGCCGTTACCGCCGTTGCAGGCGCAGTAATTGCGCTTGCAGCGGCATGTTCACTCTGGGCACTAAATCGAAAGAGCTGACGCTGTTCTACCGTGCCACATGGGAGCACATCATGCGCAAATTCCACTCCATCGCTAGTCTGCGCGGCGACGGACTCCGGCCCGAACTGCAGGCATTATTCGATCGCATCGCCATCGATCCACGCCCGGTATTCTTCGTGAGAGACGGCATGGTCCAAGCCGGTCCGGACCCCGCCTCCGAGACAGAGCCCACAAACGTCGTGCCTCTTCGCGCTGATAGTCCCGCCTGCGGTCGCTGACGCGGCGCGTGGGCAAACGCCAAGCACGGCATCCAGCGCACCGCAGAGGACTGCGAAAAAGAACACCCGAACGGGGTGTTCCGCCAAGCGAACGCCTGCCGCGCCTGCGCGATGCTACTGTCGTTCAATGCGCGCAGCGATTCCCTACCTTGTGGCCATAAGCCTGATCGGACTGGCGTTCTGGTTTGCCAATGGCTGCGCCCCTCGTCGCGAGATAGCGCCGCGTCTGAGGCGCGAGCGGCCCCAGCGCCTCGGGCCCAATCGGCATACGGCGGCCCGCGCGTCCCGGTCTCATAAAGTCGGGGCTATCGTCCGGAAAGGAACGCAGGCGACGTTCGATCTTCAAAGGTTGCTAACCATGCCAGTGCAGAGCATTCCGGCTCGGCTATAGCCCTTTAATACTTTTGGCTATGATCCTCCGGTGCCGTTCTCAGCGGCGCGGACGACCTATAGAGAACCCCGCTGGCTGCCTCCGGCGGGGTTTTTCCTTGGCCTAGGATTCCGCCAGTGCCCTGTAGGCGCTGGCGCGGCCGATGCTGAGCGCTTTGGCGAGACCGCCATCGCGGCGCGGGGCCACGGGGAAGCGGTTTAACTACGGCTGGGGTTTCGAGCGGTGCTTCCAATCAAACGCGCCCACCGTGGCGCCGGCCGCGTTAGATGGCCTCTTCAGTGGATCATTTCGTGGGAGCGGTTCCGACGAAACCAATCTCTTAGCGACGAAGCCATTTCTGGCGGAGCGGCGACGTCGGCTTGAAACGATGCTCGGTTACGTTCGCGCGATCGTGATTCAAAGACGGGGTTCGATCATGCCCTCCATTTTCGACCTTCTGTATCGCGAATATTGCCGCGCGCGCCTCACCGAAATGCGGAAACAGCTTCTCATCCGGCCTGAGAGCCATGAAGTCCCAGAAGCGAATTTCGATGTCGACCGTCCTGACTGTGCGGCTGATCGGGGTGGTAACCGTTTGCGCGCGGCGCCCGTCACGGGCCGCGGAATGGCGGGACAATAGCATTCCCTCTCACGGAAACGTGCGCCGTTTCGACGAAGCTCGGGTCCGTCTTAGACGCGTGCTCAACCTCGCCCAGCACTATCGCCACCAAAGCGAAAATGCCGACCCAAGTTCCGATGATGCCGCTCTTGCTCATGTTCGCGGTCTCCTTTCATGCACGAACTTAGACGTAGGTCTGCACCTACGGAATCGTTAGAGCAGAACGGGGAAACACTGTTTTTACGAAGAGTTGACAATCGGGCAGTCGCGCGAACGTGAGACCCGCGCGGTCGATCTTCACGCGCTCGTGGTGGCCGCGCAATCGAACGGCTTAATCGAACGGCGTCCCAAAGAGCCCGCGACGCCATCAAACGCGCCACGCGTGGCGCCAGCAGCCGGAACGCCACCATGCGTCAGATGGTCGCCGCCGCGCCACCGAACGGCCCTGCGACTCGTGGAGGGCTGCCAAGAGCATGAGCTGATCGTGTGCGCACGCGCGGCCACCGCCCCAAGCCCTACGGCTTCACTCCCGGCGCGATCGGCGGGATCATGGGCGATGCCCGAACTCACCCAGAAGAAGATCACCTTCGCAGAGATGCGCGCCGCCGGCGTTCGCGGTCTCCTGGTCTATTGCTCGGACTACAAGTGTAGCCATTCGACGGCACCTTTTGTGAACTGCTTCACTTTCGCCGAGCGAGGGTTGAGCTACCAAGCGCTCCGGGCAACGGGCATTGGAGGTCGCAGAATGGATGCTATTTTGAATTTTCTTTCCCGCGCAACAGGACGGAATGTCGACTACGAAACAGTCCAAACCGACATCATCGCTTGCGGAATCGGATTGCTCCTTTTGTTACTCTTCCTTCTTCTTGGCTGAAATTCGCAGTTTAGGACATCCGGGTTTCTCACCAATTGCGGCATGCAGACCGCCTGGGTCGCCGGTGACCCAAGGGGAACCACCCTCTTCCCGGCGCCGCTTTCATCGTCCCTCTCTGAGAGGACCGACTGTTCTCTTATGATTGGTCATTGTTGCTCTAAAGCATCAGTCGGATTCCGATTTTCGGTACCGCGCGAAATCCTTTTTGACTGTGCGACGTGAGATGTCGTTTTGTTCGAGGAGGGCGCAGCGTTTCCGAAGAGCGGAAGGTGTACCATGTCGGATGTCTTCATCGCGGTAATCGCAGCCAGCTTCGTGCTGCTGCTTTGCTCGGGCTTGCTCGCTATCGCATTTATGCGGGCCCTAAATCGGCAAGTCCAACGTGTGTTCGCGGAAAAGACAAGCATTGGGGACGCCGCAAGCTAGCGCGGGATCGATGACTCCCGCCGGCGGAATGATCGTGCGGGGCCCATCTGTATCATTACTGCAACAACTTTTTTGTTCCTCACATGGAACAGTGGTTTCGACTCTACAGCGACGACGAACCGCAGATAGGCTCGCATACCGGGGCTGAGAGCTCGCTTTTATTTTCCAATCTATTTTGAGCCCGGTGGGGCCGCTGGTCATACTCCCGGCGGCTCTTTTATGAGGGTGGGCTGATGAATTGGAAGCTGGAGCTCGACGCACTGGTTGAGAGCACGATGGCCTTTGCAAGGGACGTCGAGCGTCAGCGGCTTCCAGACTTGCCCGTTGCTGTCAGGACAGCTGAGCAAACGCTTGCCGACACATCGAAACCGATCCCGCTCCCAACTGCTATTACGCCAGCGTCAGAACGCGACGAAATTCGACAACGCGTGAACAATTTTAAGGCCCATCAGCAAAAAGTGGCCCGGGAGCGCGAGGACTATTATTTGCAAATGAAGGCCAAGATGCTGGCGCCTAGTTGATCCTGGTCCGGGCGTTACCTCCAAAGAAAAACCCGCCGGCGTGAACCAGGTGAGCGCGAGCACCTACTGCCATGCGAACCAGACAAGGCCGAAACCTACGGCTACGATGCCAGCGCCGAAGTGGACCATTGCAGCATTGTGCGGCCGTGTGAGCAATCCTGTCCCTTGCGCGAACCAGAAAAGCCCAACAGCGACAAATAGCGGGCCAACGACCCGAAGAACGATCTTCATGAAAGCAACCTCGCGGCGCGATCAACGACGGCGATATTGATCGAGACCAAGAGAGTCGCAATAGAAAAAGCCGCCGAGCGTGCCCGGCGGCTAGCGCGGCAGCGATAGCCCCTCCATGACTCCAGGAACGTCGCTGGTGCGGGTCCGGCTCGCGGGCTGTCATGGTCCGGGTTTAGCCCGGCCACCGCAGTGCTGCTTACTCCACGGGTACAGCTAGGCGACCAATCAACCTTGCGATCTCGTCGAGATTTCTATTGTCCCTGTGTTCGATCAGAGCGGCGAGTTTTTGAACGCACTCGTCGTCACTCCCCAAACTCAACCCATCGTTGCCGGCGTGTGGTTCAACCTTCGAAGCCATTTGTTGTGACATAAGGATCCTTCAAGAAAATAATTAAACGCGGGGCAATCTGACTGATTCGTGTAAAAAATCATTGCCCGATCTGGCGAGGAAGCCCGCTGGTGCGTCCGATTTCTGCGGGCTGTCCTGTGCCGGCCGATCGGTGGCACCGTACAGACGCCACGCTGGCGCGGGTGAAGGAGCCGTCAACTGAGGCGGCCTTGAATTAACCTTCGGTTGTGGTTTTGTAAGGGAATGCGTCAAGCGATTCCCTATATCGTATCCCTTTCCTTCATCGGCCTTGCGATCTGGTTTGCCTTGGGAACGCCGCTGCTGCATGCCCACTGAGGCGGTCTATGGCACTACGACGTTGCACGTCGCGCATCGGAAATCGGCGCCATGCATGGTGGTGATGACCTCGAAGCCGTCGGGAACACTGTGAACGGTCGGCGTGTCGGCGTCGACTTGAGACAGGCTAGCCATACCCGTCTTGCCGCACCTGGGACACAGCAGGCTCTCGTTCCACTCGTCGGTCATCGACATGGCCCGGGATAATAAAAGCGTTTGGCTTGTTTGTCGGTTCGGTCCCGGACGTTGAAAGCGGCCCCTGCGCAAGGGCGCTTCTCGAAAAAGGACCCGTCATTGGCGACGGGTCGCAGTCTGGGAGGAAATGTTTTGTAAGTCGATTCGCGGCAGCGTTATGTGTCGCAATTCACACACGGAGAGGGAAACTATTGGGTATGAGGCTTCCCGCTCGCCGAAGAGCCCTTCAGAAATCGGGTCGCCCCGGGTCTGAAGCGGGCGGCGGCCCGCGATCTTAGCCAAGCCTCGGCTCAATGAAAAACCCCGCTGGAGGCAGGCCCAGCGGGGTTCTCTTATTGGGGTCGGGTGCGCTACTGAGAGTTAGCGCGGTGGAAGGCATAGACGGAACGTATTAACGAGTCCCAACCAAATTAGCTCAGTTTTGAAGCCCCTTTAGCAACCTCGCCGGCGTGAACCGGCGGGTTTTGTCGCCGCCCTACGCGCTTTAGCCCGCATAGAAGGGCATGGCACAGATCGGCGCTTCCCAATCTTTGCCGGCGAAGTCGGCATGGTCGCGGATCAAACCCCTCAGTGCGGGCCGCAGCGCCTGCCACGTAGTGCCGAACGAAACCCAGTCTCCGGTCCCCGTCTCCCGAAAATGGGAATATTCCGGTGTCCGGCCGGAGACTTTCGGCGTTTTCGCCCTGAAAGGGTAAAAATCCGGAGCCTGGAGACCAGGGCCAATTCGCAAAAGCCCGCCATTGGCGGGCCTTTCTGTCGCTGTCCCAGTCAGTTTCTCCGCCTCCGGGACTGCTTGGCTGGCGACGCAGTGCTGATCGCACCCGTCTTCCGGGCTAATTCCCTGCTAACAGGGAATTTTACAGGGAATTTTGCGATTTTGAGGCTCTAGGACCCCAAACCTGATAGAGAAATGGCGGCGCTGCAGCGACTTTTCGCGCGCCTTCCGGGGAGTTGAAGCGGGCCGTCCGCAACCTCTTCCTGCTCGCCGCCGAGGCCGAATGTCTGCCGGATGAAATAGCGTTGCGGGCGGAGCTTCGGAAAGTCCGTGCCACCCTTTTGCGCTTCACCATTCGAAAAGCCTGCCAGACCGAGCGTAGTGTTCAAGCCGAAGCCCTGCGCCAGTTCCGGGTTGAAATACAATTCGCCGCCGTCCCACAACCGCCAGCCGAGAAACGCATCCGCCGTTAATGTCTCTCGACCCTGGCCGCCTCCCGGAAGGCTGTTGGCACCCTCATAGGGCGAGTGGATACGGGGATACCCTTGCTCAATGACCGTGGTTTGTCCGTGAATATTCCAATCAGGCGATTCCGGTATTTGCATCCCGCTCATGGGGGACGTGGCGGACGGAGCCCAGAGCGCCGCGTCCCCGAGTTTATAGTTCAGTCCGACCTTGATGACGTGAATCCTGGGATCGACGTTGAGGTCCGGAAGCATTGCATCGCCGAGACCATAGGTCCTGCGCGCCAAGTCGATATAGTCGTATTCAATCTTCGCAGTCCAATTGCCGCCGACGGCCATTTCCATGCCGAGGCCGGCTGTCCAGCCGACGTGCGGAAGCAACCGCGACGACAGCAGGCTGCCGTCATCCGCGTTGATATTGACCCTGGTTTGACCCCACGCCAATCCGCGGGTGACATAGGGAAGAATCGTTCCGAAAGCGTAGCCGATCCGACCCCGCGCCGTCGCTGCGTATTCCAGCGTCGTATTGAGTGGCGCAAGATCAAGCTTCGGGCGATCAATTGGACTTGCGAGTGACACATCCGCCTCTACGCCGAGCACCACTCGATTTGGCAGTTGAAGATTATAGCCCGCCTGAAACCCACCGATCAAACCCGTGAGGCTGTGTGGAAAAAATACCGCCTGGTCAGGAATAGGATTGGTGCCAGAACCAAAGCTGCCTCCGCCGTAGCCGGCGTGCCCTCCGATGTAAAACCCGGTCCAATCGTAGATTGCGGCGCGAACCGGCGCCTTGATTGGAAGACTTGTAGGCAGATCGGCCGCGATCGCCAAAGAACAAGGCGCAAGAACAGCCATGCTGCTACCAAACATGCAAATCCGCTTCATAACGTTCCCCCATTACCTCGGTCTGGTCACTCAAGTTTACGATTGCTCACTCAGCGATTGGTTCGACACTCCAGCTCGCGGCCGAAACGGTTGGTTCAAGACTGAGGCGACCAACGACTTGCTCCAGAACGGCGTCGCTCTTCGCGTGCGCCGTCAGCTGCGCGCTGACTTCAACACGTCCGCTGTCCGCAAGATCGGTGCTGTCGAGGCGCCGCAAGCTGAGTTGTCCGTTGCTCGTACTCTGCAAGAGCAGGGCTCGAACATGCGCCTCTTCCGGATTTCGGCAGACGACGCGAACGCGATAATGAAAGTCGGTTTCGGTCTGCGTGATCGGCTGACGGTTGATGAGCCGGACCAATGGTCGCAGCAGCAGGTTGACGAGGATGACAAAACTCGTCGCCAGCGCCGCATGCAGCGGATGTCCCGCGCCTGCGAGCATTCCAACCGCCGCCGAGCACCACAAAGTGGCCGCGGTGTTGAGGCCGGTGACTTGAAGTCCCTCACGGAAGATGATGCCGGCGCCCAGGAAGCCGATCCCGGAAACAACCTGCGCCGCCACCCTTGTGGGACTTCCTTCATCGGGAAACAAACCTGCGAAGATCACAAAGCTTGCGGCACCGATTGCGACCAGCGTGTTGGTTCGCAAGCCCGCCATTCGTTGGCGCCATTGGCGTTCGAACCCGATGCTCGCGCCCAGCAGCGTCGCCGCTGCCAGGCCGATAGCCGCCTGATCAATCGATGCGTTCACGGTGAAAATCCTTCTCGACTTCCTGGCGCTTTCGTCGGCGGCGCCCCAGAGCCAACAATGCTCCTAGCCGCTCCGGCAATCGCGTTCCCGATAAAACGGTTCGAAGACCGTTAGGTGAAATCCGGCGTTGCCGGTGCAGAATCATCGCGTAGCGCAGGAGGCTGCTCGCCAGCCGGAATAGTCCGATGGCGCCCCATCGTCTCGCGCCTGCAATCGAGGCCCTGATCACGTGCCCGACGTCGCAAGCTGGAAAATGCGGAACAGGACAAGGCTGCCGGCGATGATGAGATAGCCGCGCAACACGATCATCCAGATGCGAGATGCAAGCGAAAGGCGCGCGGGCGGCAACTGGTCCAGAGGCGGCATGCGCCATTTGTCATTGGCGACGATCGCTGGCCTGGATATCGACCCGATGTTCCCAGCCTCCTGCCTTCTCAAGCGACGCTGCGCAAACGAGACCCCAAGAGCGGTCACAAGCCCGACGGCACTGCCCCCGATCAGGATGCTCAGGATGACCGTGTCGGAAATGCCGGGAAAGAGAACCGATCCGGTGAGAATAACCGAGAGCATCACCAGCACCGCGACGACGCCGCCGGTGAAGAGATTGAGCCTGCGCGAATTGACCCATGGACCGAGCACCGCCTTGTCGTTGCAAAGCAGGAGCAGAAACACAGTGGCGCCTGGCAGCAATACGCCGGCAAGTGTCTGGACGGCGCTGGTCAGCAGCCCAAGCTGGACGCCGGGCGTCAGGACGAGCACAGCGGCGAGAACGATGAGGCCGCAATAGATGGCATAGAATCCCTTCGCCTCGGTCGGCTTGCGGTGCAGAGAATGCCGCCACGAGAATACGTCGCCGAGGGCATAGGCGGTGGACAGCGACACCGCGGAGGCACCGATGATGCAGGCATCGAGCAGCGCCAGCGCGAAGAATATCGCGGGAGCTTTCCCGAAATACTTCTCCATGCCGGCGGAGACGGCGCCTGCATTGACGAAATTTCCGAATTCGGGCTGGCCAGCAAATGTCTGAGCGGTGAACGCCATGATCGCCATTGCACCCGCGATCACGATCGCGATGCCGATCATGAGATCGACGCGCTCATACTTGATGAAACGCGGCGTGATCCTTTTGTCGACGACATAGCTCTGCTGAAAGAAGAGCTGCCAGGGCGCCACTGTGGTGCCGACGATGGCGATGATCAGCAGCATCACCTCATTCAACGCCGCCCCCTGCGGCATCTTCGGCACCATCATGTCCTGGATCATCTGACCCGCCGGCGGGTGGATGAAGAGGAGCACTGGAAAGACCAAGAAGCTTCCCAGGACGAGCATCAGCGCGAACCGCTCGAAGCGGCGGAAGTTGCCAGTGCTCGCCGCGAACATGACGAGCGCAGCGGCTGCCACCACCCCCCACAGCTTTGGCACTCCGAGATAGTCGAGCGCCAGCGTGATGCCGATGAACTCCGTGACAATCGTAAGGGCGTTGAGAATAAACAGATCGATGACGCTGAACGCGCCCCAGAATCTGCCGAAGCGCTCAAAGATGAGCCGGGCATGGCCGACGCCACTGACTGCTCCGAGGCGCAGCACCATCTCCTGATTGACGTAAAGAACCGGGATCAGCAACACCAGCGTCCACAGCAGCGTCGTGCCGTAGTTCTGGCCAGCTTGCGTATAGGTACCGAAAGCGCCAGCGTCATTGTCGCCGACCATGACGATGAGGCCAGGTCCCAGAATGGCGAGCAGGGTCTGAAGCCGCGCTCTCAAGTTTGACCTCGGCGCGAAGTCGTCTTCCGCAATGCTGCCGAGGGCGCCGTGGATGTCGCCGAGATGGGCCCTGTCCAGTACGGCCGTAAGAATTGTCTGTGCGCTTGTTGCGCGGTCGGCCGCTTGTGCATCCACTTCGTTCATGACGGTCATGGTCTATTCCTGTTGAGTTTTGGCTGGTGGCTTGACGTTCTGGATTGGGCGGCGACGATGGTCGCTGCGGGCTTTGGGACGCTTTTCGGCAATGCCGAGGGCGCCGGCGCGGTAGCGCATCTCGGTCCAGACATCATCGGGATCGATGCTGGCGCGATGCCACAGCGCGACGAGGTGGTAGAGCAGGTCGGCGCTCTCTCGAACGATGCCGCGGGCGCGATGTTTGACGGCCTCGAGCGCCACTTCTCCGGCCTCCTCGATGACCTTCTGAGCGGTCTTGCGGGTGCTAGATGCGAGCAGTCGCGCCGTGCGTGGATGATTTTCCCGCGTTACCTCTGCAAGCGATCGGTAGAGACGATCGAGTTCGCCCGGCTGAAGGCTCGGCGGCGCGATGGCGGAAAGTGAATCCGGCGCCACCGGGCTTTCGGTCTCGCACGGAGACGATTCGGAGGCTTGCGCGCGCACGGCGCGGGTGCGGCGCGGGCCGCCACTGTGACGGCGTGTCTGGCTGCGGCGAGACCCATCGCCCTGCAAATCGGGATATTTCAGATCAGAAAGTTTAGCGGCGTCGGTCATCCTCTGCCTCCGATAGTCACCTCGATGCCGGCAATCCGCGGCACGAGGTGAGCGGAGGAGCTAGACGCCCACGCCACCTCGGCCGGATTGAACCACGGCCTTGCGAAACTCAGTGTGATTGTTCCCCGAAGGGGCTCCCGTCGCGGCACCGGACCGGTGGGCGGCGGGACAACTAGGTCCTTCGTCCATGTTTGGTCCTTTGCTTATCCGGCCAGCGTCTGGGCGCGGCCACGCGGTTGCATCGACTGCTGGCCGGACACGCGGCCTGTCGCGCGGTGTTCGTATTCGACGACATCGCCGAGTGGCGCATCGTCGTTGGGCTCGGCCAGCCAGCGGCATTCCAGTCGGCCGTTGCGATCGAACCAATGACAGGCGAGCGCCGGGGGTGGAGACCGACGCTTGCCCGTTGCCGCCGGACGGCGAAAGCCCGGCAGGTTGTCATTGGAATGCATGTCTCTGGAAAACACGCCTGCTGAGAACATGTCTTTGGAAAATACGGCTTCGCGCGGCCCGAGCGCGATGCGCCATGGCTGAACAAGCCGGAATTTAGCGAGTCTTTTGAACATCGCTCACCTCCACGTCCGCTTTGCGCGGCAGGCGAGTGAGCAGCAGACGGTCAGCTAGACGCGACCAACAACCCTCACGCGGCCACAGCCGTCGCGATTGATCCTGATGTCTTGCGGCATCGCGAACCCGATCATCGTCGCCGAGTTGGCGTTGCCAAAGGTGGTACTGCCCATGTGTTGTCCGAGAATGCACGTCGTTAGGGTTGAAGCCTCGTCTGGAACATGTGTTCCAAACGACGATTGGCACGTACGCCTGACCTTTCACGGTGTCAAGCGATTTTCTGTATCCTGCTGGGAGGATGGCTGATATCCTCCCCGGAGGTTAGGAGGATTTCATGGACCACCCGCATTCTGCGATTACCCGACGTCTGAAACGTGCCAATGGCCACCTCGAAACAATCATTGAAATGATTGAACAAGGCCGGCCTTGCGCTCAAATCGCTCAACAGCTGCAGGCCGTGGAGAGCGCAATTGAAAGCGCCAAAAAGGCATTGATACACGATCACGTGAGCCACAGCCTGGAGCAATCGTTCAAGGCGTCCGGCTCGAAAGGTCAGGCCGCGCTCAGGGACTTCAAGCTGATCGCGAAGTATCTGTAGCGCGCTAAGGCGCGGATCGCCCTGCAGGCGTTGCAAGGAAGTCGCAAAGAGTTCGCGTCAGTTTCAACTAAGAGGCATTCGCAGATGACGCTTCAAGAGGCGCCGATGCGCTATGTGAGCTGTCCAACCGCCGTGGTCAATGCGCCTGTCGATGTCGTGTGGGCGCTTCTCATGCAGCCTTCCGTCTGGGAAGGCGTGTTCGATGTGCGAGTTGGCAGCATCGATCCGCCCGGGCCGGCGATCGTCGGACAAAAGATCAGCGGCGAGCCACCACCGCCGCGCACTGGCGGGCCGCCCGTCACCAATATCCGCAACACCTCATCGCCGCACTGGCGGGCTTGGCTCAAGCCTGAGAACCGGTGCTTGGTGCCGTTCAATAGCTTCGCTGAATACGCGCCAGAGCCGAACCCGGAGACAAAGAAGAAGGACGTGGTGTGGTTCGCTCTCAATGAAGACCGGCCACTGGCGGCGTTCGCTGGCATCTGGACCGAATACAAGGGCGACCGGGGCACTAAGTCCAAGCCAATCCCCGGACCGCATCTGGTCTACGGGTTTCTGACAACCTCGCCGAACGCGGTGGCCGAGCCGATCCATCCCAAGGCGATGCCGGTGATCCTCACGACCGATGAGGAGCGCGATGTCTGGATGCGCGCGCCGTGGGATGAGGAGAAGGTGCTGCAACGACCGCTGTCGGATGACGCGCTCAAGATTGCGGCGCGTGGTGCCGATAAGGAAGACAAGGCAGCAGCTTGACGCTGAGTAAGGAGCTGTTCCGTAAAATACAACCAAAAGTATTGATCGGCTTTTCCGTAATTTCCGGTAATCTTTAGCCTATGAAAGCGAAACTTATCTTGGTGGTTTCAATGGTACTTGCCTGCGTGCCGGGAAACGCGCGCGCGACATGCGGCGTCACGAGGGCTAGTTACGCCGCGCTCCAGATGCTGATGGCCTATTCCGACGTTGTCAAAACGCTCGGATGCGAGGGCGAACATATTTTTGATCGCAAGGACGACCCCAGTATGGTTTCCTACGAGTATATGTGGGACGGCGCTGCGCCCAGATCGAGCGTCTCTCTCGTGTTCGGCAACGGTAAGCTCATGAGTATGTCGCAGTACAATCTGGATTGAGTTTTTTCTGGATCAGCGCTGCTGCGTGTGATGGGTACCTTGTGCCCGTGGTCGCGGGCCGGATGTACGCTGCGGCATCACAGGCCCCGGCTTTCATGCCGGGTTTTCCGTTTGAGGCCGGCCGGTCGCCCTTCCCTTTTCCGGACGGGCCGATATGGTCAGGACCGTGTCGTGGGACCGTCCATTTGCCGAGCCTATCGAATTGCCCAAGGGCAAGAAGCTGGTCACGCTCCGCGACGCCGCGCTCTACATCACCAAGCTGCCGAAGGCCGAACACGACGCCGAAGAATGGCAGGCGGCGATGCAGGCGTTGTTACTGATTGCAGAACATGACGAACCGACGATGTTCGCCCGGATCGGCGTCATGCGGGCATTAAACCGTCACGTCGAGCGCGTGTTCGACCCGTCGCGGAAAGACGAGCATTGGGGACGCCGGAAGCTGGCGCGGGATCGATGACAACGACCGAAAAGTATTGTGGCGGCATCGATCCTCACGGCACTCCTCGAACCGAGGCCGATCATTTCATGAAATGTCGGGGCTGCGGGGAATGGCTCGACATGCGCCGCGTGGCCCGTTGTCAAGGCTGTCATGAGAGAGGCCGCCACCTGAGGCGACGTTTCTCGTGCTTGTGCTCCAACGCCGCAAATTTTGCGGTCGGCGGGTTTGGCCTTTGCGCTCGCCAAGGTGCGCTCTGGAGCGCATTACGGACTCAAGTCGGACGTCGTGCCGAGTCGGAATTGCCAAGAACAGAGATGCCGTCACATGATCGTGTCGAAATGGCCTCGTTTTCAACTTTAGGAAACAACGTTGCGGATTTGTAAGGTTTCGGGCCTAGGCTCGCGGCTTAAACTATAGGTGATTAGACATATGTTGGTTTAGGAATGGCGAAGTCCTCGAAACTGGTGGCTGCGAAACGTGGACGGGTGCTTCTCGTAAGACGGAAGCGCGATGGGCGTTGGATGTTTCCCGGAGGGCGCAAGCTCGCGCGAGAAAGCCATAAAGATTGCCTGCGCAGGGAGATCAAAGAAGAGCTTCCGAAACTCAAACTTGGTCGCCTTAGGCTATGGAAGGAAGTTACAGCCAAGAACCGTCGTTCGGGCCGGAAAATGAGTGACGCGATCTTCGTCACAGCGAAAGCGTCCGGTCGCCTGACAATCGGCGACAAAAAGGAAATCGACAAAGCGACATGGCGCAAGCCGCGTGGCATTCGTCTGACGCCAACGTCGCGCTACATCAGGGATAAACTCTTTCCAACATAGGTCACCCAGCGACCGGAGACCGCCCGCTGAGGCGGCCTTATATTACATCTTTTCGGAAACCCAAGTTCTGTTGCCGCACTGGCATTCGAACATGTGGAAGGTGCGCCCGGTCGGCGGGTCCAGCATGCTGGTGATGAACTTGGGTTGCTCGCCGCATTTTAAGCAGCGTGGTGAAATCGGTTTCGGCCGAGCTTGTTTTCCCATCAATCACTCCCCAGCCCAATACATCACGCGGGACTCGGGATTTGGTTCCGGCCAAATGTACAAAAGTGAACCTATCGAATTAGTCTGGCACTTGACTTGCAGGTCATTTCCTCCGCGCAACCGGGGGGAAGACAACCTTGCACATCCTCGTCGAGGGTTTCAGCGTCTTGGGCGTTGAATTTCAGTATTGGATGCCCATAGCGGTTCTGATTGTCGCGGCTTCTGTGGCCTTTACCGTGCGGACCAATTGACCTCCCCTTTCCAAATTAGGCCACTCAAAAACGGAAGTCGCGGCCTTGCGGCGGGATGTCTGCTTTGCCCCGGTGAGCGGACATCGTCAGGCCGGCCCGGCACGTCCGAAAAGTGCCACAAGGCGACATCGCTGGCGCGCCACGCCCGTCGCCGGTGACTCCTAGAGTTCGCTGTCTAACCGTGAAGCTGCGCGTTGAGGCCGTCCCAATTTGGGGCGCGCCGGGTTGCCTCGAGGGCACCGCTTTGGGAATTGCGCCGAAATAGAAGGCCCTTCTGGCCCGAGAGTTCTTTAGCTTTCAGGACTCGGCCATCTTCCAGAAGAATGCGGGCACCCGCTGTGACATAGCAGCCTGCTTCGACGACGCAATCATCACCCAATGAAATGCCGATACCTGCGTTCGCTCCGATCAAGCAGCGCTCGCCAACTGTAATCCTTTCTTTCCCTCCTCCGGACAGGGTGCCCATGATCGACGCCCCGCCACCAACGTCGCTGCCACTACCAACAACCACACCTGCGCTTATCCGACCTTCGACCATACAGGGACCGAGCGTGCCTGCATTGAAATTGCAAAAGCCCTCATGCATGACGGTCGTGCCCGGCGCGAGGTAAGCTCCGAGCCTTACACGAGCGGCATCCGCAATTCTCACGTCTGCTGGCGTCACATAATCGGTCATGCGCGGGAACTTGTCGACGGCGGTCACCTCGAACGCGAGGTCGCGCTTTCGTGCCTCCATTCGCGCTTGTGGCACACGAGAGCACTCGCAGGGACCGAGAGTCGTCCAAGCGATGTTGGGTAACAGGCTGAAAATTCCTTCAAGGTTCAAGCGATTGGGCTGGACGAGCCGGCGGCTCAGCAGATGGAGTCGAAGATACGAGTCGTGCACACCAGTCGGCGCGGATGCCAGGGACTCTATTTGGGTATGGATTGGAACGATGTCGACGTCGCGAATACTGTCGAATCGCGCATATCCATCCGGCGAACCACCTAACGATCTTACGATCTCCTGCTTGGTCAGCGGCGCCGTTGCTACCTTGTCCGCTTCCGCGGTCAAGCGCAGCTGAAGAAACCACGAATCCAGCACGCGACCGTCACGGGTTATTGTGGCAAATCCCTCGCCGCTCGCGCCTCTGAGCTCCATCGCCATTTGAATTACTCACGCTCGATGATCCTGCACAGAATAGATACGCGAACACCGTTGGAATTGGCAACCACCGCGGTCGCAGCCAGGTCCGCATTGGGTCAAAATGCGAAATACTCGCTGCGAGCAAATGACGTTCGCTCTGGCCCCGACAACGGAGATACAGCGACTGCTGCGGCATGTCCGGTTCGGTAGAGTCGAGGATGGGCGCGGTAGCTTGGGCCATTCGGCAACGCTCCGTTTCCCATCCCACCGGGTCACCGGAGGCGGTCGCCCGCCCCCGGTTCCCACAGGTAGGGTCGAGGGCTGGCGCGTCGTTGTGGCCCGGGGGTCCCGACCCACACCACGTCTCCAGCCCCCTCCACGTCGCACGCAACGTGCGGATTTCCCGCATTGCGCGCCCCCATTTGCTTCACGCCAACGCGTATGGGACCTATCCTGCTGGGGCGACTTTCGGCCCGTCGCGTCGCACTCGATAGGCGTTGAACAGCCCTAGAGTGTCGTACAGCCACCGCCTATTCCATCGTTCCCAGCCGAAGCCCTTTCGTTTCTGAGCATGCACCAGATGGCGCCTGACCTTCTTCTCCACCCAGTCTTTGATGAAGCTGAAGCACTCGCTGGAATGCCCCACCGCGAAGTAGTTCACCCATCCCCGTAGCACCGGGTTGATCAGGCCTATCACCCGTTCAATCGGTTGCGACCGGTGTCGGCGGAACACCTCTTTGAGCGCCCGCACCAGCGCCGTCCGCTTTTTGAGCTTGGGCGTGTAATGCGGCCGCATCGCTCCGCTTAAACCGCGCAGGTAGCGGAACTCAAAGCCCAGGAACCCGAAGCACTCCCCGCGCTCAAGGTCCACTGTGCGGCTCTTTTCATCATTGATTTCAACCTGCAGCTTGCCGAACTCCTCCCGAAGCCGCTTGTCCACAGCCCCGACCAGCCAGTCATGTCGCTTGTAGGCGTCGATCAAGATCACCAGATCGTCAGCGAACCTCGCATATTCGATGTAGGTGTACTTGCCATTTCGCGTGACCTCCCGCGCTCGCTCCAGCATCTTGTCCACCTCATTGAGGTAAAGGTTGCTGAGCAAGGGCGAGATGACTCCGCCTTGTGGAACGCCCTTCTTGCCTAACTCGGTGTCTTCGGAACCGGGTGCAGCTCAGATCGCCCGTCTAAAGAACAGTTGGTATGTCCTGTTGGGCTCGTTTCTTGGAGCCTTGGCTCTGGGCGTGGTTTCGAACGGGGTCTTCTATGTTGCGCTGAAGTATTTGGGCCTTCCCTCCTAGCCCGATGATCGCGCGCCTTCGCCAAGGTGGATCGCCAGTGTACCGCAGACGGGAACGAACGCCCCAAGAGCGCGGCTGGCCGCTCAATCGCTCAATCTGAGGGGGATCACAACCAGCCGCGCGAGCCAGGCGCCCAGGGGATCTAGAAGTCTGGCCCTTGAAGAAACTAGGCCGTTCGGTCGCCGGTTCCAAGCATGTCCGAGACGGGCGCCGGCACGGGGGTGCGGACGCGAAGCGGTGGTCGCGATGTATTTTGAGCGAGGCCTCGCAATGATAGGGGGGCTACGAGGCCTCGCCGGCCGCGCGCACGGGGCGACCGAAGCGCACAGCCTGCCAAACAAATGAGGTCGTCGATCGCCGACGTCACCGGCCAGGCACGCGGACGTGATGGCGGCTCGATCTTTACAGTGGAAAGTTTTTGTTCCTTATAGGCGTTTGTGTCTGGTCGCTCCAAAACCTCACCCAACGCGCCGCAAATCAGCAACGGCATCGCGAGCCATCTCGGTCCGCGCCGTTGGTTTGTGCGTTAAATCGATGTTGTAGCGCGCTAACACCCGCAAAAATCGTCTCAAACATCAGCGATGGAGGCCGGCTTGCCTAATTATTTGGCAATTTTCCCGCCTACAGCCCGGTCACTGCCGATACGAATCATTGCGCGGCTGAGTCGGTCGCGTGTTCAATAGGGGCATGTGCAGGTGCTGATTCACGGAAACGTGGCGACAGCGACATCGGCACTAGAGATGACAGCCGGCTCACCTACCACAGTAACCCGGCTATCGATCTCGGGCGATCCCCACCAGGGACCAGCAAGCGGCTCGTCGGGGAGACCCGGCGGGCCGTAAGCGTTTTGGAGGTTAGCGGAGTCGAACCGTCGCCGCCAGACACATCCTGTCGACCTAGACACCGCCAGAGCCCCGCGTTTTCGTCATAGCTACCGGAGACCAGATCAGTGAAATCAGTGGTTTTTCACTGTGTCCGAGATCGCTTCCCCGGTGTCGCAAAAGCGCTTGGTCGCCAATCAGTATAGACTCCGCGCAACTTTCAATCGTGGAAGACTTCATGAGATTCCTGAACGAGGAATGCGCTTTCGACAGAGAAGGATGGGAGTCTGTTTCGTGAATTTATAAACCGCAACCGGATGCCATTCGCCTCGGTTTCCTGCCGTTTATACGTCCCCTACTCCCACTCGATTGTCTTGCATCGACCTATCGTTCTGATTTTAGTCCAAAGCACCGACGACCAGACCGTCACAACCTGTCGCTTATGAATCCACAGCAATATTTCTTCGGCTGGGCAATCTTTCGATATCGGCATCTATCGACCTCAATCGCGCGTTAGCTCCCCTAATCCCTAGAGTCCACACCACCTAGAGCGTCCTCGCTTAGGATTGCGCTTCTACATTAACGGGCGGTGTTCTGGATTTCGCTATGCCACCAGACGGATTCATGGCGTTGAGGGTGCAGCGCTGGTTCGGTCGCGGTCATTGCATCCGAACTACGGCAATCCAGACGGTGCAACCAGCATGTCCGCGGGCGGATACTTGTGGAACGGAAGGAGCGCCTCCGAGTGGGGCGGCGACTAACAACAACCGCAGGGCTATTCGCGCTCCGCGGTATCGGTATCTTCAGTCAACGTGATTGCTAACCCCGTCAGGGTCGCTCCGATACCAAAGGTTATCGCGCATGTGTCCACGAACATTTAACATAATGACATCTGGAGTTGGGCTGTAGTTGATCAACGTCGCGATGCCAAACGCGGCGATGTGAGTTACGAGAAACGCAAAGGCGAGACCAACTGCAACGCCCATCGCTGTGTGGCTGGTAGCCTCCAGCAGCAGCGAAGGTTTGATTAACGCAGACCGCTTCTTGGGGCGCACAGCCTGACCTCCGGCGGTGTGTGTTTGCTGACAACTGCAGTGAGTGCTGCTGCCTCATTCCCTTCTTGACGGTCAGTCCCGTTCGAAGACCCTGGCACCCGGGTAGATCCGGCGAGCGTACGCAACGACCAACCCGCGGTTCTGCGTCTCCAAGAACGGAGTCCGGATCCGACACGACCCTACGATGAGGTGCCACAAGCCGTTAACCTTCTGGATGGTAACGTTCATGACAACACCTCACATTCACGAGCATCTGACCGGGCCAAGGCCTTGGCCGCATCAGCGTGTGCGGCTTTCTGAGCTCGCCGCTCATAGTCCCCGGCAAGCGCCTTAAGCTGACCCGCAATGTGTTGGTCGGTCATTGTTTGGGCCGCCCGCAGTATGGTTCGTGCCGTCTCCAAATATTGCTTGCTCAGCATGTCGCCTCCACAATTCCAGTTCGAACGGCATGACGCCCTCGAACTACAACCAATCACAGGGAGACGGATCGGACTATTGCACGGACGTTCATCAGCGCCCTACATTTGTTTGAGTGAACGATACTTGGGTTTAGGATTGACCACCCGCGCGCCTCGCGATCGGTAGGAACGTGCCGGCGCCTCACCATCGGTGCAGACGACTGCATCTGCTGCAACCAACCTAATGATAACCCGAGAGCCCGCATTCCGAGTGCTGAGCCCATCCCTCTATGCGTGCAAACATCTACGGCGGCGACGTACCGTCGAACGAATCGCCGGCGAAAGATGACTACTCTAGCGAGCATGTCAGAGTGCAATTCCGCTTGGCTTTATCGCGGTGATCGCTGGATGGTTCGTGACCGAGGTCGGCCGGCAGCCATGGACGATCTACGGGCTGTTGCGCACGGCGGCCTCGGTGTCGCCGTCTTTGACAGGCTCTGACGTTACGCTGTCGCTGCTGGGTTACATGGCAGTCTATCTGCTGATCTATCCCTGGGGCCTCATCCTGATGCTTCGCCTCGTTCGCAAGGGCCCGGTTGAGACCAGCGCAGCGGCTCCGGCAATCGAGGCTGGGAGACCTGCGGCGCCAGTTCTGGCACCGGTAATCAACGTCATGAAAGGAGAGGTGCGATGACCCAGGTGCTCGATTTGGTTCCGATCTGGACGGTGATCCTGGCACTAGCCGTATTCTTCTATGTACTGCTCGATGGCTTCGATCTCGGAGTGGGCATGCTCTATGGCTTCGCACCAGATGCGTGTTCGCGCAACGCCATCATGAACTCGATCGCACCGGTCTGGGACGGCAATGAGACGTGGCTGCTGCTTGGCGGCATTGGCCTTTTCGCGGCGTTCCCGACAGCCTTCGCCGTGATCATTCCGGCGGTGTACTTCCCCATTATGGTCATGTTGCTCGCGCTGGTGTTCCGGGGCCTCGCATTCGAATTCCGGTTTCGCGACGCTGAAAACAGGACGTTCTGGGACCACGCATTCTGCTACGGATCCGCCGCAGCCACATTCGCGCAGGGCCTTGTGCTTGGCGCATTCATCCAGGGGTTTCCAGTTCGTGACGGCCAATTCGCTGGAACGTCGTTTGCGTTTCTCACACCGTTTTCCGTTCTGACCGGCGTGGCGTTGCTGTTCGGCTACGGCCTTCTCGGGGCTGGCTGGCTTATTCTGAAAACCGAGGCTGGTATTCAGGCCGCGGCACGTCGCCAAGGCCGGATCTGCCTCATCGGTGTAGTGACCGCCATCGCCATCGTGAGCATCTGGACGCCAATCATGAGCTCGGCGGTGGCGGAGCGCTGGTTTACCTGGCCCAACATCGCACTGTTCGCCCCGGTACCCGTGCTGACCGGCGCAATCGCGGTCGGGACATGGCGGTCACTCAGCAGCAAGGCCGAGGCGGCGCCTTTTTTTGGGGCCATCGGCCTCTTCGTCCTTGCGTACGCCGGCATAGCCATCAGCCTGTATCCGATGATTGTGCCCTACCAGCTGACGCTGTGGGAGGCTGCCTCGTCGCCGCGTACCCAGGCTTTCCTTCTGGTCGGAACGCTATTCCTGCTTCCTGTCATTCTGACCTATTCGAGCTGGTCGTATTGGGTGTTCCGCGGAAAGGTCCGAACGGACGTGGGGTATGAATGAATGATTGTCTCCCAACGGCCGCTTTGCGCCAACAGCGGCCGTTCGATAAGCGCTTATTCCGCGAATTGGGACTTGGCATAGATTGGTCTCGTCAATATCCGCCTCGCGAACGAGATCAAACCCTCTCACAAAGACACCGCCGACACCAATGAGCGTTTAGAACGCTGCTCTGGTTAGCTGTCTCTAGATTTTCTTTGATCTCTCGGTGCACACATCGTGCACACGCCGCCCTCTAACCTATTGAACGAACTAAACTCTCGTTCCAATCCATCATGGGCTAGTTTGAGCTAACTAGAGTCACTTTGAGCTAACTAGAGCCATCATTTCTCGCTCAGCGTCCCTTCATGGCAGAGCCAAACCTCACCCAGTTCTGGCCATCGAACTTCTGCAATTGCATCTGTTCGATCGGGTAGTGGTCGGCTGGCGATGTGCTCAACGTAACGTCCGGAAGCAGCATGTCGAGATGAACTTGGTTCAACGCCTCGGCCTGCCTCATGATGTTAGCGCGTGTAAGGTCATCCTTGCACCGCCCGAGTACTTCGACCAGCGCCTGGGCGGCATTGTATCCATAGACCACATAGAAATTGTTTTTGTCTTCTCCCGGCATGTATTTGGCCATGAAATCGGAGAATCTCTTCAAACCGGGGTCATCTTTCCAGGCCGCATCGGCAGGATCCTTGCTGTAACTCGCTGTGATGATGTCCCTTGCGTTTTCGAGGCCGGCGGGTTTTAGGACGGCGCTGATCGATTGCGAGTTTCCATGCAGGATGTGCACGGGCTTCCAGCCGATCTCCGCCGCTTTCTTAATGGCTTGCGCCGCAAATTTCGCCGAGGCGAAATTGACGAAGATGCTCGCGCCCGAGAATTTCAGCCTCACAAGTTCGGAATCGATCGTCGGCGCGCTCGTCTCATACGTGACTTCGGCGACAATATTGCCGACCGCATCGCCGAGACCGTCCTTCAAGCCCTTGATATTGTCCCGTCCGAAGTCGTCATTGGACGAGAGAACGGCAATCTTTCCAGTGGGATAGTTTTCGCGCAGGTACCTGCCGTAGATGCGGGTTTCGCTTTGGTAGCTTGGCTGGAAGCCCATCGACCAAGGGTATGTCTTCTGATCGCCGAAGATGGTTCCTCCGGCCGCGATGAACAGCTGCGGTACCTTTTTGGCGTTGACATATTTGATAACCGACATGGTGGTCGGCGTGCCAAGTTGATTGAAGAGAAGCAGAACCTCGTCGCTTTCGATCAACTTGCGCGTCTGCTCCACCGTCTTGGGAGGACTATACGCATCATCGTAAGAAATGAACTCGATCTCGCGTCCATTAACGCCCCCCTGTTCGTTGATCATCTTGAAGAAGGCGCCTTCCGTTCTGGCGATAATGCCATTCGAGGAGAGCGGCCCGCTGTAGGGAGCAGTATTGCCAATCTTGATGACCGCATCGGATGCGCCGGGATCGTACCGCTTCTCTTGGGCGGTGCTGGGCGCTGCAATGGCCAATCCGATCAGCATCGTCAGAGCGATATCAAAATAAGCGAACCTCGCTGCGCGCGCGTGCCGGGACATCTCTCGCCTCGCAATTTTTGGTATTCGATCGACAATCGGCCAGGCCGTTAAGCCGTCTTCAAGTCGAAGTCGAAACGAGTTCCCCACGTCGTCAACTGCTCAATCGTCCACACCCGAGGACGTTGGGGATACGCCTCATGCCAGGGCCGCGGCTCGAAAATGTTGAGCTCCGGAACGAGTACGTCCATGTCGGAATAGAGCTCGATCAGAAAACGGCTCGGGTCGTAGTGATAGGAAGCGAGGTTGTGGCCCGCAGTGTGCCGCGACGGCCCCCAGAGGATGGGATGGTTTTCCTTTGCAAGAAAATCGGCCACATCATGATGCGCGGCGCGGCTGCGCAGCTCAAACGCAAGGTGATGAAGCCGGGTTTCTGGCGCACCGATGACGTTGAGGACGTGGTGATCGTGGTTACAGGTCAGGAACGTCGCAATTCCCTCGAACCAATCGGTCGTGCGGAACCCGATGGCCGAACAGAATTCCACGAATTTGTCAGCCTCCGGCGTTATCAGGGCAACGTGTCCAAGACGCGTTGGAACGACGCCCGAGGTACGGAAGCCGGGGCCAGGCATGGCCATCTCCGGCAACAAATGGAGTGTGTGCCCCGCAACGACGACCTCGACCAGGGCGGGAACGCCCGGCCGCGCGTCGCTCTTCTTTTCCGGAGAGAGACCGAGGCCGCGCAGTGACCGGACAGTCTCGTCGGCCGCTTCTTGTTCGATCCTCAGGCCGAGCGCCGTGAGGCGCTTCTGGGGCGCCGGCTTGATGGTGATGTTGTGGTGATCGAGACCGAGGCTGAAATACGCGCGGCCGTCGGATCCACGCTCGGCAGGAGTTGCTCCGAGCACGCGGTCGTAATATGCGACCTCCTGCTCCGCAGCAGGCGTATCGAGATCGACATAGGCGATTTGGAAAGCGCGGGTCATCGTTTTTCCTCCAGCGTCGCCGCGACGGCTTCTGCGTCGTAGCCATAAAGTCTGTTCATTGCCTCAGGGCTGCCGCGCACGCCTCGCGTGGCGAAGACGTGATCCCTCTCGAGCTGTTGTGGTCCGTCCTGCAGGTGGAAGCTCGTGGAATTGGCGCGAGATCTTTCCTGCACCTCGGTCGCGCGCGGCTTGCGCAATGCGACGTAAGCCCGAAACGCCGACGGAATGTCGAAGGCAACGTGTTTCAGGCAGGCCGCCAGCGCGGCACCGTCCTCGATGGCCTGCGCTGCCCCCTGCGCCATGTAAGGCAGCATGGGATGGCACGCGTCCCCCAGCAGCGCGACGCGCCCCCGCGTCCATTCCGGGAGTGGACTGCGATCGAACAACGCCCATTTGAACGTCTCATCGACCGCCGAGAGAATCGTTGCAATTTGCGGATGCCACCCCTCATAAATCTTTGCCGCATCGGAGACCGAACCGCGGTCGGACCATTGTTCCCGCGTCCAGCTCGCCTCTTCGCTGACCGCCACAAAGTTCAGGAATCGACCTGAGGAAACGAAGTAGTGGACAAAGTGTCCGCCCGGCCCCACCCAGTTCGTGACATCGAGCGGAAGGCCGAGATGCGCGACGCGTTCGGCAGGCGCGAGCCCCCTGTACGCGATCTGCCCCGAGAACCGCGGCTTTTCCACGCCGAACAGCCGCTCGCGAACCTGGGAGTGGATTCCGTCCGCCCCGATAAGGAGATCGCCGCGCTCGGACGAGCCATCCTCGAAGCGGGCGGTCACGCCCGTTTCGTCTTGCGCGACATCGACCAGACGTCGTCCAAGCTTGATCTCCTTGCGACCGAACGCGTCCGCCAGAAGGGCGATGAGGTCAGCTCGGTGGAAATGGTAGTACGGCGCCCCATAGCGAGTCTCGATCGAGTCACCCAGTTCTTCGCGCCCCAGGACACGGCCGTCCTGCCAGCGACGAAACACGACCGAGGAAGGGCGAACGGCGGCCCGCGCCATGGCGTCGCCGAGCCCGTAGCGGCCCAGCAGCCGGGAGACGTTGGGGCTGATCTGAATGCCCGCGCCAACCTCGCGTTGCGCCATCGTCTGCTCGAACAAGGAAACGTCGAGGCCGGCCCGACGCAACGCGATGGCAGCGGCCGTACCGCCGATACCAGCGCCGATCACCAGGGCATGAAGCGGCTTCACCGTTCCGCCCCCCAGCCGAGAGCCGCCGCGAGGATCGCGTCGGCAGTTGGCATCTTGCTGCCCGTTCCGCGCCAGGCAATGTGATGGTCGGGCCGCACGAGCAGCATGTCCTGTCCATAGACACCCTTCAGATCGGGTTCGTCGAGTTGCAAGACCGACAGCGGTATCCGTCGTCGCGCCGCAGCATCGATAAAGGGCGACGGATCGCCCCCGCGGAAATCGATCAGCGTGAAATATGTGCCCAGTCGATCGTAGAGCGCCGTCCCGTCCTTCAGGAACGCGCTGGGCAAGCGGGCGCCAGGCGTGGTCATCGGCTTGTAGACAGCCGGATCAAACGGAAAGGCAGCGACCGACCCGTCGGCGACGATCGGCGATCCCTCGTAGATAAAGCCGTGTTCGATTCCGAACCATTCGTTCTCTGCGTTGCCAAGCTTGGCGATCCCTGCACCGACTTCCGCCCGGCGCACGGGATCTTCGCTGTTATCGCCTTCCAGCAGGCCTCCATAGGCTTCAGCAATCTGCATTCGCACCTGCATGTGGCGACCGGATGCGTCGCGATTTCGTGCCGCGACGGGACGCCGCTCGATTTCATACGACGCGAGGAGGCCGGGTCCGCCGAAGCCCTGGAGCGTCGCCGCCAGTTTCCAACCGAGGTCAACGGCATCGCCGACCCCGGAATTCATCCCATAGCCGCCTGTCGGGATGAACTGATGCGCGGAGTCGCCTGCGAGCAGGACGCGTCCCTTGCCATACGTTTCGGCGACCAGCAGGTGCGGCGTCCACACATTCGCGACCAGAATCTCGAAGGGGAATGGCCGGCCCGCATAGGCCTCGACGAGAGCGCGTGGATCGAGCTTGGTCGCGTCCTGGCCGGGAAATACAGGCACGTGAACGGTCCAGATATCATCATCGTTCTGAGCGATCATCGTTCCGATCGGCGATTGATAGTGCCAGGCAACGCCCCAGCGCTGCAGCAGATCTCGCTCGGTCGATCGAAAGTGGATCATGTAGAGTTCGCCGACGCGCGCCTGTCCCTCCAGCTGGATGCCCAGCCCCGCCCGAACGCGGCTGGTACCGCCGTCGCAACCGATGAGATATTGACAGCTGACCTGCTCCTGGGCGCCACTTCCCTGCTCCCGCAGATTGGCGACGACACGATCATCCTTCTCCTCGAAGCTTTCGAAGGCGACGCCGAACCTCACCTCGGCTTCCGGACGAGCATCGATGGATTTCTTCAGAACGGGCTCGATCTCGATCTGTGAGACGCGCATCGGAGGCTCGAGCGGTTGGGTGCCGTCGTTCTTGATGCGGATTTGTTTTCGAAACTCGCTCGGTGCCATGTATCGAAAACGATGCAGCTCATATCCGGCGAGACTTGTGATCCAGGAAACGTCGAAAGGATGATCTTCCGGCACCGCGACATGTCGCAATGCGTCCGCGAGGCCGAACTTGCGAAAAAGCTCCATGCTGCGGCTGTTGGTGATGTCCATCTTCGGGTGGCGGGTCGTGGTCGCATTCTTCTCGACCAGCATCAAGCGGATTCCGAAATGGGCCAGGACGTTCGCAAGCGTCATCCCGACAGGACCACCCCCTGCAATCAAAACCGGAACCGATTTCATTCTTTCCTCCCAATACGAGCGGCGAACGATCTACGTCGTGCTGCCGCCACCGAATGTCGCCCGATCAGGGCCCGGCCTGATCAACTCCGTTGAGCCAAGGCAGTGCGCTAATCGACTCTGGTCAAGACCTCGCCTCCACGGCAACCGATATGATGTCCGCTCGAATCCGCGAGTGACAGGATCACCCCGGGGTCAGGCGGCCGCACGCACCGCGTCCTTGGCTTCAAGCTCGATCGGATTGCGCAGAACGCCCAATCCCTCGATCTCGATCTCGCAGACGTCGCCGGGCTTCATATAGAGAGGCGGTTTGCGTGCAGCACCGACGCCGGACGGCGTGCCGGTCACGATGATGTCTCCCGGAAACAGCGTAATGCCCACGCTGATCAGCGCGACCAACGTTGCGACATCGAAGATCAGATCGGAGGTCGATGCCTTCTGCATCACCGTCCCGTTCAATCTCGTCTCGAGTTTCAGGCCGCTCGCACCTGACGGAAGTTCGTCGGCCGTTACAAATGCGGGCCCGAATGCTCCCGTGCTGTCGAAATTCTTGCCGATGGTCCATTGCGGCGTTCGGAACTGATAGTCGCGAATCGTACCATCGTTGAAGATCGAATATCCGGCGACATGGTCGAGGGCCGCGGACTGGGGGATATGACGGCCGCCGCGCCCGATGACAGCGACAAGCTCCCCTTCATAGTCGAGCGCCTCCGAGACAGTCGGTCGCACGATCGGCGCACCGTGCCCGATGAGGCTCGACGCGAACCGGCCAAAGAGCGTCGGGTAGTCCGGCTGCTGCATGCTGCTTTCGGCGGTGTGGTCCGCGTAATTCAATCCCACGCAGATGATCTTGCCGGGTGCGGACAGCGGCGGAAGGAAGCTCACCGCTTCGGGATCGATCGGCTCGCCCTTGAGGAGAGCCGCTGCGAGATCCTTCAATCCGTCCCGTCCGCCGGCAAGGGCGCTTTCGAGCCTGCCATGCGCTCCGCCGTCATCAAGCCCCCAGTGCCGGCCGGCTTGATCGGCCACCGCGAGGCCGCGCGTTCCGTTTCTTTCATAGGCGATGAAGCGCATGGGGCGTTTTCCTCCGTGTGCGATCTCCTATATCACATAAAATGCATATTACAATAGAAAATGCATAATTTCTAAAGTATGCATATTTACAAGTGACTCTCGTCATTCCGTCCGGTATGGCTATGAGCACCATGGAATCACCCACAAGCCTCACCCACGGAGCCTATGCGGAGCTTCGCTCTGAACTGCTCGCGTGCAACTTCGCGCCCGGAGAGAAACTGAAGATCGACGATTTGTGCCGTCGCTTTGCGGTCGGCTCGAGCGCCGTGCGTGAGGCGCTGTCGCGCCTCGCATCGGAGGGGTTTGTCGTCAGCGAACCGCAGCGAGGCTTCCGCGTCGCGCCACTGTCGGTCGATGCCCTTCGCGATCTGACCGACGTTCGATGCAGCATTGAGGCGCTCTGTCTTCAAGGCGCGATCGAGAAAGGTGGAATCGAGTGGCAGTCGCAGGTGGTCGCCGCGCTGCATCGCCTGACGAATACGCCGGTATGGGCAGACAAGGCCGCGCGCCGCTATAGCAACGAATATGCGAAGGCCCATGAGATCTTTCACGAAGCCCTCGCAGCGGGATGCGGAAGCCCGTGGCTTCTTCATCTGCGAGCGGTTCTTTTCAATCATTCTGCACGCTACCGGTGGTTTACCGGTCCCTTGTCTAAGGTGGATCGAGACCTCGATAAGGAACATCGCGAGATTGCAGAGGCCGCTTTGGCGCGGGACAGCGAACACGCGGTCGCACTGATGAACGCGCATTTGCAAAAAACCGCAAAGGTCGTTCTCGACGCCGTATCGTCTCAGGGCGAGCTGCCTGCGAGATCCTCCAGGGCAAAACCAGGCGAGACTAATACGTCTGAAGGCCCAGGTCTAAAACGCAAGCGCAGCACGGCATCCGCCTGACGACCTGCCAGCTCCCGCCCGGCATGGGCAAACCGGGTGTCGCTACAATCTGATGACCAGCTTGCCCCGGTTCTCCCCGACGTAGAGCATCGCAATCGATGCGGGAGCGGCCTCGATGCCTTCCTGCATGTCCTCGCGATACCGAAGCTTGCCGGAACGAATCCAGCCAGCCAGCGCGGCAATGGCTTCTTCATACCGTGGAGCAAAATCGGTGGTGAGGAAGCCCTGCATGATTGCGCGCTTGACGAGCAGATGCCGCTCCGGCCGCGGTCCCTCGTTCCAGGGATCCCAGCTCGCATACGAGGCGGTCCCGCAAATAGCGATGCGCGCTCCGACATTGATCTGCCGGACAACGGCATCGTGAATTGCACCGGACGTGTTGTCGAAGAACGCGTCGATGCCATGGGGGCAAAGCCGGGCGATCGCTCCATCAAGATCCGCCGTCGACTTGTAATCGACGGCGGAATCGTAGCCGAACTCTTCGATGCACTGCCGGACTTTCTCCGCACCACCGGCGAACCCGATGGTACGACACCCCTTGATCTTCGCGATCTGGCCCACGGCAGAGCCAACCCCACCGGCGGCCGTCGAGACCACGACGGTTTCCCCGGTCTTCGGCCGGCAGACGTCCAGCAGACCAAAATAGGCCGTCAGGCCGTTCAGTCCGAGCACGCCGAGCGAGAGCGACAGGGGAAGATCATCTTCGAGGACCTTCCGCATGACCTGCTGCGGTTTGGCTGCGGCATAGTCCTGCCAGCCGAATATACCCATGACCTTGTCGCCAGCTGCATAGCCAGGACTTCGCGATTCGATCACCTCCCCGACCGAGAATGCGCGCATGGTGTCGCCAACTTCTATCCTCGGCCAATAGGTGCTCTTGTCGGCAATCCAACCGCGCATTGCCGGATCTGCCGACAGGAAGATGTTGCGAACGAGGAACTCGCCGTCCGAAATCCTCGGCACCTCCGCCTCGCGTAGCGCAAAGTCCGTCGGCTGCGGAATTCCGTTGGGGCGTGAACATAGCCATACTTGCCGGTTTTTCATTGCTGCCGCCTTTCCTGTCTCGCCGCGCTTGGGAGCCGAGCTGCGTGTTTCGGTCCAGTCGACCATGAGCTTGCGCTCGGCGAAGAGCCAAGCGCCGTCCTGCTTCACGAACTTGTCCAGGTAACGGATCGACGCGATCATCAGGGTGCGCTTGTCGCCGTCCAGGCTCACGTGATGGGCAATGCAGTAGCTTTCACCGGTCGCTCCGTCACCATCGAGGCGGATGGTGCTCTGGCCGTTGAAATGCGTCGTCGCCTGATATTGGTTCAAATCAGCGAAGACAGGCGCAAGCGCGCTGCGGCCGTGGAGGACGTAGGTCGGCTCGGACGAGCGACTGTCCATGAAAACGTGAAACGCCGTGTCCTCAGTGAAGAGCGCCATCTGCCCGCTTGCGTCGCGCCGGTCGGCGCAATGGGCATAGGCGTCGATCAGTTCCCTGATAGCGAGGCGATCGGCCGCTTCTTCCGGGGTCATGGTCGGGTTCATGGCGCTTCCTGTTGCCGGCCTGAGTGGCTGAGGTTACTTGAGATCGGTCCCGCGCATCCAGACGACCTGGCTGCCGGAACTCCGGCCCGCCAATAGATCGATGAACGCCCGGGGCAGCTGATCGAAGCCGTGCCTGTGCTCCTGGATAATGCGAAGTCGGCCCTGCTGGATCCATTGCCCGAGTTGCTCAAGCGCTTCATGCCGCTTTTGCTCGGAATATTCGAAGATGCTGAATCCCTGCAGTCGCGCGCGCTTCCACACCACGCGCATCAAATTATAGCGCGCGCGCCCCCCGTCCTCGTTCAGCACCGAAACGCCGCCGCACATCGCGACGCGACCACCCTTGGCCAGGTGCTCGAGGCAAGTGTCGAGCACTTCGCCCTGCACGTTGTCGAAATAGACATTGATGCCTTCGGGACAGGCGTTCCGAAGCTGCAGGGCGAAGTCAGGCGCGGATCGATCGATACCCGCGTCGAATCCCAGATCTTCGACAAGTTGCCGGATCTTGCCTTTGCCGCCGGCAATGCCGATGACGCGCGCACCGCAAATCCGCGCGATTTGACCCGCAATTGATCCTACCGACCCGGCTGCAGCGGAAACGACCACGGTCTCGCCCGCCTTTGGTTGCGCGACATCCATGATTCCGAAATACGCGGCCAACCCATTGCCGCCCAAGACACCCAGCGCCAACCCTGGATCTGAGCCCGCATCCAGCAGCCGATATCTCCTGGCGCCCGCCCAGGCTTTCGCATCACGCGGCCAGACCTGGTGCGGATCGATGATCGCCTCCTCGCACCAATCCATCAGCCCCGTGACAATGTCGCCTTCCCGAAACTCGGAATGGGCCGAATGGACGACGACCGCGACCCCGCCTCCGCGCAGCGGCTCCCCGACGAGAATGGGAGGTGCCGTTCCCTCACTGTACTCATCCATCCATTCGCGCATGGCTGGCGCATTGCCGAAGGCAACCGCCCGGACATGGACCTGCCCGGGCTGCAGAGCGCCAAGAGGCACGGTCTCGAGACGGAAATCGTCGGACTGAACGACGCCATGGGGTCGTTGTGCCAGCACCCATCGCCGGGTTTGCTTGCTCATCTGATCGCCTACAGGATGAAGCTGATCTTGCCGACGGATTGCAGCGACTCGAGGTCCAGCACCGAAAGCCTTCGGCGAATCGAAAAGCCGCCCTTGACACGCTGCAAGAGGTGGTTGTGCCGTCCGAAGAAGACGCCGATCTTGTCGAGCCTCGTTCGGTAGAGCGCGAAGTTCGACCATACCTCGATGTCGCCGTTCGCCGTCTCGTTCGGAACGACATTCGTGATCATCCGTCGCGTTCTCGAGCGCGGCCGCTCTGCCCAGACCTCCTTCCCCAGAAGCTGCGTGACCCGATCGGCGAGCCGGGTCTGATCATCAGCGATCAGATACAGCGAGCGATCGGAATTCGAATCCGGCGCATCCGGCGACGGCACGCCGTAGAAGGTGTCCGGCGCGAACAGGCCGAGCCATTCGTCGAGTTGCCAACCATCCAGGAGCGAGGCTTCCCGATAGAGGAAATCCTCAATCTCCGACCGCAGTGACGCCGTGCTCATATGCGCTCTCCTGCCACTGTCGACGCCGGCGCTCCGTCGTCACGCATCATGTGGTCCCACCGCCGCCAGAAGGCCCGCATCT
Source organism: Bradyrhizobium erythrophlei (assembly GCF_900129505.1). Classification (NCBI taxonomy): domain Bacteria; kingdom Pseudomonadati; phylum Pseudomonadota; class Alphaproteobacteria; order Hyphomicrobiales; family Nitrobacteraceae; genus Bradyrhizobium; species Bradyrhizobium erythrophlei. The sequence goes on along the minus strand of NZ_LT670818.1, from coordinate 5,663,953 downwards.
GCTCCTCGCTCAACATGTCCGGCTCCGCGTCGCTCATGCCACGAGACAAGTCCGACCATTCGGCCTCGCGATTGGCGAAGCCGCGCTGGCAGCTTTCCAGAAGCTCGATGTCGTCAGGCGTTGCAAAGCCGCCAGGGCCAAGGAAGCTCAGATAGCTGTCCAGTCGAACCTTTCTCAGGCCCTCCGGCTCGTTCCTTGGCGCGAGAGCCCATGAAATCACGCTCATCCGATCTGGCCGGATCGGAAAGAAGGTCCGGACGGTGATCGCCTGAACGTCGTTGATGATCAGGTTGGGGAAAATGAAGAGATTTCGCGAGTGGGTCGCGATCCGATCGGCGCGATCGGGACCAAACCGCTCCACCAGCCTCTTCATCACCCGATCGAGCTCCGGTTGTGCCTCGTCTCCCAACATGGACGCCCACAGCGCCACGGGACGCGGGAACGTCGCTTCACCCGTCATGAGCGCATGCCCGTTGCCGAGGTCCATTCCGCGCGAATAGCGCTGAGGCCCCCGGTCGATGCTGCCGGAATTCCGCTTCAGATAGTCGAAATAGCGCTGGTGCGTCGATGGCGCGTGATAGCCATCGATGCTGTTCTCGATCAGCAGCTTCCAGTTTGCATCGATCGAATATTCGTGGGTGCCCTCGACGATCTCGGTGCCGGACTCCCCCTGATCGAGAATCTGGTCGAGATAGTCCTTCGCCCGCCCCAGATAGGTTTGCAGGTCGACGATGTCGCGATCGAAACTAACGAACACCAGGTCGCGGTAGATCTCCGTCCGCGGCGGCGTCTTCAGCCCCATCCGCTTGCGGTCGAAGCCCTTCGAGACGCCGTCCGGAAACGACGTGCCCCGCAATTGGCCATCATTCTGAAAGGTCCAAGCGTGGTACGGGCAAACGAACAGCCGCGAATTTCCGCGCCGCTCGCGGCACACCTCTGCTCCGCGGTGCGAGCACGAATTCTGCAGCACGCGGATCATCCCATCCGACGACCGCACCAGCACCAGCGGCCGCCCGGCAACGGTGCGCGTGACGAAATCGCCGCTGTTTGGAATCTCGGACTCGTGCCCGACGTAAAGCCAGGAGTGGTCGAAGATGCCTCTCATTTCCGCTTCGACGAGATCAGCCGTAAACGCCGCCCTTCGCACGTCAAACCGCCCCTCGCCCTTGTTTTCCAAGATCCAGGGTTTCGCATTCGCCGGACCGGTCGTCCGCGCGCCGGAAATCGCACTCATCGCCTTGACCTTTCCTTGTCAGTTCGCGGGAAGAACGGCGAGGAATTCGGCCATGACGGCGATCTCTCGCGGGAAATTATGCAGCATCAGCGTGTGGCGTGCCGGACGGCTGGCCGGGTCCGGAAACGACTCCTCCCAGCTTGCATTGAGATGCTGGCGGATCTCTTCATCGCGAAGATGGAAGGTGCATTTGATGATGTCCTCGAGGCTGCCACCGGCGGCCTCGATCCCGCGCTTGATGTTTGCAAACAGGAATTTGACCTGAAGGGCCCCATCTTCAGGAAAAAGCTCTGTCTCTGGATCGCTGCCCGGAATGCCACTCGAGGCGAACAGCGGGCCCTTACGACTCCCGAACGGAACCGGCATTCCCCTGAAACTCATCCCGCTGACGTAGACAGCGGTGCGCTGCGTCGCGCCGTTCGTACTCTTGGACATTTTCCTCTCCGCTTCGCGTTGGTCGCTCTCCGCATCTCACCGCAACCCCTCAGATCGCCGACGGCGAGTGGAGCAGCGGATGCACAATTATCTTAGTTGTTTATCAACTACTATCATGTTTGACTCGCCTTCGCAAGCGCTCTAAGGCTCGCAGTAACGACGTCGGCCAAAGCAGGTGACGCCCGGAATGACAGCACGCAAAAAAACTCAACCGCCAAAGCGCGCCGCGCGCACCACCAAATCGAAGCGCACCCAGCAGGAGCGGCGGGCCGCCTCGGACGAGCAGCTGCTGAAGGGCGCCGTTGGCCTGATTGCCAGACGGGGCTCGAACTTCTCGCTGGCGGAAGTCGGACGATGTTCCGGTTTCAGCCATGCGATGGCCGGGGCCCGGTTTGGCTCACGCGCCGAGTTCATCCGAAACGTCAGGATGACCATACGCCAGCAGTCCTACGACACATGGGAGCCACATGCCTCGGCGCGACGCCCGATCGACGCATTCGATGCCTATCTGGACTGGGTCTCCCACGCCGACGAGGGCGGACGCGCGCTCTATATCTTGCTGACCGAAGCCTTGACCCTGGAATCGCCTGATCGCGCCGACTATGCCGAGCACAATCTTCAGCTGAGACAAGCATTTGAGCAAAGCATCGACGAAACCAGGATCGGAAAGCACCCGCGCGAAGTGAACACCGAAACAATTGCTCTCGTTCTCGTGGGAATGCTCCGCGGGATCGCGATCCAGTGGCTGCTCGAAGGTGACGCCATCAACCTGGAACAGGTGCGAGCAACTGCGCGCTGGATCCTGGAGAAAGCGCTGGGCCAGACGCCTAAGCCTGAAGACCGGCCGACGGCGCGCGCTCGCAGCCCCGAGAGGACGTGAGCGTCCCTCGGAGGCAGTGGAGACGCCGTAGCGCCATCAGACGCCGGTCGCGAAACTGCGTGCCAGGGTTGAGGATGTTAATCGGCGGCCTGGGGTCCCGACGCCGATCGACGAGCTAAGCTATTGATCTACCCAACGGTGAAGGGGTCAATGCCGAATGACAGCAGAAGGGGTAAAATCCCCTAGGGTCCACACCCGAGGAGCAACAACATGACCCCACACATCCCCGAGGAATTTTCCACCAGGTTGATCGACTGGAGTCCCTTGGTGATCATGGGCAACATGATGCCGCCCCGAGGTCCTGATGAAGACGAAGAGGACGAGGACGAAGAGGAAGGGGACCGCGCCGACGAACCGCCGGTCGTGCGCGAGCCGGACGAAGACTAGAGCGCTTGGCGTTTCTTTGATTGGCGCGGCCGGCGCGGATCGAATGCTCGTTGCATTGACAGACAAGCCGGCTTCACTCCAGCTAAGGCTTGGTCTTGCCGCACCCGGCTTTCTCGGAAAGCGCCTCTTTGGAGCGGGCGCTGATCCGGCTGGGGTCGCCGCAGATCGCCTTCAAGGCCAGCGCCTGACGGAGAACGATCGTGAAGTCTCCAGCCAACCGCTGACAGCAGCCCCTTTGAAATTAACGCGAACCCTTGGAAAGAGCCCCTCATGTCAGTCAATACGATCAAACCATCCGCCCAGGCCGGAAACCTCTCGCTCAAGGCCGAGGTCGACGCGCTTCTGGTTGAGCTCGGTGTCGAACCCGTCAGCTATACCGGTGGCACGCTGGTTGCGAAGACCCCGATCACCGGCGAAACCGTGGCGCATGTCAGGGAGGTCGATACCGCCGGCGCGACCTCGACCATCGAAAAGGCTCATGCGGCTTTCCTCGGATGGCGCCTGATCCCAAGTCCCAAGCGCGGCGAACTGGTGCGGCTGCTTGGCAAAGAGCTGCGCAGCAACAAGCGCACGCTCGGCCGGCTCGTTTCCATCGAGGCCGGCAAGATCGAGTCCGAAGGTCTCGGCGAAGTCCAGGAGATGATCGACATTTGCGACTACGCCGTGGGGCTTTCCCGCCAGCTCTACGGTTTGACGATCGCCACGGAACGCCACGAGCACCGCATGGCGGAGACCTGGCATCCGCTCGGCGTCGCCGGCATCATCTCGGCGTTCAATTTCCCGGTCGCGGTCTGGTCATGGAATGCCGCGCTGGCACTGGTCTGCGGCAACAGCGTCGTCTGGAAGCCGTCAGAGAAGACTCCTCTCACCGCCTTGGCGGCGGACGCGCTGTTCGGACGCGCTCTGAGGCGCTTCAAGGCCGATGGCGGCTCGGCGCCCGACGGGTTGTCCGCCGTGCTGGTCGGAGGGCGCGAGATCGGTGAGGCCCTCGTCAACAACCCCAGGGTTCCCCTGGTCTCGGCGACCGGTTCGACCGCCATGGGACGCGCCGTCGCTCCGAAGCTCGCGCAGCGCTTTGCCCGTGCCATTCTGGAGCTCGGCGGCAACAATGCGGCGGTGGTCACGCCGACGGCCGATCTCGACCTGACGCTGCGCGGAGTCGCCTTCGCGGCAATGGGCACGGCCGGCCAGCGCTGCACCACCCTGCGCCGCCTCTTCGTTCACGAGAGCATCTACGACAGCTTCGTGCCGCGCCTGAAGAATGTCTACGCGTCCGTCTCAGTCGGCAATCCCCTCACCGGCAATCTGGTCGGCCCTCTCATTGACGGCCTCGCTTACGAATCGATGCAGCGCGCCCTCGGCGAAGCCAAGGCCGCGGGTGCCGCCATTGTCGGCGGCGACCGTGTCACCGTCGCAGGCGCGGATGCGGCTTTCTACGTCCGCCCGGCGCTGGTCGAGATCGGCGGCCAGACCGGACCGGTCGAACGCGAGACCTTTGCGCCGATCCTCTATGTCATCAAATACAGCGACTTCGATGCCGTGATCGAATTGCACAATGCCGTTCCGCAGGGCCTGTCGTCTTCGATCTTCACCAACGATCTGCGCGAGGCTGAAGCCTTCCTGTCGCCGCGCGGCTCCGATTGCGGGATCGCCAATGTGAACATCGGCCCCTCGGGCGCAGAAATCGGCGGCGCATTCGGCGGCGAGAAGGAAACCGGCGGCGGGCGTGAATCCGGGTCGGACGCATGGAAAGCCTACATGCGCCGCGCCACCAACACGATCAACTATGGCCGCACGCTGCCGCTCGCCCAAGGCGTCACGTTCGATGTGGATTGAATGGACTTTCGTGCGTGAATGGGACGAGTTGCTGTCGCTACCGCCAGACGAACTCACTTCGAGGCTGATCAGTCGCGATCGAGAGATGGTAAGGCTCCGAAATTCGTCCCCCTTCTATCTTTGCGAAGGTATCGACTTCGGGGACTACAAAATGCGAATCCGCATCAGTCGTGCGGCGAGAAGGATCGCGGAACGAGGCTTGGCGGGCCGTCCGACCCCGCGAAGACCTTGATGTCCGACAAGAAGCGACTGCAGACCGTTGAAGCGCTTCGTCAGAGCGCTCGCGCCTAGCGGATGTCGGCACTTTGCTCAATGACCGCTTTGCGCCAGAAGGGGACGTTCCTGGCGAGGTCGGGTCAGGGACTTTCACCCTCGGGCGCTCCCAGAACCGGACGTGAACCTCTCGATTCATACGGCTCGCGATGTTCGGCCGTTGCCGCGGCATAGCGGCCGGTGGGCAAACAGTGCTCAAGCGCGGCGCAGGAAAGAGGGGCCGGCTAACTCATCATCGTTTGTCCGCTGCGATAGAGGACGTAGGCGGCCACCATGAAGATCAGGACCGCAAAGACGCGCTTCAGCGTCTCTTTGCCGCGCGACAGCCGATTAGCCAGCATCATGCCGGCGAGCCCGCCCACGATGCCGCCGGCGATGAACTCACCGGCGATCCGCCAATCGACCAGACCGGACAGCGAGTAGTTGATCGCCGTGGCGAGCCCGAAGCTGCCTACTGCCAGTAGCGAGGAGCCCACTGCCTTGATCATCGGCATGTGGGTAGCCAGCATCAGGCCCGGCACGATCAGGAATCCGCCGCCGATGCCGAAGAATCCCGACGCCATGCCGGCCAGGAACGCGACCGCCGCGGTCAGCAGGCAGGTTGCGAGATTGGTTTCCCGCTCGGCCGCCGCATTTTCGCGGCGCGGCCGCAGCATCATCGCACCAACGGCGATCATGATGAGTCCGAACAGAAACAGCAACCGATTACCGTCGACGAGCTTGCCGAGGCTCGATCCGGCGAAGGCGCCGAGCGTGCCGACGATGGCGAACACGAGCGCACATCGCCAGCGCACGTTTCCAGCGCGGGCATGGCCGGCGAGACTGGCGAAAGCATTCACCGATACTGCAAGCGCGCCGGTTCCGATTGCGACATGGGGCTGAGCCACGCCCACAACGTAGAGCAACAGCGGCGTTGCCAGGATGGAGCCGCCGCCTCCGATCAGTCCTAGCGAAAACCCGACAAGGGCTCCGGAAGCCAGTGCGACGCTGATCATCGCGATCATGCTGGCGCTCCTTTCACGGGCTCAGCGGGGACGACAACATCGACCTTCCCTCATACCGTTGTGCCACCTGGCTCGACGCGGGCGAACATGGCAGCTTCCGTGAACTTCTTGCGAGTCAGTGCCGCTGGTGGCGGTGGGACCGCAAACGTGAGGCCCGACATTTCTCCACAGAGAATCTGGTGCAGGGTCGCAAGCAAGGCGACCACACGCTGATCCGAAATCCGGTAGAAGACCTGCTTGACCTCGCGACGCGCCTCGACGACGCCGCTCTCACGCAGCTCGGCGAGCTGTTGCGACAGGCTTGGCTGGCGAAGCCCGAGATCGGTTTCGAGATCGCCGACGGAGCGTTCGCCGTCGAGCAGCGCGCAAGCGATCATGAGCCGGTTCGGATTGGCGAGGCTCTTCATGAACGCGCCGGCGGCCTCCGCCTTTTCACGCGTAATCCTGGAGTTGCGCTTCTGTGGCTTGCGCATGATCACTCCCGGGCTGCGCCCGCAAGGGCATTGAGTGGAAATTTGAGATAGCGTCCACCATTGTCCTCGGGCTCGGGAAGACGCCCACCACGGACGTTCACCTGCAGAGCATGCAGGATCAGCTTCGGCATCGGGAGCGTCCGATCGCGGGCCTCGCGCAGCGCGATGAACTCTGCCTCGCTCTTGCCCACCAGATGCGGGTTCAGGCGTTTCTGGTCGCCAACCGTGCTTTCCCAGCGCGGCTCTCGCCCGCCGGGTTGATAGTCGTGACCGGTAAAGACCCGGGTCGTGTCGGCAAGAGCGAGAATGTCCTGGATCGATGCCCACAGCGTCTTGGCGCTGCCGCCGGGGAAATCGGCGCGCGCCGTGCCGCCATCCGGCATGAACAGCGTGTCATGGACGAAGGCGGCATCGCCGATAACATAGGTGATCGAGGCGAGCGTGTGTCCGGGCGAAAACAGCACGTGCGCGTTGAGCGAGCCGATCTTGAAGCGGTCGCCATGCGCGAATAGTCGATCCCATTGCGACCCGTCGGATGGCAGCGACGGCAAGTTGTAGATACCTTTCCAGAGGCGCTGCACGTCGACGACATGCTCGCCGATCGCCGTCGGCGCGCCGGTTCTCTCTTGCAGATAATGCGCGGCCGAAAAATGGTCGGCGTGCGGATGGGTGTCGAGAATCCATGCGACCGTCAGGTCATTCTCGGCCACATAGCCAAGGATTGCATCCGCATTGATGGTCCCGGTCGCTCCCGACTTCTCGTCGAAGTCGAGCACGGGATCGATGATAGCGGAGGCACCGGTGGACGGATCGCTGACGACGTACTGGATGCTCGACGTGCGCCGGTCGAAGAAGCCTTTGACGTCGGGTTTGACGAGCGTGATCCGGTTCATCATCCACCTCACAGTTTTCGTAAGCGATAATACCAGTCCAGCGTGTCACCGGACGGGTCTTGATCGTTGAGGGCATCGACGGTGATCGGCGCCGGCTCGATGACGGGGTCGCCGTGGCGCCAGCCTTCGGGCGTTGACACGGCTTCCTTGTCGGAGGTCTGCAGCGCTTCGACCAGACGGAGAATTTCCTCAACGGAGCGGCCAGTCGACATCGGATACCAGACCATGGCGCGGATCAGGCCGCCGGGATCGATAACAAAGGTCGCCCGCACGGTGGAGCTGTCGGCCGCGTCCGGATGAATCATGCCGTAGGCGGCGGCGATCGCCATCGACGGATCCTCAGTGATTGGGAAGAGCACCGTCACGCCGAAGCGTTCGTGGATCGAGCGCACCCAGGCGATGTGCGAGTACAGACTGTCGACGGAGAGGGCCAGGAGATCGCAACCCAGCGCCTGAAAGCGGCCGTAGGCTTTCGAGAAGGCGACGAACTCGCTGGTGCAGACGGGCGTGAAATCCGCCGGGTGCGAGAAAAACACCAGCCAGCGGCCGCGATAATCGTCCAGCGATCGGTTACCCATGGTCGTGCGGGTTGAAAAGCGTGGCGCAGGGTTGCCTATCAGGAGCGGGCGGGTCACGATCGCCGGCGTCGATCGTTCAAGGACGGGCTCGTTCATTTCTTGTCTCCTCCGGAGCTGTTGCGATGTGCGGCAAGCCAGGACCGGTCGATGCCGAGTTCTGCCGCTTTGGCAAGCAGCTCGGCATCCGTGTGTGAATCGAGATCCCCTGACAGAACCCAAAGGCGGAAGGATCGCGCGCCGCTCCTGCAGTGCGCGACGACGGGGCCGGGCGCCTGCTCGATCGCCTCCTTGAGACGTCGGGCGTCATCCTCGGTCATGGCCGTGCTCGTTACGGGGATGTGGACGTAGCCGAGCCCGGCCGCGTGGGCGGCCGCCTCCTCTGCCGCCGAGCCGAGCTGGTTTGGGTCTTCGCCGTCCGGCCGGTTGTTCACGATTGTCGTGAACCCTTGCCGCTTAAACTCTTGAAAATCCGAAAGTTTCGGTTGCTGGGCGACCGCGAGCTTTTCCGTGACTGCAATAGGTTTCATCAGGGGCTCCTTGACCTTGCCCAACGTCACTATATAATTAGATATAATGATATATGAAAAAATGTAAGTGACAAAGGGGCGAGCAGATCACGAAGGAGACTTCCATGGACGCTATGGTGCAAAGAGGAGCGGCGGGCATCGCAGAGGTGAGACATGCCATCGTGATTGTCGGGGGCGGCGCCTCCGGCATCACCGTCGCGGCGGAATTGAAGCGCCACGACCCGGGCCTCGACATCGCGATTGTCGAGCCGTCGGAGCTTCACTGGTACCAGCCGGGCTGGACGCTGGTCGGCGCCGGCGTTTTCCGCCGCGAGCAAACCTTACGACGTGAAGAAAAGCTGATCCCGAAAGGCGTGACATGGATCAGGGCCGCGGCGGCAGGCTTTCATCCGGAAGAGAATATGATCTGGCTCTCGGACGGCCGGCAGATCCGCTACGACTTCCTGGTAGCCTGCCCCGGCCTCAAGGTCGATTGGGACGCCATCGAGGGCCTGACGGAAACGCTGGGACGCAATGGCGTTTGCAGCAATTATCGGCCCGACACCGCCGAGTACACCTGGCAGCTGATCAAGGGCTTTCGCGGCGGCAATGCTTTGTTCACGCAGCCGGCGATGCCGATCAAATGCGCCGGCGCGCCGCAGAAGATCATGTATCTCATGGCCGATCACCTGCGGCGCAATCGCAAGCTTTCGTCCGCCTCGCTCGAATTCAACCTGGCGGGCGACGTCCTGTTCGGCGTGCCGTTCTTCGTTCCGCCGCTGCAGAAGGCGGTCGACGGTTACGGCATCAAGGTTGCCTACAAGCACAATCTCAAGGCGATCGACGGGCCTGCGAAGACGGCGCTGTTTTCCGTGACCGGCGCGGACGGCAAGGTCTCCGATGTCGAGAAGCGCTTCGACATGATCCATGTCGTGCCGCCGCAGACCGGCCTCGATGTCATCAGAGCAAGTCCGCTCGCAAACGCCGCCGGCTGGATCGAGGTCGATCCCGCCAACCTGCGTCATCTGCGCTATCCGAATATCTTCGCCCTCGGCGATGCGACTTCCACGCCAAACACCAAGACTGCAGCGGCGGTGCGCATACAGGCGCCCATCGTGGTCGCCAATCTGCTCGCCGCCATGAAGGGCGAGCCGCTGCCGAAAGCCTATGACGGCTACGGGTCCTGCCCGCTCACCGTTGCCTATGGCAAGATCGTGCTCGCCGAGTTCGCCTATGGTGGCAAGGTGACGCCGAGCTTCCCGCTCGACCCGCGCGTTCCCCGCCGCAGCATGTGGCTCCTGAAGACGAAGCTGCTGCCCTGGCTCTACTGGTCTCACATGTTCAAGGGCGGCGAGTTCGACATCCCTCACCGCGCGAGGGGCTGGTGACATTGCCGAGGGCGCGTCGGCGATGCGGCCGGATGCGCCCGCGTTCGGCACGACCGGCCTGCAGCCAGCATAATCGAACGTGGCGAGCATGAAGAAGCCGATCAGGGATGTCGTCGTGCGCATTAAAACTGCCGCGCCGGCTACGCATTTGTAGATCAACCCAGTCTCCGGCCGCCATCTCCTAAATGCCCGCCGGAGGCTGTCGGCGATTTCGCTCCAGAGTGGGGTGAATTGGGTATCTGGAGACAACCTTGCTATTTCCAAAAAACCCGATTGGCGGGCGCTATGCAATCCATGACTCAACAATCTCAAGCTGGAATGACCGCTTCGCGCCATTAGCGGCCATCAGAAGTCTGATGATGAACCCGCTGCAATTTCTTGCAGGGTACATGGACGTTGCAAACACGCTTCTTCTTGACAATGCGCTTGCGACAATGGGACCCGGTTCGTTTATCAATTGGACAAGTTGCTCGCGTCCGTCAACGCAATACTCCGGGCCGCTATCGCCTCACACTTCGGCGGAAGCTATGGTCTCAGCGTGTGCTCTCCAATCTTTCGCGTCACTCGATCCCACCCTTTTGGCTACTGCCGATTTGAGAAAAAACGCGGAGTTATTCGGCGGCAGCAGTCCGACCGGGCATTTCGACCCGTTCCGTTTTGTAAACCAACCACCCGAATAGCAGCATGTCGGCAACAAGGGTCAGCGAACCAGCGACGTTGAAAGGATAGCCGACAGTCCGTCCCGAGTTAACCAAGGTTATGCCTACGACAAGGCTGAGCGTCGCCGCCACCCAAATCCAGACCTGTAAAGAAGCTAACCGGTCTCGGTCGATTGTTGGATGCAAATGATAGTATATTCCGAATAGGAAGAGCGACACCCACCCAAGAAGGTTAAGGTGCGCGTGGGCAGACGAGTTCGAATGATCTTCGGTGATACCCATCACGATGCCCCAGATCAGCCCAGCAAGAACCATGAGTACGGCGGCGCGGAAGCTCAAAATAGACGCCTTCATTAGACTCCTCCTTTTGTCCTCACAAAATCGTATCCGGTAGAACACTCGATTTTTGAAACTCAGTTCGGGTGTCTTGAGGAGGGGCGTTAAAAGTTTAAGCGTCTTCATTACGTTGTTCTCGCCCGTTCGATCAACGATGGCGATCTTCGAGTTCGACGAGTTTCAAAATCCGACGTCGGTATGTCCATGCGATCACCGCGAAGATGAAGGCTGGTATCGAGGAGTGGATGAAATCATGATCCAGGACGAACATATTGGCGATGGTGGCCCCAACCATGATGCAAAAGCCTAGCAGGGCGCCGACGCCGATCGTTGCGGGGAACAGCAGAAGAGCGGCGGTTGCCAATTCGCAGAGCCCCGTGAAAATTCGGAACCATTGGCCCAGGCCAATTGTGTCGAACAACTGGACCATTTGCTGTACGCCGGCAAGTTTCCCACCCGCGGCAAGCAACAGAAAGATGGCAATCACGAATCTCAGAACGCGAAAGCCGATAGTTTTCCAGCGAGCGGTTGGATTTTTCGGTTCAGAAGTGATCGTTTGCGAGGGCACGTTATTGCTCCTTTAGTTAGATATCAGCTTGAGCACGCGGTCTTCAGCGCATTGGTCCACCACAACAAGTCGTCGATCGTTTGGTTGGCATTGGCATCCTGCTCGGCTAGGTGTGTGGTGACGTCCTGGCCCTGAAAATGCGCGAATAGCGCCGAGGCTGGCACATGGACCGCTGACCGGATCGGCGCGAGCTGCATTTCGACCGCGACCTCGCGCAGTTGCTCTATCGCGCGCGCGCCGCCGACGCTGCCGTAGCCGACAAAGGTGACAGCCTTGCGGTTCCATTCCGGATAAACCCAGTCGAACGCGTTCTTCAGCACCGCGGACGGCCCGTGGTTGTACTCAGGGGTGACGATAATGAAACCGTCGGACGCCGCGACGGCCTGGGTCCAACGCTTCACGACCTCGTGCTCGTATGGCGGCAGGCCCGGCATCGCCGGCGGAATTGGCTCATCGAAGAACGGCATCGGGTAGTCCTTGAGGTCGAGTAAGCGCACGTCGACGCCTTCCCGCTTCTTCAAATGATCGAGGATCCAGCGTGCGGGTTTCTCCGCGAAACGTCCCTGACGAACGCTGCCGACGATGACGGAAATAACGGTCATGACCTGCTCCTGTTGGGTGGGAAAAGAATCGGTACTCGCGCACAGGCAGATCAGCCCAGCACGCCCTTGGCGCGCAGCTCGTTGCCGATGCGAGCGATCTCCCGTTCGCCTTCGATCAGTGCAGCGTCGCTCGTGTGCACCGAGTAGTAGCCGAGGTGTAGATCGTGTGGATGCGGAATTGCGGTGCCGAACACGAAGCGCGCATCGGCCGTAGCTTCGAACTCAATCACTGCATCGGAGTGGTCGAATACGACCAACTCGCCCTCTCCGACTGGATCGGGAGTGCGCAGGCCGCCATCCATCACCGCGATCCAACCGACTTGATAGCCCTGCGGCGGCTCATAGGTCCAGCACTGTCCAGCCTTGAGTTGTACGTCGAAATAGTTGATGCCCGGCGGTGCATCAATCGGACTGACCGCTTTGCCGCTGCGTCCGAGCAACACACGCGCTGGGCCATCGGACGGAATTTCATTGATGGAAAGATAGTGGCTGAATGCAGGAGCCAGTTCGAGCTCTGCTGGCAACGCAATCCAAAGCTGGAAACCCTTGACCGGCGGCTCGGCAGTACCGGTATGCCAGATGCCGCTACCGGCGCTCATCCATTCGATGTCACCTGCTTCCAATGATCCTGCGTGGCCGTTGGATTCGGCGTAACGCGCCTGTCCTTCTATCAGCAAGGATAGCGTGGCGATGCCTGAGTGCGGGTGCCAACCGGAACCCTGCTGACTAATTGGCGCTTGCGTGTTGACGAAATCGAGAAACACGAAAGGTTTGATCATCTCGCCGACGTCGGGGGGGCTGACCATGCGAACAACCGGACCATGCGTGTGGCCACGCGTGCGGAAAACGATGCTGCGACCTGTCCCGACATCGGGGGCGGGTTGAGCGAGGACGTTGGCACTCATTGGACGCTCTCCAAGTATTTATCTTGCTACTTCAAGTATTTAGCTTGCCATTTCGGCGACCTGGAAATGGCCGCCGTCTACGCAACGAAACAAGTATGGGGATTGAATGCCAAGCACTAGACGGTAAAATAGAATTAGATTGTTCCATTTTTAGAGGTAATGTCATGCTCGATTTCAACGAGCTGGCGATGTTCGTCCAGGTTGTCCGCGCCGGGAGCTTCACCGAAGCAGCGCGACGTCTACACATGCCCACGGCTACGTTGAGCCGTCGTATAGATCAACTCGAAGGGCAAGTTGGCGCGCGTCTGCTGCATCGCTCTACGCGCAAGCTTGCGCCCAGCTCTGAAGGCCAAGCACTGTTCGAGCGCTGTGCGTCGGCGCTCGACCAACTCTTCGAGATCGAACGGCACAACGCAGGTAGACAGGCGCCGTCCGGCTCGATTCGCGTCACTGCGATGGCCGCCCTGTTCGAATTCCTCCGGATGGAGTGGCTGGTCGAGTTTCACATGCGCTATCCGGACATCAGCATCGACTTCCTGCTCGACGACACGCCGACCGACCTGATCGCAGAGCGCATTGATCTCGCCTTACGCAGTGGTATCGAGACCGGTAGCGGCTTTAGAGTACGTAGGCTGGCGCCGAATGCGATGATCCTCGCGGCGAGTCCGGCCTATCTAGAACGGCGTCCTGCGCCGCGCACGCTGCGCGCACTGGCCGAACACGACTGTCTGACGATTTCCAATCGCCATGGCCGCAACACGTGGCGTCTTCATGGTCCACGGGGCCGTCAGGAGGTATCGGTCAATAGCCGGTTCGCATTCAACGACATGCGCGTGTTGATGCAGGCTTGCAAGGCTGGACTGGGTATTGCATTGCTGCCGCAGTTGATGACTGAGCAAACCATCGCGCAAGGGGAACTCGTGCGCGTCCTGCCGAACTATCAGCGCGCGAGCAACGATCTCGGCCTGCAGCTCGTATACACGAGCCGCCTACCGGTACCACCCGCGGTAGAGGTCTTCGCTGAATTTCTGAAGGCGAAACTGAGCGAAGAATGGCCTTCCACGCGGGCAGGACGGCCATCCGCCTGTCCCCCGGACTAACCATGTTGGGGATCGACGAAGGTGCGGAAGGTCCTGCACTCTGCCGCTATCTGGTCGCCGAACTCGACAAGCTTGGTCTTGTCTAGTTGCGCATCATAGATGGCGGCGATCTGACGCGGCATCTCGCCCGCCTTGATCTTGTCATTGTCGAAGACGCTATCTGCAATCGGATGGCCAGCTCCTCTTCCACCTGATCAGCCAGTTCTGCGAGCAGACTTCGATCATCGTCACCACCAATCTCGCCTTCGGCGAGTGGCCGTCTAAATGCGCGGTTCCTTTTCTGGCTTGGTGGGCGCGCGCAGCTCAGGCTCGCCGTGTCGCTGGCATGCTCTCTCCCCGAGACGCTCAGTTGGCGGAGGCGTATGCTACAGAATGCGAAGATCAAGCTCGAGGCGCTTCGTCGGGCGCCCGATTCGTACGTTCCGCCGTTGCCCCGACTGTCAGAAATCCAATCCCTAACTCGGTCGGAAGAGTCTCACCTAGACAACTTCTCTTTTGCGAGGATTCCCGAGATTCGTCGTGGCCTGCTGGCTCGTGCAAGGTCTGAAAAGCTTCGCCATTCATTCGCTAGCTTAAACGAAGAAATTGATATTGTTCACGTGGCGAACATTCATGATTGTCCAATCCGAGGTTTTGGGCATCCTATTTTGGTGAAAAGGGGTAACCAGGATGCTGCTGGCGGCTTCCCTGCTCCGCCGCTAACACTGCTAAGTGCCCCTGGCTCGGCGGCCCGATCGAGCCCCTTTGTGGGGCTTGTCAGCGCTACGAGGTTCGGCACCAGTCGACCAGGCGCGGACTAACGTGTCGATGGCGTAGCGGACCCGCTTTGTGATGGCGTTCGAGGATGGAGGACCAGCCACGCCTAGACTCTGGCGCAGTTCGGTCATTCCAACCCACGCTCCAATGAGCTGTTCGGCCGCGAGCCCAGGATCATCGATCGCCAGCACTCCCCGCTCGGTCAGCCCCTTCAGGAAAGCAGCGACCCGCTTTAGCATTTCGCCGCGGCCTGCGGTGTAGAACACGGCCGCCAAACGCGGCTGGTCCGCGGCGCATTCCGCCGCAATCACCCGCGTCTCTCTAATGACCTCTGGGCGCGTGAGGAGCGACACGAGCAGTTCTCCGAATTCGGCGAGCCGCTCCAGCGAGAGGTTCAGGTCCGACCCAACCGAGAGGTCCGGCAGGCGCATCGTCTTGATCCTGCGGTCGAAGACGGCGGCAAGCAGAGCCGGCTTGTCCTGGAAGTTTGCATACACCGTCATCTTCGACACACCGGCGCGCTCGGCGACCAACTCCATCGTCGTCGCAGCGATACCGCGATCAAGGAAAAGATCATACGCCGCACCGACAATCGCCTCGAGCTTGGCGGGGTCACGAGGCCGCCCGCGGCCCCGACGTTTGTGTTCGATAGACATCACTGACTCGTGACCTATTAATTACTGGACATTATCGTCCACTTAATTATTTTATGGACGAAAGCGTATAGCAAATCGCTGCCCATCCCGCAAGGTGCGGTCGGGTGGCGGCCCTTCCGGTCTAGTTCTATTTCGCGCGAGCCTCGTCAGCTTGGACTGCCGCGGCCGCAAAGGAGAGTAGTCATGTTTGACGAAGATGTCCTAGAACAGCGCGGGCCCGCACTTAAGCACGTCGAAAGCCTGCAATCTGCCCCAGCCTTGCAGCGAGATCCGACGCCGGCCCGGAACGAGCAGGCGCGGGCGCCTGCGGGTCCTGCCGACAAGCAACCCGAGTCGCCGACTGGGTCAGGAGAGGAGCTGAAGCCGAGCAGGCGTGGCCTGCTGAGCCGCCGCCCGGTCGTCTCTGCTATCGGCGCGCTGCTTCTCGCCTCTGCACTGGGCGGCGGTTACCTCTACGTTGATCACATCACGAGTTTTCAGTCCACCGATGATGCCTTCATCGCGGCGCGGCAATTCGCGCTCGCCCCGAAGGTGTCCGGCTACATCACCACCGTCCCTGTCACCGACAACCAGCACGTCAAAGCCGGCGACGTGATCGCCCGCATCGATGACCGTGACTATCGCACCGCGCTGGCGCAGGCAGAGGCACAAGTCGCGGCCGCGCACGCCAGCATCGAGAACATCGACGCGCAGCTCGATGTGCAGCAGGCCCAGATCGCCGCCAACCAGGCGCAGGTGGACCAGGCGCAGGCCGCGCTAGTGTTCGCCGGGCAGCAGGCGGCGCGGTACGAGCACCTCGGGCAAACCGGCTATGGCACCGTTCAGAACGAACAGCAATATACCTCGCAACTCCACCAGCAGCAGGCAGCGCTTGCGAGCGCGCAGGCAACCCTCAAGCTGGCCCAGCGGCAAGTCGATTCGCTGAAGGCGCAACGCAACAGCTCCGTCGCGAGCCTCGCGCAAGCCCAGGCTCAACGCGAACAGGCAGAGCTCAATCTCTCCTACACGACGGTGACGGCAGCCCAGCCGGGGCGTGTTGTCAACCTCGGCGCCGCAGTCGGCCAGTTCGCACAGGCGGGCACGAGCCTGACGATGTTTGTGCCTGATGAAATCTGGGTCACGGCCAACTTCAAGGAGATTCAGCTCGATCAAATGCGGCGCGGAGATCCGGTAACGCTTAAGATCGACGCCTATCCGGAGCGCACGATCCGCGGCCATGTTGACAGCGTTTAGCCCGGATCCGGGACAGCGTTTTCGCTGCTGCCGGCCCAGAACGCCACCGGCAACTACGTCAAGATCGTCCAACGCGTGCCGGTCAAGCTCATCATGGACAATCCGCCGTCCGACGTCGCGCTCGGCCCAGGCATGTCGGTGGTCCCGACTGTGCGGATCAATTCCACGCCATCGCTGTATGAGCGGTTGAGGAGGTACGTATGAGTGCCGCAGCCATCCAGGCCGACCCTCCCGCATCCACGAGCGGCGCCGGCGCGGTCAACCCCTGGGTGATCGCCTTGCTGGTCGCGCTCGCGAGCTTCATGGAGGTGCTCGACACCACCATCGCCAACGTGGCGCTGCCTTATATCGCCGGTGGCATGGGGGTGAGCGAGGACGAAGCGTCCTGGGTGGTCACCACCTATCTGGTCGCCAATGCCATCATCCTGACGGCCAGCAGCTATCTGGCGCGAATGCTTGGCCGCAAGACCTTCTTCCTGATCTCTCTTGGATTGTTCACCCTCAGCTCGCTGCTTAGCGGCTTGGCCCCGAATCTGAACGCGCTGTTGCTGTTCCGTATTATGCAGGGCGTTGGTGGCGGCGGCATGGTACCGGTCGCGCAGTCGATCCTGGCGGATTTGTTTCCGCCGGCAAAGCGCGGCCAGGCCTTTGCGCTGTTCGGCGTCGCAGTCGTGGTTGCCCCGGTGGTCGGGCCGACGCTCGGTGGCTGGCTGTCCGACAATGTCTCCTGGCAGTGGTGCTTTTTGATCAACGTACCGGTCGGCCTGATCGCGATGGCGCTGATTGCGCTTCTCCTTCATGAGACTCCAAAGGCGCAGGCACGGCAGGGAGACGAAAGATTCGACGTCGTCGGCTTCATCCTGATTACGACTTTCCTCGGTGCGCTGGAGGTCGTGATGGACCGCGGTCTCGAGGACGATTGGTTTGGTTCACCTTTCATCGTCACGTTCGCGGTCATCTCGGGTCTGGCATTCGTGCTGATGATTCCGTGGGGGTTGACCCGCCGCAATCCGATCATCGATCTGCGGATGGTGGCGACACGCCAGTTCGGCGCCTGCTTCCTGGTGATGCTGGCGACCGGCGCTATCCTGCTCGCGACCACGCAATTCCTGCCGCAACTGGTGCAGCAGGACTTCGGCTACACCGCCACCTGGGCCGACCTCGTGCTCTCGCCGGGCGGCGTGGTCACCATGGTGATGATGTTCGTGGTCGGTCGCGTGGCGGCCAAGGTGCAGCCCAAATATCTGATCATCGCCGGCGCGGTGATCATCGCGCTCTCCATGTACGACATGACCAACGTGTACGGCGATCTCGGTTTCTGGTTCATGGCGCGGTCGCGAATGCTGCTTGGTGTTGGACTGCCGCTCGTCTTCGTGCCGATCATGGCCGCATCCTACGATGGCATTCCGCCGTCCATGACTGATCAGGCCTCGGCCCTGATCAACGCAGCCCGCAATACCGGGGGCTCGATCGGCGTCTCCATCGTGTCCAACGTGCTGACGCATCGTGAGCAGTTCCACCAGAGCCGGCTCGTCGAGCAGGTGGTCCCGTCGAGCGCGCAATATCAGAACACGCTGCAACAGATCACGAGCTACTTCGCTGCCCACGGCAGTTCGCTGGCGCAGGCGCACGATCAGGCTATCCAATGGATCGGGGAACAGGTGCAGGCTCAGGCGTCCTTCCTTGCCTACATGGATGCGTTCTGGGTGCTGATGCTGATCTCGCTCTCGGCAGTGCCGCTCGCGCTTGCGCTCCGCAAGGTCAAGCTTGGCGGTCCCGTCCACATGGGCCATTGAGGCCGACCAAACCAACGAAGAGGTTGACATGCTGCTACATCTGCCGATCGCAATTTTAGCTACGATGCGCGACGCACTCTGCCGCACCCCGAGGTGCTGGAGCGGCCCAAAAATCTCGAAGGGCTCTTCACCTTCGACCTCGTGCAGGACAGTCGGGAGTGACTGGGAACGGGCATCGAGTGAATGAGGCGAAGTGACCGGAACGTGACAGGGCAAGACTTTCTGGGAGCTCTGCCTTGGGTCACGAGCGTCGCGTTCCGCAGCAAAGGGCTGCCCATGCCCCCTTTAGCGACCGATCGTAACGTCGCTAAGGGGGTTACGTGCGGCCCTTCCCTGCTCCGCCGCTAACACTGCTAAGTGATCTTCCCCCGAAAAAATGGACAAGGTTAAGCTGCTTTTAGCTCCATCTCGATCGGGCTGATATATCCGATGGCCGAGTGACGCCGCGTTCGATTGTAGAAGCCTTCAATGTAAGCGAAGATATCACGTCTGGCTTGCTCCCGTGTTGCATACTGCCGGTGATGGACGAGCTCGATCTTGAGGGTGTGAAAGAAGCTCTCCATCGGGGCGTTGTCATAGCAGTCGCCTTTACGGCTCATCGAAGCCTTGAAGCCGGCGGACTGCACCATTTTGCGATACTCCGCCGAGGCATATTGAACGCCCCGATCGGAATGGTGGATCAGGCCGGCACTAGGCCGCTGCGCTGAGATTGCCATCCGCAAAGCCGCCAATGGCAGGTCGGCGCGCAAATGATCCGCCATCGCCCAGCCGACGATCTTGCGGCTGTACAGGTCCATGACGGTGGCCAGATAGAGCCAGCCCTGAACAGTCTCGACATAAGTGATGTCGGCGAGCCAGATCTGGTTCAGCGCGGCGGCGCTGAAGTTCCGCTCGAGCAGGTTCGGGGCGATCGGGAAGTCGTGACGGCCGTCGGTGGTGCCCACCCGCCGTGGCCGCGCCATGATGGCCCTGATCCCGTGACGGCGCATCAGTCGCTCGATGCGACCGCGGCTCGCCCCGCGGCCCTGGGCCCTCAGCTCGGCATGGATGCGCGGGCTGCCATAGCGTCCGCACGCCTCGCGGTGGACCCGTTCGATGTCGTCGATGAGCGCACGATTGGCTATGGATCGCCGGCTCTCCGGGCGCGCGCGCCAGGCATAATAACCGGCCGGCGAGACTCCGAGTACCTCGCACAGGATCGTCACCGGGTAGTCAGCGCGGCGATCTTCGATGAAGCGGAATCTCATGTCCGCGTCCCAGCAAAGATCGCGATCGACTTTTTTAAAATGTCGCGCTCCATGCGCAGCCGCTCGTTCTCTCGCTGCAAACGAGCGATCTCCGCCGCGTGGTCCGCCGACGGCAGCGTCGCCTGCGTTGTGGGGCGCCGCGCCGCCGCCGTCGGCTCCAGCCCGGCCCCACGCTGCTCCACCCAGCGCCGGAGTACGGAATCGCGCAGGCCAAGCTCCTTGGCCACCGATCCGATCGAGCGGCCGCTCGACGCCACCAGATCGACCGCTTGCCGCTTGTAGTCGTCCGTAAACGACCGGCGTTGACGTGCTTCCATCCGACACCTCCTAGCTCCACGAGCCTACTACAGGTGTCCATCAATTCGGAGGAGGTTCAAAGTGCTCCTGGGTCGACGGCTAGATCCAGCTGCTGTGTACTTCTTATCAGCGCTACGAGGTTCGGCATCAGTCGACCAGGCGCGGACTAACGTGTCGATGGCGTAGCGGACCCGCTTTGCAATCGCGCTCGACGATGGAGGACCAGCCACGCCCAGGCTCTGACGCAGTTCGGTCATTCCAAGCCACGCTCCGATCAGCTGGTCGGCCGCAAGCTCTGGATCATTGATCGCCAGAACTCCCCGCTCGGTCAGCCCCTTCAGGAACAGAACGACCCGCTTCAGAATTTCACCGCGGCCTGCGGTGTAGAACACGGTCGCTAAACGCGGCTGGTCCGCGGCGCATTCCGCCATCAGCCGCGTCTCTCTAACGACCTCCGGGCGCGTGACGACCGATACGACCAGTTCTCCGAATTCGGCGAGCCGGTCCAGCGAGAGATTCAGGTGCGACTCAACCGGGAGGTCCGGCAAGCGCATGGTCTTCCTTCTGCGGTCGAAGACGGCGGCAAGTAGGGTCGGCTTGTCCTGGAAGTTTGCATACACCGTCATCTTCGACACGCCGGCGCGCTCGGCGACCAAGTCCATGGGCGTCGCAGCTATACCGCGATCAAGGAAGAGATCATACGCCGCATCGAGAATCGCCTCGAGCTTGGCGGGATCGCGAGGCCGGCCGCGGCCCCCAGGTTTGCGTTCAATAGACATCACTGACTCGTGACTCATGAATTACTGGACATTCTCGTCCACTTAATTATTTTGTGGACGTAAGCGTATAGCAAATCGCTGCCCGTCCCGCAAGGCGCGGTCGGGTGGCGGCCCTTCTACCCATGACACGGAGTGCGACAATGGATCCCAAGCTCTACGATCTAGCGGCAGCCGGCGAAGACCAGCGGTCGTACGCGATTGAGCCAGTTAGATTGCCTGTCAATTCGACCACCCTCACCAACCTCGGTCCAGGAGCGCGCGCCACGGCCAAATCCGTGCTGATCATCGGACCGGATCCTCGGTACATCGATTTTTCTGCTCCGTATCTTCCTCCGGGTATGAGCGCGGAGAAGATTATCGCCGGCGTAGACGGCGCACGCGATCGCCTGGCTGACGCTGGCTACTGCGTCCAGGTATTGCTCACCAAGAATGAGGAAACCGTCGAGCAGCAGGTTTCCGACGCTTTGAAGGAAAGGAGCTACGACGTGACCGTCGTCGGAGTCGGTCTACGCACTCTGTCGCCGATGGCGGCGCATTTTGAGCGCCTGATCAATGCCCTTCACGAGAAAGCGCCTAGGACGAAGATTGCTTTCAACTCGAAGCCCGACGACTCCGACGCGGCTGCGCTCCGGTGGCTGTAACGAGGAAACTACCTGGAAGCATCCCGATGAAGACGAGCCGGTGCCGTCGAACAGTCGCGCCGATCACTGATGCGTGGGACCGACAGGCCCGCATGCTGCCCGCGCGTCTATCAGGAGAACATCATGACAGAACAGACCGCCCAGCGGCCATCACTGGAAGAAAGCGTGCTGATGCAGGAGTTGAACCATCGGGTCAATAACGAAGTTGCAGCCGCCATCAGCGTCGTGTCTCTCGCCGCGGCAAGTTCCGGCAATGACAAGCTTTCCGCAATAAGTCGGCACGCCGGGTTCGACGCACGAGACGGCGAGCACTTCGGCAGCAATAACAACGTCAGCAGCGAAAGCCGCGTACAACAAAAGGTCGGCAAAATCCCGCCTCGAACACGCGTTCTCTCTGCAGCGGCGGACCTGTTTCTCAGGCACGGCATTGCCGGCGTCAGCGTCGAGGCGATAGCCAAGGCAGCTGCCACCGCCAAGCCGACGCTCTACCGTCATTTCGCCTCAAAGGACGAACTCGTTGCAGAATATTTGCGCGAGTCCGCCAAGCGGCTCGATGCCTGTTGGGTAGAAATCGGACCGCTAGGCTCTGCCAGCGCTCCTGTTCAACTCGGCACCTGGCTCACGGAGATGTCGGACGGACTTGTGAACGGATGGGCCTGCCACCTCGCCAATGCAGCGGCGGAGTTGAAGGAAAAATCTCATCCGGCACAGCGTGTGATCAAGGCATACAAGGCCCTTCAACGCAAACGGCTCACGCGGCTGTGCCGCGCCGCCGGGCTCCGCAATCCGTCCATACTCGCGCACGCGCTGCTCCTGCTGTTCGACGGCGCCTGCATCACGGCACCGAGCGTCGCAGGTCGTATCGATATCAGCTTCCGCTTTTTTCTCGGGGGTAAGGCAATGATTGCCGCGCACGCAAAAGCACCGTCGGCGCGGCGCCAAGTGAAACACCCCTGATCAGGAGATCGAAATGGGTATCGTTCGTTTTGCACTGAGATTTCCGTACACTTTCTACGTCGTCGCCGCGTTCATTCTGTTTCTCGGCATTTCGGCCATCATGGTCATGCCGCAGGACATCTTCCCCGAGATCGACATCCCGGTGGTGTCGGTGATCTGGCAGTACACGGGCCTGAGCGTGCCGGAGATGGAGCAGCGCGTCACGACCTATAGCCAGTACTCGATCAGTACAAGCGTCAGTGGCATCAAGAACATGGAGGCGCAGACGCTCAATGGCATCTCGGTGCAGAAGATTTACTTCCAGCCCGGCGTCAACCTCGACCTCGCCATCTCGCAGATCGTCGCGGCGACGAACGCCATCCGCGCGCTGATGCCGGCCGGCATCCAGGCGCCGATCGTTGTGCAGTACAATGCCTCCAGCGTTCCTGTGCTGCAGCTCAGCCTCAAGTCCGATCGGCTCAACGAGCAACAGCTTTACGATTACGGCTATTACAACCTGCGCCAGCAGCTTGCCCCAGTTCCGGGTGTGACGTTTCCGGCTCCCGATGGCGGAAAATATCGGCAAATCATGGTAGATATTGATCCGCTCAAGCTTCATGCCAGAGGCCTGACGCCGGCGGACGTGGTGAACGCGGTCAGCGCTCAGAATCTGACTTTGCCATCCGGTCTCGCCAAGATCGGCGACACGCAATACACGGTGCGCACCAACGCGATGCCTGTGAGCATCACCGATCTCAACAACATTCCGATCAAATATATCAATGGCCAGACGGTGTTCCTGAGGGATGTCGGCCAGGTGCATGACGGCTGGGCCGTGCAGCAGAACATTGTCCGCAACGACGGCCGGCGTTCCGTCTTGCTGAGCGTTCTCAAGAACGGCAATGCCTCGACCGTTGCGGTCGTCAAAGGGGTCCGAAAGGTCCTCGACGTCGCCCGGGCGGCGGCACCTCCTGGTCTCTCCATCAACGAGCTGTTCGATCAATCGAAGCTCGTTACTTCTTCGATCGCCGGCGTGCTCCGCGAGGGGGCGATCGCCGCCGGCCTCACCGGGCTGATGATCCTGCTGTTTCTCGGGTCCTGGCGGTCGACCCTGATCGTGCTGATCTCGATTCCGCTCTCGATCCTCACCTCAATCGTCATCCTCTATTTCATGGGCCATACGCTCAACACCATGACGCTCGGCGGCATGGCGCTTGCTGTGGGCATCCTGGTCGACGATTCGACGGTGACCATCGAGAACACCCACCGGCTGCGCAGCGAAGGCATGACTCTGGCCGCAGCGACCCTGCACGGCTCCGCCGGCATTGCGGTGCCGACCATGGTCTCGACACTCGCGATCAGCTGCGTGTTCACGTCGGTGGTGTTCCTTGAAGGGCCCGCAAAATTCCTGTTCACCCCGCTCGGGCTCGCGGTGGTGTTCGCGATGCTGGCGTCATACGGCCTTTCGCGCACGCTGACGCCAGTCATGATCGGGCTCTTGCTCAAGGGCGAGCATCACGGCGGGGAGAGCGGCTCCGGCAACCCGTTCGCGCGCTTGCACCAGCGCTTCGAGCATGGATTCGAGCTGTTTCGCCGGGGTTATGTCCGCGTGCTGACCATGTTGCTCAAGCGGCGCCTCATCATCCCGGTCGCCGCCGCGCTGATGCTCACGCTGGGCGGCGCAATGGCGACGCTGGTTGGCCGTGACTTCTTCCCCGACATCGATGGCGGACAGATCAAGCTTCATGTCCGAGCCCCGGCAGCAACCCGCATCGAAGCCACCGAACGCATCTTCGACGAGGTCGAAGACAAGATCCGCGAGGTCATCCCGGAGCGAGATCGCGACCTCATCGTCGATGACATTGGCGTGCCGCAACGCGTGTACAACCTCGCCTTCACCGACGGCTCGACCATCAACGTCAACGACGGCACGATTCTAATATCGCTCAAAGAGGGCCACGCGCCGACGGCCGCTTATGTGCGCAATCTCCGCGAGGTGCTGCCGGCTGCATTTCCGTCCACGACCTTCTATTTCCAGGCCGCCGACATGATCACGCAGGTCCTCAATTTCGGCTTGCCGGCGCAGATCGACGTACGGGTTGTTGGTCGCGATCGTGTGACCAACAGGCGCGTCGCGGAGGAGCTGCGCCGCCGCCTCGTTGGCATTCCGGGCATCGCGGACGCCCATCTTCAGCAGGAGCTTGATGCGCCGGCCTTCATGGTGGACATCGACCGATCGCGCGCGCTGCAGCTCGGTCTCAACGCGCAAGTCATCGCCAATGATGTCAATACCAGCCTAAGCTCGTCGGAGCAGGTCGCGCCCAATTTCTGGACCGATCCCGTCGCCGGGATTCCCTATTACATTGCGGTCCAGACGCCGGAGCACCTGGTGAGCTCGCTCAACGACATTGGCAACACGCCGGTGTCCACCGCGTTCGCCGCCAACGGCCCGCCGGTACCGGGGCTATTGAGCAACGTGGCTACGCTGAAGCGCGACAGCGTTCCGACCAATCTCAACCAGACCAATATTCAGCCGGTCTACGATATCTATGCCAGCGTTCAGGGACGCGATCTCGGCAGTGTGTCCGCCGACATCGGCAAGCTCGTCGCCCAATTCCAGAGGGAGCTCAAGCCCGGCAACCGCATCCAGGTTCTCGGACAGATCCAGAGCATGCACGATGCGTTCCGTGATCTTGGCATCGGACTGCTGTTTGCAGCCGTGTTCGTTTACCTCTTGATGGTCGTCAACTACCAGAATTTCGGCGATCCTCTTGTGGTGATCCTGGCGCTGCCGGCGACCTTCTGCGGCATCGTCACGATGCTGTTCATGACAGGCACGACGCTCAACGTCCCCTCCCTGATGGGCGCGATCATGGCGGTCGGCGTCGCCTCGGCGAACTCCATTCTGCTTGTGACGTTTGCGCGCGAGCAACAGCTCAAAGGCAAGAGCGCGTTTCGAGCTGCCCTTGAAGCGGGCCGCACCCGAATCCGCCCGGTGCTGATGACCGCCGCGGCGATGATTGTCGGCATGATCCCGATGGCGATTGGCGGCGCAGGCGAGGAGCAGAATGCGGCGCTGGCGCGCGCTGTGATCGGCGGACTCTTGTTTGCCACTCCAACCACCCTGCTGATCGTCCCCTATCTCTTTGCCTTGCTGCGCAAGCGCAACGATGGCGTTCCCGCATATGGCGTCTTTGAGGAGTTGTCCCATGAATGATCTCGACCAAACCGACGTGCACACCGGCAAGGCTTATCAAACCTCATCCAAACCTCGCTCGCGAGCGCGGCGCCGCTGGGGCGGACGCATCTTCGCATTCGGCGCCTTCCTGTTGCTGACCACTGGCATCTCGCTCGGTGCCTCGCGCCACCATGCGCAGCAACGGCAGGCTCTTCTGACAGCTGATGAGACGCGTCGCTTCGCGCCGTCCGTCCTTATCGCGCCTGTCGAGGCGAGTCCGGCCGTTGTTCCCGTCACGTTGCCGGGCACCACCGCAGCCTACGCCGCTGCCAACATCTACGCCCGGGCAACCGGCTATATTGCCAAGCGCAATGTCGATATCGGGGATCACGTCAAGCAGGGCGAACTGCTCGCAGAGCTCGCAGTACCCGAGCTCGACGACCAGATTTCGCAGAACGAGGCCACCCTCGAGCAGCTAAAGGCCGCGGTGCAGAAGGCGGAAGCCAACGCGAAGCTCGCAGAAGCGACCTGGGGCCGCGACAAACCGTTGCTCAAGGATGGATGGGTGACCGGGCACCAGGGCGATATCGACCTGCAAACAGTCAAAGCTGACGAGGCCGCCGTCAGCGTCGCGCAAGCAAATGTCGCGGCGCAAGAGCATCTGCTCACGGTGCTGCGTCAGAACCGAGCCTATGCCTTGGTCCTCGCGCCCTTCGATGGCGTCATCACCCAACGCAATGTCGATGTCGGCGCGCTGGCGCAGGGCAACGCAAACACCGGCACCTTCATGTTCGAGATCATGCAAAGGAACGTGATCCGGGTGTGGGTCTATGTACCGCAGGACGCAGCATTCGGTGTTGCCCCGGGCGTTGATGCGATCGTGCGAGTGCCCGAACTGCCGGATCACGAGTTTCAAGGCAAGGTGACCCGGATCGCCGACGCGCTGCAGAGCGGCACCCGCACGCTCTTGACCGAAATCGATATCCCCAATCCCGACGGCGCGCTGCCGCCCGGCATCTATTGCTCGGTCGAGCTCAAGGTACCGCGCAAGACGCCGTCCTTCACCATTCCGGCGGAGGCCCTGCTCTTCAACCGCAATGGCCTGCAGGCGGCCGTCGTCAAGGATGGCAAAGCCGAGATCCGCACCGTCAGGGTCGCACGCGACTTGGGCACCCGGGTGGAAGTAGACGCCGGATTGAGGGCTGGCGAGCGTGTGATCCTCAATCCGCCAGTCACGCTCGTCAATGGCAGCAAAGTACAGCCGCGCCCGCTGGGCACCGGTCCGACCACCTAGAACCGCTTTCTGTTCTGCACGGGCTTTCCGCGCAGGGGGCGGCCTTCGAACACACATCCTCAAAAGGAGTTTGACATGTTCCTTCATCTACCGATCGCAATCCTGGCCGCGTTTTCGCCAATCGCCGTCTCCGACACGGTGCCGAAGTTCGACACCGTGAGGGAGTGCAGTTTTGAGGGTGGACCGAGCGTCGATGTGGCCCGCTGCTCTCGCGACGAAGCTGCCGCGCTTCGGCAGCTCCGGGAGGCGTGGGCGCAATATGCCGGTGCGGACAGAAAGACCTGCACGGTCGAGGCGACAATCGGCGATTTTACGAGCTATGTCGATTTGCTGACCTGCTTGGAAATGTCTCGCGACGCCAAGACCGCAGACAACAACAATCACGAGGCCCGCGCAAATCCGGAGCTGCGCCAGTCCCATCGCAAGACAGGAGAGAAATCATGACGAGCGTTCATGACGTGACATATGACCTGTTGCGCAGGCATGGCGTCACTACAATCTTCGGCAATCCTGGATCAAACGAGTTGCCGTTCCTGAAGGATTTTCCGGCAGACTTCCGATATTTCCACGGCCTGCACGAGGGCGTTGCAATGGGCATGGCTGACGGGTACGCCCAGGCGACAGCCAAGCCAGCCCTCGTCAATCTCCACTCCGCCGCCGGCACGGGCAACGGCATGGGAGCGCTCGCCAATGCGTGGAACTCTCATACGCCGCTGATCGTGACGGCCGGGCAGCAGACACGCGCCATGATGGGTGTCGAGCCGTTGTTGACCAATCTGGACTCGTCGCAAATGCCACGCCCGCTGGTGAAGTGGAGTTATGAGCCGCCGATCGCTCAGGATGTGCCGCTGGCGATGAGTCGGGCGCTGCACATGGCGGCGTTGCCACCGTCCGGGCCGGTCTATCTCTCAGTGCCCTATGACGACTGGGCGGCTGAAGCAGATCCGCAATCGTCGGCTCTACTCGACCGCCAGGTTCATGCGGTCAAGTCGTTTGATGGACCGTCGCTGTCGCGCATCGTCGAACGTCTGAATGCCGCCAAACATCCCGTGCTTATCCTCGGACCGGAGGTCGACGCGTGTCGCGCCAATGCTCATGCGGTTCGTCTGGCTGAGAAGCTTCACGCGCCGGTCTGGGTAGCGCCGTCGGCACCGCGCTGTCCGTTCCCAACCACGCATCCATCCTCCCGGGGTCTGCTGCCGGCCGCGATCAAGGGGATTTCGGCGGCGCTGAGCGGGCACAACCTGATCCTCGTCGTCGGCGCACCTGTCTTCCGCTACCACCAATACGAGCCGGGGGCGTATCTCCCCGAGGGAGCCGAACTTATTGCGCTGACGTCCGATGCGCAGGAGGCGGCTCGCGCGCCAGTGGGTGATGCGATCGTCGGAGACATCCATGCTGCGCTTCAAGCTTTGGCCGACAATGTAGGCCAGTCCGGCCGCCCGTTACCCACGCCGCGGGCAAGACCCGCGCCAGCGGAAGTCGGCCCGGCGCCGTTGTCGCCAGAAGCGGTTTTTGACGTCATCGCTGCGATCGCGCCGCGCGATGCGATTTACGTAAACGAGTCGACCTCAACGACCGACTTCCTGTGACGCCGATTACCTATGCAGGATCCTGGCAGCTATTACTTCGGAGCGGCTGGCGGTCTTGGCTTTGCTATGCCGGCAGCGCTCGGCGTTCAGCTCGCCGAGTCATCGCGGCGCGTCATCGCCATCATCGGCGATGGGTCGGCCAATTACAGCATCACCGCGCTCTGGACCGCCGCGCGCTATAAAATCCCGGTGGTCTTCCTGATCATGAAGAACGGCACCTACGGCGCGCTGCGCTGGTTCGCCGAGGTGCTGAAGGTCGATGACGTGCCCGGCATCGACTTCCTCTCGCTGGCCAAGGGCTATGGCGTGGAGAGCGTGCGCGCCGCCACGGTCGACGACCTCAAGCAAGCGCTGGCAGCAGCGCTTGGCTCGCAAGCCCCAACCCTGATCGAGGTGCCTACCCTCGCTGAGGGATTCTGACGGAGATCGCCATGTCCATGAAGCCTGTCAACGTCGAAGACTACCGCATCCTCGCGCAAAGCCGCCTGCCCAAGATCATATTCGATTATCTCGAAGGCGGCGCCGAAGACGAAATCGGTATGAAACACAATCGAGAGGTCTTCGAACGCTATCGATTGATGCCGCGCCGTCTCGTCGACGTCAGCAGGCGCGACAGCGGCATCGAACTGTTTGGACGACATCAGTCTGCTCCCTTCATGATCGGGCCCACCGGCCTGAACGGCGCGCTTTGGCCGAAGGGCGACCTTTTGCTCGCCCGTGCGGCCGGGAGGGCGGGCATTCCCTTCGTGCTGTCGACTGCCTCGAATGCCTCGATCGAGGAGGTGGCAGCCGCATCCAAGGCCGACCTCTGGTTCCAGCTCTATATCGTTCAGCGCAAGCTCGCGGAGCAGATGGTTCGTCGCGCCGAGGCGGCTGGCTATTCTACCCTTGTGCTCACGACCGATGTCGGGGTGAACGGCAACCGCGAGCGCGATCTGCGCAACAACTTCGGTCTGCGGATGCGTTATACGCCCGGGCTGATCTATGACGGCGTCACGCACCCTCGATGGTCGTTCGGCTTCATGCTCAGTGGCATGCCTCAGCTCGGGAACTTCGTGACCGCCGATTCCTCGGATGGCGAGATCCAGGCCACGGTTATGAGCCGACAGATGGATTCCAGCTTCAACTGGGACGACTTTAGCTGGCTGCGCAAACTCTGGCCGCGCAAGTTGTTGGTGAAGGGCATCATGCGTCCCGACGATGCTGAGCGATGCATCTCGGCCGGCGCCGATGGGGTGATCCTTTCCAACCATGGAGCTCGCCAGCTCGATGCAGCCGTCTCGCCGCTCGATGTCCTCGCGGAGAGCCGGGCGCGGATCTCGGCGCCGATCCTGATCGACAGCGGCTATCGCCGCGGGACCGACATCGTGAAAGCGTTGGCGCTCGGCGCGAACGCGGTGGTGCTTGGACGCGCGACGCTCTACGGCCTAGCAGCGGCTGGTGAAGCCGGCGTCGACCACGTCCTTCGCTTGCTCAAGGACGAAGTCGACCGGACGTTAGCGCAGATTGGATGCCCATCGATCGGCCAGTTGTCGCCCGACTATGTCATGGCCGACGGATCGATGCCTGCGACCGCGCCGCGACGATCGGTTGGAATGGATCTGCTCGAACGCCAGACAAACGGTTAATACCGATAAAGAGGATAACGCACATGAGCATTCCCGATCTCGTGATCCAGGAGATTCGAGTCCGACCGGTGGTCGCGCCGCTGCCACGCCCGATCAGGACAGCTTCAGGTGACGTGCTCGACGCCCCACTCCTGCTGATCGATGTGTTGACGGACGCGGGGGTGACGGGACGAGCCTATGCGTTCGCCTATACGCAGCTCACCCTGCGTTCGCTCACGCAGTTCGTGCGCGACATCACCCCTGAACTCCTCGGAAAATCCGTCAGCCCGCGTGCGCGGATGCGGCAGGTGGAGAAGCGTCTCAAGCTGGTCGGCTGGCAGGGATTCGCCGGCATGGTGGTCGGCACTCTCGATATGGCGTTATGGGACGCGCTTGCGCGCGCGATGGACGTTCCCCTTGTGGTGATGCTCGGTGGCGAGCTACGGCCGCTACCGGCATACGACAGTTTCGGCGTACTTGATCGGCGAACCGATTTGCCCTGGCTCGAGACGTCCGTCGCGAGCGGCTTCAAGGCGATCAAGATCAAGCTTGGCGCAGGAGCTGTGGAGAGCGACGTGGCTATCGTCGCCGATGTGCGGCGAACGATCGGCGACCGTGTGCGGTTGATGCTCGACTTCAATCAGTCGCAAAGCACTGCCGGCGCGGTCGAGCGCATCCGTCGGCTGCAAGATTTCGATCTGACCTGGGTGGAAGAGCCGGTTGCGGCCGAAGATCTTGTGGGCCATCGCGAGGTTCGCGAGCGCGTCCGGCCAGTACCGATTCAGACAGGGGAGAACTGGTGGTTTCCTCACGGGATGGCGAACGCCATCGCCGCCGGTGCGTCCGATCTTGCGATGGTCGACATCATGAAGATCGGCGGTGTCACCGGCTGGCTTTCAGCAACGGCACAGGCAGAAGCCGCGGCGTTGCCATTGTCAAATCACACCTTTGTCGAGCCGAGCGCGCATGTGATGGCCGTTGCGACGACAGCTGCCTGGTTTGAATATCTGGACATTGCCGGCGCTGTTCTGACCGAACGGCTGCTGCTCGTTGACGGCACGGTCACCGCGCGCGGGCCCGGGCTCGGGCTGGATTGGGACGAGCACGCAGTCGCGCGCTACGCCTTCTCGTGATGGGCGACAAATGCTCCGCGGCCATCCGCAAAAACTGAAAACTCTCATTGTCACTGAAGGTCGCTATGTCAAGTCGGCCCCTTACTTCGGCAACATGCCCGGTCCCGCCCGCGACCGATACGATCGGGCCCCTCGCCCACCCCCGGACGGAGTCGGCGACCGCGCATCATTTCGCCGCCCTCCCAGACCCCCGGCGAGTTCGATCATCGTCAGTGGAAGCTGTCGACAAGCCTGATGCCAGCCCACGGCTGTACGGTGACTTGCGACGCGCCCCTCGGGAAAATGCCACACGCATCCTCCTCGAAACGGAACGGCTTCTCAGAATTTACGGCCATCGCAAAATCACTGTGGCGGACGTGGCAGACGCCTGCGGCTTCTCCCCCGCCAACGTCTATCGGTATTTCTCAAGCCGCCGCGCGATCCTCGGAGCGCTTGCGTCCCACTACCTGCACGAGACCGAACGCGCAGCCCTTGCTTGCGCGATCTGCAACGGCCATTCGGCGCGCGATCGGCTCAGTGGGTTTCTCACCGGCTTGAACACGGCTCTGATCATCTTCGCTGATCGCGAGCCGCGGGTCAGCGAGTTGCTCGCCGATGCCACGGCAGAACAATGGCCCTGCTACAGGCACTACGACGCGCGCCTCGTCCGCCACATCACCAAGATACTCGCTGCAGCGAGCGCATCGGGAGATTTCGGGCTGGCCGGTGATGCCGAACAAGAAGCAAGGCGCATAAAGGCGGCAGCCTGTGCTCTGGTCGAGCCGGACGTCGTCCTGTCCTACCGGGACAGGTACGACGCCTCTACGCGCGAGGCGGTGAGCCGATTGATCGCAGATGCCTTGTTGAACCGATCCATGTCGCCGAGCCGAGCTTCGCGACACGCTGAATGACGTCAGAAACTGCCGATAGGAAAGGATGCCATGACTTTGAAAAGCATTGGGGTGTTCGTCGACGCCACCCCCGAAGGAGAGAAGCGGATCGACTATGCAGCTGCGCTCGCTCACCGGTGCGACGCCCACCTTGCCGGAATCCACGTCGTATCTGCGGTTCGCCCGGAGTATCGATCCGATTACTATGTGATTGGTGAGAAGGCGATCCGGGCCGCGCTCGCCTCGCAGAAGGCGGCCGACGAGGCTGTGACTTCCGATGTTCGCCGGCGCTTCGAGGCCATATCCGCGAAGCGCGATCTCCGTGCAGAATTCCGGGTGATCCGTCGAGGTGGACCTGACGACGATCTCACTCTCAACTCGCTTCATTCCGATCTCGTGGTGATCGGTCAGCGTGAGCTGCAAGAGCTGCGCGGCTACACATCTCCTGAAAAGCTCCTGCTGTCCAGCGGCGCTCCCATTCTCGTCATACCGAGCGGCTGGAAATCCGAATCTATCGGCAACAAGATACTGGTCGGCTGGAACGCCAGCCGTGAGGCCCGGCGCGCAGTCGCAGACGCGCTCCCCTTCCTCGTCGCGGCTAGTTCCGTCACTCTTTTGGTTGTCGATTCGGAACAGAGAGCAGGCCGGCACGGCGAGGAGCCCGGCGCTGATATCGCCCTGTATCTCACGCGGCACGGTGCCCGCGTCGAAATAGAGCAGGTGTTGTCGCAAGGCTCCCCGGTCGCCGACGTCATCCTGTCGTGTGCCGCAGCTCACGGCATGGATCTGATCGTCATTGGCGCCTACAGCCACGCCCGCTCTGTCGAGATGCTGTTCGGCGGCGTAACCCGGACGTTGCTGAAACTGGCGCCTGTTCCGCTTCTGATGTCACGGTAAGCGAGTTACCTCCTGAGAGCGGCGCCAGATAAGCCATTTAAGCCTGCGGGGATAAGGAAGATCGCAATGCGCGTTTTGCGTCCGAGTTTTTCAACACAATCCGCCAGAAGCGGTCATTCCGTAACCACTCATTCAGCGAATTAAGCCTCGGCACAAAAACGCCTTCGACAATTTTGGACATGCGGCGTGGCCGCTCACTTTGAGCTGTCTTGAGATTAGGTTGCGTCCAAATCGCGGTCCTCGCAGCCATGCGACGGACGTCTAGACTCCCGCTCTCTTCCGCAAGTTTCCGACCAGCAGACGGTTCGAGCAATGGCCCGTGCCGCCCGAGCAAGCCGGCGTCGAGATTGAACTTCCGAAAACGGCGGTCGCAAGCACGCTTGAGCCGCTGATCCATCTGGCCGAGCAAGGCCTGGGCATCGCCTACCTGCCCGACTTCGCCATAGGCAGGCAACTTCGTGAAGGTCTGCTCGTCACTGTGCTCGACGACTACACCGATCGCTCCGGACCGCTTCGGGTCATGTGGCCGTCGAGTCGGCATCTCGCTCCCAAGCTCAGAGCATTCGTGGACTTTCTCGCCGCGAACCTCGTCCCCTCCGTCGAAGGAGAAGCAGACAGCGGGATAGGTTTCTAGGAGAGGTTGATCTCAAACGGCTCGTCGGCGAGAAGACGGGCGCTTAAGAGCGTGCCAAATCGCACAAAATCGTAGAGTGGCGTGGAAAATCGTAGAGCGGGTGAAGCGCTCCGACTCAAATTTTTCTTGCAATTTTTTCAAGCAATACCAATGCTTTACGACTCCGACCAACTTTCGTTGTTGGACGTTTTGTTGGACGTTTCATTGCACACTCCTTTGCCGCTCAACTTGGCCCGTGTCACTCAAGACCCGTCTCCGGCTCTATGGAAATCCGTGAAGTATTGGTGGCAACGCCTGTATCAGCAACACTGCGCTTCCACCCAACGCGCTGGCACCTACGACGAGCAGTGACAGGACGCGCTTCCAAAGCATCTCGTTGCTTGCGACGTCATTTGAATTTGGCATCTGTGTGTCACCCACTTTTCGTGCGACGAAGACGTCATAGACTGAGTCGCGAAGTCGCCGAGCGGCGAAATTTGCTGGAAAGTTAACTCCTGATTCACCGACTCGGACACCCTAGCGGGCGTTCATGGGCGCGTGGTTTGCGGCGTGATCCGCACGGATCTGTGAAGCAGATACACCGCGAAGAATTGGAGGACGGCAATAAAGAGCGGCCCAGCGAATTTCCCCAGATCATGCTGAAACAGACCGATTCCGGCATCCAGCAATTGCATGGCGCCCGCGAGCGTGCCCAGGATCAGCAACGCAGACGTCGCTTGTTTGTAGATTGCCGCCAATGCAAACAAAGCCAGCGGAATTGTGCGCGCCGCCGCGTACATGGCTAATAGCAGCGACGCCTCTGTTGGAATGGAGCCGGCAGGCACCACGGCTTCCGGACGGAAGATCGCCGCGATAGAAAAGCCGCTCGCGACCAGGACATTGATTGCAGTGACCAGCGAAGCTAGCCGCATCGCCTTTATTGTTGTCATTGATTTCGCCTTTTGATCGTGGTGCCAGACGCCCCAGCCCTCGGGGCGTTTCCACCGGTTGCATAATCGGCTGCACCGACACATTGATGTAATCGGCCAACGTACGGAAATTTTGCCTCCTCACACTCGAGCGGTTGGTCTCTTCGATACATCAGTGAACCATCGCGCAAGATGCTGTGAATCGTTGGGAATTGGCGTTCCGGTATTCTTGCCCAGTATGAGAGCGCACTGGGCTGTGATGTCGGCGATCGTGTATTGATTACCGGCTATAAAGGGCCGCATCGCCAACTCGCCATCGAGCCAGCGCATCCGCGCCTGTGCGTGCATGTGACCGCGGTGCGCAATATCCGCTACCTGCGAAAGGCGTTCCTTATAGAACGTGGACGAATGCACGAAATGATCAATTATCGGTATCAGCAACTCTAACTCCATTCGCCGATTCCACATCTCGATCAGAGCCCGTTCAATCGGCGTTGTGCCGAAAAGAGGCGGGTCCGGGTGAAGCTCCTCTATATACCGGCAGATCGCTACAGACTCGGCGAGTTGCGTTCCATCATCCAGTTCGAGGAGAGGCATCGTTCCCATCGGGTTTTTGGATAGATATTCCGGATCCTTGTTCTCGCCCTTCATCATGTCCACCTCAACGGTCGGTAGCTTCACTCCCTTTTCGGCCAAGAAGATGCGCACACGTCTCGTATTGGTGCCGGTCCTTAGGTCGTAGAGTTTCATTGCAGCTCTCCTCATTTTTCTTGACACATGGACTCTTCGGCGATCGTGCCGGTAAAGCGTGGTGACCGGATTAACTCATCTCCATAGTCGGACTTCAGGAACGGCGCTGCATCGGCAGGTATGATCGAGAGCGGCGAGGCTCCTTTCAAGTTGCGCTTTTCGCGGCCAGGGCGCTGCCCCATAGCGATCCCGGGTTGATGCGATTGGGATAGAGGGCGAGCATCCGGTCGTAGAGGTCGCGAGCCGTTGCGGTCTCGCGGTCCACCCGATCGAAATCGCGGATATATCGGCGCGTCGCATCGATGTGGCGGGGGCTACAATCCGGCTTGAGCGGGCCATGGCCCACGACGACTGCTTGCGGATTGATCGCGGCCAGCCGGTCGATGGCTGCGAGCCAGGCCTGCCGGCCGGCTCGGTCAGACTCCACAAGGAACGGATGTGTTTCGTTGTAAATCGCGTCGCCGGCGATCAAGAGGCCGAGCGACGGGATATGCAGCGCGGTCGTGTCGTCGGTGTCTGTGTGACCGGTGTCGATCACGCGGATCTCGTGTCCCTCCAGATCGAAGCGCTCAGCCAGCAACTCGGCGGCGATCGTCAGACGTTCTGGAATCTGTCCCGGCCAGCGACGGGACCAATTATTCGCGACCACGTCCGGGGCCGCCGCCGTGCGCATCGCCCGCACCACGTTGGGTCGAGCTATGGCGCGCGCCTGCGGAAAACGCTGCAACAGAAGGGTCAGACCGAAGAAGTGGTCTGGATGGCCGTGTGTCAGATAGATCGTCCGCAGCGTTCGGCCCTTGGCCTCTATCCAATCGGCCAACTCGGTTGTTTGCGCCTCGCCCAGAAACGTATCGACCAGCAACGCATCACGCTCACCCCAGATGAGGGTGACGGTGTTCGCAACCCAGGTCAGCGCTTCCTTGCCGGGCGGCACGCCCTGGGTGGCGCTGCCGCGCTGCCTGATGAAGAGCTCCCAGTGAAGGGTCTGGCTTCGGGAATCCGTGGTTTTCATTGGCGCTTCACGCTGTCCAGAATGTTCAGGGATGGGCTTCGAACCGGTTCGCGGTTGCGGCGACGGCGGTGCCTGGCGCCACGCGCGAAGATCCCGCCCCAGGCGGCCGAAGCCTTGCTGGCTCGCGCCGTTCAACGGCGCGCGGCGTAAAGAAGCCTGGCGGAGAAATCGACTATGCTGGCCAGCTGCCGGTCGGGGAAAGCGGCTTTCAGGCTCTCGCTGTAGGTTTTCGCGTCGGCCGATGCCGCATGGATCTCCCTGGCGCGCTTGACGTAGGTAATCGTGCTGTCGATCGCGGAGCGGTGGACGGGCGCGTCATGCCCGATGGTGATCGTGTCGTAGCCTTGAAGCGCGTTGAGCTGCTCGAGAACGATCATCCAGTGATCGAAATGATCCACGACGGTGAAGACGTGTTCGTTCGGTGAAAACACCAGGTCGAACGCCATCAACACTTTTTGCTCGGGCAGCAGAGCGGCGAGCTGCAAATCCGATTCAGCGTCGACGAACCGCCTGAAGTCATAGGTGATGCCATCGATCCCTTGCACACCTTCGGCGATGATCTCCGTCGGGACGGTGACCTTGGTCGCGATCCGGTCACCGTATATCGGGCGGAAGCTATCGAGTCTGGCTTGACCTCTTGCGTGGAGCTGGTCGGCAATCCCGTCCAGAGCGAACACACGGGCGTCGGGGAAACGCTCGGTCAGAACCTGAAGACCGGACCAGTGGTCGGTATGCGCATGCGAGAGAATGA
Source organism: Bradyrhizobium erythrophlei (assembly GCF_900129505.1). NCBI lineage: Bacteria > Pseudomonadati > Pseudomonadota > Alphaproteobacteria > Hyphomicrobiales > Nitrobacteraceae > Bradyrhizobium > Bradyrhizobium erythrophlei. The sequence continues at coordinate 5,626,930 of NZ_LT670818.1, read as the reverse complement.
TCCGATCGACGGGCTTGCCGAGCGTCTGCACGTATGACGCAACTTCGTCGGCATACGGCAGCAGGAGCTGACCATCGAAGATGACGGCCGCCGTTGGCCCCTCGATCATCTGCGTATTGACGTGAAAGCCGTCAAGGGGACTGAGGTACGAATGAATTTTGACGGGCCCGAACCGGCTTACGAGGATGGCCCCCATGCGGCCCGACGCCGCTGCATCCCTGGTCCCGGGCGCGCCACTGTTTTGCGCCAGTTCGGGGTTTTTGGCGGCAGCCGACGGGGGTAAGCCGACGAATGGGAGCAGCGCGCCCGCGGTGAGACGGAGAAACCGTGAACGGGACAGAGCGGCTTGCGACAAGCGCTGAAAGCCGGAGTTACTTGACGGCATTTCCCTTCTCCCTTGTCCAGACATCCGGAAAAAATGGATGAGCGCCACGACGGCGTCGGTATCCGCGAGGTGGTCGCCAAATGAGGAGCGATGTCATCCGCTCGCTACCAGATCCATTGCGCCGCTTCCCAGTGGTATGCCGCGTCGCGTCGGACGACATGCCCAAGAGCCGGGAACGGAAAATGATAGCCCATCACCATGATCCGGTCGGTCGCGACGCGGCTTAGGATGGCCTTGCGCGACTTGATCGCCTGCGCGGGATCGTAGTCGAAAATGGGCGACCAGTCGGGATGCTGCAGGCTCGTCACCGGGTTATGGGCGATGTCACCCATATGCATGAATTGATCGTTGCCCGAGGTGAACAGGATCGTGGCATGGGACGGCGAATGTCCCGGCGCCGCAACATAGTGCACGCCAGCTGTGATTTCGCCGCCCTGCTTCACGAACCGGGTTCGGTTGGCGACCGGCGGCAGGTTATCTCGAGCCGCCCCAATCGTGCCCTTCTTAAACCCGTCGGGCATCGGCGAACTGTTGACCTCGCTTTCGTAACGGCTGCCGGTCCAGTAGTTCCACTCCGTATCGACAAAGACGAACTGAGCCTTCGGAAACGCCAGCGCGCCCGATTTCGTCACCAAGCCGCCGATATGGTCCAAATGACCGTGCGACGTCACGACCAGATCTATGCTCTCGGGCGCGATCCCGGCCCGGCGCAGGTTCGCCTCGAGCTCGGGAAAGCTACCGTAGGATGGGCCGAGTTTCTCGCCAAAGCCGGTGTCGACAAGGATACGCTCCCGTCCGGTGTCGACCACCAAGATGTTGTTGGTGATATGGATCACCGGCTGCATGAAGTTTGCCTTCAACACCGGAGCAAGTTCAGCTTCAGACACGTTCATGGCGAGGATCGGCCGTATCGGTATCTGCCCGGAGCCATCCGAGATCACGGTGGCTTGGAAGTCCCCGATCTTGAAGCGATAGAAGCCATCGCCGTTCATGGCTTCCGCGTCGGCTTGACGGGCGGTCTCCGCCCGGACCGAGGAAGCGGTGAGCACCGGTGTTGCCGTTGCAGCAACGGCCAGGCCGGCGCCGGCACGAAATACGCTGCGGCGGGTGAGCGTCGGAGGCTTAATCATGTCGATCTCCAAGGTGAAGGCGCTGTGTGCAGCGCGGGAGCGGTAATGTTCGATGAACACAATGTCGATCACAATTGTATTTGTCAACTCATTCCGAGGCAAAAGACCAAGCAGTTAACCCATCGGGGGTTGAGTGTAACACCTCGCTTCAGCTAACTTATTGAATTTGCGCTCGATGGCGGAGCCTCTCCTGCTTCTTCGCGCCGACCTTCGAACCGGAATCTTGACCGTGATTGTTGATTGTAAACGAAATCGTGATATATTAAATCCATGCCTCTGGCGGCAACGAATCGAGGAGCAGGCTTTGGGCGTGTCGAGAGAACAGGCTGCGGAAAACCGCCGCGCGATTGTTGCGGCGGCGACGCGGCTATTCAGAGAACGGGGAGTGGAGGCCGTCGGGCTGAGCGAACTGATGAAGCATGCCGGCTTTACGCAAGGTGGTTTTTATAACCACTTTGAGTCGAAGGCCGACCTAGTGGCCGAGGTACTTGCTTCGGCGATCGCCGAGGGCAACGCCGAGTTCGCCAAAATGGCAAGGGCTCCCGTCGATGAGTCCACCACTGCTCTTCGGCGCTACATAAACTGGTATCTGTCGCAAGCCCACCGCGACAACATCGATCACGGCTGTCCTGTCACCGGATTTGCTGGCGATGCCCCTCGCTTGGGCGCCGGAGCGCAGTCGCACTTCGCCGGCGGATTAGACGATCAGATAACGATCCTGGCCGGACTGATCGCAGAAAGTGGATTGGCTGCGGCGGGCGAGCGTAGGACGCTACGCGAACGGGCAATCAACTTGCACTGCGAAATGCTGGGTGCGCTGGTCCTGTCACGGTCTGTCGCACAGGCTGCGCCAGCGTTTTCGAACGAAATTCTGGAGAACGCTCGGCGACATGTACTGGCGTCTCTCGATGAGCGGTCGAGCCAGGCTCCCAAACCGCGAACGAAAAACTAGGCAGACCTCGTCCCGTGCGAGTGCTCCTGAATACAGCGATGATCGAGCACAAACGAACTGCAGGCTAAGGGCATGGATCGTACCGCAAACGATGGCGTTTCCGCTTTCTCCGGTCTTAAGTACTTTCGGGCGCTGATGGAGGGTTCCGTTGCGCGTTCGTCGATGCTCGAGCTTTTCGATATCAACATCGAGGCTGCCGAGCCTGGGCTTGTCGTGCTAACCGCGAAACCGACAGCAGAGCACTACAATCCCCTGGGGTTCGTCCATGGTGGTTATGCGGCCGTCCTGCTCGATACCTGCATGGCAGCAGCCATCGTGACCTCGCTCGCGCCAGGCCTTTCCTCCGTGACGCTCGAATACAAGATTAACTTCACAAGACCGATGTCCGCCGATACCGGGGTCGTCCGCGGCGAGGGCAAGACCCTGCATGTCGGTCGGCAGACGGCCATCGCTGAAGGCAGATTAATCGACGCGAACGGCAGGCTTCTCGCCCACGGGACGACCACGTGCCATCTCGTGCGGCAAGGGGTTTCCTGAGGGATGTTTATGCAGTGGCTACCAGTCCGTCCTTCGAACTGGACCGCAGGCGAAACGGCTTGCTGGCTGGTACGCGCCGCGCCTTCCGCTGCTCAAACTTGACCTCGGCCCCCATCGACGAATAGCTCGATGCCCGTGACGAAGCTGGAATCGTCTGAGGCCAGGAACACCGCTGCCTTAGCGACTTCGTCCGGCTCTCCCATCCGTCCCATCGGAATGGTGGCTACCATCCTCGCGATGGTTTCCGGTGGTTGCAGATCCACCAGCGGCGTCTTGATCGGACCCGGGCTTAGGACGTTCGAGCGAATGCGACGGTCCTTCAACTCCATGGTCCAGGTTCGCACCAGATTGCGAACCGCCGCCTTGGTCGCGCCGTAGGTACCGAAGGAGGCTGTGCCTTTGACGCTCGCGACGGAGCCGACGAGAATGATCGACCCTCCATCATTTATTAGGGGCAACGCTTTTTGCACGGTGAACAGCGTGCCCTTCACATTAAGATCGAAAAGTTTGTCGAAATGCTCCTCCGTGAGGCTTGCCAATGGAGCGAATTCGCCGGTGCCGGCATTAGCGACCAGGACGTCAATCTTCCCCTTTGCCTTCACGGTCTCGTAGAGGCGATCGAGGTCCTGCAGTTTGGAGACATCTCCCCGAACTCCTGCCACGTTGCTGCCGATCGCCTTGACGGCCTCGTCGAGTTCCTGTTGGCGGCGACCCGTTATGAAGACATAGGCGCCCTCATCCACGAACCGCTTCGCCGTGGCGAAGCCTATTCCCGTGGTGCCTCCGGTCACCACGGCAACCTTTCCCTGCAACTTGCCCATTTATCGTCGCTCCATTTTGCAGCTAAAGCTCATCACCGCAGCGGTTGCGGCCCCGGTGGCCGGCCACCTTCCGCGGCTTTCGAAATGTCGGATCTTGCGCCGTTTGGGCGATCATTCGGGACGGGTTGGCCGTTATGCCTCGTTCCTCATCCTCACGGGCTCGGAGCCTGGTTCTCTATCCATGCTCCGATCGCAGCCGCCGCATCATTGTAGAAAGTCCGGTAGAGGTCTTCTGCAACGAATCCGATATGCGGCGTCGCCAACAGGTTCTCGAGCGATCGGAATGGATGCGTCGCTGGCAAGGGCTCGGTATCGAAAACGTCGACAGCCGCTCCCGCGATAGCCTGCGTGCGCAAGGTCTCGATGAGCGCTTGCTCGTCGACGATCGGACCGCGCGACGTGTTGACCAATCGCGCCGTCGGTTTCATGAGTGCCAGTTCGGCGGCGCCGACGAGACCGCGGGTGCGCTCGCTCAGGATGAGGTGGATGGTCACGACGTCCGCCCGCCGAAAAAGTTCGTCCTTCGTCACGAATTCGGCGTCAGCCGCTGCCGCCGCTTCCGCGGTCAAGTTCTGGCTCCAAGCGATGATCTTCATGCCGAACGCGCGGCCGATCCTCGCGACCTGTCCGCCAACGTTTCCGAGACCTAACACTCCAAGGACTCTGCCGTCGACTTCATGGCCGATCGAGGTTTGCCAACCGCCTGCCCTGATCGAGTTGCTTTCTCTGACAAGATGACGGGCGCTGGCCAGGATCAGCGCCCAAGTCAATTCGATCGTTGGTGTCGATCTATATCCCGTGTTGGCAACTAAAATGCCGCGCTCTTTGGCGGCGGCCATGTCGATGGAGATGTTGCGCGGGCCGGTCGAGGCAATGAACCTCAGCCGCGGCAAACGTTCGATGACGTCGCGGCGCAAGGGCGTGCGCTCGCGCATGACGCAAATCGCGTCGAACGGCCGGAGCCTTTCGATCAATGTATCGATTTGGTCGATATGATCGTTGAAGACAGTGATGTCTGCCTTTTTGGCGACCGCGGACCAATCGGCGATGCTCAGCGCGACATTCTGGTAATCATCTAGGATTGCGATCTTCACTACTGCCTCGGCTTCGTTGGAGCAGGCTGCAGAAATCGGTTGGTCTCCGGGACAGGGTCCCTCACAACGGCAGCCGGGTTTCTAAGAGAGATCGGCTTTACCGGCACTCCGTGCGCGGGATCATCCATGTTGAAACCGTCTGCCAAAGGCCATCGCCAAACTTCCGTTGATAGGCGATGAAGTCGGCATCTTCGCCGTGCACGAGTTCATAGCGATAAGAATCGATTGAATATTTGATCTGTTCATTACTGAAATTCTCCTCATCAGTAATTTGACTACCTATTGAACTAGTCGCGAGTCTTCGACCATCAATAGAATGATGCATATCATATACTCACGTTATCGAGAGGTGACTGAGCAGTAACATCATCGCCCGGAACCCTGTGTGCATTGACCAACGCCAGCCGCTGGCGGCCAGTCCTCCGGAAATCGAGCAGTGCGCCGCCGCCTCCTCGAGGTGGAAGGGGTGGGGGCAGAGCTCGGCCGAGAATGCGAGGGCCCGGTCCTCATCGATGCGCGGCCGCCCCGAACCGAACGTCTGACCCACTGCAAAATCTTCCAGGCAACGCTCGCTCAAGCGATACATGACTCAACTTCACTTTGAGTCGACGATTTCGGAGCATGCGAACCGGCTACTTGCTCTCGATCAGCTTGACGATCGCATGCAGCAGCCGGTTGGCAGGCGTCGCGACGCCCAGCGCTTCGCCGCGCCGCACGATGAACCCGTTCAGATGATCGATCTCACTGCGCTTGCCTCGCGCCAGATCCTGCGCGGTCGATGCGTACTGGCCTGCGGCCGTCTCGGCAATTTTACGGACGGCCACATCGACATCGCCTGGAAGCGTCACGCCATCGGTTTTCGCAACTGCCACGCATTCATCGACGTTGTCGTGCATGACGGCAGTTATGCCCTCACCCTTCACGAGCCGGCCGTAGGGCAATTGTGTAATCGCCGATAGCGCGTTGTACGCGCAGTTGGTGATCAGCTTCGCCCATAACACACCGCGCACGTTGTCGGAAATCTCGGTCGGCACGTCGGCGGCGATCAGCGCGCGTGCAATGTCGTTGCTGGCCTTCGACCGTTCGATGACCAGTTCGCCGCGGCCCGTGGTGCCTGACATGCCCCGGCCCGGCCATTTCGGTCCCGACATATACCGCTGCTGCGAGCACTTGTTGTTGCAGCAGCGCGCGGAGCCGGTCCGCATTCTCGACGCCGTTTTGCAACGACAGCACCACCGCATCCGGCGCAAGAAGCGGCTTGATAGCAGCTGCAGCGCTTTCGGTATCGGTGGACTTCACGCAAAAGAGCACAAGCTGTGCGCCCTGCACCGCGCTGGCTTCGGTGCTGGCAGCGACGCGAATGCGTTCGTCGACGGTTTGTGTTTCGAGCCGGAGCCCGTGACGTTGGATCGCCTCGACGTGTTGAGGGCGCCCGATCAGCACCACTTCGTGTCTGGCCCGCGCCAGCTTGAAGCCGTAGTAGCAGCCAACTGCACCTGCCCCCATAACGGCGATTTTCATAAGCAACGTTTCCTTTCGGTCAGGCTGCCAGGACGACTTTACCAAATGGCCGATCCTCGATCAGATGACGCAAGGCTTCGCCCGCCTCGTTGAGACGATAGACCCGCTCGACGATCGGTTTGACGGATCCGCCGACGATCAGTGGGGTGATGTCCCGCCACGCTGCGGCGATCGCCGTCGGCGATTGGGCAAATAGAGAGAAGCCGGCCATCCGCGCGCGCTTCCAGATCAGGTCGGTCACGTCGATTGTGGTCTTGCGTCCGGCGGAATAGCCCAGCGTGATCAAGACACCGCCGAGGCCAAGGCTGCTCAATGCCTCACTGGTTACGGACCCGCCGATGCTCTCGATGACGATGTCGACGCCCTTGCCTCCCGTTATCCGACGAGCGCCTTCGGCGAGGCCTTCCGCGGACAGGTCGATCACGTCTTCGAAGCCAAGCTCACGCGCCTTGGCGGCTTTCGCCGTGCTGCCGGCGGTCGAAATCACCTTGCCCGCACCTTGCGCGCGCGCGAGCTGAAAGGTCGCGTTGCCGACCGACCCACCGATCCCGGGAGCCAGCACCGTCATGCCTGGCTTGAATCCGGCGAGGGTCAGCGTGACCTGCGCTGTCAAATAGGCCACCGGAAGGCTCGCGGCGACGAGGTCATCAATTGTGTCTGGTACGAGCGCCAGATGTTCGGGCCTCACCAGCAGCCAGTCTTGCCACGTGCCATTCTCAGCGACGCCGTAGGGTCCTGTGAACATCACGCGGCTTCCGACCGCGAGCCCGCTCTCGCCGGCATCCTCAATGACGCCCGCGCCTTCATTGCCGAGCACCAGCGGCGCCCTCGCTCGGGGATGTCCTCCCGACAGGATCGTGTAGTCGAGCGGCGTGACACCGGCTGCGGTGACTCGGACCAGCACCCGATCAGGTGTCGGTTGTGGGTTGGGAAATTCGGTCTGCCGCAGCCCCTCGTAACCCGAGAAAGTGCTCGCTTCGATCGTCCGCATCGCCATCCTCCATAAAGTGACAGACCTGTACGCCACTTGACGTTACAGACAGGTCTGTTACTTTGTCAACGGTGACACCGAAACGTGAGGAGCTTGCGGTATGAAGGCGGCAGCCCGCCCCCGGCGGGGCGCCCCGGCAAAGGGCGAAGCGAGTGCCCGCGAGCGCATTCTCGCGACGGCAAACGAGCTGTTCTACAGCGAGGGCATCCGCGCCATCGGCGTCGATACCGTCGTCGACCGATCCGGCGTGTCGAAGACGAGCCTCTATCGCGTGTTTGAATCCAAGGACGCCTTGATTGCCGCCTTCGCCGCGGAGCGGGATCGGTCGTTCTGGGAATGGTGGGATCACGTTGAGGCGCAACACGCCGATAATCCGCATGCTTTGCTGGACGCACTGCTATCGGGCATCGCAGAGCGGATCGGGCGCCCCGCCTATCGCGGCTGTCCGTTCCTCAATCTGGTGACGGAGTTCCCCGACCAGAACCATCCCGGCCGTGTTGTCGCCAAGGGCAACAAGGAGGAACTGCGGGCGAGGCTTGCGACCATCGTTGCCAGGCTTGGGGTCTCTGATCCCAGCCGTGTTGCATCTCAACTCGCGCTAATCATCAACGGCGCGTACGCTACCGGCCTCTTCGCAGAACCGGCTGACCTGAGGGGCGACCTTGTCGATGCCGCCCGCAAGCTGCTAGCGCCTAGTTTACCGGGAAGAGGTATCGCCGGCCTTTATCGCGGCAAGGATACCGGCAAGCGATTGGTCGGGCGTCGCAACTAGCCAGCGGCGAATTTTCAAGGCCGCCTACTTCGATTCTGCCTGGTCGAAGAATTTCTTGAGAAGGTCGAGGACTTCATCCGGCTTGTCGTGTTGCAGCCAGTGACCCGCGCCCTCGATCCTTGCCAATTCGGCGTTCTCAAAATGCTTCATTACGCCGGCCGTCGCAGGGTCGGGCAGGAAACTTTCGCTACCGCTGACGAGGAGCGTCGGGCACGCGATGCGCGACCACAGCCCAATGTGGTCATCCAGCGATAACCGATAGGGCGCGCGGGCGCGCAAGTACGGATCGAACTTCCAGCTATAGGTGCCGTCGGGATTTTGCTTCAGGCCGTGAGTCGCCAGATGCAGCGCCTGCGCGCGCGTCAGATGCCGGTTGCGACGCAGGATCCGCTCGGCGCCATCGGCGAGCGACGCATAGCGGTGGATTTTCCGTTGCGCCAGTTTGTCCAGATCGCTGATCCACTCGGCGATTCTGACGTCGGCGGGCTTGACTTGTCTCGCCGGATAATTGGTCACGCCGTCGAGCACGACCAGCCGGGATACCTTTTCCGGAAACACACCGGCATAGGTCAGGCTGACCATACCGCCCATGGAATGGCCGACGATCGACACGTTCTCGAAGCCTGCAGCCTTCACTAGGCCAGTAAGATCGTAAACATGGTCAGCCAGGCTGTAGCTGCTGCCGGTCGCCCATTCAGACTCGCCATGCCCGCGAAGGTCGGGCGCCAGGACATGAAAGTTGCGCCGCAACGCGCGCGCCAGATGATCCCAACTGCGGGAATGATCGAGACCGCCATGAACCAGGAGCAACGGCGGGGCCTGCGGGTTACCCCAGTCGGTAAAATGAAGCCTTAGCCCCTGGGAGTGGTAATAGCGCGATTGCGGCGCGTCGATTGCTGCGTCCATGGAGCTTACTTAAAGGCTGCTGTCTTGCAGGTCCAGCACGGTGCTCACGCGGCAATGTCGTTCGGAAACATTGGCTCGCACCGCATGCGTCACTCTTTGTCCGGCGAAACGATAATCCCGTGAACCCTTTCCTGCGGCCGAGCGCCAGCTCAAAACGATGCTACGCCGTACTCAATTCTTGCGCTTGGTTGAAAAACCAGTTCAGTGACGATCAATGCTCTACAGTTTCGACCAACCCGGCCGCGACATCGCGCGCACATTCTTCGAGATCCAGTATCACGCGCCGGCGATCGGCTCGGCGCCTGACGAGAGCGGTACCGACGGGAGGAACGCCGATGGTTGGAATAATAGAGCTCTGCTTGTCGATAAATCTGATGCGCTCCCACGATGACGACGGCCTCGCCGGATTCGACGGCCGCAAGAGATTCTCGGATCGTTGTGACGACTGGCCCTCGCGCGATCGGCCGTCCCGAAGGAGTGTGATCAGGGAAATGGATCGCTGCCCAGGCTCCCAACTGGTGATTGTCGGGCAATGTCGGGACGGTCTCGAGCGCGAGCTCCTCAGGATCAATCCAGTCTCTGCTTGAGAGCCTGTGATCGGCCGGCACCACCAGCTTCTTCTTCTCCTCAAGGAGCACCGTGCATTGTACCAAGCCGTCATGGGAAAGCGGAAGTCTGCAGATGGCCGCGTCGACCTTGCCCGCTGCAATCGCCTCAAACTGGTCCAGCAGCGAAAGCTCCACCCACTCGACATCGATATGGAACTTGCTCCTGAGGTGCCTGACGAATGGCAGGGTTAATTCATAGAGTCCGCCGCCGAGGAAGCCGATCCTTAGCCGGTTTGGCTGACCAAGGACGGTCTTCCTGCAATCGTCCAACGTGGCGTGCAGCACCAGGGCGGCGGGTTCGACGCCGAGACGAAACTTCTCGCCAAGGGAGGTCAGCTGGACGCGCCTGCTCGTTCGGACCAGCAGCGGTCCGCCCACTTCCTGCTCCAGGGAGCGTATCGCTTCGGAGACGGAGGATTGGGCGAGAGAGAGCCTCTTCGCCGCTTTTCCGAAATGGAGATCCTTTGCGACTGCCAGGAAGCAGTCGATCTGCCGCAGTTCCACCGCCTATCCCCGCGTCAACCGATTGATCGGACGGGCCGATTGAATGCGAGCCTACGCTCCGGCGATGCGGCCTGCAATCTGGATGAAGCGGGTACTCAACCGTGCTCGGCATCTGGCCCAGCCTGGACCATCAGCTTGCGAGCGATCAATCGGCGCTGCCGATTGAATGCTCGGCAATTGGCCCTTGTTGCAAAGGCCCCCAAAGAAAACATCACCCGACGAGTTGGCCCGAACCAATGCGGGAAGGAATTTTCCATGACCCAGCACAGCCACCCGAACGCGACGAAGGTCGTGGACACTGCCAACTTTGCACCGCGCGATGAGAACATCCGTTGCCTTTCCTATGGCGTCCTGCGCAAGCTTGCCGGGCTTCCGCGAGATCTGTTCGCAGACTATTGGCGCGATGTCCTCGGGACGCTGTGCGCGCGACTTCCCGGCATCAGCTACTACGTGCAGCACCACTTTTCACAGGACCACTGGGCCAATCTCTGGCCTCTGCCGGACGGCGTTCACCGCATGGACGTCGTGCTCGACGGCGCCGCGGAAATCGGCTTCGCCGACATCGACGACCTGAACCGTTACGCCGAGGCAAGCCCGGTGCTGTTCGGAGACGTGTTCCATCTGTTCGAGCACATCGTCGCTTACAATCTGCCACGGGGGTCACATACGCTGGTTGATCGCGAGCCCGACGGCATTCCAAACGGGCCGGACCGGTTGTACCGCCTGCATTTGCATCTGAACGGCGGATCTGCCGAGGGATTCCGGCCCTGGCTGTCGGAGTGGGCGCGATATCTGGCATCCGCGCCGGCGGTGCAGAAGTTGCGCCTGCATCTGCCCGAACCGTACGACAACGCGCGCCCATCGCCGCCCTCGCCCCATGGCGATCATCGGGTCAGCGACGAACGCAAGGACATCGGCGTCATCGAGATCGGTTTCGCAAGCGCGCTCACGGCACGAGAATTCTACGAAAGCGAAACCTATCGCTCAACCATTGAGGACCAGCGCAGATATCTCCGCTCGGTCGGCGCATTCCTGTTGACTGGTGTCTACACCTATGTCCGCGATGGCGTGATCACCACTGCGGGTTTGAGAGGCAGCCGGACCGCGGAGCTCATCGAGAGAATCGGTGCCGTCAACCAGACGCGGGATGAGGTCACACGGCGCTTCGTGCAGGGCCCGCAGGGGTGACGCCGCCCGGCCCGAGGTCTCCATGACTGGGACAGGGGGCATTCGACAACAACACAGAGAGGCGCGGAGAGGCAACGAACCATGGGTAAATTGCAAGGGAAAGTGGCTGTCATTACCGGCGGTACCCAGGGTATCGGCGTCGCCACGGCAAAGCTCTTCGCCAGTGAAGGTGCTCACGTCTTCATTACTGGCCGTCGCCAGAAGGAGCTCGAAGAAGCTGTAGCGGCCATCGGCCGCAACGTCACGGGCGTTCAGGGTGACGTCGCGAAGCTCGCCGACCTCGATCGTCTCTACGAGCGCGTCAAAGCGAAGGGCCGAATCGATGTCCTCTTCGCCAATGTAGGACTTGGCGGATTTGTCCCGTTGGGAAGCATCACCGAGGAGTACTACGACAAGACCTTCGACACCAACGTCAAGGGACTGCTCTTCACGGTTCAAAAGGCACTGCCGCTTCTGAACGATGGCGCCTCCATCATCCTGACCGGTTCAGCCGCGGCGACCAAAGGCACCCCGAGTTTCGGCGTCTACGCCGCGAGCAAGGCGGCCATTCGCTCATTCGTGCGCACCTGGACCGCGGAGCTGAAGGACCGGCGCATCCGCGCCAACGTTCTCAGCCCCGGACCTGTCGTCACCCCGCAGGTGGCGCTGCAGCCGCCTGAGGCCATCGCGCGCATCGTCACGACCGTCCCGATGGGCCGCATGGCGGAGCCCGAAGAGATCGCCAAGGTCGCGCTGTTTCTGGGCTCGGACGACTCCAGCTTCGTCACAGGGATCGAACTGTTCGCCGATGGCGGCAGAGCGCAGGTCTAACGCGAGAACGAGAGATGATCACGATTGCTCACGGTGGCCATCCTGATCGAACACAAGGAGTCACGAGATGTCAGACATGTTGAAGCTTTACCACGCCATCAACTCGCCCAATTCGCGGCGTGTCCGAATTTTCCTGGCCGAGAAGGGACTCAAGCCGACGCTGATTTCTGTCGATCTCGGCGCGGGCGAGCAACACTCGGAAGCCTACAGGGCCATCAATCCCCGCCTCGTGGTGCCGGCCCTGGTGCTCGAAGATGGCACCACCATCGTAGAGGTACCGGCCATCATGCGGTATCTCGATGAAGCCTTTCCCGACACGCCCCTATTGGGCGCCACGTCGAAGGACAAGGGCCTGGTCGTGATGTGGGAGCGGTTCGCCGAGCTCGAAGGCTTTGCGGCGGTGATGGAAGGCGTGCGCAACAAGATGGAGAGGCTCAAGGGCCGCGCCATCGCCGGACCGCATGGCTATGAGCAAATCCCGGGGTTGGTCGACCGCAGCGTGCTGCGCGTGCAGAACTTTCTCGCCGATCTGAACGCACGGCTCGAACAGGTGCCCTTCGTCGCCGGCGAGCGGTTTTCGGCGGCAGACATCACTGCACTGGTGACCATCGATTTCGCGAAGGCGCTCGACGTCTCGATTCCGGAGGGGCACCGGGCGCTAACGCGCTGGAAGGATGTGGTTTCGTCGCGATCCAGTATGAGCGCATAGCGCGAAAGCAGCCTCGCGACTGATTGCCGGCCAATACAGGAGTTAAACCGTGCCCAAAGGGTATTTCTTTGTCGAAATCGAGATCACCGATCCGGCGGCCTACGAGGCCTACCGCACGAGCGTTCCGGGCATCATCGCAGCGCACGGCGGCAGGATTCTCGTGCGCGGCGAAGACGCGCAACCGCTGGATGGCGTCATCCCGCAGCGCCGCCGGGTTATCGTCGAGTTCGATAGCCCCGAGGCCGTGAAGAACTTCTATCACTCCGACGCCTATCAGGCGGTGCAGCCGATCCGGCTCAAAGCGAGCAAGGGCTTCGTGTGCCTCCTGACCGGAACGGAACAGATCCTCCACCTTTCCGGACACCTTCTCTAAAGGCGCCCTCGTCACCGGCTCGACGCAGACTGCCGTTCGCGCGCGTGCCGAATAGCTTAACTCCTACCCGACTTGCCGGAGGCATCATGTCCCGCACCATCAAATTCGCAAAGGCCGGAGGGCCTGAAGTTCTCGAATTCATTGAAATGGAAGTGCCCGCTCCCGGCCCGCACGAAGTTCGCATCAAGGTGAAAGCAATCGGCATCAACCGCGCCGAGTCGATGTGGCGTAACGATAAATACGTCGAATCCCCGATATTTCCGGCTGGTCTCGGATATGATTGCGCAGGTGTGGTCGATGCCGCTGGCAAGGATGTCGCCGATTTTGCCGTGGGCGACAGCGTCAGCACGATTCCGGCCTTCTCCCTGAACAGGTACTTCACCTACGGAGAGGTCATCCTCGCCCCCGATCATGCCATCGTGAAGCATCCAGCGTCGCTTTCGTTCGTCGAAGCGGCGTCGGTCTGGATGATGTTCATCACGGCCTACGGCGCGCTCGTCTTCGACGCCCACGTGAAGACTGGCGACTTCGTCATCATTCCCGCAGCTTCGAGCAGCGTCGGCCTGGCGGCGATTCAAATTGCCAACCAAGCCGGCGCGACCCCCATCGCGCTGACCCGCACTTCGGACAAGAAAAAGCGGCTGCACGAGGCCGGCGCAGCCCATGTCGTTGCAACAAGGGAGCAAGACATGGTCGCCGAGGTGATGCGCATCACCAACGGCCATGGCGCACGGGTCGCCTTCGATCCCGTGGGCGGCGCGGACCTGGCCAAGCTGATCGCCGCGCTGACCAATGAGGGCATCGTCTACATCTACGGCGCGCTGAGCGAGGATGACACCCCGATCCCGGTGCTGGAGATGATCCGCAAGATGACGATCGTCAAAGGGTACAGCATCCGGCTGGTCACTGGCGACGAGGCTCGCCGGAAAGCGGCGGTGGATTACGTTACCAGGGGTCTTGCGAGCGGCGCGCTCAAGCCGGTCATCGATCGCATATTCAAGTTCGACGATATGGTGGAAGTGCATCGCTATCTGGAGAACAGCGGCCAATTCGGCAAGATCGTCGTCACTCTTTGAGCGACCACGAACCGAGCGCAGAGGTCGCCAGCCCGGGCATCGGCGCCCGCCGCTGGGTCGCCCTCGCCGTCGTCCTCTCGGGCATTTTTGTGACGGTCATGGACAACTCGATCGTCAACATTGCGATTCCGTCAATCAGAACTACGCTAGACGCGAGCTTCGGCGAGGCCGAACTCACGGTAGCAACCTACGCACTGGCCTTTTCCGCCGGAATGATCACCGGGGGACGACTTGGCGACATCTACGGCCAGCGTCGTGTGTTCATGGCGGCCTTTGGAGCGTTCACGCTGACGTCGTTCATCTGCGGGGTCGCGCCGAACATCGAGATTCTTATTGTCGGCAGGCTGCTGCAGGGCGCCTCCGCGGCGATGCTCTCGCCCCAGGTCTTTGCGTTGGTGCGAATGTCCTTTGCCGATGGCGGCGAGCGTAGGGCGGCGTTCGGCGCGATGGGCGTAGCGATAGGCCTTGCCAACGTCGCAGGGCTTGTCCTTGGGGGAGTCCTGATCCAAGCTGACCTCTTCGGCCTTGCTTGGCGCACGGTCTTTCTGGTGAACCTCCCAATTGGGATCGTGGCCATTTTCCTGACGCCGCTGGTGCTGGCAGACGTGCGTTCCGGCGAGCGCAAGCGGCTTGACCTTACGGGTGTCGCGCTAAGCACACTCGCCATGTTGCTATTGATGCTGCCGTTGGTCGAGGGACCGGAGCGCGGCTGGGCCGGCTGGCCGGTCGCGATGCTGGCTGCGTCCCCGGTTGCTTTCGTGGGGTTCTATCTCCACCAGCGCTGGAAATCGCGGCACGGACTCTCTCCCCTGCTCGAGACCGACCTGTTTGGCGACCGTGCGTTCAATATCGGCGCACTTCTGATCCTTTTCTTCTGGGGATCCACGACGCCCTTCAGCTTCTCCTACGTGTTGCTGATGCAGACGGGATATGGGCACTCGCCGCTGGCCACGGCGGGAAGCCTGGCAATCCTCGGTGGGGCGTTCGGAATCGTTTCGCCGATTGCAAGTCGGCTAACGTCGTTCGGGGTGCGCCGTATCATGATGGCAGGCGTCCTCGTGGACCTGGTCGGGATGCTTCTTACGCTAGTCCTGTGCTGGACAGTCGATCCGCTTCCAGCCCCATGGCTTCTTCCGTCCTTGTTGCTCGTTGGTATCGGTATGGGCCTCTTCATGACGCCAATACTGAATGCGGTGATGAGCGGCATCCATGACCGCCACGTCGGATCCGCAGCTGGGGTCCTGACGACGATGCAGCGCGGCGGCAATGCATTGGGGGTAGCAGCACTGGAGGTTCCTTTTTTTCTGACCCTTTCTGGTGCCGGATCAAGAGGCCTCAGCCAGACGGCATCCTATGTCCAGGCGTTTGGTGCGGTCGCCTTTTGGAACGTACTGATGCTGCTCGCAGTCGTCGGGCTGCTTCTCCTCCTGCCCGACAGGACCTCAGGTCCGTCGTGATTCCGACGGACGCGCGAACGTTCGCGTGGTCCTCATGTCGATGCAGGCGAGGCCGCGGATGGGGTTATGGTGGGCTTCGTCGTTGCGAATACGAGCGTGGCAACATTCATCAGAATGATCGCTGCCGCACCGAGATCGACGGCCAGACTAAGCCCCCTCGCCGTCGCGAGCGCGCCGAGAGCGAGCGCGAGCGCGCCCATCGACAGGTAACTCAGGAGATAGAGCGCGGCGAGGATGCCGCCGCGGTGACGCTCGGGAGCCGTCACGCTGATCACTTGCAGACCGCCGACAAACAACAGGCTGTATGCGCCACCCGCAGCGGCCGTCGCCAGCAAATAGATAACTAGATCGCGCAAGCTGACCGCCAGGATGAGCAGCACCATGCCCGCACCGGAGATCAGCGCGCCGACGATCAGCGCCCGCCGCGGCGAAAGCGGCCGAGCCACGATCCCGATCGCGCCCATCACGATGGGAAACAATGAAAGGACGGCGCTGTTGAGAAGGGCGTTGGGCGAACCGATCAGATCATGCTCGACCTGGCCGCCGAGCGAGAGCACCAGGACGCCGAACGCATAGGCCGCGACCATCGCAGTCGATGTCATCGCGAAAGCCCGACGCACGTGCTTCGGAACGGATGGCATTCTCGAGCGCCAGTCGCCGCCCCTACCGCCGGGCGTATGACGCGGCAAGAGCCACGTCCCGATCAGAAGGACGATGAGGAAGACCGCAAGCACCCAGAAGCAAAGGCGGGTCGGCCATGGCCCGTATTGCGTCAAGGCGCCGCCGAGCAGCAAAGCCGTGGCGAAGCCAATTGCCTGCGCCCCCATCGTGACCGAGGCCGCGCTCTTCGCGCGTTCCGGGCTCGTGAACTCCAGGATCGCGGCAGTCGACGGGCTCGCAGCAAGGCCGACGCCGATGCCCATCAGCGCACGTCCTGCGAATACCCACCACACGTCGGGTGCGACCGCAAACAGCAGCGCGCCGGCGAGCGAAGCCCAGAGCCCCGCCAACATGGTCGTGCGGCGGCCAATCTGGTCGGAAATGCCGCCGAAGCCGAGCAGCATGACGACGACGGCGATCGGATAGATGGCGAAGATCGCCGCTATCGCCGTATGGGTGAGATGCCACTCCTCGGCATAAAGCCCGTAGGTGAGCGCGGGCGCCGCACTTGTCCATAGCGTATGACCGACCACGCCCGCCGACACGAACAGACTCGCGCGGCGCCCGAGGGCGAACCGCCCGCCCGCCGGAGGCTCGGTCCAGCCCGCCACGGTATGACGAACGGACGCCGATGATACCTTGATCATTGCGAGCTTTGTGATGGTGCTGTTTTCGGGGTGCAGAATTTACGAAGCGGTCTTGCCGCCGTTCACGGCAATGATCTGGCCGGTGATGAATGACGCCTTGGGAGAAGCGACGAACACGATAGCATCGGCGATCTCCGTAGGCGTGCCCACACGCTTGAGCGGCACGCCTGCGACAAGTCCGGCCTTTCGCTCGGCAGAGCCGGTGAACCGGTCCAGCATTCCGGTTTCGACGGGACCGGGCGCGACCGCATTGACGCGAACGCCTGATGCCGCTCCTTCGAGCGCCGCGGATTTCGTCAGCCCTTCGACCGCGTGCTTGCTCGCGGTATAGAGCGAGGCGCCCGGCGCGCCGCGATGTCCCATGGTCGACGACAGGTTCACGATGCTGCCGCTGCCTTGCGCCTGCATCACCCGCATCTCATGCTTCATGCTGAGCAGCACGCCGAGCACGTTGGTGTCGAACGTGGCCGCGTAGCTTTCGGCGGTCTGCTCCGTCACCGGCCCGGGCTTGCCCTCGGTGCCGGCGTTGTTGACCGCGACGTCAAGCCGGCCGAAGCCGGCCACGGTCTTGTCGAGCAGGTTGCGGACATCGTTTTCATGGCGAACGTCGGCGCGGATGAATTCAGCCTCAACGCCGAGGGCGCGGAGCTCCTGGGTCAGGGCTTGTCCCTCCTGGTCGCGGCGGCCGGAGACAACAATCCGGGCGCCCTCCTGGGCGAAGGCCAGCGCCGTGGCACGGCCAATGCCGGTCAAGGCGCCGGTAATCAGGACAACGGGGGCGGTCATATGCAGTTTCTCCTGGAGTGAGAGATTGCTGAAAAGCCTTGCTCGGCAGGTCATTCCGACCAAGGGTTTGGGAGACAGCGGCGTATTTCCGCTCGTTAGGCTTTGGGTGATGTAGGTGGCTCTGGCGGAATGGAGAAAGACTTTGTAGGGTCCATGCCATACTTTGAAAGCATGAGTTAAACATGGAACTGCGTCATCTGCGCTATTTCATTGCTGTGGCTGAGGAAGGCAGCCTGACGCTGGCGGCCGAGCGGCGGCTTCACACCGCCCAGCCGTCACTCAGCCGGCAGATCCGCGATCTGGAGCTGGAGGACGGCGCCCAACTACTGATCCGCGGTCCGCGTGGAATTGAACTGACCCCGGCAGGCCGCGTTTTTCTCGATCATGCCCGTCTGGTGCTGTCGCAGGTCGAGGTTGCTGGCGAAGCGGCCCGGCGAGCGTCCCAGGTCGCCAAGGAATCATTCGTGCTTGGATTTCTGACCGGGCACGAGGTGACGTGGCTTCCCGAAGCCCTGAGGATTCTCCGCGACGATCAACCAAACATCGAAGTCATCGTGCACAGCCAACTATCGCCTGACCTTGCGAGGGGGCTGCTGCAGGGCAAACTTGACGTGGCCTTTCTCCGGCGGGAAGACCACGTGCCTGGCCTGGCATTCAAGCTGTTGACCAAGGAGCCCCTCGTCGTCTTTCTGCCCAGCGATCATCGCCTCGCCACACGCGATACTATTCGCCCGCGAGACATTCCGCGTGAAACCTTCATCAGTGTTCCCAAGACGACATCACCTGCTCTCAGGGCCGTTATCGACGGCTACGGGGCGCGCGCCAGACTCGATCTTACTCCCGACCATGAGGTTGATAATATTTCAATGGCGGTCTCAATGATCGTCTCCACGCGCGGCCTCGCCCTGTTGCCGCTGTATGCGCGAAATCTTCTTCCGCCGTCGGTCGTCAGCCGCCCGCTACGAGGCGAAGCGCCGACGATCGATCTGGTGATCGGCTACAACAGGGCAAACACGTCCTCGCTTCTCAAGGCATTTCTCTTGGACGAGTTGATCGCGCGTGGAAGCATGCTGAACGCGGCCTCCCCGGAACATCTGCCGCTCCGGCACAAGTGACACCACGATACCATCCATCGAGGGCAAGCCAGATCTTTCGTCAAAAGGCGGGCCACTTGTTCCGCGGTTGCGCCTCTTCTGCGAGAGGGTTTGGCGGGTCACGGAATGATCCGCTCACGCCGAAAATCCGAGAACATCCGGAAAAACATTTCCTCGGTGTCCACGAGGTCGTGGAATCCGAAACGGCGGGCCTTGCTGGTATCGGAGACGATATCGTAGTCGGAAGCGAACACGCCATCCGGGTAGCCCCAGGCCGCGATCTCTTCGAAGCGAAATTTCTGCAATCCGTTCTTTTCGACGATTTTTTCCCAGACCGGCCCCTTGTCGGCCATGGTCCGCGCAAGGTTGATGTGTCGTGGCGGCGCCAGCTCCATTCCGAAGAAGTTGGCGAATCTGGGCCACAGGTTCTGCCACCTGATGAGATCACTGTTGGTGATGTTGAAAGCCTGGTTGGCGCATTTCGGATCGGTCGCCATCCACTCGACGGCCTTTGCCAGAAGAGCGGCGTCGGTGCACTGATAGAGCGCGGTGTACGCGCCTGGCTTGCCCGGAAAACTGAGAGGCAGCCTCAGCGCCTTGCAGATATTGGCATAGACAGCGATCGCCAGAGTCAGGTTCATCGGTCCTCCCGTGGAGAAACCGCAGACCGCGTGCGGACGCCCGACCGACCAGGTCCAGCGCTTTCCTTGCTGGAATTCTTCGAGAAAGTCCTGCTGGTCGTAATAGAAATTCGGCGGCATGTGCCGCGGATCATCCTCCCTGGTCGGGGTCTTGTAGGGGCCGAGGTGATTTCCGTACCACCTGGTGCCCTGAGAGAGATGAACATGCTCGAGCATGGGTGAAGCGGCCTCGACGGTCTTGACGAGGTTGAAGAACATGTTGGCGTTCGCCGAAATCGTCTCACCGGGATCCGCCCGCTCCGTGATCGCCAGATAGAACAAATGCGTAATGTTCATGAGCGGCCCAAGTTTGGCCTGGCAGTCGGCCGGATCGAGAAGATCCACGGCGATGTGCCTGTAGTCGCCACCAATCCGCGGCTTGCGGCGCGACACCGCGATGACATCCCAGCCGCCCTGCTTAAGCAGGTGAGCCAGCATGTAGCCGCCGGCCAGGCCGGAGGCTCCTGTGACAAGTGCGGTACGCTTTGCCATCGTCATCTGTTCTTTCTCCTTTGGGTCACCCGGCGTGAGAGGGGAGCCGCAATTTCACTCCGAACGACTCCTCACGACGTGCATCGACATGCCGTCAAAGCAAGGTCGGGAGCGCCACTTAACTGATCTCGTCGACACGGCCCGGGTAAAACGCGACGTAATCCTTGATCAGCGCCATCGCTTCAAACGGCATCTCATACGTCCACACTGCGTTGCGTGAACGATCCCCGCCCGCTGGAATGCTGTAGTAGGACGCGTCGCCCTTGTAGGGGCAGTAGGTAGTATGCTCGCTGCGTGTGAGTGCGGCCATGTCGACGTCGCGGCGGGGGATATATTGAACGGGTGGATAGGACGCCTCGCGAAGCGTCAACGCATCGTGGGTGTCGGCGATGATCTTTCCGCCGACTTTGACCACGACGCGAGATGGGTTCGCTTCGACCGAAATCGGGTGGTCGGGCCCCGGTATCTTTATCAGCTTGTCAGCCATCGTCTGTGTCCTTCTGATTTGGAATCGGATCGGCGCCAATCCTTAGGCGGTGACCAGTCCAGTGGTGCCTCGATTGCGTTTGGATGCCATCACGCCCCGGCCTTCCGGATCCTGATTGTCGGCACCACCGGAAACGCCGCGGTTGGCTCGCCGGCCGAGCATCGCCCGGCCAGCCGATAGCTCCTGCGCGACCTCGGCCACCCGGCGACCGAGAAACTCCGCAGTCCGAAGATCGGACGACGGCGGCGCGACGGCGCCGCTCTGGTCCATGTCGGCCTGGCCAGCCATTCCAAGCGTGTAGCTGTCGCGGTTGATGATATCCTCGTTGGTGTAGGAGCGATTATTCCCGTAATTCATCCCGAGATTGACCCAATGCATCTGGTGCTGGGCGGCAAATGTCATGAGCTGGACCAGCGAGTTCTGCTTGTCGCCGCCGCGGGACGCGCCATTGGTGAAACCTGCGGCGATCTTGCCCTCCCAGCGCTTCTCAGCATATTGGAGGTGCGAGGTCGCATCCATGAACGCTTTGAATGGTGCCGACAGGCTACCCATGTAAGTGGGCGCTCCCATGATGATGGCGTCTGCACCATCGAGAAGCTCCCATCGGCCGGGCGCCTGTTCCGCGGTGACAAGCTCTACGCTCGCGCCATTAACGGTGGCCGCACCGCGCGCGATGGCCTCGGCGATCTTTACGGTGTGACCGTATCCGCTGTGATAGACGACGACGATTTTCACCGGAACTGAGTGGTCGAGCTTCATCGCGCTTCCTCCTCGGACAGGAACAGGGAAACGTGCCGGACGAATAACTTGGGATATTGATACTGCGAGCCGTGATTGGCGTCGGGATAGAGGACAAGCTGGGCATTGGGCAGGTGCTGCTGCAGGATGAACGAGTTCACGGCATAGATGATCACGTCCTTGCCGCCGTTGACGACGAGCGTCGGCTGACGGATCGACTTCAGATATTCGAACGGCTTGTCCCGCGGCGCGCCCCATTCGCCGATCGCCTCAATCTGGGCGGGTGCGACTTTCTCGTTGACCTCGGGATCGCGGTTCTCGGCGCGTCGCCGGAAGCGCGTGAGGAACTCGCGGCCCGCGGCCTGGCTCTGCTCTGACTTCGTGAAATGCACGCGAAGCCAGAGATGATCGGGCTTGTCATAGATGGCGCCGAAGATTTCCTGCGCCTCCGGCGTGAGCGCGGCCATGCCCTCGCCACTGCGCGGGCCGGTGCCGACCAGGACCAGCCGCCTCACGAGGTCGGGCGCCCGAACGGCGATTTCTTGCGCGACAAAGCCGCCGATTGAAAAGCCGAGCACATCGACTTTGCTCAGTCTGAGCGCCTTGATGAACGCCACTGCGTTGTCGCCCATTTTCTCGATCGTGCTAGGCACCTCTCCGGAGGAGCTGGATACACCGGCGTTATTAAACAGGATGACTTCGCGGTCCTTCGCAAAACCGTCGGTCACGGCCGGATCCCAATGGTCCATGGTGCCGGTGAAGTGCTGGTTGAAGACGAGCGGCACGCCGGCGGCCTTGCCAAAGCGGCGATAGGCAAAGCGGACGCCGTTGGCTTCGACGAACTGCGTCGGCACGGTCTGGTGATTGTGCTGGGTCATTGAGATTCTCTGTTGCAGTGGTTCAAGCCGACATGCGACTGTCGCGACGAAAAGCAAAACTCAGCCGATTGTGAATCCCTCGTACCCTCGTTCGGCGCTTTCGTTGCATTTCGCCATGTAGGTCGAGAGCCCACCGGCGAAGGACAGCATCTCGCGTGGCTTGCCGGGAATGTTCGCGCCGAGATACCAAGAGTCGGCACGCGGGAAGAGTGTCGCGTCGGCAAGGGCATGCACTTCCGCGCGCCACTCTTCTTCCGCCGGGGCCGTTGCCTCGAACCGCTTCCAATCGCGTTGTCGAACGTGGTTCAGCAGTCCAGCGATCCAGTCACCCTGAAGCTCTGCGCAAGTCGGCCCATTGGCAAAAGCATTCGGGCTGTGCGGGCCATAGACGAAAAGAAGATTAGGAAAGCCCGCTGCAGCCATTCCGAGATGGGCGCGCACACCCTTGGCCCACTTCTCCCTCAGCGTCTCGCCCTGCGTGCCGTGGATATCGATGCTGGTCAGCCCGCCAGTCACGGCATCAAAGCCGGTGGCCAAAACAAGAATATCCAGGTCATGCTCGCCAGCCGTCGTCTTGATCCCGCTACGCGTCACTCTTTCGATCGGGGTTTTGCGGAGATCGACAAGGCTCACGTTGGACTGATTGAAGATATCAAAGAAGTTCTGTTCGAGGGAGGGTCGCTTGGTGCCATAGGGATGAAGCGGTTCTGTCGGCGCGAGAGTCTCGGCAACAGTAGGATCTTTAATTCGCGCCCGAGTTTTGTCGCGCCAGAAGTCATAGGCGGCGCGGTTCGATTGTTCGTTTACAAGCAAGTCGTTGAACGAGCCAACCCAGGGCGCAAGGCCTCCGATCTCCCAAACACGTTCGAACGTCGCTCGCCGCTCGTCTTCGGACACCTCGGACGCTGACTTTTCGAGGGGATCGTAGTCGAACCCGCCGAACGACGTTCTGCGCTTCTGGTATGCGAGCGGATAACCCTCCTTCATGCGGCGGATCGTGTCGTCGTCGAGTTTCCTCTGTCGCATCGGCAGAGCCAGATTTGGCGTGCGCTGGAAGACGGTGAGATGGGCCGCCACGGCAGCGGCCTCTTGAGCCACTTGCACGCCACTCGCTCCCGTACCGATCACCCCAACCCGCTTGCTGGCCAGGTCGAGACCCTGCTGCGGCCAAAGCGCGGTGTGATGGTGCTCCCCCGCAAAATCGCTGAGGCCTGGCAACTCCGGCACGTAGGGCTTCGAACCCAAGCCGGTGCACAGCACGAAATAGCGAGCCCTCGTGATAGAGCCGTCGCTGGAGCGGACAGACCAGCGATTGTGCGCCGGGTCGAACTCCGCCTCGTTCACGCGTCTGTTGAAACGAATATCCCGACTAAGGTCGAGTTTTTTGTCGACGTAATGGAAATACGCGCGAATCTCCTGCCACGAGGGATATAGCTCGCTGAACTTCCAATCTCGCCACAGATCGTCGCGCGAAAATTGATACATCGGGCCGGGAGAATCGACTCGCGCTCCCGGATAGCAATTCCAATACCAGACGCCGCTAGGACCATTCCCAGCCTCAAACACCTGGACGGACATACCCATGCCACGCAGACGATCCAGAAGATGGAAACCGGCAAATCCCGCGCCGACAATAATGACATCGAGTTCTTCGGTCTCGGCCTCGGCCGTTCGTTTCGTCGCGGTTGTACTCATATGACCAATCCCCTTGAAGATTCGCCGACGGATCAATTGGCGCTGTGTCCGCCGTCAACGTTGAGGACGTGACCCGTCATGAATCTGGCTTCGTCCGATCCCAGGAAGACGATACCGCCGGCGACCTCCTCCGAGAGTCCAAGCCGACCCAACGGAACCTGTGCCGCCAGGGCCGCCTTGTTCTCGGCGGTGCCGGTGAAGCGGGTCAGCATCCCGGTGTCCGTGGGGCCTGGTCCAACAGCGTTGACACGAATTCCGGATTGGGCGACTTCGAGCGCTACCGACTTGGTGATGCCTTCGACGGCGTGCTTGGCGCCGACGTAGATCGAGGCGAAAGCCGCGCCCTTGTGGCCGTAGGTCGAGGAGATGTTGATGATGCTGCCGCTCCCCTGGGCCTGCATGGCGCGCACTTCATGCTTCATGCTCAGAACCACGCCGAGAACATTGGTCTCGAACGTCGCGGCGAAGCTTTCGGCGGTCTGGTCCGTGATCGGACCAACCTGGCCTTCGGTGGCGGCATTGTTGACCGCGACATCGAGCCGGCCAAACCGTGCGACGGTTTTATCGACCATGGCGCGTACATCGTCCTCCTTGCGGACATCGGCGTTGATGAATTCGGCCTCCGAACCCAGCGAGCGCAGCTCCTTGACGAGCGCCTTGCCGGCCTCATCACGCCGACCCGCAACGACCACCTTTGCGCCCTTCCTGGCGAATGCGACGGCCGCGGCGCGTCCGATACCGGTGAGGCCACCGGTGATCAAAACAACGGACTTATCCATGATCATCTCCATGATTAATTTTGATTTTCAACTTGGGACCCATTGTTAAGGCGGTCTCTTGGTTAAGGCGGTCTCTTGCGGGTCTGTCTGTAGAAGCGTTGGTTTCAGAGAATTGGACGCGCCCGGGAGCATGCAGTAGACTTTGGTCTGGAACATCATTTGTGAAATAAAATCACAGTGGCCCGACTGGATGTAAATCGCTCCGGCGAGATGGAAGTCTTCGCGCGGGTCTTCGAACTCGGGGGGTTTTCCGCCGCGGCGCGCGCGCTTCGCATGACGCCTTCGGCGATCAGCAAGCTTGTCGGCCGGCTCGAGACCAGACTCGGCGCGCGGCTGGTCAATCGCTCAACGAGGACTCTTCAGTTCACAGCAGAAGGGCGATTGTTCTACGAGCGGAGCATAAGACTGCTTGCCGACATGGACGAGGTCGAGCGGTCCGTGGCGGAAGCCGAGATCCCGAAGGGAAAGATCAGAGTGAGCGCCAACATCCCGGTCGGGCGACAGCTACTGTTGCCGATCGTGCCTGCTTTCCTGGAGGCCTACCCGAAACTCTCTTTGGAGATATCCCTGACGGATCAGGTGATCGACCTGCTGGAACAGCGGACCGATGTTGCGCTGCGCAGCGGTCCGCTCAAAAGCTCCCAGCTCATCGCCCGCAAGCTTGGCGCTGCGCGGATGATAATCGTCGGCTCACCAGGCTATTTCGCTCGATACGGCATTCCGAAAACGCCGGACGAGCTGACGCAGCATAATCGTCTTGGCTTTAGCTACGCGCGAGCGGCAAAGGGCTGGCCATTGATGGACAAAGGCGTGCTGAAAACGATACCGCCCTCCGGCAATATTCAGGTGAGTGACGGCGACGCGTTGCGGGCGCTTGCCATCAGCGGCGTCGGGCTTGTTCGGTTGGCCTCTTTCATAGTCAGGGATGATATCGTCGCCAAACGGCTTGTCCCCATACTTGAAAAGTTCAACCCCGGCGACATCGACGAACTGCATGCTGTCTATCTTGGGCAGGGCGGGCTCTTGCCGATTCGGATCCGCGTCTTCCTGGAGTTTCTGGCCCGGCACATCAAAATCGGCGAGGGTCGGCCTTCCAGGGAAGCGTAACACTCGTTTCGGTCTTGCGGTCGGTCATCGTTTCTCTCCATCGGCCGGTGCGGCTTCGTTGGCGTTGTTGACACGGGGGCGTCTCCGCCGCCGCGACAGCCGCCTAAGCGCGCCCTCCCCGAGCCTGATTCCAAACTGATAGACTCTCTGACTTATTTCTTATCAGTCACGGGATGCCGTTTGCGTACGAACGGCCGCTTTGCGCCAAAAGCTGCCCTTGGCAGGCTCGAAATCCAACTTCCGCTTTACCCCCGAAAGCAGACTCAACTCGGAAATCGTGGCATGTCCGAAAAGTGCCAACAGCAGACTCATGCACCGCAGCAAAGAGGGCATTTATTCAATCACCTCGCGGGGTGCGCGTGCTCATTCCGGCAACCCCGCTTTCCGAAGGCCCTCAATCAGCAGCTTCGAGTTTGAATACCCGCCCCGGGCGATGAACGCAGATATTGTAAAGGTGGGATCCGTCTCAAGCACACGCGCCGCCGCCTCACGCGCCTCAGCGTCACGTCCGAGATGGGCGAACGCGGACGCGAGACACCGGTAAGCTGTCGCAAAGGAGCGGTTCTGACGTTGGGCTTTCTTTCCCGCGACGATGGCCTCGTCAAAGCGACGAAGCTCAATAAGAGCCGACCCGATCTGAGCAAATGTTGTGTATAGCTGCGCGTCTACCGGGCTCATGCGAATGGCACGTTCAAAGCTCCGGACCGCTTCCTCCGGCAGGCCCGCAATTCTATAGACATGGCCTCTGCAGTTCCATGCGAGATATGAATTTGGGTTGAGCGCGACCGCCCGGTCAGCCATTTCGATCTCGCTTTCACAATCGCCAACCATGAACGCCGAGATTACAGCAGCCGTTGCTAACGTGTGCGGATCATTGTCGTTGGTGCTCAGCGCCAGGCGAAGAAGCCGAACTGCTTCCCTGCGTTCGAATTGGGGATCGATAGCATAGCCCCAAACGACGTTGCGCATGTGACCGATGCCCGCCAGAGCCGCGACGAAGCCGAACCGGGGGTCCAGCTCCAAGGCGCAGTGAGCCAGCCTGATCGCCTCGGCCAACCCTTCGCGGGTCGCTACGTAAAACTGCGGCAGGGCGCGGAGATAATAATCATATGCGGTGAGGTTCTCCGGTCGCCGCCGCGTCGATATTGCAATTTCTGCTTGAAACAACTTTGGCTGAATAGCTGAGACAACGGCGAGCGTGACGTCGTCCTGCAACGCGAAAATGTCTGTCATGTCACGCTCGAACCTGTCCGCCCAAATGTGTGCGCCCGTAGCCGCTTCAATCAACTGGCACGTGATGCGAACTTTCCCCGACGCCTTGCGCACCGCCCCCTCAAGGACATAGCGCACGCCAAGCCTGCGCCCGACTTCCTTGATATCGACGGCTTTGCCTTTGAAGGTGAAGCTCGAATTGCGGGCGATCACGAACAGCGATTTGAACCGCGAAAGCGCCGTCGTGATCTCCTCAACCATTCCGTCCGCGAAGTATTCCTGCTCGGGATCGCCAGACATGTTCGCGAACGGCAGCACGGCGATGGAGGGCTTGTCGGGAACTGCAGGAGCGCTCTCGAGCGCATCGCCCGGATTTGGGCCCGCAACTTCTTGCGCCTCCCGCACCTGTCCGAGGAAACGGAAACCCTTACGCGGTAACGTCTTGATCAGTCGCTGTTCCTCCCCGGAATCGCCGGTTGCGCTTCGGGCGACATTCAGCCGGGTCGTCAGTGCTGCATCCGAAACGCTGCGCCCATTCCAAACGGCATTGATGAGGTCGTCTTTACTGACGACGCGCTCCCTGTTCCGGATCAGGTAATCGAGCAGATCGAACACCTGCGGTGCGATGGGGACGACCTCCGCCCCGCGATGCAGCTCGCGCCGGTTGGTGTCGAATGCGTACTCCTCGAAGAGATAGCGCAAGCTGCCAATTCCTCAGGCGGCCTCCGATCATCGGGGCTCCAGTACCGGTTGCAACGCAAAGAATAAGCCGCCGGTGAGGAAAATGTAAGCCGGATGTCAAGCGCGCTCCCTCATGCCTTGGCATCCTCGTCTGGGTAGAACAACACCCAGGAGATGCCGCGATGAGCACGACCTATGGTGCAACACGGTTGGGACAGGCGGCCGCCAAGCGGCAGGTCTACTACAGCCCTCTTGAGAAATATTGGGATGCGTTTCTGGAGTGGCGCAAACGCCAAAGGTTACGAGCCACCTTGTGCGACCTTAGTGACAGGGAGCTAATGGACATCGGTACTACGCGCGGCGAGATCGACTACGTCGCCTCGAACCGAGGTATCGACCCGCGAGGCATCCGATCCGCCGAATGGGCCCGATATCTGCCAACGGTGGACGGCCAAATTGTGAACTTCCAGACGCACCCATGCCCAGAAACCGACTTCCGATAGGGGTCAAACTCAGACGTGGCCCCATTTAAACGGCAGGTCCGTTCTACCCTCAGAAGCGGACATCGTCCCGTTGCTGCCGTATGTCTGTTTCGTGCCCGACATCGGCTCGCCTATCCGATCACCTCGTCGGCAAGTGCAGGAGTCAGGCTAGGTCCACTGCGAGGCGCTTGAGATCGGCGAGCGAGCAGTGGCCCAGAGCGCCTTCGTGAGTGGCGCGCAAGACCACGCGGGGCGCCTGGCCCGCCTCGAGTGCTTCTTGCCAACGCGGAGCACAGAGGCACCAACGGTCGCCGGGTTTCAGGCCGCGAAAGCCGAATTCCGGCATCGGTGTCGAAAGATCGTTGCCGCGGGATTTGGAAAACTCGAGAAACGCGGCGGTCATGACGGCGCAGACCGTGTGGCTACCGATGTCCTCTCGCCCAGTGTCGCAGCAGCCGTCTCGAAAGAACCCCGTCATTGGGCTTATCGAGCAGACTTCGAGCCGCTCACCGAGCACGTTAGGTGTGCTCGGCCGACCGCCTCCATTACCGTTGTCGTCCCTCAGCATTGCCGTCTCCGCGTGCGGTATTGTCGACCGACTACTGATCTTTGGTGAGTCGCACCTGCCGCTTCCGACCCGGTAGAGTAGCATCCGCTTTGCAACTGGCTTCGGCTCACCGATCTGCAGCCATTGACCATCCAGAATGAGACGAAGGGACGTGTGTCTCAGGCGGACGATCTATTTGGTACGGCGGCCGAACGATTCCGCGTAGGCCTCGGTGCGCGTGTTGATGATCGGGTCATCCGAGGGGTCAATGCCGCTCGTCACGTTGGTTGGCAAGAACAGCAACTCGTTCTCGACTTTCTTCGTGTCCAACGCTTTGATGACCGCGATTTCGCCGAGCTCCACCGTCGGCCGGCTGTCCGGCCAAACTTTCGTGGCGTCCGTGATCGGATCATCGGCGGCGGCAAGCTGCACCAGGAGGCGGAACTTGACCGGTCCTTTTTCGAGCGACACCCGCAGATTGTCGGCTAGTGCATTCGGAGGACGCTTCGCCGCCTCCTCGTCGCTCACGTAGGCGGGCCCGCTCTCGGGCACGATGCGGTAGCGGCCGAACTTGCTTGTTCCTTGGGCATTAGTGAACTTGAACGCGTTGACGCCGAAGAACGGCTGCGTGCCGTAACTGACCGCCACAGGCCGCGGCGTGGTGACAAACGCGGATGCGGCCGGGTGGGTCGATAAGAATTTCTCGACCAGCGTCGGCTTGGGCACGTCGGGACCGCTTGCGCCGACCGCCTGGAGCAAAGCCAGAAAATCCTCTCCGGTCGCCACCGGAAACCCGTTTGCCGATATGCAGACTATGTCTTGCTCGCTCCCATCCGGGAGACGGAACTTGATTGCCATGCCGCGGACACGGTCGGTCGAAGGGTGGGTGTCGGGCGCGTCCGGCACGCCGCCCGCATTGGAAAAACGAATGACCAGCGGCGTGGGAGCACCTTTGAGAAAGACAGCTGAGCTGAGGGTGTCGGCGCCTCGTGCCGGCGTGAACATGCCTTCAAACACGGCGCCCTTGGCGTGGTTTGCGCGAACGCCCGCATGCTGGCCGTAAAGCGCATTCATTTGATTGACCAGCCGAACGCCAAGCGGCTCGTCTTCGGCGCCGGCGCAGGTCGCGCCTGCCGCCATCAGCGCCGAGAATGCGATGCTCGCCGCAACTCCTTGAAACAATCGCATGACTGTTCTCCTGGATCAATCACGGAGCGCAGACAGAGTCGTTTCAGGCTGCCGAATAATCGCGCCCGCGGCCATCAATCTAAACTAAAATTCGCTCCCGACATAGTCGATATCCGGCCAAGCGGCGGGCCCTCGCCCACCACGTCGTAGTCCGTCTCGTTCCACTCGACGGTTGGCCGTGAGCCCCAGGAAATACATATTTTCCGAAATGACGACAGAACGTCGGCGTGTTGGTTCTTTCGCCCATGTCTTATAAGGGTCAAACGCCGAAGAACTCATAGTGAGTACAACTAGTCCGCTCCGACCCGAACACCAGACGTAACAGCGCACTTGGCGCTTCGTCGCTTCAGGGCCAAGATCAGTCGTCCGGACGCCACTTTCTACCGACGCCTACTAGTCCGACCGCGTTTCGGTTATGCTCGGGATCAAGCCAACCGGGAGGTAAGAAAGCCATGATGGGACGGTTTTTCTCGCGACGGGCCACGCTTGCGGCGGTGATAGAGTGTTCGTTCCTGTTAGCTCTTGGAGCTGCAGCACCCGCCGCCCATGCCGCCGAAGTCAAGGTCATGAGCACGGTCGCGCTCACCCCTACACTCGACGAGCTCACACCGAGGTACGAGAGCAGCAGCGGCAACAAGCTAATGGTCGTCTACAGCACGATCGCGGATCTGAAGAAGCGGATCGAGGCGGGCGAAACCGCAGATGTGATGATCCTGTCGCGCCCTGTCCTCGACGGTCTGCAGACTCAGGGCAAGGTTGCCCAGGGCAGCATCGTCAACGTGGGGAGCTCTTATGTCGCCATCGGGGTACGTACGGGTGCGCCCAAGCCGGATATCAGCACGGCGGAGAAACTGAAGAGTGCGCTTCTCGAGGCCAAATCGATCTCCTACGCCGATCCAGCGAAGGGCGGTGCTAGTGGCGTCTATTTCGCCAAGGTCATCGATCGTCTCGGCATCGCCGATCAGGTGAAATCCAAGACCGTCCTGGTGCCGGGTGCCCAAGCGGGCGAACTCGTCGCGAAGGGCGAGGTCGAAATGGGGATCGCACAGGCCTCGGAAATTGCCGCGGTTCCGGGGGCTCAGGTGGTCGGCCCTCTGCCCGGTGATTTGAACAGTGCGATAGTCTTCGCGGTCGGCATCGGATCCATGAGCAAGGATCCGGCAGCGGCCAAATCGCTGATCGAGCTCCTGACCAGTCCGACGGGCGCTGCCGTGCTCAACTCCAAGGGCATGGATCCGGCCTAGACCCGTTCTCGCTTCGCTTGGGGTCAACGAGAACAGAACCGCTTCACGGTAACCCCGACAGTCCGAGACTACGACGACTGCCGCAGGTCCGGAATGGGTCCAGGCTGTGTAAAAACGCGGCTCCGCATTCCGAATGCCGCTCTCGACTAACCGTGACTGACACCAACGCGGCGATTTCAGAGTATTTTTGCTGTTCTGCGTCTCGCGTCAACCTCCTTGCACCTCCGTGCAACGTGGGGCGGTCGTCGGTGCGCGCTTCACGCCCGCATGGCTGCCAGCAATGGCTTGACGCCGACGATGTTCAGCACACGCGTAAGATTGTAGCTGAGTACGTTCAGCGCCATTTCGGTCGCTACATTGGGCAATCGCTTCATCAGAAAGTGCGTCGCACCCATCCGCATCTTCAGTGTGGCGAACGGATGCTCGACGGTTTCGCGGCGCACACGCATGGCTTGCGGGTTCTGATCGAGCCGCGTCTGCGCGGCCCGGGGCGCATGACCGAAACCCGCCAGATCACGCCATATCTGAGGCGAAAGGGCGACGGCAGCCTACGGATGTGTGGCGCTTTCGCCGCCGTGCGCGGATGCGTCGCCGTTGTTTCCATAGCCCCGATGCCGGGCGTCGGCGGAAGCACATAAAGTGACCAAAAGGCATAACGCTAAAACATATCGCATCGCATTTGCTCCAGTCGGGTATCGCAAAGCCGCTCCGAAGGGGCTTCGCAATCGCAAAGAGAAACGGCTCCAGCCCGGGGGAAGCTGGAGCCGCAGTACGGAAGTGCCGGGACGGGAGGAATCCGACACAATCTCGATATGGGCTGCGAGGCTCCGATTCCCACCTATATTATGGTTTAGAAAACCAGCCTCAGTTGGTATGCAGCCGCCACCTTGCCGGGCTGCCCTCGTTGGTGCGCTGCACGCCCTTTATGCCCAAGCTAAATGAGCTCCGAATGAACTGTGCCATCTGCGGAAACCACGCTGATCCCCTGCCGAGAACTTTCGATGGCGATGGATTTCACTGCGTAACCTGTGGGGATTACGGAATAGCTGGGTCAGTACGCGCTTCGGAGGGCTGGGAAAATCTAAGACCAAGCCAACGATTCCAAGCGCTGACAAATGCCAAGAGGCAAGCAGAACCGGGCAAACTGCCTAAGATCACAACTTATTCGTTCTGAGACCGTACGGAGGGCAAGTAGCTGGAAAGCAACCGCTCGGGATTTGTGGAGCGAAATAGCTCGCGGGCGCGAAAGCCGCCCCGACGGGCTTGGGCAATGACGAGCGTCGCTCCGGCGCATCAGCCCTCAGCCTTGGGATGATCTCGTTTCGGCGTCATGGCCCTGATCTCACTCTCCAGCCATTCAAGTGTCTTGTCGTTCAGGTACTCAGGCCAAGGGTAACCGAGGGCGAACAGCTTGGCTTTCATGGCTTTCACAAGGGGCGTATCGGGTCGCATTGCCCGACGATGATGCTGGTCCCGCCGGAGCGCTACAACCTCAAATTACGCTGGGCTCACCTGCGCGAAAGCCGCCCGTGAGGCGATCGTCATCCTGGATCGCTAAGATCCACCGTTGAATTCGCCTGCTGCTTACTCGTCCCGGCCTAGTTCACCAGAAAGCCAACGTAGCGCATCTGATTTAAGCGGGTCAGGCCGATCACAGTCGAGACACTGATAGGTGCGGGGTGACTTTCCGCCGGGTTGCAGTTCCAACGTCATTGCACGCTGGCATCCGGGACAAATAGGTCGTTTTCGCGAGCCGGCCCATAATGATCGCCCCCTATACTAGGCGGGAGCGCAACACTCTCAGTCACGTTACGGGGCGGTGATGATTTGACTGTGAGCCCTTATCGCTCCAAAGAGCGAGTCAATTCCGCACAGCAAAACCAAAGAGCGGGACCCGGAGAGGGTTGCCCGGGTCGAGCCGGAATTAAGTGCCCGGTTTTGACATAGCGATTTAACTTCTCGCTATCGGAGCGGATTAGGCGCGTAGTCGGATTGGAGGCTGGAGACGGATTGGAGGCCGCAGATGGTTTCGACCGATCACTTCCGACAAGAGCTGCTCGCCCAGTTGGGCCGCGCAGCAACACGGGGGGCGCATAGATATTCTCATCAATTCGGGAGAACTCTGTCGCTCCACCACTAGGGACGGTTCCGGCCCCGGTTCTTGCTGTGATGCAATGCAAGAAGAGTTCAAGATCGGAGATACGCTGCTTCTTGACCGGACCAATGGTGCAGGGATGACGATCCGGTACTTATTGCCACGCGCCAACTGAGGCGGCCTTACTTCCGTTTTTCTTCTTTCAATAAATCGGACAGAAAATCCGCCAGCGCTTGCTTGCCCGCAAATCTCGCGGCCGAGTCGGATTGGTATCCGTCTCCGGTCATCTTAATACCCAACGGTTTGCTCTTGCGGCGTATCTCCCAGGTCCAGCGATCGGGGCGCTCACCTTGCTGGTAGGTAACGACGAAATGGTCGTTGGGGCTACTGGTCATCCCCCATACTAGACCGGATTGCCGCACCGCAGCAGACCGTAGTTTAAGCAAAGACGCCGCGCGAAAACGGCTGCTACCGCGTTATGGCGGCACCGCCGCTTGGAGCACGACTACGGCTCGTTTGACCACTGCGACCGCAAGGTGTGATTCAAAATCGATTACTTCGACTTAACATTAGAGCAGGCATCACCGGATCCGACCGACCCGCCGGTGACCAAGCGCATCATGACCATCGGCTTAGCGCAGGACTGGTGAAACTCAGGCTCCCAGGTTTGGGCGCCTTTTTTCTTCCTCGTGTGATGTCGCCAGGATTTTCAACCGGCTCTCCATGATGATCAGCTGTGCCAGAATATCGGCTTCCTCCAACCAGAATGCGGAGCCTTCACCTTCCATTTGTGCACGCTGTCTGCAGAAAGCTTCCAACGCACGATAACGAACGATGTCCTCCATGCTCCCCTCCCCTGTGTACAAGCACTTATGCTGCCTCACATTTGTCTCAGTTACGAGTCGCGTTTAGGTTCCAATTCGGGAACCGGACTACAATCTTAAGTGGACAGCTTTGCGCGATTCTTCCCGGAGCAGCGGAGAGGAGCGCTGGCGCGGTGAGAGACTTCGAAAGCCGCGTTGAGAGTTTGTGACCCGCAAGGTGCGATGCGGGCGCGGTGAAATCAGTTCCGGATGTTGCTACGCTGATCCTTGCAACGTTGACTGGAGCCGTTGGATGCCGTCGCATCCACGCTCCTGATCGCACCGTCATTGCGGAAAGCCCCCAACGCACGGCGACGTTCCGAATCCAGACAGCGAGGCAAGCCATGGTGAAACCGTTTCCGTCGAAGACGCACATCGGCAACCACATGCTGCATCCCGAAACGCTCATGCTGAACTACGGCTACGATCCACAACTGTCGGAAGGAGCCGTCAAACCACCGGTCTTTCTGACCTCGACCTTCGTCTTCAGGACCGCCGAAGACGGACAGGACTTCTTCGATTTCGTCTCCGGTCGGCGCGAGCCTCCCGAGGGGATGGGTGCGGGCCTGGTTTATTCGCGGTTCAATCATCCCAACAGCGAGATCGTCGAGGACAGGCTCTCTGTCTACGAGCGCACCGAGAAATGCGCACTGTTCTCGTCCGGCATGGCGGCGATTGCGACCACGATCCTCGCGTTCGCCCGCCCTGGCGACGTCATTCTGCACTCTCAACCGCTCTATGGCGGGACGGAAACTCTGTTTGCAAAGACGCTTGCGGGCCTCTCCATCGGAGCGGTGGGCTTTGCCGACGGCATCGACGAAGCCGCAGTCAGGCTGGCGGCGGGGGACGCCCTGCGAAAAGGCCGGGTAGCGATGATTTTCATCGAAACCCCGGCAAATCCCACCAACGGCCTTGTTGATATCGCGATGGTCCGCCGCGTTGCTGAGATCATCGGCCAGGCTCAGGGGCACGCGCCGATCGTCGCCTGCGACAATACGCTACTGGGGCCGGTGTTTCAGCGGCCGATCGAACACGGCGCGGATCTTTCGTTGTACTCGCTAACCAAATATATCGGCGGTCATTCCGACCTGATCGCGGGCGCTGCGCTCGGCTCAAGAGCCCTCATGAAAGACATCAAGGCGTTGCGAGGCGCCATCGGCACCCAACTGGACCCCCATTCCTGCTGGATGATCAGCCGGTCGCTCGAAACACTGAGCATCCGCATGGAAAAAGCTGACAGAAACGCGCGGCTCGTGGCGGATTACCTGCGCGACCACGGCAAGGTCGCGAAGGTCCATTACCTTGCTCACCACGAAGAGGCCTCCCCCGCCGGCCGTCTGTTCGCGAGGCAATGCACCGGCGCTGGCTCCACGTTCTCCTTCGACATTGTCGGCGGCCAAGCCGCCGCATTCAAATTCTTGAACGCGCTGCAAATCTTCAAGCTGGCGGTGAGCCTGGGCGGAACCGAATCGCTTGCCAGCCTGCCCGCAAGCATGACCCACTCCGGCGTTCCGGCTGACATCCGCCGTAAAATAGGCGTTCTCGACTCCACGATCCGGCTGTCGATCGGCATCGAACACCCGTCTGATCTGATCGCGGACATCGCGCAGGCTTTGAACGAGGCATAGCTGCAGTCCTTGCCGTGAGAGCGAGTGCAAGAACCGACAACGGCCTTTGACAGCGGACGTGTGGGTCCGCTTTGCGCCATGAGCGGTCGATCACGAATGCTCGCTCAAACGCGGTGCGTCGGTGACCGAGGCAGGTACACACTTCAAATCAAACGCAGCTTGCGCACTTTCGATGTTCGCTATATGTTCTCATACTGTCGAATTTATTCTCCCAAACGAGCCCGACGTGCCTG
Organism: Bradyrhizobium erythrophlei; assembly: GCF_900129505.1. Classification (NCBI taxonomy): domain Bacteria; kingdom Pseudomonadati; phylum Pseudomonadota; class Alphaproteobacteria; order Hyphomicrobiales; family Nitrobacteraceae; genus Bradyrhizobium; species Bradyrhizobium erythrophlei. The sequence continues at coordinate 5,590,880 of NZ_LT670818.1, read as the reverse complement.
AACAGATCGTCATCACTGAGAAGACCAGTCAGGCAAAAGACGTCCGCGCCGCTGTTGGTCCTCGCTACGGAGAGATTCTCCCGGCTGAGGGCCATTTATTCGACCTGCTTGAGCCAGAGGATGTTGTGCCGGCCTGGAAGCGGTGGTCGCCGATACTTTTGCGTCCCGAAGGTCTCTACGACACTTGCCCGGCAACGGGAGGGAACAAAGCCGCCAAGCTCAAAGCCATTCGCGAGGCACTCCGCAGCGCCAAACGAGTTTGGCTCGCCACCGATTGCGATCGCGAAGGTCAGCTCATCGGTCAGGAAATTCTCGAGCATTACAAGTACCGCGGCGTGGTCATGCGGGTGCTGTTTACTGCGCAGGACTCGCAGACCATTCGCGATGCATTCGGCCGAGCAAAGCCAAATGTTGAGTACGCTCGTCTTTACGCAGCCGCCGTCGCGCGGCGGCAGGGCGACCAGATCTACAATCTATCACTTACCCGCACCGCGACCGTCCTCTTGGGAAAAGGTGCGCGGAGGGTCATAGGTGTTGGTCGCGTGAAGACGCCGACGTTGGCAATCGTTTGCAAGCGTGAGTTGGAAATCCGCGATTTCGTTCCACTCGCCTATTTTGAAATTGTCGCCACCGCGAAAGTTGACGGAGGGCGATTCCAGATGCGGCACGCGCCGCAGGACCGGATCGTTCGGCGCGAGATTGCCGAGGAGGTCCTCAAAGCAGCCGAAGGCTTCGAGGGCGCGCTCGCCGTGCGCGTCGAAGATAAGCGTCAAGGACCGCCCAAGCTGCACGATTTGCCGTCGCTTCAGAAACTATGCAGCTCACGGTTCGGCTGGCCGGCCAGCAAAACGCTCGATGTTGCGCAGGAGCTCTATGATGGCCCGGGTAAGAAGATAATCACCTACCCTCGCGCCGAGGTGCGCTACCTGCCGCAGAGCCTTATCTCGGACGTACCACGGATGTTGGCCGGACTGCGGGCCCGCCAATCATTCAGCGCAATACCCCTGCCCGACCCGCCGGTCATCCGCAGGGGCGCGAGCGGCACGTTCTACGACAAGGGGCTGGAGGGCGCGAGCCATCACGCCGTCATTCCCAACGTCAACACGATCGACAAATTGCCGGAGATTTGGCCGCGTCTGTCGTCCGACGAGAAGAAACTGTTCGACGTCATCGCGCGGGCCTATCTGGCCGCGCTGATGCCTGACTTCCGCTACCGGCAGACGACCGCAACGCTTGACGTGCGCGGCTTCGAATTCCGCTCCGCCGGACGCCAGCCTATCGATCTCGGCTGGCGAGCAGCATTCCCGGAGTGGCAACCCGCCGACGAGAAGGGCGACGAGGCGCAATTACTGCCGCTGTTGCACAACGGCGAGACCGCGCAACTGCAGGATCCCAAAATTGAGGACAAGGAGACCCGACCGCCCCCGCGCTATAACGAAGGCACTTTGATCGAGGCGATGCAAAATGCCTGGCGCTTTGTTGAAGATGAGATTCTGCGAGACCGCCTGAAGGAAGCCAAGGGTATTGGCACCCCGGCAACCCGAGCCGAAATCATCTGCGGGCTGAAGAAGCAGGGTTTTCTTATTGCCCAGGGAAAGAATATTGTGCCAACCGAAACCGGCCTGTCGCTGTTCGGTATTCTCAAACAAGCTGATCCGGCACTGGTCGATCCGGGTGTGACGGCGCAACTCGAATGCCTGCTCGACGATGTCGTCGTCGGCAAACAGGAGATGGTCGGTGCTATTGACGCCGTGTGCGATGTCGCCGAACGCATCATCGGCAGACTGAAGGAGAGTGCCACTGCCGGAGGAACTCCGTTGCGTGGCGACGTAGTCGGCAACGGCGCGGCGGCGTATCCGCCGACGGCTGCGATGAAGCGCTTTGCCGACAGCCTTAGCCGGAAGGGCATCAAACCGCCGCCTGGCTACAAGACGTCGATTTCGATCTGCCGAAAATTTCTCAGCGATCACGCGCCCAAGAAAGCCGACGGTCAAGCGGCTGGGAGGCTCGACCCTAAACCGGCAAGCCCGGCACAGTTGTTGTACGCTACGAAGATCGCGCTCGGGAAAGGCGTCGTCATTCCCGACGAGGCCAAGGCCAACTCGGCTGCAATGGCCGCGTGGATTGACTCGAACAAGGGCACGAAGCGCCGCAAGAGCGGTCGCAAGACCGCCTACAAGCCGGCGAGATCAATTTCACCTCAATCGACGTCGCCGACGAAGAGATCTCTGAAATGCAAGGCTGATGCCGTCGAAGCGACTCCTGCTCTGCCAAATCTCGGAACAGGTACACCACTGCGAATTCCTTATGGCAACAAAGAGGTCGCTATGAAGCTGGGCGCCCGTTATGGCTCGACGGGATGGTACGCTCCGCCTGGAGTTGATCTCTCTGCATTTGGCGAGCGCGGGTGGCTGTAGCGCCGGCTGCTTTTGATAGTGACCCCAAAGGGGTTTTCTATCGCCCCCAGTTTGCATCGGCAGCACAGGAACACTTTGCGTCCCGACGTGCCCCCCACAAATAGAGACACGCGTCGCGCAGCCAAAAATGTCAGAAATACCTGATTTAAATTGGCGCGCCATTCAGAAGCGCCGCTGCTGGATCCGATTCGAAGCGGCGTGGAGGACCACGTCGACCCACACCGAAACAACCAGAGGCCTCCCTGCCGGCCCTGGAGTGACTCGCCGTGAAAAGATACAAGAAGGTCTGCTTGGCGCGTGAGAAGTGCCGTCCCGAGGAATGGAGACTGACCGAATTCCGCAATTCCGTTTACGCTGCTCTGCTATGGTGGCGATCACGAAACGAGGCTCGCCATGATGTCCAAGTCTTGGATCAGCCGGCTCGGCGCGCCGCTGACGGCTTTTGTTTTGACCGTCGTGCCGTCGGTTCCGCCGGCGCACGCCGTTGAGGATGCTCGCAAGGTGAGCGTAGTGTCCTTCGGCCTCTTCGGCGATCAAAGCGTGTTTAAAAGTGAGGCGACCGGCGCAGCTCAGGTCGTAGCGAGCCGCTTCGGCAACGGCCCGATCAACGTGCAGTACAATTCGAAGAGGGGCGGAGGTGCAACGATCGAAGCACTGGCCATGTCATTGCAAGTGGCGGCCAAGGGGATGGACGCCGAGAACGATGTTCTGTTTTTGATACTCACCTCGCACGGCTCCACCGCCGGCCTTGCAGTCAAAGCAGGGCGGCGCACGCAAACGCTCACGCCGTCTAATCTCGCGGACATGCTGGCGCGGACGGGCGTGCGACACAAGGTGGTGGTCATCTCGGCCTGCTATTCAGGAGTCTTCATCCCTCGTCTCGCGAACCCCGATATGCTGGTCATCACTGCGGCCGATGCCGACCATCCATCGTTCGGCTGCCGGGACAAGGCCAAGTGGACCTATTTCGGCGATGCCTTTTTCAACGTCGCACTCCGGCAAGCTAAAGGCCTGAAGGACGCCTTTGTTGTTGCGCGCGCGCTCGTCCAGAAGCGAGAGCTGCGAGAGCACTTCGAGCCGTCGAGTCCCCGAATGGCCGGCGGCGCAAACGTGCAGCCGTTGCTGATTGCGCGACCTTGAACGACCGGCCGCCTTCGCCGCCGACGCCTAGGTGTGCCGAAAACCTCGCCCGTATTGATCTGGTGACGGAATCGCGCCGCATTTCTGCTAATGGGGCACTTAGCTGACGTCGGTGTTTCGTCGAATGTCCGCTTCGCGCCAGATGCGGCCGTTCATCCACGGTCCCTATTTTTGCGGTCAGACAACAAAAGACAAAGGGCCACGCGGTGTAATACCCGCGTGGCCTTCGAGACTGTTCCCTAGGCCCTCCAGAGATTCCGTCTCGGGGCATAGTGTGCGGGTGGAGGCGCCTGTCTAGGGTGTGATGGAATTACCCACAGTTGCGGCGAAGGAACCCGCCCTACCTCATCATGCAGCCTTGGCGACCTTCTCTGGCCCGGCCTGCTCGATGGCGCGCATATAGAGATCGAGCAGACCCTCGCGCTCGTCGCGCTCTTCCTGGTCCTGCTTTCGAAGTTTGATGATCTCTTTGAGGATCTTCACGTCAAACCCTTCCCCTTTAGCCTCCGCAAACACTTCCTTCTTTTGTTCGTTCAAAAATTGATCGGCCGCCCTGAGGTCGCAAGAGCGCTGGAGCAGGAACTGCTTCACGCGATCATCGATTGCCTGGCCGCCAACGAGACGGACGACAATCCCAAAACGCGACACCATCACGCAGCTGTCGTGGTTCGTTTCGAAGAAGCGCTACGCAAACGCATTGACCAAACACTCAACATGCCCGCGCTTTGTGCCGAACTCGGTGTGCCAGCCCGAACGCTGCGGACGTGCTGCGCCGAATTCCTCGGCGTCAGCCCCATGCGATATCTCTTGTTGCAACGATTGAACGAGGCCCGCCGGGCGCTGCGACGGGCCGATCCTTCGACAGCGAGCGTCGCGGAGGTCGCCCGAAGTCATCAATTCCTTGAGCTTGGGCGCTTTGCGGTGACGTACCGCACAACCTTCGGTGAATCACCTTCAGCCACGCTGCAACGCGATCCGCAAACATAGGCGCAGGTCGCCGGAAGCGCATAGCGCGTCCAGGGCGCTTCGACCAAGTTCCTGTTCGCAAAGCGTCCGGGGCGTCCGCACACGACAGGTGAAACGATGAATGCGTTTCCCGTGCAATCCCCTTCGAGAGACCGTCAACCTGACCCATGCGCTATGGCAGTGAAAGCAAGGAGTTGCTCATGACCATGAAGAATCGAAATGGCTGCATCATCATCGCCTTCCTGCTCTGCGGAGCGGCGCCAGCGCTGGCCCAGAATACGACTTCTGCGCCGCCGCACGTGCCGCTGGAGAAGACGATCGGCCAAGCCGGCCCGGATATCGTGCCGTCATTGATCGTCATGAACGCCCGCGGCGCCAGCCTGCAGGGCGGGAAACTGACCCTCACCGGCGTGTCGCCCAACTCGATCGTTTTCGCAGACCGCCCGGTGCGGGCGGCAGGGCACACACTTACGGCGCACCTGTTGGAGGAATGGGCGCCGAGCAATGAAAGCGATGAGAGCTTTACCAAGGATCCGCCGAACGGCACCGTCTCGGTGTGCAACACGGACGGGTCGAAAATCCGCGATGCCGTCGTCACACTGAAGACGGCGAAGCTCGAGGGCGACAAGCTGACCTTCGACGTGGATGTGCTGGAAGGTGAGCTGACCGGCGCCGATGGCGCGGCCGCACTCTTCATCGACCGCTTCGGCTTCGGCGGCTTTGCGCTTGGCGTCATCCATGAAGGCGGCGGTCCGCGTCAGCTGGGGTAATCCGATCCCCGCCTCCCGCTAGTCTTGCGCTGGGTTGATTCGGCCCAGCAAAGGAGACGCGCCATGGCCCTATACGTCGGACTGGATGTATCACTGAAGACCACTTCCATCTGCATCGTTAGCGCAGAAGGCTCGATCGTTTGGGAAGGAAAAGCAGAGAGTGAACCGATCGCCCTCATCAAGGCTTTGATCGGCTGGCGCCAGAGTATCGCACTTGTTGGCATTGAAGCCTGTCCGCTATCAGAATGGTTGTACGGAGCTTTGGTTGAGAGCCAATTCCAGACCGTGTGCATTGAGACTCGGCACGCGCAGCGGTTCCTGTCATCGCGACCAAAAAAGACCGACCGCAGCGACGCACGCGGCATTGCCGACATGATGCGCTTGGGCCACTACCGGCCGGTTCATGTGAAGAGCAAGGCCTCCCAACTCATGCGGACGACTCTGGTCGCCCGTCAAAAGTTTGTGGATCAGTTGCTGGCGATCGAAATCACGATTCGTGGGCTATTGAAGGTCCACGGTCTGAAAAAGGCGCGTTACATCGATGCCAGTTCGCAGCTAAGGTTGAGGCGATACTTGCCGATGCCCCGGATCTGCGGATAGCAATCGAACCCTTGCTAGAAGCGCGCAACATGATGCGCAAGCAAAAGACCACCCTAGACCGGAAGCTCTCGCAGATGGCACGTAAAGATGAGGTTTGTAGCCGGCTAATGACCATATCTGGCGTCGGCCCAATCGTAAGCATATTCCCCTCCGAGGTCGCTGCCAGCGGCAGACGGTCGTCAAAATTAGGCTGAACAGACGTTTGCAGAGAATCAAATCACACGGACTCGATTCGCGAATATTTTCAAGAATTGAGTATTTGTCCCTCGCCTACCAGCATCTGCGCGTCAATGGCTGGGTGATTCTCATGGTGAGCAATCAAGACCTGTCTGACGGTTTAGCCTGGTGGGCTCGGGCGGGCCAGGCTCGTCGGATCGCAACGATGCTGTCTCCGCGGGACGCCAAGGTCGCAGAGGCATACGCTGTCGAATGCGAGAATCAAGCCCAGAGGGTTTCGGCCGAAGCCATTAGACAGAATGTCGTTCAACCGTTTCAGCGAAACAAGCGGCTTAGGACGCGGTCTCATTGCGTAGCCAAGCGAGGTTGATCGGCTCTTTACGATTAGGCGTCGGCGGTATGTTTGCCCATGCTCGATGCGGCCGGGCGACCTGCCTGATCCAATCCGCGTCATCTGCACGATGCGCGAGTAATATTGTGTGTGAGGGCATCGCGGTGAGGCCCATTTGAGCGTGAGGCGAGATGGATCGGTAGCCTCTTCCAAGATTGACCCGCTAACCGGACGCGCCGCCGACATAGCAAAACAGATGCGATTGCCCAGGCGCACTTGCAGCGAAGTCTGGCGTGAAATCAACGATACGCCCTTTATTTGATCTCTCTAATGCGAATACCCGCTAGATAGGAAGGAAACGCGCGCAGGTAGAGGACGATTTATTTAACCGCACGACGTGCGCCGAATCGGTCGATGATTTACTGTTAGGCAAGTTCGCAGATCGCATCTTCACTCGGTCAGTGCCATGGAGTTGGGAGCCAAGTCATGAAGGTTCTGAGATGGATCGAGCGGATTGCGCATACGATCGGCTTTTTGCTTGCCGTCGTTGCCATAGTCTGGATCGGTGTGTTTATCGGTCGCCCCCCGGAAAAGAGCGGAAATCAGCCCACCTTTTCCGGCGCGGAGCAGCAGAAGAAACGCCTTGCGATTTTTCTCGACGGCACGTGGAATAGCGTCAACAGCAATACGAACGTCTGGCGCATGCGAGCCCTTTGCGCGGCGAAAAGCCAGGATGGCGAGCCTCAGCTCGTCTACTACGAAATCGGGGTCAACGGTTTTCTGGGCGGCGTTTTCGGCCAAGGGCTCGATGACAACATTCGCCTCGCCTACGAATGGCTCGTGGAAAATTACCGCGACGGCGACGAGATCTTCATTTTCGGGTTCAGCCGAGGCGCGTTTACGGCCAGAGCTCTGGCTGGTTTGGTCGCCATCGACGGCATCCTGAAAGCAGGCTCGCCCATAGGCGTCTCCGAGCTGTTCGAGCGCTACCGGAAGGGAAACGAGGAGACGATCTGGAAGTTGAAGGAAATGGAAGCGTCCGGAGACACCAGCAAGCTGACGGAACAGGAAAGGTGGCTGCTTAAATACTCCCAACCGGCGAACGTGAAGGTGATCGGCGTCTGGGATACCGTCGGATCCGTCGGCGTGGCGGCCGGAAACATTCCGGGCATCAGCCGTTCTCAGTTTGACTATCTGCAGACAGGGTTACGCATCCACATTCTGAACGGATATCACGCCCTTGCCGTCGACGAGCATCGGCCAGACTTCGCTCCCACTCTCTGGGACGTCCATCACCCGAAAGATCCGAACGTAGTCATCGCCCAACCGCGACCTTTGTCCGGCGTAGAGCAACGCTGGTTTGTGGGCGCCCATGCCAATGTCGGCGGCGGCTATGAAACCGATCTTCTGAATCAGGCCCCGCTGCGCTGGATGATGAAGAAAGCGGAATCACACGGCCTTTCATTCCGCTCGGAGGTCGACCTGGACGGAGATGCCGTGACAGCGCCGACAACCGACTCCTACGGGTCCTTTCTCTCAGGATGGTACGCCAAGGTCTTTCCGCCTCTCTATCGCACCATTGGACGAGAACCGGATGTTCGGGACGACGGAAGTCACATCAACATCAACGAGACGATCGACGCCAGCGTGTTCAAGCGGTGGCGTGCTGATCCGACGTATCGCCCGGACAATCTCGTCGAATGGGCAGGCCGCAAGAAAGTCGATCCCGCTCGGCTGCAAACTTCCGTGCGGGCTGACGATCCTCGCGTAGAGGTGCCCGACCAATAGGTTCCTGCGGGATGAAAGTGACTTAACGTCTGCTTCTTCGCGATCTACCTAGGTGTCCGCGCTCATTAGCGCGTTCGCTCGGCAGAAGACGCTGATCGACACCGACAAATATTGGCGTGCTTCTGCATGTCTGGTGTTGGAGTTCGCGGACGGCAAGCGCCCGACCGTCCGATTTCTACGCCATGGCCTTCTTGTGCAGTATAGATGCACAATCTCTCTTCCATGAGCCAGGTCCAACGGTCTTAATTGGCCGGTGCTAGTTCAGAACGGGGTGCGTGTATCCCGGGCAATATGAGCTGAATCCAGCCGCGTTCCTTTGCAGCGGTCGGTGCGCGGCAAGGACTACTGGAGTCGGTTTGCTAGTTCTGCAAAATATGGACGTCCCGTACAATGAACACCGCGTTTCTCTTGATGGCGCAGTACGATGGAAGGGCCATCATCCCAATCGAACTTGTTTGCCGAGACTATTTCTCGCATCTCACCCCACCCAAATTGGTGCAGAAGATTTCAGCGGGCGAGATCGCCATTCCCCTGGTGCGGATTGAAGCCAGCCAAAAATGCGCGAAAGGAGTCCATCTTACCGACTTGGCTTCTTATCTTGACGCGCGGGTCGAGGCCGCAAGGCGCGAAATGACCGCTCTAACAACTTGAACATCGTCTCCTCGATCGCGTTCAGTCGAACCGGAGATCCGGCGACCGGCGAGTTCGGCGAAGCCAAGTTGATTCGAAATTTCGGCGATGTGCCCGAGGACCTGAGTACGTTGTGAAGGTAGCCTTGAGCCGCAGCGATCCTGTGTATCGAAGGTGCAACCGGTTCCACTTTGGCTCTTGAATGCGCATGAAATCTGACTGATTAGTCCGTGGGCTAAGTTACGCCGCCCGAACAACCCGATGTATACGCTCATTGAAGAACCCACGGCAGCGGGAAGCAGCTGGCCACTTCTAGCCTCCGGTCTATCTGGTGGCCAATCGTCTCTTTTCGCACGGGTGGCCGAAACTTACCGGCAACTGATCAACGGGAACGAGACAGGGTGAGAGCTTATTTGATGCTCGGCTTCCAGCTGAGCACAAGCCGTGTTCATCGCGTCGCCACAGCGTGAGACTACTTCGTCTAGCCGAAAGGCGTTTGATGTGACCGTCGTTTACCTTCTTCGAAGCGCGCACTGTTAAATTTGCAATTGTGCTGTACTCTACGTCTATGCATGTCGAGGTCGACTTGCATTGAACCAACTTTGGGGTAGCGGAGGGCAACATGGCTAAGAAAGCGAAGAAGGCAAAGAAGGCGAAAAAGAAGAATGGCAAGAAAAAGAAGTAGCCTTCGCCGACACACGGTATCTTTGCTGAGACACACCAAGGCGCGTGCGCGGCCGATCGCGAGCCGATATTGCCGCGGTTTGATGTGATTCAGTGACACCAAATATCAAGCCGGACCGCGATGCGAATATGTGCTGATCGGTCCGGCTTTTTCTTGGTCCGGCGAGTGACGCACCGTAGTCGCGAAGGAGCGGTGAAAAAAATGTGGGCGGAATCAGTTCCCTATCGTAGACCGTTCAACATCGTCGACGGCATCACGATAGTGAGCGAGTCACCAACACTCACAATCGGCGACGAGGATGCAATTTAGGGCGGCCGAAATCCTACGCTGCGTTACGCTCCTGCCGCTATGCAAACGCACGAGCGCGAAATTGCCTGCTCATCGAAGCTCCGGACAGCAGCGGTACAGCATTTGGTCCAGCATCATTGAGTACGACCTCACTTAAATGCTGACCGTGCTTCGCTTTTCTCGTTCAGTCGGTCCAGTCCATCATGGGGGCAATGCAAAATCGATGCGCTAACATGTTGATGTTATTTCGCTTTATCATCCCGTCCGGTATAGCTGATTTTTGGGCCGACAGAAATCGCAGGCTGACAGTTGAGGCATTTTCCTTTCAGTTCAAGTGCTTATTCGGAAGGCTTCTCGCCCCTAGAACACGGCTCCCCTTCTCGGTACGACGCCGCAGTACCGGATGAGCTCCCGCAGTACCGTGCTGGTTTGGGCGCTCCTTACAGATCCCGTTCGCTTCGGCCGCAAAGTAATGCGCCGCTCTGGCCACGCCTAGCGTAGAACAAGTGCAGTCGTAGTTTTGGCGGCGATAGAGCAAGAAAACTTGGGGGCTGCGGTCCGCAAGTGGGCGCTTTCGTTACGAGAACCGCGGGCTGGCGAAAGCTTCGGCCAATATTGGGCTCGAAGAATGAGCGTTGCCCGAAGGTCACACGTCGAATCGTGTCGGGCGCGCCCGTGCGCAGATGGAGCAATTCCTTTCTATCGAACTCTCTGGTCGGGGGTTCGAGTCACTGGAGCGCCACCGCCTTTCACCAACCAAACCTACGACATCTCATCCAATCCCTCGCATGAGGCAGTTCGTGAGGGCCGCAGCGAGCTCGGCTCTTACGCTCTAAAAGACATACGTTGAAGGGCTACGAACCTTAGTATCGGGCGAAAGCCGCCGAGTTTCTAAGCGCGCTCTGACGCCTTTCCCATTTGGGATACGCGAGCCTCGTAGATCAGTCGCGGCCCAGTTTGACTGGAGGAGACCCTACCCTTCTCAGACTGCGGGCTCGGTCCGGCCTGGAGCATTCCATCGTAGCGCACGGCTACTTCGGAATATGGAGAGGCGGCTGAGCGATCGAGCAATTCGCGGAGCTTCGGATGGAGACCCTCACCACGCGAGGCCGCAATCGCATTGAAATTGCCTAGAGACATCATTCCTGCACTCCCGAGTCCTCTTACATGTCGGGTAGCTTGCATCGGCGAAGGTCGGTCGCCACTCCGGATCTTGCTTTCAAATCTAAGTCGTCATTCGGAGCGGCTGGAGTTTGGAGCGAAGAAGCGGAGTGTCGGTACCACGCCGATGCGCTACGTGCCCGAAAGGAAAGGGCGCACGATGACAAACGAAATCGAGGTTCAGAGATTGATCAACTTCGAGACTGCGACCGATGGCACCGCGGTCAAGCTTGTCGTCTGCGACGTCGCGAACCGCAAGATCGGCATCATCCTGACGATCGAGACGCTGTCGGCGCTGCTGATGACACTGCCGGCGATCGCATCGAGCGCCGTCAAGCGTGCGCACAACGATCCCAGCATGAGGATCACATATCCTCTCCGGGAATTTGAGATCGAGCTTGGTCCCGACAATCTTCGTATTCTGACGATCGGGACACCGGACGGATTCACGGTCTCCTTCAGCCTCACCGAGGAACTCTCGCAAGAACTGGGCAAGGCACATCTCGAAGGCGGTGGACATCGCGCCAAAACGCACTAGCCGTGAGGCTCCGCCCCCGCGAGTACGCCCTCAGCAAAACGCGAATATCAGAGAAGGATCGGAGTGCCGCGACCCTGACGCCATGCAAACTGGAAGCTCCTTGGCAGTAGGAGACCGCGAAATGAGCTTTCCTCCCCTCAATCTCTACACGTTTGCGGCCGCGCGCGGGCAATTCTTGCGGCCGGGTGTCCAGGCCCTTCTCAAGAGCGCGTCGGTCGGCCTTTATTTCGATTTCGCCAATCCACATGCCCCCGTTTTGCGCCGAGAGGCCGCAGCTCTCCGGAAGCAACTGGATGCCCTGCTCTTTGGCGAGCCATCGCGCCCGGCCCAGACCGAACGCCCCGCCCTGACGATCGTTCGCCGGCGTCGTAGCATCGCTTGACGTTCGTTTACCCGCCAAGAGGGATGCAATCGCGAGTGTCGCCAGAAGTCGCCAAGCCGGCGCGACATTACGCGGTAAAGCGCTTGCAGTGCGGCGATCGCTTATAGCTCGCTTGTGCATCAAACTGAACGAGATCAAGGAGTCCCGGATCTGGCCGGTGATGCGCGCTGTACTCGATTTCCGCTACCGCGAGCCGCGGTCGTGAACCACTTCGTCAGCGACCCTGGCAGCCGGGGCAGACCTCGAGATCGATTAGAATTCGAAAGCAAGAAACGGAGTGTCGAAACCTTGGCCCACGCCCAGTGTTCGCCTGATCACCTAACGATCAGGAAACTCCCATGAGCGACATTCGTGCTGCCAGAAGTGATGTCGAGGAACTTACTCACCGGCGCGGGCTCGCGGCTGCCCGTCAATCGAGGAATACCGAGCGGGAAGCTCTGCTGCAAAAGCTCATCGAAACCGAGCGGAAAGCGCTTGAGTTGCGCGGGTGGGTTGCGCAATGGGAGATGAACGGAGAGGCAGCCTCACCGGAAATTCGACGCCTGATAAAGTGGGCGAGAGAAACCCTGTTGGACATGGAACGCTTCCTCCTGCCCACGGAACTTACAAAGCTATTGGAGACACGCGATCTGTTTCCCGACGTCGATGATCTTGCGGATCCGCTGGGCGATCCGCCACCGCTTCGTCCGTGGGGTCGCTGACGGGAAATAACGGCAATGGAAGACCGGCTACGCCGGTGGCAGAGTCGGATCACTGCCGATTGCCGGCCTGCAAAGATAGACTCGAATGACTTTTCATCCATCTCCCTCCGAAGTCGGGAGAGGTTTGGCCCGTCGCTCGCGCGCCAGCAGTTCGCGCTTGCGCTTGACGCCCCAGCGATAGCCCGAGATCGATCCGTCCTTCTTGATGACACGATGGCATGGCACAAGCACGGCGATCGGGTTGGACGCTATTGCCTTGGTCACGTCTCGGGCGTCGCGCGTGCCGAGTTTGGCCGCGAACGCGCCGTAGCTGATCGTCTCGCCGACGGTTAGCACGCGCAGCATCGACCAGACCTCGATCTCGTAAGCCGTTCCACGCATATCGAGCGGGAGTTCGGGATCGAACCTCGGCTCTTCGATAACGCGCGTGATCTTGTCGAGAATATCGATCAGTTCAAGCTGTCTGCTGACGACTTCAGCGCCCGGGAAACGGATTCGCAGCGCCTCTTCCGCCGAGTCACGACTCGAGCCGAGCTCTAAGGCCACGAGGCCCTTATCCGACATCGCCACCATGAACTCGCCGAGAGAACTATTCCCCCAGGCGAAACGGATTACCTCGCGCATCTTTCGCTCCTTCGCATCGTCTGTACCGAAGATACGAAGTGACATCGGCGGAGCCGATCCGATCCTTGCTTTCAAATCGGAAAGAAGCGAAGCCGACCGACAGTAAACTTCGAAGCGAACGCAAATGGCGGCGCCGCTCGAGTCGAGCGTCGTCGCCAACGCGTCTTTGTATCGATCTAGCGAGACCACTGCCGATGCGGGCTTAGCTACCTCCGAGAGGAATCGCCTCTAATAGAAGAGAAGTCGATCACCTGCGCAGTTTCTGTCGCCATCGAGCCGCGTGGCGAATTGCTCTCCGGAGGCGGCATGAACTGCCGCTCCATTGCGCGCCGACCCGTCGGATCTTGCTCCTCGAAGGTCTCGATGTCCGTAATTTCGATGGCGATGATCGGATCGCCGACACAGGCGGCGGGCGGGCCGCTCGTGAGGGGCTGCAAGACCAGGCTCGGATGATCCGGACTTCGCAGCGCGATATTTTGCAGCCTCTTGAGGGGCGAGCGCAAGTGGGCCCAGTGGTTTACCAGGAGCGACCAGTGATGGCCGTCTTTCAGTACGCCGTTGAGGAGACCGTTTGACAGCGGGTCGTGGGAGAAGACGCCCAAGCTGCTCGCGATATCGATCGCGTAGGCTCCCTTGGGCAACAGCACGAAGAGCCCAATCTTTCCATCGGCCATTCTGACGAGTTTCATGACGTTCACCGTTCGAAAAGAGAATTGCCTCTCCGCGCATGAGTCATGAGGAGCTCCTGCGGTCGGGTTGACAGGTCGTTGAATCTGGAGCGGGGCGACGGCGCGCCGCCCAAGCTTTGCTATTTCGCGTCGTGAAAGATGATGCCGACGGTATGACGCATGCCGGAGCGCAAGCGGCTGACGCCGTGCCGGAGGTTCACGCGGTAATTGCGCTTCGTCCCTCGCACCGGTCGGTTATGAACCGCGAAGGCCACCGCATCACCCTGTCGAAGCGGGACGACCTCGGCGCGACTTTGCATCCGCGGCCGTTGTTCTGTCAGGACAAACTCCCCGCCGGTGAAATCAGCGCCGGGCTCCGAGAGAAGGATCGCGACCTGAACCGGAAAGAAAAGATCGCCATAGAGGTCCTGATGCAGACAGTTGAAGTCGCCGGGCACGTACTGCAGCAAAAGCGGCGTCGGCCGCGCCTGGCCGGCCTCATGGCATTGCTTCAGAAACGAAGCGTGCTCGACGGGATACCGCTCGTCGATTGCCATACGATCGTTCCACTCGTTGGCGACGTCCACGAGGCGCGGATAGAGCGCCGTGCGCAAGCCGCCGAGTAGGTCGGGCAGCGGATACTTGAAGTAGCGGTACTCGCCTTTGCCGAAGCCATGCCGCGCCATGTGGACGTGGCTGCGAAAATGCACCTCCTCGGAATAAAGGCTCGAGATGGCGCGACACTCGACGGGCGACAGGAGCTTCGGCAGGACGGCACAGCCGAAGCCGTCGAGATCCTGCGCGAGCGCCTGCCAGTCGTAGGCCGCGACCCGGGCTTCCGCGGGCACGCCCGCGAAAGCCGTCGTGACGATGGAAGTGTTCGGCCTCATGCCAGCGCCTCCTTCTCGATCAAGTCGCGCTTGCGCTCGATACCCCAACGGTAGCCTGCGAGCTCGCCATCCGTGCGGATGACGCGGTGGCAAGGAACGGCGAGCGCGATCATATTGGCGGCGCAAGCGTTTGCCACCACGCGAGCGGCGACCTTCGGATAGACGTTGTTGATCAACCGAGCCAGGTGCATGTAGCTCATCGTATTGCCCACGGGGATCGCACAGATCTGCTGCCAGATCCGGCGCTGAAGCGGCGTCCCGCGCATGTCGAGCGCGAGGTCGAGTCCCTCGGAGGGCTTTTCCGCGTAGCGGACCACCTTCGCCAGGTCGTCGCGGACCATGACCTCGTTCGCGACGAGAGTGGCTTCGGGAAAACGACCCGCGAGGTCCGCTTCTAGCTCGCCGGCGTCGTCGCCGAGCAGGATCGCGCAGACGCCCTTGGCGCTGCGGGCGAGCAGAACCTTGCCCAACGCGCTGTCACCGACCCCGAAGAGGAGGACGTCGGTCGCCGTGTTGGCGGGCTCGGCCGCGGGTAGCAGCCGCAAGGCGGCTTCGGATGTCATGAGGTTCATGGTGTCACTCCTTCGTTGTCCCCGTGATCGAAGCTACGCGCACGCGCTCTTACCCAAACTCCGATGTTTGCTTTCAAACCGAGAAAATCTCCGAAGACCTTCCGCGCGAATCAAACGCGGCCGGACGCGATGGCATCCGGCCGCGTTTGACGGCCTAAAGGTCCGGTAAAGTCACGCGAAGCGCGTGACGGTCGTCTTCCTGAGAAGGTAGGTTTCGCCGGAGCTGAGACAGAGCCGGATGGTTCCGTCATCGAGCGTCTGCCACTCGGCCAGTCCGTCGGCGACTAGCCCCCGGAAATGAGCCATGACGCGAGCCTTGTCGGAATTTGCCTCGACGCCATCTACGAGCGCGGCGGACCTCGCCTGGGCGCGAACACGTTTCCCGTGTCTTTTCTTCGCCTTCAATGCGCACCATGCCGTCATGATCGGAGCAGGTTCCTTGCGCCCGTCGATTCGCGGGGGCGATCAACAGCGACTTCGGTACCGACGCCCGCCCGGATCACCGCGACCATATCCTAGTAGCCGCGAGAGAGCGACCCGACACTCCGATTATTGTCGTCAAAATCCATGGAATTACCAGGTTTGCGTCCCCCGCTCGACCAGCGCGAAGCGCAAGCGATTCCAAATGGTGATGACCAGCCCAAGGCAGAGCGCCGGCACGACGAGCCACGCGCCTTCGGGAAGCCGGCCACACGCGGCGATCGCTATCGCGACAAGCGCGAGCACGATCGATCGATCTACTTTTCCAAGCGGGCCTTCGAGCCGGCGGGTGCCGCTCAGCATCGTCCCGGCCACACCGACGAACTCGGACATGGCCGCAAAGCAGACGACCAACGCAATCGAGGCGCCCGAAAACGGAGGAACAAACGCAAGCGGCGAGAAGAGAGCGATATCCGAAACGACATCGCCTACCTCGTTCAAGACGCCGCCGACGCGGCTCTTTTGCCCGAATTCGATGGCGAGCGTTCCATCGACGGCCGCGAATGCAGTACGCGCCACGAGCCAGGCCGGAAGCATCGCGAACGACGAGAAATAGTCCGCAAAGCGGCAAAGGATCGCGCCAACCAGGACGGAGCCGATGAGGGACGTCGACGTTACTTGATTGGCGGTGACGCCCGCTTCGTACAGACGGCCGGCGATGGGCCGCAACGCCCTTCGAAGCAGAGGCTTCAGCAGGTTAGCGAGGTTGCCGCGAGGAACGCGTAGCGCGGTCCGGCGCGTGAAACCTCTCGGGACGCGCATGGCGAACTCGTCATCGGGACTCGGGGTCGATTGCGGCGCGGTTCAGCTGGCTTGCGAGGCTTCCCTGTCCAACAGGGCGCGCTTGCGTTCCACTCCCCAGGCATATCCGGATGCCGACCCGTCGTTGCGGATCACGCGGTGGCACGGAATGGCGACCGCGAGCTTGTTCGCCGCACAAGCGCCGGCGACCGCGCGCACCGCTTTGGGAGCCCCGATCCGCCGCGCGAGATCGGCATAGGAGACCGTCGCGCCGACGGGAATTTCCTGAAGCGCCTGCCAGACCCGCTGCTGGAACGCAGTGCCGCGAATGTCGAGCGGCAGATCGAGACCGATCTCCGGCGCTTCCACGAAGCCGACCACCCGCGCGACCATCGCCTCATAGTCACGGTCGGCGCCGATCAGACGCGCCTTGGGGAAGCGATCCTGAAGGTCGTGGACGAGCTCCTCCGCGTCGTCCCCGAGAAGGATAGCGGCGACGCCCTTCTTGCTCGATGCGACCAGAATGGCGCCGAGAGAAGTTTGACCGACCGCGAACCTGATCTCCTCGTTCGCCCCTCCGGCGCGATACTGCGATGGCGTCATGCCGAGCATGTCGGTCGATTTCTCATAGAACCGCCCGCTCGAATTGAAGCCGGCGTCGTAAATCGCCTCGGTGACGGAATTGCCGGAAACCAGACCTTCGCGGACCTTCTTGGCACGGTGCGCGGCGGCATAGCTCTTCGGCGTGAGTCCAGTTGCGGCCTTGAACATGCGATGAAAGTAGCCAGAGCTCATGCCAACTGCCTCAGCCAGATCCTCCAGCGAAGGCTCCTCCTCGCTCGTCTCGATGATGCGGCACGCCTTGGCGACCGAGGTGGCATTCTCGGCTTCGACAGAGGGCCCGTCCGGATTGCAACGCCTGCAGGGGCGAAAGCCCGTCGCCTTGGCGCTTGCCAGGCTGTCGTGAAGCTGTACGTTTGTCGGGTTTGCCGTCCGCGAGGGGCACGACGGACGACAATAGACCCCCGTCGTCGAAACCGTATACCAGAAGTGACCATCGGCCGTCTTGTCGCGCGCGAGGACGCGGGCCCATCGAGGATCATCCGCGACCGGTAGGGGCATCTGTTTCCGGAATTGAACGAGCGCTGCGGTCATCGGTTTCCAGTCTCCACGATACCAGAGACGTTGCCACCCGATTTCCGAGGGCGCACTCCGGTCCTTGCCTTCAAATCGAAGGCGCCGGCGACGATTCAAGTCGCGGGCCGAGAACGACGCGTCGCCGAGTCGTCCCAAGCGGCGCGTCTCGGCGAGGCGATGCGTGTGCGCGGCCCCCCGACACGCGTTCCCCTCCTCGCTGGCGGATACGAACGACATCGGCGCGCTTGGTGGCGCCAATCGCGCGGATATTGCTCAGAAAAGCCCATGAACGGCGGCTTCGGACAGGCGCGTCCACTCCCAACGCTGACATGGCGAGTGTCCTCCTTTGCTGGGGTCGGCGAGCCGCTCAGGCCGCGCGCTCAAGATCGGAGCCACTGGACGTATGGCCGGCCAGAGCGTCGATGTTCTGCAGGGTGCGACGAAGCGCACTGCTCGACGTGGAAAGCGTGTAGGGAAAGTAGACGACCTCGACGCCGAGCGCCGCGAAGTCGCGCTCGAGCTTGTTGCCCTTTTCGGTGCCCTGCCAGTCGTTTCCCTTGAACAGAACATTGAAGCGAAGATCCTTCCAGATGTCGACCTTGTCGTTCGTCAGTGCTGGGACCGCGGCGTCGACGAAACGAACGTTGCGGACGATCTCGAGCCGTTCGGCGAGGGGAATCACCGGCGCCACCCCCTTGTGCCGGATCAGCACTTCGTCTGCCACGACGCCAGCGATCAGATATTCGCAGTGCTCCCTGGCGCGACGGAGCAAATTGAGATGGCCGATGTGAAAGAGATCGTATGCGCCCGGCGCGTAACCAATGCGGATCATGTGAGTGGTCCTGTTCTCATCGGGACTTCAGCGTGGCAGACGCTACCGTGACGATGGCAGCGGCACGCTCCGCTTCCTGCGATGCAATCCAACATCGCTCGCCGAGATGCTGGTTCTTGCCGCTGCAAAAGCAGACGAGGCTCGCACGACGTGCGAGCCTCGCTCAAAGACATCGGACATACTGATGGTACGGATGCGTTCCGATCAGGCCGCCGCCTTAAGCAACCCGAGCTGGGTCAGCGCGGTGACGCCGTCATCGAGACCGATCTCCTCGACGATCTTGCCGTCGACGACCTTGAGCACCGTGGTGCCCGTGAAGTGCATCTTGCGGCCGGTCGCAGCCGGAAGGCCGCCGATCAGGAAATCGTTGAATGCCGGGCCGGTGTGGGTGCCGCCGCCTTCCCATTGACCCACGACATAGTCGCCTTCGGCGATCAGATCCGCGGTGCCCCAGAAGTTCAGATCGGGAAACGCCGCGCGGAAGCCGGTCATGAACGCCTTGATGTCGGCGCGGCCGCGCCGGGGCTCATGCAGCGAATATTTCAGCAGCATTTCGGGGGCGGCGATCTCGTCGATGACACCAAGATTGACGGTCTTGCCCCAGAATTCCGTGAACCAACGACCAACGACGGCCTTGTTATCATCTTGTTTGCTCATTGAAAGACACCTTTGTTTTGCAGGAACTACAGATCGACTGGCGATCGCTGCAATCACTAGGCATCGTCCCCCCGAGCAGAACTCCGGTTCTTGTCTTGAAATTGAAAGAAGCGGCTTCACGCGGTCCGTCGAACCGCCGACGGCCGCTCGGCAGTAAAGCGATCTCTGGATCACGTGCCAATCGTCCCTGGTAGATTACGATGTTGCCTAACGAGCAGACTTTCTCGCCATCTGAACGACCATTGATGCCGCGCGTGGCGATGTGGCCGAGCGGGGGGCCGCAAGCATTCCATAACCGCTCATTGCACAAAATCTAACGCGCTGTTAGACGCTGCCATCAGGCGCGCAAAATCGCGAAAAATCGTAGTTTGGGATAGAGGTTAGTGGGATGGCGTAGCGGGATCCGCTACCAACCCACGCCGGCTGAGCCTGCAACGTCTCTGCCAATCTTCAGGATGAAGTTGCGACAAGCGTATGAGGGCCGGAGATGCAATCGCGCGCTCTGCAGCCGCCGAGCGCAGCAGGAAGCCGAATTTTGTTCGCTACATGGCACTCATCTCAATGGAGCGGTACTGCGTTCGGTACTGCACGGCGAGCGACGACCGCTCTTAAGTACTGATTGTACTTTTGCTTTTTGAGATCTCCCGGTCCAATCCATCATCGGGGCAATGGAAAATCGAGGCGCTAACATATTAATGGTATTCCGCTTTATCGTCACGCCTGGAACAGTTAATCGTTGGACCGATAATTGATCAGAGACTTAGAGCTAAAGCGTTTTCCTTTCGTTTCAAGCGCTTAGATGAAATGGCTTGCTCGTCCTCGATTGCGTCGCTCCTTCCTTGGCGCAGCGTCGCAGGACCAGACGAGCTTGTGCACCTACCGCAGAAACACGTGTCACCTTTTCAAGGTCAGACACAAAGTAGCGTGCGGCACTTCCGGCGGCCAGGGTTGGACGGGCCCGATCGTAGTTTTGGCAGCGATAGAGCCAGAAAACGTGCGATTTAGCGGATCGCAGGATGATACTTTCATGCATGGTGCCATGCACGACAAAAAAGCCGCGTTTCCCCAGCGACACGCGAAGACTTTCGTTCGCTGCCGCTTTCTAAGCGTCGCATGCACTATCTGGATCGAAGAACACGCCGACCCGACTGGCCGCGAACTCCCGCGAGGAAAGCTGCTTTCACCCTAGGCTCCCCTGCCATCCCGTTTGCCAATCACGCAGCGCCATGCTGCCAGGCGCTCGGCCGGATGCTGCTTCATCCACTCGGCGAGCTGCGGCGCGCCCATCAGGCAGGACTGCATCGAAACGTCAGCGAAGTCCGAGGTGGTGACGGTCTGCTCGTGACAATTTGCCGGCGAGGAGAGACTGCAGAGCACAGCGATGATCTTGATCACGACAGGAGAACCCCGATGACCCTATGACTTATCGGTGCCTCGCCCCGCTGCTCGCTGACTGGATCAGCCTGCGGGAAGATGCTGTCGTATACCGCGCGGGCCTCTCGAATTAGGCGAGCTCGCTCGCGCTCGGACTTTGGCACAAAACGGATAACTTCGCCCATATTCGCTCCAAGCTCTAGTTAGAGAACGAGTCCACGGTCGGAGAACAAGGCCGCCATTAGATGACGACAATCATCCCATCCTGACTTAGTATCTCACCTCCAACTTTGAAGCTCCGCAGGCGGTAACGAATGGATAAAAAGCTCGTGACTGGGCCGCGCCCGGTATCCCAACGTCACCAGGCATTCCTTCCGCAGGGAGGCTGTGAAGCCCCCCATCAGGTCCATTCGCGTTCAGCGCTAGCAGCCGATCGCGCGGATGCTTTGGCCGCATCAACGTGCGACGCTCTCTCAGCGCGCTGCTGGTAGTCGTCGGCAAGGGCCCTAAGCTGACCCGCAATCGCTGAGTCGGTCATGGTTTGGGCAGCGCGGAGCAAAGTCCGTGCTGTCTCCAGATATTCCTTGCCCCTTTGTGAGATCTGGACCGTCATAGAGCCCTCGCGCGGTTCTCTGGCAACTGGTCGAAGGCGATTTGGAGCCAACCCACCCAATTGCGGTCACTTTCCCTGCGAGCTCTGAAGCGATCGACGCACTTCCTGGAACAAAGCGGGGTTCGCCACGAGTAGTGCCGGACGAGACCAAACTTACCATCGCAAACCGCGCACCGCGCGGCTCTGCCAGATCTTAGACTTTCGGAGCAGTTTGGCATTGCAATCTCCTCTTGGTATTATCGTCGCTGTTCGTCGATCATCCTTTTTACCATCGCACTTCATGAGCCTGTGCGCTCTTCCAACCCGTACAGCCTAAGACGATCGCGGTCAGCGGCTCAATTGCACGTAGGTAATCGTCCGGCATCCAAAGGCGTCACGGAAACGATACGAAGGTTTATGGCGCTCGCCCTTAAAGCCAATCACTTTCACAATGGGTCGGATACGGCTGTGCCGATTTGGCGAACATAGTCAGCCTCTCCATGGTCAGCCGAGCGAGTCTGACGTTCGCCTCCTAAAGGACGAGTTCACCTCTGTCCGATTTGGAGCACGACCTCCCGAGTATCAGCCCCTTCGGAGGATCATGCGCCTTAGTGGCCACAGAAAGCGGCAACCTGCCCGGCAATCGGAACTTTTGGCTTCGCAGCGCCCACGCCTCGATTGAGCCGTTGGAATTCTTCGCGCGCAAAGATCTGGGTCGAACCGTCGGTCTTCGATATCAGCCAGCAGACGGCGAGATAGGCACGCAGCAAATCCGGGTTCTTCACTAGCCCTGCTGCACTATCCTCGGCAACGATACGACCCGTGGTCAACTTTGAACGCCGATTGACAGGAGGAGGCGCGCCATGGACACATCATCTAAATCTAACGCGGGCCGGACTGCAGGTAAGCATCCTGCATTTTGAACTGCGCATCTGGGACCCATTCTCCATTGAAACTGCCGTCGTCAAATGCGCCGTGACAGCATCTGCGATCACTCATTAAGACCTCAATCGCTTTGATTCCACCGGCGTCGAACAAGCGATTAGAAAGGCCATCAAGGACAGAAGCAACGTCGCGCTGCGCTTGACGCACGACTAGGCCCCCCAACGCGCCGATCGTGGATTCGGCGACCATGTCCCATGGAAAGTTGCGCGCGGCGAGATGCGCGATTGTGCGGAACGCACACGGCTTCGGGGATGTGTGGCTACCGTGAGAAAGAAACGTGCATCGAGGCCTTCGGGCCGAGCCCCGGTGACTTCGCTCCATTCAGAGCCTTGGCAGCCCTTTTTAGCCTCGGGAAAACAATGGTGAGCAAGTCAGCCGCGTTCCGAAGAGTGAGCGCCCGGCGCACGGTCTTGCTCCAGTCCGGACCGTGCGGCATGGCACGGGCCTTTTCGATCGCCGTTACCGCGTTCTTCCAAGTCCGGACCCTGATGGCGAAGAGTTTCTTGATCAGCAGTGAACACCTCTGCCTGGTTGCAATGGTCCGGGCGTCGATTTCTCGTCTGCGAGCGTACCAACCTTCTTACTCGTTCATCACGGCCATGCTTCTCAAGCCAGCGAAGGCCTTTCGCCAATTGCCTCAGATCGTTTCGATTTGGGCCGACCGGCAGTTGGCGCGCGTGTCGGAGCGCATCTTCTAATTGCCTTCGGATCGGCGAGGCAGTTTCTGACAAATGCGTCATCGGCGTGTACCAAGCCATGAAAGTGTTCAGTTTCGCTCCGAAGTAAACGGCTGAGGGGCAAGGCGGCGCTGGCCTTGTAATCCAGACGGGAAGAAGGCAAGCAGCGATGAAACCTGGTCATCGTCCATTGGCCTCGTTGCCCAACTTGGTCCGGAAGCGCGCTCGCGCGCGTTAGGCCGGACTTGCAGCTTCGGGCGCTGCCGACGTCGCTTTTGCAAGCGCGTCGCGAAGAGCCTGTTCCTTGGAGTCGTTGAGCGATGTTTTCAGGACAGTGCCGCCGGCGTCCTGAATTCCCTTGAGCACCTTGTCCGCGGTCATTTCATGGATCAGCACGAAAAGCGCTGCATTACCGGGCTGAAGGTTTTCCGAAAGTTCCTTCATGAAGGCATCATTGATGCCGTAGTCTGTCAGCGCCCCGCCAAGGGCGCCGGACGCTGCACCCAGCGCCACGCCAATTATGGGATTTAGGAAGAGGACACCTATCAGGAGCCCCCAAAAGCTGCCCGAGGCAGCGCCCATGGCCGCCGTATTGACAAGCTGATTCAACTTGACCGGCCCCGCTTCCGTTTTTACGGCGATCACAGCGTCGCTAACCTTGATCAGATACTCCTTCTGCATTTTCAACAGTCGTTGACGGACATCCTCGGCTTTGGCTTCCGACGGATAAACGATCGCAATAAGATCGGACATACGATTACTCCTCGCGCGCTGAGAATGGAATTGGGCGGCCGATAACGATCATCGGCAGCAGCTTTGATGAAACGCTTTTTTTGCAACCTGCGCCATCGGGGAAAACCCTCGGCAACTTGCCGGTCCATCCTGACGCCCGACTCCGAAATGAGCATGGCAATCCTGACAAACAGGAGCCGATCGCCACAGCCTCCGCCCTCCCGGTACGGTGGAAACGCAGGCCTTAGCGGGCGTTCGCGGGCTTGCAGCCCAAACGCTGCTGTCGACCAGAGCGATATCCGGCACGTCAAGAGTCAGATGTTGTTACTGTACCAGGCGTGCTCTGAGGCGCCCGTATTCCTCCGCCGAAATCGATCCAGCCGATTTCAATCGATTCAATTTCTCGATCTCGTCGGCCACGCTGAAGCCGAAGGTCTTGCGTAAATCTTCCTGGATCTGCCTGGCTCGCGCCTGATCCCTCCCCGCCATGCCCCGCCCTTGCGTCAGCAGATATGCGAAAATGCCGACGTAAGGCAGGATGATAAGCAGGATTACCCAACACACCTTGCCAATTCCCGAGACGTCATCGCGGCGAAAGAGATCGCCGGCGACGGTTATGAACAACCAAAACCACAAGACCAACATAAACACCGCGAATGCGTCGGCCACGAAATTGGTGAATGTGAATCCGCCTTGAAACAGCACGATCGTTTTCCTTTTTCCGAGTTGTATCCGTCCGCTACGAGTCAAAAGCGAAATTCGTGCAGCACCGCTTCGATCGATCTCGGAGCAGCGCTCGTTGCCCCTGACGCCCAATTCATCCGATTTGGGCTTCGACCGATAACGGCTCCAAGGTTGTCCGACGTGATACGCCGATCGAAATGCTTGGCACCTAACGCCAAGGCGGCGGGATGTTACCGCTGCGCACCTGCAATGCTGCACACATAACCTAGCGCCAGGCACGCGAAAGTTGATCCGGAATTACCCTGAAATGCCGGGATGAATAACCCGATTGTTCGACGAGACGGCCGGACGTTAATTCGGAGAGCCGCGACAGGTGACGTCAGGCTTGCGGCCGGCGCTGAAGCGTCGAGCTGCCCTGGGACTGCACCGAAAGCGATACCTTGATAACGACGGACGACACCGACGTCCAAGGACGATATACGGCGCAGTCGCGAGTCTCATCACAGAGGGTGCTCGATAGATTCGTGGTCGCGCCTAGCCCGATGCCCTTCCGCGGCTCCTCCCAGACTTGCTCCCGCCTCCGACTTCGGCCGGGGGCGGGAGCTCTTTCAGAGCAACAAGCATTCGGAACCCGGCCAAGAGCCTTCTCGTCGTCAGAAGCGCATGATGACGTGCTTACACTGGCGCGGCCGCTTCGCACTTCCGCGGTATTGCGCTCAAATTTCCCGATCTGCGAACGACTCTCTACCGCACCAAGACGGCCGCCCCTAAAGCTATCACCAGAATAAGCAGCGATACGCCGGCCACCGGCCAGGACCGAAGAGCTCTGTCCATTCGCTCCACTGCGCTGCCGCACGCAGCCGCTCCCTTCGCCGTGCGGCTTTCCGCCACCATGATCTCTCCTTGAGGCATGCGCTCTAGCCAACGCGCCCGCTGCCATAGCGCGATCGCCAGTGCAGCGCCGACCAAAACCGGCCAAAGCGCTTTCCAGACCATCGCCGGCGCAAGCGGGTCGGGCAGCGTCCCGCGCGGGATCGCCATAAGAAGGGTCCAGGGCATGATGATCGATCCCGCGGCGATCGCCAGCCAGGGCACGACGAGCGCTGCGGCCGCTTTCGCCTCCGGATCATGTGACATGCTGTTCCGTAAGCTGCGCAAGAATTGCAGCATCAGCACCGTCGTGCCGACTGCGGAAACAGTTGCAATCTTGTTTGCAGTGCCGTCGCCCAGCGGACCGTCGACCACGAGTTTCGCCAAGCCGCCGCCAGTAAGCGGCAACCCGCCAAGGCCAAAGGCAATTAGCGCCGTCGGCAAGAGCGTCGGCCACAAATATTTTCTTCCCGTTGCGGCGATCACACCCACGGAGAGGAACAGCGCACCTTTGACCAGAATGTGGTTCGTAGCATAGAAGGCGGTTGCCAGCGCCGCGCGGCCATCACCTGCGATCATTCCCATGCCAAGGACCGCCACCATGAAGCCCATCTGGCTCACGCTCGAATACGCCAGCACGACTTTGGGATTGCGCTGCGTGATCCCGATGACAACGCCGTAGATGGCGGAGAAGAGCCCAGCGGCAGCAAGCACCGTACCCCAGCCGGCTATCGCAGATTCGAACGGCAGAAAGCGGATCATTCCAAGAACGCTTGCTTTGACAACCGCACCACTCAACACCGCGGAGGCCGGCGTCGGCGCCGCTCGGTACGCCAGTGGCATCCAAAAATGAAATGGTACGAGACCCGCCTTCATGCCGAAGCCGGCTATCAACAACGCAAGTATCAGGTCACGATGAGGCGAGATCGGCAACGCTGCAGCGGCGTCGCGGATCAACAGACTATCACCCGGGATTTGTGCGGCCAGCATCACAAATGCCGTGAGCAGCAATGATTCCGCCAGCAGCCCGAGCCCGATATAGATCGCGCCGGCGCGCCACGCGCGAGGCGTTTCGCGGTAGATGACGAGACCACAGGCTCCGAGCGTCATCAGCGCAAGAAGGAAATAAAAGCCCACCATGTCGGCTGCCAGAAATACGCCGATACAGCCTGTCAGCGTCATCAGCCAGCACACAACGAATCGTCCCTGGTTGGGCCGGGATCTAAGATAGGGCTGGGCGTAAGCACCTGATGCGATCCACAACAGCGCCGCAGCCCCAAGCAGCAGAGCCCCAGGAAGGTCGAGGGCGAAACTCAGGTGCAGGCGCGTTGAACCCATCAGTAGCTGAGAATCGTCCGCTACAATAAATACGGCGGCAAGCGCGGGCATCGGGGCGAACGGCAGGCAAAAGAGCATTCTGTCCAGCGCCCTTGGCCAGACGCATGCCAGCAGCATTCCGAGCGGAACCACGAACGCCCCCGCCAGAAAGATCCGTGAATCCATCATCGCAGTGCTGCCATCATTGCCCCAGAGCGAACCTGCAACACATCAACCGGGCCGAGCACGACGAGGCCCAGCAACAATGAGAACACGGCCAATGTCAGCACTGCCGCCTCTCGATACTTCGGCACGGCTACGCGCAGCTTCAGCGGTTCGCATGGGGATCGGTAGGCACGAGAAAGAACGATGAACATGTACCCGCTTGTGAATAAGCCCCCCACAAGCACCACCAGCGCCCATGGCCATCCGCCGCTTGCGACTGCCGCGTCCAACAACAGCCACTTCGCCAAAAAGCCGCCACTCGGCGGCAAGCCGATCAGGCACACCCCACCAAGCGCGAACGCAAATATCGTCATCGGAAGCGCGCGCGCGGCTCCTGCGAGCTCAGCGACGCGATCATGTCCGAGCGCAGCGTAGATAAGTCCGGCCGCCATGAACATGGCGGCTTTCGCCGTCGCATGCGATATCGCCAGAAGCATGCCGCCGGTTAGAGCCTCGTTACTTTGAAGTTGCGTTGAGACCGGGTCGAAAGCGAGAGGAAACATCAGGAAAAGGTAGCCGATCTGCGCGACCGTGGAATAGGCGACCAGGAGTTTAAGTCGCTTCTGCTGCAGCGCGACGACACTGCCGAATACAATCGCACCTGCGCCCATGGCACCGACGAGTTGCGCGCCGGCGAAACCGAGCATGCCTGGCATCACGCCGAACCAAAGCCGGACGACGAGCAAAAATGACCCCTTCACTACGACCGCGGAAAGAACGGCGCTTGCGGACGCCGGAGCACCGGCATGGGCCGGCGGAAGCCAAAGGTGAAGCGGGAACAGTGCGGTTTTGGCGAAGAGCCCAACAGTCATCAGCACTGCAGCGATGAGCGTCGCGGTCTCCATATGAACGCGTTGAGACAGCAGAACGATGTCCAGGGTCGCATAACTGCCGTACAGCAATGCCGTTCCAACCAGATACAGAATGGAGCCGAGCAGGGCAAAGAGCAGATATCGCAGCGCGGCCTGCAATGTCTCCACGCGGCCATCGAGGCAGACGAGCGGTACCGCGGCAAAGGTCAACAGCTCCAGCGCGACGTACAACGTGAACAGATCTCCGCCCAGGAAAATCAAATTCATCGCGCACCCGATCGCCATCAGCAGTATCCAGAACACGAATGGCGCACGTGTCTCGAAGGG
Organism: Bradyrhizobium erythrophlei; assembly: GCF_900129505.1. Taxonomy (NCBI): domain Bacteria; kingdom Pseudomonadati; phylum Pseudomonadota; class Alphaproteobacteria; order Hyphomicrobiales; family Nitrobacteraceae; genus Bradyrhizobium; species Bradyrhizobium erythrophlei. The sequence goes on along the minus strand of NZ_LT670818.1, from coordinate 5,563,150 downwards.
CTGGGCGCGGCTATCGAAGTCGGCGTGCGCAAATATGCCGATTGCGCAGATGACGACGGCCATCGTTACCATCATCGCCGCCGAAAGTCCGTCCGCGCGCAACGTAATGCCGAGCGGGGCTTGCCAGTCTCCCACGACGTAAACCAGCGGACGGCCGCTCTGCCACAAATCAGCAAAGATGACGGAAGCCACGATGAGGTTGCAGGGGAGAACGATCAACGCAACCCGTTCAACCTGCCGACCGCCGACGACCAGCGACGATAGGACTGCCGCAACCGGCAATACGATCGCCAGAATAAGGAGGTATCCACCGCTCGTTGTCGCGTCGGGCAAGCTATTTCGTCCGCGGTCAGGAGTTGTCTCTGTCCGTACTTGCGCTTACGGGAATGTCCGAGCCGAGCGTCGCGCGGCCTGCTTCCTCCAGAAGGCGCAGTACCAAAGCGACAGCCAACGCCGTTGCCGCGAACGCGACAACGATTGCGGTAATGACCATCGCCTGAGGGACCGGATCGCCCGGAAATCCAGCCGCTGCGGCCCTTCCGGATATGTAGCCAAATATCAGAAAAACCCCGCTGCCCAGCAGATTGAACGCAAGTATCTTTCGCAACGGCTCGGGATTTGTGACGAGCCCGTACAGCCCGAGGCTTGCCAGCGCTGAACCGCATAACCCGAACAACGTTGCGTCACTCATTGTTGCACCTGTTTCGGCGGGCCTGCGGCCAACATGGCGAGTGCGCCGGCGATCGAGACCGTCAGTGCGACTTCAATCGCGACAATCAATGGTTTGGCATAGCCCGGCGGATAAGCGAGAAAGGCATTGGCCAGCACGACCCCGGCAAGCCCGACCGCGAGGAAGACGATCGGTCCAAGGACGAGCCCAAAGCGCAACCAGGGTTGCCCGATTGAAGGCGCTTCCTTCAGGCGCGCGATGATAACGAGGAGCCACATCGCGGCGAGTATGGTGCCACCTTGAAAGGCGCCTCCGGGGTCGTTCGCTCCGACCCAGCACATATAAATTCCCACCACCATTCCCACCGGCGGCAAGAGTTGAGCAAGAAACCTCAGCGTGCTGTTTGGCCATTCATAGACACGCAGACCGGGTATCCCGTTCCACGCATGATTCGGCGTCAGCGACCACACACCAAGCAAGGCGAGCAGCAGAACCACCTTCTCGAGCATCGTGTCGAGCGCACGGTAAGCGAACAGAACGCCGGCGACTGGATTCCCGAGCCCGGTATGGACCAGGTTTTCCATCACCGCCGGTGCGAGCGTGGGGATGACCTTGGGCGGCAGCAGCAGCGCCCCTGCGAGGCCGGCCCCGACCAGTGCACAGAAAAAAGCTGCTGCCAGTCGAACTGGCAGACCGATCCGGCTGTTGTCGGGTTCGGCAGAGCGCGAGCGCGCGACCGCACCCAGCAGCAACATTCCGGTCATTCCGCCACCGATTGCCGCCTCCGTCAGCGCTACGTCGATTGCGGCGAGCCTGACCCAGACAATGGCCAGCAGCAATCCATAGACGACGAACGCGATAGTGGCGTCAAACGCTTTTCGGGCAAAGATCGTCGAAGCGCCGATCGCCAAGACCAGCACGACAAGACCAACATCGGTGAAAAACAGGATTGTCATTCACGTGGTCCCCGTTCTCGAACGGCACCTGCGATGAGCTGTGTCACAATAGCGCCCGACAATTGGACGAGTAGCCAGATACTCACCAGCTTCAAAGCGCCGACCGGCCCATCCGCCTGTGGCAACAATCCCAGAACCACAAGACCGAGACCGAGATTGTCCACCTTGGTCAATGCGTGCAGACGTGTCAGCGGGTTCGGGAAGCGGATCAAGCCGCACGTCCCGGCCAGGAAGAACAGCGCTCCCGCCGAGAGGGTGAAAATGGTGAATAAGTCAAGCACGAGGTCCATGTGTCGCTCATTGCCTTTGCGCGGTATTCTGTGGATCGGATAGGTCCCGGACGAACGCGACCGCCGCGAATGCGGCAAACAGGGCTAGCATCAATGCAACATCCACGATTGCTGCGACCTTCGTCGCAATGGCCAGTATTAGAAGTATGGCCACGCCGCCGGTGCCCAGCAACTGCGCTGCCATGAGGCGGTCAACCTCGCCTGGCCGCTGAAGAATTATGATCAAACCGCTTGCGACCATCACGAAAACGAAGCTGGCGACGAGCAACAGGAAACTATCCATCCCTTGGTCCCTCCCCGAGTGTTTGGATGCATAACCTTTCCTCCGCAGACAATTGCTCGAGCACCGGCTGCGTCACGTCAAGGCAATGGATGGTAAGCCCGTTGTCATCGGCCGAACCGCAAGGAAGTGTGCCCGGCATCAAGCTCGTAATGGCGCAGAACACATTTCTCCTCGTGCCGGGCGGAAGGTGAGGCTGATAGATCACAAAGCCGGCGCGCAACGACAGCCGAGGATGAAGCGCCAGCAACGCGACCTCCGTCCCGGCACCGATCGACTGGCGCAGAAAGTGCAACAGAAATTTGACGAAGGAAACGGGACGCAGACCCCCCTGCTCCGCGGGCATCAATCGTAGACTTACCCAGCTTGCCGCAACAGCAGCCAGTAATCCGGCCACAAGATCGGCGGGGGCGGCAGAGGTTAACAGCAGCCAGAGACTAAAAAATGCGACAGCCCGGGACAGCGCACTCGCAAGCATGCTTGGCGCGCCAACATTTCGAACTTCGGCTCCTGGAGCGCTCACGATCGACTCCGAACGCTTGCCTGGCCCCATTGCGCGATTATCGCTACCGGCCTGCGGTTGCTTCGCGACGGCGCTTGTCACATGCTGACGGCATCAGACGAGCACAACGGCCGCCGAGCTAATGAACTTCTCCGTCTTTCCTTGATTTTTTTTGCTTCGCCCTGGAAGTCGCGGTGGGTTCCTGCTGCACCTGCGGCTGTTCGGCGGACAAGGGATGCTGGGGCACCTTGAGGCGGTTGATACGGACATCGTCCCGGATGGCATCTCTGTCCAGTCTGTCACCACGGTCGACGGAATCACGGGGATCCGCCGTAACGGGGGACGCCAAGCACAACAACGCTAGGGCGCCAATCACAACACTCAACGTTTTCATTTGCATTTCCTGTTGCTGGCAATTCAAAAGGCGAAGTCGAGCCTGGGACCGATCTGGAAATCGGTGTAGCGACGAACGGCCACGTTCGATGATCGCACTTCATAGATGGTGCTGGTAGTAAGGGAAACGTTGCTGCTGATATTGTATTTCAACCCAAGAGATGTGGAATAGATTTGATCTTGCCGGCCCCTGTTCAGGCCGTCGGTGAACCAAAACGCTTCGATGAACGGCGTGCTGACGACGGACCACTTCGAATCAAGGTGCACCTCGATGCCGACCAACCCATCGAGCCTCCAGCGCCGGGCCTCGGCGAGATCAGAGAACCGGTAAGTCAGCAGGACCAGCGGCGATAACGTCACCCTGCCAAAGGTGAAGTCGCGCGATACCGAACCGCTCACGTCGTTAGAGATGAATGCTAGATCGCGAAAGATACCGTCGTAGTCATACCGGTTTTCGTAGATACCGGTTATTCTCCAGCCGTTGAGATTTTCTGTTAGTCGCGCTCCCAGACGAGCGATCGCGGCATTGCCGTCATGCTCTGTTGCAAATGATTCGAATTGCGCTCTGGCGTAGAGACGGTAGGACAGGTCGGGAGACAAATTTCCGTCCAGCCTCGCACTTACGTCGGGCTCATAAAAGACATCTCGGCGCCGGTCATCACGGCTGAAGAGAGCGTTGTCGGTATAGGTTGGCGACAACGATCCAACGACGCTCCAGGTCGGGGTCATCGCCGTGTAAGGGATGCCCTTGGCCTCGGTCAGATCCAAGTCAGCGGCAAACGCCCCGCTCGCGCAGAACAACCCCAAAATCGGTAGCAGACCTCTAGATCCCCGCATTGGAACCACCAGTGGTTGCCGAGGTTTGTTTACGTTACGCCCAGCGAGTCGCCTGTCAAACAATAAGGGCGACTCATGACCAAATTCGCCAGGTTGCGTTGCAAACAAATCACATCCCCAGCGGTCGTCCCGGGCGGAACCCTTTTTCAACCGGCTGTTCGCAAACTTCGTCATGCTTCGCGCGCCTGCGCGGGTCACCGGAGATGCCACCGATTGGTAGATCTGGTCGAGGTGCGAATGAGGGAACGAAAGTCAGCTTAAACGGGAACTTCGTCATAGTCAGGAATCTCCGTGTCCCGCAGCAGACGAAGTGACCGCCATGTCATCGCTGTCCAGCCGGTCAATTATCAACCCAACCTCAGTAGTCCGCCGCATCGCGGCTAATCGGGCAGGTCATGCAGTGTCCACCTCCGCGCCCGCGACCCAGTTCTGCGCCGACGATAGTTATGACTTCGATGCCTTCCTTGCGCAGGAGCGTGTTGGTATAGGTGTTGCGATCATAGGCGTACACGACACCTGGCGACGCGCAAACAAGGTTGGCACCACTGTCCCATTGCGTCCGCTCGCGTTGGTAGTCGGTGCCACCGGCCTCAACAACGCGAAGTTTCTTCAGCCCAAGCGCTTCCTCAACAACGCTGACAAAAGGCTTTTCCTCGCGATGCAACTCGACGCCGCTCGGTTCATTGCTTGGGCGATACGAAAATGTGCGTGTCTGCTTCATAAAGTCGGGCGCGAGGAGCACGCAATCGCGGTCAGCGAAAGTAAACACGGTGTCGAGGTGCATGGCGGCGCGTATCTTGGGCATGGCCGCGACGATCACGCGTTCTGCCGCCTTTTTCTTGAATAGCGTCGCCGCGAGCTGGCTGATAGCCTGGCGAGAGGTGCGTTCGCTCATACCAATGAGAACGACACCCTTGCCAATGGGCATCACGTCGCCACCTTCCAGCGTGGCTAGTCCATGATCCTGCGTGGGATCGCCCCACCAAACGTTGACCTTACCTGCGAAATCAGGATGGAACTTGTAGATCGCCGTGGTGAGGATCGTTTCCTCGTGTCGCGCCGGCCAATAGAGCGCGTTGAGTGTCACGCCGCCATAGATCCAACACGTCGTGTCGCGTGTATACAAGGTATTGGGCAGCGGTGGCAGCAGATACTCGGTCGCACCTGCCGCCTCCTTGACCATCTTGAGTGCTGCGCCGCCATGCGTTTCCGGAAAGTCATGTGTCGAAAGACCGCCGATCAGCGTTTCCGCTAGTTTCCGGTCGACGAGGCCGGAAAGATAGCTTTTCAATTCGTCGATGAAGCCTAACCCTACTTGATTTGGCACGACCTGGTTGTCGAGAATCCACTTCTTGCCTTCAGGCACCGCCACTGTTTCGGCGAGCAGGTTGTGCATATCCAGCACTTCAATTCCCCTGTCGCGCATCTTGGTGACGAAGTCGAAGTGGTCGCGCTTGGCGTTATCCACCCACAGGACATCATCGAACAGCAACTGATCGCAATTGGACGGCGTCAGGCGGGTGTGAGCGAGGCCCGGCGCACAGACCATTACCTTTCGTAGCTGACCAACCTCGGAGTGCACACCCAGTTGGACGTCTTTTGTACTCGCCATGATGGACTCCCAGGCATTGGACTAAATCGTGATGTAACCGGTGACGAGCCCGTGGATGCCGACAAGGCATCCCACGACTGCAACGCCAAACAATATCCATTCCGCGGGGGTAAAGAGTTGTTTGCCCAGTTCCTTCCGGGTGATGTAGTAGAGGATTGTCCCCGGCGCGTAGATAATGAATCCGAGCAACAGGAACTTCGTCCCGCCAGCAAACAGCAGGAAGATCGTGTAGACCGTCGCCAGGATCGCGATGATGGCGTCTTTGCCGAGGTCGCCGGGATCCTTCTCGTAAGTCTCTTTCCGAAACACAAGCATCAATGCAAATGCAGCCGAGAGGAAGTAGGGAATCAGCGACAGGTGGCTGCATAACGACAAGGCGAAAGTGAAGGCATCGTCGGAGAACAATGTGGCGACGAGCACCACTTGAATCAGCAGGGTGGTCATCAGCAGCGCGGACGACGGCACCTGATTGGCGTTCTCATGCGCCAGGAAAGCCGGCATGTCCTGCCGCTTCGCTGCAACGGACAGCACCTCGGCGGCCATCAGGGTCCAGGCCAGGTAGGCGCCTAGTACCGAAACGATAACCCCGGCGCCGATGAACACAGCACCCCAATGACCGACCGCAGCCTCAAGAACGCCACCGACTGACGGCTGGCGGAGTTGCGCGAGTTCCGTTCGCGGCAGGATACCGTAGGACAGGATCGACACGGATGCGAACAGGGCAAGTACACCCAGGAACCCGCTCACCGTGGCGATACCTACGTCTTCGCGCCTTTGCGCGAGCCGTGAATAATTGCTCGCACCCTCAATGCCCAGGAACACGAAAACGGTCACAAGCATCGTCGACTTCACCTGTTCGAAGAGGTTCCCGTAATCTCCAGCCGAGCCTCCCCAAAGATTGGCCACGAACACATCCGGCTTGAGGAAGAAAATCGTCAGCACCAGGAACAACAGCAGCGGGACGACCTTGGCAATCGTCACGATCTTGTTGATTGCTGCGGCTTCCCTGACTCCGCGTAGCACGAGAAAATGAAAGGCCCAGACACCCGCGGAAGAAATCGCAACTGCGACGACCGTGTTGCCTTGTCCCAGAACGGGAAGAAATGCGCCGAGCGTGGACTTGATGAGGATCCAGTACGATACGTTGCCGACACAGGCGCTCGCCCAGTAACCGAAAGCGGAGAAGAAGCCGACGTAAGGCCCGAAGCCGGCCCGCGCATACGCATAGACGCCCGCATCGAGATCCGGCTTTCGATTGGCCAGGGTCTGAAACACGAACGCCAGCATCAACATGCCCGCTCCGGCGATAGCCCAGGCAATGAGCGCGCCGTAAATGCCGGTCGCCTGCGCGAAGTTGCGCGGTATCGAGAACACCCCGGCCCCGACCATGCCACCAACCACCATGGCGGTCAGCGTCGTCAACGGCAGCTTTTGTTCGTCTGCATCCTTGCTCATGGCCGCGCCTTCCAATCCTCCCATGCGCGGCCCGGAGCCAACCTGCGCGCTCGCGATGGTCTGCAGAAGAACCGTGCCGGTCAGGAGCGACGTTCCTCCTCTCGGAGGGTGTCTCTGTCGGTCGGCGATGACCCCGACGAAAGCCGGCCGGCTGCAATTCCAACGAAACCGCATTGGAAATGGCATCCGCAGACTGCACGTTCAGGGTGAACGCGAATATCGGGTAATCACCCGGTCAAAGGTGGGAAATCACCTTAACCGCACCTTCATAGCGGATCAGATTGGGCTGGCCGAGCCGATGGCAAATAAGCAAAGCCGTCCTTGGTTATGTTTTCTGAAGATCCGAATCGAGCCTGGATGCGGCCTGGTGCAACGCGCGTTTGGCATCGATGCCGGTCTCGACGGAGGGCCCTGACGAGCCCTCAGTTCCTTTGAACCAGACAACATACAACGTGGGCAGAAAGATCAGCGTCAGAATGGTTGCGACCAGCAGGCCGCCCATGATCGCAAACGCCATCGGTCCCCAGAACACGGTTGGTGCAATTGGAATCATTCCGAGCACCGTCGAAACCGCCGTCAGCATGATGGGGCGGAAGCGCGAACTGCTCGCATCAATCGCTGATTCCCAGACGGTTTTGCCTTGCTCCCGCTCGGCATCGATCTGGCCTATCAGAATCACGGCATTCTTTGTGATCATGCCCACCAGAGCCAGAATGCCGAGGATCGCAACGAACCCGAGCGGTCTGCCAGATATCAGCAGCGCTGCGACGACGCCAATAAGCCCGAGAGGTGCCACGCTGAGGACCAGAAACAGCCTGTGAAAGCTTTGAAGCTGGACCATCAGGATGGTGAACATGATGAGGAGCATCATCGGCACGACGGCAATGACAGACGCCTGCGATTTTTTGCTCTCTTCCACCGTTCCGCCAACAACGATGCTGTACGATTCCGGAAGGGTCTTTGTCAGGGTTTCTACCGACGGGGAAAGTACTGTGACCACGGTCTCCGGCAGAGTCCCCGGAACGATGTCGGCCAGCACGGTCAGCGTGGGCACGAGGTCGCGCCGCCATATCAATGGCTGTACCTGCTCGTATTCGAAGGTCGCAAACTGACTGAGCGGCACTGTCCGCCCTCCCGGCACCGGGACTTGCAGACTGCGTAGGTTTGAAAGCGAGACACGCTGTTCGTCGGTCGCTCGTACGACGACATCGACCAGATAAATATCATCGCGCACCTGGGTCACCGAGATACCCGAGAGGACCGCATTCAGTACGGCGCCCACCGCCTGGGAACTCAGGCCAAGCAAACGCGCCTCATCCTGGTCGACGCGAATGCGCACCTGGCGTGCCGGCTCGATCCAATCGTAAGCGACATCTCCAATTTTGGGATTGGACGCGACGATCCGGGCCAGATTGAACGCAATCTCCCGGACCGCACTGACATCGGGACCGCTGACGCGATACTGCACCGGCCAACCGACCGGCGGCCCAAGTTCAAGCGGCGACACCCGGGCGATCGCACTCGGAAATTCGTCGGCCAGAAACTCTATCAGTTTTTTGCGCAGCCGTTCCCGTGCCGCTACGTCCTTTGCAACGATCACCGACTGGGTGAAAAAGTCGTTTGGCAATTGAACATCGAGCGGCAGGTAGAAACGAATTGCGCCGCGTCCGACATAAGTGCTCCACCGCGCTACGTCCGGATCCCCCTTGAGAAACGCATCAAACTTCTGCGCGGCCGTTTCGCTGGCATAGATCGATGCGTTCTGCGGGAGGCTTATGTCGGCCAGTAGCTCCGGGCGATCCGACGACGGGAAGAATTGCCGGGGAATGAGCGGGAGCGCCAGAATGGATCCTGCGAACAGCGCCAGCGAGAGTACGATCGTCAGCCACTTCGCTCGCATGGCGAAAGTCAGGAAACCGCGATAAAAGAGAAACACTTTGCCGGGGGTTGCGGTATTCGCCGCCTCTGGCGGTTTCAGAATCAGGATACCCAACAGCGGCGCAAAGACGACTGCAACGAACCAGGACACGACCAGTGCGATACTGACCACCGCGAAGAGCGAAAACGTGTATTCCCCCGCGGAGCTTGCCGCAAAGCCAACCGGCACGAAGCCGGCAATGGTCACCAGGGTGCCCGCCAGCATGGCGAACGCGTAGGTTCGGAAAGCAAATGTCGCGGCCTCGACCTTGCCGTCACCCAGTGCCAGGCGGCTGAGCGTGGCATCTGTGGTGGTCATTGCATCATCAACCAGCAACGCCAGAGCTATGATAAGCGCTCCAAGCGATATGCGCTGCATATCGATTCCCGCCATTTTCATGATCGGGAAGACAATTGCGAGTGTCAGTGGAATGGAAAGCGCGATAATCAATCCCGGTCGGATGCCAAGACTGATGAAACTCACAACCAGGATAATACCGATCGCTTGCAACAGCGACGTCATGAATTCGGAGATCGCGGCTTCAACGGTGACGGCCTGGTCCGCGACGAGCTTCGGCTCGATGCCGATCGGCAGATCTGCGGTGATCTTTGCCATAGCGCGCTTGAGGCTCCTGCCGAGCGCGAGAATATCGCCGCCGTCGCGCATGGCGATGGCCAAGCCGATGGCGGGTTCCCCATTGACGCGAAACTGGGGTTGAGGAGGATCGGAGTAAGCGCGCCGTACCTGCGCGATATCGCTGAGGCGGAGTATCCGTCCGCCAACGACGAAGTTGACATTGGCGACATCCTGCTCGGACTGAAAAGCGCCCGATACCCGAAGCGAAAGATCTTCGCTCCCCGTTTGGATCGTGCCCGACGGCCGTATTACGTTCTGCGCTTGTAGCGCTGAAATCAGCGCCGAACGGTCGATGCCAAGGCTCGCCAGCTCTTTCATCGAAAATTCGACGAAAATCCTTTCGTCCTGGGCTCCTAACAGTTCTATCTTCGATACGTCGGGAACGAGAAGAAGCCTCGAGCGAACATTTTCGACGTAATCCCGAAGCTCACGTAGGGTAAATCCGTCGCTGGTGAAACCGTAGATGATTCCGAATGTATCGCCGAAATCGTCATTGAAGCCCGGACCGACGACGCCCGCCGGCAGCGTGTGGCGCATATCGCCGATGTTTTTGCGGACCTGATACCAGGTGTCGGCGACTTCCTTCGCGCTCGCGCTGCCTTGCAGATTGACGAAGATCGTCGTGACGCCTGCGCGCGTGAAACTACGCAGGAAATCCAGATGCGGCGTCTCCTCCAGCGTGCGTTCGAGCCGTTCCGTGACCTGCTTCAGGGTCTCCTCCACGGTTGCCCCGGGCCAGCTGGCTTGGACCACCATCGTCTTGATGATGAAGGATGGATCTTCGCTACGGCCGAGCCGCGAATAAGACAAAGCACCGGAAATGACGGCAACAATCATCGTGTAAGCGACGAGCGAACGGTGGTTGAGCGCCCATTCAGAAAGATTGAAGCCGGTCATTGCTCTGACCCAAGTAGTCGGACTTTTTGCCCGGGGTGCAGAGCCTGCACGCCTGCTGTAACGACGATTTCTCCGGTGTCGACCCCCTGCGACACGACCACCTGCGCCTCTTCGAAGCGTAATACCTCGACATTTCGTATTGAAACCGTACGGCTTGACGGATCGACGATCCAGACGGCGGGCTGCTGATTGGATTTCGTCAGCGCCGTCGCGGGAATTTCGATGATTGGTACGGCATCCGTTTCCATGCGTCCGGTAACCGTGGCGCCAAGCCGCATCGCAGGCGGCGGATCAGTCAGGCCGACCTTGACTTCAAAAGTCCGTGTAACTGCGTTGGCTTGCGCTGCAACCTCGCGGACACGCCCACGTGCCGTTACGGTGGGGTCATCCGTCAAGCTCACCGTGATTTGCGGATCAGTCGGTGCCGACCGAATCAATTGAGCCGGCACATCGAAGACCGCGTCGCGGCCGTCCTGGCGCGCGAGCCTGGCGATCATCTGCCCGGCCTGGACAACTTCCCCGGCGCTCGGACCGATTCCCGTGATGACACCGGGCGCGTCCGCTTTGAGTTCGGTGAAGCTCACCAGATCGTGTGCGCTCTTCAACTGCGCCTCGGCTGCATCGACTTGTGATTGAGCGGTTTGTAGCGCCTGCGTTGCAACGTCGAAATTGGCACGGGTCGTCCACCCCTGGCCAAGCAGCGTCTCCTGACGGTCGAAATGATTGCGCGCCTGGGTCAACTGCCCCTGCGCGGCCGCCAGACCCGCCTGCGCCTGCCGCAATGTGTTCAGCTCGTTCTGTGGTTCGAGCTTCGCCAGCACTTGCCCCGGTTGTACCCGATCTCCGAGATTGCCGTCGTTCTTGAGGAGCCGGCCCGAAATACGAAATGCCAATGCTACTTCGTCTTCCGCTTCGACGTGGCCGGTAAACGAGAGCGGCACGCCAGCCTTGCTGCGCTCGATCGTCGTGGTTCGGACGGGGCGGGCTCCCGCAACCGCGGGCTCGGGCTCTCGCTGACACGCCGCAAGCGACAACGCGGCGGCCGCTATGCACGCGAACCTGTTTGCACGATTTTGCCTGTTTGCACGATTTTCATTCAAAACCGACCGGCAGACGCCTGTAGGCATGGTTCCACCCTTGGTGAGCCGCGAATGTTTCGGTCTGCGGCATCGCCAGATTGACCAACACCAAATCATCGGCCTGCTTACGAGGTGGTCCGGTCGCCTGGCGAAATACATCAATTCACCGCGATCAGTCTGGACCTGGAAAAGCGCCTCCGTTATCAGCAAATGTACTGACCGCAGCTATAGTGATAATACTGCTTAGGGGCTTCCCGAGCGGCTTCCGCCGCATCGATATGCTGCGGCCAACAGCATGCCGGACCCCACGGAAATGCCGCGTTGTTTTAGCTAAATCCGAAGCTTACTCGCAGTAGTTGCCACAATCCTTTCGCTTGACTCGACGGCGAGGGGGTTTTCTACTCATCTCGTCAGGACGACCGATGAGCAATTGCCCTTAGGGAGATCACGCAGCCTTCCCCTGTCTCAATTGTCTGGCGGAAACAATGAAGGAAACAAAGCCGAGCCCAGACGGATACGGATCTTGCCGAAGTTTCGCTCGGGCGAAGAGCGCGACCGCCGGTGACAGGACTACCGGTGATAGAGAGAGAAGCGCGGCAATCCGTGCGAACGAAAATATTGCCGTCCGCCTACTATCGCTTCAGGAAGATATACAGCAGCGGATCGCGTCCGACCTTCACGATTCGACATGCCAGCATTTGATTGCCGCGAGCTTGAACCTGCTGCGGCTGAGGCACGCGACGGGCGATGCAGGCACAGCAAAGCAAATCTTTGACGACATTGACGCCTCAATTAACCAGGCGCTTCAGGAAATTCGTGCCTTCTCGTATTTGTTGTACCCCCAAGATCTGCTCAACGACGGCTTGAAGAGCACAATCGAGCAATACGCAAACGGATTCTCGGCGCGCACTTCATTGAGGAGCATTGTCGACATCACTCCTGAGGTCTGCAGATTTCCTTACGAGACGCAGTGCTCGCTGCTCAGAATTGTTCAAGAAGCGCTCACAAACGTGTTCCGGCATGCGCACGCGACACAGGTCACGATCGCCATTGATGCCAGGAGGAATGATGTTCGGCTCCGTGTAATTGACGATGGCTGCGGGATTCCGACCGGTCAGGCAAAATCCGGACCCAAGGCCGTTTCGTTTGGTGTTGGAATTCCGGGGATGAGAAGCAGGGTGCGCCAGTTGGGAGGTACCTTCGAAATCCATTCCTCGACGGGACTGCGCCGAGGCACCACGGTCTGTGCCCTGCTCCCCTACCCTGCGCCAAGGGAGGCGCACACGCCACAGCCACCCCACAACCGTCCAGGCCATCACTATCCAGTGCGCGAGACTACTAAATTGAGCCCGCCGGTCGGAATTTGGAGAAATCCGAACCGCCGCGACGATCGGCGATAGTGCTATCGGCCAGGAGTTTGCAGGATCATGAAACGGATTCTTGTAGCTGATGATCATGAAACGGTGAGATCGGGGCTGCGTGCCCTGCTGGAAGGGCGTCCAGGCTGGGAGGTCGTTGCTGAGGCGCACGACGGCAATCAAGCCCTCGCTGCCGCCATCGAAATGCGGCCGGACGTGGCGATCGTCGATTATTCGATGCCTTTCATGACCGGCGTAGAAGTCACACGGCGTATCAGGGAACGTCAACTCGCGACGGAAGTACTGATTTTCACGATGCATGACTCGCATGAGTTGGCATTGCAGGCGGTACAAGCCGGCGCCTACGCTTTTTTGCTGAAATCCGATGCGAACAAGTTGCTGTTGGCTGCCGTCGAGTCGTTGATGCAACATAAGCCGTTTTACACCAGCGCGCTTTCGAGCGAATTGAAGGGCATCGCGGGCGGCAATGGCGGCCGGCATCAACTGCTCTCGCCGCGCGAGGAGACGATCGTCAGATTGATTGCCGAAGGGTACAGCAACAAGGAAGTCAGTGCGCTGCTAAGCCTCAGCATCAAAACTACGGAAACGCACAGAGCTACCGCCATGCGCAAGCTCAACGTACGCTCGACCGCTGGCTTGGTCCGATACGCCGTTCGCAACAAGCTCTTGGAGGCATGAAACCGCTTAGTTCGGACATTGGAAGCACGGTTCGATCCAACTCCGGCTGCGTTAATCAGGACGGACGTCCGCATGCAGCCTCGCAGATTCTTGGATCAAGCGCCGACTATCACTCGGGATATTCATCCCTGGAGCTTCAGGGTTTTGTGGGGTGATCGCCACGAGGATAAGCCCTTATAATAGATCACCCGTCGGGCAGTAAGTAATTGTCGATCAGAGGCCAGCGGATCCACGGAAACAGCACTGTGAAGCGAATCCTGATTGCAGACGATCATGAAGTCGTGAGATCCGGCCTTCGCGCGATCATCGAAAGCCGCGCGGACTGGGCCGTCAGCGGAGAAGCCGTCAACGGCAAGGACGCATTTGTGCGAACTCAGGAAATGAAACCGGATGTAGCGATTCTCGATTACTCAATGCCTCTTATGACCGGGGTCGAAGTCAGCCGGCGAATTAGATCCAGTCATCTGCGCACGGAAGTTCTCATTCTCACAATGCATGACAGCGAGGCGATTCTCGCTGAAGTCCTCATGGCGGGAGTACGAGGCTTTCTGCTGAAATCAGACGCAAGGGGCCATCTCATCGCGGCCGTCGAGGCGCTTCTTGAACATCGTCCGTATTTCTCCAGTCTGGTATTGGAGAAATTGCTCCACGATTATCAACTCAGCAAGAGGGACAGGCCGGCGATCGAATTATCTTCCCGGGAACATAACGTTGTTCAACTTATTGCGGAAGGACACACCAACAGATCCATAGGGGCCGTCATGGACCTCAGCGTGAAGACCGTTGAAACTCATCGCGCCTCGGCGATGCGCAAGCTTGGGGTTTCATCGACCGCCGAGCTGGTGCGGTACGCGATCCGTGCGAAATTGGTCGGGCTTTGAAACGTAGATATATTCGTCTCATCAAACCCCGCCTGGATGGCAGGAGCGCAGTGACCCTCGATGAGTGGGCGACGCAAAGGAGCTCCGGCCCTCTTGCGCTTCACTTGGCTCGAGGCAGCACGGAGCATCGCATTCAACCGCTCGAAACGAAGCAGACGTCGAGGGCCAAGTGACTGAACTAAAGCATGGCAAAGAGGCCGAAGTCATCTCGCGTGGTGGGATCTCGTCGAGAGCGGAGGATTCTGTTCCGCGGTTCACCTTGGCCGACGCCCTCACAGTACTGGGCGTCGCCCTCGGCATCCTGATCGTATGGCGAACGTCTTCGAGCCTTCTCATCATATTCGCAGGCATTCTGCTTGCGTCTTTTCTCGACAGCTGTGCTCGCGCACTCAGCCAGGTTTTGCCCATTGGCCGCATCTGGCGATTGAGTCTGGTGATTCTTATCCTGACCGGACTGATAGTCGTCGGTGCCATGTGGGGTGCGCGGAAAATCCCCGAACAGGCCAGTCTCCTGATCCGCGTGATGGATACCCAGCTTGAGGTCCTGCAACAGCGTATGCTGGCCGTTGGTGTTGATTTGTTCGGTCCGGAGGGCAGCCGCGATCTCTCCCGCTGGTTTCCCGATCACGACAAACTGTTCGGTCACGCCCAAACCGCTGTCGGAACAACGGCCAGCGTCTTGGCCAACACGCTTGTGGTGATGTTCCTGGGGCTTCTTTTCTCTTTGCACCCCAGAGTGTACCGCGACGGCCTGGTGCTGTTGGTGAGGCCTTCGTCTCGGCAACGCGTGGTTGCCGTTCTGGATGAAATGGGTAGCGTTCTTCGCTCCTGGCTTGTCGGTCAACTTATTAGGATCGTGCTGATGGGCGCCTGTGTCTGGCTCGCGCTTTATTTGCTGGGTATCCCAGGTGCCTTTCTTCTTGGCGCGCAGGCCGGCGCGTCAAACTTCGTCCCGTATCTCGGCCCAATTGTAGCCGGCATCCCGGTCGCATTGGTGGCCATGCCCCTTGGTCTTTCAAAGCTAATTTGGGCAATTGGGATCTATACCGCCATACAATCTATCGAAGGCTATGTGATCGGCCCTCTGATCCAGCGTCAAGCAGCGCAATTGTCTCCCGCATGGACATTGGTTGCCATCGTCCTGTGCGGATCCCTGTTCGGCGTGATGGGAATTGCACTCGCGCTGCCTCTGTTTGCGGTCGGCCGCGTCGCCGTTCTTCGGCTTTATGTCGAAGACTGGCTGGGAGATGATCTCAGCCGACGCCTCATCCGCCAAGCTCGGGGATAAGCGCGCGCGACCGGATCGGCCTGATAACTTCGGAGAGAAGGTAGCGCAGCCATGGTCGTGATCAGAAGCCCGTTATGAGCCCCGTGATTGATCCTCGTCTCGGAGACGTCGAAGATGACGCGTCAAGCACCAAGGCTCGTTCTCTGTATTCGCTTGCGGGGAATATGTTGGCTGAGATCAGTTTTCCGAAGCTCATTTGGTCGTGCACGGCTCTTTTCATCCTCCCAGGTCTACTCCTCGGTCTGACACCACTCGTTGCTTCGGCGTGGGTGGGCATGGTCTCACGCAAAATCGTGTCCCCTCTCCTCGGCATTTGGCCTGCGCTGGTTCTTGTGACCGTCCTTGCAATTGGATTGTTCGGCATCAGAAGCCTGCTTCGTGTCGCCGAAAGCAGCTTCTGGTCGTTGAATTCGCTTGCCGTCGAACCACTATATTTGTTTTTCCGGGAGGGCTTGAGGCACCTCTCCGAAACACTTCTGCAATCGCGGATTGAAGGCTCTCAGCTTGCCGTTCTGCGGGCCCGAACCGCCGGGGTCGCCGGCATCGTCATCTTTGCCCTGGCTTCGATGCTATTAATCGTTGCCTGGCCAACATCGCGCTGGCTCGGCGATTTCACCGATCTTGCCTCACCGGGCCAGTTGATTTCCGTCGCGCTGGCCAACAGCACGGTGCTCATGGCAGCCTATCTTGCTGGCGCTGCAGTCATCTGGGCCTGGGCCGACGCAACCATGGCTCCGCCTCGCGACTTCAGGGAGTTCCCGGCGAACCTGCAGGTGGTCCGGACGTGGCGTGTGGCCCATCTATCGGACATCCATGTCGTGGGCGAACGCTACGGTTTTCGTATCGAAAGTGGCCGAGCGGGTCCGCGCGGAAATATGCGCTTTAACAGGCTGCTCGCCTTGACGGATTCCATCCACCGGAACGATCCTCTCGACGCCATTCTCATCACTGGCGATGTCACGGATGCGGGCCGTTCGGCGGAGTGGTCGGAAATCTTCGACGCATTGGCGTCTTATCCACGGATTGCCGAACGGCTTCTTATCTTGCCGGGGAATCATGATCTCAATATCGTCGACCGTGCGAATCCGGCTCGCCTCGACCTCCCGACAAGTCCGAACAGGAAGCTGCGTCGACTCCGGTTTTTATCCGCCGTGGACGCCCTCCATGGTGAACGCGTTCGCTTGATCGACCACCCCCGACGTTGTCTGGCAGGCACTCTCTCGGCGGCGTTGAAACCGCACCGAGCGGAAATGGCTCGGTTTGCCGACCTTGGAAAGCCGCGACTCTCGGGGAGCCTGGATGAACTATGGTCGATGGTCTTCCCAATGGTGCTGCCGCCGGAGCAAGATGACGGTCTTGGAATCATCTTGTTGAACTCGAACGCGGACACTCATTTTTCCTTCACCAATGCGCTCGGAATGATTCCTGTGGAGCAGGTGAGAGGAATTGACATCGCGACGGCTCAGTATCCTCAAGCATCCTGGATTATTGCGCTTCACCACCACGTGATCGAGTATCCCAAAATGGCAAAGATGCTATCTGAGCGGATCGGCACGGCTTTGGTGAATGGAAACTGGTTCATTCGGCGCCTCCAGGCCCTGGGAGGCCGCGCCGTCCTGATGCACGGTCATCGCCACATCGACTGGATCGGACAATGCGCCGGCCTTTCGATCATTTCGGCGCCCTCCCCTGTGATGGAGGCGGCCAACGACGCCGATGCCTATTTTTACATCCACACTTTGGCGCTGCAACAAGACGGCGCCCTGGTCGTGTTGCGTCCCGAGCGGGTCGATGTGGACGGCCAAACGACGCGCGAGTAAAGGCTGCCTCACCGGCCCTGTTCGCCAGCCTCTGGCCGGCGCGCGCGATCTGCCTCTCCGTCCTGGAACTACAGCGCACTATATGGAGATGATGCCAGTCGCGAGGCTATACAGGCCGATACCGGCCGCAACGAGGATGGCGCCGAACATTATCGCCTCAATGATCGTAAACGCCGTCTTTTTCTGCTCCAGCCTGGCAATGACAAACAACGCCGTTCCGGGCCCGTAGAGCAGCGCCGCCAAGAGCAGAAGTGCTCGGCCACCAGCGTAGATCATCCCGGCCGCGTAGATCGTCGCTATGCCGGCACGTATACAGTCGAGGAAGCGACTCCGTGAATCGGTTCCGTAGGTTTCCCCAGTCCACGCCAATTTCAGCCCATACGCCGCTACCAACAAATATGGGATTAGCGTCATTGAGCTCGTCATCTTCAGCGCGAGATTGAATGCGTACTCTGCGAAATACGTAACAAGCAAGAACATTTGAATCGCGATGTTTGTCAGCCAAAGCGCGCCCACGGGAACTTTTTTGTTGTTCTCGCGGGCCAGGAACGACGGCATCGTGTGATTTACCGCGGCAGAGTGAACAACCTCGGCAGCGAGCAATGACCAGGATAGATAGTTGCCGAGAACGGAAATCAGAAGACCAACGCTGATGAAGACCTTGCCCCAATGTCCGACGATCGCTTCCAGCACACCTGCCATGGAAGGCTTGGCGAGCGCAGCCAGCTCCGGGCGCGGCAGGATTCCGTAGGACAGCATGGTGACGAGAACGAGCAGACAAAGCACGCCAAGGAAGCCGGTTACGGTTGCAATTCCAACATCGTTCCGGTTTTTTGCATAGCGCGAGTAGACGCTGGCGCCTTCAATACCGACAAAAACGAACACGGTGACGAGCATGGTATTGCGAACCTGGCTCGACACATTGGCGAAAGTCGCGTCTTCGCCGCCCCAGAAATTCTGTGCGAAAACATCGGCTTTGAATGCAAATACGACGATGATGATGAAGAGCAATATTGGTACAAGCTTGGCGTACGTGGCAATAGTATTGAGGGCTGCCGCTTCCTTGATGCCGCGCAGGATCAAGAAATGAACGCCCCACAGCAGCGCCGATGCAGCGGCGATCGCGGTGGGGGTAGTGCCATCGCCAAAGATCGGAAAGAACTGCCCCATCGTCGCCTTGATGAGAACAAGGCAGGCGACATCGGCAAGACAGCAGCCCATCCAGTATCCCGCCGCCGACGCGAACCCGGCATATTCCCCAAACCCTGCTTTGGCGTAGGCATAGATGCCGGAATTCAGTTCGGGCTTGCGCCGAGAGAGCGTCTGAAAGACGAAGGCCAGGAACAGCATTCCGACACCCGCGATGCTCCAGGCAATTAAGCCACCGAGAGCTCCGGTAGCGCGGCCGAACGACGACGGCAGGGCAAAGATGCCGGATCCGATCATCGAGCCCACTACGAGGGCGATGAGTGCGCCGAGAGAGAGTTTCTGTTCCGAAGAATTCGATTGAGGTTCCGCCATACCGTTGGGGCCCAGTTCGATGACGACATTCGCGGACGGCAGCAGAAACGCAGGAATAGTTGGTTCTAGATCGGTCGCGACGCCCTGTCAGTCAGGGTTAATCCCTAGTCTGCGGAAGATTGTTCAACCAGTAGGGTCGTTAGGCATGCGCCACGCGAAAACGCCTTGATCAAAGAGATGCATCGCGAGCTTTCGCTCGCTGTGGCACCACATACAATCAATTGCGCAACGCCCGCGCTCGCGGAGTGGTCATCGTGCTGCGCGGCAAGAGCCCTCGTCTGCGTGGCCCTCCCGCCGGATCCCCAAACTCGGGCGGCGAACTCGCTGGGAGCCCTGTCGTCCGGGTGATTCCCTGCTCGTCCGGGATTCACCTGATTACACAAGGTGCGGCAAAGGCGCAGTATGTTGCTGCACGAGAGACGCATTCTCTGCGCCTGCAACTTGCATTAGCCCGTCGGGAACGGCTCGTCGTCCATCCGTGCAGCACAGCAGGACGAGAGAGGCGGCGGCCAAAAGATCGAATGGTCCATCCATGAGCGACCTTGATGCGCCCCCAGGTCAAAGTGATTCCGGTGATAGCACCTCGAGAGGTGGCTTCCTTCGTTCTCAGTTACCCTTCCTGGCCATACTTGCGCTGGCGATTATCGGCGTGGCTTACACCAACATTTCGCATCGGCCTCTGGTGGGTTATTGGGAGTTCCTGGGGATTATGACCGGGCTCGCATGCGTGCTGACAGTCTGGGGGGAAACTGACGATAGAAACGCCCGTATGCGGCTGATATGGACGCAAGCGATTCATTGGGCAGCCGTCCTGGTCGCGATGAATGTTCTGCTCTTGTCCGGAGTTCAACAGCTTTTCCCGGCGATGGCTACCAGCCTCGTGCTCCTGATATTGCTTGCGCTCGGCACATTTCTGGCCGGCCTCAACCTGCCGTCAATACCAATCTGCTTTCTCGGCTTCGCGTTGGTCTTGGCCGTGCCGGCGATCTCCTGGGTCAAGCAGTCTGCGCTTTTTTTGGTTTTGGCCGTAATAGCCTTCATTGGCCTCGTCATAGCCTACTGGTCGCGCCGAGGCCCGACGCATCACACTAAAGCCGAGGAGAGACACGCCTCATATTCGGGATCGCCGGAGTAACCGTGGGAAGCCCCCCTCACAAATGATCAAGAAGAGGAATGCCCTGCGGCGAGCGGCATCGCGAGCCGCGGTCATCGAGTTGCCCAGGATAGAGCCGCACAAGGTTGATCAACACCTGTCCGTAAGGGCCCGGAAAACTGTTCAGCCAGTCGTATAGGTGATTGGCAAACCGCGGGCGCTCAGACGCTCCGCCGGCCCATTGAACCTTGTTTGGCCGATCCGACCCGCCGATGATACAGATTGAGGAAGCGATATCTCATCTCGAGAGGTCAGGCGACCTCGCCTGTTGTAGCCTGGCTAATGTCCACTGCCGTAGAAAGGGTGCCTCCCGCCTCGATGACGCCAGTGACGACCCGCCCGGGCACGAGGATGCGGCGGAGGTACTTCGGCGGCCGTCTTCTCGGATGAAGCCACGATTCGATTCCCGTCACCTGACGTGAGTGCTCTGACGCCCGATGGCTGAGCTGCCAGACCGACGAGACCACCGGCAGCCAAGATGCAGAGCATTGTCTTACGGATCATCACGGCCTCCTTCTTCCACGTTAACAATCGATGCATGGAGTTCCAGTCCGGGCGGCCTCGCTGCAGAGGTTGGTCGTATTGCCGTGCCCTCGTCGAAACATCCTAGCAAGGAACAGCGCGCGCCAACAAGAAGCCGCGCTTCCGCGCGAAATGGAATCGACGGCAACTCCATTTGACGCAAACTTGCCTAAACAGAAATTCTCGAGCGAATTTGCTGCCGAATCGAAAACACCAGCGAGGAGCGCAAGGCCACACCCTACCGCCGGAGCCGAGGGTTTTCCCCGATGGTGGCAGCTTCGGATATCTGGTCCAATTCGCGATGTCGCGGCGGTCCTTAGGGCCAGCAACGCAGGCAAGCTCGTGGCCTCCCGTGAAGCAACTCTGGTCAAGGAGGATAACGGCCATGTCGAATTTCGATCAAAACCCGGCCGCGCCCGGCACCCTCCGCGGAGCTGTCGCGGAACCTGATGTGGGCCTTCGCGCTCACATGTTACGCGTCTACAATTACATGGCTGCTGGCGTTGGCCTGACCGCCCTCGCTGCGATGCTGACATATCGGCTCACCGGTCCGGAGCTGCTTCAAAGTCCGCTGATGTGGATCTTCATATTGGCTCCACTCGGCTTGGTGTTCTTTATCAGTGCCCGCATAAACACCCTCTCGGTGCAAACTGCGCGGTACCTGTTTTTCATCTATGCGGCGTTGGTCGGGGTGTCGCTTTCGACGATATTTCATATCTATACTAACTCCTCGATTACTCGTGTGTTCTTCATCTCGGCAGCGACCTTCGGCGGCCTCAGCCTGTTTGGCTATACTACGCGGCAGGACCTATCGGGATTCGGCACGTTCCTGTTTATGGGTTTGATCGGTGTCGTGATCGCAAGCCTGGTAAACATGTTCCTGAGGTCCAGCGGACTCGACTGGGTGATCTCCATTATCGGCGTTGGCGTATTTGCGGGCCTCACTGCCTACGATACCCAGCGGATCAAGGGGATGCATGATCCAAACGATGACCAAGCTACCGCGGGTCGCAAGGCCGTCATGGGCGCTCTGTCGCTGTATCTCAACTTCATCAATTTGTTCATGCTGATGCTCCGGCTAGTCGGGAGCAGACGCTGAAGCGGTTCCTCGCGCCGCAGGCTCGTGTGCAATGTCTACGCCTCGCATATGGACCATCCTGTTTGTGTTTTCGATCGCTTTTCTGGCGTCGGCAGCTGCCGATGCACGCGAGCCTTTCCGAGTGGGCACACTGACATGCGATACGAGTGCGAGAGTGGGACTGGTTCTCGGCTCGCGTCAGGAGATGCGATGCGTTTTCCTCGCCAGTGACGGACGACAATACATTTACACGGGCCTCATTCGACGGCTGGGTCTTGATATCGGCATCACCCGAGGCGGAACGCTGCTCTGGCGCGTTTTTGCGCGAAACAGTCAAATCGGCAGGGGGACGCTAAGAGGGAGCTACGTCGGTGCCAGCGGCAACGTTGCTCTCGGCCTCGGCCTGGGGGCCAAGTTGCTGATCGGCGGCTCCCGACGGTCCGTAGTCCTCCAGCCGCTGTCGGTTGAAGGCCTGATTGGAATCAATCTGGCCCTGGGTGTGGCGAATTTGACTCTGCGGTGATCGAGTCAAGACGGGTGCTCGCGGCGAGCATACTCGTTTCTCGGTTCAAGGAATTGCATCAGGGAAGATCATGCGCGCGGGTCACTGGATTATCATCGCGGCATTGCTGGGCATCCTGGCCATCGTCGTTTGGTATGGTGTCAATGTCTGGGCACGAACGCCATCGATGCCAACATACGGCTATGTTGCAATGGGACTGGGCGCCATCGTGGCCATCGCGATTGGAGTTGGGCTGATGGCTCTGATGTTTCACAGCAATCGTCGAGGATACGACGACGACGCGCACAACGACCGAAGACTGCGGAAGTAGCGCATGGTCTCGCTCGGAAACGGTTCGCTCAATGGACTGCGGCCCGGCTGCCCGCGCCTGGGAATCGCCTTTGATAGTTCAATGAAGTCGGAAAACCGGGTTTACCGGCGCCCGCTCCAGCATGAGCGGCGGCGCGGTCAGGGTGTTTGCGCCTTCTGAAACGCACGCTGGCAGCCGGTCGCTAGCGAAAAGACGCCTCGGCAGCCATCTGGTCTTACCCTGCCTGCCAAGCGTTGGTGGGCCGTGGCTCATGGCACGCAGCCCAACATTTGAAAACAATGCTGCCGGTCTCATCCAGCACCAGAACCAGATTGGATCGACAGAGCGCGCCAGCCTTCGTCAATTCGCGCGCAAGGGCCTTGGCCTGAATCACGGCGATCTCGGGACCCGAGAGGCTGCTCCCGCCCTCGTCCGGAAACACTTTCGGACCGTCAAAGATGTGGAAAAAGTAACGCATCGGCTGTCTATAATTCGGCATGCCGGGAATTCCAGTGACAATCATGTAATGATGTACGCATCGTAATCTCGGTTAATTCGGCCGTGAGCCACAGGTCTTCCGGCAGATTGCTGACTGAGGTTGCTGCGCTCATAACGGAACTTTCGGCGAGCCCGCGCAGGCCACAAGCGGCGATGGATGTATCGCGCGAGAGCCGACCAAGCCCCACGCCTTGCCGCTGAGGTGATATCGTTCGTGCCCTAAGGTGATCACCCGATAGCGGACGTCGGAGCGGCCATGCATTCTTCTTGACGCCGGATGGGCCGACAAATTGCGTCACCGCGACAACGGTGCACTTGAATCTGTACGGCTATCCCAATTGCAAGTCGGCAAGATTCGTTTTGCCGTTTGGTGTCTTGAGAAACGGAGCAGACATATGGATATGAGTCGCCGCGCGATGCTCACTGATGTGCTGGCGGGCGCCGCTGTTGCTGCGGTTGGCGTGACGACGGTCGGCTGGGCTGTGGCCCCAAAAGCCCTCGAAGCGGCCCCAACAGGCATCCCCAAACCGGCGGGCGCTGAATTAGACGAACTGATAAAAGAGGTACGGGTCGTAGTTGTAAATCCGCGCCGTCGTCGCCGTCGTCGCCGATGGGTCTGCTGGTGGCACAGGGGCCGCCGCGTCTGTGGCTGGCGATAGCGGGAAACGTAGCGATCACGACGGGTGTTTCCCGGGAACGGTCATCAAAACGATGGGAAACCATCGCAGCATCCTGGAGAAGACCAGCACGGCCCCCAGGCCTCACGGTTGGAGTGCATTCTTGTAGATTCTTCCGTCCTTCATGATGATGAGAAGATTCTTGGCCGGATCCTCGATAAGCCTGATGTTCTCGATGGGATTGCCGTCGAGCAGCAACAGATCCGCAAGCGCGTTCTCCTGCACGACTCCCAGTTTTCCGGGATAGGGATTACGAGGACCGGACAAGCCGAGCAACTCGGCATTGGTGGCGGTCGCCATCGTCAGGATTTCGGCGTTCGAGTACCATTTGGTCAGATGGGTCAGCATCGTGCCCTGGCGCGCCGCCAGTTTTTCCGAGAACAGCATATCCGAACCGAATGCCGTCCTGATTTCATACTTCTTTGCCAGATTGTACGCGTTATCCGTTCCGCCGAAGACCTGAAGCTGGGCGATCCGGCTCGGTCCCGCCAAGACACCCGTGTCATCGTCTGTGAGGAAGGGCTGAATGCTCAGCCATATGCCCTTGTCGGCCATCAGCTTCGCCGTTGCTTCGTCCATCAGATGCGCATGTTCGATGCACTTGACCCCCGCGGCGATCGCACGCTGGATCGTGGCCGGCGCGTATGCATGTACCGCGACATACGTGTTTCTGTCTTCGGTCGCTTCCACCCCCGCACGCAATTCGGCCTCGCTGAGCGTGGACATGTCCAGCGGGCTGCGCGGTGAAGATACGCCGCCGCCGCCCACGAGCTTGATCTGCGACGCCCCCTGAAAGAGCTGCTCGCGCACACGTAAGCGAACCTCATCCGGGCTATCGGCAATATTCGAGGCGCCGGACTTCTCCAAAGCGCTCGGCGGGCCGGCCGGACTCCTTGGCACATCGGATAACGGACGCAAGTCGCCGTGCCCGCCCGTGGAGGTTATCATTGCGCCTGATGGATAAATACGCGGCCCCGACACAAGATCCTGATCGATCGCCTGCTTGAAAGCAAAGACGGGGCCGCCGAGATCCCGAACCGTGGTGAAGCCGCGCATCAGTGTACGCTCGGCCTCAGCGCCGGCAGCCAGATGAATGAAACCGATATCTCCGGTCAGCAAATTTGAAAGCGGCAGACTGGCAAACATGGAATGCCAGTGCGCGTCGATCAGGCCGGGCATGAGAACCCGGCCGCCGCAATCGATCACCTGCGCCCCATCGGGCGCCGCCGGATTACCGGTCGAGATAGCCTTGATCCGGTTGCCTTCGACAAGCAGACGAACCCCCTCGCGCAAGGAGCTCGATTTTCCATCGAATAGCCGGAAATTCGCGAACAGGATCGGACGCGATGGCGGGGCGGGCACTGCCAGTGCGGTGGCATGTCGGGATAGCCCGAGCGATGCGATTGAGGTCGTCATTCCCGCTACAAAGCCGCGTCGCGAGAGACCCGTATTGACGCGACGCGTCAGGACCTGGATTTCCGGCCTGTGGCAGAGGCAACCCGTGTGCTTGACCACATCTGCGTCATCATTCGAAGTACACGAGAACATGGATCGCCCTCCGGGTTGAACCTTCCGCTCATCTAAATTCGCATGCCTCGTCGGGCAATCAGGGTATTCACCCAGGCATTTCGGGTTTTTTCGGACCGACTCTCGCGTGCTGGCGCGCGAATCGATATGCCGGATTGATTTTCGGAGCAGTATTTCGGTGCAAGAATACCTGCGCCCGGCGCGCAACGGGCGCATTAGGACCTGGCGCTGCCCTATTGGGCGGGCTGGTTGGCCACGGCGGGAATACCCTCGCCGATCCGATCAATCATGTAGGGAAAGAACGGGTTCGACGATGCCCGCATCAGCGAGTCGAGGCTGGCGATCAGGACGTTGCGTTCACCTCTCGGCATCAGAGTACCGAGATTTTCTCCGAAATTCTCGGACCGGTCCGGTTTGATCCCGTACAGAGCGTCGCTGATCGGAAATGGCAACGCAACGTGCGACAAGGAGTAGAATGCCGGCGGATACGATAACCCGAGGGGATGCGACGTCTCGGCATCACTATCGGCCTCGGTAACGCGCTCAATCACATTGTCGCTTTCGTCATCGGCGTTGGTAATGATGGTGAGGCGATAGCGCCGTGGGCCGCTCGGTATGATGCGCGCGAGTACGGTGTCGGTGCTCGGGCGGAGCAAGGGACCGAACCTGGCTGTACGGTTAACATCGAACAGCACCAACTCGCTGTTATTCGCGGGAAGATAGGCATAGAGCGCGGATACGATGGCCCGCGTACTCACCGTGAAGTCAATCAGCGACTGAAAGGTGAGGATCGGCGGCAGCTGGCCTAATTTGTCTGTGCGGGCATAACGAGCGATTCGTTGCTGCAAAGCCCGGGTCAGGCGATGGGATTGGCGTGCGCCGTTGACGGGAAACGAATTGTATTTGAACGGATTGAACTCGGGCACTATGCCGAGCCACGCGGCCTTGGCGAAGGCCGGCAGGATCGCCGGTAAGCCCGCCAGACCAGCAAAGCCTGCGAAGCGTGTGATGCCGACCATGGGCGAAATCAATACAAGGCGATCCGGCCGAGACAGTCTTTCGTCGCCGATGGAATCGAGCGCATACATCAAAGCCAACGCTCCACCATTGGAGAAACCGACCAGATGCAATGGCGCGGACGGCCCCACGAGGCTGCGTGCTTCGCGCACCGCGAGTCGCGTCGCCGCCATCCAATCTTCCCATTCGACATCGGTCAGGGCGGCAGGAACGGTGCCGTGCGCCGGGAGCCTCGGCACAATGGCCACAAACCCGTGATCACGATAGAAACGCGCGATATGGCGCTGACTGTAGGGGGAATCCGTCAGGCCATGCAAAAGCACGACAGCACCGACCGCTTTTTCCTTCGGCTGGAGCACGAATGAGCGATTAAAGTCCTGGACGAAGTGCGCCGGATAGACCGGACTGCCGTCAAAATACCGGTTGGACGGCACGCGATCGCTCACCTCGAGCTTCCGGGAGACCTCGCGCTCAACGTCGTCGAAGATCGCTGCCTCGGCCGCCAGATATTGCTTCCAATCCGCCGTTTCGAGCTTTTCCGCATGCAGTTCGTGCGGAATGTATGTGTGCCACGGTTTGAGCGGCGGTCCCCTCTGCGTGTCGTAGATCCGGACGACGAGAAACGTCAGCAGGACCATGCCCAGCAGAATCCCCGCAAGTCTTGCAGATCTGAATATTTTCGCTCGCATGATCGGCTTTCTCTAACCGCGATGATGCTGTGGAAGACCGTCCTGGTAAGCGAGAACGGTCTCCGGCCCATCGTTTCTGCCTGCGCCCGCAGCATTTCTAGAAGGAGCCAAACGCGGAGCCCAGGGCGATAACCGCCACGAGGGCGATGAGTGCGCCCACAATCCCGACCATGACGATATCGAGATAGCTTTCGCGATGCGTCGAGCCACAGACGGTGAGCAGCGTCACGACCGCGCCATTGTGCGGCAAGCTGTCAAGGGTACCGGAGCCAATGGCGGCTACCCGGTGCATCAAGGCGGGGTCGATACCCTGCTCTGCAGCGATACGCATATAGGTGTCACCGAGCGCATCGAGCGCGATCGTCATGCCGCCCGAAGCCGACCCGGTCAGCGCGGCAAGCAGGTTAGTTGCCATCGCTAGCGAGACCAATGGCCCCCCCTCGATTGAAAGCACCCAATCGCGTACCGTTGCAAACGCCGGCAGCATGGCGACGACTGCGCCGAAGCCTACGAGGCTGGCAACACTGAACGCCGGCAAGACAGAGGCATTGGCGCCGGCATCCATGCTCTCGCGCAACGTCGGTAACCGCTGACGATTGGAGACGATAAGCACAAGAGTAGCGGCCGCGAGTGCCACCGCCACCGACCAGACGCCTGCAACAGCCGACAGGGACGTAGCGCCCCAGCGCTCCTCCGCCAGAAAGGAAAAGTCGAGACGCGGCAGAATAACCAGCGACATCAGGAGATTCACGCTCACGACCACGGCCAGCGGGAGCACGGCAACACCGATTGGCACCGCAGCATCGCCGTGGCGTCCGTGGTTGATCTCTGCGGGATCAAATTCGCGCGCGACCGTCGCCAGTTCTCGAACAACCGGATCATCAGCAACCGCGCTGGGCGCAATATCGGCGCCGTCGCCATAGCCTTCACCCGCTCGCCGCGCGGCGGCTTCGGAACGGGTGAGCCACCACAATCCAAATCCCAGCATGATTGCGGAGGCGACGACGCCAAGGCCAGGTGCGGCAAAGGGCGTCGTGCCAAAGAACGGCATCGGAATCGCGTTCTGAATGGCGGGCGTGCCCGGAAATGCCGTCATCGTGAACGTCGAGGTGCCGAGTGCGATCGCCGCCGGCATCAGCCGCCGCGGAATACCGGCGGCCCGAAAAAGCGCCTGCGCCATCGGAGCCAAAACGAAAAAGGCAACGAACAGGCTCACGCCGCCATACGTCACCAGCGCACCGGCGAGTACCACTGCCAGTATCGCCCGGCGCGCACCCATGCGCTCGGTCATGAAGCGCGCGATGCCTGCGACCGAGCCGCTGTCATCCATGAGCTTGCCGAATAGCGCCCCGAGCAGGAACAGCGGGAAGAATTGCGCGAGAAATTGCGCAGCACTGCCCATAAAGGTTTGGGTCCAATGCGCGAGCAGCGGCTCGCGCGAAACGGCGGCAGCTATAAGCGCCGCCGCAGGCGCCAACAGAAGCACGCTCCAGCCGCGATAAGCCAGCCAAACAAGCAGACCCAGAGCAAGCAGGATGCCTAGGAGGCCCATGTCATCAGACCTGCTCCAGGAGAACGTCCAGGTCGAGTGTGGACCTCTTACCGACACTCGCACCATGCGACGCCAGAAAGGATTCCGCGCAACGCCGGCCTTCGTCTCGCAGCATGCTCAGAAAGTCCCATTCTGCATTGAACTTTGAAGACGCTCCAAGCTCGTCGATCGCTGTACTTGCAATCAGATGAATTCGCATTCCTGCCCACAGAGCTCCCTCGCCGGTGCCGACATCCGCGACCTGGCGCAATAAGGCAATCATGCGCAATTCCTTCAGCAGGGTCGCATTGAAGGAAACTTCGTTCAAACGGTCGAGGATCTCGCGCGCCGAACGCGGCGTGCCCTGGCGTTCGACGGGATTGACTGCGATGAGTAACGTATCGTGCGACGTGCACTCACGCACCAATGGGGTGATGGTCGGATTGCCCGAGTAGCCGCCATCCCAATAGGCCTCGCCGTTGATCTCTATCGCCTGAAACAATGTCGGCAGGCAGGCGGAGGCGAGCAGCGCGTCCGGCGAGAGCTCGGCATTTCGGAACACACGCCCCCGGCCAGTGCGAACGTTAGTCGCAGTCACGAACAAGCGGATTGAAGATTTCGCCACTCGGCCAAAGTCAACACATTCGGCAAGTATGTCGCGTAACGGATTAGCGCCGCGCGGGTTCAGGTCATAGGGCGAGAACAAACGCGCGGCCAGGTCGAACACAACGAAGAATGGCGAGTTGTCCAACGTCCAGCGGCCCAAGAGAATATCCATAGGGCTCCGCCGGATCGGACTGAATCGCGCGGAATACGAGACGCGCCGCCAGAAACTTTCCAGCGCAGCCTGCGCTCCCCTGGGTCCCTCCCTTTCATAGCCATCAACCAATACCACGGCATTCATCGCGCCTGCAGAAGTGCCCGAGATACCATCGATTCGCAGCCATGATTCCTCGAGGAGCCGATCGAGCACGCCCCACGTGAAGGCGCCGTGAGAGCCGCCACCCTGCAGGGCAAGATCGACCAAAACGCTCGCGCGGTCAGAGCGACCGGAAGGGACGGCTTCCATCGCACCCTCTCATGGACGGTTGCAAGGACGGAAAACCTAACGGGGCGAAGCCTCAACTCCCATCGGGTCTTACCCTAACCCGCGCCAACTAATCATTGGTGCGGCCATGCGATGTGACGAATCGCTGTGCTGGGGTTTGGCAGTGCTGGCGTTTGGAAGGGCTCACTAGGTGGACACGGTACAAATCGATGTTTTGACGGTTGAGGTGATTCCCTTTCGAGCACTAAGGTAATCGCCTGATATCGCAGGTCGCGGCAGAGGAGCCTTATAAGCGAGCGTGAAACGCAAGCCGCGGTTCGTACGAACCGGACTCTCTGCCGAAAGAGTAACGAAGCAAGAACTGCGCGTAGTTGGCGCAACACGTGATCCGACGATAGACAAGGTCGCCGTTGAGACGTCAAAGGTAGTGGCGCCATTTGGTCGCGGACTCCGCCCAAAGAGAGCCGCCCTGCACTCTCCGGGCGAGGTCCGGTCGCTGAGTTTGTTTGGATGATTTGATGCGCAAGTTCAGCTGGCCGACCATGGTGATTTTCGTCATAAGCTTGTTGGTGGCGGTAATACTGCTTGGGCTGGCGACTGCCCACATAAGCAAGCTCAAGCAGCAACGTCGCCAGCTTTCCGAGAACAGCCTTATTAATTTTAATTGCGCGAGCGCCAAGTTGAGCTCGCAACCAGCCTGGTGTTCTTGACGCCCCCGGTGTTCGGCACGTTCCTCGCCGCTTCGGGGCCAACGTTCTGATCGCGGTTCGCCGAACTCTCGTCCTGCAGCAGATATCCCCGTCCCCGCGCTCAGGGTTTCGTCGGATGCCGGCGATCCGGGCTGGAGGCTACCTTCCCATGCGTCAATAGTTGTCGCGCGGATCGAGGAGGATGGCATGACAGTCTACGACAGCCGGTCCGACATCGAAACCTTGCGCCCTCCGCCGCTATGGGTCTGTGCGCTCCTTGGCATCGTGATGATCGCCGCGGGCATCTTCGCCCTCAGCGACGTGGTGTTCGCCACGATCATCAGCGTCAAACTGATCGGGCTTGCGGCCATCGCCGCCGGCGCGTTCGAAATCCTTCATGCCTTCTGGACCAAGGGATGGGGTGGGCTTCTGTGGCAACTCCTGTTAGGCGCGCTCTATCTGGCTTTTGGACTCGTATTGCTCACCCAGCCGGCTTCCGGCGCCCTGATCCTGACCTATTTCCTGGGCGCGCTGCTGCTAGCATCGGGCATCATTCGATGCGTCCTGAGTTTCGCCCATTGGCGACAGAACGGATGGATGATGTTGATCTCCGGCGCCTTCGGATTGCTCGCCGGCGTGCTGATCCTGTTCGGCTTCCCCACCATCAGCCTCTGGGCCCTCGGCCTCCTCCTTGGCGTCGATCTGCTTTCGCACGGCGTGGCGTGGCTGCTTTACGCGTTTCAGTCCGTGAGCAGGACTGCGTAACAATCGAGACGAACACAATCAGTGCTCGCACTCGCCCTGCAAGCACAGCGTTGTGTCGTGGCGCGTGCCAAGCCGGGCGACGAGGTTGCCCGATCCTTGAGGCAGCAGGTGCGCAATAGCGGGATCCAATACTCGGGCGATTACTGTAGGGATTTCCGTAGGGATTTCCCGTCCTTGATTCAGGAAATTCCCTGATATCCGAAGTCATATCCAGAGCGCATTCTCCGGACGCAAAGGACGACTTGAAGCAGATCTTTCCGGTTGCCCCGCAGCTCCAACTGATTCACCTGACCAAGGAGGATTTCATATGCGACAGTTGATTTTGGTAGCAGCCGCAATCGTGGCGACGCTGGGTTTGACGGCCCTGGCTACGCCGGGGAACGCGCAGGGCGGCAAGTGGTGTTCGAACATTCACCACACACTCAATTGCATGTACGCCACCCATGAGCAATGCCGCGCGTCCGTCAGCGGAAGAGCTGGGACTTGTGTCCGTCGGCATCGTTAGACGCAATAGTTGCCACTTGCATGACGCAGACCGTGCGAGGCGGCGGTGCAGAACGATCCGGTCATCGGGCGCCGTTCGAGCAGCGCTGCTTGACCGGTTAGACGACACGGCCGCCATCACGGGCTGACCCAATCCTCCTTTGGAGGTGACGATTCCAGAACCGGACTGCAGCTGGTCGCGGGGCTGGCGCTGGTGGGAGGCGGACTGATCGCCCTGATGCCTCTGGGCCGCCGCAAGAGCGGGTCACGAGCCCGCCCGCCGCGATCGGGCGCTCCTGAGCACTGCCCGCAGTCCCTGTCCCCTGAGCTTGAAGCGAGGAGCGCAAGATGGATCTTGCCGGGGCCACGATCAGACTGCTTCTGGCAGGCCTCGTCACGGCCGGCGCCGGCGGAGCGGCCCTGGGGCAGTCTGCCCCGGGCGGAGCACCCGCGGTCGGCATCGTCGAGGCGACCCGGCGACCGATTACCGAGACCAGTGAATTTCTCGGCAGGATCGAAGCGATCAACCGGGTCAACGTGGTCGCGCGCGTCACCGCGTTTCTGGAGGCGCGCCTGTTCGCGGAAGGCGCCGAGATCAAGAAGGGCGATCAACTCTACCGACTCGAGCGGGGACCTTTCGAGGCCGATCTTGCGTCGAAGCAGGCGACGGTGGTGCAGCTGCAGGCGACGCTGGAAAACGCCAAGCTGACGACCGAACGGGCCCGCACCCTGCTCGGAGGGCCGGCCGGCATACAATCGACCTACGATGCCGCCATCGCGAACCAGCGCAGCCTGGAAGCGCAGGTGCAGGCCGCACAAGCACAGGTCCAGTCTTCCCAGATCAATCTCGACTACACGGTGATCAGCGCACCGATCGACGGGAAGATCGGACGCACTGCGGTGACCGAAGGCAACGTCGTGAGTCCAAGTTCCGGCGTGCTCACCACGATCGTCAGTCAGAACCCTATGTATGTCACCTTTCCGGTGCCGCTGCGGCAGGGGCTCGCGCTGCGCGAGCGTTACGGACCGCAGGGGGGTCTTGAGGCGGTCTTGATCAGGCTCCGGCTGCCCGATGGCCGCATGTATGGCCAGTCCGGCAAGCTGAACTTCGTCGACAACACCATTGCGCAAAACACCGACACGATCACCGTGCGCGGCGAGGTCGCCAATCCGATCCTGCATGCCGCTTCCACGGCAAGCCTTACCGTGCACGAGCTGACCGACGGCGAATTCGTCACGGTCCTGCTCGAGGGCGTCCAGCCGGTCGAAGTCCTTGCGATCCCCCGCTCCGCGGTGCTTTCCGATCAGCAGGGCAACTACGTTTTCACGCTTGGCGCGGACAACAAGGCCGAACAGCGCCGCATCCAACTCGGGCAGTCGACCCCGGCCATCGCCGCTGTCATCAGCGGCATTGCGGCCGGCGAGAAGGTGATCGTGGAGGGTCTGCAGCGGGTTCGTCCCGGTCAGACCGTTTCGCCCGGACCGGCGAGTCCGATGATTCTGTCGAGCATGAAGGCCGCCGCAGGTGAGGCCGAACCGCAAACAGATCATGGCGTCTCCGGTGGAACACCCTCGGCGGATAACAAGCCATGATGTCCGCCGTCTTCATCGATCGACCGCGTCTGGCGATGGTGATTGCATTGATCATCGCCATCGCCGGCGGGCTCGCGCTGACGCAGATTCCAGTGGCGCAATTTCCGGACATCGTGCCGCCGCAGGTCACGGTCAACGGCACGTTCCCCGGCGCCTCTGCGGAAGTGGTAGAGACCAGCGTCGCCCAGCCGCTGGAAGCGCAGGTGATCGGCGTCGACCAGGCGCTTTACATGAAATCGACCAGCGGCAATGACGGCAGCTACACGCTTACGGTTTCATTTGCGCTTGGCACCAATCCCGACATCAACACCGTCAACGTCAACAACCGCGTTCAAAGCGCGTTGTCGCAGTTGCCGACCGAGGTGCAGCAGCAGGGGTTGACGGTGCAGAAAAAGTCGTCTGCGATCCTGCAGTTCCTGGTGCTCTACAGCGCCGACGGTCGGCAGGATCCGCTCTTCATCACCAACTATGCGATCATAAACGTGCTCGATGCGATAGCCAGCACGCCGGGAGTTGGCCAGGCCCGCCTGCTCGCGAGGCTGAACTACTCGATGCGGATCTGGTTTGATTCGCAGCGGCTCACCAGCCTCAGCCTGACGCCATCGGACGTCATTGCCGCCATCCGTGCCCAGAGCGTGCAGGCGCCAGTGGGTCGCATCGGCGCGCGCCCGATCAGCGATCAGCAGCAGTTCCAGTTCAATGTGCAGACCCTGGGCAGGCTGGCCACGGTGGATCAATTCGCCAATATCGTGCTGCGCGCCAATCCGGATGGTTCGACGCTCCTGGTCAAGGACGTCGCCCGCGTCGAGATGGGTGCACAAAGTCTCGACAGCGAAGCGCGGATCGACGGACGCGCCGCCGTGCCGATCGCGATCTATCTGGCGCCGGGCGCCAATGCCGTGACGACGGCGCAGGCGGTGCACGCCGTCATGCAACGGCTGTCCGATCGGTTCCCCGCGGGCTTGAGTTATCTCGTACAATACGACTCCACGAGCTTCGTGCGGGATACGATCTCGGAAGTGTTGAGGACGCTGGGCGAGGCCTTCGTCCTGGTGGTTATCGTGGTGTACCTGTTCCTCGGCAGCCTCCGCGCCACCGTCGTCCCGGCCGTCGCTGTTCCCGTGAGCCTGATCGGCACCTTTGCCATCCTGCTCGCGCTCGGCTATTCGGCCAATACGGTATCGCTGCTGGCGATGGTGCTCGCCATCGGCATCGTGGTGGACGACGCCATCGTCGTGGTGGAGAACGTCGAGCGGGTGATGGAGGAGGAGCCGGATCTTTCTCCCGTCGAGGCCAGCAAGAAGGCCATGACGCAGATCACGGCGCCGATCATCGCGATCACGCTGGTGCTCCTCTCCGTGTTCGTGCCGATCGCTTTCATTCCCGGCATTTCCGGCACGCTGTTTCGCCAGTTCGCGGTGACGATCAGCGGCGCTATGATGATTTCGGCCCTGAACGCACTGACGCTGTCGCCCGCTTTATGCGCGCTATTCCTGCGCCACACCGGGCCCCGGCGCGGCATCATGGGCCGTGTGCTCGGCGGCATCGACTGGCTGCGCGACCGCTATACCAGCGGCGTGCGCCGGCTGGTCCGCGTGGCCGGACTGTCGGTCCTGCTTGTGGCCGCCTTCGCCGGCGGCATCTTCGGCATGTCGCTCGTGACGCCGATCGGGTTCCTGCCGGAAGAGGACCAGGGAGCCTTTTTCACCACGGTGCAGCTGCCAGACGGTGCGTCGGTGGCGCGCACGAGCCAGGTCACCCAGCAAATCGAAGACCTGCTGAAACAGATGCCTGCCGTCGATCACACCCTCGCAATCATCGGCTTTTCCTTGCTCGACGGCGCATCCGAGCCGAACAGCGCGCTGGTGGTCACGCGCCTGAAACCGTTTGCCGACCGCAAGGCGGCTGGGGATTCGGCCCAGGCGCTGATCCGGCGCGCCTTTGAGGCCGGCGGGCAAATCCAACAGGCCAATGTGCTGCCGTTCAATCTGCCGCCGATCATCGGGCTCTCCACCACCGGCGGTTTCGAGTACCAGCTCCAGGCACTGGAGGGCCAAGACCCGGCCGCGATCTCCAGCGTCACCGGCGCGTTGATCAGCGCCGCCAATGCCGATCCACGGCTCGCCCGAGTCTTTTCGACCTTCACCGCGACCAATCCGTCGGTTTATCTCGACATCGATCGACGCAAGGCGCAGGCGCTCGGACTGACCATCAGCGATATCTTCACCGCCCTCCAGGCGACGCTCGGCGGCATCTATGTCAACAACTTCAATCTGTTCGGCCGCACCTGGCAGGTCAATGTTCAGGGCGAGGCGTTCGATCGCGCCGATATCTCGGACATCTGGCGTATCTATCTTCGCAACAGTGGCGGCCAGATGGTGCCGATCCGATCTCTGGCCGGCATCAAGATCGTGACCGGCCCCCAGATAATCACCCGCTACAACAACTATCGGTCGGTGACGGTGAACGGCAGTCCGGCGCCGGGTGTCTCCTCGAGCACAGCAATTGCGGCCATGGCGGAAATCTCCAATGCCGTACTGCCTCCCGGCTACAGTTTTGAATGGACCGGTACGGCCTTTCAGGAGCAACAGGCCGCGGGCCAAACCGGCATTGTGCTCATGCTCGCCCTGCTGTTCGCCTATCTGTTCCTGGTGGCACTCTATGAGAGCTTGGTGATCCCGATACCGGTGCTGTTATCGGTCGTCGTCGGGGTGCTCGGGTCCTACATCGGCGTCAAGATCGCCGGGCTCAATCTCGACCTCTACGGCCAGATCGGACTCGTGGTGCTGATCGCGCTCGCCGCCAAGAACGGCATCCTGATCGTCGAGTTCGCAAAGGAGCAACGCGAGGCGGGCGTTGCGATTGCGGATGCCGCCGTCCTGGGGGCGCATATGCGCTTCCGCGCGGTCATGATGACGTCGGTCGCCTTCATCCTCGGCCTGCTGCCGCTGGTGGTCGCAACCGGTGCCGCAGAGCTCAGCCGCAGAGCTGTCGGTACCGCCGTGTTCGCCGGCATGCTGGCCGCAAGCTCGATCGGGATTTTCATGGTACCGATGCTCTATGTGATGTTTCAGCGGTTGCGCGAGCGAGTAAAGACTGGTTTCCAAGCCAACCCAAAAGCTGAACCCGCTCCCGATGACAGGTAAGGGAGATGGCGCGCCACGGCCGATGAAGATGGGCACTATTCTCTCATCGTGGCGCTATGATGCCGCGGCCCGCCACGCGCTCCAATCAGCAAAATTGCGACCTCCAGCGATTTTGCGCTACGTGTAACGGGCGCAAGCTCAATGATGCGACGACGCGACCTCGTCGTATTCATCGCGCCGGCGGGGCCAGTTCGGATAGGCGCCCTTGTTGCGGCCTTCCGGAGTGATGTCGAGATAGTGATGAGCGCCGAGCAGCATGTCGAGGCCGCGCGCATAAGTCGAATAGGTGTGGAACACCTCGTCCGCCTCGTTCTTGTAGAAGACACTCACGCCGGGCAGCTCGCGGCTGAGGTAGCGGGGGTCGGTTACGATGGTACCGAAGTTGTAATCGATGCGACCCTCGGCGATCTCGTCCTCAGTGAAAGAGACCCTGAAGTCGCGGTTGAAGTCCTCGCCCTGCGGGGACACCCACTCGAAGCGCCACCCCATGCGCGCTCTGTAGGCGAGAAGCTTATCCAGCGGCGCGCGCGACACTGCAATGATCCGCACATCGTGCCGCTCGAGGTGCGGCGCAGGTCCATCGATGTGCTCGGCCTGGAAGGAGCAACTGGGACAGCCGGCGCTCCATTCCGGAGCGTACATCAGGTGATGCACGACGAGCTGCCCGCAGCGGTCGAACAGCTCGGCCAAAGTCTTGGGTCCGCTCTTCGTGTCGAACACGTAAGCCTTCTCGACCTTAACCCAGGGCAGCGCGCGCCGCTCGGCCGCAAGCGCGTCCCCGTTGCGCATATGGGCCTTCTCCTTCTCAAGGAGAGCCCTGCGAGCGGTGATCCATTCCTCCCGGGATACGATCTTGGACGGCTGCATGAACGACCTCCTCCTCGAGACTGGCTCAGGACTGAGTGGTTGCATTTTGCAAGCGATCTGTTATTTAACACTAGCGGCACCATGAGGCAAACGGTTTTGAGCTAGGGCGGTGAATGCGAAAGGGTCATCGGTCCGGCTGCCCTATCAATCTGACGCTTGAGTTGCTGGGCGACCGGTGGAGTCTATTGATCCTGCGCGACATCATTTTTGGCGGCGTGCGGCACTTCCGCGAGCTGCTGCGCTCGGAAGAGCACATCGCGTCCAACATCCTGGCCGATCGGCTCAGCATGCTCGTCGAGGCAGGCCTGCTGACCCGTAGCGATGATCCCAATCACAAGCAGAAGGCGGTCTACAGCCTGACAGAGAGGGCGGTCACGCTCGTGCCGGTGTTCGCCCAGATCGGCGCCTGGGGCAGTCGCTGGCTGCCGGTGAGCGAAGCGCTCAGCATCCGCGCCCGGCTTATTGAGGCGGGCGGACCGCCTCTTTGGGAGCGGTTCATGGCCGAACTCCGACAGGAGCACCTCGGCGACGGCCTGCCACCCGGCCCGTGCGTGCGCACCGAACTGGACGCGGCCTATCAGAGGGCCGTTGCGAGAAAGGCGAGGAGATCGCGACCGACCAGGACGGCAAGATAGACGCGGGCGCCGCCCGCTTGGCCGGGAATACAAAGCATTTGTGCTGGACTTCGATTGGAAATGATCCGCCGCCTGCATGAGTGGCTTGGGACCTCCGCAGGCGTATTGATTCGGCCGGGTGGAAAAGAAGGCGACTGACCGAATGTAGAGTCTACACGCTGATCTGCGACGGCGTCGTCACCGAACTGGCGCGCCACGGCCGATGAAGATGGGCACTATTCTTTCGCCGTGGCGCTATGATGGAGTGGCCCGTCATGCGCTAAAATCAGCAAAATCTGCGATTGCCTGCGATTTTGGCCCCGGCTCATTTGCGCCCAGCACAATATCGAGCCTAACTTCTAGCATTCTCGTCTCGTGCTGTGCCTGAGACGGCGCGGCAAACTTAGCAGGGATGACATAACGGACGTGCCCGTGTGGAGGGCGTCCGTTATGTGCATCAGCGCGGGCAGAATAGCTCTGAAAGACTGAGCCGCTCGCACTCATAATGCGGGCGGCATCTATGTCTCGCCAAGGGGAGCCGTCGAGTTCCCGGCCAAGCGACCATGTCCGGCCTTACCGCAAGGATTGGCAGTGGCAGCGGTCTGCGAACTTTCGTTATGGGGAATGATGCGCGATAATCAGCAAGCCCGTCGCGGCAGATGGCCAGCGGGATTGATATTGTTTGCATAGAGATGGTGGGCCTCATGCCTGAAGGGACATACAGTCGAGAGAGCGAGATCGATGCCACCAAAGCAAGCGCTCGTCTGCCCGGTCTCGACATCGACATCATTCATCGACATTCGCCAAACGGCGATTGGGAGCAGATGTCAATCAACCTACGTGCAATGCCCTCTTTCGAAGCGCTCGGGCGCTCGTTCGAGGCAGCCGACCCTTTCACGCTTTGGGTGCAGGCCGCGCGATTGATGTGGATGCCGTGGCTGCTGACGGCGCAGATGATGCTGCTGCCGGAAGGTCGGCCGCGAACACTTCCGAGCGCCGTCCGCCCGCAGCAAGAGGCGCCACGGTTAGCGGTTAGCGAGGTCAAAGGATCAGGGAAAGATAACGCTGACCGGTAGCGACGTTGCTGGTGGGACATAAACCCGAAAGCGGAGCAGTCGTCGAGAATGTTACGGATAACCTTCGGCGGGGGGAAGACCGCCGTTGTGCGCCCCGGCATGCGCGCGCAGTTAGGCGCGGGATCGAAACGCAATCTTGCCCCGAACGGACCCGTCGAAGAATGGCGCGTCCGGAGAGATTCGAACTCCTGAACACTAAATTCGTAGTTTCGAGCGCAAAAACGGCGGCTTTCCCTCAGGATCATGATCGGTTTCATGCTCTCGCATAAGCCGGAGGCTCGTCACGACAGGTTAACGTGACAGTGCCGCCAACCCGAAATCTGCAAGAGACGGTGCCGATTTTTCATGCTATAATTTAAGCTGGGCAGGCCGAGAGACGCGATGCTGTTTCGTCTCGTATTTGCCTTTGTGTCGATGGCGGCGCTGCTGGTTCATCCCCATGACGCCGTGTCGCAGGATCTACTGCGCTATGTCGACCTCAACAGTCCGGAAATGTCGACATCGGAGATGACGCGCACCGAGGTCGACGCGCTTCTCAAGGCGGCGCCTCAAGGCCCCGGGGACCAACGCTCTGCAGATTTGGAAGGAAAGCGGTTGTCGCACCTCGATCTCTCGGGGCTCGACTTCTCCGGCAGCAATCTTCGCCTGGCAAGGCTCAATGGGACGGATCTGAAAGGCGCGCGCTTCGATCGGGCCATCCTGAACCAGGCCTGGCTGATCGACGCGAATTTGACGGAGGCGTCCCTCGTCAAGGCATCGCTGCTCAGCACGCAGATGCAACGCGCCAAGCTTGGCGGTGCCGATTTGAGCGGCGCGCGCATAACCGGAGATCTTTCCGGTGCCAGTCTGATCGGGGCCAAGCTTGCGGGCGCCGATCTCAGTGCGGACATGCGCAACCAATCGATGGGCCTGATGCGTGGCGTGCTCAAGTCCGCCGATCTGAGGAATGCGAATCTGAGCGGCGCCAATCTCTCGCGCACCAATCTCGAATTCGCGAAGCTGCAGAACGCCAATCTGGCGAACTGCAACCTCAACCACGCCTACCTTGCGGGAGCAGACCTCTCCAGCGCC
Organism: Bradyrhizobium erythrophlei; assembly: GCF_900129505.1. NCBI lineage: Bacteria > Pseudomonadati > Pseudomonadota > Alphaproteobacteria > Hyphomicrobiales > Nitrobacteraceae > Bradyrhizobium > Bradyrhizobium erythrophlei. Next base: position 5,523,202 of record NZ_LT670818.1, on the reverse strand, counting down.
AATCTCGCCGGCGCCGATTTCACCGAAACCGACCTCGAGTCGACCCTCTTGCCGAGCGCGGCCGCGCTCGCCGAGGCTCGCAATCTGGACAAGGCCTGGAACTTGAACCTGGCGCGGCGCCCACCATGACGGATGCGATGCGCTTCTTTTGGCGATGCGCTGGACCGCGCAGTGGGCCTCAATCCGGGTAAACGATGCCGCGATGTGGCGCATGGGTGATCGTGCCGAGGCCGGCCGACGCGGTCAATAGCAGGCGCGCAGTGCAACGCAGGAAATGGTCGAGGGATTAACGACCGCCTTCGCGACCCTCGACTTGCGGCGGCGCGACGCCTCTTTACGTCTCATGCCTTCCATCGAAATCGTCTTCGAAACGCAAATGCTTAACGCTGCGGCCACGACGCCGCACAAGCTTCAAGGCCTCTATCCCGATTTTGATATGCCTTTCGACATAGTTCGCGGTCACCGTTCGATCCGACGCTTCAGTCTTCACGCCCTCGGGGATCATTGGCTGATCGGACACAAGAAGCAGCGCGCCAGTCGAAATGTGGTTGGCAAATCCTGCAGCAAAGATCGTTGCAGTCTCCATGTCGATCGCCATACTTCGCGTGCGACGCAATAGATCCCTAAAGCGATCATCGTGTTCCCAGACACGACGATTGGTCGTGTACACAGTACCGGTCCAATAGTCGTAGCCGAGATCGCGGATCATCGTTGACACCGCGCGTTGCAACTGGAACGCGGGCAGCGCTGGGACCTCCGCTGGCAGGTAATCATTCGAGGTACCTTCGCCCCGAATGGCCGCAATCGGCAGAATCAAGTCGCCAATTTGATTTTTGCGTTTCAACCCGCCACATTTGCCAAGAAACAACACGGCTTTCGGCGCGATGGCGCTTAACAGGTCCATCACGGTCGCGGCATTCGGGCTGCCCATGCCGAAGTTAATCAGAGTGATCCCATCGGCCGTCGCGTTGGGCATCGGCCGATCTACGCCCTTCACCAAAACGCCGTGCAAGGCGGCGAACCATTCGACGTAATTGTCGAAATTGGTCAGGAGAACACATTCTCCGAATTCAGCAAGCGGCGTGCCGGTGTAACGCGGCAGCCAGTCCGCCACGATGTCCTTTTTCTCTTTCATCCCTTCGGTCTCATTTGGAGGCGCTCAACAACACAACCTGTCAAGCTAATGGATAGAACCGTTCCCTGTCCAATGGGCGCTGCTGGATTTGTAGGATTGCACTAATCCAGCGGGTGACCGGAGGTTGGTTGATACCGCTTGCCTGCAACACCGGCAGATGGCGATTACTGGCCATCAGATACCTGAGGAGGTCGAGCGAGACACAAGTGGCGGCTTCGATCATGGCTTCCACCACCGCCGCCGCGGGCCTTTCCGTGCTTGAGTGCGAAAGAGCATGGCTTTTGGAGATGCTCCTGTCCAATCCATCATCGGTGCTATGGAAAAATAGGCGGTTCAACACACTGGACTGCTAAACTTTGTTCCTGGCAAGCTTTCGACGTCTTGGTGCGCGACGAGAAAACCGCCAGAGCCTTCGGGTCAAGCCTTGTGTTCATACAGCAATCGGGCGCGGATGGTTCCTTCCAGCGCCCGGATGTCGGCGAGAACGCGCTGGCTGTCCGCCGCCGAAGTGTCGGCGTCCAGCACCACATAGCCGACATCGGCGTAGGTCTCGTAATATTGAGCCGCGATATTGATGGCGTGGCGCGCGAGCACTTCGTTCAGCCGTCCGAGCATGCCCGGAAGGTTGCGCTGAACCTGGATAAACCGCGTGCCCGACGGTCGCGCCGGCAATTGCGCCAGCGGAAAATTGACCGCGCCCATCGTGGATCCCGTATCGCTGTATTCCACGAGCTTGCGTGCGACTTCGACCCCGATCCGCTCCTGCGCCTCCTCGGTCGAGCCGCCGACATGCGGCGTCAGGATGACGTTGTCCAGCCCCTGCAGCGGCGAGGTGAAGCGTTCCTTGTTCGAACCCGGCTCGACCGGAAAGACGTCGACCGCGGCCCCGCGCAGCCTGCCCTGGCGCAGGGCATCGGCGAGCGCGTCCAGATCAGCGACCGTGCCGCGGCTGTTATTGATGAAATAGGCGCCGGGCTTCATCGCCTCGATCTCGGCGGGCCCGATCATTCCCTGCGTCGCCGCCGTTTCGGGCACATGCATGCTGACGACGTCGCTCTGCGCCAGCAACTCATGCAGACTTGCGGTCGGCTCCGTGTTGCCGTGGCGAAGTTTGTCGGTATGGTCGTAGAACACGACCCTCATCCCCATCGCTTCCGCGAGATAGGAGAGTTGCGAACCGATATTGCCGTAACCGATGATGCCGAGCGTCTTGCCCCTCACCTCGTGGCTGTCGGTCGCCGACTTGTCCCAGCGGCCTTCGTGCGCGGCGTTGGATCGCGAGACGATCCGGCGCAGCAAAAATACGATCTCGCCGATCACCAGTTCCGCGACGCTTCGCGTATTGGAGAACGGCGCGTTGAAGACCGGAATCCCGTTGCGCCTGGAGGTGTCGACATCCACTTGGTTGGTGCCGACGCTAAAGCACCCTATCGCGATCAGCCTGTCGGCGGCTTCGAGAATGTCCGCGGTGATCTGCGTTCGCGACCGGATGCCGAGCAGGTGGACGCCCTTGATGGCCTCCTTAAGTTCCTCCCCATCGAGTGCCCCGGACAAACGCGTCACGCTGGAATAGCCGCCGACCGTCAACGTATGCACGGCGCTGTCGTTGACGCCTTCGAGCAGCAGGACCCGGATCTTGTCTTTCGACAGCGAGAATTGCGGTTGAGACTGACTATTGGTCACGATAGTGATGTCCTACAGGCTGCCAGCTGACGAGCCAGAGACGGAAAGCCCGGTCTGGCTCGAAGCGGCGTCTTGGTTCAGACTCTGTTTGATTGCCCGGTGCAGATGTGGGCGCGCAGCCGCCTTCTGACCGGCCGGACCGTTTGGCCAGCCACGTGGTACTTCATTTGCTATAACATGGCCACCAAGACCACACCTAAGTGCTGATCGTATTGGTTTTTCTCGTCAAACCCGTCCAGCATCGGGGCGACCTGGAACCGCCAGCCTACCAGATCGTTCCTGAGCATCCCTTTACCTAGGCCAAGCCGGTCACCGCGGCATCCGCATCCAGCGGGGTCGCCCGGCTGTCGCGATTATTGGGTTGAACTGCCGCGCAGCAGGCACGCTGCGAGTTCCGTCCGGTTATGCGCGCCGAACCGCCGGCACAAATTGGCCACGTGCTCCTTGACCGTCTGATCCGAGATACCCATCTCGCGCGCAATTTCCTTGTTGGTCTGACCGCGGCAGACGCGGATGGCGACATCCGCCGAACGTGGCGGTAGCCGGATCGAGAGCATTGACGACGGCAGCGGCGCAGGACGCGTGCGCAGCAGGATGGCATTGCGGTCGGCTTCGAGTTCACCCGAATTCATCATGTTTGTCAGGGCCAGCGAGCCGGCGCGGCACAGCAAATCCATGCGCTGCCGCAACAGCGGGGTATAGGGGGCCTTGGCGTCCACGGTCGCCGTGAACAGCACGCCAATCATCTTGCGACCGCACCAGAGCGGCCCGCCCATGTTGTAGCTGAACCCCCACTCGCGCAACATCTCGAAGGATGGGCTGCGTCGCCAGTGCTCCGGACCGACTAGCGAGGCGCCATCGACGGTACGGCCTTCGGTCAGAATGCAATCCAGCACGGGATCGCACTTCCAGAAGCCGGATTTGTAGTTGTCAAGCAAGCCTTCCGCGACGTACCTGCTGTAGACCAGTTCCGGCTCCGCCCCGTCGAATAAATAGAGCCCGACGGTCGGCGATCTCGTCAGTTCGCCGATTGCGGAGCAACAGGCGATGCCGAGCGCCCGCACCGACCGGGTCTCCGCGATCGACATCAGCCGATCTGCAAGCCGGCGCTCGGACAGATCCTCCAACCCGCACGCTCCGCTGTTGACGAATATTATAGGCTTAAAATTTCTTCCCTGCCTGCGAACTGGTCAAGCGAAAAGAAGTGGCACCGGCGGCCGTCCCCAGCTCAGCTTTGCGGCAGGCACGCCCGCGAACACCCCCCATGATGGGGGATTGCTGAGTTCCCGAGCCCCCCTCTAGCATCCGGACATCGTGGTTGCGCGATGTCCAATGACGGCGGCCATTGTCGCTACCCACCGGACGCAAAGGATGAGTTGCGCGCCGCCGGCGAGTTGCTGCCATCAACCTGAATTTTCCACCGTGCGCCCGCGATCGGCGGAGGCCTCGGTCTATCAATCTGACGTGGAGATATCGATCATGAGTCTGTTTGTGCAGCGCGCCGCCAAGCCCCTGGCCACGCCAACGGCCGCCGAGTTCCACGCACGTCTCGACGCGCTGCTGCCGTTGATCGAATCCAGAGCCAGCGAGGCCGAGCGTCAGGGCTACCTCACCGACGACGTGGTGGCCGCGCTGCGCGAGGCCGGCATCTATACCATGCTTTTTCCCAGGGACGTGGGAGGTCCGGAATTGTCCCCGTTCGATGCGATGACGGTCGTCGAACGACTATCCTATGTCCATGCCTCGGCTGGCTGGTGTGTCATCGGCAACAACATGGAGGGCACCACGCTGGCCATCTACATCGAGGACGGCGGCATCGAGAAGGTGTTCGCCGGCGGCCCCGACATCACGATCGCCGGCAATGGCGTGCCCCGCGGTTTTGCCCGCCCGGTCGACGGTGGCTACATGATCCGCGGCAACTGGGCCTATGGCAGCGGCATCCAGCACGCCGAATGGGTACATTCGGGCTGCTTCGTCACCGACCCTTCCGGCAAGGACATGGTGATAGGCGAGAATGGCCAGCCCAGGATCGTCGTTACCCACCACCCGCGCTCGACCATCAAGCTGATGGGTAACTGGGACGTACTTGGCCTCCGCGCCACCGGCAGCTTCGACTACACGCTCAGCGAGGGCGACGAGCTATTCGTGCCCACCGACATGACCTACGACTTCGACATCGGCGCGCCGCGCCGCGGCGGCGTGCAGGGCGCGCTCGGCCTTGCCGGGTACAGCGCCTGGGCCCATTCCGGCTGGGCCGTCGGCGCCGGGCGCCGCATCCTTGACGAACTCGTCAAGGTGATCGTGCAGCGCCAGGACCCGTTCGGCAAATCACGCGATAGCGCGAGCTTCAAGTTCCAATTCGCGCAGGTCGAGGCGCGCTTCCGCGCGGCGCGGGCGCTCGTACACGAAACCTGGCGCGAGGTATCGGAGACCTGCGCGCGCGGCGAAACGCCGACGCTGGATCAGATGACCATGATCAAGCTGTCGCTGCGTCACATCCACGACGTGATTTCCGATGTCGGGACCTTCGCACACCGCGCCGCGCGCGGCGCCTCGCTGCACAACACGCCGATGCAGCGCTTCTACCGCGACATCCACTCCGGCACCCAGCACATCCTGATGGCCGACCAGATCGTCGAGGAGTGCGGCCGCGCCCTGCTCGGCCTGCCCGCTCCGGGGTCGCAATGGACCGTGTTCGGGGTGACAGGCTGAATCGCCGCTCGGAACGCGAGGACGAGACATGACCAGACCTCTTATCGTCGGCTTCTCCGGCAGCAGCTGGCGCCCAGCCAAATCGCGCACGCTGGTGGAAGCCATCGGCGCCGGCCTGCGCCAGCGATACGCGCTCGGCATCGATGTTCTCGACCTGGTCGATGCCGGGCCTGGCATCGCAGCATTCACCCGCGACAGGCTCGACGACAGCGCCCGCGCGGTCGTCGAGGCGATCGAGGGCGCCGACGCCCTCGTGATCGGCTGTCCGGTGTTCCAGGGATCCTATCCAGGATTGTTCAAGCACGTGTTCGATCTGATCGAGCCCGGTGCCCTGCGTAATCGTCCCGTGGTGCTGACCGCGGTCGGCGGCGGCCTGCGCCACTCGCTGGTGCTCGAGCATCAGTTGCGGCCGCTGTTTGGATTCTTCGAGGCCTGCACCGTCTCGACCGCGATCTACGCGAGCGCCGCGGAGATGGCCCCCGGCGAACCGCTCCCACCGCTCATCGCCGCGCGCGTCGTCAACGCCGTCGAGCAGCTTGCCGCTCTTCTGGAGCGCCCCCAGGCGGCGACGGCGTGATGCATCTCCTCACCCTGCCCCTCCACGCGGCTCACCTGTTTTCAACCGGAGACTTCGACCATGCCTGATGCCGCCGCGCTATCGCCCGATCTGACCGGATTCACCCGCGCGGAATATGACATCAACGGCGTGCGAACGGTCGTCCACACCATCGGACACGGACCGGCGCTGGTGTTCCTGCACGGCACCGGGACCTTCACGGGCTTCGAAATGGCGCGCGACTGGGCCGCGCGGCACACCGTGATCATTCCCTATCACGCCGGCTTCGGCGACTCCGGCGATGCCGAGGCGATCGACACCATCGAAGATCATGTCCTGCACTACATGGACCTGCTCGACAGGCTCGGACTCGAGCACTTCGACCTCGCCGGATTTTCGCTCGGCGGATGGCTTGCCGCCGAGTTCGCGATCCGCCAGCCGCAACGCGTGCGCAAGCTCGTGCTGGTCGCGCCCGCCGGCCTTGTCGTCGCCAGCGCTCCGGCGCCGGGAATGTTCGAGATCGCCCCGCCGGACCTGCCGTCCTATCTCGCGCATGATCCGGCGGCCGCGCTGCGCTATTTCCCGAAAGCGCCGGACCCGGCGTTCGACGCCCGCCTCGGACGCGAGGTAGGCGGCTTCATGAAGCTGATCCGCAACGACCCGCAGGGCAATCCCAGGCTCGCCAACTGGCTGCACCGGATCAGCGCACCGACACTCGTTCTGTGGGGCGCCGAGGATCGTCTGCGTCCCACCGCCCAGGCGCAGGCCTGGATAGCCAGCCTTCCCGATGGACGCCTCCAGTTGGTACCGGCGACCGGACACCTCGTGTTCGAGGAAACACCCGCCGCAGCCCGCCACGTCACCGACTTTCTCGCCGGCTGATCCAGCCGATCAACTCACGCGCAACAGAGGACCGCACCATGACCGACATGCCCCCGGGCGTCACCACAGCCACCGAAGGTTTTGACAGCGTGGTCTGGAGCATTCTGGGCCAGACCTACACGCTCAAGCAGCATTCCGACGCGTCGATGGCCTGGCACGCCGTATTCCCGAGCGGCACGTTCGTGCCGCCGCACCTGCATCCGACCCAGGACGAATTCGTCTACGTCCTGAGCGGCCGCTACGACCTCTGGCTCGACGGCAGGGAATTCGTTGCCCAGGCCGGCGATCTCGTCCGCATGCCCAAGGGACTGCCGCACGGAATCTTCAACAAGTCCGGCGAGACCGCAACCAGCCTGTTCTGGGTGGCGCCGACGCGTTCGCTCAAGGAGCTGTTCGCACGCATCCACAACGTTCCGGATCCGCAGGAGGTGGTGCGCATCGCCGCGGAACACGAGGTCAATTTCCTGCCGCCTCCCGCCTGATGCCACGTTCACCGTCGAAGCTCAAACCACGAAGGACCGACAGATGACCTGGACCACGATTTCCGATATCGATCGCCGACGGATTGCACGCTGGCAAAAAGCGATGCTTGGGCTCGCGATTCTGTGCGAGATTTTCCTCGCCGCGGACTGGTACGCGTTCGCTGCCGTGCTTCCGTTCGTATCGGAGTCCCTCAAGCTCAATCCCGCCGAGGCCGGCTTTGCGCAGGGGATTTTCGCCCTCACCTATGGCGTCGGGATGGTGGTCTGGTCACCGGTCAGCCGCTCGCTGTCGGCACGCAACATGCTCTTGATCGGGCTTGCGGGCACCGGCATCGGAATGGTGCTGCAGGTGTTCGTGCAGAGTTATGTCCAGCTCGTCGCGCTGCGGCTGCTGATCGGCTTCTTCGATGCCGGCATCTTCATCGGCAACATGAAGCTGATCTTCGGCTGGTTTCCGCAGAACAGGCGCGGCTCGGCGGTCGGCATCATTCTCGCGGCCTACAGCCTCGCCATCACCATGGATTTCGCACTCGGGATCCCGCTGACGATCGCCACAGGCTGGCGGACCTTTTTCGCCGTGCTGGCGGTCGGCACCCTGATCGTCGCCGCAGTCGACGCCCTCGTGGTACGAAACGGCCCGCGAGAACTCGGCATTGCCAATTTCAGCTGGGGCAACGAGCCGGCTCGTGAGTCGCTGCCGCTCGGGGAGATCTTCCGTTCGAAATGGATCGCGGTCGGCGGTTTCGGCATCGTCGCCTGCACGTTCGCGATTGCCAGCACCGCCACCTGGGTGGTGCCGGCCTTCATCACCGTCCAGCACATGCCGCCCCCGTCCGGCGCCGTGATCGGCACCGTGATGGGACTGTCGCAGGTATTGTTTCTCGTGATCGGCGGCTACATGTCCGACCGGCTCGGCAAGCTCTTCATGATCAAGCTCACCGCGTTCCTCTCATTCCTGACCGCGCTCATGTTCCTGTGGAGCGTCGTCACGCCGATGTCGTTCGCGCTGCTCGTGCTGTTCGCCGCGCTCAGCGGCATCGCCCTGCTCGGCGGCGGCGCGATTTTCGCCCTGCTGAGCGAGAAGTATTCCGACGCGCTGGCTCCGGCCGCGATCGGCTACGCCGAGGTGTTCGGCATCTTCTCGGCGTTCGTGGCGCCCTGGCTGATGGGCGCCATCATCAATGCTTCCGGTGGCTCGTTCACCGGCGCCTTCGTCGCTTTTGCGGTCATCGAACTGATCATCGTTGCACTGCTGATGATCCTCGCCCGCGAAAATGCCGGCCAGGGCTTGGTGGTCGAAAGTCCCGCAGAATAAGGCAGCGGTGGCCTGGCTAGACTGGAACGTCCAATCTCCATGGTGCGGACCCCACGTTGCGGGAGCGCTCGCCTCTGAGCGCTTTCGAGGCCCTGCCGACCTGATCGATCGGGTCAATAAGAGCAAGGATGACGATCCTGCTACGCATTATTTTACCCTGAGTACCGCCGTGCTCAAGAGATCTCGTGGACCGACACCTTGTCAGCGATGCCGCTCAACGCCACGCGTCTGAGCGATAGCTTTAGCCCGTTGGCCTCAAGCAGGGCCCGGGCAGGCGCGTTCTCCACGACCGATTCCGTCACCACGATCGAGCGTGATACAGCAAGGCCCTGGACGCGCGACGCGATATTCACGGTTTGGCCAAAATAGTCCTGCTGGCCATTGAGTGTGACCGCTAGGCATGATCCCTCATGGATGCCCATCTTCAGGCGCAGGCTCTGATGCTGACGTTGGGCGCCAAGATCGCTCATCGCCTCGCGCATGCGGATCGCAGCGGCAATGGCGCGGTCAGGTGTCTCGAAGGTCGCCATCACGGCATCGCCAATGGTCTTCACAACCGCACCTCTTTCGGACGCGATAATCTCCTGCAGCAGCCTGAAATGCTCGTTGACGAGATCGAAGGCGATGAGGTCACCGACGCGCTCATAGAGTTCAGTGGAGCCCTTGAGATCACTAAATAAGAAAGTCAGGCTCAAGATCTTGAGGCGCTGGCCGATGGCGAGCGTATCGGTCCGGTAGATGTCGCGGAAGGTCTGATTGGTGAGGAGACGCTTTGCAGTAAGAATGGGCTTGCGTCGCTTCAGGACGTCGTCGAGCGCCTGGTTCGCGACCCATACAGCCGGCAGCACGCGACTCTCGGTGCGGTTTTCCAAAGCCAGGCGCAGTGGCCCGGGCTGCAAGGCAACGGAGTCGACGGGAACCTGGACCTTGTTGAAGATCACGGACAGGTTCTGGCGCTCGCTCGCCTCTTCGCCGCTGACATTAAGGAACTGGGCCATATGCGTCACGGGATCAAACACGATCAACGTGCCCTTCGGCAATTGCAACGAAAGGATAGCCCTTTCTCCTGGCGGCAAGTCAACAGTTTCGAGCGTGACCTCCCGTAGCAGCTTCTCCAGATCGGCTGGAAGATCGATGGCCGAACTCCAGAATACCTGGCGATAATATTCGGCCACGGACAATTCGTCGGGACTATGGGCAGCGATCTTCCGCACGCGCGGGCTTACCGTGAAGGTCACCTCGACCAGGTTGTCGAGCGTCGTCTCATAGCCCGCGGCGCAGAAAGCGCAATTATACTGCCCCCTATCCAGAGTCTTCAGGCTTTTATTAGCTGAGAGAACACCGGCGCAGCTCGGACACATGACGTTCCATGTCATCTCGAACATGCCGAGCCCCACCGCATTCAGGAACGCGGCAATGACCCGCTCCTCGCCGACGCCCTCCTTAGCCGCGAGATCAAGCGCGTTCATTTTGTTCAAGGCATGATCCGGGGCATCCCGCACCATGCGCTCGAGCATGTCCACCACCTCGTCGTCGGCCGACTGGCGCAGGGCCACAAACAAAGTCTCAGCTTCGTTCATACGACAATGCTACACGAAAGAAGGCAAAGCGGAAACCCGGCTAACCCATCCCTTGTGTGTACCGAAGACTTGAACCCGCGGATCGTTCCTTCCAGCGCTCGGATGTCTCCAGGCTCATTCCCACGACCAGCCGGAGAAATCGTTCGCAAACTGGGGGACCTGGGTCCACACGCCTTTCAGCTTCTTGTTCGCGATACTGATCAGTTGCGGCTGGTACAGGAAACCGGCGGCGGCGTCGGTTGCGAGCATGCGCTGGGCGTCGCCCAATAGTTTGGCGCGATCGGCTTCGTTGGCGGCTTGCGTAATCGAGCTGTAAAGCGCGTTGAAGGCCTCCGACTTGTAGCCGATATAGTAATTGTCCTCGGTATATTTCACCAGATCGAACGGCTCGACATGGGAGACGATGGTGAGATCGTAATTGTGCGGACCGTTGGCGTTGAACACCGCGGACAACCACTGCGCCCATTCCACATTCTCGATCCTGGCGATAATGCCGGTCTTGGCGAGCTGCGCCGCCAGAACCTCGCCGCCCTGCCGCGCATAGGACGGCGGCGGGAGCTTCAGGCTCACTTCCAGCGGCGTGGTCACGCCGGCCTCCGCGAGGAGCTTCTTCGCCTTCTCGACATCGAAGGGATTGATGTCCGTGGTGTCGACGTAGCCAAGTGAACCCGGGGTGTAGAAGCTGCCGATCGGCACGCCGAAGCCGTCGGCCGCCCCCTCGATCATGGCCTTGCGGTCGATCGCCGCGAGGATCGCGCGCCGCACCCGCACATCGTCGAACGGCTTCTTCCTGTTGTTGATGGCGACGATGGTCTTGGCCCGCGACCCGCCGATCATGACGTTGAATCTCGGATCTGCCTTGAACTGGGCGAGACTGCGCGCGGCGGCCACCCGCGGGAAGGCATCGACGTCGCCTGAAAGCAGCGAGGCCACCTGCGCTGAGGGATCGCTGATGAAGCGGATCACGACCTTGTCGAGCTTGATCGCCGCCGCGTCGCGGTATTGCGGCCATTTGGTCAGCGTGATCGACGACCCCTTGGCCCAGGCCGCAAGCACGAACGGCCCGGTGCCGACAGGCTTGGTGGCATCAGTCGGCGCGCTCTTCGGCTCGACGATCGAAGCCGAGGCCTGCCCAAGCAGGAACGGCAGATTGGGCTCGGGATTCTTCATGCTGATCACGACCGTATCGTTGTCCGGCAAGGCGATCGCCGCGATACTCTGGAACAGGCTCTTGTCCTTGTTGGTGCTGGTGGGTTCCACCGCCCGCTCATAGGAGAACTTCACCGCCTGCGCGTTGAACGGTTCGCCGTTCTGGAATGTCACGCCCTTGCGGAGCTTGAACGTGTAGGTCTTGAGATCGGGTGCTGCTTCCCAGCTCTCGGCGAGCAACGGCGCAACCGAACCGTCCTCCTTCACCTTGGTGAGCGTCTCATAGACGTTGTAGAGCGTGACCTCGGCAATGGCCGCGGCGGCGCCGCTGGTCGGATCGAGGCCGGGCGGCTCCAGCGTCATGCCGATGGTGACGCTGTCCTTCTTGCCCTGCGCCAGAGCCTGTTGCGGCAGAAGGGAGAGCGCTGCCATCGCAGCAGTGAGCAGAACGAGCTTTCTGAACATGTAAAGACTCCCGGAACAGGCTAATCGAACGTCGCGTCGATCCAGCATCCGCATAACACTATCACGGCTCGTCCGCCAAGGGAGCCAGCGCCATGACGGTCTCGGCGTGGTGACAGGCAGCGGAATGGCCGGGACCGACGCTGCGCGCCACCGGCACGACCGCGCGGCAATGCGCATCGGCGAAGGGACATCGTCCGGCATAGGCACAGCCCGTCGATCCCGCCGATTGCGACGCGATGACCTGCGCGCCGCGTCGTCGGCGGTCGCGGCCCGGACGGGCGCGCGGCACGGCTTCGAGCAACGCGCGCGTGTAGGGGTGCGCGCAGCGATTGAAAAGATCCTCAGGCCTCCCCTGCTCGACGATGCGCCCCAGGTAAATCACCGCGATCTCGTCGCACAGATATTCCACCACCGCGAGGTCATGGCTGATCAGGACGTAGCTCAATCCGAATTCGTCCTGCAGGTCTTCCAGCAGATTGAGCACCTGCGCCTGCACCGAGACGTCCAGCGCGCTGACCGGCTCGTCGGCGACGATCAGTCTGGGCTGTGTGATCAGGGCCCGCGCGATGGCGATGCGCTGGCGCTGGCCGCCGGAGAATTCGTGCGGGAATTTGTCCATGTCGGCATCGCGCAGGCCGACCTGCTTCAGCACCGCGGCGACGCGGCCGCGCTGCTCGGCGCGGTCGATACGACCGAGCGCGGTCAGCGGTTCGGCAACAATGCGCGCAACTGTCTGGCGCGGATCGAGCGAACCCTGGGGATCCTGGAACACCATCTGGAAATCGCGCCTGGCGTGGCGCAGTTCTCCGGCGGGCAGCCGATGCAGGTCACGCCCGAGCAATCGCACCGAGCCGGATGTCGGCGTCTCCAGCGCCATCACCACGCGCGCAAAGGTTGATTTTCCCGAACCGGATTCACCGACCACGCCGAGGCTCTTGCCCGCCGCCAGCCGCACGCTGACGCCATTGAGCGCCAACACCTCGGGGGCGGGCTTGAACAGGTTTTCACGCGGCAATTTGTAGCGCTGCACGAGGTCATCGACCTCGAGAAGCATCGGCTCGGGCGTTGCGTTTGCCGTCGCGCTCATGCGGTCACGGCCCCAACCCGGTTCGCCATCGCGACATCGGTACGCAGGCAGCGCACGGTGTGGCCGGCATTGACGGTGACGGGTGGCGGAAAGACCGCGCGGCAGCGTTCTTCGGCGATAGCGCAACGGTCGGCGAACGCGCATCCGGAAGGAAGGTCCGCAAGCTCAGGCACCGTGCCGGGGATGGTTTTCAGGCGCGTCCCCTTCGGCGCGCCGAGCCGCGGCCTGGCGCGAAACAGGCCCTGGCTGTAGGGATGACCGAGGCCTGCGAACAGGCCCTCGATGGTCCCGTTCTCCACCACCGTGCCGCCATACATCACCATCATGCGCTGCACATTTTCGGCGATGACGCCGAGATCGTGGGAAATCAGGATCATCGACATGCCGCGTTCGGCCACCAAGTCGGCAATCAGGTCGAGGATCTGCCCCTGAATGGTGACGTCGAGCGCGGTAGTCGGCTCGTCCGCGATCAGAAGGTCCGGCTCGCAGGCGAGCGCCATGGCGATGGTGATGCGCTGGCGCTGGCCGCCGGAAAACTGGTGGGGGTAGGCATCGGCCCGCTTGGCCGCATCGGGAAGGCCGACGCGGTCGAGCAGTGCAATCGCTTCCCTGTACGCCTGTGCGGCCGAAAAACCCTTGTGCCGACGTAAGGGCTCGCCGACCTGGCGGCCAACGGTGTGCATGGGATTGAGCGCGGTCATCGGCTCCTGGAAGATCATGCTGACGCGATTGCCGCGCAGTTTGCAGTAGTCGGCTTCGTCAAGGCCTATAAGCTCCTGGCCGTCCAGCCGGACGCTGCCGCTAACCTCGGCACTGTCCGGCAACAGCCCCATCAGCGCCATCGCGGTCACCGACTTGCCGCAACCGGACTCCCCGATCAGGCCAAGGGTCTCGCCGCGCGCCAGCGAAAAGCCGACGCCACGCACCGCGTCGGCCGGGCCACGGCTGGTATTGAGCCGGACGCGCAGATTGTCGACTTCGATCAGCGGCTTTGTGTCGGCCATCACCGCTCCCGCGACAGACGCGGATCGAACAGGTCCCGCAATCCGTCGCCCAGGAGATTCAGCCCCAGCACGGCGGTTGCGATCGCAACACCCGGATAGACCGCCAGCGACGGCGATTGAAACAACAGGCTCTGCGCGTCATTGAGCATCCTTCCCCAGGAAGGTTGCGGCGGCTGGGTGCCGAGCCCAAGATAGGAGAGCGCCGCCTCCGCCAGGATCGCCAGCGCGAACTGGATCGTCGCCTGCACGATCAGGATCGAGAGAATATTGGGCAGCACGTGTTCGAGCGTGATCCGGAACTTGCCCTTGCCGGAGGCACGCGCCGCCAGCACGAACTCCCGCGCCCAGATCGCGTTGGCGGAGCCGCGGCTGATGCGCACGAAAAGCGGGATCTGGAAGATACCGATCGCCGTGATCGAGGTCAGCATGCCCGGCCCGGCCACCGCGGCCAGCATGATCGCCGAAAGCAGCGCCGGAAACGCGAAGGTGAAGTCGGAAAGCCGCATGATCACCTCCTCGGCCCATCCCCTGCGGGCGGCCGCAACAAGTCCGAGCGAGACGCCGAACACAAGGCCAATGCCCACCGCGATGATTCCGACCATGATCGAGCTTCTGGCGCCCACCAGCAGCAGCGAGACGATGTCACGGCCGAGCATGTCGGTGCCGAGCCAGTGCAGCGCGGAAGGCGCATTGAGCTTGTGCGTCATGTCGAGTTCGTAGGCCGACCACGGCGTCCAGACCAGCGACAGCAGCGCCGCCGAGATCATCACCATGGTGAGCGCGCCGCCGGCCACGAAGCTGCGATGACCAAGCGCGCGTTGCCAGAAATTGTTGACGGATCGGCGCGACGGCGACGGAGCCGCGGCGCCCGGAGGAGCGGCATTCGATGGCATCGCCGCTGCTGGTTGACTGCCGCTCATAATTCGCTGGCCTTGAGGCGCGGATCGATCGCCGCATAGAGCACATCGACCACGAAATTCACGATCACGACCATCGCCGCCAGCAGCATCACGCAATTGCGGACCACGATGAGATCGCGATTTGAGATCGACTGAAAAATGAGACGCCCCAGTCCCGGCAGATAGAAGACGTTCTCGATCACGATCGCCCCTGCCAGCAGATTGGCAAACTGCAGCCCCATCACCGTCATGACCGGGATCATCGCGTTGCGCAGCACGTGCCCCCACATCACCTGGCGCCGGTTGAGGCCCTT
Source organism: Bradyrhizobium erythrophlei (assembly GCF_900129505.1). Lineage (NCBI taxonomy): Bacteria > Pseudomonadati > Pseudomonadota > Alphaproteobacteria > Hyphomicrobiales > Nitrobacteraceae > Bradyrhizobium > Bradyrhizobium erythrophlei. Next base: position 5,507,939 of record NZ_LT670818.1, on the reverse strand, counting down.
GGCGCGCGCGGTGCGCACGAAATCCTCCCGCAGCACCTCGAGCACCGCCGAGCGCGTGACCCGTGCCAGGATCGCGGCCTGCACCACCGCGAGCGAAATCGCCGGCAGCAGCAGCGAGCGGAGGCCGGGAAGAATGCCCTCGTCCCAGCCTGCGAATCCACCGGCCGAGAGCCATTGCAGCTTCACGGAGAACAACAGGATCAAGAGGATGGCGAACCAGAAATTCGGAATGGCGATGCCGAATTGCGTCGCCGCCATCACGCCGACATCGCCGGCCTTGTTATGATTGGCGGCGGTGTAGACGCCGGCGGCAAGCGCCAGCACCACCGTAAGCAGCATCGCGAGGACCGCCAGCGGAATGGTCAGCGCCAGCCGCTCGGCGATCAGATCCGCCACCGGCGTACCATAAGAATAGCTGTTGCCGAGATCGCCGACCAGAAGTCCGCCGATCCAGTTTAGATAGCGAACGACGAGCGGCTGGTCGAGCCCGAGCTTGATGGTCATGGCGTGGATCGCCTCGGGCGATGAGTCCGCGCCCATCAGCATCTCGGCCGCGTTTCCCGGCAACGCGTCGAGGACGAGAAAGATGATCAGCGAGGCGCCCGCAAGCGTCGCAACCAGGGTCACAAGGCGCCGGAGAATGAAGACGCTCACCGCAGGTTCCCTTCGCGCGGAAATGATTGGTCCGAAGATATCGCATGTCGATCATCCGATCTTTGCGAATATCATTCAACAGACCTTACGCAGATTCCGGTATACCGCACCGATGCGCATCTGCAAACAGCGTACACACCAAAGCCCGAGTACACATCCATGGTGGCCTTCACTCGCATATTTTTCGCAACGCGGGGCCTGCGGACAGCACTTGACCGTGCTGGAGGGATCAATCAATCGGCGCCTCAGCGCCGCTGGTTGTAGACATCCAGACACACCGCGCCGAGCAGCACCAGCCCCTTGATCACCTGCTGGTAGTCGATGCCGATGCCGAGGATCGACATGCCGTTGTTCATCACACCCATGATCAGCGCGCCGATGACTGCGCCGGCCACCCGCCCGACGCCGCCATAGGCCGAGGCACCGCCAATGAAGCAGGCGGCGATGACGTCGAGTTCGAAGCCGGCGCCTGCCTTCGGTGTTGCAGTGTTGAGCCGCGCAGCGAATACGAGGCCGGCAAGTGCCGCCAGCACGCCCATATTGACGAAGGTGAGGAAGGTCAGCCGCTCGGTCTTGATGCCGGAAAGCTTTGCCGCCTTCTCGTTGCCGCCGACCGCGTAGATTTGCCGGCCGATGGTGGTGCGCGCGGTGACGAAACCATAGAGCGCGATCAGCGCGATCATGATCACCAGCACGTTGGGCAGGCCGCGATGCGAAGCGATCAGATAGGTAAAATAGATGATCACGCCGAACAGGATTGCGTTCTTGAGCGCAAAGAAGCCGGTGGGCTCGACCTCGACGCCATGGCTTGCGCGCCGGGCGCGGGTCTTGACGCTGAGATAGACCAGACCAAGCGCCAGCACGGCGCCGATCAGGATCGAGGTGGGGTAAAGCGCGCCGGCGCCGGGAAACATTTCGGGAATGAAGCCGGAGGAGAGTTTCTGGAAGGTCGGCGAAAACGGGCCGACCGACTGGCCCTGCAGCACCGCAAGCGCCAGCCCCTTGAACACCAGCATGCCGGCCAGCGTGACGATGAAGGACGGAATCCTGAAATACGCCACCCAGTAGCCCTGCGCCGCGCCGATCAGCCCGCCGAGCGCGAGGCAGGCGATGGTGGCGGGAATGAAATGCACGTCGTAGCGCACCATCAGCACCGCAGCGATCGCACCGATGAAGCCTGCGACCGAGCCGACCGAAAGGTCGATGTGCCCGGTGACGATCACCAGCAGCATGCCGAGCGCCATGATCACGATATAGCTGTTCTGCAGCACCAGATTGGTGAGGTTTAGCGGGCGCAGCAGCGTGCCGTCGGTGACGAATTCGAAAAACAGCATGATCGCGAACAGCGACAACAGCATGCCGTATTCGCGCAAATTGGCCTTGAGAAAGCCTGCATGCTTGCCCGCTTCGGGAAGCGCCACGGTCTTGTCGCTCATGAATGCGCCTCTCCCAACAACTTTTCTTCCAGGTTTCTATCCACCAGCCGCTCGCCCTTGCGCACGATGACGCGCATGATTTTTTCCTGCGTCGCCTCGGCTCTCCCGAACTCGCCGACAAAAGCGCCTTCGTTCATCACGTAGATGCGGTCGCAGATCCCGAGCAGTTCCGGCATCTCCGACGATATCACGATGACGGCCTTGCCAGCGTCGGCCAGCTCGTTGATGATGCAATAGATCTCGTACTTCGCACCGATGTCGATACCGCGCGTCGGTTCGTCCAGGATCAGGATTTCTGGATCGGTGAACAGCCATTTCGACAGCACCACCTTTTGCTGGTTGCCGCCGGACAGGTTGCCGGACGTCTGATAGACGTCGGAGCAGCGGATGCGCATGCGGTTGCGATAATCGCTTGCTACCTGCAATTCCTTCATGTCGTCGATGACGCGGCCGGCCGCGACACTGCCGAGATTGGCAAGCGTGATGTTCTTGCGGACGTCGTCGGCGAGCAGGAGGCCGAGCTGCTTGCGATCCTCGGTGACGTAGGCAAGACCGGCGTCGATGGCACGGCTCACGGTCGAGAGGTCGACCTCGCGGCCGTGCAGCATGGCTTGGCCGGTGATCTTGCGGCCCCAGGAACGGCCGAACAGGCTCATGGCGAACTCGGTGCGCCCGGCGCCCATCAAACCTGCGATGCCGACGATCTCGCCGCGGCGAACGTGGAAGTCGACATTCTTGATGACTTGCCGGTCCGAATGCTGCGGATGATAGACCGACCAGTTCTCGACCTTGAACACCACCTCGCCGATCTCGGGCTCGCGCTTGGGGAAACGATGCTCGAGGTCGCGATCCACCATCTTGCGGATGATGCGATCTTCCTCGACCGCGCCGGCCTCGCAATCCAGCGTATCGACGGTACGGCCATCGCGCAGCACGGTGATGCGGTCGGCGACGCGCGCCACCTCGTTGAGCTTGTGCGAGATCAGGATCGCGGACATGCCTTGGGCGCGAAACTCGAGCAAGAGATCGAGCAGCGCCGCGCTGTCACTTTCGTTGAGGCTCGCGGTCGGCTCGTCGAGAATCAGGAGGCGCACCTCTTTGGACAGCGCCTTGGCGATCTCCACCAGCTGCTGCTTGCCGATGCCGATATTGGTGACCAGCGTGTCCGGCGCTTCGTTGAGTCCCACCTTGGCGAGCAGCTGCCGCGACCGCTTGTAGACCGCGTCGCGATCGATAACGCCGAACCGCGACGGCGGGCTGGCGATGAAAATATTCTCCGCGATCGAGAGCAGCGGGATCAACGCCAGTTCCTGGTGAATGATGATGATGCCGAGCGCCTCGGAATCATTGATGTCGCGGAAGTGCCTGTCCTCGCCTTCATAGACGATGCTGCCGTCATAGCTGCCGTGAGGATAGACACCGCTCAACACCTTCATCAATGTCGACTTGCCGGCGCCGTTCTCGCCAACGAGCGCATGGATCTCACCCTGCCTGACGGTGAAATTGACATCGTTCAATGCCTTCACGCCGGCGAAGGCTTTGCTGATACCGCGCATTTCGAGCAGTGTGGTCATTCAGACTCCCCGGAGCATGGTAACGTCAGGACGCGGACGGACGGGACATCCAGCGCGAAGACGCCGGAGCCCGCCATCGGGCCGCGCTCTGCGCAACCCGATGACGCTCTTCCCGGATATGGCGACAGGAACGCTCCACGCCCGGTCACCGTCCGCCTCAGTTGATCTGGGCTTTCTTGTAGTAACCGCCGTCGATCAGGATCTTCTCCCAGTTGGTCTTGTCCACGACTACCGGCTTCAGCAGATAGGAGGGCACCACCTTCACGCCGTTGTTGTAGGTCTTGGTGTCGTTCACCGTCACGGTCTTGCCGCTGAGCGCCGCGTCCACCATGTCGACGGTGACCTTGGCGAGGTCGCGGGTGTCCTTGAAGATCGTGGAGTACTGCTCGCCGCGCAGCATCGACTTGATCGAAGGCACTTCCGCATCCTGTCCGCTGACGATCGGCATCGGCATGTTGCCACTGCCGTAGCCGACACCCTTGAGCGATGACAGGATGCCGATCGAGAGCCCGTCATAGGGCGAAAGCACGGCGTCGACCCGCTTGGTGGTGTAGAACGCGCTCAACAGATTATCCATCCGGGCTTGCGCCGTGGCGCCGTCCCAGCGCAGCGTCGAGACCTTGTCCATGCCCATCTGCTTGCTCACGACCACGAGCTTGCCGCTATCGATATAGGGCTGCAGCACCGACATCGCGCCGTTGTAGAAGAAGTAGGCATTGTTGTCGTCGGGTGAACCGCCGAACAGCTCGATGTTGAAGGGGCCCTTGCCTTCCTTCAGGTTCAGCCCCTGCTCGATCGACTGCGCCTGCAGCACGCCGACCTGAAAATTGTCGAAGGTCGCATAGTAGTCGACGTTGGGCGTGTCGCGGATCAGCCGGTCGTAGGCTATCACGGTAATACCCTTGTCCTTGGCCTGTTTGAGCACATCGGACAGGGTGGTGCCGTCGATCGAAGCGATGACCAGCACCTTGGCGCCCTTGGTCACCATGTTCTCGATCTGGGAGAGCTGGTTCGGAATATCGTCTTCGGCGTATTGCAGGTCGGTGTTGTAACCGCGCTCCTTCAGCACCTTGACGATGTTGTTGCCGTCATCGATCCAGCGCGCCGAGGCTTTGGTAGGCATGGCGATGCCAACGGTGGGCTTGCCCTGCCCGAACGCGGGGCCAGCAAGGCCGACCGCACCGAGCACGATGGCGGATAGAGCAGCTTTGAGTAAGTTCATGTTTCGCTCCCAGGGTTTTGAGCCTTAATCGCCGCGTTGTCGCGGTTTGCTGTTGGCGCCGGGGCGTACCGGCGCATCGTCGGACACCATGCTGGCCGACGGAAACGGAAAGGATGATCGATCACAGGTTGCAGTTCTGCAAGTGTCATGACGACCTCATGCGCGATGGTGTGAGGCGGCCCGTCATGTCGGGCCGAGCCTGACGCGAGGTTCCGGCCGCCCCCGCGCGCCGATGTCGAGAATGAACGTTTGGCCATGGTGCGGATCGGCAGCCCTGGCATGCTCGTCCATTCCCTGCCAGGCCGTGGTGACCAGCAGCCGATCGAAATTCCGGCCGACAAAGACCGGGCAACTCGGCTGCGTCGCCGGAACCCGTATGGTGCGGACGCGATCACCTTCCGGCGAATAGACGTCGATGCAGGATCCGCCCCAGCGCGCGTTCCAGATCAGCCCTTCGACATCGACCACGGCGCCGTCGAGATCGCCTGCCCCGCCGCGGTGGTCGAAGAGCGGCGCGGGATTTCCGGTCGGCAGAGCGTTTGTGGGGTCGATGGCGACGCGATACAGGATGCCCTCGCTGCTATCGGTGAAATAGGCCGTTGCACCGTCGGGCGAAAAGCAGATCGCGTTCGGAATGGTGATGCTGGCATAGAGCCGACGCAATTCGTCGCCGTCAAAGCGATAGATTGCGCCCGCTCCTTTTTCGGCCTTTCGGCCCATGGTTCCAATCCAGAGCGCGCCGCAGGGATGCACCCGCCCGTCGTTGGAACGGGTTGCCGGGTTGTCCGCTTCGAGCGGCACGTGAAGCGCAAGGCGACCGTCGGCGATATCGCGGACATAGAGGCCATTTTCGGTCGCGAGCAGCTGGCGTTGGTCGTCGATGAAAGCAAGCACGCTTGCCATCAGGGGAAGCGCGTGCGAGGCGACCGCGCCGGATGCAAGATCGGCCTGGAACAAGGTGCGCTCGATGATATCGAACCACCATGCGGTATCGCTCGCCGGATCATAGGTGCAGCCCTCACCGAGATGGCAATGCCAATCGCTTAAGGTTTTGGTGCCGACTTCCTCCACGCGGGTCTCCCTTGTTCTTCTGCGCCTCAGATTGCGGAAAATCGATACAGCGAGGCGTGGCGATAGACCTGCCCGGGATCGAGCCGCGCCGACGGAAAATCCGGACGGTTTGGCGTATCGGGATAGACCTGTGGCTCCAGGCAGAGCGCGTCATACTGACGATGGACGCGGTCATACTTTCCGGTCACGGTTCCATCGAGGAAATTGCCGGAATAGAACTGAACGCCCGGCTGGTTGGTCCAGAGTTCGAGAACTCGGCCCGATCCCGGATCTTCCAGGCGAGCGGCAAGGCGTGGCGCGCTGGTAACGCCTCCGGGGAGGCAGAAATTGTGATCATACCCCTGCCGGATATGCACCTGTTGATCCGCGTCACGCAGCCGGGCGCCGACGCGATGGGGCTCGCGGAAATCAAATGGCGTTGCTTCGATCTTGCTCGCCGCGCCCAACGGAATACCGGCCGCGCTCACCGGCAAATAGGTATCCGCCGCGATCATAAGCTGGTGGTCGAGAATATTTCCGCCGGTCTCGACGCCTGCGAGATTGAAGAAGCTGTGATTTGTCAGATTGACGATGGTCGGCCTGTCCGTCACCGCAGAGAACTCAAGCGAAAGCTCGGCTCCGCCGGAAATGCGGTAGGTGATGTCGGTTCTGAGTTGACCGGGATAGCCCTCTTCGCCGTCCGAACTTACACGGGACAGCGTGACAAAAGGCGCGGGAGTTTCGCCCACGGCGGTGATGGTCCATGGTTTGCGATCGAAGCCTGCCAATCCGCCGTGCAGCGCGTTGGCCCCGTCATTGGCAGGCAACTGAAAGCGCTCGCCATCCAGTTCGAACGCGGCGTTCGCGATCCGGTTGGCGTAGCGCCCGATCGTTGCGCCAAGAAAACTTCGAACCGCGAGATAGCCCGCAAGATCAACGCGGCCAAGCACGACATCGGCAAGGCGCCCGGCGCGATCCGGTACAAAGATGGATTGCAGCGCCGCGCCATACGTGATGAGGCGTACCTCGAAACCATTATCACCACGCAGCCGCACGGTTTCAATCGCGGTGCCGTCCGGGAGGCGGCCGAAAATCTCGCGTACGACCTTCGGCATCTCTGATTTTTCCAATTGCGCCAAGTTCAATCCTCGATGAATGGTTCGACCTCGCGGCGCCGGCCGAGCATAAAGGCATCAGCGACATGGACCAGCGGCGACAGATCGACATCGGACACACCGCTCGCAATCAGTTCGACGAAACGCCGATAGATACCGCGATACTCCGCCTGCTTCTCGTCAACCAGGGTACGGTCATCATGGACGAGGCGGCTGCCACCGGACGAAAGCGTCAGCCGCCCGGCATCACTCTCGACGCGGATATCCCAGGTTTGCGGACCGGTCCGGCGCCAATCAAATTCAGCGCGGATCGCCATACCGGTGTCATCCGAGAAGGCGAGATCGGCTGCGATGGGGGCCGCGCGATTGCGCGGGAAGCACAGCTCGGCCCGGATCAGAAAGAAAGGCCGCGGCAGGATGCGGGTGAGAATCGAGAGCGCGTTGATGCCGGGATCGAACACGCCAAGTCCACCCGGCTCCCAGATCCAGGCCTGGCCGGGATGCCAGACTCTGACGTCTTCCTTCCATTCGACAACGACCGATTTGATCTGGCGGCCAGCGAGGAAACTCCTCGCGGGTTCGACGGCCGGCGCGAAACGGGAATGCCAGGTCGCAAACAGCGTTCGCCCGGTTTGCCGCGCAGCCGCGACCAGCGGGCCTAATTCACTGACGGTCGCGCCAGGAGGCTTTTCGAGCAGCACATGCTTGCCGGCCCTTAATGCGGCCGCCGCCTGCGTTTGACGCACCTGAGGCGGTGTACAGAGCGCAACGGCATCGATGTCACGTGCATCAGCAAGCAGTTGATCGAGCGTCGCGAAATGCGCAATGCCCTCGATGGACGCATTGCGGCTGGCGATCGCGGCGAGCTCAATCCCCTCGGTGCCTGCAATGGCCGGGATGTGCTGATCCCTGGCGATCTTGCCGAGACCGACGATGGCAACGCGAATCGAAGTCACCACGGCTACCTGCCCCATCGCAACACGAGCGGACCGAGACGGTTCGCGATTTCGATCAGCCCCGCCCGAGCCGCCGGATGCAGCGGCTGCAAGGGAAGACGGACTGTTTCGTGCTTGATGACGCCGCCTTCCTTCATCAGCGCCTTGCATGCGATGAGGCCACACTGGCGATTTTCATAGTTGATCAGCGGCAGCCAGCGTTCATAGGCAGCAACAGCCTCGCCGCGGCGGCCGGCGAAATACGGATCCGTGATCTGGCGGATCCCGTCGGGATAACCACCGCCGGTCATGGCGCCAGTCGCTCCGGCATCGAGGTCGGCCATCAGCGTGATCGCCTCCTCGCCGTCCCACGGGCCCTCGATCGCGGCGCCGCCGAGCGCAATCAACTCGCGCAGTTTGGCCGCGGCCTGGGGCGTCTCGATCTTGAAATAAGCGATGTTCTTGAGCTCGCGCGCCATGCGGGCGAGGAAGGCTGCCGACAGTGGCGTGCCGGCGACCGGCGCATCCTGGATCATGACGGGAATGGAGATCGCGTCCGAAACCGTGCGATAGAACTCGTAGATGGCATTTTCTCCGACCCGGATGGTCGCGCCGTGATAGGGCGGCATCACCATCACCATGGCGGCGCCCGCCAGCTCGGCCCGCCGCGAGCGTTCGGCGCAGATGTGCGAAGCAAAATGCGTCGTCGTGACGATCACGGGCACGCGGCCGGCGACATGATTGAGCACGATGTCGAGTACCTGGTCGCGCTCAACGTCGGTCAGCACGAACTGCTCGGAGAAGTTGGCGAGAATGCACACCCCATGCGAGCCGGCATCGATCATAAAGTCGACGGCGCGCTTCTGACCATCGAGATCAAGCCGGCCGTCGCCATCGAACACTGTCGGCACGACCGGAAATACGCCCTTATAGGGCTGCGGTACACTGGAGTTTGCTATTACCATCCTCTGCTCTCCTCCACCCCTCGGCGGTACGATGATTGTCATCCAGACCGAGGGCTTCAGCCGGCCGCGCCATGCCGGCGAAGACCGTTGAAGATCACATTCATCATCGCCGCGGAGGCCGCCTCGGCGTCCCGGTCAGCGATCGCATCGACGATGCGCTCGTGGGCAGCGATGGTGATCTCGCGCTCCTGTTCCTCAGTGGGCGCGCTCAGCCGGAAAGACGCGCGTAATGCGGCCTCGATTACGGCGCCGATCGACCGCATGAACGGGTTGGCCGAAATCGTCGCGACATCAAGATGCAGCCGGAGGTCGGCATCGGCGAATTCAATCGTGTCCGAGGCGAAGCTCCGCATCTTGACGATGCTGTCGCGCAGAACAGTGATGGCATCGCCAGACCATCGTTCGGCGGCGAGCGCGGCCGCGCGCGGCTCCACGGCAAGGCGGATATCGGCGAGATCGCGAAGAAACCGCTTGTCGATTCCAGCCTCAAGGTGCCAGCCGAGGAGATCGGGATCGAACATGTTCCATGCCGACCGTTCCCTCACCCGCGTGCCAACGCCCGCCTTCGAAATGAGCAGCCCCTTGGCCGACAGTGTCTTCATGCTTTCGCGCAGCACGGTGCGCGAAACCTCGAACATAGCGGTTAGCTCTGCATCGCGCGGCAAAGCAGTGCCTTCCGGATAGCGGCCGACGATGATGTCGATCCCGATCGTCCGCGTTACCTCCAGCTGGCTGGAATGGCCGCGGCCCGGCGCAATCACGACGAGATCGGATCTCATGGCACTCCTCCCGCGGTTAGAGCGACTGGCCGCTTTGCGGGCCGCAGCAGGATTTGCAGCAAGGCGATGAAGGCAAACAGCAGAAAACCCGGTCACGATGTTGGTCCACCAGCTCGACAGATTACCGTCGAAGGTGATGTCCTGCGGGCGTATGTCGAAGAACTGCGGCGAGACCAGCCGGTCCGCGGTCAGCCGACTGTCAGAGCGGCGGCGGAGGCGCCGTTTGCGTTGAGCGGCGTCAGCGCAATGAACGCTTCGGGAAGTAGTTTTTGGAGAATCATGGCTGGTTTCGCTCCCAAACTGTTTGCGGACCGCCGTCCTGCCTCTTCGGGCAAGATCAGAGCTGGCGGGATATCCATGCCATAACTCGCAATTCTTGTATAGCAGATAATCATATTAGTATGACTAATTGCCCACGTTGGCGCTTCGATGGAGATCAATCGCGGTTGGTGCATGAAGCCGTCGGCGTCGGAACCGCAGCCGGCCACCGATCGAGCTCATTCTGCGCCGCTTCGAACAGCGCGCAGACGCGCAACAATTCGGCATCGCCGCGAAAGCGCCCCACCAGTTGCAGGCCGATGGGAAGCCCGTCGGCGCCGAATCCACAGGGAAGACTCACCGCCGGATGCCCGGTCATATTGAACGGCATGGTCCAGGGAAACCAGTTGGGGCGAACGTCCGAAAATACCTCACCGTCGATGTCGATGGTGCCGAACAGATCCTGCCCGATCGGAAGCGCGGTGCGCGAGATCGTCGGCATGACCAGCAGGTCGGCGTGCTGCAGCAGCGATTGCACGCGCCGGAACAGGATGGTGCGATCGAACATCGCCTGCTGGTAATCGGCACCGCTGATCCGTTGCGCCAGCCCCAATTGCCGCAGGAAGGTTTCGCTCAACGCGTCGCGATGCTCGGCCGCGAGCTTTTCAAACCGAGTCCGCCAGACGGTGTGATTGATCGCGCGCCAGATCGGCTCGACATCGAAGCCGTCGCCGGCCATTTCCTCGCAGTCCGCACCGAGGGCCTCGAGCGTCTTCAGGCTGGCTTTGAAGGCCGCGGCCACATCGGCGGAAGCCTTGCGGCCGGGAGGCGCGAGGCAGAACAGAATCTTCTTGTCCTTGAGGTCGCCGCGCGGCAGGGCACCGGCGATGAAATCCGCCGGCGGAATTCCGATCGACCAAGGATCGGACGCATCCTCCCCGGCCATCGCCTGCATCATCAGCGCGGTGTCGGCAACGTTGCGCGTCATCGGCGTGACATAGGTTTGATTGCCGAAGGCGTCCTGCACCTGGCTGTGGGGGATCACGCCATTGCTCTGCTTCAGCCCGACGACGCCGTTGCACGCCGCCGGAATGCGGGTGGATCCGCCGCCATCGGTCGCGACCGCGAGCGGCGCCAGGCCGCTGGCGACGGCCACCGCGGCGCCTCCGCTGGAGCCGCCGCTGGACCGCTCAGCGCTCCAGGCGTTGCGCGTGCGGCCAAACAAGGGTGAATCGGTCAGGCACTTGGTGCCGAATTCCGGCGTCGTGGTCTTCCCGATTAGGATTGCGCCGGCCGCGCGCAGCCGCGCCACGGCGACCGCGTCATGGTCGGGAACGTTGTCCCGGTAGGGAATGGCCCCAAAGGTCGTGCGCACGTCCTTGGTATTGACGATGTCCTTGACGGTAAACGGGATGCCTTCCAGGCCGCGAAGCGGATCGCCCGCCATGATCCGGCGTTCGGCATCCCTTGCTTCAGCCAGCGCCCGGTCGGCGCAGATCTCGATGAAGCAGTTCAACAGGGGTTGCAATCGCTCCACGCGCGCCAGGACGGCGCGGGTGATTTCGAGCGGCGAAATCTCCTTAGCGCCGATTTGCCGTCGCAGTTCGCCGGCGGAGAGGAAGCAGGGATCATCGCTCATCTTCAAACCGCTCCCCGAGGACTATTCCGCTCTGGCAGACACTAGCGGCTTTACACCAACCGATACGGTCGCCGCTACCGCGCAGCGTGACCGGAGCGTTGTTTTCGCGATGCACCGAAGATCACCGGCGGCACGGCGCGGTTGACCACTTCGCGCATTGCGAAGCTCGATTGAATGCGCGCCACCCGCGGCAACCGTGACAATTCGGTGCGGTGGATGCGCTCGAAGTCCTCGATATCCTGCGCCATGACAATGACGATGTAGTCGTCGCTGCCGGACATCAGGAAACACCGCACCACTGACGGACAGTTGATGACCGCGGCCTCGAACGATTTCAGCGCGTCTTCATTCTGGCTTTCGAGCGTGACCCTGACCAGCACGGTGGTGGAAAGGCCGAACCGCGCCAGATCCAGCACGGCCTGATAGCCGCGAATGAAGCCTTCCTCCTCCAGCACCTTCTGCCGCCGGGCGATCGCGGTCGAGGAGAGCCCGACCCGCTCGGCGAGGTCGACCTGGCTCGCCCGGGCATTGATCGTGAGTTCCGACAGGATGGTCGTATCGAATTGGTCGAGTTTCATTTGGTCCGATCCCTGCGGCTTCGATTTCTGCGCAAAAACCCAGATTTGTGCCGATTTCCGGCGAGAAAACAGATTAGAGCAGCAAGATCGCAAGGTTTCAAACCCGAATCTTCCCTACAATTAACAGCAGGTTTTGAACAGGGAGCGACCAGCCATGCGCGTCGGAGTGCCGAAGGAGATCAAGGTCCACGAATATCGGGTCGGCCTCACGCCGGGCGCGGTGCGCGAATATGTGGCGGCGGGCCACAATGTCGTCGTCGAGACCGATGCGGGCGGCGGGATCGGCGCCACCGACGAGGCCTACCGCAAGGCGGGCGCCGTCATTGCCGGCACCGCCGCCGAGATTTTCAAGACCTGCGACATGGTCGTGAAGGTCAAGGAGCCGCAGCCGCGCGAATGGAGCCAGCTGCGCGAAGGCCAGATCCTCTTCACCTATCTGCATCTGGCGCCGGATCCAGCGCAAGCCAAGGGCCTGATGGAATCGGGCTGCACCGCCGTCGCCTATGAGACCGTGACCGACGACAAGGGCGGCCTGCCCCTGCTTGCTCCCATGAGCGAAGTCGCGGGAAGGCTCTCGATCGAAGCGGCCGGCTCGGCCTTAAAGCGCAGTGCCGGCGGCCGCGGCCTACTGCTCGGCGGCGTACCGGGCGTGGTCCCCGCCCGGGTCGTGGTGCTCGGCGGCGGGGTTGTCGGCACCCATGCGGCGCGGATGGCAGTCGGGCTCGGCGCGGAAGTCACGATTCTCGACCGCTCGATCCCGAGGCTGCGCGAACTCGATGAGCTGTTCGAGGGCCGGGCGCGCACGCGGTTTTCCACTATCGAGGCGGTCGAACACGAGGTTTTCGCCGCCGACGTCGTGATCGGTGCGGTTCTCGTCCCCGGCGCCAGCGCCCCGAAACTGGTGACGCGCGAGATGCTGAAATCGATGCAGAAGGGCGCGGTTTTGGTCGATGTGGCGATCGATCAGGGCGGCTGCTTCGAGACCTCCCATGCCACCACGCATGCCGACCCCACTTACGAGGTCGACGGCATCATCCATTATTGCGTGGCGAACATGCCGGGCGCGGTTCCCCTCACCTCAAGCCATGCCCTCAACAACGCCACCCTGCCGTTCGGCCTCGCGTTGGCGAACCTCGGCTTCGCGGCGGTGACGCAGAATCCGCATCTGCGCGCGGGGCTCAACGTTCACCGGGGCCGTATCACCAACAAGGCTGTCGCCGAAAGCCTCGGCCTGTCCTTCCCGCCGTTGGAGGGTCCGCTCGCCGCGTGAGCATCAGGCAATAGCGTTTTCCGGCGAAAACCTGCCCCGCACGGGGATAGCGGGGCGGATACGGTCCACGGGACGAAAACACGTCAAACAAACGATCTGCGGCTCAGGACGGAAAGTCGGCGACCCTGATATGGATGCGGTCGGCGTGCAGCGACCAGTCGCGGAGCGCTTGCGCTTCGCAGAATTTCTTCTTGGCGAGTTCCGCGGCGTGGCCCTCGCTTGAAGCATCGACTTCCAGAGTGCCCTGGCAGGCTTCGATCTCGTGGCCGTTTTCGCCAAGCACATCCTTCAGGAACCGAACGACATAGTGTGACATGGAAGCTCCTCCAGCTTCGATAGCGCCCCCCCGGCCGGCCCATCTAAATCTATCGCACGGAATGGGTCTTGATTGATATCAAAACCTGCGTCTGTCTGTAGCGCGCCGTCGTTCTCCGCCCGTCGGCCCACGGCGGCCCGGATGCGCGGTGGGGATCATTGCAGCTTGATATCGGCCGCCTTGATCACATTGCCCCACCGCTCTACCTCTTCGTGCATATAGGTCGCGGCCTTGGCCGCCGAGCCGCCAAAGGTCTCCGCCGACAATTTCTTCAGACGATCCTGCACTTCCGGCTGGCGCAGGGCTTCATTGACGTCGGCATTGATCTTGTCCGTGATGCCTTTCGGTGTGGCCGGCGGCGCCACGATCGCATACTAGGCTACGGCCTCGAAGCCCGGCAACGTTTCCGCGATGGTCGGCACGTCGGGAAGCGACGGCAGCCGCTGCCTCGAGGCGACCGCAAGCAGTTTGAGATTGCCGGCCTCGACCAGGGCCAAGGAGACGCCGAGATTGTCGAACATCAGGTCGACGTCGCCGGCGAGCAGGCCGGCCAGCGCCGGGGCCGATCCGCGATAGGGAATCGAACGCATCTTCACTTTGGCCATCACCTGGAAAAGTTCCGCGGTGAGATGCGAGGTCGTGCCATTGCCCTGGGTGGCCGCCGTCACCTGCTCGGGGTTGTTCCGCAGGTATTCGATGAGTTCGGGCACGCTTGATGCCTTGATCTTCTTCGGATTGACGATCAGCGCGTTCGGCACATGGGCCATCACGACGATGGGTTCGAATTTGGCCGGCTCGAAACCGAGCTGGGGATAGAGATTCTGGTTGATCACCAAAGGCGGCGGCGGGCACGACAGCAGCGTGTAACCGTCGGGTGCGGCGTGATAGACGAAATCGGCGCCGATGTTTCCCCCCGCTCCCGTGCGGTTCTCGATGATGACCGGCTGGCCCCATTTGCGCGACAGCCAGTCCGCGACCAGGCGCGGGACGGCGTCGGCGGTGCCGCCCGCGGCGAACGGCACGATGATCCTGACCGGCCGGTCCGGATAGCCTTCGGCACGCGCCGGCGTGGCTGATGGCGTGGAAAGGAGCGCCACAAACGCCAGTGCGGCCACGGTTCGGCCGAGTAGACTCAACAAATGCGTGTACGCGCCGGGCATCCGATTCCTTCCCCGATTAGTCCACGGTTGACCCGTGCTTGATGGCAAAATGCCTTGGTCTGTGGGAGACTACAATCGCGCAGTTTTCAGCCGCACGTGCCAAGGAGTTGAATGGTGCCCTCTCGTCTTGATGTCGTGATCGTGGGAGGCGGCATCGGCGGCCTGTTCGCGGCCAATGCGCTCACGGCCCAGGGCATGCGGGTTGCGATCTATGAGCAGGCGCCTGCGATCGCCGAGGTCGGCGCCGGCGTGTTTCTCACCCCCAACAGCGTGCGGCACCTGCAGCGGATCGGACTGGAGCCTGCTGTGGAAAAATGGGGCGCGCGGGTCGGCCCCGGTTCCCACTACTTCCGCCACGACGGGGCGCCGATCGCGCCGGTCCAGGTCACGGACTCCTCGGGCTGGAACGCGACGTTCGGGATGCACCGCGCCGATCTGGTCGAGATGCTGGCCGGCGCCCTGCCTCCCGGCACGGTTCGTACCGGACATCGCGCCACAAGCTTCGAGCAGGACGGCGAGCTCGCCCTTGTATCGTTCGCCAATGGCGCCACCGCCGAGGGCGATATCGTCATCGCCGCCGACGGCATCCACTCGGAGCTTCGGCCCCATGTCTTCGCGGCGTCGCAGCCGGTGTTTTCAGGATCGGTCGCCTACCGGGGGCTGGTGCCGCATGAGCGCGTTCCGGACTGGCCGACCGACCGCTGGCAGATGTGGCTCGGCAAGGGCAGGCATTTCCTCGCCTTTCCCGTGCGCGCCGGCAAGCTCATCAACTATGTCGGATTCGTTCCCACCGACGAGGAAATGAAGGAATCCTGGACCGCGCCCGGCAATCCCGACGTGCTGCGGCAGGCCTTTGCGGGCTGGGATCCGCGCATCCATCAACTGCTGAGCGAAGTTGAGGTGACGTTCCGCTGGGCACTCTATGACCGCGAGCCTTTGCCGGTCTGGACCAGGCAAAGGCTCGGCCTGCTCGGCGATGCCGCGCATCCGATGCTTCCGCATCTCGGCCAGGGCGCCAACCAATCGATCGAAGACGGCATCGCGCTGGCGACCATCCTGGCGCGCGCGGATCGGACGACCGCGCCGTCCGCCCTGCTCGCCTATGAGCGGCTGCGCCGGGAACGCGTGGCCCAGGTCCAGCGCGGCGCCCGCGAGAACGGGCTGCGGTATGATTCCGCCCATTCCGATCTCGGTGTCAGAGACGCCGAGATCACCGCGCACGCCGCATTCCGCAAGCGGCTCTACGACCACGACGTGGTGCCGGACGCGCAGGCCGCGGCGGCGGCGCTTATGTGATTGCCCGTTTCAGCGCGCGAGCATGGGGACGCGAACGCCGAGATAGACGAACAGCCCGCCCAGCGCGCGATTGATCCAGGCCAGCGCGCGACCGGACTGCCTGATGCGACCGGCGGCGCTGGCGGCGAACGCCGCGACGCCAAGGCACCAGAGCGTGCCGTTGAAAATGAAAATCAGCCCGAGCAGCAGGAACGCAACGGCCTTGTGCGGCGAATCCGCCGTCACGAATTGCGGCAGGAAGGCGAGAAGGAACAGCGCCACTTTCGGGTTCAGGACGTTGGTCAGCGCGCCCTGCACGAACACCTGACGCAGCGAAATCGCGCCGCTCGGGGCTACCGCATCATCCGCGCGCGCTTGCGGGCGAGACAGCAACATTTTCACCCCCATGAAGCAGAGATAGGCCGCGCCAACCCATTTCACCAACGTGAACGCGGCGGATGACGCCGCCAGCAGCGCCGACAGTCCGATCGCCGCCGCGAACACGTGAACGAGGCAGCCGGCGCTGATGCCGAGCGCCGCGGCCGCGCCGCCGCGCCATCCCAGTTGTACGGAGCGGCCGATGATGTAGGCCGTGTCGGGTCCGGGCGTGACGTTGAGCAGCAGCCCGGACACGATGAAGAGCCAGAGTTCGTGAATACCGAGCATGATTTTCCGATCTTCCCGCGGCATCAGCCGAAGTAACGGCTCAGGATGCCCTTATCGACCTTGCATATATAGGTGTACTTCGGATTGACCACCTGGGTGCAACGCGCTTCGGCGATCTGACCGAGCAGCATGTATCCTTCCGGCGCCGGAATCTTCCAGTCGTCTTCCATCCAGTACACCATTTCCTCGAAGGCAATGCGCATAGCGTCCTCGAGCGGGCGGGCGCAGCCGAGCGTGCAGATATGGGTCGGCGTTTCGATGCGCGGATGATTCAACCGCCGCGGCGCCTTCTCGAGCGAAACCTTCACGGTCAGCGTCGTCGCGATCTCGACCGCGCCCATCCCGTTGCATTCGCCGTCGCCCTGAATCGCATGGCAATCGCCCATGAACAGATGCGTGCCGTCCTTGTTGACGCGGAACATCACGGTGTTGCCGGTGGTGATTTCCTGGACGTCCAGATTGCCGCCATGCGGACCGTTGTCGACGGTCAGCACCGCGCCATGAACCGGCGCCACGCCGAGCACGCCGATCATCGGCTTTACCGGCAGCTTGAGATGATCGTTCCAGTGCACGCGGCCGTCCTTGACCTCGACCACCCGGGTCTGGATGCCGAATTCCTTGCGCCGGACCCAATCGGGAAACATGCCGATGCCCGGCCACAGCGCGGTGAAGCCGAGCTTGTCGAGCTCGATGTTGACGATTTCCACCTTCAGCATGTCACCGGCTTTCGAGCCGCGGACCTCGATCGGTCCGGTGGCCCCGTTGACGAAGGGCATGGTGACGTCAGCCTCGGTCAACTGCTGTCCGAGATGGCGGATGGTGCCGTCATTGACGTTGATCGCGCATTCCACCACGAAGGTCTCGCCTGGATCGACGGCGGCGATGTAGCGATCGTCCCCTGACAGCGCGTATTTGATGTTGTTGGCCTTGCTGACGCGCTTGGACATGTTCGCTCCCGGGTTATTCATGACCGTTTCAGGAATTCAGAGATGACGGCGCCACGGCATCAGCAGCCGCTCGACCTTGCCGACGATGAAAGTCAGGATCAGCGCCAGCGCGATGGTGGCAACCAGTGCCGCGAATACTTTCGGAATCACGTAGAGAGAGCCGGCCTTGAAGATGGCGTGGCCGAGCCCTTCCGACGACGACATGAACTCGCCGACGATGGCGCCGATCAGCGCGAAGCCGACGGTGAGCTTCAGCCCGGCGAAAATATCGGTCAGCGAGGCCGGCACCACCAGCTTGCGGAAGATCTGGAACTTCGACGCCCCCAGCGTCCGCATGAGGTTGATCTGGTCCGGATCGACGCCGACCGCGCCCTTGTAGGACGTGACGAGGGCAACGATGACCACCGAGAGGGTCGACATCGCGACCTTCGAGATCAGGCCGGTGCCGAACCAGATGATGATGATCGGCGCCAGCGCGATAATGGGGATGGAGCCGACCGCAATCACGAAGGGTTCGACGACGCGGGACACGAAGTGCGAGTACCACAGCGACAGGCCGAACACCGTGCCGAACAAATTGCCGACGAAGAAACCGAGCAGGGTCTCGATCCCGGTCACATAGGTGTCGCGCCACAGGCTGCCGTCGCGCGCCATCTGCAGCAGGAAGCCTGCGATCGCCGAAGGCGATCCGAACATGAAGGCGGCCGCGCGGCTCTGCGACGTCATGTACTCCCAGAAGGCGAGGAATACGGCGAGGATCGCGATCTGCGTTGCCACCACGAGCGCCGTCCGGCGCAGCCTCTTCCATCGCTGGCTCGCGGCCGGGACCAGCGCCGGTTGCGATGAAGTCGTTGATCGGACCACGCCGGTATCCACTTCCGCAGTCATTGCAGGACCACGTCAAGGTCGGCCCAGATGCGCCGGACATATTGGCTGAATTCCTGGCTCTGGCGCAGGCCGATCATGTCGGTGCGCTCGGCGCCCAGCTCGATGTCGTAGCTGGCCTTGATACGGGTCGGCCGCTTGGACAATACGATGACCCGATCGGCCAGCGATACCGCCTCCTCGATATCATGCGTAATCAGCAGCAAAGAGCGCCGGCTTTGCCGGACCAGCGCCGCCGTATCACTCTCGATCAAAAGCTTGCTCTGGAAGTCCAGGGCGGCAAAGGGCTCGTCGAGCAACAACACGTCGGGCTCGTGGACCAGGGTGCGGGCCAGGGCCACCCGCTGGCGCATGCCGCCCGAGAGCGTGGAAGGATAGTGGTCGGCGAAGCCATGAAGTCCGAGCTGGTCGAGCATCGCGCGGCCGCGATCCTCGGCCTCACCCGAGGCGACACCGCGAATCTCGAGCCCCAGCATGGCGTTGCCGAGCGCCGTCCGCCAGGGCAGCAGCAAATCCTTTTGCAGCATGTAGCCGACATTCTGCGGCTGACCGGACACCTCGCGGCCATGCCAGCGGATACGCCCGGAATCCGGCGTCAGCAACCCGCACAGGGTATTGAGCAGCGTCGTCTTGCCGCAGCCGGACGGCCCGACAATGCTGACGATCTCGCCTTCCCGCAAGGTCAGGCTGAGGTCGCCGATGACCGGCACCATCAGGCCGCCGACCTCATAGCTCTTGGCGACATGCTCCACGACGAGCGGCGCAACCGGTGCGCCGCTGACTACGTTCCCTGAATCCCCTGCGTTCTGAACGACGCCGGCACCCGTCATTTGAGGCTAGCAACCGCCTTGTTGGCGAATGAATTGTCGATGATCTGATCGAAGGGAATGCTGCCCTTGGCATTGCCGAGATAGATCTGCATGTCCATCAGGTTCTTCCACTGATCTTCCTTGGTCACCACCGACTGCGCAGGAATCAGAAACTTGAGCTCCGCATCGATCGCCTTGTCGACGACATCGCCCGGCAGATCCGGGAATTCCTTGCGCGCGACCTCCTTTGAGAAAGCCGGATCCGCATAGGTCTTGCGCGAGGCCTCCTCGAACGACGTCACGAGCGCCTGCACCATCTCCGGATCCTTCTGGATCGTCGAGGGCAGCACCATGATCCCGGTGTTGCAGAACGGGCCGATGTAGCTCGAGAAATCGAACACGACCATGGCGCCCTGCGCTTCGGCCGCCGCCACGCTCGGCTGATAGGCGATGGCAATGTCGGCCTGGCCGGCCAACATTGCGGCGATCTCGGTGCCCGGATTGACGGGAACGATGGTGGCATCGACACCGACCTTGAGGCCGGCCTTTTCAAGCAGCCGCTTGGCGACGCTGTAATTGGTGTTCGGCTCGGGCGACGTGACGATCTTCAGTCCTTTGAAACCCCTGGGATCGGTGATCGGCTGCAGCGTCTTCGACACGCCAAAATAATGCGCGCGCTGGACGACCGTTCCCACCACGACGCCGGGTCCGCCATTCTCGCGCGAAATTTGCGCCATCGTCGCATCGCCGATGGCGAAATCCGCCGAGCCGCCGAGCACGGCCGCGAATGTCTGGGTGTCGCCGCCGGCGGCACTCACCTGCATGTCGAGCCCGTTCTTCTTGAAGATGCCGGCGTGCATGCCGACATACAGATTGATGTAGCCGAGATTGTGCACGGCTTCGCTGAAACGCACGGTCTTCAGCTCCGCCGCACGCGCGCCGCTCGAACTGATCAGTGACGAGGCACCGATGCCGCCCGCGATGGACATCGTTGTCGTCAGGAAGTTTCGGCGAGTCAGTGAATTGAAGCGATGGCGAACACGATCGGTCATGATTCTTATCTCCTCCACTGATAACCCGGCAACGGATGGAGGGAAGAGTAGTCCGCTCATTCAACAAGCAGCAAGTTGAAAGAAGCGACAGCAATTGCTCGGTGCAGCGAAAGGCAATTCATTGTGTCACCGGCTTGCCACAATAATTCAATCGGTGACTGCAATTTGCCGTTTGCATGCTTCAGGAAACGCCTCGATGAACAATCGCGCGTCATGCCAAATATCATTATGTCGTTTTTGACATTATGGCCGCCCAAAGAAACGTCGCTTCTCGCCGTCGCGGGAAATCCGGCTCCTTCACATGGAGCGGCTGATTGCCTGAGCGGTCGTGTTCTTCAGGGATTGACCCGCAGCGAAGCGAAGCGTCCCGTCAGGGCGCCGCCGCATTTTTCCGCAGCACTTCGGATCGCCTGCTTCTGCTTGCGTTCCCTGTCGTCGGACGAAGCGACCGCGGGCGCGGCCTGCGAAAGCTCCTTTTCGCCGGGATCCCGCAACCGTTCGAACAGGTTGCTCACCAATCCACGCAGCCGCGCATTCTCCGCCGCCAGTTCCTTCATCTGCATGACCGCGGGCGCATTGAGACCGCCAAAGCGCCGGCGCCAACGATAGAAGGTTCGCAGCGACACCCCCGCGGTGCGGCAGATCTCCGCCACCGAGACGCCCGCGCTCGCTTCATAGAGCAGATGCAGAATTTCGCTTTCGGTGAATTGGGAACGTCTCATCAGGTGCCCCTTTCGAACGTCCGACACACACCGGCGACGCGCCACTGGCGGCGCGGCATGCGCCAATGCCTACCCACGCACTGGAGATGATAGCCTGAATACGAACCGGCCTCTAGAATTTCGAAACAGGTCTCGTCGCAAGGCAGTCCGAACCGCGACGCAATGGTCCCGGCCTTGCCCGCATGATTGGGAGCTGATTTGCTTGATCAAATTTCCGGAGTATTGCCATGCCGCGTCGTCATGAAATTCCAAGCACGCCTGAAGCTATGGTATGGGGATACCTCGATTGTTCGACGCCGCCGATCCTCGAGGTCAGCTCGGGCGACACCGTTACCCTGCACAGCTTCCCGGCCGGCGGAAAGGAAACCCTGCCGGACGACCTCAGCCTGGTTGCCGCCGATTACATGAAGGCGCTGGAGACGCTGCCGCCCGGGCCGGGCCCACACTTCATCACCGGACCGGTCTATGTGAAGGGAGCGCATGTCGGTGACGCCCTGCAGATCGATATTCTCGACGTCAAGGTGCGGCAGGATTGGGGTTTCGTATCCATCCTGCCGCTGCTCGGCACGCTGCCCGACGAGTTCACCGATTACGAAACGATCCATCCGGCCATTGATCGGCAACGCAACGTCTGCGTGATGCCTTGGGGTACGGAAATCCCGATCGATCCCTTCTTTGGCATCATCGCGACGGCCCCGCCGCCACGTTGGGGACGCTGCGGATCGCCGGTGCCGCGCGCATTCGGCGGCAACATGGACAACAAGGAGCTGCGGGCCGGCACTACCCTCTACTTGCCGGTCTTCAATGAAGGCGCATTGTTCTTCGCGGGCGATGGTCACGCCGTCCAGGGCGACGGCGAGGTGTGCATTACCGCACTGGAAACCGGCGTCACCGGCACCTTCCGTCTCACCGTCCGCAAGGATATGGAGCTCAATTGGCCGTTTGCCGAGAGCGCAACCCATCTGATGTCGATTGGTCTGGACGAAGATCTCGACGACGCCGCCAAGCAGGCGGTCAGGGAGATGGTGAAGCATGTTTGTGCGCGAACCAACCTGTCGCGCAACCAGGCCTATATGCTGTGCTCGCTTGCCGGAAATCTGCGGGTGACCCAGCTCGTCGACGGCAACAAGGGCATCCACATGTTGCTGCCGAAATCCTGCCTGTGAGGCGCACGCCTGTCACGGCGTCGGCGATGGGTGTGGATTGCCCTTAAGCGCCGGCGGCCGGCAGGCTCGCGGCCGCGATGGCGACGATCTGGGCAAGCCGGCGTCGAAGCCGGGATGGCGTCGCGCGCAGCAATGAACCGAGTTTTCGCATATCGCCAGTTCCTTCCGCGCCGGCGGAACAATGCTCCGCGCAAGTAGCGCTTCCGGAAAAATGGGCCTGCCGGGCGAACGTGTCGAGACGCGTGCGAAAATAGCAACGCGCGCGTCGTCTGGTCGCGATTTGGCAGTGGATTTATTGCCGTGATCGCGCCGCTGGCGGTCGAAATCTTCTCCGCCAAAAATCGGCGCGCAGGCCTCCATCCACGCGTCACAGTTGTTATCCCGGCGTAAACCCGAAGGTGCGCTCGAAACGCCTCGCATAGTCGCCCCAGACCTCCGGGTTGATGATGCGCGGCGCCCGCTTGCCGTCGAGCGCGTCCAGCATCTGCTCGGCGGCGATCCGGCCCATGTTCTCGCGCGCTTCTTTTGTGACGCCGGCCGTATGCGGGCTTGCCAGCACGTTGTCGAACTGCAGCAGCGGATGGTCCGGCGGCGGCGGCTCCTTGGCCCAGACGTCGAGCCCGGCCCCCGCAATGCGCTTCTCCCGCAACGCTTCCTCCAGCGCCGCCTCGTCGTGGATGAAACCGCGCGCCGTGGTAATGAAAAAAGCGTGCGGCTGCATGCTCGCGAATTCACGCGCGCCGATCATGCCACGGCTTTCTTTCGTCAGTGGACACGAGATCGAGACAAAATCCGAACGGCGCAGCAAATCGTCCAGCGTGACCTTCTCGCCGCCGCGCTCCGCCATTTCGGTCGCCGACAGATAGGGATCATAGGCCAGCACGTTCATGCCGAGCAGGCCCCGGCAAAGCGCGGCGATGCGGCGGCCGACATTACCGAGCCCGACGATGCCGATGGTCTTGCCTTGCACTTCCGTCCCCATCAGGGCGTTGCGGTCGACATTCGCCTGGCGCCGCAGCGCGCGGTCGGACTGGATGATGCGCTTTGACAACGTCAGCATCATGCCGAGCGCGTGTTCGGCGACCGAATGCGCATTGCCGCCAGACTGGTTGACCACCAGCACGCCTGCCGCCGTGCAGGCCTCGACGTCGACCGGGTCGAAGCCCGCGCCGTTGCTCGAGACGATCAACAGGTTCGGTGCGCGGCGCAGCAAATCGGCATGAACGTGAAAGTGCGGCGCCAGTTCGTCGCGCGCCGCCCCGATTTGATAGGCATGCGCCGCCGCGAGAATGGGTGCTGCGATATCGTCGGGGCTTTCATTCTCGAGCCGATCCAGCCGCACGTCGGGCCGCGCCCGCAGGATGTCGGCATAGATCGGGTTCGCAAGATATTTGACGTAGAACACGCGCTTGTTGTTGACGGACATTTTTGACGTGCTTTCAGTTCGGGAAATCATAGAGGTTGGTGGGATTGGTCACGAGGATGCGGTGCTGCGTCGGCAGGTCCGGCGTCCACAACTGGAACAATTCGAACAGATGTCCGGCGTCGGGCATCTCGCCCTCGACGCGCGGATGCGGCCAGTCGCCGCCCCACACCAGCCGTTCGGGGTTGGCCCGCAGCAGCGCTTCGTGAAACGGCCGCGCATCCGGATAATCCGGCGCGTTGCGGCTGAGGCGATGCGCGCCCGACAGCTTGGCCCAGCACCAGCCGTCGCCGACCGCGCGCAACAGACTCTGGAAACCCGCGGTGCCCGTGCCGGCGCGGGCGTCGGTGCGGCCCATGTGATCGATCACCACCGGCAAGCCGAGCGATTTCAGCTCCGGCATCGTCTCCGGCAGGTCCTTCACATCGATCCAGAGCTGCAGATGCCATCCGAGTTCGGCCATGACCGGCGCGAGCGCCTCGGCCTCCTTTAGCGGCACACCGCCGCGATAATGCAATTGGCCGTCGCGGAAGAAATGATTGAAGCGCAGGCCGCGGACGCCAATGCTGTTCCATTCGCGCAAGACCGCCGGTGAGACCTCGCTATCGGCCACCGCGACGCCGCGCAAACGGTCCGGCCGCCGCTTCAACGCATCGAGCATTGCGGAATTGTCGTGGCCATGCGCGCTGCCCTGCACCAGCACGCCGCGCGCGAAGCCGATTGCATCCAGCATATCCAGATATTTTTCCAACGGCGCGTCCGGCGGCGTATAGCTGCGATCGTCGGCGTACGCGAAGCGCGCCGCGGGTCCGAACACATGGGCATGCGTATCGCAGGCGCCGGGCGGCGGCGGTACTTTCGGCCGGCTGACGTCGCGCGGCGCAAGGCAGGCGGGAATCATCGGGTTCATTCGGCTTTCATGCCGGCGCCCTTGATGATCGGCCCCCATTTGTCGTAGTCGGCGCGGATCTTGGCGTCGAATGCTGTCGGCGAGCTGCCGATCGGGGAAGCGCCGAGCTTGCCCAGGCGCTGCTTGACGGCGTCGGTGTTCAACGCCACGACGAAATCATGCGAGAGTTTTTCAACGAGATCGGGCGGCATGCCGGTCGGTCCGAGCAGGCCCCACCACACTTCGGTGTCGTAGCCCGGCACGGTCTCGGACATGCTCGGCACGTCGGGGAGGAACGACGCCCGCGACGCCGTCGTGACCGCTAGCGCCCGGACGCTGCCCGCCGCAAGCTGGCCGACCGATTCCGGCCCATTGTTGAACGACATCGGAATTTGCCCGCCCAGGAGATCGTTGATTGCTGGCGCGCCGCCCTTGTAAGGGATGGGATTGATGTCGATCTTCGCGAGATTCTTCAGGAGTTCGCCGGCAAGATGCGTCGAGGTTCCGTTGCCGGCATGGCCATAGGCGAGGCTACCGGGTTTGGCGCGCGCCTGCGCGATCAGATCGGCCAGCGTCTTGAACGGAGAGTCGGCTTTCACCAGCAGGATATTCGGAGACGATGCCAGCAGCGAAATCGGTGTGAAGTCTTTGAGGGTATCGTAGGGAAGCTTTTCATACAGGAATGGATTGGTCGCGTGGCCGCTGGCGACGACGATCAGGGTGTAGCCGTCGGGCGCCGCCGCGGCGAGCGCCTGCGATGCGACCACCCCGCCCGCGCCGGGCCGGTTTTCGACGACGACGCCCTGCCCCCATTGCCGGGAGACCGCATCGCCCAGCGTGCGCGCCAGGACGTCCACCGCACCCCCGGCGGGATAAGGCACGTAAATATGCACGGGTCTTGACGGAAATCCGCTCTGCGCCGACGCAGCGCCCGAGCTCAACACCGCCGCCGCGACTACCGCACACATCCTGAGCCGTTTGCCCATGATCCCTCTCCCTTACAGTCTTTTGATTATGATTATGCCGTCTATATCTTGTCCCGAACCGTACTCCCGAAGTCCCCGCCCCTCATACCATTCCCGCATTCAACGCGATCGCCTGTTTCAGCGCTGCAATCACGCCGTCCATGTGTCGCAACATCGCGGCTTCGGCGGCCGCCTCGTCACGCGCACAGATCGCTGCAACGATTGCTGCATGCTCCTGCACTGAAGCCTTGGCCCTGCCGGGCAGCAGGATGGCGCGGTACTGCTGTCGAACGATCTGCGATTTCAACGTCTCCAGCAATCTCGCCACCGTCTTGTTGCCTGCGATGCGTTGAATCTCAGCATGAAGCTGCCCGTTCAACCGCGACACCTGGATGAAGTCCGAGGCGGCGTACGCCTTCCGCATGGCGGTGACGATCTTGCGCAGATTCCCGGCATCCGCTTTGCCGGCACACGAAGCAGCCTGCCGTGCTACGACGCCTTCGAGCGCACGGCGCGCATCGGCGATTTCCATCGCTTCGCGATCGGACACCAGGCGGACACGCGCGCCACGATTGCGCTCGCGAATGACCAGACCCTCCTGGTCCAGCATCGCCAGCGCGATCCGAACGTTGGCGCGGTTGGTTTGCAGCACCGTCGCAAGATCCGCCTCGACCAAACGCTCGTTGGGCACGAACCGTCCAGTCGCAATGAACTCGCGCAGACGCACCGCCACATCGCTCTTGTCATTCTGCTTGAGTACGTGCGCCTCCATCAACCACCGTTGCGACTTTGCCAGTGTGGCCGCCCCGCGGGGCCGGATCTTTAATGTCCAATATTGTTAACAATTTTGTTGATCAGGTCAAGGCTGGCTGCTACGGATACGACCGTCAGCGATGACGTACTGCGAAAGCCGAACGCCTATCAGGGGGAGTGATTGATGACGGCTGCCGAGGAACGAACCTCGACCCAAAGCTGGCACGAGGTGGTGCGCCAAACCCTCAAGCGCAACGACATCCGGCTGGTGCCCTACGTTCCCGACCGCGTGCTCACGACGCTGATCAAGAGCATTCACGCCGACCCGTTCTTCACCTGCTTTCCCACCGCGCGCGAGGAAGAAGCGGTCGGCATCGTCTCCGGTGCCTGGATGGCCGGCATGAAGGGCGCGGTGCTGATGCAGACCTCGGGCTTTGCGACACTCGCCAATGTGCTGGCCTCGCTGGCGGTCCCCTATCAGATCCCGCTGATCATGTTCGTCTCCGAACGCGGCACGCTCGGTGAGTTCAATTACGGCCAGGCGCTGGTCTGCCGCACCATGCGGCCGGTGCTCGACTCGCTCGCCGTGGAGCATCACACTTGCACCCGGCTCGACGAGTTCGAGTTCATCGTCGATCGCTCGATCAAGCAGGCCGTCACCACCCAGGCGCCGGTGGCGCTGATCCTGTCGCCGCTGTTGACCGGCGGCAAAGTGTTCGACAAGTGAGATCAGCCATGAACAGCGCATGCACGACCCCTGCCCGCAACACCAAGGTGATGAACCGGTTCGATCTCACCTCACGGCTGGTGGCAAAACTCAAGAACGAGGAAGCCGTGATCGGCGGCATCGGCAACACCAATTTCGACCTGTGGGGCGCCGGCCACCGCCCGCAGAATTTCTACATGCTGGGCAGCATGGGGCTGGCCTTTCCGATCGCGCTCGGCGTCGCGCTGGCGCAGCCGAAGCGCCGCGTGTTCGCGCTGGAGGGCGACGGCTCGCTGCTGATGCAGATGGGGTGCCTGTCGACGATCGCGACGCTCAAGCCTGCGAACCTGACCATGATCGTGATGGATAACGGCGTCTACCAGATCACCGGCGCGCAGCCGACGCCGGCCGCCGCGACCACGGATATTGTCGCGGTCGCGATCGGCTGCGGCCTGTCCAGCAGCGCCTGGGCGGCCGACGAAGAGGATTTCGAGCGGCTGGTCGAGCAATCGATGTCGGCCTCGGAGCCGACGCTGATCGGCGTCCGCATCGACGACAAGCCGGGCGTCGGCGCCACCCGCCGCGACCCCGTGCAGATCCGCGAACGATTCATGCTGGGCATGGGCGTGCGCGAGGCGATGTGATTTAAGGCCCGTCATTCCGGGGCGATGCGAAGCATCGAACTCCGATGTGCAATTGCACTTCGGAGAATCTCGAGATTCCGGGTTCGGCGCTTACGCGCCGCCCCGGAATGACGAATCTTATGGAGAGATGCTCTCGCTCTTACAGCAGCCCCGCGCCGCGCGCCCATTTGTACTTGGCGCCGAGCACTTCGACCGGCAGTTCGGTCGAATAGGCATAGGCCGGGATGCCGTTCTGGTAGAGATATTCGGCGGCCTCCTCGACCTCGACGTCGCCGGCAAGCGAGGCAACGATCGGTTTGACGAAACCCTTGGCCTCCATCTCTTTTTTCACCTCGACCATGTTGCGGGCGAACACCATCGGCGGCGTGACGATGGTGTGCCAGTAACCGAGGATCAGCGAATGGATCCGCTCGTCCGACAGGCCGAGCTTGACGGTGTTGACATAGGTGATCGGCGGCTCGCCGCCGGTGATGTCGACCGGGTTGCCGGCGGCGCCGAACGGCGGGATGAACTTGCGGAACGCAGCATCAAGGTCCGGCGGCATCGCCATCAGCGACAGGCCGTTGTCGACCACCGAGTCGGACAGCAGCACGCCCGAGCCGCCCGCGCCGGTGATGATCAGCACGTTCTCGCCCTTCGGCGTCGGCAGTACCGGGATGCCGCGCGCGAATTCGAGCAACTGGCGCAGACTGCGGGCGCGGATCACGCCGGACTGCCTGAGCACGTCCTCGTAGATCTTGTCGTTGCCGGCGAGCGCGCCGGTGTGCGACGACGCGGCCTTGGCACCGGCGGAGGTGCGGCCGGCCTTGAGCACGATCACCGGCTTCTTCTTGGAAACCCGCTTGGCGGCTTCCGCGAAGGCGCGGCCGTCCTTCAGATCTTCGCAGTGCTGGGCGATCAGGTTGGTGTTGGGGTCCTGCTCGAAGAAAGCGAGCAGATCGTCCTCGTCGATGTCGGACTTGTTGCCGAGACCGACGATCGCGGAGACGCCCATCTTGGCCGAGCGCGAGAAGCCGATGATCGCCATGCCGATGCCACCGGACTGCGACGACAGCGCCGCATGGCCCTTGACGTCGTAGGCGGTGCAGAACGTGGCGCAGAGATTGGCGGGCGTATAGTAGAAGCCGTAGATGTTCGGCCCCATCAGGCGGACGTCGTACTTCTTGCCGATCTCGACGATTTCGGCCTGCAATTCCGGCGCGCCGGCTTCGGCAAAGCCGGAGGGAATGAGGACGGCGCCGGGAATCTTCTTCTCGCCGCACTCGATCAGCGCGCCAGCGACGAATTTGGCCGGGATCGCGAACACCGCGGTGTCGATCACGCCGGGAACGTCCTTGACGCTCTTGTAGGCCTTGTAGCCCAGGATCTCCGGTGCCTTCGGGTGGATCGGATAGATATCGCCCTTGTAGCCGCCGTTGATCAGGTTCTTCATCACGGAGTTGCCGATCTTGCCGTCTTCGGCCGAGGCGCCGATCACGGCAACCGCTTTCGGCTGCATGATGCGGTTCATCGCGGTGACGATTTCCTCGGTCGGACGCGGCGCCGGGCGCGGCTTGTAGTCGAAGTCCACGACGATGCGGACGTCGGCGGCGATGGCGTCCTTCCTGGTGGCGAATACCGGGTTGAGGTCGAGTTCGACGATTTCCGGGAAGTCGCTGACGAGCTGCGATACCTTGACGATAATGTCGGCGAGCGCATCGCGGCTGACCGGGTCGCCGCCGCGCACGCCTTTGAGCATGTCATGGGCCTGGATGCCGTCGAGCATCGACAAAGCGTCGTCCTTGGTGGCCGGCGCGAGACGGAAGGTAACGTCCTTCAGGATCTCGACCAGCACGCCGCCGAGGCCGAAGGCCACCAGCTTGCCGAACGAGCCGTCGGTGATGGAGCCGACGATAACCTCGGTGCCGCCGGCCAGCATCTGCTGGACCTGGACGCCTTCGATCTTGGCGTCGGCCTTGTATTTCCTGGCGTTCGCCAGGATGGTCGCATAATTCTTCTCGACGTCGGCGGCGGTCTTCACGCCCACCATCACGCCGCCGGCTTCGGTCTTGTGCAGGATGTCCGGCGAGACGATCTTCATCACGACCGGGAAGCCCATGTCGGTCGCGATCTTCGCCGCCTCGGCCGCGGATTTCGCGACGCCCTCTTTCGGCACCGGGATGCCGTAGGCATCGCACACCAGCTTGCCTTCCGGCGCGGTCAGGCTCGTGCGTTTGTCCGCCTTGACGGAATCGAGGATTTTGCGGACCGCATCTTTGGAATTCGACATTAGCTTCCTCCTTGACGTCTATTTTTAATCGCGGCGACGTACGCGGGCTTCACGACCGCGTTGACCTGCGCTCTCAATCGGTGTGGCTAACGCGGGGCCCGCGTCCGCCGCAACGCTCCTTGCGACCGCTGATTGGTTCGGCATGGCATTTGGTATGCCAGAAACGAACTTGTCAAGGCGCGGTAACGGCTGGAAGCCCTGAAAATATAGGCAACTTGACATTCTGGCATTTGGTATGCCAAAAATAATGTCGATATTATCTGATAAGAGGGGTCTCCCTTTGGAGGAGATCATCGTGCCGTCACGGAAACAAACCAAGGCGCATCCCATCATGGCCGAGGCAGAAATTGCAATCGTCCGGATTGCCCCAGAGACGAGCTTCAAGAACAAGGCGTATGAGGCCTTGAAGGAAGCCATTCTCAAGATGGACATCTACGCCACGCCGGAACCGGTGATGCTGGACGAGCGCGCACTGTCCGAGCGCCTCGGCGTCAGCCGCACCCCGATCCGCGAGGCGATCGCGATGCTGGAGCAGGACGGCTTCGTCAAGACCGTGCCACGCCGCGGCATCGTCGTCGTGCGCCGCACCAAGACCGAGATCGTCGACATGATCCGCGCTTGGGCTGCCCTCGAGAGCATGGCCGCCCGCCTGATCACCACCACCGCGCGCAAGAAGGACATTTCGGCGCTGCGCGACTTCTTCAAGAATTTCGGCAAGGACCGCCTGCCGCAGGATCACGTCGAGGAATATTCGAAGGCCAATATCGCCTTCCATCAGGCCCTGATCTCGCTTTCGGAGTCACCGGTGCTGGTCGACATGACCAACGACATCCTGCTGCATGTGCGCGGCTACCGGCAATTGACCATCGGACGGGTCGACCGCACCGCGGTATCGCTGCCCGAGCATCTGGCCATCATCGAGGCGCTCGAGGAGCGTGACACCGAGCTCGCCGAAAAGCGCGCGCGCGATCACACCCTTGGCCTCGCCGCTTATGTCGAGGCCCACGGGCAGGAATTGTTTTAACCGCGACAGCCCTTGCTTTGGGCGACGCCCGAGGACGACGAACTCGTCTCGCCAAGAAACGATCAGAGAAACGATCAGGGAGACCATGCCGATGCTGAACACTGCGACCAAGACCGAGGCGGCCGACGCCCCGCAGGAGCTGACGGACGGCTTTCATCTCGTCATCGACGCGCTCAAGCTCAACGGCCTCAACACGGTCTACGGCGTGCCCGGCATCCCCATCACCGACCTCGGCCGCATGATGCAGGCCGAAGGCCTCCGCGTGCTGTCGTTCCGCCACGAGCAGAACGCCGGCTATGCCGCGGCGATCGCCGGTTTCCTCACCAAGAAGCCCGGCATCTGCCTCACCGTCTCCGCGCCCGGCTTCCTGAACGGCCTGACCGCGCTCGCCCACGCCACCACCAACTGCTTCCCGATGATCCTGGTCTCCGGCTCCTCCGAGCGCGAGATCGTCGACCTGCAGCAGGGCGACTATGAGGAGATGGATCAACTCGCAGTGGCAAAACCGCTCTGCAAGGCCGCGTTCCGCGTGCTGCACGCCGCCGATATCGGCATCGCTTTCGCCCGCGCGATCCGCGCCGCCGTCTCGGGGCGCCCTGGCGGCGTCTATCTCGATCTGCCGGCCAAATTGTTCGGGCAGGTGATGAACGCCGACGCCGGCAGGAAATCGCTGGTCAAGGTGATCGACGCCGCACCGGCACAGATCCCCGCCCCCAGCGCCGTCAAGCGCGCGCTCGACGTGCTGAAAAGCGCAAAACGCCCGCTGATCATTCTCGGCAAGGGCGCGGCCTACGCGCAGGCCGACGACGCTATCAAGAGTTTCGTCGAAAAGAGCGGCGCGCCGTTCCTCCCCATGAGCATGGCCAAGGGGCTGTTGCCCGACCTGCATCCGCAATGCGCCGGTGCTGCGCGTTCGACCGTGCTGAAGGACGCCGATGTCGTGATGCTGATCGGCGCGCGGCTCAACTGGCTGTTGTCGCACGGCAAGGGCAAGACCTGGGGCGAAGCGCCGAAGAAATTCATCCAGGTCGACATCGAGCCGAAGGAAATGGACAGCAATGTCGAGATCGCGGCGCCCCTGGTCGGCGACATCGGCTCCTGCGTCGCCGCCCTCCTGGATGCCATGGGCGGCAACTGGCCGGCGCCGCCGGCCGACTGGCTCAATTCCGTCAAGGCCAAGCGCGACGACAACGTCGCGAAGATGGCGCCGCGACTAATGAACAACAACTCGCCGATGGATTATCACGGCGCGCTCGGCGTCCTGCGCACCATCGTCAAGGAACGGCCCGACGCCATCCTGGTCAACGAGGGCGCCAACACGCTCGACCTCGCCCGCGGCGTCATCGACATGCACCAGCCGCGCAAGCGGCTCGACGTCGGCACCTGGGGCGTGATGGGGATCGGCATGGGAACCGCGATCGCGGCAGCGGTGGAAACCGGCAAGCCGGTGCTCTGCGTCGAGGGCGACAGCGCGTTCGGATTTTCCGGCATGGAGGTCGAGACCATCTGCCGCTACGATCTGCCGATCTGCATCGTCATCTTCAACAACAACGGCATCTATCGCGGCACCGACGTCAATTCGGCGGGTTCCGATCCGGCGCCCACCGTGTTCGTGAAGGGGTCGCGCTACGACAAGATGATGGAAGCCTTCGGCGGCGTCGGCGTCAACGCGACCTCGCCGGATGAACTGAAGCGCGCGGTCAACGCGGCGATGGATTCCGGCAAGCCGACGCTGATCAACGCGGTGATCGACCCGGCGGCCGGTTCCGAGAGCGGCCGCATCGGCAACCTCAACCCGCAAAGCGTTCTGAAGAAGAAGTGACCAGACAACCCATCGGCGTCATTCCCCGCGCAGGCGGGGAATCCAGTAGCCACCGAACTATCGTGAGACCAAAGACCGTGCCCAACTGAATCTACGGTGATTGCTGGATGCCCGCCGTCGCGGGCATGACGACAACATTATCTATGGAGAAAACTGATGACCAAGGCGCTGAACGGCGTTCGAATTCTCGATTTCACCCACGTCCAGTCGGGACCGACCTGCACCCAATTGCTGGCATGGTTCGGCGCCGACGTGATCAAGGTCGAGCGCCCCGGCGTCGGCGACATCACGCGGGGTCAGCTGCAGGACATCCCGAATGTCGACAGCCTGTATTTCACCATGCTCAACCACAACAAGCGCTCGATCACGCTCGACACCAAGAACCCCAAGGGCAAGGAAGTCCTGACCGCGCTGATCAAGACCTGCGACGTGCTGGTGGAGAATTTCGGGCCCGGCGTGCTCGACCGCATGGGATTTCCCTGGGAAAAGATCCAGAGCATCAATCCGAAGATGATCGTGGCCTCGATCAAGGGTTTCGGCCCCGGCCCCTACGAAGACTGCAAGGTCTATGAGAACGTCGCGCAGTGCACCGGCGGCGCGGCGTCGACCACGGGCTTTCGCGATGGACTGCCGCTGGTCACCGGCGCGCAGATCGGCGACAGCGGCACCGGCCTGCATCTGGCGCTCGGCATCGTCACCGCGCTCTACCAGCGCACCGTGACCGGACGCGGCCAGAAGGTCACCGCCGCGATGCAGGACGGGGTCTTGAATCTCGCGCGTGTAAAGCTGCGCGATCAGCAGCGCCTCGCCCACGGCCCGCTCAAGGAATACAGCCAGTATGGCGAGGGTATTCCGTTCGGCGACGCGGTGCCGCGCGCCGGCAATGATTCCGGCGGCGGCCAGCCGGGCCGCATTCTCAAGTGCAAGGGCTGGGAGACCGATCCCAACGCCTACATCTACTTCATCACCCAGGCCCCGGTCTGGGAGAAGATCTGCGACGTGATCGGCGAGCCCGGCTGGAAGACCCATCCCGACTACGCCAAGCCGCCTGCCCGGCTGTCGCGCCTCAACGAGATCTTCGGGCGCATCGAGCAGTGGACCATGACCAAGACCAAGTTCGAGGCGATGGAGATCCTCAACAGGGACGACATCCCCTGCGGCCCAATCCTGTCGATGAAGGAGATCATCGAGGACGAGTCGCTGCGCGCCACCGGCACCGTGGTCGAGGTCGACCACCCCACCCGCGGCAAGTATTTTTCGGTCGGCAATCCGATCAAGATGTCCGACAGCCCCTCCGACGTGTTGCGCTCGCCGCTGCTGGGCGAACATACCGACGAGATCCTGCGCCAGGTGCTGGGCTTCAGCGATCATCAGGTCGCCGAGATCCACGATTCCGGCGCACTCGACCCGCCGCGCAAACAGGCGGCCGAATAAGGGTTCCCGCTCGCTGGCAGATTTCGAGGGCCACCCGTCCGGGCGGCCCTCTTTCGCTACTTGAATACCTTTGATAGGCGATCCCTATCACCATATGTTGCAATGCAAAATAAAAAATGGTGCTATGCAAACAAAGTCGTTGTGAGTGGCATCTGGTATACATAATCTCTTCCCAGATCATGAGGCGGCGGCTGGCCGCTTTCCAGGAAAGGGAACCCAATGTCCAGAACTGCTTCCATCGCCTTCGCGCCCACCAGCACCCTGTTCGGCCGCCTGTTTGCATCGGTCGACCGCCTGCTGCTGGCCTACGCGGAATCGACCATCCGCAACGGTGACGTTTCCCGCTGCTGCGTCTGATCTTCCCCCGTCAAAGCCGCGCCGATCGAGCGCGCACGGTCCAAACAAGCCGGTATGGCCCCGATCTTCGGGGCCATTTTTTTTGCCCGTTTCCGGCCGAGCGTCGCGCTGCGCTGCGAAACGCCTTGCCGTTGAGTTGTCTGCGACGAATTGCTCACGTCAGGCGTGCGAAACGTTCTTGCCGCTCTCAGCACGCGGTCCCACAATGTCCGCCCACAGATCGGCCCGGGTGCACATAAACCAACTTGCGGCAAAATCGTGCTTGCGCATTGGAATATAATATACCAGAATTTTAACAATGCAGCGCCGGCGGCCTTGAGGGTCAGTTTCAAAAAAGCGCGCATTCGGAGGAAACGATGACCAACGCAGCCACCGCGCAAGTTCAGGCACCATCCAACGGCTACCGCTGGATGCAACTCATCATCGGCGTCGTTTGCATGGGGATGATCGCCAATCTCCAGTACGGCTGGACTTACTTCGTCAGCCCAATGGCCAAGGCCCATTCCTGGGACGTCGGCAGCATCCAGGTCGCGTTCAGCATCTTCGTTGCGCTGGAAACCTGGCTCACCCCGCTTCAGGGATGGATCGTCGATACGCTCGGTCCGAACCGCGGCCCGAAACTGATGGTTGCCGCGGGCGGCGTTTTCGTCGCACTCGGCTGGCTCATCAATGCCTGGGCGGGATCGCTGGAGATGCTGTATGTCGGCGCAATCGTGTCGGGCATCGGCGCCGGCGGCATCTATGCGACATGCGTCGGCAATGCCGTGAAATGGTTTCCCGATCGCCGCGGTCTCGCGGTCGGCCTGACGGCGGCCGGATTTGGCGCCGGCGCCGCCGTCACCGTTATCCCGATCCAGATGATGATCGCCTCGATCGGATATTCGGACACCTTCTTCTGGTTCGCGCTCGGCCAGGGCGGCATCATCTTCGTGCTGGCATGGCTGCTGCGCTCGCCGCAGCCCGGCGAGGTTCCGAGCGGATCCGCCGTCAAGGTGCTGCAATCGAGGAACTCGAGCACGCCGGGCCAGATGCTCGCGTCCCCGATCTTCTGGCTGCTTTACGTCATGTTCGTGCTGGTGTCCGCCTCGGGCCTGATGGTGGCGGCGCAGATCGCGCTGATCGCCAAGGACTACGGCGTCTCGCAGACCGTGATCCTGTTCGGCGCCTCCACGCTGATCGTGGCCGGCGTGATCGACAACCTCGCCAACGGCGGCGCGCGGCCGTTCTTCGGCTGGGTGTCGGATCAGATCGGGCGCGAATACACCATGGCGATCGCCTTCACCGCCGGCGGCATCGCCTACTGGCTGTTGGGAACGGCGGGCACGACGCCATGGACCTTCGTGATCTGCGCGGCGCTTATCTTCTTCACCTGGGGCGAGATCTTCAGCCTGTTTCCGTCGACCTGCACCGACATGTTCGGTCCGAAATACGCCACCACCAACACCAGCCTGCTCTATACCGCCAAGGGACTGTCGGCCTTCGTGGTGCCGCTGGCCAACCTTCTCAAGGCCTACACCGGCAACTGGTATGCGGTGTTCGCGGTTGCCGCGGTGATGAACTTCATCGTGGTCGCGATGGCGCTGTTCGTGGTGCG
Organism: Bradyrhizobium erythrophlei; assembly: GCF_900129505.1. Taxonomy (NCBI): domain Bacteria; kingdom Pseudomonadati; phylum Pseudomonadota; class Alphaproteobacteria; order Hyphomicrobiales; family Nitrobacteraceae; genus Bradyrhizobium; species Bradyrhizobium erythrophlei. Next base: position 5,471,586 of record NZ_LT670818.1, on the reverse strand, counting down.
GCCGATGCGAATCTCGATCAGCGCGTCGGAGAACAAGGCCGCGGTCGAGCACGCCCACCCGGCGGAGTGACGGGTCGCTCGCGGTTCGCCACAGGCGAAAACAGACCATCTCTCCCTATGACGGCCAAAGAGGCGCACCCCGGTGCGCCTCTTTTTTGCCTGAAGCGGGCAAGGCTCAGGCATACCACGACGTATTTTCCTGTTGCGATCTCCACGCAGAGGTCCATGGTTTGCAAAGTCGAATCGCCGAGAAGGTCAATAATACTGCCCATTTCCTTGATTTCGAGATCCCCCGATTTCTTCCGGGACCAAATTGACAATTGGCATAATGTATACCAATCTAGACTAGAGACGTCCTCATCTGACGGAGGTTGCGATGCAAGTTGGAGACATTCTGCGCAAGAAAACTGCCCGCGTTGCGACGATTAGAATGAACGAGACGGTCGGCATTGCGGCTCAATTGATGCGCGCCAGCAATATCAGCGCGCTCGTGGTCAAGGACGTGGTGCGGACCGAAGGCAACACCGCGGTTGGCATGTTCACCGAACGCGACGTGGTGCGCGCCATTGCCGAGCATGGCGCCGCCGGCGTCAATCTGAAGGTCTCGCAATTGATCTCGGTGCAGCAGCTGGTGTCCTGCAAGTCGATCGATACGGTCGAGCATGTGCGCCACCTGATGAACCGGCACCACATCCGCCATCTGCCGGTGATCGACAATTACAGCCTGATCGGCGTCATCAGCATGCGCGACATTTCGAGCGCGTTCGATGACGAGACCACCGCCGCGACGCGATCCGTCGCCTGACCCGCGCGCCCTGCCCCCACGACTGCCCTGGTCTTGAGCTGCCGCTCAAGTCCGGCGCATCCCTTACGCTGCATGAGGGAATTGTCCGCCCGGCGGAAACAAAAACCCCCGTTTTTGCATGATCGCGCTGCCCCGACCGGCTTCGCCCCCCGTGGACATTTGCGGGGGGTGACGGCATCCTGCCCCTCGAAATCACACAGAAGACGTGGCGCGCAAAGTCCGCACCGGGGGAAGAGGGCCAACCATGATCAAGACGCGGTTTACTGAACTGGTCGGCGTCGAGCACCCGATCGTGCAGGGCGGCATGCAGTGGGTCGGCCGGGCCGAACTGGTCGCAGCCGTTGCCAATGCCGGCGCGCTCGGCTTCATCACCGCGCTGACGCAGCCGACGCCGGAGGATCTGACAAAAGAAATCGCGCGCTGCCGCGGCATCACCGACAAGCCGTTCGGCGTGAACCTCACCATTCTTCCCTCGATCAAGCCGCCGCCTTACGCGGAATATCGCCAGGCGATCATCGAGAGCGGCATCAAGATCGTCGAGACCGCCGGCAACAAGCCGCAGGAACACGTCACCGAGTTCAAGAAGCACGGCGTCATCATCGTGCACAAATGCACCAGCGTCCGCCACGCCCTGTCGGCGGAGCGCATGGGGGTCGACGCGATCTCGATCGACGGCTTCGAGTGCGCCGGCCATCCCGGCGAGGACGATACACCCGGCCTGATCCTGATTCCGGTCGCCGCCGACAAGGTGAAGATCCCGATGATCGCCTCCGGCGGTTTTGGCGACGGCCGCGGCCTGGTTGCCGCATTGGCGCTTGGCGCCGAGGGCATCAACATGGGCACGCGCTTCATGTGCACCAAGGAGAGCCCGATCCACCAGCTCGTCAAGGAACGCATCGTCGCCAATGACGAGCGCGAGACCGAGCTGATCTTCCGCACCATGCGCAACACCTCCCGCGTCGCCAGGAATGCCATCAGCAGCAAGGTGGTCGCGATGGAAAGGGAAGGCGCGAAATTCGAGGACGTCCGCGAACTCGTGGCCGGCGCGCGCGGCAAGATGGTCTATGCGTCAGGCGATGCCGATGAAGGCATCTGGTCCGCTGGGCAAGTGCAGGGCCTGATCCACGATATCCCCTCCTGCGCCGAACTGGTGTCGCGCATCATGCGCGAGGCGGAAACCATCATTCGCAGCCGGCTCGAAGGCATGATGTCCGGCGCCCAGCGTGAAGCCGCCGAATAAATGCTCGCGCGCCGCAAGCGGAGAGTCGTCCCCTCCCACCCCCGACCCCTCCCCACCGCTGCGCGGGTGGGAGGGGAGAGGAACGCACGTGAGCCGCGGAGAGATAGCTGCGTCGAACAAACGGCTCCATCATATGCAACAGCCCTCCCCGCGAGCGGGAGAGGGAGAAAAAGAGAAGAGCTCATGAAAGCCTATGTCTACGGCGCCAACGGCGCCGCCATCGCCGACGTTGCAAAACCCGCGCCGAAGGGCACCCAGGTGCTGGTCAAGGTGCACGCCTGCGGCCTCAACCGCGCCGACCTCGGCATGACCAAGGGCCATGTGCACGGCAGCGCCGGCGGCGTCGGCACCGTGCTCGGGATGGAATGGGCCGGCGAAGTCGCCGAACTCGGCCCCGACGCCAAAGGCGTCAAGGTCGGCGACAAGGTCATGGGCTCCGGCGCCGCTGCGTTCGCGGAGTACACGCTGGCCGATCACGGCCGGCTGTTTCGTTCCCCCTCGAACATGAATTTCGAGGAGGCGGCCACCCTCCCCGTGGCGCTCGCGACCATGCACAACGCCGTCGTCACCAATGGCGCGCTGCAGGCGGGCCAGTCGGTGCTGATCCAGGGCGCGAGCTCCGGCGTCGGCCTGATGGCGATGCAGATCGCGAAGTTCAAGGGCGCAAAACTCGTGATCGGATCCTCGACCGACGCGATGCGCCGCGGCCGCCTGAAGGAATTCGGCGCCGATCTGGCGGTGGATTCCTCCGATCCCGGCTGGGTCGAACAGGTGCTGAAGGCCACGGGAGGCGAAGGCGTCGACCTGATCGTCGACCAGGTCTCCGGCAAGGTCGCCAACCAGAACCTCGCCGCCACCCGGATAAAGGGCCGCATCGTCAATGTCGGCCGGCTCGGCGGCACCCATGGCGATTTCAATTTCGACCTGCACGCCGCGCGCCGCATCAATTATATCGGCGTCACCTTCCGCACCCGCACCATCGAGGAGATCCGCGAGATCTTCGACGAGGTGCGGAAGGATATCTGGGGGGCGGTCGAATCGCGCAAACTGCAATTGCCGATCGACAAGGTGTTCGCCTTTGACGACATCTGCAGGGCGTTCGAGCACATGGAAGCCAACAAGCATCTCGGCAAGATCGTGGTGACGCTGTAGCTTCGTGTTGGGTTGAGAAGGAACGGCATCGGGAACTCCACCTCTCCCATCGAAGTCGGATTTATCCGACTTCGACGATTTTAGACGCCCAACTCGGGTAAACCCGAGTTGGGCGGGAGAGGTCGGCACACCCGGATCGGCGCTTCGCGCCGTCCGAGCACAAGCTCGCGCCGGGTGAGGGGTTACGGTCTCTCGTTAGAGCAGCGTCCCCTCACCCGATTTGCTGCGCAAATCGACCTCTCCCCGTCGGGGAGAGGTGAAGCGAAGGCGACCGCAACGATGACCTCACCCAAGCCAAATACCGTACACGACGGCGGACGTTATTTCGAAGGTCCGCGCTGGCACGCGGGCCGGCTCTGGTTCGTCGACTGCATGGCGCGGACGCTGCTGAGCCTCGCGCCGTCAGGCGAATGCGAGCAGCACGCGAAATTCGACGACGACACGCCGTGCGGCCTCGGCGTCCTGCCGGACGGCAGCATCATCGTGCTGACCATGTCTAGGAAGCGCCTGCTGGCTTACAGCGAAGGCAAGCTCTCACTCTACGCCGACCTGTCAGGGATCGCGACGGGTACCATCGACGACATGATCGTCGATGGCCTCGGCCGCGCCTATGTCGGAGATCTCGGTTTCGATTTACCGCCGCCGCCGGATCGGGGCGCAGTCGGTCGCCTCCTTCTGGTGATGCCCGACGGCGCGGCCCGCGTCGTCGCGGATGGATTGCGGTTTCCCAACGGCATTGCGGTTTCGGCGGACAACAACCGGCTGGTCGTGGCCGAAATGGATGGCGATGGCCTGGCCGAGTATGACATTGCGGCCGACGGCGGCCTGAATTTTCGCCGCCGCTTCGGAACCATGAAATCGCCCGACGGCATTTGCCTCGATCAGAAGCAGGCCGTTTGGGTCGCCTCCTTCGACGAAGACGCCTTCATCCGGCTGGACCGCGAGGGGCGCGAATTGCAGCGCATCGAAATACCCGGCCGCCGCGCCCTCGCCTGCGTGCTCGGCGGCCCCGAGCGGCGGACGCTGTTTTGCCTCAGCGCCGCGACGTCGTACGAAGAACTGCGGCAACGGAAGTCATCGTCGCGTATTGATGTGGTCGAGGTGGAAGTGGCCGGTGCGGGAAATCCGTGAGGGAGATACATGACCTTCGCCTGCAAAATCGGTTCGGCAACACCGGTCATAAGCGCAATCTAGTGGAATTTCGTGGTGCGTGCAGCGGACGCGATGCGAGGGGGTCACGCGACAGAAACATAGCCCACGCGCGATCCATGCGACATGTGCGGGTTTCTGATCGCGGTGGTTGGCAGCTCGCGCAATCTGAACCAGGGTGAAAACCACTGCCGTTCCGCGGCAGCGTTCAGCGTGACCTTAAGGCTGTGATGAAAAACCAATTTGATTTCATCGGCTGCAAATCCGTCTAAAGGCCATCTGAGGGCAACGGTTGCCTTCCCCGGCGGAAGAACGATCCAGGCGTCACCGCCTTTTTTCATCGCGCCGATTTTTGCAGCCGGGATAACCAGTCCTCCGACAAGACGCGCGTTGCGCCTCTTGTTCTGGGCAACATCACAGACCGGCGATATTTCGAGCAGTACCGGCCGAACTGCGGCGTACCACTCGTCCATCTGTGCCGAATTGGTTGCAGATCGCGTTACACTGCAGAAGGTCTCTTCAAGATGTTCCCGATCCGAACCGAACACTGAGAGAAATGATCCAATGTCGTTTGCGACATAAACAGTACCTGGCAAATACGGGATCGCACCGTCCGGACAGCTGGCCGTAAGAAGGAAACCATTCATCTTCGAACTGACGCTGGCTTTGGTTCTGCCGGCCGGTGTTGCGTTGAGCCAAGCACCATGAGCCGCAAGAGCCTGCCGCCCGCCCGCGTGTTCGAGTTGATCCATCAGAAGCTGCGAAAGGATTGCCACGAGGTGACCGGGAGCAGTGGTTTCCGATAGATCGGACTCGCCTTGCGCTTTCGACAGACGTTGAAGCACTTCTTTCAAGTGACCGTCGGTCAGTTGCGTATCAGCGCCCCCCGCTGTTTCCTCTGCAAGATCGGTCAGGCTTGCCGTAAGGGCCGCGTTCGCATCCTTGACCAAGCCATCCCACGTCCACAAAAGCCCGATGGCGGATTGGTCACCGAGCGCGGTTTTGATCTCCTCTTGAAGTCGGTCGCTCCAGTCGGCGGGCCGGTCCTTCTTCGGTTTGTCCATTTCAAGAAAAATAAGCCTGTTCTTGAATTTTGGCTCGGCCTCGAACAAAGTCCGCTTGAACAATTCGCTTTCAGTCTCCTGGTCTTCAGGAGGAACACCGGCTTCGGCAACTTTGTCATCCGCGTATTTGCTCCAGATGACGACGACGACGGGCGCGGTATCGGCAGAAACAACTTTAGTAAAAACGTTGGCGGTGTAAGAAGCGGCGTCTTTGCCTAACGAACTCGTCAGGTGCAAATCAAGAAACACCAGTTGAACTCTGTTAAAGGGCCGTGCCGGCAGTTGGTCGACGGCACCTGAAAGCCAGATGAAGCTCACAAAGAGCTCGTTTAGTGCGTTACCTATGTGAACATAGTCTTTTTCATCATCATCGATTACGCATACCGACGGCGAGGCGAGTTGGTTGATCATGGTGTTTCCAGAAATTGAAGGGCGACGACTGCTCCGCTGATCTGATCGGGAAGCTCGACATCGCCGTCGCTGGGAAAAACGATCCGTCCTCTATTCACGCGCATCACTTCGCTCACAATATACAAACCTAAACCCATACCGCCTGCACGGCGTGTAAAGAAAGGCGCTGTCAGGTCTTCGGGGTCGTCCTTTCCAAATCCCGGTCCGTTGTCCCCAACGACAATAGCGGGCCCCTCTTCAATTTCTTTTGTCGTACCGATGTAGATGTACTTTTGCTTCGGGTCTCTTGTTTCCAGCCAATGAATGCTGTTGTCGATCAGGTTGTTGATCGATGCAATCAGCATCTGTTTGGAGCCCTCGACTCTAAAATCGAGACAGCCCTTGTCCATGCCGTTTATCAGGATGATGTGGTGCCGTTTCAGCCGAAACTCCGCGCTGAAGATCGCCTCCTTGATCAGGACACTGGCCGAGGTCTTTCCTGGGGTCGGGTTCTTGAGAAGATTTGTAACCGGACGCATGGCGCGATAGAGCTGTTCCACGAGCCCCTTTATCTTCTCAGCGCTGGCACCTTTGTTCGTTGCGGCCCGCAACTCGTCCAAAATCTTTTCTGCGCCGTGCAGCATCATACCGATTGAGAGGCCTGGAACGGCTGCGTGCAAAAGCTGGTCGCGGTAGATTTCCATCTCTTTTTCCGCTTCCCGAAGCCTCGGCTCGACCTCCGCCAGGACGCCCTTCCGCTCCAGCACTTCGCGGACCTCTGCCAGTTTTGCGAAAACCCGCTTTCCCGTGCCTTTTCCCAGAACTTCGCGCAACCTTCGTTGGTCTTTGGTCTTCTCCGCCTCGACCTGGGTCAGCATGCTTATGACCGCCGCGCGGAAATCCTCAAAGGCGTCATTCTCGATGAAACCCTCGCGGTTAGTTTTTTCCCGCAGATCACCGCTTTTGGTCGCATCAAGCCATAATGCGCCTAGAATCTGATTGTTGCTGGTGCGTGCGGTCGGGGTGTTGACGCGTCGGAGGTCGAGGTTGAGCCAGTCATTTCCAGGTTCTCCAAAGTCATAGACGCGGATGCCGTCGCGATAAATCCGGATGCCGCCGTTTTCATCGAGGTAGTCTTTGAGGCCTCTCACGTCATCAGTCACATCGCCCAGCACCGCGGGATCGCGGTCAAAGAGCCAGAAGTCGAAACTCACTTTGCCGATCTTGTGCTTTGAAAGGTCGAGCGCTTCGCTCTTTCTGCTGTTCTCAACTTTCTTCTGAAGTGCGACCTCCTTCCCCTTTTCTGTCGCTTTCGTGAGCTGCTTTGAATGGCCGGGTGGAGGTGTGAATGTGTAGTCAAACGTTCCGGACTTTGCCTCGAACGATCCCCGTATGTGATAGAGGGCGCACTTGTTGGCATCCTCGGCGGTAAAAAGATTCTTGAGCCATTCCTCGTGACCGGGGATGGACAGCATGACTTCAAAATCTTCGGGTCCCTTAAAAGGTGAACAAAGGCTGTTGACCGCGCGGTGAAGGCGTCGTGCCTGGCCGCGGCTCCAGGTCTCTCTCAACCGTGTTATTTCAAAACACGTACCGTGCCCGTTGCCGGTAAATGTCTTCGGGTCGCGGACCTCCAGCTCAATACCGGCGCTTTCCAGGTCTTCCGCGCTCTCGATCTTGTCCCAATCAAAATCAAGAACGAGTTCTTCGCCCCCGCGTCTGCGTGTGATCAGCTTGATCGAACGCCCCAGCTTGTGCGCCGAAAGCCGCCCAAGACCCTTTTCCCCGAGCGGAAAGCGATTGAATTTCTTCGTCCGCCTATCCTCCTTACGCTGCAAGGCGCGGAAGTCAGTGGCGATCATCATCCATACGTCGCGCAACGTTTCTTCGTCCATCCCGACACCGTCATCTTCAACGGTGATACGCGCCTTTGACTGATCGGTGGGATGTTCAAGCGTGACAGCGCAAACTGTGGCGTCCGCATCATATGCGTTTTTGACAAGTTCAAAGACCGCGAGATTGGCGTCCTTGATAAGCTGATCGCCAAGAAGGGTGAGCAGGCGCGGCCGCACCTTGAAGATCAGTTTTTCACTGCCGGATTTCTTTCGCGCCGTAACGGCCATGGTCATCCTGAAGTTATCGTCTCGACAATCGCCTCCATCACGGGCGGACAGACTCCATTGCCGAAAATCTTGATATTCTCCCGCCGCGTGCCGTGGTTCATCATGTAGTCGGTTTTGAAGCCCATGGCGCGCTTCAGTTCCGGTACCTGTAGCATGCGCATCTGATGGCCGTCATCGCCCGGCTCGACCAGGGCGAAACGGTCAACCGTCGTTATAGTGCGTAAAGGACGGTCCAGACGCTGCCACCCGCCACCGCCATCTGTTCCGTAGTAGACGAGCAGAAAGCTCGCACGTTTACCCATTTCGGCAAACCCTCTTTCGGCCCGCTCCAGAGTCGGCTTGGCCCTTTTCGGACTGTAGAGGCTTGTTGTCCCCCACTTTCCAGGGGGATCCAGAATGTCGGTGACATCCTTGCGTGTGCGCCGTGGGCGTTTGATTTCCTCCACTCCGTCTTCGAGGTCACAGACAACGAAGAGCCGGCGGCGGCTCTGGGCGACCCCGAAATCCGAGGCGTCGAGCACAAATTCCGACACGTTGTAGCCGAGGTCTTCCAGCGCTTCCTTGAGTTCGCCGTAGCGGGACCACGGCCTCATATGAACGACGTTTTCAAGGATCAGCCAGCGCGGCTTGAACTCCTTGGCGAAACGGAGGGCCTGCATAGCCGTGGCGCGGCTCTGTTCGGACCTTGGGGCAGAACCCTTGGCGCATGTGTGGTTGGTGCATTCCGGCGACGCCAGCAACAGATCGATGTCGCCGATAGAGTCGTGAAGCTTTCTGGGGTTGATGTTCTCCAGGGCTTTTGTGATCGTGGTGGCTTCTGGAAAATTCTCTTTATAAGTGGCGGTGGCCACTTCACAAAGGTCGATGCCGCAGACAATTTCTGCTCCGGCGTTGCGAGCGCCGTAACTGCTGCCGCCGCCGCCGCTGAAAATGTCAAGAGTCCTGGTCATTCGCGCGCCCCATCCTACGAACGCGGGCCAGGCTACCAGGTCCGATTCGGCCTGACCAGGTACTAAATGGAGCCGGATGATGGATGTTTTGACACCGCGGCAAAGAAGCCACTGTATGTCGCGGATACGGGGGAAAGACACCAAGCCCGAACTGATCCTGCGTCGGGCCCTCTGGTCTGCGGGTCTCCGGTACCGCCTGCACCACAGCGTGACGGGACGGCCCGATATTGCCTTCCCAGGGTCCCGCGTGGCCGTGTTCTGTGACGGCTGCTTCTGGCACGGCTGTCCGCACCACAGCGTGAGCCCCAAAACGAATGCTTCTTTCTGGAAAACAAAAATCGGGAAAAACAGGGCGCGGGACGAGCGAGTTGCGGCGGCGTTGCGGGACGAGGGATGGATAGTCATCCGCTTCTGGGAGCATGACATTAAGAATAATCCGGAAAAGCTAGCTGGTCGGGTGAAACGCATCGTGGGAAAGACGGTTGGACGTGGACGCAGGCGGTAAGCGAGAGCCCGTATGAGCGCATGCGACGTGAGGGCAGCGCGACACAATACCCGGACGTCGCGCTGCTCTGTCGTGCCACATACCACAAGATCTAGCCCGACGGGCAAATCAATTCGGATTTTCAGAAATCGCGTCAAGCCCCAGAATTAAAAATATTTCGCTTTCGCCGTCGGGCAAATCAAAACTATATCGCTCGCCATCCCGTCCCGCTTAGAGGGGCGTTGGCCATCGTCACGAACGTTGGGGCGGGATGCGGTGGACGCGGCAGCGTCGGGCGCGTGTCGTGTTGGCAGGGCGGGCTTCGGTCCGTGAGCGAACACAGCGCGCAGACGACCGGCGCTGTTGCGTACGGCAAAACCGTGTGGTCCTGACGCCTCAATGGTTGGCGTCAAGTCTTCGGAGGTCTGTCGGCCCGACCGGGCGCGGAGGGCCTCAATCCGAAGGCGACGGAGGCAAGCAAGCCCGATTCTCCGGGGAGATCACGATATAAGCCGTAAGACCATTGCGCAGGGAATGTCGGGATGCCCCCGTCTGTACCTGTATGCTCGTGTGCGTTTTCTGCACAGTTTTGCGCACGAGACCGCGGGTGCAGCGAGCACCCGGCATTCCCTGCGCCCTCTCACTTTTTGGGCGAATGATTTTTCAAAACCTCGGGCGCATCGCGCCGCGAGATCGCGGGGCTGTATTCAATGGAAGCCGCGTCAGTGCGAGCGAAGCGACGCAATTCATTCTTCCGCGCAAAAGGAAGAATGGATTGCTTCGTCGCTGTCGCTCCTCGCAATGACGAGCCCTTAATTCGGAACAATTCGCAACAAATCGCGCGTGCTCAAACCGCTGCTGCAAGTGAGTGGCGATTGCGCCTGAGATCGGCGCTTGATGTTAACGGACGGGCTGCTAAACCGCCGCCCATGAGCGAACCCGCCCACACCCTCAAAGCCCGCGTCGCGGCGATCTCGGTCTTTGCCAGCGCCGGCATGGCCGCGGCCAAATTCGTGGTCGGCATCGCCATCGGCAGTCTCGCCCTGATCTCGGAGGCGCTGCATTCGTCGGTCGATGTGGTGGCGACCATCATCACCTGGATGGTGGTGCGGGTCTCCGACCGCCCCGCCGACGAGGAACATCATTACGGCCACGGCAAGTTCGAAAGCATCTCGGCGCTCGGCGTCATCGCCCTGCTCTATGTGCTGGCGGGCGGCATTCTGGTGGAATCCTGGAGCCGGCTGCGCGAAGGCGCGCCGCCGCCGACCATCTCGGCGATCCCGTTCGTTGTCCTGCTGATCGACATCGCCGTGAATTTCTGGCGCGCCCGGGCGTTGCATCGTACCGCGCACGACACCAAGAGCCAGGCGCTCGCCGCCGACGCGCTGCATTTCGCCTCCGACGTGCTCGGCTCGATCGCGGTCATCGTTGGCCTTGCGCTTTCCGCGCTGGGCTATGCCTGGGGCGACGCCGCCGCCGCCATCGCCGTCGCGGTCATGATCGCGCTATTGGGCCTGCGGATGGCGCGCTCGACGGTGGAGACCCTGCTCGACCGCGCGCCCGAGGGCGCGTCGGAGAAAGCCACCGCCGCCATCCGGTCGGTGCCCGGCGTGGTCGGCGTCGAACGCCTGCGGGTGCGGATGGTCGGCGCGACCCATTTCATCGACGCCATCGTCGAGGTTCCCCGCACTTTTCCGATCGACCGCGTCGAGGAGATCAAGCGCAAGGCGCAGGCCGCGGTCGAAAAAGCGCTCGACGATGCCGACCTGACGTTTACCGCCGTGCCGGTCGCGCGCGACAATGAGAGCGTGCGCGAACGCATCATGGTGATCGCGCGCAACTCCGGTCTCGCCATCCACCATGTCACCGTGCACGATCTCGGCGACAAGCTCACCGTCTCGATCGACCTCGAGGTCGACGGCGAGATGGCCCTCAACGCCGCCCACGACATCGCCCAGGAGCTGGAACGGAACATCCGCGACGAGTTCGGCGAGGATGTCGAGGTGGATACCCACATCGAACCGCTGGAGCCGGGATTGCCGCACGGCACCGATGCCGCGGCCGACCGCGTCGAAACCATCAAGAGCGCGCTGTCGCGTTACGCCGCCGATACCGCGATCCACGACATCCATAACGTCCGGGTGCGCGATACCGACGCTGGCGAAATCGTCAATTTCCACTGCCGCGCCGCGCCCTCGATGAGCGTGATCAAGGTCCACGAGAACGTCGACGCGATCGAGCGCGCGCTGCGCCGCGCGTTTCCGACCGTGAAGCGCGTCATCAGTCACGCCGAGCCGCCCGACGCCTGAGCTCAATCCGAACGTCACGCGTTCCCGTTTCGGACTCGTCTGGCAGGCATTTCGGCGGAGATTTCGGGGCTGCGATTCTCGCTGGACAAGTTTTATTTGATTTAAGGAATTGTTGACTCTCGACAGCCCGCGAAAACTGGATTCAAATCGCCTTGATTCGGAAAGGGACTGGGGTCCTTCCGAACAGGATGCAAGCAAGTATCCGAGGGGGCTTAAGGCATGGCGCGTGCTCACGCGGCGAACGCGTGTGTCCAATCCGATTCGATCAAGGGATTGGCGCAATCGATCGCAAAACCGGCCTACCATCGGCTGTTGATCGCGGAGCCCGCGCTTCGCCGCGCGGTGCCCACCCTTATCATTGCGTTCCTGATCACGATCTGCCTCGGCGCCTTCGTGCAGGTGGTCGACCAGAACCGGCAAAAACGCGCCGCGATGAAGCGCGACCTCGCCGCCCTCGCCGACGTGCTGGCCGAGCGCATCGACCGCGTCGCGTCAGTCCGGCAGAATCGCAACGTGCCGTTCGAGCGCCTGCAGCTGCTGCTGCCCGGCCTCATTCCATCCTGGGGCACGGCCGCCGGCCGCCACGTCATCGTGGTCGGCACCGACCAGCGCGTGCTCGCCCGCGTGCCGATCGATGCCGGGATCGGCGACACCAGCCGCATTCTCGACGTCGTCAGCGCGGCGCTGCCGGTGTCCTCGGCCGGGCAGCTCCAGGGCGTGACCGACATCATCCTGCCGAACGGCAGCAGCGCGCTGGCCATTGCGCACATCGTCAGGGCGCTGCCCGGCCAGGTCATCATCATCCAGGAAAGGGTCGATTCGCTCTGGCAATCCGACGCGGCGCTGTCGGTGACTCTGTCGGCGACGACAGGCTTTGTGGTGCTGATCCTCGGCTTCGCCTTCCACTGGCAATCGACGCGCGCCCGCGAAGGCGACCTGATCAACGACGCCGTGCGCGGCCGCATCGATACCGCGCTCAACCGCGGGCGCTGCGGATTGTGGGATTGGGACCTGTCGCGCGGCCGGATCTTCTGGTCGCAGTCGATGTTCACCATGCTCGGCCTCGATAACCGCAGCGACCTCCTCACCTTCGGCGAGGTCAACGCGCTGGTGAAATCCGACGACATCGACCTGTTCGCGATCGCCGACCAGCTGATCTCCGGGCAGATCAATCACATCGACCAGACCTTCCGCATGCAGCACACCGACGGTCACTGGATCTGGCTGCGGGTCCGCTGCGAGCTCAGCCTGGGCGGCGCCGATTCCGGCCTGCATCTGATCGGCATCGCCGTCGATATCACCGAGCAGAAGAGCCTGGCCGAGAAGACGGTGGAAGCCGATTTGCGGCTGCGCGACGCCATCGAGACCATCCCCGAGGCTTTCGTGCTGTGGGATGCCGGCGACCGGCTGGTGCTCTGCAACTCGCATTTCCAGCGCCTGCACAAGCTGCCGGATTCGGCGGTCACGCCGGGCACCTCCTATGAGACCGTGATCGAGGTCGGCAGCATGCCGGAGGTCCGTACCCGGCTGCACGAAACCGGTGCGCAGGCGCAGGGCGCGCGCACCTTCGAGGCGCAGCTCGAAGACGGCAAATGGCTGCACATCAGCGAGCGCCGCACCAAGGACGGCGGCTACGTCTCGGTCGGCACCGACATCACCCGCATCAAGGAACACGAGCAGAAACTGATCGACAACGACCTGCGCCTGCGCGCCACCGTGATCGACCTGAAACGCTCGCAGTCCGAACTCGAACGGCAGGCCGGGGAACTCGCCGACCTCGCGGAAAAATACTCGAGGGAAAAGACCCGCGCCGAGGAAGCCAACCAGACCAAGTCGAAATTCCTCGCCAATATGAGCCACGAGCTGCGCACGCCGCTCAATGCCATCATCGGATTCTCCGAGATCATGGGAAGCGGCATGTTCGGCACGCTCGGCTCGGAGAAGTACCAGGAATATTGCCACGACATCCTGACCAGCGGTCATTATCTGCTCGAGGTCATCAACGACATCCTCGACATGTCGAAGATCGAGGCCGGCCGGATGAAACTCGACATGGAGCAGCTCGACCTGTCGAAGACGCTGGCGGAGTCGCTGCGCGTGGTGTCGGGCCGCGCCGAGTACAAGAACCTGGTGCTCAACGCGGATATCGAGGGCAGCATTCCGGTGGTGGCCGATCGCCGCGCGATCAAGCAGATCATCGTCAACCTGTTGTCCAATGCCGTCAAATTCACCCCTGACGGCGGCAGGGTGGTGGTCCGCAGCCGGGTGCTCGACGATTCCATCCTGCTGCTGATCGCCGACACCGGCATCGGCATCGCGCCGCAATCGCTGACGCGGCTCGGCCGGCCGTTCGAGCAGGTCGAGAGCCAGCTCACCAAGACCTATCACGGCTCGGGGCTGGGGCTGGCGATTGCGCGCTCGCTGACCAGGCTGCATGGCGGCTCGATGCGGCTGCGCTCGAAGCTCGGCGCCGGCACCGTCGTCTGCGTGTCGCTGCCGCGCGACGCCAGCAACGCTGCCGCGAAGATTTCGGCCGCCGCGTAGAGCGCTCAGCTCTCCAGCGTCGGGGCGACTTCGCGCGCGACCTGGGTCAGGGCCGCAATCAGCGGCGTCATCGGATCGCGCTGCGGAACCACCAGCCCGATGCTGTAATTGACCTCGGGATCGACGATCGGAATGCTGCGCACCTTATCGGCGAGGCCCAGCGTTTCCGCGAGCTTGGCCGGCATCACGCTGGCCCAGCGTCCGGTCTTCACATGGGTATAGAGCACCAGCAGCGAATTCGACGTCAGCGTCGGCGTGGCCTCCGCGCCGACCGAGCGCAGCGCGCGATCGATGATGCGCCGGTTCTGCATGTCGGGCGTCAGCAGGCACAGCGGCACCTGCCCTACTTCCTTCCAGGTGACGACGTCGCGATCGCCGAACATGGCGTCGGGCGAGGTCAGCAGGCGGTAGCTCTCGTTGTAGAGCGGGATGGTGCGGACCCTGCCGATCGGCTCGTTCTCGATATAGGTCAGCCCGGCATCGACCTCGAGATTTTCCAACAAGCCCAGCACGTCGGCGGAGGTGCAGGACTGGATGCGAAAGCGCACGTCGGGATAGCGCCCGCGGAACGGCGTCGTCAGCGACGCCACCATGCCAAGCGCGGTCGGGATCGCCGCGATCCGGATCTCGCCCGATAGCTTGTCCTTCAGGCTGTTGATTTCCTGCTTCATGGCGCGGGCGTCGCCGACGATGCGGCGGGCCCAGTCGAGGGTGCGCTCGCCTTCCGGGGTAAAGCCCTGGAACCGCGAGCCGCGCTGCACCAGCATGACGCCGAGGATTTCTTCCAGCTGCTTGAGGCTGGTCGACATCGTCGGCTGGGTGACGCCGCAGGCTTCCGCGGCGCGTCCGAAGTGACGCTCTTTGGCCAGAGCCAGCAGCAGTTCAAGCTTGTCGATCACGAAGACATCTCACAATTCCAGCACCACAGATATCACGGTCCGCGCCGGACACGTATGCCAAAGGGGCGCGTCCGATGCGCGCGGCGCCGCTTCTGACGGCTGCCGCGCAGCTGATTGTATTTTCATATCGTTCGATTTCATACGCCTATTGATTGCATTTCAGTATCGCCGCACGGGACTGCTTTATTGATCTTTTGAGGTTTTCCAACTTTCATTCGTTCTTAGTTTGACGTTCAGCGAGACGCAGGAATGACAGCCGTTTACGAACCCTGGGATGCGGCGCGCGGCGCTGAAATCATTGCCGAACACACGCATCTCGAAGGCGCCACGCTGGTGATGCTGCATGCGCTGCAGGAAGCCTTCGGCTATGTGCCGGAGCCGGCCATTCCCATGATCGCCTCCGCCTTGAATTTATCGCGCGCCGAAGTTCACGGTGTGTTTACCTTCTACCACGATTTCCGCCGCGAGCCGGCCGGCAGGCACGTGCTGAAACTGTGCCGCGCCGAGGCCTGCCAGGCCGCCGGCGGCGATGCGCTGGCCGCGCGCGCCGAAGCCAAGCTCGGCATCGGAATCGGAAATACCACGGCCGACAACCGCGTGACGCTGGAGCCGATCTACTGCCTCGGCCTGTGCGCGACGGCACCGTCGGCGATGCTGGACGGCCGGGTCGTCGGACGGCTGGACGAAGCGCGCATCGATGCGCTGGTGGCGGAGGCGCAGCGATGAATTTACGGATTTTCATCCCTCGCGACGCCGGCGCGGTTGCGGTCGGCGCCGATGAAGTGGCGGTCGCTCTGGAACAGGCGGCATCACAACGCGGCGTTGCCGTCGATATCGTCAGGACCGGCTCGCGCGGCCTGTACTGGCTGGAGCCGATGGTCGAAGTCGCAACCCCGCAAGGCCGTGTCGCGTTCGGTCCTCTGACCCCGGCCGACGCATCTGCCGTGCTCGAGGCTGTCATGACCGACGGCCCGCATCGGCTGCGGCTCGGCGTCACCGAGAATATTCCCTGGCTGAAGCGCCAGACCCGCCTGACCTTCGCCCGCTGCGGCGTGGTCGATCCCCGCTCGGTCGAGGATTACCGCGCCCATCAGGGTTTTAAGGGCCTCGAGCGGGCGCTGGAACTGACGCCGGATGCCATTATCGCCGACGTCACTGCCTCGGGCCTGCGCGGCCGCGGTGGCGCCGGTTTCCCCACCGGCATCAAGTGGAAGACCGTGGCGCAGACTTCCGCCGACCGCAAATACATCGTCTGCAACGCAGACGAAGGCGACAGCGGCACCTTCGCCGACCGCATGATCATGGAGGGCGATCCCTTCGTGGTGATCGAAGGCATGACGATCGCGGCCATCGCCGTCGGCGCCGGCAAGGGCTACATCTACGTCCGCTCGGAATATCCGCATGCCGTGGCGGCCATGAACGCCGCGATCCAGGCGGCTAGGCGCGCTGGCTATCTCGGCGAGCGCATCGGCGGCTCCCATCACAGCTTCGATCTGGAAGTCCGGGTCGGCGCCGGCGCCTATGTCTGCGGCGAGGAAACCTCGATGCTGGAAAGCCTGGAAGGCCGCCGCGGCATCGTCCGCGCCAAGCCGCCGCTGCCCGCGCACAAGGGCCTGTTCGGCAAGCCGACCGTCATCAACAATTTGCTGTCCTTCGCGACGATCCCCTTCATCCTCGCCGGCGGCGCCAAGGCCTATGCCGAGTTCGGCATGGGACGCTCGCGCGGCACCATGCCGATCCAGCTTGCGGGCAATATCCGGTATGGCGGCCTGTTCGAGACCGCGTTCGGTGTCACCCTCGGCGAACTGGTCGACGATATCGGCGGCGGCACCTTTACCGGGCGCCCGGTCCGCGCGGTGCAGGTCGGCGGGCCGCTCGGCGCCTATTTCCCGCGTGCGCTGTTCGACACGCCGTTCGATTACGAAGCGTTTGCCGCCCGCGACGGCCTGATCGGCCATGGCGGCATCGTCGTGTTCGACGACAGCGTCGACATGGCCCGCCAGGCCCGCTTCGCCATGGAGTTCTGCGCCATCGAATCCTGCGGCAAGTGCACGCCTTGCCGGATCGGTTCCACGCGTGGCGTCGAGACGATCGACAAGATTCGCGCCGGCGACCGCGTGGCGGAAAACATCGGTGTGGTCGAAGACCTCTGCAACACCATGAAGTTCGGCTCGCTCTGTGCGCTCGGCGGCTTCACGCCCTACCCCGTCATGAGCGCCCTGAAGCATTTTCGGGAAGATTTCGGCCCCGCGCCGACGCGGCTCGAAGCCGCGGAATAACAAAGGAGATCACCATGTCGCTGATCCAGGAAACCGATTTCGGCACCCCGCGCTCCAGATCCGAAGCCATGGTGACGCTGACCATCGATGGCCAGAGCGTCACGGTGCCCGAGGGCACCTCGATCATGCGCGCGGCGATGGAGGCCGGCACGCAAATCCCAAAACTCTGTGCCACCGACATGGTGGACGCCTTCGGCTCCTGCCGCCTGTGCCTGGTCGAGATCGAGGGCCGCGCCGGCACGCCGGCGTCCTGCACCACGCCGGCTATGGCAGGCCTCGTGGTCCACACCCAGACCGAGCGATTGAAAAAACTTCGCAAGGGCGTGATGGAGCTTTACATCTCCGACCATCCGCTGGATTGCCTGACCTGCGCGGCCAATGGCGACTGCGAGCTGCAGGACATGGCGGGCGCGGTCGGCCTGCGCGACGTACGCTACGGCTATGAGGGCGAGAATCACGTGTTCGCCAAAGCAGGCGGCGCGGCCAACGATGCCTGGATGCCGAAGGACGAATCCAACCCCTATTTCACCTACGATCCCTCCAAATGCATCGTCTGCTCGCGCTGCGTCCGCGCCTGCGAGGAGGTGCAGGGCACGTTTGCGCTGACCATTTCCGGCCGCGGCTTCGACAGCCGCGTCTCGCCCGGCATGAGCGAAAGCTTTTTGGGCTCCGAATGCGTGTCCTGCGGCGCCTGCGTACAGGCCTGCCCGACCGCGACGCTCACCGAAAAATCCGTCATCGAGATCGGCCAGCCCGAGCATTCGGTGGTCACCACTTGCGCCTATTGCGGCGTCGGCTGCACGTTCAAGGCGGAAATGCGCGGCGAGGAAGTCGTGCGCATGATGCCCTACAAGGACGGCAAGGCCAACCGTGGGCACTCCTGCGTCAAGGGCCGCTTCGCCTGGGGCTACACCACCCACAAGGAGCGGATCCTCAAGCCGATGATCCGCGACGACATCGCCGAACCCTGGCGCGAGGTGACGTGGGACGAAGCCTTCGACTTCGCCGCAGCCAGGTTCAAGGGCATCCAGGAAAAATACGGCCGCGATGCCGTCGGCGGAATTACCTCCTCTCGCTGCACCAATGAAGAAACCTATCTGGTGCAGAAGCTGATCCGCGGCGGCTTCGGCAACAACAATGTCGATACCTGCGCCCGGGTCTGCCACTCGCCGACCGGCTACGGCTTGTCGACGACCTTCGGCACTTCGGCCGGCACTCAGGATTTCGACTCGGTGGAACATACCGACGTCGTCATGATCATCGGCGCCAATCCGGCGGCCGCGCATCCGGTGTTTGCCTCGCGTTTGAAGAAGCGGCTGCGCCAGGGCGCCAAGCTGATCGTGGTCGACCCGCGACGCACCGAAATGGTGGAAGGGCCGCACCTCACGGCGAGCCATTTGCCCCTGATGCCCGGCACCAACGTCGCCGTGCTGACGGCGCTGGCCCATGTCATCGTCACCGAAGGCCTCGTCGATGAAGCCTTCGTGCGCGAACGCTGCGACTGGAGCGAATTCCAGGACTGGGCGGCATTCGTGTCGCTGCCGAAGAACAGCCCCGAGGCGACCGCGATCATGACCGGCGTCGAGCCGAAGGAATTGCGCGCCGCGGCGCGGCTGTTCGCCACCGGCGGTAATGGCGCGATCTATTACGGCCTCGGCGTCACCGAACACAGCCAGGGCTCAACCACCGTCATCGCGATTGCCAACCTTGCGATGGCGACCGGCAATATCGGCCGGCCCGGCGTCGGCGTGAACCCGCTGCGCGGCCAGAACAACGTGCAGGGCTCCTGCGACATGGGCTCGTTCCCGCACGAGCTTCCCGGCTATCGCCATATCTCCGGCGACGCGGTGCGCGATCAGTTCGAGGCGATGTGGAACGTCAAGCTCAACCCGGAGCCGGGCCTGCGCATTCCCAACATGTTCGATGCCGCGATCGAAGGCACCTTCATGGGCCTCTATGTGCAGGGCGAAGACATCCTGCAGTCCGATCCCAACACCAAGCATGTGGTGGCGGCGCTGTCGTCGATGGAATGCGTCATCGTGCATGATCTTTTCCTCAACGAGACCGCGAACTATGCGCATGTATTCCTGCCGGGGTCGACCTTCCTCGAGAAGGACGGCACCTTCACCAACGCCGAACGCCGTATTCAGCGCGTCCGCAAGGTGATGACGCCCCGCAATGGCCTGGCAGACTGGGAAGTGACGATCCGCCTCGCCAAGGCGATGGGCTATGACATGCACTACGATCACCCGTCGCAAATCATGGACGAGATCGCGGCGCTGACGCCGACTTTCGCCGGCGTATCCTACGCCAAGCTCGAAGAGCTGGGCTCGGTGCAGTGGCCCTGCAACGAGAAGGCGCCGGAGGGAACGCCGGTGATGCATATCGGCGGCTTCGTCCGCGGCAAGGGCAAGTTCGTCATCACCGAGTACATCCCGACCGACGAGCGCACCGGCCCACGGTATCCGCTGCTGCTGACGACGGGACGCATCCTTAGCCAGTACAATGTCGGCGCCCAGACCCGCCGCACCGAAAACGTGGTCTGGCACAGCGAAGACCTGCTCGAAATGCACCCGCACGACGCCGAGCAGCGCGGCGTGCGCGACGGCGACTGGGTGCGGCTGGCCAGCCGCGCCGGCGAAACCACCCTGCGCGCGCTGATCACCGACCGCGTCGCGCCCGGCGTGGTCTACACCACCTTCCATCACCCGGACACGCAGGCCAACGTCATCACCACGGAATATTCCGACTGGGCGACCAATTGCCCGGAATACAAGGTCACGGCGGTGCAGATCTCGCCCTCGAACGGTCCATCGGACTGGCAGAAGGCCTATGACGAGCAGGCCCGCCATTCCCGGCGCATCGCACGGCCGGTGGAAGCCGCGGAGTAGCCGACATGCACGCCCCCGTACACACGGTTAGCCGTCAGGTCTGGCGCGAGAGCGGCACCAGCGAGGGCCTGCGCACGATTCCGGAGGAGACCGCGCTGGCCCCGACCTACAACGGCGGCACCTATGCCGTGATGATGGGCACGCCGCAAAACCTGCGGGACTTTGCAATTGGATTCAGCCTCAGCGAAGGCATCGTGCAATCCCCTGATGATATCCGTTCGCTCGATATCGTGCCTCTCGACGACGGCATCGAGCTGCGGATGTGGCTGGAACCTTCGCTGGCAAACCGGCTGAACGAGCGGCGGCGGCATATCGCGGGTCCCACCGGCTGCGGCATCTGCGGCATCGATTCGATCGCGGAGGCGGTTCGTCCCGCCGCGATCGTCCGGCAAGGCCGGTCGTTCTCGCCACAACAGATCATGACCGCGATGCAGGCCATCGCCCCGCTCCAAACCATCAACATCGAAACCCGCGCGGTGCACGCGGCGGCGTTCTGGATGCCGGGACGCGGCATCGCTGCCCTTCGCGAGGATGTCGGCCGCCACAACGCGCTCGACAAGCTCGCCGGCGCGCTGGCGCAGGGCAAGGTCGCCGCCGGCGACGGCATGGTGCTTTTGACCAGCCGCGTCTCGGTCGAGATGGTGCAGAAGGCCGCCGCCATGGGCGCACCGCTGATGGTCGCGGTCTCCGCGCCGACCGCGCTGGCGGTGCGGATGGCGGACGCCGCCGGCATTACGCTGGCCGCCATCGCCCGCGCCGACGGCTTTGAGGTTTTTACACATGCGACGCGAATTGTCGCCGAGACTGCCGCGGAAGGAGCCGTCCATGTCGCCTGACCGCCTGATCTACATGGCCAACCAGATCGGCAAATTTTTTCAGAGCCAGGGCCATGACAAGGCAGTGCCGGGCATCGCCGAGCACATCAGGAAATTCTGGGACCCGAGGATGCGGACGAAGATTCTGGCGCACCTCGACGCCGGTGGAACGGGGCTCGATCCCGAGGTGCGCGAGGCTCTCGCAACGCTCAGGAGCGTAGAGACGCAGCCCTAACATAAACGCAAGTTCAGGGAGCGCCGTGTGCGTTGCCAACAGGGCTTCCCCGTATGCCCATAGGACGGGAGCCGCGGGAATTATGCACGTCGGTTGGAACCGTCATTGCGAGCGTAGCGAAGCAATCCATACTTTCTTGCTTGTCGCGCGATGGATTGCTTCGCGAAGCCTGTCATCGGGCGGCGCTTCGCACCGAGCCTTTGGCTCGCAATGATGTTAGCCCGTTACAAGCTTCAATAGCGCCCAGCGGATTTGCGCGACTCGGACCAGGCAACAGGTTCGAAATAGCCAGCGTCCGCTTTGCTGCGCATAACGGACTCATGTCGGACATCGCACGAGGTCCGAAAAGTGCCACTTGTGGACTCTCGCGGCTACAGCCGCGCCTGTTGGATGTTCGGCTGGTGGATCGGTCGATCAAGCCGACGACTAAGCCGAAGCCCGGCGCAACTTGAACGTGGCACGCTTCATCGACCCAATTGTTCCCAATCTCCTTCAAGCCTCTGCTCAAACAGTTGCGCCGGTGCCCCCTGGTAAACTTTGGCAAACTCCTTGAGCGGCAGCGAGGTGGTTACACCCACGACATTGGAATTAACGGTCTCCAAGACCAGCATCTGACCTGACTCCAGGTCATGAACCAGGCCTGCATTCGCTACACTTCCGGCTACGCAACCATTAGTGAGACAAATGACATAGGGGATTTGCAAGGGCGAGCCTTGGTCAACAGTCAATTTGATGCCGGGCTGCAGGAATGATCCGGGGGTCACGAAAATCTGCAGACGAGCAACGGAATCGCCCTCTCGTTCGATCAGATCGACTCTGAGTGCAATCTGACCCGTGTCCCATCTACCGTTGATGGTCGTGCGACAAACCATTTTCGACCCGGTCTCTTGGGTGGCCTTGAAACACACCTTGCGCCACGGCGCGTACGTTAGCGGGCGATCTGGCTGTCGTCCCCGAGTAGCGATCTCTGCCTCAGAAAAATTACCGGTCGCCGGGACGTCGCCAAATGGCACTAATTGTTGCGCATCGACCCTCATTGCTGCGGTCGCCATGAACACCGCAAGGAGTCCAGTTGCCAGTAATGGATCCCAGGTTGACCTTGCCGATGAGTCCAGAAGCCGAATGTTCATACCAATTCCTTTCATGGATATTTGGCCAGGAATTCGCTGACAAGAGGCGCCCAGAGTTGAACGGCATCGGCCGAGTCAATCAAAAAATGGCCGTCCGCCCCAAAATCAGATAACAGACGATACTCGACATTGCCGCCTGCGGCCCGAAATGCTTCGACCATCCGCTTTGATAGATCAGGTCCAAAATAACTGTCGTTATGGGTGTAGATCCATAACATTGGAATGCGCGCCGTGCGGCCAAACTCGGCCACGGCATCGACGAGCTGATCGGGGGCACAGTTGTTGTTAGGTTTGCCATTGAGATGACCACCCCGGCCGGCTGCAAACCCGATGATCGCCCGCACAGATTTCGGATTTTGACTGCCAAGCGCAATCGCCCCCCATCCACCCCCCGATTGGCCGACGATGATGACCTCATTGCGCTTGATAAATGACTGAGTTGACATGTAGTCGATGATCCACTTGTCAATCGACGCGACGGCAAGCCCCGCCTCGCGAAACTCAGCGTCCGAACACTTTCCCACGCCCGAGAAAAAAACCCCGAACAGGCCTCGTTCGGGGATTTCGATCGCCGTCGCACCGTATCCAGGCCGGACTGGCGCGACCACAACGTAGCCCTGTCGCGCAAACCAAAGTGCGGCGTCACGAAATTCGATTACGGGAAAGTAGCTTCGCCCTGTCGGGTCAAGCGAAACTCCATGGTTCATCACAACGAGTGGGAATGGACCGCCCCCAATGGGTCGGATCAAATAGGCCAGCATCGGGACAGGCGAGGAGGGAATCGCCCACATCTCCTCGTGAACCTGCGGCGCGATCGAGGGAACGGCCTGCTGCGCGAGCGCCGCGAGCGGCAAAGTCGCAATGCCAGCAATTATCGCAATGAGGTACCGCCGCCGCATCGGTGCGTGCCTCTGCTGTATATCACTACAACGTAGAACCTTTAAGGGAGATATCCAAGCGTTGAATACCTGCGTTGGGTCAAAACCGGTGCTCACCGACTCCGAACGCCACTTCCGGCCTATCCCGAGGAACGGACATCAACGAACCGGCCCGGCTGGTTCGGTTTGTGCCAGCAAGAGGTGTGCGCATTGGCCCGCTTGAAACCTCCCCGTTGAATGCGTCCGGTGGCGCTGATAGCCTCACCCTTATTCCTAAAACAATTTCGGAGGGTAACATGATAAAATCTCAGCGCACGTTTCTGGCGGCAATTCTAATGGTGGGCGTTCCCATTGCGACCTCCCTGGCGCTTAGCTCGCCCGCGTTTTCAGCCAGCTGCGCCGCTATGACTAGCAATTGCGTTAAGAATAACACCGCTCCGGACAAGGTCGCGAAATGCACGGCCGCCGGAGATAGTTGCTCAAAATCGAACGTTTTTGTAGGCCCATATAATGGGAAATCTTTCCCGGTGACCGGAAATTCAGGCGGCTGCGGGACTTACGCCCGCAACAAAGCGTGCTATTGAGCACCACAGCCGATTGAGAGACGAGCCCGCCGGCGGTGAACCGGCGGGTCTCGCATCATTCTCGGTTGAATTAAACTCGCCGATCCGAGTTGCCGGCCTTGCCGAATAAGCGGACACAGGATCCGTTTGCGTGAAGTCAGCGCACAAAAGCAAAGCGGGCATGGCGCGAAAGCGATGGCATATCAAGTGCGAGTGCGTGCAATAGCTCCGGCAACGATTTGCATCATTACGCCAACTACCCATCCCAGCATTATTATTATTGTCCAAAATGTATGCGGATTTTCACGAAGCACAATCACACCGACCGATACAAAAGCCGTCAACGTCGCGAGAAATGTGCCGGCGGCACTGAGAAATTCTGCAGCATCAATCTTTCCACCCGAGCGGCCTCTTGAAGGCTCACCATTTGGTCCCTGAAAAGCTAGCGGCGGTGTATCAATTCCCAAGTAATATCCAATTGCGCCACCAATCATCATGACGACTAAAAACCCCTGAGAAGTGAGCGCCGCGAAGATCGACCCCACATGGGCGCCAACAAACAATCCGCTTGACGCTCCAGCCATCCCAAGCCCAATACGTTCCAGGACATGGGCAAATTTTCTTACGCGGAATTGCATCGTGGCACCCTCCGCATCGCGAGGGTGCCAAGCCTAGGACATTATCCTGCTTTGCGGAAGACAATACGAACCTGCCCGCGCCGACCAAACAACGCTTCACGGCCTCGACGGACCGCAAGCACGCCTAAGTTCCCGAGGCCCTTGCCGAATGCCGCGACGCCGCGGGCCTGCTGAAAGCAACCCTCATTTGGTTCCTGTGGGTCACTGGCGACCGAATTGGGCTGTACGCAGCGTGTCCGGTTTACCCCCGTTAGTGACTGCAATGCCGACATCGGAATTACGGTGAAAAGTGCACTCGATTACCCCGTCGCGCCGACCCGCTGGTTCGCAATGGCGCGCAAGCCCGTTACAGGCTTCAAGAGCGCCCGGCGGACTTGCGCCTAAAATCTAATTTCCTGAACCGGATCAAGCTGTTTCTACCTGTCCAGTCCCCCTTTGAAAAAATATTCTGGTTTTCCGAAATCACAAATCACCTTATATCCGCAGCCGTCCACCCCACTTAAGGGGCGTATCGCGATCGTCACGGACGCGGGGTTGGATGCGATGGACGCGAGCGGCGCTGCTGACGAGAGCGTTTTGCTTGCGGACGGAGAAGTCGTGTGGTCCTGACGCCTCGACGCTGGCGTCAAGTTCGCGAAAACAAGTTTTCGCGGGCGACGGTGACAAAAAAGCCCGATCGCCGGGGAGAGTACGAAGGAAGCCGTTAAAACCATTGCGTGCGGGGATGCCGGGTGATTTCCGGTGCGACCGCTGTGAATACTCGTGTGCATCTTGAACTAACCACTTCGCACACGAGGCTGCGGGTGCACTGGGCACCCGGCATTCCCCACGCCCTCTCTTGGGGCGGAAATTTTATCAAAGCCTCGGGCGCATTGCGCGGCGGGAGTTAAAAGCATGCCTAGAGGTCGTCATGCGGCTGTTGAAACCGTCATTGCGAGCGAAGCGAAGCAATCCATCTCGCGGCATGAAGAAAGAATGGATTGCTTCGCGGAGCCTGTCATCGGGCGGCGCTTCGCGCCGACCCGTTGGCTCGCAATGACGACCCGAGGGACCTTGCTTGCTCTTCGAAAGTTGAACCGGGATATGCACGAAGCCCCTTCACCAGAGCTACGCCACCCTGCCCTCGACGATCTCGAAAAACACCCGCCGCACCTCGGCTTGCGTTTCCTTCACCCGCGCCTGCAGCGAGGAGAAATCCGGGGCGTCGCCGGCGCGTGCCATGACGCGCAGCAAATCTTCGCCAGCACTTTCCGGCTTGAACCGGTCGCTGACGCAGAGCCGCAGAATTTGCGTAAGGTCGTGATAGAGATGCGTCGCCGCGCGCAGGATTTCGGCCGAAGCCGGCGCCAGCACACCGAGCCGCGCGGCGTTGTCGAGCACATGCAGAGTCGAGACGTCGAGAATGCCGGGCTTGTCGGCGGCGTGGACCAGCTGCAGATACTGCGCGATGAAATCGATATCGACCATGCCGCCCGCGGCATATTTCAGCTGCCAGACGTCGCCCTCGCCTTTTTCCAGCGCGATGGCGCGGCGCATCTCCGCGACATCGTTGGCGACAATTGCGGCGTCGCGCGGCCGCGTCAGCACCTCGCGGATGATGTTTTCGATATGCGCGCGGAAGCCGGGCGATCCCGAAATCACGCGCGCGCGGGTCAGCGCCATGTGCTCCCAGGTCCAGGCTTCATGCTCCTGGTATTCGGCAAAGGATTTGATGTGGGACGCCACCGGACCCGCGCGCCCCGAGGGGCGCAGCCGCATATCGACCTCGTAGAGCACGCCGTAATTGGTCCGCGTCGTGAAGGCGCTGATCAGCCGCTGGGTGAAGCGCGCGAAATAATGCGCACCGTGCAGCGGCCGGGCGCCTCCGGAATCCGGGTACTCGGGATCGAAATCGTAGAGCAGGATCAGATCGAGATCGGAGGAAGCCGTCATCTCGCGGCTGCCCAGCCGGCCCATCGCGACAACCGCGGTCTGCTGCCCCCTGATCCGGCCGTGCTGGTCCGCGAAACGTTCGGTGACGAGGCCATGCACGGTATGGACGATACCCTCGGCGACGTCGGCGAACGCAATACTGGCCTGTTGCGCGGAAACCGTGCCGGACAGGATTCGGGTGCCGATCAGGAACAGGCTTTCCTGGCCGAACAGCCGCAACCGGTCGAGGAACTCCTCGTAGGAATGCGCATCCGACAGCGTCGCGGCCAGCCGCGCGGAAAGTTCGCGCTGGTCCGGCATCGCGCCGAAGAAGCGCGGATCGATCAGGCCGTCCATGATCTGTGGCTGCCGCACCAGCATGTCGCCGAGCCGGGGGGCGGCGCCGAGGATCAGCGCCACCAGCGCGACGAGGTCGCGGTTCTGGCTGAGCAGCGAGATCAGCCGGCCGCCGCGCTGCAACGCCTGCAGGAAGCGATCGAATGCCGCCACCGCGCCGTCCGGCTCCTCGGCATGCGCGAGGCCGTCGATCAGCGCCGGGACGAACTCAACGAACGCGCTGCGCGTGGAGTCCGACCTGAACACGCGGTAATCGCCGGTCATCCAGTGCCGCACCGTTTCCGCCACCATGATCGGCTTCTTGAAACCGAGCGTCGCCAGATACTCGAGCAGCCGCGGGTCGTCTGGGCCGGCGCGAAAGTCCACCGCCGGCAGTTGCGCGGTGCCGGTCGGATCGCCCTCGAACAGCTTTTCGTAGTGCCCCTGCACGGTATTGAGATGGCCGAGCAGGTCGTTTGCGAAGGCCGCGCGGCTGTCGTAGCCGAAGAAGCGGGCAAACCGTTCCACGGCCTCGACATCGTCGGGCAGGCTATGGGTCTGCTCATCCGCGACCATCTGCAACCGATGCTCGACCCGCCGCAGGAACTCATAGGCGGTGGTCAGTTCGTCGCGCGCGGCGAACGTGATCCAGTTGCTCGAGGCCAGCACGTTCAGAGCTTCGAGGGTCGGCCGCACCCGCAATTGGGGATGCCGGCCGCCGGCGATCAGTTGCTGGGTCTGCGCGAAAAACTCGATCTCGCGGATGCCGCCGCGCCCGACCTTGACATTGTGGCCCTCGACCGCGACCTCGCTCTGCCCGCGATAGGTCTGCATCTGCCGCTTCATGTCGTGGACGTCGGCAAGGGCCGCGAAATCCAGATGCTTGCGCCAGACGAACGGCGCGATGTCCGCGAGCAGCGCCTCGCCGGCCTCGGCGTCGCCGGCGCAGGGCCGCGCCTTGATCATGGCCGCGCGCTCCCAGGTCCGCCCTTCCCGCTCGTAATAATGCAGCGCGGAGTCGGTCGAGATCGCCACCTGCGTCGAGGATGGATCCGGGCGCAGCCGCAGATCGACGCGAAACACGTAGCCGTCGCCGGTGCGCTGCTGCAACAGCCGCGTCATGCCTTGCGTGACGCGCACGAAAAACGGCGCGGGCTCGATGTCCGGCGCGAGCGTCGGCGCCGCGGGATCGAAAAACACGATCAGGTCGATGTCGCTGGAGAAGTTCAGCTCGCCTGCGCCCATCTTGCCCATGGCGAGCACGACCAGGCCGCTATTGTCCTCAGGGTTGTCGGGGTCCGGTGGCGACAGCCGCCCGCGCGCGGCCTCCTGCCGCAGCACAAAGCGCAGCGCCGTCTGCACCGAAGCGACCGCGAGATCGGTCAACGCCGCCGTTACCCGCACCACCGGCCAGACGCCGCCGATGTCGGCGAGCGCAATCAGCAGCGCGGCTTCCGATTTCATGCGCCGGAGCCGGTGCATCGCGTCGGCTTCGGTGGTGAGCGCCGACACGTCGCGACAGGTCGTTTCGATCAGCGCGGCCAGATACGGTTCCGGCTCGCATTGCAGCAGCCGGATCAACCGCGCCACATCGGCGCGTACGAGGTCAAATAGATATGGAGAGGCTTCCGCGATGCCCAAGAGAATGGTTTTGGCGCGGGGAAATCGGGTCAGGAGACCATCGAGCGCAGCCGCCTGCTCCGGCGCCAGATCGCTCAGCCAGTCTGCCAGTCGCTGCTCGGCATTTTCGGGAGCGGACACATGCGGTCCGTCCACGAACCCCGCGGCCAGACAATGCCGGTCCGCGTCGCCCGTCGCGGATAGGGTCATGCCACCTTCTGTGGCACATCCGGCGTTTGAGCCGCAAGCCTGTCGGCGACACCCGCCGCCGCCGGTATCTTCAGCGTCGCAATCAGGCCGGGACAGGCGTCGCCGAGCCTGAGTTCGCCGCCATGCAGCGTCGCCACCGCCGATGCCAGGCTCAATCCAAGGCCGGAGCCGGGTTGGGTGCGGCTCGCCTCCAGACGCACGAAGCGTTCCACCGCATGCTTGCGGTCGCCTTCCGGAATGCCGGGGCCGTGGTCGGTGACGCTGAGCAGCACGGAACTGCCCTCGCGGCGGGCTTCGATCAGGATTTCCCTGGCGTCGGCAGCGGCATTCAGCGGCTGCACGACCGGGTTCGGTTTGCCGTATTTGATCGCGTTCTCGACCAGGTTGGCCAGCGCCTGGCTGATCAACTCGCGGTTGCCGTGCAGCGGCGCCGAGGCGGTCTTGACACGCAAGGTCATGCCATCGTCTTCGGCGAGCGGTTCATAGAGTTCGTGAATGCCGCTGGCGACCTCGGCGGCGTCGAAATCGTCCATATTGCCGCGCGCCTGCCCGGACTCAGCGCGCGCGATCATCAACAGCGCGTTGAAGGTCCGGATCAGGCCGTCGGATTCCTCGATGGTGCGTTCCAGCGCGCTGCGGTATTCGGCTTCGCTGGCGGATTTCGCGAGCGCCTCCTCGGCGCGGTTGCGCAATCGCGTCAGCGGCGTCTTCAGATCATGGGCGATATTGTCGGAGACTTCCTTCAACCCCATCATCAGGGCCTCGATCCGCTCCAGCATGGCGTTGAGATTTCCCGCGAGGCGATCGAGCTCGTCGCCGCTGCGCCCAACCGGCAGCCGCCCGCTGAGATCGCCCGCCATGATGCGCTGGGTGGTGCCGGTCATGGCATCGATCCGCCGCAATACCCGCCGCGCGACGAAGATGCCGCCGCCGAGGCCGAGCACGACCACGATCAACACCGACCATTGCGCCGCCTTGGCGACGATGCCGAACAGCCGCCGCCGTTCCTCCAGATCGCGCCCGATCAACAGCCGGAAGCCACCGCTGAGCTCGCTGACATGCACCAGCGCGCGATGATCCGCGCTGTCCTGCTCGTCAAGCCGCCGGTAGGCGGTCTCCGACCAGCCGATGGTTGCCATCACGCCCGGCCCCAGCGAGCCGACATTGCCGGCGATGGCCTGTCCCGCCGGCGTGGTCACGAGGTAAAGGTTGGCGCCGGGCCGCAGCGCCCGGTTCTCGATGTTGAAAACCAGCCCGTGCAAGCCCCGGCGCGTGAAGATATCGGACAACTCGCCGGTCTCCGCGGCGACCGTGGTGGCGATTTGTTCGGTGATGAGGCGGCGCGTGTTCCAGGCGAAATAGCCGAGCAGCGAAGCGGCAAAGAGTGCAAACAGGAATAGATAAACCAGCGTCAGCCGAAACGCGGTGGTGCGGATCAGCTTACCGAATGCCGTCACGGATCATGTATCCCGCGCCGCGGATCGTATGCAGCAAGGGCCGTTCGAACCCCTTGTCGATCTTGGAGCGCAACCTTGAAATATGCACGTCGATGACATTGGTCTGGGGATCAAAATGATAATCCCAGACGTTTTCCAAAAGCATGGTTCGCGTCACCACCTGGCCGGCGTGCTTCATCAGATATTCCAGAAGCCGGAACTCGCGCGGCTGCAGCGTCAATTCGTCCTTGCCGCGCGCTACCCGGTGCGAAAGCCGGTCGAGTTCGAGGTCGCCGACGCGGTAGGTGGTCTCCTCCGCCGGGCCGCCATGGCGGCGCGACAGCACTTCGACCCGCGCCAGCAATTCGGCAAACGAATATGGTTTTGGCAAATAATCGTCGCCGCCGGCGCGCAGGCCCTTGATGCGGTCGTCGACCTGTCCGAGCGCCGAGAGGATCAGCACCGGCGTACGATTGCCCTTGTCGCGAAGCGAGCCGATCAGCGACAGGCCGTCGCGCTTCGGCAGCATCCGGTCGACCACCAGCACGTCGTAATCGCCGGTTTCGGCCAGCGACAACCCTTCCTCGCCATCGCCGGCGAGATCGGCGACATAGCCGACTTCGCGAAACGCCTTTGCCAGATAGTCGGCCGATTCGCGGTCGTCTTCGATGATCAACAGGCGCATTTTTGGGTCGGGTGCACTCAAATGGGCTGGCCTTCCATCACCATGGCGCGGTCGGCATACTCATGCAAGGCGACCTGCCGTCTTTCCGCTCGGCAAAAAAAGTGGGCGGTGAAGCTGGGGGGACCTCACCGCCCTTTGAACCTTCCGACGGAGGGGGGCGTGTTCCACCGGAAGGAACTCGTGGGAGCGGGCCTTTGGCCCGCCCCCCGGAAAGAGCCGTCGGCGGGGGCGACTGATGCCGGCGACACCCTCCATCTGGTAAAACGTTCAGCCTTTCGCCAGGGGGACTGCGACAAAGCGCGACGAACCGCCGCTCTTGATCCGCATCAAAACGCTGTTCTTGTTGTCGGTGCGCGCCGCGTTGACCGCATCGCGTACGTCACCGGCGCTGGCGACGCTCTTTCCGGCGACTTCGAGAATCACGTCGCCTTCCTTGAAGCCGCGGTCGGCTGCCGCACTGTTCGGATCGACCTCGGTCACCACAACACCGTCCTTGCCGGCACCGGCAACGCTGTTGGCGGGCGCGACCGTGAGGCCGAGCTTCGGCACATCGGTACCGCGGGTCGCGCTGCCCTTGTCGCTGTTGTCGTCGGTGTCGGCCTTGGCTTCCACCGTATTGGGCAACTGGCCGAGGGTGAGGTTGACGGTCTTGTCCTGACCCTTATGCACCACGTCGAGCTTCACCGCGCTGCCGGGCGCAAAACCGCCGATGGTGCGGGCGAGTTCCCGGGCATCCTTGACCGCTTCGCCATTGACCTTGGTGATGACGTCGCCGGACTCGATACCGGCCTTGGCCGCCGGACCATTGGCCTGAGGCTCCGCAACCAGCGCGCCCTCCGCCTTCTTCAGCCCGAGGCTTTCGGCGATGTCAGGCGTGACCGGCTGAATCTGGACGCCGATCCAGCCGCGGCTGACAGAGCCCTTGTCCTTGAGCTGGGCAATCACGCTCTTCACGGTGGAAGCCGGGATCGAGAACGCAATGCCGACGCTGCCGCCGGACGGCGAATAGATCGCGGTGTTGACGCCCATCACCTCGCCAGACGTATCGAAGGCCGGGCCACCGGAATTGCCCTTGTTCACGGGCGCGTCGATCTGGATGAAATCGTCATAGGGGCCGTTGCCGATGTCGCGGCCCCGGGCCGAGACGATGCCGGCGGTCACGGTACCGCCGAGGCCGAACGGATTGCCGACCGCCAGCACCCAATCGCCGATCCGGGGCTTGCCGTCGGAAAGCTTGGCGAACGGGAAGTTCGAGCCGCCCTCGACCTTGATCAGCGCCAGGTCAGTGCGGGCGTCGGTGCCGATCACCTTGGCCTTGAAGATCTTGCCGTCGTCGGTCGTCACCTCCACCTTGTCGGCGCCATCGACGACATGGTTGTTGGTGACGGCGTAGCCGTCGGCGGAGATAAAGAAGCCGGAACCCTGGCCGGTCACCACGCCGCGTCCCTTCGGCATGCCGCGCATGCCCGGGGGCAACCCATCAGGTCCACCGAAGCGGCGGAAGAAGCGCTCCATCGGCGAGCCCGGCTGGAACGGCGAGTCATCGTTGCCGTTCCCGCTATCGTCCTTGGCGACCTTCTCGTTGATGTTGACCTTGACCGAAATCACCGACGGCTTCACGCGCTCGACGATGTCGGCAAAGCCGACAGGCTTTTCGACTTTGCTGACCTCGTTGTTAACCTGCGCATGCGCGGCCGAGCTGAAAATGTCGACCGGGCCTTTCGAGGGGCCGAAGCCGTAGACGGCGACGCCGAGGCCGGCGGCGACGGAGGCCATCAGCGCGAATTTGCGTGCGGAGAACAGCGAACGGCGGGCCGCCTGGACAGGCGGACGGGAGGAAAGGTCGGTCTGACGGTCGTTCATTCAAAAATCTCCAAAGCCTGAATTGATATGCCGGGCGGCATTAGGCCTGAAGATGGGTATTTCCGCCTTACCGCGCGCTGGCGGCGGAATTAAACTTTTGTAATGAAGGGGTAAGCCAATGCGGCAGTTTATCGCAGGGTGCCAACGGGTTAGGGTCCGACCCGGGTCCCGCTACCGGTTCCCGCATCGTCGACCCTGCAATTCACTCGCATTTGTAACGAACTCCGTAACGCTACGGAGCTTCAGGCGGGCTTCTCCGGAGACGCCTCGTCCGCCATCAGCGCCGACAGCCGCGCTTCCTCGTCCGGGGTCAGGGTAACGTCCGGCGCCGCCGGTCTGGATCGCCGGCCGTGCATCCACAGCGCGAGTCCGCTGCCGGCCAGAACCAGTGGCGGCAGCAGCCACAGCAGCAGCGTGTGGGGCTCCAGTCGAGGTTTCAGCAGCACGAATTCGCCGTAGCGCGCGACCAGGAAATCAATCACCTGGGCATCGCTATCGCCGGCCGATATCCGCTCGCGCACCAAAAGCCGCAGATCCCGCGCCAGCGGCGCCTCGGAATCGTCGATTGACTGGTTCTGGCACACCATGCAGCGCAGTTCGCGTGACAACTCGCGCGCCCGCGCCTCCTTGAGGGGATCAGCCATGATCTCGTCGGGCTGCACGGCATAAGCGGGTGACGATGCCGACATCACGGCCACGGTAAAGACGAGAACCAGGATTTTCTTCAATCGATCACTCCGCCGCTCGAGGATGGACTGGATCGACGCCGCGGCCCGCACTGGCACCGGCACGCGATGTCCGGCTTGTGCGCTCACCGCAACGCTCCCTCGGTACTCGCGGACCTTGCATTGCGATCCGGTTCCTTGCCGTATCCCTCTTTCCAGCGCCCCTGCTGCTTCAACGCGTCCGCGACTTCCTTGGGCATGTATCGTTCATCATGCTTGGCGAGCACCGTGTCGGCCCGGAACACGCCGGAGGCATCGAGGGCGCCCTCGGCGACGACGCCCTGCCCCTCGCGAAACAGGTCCGGGAGAATTCCGTCATAGGAAACAGGCAGCGTCGCGCTGCCGTCGGCAACCCTGAAGCTGACCGCGAGGTTGTCGCCATGCACCAGCGAGCCCGGCTGCACCAGGCCCCCCAGGCGGAACCGCCGGCCCGCTGCAATATGTTTCTCGGCCACCATCGAGGGTGTCGAGAAGAATACGATCGAGTCGCTCATCGCGTACAGCACCAGCGCCGCCGCGCAGGCAAGCACGACCAGCGAGCCACCGATCATCGTCAAACGCCGCTGCTTGCGCGTCATGTGTAGCCTCTGGATTGCGAGCGCAACGGATTGCGGATTGCGAGCGCGACGAGCTTGCGGTCGCCACGAGCGCGAAACCCGGTCCGCTCCCTCGCCATCATGCGCCGCAATTTTTCGCACAATATGATCAGAAAACCGCTTCACACCTTCGGCATTATCGCTCATCCGTCGAGCCCGAGATTTTTCAGGCCATCGTTCAATTGGCGCAGCCGCTCGGCGTCATTGGCGACGGCCTGACGGGCCTCGATGAGCGCGCCTCTTGCCTTGTCGCGATCGCCCAAGACCATGTAGGCCCGGACCAGCCGCAGCCATCCATCGACATCGTTGCCATTCTGTTTCAATCGACCGGCGAGACGTTCGACCATGCTGCGGATCATCGCGTCGCGATCGGTTCCGTTCATCTCCCTTGCCGCTGCCACCGCATCATCCGACAGCGCCGGCGCGCCGGATCCGCCAACCCGCGCCAGCGCATCCTGAACCAATGGGCGCCACGGCGCATCCGGCGGCGCCTTCGCCAGCATCGCTCGCCAGATCGACGCGGCGTCGGAGCTGCGGCCGTCCTGCTCGGCCGCGAGCCCAAGGAAGTAGTTCGCCTTGGCGTCGTCGGCACTCAAGGCGATCGCGCGCTCGAATTCGGTTTTGGCCTCCGCGGTGACGACGCCTCCGGCGGCGCCGGCGATGGCTTCGCCGAGATCGGCCCTCAGCTCGGCACTGTCGCCGTTATAAGTGATCGAATTGCGATAGGCTTTCGCCGCTTCGTCGTAGCGGCCCAGCCGCGCCAGCACCGGCGCCAGCACGTTCCATCCGCGGCCATCGGTTGGATTTTTGGCAAGGTGCGCTTCGACCTGCGCCACCAGACTATCGAGCGGCTGCGCGAGGACCGGCGTATGGGCGCGCTGGGCAAGCGGAAAATCACCGAGTTGCGGAGAGCCGAGCGGAAGATAGATCGCAAGCGCCAGGAGCGGCAGTCCAACCAGCGCGACGACGGCCACCGAGCGGCGCCATTTGAGACTCGACGATGCCGCGGGCGGCGCGCGGCGGTCGTCCGCTGCTGCCAGCAGACGGCGGCTGATCTCGACGCGCGCGGCATCCGCTTCGGCCGGACCAATCAGCCCGGCTGCCGCGTCACGATCGATTTCGGCGAGCTGATCCCTGTAGACGGCGGCCTCGCTGCCCCCGCTGGGCTGGCGGTCGCGATGGCGCAGCGGCCAGAGCACGGCGAAGCTCGCCGCGGCCGTCATTAGCGCGAACACAAACCACAACATCATCCAGCAGGTTCCGACCAAACGGCGCCATGCTCGAGAAAAGCGCCGACCCGCCGCTTTACACTACCGGCGCCGAGCCCGGCAATCGACAATTCGAGGGCTCGCCGGTACGGCCGGGGAAGCCTGAGAATCTTCGAAAACCGCTGTCAGCCGGAAGTGTTAGGCGACGTCGAAATCGACACTTTGCGCGGCGTGTTGGCCGTGCCCGTTCAGCGCTTTCAGATAATAGGTTCCCGGTCTGACGGAGTCCGGCAGCCTCATCCTTAGCGAGCCGTTGGGCAGAGGCGATGAAATCGTGACCACCGGATCGGGCAACGGCTCTCCGCTCGTCTTATTGACAAGCACGACCTTCGCCTTAACCATCAGGTTTCGATATATCGCTGAGATGACGCGGTTTTCATATTCAACAAAATTAATGACTGGGTTCATTTCAAAATCACAAAAGTAATGATCGGGTTCGCGCCAAAACGGTATGTTCCCTCGCCGATCGATGTCAACTATAAATTGTGATCAGGGCGCTGCACTATTTTCAGCCGGCTCGCGAAGGCTTGCGCTCGCCCGTCACCGCATTTTCAGCCGCGCGGCTCATCAACTGCGCGTAGTCATGGCCGAACAAGACGTCGCAGAAGCGGATTGCCGCGGCGACCTGCGCCTGCCGGTAGGCACGCGCCTTGGCGTCGCCGCCACGCAGCGATTGCACCAGCGCTTCGGTGGAATGTTCGACATATTGCTGCAGGTCCGAATAGGTCCGCAGCGTGACCTCGTTGATCGCGAGCTCGCTGGCATAGGTGCGGCACACCGCGACGAAATCGATCAAGGCGGCGGCTTCGTCGACCTCGCCGGCGTCGATCCTGGGGGCGGACGGGATGTCCTTGTCAGAGCGCTGACGCAGGATGCGCCGTACCCGACCCGGCACGCTGTCGATTTCCGATTGCAGGGAGTTGGAAATGTCGGCCCGAATCGAAGTCAGTTGCCGGCCCCAGGCGGAATCATTGCGCAGATCGAGTTCGGTCCGCAAGCCACGAACGCCGTCATGGAGAATCTTGAGCTGCTCGGCGACGTTGTCGAAATGGCCGCGCTTGATATCCATCCGCAAGTCGGCGGCCAGGCTGGACAGATCGTGAAGCGCGATGGTGACGGCAATTCCGTAAGGAGTTGCAGCAACGCGGATTTCGTCGTCGGACGCCGCCATTTTGATGGCGAGGCGGATAATCTGCCATGGCGCCGACAATCGCTGCATGATCAGCGACAACGCGAAGGGCAGCACTTGCGGGGTTTGCAGCGAGGGAGCGTTAAGAGCTGAACTGACCGAGGCGATCTGCGAATCTGCGAAAACCCGCAACTGACTGGGCAGCCTGCCGTTCAAGTTGTCGAGCCCCTCGCGGGCCTGAAGGACGGCACCGATCGGCAGTAAATCCTCGATCACATTGGGCGCGCCAACCCGCGACAGCGCGCGCTGCTTGTCGCCGCCGGGCGACGGGCCAGCGATCTTGAGAATGACGTCTGCGGCGGCGAGTTGCAATTTTCGGACGGACGCTTCCACCTCGTGCGAACTACCCGTTTGGAATGACCGCTCCAGCGTCGCTTCATATTCACGCACCTGCTCGGGCGCGCCGTCGCGGGCCAGCCACTGCCATACCGGCAACAGCGATGAGCGACGAACCTGGCCCGGCCGCGTCGAATTGCCTCCGACAAGAAATGGATCCAATGGGCGGTACACCAGGCGCGCTGCCTCGCCGCTGCGCCGCCTGACACCTTCCACCCGATCTTCGACTTCCTCGGGTTTCGGGGCGGCAGGCTCCGGACCTCGGACCACGCGACGCAACTGTTCG
Source organism: Bradyrhizobium erythrophlei (assembly GCF_900129505.1). Taxonomy (NCBI): domain Bacteria; kingdom Pseudomonadati; phylum Pseudomonadota; class Alphaproteobacteria; order Hyphomicrobiales; family Nitrobacteraceae; genus Bradyrhizobium; species Bradyrhizobium erythrophlei. The sequence continues at coordinate 5,434,587 of NZ_LT670818.1, read as the reverse complement.
AGCACCAGCGTGGCGATCGTGGTCTCCTCGCCGCGTTCGATGGCGCGCTCGAACTCCCGCATCAGCAGCGCCTGCGACTGCGGCGGAAGCTGTGCGAGATAATCCCTCAGCCGCTCGATCGATGTCTGGCTCATGCGTCCGGTAGGCGTGCTTGTGTCGGAGGACGGCAAAACCATCCACCGATCATCATAGAAGCGCCCCCGTTAAGAAGTCGTTTAGGAACAATCCCGACGGGCTCGTCCGGCCGCATTCAAACCCCCGGCAGTACCAATTCCGCCCGCAAACCGCCGATAGGGGCACTGCCGAGGCTCAGGCTGCCGCCATAGAGTGCGGCGAGATCGACCACGATCGACAGTCCAAGGCCGGAGCCGGGCTTGGACTCGTCCAGCCGCTGGCCACGGCGCGAGACCTGGGCGCGCTCCGCCGCCGACAGCCCGCGCCCGTCGTCGTCGACGATGATCCGCAGCATCGGGCCGGCGCGGGGTTCGGCGGGCTGCTCCACCAGCACCTCGATGAAGACCTGCGAAGCCGCCCATTTGCAGGCGTTGTCGACCAGGTTGCCGGCCATCTCCTCGAGATCCTGCCGCTCGCCCCGGAACTTCGCCCTCGGGTCTGCGTCGACCGTGATGGCGATGCCGCGATGACGATGGATCTTTTCCATGGTCCGGCGCAGCGCCTCGATCGCCGGCGCGACTTCGGTAACCGTGCCGATGATGGTGAGCCGTGCCGCGATGCGGGCACGCTCCAAATGATGGGTGACCTGGTCGCGCATCACGTCCGCCTGCTCGAGGACCTTGTTCGCGAACGGATCGGCGCCGTGCGCGGAGGCCTCGTTGACGATGACGGACAACGGCGTCTTGATGGCGTGCGCGAGATTGCCGACATGGGTGCGCGCGCGCTCGACGATCTCGCGGTTGGCGTCGATCAGCGCGTTGGTCTCGCGCGCCAGCGGCGCGATCTCGACCGGAAATTCGCCCTCCAGCCGCTCGGCGCGGCCGGACCGGATATCGGCGATCGATTCCGAAATGCGTTTCAGCGGCGCCAGGCCGAAGCGGACCTGGAAGATCGTGGTCAGAACCAGCACGATCGTCAGCGCGGCGAAGGTGCCGCCGAGATAGTAGTCGAAGCTGCGCGTTTCGTCGAAAATCTCGCTGGCGTCGCCGGCCACGCTGACCAGGAACTTGCCGTCGGCGCCGAGATCGACCGGCCGTTCCACCATCCTCAAGCTCTGGCCCTCGGGACCTTCGACATAGCCGAGCCGGATGCCGGCGGCGGTCAGGTCGGCGCCCTGCTCTTCGAGTTTCGGCAGCTTTTTGTCCCATAGCGAGCGCGAGGCGCGGATGTCGGGCTTTTCGGAGTCGGTGCGGGTGATCTGCCAGTACCAGCCGGACAGCGGCAGCTCGAACAACGGCTCGCCCAGCGACTGGAACTGGTGGTCGGGCGGCTCGTCGGGCGTCGCGACTTCGGCGATCAGCGTGCGAAGATAGAGGTTGAGGCGCCGGTCGAAGGCGCGTTCGGTGGCGGCGCGGTACACCGACGACAGTACGATCCCGGTGATGAGCAGGATCACCACCACCCAGGCGGTCGCGGACAGAAACAGCCGGGTGGCGAGCGAGCTGGCGCGCATCAAAGCGGGATCCTAAAACGCATCTCCCCGGACGAAGGCCCGCCGAATGGATGCCGCTGACCGGACGAGATCATGCCCGCACCAAAGAGCAAGAAGGCTGCCCGATCAACACCCTTGATCGGCCGGTCAGTTCGGAGGCGACGGCGGCGTCAGCAGGTAGCCGAGGCCCCGTACCGTCTGGATGATGTCGACGTCGAGTTTCTTGCGGATGCGGCCGACGAACACTTCGATGGTATTGGAGTCGCGGTCGAAGTCCTGGTCGTAGAGATGCTCGACCAGTTCGGTGCGCGACACCACGCGCCCGGTGTGATGCATGAGATAGGCCAGGAGCCGGTACTCGTGCGAGGTCATCTTGATCGGATTGCCGGATACGCTGACCCGCCCGGTGCGGGTATCCAGCGAAACCGGGCCGCAGGTCAGCTCGGACTGGGCGTGGCCGGTAGAGCGGCGCAACAGTGCGCGGATCCGGGCCAGGACTTCCTCGAGATGAAACGGCTTTGCAACGTAGTCGTCGGCGCCGGCGTCGAAGCCCTGCACCTTGTCGCTCCAGCGGTCACGCGCCGTGAGGATCAGCACCGGCATCGTGCGCCCGTTGCGGCGCCACGCTTCCAGCACCGAAATGCCGTCCATTTTCGGCAGCCCGATGTCGAGGACGACCGCGTCGTAGGGTTCGCTGTCACCGAGATAGTGCCCTTCCTCGCCGTCGAACGCGCGGTCGACCACATAGCCCGCGTCGCTCAGCGCCGTGGTGAGCTGGCGATTGAGATCGGGATCATCTTCAACGACGAGCAGGCGCACATTGGCCTCCGCATGAGAGCTGTACGAGTTCCGTCAAGTTGATCCCTGCCGGCGTGAACGGGCTATGAACAGGCACATACCGCAATGTTACTTTTTCGTCATGGGCGTTTTGACTCGCCTTTCGGCCAGCCGGCGCACCGGCCACCGAAGCGCCTGAATCGGTGCAAACGGGCGCCACCCTCGGGGCTAGAACGCCCCGGGGGGTTAACGATGTTCAACAACCGCGCCATCGAGCCATTTCGTGCGGCCGCGAACAGGTTGAGATCAGTGGCGTAGTAGCCTATCTAGCGGGGATGGTTCAAAGGGTATCCGCCATAGCCGGCTGGCTCGCGCTCGCCTTCATCGTCTACGCGACGTTGTCCCCGATCGACGACCGTCCCGTCGTAGCGGGCCCGCACCACGAACATTTCGCGGCTTTTGCCCTGGTCGGACTCGCGTTCGGACTGGCCTATCCCAAGCGCGTATTCCTGGTGGCCGCCCTCATATTGACCAGCGCGTTCGGGCTTGAAGCTCTGCAACTGCTGACACCCGACCGCCATGCCCGCCTGTTCGATGCGCTGGTGAAGGCGGCAGGCGGCGTCTGCGGGATCGGCATTGGTCAGCTGGCACAGCTGGTGTTGCGGACGCAGATCAGGCGCGCCGGCTAGCCCACGCGTCCAAACGATTTGTGGCAAGTCGCTGGTTTTCGTCGATGGCGGTAACCGCGCCCAAGCAGCCCTCGAGCACGTTCTGACCCAATACGGGTGTACCGCCGTCATGCATTTCGCCGGCCTGAAGTCAGTCCGGGAATCGGTCACCGGCCTGCTGAAATATTACGATTACAATGCGATCGGCTCGCACCGGCTTCTCAGCGCCATGCAAAAAAGGCCTAAAATGGCACGAACTTTTGGTTCAGGACACTAGCGCTCGGTGTCCGCGTCGAAGGTTGCGCCGACGTAGCGGCCGCGCGACCAGATCACCTGGCAGGTCCGGACGTTCCTGAAATTGTCCAGTGTCATCTTGAAAATCGGGGTGATGACATCCCGGTCATTGAGCCGAAGCCCGACGCCGGCATCGCTGATGTCGCGCACCGCACAGGAGCGCACCCCACGCTGCCTGTCGGAAAAGATCAGCGTGCCGTTCGCCGTCTTGATCCTGTCAACCTGCCGCCGTTCAGCCATCGGTGTCTGCGCTCCATCGGGACGAAAAGCACCGCAAGCGAATGGAAACCGATTTGCCTGTGGCGTCGCCCAAGGCAAGCCTAGCTCTGACCTTTCTTCAACGAAAGCTCGCCGTTAAGCTGAATGATCAAGCTTAACGCGCGCCCCGCAAACCCGGCAGTCGCTCCGCGAGCTCTTCAGTGGGGTCGCGCCACTCCTGGGGATTGGGCACCATGCCTGCAGCCGGCGTAATGGTAAGCAACGCGCGCCACAGCGCGGCGCCATAGACCGTCGCGGCGAAGTCTTCGCGCGGCAGATGCAGCTGGATCGGTCACGATCGTCTGCGCCAGTTCGGCTGCCGTTCTGGTTCTCTTTGTGAGCGACATCGATGCCTCTCGCACGCCGACGGCAGCCTCCTGAGTGGGCCGGCAGCGGCTCGGATTTCGGTTTACGCTGCCCGACTAACGGCCGGGGGGTGTTGCTAAATTACTTGCCGTATCCGGTCACGATCAACTAAGCCCCAAAATTAATCAAAAATCGCAATAAAACGCCTTTAAATCATATTATTCAGGTATTTAAATGACTTTATGGACTATCAAGTTCCGCCGTACTAAACAACCAACGAAACACCAGACAGGGCTAGACTAAGGGAGCTACGCGTTAATGCGCATCGCAGTTGTTGGAACAGGATACGTTGGTCTTGTATCAGGGGCTTGTTTTGCTGATTTTGGTCATCAGGTCACATGCATCGACAAGGACGCCGCCAAGATTACAGCACTTCAGAATGGCAAAATCCCGATCTTCGAACCGGACCTTGATCGACTTGTCCAGAACAACACAAAGAACGGCCGCTTGGATTTCGATACAGATCTGAATGCGCCGGTGCGCGATGCGGACGCCGTGTTCATCGCGGTCGGAACACCGTCCCGCCGCGGCGATGGCCACGCAGATTTGAGTTATGTGTACGCCGCATCGCGTGAGATCGCGGCAGCCGTGGATGGATTTACCGTGGTCATTACGAAGTCGACAGTACCGGTGGGTACCGGCGACGAAGTCGAGAGAATCATTCGCGAAGCGAATCCAAACGCCGATGTAGCTGTCGCCTCCAATCCAGAATTTTTGCGCGAGGGCGCAGCCATCCGCGACTTCAAGCTGCCCGATCGGATCGTCGTCGGCACCGACGACGAACGCGCAAGGAAGGTTATCTCCGAGATCTACCGGCCGCTCTATCTCAATCAGGCGCCGATCATGTTCACGGGCCGCCGCACAGCGGAACTCATCAAATACGCTGCCAACGCCTTTTTGGCCACGAAGATCACCTTCATCAACGAGATCGCTGATCTTGCCGAAAAGGTCGGCGCAGACGTGCAGGAGATCGCGCGCGGCATTGGTCTCGACAATCGCATCGGTTCGAAATTTCTCCATGCCGGGCCGGGTTTCGGAGGATCGTGCTTTCCCAAGGACACCCGCGCACTCATCAAAACCGCGCAGGACCACGAAGCCCCGATGCGCATCGTCGAAGCCGTGCTCGCGGTCAACGAGAACCGCAAGCGCGCAATGGCTCGGAAGGTCGCTTTAGCGTTCGGTGGGAATCTGCGGGGCAAGACAATCGGGGTGCTCGGTCTGACCTTCAAGCCGAATACCGACGATATGCGGGAGTCGCCTTCGATCCCGCTTATCACGGCGCTTCAGGATATGGGCGCGAAAATACAAGCCTATGATCCGGAGGGCATGGAGCAGGCAAAGACCGAACTACCGGAAATCAGCTATTGCGACGGGCCTTACAGCTGTGCCGAGGGCGCCGATGCCTTGGTTATCGTGACAGAATGGGAGCAGTTCCGTGCGCTCGATCTGGAGCGCCTGAAGCAAACCATGGCTTGCCCTGTCATTATCGACCTCCGCAACATCTATCGGCCCGAGGAAGTGACTGGACACGGATTTCTATACGAGAGCGTCGGACGCACGCGAAGCAACGCGCCCTGATCGTTCGTGCTTTCGATCCCTTTCCGGCTATCTGCGGCCCTCACATGCGCGTCGCGCATCCTCGTCAATAATTCCATAGACGGAGTGGAGCGACGAATTCTGAGGGACTGAATGGACGGCGGCGCGATTTAGGCACCGCGGCGACTATCGCTCGCCGCTGGCGGCCTAATGTCCGGAAACCTGCTCAGCACTGCAGCCTTCATAAACTTGAAATGCGTGATCTCGGTGGCGAGTTCTTTCAGGCGCCGTTGGCCGTTGGAGATCTCGGCGCTGAACAAGTCTTGATGGTGGCTGTCGAGCGGTTCGCGCTCCAGATATTCATCGGTGCCGTTGCCCATCGTTACCGCTGCGCGTGCCAGCACGTCTTCGACCCGCCGGTTGAGGCCAGATTGTTCGAGTTCCGCCGCGTGAAGCGCGTTTTCGATCGCCCCCAAAATGGAGCTAACGCGCAACTGATCGGTTTCCGCGTCGCGATCGGCCGAGCGGGCTTTAAATTGCTGGTTGCCCAGCTTGCTCCTGAAATAACTATGCGCGCGGGCCGGCAGAAAAAGCTGAAACATCGGGGTATGTCCGGTCCAAAGTCACGGTCATCGGCGCAATCCAGGCTTTAGGTCACTCTAAGTTGGTTAACAAAGGGTAAACTTACGCGACGGTCCGCTTCGGTTTCGACCATCCATTGCCGCCAGGCCCGATCGTGCTTGCCGTAGAGTTCCAGCCAGCGCCGTTCCCGCGTGGTCGTCGGGCTTCCGTTTTCCTCCCAAGCGGCTCGCTCGCCGCCCTCCTTGACTGCCGGCAAATTGTCGAGGGTTTCGAATTCAAAGGTCTCCTCGATCGATAGACCAATGAGAACGCGTCGACCGTTTTCGTCGACAAAATAACGCCGCGGCAGGTGGTGCGCCGGATCATTCATTTTGCGATGTTTCGTTTGCGATCCAGGGCCCGGTCAGAACATCGAGGCGCCGCTCGTAGACGCGCATAAAGACCGGAACGCCGATCACGATTAAAAACAGAAACAGGAACCAGCCCATTAAATATTCCCCGAAATACGCCTAGCCCAATCACACCCGACCCAAATTCCAGTGACGATTTGAGGGACCAACTGCAAATGCCGCGCGAGTGGATATTTCGGGTATAATAAGAGAGGATTGCGATCCCGCAATGCCAAGCGGGCCTTAACCTAACCGGTCAACGTTACCAGCATGCGCTTGAGGGTATCGGCGATTGGTCACACGCGCGACAGGCGAGTTCAGCAATCGAATCTACGCAAGCCTTTTGCGATCTTCTCGTTCTCGTCGAGATAATAGCTATGAAGCCTGCCCAAAATGAGAACAATAACGCCCACTAAAATGGCAGCCAGAATACCTTGCAAGACCAAGACTCCTCAACAAAAACGCGTACCGAGGAACAGCACCAGTAGACCACATCGATAGCTAAATCTCAATTGGTATCCCCGCTATGCTGCCAGTGCCGTTGTTCCTCAACCCGTTAACGCACCGGCATCCATTTGCACCCGTGAGTGGTTCCGACGGTCGCAAACTCGATCAGCATCCAACGGCAATCTGACGAGGCGCGGCCGGGCTAGCGTCCGGCAGGCGATCGCTTCACCTCGATAAAATCGATCGGCCCGCCCGGCCGGTCATCATCGAACACCCCGACCATCATCCGCCCCGTGCGCCAGGCGAGCGTATCCAGATTGGTGCGGCCCTTGTACAGGAGCGGGCCGTCGGGGTGATTGTCATGGCCGTGGACGACGTGGAGCGCACCGAAGCCGTCTGAAAATTCTGTGGGATAACGCTTGCACAGCAGCGTCACCTCGCGCTGCTGCCCCAATGGAATCCCGGGATCGACGCCGGCGTGAACGTAGACCCGGTGCGCGTCGACATGCATCAGTTGCAGTCGATCGAGCCAGTCGATATGAGCCGGCGGCACCGCTGCAGGGTCGCCGCCGTAGGAGGCCAGCGCCGCGTCGCCGCCCTTTCCCATCCATGCCGCCATCTTCGATGGATCCCGCAGCGCCGCCACCATCATGTCATCATGGTTGCCCTTCAGCGTCACCAACTTCCACCCGGCGTCGACGCCCGCCAGCAGCCGATCGATCACGCCTTTGCTGTCGGGACCCTTGTCGACATAGTCGCCGATCGTGACAATCGCGCCCGCGTCACTGCCGGAGCGCAGTTTGATCTCGGCGAGCGCCTCGCTGAGCAGATCGGAACACCCATGAATGTCGGGAATGACGTAGGTCAGGCTCATAGGACGGCTGCATTCCCGGCGGGCTTACATGGGTCCTAGTCCAATCGATCTCCGCCATCAAGCCAAACGTTCCCGCAACTCTTTTTCGCGGTAGTTCTGCCTCCCATGCGGCGGCCGACCCTGTCCTTCGCGTCAGGTGCGGAAGAACACGAACCAGACGACGCCCAGGACGAGCATCGCCAGCCCGGTAGAAACCGCCAAGAGCGCAAGCACCGACGGTCCGGGTTCGGCCTGCCGGGCCTCGGTCGGGGTTTCGATGATCTGCGGACGCCTTGTCGCCATGGGGGGTCCTCGTTTCCTTGCACCGCCGCGGGAGAACGCCTGCCAAGTCCTCGCGGCGTCAACATGTCGGTGGCAACGTCTGATTCCGTGCGATGTTCCGGGTGTTCCGGGTTCTTGGGGACCTGCCGCGCCCGGTCGCGCCGTCCGAGCGGTTTGACGGACTCCGCCCTGCCCGCTCCCGCCACGGTTAACTCCGTCCGAAGTTTCCCCCGCCCATCAGCTTTGAAAGCGCCTTCCCCGGTGGTATCCTCGCCTGTCGTCTGTTGCGTTTCGGAGTATCCCATGGCCCCCCGCGCCAACTGGAAAGGCTTCCTGCGCCTTTCGCTCGTGACCTGCCCGGTCGCCCTCTATCCGGCGACGTCGGATAGCGAAAAGGTCTCCTTCAACCAGATCAACCGCAAGACCGGCCATCGCATCAAATACGCCAAGGTCGATGCCGACACCGGCGAGGAAGTCGCCTCCGACGACATCGTGAAGGGCTACAAGGTCGATACCGACACCTACATCGAGGTGTCGAAGGACGAACTCGACGACATCGCGCTGGAATCGACGCACACGATCGAGATCGATGAGTTCGTGCCGAAAACGGACATCGACAGCCGCTATCTGATCCGCCCCTATTATCTCGTGCCCGACGGCAAGGTCGGCCATGACGCCTTCGCGGTGATCCGCGAAACCATCCGCAGCATGAACAAGGTCGCGATCGGCCGCGTGGTGCTGACCAATCGCGAGCACATCATCGCGCTGGATCCGCTCGGCAAGGGCCTGATGGGAACGCTGTTGCGCTACCCCTACGAGGTGCGCAGCGAAAAGGAATATTTCGACGACATCCAGGACGTGAAGGTCACCAAGGACATGCTGGATCTCGCCAAGCACATCGTCGAGAAGAAATCCGGCGTGTTCGAGCCCGGCAAGTTCGAGGATCATTACGAATCCGCGCTGGTCGATCTGATCAACAAGAAGCGCAGCGGCGTTCGCCTGACCGCCAAGGCCGCGCCGAAAACGGGCGGCAACGTCATCAACCTGATGGACGCGCTGAAAAAGAGCCTCGCCAGCGAGCGCCAGGCCGCTCCCCCCGCCGCTGCCAAGGCAAAGGGCAAGAAGCCGCGCAAGGTCGCCTCCGGCCAGCGCGAGATGCTGCTACCGATCAGCGGCAAGCGCGCCAAGGAAGAGCCAAGGGTGCAAGAGCCGAAGAAGGCGGAAAAGCCGGTGCGCACGACGGCCGCCCGTTCGAAAAAGGCGGGATAGTGCAACAGCCGTTGCGGCGACGCGCGAACATCCCGGGCGACGCCTGAAATGCCGTGGACGGCGCCGTTCGAGGAGCCGATCCGGCTGCGCGGCGGCCGCAGACTGTTAACGTTGCAAGACGCCGCCGACTACATCATGAAACTGCCGCAAGACGTCCAGCAACAGGACCGCTGGCAAATCGCCGTCGAAAACCTGATCAATGCCGCGGAGACCGGCAACGGCTGGCTGATGTTCGCGCGGATCGGGGTGCTGCGGGCGCTGAACGGAGATGAAGGAATCCGGCCGCGAAGACTTCAATCCCCGCCGTCGCCATCGCCAAAATAAAATCCACCGGATTCGCCACCGTCGCCCGACGACGACAGTTCTCCAAATACCAGTGTCAGTACGAGGGAGGTTGCGCCCAGCGCGGCGGTAACCACGCGCAACGGGAACTGATGGCTGTAGGCCATCAGTTCGGGACCCCAGGTGCCAAATATCTCCTGCATGGCGTCCTTCCGGCCCGCCGCTATTTCAGCGATGAGTTCACCGAGGTGAATTTGGTGTTGAGGGCGGATCCGATGCCATTGACGGCGGTGACGATAACGATGCTGATCCCGGCCGCGATCAGGCAATATTCGATGGCGGTAGCGCCGGATTGATCGGCCAGGAACCTTGAAAAAAGCTGCCGCATTCAAAACTCCTTTGACGTTGCCCCGGACCTCAACCCCAACCGACGCTAAAGCACGAAATCTAGAGTGGATTGGTTGCCGCCGTGTTCACAGACGCGGTCAACGATCGATTAAGCCTGAGGTCGAGATTTATGGTGTGTGCGGCATGCCCCTCGCAGAGGCGGATCTTCCGCCACGCCAGTATTCCTACGGTACGAAAAATTAACCTTCGATTCCGGATTGCCCCAACATGGTGGTTCGATCGGCGTCCCCTGGAGTTAGCGCAGATGCCACCAAGGCCGCGGGAATTGAACAAGAACTACATTGGCATCGTCTCTGACAAGACCGACGAACACCGCGCCATCGATTCGGCAGCGAAATCCGTTCGCCTCACGACGAAATCCCTTTTCGGTCTGCTGGCTGCCATTTTCAACCGCGTCGGCGACCTACGAAAGTAGTTAGCGGCGCCCGGTGATTTTGGTCAGGCAGCTATATCGGCAGGAAACTGCCTCCTCTTTCGAGGTCAGATCGCGGCTTGCACAGCTTTCATGGCCGCGCAGCCGATCATGATCCAAAGAGCGAAGTTGATTTCCAACGCAACCGCCATCGCGTGTCTCCCCAAGTTTGCCCTCGTTAATTGGAGCAACCGATTCTAGTATGGTTGTGACTAAAATGAATTTCTAGCTAAAGTTTTGGGCATCTGTTGTGCAACGCACGGCGTGCTGGAGCCCTGCGCCGAGAAACTGGCGCGACGAAAACTTCCGACGTGGACCAAGGGTTACGAACGACGTTCTCTGAGTCGTGCGCGTCGAACAAGCGTGCGGCCAACCCGGTTAGCGGGTGGCATCGGATTCAGATCGTGGCGTGGGCACTAGGTGAGCCGGTCGTCACGCAGGCTGACGAAAATGCGCTCCGGCTGCGCAATCCGACCGTCCCAAGCGACGCCCCTCGCTGGATACCCCAGCAATGTCAAAGAATGAGCGTTGGAGAAAAAACCGTTCATTTGTAAGGGGATTGGACCGGCGGCGGAGAGAAGCCAAGCTTTTAGCAAGACATGTGATCGAGTTCATACGCCGGACACGTCAGCTCGATACAGGTTAGTGGCCGGTCGGGATCAATGGTCGTGGCCGATTGGTTTGAACCTTTTGCGAGCCACGGACGTCCAATGCAGGCAAATTGGCATTCATGCCTTGCGATTGGGGAGTGGCATGCCCGTTGCATGCTCGGCATTGAAGGCAACCGCGAACAGAGGGGTTTAAGATGGCCCGGCAATTGGATAGCCGCATCATCACGGTGGAAAGCACGAAACGTAAGACGGGCGCCAAACCGACACCGTCCTCGCAAGAGCTTGCCCAGCGCTACTTCGATCTACAATGCCTTAGGCAAAGGGTAAAAATCGCCGAGTCCGGGCAAGTCATGGGTCGGGAACGGATCAAGTCGCCGTCTTTGGCGTCGTTCACCTGAACGAAGGGCCGGCGATGAAGTTGCTCCTGGTTCCGGGGCTTTGCAGGCTGCCGAAGAAGTATGCCATGGCTTCGCGATGAAGTCAGCTTCATCATCCCTCTGAAAGCAAATCCCACTTTCGAGTTTCGGTCGCCACTGCGCACGACTCACCAATGGAGATCTACTTCTCGGCTTGCCATTTATGCCCATTACGGCGCGGATTGTTCTTGGCGGCTTCGGCATCGCCAATCACGAATTCCTCAATGGTGTGACCCATCGCAAGAGCGGTCGTCAGCCAGCGCGGCTGTTTTCCCCGACCCGACCAGGTTTCCGTAGGCTCGTTCGGGTTTCGGTATTTTGGAAATACTTTCGGATACTTGCGCGCCTGTCGAGTTCCCAATTGCTTATCCGCCAAATTCGGCTGGGACTCTTCCTCGTGATGAAGCTGCGCCAATCTCTTTTCGAGCTCGCGCTTTTCGGACGTCAGCCTGACGGACAAGATCCGGCCGATCTCCTCATGCAGCCGCCACATCTCGTCAACCGACATGGCGTCAAAACTCGACTTCTTGCTCATCCGTCAGCTTTCAGGCATTCGCGATTCGGTAAGCCAACTATATAAACGTGAGATTGAGAGGTTTTCCAGCGTCAATGCCGCGGAGGCACTTTTCTAATTCGGCCACCCTGGCCGCCGTCTCGCCAAATATAGCTTAAGTAACTGTTCTCAAGAATGAATTTATCAAGACATCACCGGCAACTTGGACTTGGCCCCACTAATCCAATGCTCGATAGACCGGACGGTGTTAATTCTACATCCTCCGGTTTCCGCAACATTGCAGCGTGATGCTCAATAGGCATTGCGCTTTCGCAGCACCTCAAAACACGTCTTGATCAGAATGTGGATGTCCAGCCAAAGACTCCAATTGTTGATGTACCAGAGATCAAGCTTCACACGCTCCGAGATATGTTCGATTGACGGCGTCGCGCCTCTCGCGCCGTTGCATTGAGCCCAACCGGTGATCCCCGGCTTGACGTGATGACGAAAAGCATAATCGCTTAAGACGCTTTCGAAATAGTTGTCGTGGGCCAACGCGTGAGGACGCGGCCCGATCAACGACATGTCGCCCTTCAACACATTCAATAGTTGAGGCAACTCGTCGATGCTCGCCGACCTCAACAACCGCCCGATGGTTGTCACTCGCGCATCGTTGCGGGTCGCTTGTACAACGGCTGGTCCATTCTCCTGGACCGCCATCGTCCGGAACTTGAATATGACGAATTGCTTGCCATTGAATCCCTTCCGGTTCTGCCGAAAAATCACCGGTCCTGGACTATCAAGTTTGATTGCGATCGCGGTAAGAGTCATGATCGGCAAGAAAAATATGAACGCCAGAGAAGCCAGGGCGATATCGATCATTCGCTTGACGAAACGCTGAGTTCCGCCGAGCGGCGCCCGTTGGATTTCGATGGCCAATACTCGCGGGCGCGCTGACGAAGAAAGATTCGTCAACGACCGAACACGGATGTCCGGCAATAGCCGAACGGCCACGGGAAGTGTCTTGACACGATCCCGGATGAACTCAAGGCGGCATTCATCGCCCCAAGACAGCGCGAGCAGGATCTCTCGGCAATCATGACGTCGCACAAAGTTAGCGACGGAATCAATGATCCGGGCGTCTGCCGCCGTGCGCGCTGAAGCGTCATCTTCTCTGCTCAACACGAAGCGATTGACTTCAGCCGAACCGAAAAGAGCTAGCAGAGATTGCGGCCCCAACCCGGCCAGCTCGTTGAATTCGCCAATCAGCACAGCGTCGCGGCGTCCGATTGCTCCATGCGAAACAGCTGCGGCCAGAGCGGTCTTGGTAAACTTGCGCACCCCCAGCAAGCCGATTGGTGCAATAAAGTAAAACAAGACAAAGGCACCGCGAGAATAGTCGAGGCCAACCTTGAGGAGGAAAGCGAGAAACGCGAGCAACAACCCGGTCGTCAGCCAGCAGACCAGCACTTCGACAACCTCGACTCGTGGTTTTGCGCAGTCTGGAAAATCGTAATAACCGCTCCGATTCATGCGCAATATATGGATGAAGCTCGCGAGCAAGCCGACAGCACAATAAGGCAGGATACTGGATATCGGATAACCCACCAACCATTGGTAGCCAATCCCGCCTGCCAGGCTCGACAACAGAATAACTAATGCGTCGACCGTCGCCAAAAGAGGCGAAATCGCGTCGCTGGAAAAACTCGCGGGCGGCTGCCTCGAGGAGTCACCAAGCTGGTGCAATTCGTCGCGAATATCGGAGCCGATAGACATAATTTTCTACGCCAACTTTCGGTTATGATTTTTTCACTATTTATTTTGGATTAGAAAGATCGACCGAATGCGCTAACTTACCCCGTTCCTGCTCCAATTAAACATTAACTATTTTTTGAGCTAAATTGCCCAATTTATCCCCGTGCGTCAATTTAAGCTTCGTTAACCAACGGCGGTTATATGCCGGGTAAGGCCGCAGCGCAATATTAATCTGTTAGACCGCACAATTTTAGAACGGTTGTATCGCTTGCTCTTACTTCCCGTTTCGGGAGCTCCCGCGATTCCGATTCGGTGGCATTTAATTTTTAACTGGATGGCGTGCGAAGCAAAACCTCTTCGAAAACGCTTCAATAGCGCTGGTGCGCTGCTGGTCTTCATTATTTAGCTCAACGGGATTTATGCTTGGCCCGGGATGCGATCCCTGCGTCCACGTGGCTCCGCGATAGGCCGTCCAGGGGACTCATGCATCGACTTCGAACGGCGGGATCACAAACTCCCCCCTCGGGACCCGAATTCTGCCGGAACGCGACAACCAAGGTGAGACGGGAATGAAGGGACTTGAAGCCCTTCGGAAGACTGCGATGCAGCGTAAAGGGCAAATAAGCTGCTTATCCGTTTCACGGAAAGTTAACCGGTGAGCCCGGAAACTAGTTGCAACGCGGCCATTGAGTATAGGTTGAGCGTAGGGAGCGTGAAACCGTGATTTTACTCGCCATGGTTAGCCTGTTGGTCGGTGCCCTACTGGCGCAGCGCTTCAAAGTTTTGGTCTTGATCCCGGCAACCGCGATTGTACTTGGCGTTGCGTTCGGCACCGGAGTGACGCACGCTCATACCGCCTGGACGACGATCTTGACGGTTGGCACGGCCGCTACGAGCATGCAGATCGGCTACCTTATTATTGGAAGCGGCGTTCGTCATGTATGGGCGGGCGTCATATCAAGCAGGTCGTCGCACCTCCCCTCGACGACGTCGGCGCGGTTTAACGCACGCTGAACGCTATCGCCTATCGCGGCTCTACGTTACATTGAGCACATTGAGCGATATCTACGCTCAAGCGCGCGCCTGCAGGTTGCGACGCTCTTGAAGGACCAGCAACAGTTGGCTTGCCAAGGTCAACCCGTCAAAATCGCCAAACGGTTGGACCGGACTCAGCTACTCCTTGCAGCGTGACATTTTCCGAACGGCCTCTAACGAACTTCATGGATATCCGCCTGCACCCGGTGAAGCGTTGCATAGCGGCCGCCCTTCTTGATCAGTTCATCGTGCGTCCCATCCTCCACCAGCCGGCCACGATCAATTGTAATGATTCGATGGCTTCGTCGCACGGTCGAAAGGCGGTGCGCGATGATGAATACCGTTCGCCCCTGCGCGATGCGCTGCATGTTATCCTGAATGATGCGCTCGCTTTCATAGTCCAGCGCACTGGTGGCTTCGTCGAAGATCAGAATCCTTGGATTGGTCACCAGCGCCCGCGCGATAGCGATACGCTGACGCTGTCCCCCTGAAAGGCTGGCGCCGCGCTCGCCTACAACCGTGTCATAACCTTCCGGAAGCTCCAATATGAAGTCGTGGGCGCCAGCGAGCTTGGCTGCCTCCACGACCTGTT
Organism: Bradyrhizobium erythrophlei; assembly: GCF_900129505.1. Lineage (NCBI taxonomy): Bacteria > Pseudomonadati > Pseudomonadota > Alphaproteobacteria > Hyphomicrobiales > Nitrobacteraceae > Bradyrhizobium > Bradyrhizobium erythrophlei. Next base: position 5,419,256 of record NZ_LT670818.1, on the reverse strand, counting down.
CGATCGGCATGGCCGGATCCGGCAACGCAATGTTGTCACGGATGGATTGATTGAAAAGCACGTTCTCCTGCAGCACCGCTCCGATCTGGCGGCGCAGCCAGGACGTATCGACCATGGCAAGATCGACGCCATCGACCAGCACACGCCCGCGTTCGGGAATGTAGAGGCGTTGGATGAGCTTGGCGACGGTGCTCTTGCCGGAGCCCGATGGTCCAACGATGCCGACGACCTGTCCAGCAGACACACTAAAACTGACATCGTGCAACACCTCGGGTCCGTCGATGCGGTAACGAAACACCACATGATCGAAGGTGACGTCGCCGCGAATGGACGGCAGTGCGGCACGGGCCGGATTGAACCTGGGCTCAGGCGGCGTGTTGAGAATGTCACCGAGCCGGTCCACCGAGAGCTTTGCCTGGTGAAAGTCTTGCCAGATCTGGGCGAGCCGCAACACCGGCTGGCTCACACGTCCTGCGAGCATGTTGAATGCAACCAACTCGCCCACGGTTAGACTGCCGGAGATCACCAGCCGGGCGCCGAAATACAGAATGCCGGCCATAACGAGCTTGTTGACGAGTTGCACGCTGTTGCTCGCGGTGTTGCCGAGCCGCAAGACCCGGAAACTTGACGCCACATAGCCCGCAAGTTGCTCTTCCCAGCGTCGCTGCATCTGCGGCTCGACTGCCATCGCCTTGAGGGTCTCGACCCCCGTTACACATTCAACCAGAAATGCTTGGTTCTCCGCGCCGCGCTTGAATTTGTCGTCGAGCAGCTGGCGGAACCGCGACGTCGCACCGGCGGAAATCCCCACATAGAACGGAAATCCGGCAAGGACGACACCCGTCAATAGCGGCGAATAGAGAAACATGACCCCAAGAAAGACAAAGGTGAAGAAGAGATCGATCACAAGTGTCAGCGCTGAACTGGTCAGGAAAGTCCGGATGCTCTCCAGCTCACGCACGCGCGCCACAGAATCGCCGACGCGGCGAGCCTGGAAATAGGCCGTCGGCAACGCCAGCAAATGTTGGAACAATCGTGCACCGAGTTCTACGTCGATGCGGTTTGTGGCGTGCGAAAAGAGATAGGTCCGCAATATGCCAAGAATGGTTTCGAAAACCGCTATCCCGAGCAACCCGATAATCAGTACATCGAGTGTACCGATGCTGCGATGGACCAGAACTTTGTCGATGGCCACCTGGAAGAACAGCGGCGAGGCGAGCGCAAACAGCTGAAGAAAGAAAGATGCGACGAGCACCTCGACCAATTGGTGGCGATATTTGTGAATCGCGCCGATGAACCATGTGATATCGAAGCGGCTCGCCAGGTCCACCAGGTTGGCGCGGCGGGTCATCAGAACGATGCGGCCGTCCCAGACCGCGTCGAAGTCGTCCCTCGTCATCAGTTCGGGGCGCGGCGTTTTCGTCGACTGCACGACGACCTTGTCGCCGCCGAACTTGCCGAGCAGAAGAAATCCGCCATCCTTGAGCCCCGCGATGGCCGGCAAAGGGGTATTCGCCAAGCGGCCCCAGCTTGTTTTCAGCTCCCGCGCCTTGAGGCCGAACTCTCTGGCACATCGGATCATGTCCGAAGTACCGATCGCCGCAGTCCCGCACTGATGGCGAATTTGGGCAGGGTCCGCCCCGACGCCGTGAAAGCGCAGCAGCATGACCAACGCCGTGAGACCTGGATCATTCGGCCCGGGTATTTCCGGCTGTGCCGTCATTCAACTAGCGTCCTGTCATCCTGCCACTACCGGGCGCCTGGGAAACCTATCCTAATCGAATTAATATTCTATACTTTTGATGCTGTTAGCCATAGTTTAAGGAATGTCCTGGCGCCACAACTTTCACATTGGAATGGCAAAAAATTCACGGTCAGCAGATATAAGCAAACGCCGGCTACGCCCTCGGATATCCTCCAGAATCAGGCGTTTAGTCGAACAATTTGCCAACGAAGTGGAGATGTCTTGTTAGTCGATCGGAAGGACGCAGGAGGTAAGCGATCTCTTTTGCGTTCTGCGCAGGATTTCATCAATCCGGACAAGAAGGTTATTCCCTTTCCTGCAGGGACCAAGCTGCGGGACCGGGAGGAACTCGCCTTCCTGCCGGCCGCGCTGGAAATCGTCGAAACTCCGCCTTCCCCCATCGGTCGGGCGATCGGCGTGACCCTTATTGCGGTGTTTGTGCTGGCCTTAGCCTGGGCGAGCCTCGGCCATGTCGATATCGTGGCGACTGCGACCGGTAAGATTATCCCAAGCGGCCACAGCAAGGTGATTCAACCCTTTGAGACCGGCGTCGTGCGCGCGATACGGGTCGCTGACGGCCAGAACGTAAATGCCGGCGATGTACTCGTCGAACTCGACCCAACCATCAACGAAGGCGAGGCCAATCATCTCCAGGGTGACTTGCAATCCGCGCAGCTCGATACCGCTCGACTGCGTGCGGCGCTCGCCGATACCGACGATCCGATGGCGGCATTCCATCCTCCGGAAGGAGCCAACCGAGCGCTGGTCGCCATGCAGCGCCAGTTTCTGCAGGCGCAGGTATCGGAGCACAAAGCCAAGATCGCGGCCCTGGACGGACAAAGGGCCCAAAAGGAGGCTGAACTCGCTACAATCTCGGCGACTGTCGATAAGCTGGAGGCGGTCATTCCTACGATTGAGGAGCGCGTCAACATTCGCAAGACGCTCAGTGAATACGGCTCCAGGCTGCAATATTTCGAGGTGCTACAGCAATTGACCGAGAGCCAGCAGGAACGGTTGGTCCAGAAAAGCCATTTGAAGGAAGCACAGGCGGCAGTTGCCGCTATCATCGAGACGCGCGCCCAGACCAAGGCCGAGTATCGTCGAACACTGTTTGGCGAACTGGCCGAGTCCGAGCGGAAAGCCGCCGGCCTTGCGGCCGATCTGTCGAAGGCCGAGCAGCGCACCAAGCTTCAACAGCTGACCGCGCCGGTGTCGGGCATGGTGCAGCAGTTGGCCATACACACGGTCGGCGGCGTCGTAACGCCCGCGCAGGCGCTGATGGTGATTGTGCCCCGCGACAGTCAACTCGAGATCGAAGCCACGGTGAGCAACCGTGACATCGGTTTCGTGCACACCGGCGATGAAGTCGAAATCAAGGTCGATACTTTTGATTTCACCAGATACGGGCTGCTGCACGGAAAGGTCCGTAGCATCTCATCGGATTCAATCGCGCGTGATGCTTCGAGCGAAAAATCGAACGACAATCCGGCCGGCTCCCCCAGCGCCACGAGCGAACCCAAAGGACAGGAATTGAGCTACGCGGCGCGGATCTCGGTCGAACAGACGCAGATGCAGGTCGAGGACAAGGTCGTCAATCTTTCGCCCGGCATGGCGGTCACCGCCGAGATCAAGACAGGCTCCCGGCGGATCATCAGCTATCTGTTGTCACCGTTGATGAAGTACAAGCAAGAGAGCCTGCGCGAAAGATAGACCGGAAGGGTCGCAAGCATTCGCGGCCGCTGCGTTCCCCTGCGAACGACCTATCCGTCAGCTGCAGCCTGGTTGTCCGTTCACGATGGGGCATGGTTTTTTTGCCAGCGGCTTCGGCGAAGCTGCGCCGGGCGCGATCTGGGGACGGCGCTGGACCGATGGCGCGAGCCCATCGACCGAAGACGCAAGAGGTTGTCCTGATCGATCAGCTGCTTTCGGCGGCGGGTGCGCAATCGGCGTAGGCCGGTTGCTGGCCGTTGGCGCCGGGAACGTTTGCGCCGGGGGAATCGGCGACTGGGTTGCGGCGCTTCGACTTCTCAGCGGCACGCCGGTTGGCTGCGGCGCGAGCATTGTGGGGACCATGCCTGGCTTTGCCGATGTCTTGTAGTCAGTTGCCCAGAGAGGCAACAAAGGTATCGGCGGCAAAGGCGAGCTCGGAGGCTCATTGATCTCTTGCCGTGCCGCCGGATTCAGGTCGGCCCAGAGAGGCGTCGAAGCCGCCGATACTGCAGGGCTCTGAGGCACCTTGATCACTTCCCGCGCCGCCGGACTGGCGGGAAGCGGTGGCGGGTTCGGACCGTCGTTCAGCATATTCGTTGTCGCGACCGAGGGCGGAAGATGGGAAATTTCTGCAAGGTTATTCTTGCCAGCCGTGCCGGGTGCCGACGCTGACGAGGATATGGCCTTCCCGTCTGGCTTGTTGGGGGCGTTGGTGGTGGCATTCACGGCCGGTGCTTTGTGGGCGTTGTTGAAGATGAACGAGTTCGGCGGTATCACGACGTAAGCCGGTACATCGACATAGTCCGGCAACGACACGAACATTGGCGTCGGAAGAGTGTGTGCTCCAGATGGAGCTGCCGGCGGCGCCAAGGCCACGATTTCGGACGGCTGCGGCTCCAGGAAATGAACTGGCGACGGTGGTGGCGGCTCGAACGCGAAAGCCGGATCGTCGAACATTAACACCGTCCGTTCGACGTACTCCGCTTCGTCGGGCAAAGGCGGGGGTATGTCGTAATCCATCCTTGCGAATTTTAGAGGCAGCGCGGTCGTGGCGCCCAAACGCGTCAGAAGGCGGCGGGCATCTGCCACATGAGATCCGCGTGGATAGCGCTCCAAATATGACCAATAGGCATCGGGGGTATTGGCTTGGTAAGTCCGTCGCCAAGTGATCGCCTCGCGCCGCACCGTAAGGAGGGCACGGACGCGCTTCGTCATGGGGTCACGCGAATAGTCCGCTAGAAAATCCGTGTAAGCATCGAAAGTGTCGCGGATCAAAGCCACCATATAGGCATCGTTGGGGCCGAGCTTGCGCATCGGCTGGGAGCGCATCCAGGCAGTCCGCTCAGGCGAATCCGCCCGAGGCGGCGCGCCCGGCCCGCGTTCGAAAAACATGAATTGCGCTTCGATACTCGAGACGTCCCAAGGCACCTGTGCGCCCTTCGTCAATTCATTGACACGCAAGCGCACGCGGTCAAACACCTGGGCAGGCGTCAGGCCACCCTCTCGAATTGTCTCGGCGAGCGCCTTGGCATAGGGGCCGTAACCGTCCCCTGCATCGGGGGAGACCGTGCCTGGCGCGACACTGAACGCAATCAGCATATTGGTTTCGGGCTCGATCCAGGCGAGGCCCCCAGCCGGCGGCTGACCTGACAATAAAAACGGGCTCGCGCGGGCGACATCCAGGATCATGAAGCTCGCCTTCAAATGAAGCATCGCCAGCGCAAGCATTTGTTCGGACAGCCGCACAGCCCGCAGGGGCACGTCTGAAGCCTTACTAATATCGGCGTCGATCGGGACCAGATAGTTCTCGCCTTCGAGCTGCAGCCCATAGCCGGCGAAATACACGGCAGCTACCGCGTTCGGTCCCGCGCTTCTAACTCTGTCGATAAAATCGCGAAAAGTTCGGCCCAACCCATCTCCATCCAGATCGCGGGCGCCGATGACATCGAAACCCGCAGCCTGCAACGTTTGGGCGATGAGGGCCGCATCGTTCGCCGGGCGAGCTAGAGTTCCAGTCTTGTACGAGGCGTTCCCAATGACGAGCGCCAAACGCTTTTCCGACGGCGCTGCGCCTGCTGGAGACAAGGACAGCGCGGCGAGGAAGGCCAGAAAAAATAATGGCATCTTCAAAATGCGGCGTACCGGACCCTGCATCTTCAGGCTCTCATGCGAAAATGCGCAACATCGCTCTAAAGGCCGCTGGCCGCAAGGAGATCCACTGCATTCGATAGCGCTACCCCAACCGACGTTCCCTGTCGATAAGTGATCTCCGTCTGGTCAGGCTGCCATCCCGCGTACCTGCGGGCCACCGACTGCAACGCTGCTGTGACGAAGCTCGGCTGTCCGGGATTATTGATTTACTCAGGCATGCTGCTGGGTTGCAACCGGTTGGGTCAATGGCGGCGGCTGGCCAATTCCCGATTCAGAAATGCCAAGTGTGGACGGGCTACCGTCACTAAACGCCGAAGACGGAAATGCCGAGGCGATGTGTTGCGAAAATAGCGCCAATTGTTGGTTCAATGCGGTGTCGCTTTGGCTCGTTGGCAGCGGCGGGTCGATGAACGATGTTCCACCATTGCCATCGCTCGAAGCGGTGAAGTTCGCCAACGAATAATTGCCGAGAAGAGCAATGCTGTCCGTGTGGGTTCCATCACTGACCGTCAGCGTGCCGGGCCCGTTGTTGCCTGAATAGCCGAGTGTGGCACCCGCCCCAGCGGTGATGTTCGGCAGGTCGATCACGTCACCAATCGCAAGCTGCCCGCCGATCGAACCAGTGAAGCTCGCGGAATTATCGATCTTGAGCGTGCCGGCTGAGCCTGCGAATGTAATTGTTCCCGAATATGCACCGGTCAGTTCCACACTCGCACCCGCCCCGATTAAGAGGTTGCCAGCGCTAACAGTGCTCCCGGTGCCGGACGTGAACATGACCCCATCGCCATTCAGATCCTGGTGGAAGGTGGTCTCCAGCGCTTGCAGCGTTGTGTTGTTCCCCGATACGGCGGGGGTGAGATTCGACTGGTAATTGCCGTTACTGTCGGTGCGCCAGACCGTGTACAGACCGCTGTTAGGATCTTTCCACGCAACATCGTAACCGCCCGCCACCTGCACCGCGCCGATCGGCGTGTAGCCGCCGAACTCTCCAACGGTGACGGCCGCGCCGGCATATGTCAGTTCGGGGCCCGTGCCACCATTATAAAGATAGAAATTATTCCCGACTTCCGTGAGCGCGGTCGGCCCATCGGTCTGGATCACGGTAGTGACAACACCGATGGTACCATCGCCATTGAGGTCCTGCTGGAAGGTAGTCTCCAGCGCTTCCAACGCGGTGGTGTTTCCCGATACGGCGGGCGTCAGATTCGATTGGTATTTGCCGTTACTGTTAGTGCTCCACACCGTGTACAGACCGCTGTTAGGATCTTTCCACGCGACGTCGTAACCGCCTGCCACCTGCACCGCGCCGATCGGCGTGTAGCTGCCGAACTCGCCAACGGTGACGGCCGCGCCGGCATATGTCAGTTCGGGGCCCGTGCCACCATTGTAAAGATAAAAATTATTCCCGACTTCCGTGAGCGCGGTCGATCCATCGGTCCGGATCACGGTAGTGACAACACCGATGGTACCATCTCCATTGAGGTCCTGCTGGAAGGTAGTCTCCAGCGCTTCCAACGCGGTGGTGTTTCCCGATACGGCGGGCATAAGATTCGATTGGTATTTGCCGTTACTGTTGGTGCTCCACACCGTGTACAGACCGCTGTTAGGATCTTTCCACGCAACATCGTAACCGCCCGCCACCTGCACCGCGCCGATCGGCGTGTAGCTGCCGAACTGTCCAACGGTGACGGCCGCGCCGGCATATGTCAGTTCGGGGCCCGTGCCACCATTGTAAAGATAGAAATTATTCCCGACTTCCGTGAGCGCGGTCGATCCATCGGTCCGGATCACGGTAGTGACAATACCGATGGTACCATCGCCATTGAGGTCCTGCTGGAAGGTAGTCTCCAGCGCTTCTAACGCGGTGGTGTTTCCCGATACGGCGGGCGTGAGATTCGACTGGTAATTGCCGTTACTGTCAGTGCTCCACACCGTGTACTGACCGGTACTCGTGTTTTTCCACGCGACGTCGTAACCGCCTGCCACCTGCACCGCGCCGATCGGCGTGTAGCTGCCAAACTCGCCGGGAGTCACGAGCGTGCCACCATATCTAAGCGGAGGTCCCGATCCAACGCTGTTGTAAAGGAAATAGGTATTCCCAGCTTGCGTAAGGTGCGTCGTGGTGTCGATCTGCAGCGTTCCAGTGGGATTGGTCACCGCAGCGGAAAGGTTGGCGGCGTTGCCGGCGCCGTCCTTGACGGTCGCCGTGCCCAGATTGACGGCCGTCACCGCCAGATCGGCGGTGTTCTGGCCGGCAGCCACCGTGTAGCTGAAGGTCAGCGCATTGCTGCCGGTGCCGCCCGAATAGGTCGCGGTGCCACCGTCGTTGAGGGTCAGCGTCGGGGTACCGCCCGCAACCGTTACGGCCTCGCTCAAATTGAGCGTCAGCGTTACCACGCGGCCGGTTGGCAGGTCGCCGGACCCGGCTGTGATCCCGCTGCCCGACGCGACCACGGAGGACACTGTCGGCGTCGTAGTGTCGATCTGCGGACCCGTCTGGGTTAGTCCGGCCAACGACAGGTCGGCGTCAGTACCGCTGAATTGCACCGTCGCGCCGTTGAGGTTGACTGCCGTCACCGCCAGAGCCGCGATATTCTGACCAGTTGCAACCGTGTAGCTGAAGGTCAGCGCGTTGGTACCGGAGCCGCCGGTATAAGTCGCGGTACCGCCGTCGTTGAGCGTCAGCGTCGGGATGCCGCCTACAACCGTCACGGCATCATTCAGGCCGAGCGTCAGCGTAACCGTGTTTCCGGCGCGCAGGTCACCGGTCGACGGCGAGATCGCGAGCGAAATAAAGCTTGGCGGTGGGTCGATTCCCAACCCTGGGAACGAGGTCACGGCGCCCGAAAGATCGGCTGCGTTTCCAGCGCCGTCAGTTACAGTTGCTCCGCCCGGCAAATTGACTTGGGTAATTGCCAGAGTTGGAACGGTGGCGTCTGTCGGCGTGACTGTATAAATAAAGGTCAGCGCATTGGTGCCAGAACCGCCGATATAGGTCGCTGTGGCGCCGTCATTCAGGGTGAGCGTCGGCCTGCCAACAACTGTCACCGCCTCGCTCAGGTCGAGCGTCAGCGTGATCGTTGTACCCGGATTTGCAATGCCACTCCCCGGTGAGGCGACGACCTGCGTCACCGTCGGGGTTGTCGTGTCGATCTGCAGCGTGCCGGCCGGGGTCGTCACCGCGCCGGAGAGATTGGCGGCATTACCGGCGCCGTCCTTGACGGTCGCCGTACCCAGGTTGACCGCCGCCACCGCCAGGTCGGCCGTGTTCTGACCGGCCCCGACGGTGTAGCTGAAGGTCAGCGCATTGGTGCCGGTGCCGCCCGTATAGGTCGCGGTGCCACCATCGTTGAGGATCAGCGTCGGCGTGCCGCCCGCAACGGTCACTGCCTCGCTGAGGCTGAGCGTCAGCGTGACAACCTTGCCAGCCCCGAGATCACCGGAGCCGGCCGTGATGCCGGTGCCCGATGCCACCAGCGATGCTACCGTCGGCGCCGTGGTGTCGACCTGCAGAGTGCCGGTCGGATTGGTCACCGCACCGGTGAGATTGGCGGCATTGCCGGCGCCATCCTTGACGGTGGCCGTCCCTAGATTGACCGCGGTCACCGCCAGGTCGGCGGTGTTCTGGCCGGCAGCCACCGTGTAGCTGAAGGTCAGTGCATTGCTGCCGCTGCCGCCGGTGTAGGTCGCGGTGCCGCCGTCGTTGAGCGTCAGCGTCGGCGTGCCGCCCGCAATCGTCACCGCCTCGCTGAGGTTAAGCGTAAGGGTCACGACGCTTCCGGCCGCGAGGTCGCCCGCCCCGGCGGTGATGCCGGTGCCGGAGGCCACCAGCGACGCCACCGTCGGCGCAGTGGTGTCGATCTGCAGCGTGCCGGCCGGATTGGTCACAGCACCGCTGAGGTTGGCGGCATTGCCGGCGCCATCCTTGACGGTCGCCGTGCCCGGATTGAATGCCGTAACCGCCAAATCGGCAGTGGTCTGGCCGGCAGCCACCGTATAGCTGAAGGTCAGCGCGTTGGTGCCAGTGCCGCCGGTATAGGTCGCGGTGCCGCCGTCGTTGAGGGTCAGCGTCGGCGTGCCGCCCGCAACCGTCACGGCCTCGCTGAGGTTCACGGTCAGCGTCACCACGCTGCCGGCCGCAAGGTCGCCGGCGCCGGCCGTGATGCCGGTGCCCGATGCCACCACCGAAGCCACTGTCGGCGTCGTGGTGTCGATCTGAAGCGTGCCGGATGGATTGGTCACCGCGCCGGTGAGGTCGGCGGCGTTGCCGGCGCCGTCCTTGACGGTCGCCGTGCCGAGGTTAACCGCCGTCACCGCGAGGTCGGCCGTGTTCTGGCCGGCCCCGACGGTGTAGCTGAAAGTCAGCGCGTTGCTGCCGGTGCCGCCGGCATAGGTCGCGGTGCCGCCGTCGTTGAGCGTCAGCGTCGGCGTGCCGCCCGCGACCGTCACTGTCTCGCTGAGGTTCACGGTCAGCGTCACCACGCTGCCGGCCCCAAGGTCACCAGCACCGGCCGTGATGCCGGTGCCCGATGCCACCACCGAAGCGACTGTCGGCGTCGTGGTGTCGATCTGAAGCGTGCCGGATGGATTGGTCACCGCGCCGGTAAGGTCGGCGGCATTGCCGGCGCCGTCCTTGACGGTCGCCGTGCCCGGATTGAATGCCGTCACCGCCAGGTCGGCGGTGTTCTGGCCGGCCGCCACCGTGTAACTGAAGGTCAGCGCATTGGTGCCGGTCCCGCCGGTATAGGTGGCGGTGCCACCGTCGTTGAGGGTCAGGGTCGGAGTCCCGCCCGCAACCGTCACTGCTTCGCTGAGGTTGAGCGTCAGCGTGACAACCTTGCCAGCCCCGAGATCGCCGGCACCAGCCGAGATGCCGGTGCCGGATGCCACCAGCGACGCCACGGTTGGCGCCGTGGTGTCGATCTGCAAGGTGCCGGTCGGGTTGGTCACCGCACCCGTGAGATTGGCGGGATTGCTGGCGCCGTCCGTGACGGTCGCTGTGCCCAGATTGACCGCCGTTACCGCCAAATCGGCGGTGTTCTGGCCTGCCCCGACCGTGTAACTGAAGGTCAGTGCATTGGTGCCCGTACCGCCGGTATAGGTCGCGGTGCCGCCGTCGTTAAGGGTCAGCGTCGGAGTGCCGCCGGCAACCGTCACCGCCGCGCTCAAATTAACCGTCAGGGTCACCACACTACCAACCGCCAGGTCGCCCGCCCCGGCCGTGATGCCAGTGCCCGTCGCCACGAGCGACAACACGGTCGGCCCCGTGGAGGAGATCTGCAGCGTGCCGGCCGGATTGGTCACAGCACCGGTGAGGTTGGCGGCATTGCCGGCGCCGTCCTTGACGGTCGCCGTGCCCAGATTGACCGCCGTCACCGCCAGATCCGCGGTATTTTGGCCGGCTGCTACAGTGTAGCTGAAGGTCAGCGCGTTGGTGCCAGTGCCGCCAGTATAGGTCGCGGTGCCACCGTCGTTGAGGGTCAGCGTCGGCGTGCCGCCCGCAACCGTGACCGCCTCGCTGAGGTTCACGGTCAGCGTCACCACGCTGCCAGCCCCGAGGATGCCGGTGCCGGCGGTGATGCCGGTGCCAGATGCCACCACCGACGCCACCGTCGGCGCCGTGGTGTCGATTTGCAGGGTGCCGGATGGGTTGGTCACCGCACCGGCAAGATTGGCGGCATTGCCGGCGCCGTCGGTGACGGTTGCAGTACCGAGATTGACCGCCGTCACGGTCAGGTCGGCGGTGGTCTGGCCGGCCGCTACCGTGTAACTGAATGTCAGCGCATTGGTGCCGGTGCCGCCGGTATAGGTCGCGGTGCCGCCGTCGTTCAGCGTCATCGTCGGCGTGCCGCCCGCAACCGTCACCGCCTCGCTGAGGTTGAGCGTCAGCGTGACAACCTTGCCAGTCGTGAGATCGCCTGATCCAGCAGTGATGCCGGTGCCCGACGCCACCAGCGACGCCACCGTCGGGGCCGTGGTGTCGATCTGCAACGTGCCACCCGGGTTGGTCACCCCGCCAGTGAGGTCGGCGGCATTGCCCGCGCCATCCTTGACGGTGGCCGTGCCCGGATTGAATGCCGTCACCGCCAAATCGGCGGTGTTCTGGCCGGCCGCCACCGTGTAGCTGAAGGTCAGCGCATTGGTTCCGCTGCCGCCGGTATAGGTCGCTGTGCCGCCGTCGTTGAGCGTCAGCGTCGGACTCCCGCCCGCTACAGTCACTGCTTCGCTGAGGTTGAGGGTCAGCGTTACAACCTTGCCCACCCCGAGGTCGCCGGTGCCGGCGGTGATGCCGCTCCCGGACGCTACCAGCGACGCCACCGTCGGCGTCGTGGTATCGATTTGCGGGCCGGTCTGAGTAACGCCAGACAGCGAAACGCTGGCGGCGTGCCCACCGCTGTCCTGTATCGTCGCTCCGTTGAGGCTGATCGCCGTCGCCGCCAACGATCCCGTATTCTCGCCCGCCCCAACCGTGTAGCTGAAGGTCAGCGCGCTGGTGCCGGAGCCACCTGTGTAGGTCGCGGTGCCGCCGTCATTGAGCGTGAGCGTCGGGACGCCGCCCGCAACCGTCATCGCACCGCTGTAATTCAGCGTGAGCGTGATGGAGTTGCCGGCTTTCAGATCGCCAGATGACGGCGATTCGACAATTGAGGTTGGCGTCGTGCCAGTCGACAAAGTTGCGGCCACGACTGCAGTAATGATCCCTCCGTCCTGGTCCGCCGCTGATGCCCCTGCCACAAGCCCAGCCTGGGTCGCCGATACGACTTGGTATTCCGACAGGTAGTAATTACCGGTCGCATTGATGGTGTTCCATCCAGAGCCCGCGGTCGGGCTCGAGGTCGATCCAAAACGATAGGTAGCAAATATGAAATCGTTGGCGTTGCTAGTGGTCGCCGAGACGGTCGAGCTGTTAGAGGTCCCCGGTAGTGAGGCGTTGGTATCGAACGGTGAAGATGTGTTCGCGCCGCTAATGCCAAACGCATTCAAGTCGACGTAAGCGGCCGCGGCCGCAAAGTTGACTGTGATCGCATCAGATGGAAGAGCGTTCGGCGCAATCGCATAATATTGATACAGCGGGCCGCTCGCCGAACCGGCAACCGCCTTCAGCGTCCAAGTCAGACCAGCCGTGTCGGAAATCGAGCTGATCGACGTGCCATTTTCGAGAATGTTCAAAATTAAAACGTCGTTGGCGTTCGTCGTGGTCAACGTAACCTGGGCCGAAGACACGCCAAGCGCATTCGAGAAGCCGTTTCCGTCCACTCCCAACGGTTGCGCCGTGGTATTGATTTGCGGGCCAGCCTCGGTCAGGCCACTGAGCGAGGAATTGACGGCATTGCCAGCTGCGTCAGCAATCGTGGCACCGTTGAGATTAAAAGACGTCGCTGCCAGCGACGTAGTGACCTGACCGGCTCCTATCGTGTAGGTGAAGACTAAGTTGTTGCTGCCGGAGCCGCTGGCGTAGGTCGCCGTACCGCCGTCGTTGAGCGTCAGCGTCGGGGTGCCATTTGTTGTATTGACCGTTACTATCTCGCTCATGGCGAGCGTCAGCGTGACCGTGGTGCCGGTGTTAAGGTGGCCGGTTGAAGGAGATTCCAATACGGACGCTACCGTTGGTGTCGTCGTATCGATCTGCGGACCGGTCTGGGTTACGGAGTTCAGTGGCAGGTAGGCGGCATTTCCTCCGCTGTCCTGGATCGTCGCGCCGTTGAGGTTGATCGCGCTCGCGGCCAAGGAGGCCGTATTTTGCCCGGCCCCAACAGTGTAAGTGAAGCTCAGCGCATTGGTTCCGGAACCACCCGTATAAGTTGCGATGCCGCCATCGTTGAGCGAGAGCGTCGGGGTGCCGCCAGCGACAGTCACTGCCACGCTCATATCTAGCGTCAATGTGACGGTGTTTCCGGCGTTCAGATGTCCAGTTGTTGGCGTGGTAACGATGGCGGTGACCGCAGGCCCGGTAGGTTGCGCCTCCAATACTGCGTAACCTGAGCCCGCAAAGCCGACATATACCTGACCAAAAATGTTGGGATCGCCTGAAATCGTCTTGATGGTATCGAGACTGTTGTTCGCGTAGGTTCCGATCTGGGTCCAGGACTGGGCGTTGTTGACGGATTGCCAGATGCCATAGACGTTATTGACATAGCCAACGATATATATGGCGGGATATCCGCCCGCGGTTGCCGGCGCGCCGAATCCGAAGCAAGTAACGTTCATCACGTTGGGAACGGCTGTCCAGGCGGCGCCGCCGTTGGTCGAAACCATAAAGGGATTTAGTGTGCCTGGGCCAGTACCTTGGTTTCCGCCGGTAAAAAACAGGTTGCCGGCCTCACCGGGGACCGACATGATCTCATTATTGTACCAGTTAAACGGGGTGATATAGCCGTTCCACTGACTGCCAAATCCATCATTGCCGTTATAGACTTGGGTCCATGATGCCCCACCATCGGTGGATTTGTAGACGCCATTTCCCGGATAATAGAGATAGAACGTATTGGGAGACACGCGGTCGGCGGTGACGGAGCGCTCGTCGAGGTAATAGGAGCCTTCAAAACCGCTCCAGCTGCTCACCCCCGGCAAAGTGATGGGGTGCCAGCTCACGCCACCGTCGAGGGTGTAATAAGGTTGGACTCCATCCCCTGGCGCGTCGATAATGTTTTGTGGCGTGCTAGCGGCGATGGTTCCTCCATTTGCCTGGCCCGGAAATACCGGCTCACTTGCAAAGTTGCTCCAGGTCTGGCCGCCATCGGTCGAGTAGACCGCAACTCCGTTTTGGACGAGACCCGTGACGAAGCTCGGATTTGACGACGCATAATCGACCGACCATCCAGCATCGATATTGACGCTGTCGACAGGGCCGTAGGTCGAGGGATAGGCGTTGAGATTGCTGATGTAAAAGAAAGGACGATCCCAGGACGCCAGAACCGGATTGCCACCTGGCGGCACAATGATTTCATTGGCGACCAGCTGCTCGATACCGACACTTTGGTCAATCCAGGTGATCGGCGTAAAGCCTCCAACGTTGGCCGGGATCGTCGTATTCCAGACGCCCGTGCCGGCCGATGCGATGAGCTGGTTCGGTACCAGTGGGTTAAAAGACACTCCGCCAATGGTCAGAAAATTGAAATTGGGGCCTGTATTAGCACCTTGCAACCAGGGGATGTCGGTGGCGCTGACCTGGTTACTGTTCCAATCAATGCCGCTCCAGGTTGCGCCGCCATTGTAAGTTACACTGAGAGTTCCTCCTGGCGACACCACAACGATTTCATTGGGATTTGAGGGATTCACGGCAACTGCTTGAATGCCCTGCCCGTTCATCCCGGTTGGCTGTTCAGTCCACTGACCGTTCGCGTAACTCCAAAGGTTATTGCCGTCAGAAGCGTAATAAATGCCGGTCGACGAGACAGCCGCGTCTGTTACGGTCGTCGGTCCGCCGCTGAGCAGCGTCCATGAGGCACCCCCGTTGGTGCTCATATAGACGCCGTTGCCGTTGCTCTCCGCAAAGATCGTTTGGGTGACGCCGTTAACGACGCCGCCGACGGCAGGATCGAACAACATACCTGTGATCCCGATAGGAGAATTGCCGCTGTCCAGCCCGGTCGCGGCTGGAAACTGGCTTACCTGTTGCCAGGTGGTTCCTCCGTTTGTGGTCACCCACAGGCCGTTCGACGGTGTCCCAACATAAACGATATTTGGGTTGTTTGGATCGATAGCCATCTTCTGCCCGTATTGGGCAGTACCCCCGTTTGGATAGGCATTGACCTGAGCAAATGAAGTTTGCGTCCATGTCGTTCCCCGGTTCGTGCTCTTGAACACGTAGCCGTCGTACATCATGTAAAGAACTTGGGTATTGCTATCGGCAATCTGAATTTCGTAGACCCCTTGCGCGGTGTCTCCGGTATTTTGAGTTGCCGCCACAAATGCCGCTGGCATGCTCGTGGCGGTGACGAGCTGCACCCACTGGGTGCCGTTCCAAAGATAGGCGCCGTAGGAATCGGTGCGGCCAACCATGGTTCCGTCGGGCGCGATGTCAAAGTTTCGAATGTAACCGCCCGCGCCCACCTTAAGCGTTTGCCAGTTTGTGTTCACTGCTGGATCGACAACGATCGTGCCGCCATTGCCGTCGCTCGAGAGAGTCCATGTCGAAGACAGGTAGTCGCCCTGCAACGCGACGTCGGCGGTGTGCATTCCATCCGTAATCGTGAGGGTACCACCAGCGGTGTTACCCAGGAACGTTACCTGGGTCTGTACTCCATAGTTCACGTCGGCAAGGTCGATCCCGTCAGATCCCGCCAGTCCCGTGACTACACCCGTGAAGGCGAGTGAGTTATCGAGCTTGAGAGTGCCGGTCGTCCCCGTGAAATTCACGGACTGCGCGCTAACTCCGGCGATTTCGACGCTGGCGCCGTCCGCGATCGTCACCGCGGGTGCGATTTCGACGCTGGGCGATGTCATTGCGGCTTGGACGATTTCCAACGTATCAACCGCAGTCGCATCGCGATTATTGAGCGCGGCCGAAGCACCATTGGGCGATACCAAAGCGGAACCGGCCGGAGCGCCGACAGTTACGGGGTTGTTCGCTATGGCCTGTTCATACCACGCCAGCGGATCGCTATCAGAAACGCCGTCGTCGAGCGCTTGCTGATTTTTCAGCCGCTGGGAGAAATTGCTAGATGGCAGCTTCAACACGATGGCCTCATCGATCGGAGATGTCCGGGGCCTGCTGGCGCGAATGCCTTCAGACCACGGCCGACGCTAGAGAGCACGTGTTTAAGAGTGGTTCGGATGGAACCGAAGAATTGATGAGTAGTTTTAAGGCGATAGTTGGCATCTTGGTAATAGAGGTGCAATATTACCTTGTCCTTCGCGAGCAAACCGGCCGGTTTGTCAGCCCGGGTGTCTCCGCGGCCTAGGCGCGACCTGGTGATGCTCCGATGCAAAATAAGACCTACTTTCCCCAAGTTTGATCCGATTCAAAAGCTATTTGTCAAAAATCGTCGAACACGCCAGGCGGATAAGTCCTGCGGCTCGCAAATCGACAAAAACCGATAAGTCTCGTGAAGTCCCCGAAACCGTCCGCCCCCATAGCGCCGTCCCGCACGGCCCTAGTCAATACGGTTAACGACAGCCTAAGGCTTTTTCTTGACTTGTCAGCTGATTGGCCACACCCCATTAAGCGGTTGAAAAGAATGACCAATGTTGGGGCAGAGAAGTGAGGCGCCAGGGTTTAGGGCATTTATGCGTCGACAGTAGTGCGACTCATCTTCGATGCCGACCTGAATCCGGCACGCAAATTGAATCCGTTACGTCGATCTCGGCCCGATTCTGGAATATCGTCTTTGGATGGAATATCGAGACCAGAGAATACTCAGACGTAACGCTAGTGATTACGAAATGTAGATTTCCTGTTTTTGATTTGGACTAGCGCAGCGCGGAAGATCTACTCGCGCGTGCCTCTAGGGCCGGACAGCAAATCGGACGATGGTCCAGGATAAAGTATTATGAGCAAAGAAGTCGTCACGATCCAATATTTGCGGGGGGGCGCGGCAATCATGGTCGTTCTCCATCATATGCTAAGCCCGACCACCGAGATCGACTATATCGCCATTCCAGGCCTGGGACGATTTGGCGTCGAGATCTTCTTTGTCATCAGCGGGTTCATCATGTGGCACACAACGGCCACTTCGGACATTTCGTCGATCGAATTCTGGCGTCGCCGGGTTGTTCGCATTGTACCGCTGTACTGGTTCTTTCTCTCCCTACTCGTGCTAACTGCGCTGCTGTTTCCCCAACTATTCCACTCAACGGCGATAACGCCGGAGAACGTGACGAAATCTTTTTTATTCATTCCACACTTTCACGTCGTGCAGACAGGATTGATCGCACCAATCCTTATTCCCGGCTGGTCGCTCGACTACGAAATGTTTTTTTATCTCGTGTTTGGACTTGTCATGTTCCTCCCGTCGCGGGGGCTTCGGGCCACTATCCTCGGACTTTGTCTTTCAGGTCTTGTCTTGCTGGGCTTTGCACTTCAGCCGACGGGCGCCCTGCTTTCAACCTATACCAACCCCGACCTGCTCAAGTTCCTCGATGGTATTGTCCTTGCAGTCATCTACCGGGCCGGCTGGTTGAATTTTCCAAAATTGGGATCCGCCTTGATCGCAGCGGGTATTCTCCTTTCCTTATTTGCGGCTCCCACCAGCAGCTTTGCCAGGCTCGATGACTTGCTAGGTTTCTCGGCAACGTCAATTGTCGCTGGCGCACTTGCTATGGAGGCAGGCGCAAAGCGCCGTCCAAATTTGGTGTTTCTCGCCATTGGAAGCGCGTCGTATTCGATTTATTTGAGCCACCTGTTTTTCTTGAGAGCGACGGAACTAGTTGGGCAACGTCTGTCGCTCTTTGGAGTGAGCAAGGCGTTTGATGCAACCTACATCGTCATCGCGCTGACATTGTCGATCGTCGGAGGGATCTGCATACATTACTTTGTCGAGCGGCCAATCTTATCGCTCCGCCATCGGCGGCGAAGCGTGATTCTGACGGATCTAACTCCATTTGGCAGTCCGCATGGTGATACATCACAAGCTCGACCCGTCATGCTCACTTCGGTGGCGGACGGCCAAGTCATCCCGAAGAATAAACCAAATTAATGCGGCGCCCTTCATGCCGATATCGCTAATTTTAGCTTTACTTTTTCGCTGAGATCAGAGGAGGAAAGTTGCATTCGCAGTTGGCAACCGGTAGCGCCCTCCGCAGCGCATGGGCCAGCCCAATTATCCCCTTGAGCAAGCCGGAGCGACCTTGTCCCCACGCGGCCGCAGCCGCTTCAGCACGGTCCCGAACTTTTCGGACTGCACGCATGGCGGCGTCATCGCCGCCGCATCGGGCGTGGGCATGATTTCGGGTTGTTCTGCCTTGCACGCCATCCAATAACCGTTCTCAAATTTGGATTCCGCTGGCGAGCAATCTTCGTTATGGCAGCACGGAAATCGCGATTACTCGCCATCATCCACGTGCTGTAGAACTTCTCATAGATTTCCATCTCCTGTGGCGTGCCCGTGGTATATCTCCATCTCTATCCTCCCTGTTAGGATGGCTACGATCACAATCGCCACGTATCTTAAATAGCTCGTAACCCTCCGGTGAGGGCCGCCTTCCGGGCTGCACTTTGCCTGCGATAGTTTGCTGATTGATTTGCAAGCAAATGAGCAAACGTGAGCAAGGTTTCGATTCTGTCGGGTCCGGAGCGACGGCGGCGTTGGACGCCGGCCGAGAAACGTCGGATCGTCGAGGAAAGTCTTGCGCCTTGTGCCAGCGTTATCGAAGTGGCACGCCAGCATGATGTGCATCCCAATTTGCTGACGGTTTGGCGGCGACAGGCCCGAACGGGTTCATTAGGAGCCGTGGGGGCGCCGCGGCAGGAGAGCGAGGTGCAATTTGCGGCTGTCTCGGTTGCGCCGGAGCCGTCGGCATGGGCGGCTTGTGCCGGAACTGGCGGGACGATCGAGATCGCGTTTGCCAGCGGGGTGCAACTTCGGATCACGGGCGCGGTCGATCCCGCGACGTTGACGGCGGCGGTGGCTGCGCTGTCGGGTGGACGGGCCCGATGATCCCGTTGCCGAGCGGGGTTCGGGTGTGGCTTGCCACCGGCCATACCGATATGCGGAAGGGCTTCGCCAGCCTGGCGCTTCTGGTGCAGGAGGTGCTGAAGCGCGATCCGCTGAGCGGCCATTTGTTCTGCTTCCGGGGCCGGCGCGGCGATCTGTTGAAGGTGATTTGGCATGACGGCCAGGGTGCCTGTCTGTTCACCAAGCGTCTGGAACGCGGCCGGTTCCTGTGGCCGAGCGTGGCCGACGGCGTCGTGACGATCTCACCGGCACAACTCGGCTATCTGTTGTCCGGGATCGACTGGCGTCATCCGCAGGAGAGCTGGCGTCCGACCTCGATGGGATGAGGATTCTGCTTGCGGCGGCCGATGGATGTGATTCCATCGGACCGTGACCGATACATCTGAATCGCTCCCCACCGATCTTGCTGCTGCGCATGCGATGATCATCGCCGAGCGCGCCGCACGGGTTGAGGCGGAAGCGCTGGCGGCAAGGGCGCAGGCTGCGGCGGTGAATGCCGAGGCCGAGGCCGCCAATGCGAGAGCGGACCTGTCGAGCACGGAAGCGCTGATCAGCCACTACAAGCTCGAGATCGAGAAGCTGCGTCGCCAGCTTTATGGCACCCGTTCCGAACGCACGGCACGCCTGCTGGAGCAGATGGAGCTTCAGCTTGAGGAATTGGAAGCAACCGCCACCGAGGATGAACTGGCGGCCGAGCAGGCGGCGGCCAGATCCCAGGCCGTCCAGTCGTTCCAGCGCAAGCGGCCATCGCGCAGGCCGTTCCCCGACCACCTGCCGCGCGAGCGCGTGGTGATTCCGGCGCCGGCCAGCTGTCCCTGCTGCGGCTCGGACCGGCTGTCGAAGCTTGGCGAAGACATCACCGAGACGCTGGAAGTTGTTCCGCAGCAGTGGAAGGTGATCCGGACCGTGCGCGAGAAGTTCTCCTGTCGGGCCTGCGAGACGATCGCCCAGCCTCCGGCGCCGTTCCATGTGACGCCGCGCGGCTTCGCCGGGCCGAGCCTGCTGGCGATGATCCTGTTCGAGAAGTACGGCCAGCATCAGCCCTTGAACCGGCAGAGCGAGCGCTATGCCCGGGAAGGCGTCGATCTGAGCTTGTCGACGCTGGCCGACCTTGTCGGGGCCTGCACGACCGTGCTGCAGCCACTGCACGCACTGATCGAGGCACATGTGCTCGGTGCCGAGCGCCTGCACGGCGACGACACACATGTACCGATCCTGGCGAAGGGCAAGACGATCAAGGGACACATCTGGACCTATGTCCGCGACGACCGCCCCTTTGGCGGCCGGGCGCCGCCGGCGGCGCTGTATTATGCCTCACGCGACCGGCGGCACGAACATCCCCTGCGGCATCTTCGGGGCTTCGCCGGCATCCTGCAGGCCGATGCCTACAACGGCTACAACGAGTTGTACGATCCCTCGCGCGCGAAGGGGCCGATCACGTCGGCGCTGTGCTGGGCTCATGCCAGGAGGCAGTTCTTCGAGCTGGCGGACATCGGTGCCAATGCAAGGCGGGGCAAGAATGCAGGAGCGATCTCGCCGATCGCGCTGGAGGCAGTCAGGCGGATTGACGCCCTGTTCGAGATCGAGCGCGGCATCAACGGGGTTGCCGCTGCCGAGCGGCTGCGCATCCGTAAGGAGCAGAGCGCGCCGCTCCTGGAGGCTCTGGAAGCCTGGCTGCGCGAGCAGCGTGGCCGCCTGTCGCGCTCGGCCTCGGTTGCCGAGCCGATCGACTATATGCTCAAGCGATGGGATCGGTTCGCTCACTTTATCAATGACGGCAGGGTCTGCCTGACCAACAACGCAGCCGAACGGGCCTTGCGCGGCTTTGCCCTGGGCCGCAAATCCTGGCTGTTCGCCGGCTCCGATCGTGGTGCCGAGCGTGCTGCCGCCATGGCGACCCTGATCATGACGGCCAAGCTCAACGACATCGACCCACAGGCCTGGCTTGCCGACGTGCTTGCCCGGATCGCCAACCTCCCTCAGGGACGGCTTCATGAACTGCTGCCATGGAATTGGAACGCCCATGTCCGGACTGTCGCGCCACATCAAGCAGCTTGACGAGGAACTGCTCGCCCTCGGCGAGGAAACGATGCTGCTCGAAGAGCTTGATGGCTTCATCGCCGGCCTGCTGGCGTGCCCGGAGCTGATCATGCCCGGCGACTGGCTTCCGCTCGTGTGGCATGAGGACGGCGCTGACCAGCAGCCGGTCTTCGAAGACCTTGACCATGCCAACCGTGTTCTCGGTCTCGTCATGGAGCATTACAACAACGTCGCGCGCACACTGATGGAGCGTCCAGACCGCTATAGCCCATTGTTCTCCGTCGACACTCGCAACGGCGATATCCTCTGGGAGCTGTGGATCGAGGGCTTCGAGAAGGCCGTCGCGCTACGCCCGCCAGCCTGGACGAAGCTGCTCGACGCCGATGTGGATACGGCGGCGGCAATGAGCGGAATGCTTCTGCTCGCGGACATCGCCCGAGGAGAAAAGGAGGTGGACGACTGTGATGCGCTCATGGCGGCCGCACCCGACAAGATCGCCGACTGGGTCGTCATCCTCAACGAATGGCGCCTTGCCAACACCGAACCAGTGCAGGGCAGCGACCCAAGGGTCATCGCATCCCCGAGAAAAAAGGTTGGTCGCAACGAGCCATGCCCATGCGGCTCAGGCAAGAAATACAAGAAATGCTGCGGGCTCAATTGATCGCCACCGCGGCCCTCACCGGAGGGTTACAATAGCTCGCTATTCATGGCTCCTGATTAATTGAACCTTTTTGGGATTGGGGGCTTGGCGGAGGATGGGACGTAGGGTAGTTTCTTCAGGATGGATTACAAGCTGTCGCATATATTCCCGAACGCCATGTTGATCGCGGTTGTGGATGCGATGTTCCGAAAATGATGACATGAGACCTCCCCCGGGCACTTCCGCACGGTGAAAAACTACTTTTACGGCATCGACGTTCTGCGCTTTCTTGCGGCGTTCTTAGTCGCCGGTTTTCATCTCGGTTACTTGAACGACATTGCGGACTTCACGCCGGTCTGGCTCGTCACATGGTTCGGCTGGATCGGCGTCGAGGTATTTTTCGTTATCTCTGGTTTTGTCATTGCCAATTCTGCGAACGGCAAAACACCTGCCCAATTCCTGAGAGGCCGAGCGCTGCGGCTTTATCCGGCTGTCTGGTTCTGTGCGACGCTGACGCTGATAGTGAGGTCGTTTAGCGAAACTGACTTACTGCCAGCCTATCTTAGATCAATAATGCTGATTCCGAAGGGGCCATGGATCGACGATGTCTATTGGACTCTTGCAGTAGAAGTCGGCTTCTACTGCCTGGTCTTCCTACTGCTATTGGCGCGCATGTTTTCGCAGTTAAGTCGCGCGGCATTGGCACTCACGCTATTCAGCTCAATATCGCTCATAATCCTCGCGACGAAATATGGCCCGGTTGGATTGGTCGAACGCGGTAACGTATTGCTAGCACGTCACGGTTGCTTTTTTGCGCTGGGAGCATGGATCTGGATATCGACTACGCGACGATTATTACCCTGGGAGCGCATTGCATTGACGGTCGCGATTGTCGCCTGCATCGGCGAAATTTACTTGCGTGGGCGGGAATTTCTTCCTGCCGGCAAAATGGAGTGGATGCTATCCCCGGTCGTCGTGTGGTTCGCAGCCGTCGCCTGCATCTTCATATTCTCCCGACCGGGTAAGCCCATTTCCGAGGCAGCCTCACGGCGCATCCGGACTCTTGGCTTGATGACTTATCCACTATATCTCGTTCACCATATCGTCGGGCTTACGATTGAGCGACATTTCCTTTTTGCCGGAAAATGGTTCGCTCTTGTTGTTAGCGTGCTTTCAGCCATCGCCATCAGTTGGATAGTTTGTGCATTATGGGAGCCATCGATCAAGCGCTTAATGCGCCGTGACTGGAACTTTACACATACCTCTTGAAGCCTCCATTGATGAAGGATATCGAGCATCGCCCGTCAACCGCCGGATCACCAGCCACACCAACAATGGGAGCAAACCATCCCTCGGGATAGTTTGTGCCATCTGCGTTCGTCATGAGCGTCCACGTTCCCGATCCGGTAGCCGGATTGAAGTTGATGCATTTGTAAACGCCGAAGATACCTGTGCTAACCCGATAAGCAGCGAGATAGATCGTCGGGT
Organism: Bradyrhizobium erythrophlei; assembly: GCF_900129505.1. Taxonomy (NCBI): domain Bacteria; kingdom Pseudomonadati; phylum Pseudomonadota; class Alphaproteobacteria; order Hyphomicrobiales; family Nitrobacteraceae; genus Bradyrhizobium; species Bradyrhizobium erythrophlei. Next base: position 5,395,867 of record NZ_LT670818.1, on the reverse strand, counting down.
ACGATTGCCCCGAAACAACCGTGCCGAAGCCGAAATCGTTGATGGTATTGAAGTCATGGAGTGCCGAACTCCAGGTAACCGCCGAGTTCGTGGACCAGAACAATTGGTCCCCCGGTATGGGGTACGGGATCTCACCAAAACCAGTTGCCCAGAAAATGTGTCCAGGATTTCCGGGGACGCATTTGGCACGGCTTAATCCGGTCCCAATACGAGCCTTAAAGCTGGAAATTTTGGTAAATGTTGCTCCGGAGTTAGTTGAAGAATACCAGCCATCAGTAGTTGAATACATATAGAACTTGTTGGCAGTCACCCGATCCGCACAAACGAAAATACTGTTGTCGAACGGGAAATTGCTAAACCCCCTACCGGCATAGGTGCAACTGGTCCATGTGTTTCCATTATCCGTGGTGTAGGCGGGCGAAGTGCTGGAACACATCACGACATGGTTCGTCGTGGTGGACGAAGCTATGCACCCGCCGTTGAGGACGTTCGTAAACGGATTCACGCCGCTGGAGTTCGCGAATATGGTCCAGCTAACTCCGCCGTCAGATGACCAAAAACCTCCGACGGAAGTGATGGCAGTCAGGAAGGAAGTGGTGCCAGATGCGTATTCTATATTCCAGCCGCGAACGCCGTTGATGCCATAATTCGGCATCGGTCCGTTAAAATCGGTGGTGGGTCCATAGTACGCGGGGTAGGCAGAAGGGTTGGACGAGTAGTTCGGGAAGTTCCAGATCGGCAAATCCCATGCGGTACCGATCGGATTCCCGCCCGGTGGGTGGATGATGTAAGTGGTGTCGAGAGCCTCGGTTCCGCGTGAGAAACTTTGCCACGTTATCGCACTAGATGGGGTCGCGAACGGACTGGTCGATTTCAGAATCCCAAAGCCGTGCGACGCGTACAGATTTGATGACGAGTCAAATGCAAAAGCCCCCATCGAAATTCCGTAGGATCCTGGAGAATACCCTGCCGTCGGCGGCGGCGCGTATCCAGCAGCTTTCCATCCCTGTGTCGGCCCCCAACCCATCCATGCGGCGTCATTGGCTGTGGTGACGGTGGTCGATATCTCCCTTACCGTCCAAGAGGAGCCGCCGTCTGTGGAAAGGTAGGTTCTGCCTTGCGAGCTGCTGGTGGCCACGTTCGAAGCATTGTTGGGATCGACAGCTATAGGCCCCGGATTGTCGCTTAATGAATTAACCGACCAACCTTTGCCAGACGTCCAAGTGGTGATGTGGCTTCCGTCTGTGATCCACAACTTGCCGTTTTGGTCCACGATCATTTGATAAAAAGTAGTTGGCATATTCGCGGTGTTCAGGAAGGTCCAGGTGGTGCCGCCATCGGTGGAATGAAAAACTCCGTGGCCATTCGAGCAGGCAAAAACTCCTTCCGTGAACCCGCCGGTTGTTGGGGATGTCGGGTCGAATGCAATTGCGATACCCTGGGTGGCGGCAGAAGGAACTGTTCTGTCGGTGGTCCACGACGTGCCACTGTTGCTTGTTTTTTGAAGCCCTGTTCCCGGAGTACCTACGAAACAGATGGTGTCGTTGACCGGATCGACGGCCATCTTGTAGTTCTTGTTCGCATCGCTGGCATTCGCATCGAAAGTGACCGAAGGGAAATTGGTCAACTGAGTCCAAGTGCCGCCGCTGTTCGTAGAAACGAATGCAGCGTTGCAGTACATCATGTAAAGTTTGGTGGTGAGGCTGGGACATATCCGTGCTTCCCAAACACCTACAACCGGCTTGGCGCCGAAAGGGTTCGTGACAAAGGCACGCGGCATTGAATACGCACTAATCAGCGGCAGCCACTTATTTTGACTGTTGTTGAAAAGCCAAAGCGCGGGGTACGTATCGCTTCGGACCAACAGGGTGTTATTGGACTGGACGATATCAATCCCGCGCATGAACCCGCCACCACCGACTAGCAGGGTATTCCAGGTGGAAGCGGAGACAGCAGCAGCCGAGCCGCGCAATAAACGCGACTGCGAAACGTCAGGAAGAAACAGCGCGGCCGCCGCCGCGCCCATCATGAAATGCCTTCGCAACATTTAAAAGCCTAACTCTCTGATTCAGCGTGAGATCAGATGCATACCGACATTGGACATGCTAAGATAACGATGCTGGAATCTCCAGAGCATAAAGCTGCTTTCCGCGCCGCGGCGGATTAATCTATCAAACGCTCATCTGAGGACGTAAATCTGTGAAATGGGTTAGCTTGGCTATCGTTTTGGCCACCGTACTCCCTCTTTCGAATTGGTTGCGCCGAAATCCAAGCAAAGCGCCGATACTTTGGATGCTTCTAGGATTTCTTCCCTTCGCGCTGAGTTTTTTGCACTTGAACATGGCGTTTATTTCCTGGCTTGGCTGGCCTGGTTATGTAAAGGGAGCCGAGTTCTCTGTTGTGGACGCCCTTGCAATTGCTCTCTATCGCGGCTCGCCGGGAACACGGGGGCCCATCCCATTCCGATTTGTCATAGGACTGTATATCCTTGCTACCGTGATCTCAGCATTTACATCGGCGGAGCCGATGGGAGCGCTGTTTTATTCGTGGCAGCTATTGCGGATGTTTCTGGTCTTCGCTGCAGTCGCAAGAGGGTCTGCCGACCCACGCGTCCCCGTGGCGGTACTTAAAGGCATGGCTGCTGGTCTTCTTTTGGAATTCGTGGTTTCGTCGTGGCAGCGTTTGGCACTCGGGATGGTGCAAGCGCCAGGAACCATGTATCACCAAAATCTTCTCGGTATGATCATCCACTTCGTTGATCTCCCAGCATTTGCTTTGCTGATGAGCGGGCAGTCCGGGCGCCTCTTGGCGGCCGCCGTCCCAGCGGGTCTCGCAGTCACCGTATTGACGGGATCGCGGGGCACACTTGGCTTTTCACTCCTCGGATATGCGATCCTTTTCGTTCTTTCCAGCTTGCGCAGTTGGACGGCTCGGAAGCGCAAAATTCTCATGTTTGGAGCCGCTGGGCTAGCGGTGATTATTCCTGTCGCGATCATGTCGTTAGACAAGCGATTTGACTACCAAGCTGAGGCAATAACCTCTGACTATGACGAACGCGCCGCCTTTGAGAAAGCCGCGAGAATGATGCTGTCCGACAATCCGCTGGGCCAAGGCGCCAATCATTATGTCATCGCTGCCAACCTCGGCGGATACAACAACCGCGCGGGTGTCGCAATGTCCACCGGAAGCGAGGGCGCCAATGTCCATAATGTTTACTTTCTTGTCGCTGCTGAGACTGGATATCCCGGATTGATCGCTTTCATTCTAATGCTGTTGCGCCCCCTTGTTGTGGCCATGCTTTGTGGTTGGGATCATCGCAACGACCGCAGGGGAGATCTTTTGATTGGCCTGGGGGTGGCCCTATTAACTGTATACGTCCACAATTTCTTCGAATGGATCTTCGTACTGGAAGAAACCCAGTATATGTTCGCGCTGGACTTGGGATTGGTGGCTGGCCTCGCGGTCCAACTGGGTTATTTCACTCGATCCTCAATCAATCCGAGCTCGCTTCGCGCAAAACATCTACCGATCGAACGTCAACGCGCGCCCGTTAAGATTGCAACCTAACCGAAAGTCCACGGAAGATGGCTTGATGCCTACTTCCTATGACAGCGCCAAACGCGTTCTCGCGAAAGAAGCTGCCGCTCTCCTGGGGATCCGATTGGTCGATGGGCTTAAGCCGACTATGGTTTATTCGCGAAACAACCTTCCGAAATGACGAAGGCTGGTGAGCAGGGTTTGCTTGTTAGAAAACTGGGCAGTGGGCGCATGTTACAAAGGACCCTATGACTAATGAGAGTTTTTTTGGCTTCCCTCATTACGCTTTTTCTCTATGAAACAGTCGGAGTGATCGTTTTCGGGCTGCCAAGCCTGCATAGTTTGGCGGGTAAATAAATGTGACGTCGGGAGGCGCCAGGCCTTTTAGCAAGAGATGAACTCCAAACCGGATAGGCGTTGAATCACCAGTCATGACTATTTCGACACGAACTCTCGTTAAGGGCACCGTCTGGACGATCGGCGCCTACGGCGTAGGTACAGTCCTCCGAACCGTAACAAACATCGTCCTGGCGCGCTTGTTGGCGCCCGACATCTTCGGCACGATGTTGATCGTCTATACCCTGAGGATGGGTATCGAATTGATTTCGGATGTCGGCATCAACCAAAACATCGTCTACAACAAAAACGCGGACAATCCTGAATTCTACAATACGGCGTGGACTCTGCAGCTTTTGCGCAGCATAGCTCTTTGGCTTTTGTTCATCGCTGCAGCAGTGCCAATAGCCTCGTTTTATAATTCCCCGATATTGGCCGTGGTCGTGCCTATAACATCATTCAGTCTCGTACTTTCCGGCCTTACATCCCTAAGCAAATCTCTGCTTCAGAAGAGAATGCGGATTGCAAAATTGAATGTCTACGACCTAATCATGACGGTCATCGGCTCAGGCGCCACGATTATATTCGCTTATCTCGACCCTACGATATGGGCTCTGGTTTTCGGCGGCCTTTTTAGCTCGGCGGCCTCCATGGTCGGAAGCTACTTTCTTCTCACCAACGTCAGGCACAGGTTTTATATCTCGAAGCATTTTGCAAGAGAGATCCTGAGCTACGGGAAGTGGATTTTCGCCTCCTCTATCGTCTTCTTTCTCTCAATGTATGTTGACCGCCTTTATCTTGGAAAATTTATTCCCGTCGAGCTACTGGGCGTCTACGGAATTGCACGATCGATCTCCGATCTGACGGGGAACTTGACCATGCGATTTGGAAACATCGTGCTATTCCCGTTTGTTTCATCCCATGCGCAAACACCTCGTGCCAAGCTACACGATTTGCTAGCTCCACTTCGCGTAAAATTTCTCCTCCTAGCCGCCAGTGGTTTCGCGGTGTTTGTCGCCACAGCGGATTTTGCAATCCGGATTTTTTACGACCAGCGCTATCAATCAGCCAGCTGGATATTGCCGCTCCTTGTCATGGGGTCATGGTTCTCAGTCTTAGCCTACGTCAATGAATCGATAGTCCTTGGTTTGGGGAAACCCTCTTATGGTGCAGCTTCGAATGGAACGAAGCTCGCTTTTCTAGCCGTTGGCCTGCCTCTAATGGTCGGGCTCTTCGGCCTGCTTGGGGGTGTCATGGTGGTCGCCCTCGCCGATCTGGCCAGATATTTTCCTATCCTGATCGGACAAAGGCGGCAGAAGTTTTCGTTCGGAATGCAAGATCTGCTTTTGACGATGGCCGTCGTCCTGATCGTCGGGTCATTGGAATGGTTACGTTGGATTTCCGGCTTTGGAACTTCGTTCGATACCCTGCCTATCGACTGGAGCCACTTCGAATTTTTAAAATGGACTCGGCATTTGTGACTAAGTTGTTTGGTCGAACGCGGTGTTCGCGGGGGGCGACGTCAGAACCGATACCCGCTCTGTGGCTCGCCCACGAAATACGTTGGTGCTGTGCATGGCAGGCTGGCGCAACCATCACGAGCGAGGACAAAAGATAATGCAATGCATTCATCACGGCGCTCGGCCCCGGTAGAAGACCCGCCGATCACGAGGTCTACCCACATTGCTGTGCGACATCGCGCTAGATCGTCCGAACCAATGAGGTATATTTCAAGCCGCAACGGAGGTAATTCGTCGTCATGTCGAATGACTCTAATTAGAGAGATACGCTCTTGGCTCAAACCCAGATAAGTAGTGTTGCCATCGTGACCCCAACCTACCTGCCGGATCTTAAGCGATGTGAACTCCTTGCGGAATCTCTCGATCGTACCACGCCAGATGTACCACACTACCTCATAGTCGACCGACGAGATCTCGCAGCCTTCCGACATTTAGAGGGGCACAGGCGACACCTCATAGAGTCCGAGACTTTATTGGGTAAATGGATTTGGAGAATGCCGGGTCGAAAGAGTTTCTGGCTAAGTCTAAAGGCACCGCCAGTGCGGGGTTGGATCATCCAGCAGATTTTAAAGATCGCGGTGATTGAGGCCGTTCCCGAACAAATATTGGTCTTTTGCGACTCTGACACGGCATTCTTTCGTAAATTTAGCCGCGAGGACCTTCTTGTCGATGGGAAGGTCGGTTTGCTTGATGTAGACCTCGCCGGAGAACGCCAGTGGACCGCTACGGCCCGCCGCTTGTTAGGCCTTGCCGAAAACCACGGTATCGGCTCTCGTACCCATGTCGGCAATATGATCTGCTGGAACCGCGAAATCATAAAGGCGATGCAGCAAAGAATCGAACAAAGCACAGGACTAGACTGGAAACTTGCTCTCGCGCGGACAACACATTTCTCTGAGTATATGATTTATGGAATTTTCGTTTGTGAGGTGCTGGGATACGATCGCGTCGACCATGCGCCGTCGTCGGTGCCGCTTGTCAAGCCTTCTTGGCACATACCGCTGCTAACGGATTCGGACATCGAAGCATTTTTCGCCGATTTTGACCCAAGAACCGTGGCGGTTATGATTCACTCCAAAGACCGCATTGACCCGATGCGATACCGCAAGTACCTTGAGATGCAGTGGAATAAAATTGATTAACGTGATGTAGAAACGACGTTGGCCTTGGCAGGTGTTTTAACCTCAAGCCGGACCCGCACGCTAATTTTCGCGCCGACCTTGATGCGGCCATACTTGCCTCTTTGAGTAAGATCAAGGTGCGTCGCGCTTTTTGGTGGCCAAGATTTACGAATTAATTGGGCTCGAGACACTCTCTTCAAGAGGATAGCCCATCGCAAGGGGCTGCTGCCTCACCAAATTGACGCGCTTCAACAATGCGGCGCCACGATCAAAATCTTGTCCTGATCTTGCTGCGTGACGAATGAGGGTACGTAGCTTCTGTCTGTCTTTGTCTAAATCTTGGACATTCTGAGCTAGGGCGCCACAATCGCCCATCTTCGAGAAAACTCCGCCACCATGTTCTCGGATAAGATCAGATGGATAGGCGCTCCAATAACCTACGAGAGGGCACCCACAAGCTAAAGCTTCTCCTAAAACTCTCGCTGATTCTAGCGTCGTGTGACAGAACAAAAAGATATGCGACTCTTTCAGAGCATCTAGAACGATATTTCGATCCGATGTGTTACCTGGAAATTTGATGCTGCCAGATATGCCGAGCGCCACGGCTCTGTTACGCATCGCATCGAGCAGAGGCCCGTCGCCGAGCCACGTTGCATGGAATTTTATACCACGTTTAGTCAGCTCATGCAGCGTTTCTACCCAATCCAGCGGGCCCTTCATGTCGATTGCCCGGCCTGCATAGCACAGCCTTAGGGGTGCACCTTCCTCGAGGCTGCCAAGCTTCGCCTGCAATTGTGTTTCGGTTATATGGTCGCCAGCATAGACTGGAATATGATGGTTCAGCTTGTATGGATTATTGCAGAACGGTGCGTAGGCATCGTAAACATCTTGACCTTGAAATACTGCCAGGCTGGAATGTACAAGACAATATTTGTAAGAGCGGTTGAATAATGGAAGCAACACATTCTTCTTGATGAACCGCCTCCATGCCGCGCCAGTATTTGAACGCATCCGCATAATGTTGCCGTGAACGCCGTCAGCTTCGATAACGTAGGGGCGCTTAAGCTTCACTGCTTCACGTAACGCTACGGTAGGCCAATCGCCGATCAGCGAGTAGGGAGAAAATAACAAGTACTTAGCATCTCTAATTTCTGAGCGAAGCATCTGTCGCACAACGGAAAGCTGTCGTACGAATTCGATGGGCTTATTGTAGGTGGTTGGCAATGGAATGAGTTTAAGGCGATCTCGACCCCACGGCAAATCGCGCACCGGAAGGCAGTGCTCTAACCCAGACCCTTTGATCTGCGAAGTTTTGACCGGACAGGCGACGGCGAAACTGTCGAAATGATCCAAATAAACTCTGAGGCTCTCCAAGAAATCGATGTCGATCTCCAGACCATTCCCGATGTCTCTCAATACGGGAGGCACTACCTGGAATACTTGCATCCGACGCTCTCAGCTTGCGTTTAGAACAATATGGCTAATTATAAAGTTGATATTGTCCCTTCTTGAAGGCACTGACAAGTGGCGCATTTGCAAAGTATGCCAAGCGGGACAATCTTCCAAACTTTGAGAACAAACCGCCAGATTGCCCCCTTTCGGTGTTCCCGACCTGAGGCGCTCGACTCATCCAGCGATGGACAAAGTGCTTTGAGACCGAACTCTCGATCGCCGGCAGCTAGAGTTTTCCGGCTCTCTCACGATGCCGGGCTGGCTGCGTCATCATGGTTCGGAAATGTTATTGGCGGCTTGCCGATTGGCGATGTGCGCGTTCTTAGCGGCCTCAGGAAGATTATTATTGTGAATAGATAACCATGCCATCAACCCGCATTTGGCTCCATTTGCTTTGATCGTAATCGACAAAACGCTTCAATAGGGCTTCTGCCTTACCGTTAGCTGCCATCTGATCTGGTACGACCATTATTATCTTTTCGGCGTGGCCGGCCCACTTAAAATCATGAATTGTTTCAATGGGAATGAAATCGAGATCAGCTTCGATGATGCGGAAGCTTGGGAGATCAAGGGCGACCTGGGGTGAAATCACGACAACTGGACGCCGCCAATTGTTCTCCGTTGCTTGTGACCGTAAGTATTCCAGAACGCTCGACGGCACCATCTGCAACAAGTTGAAGCTAAGTTGCTCATAATAGCGGCCTTTTGTGAGTTCACGAGCATCGACAACATATGAAGCTAAGCTATAAATCACAGAGCCACAAAAAATCATCAACGTAAGACCCTTAGCTAAAAATTCACGCCGTAGATCAAGAGCGACTAAGATCATAAGAAAGAATAGGATTCCCGCGTAGCGGAGGTGACGTTCCTCGAGTGAAATAGATGATCCCCCGCTATACATTAGGATAAATGCGATCGTATAAAACGCTATGATCGCAAAAAAACAGATCGTCATCGGTCGATAACGGGTGCTCCGCAGTTGACCCCACACCCAGAGCGTTAGTACCAGGCCAAACAATCCAGAGGCGAGAAGCCCTGCATCCCGAAGGTTACGTTGGTCAAACGAAAACGGATTGTGCCAGACATAGAATGCGGCGAACACGCCCGAAAAAAGCGTAGCAACGGCAAGCAGTCCAATGATGGCCGCCACCTTGTAGCGCGCTTCGGGTATTCGATTCCATTTCCAGAATACCACCAGCACACCAATCAGCCCCACCAAAATTGCGAGAGCTAAGAGCATCGGAGTCGATCGATGGTGCAAAATCCAATTTAGGAGATCGACACCGGAAACGCCCGAAAGGGCCGCACCGGCCAGAGGAAACCAGACTGCGGGCAAAGTGACAGCAAAACGTGAGCCATCTGCTGGAACGCCGCCATGCGAATGCCAAAAGAATATAAAGGAAATCACGCCAACGCCGCTGGCTGTCCATAAAGCGAGCATCGCCGAAGTCACACGGCGCTTCCGTAGCAATTCCAATAGACTTATGGCCAAGACATTGGCAGCGAAAACGACTAAACCGGTTAACTTTGCGAAGAATAAAATCGCGAGCGACATTAGAGCGAAAGTAAAACACGCCACAGGCGGTTTTTCGATTGCGGACCAGAGCCAACAAAAACTCCACGGCGCCGCCGCAAATAGGAGGACTTCGCCGCCTGTATACATTTGAAAGGGCAGCGTGCCGTACCGAAACAAAACGAGTCCGCACAAAAAGATGAAAATAACAGAAGGACGCGCCGCAAACGTTTGCGCGACCTTAGCCCATCCAATGACGCCGACAACCGATGAAATCAACACGGTCAGTGAGATCGCGGACTTATAATCTATACCAAGCCAAACAAAAGCGCCTGGAACGAGATATTGTCCTGGACTAAACCAAGTTAGAAACGTTGATAAATCATTCGCAATATTTGCTGGGTCAGGTGATATAAAATAATTGACCCCCCCACCTTGCAGCATGCTGCGAAGTGTGACGAAACCGATGCCGCTATCTTGGCCGACTGTCGGTCGAATTTGCAATGATACCAAAAACAAGATGATTGGAACTAAGAGCGGTACGTACAAAAAGAACTTCATCGATCTGGCATCAACGCATTCTTTCTCTAGCAACGATTGATTACTGCCCAAAGCTTTGCTCCGCATGATAAATGTCAAGGGAATGACAGCCCGCAGGTGCTAAACAAGTTCAGCACTAACCACTGGTTTCTCGGAAATCAAATTTAGCACCCCATTGGGTAGCAGGCAAAGCGCTTCGCGCAACAGTTAATTGCTTTAAATAATTCCGAATTGCCCGCTTGCAATTTGTACTGTTCGTCGTGTAGTTTGGCATTTATCCGGTTATTATAGAAATTAATTGATCTTGCTTTTGGAGTCGGAATTTTTGATGTCTGACCGTTCAGCCCACGAGTTCTCTCTCCCTGGAGAGCTGCCGAGAGATTTATCGCTTCTTAGTAAAGTAACGAGGGTAAAACTCAGTATCGTTATCCCGTGTTACAATGAAGAAAAAACTCTTGAAAAATGTGTAAACCGTGTCCTTGCAATTCAAGACGAGACATTGGAGTTAGAGCTTGTCATTGTTGATGATTGCTCAAAGGACAAGAGCCCGGAAATCGCGCGTCGAATATCGGAGCGCACACCTGGCTTAGTCTTGTTGCAGCACGAGGTGAACAGGGGCAAAGGAGCGGCCCTCCGGACCGGCATCGCGCATGCAACTGGTGATTTTGTCGCCATTCAGGACGCGGATCTCGAATATGATCCGATGGACCTAAGGAAGTTATTGATTCCACTTCGTGACGGTGTGGCGGACGTTGTTCTGGGGTCTCGCTTCTTATCATCGGACGTGCGTCGGGTGCTTTACTTCTGGCATTCGCTTGGCAATCGATTCCTTACCACGCTCTCCAATATGCTCACCGATCTGAACCTTTCCGACATGGAGACTTGTTACAAGGTTTTCCGGCGCGAGATAATTCAAAGTATCGCGATTGAGGAAAATCGTTTCGGTTTTGAGCCAGAGGTGGTTGCAAAAATTGCGCAAAAGCGACTGCGTATTTACGAAATGGGAATATCCTATCGTGGCCGTACGTATGCTGAGGGAAAAAAAATCTCTATGAAGGACGGTTGGCGGGCTTTGTATTGCATTCTCAAATACAACCTGCACGCGGTCCCGATACCGATACAGTTCGTCTTCTACACGTTCATCGGCGGCCTCTCCGCGATCGTGAATTTGGTGAGCTTTTTGGGGCTTCTTGGGCTCGGAGCGGGACTTGTGCCGTCGGCCCTGTTGGCGTTCTTCATAGCCGCAGGCGTCAACTACTATCTTTCGGTCACGTTCATTTTTCAACATAAGGCAAAATGGAGCACGATCACCGAACCTCTTATCTACATCGGAGTCGTTATTGTGATCGGCCTAGTCGATGTGTTTATCACCCGCTCGTTTGTCGCCATCGGAATGAGTCCTGCGCTAGCAAAAATTTTCGCTACGGGTATTGGTTTAGTTCTGAACTTCGCTGGGCGACGTTTCGTGGTATTCCCGGAGAGGTCCAATCCGGATTGGCAGTCGCAGTCTCGCGACTGAAGTGTGTTTTGTTTCAACATCAGGTCTGGGTTAATGCCTCCAAAATCCGGCTGATGTTGGAGCTCAATTTCCGAGGTTGGCTTGGAAATACTTGATCGTCGGCTTGAGGCCCTCGCGGAACGAGATCTTCGGTGTCCAACCCCGCTGAGACGAAAAATGGCCAATCGATAGAAGTTGCTTCATCGAGATCGGACCTTAAGAGACTGCGTGCGATCATCCTTGATCGGACGAACGTTTGCTAGTTCAAGTGTCTCTCTCAAACGATCCAAATCAACTTCGATGTCAGCGCTAGCATTCCAACTTTGGGGGTAATCTACGTCGGTGGACGAAGACGGTCCTTTTCCCAACAGGTAATAGTAATCCAACCCAAGCAATGCACTAATCTTCCAAAAGTAACCGGCGACAAGTTCGGGAGAATAAATTTCGATCACTTTCGTTGCCGGTCTACAGAATATAAGATTGCTAAGTCCACCGCCGTGGGGAGCGACAATAGCTTCGCACGACGCAATTGTCGCAGCTTGCTGTCGGACGGACATTGTCTCAAATTTTGCTTCTTCGAAACCAAATTGATCTAGTAACCGAACAACGTCTCCCTGATTAAGAACGCGTCTGTAACCGGCACTTCCGCGGCTGATGTAAAGCCGCCGGGTTGCTGGCTCCATCTCGTTGTCGACGCCTCGAAGAAAAGTGTTCCTGAGAAACTCGCGCATCCAGGGCGCGTAGCAGCCTCCCGATAGCGGCACCGAAGGCACTACCAAAGTGCTTGCCCGCAGGTAAGGCACCATCGACGATTCGATGATCTTGCGCTGATCAATCCCGAGCGCTGCCAGCGACTCCCGTTGAAACGGAGCCTTCCTGCTGTTGACGAGAAAATAGTCGATCGAATTCAGATCAACGCCGGAGCGCTTCATCAACTCGAACCGAGGAAGAAGTTGAAACAACCAGTGATAATAGAGCATTGCGCCGGTCGTGGACAGGACCGCGACGGTACCCTTGACATCGGTAAGCGGGCGCCATGTCCATTCACGACGAACATATTCCAACTTCGCCTCCAAGGGCTCGCCGAAATTGATCGATACGTCGTCAAGCAACACGTTGTCAGGCGTGATGACGAGGCCCTCATTGAGAACCCGCCCCCCAGGAATCCGGGCGACAAAAGTCGCCGGGCAGGGATAAGCCTCGTCCATCAAGAACTGCCGACGGACCTGTTGATGAACTGTCCTCGGCAGCAGATGGTCGGCGGTGTAACAGGCATCCACTGGCCGGAATTCTGCACTCAACGTCTTCCCAATGCCCGAAACCCACTCGGCGGTTGAAGCACAGACACCCGTCGGTGGATATAAAATATCCCGATCGATCCTTATTTGGGGCACAATTCGAACTGCTACGCGCCCAACAATCAGCCTCAGGCGATCCGGCATACGCAGAAGGGCTTTCCGAGGCTTCCTCAACAACCCCTTTAGCCAATTCTTCAATCGATAGGCGACAGCCACCAGCCACTCCTTAATGGGAAAAGCAGATGCGATAGCGTCAGTGCCGCGCGATGTCTACGCGATCTTCCCCGAGGGTCCCCAAGCTGGCTCCGCCAAGGCGAGCGACACTCGCTCATGGCCGAATCCCTATGCTTCGCCCGGCGATCGCGCTGCTCACAATTTCTGCAAGCCAGCGCGACTCCGTCTGAATATTAAAATCGCGCTCAACGTCGTGTCGCGCGGCGATCGCAAACCGATTTCGCAATCCAGCGTCTCGGAGCAACCTATCGACGGCGCTCGCCATCTCATTCACGTCCCCTGGCGCCACCAGTAACCCGCTTTGACCATCCCGTACCAACTCCGGAATGCCAGCAATGCGCGGGGCGACGACCGGTATACCAGCCGCCATGGCCTCCATCAGCACCACCGGCACCCCCTCGGCAAAGCTGCTCATAACAAACACGTCGGCCTGCTTAAATAAACCGCGGATATGCTGTTGCGATTGATAGCCGAGAAACCTAACGCGAGAGGAAATGTTCAAGAGCCGAGCTTGCTCCTCTAGAAGTTGCCGATCCGGTCCGTCGCCCACAATATCGAGAGTCACGTCTTCCAATCTGGCAAGCACCTCCAGAATGATCGGCAGACCTTTAATGGCTGCCAGCCGTCCCACGAAGAGCAACCGCCCTCCCCGCCCCTGATGTCTCTTGACCTCGAAAGCCTCCGGATCGACGCCGCAATGGACGATCCGCAATTTTTTCCAGCAATCCAGCGGAGCGAATAGCATGACCTGACTGCGACAAAAGTGGCTAATGCAATTCACAAACAGGGCCCTGCGAACTTTCTCGTCGATACGCCAATATTTCGGCTCAAAAAACTCAGTCGGCCCGTGGATAGTAAAACTGTACGTGATCTCGCCCATTGCCGCAGCGATCACGGCGACGGAGCAACTCGAATCCGCAAAATGGTTATGCAAATGAGAGAGGTCGTGTTTCCTTATCAGCCGCACCAGCATCGCCGCCTCGGCAAAATACGCGACCTGTCGCGCCATTGCTCTGATGCCTGGAGGACAGATATTCCAAGCCAACGCCAAAGCGGCGAAATACCGTCCTGGGGAGGAAAACACCTGAGCAAGGTGCGCGATTATCAACCCTTGTGGAGGCAGCAGGTAGATCGTCGATTTTCTCCCTGCCAATATCTCCGCTTCCACATTTTCGCTCGCGGGCGGCGTCCGGACGGAGAAAGTCTGGACGTGGTGACCAAGCGCGCGCAAAGCTGCCACCTCGCGCTGGATGAACGTGTCTGTCGCCCGCGGATATTCTCCTGTCATATATGCCACGCGCAGGCGCACCCCGCCATCTGCCGCCTCAATCGGGCCTTTTGCGCTGGCAAGCTGGGCAGATTTGATCGTCAAATGATCGGGCATGGCAAAAGCTCTTCAGCCGAGTGCAGCGCGCACGGCGGCTTATCCGGCCGCTCCTCTTGGTTGCAAAATTCGGGCCGGAACCCCCACCGCCGTCGCACCTGGCGGTACATCAGAAAGCACCACCGTCATTGCACCAATCTTCGCACCGTTTCCGATCCGGACCCCACCCAATACTTGGGCGTATGCCCCGAAGTCCACATTGTCCTCGATCACCGGCGCCGGACCGTCTGGCACTCGATTTCCGATTGTAACACCGTGGCGAAGTGTACAATTGCGACCAATGACTACCTGCGAATGAATGACAATATTCCCGAAATGAAAGATCCTCAATCCCGGTCCAATTCGCGCTTCCAAAGGAAGCGTTATTCCGGTGAGCGTTTCGACAATGCGAGACAACAGCCAATAGAACTTCAATTGGGTTGTCCGCAGGATTCCTCGCTTCCGGTTTAGCACACGTCGTCCATAGCGGTATATGCAAATAGCCCAGATCGATTGCTCCTTCAGAAACGGTCTCGGCGGATAGCGAGACAGATCCGCATCAAAATCTTCATCAGCTGTCATACTTGAACCTTGCGCCTTCGAGAGTGGCACGCAGACGACGGGTCGCGATCAAAACTGCACCAAGCGTCTTTTCGAATTGTTCAAGATGGTGTTATTCGAACGTTGTGGCGACGACGGTATTCCGAGAAATTCCTCGCACCGACCTTATCAGATTCTGCCGGTTTTTTTGGATTCATTAGACTTTGAATTAGCAATAACGTCACCCAAAAACTCCCGGTACATTTTTCCAATCGTCGGCCAAGAAAATGCCTGAGCCCTTTTCACGCGGGCTTCCCGCTGGGCTTCAGTCGCACGACATGCGAGCTCGATATGTTCCGCGAGCATCTTTGGATCATCCGTATCGAGAAGGAACTCGGTCTCGCCAACAAGCCATCTCGACCTCGGCGAGTCATGTGCAACGACGGGGATACCGCAAGCCATTGCTTCAACAAAAACATTGCCGAAGGACTCTTCCTTTGAAAGGTGTAGGAACACGTCGGCCGATCGGTACAAAGCCGGCATTCGCCCCGGACTGACCTGCACTCGCGTGTATCTGCCAGGAAGCACACGGTCGGCCAACGCATCGATAGCGCCTCTCAGAGGACCATCACCCGCAATCACCAGGTGCGCCTCTGGAATTCGACCGACGGCCTCAATCCCACATTCGACACGCTTGCTGGCGATAAGGGCGCTAACCATCAAGATAATCGGACGATCTGTCGGAAGACCGAATTCCGACCTTTGGGGCTCGCCCGGCCGAAAACGCTCGCAATCGACCCCATTAGGAATCATTCGGCAGAACCAATGGTCCTTGTTCCGCTCATAAAAATCTGGATTTGTGCAGACAACGCCTTCGCAGCCGAAAAACCGGTATTCATAATTGTTGGCATGAACTGGCCAGTCACCATTTTGGGTCACAAAAACGTGGGGAGGCCGACCGTGTAACGAGGGTCGGCGTAACACCCAATTGACGAATGGATAGCTGCACGTCACCGTAACATCGTATTCTGACGGCCGATAGCGACGCAGCAGCGCTGGAGCAAAGGTCAGCTCTTCGTAGATACATTCATTTCGCAAAAGGGGCATTGCCGGAAAGGATTCAAAAGTTTCCCGCGCCACGCTATCCGCGCGCAAAAACCGGTAAGGGACTAGTGATTGCGAGTCTCCCGAGCCGATAAGTGTCACGGAATCGCCGGCAAGGACGAGTTCCTTCGCGACAGAAATGAATGCCGTCTCGGCCCCGCGGTTATATCGATGCAGGCCAGGCAGAGCGAACAACACTTTCATACAAGCATTTCCGCGCCATCGCGAGCCGGGGTGAAAATTGGCCAAATGCCAGCTGAGTGCTAGTCATGTCGATCAGCTGAGAATTTGCCACTCGAAACAAGCGAGCGGGCGGCAAATTAAAACAAAACCTAATAATTAGCTAGACTTTGTCAGAGCCCTTTAGCCGCGTCAAACCTCTTATGGTTACCCCGAAGAACTCATATGGTTACCTGCGAAGGCAGATTGCCAAGCTATCGCCCATGATATATTGGCTTGTGGGTATCAGAGGCAAGAAATCATGATCTCTGTGGCAATCTAAGCTTGGCTTAGCCTTCTTGCAGCGATCTCTAGAATGTTAATTGAATGCGATCCAGTAAGGTTTGGCATCCCTAGACAGGCGACCCATGGCCCAAGTCGCCTCACTTGACGTCGGCGTTGTCGCCATTGGCCGGAACGAAGGGTCGCGTCTCGTCGACTGCTTGACATCGGTACGATCCGCGACAGCCAACATCGTATATGTCGATTCAGGGTCCACCGATAGTAGCGTCGCTACGGCAGAAAAAATCGGGGCGCGCGTCGTGAAGCTTGATCTGACGCGGCCTTTCACGGCAGCACGCGCAAGAAATGAAGGCTTTGCGACCCTCATCACCCTCAGGCCGAATATTCGGTTTGTTCAATTTATCGATGGCGATTGTTCATTAGCTCACCTCTGGATTGAAAAAGCGCTCGCTTTCATGGAGCAGCGAACAGACGTCGCGATCGTATGCGGGCGTCGGCGAGAGCGGGATCCGACAGCATCAATCTACAACCGGCTTATTGACGATGAGTGGAATACGCCCATCGGTGATGCCGCTGCATGCGGTGGTGATGCACTTGTTCGAACAGCGGCGTTCGAAACCGTCGGCGGATTTCGTCCCGGATTGATGGCTGGTGAGGAACCGGAACTGTGCCTTCGGCTACGAGAGCACGGATGGAAGATTTGGCGCCTGAATGAGGAAATGACACAACACGACGCTGCCATGCACACTTTTAGTCAGTGGTGGATGCGCTCCGTCAGAAGCGGTTACGGTTTTGCCGAGGTGTCTCGACTCCATCGCGCATCACCGCACGTCACTTGGGGACGAGAGATCGCTAGAGCACTTGTTTGGGCAGGGTTTCTGCCGCTGTTCATCGTGGTGGGTGCTTTGATCCATCCGATCGCACTCTTGCTCGTGCTAGCCTATCCTCTTCACGTAGTCAGGCTCGCTATTCGCCGCGGTCCCACCTCCTCCAAGAACTGGTGGTACGCCATTCTGTCCATTGCTGCGAAATTCGCTGAGCTACAGGGGATAGTGAAATTCTACTGGCGCAACTGGCGCCAACAAGAGTTTAAACTAATCGAATATAAGAAATTGTGAACCGTCCGGACCGCAGGATATTTTGGTACCCAGATGCTATTTAACTCTCCGGAATTCATAGTTTTTTTCCTGCTGGTTTATGCCCTTTATCTGGCACTCCCGTTTAGACTCCAAAACTACATGCTCTTGGTCGTGAGTTACATCTTCTACGGATGGTGGGATACTCGCTTTCTCTTTTTGGTTGCTCTTTCGACGACGATTGATTTCTGGGTCGGATTGATGATTCAAAACGGCCGTTTGCGGTCAGGCGAGTGGATCCTACCGTCGCTGTTTTTGACTATATCCGCGGTTGTGTTTTTAGGTCTGAACCCTTCACCGATGCTGGATCTCTTGCACGGTCGGCACTTCGATCTGAGCGAATTTATAAGAGTTCCTTTGATCGGATGGTCGTTCGCGGGAATTCTGGCATTCATCGCCGTGATATCCCTCCTGTTCTGGCTCTTTACGCGAATGGCTGAGCCGGCGCGCCGAACTTACTGCCTCATGGTCAGCCTCGTTACTCAACTCGGGTTGCTCGGCGTATTCAAATATTTCAATTTTTTCGCTGAAAGTCTCGGCGCTGCATTGGACACCATCGGCATACAAAGCAGTTCGCTGCATCTGAATATCGTGCTTCCGGTCGGCGTTTCCTTCTACACCTTCCAATCGCTTAGCTATACCATCGACATCTATCGTCGGCAGTTTAAACCCACCGATCGCTTTTTCGATTTTGCGCTTTTCGTTGCCTATTTTCCTCAGTTGCAGGCGGGGCCAATCGAGCGGGCTCGTCAAATCATACCTCAACTCTCCAATCCGCGGCACATCACGCTGGATCAAACCTCCCGCGGATTGTACCTGGTTGTACTTGGCTTCTTCAAAAAAGTAGCAATCGCCGACGGCGTCTCGCCGATCGTCGATCAGATCTTTGCGACCAGTGGCCATGTATCCTGGATCGATGTGGTCATCGGGACCGTGCTGTTCGCCATGCAGATTTATTGCGACTTTTCCGGATATACCGACGTTGCGCGCGGCATATCAAAGCTGCTCGGAATCAATCTAGTCGTGAATTTTAATCAACCGTATTTCGCGACAAATCCGCAAGATTTCTGGCGACGTTGGCATATAAGCCTATCAAGTTGGCTGCGCGACTATCTTTACGTGCCGCTCGGTGGCAATCGCGGCAGCGTGGCCTTCGTTTGTCGAAATCTGATGATAACAATGATCCTC
Organism: Bradyrhizobium erythrophlei; assembly: GCF_900129505.1. Lineage (NCBI taxonomy): Bacteria > Pseudomonadati > Pseudomonadota > Alphaproteobacteria > Hyphomicrobiales > Nitrobacteraceae > Bradyrhizobium > Bradyrhizobium erythrophlei. The sequence continues at coordinate 5,377,025 of NZ_LT670818.1, read as the reverse complement.
GGCGGGCTCTGGCACGGGGCGGCGTGGAATTTCGTCCTATGGGGCTTCTACCAGGGATTAACCTTATGCATTTACCGGATTTGGATCGACAAAAACAATCTGGGCGCGCAAGCGCGACAGGCACCCGTGTCCCGCGCCGAGGGGAAACATCCGCTCCGTCATCTGGGGGCAATGGCAGCATTCTTCGTAATCACCTGTTACGGATGGCTTTTGTTCCGAGCTCATTCGCTGGCCCAGATCGTAAAGTTTTCCTCATTGTTAGCCACCGACTTCGGCAACCTCAACTATGGCGCAGGAACACCGCGGCTCTCTGCGCTGCTAGGCATGAGTCTGTTGTTGGCGATGGAAGTTACGCAATACTGGAGAGCAGACACACATTTTTATCTACGGTTTCCGGTACCAATCCGGGGTCTACTGATTGCCGCCATGATCGTCGTTACTTTGATAGGCATGAGCAATGAGCCAGCTCAGTTCATCTATTTCCAATTCTAGAACCTCAAGTGTCCGGAGCGTTTTTCGCGCGCTAAAAGCGCCGTTGTGGGTCTGCATCAGCCTCGTCGTCATTGATGTCCTGATTAACCTCGTATTCGCCTATCCAAGCGATCCGAAGGTAACCAATCCGTCTCGCTTGCGGTTGTATTTCGAATACGGAAGATCGACGGAGGGCCAGCTAGCGCGAATGACCAGGGCGGATAGAACCGAGACCGCCCCAATTACATTGTCGGGTTGGTATGATCCGCTGGAAGTCCAAGACTATCCAGCAAAAGCCCAGAATCCGATTGTTACCATATACGGAATGTCTCACGCGGTCCGACTCGGTCAGGCGTTGAGCCGGACGTCCGACCGGTTCACACCTCGCACGGTTGGCGCACCAGGTGCCAGCACGAACTGGTCCTTTGGGGCGTTTCTTCGAGATCGCGGCGGCGGCAAGAGCCGTGCTGTTGTGCTCGCCTTTATGTCGCAGAATTTCCCGATGATCACGACGCTTTCGGCGATGACATGGACCTTTGACTTGCCAATGCCTTACACGTCTGATCGATTTTATCTGGATGGCGATCACCTCGGAGTAATTCGCCCTCCCTATACATCATTCGAGCAATACGTTGGAGCGTTCAGCGATCCAGCCAAGTGGTCAGCTGCACGCGATTATTTCGCCAAGTATGATGCAATGTACAACGATTTCATCCTGCGCGCGAGCATTCTCGATCATTCGTCATTGTTTCGGCTCATCCGTCGCGCATACGCCCAACGTGTTCTAAGAAACGCACGAAATGCAATACTCACCGCAGATGGCTTTCGGTCCGACAGTGAACAGGTCAAGGTCGCACGAGCGATGATCCATGAATTCGCACAGCGGGCGAGAGGAGATGGCATGATACCGGTCATCTTTATCGCGAACAATCTCGGCTATTCTGACTATCTGTTCAAGGCTCTCAGTCCGGCGTTACAACAAGATAACGTCCCTTATCTGAGTTCGCATACCATCGTATCCCCAGACGATCCGCGTGGTTATCTTCCTGACAGTCACTTCACAGAGGAGGTGGACGACAAATTGGCCCGCGCGCTTGTCAAGGTCATTGAGAGCTCAAATTGACATTAACCGCTGGCGACCTGGTGGCCGCCAATCGAGTGGAGACGCGGACGTCCGGGGTGCTTAAGTTCTGCTTGCAGCCGAAACAGGGGCATGCTGGATTCGTCTTGATCGCAGGAACTCCTGGTAGGCCCGGGTGACCTTGTTAATAGTATTTATTCACTGTCTCTGTGAATGGATTTTGTATTATTTGAAACTCAATATATGCTCGCGATAGATTTGGGATTGCTGACTGGACAGGCCTCCGGGTCGAGCACCGCGTCTAAGCAATTTCAGTTCTAGTGGATTGTGCCGATCGGAATTCCAGGAACGCAACGAACAAACATCAGCGTGCGAGTGTTGGACGGCGGATTGCCGAATTCTATACACATTAACAGCAAATCGTGCGCCCCTACTAGGAGACGAATTTGATGCCGCGCCTTTATGACAGCCGCAAACGGATACTAGTAACAGGGGGCGCTGGCTTCCTCGGATCCCATCTAATTGACCGCCTGCTGCAACAAGGACACGAGGTGCTGTGCGTGGATAACCTGTTCACGGGCACAAAGCGGAACATGGAGCATCTTCATTCCAATCCGCGCTTCGAGTTTATGCGCCATGACGTCACGTTCCCACTCTACGTCGAGGCGGACGAGATTTACAATCTAGCCTGCCCAGCATCCCCGGTTCACTACCAGCACGATCCGGTGCAGACGACGAAGACATCGGTGCACGGCGCCATCAATATGCTGGGTCTAGCGAAGCGCCTCGGATGCCGTATTTTGCAAGCCTCTACCAGCGAAGTCTATGGCGATCCTGCTATCCACCCTCAGACGGAGTCCTATTGGGGCAATGTCAATCCAATCGGGCCTCGCTCATGCTACGACGAAGGCAAGCGCTGCGCCGAAACTTTATTCTTCGATTATCATCGGCAACACGGTCTCGAAATCAAGGTTGCACGGATTTTCAACACCTATGGCCCGCGAATGCATCCAGCGGACGGCAGAGTCGTTTCAAATTTCATCATTCAAGCGCTAACGGGCAAACCGATTACACTTTACGGCGATGGAAATCAGACTCGGTCGTTTTGTTACGTTGATGATCTGGTCGACGGCCTAATCAAGCTGATGGCTAGCCCGACAGGGTTCACTGGTCCCGTGAATTTGGGTAACCCGGTCGAATTCACAATGAAGGAACTGGCCGAATTGATTGTTTCCGAAACCGGGTCAACGTCTACACTTATCAACGAGCCACTGCCGCAAGATGACCCCAAGCAACGCAAGCCAGACATTTCAGTCGCCCAGACTCAGCTGGGGTGGACGCCATCGATTCCGCTCCGCGATGGCCTCAAGCATACGATTGAGTATTTCCGGGGAGACCTCGGGTAAAGCACAAGATATCATGGCAAATATGCGGCCTCTACTGAGACAGTGGCGCGGCTTCCCAATTGAGGTTTGTTCGCTTTCAAAACGACTGGCGCGTGGTCAGGATCTACCCCTATAAGACAGTATCAGGAATACGCTAACTAGGCCGCCCGTCATTTAACATTAGGCAGGATACTATCCTTCGCCATGCGGACGTTCTGCATTGAAGGATGCTGTAAGACAATCGTCGAAGCTAAAGCGCGGCTTCCAATTCAAAATACTTTTCAACTTCCGATTGCTGAATCTGATCGGCTTGAATTGAGATTCGAAGCGGCGCGGCGTCAGCAACGACGGCAGCTTTCCCTTGGCGCCAAACAAAGTTCGACTGGTTAGGGCCGCCAATTGGGCGACCCCGAGCCCTACTCGGTAGGGCAGCGGCAGTAAGAGACCCCGCTGGCCCGATCGGCGCGCATACTCCTTGACGTAGCGCCACACCCGAATGTCATCACTATCGATAACGTTGAATATCTCACGCGACGCGGCCGGATTTTCGATGGCCGTTACCAGGCAGTCGGCGCAATTGTCGACGTGACTCAACGGGAGCCGGGTAAGCGGACCGAAAAGTAGGTAAATTCGACCAAATTGCCTTCCCATTCCAGCAATTTGCGCATGGCCCTGGCCCCAAATAAATCCGGGACGAGCAATCGTGAGATCCCACGAGTGCTTTTTCGCAAAACGGGAAACCACACGCTCCTGCCATATCTTGGCAATCGTGTATCCGCCCATCGCGTAGGGATTATTTTCAAGCGGTGTTGACTCATCCATACACGATCGTGCCTTCGACCAGTCGTAAACAACCAGGCTGCTGACATGAACCAGTCGTTTGACGGTCGATTTCGCCATCGCGCCCAAAAAACGCTCCGTGGCAACGACGGTCGACGCAAACTGAATGTCTTCATTGCCGCTCGTCGCCGCTGCCAGATGCAGCACCGCATCAACGCCATCAAATGCGGACACAAGATCTTCCTGAACACGAAGGTCAGCGCGAAATACTTCGACTGTGTCCGGCCAAGGAGGCCTTGGTGACGAGGGTCGCACAATGGCGCGCACCTGATGGCCCCGTTCCAACAAGCGATCCACGACGGAACGGCCCAAAAAGCCGCCCCCTCCAGACACAAGAACTTTCATGAGTTCTCCGTAGCGGCAAGTTGCTCAACGAGACGCGCGACCGCATCGATTTCGTCGAGTGGGATGGGTTGCGGTTCGCGCAGTTCTATAGCGCGATACGTCCTCGAGATCATTTCCTTCAGACCGTCGTAGCTGCTCGTACCGCCCAGCTTTCGCAAAAATCCCACGACACTTCCAGCCAGCACCTGGCGTGACTCGGCAATGCCGTCAACAAGGGTCATTACCGCGGGCTCGCCCGACCGGGAACGCTTTATTATTAAACGTGGCGGCTCGAATAAATTCGCCTCTACTCGCATTCGGGTTCCAACCACTCTGATCAGAAATCCGTCCGGCTGTGCGTTCCCGCTGAAACTCACATACGCAGTCGTGCGCTCACCCTTTATCAGGCCGCGAAACTCGTCAGCCGGCAGCGGCGAGTCGCTCTTATGTTTGAACCACCCGGTATGCACGTCAATTACTTTGCCGGTGAACATGTACACGAGATACGCGATATGAGGTAGGAAATCGCCAATGACGCCACCGGACAAAGTTAGTCCGAAGTGGGGTGCGTTCTGATCAACATAAGGGCTGCCGGCACCCGTGATATTGAGTGACAGACAAATTTGCATTTCAATAACTTCGCCGAGCTCCCCCGACCTGACGAGTTCCTCGATGCGCTGAATCGATGAATGAAATCGAAACTGCTGATTTTCCATAAGCATGCTGCCCTTGTCACGGGCGAGCTGCTTGAGAGCGCCAAAGTCCGAATACCGAATTGTGATTGGCTTCTCGCAGAAGACGTTACGGCCGGCGGCAAGGCAATCCTGTGCGATCGGAAAGTGAGAGGCAGGCGGGGTGGTAATGTGGACAAGGTCAGGCTGAAGATCGGCAAGAAGTTCACGATGGCTCGTGTACCATTTTGCAATTCCAAAACGCTCCGCAGAAGCTTCAGCCCGAGCATCTGAAATGTCGCAAACGGCAACGATTTCGACGTTATTTAGCTCGGGCAACACCAATAGATGCTCGCGTGCAATAGCACCGCAGCCTATTAGAACACCTGTTAGCTTACCCATCCACTGCCTTGCCGATTGTTTGTCGAGATGACGATTAAGAAAACTGTCATCACTATGTTAGGAATATCGTGACACCCGCGGAACATCTGCCCATCGCCTGGACCGTAAGACTTGATCCACGTCGAGGCCCCAAGTGCGTGGCGAATGGCTGAGTAGAAGGGCGCGCGCTTAACAGCAATGCAGGCTCCAGAGCATCATTCGGTCATTCGCCCGTTTTCTAGGCGTCGGCAACTCGCTGGCCGATGATAGCCATATTGAACTTCAGCTTCATGGCTTAACATGGGAAGTACCCTGAAGCATCCATCGACGGCTGAAGTTTGGACAAAATCGTTAATGGCCTGCTCGCGCTCCGTCAATATCCTAACCACTCGTGTCTCAGCCATTCATAGTATTTTCGCTATCTTTGGTGGTGCCAAGTGCCAGCGCTAAACTTGGCGACCCGTTTTAACCAGCCCAGATGTCGTTTCTCCGATCAGCCGGAGGCTCGTATTACCATTCCCGCAATAGCCCTCGAAAGTGTTTCCGGAACAGCAGTTTCAGCCCCCGAAACACTTAAGTTGATCACACTGGAACGTGGTATGGCTACCTGCAATCTTAGGTGGTTTAAATGATCGCTTTTAGCCATTAGATTGACACTGGGTCATCGACGCCCGATGAAAAGCGAGCCGTTCTGCAACAAGATCCGCCGTTGATTATATCCGGCCTCTGGAGTATCTCAGGGCTGGAAGCGTCGTGGCGGGCACGAGGAAGGTGCATAGTGAATGGGGACGTTAGTCTCCTGCCTATTGGTGATCGTCGCAAGTCTTCTCGCGATCTCAACCATCGTGTTTTTTCTCGAGATCGTTGCGGCATCCGCAGCCTCCCGATGGCAACGTCCAATGAGGCCGAACCTCGGCGCTCGCCGGCCCGTTGCCGTATTGGTGCCCGCCCATAACGAAAGCCCAGGGCTTCTGCCGACCCTCGCGAACATACAGGGCCAATTGCTCCCGGCCGATCGGTTGCTTGTGGTTGCGGATAATTGTTCAGATGACACGGCTGCCTTGGCGAGGGCGGGAGGTGCCGAGGTTGTCGAGCGAAACGATCCCACGAAACGAGGCAAGGGTTACGCCCTGGACTGGGGTGTTCGGCACCTTGGCTCGAACCCGCCCGAGATCGTCATCATCATCGATGCCGACTGCAGACTTGCAGAGGGCGCCATCGATAGCCTGGCCTCGACCTGCGCGATGACCGGCCGGCCGGTACAGGCGCTGTATCTGATGACTGCGCCTGTTAACTCCGAGATCAATCATCAGGTCGCCGAATTTTCCTGGCGCGTGAAGAACTGGTTGCGCCCGCTTGGGCTTCGCGCACTCAATTTACCTTGCCAGTTGATGGGCACCGGCATGGCATTCCCGTGGGATGTCATACGTTCGGCCGATCTTGGCAACGGACAAATCGTGGAAGATCTAAAACTTGGTCTCGATCTAACCCTGGCCGGACATCCACCGGTATTCTGTCCTTCCGCCCGCGTAACGAGCGAGTTCGCATCATCCGTCAAGGGAGCCGGAAGCCAGCGCCAGCGGTGGGAGCAAGGCCATCTTGAAATGATTCTCAAAACCGCCCCGAGACTGCTCACGAGCGCCATTACGCGGCGGGACTGGGACCTTCTCGTAATCACGCTCGACCTGGCGGTTCCCCCACTGTCTCTGCTCGGAATGCTGGTTCTCGGAATCTTTGGATTCTCCTTGCTGTATGCAGTTTCCGGCTATTCCTTGGCGGCATTTACCATCAGCACAGCCAGCCTTCTGGCTTTCACCGCAGCCACTTTCCTTGCGTGGCTAAAGTGCGGCCGCGATGTTGTGCCTCCCAGCGCACTCATGTTGATGCCATCCTACGCTTTCCGGAAGCTCAAACTCTATCGTCAATTCCTCTTCGGCAAGATCGATTCACAGTGGACCAGAACTGATCGCTCAAAATAGCGATTGGGACGCATCGATAGGACATCGCATGAAGGACCGTTGCGCATTGCCAGCTTGAATTGTTACCCCGCGTGCTGCGATGGCCTCTTCGCCTGCCACACCTCGAAGCGTACCTCCCGCATATCGGGCGATTGAGCATCCAGCAAAGACTGCTCTTTATTCCTTAACTGCTTATTGAAGAAGGCGAGTGCGTAGCGGCCGACAATCCGCGCTATTCTCGCTGGATCGGCAGAACCTCGGCGCAACGGAGAGAAGAAAGGAACGTCGGAAAACTCCAGGTGCTTTATTCCGTGTATCAACATCCAATAACCTCCAAACCTGGAGAGTGAGCTTTTCATCTGCTCAAATTGTTTCCGCGTGAATTCAATATCGCGCCGTTTGCGGGGACCCACTCCGGAAATATCCGCTCCTGAAGCGTACGGGAACGACTCGTACATCCCCTCAAACATGAAAAAGAAGGGAACGAATGTACCCTGCTTCGCTGACTCGTCGGCTACCATTCCACCCATGTCGAGACCAGCCTTGAATCTGCGATCAAGCCAACATGCCTGGGCGGCGGTTCCCCCGCCCAGGGAAAAGCCAAAGATACCGACACGAGCGAGATCCAGACTTCCTGTCAGAAGTCCATCGGGATCGTGGGCATCCAGATGTTCAAGGGTGTCCAGAACAAAGCTCGCATCTTGGGCACGGATTCTGACCTGTTGATCCGCGGTCCTGGCAAACGCTTCGACCGCTGCGTCCGACGAATAGTCTTCGTTGCCCACAAATTTTCGGCGAACGATACGACCGTCAGGAAAAGCCACTACCCCCGAACTGTACGGATGGTCGATGCCCACCACCACATAACCGTGACTAGCCAACTCCTCCACCTGAATGGTGCACTCCGTCCGTATTCCACTCCAAGATGGCGTGTACAGCACTATGGGATAGCGGCTCTCTGACTGTAGGAGCCGCGCTCCCAGCATCGAGTTTGATTTAACCAGCGCGAGATGCGCACTCTTTAGCGTTGTTATTCTTCTGTCGCGATATGGCGCCAATGGCAGATCGCTCACAGACGGATCTACAGGATACCAAATTTGAATCATCAGTTCCCGCGCTCCGTTGGGCTTATCGGAGAACGGATCTCGCCTGCTTTCATCCACCAGGTGGCGGGTTTGCGTGCCGACCTTGTACGGTCCCGTCGGCGCGGGAAGCTTGAACACGGGCAACAAGATACAGAGGACGACCGCTGCCAGCTCCAGTAGGAAGGCAGCAACTGCGGCAAGATAGGTCGTCTGAAAGCCCCATAGCCAATGCACGCATTCATACAAAACAAGACTGCCTGCGAGAAAATAGGCAGGGACCATCTGCCAGCGATACCCTTCGAGCCAAACGTGACACGCGATCAGGAGCACTGCTAGGCTTAGAAGGAACCCGAATATCGCTTCGTGGCCAACAGACAGACGAAACAGGTGCGGCACATACAGCAAGAGACCGACCGTCCCCGCAATTTCGAACCGCCGCATCGCAAGCTTCTTTATTTCGAGCAATTATGGGTTTTTATTTGTGCGCCCATAGCAGGAGCGGCCCGTGAAATTAAATCCGCGGTGCCGTTACGGGCATCAGCCAGATAAGGAATCAATTGTTCGACCAACCGGTCTACGTGCGGTTTTCGCATGATCGACAGATGGCTGCCCGGAACCTGATGAACCACAACACCATCCCGAGCGATATCAGTCCAACCGAGCGTCAAGTCATCTCCATATTCCGCAGTTCTGCCCTCTGCGCGAAAGAGAAGCAGTCGCCCTGGATAGGTCTTCGGAACATAGTTTTGGCCAACCGCAGTGAATACGACGATATTGCTGCGCACGATTTTTGGCACTGGAAGGTTCATCATCCGACAGGCCTGTCGAGTTACCTTCCAGAGAACCGCATTCAGTCTGCTGGTCACGAACTGGTGCGCGTCCGCGGCGAACTCATCGAACCGACCCTGTATCAGATTTCGACCGTACTTCTGAAGCCGATCGATTATATAGGTGCGCCGGAATTGCGCCATTCTCTGCGGCGGAAGATTTCGGTAATAGGCCCAGTTTCCGGTGTCAAAAAGAGCGACGAATTCGACCGGTTGACCTTTTTCGATCAACTTCCGTGCGATCTCATATGCTACCAGGCCGCCAAACGACAACCCGCAGATTTGATAAGGTCCCTGCTCCTGCACTCTCTGGATCTCTAAAAGGTATTGGTCCGCCAACTCCTCCACTGTCTCCGGATAAACCTCGTTCACATCTGAAGCGCGCAATCCGTAGACAGGCTGGTCCTCCGGCAAAGACGCGATCAAGTCACGATAATCGAGCAGATGGCCGCCACCGCCGTGTACGCAAAAAAGCGGAGGCTTCGCGCCCGCTTCCCGGATCACTACGATGTGTGCCTGGTCCTTCTGTAGCGACTGGCGCAATTTTCTGGCCAGTCGCTCGACTGTCGGAGCGACCATCAAAATCGATAGATCGATCGTGATCCCGAATTGCGCCTTAACCTGAGACACAAGTTGAGCCGCCAAGAGCGAATGACCGCCGAGCTCGAAGAAATTGTCGTGCACTCCGATTTGAGGTACCTTGAGGATGGCCTGCCAGATTTCCGTCAGCTTGAATTCGTCATCGTTGCGCGGCGCTTCATACACACGGGTTACCTCCGCGGTCGCATTGGACGACCGGCGAAAGCTTTCTCCAACAACGGGCGCCGCGAGATCTGCAATGGGTCGATTCGGGTTCGACACCATCTCTCGCAACAGCATCTCGTAGTACCGCAGCAGCGCTCGAATCGACGCCGGCTCGAACAAGTCGGCATTATATTCCAGATTGACACGCACTTCGTCCTGCCGTTCGATCATGGCGAGCTGCAATTCAAACGGTGTGCCAACGCTGAAGGTCGGCATAGGGGTTATCGTGAGTGCCGGCAATTTGTGGGGTTGGAGAAAAGCGGTCTGATAAAGAAAATAAAACTGGAAAAACGCGGTGCGTCCGTTGACCGACTGCACCCGCAGTTGCCGAAGCAGAGCCTCGAATGGAAGATCGGAGTGGTCAAGCGCTTCCAGCGATATTTGGCTGACGCGGCTGATGACGTCGTGCAGAGTCGGATTGTCCGACAAATCGAACCGGAACGGCACCGGGCCGGCGAAAGGCCCAACGAGCGGCTCGGTCTCCGGCTTCCGATTGGCCACTGGCGAGCCGATCACCATATTCACCTGATTTGAATACCGATAAATGAGGATCGCGAAGCAGGCCAACGTCAGGGTGAACATCGTCACGCCTTCGGATCTGCCCAATTTCTTCAAAGCCAGCAGCAAATCCCCCGGTACAGCGAGAGACTCGATCCCCCCGTTGGAGCTTATCTTGAGAGCCGGTGGATGGTCTGTGGGAAAATTAAGGATCTTGAGCGGCCCCTCCAGCTGCTTCAGCCAGTAATTCAGGTGCTGGGTGGCCTCCTCTGAGTTCAACCAGTCCTTTTGCCAGGCCACAAAGTCGGCGTATTGAATCGGCAGGGGAGACAATGGGGGTGAACGATTGCTCGCCAGCGCCTCGTACATCGACCATAGTTCGTTTTGAACAATGCGCTGCGACCACCCATCGGCGATGATGTGGTGTGTCGTGATGATCAGCACATGATCGTCGGGCTGCAGGCGAAATAGGCAGGCGCGAAAAAGGGCGCCGCGCACGAGATCAAAGGGATGCCTGGCCTCTTCGAGCAACAATTCCTGCAGCTTTTCCTCGCGAGCGGCATCGGCGGTCTCGAGGAGGGTAACAATCGACAGCGAGAATCTCGTCTGGCTTGCGATGACTTGGACAAGGCCTCCATCCTCCTCGGCAAACGTGGTACGCAGGATCTCGTGCCTATCAACCAGACTCTGAAAGCTCTTCTCAAGTGCATCTTCTGAGAGCGAGCCCGTCAGGTGAACGGTCGCGCGCATGTGAAATTTAGGTGAGGTTGGATCGAGTTTGGCAAGGAGCCAAAAACGTTCCTGCACGACGCTCGCCGGCAGGGTATAGAACTCTTCCTGGGCGACGTCGCTGGCCGCTGTCGTCGCCGCCACAGCCGGCGTTGCAGGTGCGACAACCGCCGAAAGACTTTTTCCAGACGATGCTTCAGAAAGTTGAAACTCGGATATCCTCCGTTCAGGATTGGCCGCAACTCCCTCCAAGATCTCCCCGAAATCCTTCAGCAGCCGTAGGGCGAACTCTGCGCTGTAATAGTCTTTGTTGTAGTCGACCGACAATCTCCAGCCGCTTTCGCGTTCGATCATGAAGAAGTTCAACCGGTATAGCGCCCCCTGCGAAATCGACGGAACCGGTACCACCTGAATTTTCGACGGCTCAAGAAAAAAATTGGAATTGCCGCCATAGGCCCGGTAACAGTTGAAATTGACGTGGATGAAGGGTTCCGGGCACGGCTCACCGTCAGCCCGCCGTGCTTTGATCACGTCTTCGAACGCCACGTCCTGATTGGCAAAAATGTCCCACGTCGTGTCCCGGATGCGATCTACAAGCTCCAGGAACGTGGGATCGCCGGAAACATTCGTCCGGAACACCATGTGATTTATGAAAAGGCCGACCAGCCCCTCCAGTTCAGTGCGGCTGCGTCCGGCAAGCTCCGATCCCACCGCAATATCGGTCTCCCCGGTGTAGCGACGGAGCAAAACATTGCATGCGGCCAGGACGGTGACGAACATCGTACCGCCCTGCCGGTTGCTCAATCCGTTCAACGCGTCGGTAAGTTCACGCGGCAACTCCTGGGAGACGATATCGCTGTCGCGGGTGAACCCACTCGATGGCGGAAGATCGCCAGGTAGGTCCAGCCGGCGGTAGTCAGTGAGCTTCGATTTCCAATAAGCAAGCTGATCGCGATGCGCCCTCTCCCCTTGGCCTTCGCGCTGCCATACGACGTAGTCCGGGTACTGAATGGTGAGGTCGGGCAGAGGCGAATCGCGCCCTTCGCTGAAGGCGCTATAGAGTTTCTGTAACTCCCCCATGATGACGCGGATGGACCAGCCGTCGGCAATCAGAAGATGCAGTGTGAGCAGCAGAAAGTGGCGTCGCTCGCCGGTTTGAACTAGTCTGACGCGGATGAGCGGTCCCGTTCCAATATCGAACCCACGCGTCGCCTCTTCCCTGCAAATGCGGTCTGTTTCGGATTCGCGCTCTGCCTCAGGTATTCTGCGGAGGTCGCTGACAACGACTTTGAGATCAATCGAAGGTGCGATCAGCTGAACGGGATCAACACCAATTTGCGTGAAGGTGGCACGCAGAATTTCGTGACGACACACAATCTCATCAAAGGCACGCTCGAGAACAGGAACATCCAACGGACCCTCAAGGCTCCAGCGGAACGCGCAATTATACGCCGGATCACCCGGATCCTGCCGGTCAGCTCGCCAAACCCGCTCCTGCGCCGGCGAAAGCGGGAAAGCAAGATTGAACTGGTTGCCCCCGGATTCTCGGTGATCGACCTCCCGGCCCACATGAGGAAGTTTGATGATTGTGGCCATCTACGTTACCTGGCGGACGGGCTGCGGCGCCAGCCGGTACTTGTGCCGCGGCACCGGCTTTATGGCCTGCTTCGGGGGCTGTGCCTGATTTTGCGAGCTGCTGGCCAATTGCTCTAGGATCGCCGCAATCGTCCGGAACTGTAATACCTGTCGTGGCGTTACCTGAATGCCTGCCTTGTTGGCGCGCGCCGTGATCTGGAACACGTGGAGCGAGTCAGCCCCCAACTCAAACAAATTATCGTTGATACCGACGCGCTCCAGCCGCAACACCTCGGCCCAGATTCCCGCCATCGCTTCCTCTCCCGGGCTCCGGGGCGCCACGTAGGCGAGCCCCTCCGGCTGTTTTGACCAGTTTGGAACAGGAAGTGCACCGCGGTCAATCTTGCCATTGGGCGTCAACGGCATCGCCTCAACGGTCACGTATGCCACTGGCGCCATGTAGGCCGGCAGGTTTTTCACCAGAAAGTCGCGCAGATCCGCCGTCGTGGGCACCGCGCCCTTGGCAGCGACAAGGTACCCAACCAGCCGTCTTTCCCCCGGGACGTCCTCGCGGAGCAAGACGACAGCCTGAGCGACGCCGGGATGATTTCCCAGCACGCTCTCTATCTCGCCCAATTCGATTCTAAAGCCGCGCAGCTTGATCTGGTTGTCCAGGCGGCCAAGGAACTCCAATGTTCCATCGCTGCGCCGCCGCACGAGATCCCCGGTCTTGTACATTTTGGCGCCCGGCTCCTTCGCGAAAGGATTTGCGACGAATTTCTCCGCCGTGAGTTCCGGTCGATTATGATACCCGCGCGCCAGGCCAAGACCCGCAATGTACAACTCACCCGGCACGCCGATAGGAGCAAGCTGAAGCTCACGATCCAACACGAAAAGCTGCGTGTTGGCGATCGGGTGTCCAACCGGCACCGGCCCATCTCCGGCCTTCACTTCCACCGCGGCCGACCAGATCGTCGTTTCGGTCGGCCCGTACATGTTCCAGACCGACTGGGCGCGCTTCACCAGCTCGTTGGCAAGTTCGCGAGGGAACGCCTCGCCGCCGCACAAGACTTTGAGCGCAGGCTCGCCGCGCCAGCCGGCCTCCAGCAGCTGCTGCCACGTGACCGGAGTCGCCTGGACGACGGTGGCGCTGACCTCCTTCAGATACTCCAGCAGTTGGACCGCATATTGTGCCGTCTCACGGCTGACAATCGCCAACTTGGCGCCGACGCAAAGCGGCAGGAACAGCTCCAGTCCCGAAATATCGAACGATAATGTGGTAACCGCCGCCAGCACATCGGTCCTGGCCAAACCCGGCTGCACCAGCATGGATTGCAGCAGATTCACCACCGCGCGATGCGGGACCTCGACACCCTTTGGCTTGCCCGTCGAGCCTGACGTGTAGATGACGTAGGCGAGATCCTCTGGGGCGGCGATAGCATCCGGCTTCTTCGTATCGGCACGGGCAATCAACTCCCAATCCCCGTCGAGCTGCACGACCCGCGCATCGCCAAAGGACCATTCCTTCGTCAACGCCGTTTGCGTCAGGACGACCGATGCGCCGGCGTCCTCGAGAACGAAGCGGACCCGTTCGGGCGGGAATGTCGGGTCGATCGGCACATAGGCCCCGCCCGCCTTCAGGGTTCCCAGCAATGCAACAAGCATCTCCAGGCTGCGTTCGATGAACACCCCGACCAGCACACCCGGCTTCACACCAAGCTTGCGCAGATGGTGCGCCAATTGGTTCGTCCTGCGGTCCAGCTCCGCATAGGTGAACTGGCTTGGCCCAAAAACAACGGCAACCGCATCGGGGGTGTCCTTTGCCTGCGCTTCAAAAAGGCCATGGACCGTCAGCCCACCCGCGCGCTCGACGCGCGTTTCATTCCAACTTTCAAACTGCCGTACATCGGATGCCGACAGGAGAGGAAGCACGGATACGGGCCGATCGGCCCGCGCCGCCATTCCTTCCAGCAGTACCTTGTAGTGCTCAAGCCAACGCCCGATCGTCTCCTCGTCGAACAGCCCAGTGTTGTAGTCGCAATCGAGCGTAAGACCGTCCTTTGATTCCATGATGTTGAGGAAAATATCAAAATTCACGAAGCCCTTCGGATTGGGGTCGACCTCAGCCTCCAGCCCGTCGAAACCCAGCGCGCCCCCTACTCGCTCCAGATTGAACTGGATCTCCGTGATCGGCAAACGGCTCGGATCGCGCTGCAGCGCAAGTTTGCGAACCAGCCGTCCATAGGTGTAATTTTGGTGTTCGTAACCTGCCAGGACGGTCTGCTTCATCTGCGCCAGGAATTCCGCAGCAGTCGGATTTCCCGCAAGTCCACCGCGTAGAGGGATAAAATTCACACAGTGGCCGACCAGAACCGCGTCGTCCAACAATGATTGGCCAGCGGTCGGAATTCCGACCACGATGTCGTCCTGGCCACTCAACCGGCTGAGCAAAATCTGGAAACCGGCAAGCAGCGTCACGAATAGAGTGCACTTCTGGCTTGCGCCGAATTTCTTGATACGGTTGTAGGATTCCGCAGCAATCCTCGTCCGGTGGGTTGCGCCCTTGAACTCCTTGATGGCGGGCCGCGTGCGATCGACGGGAAGGTTGAGCAGCGGCGCCGGCTGCCGGAACTGCTCCAGCCAATATTGCTCGTTTTTCTTTCCTTCGGGGCTATCAACGAATTTCGCCTGCGAATTCGCATATTCCGCAAAAGGCATTGGGACCGACGGACTCCACGCCGCGCCCCCGCTTATCGCGTTGTACGCCTGGGACAACTCATCAAGCAGGACGTTCGTGGACCAGCCGTCGCAGACGATGTGGTGCGCGGTGAAAATCAGAACCTGATGTTCGGCCGCCATCTTCACCAACTGGGCGCGAACCAGAGGTCCCTTGCTCAACTGGAAAGCCAAGTGTGCATCATCTCTGACGATCTGCTGCAGCCGCCCTTCTCGTTCGCTCGGCGTCAGGGATGTCAGGTCGACAGTCGGTACGTCGATCCTCAGCTCCGTAGCAAAGTTTTGCAGCTCACCCTCGCTACCAAAGGTCGCGCGAAACGCCTGGTGGCGCGACACGATAGACTGAAGCGCCTGCTTAAGCGCCGATTGGTTGACGTTTCCGCGCAGATGCAGCGAAAAGGACTCGTTGTAGCTGCAGGACGCCTCCTCGCTCAACTGGTCAGACAGCCAAACCTCGAGTTGGGACTCCGTTACTGGCGCTTCCCGAGCCTCCTCACGCCCGGATTTCGTGGCCGTCGGCGCCGGCAGAGCAATATCCCTTGCTCCCGCCTGCTCGAAGAAGCCAGCCTCTAACATCTCCACCGCGCTTTCTTCAAAGGCTCGAGCAATGGCCTCGATGTCCGCATCGCTGTGCGCGGTCGTCAGAAAACACGGAAAGCCTTCGCGAATGTGGATGCCCTTGTCGCGCATATAGAAATAGAACAGGCTGGCAAAGCGCTCTGCTGCGGGGAAGCTGAAATAGAAGAAACTTCCGAAACTTTCGATACGAGTCGGAAGCCCATGCCGCTCGACCGCTTCGTTGAGCGTTCGCACCAGCCGGGCAGTCCGCTCGTTCAGGCGCTCCTGCAAAGCAGGACCCTGTTCCCAAAAATGCTGCAGCACAGCTTTCGTGGCCGCTACCGCCAGCGGATGGCGCACGAAGGTGCCGGCGAAGAAAGTCACCCCCACTTCAGGATAAGACTCGTCGCCATACCGCCACATGCCGCCGTCAAGAGCGTCCATGAACCGGCTCTTGCCGGCGAGGACACCGATCGGCATGCCGCCGGCGACAACTTTTCCATAAGTCGCGAGATCGGCGCGAATTCCAAACAACGCCTGGCAACCGCCCTGGTGGACGCGAAAACCGGTCACAACCTCATCGAAGATGAGCGCGGTTTCGGACGCCTCGGTGATCTTGCGAACCTCCCTCAGGAATTCCACTGGCCGTGTGTCGGGATGACGGCTCTGCACCGGTTCGACCAGAACCGCGGCCAGATCCCTTGCGTTCTGCCTTATCCATTCGAGCGATTCTTCCGTGCCGTAGTCGAGCACGATCATGTTGGAGACGCTTTGTCGCGGAATGCCCGGCGCGATCGGGGCGGATTGCGGCTCACCAGCCTTGTTCTTGAAGCCTTTGACGAGTACCTCGTCGAACATTCCGTGATAGTCACCGCTAAACATGACGACCTTGTTCCGGCCGGTCACGGTCCGCGACACGCGCATGGCCGCAAGGACGGCCTCCGAACCCGTATTGCAAAACGCCATGCGCTCGTTGCCGGTCATTTCGCAAAACATTCTTGCCACTTCACCGGCGAGCGGCGTCTGCGGACCGGTCTCGAATCCCTCGCGAAGCTGGGCTTCGATCGCCTTTTCGACGAAGTCCGGCCGGTGACCCAGCATGATGGGTCCGAAACCGTTGACGAGATCGATGTACTCGTTGCGGTCGATATCCCAAATACGCGAGCCCTTCGAACGGTCCGTCACGATCGAATAGACCATCTCCTTCCACTGGGGACGAAAACCCGACACGACGCGCGGGTCGGCCAATACCTTGCGATACTCCTGCGTAAAACTTTTCGATTTGGCCGTGCGTCGCGTGACACGGTCGATCAAAACGTTGAGGTGCTTCTCTTGCTTTTTCGTCAATTCTTTCGACGCGGCCGTTTGCGGCGGCTTATATGGCCCGAACGGCTTGATCTCGTCGCCGAGCGGCTTGCTCGCAGCGGCGGCCGCCCCCGCGTCCACGGCGCTCGCGGCCACCTTGGCGGGCGCCTTTGTCACCGGCGCGGAGATCGCCGCGCTCGACGGCGGGGACGTAGCCGGCCTGGACGGGGTGCCCTGGAGAGTTTCGAGCTGCTTCGCGAATAGCTGGTTCATCGCCTGAAGCTGCTCGCGCATCAGACGCTCAACCAAAGATTCAGACGCCGTCCCGGCAGGGACCGATGTTAGCTGCGCAACTGCCGACGCGACGGGACCCGCCGCAGGAAGAGCGGGCTGCACCGGCGCCAGTTGCGCCTCGGCCGTCGCGGGTGCGGCAAAGATCTCGGGCGGGAGAAGGCTCTCGACATATTCGGTCAGCGCGTCGAGGCTGGCTACATCGTTGAGAAGCTGCCGGAAGGTGACCTTGATGCCGAATTTCTCCTGCAGTGCCTGGGCAGCCTGCGTGAGGAACAGGGAGTCAAAACCCAGTTCCAGAAACGTTGTCGCGCTGTCCAACGTGGAGAGGTCGATACCGGACAGCTCTGCGAACATCTCGACGAGCGCAGCCTGGACCCGAGTTGCACGATCTGCAGACGACGTCGGCTGCGGAACGGAGGGAATATTCGGCACGATGTTCACGGATTCTGTTCCCTGATTGATTTGGGACTCCGCTACGGCGAATTTCGTCGTAGCTTCGCCCGCAGATGGTATCGCGACCGGTGTCTCCGCCGGGACCGCGATGCTTTCCAGCCAATAGCGCTTGCGTTGGAACGGGTAGGTCGGCAATGAAACACGCTGACGGGCCCCGCCCCGGTTAAGCACGGTCCAATCCGGCTTTTCGCCGGCAAGCCATAGAGCTCCCAAAGCCGTCATAAGTGCTTCGAAATCGCCTTCGCCGGAAAACCCGTCGGAGAGCGAAGAGACGATGGCCTGATCAGCCGGAAACCCGCCATGTTGGCGCGCAAGCGTCGCCAACACGTTACCCGGACCGACCTCGAGGAGGATCGCTTGCGGGTTCTTTCGCAACTCCTTGATTGCAGCGGAGAACTGAACCGCTTCACGCGCATGCCGCGCCCAGTATCGCGCATCGGTAGCCTCGTCCGCGGTAATCCAGGCGCCGGTTACACCGGACACATAGGGGATCTGCGGCGGGCTAAGCTGCACCTTCGACAAAGCATCGGTCAGCGGATCGATCAGCGGATCCATCATGCCGGAATGGAAAGCGTGCGAGGTCACCAACCGGCGGCACGCAACGCCTGCTTCGGTCATCTCGTGTTCGAATTGTCCAAGCGGTTCAAGCGCTCCGGCAACGACACACAAGGACGGGGAGTTGACAGCCGCGAGCGACAGCGTATCGGGGAGGCGTTTGCGGACCTCGGCCTCCGAGAGGCGCACCGAGAGCATCCCGCCCGCAGGGAGCCCCTGCATCATCCGCCCGCGCAACGCCACCAGCGTAAGGGCATCTTCGAGCGAAATCACGCCTGCCAGGCAGGCCGCCACGAATTCTCCAATGCTGTGACCGGCCATGGCCTTGGGCCGGATGCCCCAACTCATCCAGAGCTGCGCCAGGCCATACTCGATCGTGAAAATCGCCGGTTGCGCGATAACGGTTTCCGTGACGCGTCGCTTCACTTCGTCGCCGGTGCCGTCCGGCGGGTAGAGCAATGTCAGGAGATCGGTATCGAGATGGGGACGCAGTATCTGTGCGCAGCGGTCGACCGCTTCGCGAAATACCGGCTCTGTGTCATAAATCTCGCGCGCCATATTCGGGTGCTGCGATCCCTGCCCCGGAAAGAGAAAATAGAGCTCCGGCTCAGTGTTCGGCTTCGATCGCGTCTGCACGTGCTCGCGGTCGCGCTTTGAAAGCGAGGCAATCGCTTCCGTCGCATTGGCGGCAACCACCGCGCGGCGGCAATCGAACGATCGCCGGCCGGCTTGCAGGGTCCAGGCGACGTCGGCGAGGTTCAGGTCCGGGTGGGACTTCAAATGCGCGGCCAGATTATCGGTAGCCTGATCGAGCGCCGCCAGTGAGCGTGCAGACAGCACAAGAAGATGATTGGGCCGCGCTGACGGCAAGGAATGCCGCTCGGGAGCTTGCTCGAGCACGACGTGTGCGTTCGTTCCGCCAACGCCAAAAGCGCTGACGCCAGCGCGGCGAAGCCCGCCGTCCGTCTTCCATTCGGTGCGCTTGCTGATGACCCGGAACGGGCTGCTCTTGAAATCGAAATTCGGGTTCGGCTGGTTGAAATGGAGCGTAGGCGGAAACATGCCATCTCGCACAATATGCGTGGCATTGATCAGCCCAGTCACGCCCGCCGCGATGTCCAGATGTCCGACATTGGTTTTCGCCGTCCCGATTGTACAAAATTGCGTTCGGTCGGTTCGTGCGCGGAAAGCCCGTGTTAGCCCAGCGAGTTCGATCGGATCGCCCAGAGGCGTCCCGGTTCCGTGCGCTTCGATGTATCCAATGGATTCCGGCTCGACTCCCGCGGCCTCCTGCGCCATCGCAATGACGCTGGCCTGCCCCTCGACGCTCGGCGCCGTGTAGCCGACCTTGGCCGAGCCGTCATTGTTGACGGCGAAACCACGAATGACCGCGTAGATCTGGTCGCCGTCGCGTATCGCTTCGTCCAGCCGCTTCAGCAGTACCACGCCGAGTCCACTGCCAAAAACTGTACCCTGGGCATCGGCGTCGAATGCCCGAACATGACCATCCGGCGACACCATGCCACCGTCCTGGTAGTAATAGCCGCGCTTCTGCGGAAACGTGATCGAAACACCCCCGGCCAGCGCCATGTCGCTCTGATAGGTCAAAAGCGACTGACACGCCTGAGTAACGGCAAGCAGCGAGGTCGAGCATGCCGACACCATGGTGAAACTCGGGCCGCGCAGATTCAGCTTATAGGAAACGCGGGTCGACAGAAAATCGAGACTGTTTCCCATCATCTCGAAGTAGTTCGACACCTGGTAGCCCGACGTGAACTTTTCGATGAATCCGGGCGCGGTGCAAAGCCGGGTCAGAAAATACGACCAGACGCTGGAACCGGCATATATGCCAATCTGTCCGGGATATGTATCTGGAACATAACCCGCGTCTTCGATCGCCTGCCAGCAGCATTCGAGAAAGAGCCGCTGTTGCGGATCCATCAATTCGGCTTCGCGTGGATAGATGCCGAAAAAATCCGCATCGAAGAGATCAACATCGTCGAGAACCGACCGCGCCCTGATGTAACGAGGGTCGTTGGCGACGCCGGCTCTATTCGAGATCTCCAGATCCTCGACGCGGAAATGAGAAATCGATTCGATGCCCTCGAGCTGATTGCGCCAGAATTCGGCAACGCTGCGCGCGCCCGGAAAACGTCCGGCCATACCAATGATGGCGACGCCTTCTAGAGCTGCGCCCTGTGTCTCCTGGTCGCTCACGATGTACCTCTTATGCGACCTACGTGCTTACGGGCGAATGCGGCACGTTGCTTTTGTGCTCGCCGCTGCGCGTCGATGAAAGAAGGCTCCGCTGACGATTTGGTGCCCAAGTGGCGAGCGAGCGACCGGACCGTAGGAAACTCGAACAAGTCGGTTATGGAGATCTCGATTTTCAATTTCTCTCGCACATTGGTATGTACGGTGGCGAGCAGAAGGGAATCGCCTCCGAGATCGAAAAAATTATCGCCCAGCCCGATCCGCTGCTTGCCGAGGGTCTGGCACCAGATGTCAACGATCTCGCGCTCCAGTTGCGTTGCCGTCGCGTCAGGCTCAGCGGGGATGGCAACCGTCGGGGGCGGCAAAACAGCCCGATCGATCTTCCCGTTTACCGTCAGGGGCAACGCATCGAGCTGCACATAGGCGTATGGGATCATATGTTCCGGAAGCGTTGCCCGAAGAAAATCCCGCAGGTCCCTCGCGGTTGGTGAGCCGGCCGCCCCTTTTACGAAATACGCGACCAATTTCTGCTCTCCTGGGCCATCCCTGCGTGCCGACACCACCGCTTGCTGCACGCCCGGATGCTCTACCAGTGTCGCCTCAATCTCTCCCAGTTCGATACGGAAACCGCGGATTTTTACCTGCATATCTCCGCGCCCGAGATATTCGATATCACCGTTATCGAGAAGGCGCGCGAGGTCTCCAGACTTGTACATCAGAGCGCCCGGCTGTCCGGCAAAGGGATCTGCAACAAATCGCTCAGCGGTAAGTTGGGGTCGGTTCAGATAGCCTCTCGCCACGCCTGCCCCACCTACATAGAGCTCACCAGCGACGCCCGGGAGAACCGGCCGCAATTGAGAATCGAGCAGGTAGAGACGAAGGTCTGGAATCGGAGTGCCTATTAAGCTCCTGGTTTCGGTCAGCGAGTCCTGGGTAGTTACGGGTCGGTAGGTAACGTGGACCGTCGTCTCCGTAATTCCATACATATTGATCAGTTGCGGCTTCCGGTCGCCATGACGATCGAACCAGGGACGCAGATTTACGAAATTGAGGGCCTCCCCGCCGAAAATGACGTAACGGAGCGCCAGCGGTTCAACCAATCCTGAATCTTCAACCTGAATGATTTGATAAAAGGCGGCCGGCGTCTGATTCAATACCGTAACCTGCTCCTTCGCAAGCAGCCCGTAAAAATCTCGTGGTGAACGCGCGACCCAGTAAGGCACGCAAATAAGGCGCCCGCCGGTGAGCAGGCAGCCCCAGATTTCCCAAACCGAGAAATCAAATGCAGAGGAGTGAAACAGGGTCCACACGTCGGTCGAGTCGAACTTGAACCAGGACTCGGTCGACTTCAACAAGCGGCCAACATTGTGATGGGTTACCATCACGCCTTTCGGTTTCCCTGTAGACCCCGAAGTGTAGATTACATATGCGAGATCATCCACGCACGCGACGCTTGCTAACCTGCCGGGGTCTTCCTTCGCGATCGAAACTCGCTCTTCGTCGACGCAGAGGATCGGTACAGAGGCCTGCTGCAGCTTTGCGGCTAACGCTCGTTGGGTCAAAATGACCGATGGATTTGCATCCTCCAGGATCAACTGGATTCGTTCGGAAGGATATGACGGATCAATCGGGAGATATCCGGCGCCCGCCTTGAGAATTGCAAGCATCGATACAATCATTTCGAGCGAGCGCTCGAAGCAAACGGCCACCAGCGAATCCGGCTTGAGACCGTAACTCATCAGGGTTCGAGCAAGTTGGTTCGAGCGCCGATCGAGCTCGCGGTAAGTCATGCAATCGCAGCCGAGCTGGATCGCAATTCCGTCAGGCGTACTCTCAACCTGCCGCTCGAAGGAGCGGCCTATCGTCTCGCACTGGAGGGACGCCACCGGGTGCGGATTCCATCTCGCGACGAGCAAACTAACGTCCGCTGGCGTCATCGGTCACTACCCCTCTGCAATCCAACTAAATTCGGGGGACTGCTATGACGGTCTCGTGGCTCTCACCCAAACGGTTCTGCAAACCACGGCCGCCCTTTTCACAAAACTATACCAAGCGAATTGTGGTCTTGTCAGCCTTTCGCCCGTCGAGAAGATGCACTATTTCGGACCCTGGTTAACCCCTACGGTAAAGGACACCATGGAAATTTGGATCAATCATGCGTGCAGAACTAACATCTGTCTCTTTCAGCTATTTATCTGCTAGCCGCGATTTGGCCGCCTCAAATTTAAAATTAAGACACCCCAGGTTATTGAAACAATTGAAGAATACCACACTTTTCGGTAGCATGTAAATTTTTTAATTTGTCCCTGCAGCGGTAGCGATTTAAAATCGCGGCTCATTTAGTGTCCTAAGGGACAAGGTTGATCTAGCACAAACGTCCCCGCAACCTATTACACAGGTTAAAGTTGTGCCATCGATCATATACCCGTTACTTTCTCCCCCTAAGCATAGACGTATTTTATACTTTGCTATTTTGAAATGCATTGACCTGTTCATCCGCAACCACGGTTCGGGTCGATGACTAAACGTTCCGGTCGAATTTGGCGTCGACTAATGCTCGTGTTGCTTGTGGTCGCAATCGTCGAGAGCGGCGCGGCTCTCATCTGCCGGTTTCTAGTGGCGCCGTTGATCTGGAATCCAGACCTTGAGCAGGCGCGCAAAAACTGGGATGCCCTTGCATCGGTCGCGGATGATGAAATTGGCGGCTACCGCGTGTCGGGCGCCAAAAACAATTCCGAATTCCCCGATAACAGACATTCCTGCGGATCCGCCTATGGCGACTCATACGTTGGTGGTGCTGATGTCGCAAACGACAAGGGCTGGATTGAGCAGCTTTCGCACTTGTTAGGCTGCCGCGTGACCAACTACGCGGTCGGCAACTACGGCACCGACCAAGCCTATTTGCGCTTTCGTCAGGTTCATGATGCCTCGCCTATCGCGTTACTCGGAATAAATCCGAACAACGTGGAGGATAACATCAATCAGTATGACGGCTTGCTGGGGTCTGCACTCGAGCCGACTGCCCTGAAGGGTCGATTCCTGCTTGATTCGGCCGGTCAGCTCAAATGGCTGCCTCGACCGCGCCTCGACAGGGAAGGTTTTATTGCCATGAACCGGAACCCGGCACAGACGCTACCGCATTCCTACTTCTTGCCGGACACACGCGACGGGCCGGTTACTCTCCACTTTCCCTACACCATGACCCTCGCGCGGGTCGCGCTCATGCCGCGCCTGCATAACATTCTCGTGCGACGAGCCGCGTGGAGTAGTCTATATTCCGCGGATCATCCCTCGGGCGCGTTGCAATTGATCGCCGCTATATGCCAGGCCTTTGCCGACTTGGCCAAGGCTCGGGGTCAGCGCCCCCTTATCGTCATGCTTCCGCTCTCCCACAGCTTTCGTGAAAAGGCGAATTACGGCGAATTTGAATACGCACCACTCGTTGCGGCTCTGCAGGCCAAAGGCATCGAAGTTTTCGATCCCGGCCAGGCGATGATCGACGACCTCGCAGGCCGGTCCGCGTGCGAGTTCTATACTAACGCGCGCTCTGGATTTGGACTGCTCACTTCGCCCGTACCCTGTGGTGGCCACTACAGCGCCGCGGGGAACACGACGATGGCGAAACTTGTTGCCGCGGAACTTCGGCGCCGCAACTTCGTCGGCCGCTGAATTTTCGAAGCCGCTCCGCGCAGCAATTAATTAGATTTACCCTAAAGAGACGTTGTTAATATCGTCCGCGGCAACGGGTTGACCTTAAATCGTTTGCGGGGCGATTCAGGCACGACGTGTTTGCTGTGACAAGCGGCTCGAATAACTACCGAATTTGGCTGGCTGTCGGAGCCCGCATGCCTCCATGCCGCCTCCGGAAACCATAAAAGAATTGGCCAAATACCCCCCAAATAATCACAAAGGAACTGTATAGTCACGACAGCATCCATTGGAAACATCACTCAAAGCCGACTATAAGCAGGTGCATAAAACGTACGGGCTTATGATAGTGCGGCAAATACTCCTTATCGGGCGACAGTTTTATCGGGCAACAGTTTGATGGCCGATTTCGAAATGGCGATCGACCAAAATAATTCCGTGTCGCAGGCGCGACCACGCCGCCATGCGTTGTACAAGGAAGCTGACGTGACTGCACCAAAACCGGCCTTCGACCCGGCGCTCGCAGATGCGACTTCGCAATCCGACCTTACCCGTTCGGTCTATTGCGTCCTGGGTATGCCGATTGACGCGATCAACGTGGCAACGGTCGTGCAGAGAACTGAGGCCGCTGCGGCCAACCGCTCGGTTTTTCTCATCTCAACCCCGAACCTCAACTTCCTGGTGAACAGCCTGTCGGATCAGGAATTCAGGGAGACGCTGTTGGACAGCGATCTTTGTCCCCCGGACGGCACGCCGATTGTCTGGATCGCCCGGCTTCTCGGTTTACCCATCACCGAGAGAGCGGCGGGTGCTGACCTGCTTGATCGCCTCCAAGCCCGGGGAAAGGGGACGCGTCGACTTGGCATCTTCCTGTTCGGAGGCGCGAAAGGCGTCGCCGAGACGGCTGCCAATAAACTTAACGCAGTACCGGGTGGCTTGAAATGCGTGGGAACGATGGATCCCGGCTTCTGCGAAGTCAGCGAAATGAGCGACGATCATATTATCGACGCGGTAAATTCCAGCGGTGCAGATTTTTTGGCTGTATCTTTGGGGGCGAAAAAGGGTCAGCTGTGGTTGCAACGGAACCATGCTCGTCTGACGATACCAATACGCGCCCATTTGGGCGCTGCGATCAATTTTCAGGCAGGAATTGTTAAACGGGCCCCCCCAATGCTGCGCACCTGGGGCTTGGAGTGGTTGTGGCGCATCAAAGAGGAGCACCATCTCTGGAAACGCTATCGGAATGACGGTCTTGTACTGCTGCGTTTGCTGTTAACTCGCGTTATGCCATTGGCGGTCATGACACGATGGCATCAGTTCAGGCGCAAACACCAACAAGACCTGCTGATCAAGAAAACCCACGATGATCAATCGATCTTGATCAGCCTATGCGGCGCAGCTTCCGAGTTGCACGTCCCGAAGGCCACAGCATGTTTCCAAGAGGCGCTAACTAACAAGCAATCCATCATCATCGATCTATCGAACGCTAGCCTGATTGACGCCCGGTTTTTCGGGCTTCTGATCATGTTGCGCAAGGAGCTCAAGAGCCGAGGAGCGAAGCTGATATTCACCGGTGTAACGCGCGCGACAAAGAGAAACTTCCGCCTTAGCGAGTTGGAATACCTGCTTTCCCCCATTTCGCCCGGCTAGATTGGCCTGGAAGTTTTTGCCTAACCGTGCTGTGGCGCCGAAGGTCCAAACGTTGATGGCTCTGTCCCGGAGCCGCCAAGCTTGGGCGACGTTGATTCCGAACTCGTTCGAAAGTAAGATTGCGCAATTTTTAGTCTTCTTCGGAGGAAGCCATGTTGGATAAAGTTGCAATTGGATCCGATTTTCAGAGTGAGCCGCGCTGGATTTCAACCGATCCGAACGTGGCCGGAGAGAAATTTAATCGGCAAAGTTTTGAGGTTTCACACCGGCTCTCGTCACATCCGCTTTTTCAGCTCCCGAAGCTGTTGGAGCTTGCGGAACGAACGATAAGATCGCGCCCCGATGACCTTTACTTCGACATGGGCCAAGTCCGAACCGGCCAGCGTTGGGATCAAATCCCGGAGGCAAAATTTTCGGCCGTCGAGGCGATGCAGCAGCTCGAAAGCTCCGATGCCTGGTTTCTCTTCAGGCACACTCAACGCGATCCCGAGTACAGGGAGCTGTTTGACCGCGGCCTCAAGGAGATCAAGGAAATCACGGGGAACTGCGTCGATGCCCATATTCGGCAGGAGGACATCCTAATATTCGTGACGTCACCCAAGCGCGTGACACCGTATCACATCGATCGAGAATGCAATTTTCTGCTTCAGATTAGGGGTACGAAAACTATTCACGTGTTCGATCGTGAGGATAGAGATTTACTTCCAGAGGAAGAGATCGAACGTTTCTGGGCTGTCGATAATAATGCTCCGGTGTTCCGGCCCGAATATCAAGACCGCGCGACGTCCTACAAAATGACGCCAGGAAGCGGCGTTCACATCCCTGTCAACTTTCCGCATTGGGTGCAGAATGACGACAATATTTCGGTATCCCTGAGCGTAAACTTCCAATTTCTGGATTCAATGAGGGCTAATCTTTACCGTTCAAATTATTACCTTCGCAAACTTGGTCTGAAGCCGTCACTACCGGGCTTGCATCACACCCGGGACGCTGCGAAGTCATTCGCGATGAGCTGTGCGCTAGCCGCCCGGAGGATAATTCGCAGGGGGCATCGAGGCGACCGGATCTGGAATTAGGGTTCGCTGTCGTTTTGCCAGAAGGTGTAAAAGCTGACGCCGTTGGCCAAATTGGATAGGTTAATAGTTCGGAGACCGACCGACGGCGGACCACGGCACCAGCGCCTCCTGAGCTCAACGAGCCTTCTTGGCCTTAACCAAGATATCGCAGCATCGACATTCGGGACGATTATTCGTATATTTTCCTAATCAGAGCCTCGAGTTTAATTAAATGGGGTTTTCGGCGATGAAAAATAATTCGTACATGGGCCGACTTGAATTGGCTCCCCAGGCCTTGGACCGATCGTTCAATCGCGAGCCGATCGGCTTCGATCACAATCTTAGCACACTGGATCTTTTCGGTCTGGACTCGCTCCGAACTCTGGCGGAAAAATACCAAGGGCATGATTCCGACTATATGGTTGCGTCGAGCGCGTCTGCTCCCGACCAAAAGTTTCGTTCGGTAAAGTCGGCCAACCTAAATCCATCCCAGGCCATAGACCGCCTGAAAACCGAATCCGTTCGGATACTTCTGAAGCGCCCGCAAGACTATGATTCAAGATTCCAAGAACTCTTGGACGGACTGACCGAGCAGGTCGTCTCGTTATCAGGAGGACTAAAGACTGACCGCATCATGCGTTTGGAATCGTCGATCTTCCTGACATCCGCGAAAACCCTGACTCCCTTCCACTTCGACCCCTCCGCCGTATTCTTCTTCCAGATCGCCGGCGAAAAGATTTACCACCTCTATCCTCCGTCGGCACTGACCGAGCCTGAAATGGAACAGTTCTATTTTCGCGGAATGGTGGACATAGCACAGGTGGAATTGAATAGACGCGACCCCAAGCTGGAGCACGTATTCAAGCTCTCCGCCGGCAAGGGCCTCCACCAGCCGCAAAATGCGCCTCACTGGGTAGAGACAAACGGAGATATTTCTATCTCCTACTCGTTCTTCTTCGAAACTTTGGCGGCACGCAAAATCAGCAGGACGCGCGGCTTTAACCATTACTTGCGGAAGATAGGCGCACAGCCTAGCCCTCCCGGCGCTCATCCTCGCCTGGATGCTTTCAAAGCGGACGCGATGGACGTTTGGATCCCATGTCGGAAAACGTTGTCGGCAGTAAAATCGGCAGCTCTAGGTAAGTAGATATCGATAACACCAAGGACATAAACTTATAGGCAGATGGCGAGCCGATTGGACGACGAGAGCACACCTTATTCGATGGCGTTGAGTGTGAAAGTTTTGGATGATTCTCTATGAACATAAGCAACTTCGCTATGCATCGAAATCGGATAAGCGAAAACAGCAAATTGACAGGGTGTAGTCAGGCGCTTTCAGAAGCCTCCCTTTCCTGCTCGCAGCTTGCAAGGCTGCCTCTAAATCCTGCAGGTGCTGAAGATGGCAATTCAGCGAGCCGTCGTTCGCATCTTGTACCCGTCCGAACGTCCGGCGAAAGACCTCCCCTATTTTGTATTTTTCCCGGTCCGCCCGGTTCTAGCGAATTCGCTGACATCTTGCCGGAAGATCAGCCGCTGTACGATTTCTATTTCACTGGATTGGATGGGGCATCAAATTTTCCAACCGTAGAGCAACTTGCTCTAACTTTTCTTGAACAGCTTCGCAAGATTCAAGCGCACGGCCCTTACCAATTGTGCGGATATTCCAAGGCCGGTCTCGTTGCGTACGAAATAGCTAGACTGCTGTTAAGTGAAGGCGAGGAGGTATCGTTCTTGGCTCTCTTCGACACTTGGCATCCGGGATACGAAAGTAATCTCACGCGGGGCGAACTAGTTCAATTTCGACTTTTGCATATTGTGGATCGATTGAACAAAAACGCACGCAGCCTGATTCAAGGGAACTTTTCTGATACCGTTGCAGTGGTGCGGAAGGCTATCTCTAAGCGAGTAAAATTGTTCAGTTGGCGAGTAGCCAGACGGGTTTTTCGAACGGCAAGCCAGCCTGTTCCGAAAGGCATGCAACAGGCCGAGTCCATTGTCGTTCTAAAATCCTTCGTTCCGAAGCCATATCCAAAGCGATTTATGCTCATCCGCACAGACGATTCCTTCGAAAGAAAGTTAAAAGATCAGACTCTTGGCTGGCACGTAAGGGCGATGGAGGGCCTTGACGTTCATTTTGTTCATGGGGATCAAGATCACGGCACGATGATGAATAAGCCGCACGTTTACGCCGTGATGAATAAAATGATGCCCCACCTCGCCAGCCCGCGCAAACCAAACCCGTTGCCCTCGGCATTCCCACCTCTATGAAGAGCTTCAACGGCGCAGGCGCCTCGAGCGGCTTGGCGGCTGTACTAGTTTAGGACCGTTTCGATTCCATCGAAACGGAAAAAGGCTCTAATTCCGCGGTGCTCACCTTCGCCAATCACGTGTCGCAGTGAGAAAGGCCTCGCGCAATGAGCCGATGTTTTCAGCCTCAAAAAGGGTATGGTGCTGACCTCTGATTTCGAAGATCTCGATATTCGGACATCGGCGCCGCCACGCGTCGTCATCGCCGGCAGTGACTCCGGTCCGGAGCAAAACTGTCGGCGCCTTTAGCACCACTGGCTCTCGATCAAGCGACGCGATCCAGGGTGCCGTTTCCCGGACCAACAAGCGCATCGTCAATTCTTTTTCGAGAATCGGATCCAATCCAGAAACCGAAGGCAGCTTGCCGGACGACGAAAATGCTTGGAACAACCTCGGCAAATGATCCCCGGCAAGTCTAAGCAGCGCCCGCCAGAATTTCGATCGTACAAAGCGGGTGAAGTCGCTCAAGCGTCCCCCGCGCAACAATTCTAGACCCTCTGCTAGAGCACGGCCCTGCCAACCGGCCGACGGCTCGGCCGATATGATCATGAACGAGTCAATCGCGCAGAGACCCGCGATTTCCCGTCCCATTGCCTGAAGTCGAAGCGCAGCGGCATACCCGAAGTGCCCGCCGATCGAAAGACCAACAATGTGAATGGGTCCCCGCGGAACCCTCGTCAAGATCTCCGCCACTAACTCCACAATGAGAGCTTCTGCCGAGAAACCCTCCGCAGCACTGCGTCGCCAATCGGGATAAGCAATCGGCTCAAAACTGGTCATATCATTGGGGCCCGCTCTGAACACGCTAAAGTCCGGCGTACCACCGCCTGAACCGGGTAGAAAGATAATAGGAGGCGCTGAAACCGTCATGCTGCTAGCAGAGCCGCGCGGCCGCCGGTTGGCCTGCCCCGATCACGGCAAACCCGTAGGCTTCGAAGCATGTCATGCGTACCCCCTATGAAGTTGTCACGATGCGAGACTGCAGCGAATTGTCTGCATTGCTGATCGCTGGTGTCAATATCATGCTGTAGCTTCACGGCTTGCGAACGGGGCTTTGTCCCCCAAGCGACGCCAAGATTCCTGCTGCGGCGTCGGCCTTGTCACAGGCTCACTAGCTTGACCTTATTGTTGTTACGTGGCCAAGATATTTTTTAGGAAGAAGGATCATGGCTGAAGAAGACCTGGGCGCTCAATTGCAGGCCGTGGATCGCTGGGCATCGAGAAAAAGGCGATCGATTGAATTTCTGCAGCAGAACGGGATCAGCGGGCTGTTCGCAAAGGTGCGGGCGGCCGGGATCCGGGGAACGTCAGAATTTATAAAGCGCCAACTTCGCTATCACGTGTGTTCGTTTCTCGGTGCGCGGTGGGACCGCAAGTACGGCGTCGATACCTCGGGCCAGATCGATCTGATCGATATAGACGTTGTCGGGTCAAACAAGGACGGCGGATACTCTTCCGTCTCCACGTCTCCGAGCGCGTACGCGATTCTCTCGGCTTTTTTCCCGACTGATTGGAAGGGATTCAGGTTTGTTGATGTCGGTTGCGGAAAAGGTCGCGTTCTAATGTTAGCCGCCTTGCAAGGGTTTGACACGATTCTCGGAATTGAGTTTGCGCCCCTTATCTGTCAGGTCGCGGAACAGAATCTTGTCCATTTTTCTGGCCGAAGACCTGCCAAATGGTCCATCGTCAATGCGGATGCTAGTGCAGTTGTATTGCCGTCAGACATGCCGCTGCTGATCTATTCCTTTAATCCCTTCAACGCCGAAATATGGGAGAGATTTGTACCCGTTCTCGTCAAGGCCCGAGAGGCCAACAATAATCCGTTGTGCCTTGTGCTTTCGGGAACCATGCCGGACGCGTTACGCGCCGCAGCCACGGTGATCGAGGGTTCGGCGCGATTTCGTATGCGTGCACACGGCGTGACGCCGTTCTTTCTGGATGCCTATGCGCCGTATCACTATTGGGTCTTCGACGCCATTTAAGGCGCAATCATCCCTGCGAGATCAGTCATGGCGTTGGCAAGGCCTGCGACGCCAGATGCGCTGAAACAACCAGAGCGGTGTATTCGGATCCCGCTACGAAGCGAAAGAGCGGGCCAAAGCTCAATGCAGATGCTGGGCCGATGACGCCCAACCCGGGCACCGACGTCCCGAAATTGGCGTTCAGCGCTGGGGCGCGCCCAAGGCGCTGGATTTCGGACCGCAGGCTCGGATCCAGGAAAGCGAGGCGCTCGACATCGATATCATAGCCCGTGCCCGCAACGACATGATCGACGATGAGCTGGCGCACGCTCCCGTTGTTTCCAACGCGTAGCCGAAGAGCCGCGCGACCGTTTACCTCGCGCGCCTCATCGATTGTTGTCGCGATATGGACGGGCACTTGATCCTCAATCCGCTCCCGAAGCCACCACGCCCCTCCAGGCGGCAAATGATTCTCGACCAAACGGGATCGCCATTCGGCCGGCAGGCGGTGCAGCGCACCCGGGAAATGAGCAAGAGCCCAGGCCTTGGGTCCGCTTCCGAGCGACGAAATGGGCGAACGTAACCGTCGCCACAGGCTGCGCGAGTGCGGGACGCGGTTCATCCAGCCTATCGTGCCCTCACGCACCAGAAGTTGCGGCCGTGCGCCGGCCTCGTGCAGTATGGCCGCCGCCTCGAGCGCCGATTGACCTGCTCCGACAACGGCGACATCCCGTCCCTTAAAGGCGGCAAAGTTCGTGATCTGCGACGTGTGAAGGGCAAGAGGCGGCGGCAGCGAAGCTATCGCGGACGGAACATAAGCAAAGCAACTCAGCCCGATCGCGACAATCACGCGATCCGCGACAAGATGTTGGCCGTCGGCAAGCGTGACCTTGAAGCGCTTGGCCTGACCCGCTACGTGCGCGACATCAACTGGCTCAACCCAGGGCACATTCGCCTGCTGGAACCAATGCCCATAGGCGGCGAAATCGCCGATGGAACATGGCTCAAACGTCTCCAGACCGCGTGGGCTGCTGTAGTCGGCGAAGGAAAAGCCGCGATTGGGCGTCGAAATATTGGTCCCGAAGCAATAGGTCCTCAGGTAGCGTCCGCCGCCGGCCTCAGCCACGTCCGACCAGAACTGCATCGGGCGACCGAAGAGACGATGTTCTACGTTCCGCGCCGCAAGATGGGCGGCGAGCGAAAGACCATAGGGTCCCGCCCCGATGATTGCGACGGCGACCCTGCTCACGACGGCTCCTGTGTAAGCGCGTTTGGCGTCGAAGGTAAACCACGCCGCGTCGAGCGCACGAAGCGCGGAAAGGATTTGAGGCCCAGATAGATTTCCGAGAGTGCGTGGACAACCCCTGGGATGGGGTCGCTGTTGTCGGCGGTGAAATCGACGGTATTAGCGGCGTGCTGCTTCATCCACGCGCGCCAATATGCACGATCCGCACCCGATATCTGTCCGGTGGCGGTCTTGGCAAGAAGGATTGCACGGAGCGTGAACCGGTCGCAAAAGACCGTTTGTTCGTCGTCTTCCTCCTGTGCCTTCGCAACCGCATCGCGCAACAACGCGGTCTCCCCAGCAGCATCGAGGCAGGCGAGGAGCGGAAGCGGCATGCCTCGGCGGATGTCCATCCCGATCTGATTAAACAGGCGCGGGTTGAAATCGATAACCGCCCAGCGCCCATCGAACCAGAGAAATTCGACTTCGAAGATGCCGAAGTAGCCGAGCGTTCGACAGAGCCGGCGAACGGCATCTGAGAGCGCAGGAGAAGACGGTCGTGATTCAAAGCAAACTCCAACTCCCACGGGTTGGGATCGCTGAAACACCTTGGTTGCGCAGCGCGTAACGAACAGTTCGCCCGTCCGGTCTATAAAGCCCGTCACCGAATGGACGCCTTCGCTCCCCACGCGGACAAACTGCTGCAAGATGGGCAGGCTGGCATCGGGCACTACAGAGTTATCAGCGGCCCGAGCCTGCTCACGATCAACAAAACGTTGATACTGATCGATCAACTCTATTGCCGAATAAACAACGACCCCTTTGTCGTTGCGGAGGCGGTGGACATGCGTGCGTGGCTTGATCAGGATCGGATAGGGCAAGATCGGCGCGAGCGCGGCGACATCGTCGATGCTTCGCGGATCCCAGCTCGGCAAGACGTCGAGCCCAGCTCTGGTCGCGGCGTCCGCAAACAGCTTCTTATCGAGGATGTTCAGGAGTGTCGCGGTCGAGGGCTGAAGGAGGCAGAAGTATCGTCCGAGCTCGGCTGCGTTCTCGGTATACAACCACGCGGTCTCGTCTGATGTCGGCAGCAGAACCTGGCCCGGATTGGCGGCCCCAATCTCAAGCAACCGCTCGAGGAACCGTTGGCTTTCGCCCTCGGGCGGCGCCGAAAAGACAGCGGCGACGTGACGTGACCACGCCGCCGCTCCAAGACGATGGCTCGACACAACGCGGACGTCGGTTTTATTCGCCCCTAGATGGCGAACAGCCGCAATGGTGCCACCGAACGCGGCCGACGCCAAAAGCACGGACAGACGCCTACTCAAAAGTGTTTCACCCTGCCCATGGTACCGGTCGCGAAGTATCTGCACCACACTTCTCAGATTGCAGCGTGCGGCGCGAGACTAATGTATGTGATGCATTTACTACAAGCTGACCCTAGACTGAACCCTAGCCAACACCGAAATTTCTCAGCATCCTTTAGATGTTGCGCGGCGCCTGGGCGGAATTTTTCAATGAGCATGGTTATCGTCCGAGAAGCTTGGGCGCTATCCCGCGACGGTCAGAATAAGCGATTTCGCGCCAAATACCGCAAGAATTCACGTCATTGGCGCCCTGTGCTTGTTAATTGAATTCCGTGCCGGCGGTGCCGACTCCTGATTGCCTGCAGTACTCGCATTCTTGCGCGGCCTAACGACTCCACTAAACGGCCTGCAGGCCAAAAGGAAGCACGCCGAACTGTGCCTTGTTTTGGATTACGGTGTCGACGAGTTCTGCCGTTATTTGGTCTACCCCGGCGGCGAATCCGTAAACCAACGCGGTGTCACAAAGGATATTGATCGTGCGCGGAATCCCTCGGCTGGTATCGGCGATGATCTTGCACGCGTCCGCCGTAAACAACTCGGAGTGAGATCCTACAGCTCTCAGACGAAAGTCGATGTATTCGCTGACTTCATCAGCATTCATGGGCCTGAGGTGAAAATCCGATGACACCCGTTGCGCAAACTGCAGCAGTTGAGGCGCGCGAAGCAGGTCTTTCAACTGCGGCTGGCCGACGAGTATAATTTGCAAAAACTGCTGCTTGTCAGTGTTGACGTTAGACAGCATTCGAAGCTCTTCGAGTGCCTCCATACCCAAGTTCTGCGCCTCGTCGACTATCAATATCGTCCGGCGCCCCCTTGAAAATTGATCATGCAGGAACCGCTGGAATTGTTTGAACAATGCCGGATAGGAACCTTCGAAGGGTTGGTTCAAGGACATCATAACCCACGCCAGCAACCCATCCTGACTGCGCGGCGTATTGGAAATCAGGCATGCCGTGACGTGATCGTCCAGCTTTCGCAAAAGATAGCGTACAAGCGTCGTTTTGCCGCAGCCGATCTCGCCAGTGATTACAGTAAAGCCGGCGCTGTTCATTACGCCAAACTCCAGCATGGCGAACGCCAGTCTGTGGTTTTGGCACCAGTAGATCAAATCTGGATCTGGCAGGATTGAGAACGGTTTCTCTCGAAGTCTGTAAAACGCCTCATACATCGGAAGACCTTGAAGAATGCGATATGACTGCGCAACGCAGACGAATAGACGAAAAGCATCCTGAAGGGAAACCTTTGCGGGTACGTTGATTAAGATTCGTGGCGATCAAAACCTGGAACCAGTTAATGTTAAAGCAACGCAAATTATAGTAATGTTCCGACGGGGTTCAAGATTGGCCGCTAGATCACGATGGATGCGCCCCATCGCCGCCACTCGGCCACGTGCCGACCGAGACCTATGTCGCGTTAATCATTGATAGATTTCTCCTTGTACTTGAGGCGTAGACAATCTATAGAAGGCTTGGGTGGCTGGGTTTTGGCTAGCTCTTTTTTAACGGAGCGGCGGTTTAAGGGGGGCGCGATTTAATCCGACCGAGGTAACCGCAGTGCTTCAAACACTTGGCTCAAATGATTCCTATCGCTCCAGTGAACCCGCCTTTGGCGAGGATCAAGCTCAGAGCCTCAATTTTAGTTATTATATCGATATACTTAAGAGGCGTTTCTTTTACTTCTTGGTCCCGTTCGGACTGATTTCAATTCTTGGCCTGTATTTTGCGGCGATTCAGAAGCCAAGTTATTTATCTGAGGGAAAGATACTGGTGGAATCTCAGGTGATTGCCCCAGATCTCGTCCGCCCCATCGTCACGGCCACCGCTAGTGAGCGAATCCAACTCATCCAGCAGCGCATTATGACCAGGGACAATCTTCTTTCGATCGCCAACAAGTTCGGGTTGTTTCCCCAACAGCCCGGAATTCTCGACCTGATGCGCCAAAGTGTTCAGATCAAGCCTTCAGAGGTCGATGGGCCACCGCGGCAAGGCACCCCCACAATTGCGTTTACGGTCGGCTTCGAATACGGAATACCCGAACTCGCCATGAGGGTGGCGAGCGAGTTTGTCACGCTGATAGTCAACGAGGACGCACGTTCGCGGACCAGTCGCGCGACGGAGGCGGTCAAGATATTGACGAGCGAAACTAAGGACATCGAAGACAAGCTGGAGTCCACACAAGCGCAGATACTTGAAATCGCGCGCCGGCCACGCGAAGCGGTTCCTGAAATTCCCGAGCAGGAGAAGTCGCAATTGACCGCACTGGCTGCGCTCAGAGCGGAACTCATTCAAAAGACATCGGTATATTCGGATGCGCATCCCGTCGTGACTGCGCTGAAGAAACGAATAGCCACGATGGAAAAAACTCTAACGCAATCGACACAATCTCCAGCAAAAGCTCAATCGACACAAGCGGATGACATTGAGGCTCTCAAGCGGCAAAGGGAAGCTCTCGAGACGCGACTTGCCGAAGCCAATGGCAAACTTGCGACCGCGCGTCTCGGTGAAAGATTGGATCGAGATCAGCAATCTGAACGCTTGCAGGTAATCGAATCGCCCCCCCTCCCGCAAAAACCGATCAAGTCGAACAGGCTTAAGTTGGTCGGAATCGCCTTTGCTGCCGCCGCAATGATGGGTATTGGCACCGTCATCGCGATCGAGCTTCTTGACGGGACGATACGCAGCCGCCACCAGCTGACTGGAGTGGTCGCGCGTCACCTCATCGTCACCGTTCCATATATGACAACGCGCGCCGATATTACCCGAGCGCGATTGAAAATCATATTTGGGGTTGTGAGTGTAGTTTTACTCGTGGCGGTGTTGGGCGGATTGGCAACGGCCGCTGTTTTACATTTGCCGATCGATTTGTCCCTGATTGACAAGGCCGCAGTTGGCTTTCGCACGGCCGACCGATAGCTGTTGAGAGATCGCGCATTAGAAGTCGCCCTTGTGGCGTTGGAGAGATCGAATGGAAAACATCCGGCAAGCAGTTGAGCGCGCCAAAGGACGCCCGCAGCAGCATGGCGGTGTTGGCTTTGAGCCTTCGCTGCAGCCGAACAGGCGCAGTTTTGGCGATACCAACGAGCCGAAGGAGCGGGCTGAAGAAATCGAACTCGATCTTGCGCACCTGCACTCCAAGCGCATAGTCGCTTATGATGGAAAGGACCTACATTCAAGGCACTTTGATATGCTGCGGACCGAAGTGTTGCGGTCGATGGACCTCAAGGGCTGGAAAACTCTGGCTGTTACGTCTCCAACACCGAACTGCGGAAAAACTCTGACTGCCATCAACCTGGCTCTCAGCATGGCGCGGCAACCTGAGCGGCAGGTGCTTTTGGCGGACCTGGACCTTCGAAAAGCTCAGGTCGCAGGCAGTTTGGGCCTGAAGTGCCGAGAAGGCGTTCTTGGTGTCATTGAGGGACGTATAGATGTGGACAGGGCGATTATCTGCGCACGCGCAGGTGGTAGCCGACTGGAAGTTCTGCCGACTGCGTCGACATCAGATTCATCCGATTTGGTTGGCTCCAGTGCAATGAAGAATCTTCTGCACGATATTACCGGACATGGGCCGTCTCGGATCATAATCCTTGATCTGCCTCCGCTGCTCACCGGCCACGATGTAATTACGATCCTGCCGCAGGTGGATTGCGTTTTGCTCGTCGCGGCCGTAGGCACTTCGACGATCTCGGAAATTGAGGAATGCAACAAGCATCTACAGACGACAGACGTGGTTCGCTTTGTTCTCAACAAGGTGCCCGAATCCGAGGCGGGATATGCCTATTGTTGAGCGACTGCGCCGCAATATCCGACGCCGGGTGTCGGATTTGCTCCGGTGTGGATCATTTTTCGGCCGTTTGAAGGACCATGCGCCGAAGCTCGCATGCGATACACACGGCGAGTAATCACGATGTAAGACGCTTGCCGCTAAGTGCTTCATGGGATTCGGCGGCGCTCGTGGCGAAGGCCGCCTTGCCGGATTGGTCCAATGCCGTCAGGACGAACCGGCCGGCTTCGCGCAGGTCATCATTGCCGCTGGAAATATCGAGCCGGCGGTTGCTGGGCGCTCTTCGACGATGACATCGCACCCAGCATTGGCCGAAGGATTTTGCTGCACCAGGCGTCCCTCGACCGATCGCGGCTCACTGCCATTTGCAACTCGAAACATCCGCTGAGAAAATCGGGACGCCCCACTCCAACCAGCCGCATTAGAATTTGTATGTTGTGCCCATCGTGACGTAGTTGCTGGTAGCGCTCGTTAGAGGCGCGTTGGACTGGATGGTTCTATAGCGATACTCCCACGTGAGCGACATGTTCCGCCAGATGTCGTATCGGAGAGTCGTGTCAAGCACCCAGGCGTTATCAAGTCTTGGGCTGCCGGAATATTGGATTCGATTGTACCCCAATTGGCAATTCGCGAACCACAGCGGTGTGATCTCGTAGCCGGATTGTAATGAAGCGGAAGTAATACGCGTTGAAGTGCCCAATGCGACTTGTACGGGGCTGAATGCCGGAAGGGTCAGCGCCAGATTCGTTGCCGATCCCTGTGACGCGATGTTTACCGTTTCGTCGACCGACCCAGTGAGCGTCCATCTGGGGGTTGGATAATAGGAGAGCGCTCCGCCATACACCTCGCCTCCAGCTGTTGTGCTGCCGCCCCCGGAGCCTTGATGTCCAAAATACAGGGAGCCGCGAAACAGGCCGAACTGGCGCGTGCCTAATCCGCCGATAATTCGGTATGACGTGGTCGAGGTGTTTGTTGGGATTGTTGCGCTCGCTACGTTTGTTGCATCCGTCACAACGGTCCCGATCGAGCCGTTGGAATAGGCATAGAACACTGGACCAAGCCAAACTCCGGCGCTTTCCGTAAAACTTCTGCTGCTGGTATTCGGTAAAGTCAGAGTATTTTGATATTCGGTGCGGTTGACCGTGCCGCTCAAGTTCAGCATGCCGCGGTTGAAGATTTTTTCGACGGAGAATGTGCCCGCGACTTGATCGGAGGGATTTACCAGCAGCGGCACGTTGCCGCCAAACGCGGGATTGGCCTGTCCGACTATCTGTCCTGTGGGTGATAGAATTGTCCCGTTAGGCAATTGCGTATTACCATTTGGCAACAGCGTGGTTGTCGGCGCTACCGCCGCAGTCTGAATTGAACTCTGCAGACCGGTAGTCAGCGTTGTGTGGGTGTAGTTCCCGTTGACGGTGAAAATCAGATCTCGCAGGGCCTCATACCGTTGGGTAAAGCCCGCACGCCCGTCCAAGGTATTGATATCATTATCGGTGGGATAAGCTTGCCGGTCGATATTCCCATAAAGCGTCGTCGTATGAATTCCGTTGCTCCATACGGCCGACATACTCGGCGTTACGCCTACTGCTGCCGCAGCGATCGGACGTTGCGGGCTCAGGAACAGATTATCCGAATAGAGAGAATAGATACGCAGCGTTGGATAGAGCAACCACCCATTGACAGCGATCGCATCCGGGTCCCTCGCCGGGAGCCTGCCGTTCCCCGCAACATCCAAAGGTGGCTCTTGGGCAAAAGCCAGCGGAATCCACGCGATCAAAAAGAGCACACTAAAAGCTAGGCGCGTAGCAAACTTTCTCGATCGAATTGAATCCTGAAGCATGGAATATCGAGACCCGCTTATCACGCCTCGGAGTTGAGGGCGAACCAGGCCCAGCACGGCCTAGAAATATCTTTCGGGCACTCGAATCAAATCTCCAGGCGCGATGGGAACGGCTTCCGTCAGGGGATATTCCTTCCACACCTCGTCTCCGGTGTGTCGGATGAGGACAAGAGACTTGCTGGCTCGATAGGTGAATCCGCCCGCCATTGCGACCGCCGTGTGCACGGTAAGACCGCTTCTGAACGGGTACTCGCCGGGATTAATTGCTTCCCCCAACACATAGAACGGTTTGAATTGGACGACTGCTACGGTAACGTGGGGGTCCTGCAGGAACCCACCACGACTAAATCTACTCGCGACGTCTCGTGCGAACTCCGCCTGCGAACGCCCCGCCGCCTTGATTGCACCGATCAAGGGCATAGACACATAACCACTTGGATTGATGTCATATTCGCCGGTCAGCGCCTCCTCGCCGTAAACGGTGATCTTTATCCTTTCGCCCGATTGCAGAACCGCAGCCACCCCGCTCCCTGACGAGAGGGAAACCGGCCTGGTCTCGACCTCTACGGGCCCATATTCGGTGTAACAGCCCGCCAACTGGAGCCCGGTCAGCAGAACGATCGCCAATTTCAGGTGTCTAACGATCATGGGAAAGGTGCTCTCTATGTCCGGCGGCTCGTGCCACTGTACCGCCTAGATTGGATCAAGGCTGTATCAGTTAAGTCACACCCCAAAAAATCGCACATGGAAAGCCCTGTTACTGCCGAGAAATATCAACTGGTTAGGCCGATTTGGCGCCATCAACCAATATAAGCGGATCCCAATCCCAGCATTTAAGCCCCCATTTCGAATTTGGGGCTGCCAAAGCTGCCGCATAGTCACCTGATAGGTCCAGGGCGCGAACCCTCCACTGGCTTGCCTCGGCAGGGTCAGGCCTGGTCGCCAGCAGCCGGGGTTCTTCCCCGGGGAGAAACGAAACATCAAACTGGTCAAGCGGCAGAGACAGGCCGATACCCCTTGCCTTCAGGTATGCTTCTTTGCGGGTCCAACAGTTAAAGAACGCCTTGTATCGAAGCGGCCCCCCAAGCGAGGCCAGCAGCTCGTTTTCATTGGCTGAAAAAAAACGCGCCGCAATATCGGCCACGTCCAAATCGGTCCGAATTCTCTCAACATCGACGCCCACCGCAAGGCCCCTCCCAATTGCGATCAGAATCAGGTCACCTGAGTGCGATACGTTAAACTGCACTGATGGACCTTGTTCTGGTAACAGGCCCGGTTTGCCGAATTCATCGTATTCAAACTGCACTTTGTTCGGCGGCAAATCCAGGAATTGACCAAGCAGCAA
Organism: Bradyrhizobium erythrophlei; assembly: GCF_900129505.1. NCBI lineage: Bacteria > Pseudomonadati > Pseudomonadota > Alphaproteobacteria > Hyphomicrobiales > Nitrobacteraceae > Bradyrhizobium > Bradyrhizobium erythrophlei. The sequence continues at coordinate 5,336,103 of NZ_LT670818.1, read as the reverse complement.
TCTCAGATATCCACGTGCGATGACCGCGCGCCGGCGGTCCCTTTCAAAGTGAAATCGATCCGCACGCTCCCGTTCGTCCGGGGCAAGAATCTGCCAAAATTTGGTAAAGCCGGATGGTGCCATATCCAGGGTGGTTCGCCAGACATGAACCTCTTTTTCCGGCAATGCGTACCAGCCGACAAATTCGCCCCATATTGGTCCCTGAATATTCATTCTAAACTTTTAAAACTTCGCAAATTTCGCGTTTGCCAATCCTAGCCCGGAACCGCTCGTGGTGCCAGCGAAGCCGCGGAACTCATGAGGGTCCCCGGGGTCAGGTCTTTAAAAATCTAAGATCGTCGCCACAACCTTTGCTTGAAAATCGCCGCAATATTTGCAAAGGCATCGCGAAGGCCTTGGAGCACTGTACGCCTGAATGTGAAACAACGGCCCAAGAAAACAGCACCTATTCAACTCCTTCGAACTACCTTCACGCTCTGTTTACCAGTGCTGTCGACGCGTTAATGAAGCCAAGTGACAGTTGCGCCGCCGGCCTGAAATCCCTTGCGCTTTTGTCGCTGCTGCGGTGAATGTGCCATTTCAAAAGGCTTTTATCTTAAAGTCAAACAAGGCGTTGTAATGCCGGTACGATCCATCGAGTTCCCTGGAACCGCTGCAACCCGGGCGTGGATATTCGTATTTCTGGCGGCGCTATTGGCGGCTATTGGATTCAGCGGAGCGCTCTCTGAACTAGTCAAGCGCTGGGCCACGCAAGAGGAGTACAGCCACGGCTTTCTGATACCGCTCGTTACGGCATGGCTCCTATGGACACGGCGTGACGCGCTGCTCGCAAGCGTTGGACGGCCCGCGTGGTCCGGAGCTGTCCTTATGCTGCTTGCGATGGCCATGCACGTTGTTGGCCTGTTGAGTGCGATCTTCATTCTCTCGCAGCTGGCATTCATTATAGCGCTGCTGGGAATCGTATTAGCGGCCGGCGGGTTCTCTCTGCTCCGCGCCACACTTATTCCCATTATATATTTGATTTTCGCAATTCCACTTCCGTATTTCATTGACGCCAACCTGTCGTTGCAACTTCAGCTCATTTCGTCGCAGCTCGGCGTTTTCTTCATCAGGTTATTTCAGATCCCCGTCTATCTCGACGGAAACGTCATCGATCTCGGTACCTACAAGCTGCAGGTTGTCGACGCCTGCAGTGGATTGCGCTACCTGTTTCCCCTCCTCGGCTTGAGTTTTCTGGCAGCATATTTGTTTCGTGCACCAATCTGGCAGCGTGCGTTAGTGCTGTTTTCCAGCATTCCCATCACCATTTTAATGAATGGATTCAGGATCGGCATGGTTGGCGTGACCGTGGATAAATGGGGTCCCCGAATGGCCGAGGGAGTTCTTCATTTTTTCGAAGGCTGGATCGTATTCGTCGCATCTGTGTTTCTACTGACCGTGGAAGTCTCTTTACTCGCGCGCATATCGGGTAAACGTTTTTTTGAGGCCTTCGGCGTGCCAGCGGACACAGTCCGACTGCCTTCTGGAGCAAAATCGGAACCGACCGGTCGTACACCGCTGTATGCTTGTTTGCTTCTGCTGGGCGCGACCGTACTCACAGGACCGTTGATCTCCCACCGGTCAGAAGTACTTCCGGCGCGCAGCCGATTCGTATCCTTTCCCGCGGCGATCGGAGAATGGCATGGGCACGCTGCCCTGCTCGAGCCACAAGTCGTAAACAGCCTGGCTCTGGAGGATTACGTCCTTTCTGATTACAGCAAGTCCGACGGCAAAGCGGTCAACCTCTATGTGGCCTATTATGCCTCGCAGAGAACGGGTGAATCCCCTCATTCACCGTTGGTTTGCATCCCTGGCGAGGGCTGGTTGATAACAAAGTTCGAACGAACCAGTTATGGCGCCGAACACCCATTCAACCGGGCGATTATCGAGCGAAATGGCTCAAAGCAGCTTGTCTACTACTGGTACGAGGAACGCGGCAGAAAGATCGCAAACGAATATTTATCAAAGTGGTACTTACTTTCAGACGCTATCATCAAAAATAGATCCGATGGGGCTTTGGTCCGTCTGATCACGACAGTCTCGCCCAGCGAGCTTGAGCGTGATGCCGATAACCGCTTGCGGTTGTTTATGCACGACCTTTTGCCGAGCCTGAGTGGCTATTTGCCATCGGACGTCGCGCCTAACACCACGACAGTAGAGTATGGACCTGAGAGTACGACCCGGTAGGAAGCATCATGTTCAAATTGTTCGAATGTTATGGCACCACGATTAGGTCAGCGGTTCTCGTTTTGACGGCTTTTCAGCTCGCCGGCTGTGGTTCACCGGATGAGCGCGCGCAGACCTACTACGAGCACGGCATGCAACTTTTTTCAGAGCATGACAACGCAAAGGCGGCAATAGAACTCAGAAATGCTGTCAGGCTCAAAAAGGGGCTGCTTGGAGCGTGGAAAGCACTGGCCGATATTGACGAGATCAATCGCAATTGGCCGGGCGTCGTCGCGGACTTGCGAACAATCGTGGAGCTTAACCCGAACGACATTTCTGCGAGGTTGAAACTCGGCAAGCTTTTGCTGCTTGCCGGGTCCTCGGATGAGGCCCTTAGATTGGCCGACGTTGGCATCGAGTTGGACAATCGCAATGCAGAACTTCATGCGCTGAAGGCAGCGACATCCTTCAAGCTGGACGACCGTGCGGTCGCCGTTCGCGAAGCAGAGACCGCGCTTGAGCTCGATCCAGCCAACGCTGACGCTCGGATGGTTCTGGCCCTTGACCGGCTAGGAAAGGGCGATGCCAAGGGCGCATTGTCGATTTTGGAAGACAAGTCCGGTGCCGACGAAAATAATCTCGGTGTTCAGTTGCTGAAAATCAAACTCTTCAGGCAGACAGGAGACTTAGACAGCGTCGAGGCAGCTCTCAAGAGGCTCGTCGAGCTAAATCCGCAGGAACACAGCTTTCGCAAGCTTCTGATCAATTTCTACATCGAACAACGTCGCACCGACGACGCGGAGAAGGAAATGCGAGCCTTGGCGTCCGCAAACCCCGCCGACTCGGCGGCCGAACTTGATGTCGCCCGATTTCTGTACGCGATCAAAAAGGCCCCGGCCGCCGCACGGCAGGAACTCAATGCCCGCATCAGCGCCGGGGGAGAGGTTTTTCCATATCAGATGGCGCTGGCCGATATGGATTTTGCCGAGGGCAAGTTTACCGACGGGAAGCAGCTGCTTGAAAACCTTAGCGGTGCCGGCAGTTCACCAGAGCACGGACGGGCGGCAAAAATCGCGCTGGGTCAAATATATCTGAGCGAGAAAAATTTCGATCCGGCGGAGACGTTAATTGCTGATATTCTACGGGATGATCCTCACAATGTCCCCGCCTTGAAGCTTCGCGCGTCTATCCACCTGGAACGTGCCCAGTTGGATGCGGCCACAGCCGACCTGCTGGACGCTCTTAACTATCAACCGCGCTCGACCGATCTGATGTTGCTGTTGGCGACAGCGTATGAGCGCAACGGTTTGATCGAACTTGCCGACAAGCAGTTCGCGGATGCGATGAGGACGTCCGATTTCGATTCTGCTATCGGCCTTCAATACGCAGCCTTCCTGCAGCGTCGAGGAAGCATCGCTCGCGCGGAGGATATTCTGACTGGATTGAACAAGCGGCGACCCAACAACATTCAGATCTTGTCGACGCTGGCTCAGGTTAGGTTGGCGCGCCGGAACTGGAGCGGCGCACTGGAAATCGCTGAGTCGATCCGGCGAATTGGCAACGACGGTGGCACGTCCGATCAGATACTTGGCGCGGCCTTGATAGGAAGCAAGAAATATGATGAGGCGATTGCGGCCTTGCAAAAGGCCTATGACGCCGCTCCGACCGCTGTCCAGCCAGTGAACTCTCTGGTTGCCGTGCTTCTGAAGGTGAACAAGAAGGATCAGGCAATAATTTTCCTGAAATCCGTGCTGGCGAGAAATCCCGGCAACGCAAATGCCCTTGTTCTCCTGGGATCAATACAGCTTGCGAGCGGCGCAGGCGACCAGGCCCTCGCGAGTTTTTTGGCGGCCGTCAAAGCGCAGCCGAAGGACCTTATCGGGTACCAAGCGTTGGCCGATCTTTATCTAGGTCAGAAAAATTACGATGAGGCAATCAACGTCGTCCGAACCGCGATCCAGCAGCAGCCCGCTATGATGGACTTGCACATGATCCTAGCCGGTGCATTGGAGCGGAAGGCGGACTACGAAACCGCCATTTCGGAATATGAATTCGTGTTGGACAAGCAGCCGGCTAACTTGATCGCGGCCAATAATCTGGCCAGCTTGCTGCTGGACCGGCGCACCGACAAAGCCAGCCTAAAAAAAGCCCAATCGCTGGCAGCTGGTCTGCGGAATTCGCCGATACCGCAGTTCAAAGACACCCTCGGCTGGGTCAGTTATCTTCAAGGCGACTACAGGACCGCCGTTTCGCTGTCCGAAGAGGCCGCAGCCGCCCTCCCCGATCAAGCCGCGGTTCGTTACCATCTCGGCATGGGCTACATCTCGACCGGCCAGCCTAGCCGGGCAGCGGAGCAGCTTGGGAAGGCGCTAAAGCTGGGCCCAAATAACGAATTGGCGGATCAGATAAGGGCTGCGCTCAAAAAAGCAGGGACGTAGCGGCTCGGGACGCCTAGGAACAGGCGGTGTAAGGGCTGAAATCCTGAGGGCGGCTGGGCCGGACAACCGTAAGCGTCGTTGGCCACGGCCTTAAGTTCTTGCTTTCGGTAGGCCCACGGCAGGAGTCGATCGATTGTCGCTGTTCGGTTGAAGCGCATCGACTAGAGACCGGCTTTTTTGCGCCCGAGCGGTGCGACGTTCGCCGGCAAACAGCTGGAAACACATGCTCGCGCCGAGCGTTTCCAGTTTGCCCTCGCTGTGAACCGGAAGAATCCGGCATGAAACCGGCAAGGCTCATCAGCTTTACTCTCCCCGAGCGAGCAGACGGCTGATGCTTTAACTTGGCTTATTCTGCCGTGTGACTTGGCCTCGCTCGGACTTTATGAGTCCTGATTTGGTCAACTCTTCTGCAAGTCGGCTTATTTGGTTTATTAGGTCGATTGCGCAATTCATCGATAGCGCCAAACGTGCAACTACGTGACGTTGCTTTTCCGGTGGAGTTTGCGAAGTGGGCTCGGTCATGCGAACAGCCTCGAAATCGAGCTTAAGCGTTGAACCGTCACAGATGATAAACCCAACTTGGTCGGCAAACGTTTCTCTAACTTCGTGATGAGGGACAACCGGTAATTTCTTGGTCTCAGGATTGTCAGCCATGGCTTCTTCCTACTGATTTGCTATCGTTAACCGTCCAATTTAGACACCAAATAACGATCCAAAGGTTAAACACCGGCAAAACACCGTCAGGAGCGGAAAACAATAGCTGCGGACGCCGTTAGGGCCGCGGCGCAGCTTGGCTAATTCTAGCGGTACAGCTTCCAGCTACTAACACTAGTTGCACTATCGTCGAATGAACGCATTCAATTGGAGTCCAGGATTTGGCGATCCAACCATAGGAGGTTGGGTAACGGTTGTCCTTTATTTTCTTGCAGTTGTGACTACGTGGAAGACAACAAACATCGTCCGGGCAAGGGAGCGATTCGTAGCTGGAGAAAGATACACATGGCGCTCCATCTCAATTATGTTTTGCGCGCTCGGTATCAACAAACAACTTGATCTTCAAACCGCGATGACCAAGTTGGGTCGCATCGTTGCGAACCATCAAGGCTGGTACAATGAACGTCAGACAGTCCAGATATGGTTCATCGTAGGCGTGGCCGTCGTCTGCGTTTTGATAACCTGCGTGTTGCTCACCTTGAGCAGAAGAGCCCCTCCTCCGACCTGGCTCGCCCTTGTTGGCACAGCAACAGTTCTCGCATTTATTTTGATTCGAGCGGCGTCCTTTCATCATATCGACAGGTTTCTTGGTGCGACTATCCTGGGACTCCGTTGGAATTGGGTCTTAGAAATGGGCGGCATCAGCACCGTTATAGTAGCAAGCGAGGTGCGTCGAAGGAGACTCAAAACGAGGTTGGCGCCAGAACTACAGCGTTCTGTGAACTAACTTGTTCAACCATTAGGCGGTCATGAACATGACTTCCATCCGCTGACGACTGACCGCGATGGCTATCGCCAAATGGCAGCCCCTTCTCCGCGTTTCTGGCGTAAGGGCTGGGTTAATAGCCGCGGTCCGGGACAAAAACCTGATGAGCGCGGATTAGGTCGCCATCGTTGTAGGCCTTGGGGCAGGCGCATCCTTCCGCCTCCTGAACCAGCCAAGCAAACCCAGGGTACCGAGGCCCGCGGCGAATAACGGGAGAGCAGCAGGTAGAGGCGTGACGTAAGCCCCGTCGGGAAGGTTGATTGCTATTGAGTAGTCCACGGTCCCCAGACCACCAAGGATACTGGCGAGGCTTGAAGTTGAGATACCAAGAGTGCTTGGCAAGACAGAAGGGAAAAAGACGGCGCCAAATATTTCGTGTTTGGTACCGTTTGTGTAGTCACCCGTATTTACTCCCAGTGACACTACGTCATTGAGATTGTCGGTAACAGTTGCAGATGCAAATGTTCCCCATCCGGAGGGCATGCTGGGGTCCCATACCGGGCCGTTACCGCTTATCGTCATTATTGCAGAAAAAACGCACGGAGATGAGCAAGTACCTCCGATGTTGAGTGTAGTGTTCGACTGAAAACTCACATTGCCCACACCGGAATATTCGTAGGATAATGTGACCGCAGAGGAACGGGTTATTAGCCCGGCGCTGGCCGCCAACCCGACAAAAGCGCAAAAAGCCAATCGTACAAACGCCCGCTTCATTTGATACTCCTCAGACCATCCGCAACAAAATCTATTAATGTGGACAATCGGATGTTTTAATTTCGGCAATTTAATGCATTTCAGAAGTTGTAAAGGGAACCGGCAAGAGGTACGACGTGCGGGGTCCGGCGACGACCACAATCTGACCGCCCAGACTCAAGCCCGATTTCGGAGGATTTCAGGAGCTTTCCGATCGGCTTCGCGTTCCGCCTGCGGCGAATCCATGCTCACGCCGGACACCCCGGTCGCTTCGCGCGCGCGGCCGGTACAGGTTTCTCGTCCAACGTCAGCGGTTGAGATGCTCCTGGCACGGGCAGTTCGCGTGCAAGACCGATCTCGCCAACCGTGTGCTCCCAGCGTAAACTGCCCTATTGGCGCTTGCCATCATTATTACATCGATCGCAGAACCCGATTGCTCGCTACCGTCAGTCTCTTCGGAGCTGCCATAAGGTCATGAAAATGAAGCGAATTTATATGTTGCTTGCATCGAAACAGTGGACCGAATCGTCCAAACTGGATTTCGCACGCCGGGACGACGGGTCGCTGGAGATTCGTTTCGACAAGCGAGTGAACAGGTATTCACTTCTCTTGGCCACTGCCGCCCTTGTATTGGTTTCCGGCTACGCATTCGGCCAGACGACCCGCACAAATCCATCCGCCGCTTCGACCAGCTCGTCCATTCCGGCCTCCTCGTCGACAAGTCCCAATAGTCCCTGCAACCCTACCAATCCAAGCAGTCCTTGTTACTCGGCGAAGTCCCCTCGAAATCCCTGTTACTCCGCGACCAACGACCCCTGTTCCACCACGACCACGCTTACCTCCCCGCCTTCGGCGGCGCCGCCACCAAAGGCCGCCACGCACGTGCAAACCGCCGTCCCCGCTATCACTGAAGATCAGGCGAAGTCGCAAATAGAGGCGAAAGGATATTCGAGCGTTACTGGGCTGCGAAGAGACGCCAAAGGAATATGGAGCGGCAAGGCGGTGAAGGACGGAATTCCTGCGAATGTGATGCTCGACTTAACCGGCAACGTCACCGCCAACTAGCTCGATCTCGTCGACGCCGCGGGTTAGATTCGCTTAAGGACTCGCCGCCCGGGACGTCCTCATTTTGGCCGTGGTCATCCAAGATTTCCCCGGCGGTTTTTTTGGCCCGTGACCTCATCTTCGAATTAAATAAAGCTGATTTGGAGCCACGGCCCGAAGGATGGCGTTTCCACGAATCGTAAGCGACCATAGATTCTTAGACGCTCAGCACGGCCGGCATGTCTGATAGTCCAGGAGTTTCGGTCCTCTCGACACCCTTGCTAATAAACGCCAAAGTGAGACGATTATTATATTAGTTAATTCATAGCAATCCAGAGATGCGAATGAGCAGGAAATTGAACTTCGATGGAATGTCCGTTGACGAAATGTGGCGCCTTCACGAGGAGATTAGCCGCGTCTTGTCGGTCCGTTTGACCTCGGAAAGACGCGAACTCGAAAATCGTCTGGCGCAGCTTCGCCGTGAAAATGAAATTCGTCGATCGGCGCAAAGCGAAACCTCGCCCGCAAAACTGCAATCCACCAAGCGCAAATATCCGCGTGTATTTCCGAAATACCGCAATCCGAGGGAGCCTTCTGAAACCTGGTCGGGTCGCGGGAAACAACCTCGCTGGCTGGCTGCCGCGCTCAATTCCGGGCACACAATTGAAGAATTTTTGATCAGTGACGCTAATACAAATAACAGTCGAGGACGGGTCCGACAGTCACACTGACAGGCTGCGCAATGCCGCAGGTTGTCGCCTAATCGTGAAACATCCGGTCGACCTATCCACCGATTGCAGTTGGTCGCCCGTCCGTGCCGTCGCTCTTTTGCTGGAGCTACATCGCGACGCCGGCCAAGGCGCCCACCGGTAGTGAGCATACAACTAGACCGCAGCTAGCCCATTAGGACCTAGCGTACCATACTAGGCCAACCTAGCCTCTCGCCTCGTTCTGCGCGGAACGCCGTTGCCGGTTCCCCCGTGGTCTCCAGCGGGCGCGGTGACGTCGAACGGGAACTGGCGCCGGCGCGGCATTACTGAAATCACAAATGCAGCGAATGTTCTGGCGCGCAACTCGCGGCGAGCCTCCTGTGAGCGGCTTTGCATTTGGCGCGCGAGACTAACGACGAAGAAATAACTTAGGACTTCTTTCGTTGGAGAGGACGAACCAGGTTAACAGGCCATAGAAGCCGCCACTTGGCGCGATGCCCGACTTCTTCGACGGTTCGACCGTCAAAGCTTTGTGCCGGCGGTTCCAGAAGCGACCTGTGTCGCGCGCAAACCAACTTTTTAACGTTAACGGCGAACCTCGATCATCCGCACGTTTTCGGCAGTGAATAAAACGAGCTTCCCGCCGACCGTCCAGTATTAAGCTTGATGACCAAAGCGAGGGATACCAACTTGCGTATCTGAAATTTACACGTCTATTCTATTTTCAAGCGTGGAAGACAGTTCTGCGTAGATTTCTGCAATCATCTTCCATGGACACAGCAGGCAACAAGAGAGGGCGTTATGACACGGCACGGCAAAATCGCTACTAAGGTTGTCGTCTTCACGATTGCTTGGCTGGCATATGGTCCCGCCATGGCTTCGAGCTTTTTTGGCGAACTGCCTGTCGGATATTCGGACAGCGTATTTCAGCTCGGCGCAAACACCTCATCCCTTGTAATTAATATCAACGCTCTTGGCCCTCGCGATACGTCGTTATGCGGCAGCTGCAATAGCTCCTATTCTGACAATTATACCGTCAATTTATTCAATCAGGCAGGGGCTCTGCTGGAGTCGGTCAACGAGACCAACTATCTCTACTACAGCCTCTACAGCAGTTCTCACGGAATTGGTGCCGGGCCCATCGGACTTTCAGTTCCCGCCGACGCGACGACGCTCGAAATCGTGAGCAGGCTTTACATTGCGGGCTTGCTTGGCCCCGACGGGCATCCCCTGACCTTTGGCAATTTGTCCATTTATACCGATGGGTCGACCGTAGCCGCTACGCCGATTCCCGCCACTCTACCCCTGTTGGCTACAGGTTTGGCTGCGCTTGGACTACTTACTTTTTACAGACAGCGAAAGGCAGGCGCCAGTCTCGCTGCCGCCTAATTCAAACACGCCCCGTCTCCGAAACCTTGATGCTCCAGATTTTAACGGCGGCACGGAAGAAATGCGGCGCCGTCCCGGTCTGTGCCGTGATGCAAATTACATCGCCCGATGACAACGGGAATAGCCGGCGGTCTTTCCCTTCAGCGTCGGTCCGGTGGCCGGCTTCCGCCTTATCCAAGGCAATTCCCAAGCCAAATCGTCCGCTCGCAGCCGCTCGGCGAGTTCACATACGTTGAACCGTGACGGCAGCCAATTTCGCTCCTTGGGCCGTTTCCCCTGCTCTCCGCAGTCATTTTGTCGCCATCAACTGGGCAAATGCTTGATTTCGGGGCCTGCGTGTCGGCCTCGGCTCACCGCGCCGCGGCTCGGAATTAATCGCGTTGCTTTCGAATAGCCCAAGTAGGTGAGACTGCTCGCGGAGTTGTTGCAGCCATGCGGCCTCGGTCGAACTGGACGCCGGCAATCGTGTCAAATCGCGCTGATCGAACTGAGCGTGAAACTAATGTCAACGTAGGTGATGTCGCGACCCCGGGGCCCAGTTTTGCGGCATTGTATGTCGCATTCCTAGATAATCGCGACGGACTGTCAGCGGACACGTCGAACGCGTCAGATCCAACAATTCAGCGTCAGGCCGATCGTCGTTTTGCAATCGGCGTGGCGGTCGCGCTGGCTCTGCCCGTGCTGATAGGCTTGGGCGTTTACATTGCGATGACTGTTGCTTTAAGAGCGAGTTGATGGGGCATTTGCGTTCGCCCGTGCGGTAGATTTGAGGGGCTCGTGCCAGGGCCATTGTTGTATTCAATGGGTATTAGCGATGGTGGAAAAGCGAGAAATTGACGAAGGCCGACTGATAGATCAGACTTTGCGTTTGTTCCAAAATGCCATAGCAGAATCTGAGGCGGTTGCACCTCCTGCGCGGTTTGATTGCGCTGTTGAGGGGAAAGACTTGCGACTCTCAAAACCTCCGGAGAAACGAGCAGGCTCTTTGATCGGCGATATCGTTGCCTTTGCCAGGACTATCGCCGGTTTTGAATCTACCGCGGTTCAAACCGCACCTTCGTCGCAGCTGCCCGTTATTAATAGCGCCGCAGCGTCGCTGAGGCAGTCGGTTGGCAAGCAAATTTCCAGAAACGAGCTGTCGTTAGAAAGTCCCACCCAAGAGAAAACAGCCACCCCGATCGATCTCAATCATCCTCAGTCAGTTGCCAGAAATGCTATGGAAAGACCCGCTGGTGACGAGCGATTTGACCCGCGAGTTGATCAGCCACCATCGATGGTCGCGGTCGTCCCCATCGAATCGAAGGTGCCACCTTCGCTTAACACGGCCGACATCGGCGCAATTACCAAGCCGGCTTCAGTGGCGTGGCCTCCAGGACAACCGACCCGAGAGGGATCGCCCGTTGCGATCAAGAACGCGCACTCCCTCGTCGTCAACAAGGACGTTGTTTCTGCGCAAAAGCCGGTCCTGATCAAGCAGCTCCTCATTTCCGAGCCTACGATGGCTCAAATTCCCCGCCCCTCGTTGCAGCCCTGCCCCAAGCAGGGTCTGGAAAACCCGATTGTGAATGCCCCATCTGATTCCCTGGCCGATCAAGCGAAGTGGATGACTGCCGACGACAAACCCAACCCAGTTAAAGCAGTCTCCCCGTTTTCGGCTAATCATGCTGAAGCCGCCGGACCGTTGCGAAAGCCGATTGACGAACCCTCTCCCCCAGACATTTTGCCATCAGCACACCCGGTTCAGGGAGAGCCTGCTCTGTTCGACAACACACTTACTCTGGTCAAAAGCGTTGTCGTCTCTGAACGAAAAACGCTTCTCGTCAAAAGGATCTCTATTTCAGAATTCAGCGGGGTTGAGGCCACGTCACATTCGTTGCAATCGCCCGGTGACAAACCCGCTCTCGGAACTCCGACCGGAGCTCTGCAATCCGAAGCATTAGTCGATCATATGCCCTGTTTAACAGCAACCGCTCCTATCGGCGAAACCGATGTGATTGAAGCAGAGTCACCACCCAACATGGGTGGGACCGAACCGCTTCTACTGCAGCAACCAATTAATAAATCCGTTTCAAAAGAAGCGCTGCGCTCTTTGAAACGGTTGGCCCAAGTGGAACCACCTTCCCCTGATCGGGTGCACCCTACAGAGTTGGAGGGAGCGCCAGCCGCGCTGACAACGGAGAGCGCAGAGTCTTTACCGGAGCAGCCCCCTATCAGGCAGCTTTCGCCGGAAGAACGGCTGGACATAGAACTTGCCGACATCCGGAGACGTGTCGCCACCTTCAAGGAGCACCAGCAGCGTTTTCGACGTGAGCGAGAAGAATATTACGCGGCAACAACTTCAAAGGCCTGCAATAACACGACAGACGCCTCGGAACGGGGTGCGGGGTGATCAAACCTTCCGCAAGCACGCAACGGCCATTCGCGGCTATCCGCACGCGTGGATGGCAATCGTTGATGCAACCTCACGTCGAACGTCGCCGTCGACCGCAACTGTTGTCGCCGGATTGGATAGGTGTCCAGTATCCCGCCAAAGGCCCTTAGCGCAGCCGCGCCCGGGAACGTTTGGCCGGAATTAGCCCGCCCCAAACCGATAGGTCACGGATAGTCTGCGCCATAACTGCGAGCACCACCGATAAATTTGGCTACGCACGTGAAACCAACGATCCAATGGACTTAAAGCCTTTCGGAGGCCACCACTGTTTGCTACGCTGCTGGCAATTCCAAATATTTAACTATATTGGCAAGATTTGATTGTGACTTCAATTAATAAACGACCGCCGTTCGCGATTATGGCGATTCTGCTCGTGCTTGGCTTTATCGATGCCTGGGCAGGCAGAAGAAGCTACGTCGCCGGCGATACCGTCAGTTACATGGATATGGCGAGTGGGATAGCCGGCGGCGATCCCAGCTACGCCGTGAACGGACATTTCAGTCCTCTTTATCCGATTATTCTGTCTGTTTTTATTCGACCTTTTCAGTCGGATTCATTTCTCGAATTTTCGGTCGTCCGCGCCATTAATTATCTAATTTTCGTTGTCGCAATTTTACTGTTTCAAGCCTTCTTGTCGCGGTTCCTCGACCAATATTATCGGCAATTCGGCTCGACACCCGATTCGTCGCCGCCCATGTCGCGCTTTCAGTTCACCATCGTCTCCTACATCATATTTGGATGGAGCTTCTTTGGCTTGACTATGGTTTCCCGGGTCAACCCGGATATGTGCGTGATTGGGACGACGTTCGCCGCGGCGGCGATCTTACTTTCGTTCAAAGATGGTCGGGTTTCGCGCCTGCAGTTTATACTTTTTGGAGCGGTATTGGGCATTGGCTATCTGTTCAAAACCATCTTCTTCCCGCTGTCATTTATCTTTCTGATCGCGGCGGCGTTGGAGCCGCGGGTCTGGGCGGTCAAAGGGCGACTGTTATTGAGTGTGGCGACGTTTCTGTTGATCGCGTCGCCGCTGATCGCGGCTCTGTCCATGAAATACGATCATCTCACCTACGGGGAATCCGGCAAGTTATCTTATTGGACAGAAGTACTTCAGGAAAACCCGGGCTATGTTCACTGGCAAGGTGATCCGCCAAAATCCGGAGCCCCAGAACATCCAACTCGAAAAATTTTTCAGGATCCGGACGTCTACGAATTCGCTTCGCCAATAGTGTCGACTTATCCACCCTGGTTCGGCACGACCTATTGGAACGCGGGAGCCGCAGTACGATTTGACCTGCGAAAGCAAGCGGAGGCGGTTGCAAGAAACCTTGGAAAGTTGGCCAAACTTTTGTGGATGGTCGTCCCCCTAGTGGTCTTGCTGTTCGCATATAAGGGCCGCGTCTTGGGCTCAACTTTTCGCTATTTCAGATCGCTCTGGCTGGTTGGGATCGCAAACGTCGGAATATATCTCGTCGTGGTAATCGATGGACGCTATCTCGCTGGCTGCCTGCCCTTATTGGCAATCCTTTCGCTTGCCGCTGTTCGGGTTCGGAATTCGGCACGTAACGTTGGAACAGCACTCGTGGCGATTTTCACCGTTTGCGTAGCTCTTCAATGCGGCCCACGGTTGGCTCGAGCGACGGCCGTGCTGGTTCGCACGCACGGTGATATTCGCGACGAAAGGTGGCTCGTCGCGGAAGAGTTTCAAAAGTTAGGCGTGCAAGCGGGTACACCGGTTGCTGCGATTGATTATCAGCGGGGCTATCAATATTGGCCTCCAGCACTCATCAGCGACTGGGCCCGCCTGGCACGGGTCCATGTCGTGAGCGAAGTTGCCCAAACGAGTGATGAGCGGAAGCAATTTTGGCAGTCCTCGCCTGATCGACAAGCTCTAGTCCTCCGGGCGCTCCGAGGAACGGGGGCGCGTATCGTTGTTGCGAGCGGCGTGCCCGCAGGGGTAAGCACGACCGGTTGGACCCAAATTCAAAATTCCGGATACTACTATCAAATCCTTCAGTAACCGCGTCCGAGGTTCACATCAGCTGATGTGACCTTCGCGGGCTGTCTTCGGTAAGGTGCTTGTTTGAGATCTCGCGCTTCCGTAGGATTCCATAGCGCATCATACGAGGGGTCGGTACGTGTCCATCGATTTTTCTGTCATCATTCCGACCTTTCGCCGTCCGAGCGAGCTCATCGAAGCAATATCCAGCGTGCTTCAACAGCAAGGCGCGACCATCGAGGTCTTTGTGATCGATGACAGCCCTGAGGGATCCGCGGAAGCGGTGGCAAAGGGGCTTAGGGACCCCAGGGTAACCTATTTAAAAAATCCCAAGCCGACCGGGGGATTTCCCAGCGTGGTTCGGAATATCGGATGGCCCATGGCAAAGGGCACGTTCGTACACTTCCTGGATGACGACGACGTAGTCACCGAAGGACATTACGCAGCCGTCAAGGCGGCGTTTGCAGCGAATCCTGCCATCGGCCTCGTTTTTGGAGGAATCGCCCCCTTCGGCGTGGGACCGGCGTCACAGCTCGATTACGAAAGGCAGTACTTCGCCGATGCGGCGAGGAAAGCTGCCTTGAGTGGTCGATTTGGGCCCCGTATCGCGTTTACCGGGCGAATGCTATTCGACAAGACCCTGCTCGTTTGCAGTTCATCCGTCATCCGACGCGAATGCGCGGCACGGCTAAACGGCTTTGACCCGTCAATCCGCTTAATGGAGGATGCCGATTTTCACGTTCGCGCCATGCGGGAATGCGGTGCGCTTTTTCTAGACCGCACGGCGATCCGCTACCGTGTCGGTAGCCCCTCACTCATGCATTCACCCAATCCAACAGAAGCGCAAAAGCAAGGCGAACGTCTGGGACACCGGCAAATGCAAGCGAAGTACCGTAAGCAGCATGGAGCGCTGGAATTTTATGCTCTGGCGCTATTTACTCGAACCGTCCTCAGGATGTTTTGAACTATCGGTCAGCGTTTCCGCATCGCTAAATTTCTTAGCTCGCATCGGGAAATGTCTGGTGTCAATGCCGTCGCCCTGGCCGAAAGCCCACCTTATGGCAGACAATTTATATCGGCCCAGGCGCAGCGCGAATTCAATTCGCGTCATGGCTCCTCGTGTTCGTTTGCCTCAGCTTGCCCATGTACGAGTTCTGGCATGTAGGATTGGGGAAACACATCTCTCCGCGGTAGCCACCACGTGCGCGATCATTTTCGTGCAAGTCTCCCTCGTTCGAAGCGATCCGCGGGATCACCACAAGGCGGAATTCGGAGCCACCGCACTATCACGATGGGCAGCGATCGCCTTGCGAAGGGGTCAGGACACACCCGCAACCGGCAGCTGATTGCGATTCGGACCACAATCCAAATGGTCCGCAAGTCTGTCGGCAACGACACGTACGGAAGGTGTCGCCATCATATCAACGTGACTTCCCGGCACAACGTGAACTTCAACGCCCCCCATCGCACATGCGTCCCAACCCATCGATGGATCCCGATCATGTTCCGGCCCGCGATCTTGCACCCGAAAACAAACTACACCCTCCGGATAGCGCTTTGGAATGTACAAGTTCCACGCCCTCAAGAACCCCGGATCGTTGGCACGTAAATTTCCAGGCAACGGCCTTTTTGCCATTCGAAACCCGATCTTGATTGCGGGCATGAAGAACTTTCCAGCCCGGGAGACGATGAAGGCGAGCCCCCTGCCCATGAATGCCTTGATATCGCCCCGCACCAGGCTGAGGGCATATTTCTTGAGTCTATCGATCAGGTAAGCCTTGCGATACTGCATCGAATCGGCTCCCGAAAGATTCGATATCAAAGCAGGATTGGGCGCGTCCAGCAGCGCAACCAAGCTTGCCCTGTCGCCTTCATCGATTAACCGCATTGCCATTTCGTACGCCACGAGGCCACCGAAAGAGTATCCGCAAAGATAATAAGGCCCGCTCTTCTGAATCTTGCGAATTGCATCAAGGTAAAATGCCGCAAGCTGCTCGATGGAGAAATCCTCGTTCGTTTCGCAGAGCCATTCCATATCGATCGCATAGACGGGCTGGCCTTCTGGCAAAGCTGCAACCATCTCCCGAAATATATTGGGATTCCCGCCAGAGCCAGGAAAACAGAATAGAGGAGACCCGGCGCCGGATCTTCGAAAGGGCACGATCTGCGAGCGAGCAGCGGCTCCGATGGATCCGAAAATATCGTGGGTCATCTTTGGCTACCGAATCCTATTGCCTGGGCGATTACCAAATTGATTTGGTTCCATAGATCCATGACGGCTACCGACCTCTTCGGTTATCAGATGGCGATAGCCTCCAGCCGCCACAGATCCACCAAGGCTCCAACCACTGTCAGAAGCTCTGTCACCCTCACGAAGAGGTCAGGTCGGCGGCTAAGCAAATTATAGGCACGAGAGATCAGGCGCCCGCGCCGCGTTGGCGACATCAAGAGGGCGTCGTGAAACATGACTTCGCGGCCTCGCCACCGCAACTTGGATGGGTCCTTGCCTTTCGACAGGTTGACGACCTTCACACCGCGTTCGATGGCCCATTTGAAACATTCGCACATGAGCGTGGTCATGATGCTGTGCTTGCGCCACGCCAAGTCATAGCCTGAATAATAGAGATACAGTTCGTCGCCGAGCAGGAATGCCATTCGAGATGCGACGACGTTGCCGTCGACCTCGAGTTCAAATATCCGCACCTGGTCACGCCCTGCCATGAGCTGGGCTAACTCAACAATAAATGCGCGATGCGACGCTTTCGCGAAAAGGTCTCGATGCCTGGTCGCATACTTGAACTGAGCTCGCTCCGAATGCAACGCAAGGAGACGATCGAGCGAGGCCAGCATATCCTCGGGGCGCTCCACTGCACGAAAAGTGAAAGCATGGCCATCCCTTGCAAGGTTCTTGTAGCACTTGCGTATCGCTTCCTTCATATTGGTTGACAGGCCTGAACGAAATTTCTCCCAGCTATCTGGTAAGGGTACGAGATAGTAGGGCATATCCTTGAAGACATGCAGCAGGTTTCCGGGGCGATCGGCAGCAATCTTGCTTTGGCGGAGACCGGTCCAAACGAACACGTCCCACTTGTCTTTTCGATCATACAGATAGCTGGTAAGCGCCTGGATAACTTCCTGTTCGTCATGCTCCCGGCAAACTATGCAACGATGCTCGGTTATACTTCCGTCGCCCCCGCCGAAGAGTTGCACCAGACGCATCCGCAATGGACCGTAACCAGGTCTGTGGGTAATCACCATTGGAACGATCGCCACGAGCCGGCCGGCCTGGTCGCGCACGATTTGGGCAAAGAACTCTTGGCGGACCATCGATCGCACCTGCCGCAAGTGCTGCCACCAAAGCTTGGCCCAGAGTGGCGACGTAAAGGGAGTGCGCGGCGATACCTGTGCGTCCAGCGACTCCCATTCGGGGGTGATTTTATCGAGTGCGCCGGGGCCCTTCAGTTCCTCAATGCGCAGTGGCGCTTCGTAAGGCGTCCGCGCCGCATCAATCGGGTTTGAGGGCTCCAGATACCCGCGTCCAACTCCCGAGGGGTGAAGAGTGGCATTCGTAGACGGCGCAAGGGTCTGGGGCGCGTCGCGACTATCGCGCCGGGACGAAAGAGCCAGACGGACGCACGAAAGCAAATCCTTGTCACTAAAAGGCTTTGAAAGGTAGCCGGATACGCCGGACTCGAGCGCGCGAGTCCGGTCGCTATCCCGGGGAAAGGCCGTGATCACGATGGTGGGGATGCTTTTTCCTACCCTGAGCAGGTGATCATGAAGCTCGAGCCCAGACATGCCGGGCATCCGCACGTCCGCGACCACACAGAAAGCGTCGTCGACCCGACCGAATTTGAGGAATTCATCGGCATCTTTGAAAGCCTCGGCTACGAAACCCGCCGAGTTCAAAAGATCCATCGTACCTTCTCGTACAGACGAATCATCATCGATGATCGAGACTACAGGACTCGGCATTTGTGCCTCCAACCGAAAGTAGAAGCTAATGTCGCGGGCCGCCGAAGGCCACTGCGCCTATGCAAAGGGTCCCCAACCGAAGGAACTAGACAGGCCGCGATGTGCTTGTTCGGACGGCCGGTGACTACACGTGCGAAAACCTCACGTTCGCGCGGCGTCAATAGCTCGAAGCGTCGCCGCAGTTCCGAAACATGTTCCGATGTCTGGCGCCGCAAGCGGTCTCCCTCGATGCCGGCATTGACGGCGTCGAGCAGTGGTTGCTCGCGAAGCGGCTTTGTGAGGAACTCGATTGCTCCCGACTTCATCGCCATGACCGACATGGGAATGTCGCCATGACCGGTAATGAATATCACGGGTAGATGGACGTCGGCCTCGATCAGCACTTTCTGAAACTGGAGTCCGCTGGTGCCGGGCAATCTGACGTCGAGCACGATGCATCCGGGTGCATCGGGACGCGGGCCTTGGAGAAACTCCTGCGCGGATCCGAACGATATCACGGGCAAACCTACCGATTGAAGAAGATCTACGACGCCTTCACGCGCGGACGTGTCATCATCGACGACGAATACGAGGGGCTGTTCAATGCTCAAGTCACGCCACCCCTTCACGATAGTGCGGCAACATGAACTGAAAATTCGCGCCTCGGGGAACATTGCCCGAAGCCCACAGCCGCCCACCGTGGGCTTCGATGATGGAGCGGCTGATGGCGAGTCCCATGCCCATGCCTTCCGGCTTGGTGGTGTAGAAGGCGTTGAAGATGTCTTCCGTGCTCGTAGAATCGAACCCTGCGCCTGTGTCGCTGACGGTCACGAGCACCCCATCCGACGCACCTTGCTCCGCTCGCACCAACAGGTTTCGTGGGCCACTGCGTAGGGTCTTGATGGACTCGATGGCGTTGACGATTAAATTCAGGCAAACCTGCTGCAACTGGATCCGGTCCGCCCAGATGAGCGGCAAGCCATCGGCAAATTGTGTTTCGAGCCTGATATGATTCTGCTCAACCTCGCCGCGCGTCAGCACAATGACTTCGCGCAAAGCCTCTTTGACGCTCACCGCGGCCTTCTGGGGTGGAGTGTTTTTAGCAAGACCGCGGACGCGCTCGACGACCTTGCTTGCCCGGTCAGCATCCCTGATGATCCGATTGAGAGATTGATTTGCACGTTCGATATTGGGCGGTTGGCTTGCAAGCCAGCGCCGGCAGGCATCCCCACTGCTCGCCAACCCCG
Organism: Bradyrhizobium erythrophlei; assembly: GCF_900129505.1. Taxonomy (NCBI): domain Bacteria; kingdom Pseudomonadati; phylum Pseudomonadota; class Alphaproteobacteria; order Hyphomicrobiales; family Nitrobacteraceae; genus Bradyrhizobium; species Bradyrhizobium erythrophlei. Next base: position 5,316,516 of record NZ_LT670818.1, on the reverse strand, counting down.
CCAATGGCTGGTTAAGCTCATGCGCGACGGAAGCGGTTAGTTCACCAAGAATCGCCACGCGGGCGAATCGCGCAAGTTCGCCACGGGTTTGCTGGAGTTCTTCCTCCGATATCCTGCGGATCTTGGCCGAAAGACCCGTGATGATCATCGAGGTTGTGAGAAAAGCAAGCAACGCTACCAAATCCTCCTGCTTCTCCACACGAAAGTCGAACAGCGGCGGACTGAAGAAGTAAACCAAACATCCTACGGCGGCGAGCGAGAGTATGACCGAACAGGCGTAGTTTCCCTCGGTGGACAGCACGACAACGACGACCAAAAGTAAGAATCCTGCCGTTGCGAAAACGACCCCTAACAACAAGCAGGCGTAGGCGAGCGCTACCAGCACGGCGATGCCGAAGAGACAAACGACTGTCGAAAACCAATACTTGGACCGCCATCTACGCATCATCGGAACGTGCCAATTATCTGGATCGGCGCGCGGGGGAATATATTGGTAATGGTTAACGTATATACTGCGCGCGATTATATATATTGCGAATAAATATGTGCACCCGGATATTTGCCAGATATTTCCGCCCGCTTCAAGCGAAGACTGAATTTCTCAGCCGCGCGGTCCGGCATTTTGCAAGGCGCTGAGGCTGCCGATGTGCCCATTCAGCAACCGTTAGAGTTCGAAATTGGCGTCACACACCAGCCGCGCTATTGCTGCGTGCAGATGATGGTCAAACCAAATCCCTGTCATTGCAGCGACGAAAGACTCTCGGTTGGGCAGCTTTTCGGATGTCGCGCGACGTCCAACTTCATTCTGTAATGCGTACCAAAGCCGACGTCCGCCAACGCCATGGACTTCTGAGTTCACGCCCTAAGTCAAACGCCGGGATTGCGCCAACGCCCCTGGATGCATATCAGAGCTTCCCGGGAGGGCGGTGCACACACTTTACCAATCGACGGATTCCTGTTCCAACTATCCATTAAAGGCCGAGCCCAACATCGGCCAATCCCGGGAGGAATCGGCATGAAACTCGGCGCAGCAATCGCGGAAATCATGAAGCGCGAGGGAATCGAAATTCTCTGCGGCTATCCGGTCAATCATCTCATCGAATACGCCGCCAACGCCGACATCCGCCCCGTCATGGTGCGGCAGGAGCGCATCGGCCTGCACATGGCGGACGCGATCTCGCGCGTCACGTCCGGGCGCAGCATCGGCGCGTTCTGCATGCAGCACGGCCCTGGCGCGGAAAATGCCATGGGCGGCGTGGCGCAATGTTACGGCGAATCCGTGCCCGTGCTGGTGCTGCCGATGGGCTATGCGCGGCGGCTGGCCAATATCGACCCGAACTTCAATTCCAGCCAGGCGATGAGGGCTTTTTCCAAGTCTTCCGAACCGATCAACCTCGCCTCCGAAGTCTGCAACATTTTCCGCCGCGCTTTCACGAAACTGAAAAACGGCCGCGGCGGACCTGTCATCGTCGAAATCCCGGCCGACATGTGGAACGAGGACGTGCCGGAGCCCCTGAATTACACGCCGGTGCTGCGCACCCGCTACGGCGCCGATCCCGTGCATGTGAAGGAAGCCGCCGCACTGTTGATGGCGGCCAGGCGGCCGGTGATCTATGCCGGCCAGGGCGTGCACTACGCCAGGGCGTGGCCGCAGCTGAAGCGGCTCGCCGAACGGCTGGCCATCCCGGTCACGTTAAGTCTGGGCGGCAAATCGTCCTTCCCCGAGACGCACCCGCTTTCGCTCGGCTCGGGCGGCCTGGCAATGCCGCGCGCGGTGCCGAAATTTCTGGGCGAAGCCGACGTGATTTTCGGCATCGGCTGCTCGTTCACGGAAACCTCGTTCGGGATCGCCATGCCGAGGGGCAAGACCATCATCCATTCGACTTTGGACCCCGCGCATCTCAACAAGGATGTCGAGGCCAGGATCGGGCTGGTCGGCGATGCCGGGCTGGTGCTCGACGCGCTGCTGGAAGAGATCGGCAAGAGCGTGACATCGGACCGTGACTCGTCCGCCGTCGCCGCCGAGATCGCGGCTTCGCACGAGGAGTGGCTCGCAAAATGGATGCCGAAGCTGACCCACAACGACGCGCCTCTTAATCCCTATCGCGTGCTCTGGGATTTGCAGCACACCGTCGACATCAAGAACACCATCATCACCCATGATGCCGGCAGCCCGCGCGACCAGCTGTCGCCGTTCTGGAAGTCGGTCGAGCCGCTGTCCTATATCGGCTGGGGCAAGACCACCCAGCTCGGTTACGGGCTCGGACTCGCCATGGGCGCAAAGCTCGCCAAACCGGACAAACTCTGCATCAACGTCTGGGGCGATGCCGCGATCGGTTTTACGGGCATGGATTTCGAGACGGCGGTGCGCGAACGGATCCCGATCATGTCGATCCTGCTCAACAATTTCAGCATGGCGATCGAATTGAAGGTGATGCCGATTTCGACCGAGAAATATCGCTCGACCGACATTTCGGGCGACTATGCCGCGATGGCGCGGGCGTTCGGCGGCTATGGCGAGCGGGTGATGAAGCCGGAAGACATCATCCCCGCGATTAAGCGCGGCATCCAGAAGACCAGGGAAGGCATCCCGGTTTTGCTGGAGTTCATCACCTCCAAGGAAACCGAGGTTTCCAGGCCCGGGACCTGAGCCCGACTGATTTTTCCGCTTAACCGCGACCAAAGATGGCGCTGGCCGGGAACCGCCCGGGATGGAATACTCGGATACTATTTTGTCGGATTTGCCGGCCGGCCCTTGGTCGGCCCCTCCATCAGGCTCTGGTCGGGCCTATTTTGTTGGTTGGGCGCGGTGCCTCCAGGTCCGCGCGAACGGATTTAAGTGAATGACCGCGCCTCGCCCGGAAGTGCCGGCCGATCTCAGCGAGCAGAATGCCTGGCTGCAGGCTGAACTGCGTGCCGCCCGGGATCGGCAGGCCGCCAGCGCCGACATCCTGCGCGCGATCGGTAACGCCTCGGGCGACGCCGAACAGGCGCTGTATCGCATCGCTGGGACGACCAAGCGCCTCTTCGAGGCATTCAGCGTAACTATCTTTGTCGCTGATGGTGACCGGTGGGAGCAGATCATCCACGACGGTGCAAGCTCGCGACGGATTGGCGCCGAAGTCCCGGTTGCCCAGCTCCGGATCGGGAGTCATAGTCTGCCCGGCGCAGTCTTCAGCGAAAACCGGCAGATCCATCTCCCCGACATCGACAATGTCGATCCGGCAATAGCCGACTGGCCCGGCCTGCGGCCAGCACGCGGCGCGGGCACGCGTACGCTTTCCGGAACGCCACTGCGCCATGGAGGCCGTGCGATCGGCGTTCTCATCGCGCATCGCGACCGGCTTGCTCCATTCACCGTCGAGGAGCTTAGCCTGCTGCAAACCTTTGCAGACCAGGCAGCGATCGCCATCGAGAACGCGCGGCTGTTCAACGAGACAAGGAAAGCGCTGGCGCGCCAAACCGCGACGTCCGAGATCCTGCGCGTGATCAACAATTCCGGCGGCAATCTCACTCCGGTGTTCGAATGTATCCTGCAACATGCCCATGATCTCTGCGGAGCGCCCTGCGGAAGTCTGCAACTGTACGAACACGACCGTGTCGTTCCCGTCGCCATTCGCGGCATGACACCTGCTTTTGCCGAGTTTCTCCGCGGCGGGTATCCGATGACGGAGGGCATTCGGGAAGGCTTGTTCGCAGATTGCCCTTCCCAGCACATCGACCTGGCCGAATTTCTCCGACATCGCGCCGATGAACCCTCCCTCCGCGCCGCGGTCGAACTCGGCGGCATCGGCACCATGGTCACGATACCGCTGGCGAAAAACGGCATTACGTTCGGGCGCATTGTGGCGGCACGCCGGGAGGTACGCGCGTTCACCGACGAGCAGATCGCCCTGCTTCAGGGATTTGCCGAACAGGCCGTCATCGCCATCGAAAATGCGCGGCTGTTCAACGAAACGAAGGAATCGCTGGCGCGGGAGACCGCGACTTCCGAGATATTGCGCGTCGTCAGCCAATCGCCGACCGATGTGCAGCCGGTGTTCGACGCCATCGTGCTGACCGCCGTGCGACTGCTCCGATGCGACAACTCGTTCATCCTGCGCTGCGACGGCGCTACCTATACGGCCGTCGCCGCGGCGGGCCCGGACGGTCCGCGCAAGGTCCTCAACCCCAAGCCGGCGCCGATCGATCCAGACGTCAACTTCCCGTCGCGTGCCATCGTCTCTCGCAGAAACCTGCATCTGCCGGACTGGTCGGCGATCGAGCTGCCCGAATACGAGCGCAACTACCATGAGCAACGCGGCTTCAATTCGGCGCTGTACCTGCCGCTGCTGCGCGATGGCGACTGCATCGGCCTGCTCGGATTCGCCGGCAAGCGCGCCAATACTTTCGGCGACAGCGAAATCGCGCTGGCCGAATCCTTTCGCGACCAGGCCCTGATCGCGATCGAGAACACACGGCTGTTCAACGAGACCAAGGAAGCCCTGGAGCGGCAGACCGCCGTCGGCGATGTCCTCAAGACGATCAGCCGATCGACTTTCGATTTGCAGCGCGTACTGGACACATTGGTCCAAACCGCGGCGCGGCTGTGTGACGCGGAGATGGCCTTCATCATGCGCCGCGACGGCGACGTGTATCGGGCCGGCGCCGCCGTCGGCTTCTCCGGGGAATACGTCGAATTTCTCAACCGACATCCACTCGCCGTGGACAGGGGCACCATCACAGGCCGCGCCGTACTCGAACGGCATACGGTGCAAATCCTCGACGTAGCGGCGGACCCCGAATATACGCTTCACGAGGCAACTTCGCTCGCAGATCAGCGCACCGCCCTCTGCGTGCCGTTGTTGCGCGAAAACGAACCGATCGGAACCATCGTGCTCGCGCGCCGGCGCGTACAGCCGTTCACCCCCAAACAGGTCGAACTCGTCACGACTTTCGCCGACCAGGCGGTGATCGCGATCGAGAATGTGCGGCTGTTCAACGAGACGCGGGAGGCACTGGAGCGGCAGACCGCGACGTCCGACATTCTGAAGGTTATCGCCGGCTCGCCGTCGAACGTGCAGCCGGTGTTCGATGTGATCGTCGAACGCGCGGTCCGGTTGTGCGGGGGACGCATGGGCCGGGTTTATCGCTACGATGATGGCATTATTCACCTGGTTGCGGGGCACGGTTTGAGTGCGCCCGGTCTCAGCACCGTGCAGCAGGTGTTTCCCAGGCCGGCCGCGGACGACACGACCGCGGGACGCGCCATCCTGTCGCGGCGGCCCTACTTTGTCACCGACATCAAAACCGACGGGTCCGTGCCAGCGCTGTCGCGGCAAATGATCGAAGCGCTGGGCACGCGCAGCCAGGTGACCGTGCCGATGTTGCGCAGCGGAGAGCCGATCGGGGCGATCACGATTGGCTGGGCCGACCCTGGCGCCTATAGCGACCAACAGGTCGCGTTGCTCCGGACCTTTGCGGATCAGGCTGTCATCGCGATCGAGAACGTCCGGCTGTTCAACGAAACCAGAGAGGCGCTGGAGCGGCAGACCGCTACGGCGGATATCCTGAAGGTCATCGCCAGTTCGCCATCGGACGTGCAGCCGGTCTTCGAGGCCATAGCAGCCAGCGCCAACAGGCTGATCGGCGGCTTCTCGAGCACCGTCTTCCGCTTCATCGATGGCATCGCTTACCTCAAGGCGTTCACACCAACCACCCCCGCCGCGGATGAAATATTGAAGGCCACCTTTCCGCGGCCCGTTGGCGATTTCCCGCCGTTTCAAATGGCGCAAGCCGGCGAGGTCACGCAAATCCCCGACACCGAAGCCCTGTCGGACGAAATTCTGGGCATCTCGCGGGCGCGCGGCTTCCGCAGCATGTTGTTCGCACCGCTGATAAATGATGGCGTGTCGATCGGCTTCATTGCGGTGACACGCGTTCAGCCCGGCAGTTTCGCCGACCACCATGTCCAGTTGCTGCGGACCTTTGCCGACCAGGCGGTGATCGCCATCGAAAATGCACGATTGTTCGAGGAGGTTCAGGCGCGGACGCAGGAACTTACGGTGTCGCTGGAGCAGCAAACCGCGACCTCGGAGGTCCTGAGCGTCATCAGCAGTTCTGAAGGCGACCTGGTGCCGGTATTCGACGCGATGCTAGGCAAGGCGATGCAGCTTTGCGGGGCCGATTTCGGCGTGCTCAACACTTTTGATGGCAAGCTGTTCCATACCGCTGCCACGCGCGGGCTGCCTCCGGTCTACGATGAATACCGGCGGAGCCAGCCGCTGGAATACGGTCCGGAAACGGCTCCGGCACGCCTGCTGCAAGGCGAGCCAATCGTCGAGATTTTCGATCTCAAGGAGTCGGGGGCCTATCGCAAAGGCGAGCCCAATCGCCGCGCTCTGGTTGATCTCGGGGGCGCGCGCAGCCTGTTGGCCGTCCCCCTGCTCCGGGACGAAGCCGTCGTCGGCAATGTGATGATTTTCCGGCAGGAGCCGCTGCGCTTCTCGGAGAAGCAGATATCGCTGCTGAAGCAGTTCGCGGCTCAGGCCGTCATCGCCATCGAGAACACAAGGTTGCTTCGCGAGCTGCGCGCGAGCACCGAGGATTTGCAAGAGTCGCTGCAACAGCAGACCGCGACCGCCGACGTGCTCAAGGTGATCAGCCGCTCGGCGTTTGACCTGCAAACGGTGCTCGACACCCTTGTCGAATCGGCGGCACGACTGTGCGAGGCGGACATGGCGGCCATCACGCGCCAGAAAGGCGATGAATATTTTCGCGCAGGCTCGTACGGCTTCACGTCGGAATTTATGGATTACGTGAAGAACATTCCCGTCAGGCCAGAACAGGCGACTATCACCGGACGGACCCTGCTTGAGGGAAAGGTGATCCATGTTCCGGACGTGCATGCCGACCCCGACTACACTTTCACAAAAGCCCAGAAGCTAAGCGGCGACCCCCGCACGTTTCTTGGCGTACCTCTTCTGCGCGAGGGCAATCCGGTTGGGGCACTGGTGCTGCTGCGAAAGACGATGCAACCGTTTACCGACAAGCAGATCGAACTGGTTACGACCTTTGCCGATCAGGCGGTGATCGCGATCGAAAACGTCCGTCTGTTCGATGAAGTGCAGCAACGCACAAAGGAGCTCGCCGCCTCTCTCGACGAACTGCGCACCGCGCAGGATCGCCTGGTGCAGACCGAGAAACTGGCCTCGCTCGGCCAGCTCACGGCCGGCATCGCCCATGAAATCAAGAATCCGCTGAACTTCGTCAACAACTTTGCGGCGCTGTCGGCGGAACTCACCGACGAACTGAAGGACGTCCTCGCTTCCGCCTCGCTCACCGGCAAGATCCGGGAAGAGGTCGAGGAATTGACGCAAATGCTGAAGGACAATCTCGAACGGGTGGTCCAGCACGGCAAGCGCGCCGACTCCATCGTCAAGAACATGCTGCTGCATTCGCGCGAAGGCTCCGGCGAGCATCGGCCCGCCGATATCAACGCGCTGCTCGACGAGAGCCTCAACCTCGCCTATCACGGCGCGCGCGCCGAAAAGCCGCAGTTCAACGTCACTCTGCAGCGGGATTTCGACCAGATGGCGGGCACGATCGAATTGTTCCCGCAGGAGATCACCCGCGTCTTGCTGAATTTGATCTCCAACGGCTTCTATGCCGTCACCAAGCGCAAGACGGAAGATCGCGATCCAGCCTTCGAGCCGATGCTCAGCGCAGCCACCAGAGATCTCGGCGATACCGTGGAAATCCGCATCCGCGACAACGGTATCGGCATCCCGGCCGAGGTGAAGGAAAAGATGTTCAATCCGTTCTTCACGACCAAGCCGGCCGGCGAAGGAACCGGGCTCGGTCTCTCGATGAGCCACGACATCATCGTGAAACAACACGGTGGCAGGATCGACGTCGAAACCGAACCCGGCGAGTTCACCGAGTTTCGGATCGTGCTGCCGCGGACGAGCCGACTTTCAGACAAGGAGTGAGGTCAGACGTGAGCGTTTTGGTTCTTGTGGTCGACGACGAGCCGGATGTCGAGGCGCTGTTCCGCCAGCAATTCCGCCGGGATTTGCGCGCGCAGCGTTTCGTGATGGACTTCGCGATTTCGGCGGCGGACGCGCTGGCGCGGATTGCCAATACCATCGAGCAGTCGCTGATCCTGATCCTGTCGGACATCAACATGCCCGGCATGACCGGGCTGGAAATGCTCCCCAAGGTCAAGGAGATCCGGCCCGACGTTCCCGTCATCATGATCACCGCCTATGGCGATCCCGATACCAGGCGCAAGGCGCTCGAAAGCGGCGCCAGCGGGCTGCTGACCAAGCCGATCGACTTCACCCTGCTGCGGGAAGAAATCGATACGCGTGTACAGCAGGCCGGTTGAGCCGTTTTTTATTGGAGCATGATCTTTTCGGAAAACCGGAGTCCACTTTTCCGGATCATGCTCGAACCTACGGCTTGAAGAACGCGGGATCGTTGAGCGCCTTGATCATGGTGTCGACCATGTCGGCGGCGGCATGTTCCTCGCGTTCCTCCAGCAGCTCCCACATCTTGCGCAAATTGGCGCGCATCGGCGCCTTCAGCGAAGGATCGCGTTCGATCAGGGTCCGCGCGATGCAAAAGGCGATGCCTTCGGTGCCCATCCTGGTCTGCTCGATGGTGGGTTTGCTCATGACCGGCTCCTTGTCGATTTCAATGGCTGACTTGCTGGCGCCGCCTTTAGATCAAATCGCGGCGCAGGGATAGCCAAAGCGTTGCGCGCAGGGCCGCCGCGCTACTCCGCCATCGCCACCGGCTTCGGCGGGCCGGCCAGCGGCTTTTCTTCCATCAGGATCATGCACAGCGCCGCGCAGGCGATCATCGCGGTGGCGGCGCCGAACACGTAGCGGAAGGCGATGATCATGTCGGCGGCAGGAATCGAATTCACCGGTCCCCGATGCTCGCCGACCAGCGAGATATCCGCGCCCAGCGCCATCAACAGGATGGCGCTAAACGCCGCCACCGTGAAGGAGGCCATCAGCGCTCGAAAGAAATTCAGGGCACCCGTGATGGTGCCGACCTGGGAGCGCGCGACCGAATTCTGGATCGAAACCACGCTGACCGGAAATGCCGTGCCGAGGCCGAGCGCGAATCCTGATTGCAGCGCCAATAGCGCCCACAGCGGCAGCACCGTCGTCGTGAGCGCTATCCCCATCAGGGTCGCGCAGGAGGTGCCGATGATCGCCACCCGCTTGTAGTGCTTGACCCGGGCCATGGTCCGGCCGGCCAACGCCGCGCCAAAAGTCGAAATGGCGGCCAGAGGGATCAGCCCGAGTCCGGCCTCGCTGGCGCTGAGGTGATAGACGACCTCGTAATACAGCGGCAGGTGCACGGTCAGCCCCAGCATCGCACCCAGCGCGAAGCCGCCGGCGAGCATCGCGTAGGGCACCACCGTCCCGCCCAACAGCGACAGCGGCAGGAACGGCTCGTCGGCCTTCCCGGACTGCCATACAAAGGCCAGCGCGAGCGCCACCGACGCCCCCACCATCGCCATGATCGTCGGCGACAGCCACAAATAGCGGTTGCCGCCCCAGGTCAGCACCAGCATGAAGACGACCGCGGAGGCCATCAGCAGCACGCCGCCAAGCCAGTCGATCCTGCGCCGGCGGTGGAATACCGGGATCTTGGCCATCTTCGGCAGCAGCATCGCCAGCGAGGCAATCCCGAGCGGCACGTTGATCCAGAAGATCATCGACCAGTGCAGATGCTCGGCGAACAGGCCGCCGAGGACGGGTCCGCCGATCCCAGCAGCCATCCAGACGCCGCTGAAATAGGCTTGGTACTGGCCGCGCTCGCGCGGGCTGACCACATCGGAAATCACGGTCTGCACGATCGGCATGATGCCGCCGCCGCCGAGCCCCTGCAGGCCGCGTGCAAGAATCAAAACCGGCATGTTCGGCGCCAGCGCGCACAGGATCGAGCCGGCGATGAACAGGCTGAGCGCGGTGATGATCATGGCGCGGCGGCCGTAGATGTCGCTGAGCGTACCGAATACCGGCGCCACCGCGGTCGAAGCCAGCAGATAGGCCGTGATCACCCAGGACAGATTGGAGACATCGCCGAACTGCCGGCCGATGGTCGGCAGCGCGGTCGCCACGATGGTCTGGTCGAGCGCGGCCAGGAACATCGTCAGCAACAGGCTCATCAGGATGGTGCGGACCTCGCTTGGGGTCAGCGGCGCCTTGGGCGCGATCGGCGGCGCATCGCCGATTTCCAGCACCTCTGTGGGGATTTTCGACAACTCGCCGGCGATGGCTTCCGGCAACACCTGTTGGTCGGCCGGGTCACGGCTCTGCCGTTCGAACTTGTTCATGCGGGTGTATTTTTGTCGGCTGCGCGGGAGGGAAGCTCGCGTGGAATCGCTATTCGTGACCGACTTTAGGCCGCAAATCCCAACCACGGCAGCGGGTTACATGCATGGGTGCATCCCGCGCCGTGACAATCGCAATCGCGTGATCGGCTTTTCTTACGATTGCGGCCGCTTCTTCAGCCGCGCGCGCTTGGGCAACAGCGCCGGCCATTGCACGATGTGGTCTTCGAGATCGGCGTCCGCGATCTCGTTTTCCGTTCCCTGCACCCGTCCGCGCACGGAAACGCCCGCTTCATGCACGGTGTCAGGATCTCCCGATACCAGCGGGTGCCACCAATAGAGATCGCGGCCTTCGGCGACGAGCTTGTAGCCGCAGCTCGGCGGCAGCCAGTTCAGGGTGCGGACGTTTTCGGGCGTCAGCCTGACGCAGTCCGGAACCTTGTCGGAGCGGTTCCCGTAGTCCTTGCAAGCACATAGCCCCGCATCCAGAAGCTTGCAGGAAACGTGGGTGAAATAGATCTTGCCGGTATCCTCGTCCTCGAGCTTTTCCAGGCAGCAGCGCGCGCAGCCGTCGCACAGGCTTTCCCATTCGGCGTTGGACATCTCCTCCAACGTCTTGGTTTTCCAAAAGAATCCCTCTTGACCCGAGGGCGGCGGCTTGGGTCGGGCGGTCATGTATCCCAGCGATTCCGGCGGTTTCGGCTAGCGTCCCTTCTAGGGGCTGCCATGGCAAAGGTGCAAGTGGGGCGGCGGCATTGAAATAAAAGCCCGGGACAGCGTTAGTGCTGCCGATCAAAATCGCGAGCCCGACCATTGGTTTATGGCCTCCGCTCGGTTAGAACACAAGCCGAGTCCCCATTGGCGCAAGCGCGCCTTGGGTTTGCCGCAACATTCCCGCAAGACGTCTCGACGGGCGCCCCCGCCGGGTGTTTGAGGGCTTTCGAACTGACCAAGGGCCTCGGTGCGCAAGATCGTGCCAACGGAATGGAAGAGGAAAATCCGGCACTGGATGCTGGATTTCGACGCGCGTATCGACTCCACGCTGTTCTCGACCGGCAAGGGCCTGCGCGAGCTCTATGAGCGCTATTCCACCTTCATGGACCGCTTCTATGTCGGCCGCTGGAAGCGCTGGGTCTTCATCGAGCCCTTGTCGGAAGCCGCCACCATCGGCCTCGGCGGGCTGATCCTGATGCTGGCGCTCGCCATTCCGGCATTCCGCGAAACCGCCGACGACGACTGGCTGAAGAAGTCCGATCTCGCGGTGACCTTCCTCGACCGTTACGGCAATCCGATCGGCAGCCGCGGCATCAAGCACAATGATTCCATCCCGTTGGAGGATTTTCCGGACAATCTGATCAAGGCGACCTTGGCCACCGAGGACCGCCGCTTCTACGACCATTTCGGCATCGACATCGCCGGCACGGCGCGCGCCCTCGTCACCAACGCGCAGGCCGGCGGGGTGCGGCAGGGCGGCTCCTCGATCACCCAGCAGCTCGCCAAGAACCTGTTCCTGAGCAACGAGCGCACCATCGAGCGCAAGGTCAACGAGGCGTTTCTGGCGATCTGGCTCGAGACCCGGCTCACCAAGAACGAGATCCTGAAGCTCTATCTCGACCGCGCTTACATGGGCGGCGGCACCTTCGGCGTCGATGGTGCCGCGCATTTCTACTTCAACAAGTCGGTGCGCGACGTCAATCTGGCGGAGGCCGCGATGCTGGCCGGCCTGTTCAAGGCGCCGACCAAATTCGCGCCCCACATCAACCTGCCCGCCGCCCGCGCCCGCGCCAACGTGGTGCTGGACAATCTGGTCGACGCCGGCTTCATGACCGAGGGCCAGGTGTTCGGCGCCCGGCGCAACCCGGCCACCGCGGTCGACCGCCGCGACGAGAATTCGCCGAACTACTACCTCGACTGGGCGTTCGACGAGATGCGCAGGCTGGTCGACACGTTTCCGAAATCCTACACCGAGCGGGTGTTCGTGGTCCGCACCGCGATCGACATGAACGTGCAGCGGGCGGCGGAAGACGCCATCGAGAACCAGCTCCGCCAGTTCGGCCGCGACTATCACGCCACCCAAGCCGCCACCGTGGTGTCGGATCTCGACGGCGGCATTCGCGCCATGGTCGGCGGCCGCGATTACGGCGCCAGCCAGTTCAACCGCGCCACCGACGCCTACCGTCAGCCCGGCTCGTCGTTCAAGCCCTATGTCTACTCGACCGCGCTGATGAACGGTTTCACGCCTAACTCCATCGTGGTCGACGGCCCGGTCTGCATCGGCAACTGGTGTCCGCAGAATTACGGCCACTCTTATTCCGGCGCGGTGACGCTGACGCAGGCGATCACCCGCTCGATCAACGTGGTTCCCGTCAAACTGTCGATCGCACTCGGCGGCAAGTCACCCAATCCGGCCAAGGTCGGCCGCGCCAAAATCGTGGAAGTCGCGCGCCGCTTCGGCATCAAGGCGCCGCTGCCCGACACGCCGTCGCTGCCGATCGGCGCCGACGAGGTCACGGTGATCGAGCATGCGGTGGCCTATGCGACCTTCCCCAACAAGGGCAAATCGGTGACCCCGCATTCGGTGCTGGAAGTCCGCACCGGCGCCGGCGACCTGGTATGGCGCTGGGACCGCGACGGTCCGAAGCCCAGGCAGGCCATTCCGGCTTCGGTCGCCTCCGACATGGTGGGCATGATGAGCCACGTCGTCAGCGAAGGCACCGCGCGGCGCGCCGCGATGGACGGCATTCCGACCGCGGGCAAGACTGGCACCACCAACGCCTATCGCGATGCCTGGTTCGTCGGCTATACCGGCAACTTCACCTGCGCAGTCTGGTACGGCAATGACGACTATTCGCCGACCAACCGCATGACCGGCGGCTCGCTGCCGGCGCAGACCTGGCACGACATCATGGTCGCGGCCCACCAGGGCGTCGAGGTCAAGGATATCGCCGGTTACCCGGCGGCGGGCAAACCCGCCGCCCCCACTCCCGCGACGATGGCCGCCAACGGCGTTCCAAAAGCTCCCGATATCAAGCCGGGGCCGCCGCCGGTGCTCACCAAGCGCGGCGCCGACATCCTGGTGCAGGTAGAAAAAATGCTCGACGACGCCGCCAAGACCGCGGGCGACCCGGCAAAGCCAGTCAAGCCGGTCTCGTCGACCTCCGTTCCATTCCCGGACAGTTTCGCGGCGGCGACACCGGGCAATGCGGCGACCCCAGCGCCGCGCAAGAATTGACCCGGTGCGGCTGATATTCGTCACCCTGCTGGCGCTCGTCATCGCCACTGCCGTCGGCCTCGGCGCGACATGGATGACCGCGACGCGCGGCACCGATCTCGGCACGCTCACGATCGGCGCCTGGACCGCCCGTCCCAAGACCGGCACCGCCGATGTCGATCCCTATTCGCGCGCCACCATCGCCCGCAGCGGCGAGCTCCCGGTCGGCACCGGCGACGGCGTCGCCTTCTCGGCCACAACTGACGACCGCAAGAAGCCGCTGGACGGGCGCTGCGACGTCATCGTCAGCGGCGTCACGCCGGCGGCGCGGTTCTGGACGCTGACGCTGTACGACCAGAAGGGCCGCCTGGTCGCCAATTCGCTGCAGCGTTACGGCTTCACCAGCCAGGAGATCATCCGCGGCGCCGACGGCGCCTTCGAGATCCGCGTGGCGTCGCGATCGCGCGCCGGAAACTGGCTGCCGACCGGCGGCATCGAGCGTTACGCGCTGATGCTGCGGCTCTACGACACGCCGGTCGGGGTTGCGACGCGAACGCAGCGCGACGCGCCGATGCCCACCATCGCGACGGCGGGGTGCCCATGATCCGCATCCTCTTCACGATCATAGCGGGCGTGCTGCTCGGCGGCATCGTCCACCTCGTGGCCGTGCTGGCGTTGCCGCGGATCGCAACCAACGACGCCTATTCGCGCCTGACGCCGATGACGAAACTCAATGCCGTCACTCCGCTGCCGCTCGCCGATCCGAACAACGCGCCGATGCCGTTCATGGACCCCGCCTTCGCGCTTGCCGTCTGCCGCTATGATTTGTCCGGCGGTTCGATCAAGCTGACGGTGCCGGTGAGCCAGGCCTACACCTCGGTGTCGTTCTACACCCGCAACGAGGTCGCCTATTACGCCATCAACGACCGCTCCGCGGGCAAGAAGGTGATCGAGCTCGATCTGATGACCGAAGCCCAGCACAACGAATTGCCCGAGGACGAGGACGTCACCGCGGCCGACCGCCTGATCATCGATTCCCCGACCGCGACCGGCCTGATCGTGCTGAAGGCGCTGGCGGCGGAGCCCGGCCTGATGCCGCAGGCGCAAGCCTCATTGGCCGCCTCGAGCTGCAAGGTGCAGACCGACGCCCCGGCCAAGCAGGCGGAAGCGCCGCGGGGCAAGCGATAGCGCACAATGCTCGGGTTGATCCTTGCGTGATTAGCCGCGCTACGCTTGCCGCCTCGGCGGGCGAACGCAAACTGATTCAATTTTCAAACAGCCTGACAGCGTCAATGCGAGCCAACGGGTCGCAATGACGGCCTCTGGACATAAGTACAAGTCTCGCGGCGCGATGCGCCCGAGGTTTTGCAAAAACCTTCGCGCCCCAAGAGAGGGCGTGGGGAATGCCGGGTGCCCAGCGCACCCGCAGCCTCGTGTGCGAAGTGGTTAGTTCAAGATGCACACGAGTATTCACAGCGGTCGCACCGGAAATCACCCGGCATCCCCGCACGCAATGGTTTTACGGCTTCCTTCGAGCTCTCCCCGGTGATCGGGCTTTTTTGTCACCGTCGCTTGCGGATGAATCCGCAAACTTGACGCCAGCGTCGAGGCGTCAGGACCACACGACTTCTCCGTCCGCTTTAGCGCTGTTCGTCAAAAGCGCTGCCGCGTCCATCGCATCCAGCCCCGCGTCCGTGACGATCGCGATACGCCCCTCGAGTGGGGTGGATGGCGGGGGGTATAAAGTGATTTGCGATTTCGGAAAACCAGAATATTTTTTCGAATGGGACTGGACAGGTAGAAACAGCTTGATCCGGCTTGGGAAATTAGATTTTACGCGCAAGTCCGTTGGAGGCGCGCACGAAGACCCGCAGCCCGAATCAAGCTAACGGGTTGCGGTGACTCGAGGCGCGCGATGCGGAACATCCGGCAGGATGAAGGCGCGACATGCTATTTAGTGCACTTAATTATCCTCAGCTTCCTGGTTCAGCGTGCGACCTTCTTTGTCGATTTTTCGGTACCGGCATCTGACGGTCTTGGGCCGCGCTTGCCCGGTTTGAGTGCGCGCCCGGTCAGCCGCTCGATGCGGGCGAGAAAGCGATCGCTGCCCAGTGGCCGCCCGATGCTCTCCGCAGCGCGCAGGGGCTCGAACAGGTCCTGTTCGGGCACGGTATCCAGCAGATCGGCGAACCGGGGAAAGCGATCCCTGATCGGCGCCAGCGCCGTCAGGCCGTCGTCCTTGCCGCGCAAATGCGCACGCGTGCTCGACCATCGCCAGTCCTGGGCGCGCTCGACTAGTCGCGCCCGCACCGGGTTGAGCGACACGTAGCGCAGCGCCGCCGCGAGATGGGCCTCGTCCATGGCGACGGCGCCGAAACGGCCCTGCCAGAAATGACCGGTGCGCTTGCGCCGCGCCTGGATGACGCCGGCATAGGCGCGGTGCACGCGCGCCAGCGCGCGGCGCAGCCCGTCCGGATCGGACGGCACCAGGATCAGATGCACGTGGTTCGGCATCAGGCACCAGGCCCAGACATCGACCTTTGCGGCGCGGCAGTTCTCCGCGAGCAGGTCGCGGTACAGCGCATAGTCGTCATCGCCGAAGAACGTCCGCCCGCCGCCATTGCCACGCTGGGTGACGTGGTGCGGGTGACCGGGAAACACGACGCGGGCAAGGCGGGCCATGCGGCATGATGCCGTACCGGAGGCTAGCTGTCAATTGAGTGCACTGTCACCGTAATTCCGTAATTACGTAATTAAAGCTGGGCTTCGATAGCCGCCTTGTCGATCACCGACCACACCTGGTCGATCCTCTCGTTGCGGAATTCGTAGAATACATTTTCGGCAAACGAGACGCGCTTCCCGTTTACAGGGAGGCCAAGGAACGTTCCCCTTGGCGTGCAGTCGAAGCGCAGCCGGCTCGCTATGTAAGGCGGATCGGAAATCAGCAGATCAATGTTGAAACGGAGGTCCGGAATTTCAAGATAGTCCCGCTCCAGCATTTCGCGATAGCCTGACAGCCCGATCGGCCGGCCGTTGTAGTGTACGTCATCACCGACGAACTGTTCCAGCTTCGGCCAATCCTGCCTGTTCAGGCAGGCGATGTAGTCCCGGTAAATGTCGCGGAGGTCGGATTTGATCACGGCAGTTGCCCCGGCCCTTGCTGCGAAGCAGGATGAGATGAAATTCTACGGCCGGGAACAACATCTCAGGAATTGCATCGGTTCCCCGCCGCCATAACACGGCGCGTCTAACCGCGCACGCTCAGCGCCTGCCCCATCACGGGTTGCGCGGCGACCGGCGGGTTCGCGGTCTGGGCGGCGAGTTCGCCGATCAGGCGATCGGCGTCGGCAGCGAGACTGTCGGGGGCCTGCAGCACCAGCCGTTCCAGCGCCCAGCGGTACGAGGAGATTCTGCGCTCCAGGCATTGCTGCACCCACTGCACGATCAGGCTGTTCTCCTGCATGCGGGCGACCGCGTCGGCGCGTTCCCGCGGCGACAGTTCGGAAATGTGCGCCATCGCCGCATTGCGCTTCTTGTCGAGATCGATCACCTGCACCGCCGCGGCGAAGAACGGCTCGAACCTCGTGGTGTCGTCGCGCACGTCTTCCATCAGCTGCGCATAGCGCGAGGTATGGGAGCGGTGCGGCTCGTCGATCAGGGTCCGTCCGTAGGCGGTGCGGTCGAACACCACCTGCTGCCGCCACGGCGACGGCAGCGCGGCGTAGTCGCCGAACACGCTGCGCCAGGCGGGACGCGAATGCGGCGGCTCGATCAGGGGGTAAGCCAGATCGCGCAGCTGCCGTTCAAGGTCAGTGAGCTGGAATTGCGAGGCCCTGAGGCCGACGCTGCCCGTCACCTCGCCGCCGATCCAGCGGTGCATGTCGTCGTTGAGAAAATCCTGGCGGGTGCGGCCCAAATCGCCGCCGCTGCAGCCGCCGAGCGCGGCCGCGACGAGAAATAGCGCCAACGCCGGCGAAGAACGCCGGCTCAGCCGGCTTGTCCGGATCGAAAGGCGCATCGCCGGCATATCGAAATGTCCTGAAATCAGCGGCGGCGGCGGCGACGGCCCGGGGCGGTGCCCTCTTCCGGTCCGCGACCCCCGCTGGTATCGTCGGATTCGCGTTCGATCCGGACCACCGGGAGGATCAGGATGGTTCCCATACCTTCGCGAGGCGCGCCATCCATGGTTGAGCCCAGCCGCCGCGACGCCGCATCCGCCGGAAATTCAATGATGGTGCCCATGTCTAGCTCGTCTCTCTGGTTGCCGCTCAAGCCCGAACCGGCCCGCGACATGCCATCATTAAGATCAGGACGTGGTTAACGGCATCTTAATTTGGCGGCGCGCCTTCCGATTTCACCGCGCCGCCAGGGCCATCGGGACTGTGGCCCGTTGCGGCACGGATTGCCCTGAATATGGCGATCGCTCTTCACAAATTGTTTTCCTTAACGAGCTGTTACTCCTAAGTCATTGATCGCAAAGCTCCGCGGTCCCGGTTTTCGAGGTGAAAATCTACGGAATGGGACTCAAAATCTTTTTTTCGTTTCGATCCACGATCCCGGCCGATGGCCTGATCAGGTCGATCCCGACCACGCTCGCAAGGTTCGAGGCTATCCAGGACGGTAGAGCCTCGGGGTTTGTTTCAGAGGCAACGCTCTTTATCGAATGCCTCAGTTTTGAAGACAAGCTGAGCTACCTCGCGTTGCCGGAACGGACAAAGCGCGTCCCGCTCCAGACCCGAGAGCGGTTGCACGATTCGAAGCAGTCGAGAAAGCCGGAGCGAAATTTCTTCACGCCCCGCTCATCGGGTCAGAAATTTTCATCCAAGGCTTCAGCTGGGCCGGCGACGACGTCTTCAGCGCGGACGAACGGAGTCCGCGATTCTCCGTCTTTTGTCGCCCGCTCGGCGGCCTGGACAAACTGAAGCGTACGGAGAGGCGCTCGATGAGCAATTTCCCTCGATGTTTCAAGGAACGGCGATGAAGGGACCGCTAATCTTACTGAGTCAGAAGGTCGCAGCCGTCGAGGCTGAGAATCAAATAATTGAAGGGATTCAGATTTTGGCACGTGGAGGGCCAGATGAATCTCAAGCACGGCGACGTCAGCGAAGCACGGTTTGCGGCGTATGTTGAGGGGCTTTCGAGCGTTATTGGTCATGCGGACCGGACGGGTCCGCTGCGCGATTATTGCACCGGATTGATGCTGCCTGGCGAACGCAAGAGCGTCGAGCCGATGGCGACGAGGACGGCGCCAGCGCGGACGGCGGCCCAGCATCAGTCGCTGCTGCACTTTGTCGGTGTCGCAACCTGGTCGGACGATAGGGTGCTGGCCAAGGTGCGCAAGATGGTGCTGCCGGCGATGACGAAGGACGGGCCCATCGAGGCCTGGATCATCGATGACACGTCGTTCCCGAAGCAGGGCAAGCACTCGGTCGGCGTGCACCATCAATATTGCGGCCAACTCGGCAAGCAGGCCAATTGCCAGGTGACGGTGTCGTTGTCGATTGCCAACCGCTCCGCCAGCCTGCCAGTGGCCTACCGGCTGTACCTACCGGAGGCTTGGACCAAGGATCGCGCGCGCCGGAAGAAGGCTGGCGTGCCGAAGGACGTCAAGTTCAAGACCAAGCCAGAGATCGCGCTCGAGCAGATCCAGTGGGCGTGCGAAGCGGGCCTGCCGCGCGGCGTCGGATTGATGGACGCGGCCTACGGCAGCGACTCGCGGCTGCGCTCGGGCATGACGGCACTGGGCGTGCTCTACGTGGCCGGCATTTTGCCGAACACCTTGATGTGGCAGTCCGGAGCCGGCCCGCGGAATCTGAAACAGACAAACGGCTAATTCCAGATGCGAACAGCATCCGGCTTATGTCTTGAGCCAGCTGGGAATCGACAATGCGAGTCCCGCTCCTCCGAGGCCGCTCGTCCCTCAATAGCGGACATTCATCATCGGCACCGGCACGTCTGTTTTCTGCCAGAATCGGACGTGGTCAGTTGGACTCGGTCAAATGGTGCCAGCGCGCGTCCAAGGTCCGATTGGAATCTGCGTTACACCCGCTGATCGACCCCCTTCAGGTTTTCGGCGGTGCGCGAGCGCCATAGCGGAAGCATTGATCACCATCGCACAAAAGCAAGTTGCTCGAACCTCGTCAACCACATGCCCCATTGCGGGCACTGGCGGGTGCTCGGCACTAAGACCAGATTGCTCATCCATTCAGGTTTCGCGGAAAGCGCGGGAGAAGCTGTCGAAGACCGGCTTCATCATGTACTCGAAAAACGTACGTTCTCCTGTCTTGATGTAAACGTCGGCGGGCATCCCGGGCGTCGGAATGAATTCAGGCATGCGCCTGAGAATATCGTCTTGGTCCAGGTGCACCCGAACGACATAGAATTCCCGACGCGTGTCACTGTCGGGGCGTGTTTCGGCCTTCATCTGCACTTGCTCCGACAACGCGTCCGCTGACACGTAGATGACGCTCGCCCCGACCATGGGCGTGATGCGCTGGTTGAGCGCCGACAGCCGCACCAGCGCCTCCTGGCCTACGCTAACGTGCGAAATGTCTTTGGGACTCACATGTGCCTCGATGATGCGCTCTTCGCCTATCGGCAGGAGCTCAAGGATCACGGCGCCAGGAGAGACGACGCCGCCCGGCGTATGGAAGTTCTTCTTCACCACGATGCCACGGACGGGCGAACGGACGTCGACCCGGTCGACCACGTCCTGGGCGGCGCGAATCTGCTCCTCCACGTCGTCCAGATCCGTCTCGGTCTCGCGCAGCTCCTTGATTGCATCCCGGAGCGCCGTCGAGTGGAGCTGGGCTATTCTTTCGTTCGCCTGAGCGATCCGCTCCTTCGAATCGGCGATGCGGCCGAGATACTCGCCGAGCTCTCCCCCGAGGCTCGCCTCGGAGCGTCGCAGCGCCAGCACATCCGACTTGCGGACCAACTGCTGGCCAAGAAGCGAAGTCTTGTCCTTCAGCTCTTCGGCGAACAGGGTAATACGCTCTTTGGTGGACTGCACTTGCGCCTGATATCCGCGAATGCTTTCCTCCAGCCCGGCGATTTGCTTCGCAAGTACGCTTTCCTCGGTCGCGAGACTAGCCCGGCGTGCCCACAGCTCGGCACGCTGCCGCTCAAGAATCGCTTTGATTTCCGGATCACGTGCGCTCTCGCCGAGTGCGGCCGGAGTTTCGATTGTCTCCGAAGAGCTCATTTCGGCTTCGAGACGCGCCTTCATGGCGAGCAGTCGATACTTCTTTAAAACCAATCGCCTCAGCTTGGCCTTGGCAGCGGTGTCGTTCATGCGAACGAGGACCTGGTTCGCCTCGACGACATCACCGTCCTTGACCGCAATCTCGCGGATGATGCCGCCCTCAAAGTGCTGGACCAGCTTGTTCTGTCCGGTGGCTACGAACGTGCCCGGGGCGACGACCGCACCGTTCAGTGGAGCGACTCCGGCCCAAACACCGAAACAACCGAGCCAAACGACCAGCGTGGCGAGGCCGGTGAAGATGGGCCATTTGGCGCTCAGCGGAACGCCGCGGTACCACTCGCCGATGCTGTCCTTTTCCGCCCTCATGCTGTCCTCCCGCGCTGTTCACCTCACACGCCCGAGGATTCGATTCGTCGCGGCTGCTCCGGCTTGTCTCCGCCGGCTCCGCCGGGCGACCGAACCAGGCGATGCAGCACGTCGCTCGGAGATCCGAATGCTTCCGCGCGTCCACCCCGCAGGATGAGCACTTTGTCCACGCTGTTCAGCAGCGCCGGGCGCAAAGTTACGACCACTGCGGTAACCCCCCGCTTTTTGGCGCGCTGCAGGGTCTCGGTCAGAGCCTGCTCTCCCGCCGCATCGAGATTCGAGTTGGGCTCGTCGAGGACGACAAGGCACGGATTACCGAAGAAAGCCCGTGCGAGCGCGATGCGCTGCTTCTGTCCTCCTGAGAGCGGCCCGCCGCCGCGGTCGAGCACGGTCTCGTATCCTTGCGCCAGCTGACAGACCATGTCGTGGATGCCCGAGAACATCGCCGCCTCATAGATGCTCGCGTCGGGAAGGTCGTCGCGCATGCGACAGATGTTCTGCTTGATCGTCCCGGGAAATAGCTCGATCTCCTGGGGGAGGTAGCCGGAATATTCCCCGAACTGGCGGCGATCCCAGTTGCGCAGCTCCGTTCCGTCCAGCCTGACCTTACCGGCGGTAGGCACCAAACAGCCCACAAGAATGCGCGCGAGGGTCGACTTGCCCGATCCGGACGGTCCGACAATGGCCAGAGACTCTCCGGGCGCGAGCTCGAGCGACACACCATTGAGCACCGGCTCCTTCGAGCCGGGCGGCAGATACAAGACCCGATCCACGGTCAAGCGCCCTTGCGGTTTGGGCAGGCGCAGCTTTGGCGTCTCGCGCTGGAATGACTCGACCGCCTGCTTGACGCGCGCATAGGCCGATCGCGCCTGAACGCAGCTGCGCCATCCCTCGATCAAGCCCTCGAGCGGCTGCAGGGCGCGGCCGGCAATGATTGAGGCCGCGATCATCATGCCGCCGGTGATCTCGGCATGGAGGGCCAGATAGGCGCCCGTGCCGAGGATCGTGATCTGGGTCACGAGCCGGACGAATTTCGACGCACCGCTGATCCAGAAATTCCGGTCGAGAGCCTGGCTCTGCACCGTCAGGGCCGGCGCCTGCCGGCGACCCCAATGGAGAATGCTCTCGCTCAGCATTCCCATCGCATTGATCACCTGCGAATTTCGCGCCAGCGACTCGGCCGCCGCATCGGCCTCGGCAGCATGCAGACCTGCCTCGCCCAAACGCTCCGAGGTCGCTTTCTGGTTGATCAGTGCTATCAGCGCCAGGGCCAAGCCCGACACGACGGCGATGAAGCCGAGATCTCGGTGAACGAGGAATATGACCCCGAAGTAGAGGGGCGAGAGCGGCGCGTCCATCACCAGAAGCATGACGGGGCTCGAGACGAATCCGCGCACCTGGTGAAGGCTGCGGATTGCCTGGATGGTCCCGCCCTCGCCGGCCCTGGCGTTGTTGATGCTGCTCGCCAGCACTGCGCCGCCGAGCAAAGCCTCCATTTTGGTCGCAAGACGCCCCAGCACCTGCCGACGCAGAATGTCGACGATCGAGAGGATGCCGATGAACGCCAGCGCGAGAGCCGAGAGCATCAGCAGTGTTTCGAGGCTGCGGCTCGTCAGCACGCGGTCGGATATCTGGAACAGGTACATCGGCAAAGTGAGCATCAGCAGATTCACGACCAGCGAAAATGCCGCGACCGCGATCATGTTCGTGCGCGCGACCGAACGCCAGGCGGCCAGCGGGTTGACAGGTCCGACATGATCGCGGGCCTCGCCGCTGGGTGCGACACGAAGCTGATCCGCAGAATGACCGCGCGGCGGATTGCTCAATGTCTCGACGGCCGCCATGTTGGCCCCCCGCTACAGGATGGCATGTCCAAGGTGATCGGTTGGATGAGTCGTATCTATGGTGTCGGGAGGCGGTGGCGTGTGTTGTTGGACGTCTGCACCCACCGGTACCATAGTGTCATGAGCCGATGCGGTGGCGGCCGAAGATACGGCATGCTGCGGGGGAACTGCGATGTCGCTGCTCAGCGTGACGCCGTAGTCGGTATACTGGTTTCCGGTGAACAGAGCATGGGCTGGCGGTGGTGGCGCGTCGTTCAAGGCGATCACGTCGCCTGTGATGGCGGTCGAGTCGACGGGCGCCGCGGCATGCGATACGTCCGTTACGACCCCGGCCGGGGCAGCCGTCGTCGCGGATCCAGGAGCGGTGGCGAGCGCGAGAAGGGTGTCGGCTGGTCCGGGGGCTTGACCGGTGCTCGTGTCCGGCCCGGCCGGCGGCAACAGGTCGGTCACGGGGTTGCTGTGCGAGACCCCGGCGCTGGCGAGCACCGGTTCGGTGGTGTCAACAATCGGCGCCGCACTCGGAAGAGCATCGCTGGCCAAGTTCCCAGTGTCGGCCGGATGTGACACGTCATGGGTCGGCGTGCTCACGGTGTCGGTCGCAGTGGCAAGCACCGGCTGCACGGCCATCTCGGCCGGCGCGATCGTGCCGACCACGTCATGAGTCGGCGTGCCCACGGTGTCGGTCACCGTAGTGAGCACCGGCTGCGCCGCCGCCTCGACCGGCGCGATCGTGCCGACCACGTCATGGGTCGGCGTGCCCATGGTGTCCGTCACCGTCGCGAGCACCGGCTGCACTGCCGCCTCGACCGGCGCGATCGTGCCGACCACGTCATGGGTCGGCGTGCCCATGGTGTCGGTCACCGTCGCGAGCACCGGCTGCACTGCCGCCTCGACCGGCGCGATCGTGCCGACCACGTCATGGGTCGGCGTGCCCATGGTGTCGGTCACCGTCGCGAGCACCGGCTGCACTGCCGCCTCGACCGGCGCGATCGTGCCGACCACGTCATGGGGCGTGCCCACGGTGTCGGTCACCGTCGCGAGCACCGGCTGCACTGCCGCCTCGACCGGCGCGATCGTGCCGACCACGTCATGGGTCGGCGTGCCCACGGTGTCGGTCACCGTCGCGAGCACCGGCTGCACTGCCGCCTCGACCGGCGCGATCGTGCCGACCACGTCATGGGTCGGCGTGCCCATGGTGTCCGTCACCGTCGCGAGCACCGGCTGCACTGCCGCCTCGACCGGCGCGATCGTGCCGACCACGTCATGGGTCGGCGTGCCCATGGTGTCCGTCACCGTCGCGAGCACCGGCTGCACTGCCGCCTCGACCGGCGCGATCGTGCCGACCACGTCATGGGTCGGCGTGCCCATGGTGTCGGTCACCGTCGTGAGCACCGGCTGCGCCGCCGCCTCGACCGGCGCGATCCCTCCCGCCCCGTCATTGCTCAGACTGCCCACGGTTCCAAGCGGGGGAGCGGAGCCGATGATCGCCGGACTGAACGAGTCGCCAAGTGCAATGGACTGAACGGATTCGAGCGTTGACCCGCCCGGGAATGGACTGCTTCCGAACTGGGAATCCGCTGACGGCGAGTTAACGGAGCTATCGTCGATTGAAGTGTGAGCGTCATGGTGGCGGGAATCGGCCTCATCGCCGCCTCCGCCGCCCCCAGCACTCGCGTCGGCGACCGCCTCGCTGCGGGCGGTGCTCGGCTTGGGCGCGTCTTCATGCGGCTGCGCCAGAAGCCCGTTCTGATTGAGCTGGGCCGCCTGCGCATCCGAGGAGGCGGCCGGCCCCTTGGCCTTCTCATCCTCTGCGCCCGGTTTCGAGGGATCACTCGCCGGCGGATCATCGTTCGCAGCCTGCGGCGCCGCGCCTGCCTGAGCGGCTTTCGCGTCCCCCTCCTCGGCCGCCGCGGATTTGAACGTGGCAGCGAAAAACTCTTCCCTGGCAATCAGCGGGGCCATGGCAATGAAGAACGGCCGGGTCAAGAAACTGAAAGAGCCGGTTCGCTTGTCCGCACGCTGCGGCTCGGCTTCGAAGATTTTCCGCTCTTGTTCGAACAGTTCCCGTTTTTCTATCTCGTTCATGATCGCCACCGTCTATCTCGTTCCACTCAAAAACAACTCTCGCCCGACAGCACACTGCGGGGCGAGTCTTTTCGGCGCATCAGGCATCCGTGTCGTGCGACGATTCCGCCGGCCCGTCGACATGCCCCACGTCGAAGTGATCCGCCGGGCCCATCTGGCCGATGGCGTACTCGAGCGCATCGTCGGATGACATCGAAGCGAGCGCACCCTGCATGTCACCCGAATGATCCGGACCATGCGAGCCGAAATCACCATGTGAGAAGTCGAACTTGGCCAGCGCTTCACCCGGGTTACGATAGGTGTCGCCCTTGCCGCTGTCGTCGGACGGCCTGGGTTCGAAATAGTCCTTCTGCGGCTGGCAGTCGTC
Organism: Bradyrhizobium erythrophlei; assembly: GCF_900129505.1. Taxonomy (NCBI): domain Bacteria; kingdom Pseudomonadati; phylum Pseudomonadota; class Alphaproteobacteria; order Hyphomicrobiales; family Nitrobacteraceae; genus Bradyrhizobium; species Bradyrhizobium erythrophlei. The sequence continues at coordinate 5,291,106 of NZ_LT670818.1, read as the reverse complement.
GTTCTTGGCGTCCTTCCAGCCAGCATCGTGCTTGGAGTAGTCGCCCTTGGCGTCTTTCGAGTAGTCGTCCTGCCCGTGCTTCGAATAATCGTCCTTTCCGCTGAGCTTGGAATAATCGTCCTTGTCGCCGTCTTTCGAGTAGTCATCGCGACCCTTGTGATCGTCATTCCACTGGGAGTGCTTGCCGCTGCCGCAGTCGTCGGGCTGGGTTGGCTTGGATTCCTCGCCTGGGACACTGATTCCCGGAATCTTTATCAACTCGAGAATGCTCATGACGCTGCTCAGTATAGACATGGTTTCGTTCCTCGCTTCGGGTTGGCGACGGGCACATGCCTTGTCCGGATCACCACGCCGTCATCCCTAATCCCTACTGTCGCCGACGCACGCCGATGGATGCAGCGCGCAAAACAAATTCACGCCTCATTCCAGCTGCCGGCGCATGGCCACGAGCTCTCTCCGGATCCACGCCTTGATGGTTCCGACCGGAACCCGGAGGTATTCAGCGATTTCCTCGTGCGTGTGTCCGTCGATAATCGCCAGAAGCAGGCTCGCGCGGCGCTTTGGCTCGAGTTGATCGAGCATGGTCCGTAGCGTCATGCTGTCCGGGATGCAGGACGCGGGGTTCGGGACGGTCCGTTCCCGCTCGCAAATGGCGTTCAGCGTGTCGTCCTCGATCGCGAATTCCCGCTTGGCGTTCCGCTGCATCTTGAGTGCCGTGTTGCGGACGATCGCGTAGATCCAGCCCCGGGCGGATCCGCGTGCAGGATCGAAGTTTTTGGCATTTCGGAGGATCTGCGCGAATGCATCGTGAATGACGTCCTCCGCACGCGACGTGTCGTGGACGATCCGGCGCGCTACGGCGCGTAACTGGTCCTTCTCCCGGGCGTAGATCTTGCCGACGCCCGACCGCGATCCGGAGGCGCACTCGAGCAGAGCTGACTCGTAGTTGAGAGCCGCCTCGAGATTTGTGTCACCCTGCGCTGCGCGGGAGTGAAACTCTGCCTTTGCGAAACCGGCGCCTTGGTGGGGCATAGTCAATTCATCCCGTCGAAAAAAAGACGGCCACTATTCCCCTTGTAGGGAATAGGAATATTGGTGACTTGCATTTCCAGGCAATTGCGAAACGAACTAGTGATGAGCTCGTCAAACTCAGCGACACGAACTTTGTTCCCAACATTTTTTCAATTTGCTCACCAAATCCCCGGCGGAGGTATCATTAAGCCGTGAAGCGCAATCGCAGGGCGCATAGTTTGAAGCTTCGACCATACGACGTGAGTCACTCCCGAACTTTTCCAGCTGGCGGCGGTGCAGCGAACTCGTGCCCCAAAGAGCCAAACGCAAACGGTTTGTGGCTACATGACATCGCTTGGGCACCAAGCAAGACCGGCGCAAGGGACGTAGCGCTATCGATGCGAATGGGATGGATCGGGCGCGCCCTTGCCCCCAGAAGCGAGGATTATTAAAAGAAGGAGCACCGCTATGCCTCGCATCTCCACGATTCACGCAATACAGTCACCGGAATAGGTCCGGGCAAGAACACGCTTTAAGGCGCGATTGCAACAACGCTGTAAATCCACCCCCCCGACCTGCGGTAGGAGTCGAAGCTGTGCGCTTCATGCCAGACCTGAATGAATGGGTCTTGGATCACATCATCTGCGATGTCGAGCTGGCACACGATACGGTACGCCGCTCGCAGCAGCCAGGGCGCTTCCTGTCCATAAATATTCTCTAATGCAGTTTTGTCTTCTGCGCACGCCAGCAGGGCCGTTTTGAGATCATACTCGGGCCGTGCGGCGGGCGGGCGAAAGGTTGTGTCACCTGCGCATCCGAGCGCGCGCTTTCACTGCGATTAGTTGATTTTTTGACACGGACAGGCCGATACTGCGAAACAATCAATGCGTGCTTGGTGCAGAACCTGTCAGAGGAAGGCGTCGATGCAGAGCATCGAGTCGACGAGAATGTTAGCGGCGCGCAACTCGGCAGTCGCTTCCCCGGATACCGTGGCAATAGAATAAACGAGCGCCCAGCACGTGCCTCAAAAAAACATTTGCGCGACAGTGCATCCAGATTGGCGTCTTGCAGCTAGTGATAACGTGGCAGCAGTTACAGCAATCCCGCCACTGACATCGAAAACCGAAAGGAGACCAACATGCAAGAGATGACCAATTTCACTCACCCCATCGAGCTATCCAATGAGGAACTCGATCTCGTAGCCGCTGGCTGGAGTAACGAATGTGGCTGTGGCCACCAGGGCGAAAGCAACACACAAGTCGGCCTGGTCAACATCAACGACGTCAACGTCGGAGTCAACATCCTCGGGTTCCAGTCCCAACGCGCTTAAAGGCAAGATGCGTGGGTGAACCGCTTCTGCATGGCAAGGAGCGGTTCTCCAACGCATTGTGCGGTTATCCATCCGCAGCCGTGGCGCGGCGGAGAGATACCATGCGCAATCCTTGAATCGACGAATGAAAGCGTAACTAAGGTGCGTCCATGGCGACCCAACCAGCTCTATTTCGCCAGGAAGCAATCGACTTTTCGCATCAGCGTCACAGCTGGGGCGGGGTTGTATCGCTGCAGCCAGTATCGAGCACGATCCTTAGCTGGTCTCTTGCGGGAGTCGTTGTCCTCATTTTGTGCTTTCTTTCAGTTGCTCAATACGCGCGCAAGGAAACCGTCACCGGTTATCTAACGCCGACCTTCGGCACGGCCAAAATTTTCGTGCCACAACAGGGTTTCATCAATAAGCTACAGGTGAACGAGGGTCAGGAGGTTGCGGAGGGCGACCCGCTCCTGACCGTAGTCACTTCCCAAATCACTGCCAATGGCGACGACGTCAATGCCACCGTGCTTGCAGTGCTGGCGCAGCAACGCGATGTGGTCGAGCGACAGATCGCTGCGGAGGAGCGCCGGACCGCCTCGGAACACGATCGCCTCGCTTCCACGATCAAAGGGGCTGAGGGGGAGGTTGCTCAGCTCGAGGACCAGCGAGAGATTCAGAACCAGCGGCTGAAGCTTTCCGAGAGTTTCGTATCAACGGGCGAAAAGCTAACGGCGAGCGGGGCGTTGCCAACCATCGAGCTGAGGCGCCGCGAGCAGGCCGCACTCGAGCAAAAGCAGAACTTGGTGTCGCTCGATCAGCAGATCACCGCGCGACGCACCCAATTGACCGACACCCGGCATACGCTCGAGCAACTTCCGATCGTCGCCGCAGAGAGGATTCGCGTAGTGCGCAATGATCTCTCCTCGATCGAACAGCGCGTCGCCGAAGTGAACGGGCGGCGGGCCTACGTTATCAAGGCGCCGACGAGTGGGCGCGTGTCCACACTGCAGGCGACTGTCGGCCAGATCGCTGATCCAAGGCATATGCAGCTCGAAATCATTCCGCTTGATGCGACCTTGCAGGCGGAGCTGTTCTTTCCGACGCGCGCGTTCGGATTCGTGCGCCCCGGCCAGCAGGTCAGGATACTTTACGATGCATTTCCCTATCAGAAATTCGGCACCTACCGCGGCACCGTGAAAAACGTCTCTCACACGATTCTGACGGGCAACGAAACTACCGGGCCGATCACCCTCAAGGAGCCGGCCTACCGCGTGAGTGTGGCTCTCGAGCGTCCCGACATCGATGCCTATGGGCATAAGATGCCGCTTCAACCGGACATGCTCCTTAAGGCCGACGTCGTTCTTGAGCAGCGCTCGCTGATGAGGTGGCTGCTTGATCCCGTGTTTAGCGCAAGGATGTAGCCTCATGCAGGAGCTATTGAATTTCGGCGGGCGCAGATCCCTCCCGCTCATCAGGCAGACAGAAGCGGCGGAATGCGGGCTGGCATGCCTTGCGATGGTAGCGTCCTATCATGGCCATCGAACTGACATGAATAGCCTGCGGCGTCGGCACCCGGTGTCGCTGAAAGGTGTTACTCTCCGTGACCTCATGGAAATAGCAGCTCGCCTGGGGCTTGCAGGCCGGCCGCTGCGAATCGAGCTTGATCATCTCAGCCAATTGCGCCTCCCGGCTATCCTACACTGGGACATGGTTCATTTCGTTGTCCTGAAAGCATACAAGAAAAACGGGATCGTGGTGCACGATCCGGCCGCCGGCGAGAAATGGTTTCCGATCACCGAAGTAGCGAGACATTTCACCGGCGTCGTGCTCGAACTCTCACCCACCGGAGAGTTCTGCCGCACCGACGAGAGAGTGCGATTGCCCTTCTCCGAATTCTTTAGCGGAATGAGCGGAAACACTCACGTCCTAGTGCAAATATTAGTTCTGTCAGTGGTCACCGAGATTCTTATCCTCGCCGCCCCCTTCTACATGCAGCTCACGGTTGACGAGGTCATCGCCAGGGGGGACGTCGATCTCATGCTCGTACTCGGGCTTGGATTCGCGCTCCTCCTCCTGATCAAAGTCGCCTCGACTGCGACCCGCTCGTTCATCATTCTTATTCTGCAGAACACGTTGAGCTTTCAAATCGGCGCCCGGCTGTTTCATCATCTGGTGCGTTTGCCACTCTCTTTTTTCGAAAAGCGGCACATCGGCGACATCCTGTCGCGCTTCGGCTCGATCGAGCCCATCCGCAACATGCTTGCGGAGGGACTGATCACGGGCTTGATCGACGGTCTCATGTCGGTGTTGATGCTGGCGTTGATGTTCACCTACAGCGTCCAGCTCGGATTTGTCGTACTGTTCGCGTTCGCGCTGTACGCCGTTTTACGGCTCGCCCTGTTCAGGATGTTCCGACAACGGAGCGAAACGGCCATTCACAGTAAGGCAGACGAAAACTCCACCTTCATCGAAACTGTGCGGGCGGTGCAGAGCCTCAAGTTGCTCAATCGAGAGAACGAGCGGGAGAGCCAGTGGCTGAACCGTTATGCTGCGTACGTAAATGCCAACGTGCGGCTAGGTCGGGCGAAGATCAGCTTCAAAGCGATGAACGACACGATCTTCGGCTTGGAGAACGTCATCACAATCTACCTCGCCGCTCGCCTCGCACTAGACAACCTCATCACGGTTGGCATGATATTCGCGTTCGTCAGCTACAAGCTGCAGTTCGCCGAGCGGACAGCGCTGCTAATCGAGAAGCTGGTGGACCTGCGCATTCTCGGACTTCACCTGGAGCGCCTCGCCGATATTGCGCTCACCCCACTCGAGCGGGGGCACGACCAGGACCTGTCGTATATGCGACCGATCCGCGGCGCAATCGAACTGCGCAACGTGTGCTTCCGCTATGCGGAAGCAGAGCCTTTGATTCTTAATAACGTCAATCTGTGCGTTGCTCCGGGACAATTCGTGACGTTCATGGGACCCTCCGGCTGCGGCAAGACAACCCTTGTCAAGATTATGCTTGGGCTGCTCGAGCCTACGGCCGGGGAGGTTCTGATCGACGGGCTCCCGCTAGGCCAGATCGGGCCGCGCGTTTATCGCGAACAAATCGGCGCAGTGATGCAGGAGGATCAACTTGTGTCGGGATCTATTGCCGACAATATCTGCTTTTTTGAGACAACATTCGATCCGCAACGGATGATCGAGTGCGCGCGGATTGCCGGCATTCACGACGACATCATGGCAATGCCGATGAGCTACAACAGCTTGATCGGTGATATGGGAAGCTCGTTATCTAGCGGGCAGAAACAGCGAGTACTGCTTACGCGCGCGCTCTATCGCCGACCAAAGATCCTGTTTCTGGACGAGGGCACGGCCCATCTAGACACCGAGAAGGAAAAAGAAATCAATGCGACTCTCCGGTATCTCAATATGACTCGTATAAGTGTAGCACACCGCCCCGAAATCACCCACGGAGCGGATATGATCATCCATCTTGCCCCGGCGGCCGGGCCGTTGCAGGTCGGAGTTACAAGCCGCAGACCAACAGCGGCGCCTGCGTGCGATGCTGGTCTCACCGGGTTTGCCGCCGAAGGTGCGAAATCGGCCGAGGCCGCGGAGGGCTACGACGACTGCTCCGATGACGGCCGCAAAGGCGATTATTCGACGCATGCCGGGAGGGACGACCGCTCGAAGGACGGCAAGGGCGACTACTCCAAGCACGATGGTGGCTGGAAGGACGCCAAGAACGGCGACTGCAAGCCGCACAAGCACGACTGCCTGCTGCCGAAGGAGAATTGCGCCCCCAAGCTGTCCGACGACTGCGGCAAGGGCGACACCGATCGTAACCCGGGTGAAGCGCTGGCTAAGATCGACTTCTCACGATGGTGATTTCGGATCGTATTGTCCCGGATCACTCGGGTGGCAGGGTCCTTTTGACTCTAGAGCTTGACAGTGTGATCCAATCCCCAAGCCCGGCATCGTTCCAGAACCGATCAAAGGTGCGACGTTCACCGACCAATGATTCAACCTCGTCGAATACACGCCCTTGGGCACTCCATCGTCTGCTTCATAACCCTCAGGCCCTTGTCCAAGTTCGAACCGATCAATCCGGCAAGATCGTTTGGTAACATGTCGATGATCCAGATCACTCGGCTGCTGTTCTTGCCTTCGGCAGGTTAACTAGGCTTTTTCCACTTTCGCGGCATAACAGCCAGCTGCCGCAAAGTGAATATGCAGGTAGTCTACGTTTGAAGGCGCGAGCATCTCTTCCAAGGCCGGTTCGATCTCGTTCCCATCAACTAATCGGTTATCGACCATCATAGCGTTCGTATCGAAAGACCTCACTGCAAGGATGCGGTTGCGCAGCTGTTCCGGAATCTCATTCACCTTGTCGTAGGTCTGATCGCCTTCACGCACAAAGATCGCAAACCGCATCCGATAAGGCGACTCGACTGGATGATGTTCGTAATTGATCAGCAAAAGCTCTTCGCCTGGCTGCGAGTCCGTGAGGCTAACTCGGCAAGGATATTTGGCGTCGACTGTCCGGCGCACTCCACCTTGAGCCGCAAGATCGAAGTCAGACAGGTCGAAAAGATGAGTGAATTCTTCAGCTGGCAGCCCGAGGATACGAAAGGTCATGGGTGTTGTTCCTTTTTAGGTGAAAATCACTTTCGCACCCGCTACCGACCGTAGCCACCCGATTCCCGAACAAATGTGGTTCTCGCCACCTGTATCCGCACAAGGGGCCCTATCAGCTAGCGTTGCTGTCCTATGGTGAAATAGCTGCGCCAAAAAGGGCGACCCTTGCGAGCCGCCCCTCTGTCGTCGTCAGGTCTGGTGGACTTGTCCTAGACTGCACATGCCTCAGCCATGCCTGGGGCGTTGCGGCATTTCTCTCAATCGTCGAAATCGTCGTCATCGTCCCTCGGTGCCGTCGTGGTCGCGCGCTGCAGGAATTGTGGGGTGTGATAGCGCGGTTCGCGCGGAGCTGGGCGCTCGGACGGATCGCGGCCGATCGTGGACTTAAATTCCATGAGGTCAGTGAAGACATCGGCCTGGCGCCGTAGCTCGTCGGCAATCATTGGCGGCTGGCTGGAAATGGTCGAGACAACGGTGACGCGGACGCCGCGGCGCTGCATCGCTTCGACCAGCGAGCGGAAGTCGCCGTCGCCGGAGAACAGCACCATCTGGTCGATATGTTGGGCGAGTTCCATGGCATCGACGGCAAGCTCGATGTCCATATTGCCCTTCACCTTGCGACGGCCGCTGGCATCGATGAATTCCTTGGTCGCCTTGGTGACGACGGTGTAGCCGTTGTAGTCCAGCCAGTCGATCAACGGGCGGATCGACGAGTATTCCTGATCTTCAATGATTGCGGTGTAGTAGAACGCGCGCAATAGAGTTCCGCGACTTTGGAATTCCTTGAGCAGGAGCTTGTAGTCGATATCGAAACCGAGCGTCTTGGCCGTCGCATGAAGGTTGGCGCCATCGATGAACAGCGCAATCTTGTTTGAGGAAGATGGCATTAGATACTGACCTTTTACAAAAGATACCACTTTTACAAAAGATACCACGCGGGCGAGGCCCGCCAAATTCACACTTTGCTTAGATATTGGCGAAGGCAAAAAAGCGCAACTTCAGCGCGCGGCCCGTTCTTCCTCCGGGTACTCCAGTTTTGGACCCTAAGCCTCGGCTTCAAGATTGGAGCCTATCTATTTCTAAATATTTTAAGTTTCAAATAGTTTCTTGAGGACTCCAAGGCGTGCTGAGCTGGATCGATCGATACGGCGCGGACAGCAGCAATAGGAAGAGCGCCCTGTGAGCTTTGTATTTGGCAGCGGGTCGGCTGGCCTCCGAGCCCTGCATGACGACGGCCCCCTCAGATGTGCAAACGCGCCACCGCCAAGTTCGGCCGCGTTTCTTCAAGGCCAACTCAAAAACTGGGAGTTGATCTGGGCATCGCGATCGTGCCTTGCGAAGCGCTCTCAAAGGGGGCCTCCGAAATGAGAAAAATCACTTAGGCAGCTTGGTCGGTGGAAATGAACAAATGGTTGGTGAAGCGCTAGTCCGCAGAACAGTAAAAGGAAAAGCAGAAGCCGAATCATCATCGCCTCCGGCTGCTCCTGCTCCAGCACGCCCTCAACAAAATCACGAGTACGCAGAGTTCACAGGAAATTCAGCTGTGCTGCTCGCGACCGCCTGCCTGTCCCAATTGAAGTCCGGCCTCACATCAGCACCCCGCTTGCCGCAAGCCGGTGTGGCTCGCAACAAAGTCCCTGACGTGTTCGGGTACTGGTACGCCATCGATATCGCAGCGGGCTTGAATATCTTCGGCTACTTGGTTGGAAACATCCTCGATCCAGTGCTCAAGTGTGTTGAAGGCCATGACGCGAACCGGAGCGTTGAATTGGCCGGTTAGGAGATCGGAGATGGTCGTTTCGAGGTCGTCCCGCTCGATCTCTTTTTCAGGGCAATCACTGCGTGACGCTCCGAAACTATCGAACACAAGGTAGACGGTCTGATCAGCGCCGTAAGGCACTACCGTCGGCAACCAATTTGGCATAGGCATCGCCACGTTGCTCTCCTTCGATGCAAGTTACTGTAACGTCTGCCATGCTACTTCTAGTCGGAAGCCGACAATCTGGATGCACTGTTGCGCAAATTTTTGTACGGCATTTGATGGCCGCCTTTCATCGCCATGCAGCCCGGGCATGATTGCCGAGTCGCACGCCCGTCGCCATCCTTATCAACCCGAGGTTCGGCGCCAAGCACGCCCTGGATCGTTTCTCTGCATCGGCTTGTCCGTAACGGAAAAAGATCAACAGCTTCGGTAAGAGCGCGCCCTCGCCGTTCGCGGCTGACCTAGTCCGGCCCACGCGATCGGTCCGGTAAGGGGCGGAGGCGCGGAAGCGCATCCAGATAATCGTCGCCGTCCAGCGCGAGCACATCGAACGCGCAGAGCTGTACCTTTTCATTGTGCTTGCCGGAATGCAGCGCGTTGAAGTCGGAGACGCCGTCGACGCCGATGACCACGGCCGCCGCTCGTCGGCGCATGGGTGCACACGCCCGCGTAGCTCCACGCGCCGAGCTGCTTGCTGCACGGATAAGAATTGACTTGGAACTGGCCGCTCAGGCTTCCTTTCGCGCGGTCTTTATGTCCGACATGGGTCAATCACGTCACTTTGGCAGTGCGCCGGCCACGTCCGGTCTACCCCGGCCAAGACGAGTTTAGGCAGTTGGATGAGGTCAGCGTGCTTCCCCCTGAATATCCAGGGTGGGTGCTGCCATTCCAGGGAGCCGACCGTCTGGAGCCAGTTGATCGCTGGGAGCGTTTCCACGAGGCGAAAAAGCCGCATTGATCACGGCCGCAAACGCTGTCCACGGATCCGCACAGCCATCTGGCCTGCATCCTGTCGTTGGCGACAAAAACCAAAAGGCCGCTCTACGAGAGCGGCCTTTTGGTCGGGTATATGAAATTGTTTGCGGGGACACGCAACCACCGATACCGACATTCGCTTCAAGTCGCGATTTGAACGTCCGGAGGATTTCAAAAAAGCTTATTCATCAGGTGGTTGGATCGGTATGATGTGATTGGTTTTGCTCCCTGAAGGCAAAGGTCACACGTTCGAATCGTGTCGGGTGCGCCATAAAATCAAAATACTTAGATCTAATGCCTCCGATGGGGCTGAAACCAAAACTCATCAAAAATAATCTAGCTGTGGTGCCGAATCTGCGACTTCGCGGCGGCTTCTCGTATCGGTCGCTCGCAGATTTCTTACGGAGTGGGTGGCGACAATGGGCCGCGAATTAGACAGCCAGAATCAGGCGGCCGGGCCGAACAGGGCGTGCGAATATGAAGGGGAGCGGTATTTCTCCTACCGCGGCCCGGCAACGGATCGCACTCCTGCCGAGCGGTCCCTCGTTAGCCGTGATCTCGAAACAGAATACACGCGGCACGAGTTCGAAGCTTACTTCGAGCGCTGGCGACCAACTTTCGCCGGCGCAGGTTTCCACGCTCGGGTAAACTCACGCGTAGCTCGATCGTATGTCGCGAGGTCATTTACGGCGTTGGCGACCACCAATGCGCCCGTGATCGTCGCCAGCAGTTGGGAGGCGTCATCCGACGAGAGGCCCTCCTCCACGAGCTTTTCATGGCACATCTTGAAGAACTTCTTCACTTCCGCCGATACTTCCGGCGGCAGATCCACGGATGATGCGCCGAGCACGGCGCATGGACACATGCGATCCGCTGAGTGCAGGGTCCCTCGGAACGCTTTCACCCAAACCTTCACCGGGTTTGGCTCCTTCTGGAGCTCCCGTTCGATCAAATCCGCCGTCTGTGCGGTATAGCGCTGGATGACGGCAGCCGCGAGATTCTCCTTGGTCGGGAAATGATAGTGGACGCTGGAACTCTTGACGCCCACGTCGGCTGCGATCTCTCGAAAACTGAAACCGTTGAAGCCGCCCTTCCGCATTCGCCGCTCAGCGGCGTCCATGATGGCGGCGGCGACGTCACTCATTGAGTCTGCTCCCGTGGCTACCTCTCGATAGGTAGGGCTTACAGAGATCAAAAACAATGCCTGTCAGTCTATCTATCGATAGGGCACTATGCTAAGCAAAGCAGCGAACGTCTGTCGCAAGCCTGATCTTCGGGCCCTTGGCCGGGCTTCGGCCCGTCGATCGCGGCAGGAAGACATCAACCCTCCCTCGGGCACGAACCTCAAGCAAGCTGGGTGATCAAGATGTTCTCGGTGATCTTCGAAGTCCATCCCAAGAAAGAGCAATTCGACCTTTACCTCGCCCTTGCGAAAGACTTGAAGCCGATCCTAGAGGGCATCGACGGGTTCATCGACAACGAGCGCTTCGAAAGCGCGCGTCGGCCGGGGTGGATTCTGTCGCATTCCACATGGCGAGACGAAAAGTCCGTTGTGAGATGGCGCACCGTCGCCAGACACCACGAGACTCAACAACGCGGGCGCGACGACGTCTTTCAAGATTATCATTTGCGGGTTGGCGAAATCGTGTCGGATACGGCGCCTCCCGAGGGCGTACGTCTGGTTGAACAACGTCTGGACGAGACGGAGGTCGGCGCCGGGAAGTATGCGACGCTTATCGAGATTTTGCCGGCGCCGACTGGACCAGGATCACTGGCTCCGTCGGAGCTCGCTGACCGCTTGTCGCTCGATCGAACACACTCGGCCCTGATCGACCACGACGTTTTCTCAAGCATCTACAATGCGGGAAAGCTTGCATTGTTGGCGAGCTGGCGCGACCGCAACTCCGCTGAGCAGTTTGAACCACAGCTCCCTACCGAGGCCGACGCTGTTCGTCATCGCGTCGTGCGCATCGTGCGTGACTACGGCATGTTCGATCGACGTGAAAGCCCACAATATTATCCTGACATTCCACGTGGCCCGACGACGCGCAGATAGGACTCCGTCGTTCGCGAAAAACAAAGCTTGCCGCAAGTCCGAGGAACCCAGGCATTCGAGGGCCCAAGTCATGGATCGGCCGTTCCGTGCTCGCGGCTTGCATCCCTCTCTCAGCTCGGCGAAGCGACATCGAGGGAAGTCGTTCAGCAATTCTTCCGCCGCCCGTCACGACGTTGTTCCTCTCTATCGATAGATCAGGCTTGACGCATCCAGTTTCCAGAGTTAATTCTCCGAAGCTCATCAATCTATCGATAGGTAGAATAACCCAGGAGAGTTGCCATGCGTTTTCAGGACAAGGTCGCGATCGTCACAGGAGGCAGTTCAGGCATCGGCAAGGAAGTGGCGACCCGATTCGTCGCAGAAGGTGGTTCTGTTGTCATCGTCGGACGCGATGCCGCCAAAGCCGAGGCCGCAGCCAAGCAAATCGACGCGACCGGAAAGCGCGCTATCGCCCATGTGGGCGACATTTCCCTGCCGGCGACAGGAAAAGCAGCGGTAAAGACAGCGCTCGATCGCTTTGGCCGTCTGGACGTCCTGTTCAACAACGCCGGCATCTTCGGGCCTAAGCCATTCCTCGATGTCACCGAAGATGAATACGATCATTTCCTGAGCATCATCCTCAAGGGCAAGTTTTTCATCGCGCAGGCGGCGGCGAAGGCCATGAAGGCTGCGGGCCGCGGCGGCGCGATCGTGCAGACCGGATCCATGTGGGGCCTGCAGGCGATCGGTGCCACGCCCTCGTCCGCTTATTCAGCAGCCAATGGTGGCGTCCATGCGCTGGTCAAGAACCTCGCGATCGAGCTCGCCCACGACAAGATCCGCGTGAATGCGATCGCGCCCGGCGTGATCGAGACACCGGTCTTCAGCACGTTCCTGACACCAGAACAGGTGAAGACCGTTTTGCCGACCTTCAATGCGATGCACCCTCTTGGCCGCAACGGTCAGCCCGCAGACGCGGCCGAGGCGCTTCTGTTCCTTGCCTCGGATCAGGCGAGTTTCATCACCGGTGTCATCCTTCCGGTCGACGGTGGCGTCATGGCTGGCAGGCAGTGATCGCTCGTGACCAGGTCGACGTCCGACATCGGTGATCCGTCCCGCGCTTGACCGCGCGGGGCCAACCTCCCCATCACGCCCCTCCCTTCCCTTTCCGGCGCAGGCCCGTCACGAACGGAGAATCCCAGTGGGTACAAACGTTCAAAAGAAACTCTTCACGCCCGTTCAAATCGGGCCCATCACACTGAAACACCGTGTCGTCATGCCGCCGATGAGCCGGCTACGGGCGCAGCCAGGGACGGGCATTCCGAGCGACTTGCAGCTCGAATATTATACGCAGCGTGCGTCTGACGGCGGGCTGATCGTCACGGAAGCGACGGCGATCGCGGCATCCGCGCGAGGTTACTACCATGCGCCCGGTCTCTACGCGGACGACCATGTGGCGGCCTGGAAACGGATCACGGATGCGGTTCACGCCAAGGGCGCATACTTCTTCACGCAGCTTTGGCATGCTGGCCGCACGACACACGTTTCGATCACAGGATCGCAGCCGGTTACGGCGTCTGTCGATCCGACTTACTGGGCTGATCCTGGCATCGTCGTCGATACGCCTGACGGGTTTCGCCAGACGTCGCCGCATCGCGCGCTGGAGACGGCGGAAATCGCCAGCATCCTCGATCAATATCGCGCCGCCGCGCGCAACGCCAAGAAAGCGGGTTTCGATGGTGTCGAGCTGATGGCGGCCAACGGCCACCTGATGGACCAGTTTCTACAGGACAACACCAACAAGCGGACCGACCAATACGGCGGTACGGTCGAGAATCGAATGCGTCTTCTCGTCGAGGTCGTCCAGACGTTGATCCAAGTCTGGGGCGCGGATCGGGTTGGGGTTCGGCTCGCGCCAAGCGGGACGTTCAATCACATGGGCGACAGCAATCCCCGTGCGCTGTTCCGCTCGGTGGCAGAGGGGCTGGGCGGTTTCGGGCTCGCGTATCTTCACCTCATCGAGCCGCGGGTAAGGGGTGGTGAGACCATTGCCGAAACGCAGGCACCGGTCGCAGCCCAGGAATTGAGCAAGATCTTCAAGGGACCGGTGATCGCGGCCGGTGGTTTCAATCCCGAGACAGCAGAGGCAAGCATCGCGAACGGCGATGCCGGCCTGATCGCCTTCGGCCGTCACTTCATCGCGAATCCCGACCTGCCCAGGAGGATCAAGCTCGGCCTGCCACTGAACCCCTATGACCGCAGCACCTTCTATGGCTACACCGCGCGCGGCTACACCGACTATCCCGCCTACGACACGTCCGCACAGGATCGGCTTCCCACGTCCTGATCGAGCTTTCGAAAGCCCTGCCGATCGTCCGCGTGTCGGCAGGACCTCTTCTAGTTGATCTACGTAGCCGAGCTCATCGCGCAGGTCGCGGAATAGCGGAATGGATGGTTTCGTGCTCAGAAATGGCGAAAATATCCTCGGTAATGCAGCGGGACAGCCGCAGACTGACGCTATGCCACCGTCTCCGACGGCTCGGTTCTCTGGCCGGAAGCTGCGCATGTTGCTTTGTTGTGCCGGCGCGCCCTTCCTCATCATGCTCGACACCAACATTGTCGCGGTCTCGCTGCCGTCCATCGCGCGCGACCTGCACGGCGGATTCACTGATGTCGAATGGGTCGTCAGCGCGTATATCCTTCCGTTCGCAGCACTGCTGATGCCAGCAGGCGCCTTGGCCGACCGTCTTGGGCGGCGGCGCATGCTGCTTATCGGGCTGTCGATCTTCACATTCGCCTCTTTTCTTTGCGGTGCGGCACCCAATCTCGCTACGCTGAACGGGGCGCGCGCATTGCAGGCGGTCGGCGCCGCGCTCCAGCTGACGTCGTCGCTGGCCGTCGTCGCACACGGATTCGAACCTCACGAACGAGACCGCGTCTACGCGATCTGGGGCACCGTAATGGGCATGGCGCCGCCTCTCGGTCCGATCCTCGGCGGCCTCGTTACGTCCTATCTGGGATGGCGATGGGCGTTTTACATCAATTTGCCGTTGGGCGCCGGATTGATCGTCCTCGCCCTGACGTCGGTCGCGGAATCTCGCGACCCGAAAGCGTCAGGCTTGGACTATCGGGGAATCCTCCTCTTTGGCGCCGGTCTTTTCAGCGTCGTGTGGGCTCTGATCGATGCAAATAGCATCGGCTGGGAGAGTGCGCCGACAATCATCAGATTAGCCGTGGGCGCGGTCCTGCTTGTGGCGTTCGTTTTTGCCGAACGCAAACACCCACGCCCGATGATCGACCTGTCGATATTCCGCGATCCGACCGTCACCGGAGCAGCCGTCGCTATGCTGGGTTACGCGGCCGCGGCACAGGTCATGATGACGATCCTGCCGCTCTATCTCCAGGATGCGTTTGTTCTTTCGCCGGCGATCGCAGGTCTCGCAATGATACCTTTCGCATTGCCGCTGCTGATCGGTCCCAGCGTGGGCGGCAGGCTCGCGACGCGCATGTCGAGCCGTGCGATCCTGAGCTTTGGTCTTGGATTGGTCGCGCTTGGCAATGCGATCGCGGCAGCAGCCGTGCTGGCGGACCTCGCATATTGGACGGCTGCGATCGGCATGTTCATCACGGGATCCGGCGCGGGCCTGCTCAACAGCGAGACGGCGAAAGCTCAAGTCAGCTCCGTTCCGCCAGAGCGCGCCGGAATGGCCTCCGGATTGGCAAGTACGACGCGGTTCATTGGCATCATCGCCGGTGTCGCGGGGCTGGGCGCAGTGCTCGCGGGCGTGGCCGAGGCCAACCTTCGAAGGCTTGGAAAGCCCCTCGTGCTCGATCAGAGGATCGATTGGCACGACCTGAGCCTTCGGATCGTGGGCGGCGACGCGAGCGGTGCTTTGTCTGCTTTATCAGATCCGATTCGAATCGCCCTCCAAGGCACGGTGCACGCCAGCGTAGCAGCCGGCTTCGGTGCTGCACTCTCCGTTGCCGCGGTCGTCGCAGTTTTTGCAAGCCTGGCGAGTTGGCGGCTCATCCGGGCGGCTGGAACGCGCTCATCCTAGAGCGGGACACGCAGCATATGTTTGCCACCGACCTGCCGGCACCGCGCTTCGTGCAGCGTCGTCATAGGTGGCGGGGTCGATGTGCAGGTCGAGCAGGAGGTCCGGGTACGCCGACCAAAGGCAGTTCGACTGCCTCACCTGCCTGCGACAAGCCGCCGACGCTCCATCCGCTTAAGTCACCATGGACTACGAATGAAGGGTGGCGAGGTAGGCATGGATCTGAGCCACAGCCGCGGCACCCTCGCCGACGCCGGCCGCCACGCGCTTCACCGATCCGCGCCGCACGTCTCCGATCGCAAAAACACCGGGGCTGCTGGTTGCCAACGGCAATTGCGGATCGCTACCGGTGGCGACGAAGCCCTTGTTGTCCAGGGTGATACGCCGATCGAGCCACTGCGTGTTGGGATCGGCACCGATGAACAAGAACATGTGCCGTGCGTCGACCCGGCGACTGTCGCCGCTCTCACGGCAGGTCATGTCGATGCTTTCCAGTGTACCATCTGCCGTACCCGACAATCCGGTGACGGCGGTGCGGACCCGCAAGTCGATGTTGGGCGTCGCCTTGATCCTGTCGATCAGGTAGCGGGACATGGAGGCATCGAGGCCCGATGAGCGGACAGCCAGATGTACCTGGCGCGCGTGCGCGGCGAGGAAGACAGCCGCCTGCCCCGCAGAATTGCCTCCTCCGACGAGAACGATATCGCGGCCCTCGCACAGGGCCGCCTCGATCGTCGTCGCCCAGCACGAGACGCTGGTTGCCTCGAAGCGGTCGAGGTTTTCGATCTCTGGCCGCCGGTAACGCGCGCCCGACGCGATCACAACCGTCCGTCCATAAATTGAAACGCCATTGTCGAGTGCCACGCGGTGCAACGGTGGCTGCGAGCAATCGAGTTCGACGACCGAGACTGGGACTGCAAATTGAGCACCGAATTTCTGAGCTTGAAGAAATGCGCGCGCCGTAAGCGCCTGGCCGGAAATGCCGGTCGGAAATCCCGGATAGTTCTCGATCCTCGAGGAGGCGCCCGCTTGGCCACCGAACGAGCGGCTATCGACAACCAGAACGGAGAGCCCCTCCGATGCCGCATACACGGCAACAGCGAGGCCTGCCGGGCCCGCGCCAACGACGATCACGTCGTACGTCGTTCCAGGCTTAATATCGGGAACGATTCCCAGCCCTACTCCCGCCTCAGTATCGCTGGGCCGCCGCAGCACCGTCCCGTTCGGGCAGATCAGGATCGGCAAATCGGCCGCCTGCACGCCGAGGCGCTCGACAAGGGCTTTACCTTCAGTACCACCTGCATCGATCAGCGAGTGCGGGTAGCTGTTCCGGGTAAGCAGGCCCCGAAGGCGAACCGTCGCCGGCGATCCCGCTTCTGCAAGGATGACCGAGCCAACGCTGTCCCCCTCCAACAGCGCGGCGCGCCGCAGGATAAAGGCTCGCATCATCAGTTCACCGATGTCCGCGCTGCTGATGAGCAGAGCTCGAAGGTGAGGGAGATCGAACGGATAGGCTGTGCACCCGTCCGGTCCCGCGCAGACCATGGCCAAGGAGGCATGCCCGGCAAGATCGCTTACTTCTCCGCTGAACTGACCCGGTCCGCCGGTGGCAAATATCCCCTCCCGGCCCAGACCATCCCGTCGGCTCGCAACGATGCCCCCCTCGACGACCAGCCACACGGCCATGTCCCGATCGCCGACATCGAGAAGCTTTTCGTCCGGTGCAAAACGCCGCTCAGGACCGCTCGCGAAACGAAGAGCGAACTGTATTTGAGCCGGAGTCAGCGTCGGAACGATTTGAGCCATGCGGTCGTCCAGCAGCATACCAAGTGCCTCGCTGATGGGGATTTCGGTTTGTGCGACGCTGAATCGTGCGGGTCAGATTGGTCAGCCGGCCCAATGGCCGCGCAGCAACTGATTGAGCGCGTCCGCCCGCTCCTCGGGAAAGAAAAGCCGTGCTCCGGACAGCTCGACGGGCGGCTTCGCTCCTGGGATCGCCTCGGCCAGCCAGTGCGCCCATTTCACCGGGAAATAGACATCATCCGTGGCCCATACGATCAGTGTCGGAGCCTTGAGCTGGCGCAATTGGGGCTCGATGGCCAAAGTGTGCCTATTGTCGAATGCGCCGACGAAGCGCTCCAGATCGTGGGTACGCTGCTCGTTGCGCAGGTGTGGCCGGAGGTAGATTTCGATATCTTCATCCCTGACGGCTTCGGGGTGCTCGTAGGCTGGGCCAAGCGCACCCGGCGAGCGATAGATCGATTTGTCGCCGAGCATTGCGTTGAGGGTTTTGCTCAGCCCGCCGGCAGCCACCATTTCCACGAAAGGTTTGAACGCTTCGGGCGGCCAGTTGTCATGGGTATCGCAGTTGGTGAGCGTCAGCGTCCGGACGCGATCCGGGTTGAGCGCGGCGAAGATCTGACAAATTCCGCCGCCGCTATCGTTTCCGATCAGATCGACCTGATCTATATGCAGCGCGTCGAGCACTTCCTTCAGCATCTTCGCGTTGGCGGTCACAGACACATCCTGAGCCGCTGCAATCTCCGTGTCGCCGTGCGCAAGCAGATCGACCGCGATGCAGCGCCGCAAATCTGAAAGCGCGCCGATCTGGTGGCGCCACATGTGCTTGTTCAGCAGCACGCCGTGGACGAAGAGAGCGGCAGGTCCTGATCCCACTTCCACGTAACCGATTCGGCCTGACGGCGTGTCGACGTGGCGAACGACCGGCGTATCCTGTTCGTTGCTCATGAGGCCCTACTCTGCTCTATCGATAGGTAGAGCACGGGATAACTCTGGAAATCTCCGCCGTCAACGTCTATCTATCAGTAGAGATAGGAAATGCGATGAACGAAACGGCAGAGCGCCTGATGGACCTGGCCGAGGCTCGCATCCGCGAAGCGGGCTACCGGGGGTTCAGCTTCCGCGATCTTGCAGCCGAGATCGGCATCAAGAGCGCCAGTGTCCACCACCATTTCCCGACCAAGGCGGGAATGGCCGCTGCGGTCGCGCGCCGGTACGGGGATCGCTTCTTCGAACTGGTCGCGCGGCGGCATGATGAGAGCGGCGACGAGGTGATTGTGATCTATCGATCCGCGTTTCGCAGCGCGATCGAACGGGATGGCCGGATGTGTCTAGGCGGCATGCTTGGCGCTCAAGCGGGCGGTCTACCGCCTGAGATCGTGCAGGAAATCGAGATGTTCTTTCGACGCTGCATCGATGACCTTTCGAGCAGAATTGGCGGAGCGGATGCTGTGGCCCGGGCGTTCCATGTGATGGCGGCCTTGGAAGGAGGCTTGATTCTTGCGCGCGCCTATGGCGACATCTCTGCGTTCGATCAGGCGACTGCCGGGCTTACCGGGCCCACATTCGCAGTCGCCTGATGATCGCGCGAAATCGCGCTGTCATGATCCCGGCTTCGGGCTGAAGCGACCTCACCATCGCCGCGGACGTTTTGTCTGATCACTTCGCCCATCTATTCGCCGATCTGACAACCGCAATGGTGGAACGCTAATCGCTCGAGGAGCTTCGGCCAGGGCGAAATGTACGCAAGGTCACGGAGAAACGCAGAGCGTCCATCGGCGCGATGCTGTGCTGCCAGCTGTTCCGCACCGGGCCATGGAGCAAATACACCGATCGTGGCTCGACATGCGCGGACCGGCGCTCCCAGCCCTCCTCCACCCTCCGACGCAGCCGTAAGGTGCAAGGCGCGAGAAACGATACTGCGACGATATCTTCATACGACGGTCGGTCGCGGTGCCAGCCGATTCCAGCGCCCGGCGCATACTCCGTCACCATGAGTTGTTCAAACGCGTCGGCCGGCACGCCACTGATCTGGCTTGCAACGTCGGTGAGCGGCAGAAGGTAATCGGGAATGCTCGCATCGGCGCGTGGCTCCTGGCCTGCGAACACATACCCGTGCCCAAAGGTGTATATGCGGCGATTGCCCTGATGCCCGTGAAATTCGAAGGGCTTCAGAGGCAGTTTTTCGAATCGCTGGACGAGGCTCTTTTCGTCGGCGGTCGATATAACATCCGGGATATAGCGGAAACCGGCAGGTAGCTCAGGCTCCCCGAACAGGTCGCCCATACCGCTAATAGGATTGCTGGTGTGCTTCTTCGCTGAAGCGCGTTTCACGGGCATCGAACCTGGTGAACGGGCGGCCCGCCCCCGAGCAACCATGCCACCAACCGGTGCCGAGCGGGTCCGGGCAAGAAAAGAATGCCTGTCTCGTCAGGCTTGGACAAAATTCATTGGCCCAAGGAAGTCCATCTTGCCGACGTCGACGCCGCCGTTGCGGAGGACCGCGTACGTCATCGCAATGTGGAAGTAGACGTTCGGAATCGTCATCTGAAGCAGATAATCTTCGCCGCCGATGACCTTCCCGGGAACCCACGAAAGGCTGATTTTGCGGTCTTGTGCACCTTCGTATTGTGCCTTGCCTACGGTTTCGGCGAAATCGACAGTTTTCCGAATGCGAGCGCGCAGCTCTTCGAGGGTCTGCTCATTGTCCTCGTGCTTTGGAGGCGTCTGCCCCGAAAGCCAGGCGGCGGCGGCTTTGACATAGTCGCAAGCGCTCTGCACCTGGTAGATCAAGGGCTTCATGTCGGGCGCGAGACGACCGTTCAACAGCACACGGACGTCAAACTGCTTGGCAGATGCAAATTGGTCGGCCTTGTCGAGCAAGACCTCTACAGTCTTCAAGGACTGGACGCACTGCGAAACGACTTGATAATACATGGGATCTCCCTTCGGTAGACTTTGCGCTAGTGGCGTGCTGCCGTCGTTATAAACCGGATGCTCATTCGTTGAGGTGATGTTCCCAGTCCGCAGGGACGCGCCCCTTTGGTCCAGGCGAAGGCTGGTCGAGGGGTCGAGATCGCGGCGGCGCCAGCCTGGGGCCGTAGAACGGCTTTCCGGTTCCATAATTCCAGAACCAGTCCTCACCAGGCTCGAAGCTTGTTATCATAAAGTGGCCAGTCTCGCGAAAGTGCGCAGTGGCGTACTGGTTTGGCGACGTATCGCAACAGCCGATGTGGCCGCATTTGGCGCAGCGCCGCAGATGGAGCCACCATTGGCCAGCAGCAAGACACTCGACACATCCCGTTTCACTTGGAACGGCGTGAGGGTCAATGCCTTCTGATACGTGGCTCATTGCCGCTCCGCGTCCGTTCGATCCAGCGGGCGAACGCCCACCGTGTCGTGTTACCGACGACTTGTCATGCCGTCGTAAAAGGGGGCCGTTGCGTGCTCAAACGGCCCTATAGAAAGCGTCCTGGTCCACGTCCACGAGACGAAGATGAGGATATCTGGGCAAACGGCGCCGCGGAATTGGCGTATCCTTCGCGGCGCAAGTTTACTCACAATCCTTGCAAGGGCGTCGCAGGATTGGCCGTCCTCCAGGCGTTGCGGGCACATTACGAAAAGAGCTTGCCCGCCTTCTTCTGGAGGGCTTCCATCGTCTCGATGAACGGAATCGGCCCGTAGCTCACGCGGGCAACACCCAGTTTCGCGAGCTTGTCATTCGATGGGACGCCTTCCATGACCATGACGTTGACCGGCAGCGTCGCTTCCTCAGCAATCCGACGGATATGGTCGGCCTCGGTCAGCCCGGGAATGAAGAAGCCGGACGCGCCGGCCGACGCGTATGCCTTCGCTCTCTCCAGGGCTTCGTCGACATCGCCGCTGTTACCTAAGAACACATCGGTCCGTGCATTGATAAAGAGAGGAACGCCCTTCCGCTCGGCAGCATGGCGAATCGCTGCGATCCGTTTCGCCTGTCGAACAATGTCGTAGAGCCCACTGCCCTTGACCACGCGGTCCTCGAAATTGATCCCGATGATTCCAAGATCGAGAAGCCTGGAAATGTTCGAGGCCAGCTTGCGATCATCGTCGCTATACCCGCCTTCGAAGTCCACGGTCACAGGCACGTCAACTGCCGCCGCGATCCGCTCGACGATCTGCTCGGCAAGAGGAAGCGGAAGGTCCTCGCCGTCCTCATATCCCTGCGCACTGGCGACAGACCAACTGCTGGTCGCGATCGCCGTCGCGCCGGCATCGACGATCGTTTTTGCACTGCCTGCATCCCACGCGTTGTAAAGTATCACTGGCGTCCCTTTGACGTGAAGGGCGGCAAATTGTTTAGCTTTCTTGGTCTGGCTCACGGTCATCCTCCGTTCAATAGATTGCACGATGGCGAATCGCAGACAGACTTGGAGTCGAAGTCTTGCTTGCGCACGCCGGCGACCGTGACCCGCCGCGCAGCACTGAGCGGCGGGCTACGATCAACTGCCACGCGCCGCTGCGCAGCTAGACTATCTATCGATAGATCGTTGTTTAATACGACTCCTGCTGAACTCTGTCAATCTCTATCTATCGATAGAACATGCGCTCGAGTGCTCTCGCCCGCCCAGAGGTCTTGCTGTCATGGGCGATGAACGAGATGGCTGCGCTGGATATTACCGCCTCCCCAGGGGTGGCGGCCCGCTCTATCGCGTCGAAGCGGTGCGCGATTGCCAGGCCAGATGCGATAAGACGCTGCCTAACACTGATTTGACGATGTCGCAACAGAAGCCTAACGGGTTGCTTTCATTGGGTCGCTGGACGGCTAAGGCGTAAGTGAGAAGCAGATTTATCTATGCCCTTGCATAGCAAGCCGCAGTGCCCTTCGGAATGCGCTGCGCTTTTCCTTGTGTACATGCTGTCGCCACTACCCCGGCGCAGCGGCTGGGCGTACTCTTCGCTCTGCTTCTCCCAACCGTATCAGCCTTCCCCGAAAGGGTTGTCGGGTTGGCCTGTGCATTGTCCTTTTCGAGGATTGCTCAGCGTATCGCGGTAGGGACGGCCATTACTGGCCGCCCCCCGCACAGATCCGGACTCGCCCGACTAAGGCATCCGGCTCCTACCTTGGGTGTCTGACGTCAAAGCGATCGTCGGGCCAAGGATGAAGGATGCGCGGCGGGGGAAGCCAGTCGGCGACCAACTTCGTCATGCGTTCCCATGTGAACCCATCTTTCTGACTGCGCCGCCGAAGCGTTCGTCGCCAGAGATCGGTCACATAATGCCGGAACGCCGAGAGCGCCCGACTGTTTGTCGGAACCGCGTAGTAGGCGAAGTGGCCAGCCACGACCTGCCTCAGCCATTTCCCTTGCTCTGGAATCGGCTGATGCATCCTGCGCAGTAGCTCCGCCTTGATATCCCCGAGCTTCCGCCGCATGCGGTCGCGTCGGGTCTTCCGTTGAAGCTGGAAGTTGCCGCGGCGAGATCGACCACAAATGAATGTGAAACCCAGGAACGCGAAGGTTTCCGGCTTTCCAAGCCCACGCAGCTTGCGATCGTTCGCAGCAAAGCGGCCGAACTCAATCAAGCGCGTCTTGTCCGGATGGAGCGACAGTGCAAATTCCCCGAGCCTGTCATGCATCGCATCAAGGAGGCGACGTGCGTCGCCCTCATGCTCGAAGCCGACAACCAGATCGTCGGCATATCGCACGACGATCATATCGCCCCGGGCCTCCTGCCGTCTCCAGCGCTCAGCCCAGAGGTCGAAGCAGTAATGCAGGTAAATGTTGGCTAGGATCGGCGAGACCACCGAGCCTTGGCCAGTTCCCCGGTCATCGACTGTCACGACCCCGTCTTCGAGTATGCCCGCTCTCAGCCATTTCTGGATGAGGCGGATGATGCGCTTGTCACCGATCCGATGTTCAAGGAAGCGAACTAGCCAGTCTTGGCTAACAGCCCCAAAGAAGTTCCGGATGTCGGCGTCAAGTATCCAGTTCACCTTTCTTGTTTTGATCGCTGTCGAAAGTGCGTCCAACGCATCATGCGGTCCTCGTCCGGGTCGGAACCCATAAGAGAAGCCGACGAAGTCGCCTTCGTAGATAGCATTGAGCACCATGACGGTCGCGCCCTGGACGATCTTATCCTCGAGCGCGGCGATCGCTAACGGCCGTTGTTTTCCATCCGCCTTGTCTATGTAGGCCCGGCGGGATGGTTGCGGCCGATAGGCTCCTCGGTGGACCCGTCCATGCAGATCCTCGATCCTGAGTTCGAGATCCGCCTCGTAGTCGTGCCATGTCACACCATCCACGCCGAGGGCGGCTTTACGTTTGAGCGCGTAGAACGCCGTCCGGAGCGTATCGGTACTGATATGGTGGAGGAGCGCGGTGAACTGTTCCTTCTTCCTCTGCCTTGCGGCTTGCCGTACGCGGCCGAGCGCCTGGATCACGCGAGCCCGGCTCTGCGCCCGGTGCGTGCTTTGCTGATCCGCGTTCCCCTTGGTCCCCGGCCTTGGCTCAACCGGCTCCGCCACGGGTCGCCCGGTTTTGTTCGTCGGCTTCGACACTACTATGCCGGAGTCAGACTTCTCTGAATCGTGCATCAACGGCTACGGCTCCTCACCTTCCCGCTACGGACCATCCAACCCAACAGGGCCTACGGCCGATCCAGAGATCTCCCGGTTCCCGCGCAAGGAGCGTCCGTACATGCCAGGGTCTCAGACCACGCCGGGTCCGACAGGCGATCGCAGTAGCGCGCCTGCCGATTTTTGCCTTCCGTCAAGTGAACAACGTCGGCACCCGGGTTGCTAACGATTTCGCGGCTCAATGGCTGGCCTATACGCTCCCCTACTGACGCTTCGCCGACGTCCTCGCGGACGCCTGCGCACAGATCGGGGCCGACGTGGATTGCTACTCCCTCATCGCAGTGGACTTTCACCACATACTCCTTGCCAGTCTCCCGGCGCACTCACTCGCGTTACGGCCTGCACACTCGCGCCGTCACCAATTCGTGACACGCTAATCGAAGGCTTCAGCCACTTCGTTGCCTCCATGACTGCTCCGATTGCTTCCCGCTGGAGCGGTTGCTGGGTGGGGTTCGCACCCACTGGAAAGCGCCGCCTTGTCACGGCGCACACCCGCAACAGACATTCCACAATTTTGAAATGGAAACGCGGCAGCGGGCGCCGCGGCCTGCGAAATGACGTGCGATAGCTGACTGACGGATGGCGTATCTGGATACATGGAATCCGGTCTCGGCCTGCGAATCGCAACAAAGCGCCGGCCGCGTCATCCGCGCCATGACGGCGGCCGGTATGAGTGCTAGTTCGCCACCGCGATGGCCGGCGGCTTCCAGGTGCCATTGCCAGCGGGCAATACCGAAGGTGCTTCGGTCTTCGGCCAATAGAGCCGCATCACCAGGTAGATCGGGCCATCCGGAGCCGGCAGCCAGTTGGACTCCTTGTCGGCGCCTGGTGATTTGTTCTGGATATAGAGGGTTAATGAGCCGTCCGCGTTCTTCTTCATGCCCGGCAACATCGGCGAATTGATCAGATAGCGGTTGATTGGGTTTTCGATCAGAAATTGGCTTTTGCCATCATACATAGTCACCGACCAAAAGGCGTCCACCGGCGGGAATTGTCTGGCAGGGAAAGTGATTGTGTAGGGTCGGCTACTCCGATCACGATCGATTTCGGGGCTATGTTCCCGTTCACTGTCGTTCCGGCCTACAACCTCCCTGTCTACGCTTCGCAACGGCCGTTACCGGACGCCACGCAAGACTCGGTTCGCGGCTGCTTGCTAGGCTTTGCCGCGGCCGTCATCGCAGACGGCAGACTTCAACGCGCTTGCAAGGCGCAACCCGCACAGATCCCGGCGTGCGCTGCTAACGCACCGGGCTCCTCCCTCGGGTCAGACGTCGTGCAACGAACGATGTAGTCACGCTCGTCGCCCGCCGTGCAGCCATCATTCGGATCGACGCGGCATTTCGGCTCAGTGTCCGAACCGCGGCCGCCTGACGGCTGTTCCCCTTGAGTGAGGCCCTTCCCTCCACGACTTCCGCCGGGAGTTGCCTCCCTTTGTTCAGTCGCTTCGCAAGTACTATGGCCTCATCCGACTTCTCATCCACGTACACATGCTCGGCGTGCGGCTTGTCGCCTTCCCAAGCCGGCCCGGCACACGAGTCCGGGCATGGATGAGACCTCCCAGGTTCCGCGCAAAGAGCGTCTCCACGTGCACAAGGTGTAAATAAGCGTCTAAGATTGACCCCTCCATCGCTTGATAGATCAAAAGCTTGGCTTGCCAATCGGCGTCGGGACCCCATATGTGGACGGCCCCCTCCTCGCAAGGCTGTCGTTGCAATGATTTGATCAGATCGCTTGCGTCCATATGTCCGGCCTGTTGGCGCCCTCGCATACGAACGCTGGCCAAGATGGTTTCCGCGACGCGAGTTCCAGACACGCCGGCGACCTTTGCGGCCAGTGGGGTCCACGGGGTGTCTCGCGTCTAGGATCGATCGATCACACCATCTGCTCGTCACCTTGCAAGTTCTGACATCGGCTCAGCACGGTTGCGGTTAGGTTACTCCCCGTGTCTGGCTGATTCTTACACCGCGGCCGCCGAAGCAATAGGCGTGGATGTCGCCGCGTAGTTTTCGCCTGTGACCATCAGTTTCCATGCGATGCGGGCCAATTTGTTGGCCAACGCTACGGCAGCCAGCTTCGGCGGCTTGCGCTTGAGAAGGTCGATGAGCCAGGGCGACGCGCGTCCTTTGCGGCCAACGGCATGCCTAATTACGGCGGTTGCCCCCGACACCAGCACGGCGCGCAAAGCTTCATCGCCAGCTCGCGTGATGACGCCGAGCTTGACCTTGCCGGCTGTTGAATGGTCCCTCGGCGTCAATCCGATCCAGGCTGCGAACTGGCGCCCCGATCGGAATAGCTCCGGCGCCGGGGTCTTCATCATCAGCAACGCCGCGCCGATCGGGCCGATGCCAGGAATCCTGGCGAGACGCCGGCTGCATTCGTCAGCCTTGTGCCAGGCCATGAGTTTGCCGGAGATCTCGGCGACTTGCTCCTCACAGTCCGTTTCCGAGGGAAGACCGGAAGTGGCGGCCGACAGTCTAAAATGATGCGATTGACGCCGAACTGACCTCGGAGCGTTGTGCGCAGCCGAGCATCATTTAACTGCGGCGACGTTTAATTTAACTGGCTGGCTGCATATGTCGCCGCGTGACGGTCTCAGCACCTCATCAATACGTGATCCGCGAAGGCGGGCACGGCGAATTGAACGATAGCCCCACGAGGCACGTTCGCGCTCGCCCACAATCGTCCCCCGTGAGCCTCGATAATCGAACGACAGATTGACAGCCCCATGCCCAAACCGCCGGGCTTGGTCGAGTAGAAGGGGTCGAAAATACGCTCGAGACTTTCCGGGGAAAAGCCCGACCCCAAATCCTTCACCGCAACGAGCACGCCATTCGATTCCGCCGGATCGGTGGTGATGAGCACCTCTCGGACTTCATCCGTGATCGCGTCCATGGCCTGGACCGCGTTAACAATGAGGTTGAGGACCACTTGCTGCAATTGGACGCGGTCTCCTTCGATGAGCGGCAAGCCGGCCGCGAGTTCTGTGTGCACTGAAACGCCGTTCTTCAGGGCTTCGCCTCGGGTGAGCTCAATCACCTCGCGGATGGCTGCGTTGATGTCCACGCAATCCTTCCGCGACGGTACCTTTTTTACGAGGCCATGGATCCGGTCGACGATGTCGCCCGCCCGAGTGCCGGCGTCAATGATGCGAGCGAGTGCCTGCCGCACCTCCTCCATATCCGGCGGTTGTCGATTCAGCCAGCGCAGGGCGGCCTGAGCGCCGAGGACGCTCGAAGTGATGGGCTGTTTCACTTCATGGGCGATCGAGGCTGTGAGCTGGCCCATCGTTGCGACCCGGTTCGCGTGCGCCAGTTCCACTTGCATCTCGCCATGGCGCCGTTCGCTCTCGCGGGCCTCGGCTTCCGCCCGCTTGCGCTCGGTCAAATCGAGCACGAACGCGACGCCCTGGTCTCCTTGTTCGTCGAAGGCGGCGGAGCTGATCAGCACGGGAATACGGCTGCCGTCCTTGCGGAGGTACTCTTTCTCGAAGGGTTGGGCGATCCCAGTCATATCTATTTCCACCTTGGCGCGCGCCGTGCGGTCGAACGAGTCCGGCGGCGTCAGGTCCGTCCAGGGCACGCGCCCCGACACGAGATCCTTGCGGTCATATCCCACCATGCGGAGAAACGTGTCATTCGCCTCGAGAAGCCGACCTTCTCGCTCCCAGAGGAAGATTCCGATGATGTTGGCATCTACCAGGCGCCGGATCTTCGCTTCGCGTTCTGCGAGGTCGCGGTACAAACGAGCATTCTCCAGCGCGATCGCCGCCTGCGAGGCAAGCAGCTTCAGCACCGGCATCCGGCTCGGTGCGAAGACCCCGGGGCTCAGGTTGTTCTCGAGGTAGAGCACGCCGATGACCCTGGCCTGGGTGATTAAGGGCAGGCAGAGAACGGACCGCGCTTGGCGCTCACGGAAATAGGGATCCTCGGCAAACGTGGGCTGGGCCACGGCGTCGTCGAGAATGACGCTATCGCGCGTGCGCAGGACAAAATGGACCACCGTCTCCGGTAGGACGGCCGCGGTCATGGGCTGATCCCGCTGCTGCACGACAACCGTGTCGCCACTCGTCGTCGCTTCTGCCCCGATCCGGGGCTCAGCCGCGCCAAGAATGATCAACAGACCTCGCTCGGCACCCGCCTGTTCGATGGCCGTGCGCATGAGCATGTCGATCAGCTTTTCCAGGACGATCTCGCCGGAGACGGCCCGTGAGACGTTGAGCACGGTCGCGAGATCGAGATGTTCGACGGGCGCCCCGATCGTGCTCGTTGGAGCGGGCGTTGGCTCGTCCTTCCGGAGCTGCGGATACATCTCATCGAGCTGCCGCACCTTGCCATCGGCTCCCCACCGCAGGTAGCCGTACCGGGCGTTTCGCAGGTAGAGATGCGCTATTTCATCGAAGCCACGGGCCGCGTAGAAGCGCGCAGCAAGTTCGTAGGCGAGCGCCTCGTTTTGGACGAAGCTATTGACGCGGGCAGAGCGGATGCCCTGTTGATAGAGCCGCATAGCATCGACGTCACGGCCTTCCAGGCGAGCGATCTCGGCTCCGACCAGCGCGGCGCGGTTTTCGAAGTTCTCCGGGCATTGCTCGGCCCAGATCTCGAGTTGCCGGTGATGGGCGGACAGCGCTGCGAAATGCGCTTCCCGCTGGTCGGCGGTGTCACAAACTGCGGCATGCGACAAAGCGCTGTAGAAGCGAAGATCGGCGACCTGGTAAATATACCCCGACGCCGTATGCCGTTGCGCCCTCGTTGCCGCCTCGATGGCCGAGGAATAGTCGCCGGCATGAAAGTGCGCCTGCACCTTTCGAATCCTGTACAGCCACTCGGCAAACGCTGAGTTCGGGTTTTTGGCGAACCGCGCGTCGCCGAACTCTTCATCGTCGAAGGAGCCAAATTTCCGCGTCAAGCCGCGCAGCGTCCGGACGAGCTCGAGGTGCGATCGGGTGATGGAAGCGACGTGTACCAACTGCGCCTTCTGCGCAAAAGCGAGACCACGCTCGGCCTCGCGCTGCACCTCGCTGAGCGGATCTCCCGATGCCAGAAGATTCTCGATTAGATACAAGCCGCTGTACCACCCCACAAACATGAGGTCGCCGATCTTGTTCGCGACTTCGAATCCACGATGCAGGAGATCACGTGCAGCCCGGACGTGCTGCGTATATGGGATCAGGAAATGCGCGAACAACATATAGGTCCGGGCTTGGAAACGCTTCAACCCGCGTCGTTCGACCAGCTCGCACCCGACCTTACCGAAGCGAGATCCGGCCTTGTAATCGCCGAATCGGTCACCCGCGATGAAGCCAAGCCTCACATAGATGTCGCACGAACCGTCGCTGTTACCACGCTCGAGGCTGAGATTCGCCGCCCAGCATATGGCGAGGGCATGAAAATTTGCTTCCATAAGCGTGAATGCAGCTGGCGCAACCTTCGTCAGAACGTCAATCGTCGCCAGGGATGCTGGATCAGTCATCAACGGCAGCTCAAGCATATCCTCGATCGAGCCGCTCCCGAGCCGCGACCATATCCGATCGTATTCACGTCGCACATCCTCGTCTGTCGGGTGCGGCGACCATTCGATACCCAGATGCCGGAGATAGTCGAGCCCGACGGCAATGGCGCGGCTGCTCTGAGCGAGAGTCGTGTACAGATCGATGTGTAGGCAGGCAACCGAGGCGCGTTCCATTGTATTTGCGGCGCGGGTGGAAAGCCCTTTCAACCGCTCGTCCGCGGTGGCCATCGCACCGGTGAGAAACTCGCATTCGGCCCGGAGCAGTTCCAGCTCGAAGGTAAACTCGTGGCGGCACTCCCAGGAGTCTTCCGGCAGCAGCGTCGCGCCGGTGACCAGATATGTCAACGCTGAGGCGTATGCTGTAGACGCCTTGGCGCGCTTACCCGCGAGCAGATTGAGCTGGGCCAGCTGCTCGCGCTCGTCTCGGGAGGTGATCAACGACGCGCCGCGGTCGAGCTGACTAACGATGTCGAAGATTGCCTCTTCCCGCTTCTCGGGAGGGATGTGCGCCGCGAGCCGCCTCCCTATCCGAAGGTGCGCCTCGCCGCGCAGCTCCTCCGGGATCAACGAATAGGCGGCTTCCTGAACGCGATCGTGGGCGAACCGGTAGGCGCCCGCCAGGCGCTCGACCAATTCCTGATGCACGGCCGGCCACAGAGCCGCGTCAACCAGTTCCTGCGACCTATCGAGGACGATCGAAAGCCTCGTGATCTCGGCGCTGTTTCCGAGGCAGGCCAGGTGCCGCAACGCATTCTGCGTGTCCGCCGGCAGGCGGGTGAGCTTCCCGACCATGAGGTCCACGACGTTGTCGGTGTAACCCTTGGCGTGAATGCGATCGAGATCCCATGACCAGCGCGCGGCATCATGGTCGAAGACGAGCATTCCCTCTTCGGCGAGCGAAGAGACGAACTGAATGGCGAAGAACGGATTTCCGCCCGTCTTCTCGCGCACCAGTTGCGCGAGCGACGCCGCGCGCTCCGGCTCGCAGCGAAGCGCGTCCGCGATCAGCTGCCCGAGGTGCTCCTGGGCGAGCGGCGCCAGCGTGATCTCCGCCACCTTGGCGCCGGCGTTCTTCAAGGCATCGAGCTTCTGCCTCAGCGGATGGGCGGCATCGACTTCGTTATCGCGATATGCGCCGATCAGCATGAAGTGCTGCAGATCCGACGGGGTCAAGAGATCCTCGAGCAGGTCGAGCGTCGCCGCGTCGAGCCATTGAAGATCGTCGAGGAAGAGCGCCAGCGGATGTTCCGGCCGGGCGAACACGCCGATAAACCGCCGAAACACCAGCTGGAAACGTCGCTGCGCGTCCTGCGGCGGAAGCTCAGGGACGGGCGGCTGGTCACCGATGATGAGCTTCAGCTCGGGAACGAGATCGGTCATGAGCCGGCCGTTCGGGCCCAGCGTCTCCAGAAGGGCGTCGCGCCAACCGCCAAGCTCGGTATCGCTCTTCCCGAGGAGAGGCCGAACAAGGCTGTGAAAAGCCTGGGCCAGCGTCGCATAAGGAATGTCGCGCTTGTACTGGTCGAACTTGCCCGACGCGAAAAGCCCACGGGGCGGAACGAGCATCTTGTGCAGTTCATTGACGACCGAGGACTTGCCGATCCCGGAGTATCCCGAGACTAGCACCAGCTCCGGCGCGCCGCTCTTGATGACGCGATCGAAGCCGCCGAGTAAGGTGTCGAGGTCGCGCGCCCGCCCGTATAGCTTCTCCGGCAACCGCAGCCGGTCCGGCGTGTCCTTTCGGCCGAGCGGGAAGTCGTTGATGTAATCCTGGGCTTCCCATTGGGCCAGGCAGCGCCGCAGATCACTCGCCACGCCAGCCGCCGTCTGATATCGCTCCTCGGCGGTCTTGGCGAGCAGTTTCATGATGATGGCCGAGACCGGGGCCGGAACATTCTCCAGCCGCTCGCTTGGCGGCACTGGCTTTCTGGCGATATGACAGTGGATCCAATCCATGGGATCGGCCGCGGTGAAAGGTAGTGAGCCGGTGAGCATCTGGTACAGCGTGACGCCGAGCGCGTAGAGATCGCTGCGGGCGTCGATCGAGCGGTTCATGCGTCCGGTCTGCTCGGGGGCCATATAGGCGAGCGTGCCTGCAATGGTCTCGGGCGGCTCGGGCGCCTGCCGCTCGCGGAGCAGGCGCGAGGCGATGCCGAACCCGGTAAGCCTGACTTCTCCGGTCGCGCGGTTCACCAGGATATGCGCCGGCTTGAGGTCCTTGTGGACCAGGCCGCGCTGGTGCGCCTTACCCAGGGCGGTGGCGATGCCGATGGCGAGGCGCAAGAAGCGTCCCAGCTCCAGAGGCGCGCCGAGCAGCCCATCGAGCGGCTCGCCGCCAGGATCCTCGAGCACCAACATGTGCTGACTGCCATTGCGCCCGAACTCGAGCGGCCGCACCGCCCAGGTACCGTCCAGCTCATCCTTCAAGCTGTATTCGTGAGCGAGTCGATCGAGCGTGGCAGCGCGCGGGCTTTCGGAGGCGGGCAACACCGCCAGCACGGCTCTGCGTCCGCCATCGGTGCCTCGATACGATATTCTGCATAAGAGGAGGTCACCGTCTTCCGATAAGACTTGACGGCTGCTATCCCCAAGAGCGTCGAGCCAAGAAGATCGCGTCGACTGCTGGCCTCGCCCATCAAGTGGGCGCCCGCCATCGCGCTGAGTTGGGCCGCTTCCGCCACCTGCCAAGCGATGAGCTCCTACACTGGCGGCGCTTCCGGCCGCAGCGACAAGCAGATGCGATCTTACCCGTTTTTGATCGAAATGCCATCCGGAGCCTCAGTCCGCCGTCCGGACGTCGCACTTCGCGTCGCTCTCAGGATTGATCGGCACGGCCGCTGTCGAAGTGTACGCGGACCGTATCGGTCTCGATGACGAGCCATGCGGCCACCGCAACAGAGACAGGATCAGGTCGGCTCGGATGCACCATTTTTCGGCGGGTGTCCGGGGCGTCCGCCGGCGGCTACTTCGGTTGCTGGCTGATCGACATGACGTACGCCGTCGCTTGCCAGATCTCTTCATCGGTCAGCACATCTCGCCAGGCCGGCATACGGAGGCCTCTCTTCTCTCGGCCATCGGCAATCGATTGGAAGATGTCCTCGGGGTCAAGCCCGCGCTGCGTCAGATTAACGCCGCCTCTGCCGTCAGCCCCGTGACAATGGGCACACTGCTTGGCCAAAAAAAGATCATGGCCCGCCGCAATCATTTTCGGGTCTTTGAGGTTCGGAACGTCTTTTTCCGCGAAGGCCACCTCGCTGACGAGGATCCCGGCAACGACCATTATCAAGAATCCGCGCGTCATGGCAACGACCCCGACCGTTGAGCGCGAAGGGCGGCCGGGAGTCGGCCGCCCTTCGTTGCTTACCTCGCCTATTTCGGAAGTTTGAAGGCGATCAGGGTCGAAGCTGCTGGAATGTTTGCCAGTTGGGGGAACAACGGTGGAAGCAGGATCGCGGCGTAGGATCCCCAACCACTTGGCACCAGGATGTACTGCTCGCCGTCGATCGCGTAGCTGATGATGCCGCTACGCATTCCAGAGCCCGTATTGAAACTCCACAGCAGCTTTCCGGTGTCGGCGTCGAGAGCCCGCAGCGTGCCCAGAGGGTCGCCGTTGAACACCAGGCCGCCGCCTGTGGTCAGGGCACTAGCAAAGCCGGGGATTTCCATCTCATAGCTCCACTTGCGCTCACCCGTAAACGGATCGCGCGCATCGAGCCGACCAGGCTTGCGACCATCGGGCGCCAGCACCAGACGCCCGAAATCATTGGAGCCGGTGTGACCAGTGGCGTAGTCCTTCGGGTCGTCCTTCTGGGCGACCGGTTTTAGGTACCCGCAGAAATCCAGTACATTGTTGTACCACAACCCGCTCTTCGGGTTGTAGGCGCCCGCATTCCAGCTACGCCCGCCAAAGGTCGACGGGCAGACCAGCGTCTCCTCGTTCATTGGCAGTTCGAGGCGGCCGATCAATTCTCCGGTCTTCTTGTCGATGTCCTTTACAAAATTCTTGACGTCGCTGAGCGGCCAAATGTTTTCGATTTTCCCGTCATTCTTGTCGAGGACGAAAGCATAGCCGCTCTTGTTCATGTGGACGATCAAGTCCTTGCCGTCCTTCTTGTACAGCATCACCTCGTAAGCCGAATCGTAATCCCACACATCCTGTTTGATCTCCTGCCGGTGCCATTTCAGCTGACCGGTCCTGGGATCGAGCGCGACGACTGAATCGGTGTAGAGATTATCGCCTTCCCGGTCTGCGTTGATGAAGTCCTTTCCCGGATTGCCGGTGCCATAGAAGACAGTGTTTGTCTCCGCGTCATAGGTACCCGGCATCCAGGCGCCGCCGCCCCCATATTTGCTGCTCTCGCCCGGCCAACTCTTCGGGTCGTTCTTGATGGTGTTGAATTCCCAGAGCTTCTTGCCGCTTTTTGCGTCGACCCCGTAGATTTTCCCTTGGGTCGCGAGTTCGCCGGCTGTCGAGCCGAAAGTCAGGATGTCGCCGGCAACGACGGGCGGCGACGTGAAATTGCAGCCATGGCAGTTCGTGAAATCGGTTAATTGGACCTCCCAAATTACCTTGCCGGTTTTTTGATCTAGAGCGATGCCGCGCCCATCCACAGTCCCGATGAAGACCATGCGGTGGCCCACCGCGACGCCACGGCTATAAGGCGAGAACAGCACCTTCTTCGTGAGCGGATCAAGCTTTGGCTCATAGCTCCAGAGTTCCCGCCCAGTCTTTCCGTCGAGCGCCGCCACCCGATTGCCAGCCGTTATCGAATAGATTACCCCGTCTATGGCCAACGGGGTTTCCTGAATCCCCATCGTGATATCGCCGCCCTGGGCGATCCAGGCGACTGAAAGTTTGCTGACGTTATCCTTGTTGATCTGGTCGAGCGGGCTGTAGCGCCACGCATTGCTCGTCCGATGATATTGCGGCCAATTGTTGGGGTCTTCGGCGCCCGGATCCGCCGCAAGGGCAACCGTTGCAGTGCTGAGCAGGCAAGCGAGACCGAGACTTGCCGCCATAGTCATTTTATTCATGATCGCTGCTCCCTCAGATGGTTCAAGGTCTTCTTCCAAGGTCATTGCGACGGCCCCAGCTACTAAAAGAGCCGAGGGCAACCATATCTGAAGCCGGTCTTCGCAACGCGACGGCGCGCTGCAAAACAAGCTGTTGTACGGTCCGGCATGAGGCAAAGGCTAAAGAAGGCGAGGCCAGCCCACCCTAAGGAATGATCTGGCCGATCATGAATTCGGCGATCGTCACACCCAGTTCGCAGTGTTCCTGCGCGTGAACCGGAGGCGTCAACGCAAGCGCGACCACCGCCGCGCACCGGGCGCGTTCCCGCTTGGCGTTGCTCGCAGAGCCAGCAGCTGGAAGTCACCTTAAACTCCCTTGCGCAATGGTCAGAAAATTGCGCCCGCAGGCGCGCGATGTCAATCAGCCGCCCGAACATACCGATCGCCGTGGGGTGACTGCAGGCGTGGAAATATTTTCTTCGGGTCGATGCTATCCGCCTCCCGGGCTACCGGCGCCTGCAGGCGGAGCGGACGAAAGCCGGCGGCCGCTTCCGATGGCCCTGCTCATCGGCTGGCCGAAGCGCTGCACCTAAGGTAGCGGCCGCCTGCTTGGCGCAATTCGCGATCGGCTCCGCACGGCCGGTCATTCCCGCCGCGATGCGCTACCGCGCTATGGCGGACCGCGAAGCACGCGGGCTATCTGTCACCATGAAAGGCGAGTTGGGACGTACGCTCGGGAGCCGGAGGGCCTCAACCGGTACTAATGTCCGGCACCCACCAAACGGTGATAGCTCTGAGCTGCGTTAACCGTACGACAAACAACTTTTCCAATTCCTCCATCTTTTCGAGCCTGCCCTTCAACAGCCTGAATCCATCCCGAGCTTACGATGACCGAGTTGCTCGGTTTGAGGGATTGGCAATGAGGATAGTGGGGCTCTCAATTGGTTGTCTGGTCCTCCTAGCGGCAATAGCGATTAAGGCTGGGACGGCAGCGTCGCGTCCTCCGGCTATCGAACCCCTACCGGATCAAACGACCGCTGGCTCAGGCGTTCCGCAGGACACCCTGACGAAGGCGGACAAGCTTGAAATCGCCTACGTGCGCAAGGTGGCCCCTGTGTGTACCGAAACCTCAAACCCGGACGTAATGGTGATGAAGCCCGCCGAGTATCGGATGTGAACGAATGATTCCAGTCAGCTGAAGCGGGCGAGAGACCGGCGCATCTTTGTTCAGTGACCGATGCGTTCTGACGCCGTTGTAGTAGTCGGCATAGGATTTTAGAATCCGACGCAAATGCGCTTCGCCCCGGATGATAACATGATCGAGACACTCACGCCGGATCGATCCGATCAGCCGTTCGGCAAAGCCGTTCTGCCAGGGCGAGGCTGGTGCGGTAGGCTTGTCCCGGATACCCATGGCACGCTGTCGGCGTGTGACGACGGCATCATAGATCCGATCGCGGTCCCGGATCATGTAGCGCGGAGCCTCGTTCCAAGGAAACGCCTCCGTTATTTGACGTGCGACCCATTCTGACGTGGGATTCGTCGTGACGTTGATCCAGACAAGGTCTCTGCGGTCGAGCCGGACGATGACGAAGGCATAGAGCAGGTCGAAACCGATAGTTGGAACAACGAACAGGTCCATGGCGGCAATGTCCGGCGCGTGGTTACGCAAGAAGGTTCGCCATCCCTGGCTGGGTGGTCCCCGTCGTTTGACCATGTACTTGGCGACGCTCGACTGCGCGATCTCAAACCCGAGCTTGAGCAGTTCGCCGTGGATGCGTGGCGCACCCCAAAGCGGATTTTCGACGCTCATCCGCCGGATCAATACGCGCAGCTCCGTTTCGATCTGCGGTCGCCCTCCCTGTGGGCGCGACTTCCAACGCCAGTAGCAGCGAAAGCCGGCCCTGTGCCAACGCACGAGCGTCTCGGGCCGGATGATTGTGAGAACCTTCAGGATTGATGGAAACCAGTGATACAGCTGGATAAAGAACCAGCGATCATTGTTCGTGAGTCGGACACGACCATGCAGCCTACGCCTCAAGACATTCAACTGATGTCGAAGCACCGCGTTCTCAGCTTCAAGCCGCAACTTCGACTTGAATGGAAAGGCTAGGACGGCCAGAACGTAACAGAGCAGCCCGATCATTCCGCCAGCTTATGCGATTCCATCACGTCATCAACTCGGATAAGGTTTTCGGTACACACAAGGCTTTCGGACGCCGGCCGCCGAACTCGCGGTGCCGTCCATCATGCGGCCGGCATCCGAAACCCTTCACAACAACAGCCGTTAGAATGCTTCCATTGCCGGATGCGCCGTTATTGACAGATCAGTCCAAATTGGCTAATCACGGCCATGGCAAGGCCGAGGGAATTTGACCGCGATGCAGCCGTGCAACGGGCGATGTCCGTTTTCTGGCGAAAGGGCTATGCTGCAACTTCTACGGACGATCTGCTGCGTGCAATGAATATCGGCCGGCAGAGCATGTACGACACGTTTGGCGACAAACACCGCCTTTATCTGGAAGCGCTTGAGAGATATCAGCGAGAGAGCGTTGCCGAGAACATCAGGCGACTGCGATCGACCGCTTCGCCGCTGGCCGGCGTTGAAGCGCTTGTTATCGGCATCATTGCTTCAGATAAATCCACGCGCGAGAGGGGCTGCATGGGTGTCGGCTCCATCTGCGAATTCGGAAACACTGACACCGACCTGGCAGCACTGCGCGCCAAGAGCGGTGGCCCGCAGCACAAGGCTCTGATCGAGCGGCTACGGCACGCGCAAGCGGCAAACGAAATCGGAGCGAATGTCCATATCGAGCGTGCCGCGCGCTTCGTGGAAACAACGATGTTCGGACTCCAGGTCGCAGCAAAGGCAGGAGCTTCTCTTCAATCTCTGCGCGACACGGCCGCCTTTGCGATCGCAAGTTTGAGAAATCAGTAGTTTCGCGGCGGTGCTGCGAGCATAGGCCTGGACACTTTTGGACTTATTAGTCAATAACGGAGAGAGCATATGTATAACGAACCTACGCTAATCGATAAGGTCGCCCTTGTTGTTGGGGGCTCTCGGGGCATTGGTGCGGCGATCGTGAGGCGACTTGCTGCGAACGGCGCGTCGGTTGCGCTGACCTACGCCAACTCGGCGGAGAAGGCGTCTGAAACCGCCCGCGCGGCGGAAGCGCATGGCCAGCCCGTGATCGCGATCAAAGCCGACAGCGCCGATCCAAAAGCCGTCGTGGATGCGGTGGCACAGACGATCGCACGCTTTGGCCATCTGGACATTCTGGTCGTCAATGCCGGGATCTTAATACGCGGCACGGTGGACAAGTATGATCTTGCCGACTTCGATTGTATGATGGCGACGAATGTGCGTGGCGTCTTCGTCGCGATCCAGGCATCGTGCCCCCATCTCAGGGAAGGCGGACGGATTATCACAATCGGCAGCAATACGGCTGTTCGAACTGCATTCCCGGGAGCAAGCGTTTACTCGATGACAAAGGGCGCTGTTGCCTCGCTGGTGCGGGGCATCGCTATCGATCTCGCGCCGCGCGGGATTACCGTCAATAACGTCCAGCCCGGACCCACCGAAACAGACATGACAGCTGCTTACGCCGAGATGGTGAAGCCACTGGTGCCCCTCGGACGCATGGGTAAGCCTGAAGAGATCGCTGGGCTAGTGGCCTATCTCGCAAGCCCCGAGGCCGGTTTCATTACCGGCTCCAGCCAGACGATAGACGGTGGTTATGTCGCATGACGAACTAAGTCTAAATCAGGCTTGATTAGGAAGTGATCTCTTCCTATTATCCCGCCTATGGACAGATCAGTCACACCTTCTCCGGGGCCTCGCAGTCCCGGACGCCCACGGGAGTTCGATCTCGATGACGCGCTGGACAAGGCCATCGGCACGTTCAGCGAGAACGGCTATCACGCCACCTCGCTCGGCAAACTCACGGCTGCGATGGAGATCGCCGAGGGCAGCCTCTACAAGGCCTTCCGCGACAAACGTGGCGTCTTCCTGGCTGCGTTCGAGCGCTACGTCATGCTGCGCAGCGAGCTGCTGGCGCAGGAGCTGGCAAACACACGAACCGGACGCGACAAGGTCAGGGCCACACTCGCCGTCTATGCCGAATACAGCCACGGCAAGACCGGCCGGCGCGGCTGCCTCGTCGTGGGCTGTGCTGTCGATCTCGCAAGCTCCGATCCCGCAATGGCGAAGCGCGTCGCCGCCGTGCTCGCGAGCCAAGAAAGGCGTCTCGTCGAGTTCATTCGAGAGGGACAGGAAGATGGCTCCGTTTCCTCGCGGGTCGATGCCGCCGTCACCGCCCGCCTGCTGCTCTGCGTGGTGCAGGGAATGCGTGTCCTGGGCAAGACCGGCCGCTCCCGTGAGGAGATGTCGAGCCTCGTCGATAGCACGTTGAAGCTACTCGACTGAGCATTTGCCTAATTTGGAAGAGGTCTCTTTCTATATGGAACCAACCATACCAATCCACCCCGCGACCGAAACCAGGCCTTCACAGCTCCTTTCGCCGCGCCTCGCTCGGCCTCACGCCGGCGGCGGTGGGCCTCGTCGTGACGCTGACGCAACTCGGCAGACCCGACCAAGGAGTACACCATGACGCATGACATTGTTCAAACCTCCGCCGCGGACACGTTGCCGCCTTTCGACCCTGCGACGTTCTGGACGCAGTTCCATCACGATACCGTCGCTATCAAGGGCGTGCGGCTGCATTTCGTCGAAGGCGGCAGCGGCGCGCCGATCCTGCTGCTGCCCGGCTGGCCGCAGAGCTGGTACGCATGGCGTTATGTGATGCCGCTGCTCGCCAAGGCCGGCCGGCGCGTGATCGCGCTCGACCCGCGCGGCATGGGCGACTCCGATCGGCCCGCCTCTGGCTACGAGATGCGCACCGTGGCCACCGAGCTTCATGACTTCGTCGAGGCGCTGAGACTGACGGCGAACGGGCCTGTCGACATCGTCGGTCACGATATGGGCACCTGGATCGGCTATGCCTATGCCGCCGAATGGCCCGGCGACGTGAAGCGGCTCGCCGTGTTCGACGCGGCGCTGCCCGGCATCACCCCGCCGCCTCCGGCCGGCATTCCCTCGGCGGAGGCGAATGTGAAGACCTGGCACCTCGCCTTCAATCGGCTCGATGACCTGCCGGAGATCCTGCTGCAGGGACGCGAGCGGGAGCTCCTGACTTGGCTGTTCAGGGCCAAATCCACTCGTCCCTGGACGATCACGCCGGCGGATCTCGGTGAATATGTACGCGTCAATGCCGCCCCCGGCGCGACGCGGGCGGCGCTTTCCTACCAGCGACACAATCTCGGACCCGAAGGAATCGCGCACACCCGGGCGCGCGCCGAGCGCAAGCTCGCCATGCCGGTACTCGCTGTCGGCGCGGAGAGCGGAGTCGGCGCCATGCTGCTCGACACGATGCGCTTGGTCGCGGCGGATGTTCAGGGTGCTGTGTTTGCTGGCTGTGGGCACTATATGCCCGAAGAAGCCCCCCGCGCTGTCGCCGAGCAAATCATCAGGTTCATGTGTAAATGAGCGCTGCCGCAAGCCCACCGCGAGAGGGAATAGAGAGCCATCGACCGGCCCGGTTTCTACATCGAGCCGACCATTCTGACCGGTACCGTCAAGGGAATCCGGTCTCGCAAGAACTATTCGGTCCTGTCGCGTCCTTCTACGCGTCGAGAATGAGAAGGAGGCGATCGCACTCGCGAACGACACTAATCGTAAAGTCGTCAACGTCGCACCGCCCGGGCTCGCCGCCGTGGGGGCCGTACGCCTCGGCGACGATTTGGAAGGAGAATGAAATGGGATTGCTCATTGACGGTCGTTGGCACGATCAGTGGTACGATACCTCGGCCAGCGGCGGACGTTTCGTGCGTCGAGACAGCGTTTTCCGCAGTTGGGTTACCACTGACGGTACGCCCGGCCCGACGGGGGTCGGCGGATACAGGGCCGAGCCCGGGCGCTATCATCTCTATGTTTCCCTGGCCTGCCCCTGGGCGCATCGGACCCTGATCTTCCGCACCCTGAAGGGGCTTACGCCACTCATCGACGTCTCGGTTGTGCATTGGCTCATGGCCGAGCAGGGCTGGAGCTTCGCCGCAGGCGATGGCGTGGTTCCCGATCCTATCGGCGGCGCGCACTATCTGCACGAGGTCTACACGAGGTCGGACCCGACCTACTCGGGCCATGTCACGGTTCCGGTTCTGTGGGACAAGAAGACCGGCACGATCGTGAACAACGAGTCGTCCGAGATCATTCGCATGTTCAACACTGCCTTCGACGGCATCGGCGCGAAGGCAGGCGACTATTATCCCGAGGCGCTCAGGACCGAGATCGACGGCTTGAATGCGCGCATCTATGCGACGGTCAACAACGGCGTCTACCGGGCCGGTTTTGCAACGACGCAGGAAGCCTATGAGGAGGCCGTCGGCCCCCTCTTCCAGACACTAGACTGGCTCGAGGATCGCCTGTCATCCCGGCGCTTTCTAACAGGCGGGGAAATCACGGAGGCCGACTGGCGGCTGTTCACGACGCTGATCCGGTTCGATCCCGTCTATGTCGGCCATTTCAAATGCAACATCCGGCGGATTGCCGACTATCCGCGCCTTTCTGACTATATGCGCACCCTGTTCCGGATCGACGGCGTCGCAGCGACTGTCAATCTTGGGCACATCAAGCGCCATTACCATCAGAGCCACCGCAAATTGAATCCGAGTGGCATCGTTCCGGTAGGACCGGAGCTTGCGTTCATGTCGAAAGCCTCAGCGGAATAGACGACTCAGCGCTAGGCTATGAGCGGCCTGAGACCTAGTGAATGGCCGCTTCGCGCCACAAGCGGCCGTTCCTCAGCCGCTCGTTTTTTGCGAGC
Organism: Bradyrhizobium erythrophlei; assembly: GCF_900129505.1. Classification (NCBI taxonomy): domain Bacteria; kingdom Pseudomonadati; phylum Pseudomonadota; class Alphaproteobacteria; order Hyphomicrobiales; family Nitrobacteraceae; genus Bradyrhizobium; species Bradyrhizobium erythrophlei. Next base: position 5,249,503 of record NZ_LT670818.1, on the reverse strand, counting down.
CGATATTCCTCGACAAAGACCGGCTTTGCCAATCCTCGCATTGTCGAACGAGATCACACCTTAGAATCCGGTAGATTAGAGTTAAGGAGACGCAACGACTCTTGCAGATTCTTGCTTGCATTGGCCGGTAGTCGACGATCACCGTTGGGAACGATGAGACCCAAGCAGACAATCTCGCAATCACGGAGATGCTTCGCGGTTCACATTATTTTTGCGAAGTTCAGACACGGCTTTCCGTTCTACCGCACTGCGATTTCCCCTAAGAACTTCGAATAGATTCTCCTTGCCGTCACGCCAGAACCGGATATCGAACCGTCGCCGCCCTAGCCGCAGATCGATCAACGTCATGTCTGGCAGCCAGGCAGGCAGCGCTGGATCAACGTATAGCTTTCCGCGCGGGGCATCCAGCTGAAGCCCAAGCATCGCCTGTAGTAACGCAAACGGCGTCCCCGCCGCCCAGGCCTGAGGCACGTTGGCACCGAGATACTGCACCGGGAAACCTGTCGGATCGCGCTGCAATCCAGCATAGAGTTCGGGCAATTGGTTCAGTAAAAAATAACTGGCGGCACCGCTAATGTCACGTGCCACCGCCGCCGCTTCCGCATCAAAGCCGTAGCGTCGCATTCCCAGTGCAATCAGCGAGTTGTCATGCGGCCACACCGCGCCGGTTTGATAATTGTACGGATTGAACGAGGGATGATTCGATGAGAGCGTGCGGATTCCCCAACTGCTCCACATGTCCTTCTGCATCAACCGGTTTACAACGGTTGCAGCACGTTTTGGCGCGATGATGCCGGACCAGAGGCAGTGCCCGACATTGGAAGTCACCGAAAGCACCTTTTTCTTGTCTCCGTCCAATGCGTAGGCATAGAAGCCTGATTTTTCGTCCCAGAACAGCTCGTTGAATTTTTTGAATAGCAACGCAGCCTTCTTGCGCAGCTGGTTCGCACGTCGGTTGTTGTCGAGTTCGTCGTAGATCTCGGCCATGCGCAGCCAAGCGTCGTAGACATAGCCCTGCAATTCACACAGAGCTTTAGGGCCGCGCACGAGCGTACCGTCAGGATACATCACGGAATCTCCGGAATCTTTCCACGCCATGTTCTCGTAGCCGGCTGTCGACCGCGTCTGATATTCCTGAAATCCGTCGCCGTCACGATCCCCGTATTTGTCGATCCAGATCAGGCACGCTTCGGCATTCGGCAAATGCCGCTCGATCAGGGTTTGATCGCCGGTTGCCTTCCACGCTGAATGCAGCGCGATCAGATAGAGGGGCGTCGCGTCCGCCGTGCCGTAATATGGCGTGTGTGGGATCAGCTTAAAATGCGCCAGCTCGCCGTAACGGAGCTCGTGCAGGATCTTACCTGGCTCCGCGTCACGGTAGTCGTCGCGCTCCGTCGCTTGATACTGCGCCAAAACCTCCAGCGTGCCCGCAGCGAATTCCGGATAAACAATCATCGTTTGCAACGAGACGATCAAGGTATCGCGGCCAAACAGCGCTACGAACCACGGCAATCCGGCGGCCGGGACGAACACCATGTGATCCGTACCCTGCAACGGAAGCCGCAAGGCCGCCATGTCCTGCACTCCCTGATTATAGCAGCGATAGAATTCCTCGTTGCTGGTCGCGATTTTCAGGACCGTTCGCTGCCATTCGTCTATATTGCGAGAGTGGTCCGACGTTTCGCTGGAATGAATACATTCCTTCGATGCTCGAAAGCGCTTCGAGCCGTCCACGAGATCGTAGATCAGGCAGCGATGCCAGGCCTGCCCTGGCTTCAGTGCGACGTCGAAACTTAAACGTCCGTTGGCATATACCGTCGGCCTGCCGTCGCCCTCACCAGTACGTACGATTAATTCACGGCAAAAATCCCTGTTGTGATAGGTCACCCGAAGTATTTCCCGCTTGGCCGACCACGAGGTGATGATGTGGCCACGCCGCACGATATTGTCGCCCTTCACCTCAAAAATGTCGGCGAAATCGGCGCGCACGGCGACCTCCAGGTTGAAACGAACTGGTCTTTGGCTGTTGTTGGTGATCTCGATGTCTTCGTGCAGTCCGCCATCGACTTGACGGCCGATCACCAAGCCCAGTGTGCGTGCCGCGACGGGCCCGTCTTCGGTTTCGAAAGCGCGGTTGGTCAGGAAGATGCGAGCCGCCTGGGGAGCAATAGCGCCACCATTTAGCAGGTCCCACAGCTCGCCGTTGGCATAAATTGCCCAGGCGCTGATCACCCTGGTATCGCGGAAATAAAGTCCGCGGTTGCTTGGCCAGTGCACCCGCCCGTCGGTTTCGGTGAGCAACACCGTCTGCCCCTGATGAATGGCGATCTGTGCTGGGCCGACCTGAACCTTGAATGACATCCGCAAGTCCTTCATCGAAAATGGTTATAGTACCCAATAAGACGAGGTTGTTCGCCATCCTGACGTCCATCATGCGCGCCTAATGAAGGTGATGAGCGGTTATAGGTGCTCGCTCCTATTTGACGGATGGGTTTCAGGCATTAGCGACCACAGGAGAAATAGAGCGGCCAGGGCCACCGCCGCAATGCCCAGAAATCCAGCCGCACGGCCAAGGTTCCCGGCCACGAGACCTGAAAGTGTGGTGCTGAGCGAAGCGCCGATCCCGGATATCGTTCCGACGAATCCCTGCGCGAGATTAAACCGGCCGGTACCCGCTGTGAGGTCGGCGACTATCAGCGCCGTGAGCACGCCAAGCATCGTTCCGCTGACTCCGTCCAGCAATTGAGCGACGATGAGAATCGTTGGATTGGTAGTCCAGGCAAACACCAGCGCGCGGATCGGCAATGCTGTGAAGCCGACGAGCAACAGTGGTCGGCGGCCCCACGTGTCCGCCCGGCGTCCAGCCCACGGCGCCATTGTCGCCACGAGGATCTGAGGCACTACGATCAGCGCGGTGACGATGAGCGAGGAAAGCGGTTCCTCGTTGTACGCGAACGCTTCGCCGGCGAGCGGCAGCATCGACGCGTTAGCCATCTGAAATAAGAACACGCAGCCGGCGAATATGAGCAGGCCGCTGATCTTCCAAAGGCTTCGGAGCTGGGCTCTCGGCGGCGGGCCCGGTCCTTGATGATCCGGGATGCATGAGGCGCGGCCGAAATGGATGTCTGAAGGCTGGACCCGGCTGAGAGCAAGGAGCAGCGGAAGCACCAGTGCGGCAGCGACGATGAATATCGCGCGATACGAAAGGAAATAGGCGATGGAGCCCATGAAGCCGGTCGCCAATACCCCTCCCGCCGATGCAAAGCGCTGATTACGTCCTAGTCGCTCGGCAAGCGCTGCATTGCCAACTAGACCAAGGCTGATGGCGGTAATCGCCAGCCCCAGAAAGCCACCGGTGATCCCTTGGAGCACGAGAGCTGCTAACACTAATGGAAAACTGGGCCAAACTTCAATAATCAGCGCGCCTGCTGCAACCATACCGGCACCTAGCGCGACCACTATTCGTTTGGATCGGATAGCATCGAGCAATGCACCGCCGGGTAGTTGACTCACCAATCCGGCGAATCCACCTGCCGTCAACGCAAAGCCGATGCTCTGTTGGGTCCACTTTTGTTCGGCTAGGTACGCAGCAACGTATGGACCGAAGCCCGACAACGCTCCAGCGAGAAACAGGTTGACGCCATCGAGACCACGCAAGCTGGCGACAGATGGTGATGGTGCAATTGCAGTCGCTACTCCTGCGGAATCCGCAGCAATGACCATTTCGTTCGACTCCGCAGCACGTTGTTGATCGCGACGAGGTCAGAAGATGTGGCATAGAGGTCTCTCGGACGTAGACCGAGAAGTCCGCCGGTGCCGACCGCAAAATCGGGCGCGACCGCTTCCGGCGCAAAGGCTTCCTTCAACGCCATCGGACCACGCAGGATAAGCCGCCGGTGACAAGGTTTGCAACCACCGATGCAAGGCGCCGAAAGTTCTGAGCATTGCAACAAGAACGAACTCATTCCGGCGCTTTCGCTAAAGACAAAACCGTCTGGTTCAAGGAATCACTATCGGCAGATTTCGCATGTGGAACAGCGCGTACGCATCAATCAACCGCGGCCCGGCGCACGCGAACTTGAAGAGGGAGCTGGCAGCATGTCCGCATTGCGCCAGCAGCGGCCGGCAGTCCCCGACCTATCCAATGTTTGTTTCGCAGGCGGAACTTTTTCAATTTATGTAGGTTCATCGACAATGGCAGGTGTCAGGAACTTCGCTCCTAGGCTGTGGTTTAGCGCCGCCTCAAATGTGATCGACAAGTTTTTGTTACTGCCAATGCAGATGACCGTTAACGAGCTTCGTGTATGAACATCTTAGCTGTCGATGTCGGCGGGACTCACGTCAAAATACTTGCCACCGGCCAGAAGCAGAAGCGAGAGATCGCCTCCGGACCAACGATGACGGCACGGCAAATGGTCTCCGACGTTAAGAAACTTGCGAAGGATTGGGCCTACGACGTGGTATCGGTCGGCTTTCCCGGACCGGTTCTCCACGGCCGCCCCGTCGCCGAACCTCACCATCTCGGACCTGGTTGGATGGGGTTCGATTTTGCTCCGGCATTTGGCCTGCCGGTAAGGGTCGTCAACGATGCAGCGATGCAGGCTCTCGGCAGCTACCGGGGCGGCAAGATGTTGTTCCTGGATTGGGAACGGGACTCGGCTCTGCAATGATCGTGAACGGCATTGTCGAACCGATGGAGCTCGGCCATTTGCCCTACAAGAAGGGCACCTATGAAGATTACGTTGGTGACAGGGGCCTCGAACGGGTCGGTAAAAAGCGCTGGCGGAAGCTCGCAACGGATGTGATCGAACGATTGATCGCAGCCACCGAACCCGAGGATGTAGTCATCGGCGGCGGAAATCTCGTGCACCTGACTAAACTGCCGAAAGGATGCCGGGCTGGCAACAATGCCTATGCCTTTATCGGCGGATTTCGCATGTGGAGCAGCGCGTACGCACCAATGAATTGCGGCCGCGAAAAGACAAAAATGTCTGGCTCTAGAAATCAGCGCACGCGAACTTGAAGAGAGCGCTGGCCGCACGTCCGCTTCGTGCCAAGAGCGGTCCTTCATTGACAATCATCATCTACGTTCGAAATATTTTCGGACTTGCGACCAAGAAGCGAGCCACCCTTAATGATGGAAGCGAGTCGAGAAACGACTTCCGCCGACAGCGGACATCGGGCATCCTCACTTTTTCATATAGGTGCGGATCATTTCGTGCCCCGATTGCGTCGCATATTGGCGCTGTTGAAGTTCACTAGTAGCTCGCGTTCTTGTCGATGAACAAGGCGGAGACCAGGGCTTTGCGCTGAATAGTCTTGCGAAGCTCTGCGACGATTGCGGTGATCAAAGCAACTTCGAACGCGATCGACAACAACGGAACCAGGGTGGCCAGTGACATCCCGGCGCCGACAATGCGCGCTCCGCCCAGGATCGCGTCCAAAATGACAGATCCAGTCAGGAAAACGGCGGCAGCCGCCGACAGCGACAGACAGCACCTCAACTGACGCTGGTAGCCGACACTGAATGTCGGCGCGGCCCGGCGGCTCACGGTATACAGCCAACCGAGGATACCGACCACGAGCGCCACCTCGAATGCATAACCGTCTGCCGCGGGGCCGATCGTGGCCAGTCCGCCGAGCCCATCGGTATTCAGCGGCCATTGCATAGACTCGTACACCGCACGGTGGCCCTTCATCAGGATCAGGATTGCAGCGATCGCGACGATCAGCATCGCGCCGACACGCCGCGCCTGTCGCAACAGCGATAGCGGAGCATACTGGCGGCCAAGGTTGCGGGGATTGCCAAGCAAATTTTTGGCAACGGACGAGAAATCAATGACTTAGTCGATTCGCTTTTGTTTGGTCCCGTAGGACGACGCCATATACCCTACGACTTCTTTGTCTGGTCTGGCTTCGGCGAATCCGGCCGGATCGTCACCTTGCGGCCGTCGGCGAGATCGACCTGCGGGTTCAGGATCACCTTGTCGCCCGCGGCGACGCCCTCGCTGACCTCTACCGAGGTGCCGAAATCGCGCACCACCGTGACATTGCGGATCCGCGCGGTGTCGTTCTCGACCACTGCAACGGAAAGCCCGTTGCGGTTGAAGATGATCGCCTCCGACGGCACGATCAGCGACGGCGTCTTGCGCGGGATCTTCAATTCCACCCGGCAGTACATCCCCGGCGACAGCGCGCGGTCCGGGTTGGGCACGTCGATCTCGGTCAGGAGCGTGCGGGTGCCGGGCTGCAGCGCGTCGGCGATGCGGGCGACGCTCCCGGAGAAGTCGCGGCCCGGGATTTCCGGCACGCGCACCACCGCCTGCGTGCCCGGCACGACGCCGATGGCGTCGTCCTGCGGCACGTAGAGCTGGATGCGGATGACGTCCGCATGCGCCAGTGCGAACAGAAAGGTGCCGCTGGCGGCGTCCGCCTGCACCAGGCTGCCGACGTCGATGTTGCGCTGGGTGATGACGCCGTCGAACGGCGCCACCACGCGCTGATACACCCTTTGCTGGTTCAGCACCCGCAGCTGCGCCTCCTGGGCGACGATGTTGGCGGTCGCGACCCCCACCGCAGCTTCGCGCGACTGCAGGGTCAGGCGGTCGGTGTCGCCCTGCTGCTGGGTCGTCCAGCCCTGCTGCACCAGCTTGCGGTCGCGGTCCCAGGTCACCTGGGCGAGGTCGCGGTTGGCCTTTGCCTGCTCAAGGTTGGCGCGTACCTGCGTCAGTGTGCCTTCCGCCTGCGCGATCTGGTGCTCGATCTCAGGCGCAGTGATCTCGACGAGAAGATCGCCGGCTCTCACCCGGCTGCCGATGTCGACATTGCGCTTGGAGATGTAGCCGCTGGCGCGGGCATAGATATTGGCCTGCTCGAAGGCTTCGGTGGTGCCGGGCCAGCTCGCGATGCGGAACGGATCGCTGGCGCGCACCGACGCGCTGCGCACCGACGGCACGAAGTCGCGCCGCGCCTCTGCGGTCGCCATCACCTCGGCGTGCAGCGTGTAGTGCTTCCAGAAGCCATAACCGAGCGCGCCGGCGAGAAGCGCAATGACCAGGAAGGCCAGGATGATGCGGCCGGCCTTGCCCTTCGATTGCGTGGACGTCTGCACGGACCGGTGATCAACCGGGTGTTCGTGCACCGGGACGCCGTTGTCCGGGGGCGGGGCGAGCTCGTTCATACCGGGTCCTCTGCGAAGACGCCCTGCGCCAGCTTGCCGTCATTGCCCTTGCGCAGCAGCGCGAAAAGGTAAGGTACCACGAAAAGGGTGGCCGGGGTGGCGAACAGCAGCCCGCCGATCACAGCGCGGGCCAGGGCCGCGTTCTGTTCCTCGCCCGGGCCGCCGATCGCCATCGGGATCATGCCGACGATCATCGCGGTCGCCGTCATGAGTACCGGGCGGATGCGGGTGCGGCCCGAGGCGATCGCCGCCTCGAACGCGGTGTGGCCGGCGAGCTGCTGCTCGCGGGCGAAGGTCACCAGCAGGATCGAGTTCGCCGAGGCGACGCCGATCGCCATGATCGCGCCCATCAGCGAGGGCACGCTCAGTGTGGTGTTGGTGATGTAGAGCATGGTGACGATGCCGCAGAAGGTCGCCGGCAGCGCCAGGATCACCACGAACGGGTCACCCCAAGTCTGGTAGTTCACCACCATCAGCAGGTAGACAAACACCGCTGCGAACAGGATACCGATGCCGAGGTCGCGGAACGCCGAGTTCATGCTGCCGATCTGGCCCACCACCTCGATCCGGTTCCCGGGTGTCAGCTGCGGCCTGTACTGGTCGATCACCTCTTGGATCCCGGTCTGAAGCGAGCCGAGGTCGCGGCCGTCGGCATTGGCGTAGATCTCGTACAGCGGCTGCACGTTGGCCTGGTTGGTGTTGGTGGCGATCGAGTCGCGCTTCAGCGTGGCGACGTTGCTGAGCAGCCCCGGCACCGGGTTGCCGTTGTTGCCGACCGTGAACTTGGTCACCGGCGTGTTCTTCAGGTCGTTAAAGGTGTCGGTGCGGTATTCCGGCGTCTGCACGGCGAGATAGTAGGGCGTCCCGTTGGCCGGATCGGTCCAGAAGTTAGGAGACACCTGCTCCGATGACGCCAGCGAGGTATTCAGGTTCAGCGCGATGTCGTTCACCGTCAGTCCGAACTGGCCGGCTCGGGCGCGGTCGATCTGGGCGAAGAATTCCGGCCCGTTGATCTCCTGCTGCAGGTGCACGTCGGCAAGGCCGGGGATGGCTGCGATCTTCTGCTGCAGTTCGTTCGCGATGCGCAGGTTGTTGGCGCGGTTGTAGCCCACCGTGCGCACATTGATCTGCGCCGGGATGCCGAAATTGAGGATTTGCGTCACCATGTCGGCGGCCTGGAAATAGAAGATGTTTTCCGGGAATTCCGTCGGCAACACCTGTCGCAGCTTCTTGATGTAAGTCGCGGTCGGCTTGTGGTCCTCCTTCAGCGCCACCAGGATCACGCCGTCGTTGACGCCCATCGCGGTGCCGTCGCCGAAGGCGTAGTTGTAGGAGCGCGCCGGAAGGCCGATGTTGTCGACGATCAGGTCGCGCTCGTTTTCCGGGATGACCTCGCGGATCTTGTCTTCCACCTGCTGGAAGATCGCTTCCGTCTTGTCGATGCGCGTGCCGGCCGGCACCCGCACATGGAGCTGGATCTGGCCGCCGTCGATCAGCGGGAAGAAGTCGCGGCCGACGAAGAAGAACAGCGTGCCGCCGAGCGCCAGGATCAGCACCGCGATGCAAGGGATGATGAAGCGGTACTTCAGCACGCCGGTGAGGATCTCGGTGTAGGCCGTGCGCATGTTCTCGAAGCCGTGCTCGAACTTCGCAAACGCCCGCGCAAGGAAGCCGTTTCCGGCCTCCGCGGCGCCGTGCTTCTCGCTCTTCAGCAGCAGCCCGATGGTGATCGGCGTCAGCGTCCGCGAGAACGCGTAGGACGCGAGCATCGCGAACACGACCGCGAGCCCGAGCGGCGTGAACAGGTACTTCGCCGGCCCGTGCAGGAACACCACCGAGGTGAACACGCAGCTGATCGCGAGCGTGGAGACCAGCGTCGGCACCGCGATTTCGGCGGCGCCGTGCAGCGTCGCCGAGGGCAGTGGCATGTGCTCCTCGGTGAGCAGCCGGTGCGTGTTCTCGATCGTCACGGTGGAGTCGTCGACCAGGATGCCGATCGCCAGCGCGAGCCCGCCGAGCGTCATGGTGTTGATGGTCTCGCCCATGAAATAGAGAATGACCAGCGAGGTGAGGATCGACAACGGGATCGAGATCATCACCACCAAGGTCGAGCGCCAGGAGCCGAGGAACAGGATGATCATCATCGCGGTGAGCACACCGGCGATTGCGCCTTCCTTCAAGAGCGCGACGATCGATGCCTTGACGAAGATGGACTGGTCGAACAGCTCCTTGATCGTCATGCCCGGGGGCGCGGCGGCACGCGAGGTGACGAGCGCGTCCTTCACCGCATTGACGACGGCGAGCGTGGAGGCGTTGCCGTTCTTGATGATGGAGAGCAGCACCGAGCGGTGGCCGTCGGTGCGCACCACGTTCTGCTGCACGGCGTTGCCGTCATGCACCTGGCCGATGTCCTTGACGAACACGGTGGCACCGCCCGCGTACTTGATCGGGATGTTGTTGAGGTCGTCGATGGAGGTCGGAACTGCGTTGGTGCGCACGGTGAACTGGGTGTCGCCGATCTTGGCGAAGCCCGACGGCAGCGTCAGGTTCTGGGCGTTGACGGCGTTGACGACGTCGAGCGGGGTCAGCCCCTTGGCCTGCAGCTTGAGCGGGTCGATGTCGACCATGATCTGGCGGTACTTGCCGCCGGCTGGCGTCGGCAGCGTCACGCCGTGGATCGGGGCGAGCTGCTGGCGCAGGCGGTAGATGCCGTAGTCGTAGAGCTGCTGCTCGTTCAGCGTGTCGGACGAAAGCCCGATCTGCAGCACGGGCACGCTGGATGCATTGTACTGCACCACCACCGGCGCCTGGATGCCCGGCGGCATCAGCACGCGGATGAAGTTGGTGGCCGAGACGATCTGCGAAATCGCGAGGTCGAGGTTGACGTCCGGCTGGAAGAACACCTTCTGCACCGAGATGCCGTTCAACGTCTGCGCCTCGATGTCCTGGATGCCGTTGACGCTGGAGGACAGCGCGAACTGGCTGTAGGTCGTGACGCGCTGCTCCATCTCGGGCGTCGACAGCCCGGTGTACTGCCAGACGATGGTCACGACGGGGATGTTGATCTCGGGAAAGATGTCCGTCGGCATCGACACAATCGAGGTCGAGCCGAGGAACAGCACCAGCACCGCCAGCACGTAAAAGGTGTACGGAAATCTCAGTGCGAAGCGAACAATTCCCATGACAAAAGCCCCAATTGGCTGTCTTGGCTCACGCTGCTCAAGGTCCACTCACGCATATAGATCCGATGATCGGGCGGGAATGGATAGGCTTCGAGCATGGCTTCATAGATGTCCTTGACCAGCTCCCTCTTCTCTTCGATCTCAATTCCTTCAGGTACTGGCTTCCTACTGACTTCGATTGCCTCTCGTCCGGCTGAGATTCCGCCTCGATAGGTACTAGCTCGCCGTTCCTAGCTAGAGCTACCAGTTCACTTGTAAAACACAAGTTAGTTATGGATATTTACTTGTAACAAACCAGTGAGGTAAAACGCCGCCATGAAGACGACGTGCAAAGAAGACGTTCGGTCCCATTGCTCGGTGAACTACGGCCTGGAGATCTTCGGCGACAAGTGGTCGCTCTTGATCGTTCGCGATATCGTTTTCGCTGGCAAGAAGACCTACGGCGAGTTTCTGAAATCGGAAGAAGGATTCGCAACAAATGTCCTGGCTTCCCGCCTCGCCTTTCTCGAGGAGCAAGGAATTCTCTCCAAGACACCTAGTTCCGCCGACAGACGGAAGGACTTCTATGCTCTGACTGAGAAGGGTCTGGACCTCATTCCCATTCTCCTCAACATTGTCCTTTGGAGCGCGAAGCACGATCCGAAGTCGTACACGCGACGACGCAAGGAGTTCGTTGCTCGCCTGAATCGAAGCGTCCAAAAGGTGAGCGGAGAGGTGAAAGAGCTGGTCCGCGACGGCGGGTGTATATTTCCTCAGGTCAACGGATGAGCAAGACCGCAGCACATCCGCCGATTCCACATCTCGATCAGAGCTCGTTCAATCGGTCCGGTCCGTTCGCGCCGGCCCAGCTCGTGACCGCGGTCTCGCAGCTTCTCAATATCGGCGGCACGACGGGCTGACTGGATAGCGCGGATAACCGTCACCTGATCGCTGCGGCCAAGGCAGCACACAGTGCGAGCGGCATCACCAGGAAACCGAGCCACAGGAAGCGCCAGGCGCTGATCTCGATCTTCTCCCTGCGCAGCGCGACGAGCCACAGGATGGTCGCGAGCGAGCCCGTAACAGACAGGTTTGGGCCGAGATCGACGCCTATCAGCATTGAGCCATCATATCGACTTCGTTCGGGAGGAGGTCGATGTTGCAGTCAGGCACGGTGACGGCAATTGGAGCGGGCTTACGCTTCGCCTTCGACTGTGAAACGGCTTGCGATTTGACCCCTAATCGGCTCCCAACCGTGACCCTGGTCGGCCGCACAATTAATTCGTGATACCATGCGTTGCTATGCGTGGACTGGGGTCCGACTTGGACGCCGATCGAGCGTCAGACCCCACGCCGAATAACAGCCTGACTGCAATCGGGCCGGCTACCAGCGCCAAGATGAATGCCCTCGGCCTCTACACCGGCCTGGACGTGCGCAACCGGTCACTTGAATTCATGCAGGCCAATTTCGGCAAGGCCGGCAGCTACTACTAGATCTCGCGCGGCGTGGATAACCGCGAAGTTCGGCCCGACCGTGTCCGAAAATCCGTCGGTGCCGAAAACACCTTCTTCACCGATCTCACCGAGTTGGAGGCGATGGTGTCAGAACTGCAGCCGCTGATCGACAAGGTGTGGCGGCATTGTGAGGACAAGGGCACGCGGGGCCGGATCGTGACGCTCAAGGTGAAATTCGCCGACTTCGAATTGATCTCGCGGAGCCGGACGGTGGCCCGCGCGATCGACAGCCGCAGTGAATTTGAGAACGTGTCGGCCGACCTGTTAAAAACCGCTCTTCCCGATGCAAAAGGCCGTCAGATTGCTCGGCGTTTCGATTTCTGGATTCGATTTCGAACCGCCAACAACGGGACAACAGATTGAGCTACTTTGATGCGTGATCTGCGGCAGCCTGCGGCGGCGGCGCGTTTCGGTCGGCTTTTTCCCTCTGAAACTTGATGTGGTCCGCCAAGTTGTCGGGCGAGTATTCCTCGGCGGCGTAGAAATGCGGGACTCGCTCCGCGGCTGCCCTCGCGTAGACGGATGAATGCAAGATGGCCTCCGGATCGACGTGCCTGAGCCCCTTCGGCCATCGGATGCCCCAGAAGCCGGGTTCGCGCTCGTCGTGCTGAGGTCCCAGGGGATCCGGCCGAAGCTGCAACAGGAGCGGGTTGACCTTGATGCCGGCGCCGTTCGGTCCGGTCTCGTCCGGAAGCGCGGTCGCCGCGTGCACCATCCATTTCAGCGAAATATCGGAGAGCCGGGACTCGTTTTCCAGGTAGCTTCCGCCGACGTCCGAATGGTTGCCGGCGAATCAGACAGGCGGATAATGCGCAGATCGCCGATGCGGTGCTCCTTGCGCGCGAGATCGTAGAGTTCGACCGGTGCGACGCGGCGCCCCTTGAGCATAGCGCCGAAATCTTGAAGGGCCGGGATCAGATATCTCATCGTCTTGATGGTGTAAGGCTCAAGATAGCTCCGCCCGACGACGCCTTCTTCAGTGAAAAGGTCGATTAGGATCAGCGGCCAGTCGGTGATGGTTGCAATCCGGGCGACAACCGGACGCTTCAGCTTGAGCACAACTGCTCTCGCCGTGATGGATTTGAATGTGAGTGGGACAAGCTGCATTGCAAACACCTCTCGATTTGGTCGGCAGATTGAACGGTGTCACCGTCCCAATGGAGCGTTGGCGACATGAGCCGGCACGGCGAGGTCAGCCCTTCAAGTCATATTCGGTTCTGAGCCGCTCAGCGATTTGCTCCACCATTTCGCGACGATCGGCATCGTCTTCCGATCCTTCCTGCATATCCGCCACCTTCCAACTGTCGCCTGAACGTAAATCGCCATGTCGGTAGGCCAATCGCAGATATCCTCCATTTCTACCTTGATAGAGGCTTCAAGTTCGGCAACTGTTTTGCTTGGCTTTTTCATCGTCCTGTCTCGCCGCGGTACAGTCCGATCGTGGGTTCATTCTGAGATCAAATGACGATACTGCGCTTCCGTCAAACCTTAATACTTTCTTAACATTGCTTTTTGACCCGGGGATATTTCTCAGCTCCGTCTTCGCGCGCGCGAGACGGGGGGCCTGTCCATGTACCCCCGGGGGGGGGGGGGGTGAAATTTCGATGCCCGCGCCCTGAGGACCCGACGCGGCTATGGCAACGCGACCTCGCTTGGTCGCATCAGCCACAGCCAGCGAGTTCTCATGAAACGCGATCTGTATTCGCAGGTTTCTGCGCGCATCATTGCCGAGCTAGAAGCAGGCGCGGCGCCCTGGATCAAGCCTTGGTCAGCAACTCCCGGCGCGAATACGCCATGCAATGCCGTGAGCAACCGCCCCTACTCCGGATGCAACGTCGTTCTGTTGTGGATGGCGAAGGCGGCCGGTTATCGCAAGCCGCGTTTTCTCACATTCAAGCAGGCCTTGGAGTTGGGCGGCAACGTGCGCAAGGGCGAGCGCGGCACCAAGGTTTATTTCGTGAAGCAATTGCAGGTCCGGGACCAAGGCGCGGACGATAACTCCGCAACGCGCCTGATCCCAATGATGCGCGAGTATACCGTCTTCAATGTCGACCAGTGCGAGAACCTTCCCGATGGCATCAGCACCGGGAGGCCGATGCGCGTTCGCAATCCTGACACGCGCGACGAGCTTGCCGACGCATTCCTACACTCAACCGGCGCCGACATCCGCGAAGCCTGCTACATCCCAAGCCGAGATTTTATCTCGATGCCCGCCTTCGCTAGGTTCAAGGGCGCGGATCACTTCTACAATGTTGCATTCCACGAGTTGACGCATTGGTCGGGCCATAAGTCGCGCCTCGATCGAGATTTGAAGAACCGGTTTGGCTCACGCAATTACGCAGCCGAGGAACTGATTGCTGAGTTGGGCGCCGCGTTCCTATGTGCGGAATTTGGCTTTGATGGTGACGTGCGGAGCGCGGGCTATATCGCCTCATGGATTGAGCTTCTGAAGGTTGACAAACGGGCATTCTTTACAGCCTGCAGCCAGGCGTCAAAGGCCGCCGACTACCTGCGCGGCTTGGCTCTCGCGGAGCCGGCGGAGATTGCGGCATGACAGTATCCAGCAATCGACATGAGCCCATTTTCGACATCCACCCGGTGACGGGCGTCGGCATTGAGGTATTCTACGCTGACACCGCGCTCACCACGTTTGGCGGGGCGGCGCTTTCTGGTTCTGGTGGCCTCGGCGGCGCGGTTTCGCGCCCGAAGGCCCAGCGATCGGTCCGTTTCCGACGAGCTATTCAGCGTATCGGAACGCTATATTGGGTGACAATTTGGGGTCCAATTTGGGGGCCGGTCGGCTATTAGGAGAGAATACATCAACCAAAACAAAATGATATCACGCATTCGTGGCGGAGAGAGTGTCAGTCAATTGCCATTGAAAGATCAAGCATTTTCGACCTTCCTAGACCAAAACCCACCGTTTGGGCTACGGCCGAAAGCTGGCGTTTCGCCTCCAATCTTTTCACGGAATCCATCGTGGCTCATCCAAGCCACTTGGCCGCCTAGGTTCCTCGGGTGCATGGCGCGGCGACGATTTTCTCCAGATTGCTTACGCGCAGGCACCTTGCTTGGTCTCGATGCCGTCGAGGAACCCTCGCGGCCGTGAACCCCACCGCCCCGGACGACCACCGCTAAGACCGCCGGCATGGAGACAAGCAGACATCGGCCTCTTGTAGTCCGCGGTTTTGTTTTGAAGTTCTTCCGCGAAAATCTTTCATTGCGGAAGTCGGGCCTGCAGCGCCACCCAATAGGCTTTCTGGGCGTGGTCGAATAACCCGAGCTGCTCGGCGACTGCCTCCGCGGCCAGACTGGTCAGGTCGGCGCGCGGCAAGCGCACGTATGCTTCGGCGTCGGCGCCGGACACGGCAATCTTCAGACCTTGCTTGCGCGCCAAATGCATCATGGCGGCATTCTCGACCAGGCAGTTCATGAACATCACGCGCATACCCCAGTTGCGGGCACGTGCCGCGCAACGTTCGAGCAGAGCGCCGCCGATACCTTGGCCTCGGCTCCGCGGCAAAACGGAAATACCCAATTGGGCATGTCCGTCCTCGCGCGCGAGGTGGGCCGCGCCAATGATTTCGAGATCGATGCCGGTGACGACAAAGACGGCGCCACGCGTCAAGTCGATACCTTCGACGTAGTGGCGTATACCATCATCTGACAGCATATGCGCGAACCTGAGGCGGCGATCTTCCGCGTCAAGGGCCAGCAAATGGGTGAGCAATTGTGGTCGTTCGTTCGCGTGTAGCTCACGCGTCGGTGCGCTCAGTCCCATAGACAAGTCCTTGGATCATTCGCAGTGTTCGTGCACCACGTGCCGCTCAATGCGCGGACGCGGCCGCCGGTAGACCTCTGACCGAGGCTGGACGCATCGCCAGCAATAGAAGCGTTCCGGACAGCAGGTACAAAGCCATCACGAAGTAAGTGCTGTATATATTGTCGCCGGTGCTTCTCAGGATTAACCCGTTGATTGACGGGCTGACCGCCGGACCGAGGTTTCCGAGGCTGCTGATGAGAGCAAGACCGCCGGCGGCGGCCCCGGCCGACAGATACTCGCTCGTCAGCGCAAAAAAGAGCGGAGTCGCCGAGGCGATCCCGATGACAGCGACGGCGAGCGCCAGGATCGATCCGACCAAATTCCCTTGGAACAGGGTGGTTGTGAAAAGACCGACCGCCGCAATGACGACGCAGACGGCGAAGTGCCATCGGCGCTCATGCCACTTATCCGAATGGCGGCCAATCAGGATCATACCGATGATGCCGGCGGCATTTGGGATGCTCGCGTAGATTCCGATGAGGAACAGATCCTTGACGCCCCAGCTCTGGATCAGGGTCGGTACCCAAAACACCATTGTGTAAGTGGCGCCCAGCAGAAAGAAATAGACTAGTGCCAGCAAATAGGCCTTCGGATCCTGCAGCATCTGCAAGAATGTCCCGTCAGCCTTACCCGCGACCTCCTTAATGTCATGCCGGAAGGCATTCTCGACCACCGCCTTTTCCTCAGTCGAGAGCCAGGGGGCTTGGTCAGGTTTGTCCTTCAGCAGAAGGTAAACCAAAAAGCCGATAAAAATCGCGGGTAATCCCTGCGCCAGGAACAGCCATTGCCAGCCATGAAGACCGGCGAAACCATCGAAGTATTTCAGAATGAATCCGCACAGCGGTCCCGCCACAAGCGATCCTATCGTGGTCGCCGACATGAAGATCGCAATCACTTGCCCGCGCCGCGCTGACGGATACCAGTAAGTGAAATACAGAATGACGCCCGGAAAGAAGCCCGCCTCAAAGACGCCGAGCAGAAATCGCACGACGTAAAACTGGAGAGGCGTTGATACGAACATCATGGCGGACGCGGCCAGGCCCCAGAGCACCATGATGCGTAACAACGTCTTGCGCGCGCCGATTCTGTCCAGAAGAAGATTGCTGGGCACTTCGAAGAGGAAATATCCGATGAAGAACATGCCCGCGCCGAGGCCGTAGACCGCGTCGTCAAACGGCAAGGTCTGCTTCATCTGCAGCTGCGCATATCCGATGTTGATACGGTCCAGATAGGCGACCATGTACGCAACGAGCAGCAGCGGCAGGAGACGCCAGTCGATCTTCAAGAATACGGCCTTGACAGACGGGTTTTCCAGCGCCGACGACAATACATTATGTGCAGGCTGCGGATGCATATTCTTCTCCCTAATATTCTTTAGACTCTAATCACCCGCGCGCGGCATTCGCCCGCCCGCCGCGGCGAGATATATTTGGGTCAATCCTGTCGCGGCGTCGTTACCTCGCTGCTCGACTGGACGCTTGCGGCTTCCTTTGCCGCTGGCAGCTCCTGACGCGCGGCTACGGGAGGCGCCGGCGTTATCGATGCCCCCTTCGTGGAAACCGCGGCCGGCTCGTTCGACGGTATTGTTGGCGGCGTAGCGCTCGCAGCGACGGATGGCAGCGCCTGAATCTCCCGCAGCGCCGCGCGCAGGTGGTCGATCAACTCATAGGACTCGTCCTGCGAGAGAATGCGACGGCAAGCCGTAAGGCCGAATTCGAGCAATCCGGCGTAACTCTGCACCGTGATATTCAAGGCGCTGCCGTGATAGGCGATCGAAACCGGGAAATAGTGCGCCATTTTCGCCCCGGCCATGTAGAGCGTCATCGGTGGTCCGGGGACGTTGGAGATTGCGACGTTGCCAACCTGCGGAAAGCGGCTCACGAGATTGGAACGGCCGAGCAGCGAGGCCAAGCCGGTCATAAGCCAGGGCGATCCTGTGATCGGGATGTCCACCCCGAGCACTGGCTTCAACTCCCTCACAACGGCCTTGGCCGCTTCAGACGACGCGTGGATCGCCCTGAAGCGGGCGGGCAAGTCCTCGATGTCGGTCGCCAGATCCACGCGAACCGCGGCGACCTGGTTGTTCATCGCCGCGTCACCCTCAACGCGCAGGCTGACGGGCACCATCGCGATCAGCGGCTCCTTCGGCAGCAAATCCCGCTCCTTCAGGAAATGGTGCAGCGCGATGCTGCACATTGCCATCACGATTGTGTTGACGGTGCCGCCAACGCGCCTGCCCAGATCCTTGATGTCGGCCAGAGACAGCGACATCGTGCTGTATGAGCGCTGATTGGTGATCGAGTCGTTGAATATCGTGCTCGGCGCGAGACCGAGATTCAACGAGCGCTCGCCTTTCTCCGTCCGCTGGCTGGCAACGACTCTGGCCGCCGTATCCAACGCTTTGGCTGCTGCCGGCAACAACTCGGCAAGCTTGCGATATTGCTGGGCCGCATTGGTGGCAGCCGCCTGCAGCAATTCGGTGACGCCGAGTTGATATTGGCCGCTCGCGCGCTTGCGCCGCGGCGGCGGGACCTCGCGTATCTGTGGCGAGGTGTCATAGAGCACCTTCGCGAGTTCGACGCCGGCCTTACCGTCGACCCCGCTGTGATGAGCCTTGGTATAAAAGGCGACCAGTCCGCCTTCCAGGCCATCGATGACGTACATCTCCCACAACGGACGACTGCGGTCGAGCAGCGAGGCGTGCAGGCGCGCGACGAGCTGTTCGAGCTGGGCCATGGTGCCTGGCCGGCGCAGCGTGACGGTGCGAACGTGATAGTCGAGGTCGATGTCGTCGTCCTCGATCCAGACCGGCTCGGCCAGCTGGAACGGCATCTGCGCCAGCTTGCGGTTCAGAAACGCCGACAGGTGGAGGCGCTTGCCAAGCAGCGCCTTGACGGCCTCGTAGTAATCGCCCGTGTAACCCTCAGGCAGCTCAAAGAGCATGAGGCTGCCGACATGCATCGGCGTCTCAGGCGTTTCGAGATGCAGGAATGAGGCGTCCATGCCGCTCAGTTGGTCCATCTTCTTGCCTCCCTCGAGTTTCAGACCTGCTTCCCCGCGGCAGCGAGGCTGAGCCGATCCGCCATTGCGTCGAATGCGCCTCGCGGCGTTGCGGAGGATCGGCATTCGCCGGCTTTCGAAAGTCCGACTAGGCCGCCGTGGTCTTCCGTTCCTCCTGGTCGTACAGATCCTTCTTTGAGATCTTGCCGACCGGCGTTCTCGGCAGGTCATCGCGGATTTCGAGCGCCTGCACCATTTCGTGTTTGCCGAGCTTGTCCTTCAGGAACTTTTGCAGCTCGTCGAGCGTAAGCGTCGCCGCGCCCTGCTTCAGCTTAACGAAGGCCTTCGGCGACTGTCCGCGATATTGGTCTTGGACTCCGATCACCGCGACCTCCCCGACCGAAGGGTGCTTGTAGATGGCCTCCTCGAGCACGCGCGGATAGACATTGAAGCCGCTGCACAGCAGCATGTCCTTGGTGCGGTCGACGATGAAGACGAAGCCGTCCTCATCCATGTAACCGACATCGCCGGTGCGCAAAAAGCCGTCGAACGTCGTCACCTCGGCCGTCGCATCCGTGTTGTTCCAATAGCCCTTCATCACGTTCGGGCCCTCGATGCAGATTTCGCCGCGTTCGCCGCGCGGGACGTACTGCTTTGGATCGTCAAGGCTCAGGAACTTGATGACGATTCCGGGCATCGGCATTCCGCAAGATCCAGCCTTTCGCGTGCCATCCTTCTGGGCCGGCGTGAAAGTGCCTGCCGGCGAGGTCTCCGTCATACCCCAGCCTTCGCTCAGACTGCAGCCGGTGATCGCGGCGAATTGCTGCGCGACCTCAAGCGGCAAAGGAGCCCCGCCTGAGCCACAATATTTGAGCGTACGCAAGCTGTGCCTGGGAGTTTCGGGATGGCTTATCAACGCGGTGAACATCGTGGGCACACCGCAGAAGACGCTTACCCGTTTCGCTGAGATATCCTCGAGCGCGGCCTTCGGATCAAAGCGCGCGTGCTGAATGATCTCCGCTCCCTGGAGAATAGCGAACAGCACATTCACCGCGAGCGCATAGATGTGGAACGGCGGAAGCACCGCAAGAAAGCGCTCCTGACCTTCGACAAGGATCGGAGGAGTTCCGGCGGTGGTTGCCCTGTACTGCTGGCACGTGCTTGTGAGATTGGCGTGCGTCAGCATCGCGCCCTTGGGCTGACCCGTCGTCCCGCCGGTGTACTGCAGCACTGCGATCGTCTCGGCGGGATCGGCGACAGGATAGGCTTGGAAAGCTCCATCATTGTCGAGCAGTTGGGCGAACCTGATCTGGCGATCGCCCCACGCGATATCACTCAGTTGCCGGCTGGCCTTCAGCTCGGTCATCACAGCGTCGGGATTGCCGGTTAGTTCGGCGAGAGTGCCAACCACCAGCTTCTTCAATCGCGTCTTGCCGAGCATGGCCGCCATCTGCGGATAGAGCGATGTCATATCGAGCGTGATGAGGAAGTCGGTGCGGCTGTCCTCGATCTTGTGCTCAAGCACCTGAGCAGCGTCGAGCGGCGAGTAATTGACCACCGTGCCGCCGGCCTTCAGGACCCCGAAAAACGCAATGGCATAGTGCGGGGAGTTCGGCAGATACAGGCCGACATGGACACCCGGCTTCACCCCAAGCTGCTGCAAGCCCTTGGCCGCGCGGTTCACAAGGTCGCCAAGATCGCGGTAGGCAATCCGCTTGCCCATGAAGTCGATCGCCGGGCGATCCGGCCATTTGGCCACCGCATCATCCAGAATGCCCTGCACCGGTCCAGGCACGATCTCGGCATCCCAGCGGACGCCCGGGGGATAGGAGTTGATCCAGGGCTTGTCGTTCATGACGTTTCCCTCCCTCCTTGGTGATCGGGTTTCAGACCGCGTAAGCTCACCGTCGCGCGGCAGCGTCTAGCTGACTGTAATGATGCAGTCGACGGAAGCGACGGGTGCCGCCGCGTACCGGTCGAGGCGCAGACAGCCCGGCGGCCCTCAGGTGAGCGGTCTGATGCGACTACGACTCTTACTTTGGTTGCAGCAGCTTCTGCAGGGTTGCCATATTCTCCTGCATGCGCTCCTGCACGATCTTCCAAGCATTGTTGCGCGATTGCGCTTCCATCTCGGAAAGCTCACGGAAATTCGCGATGGCTTTCTGCACGCCCTGCTTTGCGGCCTCGGCCCGCTTCGTGATCGCCTCGGCGCTTGTGGCGTCTTTGACTGCCGCTTGCCATTCCGCCAGCGTTTCGCCGAGGATCTCGTTGCGTCGTTCCACAAGCGCCTTGAGACCTTCGGAAGCTTGGCGATTCGCCTCTGTCAGAGCTTCCATGTCCCTGCGCTGCCAGTCGATAAGCGCGTCGATATCAACGCTCGGCAACTGGAATTTCTCGATCAGCTTCTTGAGATCCTCAATCCCGGGAAACACGCTCGCATCCGGGCTGGTGGATTGCCTGCTGTCCGTCTCCATGGATTTCGTCCTTCTGGGTTGGAGGTTGCGATGAGTGATCAGGCGCTGTGTCGAGCAAACTGCTCAACGGTTGGATCGGGTCGCGGCGTGGTCTCGCTATCGCCATCGCCATCGCGGCGATGCGGATCGGAGTACAAGAGGCCGCGGAGCCCGCTGCGATCGAATGGCCGCCAATCGCCTTCCGGCAGTGCAAGCCGGTCGGCAATCGCGTACAAGGCCATGGGGTTGTATCCGAGCCCCGAATGGCTGCCCTCGACCTCGATATTCTCCGTCGTCGCGCTCTCCTGTTCGCAACAGCCCTGCCACGCGACAATGCCATCGCTCCGGCTATAGATTGCCGTGCTCGGCACCGGCGGGGGAAGCTTCATGGCTTCGCGGCCATGCCAGTCATCGACTCGGCGTCCGCTTAAGACTTCGTAGAGTCGCCAGGCATTGCTCGCCTTTGGCTCATTGGCGAAGGGGCTGCCGAGGGTTATCACCTGACGTACCAGGTCCGCCGATCGCCGCGCCGCCTCGCGCGCAAAGACGCCGCCGAGGCTCCATCCGATCAAGCTGACCTTACGGTTGTAGCGCTGAGCGAGCTCGGCGAGCCTGGCGTCTATTCGTGCCTCGACGCCGGAGTGCGGGCCATGGTTCGGACCCTGCTTCCAACCATGGGCGGCATAGCCCTGCGCGCTCAGGTATGTTCGCAGCGGTTTGGTCGAAACGTCACTGGCGGCAAGACCGGGCAGCACGAGCACTGGATGCCCATCGCCCCGGGGCGCGCCCCGCAGCAGCGGATAGGCAGCAAGGAAGGCCTGGAATTCCCAAATCCCGCGCACTTCGAGCGCGAGCAGCAGCCGCGACGACGGTTTAGAACGGTCAACAGCCTCGTCCATGTCAGAGCGTTTCCCTCCCGATTGTTGCGGCAATGTCCCGCATTTTTTCAGCATCAACTCGTGGTGCTTTTATCGGCAAAGCTAGTTCGCTTCGGCGTCCCCAATTGTCGCTGAGACGACAATCTTTTCCGTTTTTTGGAGATCGCATCCTCAATCGTCAGGATGCTCTTTGCCAACCGCGATCGCCGACACTCCCAGCGCCAAGCGCGCGTAGGACCCGCTCGTCACCCGCAGGCGCCACGCGCGCGCTCCGCAAAACCGCCGCGAGCCGTCCCCCTTCAGAACGCAGCAAGCCCACACGCTCGTTCCAGTCGATCCAACTCGGTCGGCATGGAGTCGGCAAGAGCCTTAACGTTCGGAAGAATGTTCGCTGCCCCGGTGAATCCGAAATCCAAATGGTCCCGATAGCTTTGCAACGTAATATTCAATCCAATCCCGTGCGTCACGATCGATACAGGGTAGGAGTGCAAAAGTTCGGCTCCATTGGCGTATAGGGCCACCTTCGGCCCGGGCACGTTCGAGATGGCGACATTGACGGCCGGAGGAAGTAAGTCCGGCAGATTCGAGCGACTGTATGCGAGCGAGATCAATTGGATTCCCAGGGGCGAGCCCAATGCGATCGAATCCTCGACCAGAGGGGTAAGCTGTCTGAAGGGACTGGTTAGTTCCTTCGACTTCGCCGAATCGGCGACGATTGCCTCAAGTCTCAGTTTCGGATCCTCGATCTCGGTGTTGAGCCTGCAGATCATGCCCATGACCTTGTTGCTCGCGGACGTGTCGCCTGCTTCTCGGATAGATACCGGCACGAACGCCGTAAGCGACTTTTGAGGGAGCGCGTCTTGCCCGAGAAGGTGCTCGCGAAGCACGCCGCTCGAAACGGCGAGCACAACGTCATTCAGTTTTGTCCCCGATTTCGCGGCGATCGCTTTCATGCGCGACATCGGCAGGGTAACGGCCGCATAGCTGCGCTCGGAGGAGATGGAGCCGTTGATAATTGTCGGCGGCGCGACCAGTTTCTTCAAATCGTCGAGACTTGGCGCACCGATCAGCTTGTTGCCAAGCTCATTCGCCATTTTCAGGACTTGGGGAAGTCTAGCGAGAAACTTGCTTCGCTGGTGAAGTTCCTGAATCGCCGAGTCGACGAGCACCGACGCAAGATCGGTCTTTCCGGTCCGCGGGACTTCGACCGACGCGCTCAACTTGTCTCTTTCTCCTGATGTCCAAAATTCGAGCGACGAAGCCACTAGCGCCGACACAAAGTCGCGCTCGTCGTCCTTTGACGGCTTGCGGGGCGGCGGAGCGTCAACTTCCCTGGGCGAGGGCGAGGCGTCGTAGATTAGCTGCGCCATGGCAGCACCTGCGCCGCCGTCGATGCATGCGTGATGCATTTTGGAGTAGATTGCGACCTGGCCGTCGGGCAGGCAATCGAAGACGTAGACCTCCCATAGCGGCCGAGCGCGATTGAGCAACTTCGCGTGCAGCCAGCCGACGATGCGTTGAAGCGTCGCGTGATCCGATGGCGCCGGGAGCGCGCCACGGAATATGTGGCGGTCGATATCGAACTGTTCGTCTTCGGTCCACCTCGGATGATCGATGTCCAACGGGGTGTGGGCCAGCTTCCATGTCAGCATCGGCGCGAGGTGCAGACGGCGTCCGAGCATCGCCTTTAAGCCCTCGAAGAAATCCTCTCGATGGTTGTCGGGTAACTGGAATATCGCCATGCTACCGATGTGCATGGGGACCTCCGGTGTTTCCATATAGAGGTAGGATGCGTCGATTGCCGTGAGCTTTCGGATGGTTCGGGCCATTTCCGACGACTCCCAACTGCTGAAATTTGGGCCGGTTTCTCAACTTTCCCTCGGGAGACGCATAGGCCATTCCGAACGGCCCATGGTCGCGGAACGGCCAGAGCTCGCCTTCCAGCATCGCGAGCCGATCGTCAGCGAAAGTAACCCGGCCATTCGCCGGCCGGAGATCAATGGCTAGTTCGCCTCAGAGACCCAAATTGTCGCTGAAACGACAATCTTTTCCGGTTTTTTCTTGGTAAGAACGACGGATGAACAAGACAGTCCTGAAGACTGTTCTGGGGAGGAACAAGTGGTTTGCTGGATTGCCGCCCGAACTGGCGGACAGCATCCTCCGGCTCGGTCGTGTGCGCAGACTGAACGATACCTTGATCTATTCGGCGAGCGACTGCGCCGACGGCATGATTGCGCTCATCTCGGGGCAGATTCGGCTGACGAGCTTTTCCATGTCGGGTCAGCCCTCGTTTCTGGTACTGACTTCGCCGGGTTCGTGGATCGGTACCACGTCGGCGCTGGACGGAAGGCCGCATGGTTACGACGCGTTCGCGATCGGCGAGACCGTTCTTTTTCAACTCAGTCAGGAGCGCTTTAATTCGCTGGCAGGCGCGAGTGTCGAGCATTACTCGGCGTTTGTCAGGCTTCTATGCGATCATTTTCGGATCACGACCCAGTACCTGATCATTCACCGCAACCATCGGCCTCTTTATTTGTTGGCGCATGAACTTTTGAGGTTGGCTGACCGCCATGGCAAGAGGACAAAAAACGGAGTCGTCATCGAAATGCGGCTATCGCAAGAGGATCTCGCAGTGATGATCGGCGTTGGTCGTCAAACGATCAATCGCTTGCTGAAAAGCTTGGAGCAGGACGGTATCGTCACCACGAGCTACACCTCTCTCACGATCCAGAATGTAGAGGCCCTTGAGCGGCTCAGGGCGAGCGAGGATCCGGGCGAAGTGTGACTTTAAGGTGGACCGTCACCGCACAAGCGCGCGTCGAAAATGAGATCGCCGACCGCAAGTTTGGACTGAGTCAGACCCATCAAAGCTTCCTTCGGTTAGGTCTGACGCCCGTTTCAGGCTTTCATTGCGCGCGGTCGGACGAAGTCGGCGCGGCGATAGGCGGGATGGGGATATTTATAGAATCCCTCGCCTGTTTCGATTCCCAACTTGTTCCTGTCGATGTATTCGCGCCTCAACCATGTCGCTTCCTCTGCAGCGGCAGCGTCGCCCGCTTCGGCCGCGGCCGTGAGGATTTGCAGGGGCGTCCGCAGTCCGACGAGGTCCAGCACGGCGAAGGGGCCCGCATCGCCACCACCGGCGATCATCCAAGTCCGATCAACGTCATGCGGACTAGCGACGCCTTTCACGACAAGGCTCATTCCGGCGCGCACCCAAGGGATCAGAAGTGTATTGATGACGTAGCCGGGCTGCTCCTTGTGTAGGGCGATTGGAACCATGCCGATCCGTTCGGCAAAGGCGATCACGCTGTCAAACGTCTTGTCATCGGTTCCCGAGTGTCGCATGACCTCGGCAATGTTGTTTCTCCAGACGCGACTGGCGAAGTGGAGCGCAAGAAACCGTTCGGACCGATCCGTGAATTGCGCAAGCAGGCTCGGAAGAAGCGTAGACGAATTGGTTGCGAATATCGTCGTCTTGGGCGCGACAACAGAAAGCGCCTCATAGAAGCGGCGTTTCACCGCCACGCTCTCGGGTACGGCCTCAATCACCAGATCCGCCCCTTGGACCGCTTCCGCAAGATCCGATCCCGCCCGGAGACGACCGACGGTCGCGTCGATCGCAGCATCGTCGGCTTTCAGATCCTTCCGATAGACGGTGCTCAGCTCGCGCCATTTCTGCGAGAGCCGCGCGATGGCTGCAGGATCGATGTCGTAGATGCGCACGTCGCAGCCTTTGTATGCGCATTGGAACGCAATTTGAGAGCCCAGGACGCCTGATCCGGCGACGGTGACCTGATCCATGTTCGCTGCTCCTCATCGGTTACCGAGGGGTGACTGCAGGCGTCGAGTCGGATGCCGCGCGACTTTAGCCGAACGCCGTGATGTCGCGGGGCTCAATGCCGTTTTTCTTGCAGTAGCCAAAATATTGCTTGGCGGCGCTGCGCCAATTCGCCGTGGCCATCACACTGTCGTCGTCGTTAAGATACACGAGATCTCCGCTGACGATGTTAAGGACAACCACTTCAGGCCCGCCGTCCGGCACGGCTTCCGGCGCGTGAGTCGACGCGGCGATTTCGTAGACGATGCTGCCGGGGCCCGCGACCCAATCGTGCTCCTTGTATTTCCACTTACCCTTCAAGGTGTAGACAACGACAGTTCCGCTGTGGTGATGGCGAGGCAATTTGGCATCCGCCGGCGCCTTCAGCAGGGCGATGACCTCGCCTCGGATCGGGTCGGCCTTGAAGAATTTGACCTCGACGCCCGGCGCGATGCCAAGCGGTATCCAAGGCATCGATTCGTCGGAAATGCAGCTCGCCTCGACATGTTCAAAGAACATTGCTTTCTCCGTTTTCCTGATTTCGGCCCGAGCGACGGGCGCTACGACGTTACGCGACTGTTATGCGTGCGATTGTCGCAACTGCGACAAAGCCTGCGTCGCCGATCGCACTGATCTGTTCTTGACCGCGCTGCGCGGTACGCCCCACCCCTTCGAGCTGGAGATTGACAAAGCAAAGATCGTCCGTGCTCGTGGCAATGTGCGAAGCAAGACGAGGCACGGTGTGCCGGGTGGCCGTGACCAGCGATACCTGGATCGGAGCGGCGTCTGTCCTGCAAATTGCGCCTTGAAACGGCTGTTCAGCAATCCTGCGCGGCCCGAGTCGCACGAAGGCAGCCGCAAGGTCATCGGCACCGGCTAACACAGGATATCGGTTGCGGAAAAACGGCCAAATTCCGTTGGTTGTCGCATTCTCCGGTGAATTGTACGGGCATCCACCTCTATTCGTCGACCGCTCGACGCCACGCGCCAGGGCTCACGCCAACTGAGCGGGTGAAGACCTGCGTCAGGTGACTTTGATCTGCAAAGCCGCAGGCCAAGGCTACATCCCGCAAGGACAACCGGCCATCGCGCAGCTTCTGCTTGGCGACCTCGACGCGAAACGTCAGAAGCCAGTTGTGCGGTGCGACTCCTACGGAACGGCGAAACGCACGCGCGAAATAGCTCGCCGACAGGCCGCACGCCCGAGCCACCTCATTGAGTGGCACACGACCATCAAGGTTGGCAGTGAGAATTTCCTTGGCGCGCCTCACCTGCCAGGCCGCGAGCCCACCCCGGATCGGCGGTGACAGCGGTCGCATGCCCCCATAAGTCTGAGCAACATGTATCCCGAGCCCCAAGAGGACGTGGTCGATGAACATCTGGTTCGCTCGATCGGGATGGCTTAGCGCCGGCAGCATTGCCGTGCCGAGACCGGAAATCGTGGCATCATCGATCGCCACTGGCTTGTAGTACAGATCGCCAATTCGTCGCGCGTCCGCGTCCTCAGCGATCGCGTCCAGCGCGCCGCGAGGTAGATAAAAAAACACAACGTGGTGAGGCTTGTCGAGACGGGCTGTGGGGTTGCGCTTCAGATCATGGATACAAGTTTGACCGACACGTACGTCGGATACGGATACTAGACGCCCTTCCTCCCAATATTCTCGATTGGGAAAGTCACGAAGCGTCAAAGTGATCAGAAAAGCATCTTCGGGTTGAAAGGAAGCGCTCAGTTCTTGCACCGGGACATCGCATCGCGTCTCCGTGACGGCCATGTCGGCCGTGCGCAATACTCGCGAAAGGATCGCTGGCGCTCGCTCCATATGAAGCCGCTCGGCAAGTCCTTGCCCGTAACCTTCAATCGACGCCATAGCAGACCTCCCGAGTTGAGGCTTGTCGGTGTCGGTACACTCAATCGTATCAAGACGCAATTGCCCGATCGCAAGAGGCTACCCTAACGCGGGCTCCCGATCCACCAATAGTTACAAGTATTTATTCGGGAATCCCGGCCAGACGTAGACCCTCGGCGGCCTTCTCCAACATCCAATCATGCTTGGACGACGAAATGACGCAGTACTGCTTCACAGAGAACGACGGGTTGAGCTCCAGAATGCGGCCGACGGCTGCTCTCGCCTCCTGAAAATTGCCGATGTAAGCCGACGAAATGGCCAAGTGAACCCAACCAAAAATCCATCCTGGCATATTGTGGGCCGTAAGCTTGGCATACTCGGTCCCCTCTTCGTATTCCCCTTTCAGATTGTGGACGAAGGCGAGCCCGCAATACGCATGTCCCAGCAGGGGATCAACCGGATTCAATCGAACGCAGCGCAAGAAATGCTCGACGGCAGGATCGAAGTCGGCGGTCCATGCGTGCACCCAACCGCTTCGGATCAGAACGTCGAAACAATTCGGGTTTGAATGCAGCGCTCTTCCGATGGCAGCCAATGCGACGTCATGCTCTCCCGCAAGCCATCCGAGCGCGTGAGCGGCAAATGCATTCGTCTTCGGTTCATCACTCCCGGACAGCAGGGCCTCACGAGCAAAGCGCGTCGCTTTCTCTCGATCCTCGGGGGTACCCCAGCCCTGACCTATCTTGATGCAAAGTATGTAGGCAGCAAATGCTTTGATCCAGGCGTAAGACGCGTCGAGGCGGAGCGCCTCCTCCAACAATTGCAGCGCCCTGTCGATGTCGGAACGAGTTTGCGAATAGTGGGCTGCAAGGGCTTTCAGATAGAGGTCATAGGCATCGACGCTGAAAGTCGATTTCACATGCGCCCGAGTGATTTCTGCCCGCGTAATGGAAGGCTCAATCGCTCCCACTACTCTAGTTGTGACTTCATCCTGGAGATCGAATATATCTTCCAAGGCGCCGTCGATCTTGTCCGCCCAAAGATGTGCACCGGTAACCGCCTCGATGAGCTGGCCGGTGATACGCATCCGCCCGCCCGCCTTGCGCACGCTACCTTCCAGCACATAACGAACGCCAAGTTCGCGCCCCACCTGCTTTATGTCCACCGCCCTGCCTTTATAAGTGAAACTCGAATTGCGAGCGATTACAAATAGCGACTTGAAATGCGACAACGCGGTTATGATGTCCTCCACCATGCCGTCGGCGAAATACTCCTGCTCGGGGTCTCCGCTCATGTTGGAGAACGGCAGCACCGCGATCGAGGGCCTGTCGGGAGGCAACGGGGGCTTCTTGGATTCTGATGGCGACGCGACCCTCATGGCCGGGGAATGCCCGGCCGAACGCACGGAATAGATCCGAACGGGCCGCTCGATGTTCTTCAGCGAGCGCTCACCGAGATCGTCAAACGCAAATGTTGTCTTCCCCCGCACCTGCCGATAGGCGTCGTCGGATAGCCAAACACCCCCTGGCTCGCACTCATTCTCGACCCTTGCCGCGATATTGACGCCGTCACCAAAGATATCGTCGCTCTCAATAATGATATCACCCACGTTGATGCCGATCCGAAATGCGATACTCTGCGGCACGCCCTTTAGTTGTGCCATCTGAGATTGCGCGAACATCGCGCAGGTGACGGCATCGACCACGCTGGCGAATACGACCAGCATTCCATCCCCTGTTGTCTTAATGATCCGGCCACTATGCGCGGCAATGGCGGGATCGACGATGTCACGCCGAGCGGCCTTCAGGGCGGCAAGGGTTCCAAGTTCATCAGAACCCATCAGGCGCGAATAGCCCGCGACATCGACAGCCAATATCGCCGCCAGCCGGCGCTCTACGCGCTCAGTCACCATCTGCCCCCCTTCGCGACTCCAACGCCACAATTTTGGACTTTGACCCGATAGTCCAGCCCTAGAGTTCGCTTCGTCGAACTGAATTGGCAAGAGCGACTCTCCCGTCGTTCTGGGAGCAATCCGATTTGCGACCGAATCACTAAATTCGCAGCAGATTTTCAAAAGATTTGCGCAGCTTGTTGCCCCTAACTTCAACCGGCCGCGGAGCGGCCGCTGGCACAGGACGCAGGGAGCGACAGCCGACGCGCTGCCTGGCGTTGCCAGTGAACGAGGTGGGCATCTGCGCCCTTCTGCGGGACGCCTAGCCCAAGCGTGTTGTCACGACTTCATTCCCGCAATGGTAGCCAAGGAGAGCCGCGTGAAAACAATCATCACCCACTACATTGATGGGGCGTTTGTTGAATCCCACGGTCGGGAGCTAATGGACATTGTCAGGCCAACCGATAGTCAAGTCATCGCGCGCGTCACGCTGGCGGACGAGCAGGATACGCAGCGCGCAATCGCCGCGGCCAAGCGCGCTTTCGCGACCTACGGCCGCTCGACGAAGGAAGAGCGCGCGAAGATCTTGCGCCGCCTGCATGCGGCCGCCTCGGCGCGTCTCGATGACCTGACAGCCGCAATGGTGGAAGAATACGGCGGCGTCGTACAGTTCGCCGGATTGATCGTGCAGTCCGGCATCAACGCGTTTCTGGCAGCCGAAAAAGCGCTTGAGGAGATGCCACTGACCCGTAGCTGGGACAAGACGACGGTGACCTTGGAGCCGGTCGGCGTGGCCGGCCTGATTACCGCATGGAATGCAAACGCGCTGTTTATTTGCCTGAAACTGGCTTCGGCGGTTGCCGCAGGCTGTACGGTGGTCATCAAGCCCAGCGAGTTAAGCTCGTTGCAGACGCAGGTGTTGATCGAGGCCCTCCATGAGGCCAACCTGCCGAAGGGTCTTCTGAACGTCGTCACGGGCCGAGGGGATGTCGTTGGGGCGGAGCTCGTCCGCAATCCGAACGTCGACAAGATCTCGTTCACCGGCTCGGTTGCTGTGGGCGAAACCATCATGCGGGATGGCGCAGCGACGATGAAGCGCATCACGCTCGAGCTGGGCGGAAAATCGCCCACCATCTTGCTCGATGATGCCGATGTCGCTCAGGCGATCCCGGCCGCCCTCACCCTGGCCTTTTTGAACAGTGGCCAAGCTTGTGCCGCGGGAACGCGTTTGCTTGTGCCAAGGACGCGATTCGAGGACGTCAAGCAAGCCATCGCAGACGCCATGCGCGCCTTCACCGTCGGCGATCCGGCCGATCCGAAGATTGCTGTTGGACCCATGGCATCGCAGAAACAATACAAGCGCGTGCAATCCTACATCCGTAAGGGCATCGAAGAAGGCGCCGAGGTGCTGGTGGGGGGCGAGGGCCGTCCGGAAGGGCTCAAAGCGGGGTTCTTCGTGAAGCCCACGGTGTTCGTCAACGTGAATAACGACATGACGATAGCGAGGGAAGAGATCTTCGGCCCTGTACTCAGCGTCATCGCCTACGACTCCGAGGACGAAGCGGTCTCGATCGCCAACGACTCCAAATACGGTCTTCACGCCGCCGTCCTCGGGACCGACATCAAACGCGCGCGCCGCGTGGCCTCTCAGTTGCGGGCCGGCCGAGTCGTGATCAACGGCATGACTGATGATCCTCAGGCGCCCTGGGGTGGATTCAAATACTCCGGCATCGGCCGGGAATATGGCCGGTACGGGATCGAGGCGTTTCTCGAAACCCGCGCCATTCTTGAAACCTGAGCAGAACACGGATGAGCAAACACGTCGCCATCTCACCCGAGGAAGCCGCGGACCGTCTTGCGATCCGGGAGCTCATCGAGGGCTACGCGCACTGCGCCGATCGCCGCGATGCGAAAGGTCAGATGTCCCTCTTCACTGCCGATACCCACTTCGTGGTGTACATGAACGCCAAAGACCCGACGCCCTCGCAGGAGCTGCACTCGCGCGAGGCGCTCGCGCCCGTGTTCGCTGAGTTGAACAAGTATGACGCGACCACACACTTCCTCGGGCAGAGCACCATCTTCACGCTGACGGGCGACAGAGGAACTGGCGAAACTTACTGCCTGGCGCATCACGTGACGGCGGATGGTGGAAGCCGCCGCCTGATGGTCGCCTCGCTCCGCTATCTCGACAGGTTCGTGAAGATGGACGGCGTGTGGTTGTTTGCTGAACGTCGGCTCTATGTCGACTGGCTGGAGGAGCGTGGCCTTTCATGACAACAACGAACGGGTTGGTCGCGGAAATCGTCGGCGACGCGGCGTGATGGGGGCCTGACATGCGCCAGGTGTTTTGTGCTGCTCTCGTGGTCTTCGCGCTCTACTCTCCGGCCCATGCCCGGCCGCGAAGGCGCTCAGCGCGTTGCAGTTGAAGGTTTCGACTAAAGCTGCGCCGCTGCCCGGATGTTTTGGATAACGCCTAAGATCTTTTTCGGCCGCGCTCGCATTATGCCTGGCGAGCGATTTGACCCCACGAAGGCGAATCCTTTGCTCGCCTCACCGATCCGAGCTGCCTCGATCGTCGCGTTGAGCGCCAGTCGGTCGGTCGGGCTGGCGATATCATGCTCCCGATCTTCTGGACTCGGACGACGCTTCGCCGACCACAAACGCGCCTTGGCTTCTAGAACTTCGCGAGCAGCCCGCAAGAATTCAGCCGGATGCGCAAGCGATCGCCGGAAGTCTGCCAGAGTAATGTGTGCTCACCAGTCAAGCATCCAGCCCAGGAGATTAGAAATGGATACTGCAATCCTTTCCGCAAGCGCCGGATTAATCGGCTCACTGATCGGCGGATTGTCGACATTTGCCGCTTCCTGGGTCACACAGCACAAACTGCTCGGTACTCAGACACGTATGCACCATGTCGGACAGCGCCAAAAGCTCTATTCCGAATTCATTATTGAAGCGTCGAGATGCTTAGCGGAAGCATGGAGTCACCAAGCCGAGGGACCAGAGGTTATCAGCAATCTTTACTCTGTGGTTGAGCGCATGCGACTGGTATCGTCGAGCAGGGTAGTGAAATGCGCCGAGGAAGTAATGCGCGGGATCATCGCAGCCTATGCAGAGCCCAACAGAACATTCGATGAGTTGAGGCGGCGCGTGCAAGCGCGCAGTGAGGAATACGACCAACTCAGGGAATTCACGGAAGCCTGTAGACAGGAATAGAAAATGAGATCGTCGCGCTCCTAAGAGGCGTCGTCGGCTCTTATCGAATGGCTGAAACGTCGTGAGCAGGCGTCACTCAATTGTTTCGGGGAGAGCGCAAAAATAACGGCAGCTCCTCGTCATCGTCCAGCCCGCCAATTGGTTCAATCTCGGGCTCTGGAATATGTGGCTCAATCTCAGAGTCTGAAATGAGTGGCTTCGAAATTTTGTAAGACTTGCATTCCAAACGAGCCCATTTGAGTGCCTGAGAATAGTCCGGACAGCGGAGGATGATCTCCTGGCCCCGAACTGAAACCACGACGTCGCAAATCTTGGACGCTTTATGGCGTCGGATGAATACCTGCGGGGAAGTGAACTTCTCAATCATTTGCCGACGCCAAGCGCTGCGACCGTACAATCAGACTTGCGTCATGTCGCGGGTGGCGGCTCAATGTCCAGCGGCGTTATATCGAGCGTCGCGGCCGGTTCATCAACTTTCGATTTAAGATCAGCCGCCTTGTCCATTAGAGCGGCGGAAATCTTGGGGTCCTTGGTTGCCTTGGCGATCCCAAACAGGATCGCGGCTTGACGCACGAAGTACGGTTTGCCGATCACTGACTTTCCCCGTGGTTGCTCAGCGCGAACGCTTGACGCTGAATGGGGGAGATCGTTCCGGGCGGAATGTATAAAAGTGATCATAGCGGATTTAGGGCAACACATACGCACCCGATCCCGAAACGTTCCGATGTCGTTAAGACGACATTCCGGAGTTATACGGAGCCTCATCAACCAAAAGGGACCACCACAAAAATCAAAACAGACCAGTCACTTATCCGACCAGTACCGAATTGAGATGGCAACAAAACGTGAACATTCTCAGGCCTCCCATCTGCCAAGGTTTTCCAAATGTCTTCAGCACCCAACCCCCAATCGGACGCGGACCAGCTGGAGGCCGCTGCCGATCAGGCCATCGCGGCGTGTGGCGGCGATGCCCGCGAGGCCGTCAAGGCGCTGATCGTCGCCAACCATTTTCTCGAAACTGGTCTGGCGAAACTAAAGGCTGCGGTCTCGACGGGGTACGCACGTAGGAAGCTGTTCGAGGAGGCCAGGACGCTGCCACGTGATCGAAAGGATTGGTATGATTGAATATTCAATCCGCGAAGCGTCAGCCGTTATTTCACCGTATACAAAAAAGATTGTGCTCCGTTCTTTGTGATTTCTGTCCGTATTGACTGCCCATTGCCGTCGTTTGTGGAATGTACCTTTGCTCCCAGCGAGCCGAATATTTTGACCGCTTCTGCGTCTGGATGGCCAAACTTATTGCCAACACCAGCGCTAATTAGAACGACGTTGGGCTTCATGAGCTTAAATGCTTCGCTGGTTATGCCGTTCTTTGAGCCATGATGCGGGGCATCCAAGACATCGCATTTGATGAGGCTGCCGAAGATTGCCGCGATACGCTTCCATCGCTCATTTTCTTTATCGCCGGTCACTAGGTATGTTGCGCCGGTTGATTTCTCCGTGATCTTACAAACCAATGAGGCGTTGTTTGACGAATCCATATCCTCCTTGTGCGGAAAAGCGGAAATCGAACCGCAGCGTCGAAATTACGTCCTCCTCGCTGCCGCAATAGACGACAGTCGAAGAGGTACGGCATCGGTCATTTTGCCAAAGTATGATTTGGTTGCTGCGAGCGAGGGGCAAGCGAGCCATCAGCTGACAAGACAGATGAAATTGTGTCGCTCGATCGAGTAAGTCGCCATCTGCTCCCGCAAGAGACCGGACGTAAGCCAAAGACTAAAACACTCAGTCGATCGGGAATGTGAATAAGCTCACATCGCGACGTCTGGTTCTGGCACGAAACGGTCATTGCGGTGCCGCCGCCGGATGTCCGTTCTCGGAGGTAAAGCTGAAAACATCTGCTCGGCGCGAGTATTTCGCCTTTTGACGCGATGCGGACATTCGACCTTCGCCTGAACTCGTGTGGCTTATCGAAGTATGACTATTAAACAGCCTCTAGCCCCTTGACAGGACAATATCGAAATTCAGCACGCGGTGACCGCATCCATCCTCCGATGAAACCGGCTTTGCGATCAGCAAATCCGGACGCAGCGCGGTATTGAGCAGCCGGTCCGAAGCATTTAGCGGTTCGTCAGGAAAATACATCTGCGTGATCAGCCGTTCGAACCGGCCGTGGACCTCGATGTGAATATGCGGCGGCCGCACCCAGTCGGGCCCTGCCGGATAGGCGCCCGGCTTTACCGTCTTAATCCGATAGATGCCGTCCTCATCGGATTGAACCCCGACGCAACCGACGAAGTTGGGGTCCAGCGGCGCGGGATTGGGATCATTGCCGTGGTCGTAGCGGCCGAAAGTATTGGCCTGCCATATCGTCACAGGTACGCTGCGGACAGGCTCGCCAGCGAGATTTAGTATCCTCCCCGTGACTTCGATGATTTCTCCCTGCGCAAACCCATCGACCCCGTTGACGCAGGTCAGGTCGGCTTGCGTGACCGGCGTATGTCCCATCGGGAAGTACGGACCGAGAATCTGGTCCGGTGTCCGGTGCCGGTTCTCGCTCGCGTGCATTCCGTCCGTTTCCGTTGTGCTGACCATGACGCGCCTCAGTCTTCCGGCGTAAAGCCGGAGGCGTGCACGATCGGCCCCCAGCGATCGAAATCGGATTTGACCATTTGCACGAATTCCTGTGGCGTTTCGCCGACGGGGTCTATCGCAAGCTGGGCCAAGGCGGTTTTGAAGCCGTCGGTATTCACCACCGCGAGGATTGCCACATTGAGGCGGCTCACCGTTGCGGCAGGCGTGTTTGCCGGAACGAAGACGCCAAACCATTCATTAGCCTCCAGCGCCGGATATCCGGCCTCCCGAACGGTCGGCACATCGATTAGCCGTGGGGATCGTTGCGCCCGGATGGCGCCGGATTGCACATGCGGAAGTGCCGTGCCGATCGGATAGATCGTTGCGGCAATGCGACCGCCGATCAGGTCTTGGATGCCGCCCGGGCCGCCATAGGGCAGATGCACGAATTCGAACCCGCCGATCCTGGCCAGGGTCACACCGGTGAAATGCAGCATCGATCCCGCCGCCGCTGTGCCATAGCTCGCCTGCTTGGGATAGGCCGCGCACCATTTCACGAAGTCGGCAAGCGTCCTGACGTCGGCTGGCACCATCGGACCCACCGTGATCAGGAACGGAAAAGAACAGACGGTCGTGACCGGAACGAAATCCCCGAACGCGTCATAACCCAGCGTCTTGTAGACATGCGGGTACACGGCGAAGTTCGAGGCCGGCGCGAGGATCATGGCGGTGCCGTCGGCCGGGCTGCTTTTCAGCACCCCGAGCGCGAGACGACCGCCGGCGCCGGGACGATTGTCGACGATGAACGAAGGGGCGTAATCCTTCATTCCTTCGACCAGCATCCGGGCGATCGATGGAGCCGCCGACGCCGAAGCCCACCAGCATGCGCGAAGCGGTCTCGGCGGCAGCGGTGCGTATCGCGTCGGGAAAAATGGCAGCGAGGCCACCGGTGCACGCCAGCGATACAAGCCCTCGTTTCGTGATCATAGGATCGTCCTGATGTTGGGCTCGGTCCGGCGATCACCGAACCGCCGTCACTCTGGCCGGCCGGAGCATTATCTGGTAGACCGAAAATTGCGGCATCCCTGTAACCCCTAGGTTAAGGCTCGCAATGGACTGGTCGGATCGAATTGGCCGCCGCGTCAAGTTGCGCGACCTTCATGTTCTGATGGCGGTTGCCGATACCGGCAGCATGGCGAAGGCGGCCGCCAGGCTGAGGATTTCACATCCCGCCGTCTCTAAGGCGATCTCCGAAATCGAAGGCACGCTCGGCGTGCGACTATTCGATCGTAACTCGCAGGGCGCCGAGCTCACCGCCCATAGCGAAGTACTACTTCGTTGCGGCATCAATGTCTTCGACGAGATGCAGCAAGGCATTCGCTCGCTCGAACATCTATCCGATCCAAACTCCGGCGAGGTGAGGCTTGGATGCACCGACATCATTCTTCACAGTCTGGTGCCGCCTACCGTGCGAAAATTTTCAGCGAAATATCCCGGCGTGCAGCTGGACGTAAGATTGACCAAT
This sequence comes from Bradyrhizobium erythrophlei, assembly GCF_900129505.1. Taxonomy (NCBI): domain Bacteria; kingdom Pseudomonadati; phylum Pseudomonadota; class Alphaproteobacteria; order Hyphomicrobiales; family Nitrobacteraceae; genus Bradyrhizobium; species Bradyrhizobium erythrophlei. The sequence goes on along the minus strand of NZ_LT670818.1, from coordinate 5,212,620 downwards.
CCTGGTGAACATCAGGTCCAGGAACTGCTTGAGCGCAAGATCGATCTGCTGATTACGAGGGCCACAGGACAGCAGGAGGACTTTCATTCCGAAGTTCTGTTCGATGAGCCGTTTGTGTTCGTTGTTGGAGCGCACGGCGAATTGGCGCGAAAGCGCCGAATTGCCCTCGCGGAAATCATCAAGGGCAATTGGGTCTTGCCGCCATATGACAGCGCGCCGGGCACATTGGTTGCTGAGGTATTTCGGGCCAACGGCTTTTCACCACCGAGGCCGCTGGTCAAAACCATAGCTATCCAGCTCACGGTCTCGCTCATTGCGAGCGGGGAATTTGTCGGAATTCTTCCGATGTCGGTCGCGGCATTAAGCGCGCATCAGGCCTCTTTGCGGGCTTTGCCGCTGAAATCCCCGGGCCCGCGAATTTCGGCAGAGATCGTGTTCCTGAAAAATCGAACACTCAGCCCCGCGGTTGAAGCGTTCATCGACTGTACGCGGGAAGTCGCGAAATCGCTTGTCCGCGCGCCTTAATCAAACGTATGGCGCTTTTGGCACCAAACGGACGTGGGACGATGTCCGACGTGAGTCCGCTATTGGATGAACAGCGGACAACATCTGCTCGGTGCGAGTATTTCTCAGTTTGACCCGAATGCGACCATCAGTCTTTCTGCCGCCCGTAGCGAAAATCGCAGTGGCTCGCGCCCTGCATGATGGTTTGTGTGCGTGTGAGCTTTGTGTCGGGGCCAAGACCCTCGGCGAACGGGAAGTCCGAGCTGCAGACCAGCAAGAATCCAAGCTTGACCCAACTGCGACATTCGCGGTGCACTGCGGCAACGGTTCTGATGCCGATATCACCCCCATCAAAAAGTCGTTTAAGCCAATACAATGCTGTGTCCAGAGCATGGGGACGGACATGCAGGGGCGCGAGTTCATTACTCTGATCAGCGGCGCAAGGGAGGTTCTCACGCAAAAATTCATGCTTATTGCCGTATTGGAATGTCGCCTTCGTCAAGGTGATTGAAGGTGACCTCGGCACTCGCACTTAGTTGGAAATCTTTGGGACTTATCTGTGGTCGTCCCGTTCATCATGGGTTCAGTGCAAATGACAAAACTCACCTGGTCGCAACGCCTGCAGGAAATCCTGCCGACGTTGTCAGGCGCAGAGCCACTTTCCAAAGGAAACAAGTTCATGATTAATCGGCGTCTCGTACTCGGAATGATCGCGGCAGCTACCACGATCGACGCGTCTCGCATCGCGTTCGCGAAGGAGAAGCACCATCTCAATGGAAAAGACCTGCTTGGCGAAAACATCAAAAAGAATGGCAAGCACAAGATCCATACGACTGGAAAAAAAGTCGATGTGTTCGCTGAAGTGAACAACGGCAAGGTAACCGCTGTTACCGCCGTCGGAATGCAGGTGAAGAAAGTGAAGTCTCGTCAGAAGCTGGCTGAGGCGACACCTGGGATAACGCTTGCCAGCATGCAGCTCGCACAGGCCGACGTCTACTACTACGGCTATTGGGTCTATGACGATCTTACCGATACCTACATTTGGTTCCCGGTCGACTACGTGATCGTAGATTCGTCTTGGGTCGAGTATGTACCTTAGGCTGGGGGAGCGATCGGGCCAGCGATCAAGCGTCGGCCCGATCTGCTTTGCGAGTCGCGAATTATCCGCGCGGCTCGCAAAGGAACACCGCTGAGACTTGTCTGACCAGGATGTCACTGGTGAACCAATGTGGCCTCGCGCCGCGTTCGAAAGCTCTTGTCTTGCGCACGTGGACGCGGGAGGTCTCATCTCCTACGGACCGGACCTTCCAGATATGTTTTGCCGTTGCGGCGTCTACGCCAATATCCTGTTGAAGGTCAGGCCCTGTCGGCGTGTTTTCAGAGCCAACTGTTCAACCACGGTTATGTTGGCATCGCCACACTGTGTCACCAATCAACTCACCGGAGGCTTTGATGGGAAAGCCCATTATTCGCATTCTCTCTGCCGCAGCGTTCACCTCATTTGCTGCAACCAGCGCCAGCGCCATGCCGATCGCGCTACCCTTGGTGCCGACGTCGAGCGTGGAACAGGTCGGCTGGGTCTGTAACGAATGGGGACGATGCTGGTGGCAACCGAACTACTATCGTCCCTAAGGGGACTATCGCTATCGATATGACGACGATGATGATTGGCGTCGCCGTTATCGCTATCGATACGGCTACTATGGTCCACATCCACATTATTGGGGCGGTTACGGCGGTTGGCGCCGCGACCGCGAGGATGACGACGACTAATCGTAAGCAGGCTGTCACCCGATCAAGCGACAATGTGATGAGAATGAAAACAGAAAACCCGCCCGGCCTTTGCACCGGGCGGGCCATGGTAGTGTGGGGTTCCAGCCGAACGGCGGAGATGTGCTCGACGTCGACTCAGCAGAGAATTTCGCCGAGGATATACTGCAGGTTCTCGGGCCGTGACGGAGATGGCGGCGCGCGTCGCCAGCGTTTCAAACCAGCCCTCACGCAGAGGGCGCTCCTTTGTTGCGGTGCGTGAGTCCGAAACTGGCACGAAACGGACATGCCGGAGCGGCCTGGCGATGTCTGCTGTCGAGGGTAGAACGGACATCTGCTCAAGCGAGCAGACCTCCAACGATTCTACCAATTCTCTGGTACGGATTGGTTCATGTGCGAGCCGATCGATCGCCGGGTGCGCGTCTCTCTTGTTGCACTTGGCTGACGTTAGGGCTTTGGCCAATGACCGCTTTGCGCCAGAAGCGGCCCTTTACCCAGAGTCCCTACGCCAGACGATAAAAAACAAAGGCCACGCGGGCATTACACCGCATGGCCTTTGCGAGACTGTCCCCCTAGGCCCTCCAGAGATTCCGTCTCGGGGCGCATAGTGTGCGGGTGGAGGCGCCTGTCTAGGGTGTGATGGAATTACCCACAGTTGCGGCGAACGAACCAGCCCTACTTCATCATGCAGCCTTGGCGACCTTCTCCGGCCCGGCCTGCTCCATGGCGCGCATATAGAGATCGAGCAGACCCTCGCGCTCGTCGCGCTCTTCCTGGTCCTGCTTTCGAAGTTTGATGATCTCTTTGAGGATCTTCACGTCAAACCCCTCCCCTTTAGCCTCCGCAAACACTTCCTTCTTTTGTTCGTTCAACTCCAACAATTCGGTGTCCAGATTTTCGATCCGTTCAACGAACGCGCGAATTTTGCCGCCGGGAATGGTGACGTCAGACATAGTGCCTCCCTGATAAATGGAAGCGCAAAATGCCCGCAAAAAAATAACTAATGTGTTAACCCAAAAAACCAAAGCGAAAAGGTGATTAACGGCGGACCCGGCGTCTACCTGATGCCCGCATTGCGCCGATATTGTTGAAACGTCTTTTTTGAGTGACGAACGAGAATTCTCAGAGCCGCTGATGCGTTTTGTGCGAGGCGACGTGACTTTCGTGAGATTTTTTGGGTTGTTCGATTTTGGACTTTTGCAACATGGGGTAATTCCGGGATCGAGCCAGACAAAGGCAAGGGAATCAGTTCTCCAGAAACGTATGAGGCCAGCCTCATGTGGCCTCGCAACGATGGAGAGCGGCAATGGAATACTATGTCGGACTGGACGTGTCGTTGAAGCAGACATCGATCTGCGTGGTGGACCAGACGGGGTCGGTCGTGCGAGAGGGTGTGGTCGATTCAGATCCTGAGACGATCTCGGTTTACGTGAAGTCGAAGGCGCCGGGCGCGGTACGCATCGGCCTCGAGACCGGACCGACGTCCACCTGGTTATGGACAGAGCTTAAGCAACTTGGCCTACCGGTGATCTGCATCGACGCGCGCCATGCCAAGGCCGTGCTCAAGATGCAGATCAACAAGAGCGACCGCAACGATGCTATCGGGATCGCCCGCATCATGCAGACCGGCTGGTTCAAGGAGGTGCATGTCAAGGATATCGACTGCCACTCGGTCAGGGCGCTGCTGGCCAGCCGGGCTCTTCTGGTCAAGATCAAGCCCGATCTCGAGAACCATGTCCGCGGCCTTCTCAAGAATCTCGGCCTTGTCATCGGCCGTGCCAAGTTCAATGTCTTCGCCGTGCGAGCCGAGGAGTTGATCGAGGGCCGTCCTGAGCTGATAGCTGCGGTCAGACCGCGGCTCGAAGCGCGCGATGCCGTCGGGCAGCAGGTCAGTGAGCTTGACCGCAAGGTTATGAAACTGGCTCGCCATGATGCGCAGGTCCGTCGGTTTATAACCGTGCCTGGGGTCGGTCCGATCACTGCGCTCGCCTTCAAGGCACGGCTTGCGCGGTCGAGAAGCGTAGGTGCTTACGTCGGGCTAACCAGTAGACGCCATGCGTCCGGAGAGGTCGATTGGACAGGTCGCATCTCTAAGTGCGGCGACGCGATGCTACGAAGTTACCTGTTTGAAGCAGCTGGGGTTCTGCTGACGCGCGTCCCAAAATGGTCCGCCGTTAAGGCTTCGAGTGTAAGGCTCGCCAAGCGCAACGGGCTCCGCAAGGCCGAGGTTGCGGTCGCGCGCAAGCTCGCGGTCATTCTGCATCGCATGTGGATCGATGGAACCGAGTTCAACTGGTCGAAGAAGGAAATTGCTGCCTAGCGAGGACATTAGCGAGATCTGCCAAACAGGCGGGGAAAGACGTCCCTGCCGGGACGATGGCGATGGTGAGTTCGACCGATTCTTTGCGAGCGCCTGAAAGGGCGACCGCGATTGCAACATTGAACCGCCAGCGTCACCTTGCGCCATCATGCGGAGGGTCCACCCCTATCGCGGAGAGAACAGTGGGCCCGGCAAGGACGATCATTGGGGAGCTTGACACCCAGACCCGGAATTAGAGCACATCAACAACGATTCCGCTGAACGGCCTCGGAACCGAACTCGCCCGTCAGTCGTTTTGCGCCCTCATGTATGAGGTCGCCATGGTGAGAAGGTGAACAGCAGCAGTTCCTAATTCCTGCATCTCTTTGTCCATCGTGTAGACACCTGCTGCGCGATGGTATGCAATGCCTACGGTAGCGTAAGCGTCGGTGACGAAGTCGGAAATGCGTTCATCTTTCTTCAGCGCACCCCGCTCTTCACGCCCCAAGACCATTTTCATCGCTGCACCGGAAGTGGCTTCGGCGATTTGGGCATCTTCTAATTCGGGGGGCGGTAAACCTGGTTTCACTGGCTGACATTGCTTAGACGCCTCTTCGACAGCCCGATAGAATTGAGCCTTTCGCGTTTCATCTGCGTTTAGGTAGCTTTTCAGAAAGCGCCGCGACCTTGCTTCAAGGTGTTTGCGATCAAGTTTAATTTTCCTCCGCCGCTCCCGCTTCTCGGATTTAAACCAGCCAAACACGGTTTCGCTCCCACTGCCTCACGGCACAGATAGTACCGCTCGATAAACCGATGCCCGCCCAATTTTCAGTGCCTTCGGGGGCGCTTGCTCTAAAGCTCGCCACGTTCTCTGCGCGCCTCATCAAGGTGCTGCTCGATGCGATCGAGGTCTTCTTCGAACTCCTGAGAAGGCTCGAGTGGTCACTTTGACCAGCCTAAAAACTAATCTTAGGCCGGTTTGTAGGTCTCCGCAAAAGCAAACAGGAGAGGGAAAATCACCTTCGGGGCGCGAGCGTCGTTGCGCTCAGCCTGATCTATAGCCTCGATCAGCGTACCCGCCCGAAGGATTGCGGGCCTGCGTGCGGAGCCTGGCATCGGGCGGCGCTACGTGCCGGCTGGTGGACGAATCGGAAAATAGTTCTGACTCATAATCGTAATGACTCTGACGCAACAAAAAGAAATAAGGTTGTGGATAAGGGAGGCCGATGATGAGTGATAATGATTGCACGATAATGGAATTGTATTGCTTGGAGCGGGCGAGGTTAGAGCCTCACAATCGGGGCAAATGGATTGCACAGGCCGAGCGTTGGCACGAGCTTGAGCGAGCGCAGCTCTCGTGGCGCAAGCAGAAGAGACCACTTCAGCAGTCGATGCACGCAGGCCCGATGACAACGCAACAGCGCCAACTCAGTTAAGGTTTACGCTGAGCGGCACCCTTAGACGCGGTTAGCTGATCCATGCCTTTCCGGGTGCAGTCGACCCTCTCGAACAGTCGACTTGATCGGTGCTACGAAGAACTCATTTCCGTTCTCATCGCGCACCGAAATGCCGCCAAGGCAAGCTGATGCAACCGCAATGCATCAATCGACTTTGACATTTCGATCCAAAGCATATAACCGCCCTGCGGCTGCGTGAGCCGGCAGGAGTCAGGCCATGGCCGGAATTACATATTTCGTGGCGTTGCCGTTCGATGTTACTGACGGCAACGTCGTTGTCGGTGAACCCGTTGAATGTCCAAATCCTGCAGCCGCGATAGAAAGTGCGCAGGGTCTTTGGAACGTATTCGGTCGTACCGGTGCGGTCGCTTTCAGTCGCACTGGCGATCCGGCGACCGGCGATTTTCGCGATGCAACTGTGTTGCGAAAGTTCGGTGATGTGCCAGATGATTTGAGTGCGTTGTGACGTGCACCGCCAGTAAGCTTTACTAGTTAGGTTAAGCAGCGAGTTTCGTTGATGCTTGACATTCCCGAGCTATCATCAACCGTCGCGCAGAGTTGACCGACTGCCCCCCAAGTCACCGGCCACATTTCTAACTCACGCGATAGGGGCCGTCGGTGTCCCCGCCCCGGCGGCCCCGTCATTTTTATAAAGCCGTGATCTTTCATGACCGATCAAGAGCTAATTTTCTTCGCGTTGCGTCAGGTCGGTCTGATTGTCGCCGAACATCTTGAGTCGTCGACGAGTGATGCGGACGAAATAATCACCCAACTCATCGCAGTTCTGGACACGGAAGAACTGGCCGCAGCAATGAACCGGGTCGAGCACAGGGTTGGGCTGCGAGTGATAAAGTAGTTACCTGCTTGCGATTCGGGGGGACCATGAGCACACAGCGGCAAAGAACCGGCAACCGGCTAGCTACGCGTCCAAAGCAGCCACCAGCCGTTGGTAGAGTTACAGCTCGGCAGTTTCCGATCCAGCACGAAATTCAGAAATTAGAAGATGAATTGGACGCCTTCAACGAACGCATTGCAGAGTTGGAAGGTCATCGGGGTCATGCGATGGAAGTGTTGAAGGCAAAAGCGATGGATTTCGCTTGCCAGATCGATGAGCTACGCTGCCTGTTAGTTGAGTCCGCTCCCCAAGTGGAGTTTCATAAACGAAATCCACCGAAGGGTTGAACTAGCCGACCAACAATGGCACATTTCGAACAAACTTTGCAGTAATAGAACTCCGGTTCTCAAGGAGCCGGTGAATGCCAAAAAAGAAAGAAGTAGTTCGTCGCGCATGGACCAAGGACGATCTACGCACGTTGAAGGCCATGGCCAAAGAAAAACGGGGAGCTGCGAGAATCGCCAAGGCATTGAGGCGAACCGTTGGTGCAACCACGGTAATGGCGGCGAAGCACGAGATATCGTTGAGTACGCGGGGATAATGGACACATTTTAATCCAGCCCAAACCTGACTTATCTGTTACTAACTGACTCATTTGTCACTAGATGCCAACCATCGCTCGCATTATTGCGGCGCGATGCGTTATTTCTTTCACATCGTTGGTGGTTCAGAACTGTTTCCCGACGAACTGGGACGTAGTCTGCCGACTCTTGAATCCGCGAGACGTCACGCTAAGGTCCTTGCTGAAGAATTAAGAAAGGGCGGCGATTTTTGCGGATCAAGTCTAGTGCGCGTTGTTGATGAGCATGGCAATACAGTCTTCGAATGCCCGGTCTCATCGCCGAAGTCAGACTAACCCGCAAGCAAATTCACGACGCTCGCGCCGTTCGTGATGCAGCGTGGCCCAACGCTATGTCGGTAACGTCGGGCCGTGTTCGGCTTGCCGATAAAACTGTTACGCGGCCAACGCGGGCTGGCCGCACTGGTTGGTATTCGCGGCGGCGTTTGGCGCACGCGTGTCTAACTCGCCGTGTTTGTCGTTTGCAGCGCATCCGGTCGGGTTGGTAAATTGAGCTGCCGCGTTCATTGGGCGAAAACCCGATTTTGCCCAGCAGGCCAATCAACATCGAAGTACAAGAGCACGGCTGATTGACAGAGTTAAGAAGACGGGGGGACTAGGAAGCGGGGCGTGACGATGGGAGCCAGTTTGATGGAGTACGTTGCCGCATTGCGTTGGATCATACCGGTTTTCGCGCTTGCCGTTTTGTCGCCGCAGAACGCTTCGGCGATTGACTGCGACGCGCAGCGCGGCTGTCGCAAATCGCCCCTACAGCAAACAACAGCTACCTATTTGCCACCGCCGTTCGTGGCATTCGGTTCGATTACTGGTCCGATAGTCGGCTGCTACGGGTTTGATCGCGGCCCTATGTACAGCCCGACTCCTTGCAACTTTTCCAATCCGTAGGGGTATGGTGGAACTTACAAAGGGACAAGCAAACGCGGAAAGCATGATTAGCAGCCACGCCGGCGAGCGTCGCCGAGGTCTCAGTGGATCGCGTTCTGCGGGATGTCCTGTCTCTCGAGCTGAAGCACTGCGGGCAGCTGGAGAAGACTCGAGTCGCACGGGTCCCTGGTATCGCTAGGACTGGCACGGCGGCAGCGTGGCAGTGGTGCCTTCCGCCGCTGGGTCTATGTGCGATCTGGGTGTGACGAAGGTGTCGTCAGGCCCGAGCGCAGCGGCAAGGTGGTGACCCTCAGGCCGGCGGCGCCAACACAGGCTCAGATCCAGGCGCTGATCGATAGCAAGGTGACGCGCTTCTAGCTCAGACAAACACCATTTGCGGCGCGTCGGGTAAGGATTTCGGGGAATGCGTCGGAAACGTCGGTGTTCCCCCCGAAATTGTGAACGCCGGTTGATCGTCGAATACCGCAATGCACACTACCTGCGGAGTCAGGTAATTGAAGCGACTCCACAATGCAGAACAGCACAGTTTTACCCGTGATCGTGGCCTTGATCGTCGCCATTGTGGGTCAGGGCATTATACTCTTCGGCGACTTCGGCCCAGGTAATCGCCCAAATCGCAGCGGGATGATTACCGCCGCAGCGGTGTCGAGGGCCGGCGCGATCGAGATACCCGCTGGGCCCTGAGAGAACGGGGACCACACACAAACATGAATGGGAATAAAATCCTTACGACCACGCCATCACATCCGCGTGTGGCCGATGACTTCGCCGGTTCCATCATCATTTGTCTGAAGGCTGCGTGCTTCGGTCGCCCCGTGCGCACAGTCGGAGCGGCCGCGAACACCCTCCTCCAATAAGCCCCCCGGCGGCCGCTCTCGATATCTCGCCACAGCCTCGCGCTCGACACCCCATGCCGCCGGCGCCCCGACGGCCTAGTTTCACGATGGGCCAGACTCTAGCGTCCCCAGTGCGCCTGGCCCGCGCGGCCGGCCGTGATCCCCTCATGCGAGGCGGCCGGCCGCGTTCTTGGGCGTGTCGTGCCCGTCTCACATGGCGGCCGACAAGCGAACGGCTCCAGCGATGGGGGCAAGCCGGAGCCGTTCTGCTATCGGGCCTTGGGGGAAGGTGATCCGATAGTGATGAGCCAACTCCGGAAAGCTGCATCCGTTCCTTGGAACGGTACTCCGCCGGCGGGATTGCTTTGATCAGGCTGTGCGCGGCTCAATCCCTGGCGCGCGCGGCCGGCGAGGCCTCGTAGCCCCCTACTCATTGCGAGGCCTCGCTCAAAATAAGCCGATTGACATCCCCGCGGCACGATCCGTAACGAGGGCACGATGGCGTTGGTCGAGGACGCAACGAAACGACTTCCTTGCGAACTCGAGCTGAAAACGTTGTGCGAAGGCAACAGTCAGCGAAAACTATGCGTCGCTGCCGCGCGAGGTCGAGGCATCGGCACCGCAAAGACCTCGTACAGGTGGCAGATCCTAAACCTAGGTATGCTCTTCTCAACCAAGTAACGGTACGGATCAAACCTCCGCACAATTCCCCTTCTATCTCTCTGTGATTACGCTTGTGGATACAGAATCGGGCATCTTCATTTTCGGCCCGGCACAGTAGAGACCAACATGCAAATCACCGTCGTCGCCCTAATGTGCCACACGCTGGCCAGCATCCCGCAGCCGGTCTGCCGTGAGGAAATCGTTGTCAAGGACGAGATGCCCATGCAGGCTTGCATGCTATCGCAGCCTGCGATCGCAGACTGGAAGCGCCGCTCGATGTTCAGCGGTGACCAGTGGAACGTTGCCCGCATCAAGTGCGTGCCAGGCGACTACGTCCTCAAGGGGGCGGCCTAATACCAGCGCCCTGGGAGCACATCATGCGGAAATTCCACTCTATCGCTACTCTGCGCGGCGACGGACTCCGGCCCGAACTTCAGGCATTATTCGATCGCCTTGCCATCGATCCACGCCCCGTATTCCTCGTAAGAGACGACGGAATGGTCCAAGCCGGTCCGGACCCCGCCTCCGGGACAGCGCTCACAAACGTTGTGCCTCTTCGCGCTGATAGGCCCGCCTGCGGTCGCTGACGCGGCGCGTGGGCAAACGCCAAGCACGGCATCCAGCGCACCGCAGAGGACGAGCGCCGCGCGGTGATTAAACGCCGGAGGTGCAGGCCAAGATCGAGCGTTGCATCGCAGCCGGCGAGTCGTCAGGTCCGCCGATCGGTACCGCGGAGCAATCCGCGGTACCGAACTCCGCCATCCATTTTGCGCGGGCCAAGTGGCTCTCGAAAGCCCTCCTGGTGCGATCGGATTCCGGATCACGATGCAGCACTATTCGTGCGACGTCACGCCAGTCGGCACCCTCCGCGTCCGCGTCGAGCAGGCGCAGATAGGTGACAATGTGTTGCTCGTCATAAACGGTCAAAACGGAATCGGAGGGCGCAGTATCGGCGATATCTGGATCAAGCGGCGGCATCTGCATGGACGGTCTCGCGACGTTGTGGATCCACCAACCTGCCTTGGGCTCCACGGCATATTGATGACGGCGGAGCGAACTGCATTTTCCGTTGGCCGCCGGCTGCGGAAAGCTACGATCGCGGCAGGGGGGGCACGGGGGAGCGGTTTGGCCGGGCGGCGGTAGAGAGAACCCCCAACGTGATCTTAGCGCGTCCCCCGCGGCGCCTGCCGCGTTAGACGGCCCCTTCAGCGGATCATTTCGTGGGAGCGGTTCCGACGAAACCAATCTGTTGGCGACGAAGCCATTTCTGGTGGAGCGGCGACGTCGGTTTGAAACGATGCTCGGTTAGATCCTGCGGCAGTGTTTCAAACGACGGGGGTTCGATCATGCCCGCGCTATTTGACGTGCTTTACAAGGAATATTGCCGAGCGCGCCTCACCGAAATGCGGAAACAGCTTCTAATCCGGCAAGAAGTTCCAGACGCGAATTGCGATGCCAGGGATTCTGACGGTGCTGCTGATCGGTGTAACGCTGTGGGCGACAGCAGGATAGCTGGGCAGCACTACTCGATCAGATGAAATTGCCGCCGCTTCTCGCGCTGGACGCAAGCGATCGCGCGATCGGCCGTCCTCACGTCAGCGGTTCCGTACAGCGTTATCTTGACGGAGAAGGTCGCAGGCCGCCAACCTCGAAGGATTTGAATGCCGCCGATGGACTCGCAACCGGGCCATTGCCGAACAGCGTGGAGGCACTCCTTCCGGAGAGCCACGTAGTCTAGGCCGACTGTCTGGTATTTCACCATACCGGCCGGACCCGCGCTGAATGCCGCCAACTATGGCGGCCCGGCTGCGTGCCCCCGTCGGTCACGCGCCGGGCCTTGCCAGTCGATTGTTATGCGTCTGATTACGACGGGCTGAACGATTTATGACGCAGCCGTGTCAGTTTGAAAACGGCTTGCCCCCGTTTTTCGAACGTTTTTCGGGCGTGACGGTGAGGCGAAGAGCGACTTCGTGGGAGCCGTCGAAAACCTCGAGCAGGTGCCCGGCCCACCTGCGCGACGAACCATATTAGCGCGACGTTAGCCCGAATGAAGGCAATGCAGGGTGATTTCCGGCGGACAGTTGAAACGAACAGGAACGACGCTCGATCCAGCACCCACAGAGGTGTAACCAGTCATGTTATGATACTGCCAAGCTCCCGCCCCCATCTGTCGAGGCAATACTGCGTCAAGTATAATCGGAATAGATCCTGGCAGACAGATCTGGCCACCGTGCGTGTGTCCGCTCAGCAACAAATTGAAATCGGCATGAGCCGCCTGGCGATAGATTTCCGGTGTGTGCGACAATAAGATGGAGAACTTGCCAGACGGTATCTGCGATGCAGCCTTTTCGATATTGTCGACCTTGAAGCAGTGCGCGTCATCGATTCCCGCTAGATAGATCTGGTGATCACCGCGCACGATCACCTCGCTCTCATTGAGCAGCATCCGTATTCCGATGGCTTCCAGCCCCGGAACCATTTGGATGGTATCGTGATCGCCCAGCACTCCATAAACGGGCTCCTTTAGATGAGCCCGCGCTCGTCCGACGCCGTCCAAGGTTGCCTCGAACGGTCCACAATTCTTCCCTCGATAGTAGCCGGTTAGAACACATAAATCGTAACGCATGTCGCCGACGAGTTCGATCAGGCGCTGCATGGCAGCTTTGTTCAGTCCACATGCATGTCGTTAAGGTGGAGTATGGTGAAGCCGTCAAAAAGCGCCGGCAACTCCTTGAACAAGATGTCATTGCGCTTGACGAGAATGCGTCCTGTATTCCGGCATCCGCGCCAATCGAGACCGGTCAGCTTCAGTGCGTTTCGAATGACAGAATGGACCGGATACCAATTCTTTGCGTGAAAGGAGAGCAGACCTTTGCCGAAGATTTTCGCCTCATGGTCCGTCTCGATACCCAATCGCTGTCTCGCACGGAGCGGTCCGAGACGTTCCTCCAATTTGCGCAAGATATCTTCGTCCATGGAATAACTTCCTCCGAGATCGGCTCGACCTTCCATGGGGAGCATGAGGCTTCGCCAGACACTGCAGAGTATTCCCTTTGGGCAAATAGCCCGCAGCCCCTTGAGGGACGGTACCAAAGCAGGGCAATTCATAAGGGCTTTGCTGCTTGATGTCCTACTAGGTAGTCGGACCCCGCGCCTATTACCCGAACGGACATGACCCTCGCCGGCACTGTCCCGCGGCCCGTGTTGAGAGCAATCGGGGAAGGAATACGACGGTGGCGCCGAGGGCTCTTTAGCGAGTTGACTTCTGCGCGGAAGGGTGCGGACGGATCGAGCAGCACGGTCGATGCGAACGATCCGCGAGAGCGCGGTTGTGTCCGCCACCCACCGGGCCGCAACACATCGGGGGGAGGCACAATGCGATTCTACCTGGTCATTTCAGGATCAGTCCGATTGTAGGCCTCAAGAACTGTTAGACTCGCTCGCAAGAAGGCAAGGCAATTGACTTGGGAGATCAAAAAACCAAGATTGATCAGTTCAAGCGCAGCTTCCCATGAGTTCTCTCTCGGCGCGGATCTCGCTCTCGCGCCGCCATGAATGACCAAAGGTCGAAAGCTACGGCCACGCTGCCGGTACTTTGCTTCCGGTCGGATGCCGTTCGAGCAATGGATCAATTGTAGGCGTGGCTTTAACATATCAATCTCCAGATTGATTTGTGGTCGACGAGACGGCGATCGCACCAGCCGCCAATTCGTGGGGCGACTGACAACGGCAGTGCGCTTAGGCTGCCGGGTTCGCCATCGCCGCCTCGCTCGGTCCAGAACAAAGAACTGAGCCCCATGTTTGAAACGACGTGAGCGCCCTGCAACTCAGTGCCTCATCCGGGCAATTCGGGTTTAGGCTACTTCCGCGATTGCGTCTTCGATCTCTGGAGCGAGCGTGACCTGTCCGGTGTGAACCTCGGGAAGATCGGCCCAATGCATATCTTTATAGTTGAATCCGCGCGCGAGCGTGGGCTTCACCACCATGAAGTAGGGCGAAATATCGAAGTCGCGCGGCGCGTAAAGTGACGAGTGGCGGATCTCGGCGGTTTCGCGCCACGACGTCTGGCTTTCGACGTGCGTGATCTTGGGCAAGATCGGGTAACGCACGACATCGAATGCTTGCGCAATTAGCGAAGAACAGATGATGCGGCCAGCATCGCCGGACCCGAGCGCAATCGTTCGACGGCGCCAACGCGGCGCCACTGGCCATGGGAACAGGTAGCGCATCAGGTCGACGACGTTTTTGAAATCGTAGCCGAGACCAATGCGTTCGGAGGCGTAGCGGCAGACTTTTTCGCAGTCCGCTTCGCTCAGGCCCACCGGCCGGCAGATGCGGGTTTGACAATGCAGATATTTCGATAGCGGCGCCGACACGACACCTTCGTCGATATTGGCTTCTATCAGGACATGGGGCTCGCCGTCGGTTGCGACGCCGGCCATCGGCCCGACATACAATGCTGAATGCGACCAGGTCGATTGAGTGAGATATTTGATGCTGCCAGAAATACGACCTTTGCCCTCAACCAGCAAAACATCACCGGGTCGAAGGGTGTCGCGTAAGCCCGTCAAATCGTTCGGAGTGAACGGCTCGCAGTTGGCCGGCTTCTGTAACCCGGCAATCAAACGTCCGACAAGGTCGAACATCCGGCCCATGACTCGCTCCTCGCCTTTTTTGGTGTTTTCCCGTAGGACGGTGCCAGACGCCTCAACTGTCGTTCGGTCACCTAAATTAAAGTGTAATCATAGAGAGATGGACTGGACCATTGCACGGAGGTTGATCCAACACGTAACATTGGGTTGAGAAGAGCATACCTAGGTTTAAGATCGGCCACCCTGGGCCTGGTCGCGATCAGAAAGGTACGCAAACTGGAGTGACGCACCCATCAAGTCGGAACCGCCTTTCGCGGCTGGGGGCGTGCGGTCATTACGGCGCATGGCATGAGCAAAGCGTTCGCCGATCTATTCGTGATCGGCGGTGCGGTCGTCGCTGGGATCGTTGCGACGGTGATCATGCTCGGTATGCGCGGGATGCGCGTCCTGTTCGTCTGAATCGGGGGCGGTGCAGGATAGAGACTGCCGATCTATTTCTCGCGCATCCAGGGCTACAATGCCGAACAGACGGTCATCGGTCCTCCGAATAGGCCGCTTCTCCAAGGAGACCAGCGTCTAGCCCCAGCTTCTCTGTTTCCTCATCCACGCGAACCGAAGTGACGCAGTTAATCAGCCATAGCGCCGCGTAGCTAAAGGCAAACGCCCAGGCCGCCGATACAACGACGGCAATGCACTGCCAAAGAAAGAACCGAGTGCCACCGGACAATAAACCTGCCGCACCGTGTAGATTCCAGCTTTTCGCAGCGAATACTCCGAGCAGGATGGCGCCGAGAACCCCGCCGACACCATGCACTCCCCACACGTCTAGCGCGTCATCCCACCCAAAGACCTTTTTTATCGCAACGGCGTAATAGCAGCCCAGTCCGGCCGAAAAGCCGATTACCGATGCGATAGCGAAGGACACATAACCGGCAGCTGGGGTAATGGCCGCAAGACCAGCAACCGCACCAGTCATGAGGCCGACAAAATTGGGCCGCCGAACGTTGGCCCATTCCAAAACAAGCCAAGCGAATCCAGCGAAAGCCGCTCCCAATTGCGTGTTGACAAAGGATGAAACGGTTACCCAATCTACGCCGACTTCTGATCCAGCATTGAAGCCAAACCAGCCAAACCACAACAACCCCGCACCTAGTGCCATTAATGGAACATTGTGGGGTGCATCAGTGCTATCGCATCTACGCCCTACGAATATCACTGAGGCTAAAGCTGCAAACCCAGCTGTGGTGTGTACAACAATCCCGCCAGCAAAATCCAACACGCCCATTCTTGAAAACAAACCGTCCGGACTCCAGATCATGTGAACGAACGGGAAATACACGAAAATCAGCCAGGCAGTGAGGAAGAGCAAGTACGCACTGAAAGTTACCCGATTAGCAAACGCACCAGTAATTAGAGCAGGCGTAATAATTGCGAACATCAGTTGATATACAAAATGCAACCCGAGAGGAATGCCAGAGTTATTTCCGGTGTAAATTGTATTCAAGCTAACGCCTCTCAAAAAGGCAAAATATGTTGGATCACCAGTCACGCCGTGCCAAGTCGGTCCGAAGCACATCGAATAACCAATGCAGAACCAAAGTATTGTTGTCCAACACAAAGACGCGAAACTTTGGATCATAACAGTCAGTACGTTCTTCTTTGTGACTAGACCTCCGTAAAAAAATGCAACGCCGGGTGTCATCAGCATCACTAATGCTGAACATACAAGCATGAACGTCGTGTTTCCGATATTGAGTTCAGGCGAGTCGGCAAGCATGATCTTCACCTCTATCGTATCGCCCCGTCGATGCCCGTCGATTCGCCAGTCACGACCACTACTCGCCTTCCAAATCGCTGCCGACCCCGGTCCCATCATTCCACATCGTCGGAATATGAGCGGCGGCGCGAATGGCAATCTTGTGCCTGATCGTAGGCGCATCTGAACGCCACCGCTTTTGCCATCTTGCTTCCCTCGACGCAGTCTTGTCCCGATTGTCACAGCAGCCAACGGCAGGAGCTCCCCGTATGCTGCCAGCACCGATGCAGGTCGCGAGCGGGACTCTCTCCATGTCCAACCGGCGGAAACGGCAGGGCTGCGCAAGCAGGCACGCCGGAAAGCAAGGTGCGGCTGGACTTGATTAGCAGGGCGTGCCGGCCGCAAACTGGTCGAACCACGTTGACAGGAAGCGGCGTCAGCGCGAGGGAAAACCGGCCTGATCGATCAACACATCGCGAGCAGCGATACGGCTCCAATGGCGCTAAATCCAAGGCGCTGCGGTAGGTACGCGGCTTCTTTAGCAACGCTGAAACAATCGTAGCAACCAACCTACAGCGGGTTCGCGCGGGTTCCTGTAAAAGGCCCGGCAACCAACAAAACGAACGACGTCACCATGCGATCCCTATTAACGCATCGTCCACTCATGAGCGACGGGCTGCCCAATGAACACGGTCGTACCTAGGCAACGAAGCGATCGCGAGCCGACGACTTACGGATCCATGCAGCATGCTCTTATAGATCACGTCCATGCTGGACATAACCATGCGGCGATGGTCACCGATTTTCAGCATCGGTTTTGGGTCTCGCTCGTACTGACATTTCCGGTCCTCGCGCTTTCACCTGGGATCCAAAACCTTCTCGGCTTGCACTGGATCGCCTTCCCTGGCGACTCTTACCTACTCTTTGGCCTCTCTGCCGTCGTTTTCTGGTACGGCGGCTGGCCGTTCCTTTCAGGACTTGTCAGCGAACTGTCGAACATGCAGCCCGGAATGATGACGCTGATTAGCGTCGCGATCACCGTGGCGTTCACCTATTCGAGCGCGGTCATATTTGGCCTCCCTGGCAAGGTGTTCTTCTGGGAATTGGTAAGTCTTCTCGACGTGATGCTTCTCGGGCATTGGATCGAGATGAGGTCAGTCATTGGAGCGTCGCGAGCCCTGGAAAAGCTGGTGCAGCTCCTGCCCGCGACAGCGCACCGCTTGGGGGCGGATGACCACGCGGAAGACATTCCTGTTGCGACGCTACGCCCCGGAGATCGCATCCTGGTAAGGCCGGGCGAACGCGTCCCGACGGACGGTATCATCCTCACGGGCCGATCAAGTTTCAATGAAGCGCTGCTGACGGGGGAGTCACGCCCCGTCGAGAAAATCGAGGGGCAGGACGCAGTTGGCGGAGCGATCAATGGCGAGGGCGCCGTCATCCTTGAGGTACACAAGACCGGCGATGAAACCTATCTGCATCAGATCATCAGTCTCGTCAGGCAGGCCCAGGAAACGCGGTCTCGCACACAGGACTTGGCTGATCGCGCGGCGCTTTGGTTGACCTGCATTGCCCTCTTGCTAGGTGCCGCAACGCTCATTCTGTGGCTTTGGTTTGGTCAAGCCTTCGACTTTGCGCTCGAACGAATGGTTACGGTGATGGTCATCACTTGTCCCCATGCGCTCGGTCTCGCTGTGCCGCTAGTCGTGGCAGTCAGCACGCGACTCTCGGTGGAGAGCGGCCTTCTCATCCGCGATCGCGCCGCCTTCGAGCGCGCGCGTACCCTGGGCGCTGTGTTGTTCGATAAGACCGGAACCTTAACCGAGGGTCGCTTCGGCGTGTCGGAGGTGGTTGCATTGGCTGACCTGCGCGAAGATGAAGTCCTTGCTTGGGCCATCGGTGTCTAAACTCAATCGGAACATCCGATCGCCCGAGCCGTGGTGCGCGCTGCCGAGGAACGCCGCATCGAGCCGAAATCCGGCCAGGCGTTCATGAGTCTGCCGGGACGCGGTGCCCAAGGCTCGGTCGACGGGCGTACCGTCAAGGTTGTGAGCCCCGGCTGTATTCGAGAGCATGGGCTTGCTGTCCGAAGCGAGCGGATTGAGCAACTCGGCCATGACGGAAATACGGTGGTTTACGTACTCATCGACGACAGGCTAGTGGGTGCCATCGCTCTAGCCGATGTAATCCGACAAGAGTCCTTCCATGCGGTCTCACGTTTAAAGGAGGCGGGTATACGGTGCATGATGGTCACTGGCGACACGAAAGAGGTCGCCAGGTCCGTCGCCGCGCGACTTGGACTCGACGAGTATTTTGCCGAAACTTTGCCGCATCAGAAAGTGCAAAGAATACGGGAGACTAAAGCGAACGGTCTCGCTGTGGCCATGGTCGGTGATGGCGTCAATGACGCGCCGGCGCTGGTCGAGTCCGACCTTGGCATCGCGATTGGCGCGGGGACGGACGTAGCGATCGAGTCGGCGGACGTAGTCCTCGTGCGCAGCGACCCCCGGGACGTACTTGCAATCCTGGAGCTTTCGCAGGCAACGTACAGGAAGATAGTCCAGAATCTTCTCTGGGCGACGGGCTATAACGTCATCGCCATTCCGCTGGCCGCCGGTGTCGCCTATCCCTGGGGCATCCTCCTCAGCCCGGCCATCGGCGCAGCTCTGATGTCGCTGAGCACGATCATCGTGGCCATTAATGCAAGCTTGCTTGAACTACGCCGGGAAGCCGGGCGGGAGACAAAATAGGGCCGGTCGGGCTGGGCTCATACGCCTCTCCTCTGCCGGCGCTCTACTGGCGGTCTGGCCGAACAGGAGCTTCTTGCCTTCCTCGGTGACTGTGGGGCGGCTCGAGTACGGCTCGCCTTTCGCGTAGGCCCGCTGCGTCCCGGGGCGCGCGCGCACCGTGTCGAACCAGCGCCGCAGGTTCGGGAAGTCGTCCAGATTCTGCTGCTGGCGCTTCCAGGAAACGATCCACGGATAGGAAGCCATGTCGGCGATGCCGTAGTCGTCGCCGGCGATAAACGCGCGGTTTTCGAGATGGCGGTCGAGAACGCCGTACAGACGGCTCGTCTCGTTCACGTAGCGGTCGATCGCGTAAGGAATCCTTTTCGGCGCGTAAATGCCGAAATGGTGGTTCTGTCCGGCCATCGGTCCCAGTCCGCCCACCTGCCAGAACAGCCACTCCGTCGCGGTGTTCCGGCCGCGGACGTCCTTCGGCAGGAAGCGGCCGATCTTCTCGGCCAGGTACAACAGGATGGCGCCTGACTCGAACACCCCGATCGGCTCGCCGCCGTCGGCCGGCGCGGTATCGATAATCGCCGGCATGCGGTTGTTCGGCGAGATGGCGAGGAAGTTGGGCTTGAACTGGTCGCCGGCGCTGATATCGACCGGATGGATCGTGTAGTCGGCTCCCACTTCCTCCAGGAACATCGTGATCTTGTGACCGTTCGGCGTGGGCCAGTAGTAGAGGTCGATCATTTTGGTCTCCTTGGCTTGTTCGCCAAATGCGAAGCTGCAAACGCCGCCCCCGGGGGCCAAAAGGCGGCCTGCGTTCGTCGAATTCGTGCGAAGAACCTAAAGGAGACTTTGGCGATCGGTAGTGAGGTCGGTGGATTAGGCTTTATTCCGCCCGGGAATGAACATTTGGCCCAACTTAGGTCGGGCTTAAGCAGCTCCCGCGAGAGGTGACGCGTGTTGTCGCTCTATTTGAACTCCCTGCGATATTCGCTCGGTGTCCAGCCTGTATTTTTGCGAAAGGCCACGCTGAACGAGCTCGTTTGAGAATAGCCAAGCGTAAACCCGATGTCCGTGATCGAGATTGATCGATCTGCCAAGAGCAGTTTGGCTTGTTCAATGCGCCTTTGTACGTGGTAATGATGCGGCGGAACCCCGAAAGATTGTTTGAAGGCCCGACAAAAATGGTGCTGGCTTAGACGGGCGAGTTGCGCAAGCGTACTGAGACAAATCTGTTCGCCTAGATGTTCTTCAATATAGCCCACGACAGCTCGCTTTTGCCAACAAGCCAGGCCTCCACGATTCAGGGCCGTATCACGAGCAGCGTTATCGTAACAGCGGGACAGCTCAATTGCGAGCACGCTAGAGAGAGCGGACAGGTAGAGCGTTCTCTTTGCTTGCCCATTCTCGATCGCGCTTTTCAACTTGGTTGCGGTTTCCCAAACACCGGAGTCCTCGAAATGTATTCTCGCCGCATAGTCGTCTCCTCCATCGTTTCGGAGGACGGTTGGATCCAAATACAGAAACGTCAAGCGGGTGGACGCGGCGGTTTCAAGCCACTCTCGATAGCCGCAACCGGCCGGGACGAACGTAAGCTTCTTCGCAACATTCCGAATCTTGGACGGCGCAAATCCGTCAATTGAAGTTTCCCCGTCCCGGCGGCCTCCCTCATTGTACATTGCCAAGAGGTGAACAGGACCTTGAAATTGAAGTTCGACCCTCCTTCCAATCGGCGCATGTACGTTCTCCACGAACCAACCGGGACGACCAGTACCGAGACGCTTTACGGAATCGACCGGCGCAATTTGGACAGTGGGATGAAGAAACCTATCGTCACTTGACTGCCAGGATTTGATACCGACCGGCGGTCTGATCTGCTCCAAATCTCGAAAGTCAACTTCAGCTCGATCTGTACCACCATCTGGCGAGTTTACTCTTCCGGGGCTTACGCTCGGCGTGCTCGTCATCATCGATTTCACCTACTGACTGCTTCTTATGCGACATGCTACCTATCCGAGATTATAACCCCGAGCTCCGCACCGCCCTATTCCGACCTAGGTTACTCCCAGTTCCCTTTTGGTTTTAGTCACACAAACCAACGTCCATTCTTGGCCCTTCCCCGGCTATAGCCGTCGAGAGGCAATTGCATTGTCAGTTGCTGGCTACGCCACCTCGATCGCTGGGCTCGGCAATTTATCAATCCGCGACACTGCCACTATGTCGCCAGGAAACGCTACAGCCGCTACTCAAATTGAATTTCAGCGCGAAGTGACTGGAACCTGGGAGAAATTTTCGATGGCAGCGGCACGGAGCCGATCCTACCTAGCAGCGGGAGTATGTTCGCAGCGCGCGTTAATCTGACAAGATCTCTTCAACCGCAACAATCCTGAAATAGCAGGCAGGATCGAGTCCGCCCATAATACGCGGGACTTTCGTCCCCACTAAAGTGAGGTTTGGAAATGTTTGAGAGATCAGCAGCACCACAAGCCACCTGTGCGGCGCTAGGTTTTGTCTTGACCATGCAATCAGCGACAGCCGCACTGCACCACGCGCATAAACAATCATCATAGGCAGGCAATTTCGCAATGGCGTCCCTCTGACGCCAATGCGGCAGTGTCGCAGCAAGTCGATTCATAGTGGACACATCCAAAAAATGGCGCGGAATAAGCACCCGCAGGTCACTCGTTGCGCGCGCGAACCCAAGCCCATTCAGCCGGTCTCGTCCACTTAGAGAGTGACTTCAGTGCGATGAGAATGGGTCGTCTATCTTCCAAGGTGCGATCATGCATTTACTTTCACGAGTTACGGTTCTCCTGGCCTTCACTGTCACACCTCTAGCTGCAATGGCCGAACCAGCCTCGGTTACGCCACCAGGGGCGGGCGTAGGCCTGGCTGAGAACGTTCGCGTACAGCCACGCGGGAGCACCTTTGCTCCGAACTCCGCCGGAGAAGAGGCCGTACAAGAGCGCGCCACGATTTTTAACGCGAGGCAGAGGCTTCTGGACGCTTGGTTCGATAGAAAGCTGACCATCTGTCGCGGTTGTTAGCAACATTGTGTTAATTCCCCCCGCAACAAGTGAAACATATGAAACCGACCATCTCCGATTCATTTGAAAGCGCGACGGCAATTCCGGCTTATGAGGTTGCGCTTTCAAAGCGCAACGCGTCACTTGAACTGCTGGCCAAAGAACTTCAGCATCGTATTCGCAATCTTGTCACTGTAGTTCAATGTTTCGTCAAGAATACTGAGGCCAGCACGGCAGACGACTATCGCGTCGCTCTCATGGCCAGGCTCGTAAATTTATCAGACGCCTACAACCTGATCGAGGGCGCGCGAGAGAATCGCGTCTCTCTAGCGGAATTGCTCGAACGAACCCTAAAGCCACATGTCACCTTTCTGCGCGATCGAATCCTTGTCGCCGGACCCGACATCGTGCTTGAACCACGCCTTGCTTTATCGCTTCACATGATCTTTCACGAACTCGCGACTAACGCCAGCAAGCACGGCGCCCTGGCGTCTACGTCCGGAGCGGTTGAAGTGCTTTGGGATGTTCGTTCCGATGGTGGGGATCACGCTCTCGCCGTGCAGTGGCGCGAGCACGGTGGACCAGAGGTGCACAAGCCCCGGCACGAGGGGTTTGGCCTCCGCCTCATCTCAAAAGTGCTGTCTGGTGCACGGGTCGAAATGGACTTCGCTCCGGTCGGCCTTCTTTGTCGCCTTCGGGTTGAAATCGATCCATCATAGGCACCGCGAGAGGAGCGGTCGGGTTGTCTTAAAGACGGTCCCTCGCTGCTTGAGCCTACGGCAACGAGCCAACCAAATGTCTGATGCTTATTTCTGTGTCTTCTGGGCCGAAAAGAATGCCGAGCGTAAGGCTCAAGGTGCCGAGGTGTTGAACTTCCGCGAAGCTCGCAGGGAATTCGGCTGCCATGCTCCGCCTCCAGGCGCCGTCACGCTCTGCTTGGGCAGCGAAGATATCCGTGCTTTCCCCGGCAAAACGCCGGAAGGTAGGGACGCCTGGTACGCGCAGTATCGGCAAGTGAGCGCGAAGGGCGTTCTCTGGCGCATGATCAACGATGCTAACAAGCAACCCATCTGCTACGTCGGCGCGACCGAAGCACTCAACGCCGCAAAGCTTGCCCGTGACAGCGGTGGGACTACGAGTCGATAATCCGGACAAACCGCATCAGGAGATCGAACTCGCTGGTGGAGTGGAGTTGCCGGGTAAGCAAGCTTCAAGCTTAGAGGGTCGTTGCGGCCAACCCGCCCTTCTCGAGAATGAAGCCGGCGATTTCATCGACCCCCTGTCCGCACTTCAGATTGGAAAAAATGAACGGCCGCGTAGTTCGCATTCGTCGGGCGTCTGATTCCATAACCTGAAGATTGGCACCCACCAAGGGAGCCAGATCGATCTTGTTGATCACGAGCAGATCGGAGCGCGTTATGCCGGGGCCACCTTTGCGTGGGATCTTTTCACCTGCGGCGACGTCGATCACGTAGATAGTCAAGTCCGCGAGCTCGGGACTAAAGGTTGCCGCGAGATTGTCGCCACCCGATTCCACGAAACACAGATCTGCTTGCGGGAATTTCAAATTCATATCCTCGATCGCGGCGAGGTTCATGGAGGCGTCCTCACGTATCGCCGTATGCGGGCAGCCGCCTGTCTCAACGCCCATGATGCGGTCTGCCGGTAGCGCTTGCGCGCGGGTCAGGATGAGCTGGTCTTCCTTGGTGTAAATGTCGTTGGTTATCACATAGAGGTCGTAGAAATCCCGGAGATGCTTGCATAAAGCCTCTATAAGCGCGGTCTTGCCCGAGCCGACTGGGCCCCCGATCCCGACGCGGAGCGGGCCGTGATGTGCGGGAGCGGACCTGTTGGGGAGAAGCCGCTTTTCGCTTTCAACCGTCTTCATGACCGGAACAACCTCGTATACTGGGTTTCGTGCGCAATGGAGGCGAGTTCGACCATGAATCCCGCTGAACCCAGGTCGTCGAGCGTGGCGCACCTTCCTTGCGCGCTTGCGAACAATATGGCGTTCTCAAGCTCCGCGATAGCGAGTTGACCGTCGGTTTGCCCGAGGGGGATTAGCCGCACGCCGGCGGTTACCAAATTGGCAACGTAGCTGTGCAGAAAAGCCGGAAGCGCCAGGCGCACCGGAATCCGCTCCCTTGCCGAGCGAGCGCCGAGGACAACGGCCAGGACCGGTTGAAACTGCATGTCCGAGAAGAAATCCAGGATCCGATCGAACCACACTTGGCGGAGTGTGTTGAGGCAAGCGGTCGCCTGCTGCGACGATTCAAGCCCGAATTCCGATGTCCCGCGGGCGGCCGCCGCCAGCTCCGCGACCCGCATCAGTTTAACCCGGTCGTTGTCGATTGCGCTGCGATATGCCTCGCTGAAAAAGATTGCTTCATTGCGTCCGGATCCGTAACAAAGATCCGCCTCGAGCCAATCGACCAGGCTTGAGCGGTCATGGACGTGACCAGCTTCGGCAGCCCATTCGAGACCGTGCGAGTAACTGTAGGCGCCATTCGGGAAGGTCGGCGAAAGCCAGCTTTGCAGTCGCAAGAATGATAGAGGCGAACACCGGAACTCCTCGCTCGTCATGATGCTCGTCCATTGCGCGTTGTGAGTACGTGTCGGCATGTCAATACATAAAGTAGCGTTGAGCCATTGGCAGCACCTTCGCGGGTTCGCACGTCAGCAGCCGGCCATCTGCGCGCACCTCATAGGTTTCCGGATCGACCTCCATGTGAGGGACCGCGTTGTTGATAATCATCGAATGCTTACCGATCTTGCGCGTGTTCGAGACAGGAAGCAGTTGCTTCGCAAGCCCGAGCTGCCTTGTCTTTTCCAGCGAAGCCTGGCTGACAAAGGTCACCGAACTTTTGCCCAGGGAACGGCCGAACGCGCCGAACATCGGCCGATAGTATTGAGGTTGGGGAGTGGGAATAGAAGCGTTAGGATCGCCCATGATAGCCGCAGCGATCGTGCCGGATTTGAGAACCATGTCGGGCTTAACGCCGAAAAAGGCCGGATCCCAGATTGCGATGTCTGCGAGCTTCCCGACTTCAATCGAGCCGATGTAGGTGGAAATGCCCTGGGCTATCGCGGGATTGATCGTGTATTTCGCAACGTAGCGCCGCGCTCGGAAATTATCGTTACCACCATTCTCTTCAGCCAACCTCCCGAACTGCTTTTTCATCTTATCGGCTGTCTGCCACGTACGGGTAATCACCTCACCGACGCGCCCCATCGCTTGGCTGTCTGACGAGACGATTGAGAGTGCTCCCAGATCGTGCAGAATGTCTTCCGCGGCTATCGTCTCCTTGCGTATGCGGCTCTCAGCGAAGGCGACGTCCTCCGGAATTCGACGATCGAGATTATGTGTAACCATAAGCATATCGAGCGCTTCATCGAGCGTATCCACCGTGTAGGGCCGCGTCGGATTTGTCGAAGCCGGGATAACATTCCCTTCGCCACACACCTTTATGATATCCGGCGCATGTCCGCCTCCGGCGCCCTCAGTGTGAAACGTATGGATCGTTCTGCCTTTGAATGCGGCGATGGTTTTTTCCACGTAACCGCCCTCATTAAGCGAGTCGGTATGGATCAGGACTTGCACATCCATGTCGTCCGCGACAGAAAGGCAGCAGTCGATAACAGCGGGCGTCGCGCCCCAGTCTTCGTGCAACTTGAGGCCGCACGCACCAGCTTCGATCTGCTCAACGAGGCCAGCGGCCAGACTCGCGTTACCTTTACCGAAAATACCGAGGTTCATCGGGAAAGCATCGGCCGCCTCGAGCATCCGCTGGATATGCCAAGGGCCTGGCGTGCAGGTTGTTGCCGCCGTACCTACCGCCGGTCCGGTTCCCCCGCCCATCATAGTTGTTAGACCTGAATAGAGCGCCTCCTCGATCTGCTGCGGGCAAATGTAGTGTATATGGGTGTCGATACCCCCAGCGGTGATGATCTTGCCTTCTCCTGCGATGATCTCGGTACCAGGTCCGATGATTATATCGACGTTGGGCTGCACATCGGGATTGCCGGCCTTCCCGATCCTTGAAATGAGCCCATCCTTGATAGCGATGTCCGCCTTCACGACCCCCCAATGATCAAGAATCAGGGCGTTGGTGATGACTGTATCAACCGCTCCCTCGCTGCGCGTACGTTGCGATTGTCCCATGCCGTCACGAATGACTTTCCCGCCGCCGAACTTTACCTCCTCACCATAGGTCGTGAAGTCTTTCTCCACCTCGATGAGCAGATCAGTATCTGCGAGACGAACTTTGTCCCCGACCGTCGGGCCAAACATCTGCGCGTAGGCGGCGCGGCGCATTATGTGGGGCATTTTCGTTACCTCAATTGCCAGAATTAGCCGAAGTGCCGCCTACGGGCGGCAGAGGCCCCATCACCCGGCCGCCAAAGCCATAGACTACGCGGGCACCGGTATAAGGGATCAATGAAACTTCGCGGGACTGCCCCGGCTCAAATCGCACGGCCGTCCCGGCCGGGATATCGAGGCGACAACCGACAGCGGCGTTCCGATCGAAAGCGAGAGCCGCATTTGTCTCGGCGAAATGATAGTGGCTACCCACTTGAATAGGTCGATCTCCGGTATTGGCAACCTCAATAGAGATAGCTGCCCTATCCTTGTTCAGGACAATCTCCTCGGATGCTGGAAAGATCTCGCCAGGGATCACGTCAGCCTCCCAATAACGACAATCCGACCACGGCCGCGCATCCACCCGCCGCGCGCAGCAAGAGCCTTCCGAGCGTGCTCCGCAAGCAGAAACCAGCTACGATGCCGACAGCATGGAGCGCAGAGGTTGCGAGCGCGAAACCTGCGGCATAGGGGATAAGCCTGCTGGCTGCGGCCGCCTCCGTTCCATGAGCGTGCCCATGGAAGAACGCGAAGAGACCGACGATCACGGCCCCCAGGGCTACCGGCGCCCGTACTCCGAACACAACGAACACTCCCAGCAAGACGACCGACAAGCAGATGGCCTGCTCGACGAAAACCATTTGCAAACCCGAGCTCGCCGCTGCAAAGCCGCCCAACATCGCTGCCACGAAGGTTGCCGGCCATACCACAACGGCACGGCCACCGGTGAACACACTCCAGAGGCCGACCATCGTCATAGCGATGAGGTGGTCTGCCCCGTTCAGAGGATGCGCAACTCCGGAACTGAACGAATTGCCAGGCCCTACACCGGAATGGGCGCAGGCCGGGAAGATCAACGCTTCGGACAATATAATGCAGATCAGGACTAATCGCATCGAGAGCTCCTATCGAATCGGATTGTGTACCGGCACAAGCTTCGTTCCGTCGGGGAATGTGGCTTCGACCTGCATCTCGCGGATCATTTCGGGAATGCCCTCCATGACTTGGTCCTGAGACAGTACTCGGCCGCTCTCGGACATGAGTTCGGCGACCGATTTCCCGTCGCGCGCTCCCTCCAGGATGAAGTCCGCAATCAGTGCGATACTCTCGGGATAATTGAGCTTGAGGCCTCTCGCGAGCCGCCCTCGCGCAACCATCGCTGCGACAGCTATCATTAGCTTGTCCTTTTCCCGCGGTGTAAGATTCAAGGCTTTCTCCGTCCCGTAACGGCCACTAACACGACCACATCTTCGGCACCCCGAACGGGCCCGCTCCAAGCTCTCGACTGAATTGCTCCAGCAAGCTACGCAGCCCACGCCTCAGATCGGCACTTGCTGCTGCGGCTACGCGCACAATGATGATCGCGTCGACGATCGTGGCGGCGCACCGGCAATCGAGCGAAGCCGCTATCTCGCGCAAAATCCTCAGCCGTGCATCAAGACTAGGTCCGAAATAGATGAGCGTTCCAACGGCCTTCCAATTGGAGAGCAGTGCCCTTCTGGGCAGCTGCGCGAACACCTCATCTGAGACGCGGAAACTATCCGCCCAGATGAGGCGGCCATCCCTTTTGATGTGCCAACTGTCCGATATGTGGCCACTAACGACTTCCTCTCCGCGCGCAGCACGACCGAATACCAACCATTCGAGCGCAATCAGCTCGGCTCCTGAGCAAAGATCGATCTCCGTCTGGCGACGAATGCGCGCCTGATTAAAGACGATTGTTTCTTGCGGGAGCCAAGCCAGCCTTGCCGTTCCGCACGCTTTCAACTTTGTCGCAACCAGCGCGGGTCGATCCAGTGCCCTGTAGATCTTTTCCGCAGCCTGCGTTGTGACCACGGCCGACGCATTGTCGAGCGCCACCACTTCAATTTCGAGCCGATCTCCACCGGCAATGCCGCCTGACGAGTTTATGATGACGGCCTCTTTCACCA
The DNA here is from genome assembly GCF_900129505.1 of Bradyrhizobium erythrophlei. NCBI lineage: Bacteria > Pseudomonadati > Pseudomonadota > Alphaproteobacteria > Hyphomicrobiales > Nitrobacteraceae > Bradyrhizobium > Bradyrhizobium erythrophlei. The sequence continues at coordinate 5,184,328 of NZ_LT670818.1, read as the reverse complement.
GATCGTCGCCGATCCTTGGAAATACGAGGCCTATGGGAAACTTCTGGTAAACATCGGCGATTCGGGTACCCCTCTCTGAACCAACGAGCACGATCCGGCCAACTCCGTTGGCTCGCTCCAGATCGACGTCGCGCACATTTCCTCCGTGCGCGCCGAAGGCTCCAGGATGACCCGAGTCCTCGCCAGGATTACGCTGGTGCGTTGCTTCGAACATCGCGTCGATAAACTCCTGAGCGCGTTAGCTGAGGTTGCGGTTGACGCTGGCAAAACGAGGTGGGCGTGACAATTGGCCAAGCCGGTCACGCCCGAGCCCGTGTTGCGATAGTGGAATCAGAATCCCGCAAGCCCCTGCGGACTGTTGTACGGAATCTTGACGCTGGTAATCTCGTTGAGCGAACCATCCGGTTGAGTGGCGTAACCCACGAGCTTCGAGGCGTTGCCGTAAATCTGGTAAAGATAGGCACCGTCCGGTGTGAGCCAGTTGTCGCTAGGGCCGCTGGTCACGGTTCCGTTGAGTCCCCTGGCAGTGCCGTCCCCCGGGACCTTCGGACACGCGGGGTCCTTAGCGATCTCCAGGCCGCGACCGTTGATGTGATAGCTGCTGATGTTGCTGTAGCCGAAGTTCGTCGCGTACACTGTTCGGTCATCAGGGGAGACTACCGCCCAGCACAGCTCGGACGGCAGGCCTGCGCTCGTGTCGATCTTCACCAGCGGGCCGAATTTGACCGTGCCGTCCTCGCCGATGGTGGCCATGGCGCACCCGTCACTGACGGCATATCCGACGACAAAGGTATCCGGCCGGCCGTGCAGGAAGGCGATGTAGAACGGAGAGCCTCCTCCCGCGTCGAGGAACCTGGCGGTCCCGAGAGAGCCGTCCTTTTCCAGAGGGAATACGGCGAGGCCGTCGGGATCTGGCGCATTCGAGGCAATTGAGTGGAATGCGCCGCCAGCGCGCTGGACCCAGAGAATGGGCGAGCCGTCCGGATACAAGCCGGTGAGAGCGATCGGCTCATCGAAGGTGGTGCCGACAAGGACGAACTTCTCATTGGGCGAGACCACGACCATGGTGGCCACGCGGTTCCGCTTGCTATAGGTGTTGACCGTGTACCGTTCCGGACGCAGCTTGAGCTTGCCTTCGACGTCGACGGACATGAGCCGGAGATGGTCGGGGCCGAACGAGTGCAGCACGAAGAGCGTGCGGGTCTTTGGAGAAAAGGCCAGCGACTTGGCGGTGCCACTCCGTCCTTCAACCGGATTGCCGGTGGCTTTGACGTCCACCAGGGTAAGCTGGCCGTCGTCGGCAATACGGAAGGTGGAAACCGAATTGTCGCCGCCATTGGTCGCAAACAGGAAGCGCCGATCCGGCGTGATGATGACGCTTCCCGCACCTTCGAACGCGTTGGGTGCGCTTTCTTGGCCGCTGATCGGCTTGAACTCGCCTGAGCCTGCACCACGCGTGCCGATCCGCTCTACCTCGGTAAGCGCACCAGTCGCGCTCCGCTCGTAGTGGATAATTGCATTCTCGATTTCGTTGGTTTGAATGTAGAGATGTCCGGGGTGTCCTTTTGCCATGGACATGTCCTTCATCATCATTGCCTCTTTCGCCATCTGGCACTCCTTTGGTTGGGTTTGACTAAGGGGTAGGTCTGAGACTCTCCACGAAGCGTCCCCTCTATCGCTTCAATGCAGGGTATCCATCGACGTAGATCCAATCCGTCGCCTGCGCCGGCACGTGGCAGGACTTGCAATTCGCTCTATAGTCGGTGGATGTTGTCTTTGTGGGGTTGGCAGCGTCGAACCAAGACCAGCCCCACCCATCGCCCCACAAAGCGTTGCCGGGATAGCGGCCGGCACTGTCCTTCACCATGACGAACCAGCCTTTCAACTTCTCGGCGTGGCTGACAGTACCGGTCGTCATTTCCTTCGTAGCGGCTTCCAACACCTCTTTCACAAGCACCGTTCCGTCGGGAAATCGGCCGTCCTTGCGATAGGCCTCGATTGATCCCGGTGATGCGAGCACGACGTGTAGCTGCTTCGCGCCTCGGCCTTCATCAGCCGCTATGGCCCAGCTTCCGAGCTGCTGATAGGTGGTCTGATAGTCACGCGGAACGTGCAGGTTACCCGCCGCGTCGACCGCAGCTTCCGTTTGCGAGGCGCCGCCAATCGCAGTCGCCTGCATTGAACTGAGCGCCGCGATCGCAATGATCACTCCAATTCCCGAAATGCCGAGACTAAAGACTCGAATGGCTCTCATGACTCAGTCCTTCCTGTGCCACCCTCAGTTGAGTGAAGAAGCACGTCACTTGTCCAACAGCGGATAGAACTGGGTCCACACCTCATCCTTTTTCGCGCTTGCGATGTGGCAATACGCGCATTCCCCCTTCGCCTTCACTTTCGCCATCGGAGCCTTTGGCTCATGATGATTGAAATTGAAATATCCCCATCCGTTAGTTTCGGCAAAACGCTTGGAATCTTTGACTGTGACATCGGCGCCGTTGAAAGGCCCAGGGAAATAGCCTCTTCCCGAGGGCTCGGTTCGCGATCCGTCTGGGTTCTCGCCAGGCAGTGTAAGTTGAAGCTCCTTGAACAGGATCGTTCCTTCGGGAAATTGACCGGTCTTCTTGTAGATCTCATACGAACCCGGCTCGATGTAGACGTTGTGAAATTCCGGGAAACCAGCATGGCCGTCATTCAGCGCATTCGGCGTAAGCGGGGACCCTACGTAGACCCACTCGTGGAAGTCCTTCGGCAGAAGAAGCTGCCCGTCGGCTGTGTATTCGGGCAAGTAACGAGTCCTGGTCTGCGCAGTCTGCGCATTGCTATTGTTGAGCGATCCAAAGAACAAGGTCGTCGCGACCGCACTACTCATAACGACGACGGCGGCTGTCCGAAATCCGATACGCATCTCTTTCTCTCCTGCGACTTTGGCCCGACGCGAGGTCGCGTCGACGGCCGATGAGCTTTCCCATCGTGAGTGAGACAGGAGATACCGTACTGGTGAGTGCCGCGCTCGTCGGCGATTGCGCTCGCTTTTTCAATCTTGATGCATTTGGCTTAGCGCCCATCGACAGGTGAAGGCTTTTGCATCAAGTGTAGGCCGACCGATCGGCGGGCGACCGGATAAATGCGTCGCAGTCCTTCTCGCGCGGCGCACTCACGGCGAAGAAAGGTATGATTCCATGGACGATGAGGCTCACATCTCTCGCGGGTTTAGGTCGAAGCGAAACGAGCAAACGACGAAGGATCGTGTGCCGCCCGGGCAGTACCTGACACCCGAATTCCCGATTCTTTCGGCGGGCCCAACGCCACAAACCAAAGGGGCAAACTGGAATTTGGCTCTTCAACTTGGCGGTTCTCTTCTCCGGGTGTGGAATTGGGCCGAATTCGAAGCGCTGCCGCAGACTACCGTCAAGACTGATATTCATTGCGTCACGAAATGGTCGAAGCTCGATACGATTTGGCAGGGCGTCACCTTCGATGATCTGTTCAAAGCAGCCGGACTTTCGGAGCCTCCCGAACCTTATGTCATGGCTCATTGCGACGGTGGCTATTCAACGAACGTCCCTGTTGCTGATCTGATCGGGGGCAAGGGTATGATCGTTACGCGTTATGACTGCCTACCGATCCCGCCCGCTCACGGCGGGCCAGCTCGCCTGTTGGTGCCGCATCTTTACTTCTGGAAGAGCGCGAAATGGGTGCGCAGGATCCGATTTATGCCGAAGGACGAGCGCGGCTTTTGGGAGTCACTGGGATATCACAACTACGGCGACCCCTGGAAAGAGCAGAGATATGACGGAGATTAATCCCGCTTCTCCACCTAAACGGCTTGAGTGGCAATTGGCTCAGGTGCGCGACGTCGTGGCGGAAACGAGCCGCGTAAAGAGTCTCATGCTGCAGCCAGCCAACTGGCCAGGACACCTGTCGGGCCAGCACGTCGACATCAGGCTCACAGCCGAGGACGGCTATCAAGCGCAGCGCAGCTATTCCATCGCCTCTCCACCTGAAGACGAATTGCTTGCGTTGACCGTCGAGCGAATGAAAGATGGCGAGGTTTCTCCCTATCTTCTTGATGAGCTACGCGTCGGCGACCAACTTGAGCTTCGGGGACCTATCGGTGGATATTTCGTCTGGACCGGCGCCGCAAGGAGGCCGGTTTATCTTCTCGCTGGTGGAACGGGTATTACGCCGTTGATGTCGATGCTTCGTCACCGCGACAGGTTGCCAAGCCGCCCTCCGGCCTTACTGATTTACTCGGCTAGAAGTTGGGAAGATATAGTCTACCGAGACGAGCTCGAGGCGATGATAAGCCGTGATTCCAGCTTTCGCCTTGTTTACGCGCTTACCCGCCAGCAACCCAAGGACTGGAGGGGCCACCGGGGAAGAATCAATAAAGGCTTGCTTGCAGCAAACTGGTTTCCACCCGCAGATAACCCGACGATCTATGTTTGCGGTCCCACCACCTTCGTCGAGACCGCTGCCAGTCTTCTTGTAGAAATAGGATTTGACCCTCTCAGCATCAAGACAGAGCGATTCGGTCCATCAGGAGGATAGATACCATGGCTAATAACGTCTCCGATCTTTTGCTCGAGGGCAATGTCGCGGCAAGTCTCCTGCAGCGGATCTTCATTCCCGATATCACACTCGCGAAGATTCGATGCGATTCATGCGATTGCGTGAGCGGCGTGGGATCCCTGACCTTGCATGCATCTCCGATGGGTGCGGTCTTGAAGTGTGCAGACTGCGAGAGCGACCTGATGAGAGCGGTTGATACGCCGCGCGGTCTGTGGCTCGAGATGACCGGCGCGCGATACCTGCGATTCTAGTGGTAGTGCAAAACCGGCTGATGTCGCCGCCGGCACAAGTATACATATATGGAGAGCGCAAGGGCGAATGCACCTCTCCGAATTGCCGCAAATGAACTCTAGTTGCGGCAATATCGAGAAAGCGTCGATCGGGCTCGCCGAGTAGTTTTACGGGCGCCCGGTGTTTCCTCCCGCCCCCAGACCGGTTCGCTGCGGCCGGTCGATATTCGGCCGGCCGCATTTATCTTTGCACCGCCGGTCGAGCTCAAAGAGGAGTGTTCATGCCCGACATCATCGCCGATACTGCCGACATCGACGACCAGATCGCTGTCGCAAGGGAAAACCGTCGAGCTGATCGGGCAGCCGGCCGCCTACTCCGGTGCTGCAGACGATGATCTGGTGGCGCAGCGTATTGCCGATCAGGAAGCGCGGATTGAACTATGATAAAACGGCTCGAGGAAGTTCTGCAAAGCACAAACTCTGAGACGAAGAGAAGAGACATGACGAAAAGTCGGATCAAGAAGAATATGGAGGTGGTCGGAGCCGATGGTGTTCACATCGGAATTGTGGATCGCATAATAGCGGGCAGGATCAGGCTGGCCAAGGCCGACAGCGGCGAAGGACGGCACAAGGGGCATCATCACCATATTGACCTAGGACTGGTCGCTGATATCGAGGGCCGGACGGTGAGGCTGTCGGCGGTCGCGGCCACCGCTGTTACCTTCGAGGAGGAAAAATCGGGGGAGCCAACCTAACAAACTTGAGGTGCGAGAGGCGGAATATCTGAAACCGGAGGAGCGAGAGGATGTCATTCAGGTTTATGAATCTCTCCACAAAGAGCCCCTGAACAGATTAGCGTCCTAATTCCCTGTCACGAGTGTCGGCGGCTTGCCGCGCCGCCTTGTGCTTGACCCCGATTCCGTGGCGCAGCTCGCACTGCGTTCCATGTCTATGCCAGCCCTCTTTAGCGGTATATTGCCGACCGTGATGACAGCCATGGGCGGAAGCTGGTGCGACCCAGAGTAGGAGTACGAGGGCGATGGATGGGATTGCAAAGTGATTCATAGCTAGGCCCTCCTGGCGATCACATCGTGAGGCTTCAGCTTACCACCTAGCGGGAGTTTGCGCCAACGATGCCACGAGGCCAGCGACCAAAGGCGTACACTCTAATGGAGCGTCCTAATGTGTCAGAGCGAGTGTCCTAATTAGGACAGAACCTGGCGCCTAATCAGCTGACCAGAGTTTTCGCGAGATCGAAGCTGCATTGACCGCTTTGTCGATCTCGGCCATGAGCGCACTGTCTATGTTGTCCGGCGTGATTGGGCCGACCAGTTTGTAGGTGATCTCGCCATTGCGGCCGACGATAAACGTTTCCGGCACGCCATAGACACCCCATTCGATCGCCGCGCGGCCGTTGCCGTCGACGCCGACCGAGGCAAACGGGTTGCCATAGCGGCTGAGGAAGCGCCGAGCGTTGTCGGGAGCGTCCTTGTAGTTGATGCCGATCAACTGTAGTCGGTTGTCCTTGGCAAGCTCGGTCAGTAGGGGCGCCTCGTCATGGCAGGGCACGCACCAGGACGCCCAGACATTGACGACGCTGACCTTGCCCTCGAATTTTGCCGGATCCAGCCCCGGCACTTGGGCGCCGTCGCTGAGCAAGCCCTGCAGTGGCGGCAACGACGTCTGAGGCGCGGGATGTCCGATCAAGGCGGAGGGAATCCGCGAGGGATCGCCATCGCCAAGCCGGAGCCAAAACAAAGCGGCCAGCGCGAGAAAAACGATCACCGGCAGCACCATCAGCCATGAGCGGCGCTGCGGGCTTGCTTTGGATGTCACCTGTCCGGTCATCTACGGCTCCGTCGCGCGGCGCCCGCAGCGCCGGACTACCCCGCTGTCCTCGAGCTCACGCAGGCGACGCTTCTGGTTGAGGTAGTCGATCGCAATCCAGGCGGTCAGCACCGCCACTACCAATGCAGCCGCTAGGTAGGAGGTCACGATAAAGGAGGCGTAGGGTCCGAGCGACATGGAGCGTTATGCCGGTTGCGAGGCAGGCGAAGCCGCGCTCACGTCGCTTGACGAGGAGCATGCCTGCATCATTTGAAGGGTGCGCACACGCCGCCGCAGGATTTCGTTGCGCATCGCGGCCACGTGCAGCGTGACGAACAGCAGCGTGAAGCCGCTGGCCATCACCAACAACGGGATCAGGAAGGTGCGATCGAGTGTCGGTCCACCCATCCGAAGCACCGAGGCCGGCTGATGCAACGTGTTCCACCAGTCGACCGAGAATTTGATGATGGGAAGATTGATCGCGCCGGCCAGGGTCAGCACCGCGGCAGCACGTGCGGCGCGCGAGGGACTTTCCACCGCTCGCCACAGCGCCATCAGGCCCAGATACATCAGGAGCAGGATCGGCACAGAGGTCAGCCGCGCATCCCATTCCCAATAGGTGCCCCACATTGGCCGGCCCCACAGAGAGCCGGTAACGAGCGCGATAAAGGTGAAACTGGCGCCGATGGGCGCTGCGGCCTTGGCGGCGACGTCAGCGAGCGGATGCCGCCACACCAGGGTGCCGAGTGCGGATGTGCTCATCACAGCCCAGACGAACATCGACAGCCATGCGTTCGGCACGTGGACGAACATGATTTTGACAGTCGCGCCCTGCTGGTAATCGTCCGGTGCGGCCGCCGACAGATAGAGGCCGACCATGAGTAGGATAGTGGTTGCCGCCGCGAGAAAGGGCAACAGCCGCGCCGTCAGCGACAGGAACCTAGTCGGATTGGCAAAGTCGATTAGCGTCATGGCTCCCCAACACCAGTCGCAACCGCCACGGACCTTCGCTGCCTCCCGCTCTTGCTGGATAGCGTTGATAGACTCGAAACAATGTTGGAGAAAACTTTCCAACAAGCCGCCCATGGTTCAACTGACATCGATTGTTTCCGCTACCTGAGGCGTTGGAAGGCCGACGCTGCGAAACGCTGCCCTCTCTCTACACGACCCTGTGCCAGGAACGTCGCGAAACGAGAAATACTCGACCAAGGGTTCGACCAGATTTCGGCGAGCGCAGTAGTTAGGTGTTCGATATCCGCCTCGGAGTGAAAAGGTGACGCGGTGATACGAAGTCGCTCTGTTCCGCGCGGGACCGTTGGGTAGTTTATGGGTTGAATGTAGATATCATATTCATTCAGCAGGACATCGCTGATCTGCCTGCAGAGGTCGGAGTTTCCTACCATTACCGGCACAATGTGACTGGGATTTCGCAGATGCGGCACGCCAACGTCATCGAGTCGATTCCTGAGCGAGGCGACTCGGCTGTGCATGGCTTCCCGCTCCGTCGAACTTGATTTGAGATAGCGCACGCTCGCCAGCGCGCCAGCCGCGACGTGTGGCGGCAGAGCCGTCGTAAAAATGAAGCCCGACGAATAGCTACGCACAAAGTCGCACAATGCTGCCGAACCTGCGATATAGCCGCCGACGACCCCAAAGCCCTTAGCCAGCGTGCCTTCAATCACAGTCAGCCGATTGCTCAAACCCTGTTGCGCAGCCACGCCACCACCATGCGATCCATAAAGACCTACAGCATGCACCTCGTCTAAATAGGTCATGGCCCCATATGCTTCGGCAACATCACATAGCTCCGCGATCGGTGCGATATCCCCGTCCATGGAATAGACCGATTCAAACGCTACCAGCTTGGGCGCATCAGCGTCGACCTCAGCGAGTTTACGCGCAAGATCCGAGAGATCATTATGTGCGAAGATCCTAACCGAAGCACGGCTACCTCGAATGCCTTCGATCATAGAAGCATGATTCAGTTGGTCAGAAAACACGACGCAACCCGGGATGCACGACGCGAGCGTGCCAAGCGCAGCCCAGTTCGAGACATAGCCTGAAGTAAACAGAAGTGCTGCCTCTTTCTGGTGAAGGTCGGCCAGATCGCGTTCGAGGAGGACATGGTAGTGATTGGTGCCCGATATATTGCGTGTACCGCCGGCACCCGCCCCGCAGCTGTCGAGTGCTTTGTGCATAGCTGCCAGCACGACTGGATGCTGTCCCATTCCGAGATAGTCGTTAGAACACCAGACCGTCACCTCCTTTTTCCCGAAGGCGGAACGGAGTGTTGCGCGAGGAAACCTGCCTACCTTGCGTTCCAGATCGGCGAAGACTCTGTACCGACCTTCCTTACGCAGTTCATCGAGTCGCTGGCAGAAATACGCGTCATAATTCATGGTGCACCTGGAGCTGGAATCGATGCAGGTTCAACCTCGCTAATACTCGCGCATACTCCCCGCCATGCTATTCGGGCCAACGGTAGGAGCGAAGCTACCCAACCGGCACGGTAATCGAGCTAGAGGATGCCGTCTGTTGCTGTATTGCTCGGACTTCGCGGAGATTGCGCAATGCCGGCGGGCCGAACCTCCTAACTCAAACCTGCGCGATGCCGCCAACCGCCACCCAATCGAACCCAGCAGAATAACTACTCGCGTCCGAAGCGAGGAATAAAATGGCCGATGCCGTCTCTTCGGACCTGCCGATACGACCGAGGGGCGTTATCCAGAGAAGAATGCCTTGGCGTCGTCTGCCTTTTCCTTGCTCCCGAACTGGATCGGCGTGTCGACAGTTCCCGGCGAAAGAGCGTTAACACGGATACCTCGATCCTTGAGCTCCATAGCCCAAGCCCGAGCGAAGGAGCGTATCGCCGCCTTGGTGGCGGCATAAGTGGCGCAATTGCCACGGGCCTGGATCTAATCCTGCAACGATCTGCGGGAAGGTGCTATTTCGGCTTTGGCAGAGTAAATTGGCGCAAGAACTGGTTAAGAGCGACAAGGCAGCACAAGCACGCAAGGCGTACGCGGATTAGAAAGAAGATGCCCGACATCGGGCAATTGCTCCCTGTTGACTCGGGCCGCAAGGCCCGTCCGCGGCCCGTTTTTTAAGGTGAGCTTAGGTGCTGTGAACAGAAATGAGTTGCGCAACAGATGCGTAACGAATTCGCTGCATTGACTAGCTCCTCGCTATTCCTAGCTGGAATAAATCATCTGGTTGGTATCCGCGTTGGCAAACAAGGCTGCTTGGGCAGCACTGGGTAAAGTGACTAGATGATCCTCTGGCCGATCCTTGCAGTGATGACGCTTGGCGCGGTGGCCGCTGTCTGGTGGCCGCTCGCACGCCGTCAGAAGTCCGTCCGTTCGGGAAGCGATGTCGCGGTCTATCGCGACCAGCTCGACGAGATCGATCGCGACGAGGCCGCCAGCCTGATCGGCGGCGTGGAGGCCGAAGCTGCGCGGATCGAGGTCTCGCGCCGCCTGATCGTCGCCGCGGAGGCCGCCAAGGTCGTAAGCACCGTCGCTGCGCCTGCTCCGGCCCTCCGCAACCGCTGGGCGACGCTCGCCGCCGCGATCATTGTGCTGCCGCTCGGCGCAGGCCTTGTCTATCTTTCGCTGGGATCGCCGAACCTGGTGCCCGTCTCGATGAATGCGGAGGCCAGCGGAAAGCAGCTTCCCGAAGGGATCGAGCAGACCGTCGCCGAGGTCGAGAAGTATCTTGAAGCCAATCCCGAGAACGGGCGCGGCTGGGAGTTGCTGGCGCCGGTCTATCTCCGTCTCGGACGCTTCGACGACGGCGTCAGGGCGGGGCGCAACGCGCTGGAGATCTTCGGCCCGGATGCTGCGCGGCTTGGGGATCTCGGCGAAGCCATCGTCGTGGCCTCCAATGGCGCGGTCACCCCGGAGGCCAAGGGCCTGTTCGAGCGCGCCAACGCCGCCGATCCCGAAGATGTGATGGCGCAGTATTATCTCGGGCTCAGCGCCAAGCAGGAAGGCCGCCGCGACGAGGCGGCGAAGCGATGGACCGCCCTGATCTCGAGCGCCCGTGAGGGCGCGGAGTGGCTGCCGATGGTCAGGGCTGCGCTGGCGCGGGTGGACGAGAAGGGGCCGTCGTTCGCGGCGCCGGCCGCAGCGGCGGCGGTCGCGCCACCCGAGCACAATGGCGACGCCATCGAGGCGATGGTCGCGCGTCTGGCCGAACGCCTGAAGAACGACGGATCCGACGTGCCGGGCTGGATCCAGCTCGTGCGCTCCTATCGGGTGCTGGGAAGGACCGAAAAGGTCAAGGCGGCCATTGCCGATGCGCATGCGGCGCTGGCCAGCGACCAGGAGGCGCTGCAGCGGCTCGACCAGGGTCTTCAGGGGCTCGAGGCCGAGGTCGCTTCCGGTCCGGGCGCGGCCGGTCCGGCCGGCGCCGGCCCGGCGCCGTCGGCGATCGCCGTCGCGCCGGTGGGGCCGGACGCGAACCAGGTCGCCGCCGCCGCGCAGATGGCGCCGACCGAGCGCAACATCATGATAGAGGGTATGGTTGCGCGGCTTGCCCAGCGCATGGCCGAAAACGGTTCCGATGTCGATGGCTGGCTCCGCCTGATCAAGGCCTATTCTGTGCTAGGGGAGCGTGACAAGGCGCTGACCGCGGCCGCCAATGCCCGCAATGCGCTTGCCGGAAACAGTGATAATCTGCGCCGTATCGGCGAACTGACCAAAGAGCTCGGACTGGAAGGTTGATGACACGGAAACAGCGGCGCCTGATTTTGATCGGCTCGAGCCTCGGCGTCCTCGCCATCGCGGTGGGACTGGTGCTGAACTCGCTGCGCGACTCGATCGTGTTCTTCAATTCGCCGACCGACATCGCCGACAACAAGGCCGCTCCGGGCAAGCGCGTCCGCCTCGGCGGCATGGTGAAGATGGGCAGCCTCGAGCGTGGCGACAATCTGCAGATCCGCTTTCAGGTGACCGACGGCAACAAGGATATCCCGGTCAGCTACCGCGGCATCGTGCCGGACCTGTTCCGCGAAGGACAGGGCGTCGTCGCCGAGGGTCATGTCGAGCCGGGCGGCACCTTCACCGCCGATACGGTGCTCGCCAAGCACGACGAGAATTACATGCCGCGCGAAGTCGTCGATACCCTGAAGAAGCAGGGGCACTGGCAGGAAACCGCGGCGCCCGTCAAGCAGAGCGCGAGATGAACCGGGAGTCTTCGTCATGATCGCTGAATTCGGTCACTACGCGCTGGTACTGGCGCTGGCGCTGGCGCTGATCCAGTCGTGGTCGCCGGTCGTCGGCGCCCGCAACGGCGACGTGGCGCTGATGAAGCTCGCCGACTCGACCGCGCTGGCGCAATTCGCCTTCGTGGCCATCGCCTTCGGCGCGCTCACTTACTGCTACGTGATCTCGGATTTTTCCGTCGCCAATGTGTTCGAGAATTCGCATTCGCAGATGCCGCTGATCTACAAGTTCACCAGCGTCTGGGGCAACCATGAAGGCTCGATGCTGCTGTGGGTGTTGATCCTGTCCCTGTTCGGCGCGCTGGTCGCGTGGTTCGGAACCAATTTGCCGTCCACGCTCAAGGCCAACGTGCTGGCGGTGCAGTCCTGGATTGCGTGCGCCTTCTATCTGTTCATCCTCTTCACCTCGAATCCGTTCCGGCGGCTGGCCGAGGTGCCGGTCGAGGGCCGCGATCTCAACCCGATCCTGCAGGATTTCGGTCTCGCGGTGCATCCGCCGATGCTCTATCTCGGCTATGTCGGCTTCTCCATCGCCTTCTCCTTTGCGGTCGCGGCCCTGATTGAAGGCCGTATCGATGCGGCGTGGGCGCGCTGGGTGCGGCCGTGGACGCTGCTCGCCTGGATGTGCCTGACGCTCGGCATCGCGATGGGCTCTTACTGGGCCTATTACGAACTCGGCTGGGGCGGCTGGTGGTTCTGGGACCCGGTGGAGAACGCGTCGCTGATGCCGTGGATCGCCGGCACCGCGCTGTTGCATTCGGCCGTGGTGATGGAAAAGCGAAATTCGCTCAAGGTGTGGACCATCCTGCTGGCGATCCTCACCTTCTCGCTGTCGCTGATCGGCACCTTCCTGGTGCGCTCGGGGGTGTTGACCTCGGTCCATACCTTCTCGAACGATCCGGCGCGCGGCCTTTTCATCCTGGTGATCCTGATGGTGTTCATCGGCGGCAGCCTCGCGCTGTTCGCCTGGCGCGCGCCGCTGCTCAAGCAGGGCGGCCTGTTCGCGCCGATCTCGCGCGAAAGCGCGCTGGTGTTCAATAACCTGTTTCTGGCGACCGCTTGCGCCACCGTGTTCGTCGGCACGCTCTACCCGCTGGTGCTCGAGGCGCTCACCGGGGACAAGATCTCGGTCGGCGCGCCGTTCTTCAACCTCACCTTCGGGCCGCTGTTCATCCCGCTCCTGATCGCGGTGCCGTTCGGGCCCTTGCTGGCATGGAAGCGCGGCGATCTCTATGGGGTCGCGCAGCGCCTGCTCGCGGCATGCGCGGTCGCGATGGTCGGGCTCGCCGCGACCTTCGCCGTCGCGGGCACCAAAGCCGTGCTGGCGCCGTTCGGTATTGGCCTTGCCTTGTTCGTGATGGCCGGCGCTCTGACGGACGTCGCGGAACGCGTCGATCTGCGCAGCCTGTCGATCGAAAAGATCGGACGGCGCGCGGCCGGTCTGCCGCGCTCGGCCTGGGGCACGGCGGTGGCGCATTTTGCACTCGGCGTCACGATGATCGGAATTGTCTGCGCAAGCACCTGGGGAAGCGAACGCATCATCGCGCTGAAACCGACGCAGAGCGTTTCCATCAGTGGTTACGATTTGACTTTCGACGGCATGGTCAGCCGCGACGGCTCGAATTACCGCGAGACCGCCGCGCACTTCACGGTGCGCAAGGCAGACAGTGTGATCGGAATCATGGAGCCGTCGAAGCGGGTGTTCCCGTCGCGCGATGGCATGTCGACCACCGAGGCCGCGCTGCTGACGCGCGGTGTCAGCCAGCTGTATCTCTCGCTCGGCGACAGCAATGCCGACGGCTCGATCGCGCTGCGCCTCTATCACAAGCCGTTTGTGCTGCTGATCTGGCTCGGGGCGCTGGTGATGGCCTTCGGCGGCGCGCTGTCATTGTCGGACCGCAGGTTGCGGATCGGCGCGCCGAAGCCGGCGGCGAAGATCGTGGCGCAGCCCGCGGAATGAATTTCTTCATCTCGCGGGGCGGTCGCGCCGCGGCCAGTTCGGACAGGATCTTGGGCCCGGGTTAAAGGACGTCGAATGGTCCGGAGCGTTCGGTTTCTTCTGGTGGCGCTGGCGCTGTTCAGTGCGCCGCCGCTCTATGCCGTCCAGGTGGACGAAATTCTCCCCGATGCGAAGCTCGAGGCGCGCGCCCGCGCGATCTCGCACGATCTGCGCTGCATGGTTTGCCAGAACCAGTCGATCGACGATTCCGAAGCGCCGCTGGCGCGCGATCTGCGTCTGCTGGTGCGCGAGCGCCTCAAGGCCGGCGACAGCGACACCCAGGTGGTCGACTACATGGTAGCGCGCTATGGCGAGTTCGTGCTGCTGAGGCCCCGGATGAGCTGGCATACGGCGATCCTGTGGGCCGCGCCGCTCGCGATATTGATCATCGGCCTGTTTGCGATCGTCTTCCCGGTCCTGCGCCGGTCCGCGCACCCGGGGCTTCCCGAGACTGCGGCGCTGACGGAAGGCGAGAAACTGAAGCTGAAGGCTATCGACTCGCAATTGGACGGCGCGTAGGCAGGCGATGATTTCCCGATGTCGGAGCAAGATACCGCCGACCGCCACGGCCATGATATCCATCCGCAAAAACTTGTCCGGCTGATCAGCTGTCGTGAATCAAATGCGGCAGGTCACCGGGCATCGTAGGCGCTTTCAACGACGAAATTCGCATTACTGATCCACGGGGCGAGCGGATCGTCTGCGGTCGTTCAGTTTGCCGTGTCGCTCTACTTGCTGAAGCAGGACGCAGCTCGCGTCGCGCGACGGCCACCGAGGCGATAACAAAACGACGGCAGCGGCCCGCGGAGGGCCAAGGATTGCCGGCCCGCTAATGCGATAGTGACTAGCCAACACGTCAAAAACACCAGAAATAGCACGATCGACACACCTGCGAGAGAAATGGACAAGTCAGGTTAGGTCTTGGCCAATACCCTACGACGGCCTTGTCTTACAGCCGGACCGGCCTTGTGGATTGCCAACGTTGAAAGGAGGTCTTCGATCTTGAACCTCATGCCGAATGCAATCGAGGGAGGCAGAATGTGACCCACGTCTATTTCCATTGTTCCTGTGACCGAGGGATATTGATTGATCAATACGGCGCCGCTGTAGACAATCTCGTTGAGGCGCGTGACCACGCTGCAGGAGTTGTGCGGTCCCTCATCATGGCGCATAGCGCAAAGCATTGCCGGGATTGGGTCCTGCACGTCAGCGACGATGTTGGCGTCGAAATCTTCGTGGTTCCGTTCGCGTTCGTACTCGGCAAGCCGAATTGAGAGCTTACCATTTCGCATCGGTGGCTGAGATAGTCGCCGCGTCGGCACTTTCCTAAGCTACTGATCCTGCCTTGACCTCCTCGTCGATCACGGTCGCATGTGTTCACTTCGTGGCACCGTATCTCTCACAGCAGCTTCTCCACGGTGACCGGCAGGTCTCGAATACGTTTGCCGGTCGCGTGAAAGACCGCATTGGTAATGGCCGGCGCTACCGATACAGCCGTCAGCTCGCCAAGACCTTTAACGCCCAGTGGGCTCGCCTCTTTCGAAACCGCCGACGAATAAGACATCGAGCTCCGCAATATCCGCATGGTCGGCACGAGGTAGCCGGTGTAGTTGCGGTTTCTGAATTGGCCCGATGCCGGATCAGTCTCGGACTGTTCCAGCAGGGCCTGACCTACCCCCCAGATGATGCCGCCAATCGCCTGGCTGCGCGCCGTCTTGCGATTGATGATCCAGGCGTCATAGGCGCCGACGAAGCGGTTCAGGCGCACGAGCCCAAGGTCAGGGTTGACGCGCACCTCTGCAAACACGGTGGAGAAGCTGCAGATTGCTTTAGGGCCGGTCACCTCCTCCACCGGATCACAGCCACCTTCGGCTGCAAGGCATGAGAGCCCCGTTGCGGGCGAGGAGTTCAGCGTAGGTGTTGTTCAGATCTTTTCGCCAGCGATCCGCCGTCGCGGCACTTGGCCAACCGGCCCTCGCCTCTTCGATCATGGCGACCCCGCACATGATCTGGCCCGCGGTGCAGAGACCGCATTGGAATCCGTCGTGCTCGATGAACGCCAATTGGAGCGAGTGGAGCATTGCGGGGCGAAGCTCAAACCGGCATAATGCCTTCATCCGCCAGGGCGTCATGCGCGGCCCAACCGTAATCGCGTGAGCTAGGCCGTTGACCGTCAGATTCACAGGCACACTCGATGCCTGTATTCCCACTGGACGTTTTTCCGGTCGCAGCGTCGTCGGACCCGGGTTTCGGTGTCTTGCTCATTTGGCCCTCGCCACATCGGCAGCGCTAATGCCCTCCAGGGCGAGCCCGTATCCGACGCCCTCGTCGATGATGCGTCGCAGTTTCTGGGTCAGTGCGATGCGTGTGTACCTCGTGGTGAGCGGCGGCAGCTTTGCGAGCTCTTCTCCAATCTCGCGGGCGCGGGCAAGCAGCTTGTCGGCGGGCACAACTTCATTGACCGCGCCCCATTCCTTGGCCGTCTGCGCATCGAGCTCCTGGCAGGTCAATATGAAGTAGCGGCCCCGTACCGTGCCAATCACTTCCGGCCACAGCAGATGGACGCCATCCCCGGGAACGATGCCAAATTCGAAGTGTGGCTTATCCTGAAAAACGGTCGACGGAGTGGCCAGGACAATATCGGAGAGCAGGATGTATTCCGAGTGCAGCCGTACCGGGCCATTCACCGCAGCAATGAGCGGCACTTCGATGTCAAGGATGTTCATGAGAACTTTTTTGCCCTCGCGATAGATCTTATCGTAGCCTTGCGGAGTGAAGAAGTCGAAGCCCTCAGGGCTGATGGACTCCATAAACGCTGCGCCGCTGCCGGTCAGGATGACGACGCGGTTATCTGGATCGGAGGCGATCGCGTGAAACAGATCGACGAACTGTTCATGGGTATACCCATTGAACACCACCGTGCCGCCATCAGTGTGCAGCGCCACTTCAAGCACGCCTGTTTTCGAACGGTTCAGGCGAGCATTCGGGAATCCGTCGCGATAAGCTTCTAAGCGGGACATGGTGAAAATCCATCCTGTTTCAACTTTTTTAGATGGGCGGCCAAGTCTGCGCGCAAGCCTAACGATTTCTTGCGCAGATGAATTGACCTGGATTGCTCTAATTTTTTCGACCTTGTGGTTCTCGACCATCAACAGTTTTGAACTGGGCCAAGTGCACAGATCAACACAAAACTGAACTAGGTGAAGCAACGCCGCACAAGCATCATCAGCGTGCACGTACTAGGGTCAGAACTCATTAATTTTTCTGTTTGAACAATACGATATTGATTCGTATTGGGGGAAGAATTGATGAGCCGAAATCTGTTCTGGCTGAGCGACGAGCAATGGGCACGGATTGAGCCGCATTTGCCGAAGGATGTGCGTGGCGTCGAGCGCGCCGATGACCGACGCGTGATCAGCGGGATCGTGCACGTGCTCAGGTGCGGCTGCCGCTGGTGCGATTGCCCGGAAGCTTATGGTCCACCGACGACGATCTATAACCGCTTCGTACGCTGGGCGCGGCGTGGCATCTGGGAAAACCTGTTCCGGGACCTTGCTGGGAACGGACGATCCACAGACACGCAGATGATCGACTCCACACACGTCAAAGCGCACCGCTCGGCATCGGGCGGAAAAGGGGGGAGCAGAAGCAGGCTGTTGGCCGCTCGCGCGGAGGGCGCAACACGAAGATCCACGCACTCGCAGATGCTAAAGGACGCCTCATCGCCATTCTGTTGACCGGAGGTGAAGCCCACGACTGCCCGGTCGCAGAACGCCTGATCCGCAGGGTAAAGTCGGCGAAGCGTATGCTTGGCGACAAGGCTTTACGACAGCGCCGAATTGCGCGAAGAACTGGATGAACGCGGAACCAGGCCGGTCATTCCAAACCGCAGCAACAGGAAGCAACCGTTCCGCTTCAGCAAACGCCTGTACAAGCTTCGCTGGCGCATCGAAGCTGCATTCAACAGGCTAAAGGACTTCCGCCGTATCGCAACACGCTATGACAGACTGGCTCGAAACTACTTGGCCTCTGTCTGTCTGATCGCCGCTCTTGTATGGTGGATTTAATGAGTCCCGACCCTAGGTTAAGCAATGGTGCGACCCAAGTGATAAGGAGGAACGCCCGAAAATGGCCGCATCTCAGCATGCGGCTCATTTTTCCCTGGATCAGCGCTCCTGGAAACTAGCGGTCGGTGGCACGATCCATTTAGTAGTGCAAGGGATTTGGTCGAACTGTCTACCGTGACAGATTGGAGCCCTGATGAGCAAGGGTTACCCTTGCCCCGCGCACCAGACAGGTGCTGCTCCAGGAATGACAACGATGTCTTTGCTGCTTGCGCCATAACAGGTTATCTTATCGTTACCTGGGCAGACCGCCCTGGCCCATCAGCTACCGTCTAGTTCTGCTCTTTCTCCCGTCCACGGATCCCGAGATTTTCCGCCATCAGAACCAGATCGGCCAGCGATTTGGCGCGCATTTTTCGCGTCAGGTTGCCCCGATGGAGCTTCACTGTCTGCTGGGCTATACCGATCTTGCTCGCGACCTGCTTGTTCATAAGGCCGCCCGTCACCAATGCCATAACCTGGCGCTCGCGGTCGCTTAATAAGGCGAACCGATCTTGGAGGTCCGAGTGGGATCTCTCTTCATTGGACCGTTTCTGATCGCGCTCGAGCGCCGTAGCAACCGCATCAAGCATGTCCTGCTCGCGGAAAGGCTTGGTCAGAAAGTCGACCGCGCCAGCCTTCATCGCCCTTACCGACGTTGAAACATCCCCGTGCCCGGTCAGAAAGATAATTGGGATCCTAATATTGGATTTAGCTAATTCAGCTTGAAGATCAAAGCCACTCAGACCAGGCATTCTGATATCGAGAACCAGACAACTGGGAGCATCGTCCAGTTCAGATTGCAACAATTCTCGAGCGGACTCAAATAACCGAACCTGCAAGCCAACCGATCGAAACAGGCTGCTGAGCATCCCACGGATGAGGCAATCATCGTCAACTACGTAGACGATGGGCTCAACAATGACTTCAGCGGTGCTGATGCGGCGGGCAGTTTCGCCAATCGTTGTCATGACTGTCACTCCCTGGTAGTCGATACAATGTCATACGGAGGCTTGCACGCAGGGCCTCCGTTCGAACAGGTTTGGCCAAATAGGCGATTGCTCCTTCTTCGAGCAGTCGCTTTTCAGCCTTGGGATTCGGATTGGCCGCGATGAATATCGCAGGCATCGGATATCTGGTCGCCATGAGCGTATGAAAAAGCTCGATCCCGCTCATTTGAGGCATTTGCACATCGACAATCAGACAGCCGGCTTCATTTATCGCATCCGACGTCAGAAATTCGTTCGCTGATCCGAAGGCAGCAGTTCGGTAACCGAATGTTTCGACGAGTCCCTGCATCGCTATCAAAACGTTCTCGTCGTCATCTACGATTGCCACTAGCTCCAGTGTATTCAACGGAGTTCTCCATGTTCGCGGCTGTTGACTTAATTGGCGTAGCTTAACTCGCACAGCCGGCTTTCGGCCCCTACCATTTTGTAGTCGCAAATAAACAATGAAAGGGAAGTCCTTTCGTATCGTTTAGGCAAACTACGATCGAGTTCAGAGGCTGCGCCTCTTCGCTTATCCGGCCATAAGCAAAACGCCGGCCTCAGTTCATCCACAGCTGGCGCGGACCCATGGGCCTGGCAGCGGACTCATTGGGAGCGCGATGCGAAGCTGAGGCAATCCGGGCAAAATGTGTCGCCAGATGGAGGAGCCATCTAAGTCTTGTGATGGGCTCGGAGAGGAACGCACCACAATCACATCAATGGGTTACCCGGGGATAGTCAGAAAGTTACTTCGCGAGATTGCCGCGACCTTTCTGTTTCCTTGTGACGCGCTTCACCGTGCGGCTCGTGCGAGGCGGCCCATCGTAGGGGCCTTCAGCGACCGGGTCCAAGGGGTTTTCGTCATCCGTCTTGAGCCGGTCCGCAATTCGTACCAAATCCGTCAGCGAGCGCGCGCCCATTTTTTGCATGATTTGGCTACGATGAACGCGGACAGTCACTTCGCTGACGCCAAGTTGGCCGGCAATCTGCTTGCTTACGCGTCCCCCTGCAAGCAAGGCCATGATTTCCTTTTCGCGATCGGTCAAGACCGCAAATCGCTCGTGGATTTGCGCCCAAGCGCGTCGTTGCGCGGCGCGCGCACGGTGGCGTTCGATCCCTTGGCGTACCGCATCGAGTAGCTCTTGCTCCCGGAAAGGTTTTGACAAGAACTCTATTGCGCCTGCTTTCATGGCTCGCACCGACATCGGGATATCGCCATGGCCAGTGATGAATACAATCGGCGTATCGACGTGAGCCGCGACTAGCTGTTTTTGCAGCTCGAACCCGCTTGCTCCTGGAAGTCTAACATCCAGAACGATACAGCTCGGTAGTACCGGAGGGTTGGCGCCCAAAAACGCCTCAACTGACCTGAAGAGCGCGACCTGCAAGGAGATCGTTTCCAGAAGCCCACGCAAACTTTCGCGGACGGATTCGTCGTCGTCTATGACGGCAACGATGGGCTGGTCACTTTCATTCATGGTCCATCTGCAGTGGGCAAGCTGAACTGGAAAACTGCTCCAAATGGAGCGCCCGGGGTCGCCGAAATCTGTCCGTCGTGGGCTTCGATTATCGAACGACAAATTGCCAAGCCCATACCCGTTCCATTGTGTTTCGTTGTGAAGAACGCATTGAAGAGTCGATCGACCACGGTCGAATCGAGTCCAACGCCAGTGTCGTGGAATGAGATCTCAACCATTCTGTCATCCAGCACCCGAGATCTTATCGAAAGGGTCCTTGGACGATCCTCCACAAGCATCATTGAGTCGATACTGTTCAATACGAGATTCAGAATGACTTGCTCCAATTGGACACGGTCGCCGTTGATCCGCGGAACCGAGTCGTGCAGATCCGCAAGCGTCGTAATGCGATGCTTGCGAAATTCCCCTTGCGTTAGCTTCATGACATCACGAATCGCGTCCATAATATCGAGCGGGGCCTTTTCAACCGGGGTTTTGTTCATCAACGCCTTAATGCGGGCGATTATCTCGCTCGCGCGCCGCGCGTCCTTAGCCAACCGCTGGGCAGCTGCCCTCGCTTTGGCGAGATCCGGCTCCTTCGTGCTCAACCAGTAGAGGCACGTATCGCTATTGGCCGCAACGGCGGTCAGAGGTTGGTTGATCTCGTGAGCGATGGACGCAGACAGTTGCCCCATCGCGGTAAGACGGGTCACCCGGGTCAGCTCTTCCCGCGCTTCGCGGAGCGCCTCCTCTACTCGTCGCTTATCCGTCAAGTCGCGCACGAAGGCGGTGAAGTGCCAAGATTCCAGCCGGATAGCAGTGACAGTCAGCTCGACGGGGAATTCATGTCCAGCCCTATGGAGCGCCGCTATCTCGACGCGTCTGTTTAGTATCGCGCCTTCGCCGGTAGCGAGAAAATGCTCACACCCTCGCAAATGAGCCTCGCGATACTGCATGGGGATGATCGTATCCACGATGCGCTTGCCGACCGCTTCCTCGCAGGACCATCCAAATATGTCTTCGGCGCTTTTGCTCCAGCCGGTAATTGTATCACGCGCGTCAATCGTGATGACAGCGTCGAGGGAGGAATCCAAGATCAACCGCGTTTGGTCCTCGGCCAGGCGGAGGTGTTCCTCCGCCTTTTTGCGTGCTGTGACATCCGTCGTGATGTGGGCGGTCGCATAGATTCGACCGTCCCCATCGACGATTGAGAACTTCCGAACTGCGCCCCAGCGTGGACCTATATCGGTTGTAGCAAGCTCCTCGAGCATCACCTCGCCCGACCGGGGCACATCTCGATCGTTCGTTCGAAGCGCGCCCGCTTCGCGCAATTTAGATAGGTCATCCTCAGTTTTACCAATAATCTGATCGCGGGAGACGCCGGTGATCCTTTCAAATTCTCTGTTGACCAGCAAAAAGCGACCATCAGGGTCCTTAAGAAAGATCGGGTTGGGGCTACCATCGATGATTGCGAGAAGGCGCCTCTCCCTGTCCACCAGCGAGTCCCTCTCCGACCTCAACTCCTGGATATCGGAACTAGAGCCGACGAACCGGAGAACCTTGCCCTGGGCGTCTCGCACCGGGACCGCACGGTCAAAGTGCCAATGATAGGAGCCGTCTGCATGAAGAAATGGTGCCTCAAACGTCCAGCCTCCGCCTGATCGGACGCCGTCCCAAAATATATGGGACACACGTTCCTTATGGTCCGGATGCAAAACGGAAAGAAAAGGCGGAAGATCGCTGGGAGTCTTTCTCCACGTTTTGAGCGGCGCCGTGCAATAATCCGCCGACAGGCCGGTCGCATCCACATAGAATTGATTCACAAAGTCGCAGCTGCCATGCCGCGTAACTGTCCATGCGACCGCGGGCAATTTATGCAGGACCTCGAGGTGCAACCGCGATCGGTCCAGGACTTGTTTATACTGGTCTATTTCGTGCGAAAGGGCTTCCGAAGCGGTTCTAACCTCGCCCATGCGACGACGTTGGGCTCGTCGTTGAGCCACAATGTTTTTCTTTACGCTGTGGATCCGCTCGGGCGTCAGGCTGCCTTGGTCCCAGGACTCCCCTTGGCCCTGCCGAATTCCGCTTAGTTTAGAGGAATCTACGTGGCGATCATCGACCACAATCTTAGTCTTGGAATATCGCTCTCTTTGGCGCGCTGCATTTGAGCGTCCGATTACCGTCCGCGTTTTCTTCTTCGACTTGGACTTCAAACGAGTCATTTGTAGCTGATCTCGTGTCCAGTATCCGCGCAGAGACTATTTTACCTTCACGCTTGTCCTCAAGTACATGCCAATCTCCTTTCGACGCGCGTCGGTTCTGCCCGTGCGACGTAGCATGAATCTAGCACAGAGCAGGCGCATATCCTACTCGGGTCCGAAGGGCCTTGTTGCGGGCGTCTCCCTTGAACGGCAGCGATTGATCATAACAGAACCGCCCAACCAATGAATCGAAGCGTTCCGATCCAACTTTCGCGATAGCGTACATCTTACTACCGGAAAGTCGACACTGGATGCACCATTGAAGGCCTGCTACTATCCTTCGTGGAGCCGCTTGGAGGGGCTGGCACGGTCGTTGATAATTTGTTAAAGTCTCTTTTTAGCCCGCCGTGGCATGCCAGAACCCATTCGAACTGGGACTTGGCTGTGCGGGGTCAGATGTGGACGCACCCCTAAAGCGCAGACGTGCCCACAGATTGCCGCATCCTTCAGGACCTCGCTGCCCTCACAATTCAGAGAGAACATTCAGGCACGCTATCGAGCGGCCTGTTCGAGAAGCTGGCTTTTGCGATCTTCCCCAAACTGGCCGCTATCTTACCTGGCGGGCAACCCATTCCTCCCGGAGGTGCTGAAAAAAAATCTGAACAGAATCAACAAAACAATCGAAACGGAAATAACCTGGAGTGGATCGGAGTTCCCGAGGTCAACGTGACGGCCTGCACAAATCCTTTGCACCGGGGGCCTTGGGCCCACGGGTCCACTCATCGATTGGACCCAAGAAGTTTCTCGCAACGCGTAGTAAATTGGAGCCGTGCGGATCGGAACTGTCCGCTAAATACGTTGCCCTCGGATTTCCGACAGCATTATAATCGGTCACGCCTCTGTGAGAAAAGGCGTATCGCAGGCATTGCGGGAGTCTGGAGCTTGTTTCTCGACTGGCTAAACTTGCTGGGGGCCCTCGTTACACCGATCGGCGCTGTGATGATCAGAGACCGATTGGTTGTCCGGCACAATTCTAGTATCGAAAAACTGCCGAGCTTCGGCCGAACCGCGTTCGCAGCATGGACCTTCGCAGCTACGGTCGCGATTGTTGTCCACTACATGGCCCTCTCCTATTCGGAGGCAGTTGCAGGCTTATTTGCCGGCGCTTGCGAGTTACTACGCCCTGTCAATTGCTTCTCGCTTGAAACGAAGGGCGCGAGCGACTTACGCGTCCATAGACTAGCACACGGTCTTGGTACAATGACCATGAACTTCGGTCAAAACGGAACTTTCCCTATGTGAAACGGAAACTCGCGCTATGAAAAAAGGCGAGCCTACTGCTTCAACCGTCCCAGCTGCGGACGAGCCAACTGTACTTGTGATCGACGATGATCCGCTCGCCCGCGGCGCACTCAGCAGTTTGTTTCGTTCGGTCGGACTGAGCGTACGAACGTTCGCATCCGCAACGGAACTACTGGAACATCCACTACCTACCGTCCCCAGCTGCTTGGTCTTAGATGTCAGACTACCTCGGCTGAGCGGCTTCGACCTGCAAGCAGAACTAAGTCGATTAGGGCTGAAGATACCCATCATCTTCATTACCGGTCATGGGGATATTCCAATGTCGGTCAAGGCAATGAAGGCCGGCGCAGTCGACTTCCTAACAAAGCCGTTTCGTGACCAGGAGATGCTTGACGCCGTGACCCGGGCTCTTGAACGCGATCTGAAGCATCGTAGAGAAGAGCAGTCCAATTTGGATATCCAAGCCCGGTTTCAGTCGCTGACACCTCGTGAGCGTCAAATTATGGCGCTGGTGACAGCCGGCCTTATGAACAAGGAGGTGGCTTTCAGAATCGGCATAACCGAAATGACCGTTAAGATTCACCGTGGTCATGTGATGCGAAAGATGGGCACGAAATCACTGGCCGACCTGGTGCTCATTGCCGAGAACCTCGGAATTCGGGGGCAAGAACAATAGGAAAACTAAAACCCAGGTAGTATATCCCGAATGACCGGGTCGTGGCACCCTGTGGTGGGCAGTGTGCTTCTCTACCGATGGCGGAACGAACGGTTGGCAGAGGTTCCCATCATATCGATCGTGGATGACGACGATTTGTTTCGCGGGGCTATAGAGAAGCTCGTGAAATCACTCGGGCTCACAGGCCGTGCATTTGCCTCCGCTGAGTCGTATTTGCGATCGTCGTGGGTGAAAGAAACTCGCTGTCTGATTGCGGACGTACAAATGCCGAATATGGGCGGCCTCGAGCTTCAGGAACGTTTATCTCAGTTGGGTTTCGACATACCCATTATTTTCATAACTGCCTACCCGAACGACGTCGTTCGAACGAAAGCAATGAACGCGGGGGCCGTCTGTTTCCTGCATAAACCGCTCGACCTGCAGGGGAGCCGTGTGGCTGACTGTCTGCAAGCGGCACTGAGCAGGCCCAAGGGACCTTCTAAGGCCACGTAGCAGATGATACGGTCATACATCGCGACGTGAATGTCACACCCTATTTCCCCTGCCGGACACGAGCGAGCGCAGCGTCAATTGAAACACTGCACCACGTGGTCGGGCGGCCGCTATAGCTGGTCCTATTCATGCGAGGTCGGCAATTCCTCGATTTAGTGAGTTGTAGGTCCCAGTTATTGCAAGCGACCGCAACCTCAAGCTCGTCAGCCGCCGCAGAGCATCGACGCGCCTGGCACGCTTTATCAACTTGCGATTTTCGTTTTCCACCAGTGTCCAGCCGCGACTTTCCATAGCCCCCGTTGAGAATTCGAGTCGCCGCTTTCCGCTGCTTTGACGCTCAAGTGCTGCGTCCATGCTCATCCTCGGCGTAGGTGGCTTCCTCCGCTCGCTCCATGAGCGCGGAGTAGCCCACGACGTCGGCGGCCAAGATGGCGGCTAACCTTCGTTGAATGCGCTTCTGAGCCATAGCAGTCTCGCCCACACGGACTTGCGGGTATCAAACACGCTAGCCGCGACCGGACTGGTAAATTTTAGCATCGAGCCTTTTCGATGCTCGCCTATGGTTGGCGGGGTCTGCGAGCACGCCATCGCCCGTCGTTTTGATGAGGCGGCCCCTTGTATCGAGCCAAGCAGGGCTCGATCACCTCGCGCTTGATCCGCCCGACGTTGAACTAACTCGCTATCTCAGAGCTCACCCAGATCGCTGGAAGCTTTCGCTATATTGCTGGGCTTGCGCTGCAGGACATTGACGCTGTCATAACTTGCTGCAACGCGACGTTCGCTTAGGGCGCGAGAAGCTGTAGAAGCATTGGATCTTTGCGCACGGCAGCCGATCGATCCTCAGGAGCGACTCGACCTCGATCGAGGACATAAGCGTAGTCCGCTACGCCCAGCGCGAGCTCGAGATGCTGCGCGACAATAACGACAGCGATATCTTTGACAAGATTTCGCAAACACTCGGCGATCTCCTCCACAACACCGATCCACAAGCCCTCAGTCGGCTCGTCGAGCAGTAGGAGCTTGGGACTAGACGAGATGGCACGGCCGATCGCCAGCATTTTGCGCTCCCCACCAGAAAGTGTGGCTGATCGAGCCGTCGAGCTTGGGGAACCAGGCGAGCACCTGATCGATCGCTGACCGGTCTCGGTTCGTGAGCGCACCCACCTCAAGGTGCTCGCGCACACTCAGTCGGTTAAAGACCGAATGCTCCTGCGGCACGTAGCCTAGGCCTGTATGAATTCGACGTTCGGTCGGCAGCCGCGTGATGTCCTGACGATTCAGGGCGATGCTACCGGCGGGGGGCGAGTTCGCCGACAATTGTCTTTGCCAACGTCGATTTGCCGGCGCCGTTCCGACCAAGTACCGCTATGGCGCCATGTCTTGGCGTCGCCAGACTTACATCGAACAGCACCTGACTAACGCCGTATGAGACGCACAGGTCGCGGACTTGGAGAAACGCCAACTCAGACAGGAATAAGATAGACCTCCTGCACGTTCCGGCCGCTCTGTATATGTCTGACTGTTCCGCTTTCGATGACCTTGCCTTGGTCGAGGACAGTGAGAACATCGCAAATATTGCGGATAAAATCGAGGTCGTGCTCGACGATCCCCAGCGAGCTGTGACGTTTGATCGGCATTAGCAACTCGCCGTGATGCGTCGCTCCTCTAGGCTTATCCCGGCAGTCGGCTCGTCGAGCAAGAGCAGGTGCGGCGTGCACGCGAGAGGCATAGCGATTTCGAGCCATCGCTGCTGGCCATGGATTAGGGCGGCTGCTCGCTCCGCGCACCGCTGAGCCAGGTGAAACTGTGCGAGCAGGTGCATAACATGCTCATGAAGCGATTCACGCGTACGCGAAAAGATTAGGCTGGCAATCGAGCTTTGCGCCTGCAGCGCAAGAAGCACGTTGTCGTACACTGTAAGCGCCGGGAGCACGCTGGTGATCTGGAATTTGAGGCTGAGGCCGCCGCATGCTCGCCCGACCGGTGTGGCCGCCAGATAGACGATCACAAGCACGCCGAAGGCGAGATAATAATAGCAGCGCCCTCGGCAAAATTCGTAGCCACCGGCTGTCATCGGTGGGATGGAAGGGATGCCATTCTGCCCCGCCGATATAGTACCAGCCGCGCGCCAACCGCTCGGCCATATAGGAGCCGGTGAGGGTGCCCAACGCGACGAAGATCGTTGTCCGCGGATTGCGCCCGAGCAGCAGGAGCGCGCCGACGGCAAACGAAGAAATCAGGCCGACGGCAAGCGCAGCGGGCAAGACTTGACGCAATTTCGAGGTCGCGAGCCAGAAGGGCCACGCCGTATCCCCCCGCCCCGAAGAACAGAGCCTGCCCGAAGCTCATGATGCCGGAGTACCCCCACGCGAGATCGAAGCTAAGCGCTAGCAGCGCGAGGATGAAGACGCGCGTAACGAAGACAGTGAGATAGTCCTCAAGCATAATTGGGGC
The DNA here is from genome assembly GCF_900129505.1 of Bradyrhizobium erythrophlei. Lineage (NCBI taxonomy): Bacteria > Pseudomonadati > Pseudomonadota > Alphaproteobacteria > Hyphomicrobiales > Nitrobacteraceae > Bradyrhizobium > Bradyrhizobium erythrophlei. The sequence continues at coordinate 5,156,802 of NZ_LT670818.1, read as the reverse complement.
CGCCGCAAACACGACAAGGAGCACGATCTCGAGTATGGGAATCACTTGCCGCCGGCGATTGCGGCGCGAGCCGGTGATACTCGACGGCGCTGCTGCCGTGTTGTCAGCCAGCGTTCAGCACTCCCTCGGATCGACGAGACCCTCGCTGCGCGCGACAATCTCGAAATTTCCGTTTTTGGCAACGGCCGTATACATGTTCATCTTGCAGTGACGCTTACCCGGCACCATTTCGGCAGGTCCGCCGGGTCCCTCGCTGATTTTTGCATGGTCGAGCGCCGCGGCGACACTCTCGCGGTCGAGATTGCCCGCCTCCTTCACCGCCAATTCCCACAGCTTCAGGCCCCGATACATGCCCGTCGCAGCGCTTCCTGCCGCAAAAAAGATTTTGCCGGGGAATTCCTTGTCGTATTGCGCCTGGATCCTTGCACTGGCCGGATCTTCGGCTGTCACTGCGTGGAAATAGTCGAGGCAACTGGCCAGCCCTTCGATTTCGTTGGGTTCGTTAATGTTGAGGGCATTCTCGTCGAAAAAGACGCAGGCAAGACGGCCACCGCGCCTGCTGAAGCCGGCTTGGTAGAGCTGCTTGAAGAAAGGTCCTACGCCAGGCGCGATAATGGTGTTGAACACCACTTCGACGTTGTTGGTCATTATTTTGTTGACGGTAGCGCCGTATTCTATTTGGTCGAGCGGATAATACTCCTCGAAAATCACCTCACCGTCGTTGTTTTCGATGACCTTGCGGGCATATTCATTGAGGACGTGCGGCCACACGTAATTTGCGGACGGGAGCGCAAAGCGGTTGCCGCCGTTCTTTATTAGCCAGGGGATGAATTGGTCGCATTGCTGCGCCGGGGTCGGTCCAGTGCAAAAGATGTGGGGCGTGCATTCCTTGCCCTCGTATTGCTCTGGATAAATATAGAGCGTCTTCCCGTGCGTGACGATAACATCCTTGATGGCGTTGCGCATCGAACTGGTGATGCCACCCAGCACGACGTCAACCTTGTCGCGCTGGATGAGTCTCCGAACATTGGCGACGGCGACCGATTCGTTGGAGGCCGTGTCTACGATAAAGAGTTCAATCGGGCGACCCAGAATGCCGCCGGCATTGTTGATGTCCTTCACCACCATCTTGGCGACGTTGGCATTGGCTATGCCTTCATAGGCAATGGCGCCAGTGAGGTCGGTAGCGATACCGACCTTGATCGGTGCCGCCGCCGCATTCACTGAGCTAGGTCGAATGGCCCAGCTGCTGATGCCCGTCGCGAGCACCCCGCTCATCCAGGCGGTGTTCTGTAGAAACCGCCGCCGGCCCGTCAAGGAAGAGATGCCGCTGACGTTAATTTGCTTGCAATGGTTCATATTCTCCTTTTCGCAATCAGTCCTCCCGGCTTAAGTTTGACGAAAACGATAACGATGACGAGGATCAAGATATCGGCCAGCACCGGCGCTACTACCCAGGGTAGCGCCGCGCTCAGCGCGCCGACTACAGCGGCGCCCGCCAGCTATCCTTCGAACGTGTCGATGCCTCCCAGCATAATCGCGAAAAAGCCTAGGATGAGGAAGCGGATGCCGAGATCGGCAAAAAGCGAGAACATCGGAACTACCAGTGCGCCAGCGAGGCCGGCGAGGGCCGCGCCGAACGTAAAAGTGACGGCATAGAGGAACGTTGGTTGAGATGCCGGACGCGCGGGCGAGAGACGGATTCTCGAGTGCCGCGCGGACGCGCAGCCCAAAGGAGGTCCGGGTTAGCGGCAGGTAGCTGGCGATCGTCACCACGGGCGGTGATAACGACGATGGCGCACCGCCAACGCGAGCGTTGGACGTCCCCGACAGCGAGCGAGCCGACGATCGGCTCCGGCACCGAGCCGATGAGGCTGCGCACGCCCTCCCGAATGATAAGGCCGAGCGCGTAGGTTCCGAGCATGGCGGCAACGGGAGCGGCATAAAAGCGTCGGATAACAAGGCGCTCGAGAACAAAGCCAATGGCCGCCACCACAAGGGGCGCCGCGAGCATGCTGAGCCAAACCGGCGCCCCAAAGCTATAAACGAGATATGTGGTGTAGGCGCCGAGCAAAACAAACTCGCCATGGGCGAAGTTGAAGATGCCCATCATTCCGGCGATGATGCCGAGTCCCAATACCACGAGGACGACGACGGCCCCAAAGGTCAGGACTTCGAAGGTGGCGTTCAGCGCGCTTTCCATACCCCCGTCACCTGTTGGGAAATCGGAGAGGAGCCTGTGAACCGACCGCAGTGGCTCGCGCCGCCGAGTGTTCTTGCTTGTCGCTCGCGGCGATAGCGCCTTAGGTATACAGACGAACCTGCCGACGCGCGAGCGCTACCACTCAGACTCGTCGCTCAAAGAGGTAAAATTGGACGCCGATGCAGGTTCAAATTTGGGCGACCGCCGGCGTTTTCTAATAAGATGGACGTTCGGATGGATTAGGTCGAAGAGGAGGATTTCGCTTCAGTTCGTATGAGCTGGCCGAGCAAAAATTCGATGCGCCCGGCGTTTTTGACGAGGGAGGTGCGATGTTACCCGTTAGTTTGCTCACCACGCCCGGATGGATTTCAGGGCCCTACCCGACCGCTCTTGGCAAGAACGAAGGCAGCGAGACCTTGATATTTCATGACAGAACGGCGCAACCGCGTTTCTAGCTTTCGCAGGACATATGAGATCACTGTTCAGCACGACGAGTGGAAATCGAACCCTGATATTGAACTGGAATGATCAAAGATCTAGCGCCTAGTTGACGACAACATCATTCCGATCTTGATTTGGGAGCTCGAAGATTGAATTCTTAACGCCAGTGATGCGGATGGCAAGTGAGGGAGCGACGTCATCGGGCGCAGTGGGCCACCGGGAACACAGTCAAAAGGCGCGGCCTTTCAATTCAAGTTGCCTTGCGCGCACAGACGGCATCGAGCAGGGAGATTAATTGACACGCAAGCGTTGAGCGTGACGTGGCGTTATTCTGGCGGTCATCACGAGCGCGGACACGAGCCACGCCGAATATACGGCGGGCCGGCGCCGGCTTGGCCTGTCCGCGGAGTTGACAGATGGACCCTTCCTCTTGGTTCAGCGGGAATGGCGATATTGGCTCCGAGGTGTTGTGGGAGGACGGCGAACGCCTCTTCTGCAGAAGATGGCGCCCCTGTGCCAATGGCGATCGGCAATCTGTCCTGGTAATGCTTCCGGTCGCGGAGCACCCGACGCCCGGCAGCCTCAATCGTCTCACGCATGAATATGAGGTTAAGGACGATTTGGACGATGCATGGGCGGCGCGACCGTTGGAGCTCGTGCGCGAGCGCGGGCAGACTATACTCATGCTTAAGGACCCGGGGGGCGAGCCGCTTGACCGCCTTATCGGTCCGCGCATGGAGATTAAAACATTCCTGCGCCTCGCGGTCGCCTTAGCGGCCGCGCTTGGCCGATTACATAAAGGTGGTCTCGTTCACAAGGACATCAAGCCGACCAATGTCCTTGTCAATTCCGTGACCGGCCAAACTTGGCTGACCGGGTTTGGTATCGCTTCGCGCCTTCCGCGCGAGCGCCAGTCAGCCGATCTCCCCGAATTCCTCGCCGGAACCCTCGCTTACATGGCGCCAGAACAGACCGGGCGGATGAACCGTTCGATCGATTCTCGGAGCGATCTCTACTCACTTGGAGTCACGCTTTACCAAATGCTGACTGGGGGTCTTCCGTTTACGGCTTCCGATCCCATGGAATGGGTTCACTGCCATATCGCGAGAAAGCCGACACCGCCAAGCGAGCGGTTAGAGAATGTTCCGACTCCCGTCTCCGCAATCATCATGAAGTTGCTCGCCAAGACGGCTGAGGAACGCTACCAGACGGCGGCCGGCGTCGAGAGTGATCTGCGACGCTGCCTTGCCGAATGGGAAACTCGGTGCCACATCGGCGAATTTCCGCTTGGCGAGCACGACACGCCAGACCGGCTACTGATTCCCGAGAAACTGTATGGGCGAGCATCCGAAACCGAGACTCTGCTTGCCTCCTTCGACCGCGTCGTAGCGAGTGGCAGGCCGGAATTGGTGCTCGTCTCTGGTTATTCCGGAATCGGTAAGTCCTCTGTCGTCAATGAGCTGCACAAGGTGCTTGTTCCGTCGCGCGGCCTTTTTGCCTCGGGTAAGTTCGAGCAGTATAAGCGTGACATCCCATATGCCACGTTGGCCCAAGCGTTTCAGAGCCTTGTCCGTTCCCTCCTAAGCAAGAGCGAACCCGAGCTGCGCGTCTGGCGCGACGCTTTTCAAGAGGCACTCGGCCCGAACGCACTGCTCATTGTCGGTCTCGTCCCTGAACTGAACCTCATCGTAGGAGAACAGCCGCCGGTCCCTATTCTTCCGCCACAGGACGCGCAGCGCCGCTTCCAGGTGGTGTTCCGGCGATTCATCAGCGTATTCGCACGACCGGAGCATCCGCTTGCTCTCTTCCTCGACGACTTGCAGTGGCTCGACGCGGCAACGCTCGATTTGCTCGAGGACCTGCTGACTCAGCCGGATGTGCAGCACCTGATGTTAATTGGCGCCTATCGAGACAACGAAGTCGATTCCACCCATCCGCTGATGCGCAAGCTCGAAACGATTCGAAAAACTGGAGCGGCAGTGCAGGAGATCGTCCTCACACCGCTGGTCCGTGAGGACCTGGAACAGCTCATTGGGGATACTCTCCGCTGCGAGCCTGAGCGCGCGGCTCCGTTGGCACAATTGGTCCACGAAAAAACTAACGGCAATCCATTTTTCGCTATTCAGTTTATTTCTTCGCTTGCCGACGAGGGGTTACTCAACTTCGATCATGGCGATTCTCGATGGTCCTGGGAGTTGGCTCAGATTCACGCTAAGGGCTACACCCATAATGTGGTGGACCTTATGGTAGAAAAGTTGAGCCGGCTAGCCGTCGAAACCCAGAACGCCTTGCAGCAACTCGCTTGTTTGGGCAACAACGCGGAATTCGCCCTGCTTATGATGGTTTACCAGGAGACGCAGGAGGAAATGCACCACAAGCTTTGGGAAGCGGTCCAAGCGGGCCTCATCTTTCGCTCGACAGTTTCCTACAAGTTTCTACATGACCGTGTTCAGGAAGCAGCATATTCCCTAATCTCGAAACCGTCGCGCACGGAAGCTCATCTTCAAATAGGGCGGCTGCTAGTGACGCATATCCCTCCAGAGCAGAGAGAGAAAGCGATCTTCGATATTGTCAATCAGCTCAACCGCGGCGCAACAATGATCACTTCGCGAGACGAACGCGAGCATGTGGCCGAGCTCAACCTGATCGCAGGCAAGCGTGCCAAGGCATCCACGGCCTACACCTCAGCGCTTGGATATCTCATTGCCGGCAGAGCATTGTTGGCCCACGATGCCTGGGAGCGCAGGCGCGAGCTCATTTTCACTTTGGAATTGGACCGAGCCGAATGCGAGGTTCTCTCTGGCCAGTCGGCGGCGGCAGCGGATCGCTTGACGATGCTTTCATCACGCGCCGCAAACACGATCGAACTAGCGATCATCACGTGTCTGCAGGTTGATCTGTATACGATACTTGATCAGAGCGATCGCGCAGTTGCAGTCTGCCTTAACTATCTGCGACATGTAGGCGTCGAATGGTCGCCGCACCCAACATACGAGGACGTGCTACAGGAATACGATCGGATCTGGTCGCTGCTCGGAAGGCGCGCGATCGATGCCCTTACCGAGCTCCCTTTAATGAGCGACACCGCCTCTCTCTCGACGATGGATGTTCTGACAAAGGTCATGTCGGCGGCATATTTTACCGACGAAAACCTATCTTCGCTTGTCATTTGCCATATGGTCAATCTCAGCCTCGAGCACGGCAATAGCGACGGGTCATGTTTTGCATATGTATGGCTTGCCGTCATTGCTGGACCGCGATTCAACAACTATCAGGATGGCTTCCGTTTCGGCCGACTCGGCTATGAGTTGGTCGAAAAACATGGATTGAAGCGCTTTCAGGCTCGAACCTATATGTGTTTTGGAAATATGGTCATCCCCTGGGCGAGACATGTCCAGGCCGGCCGTAATCTGGTGCGTCGCGCATTCGATGCCGCAAACGAAATCGGTGACCTTACCTTCGCGGCCTATAGCTGCAACCACCTAGTCACAAATCTTTTGGCGGCCGGAGATCAGCTCGCGGAGGTGCAATATGAAGCCGAGAAGGGACTCGAGTTTGCCCGGAAGCTTGGCTTCGGTCTCATTGTCGACGACATCACGGCCCAGCTCAGACTAATCCTGAGCCTCCGCGGGTTGACCGCGAAATTCGGCGTTTTCAACGATGAGCAATTCGATGAGTTTCATTTTGAACAACATCTTTCAAGTGGTCTGGTTGTGGCGGAGGCTGAGTGCTGGTATTTGATCCGAAAACTACAAGCCCGCTTCTTTGCCGGAGATTATGCTTCGGCCCTCGATGCCTCATTGAGGGCGAAACGGCTGCTTTGGACATCACCATCACAATTCGAAACGGCAGAATTTCACTTCTATAGCGCGCTTTCTCACGCGGCATGCTGGGATCCCGCATCTTTCGACCGGAGACAGCAGCATTTTGAAGCTCTGGCAAATCACTATAGGCAGCTCCAGGTGTGGGAGGAGAATTGTCCGGAGAATTTCGAAAACCGTGCCGCATTGGTGGGTGCGGAGATCGCTCGGATCGAAGGCCGCGAGCTCGATGCCGAGCGGCTCTACGAGCAGGCCATCCGTTCGGCGCGAGCAAACGGCTTTGTCCACAATGAGGCGCTCGCCAACGAACTCGCGTCCCGCTTCTACAAGGCACGTGGCTTCGACAAAATTGCAGACACGTATTTGCGGGACGCCCGCGACTGCTATCTGCAATGGGGGGCCGATGGCAAGGTACGGCAACTCGACATGCTGTATCCGCACCTCAGAGATAAGAAGCCCCTGCCCGATTCGACGAGCACGATCCTGACACCCGCCGAGCATTTGGACCTTGCTACCGTAATAAAACTCTCACAAGCCATATCGGGCGAGATCGTCCTAGAGAAGCTGATCGACACGCTCATGCGTACAGCAGTTGAGCACGCGGGTGCTGAGCGAGGTCTCTTGATCCTTGCGCGAGACGACGAGCATCGAATACAGGCGGAAGCCACGACAAGCAGCGATACGGTGGCAGTCGGTCCGCGGCAAGGGAGCGTAACCGCTGCGGATCTTCCACTGTCGGTGCTCCACTACGTCGTTCGGAAGAAAGAGAGCGTTCTTCTGCACGATGCCGCAGGCGATAAACAGTTTTCCGCCGACGATTACATTCAAGGGCATCACGCACGTTCAATTCTCTGCGTGCCGCTGCTCAAGGAAACCAGACTGGTTGGGGTGCTTTACCTTGAGAACAACTTGGCCCCGCACGTCTTCACGCCCGACCGGATCGTCGTCCTCAAACTTTTAGCATCCGAGGCGGCGATCTCATTGGAGAACATCCGTCTCTATGATGATCTGCAGGACCGCGAGGCGAAGATAAGACGGCTGGTCGACATCGATATCATAGGCATCTTTAAGTGGTGTGCCGACGGTCGGATCATTGATGCCAACAACGCTTATCTGCGCATCATAGGATATGACCGCGGCGATCTTATCGCTGGCCGTTTGAGCTGGAGGGACTTGACGCCTCCCGAATGGCGCGGCGCAGACGACCTTCGGGCAGCACAGCTAGAGATGAGTGGAACTGCGCAACCATATGAGAAAGAATATTTCCGGAAAGATGGGAGTCGCGTGCCGGTGCTGGTCGGTGCAACCCTGTTCGACGGAAGGCCGAATGAGGGTGTCGGTTTCGTACTCGACCTGACCGAGCGTAAGCGGGCGGAAGCAGAAGCCCGTGAGAGCGAGCGGCGATACCGCGAAGTGCAAATGGAGCTCGCGCACGCGAACCGCGTCGCAACGATGGGGCTATTATCGGCTTCGATTGCGCACGAAATCAATCAACCGATCGCGGCGGCAGTCACCTACGCCGATGCCGCTATGCGGTGGCTCGGCGCCCATCCGCCAAATCTAGAGGAGGTCCGGGAGGCGCTCGGACTCATCATGGAGAGCGGCATTCGGGCCGGTGAAGTTATGGACCGGACCCGCGCCCTCGTCAAAAAGGCGCCCCCGCACAAGGATAGCTTGGAGATCAACGAAGTGATCCTGGAGGTTATCGCATTGACCAGCCGGGAAATTGAGAAGAACGGGATTTCAGCTCAAACTCAGCTTGCGGAGAGCCTGCCGGCGATTCAAGGAGATCGTGTTCAACTGCAACAAGTGATTCTCAATTTGCTCATCAACGCCATCGAGGCGATAAGCGAAATGAGCGAGGGACCGCGGGAATTGCAGATCTGCACCGCAAAGGCCGACCCTGGGGTTCTCGTCTCCGTGCGGGATTCAGGTCCGGGGTTGACACCCGAGAGCGTCGAACGGTTGTTCGAGTCCTTTTACACCACCAAACCCGGCGGCTTGGGGATGGGCTTGTCGATCTGCCGCTCGATCATTGAAGCGCACGGCGGACGATTGTGGGCGAGCGCCAATGAACCGCGGGGGGCCGTATTTCAATTCACGGTGACGGCGTAGCAGATACTTACTTCGTTTAGCGAATTGGCTTCCCCGATTGCCCTCACCCGGGCGTGCGGGTGAAAACGTAGCCCGTTCATACCGGGTCGACCGCCAAGGTCCAAGTTGAAATGTGGATTTGGCGATAAAGATCTTAGTCTCTTTCCGCAGGTGCACCATGCGGAGATGGGGATGGGGAATAGTGCCCCAGTCTAATCAATTGATGGGATGACGGTTCGGCAGATGGCGTTGCGACGATGGACATGGGAGCCGACGATCCTCTGAAATCAGAAAACGCGAGCTCGCCCAATTTCAGCGTGTACCTATCCTGCGCCGCAAGGCGCTAGGCCGCCCAAGGCAGCAAGCTCTACCAAAATGATCGTAACCATCGCGGACGGTTTTCCAATCATGGCTTACTCCTGCGACGCCGGAGCTGCGCTTCGTCGATGGCGCGGTCTTCCTGGGGCCCCTGAAGGGTCGCGCAAACCTTCCGATCCTGTGTGACATCACGCGCCGATCGCCGAAGCGTGATTGCGCCACCCCTGCGCGAGGGGAATGCCAACGCCCAACTGTCAGTCATGTCAATGGACAGCACGCGCATGGGTTGCGCGCCAGTAACAAGGCGGATGGCATGACCAGCTTCAAATTTTTGGGCGCGACGCTCGTTCTTTCCGCGCTCCTTGCGACGCCCGCCTCGGCATGGGACGCGATCTCAGAGCCCGCCGCGGCCGCAGCCCAGGACCCGACCTTCTCCATCTATTCGAACGATGGCCGCGGATTTTCGGGTACAATGGCCTCGCAGGCACCGCTCGGCGACGCGTGGGGAGTACGTGTGTCGGTACGGCCGCATCGCCGAAATCACACCGCCGGCGTCAAGCGCTACTGAACACGGACTTCGAATCGCCAGTAACGGAACGGGGATGTCTGCTTTGCCCCTCAAGAACGGATCAGGTGAGCCTGTCAGGTCCGAAAAGTGCCAGGAACGGACCTTGGCGCGGTGTTCGTGGGCCTTGTCTTTAGTGAAAGAATCCGCCTGGCACTACGTCGGCGGGCCGCAATCTTCCGTTGCGCCGTCGCGAGGCTCCTAGTCAACTCGTGACCAATGAGAAGTTCAATCATGCAATTTTTGCGCAAATTCAAGCAAATTCAAGCAAACTCCGATCGATAAGCCGCACTATATTGCTGACTGTCGATGGCTCGCCCAGAAGCTTGAAGGAAAAGAGGCAACCTAGTGTGAGGCGACGGCCGCTCGGCACATTCGCCAGAGCCGTTCGATCTCGACCACAAGACCGCCTGCGTACGGGACTAACCCGTCGCGGCCGGGTCTCGGTTGGGGCGGGGCAGCGCGATCGATGGCAGGCCGCTTTTGTCAAATCGCACGCGATAATCGCTGCACAATTCACTCCCCAAATACCCATTGATACCGATGATCCAACCCTTCAAACGGCCCAATATCGCCTCGGTCATCGCTCATTGGGCCGCAGCCTTGGCAATGATCCTAGCGCTGTATTTCGGCTATGGGAATGGTCCGCGCCAGGAGGCATTCGTCGCGCACGCCTACGCCGGCCTCACCGTGCTGGGTCTTGTGGTTGTCAGGCTCTTCCTGCGGACGCTGTTGCCATGGCCCGAGGTGGAGAGCGGCGGCTCTCGCATTTCTACGGTCGTCGCAGAGTCCATGCATTGGACGCTCTACGCCTTGATGTTGCTGACGCCACTGACCGGCTGGATCGTCGCGTCAGAGGTGGGATGCACTGCCGTTCCTAGGCTGCCGAACATCGATCGTCTCGGCTCTAGCTTTTCCATCGGACATCCGGTCAGCGCGATGACATACCACGTTCATGTTTTCTTTGTTTGGTCGCTTCTAGCGCTGATTTCTCTCCACGTGACGGCGGCGCTTTTCCACCATTTTGTGCTTCGGGACACCATGCTGGCCAGAATGATTCCAGTCTTTGGACGGCGCGCCGGATCGGTATCGGATCACGGCAGGCGCTCTCATGACAACCAGAACCATTGTCGGTCCGGAACACGATGATCAGCGCTTCAGCCAGTTCGTTGATGAACGGCCGCTTTGCGCGGAAGCGGCCGTTCGTATCCATCGCAAGCTCACACGCGCAAGAGTGACCCTCGTGCTGTGCTCACGGTTCGAGCTGTCCTGAGATCGACAGAGTATCATCCACTTCGATCCCCGAGATAGCGAACAGAGTTCTCCAGCTTGGTGTGGCCAAGTAGCAGATGCACAGCACTTGAGTTTCCTGTTTTTTGCAGATCAGCGCTGCTTTTCATTCGTCGGTTCACCGCAAACGGGTGCCGGCAGGAGTTTATTTTACTTTTGTCTCGGCCGCGATCAGCTCCTTACCTTCCGCAGTCGTGATTATCAGCTGTACCTGTTCGCCGTTGCCGCCGGCAGGAATTATCGCGGAAATGCGATTTCCGTTTTTTGGGTCGGCTTTCACGCCTTCATTAAACAATATGGTGTCGCCGCGTTTCAACATTACGCGCAACGGCGTGGCCGGTTCGCTACTGAATAACTGAAGATTCACGCCGGACGCCTCGGCCGAAAGATTGATCAGGATGTTCTCGTTTGCATGCGTCACGTTGCTCATGCCGACTGTCGGGCTGTAGGTTTCCGGAATCGATACTTCGCCCAGTGCGGGAAATTTAGCGCTGTGGAAAAACTCGTCCGACACGCCCGCCCATAATTCGACGTAAGGCCGCTGTGGGTTCGGGTCTTTGCGTGCGTCGGTTTCGTTCGTAAACGACGGAAATCCCCACGTCCACATTTTCAGGCCCGGTGTGACCGTATTGTCGGCGATGCGGATGATCCCCTCTTCGTTGTCGTGATTGATCACGCCCCAGAAATTGCCGGCCTGCATATTGGGCGCCGCGTAGGCGATACCCATCGTCGGCCAATTCTTGAAGTAGCGCAGTTTTTCGAAACGGCTCTTGCCTATGCCCTCCTTCTTGTCGCCGTCGGACAGACTGGCCGACCAGTCGGGCGTGCTATAGGCTTGGATCGGCGCGATGATCTCGGCGCCGCCGGTGGCTTTGGGATTTTTCGGGTCCGATCCCGGCGCGAGCGTCGCGCACGTCCAGTACTCGTATGTGATCGTCTTGGGTTGCGGATTTTTCAGCACCACACGCGTATCAAGCGCGGCGCGATCGGCTTTCAGCGTGACATAGTAAGTCGCCTCGATGCCCGTTGAGCCCCTCCTAAACTTCCCCGGTGCCGCGGAATACTCGAAATCGTCCTTAAGGGACATCGATACCGTCACTTCACCGCCGGTCTCCTTTACCACCTTAAACTCCCACGGCTTTAACCACGTCTTGCCGTGCTCGGCATCCGGGAACGTCGGGAAGATGCCGCCATACACCATCAGCCAGTCGTAATAAAAAGTGCCGCCCTTGATCCCGTAAGGCACGCCTACTTCTGTGCGATAAAGCTGTTCGTGGCCGGTCGGCTTGTAAATAATGGAAAGAATGCGCCCGCCAAATTCGGGCAGGAGCGTTACCTTCAGATAACGGTTCTCAAGCACGTGGGCCTTGAACGTGCGATCGACGATGGTCTTCTTGTCGAGCGACCCGTTGACGAATCCGTTCTCCGCATTGGTCGCGTACTTGACGGTACTCCACGTAATCGTCGAGTCGCTGAGAGACACTCTGTCGGGCACCGGCGACGCGGCATGCCCGACGGCATGAAACGCGCCGACAGCCGAAAGTGCTGCAACCGCAAAACGGACACGGGCGCGCGAGGGAGCCATTTTCGGCGTCTTCAAATGAGCAGGAGCAACAATTCTAATACATCGCCTCGACGACGTCGACTGAGCCGTCGGGTTTGTCTGGATATTTGCCGCCCTAGTTCTCCAATGCGACAGCCATCGACGTGAAGGTTATCGCGATGGCTGCTCCTGGGCATTGATTGCAGCATACTAAGCTAGAACCGTTCCGATTACGACGATGCTTTTCATGCGCTGTCCTCAAACCGGCCGGTGGCGCCACAATTTAGACTCGATCGGAAAACGCTAGGAGCCCATCATTGGACAGTTTCCCGACGAGCCGCCAGGACGCGGATGCCTAAGCTGATGGTATCGGAGTTGGGCGAGCATAGCGATGCAGTTGAGGCCGCCTTGCGCCCAGAAGCGCTCATTCAACAACTGATAAGCTTTGACGTATTTGCTTAGCAGTCTGCGACTGACTCCATTTCGCGACTTTGCTTATCAGTGCACCGACTGACTCCGTTTCGTATGAAAGCTTATCAGCGATTCGACTGACTCCATTTGTATGATTTGCTTATTGGTCGATCACTGACTCCGTTTTGCATATTCGCTTATCAGTAAGCTAACCGATTCCGTTTGTGCAATTCTCTAATCAGTTAGCGACTGATCCGTTTGCCTATTTCTTCGTCGGTCGCGAATTGACTTCATCGTTGAGTGTTCGTTGGTCAATGCGACCGGGTAAGGCTCCGTAACTGAAAGGCAGGTTCGCGGAAGCGCAGATCATCAAGCCCTGAAAGGAGCATTGCCGAGATGTCGGCGAACGATTTCAGCGGAGCAGATCAGTCCTGTTCGACTTCAAGGAGCCGGCGTCAGCTTTACGTCGAGATTGATCCCAGCCTCGTCCTTTGCAATTACGGAGTTTCCCAGCAAAGGGAATATTCAAACATTCCTCACCATTAGGCTGGACCACAGTGGTTATCTGCTAACAGTTCGGCTTTCCTGGCGATGACGTGAAACTCTCGATCGAAGAGCTCGCTGCTTGGCTAACTACGCTGACCGTCGGCGCTGCGCCGGCTCTTTGCCCTTCAGGCACGGTGGGCTGGACGTTGTGCACGACGTCGATCAGCCCGATCTTGCCGGGATGGCTCAGTTTCCGGCTTTTGACTATCAGGGCCCATGCCACTTCCACGGTTGGCGTCGAGGTATGGCGGGTAGAACCAACTTACCGATGTTCGAGGCATGGTTGGATCGAAAACTCTACTGATTCGCTCGGTAAACGGGCTCTTTTCTTGGATCTCGCGATCAACTGCGTGTTAACTCCGCCGCACGTGTCAGATCCTGCTTGAGCAGATAAAATGAAGCGGCGAGGAACAGAACGTCCTTCATCAAGAAGCCGAGTGGCAAGGTCATGATCGGAAATCCACCCGCCTCATTGGCCCAGCCATCGGGTAGAAAAGGAATAATGCTCGTGGTACCGATGAAGGTTGCGATCGACCCAAGTGCGCCCAGGATGCCAAGCCTCGGGCTCCAATAGCCAAGAAAAATGAGAGAGCCGAAGATCGTTTCGGTCGTCCCGAGGAAGAAGCCCGCGCCGCGAACACCGAAGGCTGGGAGCAGCCAGAAGACGACGGGGCTATGGCCGATCAAGGGAACTAGCATCTCCGCGGTGTACTGACTCCACTTTTGGATGCTGAAGGCAAAGAACGTAAAAACCATTGCAGCACGAATCAAATGACGGTCAAGACCGCTCCGAAACGGGGCGGTTTTCGAAACATAAAGAATAAGCTGGTTCAACTGTTTCATAATGTCGTTCCTCCTCATCCTATTCCCCACGACTGGATCACCTTTGCAGACCTCTACTTGACAATATCCAACGGCGAGGCTCGCTCCGTAGCTCACCAAAGATCGGACCGTCACCAGTCATGGAATGCTGGTTCAATGCAGCCCCCACAGACCCAAGGAAAGGTCCAATCGGCCGTACGCTTTGCACTGTCGGGGAGATACCTGCTCCAAGGCTCGGCCCGGACCGGATTGATTGACTGCCAAATGACATCAAGAGTCGCGGAAGAATTTATTTTGCCTATCATGACCGGCTTGGAAAGATGATGATTGGAATTCATCACAACATCGAAGCCGCTCGGCGCCTTGATTCTCTGACCGTACATGGCCTGCCGGACCGCATCCACATCGGTAGTGCCCGCTTGAACAACTGCTTGCGCCCACATTCTGAAGCCAATAAAGGTGGCTTCCATCGGGTCATTTGTGATTACGTCTCCTTGCTCGTTGAAGTCAGCCCACATTTTCACGAACAGTTTGTTTTCTGGTGAGTTGACCGCGTGGAAGTAGTTCCAGGCCGCCAAATGCCCGACGGGAGCAATGCCTACGCTGCGCAATTCGCGCTCTCCAATGGAGAACGCCATGACTGGAATCTCATTGGCGTCCACATGTTGGGCTACGAGCTCCCTATAGAAGTACGTATTAGCGTCTCCGTTAATGGTTGATATCACCGCGGTCTTTTTTCCCTCCGAACCAAAGGCTTTGATCCTGTCGACGATCCCCCGCCAATCGGAATTGCCGAATGGCGTATAAATAGTCATAATATCGTCTGGCGATACGCCCTTTTCGGCGAGATACGCGCTCAGAATTCGGTTGGTCGTGCGCGGATAGACGTAATCGGTGCCAAGCAGAACCCATCTGCGGACCTGGCCTCCTTCCCTGCTCATTAGATATCGAACAGCCGGAATTGCCTGCTGATTTGGCGCCGCTCCCGTATAGAAAATGTTTCGTGAGCTCTCTTCGCCTTCGTATTGCACCGGGTAGAAGAGTAAGCCGTTCAGCCGTTCGAAGATCGGCAGAACAGCTTTGCGGGACGTAGATGTCCAGCAGCCGAACACAACCGCGACTTTTTTCTTCGAAAGCAATTCCCTCGCGTCTTTTGCAAACATGTCCGGATCGGACGCGGGGTCAACTATTACCGGCTCCAACTTCCGTGCGAGCAGGCCGCCCTTTTTGTTCTGATCTTGGAGCAACATGAGAACGGTTTTCTCAAGTACCGACTCGCTAATCGCCATGGTACCCGACAAAGAATGCAGAATTCCGACCTCGATGGTGTCTTCGCTTGCGTGACCTGCTGAAACGACGGACGCCAGCCACAAACCGAACAATCTTGGCAAGACACCTCGTAGCATTGAAGTTGATTTCACGTCGACGCCCCGATCAGCTCGAAAATGCGGGTTGCCTTTGTCATGCCCTTCGCGACGACTGACTCGATGGATCTGAACTGGAAGCAATGGCAAACCCGCAGGTAGACGCCTTCACTCACGAGGATGGTAGTGCCAAACTGCTTGTTTAGACCTTCGAGGCGCGCTGCGAGATTTACCGTATTCCCGAGAGCCGTGTAATTCATGCGCTCCGTCGAGCCGAGGTTTCCAACCACGGCATCCCCGGCGTGAATGCCAAACCGTGTGAAGAATGGCTTAAGACCCTCAGTTTCGAACTGAGAATTGAGCTTTTCGCAAGCCAATCTGGCCGCAACAGCCGCCCGGCAGGCTCGCTCAACATGGTCGGGCTGAGGATTGGGTGCGTTCCAGAACACCATCATCGCGTCGCCGATGAACTTGTCGATTGTTCCACCTTCGGCGAGGAACGCTTCCGCAAGTGCCGAGAAATAGCGCGACATTTGGTGCATAAGAGCATCGGGATCGGCGGACTCGGCGATGGCCGTAAAATCCCGAACGTCGCTGAACAGGATTGTAATCTCCTCTCGGACTCCGCCAAGCTCCACAGCGATAGAGTTATCGATGACACGCTGGACGAGTTTTTTGGGAACAAAGTGGGCGAACGACCATACCGCGCGCTGCGCGAGGCTCATTGCACTTCCTAGCTCGTGAATTTCCCTGATACGTGATACTACCGGTTTGGATGCAGGCTCAGCCAGATTTTGGAGCTTGACGGCCTCAGCCGTTAAAGCTTTCAGGGATAAAGACATTCGGCTGCCAAATATCCAAACGGCGGGAATAAAGGCAGCGGCAGCAATAGTTGCAAGTATTAGTCCCGTGAACTGGAGCCTGCGAATATCCTGGGCAAAGTCCCTTTGGGCTCCTAGCAACAATATGCTCGCGCTGTGCGGCTCGCCCAGAGGGAAATTTGCCAACCTGAACAGGTAATCATTGCCGTCGTCGTCACGGATATCTCCATCGTAATACTCGCGGCCGTGCGCTCCCCGCAACGCAGCCGCTGCGACCCCCGAGTTGATCTCCTTGATGTTGGGCAATTGCGGTTGGGACGGATGTGTCATCGCGCCGGCAACGAGTCGTGCAAAATCGGGGTGAGCGATGAGCGAACCGGCAGAGTCGAAGATCAAGACGATGCCATGCTTTCCGGGCCGCTGCGTTTGCACGAAATCGCTGAAAGTATCGAGCTTGAGATTGACTGCAACGACGCCCGGCACCTTCCCCCGCAGTGGGGCGCTAATCGGAATCACCGGTGAGCCGATGCTAGGCGAAAGATAGGGCAAGGAGACGAGCGACTGGTCGGCTTCGATCGTGTCGTGATACCAAGGCCGCTTACGGGCGTCGTATCCATATTTCCATAGATCCAGTTGTCCGACATCGTTGCCCTGCTGGTCCTCAAAAATGCGTCGCATGGGCAGTTCGCCCCGAGGGCCGGGGCGGATCGAACTGATGGCAATGTCAGCGTGAGGTGTCGCGCGTAACCTCTCGCGCTGCTCCTCGTTCAGGTCACTAATGCGCTGGACCTGCAACCAAGCGCCATTCTCAAAGCCGACACAGATGCTGTCAATTTGGGGTAGTTCCTGCAATGAGGCCTTCAATAGGGCGATCGCCGGGCCGGTCTCGGCACTCTCTTTTAATCCGGCTACGCTGGGACTAGTCGCCAGCACACGCACCAACGACGCTATGGCGGTTATCTCCGTCTGAAGGCGTCCCGATGCCTTCGTGCTCGTCGCGTCCATATAGGCGGATGCAGCCTCCTTCGTTGCCCAATGAAGAGCCCGGACCTGAATAGCAATTAGCAGGGCTGCCAAAGCAATGATGAACGCCATCACCGCGAGGGTGATTGAGGCCCGAAATGTCAACGTCAACCGACCACTTGGCCGCACGAGCTCTTTGAGTTGAACCTCCTGGGTCACCATAGCCACTCTATCTCTGTTAACTCGTTCGCCCGGCCGGTTTGGTTAGGGCCGGCCGTGCCCTTGGCGAAAAGCGCGAGAGCCGCGAGACTCCTGTTCATCGTTGCGTCACGCGAAAAAGATCCTGCTTCAAGAGATAGAGCGACGCTGCAAGCAGCACGATATCCTTCATCAGGAATGGAACATTGCCAGTCATGGCCGGGAATCCGGCTACGGGATCCCAACCGTCGGGCGTAAAGGGAATGGTCGAGACCGTTACTATGAAAATCACAGTCGAACCGGCTGCGCCGAGGATGCCCAGCCGCTTGTCCCAGAAACCAGCGAGCAGTAGCGCGCCGAAGGTCCATTCGGATACCCCGAGAAGCCAGCTGGCCTGCTGGTGGCTGAACACAAGGTACAGCCACGAGATCAGCGGACTGTTGCCGATGAAGGGAACAGGGCGCTCGGCCTCGTACGGCCACCATTTCTGGTAACCGAAGAAGAAATACATGATTATCATCGCGGCGCGTACGACATGGTAATCGAGGTCCGTCATGAGTAGACTAGACTGACGTAATTTGCCCACAAATGAATTGAGTTCGGTGTTCATAAGCGCGCTCATTTTCGCACTGCTTTTCGATCGGAGATTTACTTCTCGAACAAACCCGCCGCTTCCGACCGCGCGTCCGCTACAAGTCACAACCCGCGCGGACATGGGCCCTTCGCCGGTGATCATCGCCCGCGCTATTTCTTCAGGAGTTCTTCTTCAAGGGTTCTGACCACCGTATCGTGCTCCTCATCTGACAACTCGGAGCATAGCGATGCGTCTTTTGGTCGTCTTTTTGGTTCGTGACATAGCTTTAGCCAAAATGCGGTGTTTCTTTCGTGGACCGTATGCATCTGCTACGCTGCCAATGTGAATTGCAATTCGGCTCCGGTTCATCGGCGCTCGTCCACAAGCTTCCGCCATGCGCTTCTGTGCTCGAGGGGCAGATCGACAACCCCAACCCCAAGCCGCCGAGCCTGGTAGTGTAAAGAGACTTTGGCAACCGTTCGACACTTTGGGCTGTCAAACCCCCGGACCTGAATCCCACACCGAGCCGACAACCCCAACGTCGCTTTTTGCGGTGCTGATCAGCAATTCCCGAGATCGCTCGCTCATTCCGCTCATCGCCTCGATGGCGTTGAGGAGAAAATTGAGAATCACTTTGTTGTAGCTGGACGCGATCTCCCTGAATCGCTGGCGGG
This sequence comes from Bradyrhizobium erythrophlei, assembly GCF_900129505.1. Taxonomy (NCBI): domain Bacteria; kingdom Pseudomonadati; phylum Pseudomonadota; class Alphaproteobacteria; order Hyphomicrobiales; family Nitrobacteraceae; genus Bradyrhizobium; species Bradyrhizobium erythrophlei. The sequence continues at coordinate 5,138,154 of NZ_LT670818.1, read as the reverse complement.
CTCGCCGAGGCGCACTAAAACGGCAAGAAAGCCAAAAGATCGGTAATTGTAGGCAGGCGCTCTTTTGCCCGGGGAATACAATCGTCCTCTACCTAGAGGCAGAAGAGAGGCGACGAAGTGATTAAGTTATTGAAATCATTGGCGCTCCCTAGGGGAATTGAACCCCTGTTTCAGCCTTGAGAGGGCCAAGTCGATCCGCTTGATGATCATCGTGAAGAGAGTTCGGCGAAGGAGACCTACGGATGTCAATCCCGGCTCGTCTGCTCGAGCAGGCGTGACCGCACCAGTTTCGCACCAGAAACGACCCAACCGAAGCGCAATGAACGCGATCGGATTGAAACAAAAAGACAGCTAAATCAACGAAGCCGATCGTTATCCCGCCGCTCAAAACGGTCTGATTGCAGGTTCGAGTCCCACCAGTGAATCAATCACTTAGTCGGTGTTCCCTCATTCGGCTGTGCCACAGCATCAAAAACCTCTAACAAAACACAACGGACAATTTGCAGCTTTCTGTGCGAACGTTATCTAGAAAACCGAGCGTTAGCTCAGTCAACGCAAGTGTACCCAAGCCTAAGGAGTTCGATATGAGCGGTGTTCGTACTCAGACTCTCCGTGAAATGAGCCGGCTCAATATGATCGGCCTTGTCGCCGCCAGCATGCTGTTGATCCTCCCTGAAATATCGGAGGCACAGCAGAGCCTACCGATTGCCAAACAAATCGCCAAGACCTACGGCCTTGATTCCTTCGGGAAAATCGAGTCAATCCGCTACAAATTCAATGCAGAATTTCCTGGTGCCAAGCTTTCTCGCTCTTGGGAATGGAGCCCGAAGACCGACACGATCTCTTACGAGGGAAAGGATAAGGAAGGCAAACTGGCAAAGGCTAACTATCAGCGCTCGCAGCTCAGCAGCCAAAGCGATGACACCAAGAAAGAAGTCGATCCGGCATTCTCCAACGATCAGTATTGGCTGCTGCTCGCGTTCCACGTCCTATGGGACGGGGTGCCGGTGACTGATGAGGGCATGCAGAAACTGCCCGTCGGCGACGGTTCCGCTGAGCGGGTCGTGGCGAAATACCCTTCGGACGGTGGCTACCAACCCGGCGACACCTGGGACCTCTACATTGGCACCGACAAGCGAATCCAGGAGATCGTCTACCACCGTGGCGCTCCGACCCCGCCACCCAAGCTCGTGATGGCAAACTATACGGATTACAAGAAGGCTGGGCCGCTCCTGATCTCGATGGATCATCACGGAACGCTGGACGGAAAGCCCTTTCGGCTTTGGTTTTCGGATGTGTCGGTCAAACTGACGGGATCAAAAAACTGGATCAACGCGCAGTGATGCCGGTGCTTGGCGTAACAACTGTACGCTCTACGCCGTAGTAGGCCGGTGGAGTTTTGGATTGGACGTTCGCGGCGCAGGAATTGCGGAAAGAGGGTCGTGAACGTCAAATCAGCTCTACCAGGCCGGCGCCCCCTTCGATCGCTCGCGCGGCGATGCGCCCTGTCCGCTGGCCGCTGGGTACGTTAACTATTCAATTCTTGGGAGCACCCGCACATGCCCACCAATCCCTTCACCGATGTCTGGCATTTCCTGACCGCGACGACGACTGATTATCTCCATCAGGGAAACTGGCGCTATCTGATCCTGGTGCTGTTCTGGGCGCTGCTGCTCGCCGGCACTGCCGTGGCGTTCCGGAATTGGCAGGAGGATTCGGCGCAACGCACAGGCCGGCACCTTGGAGTCTGGCTGGTCCGAGTCCTGATCGGCTGCATGTGGTTCCAGGGCATGTTGTGGAAACTGCCGCTGCCGGTGTCTGACGGTCTGCAATACTGGACCGAACAGGAATCGACCAACGCGGCTTTCGAGTTTCATCGCACCTTCATGAAGGACGTCGTGTTGCCTCACATGAGGATCTTTGGGCCGATCGTCTTTCTTGCCGAGCTGGTGTTCGCTGGATCGATGATGCTTGGGCTTGCGGTGCGGTTCGTGGGCGTGCTGGCCCTCGCCTATACGCTGCAACTCTGGATCGGCCTCTATGGCAATCCGTCCGAGTGGCCTTGGACCTACATGTTCCTGGCTTTGCTGATGTTCTTGTTCGTGGTCGAGGGTACCGGCCGCAGTCTCGGCCTTGATGCCTGGTTGCGCCGCAAAGTCCCCGCTGTGCGCGACGGGAAAGGCCTGATCGGCTGGTTCTTCCACATCTCGGGTTAGAGTATGATCCGGAAAAAGTGGATACCGGTTTTCCGAAGAGATCATGCTCGATCAAGAATCTAGAGCGCGATGGCGATTCAGCCTAGTCTCACCGCGCTCTAGTGGTCATCGGTCGTAAAACCGGACTCCGCCCCCATGCTTGGCAGGCACATGATGGCACCGGCCCGCGCAGCGGCGCTAATTGTGGCGCTGGGCGCAACTCAGGCATACGCCGCCGACATCGGCTACCTGGCTCCGCCCGGGGCCCCGGCAAAGGAATTCCCCTCACCCCAGCGCCCGGTTGCGCAGATCGTCAGCCCAAGCCGCTCCGCTGAGGAGCACCGCGACTCCTTGAATGAGGCCGGTGAGATCGCCCGTCTTCTTGAACTGAAGCCAGGCATGACGGTCGGCGACATTGGTGCGGGCAGCGGCTACCACACGGTCCGGCTCTCGCCTCTCGTCGGCTCCACCGGCTCCGTCGTCGCCGAGGACGTCACGCGGAATTACCTCATCGAACTCGCCAAGCGAACGGAGCGTCTGAAGCTCACTAACGTCAAATTCGCGCTCGGCGAACCACACGATCCGCGTCTGCCCGCTTCCTCGCTCGATGCCGCTATCCTCGTGCACATGTATCACGAGATAGCCCAGCCTTACGCCTTCCTCTATAATCTCGCGCCCGCCTTGAAACCAGGCGCGTGGGTCGGAATTGTCGACCTCGAGCGTCCGACGTCGGAGCATGGCACGCCAATTGAGCTCCTGCGTTGCGAACTGTCTGCGGTTGGCTATCGCGAGATCGCCACACATCAGCTCGCAGGCGATGGCGGATACCTGGCGGTGTTCTCTCCACCGGAGGAAGCTGGTCGAAAATCTCCCCGCGACATCGTTGCTTGTGGAGATCGTGCCGGCACGCGCTGATCACATGGTGGAGGGTGGCTGGCGTCGCAGCTCGAGCGCGAGGCGAACAAACGTCGCCGCGATGGACCAGGCCGCCTTGATGCCGGCGGCGAGATTGCCGGAGACCTTGGATACCCCGCCGATCCGGCACCGCTGCCCGACCGCGATCTCCAGTGCCGGCAAGCGGGCGGCCGCGACCCGCATCAGCATTTCCAGGTTCCAGCCATAGGTCTGCTCCTTCATGCCGAGGCGTATGAATTCATCCCGCCGGATAGCGCGAAACGGCGACAGGTCAGTGAAGCTTGCACCATAGACGAGGCGCAGGAGGAGCCCGCCGATATGGGCCGCGACGAGTTGCTGTGGCGCCAGGCTGCCGGGCTCTCGTGGACCACGTACCCGCGAGCCGAGAACGAAGATGGCTTGTCCGGCTGTGATCGGCGACACCAGATCAGAGATGAACTCCGCAGAATCACTGCCGTCGCCATCGAGGAAGACGAGAATGTCGGCATCGTCCCGCACAGCGGCAATGCCCGCCTGGATGGCACGACCGTAGCCGCGGCGCGGCTCGACAATGACGCGAGCTCCGGCGGCCCCTGCCCGCTCGGCGGTACGGTCTCGCGAGCCCCCGTCGACAACGATGACTTCGCTCACATTCTGTGCCAGCACCGCAGTCACGACCTTACCGATAGCTGTTTCCTCGTCGAGGCACGGAATTACCGCCGAGACGACGGGCACTTCGCTCACAGGCTCCAGCGCAAGCCGCAATTGGCGCAGCTTTCTGGTGGCTTCTCTGAAAGCAGCGCCGTACGAAAGTCCCGATACGCGCTCCCGTTCCAGATGTCGTGCAGGGACTGGTGCCCGGCATGGCCGAGCGTGTAGTTGTCGTAACCGTGTTGCGAAAACGGCGCGATACAGCACGGCAAGGCCCGGCCATTGGCTGTGAAATACATCAACGACCACGGCCGCCGGCAAAGTGACCACGGCGAACCGTCACCGCTGCCTTTCAGGCTTAAGCCCGGCTCGCTCGCTGCGCCCGACGCGCTGAAGGTCACGCCAAGGGAGCGCGCCAGATCCTCGGCCTGCTTCAGATAGACCGCCTCTTCCTGCGTCAGGCGCGCGAACAGGGCCTGATCCGGCTGTGCCTTGCCAATGGCGGATTCGGCGAAAAACACCAGCCGTTGCAGGTAGACCTCTTTGACACCGATCTCGGCCGCAACTTGGACAAATGCAGGAAGTTGCTCGACGGTCTCTCTGAGGCCAGTAAGCCAAACCGAAACCCGCGGCGCAGTGTGTCCCTCGCGCTCCTGCAGCTCGCGAAACGCACGCACGTTGCGGAGGATGCGGCCGAAATAATCCCTGCCGCGGATCGCCTTGAAGCTCTCGCGGGTTGACGCGTCGAGCGACACCCGCAGTTCGTCAAGTCCAGCGTCGATCAGCGCACGGCCGTTGCGCTCACTGAGGACCGTTCCATTGGTGTTGAACAGGACGTAAGCGCTGCGGTCTTTCAGGTATCTAACCATCCGCGGCAGATTTGCGACCAGCATCGGCTCGCCAACGCCGTGCAGAACCGCCCGCGCGAGATCGGGAACCTGGTCGACAATCGACGCGAACAGCTCCCAGCTCATGTCTGCCGGCGGTTCCAGCTCCTCGTAAGTGCGGGGACAGGTCGTGCACAGCAGGTTACAGCGGTTGGTCACTTCCAGATAAAGGCAGACCGGCGGACGTTGGGCGACCTCCGTGCGCTCGCCCGTGACCGACTCGTGATAGCGGCGCGGATCGATGTGCGAGCCCGGTGCTTCCCCGGAAGAGCTCATGGCGATGCCCCCGCGTCTGCGACCCGCTGCATGCGGCTCCTCCAGGCCATCCAGGCCCAGGCCAGCAAGAGGCCCCCGAACAGAACTGATTTGGTCACCATTCTTGGGATGTAGAAATCCCAATCGAGTTGTTCGGACAGCAGAAGTGCTCCGATCGAAACGACCCATGTTGGCGGGGAGCCACCCAGGGAAACAAACGGCGTAACCAGGAGAAAATACCAGGGATAGTTGGGCGACAGGAACAGGAGGGTGATGAGTAACAGCAAGTTGATGTCGGCAAGGCTGGAGGCGATGGTGCGATCAGAGCGGCGGGCCACCGAGAGCCCCACGAACAGGAGGACCAGCGCGGCCAGCACGGCGTAGCCGACAACATCCCCCCGATGCTCGCCAAACACAAGCCGCCAGAGCAACAATGGCCAGAGCTCGTAGCCGGCACTGATCCCCTCTTCCGTGAGATAGCCTTTGGTCAGGAATCCGAGAACGCCCCAACCGACCGATAAATAGGGAAGATAGCAAAGCGCGATGGCGGCGATCACAACGAGCGGCATTTTGAAATCCCACGGGCGCCAGATCCCGGCGAGCACCGGCGCCGCAAATGGCTTTACCAGCACCGAAAACGCGATCAAGGCGGCGCCGCGCAGCGCATGGCCGGTCAGGGCAATCCATATGCCGAGCAGCATCAGCGCAACCATGAGCGCATCGACGTGACCGCCGTTGGCGATCTCCCACAAGGGCAGCGGATGCCAGAGATAGGCGATCACGCGCGTCACCGGGCGGCTCATGCGCCGGAGCAGGAGCATGATCAGTGCAACGGTGACGAACTCGCAGCCCAGCATCGCGAGACGCATCGTGGTCACGTTTTCACCGATCCGCGTGACCATGAAGAAGAAAAATTGCGCCACCGGAGGATAGATGGTGACGGCAGTATCGGCCCGGTTGATGTGAGGAAAGATCGCCGCGTCGCGCAGAAACGCCAGTGCCTGGTCGGCAGGGAAATAGCGGTAGGGATTGATGCCGGCAGCCTGAACCCTGCCGTCCCAGACGTAGCGATAGATGTCACTGGAAAGTAGAGGGTTGAATAGCAGCAGATAGGCTCTGAGCAGGATTCCAAGTCCAAAGATCAGCCATAGCGCGCGATACGGCGGTACGCGCTCGACCACGCGAGTTGCCGCGATCGTCAGCAGACCTGCGGAGATGGTCAGAGCAATGTAGGCATTGTCACCGGCGGTCTCGAAGGCGAAGGGGGTTACAAGGGTCAGGGCGGCAAGGACGGCACCGATGCCGGCCAACCGCAGCTGCGGAGACGCGTTGTCGGCGAAGCGCGCCAGTCGGCCAAAGTGCCTCGCAACAGTCCCCGGCGTTGGCGTCATGGGTTTATCTCGGGCGCGGCCCTGAGAAAGGCACGGCTCGCCGGAGCAAATCCGCCAGCACGAAAGCGGGTCGAATGGCCCGCCAATTCGTCCTGCAGCCAACGCAACGTTTTGAGGTCGTCGACATCGTACCATTCCGGAAGCAGCGTCGTGGCAAGCCCGATTTCGGCAGCGCGCTCGCAGGTGCTGCGAGCTACGGTGTCCGTTCCCCATGCGATTTGCGTAAATAGTTGCCGGTGCGGATGTTTCAGCCCGATGAGGTAGTAGCCGCCGTCGCTCGCTGGCCCGAGCACCATCCGGTCGCCGGGCTCGCGCAGGGTTTCAATAGCCTGGACCAGAAAACGGGGAGGCAGGGTCGGGCTGTCGCCATTGACCAGCAGGATACAGTCGTGCCCGGAGGAGAGAAGCGTACGCGCCGCGCCAAGCAGCACATGCCCGAGATCGTCGCCAGCCTGTAACAGCAGCTCGAACCCAGCTGGAAGCAGCTGCCGCATGTTGTGTTCCGCTCCCGCCGGAGCATAAACGCCGTAGCCGCGCCTGCCGAGCGCCTCCGGTACCCCCTCGATTGCTACGGCGACGTCGCGCAGAAAGCACGCGGACAGTTCGGAAGCGGCCTCGGCGCCAATGGCCGTCGCAAGCCGTGTCTTTGAGAGGCCGGGCTGCGGCGCCTTGCAAATGATCCCGATCGCCGCGACGCTCATCGCAGGAACCGGGACCGCAGGCGTTTGGCGGCGATCGCAATCAATTGCAGCGCGTCACGGCTACCGTCCGCCTCGCCCTTTTCAAAATCGCCGTCGATCCGTCCCATTTGATTTGTCACATGTGCAAAACACAGCACAGGCTTTTGTCGGACCTGCGCAAACGCATAGAGCGCGGCGGCTTCCATTTCGACCGCCATAAGATTCCTTTTGACCATCGCATCGATCGCCAGCTGGGTTTCACGGAACGGCGCATCTGTTGTCCACGTCGCGCCCGCGAGGACCGGGACGGGAAATTCCTCGAATGCGCCCTTGAGCGCCGAGATCAATCCGGCATCGGCGTGGGAGTAGTCGGACGCCGCCATATAGTGATAGCTGGTGCCCTCATCGCGCAGCGCGCGTTCGATGGTGATGAAATATGGCGGCGGCCGTATCGGCACGATCTGTCCGGAGGAGGTGACGCTGATCAGTAGCTTGCAGCCTGATGCGAACATCTCCTCGGCGATCAGCACCGCGAATGAGGCGCCGACGGCGCAGCCGACAATTCCGAAATCCAAGCCACCGCGGCTGAAGGAGTAGAGCTGGGTATGATAGCAGGCCCATCCCGCTTCAAGCCGGGCCTCGCCACGAGCAAGGAGGCTGCGCAATATGTCGCCGTCAGGGTCGAGGACGCAGATATCGGGGATGCCGGAGCGTGCGATCTGCTTTTGCCTGCGCGCTTCGCGCAGCAGATTTTCCGGCGTAAATGCCGACGGGAGGGCGTAATGTTTCTGCGCGAGGATGGGCGGGACCCCGCCGTCATTGACCGCCATCACCAGACAAGCCTCGTTTTTGCAGTCCCCGGCCATTGGTAGCGTCCTCCTCGACAGCGAGCAAGCACTGGCCGCTTGCTGCGGCTCGGACGAGAAAAGCTCTGGTCGGCGTCATGAAAAAATAAACTTCGAGTGATGTAACAAGATGACTTTGAAGGCCGTAGTAGCTAAAAATATCGACGACCCAGTGCCCGCACCCGCCACCGGAGCGGCCATCGTTTGCCGTGCCCGAAGCTGGCTAGGTTGATCCGATGGTGCGGGTCCCGGAGCATCAAGAGCAGGCGGGTTCGGCAATTTCGAACGAGGTAGGCAGCGCTTAGTTATCGAGGTCGTCATGAATCACGAGATCGCAGTTTCGAATGCCAAAGGAATCGCCGATCGCATTCTCGCGCCAGCGGCCAGGCAAAACGACAAGGAAGGTCGATTTTCGTCCGAGGCAATCGCGGCCCTTGGTCCGGCCGGATTGCTGGGGATCATGCTGCCCCCGGAGGTGGGTGGCTCGGCCCTGGGACCGCGAACCTTGGCGGCCGTCATCGCGACACTCGCGGAGGCGGACGCGTCCGCCGCGATGGTTTACCTGATGCATGTGAGCGCTACCGCAACAATTGCGGCGGCCCGTCCGGGTGCCACGGTCGCGCAGACGCTAAAGGACATTTCGGCCGGACAGCACCTGACCACCCTGGCATTCAGCGAAGCCGGATCGCGCAGCCACTTCTGGGCGCCCGTATCGCGAGCAAAGCGCAACGCTGTAAATGTGCACCTCACGGCCAAAAAATCATGGGTAACGAGCGCCGGTTATGCGCAAAGCTATGTTGTCTCTGCGCTGGCTCCTGAAGGTGAGACTCCCACGGATTCGACCCTTTATCTCGTCGCCGGCGGCACGGCCGGACTATCGGTCGCGGGCCCATGGGATGGTCTTGGGATGCGCGCCAACGCTTCCGCGCCGATGATGCTCGATGATTGCGAGGTGGCGCCCGGTCTGCAGCTGACCGATGACGGCGCCGGCTTCAAGGCGATGCTGGAGATCGTGCTTCCGTTGTTCAGCCTCGGAACGTCGGCAGTCGCGCTGGGCCTTTGCCGGGCGGCGGTGGCGGGGACCGTGTCTCATCTCAAGAGTGCTCGCTTCGAGCATTTGGGTCAGAGCCTTGGAGAGAGCCTGCCAACGCTCCGCGCGCAGCTTGCTACGATGCAGATCGAAACTGATGGGCTCGCGGCGCGGATCGACGATCTCGTCGATCACCTCGAGCGTCCCCGAGATACCACCATGCTGCGCGTGCTTGAGACTAAGGCGTCGGCAGGTGATGTTGCAATCGCTGTCACCTCGGCGGCAATGCGGGTGTGCGGAGGCGCAGCGTTTTCCAAGCATATGGCCATCGAGCGATTGTTCCGCGATGCCCATGCGGGCGCCGTTATGGCGCCGACGGGCGATGTGCTGCGCGAGTTCATCGGCAAGGCACTTTTGGGAATGCCGCTGTTCTGAGTGAGGAAGCGCTGCGCCGCTGGCAGCGCTCGGATCGCGATTGATTACAATTGGACGTAGAGCTTGATAGGCGAGAAGCAATCATGAGCCGAACGATTTGGTTAGGTGCCGTCGCATACCATCCGAAGGTGGTCAGTATCTGGGAGGGCATGCGACGCTACTTTCACGAGGAGGCGCGTCTACCCGTCGAGGTAGTGCTGTTTCAGAGCTATGAGGCGCAGGTCGCTGCCCTCCTCGCGATGCCCGGTGAGCCGCTGCCGCGCATCGACATCGGATGGAATACGAACCTCGCCTATATCCAGGCCGATGCCTGGAGCGACCACCGTTGCCGACCAATCGCGATGCGCGATACTGATGTGGGCTGGACCAGCAAGATCGTCGCGGTCACCGGGGGGCCTGTCGCTACGCTTGCCGATCTCAAAAACCGCACCCTGGCCCTCGGCAGCCGCGACAGCGGCCATGCGGCAATCCTTCCGGTTTATTTTCTGCAGCACGAGGGACTGGTTGAGGGGAAAGACTACCGGACGCTGCGCTTCGATACCGACCTCGGCAAGCATGGTGACACGGGCACAAGCGAGTCCGACGTCGTTCGCGCGGTGCTCGACGGCCGCGCCGATGCCGGCACAATCGGCAGCCCCTTCTGGAATGCCGTGCGTACCGAGCGTCTGGTGCCGGAAGGCGCGCTGACGGAGATCTGGACCTCGCCGCCTTTTAATCACTGCATGTTTACTGCTCGTTCGGATCTCGACCCCTCGTTGGAGCAGCAGTTTGCCAAAGCACTGTTTGGGATGAGTTACGACAACCCCGCGCATCGGCCTGTGCTCGAGGCAGAAGGGCTGCATCAATGGATTGCGCCGCAGCTTGCGGCGTATGCCGAGTTGCGAAAGGCATCGGCACACCAAGGCTTTTTGACGCAGCCTTCGGCCTAGATTAACGCGCCAAAACCCGGCCGCCCTTTATCAGGCGCAATTGAAAATCATCGCCAACCGGCGCTGATGCTCATGTTCGCGCTCGAAGGCGCGGCGCACGGCCGCGAAGGATTCGGCAAGTGGAAAGATTTCGCGGCTGACCAGCAGATCGTCATCCTCAGCTCCGACCGGATGCCAAAACACGCCTTCCGCCGTAATCGTCACCTCAGGAATCAAGTCTGCCTTTGCCAAGGCGAGGCCTTGTGCGGCGGAGCCCCGCAGGGCAATTCGCCTGATCACACGGTTCTCCTCGCTCACGTGATGGGCGTCAAGAAAGCCGCGGAATTCTTCGGCCTCCGTGTCAGTCGACACTGTCGCCGCCAGTCGCACCCGGAATCCCTCGGCGCCGGCCCGCTCGATCCCCTTCCAGGCGCGGGCCCATGTCCCCATTCCACGATGGCTCTCGTGGCGCCCCGGCGTTGGACTGTCGAGGCTAATCTGCAAAGTCACGCGCTCGCGCGGCAGCGCGCGCAGCGTTTCGAGCCGACGTCCGGCAAACAGCATGCCGTTGGTGAGGACCGTGGTCGGCGCAGCCGCAGCGCAGGCGGCAAGGATCTCGCCAATATCCGGCAGCAGGAACGGCTCACCGCCGGTGACAAAAATCTCGCTCACGCCGAGCTCCACCGCCTCGACAGCGATCCGTCGAACCCGCTCGATACCAAGCGCCCGCCGCGGAGCTTTGGGTGACGAGCGCACGCAGCAATAGTCGCAGCTCAAGTTGCAGTCGAAGTTGGTGTAAAGCCATAGGCGAGAGCCGACGAGCCGATCTTCTCCCACATTCTCAGGGGCCTCTCCGTACCGCAGCACCCATCTGGTGCGGCCGTCTTCGACTGCTGTGCCGACCAAACTGTTGCGGGTGAAGCGACACCATGCATCGAGCTCGGGGCCGATACTTGGATCGCCGCTGATCACGGCCACGAGATCGCCCTTACGGCTGCGGCGCAACGTGGCTATCAAATCCGGCAGGAGGCCAGAAGCAAACGTCTTGGTGCCGGCGTCGAGTTCAATGTTTGCGTTCGTTCGCATGCAATGCACTATAGTTTGATCGGGCTACGGTTCTTGCGTTCGTAGCCTAGCATCTTTATTGCTGCAGAGCCAAGGTCGCCGCTTTCCCAGGCCTCGCATTGGTCAAACTATCCGCCAAATAAAGAGCCAGCTCGCTGACGACTCGCAAATTGCTGCGCCGGCCTTGAGAATAGACCAATTCCACCGTTGGCAGCTGCGGCAGACGCGTGCGGTGACGGACGATCCGCAGTGGCGGCGCAACCAGCGCTCGGGCGAGGACGGTAATCCCCATTCCCTCCACCGCCGCTGACTTGAGGCATTCAAAGCTCGGGCTGACGAAACTGAGATGCCAGGACCGCTCGTGGTCCTTCAGCGCGGCGATGGCGAAGCGGCGATAGGCGCAGCCTTCGGGAAATAGGATCAGCGGCACTGACTCGTTGTCGTCGCCCGAGTAATTCGGACCGCTGACCCAGACCAGTTGTTCACGCAAGGCCACGATGCCGTTCCCTGCCCCGGTTTCCTGTTTGAAGAAGGCGAGATCGAACTCGCCGCGCATGCTCCGCTTCATCAGGTTTTCGGACTGATTGGCCTCGACCTCCAGTCCCACCATCGGATGCTTGTTCTTGAAGCGCGCCAGCCATGTCGTAAAATCGCGTCCAAAGAAATCGAGTGGCACGCCGAGACGAACAAAACCGGCCAGCACATCATCGGACATCGAAGCATAGGCCTCGTCGTTGAGTAGCAGAATCTTCCGCGCATATTGCACGAGCTTGCCGCCCTCCGAGGTCAGTTCGATCACACGGCCCTTGCGCCGCGTCAGCAGCGCCTTGCCGACCTGTGTTTCGAGTTTCGCGATCTGCTGGCTGATCGTCGATTGGGAGCGACCGACGGTTTCCGCCGCGCGCGAAAAGCTCATGGTGTCGGCGATGACTAGAAACGAGCGCAGGCAGTCGATATCGAAGTTCATCGAGATCTCCATAATCGATAGATACGATATCGATCATCGCTATTATTCATTTTGCCACTTCAGAAACCGCCCGTAAAGGCGTAGTGCCCGCTTTGCGCAGGATGACGCGCAGGGACTGGCCAACCCGCTGCAACGCGGGACGCAAATCGCCCCGCGTTTCCGCGCATCCCACGGTCGATGCCGAAAGCGTGAAGGACGCGATTTGATGACAAAAGCGCGGGAGGGAACTCATGGCTCGCAACGGGACATCGCTTGAGGCTGCGCACGCCTCGGTCAAGGAGTTGATCGCCGAGAAGCTGAAGTATCTGGTGCCGATGACGATCATATTCATAGTCAGTTATATCGGCCTGACCGTATTCGCCGGTTTTGCCAAGGACCTGATGGGCATGAAGATCGCCGGCTCGGTCAATCTGGGCTTCGCGCTGATCGCGCTCAACTATCTTCTGTCATGGGCGCTCGCGATCGTCTACGGGCGCATCGCCGCCGGCAAGTTCGATCCACTCGCCGCGAGGGCTGCGATGGAGATCTCCGGGCGGGAAAATTGAGATGAACCTCACGCTCGGCTTATTCATCGTCATTCTGCTGATCACCCTCTGCATCACCTATTGGGCCGCCAGGCGCACGCATACCACGAGCGATTTCTACGCCGCCGACAGCCAGCTCACCGCGGCGCAAAATGGATTTGCGCTGGCCGGCGACTGGTGTAGCGCCGCGGCCTTCCTGGGGTTCACCGGGCTCACGGCGCTTTACGGCATGGACGGCGCTTTCTACGCGCTTGGCCCGCTGGTCGCCTTTTGCACGGTGCTGTTTCTGATCGCGGAGCCGATGCGCAATACCGGAAAATATACTCTCGGCGATGTCATCCGCAGCCGGATGCAGACGCGAACCTCGTTGCTTGCTGCCATTGCAGGAACGGTGGTTGTTAACTTCGCCTATCTGATGCCGCAGATGGCAGGCGCCGGCGTGCTGGTGCGATTGCTGACCGGCATTTCCTATGACTGGGCGGTAATTTTCGTTGGCGTCAGCATGATCGTCTATGTTGCCTTCGGCGGTATGCTGGCGACGACCTGGGTGCAGATCGTCAAGGCGGTGCTAATGCTGAGCGCGGGAGCGATCATCCTGGTGATGATCCTGTCTCTGGTGCACTTCAATCCGCTGACGCTGTTCGTCGATGCCGAACAGAAATACACCGCCAAATATCTGCTGCCCGGGAACTACTTGAAAAACCCGTTCGACCAGATATCGCTCGGACTAGGCTATACGCTCGGACTGGCGGGACTACCGCATGTCATGACGCGGTTCTACACCGTGCCCGACGCCAAGACGGCCCGCCGTTCCGTGGTATGGGTGATGTTTCTCGCCGGCGCATTCTTCGCAGGTACGACGCTGTTCGGATTGGCTGCGGCGAATTACGTCGGTCAAGACGCAATCCGCGCTGCCGACAAGGGCGGCAACCTCACGCTACCGCTTCTTGCGCAGTATCTCGGCGGTGGAAAAGACAGCTTCGGCGGAGACCTGATGCTTGGCTTCGTCGCCGCTGTAGCGGTCGCCACGATCCTCGCCGTGGTCTCGGCACTGACGCTGTCAACGTCAGGCGCCATTGCGCACGACTTCTACGTTAACTGGCTCAAACGCGGGCAGGTCGACGGCAAACAGGAAGTCTGGATTGCACGCATCGCTGCCGTCGTCATCGGCGTGCTTGCAATTGCACTCGGAATTCTCGCGCAGGGCGTCAATGTCGCAGTGCTGGTGATTCTTGCAATCTGCGTAGCCGCAAGCGCCAACTTCCCCGTGTTGATCCTGTCGCTGTTCTGGCGGAGGTTCAATACCAGTGGCGTAGTCGGCGGCATGGCGGTCGGCCTCATCTCTTCAGTTGTGCTGGCGATGATCGGACCGGCGATGCGCGGCGCCGACGCGCTCTGGCCTCTGGTCAATCCGACGATCGTCTCGTTGCCTCTGGGGTTCCTCGGCGCCGTGTTGGGCACGCTGATCTCGGGGCGAGACGCAGAAAACGAAAAACGCTTCGACGCATTCCTGCTTCAGGTTCACACCGGTGTCGCGCCGGGGTAGATGGGCAGCTGCGCTTGCTGAAAGAAGTCAGCCGCGGTTCATCGCGGCCGATCGGTTTTACTCCACAACCCGTGAGATAAAGGGTGCGCCTGTGACGATCAAAGCTGTTGTTTTCGATGCCTATGGCACCCTCTACGATATCCAATCGGCAGCCGCGATCACTGATGAAGCCTTCCCCGGATATGGCGAGATCATCACCCAGATCTGGCGTCTGAAGCAGCTGGAATACACCTGGCTGCGATCGCTGATGCAGCGCTATGAGGACTTCTCGATCATCACGCGCGAGTCGTTAGCCTACACGCTGCGATGCCTCGGGCTGAAGAACGATCCTGGAGTGTTCGAGCGTATCATGGGCAAATACGCCCATCTCGATCTTTATCCCGACGCGAAGGCAACGCTCGCGGCAATGAAGGGTCGCAAGCTCGCGATACTGTCGAACGGCAGCACCGATATGCTCAATTCGCTCGTTGGCAATACGGGGCTGGACCGGATCCTTGATGCCACGATCAGCGTCGATTCCAAAAAAATCTTCAAGCCTGCCCCGGATGCCTACACGCTGATCGAAACGAATCTCGGGGTCGCGCCTGCCGACGTGCTGTTCGTGTCCTCAAATCCGTTCGACGCCTGCGGCGCCAAGGCCTTCGGACTAAAGGTAGCGTGGATCGAGCGGGTGACGCCCCTAGCCGTCGCCGAGGCCTGCCGGAAAAGCGATCTCGTCGCACCGCTGACTATGTTCAGGGCACTCCGGATGCAGATGGATGAGCTGGGTTTTGAGCCGGACTATCGTGTCAACGGGCTCTCCGCGCTGGTCGAAATCCTGGCGTCGATCCCGAGTTAGCGGATCGGATCGAATGGTCTAGGCGATGGCGAACGCACAATCCCGTTCCGTACTCGAGACTTTGGCTGCGCGGCAATGGCAGGAGTACCAGAGGCGCACGCCTGGAACCTATTTTGCCGAGGCACGGGATTCGCTGACGCTGGACGAGGCCTACGCTGTTCAGATGGAAGTTGCGCGTCTGCGCCGCGCGGCCGGCGACGCCGTCGTGGGATATAAAGTCGGCTGCATCGGGTCCGGCGTGGTAGAGCAATTCGGCATGAGCGGTCCGATCCACGCCCGTCTTTTCCGCAGTGAAATCAGGAATTCCGGAGAAACGCTGCAATACAACGCCTACACCAATCTCGCGATCGAGGGCGAAATGGCTGTTCGCATCGGCACAAATGGTGGAATAGAGGCGGCTTTCCCAGTCATCGAACTGCATCACTTCGTCTTTCGCGGGCCGCGGAAGACGCTCGCAGAACTCGTCGCCAACAACGGGATCAACGCCGGCGCGGTGATCTCGAACCGCCACACAGCTCTGACGCTCGAGGATTGGACGGCCGCCCGCACCTTGTCCGTTGCCGTCAACGGCGTAACTATCGATGCCGGAGCGTTGTGGGCGATGAGAGGTGGCGCTGCCGAAGCGATCGAATGGCTCCGCGACGACCTCGGCCGCTTTGGCGCCTCATTGAAACCTGGAGACCTCGTGTTGGCAGGAACGCCGCTTGGGCTGAATCCGGTAAAACCTGGTGACCACGTGATGGTCCTGATCGATGACCGCAAATACGTGGAGTGCCGAATCTCTTGATTCCGCCTTGCAGCTTCGCGCAATCGTACCGTCGCGAGGCAACCGCGCGAGCCATTTGACAGATGGATCCGGTCGCGTTTTCAGCTTAGCGGCGTCATAACGATCCGCTGAAAAGGCGGTCGCGCTCTTATCAAATCATACCAACGCAATACGTTCGGCAGATCAGGATGGTGTATGTCGAGCGCATACCAACGATGAACGGTCGCTGCAGCCGGAATATCGCCCATGCAAAAGACATCACCGGCAAGGAAGGTACGGCTGGAGAGCCTGGCATCGAGTATCCGCAGAGCGGACAGGGAGAGACTTTCGCCCTTTGAAATAACAGTGGCGTCACGTTGCCGCGGCGGTGCCCTTATCAAGGCGATGAACAAAGGGCGCAGTGCGGGCCAGAACACGGTTGCTTGCCAATCCATCCACCGCTCCGCGTCGAACCGCGTTGCGATATCAGCCGGGCAGAGCCGGCCATAGTTATGCTTTTGTGCGAGATATCGAACGATCACATTCGATTCCCAAAGCCGGATGTCACCATCGTCGATTGTAGGGACGAGGCGGTTCGGATTCATCGCCATATACTCCGGGGTGTCGGTCACCCCGAAGTCACTTCCTGCATCGATCCGTTCGTAATCCAGGCTGAGTTCGTGGCAACACCAGAGCACCTTTTGAACATTGATTGAGTTAGTCCGGCCCCAAATCCTGAGCATTCACAGCGCCGAATGATCGCGCACCGCCTCGCTGAGTGCGGCCTTGAGATCAAGGAAACGCTTGTCGAGCGCCGCGGGATCCTCGCGATTGAGGACGATCATCTTGGCGCGCGCTTCGCCGCCGCGAATGACCTCAAAGGCATCTTCCTCGATCCCTGCGATAACCGCATCGGCGACCGCGGCGGCCGGTTCGCGGGTGAAGCCCAACTCAGGCCCGGCCTTTGATGAGCTCATCATGGGTGTATCCGTCGCTCCCGGATAGACTGTCATGACATGCACGCCCTCGCCTTTCAGTTCGCGGCGGAGCGATTCGCCGAACTTCGCAAGGCCACCCTTGACACCGGCATAGGTCGCGTAGAATGGCGCGGCAACGAGCGCGATACCTGATGTGATGTTGACGACGAGACCATCGGTGTTTGCCCGCAAATTTGGCAACGCCGCGCGAGTGAGCAGGATCGGTGCCATCAGGTCAACCTCGATCATGGTTCGGATCTCGGCTTCGCTTGTATCCTCCAGCCGGCCGGCCCTGACACCGCCCGCATTGTTGACCAGAATGTCGAGACCGCCGAGCTTTTCGAGGGCAAATTTGAGTGTCGTTTCTCGGCCCTTTTCCGTGCTGACGTCCGCGGCGACAAAGTCAACGTGTCCGCCGCTTGCGCGAAGCTTTTCCGACGCATTGCCCAAAATGTCCGGCCGCCGGCCGGTGATGACAATGTGCGCGCCTTTGGCCAACATGGCTTCCGCAATCGCAAAACCGATTCCGCTGGAGCCTCCCGTGATGAGGGCCCGTTTTGCTCGAAGATTCATCGTTGAGTTCGCTTAAGAATGTGGACGTTTGAAGAGACCGGGGATCGAAACATCAACTCACTATCTTGGGGTAATTCGACGGGAACAGCGCGCGCCGGGTCTCTTCGTCTACCTCCTTCTTGAACGCATGGTCCTTTCCGACCGCGCGGGCTTTCGCCACTGCCGGCCGAGAATCGATCGCGCGGAACCAGCGCTCCAGGTTCGGAAAGACATTCAGCGGATCGGTGTCGCCGGGCAATACGCGGGGCGCCCGATCGAGCCAGCCCCACGCCGAAATGTCGGCGATCGAATACTCCTTCCCCACGATGAAGTCTCGTCCTTTGAGATGCTTGTCGAGCACCTCATAGTGACGCTCGATTTCACGGCGATAGCGGTTCACCGCATAGCCGAGCTTTTCCGGCGCTGCATGCTGGAAATGAACGGCCTGTCCCGAGAACGGTCCGATCCCGGTCGCGATGAAAAACAGCCATGACAACAATTCCGGCCTGTCGGCCGGTGAGCCGATCAGACGTCCTGTCTTCTCACCGAGATAAAGCAAGATCGCGCCCGAATCAAACACCCGCGCCTCCTTGCCGCCCGGCCCATCGGTGTCGACGATGGCGGGGACTTTGCCGTTCGGATTGATGGCGCGAAAAGCCGGCTTGTGCTGTTCGCCCTTGCTGGTGTCGATCGGGACCAGCTGGTAGGCCAAGCTGGTCTCTTCGAGCATCAGGGCTACTTTTGCGGGATTGGGTGTTGGATGGAAGTAGAACCGTATCATGCACTTTCTCCCGTCGCCCTCAGCGAGGTTTTCGCGAAGGCGTCATAGGCAACATCGGACGATCCTGCCCTTTGCGTTTTAGATCACACGTTCTATATTGCATCAGAGGAAACTTCTGGCAACAGCACGCTTTTGTGATCGGAAAAGCGGCTACGTTGCAGACTGGCATTTTAAAGCGGCCGCATCAGGAGGTATTGCTATTCCCGGTAAGCCGACGTGGTGAATGGAAGGGCACTATAATATGGCTAGGCCGCGAGAGTTTGATGAGGCAGCCGTGCTGGACGCGGCGATCCAGCAATTCTGGCTTCGCGGTTATGAGGCCACTTCCGTGCGCGACTTGGCCGACGAGATGGGCATCGCCGGGGCTAGCTTGTATAATACGTTCGGCGACAAGCGGACTCTCTACGAGCGCTCGCTCAATCGCTATCTCGACCAGACCTTCCGCGAGCGCACACGCCGCCTCGAGCACAGCCTTCCCCCGCGGGATGCGATCGTCTCGTTTCTGCAGGAAATCATCAAACGATCCCTGAATGACCGGCAGCGGCGGGGTTGCTTGCTGGTTAACTCTGCGCTCGAAAGCGCGCCGCATGACGAAGAACTCCGGCAGATCGTGGCCACGTTCATGGGCGAGGTGGAATCGTTTTTTCTTCGATGCGTCGCCTCGGGCCAGCGTGACAAGACCATTCCGAAAGCACAATCGGCGGAGGACCTCGCAAGACTCCTTCTGAATGTTCTACTTGGAATTCGGGTGCTTGCGCGTGTTCGACCTGACCGCAAGCTTCTGGAGGGTCTGGTGAGGCCGGTGTTTGCGTTGCTCGATAATGCCGATCCAACGAAACGTCCCCGTAAAAGAAAACGGCCGGCTGGTAGTTAAGAGACAGCTATTGCCTGTCCATATCGATGATCCATCGATGGAGTAAATAAGGTGGCCGCCGCCAGAATGAACTTGAGAGGACTCGATGCAAGGGAAAGAAAGCGTGCCGTCGATTCTGGAATCGGATGCGACAGGCAAGGTCGCTGAAATCTATGCCGACATTCGCAAAGTGCTCGGGACAAGCATCGTCAATCTGATCTGGCGCCACCTCGCGACGATACCGGGCGCTCTCGAATGGACGTGGATTACCGCAAAGCCGCTTTATCGAGGGCCCGCCCCTGGCTATGCTGAGGCCGTACGACGCGCGATCGACCTTCCCGTGGTGCCGCCCTTTTCCCGCGACACCCTTGCTGCTGCCGGATTGAGCAATGACGATGCAGCGAGGATCAGGGATATCCTCGACAGTTACCACTATACCAACGCCCTTGCTCTTGTCGCGCTTTCCGCGCTGGTCATGCATTTTGAACCAGCTCAGCAGGACACGGTTAGGCCCTTGGACAGTTCACCGCGACCGCTTGGAATAAAATTGCCAGAATTGCCACCGATGCAATCACTGAAGCCTGAAGTGGTGCGTCTGATCGAAGAACTTAACGGCTTCGGCGAGGATACGGACAAATCATTGATCGCAAGCATGTATCGGCACCTCGGCTATTGGCCGACATACCTCTCGCTGGTGCGAACGATGCTCGTGCCCTTGGAGACCAATGGCCAACTGCACACATTGACCCGTTCAATCCGCGACCTGGCGCGGTCGTACGGCAGCGGGCTCGCTCAACACCTCAGGCCATCCACTCCTCCAGACTCGCTCCAGCAGGCGCTGGCCTCCTGCCGTCGCTTTGTCGATCATCCGATTTCGCGCATGACTGGAATCTGCTCGCTGATCCGCACTGCCACGGACGGAACCCGTAGTGCTTAAGTTCGCCCAATCCTGGTCAGCGAAGGTCGTATTGCGAGCGAAGTTGCGAGATCCGCCGGTCAGGTCGACTGAGCGGCGACTGGACGACCGTAGCTTGACAGCAACCAGACCGCCAAGATCACCAGTCCCATAACCAAAAAGAATTCTCGCTTATCTCCGAGAATGGTCGGCAACACCAGCACGGCTACCACAAGAACAGGTCCGACAAGCATTTCCACCAGCGCGTGGAGCCGCATTGGAATGATCTTGAAAACGCCAAGCGGCATGTTCGTAAAAAGGGTCATGACAAGATGAATGGCAGCGAGCGCGTATGAGACGAGCGCAGCGAAACCGGTAAGGCCGAGAATGCTAGGCGCCAGGGCAAAAATCGCGACAGTCAAATAGTCCAGTATTCCATGCGCCGTATCGGAAATGACTTTCATGTTTTCCCCTCCCTTTGACGAGCTGTTTGAGTGCAGCGGTGAGCCTTGTGACGGCTGCATTTACCTGATCATTGCAAGCATCGCGGATCGCGCGCTCTTGATATCGGCATCCGATAGGCCGGACTTCGCCAGAACCAACAGGCCCTGAACATTGGCGACAAGCTGCAGGGCAAGCTGATCGATCTCGCGCTTCGAACGTCTAACGCCGGCGCTCGAGGGCAAGGAGATTGCGTTCCTGAACAACGCCCGAAGAATCTCGACACCGATTTTCAATCTAGCGACTATCTCCTCATCGTTGGCGCCGAGCTCCAGCGCGGTATTTCCGATCAGACAGCCGCGCCAACCCGTCGCATTGGCTTGCGGGCTTTTCGCGACGGCAAGGATTCCGTCGATCAGCAATGCGGCGGCGGCCCGGGGATCTCTTACATCCGAGATCAAGCCTTCGAGATGAGCGCGCACCGTCTCGAAATACAAATCGAGGATTCGCAGAAACACCTCTCGTTTGGAGCCGAACGCGTTGTAAAAACTGGCGCGTCCGACACCCATCGAACTCAGCAATTCAGGCATGTTGGTCCCTTCGAAGCCCTGCTGCCAGAATGTCTTCAGCGCTTCCTGCAGAACATCGTCAGGATCAAACTCTTTGCTTCTCATGCCGCTTACTAGACCATTTGGTCTAATTTGGCAAGAAGAGTTCGCAGGCATGTCCTGCGCGGCTCAAGGGTGCGCGGGTCACCCGCTGCGGAATCTTGAAGTCGTTAGCGAAACCTAGAGGCACTGCATTTTCAAGATTTCGTGTGAAGCCCACCCTGCAGCCTGTCGCGCACCTGCGGAACGCACCCGAAAGCCCTCCAAACAAGCGAATTCGGCCAATCCGACCGAAATCTGCGCTTAGCCAAACCCGATGCTCCTGCTCAAGAGACACTCGCGACGGCAATCAAAGCGTAACAAAGCGGCCCGCGATTGCGAATACGGATGAACCCAACACAGGAGGATTGTCATGCTGTCGCGCCTGATTACAACACTTGGACTTATCGCGGGTCTGTATCCTGCCGCCGCCGTTGCCGCGGAACGGCCTATCGTCGTCGAGCTGTACACTTCGCAAGGATGCTCGTCCTGCCCGCCGGCAAACGCCTACCTGAACGAACTATCCAGGGATCGACGCGACATCTTGCCGCTCGCCTTCCACGTAACCTATTGGGACCGTCTGGGGTGGAAGGATCCGTATTCGCTGCAATCCGCCACGGATCGTCAGGACCAATATGGCCATCGTTTTGGCGACGGATCCTATACGCCGGAGATCGTCGTCGATGGCGCCGCCGGACTGGTCGGCTCGCATCGCCACGATGTCGGATCAGCGATCGAAAAGGCGAAACGCGAAAGTCGCACCGCCGCGTCGGTCAGCGTCACGAAGAGCGGCGGGGGGCAGGTTTCCATCCAGGTCGGCTCCGGCAGCGGCACCGGCAAGATCCTTCTCATCGGCTTTGACCATGACCATACGACAGCGATCGGCCGCGGAGAGAATAGTGGTCGAACGTTGGAAGAGGCGAACATCGTCAGATCGATCCGCTCGGTCGGGCAGTGGTCGGGAGCCCCGCTTCAGATCAACGAGCGATTTCCCGAAGGCCAGGACGTCGCCGTTGTGCTCGAAGCGGCCGATGGTCAGATCATTGGAGCTTCCAGGCTGTCGGACGGCTCGACCTGATCGCCTGACGCATATGGTGTACGAGCCGGCCAGCTCTGTCGCAAACGCGAAGCACGCGCGCGCTTGCTGGAGCGTGCCGGCCGTCATTCGACAATATCTTAGATTAACATCAACACTGTCCTAAACGCATCATGGCCCTCGCTCGTTTCCCCACTCTCGTGGCGCTCTCGGTCGGCTTCATCATGTGGACCGGCAACGCCGCCCATGCTGCCGCCACCAATTGGGTGGGGGACAGCCGGGCGGCGGTGCGCTTGATCACCGCGACGGATCATATCGCCGCCGATTCAACCCTCGAAGCAGGCTTAGAATTCCGGTTTGCCAAGGGGTGGCACGGTTATTGGCGAACCCCGGGAGACGCGGGCATCCCACCAACGGTCGACTGGTCTGCTTCAGAAGATATCTCAGGCGCTGACATTTCCTGGCCTGCCCCACATCGTCTCGTCATCGAGGAATTGCAGAACAGCGTCTACGAAAACGACGTGGTTCTTCCGGTGAAACTACATCTAAAACAAGCTCACACCTCGGTCCGGGTCAAAGCGTCGATTGAGTACGCCGCGTGCTCGGAAATCTGCGTACCCCTTCAGGCTGAACTCACTCTGCCGTTGTCAACCGGAGCCGTAGGCCCTTCTGCGGAGTCCGTGTTGATCAACTCAGCTCAAAAGCAGGTGCCGGGTTCGCCGGATGCCGCCGGCATCGACGTTATCCGCACCCGCTTCGTGGTCACCGCATCAGAACCAACGCTGGTGGTCGACCTTCAAAGCAAATCCGGGGCTTTTATCCGGCCCGACCTGTTTGTCGAAGGCGCCGGGAACGGAATTCCACCGGCGCCGAAGGTCGAGCTGCAGGACGCTGGAAAGACTGCGCGTCTGACTGTTCGACTCGCCACGTTGCCACCTCCTGACCGTCCGTTGACGCTGACGCTAGTCGACGAAAATCGGACCGCCGAATTCAAGGGGCCCGCCGGCGCAACGATCCCAGAGCATAGTTCAGCATTTTTTGCCGCGCTACTTTCAGCCTTACTGGGAGGCCTCATCCTCAATCTTATGCCATGCGTGCTTCCGGTGCTTTCGATCAAGCTTTTTGCATTCACCCGACAGGCGGGCGGTGATTTGCGCGATGTTCGTTTAGGGTCGGCAGTAACGGCTTCCGGCATCATGACTAGCTTCCTGCTGCTGGCCGCTTCCTTGGTCGGACTAAAATGGTCCGGCGCAACACTGGGCTGGGGCATACAGTTTCAGCAGCCGTGGTTCCTGGCGGGAATGGCGGTGCTGACGGTTTTGTTCGCGGCGAGCTTTTTTGAATGGCTTCCAATCGGCTTGCCAGGTTCAATAACGACTATTGCGTCCAAGCGGGCCGGCGGGCCCATGCTCGAGGCTTTCCTCGCTGGCGTGTTCGCAACTTTGCTGGCAACGCCTTGCTCCGCGCCGTTCGTCGGAACAGCGGTCGGCTTTGCCTTGGCGCGCGGGCCGTCCGAAATCTTTGCAATTTTCCTGTGTCTCGGCATCGGAATGGCCCTGCCCTATTGGGTTGCCGCGTTGTTTCCTGGCTGCGTTCGTTGGCTTCCACGTCCGGGCCCGTGGATGCTTGTTGTGCGGAAATTTCTCGGCATCTTGCTGTTGGGGACGGCGGTCTGGCTGATCTTCGTGCTCTGGAGCATAGCGGGTGCGTGGATGACGGCAATCACGACCGTTCTGCTGGCGTGCTTGCTCGGTTATCGAGCCTCGATCAGTGCCCCGGTCAAAGGCCACATTGCCGCCCTTGCGTCGCGCAGATCCGGATGGATTACCGCCGGCCTGGCTATCATGCCCCTCGTCTTCAGTTTGTCCGCGGTTGCTTCAGTTTCGCAGCCCGCGCCGGGACGCGAGTGGCAGGTGTTCAATTTGGATGCACTGCCCGGGCTCATCGCCAACGGCAATACCGTACTGGTGGATGTCACCGCCACGTGGTGCCTGACCTGCAAGGTCAACGAGTTGAGAGTGCTGGAAAATGCGGAGGTTCGTTCGCGGTTCCAACAGTCACACGTCATTAGAATGCGCGCCGACTGGAGCCGAACGAATCCGTTGATCGCAGATTATCTTCGTCGCTTCGGACGATACGGTATTCCTTTCGACGTGGTTTACGGACCGGGGCGGCCACAGGGCGAAGCCCTTCCCGAACTGCTCACCACGAGTGCCCTCTTGCATGCGATAGATCGAGCTTCAGTTCAAGACGACAATCGCAAATCTGAGGAGTCCGCCCCGTAATTCCGGCCGTGGTGATGTGCCCCATCGATTGAACGCGTGCTCGGAATCTTCGACCCCGGGGCTATGCAAGGCGCGAGGCAGGAATCATTGAGTACTCTGGTCGGTTACCTTAGTCAGGAAGGTTTCAAGAGCTTTGGATACGTCGCCGGAGGTAGCAACACCGTGGCGCGGGAACACATACTTTGCGTTGTATTCGCTGGTATTGTAGGTGAGCCAGACCCTGTCCTGATCGTCCTGCCAGACGAGGGCCTTCATCGGCAGATCGATTGCCAGTGTAGCGCTCTTGGTCATCGGGGGCGTGCCCGCTTTGGGGTTGCCGAATATGATGACCGTCCGCGGGCGCATGTCCAGCCCGGCCTTTTTGGCAACGCCGGCATGATCGATCCGGCCAAAAACGACCCAGCCTCCAGCGGCCTGCGCATTGATCGCAGCCTCAAAATTATCGATTGTTTCCTCAACCGAGTGCCTGCTTGGTTTGGTGACAAGTCCATCGTCCGCGGACGCGGCAACGGAAGGTATCGCGAGCGCAATCGCCGCTACAATCAAGATCTTTGTCATCTTATTGTTCTCCCGTGCCGCTGGATCTGAAAAAACTCGGTCATCAGCGAGGTATTACCCTGCCACCCTCAAAAGCGAGTCGTAATGTTCGTCAACCACTGCGGAGAAATATCAACGAGCCCGGCTTCCAATGATCTGTCGAGACCCGTTACGACCAACAGGCCTATTCCGATCAAGAACAGTCCGAGGGTTTCCTTGATCGCTTTGCTGGTAGCCGACATGCCGCCACGCCAGCGCAACAGGAGCTCACGAGACACCGCCCCAAGCAGCACAAGTGGTAACCCCGCACCAAGACCGAAAGTCAGCATCGTCAAAGCCACAGCGCCAAGATTCTTACCTTGTGCCGCAAAAACGGATGCTGCACCGAGTGTTGGCCCCACGCAGGGGCTCCATGCCGCCCCGAGAAGGAGACCTACGCCGAACTGACCACCCAGCCCTGATTTCGAAAAGCCGCCAAAACTCTGGTCGACCCAGTCACTAATGGGTCCGCCAATAAGCGCGACGCGCAACTGGAGTGGAGGCACAAGCAGGACTGCACCAATCAAGATCATACCGATAGCGGCAATGTCTCGAAACCAGCCAACATCATAGCCCAGCGCAAAGCCGATTGTGGCAACGAACAACCCTATGGCGATAAAGGACACGGAGACCCCGCCGGCAAGCGTGAGCGGTCCCCACCTGTGCTCCGAAGCAGCCGCGCCCAGAACAATCGGCAGCAACGGCAGCACGCAGGGTGACAGGATTGAAAGTACGCCCGCTAGAAACGCGAGTCCCAAGCCAATAATCGACATCTGTGCATCAGGTCGTCTTGTCGAGCAAGGCCGCAATTGAACTGGGGTTCGTATCTCCAACTGAGCGGCCTGTCTCCTGGGAGCCCTTGAACGTAATCAGCGTGCTCTGCATTCGGGCTCCGAAAGCTTTGACCGCATCTTTCTGGGAATCGAAGTCCACCCGAAAGACCATCAAATTCTTGAATTTATCCTGTTTTTCAAGCTCACTCAGGATCGGCGCTTGCGCCTTGCATGTCGGACACCACGTTGCGTGAATTTCAACCAGAATAGATTTTCCGGCAGCCTGCGCTGCTGCGAAGGACTTGGCATCGTAATTCAGCTTCTCCCCCGCGCGCGCTCCAAATGCGAGTACGGACATGACGACAACGGCTGACAGAGCGGAAATCAGCTTCTTTGGCATTGCTGGCACCTCGAGCAAGATGGAAACCCCCACATTCCAATTCGAGCGAAAATGCCCAAACGTTACGGGATCAAAAAAATAATCGTGAAAGGTTCCAACCAGCCGAAAAGTTCAAATTGGAAGCCCGCACCGACCCTCCATGCTCGTCCAACTTTGCCAACCAGATGCCCTAATGCAGCACGGCGCTTAATATCCGTTCGGAGACTTCCTTGACCAATATCTGCTCGCCGCTTCGTGATCACTGAGGTGTAATTATCCGTATCGCCCATCGTACCTCCCAACACGAGGCGCATAACGCGAGGCGCTTCCGCTTGGCAACAAAGTGCCTGATGGAGGGAGATTACGATGCGAAAGGCAATTATAACTATTCTCGGTGCGACCCTAGTTTCGGCATCTTCACATCAGATCGCCGGAGCCACCGAGCATCACCGCACCCGCAGGCCTGAGTTGAACCCACCGAACATGAAAGGGCTGGCGCTCGCGATTAACGCCGGACCTTTCCGTTTTTGTCGCATACATCCTGGTTCTGAGGCGATCTGCGTGCCTGCACGGCTTGCCACAACGACCGCCATACGTTCAACGAGCCGCAAGCTCAACGGCTAACCCACGGGGGTTTATCATGAACAGCATCGAACAATATCAAAATCACCTCAAACAGCATGGCGAAGCAACTATGGCTTCCGCCGGCGACCTCGCAAAGCACTTCCACGCGATCGCGGCAGCCCACGCCGACTATGCCAAAAGATCCTTTAAGGAAGGCGCCGCATTTTTCGAAAAACTGGCGAGCGCCAAATCGCTCCAAGAAGCCATCGAAATCCGCACCGAATATACGAAAGCGGGTTACGAACCATTCGTCGCGGAGTCGAAGAGAATCGCCGAGATGTACAACGAACTCTCCAAGATCGCGCTGAAGCCATTTGGAGGCATGACTCGCGAGAACGTCCTCCCAGGCGACTGATGATAACTCTTCAACAAACCGCCCATGCCAAAAGCTCGGCAAGCTCGCCGGCCATTCCATGGAAGCACCGCTAAGACGCTTGTCGTCGCGGTGCCTTCGTCCGGATTTGACCGCTCCCGACATCAAGGTCGTGGCCGTACAAAAAATGTCTCGTGATCGATGATTTCCGTTGCAAATTGGAAAACGTGAGCGAGCCATTTATCAGGAATGCGTGTGCGCGAACACGAAGACGAAGACGAATGGGGAGACCTTATGCGGCGGGGCAATGTAGGCGACAGCGGCGCCTATCGCCATCTACTTAAGGCTCTCGCACCGGTCCTGCGTGCCGTGACACGCCGGGGCCTTGCGCGAGCCGGACAGCCCCTCGATCAAGCCGAGGATATCGTGCAGGACATCTTGCTCGCAGTGCATTTGAAGCGGCATACTTGGGACTCAGACGCTCCGTTCTCACCGTGGTTGTTTGCGATCGCGCGTAACAAGCTGGTCGATGCGTTGCGCCGACGCGGTCGGCGCGTTTTCGTCAATATCGACGATTTCACGGAAACCATCGCCAGCGAACCCGTCGCGGAGTCTGTTAGGGCCAGCGAGGTGACCGTGCATCTCAAGAGCCTGCCAAAGCGTCAGCGCGACGTTCTGCAATCGATCACCGTAGAGAGCAACTCGATCAAGGCGACCGCTGTGAAACTTGCGATGAGCGAGGGTGCGGTGCGCGTGGCTCTGCACCGTGGATTGGCCAGGCTCGCTGCCAAGCTGCGGAACGAGTGAGTTTAGCTGCCAGCCGGCTCAGCCGATCTATCCGCGCCGCCCATCACCAGCTGCACGTCTGCAGACAGCGACGACGACACCGACGGGACCTGCCCGCCATCGGAGGAGCGCGCGATCGCAACGCGCGTCATAGTGACCGTTTCCGATCACTAACGCGATCGGCGAAGCTTTGTTCTCAGCATCGCCGCTCTGCCCAGTTGCGATGGCCTTCGCGGCATCGAGCGCTCGCGTGCTCAGTCCGGCGTGAACGCTGATCGCCAGCGACGCCACACTGGCCAAAGCGACGGCAAGGGCGATCGACCGGCGAGAAAAGCGAGGTTGATGCGGTCATTGTCGTTCGCTTCCAGTTATCACTCAGGCGTTCATGTGATCGACTATTTCACCTGGGGTGAGGGCCACCTTGGTATGGTCCATTGGCTGCGCTGCCATATGTGGTGACCACCGGCCGCGGTCCGGAATTGTCGAAGGCGAACGCGGACAACGGCACAGCCGACGCGGCGTTGAGCTGCGCTCGGTTCGCAGCCACGCCGCTCGGCCGGTAATTTCTGTCGGAGACAATCTGTCCTGCCACTGGGGATGAGGCGATTGCCGTCAATGAAGAGACAATAGCAATTGTGATAGCCAGTTTGTGCGACATGGTTCCGCTCCTTGATGCAAGCGCTCGATTGCGCCTATGACATAGGTTCGGGCCTGCAGGTATTGCTGTTACAAGATCACTCCGATGTGACGAACCTTGCATTTTGGATCGATTGATTTAAATAGAAAGATGTTTCGGTGCGCTTCGAACAGCCAAGAGAGCAGGAAAGTGGAAACGATATGGAGCTTCATCTCGCGGCGAATTAGTTACTTGCAGTCCGAGCAAAGCATTTAGCGGAAGTAAGCACATATTTTCGGCCGCGATCTTTCGGCCAGGCAAAAGAAAGCAGGCCCGTTCGGTTGGCGAACGAGCCTGCTACGGCGAGTGGGGGATCGGGCGCTCTACTCTACTCGCCGATGGACGAAGAGTGGGATCACTTCTTCACCTCATCCTTCTTCATGGCGTCCTTGGACATTGCATCGTCCTTCTTCATGGTGTCGTGGGACATCGCATCGTCCTTCTTCATGGCGTCATGGGACATCGCATCGTCCTTCTTCATGGTGTCATGGGACATCGCATTGTCCTTCTTCATGGTCTCGTGGGACATCTTGTCTTGCGCGAACGCAACAGGGGCAGACGCTGCTCCCAGCGAGATGATGACGGCGGAAACGAGAAGCAAAGCACGAGAAGAGCTCTTCATGGTTCCATATCCTTTCAAGGGCTGGTTTGGAACGACGTTGGTCGTCCCACTCAATACGGTACCGATAGTCGCTCCGTTACTAAGCTTGCAAAATTACCTTGTCGGAGAAGCGCACGGTCCGTCAACTTGGCGTGAATGCCACGAACTGCGCCACTACTCCGGATAGCTTGAGATATGGCCAAGCTTTCGCCCGCCAGCTGCGCTCCATGTCGATAACGGCGACCTCGGCTGGCGCATCGACGCTCATGCGCGGCCGGCAGTTGGCCGCGCCAGCAAGCGCGGCGTGGCGACGATGTCTTCCGGCGCCAAGCGACGACGGTAATCGACGTCGACATAAGCGAGGGCGATGCGGCGGTCTTGTGCGATGACAAACGTCGCCGGCAGCGGCAATTCCCAGCTCTCATCGCCGTTGATACCGGGAAGCGCCTTGCCGTTCAGCCGCATCGCCGCACGCAATTCTTCCGGCAGCGCATAGACCAGACCAAAGCTGCGCCCGACCACGTTGCCAGGGTCGCTCAGGACATCAAATTCGAGCGCGTTCTTTGCAGCCACGGACAATGACCCGTCCGGAAGTTGAGGCGATATCGCGATGATCTGCCCGCCGAACGCGGCAATCTCCGGCAGCGCGCGTTGGTAGGCGCGAAGCTGAATATTGCAATACGGACACCAGCCACCTCGATAGAAGGTCACCACTGCGGGGCCGGCCCGCAGCACGGTGGCAAGCGAAACCTGGCGCCCTCTCGAATCCGGCAGGGTGAAGTCCGGCGCCTCGTCGCCCACAGCGAGCGCGTCCTTTAGCGAAAACCGCCCGCGCAATTCCTCAATCTTGGCGCTGTAAAGCGCAGCCCTGCCCGACGGCGCGGTTCGTTCAAATTCGGCGCGAAAAGCCGCCAGCTCTTCCTCAAGTCCCATCGCTGAATCTCCAAGTTAGTGCCACGGGCAATTTTCCTACCGTGCAGGATAGCGATTACGACTTGCGGCTATCCACTTTTGTTTTAGATCGTTCGCTATATAATGCAAGCGGCCGGCTTAAGATCCGCGGCAGATGCTGTTGATCTTGCGATCAACGGCGGCGTCTTCCTGATCGAGACCCAGCGAGGCCTTTCGCCCAGATCCCAATGAGGGAATGTCGGAGGCGCGCGGCTGCCGGTGGCCGATCGGCGCAGCCTATACCGTTGTTTTGGCGTTTGCCGTAGCGATCGCTTCGTGTGAAGGCGGCAGGGATCCGATACCCAAATCTCCGTTAGGAAAATTTTTGGTGTAAACGCCAGGTTCCTGGATAACGGCCTGCGCGAAAACCGGACCCCCGAATACTGATGACAACATTGAAGCCGCGGCGAGAAGCCTTAATTTTGTGATCAACGTTCTCCGGATAGTGGGCTCGTTGCGCATAAGTGCCGGGTCTCCGACGGCAACACTCACAATCGGCGACCGTGCTTGTAATTTCGTGCCGACAGCCGGCTGCGTTACCGAGATAACCTCGATGTGATTGCGGCCGACTACTTGAATAGGTGACCGCGACAAGCGCGCGACACACCCATGTATTCGTTGGTCGCCAGCTGGCGCTCGTAATCGCTGCCTGCTCCTGGTGACACGCGGAAGGTGGCGCACGTCCGCCGCGGGTCGGTCGGCTCATTTTCTGTTGTTACTGTTAGAGCTATCAAAACGCGACCTGGGTCCGCATCGCAAACGCATCGAACTTCGAGCCGGCATCGCGCGCGTTGATCGCACTTATCTGCCGGGCGACGTCGCCGTGCAGATAGTCGAACATGAACCGGACGTTGCGATAGACGTACCAGTTCAGGGCCGCCGCATAGACTGTCTGTCGCCCCCCGGCCACACCGTTGGCGTTAGCAAGTTGATCGTTGAGATCGATCGTGCTGAGCCGGCCGAACTGACCGCCGTGTTCGTCGCTGACGAGGGCGTGGAATTGACGACCCTCCTCGACCGGTAGCCGATCCAATTCGGGGGCGGGTCGGAGCAGCGACTCGAACACCCGACATCAGTATTTTTCGTCGTTACGCTGGACAGAAGCCCCTACCCCGGGGGAAGCACCCAATGGAGGTTTGCAGCGATCAGCTCATGCCTCCGGAATAGAGCTTGAGAAACCCGGCGGTCGCTTCGGCCGCTCTGCGCTCGATCTCGACGCGGGTCGGAATGCTGGCAGCACCGAGCAGGCGGCTAACCAGAAGATCGCCCCACAGCAACGCAAAGTACTGCTCCATCATTCGCGGCGGATCACCTGCGCCCAAAACGCCTGCGGCCTGGGCCCGAACGAGCAGCTCCTCGAGCGCGTGGCGGTTGACGAAGCGGTTGGCACTGAGCGCGGCAGCAACATCGGGAGACTGCTCGGCTTCCGCGATCGCAAACCGGTACATCGATGTGGCGGCCGGTTCGCACACCTCACGGATGACGGTTGCGCCGAACACTCTAAGCGTGGTCGCCAGCATCTCGCAGCTCGTCGGCGCGGGCAAATCCGGCGGCAGCCGCATGCGTGCGGCTCGGCTCGTGATGCAGGCGAGCAGCACCGCCTGCTTGCTGGGAAAGGCCGCATAAAGGTCGCGCTTGGAAATTTTGGCGCGGGTTGCAATCTCCAGCATGCTGGTGCCGGCGTAGCCTTTCGCCATGAAAGTTCCGAACGCTGCGCCGATGATGCGGTCACAAAGCGGGCCGTCGGGCGCTAAGCCTACACCGGCCGCTGATCGCTTTTTCGTGTTCGACAAAGAATCTCCTTGCACTGGTACGGTATCGTACCTTACATGGTACGTTGTTGTACCACAAGAGCCGCTATGCGTGTGGCGATTTGGGCGGCCAGCAGGGAGAGGCGCCATGATCGTTGATGAGCAGAAGCTTGAACGGAAGCCGGCGGCCGACCTCGGTCGGCGGGATGTTCTTGCGCTCGCTGGCGCAGCGGCCACGGTTGGGCTGACCGCTGGCCCGGCGCGTGCCCAATCGCAACCGGCCGTCGCGGCCACAGCAGCCACTCAGCTGCAGACAAAGCCGACGGTGGCGCTCGACCGTCCGGCAAAGGGTGTGCTGCTGATCGGCATCGATCGGATCGACGCGCAGAATCGCATCGATATCCCGACCTTCTCAGCGATCGGCCAAGCTTACTATCAGTTCGAGCACGATGACGATCTGAAGGTCGCCGTGCTCCACGGCACGGGGCCGGATTTCTCAAAGGGCCTCGACCAGGCATCGTGGGGAGCTGCTCTTCGCAACGGACCGTTCCAGACACCGCAAAATTTCATCGATCCGGTTGCGACCGCGGGTCCCGAGCGCTCCAAGCCACTCGTCGTCGCTGTGCAAGGGCATGTGACGCGCGTGGCGCACGAACTGTTCCTCGCCGCGGATCTGCGCATCGCGGCGCAGGACGCGATCTTCAACCAAGGCGAAGTGACCGCGGCATCGTTTCCCGGAGGCGGGGCTACCGTGCGCTTCGTCCGCGAGGCCGGCTGGGGCAACGCGATGCGCTACATGCTGACCGGTGAGGACTGGCACACCGACGAAGCCTATAGGATGGGGCTGGTGCAGGTCGTGACGCGATCCGGTCAGCAACTCGATCGCGCCGTCGACATCGCCAGGCAAATCGCCTCCTACGCGCCGCTCGGCGTCCAGGCGCTACTCGGATCTGCGCGGCGCGTGTTCCGCGAGGGCGAGCGCGTGGCGCTGCTGTCGTTGCAGCCGGAGTTCGGCCGGCTCTCACGCAGCGAAGATCGCCAGGAGTATTTCCGCGCGCTTCAGGAGAAGCGCAGCCCGGTCTACGTCGGCCGCTAATCCGGCAACAACGATGGAGAAAAGCGATGCGACGATTGCTCTTGATAGCGTTGTTTCTGCTTGCGCCGGTCTCAGTGCGGGCCGGCGAAGTGGAACGCCTCTACGTCATCGACTGCGGCTTTGCGCACGCCGAAGATCAGTCGTTGTGGTCTCCGGGTGTCAATATTGGCGTGCCAATCGATTTTTCCGACAACTGCTACCTGATCCGCCACAGTAGCCAAGGCTATCTGCTGTGGGACACCGGGATCACCGATCGGCTTGCAGCCCTGCGGCAGGGGCAGGCTGTGCCGCCACTCCGGCAGACCTGGTACCGCAGCCAGCCGCTGGTCGCCGAACTAGCCACGATCGGGGTAAAGCCGGGCGATATTCACTACGTTGCGATCTCGCATATCCATCCCGATCATATCGGCAATGTCGACGCATTCCCCGACGCCACCTTGATCATGCAAAGACGCGAGTGGGAGGCCGCGATGGCGTCGCCGCAAAAGCAGTTCAGCCCTGATCATAAGACTGAACTCCTCGATGGCGACAAGGATTTGTTCGGCGATGGCAGTTTGACGATCCTGTCGACACCGGGCCACACCGCTGGCCACCAATCGCTGCTCGTTCATCTGAACAAGACAGGCTATGTGTTGTTGACCGGCGATGCCGTCCATTTTCAATCGAACTGGGACAACCGGAGAGTTCCTGGTTTTAACACCGATCGCCAGATGTCGCTGGACTCGATGGACAAGCTCGCGCGCATCGCGGATGAGAAGCACGCCCAGCTCTGGATCAACCACGACAAATCGTCGAGCGATGCACGTCGGCATGCTCCAAAGTTTTACGATTAGCCGATAAGGGCGCTCGTTCCCGACTTCCGAGTTTGGCACTGTCGACGTTTCGTCGCCCCCGCGGCCGTGAGCCCGCCCATTCCGGCGCCGATCACGACGGCCTGCTTGCCGATCAGAGCTGACGCCATCGCCGCCTCCCCGCTGCGTGCTGCTCCCGCAGCAGAGGTGCCGACGCCAGTCGAGCATATCGCCACGCGCAGACGCAAGGAAGCGGCCAAATCCTCAAGGGCCGAACCATCGGTCTGATGCGCCCAGCCAGCACGCCGCAAAGGGTCAGCGAATCGATGCAGCGGTCGTAAGCCTCGTTGCTAGGGCGGCCGCTCACTCGGAAATATGTTATGCATCACCCGATCAGGATCGACATCCAAGGCACGGCCATGTGTTTGCCGATGAGGCGCGGACCAAGACCTCTTCAGGAACGCGGCGCTTCAATCCGTCCCTTGCCAGAACATTCCTTACAGGGTGGTGGATATATTTTGCGCCCCGGCTGGACCGGTTGCGTTACTTTGGCAAGTCCAGTGCCTTCACACGCGGGGCATTTGATTTCTGTGACGATGTCTTCTCGTTTAGGCTTTTTCATATGAATCATTTCCTTGAAATGAGATGATACCCTCGCACCTTCATCGGCAACCGCTCTACGCGCGCCATGTCGTTATGCTGAATTGAAGTCCTGTTGCCGTCATCCCAATCAATGGTGACACCGTTCCAAGTCGTTTCGACTACTGTACCGAGATCGGTTGTCGTGGCTTCCCAGCGAACACGGTCACCTACTTTTAGAAGTCGCCGGTGATGCACCGCCGTTGCTATGGGCAATTATAGTTTGGGTAATTATGATACGATGGCGTTCTCGAAGATCGCACGTACAGTTTGCGCGGGTAGAGTGGCAGGATCGTTCCACACTGACCCGGAATTCCGATAAACGAAGTGTCATCGTATACGCGACACCACCGCTGGGTAGGATAAATGGTGCTGGCACGAGCGGGCATCTGAAAGAAAACCAGCGTCGTAGCGATCACGAGTGCAAAGGATATTTTCATTGGAAATCCTTTCGTACACGTCTGTGATCCTAGCAGAATTTTGAGATTGAGTCAGGCTTGGTCAGGAGTAATCACCCTTGCGGCGCTGCCTACTTCGGCAGCTTGCGAACGCCGACGTCGACACCAAGCCGCTTGCAATCATCTTGGAATTGAACATCGGCCTTTTCAAGCGCCGCGAAAATCGCGGCGCCCCCCGAGCCTGATTCCAGACTGATAGACTCTCCTATTCCTTATATAAATCGCGGGGATATAAGTCACGGGATGCTGTTTGCGTATGGACGGCCGCTTTGCGCCAACAGCGGCCATTGAGGATTAGCTGAAATAGCGATGTCTGCTCTTCACCCAGAAGCGGACATCGCTCACGCCCGGGGCCATGTCAGCTTTGTGCCGATATTGTTGCAAAAGTCGAAAATCGAACGACGCCGAAAATCGCGCCAAGGTGGATTTTTGGACGCTCCTGCTGCCGCAAGGCTTTCCGGGACCAATACGAAGGTCGGTGGTTGCTTTGGTATGAAACGATGTGGTCCCTCACGTCTAAGCGCGCGAAGCGCATCAGCGGTCTTTAAAATTTTCGCGCTTCACCCGAAAAATACTTTTGCAACAATATCTGCCACAAGCAGACCCATGCACTGCAACAAAAAACATCGTTATTCGATCAACCAAATTTGGTCCGGGATGCTATACGGCAGCAAGCGTGCTGATGAATTCGTGTCGCTTCATTCGATCACTATAGCTTATGAGCATGTTTGGCTGACATGTACTAAGAGAATTCGAATGCCCCAAGGATCATTGCACTTTTGAGCAGTGTTTGGAAATCGCCAGCGGGCGCTATAGTTCGCGGCAGAATTGCCCCGGCGATACTCCAACCCGCTGCCGGAAGATGCGCGAGAAATGCTGCTGGGTCTGGAAGCCGCAGAGTTGCGCGACGTCCAGAATCGAATTGCCTGGCTGCGCCAGCAATTCCATAGCCCGCTTGATGCGCATGTCGAGCACGAAATCGTGTGGTGTCACTGAGAAAGTTTCCCGAAAAGCTCGGGATAGATAGGACGAACTTAAGCCCGCGCAGGCAGCGAGTTCGTCCAGCGGCAAAGGGCTGCCGATATGCGCCTGGATGTGGTCAACAAGGCGCTTCGCACGCGATGGAGACAGGCCCCCGGTTCGCACACGGCGCTTTGGACGACGGGTGCTGTAGCGGCTGACGAGGCACGCGGCAAGAGCCTGCTCAATACCGTCAACAAATAGCCGGCCAGAGCCATAACCGCTCACCTGCTCGGCATGAAGCGCTTGGAGAAGCGCAGACAATCGCGCATCCTGCACCCCTGGGCTCGGCATCAATTCAAAACTTTGCGCGTCAAACAGCGTGCCGGCGGCCTCCGCCAGCGCGCGATCGCTGACCTCCACCACCAACACTTGCGCAGGGTCAAGCCAGAGCACGCTTTCTGACCGTCCCCGCAATGACATGACAACAGTGTTCGCAGGAATGAAAATGTGCGATGTCGACGCACCGTCAGCCGAATGCCACACAGCTGCAGGTTCGAGAAACAGGGTCAACACATGCCGGGGGATGATGCGCGTGTATGCACGGCCCGCCTCGCCCCGGTGAGTTTCGATGAGCAAGGTCGGCGATGGCGAGGGGATTTCCAGCGCTCCGCCGAACATAGGTTGGAGCTGACCTTCTTGGATTGCAGAGATGCGCTGGGCCGTCATGGCGTGAGCGGAACCGGAGATGGCGAGCCGTTTCCGCGCTGCGTGGCGGTTTGGGAAACGGCGCCGCGCTGATGAGCGGCAGCGATAAGCAAATCCAACATTGTCGAGCCTCGGAGACGGCTGCAGTCTATGTTGGGCGCCCTGCACGCAACGGCAAGCCTGGAATGCCCCGTGTACCGCAAAATGCAACAGAATCCGATACAGAACGGCAGGAAACGGCAAACGGGCTTTTCCAGCCATGCTTCAATCGCGGCGTCTTTCACGAGTCAAACCGGGAGCCGTTATGCCGAATCTCAGGCCGTTCACAGCCACAGCCCAACCACTTACCCCTTTTTCAGGCGTAAAAATGAGAAATTTCCTCGCAAGCGGGCAGATCAATGGGCAGTTCTCGCTGATCGAAGGCATCATGGTCCCAGGTGCCGCAGCTAATCGCTACAGGGTCCGTGAAGGGGCTTAGGAAACTGCCGCTTGTTCTTGGCGCGAAGAGTTGCTCGGCTCGAACCGGCATCCATTCCAAGCGCCACCAAGTTTGCGCTCCCCGAGCCTCCCCCCGCAACCCAATCCAAACACAAAACATCAACCATCAAAACTGGAAATAATCTATGCAAGGCACGACAAGTGAACCTATCGCGCATCTCATCGATTCAGTCTCAATCGAGAGCATCGCCGCAGCAACCGTAGCAAAGCCACGGCCAAGCAATTCGATCATGATTTCCGTCAGATCCGCCGCCTGGCCTGATCACAAAGCAAGTCACCTTGCCGATCGGCTCGTCGGAAGCCATCGAAGTTCTCGCCCGGCCAACCATAGGAAGAACGATTTTGGCCTCAGAAGGTTGCGGTCATTACCGGCGCCTCACAGGGCACAGGCGCCAGTTTGGTCAAAGGCTTCCGCGAGATCGGCTATGGCATTGTTGCCAACTAATCCCGGCAGTGGATGCAACGAGCGGCCACCACTGACCGGTCGGCATCCTCACTTGATGAATCGAGCCCTTCTAATCGAATTGGAGAAAATCGATGTCTGAAGAAATCAATCCTCATCGCCGCCGCTTCTTCGGTACAGCGGCTGTAACGGTCGCTGCCGCTCAACTCGGTTTGATGGGATTTGCAAACGCGCAATCAATTAAACCGAACTCGTGGGGATCGAAATGAAGGCTTCCATTTTAAGCTTCCGCGCCGCCGTGCTCATGGTTATTGCCGGCATGATTTGGGGCATCGTGATGGGGATCAGCCAGGATCATTCTACCATGCCAGCCCATGCGCACCTTAATCTGCTGGGCTGGGTGTCTCTCTTCCTCTTCGGCATCTATTATCACTTGCACCCGGCGGTTGGCCTTAACCGTTTGGCTTCGGTGCAGGTCTGGATTTGGATTGTTGGCACGATCGTCCTGACGATCGGTGTGGGTCTAGTGTACTCAGGACACGCAGTCGGCGAACCGATAACCGCTGTATCTTCGCTGGTTGTTCTCGCCGATACGCTGCTCTTTGGCTGGCTCGTTTTCCGCCGCGAGCCGGCTGAACTGGCAAGCCCGCGATCGACTGTGCCCGCTGAGTAAAGGGCTCTAAACTTATAGTCGAGCCACACCATGGCGCCCCATCAACCCAAAATCCCCATAACTGACGTCGGCAGCCATTTTAACCCACAAAGCTACATCCGTAACGCGGAAGCGGCATTCCGAAATAACTCCGTAACCGAATTTCTCACAGTGCGGGCTGGTCCTGTCGAAAGTGCGTCGTCGGCTCACGACGTTCAACTTCCGGCGACCTAAGTTCGATCTGCACGACGGTAATCCGGTTCGGAAATTGCGGCCGGGAGATGGCAAAGAATGGTGCGGGCGTTACAACCCGGAATCGATGGTTCGAGGATGGCCGGATCGCGGATCGGTCAAAGAAGAAGGGAAAGAAAATCGATGAATGGTCCCCACAAGTTCGGTGCACCCGAACACAGTGCAGCTATTGTCAGTCACCATGACAGCATCAAATGGCTTGAGGCAATCCCCGGAGAACAATTGTGTATTCGGGTTCACGGAACACAGGTGAATGGCCGCTATGCAATTATGGAAAATATCGCGGCGCCAGGCACAGCAACACCTATGCACTTCCATGCGGAAGATGAAATTTTTCACATCCTTGAAGGGACGGTGACCTTCAGCATCGACGGCGACGTTTTCAACGCCTCCGTCGGCTCAATTGTGGTTATTCCAGCGGGCGCACATCACGCGTGGAGGAATCGTTCGAACTCTCCGATCCGCATGTCGACCTTCTTTTCACCAGGTGGAGTAGAAGAGCTTTACCCCAAGCTTGTCGGCTTGTCTCTGGAAGAGCTATCTGCTGTGGTCGAACCATTCGGATCAGGCATTGTTGGGCCGCCCATCGATGAGTAACGTCTCCGCAGCGGACGTTTATCTCGAAAGCGCCATTACGGAACGGCGTCGCCTGGGTTCGTTGGCTGATCGCCCTCGAGCCCTGGGAGTTGCAGAGGACTATGCCATGACTATCGAAATCATCTATTTGACTGCCCGAATCCATCACTGGCTCAACGTCCGCGTGGCGCGCCATCTTGCCGCGCAGGCCGAAAGACTGGCCCGTTAAACCGGGACGGTGATGACGATCCAGCCCATTATCGATGAATAGTTGAGCTTCAGTCGCCAATCCCTCGGTCCACGGGGAGTATGTGGCCAGTGATCATGCGGGACTCTTCGGACGCTAAGAACACCGCCGCGTAGGCGATGTTTCCTAGCTTTATCCTTGGGCGAAGGAGTGGGCTGTTGCTCCGAGTCAGATTCATAACGGCCGCCTTCGACAAGGCGTCCAGCGACGATCAAAAAGGGCCAGCGGATCGTTTATGAGGCCATCACATTCAACGGAAAGCCAAAGGCCAGCAATGTCAGGCTTACCGACGGGCCTGTGTCGGCTTTTGGCGACCGCTAGGCCGCGCCGGCCTTCCGGCGCGGCCCTAATGGCTTCCCGGGTCTGGCTGAAAAAGCACAGGTCGAGCATCCGGTCGTCGGAATTGGGTTTGATGTGCCGCTCTATGGTGCGGTCCAACGCGGCGAATAGCCAAACCGCTTGCGGAATCTCCGCGCGAAATGCGCATAGTCGCGAAAGCCGCAAGCGTAGGCGATCTCGCTGAGAGGCTCGCCCGTACCCAGCAACGCCCGGCGGCGGAGCAAATGGGCGGCATGATCAAGCCGGCTCGAATAGATGAATTCGCTGCAGGTCGTGCCGCGCTCGGTGAGGAGCTTTTGCACATAGCGCAACGAGACGCCGGCTTCGGCGGCTACCTCAACGGGCCCGAAATCCGGATCGGAAAAACCATCCTTGATGACGCCACAGATGCGTTGGAACAATTTGTCCGAGCCACGTGCCAGGGAGCGCGGATCAGACGGCGCAAATAGCGCGCCAACGAGGTCATAGACGGCGAACTGCATGTAGATATCGGCGGACGGTGACGCGGCTTCCATATCGGCATTCCGAATGAGGTCGAAGAGCAGACGACTGGCGCGCGTTCTTTGTCTGCCAACACCCCCTTGCGGCTCGAATCCGAAGTGAGACCGCACCGATTTTCGCGGCAGCCGAAGCGTCAGCCATTCTCCCGAGAAGAGATATGTCACCGGTCGCGCCGCATCGACGAGCGCAACGTCGCCTACAGCGAGTAGTGCCTCCTGATCCATCTGGGTCATTGCAGTCTGCCCAGCGACTTGGAAGATTATGAGATAATGATCCGCGCCATCGCAGCGAACATCCCGGTAGCGCTCTACCCGGTGATCAGAGCAACCGGGGTCCGCGGACCCCCACCTGATCTTTACCGAAGTTGCCTCAAGCCCGCATACATTGAAGGGACGCCTCCAACCGGCAAAGGCGTTAGGCGCCGTGACCTCGACGTCGCGCCCGCAATTCGATCGGAGCAACGCTCGCCACGCCTCGAAATCCAGCAGAGGCGCGCCGCCAACATCGTCGCTCTGAAGCATTATCGCCTCCGTCTCGGTCTGAAGGCTGTGTTTATAGCTTCTGGCAACATCTTGCTGGGGTCCGAGAGGGCGAGGTCGCGGGGACGTGATGAATTGTGATCAGGTTCTTACGCAGAATCTCCGACACAATATGCTGCATAAGTTGCATATGCTGCGGTCTCCGACCGAAAGCTGTGCTGTGGAAGTGGGGCGGTCGCGCCTTCAGAATGGCGATGTCGCATATGGGTCAATCCCTACCAAAATCAGCCAATCGGGTCACTTCCGCTTATCCCTCATCAGCGGAAGTACAGGGGACATCGCCGTTGGTCCGGTTCGTGCCAATTTCAGACTCATGCACCGCGGCAGAAAGCCCAGTGCGTCGGTCGTGTGCTGACAAACTCACGACGAGCAGACGATTCCCGGTGTGCCCCCGACGGCCGACGCAAGCAAGGCCTGCAGACACCTCCGTCGCTCGAGCGAACGATGGCGGCGACCGCTCTCTACGTCCGCTGCAGCAGCAGGGCCGTGAGTTCATTGGGCATGTCGAGCATCACATCATGCCCGCATGCAAGCTCCTCCTGCCACCAGCGGCGCTCTCCTGCCTTGGCGTAAAACTGGCCGAAAGGACCTTCAAAACCACTAGCCAGAATGTATCCGATTTTTGCGATGTCGTCGCAGGCGCCGCTGATTTGCGCCGGCGCTTCAAAGCTGGACAGCGGGTGCATCGTGCACTGACGATCCACCCAGGCGGCGTCTGCCGCATTGACCGCGAGGAACGACGCTGGTCTCGGCGGAACTCTCCAGCCATCGCCATGGGCCACAGCCAGTTTCCGGTCGCCCTCGCCGTTGTCGGGCAGGTAATCAAAAAGGGTTTTGCCGTTCTCGGGAACGAAGGCGTCGAGATAGATGAGCGAGCGAATCCGGTCCGGCATCCGGTCAGCGACGTGGCGTGCGACGACACCGCCGTAGGAGTGTCCGACCAGGACGATGTCGCGTAGGTTCTCCCAAATCATGAGATTGGCCACATCAGCGACATGGGTGTCGAGGCCGACGTCGCGACTCAAGAGATGGGAGCGTTCTCCGACACCCGTTAGCGTCGGCGTGAACACCCGGTGCCCCGCCGCCGCCGCCAGCAGGCGACGCACGCGCGCCCAGCACCAGCTACCATGCCACGCGCCGTGGATTAAGACGTAATCGGTCATTGCGAAGTACTCCGTGCGATGTCGGTGCCGTGACACAAGGCGACCTGAACGTGAAAGAGACGATGCTGCACATCGCCGCGTCGCGCCGACATGTGGACGGGGCGCTTCGCTCCGCCAAGTCTGTTTTTCGGACTGGTAAATCCGGCTGTCGGTGACTAGATCGGACGCATGTCAGCAAGCTATGGTCAGTTTTGCCCGATCGCGAAGGCATCCGAGATCTTCGCCACCCGCTGGACTCCGCTTATCGTGCGCGAAGTGATGACTGGCATGCACTCCTTCAACGACATCCATCGCGGCGTGCCGCTGATTTCCCGGGCAGTCCTGGTCGCGCGGCTGCGTGAGCTAGAGGACCATGGTGTGATTGAACGCCGGCCGCGCGGCGCCGACGGTGCCGGCCACGAGTACTGGCTCACGCCTGCTGGCGAGGGCTTGCGCGTGGTAATGCACGCGCTCGGCCAGTGGGGAATGACCTACACCCACGACCGGATCAAACGTTCCG
Organism: Bradyrhizobium erythrophlei; assembly: GCF_900129505.1. Lineage (NCBI taxonomy): Bacteria > Pseudomonadati > Pseudomonadota > Alphaproteobacteria > Hyphomicrobiales > Nitrobacteraceae > Bradyrhizobium > Bradyrhizobium erythrophlei. Next base: position 5,096,080 of record NZ_LT670818.1, on the reverse strand, counting down.
ATCTTGATCCCGCCCTCCTGATCTGGGGATTGCGCAAGCGTGTCGATCTGAGCATGCTGCCGGATCGGCGCGTCGTCTTGCGCTTCGAATTTTCAGGCGTGCCGGCGAGCCGCACGAAATTTCGAATCATGTGGCTGATCCTCGGACGATCCGGCGTCGACGTCTGCATGAAGGATCCGGGATTTGCCGTCGATCTTACGCTCCGCGGCAATATCCGTGATTACGTCGATGTCTATCTTGGCCATACGAAATGGCGCGACGCGGCCGGCACTGCGCTGCAGTTCGATGGCGATCTGCGGATTGCAAGAGCATTTCCTGTCTGGCTGCGATTTGAAACGGTGAGCGGCCGGAATGCTCCAGACCCGCACTTGGCTGCTCGGCCGGTTGCCGTTCAGACCAATCATTCGGATCGGCTGCCGTCCCACCCCCGCGGAATACGGGCCCGATCGCCCGGCAGCCCGCGAGCGCAAAATCGCAAGCGCGCATAAGACGCGCCTGCACGGTAGTGCCGTCCTTGGCTCGGTGCATCTATCCCTGGAGCGAGGATGATCTCGAGCCGGGACCTGTTGGCGCCCCCGGGACATCAACGGCCTGTCTGCTTGTCTCGAGTCCCCGCCGACTTCCATGGGCCAGCAAAGATGCGCGGACCAGCCCGACCTCAAGTTCGCCCCGAGGACCGCTCCGGGTCAAAAGGCGACCTCGAGGCCGGGAAATGCGACTTCCGTTGTACCCCCAAGACCGGACATCGCCGACCGGGCCGGTCATGTCGGTTTCGTGCCGATATTGTTGCAAAAGTCGAAAATCGAACGACGCCGAAAATCGCGCCAAGGTGGATTTTTGGATGCTCCTGCTGCCGCAAGGCTTTCCGGGACCAATACGAAGGTCGGTGGTTGCTTTGGTATGAAACGATGTGGCCCCTCACGTCTAAGCGCGCGAAGCGCATCAGCGGTCTTTAAAATTTTTAGCGATGACTGCTCAACAGCGCATCGTTAATCGCGCCGTCCCGTAACTTAAGGTACTCCAGGCTGGCCGCTCTATAGAGCTGGTACAACCCCGCCATCAATTCGTAAGTCCGCGCCGGTGATGTAACTGGCAAGCGAACTGCACAAAAAGACGACGGCGTGCGCGACCTCCTCAACGCGACCAATTCTGCCAAGGGGAACCTGTGAAACTTTCAAAAAAACCCGCTCGATCTCTTCCCATGAAGCACCGCTGGCAACCCAGCCGTTCGTAGTTGCCATCTGACGAAGTACTTTTTCCAGCTTCGGCGTGAGAATCATGCCGGGAGAAACCGTGTTAACCGTCACTCCCGATGCCCCGAGCGCTTTGGTCAAGGACAGGCTGAGATTGTTGATCGCAGCCTTGCTTGCTCCGTACTCCGGGCCGGTAGGCTGGGGCATCACACCAGCCACGCTCGAGACATTCACAATTCTTCCCCAGCCAGACTGCCGCATCGACGGCAGAAGATGATTGATCAGTCTTACAGCAGCCAGAACGTTCCGCTCGTAAGACTCGGTCCAAGCTCGGATTTGCGTCTCTTCCCAGAACAGCCTATCGCCTGGTCCACCCGCGTTGTTAACGAGGATATCGATACCGCCTAGCTGCTTGATCGCGCTGTTAGCGACGCTATGCGCTTCATGTTCGACCGTGAGGTCTCCGAGAACAACGGCTGTTCTGCCGCCGAGAGCCTCGATTTCTGCCGCAACGGCGAATGTACGTTCCGGTTGGCGTCCGTGGATCGCAACAGCAACACCCTCGGCAGCAAGGGCTCGCGCGATCGCCTCTCCCAAGCCGATGCTGCTACCCGTGACCAACGCACGCTTTCCTTGCAATCGCAAATCCATAGCGGAAGATCCTCTCCATGTTGTCCGATGTCCAGGACATGAACGAACGCCACGCCGCTAAAAGAACGGGTGTCGTTACATCACGATTACGGAAATGGGGAATCCTGGTTACGCCTAAAACGGGTTGCCGATTGTGGCTGTGCGGCTTGGGTCTGCTTTGGGAGGCAAAGGTCACACGTTCGAATCGTGTCGGGCGCGCCACTGTACGATTTTGCACGATATCGTTGCCGAGGCGTTCGAAAATATCGCATCAGCGCCGCTATTTTGTATTCATCAACCGCTTGCGCGAGTCTGCCAGCGCGCGGGAGAACACCTTCATATCGTCGAGCGCGCGCGTCAGCACCAGCGCGCCCTGAATTTCCAGCACCGCTTGTTCCGCCTTCTGGCGTGCGGCGGTTCTGTCATCGCCGAGCCGCCGCAACGCGGCTGCGAGCGCATCGATCCAGCCCGCGAAATAGGTTTTGACCTTGTCGTCAAACAGATCGCGCGAGGCGCCGAGCGCCACTGCGCCGACCAGACACACCCGCTGTCCAGAGCGGAAATAATCATCGACCGCCGCAAACATGTCGGCGATGCCCTTTGCCGGATCGGTCGATGTCCGCAGCGGCGTATAGATGTTGTCGGCGAACCACCGGTCGATGGAGGTCAGAACCTCCATCGCCATCTGCTCCTTGCCGCCTGGAAAGAAATTGTAGAGGCTGCCCTTGCCGAGCCCGGTCGCGTCCGAAATCAGCGACAGCGTCGCGCCCTCATAGCCATGGGCTCGAAACACTTCCGCCAGTTGCGGCAAGACATCAGCACGCTCGGCAATCGACCTCGCCATCATTTTCCTTCAACACCCTCTCAAGTTTTGTTACTTCGGGCTGGTGCCGAGGCCCGGGTGATGCGCGGGGCGCGGGCCGGGCGCCGCCCACCGGTAACGGCGCTCGCTTTCGCCGATCGGCATATCATTGATGCTGGCCTCGCGCCGGCGCATCAAACCGTTCTCGTCGAATTCCCACTGCTCATTGCCGTAGGAGCGGAACCACTGTCCGGCGTCGTCATGCCATTCGTACTGGAAACGCACGGCGATGAAATTGCGGTCGAACGCCCAGAGATCCTTGATCAGCCGGTACTCGTGTTCCTTCTGCCACTTGCGTGTCAGGAACGCGACGATCGCGGAGTGGCCTTCAAGGAATTCCGAGCGATTCCGCCAGCGGCTGTCTTCGGTGTAGGCCAGCGCCACCCGCTCCGGATCGCGCGAATTCCAGGCGTCCTCAGCCATGCGGGCCATCTGGGCGGCGGACTCGCGGGTGAAAGAGGGAAGTGGAGGACCAGACACGTAACGGCTCCTTAATACCCTGGTTGTACTGAGTGGTACATCATGTACCAATCAGTACAAGACGTCAAGCCCAAATTTCAGCCGCGGCGAAAAAAGCTGCACAATGTTGGGAAAACATACTATGCAGCCAAAGGCGCGGTCCCTTGTTACCGCGCATCCCGTGGTATCGACGTCTTCGTCATTGATATGTCGTCGAACAAGCCAGTTCGCGACGCAAGATCCCTGCGCGCGCGGTCGATCAAGTCTGAACATGGCGGACAAATCCAAACCTCGCGATCTGTGGCATGAGCTCGCCGGCACCTGCTGAGCTGATGGGTATCGGCAGGTACCGATGAAATTGCCGCCGGTAGCGACCAAGCGATCGAAAATCTGGCGCGCGCCTTGCTCCGTTTGGTGCCGCTGTGCCGCGTTGCTCGGACCAGTGCCAGCTCGGAGCCGCGCGGTCCGCTCCGAAGCCCCTGCGCATCGCCATGAAGGCGGATTAGGGCGCAAACTTCAAACCTTATGCCCTCAGGGCGGCGCATATCGGGGAGCATAGACTTCGCACTTGACAAACTTGTACCGTTAGGTACACGATGTACTTATCGGTACAACGTAAGAAGCTTGCAGATGTTCCGTCCCGCTGTTTACCCGAGAGACTGGTTCAACTCGCGACGTCACTCGACGACTAGCCGCGCTACTTCAACCTCGGCAGTCGGGCCAAAAGCAAAGCTGTGCCCTGCGAGCAACGAGGAGCGGCCAAGATGAAGAGACTTCTCATGGCGCCCCCCTCAGGATCCACTGAAGGGTGGCAAGGAATTGGCCCTATTTCCGGCATTCCAAGCGCGGCCGTCGGCGAAGCCACGCCGGATAGAGTGCCGACCGCAGAGATCCGGCACGCGCTGCGCGCACTAGCCAGCGAAACCGGACCGCTAACGGGGCTGCGTGGAGTGAAGCTCGTGCGCCTGCTCGTAACGCGGGCGCACGAGATCTTGCGCGAGCGCCTTGAGGCGGGCGGTTCAGTCGAGGCTTATCTGCGCGACAGGACGCGTCTGGCGGACAGCGTCGTGATCGGGTTGCTCCACGTTGCATCGATATCCAGCGGAATGCGCGATCGGAGCATGGTCGCCCCACTCGCCGCGATTGCGGCGGGCGGCTACGGACGGAGAGAACTCGCCCCCGGCTCCGACCTCGACCTGCTCTTTCTCCTCCCCGAAAGCAGCGCATCCGGAACTGTCGCGCCGGCGACGCAAGCTTGCATCGGCGCCGTGGTCGGCTGCCTCTGGGATCTTGGCTTCGTGCTGGATCATGCAGCGCGGTCGGTCCAGGAGTGCCTTGAGCTTGCCAAGGACAATCACACCGTGCTTGCCGGCCTGGTCGACCGGCGGCACCTATGGGGCTGCCAGGGCCTGTTTGCTGCCCTCGATGCCGAGCTTGCGGCCCGTTTCGCCGGACCCGACGCGGGATGCTGGCGGGACGCGGTCGGCAGCGCTCTGTCGCCCACACCTCGCCATGCACCGCGCGATGTGCATGCCTTGGAGGACGAGCCCGACCTGAAGCGAGGCCCCGGTGGCCTCAGAGACTTGCAGCGCGCGCTATGGGCCAACGCCTGCGCCTCGGCGCGCTCAATGCCGCTCAAGCCGTCCCGGCTGGTCCAGGCGCACCGCTTCTTGTGGCTAGTGCGGTGTCATTTGCACTTGCTCGCAGGCCGGGCCGGAGACCGTCTCAGCAGATCGCTGCAACCCGGCATCGCACGCCGGCTCGGCCTGGCGGACTCGCGCGGACCGGCTGCGCGTCCGCTGCTCGATCTCTTTCAATATCACGCCCGCAATATCGTCGCTGCGATCGAAACCGCACCGCCGGGACGGGACACCTGCAAACTTTCGCCCCCAGCTGAAATTTGGGCTTGACGTGCTTTGTACTGATTGGTACACGATGTACCTATCGGTACAAATGGAGAAGGAGCCGTTGCATGTCTCGTCCGCCGCTTCCCCCTTTCACCCGCGAGTCCGCCGCCCAGAAGGCCCGCATGGCGGAGGACGCCTGGAATTCGCCGGCTTGCGGACAGCGTGCGGAGATTTTTCAATTGTCGACATATTTGTCCGGCGTGCCGGCGGCAGCCGCCGAGCCACGCGCCTCCTGTTTCATTACCGCCTTGAAAGGCGGCAGCTCCGCGCGGGCCGCCGTGCGCTGGTCTATTCATTTGCTCGTCAGGGTCGTGATCGCTGTGACCTGCAATAGCCCGGCCGCGGCTTTTGATGCCGCACACGTGCTGCATGCCGCCGAAGTCATGCTGCGGCACGGTCACTCGCTCGCAGTCGGTCGGCCTGAAGCCAGATCGAATAGCCAGCCGGCCACGACCGGTTGTGCCTTACCCGGCAAGTCGTCGTTTGCCGCGCAACAGGAGGGGGCATTTCAACCAAACGAGACAGAGGAGCTCGGAAGATAATGACTGATCTGATCGAAAGCACACTGCGAGGACTTGGCGGACAACTCCCCGGTCGCACGTCGAGGCCGGGCGACGACCGTTACGCCGCCGCGACGGCGATCTGGGCCAAACCGGTCGGCCTGATGCCGCGCATGGTCGTTCATTGCCGCACGATGGCGGACATCCGGCTCGCCATCGCCGCCGCGCGTTCCGCCGGTCTCGCGTTGTCGGTGCGCGGCGGTGGACACGACTGGGCCGGCCGCGCTTTGTGCGACGGACTTGTGCTCGATCTCCGCGGCATGAGGGATGTGCATGTCAGCCCCGACCGGCGCAGTGCGCGCATTTCGGGAGGTGCCCGCGCCGTCGATGTCCTCACGGCGACCGATCCGCTTGGGCTTGCCGCCGTGACCGGTTCATGCAGCGCGGTCGGCATGGCCGGGCTCACCTTGGGCGGCGGCTATGGGCCATTGATCGGCCGCTTCGGTCTTGCGCTCGACAACCTGATCGCCGCCGACATTGTTCTGGCGGACGGGCGTATCGTCACCGCGGAGCCGGGCAACGAAGAGGATCTGTTCTGGGCCCTGCGTGGCGGCGGCGGAAATTTTGGCGTGGTGGCGGAGATGCGCATTCGCCTGCACGAGCTGCCCAACGTCGTCTCGGGCGTGCTGGTCTATCCTTTCTCTGAAGCCAGGACGGTTTTGCGGCGGTTTGCCGAGATAGCGCCTTCCCTGCCCGATGAGTTGACCGTCCAGGTCTGCGCGGTCGCCGGGCCGGACGGCGCGCCGGTGATCCTTCTGGTGCCGACATGGTCGGGTCGGCAAGGCGGCGGCGACGCGCATATCGCTCCCTTGCTCAAGCTTGGGACGCTGCTCGACAACAGCGTGGACGCGGTCCGCTACGGAGCTTCGCTCTCGGTCTTCGATCCCTTTATCGTGAACGGGCAGCGGGTCTTCATGGAAACCTGTTCGCTTCCGGTGCTCAATGAGGACGCCGCCGAAATCCTCGTCGAGGCCATGGCCAAAGCCGTATCGGCCGGGTGCGCGATCTTGACCCACGAATTCAGAGGCGCGGCCTCCCGCGTGCCGGTGGAGGCGACGGCGTTCGGCCTTCGTCGCGACCACATGCTGATCGAAATCCTCGCCTCGTTCCCCGACCGGTCGGACCGGCTGGAAGAGCGCCGGCATCGGCACTGGGTCCGCGACACGCGGCAGACTTTCAAGCGGATCGCCTTTCCCGGCGGATATCCGAATCTGCTGGGCGCGCGCGAGGCGGACCGCGCGGCCGCAAGCTTTGGTCCCAACGCCGAACGGCTGGCCATGGTCAAGCGGCGCTACGATCCCGGCAACGCCTTCAGTTCCGCAATCCCGCTGCCGCCGGATCAGAATCCTGCCGCCGTGGAGCAACTCGCACGCCTTCACAGGCAGGCAAGAAGCGCTGCGCCGGCCTCGCGCGCGTAGAGTTCACTCCTAAAGGGAAAGAAAATCGATGAATGATCCCCACAAGTTCGGTACGGAGTTTGGATCTGATAATGCACCCGAACACAGTGCAGCTATTGTCAGTCACCATGACGGCATCAAATGGTTTGAGGCAATCCCCGGAGAACAATTGTGTATTCGGGTTCACGGAACACAGGTAAATGGCCGCTATGCAATTATGGAAAATATCGCGGCGCCAGGCACAGCAACACCTATGCACTTCCATGCGGAAGATGAAATTTTTCACATCCTTGAAGGGACGGTGACCTTCAGCATCGACGGCGACGTTTTCAATGCCTCCGTCGGCTCAATTGTGGTTATTCCAGCAGGCGCACATCACGCGTGGAGGAATCGTTCGAACTCTCCGATCCGCATGTCGACCTTCTTTTCACCAGGTGGAGTAGAAGAGCTTTACCCCAAGCTTGTCGGCTTGTCTCTGGAAGAGCTATCTACTGTAGTCGAACCATTCGGATCAGGCATTGTTGGGCCGCCCATCGTTGAGTAACGTCTCCGCAGCGGACGTTTATCGCTGTTCTTCTGAACTGGCGCGCCGGCGCCGTTACCATAACTCGGAACGTCAAAAGCCACGAAGCTCGAGTGGTCGACGAACGGCCGCTTTGCGCCAGAAGCGGTCGTCCGCGGAGTAGGCGACGCCGACCTTCCAACGGGAAACTTAGATGAATGACGCCCCGAGTCGGCGTCCATACGCTGCGATCTCGTTGCCTGCCGACCGCCGGGTCGCATCATACGCGGCAAGCGCAGTAGCGAGGTCGTCCGCCTGAGCAAGCGCATAGCTCAGCGCAAGCGCGTCGCCCGCTGCCTTGGAAACCCCCATCGCCGTGTGGGGGCGAACCACGAAGGCGGCATCGCCAAGCAATGCAATGCGCGTGGTCACCATTATCGGCGCGGCATAGTCGAATATGGCCTGGATGAAAGGTGATCTTTCAGCAGAGACGGCAGTGGCAAATTGCGGTGGAAGAGTTTGTTCGGCAACCCTGACGAGATCGTCGCGCGCCGCGTCCGGCATAGCACCTGCTGGGAGCGAGTACTGATGGACATGTCCGGAGGCGTCAGTTAACTCGCGCGCGAGCGAGCCATCCGCATCCGACAGTGTCCGATACCAAACCCAATTGTATCGACGACGGCCTGCCTCAAGAGAGCCATCGGGACCGGCAACCAGGTATCCAAGTATGTGGGACCGATGCATATTGAAGAATGCAAAGCGCTCGCGCAGCGTTTCTGCCGCTGAATTCGGCAAGTCGACCTCCGGGTAAAGACCGCGCCACGCCGCGTATCCCGCGTATACCGGCGCAGCAGCATCACCTGCGACTGCCCTGCGCACAATCGACCCGACTCCGTCGACGCCAATCACGAGGTCGGCCTCTACGGTAATGCCGTCCGAAAACGTCAAATAGGCCGCGCCGCCATGCTCGCTGGCAGACACGACCTCCCGCCCCTGCAGATAGTTTCGGTCCGGAAGTCGCTCACGGAAGCTTCGGAACAAGATGTCCCATGAGATTTGCATCTGGGGCGTTTCATGACGCTCAACGATCTGACCGCCCTGGTCGAGAAAAATTCGCTCGCGTGCGACGACACCAATTCGCGCGACATGCTCGCAACCAACGGCTCTCAGGATCGCAAATATCTCACGCTGGCCGACGAGACCCGCGCCACGGCCTTCCAAACCGTGCTTCGACCGCTCGAAGACCGTCACCTCGTGGCCTGCGGCGTGAAGCAGGGCTGCCGCGAAGAGGCCGCCGAGCGAGCCACCTGCAATTGCGATTTTGAGGGAGTGCATTGGAGCGAACTGCCTATTCAGTGAAGCCGAGTTTCGTTTTGGCAGAAAGCGGGACGTTTACATGCGCCGCGTCCCGGCAGGCTGAGAATCTGACCGGGGATCGGTGACGGCGTTAATTTCCAACGGCTCGTTCGCACTGTCGATAAACTCGACAGTGGTGAACCACAAATCGGTATCACCGACGTTTTCAAGATCATGGATCTTGTATTCACCTGCGCCATACACGAAGTGACGCGTGTCGCCCGCCGCGTAGGTCGCCTCGATAACGGAGCCATCCTGCGTATGCGACCGGGCCCGGCCAGGGGTGACGGCAGTCCAGAAATAGTCGAGCACGTGCCGATGAAATCCGATCCGCTCACCCGGAGCGAGCCGAATTTCCCAGACGCGCACGCGATCGGTTTCGGACAAGAGCCGAGTGCCGACGTGACCATTGAGTTGATTTGCCTCGAACTCCTTGCGAATGGTGTTGGGCCAGGCCGACGCGGCCTTCTCGATCGCAATAGCGGTCATCACCGTTCTCCTTGTTCTAAGTTGTCCATTGATGGCTCTATTCGATACCCAGTCCGGTCTGTGCGCGAACATGCTGCGCACCGAATGATGCGCGGACTACCGCGGCAGCGGTGCTGCGATCCAGCACCGACACGGCCCAAGACACCGCGAACGCGAGCGGCACGGAGACCAGCGCCGGATTGTCGTAGGGAAATGGCGCAGGCCCAAACTTGAGGGTCGCTGTCCACACTCCGGGACTGAGAGCGACGAGGCCCACCGAACTGAGCAAACCTGCGAGCGATCCACTTACTGCTCCCCTGGTCGTCAGATCCGGCCACACGATCGACAGGAGGATGACAGGAAAGTTGGCGCTCGCTGCGATTGCAAACACCAGTCCGACCATGAATGCGATATTCTGGTTCTCGAACACGACGCCGAGACCCATCGCGAGAAGGCTGATCGCAACGACGGCAGCCTTCGACACGAGCACTTCCTCGCGCTCGCTCGCACGACCTCTGCGGATCACTCGGGCGTAGAGATCGTGGCTGGCAGCGGATGCACCGGCGAGCGTCAAGCCGGATACGACGGCAAGAATAGTCGCAAACGCGACTGCCGAGATAAATCCGAGCAGGAGTGACCCGCCGACCGCATCTGCCAGGTGCAAGGCAACCATGTTGACGCCCCCTATCAGCCCACCCCCAGCATCACTGAACTGAGGATTCGCCGAGACCAGCGCAATGGCGCCGAAGCCGAGAACGAACAGCAGACTGTAGAACACTGATATGAATCCGGTCGCGACCAGCACTGATGTGCGGGCGTCGCGCGCGTTGCGCACTGTGAAGAAGCGCATGAGTATGTGCGGAAGCCCGGCGGTGCCGAAAATCAGGGCAAGCCCAAGCGACATCGCCGATATCGGATCCTTAACGAGACCGCCCGGCGCCATGATCGCAGCAGCTTTCGGGTGCAACGTCACCGCCTCCCGAAACAGCGCCTCAAGGCTGAACCCGAAATGCCATAGAATCAGGAACGACATCAGGGCAGAGCCAGACATGAGGAGTACAGCCTTGATGATCTGCACCCACGTCGTGGCGAGCATGCCTCCGAACGTCACGTACACCATCATCAGCCCGCCCACGATGCCGACCGCATAGACATACGGCAGCCCGAATAACAACTGGATGAGCTTCCCTGCGCCCACCATCTGGGCGATCAAGTAGAAGACGACGATCACCAGGGTATTTACTCCCGCAATCGCCCTAACGGGGACTTCGGACAATCGATAGGCCACCACGTCGGCAAAGGTATAGCGGCCGAGATTGCGAAGCGGCTCCGCGATCAGGAACAGGATCATTGGGAAGCCGACTAGGAAGCCGATGGCATAAATCATGCCGTCATAGCCCGAAGTGTAGACGAGCGCAGTAACCCCCAGGAAAGTCGCGGCCGAAGTGTAGTCGCCGGCAATCGCGAGCCCGTTCTGGAATCCCTTAAGACCGCCTCCCGCGGCATAAAAATCCTTTGCCGTACTCGTACCTTGCCTCGCGGCCCAAAAAGTCACGCCAAGGCTGACGACGACGAAGCCCAGGAACATAATGATCGCCGTGACGTTCAACGACTGCCTCGTACCGAGTGCGGACGTCAGTGCATCCGCTCTCGCCGGATCAGAAAGAATGGCGAACGCGGTTGCGAGCAGTGGACCGCAAGTCTGTCGCGAGATCATTGTACTTCCTCCAGAAGACGTTGGCTGAGATGATCGAAGCGGGAGTTCGCCCGCCCGACGTAGACGGCTGTCAGCACGAACCCAAGCGCGATGAGTCCTACGCCGATCAGAAATCCCCAGGTGATGACCGTTCCGTTCCACAGCGGAAGTCCGAGCAATCGCGGCCAGAACGCGATGGTGAGGATGTAGCTGAAGTAGGCAGCAGCCATGCCGATCGACATGCCGGCGCCGAAGCGTGTGCGCTCGTTCGCAAGTTGCCTGAACGCAGGAAGATCTTGGATCTGTAGCGGGTCCATTGGTGTACCTCCCTCTCTGCTTAGGCCGCTTAGGCGGCGATTCCGGTTGCTACGGCCGTTTCGGCCATCACGGCCTCAGGGATGCGATGCCGTTCTGCCGTCGCCCGTTCTTCGGGAGTGGCGATCTGCGCCTGCATGTATGAGCCGAGGTGGCGGGCGCGCCTGACGACGGCGGCCCCGAAAGGAATTCGCGCCGACTCGAACTGTGCGAGCGCAGCCTGCAGATTGGTCGGATGTGTCTGCAATGCATCGACCAATGCCATCGTATCGGCCGCGGCCTTGGTCACTCCCATGCCAACATGAGGTCTTGCCACGAAAGCGGCATCCCCGAGGATCACCGTCCTCGCTCCGAACACCATACGCGGCGTATCGAGGTCGAGGATCGCCTGTATGAACGGTTGCGACGTCAGCCGAACGACCTCAGCGAACTGGGGCGCGAGCAATCGCTCTGCATCGCGACGCATTACTGCGAATATCTCGGCTCGAATCTTTGTCGGGGGGATCGACAGTTCGTGTCGGACGCCGTCCATGTCGGTAAGCATGTCAGCCAACCGATGATCGGCATCGGCGGGGCGGTACCATACGAAATTAAATCGGCGCTGACCAACGCCCGTTTCTTCGTTGGCCCCGGCAACGGGATAGCCGAGCATCTGCTCGCCGGGCGGCAAGCTGAAGGCGAACCAATCGCATAGTTCGGCGCGTACCCGCGGCGACAGGTCCTGCTCGTTGACAAGCCCGCGCCACGCGACGTATCCGGCATAGACAGGGCGAACATTGGGCGCGCACTGCGCCCGCACCGTGGAGAAGATTCCATCTGCGCCTATCAGCAGATCTCCGGATGCCTGCGTGCCATCGGCGAACCGCGCGACAACCCGATCGCTATGTTCCGTCACTTCGACGAGGTTCTGGCCGTGGTGATAGCAATTGGCCGGAATCGCCTCCTTCAACATACCGTACAGGCGGCCCCATGACGTGAGAACCTGCGGCAGCGCGAGTTCGCCCGCGACCCGCCCATCGCGGTCCAATACGCGCCGACCGGGCACGCTGACCCCTAGGGCCGCCGCTGCGGTATCGATGCCGGCCCTGGCCAACACATCGAATAGTTCCCTATGGGTAACGATACCTGCGCCTCGGCCGGCCAATTCCGCACCGATGCGCTCATACACGTCCACCTGCCACCCCGCCCGCCGCAACAGCAGTGCGGCGAAAAGGCCGGCCATCGAACCGCCGATCACCACCGCCCTTGGCTCAGTACGCGCCTTCCCGCGACCATTGTTCATGAGCTCTCCTCCCTTTCGGCTGTTCGCCGAATCCGCTCGAGACGCGCTTATTTATCGCTTGATCAATTATGGCAATGTCATTGCGCTAAGTCAACGATTATTTATCAATTGATAAATACAGTATGGGAACTGCCCCTTTCCAACAGCGAGGCCCTCTCTTGGGGCAAAATCCGTTGCTTGGATCGATTGAGCAAAATTAGGCGATTGGATGTACAAATGCCGAAAGCGTCCACTCCAACCGAAGAATCAGTCGTGAAACCATCCGCCAAAGCCCGTCCGCGAAGTGCAACCAGAGGGCCACCACGACTCGATCCGACCCAACGCGAGGCCATCATCACGCGAGAAGCTGTTGCGTTTTTCGCCGAATGCGGGTTCGAAGGGCAAACCCGCGAACTCGCGAAGCGGCTGCGGATCACCCAACCCCTGCTCTACCGATACTTTCCCACGAAGGAAGCGCTTATCGAGCGCGTCTATCAGGAAGTCTTCGTCGGCCGCTGGAAGGCGTCGTGGGGAAAGCTGATCACGGACCGAGCCGAACCATTGAAGTCAAGGCTTACCCAATTCTATCGCGAGTACGCGGAAGCAATCCTCACTTATGAGTGGATCCGCCTGTTCATGTTCGCGGGCCTCAAGGATCTTGGATTGAATGCCCGCTACCTAAAAATGTTACGCGAACGCGTCTTTGAGAAGGTGATCGTAGAGATCCGAGCCGAATACGGCCGTCCTCCTATCGCCCAACTTCCAATCACCGTTTTGGAAATTGAGATGGTGTGGGGTCTTCACGCGGCGATTTTCTACTTGGGTGTTCGCCAGTTCATCTACGGGATGCCTCTGGAAGCGGACGTGAACTCGATCATCGACGCTAAGGTAACGACCTTTCTCAGTGGCATCCGGTGCATCCTGCCGGCGAAATCGAGAGTTTGATTTGGCCGGTTTTAAGCGTCCATCGTGCTTGACCGGCCGATGGCTGCTTCGGGACCCGCACTGAAACGCTCGACGAGAAAATCGATGAACAAACGTACCTTGACGGCGAGATGGCGCGTCGGAGGGTAGATCGCATAGCCGACAAGCAAATAACAAAGCGAATAGCCCGGACTTTTCCGCTGTTAGCACTTGGCTGACGTCGAAGGGCCGCTTTGAAAGCTGCCTTTGAGAATCTCCGCGCGGCGCGACTGCGCCCTTAGCCGCGGTCGTCCCTTTCGCAGTCCGTGCCGGGCTTCGGAAAATAGCTCTTGGCGAGGTCCTCAGAACGACGCTTCGTGGCCTGCCTCAACCCGGGCCTCGACGATCTGCAGAGGAGAGCTATTGCCTCTGGAGCCTACGTCGTGGCAGATTACGGCCACCCTTGGGGCTACACCCGGGGGCTACACCGGCAAACCCGGGCGTGCAGAAAGGCCTTATTCTACGGGGCTTTCTCGAAGCCATTTTATGGTGGCGGAGAGGGAGGGATTCTCGTTACGGTTGCAAAATTCTCGTCTAAAATCAGAGATTTGAGAGCACAGCCCTCTCACCCCCGAGCGCCATAGTGGTGATAGAGTGCAAGATCATCCATCGTCGCGGCTTTCTTGTGTGAGTCTTTCCATAAGCGGCCCCTTACGATGAGGACGCGAACGCAGCTCTTTTGAGGGCAGCGATAGTCGGCAGTTGCGATCTGCAGACACCCGACCTACGGTTTAGGAAACCTTTTCCAGCTAAACAATTTCAATAGCTTCGGTTCATCATGTTGCAGATGTGTTGCATCGACCGGCCCGTCGCGGGACTTGCCTGAATGAGACCCGAACTTGCCGCCAGTACGCCCCGCGCGTCTCCCGCCCTGTCACCGCGATCTCCGGCGGCCGCGCCGACTCGAGACCCGGACGAACGTGAGACGTGATTCCACTTTGAGCAACGTCTCAATGTTGGCAATTTGGGTCGGCCAGGTACTCCACCGTGGTGCTCCACCGTCATTTTTCCAGCGTTTGAGAATGCTCCCGTTTCTGAGGGACTTCTGCGCTGCCCGAAATCGATGGCGGAGAGGTAGGGCTTCGCAGCCCAATCCCAAGCGGACATTCCGCCGGACCAGCACTTCTCGGAAGCTCCTCTTCACTCCACGTAGCTGAATTGCGATCAGCTCATTCTGCTGCGAGCGTGGGATATCGAAGTCGCAACCCGAGGGCCCCCAAACGTCGGCCAGCGCTTCAGCAAGCACGTCGATCAGCCCGTCATCGTGATAGGGCGTCGGCGTGATGCGCAGCCGTTCGGTACCGCGCGGGACGGTCGGATAGTTGATCGGCCGGACATAGATGCCGTGCTCGGCGAGCAGGAGATCGCTTGCTTCCTTGCACGTTTCCGGATCACCCACCATAACAGGTACAATGTGCGTCTCGCTGGGCATCACCGGCAGGCCTGCAGCCTTGAGCACGGCCTTGACCCGCGCCGCGCGTTCCTGATGGCGGTCGCGCTCCCATTGCGAGGTCTTGAGGTGCCGGATCGCTGCGGTCGCGCCGGCGCAGACCGCCGGCGGCAGCGCGGTGGTGAAGATGAAGCCCGGCGCGTAGGAACGCACGGCGTCGATGATGTCGGCACTTGCGGCGATGTAGCCGCCGAGACAACCGAAGGCCTTCGCCAGCGTGCCCTCGACCACGTCAATGCGGTGCAAGGCCCCTTCCCGCGCGGCGATGCCGGCGCCGGCCGGGCCGTACATGCCCGCCGAATGGACCTCGTCGATATAGGTCATGGCGCCGTAACGTTCCGCCAAGTCGCAGATTTGGCTCACGGGTGCGACATCGCCATCCATCGAGTAGAGCGCCTCGAACACGATCAGCTTGGGCCGCTCGGGTGCCTCGGCCGCGAGCACTTCTTCGAGGTGGTCGACATCGTTATGCCGCCAGATTTTCTTATCCACGCCGGCGCGCCGCACGCCTTCGATCATCGAATTGTGGTTCCATGCGTCCGAGCGGATCACGCAGTTCGGCAGCAGCTTGGCGATCGTCGCAATACCCGTCTCGTTGGACACATAGCCTGAGGTGAAAACCAGCGCCGCTTCCTTGCCGTGCAGATCGGCGAGCTCACGCTCCAATTCAACCAACGGATGGTTGGTGCCGGAAATATTGCGCGTTCCGCCGGCGCCTGCGCCCATCCGGGTCGCTGTTTCCACCATCGCACCGATCACCTTCGGATGCTGGCCCATCCCAAGGTAATCGTTCGGGCACCAGATCACGACCTGGCGCGGGAATGCCATGTTGCGTGCGGAAAGCGACCGGCGAGGCGCTCGAGATCCGCAAACACACGGTAGCGTCGTTCCTGATGCAGGCGGGCAAGCGCGGCGGAAAAGAAATGGTCATAGGTCATGGAGCAATGCCCTCAGCTGCTTTGTCGCCAAAGCCGTGCATGCGCAGCGCCCATTGCAGTCCGACGACCGCGCCTTTCACCGGTTGGAGCAGGGCCAGCGACATCAGCGCCGTCAGCGGCAAATAGATCGCAAGCTGCAGCCACACCGGGGGCGAGTAGTCGGTTTCGATCAACAGCGCGGCAGGAACCACGATATGCCCGACGATGGCGATCACGAGATAGGCCGGCAGATCGTCAGCGCGATGCGGCGTAAAATCAAGCCCGCACACAGAGCAGCGGTTGTCGACCTTCAGAAAGGCGCCGAACAACCTGCTTTCGCCGCAGCGCGGGCAACGGCCGCAAAATCCTCGCTTCAAGGAAGACCCTAGATCGCGTTTTTCTACCGCGCCGGCTTCGCGGCTCCAGATTTTGTCGGTCGGGCTCATGGTCTGCATGACTTGGCTCTCTTCGAGTTGCTAAACATGATCCAACAGCCCTGAGGAGGGAGCGGCCGGTCCTCCGGGGGGAAAGGACCGGCCGCAGTAAGCCGCGGCGAAGGGAGGGGCGCCGGGGCCAAGCACTTGCGAAGCTGTCCGCCTCCGCGAGGCAATTTGGTATCCGACAAGGAGCGTCGGTGCGAGTGAAGCAATGCAAATCTTGGCAAATCGTGGCGAAGGCTTATCCCTGTGCATTGACCACATTCCCTGAGAGCCGCCTAAGAAAAGGCGATCTCGCTGATGTCGATCGATACCATCAGCATATCCAGGATTGGACGCCGGTCGGGGCCGCGCGTATAGGCGCGGCGCTTGCTCGGCAGGCGAATGCCGTTGGCCTCGGTATATTCCAGCATCAGTTGCGCGGCCGGGAAGCCACCGGCGATATTGACACTGTAGTCGTGGCGGCGGAGCTCGAATTTGTCGTCAAAGAAGAAATCCTGAACCTGGCAATGCGTCTCTATCGAGCCAGGAAAATAGACACGCAGCACCCGCCACGTCTCCTTGCCTTCTTGCCAAGGCGCGGTCTCCTCGACGCGGACGCCATCCATCGCAAAGGCAAAGGGCGTTGCAAGGTACGTCCACAACGCTTCGCCGTTGAAATAGGCGCGATGCAGAGGGTCCCAGGGCGTGTGCATCTGGTGCCCGGCAAACGAATCCCTGGGCATGCGCCGCTCGGCAACGACCGTGCCGTCGAGCTTCTCGATTGCGATGCGATCGGGGGTGAATATGGTGCGTTGATCCGCAGCGCCATAAGGCGTGACTGACGACCGCTCCTCGTGAAGCCATACGGTCATGCGCCGGGGATTGGCATCCTGCAGGACGCCTTTCAACGCAAAGAAGCCGCCGCCACTGACAATGGTGGCCTCAACATTGTTGTAGCTGCGCCAGCGCTCAAGGCCGCCGTGCGCGTCCAGAACCTTCGTCAATAGCCCGTTCATGGCTTTCCTTTCCAATCCTCGAGCGCGATCGCCGGCATTTCGAAACGCTCGCGCGTGCGCGTGTACCAGCCGCCTTCCATGCGGCCGATCAGGTCAAGCTTTTCGGCATCCACATGCTGGCGTGCCGCATCGGTCACGGCTACATCTCGGACATGCACCATCAGGATCTTGCCGAGCACTAGACTGAAGCTGCCGAGCGCGATTTCCTGCATGAAGGTGCATTCCATCGAGACCGGCGCTTCGGCGATGCGGGGAACTCCGACCCGCGCGGAGGGCACCAGCGACAGCCCGGCTTCCTTCGGCTCTTCGACGCCCTTGGGAAACGCGATCGACGTGATGCGCATCTGCTCGGCCAGCGCGAACGGCACCAGATTGACGATGAATTGCTCGTTAGCGCGAATGTTGGCGCGGGTGTCCTTTGGCTCAGCCGGTCTCTTGCTGCCGATGCCAATACCGAGGGTCGCGGGGTCGCTGCCGAAGACATTGAAGAACGAGAACGGCGCGGCGTTGATTGCGTCGGCGATACCACGCGTCGTGACCCACGCGATCGGTCGGGGCAAAACCGTCGCCAGCAGCAATCTGTAGCGTTCGAGCCCGCTCATCTTTTCGAAATCGAATTGCACGGCTTCCTCCGATCCTCAGGTTGCCTGGTTGATCCGGTCGGCGCTAAAACGCGATGGGATCATGTTGAATCACCCTCGCGCTCTGAGTCTTTGTTTGCGCACTAGTCGTCAGCTTTGTGGTTTGCTTCCGGAAGACCGCTTGTGCGCCGTCAAGATCAGTATCTGATTGGGCAAGGCAGGCATGCCACCCAGCGTCAGCGCGGGGACGGAGGGAGCCTCCTGAACATGTGCCGCGCCCAGCACGGAAACCTGGTGCGCGGTGATCGGAAAGCCCGCCGTTTCATAAGTCGGACGCTCGGCAGCGGTAGCCACATCAATTCCATTCGCGATGGCGAGGGTAGCGGCGGCAAACAGCACTAGACGTTTCATGGCTAAATCTCCTCTGGTTCTACTTTCCTTGGGTTACGGTGATTGAAGTTACTTCGCGGACGCTACGGCAGCATTTGGCGTGGCGGCTTTCGCTCCGACGCTGTATCGGGGAGCCGGGACAGCGCTCGAGAGCTTGCCGGACATCGCGCGGCGCGCGGCCTCGTATGTGTCCCAGTCGGCCTTGTCGGCGAGCGCGGGAATGGTGACGACCTCGCCCTGGTCGAGACCGGTCAGTGCGGCGTCGACCATGTCGGCGGCGGACATCACGATCGCGGCCGGAAGATGGTGCAGCGGCACACCGGCGGCGTCCCAGAAGTCTGTCGCGGTCGCGCCTGGCAGCACGGCCTGGACGCGCACGCCCTTGTCGGCGAGCTCGTGGTGCAGCGAGAGCGAGAAAGCCAGCACGTAGGCTTTGCTGCCACCGTAAACGCCATTGAGCGTTTCGGGAGAGATCGCGACGATCGACGAGATGTTGATGATGGTGCCGAAGCCGCGTGCGACGAAGCGTGGCGCCGCCGCATAGGTCAAACGGGTCAGCGCGCCGACATTGAGGCGGATCATGTCGTCCATCTTCTCCACGTCGGCATTGAGCAACGGCGCCGTGGCCCCGACGCCGGCATTATTGACCAGCAGCGTGATGTCTGGGTTCGTGCGCAGGATCGCTTCGACCCTAGCTAGATCCGGCTTGGCGTTCAGGTCGGCTGCGACCGTATCAACGGAGCGGCCGGTCGAATTTCTCAGGCGTTGGGCCAGGCCGGCAAGACGGGTCTTGTCGCGGGCGACCAGGATCAGGTCGTAACCACGTTTGGCCAGACGGTCGGCATAGATTGCTCCGATGCCGGCGGATGCGCCGGTGATGAGGGCAGTGCCTTTGGTTGTGGTGCTCATGGACGTTCTCCTTTGCTGGGCCAGAGCTACGTCCTTCCGAAATGTGGCGCTATACGGTAAAGTTGAGAGCTATCTTTCCATGAAATGGAAGAGGGCCCATGGATCGCCTGGAGTCGATGTCCACCTTCCTGGCCGTGGTCGAGACCGGCAGCCTGTCGGCTGCGGCGCGGCAGCTGAAAACGCCGCTCGCAACGGTCAGCCGCAAGGTCTCCGAGCTCGAGTCCCATCTGCGGACGAAGCTGTTCAACCGGTCGAGCCGCAAGCTGGTCCTGACCGATGCAGGCAGCTCCTATTTTGCAGCGTGTAAACGAATTCTAGCTGATGTGACCGAAGCCGAGCGCGCCGCATCCGGCGAATATTCTGCTCCGACCGGAGAGTTGATCATAACCGCTCCGGTCGGGCTCGGCCGCGCTTACCTCATCCCGATCCTCGCGGATTTCCTCAAGGCCTACCCGGATATCAAGGCGAGCTTGCTCCTCGCCGACCGCGTGCAGAGTTTGTTTCAGGAGCAGATCGACCTCGGCTTACGCATCGGTTCGCTGCCTGACAGCAGCCTGATTGCGGTCCGCGTCGGCACGTCACGTCGCGTAGTTTGCGCCAGTCCGGCCTACCTCGCAGTCCACGGCACACCGCGCACGCCGGACGATCTCGCTGGGCATGACTGCATCACCTATGCCGGATTCATGTCGCCCGATGTCTGGACATTCTTCAAGGACAAGGCGGCCGTGGCGGTGCCCGTACGCGCACGGCTCGTGGTCGGCAGCGCAGAAGCCGCCTGTGACGCCGCCTGCGCCGGCATTGGAATTACCTCGGCTTTCGCTTATCACTTTCAGACAGCCCTGAAGCGCGGAGATCTTACGACCCTGCTCGATCAATTCCAGCCGGAACCGCTGCCGGTCAATCTCGTCTACGCGGCGAACCGGTTTCTGCCGATCAAGGTCCGTGCTTTCCTCGACTTTGCGGCGCCGAGGTTGAAGGCCGTCTTTGCGGAGTAACAGCCGCTTACGATTTAGGTGGGAACGGCGCTATCTGGCGCAAAGATCTGCCTGCAGAGGTTCATCGCGTTGATCGTCGTTTCCCGTGATCCACGTCGATTGAGTCCCGCAAGACATGGGCGATGCTCCAGGTGGAGATCTCGACCAGACGCATCCCTATCAACTCGATTGGCGTAACGCCTACTAGCGGACTAGTACACCCGTTCTTTCGGCGGGATGGTCGCCACTTCATTGGTGAGCGGCTGCAGATGCACGGGCCGATAGTCGAGCCGCACGCGCCCGTCCTCTTCAAGCCATGACAGCGTGTGCATGAGCCAACTCTCGTCGTTGCGTTTGGGAAAGTCCTCCCGCGCATGGGCACCGCGGCTTTCCGTACGACCGATGGCGGAACGAATGCTGACGCTCGCCTGCGCCAGCATGTTGTCGAGTTCGAGTGCCTCAGTCAGATCGGTGTTGAAGGTCATCGAACGGTCGGCTATGGCGAGATCGTTGCGCATCATGGCTATGACCTCATCCAGCTTGGTCGCGCCCTCATCCAGGAGTGAACCGGTGCGGAACACCGCGCAGTGGCGCTGCATGGTCCGCTGCATCGCGAGTCGGATCGCGTCGGCCCCGATCCTGCCTTTGGCGAACCGGATGCGATCGAGCCGGGCGATGGCACGCTCGGTCGCCGTGTGCGGCGCCGGCGCGTGGCCCTCGCCGGCCTTGACTGATTCCGTCGCACGGTGCGCCGCGGCGCGCCCGAACACGATCAGGTCGAGCAGCGAGTTAGAGCCAAGCCGGTTGGCGCCGTGGACGAAGACGCAGGCAGTTTCGCCGATCGCCATCAACCCCGGCACCACTGCGTCGGGATCGCCATCGCGCTTGGTGATCGCTTCGCCGTGCAGATTGGTCGGCACGCCGCCCATGTTGTAGTGCACGGTCGGCAGCACCGGAATCGGCTGTCGCGTCACGTCCACACCGGCGAAGATCCGTGCGGTCTCGCTGATGCCCGGCAAGCGCTCGTGCAGGATGGCGGCGCCGAGATGCTCCAGGTGCAGCTCGATATAGTCCTTGCCTGGGCCACAGCCGCGACCCTCAACCCGCCGGCAGAGCCTGACTGAGCTCGGCCGCAGCTATCTCGATCACTGCCGGCACGTGCCAACCGTCGCAGCGCAGACATTGATCTTGGCAGCGATCTCCTTGTTGTTGAGCCCGCTCGATGCCGCCAGCACAATGCGCGCCCGCTCCGCCAGAGCCTGCGGCGCGCCGTGCTTGCGCGTCAGAGCCGTCAGCTCGCGCTTCTCCACATCATCGAGTACGATCGCGACAGCTCGCCCCTTGGCCATTCTCGCCTCCTCGTCTAAAGGTCAGCAAGAATGTAACTGATTTGTCGATCAGAACACTAGTTCACCTTTGCTAACTATCATCTCGTCGAGGGCGCTCCGGCCTTTTGAATGCTGATCGTCATCCACAATAGAACGTGATGCGTGTCATGTTTAGCGTCAAGTCAAGGCCCTCCAACAGTAGACTCCCCCTCCTGGTTGAGCGTAGAGAGCAAACTTTGTTCATTAGCTATGCTGCTCCGGCGTGATACTCATGGGCTCAGCCGACTACGTTCCGTTTTACCGAACACCAAGTGCACTACACAATGATGTCTGCGTCGTTACGGTTGTAATCGTCCTCTGCGGTAGGAGCTAATTCGAATCTCCTGCCTGAGATCGGCCCCAATCGAGTTGACGGAGCATATCGCCTTCATCTGTCCAAGGGATGATTGCCGTCACCGGCCCGAATATTTCTTCTTGGGCGCGGAGGGTATCGTGGAGATGGCGTCGGCGTTCGCTGGGAGCGTCTGCTAGGAATATGAGGGAGCATCGGCCTCCACCGCGATCGGTTCACTAAGCCAGCCAATATGCTCCGTGCGAGGAGTTCGGCGGTGGCTTCGCTTCTGGCCCGGTTAGTTGCGAACAGCGATTGAGGGCCGCCGCGATTTCTGCGGTAACTAAGGGCCAATGCACAACGTCGGCGATGCCGGATAACATTAGACTATTGATTTTTATTTCATCCGTCGATTTCGTCGCCAGCACGATTGGCAGATGGGGCGCGGCCTCGTGCAGCGCAGCCGCCAATTCGAGCGACGATTTGGTCGACCCGAGATGGCCAACGATCAGCACATCGAACCGCTCTGGAGCGGCACGGCACGCGGCCAACGCCGCGTCGGCAGCTGTAAATCCGACCGGCTCATAGCCGAGCGCCGCCAAAATCTCTTCGTCCCTCAGTAATCGCGCGCTATCGCTGGCAGCAATCAGCACTGTCTCGCCAAATCCCAGTGGACGCACCGGCGCATCCAGCCCCGGCGTGGCCGTCGCCAGGCAGGGCAACCAAACTTCGAAACGACTGCCCTCGCCCGTGCTCTCTACGTTCATCGCTCCGGTATGGTCACGTACGATTTCATGTACCGTTGCCAGTCCGAGGCCGTTCCCGGTCGGACGTGTTGTGAAGAAAGGCTCGAAGAGCCGAGCCAGAGTCAGCTTGTCCACGCCACGGCCGGTATCCCTCACCGCTATTCGCACATATCGGCCCGCTTGAAGCTCGCCATGGGTGAGCAAGTGCCCGTCGGCGACTTCGTGCACCTCGGTCTCGACCTCAATGCGTCCGGAATTTTCCATCGCCTGCGCTGCATTGTTGCAGAGATTGAGAATCACCTGCTGCAATTGCGCCAGCTCGCCAGACACGACGGCGGTCACCGGCGGTTCGTGGATCACGAGATCGATCCCGGGCGGCAGGGACACATTCAGCAGCGACGCCGCCTCGGTAATCACAGCCCGGGCACTCAAAGGCCTGCGACGCGCGTCGCGGTGGCGTCCGAATGTAAGAATCTGATCGACGAGATCGCGCGCCCGCTCTGCTCCGCGGCGGATCGCATCGAGATTGCGAAGCGGCCGGGCGTCCGGACCGAGATGCTCTTCAATCACTTCCGAATGGCCGAGAATCCCACCCAGGATATTGTTGAAGTTATGGGCGATGCCGCTGGTGAGCGTACCTACCGTTTCCATGCGCTGGGCCTGCTGCAAGCGCGTCTCCAGCCGTGAACGTTCTTTTTCCATGGTGTGCCGTTCGACAGCATAGACGATGGCATCGAGAGCCATGCGCAAAAGACTGAGTTCGCCGGAAGCGGTAATGCGACAAGGCCGGCCCATCGCATCGAAACCGAGCGCAACGCGGGTACCGTCCTTATCGACGTTCGTCACGCACGCCCATCCCCCAATGCCAAGGGCCACGCACGCGTCTTTATTTTCTCCCGGCGGCATCCGACTGACGCGTGGAACATGGACAATTCCATCGGCGGACGGGCCGAGTTGGGCCGCGAGCACCGGCGCAGCTTCCGGCCAGCCCGGCGAAAAGCTCATCCCTGCCCTGCACCAGACGTGCAGCCGCGGCGTCGGCCCAGACAACACAAAATAGGCGCGGTCGCTACCGATGCAGTTCACCATATCGGCGAGCGCTCTTACGATCTCCGCATCGATATTCTGCGACGGCGCGTTGATGAAGCGCATTGAAATACCCGCGAGCACGTGCTCGAACGCCGCGCGGCGCTGAAGTGCGTTCGCCCGCGTCCGCAGCCGCAGGCCAAGATAAACCAGAAACCCGACCAGAAGCAGCGATGTGCCGTAGAGCAGCCGACGGTACTGTCGTGCCGTCGTCCTCGATATGCCCTGGCGCATCAAGATCATCGCGCGGAGCGAGTCCTGGTCCCGATTTCGCTGCAAAGCGCGCATCGCCGTCAACGTGTTGTCGACTGCGGGCAGAAGGTCATGAAGCAAGCGTCCGTGCGCCAACAATGCTTCCACGGATTCACTATCGCCGGATGAGCGAGCCCGGTTTCCGAGTTCATCCAGCCGGTCTTGGACGTCGCGCGCAGCTGCCGACGAGGTATCGAGCGTGAAGTGAAGCATCGCGGCAGCCGCGGCGCTGATTGTCGGGCCCAGATCCGATGAGACCGGACGGACGCTGAACCGCCCGAAAACAGCAAGGGAATTGTGCAACAGCGCGTTGTCGCTCTTGAAGCGTTCGACCAACTTCTCTTGCTGGTCGACTGACGCCACAAGTTGATCGAGGGCTGCTGTCGTCTCGCTATCGATTGCGGCAGTCTCGCGCAGTCGAGAAAGAGATTCGTGCAGTTCGTTGATCTCACGGACCAATGGATCGTAGTTGCGTAATGTGCCGGCGCGCGCCGTGAAGACATCGCGGTACAGCGCGCTTTCCAGCATTGCGAAGCGGTCGAGCGCCGCGAACGCAAGATCGAACAGTTCCGCTTCTGGGTTGATGGCGCGCAACGACAGCCAAGTCAGCAGCAGCACGAGAAGGGATACGATCGCCGCGGCCGGAGTTACCTTCATTGAGACGCCCCGACGACGGCTCGGCCGCGATAGGTCCCGGTCAGTGTCTTCAAGTACGCAACGAGGGAATCGACTTGTTGATCCGTCAGCGTCCGATCAAGCTGCGCTGCCGCCATCTTGCGCACGGCCTCCTCGAGGGTCGGTGCGCTGCCGTCATGAAAATAAGGCGGCGTTGTCGCGACGTTGCGCAGGCTCGGTACTCGCACAATCTCGGGTTTCCCCGGCACGAGTGGGCGGAAGACCCCCTGCCGCTCGAAGAGATTGCCGCCGACATTCACGCCCTGATGGCAAGAGCTGCAGCCGAGCGATTTGAACAATTGATAGCCCGCCAATTCGCCAGGCGAAAGCGCCGACGCCTCGCCACCGAGCCAGCGGTCAAATCGGCTTCCCGGCGTAAGCAACGATCTCTCAAAGGTCGTCAGGGCGTCCAGGAAGCTGGCGCGATCCGGCGTACGCCCGTAGGCCGCGCGAAACTGTTGCACCATCTGCGGATCGGCGTTGAGCTTGCGAAGGACTTCATCAACGCTCGTCCTCATGTTCACCGGATTTTCCAATGACGACTCGACATGTGCCCCGAGGTCCCGAAAGTTGCCCTCCCAATTCATTCGAAAATTGAGTGCAGCATTGAAGACAGTCAGAGTGTCGAAAGGAGGTTTCGACCCGTCATGGGCCACGGTTTGGCCGCCGCCGGCACCATTGCTTCGCAAGTCATGACAGGACGAGCACGCGAGCTTTCCATCGGCGGACAGGCGATGGTCACCGAACAGACGCTCTCCAAGTGCCAGCTTCCGCGGCTCGGCCACGGGCGGCGGCGGAATCGGTGTTATCGGTTCCTGATCGGCCAACGGCTTCGCGCCCGAGGGCTCGGAATCGGGAGCTTGCGCAGCCGCTCCAATCGCCAGCAGTAGTAGCGTCAGGCAGATCCACAGCGACCGCCGGCCCGCGCGCGAAACGGCCGGCACCACCAGCCCGCGCGCAGACGTAATTTCCAAATGGTGACGCCGACACGAGACCGGCGACCGCAATTGTGTCATTCGCAACGATCTCCACGGCCCTCAAGGTGTTCGATGTCGGAGCGGGAAATTCCGATATCTCTTAGCCTTCGATCGTCCAAAGACCGCAGCTTGGCAATCGTCAGGCGGCTGTCTCGCCCGCAGCGGATTCTCGATCGAAGGCTCGCAAGAAACGACGCGATAGACGTGCTCCACCCCGCAACAGCGGCGTGCGTCCTCTCCGATCGCTCGATGTGTTCGGTCTTCACAAGAGCAGCTGCGCTGGACCGAGTCTGACGCGATACCAAAAACGGCGCGCGTCCTCTGATCCCGTCGTTTGCAATCGGGGATATTTCACTCAGACCGGATGTCCGGCTCTGAAGCTGATTCGGATTTCCGTGCTCGGATGGCGTGCCGCGCGCCGGATCGCGCTGATCTACGGATTCACCCACGCTCACAAAGCCTGGATACATCGCTTCGCCATAGGCAGCGCAGCCCGCGAGAGCCTGCGCAAATGTCCAGGACACGACCGTGGGCAGGAAGTCCGGAACTGCGACTTCAGCGCACGCGGCAAATCCCGCGGCAGCCTTCACAATGAACCGCGCCGCTGCCGCGACGGTTGAGCGCCGCGTGGCATCATCCTCGGACGACACCGGGAGCGCGCTGATCTCCGTCGAATATCTGCTCGCCTCATGCCCGGTAAGGACGACCGGCGATCGGCCGCCATGGAATTGCTTGTCGAACTGCATTGACCTCTCCCGAAAGCTATTAGCTCGGAAGACCCTGCCTTGCGTATGTTGCCGCCAAATTCGAGCGTTGGAGATTAAGGCTACAGTTGTAACGCGGCGCGCCGCTTCTTTGGTTCCGGACATGGACAATGGCGCGCATCGCGGAACCCGGCCGGCATTCACTTGCCGGTGTGTTCGACAGGCCATCATCAGAGTGCTTCGACGGGCAGCGCAAACACGTAGCCGACGCCGCGTTCGGTCAAGATGACGCGCGGCGCGTTCGGATCGGTCTCCAGCTTGCGCCGCAGCCGTAGTACCTGCACGTCGATACTACGATCGAAGACATCTTCATGGATCCGGGTCGCCTGCAGAAGGTGCTCGCGGGAAAGCGGTCGCTGCGGAGCATCGAGAAACGCAAGCAGAAGCGCGTATTCGCCCTTGGTCAGTGCAACCGGGATTCCGCTGGAATCAGTGAGGCGCCGGATGCGCCGGTCAAGCTGCCAGCCGCCAAATCGGCAGCGCCCTCTTTCCTGGTCGCGCTGGACGGCTGCCTGGCCAGCTTCCCGCCGACGCAGCACCGCCCGGATGCGCGCTAGAAGTTCTCTCAGACCGAAAGGCTTCGTCATGTAGTCGTCGGCGCCTAATTCCAGCCCGACAACCCGGTCGATCTCGTCGCGACGATGACCCGTGGTGATGATCACGGGAACATCTGAGTGTGACCTGATCTCGCGGAGCAGATCGAGCCCATCCTCCTGGCCGAGCCGCAGATCGAGGATCACTAGATTCGGCTCTTCGCGGACAAGCAAGCCAGCTACTTGATCTCGTCCGGAGGCCGAGATCGCCCGGATGTGGTGTTCCCCAAGGTAGTTCATCACCAGGTGCCGCATGGTGTGGTCGTCTTCGACAACAAGGCATGTCGGCTGGCTTCGCTCGGTACTAACCCTTTGGCCCGATGGGCTAAACACCTCGATTCCGCTTCTACCGGACCCACTCGTTTCGCCGCTCGACGGTACGCCACCATGGTTCATCTGCGGTTTCTCCGATGCCATTCGATCAATAGGGCGGTGATCTAGCCGTTCATGCCAACAAAACAGCCAGGTGCCTGGCGACGGCCGTTCTGGGGCACCAGCTGCTCCTGTTTCCGTCCGCAGGGGATGCACTTCCTGGCATCGCCTTAGACACGTGGGCCAGTAGCCGATTGCCCGCGTAGTTAAGCGCCTTGTAGGGCGCGTTTGGTCATGCGTTGCCGACGTCGACGACGGCTTGAGCGAAGGCCTGCGGGGCTTCCTGAGGCAGATTGTGACCAATGCCGCCTTCGATCAGCCGGTGCTCGTACTTGCCGGAGAATTTGTTGCGATAAGACGCAGGCACCGGATGCGCCGCACCGTTGGCATCGCCTTCAAGGGTGATCGTGGGCACGGTGATGACCGGAGCCGCGCTCAGTTGCGCTTCCAGATCATCGTATCGCTGATCGCCGGCCGCCAGGCCGATCCGCCAGCGATAGTTGTGGATCACGATCGCGACGTGATCCGAGTTGTTGAAGGCCTCGGCGGAGCGCTCGAACGTTGCATCGTCGAAATGCCATTTCGGTGACGCCGTCTGCCAAATGAGCTTTGTGAAATCGCGGCGGTTCTTGTCGTAGCCGAGCCGGCCGCGCTCCGTGGAGAAATAGAACTGGTACCACCATGCCAATTCGGCCTGCGGCGGCAGCGGCTGCTGGTTGACCTTGACGCTGCCGATCAAATAGCCGCTGACGGAAACGAGAGCCTTGCACCGCTCGGGCCAGAGGGCGGCCAAGATGTCAGCCGTGCGCGCGCCCCAGTCAAAACCAGCGAGGACTGCCTTCTGGATCTTGAGTGCGTCCATCAAGGCGATGATGTCGAGCGCCATGACCGATTGCTGGCCGTTTCGAAACGTATCGCCGGAAAGGAACCGCGTCGTGCCATAGCCGCGGAGATAGGGAACGATCACCCTAAAACCCGCAGATGCCAGCAAAGGCGCGACATCGACATAGCTGTGAATGTCATAAGGCCAGCCGTGCAGAAGAATGACCGGCGAACCATCGGGAGCGCCAGCTTCAGCATAGCCGATATTGAGAACGCCGGCATCGATCTGCTTCAGTGTGCCGAACGACGTATTCGTCCCTAGCTTGATCGCAGGCAGCGGTTTTGCGGTGCCGGATTGCGCGTTCGCAAATCCGATCAAGCCGAGTTGCGCGGCAGCAAAGGCCGTGGTCACCGTACCGAAGAAGCGGCGGCGATGAGGATTAATTTCTTCGAACATTGATTTTTCTCCAATTCGGTTAGAGGAGCTCGATTCATCAAGTGGGGATGAAGAACGGTCAGTGGTGGCCGCTCGTGGCATCCCCCGCCGGGACCACGAATTCGACGACGGCTTTGTCAAGGGGCTGATGGTTCGCGTTTGCCAGGATGATCTGGACCTTGTGCGGTCCCGCGGGAAGACCGACGAGGATGAGGGGCTCGCCGCTGGTATCAGCCCAGTGCCACGGCGCATCATCCACGATGACATGGATGTGCCCGATGCGGGGCGACACACCGAGGGCATTTGGGCCGAACACCGGTACGATCCGGAGATTCTCGGCACGATACTGGATAAAGACCATGCCGTGGGAGAGTGGTTCGGCCAAGGGCGCATCGACAATGATCTTCGCCGGGGGCTGCGGGGTCGTGAGCGGTACGACGCCGGCCGGCCCGAGCACCTCGCCCGCGGTTTGAGCCATGGTGGTGGACGCGTAGAGAGCAGCGGTCGCTGCTATCAAGGTCATGAGAGCTGCTTTCACCGTTAGTTCTCCTGGAGAATTTTCCGCTTGGGCGCGGCCGCTTAGCCCCGAGCATTGAGTTGGGAGAGTGCGGGCTTTCTCTGCGTCGAAAGCCCACCTCTTCTCCAGATTTCAGGCTTGGCTCGTCAGCCCGAACTGCGACCGCTAAAGCGATGAGCCCTCAGCGCAGAGATCTGAAGTGAAGGCCGCCCGGACCTCGGTGCTGAAGAGTTCCGGCTCATCCCACGCCGCGAAGTGGCCGCCCTTGTCGACTTCGTTGAAATAGATGAGCTTGTGATAGCTCCGTTCGACCCAGCTTCGCGGTCCTGGCCTCCGGCTCAGACGATGTTGATCACGACGTCGATGTTGCCCCGCGTGGCTTTGGAATAGGGGCTGGTGCGCTTCGCCGCGGTCGATACTCATAGATACCTCGGTATTGATGACTACCGTGGTGTAGGTGCCTTATTCTATTCTGCCAAGAAGGCACGCTGCTGATACCGAGGGCACAGTATTGTAATCGAGAGCGGGCGTTGCCGCTCTGAATCGGCACCACGCAGTGACCTCTTCGATCGCAAAGATTTCAATGGCTTGTTGTGTCAATCAGCGCCGAAACGCGAAGCCGATACACACGGATGACCACATACTCGCGGAGCAAACGCGGCGCCATTTTGAATCGGATCGTTCGGCCTCTCGATACGATGATAAGATCCAGAGTTCGGGGTCGTCTGGTCGTCCATCCACTGATTACGGAGGTCGGTCTTCCGGTCGAGTCGGCAACGCGCTACTCTCCCATTTTTGATAAATGAACGAAATCGCGGCGTCGGTTGCGATCGTAACGCTAATTTCCAAGGCTGAAATCTCGCGGTAGCACGGCCTGGCCATTCTCGCTCCGGCAATCAATTGGGAGATTGAGATGACCACGACGCATCAGATAGCAAACCGACACTCGCCGCGGGGCTTTGATTCGGGCGTGAATGAAACGATCGTAACGCGTGCCCGGGATCTTGTTCCGGAGCTTCGCGCCCGCTCAGAGGAAATCCACACTCTTGGCAGAATTCCTGCCAGCCTTTTCGAGCGCGTCGAAGCCGCCGGGCTGTTAAAGCTCTCAACGCCGCGTAGCTACGGCGGTCTTGAAGTCAATGTGAACACACGGAAGGCCGCGCTTGCCGAACTCGGGCGCGGCGATTTGTCAGTTGGCTGGGTTGCTGCCTTGATGAACAATGCTGCATGGGGACTCTATGCGCTCTACCCAAAACACGTTACAGACCAATTGTCCGCTACGCCTCAGGGCTTCCGGGGATGCGTCGGCGCGGCCCTTGTCAAGGCCAAGGTGATTAAAGCATCAGGCGGCTACGTCATCGAGAACGGCCAATGGGCGTTCAATTCTGGCGTTTATCATGCCAATTGGGATTTGCTCGCTATACCCCTGGTGGACGAGGCCGGGAATGTTACGGATCACGGCTTCGCTCTCGTTCCCATCGAAGACATCACAATTCTGAACGATTGGGACGCGATGGGGCTCAGAGGAACCGGTAGTTCCGGCGTCTCGGTCCGGGATGTGTTCATACCGGAGGAGCGAGTAACCTCTGCGTCAGGATTGTTAGTCGGAGATACCCAAGCTGCACTAGCCAATGCGCCGCTCTATCGCACCGCCGCCGATCCACTATTGACAATTTCGCAGCTGTTTCCGCTTCTGGGTGCTGCGCAGACTGCCCTTGAACTCTTCCTCGACCGATTGCCCGGCCGCATGATTTACGGCCTGAATGAAATGATGGCTGAATCCGCCGTTACGCATCTGCAGGTGGGAGAGATCACCGCGAAGATCGATGCGGCGAATCTCGTTGTGCAGCGCGCGGCCGAAGACCTCGATCGAAACGCAGAGGCTGCGAGTGAATATATGCCGATGCTCGACCGCGCCCGCGTCAGGCGCGACGTTGGATTCGCTACCCGGCTACTTACGGAAGCGGCGGACACAATCACTTCAGCCTATGGCGGATCGGCTGCAGGGGCTGCCAATCCTCTGGGACGCGTTTGGCGCGATCTTCGCGTCGCAACCTTGCACGGATTGCTGGTGCCAGCCCGTGGCCTCGAACTGTACGGCCGGCTCCGCTGCGGGCAACCGTCTAAGATGGCAATGATCTAGTGGATAAAGTCTGACGTTTGAATCCGTTTGGGGATTCCCGATTGGGCTGTTGCGTGCGAGTCTTGTTGCGCGAAATCTGTTCAACAGACGGGCCGTGGATGTTCGGGGAGAGCGCCGGCAGCCCCCGGTCGGATGACCTATCGTGACTACGCACCGTGCGCGCCTGCGATCCGTCGCGCGGGTCGCCGGGCGATCAAGCCCGCATTCCGCGGGGGCGGGGCAGCAGCCGATCGGAATGATCGGTCTGAACGGGAACAGGCCGAGCAGCCAAATGCGGGGCTGGAGCATTCCGGCCGCTTACCGTTTCAAATCGCAGCCACACAGGGAACGCTCTTGCAATCTGCAGATCGCCATCGAGCTGCAGTGCCGGCCGCGTCGCGCCATTTGGTATGGCCAAGATAGACTTCGACGTAATCACGGATATTGCCGCGAAGTGTAAGATCGACGGCAAACCCCGGGTCCTTCATGCAGACATCGACGCCGGATCGGCCGAGGATCAGCCACATGATTCGGAATTTCGTGCGGCTCGCCGGCACGCCTGAAAATTCGAAGCGCAGGACGACGTGGCGATCCGGCAGCGCACTCAGATCGACACGCCTGCGCAATCCCCATATCAGGAGGGCGGGATCAAGATCGGTACGTTTGATCCGGTCGTGGGTGTAGGTCATTCCCCACTGGCCGAGCGCGTCCACTACCGCGCGCAAGCCCTCGCCGGCAGGCGTGAGCCAGTACTCATGACCGGCGCCGTCGGCGCGCGGCCGGCGTTCAATGACACCATAGTCCTCGAGCTCACGCAGCCGCGCGACCAGGACGGCGCGCGAGATCAGCGGCACGCCGCGATGGATGTCGTTGAAGGAGTGCACGCCAGCCATCAGTTCGCGCACGATGAGCGGAGTCCAGCGGGTGGCGAAAATCTCTGATGCCTTCGCGATCGGGCAGAACTGACCATAGCTTGCTGACATGCGCCCCATGTAGTCACCGGCGGCCGGACCTGCCAGTACGAAAAACAGACTTGGCAGGGCGAGGCGCCCTGTCCACATGTCGGCGCGGCGTCGCGATGTGCGGCACCGTTTCTTTCACGTTCAGGTCGCCTCGTGTCATGGCGCCTACATCGCAAGGAGTACTCCGCAATGACCGATTTCATCCTGATCCACGGCGCGTGGCGTGGCAGCTGGACCTGGACCCGCGTGCGTCGCCTGCTGGCGGCCGCGGGCACCAGGTGTTCACGCCGACGCTGACAGGCCTCGGAGAACGCTCCCACCTCTTGAGCCGCGACGTTGGCCTCGACACCCATGTCGCGGATGTCGCCAATCTCATGATTTGGGAGGACCTGCGCGACATCGTCCTGGTCGGAGCTTCCTACGGTGGTATCGTCGCGCGCCACGTCGCCGACCGGATGCCGGACCGGATTCGCTCGCTGGTCTATCTCGACGCCTTCGTTCCCGAGAACGGCAAAGCGCTTTTCGACTATCTGCCTGATAGCGGCGAGAGCATGCGGCAACTGGCTGTGGCCCACGGCGATGGCTGGAAGATTCCGCCGATACCGGCATCGGTCTTCGCGGTCAATGCGGCGGACGCCGCCTGGGTGGACCGTCAGTGCACGATGCATCCGCTGTCCAGTTGTGAAGCGCCGGCGCGGCTCAGCGCCGCCTGCGACGGCATCGCAAACATCGGATACATTCTGGCGAGTGGCCATGATGGTCCCTTCGGCCAGTTTTACGCCAAGGCAAGAGAGCGCCGCTGGTGGCTGGAGAAGCTTGCATGCGGGCATGATGTGACGCTCGACATGCCCAATGAGCTCACGGCCCTGCTGCTGCAGCACACATAGAGAGCGGCCGCCGCCATCGTTTGCTGGAGCGACGGAAGTGCCGACAGGTACAACGGAAAACATCTGCTCGTCGTGAGCTTTTCAGCACGTGACCACGTGCTCAAATGCCTGCTCAGGATATCGTTATTGTGAAAGGAGCCCGGAATGAGCCTGGTTCGGATTTCGGAAAACCTTGCTGTTGCCGAGCAACCTTCGCCCGGGGCATTCCGGCAGTTCAAGGAGGACGGTTTCACGGCCGTCATCAACAATCATCCCAACGGAGAGGAGCCGCATCAACCGGGATCTGCTGCCGAAAAGTGCGCAGCAGAAGACGCTGGCCTCGGCTACCGCTTCATCCCTGTCACTTCTCCTCAAATCACAGAAGCCGATGTGCGGGCTTTTCAGAAAGCCGTCGCCGATTCGCCCGGACCTGTACTGGCCCACTGCGGGAGCGGCACGCGTTCGTTGACACTTTACGCGATCGGTGAAGTGCTCGACAGACGGATGAACCCCAAGGACATTCGCCCGTTCGGGGAAAGATTCGGTTTCGACCTCACTGTGGCGGAACAGTGGATTGCCCGGCGCGGGAAGCAACGGCCAACCGTCAAGGGCTTCTTCGATCCCCGGACGTCCAGTGTCCAGTATGTCGTCTCCGATCTCGCCACGGCGAAATGCGCGATCATCGACCCGGTGCTCGATTTCAATGAGAGGTCGGGCGGGACCGCGACGTGGAGCGCTGATGCTATTCTGGCTTATGTCGCCGAGCAGGAATTGACCGTCGGGTGGATTCTCGACACACACATCCATGCCGACCATTTCTCGGCCGCGCCTTACCTCCAGCGGAAGACCGGGGCGCCGATGGCGATTGGCGATCACGTGCGCGATGTGCAGCAGCTTTGGGCCACGATCTACAACTGGCCGTCGGTATCGAGCGAGGGGCCGTTCTGGGACCACCTGTTCGCGGATGGCGAGCGTTTCGAGATCGGCTCGCTCGCTGCGCAGGTCGTGTTCTCGCCAGGCCATACGCTCGCCTCGATCACCTATCTGATCGGTGATGCTGCTTTCGTGCATGACACGTTGTTCATGCCGGATAGCGGTACGGCCCGCACGGATTTTCCGGGCGGTGACGCCAAGCAGCTCTGGAAGAGCATCCAGGTCATCCTTGCATTGCCAGATGAGACGCGCGTGTTCACCGGGCACGATTACCAGCCGGGCGGCCGCCATCCGCGCTGGGAAAGCACTGTAGCCGAACAGAAACGCTCGAACACGCACATCGCTGACAAGACGGAGGATAGGTTCGTCGATCTCCGCCAGGAGCGCGACCGGACCTTGCCGATGCCGAAGCTCATTTTGCCGGCACTGCAAGTCAATATTCGCGGCGGGCGGCTCCCGACCCCGGAGGACAACGGCCGGAGCTATCTCAAAATCCCGCTCGATGTGCTTCCCGGTGCTGTGTGGTGACGCCATGACCAAACAGAACTCCAAAGCTGGCGGCGGGGATAACGCCGAATATTACATAACATTCGATCCGCGAAATCTTCTGGCACAGTCTTGTTATTCGCGATGTTTGTCTATCCGCGGTTATCACGGGAGGCTCTTTTTTTGCACACAACCTACAACCGCTTCGTCCCCACAATGCCGCGCTGCTGCCGGCAGCGGAAGCATCCGCGCGTGGTTAGCCTTGATGCGGCGGCCCCTGGGGGCGCATCCGATTGCTCGAGTTGATGAAACAATCACTTGCTGCGCCTCGCTGGCAAGGTGGTCGCTTAGTCAAATATTCGACCGCCGTCCATCTCCGCGCATTCTTACAATCGTAAGATAAAACTTGCGAACTGAAACATAACGGAAGTCGGGCTCACGCCATGATAGGCGATCATCACGAGGGGAGGCCGCTTTGAGGTACAGGCTTGGTTTGATCGTAGGTTTTACCGTCGCATTCGGCGGGACGCTATTGAGCACCATCAGCCTGTCTCATGCGGGCGACAAGATCGATACCACCAGCCGTACGGCAGTGATATCCGGGTTCAAGCCGGAGTGGACAGAACTTAGAGCCGCCCTGAAAAATCGCAAAAGTCGGATCGTTAACGGCGTCGAATACGTCACAGGCGAAACCGAGGGCCAACCCGTTCTGCTGTTGTTGAGCGGCATCAGCATGGTCAATGCTGCGATGACAACTCAGTTTGCGTTCGACCATTTTAGGGTCAGTCGGATTATCTTCTCCGGCGTTGCCGGTGGCCTAAATCCGGACCTCGAAATCGCAGATGTAGTCGTGCCGGAATATTGGAGCGAATACCTCGAAGCTGTTTTCGCTCGCAATGTCGGATCCGACTACAGTCTTCCCAAGTTTGCCAAACCGGCTCAGACCGAAAATTTCGGCATGATTTTCCCGCAACCCGTAGAAATTGCCCAAGCTCCCCTTGATCCGGAGGACCGCGTTTGGTTTCCCGTCGATCCAAAACTCATGGCTCTGGTCAAGACGGTCTCCAGCAGGGTTCAACTGAACAGATGCACAACCGATCGAAAATGCGTGGACCGTCAACCTAGGATTATCATTGGGGGCAATGGCGTCTCAGGTCAGGCCTTTGTCGATAATAGTGTCTTTCGGGATTACGTATACAAAGCATTCCATGCCGACGCTGTAGATCAAGAGAGCGCGGCAATAGCCCATGTTGCCTATGCAAACAAAATTCCCTTTGTTGCCGTCCGAAGCTTGTCGGACCTTGCAGGCGGTGAGCCCGGCCATAGTTCATTCGACGACTTCAAGGACCTCGCAGCGGCGAATTCTGTCCTGCTGGTGCGCGCGCTACTGAAGGCACTACCCTGACGATGGTGATGCAATGCATCTGTAGCGTCTTTTTCTGAATACCAAAAAAGCAGTTGAATGCCGTTGAATGCCATTCCGATATTTTCCGAAACTGCGCCTCGTCGGCCGCCTGGCAGAACATTGAACATGAAGTTGAGCAAGCGAGACGTCGTCTTGGCGGGGCTAGGCGCGAAGCGCAGCCACGGCTCCCTTGGAGTCCGCCCAAAACCCGTTCGATCCAGTGCGGAGAATGGCAGCGCGGTGAGATCTCAGATAGCCGTCAAAGTGGCTAGTCTGTGGAGCAACGTCGAGTATCCCTGTCACAAGCCACCTGAGCGGACACGTCGCTGTTGTGCACCCATGTACGTTCAACACGTTGTCGCAATTACACCAGAAGGAGAATACCATGACTAAAGCCAACGTTCCCGAATCACACGCGTCAGCGGGCCGGTTCGGCCCGCTTGGGCGATTCCTGAGCCTCGCCTACGGCGCCATCTCGTACATCATCTTCCTTTTCACGTTTCTCTACGCCATCGGCTTCGTCGGCGGTTTGGCGGTGCCAAAAACCGTCGACACCGTTCGAGAGATAATGCCGCCACCGCCGATGCATGCGGTAGCCGTCAATCTCGTACTGCTCGCCATTTTCGCGATCCAGCACAGCGGCATGGCGCGCCGCGGCTTCAAGCGTATCCTGACGAAGGTTGTGCCGCCCGTGATCGAGCGCAGCACCTACGTGCTTTGCGCCAGCGTGGCCCTCATCCTGCTGTTCGCGCTTTGGCAGCCGCTGCCGCAGGTCGCATGGCGGATCGGCAACGCCAAGGCTGCCGCGCTCGTGTATTCATTGTCCGCATTCGGCTGGCTTATCGTGCTCTACAGCACGTTCCTGATCAGCCACTTCGAATTATTCGGCGTGAAGCAGGTAGTGCTCAACGCGGTCGGCCGCGCCATCCCCGGCATCGGCTTCAAGACGCCCGGTCTCTATCGCGTCGTCCGGCATCCGATCTATCTCGGCTTTCTGATCGCATTCTGGGCTGCGCCCGTCATGACGTTCGGGCACCTGCTGTTCGCTGCCGCCACTACAATCTATATCTTTATCGGTATTGCACTGGAGGAACGCGACCTCATCGCGACGTTTGGCGACCAGTATCGCCACTATCGCGCCCGCGTGGCAATGCTTCTGCCGGGCCTGTTCTGAACCGCAATTATCAATCAGCACGGCGGCGATCTGTGAAGCTCGCCGGTCGGTTGTCGGCACGACGTCAAACACTAGGATCGCTCTCATGCAGAAGCTAAATCGAGATGATGTTGCCCTCTACTTTAAGGATGAAGGCAGTGGTACTGCGCCTCCGATGTTATTTGTCCACGGCTGGGGATGCGATCATACGTTTTTCGCGCCCCAGCAGGCGCACTTCTCTCACTTCCAGCGGACGATAGCGGTGGACCTGCGCGGCCACGGTGCCAGCAGCGCACCGATCCAAGACTATACAGTCGAAGGCTTCGTCGATGACTTGGCTCACCTATGTCGAGAGCTAACTCTTCCTAAGTCTATTGTCGTGGGCCATAGCATGGGAGGAACCATCGCGCTACAGTTTGTGGCTCGGCATCCTGAACACGTTGCGGCAACTGTGATGATCGACAGCGTGCTGTTCCCATCTCCCGCCTTTATCGACAATCTGCGTCCGATCTCAGATGCGCTATTCAGACCGGACTACTTGGTTGCGCTCGCGTCGTTGCAGCCACTGTTGTTCCTTCCCACGGATGACTCAACTCTGAGATGGCACATCGGCCAGGTGATCAGTCGCACGCCACAGCATGTCCTGGCGCCGGCATTAGTCGATCACATCTTCCGTTATGATGCGACATCCGCCGCTGGTGCAGTCGGGGCGCCAATTGCTTACATCGCTTCGGAAAACGTAATCGCAAACGTGCATCGATTTCAAGGACTATGCCCGGAGCTTAAAATTGGTCAAGCTCTGGGCGTCGGTCACTTCTCGACACTACTTGCCCCAGCTCAAATCAATTCCATGCTGGAGGCATTTTATCGCACCCAGGTGCCATAGTTCCGTAGCTGCATTATTCACAGGCGAACTTGAAGGTTGTGGCGAGCATGAATCGAGGGCAACAGGCTGGCTATAGGTGGTGACCAGTGGAAAAATGACCCAGGTGCGGTCACGGCCTGCATCGAACTACTGGGAAAGCCATCCGTTCGATAAATTCAACGATTTGGCCGTCGCCACCGAGCTGCTTGCGAACTTATATTACACGCTGGCCGACCAGACCCAAGATTATGACGGAGTGTTCGAAGCAGGGTCCGGACGCAAGCGTGAAGCGGCTTGCCCATATACAGCAGCATTTATTGGGACGCCTATGGAGTGGTCGGCAAAACAGTGTCAAATGGATCAACCCTTTGGTAGTTGGGCTGACGATCTCGCGAACGCTTTCGTCCGGCTGGAGCCGCGCAAAATAGCCGAGCATCCTTTCCAAGGGACGATATCCAGGACTGACGCTACTCCGATCCGGATTTCCCGCGTCACTGCAACCAAGCACCGGGTTTTGCGGCTGCGTTCGCACATCGCGCGCAGCACGGACGAGCTGTGCTTCATTAATCTTCAGCTCGAAGGGGTGGGCCGCTACGCGCAGCGTGGTCACGAGCAGATCTGCGGGCCTGGAGATCTCGCCGTCGTCGACACGACCGAGCCGTTCGAAATCGCCAATGGTCGCGATTTTCAGCTATTTTGTTTTGCCGTCCCTAGACACCTGCTGCCGCGCTATTTTTCCGAGCGGCCGCGGCTGACCTTGTCTGTGACAGAAGCCGGCCGCGCCCTCTCCCGCACTCTCTCCGGCTATGCGGAGCTTTGTCTCAACTCGCAAGTGTCCTTGCCGCTTGCGGCTCTTAGCGGCGGCCACATCGTCGACCTCATTTCTCATGCATCTGATGTGCTGGCGGGCGGGCCGTTTGAGCGGCTGAATGCACCCGTGCTGCTGTCGATGATGCTGGATCACATCGATCGTCACAGCGACGACCCCAGTCTGAGCGCCACGACGCTCGCGCGAAAATTTCATTGTTCGGAGCGCTACGTGCACAAGCTGTTTTCCAAGACAAGTCGGTCGGTTGGCGAGCACGTCAACCACAAGCGGATTCTTGTCTGCACCCGCGATCTGCTCGGCGATTCGCAAAACAGGACGATCGCCGAAATCGCATTCGCTGCGGGCTTTCGGGATATTTCGCATTTCAACCGGCTGTTCAAGCGCAGCAATGGCGCAAGCCCCCGCGAGTTTCGTCAAACCATGACTTCAACCACCGGACGAACCACGGCTGTCGCGCCCTAGGTGGTGTGGACACTTATCGCATCCATAAGATGATGGCTGCGAGAGTGACGACGGCACGGTAATTTCGGGCGGTCTTTTCGAAGCGGGTTGCGACGCGGCGGAATTGCTTGAGTTTTGAGAAGCAGCATTCCACCAGATGGCGCTGGGCATAGAGATGCTTGTCGAGCGGATATTTGAGCGCTCGCGACGGGTTGTTTGGGATGACGGCGAGCGCCCCCTTGGCGGCGATGGCTTGGCGCAAGTGATCGGCGTCATAGGCCGTATCGGCCATGACGACCTCGGCGGGTAATCCCTCGATCAATGCGGCGGCTTGCGGTGCATCGCCCTTCTGACCTGCGGTCAGCGTGAACCGCACAGGACATCCCAAACCCCGAACGGCCATATGTATCTTGGTGCTCAGACCACCGCGTGAGCGGCCGAGCGCTTGATCTTCGGACCCCCTTTTTTCGCCCCGGCGGCGTGCTGATGCGCCCGGACGATGGTGGAATCGACGATCAGATATTCGAAGTCCGGATCATAGGACATCGCCTCGAAGATCCGCCACCAAACACCCTTGATGCTCCATCTGCTGAAGCGCCGGAACACGCTGTTCCAGTCTCCAAACGCCTCTGGAAGATCACGCCAGGGCGAGCCCGTGCGCACGATCCACAGCACACCTTCCACGAACATCCGATTGTCGCGTCCGGTAGAGCCTTTCTGGTCAGGTCGGCCTATGATCAGCGGTGCCATCCGCTCCCACGCCGCGTCGTTCAAAACCAACCGGTCCATCGCACCCAAGACTGCCTCCCAAAAAGCAGCCTTGAATCTGATTTGCTCCTAAAAGGGAATCCTTAGAGTCCACACCATCTAGTGCGCCATAGGCCAAGAAATCGGGCGCCAGCATCCGAGACTTTCCTGCTCCGATCCGATAGCGGATTACGGAACAGACATGACCTATCAAATTCAGGAAAGTCGCCATGGCCATCGACTTTACGCTAACGTCACCGCAACGTGAGCTCCAGCTTGAATCCCGCCGGTTTGCGACGGAAGTGCTTGCAGGGGCAAGGGCGGCCGAGTTGCTGCCGACGGCGGAGGAGCGTTTCCTTGCGACCAGGCCCGTATACGAAGCCATGGTCGTCGCAGGCTTTTTGAGGAAATGCATTCCGCAACCTGCGGGCGGCGAGAACGCCGGCCTGATCGACATGGCCATTATGGCCGAGGAATTTTACAGCGTGAATGCGAGCGTCACCTTGACGATGCTCGGAACGGTGCTTGGTCTTTTGCCGATCTTGCTGGGCGGCACGCCGGAGCAGTGTGGCCGGATGCTGGCTCCGTTCTTGAAGAAGAGCGGAACGCCGTTGGCCGGCTTCTGCTCCAGCGAACCGGGAGGCAGCGCCAACGCCGCTTCTCCGCCGCCCGGCGAAGGCGTGCGTACTTTTGCCAAACTTCACGGCGACCGCTGGGTCATCAATGGCCGGAAGAAATGGGTCTCCTCGGCGACCGGGTGGGATCGTAAAGGTGCGGATATCTTATGCGTGGTGTGCCGGACCGCGCCTGACGCTCCACCCGAGAAAGCGATTTCCATCATTGCGGTCGAACGGCCTGCATCTGGCATCGTCTTCGAGCGGGCAATCGAGTCCGTGGGTCACCGCGCGCATCTCACGCCGCAATTCGGTT
The DNA here is from genome assembly GCF_900129505.1 of Bradyrhizobium erythrophlei. Lineage (NCBI taxonomy): Bacteria > Pseudomonadati > Pseudomonadota > Alphaproteobacteria > Hyphomicrobiales > Nitrobacteraceae > Bradyrhizobium > Bradyrhizobium erythrophlei. The sequence continues at coordinate 5,055,217 of NZ_LT670818.1, read as the reverse complement.
TAGAGAACGTCTCTGCGCCGCGGCACAATCTTCTCGGGGAGGAAGGTGGCGGCCTCGCCCTGACGGCTGCCAGCTTTACCGGCACCGCGGCGCTGGTCGGTATTTTCGGCGTGGCGTTGATGCGGGCGGCGTTCGACTTCGCTCTGCACTTCGCCCGGACTGAGCGGCGCGGCGGCGTTCATCCGATCATCGAGCATCAGGCGGTCGGATACGCATTGGCCGATGCGAAGATGACGATCGAAGCGGCGCGATATCTGAGCTGGCGCGCATGCCATGCCGTTGACACGCAGTCTCCCGCCGCCGACGAGCTTGCGATACAGGCCAAGATCTATGGCTCGGAGACGGCGGTTCGAGTGATCATCGATCTGATGCGCGTCGTCGGCATCGACAGCTATGACCATGAAGCCCCGCTGGGACGTCTTTTGCAGGACGCGCTCGCGCTTCCGATCTTCGACGGTGGCAATATTGGCGTCCGACGGCGTCAGCTTCATTCCATGCTGAAGCGACCGGACTACGAGCCTCTGCTCGCGAGCGGTGCGGCTTGAAGCGTCACAGGTGTGGTCAGACGTCGGCCTCCCTCCTAATCTTTCGGTATAGCTAGTCAATAGATCGGCGAAGTCATGAGCACAGCACAAAGGGTGGCGGTCATAACGGGAGCATCGAAAGGGATCGGTGCAGCGCTTGTTCAGGCGTTCAGAAGCCGCAACTATAAGGTCGTTGCAACGTCCCGATCCATCAAGCCTGCCGCCGATTCTGATATCGCGACGGTGCAGGGAGATGTGGCCGACCCGAAGACCGCGAATCTGGTGTTCAAGGAAGCGCTGGATCGCTTCGATCGTATCGACACGCTGGTCAACAACGCCGGTATGTTCATGGCCAAGCCGTTTACCGCCTATTCGAAAGACGACTACGCTGCCTATATGGCCACCAATGTCACGGGTTTCTTTCACATGACCCAGCGGGCGATAGAGATCATGAAGAAGCAAGGAAGTGGTCATGTCGTGACTGTCACGACCAGTCTGGTCGACCAGCCGATGTCCAGCGTGCCGGCTGTGCTTGCATCTCTCACCAAGGGTGCCTTGAACGCCGCGACAAAATCGCTCGCGATAGAGTGCGCCAAAAATGGCGTGCGCGTGAATGCAGTCTCGCCGGGAATAATCAAGACCCCGATGAATCCGCTCGAGGCGTATCAGTTCCTGGCCTCGCTACACCCGATGGGCCGAATGGGAGAAATGTCGGACGTCGTGGACGCGGTAATGTACCTGGACTCGGCGGGATTCGTGACTGGGGAAATTCTCCACGTCGACGGAGGACAAGCGGCCGGTCACCATACGATCTAGCAGGGACGTTTGGGCCTTTTCCACTGCGTTAGGCGACCTCAGGGCGACGGGGTTGATCGCGGCCGCGGAAAGCGCCGGCTGTGCGACAGCGAGGACCGCAATCAATTTGGCCGCCGCTCGCCACACCGCGTGACGACCTGAATATCGATCGAGCAGACGTTGCCTCGGCGCCATGCTGAGTGAGGGGAGTTCGCTTAATGCGGCGTACGATCTCGCAGCAAAGCCCGGCTGGCCTCACCGCAGAGCCAGTGTTCGGCCCGCTCGTAGCTCCGCCCGTTCTCGTCATGCAGGGTAAAGAGTCCGGAATAGCCGAAATAGAACCAGAACACGTCGACGGCCTAGTTCAGGTCGAGTTCCTCATGCAGGACGCCCAGATCCATAAGACGCTGGGCGATTGGCACGAACGCGTTGCGGTAGCGGGTCGTAGCAATGGCCAAGCTCTCGCGAACGGCCTTGTCGTGAGGCGCGGTGTTGAGCAGCACGCGCATGATATCGCCGAACTGCTCCCGCATACTTCGAACGGTGGCCGCAACGAGACGGAGAATAGCCGAGGGGTCGTCCAGCTTCTCAATACTTCCGATGGTTGCCTCGATGGTCGGATCTGTGGTCGAGGTTTCCGTCAGGGTGCGCAGCAGCCCTTGCTTGCCGCCCGACACCGCATAGACGGTCGCGGGCCCTGCTCGTGCCAAGGCGGCGACATCGTCCACTTTGGTCGCAAAATAACCGCGCTCGCTGAACAGCTGACGTGCCGCCTTCACGATCGCCTGCCGCGTTGCCTCCATACTCCTCGCGGCGGCTCATTCCGACGGTAGGCCGTTGGCCATATCTCATTGCGTATGGGACAACCAAAACAGATCAGGCATCATCACCCCCGAGCCGATAGCGCTCTGGGAAACGAATCCGAGTCGCTCAGGTTAGGCAAGACCCTACTGCGGGTGGCTTTCTGCCCGTCCACGCTCAAGCGCGGAGCGCATACAGGGGACGTCTAAGCTCATTTATCGGCAGCGCTCAGTTCAAACCGTTCTCGGGCGGCATCGATGGCATCGATATTTGCTAAAGACCATGCGCAAAGGGCCCTGACAGGTACGCTTAACGATTGCCCCAGATCGGTCAGCCCGTAGGAAACGTGTGGAGGTATGCTGGGCGTGACCGTGCGCTCGACAAACCCGTCGCTTTCTAGATTGCGCAAGGTCAGCGTAAGCATACGTTGCGAAACGCCGGGAATCGAGCGCTTGAGGTCGTTGAACCGTCGTGGGCCGAGTTCGAGCAGGACAACGACGAGCACGCTCCATTTGTCGCCCACGCGGCGCAAAATGTCGGCCACCCGATCGCAGTCATCCGTGAAACGGTAACGTCCATTCTCGATCACAATCCTGTGCCCTCGGTATCAGCAACGTGCCTTCTTGGCAGATAGAACAAGGCATCTATCTACACCACGGTAATCATTCAATACCGAGGTATCTATGAAAGAGACATGGCTTGTAACCGGCAGCTCTGTTGGCTTGGGGCGCTCGATAGTGGAAGCGGCGCTGGCCGAAGGCCATAATGTCGTCGCCACGGCTCGCCACCCTCGGACGCTGGACGATCTGGCATCACAGTTTCCTGACCAGCTGCTCGCACAGCGGCTGGAAGTGACCGATGGAAGAAACTCACGCGATGTTGTTGAGGCAACCATCGAGCGCTTTGGGCGCTTGGACGTTCTGGTCAATAATGCCGGCTTCGCTGGCGTGGGTTCGATCGAGAATATGCCGCTTGATCTTATCGAGCAGCAATTCGACACGAATTTCATGGGCGCCATCCACGCCTGCAAGGCGGCATTGCCAACCATGCGTGCGCAGAGGCAAGGCCGGATCATCCTGATCTCGTCGATCGGCGCCCGCATCGCGACGCCTGGCGCGGGCATATATTATGCGTCTAAGGCCGCCGTCTCGGCGCTGGCCGAGACACTGGCACTGGAAGTTGCCCCGCTGGGTATCAAGGTCACAGCAGTTGAACCCGGCGCGATGCGAACGCGGTTCGCCGAAGCTGCGTCCTCGAAGGTCGCGCCATTCGATACGGCCTATGACAACACTGTGGGGGCTACGGTCAGCACGATGCGTTCTCGGGATTATGCTTCTTTCCTACACGACCCAGCCGGCGTTGCGGCGATGATCCTTAAGGTGGCGAAGCTCGGCGACATGCCGGCGCGCATCCTAGCAGGTGAGGACTCCTATGAAATGGGGACCGGCGCAGACGCCTGCCGGAGTGCATCCGACGCGCGATGGGAGAAATTGAGCCGCTCCGCTACCGTGGCATAGTCGCCCCATGCATGCCGCTGCCATGCCTGTTCTTGCGCTCCTTGCAGGCCGGCACCTATCCGCTGGCCTCTCTCGTTATTGGTTGCGACGTGGAAGCTATTACCATTGTAACCAATTAGCGCCCGCGCGCCCGATTCTGTAATCAGATTGCACGCAAAGTGGGGTAGTAGAACGCGAGCTCAGCCGCTCGCGTCTTGTGGCTCCGGGAGGTTGGCAAGTTCTCTAAAATGCGTAGGAACACGATGCAGCCTCTGAAGTTTGGCGTGTTTGATCACATGGACGATGCGGGCCGTGGTCTGGCGAGCCAATATGAAGAGCGCCTTCGGCTCGCGGAAGCTTGCGAGGCGGCCCACTTCCGGGCCTATCACGTGGCCGAGCACCATGGTACGCCACATGGAATTGCTTCCTCACCAAATCTGTTTTTGGCTGCCATGGCGCAGCGGACCACCCACTTGCGCCTTGGACCGCTGGTGATGCTGCTGAACCTGTACCATCCCCTGCGCGCCTTCGAAGAAATCTCCATGCTCGACCAGATGAGCGGCGGCCGGGTCGAGCTGGGTATTGGCCGCGGCGCCGCACCGGTCGAGCTCGGTTTCTTTGGCGTGGAGGCCGGCGACGCGCAGAGTCGCTATCGTGAAGCGACTGACGTCGTTCTTCAGGCCATGGCCGGTGGTACGCTTAGCTATCACGGTCGCCACTTTGACTTGCAGGATGTTCCGATATCTTTATCTCCCGTCCAGCTTCCGCACCCACCGCTTTGGGTCGGCACCATGCAGCAGGAGACTGCTGCTTGGGCTGCCGACAATGGTGTGAACATCGTCTCCGTTGGTGTCGTGGACCGCGTTCGCGCTATCACGGATGCCTACCGCTCCCGCTGGCAGGCCAAGGCAACCCCCGAAGCCATCATGCCGCTCCTAGGTATGGTCCGCCAGATCGTCATCGCCGAATCCGACGAAGAGGCTCGCGCCTTGGCTGCTCCAGCCTACGAAAGATGGTTCAACACGTTTACCCACCTTTCCAGGCAGCGTGACCTGCCAATGCCGCCAATGCTGCCGACCACGTTCGATGAGGCTGGGCGGATAGGATTTTCGATCGCCGGATCGGCATCCACCGTCCGCAAGACTCTGGCGGCGCAGGCATCGGACGCAGGTATCAGCTACCTTCTTTGCCAAATTGCTTTCGGAACACTGCCGCTCAATGCTTCCCTTCGAACCGCTTCGGCGATCGCCTCGGAAATTATGCCACACTTCGACGGGCTGCCGCTTGATTACGTGCGCTGATTTCGGTGTGGCCACTCATGAACGTTGATACCGGTCAACTAGCGACCACCTGGCAGATCGCAATCTACTGGACAGAACGCCCCTGGCAAGAGCCTCCGCGTGACGGCTCCTCCCTCGACGGCGATCTCTTGCGCTATGCTAGGATCATGCGCGGTGCAGACACAATGTCGCCCCGCAACAGAGCGCTATGACATTACTGCCACAATTAGGCTGCAGAGCGCCGATGGCACATCCTAAACGCCTCGCCTAGCGGATCGACATTAACACCGAGGAGGCCGGGCTTCGTCACGTGATTGCGCCGCCGCTGCGGAAGGACTGACTAGGGGCGAATCCTGATGCACCGGGACCGCCACCGCGTCCGGGGTCTCGTGCGTCAGCAGCTGATTGAAATCGCAATCAGCAATCCGGCAACGGCCATAGGGTAGCGGCCTGCGAGTTGCCTGAGCCGCGGGCCGCTCACCTCTGATCGTCCGGACGCCAGCAAAAAAGCCGTCGCCGTGCTGACCGAAGCTCGAAACGCTTCATCACTCGAACGGAAGCTGCGCCTGATCTTCCGACCAATCGATGACTTCGAAAAACATTCACGCTTGAGCATTTCAGAATCGAGATCCGCAGCGGGCTACTTCCGGTCGGGCGTCTCGCGGACGCGAAATCTGGTTTCCCCTCCCTGCGCCTTAGTCGTATCATCAGATGCCAGGGCGCCACGCACGCCCTCGTACATCAGGGTGAGGCTATCGTTCGTGAACGCTTGATAATTCAATGGGACCCCCAACCCTATGAATAAGCCGCCGCTGATGCGCCAGCGACGGATCTCACGCACAATGGCCACCAGAAGGTCACCGAGATGGTGACGGATTGCGGTTAAGGCGCAGTTATGGCGCGGCCCTTAGAACCCATTACTCAGCAGGCACAGTCGATCGCGGGCCAGCCAGTTCAGCCGGCTCGCGGCGGAAACCGAGCCAGCCAAAGAGCAGCGCATCGGCGAGAACAACCAGCGAAGATACAGCGGCTATCGGCTCGCCGACTGCGTGTCCTGAGTGCGCTAGACCCACACCGATCGTCAAGACGATCGTGCCAACAATCCAAATCCAGACCTGCACCAAAGCCAAACGGTTAAGATCAACCGCCGGGTGCAAGTGATAATAGATGCCGAAGAGGAAGAGAGACACCCACCCCAGCAGATTAAGGTGCGCATGGGCTGGCATGGTAGAATGATCCTGGCTGATCCCCATCACGATGCCCCAAATCGTGCCGGCAATAACCATGAGCACGGCGGCGCGGAAGCTTAAAATGGAAGCCTTCATTTTGATCCCCGCGCGTCGTATGAGCGGACAATATCGTACTTGGGGAGCCGCCTGCGGGTCAAGTCGATCTCTAAAGAACGCCGGCGTGAACCGGTCGCCCCGCACCTCTCATCGTCCGGATGATGCCGCGCATTTCGCGAGCGCAATGTAGTTGCCATTCGGTGCCGGCGGTAGCCCGCCGCGGCCAGCATCGGCGTGACGTCAACAAAGCTGTAGATGTCGTAGGGCCAGCCATGCAGCAGGATGACGGCAGGCACTTTTGCAGGGTCGGCCTCGGCGTAGCCGATGTTGAGCTCGCCGGCGTCCATTTGCTTCAGCGCACCGAAGGACTTGTTCGTGCGAGGCTTGATGGTTGGCAGAGCTGAGTTCGGTTTGGCTGATTGCGCGTTTGCAAATCCCATCAAACCGAGTTGAGCGGCAGCGACCGCTACAGCCGCTGTACCGAAGAAGCGGCGGCGACGAGGATTGATTTCTTCAGACATCGATTTTCTCCAATTCGATTAGAAGGGATCGATTCATCAAGTGAGGATGCCGACCGGTCAGTGGTGGCCGCTCGTTTGCGGCATCCGAGACAAATCTGCCCGACGTACGCTACGTCCTCATTTCAAGCCGGCGCAATGTTCATTACAGATATCATTCCCGATGATCCACGCCGGTCAGCTCGCTTTGATGCTCGATGGCAAAGTGCTGAAATCTTCAGTCCGAGACAGCATTTTCGTCACGGCCAGCATGTCTTCTGGTGGCACAACAAGTTTCCGGGCCTTCAGCTCCAACCAGCCGCCAACACTTGTAACGCGGGCGCACAGTTTACCGTCCGTGCGCATAAATTCGTGGCGTATCGCCCATCGGCTGCCGTCATCGGACAACCCGGCCAGCGCCGCGGTTACGATGAGCTCCTGCATCGGGTTGACTTCCTTGAAGTACTCCAACTCATCCCTCATGGCGACCAGACCGATCGTCAGTTGCGCCAACTCGCTTATTGGGAAGCCGTTCTCGGCAAATAGCATCATGCGAACATCGCCGTACTTATTAAGGTACGCCGTATTGGACATATGTGCATTGAAGTCCATATCGCCCCAGCCCGCATAGAGTCTCTTGGAGTACATGGCATCCCCTGTTCATTTCGGGCGGATCTATCACCCGGGAATCCGCACCGGTAACGTTTCATAACCTTTAGCGAAGCTGGAGTAGACCCGCTTGGGCGGACCCACGACCTCGATCGTGTCGAAGCGCTTAAGGATCTCCTCCCACACGATCTTGAGCTGCAGCTCCGCCAGCCCCAGCCCTCGCCTCGGCAACACGAGATTCTCCGTCGATCGACACGGAGACTCTGATGATTGCCAGTTACGGGATCATCACAGGCGTCGACAATTCGGTTACAACCGTAATCGCATGGCGCCACCTTTTAACCGTTTTTAGACTGGTTGGACCGGGAGCGCGAACACGTAGCCAACGCCGCGCTCGGTCTGAATCACGCGCGGTGCACTGGGATCGGTCTCCAGCTTGCGGTGCAGCCGCAAGACCTGGACATCGATGGCGATCGAAATTATCCTCGTGAATTCGGGTGGCCTGCAACAAGTGTTCCCGCGACAGCAGCCGCTGAGGCGGTTCGAGAAAGGCCAGCAACAACGCATACTCGCCTTTGCTCAGCGCGATCGGCGTCGCATTGGGATCGAACAGTCTTCGGCCACGCCGTTCGAGTTGCCAGCCATCGAATCGATATCCGCCTCGTTCCGGATCACGCGTTCGTGCAACCCGTTCCATTTCCTGCCGCCGCAATACGGCACGTAGGCGGGCGAGCGGTTCCCTGAGGCTGAATGGTTTTACAATATAGTCGTCCGCCCCGAGTTCGAGGCCGACGATGCGATCGATTTCGTCGAGACGATGGCCAGTCGTGATGATAATCGGAACATCCGAGTGGGAACGAATTTCCCAACGGATAAATTCGGAAGATTTACGGCCAGGCAGTCGCGTAACGGAACGGTGGATCAGCGGAGTTCCGCCATCGATGCAGGGCCGGCTGGCATCGCGCCGCGCTGCGGTCGACGCCAATTTGATCTTGATACCAGTCTAGACGATGAATGGATTGTAAAAAAGGATAGGATTGCTGCGATGACAAATAGCCGCGCGCCATGGATGGATAAGGCCGAGCGTCTAGCAGGGACTGTACAACGCGATCACGCGTGCGGTTGAACCGGAACTGTTCAAATGCCTCGGCAACTATGGCATCCGCTTCTATGCTTACAATCCGCTGGCCGGCGGTGCTTTCATCAGGAATTTTGCCGATAGCGCTGCGGTAGCTGCCGGCTCGCGTTTCGACAGCTACTGCGTTTCGAAGCGGCATCGGCGAAGACGATCAGCCCATCGGCCGTTGTGACGGTCCTGCGCCGGAACGCATCGCGCGATCGAGTCGCATTGGTGCAGACCGTGCCGAATTAGCTCCACAGCCTCCGTTCTGGCGCGACGCTTCGACGCCGATCAGCGCATGGTCGACTTCTGAGGCGCCGGCGATGGTCGCGACGGCAATCGGCAATCCATGGATTGCGCCATTGTGCAAAGGGCTCAAGCGTTCGGCATGTGTGTCAGATATTCTTAGATCGCCCGGAGTTCATTGTGTAGGACATGATGATCAGCCAGCGCCCATCCTTGTCGACACTGTTGCGAATGGCCCGAAAAATGTCTCCATCCGACCAGTGGCTAAGTTGCCCGGCAGGAGTGAGGTTGGAGGCCACAAACAATCTGATCGGCAGTGGAAGATCCTGGGCGAGGTCGAGACCGCCGGTGAGCGTGCCGGCTCGTGAATGGCAACCGCTGCAGAAGCCGTCGGATATCGCCTGGCCGAGTGCAATCTGTTCGGGCGTGCCGGCGACCTTTAACTCGGAGACGGGCGCGCTGCGGGCATGCAGCTTGATGAGTCCGACGAGCATAATGACGCTTATCAGGGATACGGCGCCTGAGAACAAAGCGGACAAGACGGTGCCGCCCCATTTCAAGAACTTATTCTCTGCCCTCCAGCTTCGAAGGCTCGACTGCGCCAGCAGCGCGGCTGTGGTGATCGACATGGCCGGGCCAAGCAATTCAAGCATGGTAGATTCCCCGAATCATTTGAGCGATGATGGATAGCTTCAGGTCATGGAACATGCCGGCAAACGGGATGGGTCAGACGCGACCCATCCGCGATATGCAAAACCGGCGATCCCAATGAGTGCTGAGGCCGACGCAATAGCGATCTCGACGTGGGCTTATCGAGCTAGATTTGTAACTGACGACTGACTGCCCTCGCCCGACTTCGCTGCGAGCCCGCCTGCTTTGAACCATGGGACAGTTGGCCAACGATCCGAAGCACTTCGGATTGCGTGTCGATACCGGCGAACTCGCCAGCTATCGCCGCCGCGCGCCGACGATAATCGGGCTTGTCGAGCACGGTCCGAACGGCTTCGCGCAACGCCTGTGGCGTTGGCTCGTTGCTCGCAAGATCGATCCCGACACCGGACCATGCGACACGCGCATTGACGTCGGCCTTGTCTTCGGTCAGCCCCGCGGTGACAAGGGGAATTCCAAAGCTCATCGCCTGGTTGACGCTGCCATAACCGCCGTTGGTGACGAACACGTCGACCTCCGGCAGTATCCATTCGAACGGCAGATATTGGGAAAGGCGCGCATTGTCCGGAATTGGTCCTGGTATGGCGTCGATGGGGCGCCCGCCTGTCGTGGCGACAACGAGGAGATCGGGCTCGTGCGCAAGCGCCTGTAGCGTCGGGCCGATCACAAGGCCGAAATTGTGATTGGCCACCGTTCCCTGCGTCACCAGCACCACCTTGCGCGAGCCGTCGAGCTCATCGGCCCAGGATGGCAGCGGAGCTTGACCAGGAATGATCGGAGGCGTGCCGACAAAATGTACCGAGGCCGGAATGGCGCGCGGAAACTCGAAGCTTGGAACCGTCAGCTGCAGATAAGCATCGGCAAGCTCGACCACGGAATCGAATAGGGTCGTCGATAACGGTCCGACGCCCAGGGTTGCCAGCGATCGATTCAGGCGATCAGCCACGGGCTGATAAATTATTCTGTCGTGTTCACGATACATCGCCGCGTAGTGGTCGCACTGCTGTTTCGTCGTTGCAGGGGGTAAGCCGACAAAATGCGGAGCCCCATCTTCACGGTGCCAGTGCAAGAACGAGGTGCCGCAAAGCGCGATGGGAGGCCGCTTCGACCGCGGTCCGAGCAGCATCGGCACTGCCCCGAACAGCATGTCGTCGGCGATGATGATGTCGGCGGGGAAGCCCCGCAAAACCTGCAGCAGACCCTCGTGCTGAGCAGGAATGGGGTCGACGAACACTCGCTCCAGAGCGACGCGTAACCAGTCGAGCCCCGGGGCTATGCTTTTCAGTTCGGGAGCCACCGAGTCGAAATCCCGCAGATCGAAGTCCGCCCCCTTGGGAAGGGCGTGGAATTTCGCCCCGATGGCTTCGATGCGGCTGCGGAGAACGCTGCCCGACAGAAAAGCTATTTCGTGGCCTTCGGCCATCAAGATGCGTGCAATCGCAAGCAGCGGATTGAGATGGCCCGTGGCGGGCGTCGAAGCGATGAGGATTTTCATGTGACCTGTTCCTGGTTGCCGGAAAGAGCTCCCATCCGAGAAATGTCCGACGGGTCGGCTCAAGCAGAGAACAGGGTGGAGGATCGCTGTTACGCCTCGGCTTCGCGGCAGCGCGAAACGGTTACGGCTGCAATGTGTGATGGCTTTGCGACGGTACAAATCAATATGGGAATCGGGTGCGACGCGCTCCGATTGTGGCCGCGACGCTAGGCACAGGAGCTGAGAAGAGTCCGACGGATCGCGTCCAGAAGGCCAGGGATCGGCTGGTAGCTCTGATGAACCATACGGAGCCGGCCGGCGAACGTATTGACGCCTATGGTCTGCCGATCGGCAGGAAGATTAGTCAACATAGCCGGCCCCCAGATCGCCTTGAGCGTCAGCGGCCCATAATCTACCGCAAGGGGCAGGACGCCGAGATTCGAGATGACTGCAGCACTTTGCGGTTGGGAAGCAAAGAACTCCTCTACCTCCTGCCTGCCGGCCGTCGGCGGAAACTCGGCCGCTATCCATTGCAGCATTGCTGTCACCGCCGCGGGCGATCTCGCCGCCCGCAAGCGATCGACAATTTCGCGAGCATCGCGCCAGAGGGACTGTTGGCGCGCCGCGGGGATCTCGACGACGCCGGCGCCGATAAAGACGCCGCAGTGGCCGGCTTCAATTGACGCGATCCTACTCAAGTCCATAGGGCAGTGCAGCCTTATTGCATTGGCGTCGGAAGGTGGGAGGTGACGTGAGGCGGCAGCACAGATTGCGCCATGTACCGTCGTACCGTTCTCCTTGCAGCACTGTATGAGGCGGGCGGTCTCTTTCTGGTCCCATTCCAAGATCGCGATATTCACGGCGAGCTTATCGGACGCTTGTGCAACCCGCTCGGAGGCTGGCGAGATATTAGTACGGAACGCTGTATGCTGCGGGACGGGCGAATTGGCGGCGGAAATGGCGAGCATTTCTTCAAGGGGAGGAAGCGGCGACAGTGCGTCGAGATGCTCGCCGGCGAGAGCACGCATGAGATCGTCGAGAACACGAATTCCTGACAGCGCGTCGGCCATCGCATGATGAAACGTCAGGACGATCGAAGCGCCGTCGGATGCCCACAAAGCCGTCGCCCGCATGAGCGGCCCCGGCGTCGTGTCGAAAGGCAGAGTAAGTTCACTTTCGACGACCCCGCGCCAGTCGATGTCTGCGTCAACCGGAGCCGCATGGACTTCGATCGAGTTATCGGTTTCATGGAACGCCGGTCCGGTTTCTGCATCGTCAACGATACAGACCCTCAGCGCGGGATGCCGCCTGCGAACCTGATCGAACGCCGCGCTGAGCCTGGCCGCATCAAACGCGCCTCCGATTTGAGCGACGAGACAGAAATGTACGGGAAAGGCGAGCGAATAAAGACGGAAGAACCTCTCGCAGCAGCCAAGCGGGCGGATACGATTTGCAACGGGCATTCAGCCAATAACCTCAGCAGCCGCGGCAAATATTGAGCTTGCGATCCACGGCTGCATCCTCCTCCCCGATATGCTCGAGATCGCCGGGGTTCTCGGATGGAACGTCACGCGCATGCGGTTGGCGGTGGCCGACCGGCGCGCCGATCAATGGTGTATTTTGCGTCAGCAATGAGGGCACGAGCAGAGAGGGTGCGGTTGCACGTGCGGACTGCGCCGACGATGTCGCGCTTCCAACGGTCTGCGCAATCGTCGCGCGACTGCCGAAGATAGCCAGCAACACAATTGTCCTGATCAAGTTTCGCATGATTTAGATCTCCCGGGTTCGGCGCAAATCGTCTCGGCGTGAGTCGGCGCGTGATGTCGCCGACGTCAGCCGTTTTCGGTTCACATGGAATCCTGTGTGGAGGGACCTAGCTGATCCGAGCCACGCGACTGGGCAGCCGCGCGTCGGGCTGTTTAGGTTGCAACGCCATCGCTTCAATCAGCGCAGGGCCAGCTTTGTCGGCCTGGTCGGTCTTGGCCGCGATGGCCTGCAGCGCGTTGCGATCGACCTTGCTCAGCGCGTTGCGGGGCAGTTCGTCGATTATCTCGAGGCTCTCGGGCACCTTGTAGGATGCAAGCCGCGTCGCGACATTGCCCAGGATTTCGGAGACGACCGTGTCCTTGGCTCCGTCTGCGAGCTTGACAAAACCGACCATGCGTTGACCGAGTACGGCATCCGGTATGCCAACCACCGCGGCTTCCCTGACCGCAGGATGCGAGGCGACCAGCGCCTGCTCCACTTCGACGGGTGAGATGTTGGTGCCGCCGCGAATGATAATGTCCTTCTTGCGGGATACGAACCAGAGCTCGTCTCCCTCGCCGCGCCGCATCAGATCGCCGGTGTGATACCAGCCGGCCCTCAGGCTTTCGCCGGTTGCTTTCGGATCGTTCCAGTAGCCGTCGAAGACGTTTCCGCCGCGGATCAGGAGTTCGCCAACCTCACCGTTGCCGACATCTGCGCCTTTTGCATCGACCAACCGGATCCGCGCACCCTTGGGGACCCGCACGACCGGTCCGGGTCGCAGGCCGAAGGTCAGAGATCCCACGACTTCCGTTGCACCCCAGACGTTGTAGAGCGGAGCGCCAAAGGTCGCGGTGACGCGCTCCTGCAGATCGACCGGACAGGTATCCGCTCCGGTCAGGCAGATTCGCAAGGACTTCAGATTGCGCGGCCGGGCCAGTTGGCACCCAAGCATTGCCGCATATTGGGCCGGAAAACCGGCCAACCAGGTGCAGCAATGGCGTTCGACGGTGTCGAGGACGATATCCGCGTCAAAACTTTCGAGCAGGACGAAAAGGGCGCCGAACTGAATGAAGGCGAGCGACGTGATGAGCCCGCTCATATGCGCCAGCGGCAAGGGCTCGATCATGATATCGCCGTCCGACAATCCCCAATTCCTGATCAGCAGGTCCGTCGTTTCGGCCAGTGTCGCCGGCGTATGAACGACGAATTTGGGTTCGCCGGTAGTTCCGGATGTGGTGATCAGAACCGATGGTTTATAGGAACCCGGTGGGGTCGACAAACTCTCGTTACCGGGGGCGTCGAATAGGGCTTCCCACGGCTGGACACCGTCGTCCTCGAAGGTTCCTTTGACGACAAAGCGCTTGTCAAGCGCCAGGATCGAGGCGTCAACCGCGGCGACATTATCGTAAAGGCTCATTTCACCAAGGTAGAGCGCCGGTCTCAGCCGGCGCAGAATGGGAGCGAGTTCAGCGAATTTGAATGCGGTTCGCAATGGTACCGCGATCGCCCCCAATTGAAAGCAGGCATAATAGGCGACGATCATTTCGGGCCGGTTCACCATGTGAATGGCAACGCGATCCCCCGGCCCGATGCCGCGTACCGACATTCCGCGCGCCAGGCTTTCGGCCTCGACCGCAAGCCGCTCGTAGGTCCACACTTCTTCGTGAAAGACAAATGCCGCACTTTTTGGCCGAGTTTGCACCTGGTGCATCAAAGCACCTGCTGGGGTCACTTTCATTTGGCTGGTCTCCCGTTGCTGATGGCAGGCACCAAATTGGCCGGGCCGCGCTACCGCGCTATTTCAGTCTCGGGAAAACGGTTGCGATTGTAGGCCAGCGAACAAACACGAGGCGAACACTAGGCGAGACGGCGCTGCTACGGAAACGCGAAGCCTCCACGCGACCGTATTGCTTGCAATTCCCCACCAGTTAGAGATTCGGATAGGTCTCTGTTCGCTCGCTACTAGTCATGAGCCTTCGTTTGCGGTTGAGTGTCCGCTTTTGCCGATGCTGTTGCAAAAGCCCCAAAAAAGCCCTGCGGCTGATTTTCCGCCAAAGGACGAAACAAGCGACAATCGTCGATCAATGCCGCCGCAAATCCGTTACCGGAATCGCCTGTGAGTTTGGCCCGCGGCGGTGTAGTCCCCCACATTATTAATCGATCATTGCGCCTACGGCTCGGAGAACTTGAGTCCCCTGCCGCAAGAAGACTTTTTCAACAATATCCGCCATCAGCGGACGCTCGACGCCCATCTCGACTGCCGCGATCGTCACGAAGTGCGCTGTAGAAGCTCGCAATGAGGGGTTTCACGGCGATTCCGCAGCACTACCCGACGCGCTGGTCAATCTGGCGATTAAAGACGCAATCGCGGGGGAAGAGTCTTCCTGCAAAAAATGTTTTCCGTAAACCACCTGGTAGCTTTCGGTATCCAAAGCCTTCAGCAAATAAGGTGCGTATTTTTTCATTCTCAAAGCTGGATCATCCTTGCCCCAAATGATCTGGGCCGGGAATTTTCGCGCCTTCAGAGCGGCCTTGATACCCTGCTCAAAAGCGGGGGTCCGTTCGAAGCTCCGCATAATCTGGAGGAACGCTCGTCCGCTATCTGGCCCCAAGAGAAGCTGGGCATAAGCAGCGGACTCTGCTCTGCTGATGTTGCGCGTGCCGAACGTTTTATTGAGAACGTAAAACATCGGAGTTCGCGCGGATTGTAACCAAAGCCAGCCGACGACCGGCCAGGCAAAAGGCTCCATGACCCACGGCCGCCGGAATTGGCTCACATCGACGAGCGTATTGAGAACCGTGAGCGACTTAATTCTACTGGGAACGCGCCGGATGATTTCAAAACCGACAGGCCCCCCTATGTCGTGAACCACAAAATGAAAATCTCTTATACCTGCCGCGTCGATGGCTTTCAGATACCACGTGGCGAACCCGCTCCAGCTGTAATCGAAATCGGCCGGCCGATCGGCAAGACCTAATCCCGGTAAATCAAGAGTGATCCCCTCAAACCCGCGGCTGGCCAATTCCGGCAGAAGCTTTCGATAAAGAAAGCCAGAAGTGGGAACCCCATGAACACAAATAACGGTCTCTCCCTGGCCCATCCGCCACAAGACCGTGTTCGCCCCCTCGACCTCGAGAACACGGCCCTGCTGCCTCCATTCTTCGATTAACCGGTCAGCGTTCATGTTCCCCTCCCGTCACCAAGAAGTGAGATGCCTTGAGTCATTAACTTCTAGCCCACGGATGCGCGGCGTTGCTGGTGGCGCTTCAACGTCTTGACCGTCCCACCGAGGCAGCAGCCGAAAGCGCATCACCCCTTCAACCCTCGCTCGCGCTGAATGAATTTCAAGGCTAGTCGGAGACGAACAAGCCAAGCACTGCATGGATGAAGCCGAATGCGGCGATTGCATAGCTGACCACGTCAGCAATCACGGCAGTACCTCACGACCTGCTCAATCTGCGACCGCTGAGGAATGCCGATATCCCGCAATGTCCGGTCATCGAGTTTCGCCAAGGCAGCGACGGCCTTTTTGATCTCTCGCTCCCGGCGCCCGCGCTCGACGAGCATCGTTCGAAGACTGCCCGCAGACGTGGTTAGGGTTCGCTGATAGGCGCCCAACGAAGGCGACGAAGAGGATTGGCATTTCGGCAACATAAGATTCTCCCTGAACAGGCGCGAAGCTTTGACGACTGGCAGTTACGGGATCATCACTGGCGTGGAGAATACGGTTACGGCCGTAATTTCGCGGCGCCACATTCTAATCATTCTTAGAATGGCTCAACTGGCAGCGCGAACACATAGCCAATGCGCGAGACGTAGCCGGAGGGAATCGAAACTAAGATTCACCAACCAGGTGCGGCCAAACAGGTTGAGGTCCATGGACGCTCGCGATCAACGGCATCGGCAGCAATTCCATGAAGCGAAGATCTTCGACGCCGTTCAAACGTCGGTTTTCACTGGCTAGATCGACTCTCCCTACTCCGCGCGCTTATCGAAAATATCGAGATCGGCACCAGCCGAGAAGTGCCGAAGGACACTGCGCACGATGATCGCGCGGCTACCGGCGTCTCGCGGCAAGTGAGGGGTCACATCGATTCACACAAATCCCCTTCATTTTTCCTTGGGCGGTTGGATCGAAATGGCGAGGCGTTGGAGTAGGTTGGACGAAGCACCTGTACCGTGCGGCTCGGTCGAAGTGAGCGTTCTTGGAAGCATGCAATCGGTAAGCAGCCGTCCGTCAAGGTGATCGCTTTCGTGTTGAAAGATGCGCGCCGGCCATCCTTTGACGGACCAAGTTTTCCGCCGGCCATTCGCCTGAAATCCTTCAACCTCGATCGCCTAGTAGCGGCAAACGTCCGCCTTAAAACCGGGAATGCTGAGACACCCCTCTGTCTCGATCACCATCTCCGGGGAAGTCGCGTACCAGATCGGATTGATGACTGCCTCAAACGGGAACGGATATCGATTCCGAGCCTTTTGCTGTTTGGGAGTCAGATGGCCCATCCGATCTTGAGTGTCCTCAATTACGAAAAGGCGTAATGGCACGGCAATTACGCCATTTCCCCCGAGCGTCACACGCATGACATCGATCAGTTCGTGAAGCGCGGGAGTGCCGAACAGTTCTTGCCGTACACTTCGTGTGCCGTTACGGAGCGCCGAATGCGGCAATGGCGACGCGCAAGATGGGGTTGGCATTACCAAAAGCGGACCCAGAACGGCCGCATCATCGACAACTGGCATATCGAAGATAATCTGACACTGCTCCAGCAGATGGGCGTCGCCAAGGTTGCTTCGTGAACGGCAGCGAAGGGGGACATGACGACTGGGTCGCGCCCGTCGTTGGATGCTGTCTGCGTATGAACGGCCGCTTTGCGCGCCAACTGTGGTCATTCATTACGCGAATCAACAAACGTACTGATTTCGCGAGTTTTGCATTACATATTTGGGAATGAGTTCTGTTCTGCGCAAATCGGGAAACGCAGGCAGCATGCAGTCGCTCTGGGGTTGGAGCGGTATGTCGGAGTTGGAATCAACTGATGAACATTCGCGTCTTCGGCCGCTCATAGCGATGCTGCCTCGCACGAAATCAGGTGACGCAGCGGTTCTTGCGCGCCTTATCGACTTGCGTGCCCGTTTTTCATGGCTGGCTGCACCAGGACGAATATGGCGCCCAAGCCGTGACGAACAGACCGCAGCCCTCAGGGGTCAGTGTCTCAGTACTTTCACTTAAAGACAAAATCTCAAGATAGAGGCCTGTGTGTACCGAAAACCTCTTCCGAGTTGCTGACGTGATGGAATCGCCTAAGCTGGCGGAATGATCGGGCTGCTCTGTTACGTTCTGGCCGTCCTAGCCTCTCCATTCAAGTCGAAGTTACGGCTTGAAGCTGAGAACGCGGTGCTTCGACATCAGTTGATGGTCTTGAGGCGTAAGCTGCATGGTCGCGTCCGGCTTACGAACAATGATCGCTGGTTCTTTATCCAGCTCTACCGCTGGGTTCCGTCGATCCTGCAGGTCCTCACGATCATCCGGCCCGAGACGCTCGTTCGTTGGCATCGGGCCGGCTTTCGCTGCTACTGGCGTTGGAAGTCGCGCCCACAGGGAGGGCGACCGCGGATCGACACGGAGCTGCGCGTATTGATCCGGCGGATGAGCATGGAAAATCCGCTTTGGGGTGCGCCACGGATCCACGGCGAACTGCTCAAGCTCGGGTTTGAGATCGCGCAGTCGAGCGTCGCCAAGTACATGGTCAAACGACGGGGGCCACCCAGCCAGGGATGGCGAACCTTCTTGCGTAACCACGCGCCGGACATTGCCGCCACGGACCTGTTCGTTGTTCCAACTATCGGTTTCGACCTGCTCTATGCCTTCGTCATTGTCCGGCTCGACCGCAGAGACCTTGTCTGGATCAACGTCACAGCAAATCCGACGGCAGAATGGGTTGCACGTCAAATAACGGAGGCGTTTCCTTGGGATGAGGCTCCGGACTACCTCATCCGCGATCGGGATCGCATTTATGGCACCATCGTCACACGCCGATTGCGCGCCATGGGCATCCGGGACAAGCCTACCGCACCAGCCTCGCCCTGGCAGAACGGCTTTGCCGAACGGCTGATCGGATCGATCCGACGTGAGTGTGTGGACCACATCATTGTCTTGGGCGAGATGCATTTGCGCCGAATCCTGCGATCTTATGCGGACTATTACAACCGCGTCAGAACTCATCGATCCTTGAACAAGGATACACCAGTGTCTCGCCCGGTTCAGCGAACCGGTGTGATCAGTTCACGCGCCATCCTTGGCGGACTTCATCACCACTACGCCCGTGTTTAAGTTTTCGGTACACACAGCCCGGTATTGAACGCTGGCGGGCAAACAGACAACTTGTCGAATATTCCCGGACCGCGTCCTGACTCGAAATGAAAATCCATGATGGCGTTCGTTCCCATTTTCTTTTTCGACGCCTCCGCGCGGCATTGGTCGTCGGTGACTTGAAGGACGCTTATACGCATTGAACCTCTTCTGGGGGCGCCTCCGTGCTGCTTGGTGAAAGGCGAATTATGAGATGGCTCATCAAAGCTTGGGATCATCGACTCTCCGTCGCAGACCGGTTTGAGCTGTTACCTCTTCGTGCCGCCCTTAAAGGCGAGCCTGCCGCCCATTTCCGCGTTCAAATGATGGCTAATGGAAGTGAGGCCTCATACAAACGCTCACATTTGCAATACTCAGATTCGCCTCAGCCCGATGAACGATTGAGCGAGAGACTAACCCTTTTCGGAGGACAGGTCTCCATTCCCGTTAGGAATAAGACTAATCACTCCGTCAAAGCTTCGTTCGTCCTAATAGCCGAGCACACCGACAGGCCGCCGGTCGTCTGTTTCAGCTATGGCATGATGCGCGACCAGTGTGGGCGCGCCGTGCTCTGGCGCGCCGCAGCTTCGGTCCGAAACTAGACTGCCGCCGTCGCCAAGTCGGCGTGCGTCGGATAGTCGATGTAGCCTCGCCCGTCGCCGCCGTAAAACGTCGAGCGGTCGTAGCGGTTCAAAGGCAAACTGCGCCGAAACCGTTCGGGCAGGTCAGGGTTGGCGATAAAGTGGCGACCGAACGCGACGAGATCGGCGTCGCCTGCCGCAACGATGGCCGCGGCACTCTCACCAGTAAAACCGCCGGCTGCGATCAGGGTGCGGCTAAATTTTTGCCGCAGGTGCTGGGCGGCGATAGGAGCCTGGCCCTTGCCGATCTCCTCGATGCCCTTGATGCGCGGCTCGACCACGTGGAGGTAGGCGATGCCCAACCGATCTAGCTCGGTCACTACGTAGCCAAAGGTAGCTGCGGGATTGCTGTCCGACATCGATCCATAGGTGCCGTTCGGCGCGATGCGGACGCCGACGCGATCGGCGCCGAACACCGAAATTGCAGCCTGCGTGATCTCCAGGAGGAAGCGCGCGCGGTTTCCGATGGGGCCGCCATATTCATCCGTGCGCTTGTTGGCGCCGTCCTGGAGGAATTGATCGGGCAGATAGCCATTCGCACCGTGAATCTCGACGCCATCAAAACCAGCGCGCAGCGCGCGCTCGGCGCCGGCGCGAAACTCCTCGATGATGCTGGGTATCTCCTCGAGCGCGAGCGCGCGCGGCATCGAGAACGGGACGTCGCCCTGTTTGGTATAGGCATAGCCTTCTGCCGCGATCGCGGACGGCGCGACCGGCGCCTCGCCATTGGGCTGCAGATCGGTGTGCGACTGGCGGCCGACATGCCACAGCTGCAGGAAGATCCGGCCGCCCTTGGCGTGAACGGCCTCGGTGATGCGCCGCCATCCTTTGATCTGACGGTCCGCATAGATGCCCGGTGCGCCGGCGTAGCCGTTGCCGCGGATCGACACGGGCGTCGCCTCCGAAATGATGAGGCCTCCTTTCGACGCGCGCTGGGAATAGTACTCGACCATCAGGTTGCTCGGAATGTCACCTGGATCAGAGCGCATCCGCGTCAGCGGCGCCATCACGACACGATGGGCGAGTTGATAGGGACCAATTTTTAGCGGCGAGAATAGTGTGCTCATTGTTGTCTCCTGTCGGTTTGAGTGACAGCGGCCGATGGTCGCTTTGCGTCGTGCGCCCCATCGGCCGCCTCGGGGGAAGCGCGACGGGATCGCAATTGCGCTTTTCGAGTGGTTGATCGTCGTCGTCACACCTTGACGGCGGCGGCCCGCTGCAGCACCGGGATCATCTCTTCGGGCGCGGGCCTGCGGGTGTAGTCGGGGTTCACTTCGGAATAGAGGATGGTGTCGTCCTGGCCGATCACGTAGCGGGCCGGCATCGGCAGGGTCCAGCTCGGATCGTCGTTGAACGTGGGCAGATCGTTCTTCAATCCCTTGTAGAGCTCCACCAGATAGTCGGGCAGCTCGAAGCGCAGGCCGAACGCGGCACCGACCTTGCCCTTCGCATCCGACAGGATCGGGAAGGTGAGCTTGTTCTGGCGCATCGACTTGCGGCTGTTCGGCACGGTCTGCGGCGAGACTGCGAGCAACGAGGCGCCGTACTTGTCGAACGCCGGCTTGGCGGCCTCCAGCGCCTGCAACTCCATGTTACAATAGGGGCACCAGACGCCACGATAGAAGCTGACGACCAGCGGGCCTTTCTCCAAAAGCTCGTCCGAGCTGACGATGTTCCCCTCGGGATCCTTCAGCAGGAACGATGGGGCCACGTCGCCAGCTTTCTTGGCACGCTGCGCAGCGCCGGAGGCGATCAGTTCGGCGGTGGCGCGATGCATGGTCTCGATCACGGAACGAGAAACGCTGTAGGGCGGTTTGCCGGCTTCGAAATCGGCCTTGAACGTATCGAGTTTGGCTTGCAGCGACATGGTCGGTACCCCTTTGGGTTTCGCGTGGGCTTATGGATCGAACTCACGCGAAAGAACCTAAAGCAGATCGTCATGGAGGGTAGCGAGGCCGTCGGACTAGACCCTATTCCGCTCAGGAATAGAGACTTCAGCAGCCGCGGCAGATGATCAGCTTTCGATCGAGTTCGGCATCAAGACCCTGTTGCTGGCGCTCCCAGGCCGACAGAACCTCGTTCTGGGAAACGTCCGGCCTTGCAGGCTGCCGATGACCGGTCGGCGCGAGCCAGGGCGAATGCGAGGTCAGAACGGCTGGGTTGTTTTGATCGGACGCCGCCATTGCCGGCGAAAGCAGGCTGAACAGGACAACACCGGCCGCGACGGCCGCGGCAACACTCGTCGAATGCTTCGTTGATTGGGTGGACATGATGACACTCCTTCTCTCGCGGGCTCGGGATGAGCAATTCCGCTTCTGGTGTCACCTTGACTGATCGCGCCGAGACGTTGAATGCCGGCCGGGATCGAATAGATGCTCGTTCGTCTCATCTGCGCCGGAAACGCCGGCGCCTCGGCTAAATCCTTGTCACGGGTTGAAGCTACGTTCGAAGAAATCAACAAAAGTCCGCGCTTTCGCTGTCGCGGCTCGCCCGGTCGGAAACACCGCCCACAAATCGAGTGGCGGCAGGCTCCATTCCGATAGCACCGCGCGCACGGCGCCCGAGCGCAGCTCCGGCGTGAACATCCATTCGGACGAAATGGTAAGCCCAGCATGGGCAAGCACTGCGGCTCTGACGCCTTCGGCCGCGGTCACCTTCAACCTACTTTGGACCTTTACCGCAGCTTCAGAGCTGTCGCGCCGGAACGACCAGATGCTGCCTTCGCCCTGCAGATATACGACAGCCTGATGCTTGCTGAGATCGGCTGGCGTTGCGGGGGTACCCGCACGCTCGAAGTATTCGGGCGTACCCAAGACCAGTCGCTTGCATCGAGCGATGCGGCGGACTGTCAGCGCCGAATCGAGCAGCTTTCCCATCCGCAGCGCCAGATCGATGCCCTCCTGCACGAGGTCGATCTGACGGTCGTCGAGCACGACTTCCAGATCGAGGTCCGGGTGTTGTGCGAGGAATTGCGGCAGCAGCGGAATGAGGTGAATGCGGGCAAATGTAACGGCGGCGCAAACGCGCAATCGTCCCTTCAGCCCGGTGCCGGCGCCGCGCGCGGCGAGTTCCGCCTCATCGGCCTCCTCGATCGCGCGCTTGGCGCGCTCGAAATAACCGAGTCCCGCCTCGGTCGGTGTCAGTCCGCGCGTCGAGCGCGTGAGCAGCTTGACGCCCAGATAGTTTTCGAGCTGCGCGACGGTCTTGGAGACCGCCGGCTGCCCGACGCGAAGCTGCCGTGCGGCACCGGAGAAGGACCCTGTCTCGACCACCCGGATGAAAGTCTCCATCGAAGCCAAGCGATCCATTGTCGTTATCCCTATTCTCCCTGGGAATGAGCAATATTGCCACGTCCTGTCTGCCACGACCGCGGAAAATTGACCATGCCTTCTCGCGACCCAAGCGGGTGCTTGGGCCGCGACGGAGACGACCGATGACCAACTACAGACAATCTTACGCTGACCGTTACGAGGCACCGTCATCCGCTTTCCGCTCCCGGCGGCGCACGATGAGCGTTGTCGCCGGGACGGTACGGATGCTCAACCTGAGCATTGCCGATGCGCTCCATGCCTACGCGGTGACCGGCAGCGCCTTCGCGACCCTGGTGGTGCTTGTCACGCCGCACCTCGAGGTGTTCGTGCGCTGCATCTTCCACGGAAAGGGATAGCCGGCGGCATCTCCTTGCGAATGGCTCGGCTCATGGAAAGAAGAGCACGGCCTGGCCGTTCAGGCGGGGCAGCCT
This sequence comes from Bradyrhizobium erythrophlei, assembly GCF_900129505.1. NCBI lineage: Bacteria > Pseudomonadati > Pseudomonadota > Alphaproteobacteria > Hyphomicrobiales > Nitrobacteraceae > Bradyrhizobium > Bradyrhizobium erythrophlei. Next base: position 5,031,938 of record NZ_LT670818.1, on the reverse strand, counting down.
CGCAACGGCGCCGAGACATTCTCCAGTCTCGAAATCGAAACCGACGACTTCGTCTCGAGCCACACAATAGAGCCGGGCATCCGGCCCGAAGCGCAAACCCCGTGGCTTCTGAAACCGCGCACCAGATTTTGGAACAAGCACCCGCGCGAGACGCCCGTCAGCGTGGTCATATTCGCGGATCGTCGTCACCGCATTGGCCGCACCGAACGGATGCTCGCTGCTCACGACGATATTTCCGTTTGGCGCGATCGCAAGGTCAAGCGGACTAAGCTCGGGGGTCTCTCACCTTCCATGATGGCAGCATCCGGCGATCGTCATGTCAGTCTCGGTACATATTCGAAGCAAGACCCTTTGGCGCTTTCGCTATCAATGGCTGCGATCGGCGACTTTGCGGAGCGGCATCGGTGAGAGCCGAGCATCCGGAACTACTTCGCGGCTGACGGCAAGAGCTTGTGGTCGATCAGAGACTGCAGTGCGTTGCGGAACGAGTCCTCGGTATCGACTGTCTTTGTGAACCCAGCCTGACGCAGTTTGACGGTGCTCACGAAGGCCCGAGGTCCTTCCGGCGCGCCATAAGCGAACGCGAAGTCCGCATGCTGGTCCCCTTGGCCAACCAGCTCCCGCAGGTTCCGCGAGCGAAGATCGTACTTAGCGACGATCCGGTTCCAGACATCCGCGTTTTCATCGAGGTATGCTGCCACGCTCGTTGGCATGTCGGGTCCGGTTTCGGCACCGAGGGTTTCGGCCATGGCCGGCCACACATTGCGCCACTCGAACACGTCGCCGTTAGTGATGTTGAACGCCTGGTTCGCCGCCTGGGGCGACTGCGCAGCCCAGACCATCACGTCCGCGACGAGGTCTGCATCGGCGGCTTCCCAGACGAACGACGGACCGCCAGGAAAACCGAACGGTTCACCCTTCTCGCGGCGGATTGCCGCGTAGGCTCCGATGGCGGGGACTACGTTCAACGCGCCTGGGGTGGGCCCGGTGACGAGCTGCGGGCGTAGAGCCGTATAGTTGAAGCCGTGCTGGGCGCCCATCTCACGCACATAGGCCTCCTGGTCGAAGAAGAAGTTCTGGTGATCCCTGTGGGCGTCACGTTCGCGGGCCGGGATAGGGATCGGGTGCAGGTGCACGCCATAGATCTTCGTTCCCTGCAGAATGCTGATGTGCCGGAAATTGGATGCGGTGTGCACGATCGGGCTCACCACGTTGCGCAGCATGGCGTTGTTGGTCTCGATCTGTTCCTTGCTCGACCAGCCGGCTACCAGCTCGGGTTTCTCGTGCAGAGCGGTGTAGGCGATGTGGGTGATGTCGGTCAGCGGCTCGAACGCGGCGCGGGCCTTTTTCTCGTCCCGCAGATCGACGGATAGAAACTGGACGTCGCGGCCGCTCGGCAGCTCGGGCTTGCGGCGCGAGACGCCGACCACCTCCCAGCCCGCGGCAAGAAACTTCTCGATCGCGGCGACGCCCAGCAGGCCGCTTGCACCCGTGACCAGCACCTTATTCCGAACGATCTTTCCCTGGTTGCTCATGCTCATGATTCCTGGACCTCGTATTGATAAGAAATTTTGCTCGTCGCAAAGGCCTATGCGGCCGTTGCGTTAACCTCGATCCATTTTGCGATGCTGGCCGCGGCGTCGCCGTAGAAGGTCCGATAGAGATCTTCGGTTACGTAGCCGATGTGAGGCGTCGCGAGGACGTTCTCCAGCCTCCGGAAGGGGTGATCTGGACCCAACGGCTCGACCTCGAATACGTCGACCGCCGCCCCGGCTATCCGGCGCGCCTGCAGCGCTTCGATCAGAGCCACCTCGTCGACGATCGGACTACGCGATGTGTTGACGAATCTCGCCGTCGGCTTCATCAGGGCGAACTCGGGTGCCCCGATCAGCCCTTTGGTACGACTGCTCAGGACGAGATGAACTGTCACGATGTCGGCCTCGCGGAACAACGTCTGCTTGTCCACGAGGGTGGCGCCGGCGACCCTTGCTTTCTCCTCAGTGAGATTCTGGCTCCAGGCGATCGCCTTCATGCCGAACGCGAGGCCGATGCGCGCCACTTCTGTTCCGATGTTTCCCAGCCCGACGACACCCAGGCTTCTACCTCTCAGGCTTGAGCCGAGGCTCGTTTGCCATCCCCCGGCCTTGAGCGAAGCGGCTTCCCGGTCGATGCCTCGTATGCTGGCCAGAATCAGCGACCAGGTGAACTCGATGGTGGGTGTGGAGTCATAGCCGGTCGCTGTGACCGCGATGCCGAGATCGGTCGCGGTCTGGATGTTGATGGAGGCGTTTCGCGGTCCGGTCGACGCTATCAGCTTGAGGTTCGGGAGCTGCTGCAGGATCTCCCTCGTAAGCGGCGTGCGTTCGCGCATGACGCATATCGCGTCGAACGGGCGCAGGCGCTCGACGACGGCTGCCGCATCAGCCAGGTGGTCGTTGAACACGGTGATCTCGGCGTGCCGCCGGACGGCCGACCAGTCAGCAAGCCGCAGCGCAACGTTCTGGTAGTCGTCGAGGATCGCAACCTTCATGGGCTTCCTCCGTCAGCTTCGTTTGGCAGCAAAGAAGTCGGCCAGCGCTCCCGCCACCACCTTGGGATCATTCTCCATCGGAATGTGGCCGGCCGACTTGATCCGTACAAGCCTCGTCTCCGGAATTTCGCGAGCGTAGCGTTCGGCATAGTCGATTGTCTGAAATGGGTCGTCCTCGCCCCACACCAGAAGCTTGGGCGTCTTTGACTGCAGAAGAGCCGGCAGCATCTCCATGGTGTAGCGGTGGTCCGCGGCGCCCGCGAGCGCCAACCAGGAGCGGGCAACCCGCGGGTCGGTCCAGGGTTCGAGATACTCGGTGATCTCGGCTTCGCTTGCCGGACGCCCGAGCGCCTTTACGACGGACACGCGGCGCGCGGCCAGTACATCATCCCGCGTCGTCGCGGCGGCCACTGCCGGATCCCGGAAGCGGGCAACGCCGGGCACCGGCCATGAGTCGTACATGATGCCGTTCACCACCGCCACGCGCGGGACCTCCACGGTTCCAGCGAGCGCCAGATGCTGCGCCACCCCTCCGCCAATGTCATGGCCGGCGACCATGACCGGCCCCTCATGCCCGAGCGCTTCGAGGAAACGCACCAACCAGGCGGAGAGACCCGGGACCGAGGCCTCGCTCAGGGTGAGTTCGCCTCCGGAGCGGCCGAAGCCTGGGAAATCGACCGCCACCGGGCGAAGGCCCGCCGCGGCGATGCCGTCGAGCACGGGTTGCCACACGCGGCTCCAGTAGGTGCCATGAAGCAGGAGAACCAGGGAACCGCCCTTGCCGGCGGTCAGATAGCTGATCGGAACGCCGCCGACATCGACGGTCTCGCGCCTCGTCATCGGACGATCCTCTTCACATGGTCCTTGCCGAGCCCGACGGCTTCATAGTGCCTGGTCGCGTGCTCGAGCTTGGTGAAAACATCTTCGTATCCGAGCGCCTCGCCGTAGGGATCGACATAGGTGTATCCACCCGTCACGTGAAAGAGCGTGGCCATCTCCTTGACGTCATCCGGAACGACGAGCGTGTGCGTCTCGCCGGGCGGCTCGAAGGCATAGTCGCCAGGCGTCGCGATCCAGTCATGCTCAAGGTAGCGCCATCTTCCGCGCAGCGTGAAGGCGTGCACCGGTCCGGAATGGCGGTGACGCGACAGCACGCCCGAGGACCGGACCCGCAGGATGTTGATGTAGTAGCCCTGGGTCACGTTCAGCACGAGCGGCCTGAACGCGACGGTCGGCGACTGCGGCACCCATTCACGTTCGTCGCCGTCAAGTTCCAGCGCGGAGCCGACGAATACATCCGGCACCATGCCGGTGGGCTGGGGTTTTTGATAAGCAATCTTGCTCTGATCGATGGAACGGCGCTCGGGCGCCTGCTGTTGCTTCGATGAAGACGTCGTTGTCATTTTAGCCTCCAACACGCAAAATGAACGTCGGCAGATTTGTGGCTCGTTGTCGTCAGACTGCCGGCACTCTTGCGGCGGTCTGTCCGAACAGGATCTTCTTCCCTTGCTCGGTGACGGCGGGACGGCCCGAGTACGGCTCGCCTCTGGCGTAGGCCCGCTGCGTTCCGGGGCGCGCGCGCACGATGTCGAACCAGCGCCGCAGGTTCGGGAAGTCGTCCAGATTCTGCTGCTGACGCTTCCAGGGAACGACCCAGGGATAGGAAGCCATGTCAGCGATGGTATAGTCGTCGCCGGCGATGAACCTGCGGCTTTCGAGATGACGATCGAGCACGCCGTAGAGACGGTTCGTCTCGCTCACATAGCGTTCGATCGCGTAGGGAATCCTGCTCGGCGCGTAAACGCCGAAGTGGTGGTTCTGTCCGGCCATCGGTCCCAGCCCGCCCACCTGCCAGAACAGCCATTCCGTCGCGGTCTTGCGGCCGCGGACGCTGTTCGGCAGGAAGCGGCCGGTCTTCTCGGCGAGGTACAACAGGATGGCGCCCGACTCGAACACGGGGATCGGTTCGCCGCCGTCGGACGGTGCGGTATCGATGATCGCCGGCATCCGGTTGTTCGGCGAGATGGCAAGGAAGTCGGGCCTGAACTGATCGCCGGCGCTGATGTCCACCGGATGAATCGTGTAGTCCAATCCCGCTTCCTCTAGGAACATCGTGATCTTGTGGCCGTTCGGCGTAGGCCAGTAGTAAAGGTCGATCATTTCCGTCTCCTCTGCTTGTCCGCCAGGTGCGAGGCCCCGGGCCCCGCCCCTGCCGGTGGCAAGGGGCGGCCTCGGTCGCGGTCAGGCGGCGGCTTCAGCTTCAAACTTGCGCATCCGCCGGCGTCGGCGGCAGCCGCCCTGGGGCAATATTATTCATTCCTGTCCGGAATGAACGAGACCCGCGGCCTTCGAGCGCCGCACGGCCGGTTGATGTTGGGTGACGCGCACCACGTCCTGCTTCAACAGATAGAACGAGACCGCCAGCAGCACGACATCCTTCATCAGAAACGGGACGTTGCCGGTCATTGCCGGAAATCCGGCCGCGGGATCCCAGCCGTCAGGCATGAAAGGAATGATCGTGACGGTCGCGATGAAGGTCGCGGTCGAACCGGCTGCACCCAGAATTCCGAGCCGCTTGTCCCAAAACCCCGCAAGTAGAAGGGCGCCGAATGTCCATTCGGAAACACCGAGAAACCAGCTTGCACCCTGATGGCCGAACACGGGATAGAGCCAGAAGATCAGCGGACCGTTGCTGATGAAGGGCACGAGCCGCTCCGCCTCATATGGCCACCACTTCTGGTAACCGAAGAAGAAAAACATGAGCACCATCGATGCGCGGACCAGATGGTAGTCGAGATCCTCGGTGAGCAGGCCGGACCGGCGCAGGATCAGGACCAATGGACTGATTGCCGTATTGAGAATCGCGTTCATTGTCGTAACTCCTTGTTTCAAGCGTCGACATGCAGTCGCTTCACGCGACCGCGGGGAAGTCGATTTCAGTGTCGGACCACGCCGCCCCCGCAGCGAAGCGAGGGCGGCTTTCTGACGCCGCTCAGGCGGCGGGCTTGAGCTTGCCGGGCGGAGTCCACTCGGCGCCTTTCATGAAGGAATCGTTCGGTGTGTCGGCAAGGTGGTTGGTATAGTTGGAGATCAGCTTGGTCGCGGCGAGAACGAGCACGTCGAGCACGGCCCGATTGTCATAGCCCGCGGCCTTGAAGGCAGCGACGTCGGCCTGGCTCACCACGCCGCGCTGTCGGGTGACTTTTGCAGCGAACTGGCGCAGCGCCTCGAGCTTCGAGTCGGCGATCGGACGGCCTTCGCGGACTGCCGCGATCGCCGCATTGTCAACCTTCGCCGCGCGCGAGAGGTTGGTGTGACCCGCCATGCAATAGGTGCACTCGTTCTCGTAGATGATCGCGAGATAGACGATGTTGCGCTCCTGCGGCGTGAAACCCGTCTTCTCGGCAATGCCCCAGAGCGTGCTGTAGGCCTCGAGCGCCGCCGGGCTCTCGGCGAGGATGCGGTGCAGGTTGGGCACGAAGCCCCAGCCCTTCTGGATGCCGTTCAGGATCTCGGCAGAGGCTGGTGGCGCAGTGGCGGTCTCGTGAAGTGTGAATCCGTTGATCATTTCCGTTCTCCTCTTTTGAGCACCAAAACCATGGCCGCACCATCATCCATTCCCCGACGCGGCGGCAGACGCGGCGGAGCGATATCATTCATTCCGATGAGGAATGGGAAGCTTTTGCCGTAAATGAGCTGCCAATCCCGTTGTCTGGAGCTGATTGTGTCGGGATTGCCCATGATAATTTCCTCCTAGTTGCGCGCCCTTTTCGCGCGCGCGACCAAAATGGAAAAGCGAGACCCGCGGCAGGGAGTGGAGGCGACGTCGATGCGGTGGCCCAGAATTCCGAGCGCCTGGCGCACGATGAAGAGACCGATGCCGAGGCCGTCGCATTGTGCGGGATCGAGGCGGGTGAACGCTTCGAAGATCCTCGGAATTTGTTCACCGGGAATTCCAGTGCCCGTGTCGTACACATCGATCCGGATCCCCGAACGGGAGTGCCGGCAGCCAACAAGGATGCGACCTCCTGGTTGGGTGTACTTGATTGCATTGCTGACCAAATTGCGCAGGGCGGCGCCGAGAAGCAGGCTATCGCTCAGTATCGTGGCGTCGCTGGAAACCACGTGGATGCTCACACCCTTGCTCAGCGCGGCCTGTTCATTCTCGCGGCAAGCCCGCCGCAAGACCTGATGGACGCGTACAGGCGTGAGCTCAAGACGCCTCGAGCACTCTCGGACGCGCAGCGCAGTCAGGATCTGCTCCAGTTGCTCCTTAAGCCGGTCGATCGCGCTTTGACCGGACCGCAAATAGCGCAGTTCGGAACTCGTTCGGACCCCAAGCCCCAGGAGTTCGTGAGCGCTTTGAATGACCTGCAGTGGCTGCCGGAGATCGTGCCCGGCCATGGCGAGCAGCACCGCCTCGAAGTTCGAGTCTCCGTGCGGCCTAGCAGAGGCCGTCATGTTCCAAGATACCGGTCGCGTCGCGCCAGCTGTTGCCCGGAAACTCTTGTTGCGTTCTTCCGTTCCGATATGGTCGTCACTTGACTGGAAAGCGCCGCTTTGATCTCCAAAACCCGCAAAAACTTGCTCGGTCATAACCAACCTCCACCCACGATTGAAGTCCGTGCTGGTGAGGAGGATTATCCATCCGGTGGCTTTTGGCCTATTGCCCAAGCGAATGTCGGAGTAACACCTTGGTATCAAAGATCCAGCCGATCGGCTGGGCCAGACGATTCAAAGTGGTGACGGCAGTTAAGTTTGAGCAGCGTCCTTAGCGGGAAGCTCGAACCAGAACCGGGCGCCGCCGTGGATCGAGTTGTTGTCCGCGCCGCTCCGGCCACCATGCGCTTCAACGATCGACCGGCAGATCGACAAGCCCATGCCCATGCCCCCCTCCTTTGTCGTGAAGAAACTGTCGAACAGGCGGGAAAGATGCTCCGGCTTGATACCAGGGCCGCTGTCCTCGACGGTACAGCGCATGGTTGCGGCATCAACCGCTTCCGTGGAAATAGCTATTTTACGGTCGATGGCAGGCGCCTGTGCTGTCGCCTGCAATGCATTGACCACTAGATTGACGACAACCTGTTGTAGTTGGGTGCGGTCGGCGAGCACTTTCGGACCCGCGGCCGCACCATGGTACGACACCGTCACGCGACGGGATTGCGCTTCGTGCCGCAGAAACTGCAACACCTCGCTGATCAGATCGTCAATTGACACCAACACGCGCTCTGGTGGCCGCCGGGCGGCCATCGAGCGGATCCTGGCGATGATTTCCGATGCGCGCCGCGCGTCGGCATTCATCCGCTCAAGCGACGAGCGCACTTCGTCGAAATCGGGCGCTGGCCGATTAAGCCAGCGTAGTCCCGCATCAGCACTGGCGCCAATGGCGCCAAGGGGTTGATTGATTTCGTGGGCGATCGAAGCAGTTAGCTCTCCCAACGTTGAAACTCGCGCAGCATGCGCAAACTTCGCCTGGATCTGTTGGAGTTCCTCCTGAGCCCGGGCAAGATCGGTCAGATCAACGAGCGCAATGAGATCGACGCCGACGTCAGTCCGCGTGGCCGTGAAGAGCACGTCGATCACGCGCCCGTCTAGCGTATTGACCTGCGTTTTTTCCTCGTATGTCGTCTCGCCGCGGAAACGGCTTTCCAGCGTCCGGCGGATCGTGTCCGGTCGCGCTTGCCAGAAGTGCGTCGCAGGCCCGAGCAGCTCGCGCCGATCCTTGGCGCCGAACATCTTTACGGTAATGCCATTAACTTCCTCGACCACCATGACTTCGATCGCGTTCAGCACGAACTCGGGATGAGCGTCGAGATAGGCAGGAAAGTCGACCACGCCCGCGCCTGCTACGTCCTTGAACATTTCGAGCAATCCGCGGACATTGACCTGCCAAAGCGAAATAGGCATGTGATCAAACAGTCTGCGGTATTGTTGCTCGCTCTGCTCCAACGCCGCATAGGCAGCCTTGCGCTCGGTTACATCCATGACTGCGCCCATGAACTGAAACCCGCGGCGCTCATCTTTAACAAGGTGCGCAACGACATGAAGATGCTTGACCAAGCCGTCAGGCATCAACAGCCGGTGCTCAAAATCGTAGTCCTGTTTCTTCTCCGCAGCATGCTCGACGGCCCGTCCGACGGCCGCAATATCATCGGGGTGGACGCGATCGAGCACCATCTGGATGGAGGGCTTGCTCGCGGGGTCGTACCCAAGAATCTTGTAGCATTGGTCGGACCAAAAAATCTCGCCGCTCGACACGTTCCAGCCGAAGCTGCCGGTGTGGCTCAGGTTTTGTGCTTCGGCGAGGAAGGTTTCCTGCATTCGCCGCAGCGCGGTTTCGGCCCGCTTGCGCTCGGTGATATCGGTATTGCTCTCCAGCGTACCGATCGGTTTTCCCTCCGCGTCCCTCTGCAGGGACCACCGGCTTTCAACAGTAACTCGTTCGCCCGTACGCGTCGTGTGGACAAGTTCGCCTTCCCAGCGGCCGGTGCGTGACAAGATTTGATCGATGTCAGTGAGCGGAGCCGGAAAGACCGTTTTTAGCAGATCATGGGTGATCTTGCCGGCCGCCTCGCCTCGTTTCCAACCATAAAGCTCTTCGGCGCCCCGATTCCAGTATCGAACCACATTGTTCACGTCTTTGACGAATACGGCGTCGTGGGTGAGATCGAGAAGCCGCGCCTGTTGGCTTTGCACTTCGCCGAACTGGCGGACCCGCCTTACCAACCCCGTGATTGCGAGCGAAGTGAAAAAAAATGCGATCAGAGTGAGCCAATCTTGCACGTCCCAGATCTGAAACGTGAAAATCGGCTCGAAGAAGAAATAGTCGAGACAGCCGGCGACCATCAACGAGAAGATGACTGACGAAATGAAGCTGTCCAGCAGAGAGAGCAGAACGATTACAATCAAGTAGATCGGGACAACGACCCTTGGCTTGAGGTCGAGTTCAAAGCCGACCCAGGTCACCAGCGCGATCATGGCACCGCCAACGAGCCAAAGCGCAAACAGGTAGCGGTAGTTCGTGGTCCGCTTTTCCGTCCATAGCGTCTCCGGTACCAACAGCGTACTTGCCTGCAAGGTGCGAAGATCGCCAACGGTCCGCTGCAACAGCCCGCCCGAATTCGTCACTATTTTCCCGAGTTGCTCAAAGCCGCTCATGGGACGATTCTCGATGCGAGCGCTCAAGCTTCCTGCCGGCTCCGCATGGCGCTCAAACGAACCGGTATGCAATCGACAGCCTAACAATCGCGCTATTTCATTCCGAATGCAACGGCCACCAGCTTGCTACTGCGACCTTGAACCTTGGGCTGACCCTGCTGGGCCCGCATTTCGGGTAAAACCGAGCGCACAACTCGTGGAAAAAGCAAGGTAAAACGGCCGAGCACCCCGCCCGTTATCCGTTTTGCTCCTGGCGCATCATCCGCAGAAGTCGCATTGAAGGGCTAACTCTAACTTTTCAGCGCCCTCTCCAGACAACCTACAAGTATTTCCGATTCAATTGGCTTCTTGAGAAAACACATTGCACCGCTCGCGAAAGCCTTCTCTTCAAGACCGGGCTCAAGGCGGGCGGTGATCATGATCACCGGCAGAGAGCATTGTTGTGCAGTCAGGTGCTCTTTAAGGTCGATCCCGCTCATTCCAGGCATCTGAATGTCGGTGATCATGCACGCGAAACTTTCGGCATCCCCATGCGCCAGAAAATCTTCAGCCGAAGCAAAGCCGCGAGCATCATAACCGAGCGCACGGACCAAATCCATGAGTGAGGTGCGCATCGAATCGTCGTCATCAACGATGGAAATTTTTCGTGTCACAGGCATCCGGCCGTCCTTGAAATATTCCGAGCATCGCCGCTGAGTCGCGGGGCGAATGCGACATTAGTCACATGCGCGACCGCGTCTTGTAATCAGACTCAGGTATGAGGAACCGCCAGTCAGGGTTCCATGGTTTTCAACGCATCGGCCATCCGGACCAGATCGGCAAGAGTGCGTGCACCCATTTTTCGCATTGCTGCGCCGCGATGAATCTTGACGGTCACCTCGCTCAGGCCGAGGTCTCCTGCCACCTGCTTGTTCATCTTCCCTGTGGTCACAAGCATCATCACTTGCTGCTCGCGCGGCGTTAGCGTCGCGAAGCTTTCGGCGAGACGTGCGGTGTCGCCTGATTCGGCGCGGCGCTTTCGGTCTCGCTCAATTGCCGCGGCCGCCGCGTCGAGCATATCCTGATCGCGAAAGGGCTTGGGCAGGAAGTCCACCGCGCCTTTCTTCATGGCGCGAACCGACATTGGTATATCGCCATGACCGGTGATTAGTATGACAGGAAATCGAATACCGAGGCCAATGAGCTGGTCCTGGAAATCAAGTCCGCTTGTCCCCGGCAGCCGCACGTCAAGTACGATACATCCCGGGGCATCGGTCCTGGCAGCGTCGACGAACTCGCTCGCCGATCCGTAGGTCCGAGTCTGTATTCCGACCGAGCGAAACAGACTCTCAAGGGAAGCCCGCAACGATTCATCGTCATCGACAATATGAACAACCGGCCTGTCGTTCGATCCTTGTACCATTAGCCTGCGCCCAGCGGACAGCTTCTCAATATCAGGTCGCGTCGCTGCGCCTGATCACACCAAGGCATGATCGTATCAGACCTTTATCACTGCCAAAAGTCGTCTGTCGATTGCGCAAAAGGCAGAAACATTCCATCGGCGGCAGAGCGGTCCAAGAATCGCGACGAACCTCGGCACTCGAACGGAATTGCGAAAGGCGTCGCGAAGAATCTCGCAGCTTTACCGCTCGCGCCAACGGGCCAAAGCAAAGTACGCCCTTGGCCTGCAAATCTCGGTGACCATTCATGCGCTCTTGCGTCGGCATCCCGGACATCCGTGCGAGGCGGAACTGCTAGATGGGAAAGCCGAGGTTTCTTCGCGCGGAACCGGCGGCGAACGAAGGTCTCCACCCATCAGCGGGTAACACCCCGGGCGAAAACCGGAGGTCAAATCAGGCCCAAAGTCACATTCGCAACAGCGGCAGGCACCATATGATCTTGCGCCACAGTCGGCAAGTTCGCGCCAGCCGCGGGCCCGGTTCCACTTGCAGAAAGCCGCCGGCAAGCCGTTGCTTGCCGACGGCTATTTGATTTGCGCAGGATCATTGCTGGGTAACGCGCACCACGTCCTGCTTCAACAGATAGAGCGACACGGCCAGCAGCACGACGTCCTTCATCAGGGAGGGGACGTTGCCCGTCATCGCCGGAAATCCGGCCGCAGGGTCCCAGCCATCCGGCATGAATGGGATGATCGTGACGGTGGCGATGAAGGTCGCGGTCGAACCGGCGGCGCCGAGGATACCGAGCCGCTTGTCCCAGAACCCGGCGAACAAGAGCGAGCCGAATGTCCACTCAGCGCCCCCTAAGAACCAGCTCGCGCCCTGATGGCCGAACACAGGATAGAGCCACCAGATCAGCGGACCATTGCTGATGAAGGGAACGAGCCGCTCGGCCTCATAGGCCCACCACTTCTGGTAACCGAAGAAGAGAAACATGATCACCATCGAAGCGCGAACGATGTGGTAGTCGAGATCGTCTGCGAGCAGGCCGGACCAGCGTAAGGCGCCGACAAGCGGATTGACTGCAGTATTGATAAGTCATTGTCGTAACTCCTAGTTTTGAGCGCCGACCCGTGCAGTCGCTTACGCGACTGCGGGGAAGTCGATGTCGGTGTCGTTGATGTTGTTGAAGACGTTGGTGAAGACGGTCGTCGCAAAGGCGAGGCTGATGTCGACGAGCTGCGCGTCGCTGTAGCCGGCATCCTTGATCGCAGCGAAATCGGCATCGCTCACAGTGCCGCTGGTTGTCGCGAGCCTGCGAACGAAACGGACCAACGCATCGCGCTTGACGTCGCCTGTCGGCTTGCCATCGCGGATGTTCTTCAGCTCTTCGGGTTTCAACCCGGCGAGCTTGCCGAGCAGGCTGTGCGCGGCGACGCAATAGTCGCAGCCAGCGACGCCGGAGATGACGAGTTTGATCGTCTCTTGATCGCGCTTGCTCAGGCTGCCCGAAGCAAGCACGGCATCGGCAGCAAGCACTGCCTTCAGTGCCGCAGGTCCGTGCGCGCCTATCGCGGCAAAGGTGTTCGGCACGTTGCCGATTGCCTTTTTGATCTGGCCATAGATCTCGGCGGTCGCGCCGGTTGCGGATTCAAAGCTGGGAACGGAAAGACGGGACATGGTGACACTCCTTGGTTGGGGTTGAACAAAGATTGCGGAGTGATTGTATGAACCCAAATTGAGATTTTTAATGTCGTTTCATCTCGTATATATGCTTATTCGTCTCATAAAGGCAGGAGGTCGCTTTTCACGAAGAGAGACGCCCGCGGCTCTGGTGCGAGAACCGCGGGCGGAGCTAGTCCCGGCTCAGCGTTGGATGCCGACATCAATTGTGGTCGGCTACGTGATGCGCTATCGGCCTCGCGTGAGCGCATGCGGCGCATAGGCGAGTTGGTCGGCGGCCGGCAGCCACGGATCGCGGAAGCAATCGCCGCCGCGGCCCGACGAGGTCCACTGACATTACTCGAGAGTATCGAAACTGCAGGACACCACCTGCGACGTCACATCCTTGCGGCAGTATTCGCCAGCGGATGCAGGTGTCGCGGACGAGACAAAGGCCATCGCGGCAAGCGCCGCAAAGTGGCACGAGGCTCCATTTCAAGGACTTCTGGATCTGATCAAAGATCTTGGCGGTCGAGACCGTCGAGGATTTCAAACTGCGAATGGAAAGACGGGACATGTGACACTTCGTGGTTGGGGGTTTTGCAGCACGGAGCGACGCTATGAACCCGCGATGAGACGTTGAATGTCTTCGCGGATCGTATATATGCCCAAGCGTCTCAAATGGAGGTCGATGCATGGCCGCTGCGGATTGGCTCAGCCGCTTGTTCGAGATGGTGACGGTGCGCGGTCGGCTCGATCTGCGCTGCGCCTATGGCGCTCCCTGGAGGATCGACCAGGGGCCGGGCGAAGCCAACGAAATCCCCTATCACGCGGTCGTCGGCGGCTCTGCGGTGCTGGAGAATCCGGCTGGCGGCCGGCCGGTGCAGCTGAAGGCCGGCGACATCCTGCTGCTGCCCGGCAACCCGCGGCACGTGATGCATGACGGAGGCGGCGCGCGGCCAAAACCCGCGCGCGATCACCAACACCTTAATCTTGTGATCAGCGAAAACGCCGGCACCGGCGAGCGGCTTGACCTGCTGTGTGGTCACTTTGTGATTGCTCCGCCTCACGATCGTCTGCTGCGCAGCTATCTGCCACCCCTTCTTGTCGTGCACACCGGGGATACCATCGCCGCGACCGCGCATACAGTAACGGCCGCCCAACTGTCCGGTTTGGTCGGGCTGATGCGCAGCGAGTCGGAGGCCGATCATCTCGGTGGCCGCGCAATGCTGAATGCGCTTTCGACCGCGTTGTTCGCCCTGGTGCTGCGACTGGCGAGCGAAGCGAAAGACGCGCCAATCGGACTTCTCGCGGTCGCCGGCAACCCGCGTCTGGCGCCGGCGCTGGCGGCGATGTTCAACGAGCCAGCGCGCGCGTGGTCACTGCCGGAGCTCGCACGTCTCTGCAACACGTCGCGCGCGACGCTGGCGCGCCAGTTTCAGGAGAAGCTCGGCCGCTCCGCCAGCGATCTCCTGACCGAAATCCGGATGACGCTCGCGTCGAACGAATTGAAAAAGCCTTCCATGTCAACGGGAGCCGTAGCAGACGCGGTGGGCTATCAATCCGAGGCCGCCTTCCAACGCGCGTTCAAGAGCTATATGGGGCTAACACCCGCCCAATGGAGAAAGGGCGGGCAATTTTCGAAAGCCGACAACGGCAGTGACGGCCAGCAGGAGTAACTCCATTCGGTAACTTTACCCTCGGAGGACATCCGATCGCGTAGGAGATGAGCCCTTGAGTCCGCCATGCCCAAGTAGAGACGATAGAGCATATAAACGCGACCAACTGGCATTCGATGTCTGAAATCGACGCCGTAGATTCACTCCCCAAGCGTTACTCAACCAAACCCAGGAGTGTCCAATGTCACGTCGTTCAATTTTCGTCACCGCCGTCGTTCTATCGGTTGCGGTCACCTCAATGAGCCGGATGGCATCCGCAACGGAGCATCCCAAGCTCCGCCAACCGCACTTCACCGGCGAACAATTTCGCCGGGCCAATGCTGCCGTCGTTGCTGTCCCTGAGGTGCCGTCAACCGTGTACACTGGCGGATGGTCAGCCCCCGCTGGTCGTTGACCCGCGACGATGAGAATAAACGAGAGGCGAAGCGGTCCTAACACGTCCCGCTGAGGGCGAGTTGGGACCGTTCACTACGCAAGACGATGCAAAGCTGAACCCAGCAGCGGCGACCCATTCCGGACAGGAATAATCGTTATTGCAGAGACCACCCTGCCGGGTTCGCGATCCCGCACATAGCGTCTAACCGTTCATCCCAACTTCCTTGTCGGAGGCCTTTCCATGATGTCATCGCACTCGGTCGTAATTGCCGAACCGGTTCGCACCGCCATCGGAACATTCGGCGGCACGTTGAAAGACGTTCCGGCCGTCACGCTTGGGGCGACGGCCATCAGCGGCGCCCTTCAACGGTCTGGACTGCGGCCGGAGGAGATCGGCACGGTCGTCATGGGAAACACAGTACAGGCCGGCAACAAGATGAACCCCGCGCGACAGGCCGCGATCCACGGGGGACTTCCGGTCCAGGTGCCTGCCATGACGGTCAATCGTGTCTGCGGCTCCGGCGCGCAGGCAATCGTCTCCGCAGCGCACGAAATCCTGATGGGTTCGGTGGATGCAGCGATCGCCGGCGGCATGGAGAACATGGACGCCGCTCCGTACCTGGTCGCGCGCGGCCGATGGGGCCACCGCTTGGGGGACGGGACCCTCTACGACAGCGTGTTGCGCGACGGCCTCAACGATGCCTTCTCGGACGCGCATTCGGGCTGGCACACGGAGGACCTGGTCACAAAGTTCCAGATCAGTCGTGCAAAGCAAGACGAATGGGCCCTGCGTTCGCACACGCGCTTTTCCGCTGCGCAGAGCGCGGGCAAATTCGAGGGCGAGATCGTGCCCGTTCAGGTTCGCACGCGAAAGGGTGCGAGCACGTTCCAGGTCGACGAACATAATCGCCCGGACGCGACGATCGAGGCATTGGCCAAACTGAAGCCGGCTTTCCGCGATGGCGGCACGATCACCGCCGGAAATGCCCCCGGTTTGAACACCGCCGCAGCGGCGATGGTGCTGACGGGAGAGGATTGGGCCGCCAAACGCGGTCTGACGCCAATTGCCCGGCTGGTGTCGTATGGGATCGCTGCCGTGGAGCCGGGTATGTTCGGCCTGGGCCCGATCCCTGCCTTCAGACAGGCGCTGGCGCGCGCTGGCTGGACCAATCAGGATGTCGAGCGCATCGAGATCAATGAAGCTTTCGCCGCAATAGCGCTCGCGGTCATGCAGGAGCTCAAGCTGCCGCCTGAGATCGTGAACGTGGAGGGTGGCGCCATCGCGCACGGGCATCCGATCGGCGCAACCGGCGCCGTACTGACGACCCGTCTTCTTCATTCGATGCGTCGGGATGGCCTCAGGAAGGGTGTCGTCACGATGTGCATCGGCGGCGGGCAAGGGATCGCTTTGGCCCTCGAGATGATCGCTTGAGGATAACCGCAGGAGCCTGCCATGGTCCTTCTTGTGACGAGCGCCTCGGGCGCGAACGGCTCAGGTTACGGCAAGCTCTTGGCGTTCGATGCCGACGGCAAATGGCTCGGCCCATTCAGTGAAGACGCCCGGATCATCGACCCGCGGGGACTCGGCGTCGAAGGCTCATTGCTCTTCCTCAACAGTGGCTCGGACCGGATTCTGGCGCTCGATGGCAACGCGCGTGTGGTGCGCGAGACCGGCGTGATAGCTGGGCTGAACCCAGGCGGCGGCAATTTCGGACCCGATGGCCGGTACTATGTCGGATTGCGCGCTGCGCGGACGATCATGGCGTTTGCGCCGACGCTCGATGGATCGAGCGAAGCCGTACTTCCAACCGCAGTGGTCCCGTTCCCCCGCGGTTTCGCCTTCGGACATGACGGCACTCTCTTTCTCGCATCTGGCATCGGTCCGGGCGGCGAAGGCGACAACACCATTCTGGCGTTTGGTCAGGAGTGGACGGTCAACCCTTCCTGGGAGGTCCGAGATCCGGATCTCAGCCCGCTCGACCTCGCGATCGCGCCAAACGGAAACGTGGTCGTCAGCAGTGAACAACCCTTTGGAGATCCGAACGCAGTGACGACCATCCGCGAATATGATCGATCCAACGGCCGTCTTGTTCGCGTCCTTGCTCCGGATCGCGGGCTTGGGTTCAGGAAGCCGCGCGGCCTACGCTTTGAATCGGACGGGAAGCTGTATTGCGTGGCCCAGGACGAAGTCGTCGCGTTCGATTTCGCGACCGGCCAATCTCTGGGGCCGGTGGTTAAGCTGCCGGGCCTCAACGGCCAGGCCGTGATTTTCTTTGGATAGGGAGGCAAGGGATGGAGGCATCGGAAACAGCGCAGCGGTTCGCGCATGAGCAATGGCCGTACGACCCGAAATTCAAGCAGGTCAACGGTTGGCGCATGCACTACGTCGACGAGGGCACCGGCGATCCGGTCGTTCTCCTGCACGGCAACCCGGCCTGGGGCTTTCTGTACCGGAAATTCATCAAGCCTCTGACTGAGGCAGGAAGGCGCGTGATCGTTCCGGACATGGTCGGTTTTGGACTGTCCGAGAAGCCTGTCCGCGAACAGGCCACACGCTTGACGGCCACATCGCCAATCTGACCGGCCTCCTGCGACAGCTCGGTGTGCGCAACGCGACCGTCGTCTGTCACGATTGGGGCGGACCGACTGGCCTTGGGTTCGCGCTGTCAAATGCCGACCGCGTGCGCGCTCTGGTCATCATGAGCACGTGGGCTTGGCCGCTGCCTCCAGCCGAATTCCACAAGCGGATTTTTCCATGGCGCATGATGCATGCACCCCTCGTCGGCCCCTATCTTCTCGGGCGCCACAACGCGCTTGCAGGTCGGGGGATGTACCTTTCCGTCGTCGACCGCAAGAAGTTCAGGGCGGAGGCCCAGAGCGTCTATGAGAACATCCTGCCCGATCCGGCATCGCGTCTTCTCACGTGGACCTGGCCGCGCTGGATCCCGCTCGACGAAAGCGCACGCGGCCTGGCCCGCTTCGAATGGCTCGAGCGCGAACTGAGGAAGTCGAAACTCCCGACGCTACTGGTCTGGGGCCGCGAAGACGAGGTCTTCGACTACAAGACGTTCGCGACCCGCTTCAAGGAGCTCTTGCCGCACGCCGAAGGACCCGAGCTGGTGACGGGCCGGCACTTTCTGCAGGAGGATTCCGGCGAGGAGATCGCCGGCAAGATCAACCGATTTCTCGACCGCATCGAGGGGAGATTGCCATGACGGCGATCCAAGTCGTCGAAAATCCGGCGATCGAAGGCAAGAGAAGAGCGTTCGTGTTCGCGGAAGATCGCGTGGGACACTACCCGGAATTCCGGGAGTTCTTCGTCAAGCAGTTCTCCCTAGGCACGAACGCGCTGTCGCGCCCCGGCTACGTGCGAGCGCCCTCGGGAATGCTCTACGCGCTCGTCTTCATCGGCCGCAGCGGAGAACCGTTTCCCGACGGGATCGAGGTCTACGCCCTGCCCGACGCGTTGGAGCCGTTGAACGATCCGGAGATCGACGCCGATCTTTGGGCGCTGCTCAGGTGGATGATCGCCGGCGTCGGCGGCGCATGGCGGGTGGAGGATCTAGATGCCACGGGTCGGCTATACCAGTTGAGCGTGGCCGCGGGCGCCTGACTCGCGGCCGCTCATTCGGCGGCGAGCGTCCCCAAATCCTTGGCTTCGTGAAGGATGACACCCGACAACGGGTCGAACTGGCCCTCCCAAGGCTTGCGCGCGAGCACCGCGTTGGTGTGCGCGTAACCTGCTTCCCAACGCCGCCGGATTCCGGCCTGGCTGAAATCGATGTCCTTGGTGTGATCATCGTGGTCCAACTGCGGCGCGAGCAATTGGACCACATGCATACGGGTCTGGCAGCCATAGCCCAGCAACTCCCTGACTTCCGGGTTGCTGCGCTCGCTTTCGGGCAGCCGCGACGCGAGCTCGTTGATGACGTGACGCAAACGATGCGTCTGCTGGAGGCGCGCGATCTGGCTCGCAATGCGGCTCGAATATTGGACGTCCTTGTGACGGTTGAGAACATCGGCCATCGTCGTCGGCTCGGGTCCCACCGGATTCCACAAATGGACAGAGAAGATAACCGAGTCTCTTCGCGGATCGTCGTCGAATACCGCCTCGCTGGGCGTATTGGAAAGAATGCCGCCGTCCCAGTAGAGTTCGCCGTCGATGCGCACCGGCGGAAAGGCGGGCGGAAGAGCCCCCGAAGCCATGATATGCCTGACGTCGAGCCTGCCATCGCGGGTGTCGAAATAGCGCATCCGGCTGGTTCGCACATGCGCCGCGCCCACAGTCAGGCGCGGCCTTCCCTGATTGATCAGGTCGAAGTTCACGAGTTCAGCGAGCGTGTGTTCGAGTGGAGCCGTCGAGTAGTAGCCAGCGCGGTTGGCGCCCAGCGGAAAGGCGTCCCCGGCATGGGCAAGCGGGTTCGGTATGAAAAAGCCGGGAATGCCCTGAGTCAGCGTGCTCCACTGCGACCAGCGCCTATCGAGTCCGAGGAACGAGCCCTGAAAGCTCCCCTGCGGCTCGTGCTGTACGCGGCTCCAGAATGCGTGCAGCCGCTCAAGTCGGTGCTGTGGCTCGTTTCCGGCAATAAGACTCGCGTTGATGGCGCCGATCGAGGTCCCGATGATCCAGTCCGGCTCGATCCCGGCCTCCTGCAGCGCCTGATACACACCGGCCTGGTAGGATCCCAGTGCACCGCCTCCCTGCAACACGAGAACGATCTGGCCCGGCAACTCGCCGGGGACGGCGCCCGGGAGAGCTGGCGAATGGTGATTGGGTCGCGGCATTCTAAGTCTCCTTGCGGCCACCGCCGCCTGCCTATCCACGTCCATGGAAAATGCACCGCAGCAGCACCTCAAGATGGGGCGTGGCGACGACGACAACGCTTGCCACGGCGCTGCCCGTCATAGCATAGGCCGTCAGAGCATCGCTGGCCGTTCCGGACAGCGTCTGGGCCGCTTTGAGCACGATGGCTTTCCCGCGAGCCGTCCCACCGGAATTGGCTGTGGCCGTTCGGACCGGCATCGCGGTCTGGTCTTCGAAAGTGTTCATAGCTTCTCTCCCCGACGGGCTCGGACGCGTACAGAGATGGCCAATTCCCGCCCGGCATGGCAGATAGGGCGGAGCAATATCGCTCATTCCTGCGGAGAATGACTAAGATGGATCGTCTGGCTTCGATGGAGACGTTCGTACGGGTCGTCGAGACGGGCTCCTTTTCCGGAGCGGCCCGACAGCTTCGCGTGGGTCAGCCAGCCGTGTCGAAGTCGGTTGCCCAGCTTGAGGATTATCTGGGCGTCAAGCTCTTGACCCGATCGACCCGCGGGCTCACGCCGACCGAAGCGGGCCTCGGCTATCTCGACCGCGCCAAGCGGGCCCTCGAGGAAGCGGCCGAGGCCGAGCTCGCCGCGCGCGGAGCGGGAGCAGGTCTCAAAGGACGATTGCGCGTCTGCGCCGCGGTCACGTTCGCACGGATCCATCTCATTCCGATGTTGCCGCAGTTCATGGCGCAACATCCGGAACTGGATTTCGAGGTTGTCCTCGACGACCGTCAGATCGACCTCGTTCAGGAGGGCATCGATGTGGCTCTCCGGATGGGGAAGATGATGGATTCGACGCTGACCGCTCGCCGCGTCGCGAGGTGCAAGCGGCTCGTGCTCGGGACGCCGGCCTATTTCCATCGGGCGGGCACGCCCTCGACGCCGAGCGAACTCAGCAAACACCAGGCAGTCGTCTATCTTCAGGGCGAAGGCAGTGTGTGGTCGTTCCGGCGCGAAAGTACGGAATTGGCCGTTAGCGTTCAAAGCCGATTGCGGGTAACCGCTGCGGAGGGCGTGAGAGCCGCGGTGCTCGCCCATGCAGGACTGACCATCGCGTCGGAGTGGATGTTCAGCCCCGAGCTGCGATCGGGCGCCGTCCGTACGGTCCTGTCGGAATGGAGTCTCCCGCCACTCGACCTATGGATGGTGCTTCCGACTGGCCGCGCGGCGACCGCCAAGGCGCGCGCCTTCGTCGACTTTTTCGAACGTTCGTTAACGCTTAAGTCCGAGGAAGATCGGACCTTATTGTCGAAGGTTGGCTGGACGCGAATCGAGTGCCGCGGTCGCCGGGAATGTTTCTCATCGGTGCGGACGGGGCATGAGGCCGAGATCCCGGTCAACCGCGTCCCCTCGTCGGGTGAGATCTCGGATGTCCCATGCGACCGTTCTCTCCGAGAGAGCGCGCTCTAGCTGACGCGCACCAGGTCAGACAACCTCAAGCGCCCGACGACCGCATGACGAGCGATTGCAGCCATAGACGCATCTCGCGAGCTCATGAGACGAATGAGCACTTCTTCGAGCCTAACCGGCATTCAATGTCTCAAGCACATGAGTAGGGTGACACGCAACGGAGCTGCTCATCCCGAGCCTCCTACAAGAGGAGTGTCACCATGTCCCGCATCTCGATCCTGAACCGCTCAGTACGCGCAGCGGCCGCGGTCGCCGTCTCTTTTGCCTTACTCTCGCCGGCGAACGCAACCTACCGGCAAGATACCGTCACGATTTTCCCCGATGTGTCGAGGAACGCGGCCACAGATCGTGCGCCGATCGTGTTGACCTCGCGCTTGCCTTGGCTTGCTCCGGTCGGCCATCGGCAACCGCACCAAGCAGATGTCCCCCAGCAAGGAGCCGTCTCGGGATGGGAACACCAGCAACAGCAGTTCGACCAGGAACTCGACCGCAAGCTGATCATCTGCAGGGGCTGCTGAACCGTAGCGCCGCGATCATTCCCGGGCGGAATAAGCGCTAGTCCGACGTGCCCGCTACCTCGTATGGCGGTCTCCTTTAGCTTCTGCACGTGAGTTCAACGAAATGGGCGGCGCCGCCGTCCTCCACGCAGACGTCAAAGGAGAACCGTCATGTCGCTTCAGGCCAAGCTCGACGCCTTCAAGGCCAATTTCGAAGCCGGAAGGCCGCCCTACAGTGTTCCTCGCTCGGTCATCGAGACGATGCACCGCGCCACCGCCGAACTGATCGAGTCGGGAGCCGCGCGGCGCGCCAAGAAGGCAGGCGATGTCGCCCCGTCCTTCTCGCTGAAGGATCCGGAAGGTAACGTCATCAACTCGGCCGACCTTCTGAAGCGTGGCCCGGCGGTGCTCAGCTTCTACCGTGGCGTCTGGTGCCCGTACTGCAACATGGAATTGCAGGCGCTCGAAGCTGCCAAGCCGGAGTTCGACAGATACGGCGCTTCGCTGGTCGCGATATCGCCGCAGACCGCCCCTAACAGCCGCAAGTCGGTGCGCCAGAACAAGCTCTCGTTCCCGATCCTGTCGGACGTGAAAGGCAAGGTCGGCGCCGCATTCGGCCTGCGCTTCGACCTGCCCGACTATCTGGTCGAACTCTACAAGCAGCTCAAGAACGATCTGCCGACGTTCAACGACGACCCGAGTTGGAGCCTGCCGATGCCGGCCCGCTACGTCATCGGGCGGGACGGCGCGATCCTCTATTCCGAAGTGAACCCCGACTATACC
Organism: Bradyrhizobium erythrophlei; assembly: GCF_900129505.1. Lineage (NCBI taxonomy): Bacteria > Pseudomonadati > Pseudomonadota > Alphaproteobacteria > Hyphomicrobiales > Nitrobacteraceae > Bradyrhizobium > Bradyrhizobium erythrophlei. The sequence goes on along the minus strand of NZ_LT670818.1, from coordinate 5,009,650 downwards.
CGTCGCCCCGAGCCTGAGGACATGATCCCGGTCCTCCAGCGCGCGGCCGCCGTCAAGGTGTGACGGCGTATGAGGCGGCCGGTGGGGCGCAATGACCATCGGCCGCTGTCCTTCCACTCAAGCACCCGAAAGGAACATTCCAATGTCCAAGCTGTTCACGCCGACCCAGGTCGGTGCCTACAAATTGTCCCATCGCGTCGTGATGGCGCCTCTGACGCGGATGCGCTCGGATCCCGGCGACATTCCGAGCGACCTGATGATCGAATACTACACGCAGCGCGCATCAAAAGGCGGCCTGATCATCTCCGAAGCGACGCCGGTCTCGACCCGCGGCAACGGCTATGCCGGTGCGCCCGGCATCTACTCCGACACTCAGATCGCAGGTTGGCAGCGCGTGACTAACGCGGTCCACGCCAAGGGTGGACGCATTTTCCAGCAATTGTGGCACGTCGGCCGGCAGTCGCATGTCGACTTGCAGCCCAACGGCGACGCGCCGGTCGCACCCTCCGCCATCGCTGCCGAGGGCTATGCGTACTCCAAACGCGGCGAAGTCCCGTTCTCGATGCCGCGCGCTCTCGAATTGCATGAGATCCCAGGCATCATCGAAGAGTTTCGGTCGGGCGCCGAGCGGGCGCTGCGGGCGGGCTTCGATGGTGTCGAAATCCATGGCGCGAACGGTTACCTCCCCGACCAGTTCCTGCAGGACGGAACGAACAAGAGGACCGACGAATATGGCGGCCCCATCGAAAACCGCGCCCGCTTCCTGCTGGAGGTGACGCAGGCCGCGATCTCCGTCTGGGGAGCCGATCGCGTCGGCGTGCGCATCGCGCCGAGCGGCACCTACGGATCCATGTCGGACAGCGATCCGGCGGCGACCTTCGGCTACGTGACGACGCAGCTCGACCGCCTGGGCATCGCCTATCTCCACGTTGTCGAACCGCGCATCAAGGGCACCGAGGAAGTCTCGCATGGCCGGTCACCGATCGCCGCGCAGCATCTGCGGCCGAAGTTCTCGCGGACTTTGATCGCCGCTGGCGGCTTTACTCCGGCTTCCGCAGAAGCAGTCGTCACCTTCGGCGACGCCGACCTTGTCGCCTTCGGTCGCCACTTCATCTCGAACCCCGATCTGCCGGAGCGGCTGCGGCAGGGCCTTCCGCTCACCCGCTATGACCGATCGACCTTCTACGGCGGCGACGCGCGAGGCTATACGGACTACCCGGTCGCCGAGGCGGCGGCCGCCTAAGCGGTGGCGCTGCTTCATCGCTCCCGCGAGTGCGGCTGGATACTGCCCCTACCACGCCAGAGCCTGGCACTCCGCTGACAACGATGCATCGCCGGCGAGCTGACCGCTCACCGGCGATTGCGCCTTAAACGCCTAGTCGGCGCATTTCCGCACGCGCCCAGCGGCGCTTTCGATAGGGGACCGACAACCCGACGGCGCGAATACCAGCACTATTTCTGTGGCCGTGACAGGACCTCGGCTATCAATACGCTCCGCCCGGCTGCAATAGATCGCGATACGGCACTCATGACCGCTATGTTATCCAGGATCTGCTCTTCCGTGAACGGATAGGACGCTTTGCCTTCGATCGAAAGTGCGAACCGTTCCAGATTAGCGCGCACGGAATCCCTGCTGGACAGTTTTGCGACCGATGGCGATCCCGTCCGCGATTGTACCGTCAACGTGCTCGCGCCGGCTTCGTCCGGATGGGCCGAGTCGCGGACTTCCGCCCATCCTTCGCTACCGAAAATCGCCAGCCGGGAGTAGAAGGGAGTTGCGAGCACGGTGTTCAGGTAGCCAGTCGCCTTGGAGGCAAAGCCGAAATGGACTGATAGCGTGTCCGCGTAGCCCGTGTTCGACATGCATGTCGCCGGAAATGCAGTCACCGTCTCGATCGGTCCGACCAGATCCAGAAACAGGTCTGTCAAGTGGATGCCCGTGGCCGTCATCGCGAGCGGTATTTCGCCCTGAGCGCTCACCCGCCAATTGTCACCGGCGATACCGCGCAGCTTGTCGTGATTGAAGGAAGCTTCGACGTGCATGATGGTCCCGAGGGATCCGTCGACCAGCAATCTGCGCAGCTCTTCCACCGCCGGCTCGAACCGGCGTTCATGCCCGACGCCGAAGCGAACACCGGCCACGCGGCACGCCTCGAGCGACTTCGAAACTTCCCCCACAGAAAGTCCGACAGGCTTTTCGCAGAAGACGTGCTTGCCCGCGCGGGCCACGGCCTCGATCTGCCGGCCGTGTTGGGCATGCGGCGTTGCCAGGATCACGAAATCGATCGAAACGTCCCCGAGGACGCGCGAGAAATCCGTGGTAAAGGCCACATCGAAATTGTCCGCATGCGCCCGATGCTCCTCGCGGCTTCCGACCGCATACACGATGCGAACGATATCGGAGCCGATCATCTGCCGCAGGATGTGCTGGCCCCACCATCCAAGTCCGACGATGGCCGCGTTTTTCGGGCGAATTCGCGTCGTCGACGAACTCATCCCCGAAACTCCATCACGTAGAGCCCGCCATTGTAGTCGGTACTGTAAACTATGCCCGCCGCGTCGACGAAAACATCCGCCGACTGGATGACTTTCGGCCGGCCCGGACGGCTATCGACCAGTTTGGCCGGTGCCGGCGGGACCAACGCGCCGACTTCGCGCGGCGCGTAGCGATCGCGGATATCGAAGACTCGAACACCCGCGTTCTGGTACGTCGTGAAGATCAGCTCCGAGCTGACGAAACTGCCCGGCCGGTTCTCATGCAGATTGTGCGGACCAAAATGCCCCGGCTTCGCCCTATAATCCGCATCCGAAGGCGACTTGAAGGTCGAAATGCTCACCGGGTTGGACGGCTCACGGATATCGAAGAGCCAAATGAGCTTCTCCCCATCCTCCTGGTGATCCAGCACGGCCTCGTCGAGCACCACGAGGAGATCGCGGTCGGGCAAAGGCAGACAGTTATGCGTTCCGCCGCCGAACGGCGGCGACCAGTTCTTGTGGGCGACGAGTTTCGGTTGCGCGCGATCCTTGACGTCCAGAATGACCATCCCGGCATCGCGCCAGGCGAGATAGGCGGTGTCTCCGTGCACGATGGGGTGATGCAAGCCCTGCCGACGCGAAGGATCTGCGACCGCGGCCTCGCCAGCGGCGGCGTTCATTCCGGGCAGCCAATACCGACCCGCCTCCCTGGGCCGGGTGGGATCGCTCATGTCGATGGTGATGAAGATGTAGTCGGTGAACCCGTCGATCAGGGCCGAGGCGTAGGCCCAGCGCCCGCCGGCGTACCACATCCGGTGGATGCCGCCGCCTTCAATCGGCATGAAGCCGATCTCTCGCGGCCCTTCGCCACGCGAGATATCGTAGACGGCAAGACCTGCGCGCCAATCGCGCACACGCTTTCCAGCGTCGGTCGTACCGACCTTCCGTCCGAGCTCGCCCTTGTAGTACGCCTTCTCGTCCTGAAACTCGGGAGCGGCGAACATGTCCTTGGCGTTGATGACGAGGAGCAGGTCGTCGTGCGCCTGCAGGTGGATGTTCCAGGTGTTCTGCGCGGCAGGAACGTACTGCACCGGTTTTGGCCGCGCGGGGTCCTTCACGTCGACGACGCTGAACCCCTTCGAGAACATGTGGCCGATGTACGCGAAACCACGGTGAACCATGAGTTGGACGCCGTCGGGACGGCCGCCTTGATCAGTATGTCCGATCAGTCGCATGTTGCGCGCCAACTCGGGCACCGGAAGATCTTGAATTGCCATGTGACCTACCGAAGCTCCTAGGCTGAACGAAGAAATGCGGACGACGCGGTGTGCTTGAGAATGCCCGGAATGCTATGGAATTCGCGCCAATGCGCATCGTCCACCCCAGTCTCGGGCGAGGCGTGATCGAGCATGTATTCTCCCAGGAGGCGACCTTGGGTCACGGCCTTCCCGGCGATCGGTAGACGCTCGCGTTCGAAACGAGCAAGGCCTTCGAGCAAGTCCGGATGACTCGCGAGCGAATCCGCGAGAACCTCCGCGTCCGTGCCGGCCTTGGCGATACCCATGCCGACGTGAGGCCGAGCCACCGCGGCAGCATCGCCGATCAGCGCGACGCGGCCGTGTACCATCTTATCGACCAGCAGGTCGTAGATCGGCGTGAAGAAGGGTTTGGAGACGCAGAAAAGGATATCGCGCATCGGCGGTGGCAGGAAATGACGCGCGTCCTCCTTCAGACGCGCGATGACGTCGGCTCGGACTTTCGGCGGCGGAATGGAAATGGCGTGGTAGACGCCCTCCTCGTCCACCAGCATATCGTCCAGATCGGGTTTGGAGACGGCCCGATACCAGACCCAATTCCACCGACGGTGACCAGGCCGTAGATCGTTGTCCGGTCCGGCGATCGGGTAGCCGATGTTCTTGTTGCAGGGCGGCAGGAAGAACGCGAACTTGTCGAAGACCGCCGCGTGCGCTTGCTTCGGAATGACACCCTCGTCGGCAAGACCGCGCCAGACCACATAACCTGCGTAAATCGGCTGGATCTCCGGAACGAACATATTCCGCACGACCGATCGAAACCCGTCGGCGCCGACCAGTAGGTCGCCAGTCACGCGTTCACCGTTCTCGAAGATCGCCGTAACGGAATCGGCGTCCTGTTCGATGGCCTTCAAATTGTAACCGAGATGGTGCGTGTCCTGCGGGATCGTGGCGCGCATGATCTGATGCAGTCGATCCCACGAGGTAACGATCTGTTCGTAGGGTAACCGCTCGATTACGTTGCCCTGCGAATCCAACGCGATGCGCTCGTGGACCGTGACGCCCAGGTCCTTCAATTGCGCACCGCTTCGCTCGAGCGACTGTATGAGATCGGAATGGGTGACAATCCCGGCACCCCGACCCCGAAGTTCGACGTCGCTGCGTTCGTATACATCGGTCTGCCATCCGGCCTTCCGCAGAAGTGAAGCCGCGAAGAGACCCGACATGGAGCCGCCGATCACGATCGCGCGGCGCGAAGTTGATGAACCGTTCGTCCTTGTCATCGCAAAGCTCCTTTCAGTCTTTCCGCATCTTCGAGAAATCGTACAGGCTCATCAGAACGACCCCGAGCAATGGCGGTGCGACCACCACCAGAAGCGAAGCGGTCGACCATCCGGCGGTTTCCACCAGCTTGCCGAAGAGCCAGCCGGCGAATGGTCCCGGCAGGTAGAAGGCCGCGAGAGCGACGGCCCCCGCATAACCGATCTGGCTCGGATCCACGCTACGCTGCACGACCGACATGAATCGCGTGAACAAAAACCCGCTCATCGTCAGGCCGAAGACCAGCGACAGCAGCAGGTGGAGTCTGAATTGCGGCACACCGTCGAACAGGACGTAGCCGGCGGTGGCCATCAGTAGCAAGCCGCCGATGATGCTCCTGTTGCTGATCTTGTCGCCCAACCAGCCGCCGAAGACGCCGAGCATCGCCCCGATGCCGTACATGCCGAGCGCCGCTCCGGCATCCACTACCGAGAAACCGAGCACCGTGTGGGCGTAGCTCGCGTACAGCGCCGAATAGGAGAAGAACGAGAACCCGACGAACCCAAAGGACACAGCACTCAGAATAAGATTGCGTGTCCAGATCGAAGCGGTCGGCATCTCGGCGTTCCGTGCGAGCGACGGAGCCACGCCAGCGTCGGTGAACTCCAATGGAATGACTACCGCGGCGACAATGGCCATGGCGATCCCGGCCACTCCGTACGCGTAGAACGACGCCGACCAGGAACCAGCCCAGCTCTCAAGCCGCGTGCCGAGCACCGGGCCCAAGAACGCGCCCAACCCGAAGAACGTCTGCATCGCGCCCATGGCTGCTCCGCGCCGCTCGCCGAAATAGGCGCCCATGCAGGCGAAGACGGCTCCTACCTGCAGCGCCTCCCCGACACCCGTAAGCGCCCGCAGAACCGTCAAGTTGACGAACCCGGTGGCTAACGGCGTCAGCAGAGTGAACAGCGAGTAGCAGACGAGACCGCCCAGCAGGACATATCGGCGCCCGAACCTGGCCATGAACCAGCCGCTCAAGGCCGCGAAGATCGCCACGTTGACCGTGAAGACGGTGCTCACGAAGCCCGCTTCCGGAAGCGTGAGGCCGTAATCCGCACGGATGCTCCCGAGCAGCGCTGGAAAGACCTGGCGGTCCATCGCATTGAACATGTACGAGACGCCCAGCAGCAGAACCAGCCCGACCGCTTGTCGCGTGCTGGACGGCCTCGCATCTGACTCCACCATCGGCGGAGACACGGCTTCGTTCGTCATCATTGTTTCGTTCCTCCAGATTTTTTATGTTTTAAATTCTTATTGCTCGACCGGCATTTCGAAGTTCAGCAATGCCAGCTTCGTCAGCAGGTCGGACTGGACCGACCGACTTAGCGGCGTGAGCGGCGGTCGCACGATCTTCCAGGCTTCTCGGCCGGTGAAGTGGGCCAAGGCGCTCTTCATGGCCGGGATCAATTCGAACGACTGGAAGGTCCTTCGCACTTCATCGACCCGCGCCTGCAGCGCTCGCGTCTCGTGGGTCGGTCGACCACCGTCAAGAGCGCGGAACAGGGCGCTGATCGCGGCCGGATTGATGTTCACCGTCGCGCTGATGCAACCGGCGCCGCCGATCGCTAACGAGTCCGAAAGGAAGACCTCACTGGCGGGAAAGACGTCGAAGCCTTCATTGGCGAAGTTCTCGATCATCGCCTTGGAATTCGCCCAGTCTCCGGAGGAATCCTTCGCGCCCGCGATCGCGCGCGGATAGCGCTTGAGGAGCCGCTCGATCAGCGACAGCGTTATCGGCACCTGGGTCAGTTGCGGGATGTGGTAGAGATAGATCGCCAGGTTCGGCTCGGCGACGGCGTCGATCACTTCCGCGTAGTAGGAAAAGACGCCCTCCTCGGAGACGTTCTTGAAGTAGAACGGCGGCAGCATCAGGACTCCCGCCGCGCCGTTCTGGACAGCATGTCTCGTCAGACGGATGGCATCCTTGACGGAGCAGGCACCCGTTCCCGGCATCAGTCTGTCTGCCGGGATACCGGCCTTGATTAGACCCTCGGTCAGGGCGATCCGTTCGTCGGTGCTAAGCGAGGCGGCTTCGGAATTCGTGCCGAAGATCGCGAGTCCGGCGCCGCTGTCGAGCAGCCATCGACAATGAGCGAGAAACGCCGGAAAATCGGGCTCGCGATCCTCATCGAACGGAGTGAGCACCGGCGCGAGAGCGCCGCCTATCCGATTCCTTCGTCTCGACACGCGTTCCTCCTTCTTCGTTCAGACGACGTTTTCGATGGTACTTGGCGAGGCGCTTTCGCCCTGCTGCGGACGTTCGATCGCGGCAACTTTCCGCGGAAGCCCCATGGCGAGAACCTGAGCCAAGTGCATGGCGGTCCGCCCGGTCATGTGCTTGACCTGCTCTCGGCAACTGAACCCGTTCGTGAGGATCACCGTGCCAGCCGGCTGCTTGCGGACCTCGGGCGCCAGAACCAATTCAGCGACGTCGCGCGAGAGCCGGGCGTGGTTCGGATTGAATCCGAAGGAGCCGGCCATTCCGCAACAGCCGCTGTCGAGCCATGTCGTGCGTGCACCGGCCCTTTCGAGCATCGCGGTGTCGCCCCGATTGCCGAACAGCGATTTCTGGTGACAGTGCGTGTGAATGAGCACATCGATGTCTAGCCGCGGCGGCTCGTAGTCGTGCGCGAGGAGAAAATCCCCCAACAGGAAGACGCTGCGCGATATCCGCTGGGCCCGGGGATCGTCCGGAAACAACTTGGGCAACTCGTCCTTGAACACGGATAGACATCCGGGCTCGAGACCTACGATGCCGACAGGACGCTCCAGCTCCGCTTCCAGCATCGGCGAGAGGACCTCGATGATCTCCTGTAGCCTGCCCTTAGCGAGATCCAGATAGCCGAAGTCGTACAACGGGCGCCCGCAACATATGCGCCGCTTCGGAAGAACCGGCTCGAAGCCCGCGTCCCGAAGGACCGCCACGGCGGCCTCGGCGACCTCCGGCTGGAAGTTGTCGCAGAATGTGTCCAGCCACAGCAGGACCGGCGGCTTACCGCGAAACGCGGCCGTCTGATCCGCTTCGAACGCGCGGCGAAAGCCGGTGGCGGCGAATTTCGGAAGATCCAGATCGGGCGTGACGCCCGCAACCCACTTGGAGAAGGATGCGAGTACCGGCGCGTTCGTCATGAAGTTCGTGAGACGAGGCATGGCCGCGGCGAGCGGAGCCCAATCACCGATGCGTCCCATGGACCAGGCCTGGCGGGGGCGCGATCTATGCTCGTAGTAGCGGGACAGAAACTCCGCCTTGTACGACGCCATGTCGGTGTGCGTCGGGCAGTCGCTGCGACAGCCTTTGCAGCTCAGGCAGGTATCCAGCGCTTCTTTGACGGCCTCGCTCTTCCAACCGTCCCGCACCACGTCGCCCTGCAGCATCTCCCACAGCAGCCTGGCCCGGCCGCGCGTCGAGTAGCGCTCTTCGCCGGTGGCCCGAAAACTCGGACACATGGTGCCCCCTTTCGCTGCACGGCACTTCCCCATGCCGACGCAGCGCTCGACCGCGCGCTGAAAGCCGTCGCCTTCCCGGCTCCGGAACGTCATGTGCGTCGAGATCGGTACGACCTTGTAGTCCGGGCCGGCACGCAGGTTCTCGTCGACCCGATACGCGTCGACCACCTTGCCGGGGTTCAAAAGGCCGTCTGGATTCCAAATCCGCCTGAACCGGCGCATCGCTTCCACCAGTTCGTCGCCGAACATGATCGGAAGGAATTCGCCTTTCGCTTGACCGTCGCCGTGTTCGCCCGACAGCGATCCGCCGAACGCAACGACGAGCTCCGCGGCTTCACGGACGAAGTTCCTGTATTTTTCGATCCCTGGTTTCGATCGGAGATCGAACGTGATGCGGGCGTGAACGCAGCCGTCGCCGAAATGGCCGAACAAGGAGGTCCGGTACCCGTACCTCTTCACGAGCGCGTCGAAGGCGCGAAGGTAGTCTCCCAGTCGATGTGGATCGACCGCGGCGTCCTCCCATCCTACCTGCGGGTCGGGTATTTCGGGATCGATAGACAGTTGCGTGGCAGAAGCGCCGTTTTCGCGGATCGACCAGATCCGTTTCTGCATGATCCGATCCGTCACGATCTTCGTGCTCGGTCGCGGACCGAACGGCCTGGCACGGAAATATGCCGCCGCGCTCTCGGCCTGTTCGATCGCCTGGCTTTCCGAGTCGGCGCCGAATTCGAGGACCACCCAGGCATCGCCAGCCGGCAACAGGTCGATTTCGGCCTGGGCGAGATCGCGCGCCTGCAGGCCTCGGATGATCATTCGATCGAGACCTTCGACGGCGATCGGACGAAAGCGCTCGTAGTCCGGGACAGCGTCCGCGGCGACGTAGATATCGTCGAAACCGAGAACGAGCAGAACCCTGTATTGCGGGCTGGCGACGAGATCGACGGATGCCTTGAGGACGAGGGCGCAGGTGCCTTCGGTCCCCACGAGCGCACGCGCCAGATTGAACCCGTTCTCCGGAAGAAGCTGATCCAGGTTGAAGCCGGACACGCGCCGCTTGATCGAAGGGAAGCGCTGCCGTATCTGGTCGGCATACCGATCCCGCAGATCCCTGAGCTCGCGATAGATCTGCCCCTTGCGCCCTCCGGCAAGGATGATCGCTTCGATTTCCTCTTCGCTGGTAGGCCCGACCCAGAACCGTTCTCCATCGTAGGTCATAATCTCGAGGGCGCGGACGTTCTCGAGCGTCTTGCCGGCCATCACCGAGTGCGCACCGCACGAATTGTTGCCGATCATTCCGCCGAGCGTGCAGCGGCTGTGGGTGGACGGATCAGGAGCGAAGGTGAGCCCGTGGCGCTCGGCGGCCGATCGCAGCGAGTCGCAGACGACGCCAGGCTCGACGAGCGCTGTCTTCGACGTGGGATCGATTTCGACGATGCGGTCGCAGGACGCCGACAGGTCGAAAACCACGGCTTCGTTGACAGTCTGGCCGCTCATCGACGTGCCGGCGCCACGAACCAGCAACGGAACCCGATTTTCGTGACAGATGGCGACGCCCTTCACGAACTCATCCAGGGATCGCGGCACGACGACGCCGATCGGCACCTGCCGGTAGTTGGAGGCGTCTGACGCGTACACGGACTTGTGGGCGGTATCGAACCGAACCGCCGAACCGAGCGCGTTACGGAGCGCCTCCTGAAGGGGTCGCCGGTTCTTGCTCATGCGCCACCCCGAACCCGCTTCAGGAATTCGACGAGCGCTTCGCCGATCTCGTGTGGACAATCTTCCGGCACGTAATGCTTGGCCTCGACCGTGACCACCGTCTGGTTCGGCCACTTGAGGCAGTGCTCCCGGGCCGCTCCGGCCGTGCCGTGGCCCTGCGAAGCGTCGATGAAGAGCTTGGGAAGGTGTGCGCTCGCTCCCATCCAGACGCTGTAGCGCTCGACCGCCGCGCTCATGTCGGCCGGCTCTCCGTCGAAGGGAATGTCGCGAGGAAAGATCAGAGTCGGTAATCGCGATTCCGGCGTATCGAACGGAGCCGCATAGACCGCCTTCTCCTCGTCGCTCAATTTCCGCATGACGCCGTATTCAAACAACATTTTCTCGATGAAATAGTTGTCGCGCAACACCATGTCCTCTCCCTCGGAGCTGCGCAGCCGACGAAAGATGAGCTGGCGCTCTGGCGGCATATCGCTCCAAAGGCGAGGCCGGACCATCGCCTCCATGTAGGCGATGCCGACTACACTATCGGGATAACGGCAGGTGCGATTGAAGCCGAGAGCTGCGCCCCAATCCTGGATCACGAATACGATGTTCTTGGTCAACCCCAACTTCTCAAACCATTCGTCAAGATACGCTACATGATCGAAGAAACGATACGCACGGCGCGGGGATTTACTGGATCGGCCCATACCGATCAGGTCTGGCGCGAGCACGCGACCGAAGGGGAGTGCGTACGGGATAATGTTGCGCCACATGTAGGACGAGGTCGGGTTGCCGTGAAGGAAAACGATGGGTTCTCCTTGTCCCACGTCGACATAGGCCATCTCGGCATCAAGTACGGGCAGTCTTTTCATCTCGTACGGAAACGCTGGACTTATCGGAGGCTGCGCCGGATTGCGCTGAATAAGCATCAAGTAATCTCCGTGGTGATGCGGACGGCGGCCAATGTTTGCATTTTCGCTGAAGGCAGAGACGTCGCACGCGTTCGCCTCAGCTCGATCCACGAGCGCGCACAAGATTAGTCACTTTCGAAGGACAGGTCTCCATTCCGGTTAGGAATAAGACTTATCACTCCGTCAGAGCCACGTTGGTCCTGATGGGCGGGCGTGTATTCCCTCTAGCAGCACACGCACAGACGCTGGTCATTTCGCTCAGCTAGGGCATGATACGCGACCAGCGCGGGCGCGCCGTCCTCGGGCGCGTACCGGCTTCCGTCCGGGACTAGAGTGCGTCGGCGCCTGCTCGGCGTGTGTCGGATGGTCGCTGTAGCTTCGCCCCGTCGCAGCCGTAAAACGTCGACCGGTCGTAGCGGTTCAATGGCAAATTCGCCGCTGCCGCTCAGGCAGATCGGGGCTGGAAATAAAATGGCGACCAAACGCGACGAGGTCGGCGTCGCCCGCCGCAACAATAGCCGCGGCACTCTCACGAAGGCGGGCGACAAAAGATTCTTGGGATCTTGCCCCTTCTTGATCTGCGTCACGTCAACGCAAGATCCATCGGCGTCGAGCATTACAGTCCGGCTTTCGGATTGGATGTGCCAGGATTCGTCAGATTAACACCATGCCGCCGTCCACCATCACGGTCTGGCCCGTGATGTAGTCCGATTCCGACGACGCCAGAAATGTCGTCACACCGACGATGTCCCGCGGCGTCGAGTAGCGCCCCAGAAGGATGTCGGTGCTGAAGTCGTTGATTGCCTGGTCCGGCTTGGACGAAATACCTTTCTCCATGAACTCTCGATTAAGCTGATCCCACAGCGCGGTGTGCACGACACCAGGTCCAAAGCAGTTGACCGTGATCTTGTGTTCGGCAAAAGCGCGCGCCGCCGCTTGAGTCAGCGCCGCGACCGCGAATTTGCTCGCGCAATAATGAGCAAACTGCGGATAGCCCTGCTTGGCCCCGATCGAGGCTGTATTAATGATCTTGCCGCCGCCGCCCTGAGCGATCATTTGTTTGGCGGCTTCCTGTGTTCCCATGAGAACGCCGAGACCGTTAACGTCCATCAACCGTTTCCAGTCTGCTTCAGTGATTTCCAGATAGGACGCGGTCTGGATGATACCGGCGTTGTTGAACATCACGTCGAGGCTACCGAACGCTTCGACCGTCTCTGCGATCATTTTCTTGATGCTTTCTCGGTTCGAAACGTCAACCGGTACGGCCACTGCCATGCCGCCCGCCTTCGATATTCGATCCGCAACCTTGGCGCCGTTTTCAACGTTGATATCCGCGACAACGACATTAGCACCATTATCCGCGAGATCGGCAGCGACTCCTGCTCCAATACCGCTGCCCGCACCGGTCACAACGATGTTGCGGCCCTTGAGACGATCACCCATTCGATCTTCCTTCTCACTTTCGGCATTCCGCTGTTTTTCAGGGCCTCACGCAACCCGTACCACGCCCGCGAAGATATCTCTGTAGAAACCCGCGATCAGGTCCCGGACCTCTTGTTCTGGGGCCCCTTTGGCAATCCAATTGCTGCTCCAATGGATCTTGCAACCCGCCCCCTCGTCAGATAGCGCGATTACCGAATGATATTGCTCCAACGGAAGCGGAGCGTCGTTGATGATCGAGTATGATATCAACGATCCGTCCACGAGAGCTTCGAGACGCTCGACGATGACACCATCCTTCCCTTTCATGCGGATCGTCCTGACTGACCCGATCCCCGATCCTTCCAAGTCGCACTCCTCGATAGCCTCGGGAAAGTACTTCTTGAGGCCGCCGAAGTCCGCAAGTCGGGAGTAGATCGTCGTGCGTGGAAGATGGGTCGAACCTTCAAACGTTGCCGAATACGGCATGGCAGCTTCCTCCTTTTTGGTGCACTGGTGCGTCGCCGTGGACGTCTCCGTCCGGAACTGGAATCGCCCGAAGACGATCACGCGTTCCGCAGATCAGACTGTTTCGAGCCTACGGTCTGGAATGCTGTCGCCTCCTTAGCGCGCAGGAGCTGCCAAAGCTTGTCCGACCTGATCGGCAGCTCGTTGATTTCGATGTCGAACGGCGCGAGCGCGTCGCATAGCGCGTTTGTCAGGGCGCCGGGCACGGGACCGGGAATACCCTCGCCAATTCCACGCGAACCGAGGGGCGTGTGCGGACATGGCGTGAACGAATGCGTGACCTCGACGTGAGGAACATCCGGGGCTATGGCGAGCCTATAGGACTCCAGGCTGGTCGTTAGTTGCTGACCGTGCTCGTCGAATAGAAACTCCTCGAACATCGCATTCGATAGCCCCTGCACGACGCCGCCCTGGATCTGCCCTTCCACCACGAGCGGGTTGATCACCGTGCCCGCGTCTTCACACGTAACATAGCGTGTAATCTTGAACTCGCCCGTTTTAGGAAAGACCTCGACCATGCAGGCGTGCGCGCCGAAATAGAACATCGGCTTGGCAGCCTCGAAGTAGTTCGTGGCCTCCAGACCTGCCTCCTCTCCGGGCGGCATGTTCACTGGCTTCATGATAATACGATCCGCCAGCTCGGCGAACGCCACTCTGTTATTGGGGTCGAGCGCCGGGAAGACAAATCCTCTTTCGAACTGGATATCGCCAACGTGCAGATCCAGCTTTCGGTCGTGGATGAAGACACGGGCCATCTTGTCCCGAAGGTTGCGGCTCGCGTTATGGACAGCGCTCACGGTGTAAGATCCACCACGAGCTCCGAGTGAGCCTGACCCGAAGGGCGTGTTGGCGGTATCGCCTGTCTGCACAACGACGTCGGCGACGTCGATCCCGAAATTCTCCGCAACAACCTGGGCGAAGGTCGTCTCGTGACTGGTCCCTTGCGGAGCATCACCTTCCAGAACCTGGACGCCTCCTCGGGCATCGATTCGAATCGTGGCCGACCCGTATCCCGGTTGGTTCTCGAGCTGGACGAAGACATCCGAGGCGATACCCGAGATTTCCACGCCGGTACCGAAGCCCAGACCGATGTAGCGCCCCTGCTTGCGCAATGCCGCCTGCTTTTCCCGGAATCCCTTCAGGTCGACGGTATCGACGAGGCTGTTAAAGGCCTTGAGATAGTCCCCACTGTCGAGATGGCATCCGGTCGCCGTCACATGTGGCAATGAACTCACAAAATTGATGCGGCGGATCTCCGCGGGCTCCTTGCCGATCTCCTTGGCCAGAACGTCCATCAAACGTTCGATGACAAAGCGGCCCGGGTAGCTTCCGAAAGAACGCGACGGGGAAAGGGACGGCTTATTAGTGACGTATGAGCGCAACTGGATATCGCATTTCGGCAGATAGTACCCGGATGGCAGCGTAGCCGCACCAAGGACCGGCATCACGAAGCCCCAATAGACGCCCATACATCCGTCGCCATTATCGGCGACTACCCGCGCGCGCATTGCGAGTACCTTGCCGTCCTTGTTTGCGGCAATCGTCATCTCGTGACGCTGATCGCGCTCCTGCCCAACGACCATCAAACCTTCTTCGCGGGACTCGAGCCATCGCACGGGCCGGCCGAGTGTCTTCGCGAGCCACGGAATGAGGATCGACTCCCGATAGAATGGTGCTTTGGTCCCGAATCCCCCGCCCTGATCCCGCGGCGCGATTACCCGAACTTGGTGGGTGGGGATCTTGAGCACCTCGGCCAGTGCGAGGCGGTCGATATGCGGTCGCTGCGTCGTGGCCCAACAGGTCAGACCGTCGTCCCGATCCCATTTTGCCATGACGCCGCGCGTTTCGAGGGGTGTCACACCGACACGATGAGTCTTGAATTTCCTGTTGATGACGATCGGCGCTGAGTTGATGATCGCCTGTATCTCGTCGACGTTGGTTTTCACGGAATCCTCCGTGAAGCCTCCGGTGAAGCTCATCGAAAATATTTCGTTGTTGTCGAGGTCGTCATGAATGACCGTGGCGTCGGGCCGGCTCGATGCCTCCGGCGATCCCACATATGGAAGATCCTCGTAGACGACCTCCACAAGTTCACCCGCATCTTCCGCCAGGTACCGATCGGTGGCGACGACGACGGCCACAGGCTCACCGTGAAACTTCACTTTGCCGACCGCAAGCGGCCAATGGCGCGGAAACTTCCCTGGCAGATTCGGCACGACAATCGAATGAGGCAACGGATCCAGCTGGTCCTTGATGTCCTCCCCCGAAAAGACCGCAACAACCCCCGCAGAGGCCTTCGCCGTCGACGTGTCGACCGAGACGAGCCTGGCGTGCGCGCGGGCGCTACGGACGATGTAGCAGTGTAGAACACCAGGCAGTTGAATGTCGGCAAAGTACTGACCGCGGCCTGACGTAAGGCGCACATCTTCCTTGCGGAGGACCTTTTCACCTATCCACGCAAATTTCTCGTTCCTCATGCCGCCCTCCCTTCGACGACCTTCATATTCGTGGCAGCGTCCTTGACGGCCTCCACGATGTGCGAATACCCGGTGCAGCGACAGATGTTGCCTACCAGCGCGCTTCGGATCTCACTTTCCGAGGGGGCCGGATTTCGTTCCAGAAACTCGCTCATGTTCATGAGGATGCCTGGCGTGCAGTAGCCGCACTGAAGGGCGTGAGCGTCACGAAACGCCTTCTGCAGGGGATGGGGCTCTTCCCCACGGGCAAGCCCCTCGACCGTCGTCACCTGGCGTCCGTCGATCTGCGCTGCAAGCAGCATGCACGATTTGACTGCTTCACCGTCGAGACGAACGGTACAAGCGCCGCAAACGCCCTCGAAGGTGCAGCCGACGTGAGTACCCGTAAGCTGCAATCGCTCTCTCAGAAAATCCACTAGGAGCATTCGGATCGGCGCGATGGCCTCAACTGCCTGTCCGTTCACGATCGCTCTGATTACCTGCGTTCCATCGGTCATCGTACCGCCGCCTCCTCTGCTCGTGCCATCGCCGAAAGGACGACGGAGGTGCCGAGTTCTTCAATCAAGACCTTCCGGTAGTCGGCCGACGCCAACGTGTCGCTTTGGATTTCCAGCGTCTTGGCGGCCGCACGAAAGCCGTCCGAAATTGCCGCTGGGTCGTTGGACGATGTTCCGAGCAGCCGCTTTTCAGCTTCGTAAAAGCGCTGCGAACCGCGCGACAGGCCACCGATCGCGACCCGGGCCGCCTTGCAGGTTCGATCGTCGTTCAAAACAACCCGTACGCCGATTCCGACGACCGGAAGCGAGTCGGTGACATGCCCCCACTTCCGATAGGCGCTTCCCACGTGCTTGCGGGGACCGGTCAGCGCAACGGACCGAAGGATCTCTTGCGGGCGACGAGATGTCTCCATCGGCCCGACGATGAAGTCATCGATCGAAACCACGCGCGTCTCGTCACCGCCTGATGCACCTTTTGAAACGAGCTCGATCTCCGCGCCGCGCGCAAGCGTCGCAACGGGAACGCAGGCCGCGACGTAATTCCAGCAAAGTGATCCCCCGATAGTGCCGCGATTGCGGACCTGACGATCGCCGACATGGGAGGCTGCGTCCGAGAGAGCTCCGAAGGCGCCGCTCTTGAGAACGTCCGACGTCGCTACTTCGACGTACCGGGTCATCGCACCGATCCAGACCGAGGATGCCGTTTCCTTGATCCCCTTGAGTTCTCCGATATCATTCAAGTCCACGATCGCGCCTGGACGGACCACGCGAGCCTTGATGGCCTGCATTAGGCTCATTCCGCCCGCGATCGGCAGGACATTCCCCTCCTCGTCCGACGCTATCAGCGCTGCGGCCTCCGCCACCGTTTTCGGTCTCGACAGACTGTCTATTTTCGCGGGAAACATCCGTTGCCACCTTCCGTGTTGGGACGCGCTGCGTAACGGTGGCGCGTCTTTCGCTGGACTATCCTGGGGAGCTGCCGCACACGGCAGCTTCTTGAACTGGGACGAGCCGACCTAGGTCTTATCGAAGATCAAATATTCGCGCGTCATCACGATAATCGATCGATCGTCCAGAAACTTCTTCTCATCTTCCGCAAGCGCTTCGCCTGCGTCGACGCCGTTTGGCGTGGAGAACGCGGCAGCCATCGCCTCCTCGCTGTCCCACCACACTTCCGCGACTCCCTGGAACGGGTTCGCCGTCCAACCGCGCGCCTCGGCGGCGCCGACGGCCATCGGAGACGGGACGAGATGGCTTTGGACATATCGCCTCATCGCCATGTCGTCTGACCTTCTGACGACCAGGGGCGAATGAGTCTCCAACCAATATTGGTGAAATTCATTCGCGCTCATTCCATCGGGCTTCACCAGCAAAAACATGATTTTGATGCCAGGCCGCGGCGCAACGCCTTTCGGCAGCTTGCCGTGATCGTCGATTGCTTCAGCAACAGCGGGCGATCGCGTTCGCGCCGCCGACGCGGCGATGAGCACGCTCTGCCAAGGACGCCCTGTGGACAGCAAAGGCATCTGCCCGGTATTGAACGTTGGCGAGCAAACAGACAACTTGTCGGATATTCCCGAACCGCGTCCTAACTCGAAATCAAAATCCATCATGGCGTTCGTTCCCCGTTTCGTTTTCGACGCCTCCGCGCCGCATTGGTCGTCGGTGACTTGAAGGACGCTATACGCATTGTACTTCTTCTGGAGGCGCCTCCGTGAGCTGCCTAGTGAAAGACGAATTACGAGATGGCCCATCAAAGCTTGGGATAAGACTCTCCGTTGCAGACTGGTTTGAGCTGGTACCTGCCGCCCTTTAAAGGCGAGCCTGCCGCCCATCTCTGCGTTCAAATCATGGCTCATGGAAGTGAGGCCTCATACAAACGCTCACATTTGAAATACTCAGATTCGCCTCAGCTCGCCGAGCGATTGAGCGAGAGACTAATCCCTTTCGGAGGACAGGTCTCCATTCCCGTTAGGAATAAAACTTATCACTCCGTCAGAGCTTCGTTCGTCCCAACAACCGTCGGCATGTCGAGCAGTCTCACGAACTCCTGCAGCCGATCTCTGACCATCGCGGAGACGATCTGCCGTTGCGCGTCGGCGCCGCCGACTTCGGCGTCGATCCCGACGCAGCCGGCGATGTACTTTTCGGCTTCGTCGACGAAGGCGGCCGTCTTCATGCGGTTGACCAGCGAGCGCACGAACGAAACCTTGCTGAAGATGCGCGTCCGCTTCTTCTCCGGATCCGCGTCCGCGACGAATTGCTCCTGATAGATCTTGCCGATGAGCCAGTTCTGGATGAGCGAGGGAATGACCCGGACGACGGCGCGATCGGCCCACCGCTCGATCGCCGGGGGCGCGATCATGCGCTCCAGGAAACGGTGGAACGTTTCGTGGACCTCGAAGATGAAGCGGTCCCGTCTGTTCTGCGGCGTCGGAATCAGCATCGAAAAGCCGACATGCGTGCGTCCGACGCGCGAGCTCGCCTGGATGAACTCGTCGATCGCGGTGGGCATGCCTGCGAAGAACATCGCGTTGAAGTTCTCGACGTCGACTCCATGCGAGACCGCCGAGGTGGCCACGATCATTCTCAGCGCGTCCTGGATGTCCTCCGTCGCCGGATCGAACTGCTTTTCGGCCTTCCGCACGATCGACTCGACCGCCCCGGCCGCCGCTAATCAGGTCGGTGCGGATGCTTTCGACGATCGCGCTGCGCCCGAAGTCCCGATGCTGTCGGTCCGCGATGCCCGGAAGCGCGGACAGTATCTGATCTCCGCCCTTCTTGTTCGTGACGTAGGTGAGAGCGACACGATGGAGGTCGATAGCGGATGCGATGATGTCGAAACGGCCGGAGAGCGGAGCGAGAGCGCGCCGACGACCGGCGCCTGAGACCGCTGCACATGTTTGGCGACATCGGGCCGGCAATTGCGGAGGCCGACTACAAGCCGCGCATCAGCAGAAATCCAGAAGTGACACTGGCGGCAGCCTTCATCCTGATGAAGCGCGATTATGGCGGCCACACATGAAGGCTCGTGCCTGGCATCGAACGTGGCTGCATCCGCCATTTGATACTTCCGGGCATACTATCGAGCGCTTCGCGCATGGCAGGCTTCAATCCAGAATCATAGATTAGGCTCACGAAAGCCAATCGATCAAAGGAGTTTCCGGGACGAGCCGGCGAGGAACGCAGGGCTCACGGCTCCAACATGGAGAAAGATCATGAATTACCTTGCCAATATGCTGGGCCGCTCGGGCCTTCTGAAGCGCGACCTCGATTATCACCTGCTCCGCGCCGCGATGGTAATCATCTTCGCATGGTTCGGGTACGACAAATGGTTCGAAGCAGAGATCAGAGGACTGCTGCCCATAATCACCCACGGCCCGTTTATCTTCTGGACGATTCCGGTTCTGGGCATTCGCGGCACCGCCATTTTTCTCGGCGCCTCAGAATGGACCTTTGGCACGTTGCTGCTTCTGGGTTTCTGGAACAAGAAAGCGGGAATGCTGGGCGCTCTCGGTTCAACCTTCACCTTCATCGCTACCTTCACGGTCCTGCCGTTCGTTCCTGACGCGTGGGATGCTGGCGCCGGAGGCTTTCCGGCGATGACGATAGTTTCGGCTTTCCTTCTGAAGGATCTCGTTTTGCTGGTTGTCTCTGTCTACCTGCTCAAGCAAGACGTTGCCCGAGTGATCGAGGCCGGCGGCTCTGCCGATCAGCGGGGCACCCACCCCTTCCGCAAGCTGGCCGCCTAGCGGTCCCAGGAACGCGCCTCTGGCCCGCGTCTGGCGGGTTCAGGGGCGCCAGGTATCTTGCCTCTGCAGCGCACATCGGGGCCGGCGCGGCGAGCGGTTCGACCCGTCTCATCCTGGCAGGGGCGCGCCCGCTCACCGGATATGCGCCAGCGCCGACACGATGACCGCGATAATCTTCGTCATGTACTACCCCCTCCGCAGGCACTGTCTACGGGTTGGGTGATAGTTTCAAGGGCCTTGCAACTCTGTTGCGGACGTATACAACCACGCGCGAAGCGCTCGCCGCCGGGGAACGACTTGCCCCGTCGTTTGTTGGCGACGCTTATCCTCAACAAACAGGGACTGACATGGCGAAGGCGAAAAAGAGCGTGCGGCGCGAATACTCCAAGGACGACGTGAAGGCGCTGAAGGCGCACTCCAAGGCCAAGACGCCGATCGCCAAGATCTCGAAGCAGATGAAGCGCACGGTGCCGGCGCTTCGGGCCAAGGCGCACCAGCTCGGCATCGGGCTCGGCCACCAGCGCTGAGCCCCGCGGCGCAGCGCGAACTCCCCGACGAGCCAAAGTTGGGAATCTGGGGTGCAGCATCGGCCATGGTGATGTTTTCTCCTCGCGCTTCGTGGCGGCGCTTTTCGCCATATCATCGCGATCGCTGATCAACGCATGGTGCGCTTCGCGTCCGGATCGAGCAGACGCCTCAGCAAGCTCGCGCACTTCCTTCGCTGCGACCCGTTGGACACGGTCCTCTCTCCCCGCGCCTCTCACGGGGCCCCGGATTGAGCCTACAGCGCGCGGCCGATGGTCTACGCCGCCCTACCGACGCCTGCGCTGTGATTCCTGCTCGTCGACATTCAAATCGAGGTTCAATGCGCGCGATCGAGGTCGGCGCTGCAGCGCTTATCGTCGCGTTCGGTATCCTGCTGCTGGCGGGTTACATGGCCAGCGAGCAACTCTGGATGTTCACTGGGTAGGCTGGATGCCTTCGCCTTCCGGACGCTGGTCCAGCGCGTTAACAGGCCGGCGAAGGCGAGCAGGGGGCGGCTCTCATCTGGGGCGAACCAGACAGGCACCTTCTTGCCGTCCATCGTGTCGTATTCGGAAAACGAGGTGAAACGGCACCAGGCAGCGATGCTCGGGCCCGAGCCAGCGCGTCCAGTGTGTCATTCGGCTTGCAATATTGGCTCCGACGCAACTTCGATGACGGTTTGCGCAACTAGATGGCGCCTAGCAGCCGGGCTTGCAGGAGGTCGATCTTCGCCCGTCCATACATCTGGCGTTTTACCAGCTTAAGCTTCGTGATCTGCCCTTCGGTCTGGCCATTCGACCAAGGCTCGGTGAGGGCGGCACGGATGGCGGCCTTGTCTCGAGTGATGCCACTCGCAAAAGACGCGACCAGGCTCACGCTGGCGGTAGCGATCCATGGATCGAGATTTGCGACGAGCTTCTTTCGCACCATGGCCTGAAAGCTTTCGACGAGCACGCGGGCTTCGACGAGTGTGGGAACGTGCGCCTCGATGGCGGCGATGGTGACTGTTTCTGCTTTGCCAAGATTGTCGCGCGCGGTGGTCATCAATCGCGAGATAGTTCTCGCGGAAGGAACTTTTTGCAGTTGTTGATTGGTCGCCTTCGCGGCTCGTCGTCGCCGTGTCGTCCACTCGCTGACTACACGCAAGGAGCCATGGAAGCCTTGCCCTTGCAAGCGACGCCAGAGCTCTGCGCCGTTACGGCAGCCCTCGGTCCATTGCGCGTCCAGAAAAGGGCAAGTGGGCATCGAGCGTGCTTTGCCGTGTCCGGAAGACATCCGTACTCTCACCGCGACTAACTTGGCGAACGAGTTTACGGCTGTGTTCTGTTCGACGGACGATCTCCTTGAGAGGCACGGCGTCCCTGACGAGCGCCATGATGGCTTCATTCGTCTGCTTGCGCCGGAGATACCCTTCATACTGCAGCCTTTCCGCGCGAGTCAGCAGTTCCGGATTGATCGTCGTTGCACCGATTGCGGTGCGGATCGCCCGCATGGAGCGGCGTACGGCATTGAGGAAGGCCGCGCTCGCGTTCTCCATTAGATGCCAACGGTCGGCGACCTGGACGGCAGCGGGCAGCGCCTTTGCCGCAGCCTCTCCGTAGCCGCCGCCACGGTCGCGCGATACGACTCTGATCTCCGGATGGTCGGAAAGCCAGGTCCGCACCGTTGCAGTCTCGCGATCTGGAAGTAGAGTTACGATCCGCCGCCTCTCCAGATCGCACACGATTGTGCCGTAGCGATGGTTCTTGCGGAAGGCCCAGTCGTCAATGCCGGCGACGATCAGGGGCTCCGTTCGCAGGCGGGTTCGTCGCCTATCGCCGTGAATGCGTGGCGCGCCCCAAAGCGGGTTTTCGACGCTCATCCGCCGGATCAACGCGCGCAGCTCCGTGTGGATCTGCGGACGCCCTCCCAACGGGCGCGACTTCCAACGCCAGTAGGAGCGAAAGCCGGCCCCGTGCCAACGCACGAGTGTCTCGGGCCGGATGATTGTGAGAACCTGCAGGATAGAAGGAAACCAGCGATATAGCTGGATAAAGAACCAGCGGTCATTGTTCGTGAGCTGGACGCGACCATTCAGCCTACGCCTCACGACATTCAACTGATGTCGAAGCACCGCATTCTCAGCTTCAAGCCGCAACTTCGACTTGAATGGTGAGGCCAGGACGGCCAGAACGAAACAGAGCTGCCCGATCATTCCGCCAGCTTAGGCGATTCCATCACGTCATCAACTCGGATCAGGTTATCGGTACACACAACGGCCAGAGCGAAACAGAGCAGCCCGATCTCGGAGGGATGAAAGCTGCCGCGACGAACGCCCCGGATGTTCGCACACGCCGCCGAAGCATTGATGTCGCGGCCTCCCACTGTGAACTCAACATCAACGCCGCCAAGGCGCTTGGTTTGACGATACCGCCGACCCTTCTCTCCCGTGCGGACGCGGTGATCGAATGAAATGGTGGCATGTCTGCTTCTGGCGGCACCTTTGAGACGTGCCGACGGGCGCTGGGGATGTCCGGAGTTGGGAGCAGACCGGAAGTCATCGGCCGGCGCTCAAAACGGCGCTTCCGACCCTTAGCGGGCGTCAGCGTCCAATCACTATTTCTCAAAACTCCGAACCGCCATTGAGCCGTCATCCATGCGAATGATATGGCCCCTCTTATGGTCATCGGTCAGGTATAGGTCCCAGTGGATTTGGCTTCCCGGATTCACAACCGACTCGAAAGTCATCGTTCCTGTGCAATCTGGATCGAGCGTGTAGGTCCCCTCCAGCTTCTCGCGGCCAATCTTGCCGCCCCGACTGGAGGATTGCTTCCCCGAGAACTTTCCCGTCCCGTCAAAAACGAAGATGCCGTAATGCACTCGTTGGATGCCAGGCTCCCCGGGCTCAATAAAGCCGCGGCCTGTGAATACAAACCGGCCTTGAAGTGTTTCGGTCGTGCAGCGCTCGGCTTGTGCCTGCGCTAAACTTGTGAGCAGACACAAGCAAATCAGCCCCCATGCGATCCGCCTACCCATTGCGACCCTCCGGCTCGAACCGATCCACCTGTCGTCGCGAGCTAAGGACCTGGCAACACGCTCCGGCGGCAGCTCGCATATTAGTCTACACTTTTTGCCGGGGTACGCGAAGGAGCAAGCGCCACGTCTCTTCCTGGCACGTTTGAGACATGCCAACTGCATCGAGCGATGACCGCTTTCAGGGGTAACCCGGAAGACATTTTCTCACTTTGAGTTCTTCTCAGTTGGGTAGAGTCGAGATGTGGCGCGGTGGCGGAGCGGACGTTGTTCCCACGCGCGGAGGCGGGGAATAGCTGGAAACTCCGTGAGCCGGTCAGGATTGGTTTTTCTTGCATTAACGTTGGCGGGTGAGCGGGCCTAATGGTATTCTTCGCGACTTCAGGGATCGGAGGATATCGAATATTCAGGTGGATGCCTGTGTCCAACTGAAAATGCTGCGAAAATTGAGGAGGACTCGGCAATGGCGACTTTCTCCATAGGTGATCTCAGCCGTCGGGAAATCTTGAGAATGTCTGCGATACTTGGCGTCACAAGCCTCGTCTCAACCAAGTTCGCGTTTGCTCAAGCGGCCTTGCAGCGCACGCCTGGCCAAATACTTGGTCCGTTCTATCCAATGAAACCTTTTGATCAAAATATCGATCTGACGAAAGTGGCCGGTCGGCCAGGTCGAGCCGAGGGTGAAATCCTGAACGTCATGGGACGGGTGCTCAATTTGAAGGGTGAGCCCGTTCGCAACGCCAAAATCGAGATTTGGCAAGCCAACGCTCATGGGCGCTACACTCATCCGAGCGATACAAACCCTGCGCCGCTCGATCCCAACTTTGAAGGATCAGCCGTTCTGACCACGGACTTGGAGGGTCGATATAGCTTCAAGACTATCAAACCAGCCGCGTATCCTGTCGGTCCCAACACAATCCGGCCAGCGCACATTCACTTCGAAGTTTATGGCCGGCAAGATCGACTTGTGACCCAAATGTACTTCGAAGGCGACCCTTACAACAGTACGGATCGTTTTCTGCAAAGTGCGGGGCGAACGGAATTGCTCATCACGAAGCTATTGCCGCCGCCTCCCGAGTTCGAACCAGAGTCGAAAGTGGTGGTATTCGACATCGTGCTGTACGCGGGCTAATTAGTTCCGCACAAGGCAAGTGCTGCAGCGATGCACCGAGTTCCGGTTTGGCAGATATTGTTGCAAAAGTCCCAAAAGGCGCAGCGGCTTATTTTCCGCCAAAGAACGAAACAAGCGACAATCGCGATCATTAGGGCTTCAAACACGCTACCAGAATCGCCTGTGAGTTTGGCGCTTGGCGACGTGGCCCCCCACATCATTGTTCAATCGCGGCACCCACGGGTCGGAGAATTTTCGTTCGCCACCCCAAAAAGACTTTTGCAACAATATCGGTCAAAAGGCGAAATTCCGGCGTTTCCAGCGCATGTCGGACGGTCTCCGGGCCGACGCCGACAGCCTGCAGCCGGCGGGCCAGGGCCGCGACGCGGGCGCCGAGCGCCTCATAGGTCAGGTTCGCCGGCGAGACCCTGTACATCACGCTGCCGCAGGCGCTTTCGGACCGCCTCAAGGCATTCAGCCTAGCGGCGTACGCCTGGTCGCTGGCTTGACCGCAACGGCGCAGGTTGACCCGCGGTCTCGGCCCTCTAAATAATCGCTGAGATGGCAAGCAAGGCGAGGCCGTTGGGGACCCTGGCTTGGTTGGCACGCGCAGCGTCCTTTTCGCGCGGCGTTGGAATGGCTAGATCGTCGATCGAAAGCGTTGTGCGTAAGTCTTTGGCGCCCTGATAGCCAGGAAGGTATGCCTCTCGCACTCGCTCAACTCCGATACTCTGCGAACTTGCCCGCTCACTGACGGAGCTGGTCTTACCGACATTCGGCAATGCCGAAAATCCTCGAAATAAAATCCGCTATCAGTTCTTTAGGGTCGGTCGTACCGATTAACGGACGCATCGGCGATCGACCTTCGCGTCGGAGCGGATGTTCATTCCCGAACTACGATCGGGCACCGTCCCCGCGGTCCTGTTCGAATACAGTCTAGCTGCGCTTGACTTGCGATTCTTCCTTCCGGGCGCGACAGCCCAGGCGAGAGCGTTTGTACTTTTTCCAGTGTACCTTCAGCGTAGCGAAAGACAGTCCAACGCAGCGGCCATGAGCGGATCTGGAGCCAGCTCACGAGACGAACGAGCATGTCTTCGATCCCGGTCGGCATTCAGCGTTTTGGATGGATGAGTACGGTGACGGGCAACGGAGTTGCTCGTCCCGAGCCTCCTCCAAAGGAGTTCGCCATGTCCCGGATCTCGGTCCTGAAGCACGCAATCAACACCGCAAGGGCAGGTCTTATGTTTGTCGGAACTCTTTCACCTGCGCACGCTGCCTATCAGCACGAATCTGTCAGCGTCTATCCCGATCTTCCGGTCAGCGCGAGCGCAGATCATGCCAAAGTCAAGACGCTTGTTACAAGGAACGCATCGATCACGTTGACTTCGCATCGGCCCTGGCGTGCTCCGGTCGGTCATTTCCAACCGCGGCGGGACGACGTCCCTCAATCGGAAGGGGTCTCGGAATGGGAGCGACAGCAGCAGCAGTTCAACAAGGAGCTGGACCGCAAGCTGATTATCTGCCGCGGATGCTGACAAGCTGCACGCTTACAAGGCGCGGCGGTCTCTTCGAGGGGACCGCCGAGCCCCTTTCTGGCCCTCGCGTGACGGAGAATCCACCTCAAGCGTCTCCGCTGGCTTCGCGTCGGCTGCTACGCCCGCAGGCCTTGCGAAGACCTCCCGGCCGGACGCCTCCTGCTTCTTGCGCCACTGCGCCGGCGTAATGCCCATGTGGCTCTTGAAGGCACGCTGGAAGGCCGCTTCCGATTGATACCCGACCGCCTCAGCGACCGCACCGGTTGAAAGGGATGAACGTCTCAGTTCGTTCGCTGCCATCGTCATCCGGATGTCGGTCAGGAGGTCGCTGGCCGACCGCCCGAGCTTCTCCTGGAACTGGCGGGCGAGCGTGGCGCGCGACATGCCGGACCGTTGCGCGAGCTCAGGCAGTGACAAGGCGCGCGCAGGTTCGTTGAACAGTGCGGCCACCGCCGGCGCAAGGCGCGGATGACCGGCCAGGGCAAGAAGGCCGCGTGGCGCATTCTCGGTCTCGCTGGCGAGCCGTAGCACAAGCGCGAACATCGCCGTCGAGAGCGCATTGAGCATCGCACGACCGCCCAGATGATCGTCCGCCGATTCCCTGCGCATCAGGGTGACGAGGCCGGCGAGCTGCGCCGCGGTCTCCTTCTGCTCGCCGGCTGCACCCGCATGCACGACCAGACGTGGCGGCAGATAGCTGCGCAAAAGTCGGTCGTGCGGTGGCGCGATCGCGAAGTGTCCGCAGAGCAGATCGAGCCGCTCGCCCCTGCCAGCGTTCTCACTGATCACGAGATTGAGCTCTTGGCGATTTCGCGCCGGCTTCGCTCGCGCGCCGCTGCCGTCGTGCATGACGTGCCGTGGGTTGCCGGGAAGCAGAAGGACGTCGCCGGGCTTCAGCTGCAACGGTCGACCGGCAGCCGGGTGCTCCAGTATCGCGGAGCCGGCGAGCACGGCGTGGTACGGGATCTCGTTCGCCTCGCCCGGCCCCTGATTGATGCGCCAGGGCGCGCCATAGGAGCAGCGCAAGTCCAGGCGCCCGCGTACCGGCATCATTTCGAACAGACGGCTGAGCCAATCCATGGCGACCTCCTGAAAGGAATCCAGTTGAGACGATGGAGCATATAGTTGAGACCCATCGACGTTCAAAGTCTCAGCCCGGATCCATAGAGTCACTCGGCAATCGTTCACCAACCCCAACGAGGAGTGCCACTATGTCCCGTCTTTCAGTCCCGAATCTCGAATCCGACACTGGCCCGTCTGGTCGGATCTATGCCCAGATCAAGAAGGCCATCGGCAGCGTCCCGAAAACATTCGCTGCCATTGCAGCCCACGGCCCTGCCGCCCTCAAGTCGGTCCTCGCCGTCGATACGGTTCTCGCTGCGGGCACGCTGACCAAGCGCGATCAGGAAGTGATCAAGCTTGTCATCAGCGGCGCCGCCGGCTGTGACTACTGCGTGGCCGCGCACAATTATCTGGCCAAGCTCGCCGGCGTGAGGCCGGACGCGCTCAAGCAGATCCGTGCGGGCCAACCCACCGGCGATCCCAAGCGTGATGCGCTGGTCAGCTTCGTCCGCAAGCTTGCGCAGTCAAGCGGCACCGTCAGCGACGAGGATTTCGCCGCGATCAAGGCCGCCGGCTACAGCGATGCCCAGTTGGTCGAGATCAGCCTGGCCTTCGCGACCATCACCTTCACGAACGTCTTCAACCGCATCAACGACACCGAGATCGACTTCCCTGCAGTCGCGTGAAGCGACCATGCGCCCCCAAAGATCTCAGATCCGAAAGGATAACGACCATGACCACGATTACCCACACCACTCAAAATCCGCCTGTGCGCGCGCTGCACTCCTGAGGCAGGACGTTGTTCGCCTGACGCGGCAATAAGGTGGCACTCTGCCGATGGCGATGCGTCGTCGGCGAGCTTCCCGCTCGCCGGCGATTGCCCATTCGGGAATGCGAATCCGAGTCGGGCCCGCAGGAAACCGGGGGCGCCCCGAACTTCAGGATTAGTCCGCCCTGGGGATCGCCGGACTGTCTCATTCCACATCGGATAGTCGACAGGCCTATCTCGCTCGCAAACCGCATGGTCACCACCGTGAGGGCGACTACAGATTGGAGAACCGTCATGCCCAGGTTGGAAGGCAAGTTAGCAGTTATCACTGGCGGCAGCAGTGGCATCGGATTGGCCATGGCGCAGCGCTTCACAAGGGAAGGAGCATTTGTCTACATTACCGGCCGTCGGCAGAACGAGCTCGACATGGCGGCTGCTCTGATCGGACAACGCATCGCCACCGTTCAAGGTGACGTGCAAGACCCTCGTGATCTCGACCGACTCTACGCAAGAATTCGCGAGGACCAAGGCAAGATCGACATCTTGGTCGCGAACGCGGGCTTCATCGATCCGCGAACGCTCGTTGACACGACGGAAGACAATTTCGACAAGACCTTCGGCGTCAACGTGCGTGGCCTTCTCTTCACGGTTCAAAAAGCACTGCCGCTCATTCGCGATGGCGGCTCTATTATCCTCCTCTCATCCATCGCCGCTTTCAAGGGTATCCCAAACGACACCGCTTATAGCGCAACCAAGGCCAGCGTTCGCTCCTTCGTCCGCACATGGACGGCAGAACTCAAGGACCGCAGTATCCGCGTCAATGCCATCAGCCCCGGCGCGATCGATACGCCCATCATCGATGCGCTGGCGAGCACGACGGAAGACGCGGATGCGATACAGGTGAGCTTTAGGGCTGCCACGCCGCTAAACCGCCTTGGTCAACCAGAAGAGATTGCAGCCGCAGCGCTCTTTCTGGCGTCGGATGAGAGCAGCTACGTCGCCGGCGTCGATCTTGTCGTCGATGGCGGCCTTAGCGCGCTTTGAGAGCTCATTCGACCCGGTCGCATCGCGTGAAAGCTTGAAATGACGACGAACTACACGAACCACGTGGCGCTCGTCGCGAGGCGGTACGATGTAAGTTCGCCGTAGGCAACCTAAGCCCCCGCCCTCACTGACACTCACAGCCGTGAAAGCAAGCGCTCGCAGCATTAAAACCGACTTGGCGATGTCTAAACCGATCGTCGTGATCGTCTGCATGGCTCTCTCGTCTGAATCGTGGGAGCCCCGGACGCCTGCGCACTTGCGGTTGATTTCCCTTCGTGATCGGTGGACTGACATCGACCGGAATGCCGGAAATGCTTTACCTTGCCACGGCAGGCAAACTGCCTCTGCTTTGCGGATCGGCCGTTGGCAATGACCCGCCGGGGTGAGAGTGACCGCCTTCGGTGATCAGTGGAACAGCTTCACCCCACTCCTCTTCCAGCTTGGCTATCGAAGCGGAGAGTGCATGCTGCGATACGGCGGCCCTAATTGCCGCTTCGTGAAACTGCCGGTCTCCGCGACCGAGGCGAAGTGTCGGATCTGGTAGAGTTCCGTTCTATAGACTGTGTTTATCCAATTTATAAAAACATACGATTTCATTTATGCAGAGTCATGGATTAGCGTCAGGCAATGACGCACAACGCGAGGTGCGGTTATCTCGACAGAGCGTCCACTAACGGAGATTGAGTTGAGAAGAGCAGCTTTTGCTATTCTCGGCGCGTTGCTGATTGCCGGATCGACGGTTCAAGCGGCCACAGCCAAGTATCATCACGTGCGCGAAGCGCGTGTGGCGCCCATAGCCGCCAGCCAGCAATTCTGCAACGCTAATAGTGAGCTCGCAGCCGCCCGAATGTGCCCACATCCTTTTCGAGCTGGGTGATTGTGGAGGCGACATGGTTAGCAAGGAGTACCTCGAAACCGCGCGGACCTTGCTCCGCGCTGCCAAAAACATGACTGACCGAAGGATTGCGGGTCAGCTCAAGGCGCTTGCGGAGGACTAAGAGCGGGGAGCTGAAAAGGCCGCGCACGCCGATGGGGCTAAAGCATTGGCTCGGTCGGCCGCCCGCGATGAACGTGAGCAAAGCGATCGATTTGCGCGTCCCGTCGCTTCTGTCGACGATCACCATCAAGCGAAGGGAGGGCGCCCTCCCTTCGACGTATTGTGATGGAGGACATCATGGCTTCGTGGCACTCGTCCGTTCGCAAGCGACTCGTCCCGCTGGCGATGACAGTATCGATCTTAACGACCACTCCAATTGTCTTTGCGCATGATCAAACCAGGACGCGCCACGTCCCCGCTGCGGCCAGCAATAGAACCGAGCTCCAATTCATAGTCGACAATGAACTGGCCATCAGCAAGATGAGCTTGGACATGAGCGAGATGGCCGATCCGACCGGCGACGTCGACCGCGATTTCGTCGCCCTCATGATACCCCACCATCAAGGCGCCATCGACATGGCCCGAGCCGAGCTCAAATACGGCCATAATGAGGAGCTTCGCCGTTTGGCTCAGAGCATCATCGTGGAAAGGGAGCACGAGATGTCCGCAATGCGTGGCGCGGTTGGAGAAACGCCGCCCTCGAAGACAAATGATAAGACGCCACCGGAATCCGAAGGGCGTCCCTAGCCCGCGCAAGATGCTGGGCAGCGGAGACCAGAGCGTCGCGCTGCTCAATCACGCGCAGCCCAATGGGATGTTCCCGCCGTCCGGCGTATCATCGCCTTGATCTCGGCGGCGGCGGTGCGGCTGCTACTCAGCGGCCCACGGCTTACCCCTGTCGATTTCGTGGAGATGGCGTGCGCACTCGGCTAATTGAATGCCTTCATACAAGACAAAGCGATGTTTGAGGCTCACTACTAATCCATAGTCTTTTCCAAATGCCGGCCACGCCGAACACCGCGCCGTCGCGACGCAAAATCGCATAACGCTTACGGAAGGAAGAAGCTACTGGCTTGTACGCCGCTCCTGCACCCATACGCTGACAGTCGACCGCGCGGCTTCAGGACACTTCGCGCCGCTCACCATGTGCGCTTCGTCTGACGCCAGGAACACCACCACAACCGCGTTTGTCCGGCGCCCGGCCCAGTCACGTGTTTTTTATTCCTTCGTAACTGCCTGCAGGGTTTCAAAATCGGTGCGGAGGTCCCAAGTCATACATTAAATGATCTTCGTCATATCATCTTAGAGTCATTCTGATAAGCGTATGGAGCGAGCATGGGCGAGGTTATTCCATTCATGCCAAAGTCCGAGGGCGAGCGAGCCCGCCTAATTCGAGAAGCCCGCGCGATATATGACGGCATCTTCCCGCCGGTTGATCCCGTCATCGAGCATGGGGACAAGTCACCGCGTCATACGGTCAGCGGCGCCAATGCCTATCGCAGCGACGGGGCTCTCCCGTCGTGATCAACACCAACGTTGCGGATCGCAGCGACGTGGCCAGGCGAAGAAAGGCAGCCTTCGCCCGCCTGAGGGGATGCGATCTCCTCGGCGATCGCGCGTGCGCTCGGCGTCGCGACGAGGCTTACGCTTTGGTTTGCACGCCTTGGTCATCAACGCGGCGCTGGGTCTCGGGATTTATCGATCGACCAGCTTGGTCTATCGGCTTGTTGCCGCGCGGCGGGGCTTAAAAAGAAAAAAGAGCCGCCGATGCGGCTCTAAGTCGATGGCTGTGTCAGGGTCAGCCCCCAGCTCGTCCGTTCTTTGCGGTCGTAGTCGAAAGATAGCTATTGCGATTCGATGTGGCTTTCCCATCACACGCGCTGGAAGTCAATACATTGTTCGTGGGCGGAATTGCGCGGGCCTCGGCATGATTTAGATCCAGACTAATATTGCGCTTTCCCGTATTCTGCTGGATGTAATAGTAGGACATCCCCTCATTACGAGGAATCGCAGCCCGGGAGATATCGGGGCGCGGTGGTTCGATTTTGATGACTTCTGCGCCCAGGTCGTGCAAAGTCTTGGCGCAATGCGGGCCCGCAAGAACGCGGGAGAAATCTATGACGCGGATGCCTGCAAGTGGTCCCATAGCTGCCATTGCCTAAACCTCAATTGCCCGCGAATTTGGCGAGACCGGCGCCTTTTTCCCGGTAGGATCGCAGTCCGCGTTCAAGATCGCGGCTTTTCCAGATCGGCTTTTGCACATCTGACATCGCGTTGTCGGCGGCCACCATTCCCTCACGAAGGTAAATGTTAACGAGGCGCTTGGTGCTGCCGTGCGCAATGGTGGGTCCAAGAGCCAGCTCTCGCGCGAAGGCAAGCGTCAGCTCGTATAGTTGCGCATCTGGAACGACGCGATTTATGATATTCCACCTTTCCAGCGTAGCAGCGTCATGGCGTCGGCCCATCATGACGATTTCCTTACCGCGCGCCGCTCCGACACGTTCCACGACGCGCTGTACTCCACCCATTAGCGGGTGCAATCCGAGCGTAGCTTCAACCAGACCGAACTTGGCCGAAGAAGCTGCAATTATCATGTCGCAAGCCAACGCCAGCTCAAATCCTCCGCCCACGGCTACGCCGTGGACACTCGCGACGACCGGTACCGGGCACTCGTCAAAGGCTTTGAGAACTCCAAGCGGCTTGAGGCTCTCTTCGACGGATACGCCCTCGTTATCAAACAGCGAAAGATCGGCACCAGCAGAAAAATGCCGAAGGTTGCTGCGAAGGATGATCGCGCGACAGCCAGTTTCGACAGCGTGCGCAAGACCAGAGATCAAGGCTGTCGAGAGCTCTCGACCAACAAGATTGTGCGGAGCAAGGCTCATTGTTAGAACCCCAACGTCTCCGTCTCGCTCGAGCAAGACAGGGCTGTTGGAAGTAGCCGCATTTGAGGTGTTCGCAGTTGTGCTGTCAGAGCCCATTGTACGGTTTCCGATACGAGATGGTTTCTTTCTACCTTAGCCGCCCTGTTTGATAGGAGAGCCCGCTCTCCTCAGAGGGCCGTGATCTTTCATTGGGCGTGGTCCAGAAGTGAAGTTCGATCATCGATTCGTCCTTTCGTTAGTCGAGTGGTACGAGTGCAGACCGCGCGGGTTCTGTGCTCCGCGCGTCCCATATTGCGGGCGCCGCGAGCGTCAGCGTGCCGGTCAGCCGAGTCCGGTGAAAAACTCGATCACGCGTTTGTTCGCGGGTTCTGGCGTTTCAAAATGGACGAAATGGCCTGCCCCCTCAGCAATCTCGACCTCCGGTTCCGCAAAGTATTCGGGAAGCCGGTCCATCCAAGCGCAGAGGATCACCGGGTCGTAGCGTCCCCAATAGAAGCGACTCGGCACCTCGATTTTCGGCAACACTGGTGCACCATGACGCACCAGTGCCATGCGGTCGGCATGAGTCGCCCGATACCAGGCGAAGCCGCCATCAAGATTGCCGGGCTTCATGAAATTGTCGACGAAGTACTCGATTTGACCGTCGAAGGCGCCCGGCGCATGCGACCAGTGCTTGAGCAGGCTATCGAAATAAAGACGACAAACCTCGCGGCTGTGGCCGACAAGCTCCGGAGCCCAGAGTTGCTGGTTGAAGGATTGGTACCAGATCTCCTTGACATGGTCTGGGTCCACCCAGCGCCGGCCGATGCCGGGATACGGGGCGTTGAAGAAAAAGAGGCCCGTCAGCCGCTCGGGCGCAAGCCGCGCAATGTGCTGGGCCACGTATGCTCCGACGTCATGGGCGACGAGGCCGAACCGATCGAGACCCAGCGCATCGGCAAAGGCCATAATGTCTCGAGCGTGGGTCGCCGGTCCGGCCGGCCGCGCACTTGTGTCGCGTGTGTCGCCGAAGCCGCGAAGGTCTGGCGTGATCACATCAAACCGCATCGCCAGCGCAGGGATATTTCGATGCCACCCCCACCAGAATTCCGGCCAACCGTGGAGTAGGATCAGGGGTTGCCCGTGTCCCTCGCGTACATAGTGCATCTTGAGGGTGTCAACCTCAGCAAACAAGTGGTTCCAGTCGCCGTCGGGGCGGGACCGATCGCGAGTCCTCGTCATCGCGTGACCCAGCCCCCCGAAAAGGGAAAGACCTGACCGACGAAGAAATCGCTCTCGTCACCGGCGAGGAATAGGGCCAGTGCCGCAGATTCCCAGCCATGGGCAAGTCGCCCCAGCGGCGCACCCTTGATCCGCTCTTTGAATTCGGCGGTCGCCTGGTAGCTTGGCGGGAAATAAGTAGGGTTCTCGACGAACGTCTGTGCGATCGCGTTCACCTGTACGTTGTGTGGTGCGACCTCAGTGCCGACGTCCTGCACATATGCAAGCTGTGCACCCCGCGCCGAGCCATAGGCCGAATAATTCGGCATTCCCTTCAGCCCCGAAGCGCTGCCCATGACCACGATCTTGCCGCGGCGGCGCGCGATCATCTGCGGTAATACGGCTCGCACGAGTCGATGCAGCGGATAGACCATCGCCTCGTACATCGCACGGAAAATGGCGTCATCTGTATCGAGCACCGAGGTACGCGGCTGTTCGGCAGCGAGGTTAACGACCAGCACGTCCACTTCCCCCGCCTCCGTGATAAGCGCCTCGGCGGCACTAGGCACTGTCAGGTCGCGATCGTCGGCGAGCAGATCCGCCCCCTCCGCGGCAAACAGCTCGATCAGGTCCTTTCCCATGAAAGCGCTGGTCTGAGTGATAACCACCCGCCTTCCGTTCACTCGGTTCATGTCGGTCCCTCCCAGTGCCTAAACCGAGATGCTATTCAGCCGCTTCGCGGTAGGGTGCGCCAGCGCCATAGGGCACGTTGAGGCCCCCGTAGCGTCGCACGCGAACATTGCACTGCTCAGCATGGCCAACAAAACCTTCCAACATGCAGAGGCGGGAGCCGTATTGGCCGATTAGCGCCGCCGCCTCGTCGGTCAAAACCTTCTGATAGCTATGGGTTTTCAGAAACTTTCCGACCCAGAGTCCGCCGGTGTAGCGTCCGGCCTTCTTCGTCGGCAAGGTATGGTTTGTTCCGATCACCTTGTCACCATTAGCGACGTTCGTCCTGGGCCCTAAGAACAACGCGCCATATGAGCGCATGTTTTCTAGGAACCAATTATCGCGGTCCGTCATCACCTGCACATGCTCGGAGACGATGTTATTGGCGACGGCGAGCATTTCGTCGTAGCTGTCGCAAACGATAACCTCGCCAAAATCCTCCCAGCTTTTCGAAGCAGTTTCAGCCGTAGGTAGGATCGTCAACAGGCGCTCGATTTCCGACAGCGTGTCACGAGCAAGCTTCCCGGAGTTGGTGACGAGAACGGCCGGGGAATTGTAGCCATGCTCCGCCTGGCCCAGCAGGTCGGTTGCGCAGATCTCGGCATCGACAGTTTCATCGGCGATCACCATGGTCTCGGTAGGCCCGGCGAAGAGGTCGATCCCGACCCGGCCATATAGTTGCCGCTTGGCCTCGGCAACGAAGGCGTTACCCGGCCCAACCAGCATGTCCACTGGCTTGATCGTTTTGGTTCCGATGGCCATCGCGCCAATGGCCTGGATACCCCCTATGACGTAAATCTCGTGCGCTCCGCCCAGCTTCATGGCCGCAATCACCGCCGGATTCGGCTCACCCTTGAAAGGTGGCGTTGCCGCAATGATGCGTGGCACCTTCGCTACGCTGGCGGTTGCCACGGACATATGGGCCGAGGCCACCATCGGGAACTTACCGCCCGGAATGTAACAGCCGACCGATTGTACCGGGATGTGCCGGTGGCCGAGGATCACCCCGGGCAGCGTCTCCACCTCGACATCTTTCATCGAGTCGCGCTGGATCTGCGCGAAGTTGCGGACCTGTTCGTGGGCGAACCGGATGTCCCGCATGTCCTTGCTCGAGACCTTGTTCACCAGCGCCTCGATCTCCGACGCGCTCAAGAGAAAGCTCGACGGGGAATAGTTGTCGAACTTCTGGGAAAGCTCACGTACGGCCACATCGCCGCGCCTTTCGATATCGACCAATATAGTGGCGACCGTCTCTCGGACCTTGAGCTCGTCATCATGACGCTCGGCCGCGGTGCGGGCTGACTTAAGATGGTTAATCACGACTTCCTCCTAGACACGCTGATATTGACTGGCACGATGCGATGGGGAAGCCCCCTTTCCTCAAGGAAAATTGTGTTCTTGTGGCCACTAGGCGTGGTCCAGTAGTGAAGCTCGATCATCAATTCGTCCTTTCGTCAGTCGAGTAGTGCGAGTGCCGGCGTCCCGGTTCGGGCGCCATAACCACGTCTTCATCACGTGCGCGTGGAGATGGCACGGGCGAGTCGCGAGGCCCCGGTTCGTTTGGAGTTGGTCAAGCCAAGCGCCTGAGCCGTTCCCGCGTGGCGTCGGGTAGCGACGAGAACCATGCGTCGTCCTCCTCGGGGGAGGGGGCGACGCGGCCGTGTTCCGCGATATTCGCTACGGGAATTTCGCACAGGAGGACCGTAACCGCTTCCTCGGTGGCGCCGCAGGCCCTGCCGACGTCCTGCATTATCCGTCGGACCATCTGGGTCCTCTGCTTGCTGGTTTTTCCGCTCCGGGTATCGCATCGAATCAATATCTGATCCGCAGGCGCCGGTCGGCCGGCGACGTACTGATTGCCCGGCGCAACGTCGTGGAAGATCACCTGGACCATATAGCGGGGCGACCCGGTCACCTCATGATATATGGCGGTGATACTTTGGGCGATTTCTGTTTTTTGGATTGGCGTCAGCCGTCCTAAAGCGGCAGTGCAAACGTAGATCGGCATCCCGATTCTCCTTTCCGTTTAATGCGAGGCCAAGCAATTGAAAGAACTGTTCGGAATCGCTCCGGCGATCGCCCCGAGGTTACGATCATGCTAGGTCCTGGAGCCTAAACAGCAGTCCACCCGCCATCCACCACGAGTGCGGCTCCCGTCATCATTGTCGAGGCGTCGCTCGCCAGGAAAACGGCGGCTCCCATGTAATCCTCTGGAACGGCGACGCGTCCGAACGCTATCCGAGAGGTGACCCAATCCTTAAATCCCGGCTCCTTGAAGAAGCCCGCTGTGAAGGCGGTCTCCACAAAGCAGGGTACGATTGTGTTGACGCGAATGCCCCACTTTCCGACGTCCCAGGCGAAAGCCTTCGTCATGCCCTCCAGGGCATGCTTACTTGCAGAGTACACGGTGCGTCGCGGGCTCCCGACGAGCCCCATGGCGGACGAGACGTTGATGATTGAGCCACGGATGTTTGCCTCAACCATGCCTTTTGCCACTTCGCGGGCGAGGTAGAACGGGGCCTTAATATTAAGCGCAAATACCTCATCGATATCTTGGTCCGGAACGTCTAGCAGGTTCTTCGGTCGGTTCATCCCCGCGCTATTGATGAGCACATCGAGGGGGCCTAAACGACCTACCTCCTTGGTCACCGCACTCGAGTCAGCAACATCGAGAACGACATAGGCGCAAGACCCCCCTCGGTTCGAGATCGCGCTGCACGCCGCTTTCAAGTCACTGTCGGACCGTGCAGCGAGAGTGACCTGTGCCCCCGCCTGCGCCAATGCGGCCGCTGCAGCGAATCCGATGCCCCGACTAGCTCCGGTCACTAGCGCCTTCTTCCCATCAAGCCTAAAGCTCGGTGTTGTCGGGGCAGTCAAAGAAATGTCCGTCATCTTGTTTCACTCCGAGGGGCATTGAGCCGCTCATTGCTGGGCTTGCTGCAACTTCTCCGCTTCAACACAAATATTGGTGGCGCAGCGTATGGCAGCATATCCTTCAAATCTACGCACGTGCTGATAATTAGATGCATATGCTGATAATTCAAGCAATCGATCAACCAAAGGACTTCACAAGGTCGGCAACGAGGAAGGGCGCGACCAGGGCAGCACATTGCGGACGACGACGCACCGCAGATCGAGCTCGCTATCGTAGATCTGGTCGCGGATGCAGAACTCGTAGCTGCGGGAAGTCAAGGTCGTGATGATGACCGAGATCGGCGCAAGCGACGTGTCGAGATCCTGAAAATTAATGTCGCGGTGGCGTTCCAGTGACGCGGACGGTCCCAGCGTCGCGCGGGCGGGGCGAGCTGGGACCGTCTCAGCGGGCCGGCTCTACTCGGAGGAGATTGCCCGCTGTCAATCATGTGTGTTCGAACCATCGCGACGCCAAGTTCAGTAGCTTCATGATCGGTCAAATTGGCGGGATCGCCGAACAAAGATTACGTTTTGCCGCGAAGAGCAACTACACGCTGGGATATTATGTTCGACGAAGCCTTCGAGGTATCCCCTGTCGGACTCTTCGCGCGAACGTCGAATGTGCGCGCTCCAAGCTCCGGTGGCATCAGCTCCAGCCACGGCGCAGCCATTATCGTTTCTTGCGCATCCGCGAGACCTTGCGCCCAACGCGCTTCCATTGTCGGGCGGTCGAATTCATAGTCCTTTGATTGTCCCAGCGCGCGCTCTGGACGGTAAATCAGTTGAACGATGTCCATGGTAGTCACGCAACGGAATTCGTTGATCAAGGCAACTTCCGGGCCGGTTCTCAAATCGTTTGGAAGTCTCTCCCAGAGCATGTTAATGCTGTGGCGCAGATCGTGGAGCTGCCGCAATATGTCCGTACCTGCCCGCGTTCGGCTGGAATAGCGGATATCCTTGTCCCGTTCGGCCACCTCGTTCAAGTTTCCTGGCAGGGGACCGCGAGCTGGGAAAAGATCCACCTGGAAAACGAGATGGCTACGGCGCGGGTGATACTCGATGACATATTGCAGCGGCGTATTGGACACTAGGCCACCGTCCCAATAGTGCTCTCCGTCTATTTCCACTGAGGGAAAGCCTGGCGGCAACGCGCCGCTCGCGAGAACGTGCTCCGGCCTTATCTCGGTCTCCGCATTATCGAAGTACGCGAAATTGCCTGTCCGGACGTTTACGGCTCCTATGCTAAAGCGCATTTCTTGGGAATTAATCCGGTCGAAATCGACGAGCCGCTCCAAGGTGGATTTCAGCGAGCTTGTGTCGTAGTAGCTGGTCGGCGTGTGACCGAACCACCAGTCGGAAGGCTTTCGCGGTGCGAAGAAGTGAGACTGGCCGAAAATCAACGCATTCAGTGCACTGATTTGCTTGCCGAGGTCGAAAGGCAAACTCGCGCCGTTAACGAGGTCAGATATCCATACGGGCCATGTCGTGGGCGTTGTTATCGTGCGCCAGAATTCACGCAGTTTTTCAACCCGCATTTGCGGTGAATTTCCTGCGATCAGGGCAGCATTGATCGCACCGATCGAGATGCCGGCAACCCAGTCGGGTTTGTAGTCCGACGAAGCGAGCGTTTCGTAAACGCCGGCTTGGTAGCTTCCAAGGGCACCTCCGCCTTGTAGGACGAGTGCAACCCTCTTCGTGTACGATTCTGTCCGTGAGGCAAGCTTCATTGTCCGTTCTCTGCTTTTGATCGACAGTACTCCTCCGAGGTCCACGCCCAAGTAGACATCCGGCCGAAACCCCGAATTCAGTTAGTCATGAACCTCAAAGCCGCCGAAGACGTTCGGCTTAACGAAACCGGAATCGTCACTTCTTGAGATTCCGGCGACCAACCCAAACTGATGCGCATCCTTATTTCCGGCTTCCGGGCGAGGGAGTGAACCAACCAAGGTACACGCCGTTCGGCAGTGTCCAAGGCGTCAGTTAGCGAGGCGTAGATAATGTGCGAATAGTGATGTAAGGGCGTCCATCGCCCGCCATCTTCGAAATCCCGCCTTAATTCCTCAAATCCGTAGCTGCCATCTGCCCTTAAAAAAATGTCCACGCATCTGTCATGCTCCGCATTTTCTATGCTGACGAAGACCGTCCATGATTTCTTGGTACGCTTCGACATGGGCTTGAATGGCGGTGATCACGTTGTCGCTTAAAACGACCTTCGAAATCTCAGTGCTTGGAATGGGAACACAAGGATGGAGCTTGACCCCTGTGGTCCAAAGCTCTGCTCAAGTCTTCCATTGAGACATCTCACCAGTTGCTGAACAATGGTCAGGCCACGTCCATGCTGGATCCTTTGCCGAGTCGTTCCATTGTCCGACACCCGGCACTCGACAAAATGGCCTGCGGGCCACAACTCTACCCACACCTCGCCTTCTGTTCCATTGAATGCGTGCCGGGCGGAATTGGTGACGAGTTCGTATACGATCAATCCAAGCCGCCAGCACCGCTCGGATGACATCGACAGCGGACGGACGGCGAGAACGAGCCGTATATTGTTCGATTCCAACTTTGATCGGCTAATGGAAAGGCACAATTGTCTGAGATATTGGGCTGCATCGATATACGTTTGATGTTCAGGCACCTGAAGGGTTCGAAGGACATCGGCGTAGCTATGCAGACGTTCGCTAACGTTAGCGAGAACGGCTTTGACGTCGCTGCTGCCGGAGCGGGCCGCTGCAAGCGAAATGGCGTTGATCGCAGATGCCAATTCATTGTTAATCCGATGCGACAATTCCTGCATCAGAAGCGCTCCCTCGGGAAACGCGTTTTGGCTAGTTGGCTCCAAGCTGGCCTCCTCTTTGTCCAGGTTTCAAACTTGCCGCCTCCCTCACATTTTTACTCAACCGCGCAACGTATCGATCTGCCATGTCGTGGCGCCCCCCGCTGACCGAGACGTCGCCCAAGTCCTATACGGAACGCGAACCATCGATGTGAGACAGCATCGACTCGTAGAGTTCGCGCCCCCCGGGTCGTCCCCTCGCGGGGAGAATGCGGGTGTAAGGTAAACTCTGACACATCATCAACGCCGCGCGCTGCGGCATCGGCTGATGCCGGTATCGCCTGCCAGGAGAAACATTCACGACAATATCTCCTGTGATCAGGATACGGTCTCGCGGCAGGCCGACGATAATCCATTCGCCGCGC
Organism: Bradyrhizobium erythrophlei; assembly: GCF_900129505.1. Lineage (NCBI taxonomy): Bacteria > Pseudomonadati > Pseudomonadota > Alphaproteobacteria > Hyphomicrobiales > Nitrobacteraceae > Bradyrhizobium > Bradyrhizobium erythrophlei. The sequence continues at coordinate 4,969,010 of NZ_LT670818.1, read as the reverse complement.
CCCCTTGCTAAGCGACGAACTTCGATCGGCTCGCCACTGATGATTTCGATGCCCGCTCGAGCACGGTTCGGCGTCGGAAAGGCGTCGAAGTTTGACTGTTCGCTATCAAGGCGACTACCGCTCGAAGAGGTTGCATATCGACGAAAAATGGGCTTGGCGAAGGTCCGACACCATTTCTCTAGGTAGCGCCAGGCGATCGCTCCCTCGTTGCCGCCGACGACAATCAACTGATCCAGAAGTTCGATGACGTGAAAGGAGTCTCGAGCTTCAGCCTCATCGAACGAAAAGGTGTGGACCCGTGCTCGTGCCCCCTGAGAGACGTCAACCCGGATGCTAAGCTGGGGCACCGAAGGCTCAAGTGGTGCGGCAAACGTCGGCGACGCCAACATCGCCGCCACTGCGCCTAGAACAGTACGTCGCGTCACAACGCTCGGTTCGCAGGGCTGCGTTCTTCGATAAGTCTTCTGCAGCACCTTGATCTCCACCATTGGTTCTAGCAACGGGTTGGCCATGACACGCTCGCTCGTCCTTGATGGAAGGAGGCCTACTTGCCTCGGTAGACGGGCTGGCGTCCCTCCGCCTCAGCCTTGCGGCCCTCAATGAAGTCCTCGGTGCGGAAGAGCCCGCCAAATTGCTCATTGAGCTTGCCAAACGCCGCCGCTTCAGACTCATCGATCGAGAGGTGCGCGGACTCCAACGTAGTCTTAATGCCGAGCGGCCCGGAGGCGGCGATTTTTCGGGCCAGTCCGATCCCTGCTTCCAGCGCCTTGGCCGGGTTGGGAGCGATCTCCTGGATAACGCCCATCCGATAGGCCTCTTCGGCACCCCAGTGGTCGCCGGTCAGCATGTAGCGCATGGCGTTTCCCCATCCGGTTTCCCGGAGAAATCGGATCGTCGCGCCGCCACCAGGAAACCGTCCGTGCGTGTTTTCGTCTTGGCCAAACCGCACATCAGCGCTGGCCACCCGGATGTCGGCCACCAAGTGCAGTTCGTGGGCCATATTCCAAGTATCCCCGTGGACAACCGCGATCAGGGGTTTGCTGAGCTGCTGGCTCCTCGCGAAGGGATCGAGCATGCCCTCCTTCATCGCGAACGGCTTGCCGGTTTTGGCCAAGGGCACGAAGGCGTCAACGTCGATGCCGCGGGAGAAGTTCTCGCCGTGTCCGAAGAACACCGCCGCCCGTAGACTAGGGTCGTTGTCGAAGTCGTAGTACGCCTTTGCCAGTCTGAAAAAGGCGTCCGGGTCAAACCTGTTGTAGATCTGTGGTCGATTGACTCCGATCAGGACGATCTCGCCGCGCCGCTCGACGGTGATCTTAGCTTGGGGGGAGAGCGGAATGTCGGCCATGCGGCCTTTGTCGTTGAGACTTGGAACGGCCGTCTTCGGTGCGTACTGCATCTCGCCCTTGCCGAACGACCAATCCTCGCGCCCATCGTCCACCAAGTTGATCCAGACATCCTCTTTGCGGATACCGGCCTTCGCGTGAATTTCGTCGGCAATGCGCTGGTAGAACTGCTTCTTGACGTCGGTCGTGCGGCCGCCGACCCAGGTCACCTGGATGATAATGAGGTCCGGCGAGTATTGGATGCCAAGATAGCCTTCGTCCGGATAGATAATCTCGTCCGCGCTGTGACGGGTCACTACCTGAAACTTGTCGCTGATCGGTACATTCGCAATTTCGATCATGGCGGCGTAGACGGCTTGGCTGACGACTCGAACGCGCTCGGCGGGCGCGTCCTTGTTGATGTCGATTCTGACGACTGGCACTGCGGTCTCCGTTCTCTCATTGACCATCACCATCGCCTAAAGCTAATCCTTAGGTCGCCATACATGAAATCGTATGTTTTTATGCGTCGAATAAACCCGATCGATCGCCTCCGAGACTCGCCGCCGTCGTTCCCTTGATCAGCAGATCGAACGATGTTGGCGTGGCGTCGCAAAAAGGCGGTGTTCGTCCCTCGACAACGTCGTCAGCCGAGCGGGTCTCTCGTAGAGGTGGGGGGCTTATGAACGGATTAATCTTGGAGCCGTCGGCAGGCCGGGCGAGTTCGAGGTGCGACCCACCACGCATGCTGGTGCGCTTATTCGTAAGGCGGGCAGCCGCGACGGCGCACCGAAAGCGGAATGAGGAAAGCGGCTTAGCACGAAGACGTGGAAAAACCTTCCTTTGACGTCCGTCGATCCGCGGCCGGCGCGCCCTAACCCGGCCCTAAGGGACCGGGCCTGCGGCACGCAAGACGGTCAAAACGGGCTTGCCAAAACACCTGGCCTATCCAAAGCAACCGTCATTACGGCTTCCAGCTCTTGCCAGATCCGCTTGCACATACAACGGATGTGTATGGAAGTGCTTGTGAACCGTTCAGCGCGAAGAAACCGGTTGTTCTGCAACCAAGGCGCCAGCCGGCGGATGAAGGATGACCGGTGTCCCCTTTGAGCCCAAAAATACCGCAAGAAAGCGAAGCGGTATTTGCCCCTCGTTTCGTCCGCGGTGCCATTTCGTTTGCGACTGCAGGAACGCTTGGCCCGTATGGAACGTCTGCCGCTTGCCATCGACGAACTCAAGCGTAAGGTCGCCTTGAAGAACATAGAGATAGGCAGGAACTGGATGAATCATCCAACGCGAAACGCCTCCTGGAGGAACCGTCAGGACATCCGACGAAACCACAGGCTCGGGCGTACTGAGATAATGTAGTGGCTCGCCAGCCGAAGTGGTGTTGAGATCTGGCAGGCTCGCGATGGATTCGGATCCGCCCGTTGTTTGCGTCTTATCAGCGACAGGTTGCGCGAGCGCTGATGATGTAAGCAGTGCGGCGAGCGCCGCTACGTAGACGGATACATGGGTGAGAGTTTTCCTTGACTGATTTTGCATGATTGACTCCGTTATTTGTAGGACATTCAGCCTTCGTCGATTTGATCGATGAAGTCATTTACAGCGCGCAACCGGTTCTTCGGCAACTTGAAGGTCAACCGATAGAGGTCCCTCTGGTAGCACCGGCAGCGCCGCTGATTGAAGTTGCCCCGATTACTATCTCTGCCACAAAACCTGGCCCGGGAAGGATATTGAAGCGAAAACCGTGCAGTTTGACGATCGCCGCGACCAGGCTCAGACCCAGCCCCAAGCCCTTGATATGGCGACTTCGATCTGATCGGTAGAATCGCTGCACGACCAGATCGCGCTCGTCTTCACGCACGCCCGGACCGGTGTCGGCCACTCGCACGAAGCCGTCTCTGCCGCGGCTTGTGAGACAAAGGTCAACACGCCCGCTTTCCGGTGTGTACTTGATGGCATTGTCGACGAGATTGGCAATCGCCTCGAAAAGAAGGTCGCGATCACCGCGCACAATCAGCTCCGATTCCTTTCTCACCCTGAATGTGAGCTGCTTCTCCTCGGCGAACGGCTCGTAAAGTTCCCCGATCTCGTCCACCAGGTCGGCCAGCCCAATGTCGCTGAACCCATCCGTGCGTCGAGTCCGCTCGATGTCGCGAATGCGCAAAAGCGCGGTAACGATCGAGATCGCGTGATCGATGCGCGCGATGGCTTTGTCAACGGCCATCCGTCAGTCCGCGACCGACTTGGCACCGGCGCGCGCTCGGTCGAGGCCGATCCGGATGGCCGTGAGCGGCGATCGCAGGTCGTGCGCGATGTCGTCGCCGACGCTGGCCAAGCCACGGACCATCATCTCGATTTCGTCCAGCATCCCGTTGACCAAAGCAGCGAGCCTGTCCAGGGGCTCGTCCGTGCCGTTTGCCGGTAGCCGTTGCTGTAGCTCGCCTGACACGATGCGCTGGACGCGCGTACTCATTTCCGAAACGCGCTGCTGCTCGCGGGTCCCAAGGACTACCGCTGCAAAGAGTGCGAGTCCGAATCCAGGAAGCAGGCCGAAGACCAGGCCTCGCTTCACGACCTCGGCGGTTTGCTCGTTGTAATTGGTGCTCCACGCTACAACGAGCGTCTCGCCGTTCGGCAGGCGGCGTGCGATGGCGCGGACGGATTCTTCCTCGCGCCCGGAGAAGCTGTTGCGAACAACCGATGCATCCTGGGGAGCGCTATCGACGTGCAATCCGCGTGGAAAGCTCCCGATATTACCCGCGAGCCGATTTCCCGCGGCGTCGAACAACCCTGTTGGCTTGACGCGGCGCGGGTCCTGTCGCAACCGCTCATAGAAGGCGGCCATGCGGCCTTGCCGCGCCTCGCCGACAATGAAATTGGCTTCCTCCGTGACCAACGAATCCAGTTGCGCGACCATGTAGTTGGTCGCCTGGTGATAGACGAATCCGAAGCTCAAGAGGATCGTAAGGGCAACCACACCAAATATTTGAAAGGTCCGTTTGAGAATCGTCCTCCGCATAAAAGCGGCACAGCGCAGGGAACGGCCTCCTGGCCGCGCAGGTCGATCGTCAGCGGCCCGGGACCATCGGACCCTGCTGCGCAGCAATCCATTTGTTTGTGGACCGGTCCGTCTCAAGTGACCTTCCTGCCTCTGCTCAGTTGTGGCTTCAAGATCCCTTGGACATGTTTCCGAGCCGGCGAACGGTTTGGCCAACTCGCTGCGCGATCTGAAGCGGAAACAGGCGCCGAGGCAGCTCAAACGGCGGTTAGATGCGGAGAGTTGAAGAACATTGTCGGTGCCCGCCCTCCTCACTGTCGCCCGCCGTAAACTAGGCATGGCGCTGGACTTTTGGCGATCCTGCCTCGTCGTAACGGCCCTCGACAACGTGGTGGCGTGGTATTTATCCATTTCAACTAACATCCTCGATGCGGTGGCTCGCGAGCCGGGAAGGCTGCTAATCGCCGCCGACACAAAGCGCGGCAAGCCCGACATCGACGATAGATGGTGCGACGACAATCATGACGACGGCTGACAAGGCTTGACGAAAGCCAACGCTGCTTCGCCCCAGCTCCTCGACAAAGCTAAGTCCTAGGTCGTCATAAATGAAATCGTATGTTTCTATTGGTGGAATAGATACGATTTATCAACCGTGCCCGGAGCTCAGCCTCCGCTTTATTGCAAGCAGCTAGGACCTTCTGCGCGGTCAAATGAAAATCGAGGATCCGCCGGAGGGAGAGGGACGCCTCGGGAGGAACACCCTTCATCGAACCTCCTCTTCCGTCATGGCTACTATCAAAGCGCAGAGCGCGTGCTATCGCGACCCAATTGCGGCCTTCGTTCAAACCGTGGCGGATCTAGTCGAGATTCAAACTATAACTCCTGTCTATCTCATTTATCGAAACAACGTATTTCCTTTATGGGCAGTCAATAAGTATTTTGAGCGCAAGACGACGAAGCGCGAACAATGGAAAACGGAATTAATTGGAGTGTGGTGACGGCAGAACGCAGTGCAGGTGGCAGATCGCAGAGGACGTTCGCGAACGCCGCGCGGGCGGCGGCCCCACCGCTGCTGTTCGGTTTCAGGCTGTGGGCCTCCGTTTGCCTTGCTCTCTTCGTTGCGTTCTGGTTGGAGCTCGACAATCCCTACTGGGCGGGCGCCTCCGCGGCCATCGTGTGTCAGCCATATCTCGGGACCTCGCTGCGCAAGTCTCGCTACCGTCTCATCGGAACTCTCGTCGGAGCTACGATGATCGTCGCGCTGACGGCCTGCTTTCCCCAGAATCGCATCGGCTTTCTCATCGGCCTCGCGCTATGGGGTGGGGTTTGCGCATTCGCGGCCACACTGTTCCGCAACTTCGCCTCCTACGCGGCGGCGCTCGCCGGCTACACTGCGGCAATAATAGGGACCGACACACTCGGTGCAACAGGCGGCGCAAGCAGCGAGGTGTTCATGTTGGCCATCACACGCACCAGCGAAGTCTGGATCGGCATTTTGTGTGCGGGTGCCGTCCTCGCCGTAACTGATTTCCGCGACGCCGCAGAAAGGCTTGCGGAGATGTTTGCGGCGGTATCAAGCGATATTGCTGCTCGATTTGGGACCAGTTTGAGACTTGCCGGATCGCATGACGGGGATGCGCAGCAACCGGCCCGACGAGAGCTCATTCGACGGGTCACCGTGCTTGACAAGATGATCGACGAGACGATCGGCGAATCCTCAACAATTCGCAATTACTTGCCCGTTTTGCAGGGCGCCATTGACGGGCTGTTTGCCTCACTCGCCGCCTGGCGCAGCATTGCAGTGCGCCTCATTAAAACTCCACCTGAGGTCGCTAACGAGGAAGCGAATGCCATTCTGCGCTGCATTCCAGAAGAAATGTGTTCCGGGCTGCCGGCTGGCGATGCGACGTTCTGGATAGCCGATCCCATCGCCCTGCGAAGCCGTTGCGAGGCGGCAGTCCGAACGCTCATTGCCCTGCCGACCAGCACAGCCTCCCTGCGGTTGCTTGCCGATCAGACCGCAAGTGTTCTCGTGGGGTTCGCAGCGGTGCTCGAGGCGATGGCCTTGCTTGTGGCCGATCCAGCACGTCGGTGTCCTCGCCGTCGCGGCTTCAAAATCTACGTTCCTGATTGGCTGCCTTCTCTCGTCAGTGCCGGCCGCGCATTCCTAGCGATCGGAGCGGCCGAGCTATTCTGGGTCTTCACCACCTGGCCAGACGGCGGCGCTGCGATCGTCTTTGTCGCAATTGTAGTTCTGTTGCTTTCGTCCCGAGCCGAACTGGCCTACGCCGACGCCACCGCATTCACGCTAGGTACGACGGCGGTTATTCCCATCGCAGCGGCGATTAAGTTCGCCCTGCTGCCAGGGCTTGAGTCATTCCCCGCCTTTTGCATAGCCTTAGCTGCTTTTCTGATACCGCTCGGCGTTGCGATGGCCGCAACTCGGCAGCATCCCGCTTTGGTCATATGCACCGCTATCTTTGTGCGCGTGCTCCAACCCACGAACGAGATGAGCTACGACACCGCGCAATTCTATAATTCTGCACTGGGACTCTTTGTGGGCGTCGCGGTGGCGCCTCTGTCGTTTTTACTCGTGCCACCTCTATCTTCATCCTTCCGAACCAAGCGGCTTCTTAACCTAACCTTGCGCGACCTGCGGCACCTTGCAATGGATCGTCTTTCAGTAAGTGCTGAAGATTGGCGGGGCCACATATTCAGTCGACTCGCGGCATTACCGGAACGCGCCCAGCCTTTGGCGCGCGCGCAGTTTTTGGCAGCCGCGTTTCTGGGGGCTGAGATCATCCATCTTGGTCATGATGCCGCTGCGTTCGAGTTGCAGTTGCAGTTTGACGCCGCACTGCAAACATTTGCGGAGGGAAATACCGCCGCCGCAATTGCTCAACTCAGGCAGCTGGATCATCGCCTGGCCTCAACGGAACAAGTCGACACTCGGCTCGCCGCACGTACTCGCGGCCGCATCCTTGCGATCTGCGACGCCCTCGTCGACCACCATGCATACTTCGACACAGGGGCGTCTGCTTGAGGTTTTCCGAAATTAACCTACTCGGCGTCTACGTTGCGCCGATGTCGATGCTGATGCTGATAGCTTGGCTCGCGACGCTTGCTTTGTTGAGGGTGTCCGGGCGATTCGGGTTGCTGCGTCATGTATGGCACCCGGCGCTGTTCGCCCTTGCCATCTACGTAATCGCCCTTTCCTCGATGGTACTTGTCATAGCACGCTGAGGTCGGATGTTACAGGTTGCAGAAAAAACGGGAGCCACCAATAACGTCATTGTTCGCGGCAAAGCGCGACGGCGCCGCGTCAAGATCGTTCGGGTGTTCATTACGCTCACCACAGTTGGCATTGCTATCTTACTGGGCCGCGCGATGTGGGACGCATATATGATCGCGCCCTGGACGCGTGACAGCGTGGTCCGCGCCTATGTCGTCACGATGGCGCCAGAGGTATCGGGGCGCATTGTGGAGATGCCGCTGCGCGACAACCAGTTCGTGCGCAAGGGCGATATGTTGATGGTCATCGATCCGACCGACTACAGGATAGCTATTGACCTTGCAGAAGCGAGCGTACTGCAGGCCAAGGCTACCGCTGAAAACGCACAAACCGAGGCGGAACGCCGGCGCAAGCTGAGCGATCTAGCCGAGACGATCGAAGATAGGCAGAGCCATGAAGCAATCGCATTGGCGACCCACGCGCAACATCGGCAGGCTATTGCCCAATTGGATCGGGCGAAAGTTAATCTCGAGCGCACAGAGATTCGTTCGCCGGTGAATGGATGGGTAACCAATCTCCTGGCACAAAAGGGAGATTATGCCAACGTTGGACAGAACGTAATTTCCGTTATTGATGCAGATTCCTATTGGGTCGATGCCTATTTCGAGGAAACGCAACTTGCGTCCATCCGTGACGGCGATCTTGCGAAGATCAAGTTGATGGGGAGTAGCAAAATTGTCACCGGCGAGGTCGTTGGCATCGCCCGCGGCATCAACGTCGCGAACGCGCAACCCAACCAGCAGGGTCTTGCCGAGGTCAACCCGATCTTCACGTGGGTGCGCTTGGCCCAGCGGGTGCCTGTGCGAATCGAGCTTACGAACGTACCCAACGGCGTGCGCCTGGTCGCCGGCTTGACCGCGACGGTGCAGGTTGAGCCACGTAGTCAGCCTTCTAGATGGTGACCGAGATGGCGAGCAGACCGCGTTTGGCTTGGCCATCTTCCCAAGGCTGATCCTTGACTTGACATAAATGAATTCCTAGCTTTTCGCGAGTCTCATAAATTTGGTCTATTGCCATGGAACTCTATCAGATCCGACACTTCGCCGCGGTCGCAGAGACCGGTAGCTTCACAAAGGCAGCAATTAGGGCGGCCGTATCGCAGCCTGCGCTCTCCGCTTCGATAGCGAAGCTCGAAGAAGAAGTTCGGTCGAAGCTGTTCCACCGATCGCCGAAAGCAGTCACTCTGACCCCAGCTGGTCGTCGATTTCATGTAACAGCTCAGGAGGTTCTAAGTGCTTGCAACAAAGTGAAGGCTGAGCTTCGCGCAAGTGTCGCCGACCGGCCTCTCCGGATCGGAGTGCTGCGCACGTTGCCGTCCACGCAACTCGCGCGTCTCATAGAAACCTTGCAACGCGAGCTATCAGAAACGCGGATTGAGCTTGTCGATGGAACGCAAGAACAATTGCATGCTCAACTCGCGGGCCGCAAGTTGTTGACATGCATCTCCACAAAAGTGGCGAGCGAACCCGGGCAGCGCTCTGTCGAGCTACTAAGGGAAGATTATGGACTGGTCGTTAGCCTCAACCATCGCTTTGCTTCTTACGAAAGTGTCCAATTATCCGATCTGAGTGGCGAGCCGTTCATCGTTCGATCTCATTGTGAAACCTTTCAAGGTACAACGAAGCTCTTGGCGGAGCGCGGAATACGTTCGCGGGTAGTCTATAAGACAGATCAGGACGATCGCGCCCTCGCATTGGTGGGAGCCGGCATGGGCGTCGCGCTGATGCCATCGATTTTCGATGCGCCCAACGTGAAGAAAGTCCCAGTTCGTGATTTCGAAGCATTTCGCGTAATCTCCTTGCATTGGAACGAGGACGTTGCGGACGATCGACTCGATCGGGTCGTTGCCTTTGCCACCACGCACAACTGGGCATCATCCGATCGGGAAGTTCGAACCCCCTCGTCGATTGTCCGGCCTACCAGATCTCGCTTGGGCCCAAAACGCATATCCGTCACGCGGTAAGCGGCCGCGGGAAGTGTCGGTCCCAGCGAACCCGCCAAACATGGCTGACCTTCGTTAGCCGCAGCGTTCGCTCGACTGCGCAGGAAGTTTTGCCGTTTTTGCACTTGCTTCCGCCAGACGGGTCCGTAACGACGATTGATTGCCGCTCATTCCTCCGACGTCACGCTTCGCAACCCTGAAGAGCGGATTTTATTTCGCTGATGTTCGGCAATGCCGAACGTCGGTGAGACCGACCCCGTTGGTAGATCGTAGAAAGGTTGTCGAGCCTACCCGATCGCCTCTGCGCGAAAGGCTATGCCCGGCGCGTCCCCAGCTCCAAACGGCAGATGCTTCGCGCTTCGCCAACGGAAAATGACTCGGAGAGTGTATGACTGATCTTCGAATGAGCGCAATGAACGTTGGACCGCTTAGCGTTGATGCCAACCTTCTTGTCGCATTTGCACCAGGCCGCCTTGATGTTCCAACAACCGCGGCTGTGATCGTCCATCCGAACCATGGCGTTGTGCTATGGGATACTGGCATCAACGGTATGGTTGCGGATCCGGACCAACGAGACGCTTATTGGGGAGCAAATGTAGCCATCGCGTTTGGTCCGCATGCATTCAAACGTGAGCACGCTATTGACGCTCAATTGGAGAAGTTGGGAATCAAGCCAAACGACGTGCGTTACGTTCTGTATTCCCATCTGCATCTCGATCATGCCGGTGGCATGTCGTATTTTCCTGGTGCCGTCCACGTCGTTCAACGCGATGAGATCCGGTACGCCATGTGGCCGGACGCCTGGACGAGCCCGGTCTATTGCCAGAACGACTTTCGTGACATCCGGAAGCTAAACATTCTCGAAATTGATGGTGACTTCGACCTGTTTGGGGACGGCACGCTGCGGCTGCTGAAGACCTCCGGTCACGCTCCCGGACATCAGGTTTTGCTCATCAATCTGTCGCACCGTGGACGGATCTGTATGGCTGCGGATACTGGTCACCAGCGCAGCGGCTTCGACAACATGGTTCCCATGCCTTGGGATTGGAGCACGAGCGCTATGTCTATGACGCGGATGCGTATGAAACAGTTTGAGCGGAGCGGCGTGCCGATATTTCTCTGCCACGACGCTGGCGATTTCGCGAAGCTGCCGCAGAACGGCGAGTTCTGGGACTGAGAGCCCCGTTCGGAGCAGAAACCGAGCAACGCCCCCTGAGAACGAGGCGCTCCGTTCCGCCTCCTAATATAAAGATGAGTATTGAGATGACACCGAATCCAAAGCACCATACCATTGCCGTTAATGGGATCCGAATGCATGTCGCAGAAGCGGGAGGGGGCGCACCGGTCGTCCTGCTTCATGGCTATCCTGAGACCTGGTACGCGTGGCGCAAGCAATGGCCTGAACTAGCCCACCACTATCACGTAATCATGCCCGATTTGCGCGGGTACGGCGACACCGACAAACCCGATATCGGCTACGACAAGCGAACGATGGCGGAAGACGTTCGGCAGGTTGCCGCTCATTTCGGTTACGAGCGTATTGCACTCGTCGGCCACGATCGCGGCGCTCGGGTCGCGACACGCTTCGCAAAAGATCACCGGGACATGGTCGATCGTCTTGCAGTGCTGGACAACATCCCGACCCGCGTCGTCTTCAACGCGACGGATGCGAAGCTCGCGAAGCTCTATTGGTTCTTCTACTTCCAACAGGTCCCGCATCTGCCTGAAGCGCTGATCCGGGGACGGGAGGAGATCTTCCTCCGTCATTTCTATAGCACCTGGTGCTACAACCCCAGCGCAATCGAAGAGGCCGCCGTCGCCGAATACGTCCGTGCTTATTCCCAGCCTGGTGCCTTACGGGGAGCGTTCAACGACTATCGCGCGGGGCCGATCGATCTGAAACAGGACATCGAGGATGAGGACAATCTAATCGACTGTCCGGTGCTCGCAGTCTGGGGCTCCGACTTCGAACTTGTCGGCAAGGAATTTGACGTGCTGGAGGTTTGGAAGGGATTGGCGCGCAACGTACGTGGAGTCGCGATCCCCGAGTGCGGACACCTCCCCCAAGAAGAACAGCCGGAACGCGTGAATCAGGAGCTGCGAGAATTCCTGCGTGGATGGGGTGGGTGAAACCATGAAGCTCGTCAATTTTTATGGTTCGGAAGGCGTCCAAGCTGGTCTCGTTCGTGATGGCGGTATTGAAGACCTATCAGCTTCGAACCTTTGGCAGGGGCCGGCCCCTGTCGCCCTGAGCGATATCTCGGCGCTGGCGGGGAAATTGCGAGCGCCAGCCAGTCGGCTCGTCCCGATCAAGAGCTTGCGCCTTGCTCCAGTTGTCGTGACGCCCGAGAAGATCATCTGCGTCGGGCTCAACTATCGCCGTCATGCGATCGAGGCCAACATGCCGATCCCCACGACGCCGGTGATCTTCGGAAAGTTTGCGAATAGCTTGAGCGCCTCCGGCGAACGCATCGCGCTCCCCACCGTTGACGTCGAATACGACTATGAAGCCGAACTTGGGTTGGTAATCGGGCGCGAGGCGCGCGACGTATCGGTCGATCGGGCATTGGACTTCGTCGCGGGGTATTGCTGCGCGAATGATCTTTCGGCCCGCAGCGCCCAACTTGCCACCAGCCAATGGATGATCGGCAAGATGCTCGACGGATTTCTGCCGCTAGGCCCATATCTCGTCACGACCGACGACATTCCTGACCCGCAGGCTCTCAGAGTGCTGTGCCAGGTCAATGGCGAGGTCCGCCAGCTCTCGTGGACGAGTGACATGATTTTCAGTGTCGCCGAGATCGTCGCTTTCCTCAGTCGGTACGCCACGCTGAAGCCGGGCGATGTCATCAGCACCGGCACACCGGAAGGCGTTCAGATGGGCCAAAAGACACCGGTTTGGCTGAAGCCTGGCGACGAGGTCGCGGTCGACATTACCGGGCTTGGCGTCCTGACCAACACGCTCACCACAGAGGAAGCTCGTTCATGAAGACGGTTCTGGTTACTGACCATGTTTTTCCAAATCTCGATCCCGAAAATGCGGTTCTCAAGGATATCGGTACGCTGCGAGAGGCTGGTTCAATCAATGATGCCGAGCTGTTGAAGCTGGCTCGCGATGCCGACGCAGTACTGAATTGCTACCGTCCCCTCTCCGTCGGCATCGTCGAAGCCATGAAAAACTGCCGGATCATAGCACGGTATGGCATTGGGGTTGACACGATCCCCTTGGAAGTCGCGACCTCGCGCGGCATCCAGATCACGAACGTCCCGGATTACTGTATCGAAGAGGTTGCAGATCACGGCCTGGCCCTGATCCTGGCATTCACGCGTGGCATCATTCGCGGTCTGGATCAGACGCGCGGCGGTGGCTGGAACGTGAAGTCGCTTCGACCGCTTCATCGCCAGCGTGGGCAGATACTGGGCTTGGTTGGTTTCGGCCGTATCGCCCGAGCGCTTGCCCATCGTGCAAGGGCGCTTGGTTACGAAATTATCGTTTCCGATCCGTTTGTATCAGACGAAACCGTTCGTCACGGAGGCGCCCGCGCTGTCGACCTCGATACTTTATTCAAAGAATCGGACGTGGTTTCGCTTCATGCCCCGCTTACTCCGAAGACCCGGCACATGGTCAATGCCGAACGCCTAGCAACCATGCGGCCCGGCGCTGTGTTGGTGAACACCTCGCGCGGCGGGCTTGTCGATTATGAGGCGGTCGTCGCAGCACTCCGCGACGGCACTCTCGGTGGTGCGGGCCTCGACGTGCTCGAAACTGAACCACCTGGGGCGAATTCCACAGCTATAAGCAATGTACCAAACCTTGTTGTGACGCCTCATCTGGGGTTCTACTCGGAACAAGCGCTCGTCGAACTCCAGCGCAAGGCCGCCGAACAAGTCCGCGCGGTCTTGGAAGGCCGTACCCCGGATTATCCTGTCAACACAATCTAGCTCAGCTGCCGGCGAGGTTCAGGCGGTCTGACGAGGCCGCCAGCCCTGCTCACGCGAGGCAAGTTGAGCGGCGCGCATGACTTCGCGTACCATTTTCTCCCTATTCATCTCGAAGTCGGCCGCCGTTGCGCCGATGCCAATTGCCGCGACAACATCGGCATCGCAGTTATGAATCGGCGCAGCCATACAGTAGAGCTCGGGGACATATTCGCCGTTGCTCAACGCGTATCCCTGCTGCCGCACCGCCTTCAGCTCGGCGACTAGAGCCGCCTCGTTGGTAATAGTCGTTCGGGTCAAGCGATCCAGTCTGCGGGCATCAAGAATCCGCCTCACCTGAACCTCTGGAACGTGTGCAAGCAGGATCTTTCCGGCGGCACTGGCATGCATCGGCAACGTCGGCCCGGCACTCCCAAGAGACGCCGGCACGGAACTCGGACCCTGCATGCGATTGATGTAGACCACATGATGACCGTCGCGAACCGCCAGATAGACTGAACGGCCGAGCCGTTGCATCAGTTCGTTCAGCATGTCCCGCGTGGCGCTGAAGACTTCGCTCCCTGCCAGCACGGCCTCGCCGAACCCAAGGAGCTTGTGTCCAAGACGGAAACGGCGATCTGGCGTCCGTTCCAGCAAGCCGATCTCGGCGAGAGAAGCCAAGAGCGCGTACGCGGAGGACTTAGGAAGCGCCAAGGCCTCGGCAATTTCCGTCGTGCCCCATTCATGCTGTTCCGTCGCGAATAGATCCAATGCCTGCCCGGCATGCAGCACTGAACCGAGAAGCCGTCGTCTCATTGTGATCTCCACCAACCAACCGCCTAAGAAGCACAGACTAAATTCGGAATGGCTCGAGGCTCGAGTCGTCGATGACCGAGTGGGTCGTTTACATGTTAGCGAATTTCGCCTTCCATGACTCTTCGTCGCCCGGCGCGGGCAAACGCAGGCCCGACTCCATGACGTTCTCGTAAGACGTTTCGACAATGCCGATCATGATGTCGACGATCGGAACGCCCGTGACCCTGCTCAGAAGGTTCGTGTAGTCTGTCAACATCTGATGTCGTACTTCAGCCGGCCGACCAGCTCGCATCCGCACATGAAGCCGGATTGCAGAGGACAACTTCCTGTCCTGGAAGACGTTCTCAGGGTTCACTTCGTCGAATTGTATCTGCACGAAGCGCGGAAGGCCGCCGGTCGCCGCGCAGTGAATCCGCGTAATTTCGTCGACGATTTCCTGCTTCATGTCGGTGGTGATCACGCCAATTGGCGCTATACACTGATAAAACGGCATGCCACGCCTTTCTGCTTCGAGTTTAGGTCGCTGAAAGCGGCGCGCGCTCGTCCGGCGTCCAATCAGCTACCCACTTTCCATCTCGGTAGATTTCTTCGCCTTTATGTGGCGTGAACTCGATCAGTACCCATCGTCGAGGTACTCCCAGAATTTCCACGCATGCATCTACGATGCCATCCGCGAGCATTAGCCTGTACTCGTTGGGACGTCCTGCGCGGAATTCGACGAGCACCATCACGATGGGTTCCAGGCCGTGGGGACGGAGGTGAAACAGGTTATCTTCGCCAAGTTCGGCGATGCCGATATTGGGGCGCCATGTTTGTGTCTGCATGACATCGGCGTAGAGGCGACAAAGACGAACCGCCAATTCGCGCTTTTGGGCAGCCGGGAAGCGGCCAGGTAAATTGAGGTGCAGATACGGCATGACGTTCTCCAAGCTGTGGGATCAAACCAAAACCTGCCACTTACGTGACGGGTCAGCTATTAGCCGCTTTCTTTGCTCAGTTACCCACCCGCCACTTATAATTCAAATATTATGTTTTGATGGGCCAGATAAACTGCTTTTATAGACCCCGCTTTCTATCTCTCCACCGTTGCGCCGGGTGGCGAGACCGGCGGCTTCAAGGAGGCTGCAATTTGGTCCGCCGTATGGGAGTTCGGCGCTCTCCGCCACGCTAAACAAATTGAAAGAGGAAGCCGAGGCGAGGCTGTTCCACCGATGATCGAAGGAAGTCACCCCCACCCCAACCGATCGTTGATTTGGCACGAGCACTGAGAAGCGCTCGAGGACCTGAACCGCCAGGAACTTAAATCCGTACTCTGATCACCAAGCCCTCCTTGATTATTACCTGCATATGCACATTTTGTAAGAACGGCGATGCGGCTTGATCAGTCGGCGCTCGCATCGCGCTCAGCCAAGGAGAAATCACAATGCCAACCTACGTTTGTTCGTTAGCCGAAGGCTGGTCAAAAGGCAGCAATAGCGGAAGCTCTGTCGCGGATTCACAGCGAAGAGACTGGGGCACCGACCTACTTCGTGCAGGTCGTCATCGAAGAAAAAACGCCGACCCAACGCTTCCTTGGGTGCGCGCGCGTATCGGGGCAGATTTGGATAAGAGGCGATATTCGCGCAGGACGAACGGACGCGCAGCGGAGGGCAATGATGTTGCGAATGATGGAAGAGGTCGGGCGTATCACGGGAGTCGAGAGACAGAACATTTGGGTTTACCTCTGCAACCTTGCACCGACTGATATGGTTGAGTACGGCCATGTGCTACCAAGGCCAGGCGAGGAAGCGACGTGGTACGATAATCTGCCTAGACCTCTTCAAGACTACCTTCAGAAGCTCGGCACAACCAAAGAAAATTTCAAACTGTGACGGCCCCTCACCGGCGCGGAGGAGTCCGCTCATGGTCCGGGCTCCACGTTCTACAAAACGGCGCGCCTACGGCTCTAATGCATGCGTGCGTGGAGCCTCCGTTGATCTAATGCTTGAGTCATTTCAAACGGCAATATAGTCGCGTGGGTTCGCCAAGGACGAACAGATACCTGGGGCGCCTCCAGGTATCGCCGCAGAGATTACCGTCCGGGCTCCTTTGTCGCTGCCAAAACGAAAGGGACGGTCCGAACGGGAGGCGTTGCGCGCAGATCAACCCTGCTCCTCATCGCTCTCGCGCCGCACGCCTTGACCAATTATTAGCATGTGCATATGATTATTAGCATATGCATATATTATTCCTCGAGCCAAGCCCCTGCAATCTAAAGGCAAAGACATCCGATGGATCAAATCGCATCGCCACCCCGAAGCGTGCACGTAGCCGATCGCCATGCGTTGTACGTGTTGATCTGCACTTCAGCGCCTTCTTTCATGATACAGCTCGACGCGAACATCGTCTCGGTGTCGCTGCCGGCAATCGCCCGTTCTCTGGGCGCTAGTTTTGCTGGAATCGAATGGGTGATCACAGCCTATGTGCTAAGCTTCGCGTCGCTTTTATTGCCGGCGGGCGCATTAGCTGATCGCTTCGGTCGCAAAAGGCTGCTGATCCTTGGCCTGTCAGTATTTACGTTTGCTTCATTTCTCTGCGGATCTGCACCAACGCTCACAGTCCTCATCATCGCGCGCGCACTGCAGGGCGCGGGCGCAGCCATGCAACTCAGCGCCGCACTGGCGACTCTCTCCCACGAGTTCCAGGGCGAAGCCCGAGCCCGAGCTTTTTCCTTTTGGGGATCGGTAGTCGGAATCGGGGCCGCTTTGGGTCCTGTCGTGGGAGGACTGATCACGCAGAGTTTCGGATGGGAGTGGGCCTTCTATATCAACCTTCCCATCGGCGCGATTTTGATCGCGCTAATCATCCGTGTCGTCGTGTCCTCTAGAGACCCCGACGCCATGCAGATCGATCTGCCGGGCGTAGCCTGCTTCAGTGGCGGGCTTTTCTTGACGACGCTCGCGCTTATCGAGGGCAACCATCGTGGCTGGACCGATCCGTGGATTCTTGGTGAAGGCGTCGGCGCGGTGATTCTCTTCGCCCTCTTTATCCTCGTCGAGGGCAAAGAAGCCCGGCCGATGCTTGACCTTTCCTACTTCCGCAAACCGACCTATATCGGCGCCAACCTTGCGCAGTTCTCCTTCTCGGCCGGCATGCTGACGATGCTGACCTTCATTCCGATCTTTCTTCAAAGCGGCCTTGGTCACGCTTCTGCGAGCGCAGGACTAATGATGCTCCCAACGGTTATTCCAATGTTTGTCGTGCCACGGATCGTCACTCATTATCTCGCGCACCGCTTTTCGGGTCGAGATCTCCTCACGGCTGGCTTGTTGCTGGTCTGCCTGGGCCTATTCGCGCTTGCGCTGGCGGTACAGCACCTTGGGTACGGTCCAATGATCGGTGGAATGAC
The DNA here is from genome assembly GCF_900129505.1 of Bradyrhizobium erythrophlei. Taxonomy (NCBI): domain Bacteria; kingdom Pseudomonadati; phylum Pseudomonadota; class Alphaproteobacteria; order Hyphomicrobiales; family Nitrobacteraceae; genus Bradyrhizobium; species Bradyrhizobium erythrophlei. The sequence goes on along the minus strand of NZ_LT670818.1, from coordinate 4,951,325 downwards.
CATTGCTGGGATCGGCGCGGGCCTGCTTAACGGTGAAACTACCAAGGTCGGGATGACGGTTATTCCACGAGAGCGTTCGGGGATGGCCTCCGGCGTTTCGGGCACGGTGCGCTTCACCGGTCTCGTGGTTGGCATAGCCGCGTTGGGAGCGATACTTTACACTCGTGTTGCCGCGGTCGTGGCGGATGCTCTGCCCATGATTTCCACTGCCGATCGAGCGGCTTTGGTTCGCGATATAACAGCGGGAAAGCTTTCCGGTGCGACTCTCGTCGGTTATGACGCCTCGACGCTCAAGTCACTTGCGCTGTCGAGCTTTGCGAGCGGCTATCGTGCCCTCTTTCTGGCCGGCGCACTGTTCATGTTGGTTTCGGCAGTTCTGGTCTGGCGATTGGTCGACGCCGCGGAGACGCCACCGACCTCTACTTCATCAACGCGCCCTAGGTCCAAACCCCGATAGTACACCAGAAGGTCTCGCTTGGAAGCATGCTGGTAACAAATCTGCAGGCCCTGGCAGACGACACGACACTACGGCTTTGTCGATGCTTCGAGCCGGCGAAGCTTCAGCAAGGATTACCATCGCTCAAGAGCCGCCGCCTCTCTCGCGGACAACGTCACCGCAACAAAGCGAATAGGCGATTGCAAGACGGCTTACCCAGGTGTGGTGGTCACCGAAGCGATACCGCATTCTAGTGCTGCTCACGTCCGACTTGCCGATCAGACTGCTCCCTCGAAGCTGGCGATAAACTTATCGGAAGCAATAAGAGAAAGCGCCTCGCGTAGGGTCGCGGCTGCAGCGGACCCATACGCCTTATCGAATTTCTTTTGTGCACGAGCCCATAGCAGCTCCGACTCTCGCAACTTGGCGCGGCCTTCCGCGGTCAGGCTAACGACGCGATTCCGACGGTCACGCGGATCCACCTCCTGCCGCACATATCCGTCGCGTTCCAGCGGTTTTAAATTGTGGGCCAGCGCGCCGCGATCCATGACCAGATCCACAGCCAGTTCACCGACCGAGGGGGTGCCCGCACGCGAGATGTGGTTCAGAATGGCACGCTGGGTCGTGCGCAGTCCACATGGTGCAAGAATGGCATCGTAGAGCTGCGATACACGCCGAGACGCTTTGCGCAAGGACGTGCAACTGCACTGGCTGGCATCCACTTTGCCCGCCTTCTCCTTTTGTTGATAACGATGCCTCATCTCTTGGCCTCAGGTTTGCAAACATGATTGCAATGCAAGCATATGCATATTTCTCAAGTTTTCAAGATTGGCCAATGCAGGATTGACGGTTTGAGCGGCGTCGATGGATCCTCAATGCTGGTTGGGATTACCTCCCCGTCGCCGCCTTGAAGGAGCTGTTCCCTACTTTGCGCAAAGGTCATTCCGACGTATTCCGAGTGAGTAGGTCCACGGGCTGATGCATTTGCATCGCGATCATGGCTGCCATCCGCATCCCACTCCAGTTTTCAGATTGACAATACGTGCATATGCCATCACCTCATGAATAGTTGCATATGCTAATAACTGCCCGCCTGCTTTGGCACCTCGGCAATGGAGTTCTCAACATGACGTCACCACGCTCAGTTATCTTCGCAAACCCGGTCCGAACGGCAATCGGGACCTTCGGCGGAAGCCTCAAAGAGATCGCGGCCACCGATCTCGGCGCCGCAGCGATCAAAGCGGCCATCGAGCGCGCCGGGCTCAAGCCCGACGAGGTCGAGACCGTAGCTATGGGCAATGTCATCCAGGCCGGCACTAAGATGAACCCGGCACGGCAGGCGGCGATCCATGGCGGTCTGCCGGTGTCGGTGCCGGCGATGACGGTGACCGTGTCTGCGGCTCGGGCGCACAGGCCATCATCTCCGCCGCGCAAGAGATCATCTTGGGCGCGGTTGACGTTGCGGTCGCCGGCGGCATGGAGAACATGGATCTCGCCCCCTACCTCATAGCGCGTGGACGGTGGGGCCATCGGATGGGCGACGGCCAGCTCTACGACAGTATGTTGCGCGACGGCCTCAACGATGCGTTTTCGAACGAGCACTCGGGCTGGCACACCGAGGATCTCGCTGCGAAATTCCAGATCGGACGCCCCGCGCAGGACGAATGGGCGCTTCGCTCGCAGCAACGTTTCTCCGCAGCGCAGGAAGCGCGAAAATTTAAGGACGAAATCGTTCCGGTCGAGATCCCCGGTCGCAAAGGCGCGACGGTATTCGAGAAGGATGAGCACAATCGACCGCAGACGACGCTTGAGACACTCGCCGGGCTGAGGCCAGCATTCCGCGAGGCAGGGACGATCACTGCCGGCAATGCCCCCGGTGTGAACAGCGGCGCGGCCGCCGTTGTCCTGGCGGACCGAAATTGGGCCGAAACACGCGGCCTTGCACCTGTAGCGCGGCTAGTCGCCTATGGCATTGCCGCTGTCGAGCCCGGCATGTTCGGGCTCGGGCCGATCCCGGCCGTCCGTCAAGCGCTGGACCGGGCCGGCTGGAGGCTCGGCGATATCGAGCGCATTGAGATTAACGAGGCCTTCGCCGCGATCGTCATTGCCGTCACGCACGAGCTCGGGCTTTCGCCAGACGTCGTCAACATTGAGGGTGGCGCGATTGCCCACGGGCATCCGATCGGCGCCACCGGCGCGGTGCTGACAACCCGCCTCATACATTCGATGCGTCGTGACGGCCTCAGGCGCGGGATCGTCACCATGTGCATCGGCGGTGGCCAGGGCATCGCGCTTGCTTTCGAGACGATGAATTAATGTTCCGTTCGGGAGATCGGTCGCGGATTGCTTTGGCCTCAGCTCCGCGCTTGGCGCGTTTCCGGCAGAGAAATTCAGGCGGGGTCCGGCGCTATAGCCGCCGCCCCGTCCTTGAAGAGGCGCCCGCGCCAAAATTCCAACCTGAAGTGATGACGATGTTCATCCGCGAAGGTGCATCCACGATCGCTGCAGCCGTAGTGCGCAAGGCCGCAATTCATTTTGTAAGGCTTGTGTCCCTCTAACACACTATCGCCGGAACGTCGTATTGTTGCGCAGACCAGCCGCTCGTTCTCATGTTTATAGCCTCCTGTCGGCGGTCAAATTTGCCCTCTCGCTACGTCAGCGGCGCAGCAGGCCAGATTTTCATTCGGAAGACCAGCCAGCCCGCGCGGTGATGCGGCAAGATAAGGCGCAGTCCCAAGACCGCCGATTGCGCGCAACCGGCTGAAAAAGTGCCAGCGTAAACTAGCGCGCAATCTAACGGCTTTTTTGTTGCGACGGCGAGCTTGCGACAAACTTCCACAAATCATAGTAAAGCGCTGAACATCTTTCGCTGGCAGCGTTGCTTGGACTTCCAATAAGCTTCGTCTTGACATGACTGTGATGTTATTTCGGGCGATGCGGGGCATAGGCATACGTCTTGCTGACACCCGGCGCGTAGGCATATGTGTCGGCCGCACTGCCGAGCGACGGATTCCGGAAGCAATCGGCGCCGCGTCCGAAGGACATCTCCTGGCACTGCGCCAACGTGTCGAAGCCGCACTGTAGCATGTATGAGGTAATGTCTCGGCGGCAGTACTCATGGTCCCTCGCCGCAGCCGGCGCTTCAGAAAGGAAGGAGGCTGCGCAGGAAATTGCTGCGACGCCCAGCGTCAAAGACCCTTTCAACTTCGCTCTCCTTCTCCTGCATCTGCGATCGGATGTTTTCATACTGCGCTTGAACAGCGCACCCTACAACGGACCAGGGCCGTCAAGCGGCCGCTTCTCGAAAAGCTGGGACCATCTCAAACGCCAGCCGTCACTCTGTGCAGCGCTGGTCGCCTCGGCCGCAAGCCCGGATCGATGTAGGACCCGCAAGTAGTGTTGTCCGCGCTTTCCGCTCGCCATTTCAAGCAACTCAGCAACTCGACAGAGCTCGCGAAACCATCGATTGTCGCCTCGATCGTGCAGGCCTGTTTGTTCGCACCTCACGCGCGGCTCCATGTCAAAATGAATTTCTAAATTGCGCGAGATAGTCGGGGCTCCCGTAAACCCACATGGGCTCCTCGCACTGTTGCGGGCCTTGGTCGTTCATGCAGGCAAAACTCCAGGCCGGAGTTACGATCTGGCGGCCTACGATCCTGTATCCCTGCAGCCGACTGCCAAATGCCAGCCGAGTGTCGGCATGCGCTCGATTGCTGGCTTTGCCGGTTCCCACATGAGCCATGGCGTGGGTCGCGAAAGATGGCATAAGCAGTAGGGCCGCGAGAAGGTACGTGATCTTCATCGTTCATTTCCTTGATTGAGCACAGCGCCTGCCGAGCACTTATAAGCATATGCAACTATTTTGGTAGTCAACATGCTTGCGTTGGCCGTCTTGCCTGAAGCTAATCACTACGTCAGCATACCCAAATCGTATGTTTTTATCGTTTGGATAAATTAGGTTTATCAGATGCAAGTCTTCGCCCGCTCCCGGTCACGGGATATTCGAACTCGGCGGGCACATCGCCGCCAGCGGCCCGGACGGATGCAGACAGCTCGGCACGTCGACCGAAGGCGGCCGCGCTAACTGACCTGCAGTAGACGCGGGTTATTTGATCCTGATCTTGATGGTGACGCAGCCGGCGGCGGCCTACACGTGCGACCCAGCACTTGGAGGTCGAGCGGCATTCAGCCGTGATAGGCAAACAACTCAACTGGGTCGTTGAAGCCGCGCACCGGATATTCGCCGACGCGTTCGAGAGCGAACTCGCTTTCGACGAAGTCGGCGAACGCACGGGACAACAGCACCGGCCTCCCCAATTGTTTGGTGAGGGCTTCGAGACGCGAAGCCATGTTGACCGCAGGACCAATGACGGTGAAGTCGAGCCGGGTGCGCGACCCGATATTGCCGTACATGACGTCTCCGACGTGGACGCCTATGCCGTAATTCAGCGGCGCGCGACCGGTTTCGCCGTTTCTTTCGTTCAGAGCGGCCATCGCCTGACGGGCTTCGGTTACGGCATAAAGCAGATTTGCGCAGGCCGAGGGTTGGCTCAGCGGAAAAATGGCGAGCAGACCGTCGCCCATGAATTTCAGTACTTCCCCGCCATGTCGCGCAATCGGTTCAGATATCGCGTCGAAATAGTCGTTCAGAAGGTCGATGACATCGTCGCGCGGCCAGTTATCGGAGATCCCGGTGAAGTCACGTAGATCGCAGATCATGATGGCGGCACGAACCGTCGTCCCGCTGCCGCGCCTGGTGGCGCCGGCTAGAATGAGTTCGCCGGCATGCGACCCCACATAGGTTTCGAGCAGCGTTCGCGCCAGCCGGTTCTTGACACGGATCTCGCTAACCAGCGCTAGGGCTGGCAACAGTTTCAACAGGGCAGCGATATGCGCGTCGTCGAACCCTCCGGGCCGGTCGGTTGCAAAGGTCACGAGATGCCGCTTGCCGAGCGTATGGTATAGCGGCCACGCCACGTAGTCGGTCAGGCCTTTCGCCCGCATCTCGTCATAGACGGCGTGCTTGCGGCCCAACGAGGGATCCCGTTCGAGATTCTCGCGCACCTCGACGGCACCGTCATAGATTTCGTTGGCGGGACTATTGATGTATTCGGGTCGGCCCCTGACGTCATGATCGACTCGCTCGATTACGGCCTCGCGCATCCCATCGGCCCACGTAATCCGGGTACCAAGCCACTGCGGATGCTGGATCAAGACATGAAGCGACGCCCGCTTCACGGGAATGCCTATTCGCTGGAGCCGGACACCCAGCTCACCGAAAATATTGTCTATGAAGGGCTCGTCGTGGGTGCAGCTTGTCAGCCAGTGCACAACGTCGCTGTCGGAATAGGCGATGACAGGGTGGATGTTTGCCGGCGCGTTCATATTCAGATGCGGATCGCCAAGCTGGGTTCCGAGTGCGAGTAACCCCGGTGCGGGGTTCGCCCGAAACGAAAACAGGCGAGAATTCGAGGACTTCTAGTACTGCAGGTTGGGATAGGCGGCGCTATCTCCACGCCCCTCGCGCGTCAAATCGAGAATGCCGTAGATTGCCCAAACCGGGTCGAGGGGACTGGTGTCGCCGCGCTTGAATATCCCCTCGCTTGCCCAGTGGTGGCGGATCCCGCTCTGATCGCGTGAGAACACATGCAAGACCGCGAGTTGCACGCCGTCCGGCGTTTCCGCATGATAGTCGCGGTTGAAGGTGTTGTTGCGCGATGACAGGAGCCGCAGGTTGCGCCAACCGCGCTCTTGTGCGTAGGTGGCGAGTCGGTCGGGGCTTGTCTTCGCGATCACGACAAGGTTGGTCCGCTCGGCGACGTGAAAGGCGGCCCCCTCGAGTCCGTCGACCACCGAGGTGCATGACGGGCACGGCTGCTCGACAATCGGCAGCTCGGCTGTCTTGCCCCCCGGGGCGCCCGCTCGTTTGTCTTCCGACCAGCGCGGGAACATCATGTTGTAGATGACCAGCGAGTCCTTCCCTGGTGCGAACAACTCCGAGAACTTCACCTTGCTGCCATCGGCAGCGGATTCGAAGACGTAGTCTTCCCTGATGAGGCCGCCTGCAGGGAGCGCCCGGCGTTTGGCGGCGACCTGCTCGTTCAGCCGCTTCAGTTCTGCCTCCGCCTCTAAGAGTTCGTTGCGCGCGCGCCGGTACTCGCTCGACTCGCCAGGAAAATGAACGCTGGGGTCGAGGAGCACTTCTCGCCACTTGTTCATGTCGCGCGGTTGACCTTTGAGAGCCATTTTTTCCTCCTTCTGCGAAACTCCGCAAACCCTGTGTATGCTTAGCATTCGGCGACCGCTACCTCATATACGCGTCATTATCGAACATGCCGCGGTAAGATGTGTAAAGTCGGCTTCATCATTACCCGGCTAGGGCCGGTCACGGTTCGCTGACGGTTCTGGAGCCGCATCACCTTTTCGCCGAATGGCTTGGCCGCCGGCCGATTTACCGCCCGCCCAGCAGAACGGATGCCAACGCCGGTGATCAGCAATGTATCGACGTTGAGGTTGTCGCCGCTCTACTTGGTCATTCGCTGCAAGACTCACATGTTCTGACAGCGAATTCCCAATTGCGGCAGCTCTACGCTACAGCCGATCACCCAGCCTTCCCGCGACTTGAAATCAGGGCGCGTCCGGCTTGCCCGGCTTCTCCGATATTGCTGGCCGGATGTTCGCGCAGGACAATGTTGATGTGCTCCATCGCCGATCCGATGCAGCGGTGGGTGATTTCTGTCATCCTGGTCACCAGCACCTGCTTTTCGGATTCCGAGAGGCCTTCTTCCAGATCGCACGTGATAAATGGCATTCTCGATTCTCCTCTTTATGAGCTGCAGTAGTTAGCTGTGTTGTGTTCTTTCCTTGCGATTCTTGATCTGCTCGTGGCCAGCCAGATCCACTCCGTCCGGGCCTGGCACATAATCCGGGACATGCTCGCCGGCATCGACGAAATTGAATCCCGGCATTTCGCGCATGACCACGAAAATATTGTCGATATTCACCCCGGTGGCCTCCACAACCGCTTGCGTCAACTGCATCGCGAGCTGGTGCTTTTGCTCTTTCGTTCTTCCATTGCGGATATCACAGCTAATGATGGGCATTGGGCTGATCCTCTCTTCTGAATCAGCGTAACTTCCCCCTGCCGATAAACAAAATCGTTTGTAATTATATTATTCATAGTTAAAACTTATGTGCCGGAGACCCTACAAAGTCAGGCCGTTGTCGCCATGGCAACACGGGTCGCCTCACGGAGGCCGTCGTTCGAGCGGCGCCGGGTGCGTCGCATGGCCGCTTCACGGTCGGCTCAGACTTCAAGTCGATCGATCAACTCCACTTGCCCCCTTAAACTTATTGCAGATAGGGATTTTATTGCCTGAAAGATACCGGTCGCTCCATCGTTGCGTTCTTGCCTTGATCGCAGAGCGAACCGCGCTCCGAGCCACGCTGGCGCGCATTAGCAGCTAGAAGTTGACATGTAGCGAGACAGGCGATCGATCAACAAACTCGCCGGTGTAGCGCTTAATCGCGAGCATCACCGCGCGGGCGGTTGGACCGAAATCAGGATTTGGATCGCTTATCGCCATAGATTCGTGCGGGCGAGTTCGATCACCTTGTCGCTGCGGCCATTCATGACAGCCTTGACCATATACAGCGTGAATCCCTTAGCCATCGACGAGCAGGACCCTGTCGTCGATGACCATGACAGCATCGATCTCGCGGTATTGTCCAGGTCCGACGGCGACCTCGAGATTCGTGTAGGCGTACCACTCCTTCGGCAGATGCCGAAGCTGTCCCAGACCGTGGATCTCGCGCGCGTGGACGCCCTGCCCTTGGTTTCTGATGTCCATGCCGCCCCCCACGGTCTTCCGCAACGCCCTATAGCATTCGCCCGCGACCGGTAATGCTCCGAATTGCCAATTGCCCGGGAATCACCCTCTGGTCGAATCCCTCGCTTTCCGACGTTCTCAGGAAACGGCCCGTTCGTTCGGACCGGCGCCTTGCAATTCAGACCGAGCAGCGTCGTAGTCGTGCAGACAATGGCCGACGCTTCGAACTCGCGTAGCCGGCAATCCAGCTCTGCGACCGATCCGAAAGAGCAACGGATTTCGATGGCAATTGACGTTCGGCGATGCCAAGTTAGTGCCGTCCTTGGTGCTCCACCAAGGTGCTCCACCGTCCAGAATCCGGCGGATCAAAAAACGCTTGTTTTTGAAGGACTTCTGCGCTGCTGAAAAACGGTGGCGGAGAGGGAGGGATTCGAACCCCCGATAGTGTTTGACTTCGCGCGCTTGGCCAAGACGTTGCGCCCGTGGCGATGTTGATTGATCGCCCGCAAGAACCCCTTCCTATCAACCGATGGCCGTATAGCGCTGCTGAAATCATCCGACAAGTTTTGCCGGACGCGCGCGTTTTGAATGCGAGAATTACTATTTCAGACGAGACACTAACTGGACACCCAGTTCTGTCAGTCCACTAACTATTTGAATTCATGGCGCTCCCTAGGGGAATTGAACCCCTGTTTCAGCCTTGAGAGGGCCAAGTCGATCCGCTTGATGATCATCGTGAAGAGAGTTCGGCGATGGAGACCTACGGATGTCAATCCCGGCTCGTCTGCTCGAGCAGGCGTGACCGCACCAGTTTCGCACCAGAAACGACCCAACCGAAGCGCAATGAACGCGATCGGATCGAAACAAAAAGACAGCTAAATCAACGAAGCCGATCGTTATCCCGCCGCTCATAACGGTCTGGTTGCAGGTTCGAGCGCTGTCGCACTAACGGCGAAACAATGGCTAGTGAGAGTCTCGTTGGCGCCGGCGATAGACTTTCGCCGTAAGTACCGCACAAGTGCTGATATCGCTAGAGCGGCTCCGTGCTGCGCCGATAGGTGAGAAGCTCGTTCTCGTGGACTCTTTTCTTTTCTTCGCCGCGGTGTCCAATCGTACTACGAGCTTTTTGCAGCCTTTCCGCCTCGGCATCGCCATGCTGTGGTCGGGTATTCAAGCAGTCCGGACTTACCACAATCTACACCAGCCACGTTATTCCTCATTCGCCGACAACAAAAAACGATCACGGCTTCAAAGCTCGCCCTGCCGACCGCTGGCGTGATTGCGATGATGGATTTGTTCAGAGCGTTCACCAAACTAAGTTTGGAGAGCCGGGAGTAACAAAGACATGAGCCGCCGCGCGCCCCTGACCTGGGACAGGCTTCCCCTCTTCTCGACCGACGAGGAAATTGGGGAAGCCGTGCTCGGCTGGGACCGCCGCAGGGAATTTACGGGTCTAGCCCAGTTGCATGAGCGTGACGGATTGCCGAAGATCAGCCTCGTGTGGGGTGGTCGATATGTTCCTGCCGTCAAAGCGTTTTTCGACAGCGAGTATGGCCTTTCGGCCACAGCCCCACTCGTTCCAAACGGAATTGAGGGAGACTTCTACGATGCAAAATCAGAACGACCGGGCCGGGCGACCGACAAGTCTCGGTCTAAAATGGCGGAAACGAAAACGCGGCCCGGACGTGCCGTATTGGTTCGCTGATCCGGAGGCGATCAAGGCCGGCTACCCGGTCAAGTCGACCAACCTGAATGAGTACGTCGATCGGCCAAAGATCCTGGTCGATCGGGCCGAACGCTTGCAGTCGGAGATGTTGAAATGGATGTCGGGCGAACGCAAAAGAGAGTTGTGTTTTGATGGCTCGTTCAAGTCGCTGATCGACATCTATGAGCGCGATCCAGAGAGCAGCTATCGGGAGCTCAAGCCCGGCCCGCGCGAGACTTACAATGTCTATATCAAGCGTCTCCGCAAACACATCGGAGAGCTACGGGTTCAGCGCTGTGACGGCACTGACGTCAAACGATGGTTCAAAATCTGGCGCACCGATCCAGACGGGAGCGATCATCTGCCACGAGCACGAATGGTGTTGTCGGTGCTGAAGGCGGCCGTGACCCATGGCGTTATCAAGCGGTTTGCCGGCTGCGAGGCCTTTTCGCTGATCATGTCAAAGCTGGAGTTCGACACACCGGAATCGCGGACCTTCGCGCCGACGGCGGCCCAAATCATCGCCGCCCGCAAGGCGGCACATACCGCCGGCAAGCCGCGACGCGCCCTGCTCTATGCGCTCGTCTTCGAGACCACGGGTCGATCCTGGGACTTCCTTGGCCAGTGGCTGCCTCTCTCCGATAAGAAGACCAGCGCTATCCTTGGCTACGGCAAGAAGTGGATCGGTCCGCACTGGTCGGCGATCGACAACAATCTGATGATGAAGATCAAGCCGACTAAGACCGAGGACACCACCGCGGTGGAGATCAGCTTCGATCTGTCAGTCTGCCCGATGGTGATGGAGGAGCTGAGGTTGATCCCGAAGTCGGAGCGTAAGGGGCCGATGGTCATCAACGAGAACACCGACCTGCCCTACGTCTACCAGACCTTCCGTCTCGGCTGGAACGCCGACTTCGAGAAGGCCGGACTGCCGGAAGGCATGTGGTGCCGTGACCTCCGGGCCGGAGGCGTCACCGAGGGCGGCCAGGCCGGGGTCAGCAAGGACGACCGCCGCAAGGTGGCCGGTCACGCCAACCCGAAACAAACCGAGACCTACGATCGCGACCAGGTGGAAGCCTTCCGCCGGACCATGAAGACCAGGACCAAATTCCGCACCAAGAACAGGGCGTAAACAACTCTCAGGACCACGCCGGGACCACGGGACCACGCGAAAAAAATTTCTTAGTGATTTCAATTCGTTAAAAAGCCGATACGGGCTATTAATCTTAACGAGCTGTTAAAGCAAGCGAAGTAGGCTTGGGCCGAGAATTACTCAGTTGCGTATCCCGACATGAGCAAACTGCCTTTTTTTCCCGGCTTCGACGGGTTGATGACGCTCTCCCGCCGCGAGGGCGTCGATATCAGACCTACCCTGCTGCGCGTGCTGACCGATCTCTATGTTCAGGCCAATGCGCACAGCGCCGACGAAGAGCGGCAATTCATCGAGCTGACATCCCGCCTGGTCGACGCAGTCGACGACGCCACGCGCGCGGCGGTGCGGGCGCGGCTTGCGATCTATCCGTTAACTCCGGCCGTCGTCCTGAAAAAATTCGGGCTGAAACCGGCCGCCTCCGATTCCCGCGTGCCGCTCGCCCGCGAGATCTTGACCGTCCCGCTTGCGTCCCCGTCCCCGCCGGTGAAGCCGCCGACGGAAGCGGAACTGCGGATGGCATCGAACCTGTCGATGCAGCCAAAGGACGCCGCCGAAATCAACGAGCTGTTTTCCCGCGCCAGCGCCAGCGAACGCGCGCTGATCCTGCACAATCTGCAGGACACGCCGCTGCGCGCGGCGGCGCGGATTCCGACAGCCCGCGCCAGGCGCGCCATCGAGACGCTGGAGATGGCCGCCTTCGCCGCCGATGTCGAGAACTTCACCCTCGAACTCGGCGAGACCCTGATATTGCCGTGGCGGCTTGCCGCCCAGGTCGTCAACGATCCCGGCGGCGAGCCGCTGGCATGTGCCGCGCGGGCGCTCGATATGCCGGGCCCGGTGTTTCAGCGGGTGCTGCTGTTTCTCAAGCCCGACATCGGATCCTCGGTGAACACCGTCTACCGGCTGTCGCGGCTCTACGACCGCTTGAGCGAACGATCCGCGCTGGTCATGCTCGCCGCCTGGCGCGGTGCGACCATGGCGGTCACCCGCGCCAAATTCCGGCCCGGACTGTACGATGACGAACGCAACCGCGCGCGCGCGGCTTCCGCGCAGCCACGCCCGGCGGCGCAGCCCGGCTCCGGCATCAAGCGCACGGGCTCGGAAGGCTAAGCCCGCGCCAGATTGAGGAAGTGCCGCCCTGCCCTGTCCTCGGTCTCGACGATCCAGGCGTCGGGATCGAAGCGGATTTCCTTGGTGAGACGTTCTTCCACCGAGGCTTCCGGGATCGGCTCTTTGGAGGTCGGCGTGAAGAACCGGTCGATCGGCCGGCTGTCGTCGTAGACCGTCTGCGGCGCCGGAATGTAAAGCATGGCATTGCCGTCGAGCAGTGCTATCTTGATGAAGACCGCGCCGGCTTCTTCCGCGCCGCGCCTGCGCACCGCGCCGAAGACGCCTTCGGTCTGGCAGCGGCGCAAGTAAGCCGCCACCCAGATACTTGATTTCAATCGCATGGGGCGGACGATAGGACAGCAAAGCCGCCGGCGCTAGTCCGTCGGCTTGAATCAGGAAGCCGCGAGTGTTCTCCGCAGCCGCGCGATCGCTCCGGGCAGGCCGCGGACGTTCATGACCCGCCCCGTGGCGTCGTAGTCCTCGGAGATCACCCGCGCATTCTCATAGACGTCGCTGAGCAGCCCCTGTTTTGCATAAGGCAGCACCAGCTGGTCGTCGACCATCGCTGCCTCGAAAAACGCGATCATGGTCTCGCGCAGTTTCGCGACGTCTTCGGGCGACTTTGCAGAGAGCAGGATCGCGTCGGGATGCTTTTCGCGCAGCGCGGCGCGATCCGCCTCGCTCACCCGGTCGATCTTGTTGAGGATCAGCCGCGACGGAACGGTGTCCGCGCCGATTTCGCGCAGCACGGTCCGGCTCACCTCGAGCTGCGATTCGTAAGTAGCATCGGAGGCATCGACCACGAACAGCAGCAGCGACGCCTCGAGTGCTTCGGCGAGTGTGGAGCGGAACGACGCGACGAGATCATGCGGCAACTTCTTGATGAAGCCGACCGTATCGGAGACCAGCACGCGCGGCCTGGTTTCGGGCCGCAGCGCGCGCACCGTGGTGTCCAGCGTTGCGAACAGCTTGTCCTCGACCAGCACCTCGCTGCCCGTGAGCGCCCGCATCAGCGACGACTTTCCGGCGTTGGTGTAGCCGACCAGCGCGACCCGCAGCTGATCGCGGCGTGCCGCCCGGCGCTGGTCGTTGTCGCGCTGGATGACCTCCAGCTGTTCCTTCAGCTCCGCGAGGCGATCGCGGATTTTGCGGCGATCGAGTTCGAGATCGGACTCGCCGGCGCCGACGCCCTGCTGCCGTCCGCCGCCCGAGGACTCGCGTAAACGCGGCGAGACGTATTTCAGGCGCGCGATCTCGACCTGCAGCTTCGCCTCGCGGCTGTGCGCATGGCGATGGAAAATCTCCACGATCACCCCGGTCCGGTCGAGCACCTGAGCCCCGGTGGCGCGCTCGAGATTGCGGGCCTGGCTCGGCGAGATTTCATGATCGACGATCACGAACTCCGGCTTTGCCGGCGCGTCGGGCTCGGCTTGCGGATCGGGCTCGGCCTGCCTCGCGTCCGGCTTCTTGCCGCCGGCGTCTTCGAAGCGCTCGCGGGCCTTCGATTTACGTGGGATCGCCTTCGATCCGACCACGCCGGTCCCGCCGGTGGACGCGGCGAGCTCCTCCAGCCGCCCCTTGCCGAGCACCGTTCCGCCACCGATCTCGTCGCGCTTCTGCGATACCATGCCGACGACTTCGTAACCGAGCGTCTTCACCAGACGGCCGAGCTCTTCGAGGCTCGCGGCATGCGCGACGTCGTCGACGTCGGGGGTCTGGACGCCGACGAGGATCGCGCGCGGAACGGGCGGTTTGGTTTCCATGATGCGGCTCCCGCCTGCTCCTTTGGATGTGTGGCCCGTGCTGGAGTCCCGTTTCGATCAAATCGAAATGGGACTCCAGTGATTTGACGCGTTTTCTTGATGCGAACCGGTCGCCACTTCGCTTGAAAACGCTCTACCACGTTTCGCAAGGATACAAGCGGACAAACAGCCTGTGTCAGCGGAAACGGCGCCATTGCAGAATTCGAGGCGTCACGCCGCCTTGCGGAGCGGAGGGGTTTCCCGCCACCGCGCCGAAACGGCACACCCGCAATCGTGGACGGTGCCCGCCTCGATGACAAAACCCCGCCGCTCCAATGAGGCGCGAAGAGCTTCGTTGGCCGCGGCCTTCTGGGGGTCCACCCAGACCACCAGCACGCCGGCGGGGCTGAGGAAATCCACCAGCCAGTCGAGCGCGACCTCGAGGCTCTTGAACGTGCGCCGCCGCCAGTCGACCAGCGCCACATCGTATTGACCGGCCGGATGGCCGCAATTTGCCGTGGCCGCCGTGCGGACATAGCCGCGGCGTTGCAGTTCCAGCATCAGCTCAACGCCCTTTGCGCCGGCGACGACGATCCGGTGCAGCTTCGAGCAACCTGCAAGCGCGATCATCGGCTCGATGATCCGATCGCCTGCGGCAGTAGTATGAGTGGAAGTCATGGTGTCACCCTTCGGGTCCGATGATGGTCTGGAGCCGACGCGGGATAGGACGGCTGGCCACCGGCCAGGCGCCGCGCGCCAGCCTCGCCTGAGTGTCGAACGTGGCATGGTCGCTGTCGCGAGGCCTGCCCACTCATGTTGAGTTCAAAAAGTGCCGGCGGCCGATCACTGCCTGCAGTGACTATCTCCAGGCCGGACTTGCGACAGCATCTGCCAGATAGGCGAAACGGCATAAAGAAACGAGACGGCGCAAAGAGCCGCCGTATATTAATCGCATATGGCCCGTCGGGATTGCGATGGACTTGGCCGGGGACACGCAGCGAACTGAGCCGCGATCGTTGTATTTAACCGCGCGAGATCAGCCGCCCGGACTCGCAACGAGCCTTCGAAAACGACACGCTTTCGAAAATATAAACTCAGCGTGGGGTGTGGTCCCGATATCTTCCGACGAGATCGCGGAAGACGACGGGAATGTCTTCGCCGCTCCGCTAATCGATCGGGTGACCGATCACGGCGGCGAGTTCGCGCACCAGCCGGTCGCTCACCTGCCCGGTCACCGGCAGCTTGCGCTCGCGCTCGAATTTTGCGATCGCGGCCTGGGTGTCGGTGCCGACGGTGCCGGTCGGCTTCAACTGGCCGTAGCCGTATTCGGTGAGCACGCGCTGTACCGCCGCGACGCGGCGCGGGCCCGATAGTTCCGGGTGCGAGGACGCCGGGATCGACGCAGGCGGCCGCAACGCCGCGGAAGGCGCCGCCGGTGCCGCGTTGGTGGCCTTGACCAGATTGCCCAGCGGATCCGCGGATTTCAGCTCGAAAGGCTTTTCAACGGCCTTCGGTTCGGCGGCCCGCGGTTCAGCAGCCTTTGGTTCGAAAGCCCTTGGTTCGAAAGCCCTTTGCTCCGCAACCCTCGTGTCGGAAATGGCCGCGTCGGCTTCGAGCGGACGCGGACGCGGCAACAGGTTCGCGGCAGCCGATCCCGGCTGCGGCATCGCGACAACCGAGCCGAACATCGGCGCCGGATGGTGTCCGGTCTGCAGGAACAGCGCGTTGGCGAGGATGGCGCTGACGGCGGCGAACGCCAGCAAGGCCGCGACGGTGTCTTTCGGGCTGTGCAGCAGTATTCGCATCGCCAGACCGCGCTCGGAATCGGCGTCGACCGCTACTGCGCGCGCCCCGCGACGGCGGCGCGGCTTGTCGTCATCTTTCGCAACTTTCCTAGGCACTCTTCTTCACCTGGTGGGCTTGGTCCGGGGTGGCTTGTCGCGTCACCGGCGTGAGCGTCGCGATATTACTCGATGGCTCCTGCGCTGTGAAGGTCAGCGGCAGCGCGACCGTCACGGTGGTACCTTCGTCGATCTTGCTTTGTACCGTCAACTCGCCGGCGTGCAAGGCGACGAGGCTCTTGACGATCGACAGCCCGAGACCGGTACCTTCGTGGCGGCGCTGATAGGTCGTGCCGGCCTGGAAGAAGGGATCGCCGATCCGCTTTAAGTCGTCGGCGGCGATGCCGACGCCGGTATCGGTGACGCGAAGCATCAGCCGCGCGCCCTCGACGCCGGCGGACACCGTCACCTTGCCGCCGCGCTCGGTGAACTTGATGGCGTTGGAGACGAGGTTGAGCGCGACCTGCTTGAAGGCGCGCGGATCGCCGGTCATGACCGGCAGATCGTCGGGGATTCGGGTCACGAGATCGATGTCGTTCTCGCGCGCCTTCAGCGCCAGCAGGCTGCAGCAATTGATCAGTGCCGCGCGCGGCGCGAACGGCTCCGGCGTGATTTCGAAATTGCCGGACTCCATCTTCGACATGTCGAGGATGCCGTTGACCACCGACAACAGATGCTGGCCGGAATCGTTGATCAGCTGCGCGTATTCCCTGCGGCGCGCCGCATCCAGCATCAGCGCCTGCTCCTGCACGATCATTTCGGAGAAGCCGATGATGGCGTTGAGCGGCGTGCGCAGTTCGTGGCTCATGGTGGCGAGGAAACGGGTCTTGGCCGCGTCCGCCTGCTCGGCGGCGGTGCGCGCCATATCCAGCGCCTGCTCCTGCAGCTTTCGGTCGGTGACGTCGCGCATCACGGCGACGACCTCGGATTCGGAGCCCGCGGGAGCGTGCGACGCCTGCTCGAGCGGCCGGCACCGCATCTCGACCCAGATGAAATCCACCTGATGATGATGGCTCCGCTCGCCGCCGCGCGGTGCATCGCGCCGCAGACGGAATTCGACGCTGCGCGCCTCGCCGCCGCGCGCCGCGTCCGAAAGTGCGGTGAGATAGGCCGGACGATCGGCGACATGGACGCGGTCGAACAGGCCGTGGCCGAGCAGCCGCGCGACCTGGGTGCCCAGCATCGTCTCCACGGCCGGCGAAATGAACTGCACGGCGCCGTTGCGGCGATGGCGCGAGATGACGTCGCTCATATTGCGCGCCAGCAGGCGGTAGCGGTCTTCCTCGACGTTGAGCAGCGCGACGCCGGTGTGCGCCAGCGATTCGGCGGCGAACGCCAGGCCGGCTGCATAGAGCGTCGCCGATGCGACGCCGAACGCCATGAAGATGCCGCGCAGCAGCGGGTTGGTCTCGGGCGTGGGCAACAGGCCGAAATGTCCCGATACGATCAGCAGCGCGGCGCAGGACAGCGCCAGCGCGGATGCAAACGCCACCGCGCGGCGAGACGCCGAGAGTGCCGCCTCGAGCGGAACCACGACCAGCCAGATCGCGGCAAAGGATTCGATGCCGCCGGTGGTCGTCGCCAGCGTCATGACAAGGCCCGACAGCGCCAGCGACGACAGCACATGGGCGCCCTCGTAGCGGCCGGTGCGCGACAAGAACCACGACAGCAGAATCGGCGCGATGAGCCACGCGAAGGCCGCGACCTCGAGCGCGCTCGGCGCGCCGCGCATCGCCAGATAGACCGGGAATGCCGCGAACGCCACCAGGCTTCCCATCAGCCGCGGCGCCATGAAGGCGCGATGGCGGGCACGCGTCAGCGCATCGTAGCGCGCGGAGGGATGCAGCAAGGCATCGAGGCAATCGCGGATGATACTCAAAACGGTCACGGCTCTCGCGCTTCGGCAGGATCGTCAAAAAGACGGGCCGGAACGCCCCCTTTATCGTTGGCTCACCGTGTCAGACCGACATTAAGCGAACGCTAAGGCTCAACAAGCGCGCCGGCAGAGACCGTCGGTTCGCGGGGTTTTCGCAACGCGCATGACGTTCATTCAATGTAAATGGTGAACGCGGGGTTTCCAGGCCGCAGACGATATGGTTTCGAAATGGTAGCGGGCCGGCGCTGCCGCTATTTGCACGAAATCTCGATCAATCGAAAATTTACACCGAATCGAATGATTCGGATTTTGCGCGAATTTTCGGCGATTTAACTTCAATGCAAACACTTGCGATTTATCGAGGGCTGTTAGTCAGACAATGATTGCGAGCTCAACCGCAACGGAACCAAAAAGACGACCGGGATCGCGAGATGTTCTTCCTGCTTCGCATGGCATTCTGGCTCGGGCTGGTGCTCGTGCTGCTGCCGAGAGAGAAGACACCAGAATCGGAAAAGCTGCCGCAGGTGGGCGCGTCCGAAGCGGTGTCGGCTGCGACGGCGGCGGTGTCGGACATGACCCAGTTCTGCAAGCGCCAGCCGGCCGCGTGCGAAGTGGGCGGCCAGGCCGCGACCGTGATCGGCCGCCGCGCCCAGGAAGGCGCGCGCAAGCTCTATCAGATCATCACCGACAAGCGTGCGCCCGATCATACCGGTTCGATCGGCAGCGTCGACAATACGGACGCCGCACCGCGCGACACGCTGACGCAAGACGATCTGCAGGTTGAATGGCGCGGCGCGCCCTAGCGTCCGGCCGGCGGGCGGAACTATTCGCCTTTTTGACTTGACGATCATCGCTTTCGATCCCACGCCGTCCTATATAAAGGTCTCCGGGATGGAACGCGGGACACGATGACGATCGACGAAATCAGGGATAATTTTGCGCTGCTGGACGATTGGGACGACCGCTACCGGTACGTCATCGAACTCGGCCGCACGCTCGATCCCATGCCGGAGGCCGAGCATTCGGCCGCCAACAAGGTGCAGGGCTGCGCCAGCCAGGTCTGGCTCTCCAAACACGTCGAGCGCGACGGTGGCTCCGAGCCGCTGCTGAAATACTTCGGCGACAGCGATGCGCATATCGTGCGCGGGCTGATCGCGATCCTGCTGACGCTGTATTCCGGCCGCACGCCGCAGGAAATTCTTGGCATCGATGCGCTGGCGGTATTTAACGAATTCGGATTTCGCGAGCATCTGACGCCGCAGCGTTCCAACGGCCTGCGCGCCATGGTCGAGCGCATCCGGTCCGACGCGCGCGAGGCGCTGGCTGCCGCCTCCTGAGGCCGGACGCGATCCTCAGCAGCCCGCGTTCACGGCGCCGTGATCGGCAACCTTTCCCTAGCATTTGTTACCGGGCGCAACCTGACGCTGTCAGGTCAATCTGTTTTTAAGGCATTTGTGGCATTGTCCGTCCGACAAACCGAGAGTTGACGGATGAGTGAACTTCCGCCGGTCTGGCGCTTCATGCGGTCGCGATCCGGTCGCGGCTTTATGCTGCATCTGTGCCTATGCGCCGTCCTCTCCGTGACGGTTGCTTGCGGATTCTATTATTTCAGCTTGGACTGGTTCAAGGAACACAAGAGCCGCGAAAAGATCATCGCGCTGCAACTGGTGGACGCCTTCGTCACCAACTATTCGGCGATCCGCTCGCAATTCGGGCAAAGCGCGCCGGTCCCGGCGTCGTTCCGCGCCCACGCCATCGAGGCCTTCAACAAGCAGAACGGCGACAATTCCGATTTCCACCTGGCGTCGGTCGGCCGCCCCGGACGGGAGATCCTGACGCCCCCGACAGACGCCCGGATGGCCCAGACCATCGAGGCCTTCGCGTCGACGCCGAACCCGAAGCCGGTATCGGAACTGCTCGACGTCAACGGCGAACAGATCTTCCGCACGGTTTATCCGACCGTGGCGCACGAACAGAGCTGCGTTAACTGTCATAACGCGCTGCAGCCCGGCAAGACGCAGTGGCGTCTCGGCGACGTCATCGGCGCGTTCGTGATCGACGTCCCGATCTCGCCATTTCTGCGCACCGTGATGTGGCAAAGCGCCGGTATTGGCGTCGGTCTTTTCCTTGCGCTGGCGCTGGCCGGCCTGACGATCTCGCTGATGCATTTCCGGCAGTTGGAAGCTCTCGATGCCTCGACCGCCAAGCTCGGCCGCACGCAAAACTTCCTCGACAGCATCATCGAGAACATGCCGGTGTCGGTTGCCGTCAAGGACGCCCGCGATCGGTGCTATGTGCTCATCAACCGGACCGCCGAAGCCATCTTCGGCATCGCGCGCGGCGACCTGATCGGCAAACCCGATCGAGATCCTTCCGGCAAGGAAACCGTGAACGACCTGTTCCCGCTCGCCGACGAGGCCTTGCGCACGGGCGAGCTGCAAGCCATCGACGAACACGTCGTTCGTACCCATCACAACGGCAATCGTGTCCTGACAACCAGGAATCTTTCGATACCGGACGAGACCGGCGAGCGCCGCTACCTGCTCAGCCTTTCGGAGGACATTACCGAGCGCAAGCAGGCCGAGGCCCGCATTCAGCATCTGGCAAATCACGATGCATTGACGGATTTGCCCAATCGCGCCGCCTTCGTCGAGCATCTCACCGGCAGGATCGATGCCGCAAGGACCGAGAAAGAATCGTTCGCGGTGCTGAGCATCGACCTCGATGGCTTCAAGGAGGTCAACGACATGTTCGGCCATGCGGCCGGCGACGATGCGCTGCGCGAGCTGTCGCGACAACTGCGCATGCTCGCCGGCGAGGCCTATCTGGCCCGGCTTGGCGGCGACGAATTCAGCCTCGTGACGCCGAACGGCGATCATCCGGCGCTCGCCGAAGTCCTCGCCGAAGGTCTTCATGCCGCGGCCGCCATCGACCTGGAGCTGAACGGCCAGCATTCACACATCGGCCTCAGCATCGGCATTGCGATCTTTCCGGCCGACGGCTCTGACGCCACGACGCTTCTCAACAACGCCGATGCCGCGCTCACCCGCGCCAAGGCCGACGGCCGTGGCAAGACGCGCTTCTTCGAAATCGAGATGGACAACCGCCTGCGCGAGCGGCGCGCCATCCAGCACGAGCTTTCCACCGCGATCGCGCGCAATGAGCTGCGTCTGCACTATCAGCCGCTGGCGAAGATCGACGGCGAGGTATTCGGGTTCGAGGCATTGGTCCGCTGGCACCATCCGCAGCGCGGCATGATTTCACCGGCAACCTTCATTCCGGTTGCCGAGGAAAGCGGTCTCATCATGCAGATCGGCGAATGGGTGCTCCGCGAGGCCTGCCGCGAAGCCGCGTCGTGGCCGAACCCGCTCCAGATCGCGGTCAATCTGTCGCCGATCCAGTTCCGCCACGGCGACCTTGCGGGATTGGTCCATTCGACGTTGCTGGAAACCGGCCTGGCGCCGACACGGCTGGAACTTGAAATCACCGAGGGCGTGCTGGTCGAGGATTTCGGCCGCGGCGTCTCGATCCTGCGCCGCCTCAAGACGCTGGGCGTTCGCATCGCCATGGACGACTTCGGCACCGGATATTCGTCCTTGTCCTATCTGCAATCGTTCCCGTTCGACAAGATCAAGATCGATCAGTCGTTCATATCGAAGGTGAAGAACACGCCGCAGTCGGCAGCCATCGTGCGCGCCGTCATCGGGCTCGCCCACGGTCTCGATCTGCCGGTCTTGGCGGAGGGCGTCGAAACAAGGGCCCAGCTCGATTTTCTCGCCACGGAGTCCTGCGATGAAGTGCAGGGTTACCTGCTGGGGCGGCCCCATCCGATCTCGGAATATTCGAAGCTCGTCGGCCGCAGCGACACCCCGGCGGCAAACCTGCGCAGCGCCTGAACATTCCGGACTATTTCCGCCGCTGCCGCTGCTGGCCGAGCCCCATTTTCTTGGCGAGGTCCGAACGCGCCACCGCGTAGTTCGGCGCCACCATCGGATAATCGGCGGGCAGGCCCCATTTGTCGCGGTATTGTTCCGGCGTCATGTTGTATTGCGTGCGCAGGTGACGCTTCAGCGATTTGAAGCGCTTGCCGTCCTCGAGACACACCAGGTAATCGGGGGTCATCGATTTCTTCACGGACACGGCCGGCTTGGCCGGTTCGGCGGGCGTCTCGACCCGGCCTGACGAAACCCGCAGCAAAGCGGCGTGTATCTGGCTGATCAGGTTCGGGATCTCGGAAGCCGGCGTCGGATTATTGCTGAGATAGGCCGACACGATATTCGCAGTCAGGTCGATGAAACTCTTGCCGGCGTTGTCAGTCATGGCCTGACCCCTTCGAGGTCCCAAATCCCCGGAATTTCCGGATCGGACAGTATCCGATGGCGGCAATACGCTCTCGGAACTTGCCACTACTGTCTGATTTGAGCGGATTACTGCGGATATGACAAGAACGACGGCGCTCTATTTTTCCAAAACGCCTTCGGGTGAAGTGGAGAGGCGGTTCGCGCTCAAGGACGCTGGTCGAGATGGGCGCGCAGTTCGTCGATCGACGCGAACCGCATCATGCCTTCGGGCATCTGCGCCTCGATCGAACCGTCGGAATACAGCGAATAGGCCATTCCATCGACAACGCCGGATTTGAGTACCGTGATCTCCGGCTGATCCTCGGCGCCGGCCACCGGTTCGGTAAAGGTCGATGGCGCCCGGCCGCCGCGCCGCGGCACGTTGGGGGTTCGGGCGCGATCCGGTCTTGGCCAGGTGTCCTCGAAGGTCGCCGGTGGCGGGGGATTTGATTCCTGTGGCGGTGGTATGGCGGGCGATGCGGGGCCACGCGCTCCCGGATGCAGATTGGCCATCGATGGTTCCCGCGCCTCGGCGGGCTCACGCTCCCTCCGCGACGACGAGGAAAACAAAAGATTGCGCCGCGGTTTCGCGGACGGTGCCGGCGCCGGCACTTCGCCCCGGCCGCGATCACGCGAGGCCGCCTCCTCCTGCCATGGCGGCGCGGCCGACGTCGCCGGTTCGGCGGGGAGCGCAGGTTCCAGGGCCTGTTGGTCGCGGCTGAACAGCATCCCGACGTCTTCCGCTACCTGATCGCCCAGAGCAGCGCTCAAGCCGGCGGACCGTGACGGCGCAGGCAGACCGGAAAGCTGCCGTGCGATCGCCTTCAACTCCCGGACGGCGCCCCAAAGCCCGAGCATCAATACCCCGGTGCAAGCCACAATCGCGCCAGCGAGGACCAAGGTATTACCGAAACTGAGGTCCAGTTCGATTCCGAGACCGACCGTCACGAGGCCAGCCACCAACAGGCCAATCCCGGCGATCAACACCACTAGCATCATCAATTCACCCTTGGGCCACGCCTGAAATATGGGCAAGCCGCCTATGCCACGATACCGTCATATTGTGCCCATCGCCAACGGACAATTGCCGGGGCGGTTCCCGTACAGGATCAATATCCTGGCCCTAACCTATTACCCTGCACCTCATCGGGACGCACGAAGGCCTTGATTTTCCATGGCTGCTGCGCTGCAGCAGGGAAATTGCGCCACAATTGCCAATTACTTGGAAAGGGAACTGCGCTATATGGATGCCGGGGAACGAGGCCCAAGCGCGCCATAGCTGGGCCAAGAGGACGCCGGGTCACCAATAGCCATGTCATCCATCACGACTTCGGCCATCGATACGCCTGCGCAGCGGTCGGTGGAGCGGACCTGCGACGACCTCGCCATCCTGGTTCTGGCTGTGGTCGCCGTCATCGCGGGCCTGACGTTCCGCGACTACGGGCTGGGCTGGGACGACTACACCCACGCCGAATATGCCGATCTCTTGCTGCGCATGTACGGTTCCGGCTTCAAGGATACCGGCGCGCTGTCGTTCGCCAATCTCTACATGTATGGCGGCGGCTTCGACATGGCCGCGGCCCTGCTGCACAAGGTCATCCCGTTAGAACTGTTTGAAACCCGCCGCCTGCTCGGCGCCGTCGTCGGCGTGATCGGCCTTGCGGTGACGTGGCGGCTTGGCCGGCGCGTCGGCGGTCCGCTGGCGGGTCTCGCGGCGCTGCTGCTGCTGGCGCTGTGCCCGACCTTCTACGGGCACATGTTCATGAATCCGAAGGATGCGCCGTTCGCCGTGGCGATGGTGATCCTGATGCTGGGCCTGGTCCGGCTGGCGGAGGAGTATCCGGAGCCTTCGCCGCGCACCATCCTGATCGTCGGACTTGGCGCCGGGCTCTCGATCGGGTCGCGAATCCTCGGCGGGCTCGCTTTGGTCTACGCGGTGGCCGGCTTTGCGCCGTTGTTCGTGGACGAGATCAGAACACACGGCGCGCGCGGTGCTGCCTGGCGCTTCCTGCGCGTCGTCTACGTGCTGATGCCGGGCCTGATCCTCGGCTATCTCGTGATGGGACTGATCTGGCCGTGGTCGATCATGGAACCGGACAATCCGTTCCAGGCGCTGACCTATTTCTCCCACTTTTTCGAGAAGCCGTGGAAGGAAATGTTCGACGGCGCGCTGGTGTCGGTGCCCGACATGCCCTGGTCCTATCTGCCGACGCTGTTTGCGCTGCAGCTTCCCGAAGTGCTGCTCGGTCTCTTGATCGCCGGCGTCGTCGGCACGCTGATGCTGCTGCCGCGCCCCGACGTGGCGGCGCGCCGCAAGACCATCCTGTTGATGCTGACATCGGCGGCAACGCTGCCGCTCCTGATCGCGATGGTGAAACGCCCGGCTCTCTACAACGGTATCAGGCATTTCATTTTCGTGATCCCGCCGATGGCGGTGCTCGCCGGCACCGCGTTCGCATGGGCCATGAACTGGCTCGGAGAAAACCGGCGCAGTTGGCAACCCGCCGTGGTCGCTCTCTTCGCGTTCGGCCTGATGCTGCCGCTCGCCGAAATGATCCGGTTGCACCCCTACCAATACACTCACTTCAACTACATCGCGGGCACCGTGCGCGAAGCCGACGATCGATTCATGCTGGATTACTGGGGCCTCGCGCTGAAGCAGGCCTCCGATGGCCTGCGCGAGGAGATCGCCGATCGGCAGGAAGTCCCGCCCAGGGGGCGCAAATGGAAGGTCGCGGTGTGCGGCCCGCAACGCCCGGCGCAGGTCGCGCTCGGCCCCGATTTCACGATCGGCTGGGACAGCCACGCCGCCGACTTCGCGATGACGCTCGGCGAATTCTACTGCAAGGGCCTGACCGCGCCGGTGCTGGTCGAGATCAAGCGCGATGACGTGGTGTTCGCGCGGGTCTACGACATCCGCGGGCGCAGCATTTCCAGCCTGCTGGCGATTCCAGCGCCTTAAGCCGCATTGGCCCGGCAAAGCATGACTGCCGCGCAAGTCCCCCGTCTTGCTCCACACCATTCGCAGCGCTAGGCTGACGTCGAAATCGACAATCCAAACGGGAGAACCCAGTCATGTCGCCAGCGGAAGCCCGCCTGAAGGAAGTGCCGTCGGATATGACCGAGGCCGAATGGAGCCAACGCATCAACCTGGCCGCCTGCTATCGCCTGATCGCGCATTACGGCTGGGATGACCTGGTCGACACCCACATCTCCGCGCGCGTGCCGGGACCGGAGCATCATTTTCTGATCAATCCCTACGGCCTGATGTTCGACGAGATCACGGCTTCCAGCCTGGTGAAGGTCGACCTCGACGGCAACCAGCTCACCAAGAGCCAATACAGCATCAACCCGGCGGGCTTCACCATCCATTCCGCGATCCACGAAGTCCGCGAGGACGCCGGCTGCGTGCTTCATCTGCACACGCCCGACGGCACGGCGGTGGCGAGCTGCACCGAAGGACTGCTGCCGCTGAACCAGACCGCACAGCTCGTCACCTTCGATCTCGCCTATCACGACTATGAAGGCATCGCGCTCGATCATGAGGAACGCCCGCGCCTGCAGAAGGACCTCGGCGCCAGGAACCACATGCTGCTGCGTAATCACGGCACCTTGACGGTCGGTCGCTCCGTCGCTTCCGCCTTCGAGCGCATGTTCCACCTGGAGCGGGCCTGCACCATGCAGGTGCGCACCCGCATGCTTGGGCCCGTGGCCTATCCGGTCGACGCTGCCGTGGTCGACAAGAATACCCTTTTGCTCAACAATCCGGACCGGCAGGAATTGCGTTCGACCACGCTGGTGTGGCCGGCGCTGCTGCGCAAGCTCGATCGCCTCGATCCCAGCTACAAGAATTGACGCTCCGGAGCGGGCGAATAGCACGAAGGCTGCGGCGACGTGAGAGTTCTGGTGACCGGCAGTTCCGGGCATCTCGGCGAGGCGCTGGTTCGTACCTTGCTGGCGCAGCGTCGCGAGGCCGTGGGCATCGACATTCTGGCCGGCGCGTTTACGCATCGGGTGGGTACCTTCACCGACCGCGCATTCGTGCGCGGCTGCATGAAGGGCGTCGGCACCGTCCTGCACACAGCGGCTCTGCACAAGCCGCACGTGGCTACCCACAGCCGCCAGGATTTCATCGACGTCAACATCACCGGCACGCTCAATTTGCTCGAGGAAGCCGCCGCGGCGGGTGCCACAGCCTTTGTCTACACCAGCACAACCAGCGTGTTCGGCGACGCACTGGTGCCGCCGCCCGGCGAACCGGCGGCCTGGGTGACGGAAGACGTCCCGGAGGCGCCGAAAAACATCTATGGCGTCACCAAGGCGGCTGCAGAGGATCTGTGCCAACTATTCGCACGCAACCATTCGCTTCGCGCGGTCGTGCTGCGCACCTCGCGCTTCTTTCCTGAAGAGGACGACGACCGCGCGGTCCGTGCGGCATATGCCGACGCCAACGCCAAGGCCAACGAGTTTCTGCATCGCCGCGTCGATATCGAGGACGTCGTCAGCGCCCATCTGCTGGCGGCCCGTCACGCGCCATCGGCGCCTTTCGCCAAATACATCATCAGCGCCACCACGCCGTTCTCGCGCGATGACACGGCGGAGTTGCGCCGCGACGCGCCGCAGGTGGTCCGTCGCTATGTGCCGGAGTACGGCGCAGAATACGTACGGCGCGGCTGGACGATGACCCCCAGCATCGATCGGGTTTACGTCAACGACAAGGCGCGCGCCGACCTCGGCTGGCAACCGCGCCACGATTTTCGCACCCTGGTTGCGCGGCTCAGGGCGGACGAAGACATCCGCAGCCCACTCGCGCGCGAGATCGGCAGCAAGGGCTATCACGATCGCGTCTTCGGCACCGGGCCTTATCCGGTGGAGTGAGGCTCCCCCGAGAAGCCACGATGGACGCATCCGGATAAATGCGCTAAATAGCTTCTTACACACCCTCTACACGTTCACATTAAAACGCCGCCCAATCCCGGGCGGCGTTTCTGCTTTTGACCGCGACCCGAAAAGAAGCCCCACGATCAGCGCGGCGCCTCCGCGAGCGCCGCGAGAATTCGCGCCCACGACCGGATGCCCTTGTGATAGCTCTTCAGGTCGTATTTCTCGTTCGGCGAATGGATATTGTCGTCGTCGAGGCCGAAACCGACCAGCACGGTGTCGAGGCCGAGCGTGCGCTTGAAGTCGGCGACGATCGGGATCGAGGCACCCGACCCCATCAGCACCGTTTCCTTGCCCCACTCCTCGGTCAGCGCACGCCTGGCGGCGGCCAGCGGCTTCATGTTCCAGTCGAGCGCGATCGCCGGGGCACTGGAATGGTCGCCGAATTCGGCCCTGCAATCCCCCGGCAGCCGCGCCGTGACGTAGTCGCGGAAGGCTTTGCGGATCTTGTCGGGGGCCTGCCCCTCCACCAGCCGGAACGAGACCTTGGCGGAGGCCTCCGCCGGGATCACCGTCTTTGAACCCTCGCCGGTGTAGCCGCCGATGATGCCATTGATGTCGCAGGTCGGGCGCGAGGAGACCTGTTCGATCAGCAGGCGGCCCTTCTCGCCGGCGGGAATCGAAAGCCCGATCGGCTTGAGAAAGCTGTCCGGCGTCAGATCGAGCTTCGACCACTGGGCCAGAACGTCGGGCGGAAGATCCTTCACGCCATCGTAAAAGCCGGGGATGGTGATGTGGCCGCTCTCGTCGAAGATGCCGCCGAGGATGCGGGTCAGCACCCGGATCGGATTCTGCGCGCCGCCCCCGAAGATACCCGAATGCAGATCGCGGTTGGCGGCCTTGATCTTCACTTCCTCGTAGACCAGCCCGCGCAGCGACGTGGTGATCGCGGGCGTATTGGGATTCCACATGCCGGTATCGCACACCAGCGCGAAATCGGCCTTGAGCTCGTCCTTGATCTTCTCGAGAAACGGAACGAAATTTTTCGATCCGACTTCCTCTTCGCCCTCGATGACAATGGTGATGTCGACCGGCAGCGAGCCGGTGACCGATTTCCAGGCCCGGCAGGCTTCGACGAAGGTCATCAGCTGTCCCTTGTCGTCCTGGGCGCCGCGCGCGACGATGATCTTTCGCCCGTCGGCATGCGTGGTCACCGCCGGCTCGAACGGCGGAC
This sequence comes from Bradyrhizobium erythrophlei, assembly GCF_900129505.1. Lineage (NCBI taxonomy): Bacteria > Pseudomonadati > Pseudomonadota > Alphaproteobacteria > Hyphomicrobiales > Nitrobacteraceae > Bradyrhizobium > Bradyrhizobium erythrophlei. Next base: position 4,923,178 of record NZ_LT670818.1, on the reverse strand, counting down.
GGTGCCAGAGGTTGAGCGGATCGACCGGCTGGACGTCGTAATGGCCGTAAAACAGCACATGCGGGCGTGATCCACCGTTTCCATTGCTCTTGGCGACGATGGCGGGATGACCGGCGGTCGGCCTGACCTCGGTCGAAAAGCCGAGCGTCGCAATGTCGCTGGCCAGATGATCGGCGGCGGCCTTGCAATCGGCGGCGAAGGCCGGATCGGCCGAGATCGATTTGATCCGCAGCAGCGCAAACAGCCGCTCGAGGCTGTTGTCGAAATCGGCATCGATGCGGTCGAGGACCGGTTGCAATTGCGGCGCGTTGGACATGTTGCAATGTTCCCTGGGCTAGTTCTGCGTATCGCTTTGTAGCTCCGCCGGAGGCGGGGAGCCAGCCATCTCATCTAACGGTGGATGCAGGATATGCCAGACCAGCGCCGCGGCAATCACGGCGGTTGCGGCAAGGTTGTTGCCGTAAGCCTGCAGGTCGTTCGGGAACACCGGAAACGACAGGCACATCAAGAGCCCCGCGACCGCGAGGCCGGCCCATGTGCCCGTCCGCACGGCAGCCCTGGGATCATAGGCTGCCCGGTGCACCAGGACGGTGATCGGAAAGAACAGCCACATGAAATAATATTGCCGCGCCAGCGGCGACGCCACCGTCATCAGGCAAAACAGGATACCGATTTCTTCGGCATTGGAGCGCGGTGTGATCCGCGCACGCGGCGGCATCACCGCGATGAAGCCGAGCCCGATCAGCAGCGAGATGGCCAGCACGATCCAGTTCGCGGTCCTGAAACTGACATCGGCCAGATTCATGTAGGCGGCCGGCTTGGCCGCATTGTCCTGGTTGTAGTTGACCGGGCGTGTCAGCCGATGCGTCACCGCGATGAGCGACTGGTTGACCCACGACCAGTTCTGCTCGCCGCGCTGTCCGAACCCCTGCTCCGAACTCGTTCCCACCATTCCCTGAAACCAGGTCTTCAGTTCGGAAACATTGTGCTGGAAGCCGCGGACCGGCGCCGGAACCACGAACAGGAAAATCGCGGTGAAGATGGCCATGCTTGCGGCGGTGGCCCACTGCCTTCGCCAGACCAGATAGGGAAACACCGCGACCGGAAACACCTTGATCGCAGTGGCCAGCGCAAACATGCCGCCCGCCATCCAAGGACGTTCGTGCTGCAGCAGCCAGAAGGCGAACAACATCATCGCCAGCAGCACGAGGTTAGGTTGGCCGAGATCGAACATGTCGAACACGAAGGTGACCGTCGCAAAAGCCGGCAGCGCGAACAGCCACGGATTCGGTATCCGTCCCGAACCCGCCATCGCGTTGGAGAATTGCGCCGTCATCCACCACGCGACCACGTTTACGACCGACAGACATATATAGAGCGTCAGCTTGCCGAAATAGGCGGGGATCGCGAGCAGAACCGCCGGTGGCGGCGGATAGATGAATTCGAAATAGGCCTTGGGATCGGCGGGGTAGAGATTTCCGCCGCGAAGCACCTGCTGGCCGGCCCAGAACCAGAGCGGATAATCCTTGGTTTTTCCGCTCCCCCAAATCTCCGGAGCGAGCACGTCGGCCGTCAGCACGATACAGCAGGCCAGAAACAGATAATCAAGCGGGGCTCGCAGCGACGGAAATCTCAGCACACTCGGGCTTTCTGAAAGATTGTTTTTGAAAATGACGCCACGGCAAATGATCGAAATTTATCGCCGCAGCAAGCCGCCGAGCGCGCCGCGCACGAGAGCGCGGCCGACCGAACCGCCCATCGAGCCTGCAACCGACTTGCCGAGATCGGCGGCCACCCCGCCGACCACCTTGTTGGTGACGGAGCGCGTGACGTTTCGCGCGATCAGCTGTCCGGTCGACAATCTTCCGCGCGACACGTTGGTGCCGAAGATCGTACCGACGATGCTGCCGATCTGGCCGAGAATTCCCCCGCCGCCGGCAGATCCGTCCGTCGGCGCCGCGGTCCCGGCCACGCGCTTCTGCAGGATCTCATAGGCGGATTCGGCGTCGATCGCGGTGTCGTATTTGCCCTTCACGGGACTGGCGTCCATGATCGTCTTGCGCTCCTCCGGCGTGATCGGTCCGATCCGCGCCGACGGCGGCCGGATCATGACACGCTCGACCATCGCCGGCGTGCCGTTGCCTTCCAGGAAGGACACCAGCGCTTCGCCCTTGCCCAACTCCATGATGACCTGCGCCGTGTTGAGCTTCGGATTGGGCCGGAACGTCTGCGCCGCAGCCGCGACCGCCTTCTGGTCGCGCGGAGTGAACGCCCGCAGCGCATGCTGCACGCGGTTGCCCATCTGGGAGAGCACCTTGTCCGGCACGTCGATCGGATTCTGGGTCACGAAATAGACGCCGACACCCTTGGACCGGATCAGCCGCACCACCTGCTCGATCTTGTCCATCAGCGCCTTCGGCGCGTCGTTGAACAACAGATGCGCCTCGTCGAAGAAGAATACCAATTTGGGTTTTGGAGGGTCGCCGGCCTCCGGCAGTTCCTCGAACAGCTCTGACAGCATCCACAGAAGAAAAGTCGCATACAGCCGCGGGCTCTGCATCAACTTGTCCGCGACCAGGATGTTGACCATGCCCCTTCCCTCGCTGTCGGTGCGCATGAAATCCTTCAGCGTCAGCGCCGGCTCGCCAAAAAATTTCGTCCCGCCCTGGTTTTCCAATACCAATAGTTGGCGCTGAATGGTTCCGACTGTCGCCTTGGTGACATTGCCGAAGCCTTGCGCGGCCTTGCGGATCGGGGCCAGCGGATCGTCATCGCCATTGGCGCCCTTCTTGCCGGTGTCCGGGACGATCGCATCCAAGAGCGCCCGGAGATCCTTCATATCGATCAGGGCAAGCCCGTTGTCGTCGGCCACGCGGAACGCGACGTTCAGCACGCCTTCCTGCACGTCGTTCAGGTCGAGCATCCGCGACAGCAGCAACGGCCCCATTTCGGTGACGGTGGCGCGCACTGGATGGCCCTGCTCGCCGAACACATCCCAAAATACCGTCGAGAACTGGTCGGGCTGGAAGCTGAGGCCCATGTCGCCGGCCCGCTTGACGATAAAATCCTTGGCTTCGCCGACTTCGGAGATGCCGGAGAGGTCCCCCTTGATGTCGGCTGCAAACACCGGCACGCCAGCGCGCGCAAACCCTTCCGCCATCACCTGCAGCGAGACGGTCTTTCCGGTTCCGGTAGCGCCGGTGACGAGGCCGTGCCGATTGGCAAGCCCCAACGTCAGCCACGCCGGCTGCTCACCCTTTCCGAGGAAAATCTTCTCGTCGGTATCGGCCAGCTTGTTGTCAGCGGTTGCCATTGCATTGCCTCTTCACGCGTCGGTGCCTCAGGCGCCGGACCTCGGCATCATACTGCATGTTGCGTGGCGATTGAAACCGGTCAACACCCGCTTGATGGTATTGGAAACCCGCATTCGTTGAAACCGGATCCACCGGCATGCTGCGATGCGCGACCAAAGCTGGAACGAATAGGCTTGACGCGACAATTTCTCCGCGAAATCCGCGCCAGCTCTTGCATTGCTGCAACACTCGTCACGCGATCGAAGCTGAATGCGCCGTTGAAGGCGGTCGTCGCTTGTAATTCGCGACGCGTAAGATCAAGATAAAGTCAGAAATAAGTATATCCGGCACAAAACCGGATGAGGGCGGGCCAATATGGACGAACTGATTGGGCAGCTGGCCGCAAAGGCCGGCATCGATGATGCTGTGGCTGAAAAAACCATCGGCATCATCCTGGGTTTCCTTCGCACCGAGGGCCCTTCCGATAAAGTTCAGGCGTTGATCGACAAGATTCCTGGCGCGGAAGCGGCGATCGCAACCTCAAGCAACAGCGGCGGTCTCGGAAGATTGATGGGCAGCGGCCTGATGGCGGTCGGCACCAAGCTGATGGGGCTTGGTCTGGGCATGAGCGAGATTCAGGGCGTCGCGCGTGAACTTTTCCGGTTCGGCCGCGACAAAATCGGGGCGGGCCAGATGGGCGAGATCATCAAGGGGACACCGGGCCTCAGCCACTTCGCTTAAAGCACCTTTTTTCAAATCGAGCACCATGACATATCCAATTTCCAAGATTGATGGCTTGCCATCCTTCGCCGCTGCCAAACTGAAATCGCTGGGCATTCGCACCACGGACGGGCTGCTCGAGGCGGCACGGACCGTCAAGGGCCGAAAAGCACTAGCGGCGAAGACCGGCATCAGCGAGCAGCAATTGCTGGAATGGGCCAATGTCTCGGACTACATGCGGATTCCCGGAATGGGCAAGGCCAAGGTCGGCCTGGTACGCGCCGCCGGCGTCACCACGGTTCGCGAACTCGCGCTGCGCAACCCCGCGCGGCTGGCGCAGAACATGAAAGAAGTGAATACCAGGCGCAGACTCGTCCGTGTCCTGCCCTCGGAAAAGTCGGTCGAGCAGCTGATCGCGCAGGCCCGCAAGCTTCAGCCCAAAATCACGTATTAAAGGGTTTTCGAGCGAAGTGGACACCGGTTCGCGTAAAGAAAATACGTCAAGACAAAAAGCCAGAGCCCGTTTCTGATTCAATCAGAACCGATTAGGCTCTAGGCCCTTCGAAACAGGCTCGGCTGCGCTCCCCCCGACACGCGGCGGCGTCTTGACTCCCGTGCAGGGACCGCGCAAAGCGACCGCATGATCGCGAACATCTCCAGAACCGCCCCGGCAGCCCCCAGCGGTCATCGGGGTTGGCCTGCGCCGTTGTCCAGGCCATACCCGGCCGTGATGGGCGTGCTCAACATCACGCCGGATTCGTTTTCCGACGGCGGCCAGTTCATCGCGCCGGAGCGCGCGCTGGCGCAGGCCAGGGCCATGATCGCGCAAGGCGCCGACATCATCGACATCGGCGCGGAATCCACCCGTCCCTATGGCGCGGAACCGGTCTCGGCCGACGAAGAACTGAAGCGCTTGCAGCCGATCCTGGCCGACGTGGTTTCCCTCGGCGTTCCCGTGTCCATCGACAGCATGAAATCGGCTGTGGTCGGCTGGGCGCTCGATGCGGGTGCATCCATCGCCAACGATATCTGGGGCCTGCAGCGCGATCCCGGCATGGCCGCGCTATTGGCGGCGCGCCGTTCACCCGTGATCGTCATGCACAACCGCGACCGTGCCGATGCCGGCATCGACATCATGCAGGATATTGCCGCGTTCTTCGCCCGCTCGATCGAGATCGCGACCAGAGCGGGCATTTCACGTGAAAACATCGTGCTCGATCCCGGCATCGGCTTTGGCAAGACGCCGGAGCAGAGCATGATCGCGCTGGCAAGGCTGCGCGAACTCGGCAGCTTCGGCCTGCCGCTTCTGGTCGGCGCGTCACGCAAGCGCTTCATCAGTTCGGTGACGCCGTCGGAGCCGGATCAACGGCTGGGCGGCTCGATCGCCGCGCATCTGATCGCCGCGGAAGGCGGCGCGCGGATCATCCGGACCCACGACGTTGCGGAAACCGTTCAGGCGCTGCGCGTGGCCACAGCCATTTGGGACAAGCGATGACTGACAGGATCTTCATCACCGGCGTCGTGATCCATGCCCGCCACGGCGTCATGGAACATGAGACCGAGGTCGGACAGCGTTTCGTCATCGATCTCGAACTCTCGACCGATCTGTCGGAATCCTCGCGCACCGATCGCCTCGCCGATACCGTGTCCTATTCCAACGTGGTCGCGACCGCGACCGCAGCATTCAGGGATGCCAATTACAAGCTGCTGGAACGCGCCGCCGGCGCGGTCGCCGACGCCGTGCTGGCGGCGTTTCCGCGCATCAGCGCGGTCAAGGTCACCGTCCACAAGCCGCACGCGCCGATCGCGGCGATTTTCGAGGATGTCGGCATCGTGCTGACGCGCACGCGGCAAGCGCCGTCGCATGGCTGACGTTCTGATCGCGCTGGGCGGCAATGTCGGCGACGTCCGCGCGACGTTTCAAAAGGCGATCGCCAATATCTGCGGCATGACGCAAGGCGTGCTCAAGGCGCGTTCGTCCGATTATTCCACGCTGCCCTGGGGCGACGAGCAGCAGGCCCCCTTCATCAATGCCTGCATCGAAATCGAAACCGCCCTCGATCCGCATGCGCTGCTGTTCACGCTGCACAAGATCGAGAGCAGGTTCGGCCGCGACCGCGCCAGGGAACGACGCTGGGGGCCGCGCACGCTCGACCTCGACCTGATCGCCTATGACGACGTTGCCATGCAAGAGCCGGAACTGACATTGCCGCATCCGCGGGCCTTCGAGCGGGCCTTCGTGCTGGTGCCGCTCGCCGAGATCGTGCCCGACCGTATCATTGCGGGACAAAGCGTTGCGTCAGCCCTGGCCCGGCTATCCACCGAGGGAATCCTGCGGCTGCCCGAGCTGAGCTGACCGGAAACCGCCCTTCAAGGCGAAAACAACCGTTTGGCTTGGCGGTCGCCACGTGGCAATTTCCGATCCAACGACAAGAACGGCGCCCGGGAGCACCCTGCCGAATGACCCCTGTAACCGAAGCCTCAATAACCGAAGACCTGCGGTTGGCGGCGGATTTTCAGCCCGCGACATATGACGACTGGCGCAAGCTGGTCGACGGCGTGCTGAAGGGCGCACCATTCGAGAAGCTGATCGGCAAGACCGCCGATGGCCTGAAGATCAACCCGATCTATCCGCGCGCCCAAAACGCTGCTGTCGTCGCAGGACGGCCGGCGGCCGCGCCCTGGCAGATCATGCAGCGGATCGATCATCCGGACGCGGCGGCGGCCAACGCACAGGCGCTGCACGATCTGGAGAACGGCGCCACCGGGCTGACTCTGGTATTTTCGGGCGCCAATGGCGCCCACGGCTTTGGTCTGGAACCATCAGCGGAAGCGGTCGAGAAGGTGCTCGCCGGGGTCTTCATCGACGCGGAGATAGGAATCGAACTTCAGGTCGGACCGCAATCGCGGATGGCGGCGATACACGTCGCCGAATATGTGAAACGCAAGGGGCTTGGTCCCGCCGCCTGCAATATCCGTTTCGGTCTCGACCCGATCGGCGCGTGCGCGGTCTGGGGATCGAGCCCCTATGCCTGGTCGGAAATCGCGCCGGCGGTGACTGGTGCGGTCAAGGGCCTCGCCGCCATGGGCTTCAAGGGTCCGTTCGCGGTCGCCGATGGACGGGTGATCCACGACGCCGGCGGATCCGAGGTCCAGGAGCTGGCATTCGTGCTGGCCACCGGCGTCGCCTATCTGCGCGCGCTCGAGGGCGCCGGCGTGGCGCTGGAGGATGCGCGAGCCATGGTCTATGCGCGGCTCTCCGCCGATGCCGATGAGTTCCTGACGCTGGCAAAATTCCGCGCGCTGCGGCTGTTGTGGGCGCGGATCGAACAGGCCTGTGGCCTGACGCCAGAACCCCTCTTCGTCGCCGCTGAAACCGCATGGCGGATGCTGACGCAGCGCGACCCCTATGTGAACATGCTGCGCGCGACGGTTGCGACGTTCTCCGCCGGCCTCGGCGGCGCCGACGCCATCACCGTGCTGCCGCATACGCTGGCGCTCGGACTACCCGATCCGTTCGCGCGGCGCGCGGCGCGCAACACGCAACTGGTGCTGCTGGAAGAATCCAACCTGGCAAAGGTGTCCGATCCGGCGGCCGGCTCCGGCGGCATCGAAAGCCTGGCGCAACAGCTCTGCGAAGCGGCGTGGACGCTGTTCCAGGAAATCGAGCGGGCCGGCGGCGCATTCGCAGCCCTGGAGCAAAGCCTGATCCAGCGCAAGGTCGCGGCGACGCGAAGCGTGCGCGAGGCCAATATCGCAAAACGCAAGGAAGTGCTGACCGGCGCCACCGAGTTTCCCAATCTGCATGAAGCCCATGTCGCCGTGCTGGACGCAAAGCCGGTTGAACTTCCGCCCTACGGCGAGGCCAAATTCAAATTCGACGCGCTGCCGCCGATGCGGCTGGCAGCACCCTTCGAAGCCTTGCGCGACCGCTCGGATCAAATCCGGAAAGACAAGGGCGCCCGGCCCGGGATATTTCTCGCCAATCTCGGCACCCCGGCCGACTTCACCGCACGCGCGACCTTTGCCAAGAGTTTCTTCGAGACCGGCGGGATCGAGGCGTTGGATACGAACGGGTTTACCGATCCGGCGGCGCTTGGTGCCGCGTTCAAGGCCTCGGGTGCCGCGCTCGCCTGCCTGTGCTCATCCGGCAAGGTCTATGCCGGGCAGGCCATTGTTGCGGCCAAGGCACTTCAAGCCGCCGGCGCGAAGCATATCTATCTGGCGGGACGTCCGGGCGAGCAGGAAGCCGCGCTGCGCGCCGCCGGCGTCAATGAATTTGTCTTTGCCGGCGGTGACGCACTGACCGTCCTGCAGGAGGCCTATCGGCTGACGGAGTAAACATGACATCGGACACAAAACCGGTTCTGACCGGCGGCTGCCAATGCGGCGCCATTCGTTTTGCGCTGTCGGCGCCGCCTGTGAAAGTCAGCATCTGTCATTGCCGGATGTGCCAGAAGGCCTCCGGCGCGCCGTTCGCCTCCTTTGCCGACATCGAACGTACTGATTTTGCCTGGACCCGGGGCACGCCCGCCGCGTTCCGCTCCTCCTCGATCGCCGAGCGCGACTTCTGCGCCGATTGCGGCACCCCGCTCAGCTTCCGCCGCATCGACGGGCCCCGGATCGAGATCATGACCGGCGCCTTCGACCGCCCGGACCGGGTGATACCGACGCTGCAATATGGCTCGGAATCCCGGCTCGGCTGGGTGGTGGGCATCGCCAATTTGCCGAGCCATACCACGCTGGAGAATTACGGCTCGGAGAAGGTTAGCGGCATCGTGAGCCATCAGCATCCGGACCACGACTAATGCGAAGCTTTAGCGACGACCCAAAATGCCGATGATAGGGTGAAGAGCGCGAATACGAGATTGATGAAATGGGCATGATCTGGGAGCTGTTGAGTGATCTGCTCGGCGCGACGGTCCAGAAGACCGTGGAGGAGTCGCTCTCCTCGGATTATCGAAACGATCCCGTCTATAAACAGAACGTCCAAAGATTGATTGAGCACCATCGGCAGTTCGAGAAACCAAAATGAGCCGCATACCGAACTTTGCGAACATCGCCTTTGAGAAGACAGCCGCCGCAACGCCTGCGGGCAGCGCCGAACCATGGCTCACGCCCGAGGGCATCCTCGTCAAGCCGGCGTATAGCGAGGCCGATCTCGAGGGCATCGATTTCCTCGAGACCTGGCCGGGCATCGCGCCCTATCTGCGCGGCCCCTACCCCACGATGTATGTGAACCAGCCCTGGACCATCCGGCAATATGCCGGCTTCTCCACCGCGGAAGATTCCAACGCGTTTTATCGCCGCAATCTCGCCGCCGGGCAGAAGGGCCTGTCGGTCGCGTTCGATCTCGCCACCCATCGCGGCTACGATTCCGATCATCCGCGCGTCACCGGCGATGTCGGCATGGCGGGCGTGGCGATCGATTCGATCTACGACATGCGCACGCTGTTCTCAGGCATCCCGCTCGACCAGATGAGCGTGTCGATGACCATGAACGGCGCGGTGCTGCCGATCCTGGCGCTGTTCGTCGCCGCCGCCGAGGAACAGGGCGTGCCGCCGGAGAAACTGTCGGGCACCATTCAGAACGACATTCTGAAAGAGTTCATGGTGCGCAACACCTACATCTATCCGCCGGCGCCCTCGATGCGGATCATCTCCGACATCTTTGCCTATACGTCGCAGAAGATGCCGAAATACAATTCCATCTCCATCTCCGGCTATCACATGCAGGAAGCCGGCGCGACGCAAGACCTCGAACTCGCCTACACGCTGGCCGACGGCGTCGAATATCTCCGCGCCGGCCTCGCCGCCGGCCTCGACGTCGACCGCTTTGCGCCGCGGCTGTCGTTCTTCTGGGCCATTGGCATGAACTTCTTCATGGAAGTGGCAAAAATGCGCGCGGCTCGGCTGTTGTGGGCCAAGCTGCTGACGCAATTCAACCCGAAGGACCCGCGCTCGCTATCACTGCGCACGCATTGCCAGACCTCGGGCTGGTCGCTGACCGCGCAGGACGTCTACAACAACGTCATGCGCACCACCATCGAGGCGATGGCGGCAACGCAAGGCCACACCCAGTCGCTGCACACCAACGCGCTCGACGAAGCCTTGGCGCTGCCGACCGATTTCTCTGCGCGGATCGCCCGCAACACGCAATTGTTCCTGCAGCAGGAGAGCGGCACCAACCGCATCATCGATCCCTGGGGCGGCTCCTACTATGTCGAGCGGCTGACCCGCGATCTCTCCGCCAAGGCCTGGGGCCATATCCAGGAGGTCGAGGCGCTCGGCGGCATGGCGAAGGCAATCGAGGCCGGCGTGCCCAAACTTCGGATCGAGGAAGCCTCCGCCAAGACGCAAGCGAGGATCGATGCCGGCAAGCAGGCGGTGATCGGCGTCAACAAATACAGGCCGGTCGACGAGGCGCCGATCGACGTGCTCAAGGTGGAAAACTCCACGGTGCGGCGCCTGCAGATCGACAAGCTGTCGCGGCTGAAAAAGGAACGCAACCAGAAGGACGTCGACGACGCCCTGGCGGCGCTGACCCGCAGCGCCGGCGAAGGCAACGGCAACCTGCTCGCGCTCGCTATCGATGCGGCGCGCGCCAAGGCCACCGTCGGCGAAATCTCCGACGCGATGGAAAAGGTGTTCGGGCGGCACCGTGCCGAGATCAAATCCATCACCGGCGTCTACAAGCGGGAGGCGTCCACCATGTCCAACCGGGTCGAAAAAGTGCAGGCGCTGATCGATGCGTTCGAGGACGCCGAGGGCCGAAGGCCTCGCATCCTGGTAGCAAAAATCGGCCAGGACGGCCACGACCGCGGCCAGAAGGTGATCGCGTCGGCGTTTGCCGATGTCGGTTTCGACGTCGATATCGGGCCCCTGTTTGCCACCGCCGAGGAAGCGGCGCGGCAGGCGGTCGAGAACGACGTGCATATTCTCGGGCTGTCGTCGCTGGCGGCCGCCCATCTCACCGCGGTGCCGGAACTGAAGGCTGCGCTGAAGAAGCAGGGCCGCGACGACATCATGATCATCATCGGCGGCGTGGTGCCGCCGCAGGATTACGAGGCGCTGTACAAGGCCGGCGCCGAGGCGATCTTCCCCCCGGGCACCGTGATCGCGGACGCCGCCGAAGAACTGATCCACAAGCTCAATGCGCGGCTGGGCCATAGCGAGGCGGCGGCGTAACGCCGCCCTCTATATCCTTTTCAGAGGATTTACATTGCGCTTCGCGGCATCCCTCCCGTTCGCCCGCAGGATAGGCTTCGTCGGCGTTCTCGGCGGCCTCATGGCGGCCGCGGCTTTCGCCGCCGATCCCAAGCCCGACGCCGCGATCAAGAACAAGAACATCGACGCCAGCGTCTTGCTCGACGACACGATCAAGGCCGATCCGGCGCTTGCCGCCGATTGCCTCGCCGAGGGCAGGAAATGGATGGACAAGAATGCCGCGGAGGCGGCGGCCTCACGCAAGCAGGATCCCGTGATGTTTCGCAACGGCGCCTGGACCTTCGAGCGCAAATACGACGTCCGTTCCGTGGTCGACGGGCATTATGTCAGCATCGTCAGGTCCGATTATATGGACACCGGCGGCGCCCATCCCAATTCGGACGTCGACACTATCCTGTGGGATTCGGCCGCGAAGAAGCGCATCAGTATCCGGCCCTTCTTCGCCGAGACCGCCGATAACGGGCCGACCATGACGGCGATGCGCAAAGCCGCGATCGCGTCGCTGAACATCGAAAAGAAAAAGCGCGATACCAGCGATACTGCCACCGCCGAATGGTACAAGGGCGTCGAGCCGAAACTGCTCAAGATCGGCGCGGTGACGTTGGCGCCGTCGACGGAAGCCGGCAAGAGCTCCGGCCTGACCTTCCATTATCCGCCGTATGCGGTCGGTCCCTATGCCGAAGGCGGGTATGTCGCCTTCGTGCCGTGGGAGACGCTAAAACCTTATCTGACGCCGGAGGGAACAAAAATCGGCGGCGCGCGGCCCAAGGACGACGATGACGACGCGCAATGATTGGCTTCCGGCACCGTTTTCCTGCCCGGCTCCCCTATGCTAATATTAGTCCATGAGCGACGTTAGAGACATCACACTGGAGGAAATCCTCGCCAAGCTGCACGAGATCGCGCCTGCGATCAAAGCGGAGGGCGTGACCAGGCTCGCTGTCTTTGGATCACGGGCTCGCTGCGATGCGCGGCCGGACAGCGACCTTGATATTCTCGTCGATACTGTTGCCCGCCGCACTGCACCCGCATTTGACCTGTTCAAGGTGATGCATTTGATCGAGGATGCAACGGGTCTTCAAACCCAGATATCGATGCGGGACTTGCTAAAGCCGCGCATAACGGAGCGCATCGCCGACGATTTGATCGAGGTGTTTTGAATGCCGCCAACCGCCGAAGACCGGCTGCGGGATATTCTGGAAGCCATCGCCGAGATCGATGCGATGCTGATAGGCTACCGCCTTGAGCAATTCACCGCCGATAAAGTGCATCGAATGGCAACCGAGCGCTATCTCGAAGTCGTCTGTGAGGCAGCGCGACGGCTTCCTGATGATATCAAACAGAATGAACGAGATATCGATTGGCCCAAAATGAGGTTACGACACGCCTATCACGAGACGGACGCCGCTATCGTCTGGGACATCAACCAAAATCACTTGCCGCGCCTAAACTCGTTTGTCAAACGTCGCATTCAAACGACAGGCAAATGACGATGTTACGCGAGCCAAGGATAACGATCGCGGTCAGAGATGACTGATCGCAAACCCGTCGACATCCTCGCCCTCATCAAAGATCTCCGCGCTGGAAGCCGCGCGGCGCTGGCCCGCGCGATCACGCTGATCGAAAGCAGGCGTAGCGATCACCAGGCCGCGGCGCGCGAACTGGTGCAGGACCTGTTGCCCGAAACCGGCAAGGCGGTTCGCGTCGGCATCACCGGCTCGCCCGGGGTCGGCAAATCCACCACCATCGACGCGCTCGGGATGTTCCTGATCGAGGCCGGCCACAGGGTGGCGGTGCTGGCGGTGGACCCCTCCTCGGCCCGCACCGGCGGCTCGATCCTCGGCGACAAGACGCGGATGGCGCGGCTCTCGGCTTCCGACAACGCCTATATCCGGCCCTCGCCGGCCTCCGGCACGCTCGGCGGGGTCGCGGCGAAAACCCGCGAGGCGATGCTGTTGTGCGAGGCCGCCGGCTTCGACGTGGTGCTGGTGGAAACCGTCGGCATCGGGCAATCCGAGACCGCGGTCTGCGACATGACCGACTTTTTCCTGGCGCTGATGCTGCCGGGCGCCGGCGACGAGCTGCAGGGCATCAAGAAGGGCCTGGTCGAGCTCGCCGACATGATCGCGATCAACAAAGCCGACGGCGACAATATCAAGCGCGCCAATCTCGCCGCGGCCGAATATCGGGGTGCGCTGCACATTCTCAGCCCCCGTTCGGAGCATTGGCATCCGCCGGTCGTGACCTATTCGGCGCAGACGGGCGCCGGCATCGGCGTTCTCTGGCAGAAGATTATCGACCACCGTACCGCGATGAATGCGTCGGGCGAATTCGCCGCGAGGCGGCGACAGCAGCAGATCAAATGGATGTGGTCGATGCTGGAACAGCGGATGATGGCGCGGCTGCGCTCCGATCCCGCGATCCGCGCCAGGGTGAAAAAGATCGAGGCCGAAGTCGCCGACGGCCGTATCACGCCGGCGCTGGCGGCGGAACAGATCGCTGATATGCTGAGGTGACATGAGCCAAAAACTGCGCATCCTCATCACCGGCTTCGGCCCGTTTCCCGGCGCGCCGTTCAACCCGACCATGCCGCTGGTGAAGCGGCTGACGCAGCTCCGCCGCCCGGCCTTCGCGGACGTCGAGCTGATCGGCCACATCTTCCATGTCACCTACGCCACAGTCGACCGGGAATTGCCCGAACTCATCGCCCAGCATCACCCGCAGGCCCTGCTGAGTTTCGGCCTTGCCGATCGCACCGCTTATGTCCGGATCGAAACGCGCGCACGCAACGCCGTCACCACTCGTTTCCCCGATGCCGATCGCAACCACGCGCGCAAGGGATCGATCGTCGGCGGCGCCGATGCCGCGATGTTCGGTCCGCACACCGCCAGGCTGCTCCGCGCCGCCGATGGCACCGGCATCGACGCCCGGGCCTCGCGCGACGCCGGCAGTTACCTCTGCAATTATTTGAGCTGGCGCGCCATCGAAGCGGTCGACGCCAAGGACGGCCCGCGCCTTGCCGCCTTCGTCCATATCCCGCTGCTCGCGCGCGGCGGCGTTTCCCGGCACAAGGGCGCTGCGCACCGCATCACGCTGGAGGAACTGGTCGACGCCTGCGAAGCCATGCTGCTGGAGATGGTGAGACTGACGCGCCAGGCGGCGCGAAACCGTTAAAGCGCGTTCCACAACGATTAACCCTACCCCCAACAATCGCCCTGCTGCGCCTCCCGCGACGCCCGGCGCGGCCGCATTTGCGTTACGCCAAGCTGGCGGACGCACTTTCCACGCGCGCGCCCCGGAGACTGCGAACATGGACGTCAATCGCCGCCATCTCATCGGAGCCTCCGCCGCCGGCTTTGCGGGCGCGCTCGCGATGTCGCCCGATGCTGCCCACGCCGCGCCGCCGACGTCGGCGCTCGGCCGCGACGCCACGCAATATGGCGTCCGGCCCGGCAGCTCCGACGACCAGACCAGGGTCCTGCAGCGCGCGATCGACGAGGCCGCGCGCGCGCAAGTGCCGCTGGCGCTGCCGCCGGGCGTCTACCGCACTTCGATGCTTCGGCTGCAAAACGGTACGCAGCTCATCGGCGTGCGCGGCGCGACCAGACTGATCTTCACCGGCGGCGCCTCGATGTTTCAGGGCGAAGGCGCAGGCCACGTCGGCCTCACCAACATCACGCTCGACGGCGGCGGCATCGCGCTGCCGACGCGGCGCGGCCTCGTGCACTGCATCGGCGGACGCGACATCCGCATCGTCGATTGCGAAATCACCGGCAGCGGCGGCAACGGCATCTGGTTCGAGCAGGTCTCGGGCGACGTCAGCGGCAACATCATCACCAACACGGCCTCCACCGCGATCCTGTCGTTCGACGCGCAGGGCCTCTTGGTCTCGCGCAACACGATTTTGGGCACCAATGACAACGGCATCGAGATCCTGCGCACCGCCATCGGCGACGACGGCACGCAGGTGCTCGATAACCGCATCGAGGACATCAAGGCCGGCCCCGGCGGCTCCGGACAATACGGCAACGCCATCAATGCGTTTCGCGCCGGCAATGTGATCGTGCGGGGCAATCGGATCCGCAACTGCGACTATTCCGCGGTGCGCGGCAATTCGGCCGCCAACATCCAGATCACGGGCAACAGCGTCAGCGACGTCCGCGAGGTCGCGCTCTATTCGGAGTTCTCGTTCGAGGGTGCCGTGATCGCCGGCAACACCGTGGACGGCGCGGCGGTGGGCGTCTCCGTCTGCAATTTCAACGAGGGCGGCCGCCTTGCCGCCGTGCAGGGCAACATCATCCGCAATCTGCTGCCGAAGCGCCCGATCGGCACCGCGCCGGACGACGACGCCGGCATCGGCATCTATGTCGAGGCCGACACCTCGGTGTCGGGCAATGTAATCGAGAACGCGCCATCATTCGGGATCGTCGCCGGCTGGGGCAAATATCTGCGCGATGTCGCGATCTCGGGCAATGTGATCCGCAAGGCCTTCGTCGGCATCGGCGTGTCGGTGGCATCCGGCGCGGGCACCGCGCTGGTCAACAACAACATGATCTCGGAAACCCCGCGCGGCGCCGTGGTCGGGCTCGATCACGCCCGCCCGGTCACATCGGACCTGTCCGCCGAGGGCGCACAGCGCTTTGCCCAGGTGGTGATGGGGACCAACGCAGTGCGGAGATAGGATATTGACAGCAGGCAAAGGTGCGTCATCCTGATCAGGATGACGTCCTCTCGAGCGGTGCGAGCGCCTACAGCGTATTTCGCAGCAGCGGATAGCGCTCCAATATCGCGGCAGCGATACTCCGGGTCCTCTCCGAGGCGTCGACCGACGAGGGTGCAGGAGGTGCTTCTTTCACACGTACTTCCTCGATATGCACGTCCTCGAGATGTACCTCCGCGAGGCGGACCTTCCCCAGTATGACGGCTTCGAGACTTGCTTCGCTCAGACCTAGGCTGTCCGCTTGCGGGACGATCGAGACAATCGATGGCGGCGGTTCGGCCAAAATCGGCGCCGGCTGCGGCGGCTTGACCTGCTCGTCCCTTCGCTCGCTGCGCGCCAGCGACGCCCGGGTGCGACCGAGCCAGGACATGTCGAGGACGTTGTTGTTGCGGGAAGCCTCGCGCAACGAGAGATCGCGCCAAGTTTCCACCGCGGCCTTGGCTTCCTGGATATTCTCCAGAAAAGCGCGTTCGCTGTGATAGCGGCGCCAGCGGCCGGTTTCAAACAGTTCGGTGAGATGTTCGAGGCGCGCTTCGGCAAGAGCGCACCATCGCGCGACCACGCGGCCGCGTGCCACGTCGAGTTGATGTGTCATGAACCAGCCCGTAAGGAGAGAAAAACGGACGCTGACGCAACCAACAAGGGACGAATCAATCACACGTGGCACATATATTTTGTGGAAAACCTTAAAGAAGTCTAGCGGGCGCCATGATCGGACACCCGTTATCGAACAAAAACCGTAGTGACGCAGGGCTTTCCTGACTGTTCACAGTCAAGCCGCACAGCGGCATGGCCGTGTTGCGGAGTTCCGTGGGTGCGACGGCGCAGCGCCTTCCGCGGAATTCAACGAATCGATGTGCCAAAAGCAGCGCCGGAAACGAAAGACCCGTCCGGGGGGACAACCGGACGGGTCAAGCCATATGGGCGCTTGGGGTGGATGGGCGCTCGCGCCGAATACAGCCTCGATGGGGAGGGATAACCGCTCCCACCTGTATCTGTCGCGGAAGGGCCGCCGCACGTTCAAACCGGACGCGAATTTTTTTAACTTTTCGGAATTCCCGGCGCGCCGTGAGCCGAGGACCTGCCCTTTCGGGTCGGGGAAGGGAAACCGGTTCACGTCGGAAAAACCCGCAAAATCAAGGATCTGCCGCCCCATTCTAATTCTCTCGAAGAGCAAGAGGCCGTGACCGGAAGCTATTGCGCGGCGGAACGATTGGCTGCGGCCGGCTTGTCGGCGGCCATGGCGGCCGCCGGTTCGGTCAAGCCGCGGGTGGCAGGCGCGTCCGGACGGTCCGTTGCTTTTTCGACGGCAAGCGCCGGCGCATCGGTTGCCGCGACCAGCGGCGCGCTGGCGACGGCCGAGACCGCTGCAAAAGCATCCGCTTCCCCGGCACCGAACAGATCGTCGCGGCCCGGCGTGCCGAGATCGCGGGCGGTCTTCATCAGGATCGCGCGCACTTCGTCCGGCTTCAGCGCAGGATTGCGCTCGAGGATCAGGGCGGCGAGGCCGGAGACATAGGCGGCTGAAAACGAGGTGCCCGATGTCATCTGGTATTTTTCGTCCGGAGCCGGCAGGAAGATATCGACGCCGGGAGCGGCGACGGCGATATAAGCGCCGCGATTCGAGGCCGCGAATAATTTGTCCTGGGCGTCGGTGGCGCTGACGGCGATGACGCTGGCGTTGGCCGCCGGATATAACGGCGGCGATTTCGGCCCGGCATTGCCGCTCGCCGCGACCATCAGGATCCCCTTGGCAGCGGTGGCGGCGATACCGCGTTCGATCAGCGGATCCTTCGGGCCGGAGAAGCTCATATTGACGATCCGCGCGCCATGCGCGGCGGCGTAGTCGAGCCCCTTCAGCACGACGAATGTCGTACTTTCCGCACCATTCGGCGCCGTCGCGAACGCGCGGATCGCCAGGATCCGCGCCGCTGGCGCGCTCCCCATCAGCCGCGCATGCGCCACGATCGCGCCGGCGACGCCGGTGCCATGGACATGCGGACCTTCCTTGCTGCCGAGCGCATCGAAGCTTTCCGCGATCGCACCCGCGAGTTCGGGATGCCTGACGTCAACAGCGGAATCGATCACGGCGACGGTGACGTTGGCGCCGTGGGCCAGCGTATGGGCCTCGGGCAACCGAAGCTTGACCAGCGCATATTGCGCGGGATCGCCCTCGGCCGGAACGGCCTTCTGGTCCTGCAGCAGATAACGGAAGTTCGGCTGCACCGAGCGAACACTCGCTTCCGCGGCGAATTCGCGGCCGACGGTCTCGACCGCTCGGCGGTCGCTGATGCGGAACAGGCCGATGGTGGCGCCGACAAGCGGAAAATTCTGCGACTGCAGGCGCGTCAGCCCGTGCCGACGCGCCAGCTCGTCGGCCTGCGCATCGGTCAGCGCACCGTCGATCTCGGCCACGATCTCGTTCACGCGCGAGGCGAGTGCGGCAGCCTGCGATCCGTTGCGGCGAGGGTTATTGGCGGTTTTCTTGCCGGACGGCCCGCCGCTGCCACCATCGGCCGAGGTCACCGGCTGATCCAGGCATGCGCCGCCGCTGTCGCGATAGGCGTAAGCGCAGGCCGGATACAAATTCGGCGAATAGCGGGCATAGGGAAGCGACCGGACCCCGATCCGGGATGCCGATCGCACCGTCATGGTACTGATCCCGGACGTGGTTCGGCCGACGCCTGTCACCGCCCTGCCCGCAATGTTCGGATTGATTCGGGGCGCCACAGTCGGATTGATGGTCGGAATGCGCGATCCGATATTGATGCTGGGCGAGCGCATGATGCTTTGGGCGTGAACCGCCGATCCGTCGAGACAGGCGAACGGCAAAGCCGCCGACAACAGCGCCATCGCCGCGCGCCGCGCCGTTATCCGCCAATTCGCGAGATCGTGGACCATGGGACCCCGGCCTATACGCTGTTACCCAGCTGGCGCACGGCGCTAGGGAGTCGCCACCGCCAGATTGACGATCTTCTCGCTTTGCAGCTTGCTCATCAGCGCGGCGACTTCTTCCTTGCTCATCGCCCTGTTGCCGAATTGCAGCCGAAACATGCCGCCCTTGGCACCGCCGACGATCGAAGCCTGATAATTGTCGAGCAGCGCCGTGATATCGGCGATGCGCGCGTCGGGCGCGAACCGTACCAGCGCGCGTGGGGGCGAAGCCCCCCCGAGGTCGCGGGTGATGGGCTCGCTGGTACTCAACGACGCCGTCTGGAAGGTGGAATTCTGGTTCTTCACCAGCACTGTGCCGATCACGGCGGCCTGCAGCAGGAGCGCGAGCGCGCCCAGGCTGGCCGACCACGCCAGCGTCCGCGGCGAGAGTTTTGCGAAAAACCCCGAGAAGCGCGCGGAAAAATTAATCGAAGCCGACGGTTGGCGCGCCGGCTCCGCGTCTATCGCGGCAAACAGCTTCTGCATGGCGCGCGCGGACGGCGCACCGAGGCTTTCATTGAGATCAATGGTTTCGGCGTATTCTTCCCGGATCACGGCATATTGCCGGGCAAGCTCCGCATCACGGGCCAGCGCCTCCTCGACGCGGCGGGCATCGCGCGCGTTCAGCGTGCCGGCCGCGTGAAATGGCAACAGCATCTCTATTTCACTGGGCTCTAGCTCCAGCATCTGCTTGCTCGCTGCCATCACGGCCAACCTCGTTCCACGCCGGCTGCCTTCAGCAGTTCGGCCAGTTTCTTGCGCGCATAGAACAGGCGCGTCTTGACGGTGTTCTCGGGAATGCCGACGATTTCAGCCACTTCTTCCACGGATTTCTCATGGTAGTAGACGAGATCGACGATCTCCCGGTGGTCCGGCGAAAGCGCCGTCAGGCACTTGCGCAACACGTCACTGGTATCCTTCTTCTGCACCGCCACTTCCGGATCGTCGGACGCATCCTCGATCGCATTGGCGGCCTCATCGTCCAGCTCCGCATCCTTCCTGCGCCGCAGCGCAGACAGGGCCTTGAATCGCGTAATCGCCAGCAGCCAGGTGGAAACGGCGGATCGGCCTTCAAACTTGCCAGCCTGGCGCCATACATCGAGGAACACCTCGCTGATGAGGTCTTCCGCGACTTGTTCGTTCCGCACCAGCCGAAGCCCGAAGCGGAACACCCTGACATGGTGCCGCCCATACAGCACCTGCATGGCAAGGCGGTCGCCTTGAGCGATCCGAGCGATCAGGACGTCGTCCGAAGCCGCCTGTGTCGCACTCAATGGCCGTCTCGCAAGGTTGGTCGGATTGGGCTGGCCGGTGGTTCGATGGGAAAGGCAAGATTCTCCAAATTATCGCAAGTGCCGGGTTGCATCTGTGACCTGCCCCACAGAACGAAAAATTCCGGCAGCGATCTGGCCGGCCGGCAGCAATCATCCGAAAATATCGGTATCATAATACAGAAGTGCTTTCTTCGCGCCCGCTGCAGCCCGTAAGCCCACCTTACCAAGGCTTTGCTCACAAAACAGCTCCGACGGAACCCGGCGCAGGCGACCGCCGCCCGCATCGGTGCACATTACTCTGATCCGGCTAATTTCCATTGCCAAACAAGGGCAAAAGCGACCTTTTTGCACCCCGGGAACGGGTTCCAAAAGATACCAAACCTAAAGCCTTTCCCCTTAGATTTTTCGCTCTGAGTTCCATTGACGGCGAGACCATGGGCACCGCTGCGTCGCCATTTCTGCATCCGATTGCGGCCGAACTGGAAGCCGTAGGTGCCAAACCGACGGCGAAGGTGCTGTCGCGCCGCGCCCGGCAGCGCCGTCAGATCCAGGCCATGATCGCGACCAGCTACATCGTCGATAGCCTGGTGCTGCTGCTCTACGCCCACGCCGGCACCATACCGGACACGATCGGCCCGGCATTCGCCGCCTGTGGTTTTGCTTCCATCGCCTTCTATCTGGTGCTGTCGGAAACGGGATTCACCGAGCGCTTTCACGACCATTATTTCGTCGCGCCGCAATTGATCGTCAGCGTGGCGATCATGCTGGCCTTCACCTACATCGCACCCGAAGCCGGCGTGATGTTTCTCTCCACGCTGTTCGTCGTGTTCAACTTCGGCTCGTTGCGCTCCACGCCGCGGCAGACGGCCCTGGTCTGGACTGCCACCGCGCTCGGCCTCGCCGCGCTGTTTCTTCTGACCGACAAGCCGATCTCGATGCCGCATGGCAGCTATCTGGAGCGCGTAGCGACCATGTCGGTGTTCGTCCTGACCCTCGGGCGCTGCATGTTTCTCGGGATATTCTCCTCCTCGATGCGGCGATCGCTGTACGCCAACGGCCTCAAGCTCCGGGAAGCCTACAGGCGCATCGAGGAACTCGCCGAACTCGACGAGCTGACCGGCTCGTTCAACCGCCGCTGCATCATGCGGATGCTGGATGACGAGATCACGCGCGCCCATACCGTCAACACGCCCTGCTCGATCGCGCTGATCGATCTCGACTGGTTCAAGCGCATCAACGACGCCTACGGACACCCCACCGGCGACGAGGTGCTGAGAACCTTCGCCATCACCGTGTTCGCGAATATCCGCGGCATCGACCGGTTCGGCCGCTACGGCGGCGAGGAATTCCTGCTGGTGCTTCCCGACACCCCTAACGAAGCCGGCGCGCGCATCCTGGACCGGCTGCGCGCGATCATCGCCGATCTCGACTGGAGCGCGTTCTCGCCCGGCCTGCGGGTGACGATTTCCGCCGGCGTGGCAACGCTGGCGCCGGACGAGACCTCCGACACGTTTCTCGCGCGCGCCGACAGCGCGCTTTACGCGGCCAAGGCACGGGGACGCAACCGCATCGCCAGCGCCTTGTCCTAGTCACTGATGTTTCCGGCGCCGGAGAAACCGTCGTCATTTTGTACATAGCTCCAGGATAGAGTCATGGGTTCGAAATCTGCTGCCACTTCCGAAAGTCTGCTCGACGAATTGCAGAACACGCTCGCGCACGGCACCGTCGCGCGGCGGGTCGAGACGCTCCGCCGCGTGACCGATTTGTTCATCAACGGCGCGGTGGATTTCAAGGATGAACAGATCCGGCTGTTCGACGACGTCTTCCAGTGCCTGATGGAGCATATCGAGACTTCCGCCAGGGTGCTGCTCTCCAGTCGGCTGGCGCCGATCGACACCGCGCCGCCGCTTACCGTTCGCGCGCTGGCGTTCGACGACCTGATCGAGGTCGCGGCCCCCGTGCTGTCGAGGTCGGAGCGGCTCGACGATGAAATGCTGATCGAGACCGCGCGCAACAAGAGCCAGGCGCATCTGATGGCGATTTCGGTCCGCAGGGTACTGAGCGGCGCGGTCACCGACGTGCTGGTGCTGCGCGGCAATGACGAGGTGATCCAGAGCACCGTCAACAATCCCGGCGCGGAATTCTCCGATGGCGGCTTCACCCAGTTGGTCGACCGGGCCGAGGGCGACGACAACCTTGCGACCTGCATTGCGATGCGGCCGACGATTCCGCGCCATCTGTATCTGAAGCTGCTCGCGAAGGCTTCCGCGACGGTGCGGGAGCGGCTCGAGGCCGCCAACCCGCAGCAGGCCGGAGATGTGCCGACCGCGGTGCGTGAGGCGACGCAGCGCGCGCGAAGCGTGCCCGCGGCCATTACCCCGGAAACGGCGATCGCCCACGCGCTGGTCAAATCGCTCTACGAAGACGGCAGGCTCGACGAGCACCAGGTGACGTCGTTCGCCGAGACCGGCAAGTTCGACGAAGCCAACGCCTCGCTCGCGGCGCTCGCCAGCGTCCCGGTCTCGATCGCCGAGCACATGATGATCGAAACCCGCGCCGAAGGCGTCATGATCCTGGCCAAGGTCTGCGGGATGTCGTGGTCGACGGTGAAGGCGATCATCGAAATGCGCGACAAACTGTCGGGCGCTGAGCCGACCGATCTTGCCGCATGCAAGGCCACCTATGAGCGGCTACGGCCCTCGACCGCGCAGCAGGTGCTGCGCTTCCACCGCATGCAGCAGAGCGCACCGGCGGCGTGACATCAGCCCGGAGCTAAAACCTGAGCACTTTCGATCCCGCGAGCGCGCCGATTGCGGTGACCAGCGCCGTGGCGATCGTGTACCAGGTCGCCACGAACAGCGGCGAATCGTCGGTGCAATGCGAGGCGTAGAGCGTCGCCGCCAGACCAGCCGACAACAGCCCGGCGATCGCGCCGGCGAGTGCAGGGCGCGTCGGCGCGCCGTGGCGCAGGCCGGCGAGCGCCGCCGCCAGCAGCGGCAGCGACATCAGCGGGATCGCGGTCAGGCAGGCCCGCGAATTGTTGCCGACCAGGCGCGTCATCATCGGCAGCCGCTGCGGCAGCATCATTTCTCCGGCGATACCGCCGGCCAGAAGCCCGGCCGGAATCAACAACAGCCAGGCCCAGCCGCGCAGCGACGCTTCCGGCCGCGACAGATGCAGGCCGACGGCGATCGCCGAAATCGCCAGCGCCAGCGTCACGGCAAACTTCAGGTCGAAGAATGGATTATGCATCGCGGTCATCACGTCCGGGCGAACGCCCAGACTCGCGAAGAACATCGCCATGGAAACCGGCGCGGAGGCCAGCAGCGCCAGCGCCAGCACGAACCCGACCGGCCTGGCATGGACGTTGTCGGCGGCAAGGGAGCGAATGAGCTGATCGGTTTCCATTCTCACTGCTCCCGTAACTTGGCGGTGAGGCTGGCAAGCCCCCGATGCAGCGCCACTCGCACCGCACCCTCGCTCATCGAAAATTTCGCCGCCGTGTCCTTGATCGAGGCGGACTCGACCGCGATCGATTGCAGGACCTCGCGCTGGCGCGCCGGCAGCGACTGCAACTGCGCTGCGACCTCGCTGGCCGGCGCCGTTTCGGTCGTGGGCTCGCCCGGCAGCGTGTCGGCGAAATCGTCGATGTTGACGAAAACCCGGCGGCCGCGGCGGCGCAGCGCATCGATCAGCTTGTTGCGCGCGATCGCAAACAGCCAAGGCGCGAACGGCGCGTTGGCGTCCCAGGTATGCCGCTTCAGATGCACCGCCAACAAAATGTCCTGCACGATATCCTCGGATTGATCGACCGGTTGCCCCGCCCGCGCCAGACCGCGGCGCGCCGCGGCGCGCAGCACCGGCGTGACGGCCTTCAGCAGACGATGATACGCCGCACTATCGCCTGACATGGCCGACCGCATCAGGCCGGTCCATTCGTCTTCACGTTCGCGCACGCGCGCTCCCACAGTGCAATTCGGTCGACCTTTCAATTTGTTACGCTCGAAAGCCTGCATCACGAAATCGTGATCCAGGTCTCTAGCGATCTAGAGGGTCACGTCCCGAGGATCGGGCAGGCCACGCGACCCGGTCCAAGCCTAGGCTCATAACATCGATTGGTTGCGCTGGCATCCGATCGCAAGAAAACCGGGGCTGAACGATCCGGACCGTTCACGGCCGCCGGCGCCTGCCCCGTTTTTGCCCGGTATTGCCCGAAGATTCCCTTTTTTGGCCCCGCTGCCGACATCGCCCGAGGTCTCTTTTTCGCGCCGGGTGGGTGGCAATGGGGAGATCAGCGCATGACCAATCAAGCCAGCGGTCGCCAGGCCTTGCTACTGGCAGCGGGGCTCTTTGTGTGTTTGGCGGGCCCATCGCAGGCGGCGGCGGGTGCGGAAGACGCTGCCGCAGCTGCGCCATCGCAAACCGCCGGGACGCCCGTCGCGCTCCACAAATACGCCGGACACGGTTCGCACCACTGGAAGAAATACGCGCATCGCAGATCGGGCAAGGTCGCGCTGAATGCCTCCAGCGGCAACAAGACGGCCGACGCGGCCGACGATGGCGACCGTTCGTCGGCGATCCCGCCATCGGTGGCCAACGCCAATGCCCAAATGACATCGGCGCAAACGACATCGGCCGATACGCCGACCAGCAATGCCACCAAGGCGATGGCCGCCCGGGCCAACGATATTCTCCAGGCCGCGCCCGACAAGCCGGCTGACACCGCGTCCACCGCGGATGCCCAAACCGATGGCAAGGTCGTCGCCGCCGATCAGCTTAACGACGTCGACCGCGCCCTGCGCGAGAGCGCACCGCCGGAGAGCACGCCTCCCGCAGCGCCGCTGGCGTTAGCCTCGGCCGAGGCAGAGGCCGCGCCCGCCGCACCGGTCGCCACCGGCAATCAAAGCACCGCCTGGGACGAGACCTCGCTGATCGGAAAGATTTTCATCGGCTTCGGCGCGCTGCTGACGATGGCCTCCGCCGCGCGGATGTTCATGGCGTAAACGAACTTCGGGCTGCCGTGTCGGGTTGGGCGCAAGATGCTCGACCCGGCTGCGCCATCACCCCACTTGATGCCCACCGCGCCAGCGGGCACATTGCCCGTGACATCAGCGGGGTGGATCATGAGCACATTCGAATACATCATTGTCGAAGGCAAAGGCGGGGTGGGCATCATCACGCTCAACCGCCCGAAGCTGCTCAATGCACTGTCCTTCGGCGTGTTCAAGGAGATCGCCGCCGCAGTCGACGACCTCGAAGCCGACGACAGAATCGGATGCATCCTGCTGGCCGGAGGCGAAAAGGCGTTCGCCGCGGGCGCCGACATCAAGGAAATGCAGCCTAAAACCTTCATCGACATGTTTTCCAGCGATTTCGCCGCCATCGGCGGCGACCGCGTCGCCAAATGCCGCAAGCCGACGATCGCCGCCGTCAGCGGCTATGCGCTCGGCGGCGGCTGCGAGCTCGCAATGATGTGCGACATCATCATCGCCGCCGACACCGCGAAATTCGGCCAGCCCGAAATCACCCTCGGCACCATTCCCGGCATCGGCGGAACGCAGCGGCTGACGCGTGCGATCGGCAAATCCAAGGCGATGGATTTGTGCCTCACCGGGCGCATGATGGATGCCGCCGAGGCGGAACGGTCGGGGCTGGTGAGCCGCGTGGTGCCGGCGGACAAACTGATGGAGGAAGCGCTGGCGGCGGCGGAAAAGATCGCCTCGATGTCGCGTCCCGCGGCCGCGATGGCGAAGGAAGCGGTCAACCGCGCCTTCGAGACGCCGCTGTCCGAAGGGCTCAACGTCGAACGCAACCTGTTCCATGCGACCTTCGCCCTGGAAGATCGCTCCGAGGGCATGGCGGCGTTCATCGAGAAGCGCAAGCCGGTGAACAAGAATAAATAGTGCGGTCCTCTCTAGGACGCTCTGCTCCTCGCCAATGCAGCGCTGACCAGCGCGCGGTAGGCATGTTCGGCCAGCGTCACCGGTTTATCGAGGCCGAGCCGCGCCAAACATTCAATATCGGCGGCGTCGGGATGACCGGTGAATCCCTGCCACAACAATCCCGGCAGGCGCCGCGGCGCGCTTTGCGCGTCCTGCAGCAGTTGCAGCGCCGGGATCAGCCGCTGCTCGACGTCGGTAAAATCGCTGCCGAACGGAAACGATGGCAACAGGCCCGCCTCGCGCGCCGGCTTTAGCGCGGCTGCGATCCGCTCCGGATGATTGTCGCGGTACGCGGCTGGAATCTCGAAATTCCCAGGCAATTTGCCGGCGTCCTTGGCCTGGCGTGCGAGTTCGTCCTGAAAGCGGGAATCCGTGACCTGCAGCATCGCCGCGATCACATCGGCGTCTGATTTCCCCCTGATATCGGCGACGCCGTATTCGGTGACGACGATATCGCGCAAATGCCGCGGGATGGTTTCGTGGCCGTAGCTCCAGCGGATATTGGATCGCAGCCCGGCGCCGGCCCCTCGCGTCGCTTCGAGCGTGAGGACCGACCGCGCGCCGGCAAGCGCGAACGACTGGGCGACGAAATTATACTGGCCGCCGACGCCGCTCACGACCTGTCCGTTCTCGAGACCGTCGGACACCGCCGCCCCCATCAAGGTCGCCATCATCACGCTGTTGACGAAGCGGGCGTCGACCCGGGCGCGCCGCTTGGCCTCCTCGTCGCCATAGAGCTCGTTGGTGAACGATACCGGCATCATCTGGATTCGCGCGAGCTGGCTTGCGGTCATTTCGCGCAGCGCGGAATAGAACGATTGCGGCCCGAGAAAAAACGCGCCGTGCAGCACGACGCCGTCCACCTCGCGTTTGAGGATACCGGCGTCGATCAAGGCGAGAAAGGCCTCGAACAGCATCTCGCTGACGCCGTAGAGCCCCTTTTCGAATGATCCGGTCTCCAGCGCCGCGAGCTGTTCGGGTGCGGGAGACAGCCGTTTCATGATCCCGTGAAATTGCCCGTTGTCGCGGTGACGAACGATCAATCCCTGCGCCAACGCATCGCCTACCTGCCCGATGCCGATTTGCAGCGTGCCGCCGTCGCGCACGAGGCCCGCGGCGTGAAGCCCGATGGCGTATCTGGTGTCGGTGATCGGCTCGGACGGCGGGGCGAACAGCGGGAAGTCGGTTGCGGGACTGTCGAGTACGGCGCTGAATTCGTCCGCCGGCAGATCGCCCTCGCCCGGCATGAACGGCAGTTCGGAATTAACCTGCCCGATCAGCTTGAACGACACGCGCCCCTGCCTGCGGGCGCGCAACAGGTCCACCGTGATGTCGGTATTGCCGCTCAGGCTGTAGCGCGGCACGCCGTCGACGACGCGTTTGGCCACCAGTTGCGCGACAACGTTCATCCCGGCCGCCAGCAAATAGGAAGCCGCGTGGGTGTAGTTGGCGGAAACATAGTGCTGTTGCGCCGCCGGCACTTGCTGCCACCGTCCCGCCAGGAAAAAGAATTCGGTCACGCGAATATTGGGCGGAAGCGCTCCCGCGCGCAGCGCTGCGGGATAGGCGAGATCGGGATAGCCCCCGAACAGACGGTCGATCACCGGCGCAATGAAGCGCCCCTGCAGCAGGTTCTTCGGCTTCGGCTTTTCCAGCGTCAACGCGGTGAAGAACGTCAGATTGATCGAGCGGTCGGCGCTGGCGCGCGCATAGAGCGCGTTGACGATATGATTCGCCTTGCCGAGCCCGAGCGGCAATCCGACCACCAGATCGGTCCCGACATCGCTGATGATATCCTCGGAAATCGCCTCGGGGTCGGAAAACAGTCTCGGCATCAGGTACAGGTCCGGGCGCAATGGAGATAGCCGGCGCCTGGAATCAAACGCAGCCGTCCGGCAGCATAACGCATTTGTGACCGATATCGCCTGTGACGAACGGGCAACAGCGAAACACCGAATTCAGGGGGTTGCCGCCCGCGATGGTTTGCCTGTGGCCGCAGCGCCCTCTAAACAGGTAGTTGTGTCGGGGTCGTCGGCGGAGGCGGACGGCAGGGGTTAATTCGGGATCACATGATTGGACGTGCCGCGAAGGTTGGCCACGTGACAAGGCGCGTGCTTCGATCGAGCATTTGTCTTGGCTTTGCAGCTTGCGCCGGTTTTGCCGCCACGGCCGCGGTCAGTCTTGCCGCTTCCGCGGCGCTGGCCGAATCCCTGCCCGAGGCGCTGGCCAAGGCCTACCAGACCAATCCGCAGCTCAATGCCGAACGGGCGCGCCAGCGTGCCACCGACGAGAACGTGCCGCAGGCCCTAGCGGGCTACCGGCCGCAGATCATTGCGACCCTGAGCGCCGGGCTGCAGGCGGTCCGCAATCTGCTGCCGGATAACACCTTTCAATCCGCCACTTTAAAACCCTGGATCATCGGGGTGACGGTGAGCCAGACTCTATTCAACGGCTTCAAGACCGCCAACAGCGTGAGGGTGGCGGAACTGCAGGTGCAGTCGGGCCGCGAGGCGTTGCGCAATGTCGGTCAGGGCGTGCTGCTCGACGCCGTCACCGCCTACACCAACGTGCTCGCCAACCAGTCGCTGGTCGAGGCGCAGCGCTCCAATGTCGCGTTCCTGCGGGAAACCGTCGGCATTACCCAGAAGCGCCTCAACGCCGGCGATGTCACGCCGACCGATACCGCCCAGGCCGAAGCGCGGCTCAGCCGGGGGCTGGCCGACCTGAACGCCGCCGAGATCAATCTTGCCATCAGCCAGGCGACCTACACCCAGGTGATCGGCAACCCGCCCGGGCAATTGCGATCCGCCGAAGCCGTGGATGGGTATCTGCCACACAGCCGCGAAGACGCCATAGGCCTTGCCGCCAAGGAAAATCCGGCGGTCACGGCCGCGGGCTTCGACGTCGACGTCGCCTCGACCACCATCCGTGTCGCGGAAAGCAGCCTCCTGCCCACCATCACCCTGCAGGGCAACGCCAGTCACAGCAGCGACGCAGATCCGAGCCTCACCACCTTCCGGACCGATCAGGCTTCGGTGACTGCGCAGATGAATGCGCCGATCTACGATGGCGGCACCGCGGCGTCGCAGACAAGGCAGGCCAAGGAATTAACGGCGCAAAGCCGGCAGGTGCTGGATCATGTCCGCAGTCAGGCCCGCACCGCCGCAATCGGCGCCTGGGTCGCCAATGAAGGCGCCAAGATCGCGGTAGCGGCATCGGAATCCGAGGTGCGGGCGGCGACGGTCGCGCTGCAGGGCGTCAGCAAGGAAGCCGCCGGCGGCCAGCGCACCACGGTCGACGTCCTGAACTCGCAAGCCGATCTCATTTCGGCGAAGGCGCGGCTGATCGGCGCGCAACGCGATCGCGTGATTGCTTCCTATACCCTGCTCAGCGCCATCGGCCGGCTCGACGTCAAGACGCTGTCGCTCAACACGCCGGACTATCTGCCTGAACTGCATTATCATCAGGTGCGCGACGCCTGGCACGGGCTGCGTACGCCATCGGGGCAATGATCCGCAAACCGGCACCATGAAAAGCTGCCGCATACACATCATGGGAGCGTCAGGCTCGGGCGCCACGAGCCTCGGCCGCGCCTTGGCTGACGCCCTCGCCGTCCCGCATCACGACACCGACGATTATTTCTGGCAGCCGACGGTGCCGCCATATCAAAGGAAGCGCGACCGTATCGAACGTCTCCGGCTGATGCAGGAAGTTTTCCTGCCACGCGCGGACTGGGTGCTAAGCGGATCGCTCGAGGGCTGGGGCGACGACATCGCGCGGGATTTCGATCTGGTGATATTCCTCTCGACCGCCCGGGAGATTCGCCTGCAGCGTTTGCGCGCGCGCGAGGCCCGGCACTTCGGCAGCGATGCGGTGGCTCCCGGCGGCTGGCGCCATCACGACACCGAAGATTTCGTCGAATGGGCGTCGCATTACGAGGACGGCGATCGGGAGGGCCGGAGTTTGGCGAAGCATGAAGCCTGGCTCGCGCAGCTACCCTGCCCCGTCCTGCGTCTCGACGGATCGCGGCCGTTGCCGGAACTGATCGCCGCCTGCCTTGCCGGGCTCGGCCGTGCTACACTATCGGCATAAGCGACACAAAAACGAAAATGAGGGAGAGAAACGATGCTGACGCGACGCTGTGTTCTGCTCGCCTCGATTGCCGCCGGAGTGATCATGCCGAACCGACACGCCCTTGCCAAAGCCTCGCAACCGTCGGCGCCGGTCAATTTTGACGTCCCCGCCGGCGCCTGCGACTGCCACACCCATATCCACGGCGATCCCGAAAAATTCCCGTTCTTCGCGGGCCGCGTCTACACCCCGGAGCTGGCATCGCCAGAGGAAATGTCGGCGCTGCACAAGGCGCTGCATATCGAGCGCGTGGTGATCGTCACCCCGAGCGTCTACGGCACGGATAATTCGGCGGCGCTGTTCGGCATGAAGGCCCGCGGCGCGACCGCGCGCGGCGTCGCCGTGATCGACGACAAGACGCCCGAGACCGATCTCGATGCCATGGGCCAGGCAGGCATTCGCGGCATAAGGCTCAATCTCGCCACGGGCGGCGTCAACGATCCCTCGGTCGGCCGCCCGCGCTTCCAGGCCGCGGTCGACCGGGTGAAAGCCCGCGGCTGGCATGTCCAGCTGTTCACGAGTCTTGCGATGATCTCCGCGATCAAGGATCTCGTCTTGGCCTCGCCGGTGCCGGTCGTGTTCGATCATTTCGGCGGCGCGCAGGCCGAACTTGGAGTGGGGCAGCCGGGCTTTTCCGACCTGCTCGAACTCGTGAAATCAGGCAAGGCGTACGTCAAGATCTCCGGCGCCTACCGGGCCTCGAAGCTCGCACCCGATTATTCCGACGTGATCCCGCTCGCCCAGGCGCTGATCGCGGCCAATCCGGACCGCATCGTCTGGGGGACGGACTGGCCGCATCCGAATTCAGTGACGCCGCCCGGCCGACAGCCGACCGAGGTGACGCCGCTGTATCAGATCGAGGACGGCCGCCTGTTCAACCAATTTCCCGTATGGGCGCCGGACGCGGCGATCCGGAAGAAAATTCTGGTCGACAATCCGGCGCGGCTTTACAGGTTCTGAGCGCCGGTTCGGGATGCGGTCCGCCCCGCTTGCCGCAGGGTTTCCGCAACGTAGCCACGCGACCATTCGGCGGCCTTGCGCAGTCCGCCGAACGGAAACAGATGGAAACCCGATATCGAGGCCGTGACGACCTCGGGCGCCAACTGCAAACCGCGCATGATGTCGTCAGGCCCGGTATCCATGAGCAGCCGGCCGAAACGCCCGATCTGGCTGCGCAGCGAACGGATCGAATTGCCGATGCCGCAGCGAAGCGCGAATTTCGTCAGCGTGGCGGGACTCGCCGGACCGGCGAGGCCGACGGTGACGGGAAGGCCGACGCCGCGCGCATCGAGTTCGCCGATAAAGGCCAGGATCGGCGCGCTCTCGAAGCAGAACTGCGTCACGACATCGACGTGGATTTTTGTCCCCTGCCCCCAGTCCCGCCATGCCTCGAGCCCGCTGAAGGTCGCGGCCAACCCGAGATAAGGGTGGCCCTCGGGGTAGCCGGCAACGCTTACGCGTGCCATGCCATGCTCCTCGATCAACCCGCTGGCGCGCACATCGTGGCTCGATTTGAACGGTCCTTTCGCGGCCGCGACGTCGCCGGCGATCAGTAGAATGCGCCTGACATCCGCCTCGCCCCTGAGGCGCGTCAGGAAATCGTCGAGCGCCTCGCGTGACGGCATTTCGCGCGCAGCGACATGAGGCACCGCGTTGAAACCGGCGCGGCGCAGCATCGCGGCCGTTTCGACGTTGTGGCGATAATTGTCGCCGGGCAGGAAGGTGATCGTGACGTCCGTGCCCGCAGCGAAACGATCCCGCAACTCGCCCAGTTGATGTCCGCGCGAAGAGATTTCGACCGAAGCGGACGACAGTAGCGCGTCGAGTTGGCGAGACGAGGCATGATCGGGTGCGGACACGTCTGGCTCCGATTAAGGTCTCTTCATGGGCATGATCTTTTCCAAAAACCGGTTCCCGCTTTTTGGGATCATGCCTCAGGCGCGGCGGCGCGAAATCACGTAGGTTTCGTCGTTGAACCACAGGCCGCCGTGCCGCTTGAGCACCCGGTCGGTGGCCTCGAGGTAGCGGCCGTCGCGGACCACCTCCGACAGCCTGACATCCTCGATCTGCGCGACATAGATCGCCGCGTTCCAGGCGGCGAACAGCGTCGAGGTTCCGATCGGCCCGGAGACTTCGTCCGGCAGCGTGTGCATGTGGTAGCGGAAGATCGATCGCGCATCGGAGGAAGCGTTGAAATTGTAATGCCGCGCCTCGCCGCCAAGCTCGTGCTTGACCTGGCGCAGGATCGCGTAGCGATCGGTCTTGAAGGGGTCGTCGCCGGGCCAGACCTCCTCGATGATCTCGAGGCCGGGATCGTGGCCGTGCGAATGGATGCCGATCAATCGGCCGCCGGGCCGCAGCGCGCGCACCAGCGGCGTCACCACCTTCGAGGCCTTGAATTCGACGCTGGCCCGCGCGCGATAGGGCTGCGAGGCGATCACCAGATCGTAATCGGCCATCACGCGCCCGGGCCGCGGCATGATCGGATCGAGCAGGAACGAATGATCCTCGCGGCGCAGCGTCAGGATGATGGGCCTTGTATAGAGCGGATTGCCCGTGGTGGGACTGATTCCGGCGCGCCAGTTCTCCGCCAAAAACCCCTCGAGCTGTCCGATCTGCTCGGCAAAGCCGTGCGCGGTATTGCCGGCCAGCGCGACGTCCTTCCAGATCAGGCCCTGCGCCGATGCCGCCGAGCGCGGCGTCAGCCACGGCGCCTCCGCATAATAGAGATTGGTGATCACCAACACCGTGGCGGGATGCTCGAACAGACGATCGGCCATCTTCTCCAGCATCAGCCGCACGTCTTCGTAGGAGATTTCCTTGGCCACGACGTAGAGCGGCATGGTGGGAAAGCGGGCATGCACCGCCCGCATCACGCGCGACAGCACGGTGCCTTCGCCGACGCCGGCATCGAAGATCCGCAGCGCCGGCGGCGACGGCTGCAGATTGCCGAGTTCGAGCGAAATCCGGTTGGCGACCTCGGTCTTCTCGCTGCAGGTCGAGACGAACAGGAGATATTTCTGCCGGTTGTCGAAAAACCGGAAACCCGGCGGCGCGATGTCGGCCGCGGGAAGCGCGGCATTGGCCGGCCTGAAGGTCACCGGCGACGTCGTTCTCTCCGACGGCAGGCCGGCCCGATGCTCGGTCAGATAGGCGCGGACCTTGTCGAGCGTCCCGGTGGTGATCTTGGCGCCGTCGCGCAGCCGCGATACCAGCTTGCCGTCATTGACGACCAGCCGCCCGAAGGTGGATTCGGCGGTCTGCGTCGCGCGGCAATAGTCCCTGATTTCCCCCAGAATCTGGTCGGAGGTTCTGGAGGTGGTGCGATCCTGGTGTTCCCCGTTCCGCATGGTGTTCTCCCCCGCGGCTTGTCCCTCTGTATTCAAGAGACAGCTGCTGGGTTACGTCAACCACAAACGGAGTGGGCAGGATTCATGGGCGCGCGCCCACCATCGCTCGCGCCGGTAAAATGCCCGCTCAGCGGACCCGGCGCGAGAAGACCGAGATCAGCACCGGCAGCGTCACCAGGATCACCAGCGGCGCCAGCATCATGCCGGTGACGACCACCACCGCCAGCGGCTTCTGCACCTGCGATCCGATGCCCGCCGACATCGCCGCCGGCAGCAGCCCGACGCCCGCGACCACGCAGGTCATCAGGACCGGGCGCAATTGCAGTTCGCCGGTGCGGATCGCGGCTGTCACCCGGTCGAAGCCCTCGTCGACCAGCTGGTTGAACTGGGACAGGATGATGATGCCGTCCATGACCGCGATGCCGAACAGCGCGATGAAACCGATCGCCGCGGAGACGCTGAATGGAATGCCCGAGATCACGAGCCCGACCACGCCGCCGAAGATCGCCATCGGGATCACGCTCATGGCGAGCAGCGTGTCCACCATCGAGCCGAAATTGAACCACAGCAACACGGCGATCAGCGCAAGGCTGATCGGCACCACGACCGACAGCCGCTTGATCGCGTCCTGCAGATTGCCGAACTCACCCACCCATTCGATCCGCGATCCCGCCGGCAGCTGCACCTGGCTCGCGACCTTCTCCTGGGCTTCCCGGATGGCGCCGCCGAGGTCGCGTTCGCGCACCGAGAACTTGATCGGCAGATAGCGCTCCTGCTGTTCGCGGTAGATATAGGCCGCACCCGAGACCAGGGTGATCGACGCCACCTCGCTCAAGGGAATCTGGGTGATGGTGCCGTTCGGACCCGCCGCGCCGATCCGCAAATTCTGGATCGCCTCGGCACTCTTGCGATATTCCGGGGCAAGCCGGACGATGATCGGAAAATGCCGGTCGCTCCCGGGTTCATAGAGATCTCCGGCGGTGTCGCCGCCGATCGCGACCTTGATGGTGGCGTTGATATCGCCCGGCGCCAGCCCATAGCGCGCAGCCTTGGCGCGATCGATATCGATCTGGACCGTCGGTTGCCCGAGCGAGGTGAACACCGCCAGGTCGGTAATGCCCTGCACCGTCGACAGCACGGCCTTGATCTTGTTGGCGGTGTCGGTGAGCGCCTGCAGATCGTTGCCGTACAATTTGATGGAGTTCTCGCCCTTCACGCCGGAGACGGCTTCGGAAACGTTGTCCTGAAGATACTGGGAGAAATTGAACTCGACGCCCGGAAACTTGTCCTGCAGCTTCGCCAGCATTCGCGCCGTCAACTCATCCTTGTCGTGGGTGTCGGGCCATTCGCCGGCCGGCTTTAGCGGCGCAAAGAATTCCGCGTTGAAGAAGCCCGCAGCGTCCGTGCCATCATCGGGGCGGCCATGCTGCGACACCACCGCTTCCACCTGCGGAAAGCTGCGGATCAGCTTGCGCATCTCGTTGACATAGGCGTTGCCCTCCTCGAGCGAGATGGTCGGCGGCAGGGTCGCGCGAATCCAGAGATTGCCCTCCTCGAGCTTGGGCAGGAATTCCAGCCCCAGCAGGCGGCCGAACACAACGGTCATGACCACGAGCCCGATGGCGCCCGCCATCACCAGCTTTCGGTTGGCCATGGCCCAGGCCAGCACCGGCACATAGATCCAGTGCAGGAACTTCATGATGCGGGTTTCGGTTTCTTCCATATGCGAGGGCAGGATGATCGCGCTTAAGGCCGGCGTCACCGTGAAGGTCGCGAGCAGGCCGCCCGCCAGCGCATAGGCATAGGTCCGCGCCATCGGCCCGAAGATGTTGCCTTCGACGCCGCTCAAGGTGAACAGCGGGATGAACGCCGCGATGATGATGGCGGCGGCGAAGAAGATCGAGCGCGACACGTCGGCGGAGGCCGAGAGGATGGCATGGCTCTTGATGCCCATGGTGGTGTCGGTCGAGATATGGCTTTGCTCGGCTTCCGACAGCGCCGTGGTTTGCGACAGGCGGCGGAAGATCGCCTCCACAAAGATCACGGTGGCGTCCACGATCAGCCCGAAATCGATGGCGCCGACCGACAACAGGTTGGCGGATTCGCCGCGCAGCACCAGGATGATGACGGCGAAAAACAGCGCAAACGGAATGGTGGCGCCGACGATCAGCGCGCTTCTGAGATCGCCGAGGAAGATCCACTGCAGCAGCACGATCAGGAGAATGCCGACCACCATGTTGTGCAGCACGGTCGCCGTGGTGATGTCGATCAGATCCTTGCGGTCGTAGATGCGCTCGATGCGCACGCCGGGCGGCAGGATGCTGGAATTGTTGATCTGCTCCACCAGCTGTTCGACCCGAAGGATGGTCGGCGAACTCTGCTCGCCGCGGCGCATCAGCACGATGCCCTGCACGATGTCGTCGTCCTGATCGAGGCCGGCGATGCCGAGCCGCGGCTTCTCGCCGACGGTCACATTGGCGATGTCCTTGACCAGTACCGGGTTGCCGCCGCTTTGCGACACCATGGTGTTGGCGAGATCATCGATGGAACGGATCAGGCCGACACCGCGCACCACGGCGGATTGCGTACCGATATTGACGGTATTGCCGCCGACATTGATGTTGGAATTGCTGACGGCCTGCAGCAGTTGCGGCAGCGTCAGGCCGTTGGCGATCAGCTTGTTGAAATCGACCTGCAATTCGTAGGTCTTGGTCTTGCCGCCCCAACCGGTGACGTCGATCACGCCGGGCACGGCGCGGAAGCGGCGCTGCAAGACCCAGTCCTGCAGCGTCTTCAGGTCGAGCACGCTGTAATTCGGCGGCCCGACCAGCCGGTAACGGTAGATTTCGCCGATAGCGCTGACCGGCGAAATCCCCGGCTGCACATTACCAAGCAGTGGCGCCATTTGCGACAGCCGGTTCAGCACCTGCTGCAGCGCCTCGTCATAGGTGTAATCGAACGAGAATTGCAGCTTGACGTCGGACAGGCCGTACAGGGAAATCGTGCGGATCGTGCGCAGGTTCTTGATGCCCGAGACCTGGGTCTCGATCGGGATCGTGATGTAGCGTTCGATCTCCTCCGACGACAATCCCGGACTTTGCGTCACGATGTCGACCATCGGCGGCGTCGGGTCGGGATAGGCTTCGATATTGAGCTGCTTGAACGCGATCAGGCCGCCGATGATCACGACGGCGAATAGGCCGACCATCAGGTAGCGCCGGTTGACGGCAATGGCGACGAGACGATCCATTCAGATCGGGACTTTCAGGGGCTGAGTTGAAGTTAGCTACCGGATGCGGCGCGGTCGATGAACAGGCTGCCCTTGGTGACGATCCGCTCGCCGGGTTTCAGATTGCTCGCGACCTCGACGAGGTTGCCATTGGTCATTCCGGGCTTGATCTCGCGCAGTTCGATCGACTTGTCCTCGTGCGCAACCCAGACCCGGACCTGGTTGCCCTCGTAGATCAGGGCCTGCTTCGGCACGCCCACGGCCGGGTGATCGCCGGGGGAGTAGAGCGTGACGTTGGCGAACATCTCCGGCTTGAGCTGACCGTCCTTGTTGTCGATAGTGGCGCGGACCAGGAGCCGGCGCGTCGCCGGATCGATCGCCGCGGCGACGTAGTCTATGTGCGCCGTCAGCGTCCGGCCCGGCAGCGCCAGCACGTTGAAGGAGATCTCCTGTCCCACCGCGACCTTCGATGCATCGGTCTCGCGGACGAAGGCCGTGAGCCAGACCGTGGAGAGGTCGCCGATCACGAAGACCGGATCGCTGGCGCCGGAGTTCACGTACTGGCCGGGGCCGACCTTGCGCTGCACGACCGTGCCCGCGATCGGCGAGAAGATGGTGGTGTTCGGATTGATGCTGCGCTTTTCCTGAAAGGCCAATATGGCCTCCTCGCTGAATCCGAGGATTCGCAACTTGTTGCGCGCCGCCTCCAGCGCCGTTTGCGACGAACGCATATCGTTCTGCGCCTGGATCAGATTGGCCTGGCTCTGCTGGTAATCCTTCAGCGGCACGGCCTTGCCCTCGAACAGATCTTTGGCGCGTGTGTCCTGGATCTGCGCAAGGTCGAGCGCCGACTTCGCCTTGTTCAACGCGGCGATCGCCGCAACAAAATCGTTCTGCGCCTGCACGGTGTCGGCGGCTTCGATCACGAACAGTGGCTGTCCCTGGGTGACGTTATCGCCCGGCCGGACCATCAACTTCATGACGCGGCCGGCATAGGGCGAAAACACCGGCGTCGATTTATCCTCGTCGACCGCGACCTTGCCTTCGGTCACGGTCTCGGCCCGGAAACTTCGCGCGATAACGGGTTCGATGGTCAGGGTGGCCCATTCCGCCGGGGTCGGGATGTAGCGCTGCAATCCCTTGCGGGATTGGCTCGACACCTCGGACGACCCGTGGCTAGCCCCGCCGAGCTGCGTAAAGCCATACAGAGCCGCGCCGGCCAGCACCGTCAGCGCGGCGCCGCCGGCCAGTTTCCTCCGGCTAAGCATCTGCAATTGCTTGATAAATTCAGGCAACATGGGGTCCAGTCACTTCGGCGATGATTCCGGCAATGACTGCCTCATCGGTGCGCTAATAGTGCCGATTTGGCGTTTCAAACAACCTAAAAACGGCAATACGCCAGCGTTTAAAGTTAAAATTTGGAGAGGCGTGTCTTATTTTTGAAAGGTTTTCGCGTTGCGGCCTCAGCCGCGCGCGGGCCATTGCGCCGGGTGACTGCCGAGCGGCATCGCCGGCCGCGCCCAGAAGGCGGGCGTTTTCGAGAGCACCGCCGAATGGCTCACGGCCTGCAGCGGACCGAAGCCGGAAGCCGTTTCTTCGATGAAGGCGGTGACCGCGTCGCGCTTCAAATCCTCGGTCTTCAGTCCATCGGCGACCCGGCCGAGATTCCACAGCCACCGCCCGGTCTGCGCCAACGACACGCGGACGTGCCAGCTGCCGCCTTCGCGCGACTGGCGTTCCTTGGCCATCATGGCGCCGAACGCCATCAGATAACCGGTGGCGTGATCGAGCATCTGCGCCGGCAATTCCTTCGGCCCCTCGACACCTGCGGCCTGGCCCTCGGCGTGGTTGAAGCCAGTCGAGGTCTGCACCAGCGAGTCGAAGCCGCGGCGCTCCGCCCATGGCCCGGCATGGCCGTAGGCCGACAGCGACACATACACGATGCCCGGATTGATGCGCGCGGCTTGCTCCGGCGAGAAACCGAGCGCGCTGAGCGCGCGCGGCCGGTAGCCTTGCGAGAAGATATCGGCTTCTGCCAGGAGGTCGCGCAGCGCGCTTTGCCCCTGTTCGCTCTTGAGCTCGGCAAAAGCCGACAGCTTGCCGCGCCCGGTATCGATCGTCAGCCACGGGATCGCCGGCAGATCGGGACCAGCAATCAGCAATACATCGGCGCCATGGGCGGCGAGCGTGCGGCCGGCGACGGGACCGGCGATCACCCGCGACAAATCGAGCACGCGCAGGCCTGCCAGCGGGCGGTCGCCTGCGGGCCACGGCTTTGGCGCGGCCTCGCCGATTTTTTCGATCGATACCGTCGGCAACCGGGCCAGCGCCCTGGCGTGAGGCAGGGCCGACCACTCCTCAAATGAGCGCATCATCGCAACCACGCCGCCGGCGGCATAGGCCGCGGTCTCGAACGCCTCGGCGTCCCACCGCGAGAGCGCGGCCTGAACATCGTCGCGTTCAGCCTTGCAGTCGAGCACCTTGCAGACGGCGGCGCGGTGATGCGGAAAATTGGTGTGCAGCCGCACGAAGCGCCGGTCGCCGGTGCTGTAGACCCCGGCGATGGCGTCCCAGGCCGGCGGCGGCGGCTTGCCGTCGACGCGCAGATAGCGCTCGCTGCGGCATTCGACGATCGCGTGGCGCATGTCGACCGCGAGGCCTTGCGATTGTCCGCTGCGCGATTGCCAGATCTGCGCAGCCGCGAGGCCTGCCGCGGCAATGCTGGCTTGCGCCGCCGCGGCCACGCGGAACGACGACGGCAGTTGCGGCTCCTGTCCGCTCAGCGTGACGGTATCGAGCGCGGCGGCGTCGCCGCCGGCGGAGATCCAGAGATCGGCCAGGATTTCGCGGGGCGTTTGCATGGTCGTCACTTTCCCTACGTTCAGGAATGCCTGAAGATGCTTTCGTCTTGTCGCATAATTTTACTGTTTCTCCGCCTGCCATGGAAGGAGCTGCAATGGCTGCCATCGATCCATTGACCGCCGGGGGCGTTCTGCTCGCGACGGCTGCAACCGATGCCGTCTACGTCATGTTCACCTCCGCCGTGGTGGCGCGCAGGCGCGTGCCTGCGGCGACGTGGAGCAGCGTATGGTATCTGCTCTCTTCCTATGCCGTCATCAGCTATACCGAAAACTGGGTCTATGTCGCCTTCGCGGCGATCGGTTCGTGGCTGGGCGCGTATGCATCGATCACATTCCTGCACCGGCCCCCCGGCGGACCGCCGGTCGGCGCCGCGCCGGAGTAGCCGGTCATCGAGAGCATCCGCATTTTAATGAAAATCCCGCGAGCGCGGCAGGATGCGCACGTTGCGCGGATGGCGGATCTTCTGCGCCGGATTTTCGGGGTGCTGGCGAGGATCGTCATGCAGCGCCTCGACCAGCGCCGGCCCCACCGGTACCGCCGGTTTTCGGCCGAATGAATCATTGGCGAGGCCAACCAGATCGCGGGAGCGGTCGAACAGTTTTTCGGCGACGAGATGCACTACCTTTTCCGGGCTGCTTTGAATATAACCCTCGACCAGTACCAGCCGCGCGCCCATCACCTCCTTGCGAAAACGTTCCATCACCTTCGGCCACACCACGATATTGGCGATGCCGGTTTCGTCCTCCAGCGTCATGAATACGACGCCCTTGGCGCTGCCCGGACGCTGCCGCACCAGCACCACGCCGGCGCAGCGGATATGTTGCCGGTCATTGGCATCGGAAACGGCGGCGCATGGGATGACGCGTTCACCCGCAAACGTCGGCCGCAGGAATTCCATCGGGTGCCCCTTCAGCGACAGCCGGATGGTCTGATAATCGGCCACCACCTGCTCCGGCAGCGGCATCAGCGGCAACGGCCGTGCATGCTCATCCGGCTGCTCGCGCGCGGCGGCGGTCTCGAACAGCGGTAGCGGCACGTCATCGGGCAGCCGCCGCACCGCCCAAAGTGCTGCGCGGCGATCGAGCCCGATGGAGCGAAACGCATCGGCATCCGCCAGCAATATCAGCGCGCGCTTGGGGAGTGCGGTATCGCGGGCAAAATCCTCCAGCGAGGTGAAGGGACGGCGCTGCCGTGCCGCGACGATGCGTTCGGCCCAGTCTTCCGCTTTCTCAGCACCGTCATTCCGGGGCGGCGCATTAGCGACGAACTCCGATGTGCAATTGCACATCGGAGAATCTCGAGGTTCCGGGTTCCCGCGGAGCCTGTCATCGGGCCGCGCTTTGCGCGGACCCGTTGGCGTGCCCCGGAACGACATTTGGATTCGCTTCAACCGCTCCTCGTCCGGATCGGCCCATTTGAAGCCGTCGATCTGGCGGAAGCCGAGCCGCACGGCGCGATACTTCCCGCTCCCCTCCTCCAGCGTATTCGCAGCAAAACTGAATGACACATCGATCTCACGCACCTCGACGCCGTTCTTGCGGGCGTCGCCGACGATTTGCGCGGGGGCGTAAAATCCCATCGGCTGCGAATTCAACAACCCGCAGCAGAACGCATCGGGATGGAAATGCTTCAGCCATGACGAAACATAGACGAGCTGCGCGAAGCTCGCGGCGTGGCTTTCCGGAAAGCCGTAACTGCCGAATCCCTTGATCTGGTTGAAACAGTTATTCGCGAACTCGGGATCGTAGCCGCGCCGGATCATGTTGCCGACCATCTTGGCTTCGAATTTTCCGATAGTGCCGAGATTGCGGAACGTCGCCATGGCACGGCGGAGCCCATTGGCCTCCTCGGAAGTGAATTCCGCCGCCTCGATGGCGATCCGCATCGCCTGCTCCTGGAATAACGGAACACCAAGAGTCTTGTGCAGGACGTTGCGCAACTCATCCTTGTTGCCGCCCTTTGGATAAGGATACTCAATATCCTCAGGTCTCATTTTGCGGCGCTTCAGATATGGATGCACCATGTCGCCCTGGATCGGTCCGGGACGCACGATCGCTACTTCGATGACGAGGTCGTAGAATGTCCGCGGTTTTAAACGCGGCAGCATGTTCATCTGCGCGCGGCTCTCGACCTGGAATACACCGAGCGATTCGCCCCGCTGCAGCATTTGATAAACTTCGTCGTCGTCCTTCGATTTAATATCGGACAATACATAGCGCTTGCCCTTGTGATCCGCGATCAGGTCGAAACATTTGCGGATGCAGGTCAGCATGCCCAGCGCCAGCACATCGACCTTCATCATGTTCAGGGCATCGACGTCGTCCTTGTCCCATTCGATGAAGGTGCGATCGTCCATCGCCGCGTTGCCTATCGGCACGTAGGTATCGAGCCGGTCCTGGGTCAGCACATAGCCGCCGACATGCTGCGAGAGGTGGCGCGGAAACTCGATCAGCTCGGCCGCGAGTTCGACGGCGAGCCCGATCATCGGGTTTTGTGGATCGAGCCCGGCCTGCCTGACCTGCATGTCGTCAAGCCCCTTGCCCCAGCTTCCCCATACCGTATCGGCCAGAGCCGCCGTCACATCCTCCGTCAGCCCCAGCGCCTTGCCGACGTCGCGGATGGCGCTGCGCGGCCGGTAATGAATCACGGTTGCGATGATGGCGGCGCGGTGCCGGCCATAGCGCCGATAGACATATTGCATCACCTCTTCGCGGCGCGAATGTTCGAAATCGACGTCGATGTCGGGCGGCTCCAGCCGTTCCTTGGAGATGAAGCGTTCGAACAGCAGATCAATCTTGGTCGGATCGACCGAGGTAATGCCAAGTACGTAGCAGACGGCCGAGTTCGCCGCCGATCCCCGGCCCTGGCAGAGGATGTTCTGGCTACGCGCATAATGGACGATGTCGTGCACGGTCAGGAAATAATGCGCGTATTTGAGTTCGGCGATGAGAGCGAGCTCTTTCCGCAAGGTGGCGCGGAGCGTGTCGTCGATCTGGCCGCCGAAGTATTGATCGACGCCCGCCCATGTCAGATCTTCCAGATGCTGTTGCGCGGTCTTGCCCGGCGGCACCGGCTCGTCGGGATATTGGTATTTGAGCTGATCCATCGAGAACACGATGCGATTGGCAAAGCGCATAGTCTCCGCGATCGCGTCCGGCAGATCGCGGAACAGCCGCGTCATTTCATGTGCGGGCTTGAGATGGCGTTCCGCGTTGGCTTCGAGGCGCTTGCCGATCGCCTCGATCGTTGTTTTCTCGCGAATACAGGTGAGCACGTCTTGCAGCGGACGGCGCGCGGGATCGTGGTACAGCACTTCGTTGGTCGCCAGCAGCGGCACTTTGGCCGCCAGAGACAGACGATGCAGCTGCGCCAAACGACGCCGGTCGTCGCCGCGATAGAGCAGGCTTGCGGCCAGCCACACGCCATCCGCACGGCTACCCTTCAACCGTTCCAGGATTTTCTGGGCGTTAGCCGCCTCGAAATAATGCGGCAGCGTGAGCACCAGAAGCTGGCCTTCGGCAAATTCCAAGAGGTCAGCGAAGTTTAGATGGCATTCGCCCTTTGCAATCCTGTCGGCATCGTCGCCCCGCTTACCCTTTGTGAGCAACTGGCACAGCCGGCCGTAAGCCGCGCGATCGCGCGGATAGACCAGGATGTCCGGCGTCTCGTCGATAAAGACGAGCCGCGATCCGATCAGAAGCTTCGGCTTGCAGGTGACGTCGGAATTGTCGAGCTCCTTATAGGCCCGCACCACACCGGCCAGCGTGTTGTGATCGGCGATGCCGATCGCGGCAAGCTGCAGGACGCTGGCCTGATGCACGTAATCGCGCGGATCCGATCCCCCGCGCAGGAACGAGAAATTCGTCGTGATTCCGATTTCCGCGTAAGCCGGCATGGTCATGCGAACAATCCGTGCATGTACCAGTTCGGCTGTACCGCCTTGCCCTCCTCCTGCACGATCTCGCGGTCGTAAAGCCCGTCGCGATAGAGCCAGAACCGCAAGCCCGCCTCGTCCTCGACGCGGAAATAATCCCGCGTCAGCCCTTCCGCGCGCCACCACTCCATGGCGACGCGCTCGGGACCCTCGGCGCGGATCACGGCGTGGGTAGCGCGGCGCCAGACAAAGCGCGCGGGCGGACCATCCGGCACCTGCGCGATCACCTTGATCTGTTCCGGCCGCTCGAACAGCCGCAATGGCCGCAGCGGCGGCTCGCCTTCCACGCGCGGCGTCCAGGCCGCATGCGCCGCGGCGGCCAGGTGATGCTGCGCCGGTGCTGCGAGCACCGCGCGCTCCGGGATGTGGGTGTCCTGCGGCAAATGCACGACCACGCGCTTTCCCCCGATGCGCGCGGCGATGCGGTCGATCAGGGCGGCCAGTTCGTCATTGTCGTGCATATTGGCATCGAGATCGCGCTGCTCCTGCACGACGATTTCGGTGCGGCTGGCACTCAAGCGAATGAGATCGAAGCCGAAGCCGGGGTCGAGCGGATCGCTCAAGGCGCCGAGCCGCTCGCGAAACAGCCGGTCGATCATCTCGGGTCTGGTCACGGGCCGTCCGGTGTCGACCATGATGGTGCGAACCGCGCCGTCGGTGCGGAAGAAACAGGCTTCCAGCCGTCGCGCGCCCTTGCCCTGCTGCGCCATCGCCGCCACCAGCATCTTAGCAAGCCCGGACAAGGTCGCCGAGATCACCGCTTCGGTCGCCACCGGTTCGGCGAAGCGTTTTTCCACGATGTAATCCGGCAGCGGCTTTCGCGGACTGATCGGCGCATCGCTGTGCCCCAGCGCCTGTTCCAGCAAGGTTGTAAAACCGGCGCCGAATCGTGCGGTGATTTCATGCCGTGCGCGGGAAGCGACATCGCCGATGATTTTCAAGCCGGCGCGGCGCAGGCCCGTGGCCACGGCCGCATCGGCGCCGAGCGCGGATACCGGCAGCGGCCTGACCGCATCGGCTTCCTCACCCTCCGCCACGATGCGGCCATGAACATGGCGGGTCAGCGTCCGCGCGCAGACGGCGGTGCCGGCGATGGCGGCGCTGACCGCAAAACCCTGCGCGGTCAAGACGTCGCAC
Source organism: Bradyrhizobium erythrophlei (assembly GCF_900129505.1). NCBI lineage: Bacteria > Pseudomonadati > Pseudomonadota > Alphaproteobacteria > Hyphomicrobiales > Nitrobacteraceae > Bradyrhizobium > Bradyrhizobium erythrophlei. The sequence continues at coordinate 4,878,425 of NZ_LT670818.1, read as the reverse complement.
AACAGCCGCAGCATCGCAGCCTCGCCGCCGAACAAATGCACGCAGCCGGTGATGTCGAGAAACAGCCCGTGCGGAGGATCGAGCGCCACCAGCGGCGTGAAGCGGTCGCACCAGTCGGCGATGGCGTTCAGCGCGTGGGCGTCGGCGGCTTCATCGGCATCGAACACCCTCAATTGCGGACAGATCGCGCGGGCATTGGCGAGCGGCAGGCCGACATCGAGACCGAGCCGCGCGGCCGCATCGTCGAGCGCAAAAATCTGCAGCGCGTTGTTTTGCTTGGCAACGACGATGCTGGGATCGTCATTAGCCGGCGCGGCGTCGCTTTGCCAAAGCTGGCGCTTGATGCGGTCGATGGGCAGGCGTGGCAACCACAGGCTGAGGATCCGCCGCCGGTTTCGCGAAAAGGCACTCATCACATTTCCATTCCATGATCCACCGGCCGACAGGGCCATGACGGTTGCGGACAAGCTGCGCGTCGAACAGCGGCGTGCCCCAGGCGACAGAGGGGGCGCTGGGCGGCGAATGCGCCGCGCGCACGATCCACCGCGTTTCCGCCGTCGAGGGCTGCGGCTCCGCCGCCATCCGCAGCAACAGGCCGGTCACGCCGGAGGCCTGCGCCGCCAGCGTCAGCTTGCGGCTGGCGACGAGATCGAGTTGACGCGTTTCGCCCCAGACTTCGAGCACGACGGCGCCGAGCGCATCGCAGGCCAGCGCGTCGGCGGCGGTCCGCAGCGCGGTCTCCACGTCGGCGGCGCGCACGGTCACCAGAAGCCGCGGATCGAGACCGAGCTCGGCCAGTCCGCTCATCGACAGCGCGCCCGATTCAATTTCGGCAAAATCCTGCCGGATCCACACCAGCGGCCGCCGTGCGGACACCCGCCCTGCGAGCCCCGCGACAAAACCCGTCGCCGTAGCGCTTTGCCGGCCGCCTTCAGCGAACACCTCGTGCATCGCGCCCAGGGCGAGGCCGCCCTGCAACGTCGCATCCGCATCGGCATGCCCGAACGCGACCTTGCGTGGCGAATACGCTTCGCCCTGCGCCTCGATACGCTCGATGCTGCCGCGCAAAACCGCAAGCGTGTTCGTGCGTGCGCCGCTCATGCGCCGCTCCTCAAGAGATGGTGGCCGTCACTGGCTCTTCTGATGAACTCGTGACTGGCCCTCTTGTTCATGATATGTTCTAATATAAAGCTAACATGGCGGGAGGAGTCAATCGGGTTCGGCACTTATGTTTTTCCTGAGCAATCCCAATGGGATCTGGGGAACCCGAAGCGCCCTGCCCGCATTGAGCCCGGCCTGCCGCAACAATGTTCTCCACAGCAAGCGGAAAATGCCCATGGCGATTGCATCCCAAAGCCTCAAGACCCTGCGCGAGGAGGCCGCCGACTGTCGCGCCTGCCCTCTCTGGAAAGACGCAACGCAAACCGTGTTCGGCGAAGGCCCGCCACATGCGGGCCTGATGCTGGTCGGCGAACAGCCCGGCGACAAGGAAGACCTTGCCGGCAAACCTTTCGTGGGACCGGCGGGACAAATGCTCGACCGCGCGCTGGAAGAAGCCGGCATCGACCGCAACAAGACCTACGTCACCAACGCGGTCAAACATTTCAAATTCCTGCCCCGCGGGAAATTCCGCCTGCACCAGAAACCGACCACCCCGGAGATCAAGGCGTGCCGGCCATGGTACGAACGCGAATTGGCTTCGATCAAACCCGAACTGGTGGTGGCGATGGGCGCTACCGCAGCGCAAAGCGTGTTCGGCAAGATCACCCCGATCAACAGGAATCGCGGCCGCCTGATCGATCTCGACGAGGGGATCAAGGCGCTGGTGACGGTGCATCCGTCCTATCTGCTGCGGCTGCCGGATGAAGACGCCAAGGCGCGGGAATACGAACGGTTTGTCACCGATCTGAAGATCGCCGCGGAACTGCTGCGCAAATCGGCGCGCGCGGCGTAAGGACTTGTACACAATGCATGAAAATCTGCGCACAATTCATGCTGAACCGTCGGCACAAAAAATTGACATCCGCACCCGCAACCTTTAATTGAAAACAATGCGATGACCCCGCACAAAGGGTCGGCGCGCTGCGTGGTTGACTGGCCCCGGATACCGCGCAGCGCGCCGCTCTTGTCGGTTAGGCCGCCGCGGCGAGGTTGACGGCCGCTTCCGCCAGCGAGGTCAGGCTTTCGTCGGTCTTCTTTTCTTCCTGCAACGTCTGATCCAGCAGCCGGACCGCATCCTTCATGCCGAGCTGCTGCGCCCACTGCTTGAGGGTGCCGTAGCGGGAGATTTCGTAGTGTTCGACGGCCTGGGCGGCGGCCAGCATGCCGGCGTCGAGCGCCTCGGAGCCCTTGTACTCCTCCATGATCTCCTTGCCCTCATCGAGGATGCCCTGGATCGCGTCGCAGGTCTTGCTACGCGCCGGCTTGTCGATCAATTCGAAAATCTGTTCGAGGCGCTCGACCTGGCCCTCGGTCTCGCCGTGATGCTTTTCGAACGCCGCACGCAACTTGTCGGAGCTGGCGGCCTTTGCCATCTTCGGCAGCGCCTTCAAAATCTGCTTTTCGGCGAAATAGATGTCCTTCAGCGTATCGAGGAACAGGTCGTTGAGGTTCTTGTCTTTCGCGGTCATGGCGCGCTCCATTGGGTGATTGGTGGGACGTTTCCCGCCTCTCCAACGTCCCCTGATGGGCAATGTTCCCAAGGGATATCAAAAGCAAAGCCGATCGCGCCGCCGAAAAATTCGCTGTTCAAGGGCAGCCTTGCCCCAGCGCTTTTCACGCTGGCGTCACATGCTCCGCGCTAAAATCCCGCGCATTGGGAGCCAAGGGGATATCACATGAGCGACATTGCCTTACCGGGTTCGATCGAGCCGGCCCTGCGGAAGGGACCGAACCTCGACGGCGGCTTTCATCCGCTGACGGGTGTCATCTACATGGGAGTGGTGGCGGCCGCGCTGCTGTTCGTCGCCTACAGCATCTACATCGACGTCGACGCGACCGGCACCAAGGTCACGACCTATCTGCCGTACCTCCTGCTGTTCGTCGCGCTGCTGATCGCGCTCGGCTTCGAATTCGTCAACGGCTTCCACGACACCGCCAACGCGGTTGCGACCGTGATCTATACGCGCTCGCTGCCCGCTCATATTGCTGTGGTGTGGTCCGGCATGTTCAATCTGTTCGGCGTGCTGCTGTCGAGCGGCGCGGTCGCCTTCGGCATCGTGTCGCTGCTGCCGGTCGAGTTGATCCTCCAGGTCGGCAGCGGCGCCGGCTTTGCCATGGTGTTCGCGCTGCTGATCGCGGCCATCATCTGGAACGTGGGCACCTGGTATTTCGGCCTGCCCGCCTCCAGCTCGCACACCTTGATCGGTTCCATCATCGGCGTCGGCATCACCAACGCCTTGCTGCGCGGCCGCGACGGCACTTCCGGCGTCGACTGGTCGCAGGCGGCCAATATCGGAAAAGCCCTGCTGCTGTCGCCTTTGTTCGGCTTTGCGCTGGCGGCGGGCCTGCTCTTCGTCGTCAAGACGATCATGCTGAAAGCGGCGCCGGCGCTGTTCGCCGAGCCGAAGGGCGACCAGCCGCCGCCGTGGTGGATCCGCGGCATCCTGATCCTCACCTGCACCCTGGTCAGCTTCTTCCACGGCTCGAACGACGGTCAAAAGGGCATGGGCCTGATCATGCTGATCCTCATCGGCACGGTGCCGACCGCCTATGCGCTCAACCGCGCCCTGCCCGACAGCCAAATCCGGCAGTTCGTCGTGAATTCGGCGGCGGCGAGCAACGTCATCGAGAGGAAGGCCGCGGGCTACAACGTGCTCGGCAATCCCCGGCCGGCGGTGACGAACTACGTCGCCCAACACCAGATCGATGGGGGAACCTACCCGTCGCTGGCGGTGCTGGTGCGCGACATCAGCACCCAGGTCACCCAATATGGATCGCTGGCGAAATTCCCGGCGGACGCCGTCGGCAACACCCGCAACGACATGTATCTGGTATCGGAGGCCATTCGCTTCCTGATGAAGGACAAGGAAAGCGAACTCAACGCCGATGAGGTTGCCACCCTCAACAACTACAAGGGCTCGCTCGACAGCGCGACAAAATTTATCCCGGGCTGGGTGAAGATTGCGGTTGCCATCGCGCTCGGTCTCGGCACCATGGTCGGCTGGAAGCGGATCGTGGTGACCGTCGGCGAGAAGATCGGCAAGACCCATTTGACCTACGCGCAGGGCGCCTGCGCCGAAATCACCGCGGCGGCGACGATCGCGGCCGCCGACGGCTACGGACTGCCGGTGTCGACCACCCATGTGCTGTCGTCCGGCATCGCCGGCACCATGGCGGCCAACGGGTCCGGCCTGCAATGGTCGACCATCCGCAACATCGCGCTGGCCTGGGTGCTGACCTTGCCGGTCGCGATGATGATCTCGGGCGGCCTGTACTTCCTGTTCTTCAATCTGCTCTGAAACTGTTCAGCCGCAGCAAGATCGAAGGGCCCGCGCCATCGGCGCGGGCCCTTTTGTTTGCCGGAAGCCCGCAGCGGCCTCACGCCGCCAGCGTGTTCTCGACCAGCTTGATCCAGTACGAGGTGCCGTAAACGATCGCCTCGTCGTTGAAATTGTAGGCGGGGTGATGCAGCCCGGCGCTGTCGCCGTTGCCGCAGAAAATAAAGGCGCCCGGCCGCGCCTCCAGCATGTAGGCGAAATCCTCCGCTCCCATCAAGGGCGGGGTCTCGTGAACGTTGCCTTCGCCCGCGATCTCCTTGGCCACCTCGGTTGCGAGATCGGTCTGCGAGGCATGATTGACCGTCACGGGATAACCGCGTTCGTAGACCAGATCGATCTTGGCGCCGGTGATCTGCGCCACACCGGCAACGACCTCATGCACGCGTTTCTCGACCAGCGAGCGCACTTCCTCCGTCAGGGTGCGCACCGTGCCCTTGAGTTCCGCCGTCTGCGGAATGACGTTGCGGGCATTGCCGGCATGGAACTCGCACATCGAGATGACGGCGGAGTCCAGGGGATCGACGCTGCGCGACACAATCGACTGCAATGCGGTGATCAACTGCGCGCCGACCAGCACGGAATCGATGCATTTGTGCGGGCGCGCGGCGTGGCCGCCAAGCCCTTCGATCCTGATATCGATCGCGTCCGTCGCCGCCATGATCGGGCCGGTGCGAATCGCGAACGAGCCGACCGGAATGCCCGGGCCGTTATGCATGCCGTAGACCTGGTCGATGGCGAAGCGTTCCATCAGCCCGTCCTTGATCATCGCTGCGGCTCCGGCGCCGCCCTCCTCGGCGGGCTGGAAGATCACGACCGCGTCGCCGGCGAAATTCCGGGTCTCCGCGAGATAGCGGGCCGCGCCCAGCAGCATCGCGGTATGCCCGTCATGGCCGCAGGCGTGCATCTTGCCCGGCGTCCTGGAGGCGTAAGGAAGGTTCGTCTCCTCCTCGACCGGCAGCGCATCCATGTCGGCGCGAAGCCCGATCACCTTGACGCCGCCGCCATTGGCCGGCTTGCGGCCCTTGATGACCCCGACGACGCCGGTGCGGCCGAGGCCGGTGGCAACCTCGTCGCAGCCGAATTCCCGCAGGCGCTCCGCCACGAAAGCCGCGGTGCGGTGCACGTCATACAGCAGCTCGGGGTGCTGGTGGATATCCCGGCGCCAGGCCTGGATATCGGGTTGCAGATCGGCGACGCGGTTGACGATGGGCATTGGGAATTCTCGGTTATGGTTGCAAGCTCTTGTCATCTCTAGCACGCGTCCGTGATCCACCCAACACCCCGGCCAAGGGGCCAGCCATGTGTCAGCCATGTCCCCGAACGGATGTCGGCCATGTCCCCGAACGCTTGCGCCGGCCGTCCAGGTCTGACTGATTAAGTCAAGAAAGCTGTGGATGGCCGGCTTGAAGCGGGGCATGACGGTCGTAATTACCGGCACTTAGGGGCGGCAACCGAGAAAATGCCAAAACGGCTTGCAAGACGGCTCGAGGGTGATTTCGACTATATCGTCGTTGGCGCGGGCACCGCCGGCTGCATCGTCGCCAACCGGCTGTCGGCCGACCCCAAAAACCGCGTGCTGATCCTGGAGGCCGGCGGCGACGACAACTGGATCTGGTTTCACATCCCGGTCGGCTACCTCTTCGCCATCGGCAATCCCCGCTCGGACTGGATGTTCCGGACCGAGCCGGAAGCTGGCCTCAACGGCCGCTCGCTGGCCTATCCCCGTGGCAAGGTGATCGGCGGCTCCTCGGCCATCAACGCCATGATCTCGATGCGGGGACAAGCCGCGGACTACGACCACTGGCGCCAGCTTGGGCTTACGGGCTGGGGCTATGACGACGTGCTGCCCGCGTTCCGGCGACTTGAGGATCATTTTCTCGGGGAAAGCGCCCACCACGGCACGGGCGGCGGCTGGCGGATCGAGGCGGCGCGGCTGTCCTGGGCGATCCTGGATGCGGTCGGCGACGCCGCCGAACAGATGGGGATCCGGCGCATTGCGGATTTCAACACCGGCGACAACGAGGGGACAGGCTATTTCCACGTCAACCAGAAGCGCGGCCGCCGCTGGTCGTCGGCGCGCGGTTTCCTCAAGCCCGCCCTCAGCCGCCCTAATCTGCGGCTGGAAAAAAACGTGCTGGTCGACCGCCTGATCGTCGAGGACGGCCGCGCCGTCGGGGTGGTTTTCATGCAGGGCGGCGAACCGGTGGAGGCACGCGCCAAAGGCGAAGTGATCCTGTGCGCCGGCTCGATCGGATCGATCCAGGTGCTGCACCGCTCCGGCATCGGGCCCGCCGACTGGCTGGCGCCGCTCGGCATCGACACCGTGCTCGACCGGCCGGGCGTCGGGCGCAATCTGCAGGACCATCTGCAGCAGCGCGCGATCTACAAGGTCGAGGGTGTCCGCACCCTCAACGAGACCTATTACTCGCTGGTGCGGCGCGGCCTGATGGGCCTCGACTACGCGTTCCGCCGCCGCGGGCCCCTGACCATGGCGCCGTCGCAACTCGGGATTTTCACCCGCTCCGACCCCCATCGCGAGCGCGCCAACATCCAGTTCCACGTGCAACCCCTTTCGCTCGACAAGTTCGGCGATCCCCTGCACCGTTTTCCCCGCGATCACGGTCAGCGCCTGCAATTTGCAGCCGACCTCGCGCGGCACCGTGCGCATCCGCTCCACTGAGCCCGCCGAGGCGCCCGCGATCGCGCCGAATTATTTGTCGACCGGCGAGGACCGCCAGGTCGCCGCCGATGCCATCCGCACCACGCGGCGGCTGATGAAACAGAAGGCGCTCGAGCCGTATCATCCCCAGGAATACCTGCCCGGCCCCTCCGTCGGCGACGACGATGCCTCGCTGGCAAAAGCCGCCGGCGACATCGGCACCACGATCTTCCATCCCGTCGGCACCGCGAAGATGGGCACCGCCAGCGATCCCTCCGCCGTGGTCGACGACCGGCTGCGTTTTTACGGCATCGCCGGCCTTCGCGTCGCCGACGCGTCGGTGATGCCGACGATCACCTCGGGCAATACCAACACCCCGACCGCGATGATCGCGGAAAAAGGTGCGGCGATGATTCTGGAGGATGGGAAGTGACGCACCGGTCGTCATACCCGCGAAGGCGGGTATCCAGTACGCCGCGGCCTCTCGGTTGAATCGCGGGCTTCTCTGGACTACTGGATCGTCCGCCTTCGCGGACGATGACATTGGAGGTGTGCTACGGGTCTTTGAGATCGTCATTGCGAGCGAAGCGAAGCAATCCATTCTTTCTTCGTGGGGCCAAAGCTTCGCTGCGCTCGCAATGACGGCAACACACACCTTCGCGATCTCGCCGCGCATTTCGCGCGAGTCTTGCCTGCTCGTTCCGCCCTCTCCGTTCAGAGGGCGCAGGGAATGCCGGGCGTCCGATGCGCCCGATAGCCGCGTGTGCAAACGGTAGTGGTAGAACGCACACGCGTTAGTCAGGTCACACCGGAAACGTCCGGCATTCCCCGCGCAATGGTTTACGGCTTATGTCGTACTCTCCCCGGCGATCGGGCTTTCTTGTCACCGTCATCCCTGAGAAGCTTGCTTCTCAAGAACTTGACGCCAGCGTCGAGGCGTCAGGACCACACGATTTTGCCGTCCGCCTCAGGTGCCGTTCGTCAAAGGCACATCAGCGTCCACCGCATCCCGACCCGCATTCGTGACGATCGCGAAACGCCCCTCGGAGTGGGACGGGACGGCTGCAGATATAAAGTGATTTGGGTCTTCTGAAAATCAGAATATTTTTCGCGGCGGGGCTGGACAGGTTTTTGCTGATTTGCCCGTCGGGTCGTTTACGATCGCGTTTTCGAGCGAGTTGAGACCGGTTTGCGCCGAGAAAACGCGTCAGATAAATCAAATGGTCCGTAATGTGGAGAGCAGCGCCTGAGATGACGGACCGGCATCGCATCTGGGTCGAACAGGACGGCGGCCGCATCGCGGTCGCGCGATGGGGTGATGCTCTTTCGGGCAAGCCGCCGGCGCTGCTGGTGCACGGCACCGGCTTCGTCGCGGAGGTCTGGGACGAGATAGCGCGTGAGCTTTCCTCCAGATATAATGTCTATGGCATCGACCGCCGCGGCCACGGCGCCAGCCACAAGCCTTCCGCCGACCGTTATCATTTTCTGGATTTTGCGTCGGACGTCTGCTCCGTGGTCGAAACGCTCACGCTTAAAAATGTCTTCGGCGTCGGACACAGCGCCGGCGCCACCGATCTGCTGCTCGCCGCCAGGCTCATGCCGGCGCGCTTCTCGCGCCTGTTCGTGATGGAGCCGACAATCATGGATCCACGCACGGCTCGCGCTGACGGTGCCGGCTTGAGCGACACGGGCGCAGCCTTATGTGCAGGGAACGCTGCGCCGCCAGCCCGATTTCGACAGCGCCACCGCGGCGTTCACGCGCTATCGCGCGGCGCCGGCGTTTGCAACGTGGTCGGAGGATGCGCTCTGGTCCTATGTGCGGCACGGCTTCGAGACGCAGCCCGACGGCCGGGTGCGGCTGTTGTGCCGGCCGGACATCGAAGCGGCGATGCTGGGACCGATCTTCGAGGCGATGGAGCAGGTCTATGCCGGCGACGAACGCGGCAATCCCTTTGCTTCGCTCGCCGGAATCGACTGTCCCGTGCGCGTCGCGACCGCGGAAAATTCCTGGGCCATCTACAAGGAGATGGCCGCGCGGGCCGTCGCCTTGATTCCGGCCGCGAGCCAGTGGACCTTCGACGGTGTCGGCCACTGCGTGGCGCAGGAAGCACCGCAATTGTTGCTGCAGGCGCTGGCGGCGTTCGAGACTCAACGGCCTGGTTAGGGCGTGGACTCCTAAGCGCAAAACCGTGCTTCGACCTGGCCGCGCGACCATTTCTGTCGCAGCACGATTACGCCGAATTTATCGAGACCGACGACGTGAAATGAGTTCATAATAGAACATCGCCAAGCAGCATGTGTTGGGGTAGTGAATGGTATAAGCGCAAGGGGTCAAAACGATGAGTGAAAGCAACATCGAAGGTAAGCAATCTGCATTCAACCCAGCTGATATCACAGCGTTGTCGCACCTCTATCGCGGGGAGCTGTATCGTAGCACGGTCTGGCGTACACGCCTCGATACAACGACCAATTGGGCGGTCCTTACAACTGGTATTGCACTGTCACTCACGTTTAGCAGCGAATCCGCGTCCCCTCTGCCGTTAGTACTCGTAGGACTTTTGGTTACTACCTTCCTGTACATCGAGGCCCGGCGTTACCGCTTCTTCGATTTTTGGCGCATGCGCGCGCATGTCCTCGAAGTGTATTTCTTCGGTCCAATTCTTCGTGGCCATGGTGTCCAGGTCGAGAATGGCTGGAACGAGATTCTCTACCAGGATTACCGAGCCCCCAACCTCCATATTACATATGCTGAAGCCGTGGGTCGCAGGCTCCGCCACAACTACAGCTGGATTTTCGCAATCCAGGTGACCGCCTACCTCGGGAAACTGCTCATCCATCCGGTGCCGGTCGCCTCACTGCAGGAGTTCTGGATGCGAGCAGCGATTGGGCCCATTCCCGGTCAATTCGTCCTACTGGCCGGACTGGCATTCCACGCAACATGGATAATGATAGCGATTGCCACGTATAGAGGCCGGAGGGGCGCAGGGCGCGCGCGACCGCAGAATCCCGAGAGGGATCGGCTGCTCGATCTTGCACGAGGATAGGCGTAAATCTCGCAAGCGCTGCTGGCGACACCGCTGCGCTCATCGCGCGTTAGTCCGCTGTTGGCAGATAGTGTTGAAAAAGTCCTTATTGGCTGGCGAACGAAATTTTCAGGACCGCTGACGCGTTTCGTGCGCGGCGGCGTGAGTGACTACATGGTTCAATCCAAGAACGACGCTGGACCTTCGTGTCGGCCCTAGCGAGCTATATAACTGTAGAGACGTCTAATACCAACGGCCCTAAGGATTGACCGTTGCCCATGATCGATTTGGATCGTCTGCGAAGAAGTTCCATGCTGCGCAGGCTTTATCGACGATGTCGTCGTAGTCGTCGAAGACGGTGATCGCGAGTTTGTTGCCGCGCAGATATTCCCAGACGTTTTCGATTGGATTGAGTTCAGGGGCGTAGGCCGGCAAGTGCACGAGGGTGACGTTGTCGGGGATGGTGAGTGCGGCAGCGATGTGATAGCCCGCGCCGTCGAGGACGAGGGCGGCGTGGCTACCTGTGGCGACCATGCGGCCGATGGCGATGAGATGCAGCGACATGGTCTCGGCGTTCGCCGCCGGCATGACCAGGCCTGCGGCGACGCGACGTTGCGGACAGGCGGCGCCGAACAGATAGGCCCAGTCGTAGCGTTGGTCGCGCGGGGCGCGGGGCCTCGTTCCACGCTTGGCCCAGACGCGGGTTAGCGTGCCCTGCTGGCCGATCCGGGCCTCGTCTTGGAACCAGATTTCGATCGGCTTGTCTTTGGCGTGGTCGGGGAGCTGCGCCGTGACTGTCGTGGCGAAGTTTTTTTAAACGCCTCCTGGGCTTTTTCGTCGGCCTGCGGGTGGCGGGGCCTTACCGACAGCCTGCGGTAACCGAGCTTGGCCAGAACCTTCCCGACCGAACGCTCGTGGAGCGCGACACCGAAGCGCCGCTGCAATTCGTCGCGCAGATCGATCCGCCGCCAACGCACCACTCCGTGCCGCGCCGGATCGGGGCCGGCCTCGACAAGCTCGGCCAATTCGGCCTGCTGCCGCGCCGTGAGCTTCGATCCGGGGCCTGGCGATTTGAGATTGCGTAGCCCGGCCAGTCCCTCGGCGTTGTAACGATGCACCCAGTCCCGCAAGGTCTGACGATTCATGCCGCAGGTTTCGGCCGCCATCTTGCGGTCCAAACCGTCGAGCACCAGCGCAAGCGCCAGTATCCGCCGCGCCGCCGCACCGTCCTTCTCCCCGCTCGCCGCCTTGCGAAGCTCCGAAGCCGTCAGATCAAGCCGGGTGATCGATACCGCCGCTCCCATCGATGCCGCTCCTCTCTCAAGAGCCAGCATCGAGTCAGAGTTTCCCTGATTTGGGAATCCCAAAAATGAGTCAGTGTTTGGGGCCATTGGTATAAAGATCGAATTCTGCGAGATTTTCAGAGTCGTTCGATTTTCGAAAGCGGCCGGCCGGAAACGAAATCCATGATGGCCACACCAGTCGCCGGATCGCAGTAGTGGACCAGCCGAAACAATTTCAACAAAGTGTGGGCCGGTTCACATTCGGCGTTCGGAACGCGGCTTAAAATTTACGGGTTCGGCAATATCAAGACTGGAATGTGAGTCCTGCTTTGCGTGTGCCAAAAGCCGATGCTGCCTATCGGACAACTCTCAGCCATCCGGACTGGTTGCTTCGGCTCGCCCGGTCGCAATTGCGGCACCTCTCCTGAAAGACGGCCCGGGCAATCTTTGCCTCATAGAAGGAAGGATCAAGATGCGTCTCAAAAAGATAGCCAAATTGTTTGTGGTTTCGATCGTCATATTGACGGGTTTACCTGCGCTTGCGGCGCAGATTGCGCGCCATGATGGTGACTGTCGTTCCTGTGGGCAAAAAGCGGGCGCGTGTCGTGATCGGACATTCGGGACGTGCGTCGGGCGTGAGAGCGATGCGCCGCGTTGGAACGGTGGGAATACAACGCACGATGATTGGTCGGCCAGGATGATCCTGGGGTAACTTCCGACCGCGCTGTAGGCGTGCGCGCCACCGGAAGCCAGATGCCGTGCGCGAACGGAAGCGCGCTCCCCCGTCCGGTAGTCAGCTTTGCGCCAGAACCGGACCTCCCGTCAGAGTCAGCTTTTGCCCCTTCACGGACATGCGCTGCAATGCGCGAAACCGCCTGCCTTTGTCGCGCAAAAAGTATAAGCTATCCATCCTGCTGAGTAAGGGGCCTGTAAACCGCGGAGGCGATGTGCAGGAGATTGCCTACTGGCTTGAGCGACTTGGTCTTGGGCAATACGCACAGCGTTTTGCCGAAAATGAAATTGACCTCGCCGTACTCCCCCATCTGACTGACCAGGACCTGAAGGATATCGGCATTCCGCTCGGGCACCGGCGGAAAATCCTTGCAGCCATCGGCGAGCCGACGGCCGCGGCGCAGGCCGCACCCGAACCCTCTGCTGTTTCAATGGCGCCGAAGGCCCCGGACGCCGCGGAGCGCCGTCAGGTCACCGTCATGTTCGTCGACCTGGTCGGCTCAACGGAACTGTCGGCACGCATGGATCCCGAGGATTTACGAGACATCATTTCAACTTACCAGAAGTGTGTGACGGAGACAGTGCAGCGCTTCGACGGGTTCGTGGCAAAATACATGGGCGACGGCGTGCTCGCCTATTTCGGCTATCCACAGGCGCACGAGGATGATGCAGAACGCGCGGTACGGGCTGGACTGGACTTGATCGCGAGACTCGCAGCGCTCAAGGAGCCCGTTGTTCTGCAAGCTCGTGTGGGCATAGCGACCGGTTTGGTCGTGGTCGGCGATCTCATCGGCGCGGGCGAGGCGCAGGAGCGTGGCATTATCGGCGAGACTCCGAATCTGGCTGCACGGCTGGAGGGTATCGCGGCGCCCAACACGGTGGTCATCGCCGAGGGCACGCGCAGACTGCTCGGAAATCTGTTCGAACTGCAGGACCTTGGGGCCAAAGACCTCAAGGGAATCACCGGCTCGGTGCGCGCATGGGCGGCGGTACGGCCGAGTTCGGTCGAAAGCCGATTTGAGGCGCTGCGTGAGGGGACCGTGATCTCCCTTGTCGGGCGGGAGGAAGAACTTGAGTTGCTGCTTCGGCGATGGTCGCGGGCCAAGATCGGCGAAGGTCAGGTGGTGCTGCTTTCCGGTGAAGCGGGGATCGGCAAATCACGGCTCATCGTCGCGCTGTTGGAACAGCTTGCTCGCGAGCCGCACATGCGCCTGCGGTACTTCTGCTCGCCGCAGCATACCGACAGCGCGCTCTATCCGGTTATCGGCGAGATGATGCGCGCCGCTGGCTTTGCTCACGATGACAGCCCGCAAGCGAAAGCGAACAAGCTTGACGCGCTGCTGACGCAAAGCTCGACGCCGCCCCAGGATGCGGCGCTGTTTGCCGAAATGCTGTCGCTGCCCAACGATGGACGCTACCCTCCGGTTGAAGTTGAGCCGCAGCTCCGTCGTCAGAAAACGCTGCAAGCTCTTGGTTCGCACATCGAGGCGCTGTCGCGGATCAACCCCGTGCTGATGATTTTCGAAGATGCGCATTGGACCGATCCAACCAGCCTCGAATTGTTCGCCCGGGCGGTGGACCTGGCCGTGAGCCACCGGCTCTTGATCCTTGTTACTTTCAGGCCGGAGTTCAGCCCGCCCTGGATCGGACGGCCGCACGTGACGGCGCTGACCCTCAATCGGCTGGCGCGGCGCGACATCCATTTCCTGATCGAGGGAGTCATCGGCAACCGATCGCTGCCGGCGGGCGTCCGCCAGGACATCATCGAGCGCACCGATGGCATTCCACTGTTCGTCGAGAAGATGACCAAGGCGGTGCTGGATGCGGAGGGTGAGAGTGAAGCGCAGCGGGCCTTCGCAGGGGCACCAAGACCTGTCGTGGCGGTTCCGGCGAGCCTGCAGGCTTCGCTGATGTCGCGACTCGACCGGCTCGGCCCGGCGAAGGACGTGGCGCAGGTCGGCGCGGCGATCGGCCGGGAATTTCCCCACATGTTGCTGGCTGCGCTCGTACGCAAGCCGGAGGCAGAATTGGACGCCGACCTCGATCGGCTCATTGCCGCGGGCTTGTTGTTTCGACAAGGCACCCCGCCTTATGCGAGCTACCTGTTCAAGCATGCGCTGGTGCAGGACGCAGCCTACAGTACGCTGCTGCGGGAGCCCAGGCGCGTGCTGCATGCGCGCATCGCCGAGATCCTCGAAAGTCAGTTCGCAGAAATCGCCGAGAGCCAGCCCGAGCTGCTGGCGCGTCACTACACAAAGGCCGACCTGATCGAGAAGTCAGCGCACCTGTGGGGCAAGGCGGGACAGCGCTCGCAGGAACGTTCGGCGCTGGTCGAAGCCGCAGAACAACTTGGCCACGCCCTGGCGCAAATCGCAACCTTGCCCAGCACGTCCGACCTGCGGCGCGAGCAGATCATTTTGCAAGTCGCGCTCCTGAACACGCTCATGCATGTCAAAGGATATGGCGCGCCCGAAACCAAGGCTGCTGTGGCTCAGGTGAGAGCGTTGATCGAGCAAGCCGAACGGCTCGGAGAAACTCCCGATGACTCTTCGTTGCTGCTCTCAGCCCTCTTTGGCCAGTGGATCGTCAATTTCATAAGCTTCGATGGCGACATTGCGCGAGAGCTCGCAGCGCGCTTTCTGGCCCTTGGCGAGAAGGAGGGGACGGTACCGCTCATGGTTGGACACCGCACCATGGGGAGCACGCTCGCGTTTATGGGGGACCTCGTCGAGGCCGGAGTCCACTACAACGAAGCGCTCGCCCTTTACCGCGCCGCCGAACACCGGCGATTGATGACGCGATTTGGCCAGGACCTCCGGGTGACGTGCCTGGGGTTCCGTTCAATGCTCTTTTGGCTGCTCGGTTATCCCGAGGCTGCGCTCAGGGATGCAGACCGCGCGCTAATGGAAGCGCGCCAGATTGAACATGCCGCGACTTTGATGTTTACGCTGAATTTCCCTATTCTTATCAATACCTACTGCGGGAATTACGATGCGGCAAACGAGCGTCTCAAAGAACTTGTCATCCTGGCGGAGGAGAAAGGTGCCCCGTTCCGAAAGGCGGAAGGGGTGTTGCGGCAGGGCTATGTCCTGACCCTCACGGGAAAAGCCACCAAGGCAGTCGAGATGGTCACGTCCGGCATTGATTTGTGGCGGTCGGCCGGGTCGACAATATTTACGCCGGAGCACGAGTTCATGCTGGCAATCGCACATGCAGATTCGGGGCAGTTCGATGATGCCTGGCGCTGCATCGACAAGGCAATGACGGCGATGCAAGCAACCAAGGAAAGGTGGTGCGAGGCTGAGGCCCATCGCGTTGCCGGTGAAATCGCGCTCAAGTCGCCGCAGCGGGACGTGGCGAAAGCACACGCGTATTTCGAGCATTCCCTGACCGTTGCGCGAGCACAGCAGGCAAAATCATGGGAATTGCGCGCCGCCATGAGCCTGGCGCGGCTCTTGAGCGATCAGGGAAAACGGCAAGCGGCACGTGACCTTCTCGCCCCCATCTACGATTGGTTCACCGAAGGTTTTGACACGAGCGACCTGCGACAGGCCAAGGCCCTGCTCGGCGAGCTTCATTGATAAGGTCATGATGGCCGCAACGGCGTTCGAGGCCCAGACGGCCTGGTTCGCGTTTGCTGGTGATAGTTTCCAAGAAACAGGCGGCCTGGAGCAACAGGATATTCCTGTCACAGGATGCGGGCGTATCGGCGATGTCCGAATTCAGCGAGGGCACCAGGCTCGACGCTGCCAGGCCTGTCGGCGGCTGGCGCGAAAGCGTTCTTTGTTGTGGTGATGGTGCTGCTGCCGGTCGCATGAACATCGTGGGGGCGCCCTGTAGGCGTCATCCATGTTCTTCGACTCTGCTGGGTAAAATGAGGTGAAAACTTGCGCCGCGCGGAGAGTTGTCGGCGGCCCACAAGTGGCCGTTATGCGATGAAGCGATGGAACGACTGATGGACAATCCCATACCGGTCCCGTGAGCCTTCGTGGTAAAAAACGCATCGAAGATCTGGTTCGCCTG
Organism: Bradyrhizobium erythrophlei; assembly: GCF_900129505.1. Lineage (NCBI taxonomy): Bacteria > Pseudomonadati > Pseudomonadota > Alphaproteobacteria > Hyphomicrobiales > Nitrobacteraceae > Bradyrhizobium > Bradyrhizobium erythrophlei. The sequence continues at coordinate 4,862,206 of NZ_LT670818.1, read as the reverse complement.
CTGCGGGGGCAACCCTACGCCGGTATCGCTGACGGAGACCATAAGTTGCTCGTTTTTCGCTCGCCGCGACTTGATGGCAAGCTCGCGCGTCCCGTCCACATCCTTCATCGCATCGATGCTGTTCATCATGAGGTTCATCATGACCTGCTGCAGTTGCACGCGATCTCCCATAACTTGGGGAAGATCTGCCGCCAACTCCATCCGTACTGATATGAGGTATCGCGTGGTCTGGCTGCGCAGGATGACGATCAATTCCTGAATAACTTCGTTTACATCAACCAACTCCCGTTGCGGTGTACCCTTCTTACAGAGCAGACGGATCCGGTCGATGATTTCCGCCGCACGCTTTCCGTCTTCCACTATTCTCATCGCACACGCGCGCGCCTCTTCGAGATTTGGAGTGTCGCAAGCGAGCCAACTCAAGCAGGCATGGGCGCTGGTGACGGCAGCAGCAATAGGTTGGTTCACTTCGTGCGCCAGGGAGGCACACAACTCACCCATCGTGGTCACCCGGCTGACGTGTGCGAGATCCGCCTGCGCCTCACGCAGCGCTTCTTCGGCGCGCTTCTGCTCGGACAGGGAGGCAATCAATGCGGAGGCCAGAATGGCAAACGTTGTGCCGGCAACCGCCAGGGCCAGCTTGGTTTGATCGAGACTGGCGTATCCGTGGGCCTCGGGAACCGGGCCGTGAGCCGAAAAAATGGTCCCTCCCATCGCCGTGTAGTGCATACCTGAAATGGCCAGGCCCATGACGACGGCGGCAATGAGTTTTTGCCCAAGATCTGTGGTTCGGAATGCCAGCCATAGTGCCGCCGTCGAGGCGCCGATCGCTATGATCAGGGAGAGCGCCACGAAAATGCGGTCGTAGCTGAGCTCGATGTGCTCCCACATTGCCGCCATGCCGATGTAATGCATGGCGGCAATGCCAAGTCCCATGAAGATGCCGCCGAGAACAAGGCGAAGCGGCGATCCGCTGTGGCGACCAATGACGTAAAAGCCGCCGCCGGTTACGAATATCGCCACCACGAGCGAGAGGGTGGTCAATCCGATGTCGTAGGACATCGGAGTCGGCATGATGAAGGCGAGCATGGCAACGAAGTGCATCGACCATATGCCGCCCCCCATTGTGATAGCGGCCGCCGCCAGCCATACGCGACGCGCGAGTCCTCGGGCCGCCGCCACGCGCCCGCCGAGATCGAGGGCGGTGTAAGATGCAAGGGCGGCGACCAGAATGGACAGCACCACGAGATACGGATCATACGTTCCGGTAACGACCATCGGGATTGCCCAATTTTCGGACCAGAGAGACCAACGCGCGATGAATCCGCCGACTCACCTGCAAATGCAGCCGGCAACATTGTCGGGGCGTCCCTAAAGGCCGATGCTGGCCGACGTTCCCCAGATGACTTGGTTTGTGAACATCAGGATGCTCCCTCGGCGCTTTGTTGACAAGATGGACGGGGGTGATGCGCGCCCTGATCCCTCAGAGCGGTGGGTTGGGGCCTGCACGGTTCCTGCCCGGCGCTGTTTTTTCCGGCATCAAGACACACCCCGGCCCTGTTAGCTTTGCACGTCATCCCTGAGGTCGCGCGCTCTCCGCCTAATGCTTAAGAAGCGAAGCAGCCATCAGCGGGTCCCGGTGCCGGAGGCGCGCCGGGACCGCATGTCCGGTCCTGGGCGCTCTTCGGAAGTGTCGTAACGTCCGACCTCAGTCCGGAATGCGCACCAAAGCGGACGTCCGTCGACCATTTCGAATTTATGGGGTGCACGCCCCGGGCGGCCCCTCACGAAATCGTCATCGCCCGCGCCCGCCGGTCGATCCCGGCCGGGAATAAACCCCGCCCCCGCCCGATCACGCCCCGTGGAAACCCAATCAAGGGTCCAAGGAGAACAGGCGATGAGCGATCACGACCATCATGATGACAAGCCCGGCGTCAACCGCCGCAAGGTGCTGGAGTGCATGACCTGGGCCGGCACCGGCGTGCTCTGGACCATTTCCGGCGGCGTGCCGCGCTCGCTGGGGCTGGTCGATTCCGCGCTGGCCGCCGAGCCCACAGGGCTCACCTTCCTGCAGATCAGCGACAGCCATGTCGGCTTCGACAAGCCGGCCAATCCGAACGCGCTCGGCACGCTCGAGGAGGCGATCAACCGGGTCAAGGCGATCCCGACCAAACCGTCGTTCATGATCCACACCGGCGACATCAGCCATCTGTCGAAGGCGGCCGAGTTCGACGACGCCGAACGCATCATCTCGCAGGCCAAGCTCGACGTGCATTACGTGCCGGGCGAGCACGACTTCCTCGACGAGGAGGTCAAGTTCTACAAGGACCGCTACGGCAAGGGCACCAAGGGCGCCGGCTATTATTCCTTCGACGCCAACGGCGTCCACTTCATCGGCCTCGTCAACGTGGTGGACCTCAAGGCCGGCGGGCTGGGCAATCTCGGCGCCGACCAGATCGAATGGCTGGAGGACGACCTCAAGGGAAAATCGAAATCGACGCCGATCGTGGTGTTCGCGCATATCCCGCTGTGGACGGTGTATCCACAATGGGGCTGGGGCACCGAGGACAGCGCCCGCGCGCTGGATTACCTCAAGGGCTTTGGTTCGGTGACCGTGCTCAACGGCCACATCCACCAGGTGATGCAGAAGGTCGAGGGCAACGTCACCTTCCACACCGCGCGCTCCACCGCCTTCCCGCAGCCGGCGCCGGGCACCGCCCCCTCGCCCGGCCCGATGAAGGTCGCCGATGACAAGCTTCGCACGCTGCTCGGCGTCGCCAGCGTCAACTTCAAGCCGGGCGACCAGCGCCTCGCGATCATCGACACGCCACTGCAGGGTTAAAGGAAATTCTCAGATGATGTCAGTAACCCTGCGCGGCCTCGGCAGACTTGCCGTCGCCGCGGCGATTTCCCTGTCGCTCGGCGCGGCGCACGCCTACGCCGAGGACGCCAGCGTGACGATCGACAATTTCACCTTCGCCCCGGCGGAGCTGACGGTGAAGGTCGGCACCACCGTGACCTGGACCAACCACGACGACATTCCGCACACGATCGTCTCGGCCGGCAAGTTCAGGTCGAAGACGCTCGATACCGACAACAGCTTCTCGTTCACCTTCACGGCGGCCGGCGATTACAAGTATTTTTGTTCGCTGCACCCGCACATGACCGGAATGATCAAGGTTGAATAGCCCGATAAACCAAGGCATCACAGCACTGCCCGGCCGGTGGACCGAAGCCGGCCGGGCAGCAACACTTTCGACGAAAGCCGGACCCAGCGCGATGCCGGTCAACGCTGCCAACGACGATCCGGACAAGGCACGGCGCTTTCGCGACGCGGCACTGCCGCATCTCGACGACGTCTATACGCTGGCGCGCTACATGCTTCGCGATGCGAGCGATGCCGAGGACGCGGTGCAGGAATGTTACCTGCGCGCGCTGAAGCATTTTGACTCTTATCGCGGCCCGGCGATGAAGCCCTGGCTGTTTGCGATCCTGCGCAATGTCTGCCGCGCCGAATACGCAAGGCGCGCCAGTTCGCCGACCCAGACCATCGAGGACGTGCCCGAGAAGGCCGAGCAGACGCCGCTGTGGAGCGAAGCACCGGAAACGCCGGAGGCCCAGATCCTGCGCCAGCGCGACGCCGGCGCGATCCGGCGGCTGGTGAGCGCTTTGGCCGAACCGTTCCGGGAGACCTTCGTGCTGCGCGAGATCGAGAATCTTTCCTATCGCGAGATCGCCCATGTCGAGGAAGTGCCGGTCGGCACCGTGATGTCCCGGCTCGCGCGCGCCCGCGCCATGCTGCGCTCGGCATGGCTGGCGGAACAGGAGCCACCGAAATGACCTGCGACGAGGCCGAAATCCTGCTGCACGCGCTGATCGACGGCGAACTCGACGCCGGCCATGCGCGCGAAGTCGAGGACCATATCGCGAACTGCGCGGCTTGCGCCGCCGCGCTGAGGGATTACCGCGAGATGAGCAAGGCGGTGGCAGGCGCCGATCTGCGCTACAAGGCGCCGCCCGAACTGCGCCGCCGCATCGAGGCTTCGCTGCCGCGGGCGCAAGCAGCGCCGAACCGGCGCTCGGTGTTGCGGGGCTTTGCGATGGGGTCGGCGGTGTCCGCGATCGCGGCCACCGGCCTCGTCGCCATCGTGCTGCGCAACGACGACCAGTCCCGCATTACTTCCGAGATCGTCTCGGCGCATCTGCGTTCGCTGCAGGCCGGCCATCTCACCGACGTGGTCTCGACCGACCAGCACACCGTAAAACCGTGGTTCAACGGCAGACTGGACGTGGCGCCGCCGGTGATCGACCTCACCGCGCTGGGATTCACCCTGATCGGCGGCCGGCTCGATTATATCGACGCCCGCCCCGTCGGCGCCATCGTCTACCGCCGCCGCCTGCACGTAATCAATCTGTTCGTGGCGCAAACCGCGAACACCGAGACCCGCGCGCCGAGGACCGAGACGTTCCAGGGATTCAATGTCCGAAGCTGGAGCGAGGGCGGGCTGAACTACTGGGCGGTCTCCGACATCGCCGCCGACGAACTCGCCGAGTTTAGCGAGAAGTTCCAGGGCGCGATGAAGACGAGCGCGGGGTGAGATCCCTGTAGGATGGGTGGAGCGCAGCGATACCCATCACCCCAGCGTATCGTCATGCTAAGATGTTTGCATGACCGATTATCGCCGCAATTTTCTCGTTGGAGGCAGCTTCTTCTTCACCGTCAATCTGGCGGACCGACATCTGCAGTTGTTGACGGAGCACGTCGACAATCTGCGGACTGCGTTTCGTGAGATACGCCGGCGTCACCCCTTCACCATCGATGCGATGGTTGTGCTGCCCGATCATCTCCACGCGGTCTGGACATTGCCCGAAGGCGACGCCGATTTTGCCACGCGCTGGCGCTTGATTAAATCAACATTTTCGCGCCAGATCGCAAACGGGGAGCGGATTTCAGAAAGCCGCGCGGCCAAGGGCGAACGGGGTATCTGGCAGCGCCGCTATTGGGAGCATACCATTCGCGATGAGGAAGATTTCACGCGTCACACCGATTACATCCATATCAACCCGGTCAAGCACGAGCTTGTGACGCGGGTGAAAGATTGGCCGTATTCGTCGTTCCACCGCATGGTGAAAATCGGCACCTACCCCACAGATTGGGCCGGCGACGCCTCGCATGACGGCGGGGATTTCGGAGAGCGAGCTTAGCCGCGGGCAGATGGGTTTCGCAAGCGCTCAACCCATCCTACAAGGGAACGATCGGCCCTACGCCGTCTTCCTCACGGCGTTGTCGACCAGCGTCTTGCCGAGCGACCAGATCGCGCCGGGGACCTTGTGGCTGGAGGCGATGACGGTGTCGAAGGCGGTCTCGATCCAGTTGCAGTCTTCCTCGGTGATGGTCAGAGGCGGCAACAGCTTGATGGTGTGGCTGCCGTGGCCGGAGACCTGGGTCAGGATCTTGTGATCCTTGAACAGCGGCACGGTGATGAGCTGGCAGAACAGCCCCTTGTTGGCGGTCTCCAGCACGCTCCAGGAGGCCTTCAGCCGCAGCGATTTCGGCGGGCCGAATTCGACGCCGATCATCAGTCCCTTGCCGCGAACTTCCTTCATCAATTCGTAGCCGGGGACCATCCGGGTCAGCGCCAGCCGAAGCTCGGCGCCGCGCTTGGCGGCAGCCTCGACCAGTTTTTCGGACTCGATCACTTCGAGCGTGGCGATGCCCGCCGCCATGGCGAGATCGTTCTTCGCGAATGTCGAGCCATGCACCACCGCGCGGTCCATCTGGTTGAAGATCTTGTCGAAGATCGACTTGCGGGTGAGCAGCGCGCCGACCGGAACATGGCCGCCGGACAGCGCCTTGGCGAGCAGCACCATATCGGGTTCGACATTCCAGTGCTCGACCGCGAGGAAGCGGCCGGTGCGACCGATCCCGGTCTGGATTTCGTCGGCGACGAACAGCGTGCCGTACTTCTTGCAGAGCGCCGCGGCGCCCGGCAGGAATTCGTCGGTCGGCATGTTGACGCCCTTGCCCTGGATCGGCTCGACGATGAAGGCGGCAACCTGGCGCGAGGACAGCGCCTGCTCCAAAGCCGCGAGATCGTTAAAAGGGATCGGGGTGCATCCCGGCAGCAGCGGCTCGAAGCCGGCGCGAAAATTCGGATCGTCGGTGAGCGACAGCGCCCCGTAGGACAGCCCGTGGAAGGCGTGGGCGCAGTAGACGATGCCCGGCCGGCCGGTGGCACCGCGGGCAAACTTGATCGCCGCTTCGACGCATTCGGCGCCGGAATTGGCAAAGAACACCTTGTCCAGATAGGGAACGAATTTCAGCAGACGTTCGGCCAGCACGCCGGCCAGCGTCGAGACGTCGAGCTGCACGAGGTTGGGCAGGTCGCTGTCGAGCACGCTCTTCAAGGCCTGGCGCAGCGCCGGGTGGTTCCGGCCGATCGCAAAAACGCCAAAACCGCTCAGTAGGTCGAGATAGCGCGCACCGTCACGATCGTAGAGGTACTGGCCTTGTCCCTTCTGAAAGCCGACATCGTAACCGATGGTCTTGAGCACCCGCACCAGTTGCTCATTCAAGTGGCGCGCATGCATGGAACTGCGCTGCGCCTGGCGGTCCACAAACATCTCGGAAACGTCTAGATTTGAATATAGCATCAGCTACATACTTCGGTTGATGGCCATTTCGTCAACTGAATTCGTCAACAGGGAACGCTCAATGCGGCGTTTTGCCCTGCCGTTCGGCCCATCTACATAAGCATAGGTTTAGACATGTTGCACTGCCCCCGAAACATCATGCGCCGAGTAGTATATACAGGAATATTTTTGGCGACAGGCCTTGCGCCTGCGCTGGCACTGGATCCCACCGGCGACTGGAAGGTGGCCGATGGCGTCGCCAACATCCGCGTTGCACAATGCAATGGCAGCATGTGGGGCGCGGTCTCCTGGGAACAGACACCGGGTGGCAAGGACACGCACAATCCAGATGTATCAAAACAGAGCAGGCCGAGCCTGGGGATGCCGATTCTGATCGACATGAAGAAGAAACCCGGCATCGACGCGTGGGAAGGCCAAGTCTACAACGCCAAGGACGGGCAATATTATAGTTCGACGATCAAGCCGGTCGATTCGGACCATCTCGAGATCCAGGGCTGCGTCCTCGGTTTTCTCTGCGGCGGCGAAACCTGGACCCGTGTTTCGGGTCCGATCCCCTCGAGCCCCGCCAACAGCATGGCCAAGGGTTCGCCGAAGGCTGCAGGCGCGGCGCCCAAGCCTGCCCCTGCGCCGAAGACCACCGGGTCCGTGAATCCAGCCGCCAAGGGCCAAAAACTGACAGCCGCGCAGCCCGCCGATCCCGTCGGTGACATCTGCCTACTCCCCGATGTCGCGGGGCTTTCCCATTAGCGCCGGCTGGAACAACAGCACCGCGGCGAGCGTGGTAACAAGCGAGAGCGCCAGAAGCTTGCCCATGCTCGCGGTCCCCGGGTGGCTCGACAGCCACAGGCTCCCGAACGCGGTCGCCGTCGTCAGCGCACTGAAAAATATCGCCCGCGTCAGGCTCGATTGCAGCAAATTCGTTCTGCCCGATCGCCATGCCGTGACATAGTAGATCTTGAAGGCGACACCGACGCCGAGCAATAACGGCAATGCGACGATGTTGGCGAAGTTGAGCGGCATTCCGATCAGCACGCAGATCTCCAGCGTCACCGCGCCCGCCACCAACAGCGGCACCAGCGTCAGCAGCACGTCGGTGATCCGCCGCAACGTCAGCCAGAGCAGGAAGCCGATCACCAGCAGCGCCGTGATGCCGGCGTGGATGAACGCCTTCACGACGGTGTCGCCGGATTTGAGGATCGAGACCGGTCCGCCGATCGCGGTCGGTTCGGCCTCCAGAACCGCGGCGGCAAACTTGCGCAGCGTGTCGTTGTCGTTGGGATCGCCGCGCGGCAGCGCCTCGACGCGCTGCAGGCCATCCCTGGTCTTCCACTGGGCGACCAGATCCGGCGGCAGGGTCTTCAGGCTGACCGGCGCCGCCTGCAGCGAATTCTTCAGTTGGTCGAGTACGACCTTCAGCGGGTTGACGAAAATCGCCTGGGTCTTGTCGCGCGTGGCCTGGTTGGAATCGGCGAGCTTCGACAGCGCATCGGCGAGCCGCCGCGACGCCACCGCGCCCGGACCCTTGGCATCGCCGGCGGTCCTGCGCAGGTTTTCCGCCGATCCTTTCAACGCTTCGACATTCTCCGCGTCCGACGGCGGGTCATCGATGGAGTCCGGGTTGAGCGCGGGATTGAGGACCTTGGCGCCCTGCGCGATCAGCTTCAGTTTCGCGGGCTGATCTTCCGGCACGAAGCTCTCCAGCGACATCACGCGCAGCACTTCCGGAACTTTCTCGAGCCGGGCCTGGATCTTCCTGGCGTCCTCATCCGAGTTCGTCATCACGTTGATGGCGTTGGCGCCGGTGTTGGGGTCCTTTCGCAGATCGAGAAAGGTCGCGATCGATTCGACCTTGGGACTGCGCAGATTGATCGGATTGAAGTCGAAGCGCAGGAAGTAAAGCAGCGGCAGGCCGGCGACCGCGATCAGCAGCGTGCCGACGATAATGACGACGCGATGATCCTCGAGAAAGCGGTCGAGCGGCGCCAGGAACGCGTAGCCGACCGGCTCCATTTCCCCGGGCGGGTTGAGCAGCTTCAACATCGCGGGCAGCACGGTGATGCTGGAGGTGAAGGCCACCAGCATGCCGACGCCGGCGATCTCGCCGAGTTCGGAGATGCCCTTGTAGTCGGTCGGCAGGAAGGAGAGGAATCCGGCCGCCGTCGCCATCGCGGCCAGCGACAGCGGCACCGCGGAGCGCTCGGCCGCCTGCACCAGCGCCGCCGTCAGATCGTTGCCCTTGAAGCGTTCCGAGCGGTAGCGGACGCTGTACTGAATGCCGAAATCGACGCCCAATCCAACGAACAGAACTGCGAACGCGACCGAGAGCAGGTTGAGCGAGCCCACCATCATCAACCCGGCGGCGGTGGTGATGGAAAGGCCGATGAAGAGATTGACGAACACCGCGAAGATGATCTTCGGCGAATGCAGCGCCATCCAGAGAATCACGAGCACGACGATGACGGTGCCGATTCCGTTCCTGATGGCGCCGTCCTGAACGGTGGCGAATTCCTCGTTGGCGATCGGAACCGGCCCGGTCAGCCTGACCCGCGCGCCATATTCGCCCGCGAAATTAAGGTCGTTGGCCGCCTGCCGGATCGCGTCGGTCGCAGCCTTGCCGGGCTCCAGCGCGTTGAAGTCCAGGATCGGCTTGAACTCGATGAAGGCGCGCCGGTCGGAATCCTCCAGCGGCTTGTCGCTGGTGAGCTCGCGCCAGGAGAAGGTCGCCGAACCCTTGTTCAGGACGTTCTCGACGGTCTGGGCGATCAGGTTGAAGGGCCGCTCGGTGCTGTCGAGCTTGACCTGGCCGCGCTTGACGCCGGCGAGCCCGGTTTCCAGCGCGCCGGTCAAGCCGCGGATAGAGGGATCGCCGGCTATGATCTCGATCAGGGGTGCTGCCGATTCGAACTGTCCGGTCAGCTGGCCGACCTCCGCCACCGGCAGGAACAACAGCCCGTTCTTTTCAAAGAATTCTCCGGTGCCGAGCTGGGCAACCGATTCGAAGTTGGTCTTGTCGCCCGACAGTTTCTCGGCCAGCGCCTTGGCTGCCGTGCTGGTCAATTCCGGCGTCGGGGCCTCGACGACCGCGAGAATCGTCCGCTCGCGATCGAAGGCGGCGCCGAACTGGTTATCGCGCTTGCGCCAGTCCAGATTGGACGAAATCAGCGTGTTGATGTCGGTGTTGATGGTGAAATGCCGGGACGTATAGTAGCCCGCCGCTATCGCAAGAATGAGCGCGACCAGAACCGTGAGAGAAGCAAACCTCGTGCAGGCTTTGACAATCGATACGACAATACGGGTCAGCACATCTATTCTCTCTAATGTTAACGGCGCGCCGGTAAACGCCCGCTGTTTACCGGAGTTTCACAAGCCGATCTAATGTTGCTCTTTTAATGGTTTACCTGGGGGCGCGGGAACTGGCAGCACCAGGGCGCCGAAACCATGCCGAGACGGTGATATAGTCGGGTTGGACTTGCGGTAAAGTGACGAACAAGTGACGGTTCCTCTGCCCTATCGCCCTCATTTCCGCCATACCCTACTATGATACCGGGATTAACCTCGCTGTCAGCTCACCCCGTTTTGGCCTCCCGTGTTCGAGACCCGCCTTTCCTAACCGGCGGTTTTTTGACACAAAGCCCGGTGCCTCCATGCGCTTGGGGACAGGGGCGGATGCGGAAACGGGCATGGCGCGGATATTGCAACTCCCCAGCTGGAGAAAGCGCGGAAATGAGTTTGGTGCAACTGCGTAACGGGCGTCCCATGGAAGTGTATCTTGCGCAGCCGCGCGGCTTTTGTGCCGGCGTCGTGCGTGCCATCGAAATCGTCGAGCGTGCGCTGGAGAAATACGGCCCGCCGGTCTACGTGCGACATGAAATCGTGCATAACAAATACGTGGTCGAGAGCCTGAAAAACAAGGGCGCCATCTTCGTCGAGGACCTCTCGGAAGTGCCGCCACTGGCGGTCACCGTGTTCAGCGCCCATGGCGTGGCGCGGACCGTGGAGGAGGAAGCGGCGGCCCGCGGCCTGCCGGTCCTCAACGCCACCTGTCCGCTGGTCACCAAGGTCCACAACCAGGGCAAGCGCTATATGTCCAAAGGCCGGGCGCTGATCCTGATCGGTCATGCCGGGCACCCCGAGGTCGAGGGAACCATGGGTCAGGTTCCCGGCCCCGTGCTCCTGGTCCAGAACGTCGACGACGTGGCCGCCCTGACGATCCCCAAGGACACCCCGGTCGCCTACATCACCCAGACCACGCTGAGCGTGGACGACACCAAGGACATCATTGCCGCGCTCCAGCGGCGGTTTACAGATATTCAAGGCCCGGACATAAGGGATATCTGCTATGCGACACAGAACCGCCAAACTGCGGTAAGGGACCTCAGCAAGCTCGTGGACGTCATCCTGGTGGTGGGGGCTACCAACAGTTCCAATTCGAATAGGCTGCGCGAAATCGGCACCGAAGCCGGCGTCGCGAGTTATCTCATTGCCGACGGCAGCGAGCTGAACCCGGATTGGCTGAAGGACGCCAGGGCCGTGGGCATCACGGCGGGCGCCTCGGCCCCCGAGGTGCTGGTCGACGACGTGATCGAGGCCTTGCGGCGGATCGGCCCGGTGAAGGTGTCGGTGCTGCCCGGGCGCGAAGAAAATATCGAATTCCGGCTTCCGGCTGAACTGGCGGCAGGCTGATCCACTTCTCTCGAGTGTCCAGAAAGAGAACCTGTAATGGCAATACCCTTCTTCAAGGAACTGCGTATCGGTGGTTATCTGATCAAGCAGAAGCTGATGGGCCGCAAGCGCTATCCGCTCGTCCTGATGCTGGAGCCGTTGTTCCGCTGCAACCTCGCCTGTGTCGGCTGCGGCAAGATCGACTATCCCGATGCGATTCTCAATCGCCGCATGTCGGCGCAGGAATGCTGGGATGCCGCCGACGAATGCGGTGCGCCGATGGTGGCGATCCCCGGCGGCGAACCGCTGATCCACAAGGAGATCGGCGAGATCGTGCGCGGCCTCGTGGCGCGCAAGAAATTCGTGTCGCTGTGCACCAACGCGCTGCTGCTGGAGAAGAAGCTCGATCTGTTCGAGCCGTCGCCCTATCTGTTCTTCTCGGTGCATCTCGACGGCCTGAAGGACCACCACGACAAGGCGGTGTCGCAGAAGGGCGTGTTCGATCGCGCTGTCTCCGCGATCAAGGCGGCCAAGGCGCGCGGCTTTACCGTCAACGTCAACGCCACGATCTTCGACGGCCACCCGGCCGAGGAGATCGCGAAATTCCTCGACTTCACCACCGAACTCGGCGTCGGCGTCTCGATGTCGCCGGGCTATGCCTATGAGCGTGCGCCCGACCAGGAGCACTTCCTCAACCGCACCAAGACCAAAAAGCTGTTCCGCGACGTTTTCGCCCTCGGCAAGGGCAAGAAGTGGAACTTCATGCATTCCGGCCTGTTCCTCGACTTCCTCGCCGGCAATCAGGAATATGAATGCACGCCGTGGGGCATGCCGGCGCGCAACATCTTTGGCTGGCAGAAGCCCTGCTACCTGCTCGGCGAAGGCTATACCAAGACCTTCAAGGAGCTGATGGAGACCACCGACTGGAACACCTACGGTACCGGCAAGTACGAGAAGTGCGCCGACTGCATGGCGCATTGCGGCTACGAGCCGACCGCGGCCAAGGCGGCGCTCGACAACCCGCTCAAGGCGATGTGGGTGGCGCTGCGCGGCGTCCGCACCACGGGGCCGATGGCGCCCGAGATCAATCTCGATAACCAGCGCCCGGCGCAGTACATCTTCTCGTCGGAAGTGCAGAAGCGGCTGTCAGAGATCCGCCGCGACGAGGCCCTCGCCGCCGAGCAGAAAGCCTCGACAGCCGCGTAACGAACGCAGCGCGCGATTGAAATCGATTCCGGTCGAGACCAGCGCGCGCAGCGTCATCGGGTTGCGCGCCACCCCGCGCAGCACCTTGCGCAGGTCGATATCGCCGTTCGGCTTGATCGCGGTCATCGCCAGCGCCGGCAGAGCCCGGCTGGCGGGGTCGGCGATCACGCGCAAGGCGGCGAACGGAAGTCCGGCCTCGGTTGCGTAGGCGGCCGCGATATGGCTTTCCATGTCGACGGCGGCGGCGCCCGTCTCCGAGTGCAGCGCGGCCTTCACGTGCCGCGCAGCGACCACATGTTCGGCTCCCGCAAGACTGCCCCTGACCACGCGTCGGCGCCCCAGGGCGACGCCGGCGATCATCTCTTCATTCAGCGGCAGGCCGGCCAGCCAGCGCGTATCGCCGGCCAACACCTCGGTCGCCACCACGACGTCGCCCGATTTCAGCGAAGGATCGAGGCCCCCGGCCACGCCAAAGCTGATGACGCCCCTGATCGTCGTGGGATCGAACACCGTCAGCAGCGCCCGCAATTGCGCGGGATCACTACTGCTGCAGATCACGGTCATGCCGGGCCCAGCCGCGATGCGGGCCTCCTGCACAAGACCGGTCACAATCAATACCGGCCGCGGGTCAATTCGCTTGCCCGCGGACGTAACGCCCCCCGCCCCCAATTTCACATTCCGACCCCTACCACCCTGCTGTTGGTGTTCCTCAGGTTCCGATACCGCGCCAACGCCCAGAGCGGAAAGAACTTCGGATAACCATGATAGCGTAGATAAAATACCCGTGGAAAGCCCGTTGCCGTGTAGCGCTGCTCGTCCCACAGTCCTTTTTGGCTCTGTGTGGCTATTAGGTACTCCACCCCACGGGCAACCGCCGGATGCTCAACTTCGCCCGCCGCCATCAGGCCAAGCAAGGCCCATGCCGTTTGTGAGGCGGTGGCAGGCGCCCCCTCGAATCCCCGGTAATCGAGCTTGTAGCTGGTGGCATCCTCGCCCCAGCCACCGGCCTTGTTCTGGATCGACACAAGCCAGTCGACCGCCTTGCGGATCATGGGATCCCCGTGATCGACGCCGGCGGCGTTGAGCGCGCACAGCACCGACCAGGTGCCGTAGATGTAGTTCAGCCCCCAGCGGCCGTACCACGACCCCTCGGCGAGCTGGGTGCGGCGCAGATAGGCCACCCCGTCGGCCACCGCCTTGCTGCTCGAAGCGGTCTCGCCGAGCTGCGCCAGCATCGAGATGCAGCGGGCGGTGACGTCCTCGGTCGGCGGATCGAGCAGCGCGCCATGATCGGAGAACGGGATGTTGTTGAGATAATATTCGAGATTGTTGACGTCGAAGGCGGCCCAGCCGCCGTCGCGGCTTTGCATGCCCTCGATCCATTCGCGGCCGCGGGCGATCGCTGCATCGTAGTCATGGCTCCGGCTCAAGCGCTGGGCGCGATCCATCGCCATCACCACCACGGCGGTGTCGTCGAGGTCGGGATAATAGGCATTGTTGTACTGGAAGGCCCAGCCGCCGGGCCGCACCTCGGGGCGCTTCACCGCCCAGTCGCCCTTGACGTCCAGCACCTGCTTCGGCTTCAGCCAGTCCAGCCCCCGCATGGCCGGGCCGAGCGCCTCGCCGCCGGCCTCCAGCAGCGCGTGGCAGGTCAACGAGGTGTCCCACACCGGCGAGACGCAAGGCTGGCAATAGGCCTCGTGCTCACCGATCACCAGGAGCCGGTCGAGCGCGTTTCTTGTGACCACGCGCGGCGGATAATCGGCGCCCTTGCCGAGCACCTCGTACATCATCACGGCGTTGGCCATCGGCGGATAGATCGCGCCGATGCCGTCTTCGCCGTTGAGCCGTTCCTCGACGAAAGCCACCGCGGCATCGATCGCGCGCGCGCGCAGGCGCTTCGGAAACAGCGGCTCGACGGTCCGCAGCACGCTGTCCAGTCCGCGGAACAGCAGGAACCAGCCCCAGCTCTGATGCGGCGCCTTCGCCGTCATCCCGATCGAATGCGGCTTCTGCAGGAACAACTCGTCGATGCCGACGCCGCTCGTGTTTCGCGCCCGCGGCTTCAGCGCCGCCAGCACCATCAGCGGCACGATCGTGGTGCGCGCCCAGTACGACATCTTGTTGAGATGGAACGGAAACCACAAGGGCAGCAGCATGATCTCGACGGGCAGCACTGGCACGCTGCGCCAGGTCATGACGCCGAACATCGCCAGCATGAAGCGGGTGAAGACGTTGCTGTGGATGGCGCCGCCGCGCGAGCGGATCGCCTCGCGCGCGCGCACCATGTGCGGGGCGTCAACGGAATCGCCAATCATCTTCAGCGCGAAATAGGACTTCACGCTGGCGCTCATTTCGAAATCACCCTCATGCACCAGCGGCCAGCCGCCATGGGCGCCCTGCACCCGGCGCAGATAATTGGCGATCTTGGCTTCCAGCACGGTGTCGACGGGCTCGCCGAGATAGTGGCGAAGCAGCACATACTCGGCCGGGATCGTGGAGTCGGCTTCCAGTTCGAACACCCAGTGCCCGTCCGGCTGCCGGTAATCGAGCAACGCGCGCGTCGCCGACGCGATGCTGGTCTGAAGGGCCTCGCCGGTTTTCGATCCAAGTGACTTTTCGACGGAATGCATCAGGCTCGACATCTCCTGTAGTTGCCCTGCTAGGTTACACCAGAAAGCCGTTTTGCCGGCTAGAGCCCCGTTTCGATACAGGATCAAAACGGGACTTTAAATTATTGAACTGTCGCCTTTTTCAGGCGGGAACCGATCGCCGCTGCGCTTGAAAACGCGCTGGCGATCAGGACCGCCGCTTCGCCAGCACGAGGTCGGCGGCGCGGTTCCCCGACCGCACCGATCCCTCGATGGTTGCTGGCAACCCGGTATCAGTCCAGTCGCCCGCGAGAAACAGGTTTTTCCACGCCGTCGTGGCGCCAGGCCGAAGCGCGTTCTGCTCGGGCGTAGCCTCGAACGTGGCGCGGCGCTCGCGCACGATCTGCCACGGCGGCAGGTCGCCCCGCACGCCCCCCGCTTTGCAGACATCCCGCCAGATCGCCAGAGCGAGCTCCTCGCGCGGCATATCGACCAGGCGGTCGCCATTGCTGATGGTGACCGACAGCCGCTGCGGGAACGCGAACAGCCATTCCACCAGGCCACCGACGACGCCGGTCAGCGGCGGCATGTCCGCGCGCGGATCGAAGCGGAAATGGGCGTTCACGATCGCGCGGAATTTGGTCGGTGTTTTCAGGCCCGGCAGCAGCGACGCCGCGGGGCGCGGCGGCACGGCCAGGATCACGACATCGTCCGGCCCGAGCGCCACGCCGTCGCCGCCAAATTTCAATTCGCTGACGCCGGCCGGCGAAAGACCGAATTCGCGCAGCTCGTGTCCGAACTGGACGCTGGCGCCCTTGTCCTGCAGCAGCTTGACCGCGGGTTCGACCAGCACCGCGCTCAGGCCGTCCCGCGCGATCAGCGGCCGGCAGGCCTGTCCGCCCGCCAGCAGGGTCTCCCGCACCACGGCGCCGGCGAGCCCCGCGGAGCCTTCCGGCGGATCGACGTTGAGCGCCGCCAGCAATAGCGGCTGCACCAGCCGATGGTACAGCGTTCCCTCGCAGGGGATCGCGTCGCCGACCAGCTTGCTCTGCGCCGCCCATATCAGAGGCATCAGTGCGAGATAATCGCGCAAGCCCGTATCGGGCACCCGGCGCGACTCATCGAACACCCATAGCGGCAGCCGGCTTTCGCCGAGGTCGAGCTGCCAGCGCTGCCCGGTCGCCAGATCCACGAACGGAAACTGCGCGCGCTTCGGCCCGACCAGCCCCGCCTCGGTGCCGATCGAGCGCGCGTAGGCCAGCGCATGGCGATTGCCCGAGAGCAGGAGATGGTTGCCGTTGTCGATGGTCAGGTTGGTGGCCGCGTCGAAATAGGACCGGCAGCGGCCGCCGGCCTGCTGAGTGGCCTCGTGAACGCGCACGTTGAAGCCGGCATTGACCAGCCGAACGGCGGCCGAGAGACCGGAAATTCCAGCACCAATGATATGAACGATGTCTGGCATCAGATGAACGCGTAGCGGAGCAGAATGGCAATGCGGGCCATCTTGGTGACGCGAACCGGCGTGCGAGGGGACGCAAAGCCCCGTGCAAGCAGAAGATCCAGTATCGCCCGATAATATTTCGACATGATCCTCGGCGCGCGCACCGCGCGCCGCTTGTTGCGGTTCATGATTTCATCGGCTTTTTGGAAATGCAGTTTGGCCCGCTCGGCGAGCGGCAGGCATACTTTGGGCAAGGCCCGGTCGGCGATCACCCGCACCGGATCGTCGCCGGTGATTCCGGCCAGCAGCAGACCTTCGCGCGGCAAATACAGCCGGCCGAGGCCGGCATCCTCGTCGACGTCGCGCAGGATGTTGGTCAATTGCAGCGCGCGGCCGAGATGATGGGCGAGCAGGATGCCGTCGGCCTCGGGAAGTCCGAACACCCGCACCGACAGCCGTCCGACCGCGCTGGCGACGCGGTCGCAATACAGATCGAGCGTCGCGATATCCGGCGCGCGGATATCCTGCGGCACGTCCATCTCCATGCCGTCGACGATGGCCAGAAAATCCTCGCGCTTGAGGTCGAACTTCCGGACCGAGGTGACGTAATCGGCGAGCCGCGGCGGCGGATGGCCCTGATACAGCGCGTCGATATCGTCGCGCCATTGCTGCAGCGCTGCAAGCCGTTCGGGCCGCGGCCCGTCGGAATCGGCGATGTCGTCGACCTGCCGGCAAAAGCTGTAGATCTGAAACATCGCCTCGCGCTGCGCGCGCGGCAGGATGCGCATCGCCGCGTAGAACGAACTGCCGGACGCGGTGGTCCCGTCACTCGGGTTGGCTGCCGCCGCCTCAAGGCTCATGCGCCGGCCGCCGGCTTCGACAGAGGCCGGCGTCCCGCCGCCCGCCGGACCATCTCGCGCGCCACCCCGCCGAGGCTGTGGGCCAGCAGTTCGACCGGGTTGAGATGCACCCGTTCGCTCAAGGGATCGCGCACCTTCAGCAGGCGGACGATCCGGTCGGCGAAAGCCTGGATCACGGAGATCTCGAGCCCGAGCCGAAAATCCTTCACCTCGGCGCTGAGCGACTTGCTTTCATCGAGCAGCGCCTCGGTGCGCACCGCGAGCGCATGCAGGCACTGCAGGAGCTGGGGCGATGCGCGCCCCTCGCCGAGCGCCTCGACCGAAGCGCCGGCTGCCGCCAGCGCGTCGCGGGGCAGATAGACGCGATTGAGGTCCCTGAAATCCTTGCCGCAATCCTGCAGGTGATTGTTGATCTGCAGGCCGGCGCACAGCGCGTCGGAGGCCGCCCAGGTCGATGTGCTCTCGCCGTGGACGTCGAGCATGAAGCGGCCGACCGGCATCGCCGAATAGCGGCAATAGTGGATCACTTCGTCCCAGTTCTCGTAGCGAAGCTTGGTCACATCCATCCGGAAGGCGACCAGCACGTCGAGCGCATGGCGCGGCGGCATCGACCGCTCCGCCAGCGCGCGCCGCAGATTGACCGCCTCGGGCTGGCTGTCGCCCTGCCCCAGCAGTTCGGCTTCGAGCAGATCGAGAAGCCGGAGCTTTTCCTCTCGGGCAAGCGTGGCGTGATCGGCGATGTCGTCGGCGGTTCGAACAAAATTGTAGAACGCAAGGATCAGCGCCCGGTGACGCGGATGGATGATCCACGACGCGACCGGAAAGTTTTCGTCGCGGTGCGTCTTGCCGGATCGTAGTTGGCTCGCGCTCGTCATCAGCAACTGGCTACATTCGCTAGAAACAGTGGCTGCGCGCGCGTTAACGATTGCCCGCGCATGCCTGGGGATCGCGGCCCCCATATAGGGGAATACGACACCAAAACCAATGCTATCTGCGATGTCCGGGAGGCCCGAATGAGGCCGATAACAGGCCTATTAAGTCAATAGACAGGCCTATTGCGACGGCCGCCGGAAACGCGCGTCTATTGCCCGTGGTTCTTCAGCACCAGTTCGCAGGCCTTGGACAATTTGGGACGATTTTGCTGCAGGCACGCCAGAACGGTGAAATCGCCTTGGTCGATCACCGGACGACAATAGCGCTCGACGTCGCGCGTACAGGCCGCCTGCTCTTCCGCGGTGCCGCTGCGCTGCGGCTGCGGGTCGGCGATGGCACCGGTAGAAACCGATAATGACAACAGGATGAGTGCCAGGGAAAATTTACGCATCGTGTTCCTTCATTCTGACTGACGGCAGAGGATTCCAATCCCGCATGATGCAAGACATGACCGGGACCGACTGGGCGGATTGCAAGCGCCGCGAAACGCGGCAACGAGAGGACCAGAAGCGCTGGTAAATGCGGCCAAATTTACGGCGATACCAACGCGAATCGCGATCCTCTGCGCCCGGATTCAATGACGCTATTAACCGGTTGATATCAAGGGATTATTTTTTCGTTGGCCATTTGGCATGTGGCCGTTGCAAACTGGCCACGCCTGGAACCAGCTTATCGGAATCCAAAACCTAGCTGTTTCGATCTGCCGACGCGAAAAAGCGGTTCGCTAGCGCCGCCCGGTTTGTGTCATTATGTAGTTGGATGAACCAGTCAGCGTCATCGCGCGCGGCGTTCGATGTGTCATTTGAACCTGACACACTGCGGCGATACTAAATCTTCGATGCGGCGAGACGTATCTTTCATTGGAACGTCAATTTGAGGGAAATGCGAATGAAACTGTTTGGCTCCAGCCTGTTTAGGCAGGCGATCAAGTCTGCCGGCGTCGGCGCCGTCCTCATGCTGTCGGTGACGGCGAGCCATGCCCAGTCGGGCCCCTTTGCCGGCTTTAGCGGTGCATGGTCCGGAAACGGCACCGTGGCCCTCTCCGACGGCACCATCGAGCGCATCCGCTGCAAGGCCGACTACAAGGTCGACGGCACGGGCCTCGGCCTGAAGCAGAGCCTGCATTGCGCCAGCGACAGCTATAAATTCGACCTGAGCAGCGATGTGCAGAGCCAGGGCGACCGGATTTCGGGCTATTGGAGCGAAGCCAGCCGCAATGTGAACGGCAGTCTGCAGGGCACCGCCGGCGGTGGCAGGATCGAGGTGTTCGTGCAGGCCGCCGGATTTGCCGCCAGCCTGACCTTGCAGACCAATGGCAACCGGCAGACCGTCGAGATCAGCTCCAAGGGCGAGATCAAGGGCGTGAACATCACGATGGTGAAGAGCTGACGCCGCAGCCTCTCGATCATGATCCGATCGGGAGCCTGACGGCTGCGGCATTCCGCACATCCGCTCCGCCTCGGCAGCGACCAGATTGCACAGCGCACGAATTCTCGCGGTGCGCCGATGATCGAGATGTTCAGACACACGCGCTGCGCGTCGGCGGTCCGACGCGGCGATCTCGCGCCGTTTGCGTTTCACGCCGTCTTCATCTTGGAATGTTTGCTGTCAGGTATAGGACCGGGTCCGCCCGCTTATTTTCGACCAAATCATGCAGGGCTGTGCGTACGCGGTCCACCACGCCGCGCCAATCGCAGGTGTCGGCTTGCCTGAACAGGCGCGCTGTCGGATACCAGGGACTGTCGTCCCGACCGAGCAGCCAACGCCAGTCGGGAACAAACGGCAGCAGAACCCACACCGGCCGGCCGAGGGCGCCCGCCAGGTGAGCGACGCTGGTATCGACCGAAATGACGAGGTCGAGGTGCGAAATCAGCGCCGCCGTGTCGGCGAAACTTTCGAGCGACTGGCCAAGGTTGATGATATTGCTTCGCTCCGTCAACGCCGCTTCGTCGCCGACGCGGAGATCTTTTTGCAGGCTCACGAATGTCGCCGCGACATCGAACAGAGGCGATAGCGCATTGAGCTCGATGGATCGCTTGCGATCGTCCCGATGTGCCGGATTTCCAGACCAGACCAAGCCGATCCTGGTTCGATCTTTTGGCCCAAGCCGCGCTTCCCAGTCCTGCCCATGCACTGGCGCGCACAAATACGGCGTCGTCGACGGAATTGTGTCGAGCCGGGTTCCGAACGCCAACGGCAGGCTGAGCAACGGGCAATGCAGGTCGAAATCCGGCAGCGCCTCCCCCTTGGAGACGCAATGCGACACACCAGCAAGGCCGGACATGAGTTCACGAAGCGGCTCCTGAACCTCAAGGATAACGCGAGCACCGCGCGCGGCGACCAGAGGGGCGTAGCGACAAAATTGGATCGTGTCGCCCAACCCCTGCTCGCTGTGGAGGAGGATCGACTGACGGTCGAGCGTCTCCGCACCAA
The DNA here is from genome assembly GCF_900129505.1 of Bradyrhizobium erythrophlei. NCBI lineage: Bacteria > Pseudomonadati > Pseudomonadota > Alphaproteobacteria > Hyphomicrobiales > Nitrobacteraceae > Bradyrhizobium > Bradyrhizobium erythrophlei. The sequence goes on along the minus strand of NZ_LT670818.1, from coordinate 4,841,426 downwards.
GCCAGAGGGGCTGCGTGAAATTGCGCCTCGACAAGCCGGACGAACCGCTCTTCCAGCGCCATTCGCTCTTGGCCCAGCCGCGCTCGAAATCGCCGGTGAGCAGGCTAAGCAATGATTCGTTCCAATGCGCGTCGGCAAAGTCGGGATTGAAACGAATGGCTTGTCGGCAGGCGGCAATGGCTTCCTCGAGCTTGCCCTGGTCCTTCAGCGCTATGCCGAGGTTGGAATGTGCGTCGGCAAAGTCGGGCCTGATGCGAATAGCCTCGCGCGCGGCGGCAACCGCCTCGTCGAGCCTGCCCCGGCCCTTTAGCGCTATGCCAAGGTTGGAATGCGCCTCGGCCAGGCCGGGATTGAAGCGGATTGCCTGGCGACAGGCGGCGACCGCCTCGTCGAGCTTGCCCTGGTCCCACAGCGCATACCCGAGGTTGGAATAAGCCTCGGCATAGTCGGGCCTTAGTCGGATGGCCTGACGATAGGCGGTCATTGCCTCGTCGAGCTTGCCTTGATCCTTCAGCACGACACCAAGGTTGGAAAAATAGACTGGATTGTGTCCGTTCTGTTTAATGGCCTGGCCGATCAATTCGACAGCCAGATCACGGCGTCCCACCTGGTGAGCAATGACACCCAGCAGGTGCAGCGCGTCCGCATGGTCTGGATGGGCCGCCAGCACTCGCCGATAACAGGCCTCGGCCTCGGTCAATCGTCCCGCCTGCTGGTGCTTGAGACCTGTCTGCAGGAGTTCGGCAGCACCGGGCGTAACCGCGGCTGCGGCTGCGGTCTCCTCAAGCGAATTGTTCGACGCCCGTCCAAATTTGGCCGCGGCGCGGCGCTGTTTGCGATTCATGAGCGCACTCTGAGCTGAACCAAAATGTTCGACTTAGGGAACGCAATGCGCCCTGACCTGCCGCCAATACCCCCGCCGGGGACCCAAGTCGAGTACGCGGTTCGGCCAGGGAGCGCCCGAGTTCGCCGTCACCGATATCATTGAAAAGATAAACAAAGATTTCGCGGACGCGGCCGTCGGCGACGTCCGCGCATGCCATCGACTTAGCCGTTGGGTCCGGCTTCCTCCGCCGGCTTGGCGTGAGTTTGCGTCCCGCGCAGCCGCTGCGACAGGTTGATCAGGAACATCGACGTCGGCCGCAGGATGAAGAGATCCGCGATCAGCGCCGCGACCATCGAGAAGGCGCTGAGCCAGCCGAACAGCCGCAGCGACGGCAGGTCGGAGAACACCGTCACCACCAGGCCGCAGGCCAGCACCACCGTGGTCAGGATCAGCGCCGGGCCGACCAGCACGGTGGCGCGTTCGACCGCCAGTTCCGGACTGACGCCTGGCCTGGATTCGAGTCTGAGCCGGTTGAGGAAGTGAATCGTGGCACTCAGTCCGAGGCCGAACGATACCGTCAGCGCCACGACGCTGGCGAATTGCAGCCCCTCCCCGAGCAGAAACAGCACCGTGCCCGACAGCACCACCGGGAAGATGCCCGGCAGGATGCAGGAGAACATCACCACCACCGAACGGAACGCCAGCCCGATGAAGACCGCGACCAGCGCGAACTCGATCGTCAGCCCGCGATTGAGCTTCTCGATCATGTTGGCACTGTTGCGGGCGGCGATCGCCGACAGGCCGGTGACCGCGATCTGGTAGCCAGGATGCGCCTTGCGCACCGCGTCCAGCGTGCGATCGAGATTCTCGACGACGGGAAGAATTTGACTTGAATCGAGATCGGGCACCCGGCCCGAGACCACCACAGCATCCTGCTCGGCGGAAATGAAGCGCCGCACCAGATATTTGGGAATGACGTCGACATATTCCCTCAGGGTCGCGACGTCATTGCTTCCCGCCTTTTCCGCGAGCCACCGCCGCAGCGTTTCCAGCGACCAGACGTTGCCGACGCCGGCCTGCTTCTCCACCGTGGCGTGGACATCGGCGATGGTCTGCAGCGTTTCCGGTGAATAGAGCGAGGCGCCCTTGGGGAATTCGATCAGCACGTCGATCGCATTGGCGCCGGTGAGTTTGGCGTCGAGACGGCCGCTTGCCGCCACCGCCTGCTGCTTGTCCGGCACCTGGTCGGCGAGCCGGTAACGCGGCTCGAGGTTGGCATAGACCACCGCGAGGCCGCCGACGAAGATCACCGCGATCAGGCTGAACAGGCCGGGCCGGCTGACCATGCGCACCGCGATCCAGTAACAGAAATTGCGCAGCATCTGGACGCCGGCGTCGGCACCCTGGAATTTTACCGCGAAAACCCTTTCGTTGCGAACCAGCAGCACGCCGAACACCGGCACCAGCGACAGCACCGCGATCAGCGCGATGATAGTGGCGGCCAGTCCCGCCTCGCCGAATTTCCGGATCAGGTCGGAGTTGGAGAATTGCAGCGCGATGAACGAGATGCCGGCGGTGCCATGGGTCAGCACACAGGCCGGCCCGACCACCAGCACGGCGTTCTTGAACGCGGTGAATTTGTCCTGGCCCGCGATCAGACGGTCGCGCGCCGCGAAGGTCAGCTGCATCGAGTCCGAGAAACTGATGACCATGATCAGCGGCGTCATCACGTTCAGGAACATGTTGAGGTTGAAATTGGCCCAGCCGAGGCCGCCGAGCGCCAGCACGATCGCGATGATCGGCGGGAAGGCGGCGACGATCATGAACGATATCTTGCGGAAAAAGATGATCGCGATGATGCAGCCGGCCAGGATGCCCAGCACGTTGTAGGTCAACCCGTCGCGCTTGACCGCATTGCGGATTTCGAGCTGCATGACGGGAACGCCCGACAATTCCGCGTTGAGGCCGGAGCCCTGGAGGTCCTCGGCCATCGCCTTGCGGATATCGCCGATCGTCCTGGCGAGGTTGTTGCTGGCGACCACGTCCGGTTCAAGCGACAGCACGACCAGTGCCAGCGTGCCGTCCTCGGACAGCAATTTTCCGCGGATGATCTCGTTGGATTTGACGGTCTCGATGAACTTGTCGTAGTCGGCGCCCTGCGGCAGGTCCGAGGGGAACAGCGCCGCCGGCAGCTTGCCGGGCGCCGGCGCCTGGCGCGCCGAGAACAGCGAAATCAGGCCGCGCGTGCCGTCGACGAGTTGCAGATCGGTGACGAGATCGCGCAGCTTCTCGAGGTTTTCGCGCTTGAGCAGCGTCTTGCCCTCGACCACGACCAGAACGTCGAATTCGACCGCCGGGAAGCGCTTGGTTTCGGCCTCGTATTGCCGGTATTCCTTGGAATTGGAGCGGAACAACTGGCTGAGCGAGTCGTCGATCTTGATGCGGTCGATGCCGAACAAAGCGGCAATGACCAGGCCGACCAGAATGAGGCAGGACAGAATCGGCGCCTTGACCGCGATCAGCCCCAGCCGCTCCAGCCCGAAGGCGATGCTCGCGCCCGGCCGGTGCTCGTCCTTCTCGACGTGAACCTCGCTGTCGCCGTTCTTTTCGAGCATGCCCTGTCCAGTCCTCACATCAGCTCAATTTGTATAGCTTAAATTCCCGGGCGCGAATGAGGCCGCGACGGGCCCTGTTATATCGGCGCTAGCCGTTGAAAATATAGGATAAATCTGCTGCGACAGATGTAGCAGGTCTGCCCCGCTTCTCGCAAGCGCGCGAGGGTCGGCAAAATCGCCGCGGATATTGCGATATCCGCCTCAGCTCTCCGGTTTGTGACATCAGCTCAAACCTGAGTTCGCGGCGATGGGGCGGGGCGCCGCCTCCCCGCTTTCATCCTTGAGCGCGACGCCGGTCACCCCGCGGGACAGGCCCTCGCGAACCAGCCACGCAATCCTGAACGCGGCCTCGTCATAGCCGAGCCCCTTGCTGTGGATATTGGAGACGCAATTGCGCTCGGCATCCGTGCGGCCGGCCTTGGGCGCAAAGGTCACATAGGCGCCCAGACTATCGGAGGCCGACAGGCCCGGCCGCTCACCGATCAGCATCAGGATCATGCCGGCGCCGAGAATCGCACCGATCTCGTCGCCGAGGGCGACGCGCGCACCGCCCGCGACCACGGCACGGCCGATTTCGATGCCGTCGACGAGAAGTCGCGGCACCAGACTATGGAGGAGCCGAGTGGCATGCGCGTTGACCGCCGTCGGCGACAGGCCGTCACCGACGACGACCGCAAGCCGGCAGGCGGCGCCGCCATGGCCCGCCAGCAGATGCTGCGAGGCCGGGTCGAGCATCCGTCCGAGATCCGGCCGCCGCAGATAGTCGGTCCGGTTGCGGGCGCGGCTATGGACCTCGATCGCCGCAAGGCCGAGATCGTGCAGGCCCGACACGATCGCGGGCGAATCGAAGGCGGCATGAACGGCATCGCGGGCACGGGCATGGTCGAGCGTGAAGTCGAGCAGCGCCTCGGTCGGCAAGCTGGCGCCGACGCGGCCAAGCCCGACCCTTGCCGGGGTAAGGTCCCGCAGGTCGGTCAGCGAGCGGGACGATGGCACGAGCGGTTTCGTCATCGGTTACTCGGCGGGAACCGAGGCCTCGCGCAGCCGGATCGAATAGTTCGAGGCGCTGTGCTGTCCGACCGAGGCCAGCCGCGCGAACGTGATCAGATGATGCGCGACGAGGGCTACCGAAATCAGCCCCTCGATGTCGCCGTGCTTCAGGCGGGGCAAAGCGAATTTCCAGAACACCTTCCTGTAATCGCCGAGCACGCCGACTTTCCAGAAAATGTTCCGGAGCATGATCAGCCCGCGCTTGATATTGGCCCAGGTCTTTTGCTCCGGGGTCACCGGCACCTTGATGCGGTTGGCATAGGTGAAATCCACCTGGTGCTGGTAACGGGCGTAAAGTCGCTCCGGCTCGAATGCGACTTTCATGCATTTCTTCCAGGATTCGACGACCTGGTCATAGGGCAGCAGGAAATCGACGTTTGAATCGCGGCTGTCGTCCTCGATCAGCCGGTTTTCGCGCGCAAGGCGGTCCCACAGCGGCGTCTTCGGCAAAGCCTGCAACAGATTGATCGTCAGCAGGGGAATCCGGGATTCATCGACAAAGCCGAGCAGCGCCTCGCCGGTCTCCGGCTTGTCGGTATCCAGCCCCATGATGATGCCGGAAACGACCTCCATCCCGTAGCCGTTGATGGTGCGCACGCCTTCCAGGATCGGGACCATCATGTTGTGGTCCTTGTGCATCGCCTTCAGCGCGTCGGGATCCGGCGTCTCGATGCCGCAGAAAATCGTGACGAAGAACGCCTCGCGCATCTTCTCGAGAATCTCCGGTCGCTTGGCGATGTTGAGCGTCGCCTCACAGGCCAGCCGCATCACGTAGCCGGTCCTCTTCTGCCACTCGACGAGATGCGGCAGCAAATCCAGCGCCGCCTTGCGGTTGCCGATGAAATTGTCGTCGACGAAATACACCGAGCCCGTCACCCCGCATTCGAGCAGCCGGTCGAGTTCGGCGGTGATCTGCTGCGGCGTCTTCAGCCGCGGGTTGCGGCCGTAGAGCCCGGGGATGTCGCAGAATTCGCACTGATAGGGACAGCCGCTCGAATACTGGATCGAACCGAGAAAATATTTTTTGACTTCGGCGAGTTCGTAGGCCGGAATCGGGAAGTCGGTCATGGCGACGCGGTCGTTGGTCTTCAGCACCACCTGCCGTTCCGGCCGCGCCGGATCGCGCGCCAGCCGCGCGATCAGATCGTCGGTCGCATCGCCGAGTTCCCCGACGTGGAGATAGTCGAACGAGGGATAGTAGTCCGGGCAGGCGCTGACCGAGGGACCACCGATCGCAACCGCAAGATCGAACGCATGGGCGCGGCGGCAGATGTCGTTCATCTGCTGGCGCTGGATGTGCATGCCGCTGACGAACACCGCTTCCGCCCACTCGAAGTCTTCCTTCGAGGCGAGGCGGATATTCTCGTCGATGAAGCGGACCGGCCAGTTGGCGGGCAGATAGGCCGCGATCAGCAACAACCCCTGCGGCGGCATGAAGGCCTGGACGCCGTCGGTCAGGGGATAGGCGTATTCGAACGTGCCGAACGAAGACGTATAGCGCGGAAAGACGCACAGGATACGTCGTACCGTCTCGATGCCCTCAGCTCTCATCAGATTTCCTCTGCGATATCCGGCAAGACCCGAACAAAGTTAAGCATGCCCATCAACGCTCGGCTATAAATTCCTCAAGATTGTGGCAGCGGTTCCAACCCGCCGGGGATCGAATGGTTGCCTGAAAACGACTCCGGCGGCGGCCTTTTGCCGCCCTCATGCGATCAGGCGCGAAGCAAAATCGGGCAGCTGCCCCGTGTTGCCGGACAGGCGAAAATCGGCGTCGACAAGCCCCGTGCGTAACAGCCAGTCGTCGAATTCCGGCGCCCGCTTCAGGCCGAACAGATCACGGACGTAAAGCGCGTCGTGGAACGAGGTGGATTGGTAGTTCAACATAATGTCATCAGCCCCCGGCACCCCCATGATGAAGGTAACGCCGGCCGCGGCGAGCAGCGTCAGGAGATTGTCCATGTCGTCCTGATCGGCCTCGGCATGGTTGGTGTAGCAGACGTCGACGCCGAGCGGCAGGCCGAGCAGCTTGCCGCAGAAATGGTCCTCGAGCCCGGCGCGGATGATTTCCTTGCCGTCATAGAGATATTCCGGGCCGATGAAGCCGACCACGCTGTTGACCAGAAGCGGATCGAACGCGCGAGCAACGGCATAGGCGCGCGCTTCGCAGGTCTGCTGATCGACGCCGTGATGGGCATTGGCCGACAGCGCCGAGCCCTGCCCGGTTTCGAAATACATCACGTTGTTGCCGACGGTTCCCCTCTGCAACGACAATCCCGCCTCGCGGCCCTGACCCAGCAGCGAAAGATCGACGCCAAAGCTCCGGTTGGCGGCTTCGGTGCCCGCAATCGACTGGAACACCAGATCGACCGGCACGCCCTGCTCGATCAGGCCGAGCGTGGTCGTCACATGGGTCAGCACGCACGACTGGGTCGGGATCCGCAGCCGCATGATGATCTCGTCGAGCAGCCGCAGCAGGCCGCCGATGACCGCCGGATCGTCGCTCGCCGGATTGATGCCGATGCAGGCGTCGCCGGATCCGAGCATGAGCCCGTCGAGGATCGAAGCGGTGATGCCTCTGGCATCGTCGAAGGGATGATTGGGCTGCAGCCGCGCGCTCATGCGCCCGCGCAGGCCGATGGTGTTGCGGAAGGCCGATGTCACCTGGCATTTCTTCGCCACCAAGATGAGATCCTGATTGCGCATCAGCTTGGAAACCGCCGCGGCCATCTCCGGCGTGATGCCGCGGGATAGCTTCCGCAGCGTTTCACCGGTTGCCGCGTCCGACAGCAGCCAGTCGCGGAACGCGCCAACCGTCAGCGGAGCAACCGGCGCGAAGGCCGACCGGTCGTGCGTATCGACGATCAGGCGGGTGACTTCATCGTCTTCATAGGGAATCACCGCTTCCTGCAGGAATTGCCGCAAGGGAACGTCCGCCAGCGCCATCCGCGCCGCGATCATCTGCTCGGCGCTCTCGGCTGCGATCCCGGCCAGCCGATCGCCCGAGCGCGACGGCGTGGCCTTGGCCAACAGATCGCGCAAATCCGTAAAGACGTAGCTGGTGGCATCGATGGTGCGGCGATAGGCCATGGCGGCTCCGGGGCCACCGGGGGTGATGGCCTGCACCAGATTATCAGCCCGAAGTCCGGCTGGCCGGAAGCAGAGATTGTATGCAGCGTTGCGCGCTTGGGTGCCCAATTACCAACCATCCAGGGAATGCTGCTCAATTACCGGACGCCCCCTGGGGACTTCGGTCGGCGTCCCGGCATACCCTCCCGACCTGCGGCACCCGGACCAGCGATCAACTCGTAAGCGCTTGATATCTATACTGGATATCTGAAGGCCTGCGATGGACCTTGGCTTCCCAGAGCGGCGGTAGCATCATACAAATTGCGCGCAACTGAATGAATCAGGTCAAAGTTTAAAGACTTTTACACGAAGCTTTTGCATGGTTTTTAGACGGCCGGCAGCGCTGACCGGCCTCCCGAAGAGAGACCGTGCGATGCCTGAAATGTCGAAATCCGCGAGCCAGTCTTCCGGCTTCCCCTTTGCGTCGCGGTTGTCGCTCGCAGCCAAGCTGTACTCGACCTTCGCGCTGATCGCGCTTTTGACCGCGGCCACCGCGGTGCTGTCTCACTACAACACCCAGCGGAACGGAGCGCTGACGGAGGCGATCGAAACCGCCAACCGCGCCGCCCTCAATGTCCAGCGCGTCAATTCGCTGGTCTACGCGGTCGTGATGGAATCCCGTGGCGTCTATATGTCCGCCGAGCCGGCCGACGTGAAGAAGTACGGCGACGGGCTTCTCAAGTTCAACGACCAGATTCTCGGCGTGGTCAAGTATTGGGAATCTATCATCCAGGCCGACGATGCCGAGCAGTTCGCGACCTTCAAGAAGCGCATCGAGCAGTTCGTCGAGTTCCGCAAGGAGCTGGTTCGCCGGGGCATCGAGATCAATGCCGCCGCGGGCCGCGAATGGGGCGACAACGACGCCAATCGCGCGGTGCGTTCGGCGCTGAACAAGGATCTCGAGGCGCTTTCCAGGGTCTATGCCGAGCGCGGCAAGCAGATCACCCAGCAAACCCAGATCAACCGCGACATGGCCCTCTTACTCACCGCACTCGGCGCCCTGACGCTGGTCGTGGTCGGCTTCGGCGTCGTGATCATCTCCCGCTCCGTGGCGCGGCCGCTTTCGCTGATCACCGCCACCATCAAGCGCGTCGCCGAGGGCGATGAGCAGGTCGAGGTTCCCCATACCGATCGCGGCGACGAGATCGGGGCGCTGGCACGGGCGATCCGCATTTTCCAGGAAGCGATGGACCGCAACCGCAATCTCAATTCGCAGATCGGGCGGGACGCCAAGGCCCGCGAGGAGCGGGCCAGGCATATCGAGGCCTCGGTGGAAGAGTTCCGCGGCGCGATCGGAGGCGTACTGCGCGCGGTGACAGAGAATGCCACTGCCATGCGCCAGACCGCGCAGTCCATCACCAAGACGGCGTCCGACGCCAACGGACGCGCAGTGGCCGCCTCGAGCGCGACGGAGCAGGCCTCCAGCAATGTGGCCGCCGTCGCCAGCGCGGCCGAAGAATTGTCGGCTTCCGTCGAGGAGATCGGCCGGCAGGTCCGTCAATCCGCTGCAGTCGTCGAACAGGCCGGTCTGCGGACCGAGAAGTCGGTCGCCGAAATCGAAAGCCTCGCCGCGGCGACCCAGCGCATCGACGGCGTGCTCAACCTGATCCAGACCATCGCCGAGCAAACCAATCTTCTGGCGCTGAATGCGACGATCGAAGCCGCACGCGCCGGCGACGCCGGCCGCGGCTTCGCGGTGGTGGCGCACGAGGTCAAGGCGCTGGCCGAACAGACGGCGAAGGCGACCTCGGAGATCGGCCAGAACGTCGGCCTGATCCAGTCCTCGACGCGCAGCGCCGTCGATGCCGTGCGCGAGATCGGCGGCGCCGTCAGCGACATCAACGACGTCACCTCGAACATCGCCAGCGCCGTCGGCCAGCAGGACGCCGCGACCCGCGAGATCTCCTCCAACGCGCAATCGGCGGCCCAGGGCAACGAGACCCTGGTCGCCAATATCGGCTCGCTGACCCAAGCCATCGGCGAGACCAACAAGGCGGCGACATCGGTGCTGACGGCGTCCAGCGACCTGACCGCGACGGCGGAAACGCTGTCGCGCGAGGTGGACAAGTTCTTCCATAATCTGCAGGTCGATCCGCTCGACGGCCAACAGGCGCGGCGGGCCGCTACCGCGGGCCGCTGAGGGTCAAACAGCCAGGCAACGCGAAACCGACTAGTACCGCTGCACGGTGAATTTGACGGGTTGAATACTGGATCAAAGTAGCTCGGGAAGCTGCTGAGGATCAACGAGGAGTTCGATACTGCGGGCGACCCTCGGCTGCCGTCTGATGAAACCTGCCCGTTCGAGCGTCAGCACCATCTGATGAACGGATGGTGGGCTGACGCGAAAATATTCTTGCATGTCGGCTTCCGCCGGCGGCCTGCGATGCAGCCGCGTGTAGAGGTGGATAAACGCCAGATACTGCCCTTGCTTGGGCGTGAAGTTTTTTGCAGCGGGACTCACGCCGGCCATCCGATTCAGCTGTTCGTCCAAGCCTCACACGAGCGAGGAGGCAGGGATGAATGTACGCTATCGGGTCGAACTGAGCCAAACCGAGCGGGCAGAACTCACAGCGCTTTTGAGTGGCGGCAAGCACGCCGCGCGCAAGCTCAAGCGAGCGCAGATTTTACTGGCTGCCGATGCAGGCGCGAGCGACGAAGCAATCGCCACCGGTGTCGGCGCAAGCGGCTCGACTATCTACCGGACCAAGCGCCGCTTCGTGCTCGGCAACCTGGAGGCGGCGCTGAGCGAGGAGCCGCGCCCCGGAGCGGCCCGCAAGCTCTCAGGGAAGGAGGAAGCCCTGCTGGTTGCGACGGCCTGTTCGAGCCCACCCAAAGGCCGGGCGCGTTGGACCCTGGAACTCCTGGCGGGCGAGTTGGTCAGGCTCACCGAGCACGACGACATCTCCCGAGAGACTGTGCGCCGGCGCCTGGCTGAAAACGACCTCAAGCCCTGGCGCAAGGACATGTGGTGCATTCCGCAGGTCGACGGCGAGTACGTCGCCCGCATGGAGGATGTGCTCGACCTTTATGCCGAACAGCCCGATTCGAAGCGCCCGGTGGTCTGCTTCGACGAGAGCCCAACCCAGCTCATCGGCGAAGTCCGCCAGCCGATCCCAGCCGCGCCGGGCCAACTTGAGCGCTACGATTGTGAGTACAAGCGCAATGGCACGGTCAACCTGTTCATCTTCCTCGACGTGCACCGGCCCTGGCGCAAGGTCAAAGTCACTGACAGCCGCGCTGCGGTCGACTTCGCCGCCTGCATGCGCGAACTCGCCAATGTTCACTTCCCAAAGGCAGAGCGCATCCGGGTCGTGTTGGACAATCTATCGACCCACTCAGTCGGCGCGCTTTACCAAGCCTTCCCGCCGGCCGAGGCGCGACGCATCTTGCGCCGGCTGGAGTTCCACTACGTCCCCAAGCACGCCAGCTGGCTGAATATGGTGGAGATCGAGATTGGCGTGCTGCGCAGTCAGTGTCTGGACAGACGCATCGACAACCGGCAACAACTCGTATCCGAGATCGCCGCCTGGGAGCGGCAGCGCAACGCTTCACGCGCCCGCATCAAATGGATGTTCACAACCGAGAAAGCCCGCGCCAAAATGGGCCGTGCCTATCCCTCGGAAGGCTCTAAAACGCCCTCGCCCAATGAATCATAATCACTGTGCGGTACTACTAGCCCGCGTGCGACACCAGCGGCTTGGACATTGGATACCCTGAACTGGTTCCGAATTTGCCGACAGGCGCCCCCTCCTCGGCATAGCCGTTCGCCAGATAGAAACGCCGGGCCGTCTCGGTGCTGGTGAGGGTGCACTGCGAATTGCCGCGTTCCACGGCGCGGGCTTCGAGCGCCGCGAGCAGGCCCCGGCTGACCCCGCGAAACCGCGCATCCGGCGAAACGTAATTCAGCGTGATATTGCCCGCATCGGTGACGGCGCCGACCGCCAGGATGTTGCCGCGCTCGACGGCGACCAGCACCGAACTGCCCGGCTCTGCGATCCATGATTGGAAGATCTCCGCGGTCTTGTTGCCCAGCCATCGCGCCAGGATGGCCTCGTCATTGCCGTGATCGGCCACGCACAGCTCCGCGATCGATCGTCGCATCACCAGACAAGCAGCGTCCGCGTCCTCGGCTATGGCGTTTCGAATTTCCATCTTCGTATCATCCCACCTGGCCGCATCGGCGACAACCTTGGCCGGCGGCGCCAGCCCCAAGCTGAATTCTTGATTTCCGCGCCGGACTGTTACAGGCTGGGGTTGCACAAAGCCCAATTGTGACGAACGCTTTTTGCGGCATCGAACCTTCCAGACATGTTGAGACACTTGATCCTCATCTGCCTGCTGTGTTGTGCCGCCACGACGACATCCCATGCCCAGATCGTGGCGCTGGGGGCCAGCAGCACCGCCGGATACGGCGTCGGCGCGTCGGCGTCGTTTCCTGCCCAGCTGGAAGCCATTCTTCGCGCGAGGGGCCGGCCCATGTCGGTTCGAAACGCGGGAATAAGCGGCGATACCACCGGCGGCATGCTCGCGAGATTGTCGAACGCGGTGCCGGAAGGAACGAAGATCGTCATTCTCCAGATCGCCGGCAACGATGCGATGAAGGGGATGAGCCTCGCCAACGCCCAGGCCAACCGGGCCGAAATCCGCAAGGAACTGCACCGGCGCGGCATCAGGACCATCGAAGCCGACGGCTACGGCATGGCGGCGCTTCGCAGCGGCCTGAGGCAACCGGACGGAATTCACATGACGGCGGAAGGTCATCGCAGGGTCGCCGAGCAACTCGCGGCGCAAATTCGATGATGCGAAGGCCGGGCTGCTGCCACTCTCGAGCCATCGCCTGTGCGATCGATTGGTTTCAAACGCTGCGTGATACGACAGCATCCACTTCGTCAGCCCGCGCCGGAGTTTGTGATCGGACGATTCGCCGGCCTCGCGGGTCGTTGAAACAACGTGACAACCTGTTCTCTTTAAACGGTCGGTCGCCTCTCTCATCTCCATTGAGAAGCCGAACCTTGTCGGCTTCTCACATCGTATGGAGAAATCAGATGACTAAACTGAAATTTATGTCGGCTGGGCTGATCGCCGCAGCCATGCTCGCGACTCCCGCGATGGCGCAGGAAGGCCGTGTCATGTCGCGGCACTTCGCGGCGACCGCTGATGCAGGCACCACGCCTCCCGGCGCGTTCTACATCGACGGACGCGCCTGCATTCCGGCTCCTCGCGTCGGCGCATACGCCACGCAGCCCTGGACCAACACCAGGGACGTCCCTTGCGAGCCCGCGCCGGGCTATTACTGATCCGTCCCCCGTCACGACGCGGCTTTGCCACTCGGTGCTGCCGGCAATGAAGCCGGATCGATATCGGTCCGGCGCGAGCAACGGCGTGACTGCACGCGAAGATGCCGGGCCGGACGCGACGTTCCATCAACCCGACTTCTCCGCGGCGATGAGCCGCTGATTTGCCGTGCGGATGTTGCGTCGCGCCCATCCGTGCATTCGCCGTCAAGGCACGGCCAGCTTGATCGTCCGGTCGTCGCTCGATGCACTGATCAGACGATCTCGAGCCATCGACTCGATCATTGCCCAGTTCTCCCGCAGCAATGCGGTCGCGTCCGAAATGCTTTGCGCCTCTACCTTGACGCTGCAAGCTTGTCTTCCGCCGTTGCTCGTTATTTGAAAATGGAACGTATAGGCTGTCGTCTCGGCGTCTTTGCTGGCCGGCCGGCATCCGCGGCGCATTTTGGTGTCCCCCCTTGGTGCGTCGAACCGGGACACTTTAAATTTACGATCTTGCTTTTCGTACGGCGCGTTGATGGCGAGCTTCGTCCGGCACTGGAGCCGGATTAGGGCTTGGCCTTCGGCGAGGAGGCAAACGCATTCTTCACTGCCGCCGAGAATTTTTCCCAGCTGCAACTCAGTGAAGCTTCCTCGCAGCGCCCCGATTTCGATCGATCGAGCGGCCGTTTCCTCGGCAGCAATATCATCGGAGGCCCGAGGGGTTGCCGGGCACCTTCCAGATCCGCCTGCAGCCGCTCGTTCTGTTTTTTCGCCAGCTCGGCCGAAATAGCCTCTCGCCGCTGGGCATCGAGGAAGCCCATATATTCGCGGTCGATCTGCTTGCGCTCGTCGGCTGTGGGATTGGGGCCCGCGATGTCGAAATTGCGGTTCTGCATGAAGTCGTAATAGGTGTAGCCCCCGCCCGGCTTGCGCCGGCCTGCGAACCGCGCGTTGCACGCCGTCGACAAGGCGCGGCGCTGGTCATTGTCCGGCGATTTGACCTCGACCTGTTCGACGCACTCTTCAAAATCCCGGGCAGACGGGGGCTGCGACCCCTGAAAGGCCAGCCACCCAACGGGGAGTGCAAGCAAAGCCAGCACAAGCCCAATGGATATGACGAGACGCTTTTCGGCGTCACCGCTCAGAAGTTCGTGCATCCGCTAGAATCCCCACCTGATTCTACACTTGTGCAGCAAATGCGGGTTTTTGCAGGCAAACATCGGTCGATGTAGCAACGCGGCCACAGTCGGCCGGATTTTCGATCGAGGAAGAATCTCGCCACGATTGAGCGCCGATTGTCGAACAGAGTGGGATCGTTGCATACAAGAAGGTTGTAGTCATGCGATCCGTAAAGGCTATTGCAAGATTGGCGTCGGCAGCGGCGATCGTCGGTTCTCTATTTGCGTTCAGCTGGGTCAGCCTTGCGCTGCTCGGCTACTGAGTCGGACTGGTGCGGCGTCGGCCGCACCAGAACGTTTTGAGGCGAGATGGAGGCGGTTCGCGGCAGGAAAACGCGTCGAATCAGGGAGCTGGAGCCCGGTTTTGATTCCGTCGGGGCGGAAAAAGCTCTAGCGTGACATTGCCTTTTTACCCTTTTCGATTGCGGCACCGCAAAGTGATCACGATGATTTCGAAATCCATTTTATTCCTCTGCGCAGCGTTAATGCTGGCAAATTGCTGTGCACTGGGAACCGATTGTGCGCCGGCATCGGGAGCGCCGGTGGCGTGGGACGGACTGGGCTCTGCCCCGACGGACAGCGCACAGCCGGTTGAGCCTCCGCCGCCGCCCAAGAAGCAGGCGCGGGCGAAGCGAGAAATCATCATCGGCCCGCTCAACGCGGCGACCGCCGAGCGGACCAACGTTCGATCAAAGGACGAATGGGAGCAAGATCTGGCAGCGGATCGGAATGACGAAGCCAGCCTGAAGCGTAAACTCAAGATTTGCAGCAGCTGCTAGCCGACGGCCCGCCCGTGCCGGCGCGATGCCAAACCGGCTGCCGCTTCTGATCTCGAACCGGAGGTCGTGCCGGTCGTAGCTTCAAGGCGGCCAGCGCAGCAGAAATCCACCGAATGTCAGCTTTTGAGGGCGGGTTCCGCCGTTTAGCCCGCCACTCTCCGAGCAGGCGGTACCAAGATGAAGCTCTCGGTTCCGACTTTTTTGCCAGCTTGGGTGAACCAATGCCCGTTCGAGGACTTGGTCCTGCAATTGGATTGAATTGCAACAACTGGAACCATCATGACGAGCCCAGGGACAAACGGCGTCCACCTCGATCGGATCCATGCCGGCGCAATTTGCAAAGAGATCGGTGAAGCGCTGCATGCCACGCTGACGGGAAATCCGAATCGGTTACCGCCCCATCTTCTGCGCCTGACGGAGCGATTTGACCGCGTTGACTGCGGTAACGCTGCCTTCAAGGCATCGACCGAGACTGAAGCGCGATGAAAGACTTTTCCAACGCATCGTTTCCACCTGAAACCCTAACCGTCATGAGAGACGCCCTGGATGCGGCGGTGGCTTCGCTGCCGGAACCGGTCAGCTCCGCCCATGTGCAAGCGCTGGCCGAAAGCATCCTTCGCACCGCCAAGGATGGCGAGACAGATCCGGCAACATTACAGCGAATGGCGCTGATCGAGCTTCAGATCTCGCCCCGTCATTGAGCCGATGGCCCGATACGCGCCCTGGACGTCATCTCGCCCTGGCGTTAGACGTGCCGGCCCGCGGCATATCCCGACGACCACGCCCATTGAAAATTGAAGCCGCCAAGCCAGCCGGTGACGTCGACGACTTCACCGATGAAATAGAGCCCGGGGACGGCCCTCGCTTCGAGCGTCTTCGAGGAGAGGCCCACCGTATCGACACCGCCCAGCGTCACTTCGGCGGTTCGATAGCCCTCGGTCCCGACCGGCCGGACGCGCCATTGTGTTATCGCCGCGGCAAGTTTCCCCAGCAGCATGTCGGAGAAATCGGCGATCCGTTCCGGACCGCCGACCCTGTCGGCGATGGCGCGCGCCAGGCGCTTCGGCACGAGGCCGGCGAGCGCGGTCGCCATTTCCTGTCGGGGATGCCCCCCGCGCAATTGCTTCAGCCCGGTTAGGGCGTCGATCCCCGGCGCCATATCGACGACGATGTCCTCGCCCTCGCGCCAATAGGACGATATCTGCAGGATCGCCGGGCCGCTCAGCCCGCGATGGGTAAACAACAATGCCTCATCAAAACGCGTTTTCCCGCAGCTCACGATCGCCTCGACCGAGACACCCGCCAGATCGCCGAATTGCGCGAGCAGCGCGGCGTCGAAGGTCAGCGGCACCAGCGCCGCCCGCGGCGGCACGATCTTCAGGCCGAACTGCTCGGCGATTTTGTAGCCGAACCCGCTCGCCCCCATCTTCGGAATGGACGGACCGCCGGTGGCGACCACCAGCGCGCCGCAGCGAAACTCACCCTGGTCGGTGACGACGACAAAGCCATCCCCGCCCTTCGAGACCGCCGAAATGCGCACGCCCAGACGCAACTCGGCGTGGGCCTTGCGGCACTCTTCCAGCAGCATGTCGACGATCTGCTGCGACGAGCCGTCGCAGAACAATTGCCCGCGCGTCTTCTCGTGCCAGGCAATGCCATATCGCTCGACCAGCGCGATGAAGTCGCGCTGGGTATAGCCGCTTAGCGCCGAGGTGCAGAAGCGCGGGTTGTCCGAGAGAAAGTTGGCGGGGCCGGCGTGCAAATTGGTGAAATTGCACCGCCCGCCGCCGGAGATGCGGATTTTCTCGCCCGGATGCCGCGATTGCTCGAGCAGCAGCACCGAGCGCCCGCGCTGGCCGGCCCCGGCGGCGCACATCAGGCCCGCGGCGCCGGCGCCGAGGATGATGACGTCATGGAAGTCCGGCTGCAGATGGCGGGCGTGGGTCATTCCACCAGCAGCACATCCACGGCGACGCTCAGCTTCTGTTTGCGCGACCCCACGATGATGCCGTCGACCGGCGAGACGTCGGAGAAATCCCGCCCCACCGCGAGCTCGATATGGTCGTTCTCGACTAGGATATCGTTGGTCGGGTCGAAGCCGACCCAACCGGTCTCGGCGCCGCACCACAGCGAGACCCAGGCGTGGGTCGCGTCCGCGCCTTGCAGCCTCGGCTTGCCCGGCGGCGGGACGGTGCGCAGGTAGCCCGAGATATAGGCCGCCGGCAGCCCGAGGCCGCGGAGCCCTGCGATCATCACATGGGCAAAATCCTGGCAGACGCCGTGGCGTTTCTCGAACACTTCCGTGAGCGGCGTCGAGATCACGGTGGCCTTGGGGTCGTATTTGAACTCGGTGCGGATGCGGTGCATCAGGTCGACCGCGCCGGCCAGGATTCCCGCGCCCGGCGGAAAGCTTAAGGCCGCATAGGCGGTAACCGGCCGCTGTACCGGCACCAGCGGGCTGGCAAACACGTAGCCGATCGGCGACGCCGGCCCGAGGCTGGTGGCCTCGAAGGCCACGTCGCGGACGCTTTCCCAAGAGGGGCTTGGCGCGGCCCGGCCCGGTGCCTGCCGGGACACTGACACCCGCGACCTCGAATCGATGCGCAGGTTGCGATGCGCGGTCTCGATCAGGATGCTCTCGGTCAGGGTGCCGAAGAAGTCGCGCCGGGCGGTGCGGTCGGCGGGCTTGGGGCGGATATCGACGCTGTGCGAGACCAGTTGCTGCCCGTCGCCGGTTCTCGGCTCAAGCCGGAGCGAACACCGGGCGAAACTGACCGGGCTTTCGTAACTATAGCTGGTGACATGGCGGATGTCGTAGATCACGCCAGCCCCGTCAGCTTCTCGGGCCGGCTGGCGTTGGGCCCATGCGGGAAATAATGCAATCCGATGGCGTCGGCGAGGTTGAGCAGATCCTGCTCCAGCGCGAACAGTGTCTTGGTGTCGAGGCTCGATGCCTCCGCCGTCGTCAGGCCCGCCTGCAGCGCGACCGCGAGCCGCTGCGGCCGTTCGATCAGCCCTCCCTCCTTTAGGGTCGGCAGGCTCGCGATGTGCTCGTTCAGCGCCGCGACCTGGAACGCGACCGAGCGCGGATTATAGGGGTCGAGCACCACCAGATCGCGCACCGGCGCCAGCAGCGGACCGACCAGGTAGCGCGAGCGATAGGTGATCTGGCAATCCACCAGGGTCAGCAGGATGTCGAGATCCTCCCCGCCGGCCTCGTCACAGGCGAACTGGCGGGCGAACCGCACGGTGTTGATGGCACGCTCGGCGCGGCGGCCCATTTCGAGAAAGCGCCAGCCGGCGGCGCGGTTCATGTTTTCCTGCGCCAGGCCTGCGAAGCTCGCCAATTCCTGCAGCGTCAGTTCGGCGGCGCTGACCACGCCGTCGTCGTCTTCAACCTCCTGCGCAAGACGTTCGACCATCTCCGTAATGACCTGCCAGGCGTCGGGCGAAAGCCGTTCCCGCAAGGAAGTCGCGGTGCGCTGCGCGGCGCGTACCAGCGACAGCGCCGAGCCGAATTTGTCTTCAGACTGAAGCGCTTCCGCGGCGATCTTCGCGGGTTGCGTTCGCGCCGTTTGCGAGGTTGCGCCCCACGTTACGAGCAGCCGCTGAATTCGCTCCAGCGCGTGCTGCACGGGTGACGATCCCTTGCCGGGATCGCGCTGCGATGTCCCGAGCGCCCGCACCAGCCGCAGCGTCGCCTCGGCACGCTCCAGATAGCGGCCGAGCCAGAACAGGTTGTCGGCGGCGCGGCTCGGCACCACGCCGGCGATGCGCCTGATCCGTACCGTGTCGACCGCTGGAAGCAGCGTGGTCGCCGGCACCGCCTTATCGGAGACTACCCAGACATCCGCAGCCCGCGCGCCATCGCCCATCGACACGGCGCGCGCATCGGTCTGTTCGGCGATCCGGCAGAAGCCGCCGGGCATGATGGTCCAGCCATGGGGGGTAGCGGCGGCGAATACCCGCAGCACGAACGGACGCGGCGTGATCCGTCCCTCGTCCCACACCGGCATGGTCGACAGCCGCACCAGTTCCTGGCCGACATAGTCGATGCCGCGATCGTTGATCGCGCCCCTGAGCCGGTCGCGGTCGGCCGCCGACAGCTCGCCGGCGAGCACGGGCCCGCTCCCCGGAAAGCCGGGAACGCCTCGCGCATAGGCGCCTTCGATGGCGACCTCGTCGAGCCGCGACAGCACCTCGTCGCGGGCGGCCTTCTGGCCGCACCACCAGGTCGCGATATTCGGCATCTTCAGATCTTCGTCCAAGAGCCGCCGGCTCAGGCTGGGCAGGAAGCCGAGCAGCGCCCTCGCCTCCATCACGCCCGAGCCCGGCATGTTCGCGACGACAACGCCGTCCTTTCGCAGCACGTCGATGAGGCCGGGCACGCCGAGCTGCGAGGAGGCATCCAGTTCCAGCGGATCGAGAAAATTGGAATCGACCCGGCGCAGCAGCACGTCGAGCCGTTTCAGGCCGGCGACGGTGCGGATGTGAATGCGGTCGCCGCTGACGGCGAGATCGTCGCCCTCGACCAGCAGGAAGCCGAGATAGCGCGCCAGCGTGGCGTGTTCGAAATAGGTCTCGCTGAACTGGCCCGGCGTCAAGAGCCCGATGCGCGGTTCGTCGCGGTCCGCGCTGCCGCGCAAGGCATCGCGAAAGGCCTCGAAGAACGGTGCGACCCGCTCGACGTTCATCGACTTGTAGAGCGAGGTGAAGGCGCGCGACAGCACCAGCCGGTTCTCCAGCGCGTAGCCCGCGCCCGAGGGTGCCTGGGTGCGGTCGCCGAGCACCCACCAGCGCCCATCGGGTCCGCGGCCGACATCGGCGGCATAAAGACTGAGATAGCGGCCGCCCGGCGGTTTGATGCCGCAAACCGCGCGGAGATATTCGGCGCTGCCGGCGATGGCGGCGGCGGGAATCGCGCCTTCGGCAACCAGCCGGCCCGGGCCGTAGAGATCGGCGAGCACCAGCTCCAGCAATTGCGCGCGCTGGACGATGCCCGCGCTCAGCTGTTGCCAGTCGGCCTCGTCGATCAACAGCGGCAGATGGCTCAGCGGCCAAAGCCGGTCCGAGGTTTCGCCGGGCGCGCGGTAGGTCACGCCGGCTTCCCGCAAATGCCGGTCGGCGGAGCCGAAACGCCGCTCGATTTCGCCCGGGCTCAAGGCTGCGAAGGCATCGAAAAACCGGTTCCAGACCGCCCGCGGCTCGCCGTCCTGCGCGATATATTCATCGGGAATTCCCGGCAGGCGGGCGTAGTCGCGCGTCCACTGCGCCACGCGCCGGTTGGCCGAACGGACCTTGCTTCCCTGGCTGCTTGCCCGGCCGCCTTCCTGGCCGTCGTGTCCCGCCATCCCAACTACTCCAGCCCAGAGCCCCGTTTCGATAGAATCGAAACGGGGCTCTGGATTCTTAATTGACACGTTTTCCTGGCGCGAACCGGTCTCCACTTCGCTCGAAAACGCTCTGCCCCTATTCAATGCAGGAGCGGGGTCCTCAAGTCGAGTGTCAAAGGAAACTCAATTGTGCGTTCCTCGCGCGGCGGATCGATCTTGCCGGGCGTATGGCCGTGATCCTGAAACCGGGCGAGCCGCCTCGCCTCGGCTTCATAGGAATTGACCGGTTTGGTCTCGTAATTGCGTCCGCCGGGATGCGCGACGTGGTACACGCAGCCGCCCAGCGAGCGGCCGTTCCAGGTATCAATCAAGTCAAATGTCAGCGGCGCATGGACGGGAATGGTCGGATGCAGCCCGGAGGCCGGCTGCCAGGCCTTGAAGCGGACAGCGGCAACCGCCTCGCCGGAGCGACCGGTTTCGGTCATCGGCATCCGCCGTCCGTTACAGGTGACGACGTGGCGGCCTTCGACAAAGCCGGACGCCTTGACCTGCAGCCGCTCGACGGAGCTATCGACATAACGCACCGTGCCGCCGGCGGAGGCTTCCTCGCCGAGAACGTGCCAGGGCTCCAGGGCCTGACGCAGTTCCAGCGAAACGCCGCCATGATGGACCCGGCCGAACGCCGGAAAACGGAATTCGAGCTGGGCGGCGTACCAGTCCGGCGAAAAGTCGTAACCGGACTGTTTGAGCTCACCCAGCACATCCAGGAAATCTTCCCAAAGGAAATGCGGCAGCATGAAGCGGTCGTGCAGCGTGGTACCCCAGCGCACGAACTTGCCGGCTTGCGGCTCGCGCCAGAGTTTTGCGATCAAGGCCCGGATCAATAATTGCTGCGCCAGACTCATGCGCGGATCGGGCGGCATTTCCAGCGCACGAAATTCGACCAAGCCCAGCCGGCCGGTGGAGCTGTCGGGTGAATAGAGCTTGTCGATGCAGATTTCGGCGCGGTGGGTATTGCCTGTTATATCGACCAGGATGTGCCGGAACAGCCGGTCGACCAGCCACAGCGGCGCCTTGATATCAGGCGGCGGCACATGGGCGAGCGCGATTTCCAGCTCATAGAGGCCGTCATGGCGCGCCTCGTCGATGCGCGGCGCCTGGCTGGTGGGACCGATGAACATGCCGGAGAACAGATAGGACAGCGACGGATGCCGCTGCCAGTACAGCACCAGGCTCTTCAACAGATCAGGACGGCGCAGGAACGGAGAGTCCGAAGGCGTGCTGCCGCCGACCACGACATGGTTGCCGCCGCCGGTACCGGTGTGCCGGCCGTCAACCAGGAAGCGGTTGGCCCCGAGCCGGACCTGGCCTGCGTCTTCGTACAGGCCGAAGGTGATGTTGACGGCGTCGCGCCAGTTCTGCGCCGGCTGGATGTTGATCTCGATGACGCCGGGATCGGGCGTCACTTTTATCACTTCCACCCGGGGG
Organism: Bradyrhizobium erythrophlei; assembly: GCF_900129505.1. Taxonomy (NCBI): domain Bacteria; kingdom Pseudomonadati; phylum Pseudomonadota; class Alphaproteobacteria; order Hyphomicrobiales; family Nitrobacteraceae; genus Bradyrhizobium; species Bradyrhizobium erythrophlei. Next base: position 4,819,752 of record NZ_LT670818.1, on the reverse strand, counting down.
TCGAACGGGGGCGGATAACCCTCTACGTGAACCTTAACTTGCATCTCTTCGGCGGTCGCCTCCACCGCCGCGACCAGTTCGAGATAATCCTCGAGCTTCTCCACCGGCGGCATAAAGGCGCACAGCACGCCGTCGCGGATCTCGATCGACATCGCGGTGCGCACGCCACCGCCCTTGAGCTGCTGCTCCTGCACCTCCTGCTGCGGGGCGGCCTCGGCCGGCGTCGCGTCGTAAACCGGCAGGTTGTCGCGCGGCTCCAGCGGATCCTGCTCGACGATGTAGGGATATTCCTCGGCCGGTATATGCGGCAGCGAGGCGATCGGCAGCCGCAGCCCTAGCGGGGAATCGCCGGGGGTCAGGAACAGATTGCCGCGACGCAGCTTCCAGCGCTCACTCTTCCAGCGCGAGGGAGATTTACTTGCGTCGGCATTCCAGCGCTGGATCGGCAGTACGAATCCCTTGGGCGTGTTGAGCCCCTGGTCGAACACCCGCGCCATGCGCGCGCGCTCCTCGGGATCCGACAGCTTGGAATCGCTGGGATCGACATTGGGCGCCAGGCCCGCTTCCTTCTGCAGCCAGTGACCGGGATCCTCGAACGCCGGCAGGACATATTCGGCGTCGACGCCGAGCTTTGCAGCCGTGCTGTCCGCAAAGCGCTCGGCGTCTTCAATTCGCGTCTGGTGCGGCCCGTTGATAGCGGCGATCAGATCGGCGTTTTTCCAGATCGGCACGCCGTCCTTGCGCCAATACAGGCCGAACGCCCAGCGCGGCAGGCTTTCGCCCGGATACCATTTGCCCTGCCCGTAATGCAGCAGCCCACCCGGCGCGAACCGGGTTTGCAGCTTGCGAATGAGGTCGTCGCCCAGAGCCCGCTTGGTCGGACCGACCGCGGAGATGTTCCATTCCGGCGATTCCAGATCGTCGACGGAGACAAAAGTCGGCTCGCCGCCCATGGTCAGGCGCACGTCGCCCTCTCTGAGATCGGCATCGACCCGCTCGCCTAGCTTGTCGAGGCGCGCCCAGGAATCATCGGAGAAAGGCTTTGTGATTCGAGGGGCTTCACGGATCCGCTTGACGGTCATCTCGAAGTTGAATTCGACTTGCGCGAAGCCGACTGCGCCCGAGATCGGCGCCGCCGTGCGGTAATGCGGCGTGGCGGCGACGGGAATATGCCCCTCACCCGTCAGCATGCCCGAGGTGACGTCGAAGCCGATCCAGCCCGCGCCGGGAAGGTAGACCTCGGCCCAGGCGTGCAGATCGGTAAAATCGTTCTCGACCTCGCGCGGGCCTTCGAGCGGATCGATGTCGGGGCGCAACTGGATCAGGTAGCCCGAGACGAAACGGGCGGCGAGCCCGAGATGCCGCATGATCTGGATCAGCAGCCACGCGGAGTCGCGGCACGATCCGGCGCCGGAGGCCAGTGTCTCTTCCGGCGTCTGAACGCCCGGCTCCATGCGGATGATATAGCGAATCTTTTTCTGCAGTTGCGCGTTGAGATCGACCAGGAAATTGACCGTGCTGGGCGCGTCGCGCGGAATCTCCGCCAGATATCTTGTTAACTCCGGCCCCGGTTCGATGGTCGCCAGATACGGCGCGAGCTCGGTCTTGAGATCGGCGGTATAGGCGAACGGAAAACTGTCGGCGTAAGGCTCGACGAAGAAATCGAACGGGTTGATCACGGTCATCTGCGCCGTGAAATCGACCTCGATCTTCAGTTCGGTGGCCTTTTCCGGAAAGACATAGCGCGCCAGCCAGTTGCCTTGCGGGTCCTGCTGCCAGTTCACGAAATGATTGGAAGGCAGGACCTTGAGCGAATAGCTCAGGATCGGCGTGCGCGTGTGCGGCGCCGGGCGCAGGCGAATGGTTTGCGGGCCGAGATCGATCGGTCGGTCGTATTTGTAATGCGTGACGTGATGTAATGCGACGAAGATCGACACAGGCAGGCTACTCCAGCAGCTTTTTTAAGCAGAACACTGGTTCCCCCCGACATCAAGCACTAACAACGGGCAGCCAATGCCTAGGAGAGATGCGGGTTATAGCGTTCCCGCTTGCCGCTCCTAACTACCTGTGATTGATTTAGCGGCACTATCAGTCGCTGGGGGAATTGTTCAATGAGTTTCCTGGTAGAGCTGGCCCGAGGCGCCTATCCCGACAATGCCCTGGAGAAATTCACCTCATTATCTTCGCAATTTGGCCTCGACAATGCGCGGGCCATGATGTGGCTGTCCCAGCTTGCCTATGAGACGGCGCACAGGGACAAGGTCAAAAGCATCCTCGATGCCTGGCAACTGACGATGCCTGCCTTCGTCGCCAACGACCCCGCCACGGGTCTGCCACCGAAAAGCGCATGCGTGGTGGTCGCCGCAGGGCGCGGCGCGACATTTGTTACCTTTGCCGGCAGCGATCCCCTGAAGTTCGAAGACTGGATCACGGATTTCAACGCCGTGCAGTCCCCGGATAATCTCCACAGCGGGTTCGAGGACGCGGTGGAAACCGTCTGGCCGGTGATCCAGGCGGTGATCGCCAAACGCCCGGCACCGGCAGAACCGCTGTTCTTCACCGGGCATAGCCTGGGCGGTGCACTAGCGGTCCTTGCCGCGGCGCGCGCGGCGCACGAGCCGAACGTCAGGACCACGGTGGTTTATACCTTCGGCAGCCCGCGGACCGGCGGCTCGGCATTCTTCAACAATTATCCGCTCGGCGGCTCCACCTTCCGCCTCATTGACGGTACCGACATCGTGCCCACCGTCCCGCCGCCGCAACCGGGCGATTTTCGCCATGTCGGGCAATCGATCCAGTGCCCGACCGACGGCCGCTTCGATGGCACACAGGCGCAGACCGGCGCCGCCGCGGAAAACAAGCCGGATATCATCGATGGCGCCATTGCGGCCGGACTTGCCGATATCCGGGCGCTGGCGGCGTTTCGCCTCATTCGCAGCATCGGGCCACGACCGCTCGACCGGCTTGCCGGAGTCCTGCCGCGCATGGTGCGCGATCACGTTCCGACAAACTACTTCCGGGCACTATCGATCACGCTTTAAGCAAGCCGCCTTCAGACCCGTAGGAGCCAACGGGTCGGCGCGAAGCGCCGCCCGATGACAGGCTCAGCGCAATCCGACGCATCCCGCAGCGGATGGGATCCCGGATTTCGCTTCGCTCCATCCGAGCTACGATCGGTCACATCGTCGCCCCAAGCACCCACGGCGCGAATTCGGCGCCGCCGAAATCGAAGCCCTCGCTCTTGGTCGGCTGTCCGGAAGCAGTTTTCAGCATGAGATCAAAGATGCGCTGGCCGCATTGCTGCACGGTTTCCTCGCCGTCGAGGATGGTGCCGCAATTGACGTCCATGTCGTCTTCCATGCGCTTGTACATCGGTGTGTTGGTCGCAAGCTTGATCGAGGGCGCGGGCTTGCAGCCGAACACGCTGCCGCGCCCTGTCGTGAAGCAGACGAGGTTGGCGCCGCCGGCCACCTGCCCGGTCGCCGCGACCGGATCGTAACCGGGCGTATCCATGAAGACAAAGCCCTTCTTGGTAACCGGCTCGGCGTAATTGAGCACATCGACCAGGTTGGTGCTGCCGGCCTTGGCCATCGCGCCGAGGGATTTTTCCAGGATGGTAGTGAGTCCGCCAGCCTTGTTGCCCGGGCTCGGGTTGGCGTTCATCTCGGCGCCTTCGCGTGCGGTGTATTCTTCCCACCACCTCATCAGGCCGACGAGTTTTTCGCCAACCTCGCGGCTGACCGCCCGGCGCGTCAACAGATGTTCGGCGCCATAGGTCTCCGGGGTCTCCGAAAGAATGACGGTGCCGCCATGCCGCACCAGGAGATCGCTCGCCGCGCCCAGCGCCGGATTGGCCGAGACGCCGGAATAGCCGTCGGAGCCGCCGCATTGCAGCGCTACCGTCAACTCGCTCGCCGACACGGGCTCGCGCTTGACTTTATTGGCGTCGGTCAGCGCCTCCTTCACGAAGGCGATTCCGGCCTCCACGGTCTTGCGGGTGCCGCCGACTTCCTGAATGTCCATGGCGCGCAAGCGCCCGGCGAGCTTCTGCTCGGCCATCAGCCCTCCGATCTGGTTGACCTCGCAGCCGAGGCCCAAAACGATCACAGCGGAAAAATTTACATGCCGCGCGTAGCCGCCGAGGGTGCGGCGGAGCAGCGCCAGCGGCTCGTCCTGCGTCATGCCGCAGCCGGTCTTGTGGGTCAGCGCCACCACGCCATCGACATTGGGAAAATCCGCCAGCGGGTTGTCGTGCGTGAACGGATTCTTCTTGAAGACGTCGGCGACCAGGCCCGCGACATGCGCGCTGCAATTCACGGAAGTGAGGATACCGATATAGTTGCGGGTCGCCACCCGCCCGTCGGGCCGGCGGATGCCTTCGAAGGTTGCGGGCAGATCGAAATTCGGCACCGGCTTGACGTCGACGCCATAGGCATAGTCCTTGGCGAAATCGCCCATGCCGCAGTTCTGGGTGTGAACATGCTGGCCCGGCAAAATCGGGATCGTGGCAAAGCCGATGATCTGGCCATAGCGGTGGATCGGTTCGCCCACGGCGATGGGGCGGATTGCCACTTTGTGCCCCGCCGGAATCCGTTCGACCGTGGTGACGCCGTCAGCCACCACCATGCCCGGCGGCAGGCTTGCCCGCGCGATCAGGACGCCGTCGTCGGGATGCAGGCGGATCACGGGGGCTGGGGTCATGGGAGGTCTCCTTGAAGTTGGCGAATAGCGAGTAGCGAATAGAAAGAATACTTATTCAAATCATTATTCGCCTCTCGTCACTCCCTATTCGCCATTCGCTACTCGCTATTCGCTATTCGCGTGTCTTAAGCCTTGCCGGCCGATTCTTTCCGGGTCTGCGCCACCTGCATCCTGGCGTAGGTCATCATCAGCCCGCTTTCGTTCGACAGCGTCACCAGCTTGAAGCCCATGTTGATGGCGCGCACCGCGCCCTCGGCGCCCGAGCAGTGGATGCCCGGATAGAGGTCGCGCTTGCCGCATTCCTTGACGATCTTCTCGTAGATCTTGAGGATTTCCGGCTCGTCGCGGTCGAGCTTCGGCACCAGCCCATAGGAGAAGCCAAGATCGGAGGGGCCGATATAGACGCCGTTGATGCCTTCGACATCGAGGATCGATTCCATGTTCTCGACCGCGGTCTTGGTCTCCATCATCGGCAGCAGCACGATCTCGTCGTTCGCCGTCTGCTGATAGCTGCCGGCCGAGCCGTACATCCCGGAACGGATCGGACCGTTCGAACGCGTGCCCTTCGGCGGATATTTGGAATAGGCAACGAGGTTCTTCGCTTCCTGCGGCGTGTTGATCATCGGGCAGATCACACCGTAGGCGCCGCCGTCGAGCACCTTGCCGATGATGCCGGGTTCGTTCCAGGGCACGCGGACCATCGGCGTCACCGGATGGCCGTTCATCGCCTGGAAACACTGCACCATCGACTGGTAGTCCTGCACGCCGTGCTGCATGTCGACGGTGACGCTGTCGAACCCGCATTGCGCGATCACTTCGGCGGAAAACCCGGAAGGAATCGCAAGCCAGGCGTTCACCACCGCCTTGCCCGACGCCCAGACCTTTTTCACGTTATTTGCCACTTTTTGTTTCCTTCCCTGTGTTCATTCTCGCCGTCATTGCGAGGAGCGGAGCGACGAAGCAATCCATCCTTTTTTAGCGGCCATGGATTGCTTCGCTGCGCTCGCAATGACGATACCAATTATGCCGTCGTCCTTTGACTCAGCCCGCTCACGCCGATCTCGCGCGGTGTTCACTATCGCCGCCCCGGTATCATCAGGCAAGGGCACCGGCGAAAACGTCCGCCACGAAGCCCATCAGATTTTCAACCTCCATGGATGCTTCACCGGCTGTTCACGCACGTGCTTTGGCGTGACCGCCGAGATAGGCGGCGGCGATGGCTTCGTTGCCCCAGAGTTCGTCGGGCTTGCCGCCGAGCACGATGCGGCCGGTTTCCAGCACATAGCCGTGATCGGCCACCGAAAGCCCCATGCGCGCGTTCTGCTCGACCAGCAGCACCGTGGTGTTTTGCCGGATCTGCGAGATGATTCGGAACACCGCCTGCACGATGACGGGCGCAAGCCCGAGCGAAGGCTCGTCGAGCAGCAACAGCCGCGGCTTCGCCATCAGGCCGCGCGCGACCGCGACCATCTGCAATTGGCCGCCCGAGAGCGTCCAGCCCAGCGCATTGGAGAACGAGCGGATATCCGGGAACAGGTCGAACATGGCGTCGGCTTCGCGCGACAATTCGGCCTTCGCGACGCGCCGGTTCGAGGCGCCGAGCATGATGTTTTCCTTCACCGTCAGGCCGGGGAAAATCCGCCGGCCTTCCGGCACGTGGGAGATGCCGAGCCGGACGATCGCTTCCGGGCCGAGGCCTGCGATCGATCTGCCGTCGAACAGGATTTCACCCGCCGCCGGTTTTGCCAGCCCCGAGATCGCCCGCAGCGTGGTCGATTTGCCGGCGCCGTTGGCGCCGAGCAAGGTCACCACCTGCCCTTCATCGACGCTGAGCGAGACGCCGCGCAATGCTTCGATCTCGCCGTAAAGGACGATCAGATCGTTAATCTGGAGCAGCGCCATCATTCGCTCCCGAGATAGGCGGAGACGACGTCGGGATGACGCAGCACCGCCATGGATTCGCCGTCCGCGATGCGGCGTCCGAAATTGAGCACGGTGATGTGCTGGGCAGCCTCGGAGACCAGGGTCATGTCATGGTCGATGATCAGGATGGTCAGGCCTTGCGCCGCGATGCGCTTGAGCAATTCGTGCAGTTCGAGCTTCTCAGTCGAGTTCAGGCCGGCCGCAGGTTCATCGAGCAGCAGCAGCGTCGGGTTGGCGGCGAGCGCGCGCGCGATCTCGATCAGCCGCTGATGGCCGTAGGAAAAGCTCGAGATAAGTTCATTGGCGCGGCTGCCCAGGCCCACGAAGGTCAGCGCTTCCATCGCGCGTTCCGTCAGCGCGGCATCGCCGCCCTGCCCGATCAGCGTGTTGCCGGGCCGTTCGGCGCCGATCTCGACGTTCTCCAAAGCCGTCATCGAGCGGAACAGCCGGATGTTCTGGAACGTACGTCCCAGACCTGCCGCGGTGCGCTGGTGCGGCGGCATGGTGGTGATGTCGGTGCCGTCGAGCACGATCTTGCCTGAGGTCGCCTTGTAGAGGCCGGATAGCACGTTCAGCGTCGTGGTCTTGCCGGAGCCGTTCGGCCCGATCAGCGCGTGCACGCCGCCGCGCTTTACCGCGATATCGACGCCGTCGACGGCCTTGAGGCCACCGAAATGCTTCGAAAGGCCGGTGACTTCCAGCACGATATCGCCGCCGACGCTGGCCGGCTTCAATAGCAGAGGTGCCGCAGTCGCCGGCGCCTTGATCCGGCTGCGCCAGCGATCGAGGGCGACGCCGATGAACCCCCAGATGCCGTCCGGCATGTAGCGGATGATCAGGATGACGAACAGGCCGTAGATCGCAAGATACAGCCCGGGAACGCTTTTGAGGAACCGCAGCCATTCCGGGATCAGGATCAACAGTCCGGTGCCGATCGCCGAGCCGATCGGCGAGGCGACGCCGCCGAGCAGCGACATCGTCAGGAACACGATCGATTCCGCGAACGAGAACTGGTCGGGGCTGACATAGGCAAATCCGCCGGCGAACAGACCGCCGGCGAGACCACCGAGCGCTGCGCACAGGCCGAACGCGTAGACCTTGGTGCGGAATACATCGATGCCGCTGACTCCGGCGGCGAGTTCGTTGTCACGCACCGCGCGCATGGCCCGCCCGAGCCGGGTGTCCGGCAGGTGCCAGACGAAATAGCCGATGATCGCCAGCATCGCGACGCAGAAGGCGAGATAGCCCTGCGCGGTCTGAAACAGATCGGGACGGCCGATGTTGGAGACGCCGTCCGGGCCGTGCGTCAGCCCGATGGCGTTGATCATGACCAGCGTGACGATCTGCTGGAACGAGATCGTCACCATCGCGAGGTAATGGCCGCCGAGCCGCAAGGTCGACATGCCGAGGAACGCGCCCGCCCCCAGCGCCATGACACAGCCCGCGACGAGGCAGAGCCAGTAGCTCAGATGCAGATCGGTGGTTCCGATGCCGACCGCATAGGCGCCGAAACCGAAGAACGCCGCCTGCGCCAGGTTGATCTGGCCGCACAGGCCGAGCACGACCGAGAGGCCGAACACCGCGATCGCGAAGGTCGTCGCCTGCATCAGGATGTTGAGGATGTAGCCGTCGAAGCGCATCGTCGCGGCCAAGACCACCAGGATCGTCGCAGCGATGAAATATGGCAGATGGCGCAGCAGCAGCGGTTTCGTTCGCGGCAGCGCCGTCATCGTCAGGTTGTCGCTGGGCGCGCTCATGCTTTCTCCGCGACACGTTCGCCGAAGATGCCTTGCGGCCGGAACACCAGAAACAGCACCAGTACGAGGAAGGCGAAGCCGTCCTTGTAGGGAACGGAAATGTAGGCCGCGCCAAAGGTTTCGATGATGCCGAGCGCCAGCCCGCCGATGATTGCACCCGCGACGTCGCCGAAGCCGCCGATGATGGTGGCGGCAAACGCCTTCAGCGCGATCGTCGAGCCCATCTGGATCGAGACGAACAGCACCGGCGCCACCAGGATGCCCGCGAGGCCGCCCAGCACCGCCGAATAGATGAAGGTGATCATGATCATGGTGGAGACGGAGATGCCGAGCAGCGAGGCCATCTCCTTGTCCTGCGAGGTGGCCTGTAGTTTCTTGCCGAGCATGGTGTGCTCGAAAAACCAGTAGTTGAAGATCACCATCACGATAGTGACCGCGATAATGAGCAGATATTGGCTGTCGAGATAGACCTGCCCGAGCTGGATGCCGGGCGTCTCGAACCATCCCTGCAGCACCTGCGGCTGCGGACCGTAGATCGCCAGCACCGAATTGGCCATCAGGATCGAGGCGCCGATCGTGGCGATGATCACCGGCAGGAAGCTGCGATGCCGCAGCGGGTAATAGACCCCGAGATTGAAGACCACCCCCAGCAGCGCCATGCCGGCCAGCGCCAGCAGGAACGACAGCCAGTACGGCCAGCCCAGATCGACGGCGAACACCACCATCAGATAGGCCGCCACCATGGAGAATTCGCCCTGCGCGAAATTCACCACGTTGGTGGCGCGGAAGATCAGCACGAAACCGAGCGCGACCAGCGCGTAGACGGCGCCGATGCCGATCCCGGTGAAGAGCAGTTGCAGTACGAGATCCATGGAAATGCTCGGTGGGAGAAACAAACCGGCCAGGTTCGCAATCGGATCGACCGGGCGTCGTTAGGTGACAGGCGCAGGCACATAGACGCCGGCCCAGCACGAATGGATTTGCTGGATGCGAAGCCGGCCCTTCCGATCGGGAGGAGCCGGCGACGTCGTCAATCGTTGGACTCGATATGCTTATCGAAGACGATATTGCCCTTCTCGTTCTTCACGATGTTGTAGCCGTGCAAACCGTCACCGTTCTGGTCGAAGTTATATTCGCCCTCGGCGCCCGGATATTTCTTGGTCGCCAGGATAGCCTCGCGAATCTTCCCGGGATCGGTCGAACCGGCCTTGTTGATCGCGGCCGCCAGAACGTTGATGGCGTCGTAGGGCCAGGAGCTTTGGTTGTCCGGTGCGACCTTGGCGACATCGCGATAGGCCTTGCCGAACGCCTTCGAGGCCTCGCTGGAATCCTCGGCGTAATCGGCGACCCCGTAGGTGCCGTAAAGCGCGGGACCGGCGAGCTTCAGCGCGGTGATGTTGACGATCGAGGGCGAGCCGACCCAGGGAATGTTGACGCCGAGCTGGCGCAACTGACGGGCGAAGATGCCGAGATCGCTTTCGAACGTGAAGTACGATCCGAGGATGTCGGCGCCGGACTGCTTGATCGCGAGCACGACGGGCGTGAAATCCTGGCTCTGGTTGGCATAGCCCTGATCGAGAACAGGCGGCGTACCAAGCTTGCCGAGCGCGTCGGTCAGCGCCTTGCCGCCGGCGGTGCCGAATGCATCGGTCGAATGCAGCACGGCCCATTTCTTCTTGCCGAGCGTATTGACGCCGTAGTCGGCGATCACGCGGCCCGAATAGCTGTCATTGGGGCGGAAACGGAACAGCCACTGATTGCCCATATGGGTCAGGTTGGGATCGGTTCCGCCGATCATCACGGGCTTGCCGAGCTTGAGAACGTCGGGCGCCATCGCGTGCACCTGCGTGGAGCGGATCGAGCCGAGGAAGCCCACGATGTCCGGCTGCGCGGCGAGCTTGGAGAAGGCCAGCACGATCCCGGGGTTGGTGGTCTGGTCATCTTCGATGATCAGTTCGGCCTGCTTGCCGAGAATGCCGCCGGCCTTGTTGACGGCCTCCAGCGCGAGCTTGGCACCCTTGATCGCGTATCCACCGGATTCGGCCGCCGGGCCGGTAACGGGCGCGCACATACCGATCTTGAGGGTGGCGGCTTGCGCGCGGGCGCTGCCGATAACGTAGGGTGCGGTAATACCAACGGCCAAGCCGGCCGCGAAATCGCGTCTCGTGAGCTTCATTCGTTCCTCCGTGAGGCCGGGCTTCTTTGTCGGCCTTTCTTGATGTTTGCAGTCCCAGAGGACGCGACACCGAAAGCGTATCTACGGACTCTCTGGCCCTGAGTAAATTGATATCGCAACGATTTCTACTAAGGACGCAGACGCCTCGCGCGGCGTGACTACTGCATGAGATTAACGCCGCTTGACCGGGCTTATTCCCGTTATCAGGCAGTGTTGGCCGCGGCTTTCGATGCTCAAACAATATGCATCAAGCGGAGCTATGCGTCTTTTTGGGACGATCATGCAAAATTGCGTTCACTCGAATTCGCCGTCCTCGCCGGTTCCCCCTCCTTTATTGAGCGCCGACAGCGTGCCCTCCAGCTCATGCAGCATATCCTGCAATTCCCTGAGCCTGCGCGCGCCATAGCGGCGGGTGATGGCGGCGTAGATCGCCTCGGACGAAGGCGCGACGGTCTCGATCAGCCGCACTCCCTTCGCGGAGATCGACACCAGGCCGCGGCGCTGATCGGCCTTCACCACCCGTCGTTCGATCAGATGACGCGCTTCCAGGTCGCGCAGAATGCGGGAAAGGCTGGGACCAAGCAGAAACGCGACCCGGGCAAGCTCAGTCACCTCGATGGTGTCGACGGCAGCAAGCGCGCGCAGGATCCGCCATTGCTGTTCGGTCAGGCCGTGATCGCGCAGCGAGGGGCGGAATTGCCGCATCACGGCCTCGCGGGCGCGCAACAGCGACATCGGCAGCGAACGCGAGAATTCGCGCATCGGCACGTGCCGGACGGCGGTTTTGTCGGGGGATTTTTTCCGCGTCACGATCGAATATCCGCCCTCGGCAATCCCAGATCATTTCCGGCAACATGGGTCGCGTTTGCATCGCAGCAAAATCCCGTCCGGTTTGCCCGGAACAATTTAACATGTTAATCATATTTCCGCACCCCCGCTTTTTGCTTGCGAAGCCGAAACCAACATGGCCCTGACCAAGGACGATATCCGTGTTGCCGCCGAGCGGCTTCACCAGGCGGAGAAGACCCGCACGCAGATCCGGCAATTGTCGCTGGAATTTCCTGCCATCACCATCGAGGATGCCTATGCGATCCAGCAAGCGTGGATCGAGATCAAGGTAGCCGAAGGCCGCGTCGTCAAAGGCCACAAGATCGGGCTGACCTCGAAGGCGATGCAGAGCGCGCTTCTGATCGACGAACCGGATTCCGGCGTGCTGCTCGACGACATGTTCTTTGCCGACGGCGGCCTCGTGCCCTCGAACCGCTTCATCGGCACGCGGGTCGAGGCGGAACTGGCCTTCATCATGAAGACGCGGCTGGCCGGCCCCGGCTGCACCCTGTTCGATGTGCTCAATGCGACCGATTTCGTCGTCCCCGCGCTGGAAATACTGGACACCAGGATCGAGCGGGTCGATCCCGTAACCAAGGCGACGCGAAAGATCTTCGACACCATCGCCGACAATGCCGCCAACGCCGGCATCGTGCTCGGCGGCCGCCCGCTGCGGCCGCTGGATGCCGACCTGCGCTGGATCGGCGCGTTGTGCTATCGTAACGGCCAGTTGGAAGAGACCGGGCTTGCCGCCGGCGTGCTCAACCATCCCGCCACTTCCGTGGCCTGGCTCGCCAACAAGATCGCCCGGCTCGGGCTGGCGCTCGAGCCCGGCCAGGTGGTGCTGGCGGGATCGTTCATCCGCCCGATCGAGACCCGCAAAGGCGACACGATTCAAGCCGACTATGGACCCTACGGGTCCGTCAGCTGTTACTTCGCTTGATGTCGTTCTGAACAATCGGTTGGGAGGCCGGACATGCCGCATTTCACGATCGAATATTCCGCCAATCTCGATGGCCGCGTCGACATGGGCAAGATCGTCGAACTCGTGCGCAAGGCGGCGGTGGAAACCGGAATCTTTCCGCTCGGGGGCATTCGCGTCCGCGCCATCCGCTGCGAGCATTACGCCATCGCCGACGGCTCGCCGCATTTCAGCTTTCTCGCCATGCTGCTGCGGCTCGGCGAAGGGCGCGATCTCGCAGCGCGCCAGAAGGCCGGCGAACATATCTTCAAGGCGCTCTCCAGTCATCTCGAGCCGGTCTTCGCGGGCAGCAAATTCGCGCTCTCGTTCGACATGCAGATCAACGACAAGGAAACCAGCTGGAAGCGCAACAACATTCACGAGGCGTTGAAGGCGGAGGCCGCGCATGGATAAAATCACGCCGAAATCGGATGTCTTCAAGGCCAACCTCGATCGCGCCGGGCCGCTGCTTAAAGCGCTGAGGGCCGACGGCATCGGGCACATGATCGACGGCGAGATCGTGCCGTCGATCTCGGGCGATACGTTCGAGACGAAGTCGCCGATCGATGGCGCAATTCTGGCGAGCGTCGCGCGCGGTGGGCCTGAGGATATCGATCGCGCCGCGACCGCCGCAAGCCTTGCGTTCAAGGCCTGGCGCGACATGCCGGCGACGATGCGCAAGAAGCTGTTGCACCGGGTTGCGGACGCCATCGAGGAGCGCGCCGACGATATCGCCGTGCTCGAATGCATCGATACCGGCCAGGCCCATCGCTTCATGGCCAAGGCCGCGATCCGGGCCGCGGAAAACTTCCGCTTCTTCGCCGACAAATGTGCCGACGCCCGCGACGGCCTCAACATGCCGAGCGAGGAGCACTGGAACGTGTCGACGCGGGTGCCGATCGGCCCCGTGGGCGTGATCACGCCGTGGAATACGCCGTTCATGCTGTCGACCTGGAAGATTGCGCCAGCGCTCGCGGCCGGCTGCACCGTCGTGCACAAGCCCGCGGAATGGTCACCGGTGACCGCCGATCTGCTGGCAAAACTCGTAAAGCAGGCCGGCGTGCCCGACGGCGTTCTCAACACCGTGCACGGCATCGGCGAGGAAGCCGGCAAGGCGCTGACCGAGCATCCCGCCATCAAGGCGATCGGTTTCGTCGGCGAAAGTGCTACGGGTTCGGCGATCATGGCGCAGGGCGCGCCGACGCTCAAGCGCGTGCATTTCGAACTCGGCGGCAAGAACCCGGTGATCGTGTTCGACGATGCCGATCTCGACCGCGCACTTGATGCGGTGGTGTTCATGATCTACTCGCTCAACGGCGAGCGCTGCACCTCGTCGAGCCGGCTCCTGATCCAGCAAAGCATCTCGGAAAAGTTCATCGAAAAGCTCACCGCGCGGGTCAAAGCCCTGAAGGTCGGCCATCCCCTCGATCCCCTGACCGAAATCGGGCCGCTGATCCACGAGCGACACCTTGCAAAAGTCTGCTCCTATTTCGACGTGGCGCGGCAGGACGGCGCGGTGATCGCGGTCGGCGGCAGGCCGCATGACGGCCCCGGCGGCGGACACTATGTGCAGCCGACCCTCGTCACCGGCGCGCATGCGGGGATGCGGGTTGCGCAGGAGGAAGTGTTCGGGCCGTTCCTGACGGTGATCCCGTTTGGCGGCGAGAACGACGCCATCGAGATCGCCAATGACGTGAAATACGGCCTCACCGGTTATGTCTGGACCAACGATACCGGCCGCGCGCTGCGGGTGGCGGATGCGCTGGAGGCCGGCATGATCTGGCTGAACTCCGAAAACGTTCGCCATCTGCCGACGCCGTTCGGCGGCATGAAGGCCTCAGGGATCGGCCGCGACGGTGGCGATTATTCGTTCGACTTCTACATGGAAACCAAGCACGTCTCGCTGGCGCGGGGCACCCACAAGATTCAGAAACTCGGTTTGCCCTCATCCTGAGAGCTTGTGAAGTTTTTCGGTAGGTGCCAGTTTCTTTGAGTTATTGCGTTGTTTGGCAGACTGCATGCTGGGGTTGCGGTTGACCACCTCCTGCCTATGCGGCGGCGAGGCGATGGCCCTGCAAGATGTTGTTGGTGAGGGCGTAGCAGAGGACCACGGCTCGGACCTTTTGGAAGCCACGTACGGTCAATTGCCGCAGATCCCAATTGCGCCAGCGCGCATGGATGCATTCGCAGATCGAGCGGGGCTTGTACTGCGCCTTGCCCGCTTCACTCCCCATCCGTGCCCGCCAAGCCAAGACGCCTGGGCCATCGCCGCGCCGCGGCAAATAGGGGTCGGTGCCATGCTTGGACTGGACCGGTGGACAATAGATCTCGATCCCTTTGCCATGCGCCCACTCGATATCCTCGCCGCTGCAAAAGCCGCCATCGGCAAGATGCCATGCCGGGAAGCGTCCCAGCCGCGTGCGTAGCCGCTCCAGCATCGGCCGCATCAGGCTCCGATCGGAACCGCTATTACTGACGTCGACCGCGACTACGATCTGCTCACCGGCGACGCTTGCCACCTGCACATTATAGGCCGGGCGGAAGCCGCCATCGGCCATCTTCATCACCCGCGCCTGTGTGTCGGTGGTCGAGGCGCGCGGCTCCTTCGGCTTCTTGCCGTTGCCGCGCTTTTGTTCGCGTTCGTCACGCTGCCGCTCGATCTCGTCGAGCGCTTTCTGGGCCGCCTTGACCCGTTCGAGGCGTTCGCGCGCGGCCCGCTCCCTGGCGGCTTTGATCCGCTGGTTGCTGGCATCCGAGCGCGTATCGACCTCGCGCTTGAGCTGATCCACGACCGCCTGCGCAGCCGAAAGATGCCGGTCAAGCGTCGCCGCGCGCCGGAACGAGGACGCCCCCGCACTCGCCCGTATCCGCACCCCGTCCTGTGCCAACCCGTCGAGGTCCACCAGGCCGGTCTTGATCAGCGCCGCCAAATGCTCGGCCAGCAGCCGGTCGAGCAGATCAGCGCAACCGACCCGGAAGTCCGCCAGCGTGTGATAGTTCACCGACACGCCGCCACACAGCCAGCGATAAACATCATGGCTGTTGCAAAGCCCCTCCAGGGCACGCGCACTGCCAACCCCCTCGCTGGTGGCATAGAGCCACAGCGCCAGCAGAAGCCGCGGCGAGGTCGCCGGATGACCGGGCCTGTCGCCCCGTGCCTTGATCCGATTCTCAAGCTCGCTCAGGTCGAGGCCTTCGACATACGACCAGATCACTCGTACCGGGTGATCTTCCCCAATCAGGCTCTCGATATCCACTGCACGCAGCTCGATCTGGTCTCGTTTGGGCTCACGCAGCCGCGGCGCTCCCGACGGCGCCCCGCCTACCTGCGGCCCCCTCTGCTCTGGCAGTTCCCCAAAAAGTTCGTCACCGCCCATCAGCGCCTCACCCGATTCGACGATCGCAGGGAATCACATGCATGCGACATCCGCCACACTCGCTTGCCAAGCAGCAAAAAATCACATCCTCTGAGGAGCGGGCGCAAGCCCGCGTCTCGAAGGATGGGCCACGGGCCTCATGGTTCGAGACGGCGCTAAAGCGCCTCCTCACCATGAGGGTCGACAATTCAGGACTGGAATAGAAACAACATGCCCGTTCCACAACACATCTTCGATCCGCCCTTCAATATCATCCGGTGCAGCCATGCCGTGCTCGACGTGGTGGACCTCGATGCCAGCCGCGCGTTCTACGAGACCACCGTCGGCCTCCATGTCGAGGACCGCGACGACCGGGCGGTTTACCTGCGCGGCGTCGAGGAGCATCAGCATCACTCGCTGGTGCTGCGCAAAGCGCCGGTCGCCGCCTGCAACCGGCTCGGCTTCAAGGTCGGCGACGACAGCGATCTCGACAAGGCGGCCGCGTTCTTTTCCGAGAACGGCATCGCTTGCGCCTTTGCGGAAGCGCCGTTCCAGGGCCGCACGCTGCAGTTCACCGATCCCTTCGGCTTCCAGATCGAACTCTACGCCGCGATGGAGAAACGCCCGCATCTGTTGCGCCGCTACGATCTCTACAAGGGCTGCCACCCGCAGCGGCTCGACCACTTCAACGTGTTCGCGGCCGAAGTCCAGGACACCGTCGACTTCTACGCGCGGCTGGGCTTTCGCCTGACCGAATATGGCGAGGAAGACGGACCGAATGGCCGCATCGCCGCAGCATGGATGCACCGCAAGGGCAATGTGCACGATTTCGCGATCACCAACGGCCGTGGCCCTCGCCTGCACCATTTTGCCTATTGGGTGCCGACGGCGATGAACATTTTGCATCTCTGCGACGTGATGGCGTCCAGCGGCTATTTGAAAAATCTTGAGCGCGGTCCCGGCCGTCACGGCATTTCGAATGCCTTCTTCCTCTATGTCCGCGATCCCGACGGCCACCGGCTGGAGCTCTACACCAGCGACTACTTCACCATGGACCGTGACCACGAGCCATTGCGCTGGTCGTTGAAGGATCCGCAACGGCAGACCCTGTGGGGCGCGCCCGCGCCGCGCTCGTGGTTCGAGCAGGGATCGCCGTTCACCGGGCAGCCGGTGCGCGAGCCGCTGTTTGTCGCCGACGTCACGATCGCGGACTGAGATGCAGATGCCATCCACTGCGATCACAGAGGGGTCTCATGAGGAAGCTGTCGCTGCCCGCCTCGATGCTGGGCCTTGCGCTGGCGATGCCGGCCATAACTGATCTTCGGGCCGCCGAACTCAAGATCCTGGCCGGCGGCTCCACGACCGGCTGGATGAACGAACTCGGCGCTCAATTCGAGCGCGTCTCCGGCCACAAGCTTGTCATCCATTTCGATGCCACCCCCAATTTGATCAAGCAGGCGACCTCCGGGGCGCCGTTCGATCTGGTGGTGGTACCAGTCGACGTGTTTAGCGACGCCGGCGCAAAAGCCCGCTTCGCGCCCGGCCCAACCGTCGATATCGCGCGCGTCGGCTATGGCGTCATCGTTCGCGCCGGGGCACCGAAGCCCGACATCAGCACGCCCGAGGCGCTGAAAAGGACCCTGCTCGACGCGGCGTCGATCGCCTTCGTGCCAGATAGCGCGGCAGGCGGTTATGTCCTGAAGACGTTCGAGCGTCTCGGCATCACTGAGGCGATGAAGACCCGGACAAAGCCGCAGCCCACACCGGCGCAGATTGCCCCCAGCGTCGCCGCAGGCGCGGCTGAGCTTGGGGTGTTTCTCATCAACGTGCTGATCGCCCCCGGCGTGGAACTCGCCGGCGCCTTCCCCGCGGAACTGCAGCAAGAGCTGGTCTTCACCGCCGCCGTCGCCGCGGACTCAAGGGAAGCAGACGCCTCCAGGGCGTTTATCCATTTCCTGACCACTCCCGCCGCCACAGCCGTGATCAAGGCCAGGGGCATGAACCCTGGCTAAGCGGCTCACGCAGTATTATTGGACATCACATGACATCTCCCCGCCTCGCCACTTTCTCCATCGCTGGTTCGACCAAATACGGCGCCGTCGTCGATGACGGCATCGTCGATCTCTCGGCGCGCTTCGGCAAGGACTATCCGACGCTGCGCGAAGTGATCGCCGCCGGCGCGCTGACAAGACTGGCGGAGGATGCCGCACAATATCAGCCGGACTACGGGCTGGACACGATCGCCTGGCTGCCGCCAATTCCCGCGCCGGAAAAAATCATCTGCATCGGCGTCAATTATCCTGACCGTAATGCCGAATACAAAGACGGCCAGGACGCGCCGAAATATCCCAGCATGTTCATGCGCACGCCGCGCTCTTTCGTCGGCCATCTGACGCCACTGGTCCGCCCGCGCGCCTCCGCGCAACTCGACTATGAGGGCGAACTGGTACTGGTGATCGGCAAGGCCGGCCGGCATATCGCCGAAAGTGCCGCACTGGACCACATCGCCGCGATCACGCTGTGCAACGAGGGCACCATCCGCGACTGGGTCCGGCATGCGAAATTCAATGTGACGCAAGGCAAGAATTTCGATTCCACCGGCAGCCTCGGCCCGTGGCTCGTTCCTTACACCGACGAGGCGCAGATCGCCGACGTCAGGCTGACCACCTGGGTCAATGGCGAGATGCGGCAGGACGACCGCACCTCGCGGCTGATCTTCGGCTTCCGCTATCTGATCAACTATATCTCGACCTTCACCACACTGGTCCCCGGCGATGTCATCGTCACGGGAACCCCGACCGGCGCCGGCGCGCGGTTCGATCCGCCGCGCTACCTGAAGCCCGGCGATGTCGTCGAGGTCGAGGCCCAGAACGTCGGCATGCTGCGCAACGGCGTGATCGACGAAGCCATCATGAACCTGCTTGCGAGCGACGGGAAACAGCCATGACAGTGAGTTCCGGCGGTGAAGCCATCGTGTCTGGCCTGGTCGCGCACGGCGTCGACACCGTGTTCGGCCTGCCCGGCGCGCAGATCTACGGCCTGTTCGACGCCTTCCAACAGGCGCAGCTGAAAGTGATCGGCGCACGCCACGAGCAGGCCTGCGGCTACATGGCCTTCGGCTATGCGCGTTCGAGTGGCAAGCCCGGCGTGTTCAGCGTGGTGCCCGGTCCGGGCGTACTCAATGCGGGCGCGGCGCTCCTGACCGCGTTCGGTTGCAACGAGCCGGTGCTGTGCCTGACCGGTCAGGTGCCGACGGCCTTTCTCGGCAAGGGCCGCGGCCATCTGCACGAGATGCCGGACCAGCTCGCGACGCTGCGCACCTTCGTCAAATGGGCCGAGCGCATCGAATATCCGGATGCGGCGCCGGCGCTGGTCGCGCGCGCATTCCAGGAGATGCTGTCGGGACGCCGCGGGCCGGTGGCGCTGGAAATGCCCTGGGACGTGTTCACCCAGCGCGCCGAGGTCGGCACCGCGAAAAGGTTCGATCCGTTTCCGCCGCCGCTGCCCGATCCCGACCGGATCAAGGCCGCCGCCGCCCTGATCGCGGGCAGCAAGACGCCGATGATCTTCGTCGGCAGCGGCGCGATCGACGCGCGCGACGAAATCCTCGAACTGGCCGAACTGATCGACGCGCCCGTAGTGGCGTTCCGCAGCGGCCGCGGCATCGTCTCCAATGCCCATGAACTGGGGCTGACCATGGCGGCGGCCTATCGGCTGTGGCCGAACACCGATTTGATGATCGGGATCGGCAGCCGGATGGAATTGCCGGCGACATCGTTTCGCTGGCCGTTCCAGCCGGCCGGCCTGAAATCGGTCCGGATCGATATCGACCCATCGGAAATGCGCAGGTTTACGCCCGACGCCCCCGTCGTCGCCGACGCCCGCGCCGGCACGCGCGAGCTGCTCGCGGCGGTCAGCAAGGCCGGCTACAGGAAAACCAGCGGCCGGCGCGCCGCGATCCGCGAGGCCTCGGCCGCGGCGCTGCAGGAGATCCAGAAGGTGCAGCCGCAGATGGCCTACCTCAACATTCTGCGCGAGGTGCTGCCGGCTAACGCTATCGTCACCGATGAGCTGTCGCAGGTCGGCTTTGCGTCCTGGTACGGCTTTCCGGTCTATGAGCCACGCACCTTCATCACCTCAGGTTACCAGGGCACGCTGGGCTCGGGCTTCCCGACCGCGCTCGGCGCCAAGGTCGCCAATCCCGACCGGCCGGTGGTCGCGATCACAGGCGATGGTGGCTTCATGTTCGGCGTGCAGGAGCTCGCCACCGCCATACAGTTCAACATCGGCGTGGTGACGCTGGTGTTCAACAACAATTCGTATGGAAACGTGCGGCGCGACCAGCGCGAGCGCTTCGAGGGCCGCGTGGTGGCGTCCGACCTGGTCAATCCGGATTTTGTCAAGCTCGCGGAATCCTTCGGCGTCGGCGCGGCGCGCGTGACGTCGCCGCAAGCCTTTCGCCCCGCGCTGGAGAAGGCGCTGGCGCATGGTGGCCCGTATCTGATCGACGTGGAAATCCCAAAGGATTCCGAAATCACGCCGTGGACGTTCATTCACCCGGCGAAACCCTAGTCCCCACGCGCGCGTCAACTGACGGCTTCGATGTATTCATGATGGGAATCCGCCCACGAGGTTGGAGCAGAAAAAAACCAAGCCGGCCGCTTGTCACGATTGGGCAATCAAGGAGTCGATGTCGCTGAATGGTCCAGCGTCTCGGCCAGGACGCGGATTCTGAACACCGGCTTTCGGGACGCGTCCAGAAGCTCCATCCGCCATTCCGATTGCTGTTTCAGCTTGCGGACAATGCCGGCGACCAGATCGCCGCAAACCCTGCTCATTTCCGTCCAGGCGGCGTCCCTGTCGGCAAGGTCGAATCCCTCGCCGGAAGTGCCCGAATAGTCCCCATTGCAGATTCGGAAATAAAACAGCGGCACGTGACGTCCAATGTTCTGAGGCCACCACGGGCCGGACCAATCCAAAGATATCAAACGTCCAAGTTTGTCTCTGCCGGTTGCCTCTCAACTTCGCGCACGCACGGAACGAAAGGCATTCTACGAATGAGTCGGCATGACTGTCCACAACCCCCAATTGGAGGACGCACGAAATACCCGTCGGCGCCTCGCCTGCCGCGGCCCACTCGCGGCATCACCGGTTTGCCCTGGGTTCTGGCCCATGTCTGCAGCCCACCGGCGCGGCGCCAGCATGAGATAGATCAAAAGTCTCACGGGAAGGCAGCGTATAATTCGACGAATTCAAAGCCCTCCCAACCAGAAAGCGGTCGAGCATGTTGAACGATATCTCGGTCCTTCTTCCCGTTGACCGGCCTGCCAGCGCTTTGATCGATTGCGCCGCTTCGGTCGCAGCGCTCTTCGAAGCGCACCTCGATGGCATCGCCTGCGTCTATCAGGCCCTGAATCCGATGATCGCCTCCGAAGCCGCCGCCGTCGTCATGGCCGCCGAGTACCAAACCGGTGTCGAGCAGGCATCCCTGGTGTTGGACCAGTTCGAAATCGTCACCAGAAAGCTCGGCATTCCCCATGACGCCAAGAGCACGTTCGACGTTTCCTATGAGGCGACGCGCACCCTGACGCAGATGTCGCGGCTTTACGATTTGAATATCGTGGCCCAGCCCGACCGCTCGAATCCGAGCCGGACCGATTTCCTGTCGGAAGCGGTGCTGTTCGGCTCCGGACGGCCCATGCTGATGATTCCCTACATCACCCACGCTCCCATCAAAACCGATCGCGTGCTGATCTGTTGGGACGGCGGCATACCGGCGACGCGGGCGGTTCATGATGCCATGCCGTTTCTTCGCAAGGCGAAGACGATCGACATCGTTACCGTCAACGAGAAGGAAGGCGCGAGCGAGGCATCCTCGGCGGCATTGATGGCCCATCTCGCCCGGCGCGACCTGGCCGCAACGCCTTATCGAATCACGGCCGACACAGCCAATATCCACAATGCCATTCTGTCTCTGGCGGCCGACAACAATAGCGATCTGATGGTGATGGGCGGCTACGGTCATTCGAGACTTCGGGAATTCATCCTGGGAGGAACGACCCGCGGCATGTTCGAATCCCTCACCGTCCCGGCGCTGATCTCGCACTGAATCGGGGACGGGGTGACCTGGCCGGCGCACGGCGCCTCAAGGCTCCTTCAGCCAGTGCACGATCCTCGGCCAATTCTCTTCGAGGGTCTGTTTGCCCATGAACAGGCCAAGATGATTGCAGGGCGCGACGTCGTGACGAAAATGCTCCGGCGGCGTTCCAACCAGCCGCTCCAGCGCCAGCAATTGTTCGGGCGCCACCACTTCGTCGGCGCTTCCGGCCAGCAGATACATGGGAAGCCGCAGGCGCGAGAACTCGATCCTCTGCCCCAGAGCAAGGAAACTTCCGGTGGCCAGTTCGTTGCGCTTGTAAAGTTTATCGATGACTTCGAGATAGTAGGTCCCGGGCACATCGATGGTCCAGGAATTCCACTTCCTGAAGATCGCTTCGAGCCGAGTGAATTCCGGTGAGCCGCTCGGTTCCGATGACTGCAGCGTTTCCCGAATTTTGTCGGCGTCAACGGTCTCGCTTCCCCATAACTTCGCGAGGTCGCGGCCGATGACGCGGCCATCGCCTGAAGTGACCAGGCTCTGGAACATCGCCAGCGGCGTTGCCGCCGCGACAGCCGATAATCCGGATAGCGCCGCGGCGATATCAACCGGTGCGCCGGCCATCGCGAGCTTGCGTACCTTGGCCGGGAAGCACCCGGCATAGACCAGCGAGAACCAGCCTCCCTGGCAGAGTCCGACCAGATCGACGACGCCGCCGAGATGATCGACAAGGACGTTGAGAGCGGCAAGATAGTCATCGATGCCGAGAAATCGCATGTCGGCGCCGGCCGAGCGCCAGTCGGCCATGAACAGCCGCTCGATTCCGGCGTCGCGGAGGGCGGCAACGAGGCTGTGACCGGCGGCAAGATCGGCGACACCGGCGCCGTGTAGCGCCAGCGGCGTGCAAACCAGGGTCGGAATGCCGCTGTCGGCCGTGGCGAAGTCGCGCAGCCGGACGGAATGCAGATCGAGCGCGATCTTGCTGGGAGTAGCACCCTCGGGCTCCTCTGCGGTTCGGTCGCCGTTGGCGTGCTCGGAAACTCCCAGGAAATGCGCCACGATCGATGAGGCCGTTTCGACCGCGGATGCAGCCGCAAGCGCCGGCCAGAAAAATGCCGCGTACGGGAATTGATCTCCGGGACGCTGAACCATTTGTTATAACAATGCCCGCTTTATCCTCGCCGAATTGAACCAGATCAATGCACCCGTCATCCCCCGGATCCGGACCATCAGCATGGCAACCGTGAGCGCCGGCATCCTGATGTACCGTCGCGGCGAGGCCGGCCTTGATGTCCTCCTCGTCCATCCAGGCGGACCTTTTTGGCGATACCGCGATCTTGGCGCCTGGTCCATCCCAAAGGGTGAATTGGACAACGGCGAAGATCCGGAAGAAGCGGCCCGCCGCGAGTTCGCCGAGGAACTCGGGATCGCCGCGACCGGTCGGCTGCGGCCGCTCGGCCAGGTACGCCAGCGCGGCGGCAAGATCGTTCTGGCCTATGCGCTGGAGGGCACGCTGGATGCGGGCGCCATGCGCAGCAACGAAATATCAATCGAGTGGCCGCCGCGAAGCGGCCGTATCATCCAGATTCCCGAAATCGACCGGGCCGAGTGGTTCCCGCTGACGCTGGCGCGGGAGAAGATTCTCTTGAGCCAGCAGCCGTTTCTCGATCGTCTCGAGGAGCTCTGACACGTAAACGCCTTAGCGCGCCTTGCGGAATGTCAGATTGATGCGCTGCCGCCCCAGCAGGGCGTGTTTGCCGTCGGCGAGCGGCGCAACGCCGTGGAACACGAGCCGTGTGGGTCCGCCCCATACCACGACATCGCCGTGCTCCAGGCGAAACCGCCGCGGCTTGTCAGCGCGTTTCAATCCGCCAAACAGGAAAATCGCGGGCAGACCCAGCGACATCGAGACGATCGGCGCTGTGAAATCATCCTCGTCCTTGTCCTGATGCAGCGACATGCGCGCGCCCGGCTCGTAGCGATTGATCAGGCACGCATCCGGCGAGAAGCCGGGAAATCCCCCCTGTGCCGCCGCCTGCACTGCCAGCTGACGGAACGCCGCCGGCATTGCCGGCCACGGTTTTGCGGTTTCGGGATCGTTGGCGTCGTAGCGATAGCCGCCGCGATCGGTAACCCAGCCGAGGCCGCCGCAATTGGTCATCGCCACCGACATCGAATGACCGCCCGGCGTCACCATGTGGCGGAACGGCGCCCACCCTTCGATATCGCGCAACGCCGCGATCAGTTCGCTTTCGGACGGTCTTGCGAAACCGCGCAGCAATACGGCGCCCTCCGCCATCACCTCTCGCGACGGCAGGACAGCGGCAACGCCTTCAAAGAGATCGGCAGTCAAGGGTGCTCGCACTCACTTCGCATCGTGAAAAATCACGCCAACGGTGTGGCGGTGGCCAGAACGGATCCGGCTGACGCCGTGGCGCAGATTAACCCGATAGGTCCCGCGCGTCCCCTGCACCGGCCGGTGATGCACAGCAAACGCCGCGGCATCGCCCTGCGCGAGCGGAACCACTTCGGGCCGCGACTGCATGCGCGGCCGCTGTTCGGTCAGCACGAATTCGCCGCCGGTGAAATCGCGGCCCGGTTCCGACAACAGGATCGCGACCTGCAGCGGAAACACGTGCTCGCCATAGAGATCCTGATGCAGGCAGTTGTAATCGCCGGCTTCATATTGCAGCAGCAACGGTGTCGGCCGTGCCTGGCCGGCGGCATGACATCGCTTCAGGAACGCGTCGTGAGTTTCCGGATAGCGGATGTCGATGCCCATCGCCTCATTCCAGCGATTGGCCACGTCACGCAGCCGCGCATAAAGCGACGGCCGCAACTCGGCGATGACAGGCGGAAGCGGATAGGCAAAATATTTGTACTCGCCGCGCCCGAAGCCGTGGCGGCCCATCACGATCCGGCTGCGGAAGTGGCTGTCGTCCGGATAGAGCGCCGCGAGCGCGCGGCACTCACCCGGGGAGAGCAATCCCTTCAGCACGGCGCAGCCCTGCGCATCGAGCTCGCGTGTCGCCTGCCCCCAGTCGATGGCGTCGACACGCGCGGCGATGTCGGATGGGGGTGCGGATTCGAGGATGTTCTTGGCGGCTGATTTCATGGCGCTGATTTTCTCAAATTGGAGCGATGGACGCCACCCGATTTCCGGGAAGATACGCTCTCCCCGTCATTGCGAGCCAACGGGTCGCGCGAACGCGCGCCCGATGACCGGCTCCGCGAAGCAATCCATGGGGCAGCAAAAAGAGAGAGTGGATTGCTCACATGGGGATGGTGTGTGTCAATAAGTCTTCTTCCTTATGTTTGCGATCCGAGGTCCGAGCCGGCTTTGACGATCTGGTTTGCCTGCCAGATCAAACTCACATTCGGTCGTCGCTCGAGGCGACCGCACCAGGATTCCGCTTGCGACGGGTAGGCTCGAGAGGACGGGACCATTCTTCGTTGCGGCATTTGAAGCCATGCAATCCATCGGTTCGTCGACCCGGATCGGCCGAGGCTGATCAGGCCTTGGCTGATTGGTTTTGTTGGTTGTCCTGCGTTGGTGACAGAAGGTTCCGGAAGTGCGAGCCTTTGCTAGGTGGCGGCCTTCATCGCAGCTCCCTCGATGACGACGCCCTGTGTGACGTACTTCCACAAAGCGATGAGCAGCTTGCGCGCCAGTGCAACGATGGAGCCCTTGCGGCCTCGCTCGCCGCGCGCGTTGAACCAGCGGGCCAGCGCCGATTCTGGCTGATGGCGCAGCCAAAGCCAGGCGAGCTGGACCATCAAGGTACGCAGTCGCGGATTGCCGGCTTTCGACAAGCCCTGCTCGTGCATAACCGCGCCGCTTCGCCAGGGCGTCGCCGCCAGACCTGCATAGGCTGCGACCTGGCGGCGATTGGAGAACTGTCGAGACAGTCCTTCCGACCAGAGAATAGCGGCGGAGTGATCGCCGATCCCCTTCACGGTCAGCAACATCGCCACCGCGTTGCGCGGCTCTGCCTCGGACACCGCCTTCTCGGGACCGGAACCCGCCTCGGGCGCCGCCTTGCTTTCCGCGGCCAGCACGGCCTCCTGCTCGGCCTCGACGGAGCGGATCTGGTCGATCAGCAGTTCGAGCCGGTCAAGTTCCCGGCTGATCTGGGTCTTCAGATGCACCGGCAGGGGCCGTCCGTCTCCAGTGCGCAAGCCCTCAAGCCGCTTCCGCCGGTCGCGCCGCAGCGGCGCGTAGTCGGATATTCCTTGCGCGAACAGAAGCCCCTTGATCCGGTTGGTGTGCACGATCCTCTCGTCGAGCAACGTCTGGCGCTCGCGGCAAAGCCTGCGACGATCCTCTTCTTCAGGCGAAGGCGCAACCACCATGGCGCACACCCGCGGCTCGCCGCGCTTGAAGGCCAACAGTGCTCGCAACAGTGCCTCGCCGTCGATCTTGTCCGTCTTGGCCCGTCGGCGCCGGCGCGACGTCGCGATCGAAGCCGCATCGACCACGTGGCTCTCGATCCCTTCATCCTGCAGAACCCGGTGCACCCAAAACCCGTCAAGGCCGGCCTCATGAATGGTCATGATCGGATAATCCGATCCCGTGCGTTCTTTTGCCTTGCGTTTAAGGTCCGCAAACCGTGCCAACAATCCGCCGACGTCGCCCGCCGCCAGGCTATATTGCGACATCTTCTCCCCGTTGCCGGGCGACAGCGACGTCAGCACCCACTTCGAACGACTGAGTTCCAACGAAACGAAAATTGCGCCAAACTGTGTGCGGATAGCGGTCGGTCCAACGGAAGGATGATCGTGCAACATCGGTGGTCTCCAGGGTGG
This sequence comes from Bradyrhizobium erythrophlei, assembly GCF_900129505.1. Taxonomy (NCBI): domain Bacteria; kingdom Pseudomonadati; phylum Pseudomonadota; class Alphaproteobacteria; order Hyphomicrobiales; family Nitrobacteraceae; genus Bradyrhizobium; species Bradyrhizobium erythrophlei. Next base: position 4,793,147 of record NZ_LT670818.1, on the reverse strand, counting down.
GTGGTTGAACAACCTCAGTCTGGCGTCAGACTTGGCCGCTATCCACCCCCATGGAATCTTCGCTTCGCTCGCAATGACGAGAAAGCGTTACCCCAGCACCGGCAGCTCGATCACATCATAGCCGTGCCGGATGCTGCGCTTGAGCACGGGATCCTCGAGTTCGAATTCGAATCGGCTGGCGGGGCGGATGCCGCCCTTGGCGGCAAAGGTGCCGCCGAACATGACGCAGCCGTCCGGCAGTCCCTTGCCGCCGAAGCCGCGCGCGATGAGGTCCTTGACCGGCAGCATCGCATCGAGCGTGCCTTCCTGGTACAGTACACGCGCGCCGCCGATCCAGGCATGGGAGCGCAGGACCAATTGGTCCCAGTGATCGGCGACGTCCTCGATTTCCCACAGCACCGGCGCCATCACCTTGTCGCACATCTGTTTTGAGACAGTGACGCTGTAGGTCTCCACCTTGCGATCGGTGTGATCGGAGCCGGTGCCCACGAAAATGCGGCCCTGCCAGCCGATCAGCACGAATTCGACCTCGCCTGAGGAATCGCCGCCGCAGACCTCGATGCTGTCGGCCGTGGTCAGCCGCCGCGCGGCGACGCGGTAATAGATCGGGGTGGTGGCTGGCCGCGCAATGCCGATGGCTTCGAGTTCGGCGATGTGCTTGTCGCGCGCGACGGGATCGCGACCGGTCCAGCCCGCGATCACGGCCTGATCGATCGGCAATGTCAGCGGGGTTGTGGTGTCCTGGGCGTCGACGGTGAAGGCAAGGTCAAACACGGATGGCGGCCTCCATACCGGCGGCAAGCTCGAAGATGCGGCGGTCTGCGCCGCCCGACGATGCCAGCATCAATCCCACCGGCGCCTCACCCTCGCGATGGCAAGGCAGCGAAATCGCGCAGCCGTCGATCGTGTTGATCAGCGTGCAATTGCGCAGCGCCAGCAGGTTCGCCTTGGTAAAGGCCTTGTCGTCGGCGAGATCGGCTATCCTGGGCGGCGCGTTGGCCGTGGTCGGCATGACCAGCGCGTCATACGGCGCAAGGCGGGCCGCGGCGCGCATGATTAGAGACTTTCGCGCCTCGAGCAGCTCGATGTAATCGGCGGCGCTGATGCCCTCGCCGCGAAGGATGCGGATACGAACACGGGGATCGTAGACGTCGCCGTGGCTCGCGATCAGATAGCGATGCCAGGCATAGCTTTCCGCGGCGGCAAAACCACCCTCGGTGTTCATCACGCCGACGTCGAGGAACTCGGGCACCGCGATCCGCTCGATCAGCGCGCCCTGGCGCGACAGCGTCTCCAGCGTCCGCTCGAAGGTCCGCGCCACGTCGTCCTCGAGTTCGTCAAGCGCGACCGTGATCGGCACCGCGAGCCGCATGCCCTTGATCGGGCGCGGCTGCAGCGGAACGATCGGCTCGCCGGCCAGTACGGCATCCAGCACCGCGCAGCATCCAACCGTGCGCGCCAGCGGTCCGAAACTGTCCAGCGTGGACGACAGCGGCACCCCGCCGGCCAGCGGCACGCGCCGCTGCGTCGGCTTGAAGCCGACGATGCCGTTAAAGGCCGCCGGAATCCGGCACGATCCGCCGGTGTCGGTGCCGAGCGCGCCATGCGCCATCCGGTCGGCGACCGAAACCGCCGCACCCGACGACGATCCGCCGGGTACGTGACCGACATCGCGCCGCCACACGCTTTTGGGGGTACCGTAATGCGGGTTGATGCCGATGCCGGAATAGGCGAATTCGGTCATGTTGGTGCGGCCGATCACCACGAAACCGGCACGGCGCAGCCGCGCTACCACCGCGGCATCGGCTTCCGCCGGGGCTGAATCCTCCAGCGCCCGCGAGCCGGCGCGGGTCACCTGCCCCCGGATGTCGAACAGATCCTTGATCGAGATGGGAATGCCGGCAAAAGGCGACGGCGCCGCCTTGATCTCGCGCAGCCGGTCCATCGCTTCCGCCGCCTCGATCGCGGCTTCCGCGTCGACATGAATGAAGGTGCACGCTCCCTCGCCGGAGGCGTCGGCGATCCGCTCCAGACAGGCATCGACGATCTTGCGCGCACTGGTGCGGCCGTTTTCGAGATCGCCGGCCAGTTCGGCCAATGTGGGAACGTTGAGCATTGCTGGGTCGCCTTGTGGCTGTCTGATCGAATTAGCTATTGTCCGAAACCGCCTCGATCTCCAGATCGAGCAGCGCGGAGCTCAGCGATTTGCCATGCGCGTCGAGCGCCAGCGATCGCGTGACGCCGCCGCCCAGCGCCTGGCTCATGACAAAGTTCAGCGCTGATATGTTGGGCAGTTCATAGCGAACCACCTCGCCTTCGACAACGCCGGCGAAATGGGCCTTGACCCGCGCGCTGGTGACCTGCGCCAGCAGTAGCGGGTAATGCTTCTGGTGATAGGCGATCACCGAGATGTTGGAGATATTGCCCTTGTCGCCGGTGCGGGAATGGGCGATCTCGCGCAGTTTCGTCACTCACGCCTCCACGAACTGGATCGACGGTTTTGCGAGCTCGCGCGGCAGCAGAACCGACGCAACCGCGACCACGTCGCGCGCCGATTTGAAGGCACCGCCGCCGGCCGCCGGACCATTGGTGTAGAGCGTTTCGACCTCGTTGCCGATCCTGACAGCCTCGCGCAAAGTTTCGGTGCGGCCGGCGACTCGCACCCGTACCTCGTAAGGCTCGTTGGCCTGCCCGGAAAGCTGAGGCCCGTGCAGGGAGTCGACGCCGATCAGTTCGAACCGCAATTCGCTCGCGGCCACGCCGGTCAGCTTCAGCCGTTCGCGGACAATTTCCAGCGCCAGCCGCCCGCGCGCCAGGGCGCCGGGGCCGGCATAGGAAATCTGTCCCTCGCCGATGAAACTGTCGACATAGCCGACCGAGACTTTGAGGGTACCGGTGCGTTTGGTGCCGCGCCCGCCGCTGACGCGCACGCGGTCCTTTGCCAGTTCCTCGACCTTCACCTCCGAGAAATCGGCAACGACGTCAGGCTGGATATATCGAGTGGGATCGTGCACCTCGTAGAGCAGTTGCTCCTTGCAGGTTTGCGCCGTCACCGCGCCGCCGGAGCCTTCGACCTTGGTGATGATGAGACTACCGTCTTCGCCGACTTCGCCGATCGGAAAGCCGAGCCGCGCCAGATCGGGGATGTCCTTGTACCCGGGGTCGGCAAAATAGCCGCCGGTGATCTGGCCGGCGCATTCCAGCAGATGGCCCGCAACGGTGCCCTGCCCCAGCAGGTTCCAGTCGTCCATCGCCCAGCCGAACGCATGGATCATCGGCGCCAGGAACATCGCGGGATCGGACGCCCGCCCGGTAATGACGATGTCGGCGCCCTGGCGAAACGCTTCCGCCATCGGCGCCGCGCCGAGATAGGCGTTGGCCGACAACAGACGGTTGCCGAGCTGTTTTATCGTCCCCTCGAATTCCATGATCGGGAGATCGCCGTCCTTGCAGGCGTCGAGCACGTCGTCGCCGATCACGGCCGCGATCTTCAGCGACGACAGCCCGAGCGATCTTGCGATCTCGGCGGTCTTGCGGCTCGCCGCGACCGGATTGGCCGCGCCCATATTGGTGACGATCTTGATGCCTCTGGCCGCGCAGGCCGGCAGCACCGCCCGCATCCGCTCTTCCAGCAGCGGGTCGTACCCGCCATCGGGGTTCTTCATGCGCGCCTGCTGCGCCAGCGCGACAGTGCGTTCTCCGAGGCACTCGAACACCAGGTATTGGATGTCGCCCTTTTCGGCAAGTTCAACCGCGGGCTCGATGCGATCACCCGAATAGCCCGCGCCTGACCCTATTCTGATGGTTCGCATCACTTCAGCCCGAAATAGGCACGCCGCAACGCTTCATTATCGGTCATTTCCGCCACCGTGCCGGAAAACCGGATGCGCCCGCCTTCCAGCACGAACACCCGCGTCGCAACCTCGAGAAAGCCGATATTCTGCTCGGCGATCAGGAGCGCAAGCCCCCGGCCACGCAAATCGCTCAATATCCGGATCACTTCCTTGACGAACAAGGGCGACAGCCCGGCCGAGGGTTCGTCCATCACCAGAAGCCGCGGCTCGGCGGCCAGCGCTTTCGCAATGCCGAGCATCTTGCGCTGGCCGCCGGAGAGACTCGAGGCCGGCGCACGGCGTTTTTCGCGCAATGCCGGGAACACCCCGTAGAGTTCTTCGGCACGCGCGCCGGGATTGGCATGGCCCAGCGCCTGCGCGCCGACGCGAATGTTTTCCTCGATCGACAGATCGGGAAAGACCGCGAGTTCCGACATATAGGTCATGCCGAGCCGCATCCGGTCGCTGGACCGCATCCGCGTCACGTCGTGGCCGCCGAGATCGATACTGCCGTGCCGTGCCTCGATCAGGCCGACCAGCGTCTTGAGGAACGTGGTTTTACCGGCGCCGTTGGCCCCGAGCAGCAGCACGGTCTCGCCCGGTCGGACGTCGAGATCGACGCCCCACAGCACCTGCATGGTGCCATAGCCGGCATCGACGCCGGCGGCCTTCAACAGCGGCGCGACTTCAGGCGGCATGCTCGCCTCCCAAAAACACTTCGATCACCTGCGGCACCTGCACCGCGACCGCGAGCTTGCCCTCGAATATCTCCTTGCCGGCATTCATGACGATGACGCGGTCGGTGATGTGCTCGATAAAACCCATCAGATGTTCGACCACGATGATCGCGATTCCCGTTTGCGCCAGCGCCTTGATGCGCTCGGCGATCCAGTCGAGTTCCGCCGGATTGAGTCCGGCGGCGAGTTCATCGAGCAGCAACAGCCGCGGACGCGTCGCGAGCGCACGCACCAGATCGAGCATTTTCTGCTGCGCGTTGTTCAGATCCGCCGCCGGCCGGTCGGCGACTTCCGTCAGCCGGTACTCATTGAGCAAGTCGGCCATCGCCGGCGGCGCGACCGCGGCGCGGCCATAGGCCAAAGCGACCTCGATATTCTCGCGCACCGTCAGCGACAGGAAGGGCTTCGGCACCTGGAAGGTCCGGTTGATGCCGCGGTGGACCAGTTTGTGCGAGGCGACCCCACCGATCGAGACGTCATCCAGCACCACCTCGCCACCGTCGGGCGCATAGAGACCGGAGATCACATTGATCGCGGTGGTCTTGCCGGAACCGTTCGGACCAACCAGTCCCAGGATTTCGCCGGACGCGACATGGAAGCTCAAGCCGTCCAGCGCATAGAAACCGCCGAAACGTTTTGCGAGTTTTGTCACGTTGAGGATGGGAGCGTTGTCAGGGGACATGCCAGCCCCTCCGTGTCGCCAGCGAAACCAGGCCGGCCGGCAGGAACAGCACCAGCCCCATGATCAAGAGACCGTAAATCAACTGGAAATATTGCGGCGTGGTAAACCCGATCAGATTGTAGATGCCGTAGAGGATGATGACGCCGACGATCGGACCCGTGATCGTGGCGACGCCGCCGAACAGCGCGAACACGATGGCAAAAATGCTGAAGTCGCCGGAAAAGACATTGTCGGGGTAGAACACCGACACGTACCAAGCGTAGACGCCGCCGGCGAGACCCGCCACCAGCGCGGACGCAAGCCATGCGATCACGCGCATCCGCACCACGTCGACACCCGCCATCGAGGCTGAGACCGCATCTTCCCGCACCGCCTGCAGCGCGAGGCCGAAGCGGGAGTTTTTCAAATACACGACGGCGCCGAGCGTCAATGTCAGTACCACGAGCGCGGCCGAATAGGCCAGCGTCGGATTGAAGGTGCCGGTGAGCGAGACGCCGTACGGCCCGCGCGTGATGTTCTCCAGCGCCGGATTGGCGACGAAGTGCAACACCGCCAGCGATGCCGCCAGATTGGCAATCGCAAAATAGGCCCCCGACAGCCGCAACAGCGGCGTCAGCAACAGCCCAAGCGCGACGCCGATCGCTCCGCCGGCAAGCACGGCGATCGGCGCTGAGGCCTGAAAGTGCATCACCAGGATCGCAAAACCATAGGCGCCGGCGCCGAAGAAACCGACATAGCCGAACGGCAGATAGCCGGTAAAACCGTAGATGATGTTCACGCCCTGGGCGAGGATCAGGAAGATGACGAAATTGAACAGCAGCAGGTGATTTTGATAGACGCCCGGCAGCACCGCGAATACGGCGATCAGGGGCAGCACGATGAACAGGGCGTGCTTGAAGGAGCTAGGCAACGCGCACCCGCCTTCCGAGCAGGCCGCTTGGACGCAGCAGCAGGATGAAGATCAGGAGCACGTAAGGCAACAGATCGGCCCAGGAACTGAGATAGGTCTGCACCAGCATATAGCAGACGCCATAGACCACGCCGCCGAGCGCGGTCCCTAAGGGGTTGCCGAGCGAGCCCAGCACCACGATCGCGAAGGAGGTGACGGTCGCATCCGCCCCGAACGCCGGCGTCACCGACCCGAACATGAAGGGTGCGAACACGCCGGCCACCGCCGCGAGCCCCAGTCCGACGCCGAAGGCTGCGGCCGAGACGCGATCGACATCGATTCCGGTCGCCAGCGCCTCGTCGCGCCGCGACATCACCGCGCGGGTGAGCGTGCCGAGGCGGGTGCGGTAGAGATAGACATAAACCAGCGCGATCGCGATCAGGCTGGTGATGGCCGCGATCACCCAGGCGGCGGGAAAGCTCTGCCCGAAGATCTGGATCGGCCCACTCGCGCCCGGCTTGCCGCCGAACAATTTGATCCTGATGGTCGAAAACACCGTGCCCAGCATGCGGCTCTGGATCGAGCGCTCGCTGGTGCCGAAGAAGATCGTCATGACGGCTTCGATCACCTGCGAGAGGCCGAAGAATAGGATGATCGACAGCATTTCCGGATTGACCGAGCCCTGCAGCCGCGGCACCAGCACCCAATAGAGCAACAGGCCCGCGAGCACGAACAGCACGAAGGCTAGCGGCACCGCGAACAAGGGATCGATGCCGGCGAGCGTCACGACGCCGAAAGCGACGAAGGCGCCGAGCATCAGGATGTCGCCATGCGCAAGGTTGACGATGCGCATGACGCCGAACACGAGATTGAGGCCGATGCCGACCAGGCTGAAATACAGACCGAACAGCACGCCGGCGACGAGCGCGTAAATCAGCATCGGCGCTTGGCTCCCGCCAGCCGGTTGCCGTTCTGCGATGGTTTCATGGACGCGGATAGACCGGCTTGCCGGTAGCGGTCTCGTGCGGATAGATCGAGACGAACTTGATGTGGCCGTTATCGTCGAGCCTGAGCTGCCCGAGCGGTGTCAATTCGCCGATCTGGCCGCCCATCTCGTCGAGCGCGAAGGTGCCGTCGAGCGTCTTGAGGTTTCCGGACAGGCTGAACGTCGCCCGGCGCAGCTCCATCTGATCGAGGCTGGTCGCGACCGAAAGCGTCTTCTCGATCACGAGCCCGGTGGTGTATCCGGCGACCGCGTTGAAGCCGAACTCGACCTTGCCGTCGGAATATTTCTTGTCCCAGGCGGCCTTGTAATCCTTCATGCTCATGCCGAATTCGACGGGATATTCGAGTTCGGATGGCGGCACATAGGTGTAGACATATTCCAGGCCCTTCTCGCCGACGTTCTTCTCGAGCAGTTCCGTCTCGAGCCCCGCATAGATCGAGAACAGCATCTTGAAGTTGACGCCGACGTCGGCGACGTTGCGCAGGAACGCAATGTCGTTCGGCGCGTAGCCGAAGTGGATCACCGCATCCGGCTGCGTATTGGCGATGTTGTTGATGATGACGGTATAGTTGGTGGTTTCGGTCGGAACGCCCTGATCGTAGACGATCTCGATCGGCGCGCCGGAGTCCTTGACAAATTTGCGGAAGGCGTTGGCCTGCGTGCCCGTGAACTCGTTGGTCGAATAGAGGATCGCGATCTTCTTGATGCCGAGGCCCGGGCCGTCATGCGACACGAAGTCGGCGACCGGTTTCGGCCAGACGGTCGAAACCGGGTCCGCCATCAGCGCGATGTAGGGATTGTCCTTGGAGAAGAAGCTCGCCCCGGTGCCGGTCTGGTCGTACAGGAACATCTTGTGGTCGCGCGCGATTGCGACCGCCGGCGCCGTCAAAACCGAACCGGAATCCGCGACCAGGAGATCGACCTTGTCCTGCGTGATCAGCTGATTGTAGAGCGTGGAAGCTGTGGCAGTGTTGCTCTGATCGTCGTAGGCGACGAGCTTGACCGGGATCTTCCTGTCGAACGCCTTCACATAGACCCCGCCCTCGGCATTCTTCTGCTCTGCCCAGAGTTTCAGCGCGCTGTGCACTGGCATCGAAATCGAGGCGAAGCGTCCGGAGGAGGCATAGAGCGTGCCGATCCTGATTTCGGCCGGTGCGTCGGCGGCAAGGGCCTGGGTGGCACACGCCAGACCTGCGGCCAGCACCGCGCCCGTGATTTTCAACATCGATTCCTCCCGATTTTCTTCGTTCTCGCCGGCAATCTACCGCGAGCAGCGATAGCGATACAAGCTTCCCGGCCCGGGCAATAGTGCGTGCGCCGGAATACGCGGCATGCAAGGGGTCCGCTGGACCGTTGAGGCCGGGCCGTCCAATGTCGCATCAAGATCGAAACCAGCGGGCCGGAGCCGGATCCGCACGCCCAGGAGAGGAAACGACGAGATGGCTGAACCAGCGCGTGCGAAACCAAAACCTACGCCGGAGACCCAGCATTTCTGGGACGGCACCCAGGCGGGCGAGCTTCGCCTGCAGCGCTGCGATGCCTGCGCCAACGTCTATTTCCCGCCGCGCCCATTCTGTCCGGGCTGCGGCGGCCGCAAGGTCAGCGTGTTCAAGGCGTCCGGCAAGGGCACACTCTACAGCTACGTCATCAACCACCGGCCCGCCGCGCCCGGCTTTACGCCGCCCTACGCCATTGCCGTGGTGGAGCTCGACGAAGGTCCGCGCTTGATGAGCAACATCATCGATTGTCCGCAGACGCCGGAAGCGCTCGAACTCGACATGAAGCTGGAAGTCGCCTTCGAGAAGCTCGACGACAAGATCACCCTTCCCCTGTTCCGTCCGGCGAAGGGCTGAGCACCATGCGAAGAAATCAGGTCGCCGTCGTCGGCGCTGCCGAAACCACCGAACTCGGCGTCATTCCCAACATGTCGCAGATCCAGCTGCACGCGGATGCGGCGCTCAATGCCATCGCCGATGCCGGCTTGAAACTCTCCGACATCGACGGCATCGCCACCGCGGTGGAAGCGCCGCAGCAGATCGCCCATTACCTCGGCATCACGCCGACCTGGGTCGACGGCACCTCGGTCGGCGGCTGCTCGTTCATGCTGCATGTCCGCCACGCCGCGGCCGCGATCGAGGCTGGTCTGTGCAAGACCGTGCTGATCACCCACGCCGAGAGCGGCAAGTCGATGATCGGCAAACAGCCGCGCTTCACGCCGGCCGACAGCCTCAACGGCCAGTTCGAGTCGCCGTTCGGCGTCTACGGACCGCCGAGCATGTTTCCGATCCCCGTGCTGCGCTACATGAAGACCCACGGCATTACCCATGAGCAGATCGCCATGGTCGCCGTGGTGCAGCGCGAATGGGCGGCGAAGAATCCGCGCGCCACGATGAAGGCGCCGATCACGGTCGAGGACGTCCTGAACTCGAAGATGATCGCCTACCCATTCCGCATCCTGCAGTGCTGCCTCGTCACCGACGGCGGCGGCGCGCTGATCCTGACCTCCGCCGACCGCGCCAGGGACTTTCCAAGGAAACCGGTCTATATCCTCGGCAGCGGCGAGAGCGTGGAGACGCCGATGGTCAGCCAGATGCGGACTTTTGACAGTTCGCGCGCGTTCAAGGTCGCGGGCCCACTGGCGTTCAAGGAGGCCGGCATTGCGCACAAGGACGTCGATCATTTGATGATCTATGACGCCTTTGCGCATCTGCCGCTGTACGGCCTCGGCGATCTTGGCTTCATGCCGCACGAAGAGACCGGCAAATTCATCGCCGATGGCAACACCCGCCCCGGCGGCAAGCTGCCGCTCAACACCAATGGCGGCGGCCTCTCCTACATGCATTCGGGCATGTACGGCATGTACGCGCTGCAGGAGAGCGTGCGGCAGATGCGCGGCATCGCGCCGGCGCAGGTTCGGGGCGCAAAAATCTCGGTCTGCCACGGCGTCGGCGGCATGTTCGCCGCGTCGGGCACGATCATTTTTACCAACCAAAACTAGAAATGGGCGGTTTCGGGCACAGCCTACACTTCGTCATTTCCGGGCTTGACCCGGCAATCCATCTTTTTTGCGAAGACGGATGGATGCGCGGGTCAGGCCCGCGCATGACGAGTGCTGCCTGCTTTGGCCTCGGAAAACAGGACAGGAAAGCAACATGACAAAATCACTCGAAGGCAAATCCATCATCGTTACCGGCGCCGGGCGCGGCATCGGCAAGGAAATCGCCCTGCTCTGCGCGGCCGAGGGGGCAAAGGTCGTGGTCAACGATCCCGGCGGCGCCGCCGACGGCTCGGGATCGAGCGCCTCGCCCGCCGAGGAAGTGGTCGAGGAAATCAAGCAGCGCGGCGGCACCGCGGTGGCGAATTTCGAGACCGTCGCCGAAGCGATTCCCGCCAGCAAGATCGTCAAGACGGCGGTCGACAGCTTTGGCAAGCTCGACGGCGTCGTCAACAATGCCGGCATCCTGCGCGACGCGATCTTCCATCGCATGAGCATCGACGCCTTCGAATCCGTCATCAAGGTGCATTTGATGGGGTCGTTCTATGTCTCGCATGCCGCAGCGCGGCTGTTCCGCGAACAGGAGAGCGGCTCGTTCGTCCACTTCACCTCGACCTCGGGCCTGGTCGGCAATTTCGGCCAGGCCAACTACGCCGCCGCGAAACTCGGCATCGTCGGCCTGTCGAAATCGATCGCGCTCGACATGAACCGTTTCAACGTGCGCTCGAATTGCGTGTCGCCGTTCGCCTGGAGCCGGCTGATCGGCACCATTCCGACCGAAACCGAGGCCGAGAAAGCGCGTGTCGCAAAAATCCAGCAGATGGGGCCGGAAAAGATCGCGCCGATCTGCGCCTTCCTGCTCAGCGACGCCGCCAAGGACGTCACCGGGCAGATCTTCGCGGTGCGCATGAACGAGATCTTCCTGATGAGCCAGTCGCGCCCGTTGCGCTCGATCCATCGCGGTGAAGGCTGGACCCCGCAGACCATCGCCGAGCACGGCATGCCGGCGCTGAAATCGTCGTTCTACAAGCTCGACCGTTCGGCTGATATTTTCAACTGGGACGCAATCTAAGGATCGAAAGCCGGTCTATCTCTGGTTGTCCGCCCGCTTTATGCCGGATTGCGGGCACATGATTTCCTCCCAACAAAAAACATGGGAGGAAATCATGACAACCCCACTGACCTTTCCCGAACATCCAGACAAAGGCGGATCCAGCGGTTTCGACCGCCGCAACCTGATCAAGGGCGCGGCGACGTTAGCCGTCACGGCGGTGACCGTGAAAGCGGCCTCTGCGGCGACCGTCGCGCCGTTCGGCCAATTGGGCTCGCCAACCCAGTCGACCGATCCACTGCCCTTGGGACCGCTAACGGGAAGCCGCTATCCGGATTCTCACTTGGAGTCTGCCCACCCCAAGGTTTCGTTCGGACCTGCCGGTTTCCCGGCCTTTGCCGGCACTATGGCGGTTGAGCGCGTCGCGACCGGGACGCGCTGGGCCGAGGGCCCGGTCTACTTCCCGGCTGGCCGCTACGTGCTGTTCAGCGACATTCCCAACAACCGCATCATGCGCTTCTCGGAGGATGACGGTCACCTCAGCGTATTCCGCCAGCCGTCGATGAACTCGAACGGCAACACCATTGATCGGGAAGGACGCCTGATCACGTGCGAACATAGCGGCCGACGGGTCACCCGGACCGAACTGGACGGCTCGATCACCATCATCGCCGACAAGTACAATGGCAAGAAACTGAACTCGCCGAACGACGCGGTTGTCGCTTCCGATGGTTCGATCTGGTTCACCGATCCCGTCTACGGCATCGGCGGCTATTATGAGGGCGTCAAAGCCGAGCCTGAGCAGGAAAAGCATAATGTCTACCGGGTGGATCCGAAATCCGGTGACGTCAAGGTTGTCGTCGATGACTTCGTCGAGCCCAACGGCATTGCGCTGTCGCCTGACGAGAAGAAGCTCTATGTCATCGACACCGGATTCACGGATGGCCCGGACAACCCGTCGCATATCCGCGCGTTCGACCTGGATGTCGGGTCCGGAAAAGTTTCAAACAGCAAAGTCTTCGCGGAAATGCCCAAGCCCAGCATTACCGACGGCATGCGCTGTGACACCGACGGGAATGTTTGGTGCTCCGTGGGTTGGGGCGATCCGAACGAGGACGGCGTGCGCTGCTACACGCGTGACGGCGATCTACTCGGCAAGATCCACATACCGGAAACTGTCGCCAACCTGTGCTTCGGCGGTCAGCAACGAAATAGACTCTACATCTGCGGCTCGACATCGCTCTATGCCGTGTACACGAGTGCGCAAGGCGCCCTGAAGCCGTAACCGGCTTCCTGCTGGCTACTATCGTCATTCCGGGGCACGCGTCTTCGCGTGGACCCGGAATTGCGAGATTCCGGGTTCGCGCTGACGCGCGCCCCGGAATGACAATTACCCGCTATTCCTTAGCCCCGCCGAAATGCCGTTGATGGTGAGCTGGATACCGCGCAGCACCTGCTCGTCGGGATTTTGCGCGCGATGCTCCTTCAAGAGCTCGACCTGGACGTGGTTCAGGGGATCGAGATAGGGAAAACGGTTGCGGATCGAACGCTCCAGCAAAGGATTGCCCTGCAGCAGGCGCTCCTGCCCCATGATGTCCAGCAGCATCTCGATCGAGGTCTGCCACTCCTGGCGGATGCGCCCGAAGATTTTTTCGCGCAACGCCTCATCCGGCACCAGTTCGGCGTAACGCGAGGCGATCGCGATCGAGCTTTTCGCCAGCACCATGTCCATGTTCGACAACAGCGTGCGGAAGAACGGCCACTCGCGGTAGAGTTCGCGCAGGAACGGCATGCCCTTGTCGGGATACTGCTTGATCCAGGCCTCGACCGCGCTGCCGAAGCCATACCATCCCGGCAGCATCAGCCGGCATTGCGCCCAGCTGAACACCCAGGGAATGGCGCGGAGGTCCTCGATCTCGCGGGTTTTCTTGCGCGACGCCGGCCGGCTGCCGATGTTCAGCGTGGCGATCTCGGTGATGACGGTGGAATTCCAGAAATACTCGGCAAAGCCTTCGGTCTCATAGACCAGGCCGCGATAAGCCCTGAAAGCCAATGCCGACAATTGGTCCATAGCTTCGAGATATTCCCGCTGCGGCGCGCTGTGCCGCGGCTGCAGCAGGCTCGCTTCCAGCGTGGCGGCGGCTAGGATCTCCAGATTATTGCGGCCGACCTCGGCGTTGGAGTATTTGCTGGAGATGATCTCGCCCTGCTCGGTGATCCGGATCTGGCCGTTTACCGCTCCGCCGGGCTGGGCGATGATGGCGTCATAGCTCGGCCCGCCGCCGCGGCCGACCGAACCGCCGCGGCCGTGAAACAGCCGTAACCGCACATGGTGGCGCTCGAACACCTCGACCAGGCCGATCTCGGCCTTGTAGAGCTCCCAGCCCGAGGTGACGAAACCGCCATCCTTGTTGCTGTCGGAGTAGCCGAGCATCACTTCCTGCACGGCGCCGCGGCTGTCCACCAGCTTGCGATAATCATGCAGCGACAGCATTCGGTCCATGATGGCGCTGGAGGCCTGCAGATCCTCGATCGTCTCGAACAGCGGCACGATGTTGATCGCGCTGCGGCCGGACGGGTCGACCAGCCCGACTTCCTTCAGCAGCAGCGCGACCTCCAGCATGTCGGAGACCCCCTTGCACATCGAGATGATGCATTGGGGAATCGTGTCGGCACCGAACTTGGCGTGCGCTTCGGCCGCCGCATGCAACACCGCGAGTTCGTCCAGCGTCTCCTCGCTGTATTTCACGAAGGACGACGTCAGCGGGCGGGTATTGCGCAGCTCGCCCATCAGAAGCGCGATCCGCGCCTCTTCGTTCAGAGCCAGATAGGACATGCCGGGCATCGCCGCGTCGATCAGCTCGGCGACGGTGCGCTCGTGCACGGCCGAATTCTGCCGGATGTCGAGGCTTGCGAGGTGAAAGCCGAAACAATCCACGGCGCGGCGCAACTGCCGCAGCCGGCCCCGCGCGATCACGCCCGATTTGTTCGATATCAGCGAGCGGTGGAGCGTATCGAGATCGGCCTTGAACTCCCCGACGTCGGCGTAGGGCGCGGCTTCACCGACCGGCGCCCGGGTGATCGCGACATCCAGCCGCGCGGCGGTAGCGGTGAGCCTGGCGTAGATGCCGGACACCGCCAACCGATACGGTTCGCCGCTTCGATGCGGCGAGGTATCGGGCGAGCGCTCGGCAAGCGCGCGCAAATCCTTGGAGATGTCGGCGAGATGGGCGGCAAGCGACAGTTCGGAACCGAGCACGTGCAGTTCCTCGAGATAATAGTGCATCAACCGGCTCGACTGCAGGCGCAGCGTTCCGCGCATCACCTCCGCCGTCACGAACGGGTTGCCGTCGCGATCGCCGCCGATCCAGCTTCCCATGCGCAGGAACGACGCCAGCTCCGCCTTCGCGCCGTCGGCCTCGTTCAGCCGGTCCTCCAGCGCGCAATGCAGCCGCGGCACCTCGTGCAGGAAGGTGTAATCATAGAACGACAGGCCATTGGCGACCTCGTCGAGCACGGTGAGCTTGGTCCGGCGCAGCAAATTGGTCTGCCACAGCGTCAGCACTTCCCGGCGCAGCTCCTCGTCGCTGGCCGCTATTTCCTCCGGCGTCAACTGGACGCGTTCGCGCCGATCCAGTAGCGCTGCGATCTCCATCTCGCGGTCGATGGTGCTCTTGCGGCGGACTTCGGTGGGATGCGCTGTCAGCACCGGGCCGACCAGGGCTGAGGCGAAGAATTTGCGCAGATCGGCCGGGCTGATGCCGGTGGCGCGCGCATGCGACAGCGTCAGCGCCAGCGTGCCCGGGTGCGGTGCCCCCCCGGCGGCGGAGCGCGCCCGCATCTGACGGATGTTGTTCTGGTCTTCGGCGATATTGGCGAGGTGCGAAAAATAGCTGAAGGCGCGCACGATGCGCACGGTCTGGCTGGTCGACATGCTGTCGAGGATGATCTCAAGCTCGCGCCGCGCCGGCTTGTCGTCGTCGCGGTGGAACCGGATCGAGGTCTGCCGGATGCGCTCGACGAGGTCGAACACACCGGCGCCCTCCTGGTCGCGCACGGTATCGCCAAGGATGCGCCCGAGCAGCCGGATGTCATTCCGCAGCCGGGTATCCTCCTCAAGCGCCTGAGCTTCCTCAGCGCGATTGGACCGCAACTCGGGTTCGGAAGGCATGATCTGGGGTGACACGGCGAGATCCTCCAGAAGCTGCCCGGCAATCCGGAGTCTGCAACTTTTTTGCCGCAGCGCAAGATAAAGATGGAGGCGATCTTCATCGCCCCGGCGAAAGCCGGCGCGAAAGACTCCTAGATCCGCCGCCCGGCCCGCTCCCAATAGGGGTCGCGCAGCCTGCGCTTGAAGATCTTGCCGGAATCCTCGCGCGGGAGGTTTTTGAGGATTTCGATGTGTTTTGGCACCTTGTAGTCGGCGAGCGAAGTCTTGAGCCGCGTGCGGATGTCCGCGATATCGAGCGTCACCCCTGCTTGCGGTTCCACCACCGCCATCAGCGCCTCGCCGAATTCCTCGTCGGGAATGCCGAATACGGCGCAATCGTGCACGCCGGGAACCGCGTGCAGCGCCGCCTCGATTTCGGCAGGATAGATGTTGACGCCGCCTGAAATCACCATGTCGCGCTTGCGGTCGCAGATGAAGACATAGCCGTCCTCATCGAGGTAACCGATATCGCCGGAGGTGATAAAGCCGTCGCGGTCGATCTCGGCGCGCTTCTCCGGCTTGTTGTGATAGGTGAAATCCGGATTGCCCGCGATCTTCGAATAGATCTCGCCGATCTCGCCCTGCGGCAACATCTTTCCGTCCTCGCCGACGAAGCGAAGCTCGGCGCCCGGCGCGATTTTGCCGACGGTGCCGGGCTTTTTCAGGGCGTCCTCCGAATTGGCGAAGGTGACGGCGCCGGATTCGGTGGAGCCGTAGAATTCATGGATCACCGGCCCCCACCATTCGATCATCGCGCGCTTGACGGCGGCGGGACAGGGCGCGGCGGCATGGATCACGTGATGCAGCGAAGACATGTCGTATTTCCCGCGCACCGCCTCGGGCAATTTCATCAGGCGGATGAACATGGTCGGCACCATGAAAATGGTGTCGATCCGCTCGGCCTCGACCAGCCGCAAGAACTCTTCGGGCTCGAACCGCGGCATCAGGACCAGCGCGCCGCCGAGACGGCCGGCGCGCAGGCCGAAGGAATTCGGCGCGGAGTGATAGAGCGGCCCCGGCAACAGCGCCCGCGCGCCCAGCCTCAGGCCGTAAATCAAAGCGCGCATCCGCTCCGCGGAGGCGCTTTGCTCGGGCGTCGGCGCGTGGCGGCGCACGCCCTTCGGATGCCCCGTCGTGCCGGAGGTGTAGATCATGTTCGCCGGCTGCGGCCGCGCCGGTCCGCCATAGGGCTGTTGCTGTTCCAGCCAGGATTCCAGGTCGATGGCGAAATCGGGCGCGGCGAGAGTATCGGAATCGATCTTGTAATGGCTCAGGATTTCCGGTGGCGTCGGCACGCTGAGCACGGTGACGCCTTCGGGAATCGAGTCCCGCAACTGATGCAGCATGTCGGCATGGGCGACCAGGACGCGGGTGCCGGAATCCGAGAGGATGTAATGGATCTCCTCCGGCTTGAAGTGCCAGTTCACCGGCACCGCATAGGCGCCGAGCTGCATCGCGCCATAGGCCGCCTCGATAAAGGCGATGTCGTTGCGCATGAGGATGCAGACGCTGTCGCCCGACTTGACGCCCAGCCCCTCGTAGCCGCCAGCCAAGCGCGCGGCGCGACCCGCCACCTCGGCATGGCCGCGCCGCCGCCCGCCGCTGATGATGCCGGGGAAGAGCTGCTGCGCTGTCATTGTCTCTTTCCGATCTCTCGTCGGCTAAGACGTCCTCATGGTGAGGAGCGCGTCTTCGCGCGTCTCGAACCATGAGGGGCCACAGGCCTCATCCTTCGAGACGCGGCGAAGACGCCGCTCCTCCAGCGATAACGGCGAAGCCGTTACGCAGGGATGAGGGTTTGTCGTTATCCAATATCCGCAAAGCGCGGCGTGCGCTTTTCCATGTTGGCGCGCACCGCCTCGGTCTGGTTCGGACTACCCAACAGCTTCTGTTGCTCGACGGACTCCGCAAGCAGCGCCGGGCCGGGATCAAGGGAGAGATGGTTCAGCATGCGCTTGGCGGCGCGGATCGCATCCGGGCTTTTTCCCGCGATCTCGCGGGCGACCTCGAAGGCTGCAGCCCGCGGATCGTCGCAGATGCGCGTGGCGAGGCCAAAACCCATCGCCTCCTGCGCCGAAAAGATCCGCCCGGTATAGGTCAGCTCGCGCAGGATATCGTCCCGCACGAGGCTCGCCAGGATTGGCGTCCCCGCCATATCCGGCACCAGGCCCCACTTGATCTCCATGATCGACATCCGCGCGTCGGGACTGAGAAATCGCATGTCGGCGCCGAGCGCGAGCTGAAAGCCGCCGCCGAACGCCACGCCCTGGATCGCCGCGATCACTGGTACCGGAAGCTGTCGCCAGCCCCATACCGCCTGTTGCGGGAAATTGGCCAGCCCATAGGTGCGGGCCGAAAGGTCGCGCTTTTCGCCGCCGGCGATGCCGTTGCCGCCCTTTTCCTTCATTTCGGCGAACCGCCCCATGTCGAGACCGGCGCAAAACGCCCGTCCCTCCCCGGACAATACTACCGCCCGGAGGCCTTTTTCGCGGGAAAGCCGCTCGGAAGTGGCGACCAGCGCCTCGAACATCGCGGCATCGAGCGCATTCATCTTGTCCACCCGCACCAGGCGGACATCGGCGACGCCCTCCGAAATCGTGACCGAGACGCGATCATCCATGGACGGTTCTCCCTGCGCTTCTTTATTATGGTTCTGCTTTACAGAACGGCCTTGTCCGGATTTAGTCAATCAACCAATTAACAGACAATCCCTTCAGGCGGAAACCCCATGTTCAATGAAAAGCTTCTTGTAGGCCGGAGCATCCTGGTCACCGGCGGCGGCACCGGGCTCGGCAAATCGATGGCGGCGCGCTTCCTCGAACTCGGCGCCGAGGTTCATATCTGCGGCCGACGCAAAGGCGTCTGCGACGAAACCGCGACCGAACTGATGGACCTCTATGGCGGCCGGGTCACCAGCCACGGCGTCGACATTCGGAATGCGCTGGCGGTCGACGAGATGATCGAGACGATTTTCCGTGACGCCCCGCTGACCGACCTCATCAACAACGCCGCCGGCAATTTCATCTCGCGCACCGAGGATCTGACGCCGCGCGGCTTCGACGCGGTCGCCAATATCGTCATGCACGGCACGTTCTATGTGACGCACGCAGTCGGCAGGCGCTGGATCGCCTTGAAGCAGCCCGGCAATGTGGTGTCGATCACCGTGACCTGGGTCCGCAACGGCAGCCCCTATGTGGTGCCCTCGGCGATGAGCAAGTCCGCGATCCACGCCATGACTATGTCGCTGGCGACGGAATGGGGCCATTACGGCATCCGGCTCAACACCATCGCGCCCGGCGAAATCCCGACCGAGGGCATGAGCAAAAGAATAAAACCTGGCGACGAGGCCGGCGCGCGCACCAAGGCGCTGAACCCGATGGGCCGGGTCGGCAAGATGGAAGAACTGCAAAACCTCGCGGTGTTCCTGATTTCAGGCGGCTGCGACTGGATCAACGGCGAGACCATCGCCATGGACGGCGCCCAAGGTCTGGCCATGGGCGGCAATTTCTATCAGCTGCGCGACTGGAAAGACGCCGACTGGACCGCGGCACGCGACTCGATCAAGGCGCAGAACGAGAAGGACCGGGCCGCAAGGGGGTAAAGGTATCGTCTCCCGGACGCGGTGCAGCGCGAAGCGATGAACTCGGAGCCGGGACCCACCTCGTAGCACAACGATAGACCCCGGATGCTGCGCAGCGCCAACGCGCGCGCAGCATCC
The DNA here is from genome assembly GCF_900129505.1 of Bradyrhizobium erythrophlei. Taxonomy (NCBI): domain Bacteria; kingdom Pseudomonadati; phylum Pseudomonadota; class Alphaproteobacteria; order Hyphomicrobiales; family Nitrobacteraceae; genus Bradyrhizobium; species Bradyrhizobium erythrophlei. Next base: position 4,774,026 of record NZ_LT670818.1, on the reverse strand, counting down.
GGGGAATGCCAGCCTCCCGTATTGTCTTTGGCCCGCAACGACGCCAGTATTGCCGCAACCAAAGACAAAACGTCCGGGAGCGACATGTCCGACATCGAAGTGCCGGCAAACCTTGCCGATATGGTGCGCGCGCGGGCGAAGACCCGCGGCGATGCGGTCGTCTACGAATTCGAGGGCCGCCAGACCAGCTTTGCCCAGTTCGACGTCCTGACCAACCGGGTCGCCAACGCGTTGCAGGCGCAAGGCGTGAAACCGCGCGAGCGCATCGCCTATCTCGGCAAGAACAGCGACATCTATTTCGAGCTGCTGATGGGCGCGATCAAGGCCAATATGGTGATGGCGCCGGTGAACTGGCGGCTGGCCGGGCCCGAGATCGCCTTCATCGTCGAGGATTGCAAGGCGCCCGTGCTGTTCGTCGGGCCTGAATTTACCGGCCTGATCGACAGGATCAGGCCGCAACTGCCTGATGTGCGCACCTTCATCGCGACCGAAGGCAGCGCGCCGGGCTTTTTGAACTACACCGCGTGGCGGGACGCGCAGAGCGGCGACGATCCGAAGGTCGATATCGAGCGCAAGGACATCGCCATCCAGCTTTATACATCCGGCACGACAGGCAAGCCCAAAGGCGCGATGCTGTCGCACGCCAATTTCCTCAACCTTGTAGAAGCCGGCAAGGACGAAAGGCCCGACTGGAACAAATGGACCCAGGACGACGTCTCGCTGGTGGCGATGCCGATCTTCCATATCGGCGGCTCCGGCTGGGGGGTGATGGGCCTCTATCACGGCGCCAAAGGCGTGATCGCCAGGGAGTTCGATCCCACCAGGATATTGGACTTCTTCGAGCAGTCCGGAATTACAAAATTGTTCATGGTGCCGGCCGCGATGCAGTTCGTGGTGCGGCAACCCCGCGCGCGCCAGGTTGATTTCTCGCGGCTGAAATACATGCTCTATGGCGCCTCGCCGATTCCGGCGGCACTCCTGAAGGAATGCATCGAGGTGTTCAAATGCGGCTTCGTGCAGATGTACGGCATGACCGAAACGACCGGCACCATCGTGGCGCTGCCGCCCGAGGACCATGTCGAGGGACTGGACCGGATGCGCTCGGCCGGCAAGGCATTGCCGGGCATCGAACTTGCGATCCTCGATGTCAATGGCAACCGGTTGCCGCCGAGCGAAGTCGGCGAGATCGCCACCCGCTCCGGCTCCAACATGGTCGGCTACTGGAACCTTCCTGAAGCCACCGCCCGGACGCTCGGCGCCGACGGCTGGCTGCGCACGGGAGATGCCGGCTACCTCGACAAGGACGGCTATCTCTATATCCACGACCGTATCAAGGACATGATCATCTCTGGCGGCGAGAACATCTACCCCGCCGAGGTCGAGAGCGCGATCTGCGATCATCCCGATGTCGCCGAGGTGGCGGTGATCGGCATTCCCGACGAGAAATGGGGCGAAGCCGTCAAGGCGATCGTGGTGATGAAGCAGGGCAAGAGCGCGACCGCCACCGACATCATCAACTTCACCCGCGAACGAATCGCCGGTTTCAAGACGCCGAAATCGGTGGACTTCATCGAGGCGCTGCCGCGCAACCCATCGGGGAAGATTTTACGCAGGCATCTGCGCGATCCCTATTGGGAGGGCAAGGAGCGGCAGGTGAATTAGCATTCCACGTCGTCCCGGCAATACGAATGAGATGCTTGCGGGATTTGCACGCAAAAGAAAAAGGCTCGCCCGAATGAGGCAGGCCCCAATAGACCCTGGTTCATAATGACGCTTTAGGCTAGGGCAGCTGAGGCGCGGGTGTGACCGGACGCGCATCACTGGCTACGGAGGGCTGCTTTGTGTCGATGTCCACTGTGCAGCGCATAGCGGACTCAAGTCGGACATTGAACCATGTGCGAGAAGTGCCAAACTCGGAAGTGGACAATTTTGACAGGCCGAAACAGCAAGCCGTTCTATCTTCGGTCAGTTGGTGGCGGATATTCGAGATGAGGGCAACCCCTTGCCGGGATCGCATAGCCCCCCAAACAGTCTGCCATAGTGTCCCAAAGCATACTGCGGGATCAGCGCGCGGCGCGCCATCGCAACATTGAATCCCATGAACCCCTCGCCCCGCGCCGCCGCGCGTCGGGATTTGTAAGCTGCATTGAATTCGTGCAGCGTTCCGTCCCGGCGCATCGTCTCGACTTAGGAGTCGTGCCGGATCGCGAATTGCGGCGAAAGAACTGGTGCTAGCTAGTGCACGGGCATCGGCGGCCGCGGCACCGATGACAGCTCTGGTTCGACCTGCGGCTGGGCCGTGGCTTGCGGTTGCGGTTCAGGTTGCCGCAGCACGGAAGGTGCAGCGGCCTGCGGCAACGTAGGGGCTGCTGCGGCTTGCGAGGGCCTAAATGGCATCGGCTTGTGCGGGGGAGCGGCGGCCGACCGGGGCGGAGACGCTGATATGTTGGGCCGCCGGTTCTGCTCGGAAGCCTCGGCAACGTCGCGGAACATTTGTTCCTGGCTGGTCTTGAGCTGCTCAATACTGGTCTTGAGCTGCTCGATCTCTTGCCCTGCGGTTGCGAGGTCGCGCGCCATCGACTGGAGCAACTGCGCTGATTCGGGAGACAGGGCGGCGGCGGTCGGCGCGACGCCTTCCGTGGCGGTCTGAGCCAGAGGTGCCGGTTGCGATGGTGCTGCCCTCGTCGCGGACGCCTGGACGGCAGGTGGGGTCGGTTGCTCGGGGAGCCTTGGGTTTTCCCGCGGCGGCGATAAAATCAGGACGAACTGCGGCGCCCACTTCGCGATAATCTGTTTGGCCGCATCACCGTAGAACTGCCAAGCGACGCCCGCGCCACCGATGCATGCTACCCATAGGAAGCGAATGAAGGCGCGTACCGCCCGCCTGCCAATCGACGGCCGGTCGCCCGGGACTTCGACGTTGTTGACGGCAGCAGGGCGAAACGTCAGATCGACCGGGGGAATCGGGGGGCCAGCGGAGAAGTCGGACCCCATGCGGGTCTGCGCCGAAGAATAGCGCATGGCGTCGTGCGCCAGATTGGAAAGCTCTTTATCCTCGGGCGCGATCAGAGGGAAATCGCGCGGATCGGTTTGTCTCGGGTTTGGCGTGGAATGCATTGGCGCTCCGTGCTGCACTCGGGCGAGATAATGGGAGGCGGGCTGGCTTCATCGCGACGGGCAGGTGCACCAGGGGCTGAAGGCGAAGGCGAATGAGCCGGTGCGAGTGGCCTCGGGACACCATGCGAACGACGATAGAAGCCCGCTGATGGCGTCAGCTAAAAAACCGAACAAAGAGATTCCGAAAACCCGAAATAAGTAAGCCTAGGATGGCTCCAGCGATAGTGCCACCAATTAGTCCGCCACCGGCTTGCCCGTAGACATCGGGATGTGTCCAAAGCCCAATCTCCAGAGAGGCTGCGTAGAGCAGTCCCAGGCAAGCTCCGTACATCGCAACTTTAAGCGTGTTCCATTTGTTCATTTGGCTGCTCAATCGTCTTGCGGCCATCGCAGCTGCTCACGCAACGCCACTGGGGCTGTGGCCATTGATCCGCTGCTTCAGAATGGCCGACGGCTTGAACACGATCACGCGACGCGGAGAAATTGCCAGCTCGGCGCCGGTCTTCGGGGTGCGGCCGATACGCTGACCTTTCGCGAGATTTCTTGTCATGGCTCTGTTTCCTTGTCGTGTCAGAATCCCCGATCGCAGGGAGATGCGCATCACGGCATAGGAATGCGAGCATGATTCAGCCGTCCATTCATAAACGCGATATAGGAATCGAGCCGCATGGTTGTGTGCGGGGCGTTGTTCGACATGCGCGATTTAGCCCAAATGCTCGCGCACGTTCACGACGCGGCGATGGAGGTCGGCGAAGGTCCGGAGACGCCAGCGCTCGGAGGGGCGCCCATGCAGTAGGCCGCCCGCGATTGATTGTACAGGCCGCTACGTTTCCCTCACCGAGGTCCGCTTTGCTGCGCATTACGGACGCAACTTGGACATCGGGCTAGGTCCGAAACGTGCCAAAGGTGGAAGTCGCCGTTCTTGTTCGATCACCTCGTTGCCGTGCGTGCGGGCGGCCCGGTTGGCGCGGTCGCTAACGGCCCGCAGAGGCTCCGATGATTCGTTTCCGGCATGCCCCCATAGTGAGGGCCGCAATCACCGCAAACGCATGACCAACGCGATCAAAGCTTCCGCTGCTCGCTACGGCTGTAACCCAATTCTCGCCGGCAGAAATCAAGTCGTAACGCGCAGCCACGAAAATCTGCGCATTACCCAACGATCGGGGATTCTCACACAGCAAGGAAACAGAACTATGACGAAAAATCTCGCCTTAGCCGCATCGATAATGATGCTGGTTGCGATCTCAGGACAGGCTTTTGCGGGCACGGCCGCACCGAACGCGCGGTATTGGCCCAAAGCGATCGCCCCCTCAGACCGGCAAGCGGTCTCCGCCTACAATGCTTACGATCGGGCCGTCGCGACAGAGACGGTCGAGCCCAATGCGCACCGTTATTATGGCGGACCGAAATCGAACTATTGACGTTTGATGTTCTCGACATGGCTCTCGCCAGCAATCGAACACCATCGGCGTGGAGCTATTTGGTCTCCTTTGGGGTCAAAAACGGTCCTGACGCCCTTGAAATGGGACTTCTGTTTTACCCCCGAAAGCAGACATCGGTCAGCTACGCTGCCGATTGCGATGCCATCGTCTGCCTACGGTGCAGCGACGTACCGATGTCGAGCGGAGCGCCTGACCAATGCCGTTCCGCTAGCTCGGTGGATGTCGGCGGTTCGATCCCGTCATCGCCTACCACTGCCGAGTTGCGTGATACGCGCGTATCAAACATCTGGTCACCTGCCGGCCGCAGTACAACATGCATTTGTTCTGACCCGTCCCACCATTGGGGTTGGCACATCTGCCCACGCAATTTGCGGTTTGATCCTCACATTGCGCCGCGTCTGTCACCGCTTCTGCCGGTGAGTTGAGGAGCACTCCGATGCCTATGAGGGTGATCGCGAAGAAAAGGTGCCGTGCCATGTTCGAACCTCCTGAGAAAGGTGAGCGGGCCACTCTAAATCCTAACCTCTCGACGAGGCTAAACCTACTTTTTTCCGATCAAGCCCTTGGGCGGCGGGTTGGCTATTGCTGGTCGAGGAGGGCGAGCGTGCCGCGCTTAGTTTTCAACTCCCAGACTTTGAAATTGTGCAGCAACATCAAGTTCGCGACCCAGGCTCAGCGAACCGAGTTGGGTCAAAAACGGCCCTGAAGGCACCGAAATTCGGCTTCCGTTATCCTCGCTGAAGCGGACATTGCTCGCCAGCCGTATTCAGCTTGAGGCACGGCTCGGCCCTTTCCCCTACCGCGGTTTGGATTGCACTCGTCAACCGCGTCTTGCCACGCGACGATCTCGTCCTCGAACCAGACCCGGAGGCTCGCGCACGCCGGCGATTGCTGGATACTCTGCTTTCGCGGAGTGGCGGCTGTGGTTGAACAGGCATTTCGCGTTGGCAACCGAGGCGCAGGGAGGGCCCGTAGCCCGTAGGGCGGTTCTCTTTAACCCGCCATCTCGCGTGGAGCGGCGGGTTAAAGAGAACCCGCCCTACGCGAGCTACGAGCTCCCTGCCTGTGGCCCGTGGGCTAGAGGTTTCCCCAGTAGCTGGCCGTCTTAATCCAACTACCGATCGCACCTCTCATGCTTCGGTCCTTCGTTTCGATCCGCTTACCGTGGTAATTGCCGATGCAGATCCAAACGCTCCTCGAACTCTGATGGACGCTCACAGTGCACACCCTGCTCAACACAGTGACTGCGCGCTCGATCGAACCTTCCTGCATGTCGGTGTGCTCCTGTGCTCTTGCCTCGCATCACGTCTGCAAACGTCCGATTATTGTCCCGGTGATTGCTAATGGACGGACGAGATTTTAGGATGTGTTTGGAAAGAAAATGAAAAGTTAAGGGGCCCTTCGAAACCTGAAATCTCTGTGGATGGCTCTTTGCGATGCAGTGAGGTTGCCGGAGAGGATCGTCGCGGCGGAGAATATTAGGTCCGTAGGCCGGATCGCGATCCGCCATTGCTGATCAAAGCGTGGTCCGATGAAAGCCGAAGGCGTAGTCCGCCTTCCGGATAGCCAGGACGGCGGATCGCGATCCGCCCTACGTGCTGAGGCTCGCGCACGCCGGGGGCTGCGACAAAATAACCCGACGGGCAGAATTTTCCTTCCGTCGTCGGGCAAATCACCTTTAGGAGTCCTCCCATCCTGTCCCCGAGGAAGGGGCGTTGGCCATCGTCACCGAACGTCGGGATGGGATGCGGTGGACGCGGCGGCATCGTGCGCGCGATGGGATCGCAGGGCGGGTAAACTCCGTGAGCGATCACAGGACGCGCCGACGAGCGGTGCCGAGGCGTACGGCAAAGTCGTGTGGTTCCGATGCCTCAGTGGTTGGCGTCAAGTCTTTCGGAGGCGCGAAAGCCCAACCGGGCAGAGTGCCAGTTTCCGGGAGGCGACGGAGGCAAGAGAGCCCGATACTCCGGGAAGAGCGCGATATAAGTCGTAAAGCCATTGCGCAGGGAATGTCGGATCGCCTCCGCTGCCCTGTATGCTCGTGTGCGATTTTCTTTTTGCCCTTTGCACACGGGACCGCGGGTGCAGCGCGCATCCGGCATTCCCTGCTCCCTCGTTATGTCGAGGGACAACGAAACGCAAACCTCGGGCGTCTCCCGCCACGAGAACGCGGACGTGTATCTGCTGTTTGAAAAGCGAGACGCCCTCAATGCTTCCCCGCCCCCATATAGCCGAACAGGAACCCCGCGACCTTCCGCTTCTGGATTTCCTCGCTGCCTTCGGTGATGCGGTAGCGGCGGTGGTGGCGATAGATGTGCTCGAACGGCTTGTGGCGCGAATAGCCCATGCCGCCATGCACCTGCATGGCGCGGTCGGCAGCCTCGCAGCACAGCCGGTTCGCCCAGAAATTGCACATCGAAACCCGGTCGGACAGCGTGTGCTCAACCTGCGCCTGCGTCAGCTGGTCCATCTCCCAGGCGGTCTTGCGGATCAAGAGCCGCAGCATCTCGGCCTGCGTCGCCAGCTCCACCAGCGGCCACTGGATCGCCTGGTTCTCGGCCAGCGCCTTGCCGAACGGTTTGCGCTCGCGCGCATATTTCACGCTCTCATTGATGCAGTAGACGGCGGCGCCCAGCGAACTCGCGGCCTGTCGGATGCGGTTCTCATGGACAAAACATTGCGCCAGCGACAGTCCGCGGCCGACCTCGCCGAACAGCGCATCCTCCGGGACGAACACGTCGGTGAAGCTCACCCGGGGATGGTCCGTCGGCATATTGAAGGTCCACATGTATTCCTCGACCTTGACGCCTTTTGTCTTGGCCGGCACCAGGAAGCAGGTGATGCCGCGGGCGTCGCCGTCATTGCCGCTGCTGCGCGCGAACAGCGCGCATTGGGTCGCGACATGCATGCCGGTGGTCCACATCTTCTCGCCGTTGATCACCCATCCCTTGACACCGTCTCGCGTGGCCTCGACGGCGCGGGTTTCCATGTGGGTCGCGTCCGAGCCGTGATCGGGTTCGGTGAGACCGAAGGTGATGCGGTATTTTCCCGTGATCGAGCCCTCGATCATCGCCTTCTGGTCTTCGCGGCCGTAGCGGTCGAGCATGGTCACCAGCGGCAGATTGCCGACGATGGAATGTTCGTTCTGCAGGTCGTTGTGCAGGCCGAGCCCCTTGGAGGCAAAATGCTCGCGGATGACCGCCATCCAGAGATTGGAGCCGTCCTTGCCGCCATAGCGCTTGGGGATTGCGAAGCGCAGATGCCCGGCGCTGTCGGCGAGATTCTTCACCCGCCGCAGCAGCACTTCCCATTCATGCCGCGGCAGTCCGCCATTGTCGAAATCGGTGCGCGCCCATTCGCGGCGGTGATCGAAGAAGCGGATGTTGTCGTCGGCCTGCTCGATCGGCTTGATCTCGCGCGCGATGAAAAGGTCGAGTTCGTCGAGATAGGCGACCAGATCGGCCGGCAGATTGAAATCCAAGGCGGTCTCTCCCGGAGATATCGTTCTTGTCGATTTGCGTTAAGGCGCTACAAGGCGCTTCAGCCTGGATCGATTAAGCTGAGAAGACGACGTCCAAGTCAAGCAACCGGACAAGGCCTGGCATGCGCACCCCGCTTGCGAAATTGGATGGTATCCGAGGGCGGGCACACGCTAATATTGCGGCTAATATTCTTCGCCGCAGAAAATCAAAAAGGGAGCAACATGGACCTGAAATTCTCGCTAGTGACGCGCAAGGGCCCGGTCACGATCGTGACGCTGTCGCGCCCGGAAGTGTACAACGCGCTGCATACGGACGCCCATTTCGAGTTGGACAAAGTGTTCGACGATTTCTCTTCCGATCCGGAGCAATGGGTCGCGATCGTCACCGGCGCCGGCGACAAGGCGTTTTGCGCCGGCAACGACCTGAAATGGCAGGCTGCCGGCGGCAAGCGCGGCTGGGACAAAGGCGGGTTTGCCGGACTGACCTCGCGCTTCGACTGCGACAAGCCGATTATCGCGGCGGTCAACGGCGTCGCCATGGGCGGCGGTTTTGAGATCGCGCTGGCCTGCGACCTCATCATCGCTTCGGAAAACGCGACCTTCGCGTTGCCCGAGCCGCGCGTCGGCCTGGCCGCACTCGCTGGCGGCCTGCACCGGCTGCCGCGGCAGATCGGGCTGAAGCGCGCGATGGGCATGATCCTCACCGCGCGCCACGTCTCGGCCAGGGAGGGTCTTGAGCTGGGGTTCGTCAATGAAGTGGTGCCGCAGGGCGAGGCGCTGGCGGCGGCGGAACGCTGGGCCGAAACCATCTGCAAGAATTCGCCGATGTCGATCCGCGCCTCCAAGCAGACCATTCAGAAAGGCCTCGCGGTCTCGCTGGAGCAGGCGATCGCCGAGCAGCGCGAATACCCCGCCGTGAAGGCAATGGCGGCGTCGCAGGATTATATCGAGGGCCCGAAGGCGTTTTCGGAAAAGCGCCCGCCGAAATGGGTGGGGAAATGACGTCATTGTCATTCCGGGGCGATGCGAAGCATCGAACTACGATGTGCAGTTGCACATCGGAGAATATCGAGATTCCGGGCCTGGTGCTAACGCACCATCCCGGAATGACGTTGATGGGGTATCGCGGCGCTCGACCCGACCTACGATTTCGTCCCCAACTCCCGCTTGTACGCCGCGTAATTCGGCTGATCGACCGCGAGCTTGTCCATCGTGGTCTGCCACAGATGCTCCGCCAGCCCCGGCGTCTGCAGATCGAGCTCGCCGCCGGCGATCCTGCCGGCCAGAGCGCGATTGAGGTCGATCAGCGAACCCTGCAGGCCCAATAGCTGCGACAGCCGCGCTGCTTCGGCGGCATCGCTGCCCTGCTCCAGCGTCAATTGCCTTGTGACGAGGTCGAGCATGTTGATCGCTACCCGCAGCTTGAACGCGCTATGCCCTTCGATGATGGGCGTGATGTCCTGGCGCAGGAAGTCCGCGACGGCTTTCGTCAGTTCGACAGGTGTCGGTTCGTCCTGCATCTCACTTCTCCCGTGGCGCGAGCAATCGCAGCAAATCGATCTCGGTTTCCGACGAGCGCCGGCCGATCATGGCGCGCTCCATCGAATGGTCGGGGCCGATGCGAAAGCGCTGCATCATGCCGCAGCACATCACGCCCCAGCGCAGCGTGCCCATCACTTCCCAGAATTTCACCCGTTCGGGATCGGCGCGGCGGCCCGCCGCCGCATAGCCGGCAAACAGTTCCTCGCGCGATCCGAAACCGCCGACGGGTTTATCGATCTCGCCGAAGCGCCAGGAATTGACGCAGACCCAGCCCAGATCTTCCATGGGATCGCCGAGATGCGCCAGTTCCCAGTCCAGCACCGCGCGCACGCCGTCGGGGCCGATGATGAGGTTGCCGTGGCGGAAATCGCCATGGACCAGCGTCACCTCGTCCGATGGCCCCGGATCGTGATCGCGCAGCCAGCGCAGCGCCAGTTCGAACACCGGTCGCGGCCAGTCAAAACCGCGGTATTCGCGTTCGAGGTCCGCAATCTCCTTTGTCGACGTCATCTGCCTAAGTCTGGGCAATTTCGCCGCATCGAGAGCGTGAATGCCGGCCGCGATCCGGCCGATCTGACGCGCCAGCATCGGACGCGCCCCGGCAAATTGCTCGTCCCGCAAAATCTTGCGCGCGATGGTCTCGCCCTCGATCCGCTGCATGATGAAGCCTGTGCCGAGTTCGTCCTCCGGCTTCAGCACATGCAGCACCCGCGGCGACGGCAGGCCGGCTTCATACGCGAGCTGCATCAGCACCGCCTCGGCATCGAGCCCGGCCGCCCGCGACGGCGAAGCGCCGTAACCCGGCGGCGCGCGGCGCAGGATCGCGCCGATATTGCCGCTCGGGCGCACGATCGCGAACGTCCAGGTCTCCTGGCTGGCGCCGCCGGAGAGTTTTGCCGCGCCGGTGACGCCGGTCGCGCCCGGACACCAGGCGGCGACGCAGCGTCCGAGTTGCGCCTCGATCATTTGCCTTTGAACTTCGCCGGACGCTTCTCGAGGAAGGCCGTGACGCCCTCCTTGAAATCCTCCGCGCGCCCCGCAATCCGCTGCGATTCGTATTCGAGGTTGAGCTGATCTTCGAAGGAGTTTTCCGGGCTATCCCAATACAGCTTGCGGATCAGCGACAGCGCGATCGTCGGACCGTTCGCCAGCTCATGCGCGAGCTTCATGGTTTCCTCCATTAAGGTTGCATCGTCATAGACCCGGTTGACCAAGCCCCATTCCAGCGCCTTCTCGGCCGGCAGCCGCTCTCCCATCAGGGACAGTTCGACCGAGCGCGCCTTGCCGATCAGCCGCGGCAGCAGCCAGGTCGATCCGCAATCCGGCACCAGGCCGATGCGCCGAAACGCCTGCAGGAAATGCGACGAGCGCGCGCACAGGATCATGTCGCCCATCAGCGCGAAGCTCATGCCGGCGCCGGCGGCCGGTCCGTTCACCGAGGTGACGATCGGGCAATGCAGGTTGCGCAGCCGCCGCAGGAACGGGTGGAACGCGGTCTCCAGCGCCGCGCCGGCATTGCTCCTGCCCGGCTTCTGATTGTTGCGGCCCTGCAGATTGGCGCCGGTGCAGAATGCGCGCCCGGCGCCGGTGAGGACCAGACAACGGACCTCGGCCTTCTTGTCGTCGATTTCGTCGAGCGCCTCGCCGAGACTGCCCAGCATGTCGATCGACACGGCGTTCATCACCTCCTGGTGGTCGAGCTTGAGGATCGCCACCGGACCGTCGAACTCCAGCGTGACGTGCTTGAACTGCATCTGTTTCCTCTTGGGTTGTGGGGCCGCGTTATTTCGTCTCGCGGCACAAAGGGTTTTGGTCTTGAACCCATATTTGATTTTCTCAACGGGCTTGTCCATGGTTGTAAAGAGAACATCGGCCCTCAACGGACGCACGGCCTGACGCGCGCCGGACCAGACTGGAAACGCTCATGAGCATGTTCGACCTCACCGGCCGCGTCGCGGTCATCACCGGCGGCAATGGCGGCATCGGCCTTGGCATCGCGCAGGCGCTGGTCGCGGCCGGCTGCGGCGTTTCGATCTGGGGCCGCAATGCCGAGAAGAACAAGAGCGCAGCGGCGACCATGGCCGGCGCTCCGGGCAAAGTTGATACCCGTATCTGCGACGTCAGCGATGCGGCTTCCGTCAAGGCTGCGATGAAGGCGACGCTGGATGCTTTCGGCCGGGTCGACGGCTGCTTTGCCAACGCCGGCATCGGCGGCGGCGGACGGCGCGCCTTCATCGACCGCACCGAAGATGAATGGCGCAAAATGTTCGCAACCAATCTCGACGGCGTTTTCCACGTGTTCCAGGCCGCCGCGCGCCACATGACCGAGCGCGCCGAGGCCGGCGATCGTTTCGGCCGGCTGGTCGCGACCTCGAGCCTCGCCTCGCTGTTCGGCACCGCGCGCAACGAGCATTACGCCGCGACCAAGGCCGCGATCAACGCGCTGTGCCGCGCCCTCGCAGTCGAACTGGCGCGCCAGGGCGTCACCGCCAACGCCATCCTGCCCGGCTGGATCAAGAGCGAGATGACCGCCGGCATCATGGCGAACGAGAAATTCGTGGCCAATGTGATGCCGCGGATACCGGTGCGGCGGTTCGGCGAGCCGGAGGATTTCGGCGGCATCGCGGTTTATCTCATGAGCAAGGCGTCGTCCTATCACACCGCCGACTGCCTTGTGATCGATGGCGGCTATACGGCGTTTTGATCGCATCCTTCCGGGCGATGCGAAGCATTCATGCGAAGCTTGGGATTCCCTCGACGCACGATCGTGCGTTTGAGTGCCCGCACCATCCCGCCGCTTTCTGAGGGAACGCGTCTGGAATTCAGCGGGTATCGGGCTTATGTAGTTGCCCGTAGCCTGTTTTTAGAGCTTAAATCGATGTTGCAGCGCGGTAACACCCGCAAAAATCATTTCAAAATTCGGCGAAGGGAACCGGTTCGCCCAATTATTCGGCAATTTGCCTGCTTATAACCCAGTCGCTGCCCGCGCCATGCATTGCGCAGCGAAGTCGGTCGCGTGTTCAATCGACCACAAGCCTAGGTGCTGATTCGTGAAGGGACGGGCGGCGGTTATAGGGAACCTTTGCCTCGCGTTCCAGTAGTTCAGCTAACCGCATGAGGAGAAGGATCATGTACAACGATTCTCTGTTCAACGCTTTCGCCCGCTCCTTTGAGGCGCGCAGCGAAACCGAAATGTCGATGGCCGAATATCTGGAATCGTGTCGGGGCGATCCAATGCGATATGCCAACGCCGCTGAGCGGCTCCTGGCTGCGATCGGCGAACCTCAAATGATCGACACGGCCAGGGACCCACGCCTTGGCCGTATTTTTTTGAACAGGACGATGCGGGCCTATCCGGCCTTCGCCGGATTCTACGGCATGGAAGAAACCATCGAGCGCATCGTCGGGTTCTTTCGGCATGCGGCGCAGGGTCTGGAAGAGCGCAAGCAGATTCTTTATCTGCTCGGACCGGTAGGCGGCGGAAAATCATCGCTTGCCGAACGGCTGAAGTCATTGATGGAGGTCCACCCGATCTATGTGTTGAAGGCGGGCGACGAACTCAGTCCGGTGTTCGAGAGCCCTCTCAGCCTGTTCGATCCGGACACGCTGGGGCCGATGATCGAGGAAAAGTATGGCATTCCGCGCCGCCGGCTGAGCGGCCTGATGAGCCCGTGGTGCTACAAGCGGCTCGAAGCCTTCGGCGGAGATATTTCGCAATTCCGCGTCGCCCGCATCCAGCCCTCGCGCCTGCGGCAGATTGCGATTGCCAAGACAGAGCCCGGTGACGAGAACAACCAGGACATCTCGTCACTCGTCGGCAAGGTCGACATCCGCAAGCTGGAGACCTTTGCCCAGAACGACCCGGACGCCTACAGCTATTCCGGCGGCCTCAACCGCGCCAACCAGGGCATTCTCGAATTCGTCGAGATGTTCAAGGCGCCGATCAAGATGCTGCATCCGCTGCTGACGGCGACGCAGGAGAGCAACTATATCGGCACCGAAAATATCGGCGCGATTCCCTTTACCGGTGTCGTTCTCGCGCATTCGAACGAATCCGAATGGCAAAGCTTCAAGGCCAACAAGAACAACGAAGCCTTCATCGATCGCATTTGCGTCATCAAGGTGCCCTACTGCCTGCGGGTGACCGAGGAGCAGAAGATCTACGAGAAGCTCATTCAGGGATCCGAACTCGCCTCCGCGCCATGTGCGCCGGCGACCCTGGAGACATTGGCGCGCTTTTCGGTGATGTCACGCCTGCGCAAGCACGAGAACTCGACCGTGTTTGCAAAAATGCGGGTCTATGACGGCGAAAGCCTCAAGGAATCCGACCCGAAAGCCCGCAGCGTTCAGGAATACAAGGACGCCGCCGGCGTCGACGAAGGCATGGATGGCGTCTCGACGCGCTTCGCGTTCAAAATTCTCGCCGCTACCTACAATCACGACACCACGGAACTCGGCGCCGACCCAGTGCATCTGATGTATACGCTCGAGCACGCGATCCGCCGCGAGCAACTGCCCGATGAAGTCGAAAAGCGCTACCTCGAATTCATCAAGGCCGAGCTCGTGCCACGCTATGCGGAATTCATCGGTCACGAGATCCAAAAGGCCTATCTCGAATCCTACTCGGATTACGGACAGAACCTGTTCGACCGCTATGTGGATTACGCCGATGCCTGGATTGAAGACCAGGATTTCAAGGACCCAGATACCGGCCAGCTGCTCAATCGCGAGCTTCTGAACCAGGAACTGACCAAGATCGAGAAACCTGCGGGTATCGCCAACCCGAAGGACTTCCGCAACGAGGTCGTCAAGTTCTCGCTGCGGTCGCGTGCCCAGCACAGCGGAAAGAATCCGTCATGGACCAGCTATGAAAAAATCCGCGAAGTCATCGAGAAACGGATATTCTCCCAGGTCGAAGACCTTCTTCCCGTGATCTCGTTCGGCACCAAGAAGGACGGCGATACCGAAAAGAAGCACGGCGAGTTTGTCGAACGGATGGTCGACCGCGGCTATACCGAACGTCAGGTACGACGGCTCGTCGAATGGTACATGCGCGTGAAGCAAGCCGGCTAGGACGGATGCAACAGTGGCCATGCATATCATCGACAGGCGCCTGAATCCGGGCAGCAAGAGCCTGGAGAACCGCCAAAGGTTCCTGCGCCGTGCCAAGGCGCTGGTTCAGGGCGCGGTCAAGAAGTCCTCGCAGGACCGCGACATCAAGGACGTCCTGGAAGGCGGCGAGGTCAGCATCCCGCTCGACGGGATGCATGAACCTCGCTTTCGTCGCGAAGGCGGCACCCGCGACATGGTGCTGCCCGGAAACAAGAAATTCGTGGAAGGCGACATCCTTCCGCGGTCCGGCGAAAGCCGGCAAAAGGGATCCGGGGCGGGTGAAGGCGACGGCGAAGACGCCTTCCGGTTCGTCCTCAGCCGCGATGAATTCGTAGATCTGTTCCTCGACGATCTCGAATTACCGGATCTCGCCAAGCGCAAGCTCGCCCAGGCGGAGAGCGAGGGGCTTCGCCGGGCCGGCTATACGACTTCCGGCTCACCGGCGAACCTCTCGGTCAGCCGCACGGTTCGCCTCGCGCTGGCTCGGCGGGTCGCGTTAAAACGACCGCGGGCTGAGACGATAGCCGAGCTTGAGGCTGAACTCGCCGATTGCGACGACGCACGCCGCAGCGTGCTGTTGGCCGAGATCGAGGCATTAAAGGCAAAACTTCGGCGGATTCCGTTCATCGATCCGATCGACATCCGATTCCGCCGCTTTGAAACCGTGCCGAAGCCGGTAGCCCAGGCCGTGATGTTCTGCCTGATGGACGTGTCCGGCTCGATGTCCGAACACATGAAGGACCTGGCCAAGCGCTTCTACATGCTGCTCTACGTGTTTCTGACGCGGCGCTATCGGCATGTGGAGATCGTCTTCATTCGTCATACCGACCGGGCCGAGGAAGTCGACGAGGATACCTTCTTTCACGGGCCGGCGTCGGGCGGTACCCTGGTGTCGAGCGCGCTGGAGGCCATGCACGACATCGTGCGGTCACGGTTTCGCCCCGCGGACTGGAACATCTATGCCGCCCAGGCTTCCGACGGAGACAACTCCAATTCGGACAGCGCTGCGGTGAGCCAGCTGCTTACCGAGAAGATATTGCCGGTGAGTCAGTTTTTCGCCTACCTTGAGGTCGGCGAGACCGGCGGCAGCACGTTCGACATGCCCGATTCCTCGCTTTGGACGCTGTACCAGCGTCTGCGCGCCGACGGAGCGCCGCTGTCGATCCGCAAGGTCAGCGAGCGAAGCGAGATCTTTCCGGTGTTTCACGATCTCTTTCAGCGCCGCCGCAAACATGAGAAAGTCGCGTTATGACCGCAACAAGCGAGCGCCTGTTCGAGGGAGCGGACTGGGACTTCCAGACACTGCAGCGCATCCACGATGCCTGCGAGGAGATCGCACGATCCGAACTCGGGCTCGACACCTACCCGAACCAGATCGAGGTCATCACTGCCGAACAGATGCTGGATGCGTATTCCTCGGTCGGCATGCCGCTGTTCTACAAGCACTGGTCGTTCGGCAAGCATTTCGCCCACCAGGAGGCGTTCTACCGCAAGGGCCTGATGGGCCTCGCCTACGAGATCGTGATCAACAGCTCGCCGTGCATTTCCTATTTGATGGAGGAGAACACCGCGACCATGCAGGCGCTGGTGATCGCCCACGCGGCGTTCGGCCACAATCATTTCTTTAAGAACAACTATCTTTTCAAGCAATGGACGGATGCCGACGGAATTCTCGATTATCTCGATTTTGCCAAAACCTACATTGCGCAATGCGAGGAGCGTCACGGCCGGCTGGCGGTCGAGCAGACGCTGGATGCGGCGCACGCTCTGATGTCGCACGGCATCGACCGCTATCCCGGCAAGAAAACGCTGGATCTTCGCGCCGAGGAAAAGCGCGCCGGCGAGCGCCGTCAGCACGAGGAGAGCGCATTCAACGATTTGTGGCGAACCGTGCCGACCGGGCCGATCAAGAGCCCCGAATTGCTGAACGCCGAGCGGCGTCGCAAGCTGCTTGGGATGCCTCAGGAAAATCTGTTGTACTTCCTGGAAAAGACCGCGCCTCGCCTGCGCCCCTGGCAGCGCGAGGTGCTCCGGATCGTGCGGCACATCGCGCAGTATTTCTATCCGCAGAGCCAGACCAAGGTCATGAACGAGGGCACCGCCACCTATGTGCATTACCGCATCATGACGCGGCTGCACGAAAAGGGGCAGATTTCCGACGGCAATTTCCTCGAGTTCCTGCAGTCGCACACCAATGTGGTGTTTCAGCCCGAGTTCGACGACCAGCGCTTTTCCGGCTTCAACCCCTACGCGCTCGGCTTCGCGATGATGCAGGACATCGAAGGCATCGTCACCAATCCCGACGCGGAGGACCGCGAGTGGTTTCCGGACATTGCCGGGACTGGCGACGTGATGGCGGTGCTGCGCGACATCTGGGCGAATTATCGCGATGAGAGCTTCATCAGCCAGTTCCTCAGCCCGCGGCTGATGCGGCGCCTGCGATTATTCCATCTGCATGACGATCCCAAGGAAAGCGCCGGCGTCCTCGTCAGCGCCATTCATAACGAACGCGGCTATCGCCGGGTTCGCAGCGAATTGGCGCGGCAGTACGACGTCGGTTACATCGACCCCAACATAGAGGTGGTCGACGTAGACCTGGCGGGCGATCGCCGCCTGATGTTGCGTCATTCCGTGGTGAAGGGAGCGCAGCTGAACGAGACGGATGCGAAGCGCGTTCTTCAGCATCTGGCCGATCTCTGGAGCTACGACGTATCGCTCGCTGAAATCGACACCTCGGGCACGGTCCTGAAGGAATACGTGGCGAACCCGCGCGAACTCGCTGCCGCCGCCGCGTAAATAGCTGCGACCAGCAAAGCCCGCTCGGCGACAACAGCCGGCTCGGCCCCGTCAATCCTTCAGCGTGAACTTCTTTCGCAGCTCCGCGGCTATCTTGTCGGCGAGTTCCTGCGCGTTCCTGGTGTGCTTGGGCGCAGTCACGACCATCGGTCGCCAGCCGAGAATCTCATCTCTGCGTACCGACACGAACACACCGCCGATCAACAGCCTCTGAAGAATCATGTCCTCGAGCTCGGCGTCGGTTTTTGCTTCCTTTTCCACGGGGTCCTGTTCTGTCTCCAGCCAAACCTTGCAGCCGGAATCGGACGATTTTTGGGAACAGGGCACATGTGTGGGCGCGCCGGTATCGCTTCAAGTCCTTTTCAGCCAAATGGGCCCGTCAGGCCGACAGCGCAGTGTTAATAAAATGAAAACGCTTATTCCGGCAGTCCTTGAAGGGCGCGGCCCCTCGCCTGCTTGTGCAAAGCCCGCACCGCCGTCTACATTCCCCGCAACGAGCACAGCGCGACCCGAACGAACGGGAAACAAACGATCTGTGCCGAATGGGAGAACCACATGAAACACGCCTACGTGCCCCGCACGACGTCCTACACTCTCAGCCCGGAGGACGAACTCAACGATTTGCGGATGTCGGAGCAGGTCCGGCCGCTTTATGACCACGTGCGGCAGTTCATCCGGGAGACGGTCGACCCGATGGCGGCGGAGTTCTACCGGCTCGGCGAGAAAAAGACCGATCGCTGGAGCTTTACCCCGGGCCAGATCGAGGTGCTGGAAAAAGCCAAGGCCAGGGCCAAGGAAGTGGGCTTGTGGAATTTCTTCCTGCCGAAGGCCGAGACCGGCGAAGGCCTGAAGAATCTGGACTACGCCTATATCGCCGCCGAACTCGGCAAGTGCCCGCTGGCCTCGGAAACCATGAACTGCTCGGCGCCCGATACCGGCAACATGGAAGTGCTGGAGCGCGTCGGCACGCCCGCGCAGAAGGAGAAATGGCTGAAGCCGCTCCTGAACGGCGAAATCCGCTCCGCCTACGCCATGACCGAGCCCAATGTCGCCTCATCGGACGCCAAGAATATTTCGACAAGCGCAAAACTCGTCGGCGACGAATGGGTGATCAACGGCGAGAAATACTACATTTCCGGCCTCGGCGATCCCCGCTGCAAGATCATGATCGTGATGGTGAAGACCAATCCGGACGCAGCCCCCAGCAAGCAGCAGTCCCAGATTCTGGTCCCCAAGGACACGCCCGGTGTCGAGATCATCGGTCCAATGCACGTGTTTGGACACGACCATGCACCGCGCGGACACATGCATCTGCGCTTCAACAATGTCAGGGTGCCCAGGGACAACATGCTGCTCGGCGAGGGTCGCGGCTTCGAGATATCGCAGGTCCGCCTCGGCCCCGGCCGCATCCATCACTGCATGCGCACGATCGGCAAGGCGGAAAAGGCGCTCGATCTGATGGTGTCGCGCGGCCTGACCCGCGAGGCCTTCGGCAAGAAGATCGCGCAACTCGGCGGCAATCTGCAGATCATTGCCCAGGCGCGCTGCGAGATCGAGGCGATGCGGCTGATGGTGCTGAAGGCCGCCAAGGCGATGGACGTGCTCGGCAACAAGGAAGCGCGGATCTGGGTCAGCATGGTCAAGGCCATGGTACCCGAGCGCGCCTGCAAGATCATCGACCAGGCGATCCAGATGCACGGCGCGACCGGTATTTCGCAATGGACCCCGCTAGCCGAGATGTACACCGACGTGCGCCATCTGCGCTTCGCCGACGGCCCCGATGAAGTGCACTGGATGGTCGTGGGCCGCCACGAACTGAGCATGCCGTAGCCAGTCTTCGCCCTCTTCCCGCTCGCGGGGAGAGGATCGGCTGAATGAAAAATCCTGGCCCGACAGGGAATGCAAATGGAATATGCCGCCGCCGACCTAAACCCCCGCGAGCGCTACAAGGTGCTGACAGGGTTCGTCCTGCCGCGGCCGATCGCCTGGGTGACGACAATCGGACCCACGGGCGTGGTCAATGCCGCGCCGTTCAGCTTCTTCAACGTGTTCTGCGAGAGTCCGCCGCTCTGCATGTTCGCCGCCAATCTGGGACCGGACGGCCTGCCCAAGGACACTGTCGTCAACATCCAGCGAACAGGGGAGTTCGTGGTCAACCTCGCCGATGAGCCGCTGGCGCGCGCGATGCACGATTCCAGCGGCGACTTCCCGCCCGAGATCGGCGAGCCCGGCTATCTCGGGCTAAGGCTGGCCCCCTCGACCAAAATCGCCGTGCCGCGATTGGCCAACGCGCCCTGGGCGATGGAATGCAAGACCTGGAAAACCATCGATGTGAACGGCGACCGCCAGCTCATCATGGGCGAAGGCATCCATTTCCACATTCGCGACGAACTATGGGATGATAAAACCATGCGCGTGAACATGGAGCGCTACCATCCGGTGGGCCGCATGTTCGCCGACCGCTACTGCCGGACCGACGACAGCATGGTGTTCCCGGCGGCCAAGGGGCATCCGGGGCATAGCTTCGGCTGAGTTTGCCAATCCGCCCTGCAGTACTTGGTCGGGCCGGATCAGCTCGCGGCTCCGGCCGGCTCTCCGATCTTGTCCTGCGTCCCGGTGTCGAAATCGCTGGCGTCATGGCGCTCGTGCAGCTGGCTGGCGGGTTCGCCCCAGGTGCGGTTGACCATGCGCCCGCGCTGTACCGCCGGCCGCCTGGCGATGGCGTCGGTCCAGCGCTGCACGTTCTTGTATTCCTGCACATTCAGGAACTCGCCCCCGCCATAGAGCAGTCCCTTGGCCAAACCGCCGTACCAGGGCCACACCGCGATGTCTGCGATCGAATAGCCGCCGCCCGAGAGATACTCGTTATCGGCAAGCCGACGGTCGAGCACGTCAAGCTGACGCTTCACCTCCATCGCGAAGCGGTCGATGGCGTATTCGATCTTGGTCGGCGCGTAGGCGTAGAAATGCCCGAACCCGCCGCCGAGATAGGGCGCGCTGCCCATCTGCCAGAACAGCCACGACAGGCATTCGGCGCGCTCCTGACCACCTGATGGCAGGAAGGCCCCGAACTTTTCGGCAAGATGCAGCAGGATGGCGCCGGACTCGAACACCCTGATCGGCGTCGGCCCGCTGCGGTCCATCAGCGCCGGGATCTTGGAGTTCGGATTGACCGCGACAAAGCCGCTGCCGAACTGATTGCCGTCGATCTTGATCAACCAGGCGTCGTACTCGGCGCCGCTAAAGCCCGCGGCCAGCAGCTCTTCCAGCATCACCGTGACCTTGGTGCCGTTCGGCGTCGCCAGCGAATATAACTGCAGCGGATGGCGGCCGACCGGAAGCTCCTTGTCATGCGTGGGCCCCGCGATCGGGCGGTTGATGCTGGCAAACTGGCCGCCGTTTTGCTTGTTCCAGGTCCAGACTTTCGGCGGCACGTAAGGGGATGAGTCGGTCACGTCTTTGGCTCCTGGCTTTGTTGCCGTCATGGCCGGGCTTGTCCCGGTCATCCGCGTCTTGATGCACTTGCATGTAAATACGTGGATGCCCCGGACAAGCCCCGGACGTGACGAGATTTGGCAGTGCCGCTGACGCTCAAAATCTCCGGATCACGACGCCGCGCATTGCTGAGCCGGCTCCGCCGCCGTCATCGCAAACCCCTCATAGCCCTTGGACGCGACGTCGTTGCAGATCTGGCGATAGACCCCGACGCCGCCGATATAGGGCATGAAGATCTGCGGCTTGCCCGGAATGTTGGCGCCCATGTACCAGGAGTTGGCCTGCGGATAGAGCGTGGTCTGCGCGACCTCGTTGACGTGCGCCACCCACTTGTCTTCGGCGTTCGGCTTTGCCTCCATGGTATCGAGGCCGTGCGCGCGCATGTAGACGATGCAGCCGGTGATCCAGTCGACATGCTGCTCGATCGAGACGATCATGTTGGAGAGCACCGACGGGCTGCCGGGGCCGGTGATGATGAACAGATTGGGAAAGCCCGCGCTCATCAGGCCGAGATAGGTTTTGGGTCCCTCGGCCCATTTCTGGTTCAGCGTCTGCCCGTCGCGGCCGCGGATATCGATCTTTGCCACCGAACCCGTCATGGCATCGAAGCCGGTTGCTAGCACCAGTGCGTCGACCTCGTAATCCCCCGCCTTGGTGCGCACGGCATTCGCTGTGATTTCCTCGATCGGATTGGTCCTGATGTCGACCAGGGCGACATTCGGGCGATTGAAGGTGGCAAAATAGTCGGTGTCGATGCAGATGCGCTTCGAGCCGATCGGATGGTTATTGGGCTGCAGCCGTTTTGCGGTCTCGGGATCCCTGACGATTTCCGCGATCTTGTCGCGGACGAAATCGGCGGCGGTATCGTTGGCCGCCTTGTCCACTCCCAGATTGTTGTAGACCGACATGAAGGTGAGGCCGCCGCGCTCCCAGCGTGCCTGGTATTTCGAACGCCGTACGTTGTCGCCGTCGTCCAGCGCTCCGCGGTCGGGCATCTCGGTATAGATTCCGTTCCGCGCCTCCTCGCGCGCGAAGCGGCGGATTTCCGGATATTTTGCGCGATACGCCTCGCGCTCCTCCGCCGTCAACAGAGCATTGCGGGCCGGAATGGAAAAATTCGGGGTGCGCTGAAACACCGTAAGCTGGCTGGCCTGCTCGGCGATGATCGGCACCGACTGGATCCCCGACGAGCCGGTGCCGATCACGCCGACGCGCAGGCCCGTGAAATCCACCGGCTCGTGCGGCCAGCGGCCGGTGTGATAGACCTTGCCCTTGAAATCCGGCAAGCCTTTGATGTCGGGCATCCGCGCATTCGACAGGCAGCCGGTAGCGAGCACGACGTATTTTGCCGTTACGTTCTTGCCGTCGGAGGTCGTCACCGACCACAGGCGGGTCGCCTCATCGAAGACTGCGCGATCGACGCGGGTATTGAGCTGAATATCGGAGCGCAGATCAAACCGGTCGGCGACGTGGTTGGCGTATTTCAGGATCTCGGGCTGCGGCGCGTAGCGCTCGCTCCAGTTCCATTCCTGCTGCAGTTCCTCCGAGAACGAATAGGAATATTGCATGCTCTCGACGTCGCAGCGCGCGCCGGGATAGCGGTTCCAGTACCAGGTGCCGCCGACGTCGCCGCCCTGCTCGTAGACCCTGACCGATCCCCCCTGCCCGCGCAGCCGGTGCAGCATGTACATGCCGGCAAAGCCTGCGCCGACCACGACGACATCGTAAGCCCCGGCGCTTGCCGCGTGGCAGTTGCCGGAAACGGGATGCACCGCTGACATTCGAACTCCCCAAGTATTTTTCTGCTCTTGCCGGCCAGCATTCTACCGGCAGGGCGAAAGCGCAAGAGACAAAAACCGCAGGTCGCCACCGCATATTTTGCCGCACGGAATGCACCATAAGCGGCACTGGGCGCGGCCCATTTCGTGGCGTCTGCACGCAAGATTTGGCCGGGCAAACCGGATTGGCTTCGATGCCCGCGATCGGCTAGCGTCGCCGGAGAACTTTGTCATTTAAACCAACAACAAGCCGCGCCGAAAAGGCGGCCAGCGGGGAGTGACCACAGCCATGAAATCGCCGATCTGCGACATGCTGGGAATAGAATTTCCGCTGCTCGCCTTCAGCCATTGCCGCGACGTGGTTGCCGCCGTCAGCCGTGCCGGCGGCTTCGGCGTGCTTGGCGCGACGGTACACACGCCCGAAACCATCGAGCAGGAACTGAAATGGATCGACGACCACGTCGACGGCAAGCCTTACGGGCTCGATGTGCTGATCCCCGAGAACATTTCGACCGCCGGCGAAAAGAACGTCACCTGGAAGAGCCTGGAGGCGCGGATTTCCAACGAACATCGCGACTTCACCCGCAACCTGCTGAAGAAATACGGTATCGAACTGACGACGACCGACGTCCCCAAGAATCAGCCGCAGCCATTCGATGCGCAATGCGCGCTGGAAGTGCTCGATGCCTCGTTTCGCCACCCGATCCGGCTGATTGCGAATGCGCTCGGCGTGCCGCCGAAGGCGATGATCGACATGGGCAAGAAGCACGGCGTGCCGGTGGCAGCACTGGTCGGCGCCAAGGAGCACGCGCTGCGCCAGGTCGCGGCCGGGGTCGATATCCTGGTGGTACAGGGCACCGAGGCCGGCGGCCATTGCGGCGAGGTTTCCACCATGGTGCTGGTGCCCGAAGTGATCAAGGCGATCAAGAATATTCGCGACGTGCCGGTGCTGGCGGCGGGCGGCATCATGACCGGGCGCCAGATGGCTGCGTGCATGGCGATGGGCGCGGCCGGCGTCTGGACCGGCTCGGTGTGGCTCGCCACCGTCGAATCCGAGACCTCAGAAATCTTCCGCGAGAAGATGATCACGGCCTCCTCGCGCGACGCTGTCCGCTCCAGGGGCCGCACCGGCAAGCCCGCGCGGCAGCTGCGTTCGGTCTGGACCGACGCCTGGGACCACGGGCCCGATAGCCCCGGCGCGCTGCCGATGCCGTTGCAGAGCATCCTCAGCCGCGACGCCTTCAACTCGATCGATCGCGCCGCGGCCGCCGGCAACGCGCAAGCGCGCGACCTCGTCAGCTATTTTGTCGGACAAGGGGTCGGCCTGATCGACAGCGTCAAATCCGCAGGCGCCGTGGTGCAGGAATTCAAGGAGGATTTCGTCGAGGCGGTCGAGCACATGAACGCGCTGATGGCGGAGTGACGCAAAACCACAGCCGTCATTGCGAGGAGCGCAAGCGACGAAGCAATCCACGCCTCGCTCCGCCGCAAGATGGATTGCTTCGCTTCGCTCGCAATGACGAGGAAAACCGTCTTTTGCCATGCTTGGAAAGTGAAAACAAAAACGAATGAAAAAGCCAACCTCCCCCGTTGCCGACGACCGCATCCCCGTCATCGTCGGCATCGGAGAAATCGTCGATCGGCCCAGTGACATCACCGAAGGCCTCGAGCCCCTCATCTTGCTGGAACAGGCGCTGCGGCGCGCCGAAGCGGACAGCGGCGCCAAGCTGCTGGGCGAGATCGCCTCGCTCGACATCGTCAATTTCCTGAGCTGGCGCTACCGCGATCCGGAAATTGCGCTCTCCGAGCGTCTCGGCATCAAACCCGAGCACGCCTATTACGGCCCTGTCGGCGGCGAGAGCCCGATCCGCTATCTGCACGAAGCCGCCCAGCGCATCGCGCGCGGCGAGTGCAGCGTCGCCGCGGTGTGCGGCGCGGAGGCGCAATCGACCGCCACCAAGGCTGAACGCGCCGGCGTCGAACTGCCGTGGACGCCGTTCGCGCACGACGTGCCGGAGCCGAAGCGCGGCGCGGCGTTCCAGAAACCGACGGCGGTCAAACTCGGCGTGTTCAGGCCGGTAACGGTCTATCCGTTTTACGAAGCCGCCAGCTCGGCGCATTGGGGCCAGACCCCGCGCGAGGCGATGGTGGAATCCGGCGAATTATGGTCGCGCTATTCGGAAGTCGCCGCGCAAAATCCCAATGCCTGGCTGAAGCACCGTTTCACGCCTGAAGAGATCACAACGCCAACGGCGGACAACCGCCTGATCGCGTGGCCTTATACAAAACTCCAGGTGGCCAATCCGACCGTCAATATGGGCGCCGCGCTCCTGATGACCAGCCTCGCGAAAGCGCGCGCGGCTGATATCGCCGAGGATCGGCTAATTCACGTCTGGGGCGGCGCATCGGCGGAAGAGCCGCGCGACTATCTGATCCGCGATCAGTTTTTCCAGAGCCACCCCCAGAATGCGGTACTAAAAGCGGTGATGGATCTCGTCGGCGGCGACGGCCGCGCGTTCGACGCCATCGAGCTCTACAGCTGCTTTCCCTGCGTACCCAAGATGGCACGGCGGACATTGGGGCTCGGCACAGACGTGCAGCCGACGGTGACCGGCGGGCTGACGTTCTTCGGCGCGCCGCTCAACACCTACATGACGCATGCGGCGTGCGCGATGGTCCGCACGCTTCGCGGCGGCGCCAAGCTCGGCCTGCTCTACGGCCAAGGCGGTTTTGTCACCAAACATCATGGCCTCGTGCTGTCGCGGCAGGCCTCTGCAGCGCCGCTGGCGCAGGACAGCAGCGTGCAGGCCGAAGCCGACCGGCATCGCGGCCAAGTGCCCGACTTCGTCACCGAAGCCAGCGGCAAGGGCACGGTCGAGAGTTATACGGTGATCTATGGCCGCAACAACGAGGTCGAGCACGGCGTGGTGATGCTGCGGACGGAAGCCAATGCCCGTGCGCTGGCGCGGGTGCCGGCCAGCGACGGCGCGACGCTGGCCCATCTGGTGAACCTGGACCGCACCCCGGTGGGCTCGTCGGGCGACATCGTCACGGCGAACGATGGCATGCTGGAGTGGCGATACCCGTAGCCCGGGTGGAGCGAAGCGCAATCCGGGAATATTGCCGCAAGGGCAGAAGGACGAGTGGGCCACAATTCAAAGCGCACGGATGCACCCGGATTTCGCTTCGCTCCATCCGGGCGACGATCGTCGCAAGCGGAGCGGGACCGATACCAAGTGCCCCTGCCCCCTACCCCTTGACGTCCTGTTTCTCCGAAACCTTCTCGGGCTTGCTCTTGGCGCCGGCACCGGCAACACGGACCTTATCGCCGTCGGCGATGCCGTCGGGCGGCGCGACGATGATACGGTCGTCGGCCGCAAGGCCCGACGCGATTTCGATTTCGCGGCCGAGGTCGCGTGCGATCGTCACCGGCTTGAACAGGATCTTGTCGTCCGCGCCGACGGTCGCGACCCGCAGGCCGTTCTGGTTGAAGATCAGGGCGCTGGCCGGGATGTGCAGCGGCACGGTGTCGCTCTGCAGGGTCAAGCGCACATTGGCGTAGCCGCCCGGCATCAACTCACCCTTGGAGTTGTCGAGTGCCAGCTGCATCCGCGTCGTGCCCGAACTGATGTCCACGGACTGCGATGAAGCTTCTACCGTCGCGGCGAAGGTGCGGCTCGGGTATTCCGGCATCGTGATCACTGCCTTGGCGCCGATCTTGATCGAAGGCACGTAGTTCTGGGGTACGTTGACATAGACGCGCAGCTTGCTGATGTCGGAGACCACGAACATCGCGGGGCCGCTTCCGCCACCCGCATTGATCAGGGCGCCGACGTCGGTATCGCGGGCCGTGACGACGCCGTCGAACGGCACCGTGATCTTCTTGTAGCCCGCGAGAGCTTCGAGCCGCTCGACATTGGCCTGGCCGGAATTGACCGCGGCCTTCTTGTTGGAGAGGTCAGCGGAGCGCTCGTCGATTTCCTGCATCGAGACGAAATTCGAGGCGATCAGCGTCTTGCGGCGGGTCAGCGTCGCCTCGGACAGTTTCGCGCTGGCTTCCTGGCTCGCCAGATCGGCGCGCGCCTGCAACAGCTGCTGGTCGAGGTCCGGGGCCTCGATCTCGGCGATCACCTGGCCCGCCTTGACCCTTGCGCCGATGTCGGCGCTCCAGCTCTTCAGGTAGCCGCTGACGCGCGCAAAGATTGGCGCGCGGTAATAGGCCTCCAGCCGGCCAGGCAGGTCGATGGTCGGGTTGACGACCTTGGCGTCCGGCAGCGCAACGGCAACCGTGGGGACAGCCTGGTTGTCGGTCCATTCCTTCAACTTCGTGCTGGAATCTTCCCGCGCGCGAATGCCGGTGATGACGACGAGGACGAGGGCGATGCCGGCCACAACCCCGAAAATGCCCAATCTCCGGCGCGAAACCGGGGGGCGCTGTTCAGTGGGCGGCATGCGGAATCTCCGATGAGGCGGCGGCTTTGGCGCCTTGCTTTTTGTGTACCATACTAAACACCACGGGAACAAACATCAGCGTGGCAGTCGTTGCAAAAATCAGACCGCCGATGACCGCACGGCCAAGCGGTGCGTTCTGCTCGCCGCCTTCGCCCAGCCCGAGTGCCATCGGCAACATGCCGATGATCATCGCGAGCGCCGTCATGAGAACCGGCCGGAAGCGGACGAAGCCGGCTTCGAGCGCCGCCGCCATGGGATCGCCGAGTTCGGCATAGCGTTCACGGGCGAAGCTGATGACCAGCACACTGTTGGCGGTAGCGACGCCCATGCACATGATCGCGCCGGTCAGCGCCGGTACCGACAGCGTGGTCTGGGTCGTGAACAACATCCAGACGATGCCGGCGAGCGCCGCCGGCAGCGCGGTGATGATCACGAACGGATCGGACCATGACTGGAAATTCACCACGATCAGCAAATAGATCAGCACCGCGGCGGCCAATAGTCCAAACAAGAGCCCGGAAAACGCGCTGTTCATGGTCTGCACCTGGCCGAGCAGAACCACGGATGAGCCCTTCGGCACATCCTTGGCAGTATCGTCGATCGCGGTCCTGACGTCGGCGGCGACCGCCCCGAGATCGCGTCCCTGCGGCGTGGCGTAAATCTGCACGAGTGTCTGGATGTCGTATTGCGACACCACGGCGCTGGAAGTCGTGCGAGAAACGTTGGCGATGCCGCCGAGAATCGGTGACTGCGGATTGCCGGTTGCCGTGATCGGCAGCGCCTGCAGCGCGCTGAGCGAGTCGATCTGGTACTGCGGCGTCTGCATCACGATCGAATAGGACACGCCGTTATCCGGATTGAGATAATAGGTCGGCGCGACCTGCGAGCTGCCGGCGAGATTGACGACCAGGCTGTTGGTGACGTCGCGCTCGGTCAGTCCGACATATTGCGCGCGGGTGCGGTCGACATCGATGTTGAACGTCGGATTGCTCGGCGATTGCTGGATGCGTGCATCCGCAATGCCGGGAATCTTGCGGATCCGGCTCAGTAATTTATTGGCGTAGGCGAAGTTGGCGTTCACATTGGCGCCGCGGACCTGCAGATCGATCGGCGCCGGCGCGCCGAAGTTCAGGATCTGGCTGACGATGTCGGCCGGCAGGAACGCGAAGGTCATGCCGGGAAACAGCCGTGGCAATTGCTCGCGCAGCGCCTGGACATGCTCGGCCGTCGGCCGATGATCTTCCTTCAGCTTGATCTGGATGTCGCCGTCCTGCGGACCGATCACGCCGGTGTTGTTGTAGGTCATGTTGATGCCGCTGATCGGCATGCCGATGTTATCGGCAACCGTATCGATCTCCTCCGGCGGAATGATCTTGCGGATGGCCTTCTGCACGTCGGCCAGCTGGTTGGCGGTTTCCTCGACACGGGTGCCGACCTGGGTGCGGACGTGCATCAGGATATTGCCGGCGTCCACGGACGGGAAGAAGTTGCGGCCGAGGAAGGGTACCAGCAGGAACGAGACCGCGACGAAGCAGAGGAAGCCGGTCACGAAGATCGGGCGATGGCTGAGCGCCATCGACAGCAGATCGCGATAGCTGCCGCGGAGGCGCTCGAACCGCGCCTCGAAACCGCGTTGGAATCGCACGAACGGGTTGCGCGTCGGCGGCGGGTCGCCTTCATGATGGATGTGCGGCTGCAACAGGTAGTTCGCCATGGTCGGCACCAGCGTGCGCGACAGGATGAACGACCAGATCATCGCGAACATCACGGCTTCCGCCATCGGCACGAACAGGAAGCGCGCCACGCCGGTCAGGAAGAACATCGGCACGAACACGATGCAGATGCAGAGCAGCGAGACGAACGCCGGCGTCACGATCTGGTTGGCGCCGTCCAGGATCGACTGCTCGACCGGTTTGCCCTGCTCCAGATGGTAATTGATGTTCTCGATTGTCACGGTAGCGTCGTCGACGAGGATGCCGACCGCGAGCGCCAGCCCGCCGAGCGTCATGATGTTCAGCGTTTCGCCGATCGCCGACAGCATGATGATGGCGCCAAGGATCGAAAGCGGGATCGATACCGCGATGATGACGGTCGAACGCCAGCTTCCCAGGAACAAGAGGATCATGACGCTGGTGAGCAAGGCGGCGATCACACCCTCGTTGGCGACGCCGCCGATCGCGCCTCGCACGAACACCGACTGGTCGCCGATGAAGCCGATCTTGAGCGCATCGGGCATCTGCGATTTGACGTCGATCACCTTCTGCTTGATGCCGGCGATGATATCCAGCGTCGAGATCGCGCCGGCCTTGAGCACCATCATCAGGACCGAGCGGTTGCCGTCGACGTGAACGATGTTGGTCTGCGGCGGGTTGCCGTCGCGCACGCTCGCGATGTCGCGAATATAGACCATGGCGCCGTTGACATTCTTGATCGGCAGACCGCCGAGGTCTTCCATGTTCAGCGGCGAGTTGTTGAGCTGGATGTTATATTCGAACTCGCCAATTTTCTGGGTGCCGACCGGCGTGATCAGGTTCTGCGCGGCCAGCGTGTTGGCGACGTCCTGACCCGACAGCCCGCGCGCCTGCAGGGCGGTCGAATTGAGGTCGATCTGGACCTGGCGCTGCTTGCCGCCGAACGGATAGGGGATCGCGGCGCCGGGCACCGTGACCAGGGGCGTGCGGAGCTGGTTGATACCGATATCCGCGAGATTCTGCTCGGTCAGGCCTTCGCCCGACAGCGCGAGCTGGATGATCGGAACGGTGGACGCGCTGTAATTGAGGATCAGCGGCGGTGTAGCCCCCGGCGGCATTTGCTTGAGCAGGGTCTGCGAGATCGCGGTGACTTGGGCGTTGGCGGTGCGGATGTCCACGTTCGGCTGGAAGAAGATCTTGACGATGCCAAAGCCGTTATAGGAATTGGCGACGATATGCTCGATGTCGTTGACCGTGGTCGTTAGTGACCGCTGGAACGGCGTCGTGATGCGGCCGGCCATCTGGTCCGGCGGCAGCCCGGTATACTGCCAGACCACGCCGATAACGGGGATGCGGATATCCGGAAAAATGTCGGTCGGCGTGCGCAGCGCAGCCAGCGGTCCAATAATCAGCAGAAGCAGCGCGAGCACGACGAAGGTATACGGCCGGCTTAGCGCGATGCGCACCAGTGCGATCATAAAACGGGGAGCCCCAAGTCAGGTGGAAGGGCCGGGAACCGCCCTTCAAAAGCATGTTGTTGCCGTTGATTTACCCGAACTGGGCCAAATAGCCAACGCCCGACGCGCTATCCGTCTTCACATCCTCGACAGCTATCCGCGGCGGCACCACCTGGCCGAGGGCGATAGGCCCGCGCCGGACGGAAAGTCGGTCACGCGGCGGCGCTGGTGTCGCGGACCTCAATAGTGGCATTCAAAGCGTGTCAAGCGGCGCGCACTGCGTGGAGGAACTTGCCGACCTCGAGCTTGAGCCGGTTGCTGTCGCCGGACAGCGACTGTGCCGCTGACAGCACCTGCGAGGAGGCGAGGCCAGTCTCGCTGGCGCCGCGCTGCACGTCGGTGATGTTGGAGGAGACCTGCTGCGTGCCCTGGGCGGCCTGCTGCACGTTGCGGGAAATCTCCTGGGTCGCCGCGCCCTGCTCTTCCACCGCGGCAGCAATGGTTGATGAAATCTCGGAAAGTTTCTCGATGGTGCCGCTGATCTCCTTGATCGCGCCGACCGAGTCCTGCGTCGCCGCCTGGATGCCGCTGATTTGCTGGCCGATCTCGCCGGTCGCCTTGGCGGTCTGCTCGGCGAGCGCCTTCACTTCGGAGGCCACCACGGCAAAACCGCGACCGGCCTCGCCGGCGCGGGCCGCCTCGATGGTGGCATTCAAGGCGAGCAGATTGGTCTGACCCGCGATGGTGTTGATCAGTTCGACGACGTCGCCGATGCGGGCAGCCGCCTTCGACAATTCGCTGACGCGTTCGGTCGTGCTGCGGGCCTGGTCGACGGCAGCGCCGGCCATCCTTGCCGATTCCTGCACCTGGCGGCTGATCTCGTTGACGGAGGATGCCATTTCCTCGGTGGCTGAGGCCACCGACTGCACATTGGTGGAGGCTTCCTCGGAGGCCGCGGCGACCGTCGTGGTCAGTTCCCGCGCGCGATCGGCGGTGGCCGTCAGCGTGCCGGCCGAAGCTTCAAGCTGGGTCGAGGCGGAGGATACGGTCTCGACGATCTCGCCGATCATGGATTCGAAGTCGCGGGTGATGCCGTCCACCCGGCGGCCGCGCTCGATCTTGGCTTCCGCGTCCAGGGAGGCCGCCTCATCCGCGGCCTTCTTCGCGATCAAAGCCTCCTTGAACACCTGCAACACATCCGCCATGGAGCCGATCTCGGTTTTCTCGCCCTGATGCGGAACCTGCGCGGTGAGATCCCCGTTACCCAGCGCCTGCATCGGCTTGACGATGGAGGCAATGCCGCTCGATACGTCACGAATCAGATAGATGCCAACGGAGATGCCGACAATGACGGCAACGCCGAGGATGACGGCGAGCAGTGCGAAGGCAAACGTATAGTTGGCGTCCGCATCCCTGGCCGCCTTGTCGGCGCCCGCATTATTGAGGTCGATATCCTTCTTCAGGACCTCGTCCGCCTGGAGGCCCAGCTTGTTGACTGTCTTGGTATTCAGTTCATGCGCCTCATGGGGAGCCTTGCCGGCTTCCTTGCGGGACAGCGCCATTACTTCCTGGGTGCCCTTCTTGTATTCGTCCCAGATTTTCGACCATTCAGCGTAAAGCGCGCGTTCCTCGGGCGAGGTGATCATCGGCTCGTAACTCTGCCGGATTCTCGTGTTGCTCTCCACCACGGTCGCCAGGGTTTTCTCTGCCGCTTCCTTTTCCTCAAGCGTCTCCGACAGCATGTGCTCGCGGATCACGTTGCGATAGGTAATGACGCCGGCGCGCAAATCGCCGAGCACGCGGACACTCGGCAGCCAGCTCGTATTGATGTCCACGGTGCTGGCGTTGAGTGACCTCATGTTCTTGACCGCCAGCAGGCCCATGCCTGTCATCGCAATCAGCAGGAAAGCGACGACGGCCGTGATTTTTGCACGGATGGAGTATTTGGCGAACATCAGCGGGGATCTTTCGGTTTGGAGCGCGTTGGGCCGTCAAATCAGCAATAATGCTAATCGGTATCAAAACCGTTGCTTGCTGCATTTAAGTTAACTTTGCTCAGTAGGACTACGGAAAGACGATGCGCAAACCGAGCAATGTCGTCGCTCAGCGCATCAGGGCGAGCGCGTCGGAGAAAAATTCCGGGCCACCGAAATTGCCTGATTTCAGTGCAAGCAACATCGCGCCGTCCTTCGAGCCGACAGCGCGCAGAACCGGCACGCCCGCGGCGATTTCCGCGCCCACCAGGAATCCGGGAATACCCAGGCGGTCCACCACCGCGCCCGAGGTTTCGCCGCCGGCGACCACCAGCCGCCGCACCCCTGATTGCACCAAACCTTCGGCGATATCCGCCATCGCCTGCTCGATGGCATGCCCGGCTGCATCGCGGCCATGACGAGCCTGCAGAGCTGCCACCTGATCCGGCGTCGAACTGGAGGCGATCAGGATCGGACCGTCCTTGAGCCGCTCCCTCGCCCAGGCCAGCGCGCGCCGCGCTTCATCCCTGCCGGCGACCACCTGATCGGGATCGAGATGCAGCACCGGCATCATGGCCTCGGCGCTTGCGATCTGTTGCAGCGTGGCCTGCGAACAACTGCCGGCAAGGCAGGCCGCCGGTCCGCCGACGGGCGCCTCCGAAGCAGCATTCGCCGCATTCGGCTTGATCCGGCTCGAGGCAACCAGCGCGCGGGCGAGGCCGAGCCCGAGGCCGGAGGCGCCGACGGAAACGCGATGATCCAGCGCGACCTTACCGATCGTCTCGAGGTCGCGTTCGAACACCGCATCCGCGATCGCCGCCCCGAAACCTTTACTCGCGTGATCAGCGAGATGGGCGCGCACGGCATCCGGGCCGCGCGCGATGTCGGCGAGAGCGACCAGCCCGACCCTGGCCCGGCTCTGGCGCGCCAAGACCCGCACCAGGTTGGAATCATGCATCGGGTTGAGCGGATGATCCTTCAACGGGCTCTCGTTCAGCGGCACCGAGCCGACGAACAGATTGCCCATATAGACGGTGCGGCCGGTTTCCGGGAACGCCGGCGTCACCAGCACGATGCCGTCACCGGAATCGGCGCGCAGCGCGTCCATCACCGGGCCGATGTTGCCGGCGTCCGTGGAATCGAAGGTCGAGCAGATCTTGAACAGCACGTGACTGGCGCCGCGCCCGCGCAGCCATTTTTCCGCCGATCGCGAGCGCGACACCGCAAGCCCTGCTTCGATCGACCGGCTCTTCAGCGATACCACCACCGCATCGACCTCAGGCAGCGCCAGATCGTCCGAGGGCACGCCGATGGTCTGCACCGTGCGCAGGCCGCAGCGCGTCAGCGTATTGGCGAGATCGGAGGCGCCGGTGTAGTCGTCGGCGATGCAGCCAAGAGACAATTCGATGGCCGGCGTCACGGCTTTACTCCGGCATAGGGCCTGAACCAGCCGAGGCCGTCGGTGGTCTTGGCCCGAGGATTGTATTCGCAGCCGACAAAACCGCCATAGCCGAGCCGGTCGAGCTCAGTGAACAGGAACGGGTAGTTCAGCTCCTCGCCATCCGGCTCGTTGCGCGAGGGAATGCTGGCGATCTGGACGTGACCGATGATCGGCATCATCTCGCGCAGCCGCATGGTGACGTCGCCATGGATGATCTGGCAGTGATAGATGTCGAACTGAAGTTTCAGGTTCGGGATTTTCAGTTCTTTGATCAGGTCGCGCGCAAAGGAAAAATCGTTGAGGAAGTAGCCGGGCACGTTGCGCGAATTGATCGGCTCGATCACGACGTCGAGACCGTGGGGAGCGAAGAATTCCGCCGCCCATGTCACCGATTTGTAAAACGCTTCTACCGCCTTCGCGTTGCTGCGGTCGGCGATGCCCGCCATCAGATGCACGCGCTTGACGCCGGTCGCCTGCGCATAGGGCAGCGCGGTGGAGAGGCTCGCCTTCAGATCGGCAAAACGATCCGGCAGCGCCGCGAATCCCTTTTCGCCGGCCTCCCAATTGCCCGGCGGCAGGTTGAACAGCGCCTGCGTCAGGCCGTTGCGGCGCAGCCGCTCGCCGATGGCTTCCGGCGGATGATCATAGGGAAACAGGAATTCCACGGCGGTAAAGCCGGCCCTGGCGGCGGCGTCGAAGCGATCGAGGAACGGCACCTCGTTGAACATCATGGTGAGATTGGCGGCGAAACGGGGCATCGATGGTCCTCTTGCTGGTTCGCTTCTATTTCGGCTCGCGCTATTTAGGCTCACCTGGCAGATGCGTGCCGGTGACGCGCGCATACATCCGCGCCACCGAGGCATCGTCGTCGCGGCCCATGCCGGAGGCTGCCGTCATCAAAAACATCTGCAACGCCGCCGCCGCGACCGGCACCGGGAATTTCGCCGTGCGCGCCATGTCCTGGATGATGCCGAGATCCTTGACGAAGATCTCCACCGCGCTGCGCGGGGTGTAATCGCCGTCGAGGACATGCGGCATGCGGTTCTCGAACATCCAGGAATTGCCGGCGGACGCCGTGATCACCTCATAGACCTTGCGGATATCGAGGCCCTGTTTGGCGGCAAACGCGATCGCCTCGGAGGCAGCCGCGATATGCACGCCAGCCAGCAACTGGTTGATCATCTTGAATGCCGCGCCCTGCCCTGCGGCATCGCCGAGTTCGTAGAGTTTTGCCGCCATCGCATCCAGCGCGGGCCGCGCCTTGGCGAAGGCCGCGGGACTGCCGGAGGCGAGAATGGTGAGTTCGCCCTGCGCCGCGCGTTGCGCGCCGCCGGAGATCGGCGCATCCAGATAATGCCGGCCGGTCGCTTCCAGTTGTTTCGCCAGCCGCCGCGCCACATCGGGATCCATGGTCGCGGAGGAGACGAACACGGCATCTTTTGTCAGTGTTTCGGCGACGCCGTTGGCACCGAACAGAATGGTTTCGGTCTGGGCGGCATTGACAACCACGCTGACGACAATGCCGGCGCCCCTGGCGGCCTCCGCCGGCGTCCGGGCGCCTTTTCCGCCATCGGCCACAAGCCGCGCCACGGCCTCGGCCGAGACATCGCAACCCGTGACATCAAAACCCGCCCGCCTGAGCGAGGTCGCCATGCCGAACCCCATCGAGCCCAGCCCGATCACGGCGATAGGTGGTTTTGCGATGACGGCTTCGGGCATGCAGCACTTCCTTCGGGGTTCCTCGGCGCCGGAATTCGGATACGGCTTTGCCCTCTGGGTATCACGGCTTGGCCGCGCTGCCAAAGCATGAGACAAGGAGGACCGGGGTCTTCTTTGCCCTTCCTTAGTCAACGGGCTCTGGAAACAAGACGGCGGGCGGTGCATATTGGGAACGTGAAGACCGCTAGAAGACCATTAAAAGTGGCGCACATTTAAAGCGACTGAAACATGAAGCGAGAAACCTGGCGACGCGTGGAAAACGTACTCGCGGCAGTTGCTTTGTGCTCATTTGCTACGTTCACATTTCTCCAGCTTTGGTTCTGCAACTCCTCCCCAAGATTGATCGATCAGGCTTCTGGCGCGGTTAACCTCGTAGATTGTCACGGCACCCTGATCTACCTGACAAATCCGGAACGGCTCGTGTCCGGTGCCTTGCTCTACGCGAGCGTTGCTCTGATCGGCGTCGCCATTGCAATAGATATCCGGATCAAGCCGTTTGGAATTGAAATGCCGCCGGATTAAAATTTGGCAATTGCGCTGAAATTCAGCACACGAACCGATACATTCGAAAGAATCCGCTGCCGACAACACGATGAGCCGGAATGCTGCCATGACCGAAACCCGGGTACGCGAGGAAATCTGCCGGCTCGGCCGCTCGCTGTTCGAGCGCGGGCTGACGCCGGGCTCGTCGGGCAATATCAGCGTGCGCCTGGACGACGGCGGCTGGCTCGTGACGCCGACCAATGCCTCGCTCGGCTTTCTCGACCCGGCGCGGTTGTCGCGGCTGGATGCCGCAGGCAAGCTCACTTCCGGCGATGCCCCGACCAAGGAAGTGCCGCTGCACACGGCGCTGTACCAGACCCGCAGCTCGGCGCGCGCGGTGGTGCATCTGCATTCGACACATTCGGTGGCACTCTCGATGCTGCCCGAAATCGATCCGCGCGCCGCGCTGCCGCCGATGACGGCCTATTACCTGATGAAATGCGGGCAGACGGCGCTGGTGCCGTATTATCGGCCCGGCGACCCGGCGGTCGCCGACGCCATCAAGGGGCTCGCCGGAAAATACTCGTCCGTGCTGCTCGCCAATCACGGCCCGGTGGTCGCGGGCGACACGCTGGAAGCCGCGGTGTTCGCCACCGAGGAACTGGAGGAAACCGCAAAACTCTATCTGCTGCTGCGCGGGCTCAACCCGCGTTATTTGACGCCGGGGCAGATCGCGGATTTGTCGAAGACGCTCGGGCTGACGCTGCCGGAGCATGGCCACGATTGATTGAAGCAGTCATTCCGGGGCGATGCGTAGCATCGAACCCGGAATCTCGAGATTCCCCGATGCGCAATTGCGCATCTGAGGTCTGGTGCCAGCGCACCATCCCGGAATGACGACGAAACACGCTACGCTATCCCACCCTGCGGACTGTAGGGAAAACAATGACCGAACCGGTGCGTCCGATCATACACGAAGTCGAAGCGGCTGCCCGCGCCCTCTTCAAGGCAGGACAGTTTCGTCACTGGTGGCCAGAATTTACGAAAACATATGACGAGCTTGCTTCGACCGACCCAATCGGCAAGAGCGAGTTTGACGGGATTGTTGAACAGGTTCTAATCGCAGCATCCGAGGCGAGATCAAACAGGAAGGTGTGACCGTCACAATCCCAGATACGCCTTCCTTACGTCGGGATTGCCCTTGATGTCACCGGCCGTGCCCTGCATCAGTACGCGGCCGGTTTGCAGGATGTAGGCGCGGTCGGCGATGTCGAGGCATTCGGCCATGCGCTGTTCGACAATCAGCACGGTCAGGCCGGTATCGCGGATGCGTTTCACCGCCTGGAAAATCTCGTCGACCAGTTTCGGCATGATGCCCTGCGACGGCTCGTCGAGCATCAACAGCCGCGGCCGCGTCATCAGCGCGCGCCCGATCGCCAGCATCTGCTGCTCGCCGCCGGAAAGCGTTTCGGCGCGCTGCTCCAGGCGTTCCGACAGCCGCGGGAACAGCTCGAACACGAGGCCCAGCGGCTCGTCGCGATCAGCCTCGCCGCGGTAGAGGTAGCTGCCGAGCCGCAAATTGTCGCGCACCGACAGGCGCGGAAACAGCCGGCGGTTCTCCGGCACATAGGCGATGCCGCCGGCGGTGATCACATGCTGCGGCTTGCCGTCGATCCGGGCGCCGTCAAACGTCACGGTGCCGGAGCGCGGACGTTCGGCGCCGGCGATGGATTTTAGCAAGGTCGACTTGCCGGCGCCGTTGGCACCGGCGACCAGCACGATCTCGCCCCTGGCGACTTCGATCGAGACGGCCGAGATCGCGACCAGCCCCTGATAGGCGGTGGTGATTTCATGCACCGACAGCATGACGATCCCCAAGATAGGCCGAGATGACTTTCGGATCGCGAACGATATCGGCCGGCTTGCCCTCGATCAGCACCTTGCCGAGATCAAGCACGATGGCGCGGTCGACCAGCGGCATCACGATCTCCATGACGTGTTCGACCATCAGCACCGTAACGCCGGTCGAGCGCACCCGTCGCACCAGTTCGACGCCGGTCTGCGCCTCGATCGGCGTCAGCCCGGTGAGCACTTCGTCGAGCAGCAGCAGTTTCGGTTCGGTCGCGAGCGCCCGCGCGACCTCGAGCCTGCGTTTTTCCGAAGGGATCAGTTCGCTGGCGAGCACGTCGGCGCGGCCGGCGAGGCCGCAAAAATCCAGCACCGCATGCGCCTTGCGGCGCGCCTCGCGCATGACGGTGTTGCGCACCAGCGCGCCGACGATGACGTTGTCGATGACCGTCATGGTCTCGAAACTCTTCACCACCTGGAAGGTGCGCGCGATGCCGCGCTGGCAGCGCTCCGCCGCCGGCAGGCTGGTGACGTCCTCGCCGTTAAACCAAATCGTTCCCTGCGTCGGCGGCAGCACGCCCGCGATCAGATTGAACAACGTCGACTTGCCGGCGCCGTTGGGGCCAATCAATCCGACGATCTCGCCGCGGCCGACCGAAATCGAGATGTCGCTGTTGGCGATCAGGCCGGAGAAGCGTTGCCAGACGCCTTTGGTTTCGAGCAAGGGCGTCATCGCACCGTTCCCTTGCGCCGCCGAGAGAACAGCCCGACCAGCCCTTCCGGGCGCGCCAGTGAGATCAGCACGATCAGCGTGCCGTAGACGATCAGATCGACGCCGCGGCCGGAGCCGCCGATGAAGGAGCGTGTCAGTTCAGTCAGCGGAATGAGAATGATCGCCCCCAGCACCGGCCCCCACAACGTGCCGATGCCCCCCAGCACCGCCGGCAGCGCCATCAGCAGCGAGAACTGGAAACCCATCACGCTCTCGGGATCAATATAGGACACGAACTGCGCATAGAAACTGCCGCCGACCGCGGTGAGGAAGGCGGAGACCGCCGCCGCCCCCATCTTGGAATTGAACACGACCACGCCGAGACTTTCGGCGGCGTCCGGATTGTCCTTCACCGCGCGCCACCAATAGCCCCATTTGGAATCCTCCAGCCACCAGGTCACGAGCCAGGCGACGCAGGCGAGCCCGAGCGCGAAATAGAAATAAGGCAGCTTGCTGCGCGTGAACTGGAACTTGAGCCAGCTGTCGCCGCGCACGGGAATATCGATGCCGAGCGCCGCACCGGCCCAATTCCAGTTCTGGAACAACAGCAGCGCGATCTCGGCAATGACGATGGTGGCAATGACGAAATAATGGCCGCGCAGGCGGAAGCAGGGATAGCCCAGCGCCATCGCGATGACGGCCGAGATCAGGCCGCCGCCGAGCATGCCGAACCAGGGCAGCACGCCGAATTTGGTGAACAGCAACGCGGTGGTGTAGGCGCCGAGCCCGAAATACAGCGCGTGGCCGAGCGAAATCTGCCCGCAATAGCCGGACAGGATATTCCAGCTCTGCGACAGCGCCGCGTACATCAGCGTCAGCACCATGATGTTCTGGACGTAGACGTCCTTGACGAACAGCGGCACCAAAGCGGCGAGCACGGCAAACACGGCGGCGACGATCAGGTCGCGGCGGCGGCGCTGGGCAAAGCTGGTGTCCATCAGATCGACCCGAACAGGCCGCGCGGCCGGATGAACACCACCAGCAGATAAACCGCATAGATCCCGACCGACTTCAGCGACGGCGGCAGGATCAGGGCGGTGGAGGCTTCGACGAGACCGACGATGATGCCGCCGGCAAACGCGCCGAACACGCTGCCGAAGCCGCCCAGGGCCACCGTGACATAGGCGATCAGCGCGAACGACGCGCCGACATCGGGATAGACATAGAAGAACATCGCCATGATCGCGCCGGCAAGCCCCACCAGCGCGGCACCCAGCCCCCAGCCCAGCGCGAACACCCGGTTCTTGTCGATGCCGACCAGTGCCACCGCGCCGGCATCCTCGCGGGTCGCTTCCAGCGCACGGCCGAAATCGGTGCGGTTGATGAAGAAGTACAGCGCGCCGAAGGCCGCGATCGACACCAGCGCGCCGGCCAGTTGCGGCACCGGCAGGAAGATGCCCGATATCGAGACGGTTTTGCCCCCGAGCCATGAATGGGTGATGCTGCGATAATCCGGCGTGAAGAAGAACTGCGCCAGCCCGCGCATCACGATGGCAAGCCCGAAGGTCGAGAAGATCTGCACCATGCCGGCATTGGCCTTGGCCCGCACCGCAAACCGCACGATCAGGAGGTAGACCACCGCGCCGAACACGAACAGCGCCGCCGCCACCAGCGGCGCCGCCAGCAAGGGGTCGATCGCAAAGAACGCGAACAGGAAGAACGTCGCGTACATCGCGATCATCAGGAATTCGCCGTGCGCGAAGTTCACGACGTCCATCAGGCCGAAGATCAGCGCCAGCCCCGCGGCGATCAGGCCGTAGAGCAGGCCCATCAACAGGCCTGAGGCGAGAGACTGGATGATGGTTTCGGCGGTCACAGGCGTGCCCCCATGCCAGAGGCGTTAAGGCAAAACCCCGTCATTGCGAGCGAAGCGAAGCAATCCATCGCGCCGCGAAAAGAAAGAATGGATTGCTTCGTCGCTGCGCTCCTCGCAATGACGGAATGGGCAAGACTCCAGATGATGGTTTCGGCGGTCACGTCCCCTGCCCCGTCCTGCCGATTACTTCATCGGCCAGACAGCTTCGGCGACGGCGGCTTGCGGCGGGAAGATGGTGACGAACTTGCCGCCGATATATTGCAGCAGCACCGGGTCGGCGTCGTTGTTCTGCCCCATCTCGTCGAACTTGACGCGCTTCCACGGCATGATGGTCTGTTCGCCCGGCATGTCGGTGGCCACCAGCGCCTCGCGGATCTTGTCGCCGTCGGTGGACTTGGCGCGATTGATCGCGTCCGCCATCACGACCAGGCCCATGAACTGGCGCGACGAGAAGTCGTTGAGGTCCTTGCCCGACTTCTCCTTGAACATGGCGTTGATCTTGCCGACCATCGGCCGCTTGGCGGCGAGATCGAGCGAGAAGCTGCCGCGCGAGATCACGCCTTCGAGCTTGTCGCCGACCGCGTCATACAGCGCCTTTTCGGAGAAGCCCGCGTCCTGTGCTACGATGGCGTTCGGCTTGTAACCGAGCTCGGCCATGGTCTTCACCAGCAGGATGCCGTCGGTGGTGTAGCTCGAGGGCATCAGCACATTGGCATTGGCCGCCTTGAGCTGCTGCACTTCCGCCGACAAGGACGGCGAATTGGCGCGGTACTTGA
This sequence comes from Bradyrhizobium erythrophlei, assembly GCF_900129505.1. NCBI lineage: Bacteria > Pseudomonadati > Pseudomonadota > Alphaproteobacteria > Hyphomicrobiales > Nitrobacteraceae > Bradyrhizobium > Bradyrhizobium erythrophlei. Next base: position 4,732,835 of record NZ_LT670818.1, on the reverse strand, counting down.
TGTCGGCCAGCACCTTGTAGCCGCGGTCGTTCGCGAGCTTGAGCTGCGCATTGCCGGAATCGGTGCCGAAGATGGTGTCCTCGTGGAACAGCGACAGCGTCTCGATCTTGGTGCCCTTCTTCTTCATGGAATCGAAGAAGTCGAACATCGCGCCCGAGAACATCTCGTCATGCGGCGCGGCGCGGAAATAGAATTTCAGGCCGCGGCGATGCAGGCTCGGCGAGGAATTGTCCGCCGAGATGAACGGGATCTGGTAGCGCTCGCAGATCTGGCTGACGGTGACGGCGACCGCGCTCTGATAGGTGCCGATGATGGCGCAGACCTTCTCCTGCGTGATCAGGCGCTCGGCTTCGGCGCGGCCCTTCTGCGGATCGGCCTGGTGGTCGGCGAACACGAGACGGACCTTGGCACCGCCGAGACCCGGCAATCCCTCGCCGCGCGCCAGCGGCAGATCGAAATCGTAGCTCTTGTTGATGACCTCGGCCGCCGTCTCGAATGCCTTCTGCGCATCAACCCCGATCTGCGCGCTGGCGCCCGAGAAAGGATAGATGACGCCGATCACCACTTCGGAGCTCTGCGCGCGGGACGCGATCGGCAGCAATGCCGCGGCGGCAGTGGCTCCAAGCAACACATTTCGGCGGGTGACGGTCATGACGAAATCCTCTTTTGTCGGCAGCTATCGATGAAACGATTGAAGATGACGGTAAAGCCTCAAAGAACGGCACGGGCTGCCCATTAAAGCACAGCCAAATCTTTGTTACGGAGGTCCGTCACCAGCATCAACCCGGGAGCGTGCGTAATCGCAAATGGCAGCTTCGCCGCTGCTATGACCGCCTGCGGGGTGACGCCGCATGCCCAGAATACCGGGATCTCGTCGGCTTCGACCGGCACCGCGTCGCCGTAGTCGGGCTTTGCAATATCCTCGATCCCGATCGAATGGGGATGGCCGAGATGAACCGGCGCGCCATGCACGGCGGGAAAGCGCGAGGTGATCTGCACCGCGCGGATCGCATCCGCAGGCTTGAACGGGCGCATCGACACCACCATCGGCCCCGCGAACGGCCCCGACGGGTGGCATGCGATATTGGTGCGGTACATCGGCACGCGCACCTTGCGCTCGATGTGACGGATCGGCAGGTCGTCCGCCATCAGCGCTTCCTCGAACGAAAACGAACAGCCGAGCACGACCGCCACCAGATCATCGCGCCAATGCGCCATGATGTCGGTCGGCTCTTCCGCCACTTCGCCGTCGTGCCAGACGCGGTAGCGCGGCAGGTCGGTGCGGATGTCGAGGTCGATCCCGAGCGAGGGAATGCGGGGGTCGCCGACATCGGACATGCCGATGATAGGACATGGCTTCGGATTGAGCTGGCAGAACCGGTGAAACGACGCCGCGAGCTTTTCCGGCAGGATCGCCAGATTGCCCTGCACGAAACCGTTGGCGATCCCGGCCGTGGTGGTGGCCATACCGGCGCGGCAGGCATGCCGTGCCGCCACGCTCGGCGGCAGGTCAGCCGCAGGGGGCTCGGGCGTCCGTTCCGTTCTGGCCAAGCTGGTCATCATTGATCCCGCTTCAATTTGCTCGACAGGGAGTGGCGCATACGGATAGCATAATGTCTAATCGTCGTTTTTAATCAAGATCGATAAATATAATTTATTGATCTGTGGACTTTGGATGCATGACTGATTTCAAGGCAATCGAGACCTTCATGTGGGTGGTGACGCTCGGCAGCTTTCGCGGCGCGGCCCAGAAGCTCAACACCACCCAGCCCGCGATCTCGCAGCGGATCGCGCAGCTCGAGCGCGAGGTCGGCGTGAGGCTGCTGCAGCGCGACCGGCGCATGGTGCTGCCGACGCCGAGCGGACGGCAGATGACGGTCTACGCCGAGAAGCTGATCGGGCTGCGCTCGGAGATGCTGGCGGTGGTAGGCGACCGCACGGCGATGCACGGCGTGCTGCGGCTCGGCGTCGCCGAAACCATCGTGCACACCTGGCTGTCTCAACTGGTCAAAAGCGTCAACCACGCCTATCCCAATCTCTCGCTCGAAATCGAGGTCGACATCACCTCGAATTTGCGCACAAGGCTGCTGGCGCAGGAAATCGAGCTCGCCTTCCTGCTCGGTCCGCTGACGGCGCCGACCGTCAGCAACCGGGTGTTGTGCGACTATCCCGTCGGCTTCCTCGCCAGTCCTTCGCTCGGCCTCGGCCAGCGCAGGCTGTCGGTGCAGGATCTCGCGAAATTCCCGATCATCACCTTTCCGCGCAAGACGCAGCCCTACGAGATCGTGCGCTCGCTGTTCAACCGCCCCGGCCTGCCGCCGATGCGCCTGCATGCCTCGGCCTCGCTCGCAACCGTCATTCACATGGCGATCGAAGGCCTCGGCATCGCGGTGATTCCGACCGCGATCGTCGAGAACGAAATGGCCGACGGCCGGCTGCAATTGCTGTCGACCGATCTGCAGATTCCGGCGCTGACGTTTTCCGCAAGCTGGCTGGCCTCGCCCGACACCGTCGCGGTCGAGCGCGTCGCCGAACTCGCCGCCAAGCTGGCGCAGGGCAGCGTTGTCATTGACGCGCCGCCGCCGGCGCGGCATTGAAAATAGCTCTCGCGCGCATTGTCTGGCTTTTCGGAACCACCCATGACCAAAATCGCCTCCAACCTGCAAATCGATTCCGCCCGGCTGTGGGACACGATCCATGAAACCGCGAAATTCGGCGCGACGCCGAAAGGCGGGGTGCGGCGGCTGACGCTCGGCCCCGAGGACAAGCAGGTGCGCGACTGGTTCCGCAGGGCATGCGAGACCGCCGGTCTGCAAGTGCATGTCGACGCGCTGGGTTCGATGTTCGCGCTTCGCAAGGGCCGCGACATGACAAAACTTGCCGTGGGCCTCGGCTCCCATCTCGACACCCAGCCGACCGGCGGCAAGTTCGACGGCGTGCTCGGCACGCTGGCCGCCCTCGAAGTGGTCCGCACGCTCAACGATGCCGGCATCGAGACCGACGCGCCGCTCTGCATCGTCAACTGGACCAACGAAGAAGGCTCGCGCTTTGCGCCGGCGATGATGGCGTCGGCCGCCTATGTCGGCGACTTCACCACCGACGATATATTGTCGCGCAAGGACGCCGATGGCGTCACGGTGGCGGAGGCGCTGGACAGCATCGGCTATCGCGGCGAAACATCGGTCGGCACCCAGAAATTCGCAAGCTTCGTCGAGCTGCACATCGAACAGGGGCCGATTCTCGAAGCGGAGAGCAAGACCATCGGCGTGGTCGATTCCGGCCAGGGCGTGCTGTGGTACGACGGCAGGATCACCGGCTTCGAAAGCCATGCCGGCTCGACGCCGATGCCGCTGCGCCGCGACGCGCTCGCGACCTTGTCGGAGATCGTGCTGGCAATGGAGAGCATCGCCGGAAAGCACGGCCCGAAAGCGGTCGGCACCATCGGCGAGGCCGTGATCGCCAATCCCTCGCGCAACGTCATTCCCGGCGAAATCGCCTTCACCGTCGATTGCCGCAGCGCCGACGCCGGAATCATGGACGCGCTGGACAGGGATCTGCGCGCCGCGGCCGCCGAAATCGCCGCGAGGCGCAAAGTGGAGGTCGAGCTCGATCTGGTCTGGCGCAAGCCGCCGACGCATTTCGATCCAAAATTGGTCGACGCGGTGGAGAACGCCGCCAAGGCGCTCGGCTATTCCAACCGACGCATCACCTCGGGCGCGGGCCACGATTCCTGCAACCTGAACACGAAAATTCCGGCGGCGATGGTGTTCGTGCCCTGCAAGGACGGCATCAGCCACAACGAACTCGAGGACGCGACCCAGGCCGATTGCACCGCCGGCGCCAACGTCCTGATGCACACCGTGCTGGCGCTTGCCGGCGTCGCGTCTTAACCAACTATTGGAGAATACAGTGCGCGGAGTTTTCGTCGATGCCAACGGCTCGCTGGCGGATATTTTCGAGCGCCAGAACAAGGCCGGCGATCCGCCGGTGCGCGTCAACCGCGACGCCGATATCAAAGCCGAGCAGATGCCCGGCCTGCTCGATGGCGCCGAGATCGTCATCATCGATCACACGCCGCTGCCGACGGATGTCGCGCGGCGCTGCACCGGGCTGAAGCACGTCGTCTTTCTCGGCACCGGTGCGCGCAGCTACATGAATCCGGAAGAGCTCGGCGAGCTCGGCATCGAGGTTCATCTGATCAAGGGCTATGGCGATACGGCGGTGGCCGAATGCACCATCGCGCTGATGTGGGCGGCGGCACGCGGCATCGCGCAGATGGACCGCGAGATGCGCGCCGGCAACTGGCTGCGCGAGGACGGCATGCAGCTGACCGGCAAGACGCTCGGCCTGATCGGCTTTGGCGGCATCGCCGCCGAGGTCGCCCGCATCGCGCTCGGCAGCGGCATGAAGGTCATGGCCTGGAACCGCTCGCCGAAGAACTTTGCCGGCGTCGAATTCGTCGCGCTGGAGAAGCTTTTGGCCGAAAGCGACGTCGTCTCGCTGCATCTGTTGCTGAACGACGAAACCCGCGGTTTGGTCACCGCAAAGCATATCGCCGCGATGAAACCCGGCGTCATCCTCGTCAACACCGCACGCGCGGCCATGGTCGACGAAGCCGCCATGATCGCAGCGCTGAAATCGGGCCACATCCGCCATGCCGGATTGGACGTCTTCAACACCGAGCCGCTGCCGGCCGATCACCCGCTGACCAAGCTGCCCAACGTAACGCTGTCGGCGCATTCGGCGTTCCGCACGCCGGAGGCGAGCGAGAACCTGATTGCTGCGGCGTGGCAGCATTGCCGCAGGATCGCGAAGGCGTGAAGCAAACTCCACCGTCATCCTGAGGTGCGCGCTCTTGCGCGCCTCGAAGGATGGCCGCAATCACCGTTGGTAGTCATCCTTCGAGGCTCGCCAAAAGGCTCGCACCTCCAGCGATAACGGCAAAGCCGTTACGCGGGGATGACGGAGACATCCCCTACTCCACCATCTCCGCGACCGCCTTGCCGCAGACGGCGGTGTCGGCGTTGCCGCCGAGATCCTTGGTGCGCAGCGTGCGTTCGCCGAGGGTGCGCTCGATCGCGGCGACGATCGAGGCCGCCGCGCTCTTCTCGCCGAGATGTTCGAGCATCATCGCACCCGACCAGATCATGCCGATGGGATTGGCGATGCCCTGCCCTGCGATGTCCGGCGCCGAGCCGTGCACCGGCTCGAACACGGACGGAAAGTTGCCTTCCGGATTGATATTGCCCGACGGGGCGATACCGATGGTGCCGGTGCAGGCCGGCCCGAGATCGGAGAGGATGTCGCCGAACAGATTCGAGCCGACCACGACATCGAACCAGTCCGGATGCAGGACGAAATTCGCGGTGAGGATGTCGATGTGATACTTGTCCCACTTTACGCCGGGGTATTTTTTGGCCATCGCCTCCACGCGCTCGTCCCAATAGGGCATGGTGATGGAAATGCCGTTGGATTTGGTCGCCGAGGTCAAATGCTTCGTCGGCCGCGACTGCGCCAGGTCGAAGGCGAATTTCAGGATGCGGTCGACGCCGATGCGGGTCATCACCGTCTGCTGGGTCACGAATTCGCGGTCGGTATCGGGGAACATTCGCCCGCCGACGGAAGAATACTCGCCTTCGGTATTCTCGCGCACCACCCAGAAATCGATATCGCCGGGCTTGCGGTTGGCGAGCGGCGACGGCACCCCCGGCATCAGCCGCACCGGGCGCAGGTTCACGTATTGGTCGAATTCGCGGCGGAATTTGATCAGCGATCCCCACAAGGAAATGTGATCGGGAATTTTCGCGGGCCAGCCGACCGCGCCGAAATAGATCGCGTCATGCTTGCCAATTTTCGCCTTCCAGTCCTCCGGCATCATCTCGCCGTGCTTTTCGTAATAATCCCAGGAGGCGAAATCGAAATGGTCGAAATGCAGGCTGACGCCGTGCTTCTTGGCGGCCTGCTCCAGCACCCGCAGACCCTCCGGCACCACTTCCTTGCCGATGCCATCGCCGGGAATGACCGCGATCCGATATTGCTTTTTCTGGTTGCTCATCGAGAATTCCTTAAGCCTTGGCGTGCCGGGGATGTCCTATGTTGGATCGGATTGCAATGGACCAAACCACGCCCGGGTGCAACGCTGCAGTGCAATGTTGACCGCCTCGGCGGCGCCGGCCTAACTGTTTCATCCCATCCCGAAATCCCCTCAGACGTATCCCAACCAAGCGAGCAGTCCCATGGATCTCCATTTGCGCGGCAAACGCGTGCTGATAACCGGCGCATCGAAGGGCATCGGCGCCGCCGCCGCCGAGGCCTTTGCCGAAGAAGGTGCTCACGTCATGCTCGCGGCCCGCAGCGGCGATCAACTGAAGGCACTCGCCGATCGGCTGCGCTCGGCCCATCAGATCGACGCCACGACGCAAATCGTCGACCTCCGGAACCCTGCGGATCTCGCCAGGCTCGCCAAGGACGCCGCCGACATCGACATCCTCGTCAACAATGCCGGCGATATTCCCGGCGGCTCGATCGACAAGATCGACGAGGAGACCTGGCGTCACGCCTGGAACCTCAAGGTGTTCGGCTATATCAACCTGACCCGCGCCATCTATGCGCAGATGAAGGCGCGCGGGGGCGGCGTGATCGTCAACGACATCGGCGCCGCCGGCGAAAAATTCGACGCCAATTACATCTGCGGCAGCGCCGGCAATGCCGCGATCATGGCGTTCACGCGCGCGCTCGGCGGCAAGAGCCTCGCCGACAATATCCGCGTGGTCGGCATCAATCCCGGCCCGGTCGGCACCGACCGCCACGTCACGCTGCTGAAGACCCGCGCAAAACACCAGTTCGGTGACGAGAACCGCTACAAGGAATTCCAGAAGGGCATGCCGCTCGGCCGCCCGGCGCACGCCCGCGAAATCGGCGACCTGATGGCGTTCCTCGCCTCCGACCGATCGGGGTATACCTCGGGCGTGATCTACACCGTCGACGGCGGTATCAGCGCGGGGTGGGGGTAGCGCGTTGCTCTGTCACCGTCATTGCGAGGAGCGTTAGCGACGAAGCAATCCACACTTCCCTTGTGGCAAGATGGATTGCTTCGCTTCGCTCGCAATGACGGAGTTGGTCAACCCGCCGTTCGCTCGAACAACTGCCGGATCAGCGTCGTGATCCGTCCGGCCGGCGAGAGCAGTTCTTCCAAAATGGTAAAATGGTTGGCGCCGGGGATTTCTTCGTACGTCACCGGCAGTCCAAACTTCGCGCGATGGCCGGCGAAATCCGCGGTCTGCTTGCGCAGCAGCGGCAGTTCTGCGCTGCCGACCACCAGCGACAACGGTTTTGGCGGACCGCCGGCCTGCATCATCGGCGAGTTGCGGCGCGACATCGCTTCGTCGAGCCCGAGCTTGACGTTGAGATAGCTGTGCCGGATCAACTCGAGGTCGTAGATGCCCGATATCGCCATGCCCGCCCGGACTTTCGGATGTGACAGCGCCATCGCCGTCAGATGCCCGCCGGCCGACCAGCCGGACGCCACGATCCCGCTGGCGTCGCCGCCGAGCGCGGGCAATTCGCGGCCGAGAAAATCGATTCCGGCATGGATTTCGGCGACGATCTCATCCAGCGTCGCGTCCGGCGCCAGCGTGTAGCCGATCAGCGCGACGTTGATGCCGTGCGCCATCGGCCCCTCGGCAAAGATCGTGAACACCTCCTTGGCGCGCGCCTGCCAATAGCCGCCGTGGATGAACAGCAGTGTCGGCGCGTTCTCGCGGGCTTTAAGAAAATCGATCCGGTTGCGCTCGCGCGGGCCGTAGCGGAGATCGATATGTTCGCCGTAGCGCCTGCGCATCTCGCCGGAGCGCTGCTCGCAGCCGCCGACCATCTCGACGCTTCCCTTCACCGCAACGCCGTTGTTGAGGCCGAGGTCGCGCTCTTCCTGGCTCATGCTGCGCCAGTCCAGCGCAGAGAACAATGTCGACATTCCAAATCTCCAGTGCAGCCAGAACTTCGGCGCGTTTGCCAGTCTGCCGGAAAATGTTCTACAGCACTAGGCGATCCGTTTTCGAAAAGGCGAAGGACCGGGAGACGTAGGTGGCATCCAATCAGGAACTAGTGCGGGCGACGGCATGCGCCATCGTCGACAAACTCAATTCGGGCGAAGTCTCCCCGCTCGATCTGCTCGACGTGCTGGAGAGCCGGATCGCCGAAGTCGACGGTCTGGTGAACGCGTTACCGACGCGCTGCTTCGATCGCGCCCGGAGCCACGCCAAAACCCTGATGAAGCAGCCCAAAGGCGAGCGCGGCCTGCTCGCAGGGCTGCCAATTCCGATCAAGGACCTGACCAGTGTCGCGGGCGTGCTCACGACCCAGGGCTCGCCGATCTACCGGAATCATATCCCCGATCGTTCCGATCTGCTGGTCGAGCATCTCGAAAGCAACGGCGGGGTGGTCTACGCCAAATCCAACACGCCGGAATTCGGCGCCGGCGCCAACACCTTTAACGAAGTGTTCGGCGCGACGCGGAATCCCTGGGATACTTCACGCTCCGCCGCCGGCTCCTCGGGGGGCGCTGCGGTCGCGCTCGCAACGGGCATGGCGTGGCTCGCGCACGGTTCCGACATGGGCGGCTCGCTGCGCAACCCCGCAAGCTTCTGCGGCATCGTCGGCCTGCGCCCGAGCATCGGGCGCGTCGCGCACACGCCCAACTTCAAGATCGACCGCAATCTCGGTGTGCAGGGCCCGATGGCGCGCAATATCGAAGATCTCGCGCTGTTGCTCGACGCCATGAGCGGCGAACACCCAGCCGATCCCTTGTCGCTGCCCGTGCTGCCGACCTCGTTCCTGGCGGAAGCGCGCTCCGGCAAGCGCCCAAAACGCATTGCCTATTCGCCCGACCTCGGCATCACCCCGGTCGATCCCGAGGTTGCCGCCATCACCCGCAAGGCGGCTTTGCGCTTCGCCGAAGCCGGCGCCATCGTCGAGGAAGCCCATCCGGACCTGCGCGAGGCCCATGAATGCTTCCATGTGCTGCGCGCGTTCGACTTTGCGATCAGCAAGGCTGAGCTGTTGCGCTCCAAGCGCGACCTGCTCAAGCCCGAGGTGATCTGGAATATCGAGGAAGGCCTGAAGCTGACGGTCGAGCAGATCGCGCGCGCCGAAGCGCAGCGCATCGCGATGACCGTCCGTACGCTTGAATTCTTCAAGACCTACGATCTGCTGCTGGCGCCGGCGACCATCGTTGCGCCGTTTCCGGTCGAGAACCGCTATGTCGCGGAATGCGCGGGCCAGAAATTCGACAATTACGTCGAATGGCTGGGCATCGTCTACGCCATCACGCTGGTGTGCTGCCCGGCGCTGTCCTTGCCGTGCGGTTTTACGGCGTCGGGCCTGCCGGTCGGACTCCAGATGGTGGCGGCCCCCCGCGGCGAGGCGCAGCTTCTCGCCGGCGCCAAGCTGCTGGAGGATATTCTGGGCGTGCGCGGCACCACGCCGATCGATCCAAGGCCGCCGAAGTAGGATCCCCCCTCATGGTGAGGAGCACGGCAGCGCCGTGCGTCTCGAACCATGAGGTGCCGCCGGTGGCCTCATCCTTCGAGACGCGGCCAACGGGTCCGCGCAAAGCGCGGCCCGATGATAAACTCCGACGCCGCTTCTCAGGATGAGGAAAGTACAGCCTGCATAGCGAGGATTCGGACGCTGCGGCGCCGCTTCACGCGCCATCACTCGCCTGCTTGATCGCGACCGACAGCGACAGTTTCGTCTCCGCCACGATATCCTCGACCAGTTCCTCCCGGGTCATGTCAGCGAGCTGCCCGGTGAGCAGCCCCTGCTCGGCCAGCATTACCACCCCATGCAGCGCGGCCCAGATTTTCAGGGCGTGCCGCTCGCGCAACAAGCCGACTGCAGGCGCCTCGAGCGCCTCCAGCACCAGCGCAAACGTCTCCATCGCCGCGTTATGGAGTTCGCTGCCTTTCGCGGCACAGGCCATGGTCCGCGACGCGAACATCAGGCGGTAGATTCCGTTGCGGCGAAGGCCGAAGGCCAGCGTCGCCTGCGCGAAGCGCGACAGTTTTGAGCGTCTGGAAGGCTTTCCGATCGAGGCACGCAGCGTTGCGCTGAATTGCCGGAAGGCCTCCGCCGTCACCGCTGCAAGCAGGGCCTCTCGGTCGGCAAAATGCCGGTACGGCGCCGGCTGCGAGACACCCAGTCTTTTCGCCAGGGCCTTGATGCTGATGGCTTCAGGTCCGCCCTGCTCGGCTTCCTGGAGCGCGGCCTGAACCAGGGCATCCCTGAGATCCCCATGGTGGTAGGCGTGGAGCGACTTGCGCACGAGTTGAGTCATCTAAAGTAACAATCCATCACTTTCCGCTTGACGCGTCGGCGCGACGCTAATGTAATATGCTATAACTTAAGGGCGCAGCCAAGATGCCTGCCCCATCTCCGTCAAGGATGGGAAACATACTACACGCCGCGAAGCGCGCGTGACCAAGGGAAACGATCGCCATGTCGGGAAAACTTAAAATCCACGTCGACCAGGAAAAGTGTCAGGGGCATGCCCGCTGCAAGTCGCTGGCGTCCGAACTGTTCAACCTCGACGAATTCGGCAATGCCCACGAAGTCGGCGACGGTAGCGTGCCGGCGGGGCTCGAGGACAAGGCCTGGCTCGCGAAGACCAATTGTCCGGAACTCGCGATCGAAGTCACCGAAGAGTGAACGCTCGTGAGTCAGTCCCGCCGATTTGAATCCGCCGACCGATTTCCAGCGCCGTCATAGATCAAGCGAACGAACCAGAGGATCTGCCCCGATGTCCGATGCCACCAGCACGTTGCCCGAACATCCCCCTGTCAAAGATTGGGTGCACGATTTCGACCATACCGACCCGCGCTGGACCGAGAATCCGTTTCCGATCTGGGACGAATTGCGCTCCGCATCGCCGCTGGTTCACACGGACCGTTTCCTCGGCTGCTACCTGCCGACCACCTACGAGGCGGTCCGGGAAATCGCCCACGACACCGAACATTTCTCCTCGCGCCGCGTGATCGTGCGCGACGTCCGACCGGAAACCACGGGCGTGGCGCCGCCGATCACCTCCGACCCGCCGGAACACAAGCCGGCGAAGCAGCTATTGCTGCCGCCATTCACGCCCGACGCCATGAAGAGACTGGAGCCGAGGGTTCGCGCCATCTGCAACGAGCTGATCGACGAATTCATCGCCGATGGCCAATGCGACGCCGCGGCGCGCTACACCAAGCACGTTCCGGTTCGCGCCATCGCCCACATGCTCGGCATCCCCGAGAAGGACTCTGACCTCTTCATCAAATGGATCCACGAAATCCTCGAACTCGGCATCAAGGATAATGACACCCTGATGCGCGCGGTCCAGGAGATGGCCGGCTATTTCGCCGGCCATATCGAATACCGCAAGATGCACAAGACCGACGATCTGATCTCGACGCTGATGAACGCGAAGGACAAGAATGGCCAGCCGCTGTCCGACGGCCACGTGCTGGGCTCGCTGCGGCTGCTTTTGATCGCCGGCATCGACACCACCTGGAGCGCGATCGGCGCCTCGCTGTGGCACCTGGCGAAGACGCCTGCCGATCGCGAGCGGCTGGTCGCGGAGCCCGAATTGATGCCGACCGCGGTCGAGGAGTTGCTGCGCGCCTATTCGCCGGTCACCATGGCGCGCGAAGTGATGAAGGAAACGACCGTCAGCGGCTGCCCGGTCAAGCCCGGCAACATGGTGCTGCTGTCGTTCCCCGCTGCAAACCGGGATCCTGCCGTGTTCCCGGACGCGGACAAGGTCGTGATCGACCGCAAGGAGAACCGCCATGCCGCGTTCGGCCTCGGCATTCACCGCTGCGTCGGTTCCAACCTGGCCCGCATGGAAATGACGGTCGCGCTCGAGGAATGGCTAAAGCGGATTCCGGATTTCCGGCTCGACTCGGCCGGTCAGGTGAAATGGTCGGAAGGCACCGTGCGCGGACCGCGCCAGCTTCCCGTGCTTTTTGGAAAGAACGGCTGAAGCCTTCGCCTCCCGCCAGCATTGCGTTCATGGTAGCGTTGGCGACGCCGGCGTTTGCCGGCGTTGACGCATACGCACAAGACATGACCGAACAAAACGATCCGCCCCCGGACAGCAAGCTGACCCGCAGCAAGGAACGGTGGGCGCGCGAGGGACGTTTCCTCACCGGCAAGACCGCGCGCGCCGACGAGCAGCGCCTGCCGCCAGGACAGCATTTGACCAAAGACTGGCCCATCCTTGACCTCGGGCTGACGCCGCAGATTTCGCGCGAACGCTGGCGGCTCGACGTCTACGGCGCGGTCGAGCATCCGATCTTCTGGGATTTTACGGAGTTCACAGCCCAGCAACAGACAAATTTCGTCTCCGACATCCATTGCGTCACCACCTGGTCGCGCTACGACAACCAGTGGGAGGGGCTTTCGACCCGCGACCTTCTCAATGCCTGCCGGCCGCGCGACGAGGCGCGTTACGTCGTGCTGCATTCTCATGACGGCTACACCACCAACCTCGCGCTGGAAGATTTCGCCGCCGAGGACGCCCTGCTCGCGCATAGCTGGTCCGGCGTGCCGCTGCACTGGGAGCACGGCGGCCCCGTTCGGCTGGTGGTGCCGCATCTTTATTTCTGGAAAAGCGCGAAATGGCTGCAGAGCATCGAATTCCTTGCCGAGGATGCGCCAGGCTATTGGGAAGTCCGCGGCTATCACAACCGCGGCGATCCGTGGAAAGAAGAGCGTTATTCCGGCGGTTGACTTTGCCAGAGTTCGACGACACCTCTCCCATCGGGAGAGGTGTGACGCGCATCCTCATGGAGACTTCACATGCCGACCGAACGTTTCCAATTCACCGGCGAAGGCGGCCTTCAGCTCGCGGCGTCGCTTGATATGCCCGAGCGGGAGCCGCTGGCTTATGCGCTGTTCGCGCATTGTTTCACCTGCGGCAAGGACGTGCTGGCGGCGCGGCGCATCGCGGCAGCCCTGGCGGCAAAAGGCATCGCGGTGCTGCGCTTCGACTTCACGGGTCTCGGCTCCAGCGAAGGCGATTTTGCCAATTCCACTTTCTCCTCGAACGTCGCCGATCTCGTGCACGCCGCCGACCATCTGCGCGAGACGCGCAAAGCGCCGTCCCTCCTGATCGGTCACAGCCTCGGCGGCGCCGCCATTCTCGCCGCGGCGGCGCAAATTCCCGAGGCCAGGGCCGTCGTCACCATCGCAGCGCCCTCCGATCCCGCCCATGTCACCGGGCTGTTCAAGGATCGCATCGAGGACATCCGCAAGCAAGGCAAGGTCGAGGTTTCGCTCGCGGGCCGACCGTTCCACATCACGCGCGAATTCCTCGACGACATCGCCGAGCACGGCCTGATGATGCATGTGACGAACCTGCACAAGGCGCTTCTGATCATGCATTCGCCCGTCGACGACACCGTCGGCATCGACAACGCCACGCGGATATTCGTCGCCGCCAAACATCCCAAGAGCTTTGTTTCGCTGGCGGATGCCGATCATCTTCTCGGCGGCAAGCGCGACGCCGCTTATGTCGCCGATGTCATCGCCGCCTGGGCTACACGCTATATCGAGCCCGCCGTCGCGGAGCCGGCTTCCGATCCCGGCGAGGCGCCGCGCACGGTCGTGGTGCGCGAAACCAGGGCCAGCAAATTCCAGCAGACCGTTTCGATCGGGCCGCATCGGATGCTGGCGGACGAGCCCGCTGCCGCCGGCGGCGAGGACTCCGGCCCCGGGCCATATGATTTCGTGCTCGCGGGCCTTGGCGCCTGCACCTCGATGACCATGCGCCTCTATGCCGATCGCAAGTCGCTGCCGCTGGAGCGGACCACGGTGACACTCAAGCACAGCAAGATCCATGCGCAGGATTGCGCCGAATGCGAAACCAGGGAGGGGATGCTCGACCAGATTGATCTCGTGATCGGCATGGAGGGCAATCTCGACGCCGAGCAGCGCAAGCGGCTATTGGAGATCGCCGACAAATGCCCGGTGCACCGCACCCTCACCTCCGAGATCCGCATCGTTACCCGCGCCGCCGATTGACGGGCGACCGGGCGGGCGTATCATCTTCGCTGTGCGAAGCGTTCTTCCGTGGCTACATGGTTCGAGACGCGCGGCATTGCCGCGCTCCTCACCATGAGGATTTAATACCAGCCTTCGGAAGGTCTGACTCTTTTTTGAAAAGCTGGCGCCGGCGTGATTCATTTATGACCGACTGGATTGATTCGGGAGGTCGGCGATGGGCGCGGCGGTCGGTCTACGGGAGGATTTCGAGGCGGATGAGCTGCGTCGGCTCGCGGCGAAGGTGAAGGATGCCGCGCAGGCGCGACGGCTGCTGGCGCTGGCGGCGATTTGCGACGGGATGAACCGCACCGAGGCGGCCCGGATCGGCGGCATGGACCGGCAGACGCTGCGGGACTGGGCGCACCGCTTCAACCAGTACGGGCCTGACGGTCTGATCGACATCAAGCCGACCGGGCGGCCGTCGAAGCTCTCCGACGAGCAGAAAGATGCATTGAAGCAGCTCGTCGAGACCGGCCCCGACCCGGAGAAGGATGGGGTCGTACGCTGGCGCTGCGTCGACCTGAAGCGTGTTCTCGGACAGCGTTTCGGTGTCGATCTGTCGGAGGTGAGCCTGGGGCGCGCGCTCAAGAAGCTCGGCTTCTCGCACATCAGCGCCCGGCCGCGCCATCCCGTGCAGGATCCGGAGACGATCGCGGCATTTAAAAAAACTTTCCTACGCAGGTCGCGGCGATCGTGACCAAACTCGCCCCGGAAACGCCGATTGAGGTCTGGTTCCAGGACGAGATGCGGGTCGGCCAGAAGAACAGCCTCGTCTACCAATGGGCCAAGAAGGGATCACGGCCGCGGCAGCCCAAGGATCAGCGCTACGAGAACGCCTATGTGTTCGGCGCCGTCTGTGCGAGCCGCGACACCGGCGTCGCCCTCATCATGCCGCAAGCCGACACCGAGGCCATGCAGGCGCATCTCGACGCCATCGGCAAGGCCGTCGCGCCCGGCGCGCATGCGCTGCTGATCCTCGACAAGGCCGGATGGCACACGACGCGCAAACTAAAGCCACCTGCCAATGTCACCCTCGTGCCGCTGCCACCCGCCTGTCCGGAGCTCAACGCAGCCGAGAACATCTGGTAGTATCTGCGACAGACCTATCTCGCCAACCGCGTGTTCGCGTCCTACACCGATATCCTCGACGCCTGCCAAGACGCCTGGCGAAAACTTCTCGCCGAAACCGGGCGCATCACCTCGATCGCGGCCCGCGACTGGGCCATCATCGGTCAGCCCTTCTGAAGGCTGGTATAAGACCTCATCCTGCGGAGGCGCGAAGCGCCGTCTCGAAGGATGAAGCCACGGAACTAGAGGATGCTCAGGGGAAGTTGCCATGCCGGTCGTCGCCCGCGTCGATCCCAAGACCATCTTTACGCCCACGGTGCTGATGAATCAGTCTCGCGTCAGCGCGCCTGATCCTGCGCCGGCACCAGTGGCTGCACGCGAAGCACGCCGCGCAGGCCCGCGGCGGTGCCGAGCAAGATGCCGCCGGCCGCGACGAACGAGGCCAGCGCCAGCGTCGACAGGCCGGTGAGGCCCTGCCCGATCGAGCAGCCATAGGCCATCGCGCCGCCTGCGCCCATCAGCGCCGCGCCGCCGATCGAACGCAGCATGTGACGCGGCGAGGTAAAGCCTTCCCAATGGAAGCGGCGGGTGACGAGCGCCGTCACCAGGCTTCCAGCGAATACGCCCGCGACCATGGTGATTCCGAAATTCAGGCTGAGCCCGGTCGACAGCATCGCGTATTGCACGGTGTCGGCGATTGGCGCGATGAAGGTCAGCGACGTGACCGGGGCCGGGTTGAAATCGTCGGCGCCGAGAAAACCGGTCGCAAACCAGCCGGCCGTGACCAGGAGGCCGACAGCGATCCCGGCGGCGATCTGCCCCCAGGCGCGCTTGAACGGCGCATGCGCGAAGGCAAAGATGATCAGCGCGCCTGCGATGACGGAAGCCGCGGCCATGCGCGCAAAGGTCTCGCTGAGGCCGAGCGTCGACAGCAGCGCTGGCAGCGACACCGATTTCGGCGCCGCCTGCGTCGCCTGCAGCACGGCGATCCGCCCCGGCGCGATCAGGCCCTTCAACGTCATCTGTGCTGCAATGCCGAGCACGATCACCACGACGAAGGAGCGCAGGTTGCCGCGGCCGAGCAGCACCAGCGCGCGCGAGCCGCAGCCATTCGACAGCACCATGCCGTAGCCGAACAACAAGCCGCCAAAGAACATCAGCGGCGCCGAGAACGACGGCTGCAGATAGATCGATTTGCCGAGATCGACGACATTGCCAGCGGCGAGAAGCTGGGTTGCGGCAATGGCAACCCCGAGCGCCAGCGCAAAGGTCCGGATCAGGCGGGTGTCGCCCTCGGCCCACCAGCCGCGCAGGCCGGAAAGCAGGCAAAACCCGCTCAGCAGCCCGATCGCGCCATAGGCAAGGCCGATCACGAGCCCGCCCACCACGACAATATTGCCACCGTCCTGCACCGGCTTTTCCCTGGAATTGGCGCGACGGCGATCTCCGCCGCTGCCTGAATAGAATGCAATTTCCGTGCTGCTATAACGTTTTACCTTTACGTCAGTCCACTCCCGTCAAGCGCGGAGAACGAAGCGGTCGCATCACAGGGCGCAAGGGGAATAAAGCCCTTGCCCTCAACCAAAATACGAATGATTTCGTTCCCTCCGGGGGTGCCGTGCCGCCGGGATCGTTGACACCATGACGTCTTCCCATCCAGACTAATCAACTGAACCAACAGCTAAAGAGGCCTGTTCCAACAGGCCCGGCACGACCTGGGGAGAAGCGGATTGGATCCGATCCTGATTAAGAATCGGTCACTGGCGGGAGCGTCGCGGTGAACGTCAAGGCCACAGTTTCGCCCGACGACCTCGCGCGCGCCTGCGCCGACGCGATGTGGAAGGAGGACGACGCCAGCAAGGGTCTCGGCATGGAAATCCTGCAGATCAGGGCCGGCGAAGCGACCTTGGCGAT
Source organism: Bradyrhizobium erythrophlei (assembly GCF_900129505.1). Taxonomy (NCBI): domain Bacteria; kingdom Pseudomonadati; phylum Pseudomonadota; class Alphaproteobacteria; order Hyphomicrobiales; family Nitrobacteraceae; genus Bradyrhizobium; species Bradyrhizobium erythrophlei. Next base: position 4,715,774 of record NZ_LT670818.1, on the reverse strand, counting down.
GACGGTCCAGCCGAACATGGTCAACGGCCACGGCATCGCCCATGGCGGCTTCATCTTCACGCTGGCGGATTCGGCGTTCGCCTTTGCCTGCAATTCCCACAACGAGCGCGCGGTCGCGGCGCAAGGCAACATCTCCTTCATCCGGCCGGGCAAGCTCGGCGACCGGCTGGTCGCGACCGCGCGCGAAATCTCGCGAACCGGCCGCTCCGGAATTTATGATGTCCGCGTGACCGTCGATGGAACTGTAATCGCAGAACTGCGCGGGCATTCCCGTTCCATCGGCGGCGCCTGGGTGCCGGCGACGGAACCCGGAACCAAATAAAAAAGAAACGATCTTGAGGAAACATCCCGATGGCAACGACCAACCTGCAATCGAAGAAAAGCGGCTATAGCCCCGAGCTCGATGACGGCGAGCGCGCGTCCCGCGACGAAATCACCGCGCTGCAGACCAAGCGCCTCGCCGCGACGCTGGCGCGCGTGTACGAGAATGTCGCGCATTACCGCAAGGCGTTCGACAAGGCCGGGGTAAAGCCTGCGGATTTCCGGCAGCTGTCGGACCTGAAGAATTTTCCGTTCACGGTGAAGACCGACCTGCGCGACAATTACCCCTTCAACATGTTCGCGGTGCCCCGCGAAAAACTGGTCCGCATCCACGCCTCTTCCGGCACCACCGGCAAGCCGATCGTGGTCGGCTATACCAAAGCGGATATCGATACCTGGTCGGAGTTGATGGCGCGCTCGATCCGCGCCGCCGGCGGCCGCGGCGGCATGATCATCCACAACGCCTATGGCTATGGCCTGTTCACCGGCGGCCTCGGCGTGCATTACGGCGCGGAAAAGCTCGGCTGCACCGTGGTGCCGATCTCCGGCGGCATGACCGAGCGGCAGGTGCAGCTGATCGACGATTTCCGGCCCGACATCATCACGGTGACGCCGAGCTACATGCTGGCGATCCTCGACGAATTCAAGCGTCAGGGGCTCGACCCCCGCCAGTCCTCCCTGAAGATCGGCATCTTCGGCGCCGAGCCCTGGACCAATGCGATGCGCAGCGAGATCGAACACTCCTTCGACATGGACGCCACCGACATCTACGGCCTGTCCGAGGTGATGGGCCCCGGCGTCGCCCAGGAATGCATCGAGACCAAGGACGGCCTGCACATCTGGGAGGATCATTTCTATCCCGAGGTGATCGATCCCGAGACCGGCGCGGTGCTGCCCGACGGCGAGAAGGGCGAACTCGTCTTTACCTCGCTGACCAAGGAAGCCTTTCCGGTCATCCGCTATCGCACCCGCGACCTGACGCGGCTGTTGCCGGGCACGGCGCGGCCGGGCATGCGGCGCATGGAGAAGGTCACCGGGCGTTCCGACGACATGATCATCCTGCGCGGCGTCAACGTGTTCCCGACCCAGATCGAGGAGGTGCTGCTCGCCACCGACTGGTGCGGCGGCCATTTCATCATCGAACTGACGCGGGAGGGCCGGATGGACGTGATGACGGTGCTGGCGGAAGCACGCCCCGGGAGTTGGAACAGCAGCGGACTTACCGAACAAACCGACCTCGTCACCCACCATATCAAGAACACCACCGGCATCCACGCCATCATCAGGGCGGTGCCGCCGGACACCCTGGAGCGCTCACTCGGCAAGGCCCGGCGCGTGTTCGACAAGCGGCCGAAGGAATAGGGAGGGGCCACGTGGCGGCTGCGACCTATCCTCGCGCTTCGATATGCTGATATCGTCGATGGTTGTCGCTTTTTTCCCTGGAAACGTGAGTCCTGCAAATGGCCGATACCCCAGCCCCCACCGCCGCCGAATTGGTGGCATCGATCCGCGACAAGAAGATCACGGCGGTCAGCGCCGTGCGCGCCGCGCTGGAACGCGCCGCCCAATTGAAGCATCTCAACGCGTTCATCGTCCTGAACAGGGATGGCGCGCTGGCGGCAGCGGCCAAAGTCGATGCGGGCGAGACAAAAGGCGCGCTGGCCGGCCTGCCGATCATCGTCAAGGACAATATCAACACCGCCGATCTTCCGACATCGGGCGGCACACCGGCGCTGCAGAATGCACGTCCGAGCCGCAACGCGCCCTCGCTGCAGAAACTACTGGATGCCGGTGCCATCGTTATCGGCAAGGCCAACATGCATGAATTGGCGTTCGGAATCACCTCCACCAATTTGTCGTCCTTCGCGGGGCCAGTGAAAAATCCCTACGACAAGACCCGGATTCCCGGCGGCTCGTCGGGCGGCACGGCAGCGGCAATTGCGGCGCGCATCGTCACCTGCGGCCTCGGCTCCGACACCGGCGGCTCGACCCGCGTGCCGGCGGCGCTGACGGGCACCGTCGGGCTTCGACCCTCGGTCGGGAATGGCGGCGCAGAGCGACGCTATGACGATGCCAATCTGGTGGTGCCGATCAGCCATACCCGCGACACCGTGGGTCCGATGGGCCGCACGGTCGCCGACGTCGCGCTTCTGGATTCCGTCATCACCGGCACGCCGATGGCTTCCGCCGAGCCGCTGCGCGGCAAGCGCCTCGGCATCCCCGCTTCGTTCTGGACCGGGCTCGATCGCGAACTGGAGACGGTCGTGATCGCCGCACGCACAAAACTCAGGGATGCCGGCGTGGTTCTGGTCGACGCCGATATGCCGGGGTTGTTCGAGCAGAACGCGAAGGTGTCATTCCCCGTCGCGCTGCACGAGCCGCTCGCCGATATCCCCGCCTATCTCAAGGCATCCGGCATCGAAGGCATCACGCTCGCCGATATCGCCGCGATGGTCGCCTGCCCCGACGTGCAGGGCGCGTTCGGCGCCATCACGGCCGACGTGTTCGGCGCCGCCTATCCGGATGTCATGAGCGTGCAGCGTCCGGCGCTGCAAGAGATCTACAAGGCGTATTTCCGCGACAACCGGCTGGACGGCATCCTGTTCCCGACCACGATTGCACCGGCGCCGGTGATCGACATGGAGAAGGGATCGAGCGAAATCTCGGTCAACGGCGGCGCGCCGGCGCCGACCTTCGACACCATGATCCGCAACACCGATCCCGGCAGCAACGCCGGCCTCCCCGGGCTGTCGCTGTTCGCCGGCATGACCGCGGCCGGCCTGCCGGTGGGGCTCGAGATCGACGGCCCCGTCGGCAGCGACACAAAACTACTCGGACTCGGGCTTTCGATCGAAGCCATTCTGGGCTCGGCGCCGCCGCCGAAGCCGTAGTTTCCGTCATTCCGGGGCAGCCCGTCAGGGCTGAACCCGGAATCTCGCGCCGACGACTTCTGGATTCCGGGTTCGCGCTTCGCGCGACCCGGAATGACGACAATGATGCATCGACGATCACACGTGATCGTAATCCACCACGACTCGCTCCGTCGTCGGCCGCGCCTGGCAGGTGAGAATGAATCCCTTTTCGAGCTCCCAGCGCTCCAGCGAATAGTTCACTTCCATCTCGGCCTTGCCCTCGACGAGCTTGGCACGGCAGGTCGAACACATGCCGCCCTTGCAGGCGAACGGCAGGTCGACGCCGGCGCGCAAGGCGGCATCGAGAACGGCCTCGCCTTCCGCGACCGGCACCTCGCGGCGCTTGCCGTCGATGATCAGCGCGGCAAAAGCCTTCGGCGGCGCGTTGACGGGCACGACGGCTTTCGGACGCGGCTTGCCGCCAAGGCCGGAGACAAAGCGCTCGACATGAATTTTTTCCGCGGCGATGCCGATATCGCGGCAGGTCGCCTCGATGTCCTCGCTCATGCCGGTCGGACCGCAGATGAAGACATGATCGACGCTTGCCGCCGGGACCAGCGAGCGCAGCAGCACCCTCACCTTTTCGCCGTCGAGCCGGCCGTGGAGGATCGGGATATCCTGTTCCTCGCCCGAGATCACATGGAATAGCGAGAGCCGCTCGATGAAGCGGTCTTTCAGCTCCTCCAGCGCCTCGCGAAACAGCATGCCGCCGGTGGAACGGTTGCCGTAGAACAGAAAGAACTGGCTGTTCGGCTCGCGCGCCAGCACGCCCTTCGCGATCGACAGGATCGGCGTGATGCCGGAGCCGGCGGCGAAGCCGACATGGACCCGCGCCTGGTCCGGCGCCGGCGCTGCGCCGAAGCGGCCGGTGGGCGTCATGACGTCGAGTTGGTCGCCGGCCTTCAGCTCGTCGGCGGCCCAGCTCGAGAACGCGCCGCCATCGACCCTCTTTACCGCGATGCGCAGCTCGCCATCGTCGGGCCCGGAGCAGATCGAATAGGAGCGCCGCACTTCCTCGCCGTCCATGGTGGCGCGCAAGGTCAGATACTGCCCGGGCGAAAAACGGTAATCGTCGGCGAGTTCTTTCGGGATTGCAAAGGTCAGCGACACCGCGTCAGCGGATTCGCGGCGCCGATCGTCGACGGCGAGGCGATGGAACTGGGGATGCGATGCGGACATGTTCAGTGACATTTGAAATAATCGAAGGGTTCGCGGCAACTCTTGCAGCGCCACAGCGCCTTGCAGGAGGTCGAGCCGAACTCGGAAAGCACCTCGGTATCGCCGGAGCCGCATTGCGGGCACCTGACCTGTTCCACGCCGAACAGCGCGCGGCGGGAGCTTGCCGCCTGCGGCGGCGCGATGCCGTATTCTCTGAGCTTGCGGCGGCCGTCTTCGCTCATCCAGTCGGTGGTCCAGGCCGGCGACAGCACGGTGCGCACTTTCGAATTGCGAAAACCCTCGCGCTCCAGCGCCAATTCGATTTCGAGTGTGATCATGTTCATCGCGGGGCAACCGGAATAGGTCGGCGTGATCGCGACCTCGACCTGGCCATCCCGGACCACGACGTCGCGGAGCACGCCGAGATCGGCGATGCTGAGCACGGGAATTTCGGGATCGACCACGGTCGCCGCGACGTCCCAGGCGCGCTGCCGCAATTCGGCATCATCGAACATGGCGATCACCATGTAGCCCCCGGAAAGGTCCGCTGCATCGACTGCAGTTCGCTGAGCAGATGACCGAGATGCTCGCTGTGCCGGCCGCTGCGGCCGCCCTGCTGCATCCAGTCGTTTTTCGGCAGCGCCAGCGTCGCTTCGCCGACGATATCGGAGACGGTCTTGAGCCATTGCGGGCGCAGGCTCGCAGGATCGACGGCGATGCCGGCATCGATCAAGGCGCGCTCGCTGTCATCGACCTCGAACATCTCGCCGGTAAAGCCCCAGAGATCGTCGATCGCGCTTTGAGCCCTTGCATGGCTTTCCGCGGTGCCGTCGCCGAAGCGGACGATCCATTCCGACGAATGACGTAAATGATAGGCGCTTTCCTTCTCGGACTTCGCCGCGATCGCCGCCAGGGTCGCGTCGCTCGATTTCATCATCGCACGCCAATAAAGGTCGGCGAAGGCCGCGTAGAAAAACTGCCGCACCATGGTGCGCGCGAAATCGCCGTTCGGCTGTTCCAAGAGCAGCAGGTTGCGGTACTGCCGCACATCGCGCAAATAGGCCAACTTGTCTTCGTCGTTGTCCTTGCCTTCGACCTTGGCGGCGTAGCTGTAGAGTTCGCGGGCCTGACCCAACAGGTCCAGACCCATATTGGCAAGCGCCATGTCCTCTTCCAGCATCGGCGCGTGGCCGCACCATTCCGACAGCCGGTGCCCGAGAATCAATGCATCATCGGCGCGGCGCAGCGTGTACAGCACCAGCGGCGTTTCGGAGACGGAGATCGACGCGACAGCCATAATGGCTAACCTACCTGCCCTAACGGTTTAGTCGTCATTGCGAGGAGCGAAGCGACGAAGCAATCCACTCTTGCTTTGCCACGCTATGGATTGCTTCGCTGCGCTCGCAATGACGGGGTCACATATGCCCGACTTCCTCGGGAACGTCGTAAAACGTCGGGTGCCGGTAGATCTTGGATTCCGCCGGCTCGAACATCATGCCCTTCTCGCTCGGGTCGGAGGCGGTGACGGCGCTGGACGGCACCACCCAGATCGACAGGCCTTCGCCGCGGCGGGTGTAGATGTCGCGCGCGGCTTGCAGCGCCAGCGTCGCGTCCGCCGCGTGAAGCGAGCCGACATGCTTGTGCGCCAGCCCATTGCGGCTGCGAATGAAGACTTCCCATAGCGGCGTGTTCGGCGTGGCCATCGTGATCTCCCTTGGGGCCTATTCGGCTGCCTGCGCGACTTGTCGGTGCTTGCGCTTCTCCGCATAAGCCGCTGCGGCCTCGCGCACCCAGGCGCCTTCGTCATGCGCCTTGCGCCGTGCCGCCATGCGGTCGCGGTTGCAGGGGCCGTTGCCGGCCAGCACCTCTTTGAATTCGGTCCAGTCGATCGCGCTGTATTCCCAGTGGCCGGTGGCCGCGTTCTGCGTCATGCCGGGATCGGGAATCGAAAGCCCGAGATACTGCGCCTGCGGCACCGTCGCATCGACGAATTTCTGGCGCAGCTCGTCATTTGAGAAACGCTTGATCTTCCATTTGGTCGAGGTGTCGCTGTGCTGGCTGGCCTGGTCGGGCGGTCCGAACATCATCAGCACCGGCCACCACCAGCGATTCAGCGCCTCCTGCGCCATCGCCTTCTGCTCTTCGGAGCCGCGCGACAGCGTCACCATGATCTCGTAGCCTTGGCGCTGGTGAAAGGATTCCTCCTTGCAGACGCGGATCATCGCGCGCGCATAAGGACCGTAGGAACAACGGCACAGCGGAATCTGGTTCATGATCGCAGCACCATCGACCAGCCAGCCGATCACGCCGATGTCGGCCCAGGTCAGCGTCGGGTAGTTGAAGATCGAGGAATACTTTGCTTTCCCCGCCAGCATTTGGTCGACCAATTCTTCGCGCGAGGTGCCGAGGGTTTCGGCGGCGGCGTAGAGATAGAGCCCGTGGCCGCATTCGTCCTGCACCTTTGCCAGCAGCGCGGCCTTGCGGCGCAGCGACGGCGCGCGGGTGATCCAGTTGCCTTCCGGCAGCATGCCGACGATTTCGGAATGGGCGTGTTGTGAGATCTGCCGCGTCAGCGTCTTGCGATACGCCGCGGGCATCCAGTCGTTGGGCTCGATGCGCTCCTCGGCGTCGATGCGCGCCTGGAACTGCGCGGCGCGCCCGGCGTCCTCGATGTTGCGTTCCTCGCCTTCCGACGTATTGAGCGCCTGGGTGTACATGCGCCGATCTCCTGGATTGTTGGCATTAGATATATAACAAAAATATCAACATGCAATATATTTCTGTAACACATCAATCGGCGAAGCGGCGCGCCAGTTCCGCGCTGGCCGCCGGCAACGGGCCTTCCTCGTTCAACCCGTTGCGATCCAGCCATTTTTCGGAATTCGGCAACAGCCCGCGGTAGATCTCGCCGCACAGAAGGCGGGCCTCCCTGCCCGGCCAATCCCCAGGCAGTAGCGCCGTCGGCAGCAGGGGATCGCGCAGCACCACCCGCCGGTAATAATGGATCAGCAGGATCCGCGCGGTGAAGGCGTCGGCTTCCGTCAACCGCTCGCGCCGGCCGATCCAGCCGCGCAGGGGCTCGAAGGTCTTCATGAATTTCAGGTAGGCGTCCGCGGTGCGATCGAGCGGCCAGCTTTCGCTGAGCAGGCGCCGGCCGCTGTCGTCCTCGGCGGCGACTTCCAGCCGGATCGCGCCCGCGGCTTCCTCCGGAATCGGAACACCTGACGGCGCGACCCACACGCCCGGCAGCGGACTGCCGAAGCCGGCGTTCTTCAGCGCCTCGCGCGAGGCATCGCGGTCCTCGCCATTACCAATCAACAAGAGCTCGAAGCGTCCCGTCCAGTCGGACGGCTGCGGATCGTAGATATGTTTGGTCGCAGCATCAAAGGTTTGCTGCCCTTTCTTCACCAGGCGATAGAAACTGTTGCGGCCCAGCTTCTCGCGTTCGAGCCAGCCGTCGGCGGCAAGCCGCGACATCGCCGTGCGCACCACGCCGCTATCGATATCCAGAGTCTTGAAGAATTCCAGCAGCGTCCCCAGCCAGACCGATCCGCCGCGCGGCACAATCGCGTCGCCGAACACGGTGATGACGATGGAGCCGGTGCGCGAGGGCTCGCGCTTGAGCTGATCGATGATGCGGGCAAGCGGATGCGGCATACTCAACGCATAGCGCGTTTTAGGGATTTGCGACAATGTCGGGGGCCAGGGGCTCAACACATCTCTCTCGTCATTGCGAGGAGCGAAGCGACGAAGCAATCCATCTTCCCGCGCTCCCGCTGCAAGATGGATTGCTTCGCTTCGCTCGCAATGACGGCTCTTGTCGCGCCGTGCTCACTGTCTCGCCGGATCGGGATAGACGATGCTGCGCCAGCCGCTGCGGTCGAACGGCATCCAGTCGCCTTCGGGCTGGGCAAGGCGATCGGCCACCGCATAAACCACGGCGGGGTGATGGCCCATGCCGCAATGACTGCTCTCGACCTCGATATTCTCGGACTGCGCGGACGGCGTTTCCATGCAGCCCTGCCAGGCGCAGATGCCGTCGGTGCGGCTGAAGATCGCGGTGGTCGGCACCGGCGGCGTTTCCGCCAATGATCCGCCGAAACGATGATCTTCCTCCTCGGCGCCGCGGCCGCTCGCCAATTCGTAGACGCGCCAGGCATTGGTTGCCTTCGGGCTGCCTGCGAACGGACTGCCGAGCGTGATCACCGAGCGCACGCGCTCCGGCATCATCTTGGCCAGTTGTCGCGCATAAAGGCCGCCGAGGCTCCAGCCGACCAGGCTGATCTTGCGTCCGTTTCTATCGCTCAGCTCATGCACGAGATCGACCATCGCGTGCTGCACGCCGTCCCGCAGGCCCATATTGCGGCCCTGCCGCCAGCCGCTCACGGTATAGCCGCGATCCCTGAGGAAGCCGCGCAGCGGAGGGGTCGAGGTGTCGGACGCGACCAGCCCGGGCAACACCAACACCGGATGGCCATCGCCCTTCGGCGCCAGGCTGAGCAGCGGCAGAGCGCCGAGAAACGCGCCCAGCTCGTGGAAGGCCCGCCCCTCCAGAAACATCAGGGTTTTGGACGGCGCGCGCAGCGTATCGGCAGTGGCGGGCATCGTATTTCCTTTTCAGGACCGCTGGACGGCCCAATCGATCAAATGAAACGCGGCCAAATCAAACGCAAAATCTTGCACAATTGCTTCGCAGCGCAGCAATTCCGAGAATCTATGGTTCTGATTCGGTCATTCAAGCCGCTGGCTAACGACGGGACAATAGGCCTCGACACCTTAAGAGGCGCCGAGTGATCTAAAAGTCACAACAGCCGCAGCAGGAATTCGGCGGTGTAAAGCGCTAATCCCGCCAGCCCGCCGATCAGCGAGCCGTTGAAGCGGATGTATTGCAGGTCCCGGCCGATGTTGATTTCGATCAGCGAAATCAGTTGCCCCATGTCCCAGGCCTTGACCTGATCGGAAATGAAAGTCGAAACGCCGCTTTTCTGGTCGGCGATGAAACTCCGGAAAACGGCGACGAGGCCTTGGTTGATCTCGGCGCGCAGCTCGGGATCGCCGGCCAGCGCCTCGCCCGCCTTCACGAACATGCCCGCCAGATGCTGCTGCAGCACCTGGGTCTCGCCGCTGGCGCTGCGTTCGATGAACGAGCGCGCGTTCGACCAGACGTTGCTGGCAAGCTGGGCGAGTTCGGGACGCGCCAGCAAATCGCGCTTCAATCCATCGATGCGGCCGGCGAACGCCGGATCGCTGCCGAGCCGGTCGACGAACGACAGCAGCATACGGTCGAACTCGCCGCGGAACGGATGCTGCGGATCCTTTCGCACCTCCTCGAAAAAAGTCGTCGCGGAAGCGACGATCCTCTTCACCAGGAATTTGTCGGCGCGGTAGAGTTTTAGAAGCGTCGGCAGCTCGGCGCGGATTTTCTCGCGGATCATGGCCATGGTGTCGGGCTGGGTGAGCGTTTGATGCATCACCCGCAGGAGATCGTCGAGCAAACCCTGATGCTTGCCCTCGGCCACGAAGCCGCGAAGCGTGCCGGCGGCGAGCGGCGCGAGATCTATACCCTGCAGCTGGGTGGTGATGCGGCGGGTGACAAAATTCATCAGGCCGGAGGTTTCCGTCGCATTGAACGCTTCCGGCAACAGCCGCAGCGCGAAGCGGGCGAGATCGGCGCTGCGCTTGCGGTCGCGCAGCCAGTCGGCGATGAAGGAGCCGAAGTCGATCTGGCGCAGCTTGGCTTCCACGGGAGCCGCTTCGAGGAAATGCACCTCGATGAATTCGCCGAGCTTGTCGGCGATGCGCTGCTGGTTACTCTGGATGATCGCGGTATGCGGGATCGGCAATCCCAGGGGCCGCTTGAACAGCGCCACCACTGCGTACCAGTCGGCGAGCCCGCCGATGGTGGCGGCCTCCGCGAACGCTGCGACAAAGCCGAAGGCGGGGTGCATGGGCAGCAGCAGCTTCGCCGTCACGAACAGCAGCAGCGTCGCCGTCAGCACCAGTGTCGCCAGTGTCTTGACCCGCCGCAGCTCGGCCGCGCGCGCCGCATCGCCGGGCGCGTCGAAGGAGAAGGTGGCGGGGACGGTCATGGCGGCTTTCGGATGAACTGGAATTCGCGTCGGCCGCAGAATAGCAGCTTCCGTCATTGCGAGCGAAGCGAAGCAATCCATCGTGCGACAGACGATAGTGCCGCGGACGAAGCTGGATTGCTTCGTCGCTTACGCTCCTCGCATTAACGGGGGAGAAAAGAGCAAGAGGATTTGTAGGCGCGAGACAAAAAAAGAAGGCCCGCCTGAGCGAGCCTTCGAAAGCGCAGTTGGGTAGCCAGATCGCGATCAGGCGGTCTTGGTATAGACCTTGGAGAAGTTATCCTGGGCAGTCTTGGCGCCGTCGGCGACGAGCTTGCCGAGATATTCAGTCGAGGCCTTCGCCCGCGACATCAGCACTTCGCCGCGCGAACGCAGCAAGTCGGACTGGATCTGCACCGCCTCGTTGATCGACTTGGCAGAAGCCAGCTTGTCGATGCCCGCGAAGAACGCCTCGGCGTCCTGGTACAGCGCATCCTGGATGTTACGGCTGATCTTGGCGGCTTCCGTGACCGAACCGGCAACGGCGGTCTCGATCGCGGCGGTCACCTTCTCAGAACCGGCATGAAAATCGGCGGCGCGCTCCTTAGCGGTACCAGCGGTCTTCTTCACGAACTCACGGGCAGCCTCGGGAACTTCCATATTCTGGAGGTTCTTGAGCGCGTCGGTGACGGGCGTGAAAGCGTCCTTGACGGTGTTCAATACGGAATTGCTATCGGTCATTTTGGGTACTCCATCCTCGGGTTGAGCTATGGGCTCGCCCCGTCCGGATTGGCCCGGGGCAACCGCTCTATGGCATAGTTAATGGTGCACCGCAATATTCATTGTGCGATGCGATATCACGAATTAGTGATCAGCACAAGAGATGCGCAATTTGCTCGATAAACCGGCGTCCGCCTGATTAATGCTGAACCGCCCCCGGCAGCCCATAGGCTTCCATCTGGGCCCGGACCTGCGCCACATTGTGCCCGAGCACGACGATATCGTGCTTCTTGCCGGCCTTGTCCTGCACGTGGTCGCGCAATAGCGCCTCGGCCTTGAAGCCCAGGCCTTCGAAGATGGCGATGGCGCCGGTCTGATCGACCGTCATCTGCACCAACAGTTTTTCAAGCCCGGCGCCCAGAGCGAGCGCAAAGACCTCCTGCGACAGCGCCCGTCCGACGCCCTGGCCGCGCACCTCTGACGCGACCACGTTGCGGATCTCGCCGACATGCGGCGACCACGACAGGGGATCGCGCACCAGCGTGCCGCAGCCGACCACCCTGCCCGCCTTCACCGCCAAAAGGCTTGTGATCGCGCCGCGCTCGATCTCCTTGATCCAGGCCGCCAGCACCTTGGGCTCGCTGATGTCGCGCGGCAGGAATAACAGATCGTGCACCGGCAATTTTTGCGCGAAGTCGAGCACGGCGGCTTCGTCCGCCTGCGACATCAGCCGGAATTCGATCTCGCCGGCATCGGTCAAGGCGTGGCGCGGATAAATGGGGGTGTCGCTGCTCATGTCGATCTCTCGCCTAGCCATGAATCGAGTTTCGGCCACAGCCGCTTGACCGCGTTGGCGCCGGCCACCAGGCTGACATGGCCGCCCTTGAGCATCACCTCTTCCTTGTCGGTCGAGCCGATCTTCTGGATCAGCGGTTTTGCGGCATCATAGGGCACGATGTGATCGTGCTCGGCGACGGCGTGCAGGAACGGCACCTTGATCCCGGAAATATCGGCTTTGCGCCCGCCGACCGACATGGCGTCGTTGTAGAGCTTGTTGTCCCACATCAAATCCTTGGTGATGCTGCGGAAATACTCGCCGGCCAGCGGCAGCGTGTCGGTCGCCCAGCGGTCGAACATGCGGTACGACTTGACGTATTCGTCGTTCCAGATGTTTTCCCACAACTGTACCTGGCTCGCCGCGCGCGAGGCGGGGCGCAGCATCTCGAACGACGACAGGATCATCTCGGGCGGCACGTTGCCGACGCTGTCGACCAGCCGGTCGACATCGAAATAGCGCCGGTCGGAAAAATTCTGGAACAGCTTCATCTCGCGGAAGTCGACCGGCGTCGTGAAGCAGATGAGGTTCTTCATCGGCCCGTCGGCGAAGATCGAGCCGTAGAGCAGCGACAGCACGCCGCCGAAGCAGTAGCCGATCACGGTGACATCGGTCTCGCCGGAATCGCGCTGCACATGGCGCACGCAGTCGGGAATGAAGTCGAGGACGTAATCCTCCATCCGCAAGGATTTCTCTTCCGGCCGCGGCGCGGTCCAGTCCAGCATGTAGACGTCGTAGCCGCGCTTCAGCAGAAACTCGATAAAACTCTGGCCGGGCACCAGGTCCAGAATATAGCCGCGGTTGGTGGTCGCCATCACGATCAGGATCGGCACCCGGTAGATTTCGTCGGCGACCGGCCGGTAGTGGTAGAGGTTCATGGTGCCGCGGACATTGAGGATGTCCTTCGGCGTCGATCCCAGCGACGGGCCGGATGATGCGATATATTCGACGCCCTTGATGCTGCGCTGGATCGCACGCTGTACCTCGGACTGAATCCGCTCCGGGATCGATGCCAGATCGAGGCCGGCGGCCGCGTTCATTTTGGCTCTCCGCCCGCGGACGGCGGACGTTTGGTCCGTGGCGGCTTTGGCGCGGGCGGAAACCCGCTGCCCGCCGCGCCGGCATTCTTCTGCAGCTGATGCAACAGCGCCTTGATCTCGCTGAGCTGTCCCTCGATTCCCTGCAGCCGCTCGGCCATGCCGACCATCTGCGCCCGGCTCGGCAGGTTCATGGTCAGGAGATATTTTTCCATCATGTCGCCGAGCTGCTTCTGCGCGCCCGCCGAGACCCCGCCGACCTGATTGACGACCTTGGAAAATTCAGGCGCCTCCATCGCTTTGGTGGCGAAGGCGTTAAACCCCTTCTCCATCTCGCCCATCATGTTCTGCCAGATCGCGACCGGATCGGTGCTGTTGTCGGCCATGGATGCTTCCTCGAGGTGACAGCGATTGTCTCGCCTGTTTTCAGCCATACCATACCGTTGCGACAGATCGGTCAACATCGCCGCCGCCGATTTGTCGGCGCGATGAGCCTTCTGCGGCGCGAAAAACCATGGCATAGAGCTCTCTCAAGAAAACCGATCGAGGGATTGCCAAGGTGAACGCCATCGCCCATCAGCCGCCGCAGATCGCCCGCGCCAACGGGATCGACCTCTGTTACGATATCTTCGGCGAGGCCGATGCGGAGCCGGTGCTGCTGATCATGGGGCTCGGCGGCCAGATGGTGCTCTGGGACGACGATTTCTGCCGGCAGCTTGCGGCGCGCGGCTTTCGCGTCATCCGCTTCGACAATCGCGACATCGGCAAGTCGAGCCATCTCTCCGGCGGCAAGCGCCTGACGCCGCTCGAACTCTTAAAACTCCGCTTCCTCAAGATTCCGGTCCAGGCGCCCTACCGGCTGCGCGACATGGCCGAGGATACGATCGGCCTGATGGACGCGCTCGGCATCAAGTCCGCGCATGTCGTGGGCATGTCGATGGGCGGCATGATCGCCCAGGAAATCGCGATCTCGTTTCCAGCGAGGCTGCGCTCGCTCACCTCGATCATGTCGACCACAGGCAATCCGAGAATACCGCCGCCGACCCGCGAGGCCACCGCGGTGCTGATGGCGCCGCCACCGGCCACGCGGGAGGAATATTTTGCGCGCTTCGCACAGACCTGGAAGGTGCTGCGCGTCGGCCATTTTCCGGAGGATGAAGCGCTCGACCGTTCGCGCGCCGAACGCATTTTTGAGCGCGGCCTCAACCCGGCCGGCGTCGGCCGGCAGTTCCGCGCCATCCTCGCCTCCGGCAGCCGCAAGGAACGGCTGCACACGGTCACGGCGCCCACGCTCGTGATTCACGGCACCGTCGATCCGCTGGTGCATCCCATGGGCGGCAAGGACACCGCGGCCTCGATCCCCGGCGCGAAGCTCTTGATGATCGAAGGCATGGGACACGCGCTGCCTATCCCGATGTGGCCGCAGGTGATCGACGCCATCGCCAAGCACGCCCATGCGGCGTCGGCGAAGGCGAAATCGTAAAAACTCTCTCGTCGTCCCTGCGAAAGCAGGGACCCATCACCGGCCGGTATGGCTACGAAGGCAACGCGCGGCGGAACCAAATCGAGACGACACGGAGGATGGGTCCCCGCTTTCGCGGGGACGACCCGTGGTTAGATTCGTGCCTTAGCCGCCTGCCCAAACATCCAGCACGTAGCGGTTGTTCGCGCCGAGATCGTCGATCCAGCGCTGGCCGACAGCAGCATCGCTGCCGGTGCGCTCGCGATAGATCGCGACCAGTGCGGCCTTGACGTCCGGCTCCATCCTGCCGCCGTCGCCGCAGACGTAGATGATGGCGCCTTGCTCGATCAGGCTCCAGACGCGGTCCTTCTGCGACGCGACCAGGTGTTGAACATACGTCTTCGGACCCTCGCCGCGCGAAAACGCAGTGAAGAGTTCGGTGATGCCGGAGGCGGCGAACGCCTTCAACTCGTCGGCATAGATAAAATCCTGATCGGGATGCCGGCAGCCGAAGAACAGCATCGCCGGGCCGAGGCTCACGCCCTTCGCCTTGAGCGCGGCGCGCTCCTGCAGGAAGCCGCGGAACGGCGCCAGCCCCGTGCCGGGGCCGATCATGATGATCGGCACCGACGCATCATCGGGCAAGCGGAAGCCGGCCTTGGTCTCGCGCACCGTGGCGTGGATCGTCTCATTGGCGCGGCGGCCGGCGAGATAGTTCGAGCAGACGCCCTTGTAGACGCCGCGCCCCGAACTCGCGGGGCCCTCGACCACGGCGACCGTGACGCTGCAACGCGACGGGTCGACCGACGGCGACGACGAGATCGAATAATAGCGCGGCGCCAGCAGAGACAGCATTTCGAGATAGGCATGGAACGGCAGCTCGCAGGCCGGATATTCCTCCAAGAGATCGAACACCGATTTGCGCTCCCCCAGAATGTCAGCGCGATAGCGCTCGCCCGAGGCGGCATCGTCGCCGAGATAGGCCACGAGTTTCGGTTTTGTCACCGGACAGCGCGTGTGTTCGGACATGATCTGGATCTGCTTGCGGGTCGCGACCTGCTGCAGCTCGACGAAATCGGTGAGTAGCCGCCCGACCGATACCGGCTCGCCAGCCGGCAATTGGGCGCGGCGGCCTTCGGCGACCTGCAGCCGGATCTGGTCGGCGGGCAAAAACCCGAAGCGGCGCGCCACCGAATCCACCAGCGTCGGATCGTTTCGCGGCACCACGCTGAGGTGATCGCCGACCCGGTAGCTGACATCGGGCGGCAGTTGCACCTCGATATGCCGGGTCGAACGCTGCGAAGCATTGACACCTTCCCTGTTCTGCAATTCGCCGTTGGCGAGCAGCTTCATCGGCGAAACGCCGCCGAGCGCGATAACGGCGTTGACCGCCGACGGCGCCACCGGCTCGATCCGGTAGAGCGGCTCGTCCTCGGCGCTGCGGCCGAAAGCCTGCTCGACGCCGAATTCTTTCGTCGCGAGCGGCGCCAGCCTGGCAAACCAGCTCTCGAACTCGCCGTCGAGATCGCTGCGGGCGTCGCCCTCGCCGCGCGCATACACGGCGCGCGCCCCGTGCGCCGCCAGCTGCCCGTCGATCAGCCGCGGGATCGACTGATAGGTCGCAGCCCAGTCGCTGTTGCCGCAGCCGAACACCGCGTAGCGCAGCTTTGCAAAGGCATCCTTGGCCAGGTCGCCGCGGAGCCATTTGACGAATTGGGTGGCGTTGTCGGGCGGCGCACCGTTGTAGGAGGCGCAGAAGATCAGGACGCCGCCCTGCTCCGGCAATTTGCCGACGAAATCGTCGAGCGGCGCCAGCTTGGTCGCAAACCCGTTGACCTCGGCGAGATCGGCAACGCGGGTCGCGAGTTCTTCCGCCGTGCCGAGGTTCGATCCATAGAGCACCAGCAGCGGTGTGTTGTGCGCCGGCCGGGTTCGCGCGCGCGGCGCTGCAGCGACACCCGGCGCCCCCGCGGTCACCGTCGCCGAGCCGATATAGGCGCCACGCTCCTTTTCGCTGCGCGGCCGCACCTTGATCTTGAAACCGTCCGGCTTGATGGTCAGCGTTTCCTTCAGCTGCATCTGGTAGCGGTTGACGTCGATCAGCTTGAAGCGCTGCAGGATCATGCCGATTGCCAGTGCGGCCTCATGCATGGCAAAGCCGCGGCCGATGCAGGCGCGCTGGCCGTTGCCGAACGGCTTCCAGGCGTTAACGGGGCGCGCGGCCTCCGCCTCCCGGCTGAAATTTTCCGGGTCGAACGCATCGGGATTAGGCCCCCACACGCTTGCGTCCCGATGCAGCGCCAGCACCAGCACGGTGATGAAGGTGTTCTTCTTCAGCTTGTACTTGCCGCCGATGGTCTCGTCCTGCAGCGGCGCGATGCCGTAGGCCGGCGCCGGCGGCCACAGCCGCAAGGCCTCTTTCAGGACCTGCGTGATGTAGGTGAGTTGCGTCACCTGCTGATAGGTCGGCCTGACATTGATGTCGGGCCCAAGCACGCGGTCGACCTCTTCATAGGCCTTCTTCAGCACGTCGGGATGCTTGAGCAGCGCATAGAGCGCGCACGACAACAGCCCGCTGGTGGTTTCGTGTCCCGCGATCAGGAAGGTGTTGATCTGGTAGCGGATGTTGACGTCGTCGAGCTGCTCGCCGGTCGAGCGGTCGACGCCGGTCATCATGGCGGCGAGCATATCCTTCTTGTCGGAGGCCACCTCGGTGTTGATGCGGCGCTCGGCGACGATCTCGTCGACCATCTTGTTCATGAAGGCGACGTCGGCGGCAAGATCGCGCCGCCGCTTCTGCATCCACAAATTTTCCAGCGGCAGGCCGCGGATCATCATGATGGTCTCGAGCGAACGCACCAGCGACTCGACGAAGGGATGGTAGTCGCGCCGGTAGAACGAATTGAACCGGTAATCGAAGCCGCACAGCCCGATAGTGTCGAGCGTCAGCGCGGTCATGTCGTGAACGACGTCGATCTCCTCGTCGGCGTTGAGCCGCTCCCATTTCTTCACCAGCTGCTCGGCGATATCCACCATGCTCGGATGATAGGACTGCATGGCGCGGTTGCCGAACGGCTGCAGCAGGATGTTGTGCGCCTTGCTCCAGTTCGGCTCCGAGGTGTCGGCGGTGAACAGGCCGTCGCCGCCGATCGCGCGCACCCTTCGCAAGGGCCCCCGCACCACCTTGTCGAAGCGCTTCTCGTCAGAGAGCTCGTTGACGAGATCGTGGCCGGAAACGATGACCAGCGGTGCGCCCATCATGTCCAGCCAGAAGATCGGCCCCAGTTCCCTGGCCAGCCGGGCCAGATTCTGCACCGGCGCGGTCGAGTCCAGCGACAGCATGTTGCCGACCACCGGTTTGCCCGGCGGCTGCGGAATCGGACTCAGTCGGTTGGTCGACGCCATTGCGTAGTTTTCCCCAATTTCGATCTCTATCCGTCATTGCGAGCGCAAGCGAAGCAATCCATCGTGCCACAAAAAGAAAGAGTGGATTGCTTCGTCGCTTCGCTCCTCGCAATGACGACCCGCGAGAGCCAGCCTCAACCGAACCGTTTTTTACGCCATTCGATCAGCTTGGCGCTGACCTCGTCCGGCTTTTCCTGCTGCGTCCAATGGCCGCTGCCGCGGACCAGATATTTTTCCAGGTCAGGCACGATCTTCTCCATGCCGTCGGCCGCCGACGGCGGCAGCACCTGGTCGTTTTCGGCCATGATCATCAGCGAGGGCACCCGAATTGTGTGGTCGAGCCCCGCCGAACGCTGCCAGTTGCGCGACATGTTGCGGTACCAGTTGATGCCGCCGGTGAAGCCGGATTTTGTGAAGGTGTCGACGAACACCTGCTTTTCCTCTGGCGACAGGATCGGCGTCCGCGGATCGTGCTTGGCATCGTAACCGGCGATCATCTGCAGAAACGCCAGGTTGAGCCGGGGCGAGGCGCCGACGCCCGCGACCGGCTGTTCGGCCGGAGCGTCGGCGGCGCGCGGCACCGGCTTGCGCATGAAGGCGTCAAACGTCTGTTCCACCCGGCCGTTGAAGATCTTGTCCGCCTCGCGTGCGGGATTTTGGAATTGCACGATGTACATGTGCTCGCCGAACCGCTGGCGGAACAGTTCGATCGGATCGGCCGGTGCGCGGTCCATGTGCGGAGTGTTGATCCCGACCACGCCGGCGACGCGATCGATATGCCGCAGCGGCATCTGCCAGATGACGAAACCGCCCCAGTCGTGGCCGACAAAGATCGCCTTGTCGATTCCGAGAGTGTCGAGCAGGCCTGTGAGATCGCCGGTCAAATGCTCGATGTCGTAAGCCTCGACCGGTTCGGGCCGGTCGGTTGAGCCGTAGCCGCGCTGGTCCGGCGCGATCACGCGAATCCCGGCCTCGCCCAGCGCCTTGATCTGGTGGCGCCAGGAAAACGCGATCTCCGGCCAGCCGTGGCAGAGAATGACCGGCGGCTTGTCGGTTTTCGGGCCGGCTTCGTAATAGCCCATCCGGATCCCGTTGGTCTGGGCAAACTGCAGCGGCGGCATTTCAATCATGATCGAGCACTCCTGCTGTGGATCAACTTGCCGCGCTTTTCAGATCGGCCGGCGGCGCGAACGCGGCTTCAAGTGCCTCGAATTCCGCCGGCAGCATGTCGCAGAGCACCTGGACATGGGGGATGATGTTGGCGCCGGAAATGAAGCCGAAATCCAGCTGGTCCCGGTAGCTCTGCACGGTGATGTTGAGCGCAAGGCCATGCGTCGAGATCGACACCGGGAAGATATGCAAGAGCTCCGCGCCCGCGGCATACAGCGTCTGCCGTGGCCCCGGCACGTTGGAGACCGTGATATTGGCCGCCGGCGGCAGCACGTCCGACAGGCTGGAGCGGCTGTACAACAGCGCGAGTATCTGGACCAGGATCGGCGCGCCCAGCAGCGAGACGTTGGACACCTGCGGCATCAGGGCGCGCAGCGGATGAGACATCTCCTTGGATTTTGTCGACTGCGCGATGATCGCCTCCAGCCGCGCCTTGGGATCCTCGACGTTCGAGGCGATCGAGCAGATCATGCCGAACACCTGGTTGTTGGAATCGGTATTGCCCTCCTCGCGCAGCGAGATCGGCACCGCGGCCGTCATCGATTTTGCCGGCAGCGCGCCGCGCTCCTTAAGGTAGCGCCGTACCACGCCGCTGGAGACCGCCAGCACCACGTCGTTCAGCTTGCCGCCGGCCTGCTTTGCCACGGCCTTGGCCCGCGACAGAGGGATCGACACGCCGGCGAAGCTGCGCTCCGACGAGATCGACTTGTTCAGGATCGTCGACGGCGACATCATGCTGGCGATGCTGTCGCGCGATTTCGGATCGGAGATCTTTCCGACCACGTCGGAGACGCTCTTGAGCATGGTCGGGATGCTGCCGGCGAATTTCACCGCGTTCTCGATCTGGAACATCGCGTTGTCGAACAGGATCGATCCGAGGTCGCTCTTCCCCGAGCGCGGCAGTTCGATGCCCTTGGCGGCGGCCGAGGCATCGAACGGCTGGGTCCAGAGCTGCTGATAGGAATCCAGCAGGTTGGCGGCGATGTCGCGCGGCTCCTGACCTACCTTGGCGCGCGCCGTCGGCGGCTCGATCTTCCTCGGGATCGGCGTGACGTCATAGATCATGTTGGTCAGCGCCGCGCCGGCGCCGCCATCGATACAGGCGTGATGCATCTTGGAGTAAAGCCCGATCTCGTTGTCCTTCATGCCCTCGAAGACATAGAACTCCCACAGCGGCCGGGCGCGGTTGAGAAGCTTGGCGTGCATCCAGCCGACGATGCGCTCCAGCGTGGCGCGGTCGTGCGGCGCCGGCAGGGTGCCGCGGAAGATATGGCGGTCGATGTCGAACTGGTCGTCCTCGACCCAGGACGGATGGTCGATGTCGAGCGGCGCCTTTTCCAGCCGCGCTTTGAGGATCGGCGCGACGTGCAGCCGCGAGGCGATCATCGACTTGAAGTCCTCGAAGAAGTCGCCCTTGTAATCCTCAGGCAGGCGGAAGATCGCCATGCTTCCGACATGCATCGGCATTTCCGGCGTTTCCAGATAGAGAAACGACGCGTCCATCGAGGACAGCTTTTTGGCGTCACTCATGATTCCCTCCCGCTTTGCAACACGCGGCGCCTTGGTGGCGCTTCTGGCGTTCAGACCGTCCCGCTTTTAAGGACATCCATTCAGGATTGTGCATTCTCCGGGGGCGCATACGCAATGACAAACGGGCCGGAACGGTCAAATTGCCTGAATTGGCCTTCGCCCTGCGCCAGGCGATCCGCCACCGCCCATAGCGCGGCCGGATTCACACCGAGCCCGACGTGGCTGGCAAGATGCACCTCGATGTTCTCAGCCGTCTCGGAAGGGCGCAACAGGCAAGTTCGCCAGTTCACGATGCCATCGCTGCGCGAATAGATCGACGTCGCCGGAACCGGCAGGTCTCCGGCGATAGCCTGACGGAGTTCGGAATTGTCCTCGACCGCTTCGCCCGACAGCGCTTCGTAAAGCCGCGTCGCGTTGGTCGCGCGCACGTCGTTGGCGAACGGACTTCCGAGCGTGACGACACAGCGCACCATCTCCGGCGCCTGCAGCGCCAAATCCCGCGCATAGACGCCGCCCAGGCTCCAGCCGACGATCGAGACCTTGCGGCCGCTGGAAGCGTAAATCTCGGCAAGCCGGTCGCGCAGTGCTGCCCGCATGCGCGCAATGCCGCCGACATTGCGGCCCATCCGCCACGCGTGAGAGTCATATCCGAGCTCTTTCAGATACCGCCGCATCGGCGCCATCGACAGGTCGCTGGCGAGAAAGCCCGGCAACGTCAGCACGGAGTGGCCGTCGCCGCGCGGCGCGCGCATCAACAGCGGCGAAAGCAGCAGGCTGGCGTTGAATTCGAAAATTCCTCGCGCTTCGGCGAGCAGCAGGCCGAGACCCGGCGGACGCAGCCGGCCCGAAGGCGGCGGATCGCTCCCCTCGATCGGCATCATTATTTCTTGTCGGTGGCGCGCACGCCGCCGAGGCCCGCCATGGTCACGAACATGTCCTGAAAGCGCTCGGCGATCTTCGGATCGAAGGTGAACCAGCTCTGCATCAGCGCCTCCGGCGAGACCTTTTCGATGTTGGCCATCATCTGCTTCTGGAGGTTGTCCATGACCGCGATCTGCATCGGCTGCACATCCGGTAACCCGAAGAACTGGCGGGCTTCGAGCGGCGTGCAGTCTATTTCAACGTTGATCTTCATGTCCGCTCCTGACGCTTTTGACGGCTTTTCCGCAGTATCGCCACGACCGGCCGCGCGACGCAAGCGACCTTAAGGCCAAAAGCGATGGTCCCGGCCGTCCAGTCGGCTGTTATGGTCAACCGAAACGCTCGACGCCGAAGGGGCCGGGATCGGCAAACGGCGTCTCGCCGGTCATCATTTCCGCCAGCAGCCGGCCGGTCGCGGGCCCCAGCGTCAGGCCGTGGTGCTGGTGTCCGAAATCGAACCACAGCCCGGCATGGCGGCCTGCTTTGCCGATCACCGGCAGCATGTCCGGCAGGCACGGCCGCGCGCCGATCCAGGGCTTGGCGTCGATCGCCCCGCCCAGCGAAAACAATCGATGCGCCCGCGGCAGCGCCTGCTGTACCTGGATCGGGCTCGGCGGCGCGTCGCGGCGCGCGAACTCGACGCCGGTGGTGAGACGAATACCGCGGTTCATCGGCGCCAGCAGATAGCCGAGATCGCTGTCGAGCACGGGATGGTGCAGCACGGCATTGCCGCGCGGCGCAAGATGCAAATGGTAACCACGCTTGACCGAAAGCGGAATCGAATAGCCGAGCGGACGGAACACCAGATCGGACCAAGGGCCCAACGCCACCACGGCCTCGCGCGCGACGATGGCACCGTCGGGGCCGGCAATCCGCCATCCGCCGCCCTCCTGTTGCAACGATCGCGCGTCGCCGACATGAAAGCGCCCGCCCTTGCGCTTGAAAAGCGCCGCATAGGCCTTTGCCAATCCGCCGGGATCGGGAACGAATCCGGGCGCCGGAAAATACACCGCGCCGGCAAAATCTCCCGTCAGATTGGGTTCGCGCGTGGCAATCGCTTTGGCATCGAGCACCTCGCCCGCGACGCCATATTGCCTGGCGCGCTCGAGTTCGGCAACCGCGCTTGCAAGCGTGGCATCGGAACGAAACAGCTTGATCCAACCGGTCCGCCGCAACAGCTCCGGCACGCCGGCCTCCGCGATCAGCGCCTCATGCTCGATCAGGCTGCGCCGGATCAGGGGCAACTCAGCAAGCGCGCTGTGCAGCGCCCTTGGCTTGGAGGATGCGAGAAAATAGCGTACCAGCCAGGGCAGAAAGCCCGGCAGATCGGCGACGTGGTAGCGCACCTGCGGTGTGCTGTTCATGGCATATTTGAGGATTTGCCGGAAATCCCGGGGAAACATGTAGGGAAAGACCGAGGCGCTCTCGATCAGCCCGGCGTTTCCGAAGCTGGTCTCTTCACCGGCGAGTTCATGGCGGTCGACCAGGACGACGTCCCGCCCCCGCTGCTGCAGATGCAAGGCGGCGCTGACGCCGACCATCCCCGCCCCCAGTACGAGAACATCGGCCTTGAGTTCCGTCATCACTACTCCAAAAGTTGTGGGTCAAAACGCTGGTCTGCGGCTTGGGCTCAGGCTAACCATCGGGAATAGGCCGCGCAAACCGGCATGGTTTGAGCGGAAATCGCGCTTGCGCGGCGGCTAAACTCTGGCAACATGGATCGGTCCTCAGCCGGGCGATATCGCGGGACGTGCAGTAGCTAAGCGGAGAATATAAACAAATGTCGGTACGTCGAACCTTGTTGGCAGCGACCGTCGCTTCGATCGTTGCCTTGGCGATATCGCCGGCATCGGCCCAGACCTTGCGTTACGCCAACCAGGGTGATCTCAAATCGCTCGATCCCTATACGCTCAGGGAAACCACCACCACCGCGCATCACTCGCATATCTATGAGGGTCTCGTCGGCCGGGACAGAAATCTGAAGATCATTCCAGCGCTCGCGGAAAGCTGGGAGACACCGGAGCCGACCCGCTGGCGCTTCCATTTGCGCCACAATGTGACATTCCACAACAGCGACCCCTTCACCGCCGACGACGTGATCTTTTCGGCCAGCCGGGTGCGGGCCACGGGCTCCAACTTCACCAGCGTCATTCCGCCCGATGCCAAGTTCGTCAAGGTCGACGACTACACCGTCGATGTCGTGCTGTCCTCGCCCAATCCCATCCTGATCACGCAATGGGACGGCTGGCTGATCATGGACAAGAAGTGGTGCGAAGAGCACAATGCAGTGGCGCCGACGCCGGCCTCCGCAACCACGCCGAGCTACGCCTCGCTCAATGAAAACGGCACGGGGCCCTTCATCATCGAGAGCCATCAGCCGGGCGTGAAGACCGTGTTCAAACCGTACGCGAACTGGTGGCGCAAGCCGGAACATAATCTGAAGGAAATCATCTTCACGCCGATCGCCTCCGACGCCACGCGTGTTGCTGCCCTGCTCTCGGGCGAAGTCGACGTCGTCGAACCGGTGCCGATCCAGGATATCGCGCGGGTGAATGCGAGCGGCATCGCCAAGGTTCTGAATGGTCCGGAATTGCGCACCCTCTTTATCGGCATGGACCAGTCGCGGGACGAATTGCTGTACTCGAATGTGAAGGGCAAGAATCCCTTCAAGGACATCCGCGTCCGCGAGGCCTTCTTCAAGGCGATCGATGTCGAGCTGATCAAGACCCGCGTCATGCGCGGCCTCTCGACGCCGTCGGCACTGATGATCGCGCCGGAACTGTTCCCGCTGTCGAAGGACTTCACGCGGGGGAAATACGATCCCGATGGCGCCAAGAAGCTCCTGACGGAAGCCGGTTATCCCGACGGCTTCGAGGTGACGATGGACTGCCCGAACGACCGTTATGTCAACGACGCCGCGATCTGCCAGGCGGTGGTCGGCATGCTGGCGCGGATCGGCGTCAAGGTGGACCTGCTGGCGCAGCCCAAGGCGCAATATTTTGCCAAGGTGCTCAAGCCCGGCGGCTACAAGACCTCGTTCTACATGCTGGGCTGGCAGCCGGGCTCGCAGGATTCGCACAACGTGCTGCATGATATCATGGGCTGCCGTGACGATCCCAAGGACTCCACGCGCGGCGAAGCCAATCTCGGCGGCTACTGCAACAAGGAATTGGATGCGCTGACCGACAAGATCCTGGTCGAGACCGATCCGGCCAAACGCGATCAACTGATCAAGCAGGCCTTCGAGATCGGCATCAAGGATTACGGCTATATTCCGCTGCACCAGCAGGCCCTGGCATGGGGCGTCTCGAACAAGGTGAAGTTGACCCAGCGCGCCGACAACCAAGTCCTGCTTTACTGGGCGACCAAACAGGAAGAGTAGTCGGTCCTATCATCAGGGGTCCCGGTGGCTTCGCGCTTTCCGGGATCTTTCATTTTGGGTTTCGAGGTCGCGCGCCCCCCGTTTAACGCGAAGTGAAAGGATCACATGCTCGCTTTCACGCTGCGCCGGGCGATCCAGGCCATCGGCGTCATGATCGCAGTCGGCATCATCTCGTTTGCGATGTTCCGCTTCGCCGGCGATCCGGTCAACCAGATGGTCGCCATCGACACCTCGGCGGCCGAGCGCGCCGCGATCCATAAATCCCTCGGCCTCGACGATCCCGTGCCGCTGCAGTTCGCGCATTATCTGGCGAACGCGGCGCAATTCAAATTCGGCGTGTCCTACCAGTTCCGTCAGCCGGTCGCGAGCCTGCTGAAGGAGCGGATGCCGGCGACGCTGGAACTGGCGATCTGCGCCACCATCCTGGCGATGGTGTTCGGCATCCTGATGGGCGTCTACTCGGCGCTGCGGCGCGACTCATTCTTGGCAAAAGTGTTCCAGGCGATATCGCTGATCGGCATCTCGCTGCCGACTTTCCTGATCGGCATTCTGCTGATCTATCTGTTCGCCGTGGTGCTGGGCTGGCTGCCCTCGTTCGGCCGCGGCGAAGTAGTGCGGCTCGGATGGTGGACCACCGGGCTTCTGACGCTCTCGGGGCTCAAGGCCCTGATCCTGCCTTCGATCACGCTCGGCCTGTTCCAGATGACGTTGATCATGCGGCTGGTGCGGGCCGAGATGCTGGAGGTGCTGCGCACCGACTACATCCGCTTTGCGCGGGCGCGCGGATTGACGACGCGGGCGATCCACTTCGGTCACGCGCTGAGGAATACCCTGGTGCCGGTTATTACCGTGGCCGGCCTGCAATTTGGCTCGGTTATTGCATTCGCGATCATTACCGAAACTGTGTTCCAGTGGCCGGGAATGGGACTGTTGTTCGTTCAAGCCGTGCAAACCGTCGATATTCCGATCATGGCAGCTTATTTGATGATGGTGTCGCTGATGTTCGTGACCATCAACCTGGTGGTCGATATCCTCTACACCGTCGTCGATCCGCGGCTGCGCTCGACCCTCAGCCGCCCGGCTTGAACCGAGTTTTCGCCATGTCCGACGCCGTCGTCCCGCACAAATCCGATTCCGGCGCGCCGCGCATGCGCTTCTCGCCCGGACGGCTCATCAGCCGCGCCATCGAGAGCGACCTGTTCTATTCGTTGCGCCGCTCCAAGATCACAATGGTCGCGGCGGCCGTGACGATCCTGTTTTTCCTGCTCGCGATCTTCGCACCGCTGATTTCCGTGCAGAATCCATTCGACCCGGCGCAGCTTCAACTGATGAATTCGCGGATCGCGCCGTTGTGGACCGCCGAGGGCCAAAGCCCGTTCCTGCTCGGCACCGACGAGCAGGGCCGCGACGTGTTTTCCGCGATCCTCTACGGCTTGCAGATTTCACTCGCGGTCGGCGTTCTCGGCGTGCTGTTCTCCGGCGCGATCGGCATCGTCATGGGCCTGATCGCAGGCTATTTCGGCGGCGCCGTCGACGGCCTGATCATGCGCATTGCCGACGTGCAGCTCTCCTTCCCCGCCATCCTGATCGCGCTCTTGGTCAACGGCGTCGCCAAATCGGTGTTGGGCAACCGTCTGGACGCGATGAGCACGCTGGCGGTGCTGGTGGTCGCTATCGGCCTGAGTTTCTGGGTGCAGTATGCGCGCACCGTGCGCGGCTCCGTCATGGTGGAGAAGAACAAGGATTATGTGGCGGCGGCGCAGTTGATCGGCCTTCCCGCGCCGGTGATCATGTTGCGTCACGTGCTGCCCAACACCATGGGGCCGATCCTGGTGATCGCCACCATCAACCTTGCGCTCGCCGTGATCACCGAGGCGACGCTGTCGTTTCTGGGCGCCGGCATGCCGGACACCATGCCCTCGCTCGGCACCTTGATCCGGATCGGCAACAATTATCTGTTCTCCGGCGAATGGTGGATCGTCGCCTTCCCCGGCATTGCGCTGGCGGCACTGATCCTGTCCATCAACCTGCTCGGCGACTGGTTGCGCGACGCGCTCAACCCGAAACTCCGATGAGAAGCGCCGTCAACACCCTGCGGCGGATCGCATGACCGAACCCGTTCTCTCCGTACGCAACCTCAAAGTGGAGTTCGTCACCCGCCGATCGACGCTCCGCGCCATCGACGGGATTTCCTTCGACATCGCCAAGGGCGAAGTGCTGGGTGTGGTCGGCGAATCCGGCGCCGGAAAATCCGTCACCGGGCTCGCGGTGATCGGCCTGATCGACCCGCCCGGCCGCATCGCGGGCGGATCGATCCATCTTTCGGGCCTGCGGATCGACAACCTGCCGCCCGAGGAAATGCGCCGGATCCGGGGCAAGCGGATCGGCATGATCTTCCAGGATCCGCTCACCAGCCTCAATCCCCTGTACCGCATCGGCGATCAGCTGATCGAAACCATCCGGACCCATACCAATCTGTCGGAGCAGGCCGCGCGCAAGCGCGCCATCGACCTGTTGGCCGAGGTCGGCATTCCCGCGCCGGAAAAGCGCATCGACGCCTATCCGCACGAATTCTCCGGCGGCATGCGCCAGCGCGTCGTGATCGCGCTCGCGATCTGCGCCGAGCCCGAATTGATCATCGCCGACGAACCCACCACCGCGCTCGACGTCTCGGTGCAGGCCCAGATCATCTCCCTGATAAAACGCCTCGGGCGCGATCACGGCACTGCGGTGATGCTGGTGACCCACGACATGGGCGTGATCGCCGAAACCTGCGACCGCGTAGCGGTGATGTATTCCGGCCGGATCGCCGAGATCGGCCCGGTGCGGGAGGTCGTGCAGAACCCGCTGCATCCCTACGCCAAGGGCCTGATGGGCGCGATCCCGACGCTCGCGGGCGACGCCGCGCGGCTGGTCCAGATCCCCGGCTCGATGCCGCGGCTTTCCGCGATCCCGCCGGGCTGCGCCTTCAACCCGCGCTGCGCCTTCGCCTTCGACCGCTGCCGGATCGAGCGGCCGGAGCCGATCAGGCGCGGCCGGCAAGCCGTTGCCTGCCATCTGTTCGACGCCGCCGCCAAGGAGACCGCGGCATGACGACGCCCTTCGTCGAGGTGAAGAATCTGCGCCGCGTGTTCGACGTCTCGAAGCCGTGGCTCAATCGCGTGCTCGAAGGCGGCCATCTGGAGTTTCTAAAAGCGGTCGACGGCGTGACCTTCGACATCGCCATGGGCGAGACCTTTGCGCTCGTCGGCGAATCCGGTTCGGGCAAGACCACCGTTGCCCGCATGGTGGTGGGGTTGCTGCCGCCCAGTTCGGGCGAAGTGGTCATCGACGGCGTCTCGATGGCCAACCCCAGGCAAGTGCAGGCCCGCAGGCTGCTGCGGCGCCGCATCCAGATGATCTTCCAGGATCCCTATGCGAGCCTCAACCCGCGGCTTCGGGTCGATGCCATCGTTGCCGAGCCGATCCGCGCCTTCGATCTGATCCAGGGCGAGCGCGACATCCAGGCGCGGGTCGGCGAGCTCCTGGCTCTAGTCGGTCTGCACGCCGACGACGGCTGGAAATATCCGCACGAATTTTCCGGCGGCCAGCGCCAGCGCATCGCGATTGCGCGGGCGCTCGCCTCCGAAGCTGAGTTCATCGTCTGCGACGAGCCGACGTCCGCGCTCGACGTTTCCGTGCAGGCGCAGATCCTCAATTTGATGCGCGACCTGCAGGACAAGTTCGGCCTCACCTACCTCTTCATCAGCCACAACCTCGCCGTGGTCCGCCACATGGCGAGCCGCATCGGCGTGATGTATCTCGGCCGCATTGTCGAGATCGCGGAGGGCCGCGAACTCTTTAACAATCCGCGAATGCCCTATACCAGGATGCTGCTGGGCGCGGTGCCGGATCTGGCGATGTCCGGCCGCCAGCGGATTCCAGTCAAGGGCGAAATCCCCAACCCGATCAACCCGCCGCCCGGCTGCGCGTTCAACCCGCGCTGCCCGCTGGCGTTCGACCTCTGCCGCAAGCAAGCCCCCGAACTGATCGACGGCGTCGCCTGCCACGCCGTCAACACTCCCGCCGCCGCAGTCCCCGCATGATCACGGGGACGGGAGCGCCGCCGCGGGTGGCAGTGGTTGGCAGGCCGCCTCGGCTGTGGTCAAGTGCCCGCGCCCCACGGCACCAGCGCAACCCTGGATTATCATGAGCAAAATCAATCCCGATCCGTTCACGACCCGGCCGGAAATCGAAGGAACTTTTGGCGTCGTCACCTCGACCCACTGGATCGCCACCGCGGTCGGGATGGCCACCCTGGAGAAGGGCGGCAATGCCTTCGACGCCGGTGTCGCTGCCGCCTTTACGCTGCAGGTGGTCGAGCCGCATCTAAACGGTCCCGGCGGCGACGTGCCAATCATCGTGCACGACGTGAGACGTGGCCGGACCGAAGTGATCTGCGGCCAGGGCCCGGCGCCTCAGCGAGCGACGATCGCGCATTACCGCAGCGAGGGACTGGAGATGGTGCCCGGCACCGGGCTGCTCGCGGCCTGCGTTCCCGGTACCTTCGAATCATGGATGCTGTTGCTGCGCGACTACGGCACCTTGCGGTTGCGCGACGTGCTGGAGCCAGCCATCGCCTATGCCCGCGACGGCTATCCGCTGGTCGAGCGCGCCGCGGCGACCATCCAGACGGTCGAGCAATTGTTCCGGAAACACTGGACCACCTCTGCCGCGGTCTATCTGCCCAACAACGAGGTTCCCAAACCCGGCACGCTCTTCACCAACAAGACGCTTTCGGAAACCTATGCCCGCATCCTGCAGGAGGCCGAAAGCGCCGGTAGCGACCGCCTCGCCCAGATCGAGCGCGCGCGCAAGGCCTGGTCGCATGGTTTCGTCGCCGAAGCGATCGGCGAATTCTGCCGCACCCAGGAAGTCATGGACGTTACCGGCTCACCGCATCGCGGCGTGCTCTCCGCCGACGACATGGCGCGCTGGCAGCCCTCGGTCGAAGCACCGCTGACTTACGACTATGGCCGCTACACCGTCTGCAAGGCCGGCGTCTGGAGCCAGGGCCCGGTGATGCTGCAGCAGCTCGCGCTGCTGAAGGGGTTCGAACTCGACGGACTCGATCCCGCAGGGCCCGAGTTCATCCATCTGCAGGTCGAATGCGCCAAGCTCGCCTATGCCGACCGCGAGAAGTTCTATGGCGATCCGAATTTTACCGAGATCCCGATCGCCACGCTGTTGTCCGATGCCTACAACGACGAACGCCGCAAGCTGATTTCCGAAAAGGCCTCACTCGATTTCGTCCCCGGCTCGGTCGAGGGTTTCGGCTCGGTCGTAAAGCTGCGCCGGGCGGAGGGACATCGCGAGGCGGTCGGCGCCATGGGTGCGGGCGAGCCCACCGTCGGCCGTTTCGGCGAGGTGCGCGGCGACACTGTCCATTTCGACATCATCGACCAGGCCGGCAACATGATCTCGGCGACGCCGTCCGGCGGCTGGCTGCAATCGTCGCCGGTAATTCCGAAACTCGGCTTCTGCCTCGGCAGCCGCGCGCAGATGTTCTGGCTCGAGGAAAATCATCCCGCGGCCCTGGCGCCCGGCAAGCGACCGCGCACCACACTGAGCCCGACCATGGCGCTGCGCGACGGCGAGCCGTACCTGTCGTGGGGTTCGCCCGGCGGCGATCAGCAGGACCAATGGATCACGCAATTCTTCCTGCGGCACGTTCATGCCAAAATGAATCTGCAGGAGGCGATCGACGCACCGGCGTGGCATTCCGAGCATTTCCCGATCTCGTTCTGGCCGCGCACCGCGCGCCCCGGCGTGCTGGTGGTCGAGAACCGCGTGCCGAAGGCGAGCGTCGATAACCTCAGGAGCCGCGGCCATATCGTGGAGACCGGCCCCGACTGGTCCGAAGGCCGCCTCACCGCCGCCTCGAAAATCGGCCGCCGCCGCCGCGCCGCCGCCAATCCGCGGGGCATGCAGGGCTACGCGGCCGGACGGTAAGAGCAGAGATGGGTTTAAGGTAGAAGATGACCTGGTCGATCATCGCCCGCGACACCTCGACCGGCCAGTTCGGCATCGCGGTAGCGACAAAATTCTTCGCCGTCGGCGCCCGCGTGCCGTTCATCGCGGCTCGTCTCGGCGCGATCGCGACGCAGGCGCTGGTCAATCCCTATTACGGCATCGACGGCTTGAAGCGCTTGCGCGAAGGCGGTGCGCCGCGCGATATCGTCGACGGCCTGGTTGCGGCGGATGCCGGGCGCGAGACGCGGCAGCTTCACGTCATGGACGCCGCCGGCCGCATCGCTTCGCATACGGGACGCGAATGCATCGACTGGTGCGGGCATATCGAGGGCAACGGATTTTCCATCGCCGGCAACATGCTCGCGGGCGCGCAGGTGTTGGATGACACCGCGAAGGCCTATCTGGCGAACGAATTGCTGCCGTTCCCGCAGCGCCTGATCGCGGCGATGCGCGCGGGCGAATCCGCCGGCGGCGACAAGCGCGGCAAGCAATCCGCGGCGCTTTTGATCTACGGCGACCAGGAATGGTCCGAGCTCGACCTGCGCGTCGACGACCATGCCGATCCGCTTGTAGAGCTGGAACGTATCGAGGCGGTCAGCCGCGAGCATTGGGCGCATTTCCGAAAAGTGCTGCCCACGCGCAAGAACCCGGCCGGAATCATCGACCGCAAGAGCATCGACGCGTCAATCGAAGCCGCCGTCGCGGGCCGGAAATGACGGAAATCCCGCTGATCGACATCAGGGATTTGCGGGTGCTGTTCCACGGCGATAACGGCCGCATTACCCATGCGGTCGACAGCGTCGACCTCAGCGTCGCCAAGGGGGCGACACTCGGGCTGGTCGGCGAATCCGGCTGCGGCAAGAGCGTGACTTCGCTGGCCATCATGGGCTTGCTGTCGAAACATTCGGCGGAAGTCACCGGCTCGATCCGTTTCGACGGTTTTGACCTGCTCGAGGTGCCCGATCAGACCTTGCGCGACCTGCGCGGCAACCGGCTGGCGATGATCTTCCAGGAGCCGATGACCTCGCTCAACCCGAGTTTCACCATCGGCGAGCAGATCATCGAGACCATCCTGCGCCATCGCGGCGGCGCGCGGCGCGCCGCGCGCGAACGCGCGATCGAGCTGTTGCGCCGCGTCCACATCCCCTCGCCTGAAAAACGCGTCGACGAATATCCGCACAAGCTGTCGGGCGGCATGCGCCAGCGCGTCATGATCGCGATGGCGCTGGCCTGCGATCCACGGCTCTTGATCGCGGACGAGCCGACCACCGCGCTCGATGTCACCCTGCAGGCCCAAATCCTCGATCTGATGCGCGAGCTGAAGGCGGCGAGCGGGGCGGCGATCATCATGATCACCCATGATCTCGGCGTGGTCGCCGAGGTCTGCGACGAGGTCGCGGTGATGTATGCCGGCGAGATCGTCGAACGCGCCCCGGTCGACGAATTGTTCGCCGCCCCTCAGCATCCCTACACCGTCGGTCTGCTCGGCTCGATCCCCCGGCTCGACCGCCGTGCCTCGCATCTTGCGACCATCGAAGGCATGGTTCCCAATATGGCGAACCCGCCGTCCGGCTGCCGCTTCGCCGCGCGCTGTCCGTTTGCCGGCGAGCCCTGTGTCGCCGCGCCGCCGCCTTTCGTGGCGGTGGGGCCCGCTCACTGGTCGCGCTGCATCAAGGCGCCGCTGGAGAGGCTGGTGTCATGAGCGCCCTGCTCGAGGTCGACAATCTCGTCAAGCATTTCGTCGCCGAGCGCTCGGTGTTCGGACGGCCGACCGCGTTCGTCAAGGCGGTGGACGGCGTCAGCTTCAGCGTCGAGGCCGGCAAGACGCTGGCGCTGGTCGGCGAATCCGGCTGCGGCAAATCCACCGTGAGCCGGCTGGTGCTGCGGCTGATCGAACCGGATTCGGGGCGGATCCGCTTCGAGGGCCGCGACCTGCTGGCGCTCGACGCCAACCAGTTGCGCGCGTTCCGCCGCGACGCCCAGATCATCTTCCAGGATCCCTACGCCTCGCTCAACCCGCGCATGACGGTCAACCAGATCCTGACCGAACCGCTGGCGCTGCACGACCTCGTGCCGGTCTCCGGCCGCCGCGAGCGCGTCGAGGAATTGTTGCGCCTGGTCGGACTCGAGCCGCGCTCCGCACGCCGCTACCCCCACGAATTCTCCGGCGGCCAGCGCCAGCGCATCGCCATTGCCCGCGCGCTCGCGGTGGAACCGAAACTCATCATCTGCGATGAGCCGGTGTCTGCACTGGATGTCTCGATCCGCTCGCAGATCCTGAACCTGCTGCGCGACCTGCAGGACCGGCTCGGGCTTGCCTACATCTTCGTTTCGCACGACCTCGCGGTGGTCAAACACATCGCCGACCGCATCGCGGTGATGAACCTTGGCACCATCGTGGAGACCGCCGATACGCAAGACCTGTTCGCCATGCCCCGCCATCCCTATACCCGGGCGCTGTTATCGGCGATTCCCGTGCCCAAACCGCAGGCAAGGCGAAGCCGCATTCTGTTGCAGGGCGATATGCCAAGCGCGCTCAATCCGCCCGCGGGCTGCCGCTTTCATACCCGCTGCCCTTACCTCGTCGAGCGCTGCCGCACCGATGCGCCGGAATTGCGCGACGATGCGACCACCGGCCACCACGCCACCGCCTGTCACCGTACGGCCGAGCTGCCGCCGGCTGACGCTGTCGTCCCCGAGGACGGCCAGCTTTCGCCGGCGCTGGAGAAGCTGGTAGCCGCGTTCAGCCGCCTCGGGGAAGGATCAGCAGTTCCCGGGGTTGGTATATTTGATGCAAGGTTGCCGTCCGGCATTTAGAGGAGACTGGTTCGATGGGCGCTTTTCGGTTCGCGTTGACGGCGGCAGCCCTGCTGCTTTCGATTGCCACGGGCGCTCACGCCCAGACCACGTTGCGCATCGGGATAGCGGAGGACCCGGATATTCTCGATCCATCGATCGGACGTACCTATGTCGGCCGCATCGTCTTCTCGGCATTCTGCGACAAGCTGTTCGACATCGACGAGAAACTCAACATCGTTCCGCAGCTCGCGCTGTCGTATGAGACCTCGGCCGACGGCAAGGAAATGACGATCAGGCTGCGGCCCGGCGTCAAGTTCCACGACGGCGAACCTCTCGACGCCGAAGCCGCGAAGTTCTCGATCGAGCGTCACACCAATCTGCCGACCTCCTTCCGCAAGCCGGAGCTGGCCAGCGTCGATCACGTCGAGGTGGTCGATCCCCTCACCATCAAGCTCATCCTGAAGGCCCCGTACTCGCCTCTGATCGCGCAGCTCACCGATCGCGCCGGCATGATGGTCTCCCCGAAAGCCGCCAGGGAGGAAGGCGACAAGTTCGGGCTGCATCCGGTATGCGCCGGCCCCTACAAATTCGTCGAACGCGTGCAGCAGGACCGCATCGTGTTCGAGAAATTCGCCGACTACTGGAACAAGGACAACGTCTTCATCGACCGCATCGTATTCCTGCCGATCGTCGATGCCACGGTGCGGCTTGCCAATCTGAAATCCGGCGGGCTCGACCTGATCGAGCGGGTGCTGGCGACCGATATCAAGACGGTGCAGGCGGATTCCAGGCTGACGCTGTCGACGGCGCCCGAACTCGGCTATCTCGGGCTCACCATCAACATTGCCAACGACAAGACCAAAGGTGCGCTCAGTCAATCCGAGAAAGTGCGCCAAGCGCTCGATCTGTCGATCGACCGCGAGGCCGTCAACCAAGTCGTGTTCAACGGCGAGTTCACGCCGGGCAACCAGTGGGTCAGCCCGTCGCACCCTTATTACCAGAAGGCGTTTCCGATCCGGCCGCGCGATATCGCGAAGGCCAAGGCGTTGTTGAAGGAAGCCGGCGTCTCCCTGCCCGTCAGCGTCGACTACATGGTGCCCAAGGGGGCGGAAAACGAAGCCGTCGCCCAGGTCATTCAATCGATGGCGGCCGAAGCTGGCTTTGACCTCAAGATCCGCGTCATCGAATTCGCAACCTCGTTCAAGCAGGCCCAGGCCGGCGAGTTCCAGGTCTTCCAGATCAACTGGAGCGGCCGGATCGATCCCGACGGCAATGCCTACGTCTTCCTGCACAGCAAGGCGGCCCAGAACGACGGCGGCTACGCCAACCCGGCGGCCGACAAGGCGATGGAAGAAGCGCGAATGATCAACGATCCCGCGCAGCGCAAGGCGATCTACCAGAAGCTGACCGGGATCGTGCTCAACGATGAACCGATCATCTACATCTATCACCGCAAGCTACTGATCGCCCATACCAACAAGCTCGAAGGCTACCGCCAGATGCCGGACGGCCTGGTGCGCGTCGTCGGGCTGAAGCTGAAGTGAGGGTTGTCATCGCCAGGCGCGGCAGACGGAACAGCCGATGCTGAACTTTCTCGCCCGCCGTCTCGTGCAACTGGTGCCGACGCTGCTGTTCGTCTCGATCATGATTTTCTCGCTGCAGCATCTGTTGCCCGGCGATCCCGCGCTGGTGATGGCCGGCGAGGAACGCGATCCCGCCGTGATCGCCCAGATCCGCCAGCAGTACCGGCTCGATCAGCCGATTCCCATCCAGTACGCCTACTGGATCAAGGGCGTGCTGTCAGGCGATCTCGGCGAGTCGCTGCGCAACAAGATGCCGGTGCGCGAGCTGATCGCGCAGAAGCTGCCGGTGACGATGCAGTTGGCCGCAATGGCGATCGTGATCGCGTTTTTGATCGGCATTCCCGCCGGCATCGTCTCCGCGGTAAAGAAGGGCACCGCCTGGGACTACGGCGCCAATTTGTTCGCGCTGTGGGGCATTTCGACGCCGAATTTCTGGCTCGGCATCATGCTGATCTTCCTGTTCTCGATCGAACTCGGCTGGCTGCCCGCCTCGGGCTACGTGCCGCTCAGCGAAAACTGGCGCGCCAGCCTGGCCGCCACCATCATGCCCGCCTTCGTGCTTGGCAACGCGATCGCGGCGATCCTGATGCGGCACACCAGGAGCGCCATGCTGCAGGTCCTGGAAAGCGACTATGTCCGCACCGCCCGCGCCAAGGGCCTTTCCGAGCGCTCGGTGATCCTCAAGCACGCCATGCGCAACGCGCTGACGCCGATCATCACGCTCGGCGCGCTCGAACTCGGCACGCTGTTGTCGGGCGCGGTGCTGACCGAACAGATCTTCTCGATTCCGGGCTTCGGAAAATTGATCGTGGATGCCGTGTTCAACCGCGATTACGCGGTCGTGCAAGGCGTCGTGCTGGTGACGGCGACCATCTACATCACGCTGAACCTGATCGCCGATATCGCCTATATCCTCGTCAATCCGCGGCTGAGGGCGTGACGCGCATGACCGACGCCGCGCTCGCCGCGATCCCCGTTATCGCCCCCGATGAGCTGGAGAGCCCGGCGCGGCGCGCATTGCGCCGTCTGTTTGCGCGCAGGGGCGCGGTGGCCGGGCTCGTCGTGATCGCGACCTTTATCGTGCTCGCGATTTTCGCGCCGCTGATTTCGCCCTATGACCCGATCGCGACCAGCTGGACGGCGGTGCGCAAGCCGCCGTCGGCCCTGCACTGGTTCGGCACCGACGATCTGGGCCGTGACATCTTTGGCCGCGTGATCTATGGCGCGCGCGCCTCGCTGACGGCCGGCGCGATCTCGGTCGGGATCGCGCTTGGCATCGGCGTCCCCTTCGGGCTGTTGTCGGGCTATCGCGGCGGTTTTGTCGATGCGCTGATCAGCCGGATCACCGATGCCATGCTGGCCTGCCCGTTCCTGATTCTTGCCATCGCGCTGGCGGCATTCCTCGGCCCAAGCTTGGGCAACGCCATGATCGCAATCGGCATCTCGACGACGCCAATTTTTGTGCGATTGACCCGCGGCCAGGTGATGAGCGTCAAGGTCGAGGATTATGTCGAGGCGGCGCGCGCCATGGGCAATCCGCGCTGGCGCATCGCGCTGTTTCATATCCTGCCGAACATCATGCCGGCGCTGCTGGTGCAGGCGACGCTGTCGATCGCCGCCGCCATCATCGCCGAGGCCGCGCTGTCGTTCCTGGGCCTGGGTCAGCAGCCGCCGCTGCCGTCCTGGGGCAGCATGCTCAACGCGGCGCAGCGGTTTCTCACCAACGCGCCCTGGATGGCGCTGTGGCCGGGACTGGCTATCTTCCTGGTGGTGCTGTCGTTCAACCTGGTCGGCGACGGCCTGCGCGACGCGCTCGATCCGAGGGAGCGGTGAATTTTGTTCGTCCGCCTGAGTTCGTCATTGCGAGCGCAGCGAAGCAATCCAGCTTTCTTGCCTATTGTCCTATGGATTGCTTCGCTTCGCTCGCAATGACGGCTTATACCAGCCTTCAGAAGGGCTGACCGATGATGGCCCAGTCGCGGGCCGCGATCGAGGTGATGCGCCCGGTTTCGGCGAGAAGTTTTCGCCAGGCGTCTTGGCAGGCGTCGAGGATATCGGTGTAGGACGCGAACACGCGGTTGGCGAGATAGGTCTGTCGCAGATACTGCCAGATGTTCTCGGCTGCGTTGAGCTCCGGACAGGCGGGTGGCAGCGGCACGAGGGTGACATTGGCAGGTGGCTTTAGTTTGCGCGTCGTGTGCCATCCGGCCTTGTCGAGGATCAGCAGCGCATGCGCGCCGGGCGCGACGGCCTTGCCGATGGCGTCGAGATGCGCCTGCATGGCCTCGGTGTCGGCTTGCGGCATGATGAGGGCGACGCCGGTGTCGCGGCTCGCACAGACGGCGCCGAACACATAGGCGTTCTCGTAGCGCTGATCCTTGGGCTGCCGCGGCCGTGATCCCTTCTTGGCCCATTGGTAGACGAGGCTGTTCTTCTGGCCGACCCGCATCTCGTCCTGGAACCAGACCTCAATCGGCGTTTCCGGGGCGAGTTTGGTCACGATCGCCGCGACCTGCGTAGGAAAGTTTTTTTAAATGCCGCGATCGTCTCCGGATCCTGCACGGGATGGCGCGGCCAGGCGCTGATGTGCGAGAAGCCGAGCTTCTTGAGCGCGCGCCCCAGGCTCACCTCCGACAGATCGACACCGAAACGCTGTCCGAGAACACGCTTCAGGTCGACGCAGCGCCAGCGTACGACCCCATCCTTCTCCGGGTCGGGGCCGGTCTCGACGAGCTGCTTCAATGCATCTTTCTGCTCGTCGGAGAGCTTCGACGGCCGCCCGGTCGGCTTGATGTCGATCAGACCGTCAGGCCCGTACTGGTTGAAGCGGTGCGCCCAGTCCCGCAGCGTCTGCCGGTCCATGCCGCCGATCCGGGCCGCCTCGGTGCGGTTCATCCCGTCGCAAATCGCCGCCAGCGCCAGCAGCCGTCGCGCCTGCGCGGCATCCTTCACCTTCGCCGCGAGCCGACGCAGCTCATCCGCCTCGAAATCCTCCCGTAGACCGACCGCCGCGCCCATCGCCGACCTCCCGAATCAATCCAGTCGGTCATAAATGAATCACGCCGGCGCCAGCTTTTCAAAAAAGAGTCAGACCTTCCGAAGGCTGGTATTAGGCTAAATCAAAATCTCCCGCATCACCCGCCGGCAATCCATCTCGTATTCGAGATCGATCACCGGAGGCCGCGCAAAATGCCAGGTCAGGCCCGAACGCGTCGCGCCGCGGCGCACCAGCTCGTCGGCAATGACCGGATGAAAATCATGGACGGTATAGGCCTGCGCCGCCGTGGTGTCCTTCCAGGTAAATCCGAACGCGCCGAGACGGCTTTCCATCTCGCCCACCGTGAAGCGGACCTTTTCCTTCAGCCCCTCCGCGCCGACGTCTCGGTAACGCACGATGCGCTCGGAATAGCTTCCCGCGCCGCCGCGCGCCTCGGCGCCGCCCGCGATCACAAAGCTTGGCGCCGTGCCTTGCGTCGGCCGGGTGAAGGAGAACGCATAAAACGACGGCTCGGACGGCGGATCGATCTCCGGGCACACATTGCTGCGCGCCACCGGATTGGTGGTCCCGTCGAATATCTTCCATTCCGCGAGGGTCTTGACGTAATGCTCGTTGAACCGGCGAAAGCCGTCCTCGGTGAACGCCGCGGGCGAACGCAGCTCGCAGGCACAGAACGACGTCAGTGGCCGCCCCGCCGCCTGGATGTAGTTTGCGATCTGCGCGAATCCATCTGCCAGTGACGGCATCTTGTCGAAGCGCACCCGCTCGATCTCATAGCCCGATGCGGCCGCCGCGCCGCTCGAATACTGAAACACCGCCGGGATGAACCGATAATTGCCGGCCGAAAAATCGCGCGTCGTCTCTGGCATTCGCTGATGATCCCTATTCCAGTTGCATGCGGACGCCCTTGCCGCCATTGAGCAACCGCTTGAGGTGAAAACCGGCCAGCGCGTCGTCGGCATGCAGCCCGACCAAGGCAGCGAAGGCCGGCATCGCCGCCGCATCGCCCGCCTCGAGTTTCGCAAAGGCGTCCGCATATTGCCTTGTGGCCGGCCTCTCGAACGCGGCTTCCGGCAGCGGCTCGTAGGCGCGGAGCGGTTCGCTGCGCCCGCGCAACACGAGATCGCCGACCGGCCTGCCCCTGAAATACCCGGCGGCATCGGCGACCGCGGCGCTGACACAGATGCGGGTGCCCAGGAACTTGTTGGCGGCCTCCAGCCTTGCTGCGGTGTTGATAGTATCGCCATAGGCGGTGTAGTCGAAGAAACGGCTGCCGCCGAAATTCCCGACCAGCGCCGGACCGGCATGCACGCCGATGCGGGTGGCGCCGAAATTCACACCCTTTTCCTTCCAGCGTTCGCGAAACGCCTGCGCCCAGACATCGAGATCGTGCGCGCAGGCGACCGCGCGCGCGGCGTAATCCGGCTGCTCGCCCGGCGCGTTGAACAGGATCTGGATCGCATCGCCGATAATCTTGGCGACGGTGCCCTCATGGGCAAACACCACGTCGGTCATGCCGCCCACATATTCGTTGAGCAGCGCGCCCAGTACTTCGGGCGGCGCGGTTTCCACCAGCGACGTAAAGCTGGTGATGTCGGTGAAGATGGTCGCGACCTCGCGCCAGTGCACTTCCATGCCGTTGCTCTCGCCGACGGCGGCAAGCCTCAAGGCGATCTGCGGCGAAAAATACCGCGACAGCGAGGCATGCGCCCGCTCCGCCTCGAGCTGGCGGCGGCGCGCCTCGCGCATCATCTCGACATGACGGATGGTCTTGTCGATGGTCATTTCGAGATCGGAGAAATCGATCGGCTTGGTGAGGAAATCGAACGCGCCGCGGTTCATCGCGGTGCGGATGTTGCTCATGTCACCATAAGCCGAAACAATGATGGTCGATTTCTTGTCCTCGGCCTCCTGCAGCTTCTGCAACAGCGACAGCCCGTCCATCCGCGGCATATTGATGTCGGACACCACCATGTCGACATGCGGATGCTGTTCGATCGACTCCAGCGCCTCGATGCCGTCATGGGCGAACATGAAGACAACCGCGCCGTCGCGAATCTGCCGGCGGAATTTCTGCACAACCAGAGCCTTGAGATCGGGCTCGTCGTCGACGAACAGGATGGTGGCGGTCATGCGGCCTGTCCGAGCCTGGTATCGATCTCGTGGCGCAGCAGCGCGAAATCGATCGGCTTGGTCAGAAGGCCGACCGCACCGCGCTCGATCGCCCTGCGGCGGGTTTCCGCATCGCCATAGGCCGTGATCATGATGACGGGGACATCGGGCCGCTCCGCGCGCACTTTTGGCAGCATTTCAAGTCCGCTCATGCCGGGCATGTTGATGTCGGACAGAATCAGGATTAGCGATGGATCCCTGACCTCGGCGGCGCGCAGCAGTGCCTCGGGCGCCGACGGCGCAAACTCCATCGTGAAGCGTCCGGATTTCAGGTCGCGCCGGAATTGCTGGCGAAACAAAGCTTCGACGTCGGGCTCGTCATCGACGACGAGGATGTAAACGCTCAATTTGTGCCTCCGGAAGGTGCTTGTGCCGCCGCCGTCCGCGGCAGCGTAATAATGAATTCGGTGAATGCGCCAGGCTCGGTATCAACGTCGATCTTGCCACCATGTTGTTTCACCACGATATCGTGGCTCATGGACAGGCCAAGTCCGGTGCCCTCGCCGGCGGGCTTGGTAGTAAAAAATGGATTGAACATCTTCTCTTTGACTTCGCGCGGGATACCGGTGCCGTTGTCGCGGATCCGGATCTCGACCTTGTTGCCGAGGTCTTTTGTTGTCGCGCTCAGCGTCGGCTCAAAGCCCGCTTCGCCAGCCTCTTTGCGCTTGGTGGCGGCATAGAAGCCGTTCGAGATCAGATTGAGGAACACCCGGGTGATTTCCTGCGGATAGAGGTCGATCATGCCGGCGGCGGGATCGAGGTCGCGCTTGAGCGTGATGTTGAATCCGGATTTTTCGGCGCGCGCGCCGTGATAGGCGAGATTGAGGCTTTCCTCGACGATCGCGTTGATATCGGCCGGCCGGTGTTCGCCGGAGCCCTCGCGCGAATGCAACAGCATGTTCTTGACGATGGAATCGGCGCGCTTGCCGTGCACCACCACCTTTTCAAGATTGCCCTTCAGCATATGGGTGAGTTCGTCGATCTCCTCGCGCGTCTTGTCGTCAAGCGCGGCCGTCTTCAAGACGTCGTTCAGTTCGTCGATCAGTTCACCCGACACCGCCGAGAAATTGTTGACGAAATTGAGCGGGTTCTTGATTTCATGGGCGATGCCGGCGGTGAGCTGGCCGAGCGAGGCGAGCTTTTCGGTCTGCACCAGGCGGTCCTGCGCGGTGCGCAGGTCCTCGAGGGATAGGGAAAGCTCCTTGGTGCGCTCCTGCACCTGTTCGAACAACCGTACGTTCTCGATGGCGATGACGGCCTGGTCGGCAAAGGTCTGAACCAGGTCGATCTGGCGCTGGCTGAACGGCCCGGCCACCGACCGTCCGAGCAGCAGCACGCCTTCGACCGCGCCGTCGCGCATCAGCGGCACGGCAAGCACCGCCCTGTATTCGCCAAGCACCGGCGCCTGACCGAAATTGTAGTCCGGGTCGTTCTGCACGTCCGGAACGTGGGCAGGCTTGCCGTCAAGGAAGACCCGGCCGGTCAGGGTATCCCGCCCCGGCTTGATCGGATTGGCATTCATGAAATCGACGAACGCCTGCGGGCAGCCAGACTCGGCCTGCAGCCGCATCACATCGCCGTCGCGCAGGGTAATGATGCCAAGCGAGGCGCCGCACAGCGCCTTGGCTGATTCCGTCAACGTCGTCAGCACCGATTTCAGGTCGAACGCAGAACGGCTGATCACCTTCAAAACGTCGGCGGTGGCGGTCTGCTGCTGAAGCGATTCGGTCAGGTCGTCGGTGCGTTCGCGCAGTTCATTGAGCAGGCGGGCGTTCTCGATGGCTATGACCGCCTGGTCGGCGAAGTTCGTGACCAAATCGACTTGCTTGTTGGTGAACGGGCGGGCTTCCCGACGACGAACCAGGATGGCGCCAACAGCGACTCCTTCACGGACCATGGGCACGGCCAGGGTCGCTCGATGGCCGTAGCGAAGAGCCATCTCCCTACCATCTTGAAAATCGTCGCTGCTAGGCAGGTCTGGGACATGGATCGTCCGCGCTTCAAGGATCGCCCGGCCCGTGACCCAGTCGAGGTTGAGCGATGTTCGATGACCGATGGGAGTGCTCTCAAGAGGCCCGGACTGTGCTGATGTCACGACGACGTCACCGTCTCGGAGATAAATCGTGGCGGCCTGCGCTTCGCAGAGGCGACCGGCGCTCATAACGACTGCGTCCAGCACTGGCTGGATGGTGGACGGCGAGTTGCTAATGACCTGCAACACTTCGGACGTCGCGGTCTGCTGCTCCAGTGATTCACTCAATTCGGCCGTTCGCACTTCGACCTTTTTCTCCAGGTCGGCATAGGATTCCTGCAGCCGCGCGCCCATGTCGTTAAATTGATTCGCTAGTCCTTCCAGTTCGTCGCCGGTCGGAATCGAAATGCGCTGGGCGAAATCGCCGCTGCCGATGCGCTCGGCGCCAGCGCGCAGGGCCTGGATTGGGCCGACCATGCGCCGCGCCAGGAATATCCCGGCGAGCACCGCGAAGATCGACGCCGCCGCCAGCACGATGGCGAGGCGCTGAAGGGCGAGATACAGCGAGGCGTAGGCCTCCTCCACCGGCAGCTCCACGAACATGGTCCAGCCGAGCGGCGAGATC
Organism: Bradyrhizobium erythrophlei; assembly: GCF_900129505.1. NCBI lineage: Bacteria > Pseudomonadati > Pseudomonadota > Alphaproteobacteria > Hyphomicrobiales > Nitrobacteraceae > Bradyrhizobium > Bradyrhizobium erythrophlei. The sequence continues at coordinate 4,672,692 of NZ_LT670818.1, read as the reverse complement.
GGGGCGGACGCCGTCAGCACCTCCTGGCCCTGGATGTTCTTGGTGCCTTGCAAGGATTCGAGGTCGGCGCCGGCGCTTCCGCCCTGCGCCGCCTGCACCTGCGCCAGTTTCGACATGTCGGTATTGCGCAGCACGAGGCTGATGTCGGGATGCGCGATCAGGCGGCCCTGCGCGCCGACGACATAGGCGTGGCCGTGCTCGCCGACCTTGATCTGCGAGACCACGTCCCAGATCAGCTTGAGATTGACCTCGGCGATGCTGATGCCGGCATCCTTGCGGGTGCCGGCCAGCGAAATCGTCATATAGGGCTCGGACTCCCGGCGGAAATAGACCGGCCCGTAATAGACCTTGTGGGCGACGGCCTCGGTGAATTTCGGATCCTTGGAGAGGTCGAGGCCGGAATCGACGACATCCATGGCGAGCCGGGACACCCGCAGCCGCTCCTTGCCGGAAGAATCGACCTGCGCCAGTTCGGTGATGGCCGGCACCTGCTTCAACAGCCGCAAGGCGTCGAACCGGCGCTGTTCGATCGAGGCCGCCGACCACGGCAATTGGGTGGTCCAGCCGAGCTGGCTCTCGATTTCCTTGATGAACTGGCCGATCTTCGCCGCCGCGGCTTCCGCCTGCTCGTGCTGAATCCGGATCAGGGCCGCCTTGTGCTCGCGGTAATAGAAGAAAACCTCGAAAATCCCGTTGGACAGCAGCGCGACGGCGACCACGGCGACAAACAGCGCGACATATTTGGTGAACAGCCTGCTGCGGATCCGGGTCCCGGACGGTGCCGCCGCCGGCGTCGCTCCCGCCACGGGCGGAGCCGCCAGCGTCTGGCCTGACGTGTCGGGATGCAGGGAAATGCTCATTGCGCCCAAGGTAGCAAGAAGGGGCACGCTTGTCTCTTGCCGCACTGCAGCAGGGACCTAGGCCGACCGAACCCCTCCAAAGAAGGGGGGGCTGGGAGCAACGTAACGGGAACGGCGGCAACCAACCGTAGCCGGTTGCCGCCGCCTTGATCGAAACCTCGGCTTACGTCGGCTTTAGCGCCTTCGTAGCGACATCGAAATCCGCGATCTCCTTGGCCCGTTCGGACTCGGCCGACGCGCGGTGGTCGGTGGCGATCGCTACATAGACCGCAGGCAGCACGAACAGCGTGAACAGGGTGCCGATCGACATGCCGGCGACCACGACAAGGCCGATCGAGAACCGACTCGCCGCGCCTGCGCCAGTGGCGGTGAGCAGCGGCAACAGGCCCGTGACCATCGCTGCCGTCGTCATCAGGATCGGGCGCAGCCGGACCCGGGCCGCCATCTCGATCGCGGAGCGGCGGTCGAGCCCTTCCCTGAGTTGCAGCTCGTTGGCGAACTCGACCATCAGGATGCCGTGCTTGCTGATCAGCCCGACCAGCGTCAGCAGTCCGACCTGCGTGTAGATGTTCATGGTGGCGACGCCGAAGAACAGCGGAATCAGGGCGCCCGATATCGCCATTGGAACGCTGATCATGATCACCAGCGGATCCCGCAGGCTTTCGAACTGCGCCGCCAGCACCAGGAAGATGATGATCAGCGCGAAGCCGAAGGTGACCGCGAGCTGGTTGCCTTCCTGGACATATTGCCGGGAGTCGGCGAGATAATCGTGGCTGAAGCCGGCCGGCAGCTTCTTGGCCTCGCCCTCGAGGAAGTCGACCGCCTGGCCGACCGTCACCCCGGGCATCGGCACTGCCTGGAAAGTGGCGGAGTTCAGCTGGTTGTAGTGGGTCAGCGCGTTCGGATCGGTCGCCGTCTCGATCGAGACCACGGTCGAGAGCGGCACCTGCTGTCCGGTGCTGGTCGGCACGTAATATTGGCCGAGCGCTTCGGGCGACAGCCGCTGGCTGCGCGGCACCTGTGGAATCACCTGGTACGAGCGGCCCTCGAGATTGAAGCGGTTGACATAGTTGCCGCCGAGCAGCGTCGCCAGCGTGCTGCCGATGTTGGCCATGGTGATGCCGAGGTCGCTCGCCTTCGAGCGGTCGACCTTGACCCGCACCACCGGCTGGTTGAAGTCGAGATCGCTGTCGGAGACGATGAACAGGCCGCTCTTGCGCGCAGCGTCCTTCACCTTGACCATCTGGTCATAGACCGCCTGGAATCCTTCCGTGGAGTTGATCACCATCTGCACCGGCAGGCCGCCGGGACCGCCGGGCAGCGGCGGCAGATTGAATGCGAAGGCGTTGACGCCCTCGATCTTGGAAAGCTGCGCCTGCACCAGCGGCTTGAGCGCGATCGACGAGCGCTTGCGCTCGTCCCATGGCTTCAGCAGCATGCCGGCGATGCCGCCCTGTGGACCGTTGATGCCGTTCAGCACGAAGCGCAGATCGGTCTCGGGGAATTTCGAAAACTCCTTGTCGAGCTTCTCGCCGTAGAAATCCACGTAATCGATGTTGGCGTATTTAGGCGCCTTGGTCACGGCGAACACGATGCCCTGGTCTTCTTCCGGCGCCAGCTCCTTCGACGTGTGCAGATAGAGGAATCCGACCAGCCCGAGGATGGTCAGCGCGAACAACCCTGTGATCGGACGATAGTCGAGCGAACGATCGAGCTGCCTGCCGTACCAGCGGGTCATCGATCCGAATACCCGGTTCACGAGTTTCGCAAACCGGCCCTCTTCGGCGCTCTTGAGGAAAACCGAGCACATCATCGGCGATAGCGTCAGCGCGATCACGCCTGAAACGATCACCGAGCCGGCCAGCGTGAAGGCGAATTCGCGGAACAGCGAACCGGTCAGGCCGCCGAGGAAACCGATCGGCGCATACACCGCGGCGAGCGTAATGGTCATGGAGACGACGGGGCCGACGATTTCGCGCGCGCCCTGCATCGCGGCCTGCACCGGCGGCTTGCCCTCCTCCAGATGGCGGTGGATGTTCTCCACCACCACGATGGCGTCGTCGACCACGAGCCCGATCGCCAGCACCATCGCCAACAGCGTCAACAGGTTGAAACTGAATCCCGCGATCAGCATCAGGCTGCAGACGCCGATCAGCGACAGCGGAATGGTCACCACCGGGATGATCACCGAACGGAACGAAGCCAGGAACAGGAAGATCACCACCACCACGATGATGACCGCTTCGCCGAGTGTTTTCTCGACCTCGTCGATCGAGGATTGAATGAATTTGGTGGAATCGTAGGCCACCTTCATCTTCATCGACGGCGGCAGGTTGCGCTCAAGTTCCGGAAACAGCGCACGGACGCCTTTGACCAGCGTCAGCGGGTTGCCTTGCGGCGTCGCCTGCACGCCGATGAAGATCGCATGCTCGCCGTTGAAGGCGACGCTGGCATCGGTGCTCTGCGCCGCCAGTTCGACGGTCGCGATATCCTCCATGCGCACGAACCCGCCATCCTTGGATTTGACGATCATGCGCTTGAATTGTTCGAGATTCTTCAGGTCGGTATTGGCGGAGACGTTGGAGACGATGAAGAAGCCCTTGGACTGGCCCGCGGCGGCCTGGAAATTGTTGGCGGCGATCGCCGCGGAAACATCCGAAGGTGACACGCTGCGGCCGGCCATGCGCACGGGATCGAGCCACAGCCGCATCGCAAAGGTCTGGCCGCCCAGAATATCGGCGGAGGCGACGCCGTCGACGGTGGAAAGCACCGGCTGCACCACCCGCGTCAGGTAATCCGAAATCGCCGAACCCGACAGCACTTCGCTGGAGAAGCCGAGATACATCACCGCGGTGGTCTGGCCGGTCGTCTTGGTCACGATCGGGTCGTTCGATTCCTTCGGAATCAGGTATTTGACCGAATTCACCTTGGCGAGGACTTCGGTCAGCGCCTGGTTCGGGTCGAAATTCAGCTTGATGTAGACCTGGATCGTCGAGGTGCCGAGCACCGAGGACGACGTCATGTAGTCGACGCCTTCGGCGGACGCCACCGCCTGCTCGATCGGCGTGGTAATGAAGCCCTGGATCAGGTCGGGCGACGCGCCGGGATACACGGTGGTGATGTTGACCACCGTGTTCGACAGTTTCGGATACTGCCGGATCGGCAAGGTCGTGGCGGCCCGGAGGCCGATCAGCAGAATCAGCAGGCTCACGACCACCGACAGCACGGGTCGCTTGATGAAAATATCGGTCCAGACCATCGCGATGCGCTCCGTTAGATCACGGTCCGATTGAATTGGGCCCTGATCTCTTCTGTTTGTTTGAACACGATCTCCGGGCAACGCCCCGCGTTTGCCCGGAACGGATCATGCTTCAGTAACGCGGCGGATTAGCCGGAATCGGCGGCTGTGGGTCGGTCGAGATCGCGACCGCCACACCCGATTGCAGCTTGAGCTGGCCGACCGCGACCACGCGATCGCCGGGTTTCAACCCGCTGAGAACTTCGGCGCGCCCCTCAAGCCGGTTGCCGGTACGCACGAAGGTGCGAACGGCGGTCAGGCTGGTCTTGCCGTCATCGGCCTTCTTCTCGGTGATCAGGAACACGGAATCGCCGTACAGCGTATAGTCGACGGCGGTCTCGGGAACCGTGACCACCGGCGGCTTGTCGGGCAGCACCACGGTCGTGGTCGCGAACATGCCGGGCATGAGGATGTGATCGGGATTGTCGAGCGTGGCCTGCACGCGGATGTTGCGCGTGTCGGTGGCGATTTGCGGCTCGACCGTGGTGATCTTGCCCTCGAAGGTACGGCCGGGATAGGCGTCGACCGCGATGCGCACGGTCTGTCCGACCTTGAGCGCCGCACTGTCCTTTTCCGTCACCGTGAAGTTGGCATAGAGCTGCGACAGGTCGGTCAATGTGACGATCTGCGTGCCCGCGGTGAGATACTGGCCGACCTCGACATGGCGGACGCCGAGTTCGCCGTCGAACGGTGCGCGCACCAGCTTCTGCGAAATCAGCGCCTGGGTCTTGGCGATGCCGGCATTGGCCTGATCATACGCCGCCTGCGCGGCATCGACCGTCGCCTGCGGGCCGAACTGCTTCGCCGCTAGCTGCTTGGCGCGATCCAGCACCAGCTGCGCACCGGTTGCCTGTGCCTTGAAGCTGGCGAGGTCGCCCTGATCGGGACCGTCAAACAACTGCACCAGCACACTGCCGGCCTTCACGTCCGAGCCGGCGGTGAACATGATGTCGGTGATGCGGCCCGAGACGTCGGAGGTGACGTTCACCTGGTGCACGGCGGCGAGATCGCCGACCGCGGTCAGGAGATTGGGAATCACCTCGGATTTGGCTTCAGAAACGCTCACGCTGGTCGGCGGCGGTTTGTTGTTGGCGAAGAACTGCGCGATCATCTGGCCGCGGAAATAATTGAACCAGACCAAGCCGCCGACCAGCGCCGCAAGCACCGCGCCGACGATGATAAACCAGAGCAGCATCCTGACCGGACGCTTGCGCGGCGGCTCCGTAATCGGCTTGCCCGAGATTTTGGGTTCCGTGACGATATTCATGTCATGCACCTTCTGCGTCTACCTTCGGCGCCGGATCGATCGACAATTCGCGATCCAGGTGGGAGGCAATGGCGGTTTCGTTCAATCCAATGCCGCGGAGAATGAATTCGCAAAGCTGCCGTTCAAGATCGGCCGAATTGCCGTAGGGCAGGCATGGCACCGACGGCAGCCGCGCCAGCGCCGTCATCACCAGGGTGTGATGGGCAAACCAGAACAGGTCCAGCGGCTTGCTCCCGGTCCGCGCAGCGTCCCCTGCCGCGACCGCCTGCTCCAGCGCCGCAGCGAATACGGGTCCGATCAGATCCCCTATCTTCTCGTACAACAGCCGCGCGAATTCTCCATCATCAAGGTGGCTGGTGACCATCAGGCGGAGCCGCTGCGCATCCTCCTGATCGGGCGCCGCCACGACCTCCTGGAAATGGCCCACCATGCAGCGAATCAGCACGACCAGCGTTTCCGTCGAAGGCTTCAATCCCAACAGCCGGTTCAGACCGGGATCGGCCTCGCATTCGTCAGCGAGGATTTCCGCATATAGCGCCGATTTCGACGGGAAGTGCTTGAACAGCAAACCCTCGGAAATGGAGGCCGCCGCCGCGACACTCTTGGTGGTAGTGCCCGCAAAGCCGTGGCGGGCAAAGCAACGCTTGGCGGCGCTGAGGATCAGCTGCCGCCGCAAGTCGCCAGTCATTCGCAAAGTGCTCATGTTGTGAGTAAGCACTCACCTTAACAAAAGTCAATAAATTTGCTGCGTCGCACACGTTCACGTGAATGCTAGATCGGGCTGAATCACGTGAACGTTAGATCGGGCTGAATCCGAGGGACCCGCGGATGCGGTTCACAATGAAGGTGCCGTCGCGGCTGGATAGCACGCGTTCCAGATTCGCGCTGTCGATCTTGACGCTGGCAAAGCGCGGCCCGGCGGCGGTGTCCTGTATATCGGCCGCATAGGCCTCGATCTCGGCCAGGGTCGCCATCGCGCGGGCATCCGCGATTCCGCAGGATTTGGCGACGCCGACGAGGTCGACGGTTGTGGCAGTGTGGCTCGCCTGCCCGCCGGTCTCGCCATAGACTTCGTTGTCCAGCACCACGATGGTGAGGTTGGCGGGCTTCTGCAGGCCGACGGTGGCGAGGCTTCCAATTCCCATCAGCATCTCGCCGTCACCGGTGATCACAACCACGGGCAGTTCGGGTTGCGCCAGCGCGAGGCCGAGCCCGATCATGACCGCGCCGCCCATCGCGCCCCACAGATAAAAATTGCGGTCGTGATCGCCGGCGGCGGCGATATCGTAGGTCGAGGCGCCGAGGCCGCCGACGGCGATCGTTCCCTTGCGGTCCGCCAGCAGGCTGGAGACGACGCTGCGGCGATCGAGAAGATTTGCTTTGCTCATTTGGTGAAGACCTTTGCCCCGATCAGGCGCTGCGACAGAAGAACGGCGGTCGGCGTGCAAGCATTATAGGCTTGGCCAGCCCCCGCCTCGACGACCTCACGCACCTCGTCCGGGTGCGACGCGCGCAGCACCTTGATGCCGCACAATTCGAAGACGGCCTGCGTGCTCGAGCCCATCGGCACCTGCCACGGATTGAACTCGCCCCATTCGCCGCGCATCGTTACCAATGTCAGGAACGGAAAGCGGAAGATCTGCGTCAGCGACAGCATGTTCACGCAATTGCCGACGCCGCTCGACTGCATCAACAGCACGCCGCGCTGGCCGCCGGCCCAGGCGCCGGCCAGAAGCGCCACGCCTTCCTCTTCGGTCGTGAGCGGGACGCCCCGCATCGACGACGCACCCAGCACGCGCTCGATCAGCTGCGAATGCCCGGCATCCGGAACATAAGGCACCTGCCGGACGTCGAAGCGCTGCAAAATCCCAAATATCTCCTCCGGCCAGGAAGGCTTGTCCGGACAGGAAGACTTGTCCTGACAGGAAGACTTGGCCTCGGGCGCGGTTTCGGGAGCAGCTTCGGTGCGAGCGTGCATTTTCATTTCCAGTCGGTTGGGCGAGACTGTATTTGCGGTGCGGGACTGTAGAGGGAACCCCGTCCTCGAAAAGAGCAAAAACGGCATATCGGTCTCCCCCAAAGAGTATGGCAGCATGAATGCAGACGCGCGAGAGCTGGCGGCCCGGTTCGACATCGAGAAACTGACCGCGGAATTCTATGCCGACCCCTATCCGGTCTATCGTGCACTGCGAGAGCATGAGCCGGTCAAGCGCATGCCCAACGGCTCCTGGTTCCTGACGCGCTATGACGACCTCGTCAGCGCCTACAAGAACACGAAGGTTTTCTCCTCCGACAAGAAAAAGGAGTTTTTGCCGAAATACGGCGCCTCGCTGCTCTACGAGCACCACACCACCAGCCTCGTCTTCAACGACCCGCCGGCCCACACCCGCGTGCGCCGGCTGATCATGGGTGCGCTGTCACCGCGCGCGATCGCGGAAATGGAGCCCTATCTGATCGCGCTGGTCGACCGGCTGCTCGACAATCTCGCCGCAAAGCGCAATGTCGATTTGGTCGATGATTTTGCCTCCGCGATCCCCATCGAGGTGATCGGCAACCTGCTCGACGTGCCGCGCGAGGAGCGCGAGCCCTTGCGCGACTGGTCGCTGGCAATCCTCGGCGCGCTGGAGCCGGTGATCTCGGCGGAAGCCTTCGCCCGCGGCAACGCCGCGGTAAAGGATTTTCTCACCTATCTGGAAATCCTGGTGGCGCGGCGCCGGGCAAAACCCGGCAATCCCGAGCGCGATGTGCTGACGCGGCTGATCCAGGGAGAGGGCAACGGCGAGGACAATGGCGAGCGGCTGACGGAAAAGGAATTGCTGCATAATTGCATCTTCCTGCTCAACGCCGGGCACGAGACCACCACCAATCTGATCGGCAACGGGCTGGTGGCGCTGTCGCGTTTTCCCGCCCAGAAAAAGCGGCTGATCGAACAGCCCGGCCTGATCAAGACCGCAGTCGAGGAAATCCTGCGATACGAAAGCTCGAACCAGCTCGGCAACCGCATGACGACGGAACAGGTCGAACTCGGCGGCGTCACGCTTGCCCCCGGCACGCCAGTCACGCTGTGCATCGGCGCCGCCAATCGCGATCCGGCGCAATTCCCCGACCCCGAAAATTTCGACATCGGCCGCACCCCGGACCGGCATTTGGCATTCGCCACCGGCGCGCATCAATGCGCCGGGATGGCGCTGGCGCGGCTCGAAGGCGCGATCGCGATTTCGCGATTCCTGGCGCGGTTTCCGGACTACGCCGCAAACGGCGAACCGGTGCGCGGCGGCCGCGCGCGCTTTCGCGGATTTTTGAAAGTACCGTGCGTGGTCAGTCCATAGCGCGCCGCACCGCAGCAAATCCTTCGAGGCCTCAGGCGCTGACGCGGGCGAGCAAAGCTGCTAGATTATTTGAGGTGCATCTTGCAACGGAGTTTTTTGCGATGGACGCCGTGACGCCGAAAGGCCCTCAAACCTCAGACACGCATTCCCACCTCGTTCAGCCTCAAAACATGGAGTGGCAGAAGACCCGCTTCTCCGGCTGCGAGGCCAAGACACTGCTGTTCGATCGAACGACCGGCCTGATGACTGCCCTGATGCGGTTTGCGCCCGGCTCCGTACTGCCCGACCACGAACACGTCAACATCGAGCAGACCTATGTGCTCGAAGGCAGCCTCGTCGACAAGGAAGGCCCGGCGCAGGGCATCGCCTGCAAATCAGGCGAATTCATCTGGCGCGAACCGGGCAGCCGCCACGCCGCATGGTGCCCGGACGGCGCGCTGCTCCTTGCGATGTTCCAGGTCCCCAACAAGTTCTTCGAGGCCGACGGCCGTGTCGTCGACGCCGCGGGCGCGGACTGGGACGAGACGTGGGGCCATACGCGGAAGAGCTGAGGCGCGTTTCGCTCCTCTCGCTGCGAGTGGCTCGGCATCACGCCCGCCGCGTTGATATCTGCTTTCCGAATTGTGCCGCGCTGCGGCCTCCGTGATCGGAGGTTCTGGGTCGGCATTCTACAAAGGAGCCCCGCGTGGCATCTCATCGAACGTACGCCCGCGGTATTGTCGCCCGGTGCTTTTTTTGTGTACGCCGCCCCACTGCTTAAAGAAAAATGCCGTTCTCGCCCTGCGGCAGGCTGCCTCGATTTCCCCGACCCACTCTTCTGCCATCGGTCGCGAATGCGGTCCGCTTTCACCGCCGACGATAACCCAGTGGATTCCGGTCAAGTCAGCTCCGGCTACGGACCCAAGAAGAGGCTCGAACGAAATAAACCTAACGGCAGCATTGACCTTTCGCAAATCGTCGATGCGCGCGAGATAGTCAGCATTTTCAACACTTGCCCCAAGCCAAACGTTCGCAAGCACAGGTAACGACGCAGCGATCTCAGCCATCCGGTCCGGTCGTTTCGTCAGGATTTGATACGTGTGCTGCGGTGTCACCTGCATCGCCCCCCAGACGGCCGCAACGAACTCAGCAGGCACGGCTTCGTGAAACAGGTCCGACATTGAATTCACAAAAATCCGACGCGGTTTCTTCCAGCTTGCCGGTATGCCGAGGGATTTCCGATCAAGCCCGACTTTCCCTGTCCATACCGCTCGCTTCCCACTCTTACGAGTCAGTCCACGATATTTGTTCATTCCCATTGCATCGAGCCGGGCGGCCATGCGCATGGCGTAGCAATTCGTGCACCCGGGCGAGATGACAGTACAGCCAGCCACCGGGTTCCAACTTGCGTCGGTCCATTCGATTGTAGTTTCAGCCATGATTCCTCAGAGTAGTCGACCTTGCATGTTGACGTTCCTAATGTCGTTCCACAACTTACGCCCCAACGGGTGCGCGCTGACGAATACCAGCCAATAGAGGCGTTGTCCGCCAGTTGCCGACACAAGCTCGATACCGTCGGCGGGAGTGGTCCCCAAGCTCTTAATGAGACCAAGCCAATGCTCGAGTAGTTGCCTTCTTACAGCGTGATCACTTCCATTGACGTCTACCGCGCCGTGCCAGCCGGGCATGAAGGCATCCAGTACCCGACGATCATTCAGGTAACGTCTCAGGTTACGCTGCAAATCAAAAATGCTCACATGAATGAGCATGTCCATTCTCGGCAGCGTTGCAAGCTTTTTGATGATCGAGAACGACAGGTTTTCGAGATTGTAGGGATCGAGAAATGCGAAATGCAGTCCAGCGGGGTTCAACGCGTAAATTATACGATCCACTGCGGCATCCCCCCTTTCACTGTAAAAGTTCGCCGCCCCACCCAAGTTCGAAATGCGCTGACGCAGCGCATCCACGTTCTCTGCATCGAGATCGTTGAAATGAAGATTTGAAAACCCTGCGCGGCTACTCTGTGCTGCTCTAAATGCGACGAGTGGGCTGCCGTCGATAAATTGCTCAGTGCCTTCGACCTGAGATCGACCTGGCCCCGAAAACAAATCAATGTAGCATGCGCCCCCTGTGCCCTTATTCGGCAAAAACATCGCGCGCGCACCTCGGTACGCATCGATATATTTGCGTAGGCGCTCGTGCTTTTCCGAAGTCCACGGACCGACCACGTCGGCCACCAGCCCGTCAGTAGGGTCAATTACTTTGTCCGCCATGAGCCATCCAAAAAGGGAAATTAAGCCACACTACCATAACTTGTGGGTTAACGCCGGCACGTGGTGGAGGGGATGCCTACGCCATGTGTGCTGGCCTCACTGGCGCGGCTCGGTTACGTCACATCGGAGGACGGCAAGACCTTCGCGCGCGGCGAGCGGCATAGCCTATGAAGCCTGCTGATCCGGACCCGCGGCTCGCGGACTCGCCGCCTTTATTTCCGATTTTCCGAATTTTCCCTTGACCCCGCCCCCAAATCACCTTCATATCCCCCGCCGTCCCGCCCCACTCAGAGGGGCGTTGCGCAACGTCACGAAACGCGGAGCGGGATGCGGTGGACGCGGATGGTGCTGTAGACGACGGCGCCCGATGCGGACGGAGAAGTCGCGTGGTCCTGACGCCCCGACGCTGGCGTCAAGTTCCCGGGAGGCAATTTTCGGGGGCGACGGTGGCAAGAAAGCCCGGTCGCCGGGGAGATCGCGAAGGAAGCCGTTAAAACCATTGCGCGGGGAATGCCGGGTGATTCCGGTGTGACCTGACTAACGCGTGTGCGTTCTACCACACTCATTGCACACGCGGCTATCGGGCGCATCGGGCGCCCGGCATTCCCTGCGCCCTTTGATACGAGAGGGCGGAACGAGCTGGCAAAACCTCGCGCGAAGCAGGCGGCGAGAACGCGAGTTCATGTCTTGTTGCGGCCCATCCTTCGAGACGCCGCGCAAGGGCGCGGCTCCCCGGGGATGAGGTCCAGCCTGCTGCACTTGGCCGATCCCTCATGGTGAGGAGGCGCATCGCGCCGTCTCCGGACGATGCTTCGCATCACCGGGAGAACCATGAGGCCCGGAACGGCGAAGGTCGCTTGGTCGTCCCAACGGCATCCGCGCGACCCCCTCGGCTTGGCCGGGACGACGATGGAGTGTGCCAGCGATCAGAGCCCTACACCACCGAACGGTGCCGCGCGATGCAGGTTCGCAAGACCTCGTCCATCGGCTTGCTCCACCAATCATTCGAAAAGATCTCGATCTCGGAATAACCGTCAAAACCCTGCGCCTCGACCGCGCCGCGCAACGCCCTAATGTCGATCACGCCGTCGCCCATCATGCCGCGGTCGTTGAGAATGTCCCTGGTCGGCACCAGCCAGTCGCAGACGTGAAATGCCATCAGGCGAGATTTCCCCGCACGCACAATCTGCGGCAGCACCTCGGGATCCCACCAGATGTGATAGACGTCGAGCGCGACGCCGAGCGCGCCGGAGCGCTGCGGATCGAGCCGGTCGCAGATATCGAGCGCCTGCTTGGTGGTGTTGACGCAGGCGCGGTCGGCGGCATAGGCCGGATGCAGCGGCTCGATCGCGAGCGGCATGTTGGCCTGCCGCGCATAGACCATCATTTCGGCGATCGCGTCGTCGATTTGCGCGCGCGCGGCTCCGATATCCTTCGAGGCCGCGCTGCCCGGCCGCGAATATTGCGGCAGGCCGCCGACCACCAGCACGATGCAGGGGGCGCCGAGCGCCTTCGCCTCGTCGACGGCACGGCGGTTGTCATTGCGCGCCTCGATCCGGTGCGCGGCATCGGCAACAAACATCCCGCCGCGGCAATAGCCCGACAGCTCCAGCCCTGCGTCGCGCACGGCGCGCGCCGCACGATCGAGCCCAGCGGCCGCGACCTGATCGCGCCAGGGATCGATGGCGCGGATACCGTGCCGCGCGCAGGCCTCGATGATCTGCACGAGATCGCCCTGCCTGCGAACGGTCGCCGTGTTCAGCGACAGCCAGCGATGATCGCCCGAAAAATCCCGCATCACGCCTCGATGCCGCGCAGGCTCAGCACCGTCTTCATCCGCCGCGTCGCAAGCTCGGGGTTGGCGAGCAGCCCCGCTTTGTCGGCGAGACGAAACAGTTCGGCCAAATGCAGCGTCGAGCGCGTACTCTCCTGCCCGCCGACCATCGTGAAATGATCCTGATGACCGTTGAGATAGGCCATGAAGACGATTCCCGTCTTGTAGAACCGCGTCGGCGCCTTGAAGATATGCCGCGACAGCGGCACCGTGGGGCCCAGCACGTCGTGGAAACCGGCGGCATCGCCGGCGGCCAGCCGCGACAGCGCATAGGACGCCGCGGGCGCAATGGCGTCGAAGATGCCGAGCAAGGCGTGGGAAAAACCAACCTCGTCGCCGGCGATCAGTTCAGCGTAATTGAAATCGTCGCCCGTATACATCTTGACGCCCCTGTCGAGTCGGCGGCGCATGTCGACCTCGCGCTGCTTGTCGAGCAGCGATACCTTGACGCCGTCGACCTTTGCCGCGTGCGTATTGATCACGCCGACTGCGACATCCATCGCCGCGTCGAGGTTCGGGGTGCCCCAGTAATTTGCCAGTGCCGGGTCGAACATGTCGCCGAGCCAGTGGATGATCACGGGCTCGCGCACTTGCGACAACACGCGGTCGTACACTTTGACATAGTCGTCCGGGTTGCGGCCGATCTTCGCCAGCGCGCGCGACGCCATCACGATGATGCGCCCGCCGGCCTTCTCGACCGCCGCGATCTGCTCCTCATAGGCGCGGATCACGTCATCGAGGCTCTTGGCATCCTCCGCTGCCAGATGATCGGTGCCGGCGCCGGAAAACACCAGCGCATTGCCGCGCGCTTTTGCCGCCCTCACCGAACGCTGGATCAGTTCCAGCGACGTCGGCCAGTCCAGTCCCATGCCGCGCTGCGCGGTGTCCATGGCCTCGGCAACGCCGAGACCGAGATTCCAGACATGCTCGCGAAACGCGATGGTCCTGTCCCAATCGACCGCCGCGGTGAGCCAGGGATCGGCATCGGCGAGCGGATCGAACACCACATGGGCCGCCGAAAACGCCACGCGGTTCAGTGGGCCCTGAAGTTTTGCAGGAAACGCCCGCGACGCCGCGAGGCGATAGGTCTCGATCGAGCGGTTGGCGGTCGGCAGCTTCAGCTGATACGACGAGACGGGCAAAACCGGTTTGTTCATGGCCTCCTCCTCACAGCTTGATCGGCGCGACGTCGATCCAGCGCCGCTCGCGCCAGCTCTGCAGCGCGCATTCGGCGAGCTGCACACCCTTGGCGCCTTCCAGCAGCGTGAACTTATACGGCGCGTCCTCGCAGACGTGGCGGATGAACATTTCCCACTGCTCCTTGAAGCCGTTGTCGTAGGTCGCGTTCTCCGGCAGCTTCTGCCAGTCGCCGTAGAAATCGTGCAGCCGCTTCTCGTCCGGATTCCACACCGGCCGTGGCGTCGCCTGCCGCGCCTGGATCACGCAATCGGAAAGCCCGGCCACCGCCGAGCCGTGGGTGCCGTCGACCTGGAAGGTGACGAGATCGTCGCGGTAGACCCGCGTCACCCAGGACATGTTGATATGGGCGATCGCGCCGCCCTTGAGGCGAAAGGTGGCGTAGGCGGAATCGTCCGCCGTCGCCTTGTACTTCTTGCCGTTCTCGTCCCAGCGTTCGGGAATGTCGGTGGTCCCGGTGCAGCTGACGCTTTCGACGTCGCCGAACAGATTGTCGAGCACGTAGCGCCAGTGGCAGACCATGTCGAGAATGATGCCGCCTCCATCCTCGCTGCGGTAATTCCACGACGGCCGCTGCGCCTCCTGCCAGTCGCCTTCAAACACCCAGTAACCAAATTCGCCGCGCACCGCGGTGATCCGGCCGAAGAAGCCGGAGTCGCGCAGGAAGGCGAGCTTCTTCAGGCCCGGCAGGAACAGCTTGTCCTGTACGGTGCCGTGCTTGACGCCCTTCGAATTGGCCAGCTTGAGTACCGCCACCGCTTCCTCGAGATTGGTCGCGATCGGCTTCTCGCAATAGACATGCTTGCCGGCGTTGATCGCCTTGGTCAGCAGCGACGGCCGCGCCTGCGTGGTCGCGGCGTCGAAGAAGATGGTGTCGCCCTTCTCGGTCAGCGCTCTGTCGAGGTCGGTGGTCCAGCGCGCGACGTTGAACCGTTTTGCCAGGCGCTCGACCTTGTCGCCATCGCGGCCGACCAGGATCGGATCCGGCATCAACCGGTCGCCGTTCGCCAGCAGCACGCCGCCCTGATCGCGGATCGCGACAATCGAGCGGATCAGATGCTGGTTCAGTCCCATGCGGCCGGTGATCCCGTTCATGATCACGCCGAGGCGTTGCGTCGTCATCGTCTTTGCTCCTGCAGGTTTTTTGCTTTTGGTTGTTCCAATGGCGACAGTGCGGTCCACAGCGGGTGCACGCCGGTGGCAAAGCCCGGGACGGTCAGCGATCCCGTCAGGAGATCGCCGCCGTGGATAGAGAGCCGGATGCCGTCTCCGGCGTCGCGATAGAGATCGGGATGGGCGGTACGGAACGCCTGCGCCTCGGCGAGCGGCGCGTCGCCAAAGCCGTTGACATAATGATGGCCGTTGCGCTCGGCATGGGTGACGCCGATCAACGCGCCCAGTGCGAGGTCTTGCTGCACGGCGAGCCCGGCCTGACAGGTCAGGTCCTCGCCGGAGATGAAGAATGTTCTTTCGCTCTCCGCGCTCCATCTGGCTGCGCGGGTCGCGTTCACGACCGACTTGTAGATGCCCTTGCAGGATTTCGAGGAGATGCCGCGATAGCCGAGCGCGCGCGCCGCCGGAAACGCGTCATAGGAATCGTCGGCCTCGTCGATGATGAAGTCGCGCCGCGCCAGCGTGCCGAGCAGCGCCTCCCTAAAAATATCGCGCGGCATCGGTTGCTCGATATAGAGCAGTTTTTCGGAGATCGGCGCCAAGGCGCCGTCGCGGTCGAGCCGATCGACCAGCATGCTCAAACCTGCGAGATCGGCATATTGCTCGTTGGCGTCGAGCGTGACGCGATAGTCATGCGGCAGCGTCGCCAGTTCCCTGCCGATCCGGGTCAGGCGGGCAGCGTCGTGCTCCGGATCGCCGTTGAGCTTGAGCTTGAAATAGCGTGCTCCGGCATTTTCGTTCGCGTCGGCGACGCCGCCTTTGCCCTCGATCATGTCATCGAGGCCGACGGTATGCCGGATCGCAACCCGCTCCAGCCGGGCGCATCGCGCCAAGAACTGCGCGACGTCCGCGTTCGCCAGATCGGACGACAGCCGCGCATCGATCCCGGCGACATTCGCCGCCATCCCATCGAAGAAATTCATGCCGAGGCCACGCAGCAGCGCATCGAGGATGGCCTTGTCGATCTCCGCCGGGCCGTAAGCGGCCGCGAGCGGCGGGATGTCTTCCGTCGCGCAGGCCTCGGCCTGCGCGCCGATGCAGGCCGCATGCAGACCGAAGGCGGTGTCAAACCGCTTGCGCCCGAGATAAAGCGCGCGCGCGATCAGCAGCGAGCGCCGCAGTTGGTCGATCGTTTCTTCCGGCGCCAGATGCGGCCGTTTGTCGAACCATTTCGGCACCAGCAATTCGGCGCTGGCCCCGATGGCCGTGCCCTTGCCTTCGACTTCGATCTCGACCCGAACGAACGCCTGCGGCGTGGCATTGATCACGACCGCGCCAAAGCGGAACGGCCGGACAAAACTGACCGGGCGTTCGAAAAATACGATATCGCGCACGGCTAAACGCGGCGGCATGGGGACGACCTCAATCCAACGTGCCTTGCGTAAAAAAATGCCTGCGGATGCGCTGCACCAGTTCGGTGAAAACCGGCTCGGCCATGGTGTCGAGCGAGCGCGGCCGCGGCAGCGGAACGTCGTAGATCGCCGCGATCGAGCCCGGCCGCTCGGTCATGACCAGCACGCGGTCGGCAAGGAACACGGCCTCGGGAATCGAATGCGTGATCAGCAGCACGGTTTTGCCGGTTTCGCGCTGGATCCGCATCAGCTCGACATTCATGCGCTCGCGCGTCATGGCATCGAGTGCGCCGAACGGCTCGTCCATCAGCATGATCTTGGGATCGTGCACCAGTGCCCGGCAGATCGACGCCCGCTGCTGCATGCCGCCGGATAGTTGCCAGGGCAGCTTCTTCTCGAACCCTTCGAGCCCAACCAGCTTTAAAAGGTCCTTCGCGCGTGGCAGGTATTTCTCTCGCGGGAGCCGCTTCATGTCGATCGGCAGCATGACGTTGTTGAGGATGTTGCGCCACGGCAAGAGCAGCGCGTTCTGGAACACGATGCCGACATTGCCGTGGGGCTGTGTCACCTTTTCGCCCTCAACCAGGATTTCACCGGTCGAAGGCGCGAGCAGCCCGGAGATCATCTTCAACAGCGTGGACTTGCCGCAGCCGGACGGGCCGACCACGACAAAGAACTCGCCTTCATTGATGTGGAAATCCAGCGGCCGCAGCGACGGCACGTCGCCGTCACGCGAGCGGTAGGTCTTCGACACGCCGGCCAGCGTAATGCCCGGCGTGCCGGAGGCGGCGCGATCGGACACCAGGCGCAGATGCGCGCCCGATGCATCGATGCCGGACATTTTGGTCGCTGGGTTCATTCAAACGAGTCCGTTCACGAATTGCCCTTCGGCAGATAGTCGTTGGTATAGAACGCCTTCGGGTTGTCCTTGGCCTTGGCATCGAGTCCGCCATATTCGACCATCAGATTGACGCTGTCGGTCATGTTCTGGTCGGTGACCTGGAACGGCCGTTTTGTCTTGGTTTCCGGCGTGCGATAGAGCGGGATCGTGAGTTCAAAGCCCTGCGTCAGCGTGTCGATCTTGCCGCCCTTCGGGTTGGCATCGAGGATCGCCTGCGCCGCGCCCCTGGCATCCTTCTCGGCGGCCTCGACCGCCTTGGTCGTGGCCGACATGAAGCGGCGGACGAGGTCGGCATTGGCCTTGACGTAGTCGCTGTTGGCGACGATGCCCGACGAGACCATGTTGATGCCGTAGTCGGCGAACTTGATCGGATAGACGTCCTTGCCGGTGGCGTCCTTGATCTTCATCGACTGGTCCATGACGTAGCCGAGCAAGAGATCCGCCTGGCCGTTGATCACGGCGTTCAGCTTGGTCTGGCCGTCGCCGGCCACCGTGTGGAAATCGCTCTCCTTCAGGCCGGTTTTCTTCAGGAACAGCGGCCAGATCTGCGTCATGGAATCCGCCGGCGTGATCGCGACGGTCTTGCCCTTGATGTCCTCGGGTTTCCTGATGTTCTTGTCGGCAAACCCCATCGCCGACATCGGGCTGGTCTGCAGCAGCACGCCGGTTGCGATCACCGGCGCGCCCTTGATAGCCGCGCGCATCATGGTGGGCACGTCGACATAGCCGAAATCGGCGGTCTTGGCCGCCACCGCCTGCGTGGTCGCGGCCGAGCCGCGGCCTTCCTGGATTTCCAGATCGATATTTTCAGCGGCGTAAATGCCCTTGGCCTTGCCGTAATAAAACGGCGCGTGCTCGCCATAGACGTACCAATTGAGCATCAACACGACCTTGTCCGCGGCCTTGGCCGGCGCCGCCGCCAGCGCGGTCCAGATCAGCGCCGATGCAAGCCCCGCCAAAAATCTGATCATTTCATCCTCCCGTTGGTGTTTGTGCGGCCCTTGGCGGACCGCTTGTCGATGGTCCCGCCGCGTCAGGCGGCGAAGAAAACTTCCTCGCGCTGGCTGACATGCCAGGGGATCGCAAAACGCTCGATGCGGTCGACGATCCAGAACAGGATCACCCCGATCAGCGCCAGGATCACCAGGGCCGCGAACATCGTCGGCAGGTCGAACGTACCGATCGAGCGCTGCAGCACATAGCCGATGCCGGAATTGGAACCGACGAATTCACCGACGACGGCGCCGACCACCGCCAGCGTCACCGAGACCTTCAACCCGGAGAAGATCGCCGGCATCGCGTGCGGCAGGTTGACGGCGCAGAATACATGGAAGCGGCTGCCCTGCATCGCGCGTGCGAGATCGACCATATCGGGGTCGACCGATTTGAATCCCTGCACGGCGGATACCACCACCGGGAAGAATCCCAGCAGGAACGCCGAGATCACTTTCGGGATGATGCCGAAGCCGAACCAGACCACGAACAGCGGCGCGATCGCGATCTTCGGCACCGACTGCGAGAACACCAGGAGCGGATAGACGTAGCTCTCCACCGTCTTCGATCCCGCGATCAGCATCGCCACGGGAATGCCGAACAGGGCCGACAGCACGAAGCCGCAGATCGTTGCATACGTCGTGGGCCAGGCCTGCCGCAGCAGCTCCGGCCAGTCCTGCCACAGCACCACCACGATATCGGCGGGCGCCGGTATCTGATACGCCGGGATCCGGAACAGCCGGATCGCGACGTCCCAGGCCACCACGATGAGGATCAGGAAGAGAAACGGCCGCACCCACGCCGCGTTCAGCGCTTTCGATACCGCACTCCGGGCCCTCTGTTCGGCCACGCTTTCCTCCCTCGTTCACCGGCTTCTTGGCGACAAATTAACCCGTTGGATAAATACTGTCTAGCGAGATTTCAGGCGACAAATTGGCGTGGGCGGGTCGAAAGCCGAAACCCGCAAACCGTCATCACCCGCGAAGGCGGGTGATCCAGTATTCCAGAGACGCCGGTTATCAATCGAGAGGCCGCGGCGTACTGGATACCCCGCTTTCGCGGGGTATGACGATCCAATGTGGATTACGCCTGTCGGCCTTGAAATGAATACGGCCTCGCTGCGCCCCTATATCACGCCGGCTGCCTTGCCGGCGCGCGGACCCTCGCCGGCTTGTCGTTGCCGAACAAGGCGATCGATTTACCGGTCAGCGCCGCCAGCACCAGCGCCACCATGTGGGCGAGGCGCTCGTCCTTGGCTTCCTTGCTCAGGAGGTCGCGGCCGAAGATCACGCTCAGGGTCGCGCTGTTGGAGAGATAGAAGAAGCACAAAGCCGCGATCGAGATGTAGAGCTGCACCGGATCGACCGCGACGACGAAATCGCCGCTTTCGACGCCGCGCGTCACCACGGTGCGGATCATCTCGACGAACGGCGAGTGCATCGATTTGACTTTGGTCGAGCGCTTGAGATGCCGCGCCCGCGCCAGGTTCTCGGTGTTGAGCAGCGCCAGGAATTCCGGGTTGCGGATGAAATAGTTCCAGGTGAAGTCGATCAGCCGCTCGATCGCGCGTGGCGGATCGAGATGCTCGAGATCGAGCCCGCGCTCCTCGGCGCGGATCTTCTCATAGGCGCCTTCGAGCACCGCGAGATAGAGATTTTCCTTGTTGCCGACGTGATAATACAGCATGCGCTTGTTGGCGCCGGCGTTGGCCGCGATGCGGTCGACCCGCGCGCCGGCCAGGCCATGGGCGGCGAATTCCTGCTTCGCCGCCTCCAGGATGCGCAGCCGCATGCCCTCGGGGTCGCGCTGCCATTTTGCTGTTTTTTTTGACTTGGCCAAAATTGCCGCCCATCGCTCCACGCATGCGGATGTAGCACGGGTAACAGGCTTTGAGAATGAAGATGCTCTTTCCACTGTCATTGCGAGCAAAGCGAAGCAATCCACAGCCACGGGCGTGGCTGCTATGGATTGCTTCGTCGCTACGCTCCTCGCAATGACGAGGGCGCGATTCGACTTAGCTCGCCCTCGCCGCCCGCTCCAGCAGCAGCGTGTGGATGCCGCAGGTGCCGTTTCGCACGCTCATCACCCGCGTGCCGGGTTTGCGGCCGGCGCGCACTTCCGAGACATCGAGGCCCGACGCCACGAGCCTCGCGCGCGTGGCCCCGATGTCGGCGACGCGCCAGCTCAGGCCCCATAATTTGTCGTGGGTCTGGTCGGCGCCGGCGACCGGCCGGCGCACGATCTCGACGATGAGATCGCCGCAGCGGAAGAACATCAGCTGCCCCCAGTCCTGGTGCGAGCGGTCGAGCGCCATCTCGAGATCCAGCCGCGCGCCGTAGAGCGCCGCGGCGCGCTCCGGATCCTCGGTCGAAACTACGACGTGATCGAGCGCCAGGATCGGCGCCGCAGATGTTACGGCCGAGCGCGGGCGTTCCTCGGCGAGTTCAAGGAAGAACATCCGTATCCCGCGGGCGAGTTCGGTCTCAACGCGGGTGCGCTTCCAGTGCAGCGTTCTGCCAGAATCCAGATCGCGGCTCTCGACCGCGGCGACCGGTTCCGGCTTCATCGCCACCCGATCGAGCCGGCGAAAAGTCTTTTCGATATCGCCGACGCGGAAACAGATACTGGCGAGCCCCTCGCCCCAGATGTTGATGACGTTGCGGATGCGGTTGGCCGTCGGCGAATTGCCGGCGGGCGCCATCAGCTCAAGCGACACGTTGTCGAGCGTAAAGAGCACGGTCTCGGAGCCGTCGCCGTGACTGCGCCAGCACGGCGCGCGGCCGAGCAGCAATTCATAGGCCTTGGCGCCGGCCTTGATATCGTCGACCAGCACAACGATGTGGTCGAGGCCGTTGATCACGGGAACAGTCCCGTTGTATTCATCGCGGCGCGGTCGCGCGCGTCCAGGGGGACCGCAAGATGATCGCTGGTCACCGCGAACGGGTTGACCGCCACGTCGAATACCGGGCCGGAATAGACGGTCATAAGTTCTCCCCCATATTCCGCCTGCCAGGAACCGAGGCCCGCCGCAGGCCGTTGGGTCGGCGCGGCGCGCCGGCATGCCCCGGGGGTGGTCGTAGTCCCGCCACATGGCTATCTCAAGCCGTTAGCGGGCGGGCTTTGCGAATATTTTCGGCGAATGATCCGGCATACCAGTGCTAAGGTACGGCGCCGGCCGGGACCACCCCTCAGCCAGACGGAACACGAATGCAGGCCCTCTTCATTGGACAGACCTATATCGACGTTACCTTCATCACCGACCATATGCCGACCGGCGACGAGAAGCACGTCGCTTCCGCCTACGCGGTCTCGTTCGGCGGCAACGCCGTGACGGCAGCGTTCTGCTGCGCCAAGCTCGGCATCGTGCCGGACCTGATCGCCACCGTCGCCAATGACTGGCTGGGGCGGATGTTTCAGGACATGAGCGCGAAGTATGGAATCTCGATCCATCCGCGCAAGGTCAAGTCCTCCTCGCTGTCCTTCATCATGCCGAAGGACGGCAAGCGGGCGATCGTGCGCTGCCGTGACGACGAGCATATCCACCCCTTTCCGCTTTTGAATCTCGGCGGCTGCCGCGCGCTGCATGTCGACGGCCACCAGCCCGACGCCGCGATCCATTACGCCAAACTGTGCCGCGAGGCCGGCATCCTGACCTCGCTCGACGGCGGCGGCCTGCGCACCAACACCCATGAACTGCTTGAATTCATCGACGTCGCCATCGTCGCCGAGCGGCTCTGCGAGCAGATGGACCTGACGCCGGAAAAGATGCTGGACTATCTCAAGAGCCGGGGTTGCCGGGTCGGCGGCGTCACCATGGGCGAACGCGGCCTGCTCTGGTATGACGAGACTGGTTCGACCCACACGCTTCCCGCGCTGCCGATCCCGCGCGAGCGCGTGCTCGACACCAACGGCGCCGGCGACGTGTTTCATGGCGCCTATGTCTATTCCTACCTCGCCAGTCCCGGCAAAAGCTGGCACGACCATTTCGAGTTCGCGCGCGCGGCATCGACCTACAAGATCCAGCGGCTTGGCAACGAAGCCGGATTGCCGGCGCTTGCCGATATCGAATCCGTCAAACAGGAATTCGGCGCCCGGGTCTGACCGGCTGCCGCAGGGAATCAAGCATGGGCCGGGTATTTGTTGCCGGAAGCATCAACATGGATGTGGTGGCGACCGCCGACCGGCATCCCCGCATCGGCGAAACCGTCGCCGGCCACTCGGTGCTCTACTTTCCCGGCGGCAAGGGCGCCAACCAGGCGGTTTCCGCCGCCAAGCTCGGCGCGGCGACCACGCTGATCGGCCACCTCGGCAAGGACGCATTCGGGGATGAGCTGAAGGCGTTTCTTGCCGGCCAGGGGATTGATTTGAGCTTCGTGCAGCAGACGCCTCAGGCCCATACCGGGACGGCAATCATCACGATCGCCAATGCCGACAACACCATCGTCGTCATTCTCGGCGCGAACGCGCTGGTCAGTGCCGCCGACGTCGCCGCGCCCAGGCTTGCCAAAGGCGACATCGCGGTCAGCCAGTTCGAGATACCCCTGCCCGCGATTGCCGCCTTCTTCAAACGCGCCCGTGCCGCCGGCGCGACCACCATCCTCAATCCGGCGCCCGCCATCGAATTCAACCGTGAGCTGCTCGATCTCGTCGATATCCTGATCCTCAATGAAACCGAGCTCGGCTCGCTGGCGAAGACCCAACTTCATGATAGCGACGACCAAGACCGCTTCATCGAGGCCGCCAAATCGTTGCCTATGGCAAAAGACAAAATCATCTGCGTCACCATGGGCAAACGCGGCGTGCTCGCGCTTGTCGGCGGCGAGTCGAGCCTTATTCCCGGCCGCAGCGTCAAAGTCGTCGATACGACAGGCGCCGGCGATTGCTTCGTCGGCGCGGTCGCCGCACAACTCGCCGCCGGCAGGACCATTCACGATGCGCTTGCTTACGCCAATGCCGCGGCGTCGATTTGCGTGCAAAGGATGGGCGCGGCGCCGTCGATGCCGACGGCGGCCGAGGTCCTCTCCGCTAGTTGCCCCCGCGAACGCGAGGCCCCATGACCACAGTGGTTTGTTGAGGCAACTGCCAAATTGCCTCATCGAAACTGCACGGCGTATGGGTCCCGGCGTTCGCCGGGACGACGAGATAGCACTGAGCTACTTCACCGCGGCCTTGAGATCGAAGCCGAGATCCGCCGCCTGCTCTGGCGTGACCGACCGGTTCATGCCGAGAACCTTCCGTCCGAACACGTGGTCCGCGGCGCGGTTGACGGATTCGACGCCGACCAGCACGTCCTGCTTGTAGCAGAAGGCGGAGAACGAGCGCGCCGCGCGGTCGCCGCGCACCACGACGCGATCGTAGCCGGTGGTCAGCCCCGCGATCTGCAGCTTGTCGTCGCCCTGATCGCTCCAGAACCAGGGCTGGCCGTCATAGGGTTTTGCATTCCCGGTCAGCCGCGCCGCGACGCAGCGGGCGTGATCGGTGGCGTTCTGCACCGACTCCAGCCGCAACGAGCCGCCGAAGCGCGGGCTTGCGAACAGTGCGCAGTCGCCAATCGCGGAGATGTCGGGATCGGAAGTGAGCAGGTGTTCGTCGACGATAATCCCCGCCGCGACCGTCAGGCCGGCCTCCTTCGCCATCTCGACATTGGGCAGCACGCCGACACCGACCACGACCAGATCCGCCGGAATATGGCGGCCGTCGCTGAGGCTGACGCCGGTGACGTTGGTCCCGTCGCTCTCGATGCTGGTGGCCTGCACGCCCAGATGAATGCGGATGCCCGCCGCGGTGTGGCGCTCCTGGAAATAATCCGAGATTTCCGCCGTCACCGCGCGCGCCATGACGCGGCTGCCGAGTTCGAGCACATCGACCTCGAGGCCCTTGGCGCGGGCGGTAGCGGCAAATTCCAGCCCGATAAAGCCGGCGCCGATCACGACGACATGGCGCGCCCTGCCGATCCTGAGCCGCAGCGCCTCGCTCTCGTCGAGGATTCGCAAATAGCGCACATCGGCCAGCGTCGCGTTGGGAATATCGAGCAGGCGATTGCGCGCGCCGGTAGCCAGCACCAGATGGCCGTAATCGAGAAACAATCCGGATTCGAGCACCAGCCGCCGCGCGGCGCGGTCGATGAAGGCGGCGCGATCGCTGATCAGCTCGATGTTCTGGTCGCGATAGAACTTGTCCGGCCGGAACATCAGGCTGTCGGGGCGGCCTTCGCCTTTCAGATAGGCCTTGGACAAAGGCGGACGCTGGTACGGCAGATGCGCCTCGTCGTTGATCAGGCAGACGCGCTCGCCGAAACCATGCTGCCGCAGCGACGCCGCGAGCTGGAAGCCCGCATGTCCAGCGCCGGCGATGACAATCGTTCCCATCGTCATCGGAACAACCCAACTACAAGCGCACAGGAATTACCCATGTCATCTCCTCACTCCGCCGATTTTGGCTGGCTCGCCTCATCCGTAACGAACGGCGCTCGTGGCCGCGTCCGGAACGATGGGGCACTATTTGGCCTCATGGCTTGAGGAGGCGCAAGGGCGTCTCTGGCCAGGAGGATGGTCGGGGCGCATTTTGCAGACTTGGCCGGGATTGTCACCTCTTCCCTTCTGCTATTTAAATGCTGGCCGCCCCCTTCCGACTTCGAGGCTCTCCCATGCCGGCACCCGATCATACCCCCTCCCTTCCCGACGATCCCGCGCTGCTCAGGATCGACGGCCCAATCGCCACCATCACGCTCAACCGGCCGGCCGCCTTCAACTCGATCGACCTTTCGATCGCGAAAAAGCTGGAGCAGCTCGCCGCCGCCGTCGAGGCGTCGCACGATATAAGGGTGCTGGTGATCGAAGGCGAAGGCCGCGCCTTCAGCGCGGGCGGCGATCTGCAGACCATTGGAGCAGCCGCCGAGGCCGACACCATCGCGCCCGTGGTCGGGGAACTGCTCAAGCACTATCACGCGTTCATCGAGACCGTGCGGCGGATGCCCAAGATCGTGCTGTCGAGTGTTCACGGCTCCGCGGCCGGCGCGGGCATGGGGCTCGCCTTCGTCACCGACCTCTGCATCGCCGCCGACACCGCCCGCTTCACGCCGGCCTACGCCAAGATCGGCGTGTCGCCGGACGGCGGCAGCACCGTCGGCATGGTCGGCACCGTCGGAGTTCGACGCGCATTGCAGATCTTTCTCGCCGAGGACAGCTTCTCCGCGCAGCAGGCCTATGATTGGGGCCTGGTCGCCAAGGTGGTTCCGGCGGTCGAACTGAAGGCCGCGACCAGGCAATTCGCCGAACGGCTGGCGCAGAATCCGCCGGCCGCGATTGCCGGCACCAAATCGCTGGTCTACCAGGCCGCGGTCACCCCGACCAAGCAGCAGCTCGACGCCGAAGAAGCCAAGATCATCGACGCCATGCACACCGAGGATTTTCGCGTGGCGGTGAAGAAGTTCACGAGCAAAGGGAAGTAACGGTACAGCCGCGCACATCGCTGTCATCATCCGCCATCCGGTCCGGCCTTTGGCCGGCCGGGCGACAGGCTCCGGCGGATGATCCAGTAGGCCGCGCCCCTTCGATTCAACTCACCGTCCCGGAGTACTGGATGCCCCGCAGGAGCCTGTCATCGGGCTCGCCGAAGGCGAGACCCGGTGGCGGGGCATGACGACCGAGAGTGTGTGAGAAGCCTCATTCCGGACAGATATATCCCGTCCCTGCCGGCGACTTGAAGCAGCCGACCGATTCCGGAATCACGTGCTTCGGCAGCCACAGCACGACCTTCGGGAAATAGATGGTGAAGCAGATCGTCACCAAGAACACCACATAGATCGGCAGCGCCGCGCGCAACGCCTTGCCGAAACTGACCCCGACGAATTTCGACGCCATCAATAGCACGAGCCCATAGGGCGGCGTGATCAGGCCGAACGCCAGCGTCGCGATGAGCACCACGCCCATATGCACGCCGTTGATGTCGCCGGCCTGGGTGAGCGCGTTCACCAGCGGCATGAAGATGATGATGGTGGGCACCGGCTCGATGAAATCGCCGACTACGGTGAACAGCAGCACCAGCAAAAGCATCATGTAATGGGGATCGTTACCGGCGATCGAGACGATCCAGTCGGCGATCACGATGGCGCCGCGCAAATAAGCCAGCATCCAGCCGAAGGCATTGGCGGCACCGATGGTGATCAGCGGCAGCGAGAAGATCAGCCCGGCGAGGCAGAAGTCGTAAGGAATCTTGCGCAAATGCCCGCGGTTGAGCGCGGGAATCACGACCGCGATGATATAGACCACCGCGACCACGCCGGCTTCGGTCGGCGTGAACCAGCCGGTCAGGATGCCGCCGAGCAGGATCACGGGGATCATCAGCGGCAGCGCGGCGTCGGCGGTGGCAAAGACGATCTGGCGCATCGGCGCCCGCGGCTTGCGCATGCCCGACGGCCCGAAGAAATAGCAATAGATCATCAGCCCGAAGCCGATCATCAGCCCCGGCACCACGCCGGCCATGAACAGGCCCGCGATCGAGACGTTGCCGACCGCGCCATAGACCACCGCGGTGATGCTCGGCGGCACCAGCGCTGCGATGGTGGAGGCGGAGGCGATGATCGCAGCGATGAAGGCCGGCGAATAGCCCTCCCGCTTCATCGGGCCGCCGAGGGCGCGACTCATCACGGCGACGTCGGCCGTGGTCGAGCCCGACATTTCCGAGAAGAACATGCTGAAGACGACGACGACCTGCGACAGGCCGCCCCTGATATGCCCGACCAGCGACAGCGACAGATTGGCTATCCGCACCACGACATTGGCCGAACTCATGAGCTCGCCGACCAGCAGGAAAAACGGGATCGCCAGCAGCGCCTCGGAATCCACGCCGTCAAAGATCTTCTGGATGATCGCCGCCAGCGACACGTCCGTCAGCAGCGCGCCGACGAAGACGCCGGCCATCAGCGAAAACGGCACGGGCACGCCGAGGTAGCCGAAGAACAGGAAACAGAACGACATCAAAGCGAGGATGACCGGCGCGCTCACAGGCCGACCCTCGTCTGTACGCCGGCGCCGGCAGGCGGCAAGTCCTCTTCCAGCGGCTCAGGATGGTCGAAGCCGTTGCGGATGCCGTTGACCAGCTGCTCGACGGTGAACAGCGCGATCAGCACGCCGGCCAGGGGAATCGCGGCATAGAGCGAGGCGATCGGCGTGCCCGATGGCAGCCGGAAACTGCCAAAACCGCGGAGAAAATTGACGTAGCCGAACCCAATCAGGCAAAACGCGACGCCGAGAACGACGAGGCGGATCAGAATCTCGACGACCAGGCGCGGTGTGCCGTGCAGCGCCTCCGAGACCGCGGTCAGATACAGATGATCGTTGCGGCGGGTGGCAACCGCGGCGCCGATGAAGATCGCATAGATGAACAACGTGGAGGTGACTTCCTGCAGCCACAGCCAGGGATGGCCGATGGTGCGGGTGACGATGTCGCACGTCACCGACAGCGAAAAGCCGAAACACAGGACGCCGCACAGCATCATCAGGATCAATTCGAGCCTGTCGAACGACCGCCATTTCAGATGATGCTGCCGCTGCAGCACCAGTTTGTCGGCGATGGACATCAGCGTTCCCTAAGCCGGTTGGGCAGTCACGAGGAGCGGCCTCTTGGCCGCGTCTCGAAGGACGAGAACGTATCGTCCTCATGGTTCGAGACGCGCGCCAGAGGCGCGCTCCTCACCATGAGGCCTTCTTTAATTGATCGCGCGGATCAGGGTCTTGATCTTGTCGGCGTGCGGGCCGAGCTCTTTGGCGAGCTTGTCGAGATAGGGATCGGCAATCTGCTGGAAGCCCGGCTTGTCGACGTCTCTTACGATCTTGACGCCCATTTTCTCGAGTTTGACCGCCGCCGCGCGCTCGAGCTCGAAGGCGCGCTTGGGTTCCTGCACGCTGACATCCCTCGC
This sequence comes from Bradyrhizobium erythrophlei, assembly GCF_900129505.1. Taxonomy (NCBI): domain Bacteria; kingdom Pseudomonadati; phylum Pseudomonadota; class Alphaproteobacteria; order Hyphomicrobiales; family Nitrobacteraceae; genus Bradyrhizobium; species Bradyrhizobium erythrophlei. The sequence goes on along the minus strand of NZ_LT670818.1, from coordinate 4,644,317 downwards.
CGCGGTCATCACCCACTGCTTCTGCTCGGCGTTCAGGCTCTGCCAGAGCTTGTCGCTGATCCACATGATGGCGTTGTTCGCCTCATGCTCGGTCATCGACAGCACGGGGGCGACTTCGTAATGCTTGTTGATCAGGTAGACGTTGACCGCGTTCTCGGCGAAATCCACCACGCCGGTCTGCAGCGAGGTGTAGACGCTGCCGAACGGCATGTGCACGGTCTGCGCGCCATAGGCGGCGAACATGGTGTCTTCGGTCGCGGTCGCCTGCACGCGGACCTTGTAGCCCTTGATGTCCCCGACCTTGTGCACTTCCTTCTTGCCGTACATGTGCCGAAAACCCTGGGTGCCGAGCGCGATGGCATGGATGCCCTGCACGGTGTCGTCGATCATGTCGCGGATCGCCTCGAACACCTTCGGGTCGCTCAGCGCCTTGATGTTGTGGTCCTCGTTGCGGAACAGGAAATGCAGCGACATCACACCGGCCTGCGGCGAGATCGTCGAGGTGTTGGCGGAAGAGACGATCGCAAAATCGATATCGCCCGACCTGACCAGTTGCAGGATCTGCGGCTCCTGCCCGAGCTGCGCGCCGGGATACTGATCGATCAGCATGGTGCCCTTGCTCAATTCCTTGAGCCTGGCGGAAAAGATATCGTAGGCGATGCTGTAGCCGGAATTGAGCTGCTGATCGTGGGCGAAGCGATAATGCTTTACCTCCTGCGCGCCTGCGCTCACGGCGAACAGGACAGCCGCCGACGCCACGGCCCATCCGACCATTCTCTGCAGACACTTCATCGCCTGGCTCCCCCCGTTGTTTTGATTTTGGCAATCTTCCCATCAAGCTCGCGGGATTGTCAATAAAACATCGGGAATGGAGAGATAATCGACGATGCCAAGCCGTCACGGTCCAAAATTATCGATAATTGACGCTTGTTCGTAAGCCGCAGCGATCTACTTGATCGCGCGGATCAGGTCCTTGATTTTCTCGGCATGGGGCCCAAGCTCCTTGGCGAGCTTGTCGAGATAGGGATCGGCGACGGCGACGAAGCCCGATTTGTCGACATCGATGACGACCTTGACGCCGATCGACCTGAGTTTTTCCTGCGACTGATGCTCGAGCTCGATCGCTTTCGCCGGCTGGTTCCTGTTGACCTCGTCGGCGGCAGCCTGCACCCAGCCCTGCTGCTCCGGCGTCAGGCTGTTCCAGAGCTTGTCGCTGACCCACACCAGGCTGTTATTGGCCTCGTGCTCGGTCATCGAAAGCACCGGCGCGACCTCGTAATGCTTGTTGGCGAGATAGACGTTGACGCCGTTTTCGGCGACGTCGACCACGCCGGTCTGCAGCGAGGTGTAGACGCTGCCGAACGGCATGTGCACGATCTGCGCGCCGTAGGCGGGGAACATAGTGTCCTCGGTCGGCGTCGCCTGCACCCGCACCTTGAGTCCCCTGACGTCGGCGATGTTCTTGATCTCGCGCTTGGAATACATGCTGCGCAGGCCGAGCGTGGAAAGCGCGATGACATGGGCGCCCTGCACGGTGTCCGCGATCATCGCCTTGACCGCCTTGGATACCTCAGGGTCGGCGATCGCCTTGATGAGGTGATCCTCGGAGCTGAACAGGAAGTGCATCGACATCACGCCGGCCTGCGGCGACAGCGTCGCGGCATTCGCCGAGGACGAAATGCAGAATTCCACGTCACCCGATTTGACGAGCTGCAGCACCTGCGGCTCCTGCCCGAGTTGCGCGCCGGGATACTGGTCGATCAGCATGGTGCCCTTGCTGAGGGTCTTTAACTTGTCGGCAAAGATGTCGCCGAGGATTCCATAGCCCGTCGTCTTCGGCTGGTCATAGGCGAAGCGATAATGTTTTGCCTCTTGCGCATGCGCGCCGGCGCTCATGAGCATGGTGGATGCGGCCACGACCGCACCGAGAATCCTTCCCAGGTTCTGCATCGTCTCCCCCTCGATTTCGGATGTTTTCTTTCATCATCCCATCGGGGTTGTCGGGATGTCAATTCAACATCGGGAGGTGAAGAGACGACATCGGGAGGCGAAGAGACGACGCAGCTGCGAGATGGAAAGACGATGATCGCTTATGAGCGATGACGGGTCGTACCGTTCACACGGTCGTCATCATCCGCGAAAGCGGATGATCCAGTACACCGCGGCCGATCGGCTCTTTCCTCATCGTCTCGGAGTACTGGATGCCTTCGCAGGCATGACAGCTACATCCGGGCTACGAGGCCGCCCTCTACTTCCCCTTGGCCCGCATGAAATCGAAATCGCAGCCCTCGTCGGCCTGCAGGATCGTCTCGTTGAACAGATGCGCGTAGCCGCGCCGCGCCCATTCCGGCGTCGCCGGCAGCGCCAGCGCCTTGCGGCGCTTGTCCAGCTCGGCGGCATCGACCAGGAGATCGATGCTCCGTTTGGCGACGTCGAGCCGGATCATGTCGCCGTTCTTGACCAGCGCCAGCGGACCGCCGACGGCGGATTCCGGGGTGATATGCAGCACGATGGTACCGAACGCGGTACCGCTCATCCGCGCGTCGGATATCCGCACCATGTCCTTGACCCCGCCGCGCGCCAGTTTCTTCGGGATCGGCAGATAGCCCGCCTCCGGCATGCCCGGCGCGCCCTTGGGGCCGGCATTGCGCAGCACCAAAACGTCGTCGGCGTTGACGTCGAGCAAGGGATCGTCGACCCGCAGCGTCATGTCTTCGACGGATTCGAACACCACGGCGCGGCCGGTATGCTGCAGCAGTTTTGGGCTTGCCGCCGAATGTTTTATGACCGCGCCGCGCGGCGCGAGATTGCCGTGCAGCACCGCCATCGCGCCTTCCGGCTTGATCGGCTGATCGCGCGGGCGGATCGCGTCCTGTCCCGGCACCTCCTCGGCGCCGGCAACGACGTCGCGCAAGCTGGCGCCGGTGATAGTCCTGGCGTCGAGGTCGATCAGATCGCCGAGCTGCGCCATCAGCTTCGGCACGCCGCCGGCGTGATGGAAATGCTCCATGTAATGTTCGCCCGACGGTTTCAGGTCGATCAGCACCGGCACCTCGCGGCCGAGTCTGTCGAACGCTTCGAGATCAATGCGATACTGGGTGCGGTTGGCGATCGCGGTCAGATGAATGAGGCCGTTGGTCGATCCGCCGATCGCCTGCAGCACCACCTGCGCGTTCTTGAACGACGCCGCCGTCAGCAGCTCGCTCGGTTTTGGGCCTTTTGCCATCGCCATCGCGGCGGCGACCCTGCCGCTAGCCTCCGCCGAACGGAAGCGCTCGGCATGCGGCGCCGGAATCGTCGCGCTCATCGGCAGCGAGAGACCCAGCGCTTCGGTGATGCAGGCCATGGTGGAGGCGGTGCCCATCACCATGCAGGTGCCGACCGACGGTGCCAGCCTGCCGTTGACGGCCTCGATCTCGACATCGTCGATCTCGCCGGCGCGATATTTCCCCCATAGCCGGCGGCAATCGGTGCAGGCCCCCAGCACCTCGCCCTTGTGATGGCCGACCACCATCGGCCCCACCGGGATCACCACGGTCGGCAGATCGGCCGAGACCGCGGCCATGATCTGCGCCGGCAGGGTCTTGTCGCAGCCGCCGATGACGACGACGGCGTCCATCGGCTGGGCGCGGATCATCTCCTCGGTATCCATCGCCATCAGGTTGCGCAGATACATCGAGGTCGGATAGGCAAAGCTTTCGGCGATCGAGATGGTCGGGAACACCATCGGCATCGCGCCCGACAGCATCACGCCGCGCTTCACCGCCTCGATAATCTGCGGGACGTTGCCGTGGCAGGGATTGTAGTCGCTGTAGGTGTTGGTGATGCCGACAATGGGGCGGTTCAGCGCGTCGTCGGAATACCCCATCGCCTTGATGAAGGCCTTGCGCAGGAACAGCGAAAATCCGGCGTCGCCATAGCTCGTCAGTCCCTTGCGAAGTCCGTCAGCCATCGTCTTTATTTCCTTATGCGTCCGCGTCTCACTAAAGGAGCCCGCTGAATTATTGTCAATATTTGATAATCGCGACCCTCGACTGCGCAAAAATGCAAACCAAAAGCCATTATTATTGACAATAGAGCCCGCCTCGTGCTGACTTTGGCTGACATCCGAAGCGAACGCCCATGAAAGCCCAGGCCGCATCACCGGAAATTTCCCCGCTCAGCCGCGAGGAGGAACAGGCGGAAGTGATCCGCCGGTTGGAGGAAGACATCATCTTCGGCCGGTTCGCGCCGGGTTCCCGGCTGGTCGAGGACACTCTGATGAGCCGCTACGGCGCCAGCCGGCATTTCGTGCGCCAGGCGCTGTTCCAGCTCGAGCGTCAGGGCATCGTGCTGCGCGAGAAGAACATCGGCGCCACCGTGCGGTTCTATTCCGGCGAAGAGGTGCGGCAGATCTACGAGGTACGGGAAATGCTGACGCGGCAGGCGGCGCTGATGATCGCGCTGCCGGCGCCGGCCGCGCTGATCGACCAGCTCACGGAACTGCAGCGGCAATATTGCGCGAAGGCCGACGCGCAGGATCTGCGCGGCATTCACGAGGCCAACGACGCGTTCCACGTCGCGCTGTTCTCGGCCAGCGGCAATCCCTATCTGGTGCGCTCGCTGCAGGACTACATGAACCTGACCTTGCCGATGCGCGCCAAGAACCTCGCCGATACCGAGGGGCTCGCACTATCGCGCCGCCAGCACGAGTTCATGATCGAACTGCTCAAGGGGCGCGACAGCTGGGCGCTGGCGCAGCTCTGCGTCGATCACATGCAGTTCAGCAAGTCGGATTATCTGGGACGGATCGGGGCGGATCAGGGCACGAAATAAGCCGCGTCATTCCGGGATGGTCGGAAGGACCAGACCCGGAATCTCGAGGTAACGAAAAAACAGTGCAAACGTCATCGAGATTCCGGGTTCGTGCTTCGCACGCCCCGGAATGACAGCGATTGTCATTTCCAGTCGATGATCTTGCTCAAGTCGCCGTCGAACTCCATGCCGCAGAATGTGCCGCCTTGATAAAAATCGCCGACCGGATCGGGCCCGAGCTTCGCCTGCTCGGCAAAGGCGTGCTCGCGGAAATCCTCAGCCCTACCGGTGGGGCGATAGCCGAGGTCGTGGGCGCGGTGGTTGTCCCACCACGAGCGCTCGTTGTAGGAGGCACCGTAGAAGATCTCGAAATGGATATCGGGATGATCGAGCCCGATCCGGCACAGCTGCACCAGATCCTCCGGCTTGAGCCAGATCGAAAGCCTGCGGTGATCCAGCGGCTTGTCGCCGAAATTGCCAATTCGAAGGCATGTCACCACAAGCCCATGCTTGTCGGCATAGAGCGCGCCGACGGCTTCGCCGAACACCTTGCTGACGCCGTAACGGCTGTCGGGGCGCGCGGTGACGTCGGTTCCGATCCGGTGATGCCTGGGATAAAATCCCACCGCATGGTTCGACGACGCGAACACGACGCGCCTGACGCCCTTCTTGCGGGCGGCCTCGAACAGATTGTAGCAGCCGATGATGTTGGACTGCAGGATGTTGTCCCAGGGGCCTTCGACCGAATAGCCGCCGAAATGCAGGATGCCGTCGACGCCTTCGCAGATCGCCTCGACCTGCGCGAGATCCGACAGCTCGGCCGCCTTGAATTTTTCGTCGTTTCCGAGATCGGCGGGCGCCTTCACGTCGCTCAACAAAAGGTCCGGATAGATCGGCGGCAAAAGCTTGCGCAGGCTCGTTCCGATTCCCCCCGATGCGCCGGTCATCAATATGCGTGGCATTTCGTCCCTCGTTTTGATCGCGTTGAAGAGAGTATGGCGCGCTGACGGCGGTGCGGCAAGCGCAAGCCTCCCAACACAAATACCATTGTCATGCCCGCCACCGGGTCTCGCCTTCGGCGAGCCCGATGACAGGCTCCACCGGGCATGTAGTACGCCGCGGCCTCTCGGCTCCATCGCAGGCGCTGGTGGAATACTGGTTCACCCGCTTTCGCGGGTGATGACGACCGTAAAGTAGACCTGCTTGCCGCCGCAATAAGGCGGTGATAGCAAACCAAGACTGGTGAGGAATTCAGACAACAACGAGAACAGCAAATGTCGGAAGTAAAATCCCCGCGCGGCGGCTGGCAGCCGGCGACCTATTACCCGGATCCGGCGATCCACGCGCTCGATCCGCGCTTCGAAAAATACTGGCTGAAACTGTCGGCGGTGGAACGGCTGACCACGGGGTTGCGCTGGGCCGAGGGACCGGTGTGGTTCGGCGACGGCCGCTATCTCCTGTGCAGCGACATCCCCAACCAGCGCATTCTCAAATGGGAAGAGGAAACGGGCGCGGTCAGCGTGTTCCGCAAGCCCTCGAATTTCGCCAACGGCAACACCCGCGACCGCCAGGGACGGCTGGTCACCAGCGAGCATGGCGGGCGGCGTGTCATCAGAACCGAATATGACGGTTCGATCACGGTGCTGATGGATTCCTTCGAGGGCAAGCGGCTAAACGCGCCGAACGATGTCATCGTGAAATCAGACGGCTCGATCTGGTTCACCGATCCCGTGTTCGGCCTGCTCGGCAATTACGAGGGCTATGTGGCGGAGTCCGAAATCGACATGAACGTCTACCGGATCGACGGCCAGACCGGAAAATCCAGCATCGTCGCCGAAGGCATTTTGGGTCCGAACGGGCTGTGCTTCTCGCCAGACGAAAAAATCCTCTACATTATCGAATCCCGCGGCGTGCCGACCCGCAAGATCCTCGCTTATGACGTCGCAGCCGGCGGCGACAAGATCATCAACAAGCGCGTGTTCGTCGACGCCGGTCCGGGCACGCCCGACGGCATGCGGGCCGATATCGACGGCAATCTATGGTGCGGCTGGGGCATGGGCGATCCCGAACTCGACGGCGTCGTGGTGTTCGCGCCCGACGGCGTGATGATCGGCCGCATCGCGCTGCCCGAGCGTTGCGCCAATCTCTGCTTCGGCGGCTTGAAGCGCAACCGGCTGTTCATGGCCGCGAGCCAGTCGATCTATGCGCTGTATGTGAACACGCAAGGCGCGTTGGGGGGATAGTTATGATGTCGTCCCGGCGAAACAATCACCGCTGTCGTCCCTGCGAAAGCAGGGACCCATAGTCACCGGCCTGTATTGTTGCGGAAGGTGACTGCCACATCGCGTTACGGATAAGCCGCGGCGTATGGGTCCCTGCTTTCGCAGGGACGACACCGAATTTGTTGACGCTTCCCGAAAAACAAAAACGCCGGGGCGGATTTTCATCCGTCCCGGCGCTGCACCATACGTAAAACTTACGCCGCGTTGTAACCCGCGACCGCCTTGACCTCGAGATATTCTTCCAGACCGTATTTGCCCCATTCGCGGCCGTTGCCGGACTGCTTGTAGCCGCCGAACGGCGCGGTGCGATCGTTGGGCACGCCCTGCAGGTTGACGTTGCCGGCGCGGATCCGGCGGCCGACCTTGCGGGCGGTTTCCACGGTGTCGGCGGAGACGTAACCGGCGAGACCGTAGGGGGTGTCGTTGGCGATCTTGACGGCGTCTTCCTCATCCTTGGCGCCGAGAATCGTCAATACCGGCCCGAAGATTTCCTCGCGCGCGATGGTCATGTCGTTGGTGACATCGGCGAAGATCGTCGGACGCACATAAAAGCCCTTGTTGACGCCTTCCGGCAGGCCGGGGCCGCCCGCGACTAGCGTGGCACCTTCCTCGATGCCCTTCTGGATCAGCTTCTGGATCTTGTCCCACTGGATGCGGGACACGACCGGGCCGATGGTTGTGCCCTCGGCGCGGGGATCGCCGGCCTTGGTCTTGTCGGCCACGCCCTTGGCGATCGCGGCAACTTCCTTCATTTTCGACAGCGGCACGATCATCCGCGACGGTGCGTTGCACGACTGTCCGGAATTGTTGAACATGTGCATCACGCCGCCGGTGACGGCCTTGGCGAGGTCGGCGCCTTCGAGAATGACGTTAGGCGACTTGCCGCCGAGTTCCTGGCTGACGCGCTTGACGGTGGGTGCCGCGCGCTTGGCGACATCGACGCCGGCGCGGGTCGAGCCGGTGAACGAGATCATGTCGATGTTCGGATGCTCGGCCATGGCGGCGCCGACCTCGGGGCCGAGGCCGTTGATCAGGTTGAACACGCCCTTCGGCACGCCGGCTTCATGGAGGATTTCCGCGAAAATCAGGGCCGACGACGGCGTGAATTCGGAAGGCTTCAGGATCATGGTGCAGCCGGCGGCGAGCGCGGGCGCAACCTTGCAGGCGATCTGGTTCAGCGGCCAGTTCCAGGGCGTGATCATGCCGATGACGCCGACGGGTTCGCGCAGCACCACCGCGGAGCCGCACGGCTCCTCGAAATGATAGTTCTTGAGCACTTCCAAAGTGGAAGCGAGGTGGCCGAGGCCGGCGCCGGCCTGCAGCTTCTCCGCCATCGGCAGCGGCGCGCCCATCTCGTCGGAGACGGCGGCGCCGATGTCCTTCATGCGGGTCTTGTAGACCTCGATGATCTTCGCAAGCAGCGCCACCCGCTCCTCGCGGCTGGTCTGCGAAAAAGTCTCGAAAGCGCGGCGCGCGGCGGCCACCGCCTTGTCGACGTCGGCCTTGGAGCCGAGCGCAATCTCATACATCGCCTCTTCGGTCGCGGGATTGACGACGGGCGTGGACTTCTTGACGACGGGATCGACCCAGGCGCCATCGATGTAGAATTGCATGCGGTTGACCATCGTAAACCTCTTATTTCGGGGGTAATGGATGTGGGAACGGGCGTTCGGCAAGCATCCTCGCACGAAACGCCTGATAATTGAACCCGCCATATACGGGATGCCGCATTGCGGCGAACGCTACATATAAAGTTGATATGGTGAGATGCGCAAGACGATCAATTCGTCGCCCCGGCGAAGGCCGGGGCCCATAACCACCGATGTCGGTTGTTAAAGGAAGTGTCCGCCACCGTTGAGAGACAACGGCCGCCGCGGGTATGGGCCCCGGCCTTCGCCGGGGCGACGAGTCGATAACTACACCGCCATTTTCCGGTGCCTTACCGGGGCGCCGGCGGTGAGGCTTTCGGCCGCATCGATGATGGCATTGGCGTCGATGCCGTGGTGGCGGTAGAGGTCGGAAATCGTGCCGGTCTGGCCGAAATGTTCGACCCCGAGCGCCTCGACGCGATGGCCGCGGACGCTGCCGAGCCAGCCGAGCGTTGCCGGATGGCCGTCGATCACGGTGACGATGCCGCAGTCGCGCGGCAGCGGCGCCAGCAGTTTTTCGATATGGCTGAGATGGGCCAGTCCCCGGCGATCTCGGCGCAGTTTGCGTGCCGCGGTCCAGTCGGAATGCAGCCGGTCGGCCGATGTGATCGCCAAGAGGCCGACGTCCCGCCTGCTTTCGCCGATGAATCCGACCGCCTCGATCGCTTCCGGCGCGACCGCGCCGGTATAGGCGATCACGGCTTCGGCGTTCGGTCCGGGTTTGCGCAACCAATAAGCGCCGTCGGTGATGCCCTTCTGCAGGTCAGGCGTCATCATCCGCTGCGGCTGTTCGATGCTGCGGGTCGACAGCCGCAAATAGACCGAACCGCCCTCGCCGCTTTCGCGCTGCATATGGGCAAATCCCCAGCCCATGATGATGGCGAGTTCGTCGACAAAGGCGGGCTCGAACGAGCTTAGCCCATCCTGCGCCATGCCGATCAGGGGCGTCGCGATCGACTGATGCGCCCCACCCTCCGGCGACAGCGTGATGCCCGACGGCGTCGCCGCCACCATGAAGCGCGCATCCTGGTAACAGGCGTAGTTCAGCGCATCCAGGCCGCGCTCGATGAAGGGATCGTACAGGGTCGCGATCGGCAGCAGCCGCGCGCCGTTGATCTGATGCGACAGCCCCAACGCCGACATCAGGATGAACAGGTTCATCTCGGCGATGCCGAGTTCGATGTGCTGTCCCTTGGGCGAAAAATCCCAGTTGAAGGTCGAAGGAATTTTTTCACTGCGGAACAGATCGGCCTTTTCGGCGCGCGCGAACAGCCCGCGGCGGTTGACCCAGGCGCCGAGATTGGTCGACACCGTCACGTCGGGCGAGGCGGTGACGATGCGCGAGGCCAGTTCGCTATCGCCGCGCGCCAGTTCGTTGAGCACCAGCCCAAAACCCTGTTGGGTCGCCATAACAGGCGCGGGCGCGAACGAAAGCCGCTCGGGCACCTCGATGACAGGCGCGCTCAGCCGGCGCCGATCGTCGCGGTTGAACGGCACTTCGCCGAGAAATGCCTCCAGTACCTCAGGCTGCTGCGACAGCCCCTCGAACTTTTCCCACTCGTGACCGGGGCGGATGTTCTGCGCGCTGCGCCACTTTTCCATCTGCGCAACCGTCATCAATCCGGCATGGTTGTCCTTGTGGCCCTGGAACGGCAGGCCAATGCCCTTGATGGTGTAGGCGATGAAGCAGACCGGGCGGTCGTGATCGATGGATTCAAACGCTTCGATCATGCTGGCCATGTCGTGGCCGCCGAGATTGGACATCAGCGCCAGCAGTTCGTCGTCGCTGCGCTTGTCGATCAGTTGCGACACCGCGCCCTGGTCGCCGATCTCGTCGCGCAGATGCTTGCGGAAGGCGGCCCCGCCCTGGAAACACAGCGCCGCGTACATCGCGTTCGGGCAGGCGTCGATCCAGCGTTTCAGCGCCTCGCCGCCGGGCTCGGCGAACGCCGCCTGCATCAGCCGGCCATATTTCACGATCACCACGTCCCAGCCGAAATTGCGGAACATGGATTCGAACTTCTCCCACAGCCCTTCGCGCACCACCGCGTCGAGGCTCTGGCGGTTGTAGTCGACCACCCACCAGGTGTTGCGCAGGCCGTGTTTCCAGCCCTCCAGCAGCGCCTCGAAGATATTGCCCTCGTCCATCTCGGCGTCGCCGACCAGCGCGATCATCCGCCCCTCGGGGCGGTTCTTCATCCAGCCATGCGCCTTGACGTAGTCCTGCACCAGCGAGGCGAACAAGGTCTGCGCCACGCCGAGACCTACCGAACCGGTGGAGAAATCGACATCGTCGGTGTCCTTGGTGCGTGACGGATAGGATTGCGCGCCCTTGTAGCCGCGGAAATTTTCCAGCTTGTCGCGGGTCTGCCGCCCGAACAGATACTGGATGGCGTGGAACACCGGGCTCGCATGCGGCTTCACCGCGACGCGGTCCTCGGGCCGCAGCACCGAGAAATACAGTGCCGACATGATGGTGGCGAGCGAGGCCGAAGAGGCCTGGTGCCCGCCGACCTTGAGGCCGTCGCTGTTGGGGCGGATGTGATTGGCGTGATGGATGGTCCAGGACGACAGCCACAGGACCTTGCGCGCCAGCGCGGACAGCATTTCAAGGCGTGCGGGCTCGATCGGCATGACGGCACTCCCCGGAGGGCACGGTGGACGATACCGGATGTTAACGCTTGGGGCTTCGGCAAAAATCTCAAATTATCGCGACATACCCGCGATTTTTGGGATAAATTACCAATGGTCTCCCCTGAAATCCGAGTTCATCCCAATGCACAGCCTGGACGCTATCGACCGCAAAATCCTCGGCATCCTGCAGACCGACAGCCGCACCACCATGCAGGAGCTCGCCGACAAGGTCGGGCTGTCGGTGTCGCCGTGCCACCGCCGCGTCAAGCTGATGGAAGAGCGCGGCGTCATCGCCCGCTATATCGCCACCGTCGACCAGAAATCGTTGGGGCTCCACGTGAGCGTGTTCATCTCGATCAAGCTGGCGCGGCAGAAGGAGGAAGACCTCAACCGCTTCGCCAAGGCGATCTCGAAATGGGACGAGGTATTGGAATGCTACCTGATGACCGGCAATCGTGACTATCTCCTGCGCGTCGTGGCGGCCGACCTCTCGTCGTATGAGGCGTTCCTGAAGAACAAGCTCACCCGCCTCGACGGCATCGCCTCGATCGAGTCGAGTTTTGCGCTCAGCCAGGTAAAGTACTCGATCGCGCTGCCGGTGTGAAGACTGGCGCGTAGCCGCGGTCGCTGCCTCGGACCCATCGTCATGGCGAGCCAACGGGTCGGCGCAAAGCGCCGCCCGATGACAGGCTCCGCGAAGCAATCCATTTCGCGGCAACGAAAAGCTTCCGCGATCAGTAAAGCGAACTGCCTTCAGGGATTGGGCGACAATTCCCCGTCCAGCGCCAACAGCTGCGAGCGCCTGATACGCTCGCGGTGCGCGGTGTAGAGGCCGCTGCCGACGATGAAGACGGCGCCGGTCACGGTCCAGATATCCGGCACCTCGCCGAAAATGACGAAACCGAGGATCGAGACCCACAACAATTGGGTGTAGGAAAACGGCGCCAGCACCGAAGCATCGGCATAGCGGAACGCGAGCACCACGATCCACTGCCCCGCGGTCGAGGCGACACCGATGACAATCCCGAACAGGATATCGTGCCAGCTCGGCGCGACCCAGACGAACGGCACCAGCACGCACAGCACGCCAACGCCCGCGATCGACGAATAGGTCATGGTGGTCAGCGCATGTTCCTTGCCGCTCATCATCCGCGTCATGACCAGCGTGCAGGCCCAGGCCAGCGCCGAGACGATCGGGAAGAACGCCGCGGGATGAAACGCGCCCGAGCCCGGCCGCAGGATGACCAGCACGCCGATCAGGCCGAGCGCGGTCGCGATCCAGCGGCGCGCGCCGACGCGCTCGCCGAGAAACACGATCGACAGCGCCGTGACGAACAGCGGCGAGACGAAACCGGTGGCGGAGGCTTCCGCGATGGGCAGAAACCGCAAGCCCGAAATGAAGAACAGCGACGAACCCAGCAGCGCGACGCCGCGCATCAATTGAAAACCCGGCCGCTGCGAGTGCAGTGCAAACAGCGGCGAGCCCGGCAGCATCGCCGGCGACATGATCAGCGCGAACACGACAAACCTGATCCACGCGATCTCGATCGAGGGCAGCGTCGCCGACAGATATTTCGCGGTGACGTCGGACGCGCCGAGAAACACCGTCGACGCCAGGATCAGCGCGATGCCGCGAAACGGCCGGTCGGCGCGCGCCGGCGCGGTACGCTTGGCCGATTTCTTCTCAGGCAGAGGCGATGCGGCACTGTCCAGCCTGGCGGCTGCGGCGGGTGGCGGGGTCACGGCGGAACTCGGGCGATGAAATCAGTCGAATCGGGCGAGCCGCTAAAAAACGATAATCGGCCCGGACAGACAAGGCCCGAAAACAGGCAGCCGATATGCGCGATCGGGCGCGACGGCACGCCGCACCGGCAACTCGCTGCCGATGCTGAAACAATTCGTCAGAGACCGTGTGCGCTACAGTATCGGCAGGCCGCGCGGCTTAGGTCCGCGCGGAAAGGCCTTGTCGAGGGCCGCGATGTCGTCGGCGCCGAGCACAAGCCTGCTGGCCGCCGCATTGTCGGCGGCGTGCTGCTCGCTTGAGGCTTTTGGAATCGCAAACAGCTCGGGCTCGCGCGTCAGGAAAGCCAGCGCGACCTGGCGCGGCGAGGCGCCATGCGCCTTGGCAACCGTCTGCAGCACCGCGCCGCCCTTGCTTTGCGGACCAGGAAAATCATCGTGGCCGAACGGCGAATAGGCCACCACCGCCGTGCCGTGCTGCTTGCACCATGGAATCACCGCGTGCTCGATCGCACGTTCCTTCAAATGATAGAGCACCTGATTGCAGGCGATCTTGCCTTCGCCTGCGACCACGAGCAGTTCGTCGAGATCCTCAACATCGAAATTGCTGACGCCCCAGGAGCGGATCTTTCCGGCACCAACCAGCTGCTCGAACGCGGCGACGGTTTCGGCTAGCGGATACGATCCGCGCCAATGCAGCAGATAGCAATCGAGCCGGTCGGTGTTCAGCCGCTTGAGCGAGCGCTCGCAGGCGGTGACGGTGCCGCGCCGCGAGGCGTTGCTCGGCAACACCTTCGAGACCAGGAAGGCATCATCGCGCTGCCCGGCGATGGCCTCCGCAATCACAAGTTCGGCGTCGCCGTACATCTCGGCGGTGTCGATATGGGTCATGCCGAGATCGATGCCCCGCCGCAATGCCGCGACCGCGCGCGTGCGATCGCCGCGATCAATGTACCAGGTGCCCTGCCCGATCACGGACACTTGCGGGCCACCGCTGCCGAATTGTTGCTGTTTCAAGATGACCTCTGATGTTTCCTCGTCATTGCGAGCCAACGGGTCGCGCGAATGCGCGCCCCGTTGGCTCGCAATGACATGTTAAAGACCAGCGATATCCGCAACCAGCACCGAACCGGTCACGGACTCCGTTATATAGAGGCGGTTGCGGTCCTTTCCACCAATAGCGACGTTGGTGCAACTCGGGCCCGCGCAGGATTTGATCCGCGCGATCAGTTCGCCATTGGGCGCAAACACGAAGACATGTCCGAGCGAGGCGTGCGCCACAAACAGCCGTCCCGCGCTGTCCATGGTCATCCCGTCGGGACCGCTGGCGCCGAAGGTCGAGCAGAAGCGGCCGACCTTCGCCACGTTGCCGTCCTTCATCAACGGCATGCGCCACACTGCGTTGTCGCGGGTCATCGCCACGAACAGCACTTTCTCGGCGGGATCGAGCACCAGTCCGTTCGGGTTGATGCCGGTATCGATCAGGCAGGCGAGCCGGCCATCGGGCGAAAGCCGAAAAACCCGCCCGGTCGGATCGTGCAGCCCGGTCTGTCCCTGGTCGGTGAAATAGATGTCGCCATTCGAGGCCAGATGCAGATCGTTGCAGCCCTTGAAGGATTCCGAATTGCGCGTGGTCAGGACTGGCAGCATCCGCGTTGCCTTGACATCGAGTTCCATGATGCCGCGCCGGTAATCCGCGACGAAGATCCGCCCGTCGGCGCCGATCTTCAGGCCGTTGGGCCAGCCGTCATATTCGATCACCAGCGACCATGTACCGTCGGGCGCGATCCTGAAGATGCGTCCAAAGGGAATGTCGACGATGTAGAGATTGCCCTGGGCGTCGAAGGACGGGCCTTCAATGAAGCAGTCGGTCGGCTGGCCCGGGCGGTTGGCGTCGGCCCACTCGGTCGCGACGCCCTTGCGCCGGAATGCCTCCGGCATCGCCGAAAAAACGTTGGTCTCGATCAGCCGCGGCGGCGCGTCCAGATACATCATCGCGTGATTTCACCTGCCCAGGAAGACGGCACCATAGATCGGCACATCCGCGCCGTCGATATCGGCGCGCGCCGGGTGCAGCCTGCGCAGAACGCAAAGATGCTTTGACATGTCATGACATTCTTGTTCCGATCCCGTGGCGTGCTATGAATCTGCACTTCGGCCGCCCGGCCACCGCCGACGCGCCGACAAGATAATCACCGCCGATAAAGGCGGATGGCAGGGAGGATAACGACATGGCCCATTTCGGCCCGACCCGGCGTTCCCTATTGCAGGGCACGCTCGCGACCACCGCACTCAGCCTGACCGGTTTCCCCGCGCGCGCCGACGTACAGTGGAAGAAATATGCCGGCACCACGATCGAAGCCAATTTGATCAAAGGGCCGCGCGGCGAACTGCTGCAGAAATACGCATCCGAATTTACCGACCTTACCGGCATCAAGGTCGAATCAGAAGTTATTCCCGAGCAGCAGCAACGGCAAAAAGCCGTGATCGAACTCACCTCCGGCAGGCCGAGCTTCGACGTCATTCACGTCAGCTATCACGTGCAGAAACGGCAATTCGAAAAGGCGGGCTGGCTCGCGGACCTCACCGGCTTCATGAAGGATCCGAACCTGACCGCGCCCGACCTGACCGTGGACGATTTCTCCACCGGCGGCCTGCAGTTTGCCCAGAACGACAAAGGCGAAATGCATTCGTTGCCCTGGTCGGTCGACTATTTCATTCTTTACTGGAACAAGGAGCTGTTCGCCAAAAAGGGAGTGACCCTGCCGAAAACCCTGGACGAGATGGCCATAGCCGCGGAAAAACTCAACGACCCCGCCAACGGCATCTACGGCTTTACCGGCCGCGGTCTGCGCAACGCGAACATGACGCTGTGGACCAATTTCTTCCTCGACTATGGCGGCGAGTTTCTCGACGCCAAGGGCAACATCCTCACCGACGGCCCGGAAGGGATCGAGGCCACCAAATTGTATCAGCGCCTGTTGACCAAGACCGCGCCTCCCGGCGTTGCCGGTTTCAACTGGATGGAGTCGATGGCTTCGCTGACCCAGGGCCGCGCGGCGATGTGGATCGACGGCGTGGGCTGGGCCCCGCCGATCGAGGACCCCAATGCGTCGCGCGTGGTCGGAAAGATCGGCTATGCCCTGGTGCCGGCCGGACCGAAAGGCCAGTATTCCGCCGCCTATGGCGACGGCATCGGCATTCCCCAGGCCAGCACCAAAAAGGAGGCCGCCTATCTCTATTGCCAATGGGCGGTGTCGAAGACCATGGGCGCGCGGCTGCTGCAAAGCGGCGGCGGCGTCCCGTTCCGCAACTCGATCCTCAACGACGAGACCGTGCGCAAGGGCGTCAAGATGCCGGCCGAGTGGCTGGACTCCGTGATCGGTTCGGCCAAAATTTCAAAACTGGGCCTCCCCGTCATCGTACCCGTCGCGGAATTCCGTGACATCGTCGGCGCGGCGCTGACCGCGACATTGTCGGGGGCGGATCCGGCGACGGAACTGAAAAAGGCGCACGAGCAATTCCGCCCCATTCTGGAGCGCAGCGAAAAGTCGTGAGCGGCCTGAGCGCGAGCGAATCGGCGCCGGCGCGATCGGACGCCGCCGCGCCCGAAATGAAAGGCTGGCAGCCGCCATCCTATTGGCCGTTCGTTCTTCCCGCGCTGATCGTGGTGCTCGCGGTCATCATCTTCCCCTGGGCCTACACCATCTGGATGAGCCTGCACGAATGGAAGGTCGGCTCGCCGCCGACCTTCGTTGGCCTTGCGAATTACATCCGCCTGCCGACCGACACGCGTTTTGTCGAATCGGTGTGGCACACGCTGGTCTATACCGCGCTGTCGGTGGCGCTGCCGTTGCTGTTAGGGACGCTCGCTGCGGTGGTGTTTCACGCCAAATTTCCGATGCGCGGTTTTCTGCGCGGCCTCTTTATCCTTCCGATGATGGCGACTCCGGTCGCGATCGCCCTGGTGTGGACCATGATGTTCCACCCGCAACTGGGCATCCTCAATTACCTGCTGTCGCTGGTCGGGATACCGCCGCAGCTCTGGGTGTTTCACCCCGCGACCGTGATTCCCTCGCTGGTCCTGGTCGAAACCTGGCAATGGACGCCGCTGGTGATGCTGATCGTGCTCGGGGGCCTTGCCGCCATCCCGGCCGAACCTTATGAGAGCGCGCTGATCGATGGCGCCACCCGCTGGCAGACATTCCGCTACATCTCGCTGCCGCTGATCATGCCGTTCCTGTTCATCGCGTCGATGATCCGCATGATCGATGCGGTGAAGAGCTTCGACATCATCTTCGCCATTACCCAGGGCGGCCCCGGCACGGCTTCCGAAACCATCAACCTCTATCTCTACAGCGTCGCCTTCGTCTATTACGACGTCGGCTACGCTTCCGCGATCGTGGTGGTGTTCTTCGCGCTGATCGTTGCCCTCGCCGGTGCGCTGCTTCGGCTGCGCCAGCGTACGCACTGGAACGACGCCGGAGGCGTGGCATGAGCCCGCTGCGGCAATGGCTCGGCCGCGTCGGCCTCGGCTTCGCGCTGATCGTGATCGTGTCGCCGGCCGTGTTGTTCTTCCTCTGGATGCTGTCGCTGTCGGTCAAATTCGAGGTCGACAACGCGTCCTATCCGCCGGTATTCATCCCCGAGCATTTCAACTGGGGCAACTACGCCGCCGTCTTCCGCTCCAACCGTTTTTCCACCTACTTCATGAACAGCCTGATCGTGACGGGGACGGCAACCGCCTTCGCGCTCGTGGTCGGCGTGCCCGCGGGCTATGGGCTTGCCCGCATGCGCGCGCACAAGGCGGCGGTGGTGATCCTGATCGCGCGCATCACGCCCGGCCTCTCCTATCTCATTCCGCTGTTCCTGCTGTTCCAGTGGCTCGGCCTGCTCGGCACGCTGTGGCCGCAGATCATCATCCATCTCGTGGTGACGGTGCCGATCGTGATCTGGATCATGATCGGCTATTTCGAGACGACGCCGATGGAGCTGGAGGAATCCGCGCTGATCGACGGCGCCACCCGCTGGCAGGTGTTCCGCTACGTAGCACTGCCGATCGCGCGGCCGGGCATCGCGGTCGCCTTCATCCTCGCCGTGATTTTTTCGTGGAACAATTTCGTCTTCGGCATCGTGCTGGCGGGACGCGAGACGCGCACGCTGCCGGTTGCCGTCTACAACATGATTTCGTTCGACCAGCTGAGCTGGGGCCCGCTCGCCGCCGCCGCGCTGATCGTGACGCTGCCGGTGCTGCTCTTGACGGTGTTCGCGCAGCGCCAGATCGTGGCCGGCCTGACCGCGGGCGCCGTCAAGGGCGGGTGAATTTCCCGTAGCGACCCTGGCCGTGAAACCCGTGGATCTGCCAGGCCAACGGCTTGCTGGAGTCCGCTATGCCCCGATACCGATCGGATTTCGCAGCGAAGCGAAGCGAAGCGATGTCCAGCCATCGTCTCGATTGCAATTGGGAGGCCTAGCTCAAGGGCCGCTTTCCACTAACCATCGCGAGAACTGTACAAGCGAGATCAACAGAAGATTCCACCAATTGATCTGCGCCAGCGCCTTCTAGTTCATCTCGGGTACCATAGCCCCAGAGTACTCCAAGACCGCGCATTCCAACCGCATGGGCGCCAGAAATGTCGTAGCGGCGGTCCCCGACCATCAAACTCCGCGCGGGTGAAATATGATGCTCCGACAAGATATGGGCGAGTAGCTCAGGCTTGTGGTCCAGCTCGCCGCCCGGCACCGAGCCGTGGATGCCATCGAAATACGCAGCAAGCTCCAAATGCTCCAGAATACGACGCGCGAATGCCTCCCGCTTCGAGGTTGCCAAATATAATCGCAATCCTCCTTGCTGCATCTCTCTTAGAGAATTGCCTATTCCCGGGTAGGGCTCGCTTCCGAGAAGGCCGCTTTCACCGTAGTGCTGACGAAAGGCCAATACGGCCTCAGCAATCCTGTCGTCCCCATATGGCTGCAGCAAGAATTGCATCACGTCCTCGAGCGGCGGCCCGATGACCCGCTTGATGTCGAGGATTTCGCTCGGCTCGTGTCCAAGAGTGCGGAGCGCCGCGTGGCAACTTGCCAAAATGCCGGGCTGCGAATCAATCAGGGTGCCGTCGAGATCGAGAAGAACAGAGCAAGGCGGGGCCATGGCTTCAGCATAGTGATCGCAGCCAAGCGAGTAAATGTTCGACTGATTCGAAGTCCGCTATGCGCGACCGGGTTGCGGCAGCAGTAAGTCCGGCGGTTTCCGCTATGCCGCCGAAATGGACCGCGATCAAGCCGATGCGGCCCGACAACCGCGCGGCGTTCGGCGCGTAGATGACAATCGCGTGCTCAATGGGTCTTTCTGGTCCTGCGGTCGGGTCGGCCATGGCACGACCTGCCGGAGACCTAGCTTGCAGCCACCGCCAGATTAGGTTGCTCCGCAACCGTCCCCGCCTGCGCGATCAACCGCTTCAGCTCCGGAATGCAGGAGCCGCAATTGGTGCCCGCCTTCAGTTGCGCGCCGATCTCGGCGGCGCTGCCGGCGCCGGCCGCGATGGCATCGCAAAGCGTGTTGCGGCCGACGCCGAAGCAGGCGCAGACGATCGGGCCGCCGCTGGCGAGCCCATCGGTGGATTTGCCCGACAGCAACATCCGGCGCTGATCCTCGCCGAGGGCCTCAGTGGCAAACAAGCCCTTCACCACCTCCCAATCACCCGCGTCCCGCGCCGGACCGACGAACAGACAGGTCTCGATTCGGTCTCCGGTGAAGGAAGCCGCGCGAAACACCCCGCCGCCGAAATCCTTGTATTCGGCAAGATCGCTGCCGGCGGCCGACCGCATCCACAATTGCCACCGGGCGAGATCGGCGTTGTCGGCGAACAGATAGCCGTAGCCGCCCGCGACCGTCACCCGCGTCCACCAGAGATGATCGGGCAGCTTGAGCTTGACCCGCGACAGGGCAAAACCGCGGAAGACGTATTCATAGGGCGTGATCGACGCCGGCGTCGCCTTGTTCTCGGGCTGGCCGGAATAGGGATCGGTGAAAGGCGCCACCAGCGCGCCGACCCGCGCGGCGGAGGCGTTCTCTTCGTTCCAGTGGATCGGCGCGAACAGCATGCCGCGCTGCTGCCTTGCATTGACGGCAACCCTGAGCGTGCATTGCCCGTAATCGGTGGTGACACGCGCAAAACCGCCGTCGGCGACGCCGTAGCGGATGGCATCGTCCGGATGCACCTCGACGAACGGCTCCGGCAGGTGCTGGCCGAGCCGCGGGCTCATCCCGGTGCGGGTCATGGTGTGCCATTGGTCGCGGATGCGGCCGGTATTCAGCCGCAGCGGCCGGCCGGCGCTGGTCTCGGTGTGCAGCGCCGGGATTTCCGGCGCAACGAAACGGGCTTTGCCGTCGTTGGTGAAGAACCCGCCGCGGGCGAAGAACCGCTGCCGCGGCTCGATGTCGCCCCATTGCATCGGCCATTGCAACGGCACCATCGCGTCGAAGCCCTCGTCCGACACGGTCTGCAACGCGCCGATATCGAAATCGCGGCTGCCTTCGTTCTCGAACGACGACAGAGCGGCATGTTCGCGAAAAATATCCGCCACCGAATTAAAATCGAACCCGGCGGAAAAGCCGAGCCGCCTGGCGACCTCGCCGACGATCCACCAGTCGGGTTTTGCTTCCCCCGGCGCGTCCAAGAACGCGCGCTGGCGCGATATTCGCCGCTCCGAATTGGTCACGGTTCCTGTTTTTTCGCCCCAGGCCTGCGCCGGCAACAGCACATGCGCGCCCGCCTTGACGGTGTCGTTGGAACGCACGTTTTCCGACACGACGAACAATTCGAGCTTCTTCAGCGCGGCGCGCGCGGCGTCGGCGTCCGGCAGCGACACCGCGGGATTGGTGCCCATCACCCACAGCGCCTTGATCTCGCCGCGCCCGATCGCCTCGAACATCTGGACCGCCTTCAGCCCTTCATGGGTCGCGATCCGCGGTGCTTTCCAGAACCGCCGCACCCGGTCGATATCCGGCGGCGTGAAACCCATATGCGCGGCGAGCTGGTTGGCGAGCCCGCCGACCTCCCGCCCGCCCATCGCGTTGGGTTGGCCGGTCAGCGAAAACGGCGAAGCGCCCGGCTTGCCGATCCGCCCCGTCGCGAGGTGGCAATTGATGATGGCATTGACCTTGTCGGTGCCCTGCGCCGACTGGTTGACCCCTTGCGAATACAGCGTGACCACACGCGGCGTGTTGGCAAACATCCGGAAGAACTCGGCAACATCGGGCTCGGAGAGCCCGGTCGCAAGCGCGGTCGCGCCGATGCTGCCGGCGATGCCGCGCCCGCGCGCCAGCGCCTCCTCGAATCCGGCGGTGTGGGAATCGAGATAGGCGCGATCGAGCGCGCCGGTGTCGGCGAGATGCACCAAGAGGCCGCTGAACAGCGCGGTATCGGTGCCCGGCTTCAATCCGAGAAACAGGTCGGCATCCCCGGCGGTATCGGTCCGGCGCGGATCGATCACCACGATGCGCGCGCCGCGCGCCTGCTTGTTGGCGAGCATGCGCTGGAACAACACGGGGTGGCACCACGCCGCGTTGGACCCGACCAGCACCAGAAGGTCGGCTTCGTCGAGATCGTCGTAGCAGCCCGGCACGGTGTCGGCGCCGAAGGCGCGGCGGTGGCCGGCGACCGACGACGACATGCAGAGCCGCGAATTGGTATCGACATTGGCGCTGCCGATGAACCCCTTCATCAGCTTGTTGGCGACGTAATAATCCTCGGTCAAAAGCTGGCCCGAGAGATAGAACGCCACCGCGCCCGGACCGTCGCGCTTGATGATATGGGCGAACCGGTGCGCGATATGGTCGAGCGCATCGCTCCAGGCCACCCGCTCCATGGTGCCCTTGCTGACACGGATCATCGGATAGAGCAGCCGGTCTTCAATGCCAAGCGTCTCGCCGAGCGCCGAGCCTTTCGAGCACAGCCGGCCGAAATTGGCTGGATGCTCGGGATCGCCCGAGATCGCGGCACCACCGCTGCCGTCGGGCGTCGCGAGCACGCCGCAGCCGACGCCGCAATAGGGACAGGTGGTGCGCGTGGCGCGCAGCGTGGGATCGACGGAGGTCATTGCAGGTTTCGCATCATTGGCCTATGCCGCCTTCGACGGAAGCACGAGCGAGCGGCCGAACATCATGTCGCGGCGGATCGCTGCGATCGGCTCGCGGGTCCGGATCAGTTCAAGATACCAGAGTGCATCCGCGACATCGCCGACCAGCACCGCGCCGGTGAGGCGGCCGCCGGAAATCACCAGCTTCTTGTAGGCGCCGCGTCTGGCATCGCTGAGCACGATGGCCTCCGAGCCTTCCGCGCCCATGAAGTCGCCGGCGGAAAACACGCTGACCCCCGACACTTTCAGGTTGGTCGCAACCACGCTGCCGCCGTAGCTCGAGGTGTTGCCCGCGAGATGCCGCGCCAGCACCCGCGCCTGCTCGTAGGCCGGCTCGACCAGCCCGTAGCAGGTGCCGCGATGCTCGGCGCATTCGCCGAGCGCGAAAATACCGGGAACGCCGGTCTGCAAGACGTCGTCGACGACGATGCCGCGATTGACGGGAATGCCGGCGTCCTTCGCCAGCGAAACGTTGGGCCGGATGCCGGCGGCGAAAATCACCGCGTCGGCATCGATCCGGCGTCCGTCCACGAGTTCGACGCTTTCAACGTGCGTCTCGCCATGGAGCCGTGCGGTATTGGCGTTGAGCAGAACCCTGATGCCCTTGCGCTCGACCTGGGATTTCAAGAGTTCCGCCGCCGGTGCGTCGAGCTGGCGCTCCATCAGCCGGTCCATCAGATGAATGAGCGTCACCACAGCGCCCGCCTTGGCGAGGCCGTAAGCCGCTTCCAGGCCGAGCAATCCGCCACCGACCACGACGACGCGCTTCTTTTGCGCCGCCAGCGTCAGCAGCAGGTCGACGTCCCGGCTGTCGCGGAAGGTATGCACGCCCGCCAAATCGACGCCGGGCACGCCAAGCCGCAGCGGCGTCGAGCCGGTGGCCAGCACGAGCTTGGAAAAGCCGATGCTCTCCTCGCCCGCGATCTTGAGCTCGCGGCGGCCGACGTCGATCTCGGTGGCAACGCAGCCGTATTTCAGGGTAACGCCGCGGTCGCGCCACCATTGGGCCGGCCGCAGTTCGATGTCGTGCGAGGCGGTCTCGCCGGCGAGAACCGACGACAGCAGCACGCGATTATACGCAAGCCGCGGCTCCTCGCCGATCACGGCGATGGCGTAACGTCCGAGCGCCACCTTCGCCAGTTCGTCGACCAGTCGCGCGGCGGCCATTCCGTTGCCGACGATAACCAGCGGTTCACTCACGGTGTGTCCTTACTCCGCGGCCTGGGGGCGGCCATAGGCTTCGGCAATCATGAAGCCGGACAGCGTCCCGTAAGCCGCCGTCCACGCTTCCGCGAGTTCCAGCGTCCAGGCTTCGCCAAGTCCTTTTTCCAGGGTCCACAGCAATGCTGAGCCTACGACCGGATAGTGCTCGGCCTTCGCGCCGTAAGCGACGTGGCGCTTTGCCAAGGCGCTCGCGGCGGGCAGGATCGAGTCGAGATTGGCGAGCCCGTTGACCACCGCCGCCAGCGTCATCATCAGCTTCTTACGCTGCTCGGTCATGTCGGCCGGAAACATCGCCCTGACCTGTGGCGCGATCTCGAACAGCCGGTCGTAGAACAAGACCGCGGCCGTTTCGGAAATCGGTGCGACTTTCGCAAAACTCTGCTGCACGAGTTTGACTTGATCGGGTGTCATTTTTTCGCTCCTGCTTCTCCTGCCTCGTTGCCACCCCGCCCCGCGAGCGGGACGAGGTGGGTCGATATCCAAGATCAGATGCGCGCTTCGGCGAGGCTAGTCGCGCTCGATGTCGCAGGGCTCCTGCGCAGGTAGAACCACCAGGTGAGCGCGAGGCAGACCGCGTAGAAGGCCAGGTAGATTTCCAGCGCCAGCTGCGGACCACCGGTGATGGCGATCGACTTGCCGAAGCCGCTCGGGATCAAATAGCCGCCGCAGGCGCCGATCGCGCCGATGAATCCGAGCGCGGCGCCGCTCTCGATGCTGGCGACCTTCATGGCGAGCGCCCGGCCGGCTTCACCCTTGCCCTTTGCCTTGTGAAGATTCTCCTCGCGGAAGATCGACGGAATCATCCGGTAGGTCGATCCGTTGCCGATACCGGTGGTGACGAACAGGATCAGGAACATCACCAGGAAGCCGGTAAAGTCCTTGATGCCTACGAAGTACAGCACGCCGATCGTCGCCGCTCCCATCGCGATGAAGTTCCAGAACGTCACAATCGCGCCGCCGACTTTGTCGGCAAGCAGGCCGCCGAGTGGACGCGACAGCGAGCCAACCAGCGGTCCGAGGAACGCGATCGCAATCGTGACCGCCGGGAACTGCGTCTTGATCAGAAGCGGAAACGCGGCGGAGTAGCCGATGAAGGAGCCGAACGTCCCGATATAGATGAACGCCATGATCCAGGTGTGCTTGCGGCCGACGATCGCGAGCTGGTCCTTGAAGGAGGACTTGGCCGAGGTCAGGTTGTTCATGAAGAAGACGGCGCCGACCACAGCGACCGCGATCGGCAACACCCACATCAGGCCTGCGTTCTGCAGGTAGACGCCGGCGACCGGCGTTGCCTGATAGAGATTGAACAGGCCGACGCCCATCAGAATGGGCGTCAGCAATTGCGCGCTCGAGACGCCGATATTGCCGCCGGCCGCATTCAGCCCGAGCGCCCAACCCTTCATGCGGTCGGGATAGAAGAAGGAGATATTGGCCATGCTGGAGGCGAAATTGCCGCCGCCGAGACCCGCGGTGGATGCCACCAGCAACATCATCCAGAACGGCGTTTCGGGATGGCTGACGAAATAGGCGAGCGCGAGTGTCGGGATGAACAGCACCGTCGCGCTGAAGATCGTCCAGTTGCGGCCGCCGAACATCGTCACCGCGAACGTGTAGGGAAACCGCATCAGCGAGCCGATCAACCCGGGCACCGCCACCAATTGGAACAATTCGTCGGTCGTGTAGTGGAAGCCAGCCGCCGGCAACTTGGTCGCGACGATGCTCCAGATCAGCCAGACCGAAAATCCGATATGCTCCGCAACGATCGACCAGATCAGGTTGCGCCGGGCGACGACTTTGCCCTTGGAATTCCAGAACGTCTCATCCTCTGGGTTCCAATCGGAGATCCAGGTCGGGTCTTGGCTGCTCATTAAGATGTTTCCTTTCAACTGTCATCAGGATCGCTCGGAGACACAGCGGCGCGCTCCGGGGAGGCCCCGGTTCGGCGGTGTCACAAATTCGGATGATTGGTTTTCGAAGGACGGCAACGATGGCGTCGGCAGAAGCCTTTCAAGCTTCGTGCCAAGCCGCCGCGCTAAAAAAACTATTTATATTACAATGAATTATCGGATGAGCTTGGATCGCCCGCCGCCCGCCCAACGCATTGAAAATTTGCGATTCGCTCATTTCTTGTGCGGCGCACAAAAATTGAGCAGGCGTTTTCGGCCGCGATTTTTCAGGCGTCTTCGGTCGCCGCCATCATCGGCTTCGGCGCGGCGCCCTGGCCCGGTTTCATGCGGAATTCGTAGGTCATCAAATGCCAGGGCGCCTCCGCCGACTTGCCGTCGGGCATCACCTGATCGGTGCGTTTCTCGACCCTGGAAACCAGGTCGTTCTTGACCCCGAACACCACGTCGGAATCGAGATATTTGTCACCCTCGATGAAGACATGGGTGACCAGCGGCTCATGGCCGGGCGCATCGACCAGGAAATGAATATGCGCCGGCCGGTTCGGGTGGCGCCGCGTCTGCAGGATCATCTGCCCGACCGGGCCGTCGGTCGGGATCGGATAGCTGCAGGGCAGGATGGTGCGAAAGAAGAACCGGCCGTCGGCGTCGGTGATAAAGCGTGCCCGGGATGACGGACCTGCGGTCTCGTAATCCGGCCGCTGCGAGTCGTAATAGCCGTCATCATCGGCGTGCCAGACGTCGACGGCGACGCCGGCCAGCGGCTTGCCCTTGAGGTCGGTGACTCGGCTCTGCACGAACATCCGCTCGCCGGTCAGGTTCGCGGAGATGTCGGTGCCGTGCGGCATCGGCTTGTGCTCGCCGACATAAAACGGACCGAGCACCGTGGTTTCGGTCGCGCCCTCGCGCTCCCTGTGGTTGACGGCATCGACCAGCATCGAAACCCCGAGCACGTCCGACAGCAGGATGAATTCCTGCCGGCTTGCCGAGCACTTCTGCCCGACGCGGGTCAGGAAATCGATCGCATAAGCCCATTCGTCGAAACTGAGATCGGTTTTGCGGACGAAGCCGTGCAGCGCCTTCACCAGCTCTTCCATCAGGAATTTGACACGCGGATCGGGCGTCTCCTCGAAGCTCTTGACGACGGCGGCGGTCAGTTCGGTGTCGTTGAATTGGGGCATGCCAGGGTCCCTGCGGGTTCACGCGATTGCGCGGCAAGCCTACACCGGCGGCCGGGCCAGGGTAAGCAGGCGGTGATTGGAATCCTGCACACTTTTCGGCTATCAAGGATCGCCCCCGAAAGCCTCCGGAGATGTGCCGATGTTAGCCCCGACCCCCGCCTCGCCCGAATCCGCCGGCATGTCCAAGCAAGCCTTCGACCGCCTCGAGGCCCATATCAAGAACCGCTACGTCGACGCCGGCCGCTTTCCGGGAGCCCAGCTCCTGGTCTATCGCCGCGGCAAGGTGGTCCATTCCGCGGTGCAGGGCTTTGCCGATATCGAGCGCAAGGCGCCGATGAAGGACGACACGATCTTCCGCATCTATTCTATGACCAAGCCGATCACGAGCGCGGCCTTCATGATGCTGTTCGAGGAAGGCCGCGTCGCGCTCGACGAGCCCGTCCACAAATATATCCCGGAATGGAAGAACCTCGGCGTGTTTCAGGCCGGCACCGCGCCGGCGTTCCTGACCAGACCGCCATCGCGGCCGATGCTGATCGTGGACCTGTTGCGGCACACCTCCGGCCTGACCTACGGTTTCCAGCAGCGCTCCAACGTCGACGCCGCCTACCGCGAACTGAAGATCGGCGAGGTCGTCACATCCGGCACGCTGCAATCGATGGTCGATGGACTCGCCAAAATTCCGCTGGAGTTTTCGCCCGGCGAGGCCTGGAATTATTCGGTTTCGACCGACGTGATCGGCTATCTCATCGGCAAGATCAGCGGCATGCCGTTCGAGCAATTTCTCAAGGAACGGATCTTCGATCCGCTGGGCATGAGGGACACCGGCTTCTTCGTGCCGGCCGACAAGGTGCATCGTTTCGCGGCCTGCTACTCGGCCGATCCGAAAGGCGGCATGACGTTCCATGTCACCGACCGCAAGGGCGACCTGACGCTGCAGGACGACCCGACCACGAGTTCGTACTTGAAGTCGCCCTCGTTCATTTCCGGCGGCGGCGGCCTGTGTTCGACCACGGCCGATTATCTTACCTTCTGCCGCGCGCTGCTCAATGGCGGCGAACTCGACGGCGTCAGGCTGATCGGCCCGAAGACGCTGGCCTTGATGACGTCAAACCACCTGCCCGGCGGACGCGACCTGCCGGCGATGTCGCGGTCGCTGTTCTCCGAGGCGACCTATAACGGCATCGGCTTCGGTCTCGGCTTCTCCGTCACCATGAACCCCGCCCAGACGCTGATCCCCGGCAGTGCCGGCGAATATTCCTGGGGCGGTGCGGCCACCACGTCGTTCTGGATCGATCCCGCGGAAGAACTGATCGCCATTTTCATGACCCAGGTGCTGCCGTCGAGCGCGTACCCGATACGGCGAGAACTGCGCACCATGGTTTACGCTGCGATCACCGACAGCAACATCTAGGGACCTGTAGCACTCGCGAAGCTGGAACCGGCTGACGCGGCCAAAATCCTTGGCGGATGTGGGAGGCTCTCCTATGCTCGCGAGCATTCGGCACTCTCCTCGCGCCGAAGGCAGTGACACAGGAACCGCGTGCCAAAACCCTCCCTACCAGTGCGCCTTGCCCTTCTGGTCGCCGGGACCACCCTGCCACTGATTGTCTTCGCGACCGTGCTCGTCTTCAACGACTACGAGCAGGACCGCAAGGACGCTTCCCAGCGCGTCCTCGAGACCGTACGCAGCATCCGCCTGGTGCTCGATGCCGAGATGCAGCGCATGACGGGTGCATTGCAGGTGCTGGCGCTGACCAAGCCGCTGCGGGACGGCGATTTCGAGGGATTCCGCGGCATCGCCCAAGGCTTTCTTGACCAGTACCGCGACGGTGGCGTCGTGCTGGTGGCGGACCGCGAAGGCCGCCAGTTGTTCTCCTCTGTCAGCCCGGATACCGCAAGCCTGCCACCGCGGAACAACCGCGCCATCGTGGAGAAAGTCTTCGCGACAAGACACCTGCAGTACTCGAACCTGTTCACCGGTGCGGTGAAGAAGCAACCAATCGTGACGGTCGAGGTCCCGGTGTTTCGCGACGGCGAGGTCGTCTATGACATCTCGTTCAGCCCGCCGGTCGAGGTTTTCCAGGGCATCATCAACACACAGCGCCCGGGCAAGGATTGGACGATCTCGATCTTTGATCGCGAAGGCATCAATTTTGCGCGGGCGCCGAACCCACAGGCGTCGATCGGCAAGCGCGCCTCGCCGTCACTGTATGCCGAGATTTTTCGCACGCCCGAGGCAACCCTGCAGACGGTGTCGCTGGAAGACGAGCCGCTGATCACGAGTTTTGTACGATCCTCGCTCACCGGCTGGACGGTCGCCGCCGGCATCGCGGAAGGCTCGCTGGTCGGCCCATTGTGGCGCAAGCTCGCGATCACCAGCGTGATCGGCGGCGCGCTGCTGCTGACCGGGCTTGCGTTTGCGGTGCGGATGGCAACCACGATCGCCCGCGGCGAGATGCTGCACGACCTGCTGATCGAGGAACTCAACCATCGCGTCAAGAACACGCTGGCCATCCTGCAGTCGATCGCCACGCAGACGTTCCGCGGCGCGAGCAAGACCGAGCGCCAGACATTCGAGGGCCGGCTCGGCGCACTGGCGGAAGCGCACAATCTACTGAGCAAGCAGAAATGGCAGGGCTCGGATTTGCAGGATCTGGTCGGCCGCGTCCTGCAGCCTTACGTGCTCAACAGCCCGGAACGGGTGCGCGTGTCCGGGCCGAGGGTTCCGCTGTCGCCGCGGCTTTCAGTCGTGCTGTCGATGATCATCCACGAGATCGCCACCAATGCCGCCAAATATGGCGCGCTGTCGAACGACACCGGGACTGTCCGGCTCGACTGGAAAGCCGTTACCGAGAACGGCAAACCGAAACTGCGGCTGGTCTGGGTCGAGTCCGGCGGTCCCATCGTCACGGCGCCGGTACAGCGCGGTTTCGGTTCGCGCCTGATCGAACGCAGCGCCCGTGACCAGCTCGGCGGCGAAGCCACCATCGACTTTCTGCCGCGCGGCGTGGTCTGTACGGTGATCTGCTCGCTCGAGGATGAAGGCTAACCTCAGCCGAAATTCTGCAGGCCCGGAAACGCCTCCAGCAGCCAGATGCTGACGGAGGAGATTGCGCCGGTCAGAAAGGCGATGCCGGTCAGCACCATCAGCACGCCCATCGCCCGCTCGACACTGGCGAGATGCCGCTTCATGCGCGAGAACAGCGCGGAGAACCGTTCGACCATCAGCGCCGCGATCAGAAAGGGGATGCCGAGACCCGCGGAATACACCGCGAGCAGGCCGGCGCCTTTTGTCACCGTCGCCTCGGCGGCGGCCACCGACAGGATGGCGGCGAGGATCGGGCCGATGCAGGGCGTCCAGCCGAACGCGAACGCCAGCCCCATCACATAGGCGCCCCACAATCCCATCGGCTTTGGAATCGGCAACCGCCCTTCCCGCATCAAAAAGCCGATCCGCGTCAACCCGAGGAAGTGCAGGCCCATGACGATGATCACGATGCCGGCGACGATCGAAAGCTCCGCCGACCAGGCGCGGATCAAGGCGCCGATCAGCGAGGCGCTGGCGCCGAGCGCCACGAACACGGTGGAAAACCCGAGCACGAACATGGCAGCCGATATCATCACCGCACGCTGTGAGGACGACACCGTCTCCTCATTCTCGAGGTGCTCGATGGTCGCGCCCGTGAGGTAGATCAGATACGGCGGCACCAGCGGCAGCACGCAGGGCGACAGAAAGCTGACCAGGCCGGCAATCAGCGCCGCGGGGATCGAGACATCGTGAATCATGCAGTCGTCGCCATCGTTGACAATTTTGCGGCTAGTGGACCCATCGCCGGGCCTGGGGGTGCAAGGGTGGGACACTGGTCGGGAGCGCGGGCCGACCCGGTCTGATGTACCGGATGCCCGAGAATGCGCAACCGAGCAGCGCCGGCGCGGAGGGTTTCACCGCCGCCGACGGCGATTTTTCCGATCAACAATGCGGCATTGCCCCTCGCCGCCATCGTGAGGGGAGCGGAACCGGGGGAGCCGGGAGCCGAACCGCGCGGCTACTTGACCAGTTTCAGCAGCGGGCGGCGACGTGGCGGCGGTTTCGGGTACTGCAGCCGTTCCGCGGCGGTGTCATCCTGCACCACCGCATCGCACAAAGCCCTCAGTTCCTGGTCGGTAATCCGATTGAGCTTCATCCGAAGCTCGAGAATCGCCACCGACACCAACTGGGCGGTTTCCCGGTTGGAGCTGTCGATCAGACCCGCCCGGCACTGCTCGAGTGTCGCGAGAATCACACGCAATCGTTCTTCTGAATTAGCCACCAGTGTTTCTTCCATAGCCCAGCTTGCGAGGTAAAGTCGGTTCAATCAAAT
This sequence comes from Bradyrhizobium erythrophlei, assembly GCF_900129505.1. Lineage (NCBI taxonomy): Bacteria > Pseudomonadati > Pseudomonadota > Alphaproteobacteria > Hyphomicrobiales > Nitrobacteraceae > Bradyrhizobium > Bradyrhizobium erythrophlei. Next base: position 4,613,404 of record NZ_LT670818.1, on the reverse strand, counting down.
CGTCTGTTTCAAATGCTTCTGCTGAAATTCCGGTGAAGCCAGAATAGCACGATAGGCTGTTCCGTTTGAACCTCATTTCGTCGCGACATGACTCAAAATGACAAGGCTCAAAATGACAAGGCTCAACATCCTCAGCCCAGCCGACGGAGAGCGCCGTGCGCTTGAAAAACGCGGACTCGCCGATGATGCGGATGAAGGCAACCGGACGTTCGGTTCCGCGCGAAGGATCCAGAACCTTTCCGCAACTGTCCAGCGCACCATCGGTCTTGAAAACAGGGTGGTTGGAAATCGTGGGTTTGGAAATAACAAAAGAGCGCGGCGTCGCCGGATCTTCCTGCTGCGTGTTTGCAAACAGGACGACCGGAACGCTCGCTGCGTTAGCGCAGATCCCCAAGCTTACGATTGAAGGCACGCAGCTCCCCTGTCCGGCGACGGTATGGTCTTAGGGCCGCCGCGCCCTCGCGTTCCCGGGAAACCGGTCTGACCGTGAGAATAGATGTCGAAATCCGCTGCCCCGAACCCGGCATGGTTGTGATTTCCCTTGTCTTCTGCCAAGTTTAGCGCGCGGAAAGGGCTGTGTATGCGTCTGGTACTGGAAAGGGGCGTTCCTCAGGAGGAACGCCGAAAAGCCGCTCTCGGCAGTCTCACCGATTGGGACGCGGCCAGGATTTTCCTGGAAGTGGTCCGTTGCGGGAGTTTCCGGTCCGCCGCTGAACGGCTCAACCTGTCCATCAACGTCGTTCGCCGCCGAATCGACGATTTCGAGCGGCAGATCGGCGCCACCCTGTTCACGCGCGACGTCCATGGCACCCGCCTGACCGACGAAGGCTCGCTGGTGGTATCGGCCGTCGAACGCATGGAGTCCGCGTCGTTCGACCTGCTGCGCGCCGGCAATTCCGTCGCCAACACGCTTTCGGGCGAAGTCCGGGTGGCCGTTACCGAAGGCCTTGGAACCTTCTGGCTCGCCCCTCGCCTGGTCGAATTCCAGCAGGCCTTCCCCAACATTCTGGTCGACCTGCACTGCGCGATGCGTTCGGCCGACGTGTCGCGGCACGAGGCCGACATCGCGATTCACCTGTCGCGGCCGGAGGCGCTGGACGTCAAGCTCGTCCGGCTCGGCCGGATGCATTTGATGTTCTTTGCCAGCGAGAAATACCTCGAAACCCACGGCGCCCCGCGGACGCCGGACGAACTGGTGAAGCACCGGCTGGTGATGCAGGTCGCCGATCAGACCGCCGCCAAGGAGGCTTTCGCGAGCCTGTTTCCCGGCTACTCCCAGCGGGATTTGCTGGTGATGAGAACGAATGTAAGCAGCGCCAATTACTGGGCGGTGGCCAACGGCGCCGGAATCGGGGTATTTCCGACCTATGCCTGCGCGCTTGACGGGAAGATAGTACCTCTTGAGGTTGAACTGCGCCGGCCGTATGATATTTGGCTGTCCTATCATCCCGGCAGCGGCCGGATTCCCCGGGTACGGCACATGATCGACTGGCTGATAGAAGCCTTTAACCCTGCAAAATTCCCGTGGTTTAAAGACGAATTCATCCATCCACGGGAATTTAAACCGGTATATAAGGGTGAATCCCTGACCCATCAGTTCGGGGACTTTTCGACCGAAGGACGGTAGAACCAGAATGAACAAATCAGCGGCAAAGAAGATGAAACAACGCAGTGCCGGCAAACCCGACATTGAGCTGGGCAAGCGAATCCGGCTACGGCGCGTCGAACAAAAGATCTCGCAGGCGGAGCTCGGCGACAAGCTTGGCGTCAGCTTCCAGCAGGTCCAGAAATACGAGAAGGGTGTCAACCGCGTCGGCGCCGCCCGCCTTCAGCAAATCGCCACCGCGCTCGACGTGCCCGTCACGTTCTTCTACGACGGCGACGGCAAGGCGCGCGAGGTCGAAAGCCTGCTGTTTCTCGACAGCGCTTTCAGCCTGCGTTTGCTGCGGGCCTACAGCAAGATCAAGGATCAGACCGTCCAGCGTCAGCTGGTATCCTTGATGGAATCGATCGCCGCGAACGAAGACTAGACCGCGAGGCCGCTTGCGGCCTCGCTACTCTGGCTTCTCGCTACACTTGCTTCTCGCTACTTTGGCTTGCAGCACCGCGGCGATCAATCAACGCGATCTGGTCCGCCGGCGTTTCATCGCCGCGCCAGGCGATATGCTGGTCCGGCCGCGTCAAGAGCAGTCTGCCGCCATAGGAAGTGGCGGCCCTTGGCCGTCGCAGGTCTTGCAGCCGCACCGGGTGGCCCCCGCAAACGTCGGCCCGACCGGTCCTGCGCCGACAAATCAGCCCATCGCACTCAGTCATCGCGAGCATCGAAAACGCCTTGCGACGCCGGCTTCACCTGACACATTAGATTAGACCAGAGGCTCCGGATCATCAGTCCAGTTCGATGCCCGACTTCTTGACGATCGCCTCCGCGTCCAGCAGCATGGACCCACTCAGGGGATATTTTGGGTTCGGCGAACGCAGTCAGCGAACCACATTAGCCGCAGTTGTGACATATCAAAGACCACCAAAGTCCAATGCGGCTTTTGTGGCGGCGCCACAGCAGCCAATATCGACTTAATCAGTACGCGACTCTCATGGGCTATTTTCGCAAAAACGCGATTTTCGAACCCGCATGCCGCTCCGTTGGTTCGGCCGCAACGGCCGAGCCTTGTTGATTTCATCCAGCGTCCCCACGGCGACTTCCGTCGGCGCGGCGCATTCCCGAGGGCATCAAAATGCGAAGAATGACGATCATTGCCGTTGCCACGATGCTCGCAACGGCCTCGGCGTATGGCCAAAACACTGGCACCGCGGGGCAAGGCCCCGCTTCCGCGCCGGCCCCGGCCAAGCAGGTGCCGGCGGCGCCATCGACCGCCGCTGCCGTCCCCGCGCACGCCGCACCGCAGGCAAAACCGGCTGCTGCCGCGTCCACCCCCGAATTGCGTTCGGCGGCGGCCCTGGCGCTCTCGCATGAGCCGACCTACGACGAAGGTACCGCACAGCGAATCAGGGAAGCGGCGCTGAGTTATTCGGATCTGGCGGTGCGCGGCGGATGGCCGGCGATTCCCGCCGACGGCAAATTCGCCGTGGGCGTCCAGGGGCCCAATGACGATCTGCTGCGCCGGCGTCTTCTCATCACCGGCGATCTCGCCGCCGACAAGGCCACCGGTCCCTATGACGACGCCGTCGCCGAGGCCGTAAAACGTTTCCAGGTGCGCCACGGCCTGGCCGCGACGGGAACAGTGACGCCGCGAACGCTTGCCGCCCTCAACGTTCCCGTGCAGAAGCGGATCAAGCAGCTCGAGGCGTCGCTGGAGCGCCTGCAGAACATGAATTTCGCATTCGGGCAGCGTTACGTCGTCGTCAACCTTCCCGCGACCTTCGCCGAGGCCGTCGAAAACGATCACGTGGTGCGGCGTTATCGGGTGATCGTCGGCAAGACCGAAAAGCCGTCGCCGACGCTGACCGCCGAAATCACTAGCGTCAATCTCAACCCGACCTGGACCGTCCCGTCCTCGATCGCGAAGACCGAAATCTCCGCGCATATGCGCAAGGACCCGACCTATCTCGCGCGCCTGCACATGGAGGTGCTGGATTCGCACGACGCGCCGATCGATCCGCATTCGGTGGACTGGTCCGGCACCCACACGCCGAACTTCACGGTGCGCCAGCAGAACGGCGCGTGGAATGCGCTGGGAGCCGTCAAGATCGACATGCCGAACCCCTATTCGGTCTACATGCACGACACCAACCAGCGCAATCTGTTCAGCGACGACTACCGCTTCGACTCGCACGGCTGCTCGCGCGTCGACAATGTCCGCGACCTCGCCGCGTGGCTGTTGCAGGAGGAGATGCCAAAATGGAATCGCGCCGCGATCGATGCGGCGATCGCGACCGGCGAGCGGCTGGATATCCCGCTGCCGAAGAAGGTCCCGGTGGCCTGGATCTATTTGACGGCGTGGATGACAAAAGACCAGACCGTCCAGTTCCGCAACGACATCTACGACCAGGACGAGCAGCTTCTGGAAGCCACCGCCGAGGAAGCGGCGTTCTTCAACCAGGCCGCCAATCATCCGCTGACGGCGCATCTGGCGCAGTGAGCGGCGCGCACTGAACGGCAGACCTTCATTGCGAACGAATACAGGATCAAGCAGTTTACCATGGGTCACCGATTTTGACCCGACGGGCAAATCACCTCGGCAATCTGGAGGCGCAATGGCAGGGAAGCGTCCTTAACACCTAATGGTAGATCGCTTTGGTGAGCGACAGAAAATCATGAATCATTTGAACGGAGTTGGCAGAGTATGGGCCCGTCACATCGCGCGAACCCAATTCAGATGGTCGGCCGGTTTCCGCTTTGGTTTCGCATTCCGGACTTAAGTCGCGCATTAGGGCACTTCCGAAAAGTGCAACAGCGGACTTATGTGTTGACGGCGACCTCGGTCTGACGACGCGCTCCGAGGCGGCTTTGGAGCCGCCTCGTTTCATCTCTCGTATGCTCACTGGCAGGCGTACATCTGTCCGTCGTCAAGCTTGGTCATGGTACGCTGACGTTCCCGGCCGCGTTGAAGTTGTTCTTCACATTATATCCTGAGTCGTGCAGATTTTTGATATACATCTCGCGGTCGCTGTTACTCACACCGCCCCAAGCTGGGGATGGGTAACCGCCGTAGTAGGCCGCCCTGGCGCCCCGAACACTTTCACCGTAGTAAGGACCACCTGCGTAGTAACCTGTGCGGTAGGGGTTGCCTCCCCATCCCCAGTTAGGTGAGGTGGCCGCGACCGCGCCAGCCGTGCCGACCGCTGCGGCGCCTGCGCCGACTACACCGGCGCCGTAAACAGCCCGCCGCGTCTGCCGGCCCGCAACCCTCGCGGGGGGAGCCCTATTGCCGACGTTCCAAGGTTCTTGGCCCCCGATGTTGGAAGGTCCGGTGCCACTCAGTGACGTGGGACCGCCCGCCGTGCCTTGAGCAAAAGCCCATGTTCCCGAGAGCAAGAACGTCATAGCGACTGCCATAGTTGCGATTTTCATGGTCGTCTCCTTCTGTTTGGTTCCTTTCTGTTGGGTCAAGCCGCGCCGCGCTACAATGACCGTGAACACTGTTGCGTGCTCCACAGAAGACTATGAAGTGGTCGTCTTGTGTCTATGCGAAAGCGGCAGAACGTTGCTCCCTCGCGATCTCGTGAACGGCATGCAACAGGCTGTCCGCCTTCACATTGTGCCGAAACGTGGGGATTTCAGGCCCCAAAGGGGACCCGTAATCAGCCCCGCGGCCCGTCCCTATCTGTTCGCCTATGACGCGAGCAGTCAGCTGTGTCGCGGTGAGGACAGCTAGCAGTACATGCGGGTGACCGATTGAGTGTCATGCGCCGCCTCGCGCATCGACAATGTCCGCGACCTCGCCGCGTGGCTGTTGCAGGAGGAAATGGCGAAAATGGAATCGCGCCGCGATCGATGCGGCGATCGCGACCGGCGAGCGTCTCGATATCCCGCTACCGAAGAAGGTCCCGGTGGCCTGGATCTATTTGACGGCGTGGATGACAAAAGACCAGACCATCCAGTTCCGCAACGACGTCTACGACCTGGACGAGCAGCTTCTGGAAGCGACCGCCGAGGAAGCGGCATTCTTCAACCAGGCCACCAATCATCCGCTGACGGCGCATCTGGCGCAGTGAGGGTCGCGCACCGAACGGCAGACCGTCATTGCGACCGAATACAGGATCAAGCGGTTTACCATGGGTCACCGATTTTGACCCGGACGGGCAAATCACCTCGGCAATCCAGAGGCGCAATGGCAGGGAAGCGTCCTTAACACCTAATGGTAGATCGCCTTGGCGAGCGACAGAAAGTCATGAATCATTTGAACGGAGTTGGCGGAGTATGGGTCCGTCACATCGCGCGAACCCAATTCAGATTGGTCGGCCGGTTGAGCCGGCACCCGGTGAGCGGACATCGTCAGGCTGTCCCGGCATGTCCGAAAAGTGCCAAAAGCGGAAGTGGCCCGCTTACACGGACCGTCTATCGTAGTGATCGGTGAGCGCGCCTATCGCTGATATTTACCGAGTTAAGAGGATCGAAAACCAGTGGGGTCGACAGTCAGGTTCGAGACGACGTAGTCGATCTCACCACGCGCGATGCCGATGTCCATTAACTCGCCGTCCGTCAGCCGGCACAGCTTGGTTCGCAGCCTCTCGCGTTTGCGCCACTCACGAAACGCATCCCAATATGCATCGAGGGGGCTGTAATACTGCCGCCTTGCCGTTGCCGGTCCAAACTCAGTGGTCCCGTGGATCATGCTCATTGCGGTGTGTCCAGGTTGGGCTATTTCACCAAACGAAGTTGCCAGCACATCCGTTGGCGCGCTTAACAGCTGGCTTACATTTTCCTCACCGACAGCTTATTCTCAGCGCTCCAGGGGCTTCAGAGGTGCCCCCCGAGAAGGAATGGCAGCTTGCGTTTTCTCTTTGAGGATTACGCATTGGATACCGACAGGCGCGAACTGCACCGCGCAACGGACGTGATTGTTGTCACACCCCAGGTGTTCGATCTGCTTGATTACCTGATCCGAAATAGGGAGCGCGTCGTCAGCAAAGACGACCTCATCAACGCCGTTTGGAACGGTCGCATCGTCTCAGATGCAGCGCTGACGACCCGCCTGAATGCTCTCCGGAGCGCAATCGGCGACACGGGCGAGAAACAGCGCTTAATCAAAACATTGCCGCGCAAAGGTTTCCGCTTCGTTGGTGCAGTGCAGGAAGACGAGGGCCGCACAGTTGCGCCGCCTGGCTCAGTGGTGCATAGCGGCGCCGTGACGCCGATCCACCCTTCAGCGCCGCGTCTTTCCATCGTGGTGCTGCCCTTCGCAAATATCGGCGGCGATCCGGAGCAAGACTACTTCATTGATGGTGTGACCGAGAGCCTGACCACGGACCTGTCACGCATCAATGGTGCGTTCGTGATTGCGCACAACACCGCCTTCACGTTCAAGGGCAAGGCAGTCGATGTAAAGAAGTTGGGACGTGAGCTGAACGTCCGCTATGTGCTCGAAGGCTCGGTGCAGCGTGGTGGCAACCGCCTCCGGATCAATGTACAATTGATCGACGCCGAAACCTGCGCGCACCTGTGGGCTGACCGTTTTGACAAACCTATCGCCGACTTGTTCGATATGCAGGACGAAATCGTATCGCGGCTCGCCAACACGCTACATGCGCAGCTCACCGTGCAAGAGGCAACGCGATCAGAACGATCCCCGCACCCCAATTCAATGGACTTGTATTTCCAGGGTAGAGCTCTGCTGTACAAGGGTTGGACACCTGATTACCTGGCGCAAGCGAACGAGAGTTTTGAACGGGCGTTGGTCCTCGATCCCGACAATGTCGACGCGATGGTTTGGACAGCGGCCATCCATTTGATCGTTGGATCCAGCTACATGTCGGACGAAAAGGTCTGGCGAGTCGCAGCCGCCGAGGCAAACCTGTTCAAGGCGCTATCCCTCGCGCCGAACCATACCTGGGGCCATCTGGCGCTGGGTGCCTTGCTGAATGCTACAAACCGGGGTGCTGAGGGTATCCACGAGTTCGAGCGCGCGTTGGCGCTGGATAGCAATCTGGCTGAGGCGCATGCGGAAATCGGCTGGGCCAAGTATTTTATGGGCCGAAGCGCGGAGACGGAGGCGCATGTAAATGAAGCTTTTCGCCTGTCTCCGCGCGATATTCACGCTTACCGCTGGATGATGATGATCGGCTTCGCCAAGCTGCAGCTCAACGCCGATGTCGAAGCACTCGACTGGTTCCGCCGCAGTATTGAGGCAAACCGGAATTCCTTTGCGCATTTTGGGCTTGCCGCCGTACTAGCGCTGCTTGGCGCACTCGATGAAGCAAAGGGCGCTGCGAAGACGCCGCGGCCTTTGCGGTTCAATCGCTGACGCCGGTAGAATACTGGTTCGCCCGCTTTCGCGGGCGATGACGACTGATTATGGAGCGCGCCGCGTACATGAAGCCTGAAAAAGCGCCGCCCCCTACAGCGCTGCGAGCACCGCCCTGGCGATATCCGCGGTGCCGTTCTTGCCGCCGAATTCCATCGGCTTGGTCCCCTCGGCATAGGCCTTGTCGACCGCCCGCTCGATGCGCTCGCCGGCCTCGGCGGCCTGCTCCAGCCCGTGCCTGTCGGCGAGCCAGTCCAGCATCATCGCGGCCGACAGGATCATCCCGGTCGGATTGGCCTTGCCCTGCCCCATGATGTCGGGCGCGGTGCCATGGCAGGGCTGGAACACCGCGTGGGTGTCGCCGATATCGGCCGACGGCGCCATGCCCATGCCGCCGATCAACCCCGCGGTCATATCGGAGAGGATGTCGCCGAACATGTTCTCCATCACCATCACGTCGAAATCCCAGGGGCGTTTGACCAGAAGCGCCGAGCAGGCATCGACGTAGAGCCGGTCGGCCCTGACATCCGGGTGACGTTGGGCGGCTTCGTCGAACATCTCACGAAAGAACGCAAAGGCCTTGAACACATTGGCCTTGTCGACGCAGGTTAAACCGCCATTGAGGCGTCCGCGCGCCTTGCGGCGTTCGGCGAGGCGAAAGGAAAACTCGAACAGCCGCTCCGAGGTTTTTCGCGTGATGACCAGCGTTTCGCGCGCCTCGGTATCGGTGACGACGCCCTTGCCCATCGAGGCGAACAGGCCCTCGGTGGATTCCCGGATCACGACCAGATCGATGCCGCGCTGGTCGGCACCGACGATCGGGCTGGGGACACCGGGAATGAGCCGCGCCGGCCGCACGCCGGCATAGAGGTCGAAATGGAAGCGCAATTCGACCTGCGGCATGATCTCGGTGTTGTCGGGGTAGCGCACCGACGGCAGGCCGCAGGCGCCGAGCAGGATCGCATCGGCCTCGTCGCACAGCCGCACGGTGGAGTCCGGCATCGACTTGCCGGTTGCGAGATATTCGTTGGCGCCGGCGGGCGCCTCGGTGAAGCGAAACTTCAAGTCCGTGGTCGCCTCGATCTTGCGTAGCACTTCAAGTGCCGGAGCCATCACTTCAGGGCCGATACCGTCCCCGGCCAGCACGGCGATGTGAAGCGCGTTGTTAGCGGACATTGGAATCTTTCCTCATGGCAGCAACGAGATAGTCGATGAAGTGCAACGTCATTGCGAACGAAGCATCGGAAGCTTTCATTCCGGGGCGAAGCGAAGCATCGAACCCGGAATCTCGAGATTCCCCGATGCGCAATTGCGCATCTGAGGTCTGGTGCTAACGCACCATCCCGGAATGACAGACGCCTACGGCGTCAACACCGCGCGGCCGACCAGCCGGCCCTTCTGCAGCTCGACCAGCGCCACGTTGGCTTTTGCCAGCGGCATCGGCGTCACCGGGATCGGCGCGATCTTCTTGGAGCGGACGAGGTCGAGCAGTTCCTCCGTCTCCCGCAGGTTGCCGACATAGCTGCCCTGGATGGTGAGGGCCTTGATCGGGATCAGCGGCAGCGCGAAGGTCGCGCCGCCGCCGAACAGGCCGACGATGACGAGCTTGCCGCCCTTGCTGAGGCAGTCGAAGCCGAGCTGCGTGGTCTTGGCGTTGCCGACCAGATCGATCACCGCGCGGATCGGCCCGCCGGCTTTCTGGGCCAGCTGCTCGAGCGCGTCGGCGGCGCCGCCGTCGACGGTCGCAAGCGCGCCGGCCTGCTCGGCGGCTTCGCGCTTGCGCGCGTCGATATCGACCACGATGGCGCCCTTGCCGCCCATCGCCTTCAACAGCGACAGCGCCATCAGGCCGAGGCCGCCGGCGCCGATGATCACGATCGGGCTGCCGAAGTCGGCCTCGACCTTCTTCAGCGCGCTGTAGGTGGTGACCCCCGAGCAGGCGTAAGGCGCCGCGGTGACGGGATCGAGACCCCTGAGGTTCAGGAGATATCTGGGATTCGGCACCGTCATGTGGTCGGCATAACCGCCGTCGCAGTAGACGCCGAGCGAGGCCGGCTTCAGGCACATGTTCTCGTCGCCGGCCAGGCAGGTGGCGCACTTGCCGCAGCCGATCCAGGGATAGACCAGCGCGACGTCGCCGATCTTGAGGTCGCCCGTGTCGGAAGCCTTGACGTCGGGTCCGAACGCCACGATTTCGCCGACCGACTCATGGCCCATGGTCCGCGGCAGCGATACGCCGCGATCCTTCAAAGAGAGCGGCTTGCGGCCATGGCCGAGATCGTAGCCGCCTTCCCAGATGTGCAGGTCGCTGTGGCAGACGCCGGCCGCCTTCACCTTGATCAGCACCTGGCTTCCCGTCGGCTGCGGGGTCGGCTGATCGACCTCCTTCAAGGGGGCGTTGAACTCGGCAACCATAAAACTCTTCATCGCTTCTCTCCCGTCGTTCTTGCTCTTGGGCAGACCCTGCCACGCAAATCCGGGTCAGTTGTTAGAGGGTTAGCCGGCTGCGATCAATGGATGATGGCAGGCGGCGAACTGGCCGGGCGCCACCTCGCGCAGTTCCGGCACTTCGTCGCTGCAGCGCTGGTCGGCGCGGGGGCAGCGGGTGCGGAAGCGGCAGCCCGACGGCGGCGACATCGGCGACGGCGGCTCGCCGACTGCCACGCTTTCGGCGGGCCGCACGTCCGGATCCGGCACCGGAATCGCCTCGATCAGCAGCGCGGTATAGGGATGCGCGGGATGGGCAAACACCTGCCCGGACGGGCCGACCTCGCACAGCCGGCCGAGATACATTACCGCGACCCGGTCGCTCACCGCCTTCACGACCGCGAGATCGTGGGCAATGAACAGCAGCGTCAGCCCGAAGCGCGCCTTCATGTCCTCCAAGAGATTGAGAATTTGCGCCCGGATCGAAACGTCGAGCGCCGACACCGGCTCGTCGCAGATGACAAATTCGGGGTTGAGGACCAGCGCGCGCGCAATGCAGATACGCTGGCATTGACCACCGGAAAATTCATGCGCCAGCCGCCCCATCACCAGCGAGGGGTCGAGACCGACGGCGCTCAAGACCTCGCGGACCAGTTCCTGGCGTTTCCCGGCATCGCCGACGCCGGCGATGACCAGCGGCTCGGCGACGATATCGCCGATCCGCCGCCGCGGATTGAGCGAGGCGATCGGGTCCTGGAAGATCAGCTGGACGCGCTGGCGCATCTTCCGCAAGGCGTCGCCGCGCATCGCCGTGAGGTCGTGGCCGTCGAACAGCACCCGCCCCGATTCCGCCCGGCGCAATTGCAGCACCGCGCGGCCGAGCGTGGACTTGCCGCAGCCGGACTCGCCGACCAGACCCAGCGTCTCGCCGCGCGCCACCTCGAGGCTGACGTCGGACACCGCGTGGATGGTCTTGCCGCCGACGGCATACTCGACGACGAGGTTTTGCACGCTCAGGAACGGATCGCGCGAAGGGGATGGACGAACATCCTGCTTCATCCGCCCACCCTGACCGGCGCCAGAATCGGATGGAAGCAGGCAAATTGGTGCACGGGGGATTCCGCCGCCGTCAGCAGGGGCTTTTCGCGATGACACAGCCCGGCCGCAAAGCGGCAGCGCGGCGCAAACGAGCAGCCTTGCAGCGGCCGGGTCGGATCGGGCGGGCGACCGGAGATCGCCGGCAGCGGCGTATGCGGGGCGGCGTCAATCCTGGGGATCGCCGCCAGCAGCGCTTGCGTATAGGGCATATGCATGTTCTTGAACAGCAACGGCGTCGGCGCCCGTTCCACGAGGCGGCCGGCATACATCACCGCGGCTTCGTCGGTGCGGCCGGCGACGACGCCGAGATCATGGGTGATGATGATCATTGCCATATGACGCCGGCGCTGCTCTCGCGCCAGGAGATCGAGGATCTGGGCCTGAATGGTGACGTCGAGCGCCGTGGTCGGCTCGTCGGCGATCAGCAGTTTCGGTTCGCAGGACAGCGCAATCGCGATCGCCACCCGCTGTCGCATGCCGCCCGACAGTTGATGCGGATATTGCGCGAGCCGCTGCTCGGGCGCGGGAATGCCTACCGCCGCCAGCAATTCCGTGCTGCGCCGCTTCGCCGACGCACCGTCGAGCTCGAGATGCTCCTGCAGCGTTTCAATCAACTGGGTGCCGATGGTCAGCACCGGATTGAGCGAGGTCATCGGATCCTGGAACACGACCGCGAGCGAGCGGCCGCGCAGCCTGCGCAGGCGTTCGCGATCGAGCCGCACGAGATCCTGCCCGTCGAACATCACCCGCCCCGACAATTTTGCCTTTTTCGGCAGCAGCTGCAGGACCGCGCGCGAGAGCATGGTCTTGCCGCAGCCGGATTCGCCGACGATGCCCAGGGTGCGGCCGGCGCCGACGGTCAGGTCGACATGATCGACTGCGCGGAGATTGCCCCGCGGGGTCGGCAGATCAACCGAGACATCCTCGACGGAAAGCAATGCCGGTCCGGTCACAGCGCGCCCTGCCTCGGATCGGTGAGCGCCCTCAAGCTGTCGCCTATCAAATTGAACGAAAGCACGGTCAGGAACATCGCGATCGCGGGAATGAAGGCGAGCCGAGGGGCAATTTCCAGGCTCTCGCGGCCCTCCCCGATCATGCTGCCCCAGCTCGATACCGGCGGCGGCACCCCGAGCCCCAGGAACGACAGCGCGCCTTCGGCGACGATGGTGACGGCAACCCCCAGCAGAAAGAAGGCAAGCAGCGGCAGCAACACATTGGGCAGCAGTTCGCGCAGCAGGATGCGGGCATGAGTGGCGCCCAGCGCCTGCGCAGCGATCACGAATTCGCGCCGCGCCAGCGTCAGCGTTGCCGCGCGCGCGACGCGCATGAACGCGGGAATGCCGAGCACGCCGAGAATGCAGGTGAGATTCAACAATGACTGTCCGAGATAGGCGGTCACCGCCAGCGCCAGGATCAGCGGCGGAAACGCCAGCAATACGTCCATGCTGCCCACGACAAGGGATTCGAACCGGCCTCGGAAGTAGCCGGCCAGCATGCCGAGCGCGCCGCCGATCGCGACCCCGATCACCGGCGCGCAAAGGCCCACCGTCAGCGAGACCCGCGCCCCTTGGATCAGTCGCGCCAGTTCGTCCCGTCCGAGGCCATCGGTGCCGAGCCAGTGCTCCCATGACATCGGCGCCCGGCGCTCAAGCATATCCATGTCGGTCGGACTGGGCAGCGGCAAAACGTCGGCGAGCGCGGCGGCGGCCAGAATGACAACCGTCCAGCCGACCGCCGCCCAGAACAGCGGCCCCAGCCGGCGCGTCCGCCCTGCCGGGCTGACGACGCCGCCCTCGTTGATGCCAAGTTCAAGCGTGGCCATGGCGGATCCTGGGATCGAGAACGGCATAGAGCATGTCGACGACGAAATTCATCATGACGAACCCGCCGGCCACGACCAGCACCACGCCCTGCAAAATGATGAGGTCGCGGGTGTAGATCGCAGCAACCAGAAGCCGGCCGATCCCCGGCAGCGCGAAAATCGTCTCCACGATCAGCGTGCCGCCGATCAGACGGCCGATGTTGATCCCGGTGATGGTGATCAGCGTCAGCGACGAGGGTTTCAGGGCATGCACGAACAGGATGCGCGAGGCCTTCAATCCCTTGGCCTTGGCGAGCGCGATGTAGTCTTCCTGCAAGGTCGCGATCATGTCGGACCGCAGCACGCGCATGATCCCCGGCCATTCCGCGAGCGCCAGCGTCAGCGCCGGCAGTACGATGAAACGCAAATTCGCAACCGGGTCTTCGCCGAACGGCACGTAGCCGGTCGCCGGCAGCCAGCGCAGCTCGACCGCGAACAGATAGATCAGGAGAATCGCGGACAGGAAAGTCGGCACCGACAGCATGCCGAACGCGCTGCCGGTCATGAAGCGGTCGAAGGCACTGCCGCTGCGCACCGCGCAGGCGATCGCGACGGGTACGCCGATGGCAAGACCAAAGAACTCGGCAAAGAACATCAGTTCGAGCGACACCGGCAGCCGCTCGGACACGGCCTGCAGTACGGTCTGTCCGGTGCGGAACGAGCGGCCGAAATCGCCTTCCAGGACATGGCCGAGCCAGCTCAGATAACGCCACCAGATCGGCTGATCGAGCCCCATGTCATGGCGCAGCGCCGCCACCTTCTCCGGTGTCGCCTGATCGCCCAGGATCACGTGAGCGAGATCGCCCGGCAACAGCGAAGCGATCAGGAATGTCAGCAGCGATACCGCAACCAGAACCGGCAGAAGGTACAGCAGCCTGCGAGCGACGAAGCCCAGCATCGGCCGCTATTCCATCCAGACGTTGGAAACGTCGATCACGCCGCCGTAGATCTTCGGCAGGTCCTTCAGCTTGGCGCTCGATATCGCGTAGTAGGTATTCTGGAAGGTCCAGAACCAGATCGCCTCCTGATTGATCAGCCGGCTGATCGCACAATAATCCTCGGTACGCGCGGCGATGTCGGCGGTGGTGCGCGCATGCTCGAGCAGGTGATCGAGCTCCGGGCTCGAATAATTGGCGAGCGCGACCGGGCTGCCGGTGTGGAAATTCGCATACATCTGCGGATCCGGGTCGGCGAGATCGACGATCCGCCACGGCGTCAGCTGGAACTGCCGCATGAAGGCGCGCGGCACGACGGTGGCCTGGTCGATCTGCTCGATCTCCATGTTGGCGCCGACCCGCTTCCAGAACTGCTGCAGGATCTGGCCGGTGTTACGTCCGCGCGGTGTCGCGGTGACGATCATCTTGAAGTCCACCGGCTTGCCGTAATCCTTGATCAGCGCCTTGGCCTTCTCGACGTCGCTGGGAAGCGCACCGTCGTCCTTGCATTTGACCCAGGAGCCCTCGCCGTAGGGGTTGGAGGCCGGCCGGCTGAGCCCATTGGTCAGGGCCTGCGACATCTTGTTGCGGTCGATCGCCATCACCAGCGCCTGGCGCACCCGCACATCGTCGAACGGCGCGGCCTTGGTGTTGAAGGCATAGACCGCAGCGCCGGAGCCCGCATAGGTGTGGACCGTCATCTTGGGGTCCTTTTGCGCCTTCTGGATATTGTCGGCGTCGACCTCGTCGTCCCAGATGATATCCGCCTCGCCCGATTGCAGGCTGGCGAAGCGCGACTGCGCGTCCGGCAGCGGCTTCAGAACGATCCGGTCGAGATAAACATGTCCCTTGTCCCAGTAGTCCGGATTCTTTTCGAGAACCATACGGTCGCCCGCGGTCCAGGATTTGAGGACATACGGTCCGGTACCGACGGGATTGCGATTGTAGTCGTCGCCCTTGGTCTTCCACGCCGTCGGCGAATGAATGACATTGTTCGAACTCTGCAGGGTGAATACCGCCGGCAAGTTCGCCGCTGGATCGCTCAGATTGTAGACCGCCGTCAGTTCGTCCGGCGCCTGCACGTCGTGGATGTAGGCGATGTAGAAGGCGCAGCGGCATTTATTGGCCGGATCCTTTTGGCGGTCGAAATTGGCTTTCACCGCTTCGGCGTTGAACGGCGTGCCGTCCTGGAACTTGACGCCGGGCCGCAGCTTGAAGGTCCAGGTCTTGAAATCATCGGAATGCGCCCAGGACAGCGCAAGCTTCGGTTGCGCGTCTCCCTTGTCGTCGAGGGTTGTGAGCGTGTCGAAAATCGCCGCCGCGGCGGTTTCGGTCGAGGTGTCGTAAACGCCGACCTTCAAGGGATCGAAACCGGGAATATCGAACTCGAGGCCGACGGTGATGCTGCCGCCCGGCTTCTGCGCGTGCGCCGCACCTGCCAACATGGCCGCGCCAAATGCCGCACCAAGGAATATTTGCGCGAGCTTGCGCGCACCGATCGCCGCGGTCATGCCATCTCCTCCCAGAGCGCTACGTCCGGTATTCCGGATCGCTCTAACTGTTGGCGAGCTTGGCCGGAAACATTGACCGCCGCAAGGCCGAGAAGCGTATGCCGGATGAAAAGCCGCAGAGGATGCGACGCGCGCTTGCCGTCAGCGCAGTTCCGCCGCCAGCGGCTTGCCGGAGAAGGCGGCGATTTCGTCCTCCGAAAGGCCGGCCTCCCTCAGCAGCGCAACGGTGTGCTCGCCCAAGGTCGACATCCGCTTTGCCGCGGACACGGTGGTGCCGGACATGCGGAACGGCAGGTTCAAGACCTTGAACGTGCCGCCGCCATCCCTGACCTCGGACAACGCGCCGCGATGGACGATCTGCGGATCGTTCAGTGCTTCGGCTACCGTGCGATAGGCGGAACAGGGAACGCCATGACCGTTCAACGCGGTGAGGCATTTTTCCGTCGTCAGCGTGCGCGACCACGCCTCGACGCCGCTCATCAGATCTCCCCAGTGATCGCGGCGGTCGGAATATTTGGCAAAGCGCGGATCGGAGACCCATTCGGGATGACCGACCACCAAGGTCAGGCTCTGGAACGTCTTCTCGCTGGCGACCGCCAGCATCACATATCCGTCTGCGGTCTCGACGGGGCCGAACAGCGGCCGCTGGCTCGGCTTCACTTCGAATTGCGACCACTGCAATTCGTTCAAGGTCAGGCTGAGCATCGATTCCAGCATCGAGACGTCGATGTGCTGGCCTTTCCGGGTGCCGTGACGCTGATACAGCGCCGCCGAAATGGCGCCGAACGCATAGACGCCGGTGAGAACGTCGGCGTGATAGATGCCGCAGTAATCCGGGCGGGATCGCCCGGGCTGATAGGCCAGATGCGCCATCTCGTAGCCGGAAGCGGCATGGATGACCGGCGCATAGGCCGGCAGCTCCGCCGACGGCCCGGTCTGGCCGTAGCCGGAGATCGAACAATAGATCAGTTTCGGATTGAGCTCGTTGAGCGATCCATAGTCCAGCTTCAACCGGCGCATCACGCCGGGGCGGAAATTCTCGACCAGGACATCGGCGGTTGCGACCAGCCGGCGGACGATTTCGATCGCGTTTGGCGATTTCAGATCGAGAACGAAGCTCTTCTTGCCGACATTGAGCTGACCGAACACGGTGGAGCAGCCGTTACGGACCGGCGGGCGGGTCCGCATCGTCTCGCCTTCGGCCTGTTCGATCTTGATCACCTCCGCGCCCATGTCCGCGAGCATCCGGGTACAATGCGGACCGGCGATCGTGGTTGAAAAATCCAACACGCGAAGACCCGCGAAGCTCTTTGTCAAATTAGCCTCATCGTTTGCCGCTATCGTCATCGATCGAGAACTCCCTCCGGCCGCGCACGCCTCGGGCCGCGGCAAGACCCTAAATGGCGCGGCTCGACGGGGGAAGCGTTTCCCAACGAACCTTGAAGACTCTGGCGAAGGCCAGGCCCGATCCCAACTTCAACCCAGAAGAGAAACTGGAATCGTTCTTGCATTAATTTACGTCAGAGCGGGCCACGAGAGGGCTGTTTGAGAGTTCTGTTCGTCACAACCGAGATGGACGACTTTGTCCGCGTGGGCGGGCTCGCTGCCGTTTCGGCGGCCTTGCCCCGGGCACTGCGGCTCTGGGCCGACGTCAGGATCCTGCTGCCGGGCTATCGCGACGTCGTCGAACAATTCACGCATATTCAAATCGTTGGCCGGTGCCCGGCGATGGCGGAAATGCCCGCCTGCACGCTTGGATTGGCGGCGACCAAAGACGGCCTGCCCGTCTACGTTCTTCTCTGTCCGCAGCTCTATGATCGCCCAGGCAACCCCTATGGCGACACGTCCGGCCGCGACTGGCCGGACAACGATATCCGCTTCGGACGATTTGCCTCGGTCGCGGCTGAGCTTGCCGCAGGCAGTCTGGACAAGAACTGGGCAGCGGACCTGGTTCACGTCAATGATTGGCAGGCCGCGCTCGTGCCGGCCTATCTCGCCTGGAACAAGATCAGGATTCCCACCATCCTGACCATCCACAACCTCGCCTATCAGGGCCTGTTTCCCAAGGAGTCGCTGCGGCGGATCGGCGCGCCGGAGGACTCCTTCCATATCGAGGGCCTCGAGTTTTACGATAAATTATCCTTCCTCAAAGGCGGCCTGATCTACGCCTCGCATCTGACCACGGTCAGCGAGACCTACGCCAGGGAGATCACCACGCCCGAACTCGGCTGCGGCCTGGAGGGCCTGCTCCGCCGCCGCTCCGATGCAGCTCAGTTGACGGGGATACTGAACGGCATCGACGAGAGTTGGGATCCGCGGCTCTGCGCGCAACTGGCGCAGCCGTTCGCGCCGGGCGACTGGGAAGGCAAGCAGGCGAACTCCGATTATGTCCGCCAGCAGTTCGGGCTGGCGCTGTCGCGCGGTCCGATCTTTGGCCTGGTGGCGCGCCTGGTTCACCAGAAGGGCGTCGATCTGGTCCTGGCCGCCGCCGACGAGATCATTGAGTCCGGAGGACAGATCATCGTGACCGGCAGCGGCGAACCCGACATCGAGCAGGCGCTGGTCGACGCGCATCGCCGCCGGCCGGATGCGATCGGGGTGGCCATCGGTTTCCATGACGGTCAGGCGCGGCGGATTTTCGCCGGCAGCGACTTTACCCTGATGCCGTCGCGCTTCGAGCCTTGCGGGCTGAGCCAGATGTATGCACAGAAGTTCGGTTCGCTGCCGATCGGTCACCAGACCGGCGGACTGGCGGAAACCATCACCGACGGCGAAACCGGCTTCCTGTTCGACCGGCCGTCGACCGAATCCTTCCTCGGCGGGGTCAGGCGCGCCTTCGCGACCTTCATGGCGAAGGATCGCCTCTACTCCATGCGCCGCAGCGCGATGTCGCGATCGTTCAGCTGGGACATTTCGGCGGCCTGCTACAACGCGCTCTACCGCAAGGCGCTATCTCTTTGAGCGGCGGTACACCGCCTCACTCCGCCGGCTTCTTCTGCTCGTCATCGGCAATGGCGCGCCAGGCCGCGCCCTCGAGATGGTCATACTGCCCGCTGTTGAGCGACCAGAGGAATCCGAGCAGGCCGACGAGCCCCAGTCCGAGCGCCAGCGGCACCAGAATGACCATCACTTCCATCACGCTCTCCTGTGCGCGACGCGGCGGGCGCGAAGCGCGTTCGAGAACGATGCTGAACTGAAAAAACCACGGCCCTGGATCTGCGGGAGCTTCAGCCGCCGGAACAATCCGCGAGCGCCTTGAGCACATCCCTGCGCGCGATGATCCCGGCCAGCCGATGCTCATCGTCGATTGCCGGCACGCTCCTGATGCGGTGATCGACCATGAGCTGCAGCACCCGGGTCAGTTTCGTGTCGGTCCGGACATAGATGAATTCCGAGGTCATGACGTCGCCGACGGTCCGGCTCATCAACTGCTCGTAGGGCGGAACCATCTGGCTCGGCGTAAAGATGAAGCACTTCAGGATGTCGAACTTGGTGACGATTCCGATCACCTGCCCGTCTTCTTCGACCGGATACGAGTTGAAATCGTCCCGTTCGAACATGTCGCTGAGCTCGCGGACCGTTCGTTCGCGCGTCACAGTCTTGGCTGCGCGCGTCATATAGCCGGCAACGGTCTGTTCGAGGAATTTGTACAGGGCCAAGGCGCGATCCGATCGATTCCGAGGTTGAAGGCGTTAGCTTCTAGTGCGACAGCAACACGCAGCGCGCGGGTTGCGTGATGAGATGCTGCGTCATGCCGCCGAGTATCAATTCGCGGAAGCGCGAATGACCATAGGCGCCGGCGACAATGAGTCCGGCCCCGAGGTCGGCCGCAATTCCGTCCAGCTGCGCGGTAGCGCCGCGGTCCTCATCCTTCTCCGCGAGGAGCTCGGAGGCGGAAACGCCGTGACGCGACAGCCACGCCGCGACATCGCGCACCCGCGATGCGGCGGCCGATCGGCTGTCTTCATTCTCGAGGATTTCGGCGATGGTGACGTTCTTGGCCTTGCGCAGCATGGGCAACGCATCGGCGACCGCCCGTCTCGCCTCCGTCGTGTCCTTCCAGGCCACCAGCACGCTTCGCAAGTCGAGCCAATTGGCAGAATCGGGAACGATGAGCAGCGGCCGACCGGCCTGCATCACCAGATCCTTCGAGCTCGCCTGCGCCAGAGGGTCCGACAGCGCGCGCGGGTCCGCGCCGCTGACGATAATGTCGGCGCAACGCGCTTCGGGCAGGATATAGCGTGCCGGGAAATCGATGGCGCTCCGCCATTCGACATGCGTGGCCCGATTTTTTACGGTTTGACGAAACTGGACTTCCAACTCCCCGATGCGCTTTTTGATCGAGGCCCGTCCCTCGTCGATCGGGTCCTGGGCCAGTTCGCCCGACGTGAAATAAAGGGGTGGGCTGAACTGCGACGCCGCGATGCCGACGATGGCGGCATCAAACCGTTCGGCGAGTTCCCCCGCCGCTTCGAGACGCGCCGCGTTCGACTGATCAAGCGCCAGGCTGACCATGACGGTCGCGTATGTCATCTGAAAATCTCCATTGCATGGAGCTATTTTTAGGCACGGAATCGAAGGGCAGGATGAGATAGATCAAAGTGGCGGCAACTCTCTGCGCAATTCGCAAGGCCACTGCCCGGCTGGCGCGAGGCCGCAAATCGAGCCGGGGACACTCCATCCAGGCCAAGCGTTTCCGGTCCATATGTTTCTGTCCATGCCTAAGTGCAACGAAATTGTGAATCCAGCACCAAAGTTTGGGCTCCATGGGGCTTTTCGGACGGCAATCTGGTGTAGGATCGATTGGCCTGCAGTTCGCCGGAGCCGCTCTGGCGGACGCCGGGAAAGGGAATTGAAAGCTTA
Source organism: Bradyrhizobium erythrophlei (assembly GCF_900129505.1). Classification (NCBI taxonomy): domain Bacteria; kingdom Pseudomonadati; phylum Pseudomonadota; class Alphaproteobacteria; order Hyphomicrobiales; family Nitrobacteraceae; genus Bradyrhizobium; species Bradyrhizobium erythrophlei. Next base: position 4,592,787 of record NZ_LT670818.1, on the reverse strand, counting down.
GGCGTGACCGGCATCACCCAATCGTCGTCAAAAGAGCATTTTCAACTCCAGATGGAGGGATTCGGCGTCGGAACCTGGGATCTCGATCTTTCCACGCGAGAGCTGGAGTGGTCGGCTACCACGCGAAGCCTGTTTGGCATCACCCGCGAACAGCCGGTATCCTACGAACTGTTTCTGTCCCTGCTCGAATCGGAGGATCGCCGGGGGACGGACCTGGCCATCCGTAAAGTCGCCGAGACCGGCGGCAATCTCGACGTCTCCTTCAGGGTTGGCGCGAGGCACAAACCGGGACAATGGATTCGCGCCCGCGGCGGCCTGATCAGGGACGAAGCTGGGGTGCCACGCCATCTCAGCGGCATCGTTCTCGATATCGACGAGGAAAAGCACATCGAGGATGCGCTGAGAACGCGCGAGAGCCATCTGCGCTCGATCCTCGACACGGTGCCGGACGCCATGATCGTGATCAATGGCTATGGCGTCATACAATTCTTCAGCATGGCGGCCGAACGGCTGTTTGGTTACTCCGAACAGGAAGCGATCGGCAGGAACGTGAGCGAGCTGATGCCGATGCCGGACCAGGCACGCCACGACGGCTATCTGGCACGCTACCGATCGACCGGCGAACGGCACATCATCGGCATCGGACGGATCGTGACCGGCAAGCGCAGGGATGGGACGACGTTTCCGATGCACCTGTCGATCGGCGAGATGCAATCGGGCGGCGAGCCTTATTTCACCGGGTTCGTGCGCGATCTGACCGAGCATCAGCAAACCCAGGCGCGGCTCCAGGAATTGCAATCCGAACTGGTCCACATTTCGCGGTTGAGCGCGATGGGCGAGATGGCGTCCGCGCTTGCCCACGAGCTCAATCAGCCGCTCGCCGCCATCAGCAACTACATGAAGGGTTCGCGCCGGCTGCTTTCGGGCAGCACCGACCCCAATGCGGCCAAGATCGAAAATGCCATGGACCGCGCCGCCGAACAGGCACTTCGCGCCGGCCAGATTATCCGCCGGCTTCGCGACTTCGTTTCACGCGGCGAATCCGAAAAGCGCGTCGAAAGCCTCTCGAAACTGATCGAGGAAGCTGGCGCGCTAGGCCTCACGGGCGCCCGCGAGCAGAACATCCAGCTGCGCTTCAATCTGAATCCGGAGTTCGATCTGGTCCTGGCGGATCGGGTCCAGATCCAGCAGGTGCTGGTCAATCTGTTCCGCAATGCGCTCGAGGCGATGGCGCAGTCGCCGCGACGAGAGCTTGTTGCCTCCAATTCCAAGGTCGGGGACGACATGATCGAGATTGAAGTGTCGGATACCGGGTCCGGTTTCCACGACGACGTCAAGGCCAATCTGTTTCAAACCTTCTTTACGACAAAGGAGACCGGGATGGGGGTAGGGCTTTCCATCAGCCGGTCGATCATCGAAGCCCATGGCGGACGGATGTGGGCCGAAAGCAACGCTGCGGGGGGTGCGACTTTTCGCTTCACCCTGCCGTCAGCCGCGAACGAGAGTTGATTCATGCCGGACAGGGGAAAGGTCTACGTCATCGACGACGACGAGGCGATGCGGGATTCACTGAATTTCCTGCTCGATTCCGCAGGCTACGAGGTCGCGCTGTTCGATAGCACCCTGAAATTTCTGGATGCTCTGCCGGGCCTCGCGTTCGGCTGCGTCGTTTCCGACGTGCGCATGCCCGGCCTCGACGGAATCGAGCTTTTGAAGCGCATGAAGGCGGACCATTGTACATTTCCGATCGTGATCATGACCGGACACGGCGACGTCGCGCTTGCCGTCGAGGCCATGAAACTGGGCGCGGTCGATTTCCTGGAAAAGCCGTTCGAGGATGAGCGCCTGATCGGCATGATCGCAACGGCCATCCAGCAGGCGGAGCCGGCCGCAAGGAGCGAGGCGCTGACCCAGGACATCGCGGCCCGGGTCGCTTCGCTCAGCCCGCGCGAGCGCCAGGTCATGAATGGGCTGATCGCCGGACTTTCCAACAAGCTGATCGCCCGCGACTACGACATCAGCCCCCGCACCATCGAGGTTTACCGGGCCAACGTCATGACAAAGATGCAGGCCAACAGCCTCTCGGAGCTGGTGCGGCTTGCGATGCGCGCGGGCCTTTTGAACGATTGAGCTAAATCAAGCCCCACCCGCTTCTTCGCTGCTAGTCTGGCTCGATTATGATGCAGACCAGCTCGAGAGAAGTGCGGCCTTTCGCGATGTCGTCATCCGCCAAACCAACGGTTTATGTGGTCGACGACGACGCGGATGTCCTTGGATCCCTGCGATTCCTTCTGGAAACGGACGGCTTTGACGTCCGCACGTTCCGGAACGGAGCGTCGCTGCTGAACGCCGTGCGCTCGACCGACGTCGACTGTTTTGTGATCGATTACAAGATGCCCGATATGAACGGCATCGATCTGGCCGGCCGCCTGCGCAACCGCGATATCGCCGCGCCGGTCATTCTGATCACGGGCTATCCTGACGAGAATATCTCGGCCAAGGCCGAGGCGGCGGGCGTTCGCCACGTCCTGATGAAACCCCTGCTGGATGAGAGCCTTGTCACGCGAATCCGGGGCGCCATTCTGGAAGGCGGTCCGGTCGGCGGCTGAGGTGAGGAAACGGGGGACCTCCGATAATATACGTAGGTAGTTCACCTTAAGATATCACGCGAAATTTTCAGCCCCGAAAATCCCCGGTACCCATTGGCCATCCGCTGCACAGGAGATGGCAAATGCTCACCCAATCGCTCAATACCTCGGTTATCGGCCACAAGGTCAGCCCCGTCGCCTACCCCGCCCCCACGCTCGACCAGTTCGGCGCAGTCACCGGGCATGCGGGTCTGGTTGCGACCGAATTTTCCTACAGGAAGGACGAGGAAATCTACGGCGAGGATGAGCCTGCGGAATACGTTTACCAGGTGATCACGGGCGCGGTTCGCAGCTACAAGCTGCTGTCGGACGGGCGCCGCCAGATCGGCGCCTTCCATCTTCCGGGCGATGTTTTCGGCCTCGAATCCGGAACGATGCACCGGCTGGCCGCGGAAGCCATCATCGATACCACGGTGCGGCTGGTGAAGCGCCGCAGCCTCGAGCAGGCGGCCGGCGTCGATGTCCAGGTTGCCCGCAAGCTCTGGGCGATGACCGCGGGCGACCTCCGGCACGCGGAAGACCATATGCTGCTGCTCGGACGCAAGACGGCGATGGAGCGGGTCGCCACCTTCCTTCTGGAAATGGACGGCCGGCTCGCGGTTGCCGGAATGATGGCGCTGCCGATGTGCCGCAGGGATATCGGCGACTATCTCGGCCTGACGCTGGAGACCGTCTCGCGGGCGCTCTCGCAGCTCCAGGCGCAGGGCATTCTCGGGTTCTCCGGTGCGCGCCAGATCGTGCTGCGCAACCGCCAGAAGCTGCGCAACCTGGATGCGTGAGCCGGCAAGCCCCTCCGCATGAAATCCCATTCGAACGCCGGCCGCTTGGGCCGGCGTTTTGCGTATCAATCCCTCCCCTGTCCCTGCGGGCTGCGCCGCGTCTCAGGCATCACGAACCAGATCATGACGAGGCCGAGTGTGGCCACGCCTGCAAGGCCGGTGAAGGCAGTACTGCTGCCGAACCTGTCGCTGACGTAGCCGGCCAGCACGGTGGAGAGCGATGCCCCGATGCCGGTAGCCGTGCCGACGATGCCCTGCGCCAGATTGAAATGGCCGCTCCCGAAGGCAACGTCAGCGACGATCAGCGGTATCATCACGCTGAAAACGGCCGCGGTGACGCCGTCGAACACCTGCACGGCAACCAGCAGATAAGGATCGTGCACGGTCGCAAACAACAGGCCGCGCACCGCCAGCGCGGCAAACCCCATCAATAGCAGCGGCCGCCGCCCCCACTCCTGCGCGAGGCCCCCGACCGACGGCGACACCAGCGCGACGATCGCCTGCGGAACGATGATACAGGCGGCGATCAGCACCGGCGCCCACTGGCTCGACCGGGTCGTCACCACGCCCGCCATCAGCGGCAGCATCGCCGAATTGGCGAGTTGCAGCAGCAGCACGGCGGCGGCGAAGATCAGCAATGGACGCTGGCGCACCAGGCTGAGCACGCTCGTCGCCTTGGCATCGGGCACCTCGCGCAGCACCGCGCCATGCGCCTGGACGATATTGATCTCGCGCTCGCGAATACGCGAGAGCGCGAGCAGGGTCGGAAAAGCCAGGATGAAGGTAACGACAAACACCGAACGGCTCGACAGCAGATAGCCCGCCGTACCCATCACGGCCGCGGCGGTTCCGTTGCCCAGCGAAGCAAAGCGGGCGTTGCGCCCGAGCCGCTCGCCCATCCTGTACGGCCCGACCAGGCCAAGGCTGATCGCGGCGATCGCAGGGCCGAGGACGCAGCTTGCGGCAGCGTGCAGCGTTGCCGCGGCCGCCACGACCGGAAAGATCGGCCATACCGCATATCCGAGCGCGCTGAACCCGATCGTCGCGACCGCAAGGCCCGCCATCAGCCGCTCCGAGCGGGCCGCATCAACGATGGCGCCGCCCGGCATCTGCCCGACCAGCGCCACCAGGCCGCCGATCGACAGTACCAGGCCGATTTCGGCTTGGGTCCATTTCTGGGTCGTCAGGTAGACCGCGATGAACGGGCCGAAGCCGGTCTGCACGTCGGCGAGAAAGAAAATGAACCAGTCGAGGCCGCGCAAGCTCTGGCGCGACGGGCCGGCTGGCTCGGGCGTCACCGGTCCCGATACCCGGGGCGAACCGCCGTTGCTGCCGGTCGCTTGCACACGGCGGTCATCATCAATCCGGTCCATCGAATGGGAGGAGCGCGCAAACCGCATGTTCGTTCAGCTTCACTGCGAATCGAACTGCAGCGGCTTCAGGCTGCCGGCTGCGCCAAGCACCACGATCGGCTGATCCTCCTTGTATTCGGGTGCTGCGTTTACCTGCTCCTTGGTCAATTCCAGCGTGATGCTGTCGCCCTTGTCCGCGACGTGCCCGAAGTGCAGCGCGTTCCAGTCGACGACGATCTTCCGGCTGCCGACGCCGAGAAAGCCGCCGAAATCGATGACGGCCGCGCGCACCACGCCGGCGCGATCGACGATGACGTCAACGATATGTCCCATGTCCTCGTCCGTCGGGCTGCGGACGTCGCGGCCGAGCACGCCGTGCGCCTCCTTGGCCCCGATGATGGTGACGGAGGGCGGCGGTGCCGGCGTTTTCGGCGCCGCCGTATTTTGCTTCGGCGACGACGGCGGGTTGCCCTCGCCTTGCGGTGGCGCCGGCTGATTTTGCGCCCACGCGGTTGCCGCCAAAACGGCAAAAGCGGCGGCGAAACTGATCAAATATCTTGCGCGCATACGGCCTCCTCCGGTCAAGCACCGCCTTCAATGCGCCAGTACGATCGACACCTGGATCTGGCCGCGCGTGCGCAGGACCTCCAGCGACACGTCGTCGCCATGGCGACTGACCCGAAGATCGACGCTTGAAGGTCCCAATCGCAGATCGCGCAGCACCACCTCGTTGAGAAAAGCCGGCAGACGCGGGTTGCGGAGCCGGATTTCGCCGCGGCCTGCGTCGAATTCGAGCCCGAGCGCCGCTTCCAGCAGCGTGAACGGCGTCGCACTCGCCCATGCCTGCGGGGCACAGGCGACCGGATAGAGTGTCGGTCCACGCCGCTTCTCGCGCCGAAAACCGCAGAACAGCTCGGGCAACCGCCGCAAATCCATGTAGGTGGCGGCGTCGAACAGCGCCCTGAACAGATGTGCGACTGAATGCTTGAGACCGTAACGCGCGAGCCCCAGCGCGATCAGCGCGTTGTCATGCGGCCAGATCGAGCCATTATGATAGGACATCGGATTGTAGCGCGCCTCGCCATGCGCCACGGTGCGGATGCCCCAGCCCGTGAAGAAATGCGGACGCATCACGTCGGCCGCGACCATGCGGGCGCGATTCGCGCTGACGATGCCGGTGAACAGCAATTGCCCGGCATTCGAGGTCCGCACCTTGCACGGCTGCTTTTCGCCATCGAGCGCGAGCGCATAGGTGCCGAGTTCCTCACACCAGAAGGCTTCTTCGAAACGCGCGGCGAGCTGCTCCGCCTCGACCTCCAGCGCTTGCGCCCTCTCGGCCTTGCCGAGCCGCAGGGCACAGCGCGCCGCCCGCCGCTTGGCGGCGAATACGTAACCCTGCACTTCCGCCAGCGCGATATAGCCTTCGGCCAGCCGGCCATCGGCATGGAAGATCGCGTCGTAGGAATCCTTCCAGCCCTGATTGGCAAGGCCCTGCTCCGACGCGCGCTGATACTCGACGAAACCGTCACGGTCGGGATCGCCCGGCCCGTCCATCCAGCCCAGCGCCGCTTCGATCGACGGCCACAATTCGATCAGCGTCTCGTCGTCGCCGGTACGCTCGACATAGAGGCCAGCCAGCAGCACGAACAGCGGCGTCGCATCGACGCTGCCGTAATATTGCGCGAACGGCACCTCGCGCAGCGCCGCCATCTCGCCGCCGCGCATCTCATGCAGGATTTTTCCGGGTTCGGCGTCGGCGAGCGGATCGGTCGACTTCGCCTGGTAGAAGGCGAGCCGGCGCAGCACGCCGCGCGCGACCCGTGGGTCGATCCACAGCATTTGCAGCGCGGTGATGATGCCATCGCGGCCGAAGGTCGTCGAATACCAGGGTATGCCCGCATAGGGATATCGCCCCTGCGGCGTATCGGTCGTCAAAATGTTGAGGTCGGCCATCGACTGGCACAGCACCTCGTTGAAGATGTTGTTGGAGGTTTCGATACTGGCGGCGCCGGCCGTATGGCGGCGCATTTCGCGGCGATGCGCCAGCAATCCGCGAAAGAACGGCGCCGGCCTGAAGCCGACCGGCTTGTTGCAGGATACGGCGACGAACAATGAGGCGACCTCATGCTGCGACAGCTCGAGATGATAGGTCGCGGCGTTCACCGCAAGCCGCGTCGGCCTGGGATCGAAATGCAGCGCGGTACCGCGCGCTTTATCGTCCAGTCCCCTGTATTCGAACACGACGTCGGTCGGGCCCAGCAATTTGCTGGAGCCGATGCCCCGGCGCGGGCGCTTTTCGCCGCGCACCTCGAACAGATCAGCAAAGTCATTGTCGAACAATAGCGTCAAATCGAAGCTCGCCGGGCGGTCGCCATGGTTCTGCACGCCGATCCGCTGGTACGCCGTTCCGCGCCACAGGAAGAGGGTGCGCACGATGTGCAGCATGTCCTTCTGCAGCACGATCCGGCCATTGCGATAGACGTCCGGGTTGGTGAGATCGACCGTCAATGCCGAATTGTCGTCGCGCATGTTCGAGCCGAGCAGCAGCGGCTGGACCTCGTCCAGCACGAGTTCCAGTCGGGCGAGATAGCGGGTGTCGGCGTTGAACAGCCCATCCGGCCCGCCGGCGGAAGCGCCGATGTCGCCATGGCTGTCGAGTACGATGAAGGTGTCATCATGCTTGAGCGAACGCCGCGGCCGTGCCGCGGGCCCGGTCATCGGAATGTAGAATGGCGATTCCTGGACCTCTTCGACGATCCGGGCGGTCATGATCTGGGTAACGACTTCGGCTGCCATGTGACCTCGATCGGCTCCCCCGCGAGCCCTTCGGTTTACGCAACTCGAATGGATAGGTGGCCGTGATCAGGCCGCGGCTGGGGTTGTAACTGTGGCGAGCCGGCTCATTTCCTGAGTTACCAGCTCCCGGTAGGGCCCCTGCCCCTGCATCAGGCGATCAGGCGGCCCGTCTTCGATGATCTTACCCCCCTTCAGCACCACCACGCGGTCAAAATTGCGTAACGTCGCCAGCCGGTGGGCGATCGCGATCACGGTGCGCCCGCGCATCAGGCGGCCGAGCGCCTCACGGATCGCTTCCTCGGATTCGCTGTCGAGTGCTGCGGTCGCTTCATCCAGCAGCAGGATCGGCGAGTCCTTCAGGAAGGCGCGCGCGATCGCGATACGCTGGCGCTGGCCGCCCGACAGCTTGACGCCGCGATCGCCGACCATGGTGGCGAGCCCTTCGGGCAGGGTTTCGACGAAATCGCAGCGCGCCGCGATCGCCGCGCGCAGCACCTCGTCGTCGGTCGCGTTCGGTCGGCCATAGCGGATATTCTCCAGGATCGATCGCTGGAACAGCGAGATGTCCTGCGGCACCACCGAGATCGCCTCGCGCAAACTCTCTTGCGTGACCTTGGCGATGTCCTGGCCGTCGATCGTGATGCTGCCCTGCTGAACGTCATAGAACCGCTGCAGCAGCACGAACAGGCTGGATTTACCACCCCCGGAATGACCGACCAGCCCGACCCGCTGCCCGGGCTGCAGACGCAGGCTGAATTTCTCGAACACTTTGATCCCGCCGGGATAGCGGAAGGAAATATTGTTGAAGGCAATCGCAGCACCGCTCCTGACCAGAGGTTCGGCTTCGGGGTGGTCGCGCAGTTCGTGCGGCAGCAGCAGCGTGGCGATCGCTTCGGTCAGGCGGGCGACATGCTGGGTGACGTCGACCAGGGCCACCGCGAGATCGCGCGTCGCGCTCAGGATGGAAAGCCCGAGCGTGCAGACCAGCACGACGTCGCCGGTGGTGGCGCCACCGCGCTGCCACAGCATGATGGCCCAGGCCAGCAGCGCAATGGTCAGCAGAACGGTGATGCCGGCGTGAAGCAGCCGGAGTTTCTCCAGATAGCGCAGGCTGCGTCCCCGCGCCGTGAGTTCCCTGTCGACGGTCGCATCGAACCGGTCATGCTCATACCGCAATCCGCAGAACGCGCGCACCAGCGGCATGTTGTTGATGACGTCGACCATTTCGCCGTCGACGGCAGCGGCCTTGTTGGCGAAATCGTCGTGCAACGGCTTGCCCGCGGCCGCCAGGCGGAACATCGCCACCACCATGGCGCCGGCGATGACGATCAGCCCGGCCGCCATCGGCAGGCTGACGGTTCCAATCAGGGCAATCGCCGCGATCGTCGCCATGCACGGCGGCAGCACGTTCCACACGAACATGTTCTCTACCGTGTAGACCGCGTTCGACGTCGCGGTAATGCGGCTGGTCAGCATGCCCGGCAACCGGTCGGAAAAATAGCTCGGCGCGTGGCCGGTCAGATGACGGAAGATGTCGCGGCGCAGATCGCCGGTCACCCCCACGAATGTGAAGCTCGCGGTCCAACTCGCGATCCGCCACAGGAAATTATCCGCCGCGATCAGCGACATGAGGAAAATGAATGCCAGCCATACGCTGCCGGCGTGGGAAGTTCCCGCCGACAATCCGTCGACCAGGGCCTTCACGCCGTATTGCGTGCCTACCGAACATGCAACCGCCGCAACGACCGACAGCAGGATGACGATGTGCGAGGAAAGACGCTGGCGCAAGTAGCGCAGCACGAAGGCGAACGGACGATGGGCGTAACCTGAAAGATTGTCCATGTATTGTAAAAACCCCTGGAAGAAACCCTAACCGGACCGGTTCACTACCATCGAATGCCGGAGCCGGCTTTCGGTTCCCGTCCTGCTGCCATCACGATGCAACAATCCGTTGGCAACGACGCTGCCGCTGACAGGACTCTGAGTAGGCGAGATGGCATCAGCAAGACCACGATGCGGAAGAACTGGGTGTCTCGAGGGGAACTTCGCAGATGCAAAAACGTTCCTTTCGCGGCATGCCGGTGCCATCGCAAAGCGGGCTGTTATTCACTCATGATCACAAGGAGACGGTAAGATGCGCATCGCGCAGGTTGCCCCGTTGACGGAGGCCGTTCCCCCTAAACTTTATGGCGGCACCGAACGGGTCGTGCATTGGCTGACCGAGGAACTGGTGACTTTGGGACACGACGTCACGCTATTCGCTAGCGGCGATTCCCACACCTCGGCGAAACTCGATGCGACCTGGCCGAAGGCGCTGCGCCTCGACGGCGCGGTGCGCGATCCCAACGCGCTGCACATGGTGATGCTGGAGCGCGTCCGACAGAAATGCGACGACGAGGAATTCGACTTCCTGCATTTCCACCTCGACTACTACCCGTTCTCGCTGTTCTCCCGTCAGCCGACCCCGTTTCTGACGACCCTGCACGGCCGCCTCGATCTGCCGGAGCACCAGCCGGTGTTCACGACTTTCAAAATGCCGGTTATTTCGATCTCGAACGCGCAGCGCCGGCCGGTACCACAGGCCAACTGGGTGAACACCATCCATCACGGCCTGCCGGAAAACCTGTTGACGCCGCAACCGGCGCGGCAAGACTACCTCGCCGTGCTCGGCCGCATCGCACCGGAAAAAGGGGTCGATCGCGCCATCAAGATCGCCATGCGCTGCGGGATTCCGCTGAAGATCGCGGCAAAGGTCGATCGCGCCGATCAGGATTATTACGATGAACTCATTCGTCCGCTGATCGAGAACAATCCGCTGGTCGACTTCATTGGCGAGATCGGCGACACCGAGAAGCCGGAGTTTTTGAGCGGCGCTATCGGGCTGCTGGTTCCGATCGACTGGCCGGAGCCGTTCGGTCTCGTCATGATCGAGGCGATGGCGTGCGGCACACCTGTCATCGCCTACAACCGCGGCTCGGTGGCGGAGATTATCGATGACGGGCTGACCGGCTTCGTGGTCGAAGATGAAACCAGCGCGGTCGCCGCGGTCGATCGCCTGTCGGGCCTGAGCCGGCCCGCGATCCGAAAACAGTTCGAGGCGCGCTTCACCGCGCGCCGCATGGCGCTCGACTATCTTGCCGCCTATCGCAGCCTGATGGAGGCCGCCGCGCCGCGCATCAAGCTGGTGAGCAGCGCCGAATAGCTGCTCGCTTTTCCGCTCCGCGCCCGCCGGGGGTGCGGAGGTGCGGCCGGATTGCCAATAATGTGCCGTGGGCGGGGATGGCCTTCCACGGGTGTGCGCAGTCGGAATTGCAGCTCAGGATCCGCCCAACCCATGTTGCAGCGCACATTCATCGCCGGTTGGCGGCGCGAAAACTTTGCCGATCTCCGCTTTTAACTTGGCGAATTACGTGTTCTTATGCTCGCAAGCTCAGCCAAATAACAAAACGACCGGCCAGAGGCCTGGACCGGCAGCGCGCGGGGGGAAGCCATGAAAAAAGACCGTCAGAAATCCGTCATTAATAATGCGGGCTCCGGCCGGACCCGTTCCAAGGGACAAAGCCGTCGCCAATTCCTGCAAAAGACCGGCGGCATCCTTGCCGCTACCGCCTTCGGCGCGGTTCCGCTGCGGGGCTGGGCCGCCGACGCCATCAATATCGGCGCGCTCTATCCGACCACCGGCAGCATGGCGCAGATCGGCGTCGGCTGCGTCGCCGCCGCCAAGCTCGCGGTCGAGATGGTCAACGAGGCCGGCGGCATCAAGTCGCTCGGCGGCGCCAAGCTCAATCTGATCATTTCCGACGTGCAAAGCGACACCACGGTGACGCGCACCGAAACCGACCGCCTCATCACCGGCAACAAGTTGTCGGCGATCCACGGCTGCTACGCCAGCGCGCTGACCCTGATCGCCAGCGAAGTGGCGGAACGCGCCAAGGTGCCGCTGATCACGGGCTCGAGCTCGGACCAACTCAACAAGGGACGCACCTATACCTTTACCCCGTTCGCGCGTGCCTCGCAGTTCGCCCAGGCGCAGTTGCAGATGGCGAAGCTCGTCAGCGACACCCCGAAGGTCGCGGTGATCTTCGAGAACACCGCGTTCGGCACCTCGACCTCGAACGGCCTGAAGGAACTGGCGCCGAAGGAAGGCGTCGAGATCGTGATGTTCGAGCCCTATTCGGCCGGCTTCACCGACGCGAGCCCGCTGATCAACAAGGTCAAATCGTCAGGCGCCAACGCACTGTTCTCGGTCTCCTATCTGAACGACCTGATCCTGATCGTTCGGACCATCAAGCAATTCGGCCTCAATATCGCGATCAACGGCGGCTCAGGCGGTTTTGTCATTCCGGATTTCTATAAGAACGTCGGCAAGCTGGCGGATGGTCTGCAAGGCGTGGCGCACTGGAACCACGACATGGATGCCAACTGCGAGAAGGTAAACGCCGAATACAAGAAGCGCAGCGGCGAATTCCTGTTCGAATATGCCGGCGGCCTGGTGGCGCAGACCTTCATGCTGGCCGATGCGCTGGAACGCGCTGCGTCCGCCGATCCGCAAAAAGTCCGCGAAGCCTTGTCGACGCTCGATGTCTCATCCGGCTACGCGGCGATGGTGCCCGGCGGCAAGGTGAAGTTCGGACCCGACGGCAAGAACATCTACGGCCATCCGGTCGGCGTGCAGTGGCAGAACGGCGATCTCGTCAGCGTCTTCCCCAAGGAAGACGCCCGCAAGCCGCTGATGAAAACCTGAAATCGGTCAAGTCAGATGTGGGAGACAGTGGCCCAGGCCGTCATCAACGGCCTGCTTATCGGCGGCATCTACGCGCTCGTCAGCATCGGCGTCACGCTGATCTTCGGCGTGGTCAAGATCGTCAATTTCGCCCAGGGCGAATTCGTGATGCTGGGCATGTATCTCTCCTTCTTCCTCTTCACCTACCTCGGCGTCGACCCCCTGCTCTCGCTGTTCGTGACCATGCCGGCGCTGTTCGTGGTCGGCGTGCTGATCCAGCACTTCCTGATCCGCCGGGTGCTCGGCCCCAACGACATGCCGCAGATCTTCTTGACTTTTGCGCTGTCGCTGCTGCTCTTGAACCTCGCGCTGATGCTGTTCAGCGCGAATTACCGCACCGTCCATACGTCTTACTCCGATGAAGCCTTCCATCTCGGCGGGCTTTATATCCCTGTCGCCAAACTGATCGCCTTCGTGGTGGCGATGGCGCTGAGCGGCGCGCTCTGGGTGTTCCTGCACACCACCGATCTCGGCAAGGCGATGCGCGCGGCGGCGCAGAATCGCGACGTGGCGATGCTGATGGGCATCAACCCCAACCGCGTGTTCTGCGTCGCGCTCGGAATTGCGCTTGCTTTGGCCGGCGCCGCCGGCTCGCTGTTGATGCCGTTCTATTCGGCCTATCCTTTCGTGGGCCAGGTGTTTGTCTTGATGGCCTTCGTCGCCGTGGTGCTGGGCACGCTCGGCAACGTGCCCGGCGCGCTGGTGGCGAGCCTGATGATGGGCGTCGCCGAGTCGCTGGGCGTCCAATATGTCGGCGCCGATTCCGGGCTGATCGTGGTGTTCGCCATGCTGCTGTTCACGCTCGCGTTCAAACCGACCGGGCTCGGCGGAGGAAGGGCGCGATGATCACCCATGGCCTCAACGCGCGGATCCTCGGCCTGCTCGCGCTCGGGATCGCGATCCTGATCGCGCTGCCGCTGGTGGTGAAGAGCTCGTTTGCGATCGACATCTTCATCCGCATCCTCCTGTTCTCCTTCATCGGCACCGCCTGGAACCTGATGGGCGGTTACGCCAAGCAGCTGTCGCTGGGACACGCCGCCTATTTCGGGCTCGGCGCCTACACCTCGACCATCCTGCAGATCGATTTCGGCATCTCGCCGTGGATCGGCATGATCGCCGGCGGCGTGGTGGCGATGCTGGCGAGCCTGCCGATCGGCTGGCTGTGTTTCCGCCTGCGCGGCCCCTATTTCACCATCGCCACCATCGCGACCGCGCAGGCCTTGATGCTGATCTTCCTGAAGTTCCGCGATTTCGCCTGGGGCGCCGAGGGCACCACCATTCCGAACCTGGGCAATGCGCCGCTGATGATGCAGTTCGAGAGCAAGGCGGCGTATTATTACGTCGTACTCGGCCTGCTGATCACCGGCCTCGTCATCACCTACCTGATCGAGCGCTCCTGGATGGGCTATTACCTCGTCGCCATCGGCGAGGACGAGGACGCGGCCGAAGCGATCGGCGTCAACGCGCCCAGGATGAAGCGCGACATCTACATGATCTCCTCGTTCCTCACCGCGCTCGCCGGCACCTTCTACACGCAGTACATCTACTTCATCGATCCCGCGACGGCATTCTCCTTCAACATCTCGATTGAAGCCGCCCTGGTCTCGATCGTCGGCGGCATCGGCACGCTGTGGGGTCCGGTGATCGGCACGGTGCTGCTGGAGACCACCTCGACGCTGCTGCAGAGCTGGCTCGGCAGTTCGATCGGCGGCGTGCAGCTTACCGTCTACAGCCTGATCCTGATGGCGGTGATCCTGTGGCGGCCGACCGGGTTGATGGGGATGATCGGCGAAGTCTGGCGGCGCCACCGCAAACCGGCGCGGGCGTAAGGGCATTTGCATGGCAGACGCTCTCGTCATTCGTAACCTCAGCAAGAAGTTCGGCGGCCTGCGCGCCGTGCAGGACGTCTCCTTCACCGTGAAGGAAAACGAGACCGTCGCCTTGATCGGCCCCAACGGCGCCGGCAAGACCACGAGCTTTCATCTCATCACCGGCTTCCACCGGCCCGACCAGGGTTCGGTGCTGGCGTTCGGCCGCGAGATCGTCGGCTTGAAACCGCACGACATCTGCGCCCTGGGCCTCGCCCGCACCTTCCAGGTCGCAAAGCCGTTTGGCGCCATGACCGTGCTGGACAACGTCATGACCGGCGCCTTCCTGCGCGACAGGCATGTCGCCGTGGCGCGCGACATGGCGCGCGAGGCGATCGAATTCACCGGCCTCTCGGCGCGCGCGCAGACCGCGGCCAAGGATCTCACCACCATCGATCAGCGCCGGCTGGAGATGGCCCGCGCGCTGGCGACGCAGCCCCGGCTCCTGCTGCTCGACGAAGTCATGGCCGGACTCAATCCGTCCGAGATCGACCAGGCTGTGGCCCTGATCGGCAAGCTTTCGCAGCGCGGCCTCACCATCGTCATCGTTGAGCACGTGATGCGCGCCATCATGGCGGTCGCCCGTCACATCGTGGTGCTCGATCACGGCCAGAAGATCGCCGAGGGAACGCCGAAGGAGATCGTGGAAAATCCGGAGGTGATCCGCGCCTATCTCGGCTCCTATGTGCACCCACAAGCGGCGGGAGAGGCCTGATGCTCAAGCTGCAAGGCGTCAGCGCCAGTTACGGCTCGGTGCCCGCGATCTCCGGCGTCGCCATCGAGATCGGCGCAGGCGAGGCCGTCGGCTTGCTCGGCGCCAACGGCGCCGGCAAGAGCACGACGCTGCGCGCCATTTCGGGCCTGGTAAAACTGAAGGCCGGCATCATCACCTTCGACGGCACCGATCTGGCGTCGTTTCCGCCATATCGAATCCCGGAACTCGGCATCGCGCATGTGCCGGAGGGACGCCAGGTATTTCCCGACATGACGGTGCACGAGAATCTCGAGATCGGCGCCTATGTGCCGAAGGCCAAGGCCGAGCGCAGCCGCACGCTGGAGCTCGTCTACAGCATCTTCCCGCGGCTCGCCGAGCGCCGCACCCAGCTCGCCGGCACCATGAGCGGCGGCGAGCAGCAGATGCTCGCCGTCGGCCGCGGGTTGATGCTGAAGCCGAAACTGCTGATGCTCGACGAACCCTCGCTCGGCCTTGCGCCCGTCATGACCGACGTGACCTTCGAGAAGATCGGCGAGATCCACAAGATGGGCACCGCGATCCTGTTGGTCGAGCAGAACGTCAGCCGCGCGCTGTCGCTGGTGCAGCGCGCCTATGTGCTTGAAAGCGGCAACGTCATCATGCACGGCACCAGCGCTGAACTTGCCGGCAACAAGCAGGTGCAGGCGGCGTATCTGGGGATTTGAGGCGGGGCACACTCTCTCGTCATGGCCGGGCTGGTCCAGGCATGACGAACCATGAGGCTATTGGGTCTTGGGGCTGGCGTAATTCCCGATTCAAACCTTCAACGACCAAGGGTGAAGATTCTAAAGCCGCCATTGCGAGCGAAGCGAAGCAATCCATCGTGCAGCAAGAAAGAAAGCTGGATTGCTTCGCTTCGCTCGCAATGACGGTCTCCGAACATGCGCATAAATCTGATTGCGTAGATGGGGTGACGGGCCGCCGGTCCGCCCGCCAAACCAGCCGCTCGAACGGCGGATTACGCTTTCGCTAATCCGCCCAATCGCCCACCGCCTCCGCGAAACGCCCTCACACCATCCGGTGCATCGCGCAGAGCTTGTTGCCGTCGGGATCGCGCAGGTAAGCGAGATAGAATTTGCCCGCGGGGCCTTCGCGCACGCCCGGCGGGTCTTCGCAGGTCTTGGCGCCGTTGGCGATGCCGGTGGTGTGCCAGGCGTCGGCCTGCTCGGGCGAGCTGGCGGCAAAAGCCGATGGTGCCGCCATTGGCGGATGTCGCGGGCTTGCCGTCGATCGGCTTCGATACCGAGAACACGCCGGTCTTGGTCATGTAGAAAATGCGATGGCGGTCGACCCGTCCCGGGGGAACGCCGAGCGTTCCGAGCAACGCGTCATAGAATGACTTGGCCTTTTCCAGATCGTTGGTACCGATCATCACGTGCGAAAACATGCGGTCATCTCCTCCCCAATTTTTGCCGGGCGTTGAAGCGGCCCGGTGTCCCCCATTTTTACGCAAGGACCGCCGACGGTGCCAGAGGGATACCCGTTGCGCAAGGCCGAGGCCATTCGGTACCCGTTCGCCGACAGGCTCTGTGCTCATAACCCGTTGTAAGCTCGTGAATGTCCTTGCGGTTTCGTCCGGAACGACGGACGCGCGCGATCCCCTCAGATCACCGCCGTGCGCTTCGGCTCGACGATCTCGAACATGCGCGGGAATTCGTCCATCAGGGCCATCAGTTCCGCCAGCCGCATCGCGTTGCCGGTGAAGGTGATCTTGCCGGCGGCGACGGCTTCAGGAAACGACGTCTGTTTGGCAATGACCTCATCGAGCGTCGCGCGCGCCAGCGTAAAGCTGGCGTCGGCAGTCGCGGCCTGGGCGCCCTCGAGATAGGTCAGTGCGCAGTTTTCGAGTGTCAGCATAAACGTCTCGCCGGTGTCGCTGAAACTCCAGTTTAGCACGATGTGCTTGCCCTCGGCCTTCGGGCCGTTGAGGCGGACGCCGAGCACGTCCCAGAGCTGCCCGGTGCGCAGCGCGGCGAGCGTCTCGCGCGGCATCGGCGGGCGCGGCGGCGCGTTCGGCATGCCCTGGCGCAATTCCTGCGCACCGAACAGATAAGCGTTGCGCCAGGTCGCGCTCTCGGCGGCATAGCCGAGCTGCTCGAAGGTGTCGGCGAGCAGCGCGCGGGCAGCCGCATTGTCGGGATCGGCGAACACCAGATGGCTGACCGCCTGCGCCACGAAGCGGAATTCGCCCTTGGCAAAATCCGCGAGCGCGCGATCGAGGATCATCGCCGCGCCGCCCATGTATTCGACATATTTTTTGCCGGCTTCGACCGGCGGCAAGGGATCGAGATGCACGGGATTGGCGTCGTACCAGCCGAGATATTTCTGGTAGATCGCCTTCACATTGTGCCGGATGTGGCCGTAATAGCCGTGCGTGTGCCAGGCGCCTTCGAGACTCGCCGGCAGTTTTATCGTTTCGGCGATCTCGGTCGCCGTCAGGCCGTGGTTCATCAGGCGGATGGTCTGGTCGTGCGCAAACTTATAAAGATCGCGCTGCTGGCGGATCATGGTGTCGATGCGCGCCTGGCCCCACACCGGCCAATGATGCTGGCCGCACATCGCCTCGGCCTTGCCGCCCCACATCGAAAGGGCTTCGCCGAGATATTTCGACCAGGCCAGCGCGTCGCGCACATCGGCGCCGCGGAACGGCAGCAGATTATGGAAATTATGCGTGGAGTTTTCGGCGAGGTTCACGAGCTTGTAGCGCGACACATAAAAGTGCATCTCCGCCGGCGCCTCGGAGTTCGGCGCCATTTGGAATTCGAATTCGAGCCCGTCGATGATGCGCCTGTCGCCGGTCTCCATGATGAGGTCGGAAGGGCGCAACAGCGCCACCGAGCCCGCGGCCATCGACTTGCCGAGGCCGCAATCGACCTGCCCGCGCGGCCCTTTTGCCAGGAACGGCCCGAACTGGTATTGCGCGCGTCGCAGCATCGCGGGCCCGGCGATGATGTTTTCGGACACCGCGTGCTCCATGAACAGATTGGGCGCGATGATCGGCACGCGGCCGCTCGCCAGCGCGTCCTCTTCCAGCACGCCGCGCGCGCCGCCCCAATGATCGGTATGGGTGTGGGTGAAAATCACCGCCGCGACGGGACGCAAGCCGCGGTGCTTGAAGTAAAGCTCCATCGCGGCGCGCGCGCCTTCGATCGAGGTCAGTGTGTCCACCACGATCACGCCGGTGTCGCCCTCGATCAGCGTCATGTTGGCAATGTCGAGTCCGCGGATCTGGTAGACGCCGGGCACCACTTCGAACAGTCCGTGCTGCATGTTCAGCCGTGACTGCCGCCAGAGGCTCGGGTTGACGGTTAAGGGCGCCTTCTCGTCCGACAGGAAACCGTAGGGCTCGAGACTCCAGACCACGCGCCCTTGCGCAGTCTCGATCCGCGCATGGTCCAGCGTGCCCATGAAACCGCGCGCGGCGTCATCGAAATCGGCGGTGTCGGAGAACGGGAGCGCGTTTAGCATCGCCGCTTGCTGCGCAATGACGGAGGCGGAGGCATCCTTGGGGGTTTCGGCGGCAGCTGCTGCGGTCATAGTGCGGTCCTCCCTGGAGGTATGTTTTATTTTTAGGACGCGGAGCGTTGACACCTTCTCCCTCTCCCCGCGCGCGGCGAGAGGTATAACACTTCGCGCGGGCCGGGTACGATTTTCAGCCATCTTGGTACGCACACGCCAGATGCGCCGCGAGGCAGGATGAGTCGGCGATCGTGCGCTACGGCGCTACCTCCATACGGCGAGCGGGCGAGAAAACAACGAAAGCTCACTTCTTCACCTTGCTGGCGTCCATCTTGACCGACGGGTCCAGCAGTTTCGTCGTAAACGCGTCCTCGACGTTGAACGGCTTCTCCATGCCGAGATAGGTCTGCACCAGCTCGTAGTCCTTCTTCATCCGTTCGCCGTCGATCCAGCCCAGCGCCTTGGTGGTGGTGAAATCGTCGGTCATCAGGAACTTTATTCGCTCCCACTGGCGCTGCTGGTTTTCCTGGTCGAGACCCGACACCTGGTCGAGCAGTGCCTTCAGGCAGGGCGTGACATCGGCGACGCAGGCTGAAAACGCCTTCTGGCTGATCCTGACGAAATCCTCGACCAGTTTCGGATGTTTCTGCAGGTAAGCGCCGTTGACGATCAGCGAATTGCCGTAGGGATTGAGCCCGATGTCCTTCCAGTTGACATAGCCGAGATCGGCGCCGAACTCGATCACCTTCAGGTCGTGCTCGTTGTAGAAATCGCTGATGATATCGACGGTGTGGCTCTTCAGCGCCGCGATCTTGGCGGTCGGCCCGACATTGACGAAATTCACCGAGTCCGGCGCGATCCCCGCCGCTTTCGCAAAGGCCGGCCACATCACGCGCGACGCGTCGCCCGGCGGATTGCCTATTTTGTGGGTCGGAAAATCCTTCACCCCGTTCACGCCATAACTCTTCAGCCAGTAGAAGGTCTGCCCGGTGTTGGCGTAGATGCTCATCAGCGCCACGTCGTCGGCGCCTTTGCTGCGCGCCACCAGCATGGTGGCGAGATCGGCAATTCCAAACGGAGAGCCGCCGGAGCCGACCTTCAGTGCCGAGACGCCGGAGCCCTTGCCGGTCTCGATGGTGAGATCGATGCCGGCCTTCTCGTACCAGCCCTGCGCCCTGGCGTAATAGAACGGCGAGTGATCTGCGGTCGGCGTCCAGTTCAGGATCAGGTTGACAGATTCGCCGGCAGCCGCTGGAGCGGCGTGCGCCAGCAGCGCGAGCGCCAGTCCTGCCATCCCGAAACGCTTCATGGACCTCTCCTCGCTCTGCGGTGGATCGCCTGCGGCCGAGACCTGACGGCCTTGTCGTCGCAGCCCCGCCGGTTTACCAATGCAACAAGGGACGGATCGAATTGTCAACTGTCTGGTTGGAAATGCCCAAACGACGATCAACCGCCACGAAGCCGCAGCGCCGCAACCCCGTCGCCACCCGCCAGAAACTGCTGACGGCGGCGCGGCGCGAATTCGCCAGAAGCGGCCTGGCCGGCGCGCGGGTGGACGAGATCGCAGCACGCGCCGGCGTCAACAAGCAGCTGGTCTATCACTATTTCGGCGACAAGGACGCGCTGTATCTGGCGGTACTCGAATGGGTCTACGAGGAAATCCGCGCCCAGGAGCGCACGCTCAACCTCGAGGGGGTGCCGCCCGAACGCGCCATTCGCAAGCTGATCGAGAGTTCGTTCGATCACCTCGCGCTGCATCCGGATTTCATCGTGCTGCTCAACGATGAAAACCGCAACGGCGCCCGGCACGTCCGCGCCTCGCCGCGGATCGAAGACATGCATTCGCCACTGGTCAGCATGGTCTCGAAGATCCTCAAGCAGGGCGTGCGGGACGGAACTTTTCGCAAGGGGGTAGACCCCGTGCATCTCTACATCTCGATCGCGGGCTTGAGCTATTTCTTCTTCTCCAACACGCCGACGCTGTCGGCGATCTTCGGCAAGGACCTGTCCAGCCCCGCCGCCCGCCGCGCCCGCCGCAAGCATGTGGTTGATCTGGTGATGCAGGCGTTGAGGCCGTGACGGATTGGCCGCCAGTTTACTCCCGTCATTGCGAGGAGCGTAGCGACGAAGCAATCCATCGAGCGGCCGCACTGAGATATGGATTGCTTCGCTTCGCTCGCAATGACGGCAAAGGTACCGTGGTCTTAATCAACCATATAGTTGAAAGACGTCACGTAAAGGGATAGGCTGAGCCGCCCTTACCCCGGCGGGGCGCGACAGGAGTATTTTGGTGTTCCCAGACGGCATGCGACCGGCCCGGACGTTCGCGATCATCCTGATCGTGCATCTCGCCGTGATCGTGCTGTGGCAGCTGCTGGTCGACGCCTTCCACGTGCCGAAATTCATCCTGCCCTCACCGCTGGCGACGGTCGCGACGCTGGGGTCGACGAAATATGCCTGGCTCTCCAACCTCGCCGTGACGGCGGTCGAAATCCTCGGCGGCTTTGCGCTGGGCGCTCTGGTCGGCGTGGCGCTGGCGGTCGTGTTCTGCTGGTCGCCGCTGGTGAGCCTGTTGCTGCTGCCGCTGTTCGTGACGCTGAACATGATCCCGAAAGTGGCACTGGGTCCGCTGTTCATCGTCTGGTTCAGCTATGGCATCTTTCCGAACATCCTGATCGCATTCAGCATCTGCTTCTTCCCGATCCTTTTGACCACCGCGCGGGGCTTGAGCGAAGTCGAGCCGGACCTGCTCGACCTCGTCAAATCGCTGCGCGGCTCGCGCTGGACGCTGTTCCGCAAGATCCAGCTGCCGGGCGCGCTGCCTTATGTGTTCTCCGGCATGAAGGTCGGCGCTATTCTCGCGGTCGCCGGCGCCATCGTTGGCGAGTTCATCGCAAGCGAACGCGGGCTCGGCTATCTCATGATCCAGGTGCAGTCCTCGCTCGATACGCCGGCGATGGTGATGGCGGTGGTGCTGCTGACATTGCTCGGGGTCGCGCTCTACGGCCTGGTGCTCGGCCTCGAACGGCTGTTCGTGGTCCGGGACGTGCGGCTGCGATAAGAAGGAAGAGACATGCTGCTGACGCGCGACACGCTGCCGGAAACCATTCCCGATATCGCCACCCTCGACGATCTCCTGTGCCGGCCGAGCCAGGCGCTGATCGACGACCTCTCAAAGATCGACGGCGACCTCATGATCCTCGGCGTGGCCGGCAAGATGGGACCGACGCTGGCGGGCCTTGCAAAAGGCGCCCTGCCCGGCCGCCGCGTTATCGGCGTGGCGCGCTTCAGCGAAGCCGGCGCCAAAGCGTGGCTGGAGGCCCGCGGCGTCGAAACCATCGCGTGCGACCTGCTCGACGAGACCGCCATCAAGGCGCTGCCGAATGTCAGAAACATCGTGTTCATGGCCGGGCGCAAATTCGGCGCGGAAGGCGATTTGTCGCTGACCTGGGCGATGAACGCGCATGTGCCCGCGCTGGTCGCGCAGGCTTTTTGTCATTCGCGCATCGTGGCGTTCTCGACCGGCTGCGTCTACCCGTTCGTACCGGTCGACGGCAAGGGTTCGAACGAGAGCATGGCGCCCAATCCGCCCGGCGAATATGCGCAATCCTGCGTTGGTCGCGAGCGCATGTTCGAATATTTCTCGCGGAAGTTCTCGACCCCGGGCCGGCTGTTCCGGCTGAATTACGCCATCGACATGCGTTACGGCGTGCTGCACGACATCGCAAGCAAGATCCTCAACCGCAAGCCGATCGATGTCAGCCTCGGCCATGTCAATTTCATCTGGCAGGGCGATGCGTCCTCACAGGCACTGCGCTGCCTCGCGCATTGCGACACGCCGACCTCGCTGATCAATGTCAGCGGCCACGAAATCCTCGCCGTGCGTGATCTCGCCGCCAAGCTCGGCGTGCGGCTCGGCCGCGAGCCCATCATCGTCGGCAAGGAGGAGCCGACGGCGTGGCTCACCGACACCTCTCAGGCAGTGAAATTGTTCGGCCCGCCGATCGTCGACACCGAACAGCTAATAAAATGGACCGCGGACTGGGTCGCGCGCGCAATGCCGAGTTTTGGAAAACCCACCAAATACGAGGTGCGCGATGGCCGATACTGATCGGGCGGCCGTCGTCCGGCTCGGGCCGGGCGACGCGCCCGCCGGACTTCTGCTTTCAACGGAAGCGCACTGGGATCAGAACGAGGCCGACTGGCGTTTTTTCCTTGACCAGGGAACTGTGTTCGGCGTTCGCGACAATGACGGTCGTCTCGTCGCCAGCGCGGCGCTGCTGCCCTACTCGTCCGGCAACGGCTGGATCAGCATGGTGCTGGTGACCGAGAGCTGGCGCCGCCGCGGCCTCGCCACCAGACTGGTCGACGCCTGCCTCGCTGCCGCGGCCGAACGAGGGTTGACGACGTGGCTCGACGCGACGCCGGCGGGCGCCATGGTCTATGGTCCCCTCGGATTCAGGCCGACGCTGCAGCTGCGACGGTTGCGGTTCGAGCAGGCGGGGTCGACCAAAGCCGAAGCATCGCTGTCGGCGATCGGTATCGAGAAATTAACCGCGCTCGACCGCGGCGCGATGGGATTCGACCGCGTTGCTCTGCTGACCGAGCTCAGCGGACGTCCCGGCTCCCGGCTGCTGTCAAACGGCGACGCGTTCGCGCTCGTCCGTGATGGCCGGAAGGCGCGGCACATCGGCCCGTTGCTCGCGAACGGCCCGGAACAGGCGCTGGCCTTGGTCAATGAGATCGTGTCCTCCGAAAGCGGGCCGCTGCTGATCGACGCTGTCTACGAACAGCAGCCATTCCTGAACGGCCTGACCGATTCCGGGTGGAACATCGAGCGGCCGTTTCAGCGCATGCGCTTCAGCGCTGTCGCCGCGCTGCGCACCGAATTGCCGTTCGCCGTCGCCGGCCCGGAATATGGATAGGGATGTCAGCCATGCACCATAGCCAAATCGAATCCGAGGTGCGGCGCCTGATCGCCGACGGCACGGTGATCCCCGCGCATCCGCTGGCGCTGAACGCCGATCGCAACCTCGATCGTATGCATCAGCGCGCGCTCACCCGCTATTATATCGACGCCGGCGCCGGCGGGCTGGCGGTCGGCGTCCATACCACGCAGTTCGCGATCCGCGACGTCGGCCTTTATCGCCCAGTGCTGGAGCTCGCCGCCGAGACGGCGGTGGGCTGGACCAAGCGGCCGCTGGCGCTGGTCGCGGGGCTTGCGGGCCCGACCAAACAGGCCGTCGCCGAGGCGGAAGTCGCGCGCGGCATCGGCTATCACGCGGGGCTGCTTAGTTTGGCCGCGATGAAATCCGCCAGCGAACACGAAATCATCGCCCATTGCGAGGCGGTGGCGCGCGAGATTCCGCTGGTCGGGTTCTATCTGCAGCCGGCCGTCGGCGGCGTCGTCCTCAGCGCGGATTTCTGGCGGCGCTTTGCCGGAATCGACAACGTCATCGCCATCAAGGTCGCGCCGTTCAACCGTTATCGCACGCTCGACGTGCTGCGCGGCGTCGCCGCCGCAGGCGCGCTCGACCGCATCGCGCTCTATACCGGCAATGACGACCACATCCTGCTCGACCTCTCGCTGCCGTTCGACCTGCGCGACAAGGGCGTCACCACGCGCGCTTATTTCCGGGGCGGCCTGCTCGGCCACTGGTCGGTATGGACCGCGAGTGCGATCAAACAGTTCGAGATGTGCAAGGCCGCGCGCGGCAAGGCGGCGGTGCCGGCCGATCTCCTGGCGCTCGATGCCCGCGTCACCGACTGCAACAGTGCGTTCTTCGACGTCGCCAACAACTTCCACGGCTGCATCGCCGGCTGCCACGAGATCCTGCGGCGCCAGGGCCTGATGCAGGGACTCTGGTGCCTCGATCCCGCTGAGGGCCTCAGCCCCGGCCAGATCGAGGAGATCGATCGCGTCTGCAACGAGCATGCCGATCTTTCCGACGACGATTTTGTCGGGGCCAATCTGGAAAGATGGCTCGCATGAGCGAGCCGCGGGAGCTGTTCATCCGCCTGCGCAATGTGCGCAAGGTCTATCGCGCGCGCGGCCAGGAATTTCTGGCCGTCTCCGACGTCACCATGGACGTCAGCGAGGGCGAGCTGATCTCGCTGGTCGGCCCGTCCGGCTGCGGCAAGACCACGGTGCTGAAGATTCTGGCCGGGCTCCACGACGCCGACGGCGGCACCATCCAGATCGGCAATTCTCGCAACTCCTTCGATCCCGCGCGCGACATCGGGATGGTGTTCCAGCAGGCGCTGCTGTTGAAATGGCGGACCATCCTCGACAATGTGCTGCTGCCCGCCGAGATCGTCGGCCTGCCGATGAAGGCCGCGCGATCCCGCGCGCGCGACCTGCTCAATCTGGTCGGGCTTTCCGGCTACGAGGAAAAATATCCGCAGCAATTGTCCGGCGGCATGCAGCAGCGCACCGCGATCGCGCGCGCCTTCGTCCACGACCCCAAACTGATCCTGATGGACGAGCCGTTCGGCGCGCTCGACGCGCTGACGCGCGAGCAGATGAACCTGGAGATGCTGCGGATCTGGCGCGAGAGCGGCAAGACCATCATCTTCGTCACCCACAGCATCCAGGAAGCCGTCTTCCTCGCCTCGCATTGCGCCGTACTCACCGCTGGGCCAGCGCGCATGGCCGAATATTTCCCGATCGACCTGCCGTTCCCGCGCGCGCTGCCGATCAAGACCACCGATGCGTTCGGCGCCTATGCACGGCGGATTTATGCGAGTTTGGGGCTTGGCCCCGGCGCGTAGCGAGCGCATCCCCTCATCGGGACTACCGGCCTGGCTAGACCAGTCCCAATTCCGCCGGCTGGACGCCGGCGAAGATGCGATGAACGCTGGCGTTGTCCAGCCCGAACATGCGCTCGAACAGGCCTGCGAACATCGCCCGGTAGTCGGTCAGGACGGGATAGTCGCGATTCTCAAAAAGCGCCGGCTGCTCGACCTTGACTTGTTCGCCGAGCATGCGGCCGCCATTGATGCCGCCGCCCATCACCCAATAGACACTGCCGTGGCCGTGATCGGTGCCGCGATTGCCGTTCTCGCGGAAGGTGCGTCCGAACTCGGAAATCACCACGACCACCGTATCCCTCCATCCCGCCGGGCCGATCTCCTCGGAAAATCCCGCGAGCGCGCGCCCGAGCTCGCCGAGGCGGTCGGCCAGATAACCGGTGGCCGCTCCCTGATTGACGTGGGTGTCCCACCCGCCGACATCGACAAAGCCGAGATTGAACTGCTCGCGCATCAGCCGGCCGATACGCCGCGCCGACAGTTCGAAGCCGCGCGGAGAAACCGCGCCACGATTGGCCGCCGTCATTTCCTCCGATACCGATTTGTAGACGTCATCGCGAATCCTGAAGCCTTCCGACACCGAGGACGCCAGGTCGCTCTGCTCGTACATGTTCTTGATGAGCCTGGCCTGCCGGTCGTCGACGCCGGGTTTGCCGACGCTGTTGATCCCGATATTCGGAATCTGGGACTTGCCGCGGAAGATCAGCGGAAGCTGGTCGGTAAAGGAGATCGGCTTGGCGCGCGCAAGCTCCGCGGCGAGCCGGCTCATGAAGCCCGAACGATAGTCGCGGGAGCCGCCGACGGACTGGCCGAGCTCGATCGTGTCCTGGGTTTCGAAGTGGCTGCGCGTCAGATCGTCGGAGGTGCCGGCAAAGGGAATGAAGGCGATTTCTCGCTTCGCCCAGAGCGGATAGAGGCTGTCCCGCAGCGCCGGGTGCAACCCCCAGTCCGCGGTAAGCGACAGCGCCGCATTGGGATTGCCGCCGTCGGGCCTGGCAATGCCGAGCGTGGGCCGCGAATTATGGTAGAAGTCGCTCGACACCGGCACGACCACATTGGCGGCATCGTAGGCGCCGCGCAGAAACACCACCAGGAGCCGCGCATCGGTGGCAGGTGCGGCCCAGACCCGGCCGGCGACCGTCAGCGGGGCTGCCGCGGCAAATGCCTTGATCAGATCACGGCGATTCATCATGGGGATTCCTCCACTGCGGTCACCGCATGAACTCGGGCGATGACAGAAAGAGCGTGTTCCAATCCTGCGGCGAGATCGCCTGATCGAGCGCCGCAAGCGTGCCCGGCCCCAGGGTCTGCCGCAGCCCGTTGAAGTAGAGCGCGTTCTCGATCAACGGGAATGCGGGTTGATCCGCCGCATTCGGGACGTCGGGCTTGAACAGGCCGGAAGAGCCCGACCCGATTTGCCGCGCGATTTCAAAGCGCAGCATCATTTGCCCCGGCCCGTTCCAGGACGCCGAGGTCATCGCATAGCCGTCGGGCGTATCGTGATTGAACAATCCTTCGCTGAGCCGATTGAGCCAGGACTGGACCGGCAAGGTATTCAGGATCACCTTGTCGTCATACGCCAGCCGCACGGCCGAGAAGATGTATTGCACCGGATCCTTGAACTTGGCGCCCGGCTTCAGCGATGCGGTAAACTCCGGTGCATGCACCATCGCCGTAAGCACCGCGGCGATATCGCCGTCGGTCACCTGGAACACCTGCGCCATCTTCTGCACCAGGGATTCCGGCGGATTGTCCGATACAAAATAGGTGGCGATCTGCCGTGAAAGATGCCGCGCGGTCGCTGGATGGCGGCACAGGATGTCGAGCGCCTCGTCGACTTCGGCGAGACCGCGTCCCTTGATCGAATGGCCGAGAAACATCTTGTCGCTGTAATCATGCCGCGCCGGATTGAACTCGAAGGCGCCGTCGCGAAATAATTGAGACTGCAGTTCCGGTTTGAGTTTTGGATCCTCCGGCTTCAGGTCGATGCCAACCCCCGTCAGGATACGGGCAAGGGCCTCCACATCCGATTGCGCGTAGCCGGAGCCGACGCCCATGGTGTGCAGTTCCATGATCTCGCGGGCGTAGTTTTCGTTCAGATGCCCCGCGGCGTTGTCGGCATTGTCGAGATAACGCAGCATCGCCGGATGATGCAGGGTGGCGGCGAGAAGATCGCGGAACTTGCCCAGGGCATGGGGCCGGATCGTACGATCCTCATAGTCGCCAACCAGGATGCGAATGTTCGCCTTGTATTGATGTACGTTGAAATGGTTGAACCAGAACCAGGTCATGCGCTCGCGCAGCTGATCGGGCGCATAGAGCGCGCGCAGGATGGTGCGCGCCGCCGCCTGTTTCGCCCGGTCGTTCATGGCCTGCTGATAGACCTGCTGCGCGGCCTTCTTCTGCTCGGGATCGGCGACCTGATTGGCGCTTTTCGCCTGCGCGTCGAAGGCAACCGCGATGTCGAACGGAAGCTTGTGGACGTCAGGCATGGCCTCGATCTGCGCGCGAACCGCCTCGGGCAAGGCCGCGGCCGAAGGCGGATGCAATTGTTCCCCGAGCCAGCGTTCCCAGCCGACCGCCTGCAAATGAGCCGCGCTGGAGGCGTTTATTCCCCATGTCAGCCGGTCGAGCAGGATCATGTCCCGGGAATTTAATTCTGCCGCATGCGATGCGACGGTGAAAATGGCAAAAGCGGGAACCAGTGCCAACAATCCGGCCAGCATCGACCGATGGCTGCGGCCCGTCCAACGGGTTTTTTCCGGGGTGTATGCTCCGCTCATCATCCGACCAGTCCAACCAAGCAGGCTCGATCCGAAGCCGTCGGGAATCTTTCGAACCTGGCCTTAAGTTTAGTTTGCCTCGGAGCGAATGAACCCGTTCTGAACGAAAAGCAAATAAACTGTGACGTATTCATTGTTCCCATCGGACCGCATGGCCGGGGAACCGCACCACTTCACCGTAACGCCGCTCGAGCTGATTGCGTTCAGGCGGCCATTTGGGCCGCCGCCGCCGCGTCGGCCGGCGGAGTTTCTGCCGGGATCTGCGCCGGCACTTCGCGAGCAAGGACATATCCGCCGCGGCTTTTCTTGGCCCGATAGAGCGCTTTGTCCGAACTCGACAGCAGCGCGTCGACGGACTGGCCATCGTCGGGCGATATCGCGACCCCGATGCTGAGGCCGATCACGACATCATGGCCTGCCACCCGATAGGGCGCGCTGACCTGTTCGACTATCGGCTGCGCCATCAATTGCGCATCGCTGCCTGGGGCGGATTTCTGGACCAGGATGAACTCGTCGCCGCCCATTCGAACGATGAGATCGTCCGGACCGGCAATCGACTTCAACCTTGCCGCGACCTGCTTCAGCAGGCCGTCCCCGACGGGATGACCGAACCGGTCGTTGGCAGCCTTGAAATGATCAAGGTCGATGGCATGAATGGCGACCGCCGCGGCTTTGCTGTCGGTCATCATCTGCATCAGGTCGGTATCGAGGATCGAGCGGTTGAAGATGCCGGTCAACGGATCGAGCCGCGCAAGCTGTTCGAACTGCTGCTTGAGGGTCATCTGATTCATCGTGGCGTTGTAGGTGTGACGGACCATTTCGAGGCTGCCGATCACGTAAATGGTCAGCATCAACGCAAGCCCGATATGCGGGGCGTCAGGCTGCATGAAGGTCACGACAATGGCGGGCAGACTGGTCGCAAGCAGATTGACGACCGCAATGACCGGTCGAAGCGACAGCCGCACGATAACCCCGGCGCCGAACCCGAATCCGATGCCGATCGCCATGACCGAACAAATCGCGTCATTGAGCATGAGGCTGCGCGCGGCGAACAGACCGAGGATCAAGGCCGTCATTGCGGTACCAGCCACGTAGGGCAACTCCCAGCGGGCGGCCTCGGACCGATCTAGCGGCGACTTGCCGGCGACCCGGCGGCGGTAGGCAAGGACCTGAAAAGCACGCACGAAGGCGACCGCGACGCCCAAAGCGGTCACAGCCGTGACCATATCCCCGGTTTCCCGGACGGTGATGGTGCCGACGATAAGCTGGCCGATGCCCATGGACACAATGGGGACAAGCGTCCCGTAAAGCGCGGCAATGATCTCCATGTAGACGGCATCGGGGACAGCGCCCGTCCGAGAATGCATTTTGTCCGCCGACGACATGGTCACCCCCAGTGCAGGGCTCCACGCTAGAGGCCGTCCGTAAAATTACGGCCCCCCGGTTCGGTAGAATTTGAACGATCGGCCATTAAACGAGTGTTAACCGCGCGCGCGAGAACGATCGTTCCGGCCAGGGCTTCACCCGCTGACCGCGAATTCACCGCCATATCTGGCGCGAAGCTCGGTCTTGAGCAGCTTGCCGGTCGCGGTATGCGGCAGCGATTCCACGAAGATCACATCTTCCGGCATCCACCATTTGGCGATGCGCGTCGACAGGAATTCCAGGATCGCCTCCTTGGTCGGATTTGCGCCGGGCCGGGGATGCACCAGCAGCAGCGGCCGCTCCTGCCATTTCGGATGCGGGATGGCGATGACGGCAGCCTCGAACACGTCGGGATGCGAGACCGCGAGATTCTCGATCTCGATCGAGGATATCCACTCGCCGCCGGATTTGATGACGTCCTTCAGGCGGTCCGTCAGCTGCACATAGCCATCGGGATTGATGGTCGCGACGTCGCCGGTGCCGAACCAGCCGTCGTCAGCGACGACCTTGCCGCCTTCGCTCTTGAAATAGCCCGAGATCACCCAGTTGCCGCGTACTTGCAACTGGCCGACCGACTTGCCGTCATGCGGAACGATCGTGCCATCGTCGTCAACCAGGCGCAGTTCGACGCCGAAAATCTGACGTCCCTGCTTGACCTGCATGTCGACGATTTCCGCCGGCGTCGCGCCGTCGTGCATAGCAAGCGGCGAGCCGAGCGTAACGAGCGGGCTGGTTTCCGTCATACCCCAGGCGTGCAGCAGGAATATGCCAAGCTGGTCCCGGAATTTCTCGATCGTCGCCCGCGGCGCGGCGGTGCCGCCGCTGAAGACGAGCTTCAATTTCAGCTTCGTTAGATCGAGCTTGCTGCGATTGTTCTCGATATAGGCAAGAAAGTTGAGCCAGATCGTCGGAATGCCGCCCGCCTTGGTGCAGCCCTCCTGCTCGAGCAGCATGTAGATGCTTTCGGGATCGAGCCGCGGCCCGGGCAGCACGAGCTTGGCGCCGCACATCGCCGCCGAAAACGGCAGACTCCACGCATTGGCGTGGAACAGCGGCACGATCACGAGGATCGAGTCCTTCGCCGAGAGTGCAAAGCCGTCTGCCGCGCAGGCGGCGAAGGCGTGCAGGATGGTCGAGCGATGGCTGTACAAAACGCCCTTGGGGTTACCCGTCGTGCCCGACGTGTAGCAGAGCGTGCAGGCGGTATTCTCGTCGAGCTGCGGCCAGGCGTAATCGGGCGAGGCTTTGGCCAGCAGCGTCTCGTAGCACAGGAGATTGCCGACCTTGACGGCCGGCATGTCCTTTTCCTCGCACAGCGCGATCCAGCCGCGCACCAGCGGCAGATGGGGCGCGAGCTGCTCGACCAGCGAGGTGAAATCGGGATCGAAAAAGACGTAGCCGTTTTCGGCATGGTTGATGATGTACACGAGTTGCTCGGCGAACAGGCGTGGATTGACCGTGTGCAGCACGCGGCCGGAGCAGGTCACGCCGTAATAAAGTTCGAGGTGCCGCCACGAATTCCAGGCCAGGGTCGCGACGCGGTCGCCCTCGCCGACGCCGATTGCTGCGAGCGCATTGGCGACCCGCTTGGCGCGCGCCGCCACGTTTCCGTAATTGGACCGGTGCATGACGCCCGCCGGATCGCGCGAGACGATCTCGGTCTCCGCGTGCCAGGTCGCGACATAGTCGACCAGGTTCGAGATCAGCAGCGGCCGCTGTTGCATTAATCCGAACATGAATACTCCCGGGTTGACAACGATCCTTCGAAAAATAGTCCCGCTTGCGAGAACCCGCCATCTGTCGATGTCGCGGGCTCACGCCGGTTTTTCCGTCGCGCCTCACTTCGCCAGCGGATCGGGACGGATCTGGATATGGACGGCGCGCGGCCTCGAGCCCTTGCCGCCCTCCATCATCCACGGCACGCGATCGCCGCTGGTGCTCCACAACCCCCGGCCTTTCCAGCCGGCATTGACATCATCGATGCGGCCGTCGAGACCCTTGGCAAAGAAGCCGATCGGATAGGGAATGCGCAGCATCACCATCTGCCCGTCCTTGAAGGCCACGAAGCCGTCATTGAGGTTGGCGGTGGAGATCGGGATGTTTTCGCCGAGGCCGACGGTGTTGTAGTGGTCGACCCAGGTGTAATAGCTGGCTTCGGCGCTGCTGTTCTCGAAACCCTCAAAGCCGGGCCCGGGATATTTGTGGAACGCGAAGCCTTCGGGACAGTGATTGCCTGTCGCGTTCGGCCCATTCAGGGGTCCCTTGCATTTGCTGCGGTCGAAGCTGATCAGGGACCCGTTCGAACCCGAACCCCAGACCACGCCGTTCTTGTCGATGTCGCCGCCGCGCACGCCGATGCCTTCTTTCGGAATCGCGTAAAACTCCGAGAGTTTTGTTTTGGGGTCGAACCGCATGAAGCCGGGCGTGCCAGCGAACACGTTGACGGCGTACCAGATCGAACCATCGGTCGGATGCGGCATCACCGCATAGGGGCCTGAGCCCGCCACCCGCGCATCCCTTTCCGGCTGCACCGGCGCGCCGGGCTCGGTATAGTCGTCAAGCTTGCCGTTGCCGTTGGTGTCGAGCACCCACGGCGCCCAGCCCTGCGCCTTCACGGCATCGCCGGTCTCGTCCCATATTCTGGTATTGACCCAGCCGGCCACCGGACCGGTTCCGGAGAACCACAGCGTATTGTCGGTGTCGTAGCCGAACTGCGGATGATGGGTGCCGAAGCAGGTATCGATGAAACTGTACTTCATCGTCTTGGGATCGAGCATCGATACTTGCCGCCCGGAGCGATCGAGCGGAAACGCCTTGGCGGATGGCAGATCCGAGCCCCTCTTGCACCAGGCCGGATTTTCGATGCCGCGCACGGCGGCCGCGAACCATACGCGCCCCTTGCCGTCGAACATGCCGTTATGGTTGTTGGCGCGCTGGCTCCAGATCTGTTCCTCGCCCCAATACGCCGAAGCGCCGATCGGCTTAAGCGTGGCATTGGGGTGCAGCGGCGGTCCGAACATTTCCGGCATGTTGGGATCGGCGACCGGCATCTTGAAGAAGGTCACCGTGCTGGTCTTCGGATCGAGGATCGGCATGTCGTCGGACGAATATTCGTTCGAACCATACAGCGGACCGTAGGCGTTGACGGTCGGATTGCGCCGGTCCGAAGAAATCAGATCGTGCACGAAATGTTTTTCGGTCGCCCATTCCCAGGAGGAAATCACCACATTGCGCTCGATGCCCGTGGGCCGCGGCGGCCGGGTCTTGGGCAGTTCGCCCTTGGCGATGCGGTCGGTCCAGTCGCCGAAATACTTGAAGGGGACGCCGCCGAGTTGCCCGGCAAGCCGGTTCACCATCCATTCGCCGGTTTGCCCCGAAGACACGCGGCGCATCCACGCCTCTTCGCCGGACTTGAATTCGCCGAACGCGGCCGGGACCGTCCGCGTGGCCTCCTGGCCCAACTGATGGCAGCCGATGCAATCGACATTGTTCATGCGCTGGCGCCAGATGTCCTGCGTGATGTCTTTCGGAATATCGGTGCTGCCGCCGAAATCCTTGGCCGGCGGAATCTTCAACAGCGTGAACCAGTAGATCGCGGGGTAATAATGCGCCGCCGCCGCCTCGTCCGGCGCAGGCACTGCCGCAAGCCTGAGCTGCTGGCCGGGCTTCGCGCGCAGTTTCGGGGAATCCACCAGGCCGTAGCCGCGGACCCAGACCTCGTAGTTCACGCGCGGTGGCAAATCGGGGATCACGAACCGGCCCTGGTCGTCGGTGACGACGATCTTGGCGAATTTCGTCGGCAGCTCGGTGGTCTCCGCGATCACCCAGACGCCCGCCTCCGGCCCGTTGGGACCCGATACCACGCCGCCGATGTCGTCATTGTCGATGGCGACCGCCGCCTGCTGTGCTCTGGCCGGCAGGGAGACCAGCGGAAGCAGACCAGCCAGCGCAATGCAGGTCGCCGTGAAGGCAAAATAAGACCGGAATTGTCTCTTCAAGTTCATCGTTTCTTCCCCTGAGATCCCGGGCTTGCCGCCCGTCGTTTTGAATAAGCCTACACCAATCTACCGTCGACGCCAGACCGTGCTCAGGGCGGCAACAGCTTCGCCTCGCGTGCGATCCTGTCCGGCATGTCAGCCAAATCCTGCTTCCTGGAGACGCCTGCAGCTGTCGGCGATGTCGGCGTCCGGATGGTGCGAAATCACTTCCAGCATCGGCAGTTCACGGTATCCGACCTCCTTCATCGCAGATGCAATCCCGGCGAGCGGCACGTCGCCACGACCCAGCGGATCGTGCTTGTAGCTCTGCCGCGTCGTGTCGGAGAAATGCACCAGCGAGAGCCGGTCGCGGACGCGGCGCAATCCTTCCACCGGGGCCTCGCCGATGAAGTGGGCGTTGGCAACGTCGTAGATCACGCGAATGCCGGCGTCGCCATAGCCGTCGACGATCTGCATCAGCGACTCCGCGTCGGGGAGAAAGGCAAATGGCATGTTCTCGATGAACAGTTTTGTGCCGACCTCGCGCGCCAGCGGCGCCAGCACATCGAACGCGCGGTAGAAATGGGCGACCATGCGATCCCTGGGCATCGGAAACAGCGGATTGGGTTTTCCGGGGCCGACGATGATCCCGCCCGCGCCCAATTCACCGGCGCAGCGAACGAATTTTGTCAGGAGGTCGAGCGTGTAGGCGCGCATTTCCGCAGCGGCGGCAGCGACATTGATGTCGACATTGGGCATGTTGACGGCGACCAGCCGCAACCTCTGTTCGCATAGATCGCGCAAGCTCCGGCGTTTTGCGGCGTCAAGCTCGGCCGGCCAGAGGTGGCCGGGAAAGAACATCAGCTCGACACCGCCATAGCCCTGGTCTGCGAGCCGCGCCACGGTGTCGGCGGCGCTGCCATCGAAAATGTAGGAGTAGGTGTTGACGCCAAAGCTCGCGGCCGGGTTGGTCATGCCAGTCCCCTCTCCTGTGCGAGATGCCGGCCGGCGATGTAGCCGAACGTCAGCGCCGGCCCGAGCGTGATGCCGGGCCCCGGATAATTTCCGTTCATGATCGAACCCATGTCGTTGCCGCAGGCATAGAGCCCCGGGATGACGCTGCCGTCCTTGCGCAGAACGCGCGCATGCCTGTCGGTCTGGAGGCCGATCGCCGTACCGAGATCCGCTGGATAAATCCGCAGTGCGTAAAAGGGCGGCTGCTCGATCGGCGCGACACAGGGGTTGGGCGAATGGCCGGGGTCGCCAAGGTGGCGCTGGTAGATGGTGGTGCCGCGCCCGAATTCCGGGTCGAGCCCGATCCGGGCGGAGACGTTGTATTTCTCCAGGGTATTCGCGAGCGCCGATTTTTCGAGGCCGGCGGCCTCGGCGAGCGCATCGATGCTGGGCGCCTCGATCAGTTCGCCGCTTCGGACGTATCGCCTCAGGCGCACGGTAAAGGGCTGAATTCGGCCCAGTCCATACCTCCAGAGGAAACGGCGGTCACAGACGAGGTAGAAGCAACGATCGGCCGCGGCGTTGCCGTCACGCAGCATGGCGAGCACGAACTCGTGGTAGGACAAGGCTTCATTGACACAACGCTTGCCCGCCGCGTTGACCGCGATGACTCCAGGTTTTGCGCGGTCGGTCACGGTATGCGGGAAAATGCCCGGGCTGCCGTCCGCGCGCGTGAAGCGCGAGGCCGGCACCCAATAAGCGGGGCTCGCCACGCGGGTGTTGAGGCTGGCGCCGACGGCGAGTGCGACATGCAAACCGTCGCCGGTTCCGGCGGGCGCCGTGGCGGAAACGAGACCCACGCCAGCGGGAAACAACTTTTCGCGAAGCGTTGCATCGTGAGAGAAACCGCCGGTCGCCAACACCACGCCTCTGCGCGCGACGATGTTTCGTGATCCGGATGAATCCCCGATCGCCACGCCTTTGACGGTGTCGCCTTCGATCACGAGCTGCTCGACGCTGGCGTCAAACAGGATATCGACGTTGCGGTTGAGCAGCGAGGCGTAGAGCCTTCCCGCCAGCGCGTTGCCCAGATGCAGCGTCGTTCCCCGCGGCGCGCGAAGCCGCTGCAGTGCGTATTGTGACACCAGTCGCATCGCCCGCAGCGTCGAGTGCAGCGAGCGGCCGACCTTGCGCAGATGCGGGATGTCGAGCCGGTTCACCATCATACCGCCGAACAATGTGAATTCCGGCAGCGGCGCGCGCAGCCGCGCAAAATTCGCACCCAGCGTGACGCCATCAAAACTGACGGGCTCGAGCACACGGCCGCCGGCGGTCGCGCCCGGCTGTTCCGGATAATAATCGGGATAGGTCTTCACTGGCTGCAGCCGGACCTCGGTATTGGCTTCGAGAAAATCCATTGCCTCCGGCCCGCGCGCCAGAAACGTCTCCCGCAAATCGGCGTTTTCGGCTTCCGGAACGGTGCTGGCGAGATAGCTCGCGGCTTCCGACGGGCTGTCATTGAGGCCCGCCTGCTTCATCTGTGCGTTGCCGGGAATCCAGACCATGCCACCCGACCAAGCCGTCGTGCCGCCGACGAATTCCGTCTTCTCGATGACGAGAACGCTCAGGCCTTCCGCGGCGGCAACCGCAGCAGCCGTCATGCCACCGGCGCCCGCGCCAATCACGACGACATCGTATGCCTCGGAAGCCGGCATGGGTGCGCCCCGCGCGGTTACGCTCACACGATCGTGGCGTCGTCGGTCACCGGCGAGGTGATCACCAGGAACACCAGGTCGACCAGACCCGAATTCGAAATCGCGTGTTCCACCCCGGGCGGCAGAAAAATAAAATCGTGCTTGCGCACCAGATGGTTCTTGCCGGCGATCTCCATCAGGCCCTCGCCTTCGAGCACGTGGTAGATCTGCTCCTGAACCTGATGCTTGTGGCTGATAACACGCGCCATCGGCTGGTACATCGAAATCCGGTAATCGATATGGCGGCTGCCCGCCGTCTCCGGCATCACCAGGGGCTTCGACAGCGCGCCGCCAAAATGGTTGGGAAATTCGCGCCAGGGCACTTCGGCGATGTTGCGGATGAAGGCGCCGTTGGTTTCTGCAGTCATCGTGTTTCCTCTTCCATTTCTTGTCCAGCGTGGACGATGTTACCGCCCGCGCAGGAACTCCACAGCCTGTTCGCCCGCGATTTTTCCGAACACCAGCGCCCGCAGCACCGCCACCGCGTTCGGCGCGGTGCCGTAAAAATGCCCGGTGGTTTCGCCGGCGGCGTAGAGGCCCGGTATCGGCCCCTGCTCGCCCAGCACTTCCGCTTTCGCGTTGGTGGCGAGACCGCCGAAGGTGTAGGCGATGGCGCCGACCAGCGGGTACGCCAGATATGGCGGCTTTGCGATCGCGCGCGCCCAGTTCGATTTCGGCGGCTGCAAGGTGGCGGCCGCCGCCAGCCCATCGCAGCGCGCCGCATCGAACCGCGCGGGGTCGCCGGTCGCCGCCGCGTTGAACGCATCGACCGTGCTTCGCAAATTGCCGGGGGGAATGCCGATCTGCCCCGCAAGCGCTTCGAGCGACTCGGCTTGATACGGCGGCACCTCCGACCGGATCGCGCGTTCATAGCCGTCGATTTCAAACAGCCGGGAGTCGAGGAGAGCATAGGCAATGCGCTTCGATCTGACAAAATGGATGTCGCGGGCAAGGGCTTCCCAGGTCTCATGCATCAGGCCGGCGCTTTCATCGAAAAAGCGGTGGCCGTGTTGATCGACCACGATGCCGTAAGGGTAGACCAGCACGACGGGGGCGGAATGGGTGCTGCGCGGATCGACCGGCTCAATATGCATGCCGGTCCAGTCGCCGGAAAGACGAGCGGCCTGCTCGGTCGCCATGCGGATGCCGTCGCCGGTGTCGAAGCGCGTTCCCGGCGAAATCAGTCTTATCATCTCGGCACCGGAACCGAAATGTGCGCTCATCATCGAGGGGTTACCCTGGAAGCCGCCGCTGGCGAGGATGACGGCATCGGCGTCGAGCGTTGTCGCGGCGCCATCACCGATTTGAATCTCGATGCCGCCGATGCGATGGCCGTCGGCCATCACCAGCCGGCTCGCCTCGCACTGGTGGCGAACTTTTGCGCCCGCCCTCTTCACGGCCGCCAGCAGTTTTTCGACGATGACGCCGCCGCCGCCGACCGGCTGGATGCGCGCCGGACCGGCGCTGAGATAATACAGCGGCGTGACGAATTCGACGCCGTGACCTTGCAGCCATCCGACCGTTGCAGTCGCGCGGTCTGCCAGCGTTCGAAAATAGCTGGCGTCGCCTCGCCCACCGCAGGCCTTCAGCATGTCGTCGGCAAAACCGGGATCGATTCGATCGGGCGCATCGAGCCGCATGTTCGAGGGCGACCAGCGCGTGTTGCCGCCGGCTTCGTCTTCGCGTGCTTTTTCCAGCACGGTAATGTCGATCGGAAGACCGCACCTGCGCGCCTGTTCGGCCCCCGCGAGCGCGGCGGCAAGTCCGGCCGCCCCGTGTCCGACAACCACCAGTTTTGCAGGGTCTTG
Organism: Bradyrhizobium erythrophlei; assembly: GCF_900129505.1. Taxonomy (NCBI): domain Bacteria; kingdom Pseudomonadati; phylum Pseudomonadota; class Alphaproteobacteria; order Hyphomicrobiales; family Nitrobacteraceae; genus Bradyrhizobium; species Bradyrhizobium erythrophlei. The sequence goes on along the minus strand of NZ_LT670818.1, from coordinate 4,554,837 downwards.
CGGCATGTCAGCTCGCGGGCTTGAGGCCGGGTGGTTCAGGTGACCAGCCCGCCCCCGTCGAGATAGACGATCGACCCCGTCGCAAAGCCGATGGTCATGAAAGCAAAAATCTGGCGGGCGATGTCTTCGCCGACGCCGACGCGCCCCACTGGCAGGCCCGCCGCCGTCTTGGCGAGCATCTCGCGGCGCGCCGCCTCCGGCATCGCCGCCCGGATCGGCGTGTCGATAATCCCCGGCGAAACGCAATTGACGCGCACCGGCGCGAGTTCGAGCGCGAGCGCCCGCGTCAGCGATTCGAGCGCGCCGTTGGCCACACTGATGATCGCCGAATTGGGCCGTGGCCGGATGCTCAGGTAACCCGAGACCAGCGTCAGCGAGCCGCCGGGACGGATGTCGGCGAAGCGCGCGACGCGCCAGGCGCCCCAGAGTTTTCCTTCCATCGTGGCGCGCACGTCTTCCATCGCAACCGTCTTGAACGGGCCGGTCTTCAATTGCGCCGCGGTGACCACGACATGGTCCACCGGACCGCAGGCACCGAACAGATCTTCGATGCTCTTGTCACTGGTGACATCCGCCGCAATCGCCTTGGCGCCGATCGTGCCGGCGGCGGCATTCAGCCGCTCGGCATTGCGCGAGGCAATGATGACTTCGGCGCCTTCGCACGTGGCGAGTTCGGCGGTGGAGAGACCGATACCGGACGAGCCGCCGACAACGACGATTTTCTTGCCCTTGAGCATCATGACGTTCCCTCGATTTCTTGTTGATACTGGTTTGCCGTCATGAACTTTGGTCAGGTCGGCTCGAATTGCGTGCCAATCCCCGGCTTGCTCCGGCCGAGGCCGGGAAGCTCCCAGATGCCGGCGCCGGAGGGATTGATATCGGCGGCGATGTCGACGTCGATCAGATAGGGCTTGTTGGCGGCAATGCCCTTGCGAATGGCCTCGCCGAGATCGCCGGCGCGATCGACGCGCACGCCTTCGACGCCGCAGGAACGCGCCATCGCGGCGAAATCCGGATTGTAACGCTGGCCGCTGACGGGATCGTGGAAGTCGGTGGCGAGCTCGCGGCCGCCGAGATAGCCGCGCTGCAGGCCGCGGATCGAGGCATAGGCGTAGTTGTTCCAGACCACCCAGACCACGGGCAGATTATATTCGACCGCCGTTCCCAGCACGTTGGCGTGCATGAAGAAGGCGCCATCGCCGCATACCGACACGCAGGGCCGGTCGGGGGCGGCGAATTTCGCGCCCATCACGCCGGCGACGCCAAAGCCCATCGGCCCGAACCCCATCGAGCCGATCAGCGAGTCCGGCCGCTTCGGCTTGCAGAAGCTCAGCAGCCAATTGTGGTGCACGCCGATATCGCTGACCAGGATCGCATTTTCCGGCAATGCCTTGTCGATCTCGAGCGCGGCACGCTGCGGATTGATCGGCGTGGTGTCGTCGGAAAAGCCTGGCGCGACGAACTTGTCCCATTCCTTGCGATAGGTATCGATCTGCGCCAGCCATTTCTTGCGCGCGTCCGCGCGCTTGGTCAGGTCGGCACGGCGGTCGAGTTCGGCGTGGATCTGGCGCAGGAAGGTGCGCACGTCCGCCATCAGGCCGAGTGCGACCGGATAGTTGCGGCCGATTTCGTCCGGATCGATGTCGACGTGAATGAGGCGCGTCGGCGGAATGGTGAAGGAATAGCCTGATATCCACGAGCTCGAGGTGCGGTCGTCGAAGCGGACGCCGAGCGCCAGCAGCACGTCGGCCTGGCGCGTGGCGTGGTTGGCCTGGTAGTGACCGGCGCGCGCGACCAGACCCAGCGCCAGCGGATGGTCGCAGTCGATGGCGCCGAGGCCTGATGCCGACGACGCGACCGGAATCTGCAGGCGTTCGGCGAGCTTCAACAGTTCCTCGGCGGCGCCGCCATAGCGCACGCCCTGGCCGACCAGCATCACCGGCCGCTCGGCGCCGAGCAGCATATCGACCGCCTTGACGACGCCTTCGGGATCGGCGCCGCAGCGGCTGGAAATATTGCCGTTCCAGGCCTTCGCGTTCGGCGCTTCCTCGGCGGCGGTTTCCATGAATACGTCGAAGGGGACATCGAGCACCACCGGGCCCGGCCGGCCCGTGGTCATGGTCTTCCAGGCCTGCCTGATCGCGAGCGGCACCATCTCGCCGCGCGTCGGCTGGAACACCTTCTTGCAATAGGCGCGTACGGTGGAGGGAAAATCGGCCTGATAATGCCGATACAATTCCTGGAACGCGCCGCGATTGAACTGGCTGGTCGGCACATTGCCGGTCACCGCCAGGAACGGCACCGAATCGAGAAACGCATTGCCGAGCGAGATCGGCAGGTTTGCCGAGCCCGGCCCGCAGGAGGTGAAGGTCGCGGTCGGCCGTCCCGACACCCGGTAATAGACATCCGCCATGAAGCCGGCGACGCTCTCATGGTGCACCGAGATGGTTTTCAGCTCGTCGGAACGCTCATACAGCGCGTCGATGAACTGGATGTTGCCGTGGCCGCACAGGCCGAACACCTGCGGCACTTTTTCCTGGATCAGGTAATCGACGATGACCTGGGCCCCGTTGAGCGCATTGCGCGGCGACATCGCTTCTCTCCCTCACCCGTTCGACTGCTTCTCAGGAGATCGGCGGACTGACGTCTTCAGCCGAAACTGCCCAGGCGCGCGGCACCCTATTTCTCATAATACTGTACGTCAATTTATATTGTGGTAGACTGCCTCCAGGGAACGCCGCTTTCAACGACGCTCGAAAAGAGTATTAAGAGCCAGTTTGCCGCCCGGGAGGCCTGATTATGAGCTCAGTTTCCGCCGCAAAACACGCTGCCGAGGCAGCGCCAGCCGAGATTCCGATGCTGATCGGCGGCGAGTGGCGCATGGCCGCCGAGACCTATCCGGTGCGCGATCCCTATCGCAATGTCGTCGTCGCCAATGCCCCGCGCTCGTCGCTGGCCGACCTCAATGACGCGCTCGATGCGGCTGTCAAGGCCAAGGCGCAAGCCGCGGCGACGCCGGCGTATGAGCGCGCCGCGCTGCTGCGCCGCGCCGCAAAACTATTGGTCGAACGGGCCGACCGGATCGCCGACGTCATGTCGCGGGAGACCGGCAAGGCGATCAGGGATGCCAGGGCCGAAATCATCCGTTCCCAGGACACGCTCTCTCTGTCGGCCGAAGAGGCCGTGAGGATCGAGGGCGAGCACGTTCCGCTCGATGCGAGCGCCATGGGCGCCGGAAAAATCTGCTTCATGCTGCGCTTTCCTGTCGGCGTGGTGGCCGGGATCACACCATTCAATGCGCCGGTCAATCTGGCCTGCCACAAGATCGCGCCGTCGATTGCTGCCGGAAATACGCTTGTTTTGAAGGCGCCGCCGCAGTCGCCTGGCGTGATCCACGAACTGGCGCAGATCTTTGTCGAGGCCGGCACGCCCGCCGGCGTGCTCAACGTGCTCTATGGCGACGTCGTCGGCCCGGCGCTGGTCAGCGATGTCAGAGTCGATTTCATCACCTTCACCGGTTCGCCGCGCGCTGGCGCGCAGATCAAGGCGGCATCGGGGCTGCGCCGGGTCGCGCTCGAACTGGGCGGCAACGGCGTCACCATCGTCCACGAAGACGCCGATATCGCCGAGGCGGCCCCCGTCTGCGCCCGCAACTCGATGCGGCTGGCCGGCCAAAGCTGCATCTCGGTGCAGACCGTCTATGTCCACCGCAGCCTTTACGACAGGTTCGTCGAACTCGTTGTGGCCGAGGTGAAGAAATTAAAACTCGGCGACCCCCTCGATCCCGCAACCGATGTCGGCACCCTGATCGACGAAGCGGCCGCCCTGCGCGTGGAATCCTGGATCAAGGAAGCATCTGCCGGCGGCGCCAAAATTCTTGCCGGCGGAAAGCGCCACGGCGCCCAGATCGAGCCGACCGTGATATCAGGCGCGAAGCCGGAGATGAAGGTCGTGTGCGACGAAGTGTTCGGGCCGGTCATCAGCCTTGCCCCCTATGACGATATCGAGGCCGTGTTCCGCACCGTCAGCGAAAGCCGGTTCGGCCTGCAAACCGGCATTTTTACCAAGTCGACCGAACTCGCCATTCGCGCCGTACGCAGCCTGCGCACCGGCGGCGTCATCATCAACGGCAGCTCGACCTGGCGCACCGACCAGCTCGCCTATGGCGGGGTGAAGGATTCCGGCATCGGCCGTGAGGGCCCGCGCTATTCGATCCGCGACATGACCGAGGAGCGCATGGTGCTGTTCAACTACTAGGCAGCCGCGCGAGGACTTGTATCAACGCGCCGCAGCGGACAATGATGGCATCATTTTCGCCCCGTCGCATGGAGACTTAGAAACGTGAGAGCGCGAACCAGCCAAAAGACCCCCGAAAAGCCGGCCAGTCCGCGCAAGGCTGCCGTCGCCAAGCTGGTGCCGCCGCCGCAGCACGATATCGATGACGATGCCGACGACCGGCAGCGGGTCGGCGTCCAGTCGCTCGGCCGCGCCTTCGCGATCCTCGAAGAGGTCGCGCGTCACCGCGACGGCATCGGGCTTGCCGAACTGAGCAAGCTGGTCGGCCTGCACAATTCCACCACCTTCCATCTGGCGAAAACCATGGTCTCGCTGGGTTATCTCCGTCAGGAGAAAGAGACAAAACGCTACCGCGTCGGCCGGCCGCTGTTCGCGCTGGCCGCGAGCGCACTCGACGAAATCGAGATGGTGAATGTCGCGACCCCCATTCTGGAGGAATTGTCGCGCGAGACCGGCGAAAGCGCCCATTATGCGGTGCGGATGGGCGACGCGGTCGTGGTGATCGCGCGCACTAGCGGCCCCGGCGCGTTTCAGCTCACCGACCGCGTCGGCGTGGTGCGCCCCGCCCATTGCACCGCGCTCGGCAAGATCATCCTGGCTTCGCTGCGCGCCGACCAGTTGAAACGGTTTCTCGAACGCGTCGAGATGAAACCATCGACCGACAAGTCGATCACCGACGCAGCCGTGCTGCTGCGTGAAATCGCCGAGATCAGGCGCACCGGCATTGCCTTCGACGACGGCGAATTCAACCCGGAAGTGCGCTGCGTCGCCGTGCCGGTGACGGATTTCACCGGCCAGGTGATCGGCGCGCTCGGTATTTCCGGTCCGATCTGGCGGCTGTCCAACCAGGCGCTGCATAACAGCGCCGAGATCGTCGAGGCCGCCGCCAACAGGCTGTCGCGGGAATTCGGCGCCAAGAGCACGGCTGATTCGTCTTAAGCAGGAGGCGCCACGGCGCTTTTGACGTTGACAGGGACAGCTGCGTCCGGAAATATCATCCAACAATAGAAAAACGTCTCTCACATTCTCGCATAAGCCGGGTTTGAAGGGGGACATCGCGGAACGCGCCCTTTGGGAGGAGACCAACGATGACCCGCACCAGCCGACGAGCCCTGTTGAAAGCCGGCGCCGCCTTTGCCGGCGCGTCGACGCTCGGATTTCCGTCGATCGTCCACGGCCAGACCGAGAAGATAAAGATCGGCCACCTCACGCCGCTGACCGGCTTTCTCGGCGCGCTCGGCGCCTATGCCCAGCTCGGCATTCGCATGGCGGAGGCGGAAATCAACCAGGCCGGTGGCGTCATGGGCCGGCAGCTCGACATCACCTCGGAAGATTCCGTCAACCCCGCCACCGCCGCGACCAAGGCCCAGCGCATGCTCGACCAGGACGGCGTCGCCGTGCTGATGGGCGAGATCAATTCGGCTTCGGCAGCAACCATCATGCAGGTGGCCGACCGCAACAAGCGCCTGTTCATGCAGATCGGCGCCCGCTCCGACGGGCTGCGCGGCAAGAACTGCAACAAATACACCTTCCACGTCGATATCCCCTCTACGGTGATGGTGAACGCGGTCGGCAAGGCGCTGGTGCGCGACAATATGATGAAGGACAAAAAGTTCTACACGCTGACCGCCGACTACATCTTCGGCCACGATTTGGCGCGCGCCGCCAAGTCGTTCTTCGACGCCAACGGCGGCAAGCTGATCGGCGACGAACTGGTGGCCACCGACGTCACCGACTTCAGTCCGTATCTCCTGAAGATCCGCCAGGCCAGGCCGGACATCGTCTGCTCCAACCTCGCCGGCAACCAGGTCACCAACCTGATCAAGCAATACGCCGAATTCGACCTGCCCTATCCGATCGTCGGCTTCAACCTCAACACCGCAGACGCCTGGGCGGCCGGCGAAGGCAATCTGAGTGGCACCTGGCCGACGGTCTGGTATCACACCCTCGACGTTCCCGCGTCCAAGAGCTTCGTGACCAACTTCATCAAGAAGAATGGCAAGCCGCCGGAAAACCATGCCTGGATCGAATATGTCTCGCTGAAGATGATGGCGCAGGCCATGAACGAAACCAAGTCGACCGAGACCGACAAGCTGATCGCCTATTTCGAGAAGGAAACGCAGTTCGACGTCCTCAAGGGCCGCAAGGGATATTTCCGCAGTTGGGATCACCAGCTGATGCAGGAAGCCTATCCCTTCACCGTCAAAGCCAAGGGCCAGGCCAAGGACAAGTGGGACATGCTCGAATTGGGCGGGGCGATCCCGGGACCGAACGAGTCGCTCGAGGTCATTGCGCTAACCAAGGAACAGAACCCCTGCTCGATGTAACCGCTGCGTTTTTCACCCGGCGTCCGTCCCGCTTCGGGATGGGCGCCGGGTGAAGGCGTTTTCCGGCGCGCTCGCCGCCGACACCTTGTGACTTCCGGTATTTGCAATGCAATTCGGCTTCTTGCTGGAACAGGTGGTGAATGGCCTCGTGCTCGGGGGCTATTATCTCCTGATCGCACTCGGGCTGTCGCTGATCTTCAGCGTCGGCGGCGTGGTCAATCTGGCGCATGGCGCGTTCTACGCGCTCGGCGCCTATATCTCGGTCGAAATCACCAGATATCTCGGCTTCGGAGCGGCCGTCGTGATCTCGCCGCTTGCGGTCGCGATGCTGGGCATCCTGTTCGAGCGCTACATCCTGCGCCGCTTCTACACCGCCGATCCGATCCTGAGCCTGCTCGTGACCTTCGGCCTTGCGATGGTCGCCGAGCAGGCGATCCGCATCATCTGGGGCGCGGCACCCTTGTCGGCCTCGATCCCGCCGGCGTTTCGCGGCTCGGTGATCGTCGGCGACTTCCTGTTTTCGCGCTACCGCGTGATGCTGCTGGCGGTGGTCGCCATCGTGCTGCTCGCCGTCTGGCTGCTGCTTAACAAGACCTCGTTCGGCCGTGTCGTGCGCGCCGGGATCCAGCGCCCGGACATGGTGGCGGCACTCGGCATCCGCTTGCAGCCCTACATGACCGCGATCGTCATGCTCGGCGTCGGCATGGCCGCGATGGGCGGCGCATTCTTCGCGCCAATCACCATCGTGCATCCGGCCATGGGGGCCGAGATCATCACCGTCGCCTTTGTCGTGGTTGTCATCGGCGGCCTGGGAAGTTTCTGGGGCGTCGTGATCGCGGCATTGCTGGTCGGCGTGGTGCGCGGCATCACCATTCATTTCGCGCCCGCCGCCGGTGAAGCGTCGATCTATGTGCTGATGTTCCTGGTCCTGCTGATGCGGCCGCGCGGGCTGCTCGGCGAGCGTATCGAGAAATTCGAATGACACCCGCCTCACCCGCCCAGAAATACCGGCCGTTGCTGCTGGCGAGCCTCGCGCTGGTGGTGCTGCCATTCATCCTGCCGCCGCTCGGACTTTCGCTCAACACCGGAACCATGGTGGTGATCCTCGCGATCGCCGCCATGGGTCTCAATCTGTGCGTCGGTTACACGGGCCTCGTCTCGTTCGGCCACGGCACCTGGTTCGGCATCGGCGCCTATGCCGCGGGGCTGATCCAGTTGCACTGGTTCGGCGGCGAAATCTGGTTGCCGCTGCTGCTGTCGATGGTGTCGGTTGCACTTCTGTCGGCGGCCGTGGGCGTCATCGTGCTGCGGCGCCGCGGCGTCTATTTCTCGCTCCTGACGCTGGCGCTCGCGGCCCTCACCTACACCATCGCGTTCCGCTGGAGCGAGGTTACCGGCGGCGAAGACGGCCTGCCCGGCCTGAAGCGGGGCGCCGTCGGCCCGCTCAGCCTCGACAACGCGCTGACCTATTACATCACGGTCGCGCTGATCGGCCTTGCCGTACTCTATGCGCTGCTGCGCCTGTCGCGATCGCCGTTCGGCCATGTGCTGGTGGCGATCCGCGAAAACCAGCTGCGCGCCACCTTCCAGGGTTATCCGGTCGAGCGCTACAAGCTGGCCGTCTTCGTGATCTCGGCCGTGGTGACCGGGCTTGCCGGCGCGCTGCTCGCGTTCCAGACCTATCTCGTTTCCGCCGAAGCGGTTTCGGTGCCGTTTTCCGGCGAGCTCCTGGCGATGGTGGTGATCGGCGGCATGCGCAGTATGCTGGGACCGGCGCTCGGCGCACTGTTCTTCATCCTGTTCCGCGAATTGTTTTCGATCTGGACCGCGAACTGGCTGCTCTGGTTCGGGCTGATCTTCGTCGCTTTCGTGATGTACTCGCCCGACGGATTGATCGGCATCTGGAGCACGCTGATGCGCCGCTTCCGCCCCGCGCCGGAAGAAGGTGCGGCCATGAGCAAACGCAGGATCTATGAAGGCCTGCCGCTGCCCGCCTTCCTGAGGCCGGAAGGCCTCACGGGCACGGTGCTGGAGGTCAGTGCCATCGCCAAGCATTTCGGCGGCATCCGCGCGGTCAACAATGCCAGCCTCAAGATCGGCGCCGGCGAGATCCATGCGCTGATCGGCCCGAACGGCGCCGGAAAAACCACGCTGTTCAACCTGATCTCGGGGCTCTACCCGACCGATGCCGGGACCATCAGGCTCGGCGGCCGCGAGATTCAGGGCGTGCCGTCCGACCAGATCTGCCATCGCGGATTGGCGCGTTCGTTTCAGATCACCAACCTGTTCCGCGGCCTATCGATCTACGAAAACCTGCGGCTGTCGCTGCAGGCGCGAAGCTCGATGCGCTTCAACCTCTGGCGCGATATCGACGGCTATCCCGAAATCCACCGCGAGACCGCCGAACTGATAAAATTCCTCGGCCTCGAAGGCATCGAGGAGATCGAGGGCGGCGAACTGTCCTATGGCGGCCAGCGGCTGGTGGATCTCGGCATCGCGCTCGGCTCCAAGCCGCAGGTGCTGCTGCTCGACGAGCCGCTGGCGGGCCTCGCCGCCGCCGAGCGCGAGCGCGTTTCCAACCTGGTCAAGAATGTCGCCGCCAACATTCCCGTGCTGATCGTCGAGCACGACATCGATCGCGTGCTCGGCTTCTCGCAACAAGTCACCGTCATGAACCAGGGCGAGGTGCTGATGACGGGTCCGCCCAAGGCGGTGCGCGCCGACCGGCGGGTGCAGGAGATCTATACCGGCACCGGCATTCCCGAAGTCGAACACAGCCGCAGCGACGAAGTGCAGCGGCAAGCCGCGCAAATCCTGCGGTTCGAGGGCGTCAATACCTTCTACGGCAAGAGCCACATCCTCCACGACGCGACGCTCGACGTGCGCGAAGGCGAGATCGTGGCGCTGTTGGGCCGCAACGGCGCCGGCAAGTCCACACTGCTGAAGACGCTGGCGGGGCTGGTGCCGCTGGCCTCCGGCACCATCGCATATGAAGGCCGCGATATCGCCGGCCTCCCCGCCCCGGATATCGCGCGCGCCGGCATCGGCTACGTGCCGCAGGGTCGCGGCCTGTTCGCGGGCATGACGGTGCGGGAAAATCTCTCGCTCGGACGGCTGGCGCGCAAGACCGACGGCAGCCATGGCGTGGTGTGGAGCGAGGAGCAGATCCTCGACTATTTCCCGCGCCTGAAGGAGCGCATCAATGTCGCGGCCGATTATCTCTCCGGCGGCGAACAGCAGATGGTGGCGGTCGCCCGCGCGATGTCGGGCAACGTTCGGCTGCTGCTGCTGGATGAGCCGTTCGAGGGCCTGGCGCCGACCGTGATCCTCGAACTGTTCAAGGTGTTCGACCTGTTGCGCCGCCACACCTCGATCGTGATCGTCGAGCACAATCTCGATCTGGTGCTGGCGCTCGCCGACCGTGTCTTCGCACTGGAACGCGGCGCGGTGTTTCACCAGGGACCCGCCGCGCCGCTGCTGACCGATCTGGAGTACCGCAAGAAGATTTTGTGGCTGTGACGGTTGCTGCAAAGCGGCGATGCCAGGGAGCGTCATTGCGAGCACCGCTATCAAACCCATCATTGCGAGCGAAGCGAAGCAATCCATCGTGCCGCGCAAAGAAAAAATGGATTGCTTCGTCGCGGAGCCTGTCATCGGGTGCGCGTTCGCGCGACCCGCTGGCTCCTCGCAATGACGCGTTTGAGTTTCGAGCCAAAGGCTGGGAGGCGACGATGCGAAATATAGCGATGGCGTTGCTGGCCGGCTCATTGCTCCTGTTCGCGCCTTGCGCCAACGCCGCCGACGAAAAAATGACCATCGCCGTCTTCACCAAGAACTCGACCAATCCCGCCTATCAGGCGTTCCGCATCGCCGCCGACCAGATCGGACGCGCGGCGGAGGCGCGGATCGTGCATTACGTTCCCAAAAAGCCCGACAATGTCGACGAGCAGAAGGAGATGGTTGAGCAGGTGCTGAAGGACCGGCCGGACGCCGTCATCTTCATCCCCGTCGACGACGTCGCGATGATCGATTCGGTGAAGAAGCTCAACGAGGCGAAAATCCCGGTCGTGCTCGTCTCCAATCCGCTACCGGGAAGTTTTGTCACCTATGTCGGCGCCGACGACAACGAGATCGGCTACCGCGAGGCGCGCTATCTGTTCGAACACCTCGGCGGCAAGGGTAGGATCGTGATCATCGAGGGCACGCCGGCCGCGCCCACCAACCGCGAGCGCGTTCGCGGCTACACGCGCGCACTTGGCGAATTTCCCGGCATCGAGGTGCTGGGCTCCGGCATCGGCAACTACCAGCAGCCCGGCGCCAGGCGGGTAATGACAAAATTCCTGTCCGACTATCCGCAGATCGACGCCGTGCTGTCGGCCAATGACGGCATGGCGCTCGGCGCGCTGGAAGCGCTGAAGGAAGCGGGCCGCACAGCGATCGTGATCGGCATCAACGGCATCCTGCCGGCGGTCAGGCAGATCGAATCGGGTGCGATCCTGGCGTCCGTCGATTTCAACATGTTCAAGATCGGCTGCACCGCGACCCGCGCGGCAGTGCGCTATGTCAGGCACGAACCGCTGCCGGAAAAAGTGATGCTGCCGGCCGAGATCATCGACAAGAGCAATTACAGGGCATGGCTGGTGCCGGTCGAGCAGCAGAGCTGCCCGCAATGGAGGGATGTGGTGAAGTGAGGTTGTAGGGTGGGCAAAGGCGCGCTTGCGCCGTGCCCACCATTTCCAAAGATGCTGGACATGGTGGGCACGCTGCGCCTTGCCTACCCTGCAGCGACTGAGGTTGTCACACCGCCAACACCTCGCCGATCCGGCTTCGGATCAGCTCGCGCTCCTCCCGCCCGGTGTCGGCATCGAAGCTGACGTCGTAGGCTATCTTCGCCGGGCGCTTGAGCACCACGATGCGGTCGCCGATTTCCAGCGCCTCGCTGATCGAGTGGGTGATGAAGACGGCGGTCTTGCCGTTTTCCTTCACCAGGCGAACGAACTCCGCGCGCAGCCGTCCGGCGGTGGATTCGTCCAGCGCCGAGAACGGCTCGTCGCACAACAGGATGTTGGCGTTGGTGGCAAAGGCGCGCGCGATCGAGACGCGCTGGCGCATGCCGCCGGACAGAGCATGCGGATAGTCGTTCTCGTGCCCGCCGAGGCCGAGTTTGGTCAGCCAGGTTTGCGCCGCGGCCCGCCGCTTTGCCGCCGGCACCTCCAGCATCTCCAACCCCAGTTCGACGTTCTGGATCGCCGTGCGCCAGGGCAATAGCCGGTCGCTCTGGAACACGATCGCCATCTTGCCGCGGAAGGAGTCGAAATCCCGGAACGGATCGCGGCCGCTGACGCGCACGGTGCCGCTGGTCGGCTCGGTCAGCCCCGCGATCATGTTGAAGATGGTCGACTTGCCGCAGCCGGTCTTGCCGAGCAGCGCCAGCATCTGGCCGGCGCGAACATCGAGATCGAGACCGTCCACCGCCCGGTAAGTGGTATCGGCCTTGCCGAACACTTTCGAGACATGGCCGAGATGGATGGCAGACTCAGCGGGCGTGACGGTATCCCTCATATCGCCCGCTCCGACACCGCGCGATAACGGAACGCCACGTTCTCGATCAGCGTCAGCGCCCCCTGCACGATCAGCACGAAAAACACCAGTTGCAGCGTCCAGGCCAGCGCGCCGGCCATGTCGAACAGCTGCTGTTGCTGCAGCAATTGATAGCCGACGCCGCCGGTCGCGCCGACCAGTTCGGCGACCACGACCACGCGCGAGGCATTGCCGAGATTGACTTTCCAGGCGGTGAGAATGTCAGGCAGTATCGCAGGCGCGATCATCACCCGGAACAGTTTGGCGCGGGTGGGACGGAAGCTGAACACCATCTCCATCAAATCCCTGGACATCGCCCGCAATGCGCCCAAGACCTGAAAGGTGAAGGCCGGCAGCGTCGTCATCACCATGATGAAAAAGATGCGGAACTCGACGCCGTGAAACCAGATGATGGCGAATACCACCCAGGACAGCGCCGGAATGCCCTGGAACAGGGTCAGGATCGGCGACAGGAAATTATCGACCGCGCGCGATCGCACCATCAACAACGCAAGCCCCCCGCCGACGATGAAGGCGCCGGCAAGCCCCGCCAGGATGCGCAGGATGGTCGCCAGCACATCGCCGAACATCGCGCCGCTGGAGAAGATATCGATGCAGCGCCAGAACACGTCGATCAGCGAGGGAAACAGGAAGCGCGGAAAGAACAGCGAGGCGAATTGCCAGACCAGGATCACCACGACGAACGGCAGCACCGACGTCCCCAGCCGTTTCGCCGCCGCGCGCAGCCTGTTTTCAGGCGGCGAGGTCACGATGTGTGGCGCGGCATCGCTCATTTGCCCGGCGCCTGGTAGATGGTCGAGGCCGCCGGGTCCGAGGGCAGGAAGGCGATCGACTTGCCGGCGGCATAGACCGAGTTGATTTCCCTGGCGACGTCGGAAGCCCACTTCACGTTCATGCCGAGCCGGTCATTGGCGCGAATGAGGTCGGCGATCGCCTTCTGGTCGTCTGCCGTTCCCTTGGCCGCGATCAGCTTCGAGGCCTCGTCCGGATGCGCCATCACCCAGTCGGCGGCTTCCTGGTAGGTCGCATAGAGTTTCGGAACCAGCTTCGGATTCTTTTCAACCCAATCGAGGTGCGCGGCGACGCCGAGATAGGGAATGTTGCGGCTGCCGGTGAATTTCTTCCAGCTCTCGGCAATTGCAAGATCGATGGTCCGCATGCCGGGCTTCTTCGACAATAGCGTCGTATAGGCCGGCTCCCAGAGCTGCACCGCGGCGGCGCGATCGGCGAGCGCGTAGCCGATCAGCCCGGGGGTCGCGGTGTTGATCACGGAGAACTTCGCGGTATCGGCGCCGAGCTGCCGGGCGAACCAGTCGAACATCACATAATTGGTGGTGCCCTTGGCCGCGGCGAGCTCCTTGCCTTCGAGATCTTTCAAGGTCTTGACCTCAGGCCGCGAGGTGACGACCGCGCCCCAGTAGTCGAACAGGTTGAAGAGATACGTCACCTTGACGCCGCGGATGTCGGCCAGCCCCACCGTCAACAGCGACGCGCTGCCGCCGAGCTGGAATTCGCCGGAGTTGAATTGCGCGGTATAGGCGTCGGGCGTGCGTTCCTCGAACTTGATCGCAAGCCCGTTCCTTTCATCGAGCTTCTGCGCCTTGATCACCGGCGGCAGGAACGCGCCGAGCGAGGGAGTCCCGAACACGACGATGGTGATCGGCTCGGGCGCCTGCGCCCGCGCCAGGCCCGACCAGAGCAGAAAGCCCGCGCATGCAAGACAAGTCAAAACCCTGTTCATGACCTCGTTTCCCGCATTCTATTCGCTACCGTCCGCAATTTCCTCACAGGCCGAAAAGCTTGGCCGCCAAACCGCCGTTGATGGCGGCGCGCTCGGTATCGGAGAATTTGGTCTCGGCGACGATCCTGGTGGGTGCGAGATCGCCGATCGGGAACGGCATGTCCGAGCCCATCATGATCCGCCCCGGGCCGACGATGTCGGCGAGGTAGCGTAGCGCGCGCGGATCCTGGACAATGGTGTCGTAATACATCGCCGCCAGCGCCGCGTCGGGATCGCCGAGCTTGTCCTTGTCGAGCGAGTAATTGCGGCGCAGCCGGCCGATCACATAAGGCAGGGCGGCGCCGCCGATGCCGGCGACGATCCTGGCATTGGCGTAGCGGGTGACGTGGCCGGCATAGATCAGCCGCGACATCGCGATCAGCGTATCGGTGATGCGCCCGACCGCGTTCGCCATGCCGTAATCGTGCACGCGGTCGTCACCGCTTTCGAACACCGGATGGATGAACACCACGGAGCCGAGTTCGTTGGCGGCTTCCCAGAACGGCTTCAGCGCGGGATCGTCGAGCACGCCGCCCTTGCCCTTTGGCTGGGTGCCGATCATCGCGCCCTTGAAGCCGGCCGCGTGCGCCTCGCGCAGCACTTCGGCGGCGCGCGCGCCGTCCTGCAGGGGAACGGTGGCGAGCGGCACGAAGCGCGGCTCGCGCATCGCGGTCTGCGCCAGATGGGTGTTGATCAGGCGCGACCAGGCAGCACCCTCCTCCGCCGGCACTTCATAGGCGAACATATCGAGCCAGCCACCGACCACCTGCCGCTCGATCTTCTGCTCGTCCATCCATTTCAACCGGCCGGGCAGATCGCTCAGCGGTTTTGAGACCGGCCGGGTCGGCTTGCCCCCGGCAAAGGAGAAGCCGAGGCTGCCGCCGTCCTCGATCAGGCGGATCGAGGGAAAGCTCATGGCCTGCGCGCGGATGGCCTCCAGCAGACTCGGCGGCACCAGATGGGCGTGGCAGTCGATGATCATTTGGTTTGCTCGCTTGATTTGGCGTGTTGGGCTTCCGCGATCGCATCGCCGACGGCGGAAATGCGGATCGGAAGCTTGTTGAAGGAAATGCCCAGCGCCGCGACGCAGTCGTTGATGGCGGACGAAATCGCGGCCGGCGCGCCGAGATAGCCGCTTTCGCCGGACCCCTTCTGGCCGAATACGGTGAAAGGCGACGGCGTGCAGTGATGCACGATCTCGACTTCCGGCACCTCGTGGGCGGATGGCAGCAGGTAATCCATGAAACCCTGGGTGATCAGCTGGCCCTCGTCATTATAGACGAACTCCTCCAAGAGCGCCGCGCCGAGGCCGTGCGCGATGCCGCCCAGCGTCATGCCCTTGACGATATGCGGGTTGATGACCGTGCCGCAGTCATGGCCGATGACGTAGCGCTTGATCTCCGGCTTGCCGATTGCCGGATCGATCGCGATCAGCACCACGTGAAACTCGAAGGAGTGACACGGGTACATCTGGACCCGGCCGTCCTTCGGCAGCTGGGTGCCGGTCGGAACCTGCATCACATGCGTGGCCTCTAGGCCGGGCTCCATGCCCTCCGGCAACAGATGATAGTTGCGATGGGCGATAGTGACGAGTTCGAGCCAGCCGAGCTGCTTGCCGCCTGTGGGATCGCTGACGCCGCCCGAAGCGTAGACCACCTTGTCCTCGTCGAGGCCGAATTGATGCGCGCCGATCCGCGTTATCTTTGTCTTCAGTTTCTGCGCGGCATGAAACGCAGCACCTCCGAGCATGATCGCCATCCGGCTGCCGACCGGCGAGTTGGACGGAAGGCAGGCCAGCGAATCCGGCCGCACCACGCGGATCAGGTCCGGATCGACCTGCAGGACTTCGCCGACCACGGTCGAAACAAGGGTTTCGTGGCCCTGCCCCGACGAGGTGTTGTGGATCGTCACCGTGACGAAGCCGAGACCGTCGACATTGATGCGGCAGGAATCCATCCAGGTCGTGGTGGTGTTCTTCTCGTTGAGCAGCGGCTCGAACGAGGAGTTGCCGCCGCTCGGCTCCAGGCAGGCGGCAATGCCGATGCCGGCCAGCAGTCCGGCGCCGCGCAAACGATCGCGCTCCTTTTCCATGGCCGTAAAATCGATATGGGTAAGCACCTTGTCGACCACAGTGTGATAATCGCCGCTGTCATAGGTGCTGCCGCTCGGGATCAGATAGGGGAACTGATCCTTGCGGATGAAATTGCGGCGGCGAACCTCGATGCGATCGAGGCCTGTGGCAGCCGCGACCTTGTCGATCGCGGTTTCGATCGCATAATTGGTCGGCGACTGCCCGAAGCCGCGCACGGCTTCCTGCACCGCCTTGTTCGACGTCACCGATTGCGCGCGGTACTGCACGCTTTGGATTTGGTAGGGACCGACGATGGCGCCGATCGGCTTGCCGAGCTGGAACGGCGCGCGGCCGGCATAGGCGCCGGCATTGTCCAGCGCGCGGATCTTCATCGACTTGACGATGCCGTCATCATTGAAGGCGACCTCGACATCGAAAATGCGGTCGGGACCGTGCGCGTCGCCGCCGCCCATATTGTCCAGCCGGTCCTCGATCAGACGCACCGGCCGGCCGAGCCGCCGCGCCAGATGCGCCACCAGCACGGTCTGCTTGATGCCGCGCTTGACGCCGTAGCTGCCGCCGACGTCGACATCCTGATGCACCCGGACGCCGTTCGCCGGGATCCGCAGCGCCCGCGCGATCTGGTCGGGATATTTGGGCATCTGGATCGAAGCCCAGACGTCGAGCATGTCGCGCCAGGGATCCCAGGACGCCAACACGCCGAAAGTCTCTATCGGAACCGTGGAGCTGCGCCCCCAGGTGACACGGAACGACAAATGTCGCGGACTTTCGGCAAAATGCTTTTCCACCTCGCCCCAGACGAAGGTGCGGTCGAGCAGCACGTTGGAGCCGTGCGCCGGATGCACCGGCGGGCTGCCCGGCTGCAGCGCTTCTTCCGCGTTGATCACGAAAGCCAGCGGCTCGTAATCGACGACAATTTTTTCGGCGGCGTCTTCGGCGAGCGCGCGGCTGTCGGCAACCACCGCCACGACCCATTCGCCGGCATAACGGGTTTGGCCGACCGCGAGCGGATGACGTTTTACGAGCGGCGTATCGAGGCCGTTCATCAAGGGATCGGTTGCGGCCGCGAGTTCGTCGCCGGTGAGCACATAATGCACGCCCGGCATCGCCAGCGCCTCGGAGGCATCGATCGAGACGATGCGCGCGGCCGGATGCTGCGACGGCAGCACCGCGACATGCAGCATGCCTTCGAGGGCGACGTCGGCGACGTAATGACCGCGGCCCGCGACGAACCGACGGTCCTCGCGAACCCGGCGATTGGTCGAGACGAAGCGGAAGCTCGCGGGATCGGCGCTCATTTCGCCTCCGCGACGGATTTGCCTGCCTGCGCGGCCGGATGCGGCGTGTTGGCGAGGCGCAAACGCTCGGCGGCGAACTGCACAGCCTCGATGATCTGGCCGTAGCCGGTGCAGCGGCAAATATTGGCGGAGATCGCCTCGACGATTTCCTCGCGCGTCGGGGTCACGTTGCGCTGCAGGAGCGCATGCGCCGACAGGATCATGCCCGGCGTGCAATAGCCGCATTGCAGGCCGTGGGTTTCGCAGAACGCGTCCTGGATCACGCTGAGTTCGCCCGGCGCCGGTGCAAGCCCCTCGATGGTGGTGATCTCGTAGCCGTCCGCCTGCACCGCGAACATCAGGCAAGACCGCACCGGCTCGCCATCGACCAGCACCGTGCAGGCGCCGCAGACGCCGTGCTCGCAGCCGGCATGGGCGCCGTTGAGCAGGAAATTCTCGCGCAGCACGTCGAGCAGCGTCTTGCGCGGCTCGATATCGGCGGTGCGGCTGACGCCGTTGATACGCAAGTCGACTTTCATCGCACGCCTTTCGCTGGCCTGGCGGCGGCGTTGTCGCGCGCCTGTTGCAGCGCGCGCAGGCACAGCACGCCGGCGACGCGGCGGCGATAGGTCGCGCTGGCGTGCAGGTCGCTCATCGCCTCGATATCGGCACAGGCGGCGTCGATCGCGTCCGTCGCCAGCGCGTCATCGAGACTGGTTCCGACGAGTGAGGACATATCGAGCCGCAACGGTCGGTCGGCGACGCCGCCAAGGCCGAGCGCGATGTCGAGACAGCGCCCCTCCTCGTCGAGCCCGATCTGCGCCGCGGCCGAGACGAATGCAAAGTCCGAGCGCCGCGAGCTGACCTCGAAGAAGCCCGTCCCGATGCGCTGGTGCGACCAGACCGGAAACCGGATCGCGCGCACGCACTGGCCCTGCTCGATCGACGTCACCATCGGCCCGATGAAGAACTCCTCCGCCGACATC
This sequence comes from Bradyrhizobium erythrophlei, assembly GCF_900129505.1. Classification (NCBI taxonomy): domain Bacteria; kingdom Pseudomonadati; phylum Pseudomonadota; class Alphaproteobacteria; order Hyphomicrobiales; family Nitrobacteraceae; genus Bradyrhizobium; species Bradyrhizobium erythrophlei. Next base: position 4,536,478 of record NZ_LT670818.1, on the reverse strand, counting down.
GAGGTCGAACCATCCTTCGACGCAAGCATGATTTCGGCGCCCAGCGTCACCGCGACCAGCGGGATTTCGGCCGACGGATCGCCATTGGCGATCGAGCCGCCGACGGTGCCGCGATTGCGGGTCGGCGGATGCCCGACCCATGGCAGCACGCGCGCCAGCATCGGCACTGACGCGCGGATGACGGGATCGCGCTCGGCCTGCGCCTGCCGCGTGGTGGCGCCGACGACGATCGCATCCTTCTCTTCGCGAATTCCGGTAAGCTCCGGCAAGCGCAGGATATCGATCAGCCTTGCGGGGCGCGCCAGTCGCATCGCCAGCATCGGCACCAGCGTTTGCCCGCCCGCGATGACGCGCGCGTCATCGTCGCCGGCCAGAATTTCGCAGGCCTCTGCGAGCGACGCCGGCCGGACATAGTCGAAGGGTGCGGGTTTCATCGGGGGCCGCTAGCCGAGCAAGAGACCGGCGACCGCCGGCGACAGCACCGAAACGGTCTGGTTCTTCAGCAGCGGCCCGCCGGTTTCGGTCGCGGCTTTCAGCGCCGCCCATTCCGGATCCGTGGCGAACGAGGCCCAGGCCTTCTTGCGCGATTCCTCGTCGGCGAAGCGCGTCATATAAGTGAGGCGGCCGTCTTCGACTGGCGCGGTGAACGCGCCGAGCAGGTCGATGCCATGACGCGGAAAGAACCTGGTCGCGACGTGATCGCTAAAGCGGCGACGCATCGCCTCGGCGCGGCCTTCGGCGGCTTCGTAGATCCGGATTTCGTAGATCAAAACGTGCTCCCGGTTTTTGGCGGTCAGCTTGTCGAAAGCCCGCTGCCTTGGAAGCGACGATAGAAGCCGGCGACCGAAATTGTCAAACACAAACTGAAGCAATCCGATGGATTATCTGGGATTGAATTGGTTCAATTGTCAAATTGGAACGATGCGTCTCCGGCGACAAACCCTTTGAAATGGCACTTTCTGAGATCGCTACTTTACAAAGCGCTGGATTCGGCGATATTGAGGTCCGACCTTGTGTCAACTATTGAAACAATTTCGAAATTGTACTACTCGGCGAAATGCCGACCATCAGCGCCAAGGCATCACGCGGATAGCAGGAAATGACCGACTGGGTACCCGCTCTCGCTTCGTTTCCCGGGCCGCGTTATCTCGCCTTCGTATCCGCGCTGGAAGCCGACCTCGCTGCGGGCCGTGTCAAGCCGGGGATGCGGCTATTGCCCCAGCGCGACATGGCGCAGCGGCTCGATCTCAGCGTCGGCACGATCTCGAAAGCCTATGCGGAGGCCGAGCAACGCGGGTTGATCTCGGGCGAAGTCGGACGCGGCACCTTCGTGCAAAGGCGACGCGGCGAGGCGCGCGGCCTCGGCGCTTCGGAGGCAACGATCAACCTCGCGCTGAACGTACCGCCCTATACCGGCGAAGACGACATCATTGCGGCGGCGCTGGCGGAGATCGTCGCCGACGGCGAGATGTCGAACCTGCTCGGCTATCTGCCGCATCAGGGCCTGCGCCAGCATCGCGAGGCGATGGTCACCTGGCTTTCGGCGCTCGGCGTCACCGCGGAGCCCGATCATCTCTTCATCACCCATGGCGGACAGCACGCGCTATCGATCGCGCTTCCGATGGTGGCCTCGCCTGAGGATGCCGTGCTGACCGAAAGCTACACTTATTCCGGCATGCTGGCGCTCTCGGCGCAATCGGGCTACCGGCTGCACGGCGTCGCGACCGATGCCCAAGGTCTCGTTCCCGAACAGCTCGACCGCGCCTTTGCCGAGACCAAGGCGCGCGTGCTCTATTGCATGCCGACGCTGCAGACGCCGATGGGATCGGTGATGCCGGCCAAACGTCGGCAGGCGATCGCCGAGATCGTGCGCAGGCACGACGCCTATCTGCTCGAAGACGACGCCTACGGCTATTTGCTGTCGCCGCCGCTGGCGCCGATCGCAAAACTCATTCCCGAGCGCAGCTTCTACATCGTCAGTTTCGCAAAATGCCTGGCGCCGGGCTTGCGCATCGCCGCGATGGTCGCGCCGGAGGCGTTTCGCGATCGGTCGATCAACGCGCTGCGCGCGACGGGGTGGATGGCCGTGCCGGTGATGGCCGAAGTGGTGGCGCGGCTGATCGGCAATGGCGGCCTCGCCCGCCAGGCCAAGCTCAAGCGCGACAAGGCCGCCATTCGCGACGGCATCGCGCGCCGGATTCTCGGGGAATGGCTGCCGCCCGCGACCGGCGCGCCCGGCTTTCATCTCTGGCTTCCGTTGCCTGCCGGCCGCACGCTGGCGGCGCTGATCGCGCAGGCGGCGCAAGCCGGGATCACGCTCGCCCCTCCCGGCGCGCTGCGGCGCGTGGAGAACGAAAGCCTCGGCGTCCGGCTTTGCCTCGGCGCGCCCGCGACCGAAGCGGATCTCGAGCGCGCGCTGACCGAAATCCGCAGAATCCTGGAGATGGCCGAAGCGATCTCCTTCGTCTGAAGACCAAACAAAAAAACGGGAGGAAACCATGCGGAAAGTCGTCAGCGCGCTCGTTGTCGCCTTGGCGTTGAGCAGCGCCGCCCACGCCGCGGATTGGCCGACGCGAACCATCACCATGATCAATCCGTTCGCGGCGGGCGGGCCGAACGACGTGGTCGCGCGGCTGTTCGCGCAGCGCATGGGCGAAATCCTCGGGCAATCCGTTATCATCGAAAACGTCGGCGGCGCCGGCGGCATGAACGGCGCCGACCGCGTCGCCAAGGCCGCGCCCGACGGCTATACCTTTCTGCTCGGCACCGTCGGCACCCAGGCGCAGAACCAGAGCCTGTTCAAAAAGCCGGCCTACAATTCCGTGACGGATTTTGCGCCGGTCGCGCTGATGGTCGAGGCGCCGCTGGTGCTGGTGGCGCGCAGGGACCTGCCGGTCAGGGACATGAAGGAATTCGTCGCCTACGGCAAAGCCAACAAGGACAAGATGCAGTTCGCCTCCGCCGGCACCGGATCGGCGATCCATCTCGGCTGCGCGCTGGTCAACATGGTCACCGGGCTCGACATCGTCCATGTGCCCTATCGCGGCGCGAACCCGGCGATGCAGGACTTGATGGGCGGCCGGGTCGATTACCTCTGCGACATCATCACCACGGCAAAGCCGCAGATCGACGCCGGCACGGTGAAGCCGATCGCCATCCTGACCAGGGAGCGCTCAAAGGTGCTGCCGGACGTGCCCACCGCCATCGAGCAGGGATTCGACGTCGAGGCCTATACCTGGAACGCGTTCTTCCTGCCGAAGGGAACGCCCGAGCCGATCGTGCAAGAGCTCAACCGCGCCACCGTCGAAGCCATGAAGACGCCGGCGGTGCGCGAGAAACTCGAAAGCGCCGGCCTCGTCTTCGTGTCCGACGACCGCACCACGCCGGAATACCTCGCCGAATTCGTGCAAAGCGAGATCGTCAAATGGGCGGCGCCGATCAAGGCTGGAAATATCAGCGTGGATTAGACTCGAAGCCAGGCATTCCAGTTCGGTGGCTTCATCCTTCGAGACGGCGCTTTCGCGCCTCCTCAGGATGAGGTCTTAGACCCTCATGGTGAGGAGCGCGGCGACGCCGCGCGTCTCGAACCACGAGGCCACACAAGCGCGCTCAGGAATCGCTAATGCATCCCGAGCAGATGCGGGAGAAACAGCGTCAGCGCCGGCCAATAGGTCACGATCACAAGGAACACCAGCATGGTGAGCAGCCACGGCATCACCGCCATGGCGAGATCGGTGATGCGCATGCCGGCGATCATCGATGCGACGTAGAGGTTGAGCCCGACCGGCGGGTGGCACAGGCCGACCTCCATGTTGACGTCGATCACGATGCCGAAATGCACCAGATCGATGCCGAGCCGTTTCGCGGCCGGCGCCAGGATCGGCGCCATGATCAGGATGATCGAGGTCGGCTCCATGAAATTGCCGGCCATCAGCAGCAGGACGTTGACAAGCAGCAGGAAGCCGACCCAGCCCAGATCCTGCGTGATGATCCAGTCGGCCAGCGCGGCCGGAATGTTCTCGTTGCTGAGCACGAACGAAAACAACACCGCGTTGGTCACGATGTAGAGCAGCATGGCGCTAGTGTTGGCGGCGCGCAGCAATACCCGCGGCACATCCTTGAACTTGAGCGCCTTGTAGACGAAGACCGAGATGAAGAACGAATAGACCGCGGCCATGGCGGCGGCTTCGGTCGCGGTGAACAGACCGCTATAGATGCCGCCGATGATGATGACGACCAGCATCAGGCCCCAGATGCTTTCCCGGAACGCATGCACGGTCTCGAGCCAGGTCGCCTTGGTCATGCGCGGATAGTTGCGCTGCCTCGCCAGATACCAGGTCACGATGCACAGCATGATGGTCAAGAGGATGCCGGGCAGCAAACCCGCAACGAACAGCGCGCCGATCGATGTTCCCGTGGAAATCGCGTAGATGATCTTCGGGATCGACGGCAGCATCAGGATGCCGAGCGAGCCCGCGACCGTGATGATGCCGGCGCCGAAGCGCATCGGATAGCCGTTTCGCACCATTTCCGGCAGCACGATCGCCCCGACCGCGGCGACGGTGGCGACGCTCGATCCGCACACCAGCGCGAACATCGAGCAGGCGACGATGCCGGCCAGTCCCAGTCCACCGTGCAGATGCCCGATCAGCGAGATCGCGAAGTTGATCATTCGGCGCGCGACGCCGCCATGGGTGAGGAAATTGCCGGCCAGGATGAAGAACGGGATCGCCATGATCTCGAAATTCTCGATGCCGGTAAACAGCTTCATCGACACCGCTTCGATCGGAACCCGGGTCAGCGTGAACAGGAACGTCATCACGGTAAGCCCGAGCGCGATCGAGATCGGGATGCCCGTCAGCATCAGTGCGATCAAGAGCGCGAAGATGGTGCCCGCGCGCAGCGCCTGCGGCATCGCGATGATGCCGGCCTTCTCAGCCAGGCACACCATCAGGATCAGGATCGGCGCCAGGATCAGGATCGTGCCCAGCGGGCTTGTCCTGCGTGTGTCTTTGGCGGGATCGGCGGCCTCGGGGTGCAGCCCGGGCGCGGTGATCTCGACGCCCTCGACCTGCGCCTCGTTGTGGTGCGGCAGTTCGCCGGTCCAGTAGTAGAACCACGACACCTGCAGGAAGCGGAAGCACATCAGGCCGGAGCCGAGCGGGATCGCGAGATAGACGATCCACATCGGCGCTTCCAGATCGTTGGACTGCTGGCCGGTTTTGAACATCTCCCATACGAACGAGGCGCCGAAGCTCGCGATCATGCCGGTGAAGAACGCGCCGCACAGCAGGCTGAACAGGATGACCTGTTTGCGCGAGCGGGCCGGCACCCGGTTGACGAGAATGTCGACGCCGACATGGATGCCGGTGCGCACGCCATAGGCGGCGCCGAACTTGGCCATCCAGATGAACATGTAGATGCACAGTTCCTGCGCCCACGAGACATCGACCGCGGCCAGCCACAGGAAAATGTCCTTGAAGATCGCGGGCAGGATCGGAATGCCGCGCGCGGCCGTCCATTTCGACAGGTCGATCGAGACGCCGGTGCCGTAACGATGCAGCACGGCGAAGAAGATCAGCGCCGTCGCCGCCGCGATCAGCGTGGCGATAATCCACTCTTCCAGATGGTCGAGCGCTCGGTTGAGCACCTTGGACACGCGAAATCCCCCCGCCTTGCGCCGAAACGGCCGGGAGTGCGATCACCCCCGACCGTTTTCTTGTTGTTGTGATGAAGGCCGGCCGTCAGTTCATCTTGACGTCGAGTTGCTTGGCCACGAGGTCGAGCACCTCCTGCCCGACGCGGCCCTTGGCCCAGGCATAGGTCGGGCGCATCGCGTCCTGCCAGGCCTTCTTCTGGTCCTCCGTCAGGTAGTGCAGCGTGGTCTTGCCCGACTTCTTGATCTCGGCCAGCGCGTCCTCGTTTTCCTTGACAGCGATCGAGTTGGTATATTCGGTCGCCTCGTCCATCGCCTTTTCGAGCTGGGCGCGGATATCCGGCGGCAGTCCGCTCCAGAACTTCGAATCGACGATGACGGCGTATTGCAGATGGGCGTGATAGGACACCGTGATGTCCTTCTGCACTTCATAGAATTTCTGCGTCAGGTAGTTCGACGGCGTATTCTCGCAGCCGTCGACGACGCCGGTCTGCAGCGCCTGATAGACTTCGGAGAACGCCATGATCTGGGGGATCGAGCCGATGTCGCGGAAATAGCGGTCGGCGATCTTGGAGCCGGAGATGCGGACCTTGAGGCCCTGGAAATCCGCCGGCGTGATTAGCGGACGGTTGGCCGAGGCCATGTGAAAACCATTGGTCCAATAGCCAAGGCCGCTGATGCCCTTGGCCTCCAGTTTCTGGAACAGCCATTTGCCGACCGGCCCCTTCATGGCCTTGTCGTAGGTCTCCTCGTCCTTGAACAGCCACGGCAGGTCGAGCGCCTCGAACTCCTTGATACCGAGGGGAGCAAATTTCGCCGTCGACGGCGCCAGCATCTGCACCGAGCCGAGCTGCAGCGCCTCGATCTCTTCCTTGTCCTTGTACAGCGACGAGTTCGGATAGACTTCGATCTTGACCTTGCCGTCGGTGTATTTCTCGGCGAGTTCCTTGAACTTCAGGGCGCCCTTGCCCTTCGGCGTGTCGTTGGCGACAACATGGCTGAACTTGATGATGATCGGGCTCTGGGCCAACGCTGCGGCCGGAGCCAAGAACATGGCGGCCGAAATGGTGGCCGCAGCGACGGCCTGAATGAGCTTGCGCATAGACTTTCCTCCCAATGGCGCCGGAACCGGTTATTTTTGGTTTTTCCGGTTTTCAATCATGTCAGTACTGGCAGTAAACGACAGCTCGAACAACTAGACCTAAGCCGAATTGGCGAGGCCGAAGATCAGGCCAAGCGACGATCAGAGTGGCGATTGTATAGGCAGATTTCGCTTCCGCTCCAGCCCGCCCGCCCGGCTGAGATGTCGCACCCGTCGCGCGGTCTATCGTCAGGCCTTGCGCTGCGCCACGATGAACAGGCGCCGGAAGGGAAAGAGCGTTTGACCCTGCGCATTGCGCGGATAGGCTTTCGCGACGCGCTCGCCATAGGCGGCCTCGAAGGCCGCCCGATCCGGACCGTCGAGGACGTCCATATATCGCGTTAGCCAGGTGCCCTTGGTCCATTCCTTGACCGGGTTCTCGCCTTCCAGGACCTGCAGATACTCGGTCTCCCAGATGTCGATATTGGCGGCCTGCGACGCCAGCAGGCCGTGATAAAATCCGGGCTCCCGGACCGGCGGCGGCGTGACGAGATGCTCCACCCGGCTGCGCCACGGACCATTCAGCGCGGTTTCCGCGATCAACAGGTGCGAAGGCGCCTCGAAATTGCGCGGCATCTGCACCGCGAGGATGCCGCCGGGCGCGACCTTCTCCATCAGTGCGGGAAACAATCTTTCATGATCGGGCAGCCAGTGCAGCGCAGCATTGGAGTAGATCACATTATACTTATTCGCAGGCCGCCACGCGCCCAGATCCTGCTGCAGCCATTCGACCTCGGGCGCGGCCTTCCTGCCGGCGGCGACCATTTCGGCGGAGCCTTCGACGCCGACCACACTGGCATCCGGCCATCGCTCCTTGATCAGCTTGGTGACGTTGCCGGCGCCGGCGCCGAGATCGGCGACGGTCTTGACCTCGAAATCCGGAATCCGCATCAGGAGATCGACGGCCGGCCTCAACCTGTGACCGGAAAATTTCAGATATTGCTGCGGATTCCATACCATCGTTTTTTCTTCTTCCTTTGAGCGGCGGCATGGGTATTAGAGTTGCGGGCCCGGCTCGCCAAATCGATCCTGATACAGGTTAACAGAAAGAAGAGCAGACATGGACCTCGATCTCAAGTCCAGGACCGCCGTCGTGAGCGGCGCATCAACCGGGATTGGCCGCGCGATTGCAAAAGGGCTCGCGCTGGAAGGCGTCCGCGTCGTCGGCGTCGCCCGGCGCCGCGAGCTGCTCGATACCCTGGCGCAGGAGGTCAAGGCGGCGGGCGGCGTCATGATTCCCGTCACGCAGGACATCATGCAGGAAGACGCCGCCCGGAAAATCGCTTCGGCGGCGATCGCCGAACTTGGCCACGTCGATATCCTCGTCAACAATGCCGGCGGCAGCCGGCCGCTGCCGATCGACGCGCCCGACAGCGCCTGGGACGAAGCCCTCTCGCTGAACTTCACCCGCTACCGTCAGGTCACGCACACGCTGCTGCCGCAGATGATCGAACGGAAATGGGGACGCATCATCAACATCACCGGCAAGTCCGAACCGGAGGGACTGAATGCCGCGTTCGCCGCCAAGGCCGCGGTGCACGCCTGGGCGAAGGGTCTTTCGCGCGAGATCGGGCAGCACGGCATCACCGTCAACAGCATTCCGCCCGGCCGCATCATGAGCGAGCAGATCCGGCGCAATTACCCGGAAGATTACCGCAAGCATTTTGCCGAGGAAGAAATCCCGGTGCGCTATTGGGGCGAACCCGAAGACCTCGCCGCACTGGCCGTTTTCCTCGCCTCGCCAATGGCGCGCTACATCACCGGCACGGTCATCCCCGTCGACGGCGGACTGCGGCGCTATCAGTTTTAGAAAATCTCTTCTCCCTCTCCCCGCTCGTCGCGGGGTCGAGACGACCGAAGCTCGCTCTTGGAGGGTTGGGGTGAGGGGCTCTCTCGACAGACTAGACTCGCGGAGAGTCCCCCTCACCCGGCGCTCCCCGCAAGCGGGCGAGGTGAAAAACGAATCGGTGCAACGACGTGTCGTCAATCCCGGACATCTTGCTTTAACGCGCCGCCGCCGCGGCGGACGCCCGATCGGACTGCAATATCTCCGCAATCGCCTGCCCCATTGCCGCCGTGCCGAGATCGCCGCCGACATCCCGCGTCGCGCGGCCCTCTCGCATAACCGCCGCAACGGCGTCCTCGATCGCGCGGCCCGCGGCAGCGTATCGCGCGTCGCCCCGGCGCTCGCCATGCCAGGCCAGCAGCAACGCCGCCGACAGGATCAGCGAGGTCGGGTTGGCGACGTCACGTCCGGCAATATCCGGCGCCGATCCATGCGCGGCCTGCGCCATCGCAAAGTCGGCGCCGACATTGAGCGAGCCGCCGAGCCCGAGGCTGCCCGACAGCTCGGCCGTGAGGTCGGAGAGAATATCGCCGAACATGTTGGTGGCGACGATGACATCGAAGCGGTCCGGCCGGCGCACGACATGCGCCATCATGGCGTCGACCAGGATGTCGTCGACGGCAAGGCCGGGATAGCCGCGCGCGACCTCGCGACAGATATCGAGAAACATGCCGTCGCCGAGCTTCAGCACGTTGGATTTGTGCACGATGGTGAGATGCCGGCGCCGATTCATCGCCAATTTGCATGCGGCGTGCGCGATCCGCTCGCAGCAATGCCGCGTGATGCGGCGGAGCGAGATCACGACATCCGGCGTGACCAGAAGCTCGCTGTTGCCCTGCTCCATGTTGCGGTCGGCATAAAACCCCTCGGTATTCTCGCGCACCACGACCAGATCGAACGCGCCGAAGCGGTTGCGCAGACCCGGATAGGTTTTTGCCGGCCGCAAGTTCGCGAACAGATCAAAACTCTTACGAAAATATTTCGATGGATTGACTTCGCCGCTGTGCTCGTCTTTGAAGTCGGCCGTCGCGGTGGGGCCGAGGATCAGCCCATCGGCGGATCGCACGATCTCCAGCAGACCCGGCCGCACGGTCGTCCCGAACTGTTCCAGGCTGGCGTGTCCGACCGCGTGCTCTTCCAGTTGGAGCTTGAGATCGAAACGCGCCGCAGCGACGCGCAGCACGTTTGATGTCGCCGCTGTGATCTCCGGCCCGATGCCGTCACCCGGCAGAACGACAATACGCATGATGATTTCCTCTGGCCGCCATTGCCGGTTGTTGATCGTAACGTCCTGACGATACGCCCGGCAGCTCTCGCACGAAAGGGCAACCGAGGTCTCGCCCCGTCCGGCTGCGGGAGGACGAGCGAGCGAATGCAGTCATGTTGAGGAATGATTGGCTTGGTCCCACGAAACTCCGGCAAGCCGAGAGTGGGGTGTCGGGGTGGGAACATGCCCCGCGCGGCGCGTGCCATTTCCGGCTGGATATATCTTTAGTTGCCGATTGAAGCAGACACCTGCGCGGATCAGAATGCCTTCAGAGCCATCATTCCGAATGGCTCGAGAGGGGAGACGCAAGTATGTGCAAACTTTGCAACCAAGGAATACTGCAAAACCATTTCCGCTCGCGACGCAATTTCCTCAAGGGAGCGGCGGCGGCCGGGGTTGCCGCGGCAGGTCTCAATCTGTTCGCATCGCGTCCCGCCGCGGCGCAATTCGCGAATGCGGGGGACGCGCCCCAGGACACCGGCAGACCGAACCGGCGTTACGTCATTCGCGGCGGTTCGGTGATGTCGATGGACCCGAAAGTGGGCGACTTTCCCGAGGCCGACGTCCTGGTCCAGGGCAAGACCATCCTCGCCGTCGGACCGAATTTGGCGGCCGGCACTGCCGACGTGATCGAGGCGCGCGGGCGCATCGTCATGCCCGGCTTCATCGATACGCACCACCACCAGTTCGAGACGGCGCTTCGCAGCTTCCTCGCCGACGGGGTTCTGATCAACGATGGCTCCGGCACGCCGAGCGGGAGCACGACTTACTTCGAGTTTATTCTCAACAAATTCGCCCCCGTGTACCGTCCGCAGGACGTATACATCAACGAGCTGTTCGGTGCCCTCAGCCAGCTCGATGACGGCGTCACGACCGTGCACGACGTGTCGCAGATTCATCACACGCCGCAGCATTCGGACGCCGCCATCCAGGCCCTGTTCGATTCGGGACGCCGCTCCGCCTTCGGCTATTTCGAGGGCGCGGGAAGCAACCCCTCGAACTATGCCTATCCGCAGGACGCGTTCCGCATCAACAAGAAATGGTTCTCCTCGAGCGACCAGCTCGTCTCCATGATCATGGGCGGCGAGGTCTACCTTGGGGCGCAGATCTACCAACAGTCCTGGACAATCGGGCGCACGCTCGGGCTGCAGATCGCGGCGCACATCCTGTCTCCGTTCGGGATCCGCCCGATCCTGGACCAACTTGCCCAGGGCCAGGGGGGCGTCGGCCCGACCGGCCAACCGCCCGGCAGCCTCAAGGTCGGACCCGACAACCTGTTCATCCACATGACCGGGATGTCCGACCAGGGCTGGCAGGCGGTCCATGACGCCGGCGCGCAGGTCTCGATTGCCTTCCCGATCGAGATGAACATGCGCCACGGCATGCCGCCCATCCTGAAGCTGCAGAGCCTGGGTATGCAGCCATCCCTGAGTGTCGATGTCGAGTGCACGATGACGGCGGACTTCTTCACCCAGATGCGTGTCTGCATGAATCTGCAGCGCGCGCTCGTGAACCAGATGATCCTCGATCAGGGGCTTCCGCCAAACCCCGTCGATTGGGGACTTCCGCCAGGCGCGGCGGGCAATGCGTGGCCGACGCCGCCCGCCGGTATACCGGCCCCGCTCACGACGCGCGATGTGCTGCGCTATGCCACCATGAACGGCGCGAAGGCCCTGCGGCTCGATGGCAAGACCGGCTCGCTTACGCCCGGCAAAGAGGCCGACATCATCATCCTCGACGCCACCAGGCTCAACGTGGCGCCGCTGAATCAGGTGCCCGGCGCGGTCGTGTCCCTGATGGATCGCACCAACGTCGAGACCGTGATCGTCGCCGGCAAGGTTCGCAAATGGAAGGGGCAGCTGCTCGACGTCGATCTGAACCGGCTGCGTCAGCAGCTCGAGGCCTCGCGCGACTACATCTTCTCTGCCGCGGGTATTCCGCAAAACCTGTTCAGCAGTCAGTAACTAAGCGTGCATCAACGGGATACGGGGCGGCTCCGGCCGCCCTTTCCGGCTTCCAATCGTAAGACGATGGTCCGGTGTCACGATCCGCCCACAAGCCTTCGCGCGGAAGGGCGACCGGGGTCTCGACCCCGGCCTGATGGCGGGCGCGGCGCGGCTGGTCCGTTTTGCGCTCTGAACATCCTTGCCCTATCCGTTGCAGCAAACATCTCTGATAACGCCGCGAGGCGTGTATCAGGCGTCGCCCTGGGCCAGCGCGCAAAGCCCGATGGCCTGTCCCTTGCCGCGCAGCCGGATCAGGCCCAGTGATCGCGCTGCAACGCCTGGAGGAAGCACGAGCCGGTCGAGAAGGTCGGCCGACGCGATGACCGATTCGCCCCTCTCGCGGCAGACATCGACCAGGCGCGCCGCGGTGTTGAGCGTATCCCCCAACAGCGCGATCTCCTTCTTGACGGATCCCATTTCGCCCACCACCACCGGTCCGCAATGCAGGCTGGCGCGAACTTGCGCCGTCGTGCCGAACTCGCGCTCGTAGTCCGCACCGTGCGCGGCCAGCCGAGCGAGCGCGGCGAAGCAGGCGCGCACGCAGGTCGCATCCTTCAGCCCCCGGGCAAGCGGCCAGGTGGCGATCAACTCGTCGCCGACAAACTTGTGGATTTGCCCGTCGCGCAGCACGATCGGCCCGGTGAGATCGGTCACCAGGCGGTTGAGCAGCCGATGAAAATCAACTTCGCCCAGTCGCTCGGCAGCCTCGGTCGAATTCTTCATGTCCATGATCAGGAATACGCGCTGTTCGACCTGGGGCCGGTGATAGCGTCCGGTCATGAAGGACAGCAGCACGTTCTGGCCCAGAAGACTGTTCACCTCGAACAGAAAGCTAACCACGAAGGTGGCGCCGAAGCAGAACAGCACATCGTCGCGCGAGATGCTCACGGGCCGGGCCGGCGGATGGTTGGGCACGAGCAGCTGCCCGACGGCGATGGCCGCCAGGAAGACGACGAGATAGACGAGAGAGCGCACGGCGACGGTCACCATAAACGATGCCCGGGCAAGTCGTGTACCGGGCGCTTGCAGGACAAAGGCGCCGAGAGAACTCACGGCGGCGCCGATCAGCACGCCCGTCAGGGCGCCGCGGGTCAGGCCGCGCAGCCCGGCGGCAGCGGCAATTGACGTTTCATATCCGTAGCCGGCCCCGATCGCCGCGCCGATCACGACGAAGCCCAGGATTCTTGGGAACAGGAGGCGTATCCGCTCGTCGACAACCATGAGGTATATGTACAGAAACCACTTTGAATGGCCAATGCTTCAAAGCGCGCGAGCAGACGGGCGTGCGCTCGGTGGCGGGTTCGTGCTGACGCTGTGCTGCGACGATCTGTGAGTAAAAAGTCGTCGGGCGCGGTCTTATGGCGCAAGCGCCACAAGAAATTTGCCCGCCGTGCGGCGTGCCCCGGGATGCGTGGTGACGGAGGATGCAGACCCGTCAACGCCGCGGGTTTGATATCCGAAGGGCATAGTAACGCGAGTACGTCTCGCCGCCCGGGTCCCAGGCCGGCACGGATTGGAAGCCCAATCTTTCGTAGAGACGGTGCGAGGCTGCCAAGGAGTTATTGCTGGACAAGCGGATGCGATCGTATCCCGCCGTGCGGGCAAACCTGATCAACTCATCTGCAATTGCCCGGCCGATGCCGCGATTACGGTAGCCTGAAGCGACAAACATGCGGGCCATTTCACATTCTCGATGGTCGAGGCTCTTTATGGCGCCGGTGCCGACGATCTCGCCTTCGCTCACCGCGCACAGAAAGAGAGCCCGATCGCCGTATGCGATTTGTGCGCTGTCGACATCCGACAGACGCGTATAGATGAATTCCCGTACGAACGGATCCGGGTGTTGATCAAAATGCTCATGCCAAACGGATTCGACGAGCCGTCGGGCCGCCGGCGCGTCACCGGGAAGGAACGGCCGGATCTTCCAATCCGGTTCGAGGCGCGACCGGTCCCTCATCGGCATCCAGAACCTTGCAAGGTGCGGCTATCGTGAAGCCGGACGGCCTTTGCATCTGCGGCGACCGAAGTCGACGCCGAAAATGTTTGGGAGAAGCCGGATGCATCGGAGCACTCACCTTGGTCCAGCGCAAGGTCCGCGCGCCGCAGTCCGACCTGAACGCTGACCTGTTCTATCGAGTGGGCGATCGGCGGGCTGGATTTCGCGACAGCGACTGTCACGTCGTCCATGAGGGCGAAGCGCCGAAGCAGGCCCACGGCGATCGTCTCAGCCAGCGCCTCGAGAGTCCAGAATTTGCCCGACGCGGCGATCCGTACGGCTTCATCGACGACGGCGTCGTATCTGACGGAGGAGTCGAGATTGTCGCCACGGTGGGTCCGGACATCCCGAAATGTTGCCGAAATATCAAAAATGAATTTTTGACCGAGCGTCCGCTCTTCCTCGAACAGCCCGTGATAACCGTACGTTTGAAGCCCGGCAATGTTGATGGATGTACGCATGGGCAGCTCCCAAAGAAGCGTTTGATCGGGGTCATTCCCGATTGCCCAGGCGAACGGCGGGTTCTTCTCGCGCTTCCCGATGGTGCTCCATCCGAGGTCGCCAGTCACGCGAGTGATAAACGGTTAGCAGCTTTCGGCGACGCCGACAATCAGGAGATACGCCTCGCCGTCCAGGCTGGCCACATGCGCTTGACAGTTTTTTCCGCCATGGGTTCGCGAAGCACTCAACTGCATCCCTGCGACATGTTCGCCTGACCCGACGGGCAAATCAGCAAAAACCTGTCCAGCCCCCTTTGCAAAAATATTCTGATTTTCCGAAGAAGCAAATCACCTGTATAACCTTGCCCGTCCTGTCCCACAGAGGGGCGGCTCGAGATCGTCACGGACGCGGGACAGGATGCGATGGACGCGAGCGGCGCCAAAGACGAGGGCGCTTAACTCGCGGACGGCAAAATCGTGTGGTCCTGACGCCTCGACGCTGGCGTCAAGTTTGCGGGGAGCAATTTCCGCAAGCGACGGTGACAAAAAAGCCCGATCACCGGGGAGAGTACGACATAAGCCGTAAAACCATTGCGCGGGGAATGCCGGGTGTTTGCCGGTGTGACCTGACTAACGCGTGTGCGTTCTATCACTACCATTGCACACGCGGCTATCGGGCGCATCGGACGCCCGGCATTCCCTGCGCCCTTGTGTCCAGAAAATCTGTCAGAATGTGCGAACGGCCGGTTGCCGACCAACCGCCCGTTGCTGGAACTGAGCCCGTTGCGCCCAAAGGCGACAGAGCCTGTATCAGAGCGAGGGACAGCTCCGGTGTCTTCCTCAACCCGAACAGTTGCAAGGGCTTCGAGCCCGAACCGAGCAAGGAAGGGAGTGGATGATGGCACAAAATGATCTGGTTGTCGTCGGCATCGATGTAGCAAAGGACAAGGTGGATGCGTGCATTCGCGCGCTTGCATTGCGGCAGACGTTTCCGAACACCGCACAGGGCCACCGCAAGCTGGTTGGCTGGCTTCGCAAGCACAAGGTGAACAAGGCGGTGATGGAGGCAAGTGGCGGTTACGAGCGGGTCTGGGCCAAGGTGCTGCGCGAGGCCGGTATTGAGGTTCGGATCGTCGACCCCAAGCGGGTCCGCAGCTTCGCGCTGTCAGCGCGTAACGCCGGAGCAAATCAATTGTTCCGCATTACAAACGCAGATTCTTGATTTGAACGATTCCAGTTTCCAGTCCAGCATCCAGCCAAAGTCCAATCGATGGGTTGGACCAAAAAAGGGGATCGCGATGGCAAACCTCACTATCAACGGCAAAACTTTCGACGTGGATGTCGAGCCGGATACGCCTCTGCTGTGGGCAATCCGGGAAAATATCGGGCTCACCGGCACCAAATACGGTTGCGGCATTGCACTATGCGGCGCCTGCACCGTCCATGTCGACGGCGTCGCGATGCGCTCCTGCGGCGTATCGGTCAGCGAAGCCATCGGCAAACAGATCACCACCATCGAGGGGCTGGCGGGCGAAGGCGCCCTGCACAAGGTGCAGCAGGCCTGGATCGCCAACGACGTGCCGCAATGCGGCTATTGCCAGAGCGGCATGATCATGGCGGTGGCGGCCCTGCTCAAGGACAAACCGAAGCCGACCGACCAGGACATCGACGAAACCATCACCAATATCTGCCGCTGCGGCACCTTCCAGCAGGTGCGCGAGGCGATCCACGCCATCGCGAACGCTTGAGGAGGCGGCCATGAACCAGCACGTCAAGCTCAACCGCCGCGCCTTCGTCATCGGTACCGCCGCAACCGGCGTCGGCCTCGCTGTCGGTCTCGATCTTCCCTTCGGCGGCCCCGGCCTGGTGCGCGCGGCCGACGGCTCGCCCGAAATCAACGCCTGGGTCGTGATCCGGCCCGACGACACCGTCGTGATCCGGATCGCACGATCGGAAATGGGCCAGGGGACCCTCACCGGCCTTGCGCAACTGGTCGCCGAAGAACTCGAATGCGACTGGTCGAAGGTCACCACGGAATTCCCGACGCCGGGCGAGAGCGTGGCGCGCAAGCGGGTGTGGGGCGATTTTTCGACCGGCGGCAGCCGCGGCATCCGCGCCTCGCAGGACTACGTTCGCAAGGGCGGCGCGATGGCGCGCGTGATGCTGATCCAGGCCGCGGCCAATGAATGGAAGGTGCCGGCGTCCGAATGCACCGCCGCCAACAGCGTCATCACCCACACGCCGTCGGGACGCACCACGACCTATGGCAAGGTGGTCGAAGCCGCCGCCAAACTGGAGCCGCCGGCCGACGTCAAGCTGAAGGATCCGAAGGACTGGAGGCTCGTCGGCAAGGGCGTCAAGCGCCTCGACACCCCCGACAAGACCACCGGCACGACGGTCTACGGCATCGACATCAAACTTCCAGGCATGCTCAACGCCGCGATCAAGGATTGCCCGGTCACCGGCGGCAAGCTCACGAGTTTTGATGAAGCGAAGATCGCGGGCATGAAGGGCGTCAAGAAAGTGGTGCGGGTCGACGACAGCGCGGTGGCCGTCATTGCCGATACCTGGTGGCACGCCAAGACCGCGCTCGACGCTCTGCCGGTCGTCTGGGACGAGGGCCCCAACGCCAAGGTCAATTCGGCTTCGATTGCGAAATGGCTGGCCGAGGGCCTTGATTCCGGACCGGCCTTCGTCGGCAACAAGGTCGGCGATGCCCCGGGCTCGATCGCCGGCGCCGTCAAGAAAGTCGAGGCGGTCTACAATTATCCCTACCAGAACCACGCGGCGATGGAGCCGCTGAACGCCACCGCGCTCTACACGACAGACAAATGCGAAGTCTGGTGCGGCACGCAGAATGGCGAGGCGGCGTTCGCCGCGGCGCTGGAGGAATCCGGCCTGCCGGCGAACAAGGTCGACGTTCACAAGCAGATGCTCGGCGGCGGTTTTGGGCGTCGCGGCCAGACCGACTATGTCCGCCAGGCGGTTGCGATTGCCAAGCAGATGCCGGGCACGCCGGTCAAGCTGTTGTGGTCGCGCGAAGAGGACATGCAGCACGGCCGCTATCATCCGATCACGCAATGCAAGATGACCGGCGCGTTCGATGCCGACAACAACCTGGTCGGGCTGCACATGCGGATATCCGGCCAGTCGATCCTCGCGGCATTGCGCCCCGAGGCCATGATCAACGGCATGGATCCCGCGACGTTCGCAGGCCTTGCCCCGAAGGGCGATGCCGCGTTCGGCTATAGCGTTCCCAATCTCCTGATCGAACATTCGATGCGCAATCCGCACATCATCCCGGGCTTCTGGCGCGGCGTGAATGTCAACCAGAACGCGCTCTATGTAGAATGCTTCATGGATGAACTGGCGCATGCTGCGGGGCAGGATCCGCTCGTGTTCCGGCGCAAGCTGTTGGCCGATCATCCGAAGAACCTTGCCGTGCTCGATGCGGTGGCCGACAAGATCGGATGGGACAGGACGGCGCCGCAAGGTGTTTACCGCGGCCTCGCCCAGTATATGGGTTATGGCAGCTACGTGGCCGCAGCGGCGGAAATCTCGGTGACCGACGGCACCAAGATCAAGGTGCATCGCATCGTCGCGGCCACCGATCCCGGTTATGCCGTCAATCCCGCGCAGATCGAGCGCCAGATCGCGGGTTCCTTCGTGTTCGGGCTGACCGGGCTGTTCTATGGCGGATGCACGGTCAAGGACGGCGCCATCGAGCAGACCAATTTCGACAGCTACAATTCCATGCGGATATCCGAGATGCCGAAGGTGGAATCGATCGTGATGCCGAGCGGCGGCTTCTGGGGCGGCGTCGGCGAGCCGACCATCTGTGTGGCGGGACCGGCGGTGCTCAACGCCTATTTCGCTGCGACCGGCAAACGCATCCGCCAGGTGCCGCTGCGCGACCAGAACATCACCTTCGCCTGACCCCGGCGCGGCGGCCCGGAACGGCCGCCGCGCCATGCTGGAATGATTTTCATGGACGCGCTGCGGCTGATGACGCGGAGAAACGTCGTTGGCGGCGTCGCGGCGTCGGCAGCGGCATTCGCCTTGCCCTGCCCGTCGCGCGCGCAATCCGCCGCCCGCATCGTGGTGATCGGCGGCGGCTTCGGCGGGGCGAGCTGCGCGCGGGCGCTGAAACGCATCGATGTGAAGCTCGAGGTGACGTTGATCGAACCGAACCGGATTTTCGTGGCCTGTCCGTTCAGCAACGAAGTCATCGCGGGCTTGAGGAACCTCGAGGCGCAGCAATTTTCCTATGACAGGATCGCGGCGGAAGGCGTGACCGTGATCGCGCAGGCCGCTACGAAGGTCGATGCGAAAGCCCGCACGGTCGGGCTCGCCGACGGCACGTCGCTCACCTACGACCGCCTCGTGCTATCGCCGGGCATTGACCTGCGCCTCGATGCCCTGCCCGGCTACGACGAAGCCGCCATGATGAGGATGCCGCATGCCTGGAAGGCCGGCGCACAGACCGCGCTGCTGCGCAAACAGTTGGCGGCTATGGACGACGGCGGCCTCGTCGCGCTCGCGGTGCCCGCGAGCCCGTCGCGCTGTCCGCCGGCGCCGTACGAGCGCGCCAGCCTGATCGCGCATTATCTGAAAACCAAGAAGCCACGCTCCAAGATCCTGATCCTCGACGCCAAGGACGCGTTTCCGCAACAGCGCCTGTTCGAGAATGCCTGGAGGGACCTCTATCCCGGCATGATCGAACGCATATCGCTGTCGCAAGGTGGCCGGGTCACTTCGGTTGATCCCACCACCAACACCATCGTCACCGATTTCGGCAATTACACAGCCCAGGTCGCCAATGTGATTCCGCCGCAATGGGCCGGCCGCATCGCCGACACTGCGGGTGCGGTCGACAACACCGGCTGGTGTCCGATCGATCCCGTGACCTTTGCCTCCAGACTCGTGCCCGATATTCATGTCATCGGCGACGCCTGCTTCGGCGGCACCATCCCGAAATCCGCTTCCGCCGCGAACGCGCAAGGCAAGACCTGCGCCGAAGCGATTGCTAGGCTGACCGCCGGCAAATCGCCTGATATGCCGCGGCTGGTCGGCGCCTGCTATAATACGGTCGCGCCCGGCTACGCCTTCTCGCAATCGGGCGTCTATCTGGCCCGGGAGGGGATGTTCGCAGAAGCTGAGCCAGTCACCACCAGTCCGATCGATGCGCCGCGCGAGGTGCGCGCGCGGGAAGCCGACGAGGCGAAATCCTGGTACAGCACCATCACGGTGGATGCCTTTGGCTAGATCGGCGACAGTAATGGCCGGTGCGTGGCTCGCCGCCGCTACATTCGCCCTGCCCTGCGCGGCGGAGGATGCGGGATTGCGGAGTTATGTCATCGCCGGCGACGCGATTCCGAAATCGCTGACGGGTATGCCGGGCGACGCGGCGCGCGGACGCGCGCTGGTGCTGGATCGCGCCAGCACCTGCATCCTCTGCCACTCCGGCCCGTTCCCGGAAACGAGGTTTCAGGGCGATCTCGCGCCAAACCTCAAAGGAGCCGGAAGCCGCTGGTCCGAAGGCCAGCTCCGGTTGCGGCTGGTCGATGCCTCCAGCCTCAATCCCGCGACCATCATGCCGTCCTATTATCGCGTCGAGGGACTGCTGCGCGTAGGCGCGGCATGGCGCGGCAAGCCGATCCTGTCGGCGGAACAAATCGAGGATATCGTGGCATATCTCACAAGCCTGCGTGAATAGGAACGGACCAGTAATGCAGCAGCATGAAAATTCCACGCGCCGCCGGTTCCTCGGCCTCGCCGGCAGCGCGGCCGCACTGGGCGCGGTTCCCGTCGTCTCCCTGCGGCCGGCGGACGCGACACCGGCGATGCTCGCCGCCGCGATCCGCAATGTTGTCGGCAGCGCCGTGGTGCGCACGGGAAAGGTAAAACTCGACATTCCGCCGCTGGTCGAGAACGGCAACACCGTGCCAATGACCGTCAGCGTCACAAGCCCGATGACGCCGGAAGACTACGTCAAGAGCATCCACGTCTTCAACGAGAAGAACCCGCAGCCGAACATCGGCAATTTCTATCTCGGCCCGCGCGCCGGACGCGCGCAAGTTTCGACCCGCATCCGCCTCGCCGACAGCCAGAAGATCGTCGCCATCGCACATTTGTCCGACGGCTCGTTCTGGTCCGCCACGGCCGACGTCGTGGTGACGCTCGCCGCCTGCACCGAAGAGGTGATCTGATGACCCCCGCGCTGATCAACATTCCGAAAAAGGCGAAACGCGGCGAGATCATCGAGATCAAGACGCTGATGTCGCATATCATGGAGACCGGCTATCGCCATACCTCGACCGGCGAAGCCGTTCCGCGCAACATCATCACGAGCTTTACCTGCCGCTACAACGGCGGCGAGATCTTCCGCGCCGATCTGTTTCCGGCGATTGCCGCCAATCCCTTCATCACCTTCTTCACGGTCGCGACCGAGAGCGGCAAATTCGATTTCGAGTGGATCGGTGACAAGGGATTTTCCGAGACCGCCTCAGCCTCGATCATCGTCGAATGAGCCCTGCCCGCGCCATCATCGTGGCCGCGCTGCTGGTCGCGTCCTCTTTGGTTCGCGCCGCCGAAATCCCGGCAAGCGAGCGCCGCTCCGGATTCAGCTTCATGACTCCGGAAACCCAGGCGATGCAGAACGACGACACCGCCAATCCCGGCATGCTCTTTGTGCTCGACGGTGAGGCGCTATGGAATAATAAAGCTGGCTCCGCCGGCAAGGCCTGCGCCGACTGCCACGACGACGCGCGCGCCAGCATGAAGGGCGTCGCGGCGCGCTATCCCGCCTTCGACAAGGCGCTCGGCCGTCCCGTGGATCTGGAGCGGCGCATCAATCTGTGCCGGGCGAACCATCAACAGGCCACGCCGCTCGCCTACGAAAGCCGCGAGCTATTGGCGCTCACCGCCTTCGTCGCGCAGCAATCGCGCGACATGCCGATCGTGGCCGGCGACGATCCGCAGCTTGCGCCTTTCATCACCAAAGGCCGCGAGTTGTTCATGCAACGGCAGGGCCAAGTCAATCTCGGTTGCGCCAATTGCCATGACGACAATTGGGACAAGCATCTTGCCGGCTCCGCCATCACGCAAGGACATCCGACCGGTTATCCGCTCTATCGGCTGGAGTGGCAGTCGCTCGGCTCGCTGCAACGCCGGCTGCGCGGCTGCATCACCGGCATTCGCGCCCAGCCCTATGAGTACGGTGCGCCGGAGCTGGTCGAGCTCGAACTATATTTGATGTCGCGCGCCCGCGGGATGCCGATCGAAACGCCGGCGGTACGTCCTTGAGCTGAGCGGCGTACGGCACGTGGAGGCGGGACAGGTACTTGCAAAATGAAAGTACCTATCCTAGCTTGATAACGTCATGCAGCCGCGGAAAAAACCTAGCTCGGAATGCCCAGCCGCCAGGACATTGGAGTCCGTCGGCGAATGGTGGAGCATTCTGATCCTGCGCGATGCCTTTCAGGGCTGTACCCGTTTCGAGAAATTCCAGAGGAGCCTCGGTATTGCGCCGAACATTCTGGCCCGGCGCCTGAAACACCTCACCGCGCAGGGCATGTTCGAACGCCGCCTCTATCACAAGAGGCCGAATTGGTATGAATATGTACTCACCCCGAAGGGCCGCGACTTCTTTCCGGTGGTGGTGGCGATGTTCGCCTGGGGCAACAAACACCTGTCGCCGAAAGGCAAGTCGCTGCTGATGGCGGATCGGGCGTCGTCGCGCGCGGTTGAACCGATCATCGTCGCCGCCGGCACGCTGACGCCGGTTACGCCGGATAATGTCGTGCTCGTTCCCGGCCCGAAGGCGAGTCCCGACATGCTTCGGCGGCTGGGTTCGATGCGGGCCCTGCGGCCAGATTCCCCTCCGACATAGGCACCCACATGCGCAGGATCGTCGTGACAGGCATGGGAGCGGTGTCGCCGCTCGGCTGCGGCGTGGAATTGATCTGGTCGCGCCGGCTCGCGGCGCGATCGGGCCTGCGCGCAATACCCGCGTCGATCAGCGCGGACCTTGCCGCCAGAGTGGTCGGACTGGTACCCGACAAGAGCAACGACCCGGACGGCGGCTTTGATCCGGATGCGGTCGTGGCGCGCAAGGACCAGCGCAAGATGGACCGCTTCATTCTGTTTGCGATCGTCGCCGCAGCGGAGGCGATCGCGCAAGCCGGATGGGCTCCAACCGATGCCCAATCGCTCGAGCGAACCGCAACGGTAATCGCCTCGGGCATCGGCGGATTCCCGGCGATTGTCGAGGCGGTGCGCACGACGGACCACCGCGGCATCCGGCGTCTGTCGCCGTTCACGGTGCCATCCTTCCTGGTCAACCTGGCGGCCGGACATATCTCGATTCGTTACGGCTACAAGGGACCGCTCGGCGCGCCGGTCACGGCCTGCGCGGCCAGCGTCCAGGCGATCGGAGATGCCGCGCGCTTGATCCGGGCCGGCGATGCGGACATTGCAATTTGCGGGGGCGCGGAAGCGTGCATCGATCTGGTCAGCCTGGGAGGCTTTGCCGCGGCGCGCGCGCTTTCGACCGGATTCAACGATATGCCAGCACGCGCATCGCGCCCGTTCGACCGCGACCGCGACGGCTTTGTCATGGGCGAAGGCGCAGGGATTCTCGTGATCGAGGAACTGCAGCACGCGCTGGCCCGGCAGGCCCAACCGATTGCCGAGATCGTGGGCTACGGCACCACTGCCGATGCCTACCACCTGACATCGGGACCCGAGGACGGCGAAGGGGCCGCCCGTGCGATGCGACTGGCGCTGCGGCAGGCGGGCCTGGCGGCAGGCGATGTCCAGCACT
Organism: Bradyrhizobium erythrophlei; assembly: GCF_900129505.1. Classification (NCBI taxonomy): domain Bacteria; kingdom Pseudomonadati; phylum Pseudomonadota; class Alphaproteobacteria; order Hyphomicrobiales; family Nitrobacteraceae; genus Bradyrhizobium; species Bradyrhizobium erythrophlei. Next base: position 4,513,302 of record NZ_LT670818.1, on the reverse strand, counting down.
TGAATGCCCACTCAACTTCGACGCCGGTCGGAGACAGCGGCGAACTGCAAGCCATCAAGACCGTTTTCGGCAGCGACAGGAAAATCGCGGTCAGCGCGACAAAGTCAGCCACCGGGCATCTGCTCGGCGCCGCCGGCGGACTGGAGGCGATCTTCACCGCTCTCGCCCTTCGCGACCAGATCGCTCCGCCGACGCTCAATCTCGAGAATCCCGATCCGCTTGCCGACGGCGTCGATCTGGTCGGCCATGAAGCCCAGAGCATGCCGATCACGCACGCTATCTCGAATGGCTTCGGTTTCGGCGGCGTCAACGCGAGCGTGATTCTTCGCCGCTGGTCGTGATACGCACGCGTTCGGCAGTTTCACTCCCTCGTGCGGCGCGTGTCAGCGCCGAACGTAGCAGTGGAAGCCGCCGTAGATTCCCGAGCGGTCCTGGGCGAAGCCGATCGCGCTTCGCTCGTCGTCGCGCCGCCAGATTTCCCGCAAGGGAGCAAGTTCCGCGCTCTCCAAAGGAGACTCGGTGCCGGCAGTGCGGAAGATCACGCGCACCTCGTCGCTGCCGGTGCGATCGATGGCGTTCCAGAGTGCTGTGATCTCGTCCGCCGCCATCCAGTCCTGCGAGTCCAGGAGGATCACGGCATCGACCTCGCGGGCCGGCAGATTTTCCAGGAACTGACGGAGATTGGCGTGCACCGGGATGATCAGGCCGGCGCCGTCGCGCATGCGGTTGAACTGGCGGCGTTGCAGATAAGGCGGCAGGCAGCGATCGCCGGGGCCGGAATAGCTGCGATGCAGCGCCTGCCAGGCGAAATAATTGGTGTCGTTGGGATGACCGTTGATCAGGCGCAACAACCGCTCATGCAGCACCTCGTTGATCGGGGCGTCCGCGCCGAGCAGCGCCCGCTGCTGCGGCGGAATGCCGAGACTGAACAACAACGCCGGCGTACCCGTGAGCAGACGCGCCAGGCGCGAATGAAACAGCCGGTCCAGGCGATCCAGCGCCTGCAAGCGCGCGGGGTCATCCGCCTTGCCGGTCAGCAACGCAGTGAGATCGATCCGGGCGAACTTCGCCAGCAGATGCGCAAGACCGATGAAGCGGCCGAGCATGCCGTGGCGGTAAAATCCGTCGGTGAAATAGGCATGCCGCGGACGGCCGATCACGTTGCGCTTGTCCCAATAGGCGCGCGCATCGGCGTCCAGCATCAGCCACAGCCGCTCGCGATAAAGCTGCGCGTTGGCGGGAGAAGCGGCCTCGCCGAAGAACTGCCAGAACTCGGCGTAACCGGAAAATGCGCGAAGCCCGGCAAGCTTGAGCTTGAGCAGCGAAAGATGCGCCTCGTTGAGGTCGACGGCATAGACCTGGGCCGGTTGCGCGGTGAGATAGGACAGCGCGTTGCAGCCGCCGGAAGAGATCGTGACGATGGTCGAGCCGAGCGGCAATTGCAGCGCGGCAAGATCGGCTTCCGGATCCTCCCAGATCTGGGTGTAGACTAGGCGGCGGAACCAGAATGCGAACAACCTGTCCCAGACGGTCGCCTCAGTTTCATCCCTGCTGTTGCGAACCGCGTCCGCGATCAATTGCGTGTTCATCCATCCCTCGAATCAACAATCTCATCAAGGTATCGCCGGCTCACTGCAGTTTTGCGACAGCGGAAGGCGTTATGACAACGCGGGATCTCGGTAGAATTACGGGATCATCGTGGGAAGCGAGCGCACCTGTCACACCTCTGTCGCGCGAACATCCGATGGAAATAGAGACAGGTGAACAGGAGGTGCGCGAATGTCTCTCTATTCCCCCGAGATCGACGCCGAGGTCGCGTGGCCGGACGAGGCCACCAGCCGGATGAACCGGATGTATCGCCGGCAGCGCCATATCTATGACGGCACGCGGCGGTATTACCTGCTCGGCCGCGACCAATTGATCTCAGGCCTCAAGCCCGCCCCCGGTGCGAACGTGCTGGAAATCGGCTGCGGCACCGGCAGAAACCTGCTGCAAGCGGCCCGACTTTATCCCGACGCGCGATTTTTCGGCATCGATGTATCGACGGAAATGCTGACGTCGGCGATCGCCGCGATCTCGCGGCGCGGCATGACCGGCCGCATTCGCGTCGCCCATGGCGATGGAACCGCGTTCGATCCACAGCTTTTATTCGGGGTCCCCTCCTTCGATCACGTGATGATCTCTTACAGCCTCTCGATGATCCCGGACTGGCGCAGCGTGCTGCACGCGGCCAGAAGGCGCCTGACACGAGGCGGCCGCCTGCACGTGGTCGATTTCGGCAATCAGGAGCGATTGCCCGACATCGCCCGCGCGCTGTTGTTGCGGTGGCTTGCGATGTTCGACGTCACGCCGCGCGACGATCTCGAGAACGCGCTGGCGGCGTTGGCCAAAGGCGACGGCGCGGATCTCGCGTTCGAACGCCCGTTCCGCGGTTATGCGCAATACGCCGTGCTGGCGCTGCCGGCGGAGCCCAAAACGCCGTGAGCGGGTGGCTGGCACTTGTTGCGGCGGGATTGCTCGAAATCGCCTGGGCTTTCGGGTTGAAATATTCCGATGGTCTCACCCGGTTCTGGCCGACGGCAGCAACGGTTCTCGCGATCGCGCTCAGCTTCGCCCTGATGGCGGTTGCGCTGAGATCGCTGCCGTTCGGCACCGCCTATGTGGTGTGGACCGGGATCGGCGCCGTCGGCAGCATCCTGGTCGGTATCCTGGTTTTCAGCGAGCCGGCCGACCCGGTCCGGCTGTTATGCCTCACCTTGATCGTGGCGGGGATGGTCGGGCTCAAGCTCAATTCGCCGGTGTGAAAAGCGAAGCGCGGTTAGCGCTTCCTGCGTAACCCCCGCCACGCTTCGACGCCACCGAACAGGCTGAGCGCGATCACGAAGGGCAGGAAGTGATACAGGAAGCGGAACATCAGGAGCGCCGCGATCAGCGGCTCCTGGTCTTCGCCGCCGAGCCCGAGCAGGATCGCGGCATCGAACACGCCCAGGCCCGCCGGCGCATGGCTTGCGAAACCGAGCAGGGTTGCCGCGATGAAGACCGCGGTCAGGCGGAAGATGTCGATATTCATCCCGGCCGGGATCAGCACATACATCGCAAGCGCCGCGGCGCCGAGATCGAAGATCCCAAGCACGATCTGCAGCAACACCATCGGCCCGGACGGAAGCCGGACCGGCCACTTGCGCGTTCCGAGCCGTCTCGGCGCGCGCCAGCTCCAGACCAGAAAGCCGGCGACGCCCAGCAGCACCGCGGCCGCCAGCACGCGGTTGACCTGCGGCGGCAGATAATCCACCAGGCCGATGGTCGCGGGTTCGTAAAACAGGCTGAGCCCAAGCGCGGTCAGATTACCCAGCCAGAATGTCAGCCCGGTCAAAAAGCAGATATTCGCCACGTCGAGCGCACCAAGACCGTTGCTGGCATAGATCCGATAGCGGATGACCGGCGAGACCAGCGCCACCGCGCCGACGCCGTGGGCAATCGGATAGCTGGTGAAGCTTGCCAGCGCCGCGATCCGGTAGGGAACGTCAGTGCGACCGATGGTACGCAGCGCAAGCAGATCGTAGATCGTCAAACTGCCGTAGGAGAACACCACCAGCATCAGCGCCAGGACAAGCACGCGGATGTCGGTGCGCGCCACGATGGCGAGGACTTCGTCGTAGTTGACGTGTTTGAGCGCATGCGTCAGCGCGAAGATCGCTGCTCCCGCGATGGCAATGCCGACGACGACGCCCAGGCCTCTCAGTCGGGAGCCGCCGCCGGACGTCTTTTGCGGCACAAGGGCTTCCAGTGTCTGTCCAATCGGGCAACGGCATCAATTGTCGTTGCCGCCTGATTCGGGGCATCGATAGCCTCCAATGACACGTTGTTGTGACAGATGCGTTACCGGCGATTTCGAAGCCACGGCCATGGTAAAAACAGCGATTTCCACCGGTTCCCACAGACGTATTTCCAAAATACCTGTTCATCGAAATCCGGACTCATTGTAGTCGCATGGCGTTCACGCTCACTTCGTAAGACACGTGCGAAACGTATTGGCCGCAAAGCTCTTGGTGCAAACTTCTGGAATTATTCGAGGCAATATGAACGCGGAACTCGACTACGATCTCACGCCGGATCAATGGGAGATGTTGAAGGCGCTGCGTGCGTTCGCGCCAAACGCGCGCGTGCTCAATCGATCCGTCGTCGGGAGCCTCGTCGCGCTGCAACTGGCCGAAATGATCGATGGCCGTCCTGCCCTGACGCCGACGGGCCGCAGCGTGCTGCTGCGCGGCTCGCCGCGACTCCTGGACCTCGTGGCATAACCGGCGCGTCCATTGGACCTCGCGACCCAACGTCTCAAGTTTTGGCAAACCCGGCGCCGGCGGACCCGACGCCGGGTTTGCTCTTTCCTGGCTATTCGGCCGGCGCCGCCATCGGCATATCCGGATGCGCGACGTAGTGCGCGCTCGTCTCCAGCTTGCTGAGCGCGAACAGTCCGGCCGCCACGACCGCATAGGCCAGCGCGACCGAAGGCGTCACGCCGAATCCGCCGCCGATGCCGACGGCTTCGCCATGCATGAAGCCGAAATAGGTCATCACCGCGCCGGCAAAGGCGAAGGCGGAAGCTTTGACAAAATCGCGCTCAATCACGAACACGCCGATCGCGCCAAGGATGAGGCCGGCGAGGATCGACCCGCCGCCCATCACCTCTAACCCATGATAGAGCACGCCCTGTTGCGGCAGGGCCGCGATCGCCGCCATCTTGACGTCGCCCACCTTGTCGGCGGCAAGACCGGCTGCCTGCGCGGCGTTCAGTGTCGATCCGAGCATGGTGTCGATCTGCAGCTTGGCCCAGGCGGCCAGATGCGGCGTCAGCGCCAGCACGATCGCCGGCGCATGCTTGATCGGCGTGGTCTGGAACGCCTGCGCGCCGATCAGCATGCCGATGTAGAGCAGGATCGGCGAGATCGCGACCACCGGCACCAGCGCCAGCAGCACCGAGATGATGCCGAACCACGACAGCACGACCACCATGATGCCGGTCGCCGCCGAATAGCCGATCCGCCCGCCCATCGCTTTCCAGCCGGGATGGCCGATATAGACCGCGTTGATGAAGGGATTGCCCATCAGGCAGCCGATCAGGCTGACGACGCCGTCGGCGGTCAGGACGCGCGTGGTCGGATATTCATCGCCCGCAGCTTCCGCGCTCTCGACATTGTCCATCGCCTCGACGAGATCGTAGATGCCGAACGGGATCGCCGTCACCAGGATGACGCCGAGGAACTCGAAGCCAGAGAAGACATGGCCGACCGCCGGGATCGGCACCGAGAAGCCGAAGCTCGCAAAGGCGTCGCCGACGCCCTTGACACTCAGCCCGCCGAGCCCGAGACCGAACAGATTCGATCCCCATGCGATGATCATGCCTACCGCGATGGCGACGAGGCCCGCCGGAATTCCCTTGAAATATTTCACGCCGCCGAACCAGCTCACCAGGATGATGGCGAAGCAGACCAGACCGATCTGAGGCGTCATGTACATTTCAAGCGCCGGCCGCATCGAGATGAAGGTCACGGAGACGCCGGCGAGCGTGCCGAGCAGCGCCGCCCGCGGGGTGATCCTCCGTATGACCGGTGCGATGAAGCCGCCAATCATGAGAATGAAACTCTGGAAGAACACCCAGACCAGGCCCGCCGACCAGCCTTTCATGGGATCGCCGGTCTTGAGGGTGACGGGCAGCATGATCACGAAGGTGACGATGAACATGTGCGGCACGCTGACGCCCGAAGGCAGCGCGCAGACATCGGTTCGGCCGGTCTTCTGCGCCAGCCGGTAGGCCAGCCATGCATAATAGAAGGTGGAGAGGCACATCATCAGGCCGAGCGCCGGCAGGATGCGGCCGAACACCAGCGAATCCGGCATCTTCAGCACGAACCGCAACAGGCCGGTGAGCACCAGCATGTTGACCAGAATATTGGTACCGAATCCAAAGAACGCGTTCCAGTCGCCGGGCGTCCACAATACCGGCTTGAAGTCAGGCTTTCCGACAGTCCCCGTCATGCTCGTGCTCATCGCGATGCTCCCGCTGCCAAACTGTTTGTAGTCTCCGTTGTCATTGCCTTGAGAACCGCGGCCGAGTTGGAGACCCAGCCGAAGATGCCACCTTGGGCCTTGATCATTTTCAGGCCCATTTCGTGGAATTCCGGGAAATAGGAAGCGCAGCCGTCGGCCAGCACCACGCAGCGATAGCCGCGGTCGTTGGCCTCGCGCACGGTAGTGTTGACGCAGACCTCGGTGGTCACACCGCACACCAGGAGATTCTCGATGCCGTATTTCTGCAGCACGTCACCGAGCTCGGTGGCGTAGAAGGCGCCCTTGCCGGGTTTGTCGATGACGATCTCGCTGTCGAGCGGATAGAGCGCGGGAATGATGTCGTGGCCGGCCTCGCCGCGGATCAGGATCCGTCCCATCGGACCGGGATCGCCGATACGCAAGGACGGCGCACCACGTTCGATCTTGGCCGGCGGCGCGTCGGACAGGTCGGGCAGATGGCCCTCGCGGGTATGCACGACCAGCATCCCGAGATCGCGCGCCGCGTCCAGCACGGATGCGATCGGTTTCACCGCGCGCGCCAACTGCGAAACGTCATTGCCGAGCGTTTCGCCGAAGCCGCCCGGCTCCATAAAGTCGCGCTGCATGTCGATGATGAGAAGTGCGGTGTTCGACCAGTCGAGATCGATCGGTTCTGGCTCCGCAGCCACGGTACCGCTGGACGGCTGTCTTGAGTTCGCCATGACGTTCGCACCCCGCGCGAGAGAACTCTCGGAACCGAACGAAGCAAAGCGCGTGCCATTGTGTACAATGGCTGTATGCAACCGTACGACAGAAAATCATTCGTATTTTCAGTAAGTTGTATTTTGCACGCGGGTTTGCTCATTCCCTGAGCGCAGCTTTTATGACGTGCAATTGCTCATTAGCTGGGCTGATTTTTTCATGCATTGGATTTGCGCAGACCCGGCATCGTGGCATGGTTGTTGCTCGGTTCAGAGCCACTGAATGAAGGGGAGCATTCGATGGCCACCATCACCACGTCTGCGGAAATTGCGCGAAAGCCGCTGTATTCATCGCTGTTTGTCCAGGTATTGGTCGCCCTTCTCCTGGGGATCGTGCTGGGAATGGCGGTGCCCAATTTCGCCATCGGCCTCAAGATCTTCAGCGACGCTTTCCTGAAACTGATTTCGATGATCGTGGCGCCGATCGTGTTCTGCGTGGTAGTGCATGGCATTGCCGGCGCCGGCGACCTCAAGAAGGTCGGGCGGGTCGGCGTCAAGGCGCTGGTCTATTTCGAGGTCATGACCACGGTGGCGCTCGTCGTCGGCCTCCTGCTCGCCTATCTCTTTGGCCCGGGCCACGGCATGAACATCGATCCGTCGTCGCTGGATGCCAAGGCGCTCAATACCTATGCCGACAATGCCCACAAGCTGAAGGGCGGCGGCATCGGCAGCTTCCTCCTCAACATCGTTCCGACCACATCGATCGACGCGCTGTCGCGCAACGACGTGCTGCAGGTGTTGTTCTTTGCCATCTTGTTCGGGGTCAGCCTTGCGCTGGTCGGCGGCGAAAAGGGCGAGCGCGTCGGCGCCTTCATCGATGCGGTATCGACCATCCTGTTCCGGATGATGGGACTGATCGTGCGCCTCGCCCCGCTCGGCGTGCTCGGCGCGGTCGCCTATACCGTCGGGCAATACGGCGTCGGCTCGCTGAAGCAGCTGATTTCGCTGGTGGTGCTGTTCTATCTCGCGGTGGCGATCTTCGTGCTCGGCGTGCTCGGCTCCGTGATGGCGCTGGCCGGGCTGAACATCCTCAAATTCCTTGGCTATCTGCGCGAGGAATTGACCATCGTGCTGGCGACCGCGTCGTCGGACGCGGTGCTGCCGCAGATCATGCGCAAGCTCGAGCGCCTCGGGGTCAAGGATTCCGTGGTTGGGCTCGTGATTCCCACCGGCTACTCCTTCAACCTCGATGCGTTCTCTATCTACCTGACGCTGGCGGTGGTGTTCATCGCGCAGGCCACCAACACGCCGTTGTCGTTCGGCGATCTCCTGCTGGTACTCGGCGTATCGCTGGTCACCTCGAAAGGCGCCCACGGCGTTCCCGGCTCCGCCATCGTGATCCTGGCGGCGACCTTGAATGCGGTGCCCTCCATTCCCGCGATCGGGCTGGTGCTGGTGCTGTCGGTCGACTGGTTCATCGGCATGGCGCGGGCGCTCGGCAACCTGATCGGCAACTGCGTCGCCACCGTGGTCGTTGCCGCCTGGGAAGGCGATCTCGACCGCGCCAAGGCAATTCGGGTTCTCGACGGGGAGGAACTGGTGGACGTGACGGCGGGTTAGGCCGGGCAACGAACGGTTCTGAGCGCGCGCGCCCCTGCGGCTTCTCGATTCTATCATCGGTGTCTCCGGAAATACTGGATGACAACTGGACGTGTGTTCGCATTCTCGCGACACGATGGGCCCGAGCTTTGCTGAAAGTCCTCGCCCTCGATCAGAGAGGGCGCAGGGAAAGCCGGGTGCGCGCTGCATCCGCGGTCTCGTGTGCGAAGTGCACAAAACAAAGTGCACACGAGCATACAGGTTCAGCGGAGGCATCCCGGCTTTCCCTGCGCAACGGTTTTACGGTTTATATCGCGCTCTCCCCGGTGATCGGGCTTTCTTGCCACCGTCACTTTCACGGATACTTCCGCAAAAGCTTGACGCCAGCGTCGAGGCGTCAGGACCACACGACTTCGCCGTACGCTTCAATGCCGTTCGTCGTCGGCACATCCGCGTCCATCGCATCCCACCGCGCGTTTCGTGACGATCGCGAGCCGCCCCTCTTGTCGGGTGAGACGGGCGGATTCAAACCACTGATTTGCCCGACGGCGAAAGCAGAATATTTTTGATTCCTGGGCTTGACACGACTTCGGAAAATCAGAAGTGATTTGCCCGTCGGGTCATTTTTTTGGTGACCATCACCCTGTCCGCCAACTCGCGGAAGGCCCTGAAAGCCGCCGAACCGGCCTACATTGCGACCCTGGGTAAGTACTGAGCTAAGGCGCGAGAGGCGCAGCGACATGTCCGGAGTTTGGACCTGACCGGAAGTGGCTAGCCGACGGCCAAAGAGACGCGTTTGACCCGCAAGAGACATCGCCAGCGCTTTCGGAACCGGACATCATGGCGCTCATCACACCCGTCTTGCAGGGTTCCATTCGAAGTCATCAGCCTGTCGCTGTCTCGACATGCCGAGCCAATTTATCCAGGGTCTGGTAGCCGAACTCGACGGCGCCGAAGCCGATCGTCCTGTCGCGCTGTGCTTTGGTCGGATGCAGTTGCCGCAGCGTGATCACGGTCTTGCCGTCGCTCTGCTCATCGAACGTAATCGTGGAGCGAAAACGGGCTGGATCGTCATCCATGTCCGAACCGTGATCAATCTCGATCAGGTGCGGCGGCTCGATGCGCCGAAAGCGCATTCGATTCGTAAATCGCTGGCCGTTTGGGGCAAGCATGTCGAAGCGCCACACGCCACCGACGCGAATGTCGATCTCCTTGGTTTCGATCTTGAACCCCGCCGGCCCGAACCAGTTTGGCAAATGCTCCGGTTCTGTCCAGGCAGCAAAGACGATATCACGCTTTGCCTTGATGACACGCGAGAGAACGATCTCGCGCTCGATATCCCAGCGTGCGAGGGCGGCGTCCGGAGTTGAGGTCATGGCGATTTCCTGTGCTCTTGAGGATGTAGTGTGGTGCATCAGTCACGACGCCTTCTCCTTGGCGGCTTCTTCTCAAGCGTCGCAACATAAGACTCGAGCCGGTCAAGGCGGGCTTCCCAGATGGCGCGCTGCTCGGCGAGCCAGTTCTCGGCCCCCTTCATGGCGCCTGGCATCAGGCGGCATGTGCGGACGCGGCCATGCTTCTCCGACTCGACGAGGCCACCGGTTTCCAACACACGTATGTGTTTCATCAGGCTCGGCAGAGCCATGTCGAATGGCTGAGCGAGTTCGCCCACGGAAGCCTCGCCTTGCGAGAGCCGCGCAATGATTGCGCGCCGCGTTGGATCGGCGAGCGCGCTGAACACGTTGTCGAGATAAGGAGGATGGTTAGCCATATAGCTAACAATAGATGCGCGACGGGCATCTGTCAACAATAGTTTTCTAATTGGATAACTGTCTGTGTGCCGGCGCGCCGGCGGGAGGCGTCCGCTCATTGGAATGCGCTGGCAACACCGCCACCAAATGTGTAGCGATAGGCAACCGCCGGCATTCGTTGCTGCAGATTATCGTCGGCTACTTCGTGCGCGCAGCCGCAACTTTTTTGTTCCCGGGCCGCGAAATGTCCGCTTCAGAATCGCGGATTTTCCTCGATTTTCGTCTCTTTGTGGCACGGAACGGACCTGCCGGGCCGGTCTTGCGATGTCAGTTGTCAGGGGACGAACGGACCAATTCCGAACGCGGTCCAAGGTCTCAGTTTGACCCAAAGCGGCTATTGATTAGATGATCACTTGCCAGAAATCCGATGATCAATACTATTTGAAATAAACTTCTAACTAACCCGCAAGAAGCGCTCGCCTAAAGGATGTCGGCAAGAGGCCGAGTTAAGCCTGTGAGAGGGGAGTTGACGCTTGCCGCATTTGAAAACCCGACGGAATTTGCGCGGTGTATCCTTCGCAAAGAAGTCGGATCGGAAGGCAACTATCGTCGATAGGATTGGCCTCTGGCTATCAACGAGCCGAGAGGTTGATGGACTCTGGGTTGGGAGCATGGAATGCAAACCGCAGCCCGGGTTATGCCGCGTCGAAGATGCACTCCGACTGATCAAAGACCATGATCCACTTCACTATTCTCGCATCATCAGTAACCTCGAACGAATATGGGTGGACTTACTCCCAAATGCTCGCGCAAGCTACGAGCGGTCGCTGAACGCTTGCAAACTCGATGAGCGCTTTGTTCTCCTTGAAACGACCTCGCTCGAACGCATCGCATCCTGCATCGTTCATGAAGCGACCCATGCAAGGCTGGAGCGGTGGGGCATCAGCTATAATGAAAAAGTGCGTTCTCGGATCGAGGCGATTTGTCTTCGGCGAGAACTGAACTTTGTTGGCAAGCTACCGCAAGCCGAACCGTTGCGGGAGGAAATTGCGCGCACATTGGAGTGGTGTATTGGCGAGCATGACTACTTTTCCAACACGAACAGTTGGCAACGTTGGGAGCGGGGGAACGTTGAAACGCTACGCCACATGGGAGCACCGAACTGGGTAATTAGCGTTGTGCTGAAAGTGCAGGCGGTTAGAGCCAGGATGCTCCGATTGGCCTATCGTTTCGATGGATCCTCTTCGCGTCGAACCTAGAAGCGTGGTCTCGCAGACGTCTCCTTCTGGCACTTTTCGGACATGCCGAGGCAGCCTCACGATGTCCGCTCACCGGGGCAAAGCAGACATCCCGCCGCAGGCCGCGACTTCCGTTACTGGCAATTCGAAGTCCGTGTTCAGTAGCGCTTGACGCCGGCGGTGTGATTTCCGCGATGCGGCCGCACCGACATATGCAGTCCCGACGCGTCGCCGAGTGGTGCCTGCGAGGCCATTGTACGCGAGAATCCACGGCCATCGTTCGAGTAGATGGAGAAGGTCGGGTCCTTGGCTGCGGCCGCGGCGGGCTCCGAGATCGCCTCCCATGCCGAGGCGGGCGTCGCAAGGAGCGCGGAAAGAACGAGCGTCGCGCCCAAAACTTTGAAACTGGTCATTGCTATCCTCCTGTCACTGGCGCGCAATCCATGCGCGTGCTGTCCATTGACGTGACTGACAGTTAGGCGTTGGCATTCCCCTCGCGCGGGGGTAGCGCAATCACGCTTCGGCGATTGGCGTGTGATGTCACACAGGATCAGAACAGCGGCGGCGTTTGCGCGACCTTTCAGGGGCCCCCAGGAAGACCGTGCCATCGACGAAGCGCAGCTCCGGCATCGCCACCTTCCGGCCGGTCAACGCCTGCGTCACCGCGGTCCGCGCCATCATGACGACGCCGCCGTTCTCGGCGGCGCTCAGCAGCAATGCGATCGCCAGCTCCCACTCCGGCTTTCGGTGCGTCGCCTTGGGCAGCGCCGCGATGTAATGTCGGCGTCACGCAGCGTCTTCAGCTCGCGGCCATCGGGCAGCCGTATCGGGTCATCAAACCGGCGTTGCCAGCCGCCTGCTTTTGATCTCATTTTCACCGTTAAAGTTCACAGCGCTTCTCCGTCCAAGACCAGCACGCGCAGGGCGATCGTCACCTCTATGCCTCCAGGACGTGCTTCATTCCCGAAAAGTTACTCGGTCTGTTCGAGCGGACGAAGTGGCTGGTCATATCGGCCGACACTGCAGCTCGCGCGGCCAGCCAAGGGCCAACGCTGGATATCAGTGCTCGCATGCGAGGGATGTGGCGATAGAACCTCCCGCAGTCTGAACCGACGCATCACGTCGATCAGGCATTAAACTGCTTGTCAAGCCATCGAAATAGCGCAGAGCCAGAATAGATAGTGATCGGCGCCGGGCGGCACACCGCACGTCCTCACCCTTCTCCCCTCCTGAATGAATGTCATGACCGAACAAACCCTGACGGAGCCGATCGATGAGCGGCAAGAGCCATCCCGCGGCTTTTCGCGCTACCAGTCAATCCTCGTTGCGCTGCTGGCGCTTGTCCAGTTCACGATCATCATCGATTTCATGATCATGTCGCCACTCGGCGCCATCATCATGCCGGCGCTCAATATTTCTGCCGCACAGTTCGGGGTGGCGGTCTCGGCCTACGCATTCAGCGCGGGAATTTCCGGCATCCTGGCGGCCGGCTTTGCCGATCAGTTCGATCGCAAGAGGCTGCTTTTGTTTTTTTATGTCGGCTTTACCCTTGGAACGGCGCTTTGCGCGATCGCTCCCAACTATCATGTGCTGCTGCTGGGGCGGATCGTTACCGGCTTGTTCGGCGGTGTGATCGGCTCCGTTGTGCTCGCCATCGTCACCGATCTCTTTGCGCTGCACTTGCGCGGCCGCGTCATGGGCTTCGTGCAAACCGCCTTCGCCGCAAGCCAAGTGCTTGGCATCCCGGCCGGTCTTTTTCTCTCCAACCATTGGAACTGGCACGTCGCGTTCGGCGCATTGGTCGGCCTGTCGATCGCCGGGATGGTCGCCGTGCTGTTTTTGATGAAACCGGTGAGCGGCCATCTCTTGCTGAAGCGGGACAAAAACGCGTTCCGGCATCTGATCGCAACGGTCGCACAGCCACGCTATTGGATGGCATTCGCGGTGACGACGCTGCTGGCGACCGGCGGCTACATGCTGATGCCGTTCGGCAGCGCCTACACCGTGCATAATCTCGGCATCGATATCGTTCATCTGCCGACGATCTATCTCGTCTCCGGCCTGTTTAGCATTTTCATCGGACCGTTAGTGGGACGCGCGAGCGATGCTTTTGGCAAATTCCCCACGTTCGCCTTCGGCAGCGCCATGTCCATCGTCATGGTGCTGATCTACACGCATCTCGGTCAGGTCAGTCTGACGGTCGCGATCCTGGTCAACGTCATGATGTTCGTCGGCATCTTTTCGCGCATGATCCCGTCGCAGGCATTGATTTCCGCAATCCCCGAGCCCGCACAACGCGGCTCCTTCAGCGCGGTCGGCGCTTCCCTGCAACAGCTCTCCGGCGGGCTCGGCTCCGTGCTCGCCGCCGCGCTCATCGCACAAAATTCCGACGGTTCGCTCCGGCATTTCGACCGGCTGGGATACGTCGTCGTTGCAACGGCGGTGATTTCCCTCATCGTGATGTATTTTGTGCAGAGGCCGATCGCGGCCCAGGCTGGCAAACGCGTTGTTTAAGGCGTCGGTTCCGACGCCTAGATAGATGCCAATCTGGCGACCGAGCGCTCAAACACGTTCGGGCGCGGCTTGTAAAGCCGCGACGCCTTCGCTGGTGCCGCGTAAAATTTTCCGAGCCTGGGTTGTATGAACTCAAGAGACACTCATGCCCGGTCTCGGCCATCGGGATTGAATCCAAGTATCAGGCGGTCGGATGGCGTTGCCCAGCGCATCGACGCCCTGGTTAGTAGACCTCACCGCCGTATTGTCAGATGTCCGCTTCTGGCACAAATGCGAAGTGCCGACTGCATCACGCAATGTCTGGTGTTGGGGGCAAAGCGGAAAACATCTGCTCGCTCGGAGTATTTCGCATTTTGACCCCAACCGGACATTGCACGAAAGGCTCCTTTATTTTTTGCTCTGGCCGTTTTTGCATAGGCCGTCCCTCTCTATCGGGCCATGGTGGAGGGTTCGTGGGTCCCTTTAAGGCTACGGGAGCTTTCCATGAAAATCAGCCACAGCATGCTTGCAGGCGCAAGCCTTCTCGCCCTTGGTTGCGTCCCGACATCGGCGCAGCAGGTCACAGGTGTCCCGGGTTCGCCTGAAGCCACCACTACCATCACCGGCAAACAACTTCCGCCGCCCGATCCGAAATTCGGCGGGGTGATTAAAGAGAAAGCCTCGGAGTCCAAGGCTTGGTGGGCCCCGCGCGTCGTGCCGCCGAAGGGCGCGCCCAACGTGCTGCTGATCATGACGGACGATCAGGGTTTCGGTGCACCGGGTACCTTCGGCGGCGTTATACCCACGCCTACGATGGATCGCATCGCCGCACAGGGACTGCGCTACACGAATTTCCACTCTGCGGCGCTCTGCTCGCCGACGAGGGCAGCGATTATCACGGGACGCAACCATCACTCGGTCGGCTACGGGGTGGTCGGCGAAGCAGCGACGGGCTTCCCGGGTTACGACTCCATTATCCCAATCGAGAAAGGCACCATCGGTACCATCTTGAAGGAAAACGGGTACGCAACCTCGTGGTTCGGCAAGGACCACAACACGCCATTTTACCAGGCGAGCCAAGCCGGGCCGTTCAATCAGTGGCCCAATGGCATGGGCTTCGATTATTTCTACGGCTTTGTCGGCGGCGATGCCAGCCAGTGGCAGCCGAACCTGTTCCGCAACACAACTGCGATCTATCCCTTCGAGGGCAATCCCGGCTGGAACCTGGAGACGGCGATGGCCGACGACGCCATCCAGCAGATCAAGCAGCTCAAGGAGATCGCGCCCGACAAACCGTTCTTTGTCTACTACGTACCCGGCGCTACCCATGCGCCTCACCATCCGACGCCGGAATGGATCAAGAAGATCAGCGACATGCACCTTTTCGATGACGGGTGGAACAAAGTGCGCGAGACCATCTTCGCCAACCAGAAGCGATTGGGCGTTATGCCCGAAAACGCTAAGCTGACGCCGTGGCCGAAAGAGCTGCCGCAGTGGGACTCCCTCAGTTGGGACGAGAAGAAGCTCTTCATCAAGCAAGCGGATGTCTATGGAGCTTACCTCGCCTATGCCGACCATGAGATTGGCCGGGTCATCCAGGCCGTTGAAGACCTCGGCGAGCTTAACAACACCCTGATTATCTATATTGGTGGCGACAACGGCGCGAGCGCCGAAGGCATACTCAACGGCACCCCGAACGAGTTCACCACTTTCAATGGCGTTGAAGTACCGGTGAAGGACCAGTTTCTCTGGTATCCGTTCTGGGGATCGGAACGGACATTCCCACACTATGCGGCGGAGTGGGCGTGGGCGATGGACACACCGTTCAAGTGGACGAAGCAGGTGGCATCGCACTTCGGTGGGACGGCGCAGGGCATGGCGATTTCCTGGCCCGGCCACATCACTGATCTGGGCGGCATTCGCCGCCAGTTCGCTCACGTGATCGACGTCGTCCCGACCATCCTCGAAGCGACTGGCATTCCGCAGCCAGATACGATCAACGGGATCAAGCAGATCCCAATCGAAGGTGTGAGCATGATGTACACGTGGGACAACGCGAACGCCGCCGCGCCCACGCGACACGCGACGCAATATTTCGAGATGCTTGGCAATCGGGCCATCTACAACAACGGGTGGGTGGCGGCGACGACGCCGGTGACTCTCCCGTGGGAGCTAAGCTCCAAGACGCCTCCCGATGTGATCACAGGGTATAATTGGGAGCTTTACAACGTCCAGGAGGACCCCACCGAGTATAACGACCTGGCCACCAGGATGCCGGATAAGCTTAGGGAGATGCAGGGCCTCTTTTACGCCGAGGCGAAGAAGTACAACGTGCTGCCGCTCGACAACTCGACGCTCGCGCGCTTCATTACGCCGCGCCCGAGCCTCACGGCGGGACGAACCGTCTTCACCTATTCGGGCGAACTCTCCGGCACTCCGGCCAGCGCGGCCCCGGACATCCTGGACAAATCCTACACCATCACGGCCGAGGTTACGATTCCTGACGGCGGCGCGGAAGGCATGATCGTCACGGAGGGCGGGCGCTTCGGCGGCTATGGCCTGTTCCTAAGCAAGGGCGACTTCGGCGTCGGCCGGGGCAAGGTAGTGTTCCTCTATAACCTGCTCGACCTCAAGCGTACGACGTGGGAGGGCACCGAATTAGGAGCCGGCAAGCACACCATCGTGTTTGAATTCAAGGCGGACGGGCCGGGTTTGGGCAAGGGCGGCACGGGCGTATTGTCGGTGGACGGTAAGGAGGTGGCGAGGAATACGCTGGAACACACCACCCCGATCATGTTCCCGGAGGACGAAACCTTCGACGTCGGCCAGGACACGCGCACCGGTGTCGCACTGGTGGAGTATCGTTACGACACTCCCTTCAAGTTCACCGGCAAGATCGACAAGCTGACCTTCAAGCTCGAACCCTTCTCGCCGGAGCAGGAAGCCAAGCCTTAACAGCCCCAATCGTAGGCGGGTGCCTCGCAACGCAGTGGCGGAACGATGAAGAATACGCTGACTTTCGCCGCTGTCGCCGAAGCCACCACCCGGATTGGCGTTGCTGATTGCTCCGTCGCTGGTTGTGCAGCTGTTGCTGGGTGAACAGCTTACGGGCGTCGCAATACCAGTCGCGCGCGTTGCCGGCATCGCCCTGATCGGCTTAGGGATCGCCTGCTGGCCAGGTCCGCCGCTCGTCGGGATGTTGACCTACGGCGCGTTGGTCACAGTGTTTCTTGCCTACCTCGGTTTCGCACGTGGTTTGACCGGCGTCCTGCTGTGGCCGGCGGTGGTCCTTCACTTGATCCTGACCGCGCTTCTTACTCGCGATGTCACGCGAATACGACGTGACTAATGTCTGCGTTTGGCACGAAACGGACATGCCGACTCTATTGAGCGATGTCCGTTGGGGGGCCAAAGCGGAAAACATCTACTCGCAGCGAGTATTTCGCCTTTTGACCCAACTCGGACGTCCGACGATTTGCACCCCTGATGAAACAATTTGTCATGGATGATGCGTGGGAGTGGGATTGGCAATTCAGCCCCGCCAGTTCAAGGCGTTTGCTGTCTGTGCAGCTCCACGGCGCGTTAGCGCGTAAACTCAACCCGCCTTCGCGACGACATTTTCTGTGGGGATGGCGAAAAAACGGCTGCAAGCCCCTTCCCGGCCAGGGGGGTCTGTGTTGACCCAGATCAATACCGGTACCGCGGCGAGGTCGGATTTTGCGCCATCGCATCCCCCATGGAGACGGCGCCCGCCATGAAACTCTTCCTGAAGCAAATCCGGCACACCCCGCTGCTCTGGATGCTGATCTTCGTGCCGGCTGTGCTGATCGCGGAGACGGTTGCGCCGCATTCCCATACGCTGCTCTTCGTGCTTTCGGTACTCGCCATCGTGCCGTTGGCCGCCCTGCTCAGCCACGCAACCGAAGCGGTTGCCGCCAAGACCGGCGATGCTGTCGGCGGCCTTCTCAATGCGACGCTGGGAAACCTGACGGAACTGATCATTGCGATCACCGCGTTGCACGCTGGCCAGTACATGCTCGTGAAAGCGTCGATTGCCGGCGCGATTGTCACCAACGCTCTGTTCATGCTCGGCGCCTGTCTGCTGCTCGGCGGCCTACGCTATCACGTCCAGGAATACAACCGGGCCGGCGCGCGGCTCTACTCCGGTCTCCTGCTGATGGCCACTGTCGCTCTGCTCTCCCCGTCCGCGGTCGCCGACCTGGATCTTGCGCAGGGCGAGGCCATTATGCGGAAGCTCAGCGTCGGTCTCGCCATCCTGCTCATCATCGCCTATGCGCTCGGCCTGCTGTTCTCGCTCAAGACCCACAAGGAATTGTTCGCGAGCGCCGAACATGGCGAGAGCGAGGAACATTGGCCGATTGGCCTTGCGGTCGGCACACTGGTCGCCGTCACCGTGCTGGTTGCACTGGTGAGTGAGATTTTTGTGGAGTCCGTCCAGAAGGCGGCGGAAACTTTCGGAATGAGCCCGGCCTTTGTCGGCTTCATCATCGTCTCACTGGTCGGCGCCGCCGCCGAGTTTGCCGTGGCCTTTTCTGCGGCGCGCAAGGACCGCCTCGACATGAGTGTCAGCATCGCGCTCGGCAGCGCCTCCCAGATCGCGCTGTTCGTCGCACCCGCGCTCGTGCTGCTCAGCTATGTCGTCGGACCGTCGCCGATGAGCCTGCAGTTCTGGCCGGGCGCTGTCACTATGGTGATGATTGCGACCGTGACCGCGAGCTTCATTACGAGCAGCGGGCGCTCGGCCTGGTTTGTCGGCGCCCTGCTCATCTTTATCTACGCGGTCTTTGCGCTGACGCTGTACGTGGTCCCGCCGGCGGGCCAGGGGACGGGGTGAAGCCGACTCCTCCTTTTTCCTTGCCGTCCGTCAGCCCTGTCCTGTTTGCTCGTTCAATCGATTGTGGCGAAACGCACGAACTGCCACGCCAATGCACCATGGGCCGAGATCAGAAACGCGGTCGCGGACCGACCAGACGAAGAGCATGGGCGAGACCACGAAGAAAGCCGCAACGGGCATGTCTACCCCAAAGCGCTGA
Source organism: Bradyrhizobium erythrophlei (assembly GCF_900129505.1). Taxonomy (NCBI): domain Bacteria; kingdom Pseudomonadati; phylum Pseudomonadota; class Alphaproteobacteria; order Hyphomicrobiales; family Nitrobacteraceae; genus Bradyrhizobium; species Bradyrhizobium erythrophlei. The sequence continues at coordinate 4,494,418 of NZ_LT670818.1, read as the reverse complement.
AGTCGTTGCATGGCCGCAAGGGCGCCTGCTAGCATCTTGCGGTTCCATTTAGGTGAGACGGGCGATGACGTTTCAACTCCTGGTCGGCTCCATCGTCAGCGTGATCAACATCATGATCCATGCTTTGGTGACCGTTGGCGCCATCGGCATCGCCCGCACGGCGGGCTTGCGGCACACGGCGCGGCCGAAACTGCACCTGATGGCCGTCATGGTTGCGACCGCGGTTGTCCTGATGGTCGCGCACATGCTCGAGGTTTTCGTCTGGGCATCGGTGTACGGCATCGTAGGCGCGGCGCCTGCCGGCAGCGATTTGCTCTATTTTGCCTTCGTCAATTACACCACGCTTGGCTACGGTGACATCACGCCGGTACAGGAATGGCGGCTGAAAGGGCCGATGACTGCGATGAACGGCATCCTGATGTTCGGTTGGTCGACTGCTGTCCTGTTCGAGGTGCTGCGGCGGACAATCAAGCACCTCGCCGCGATCGGCGCTCCTGGTTTCAGTCCTAGAGATCGAAGTTAGTGAGTTGCTGCCGATCCGGCAGCACGATCTGACGCTTATTGTTACCGACGAAGCCAAGAATGCTTAGTCTCGTGCAGGCGCGACAGCTAATGCTCGCCCGCGCTGACGAGGTGATCGAACAAAGGGCCGTGTCTGTTCATGGCACGGAACGGACCGGCAAGCGATGTCCGCTATTCGGTAGCTATCGGAGTGAAACCGGACATGGCGCGGAATGCGTAGCAAGCTCAAGACGCTCAGCGTCGATGCGGCCGGTGGTCCAACAGTATCCTTTTCCGACAAGGCGTCTCTCGGCGCTACGATGGAGCCATCGGGGCGCGCCGCGGCCAAAGCTTCGCCCATCGCGTCTTTCACCAACGCGATGGAGAGGTCGAGGCCGAGCCCTGCGGCATCGCGCCCGGTCTCGGATGTGAGGTTCGTCTGTTGGGGTGGCATCGGATGCTCCTGCTGTTGCGCCGGCAGGGAGCGTGGCCAAACAAAAGGCCCCGTCCGATGCCGGCGGGGCCTGGTGAAAAGATCGCGTCGTCGAATTCCTAGCGCACGACTCCTTCCACGGCCCAGCAAAGGCGGGACATGTGTTTACGGTTGGCGATGCGCACTGATCTAATCATGAGACGCAGATACCACGGACATCGCGCAAGATCAAGGGACGTACCGGAAGCGTCCGGGGGAGCTGCGTCACCACCCCATCGTCGCCGCTATCAATTTCATCAATTCGGGGTCATCAAAGGACGCGACCGTCAGGAGCGCACCCGCTGCGGCCAGTTCGGCATGGCTTAGGCTGCTCCGAATTCCCACCGTCGCAATGCCGGCAGCGGACGCCGACGCGATGCCGGAGCGGGAATCCTCAAACGCCACCGACAATCCGGCGTCGGCGTTTACCGCGCGAAGGCCTTCGAGGTATGGCAGCGGATGCGGCTTGCCGTGGGCAAGCTCGTCGCCGATTACAATGGCCTTGAAGCGATCCATGATCCCTAGTCCGGAGATCAGCAGCTCGGCGTTCAGGCGTGGCGCATTGGTCACGGCGACCATGGGAATACCGGCGCGATCGGCGAATGCAAGCAGCGTCATCAATCCCGGCATCGGCTGAACCTTGCCCGAAACGAGCTTGCGAAACAGGGCCTCCTTCTCGGCCATGATGGCCGACTGACGCTCCAGCGTTTCGTCCGGCAGGAACCTCTCGGCGAGCGAGGCCGTGGAAAAACCCATCAGCTCCTTCGCGGCGCGCGCGCGATCGAAGACATGACCGCGAGGGCCGAAGACATGATTGAACGCCTCCACATGCAGCGCGTCGGTGTCGGCCAGCGTGCCGTCGATGTCGAACAGCAACGCCCTTCCTGGTCCTGCAAGCATCGGATGAGTTTCTCCCGGCGAACGCCATTCATCGCGTCTCACGGACAGTTCCGCAAGGTGAATCGCGACCCGTTATTCGGCCGCTCCCTTCGGGTGAAAATTCTCGATCAGCCGCAACAGCACGCGCGCGCCGGCGTCGGCGTCGCCTACCGCGACATGCTCGTCGGGATGATGGCTGATGCCGCCCTTGCAGCGCACGAACACCATGGCGACATCGGAGATGTCGATCATCGCCATGCCGTCATGCCCTGCCCCGCTCGGCAGTTCGAACACGCGAAAGCCCTCGGCGGCTGCGGCGGCGGCGACCTGGCGCTTGAGCCACGGCGCACAGGGCACGGTGCGGTTCTCGTGGGTGACGTCCAGCTGCAGTGTCAGCTTGCGCCGTCTTGCGATATTTTCGATCCTGCGGACGATATCGGCCACCGCAAGCTTGCGATGCGCATCCGTCGGCGCGCGGATATCGATGGTGAACGCCACCTGCCCGGGAATGACGTTGGTAGCACCTGGCATCGCATGGATGTAGCCGACGGTGCCGACCAGCCCGTCCTCGTCGGTGCGGCAGAATTCCTCGATCTCGACAATGCATTCGGCCGCGCCCGTCAGCGCATCGCGCCGCAGCGGCATCGGTACGGTGCCGGCATGCCCGGCCATGCCGGTGAGGCTTGCCGCAAGGCGCGTGGCGCCCGCGATCGCGGACACCACCCCGACCGGCAGCTTGAGGCCTTCCAGCACGGGCCCCTGCTCGATGTGGAGTTCGACATAGGCCAGCAATTCGCTGGGCGCCCTCGCCGCCGCGCCGATATGGTCGGGATCGAGCCCGAATTGAACGAGCGCGTCGCGCATCGAAATCCCGTTGCTGTCTTTTGCGCCGAGCACGCTCTCCACGAAGGTGCCGGCAACCGCGCGGCTGCCCAATAGCGTGGAGGCAAAGCGCACGCCTTCCTCGTCGGCGAAGCCGGTCACCTCGACCGCGAACGGCAATCGCCGCCCGCGCTTGTTCAAATCGGCGACGCAGGAAATCGCCGTGATCAGCCCGAGCGGACCGTCCCATTTGCCGGCGTCGCGGACGGTGTCGTAATGCGACCCCAGCATCAGGCACGGCAAACCCGGCCGCTCGCCTTCATAGCGGCCGCAGACATTGCCGATGGCATCGAGTTGCGCGCGCATTCCTGCCGCCCGCATCCAGTCCAGCAGCAGATCGGCCGCCACGCGATGCTCTTTGGTCAGAAAAATGCGTGTCAGATGCTCCGGCGTCTCGGAGATCGCCGCCAGCTCGTTGATCCGGCCGACGATCTCATCGCCAAGAGAAGAGTGTTGGAGGCCGGCGCTTTCCGCATTCATCTCACTCATGCTCTTCCAATGACAAAGCCACGCGATTCCAGGGACGGTCGATACAAGTTCGGTGCCAGCGAACGCGCGAAGCACCCAAGCATGTCGCAGATCACAGCCTAAGCCTGCTTGGCCAGCCGGCAAACAAGCCTGTTTTGCCGCCGGGCTTGACGGTTGTGAGGGGCCATTCGGCGGTAACGACTGCTTAACTCAATTGCATACAATCAAGGAATATCGCCTAAATTTTAATCTATATGGCTTTTGCACAAGTTTTAAACCGACGAATGAAGGCACAAATATTTCCGATAATTCAGCGCATTAGATGACCATTGCTCATCAAAAGGGCTCTGGCATGAAGATTGCGACAATCCCTTTGGGCTCCGCCGCTTCGGGCGAAGCCGCGAAATGTGCGGCGGCCCGTCCGCCAAAGGGAGCAACCAATGGATTTCGGCAGGATTTCACGACGGCATCTCTTGCAAGGCAGCGCGGCGCTGACGCTCGGCAGCGCGCTCGGCGCCCGTTCCGCCCTGGCCGCGGACACCACGATCGGCTTCATCTATGTCGGATCGCGCGACGACTACGGCTACAACCAGGCCCACGCGCAGGGTGCCGCGGCACTGAAGAAGATCCCCGGCCTCAAGGTGGTCGAGGAAGAAAAGGTACCGGAGACCGACGCGGTCGAGAAGACCATGGAGTCGATGATCAGTCTCGACGGCGCGACGCTGCTCTTTCCGACCTCGTTCGGATACTACAATCCGCACATGATCAAGATGGCGAACAAATATCCGAAGCTGCGCTTCGAGCATTGCGGCGGCCTGTGGACGGAGAAGGATCCGAAGAACGCCGGCAGCTATTTCGGCTACATCGACGAGGCGCAGTACATCTCCGGCATCGTCGCCGGCTATTCCACCAAGTCCGGCAAGCTCGGCTTCGTCGCCGCCAAGCCGATCCCGCAGGTGCTGCGCAACATCAACGCCTTCACGCTCGGTGCCCGGCTCGCCAACCCGAAGGCGACCACGCAGGTGATCTTCACCGGCGACTGGTCGATGCCGGTCAAGGAAGCCGAGGCGACCAACAGCCTGATCGATCAGGGCGTCGACGTCCTGACCTGCCACGTCGACGGACCCAAGACCATGGTCGAAAACGCGGCGCGCCGCGGCGCCATGGTGTGCGGCTATCACGTCAACCAGTCGCCCTTGGCGCCGAAAGCTTACCTGACCGGCGCCGAGTGGAACTGGGAAGCGCTGTATCCGAAATTCGTCAAGATGATCGCCTCAGGTCAGGAAATCCCGAATTTCTACCGCGGCGGTCTCAAGGAAGAGATCGTCAAGGTCTCGCCCTACGGCGAAGCGGTCTCGGCGGAAGCGCGCAAGCATGCCGACGACATCAAGGCCAAACTCACGGCCGGCGATTACGTGATCTTCAAGGGCCCGATCCTGGACAACAAGGGCAAGACAGTGATCGCGGCCGGAACCGACCGCGGCCAGAAGGATCCCGAACTCGAAAAGATAGATTATCTGGTGGAAGGCGTGATCGGAGCGACTTCGTGACATCAGAAGTCGCGGATCCCGTCGAAACCGCTGCAATTTCTCCGGCCGCAGATCCCGGATTCCTGCAGCGCTACGGCGGGACCATCGAATACATCCTCATTCCGGGCGCGGCGCTGGTCGGCGCGCTCGGGGTGTTCGGCGTATTCGTGGCGCTATTCGGCAAGAACCCGCTCGATCTCTATTTCTACATGTATCAGGGCGCGTTCGGCACCTGGTTCTCCTGGCAGAACACGCTGACCCGCGCAGCACCCCTGATCCTGACCGCGCTGTGCACGGCGCTGCCCGCGCAGCTCGGCATGGTCATCATCGGCGGCGAAGGCGCGCTTCTGATCGGCGCGCTCTCGGCCACCAGTGCCGCACTATTGGTGCAGGGGGCGCCGCCGCTGGTGGTGCAGCTTGCCATGGTCATCGCCGGCATGATCGGCGGCGGACTGTGGATCATGCTCGCCGGCGCGCTTCGTCAGTACCGCGGCGTCAATGAAACGATCTCGAGCCTGCTGCTGGTCTACATCGCGCTGGCGATCCTCAATCATCTGGTCGAGGGCGCGATGCGCGACCCCGCCAGCCTCAACAAGCCCTCGACCCGCGAGATCGGCGCAGCCAACATGATCGGTTCGATCCCCGGCACTGACGTGCATTGGGGACTGGTGTTCGGCATTGTCGCCGCCGTCGCCGCCTATATCCTGATCTATCACACCGTGTTCGGTTTCGCCGCGCGCGTTGCCGGCGGCAACATTCGCGCCGCCAAGATCGTGGGCCTGGGTGTCGGCAGGCTGATACTGACCATCTGCTTCCTGGCCGGCGCCTCGGCCGGCCTCGCCGGCATGGTCGAGGTCGCCGCGGTGCAAGGCCGCACCAATGCCAACCTCGCCGCCGGTTACGGGTTCACCGGCATCCTCGTCGCCTTCCTGGCGCGGCAAAATCCGCTGGCCGTCATTCCCGTCGCCATCCTGCTCGGCGGCATCAGCGCCAGCGGCGGGCTATTGCAGCGCAGGCTCGGCTTGCCCGACGCCTCGGTGCAGGTGCTGCAGGGGATCATCTTCGTGTTCGTGCTGGCGAGCGACGCGCTATACGGACGGATCGGCTTTCTGAAAGGAAAATCCTGAGATGGCGGATGGAACGATCGGCCTCTGGACCGTCCCGCTCGCGGTGTTCGGCGGCGCCATCCGCGTCTCCACGCCGTTTCTGTTCGTCAGCCTCGGCGAATGCATCACCGAGCGCTCGGGGCGCATCAATCTCGGGCTCGAAGGCACGCTGGTGATGGGCGCGATGAGCGCCTACGGCATCTCCTATCTCACGGGATCGCCCTGGCTCGGCGTGCTCGCCGCCGGCGTCACCGGTTCGCTGCTGGGAGCGCTTCATGCCGGCATTTGCTCGCTGCCGCGGGTCAACGATATCGCGGTGGGCATCGCGCTGATGCTGTTCGGCACGGGGCTCGCCTTCTATCTCGGCAAACCGCTGATCGAACCGACGGCGCCGCGGCTGCCCGCGATCGATTTCGGCTGGTGGAGCGATATCGCGCAGGTCCGGGCGGCGCTGCGCATCAACGTCTTGTTCCTGATCGGCGTCGCGCTGGCGCCGATCCTGTACTGGGCGTTTCGCACCACGCGCTGGGGCCTGTTGATCCGCACCGCCGGCGAGAGTTCGGACGCCGCGCGCGCGATGGGATATTCCGTGCTGGCGATAAGGCTGCGCGCCACCATGGTCGGCGGCTTCCTCGCCGGGATCGGCGGATCGTTCCTGTCGCTGTTCTATCCCGGCAGCTGGAACGAGGGCCTTTCCAGTGGACAAGGCATCACCGCGGTCGCGCTGGTGATCTTCGCGCGCTGGGATCCGATGCTGTGCCTGTGGGCGTCGCTGGCCTTCGGCGGCGCCGCTGCGCTCGGACCTGCGCTGCAATCGGTCGGCGTGACCTCCGGCTATCACCTGTTCAACGCCGCGCCCTACATCCTGACGCTGGCGATCATGATCGTCACCTGCTCGCCAAAGCGCACCTTGACCGGCGCTCCGGCTGAACTTTCGATCACCCGATGATAACAAGCGCATAGACGAGACCAGGACATGCCCGAGCGTTTCATCAAATCCGAGCCCTATGCGTGGCCCTATAATGGCGATCTGCGCCCAGAGAATACCGGGCTGATCATCATCGACATGCAAACCGATTTCTGCGGCGTCGGCGGCTATGTCGACAAGATGGGTTACGACCTGTCGCTGACCCGGGCGCCGATCGAACCGATCAAGCGGCTGCTCGCGGTGATGCGGGCGCAAGGTTTTCACATCATCCACACCCGCGAGGGTCATCGCCCCGATCTCACGGATCTGCCCGCCAACAAGCGGTGGCGGTCGCGCCAGATCGGCGCCGGGATCGGCGATCCCGGCCCCTGCGGCCGCGTGCTGGTGCGCGGCGAGGCCGGCTGGGAGATCATCCCGGACCTCGCGCCGCTGCCGGGCGAGCCTGTTATCGACAAGCCCGGCAAGGGCTCGTTCTGCGCCACCGACCTGGAATTGATGCTGCGGCTGCGCGGCATCGAGAACATCGTGCTGACCGGCATCACCACCGATGTCTGCGTCCACACCACCATGCGGGAAGCCAACGACCGCGGCTTCGAATGCGTGCTGATCGAGGATTGCTGCGCCGCCACCGACAGGAGCAATCACGAGCACGCGCTGAAGATGATCAAGATGCAGGGCGGCGTGTTCGGCGCCGTCGCAAACTCCGCCAATTTGATCGGGGCCCTGTCGTGATTATCGGCGAAACCCCGCTGCCGAGCGGTGCGCTCAGTGTTGACGCCGTCGCCATGACCATGCGGTTCGGCGATTTCACGGCGCTGGACAATGTCGAACTGAAGGTGCGGCCCGGCTCGTTCCATGCACTGCTCGGCGAGAACGGCGCCGGCAAGAGCACGCTCGTCAAATGCATCATGGGCTACTACCACCCGACCGAGGGCGACGTGCTGGTCGGCGGCCGCGAACAGGCGATCGCCAATCCCAAGGACGCCCACGCGCTCGGGCTCGGCATGGTCTACCAGCATTTTACGCTGGTGCCGGCGATGACGGTGGCGGAAAACCTGGTGCTGGCGCGCGACGACGTGCCGGCCGTCGTCGACTGGGCCAAGGAAAAGAGGGAACTGGAACAATTCCTGGCGCGGATGCCGTTCCAGGTGCCGCTCAATTCCAGGGTCTCGGATATTTCCGCCGGCGAGCGGCAGAAATGCGAAATCCTCAAGCAGCTATACCTGAAGCGGCGCTTTCTGATCCTGGACGAGCCGACCTCGGTGCTGACGCCGGGGGAAGCCGACGAGGTGCTGGGCATGCTGCGCGGCATGGTCGTCGGCGGCGATCTCACGATCCTGATGATCACCCACAAATTCCGCGAGGTGATGGCGTTCGCCGACGAGGTGACGATTCTCCGCCGCGGCAAGCTCGCCGGCCGCGGCAAGGTTGCCGAGCTCACGCCCGACAGCATGGCGCGCATGATGATCGGCGCGGAAGAGCTGACCATTCAGCCGGCCCGGGTCGGCGAAGTAGGCCACACCCGCCTCGAACTGACAAAGCTCAACGCGCTCGACGACGCCGGCGCGATCGCGGTCCATGACGTCTCGCTCGCCGTCCGCGCCGGTGAAATCGTCGGCATCGCCGGCGTCTCCGGCAACGGCCAGCGCCAGCTGGTCGAGGTGCTGGCCGGCCAGCGCGAAGCCGAGAGCGGCGAAGTCCGCGTCGCCGGCGACGACTACCATGCGAGCCGCGAGGAGATGCGCCGGCACAGGATGTCGCTGCTGCCGGAAGAGCCGCTGAAAAACGCCTGTGTCGGCGGCATGAGCGTCGCCGACAACATCGCGTTCCGCGAGTTCGACCGACCGCCGTTCGCCAGCGGCGGCTGGTGGCTCAACCGTGCCGCGTTCCGCGGCGACGCCGAGAAGAAGATCGCCCAGTACAAGATCAAGACCCGCACGCCGGATACGCCGATCGCGGCGCTGTCGGGCGGCAACGTGCAACGCGCGGTGCTGGCGCGCGAGCTCGGCGGCGATGTCGAGGTGCTGATCGCCGCCAATCCCTGCTTCGGGCTCGACTTCGCCGCGGTGGCGCAAATCCATGCCGAGATCATGGCCGCGCGCAACCGCGGCGCCGCGGTGCTGCTGGTCAGCGAGGACCTCGACGAGCTGCTCGAATTGTCGGACCGTCTGGTCGTGATGTTCCACGGCCAGTTGGTCTATGAAGCCCGCGCCAGCGAGGCAGATCTGACGGAAATCGGCCGGCACATGGCGGGGCACTGAGCCGCCTGCTTGCGTCCGGGATTCGTCGTCTGCATGATGGATCGGACGAGAGGCAACCAGGGACGGTTATTCGGACATGACGACGCTGGAACTCGATGAGCTTTTCCTGCGCCGGTCGTTCGAGGTGGCGCGCCGCTCGCTGACCCACGGCAATCATCCCTTCGGCGCCATCCTCGTCGACCGGGACCGCAACGTGCTGCTTGAGACCGAGAACGGCTACATGCCTTCGCGCGACGGCACCGCGCACGCCGAACGCCTGCTCGCCACAACGGCCTGCACGACGCTCAGTCCGGACGTGCTCAGGGGCGCCACGCTCTATTCGTCCGCCGAACCCTGCGCGATGTGCGCGGGCGCGATCTACTGGGCGGGAATTGGCCGGCTCGTCTATGGCCTGAGCGAACACAGGCTGCGCGCCGTCACCGGCGATCATCCGGAAAATCCCACGCTCGATTTGCCCTGCCGCGAGGTGTTCAAAAGCGGCCAGCGGCCGACCGAGGTGATCGGACCTCTACTCGAGGAGGAGGCGGAAGCGCTGCACGAAGGTGTCTGGGACAAATAAGGCGCTTGGGCGAAGCGCGCTTCAAGTCCGGAAACGGGAGATGACGCCGCGGGCTTCATCGCGGCGCCATCGTGTTCGTTCGGAGATATCAGGCTGTCAGAACTTCACCGTGATGCCGGTATAGACGGTCGATTCGGTGCAGGTGTTGGTGCTTATTGAAGTGCCTGCCAACACGCAAACGCCAGGACCGCCAAGCGCAGTCTTGTGATCAAGGCCGAACTTGTTCTGCCAGTAACGATAGGCGACCCAGACGTCGACGAAGTGCGTGTACTTCGGTCCCCATATCGCCTTGCTGGCGTCAAAGGTCAGACGAATCGGTTCGCTGTTGAATTCGACAGCAGTCGGTGTGCCGCCGCCGGCCACGCCGAGCGGTTGGTTCTGATTGCCTTTCTGGCCATACCAGGCGGCGCGGCCGCTGATGGACCAGAACTGCATGTTCTCGGGCAGGAAGCCCAGATCCATATAGTAGTTGGTTTCGACGGCCCAGGTCGGCTTGAACGAGGTGTTGCCGTCAATAAGACAGGTCACGCCCGGGACGCCCGCTCCAAACAGACCGCATTGATCGAATGAATTGTGGTTCGCGAATTCGTAGTACAGCAACGGCGCAACGTTGAAGTAGCCTTTGTAGGGCAGGTCGAAGGCGAACTGCAGACCGGCTACCATGTCGCGCTTGGCGGGCGACAGGAAGTTATTTTCGGTGTTGGCATCCATACCAACTTCGAGCGAAACATTGTGCAGCGGACCGTAGCTGAATGCTTTGGTGTTGAAGATTTCATTGAAGCCGAATGTGCTGCGGAACAGTCCGTAGATTTCCGTAGCTCCGGCGCAATTCGAATTCCCGCCGGTAACAGTCACGGTCGACGTGGGCGCGCCCAAGCATGGGTTGGCCGCATCGTTGTGGTCCGACTTGAACATCGAGATGGTGAAGAAGTTGGTGCCGTAGAGCCATGCATCGAAATGCGTGAACGAATAAACCGATTTCGCGGTATTGCCGTTGACCGTGCCGTTGGGCCTGATGGTGTAATTCCCCGGATCAGTACCCTTCGGCATCCACGAATAGGTGACCCGATCATCGATCACGAAGAAGAATGGCAAATCCGCAATTGGCTTGGCCTTGGCCTTCACCGGCAGGTCCGCCGCGGCGGCGAAGCTGACGGGTGTGAGAGTGGCAAGTGACAGCACCGCGGCTGCAATTGCCTTTATACGGTAGGACATTCTGGATACCCCCAAGTTGACGAGCGAAACGATCAAGGCCTTGGAGGCGACACTTGCCCCGTTCGATAAAGCTGAGAAGCCTCAACTTTCCACACGGCTTGCTGCAAGTTTCATCAAGAAAGATCGGCAGGTCAGTCGCTTAGGGCCTCGGTGGCGGCGTCAGCGGATTTGCCGGATACAATCAGAGGTAGTGATGGGATCACGTACTTTTGACTGTTCTAATTGAGTTTTTACGTCACGCGGGGATGGTGCAGTCGGCCGCGGAGGGGGCGCCCCATCGATCTTTGACTCGCCTGCACACAATCGAAATTTATTGCCTATCTTCGCAGCAGGCCTGCCTCCATGGTTTCGATTTGCGTCGACCGTCACAATTTTGCAACAGAAACGTTGTGGCGGTCACTTGCGGCGAGATGAAATCGACGGCTGCGACGCCGTCAGAAGCCGGCAGACAGGAATCGGGCCGGGCGACTCTCGGCGCACGACAGTGCCAAGGGCCTGCCACAGAGTTGGGCAAACGCTGGCGCTTTTTCCCTACTTACGCCGCGGTTGAAACTAGCCCAGTATTGAGGCAGTCACTTCCTCCGCCATCAGCGTGAGCACGAATGTTAGATTCGACGCCTACCGGCTTGCATTCCGGCGAGACGCCGCTGCTTCAGACCGTCGGCTTGACCAAGCGCTATGGTGATTTTCTCGCCAACGATGCCATTGATATCGAGATCTGGCCGCGGCAGATCCACGCGCTGCTGGGCGAAAACGGCGCGGGAAAATCGACGCTGGTCAAGACCATCTACGGACTGATCCAGCCGAGCGAAGGCGAGATGCGCTGGCAGGGCGAGACCATGGTTCTGTCCGGACCATCGGAAGCCCGCGCGCGCGGCATCGGCATGGTGTTCCAGCATTTCTCGCTGTTCGACAATCTCACCGTCGCCGAGAATGTGGCGCTGGGCCTCGACGGCAAAGAATCCTTCAAGGACATGTCCGCGCGCCTTGAGCAGGTGTCCAACGTTTACGGGCTTCCGCTCGATCCGAAGCGGGAGGTCTGGCAGCTCTCGGTGGGCGAGCGGCAGCGCATCGAGATCGTCCGGGCGCTGATGCAGAATCCCAAATTCCTGATCCTCGACGAGCCGACCGCGGTCTTGACCCCGCAGGAAGCCGACCAACTGTTCGTGGTGCTGGAGCGACTGAAGAGCGAGGGCCGCGCGATCCTCTATATCAGCCACAAGCTGGAAGAGGTGAAGCGGCTTTGCGATACCGCCACCATCCTGCGCGGCGGCAAGAAGATCTCGACCTGCAACCCGCAAGCGGAGACCGCCGCGTCGCTGGCGCGGATGATGGTCGGCGCCGAGATCATGCAAGTCAAAGCCGCCGCCGGCCGCAAGACCACGGTGCCGCGTCTGGTCATCAATGATCTCAGCCTCGCGCCCGACGATCCCCACGGCGTCCGGCTCGAACACATCTCGCTCGAGCTGAAGGGTGGTGAAATCTTGGGCATCGCCGGCGTCGCCGGCAACGGCCAGGATGAGTTTTTCGCCGCACTCTCCGGCGAGCGGCTGGCGCAGGATCCCGGCACCGTGGTGATCGACGGTATTGCCGCCGGCCATCTTTCCATTACGCAGCGCCGCAAGCTGGGCGCGGCCTTCGTGCCCGAAGAACGCCTGGGCCACGGCACCGCGCCGCGCATGAAGCTGTCGGAGAATGCGCTTTTGACCGGCCATGCCGCCAGCAACATGGTGCAGCACGGCTTCGTCAACACGGCCGCGACGCTTGCGACGGTCGACCGCGCCACCGAAACATTCGACGTCCGCAAGGCCAAGCGCGACCCTGAAGCGGCGAGCCTGTCCGGCGGCAATCTGCAGAAGTTCGTCGTCGGCCGCGAAATCCTGCGTAACCCCGCAGTCCTCGTGGTCTGCCAGCCGACCTGGGGCGTGGACGCCGGCGCGGCCGCGGTGATCCGCCAGGCGCTGCTCGACCTCGCGGCCAACGGCGCCGCCGTGCTGGTGACGAGCCAGGACCTCGACGAGCTCACCGAGATTGCCGACCGCATCGCCGTGATGTTCCACGGCCATCTCTCGCAGCCGCTGGCCACCACGGATGCCAGCCGCGAGAAGCTCGGCCTGTTGATGGGCGGAAGCAGTCTGGAGCAGAGGGAAGCGACGCATGCAGCTGGTGCTTGAAAAGCGGGCCGAGCGATCGAACACGATCGCGCTGGTCTCACCGCTGATCGCCATCGCGCTGACGATCGTGACCATGAGCATCCTGTTTGTGATCCTGAAGAAAAATCCGATCTCCGCGCTAGGCGTCTATTTCATCGATCCCCTGACCGACAGCTATTCGCTGCAGGAAATCGCGGTAAAGGCGACGCCGCTCGTGATGATCGCGATCGGCCTGTCGCTCTGCTATCTCGCCAACGCCTGGAACATCGGGGCCGAAGGACAGTTCCTGATCGGCGCCGTCGCCGGCAGCTGGATCGCGGTAAAGACGCAAGGCACCGACGCAGGCCATTGGGTCCTTCCCGCCATGCTCGTCGCCGGCGCGGCGGCGGGGGCGCTCTATGCCCTGATACCGGCGATCTGCAAGGTGAAGTTCGGCGCCAGCGAGATCCTCACCAGCCTGATGCTGGTCTATGTCGCAGATCTCTTTCTCGACTATCTGGTGCGCGGTCCCTGGCGCGATCCGGCCGGGTTCAATTTCCCCACCACCGCTGAGTTCGATCCGGTCGCCACCGTCCCGGTTCTAATCGAAGGCGGCCGGCTGCATCTCGGCGCGATCGTTGCGCTCGTTGTCGTCGCCGCCGCTTCCGTGCTGCTCGGGCGCACCATCAAGGGCTTCGAAATTCGCGTGGTCGGTGCCGCTCCGCGCGCGGCGCGCTTCGGCGGCTTCAATTCCAACCAGCTGATCCTTCTAACCTTCGCCATCTCGGGCGCACTGGCCGGACTGGCCGGGATTATCGAAGTGGCCGGACCGGTCGGGCACCTTCAGCCGGGCATCTCGCCGGGTTACGGTTTCACCGCGATCATCGTGGCGTTTCTCGGCCGGCTGAACCCGATTGGAATATTAATTGCAGGGCTTTTCCTCGCACTCACCTTCATCGGCGGCGAGCAGGCCCAGATCGCAATGAAAATACCGCTGGACGTCACCAAGGTCTTTCAGGGCATCCTGCTGTTCTACGTGCTCGCCTGCGACTCGCTCATCCTCTACCGCTTCCGGCTTATTTTCGCATCACGACAGGTGCCCCGTGGAACTGGCTGAGGCGATCATCCTTGCGGTGCTCGCGGCATCGACGCCGCTGCTGATCGCCGCCACCGGGGAGCTCGTAACCGAACGCTCCGGCGTGCTCAACCTCGGCGTCGAGGGCATGATGATCGTGGGCGCGGCCTGCGGTTTCGGCGGCGCCTGGCTCACCGGCTCGATCATCCTCGGCGCGCTCTGCGGCATGATCGCGGGAACCCTGCTGTCCCTGATCTTCGCCATGATGACGCTGGGGCTGGCGGTCAACCAGGTCGCCACTGGGCTCGCGCTGACGATCCTCGGCATCGGCCTATCCGGCCTGATCGGCGCCGGTTTCGTGGGCGAGCGAATTGCACCGGCGCCGCATCTTCATATCCCGGGCCTGACCGACATTCCGCTGGTCGGGCGGATCCTGTTCGGCGAGGACGGCTTCGTCTATCTCTCGCTGGCGCTGGTCATCGGCGTCTGGCTGTTTCTCTATCGCACGCGTGCGGGGTTGATCCTGCGGGCGGTCGGCGACAATCATGTTTCGGCGCATGCGCTGGGCTATCCCGTGCTCAAGATCCGGATGCTCGCTGTGATGTTCGGCGGCGCATGCGCAGGCCTTGCCGGCGCCTATCTGCCGCTCGCCTATACGCCGTTCTTCATCCCGGGCATGACCGCCGGACGCGGCTGGATCGCACTGGCGCTGACCGTGTTCGCGTCCTGGCGTCCGGGGCGATTGGTGGTCGGCGCCTACCTGTTTGGCGCCGTGACGATCCTGCAGTTGCACGCGCAAGGCGCGGGCATCGGAATTCCCTCGCAGTTCATGTCGGCGCTGCCCTATCTCGCAACCGTCATCGTTCTCGTTCTGATTTCACGCGCAAGAACCGGCGGCTCGACCGCGCCGGCCGCGCTGGGCACCGTGTTCGTGCCCGACCGCTGATTTCATATCCGGGCGTGCGCGATGGGGCGCCGCGTCCTGGACTGTCGTTCCCCCCGACTGTTTGGAGATTGACGATGAGAAAAACATTATTTGCGGTCGCCGCCGCGCTGCTGCTCGCGGGTGGTATCAGCAGTGGTGCCTCGGCCGCCGACAAATTGAAGGTCGGCTTCATCTATCTCGGCCCGGTCGGCGACCTCGGCTGGACCTATCAGCACGACCTTGCCCGCGCGGAGCTCGCCAAGGAACTCGGCGACAAGATCGAAACCACCTTTCTCGAAAACGTCCCTGAAGGCCCCGATGCCGAGCGCGCCATCGAACAGCTCGTTCGCGCCGGCAACAAGCTGATCTTCACCACCTCGTTCGGCTATATGGATCCAACGCTGAAGGTGGCCAAGAAATATCCCAACGTGCATTTCGAGCACTGCTCGGGCTACAAGCGCGACAAGAACATGTCGACCTATTCGGCGCGCTGGTATCAGGGCCGCTACATCCAGGGCCAGATCGCGGCCAAGATGTCGAAGGCGGGTGTGCTCGGTTACATCGGTTCGTTCCCAATCCCGGAAGTCGTCTCCGGCATCAACTCCACCATGATCGGCGCGCAGACGGTCAATCCCAACATCAAGGTCAAGATCATCTGGGTGAATTCGTGGTTCGACCCAGGCAAGGAAGCCGACGCCGCCAAGGCGCTGCTCGACCAGGGAGCCGACGTGATCATGCAGCACACCGACAGCCCGGCGCCGATGCAGGTCGCCAACGAGCGCGGCAAGTTCGCGTTCGGACAGGATTCCGAAATGATCAAGTTCGGACCCAAGGCGCAGCTGACCTCGATCCTCGACACCTGGGCGCCCTATTACATCGAACGCGTCAAAGCCGAGCTCGACGGCAAGTGGAAGGAAGAGGACACCTGGGGCGGTCTCGAGACCAAGATGTTCCAGATGGCGCCCTACACCAACATGCCCGACGACGTCAAAAAGATGGCTGAGGATACCCAGGCCGCCCTCACCTCCGGCAAGCTGCAGCCGTTCAAATGCCCGGTCGTCGGCCAGGACGGCAAGGAAGTTGAATGCAAAGGCGGCGATCATCTCGCCGATGGCCAGGTCCTCGGCATGAACTTCTACGTCAAGGGCATCGACGACAAGATGCCAGGCAAGTAAGGCCCGCGCATTCGAAAAGACCGGAGGGTCCGGGCACCAACGCCCGGACCCTTTATTTTTGGTTCGTCATGGCGAGAAGCCCTTGCGACGAAGCAACCCAGCCTGCCTGCTTGCTACGCCTGCATTGCGCGCGCCGCGGCGCTGTGGCGGCGGATCAGATCTGACACATCGAGCCCGGGGATCGTGCCGTCGGCGACCACCCATTTGCCGCCGACCATCACCCGGTCGGCGCGATGCGCGCCACACAACACCAGCGCCGCCAGCGGATCGCCGTGGCCGGAGAAACGCAATTCGTCGAGCCTGAACAACGCGAGATCGGCGGCCTTCCCTACCGCAATCTCGCCGAGCTCGGGCCGGCCGACGCAGGCCGCCGATCCCTTTGTCGCCCAGCGCAGCGCGTCCTTGTGGCTGACGCGGCCGACGCCGTAGCGCGCCCGCTGCAGCAGGAATGCCGCGCGCACCTCCTGCATCAGATTGGATGCATCGTTCGAGGCCGAGCCGTCGACGCCGAGCCCTATTCCGACGCCCGCTTCCTCCATGTCGCAGATCGGACAGCTGCCCGACGCGAGCAACTGATTGCTGCAGGCGCAATGGCTGATGGTGGTCCTGGCCTTGCCAAGCCGCTTCATCTCGGCGGCGTTGAAATGAATGCCATGCGCAAGCCAGGTCCGCGCGTTGAGCCAGCCGCATTGCTCAAGATAATCGAGCGGCCGGCAACCGTAGATCTGCTCGCAGAATCTGTTCTCGTCCTCGGTCTCCGCGAGATGGGTATGCAGGCGGACATCGAGCCTGTCGGCCAGGTCAGCGGTCGCGCGCATCAGCGAGGTCGTCACCGAGAACGGCGAGCACGGCGCCAGCGCGATCTGCACCATGGCGTCTTCGCCGCGCTGGTGATGTTTTGCCACCACGCGCTCGCTGTCGGCGAGAATGGTGTCTTCATCCTGCACCACGCTGTCCGGCGGCAATCCGCCGTCGCGCTGCGAACGGTTCATCGAGCCGCGCGTCAGCAGCACACGCAGGCCAAGCCGCTTGGCGACGCCGACCTCGATATCGACGGCGTCCTCCAGCCCTACGGGAAACACATAATGGTGATCGGTCGTGGTGGTGCAGCCTGACAGCAACAGCTCCGACATCGCCACCGTGACGCCGAGATCGAGCGCCTCGGGCGTCAGCCGCGCCCATACCGGATAGAGCGCCTGCAGCCATGGGAACAATTCACGGTCGAGCGCCGCCGGCAGCGCCCGCGTCAGCGTTTGGTAGAAATGATGGTGGGTATTGATCAGCCCAGGCAGCACCACATGGTCGCCGGCCTCGAAAAACGCCGCCGGCGTCCTGGGCTGGCCGCCTTTCGGCACCAGTTCGACGATCTTCCCCTGCTGGACGACGATGCCGCGCTCCGCGCCATCGGCGAGGATGCCGAGGGGATCCTTAATCCAGATTGCCCGCGCTGGCTCCATGCTCCTACCATCTCCCAAGAACAGACTCCCACGAACAGAAATCGGAAAATACACCGCCACTCGAACGCTATCCTTGCAATTCGAGGACCAGCCCCATCCATGGAAGAGTTGGCGTCGGTCTTGCAAGACTTCTTACTGAAAGTTGCATCTCGTTGAAAGTACTGTACTATCCATGGATCTGAACACGATTGAGAAAGTCGCGCGCCCGAGCTCGCGGGCGCAATTGCCCGTTTGGACGGCAGGCGATGCTTGGCTCGCAGGCGGCACCTGGCTGTTCTCCGAGCCGCAGGCCCACCTGACCCGGCTGATCGATCTCAGCGACTTGAAATGGCCGGCGCTGACCATCAGCGACAGCGGGCTCTCGATCGCCGCCACCTGCACGGTCGCGCAGCTCGACGCGCTGGCCTGCCCGCCGGACTGGCTCGCCTCGCCCTTGATCAATCAATGCTGCCGCGCCTTTCTCGCCTCGTTCAAGATATGGAAGACCGCCACCGTCGGCGGCAATCTCTGCATGTCACTGCCGGCCGGGCCGATGATCTCGCTGACATCGGCGCTTGGCGGCGTCTGCACGATCTGGAAGACGGGCGGCGGTGAGCAGAAGATCGGCGTTTCCGATTTCGTGATCGGCAACCAGCGCAACGTGCTGGCGTCCGGCGATCTGCTGCGGCAGATCGATCTTCCGCTGGCCGCGCTAAAGCGGCGTTCGGCGTTTCGCCAGATCTCGCTGACTCCGGTCGGCCGCTCGGCCGCGCTGTTGATCGGCAGCATCGGCAGCGCCGGCGATCTGACGATGACGGTGACGGCGTCGACGACGCGGCCCGTTCAATTGTGCTTTGCCGCGATCCCCCAGACCAAAGAACTTCGCGAGGCGCTGCTGCATCACATTCCCGACGCGCTCTATCACGACGACGTCCACGGCAAGCCGGCCTGGCGCAAGCACATGACGCTGCGGCTGGCCGAGGAAATCCGCGCCGAACTGCAGGGCTTGCTGTAACCATGACGTTCGAGATCAACGGCAGAGAGTTCTCGCAAAGCCCGCGCGCCGGGCAGTGCCTGCGAACGTTCCTGCGCGAGCTCGGGCATTTCGGCGTCAAGAAGGGTTGCGACGCCGGCGACTGCGGTGCCTGCACCGTGCTGCTCGACGGCGAGCCGGTGCACAGCTGCCTGATCCCCGCCTTCCGCGCCGAGGGCCACGCCGTCACCACCATCGAGGGCCTCGCCGGCGACGGCGGCACGCATCCGATGCAGCAGGCGTTTCTCGACGCGCAGGCATTTCAATGCGGCTTCTGCACCGCCGGCATGATCCTGACCTGCGCGTCGCTGAACCAGGCGCAGCGGCAGGACCTCGGCGCGTCGCTGAAGGGAAACCTCTGCCGCTGTACCGGCTACCGCGCGATCGAAGACGCGCTCGACGGCAAGACCAATATCGAGAACGCCGCCGCCGGTGCCGCATTCGGCCGCAGCCTGCCGGCGCCCGCCGGACCGCAAATCGTGCGCGGCGAAGCGCGCTACACCTTCGATACGTCAATCGAAGGCCTGCTGCACATCAAGATGCTGCGCTCGCCGCACCCCCACGCCAGGATTATTTCGATCGACAAGAGCGCGGCACTGGCGGTTCCTGGCGTGCGCGCGGTGCTGACACCGGAAGACGCGCCGCAAAGACTGTTCTCCACTGCCCGCCACGAGAGGGCCTGGATGGACCCGGACGACACCCGCGTGCTGGACGATGTCGTGCGCTTCATCGGACAGAAGGTGGCCGCCGTGGTCGCGGAGACGGAGGCCGCCGCCGAAGAAGGCTGCCGCCGCCTCAAGGTCGACTACGATGTGCTTCCAGCGGTGGTCGATCCGGCGCAGGCGATCGCGCCCGGCGCGCCGGTCCTTCACGGCGACAAGACGCCGGAGCAGCGGGTGACCAATTCACGCCGCAACATCGTGGCCGAGGCGCATGGCGAGTATGGCGATGTCGCGCGCGCACTCGCCGCTTCCGCCGTCAGCTACGAGGGCACCTTCACCACCCAGCGGGTCCAGCACGCCGCGCTGGAAACCCATGGCGGGCTCGCCTGGGTCGATTCCGACGGTGTCCTGAATGTGCGCTCCAGCACGCAGACGCCGTTCCTGACGCGGCGGGCGCTGTCGGAGATTTTCGATCTCGCGCCCGACAAGGTGCGGGTGTTCTGCGAACGCGTCGGCGGCGGCTTCGGCGGCAAGCAGGAAATGTTCGTCGAGGATGTCCTGGCGCTCGCCGCGCTGAAGACCGGACGGCCGGTCAAACTCGAACTCACCCGCGAGGAGCAGTTCATCGCGACCTCGACCCGGCATCCCATGCGCGTTTCCGTCAAGGCCGGCGCCGACAAGGACGGAAAGCTGACGGCGCTGCAGCTCGACGTGCTCTCCAACACCGGCGCCTACGGCAATCATGCGGGACCTGTGCTGTTTCATGGCTGCGGCGAGTCGATCGGGGTCTATAACTGCCCGAACAAGAAGGTCGACGCCGTCGTCGCCTACACCAACACCGTGCCCGCCGGCGCGTTCCGGGGCTATGGCCTGCCGCAAACGTTGTTCGCGGTGGAAGCCGCGATCGACGAACTGGCCAGGGGCCTGGGCATCAGCCCGTTCGAGATTCGCCGCCGCAATATCGTCAAATCAGGCGATCCCATGCTCTCGCCTCCGGGCACCTCGCATACCGACGTGCTCTATGGCTCCTACGGGCTCGACCAGTGCCTCGATTGGGTCGAGCGCGCGATGCAGGCCGACGCGCCGAAAACCGAGCTCCCGGCCGACTGGCTCACCGGCGACGGCATCGCGCTGACCATGATCGATACCGTGCCGCCGGACGGCCATATCGCGGACGCCTCAATCTCGCTGCGCGAGGACGGCGGGTTCGAGCTGACCGTCGGCACGGCCGAGTTCGGCAACGGCACCTCGACGGTGCACCGCCAGATCGCCGCGACGGCGCTCGCGACCACCGTCGATCAGATCCGCCTCAGGCAATCCGACACCGCGCATGGCGGCCACGACACCGGCGCCTACGGCTCTACCGGCACCTTCGTCGCCGGACGGGCGACGCAGGCGGCGGCGGAAAATCTGGCCGAGGTGCTGCGCGTTTTTGCGTCCGCTGCGACCAAGACCAATCCCGGGGCCTGCACGCTCGAAAACGATGTTGCCATCTGCGGCAAGCGGCTTGTGTCCTACGCCCAGCTCGCCGAAGCCGCGCGAGCGCAGGGACAACTTCTCTCCGCGACCGGCACTTCCGCGGGCACGCCGCGCTCGGTCGCCTTCAACGTGCAGGGGTTTCGGGTTGCCGTGAACAAGGCCACCGGCGAGATCAAAATCCTCAAAAGCGTGCACGCCGCCGACGCCGGGCGCGTCGCCAACCCGATGCAGTGCCGCGGACAGGTCGAAGGCGGGGTGGCGCAATCGCTCGGCGCCACGCTGTACGAGGAGATGGTGATCGACGACGGCGGCCGCGTGGTCAATCCCAAATTCCGCGACTATCACCTGCCGTCATTCGCGGACATTCCGCGCACCGAGGTGTTCTTCGCCGACACAACGGACACGCTCGGCCCGATGGGCGCGAAATCGATGAGCGAAAGTCCCTACAATCCGGTGGCCGCCGCACTCGGCAACGCGCTCGCCGACGCCACCGGCATCCGCTTCACCGCGGTGCCGTTCAAGCCGGACCGGCTTTGGCCGCTGCTGCAGGAGAAGTTCGGCTGAAAAGGCCCGGCGCGGACGCGGCACCCATGCCGCCGTCATTGCGAGGGGCGGTAGCGACGAAGCAATCCAGTGTGCCGTTCACTGCCATGGATTGCTTCGCTTCGCTCGCAATGACGTGGAGAAGCTTCAGCTTCCCCGATACGTCGCATAGCTCCACGGCGTCACCAGCAGCGGCACGTGCAGATGCCCTTCGGGCTCGCTCACGGCAAAGCGCAGCGGGATTTGATCAAGGAACGGCGGATCCGACATCGGCACCTGGCGGGCGGCAAAATACCTGCCTACGCTGAAATTCAGTTCGTAGCGGCCGATCGGAACCGGTCGGCCGCCGATCAGCGGCTGATCGGTGCGGCCGTCCGAGTTCGTGATCGTGCGCGTCACGACGCGGCTCAAGCCGAGCTCGGAGAGTTCGACGAGTTCGATCCTGATCCCCGCCGCCGGCTTGCCGCTGTGGGTGTCGAGCACATGGGTCGACAGCCGCCCTTGCACGTGCAGGCGGTCATCGCCCGCCACGAGCTGGTCGAGGCGCAACGCGGCAATCCGGCAGATCTCCGCGATCGAACGCTGCATCTCCGACCTCACATCGTTCGGCAAGCGGCGCTCGAAGTCGCGCAGGATCGAATCCCTGGTGTGCCGTCGGACGCAGACGATGTAGGGAAAGCCGAACTTCGAACGGTAGGCGTTGTTGACGCGCTCGAACGCCTGGTATTCGGCGTCCGACAGCCGGTCGAGGCCGACGCTGTTTTGTTCGGCATCGGATTCCGCGGTGAGGCCGGCGGCGCGCTGGGTCTTGTCGGCGAGATCGGGATGCGCCTTGATCAAAGCGAGGCGAAGCTCGGGCGCGGCGCGGTCAACCGCGGCCTTCATGGCTTCGAACAATGATGTCACGCCGGCGAACGGCCGCGCCGAGGCGGCCTGTTCGGCGATCCACGGCGAGTATTCGAAGATATTGGCGAGTGCGGCGACGAAGTCGTCCTTGCTGCAGGCATTGAGATCGGCGAGCGTCTTTTGCGACATTTCCGCCCTCACGGTCCGATATCGAAGGCGTCGGCGGCGAGATGGGACAGATTGGCGTGCCAGTGCTGCGCAATCTGCAGCCGGGTCGGCACCCAGACCCGTTCGTGCTTTTGGATGTAGTCGAGAAACCGCATCAGGGAAGCCGCACGCCCGGGACGTCCGACGACGCGGCAATGCAGGCCGATCGACATCATCTTCGGCGCGGTCTCGCCCTCCGCGTAAAGCACGTCAAAGCTGTCCTTCAGATAGGTGAAAAACTCGTCGCCGCCACCGAACCCCTGCGGATTGACAAAGCGCATGTCGTTGGCGTCGAGGCTGTAGGGAATGACCAGGTGCGGTCCCGCCGCTCCCTTGATCCAGTACGGCAGATCGTCGGCATAGGAATCGCAGGAATAGAGGAAGCCGCCCGCTTCCATCACCAGCCTCACCGTATTGATGGACGAGCGCCCGGTGTACCAGCCGAGCGGGCGCTGACCGGTGGCCTCGCTATGGATGCGGATCGCTTCCGCGATCTCGGCGCGCTCCTCCGTTTCCGACATGTCCTTGTGCTCGACCCATCGCAGGCTGTGGCTGGCGATGTCCCAGCCGGCCTCCTTCATCGCAGCGACCACCTGCGGATTGCGCTTCAGCGCGGTCGCGACGCCGAACACCGTCGCGGGCAGCTTGCGCTCGGCAAATATCCGCCACAGCCGCCAGAAGCCCGCACGCGAACCATATTCGAACATCGATTCGATATTGGCGTGGCGCTGACCGAGCCAGGGCTGCGCGCCCAGCACGTCGGACAGGAACGCCTCCGACGCCCGGTCGCCATGCAGGATGTTGTTCTCGCCGCCCTCTTCGAAGTTCACCACGAACTGCACCGCGACCCGCGCGTCGCCGGGCCAGTGCGGATCGGGCGGGTTGCGGCCGTAGCCGTGGAGATCCCGGGGATATCGGGCGTCGGCCACTTACACTTCCTCGAAGCGAATCTTCTGCGCGCCTTTCCACAGCACGGTCTTGCCGAATGTGGCCAAATTCTCCAGGTTCGAGGTCAGCGTGATGAAATGATTGCCGGCGAGCTGTCCCATCTTGCTCGCAAAATGCACGCCGCCATAGGCCAGCAGAATTTCGGTTTCGCTGATCCCGCCGGGATAGAGGATGATCTGGCCGGGCGCGGGATAGCTGGTGTGGTTCTCGTAACTGACGCCGAAATCGAGATCTCCGAGCGGCATCCAGACCCCCTCGCCGCTCCAGCGCACATGGATGGCCTGGCTCTCGAACGGCATGGCTTTACGAAAGGCCGCGCAGGTCTTGGGCGCCAATTGCTCCTCGAAGCGGGCCTGGAACGTGAAATCGCCGGCGTGGACGATGAGTTGGCTCATTCAGGATATCCGTGATGGTGAACGCAGAGCGTTGAAGGAAACGTTTGGAGAGCAAGGAACATTCCAGACCGGCAAAATTCTACGGCCTTTTGCAGCCGCCGGCAAAGGCCGATCCACCTGTCGCAACGGGATAATTCGTTTTTGGTTGCGGCGGCGGCTATTCGTCCGGCCGCTTTCTTTCATAGGACAAGCCGAAAATCCCGCTCCGCTGCACTTCCGGCTCGGGCGGCGGCGCGGGTGCCGGCGCGACTTCAGCCTGCGGCGGCGCCGGCGGGACCGGCAAGTTCTCGCACTTCATCGAGTAAACCAGCTTGCCGTCCGCGGTCCGGCCGATCGGCGCACAATTGTCGACGCGCGAGGTCACGCTCTTGGGCAAGATCTTGGTTTGCGCCAGAGCCGGCCAAGACACCGGCACCACGATCACCAGAATGGCAAATACCAGCTTGTTCATCGACTTCGCTCGAGGGGTAACGATACGTCCGGCATCCATTGAAGCGGATCGGCCGGGGGAAGTCGAGAGAGCTTCCGCGCCTTCGCCTGCCGAATATTTGGTCGCAAAACACCATTGACCAACAAATTTGCTCGCCGTTTCGTGATGGTCGGAGGTGTAAGAATCCCGGTGACCCATCGTTATCTCAGGGCACGAAGGCACTGAGGCAGCAGGCTTCGCCCGCTGCGCAACAAGCCTGACCATGGGAGATTTACGATGCAAAGAACAATCCTGACAATTCTCGGTTCGGCACTGCTTGCTGCGTCGACGATCCAGATCGCCGCGGCCGCCGAGCACCACAAAGCGCACAAGGTTTACCGCTCGCCTGCACCGGCGGCCGATCAGTACCGCAACTCCAACGCCTATTATCCCGCGCCGGCTCCGATGCAACCGGGCTGGTCGCAACAACAGCGATATGAGGATTGGTCGCGCTATCAGAACGGCGGACTGTCGGCGCCCGCGGGTCAGTGAAGCCTGATTTGCACGAAGCCGTCAGCGCATTTTCGACTTCAGCTTGATCACGGAGCCATCCACCACGAATTTGCCGTAGCCACGGTGGTGGATGGTTTTCGGGTTTCGCTGCTTCGGGTCACTCCACGCCTTCATCACCTCGAGAACGAACAGATTATATTTGTTGACGAGGCGGGTATGGACCACCGCGCATTCCAGATTGGCGAAACACTCGGCGACCAGGGGTGCTGCGACGCGTGCAGCCTTGCGCGGCGTCAGGCCGAATTTTTCGAATTTCGCAACCTCACGGCCGGAGCTATTGCCGACGTCGACGACTTTCTGCGCCAGGTGCAGCGCCGGAATGGCGATGACGAACTCTTTGGTCGCCTTCAACGCCGCAAAGCTGAAGTCGGCGCTGCTGACGACACAGGCGACCAGCGGCGGCTCGAACTCGACCATCATGTGCCAGTACATGGTCATGACGTCGGCGCGCCCCTTCTGCGCCGTCGTCAGCAGCACGACCGGGCCCGGCTCCAGCAGCTGATAGACTTTTGCGAGAGGCAGATTTTTCATGACCGATCTCGTTCTTCCGTCGACAGATCCGGTCCTGCGACGTGCTGGGCCGGAGCGCTCACGCTCTTCGTTGGCTGGGGAATAACCCGATCCGCCGAAATCTGCGCTTTAATTGCATCAAAAAGTGGCAGCTTCCACATTGCGGTGGATCAACCCCAAGTCCTAAAGTCCGATCGGGCAAAATCGGGGTTTTTGCGACGGCGGTTGGAAGCAAGGGGCTGTGATGTGGGGGTCCATACTGACGGAGTGGGCGAGCCTGATCCTCCGTTGGCTGCATGTGGTGGCTGCCATCGGATGGATCGGCAGCTCGTTCTATTTCATTCATCTCGACCTGAGCCTGAAGCCACACGGCGAGTTGCCTGAGGGCGCTGCCGGCGAGGCGTGGCAGGTTCATGGCGGCGGCTTTTACCGCATCATGAAATACCTGGTCGCGCCGGCGAAAATGCCGGACGAACTGACCTGGTTCAAATGGGAAGCCTACACGACCTGGCTATCCGGCTTTGCTCTCATGGTTGTCGTCTACTATCTCGATGCCGAGCTCTTCCTGGTCGACAAGGCGAATATCGACCTGACGCCGCTGCAGGCCGGATTGTTCAGTTTCGGCAGCCTCGCGCTGGCGTGGCTGCTATACGAAGGCGCCTGCAGGACAGGCCTCGCCAAACACGAGCTGCCGTTCGCCTTCGGCGGCTATCTGTTCCTGGTCGGCCTCACCTACGCCTTCACCCACGTGCTGAGCGGGCGCGGCGCGTTCAACCAGATCGGCGCGATCGTCGGCACCATCATGGTCGCCAACGTCTTCGCGGTGATCATCCCGAACCAGAAAAAGATCGTGGCGGCGCTGCTGGCCGGCCAGGCGCCCGACCCGGAACTCGGCAAGGCCAGCAAACTGCGCTCGGTTCACAACAACTACCTGACGCTGCCGGTCATCGTGCTGATGATCAGCAATCACTATCCGCTGTTGTTTGCGACCCGTTACAACTGGCTGATCGTGGCAATCGTGCTCGCGCTGGGCCCGATCATCCGGCATTTCTTCAACGAGCGCCACGCCGGACGGAAATCGCCGTGGTGGGTGTGGGGTGCCGCCGCGGCAGGCATGGTCGCGATCGCGCTTCTGTCCGCGGCCGGCCCCCGCGGCGCGAAAGCGAGTGCGCTGGCGGCACCGGCCACCTACGCCAATGTCGAGGAGATCGTGCTGTCCCGGTGCAGCATGTGCCACGGCGCCGAGCCGGTCTGGGCGACGATCGTGACCGCGCCGCGCGGCATTCTGCTCGATGATGCCGAACATATTCGCCGTAACGCCCGCCTGATCGGACGCAACGCGGCGTGGTCGAGCGCGATGCCGCCGGGAAACGTCACCGAGATGACCGGCGAAGAGCGGACCCAGATTGCGGCGTGGCTGGCGGCGGGGGCACCCTAGACCCGCGACCGCCTCAGCGCCGGATCACGATTTTCTGATAGAGCCCGCCGAAGAAGGAATGCTTGCGCCGGCAAGCGACCCTGCGACGGCACTGGGAAGCATCTGCCGCAAGGACATGCCCTCGCTACGGCTCGTTGTCTGTGCTTGGGTCAATTGCCCTCCGGCCGGCTGGAAGACGGTCAAGCCGTCCAGGCGCGATACTGGCCGGAAACCAGCGGTCCACTTTGATGCTCGTCAAGCATGCGGGGAAATCCCCCCATGCTTTCGCGGAAAGGACGGGCTTGATCTTTGTCAATGGTGCCCCAGTTCCGGTTCGGTAACCAAACCACATGAACAAGCGCAAGGAACCATGGGAAACGCGCTCCGCCGTCAGTTGATGGGCGCACGTTCTGGAACGGATCGGGCTCGCCTTGACGGGGGGCCTCGTGCGGTCTGTTCGTTGTCGCGCATGTGGGAAGGGCCAACATCGACCTGGTCGGTTCAGCCGCCACCGTCTTGGCCATGATGGTATGCGGCGGCGCCGGCTTCTATCTCGGGATCGACCTGCCTCGCGTTCCCCCGGATCACAAGATGCATCTGCTCCTGCGGCATGGACTTGGTTCCAGCTGGGATACCGTGGAGCTGCTCAGCGCGGCCGGGACCTTTCTCGCCTCGGTGGCTGCCGTTATCTCGGTTTCCAGCATTGTTCTGGACGAAACGGCGGGCGCGGGAACCGCGATCCTGATCAGTTTCTGCTGGGCGATCGGCGCGACCATGCAGATTGCCGCCGGCATTATCGCAGGAATGCGGTCCGAATCTCCCCCCACCTTCTAGGTGACCCCCCTGCCACCTCCCATTCCGACCTGGCGCCTGATTGACGGGATGGCGCAAGCATAGAACTATTCCAGCGGCACCCACCGGGTGCCATTGATCGGCGCTAGGATGGCGCCTAGCGATCATTTCGGAAATTTGAGTAAAACGCGAGAGAGCCCATGTCGACAAAGGACCCCGTCAACTGGATGTTGTCCGAGGCGATCGATTCACTGGCGCGCGCCGAACGGCTGCGCCAGCAGTTCTTCAGCCTGCAGTCGAGGGCAGGCTCCCGCGAGCCCAGCTGGGAACCCCCGATCGACGTGCTGGAAACCGACCGGGAGATTCTGATTCTCGTCGCGCTTCCCGGCGTCGATCCGGAGCATGTCGAAGCCGTAATCGAAAACGGAACGCTTGTCGTGAGCGGACAACGGGTGCTGCCCGTCGAACTGCGCAACGCCCGGATTCACCGGCTGGAGCTTCCACAAGGTCGCTTCGAACGCCGCATTATACTGCCCACGGGACGCTACGCGGTCAGCCGCTTCGCCGTGAATGGATGCATCGTATTGCGCCTGGCCAAGGCTCTGTGAAGACAAAGTCTGTGTAAAGAGGGTCGTCATGTCGACAGCCAACGAAGAGCCCGCCTCAACGTCGTCGTCCACCGCCAACCCGGCGGAGTCGGTGCCGATCCCGAGCGATGCCCTGATCATCGTTCCCGTGCGTAATACCGTGCTGTTTCCGGGGGTCGTCGCTCCCATCACCATCGGCCGGCCGAAATCGATCGCCGCTGCGCAACAGGCGTTGCGCGAACAGCGGCCGGTCGGGATCGTATTGCAGCGAAACCCCGAGGCGAACGATCCTGCTCCCGACGAACTGCACCGCATCTGCACGATCGCCAATATCGTCCGTTACATTACCGCGCCGGATGAAACCCACCACATCATCTGCCAGGGCATTCAGCGCGCCCGCATTCTCGATTTCCTTCCGGGCACACCGTTCCCAGTGGGGCGGGTGCTGCATATTCCCGAGCCCACCACGAGCTCGCCGGAAATCGAGGCGCGCTTCCTCAACCTGCAAAGGCTGGCCATCGAGACCATCCAGTTACTGCCGCAGGCGCCGCCGGAGCTGCTTGCCGCGTTCCAGTCGACCACCTCGCCGGCCGCGCTGGCCGATCTCGCGACCGCCTATATGGACATCAAGCCGGAGGACAAGCAGGAGATCCTGGAGACCATCGACCTTGCGCAGCGCATAGAGAAGGTTTCGCGGCACCTCGCCGAGCGGCTCGAAGTGCTGCGGCTGACGGCCGAGATCGGCCAGAAGACCAGGGCCACCTTCGATGAACGTCAGCGCGAGGCCATCCTGCGCGAGCAGATGGCGACCATCCAGCGTCAACTGGGCGAAGGCGACGGCAAGGCGCAGGAGGTGGCGGAGCTGAACGAGGCGATCGCCAAGGCGGGGATGCCTTCGGAGGCGGAAAGCCAGGCGCGCAAGGAAGTGCGCCGCTACGAGCGGATGCCGGAGGCAGCCGGCGAGGCCGGCATGGTCCGCAGCTATCTCGACTGGCTGATCGAGCTGCCATGGGCGCTGCCGCCCGAAAAGACCATCGATATCGCCGAGGCGCGACGCATCCTCGACGAGGATCATTTCGGCCTGGAGAAGATCAAGAGCCGGATCGTCGAATATCTGGCGGTCCGCAAACTGGCGCCGCATGGCAAGGCGCCGATCCTGTGCTTCGTCGGACCGCCCGGGGTCGGCAAGACCTCGCTGGGGCAGTCGATCGCTCGCGCCATGGACCGGCCGTTCGTCCGCGTCAGCCTCGGCGGCGTTCATGACGAGGCCGAGATCCGCGGCCACCGCCGCACCTATATCGGCGCCCTGCCCGGCAACATCATCCAGGGCATCAAGAAGGCTGGCGCGCGCAACTGCGTGATGATGCTCGACGAGATCGACAAGATGGGCCGCGGCATCCAGGGCGATCCATCGGCCGCGATGCTCGAGGTCCTCGACCCCGAGCAGAATTCGACGTTCCGCGACAATTACCTCGGCGTTCCCTTCGATCTGTCGCGCGTGGTGTTCGTCGCCACCGCCAACATGCTGGACACGATCCCGGGGCCGCTGCAGGACCGCATGGAGATCATCAGCCTGGCGGGCTATACCGAGGATGAAAAGCTCGAAATCGCGCGGCGCTATCTGGTTCGCCGTCAGCTCGAGGCCAACGGCTTGAAGCCGGAACAGGCCGAGATCGAAACGGAAGCGTTGCGGCTGATGATCAAGGGTTACACCCGCGAGGCCGGCGTCCGTTCGCTGGAGCGGGAAATCGGCAAGGCGCTGCGTCATGCCGCGGTGCAGATCGCCGAGGGCTCGTCGAACAAGGTCACCATCACGGCCAAGGACCTCACGGGTGTGCTTGGCCAGCCCCGTTTCGAAGGCGAGATTGCCATGCGCACCAGCGTGCCCGGGGTTGCGACCGGGCTCGCGTGGACGCCGGTCGGCGGCGACATCCTTTTTATCGAGGCCACGCGGGTTCCCGGCAAAGGTGCCTTCATCCTGACCGGGCAGCTCGGCGAAGTCATGCGTGAAAGCGTGCAGGCCGCGCTGACGCTGGTGAAGAGCCGCGCCGCCCAGCTCGGGATCGATCCCGCGCTGTTCGAGAAGAGCGACATCCACGTCCACGTCCCCGCCGGCGCCACGCCGAAGGACGGGCCGAGCGCGGGCGTCGCGATGTTCACCGCGCTTGCCTCCCTGCTCACCAATCGCACGGTGAGGAGCGACACCGCGATGACCGGCGAGATCTCGCTGCGCGGCCTGGTGCTGCCGGTCGGCGGCATCAAGGAGAAAGTGGTCGCGGCCGCCGCGGCCGGCCTGACGCGGGTGATGCTGCCGGCGCGGAACCGGCGGGATTTTGACGACATTCCGCAAGGCGCCCGCGACCGGCTGGAATTCGTCTGGCTCGAGCGCGTCGACGATGCGATTGCCGCGGCGCTGGAGGAAACCAAACAGGCGGCGGTGGCGTGAGCAGCGGGACGATGTTTTTTTTTGCCGAATATTTGATCTGGAGCAAGAACGGGCCGGGCTTTTACGTTCCTATATTAAGAGGGGCCTCTTGAGGGCGCGGCAATCCTTCGCGGGTGTCGATATGGCAAGCGAAACGGTAAAAATCCTTCTGTTGATTTTCATGTTTGGCGGTCTTGAAACCGTCATGCGCCTTCAGCCGGTCGTGCTGAAGCGGCGATCCCACGAACGTCGGGTTCGGTGCTGACAAGGGCCAGCGTGCTTTTGCCGAATGCACCGACGGTCGGGCACGAACGATTGCCGTTCGCCGTGCCTCTCCGCGCCGTTCTGCAGGCGTCTTGCCGTTGACTCTGATCAAGCCAAGGGCGCCTTCTTCCATTAGCTTGTCCGGGCAGTCTTTCGAATCTTGGGCCTGGAGACCCCTTCATGCGCGCGCATCAAATCATGACCCAGCACGTCATCGCGATCGGTGCCGATGCACCGATCGCCGAGGCGCTTGACACTATGCTGCGGCACCATGTCAGCGGGCTGCCAGTGATCGACACGGACGGCAAACTGATCGGCATCATTTCGGAAGGCGATTTTATTCGCCGCGCGGAGCTCGGAACGCAGCGAAAACGCGGCCGGTGGCTGAGCTTCCTGGTCGGCGCCGACCGGGTCGCAGCGGACTTCGTTCATGCCCATGGCCGCAAGGTCGGCGACATCATGACGCCGGATCCCCTGACCATATCGGAGGATACGCCGCTCGTTAGGATCGTCGAGATCATGGAATCGAACAACGTCAAACGCCTGCCGGTGGTGCGCGGCAATCGCATGGTCGGGATCGTGACCCGCTCGGATTTGTTGCCCGCCCTCGCCGACCTCGCCCGCCATGGGCCGAGCCCATCGTCGGATGACGACCGTATTCGCGAGCAAGTCATCGCGGCCATCGCAGGCGCGGCCTGGGCGCCCTGCAGGCTCAAGGTCACGGCCCGGGACGGGGTCGTGAGCCTGGACGGTGTCGTCGCCAGCAAGAACGCCCGGCAGGCCACGATCATTGCCGCGGAAAACGTTCCGGGCGTCAAGAAAGTACTGGATAATCTCGAGGCGCGCGCCTACCCGCCTGCCGAAGAGGATCTTGGCGGCGGGGATATCGTTTCATTGCAGGAGCAACCGTCGACAACCGATGACGAACCGCTGTGAGTGCCCGGCCTGGAATCATGAGCCGCTCTCCAGGGGCGCCGGCTCCATAGCGTTTTCGAGCGAAGTGGATGCCGGTTCGCGTCAAGAGAACGCGTCAAACAAAAGATACCTCAGCCTTCGATGATCGCCACCGCCCGGGTCCAGCCCGCCGACGCACGCTCGATCTTGACCGGGAAGCATGACACGGTGAATCCGGTCGACGGCAATTGCTCTAGATTGTGCAGCTTTTCAATGTGGCAATAGCCGATGTGCCGCCCAGCCTTGTGGCCTTCCCAGATCAGGCTGGCGTCCCTGGTTTCGGCATACTTCCTTGCGGTGTAGACGAACGGCGCGTCCCAGCTCCAGCCGTCGATGCCGGTCAGCCGCACGCCGCGCTCGAGCAGATACATCGTCGCCTCATAACCCATGCCGCAGCCGGAATTGACATAATCCGGGCGACCGTATTTGGCGCCGGCGCTGGTGTTGACCACGACGATCTCGAGCGGCGACAGCGTGTGGCCGATGCGCTTGAGTTCGTCCTCGACATCTTTTGCCGTCGCCACATAGCCGTCGGGCAAATGGCGGAAGTCCAGCTTCACGCCGGGCTGCAAACACCATTCCAGCGGCACCTCGTCGATGGTCCATGACCGCTCGCCGCGATTCATGGTGGGGTGATAATGGTAGGGCGCATCGAGATGGGTGCCGTTATGGGTCGAGAGCTGGACGGTCTCCATCGCCCAGCCCTCGCCATCCGGAAGGTCTTCGGCCTTCAGGCCTTCAAAGAAGCCGAGCATGCGCGGCAGGCTCTGCTGATGGTCGCTGTACTGGATCAGCGGATGCAGCCCCGGCGGATCGGCCGGCACGTCGTTCTGTAGCGGCACCGAGATGTCGATCAGGCGTCTGGCCATTTGGATTTTCCTCGGAAGATTTGGTCGTAACCATATCGGCGCGGCGCGCGGCTCACAATTTGGATCTCAGAGATAGCCGGTGCCGGCTTCCTCGGCAAAACGTCTGGGATCGCCTTCCCAGACGATCCGCGCATGCTCGAGCACGTAGACCCGGTCGGCATGCGGCAGGGCGAAGGTGACGTTCTGCTCGCCCAACAGCACCGTAATCGCGGTCGTCGTGCGCAATTTCTCGAGCGCCTTCGACAATTGTTCGAGAATGACCGGCGCCAGCCCCAGCGTCGGTTCATCGAGGATCAGGATTTTCGGCTGCATCATCAATGCCCGGCCGATCGCCAGCATCTGCTGCTCGCCACCGGACAGGGTCTGCGCCATCTGGTTCTGGCGCTCTTTCAGGATCGGAAACAGCTCGAACAGCCACGCCAGCTGTTTGGCCTTTGCCTCCTCCGACAAATGTTGCCCGCCGAGATCGAGATTTTCGCGCACGCTCATCTCGCCGAACAACTCGCGCGATTCGGGGCACTGCACGATACCGCTGCGGGCGATCCGCGCCGGGCTGGTACCGCGCAGTTTCTCGCTATCGCGGAGGATTTCGCCGGTGTAGGGGAGAAATCCCGAAATGGCGTTGAACAGCGTGGTCTTGCCGGCGCCGTTCAGCCCCACCACGGAGACGAATTCGCCCTGGTGGACATGGATCGAGACGTTTTCCAGCGCCTGCGCCTTACCGTAATAGACGCTGACATTCTCGACCTGCAGCAGCGGAACCTTGTCCTTGAAGCTGGTCTCCGGGCGCGCCGAAGTCTCGATCGCGCCGCCGAGATAAACCCGGCGCACGGTCTCGTTGCGCATCACTTCGTCGGCGCGGCCGGTGACGATCTCCTCGCCGAGATACATCGCCAGCACCCGGTCGACCAATGCCGCGACGCTCTTCACGTTATGGTCGACCAGCAGCACCGCGCGGCCTTCGTCGCGAAAACTGCGGATCAATTCGGAGAAGGTGCCGACTTCGGCGAGCGTAAGCCCGGCGAAGGGTTCGTCGACCAGTACCACCTTCGGATCGCGCGCGATCGCCTTTGCCAGTTCAAGCCGGCGCAGGTCGGCAAACGGCAAGGTCGGCGGCCGGCGATCCATCACGGCGCCAAGGCCGACACGATTGGCGATCCACTTCGCGCGCTCGGTGAGCGCCTTGTCGGCGAACAGCATGAACAGGCTGTCGGGCAAAAGTGCTACCATGATGTTCTCCAGCACGGTCTGCCGGTTCAGCGGCCGCGAGTGCTGGAACACCATGCCAAAGCCCTTGCGCGCGATCTTGTGCGGCGGCATGCCGGCGACATTCTCGCCCTGAAAAATGACTTCGCCCGAGGTCGGGCGCTCGATGCCCATGATCGACTTCATCGCGGTCGATTTGCCGGACCCGTTCGGGCCGATCAGGCCGAAGATTTCACCGGCGCGCAGATCGAAGCTGAGGCCCTTCACCGCGGTGAGGCCGCCGAAACGCTTGGTCAGGCCGCGAACTTCGAGAACCGGCGGATGGTTGGTGGTCGCATCCATCACGAGCGGGCCTCGCGCGACAGGGCCGCCCCGAGGAAACCACCGGGGAAGAACAGAACGACTAACAGTGCAACTGCCGAGACGATGAAGGTGGCGAGTTCTCCCGTCGGGCGCAGGAATTCGCCGGCGACGATCAGGAAGATCGCGCCCAGTGCCGCCCCGAGCACGGTGCGGCGGCCGCCGAGCACCGCGGCCACGATGACGTTGACGCCGACGGCGACGTCGACGACGGTGCCGACCGAGGCGGTGCCGAAGTAAAATACCAGCAGCGCGCCCGAGAGCCCCGAGAAGAACGCGCTGACCACGAAGGCGGCGAGCTTGTGCTTGACGATGTTGAAGCCGAGCGCGCCGGCCTGCACCGGATCCTGTCCGCTCGCCTGCAGCACCAGGCCGACCGGCGACTGCGAGAGCCCATACAGGATGATGGCGCTGATGGTCATGAAGCCGAGCGCGATCCAGTAATTGGCGCCGGCATTGATGGTGATCACGTCCGGGATGGTGAGGCCGATTTCACCGCCGGTGAGATCGGCGAATACGACGATGAAATTCTGCAGCATCAGCACGGCGACCAGCGTCGTCAGCCCGAAATAGGGCCCGCGGACCCGCAAGGCCGGCAGCGCCAGCACGAAGCCGGCCAGCACCGAGGCCATCGCGCCGAGCACGATGCAGAGGTACACCGACCAGCCATACTGGTTGTTGAGGATGCCGGCGGTGTAGGCGCCGACCCCGATCAGGAAGGTTGGTCCGAAATTCACCTCGCCCGCGAACCCGAACAGCAGGTCCCAGGCCATCGCGAACACGCCGAAATAATAGGCGACCGTGAGCAGGCCTAGAATGTAGCCGGAGACGTAGAGCGGCAACGTCGCGGCGACGACGACCACGACCAGAGATATCAAGAACAGCCGCGATGTGAAGAAACGGGCCATGCTCATCGCCTCCCGAGCAGGCCTTGCGGCCGGATATACATCACGATGACCAGCAGCAGCAGCGCCGGAATGGTGCGGTAGGCCGGCGAGACCAGATAGGCGGTCAGCGTCTCGAGGTAACCGACAACGAAGGCCGCGATCAGCGAGCCGGATACGCTGCCGAGGCCACCCAGCACGACGATCGAGAATGCGCTCGCGGTCAGGGGACCGACGCTATAGGAGCTGACCCCTAAGAACATGCCGAGCAGCACGCCGGCGATGCCGGCGAGAATGCCGTAGATCGCCCAGACCACGATATAGATGCTGGTGAGCTCCAGTCCGAGCAGCGTGACACCCCGCGGGTTCATCGACGCCGCCAGCACCGCCTTGCCGGTGCGGGTGCGGTTCACCATCAGCCAGAGCAGCCCGATTACGAGGCAGCAGACCAATGCGGTGAAGATTTCGTTTTTCGGAGTGCGGACGCCGAAGATGTCGACGACGCCCTCGACGATCGGCAATACCGTCTTGGCATTGTTGGTGAAGAAATAGGCGATCAGCTCCTGGATCATGATCCCCCACAGCAAGGTGCCGGTGAGGACGAAGATTTCCTTTTCCTCGTTGGGAATTCGCCGCGATTTCTGGATCGGCTGCACCACCGCGAAATAGGTGGCGAACGCCGCCACCAGCGCAACCGCAACGCCGACCAGCGCGCCGGCATAGGTGTTCAAATGCAGCGTGGAGGCTGCAGCCCATGCCGCCACCGCCGCCAGCACCATGATGGCGCCATGCGAGAGGTTGAGCACGCCGGAAACGCCGAAGATCAGGGTGAAGCCGGTAGCCCCGAGGGCATACAACGCGCTGATGGCAAAGCCATCGATCAGGATCTGAAAAGCAAGCATCTATATTGGCCGCGGCAGCACCGCTGCCTCACTCCTTAGAAAATTGCAAAAGCGAATATGCTCCCGGGGCGCGTCTCCGGGAGCATGATCATTCGAGGTTCAGTTCGACGTAACCTTGATGAAGCTCGGGAACTTCAGCGTGCTCTTGGCGACTTCCTTCGGCCAGACCGCGACCTGCTTGCCATCCTGCCACTGCAGCATCAGGCCCGTGATCAGGCCCTTGCCGTACTTGATCGAATGGGTGAACGGATCGTCCTTGCCGTAGAACTGAATGCGGCCGATGGTGCCTTCCCAGTCGGTCTTCTCCAGCGCCTCGACCAGCTTGTCGGCGTCGGTCGAGCCGGCGCGCTTCACGGCATCGGCGATGTAGTAGACTTCGTCATACGAAGTGTAGCCGGCATAGGACGGGAAGTTGCCGAACTTCGCCTTGAACCCTTGCGTGAACGGAAGACTCTTCGGCGTCACAGGAACATCCGGACCCGAAACGCCCTGATAGAGTACACCTTCGGAAGCGTCGTTGGTGTCCTTGCCGAAGGTCGAGTTGGTGGCCTGCGAGCTGATGCCGAGCATCGGGATCGGAACCTGCTGGTTCTTCCACTGCACCGTCGGCTGCACACCGACATGCGAAATGCCGGTGATGATCACGTCGGGCTTCGCACCTTCGATCTTGTTGAAGATCGGCGTGAAGTCGGTGGTGTCGGGTGAGAACCGGATGTGGTCGAGCACCTTCAGCCCGATCTTGGGCAGGCATTCCTCGTAGCCGACGTCGAGCGGCTTGGTCCAGGCTGCGTCCTCGCTCATGATGACGGCGGTCTTCATGTGCTTTTCGTCGACCAGCAATTCCTTGGCGGCGTCGCAGACCGACAGCGCGAGCGCGGCCGAGGTCAGGTAGCCGTGGAAGGTGTATTTGTTCTTCTCGTAATCGGAATGAACACTCTTGCTGATCTCGTTTGACGCCGCACCCGGCGTGATGAACGGCGTCTTCAGCCGCGACGCCCAAGGCTCCAGCGCCAGCACGACTTCGCTGATGTAGCTGGCGATCACGATATTGACCTTGTCCTCGTTCACCGCACGCTGGAAGGCGCGAACGGAATCGGCCGATGAGGAATGGTTGTCGTAGGTGATGATTTCGATCTTGCGGCCGTCGACGCCGCCCTTGGCGTTGATTTCATCGGCGGCCATCTGCGCCGCCTGCGGAATTGAGGCGCCGGCGATGGCCTGGGCTTCGGCGATGACACCGATCTTGATGGGATCCGCCGCCAGGGCCTGGCCGGACGCCATCGCCAACAGGCCGAGCGCGGTTCCGCCGAGAAGTCCTCGCAATGACCAAAATACGGGCGACGGGGATGTCTTTTTCATATCGTTTCTCTCCATTGTTATTCTTGACCATTATTCAGCCTTGCCGGCATTTTAGCTGCGCAGGCAGGCTCGGCAAGCGAAACCGCATCGCATTCGCGTTAGCGCAACTAAAGTAGGTGGGAGCCGATCGCCGTTAGCGGCCAAGTTCGCTGCGAACCTGGGCGGTCGTCCGATTCATGGCAGCGGCCCGACCAGCTCCAACGCAAGCAAACGCTGTGCCGCAGGCACTTCTTGGCCATCGCTGCGCCGACCGGCGGTCAGCCATTTACCCGGCCGGCGCAATCCCTGACATCGGGCATTGCCGGCCGACGGCAAAAACCGAAGCTGGTCTCGAAAATGTCAAGACGGCGGGTCGGCAGGGCAGACCGCCGGGACCGTGGGCACCGGCAGACGCGCCCCGGCGGCGCTAGCGGGCTGATCCCTGACGAGCCACCGGCTTGCGTTCGATTGGATGAACGTCGATGCCGCGCAGGCGCCCCATGCGCAGCACATCCATCTCAAGCGTCCGCCCGATCCGATCGCGATCGAGGACGCGGATCAGATCGTCGACGCCGTTGACGACGACGCCGTCCAGCCGGACCACGACGTCGCCGGGCGACAGGCCCGCCTTTGCCGCCGGGCCGTCCGGCTCGATCTGCGCCAGCAGCGCGCCCATCTTGTTGTCGACGCCGGCGACCACCGCGTGCCGTCGCGGCACCGGCGCGGTCTGGCCGGACACGCCGATATAGGCACGCCTGACATAGCCGTGGCGAATGATTTCCGACAGCACGAACTGCGCGGTGTTGCTGGCAACCGCGAAACAGATGCCCTGCGCGCCGTTGATGATCGCCGTGTTGATGCCGATCACCTTGCCGGATGACGCCACCAGCGGGCCGCCGGAATTGCCGGGATTGAGCGCAGCGTCGGTCTGAATGACGTCCTCGATGGTCCGGCCGCTCACCGAGCGGATCGAGCGGCCGAGCGCCGACACCACGCCCGCCGTGACGGTCGATTCAAAGCCGAGCGGATTGCCAATCGCGACCACGAGCTGGCCGCGCCGCAACGTCTTGGAATCGCCGAGCGAGGCGTAGGGCAGATCCCGCACGCCGTCGGCGCGCAACAGCGCCAGATCGGTGTCGGCATCGACACCGAGCACGCGCGCGTCGGTGACGATGCCCTCGATGTCGCGCAGCCTGATCTCTTTCGACGATCCGACCACGTGGCTGTTGGTGAGCACGAGCCCGTCCGGAGAGATGACGATACCCGAACCGAGGCCGCCGCGCTCGCGCGCGTTCGGCGCTTTGGCGCCGGTTTCAACGCGGACCACGGCGGGTCCGACGCGTTCGGTCACGCCGATCACGGCATTGGAATAGGCATCGAGCAAGGCCTGATCGTCGGCGGCCGCCGGCTGGGCGGCTTGCGATGGGTGGCTCTCGTCGAATGAATCGCGGGTAAGATCCAGCATGGGTAATTCCTCAGGGGACAAAACACATGGTGGTCCCACCCTGCCCTCGCAAGTACCGTCGGCGGGGCTTGCCGGGCGCGGCGGACCGCGAGAGACTGCTCCGAAAGCAGAAAATTCCGGGCGGAAACGACAGGAGGCGACCATGACCGGCGCAAGGCTCAAGCATTACGGCTGGGGCCGCGAGGGCGAGGGCATGACCGAGGCCGAGCAGGCCTTCGTGCTCGGCCGCTACCGGGCGAAATTCTCCCGCGACAGGTTCGAAACGATTGCCGTGCCGCGGCTGGAGGATCTCGCTTTGCGCGCGCCGCGCATAACCCCGCCCTCCTCGTTGGCCGCTTTCTGCACCACCGACCGTTACGACCGCGCCGCGCATGCCTACGGCAAATCGTACCCGGATTATGTGCGCGCCCTGCTCGGCGACTATGATTGCGCGCCCGACGTCGTCGCCTATCCCCGCGACGAAGCCGACATCGCCGCCGTGATAGACTGGGCCGGCGGCGCGAGCGCCTCGCTGACGCCGTTCGGCGGCGGTTCCAGCGTCTGCGGCGGTGTCGAGCCGCGCGCCGACGGCGTCCGCTACAAGGCCGCCGTCACGCTCGATCTGCGCAACCTCGGCAAGGTGGTCGAAGTGGACCAGGCCTCGCGCGCCGCGCTGATCGAAGGCGGCGCCTTTGGTCCGTCGCTGGAAAACCAGCTCAAGCCGCATGGGGTCACTTTGCGGCACTTTCCGCAGAGTTTTGAATATTCGACGCTGGGCGGCTGGATCGCGACGCGGTCGGGCGGCCATTTCGCCAGCCTCTATACCCATATCGATGATTTCGTCGAAAGCCTGCGCGTGGTGACCCCGCGCGGCATTCTGGAAACCCGCCGCCTGCCGGGATCAGGTGCCGGGCCCAGCCCCGACCGGTTGTTAATCGGATCGGAGGGAACCCTCGGGGTGATCTCGCGCGCCTGGATGCGACTGCAGCCGCGGCCGAAATTCCGCGCCGGCGCATCGGTGCGTTTTCCGAACTTCTTCGCCGCCGCCCGTGCGGTGCGCGCCATCGCGCAAGCCGGCCTCTATCCGTCGAACTGCCGCATCCTCGATCCGCAGGAGGCCTTCAACACCGGTGCGGCCGACGGCAGCGTCGCCATCATGGTGCTCGGCTTTGAATCCGGCGATCATCCGATGGACGAGCGGATGGTGCGCGCGCTCGAATGCTGCGCCGACCATGGCGGCACGCCCGAATTGGCCAAGGCCGGCGACGCGCATCTCGAAGGCGCGGCCGGCATCTGGCGCAATGCCTTCATCCGCATGCCCTATGCGCGCGAGTTCCTGACCCCGGCCGGCCTCATCAACGACACCTTTGAGACCGCCATCACCTGGGACCGGTTCGAAGGCTTCCACGACAAGGTGAAGGCGGCGACGGAGCGCGCGATTCTGGAAGCGACCGGCGTCAAGGGCGAGGTCACCTGCCGCTTCACCCATATCTACCCGGACGGACCTGCCCCTTATTTCTCCTTCCACGCACTGGGCCGCCACGGTGCGCTGCTGGAGCAATGGCAGGCGATCAAGAACGCAGCGAGCGACGCGCTGATCGAGGCCGGCGGCACCATCACCCATCATCACGCCGTCGGCCGCGACCACCGGCCGTGGTACGACCGCCAGCGTCCGGAGCTGTTCGCGGCCGCGTTTCGCGCGGCCAAGAAGGAACTCGATCCGCAGGGCATGCTGAACCCGGGCGTGCTGATTGATCCCTGAATTCTAGCCAATTCGGATACGATATTTCAGGCTCCGGCTGTCACCGCGAGCGATATGCATCAGGCCCGGCTTGTCCTTGAACTCGCCGTCGAAATGCGCGGGACTTGCAAAGCCGTGCCAGGGTTCGATGCAGAGAAACGGCGCGCCCTTTGGCTTCGACCAGATCCCGAGCTCGCGAAATCCTTCCCAGCAAACCTCGACCTGCGGACCGCTCCGGGCCGCGTAGCGGACGGCATGGCTGGCCGGCCGGTCCATAACGATCGCGTCATCGTCGAACAGCCGCTCCGACAGCGCGAGCCGGCTGCCGCGAACAGGGGTCGGCTCCAGCGCAGCCCGCAGCAGGCCGTCCTTCAACCGCCGGATCGGCAGGGCTTCTTCTCGCGAAAACACCAGCGCGTAGTCTTCCTTGGCCAAGCCCGGGAGCAATGGCCAGTTGAAGGCCGGATGAGCGCCGATCGAGGCCGGCAGCATCTCGTCGCCCGTGTTGGCGATCTCAAGGGCAATTTCCAGATCGGCACCATCAAGCGTGTAGGTAACCGACAGGCGGAACGCGAACGGATAGCGGGCGCGGGTTGCGGCATCGTCCACCAGCAGCAGCGTGCAGGAAGTCGCCTCGCGCCGCGCCCAATCGAACCGATGATCCCTGGCAAAGCCATGCTGCGTCATCGGATAAATCTTTCCCCCGTGCCGCAATTCGTCGTTCTTCAGCCGCCCGACGATCGGAAACAGCAACGGCGCATGGCGCGGCCAGGCCTCACCGGCTTGCCAAAGCAGCTCAAGGCCTTCAGCGTTTTTCAGGGAGCATAATTCGGCGCCTTCCTCCGCGATGGTCGCCGTCATCGTGTCATTGCGAAGCGTGAAGCTGTCTTTGGTCATGGATATTCCTGAGACCTAGCCGGATCGCGGCGGAGGGCTCCCGGCTGGAGCTTGACCGCCGCGCAAGGCGAACTATTT
The DNA here is from genome assembly GCF_900129505.1 of Bradyrhizobium erythrophlei. Taxonomy (NCBI): domain Bacteria; kingdom Pseudomonadati; phylum Pseudomonadota; class Alphaproteobacteria; order Hyphomicrobiales; family Nitrobacteraceae; genus Bradyrhizobium; species Bradyrhizobium erythrophlei. The sequence goes on along the minus strand of NZ_LT670818.1, from coordinate 4,453,112 downwards.
AACGCATCGCTGCGTCCGCCACCAAACCCGGGTCGTTCATGCGTCGCGCCTTGCTGGCCTTGTTGCTGCTTTTGCCTTTCCATGCCGCCGCGAGCGAACCACTGTGGCAGACGCTGCCGCCGACCCCCGCGCCTGTCTCGGGCGAACAACGCGGCCACGCCAAAGTGAACGGTATCAGCCTCTATTACGCCACCATTGGCCATGGTTCGCCGGTCGTCCTGCTGCATGGCGGGCTTTCGAACTCGGATTATTGGGGCAATCAGGTCAAAGCTCTCGCGCCGCACCACACCGTGATCGTCGTGGACAGCCGCGGCCACGGCCGCAGCACCCGCGATGCGCGTCCCTATGGCTACGATCTCATGGCCGACGACGTCATTGCGCTGCTGGACACCTTGCACATCGCCAGGGCCGATGTGGTCGGCTGGAGCGACGGCGCCATACTTGGCCTCGATCTCGCCATTCGCCATCCCGACCGCGTCGGCAAGGTGTTTGCCTTCGCCGCCAACACCGTGACGTCGGGCGTCCAGGACGGCGTCGAGAAGAACCCGACCTTCGCCCGCTTCATCGCGCGCGCGGGAACCGAATATGCCAGGCTCTCCGCGACGCCTGGGGATTATGACGCCTTCGTCGCGCAGATCACCAAGATGTGGGAGAGCGAGCCGAACTGGACCGACGCTCAACTGCAGTCGATCCGGGCGCCGGTCCTGGTCGTGGACGGCGACCACGACGAGGCGATCAAGCGCGCCCACACCGAATATATTGCAGCCACCATCCCCGGTGCCGGTCTCCTGATCCTGCCCAATACCAGCCACTTCGCCTTCCTGCAGGACCCGGCGCTGTTCAACGCGGCGCTGCTGCATTTCCTCGACGACCGCTAGCGACGCCAGGAGACCCAGCGAGTTCGTCGAGAGGTCGAGCACGTTCATCCTGCGGTTCGACCTGGAGAAGCCCGGGCGCGGCCCAGCCAAACAGGCGCAGGCCGACGCCAACAGCGACTGCGGCGTCGCTTTAGCGTTCCTCATCACCGGGCTTAGGCAATACAATTGATTCACATGATTGTAACATGCCTGACACCTAATTTGCCGGCCACCGCGAGAATTGTGCCTCCCATCAAGCGGGAGATTTTTGTGCGGAGCAGCACACCTGGACAACCTGTCGACCCACTCGGCCGGCGCCCTCTATGAGGCATTCGCGCCCGCCGAAGCCCGGCGAATTCTGCGTCGCCTGGAGTTCCACTACACCCCCAAGCATGCCAGCTGGCTCAACATGGTCGAGATCGAGATAGGCGTGCTCCGCGGCCAATGCCTGGATCGCAGAATCGACGACCCCAAGCGCCTCATCAGCGAAATCGCCGCATGGGAGAAACAACGAAACACCGCCGCCGCATGCATCACATGGATGTTCACAACCCAAAAAGCCCGCGCCAAAATGGGCCGCGCCTATCCCGTCACGTCCAAAGAGTCATAATCACTGTGCAGAGATACTAGCAGGGAATTTTACAGGGAATTTAGCGATTTTGAGGTTCTGAGATCTCAAACCTGACAGAGAAATGGCCGCGCTGCAGCGACTTTTCGCGAAATTCGCTACGCAAATTATCAGGGAAAATATTTCGGGAAAACAAGGAACTCTTTTTAGGTATCAGGGAATTTTTAGGTATCAGGGAATTTCTTTTTCTCGGATTAGGTCGATCATAGCGCGCAACCCGGCGGGCACATGCTGACGTCCGGGATGATAGAGACACAGGCCTGGAAAGGGCGGTGTCCATTCATCCAGCACGCGAACCAGCGAGCCGGCCGCGAGGTCGGCCGCGACATTCCATTCGGTGAGATAGGCGAGGCCGAACCCGGCCCGCGCCGCCGCCAGCATTAAATTGGGCTCGTCGAGGATCAGCGGTCCTTCACCGTCGATCGCCAGCGCTTCGCCGTGTCGCTCGAACTCCCAACGATAGCTGCCACCGCTGGGCAGTCGGCTGCGGATACAGCGATGCCGGGAGAGATCGGCAGGCGTGCGGGGCTTCGGATGCTGCTTGAAATAGGTGGGCGATCCGACAACTGCGAAACGTTGATCGGGCCCCAGCGGCACGGCGATCATGTCCTGCGGCACCAGTTCAGCCAGGCGCACGCCGGCGTCGAACCCATCGACAACAATGTCGACCAGTCGTCCCTCAGTGACGATGTCGACCGTCATGTCGGGATATCGGCGCAGATACTCGAACACCAGCGGCTCCATCTGCCGCGCCGCGCCCGCCGATGTATTGATGCGCAGTGTGCCGGCCGGCGTGTCGCGATGACTTCCCGCCCGCTCCATCGCCTCCCTGATCTGGCCCAGCGCTGGCGCAACGCCGGAAACGAACTGCTCACCGGCCTCGGTCAGCGAGACACTTCGGGTCGTTCGGTGGAACAGGCGCACGCCGAGTTTCGCCTCCAGCGCGGCGATGGAATGGCTCAACGCCGAGCGCGACATGCCGAGTTCGGTAGCAGCCGCTCGGAAGCCGCGGCGGCGCGCCACCGCCAGCACCGCGTCCAGTTCGATCAGCCCCGATGACCTCATTGTCCGGATTCCTGCACCAGATCATGCGGAATTATACACCTTATCGGGCCAACGACAGTGCCCTATCTTCCGGTTCATCCACCGTTCTCTGGGAAAGAGTGCCATGCGCTTCATCGACAAGATCTATATCGACGGCAGCTTCGTCACACCGCACGGGACCGAGCTGTTCGACCTGTACAACCCTGCGACGGCGCAGGTCATCGCTCGGGTGCGCCTCGCTGACGAGGAGGACGCACGCACCGCTATCGCTGCCGCCAAACGCGCCTTCCCGGCCTTCTCGCGCACGAGCAAGGCAGAACGCATCGCCTTGCTGCGGCGGATGCACGCCGCCATGATGGCGCGTCGGGAGGACCTGCTGGAAGCAATTGTCGAAGAGTATGGCGCACCCGTCGCGCGAGCCGGCTTCATGACTGACCACCCGGCAAACGTCCTCCTCGATATGGCCCGGGTTCTGGAGGACTATCGCTTTACGCGTCGCGTGGGCACGGCCGAGGTGATGATGGAGCCCTTGGGCGTCGCCGGTCTCATCACGCCGTGGAACAGCGATGCCGGCTTCATTTGCGGCAAGCTCGCTGCCGCAATCGCTGCTGGTTGCACGGCGGTCGTCAAGCCAAGTGAGATGAGCGCGATCCAGACGCAGGTGGTAACCGAAGCGCTGCACGCGGCCGGATTGCCAGCCGGCGTGTTCAACATCGTCACCGGCCGAGGCGAAGTGGTCGGCACCGAGATCGCCAGCCATCCCGATGTCGCGAAGATCTCCTTCACCGGTTCGACCGCAGTCGGCAAGGCAATCCTGCGGGCCGGCGCGGAAACGATGAAGAGGATCACGCTCGAACTCGGCGGCAAGTCTCCCACCGTCATTCTAGACGATGCCAATCTGGCGCAGGCGATTCCGTTGGCCCTCAGTGCGGGCTTCATGAACAGCGGACAGGCCTGCATCGCCGGCACACGCGTCCTCGTGCCACGGAGCCGGCTCAGCGAGGTGGAAGAGCTTGCGAAGGCGGCGGTCGGAGAGGTCAAAACCGGTGATCCGCGCGATCCGAAAACGACCGTCGGCCCGATGGTCAGCCAGAGGCAATGGGATCGCGTTCAACGTTATATCCGTATCGGTATCGACGAGGGCACGCTGCTTGCCGGCGGCGAGGGTAGGCCGAACGGGCTCGACGGCTGGTTCGTGCGGCCGACGCTGTTCAGCAACGTCCGCAATGACATGACCATTGCGCGCGAGGAGATCTTCGGGCCAGTGCTGTCGATCATTCCCTATGCGGACGAGGAAGAGGCGATCGCCATCGCCAATGACACCGTCTACGGCCTGCAAGCGTATATCTTGTCTAGCAACACGGATCGCGCGCGGCGGGTGGCCGACCGGATTGTCGCCGGTCGCGTGCTGATCAATACGCTGGCCCACGAGCCGATGGCACCCTTTGGCGGTTTCAAGCAATCCGGCATCGGCCGCGAATACGGCGACTTCGGGATGGAGGCGTTCCTTGAGCCGAAATCCCTGCTCGGCCTGTACACCGCCTGAGACGCCAAATCGTAAAAAATGCCGGCGGCACGGTCAGCCCGCCGAATATGGAGAGCTTCGGTGACAGCAACGACTCACGAAAACGACGTCAACAACACTCGATCTCCAGCACTCTATTGCATGCAGATCGGATCTCCCCCGGCGTCCAGGTACTCCCTCAGTCGTATATCGCAGGCAACCTGTTCAGGCGAAGGCGGCTCGATGACCTCATTACTCAGTGCAACCATCGGGCGAAGCGGCGCAACTCGTTAGTGTCTTGGATCGTATCGCCAGCGCTGGTATAATGATGCACACTGAAGCGCATGGAAAGCCGAATGGTGTTCGGCGAGATCGTCGTTGGTTTCTGATGCAACGTCTGCTGCATCGCGCCAAGGCCCGACTTCGCGACACGACCACGCCGCTGGGCCAAGCCGCGGTGGGTGCGCTGACGATCGGAATACTGCGTACCGCCCGCTATTTCGATCCGATCAAGACCGCCAACCTGTTCGGCCGGATCGCCCGCTTGATCGGGCCCTTGATGCGGGAGCAGAAGATCGGTCGCGCCAATCTGACCGCCGCATTTCCGGAGAAATCGCCCGCAGAGATCGAGGCCATTCTCGCAGGCGTCTGGGACAATCTCGGTCGCGTCGGCGCCGAATTCGCGCACCTCGATCATATCTGGGAGCACGATCCGGCGCGCTCCAAGGATAGCCGGATCGAAATCGGGACGCGCTCCTACGAATTGTTTGCGCAGCTTCGACACGACGGCAAACCGGCGCTGATCTTTGCAAGCCATCTCGCCAACTGGGAACTTCCCGCTCTGGCTGCCGTCGCGCACGGGCTGGACACCGCGATTCTGTATCGCCGGCCCAACATCGCGGCGGCCGATCGCATCATCCAGGATATGCGCGCCCTAAAAATGGGCACGCTAATTCCGGCTGGCCGTGACGCGCCACTAAAACTTGCGGAGGCCCTGAAAAACGGTCAGCACGTCGGGATGCTGGTCGACCAGTATCTGACCAACGGCGTCGAGGTTACTTTCTTTGGCCGCAAGACCAGGGCCAATCCGATGCTGGCCCGGCTGCTGCGGCAGATCGAGTGCCCGGTTCATGGCGTACGCATCGTCCGCCTGCCCGGACACCGCTTTCGCGGCGAACTGTCCGAAGAAGTGAAGCCGCTCCGCGACGCCGCCGGGCAAATCGACATTCAGGGAACGATGCAGGCGGTCACGTCGGTGATCGAGGGCTGGATCCGCGAATATCCCGATCAGTGGCTGTGGCTACACCGCCGCTGGCGATGAGCGAAGCGATATCCGGGAACGAACGCGCCGCCTGTCTTAACATTCACACAATGTCATTGTCCGCGAAAGCGGACGATCCGGTATTCCGCGAAGCGATCGATCACCGGCTTCTTTCAGCATGACCAACTTTGAAACCCCCGGGAAAGCAGTAAGTCACCCTGGGAGATAGCGAAACACCGGAATGGGATATGAGACAGTGGGATAGCGGGTGCCACTCTCTCGGCGTTCCTGACCAACGATCGTGTTTTGGGCGTTTTTGCCAGTCGGGAGACAGAGTAGTGGAATTGTCCCCATGGGACAGTGCGACATTCCTAAGGAGTTGATCCTTCCGCCCGCAGGTGATGCTGCCAGGAAGCTATCGGAGGCATAGCGGACCTTGCCGTCCATCCAACTGCATTTTTATGAGTTCACCGCCGAAACCTGCTCATTCTTCCGGTTATTATTGCCCGTAGCCTTTGCCGGACGAGCATGAGTAGACGACTCCGGGGCCCTCACCGGAGGCATACCGTCCAGCTCGGCAACGCGGCGGTCAATCTCACTGATCACGAGCTTCGAGAACGGCCCGAGGTGCATGTACAGCGCCATCAGCATCACGATATAACGCAGCGCGCCTGGATTGGTCTTGGCGACCTCGACGAAGGTCTTCCAGAACGGCTCGCGAACTTCCGGCAAGGCCCGCATGATCTTATGCACGCTGTCGATGCCGCCAAGCCTCTTGCGCATGTCGCCATCCGGCAGCTCGCGGCGGCGGTCGGAGCGGTCGAGCTTGACAGCGAGCCTTGACAGCCGTCCGGCATATGCCGTCGGGCTGAACACGTGCCGGAGCACGGCCTTGTAATCCACAAGAATGTCACGAAGCGGACGCTTGGTGTCGAAATTGCAGCCGAGCGTGCATTGGTCGCCGGCCTGCTCGACCTTCATGAGGTCATGGCCTTTGTGCAGGCGGCCTTCCTCGGCTAGCCGCCGCGTCAGCTGTGTGCCAGGCAGCGCATAAAGTAGTCCAACCATGCAGACCGGAATGTCCGTCTCCTCGATGAAGTCGATCATCGCCTGTCCCATCGAGACTTTTTCGGTATCGAACCCGACGATGAAGCCGGCAGTAACGAACATGCCGTAGCCGTAAATCTTATGGATGCACTCCGCGATGTTGCGCCTGGTGTTCTGCTTCTTCTTCATCTGCACGAGCGTCTCTGGATCCGGGCTCTCGATGCCGACGAAAATCGCGAAGAAGTTCGCGTCCTTCATCGCCTGCAACAGCTCGTCGTCATCGGCGATATTGATCGAGGCTTCGGTCGAGAACTCGAACGGATAGTCGCGCTCTTCCAGCCAAGCTTTGAGCCGCGGCAGTAGCGTGCGGAGGTTCCTCTTGTTGCCGATGAAATTGTCGTCGACGAAATCGACATGCCCGCGATAACCGTGATCGTAGAGCGCTTGCAGTTCGGCGAGAATCTGATCGTTAGTCTTGGTGCGCGGCACGCGACCATAAAGCTCGATGATATCGCAGAACTCGCAAGTGAACGGGCAGCCCCGCGAATATTGCACGCCGATGAAGAGATAGTGATCGAACTTGATCAGATCGTAACGCGGCATCGGGCTTTGCGTGACGTCGATCTTGAATTTCTCCGCGATGAACACACCCTTGCGTTCGCCGCTTTCCCAGGCAGCGATGAAGTGCTCCATGACTTGCTCGGCCTCGCCGATCACCTGGAAGTCCGCGTCCGCGTAAAGATGCGGGCTGGAGGAGACGTCAGGCCCACCGACACATACCGGCTTGCCGTGCAGGTGGGCGAGATCGATCAGGTAGATGAAATCAGGCTGCTGGTTGAGCATACCGCCGATCATCACGAGATCGGCCCAGTCGAGGTCCGCGTCCGTCAAAGGCTCGGTGTTACGGTTAACGAGACGGATGTCCCAATGCTTCGGCAGCATAGCGGCGACCGTGATCAGGCCAAGTGGCGCCGCCGGATACTTCGCGCCGACCAGTTCGCAGGCTTCCGTATAGTTCCAGAACGAGTTCGGAATGAACTTCGGATATACCATTAGGACGCGGCACGGGATCGTCATGTGATTCCCCGGAGGTTGAGGCGCAGGGTGTCACGCAGTTTGTCGCGACTCAAGAGTTTGATTCGCTCGTCGGCCGAAAGGCAAGCAAGCCTATATGCTTCTCGCCTTCCAGGATACCGTTCTTCCGCGTGTCGCCCTGCTGTGATCGTCGCTCACAGCTGACCCGTGGCGCCTTTCGTTTCCAATTCCGCAAGTTGCGCATTTGGCCGGCCGCGTTTATCGGCATATTCCCTGCTGTCGATCGGCCCGACATGCGGAGGATCTTTATCGAAGTACGGTCGTTCGATCCCAAACTCTTTGCCGTGCGGATCGATCCACTTCCACGAGTTTTCCGCTTGAACTCCATCGCTGCGTAATATCCGCATCGGGTCAAAACCGGAAGAACTCGAAGTGAGCAAACGTTTTCCGCTGTTCCCCCAATAACGGACGTCGGACAGCAACAGACCTCAAACCGAGCAGCGAATCGCCGTTGCTCTTCTATCGGAATGGTCCGGTCAATACGGGCGATACCTGGTGGGGCTTTATCGTTTTCACCCATTCTTAAAATCGGCCCCTACCCCACCCCCTATAGGTCTGTTCTGGCTCGCTCAAGCCACGCCTTGAGCCGCAGACGCTGCAGCACGTTGGTATGTTCACCAGCGCCGCAAGGGTTCGGCGCAAGAACCGTACCTCAATCACCTGCTAGAGGTCGCCAATCTGGTGACGGAAGCAACCGGCGGCTCTGAGCCTGATGCGGTCATCGCAGCCTTGTTGCACGACGCGATTGAAGACCAGGGCGTCACCGCCGAAATGATTGCGAGCGAGTTTGGCAAGCACGTCGCCGAGATTGTCGTGAAAGTAACCGACGACAAATCGCTGCCCAAGGATGAGCGAAAGCGATTACAAGTCGAACACGCACCGCATAGGAGTCGCGAAGCGCAATTGATCAAGCTCACGGATAAGATAAGCAACATGCGAGCCGCGACGAACAGTCCCGCAATTGACTGGCCAGTTCAACGACGGTTGGATTACATCGATTGGGCAATGCAAGTCGTTTGAAGGCTTACGCGGCGCGTCGCCATGGCTTGAACGTCAGTTTTGTGAAGCCGCTCAACGGGCTATTCAATCGCTCAATCCGCCGACGGTTGCTAGGGGAACTTAATCGATCATCCCGCGTTCACGCCTGATGATTAGTTCCAAGTTTTTCCTTGCTGTTGTTTTGGCTTCTTCAGCGGTCTGTCCGGCACTTGCCGAGTCCGGCCGCGCCGCATTCTACAGCGGCGGCCGTACCGCAAGTGGTGAGATCACTGGCCCAAACGGGCTTACTGCAGCGCACCAGACATTGCCATTTGGTACGATGGTGCTGGTTACTAATCATCGTAACGGCAAGACGGTTGTAGTGCGCATAGTAGATCGCGGGCCGTATGGCCGTGGTCGCATTATAGATTTGAGCCGTGCTGCCGCGCGGGAACTCGATATGATCAGCGCCGGTACGGCAATGGTTAGTATCGAGCGTCAGTAACGGCGGTCCTGTTCGGAGCGGGTATGTAGCGCAGCATTGATTCGAGCCGAAGAGAATCTGCGACGGATCAATCGCGCGTTTCGACCGTCTGGCAGACACTTCCGGTCTTCCCCAATCAACGGACATCGTCCGACCGTGGCTCCAGCGGCCGGCCGTGTCTCCTTCTGTGCATCAGCATACCGGTTGTTTGTCCCACTTCTGGATTAAACGCGGCTATGTCGGGTGGACCGGCAGTCCACGCTAGTTCAACTTATACTGAAGAAGTATCGTTGACCGGGACGGCGTACGGGCTCGGCATTCCCAACTTGCCAGCGGCCAAGGCAGAGAATTCGGCGTGTTGCACTGCAAGTTGGGCCACGGAGTGCAGATCGAACCTGGTCTCCGGCTACAGTCTCCCAAAAACGGGAGTTTTTCACATGTGCGCCAGAGACTATTGGCTATTCCGCTCCGGGAATGCCCAAAATCGGAGCTCGGAGGCTGATGGCTAATTCGCAAAAGCCCGCAATTGGCGGCATCTCTGCGCGTACCAGCGACGCCTTCTCCCGCCGCTGGACTGCTTGGCTGGCGACGCAGTGCGGATCGCACCGGTCTCCAGGTAAATTCCCTGCTCACGGGGACTTTTGCGCTCTTCGAGCCCTGATAGCCCGTTTTGCAACGAGAAGCTCCTGTGCTGCAAGCACTTCCTGTTCAATTTCCTAACAGCATAAACAGGGAATTTTTTTGGGGAACAGGGAATTTTTCACCCGTAGCAGGGAAATTGTGACGCTAGCTGGCATGCTGCAGGTCCCAGACATTGCGTCGGCCGGAAACCACTGGTGACGCTCCGTGACGCTCCGCGACGCGGCGCAATGCATCAGCCGGAGAATGGCAGGCAGCGATGCAAGCGCTATTGCTGGTCGCAGAACACAACGGGCCACCGATGTTCGCCCGAATTGGTGTGATGCAAGCGTTGAACCGCCACGTCGAACGCGTGTTCGATCCGTCGCGGAAAGACAAGCATTGGGGACGGCGAAAGGCTGACCGGACCCAGCCCGACATGTGTCGGAGAGCGTACAGACAAACTCTTGCGTTTAGGCTTTAATTCGGCCTGACAGGAACCCGCTAACGCATTGGACGATCGAGGAATTAGGCTGGAGCAACGGCCGTATTTGATCTAAAGGCGGAGCGACCGCATGCGCGTCGCAGTACTTGTTGTGTTTGTGTCGGTGCTAACGACACCATCAAAAGCTTCACAGTCCTGCATGAGCAAGACTGAAGCGCGCCACTCGTTTCATTCGTCTCACATCTATTGGCATGGCGTGGATCATTGCTGGGACGCAACACCGATACGTCGCCAAGGTGGTCAGCATCGCGCGCACCATCACGAGCCCGAGGCGGCGCCGCCCGCCGTAATGCCGATGCCATCCCCCGATCTGCGCAGATCGGCGAACGCGATGGCCGTCGATGAACCCGCGACCGATCTGATCACAGCGACACCATGGGTCGAGCGCTGGAATGATATCACGCAGGTAGTACCACCGAAGCCCATCGTCGTCATCGAGCGGAAGCCCGGGCCCATGGTCACGCCGCGCAGCGTGGTGATGGTGATCGTCACCATCATGCTGACGCTTGTGATTGTCGAAATTCTGTTCGGCGGCATGATCAACGAGCGAATGCGCAAGCGGCGTCATCGCGGATTCGTACGATGACCGGTCCGAAGTGAGGGGTGATCGTCATGACAGATCAGCAACTAGCGGTTCAGGCTGTGAGCGACGCGCAGCGCATCCTCGAAGAATTTCTAGAGCCACGACCGCACAATAACGAGCGCATCCTTGACAGGCTGGTTGAAGTACTCGAAAGGCCCGATCTTGTTGTCGCCGTCGGTCGCCTGCAGCGCGGCAACAGTTGGTGAAGCCAAGAAAAACCCGCCGGGTTGAGCCGGCGGGCTTGGGTTAGTTCTGTCGCGGTATGAGTTACGAGGCCCGCGATTGATTAAGATGCTACAACAAAATTATGGACCGTCTGCCGGTTCCTGCAGACGGTCGGAGCGCGACCAAGCCGAATAATGCTTAGTGGCGCTGTGTTAAATCCGGACAGTGCAATCCCCCGTGGCGAACGCGAGCGAGGTATACCGACGAGAACTGGGCCGGTGGTCAAAGCCGTTGCTAATCATGTTTTCCGCGTTTGCTTGTTCCTTTGTAAGTTCCATTATACCCGTACGGATAGGGAAAGTTGCAGGGAGCCGGGCTGTACATAGGGCCGTGATCAAACCCGTAGCAGCCGACTATCGGACCAGTAATCGAACCGAATGCCACGAACGGCGGTGGCAAATAGGTAGCTGTTGTTTGCTGTAGGGGCGATTTGCGACAGCCGCGCTGCGCGTCGCAGTCATTGGCCGAGGCTTTCTGCGGCGACAAAACGGCAAGCGCGAAAAACAGTATAGTCCAACGCATTGCGGCAATGTACTCCATCAAACTGGCTCCCATTGTCAGGCCCGCTTCCTAGCCCCCCGTCTTCTGAACTCTGTCAATCAGCCGCGCTCTTGTCTCACAGTTTGAAATCTGTGCAATAGTGGTCAGCCACCGCATCGCACCGTTGCTGGGCTGCAAGTGCCGTCATTGATCCAAATCAAAGACGCCGCTGCGACTTCGAGCTTGGCTTGCAAAACATTGAGGAGGAAGTTCTCTCTTAAGACCTGTAGAGCTTTTTTCAATCCAAAACGCGAACGCTTTTGGGTTTTCTTCCGTGCCCAGGAGCGTCCGCTTTTGATTATTTGAGCCAATTCATTAGCGGACAAGGAGCTCCGCCCGCTTCATTCCGCTCAATCGCCAACAGCGAGGCAGCGCTTGGGTTTTCAGATAGCCGTCGGGTATCGCGCCCGGTGGGGACAAGAGGCCGATGCGCGCGATTTTCGCTGCCGACTGCGCGCCCGCCGGGCGCGGCCACGCGGCCCAACGATCCGCTAACAGACTCACGTCGCAGCATTGCTTGCCTCCGCTGATAAGAATGGCACTGCAACCGCTCAAATGCCGCACTCAGGGTCGCTTCACGGCGACCCGACGACCGCGCGATAGGTCGTGGCAATCAGTTCATCGACCAATAGCGGCGGCGGCTCGCGGCGCTCGAGATGGCCTTTCACGGCGGCGATCGGAACCTCTGCCAGCACGAAGACGGCGCGCCGGAGTTGTGCCGAGCCAGCGCGACCGAAGGCCTGCCGCGCGAAGCTCTTAAGACATGCCTCGAAACGCCGCGCCTGATCAGCCACGCCGCGTTTCAGGGCCAGCGGCCAAGCTCCTTGAACAAAGTCGTGGCGGCTGAACAGCAGCAGCAGGCGGGCATCGTCCAGATGGAGCCGTGCCCACGCAGGCGTGTGGAGTGCAGCGGCAAGTCCATCGCCGGCGTCGATCGCTGCCACGAAACCCCGTTGATAGGAAAGCACCGTGGCCAGCCACAGCTCGCCAAGCAGCGCGTCGCGCGAGGCGAACCGATAATAGAACGAGCCCTTCGGCGCCTTCAGCCTCGCGATAACGGAATCGACCGTCACGGCGGCGGGCCCCCGTTCGCAAGCAATTGATCGGGCCGCGGTCAGGAAGCTGCCGGTGTCGAACAATGGGCGTCCCATCGTCGTAGACTAAGCCGTCTAGACCATTTAGTCTAGAGGCGAGGCTGACGGGCCACCAACCATAGGAGGCAACCATGTCGCTCGCGGACAATAATGCTGACCTGAACCGGCTGCTTGACGCCACCGCCGACAAGATCGGAAAGGTGCGCTATTGCTGGCTGCTCACCGCCGCCGGCGAGGGCGGCATCAGGGCCCGGCCGATGGGCCGTGTGCCGCGCGATGCTGACGAGGAAGAATGGACGCTCAGGTTCCTCACCGATGGCCTCTCGCCCAAGGTGGCCGACTTGCGTCGGGTCGGAAGCGTCTCCGTCATTTTCCAGCACGATCCCGACGACGCCTTTGTGGCGCTCACCGGTACAGCGAGCCTTGCCGAGGGCAAGCCCGAGATTCGCAGGCGCTGGAAGCCTGCTTATGATACCTATTTTCCTGACGGGCCGGATCGATCGAGCGCCATCTTCGTCACGATCGATGTCACCCGCGTCGAGCTTTGGATCCGCGGCGTCACGCCCGAACCGTTCGGCCTGCAAACGACGGTCATCGAGCGGGACGCCACGCGCGTCTGGCGCCTCAAGGCCGGCTGATTCTCCGGCCTCCCTGCCGTGACGATGGCCGTTTCGCGCCAACGAGACCCGTCAAGGCAGTCGGAGCCTGATCGGTTGTGACCGAATCAGAACCGAGGCTCCCATCTTTAGACGATGCTGGAGGCTCACGGCGGAGCAGGTAGCACATTGCCTGCCCATTTCTCCTATGGGTCAAAATGCGAAATACTCGCTGAGAAGCGCGGTAGGGACGATCATTGCTGACCGCCCCCCGCCCAAATCCGTGCAGGCGGGATTCCCGCACACGGCTCCTACCTTGGGTGCATGACGGCAAAACGCCTATCGGGATATGGGTGAAGGATGCGCGGTTGGGGGAGCCAGTCGGCGGCTAGCCCATGCATTCGCTGCCACGAGAAGCGGTCCTTCTGGCTACGCCGCCGCAGCGTGCGCAACCAGATGCGCTTCACATAATAGTAGAATGCTCTCAGTGCAGGGCCGTTGGTCGGCACGGCATGATAAGCGAAGAAGCCTCTGACCACCTGCTTGAGCCAAGCCCCTTGCTCGGGGATAGGCTCGTGCATGCGCCGTCGCAATTCCTCCTTGATCCTCCTGAGCGTTGCCTGCATGCGATCGCGCCGTGTTGTTCTTTTGACAAGGAACTGTCCACGGCTGTTGCGTTCACAGATGAAGGTAAAGCCAAGAAAGTTGAAGGTCTCCGGTTTTCCGAGCCCGCGATGAGCGCGTCGTTCCGCCGCAAAGCGGCCGAACTCGATCAGGCGAGTCTTGTCCGGATTGAGCGACAGCGAGAACTCCTCGAACCGCTTGCGCATATCGTCCCAGAAGCGCCGGGCGTCCCCCTCGTGCTCGAAGCCGACGACAATGTCATCAGCATACCGCATGAGGATCATGTCGCCCGTGGCCTCGTGCCGTCGCCAGCGCTCGGCCCAGAGGTCGAACACGTAATGCAGGTAGACGTTGGCGAGCAGCGGTGAGATTACCGATCCCTGCCCCGTTCCCTTTTCACTGACCGTGACAACCCCGTTCTCTAGGACACCCGCCTTCAACCACTTCTGGATCAGGCGGATAATGCGCAGATCGCCGATGCGGTGCTCCACGAATCGCACCAGCCAGTCTTTGCTGACTGAGTCGAAAAAGGAGGCCACATCTGCGTCAAAAATGAAGTTCACTCGCCTGCTCGTGATCCCGACAACCAGCGCATCCAGCGCATTGTGCTGACCTCGCTTGGGTCGGAACCCGTAGCTGAACCCGAGGAAGTCTTCCTCGTAGATGGCGTTCAACACAGCTGCGGTCGCTCTCTGGACGATCTTGTCCTCGAGTGCCGCAACCGCCAACGGACGCTGTTTCCCATCAGCCTTCGGTATGTATGTCCGGCGTGATGGCAGTGCCCGGTATGCTCCCCGATGAACCCGCTCATGCAGATCAGTGAGGTTTCGGTCAAGGTCTGCTTCGTAGGTCGGCCACGTCAGTCCATCCACCCCAGAGGCGGCATCGCGTTTGAGCGCGAAGAACGCTATCCGCAGGCAGTCGATACTGATGTGGTGGAGGAGTGCAGTGAGCTTCCCCTTCTTCCGTTGCCTTGCGGCTTGCCGTACGCGCTCCAGCGCCTGTGCCACGCGCTCCCGTCCCTGTGTCCGGTGCGTGCTTTGCCGGCGCGCGTTCCCCTTGGCCCCCGCCCTTGGCTCCACCGGCTCCGCTGCGGTCGGGACCGCTTTGTTCGTCGGCTTCACAGCTACTATGGCAGAGTCTGACTTCTCACGACCGTGCATCATCGGCTACGGCTCCTCACCTTCCCGATGCGGACCGGCGGCTGTTGCCGAACGGTCGATCGCGAGATCTCCCGGTTCCCGCGCAAGGAGCGTCTGCACATGCCAGGGTCTCTGACCACGCCGGGTCGTCCTGGCGCTCGCGATGACGCGCCCAGACGTATTGCCTTCCACGATCTGCACGGTGTCGGCACCCAGAATAGGAATCTTTCGCGGCTCGATGGCTGGCCTATGCGCTCCCCTGTCAACGCTTCGCCGAAACCCTCGCGGGCAACTGCGCATGACTCGGGGCCGATGTGGATCGCTACTCCCTCATCGTAAGAGACTTGCACTCTCTACTCCTTGCCGGTCTCCCGGCGCTTCGCAGATGTTTTCAGCTTTACCCCCGGTGAGCGGACATCGTCAGGCTGTCTCGGCATGTCCGAAAAGTGTAAGACTCGGACATGCGCTTATTTCGACATCATGCCTACCGCATTCGGTACACAAAAAGTGGAAGTAGGTCGCTCATCTCGCGTGGCCGGCAGGGGTCAATGAAGGGCGGGTGGATTCGGTAAAGTTGGGATCGCTCATAGGAGCGGTTCGACTTTCGCCGCCATGTCGGGCGCGCGACTGATCCGGTAGGTCGCGTTGCTGCACTTGAGGACCCAGACGGCGTGGTCTGGCCTCGAGCGCTTCGTATCTTTCACCGCACCAAGCGGCTTGTCACAGGTGAATCCTTGCATGCGGATCTGCGCCGCCAACATCGATTGCAGCGTTTCGGCCGCAACCAGCTTTGACTGTTGCGCCTGCGCCAATGGGCTGAAGAGAACCGCTGTGGCAGCGAGCAGTATTGACCCAGGCGATTTGTACGTGGCTGTAATCCACCTTGCCATCGACACCTCTTGTATTCCGGCTAGGCGCGCACAAATCTCCATTCATGGCGTCGCTTTTGGGAGCGAGCCGATGAGGGCATTCTGAACCACGGTGCAGTCTGATAATTTCAATCGACCATACGACGCCCGTCACGAGCGCCTTTGATGCATATCAAAAGTCGCGGGCACCTGCCCCTGAGGTGTTGGCGCAGTCCCTGCTGCGATTCAGTAGCACGGTCGATAGGGATAGTTTCCGCAGTGATAAGCTCCGTAAGCCCCAGCGGCACCCACTGCCGCAGCTCCGACGCCTACCGCCACCCCACGACGCACGGCTGCTCCCCGGTAAACGCCACCGCGATAGACACCACCGCGATAGACACCACCGTGAACGCCAACGCGACCAACTCCAACGCCTCTGCGATATGCGAAGGCGTCGGTTGAGATAGTCGCGATACACGCGATGCCGACGATAACGGATGCGGCGAGCGAAACAATGCTTCGGCTCGACATGACTAATCCCTTTCTCACGCTGGTGACCAAGTTAGCCTTGGTTCTCCCGGAACTTTTACGCCTATCGGCGCATAGGCCTTCAAAGTTGTCGCTGGCTGCAAGATGCTACAGAAGTAGCGTCATGTTATCGCTCATGACTTTCTCGCTCTGAGTTGCCAGCCGAGTGACCAATATAGCTCGCGCGGCCTGGACCCGGGTGATCAACATCGCACAGTCGGTCCATTTTATTATCCCGTCAGGACTCCTGACGTTACCGGCTCGTTTGGCAAAAACGGCTCGTGCATTTTGGCGGGTAGAATGGTCGCATTGAGCGGTATTACGGTGACAGTGCTGGACTGCACCCCATAAGTGAGACACGGTAATTTCTGCGACAGGTTATCCTGGAGGATGACCTATGACAGACCGAATGACGTTCAGGACGTTTCCAACGGCCTTTAAATTGGCGACGATCAAGCGGCTTGAGGCGGGGGAGGCTGTATTGCCTTTGGCGCGCGAGCTCGGTGTTTCACGCAAACTTCTGCATGACTGGCGCAAGGCATGGGGCCTGCATGGGCCCGCGGGATTGAACCGCAAGCGCGGCCCCAAACCCGGCCCGCGCAAGTTACGCCCGTTGGCTAAACCGGCGGCGATCAGCCTGAAAATGACGGTGAGATATCTGTGCATTCCCGGTGGTCGGCACCACACGCCGATAGGTTCAATACTGGCTTCCACAAAGGCCCCAGTCAGCGCAGTTTGCCGAGCAGCATTACTGGACGACGCCGGCCACTATCCGTTCACCCACCGGCCGTGTCAGATGAAATCGCCGCCAGGATCAAGCAGGATTGATTTTTCTGCCATAACTATCGCCGTCAATTGACCCAATTGCCGAACCTTGCTGTCGCATAATGCGCGGCAAATTCGCAAGATATCGATAAGATCGGCAGCCTTCGCAAGAGCAACCCTACGAACCTAACCATTTCTTGCTGCTGCTAGCCGCTGAGCCATGTTGGTGCACGTCCAGACAAACAGGGAGCAGTACAATGACGATCAGACCTGACCCCACGTTTTACGCATCGCCCAAGCTTGCAAGAGAAGCTCCGCCGGAGAACTTCGCCTATACCTTGCTGCTGAGCCCGGACTTTTCAAAACCCGACGCCCTCGCAGTGATCGACGTAAAGCCCGGCTCCCCGACATACAGTCGGGTCGTCCACACGGTGACGATGCCCACCAAGGGCGACGAGTTTCACCATTTCGGGTGGAACGCCTGCTCGTCGGCTTTGTCGCCGCTCACAGGGCACGCGTTTCTCGAGCGCCGCTACCTCATCATCCCCGGCATCCGGTCCTCCCGGATCTACATTGTCGATACGAAGCCGGATCCCACCAAGGCGACGATTCACAAAATTATCGAGCCTGAGGAAATCTTCAGGAAGACCGGCTACTCGCGGCCGCACACGGTACACTGCGGGCCGGAAGGCATTTATGTCAGCACTCTCGGTGGCGGTGGCAAGGACGGCACCGATGGACCGCCCGGCGTCTTCATCATGGACTGCGAGACATTCGAAGTCCTCGGACGGTGGGAGATCGATCGCGGTCCCCAAAAACTGCACTATGACTTCTGGTGGAACCTGCCACGCGATTACATGGTCACGAGCGAGTGGGGGTTGCCACCGCAGTTCGAGAACGGAATCGTTCCGGAGGATTTGCTCTCGAACAAGTATGGCCATCGCATCCACTTCTGGGATCTCCGGGCCCGGCGAAATGTGCAGACGATCGATCTTGGCGCCAACCATCAGATGGCGCTGGAAGTGCGGCCGGCCCATGATCCCGTTCGCGAATACGGCTTCATGGGCATCGTGGTCGACACCACAAACCTCGAAGGCTCGATCTGGACCTGGTGGCGCGAGGGTGGGAAGTTTCACATCGAGAAGACGGCGACCATCCCACCCGAGCCCGCGCCGAAGGACCAGCTGCCGCCGCTTCTGCAGGGCTTTGGCGCGGTGCCGCCGCTGGTAACTGACATCGATCTGTCCATGGATGACAGGTTTCTCTATGTCTCCTGCTGGGGCACCGGCGAGATGCGTCAATATGATGTCACCGATCCGAGGAAACCGAAGCTGGCCGGATCGGTCCACATCGGCGGCATTGTACGCCGCACGCCTCACCCGAACGGCCAGCCGTATGCAGGCGGTCCGCAGATGGTAGAGATCAGCCGGGACGGCAAGCGAGTATACTGGACCAACTCGCTCTACTCGAAGTGGGACGATCAATTCTATCCGCGGGGAGTGCCGGGCGCCGAGGTGATGGCCGATGCCAACCCGGGCGGTGGGCTCGCGCTGGCCAGGGATTACTGGGTGAGCTTTCCCGACGGATATCGGGCGCATCAGATCAGGCTCGACGGCGGTGACTGTTCGACGGACTCATTCTGCTATCCGTCGGCTTGAATTTGACCGGGGCGGATTGGACACCTGCCTGGCTGTGGCTGGCTGTCGTCGCGAGCGGCCTTTACCACGGGGTAAATCCGGGAATGGGGTGGCCGCTCGCTGTTACGGCCGGATTGATGGAAAGGAGTTCGCGTGCCTTGTTAGCCGCGCTTTGGCCGCTGACCGCCGGCCACCTGCTCGCGATGCTGCTCGTGATCTTTCCCTTCGCGCTGCTGGTGGCCCTCGTCGAATGGCAGCGCCAGATCCAGATCGGCGCCAGCCTTCTTGTCATCGGGTTCGGTATCTTCCGGCTTGCCGACCGGGGCCATCCACGGGTATTGGCGCGAATACGACCGACGCAATTGGCGCTTTGGTCCTTTGCCGTAGCAATCGCCCACGGCGCGGGACTGATGCTCGTGCCTATCTATCTCGGGCTCTGCCGGGAAGGCCACGAGGCAGCCGGGACCCTCATCAGTGACAGCCTCGGCATGGCCGTGCTGGTTGCCGTCGTCCACGCCACCGCGATGATCGCCGCCGGTGGATGTTCAGCCTGGCTTGTCTACCGTTATCTCGGTGTCAAATTCATATCGCGGAGCTGGTTCAATCTGGATACGTCCTGGGCCGTCAGCCTGATTGCGGTGGGGCTTATTTCGCTCATGCTCGGCCTCAGGGATTAGCGCGGAAGCCGATATCGGAGAGCGCGCGCTAAAATCCAATAAATTTATCCCCCGATCATCGCAGCTTGCTGAGCAGCGCGACCAGCGTCTCGCGCTCTTTTGAGTCAAGCGGCGCAAGGGTCTCCCTGGTGATGGCAAGCGCATTCGGCGCGGCCTTCTCCGCCAGTTGCTGGCCCGCGCGGGTGAGGCTGACCAGCAGGCGGCGGCCGTCTTCGGGATCGGGGCTGGTCTCGGTCAGGCCGCGCGCGGTGAGCCGGTCGATCACGCCCTTGATGGTGGCGACGTCCA
Source organism: Bradyrhizobium erythrophlei (assembly GCF_900129505.1). Taxonomy (NCBI): domain Bacteria; kingdom Pseudomonadati; phylum Pseudomonadota; class Alphaproteobacteria; order Hyphomicrobiales; family Nitrobacteraceae; genus Bradyrhizobium; species Bradyrhizobium erythrophlei. The sequence continues at coordinate 4,433,544 of NZ_LT670818.1, read as the reverse complement.
TCGCCGTCAGCCGACCGAGCTGATTCTGCGAGCACGGCCCGGTCTCGGTGAGCTTGGCCAATGCCGCCCATTGCGTCGGCGTCAGGTTATTGCCGATTTCTTTTGCGAAGATCGTGGCATGGCGCTGCCACACCTGGCGCAGGATGAAGCCGATCTGCTCCTCCAGAATATAGGCCGGCCGCGACGGCTTGGGGCTTCGTCTGGCCGAAAGGCTCCTGGTCATCTGCGTTCTCGCCCCCATTTTTTCAATCACAGCGCCAGATGCGCGTCGCGAATATCCGGACGCGCGTCAAGCTCGCGCATGGTGCCGCTGAAGCAGATCCGGCCGCGCTCGATGATATAGGCGCGGTCGCAGATTAGCCTCGCGAAATGCAAATTCTGTTCGGAGACGATCATGCTGACGCCCTCCTTCTTCATGGTCAGGATCGCATCGACCATCTGCTCGACGATCTTGGGCGAGAGCCCTTCCGACGGCTCGTCGAGCAGCACCAGCGACGGATTGCCCATCAAGGTCCGCGCGATCGTCAGCATCTGCTGTTCGCCGCCGCTCATGCGCCCCCCTGCCCGGCCGCGCATTTCGCTGAGGTTTGGAAACAGCGCGAATAACTTTTCCCGGGTCCAGTGCGGCGCGTTCGGGCGTACCGGCTGGCGTCCGACCTCCAGATTTTCGTCGACCGTGAGATCCGTGAAGATGCGCCGTTCCTCCGGCACATAGCCCAGCCCGCGGCTTGCAATCACATGGGTCGGCTGGTCCGAGACATCCTGGCCTTCGAACAGGATGCGGCCTCTGCGCTGCTCGACGAGGCCGACGATGGAGCGAAAGGTCGTGGACTTGCCGGCGCCGTTGCGCCCGAGCAGCGCCACCACTTCGCCATCGCCGACTTCGAGCGCGACATCGAACAGGATATGCGCGGGACCATAATGGCTGTTGAGCGCCTCGACCGAGAGCTTCATGACGGCGCTCCCTCGCGATGCCGGATGTCGTAGACCAGGCCCTCGCCGAGATAGATGGCGCGGACCTCCGGATTGCTCCGCACTTCCTGGGGCGATCCTTCCGCAATCAAGGTGCCGCGATTGAGCACCAGGATGCGGTCGGCATGCTCGAACACCACGTCCATGTCGTGTTCGGTGAAGAGGACGCCGATCGATCTTTCGCGGGCAATGCGTGCGGTAAGCCGCATCAGCTCGATGCGTTCGCGCGGCGCCATGCCGGCGGTGGGTTCATCCATCAGCAGCAGCTTCGGCTGGTTGGCGAGCGCAATGGCGAGTTCCAGCCGCTTGAGATCGCCGTAGGCGATTTCTCCGCAGGGGCGGTTGGCGAAGCCGTCCATACCGACCAGCGCCAGCAGGGAATCGGCCTCGTCAGAAGCGAATTTTGGCGTCGAGGCCCAGAGATTGAAAATCTGCCGGTGATAGGACACCAGCGCGACCTGGATGTTCTCGCGCACCGTCATGGTCGGAAAGGTCGCGGTGATCTGGAAGGTGCGCCCGACTCCCAGCCGCCAGATCGCGCGCGGCCTCTCTCCTGTCGTGTCGTGGCCAAGCACGGTGATCCTGCCGGCACCGGGCGTGGTTTGCCCGTTGAGCATGTCGAAGCAGGTGCTTTTTCCCGCGCCGTTGGGACCGATCAACGCCAGGATTTCGCCGGCCTTCAACTCGAATGAAACGCCGCGCACGGCATGCACGCCGCCATAGGACTTGCTGAGGCCCCCGACCGACAGCAGTGTGGGTGCGAGGCTCATTCGGCGGTCTCGATTCGTGAGGCGAGAATGGCAGATGGCGGTTGGGGCCGGCGGCGATGCCGGATAGTTTCCAGCACCCCGACGATGCCCTTCGGCAGCGCGACCACGATCAGGACGATGACGCCGCCGAGCACCAGTTTGGAGAGATCGGTCTGGCTGACCAGCCAGATACTGAGTGCCTTGTAGACGATGGCGCCGACGATGGCGCCGGAGACCGTCTCGACGCCGCCGAGCAGCACCATGACCAGGGCGTCGACCGAGAGCGAGATGCCGAGGCTGTCGGGAAACACGCTGCCCTTGAGATAGGCGAACAGCGCGCCCGCTACGCCCGCGGCCGTGCCGGCGATCACGAAGGCGGTCCATTGTACCCGCTTGCCGTTGATCCCGATCGCCTCGCTGCGCCTGATGGAGTCGCGCGTCGCCCGCAGCGCATAGCCGAACGGGGAGAATACGATGATCCTGAGAAATGCAACCGCGAGCGCAGCGACACCGATCGCGAGCCAGTAGAAATGCGAGGGGCTGGCGGCCCATTTCTCGGGCCAGACGCCGAGGATGCCATTGTCCCCGCCGGTCACCTCGACCCACTGGAACGCGATCGACCAGACAATCTGCGCGAACGCCAGCGTCAGCATCGCGAAATAGACGCCGGACAATTGAACCGCGAAGAAGCCGAACACTCCCGCGCCGACGAGTCCCAGCAACGGGCCAAGCAGCAGGCAGGCGATCATCGGCAGGCCGGCCATCTTGGCCAGAAACGCCACGCCGTAGGCGCCGAGCCCGAAATAGGCGGCATGGCCGAACGAGGCGAGCCCGCCGACCGACATCAGGAAATGCAGGCTCGCGGCAAAGATCACGAAGATCGCGATCTCCGAGCCGACCGTGAGCGCGTAGTTGCCGCCGAACAGCGGCAGCGCCGCCGCGATCGCCAGCGCCGCAACAGCCGCAAGGCGCTCGTTCGCGCTCAGCGGCCGCCAGACATTGACGGATAGTCCGGGCGTGCGGCGCGCAAGCGCTTCCGGCTTTCCGAACAGGCCCCATGGCCGCACGATCAGCACCACCGCCATCACCAGAAACACCAGGATGATGGAAATCTTCGGAAAAACGAGAATGCCGAACGCGTTGAGTTCCGATACCAGCACCGCCGCGACAAAGGCGCCGACGATGCTGCCGAGGCCGCCGATCACCACCACCACGAAGACGTCGACGATGATGCGCAAATCCATGGCGTGATGCACGGCGTCACGGGGAATCTGCAGCGCGCCGCCGAGTGCCGCGAGGAAAACCCCGAGCGCGAACACGCTGGTGAACAACCATTTCTGATTGACCCCGAGCGCCGCCACCATGTCGCGATCCTGGGTCGCCGCGCGAACCAGCACCCCCCAGCGCGTTCGCTGGAACATCAGCCACAAGGCAGCGAGCACGAGCGGACTGAGCCCGATCAGGAACAGATCGTAGGTCGGAATGTTCTGGCCGAAAAAATTAACCGCGCCCCTGAATCCCGGCGCGCGATTGCCGACGAGATCGCTTGGGCCCCAGATCAGCACCACGAGGTCCTCGACCATCAGGGTCAGGCCGAACGTCGCCAGCAGCTGAAACAATTCGGGTGCGTGATAGATCCGCCGCAGCAGCACCATTTCGATCAGCACGCCGATCATGGCGACGATCATTGCCGCAGCGACGATGCCGCCCCAAAAGCCGACCGCGCCGGAAAACCGCTCGGTCAGCGTGAACGCCACATAGGCACCGAGCATGTAGAACGCGCCATGGGCGAAATTGACGATGCGCGTCACGCCAAAGATGATCGACAGCCCCGACGCCACCAGAAACAGCGACGCCGCGCTCGCAAGACCGGTCAGGAACTGGACGACATAAAAGGCCATTGGCGCTAGCGCATTTCTCAGTTCGTTGGCTGCATCCTTCGAGACGGCGCTTCGCGCCTCCTCAGGATGAGGTCTCTACTTACCTCTCCCCGCTTGCGAGGAGAGGTCGACGCGTAGCGCCGGGTGAGGGGGACTGGCCGCGCATTCGGTGCCCGCGGAGGGTCCCTCCTCCCGCAGCGAACGCCGATTTCTCCCCTCCCCCCGCGCGCGCAGCGCGTGGCGGGGTCCGAGGCGAGCGAAGCTCGCTCTCGAGGTCGGGGGTGGGGGGTGCTTCAGCGTGCTCAACATCAGCATGGGTACCCGCGGAGCCACCCCCCACCCCCGACCCCTCCCCGCCGCTGCGCGGAGGGAGGGGAGAAGAAAGTTTCGGGGCGGCGAAGCTCACTCGTTCGGACGGAGCTTTGCGACTTCCGCGTCGCTCGGCAGATAATCGGCGCCCTTGCGATAGGTCGTATCGACCATGATGCCCTTGCCGTCCTTCAGCGCGGTCTTGCCGACGAACGCGCCCAGGGTCGACTGGTGGTCGATCTTGCGGAAGGTGACCTCGCCGAACGGCGACGGCACCGACAGGCCTTCCGCCGCGGCGATCAGCTTCTCCGGATCGGTGGAGTTGGCCTTGGCGAGAATGGCCGCGGCCGACTTGATGGTCTGGTAGCCGACGATCGAGCCGAGCCTCGGATAGTCGTTGTACTTGGCCTGATAGGCTTTCAGGAAGGCATCATGCTCCGCGGTCTTGATGCTGTACCAGGGATAGCCGGTGACGATCCAACCCTCCGGCGTTTCTTCCTTCAGCGGATCGAGATATTCCGGCTCGCCGGTGAGGAAGGAAACCACCGCGCGGTCCTTGAACAGGCCGCGGGTATTGCCTTCACGCACGAGTTTTACCAGATCGGCGCCGAAGGTGACGTTGAGGATAGCCTCGGGATTGGCGGCGGCGACGGCCTGCACGACCGGGCCGGCGTCGATCTTGCCCTGCGGCGGCCACTGCTCGTCGACCCACACGATATCGGGGCGCTTTTCCGACATCAGCTTCTTGAACACCGCCACCGCCGACTGGCCGTATTCGTAATTCGGCGCGATCGTCGCCCAGCGTTTTGCGGGCAGCTTTGCGGCCTCCTCCACCAGCATCGCCGCCTGCATGTAGTTGGAGGGACGCAGACGGAACGTGTAGCGATTGCCCTTGGCCCAGGTGATGGCGTCGGTCAGCGGCTCGGCCGCGAGGAAGAAGACTTTCTTCTGATTTGCAAAATCGCTGACGGCCAGACCGATGTTGGACAGGAAGGTGCCGGCCAGCATCGCCACGTTCTCGCTCGACACCAGCTCGTTGGCGGCGGTCTGCGCGTCGGCCGGCTTGCCGCCATCATCCTTGGAGACGACAACGAGCTTCTTGCCGTTGATACCGCCCGCGGCATTGATTTCCTCGACCGCGAGCTGCCAGCCTTTGCGATAGGGATCGGTAAAGGCGGGCAGCAGCGAATAGCTGTTGATTTCGCCGATCTTGATTTCGCTCTGCGCCATGGCGGAATGCGCCATGCCGGAGCACATGATCATAAGGCCTATACCCAAAAAACCATCGAAGAAACGTTTGCTTCGTTGCATCCCATACCTCCAGTGTTGAAAGAAATTATCGCAAGCCGTCCTCGCCTTTGACTTCCGCGATCGTCAGCCCGCCGACCCGCGGCAATGGCCGGCCGCTGTCGGTGACCGCGACCGCGACCATGATCTCGTTGGCGCGCGGCGCGTCGTTGATCTGCACTTCCATGCCGTCGAAATGGCTGCGCACGAAGGCCGCGTCCTTGTGGCCGAGCGGGATATCGAGTGTCGTGCCCGGCCCGCTCCGCTTCTTTGATGATGGAATCAGCGCCGCGCCTTTTTCCAAAACCTTGCGCACCGGCGCGCCCATCTTGGGATGCAAGATTGCTGCCGCGTGTTCGAGTTCGCCGTCTTCACCGACCGCGGCCGCCTTGCCGTAGCTTTGCGCCTTGGCACCGTCGATCCCGAGTGCGGCGACCGCCCTCTTCGACAGCAACTCGCCGAGTTCCTCGCCAATGGCGATCAACGGCGTGAGATCCTCGACATATCTGCCGGCGAACGGATTTTCGATCACGGCGATGGCCGCTGCCCGCCGCGTCGGCGGAGAAACCGTCTGCCCCATTTCAAGATACGTCTCCTCGACGACCGTGACGATCTTGCGAATGACTGCGCTCATCGTTTTCCGTCCCGTGGTTGGATGTCGGTGATCTCACACATGTAACGCACTCTCCGCAGTACGGCCGCGGAGCGGCGCCCGCAAACCGGGGACCTCGACGGACTTCGTCCCCACGACGATCATCTCGTCGCGCAGCCGCAACGCGGCGCCGTCGATCAATCCCGCAGCGAGCAGTTTTCGCGCGCGCTCGGCCCCGGCTTCAAGCGCATCCTCGATTTCGCCGCGAGACAATGCGCCGACGTCGCGGGTGACCAGGCGCGTACCAAGATCGCTGTCGGGCTGCGAGTCACACGCCGGACGGCGTGTGATGGCGGGATGTCCGGGCAGATCGACCGCGTTGGCGATGATGGTGGCGGCTGCATCGGCTTGCGACGCGGTCCGCGCCAGCACCGTAACGGCGTCGGCAATGCCGAGCGAGAAACTGCGGCCGTGGCGGCCGCTGGTGGCCACCCCGCGCGTCGGATCATCGGCATGGACGACCATGGTCCGCAGCAAGCCGGATGCGTCCGGCAAGTCCGCCAGACCCACGGTAAAATGCGCGCCATTCGAAAGATGCAGCGCGATGTCTCCGCCATTGTTGACATAAGCGCGATCGAGCGGAGCGCTCTCGACCATCACGTTGAGAATCTCTTCGGCGACAGCGCCTGCGACCGCCGCCATCGGCGTGATGAAGCAACCGGCCGCAAAAGACGCCACCGCATCGTGCATGCGGCGCGCAACTTTGCCTTGCAGCGGGCACCGCGTGGGCTCGGCGGCCTGGCGCAACAGCGGCAACTCGCTGCAGAGCTCGTCGAGCAGACCGGTAAAGCGGCGCGCCGCGGCGGCATAAGCGGCATCTATAGCTGCCGGGCTGCCGCTCGCTTCCACGATCAGGTCGATCGGACCGTCCTGCAGATGAAGCCGCCTGCCATCAGCCAGAAACCGGATCAGCGGAGTTCTCTTCATGTGCGCCGTCCCGGCGCAGACGGAAGCGAAGATAGTTGAAGCGTTTCCGTGTTGCCCTTCAGCGAAGCCAGCGGACGCACACGATCCATATGGCCGCCCAGCGCCGCATAGTCCGACAGCCGCAGGGTAAACTCGATCGGCGCCACCAGGGCCGGCGTCGGAACGTATCCGAAGGCACCGGCCGGCAACCGCGTGACATCGACCATAAAAGTGATTCCGCCGCCGGGCCAGACGTAGACCGGCGCGCCGCCGCTGGTGACCCGCGTCAACGCGTCCTTCACTGATCGTGTCAGGCGGACCGGATTGTCGGTGACGCCGGCGCGCAACGAACCGCCGGCGCCCGCCATGAACAGCACGGTGCACAGCGCCGGCTCGCAGTTCTCCTGAATCCGCTCGACCGACAGTTGGAGATCGGCCGGTAGCTGCTTCTCGACGGGTTTGAGCGCCGCATCGAGTTCATAGAAGGCCGCATGTTCGCCGGTCGTGGACACCATCAGCATGGTCATGCCGGGGCGCGCCTTCTTCGCATCGAACGGACCGAGCACCGAGAGCGGGTCGGATATCCTGGTGCCGCCCCAGCCGGTGCCGGGCTCCGCCACCTGGAAGTAACGGCCGGGGGTCGACCGCCGTCCCTTCATCTTGATCCCGGTATCGGCAATGTCGAGCAGCTTGCCGGCCTGATGTTCCGAGAGGACGCCGGTAATGTGGTCGTCCACGACCACGACTTCGTCGACCTTGCCGTGCCATTGCTTGGCGAACATGCCGATGGTCGCCGAGCCGCAACCGACCCGCATGCGTTCTTCGGCCACACCGTTCACCACAGGAGCATGTCCGGCCTGCACGACGACGGTGGCGCCGCCATCGATCGTCAGCTCGACCGGCTTGCAGTTGCTCAGATCCATCAGCGCGTCACAGGTGACGCGGCCTTCCTTTTTCGAACCGCCGGTGAGATGATGAACGCCGCCGAGCGACAGCATCTGCGAGCCGTATTCGCTGGTCGTGACGTGGCCGATCGCTTCGCCTTGCGCGCGAACCGTCGCCGTCTCCGGCCCGAGATAGCGGTCGGTGTCGATCTTCACCTTGACGCCGCAATAGCTGAAGATGCCTTCCGTCACCACGGTGACCATGTCGACGCCGTCGATTTCCGACGACACGATGAACGGCGCGGGCTTGTAGTCGGGATAGGTGGTGCCGGCGCCGATCGCGGTCACAAAGAGACTCGGCTCCTGAACGATCTTGCCGTCCCAGTCGCCGGTGGCCTGGAACGGCACCAGCCGTCCGCCATGCGACACTGTTCGTTCCAACAGAATATGCGGATCGACGCGCACCAGCTGGCCGTCGTGATTGGCGTAGCGGTCGCAGGCCCCCGCCGCGCCCGGCTTGATGTAACACATCACCGGGCAGGCATCGCAGCGGATCTTGTCGTCGGCAGCGGTCGGTTCAGTCAGCATCAACAAGCTCGCGGGGCCAGCGTCAAACTGTCGGACGGCTAGAATGGTAACGACGCGTCGTCAAAGCGGTTCGGGCGCCCTCGGCCTAATCGCGTGGCCGCCGGGCATCTCGTTCGTATACGAATGATGTTGCGCGCGGCGCCAAACGCTGTCAAGCGGCGTCGCGCCCGGAAAAGCCGGCTTGCCGAATAATAGCTCAATTGCCTCGCTGGTTTGTTCATAAACCGGGCAGTCGATTGCGCCGCGGCAGGCTGCGCTTGCACGTTTGTATGCAAACGGTATCCTCGCCTGCATTCGACGCGATGTTTTGCACCGCAACCGCCGAGGCCGGAACAAACGACCATGACGCAACCGACGATCCGCCTGACGGTCAATGGCAGGATCCATGAGGTCGACGCCGCGCCCGACACCGCGCTGCTTTACGTTCTGCGCAACGATCTCGAACTGAACGGACCGAAATTCGGCTGCGGGCTCGGCGAGTGCGGCGCCTGCACGGTGCTGATCGACGGCGTTGCCGCGCGCTCCTGCGTGATCCCGATCTCCGGCTGCGAAGGGCGCGAGATCCTGACGCTCGAGGGCCTCGGCTCGCGCGATCAGCCGGATCCGGTGCAGAGCGCCTTCATCAGCGAGCAGGCTGCGCAATGCGGCTACTGCCTCAACGGTATGATCATGACCACCAAGGCACTGTTGATGCGAAGCCCTCGCCCTTCGGAAGCCGAAGTAGAGGAAGCGCTGCGCTACAATCTGTGCCGGTGCGGCGCACATATCGAAATCATGCGTGCCGCGATGCGGGCCGCAGGGCATATTCTCGAGGCGCAGGATTGATGGCCTCGGCTGAGTCTCCAGACCATCGTGATAATGTCAAAGGATCATTATCCGTCGTTCGCGCGGCCGCCATGGGCGGGCAAGGCGCATTCGAGACCTTTATCAAGATCACGGCCGACGGCTCGGTCAGGGCCTTCAACGGTCATGTCGATCTCGGAACCGGCATTCGCACCGCGCTCGGGCAGATCGTCGCCGAGGAACTCGACGTGTCCTTTGCGCGCGTCGTCGTTGTGCTCGGTGATACCTCGCGCGTCCCCAATCAGGGCGCGACCATCGCCAGCGAAACCATCCAGATCACCGCCATACCCCTGCGCAACGCTGCGGCGCAGGCGCGGCATTTCCTGATCGCGCGCGCGGCGGAACGGCTCGAACTGCCCGTGGAAGACCTCACCATCGAGGATGGCCTGGTTCGCGGGCGCGACAACCGCAGCGTCAGCTACGGCGAACTGATTGCCGGCGAGACGATCCGCCTCGAACTGGCTGACAATGTCGAGATCAAATCTGTCGATGCCTATACCGTCGTCGGGCAGTCGGTGCCGCGCACCGACCTGCCGGCCAAGGCGACCGGCGAACTGGTCTATGTGCATGACGTGCGCGTGCCCGGCATGCTCCACGGTCGCGTCGTGCGTCCGCCCTACGCCGGCGTTGATGCCGGGCCCTTTGTCGGCACCAGCCTGATCGCGATCGACGAAACCTCGGTGCGCGATATTCCCGGGCTCGTTGCCGTCGTCAGGAAGGGCGATTTCATCGGAATTGTCGCCGAGCGAGAGGAAAACGCGGTCAAGGCGGCGGGGCAACTCAAGGTGACGTGGAAGCCGACGCCGAGGCTGCCCGATCTGGAGAACGTCGAGCAGGCGCTGCGCGCCAACCCATCGACGCCGCGGACACTGGCCGACAAAGGCGACGTCGAGGCGGCCATCGCCGCGGCGGCAAAGCCGATGCAACGAACTTATGTCTGGCCTTACCAGATGCACGCGTCGATCGGCCCGTCCTGCGCCGTCGCGGACTATCGCGAGGGCAACATCAGGGTCTGGTCCGGCACGCAAAATCCGCACATCCTCAGAACCGATCTTTCGCTGCTGCTGGCAAAACCTGAAGCCGCGATCGATGTGATCCGCATGGAAGCCGCCGGCTGCTACGGCCGCAACTGCGCCGATGATGTTTCCGCCGACGCGGTGCTGCTGTCGCGCGCGGTCGGCCGCCCGGTGCGGGTGCAATTGACCCGCGAACAGGAGCACGCCTGGGAGCCGAAGGGCACCGCGCAATTGATGGATGTCAAAGGGGGCTTGCGCGCCGATGGCAGCGTCGCAGCTTACGATTTTGCGACGCGCTATCCGTCCAACGGCGCGCCGACGCTGGCACTGTTGCTCACCGGAACCGTAGCACCGGTCCCGGCCGTGTTCGAGATGGGCGACCGCACCGCGATCCCTCCCTATGACTACGAAAATATGCGCGTGGTGGCACATGACATGCCGCCGATCGTGCGCGCCTCCTGGTTACGAGGCGTGTCGGCCTTGCCGAACACCTTTGCCCATGAATCCTATATCGACGAGCTGGCGACCGAAGCCGGCGTCGATCCGATCGAGTATCGCCTGCGCTATCTCAGGGAGAAGCGCGCGGTCGATCTCGTCAACGCCGTGGCCGAGCGCGCCGGCTGGACCCCGCGCCCGCACCGGCAAGAGCCGGTCGCCGAAGGTGACATCGTGCGCGGGCGCGGTTTTGCCTACGCGCTCTATGTGCACAGCAAGTTCCCGGGGTACGGCGCCGCGTGGTCCGCCTGGATCGCCGACGTCGCCGTCAACAAGGCGACCGGCGACGTCAGCGTGACCCGCGTCGTTGCCGGGCAGGACTCGGGGTTGATGATCAATCCGGAAGGAGTGCGCCACCAGATTCATGGCAACGTGATCCAGTCGACCAGCCGTGCCTTGATGGAAGAGGTCTCGTTCGACCGCAACTCGGTGACCTCCCGCGAATGGGGCGCCTATCCCATCATCAAATTCCCCGATGTTCCCAAGATCGACGTCCTGATGCTGCCGCGACAGGATCAGCCGCCGCTGGGCGTCGGCGAATCCGCCTCCGTCCCGAGTGCGGCGGCGATTGCCAATGCGATTTTTGACGCGACCGGCGTGCGCTTCCGCGAGTTGCCTTTCACGCCGGAACGTATTCTCCGGGGCTTGCGCGGCGATCAGGATGCCACGGCAAGCGCGATCCCGCTGACAGCCCCCAAGCACTCACCGACCGACCGTTGGCAAAATCCATTCATGAAGCGGCGCGGCGCACTCGTGACCATCGGGACGCTATGTGCAGCCGCGATCGGTGTCGCAGCGGCGGTGCTGCCGTGGCGATCCATCGCGCCCATCGCGCGGCCGGATGCATCGGCCTATTCGGCTGCGACCATCGCCCGTGGCCAGCAGCTTGCCGCGCTCGGCGACTGCGCGGTCTGCCACACGGAAGCACACGGCGTCCTCAACGCCGGCCGCCGGGCGATCGAGACCCCATTCGGAACGATCTGGAGCACCAACATCACGCCCGATCCCGAGACCGGAATCGGCGCGTGGTCCTATCCCGCCTTCGAGCGCGCGATGCGCGAGGGCATCCACCGCGACGGACGGCATCTCTATCCGGCGTTTCCCTACACGCATTTCGCCAGGACATCCGATGCCGACCTGCAAGCGCTCTACGCCTACCTCATGGCGCAAGCGCCAGTGCGCGCCGAGAACCGCACATCCGCGCTGGCATTCCCATTTAACGTGCGTCCGCTGTTGGCCGGATGGAACGCGCTATTCCATGCGCCCGAGGTGTTCGAGGCCGATCCGAAGAAATCTGAAATATGGAATCGCGGCGCCTATCTGGTCGAGGGTCTCGGCCATTGCGGCGCCTGCCATTCGCCGCGCAACGCCCTGGGGGCTGAAAAAGCCGGAGCCTATCTGGCCGGCGGCTTCATGGAGGGTTGGGAAGCACCGCCACTGACGTCGCTTTCCCACGCGCCGATCCCCTGGAGCGAGGATGATCTCTTCGCCTATCTGCGAACGGGCGAATCCCGCTTTCACGGCGTCGCCGCGGGCCCGATGGCCCCGGTGGTAAAGGAACTCGCTGCCCTGCCCGACCAGGATATCCGCGCCATGGCGGTTTATCTCGCCTCCTTCAATCCGAACGCGATCGATCAAACCGCTCAGGACGTCCTGGCCGCCAAACTGGAAACTTCGACCGGAATCAGGGTCGTGTCGGCCTCAGCGACCGGCGCGCGTCTCTATGAGGGCGCCTGCGCGGTTTGCCATGCCGTCGGTGGCGCGCCCTTGTTCGGCAGCCGGCCATCGCTGGCGCTGAACAGCAATCTGCATAGTTCGTCCCCCGACAACCTGATCCAGGTGATCCTGCACGGCATCGCAGCGCCGGTCTCCAGCGATCTCGGCTACATGCCCGGCTTCAAGGACAGCATGACCAGTGATCAGGTGGCGGAACTCGTGTCCTATCTGCGGCAGCAATTCGCCCCAGGCAAGGCGCCCTGGACCGACGTGCGTAGCGCGGTCGAGCGGCTCCGGCAGGCGGCATCGAACTGATCTTCTGTTCGCTGCGGAAAGTCGTCCAATGGGATATACATAAGCGACGGAACACACTCCGCCGTGCGGATGTGTCGTTCAGGTCCGAACCAGGGGAGGTTTTAGCCATGATATCCCGCCGCACTTTTGTTCTCACCCTTGCCGTCGGCACCTTGCTTGCCGGCGCGTTGCCGGTCCTGGCGAAGTCCGGCCATGCCGGCGCCATCGGTATGTTCGATACGGACAACGACGGCACGATCGATCTCGCCGAGGCGAAGAAGGCGGCGTCAAGCACATTCGACAAACTGGATCGCGACCATGACGGCACGCTCGACAAACGAGAGCTCGCCCGCCGATTGACCGCAAAGGAATTGGCCGCGGCCGATCCGGACCACGACGGGACCCTCACCAAGGACGAATATCTCGCGGTTGTCGAGCAGCGCTTCAATGCCGCGGATCCCGATCATGACGGGACGCTGGACGCCAAGGAGTTGAGCACCAAGGCGGGTCAGGCGCTGCTGCGACTGCTGAAATAGTCGCAGGCAAGATGGCCGCAGGGCGGATCGCCGGCGTCGATCAGACGCCGCCCGGTTGAACGTAGCAGAACACGTAGCGGTTACGGCTCAAGAAGACGATGCCGTGGCCGGTCGGATTCGACCTGTCCCATTTGAGCTTGTTGTTCGGAATTTCAATTTCCGTCCCGATGTCGACATGAGGCCGGCCGCGCGGTTCGTCGGGCCGGTCATCGGTGATGGTCACAAAGGTCTTGCCGTCCCTGACGTGTACATCATCGGCCCAGTAGGCGTCGGCTTCGCCGCAACATGATGCATTAGGGACGTCCGGCTGCATCAGAGCCTGATACCATTCACGGACTTCGGGATTGACCGCGTCCCACTGTCCCAAATCACGTGCGTTAACAATTCCAACGAGGTAACCGAACACACCGAGACAAAGGATGGTGCGTTTCATCCGTGCTCTCCCGCAATTTCCGGCGGGAACAACGAAGCAATGTTCGTGCCGAAAATGCTGCGCTGCGGTAGATTTCACGGCGAATTAAGACGCCTCATAAATACATTAAATATCAATGGTTTATGTGATCGAGCGCGAAGGGCAGGCATCGATCAGCGCCCGGTCCTGGCACGCCGGTCGCTCTTATGGGGCGGCCCGGATTAATCGACCCCAGTGGATAAACCCGATCCAGCCGAGCGTCGCCGCCCCAAGAATCCAAATAGCAACAATGGTGATTGCAGCAGCCTTGCTGCGCGGCTGCGTTTCAGCCCCGTCCGCCACGGCCCGACACTCCGCCATCACCTCTTCCGGGATCAATGACAGCACCAGCCAAATGCCCAACGGTACGATGATCAAATCATCCACATAGCCGAGGACCGGAATGAAATCCGGAATGAGATCGATGGGTGAAAGCGCATATCCCGCGACGGCAATCGCGATGATCTTCGCATGCCAGGGCACGCGCGGACTATGAGCGGCGAGATAGATGGCGTGAACATCCCGTTTCAGCGCACGCGCCCAGATTTTTATTTGCGGGAGCATGGGACGAGCCGCACAAATTGGCCCAGGCCTCTTCACTTGAATTTGCACTTGGTTTCGGGGCGATCGAGGCCGAGCGTATCGAGCGCCGATACCTGGTGAAGGAAACCCTCCTGCGGCGACACCGATACCGTATTCCGGCCGTCGAACAGCAGGATCGGTTGCCGCAGTTGTAGGTTCCAGTCGCGCAGCGTCAGTTTTTGGCCCTTGAAGGCTGCGACCGAGAAGTCCGGGCTCTTGATATACGCGAGCATCTTGCCGGGCTCGCCGGAGCCGCCTCGGACACCGGCCTCGCCGATCATGCGAACCGCCGTCCAGGCCTGCATGTCCAGCGCCGTCATCGCGCGCTGATAGGTCTTTGTGAAGCGATTCTGCAGTTGCACGGCGCCCCATTGATCGAACGCCGCATCCCATGTGGTGGGGACGAGCCCTGCTGAACCGGCGACGGGGCGCGCATCCCACGTCCGGTACGGCAGGTAGCCCGCGAAAACCTCGCTTTCATCGGCCGCTACCAGCACATCATGGTCTGCCGCACCTTGCGTCACCACCGGCATCTGCCGCTGAATCTCGGCGACCCCGCTGTCGGTGCGCCGTGCGCCGCCATTGTCCTTGAATACCCTCTCTTCGACGATCTTGGCTCCGAACCGCGTCGCGGCATGACGCAAGGCGTCGGCAAACAGGCCGTCGTTTTCATGGGAGCCCACCAGCAGCATCCATTTGCGCCACTTCTTCCACACCAGATATTGCGCAAGCCCGTCGGCCAGCATGGACCGCGTCGGCGCGACATGGATGACATTGCCGCGGCAATCCTGCTCGCGCAGGCGTTCGTCCAAGGCGGATACGTTGATCAATGTTTCGCCGCGCGCCTGACCCGCGTCGGCAACCCTGAGCAGCCGGCCCGCATCGAGGCTCGTCACGATGAACGACGCTCCCTGATCGGCCAGCGCATTCATGGCCGCGACCGGATCATCGCCCTCGCCGACCAGCTTATCGAGCAGCGTATAATGCTGGTTGAGAAAGCGTCCGGTGGCGTTATCGTCTTCGGTCGCCAATTGCGCGCCGGCCAGGCCATCGTTGGCCGCCGGCACATCGATCAGCGATATCCGGATTCGCGACGGCGCCTGATGGAGATAACCGATCTTGATTTCCAGCGGCTGGTCGGCGAGCCCGGCCCCGCTCCAGATTACGAGAGCGCAGAGTGCAAACAGAATCCGGAACAAACCACGCCTCCAATGCGATGCTCGTCGTGCAAGCTGTGCGGCTCGATTGCATCGCAACATTTCTCGCGACGATCAGGGTACTCCATTTACCGAGCAGCGCAACGAAGCGGCGAGTGCGTTGGTTCCGTTTGACCATGGGACGATTGTCTATTTCAGCGGATCAGCGTCAGATAGACTGAGCGTTCTCGGCGGGCAAACAATGCCTGCATCGTGCGGACCTGAGGCGTTGGAGGCCACTACATGATCGATTTGCGCTTGGCTGCGGCACTTGGCCTCTCCCTGCTCGGGCTCTCTCTCTCGGCCGGTTCCGCTTTTGCCTTCCTTGCCTATGTTTCCAACGAAAAAGGCAATTCCATCTCCGTGATCGACACGGACAAGATGGAGACGATCGCAACCATCAAGACAGGGCAGCGCCCGCGCGGTATCGAAGTCTCCCGTGACGGCAAGCTGGTCTATGTCGCCCTCGGCGACGATGACATCATCCAGGTCTTTGACGCGAAGACCTTCAACAGCGCCGGCGATCTGCCGTCCGGTCCCGACCCGGAACAATTCACGATCGATCCGGCAGGCAAGCTGCTCTATGTCGCCAACGAAAATGACGCGATGGTGACCGTGATCGACCTTCAGAAGCGGGCGTCCGTCGGCGAGGTCTCGGTCGGCATCGAGCCCGAGGGCATGACCGTCAGCCCGGATTCCAAAACACTGATATGCACGTCGGAAACGACCAGCATGGTTCATTTCATCGACACCACAAGCCGCCAGATCGTCGGCAATTTGCTGGTCGGCTCTCGTCCTCGCTTTTCGGCGTACAAGGCCGACGGATCGGAACTATGGGTAAGCTCGGAGATCGGCGGCGACCTCGCGATCATCGATCCGGCCACGCGCCAGCTCAAGCAGACCGTAAAGTTCGAAATTCCGGGCCTGCGATCCGAGGCAATCCAGCCGGTCGGCATCAACATCACCAAGGACGGCAAGCTCGGCTTCATCGATCTCGGCCCCGCCAACCGGGTCGCGGTGGTCGATGGTGTCACTCACGCCGTCCTGAAATACCTGCTGGTCGGCCAGAGAGTCTGGCACGGCGCTTTTACGCCGGACGAAAAATATCTTGTCGTGGCCAACGGCGTCTCCAACGACGTCTCGGTGATCGACGTGGCGGGACTGAAGGTCATCAAATCCATTCAGGTCGGCGAATTGCCGTGGGGTGTCGCCTTTGGCGCGAACTGAAAATCGGTAACGTCAAACCGTCGACGAAGGCCCGGCCGGCGCCGAGCCGCCACGCTTGGGCACATGCCCATGCTGGACTGTCAAATCTGATGCTTCCTGCTGCCCGGGTAATCGCAGGTCCATTTCCTTGCCACCCATGCGGGATGCTGGCCGATCCATTGCGCGATATAAGGTTGCGCCGCGATCATGCATTGGTTGATCGAGCCGTCCCAGGCGAATTGAAGCGCCTTCTCCTCGCAATTGTTGGGATTGGCGATGGCGCAAACGGTCAGGATGATTTCAATCAAACTGTCCTCCATTCAAAACATGCCTTCGCCATAATACGCACAAAATCATCCTTACGTTTCAAACTCGAACGAAAACTTTCCGGGGATCGCCGGATTCTGGAAAGATCAAATCGCGGCTCACTTGCCGCGCCCAGCCGCGAAACATGGTGCCGCGGCCTCGCCGCTGAATCATTTCATCGGGTTGGTCGAGCAATTCATGCCGCATCGCAACCTGAGCGACCGGTTCTTCCATGGAGATATCTGTCAGGCCAGCGGCCTTGACATCGAACGTAAGCGTGTAATGTTTAAAAGACATACTTGCTCGCGATCTTGCGCCTGATCTTCTACGGCATAGACGCATGACGCTGTGAATATATTGCGTCTTGAACATGTTGCGTCGTCAGCGAGCGGCTTGGTCAATAAGCAGATTGCCAACCGGACGAGGAATTTCCAAGACCGTAATTTTCCAAGACCGTAATTTTCCAAGACCGTAATTTTGCAAGACCGTAAAAAGCCCAGATCAAGAAGAAAAAAACTATGAGGGGAGGAACGGCAAATGAAAACACGCGCCGCAGTCGCGTTCGAGGCGAAGAAGCCGCTTGAAATCGTCGAGGTCGACCTGGAGGGCCCCAAGGCGGGCGAAGTCCTGGTCGAGATCAAGGCGACGGGAATTTGCCACACCGACGCCTACACGCTCGACGGTTTCGATAGCGAGGGAATCTTCCCCTCGATCCTCGGCCATGAAGGGGCCGGCATCGTCCGGGAGGTCGGAACCGGCGTCATGTCGGTCAAGCCAGGCGATCATGTGATCCCGCTCTACACGCCCGAATGCCGGCAGTGCAAAAGCTGCCTCAGTCAAAAGACCAACCTCTGCACCGCCATCCGGGCGACCCAGGGCAAGGGGCTGATGCCCGACGGCACCTCGCGCTTCAGCACCAAGGGAAAGCCGATCTTCCACTACATGGGCTGCTCGACCTTCTCGAACTTCACCGTGCTGCCGGAAATCGCGGTGGCAAAGATCCGCGAAGACGCGCCCTTCGACAAAAGTTGCTATATCGGCTGCGGTGTCACGACCGGCGTCGGCGCGGTGGTGAATACCGCCAAGGTCACGCCCGGCGCCAATGTCGTCGTGTTCGGGCTCGGCGGCATCGGCCTCAACGTCATCCAGGGCGCGAAGATGGTCGGCGCCGACAAGATCGTCGGCGTCGACCTCAACGACAGCAAGGAGGAATGGGGACGCCGCTTCGGCATGACCCATTTCGTCAACCCGTCCAAGGTCGATGGCGATATCGTCGCCCATCTGGTCGGGCTGACCGACGGCGGCGCCGATTACACCTTCGATTGCACCGGCAATACCAACGTGATGCGCCAGGCGCTGGAAGCCTGTCATCGCGGCTGGGGCGTATCGGTCATCATCGGGGTGGCGGAAGCCGGCAAGGAAATTTCCACCCGGCCATTCCAGCTCGTGACCGGCCGGGTCTGGAAGGGCACGGCGTTCGGCGGCGCGCGCGGCCGTACCGACGTGCCGAAGATCGTCGACTGGTACATGAACGGCAAGATCCAGATCGACCCGATGATCACCCACGTGCTCAAACTCGAGGAGATCAACAAGGGATTCGACCTGATGCACCAAGGCAGGTCGATCCGTTCGGTCGTCGTGTTCTAAATCGAACGGATTCTGAGTTCTAAATCAAAGTCGTCAAACACAAGGGAGGATTGGTTATGACTGTTCACATCCATCCGTCGGTTGATAGCGGAGTGAAGCAGGGTTCGGGCAGCTTTGCCGGCGGAACCCTGGTCTGTAAATGCCAGGACAAGCCGGTCAAGGTCGGCGTCAGGGGCGACGTCGCGCATAATCACGCCTGCGGCTGCACCAAGTGCTGGAAACCCGACGGGGCGATTTTCTCGGTGGTGGCGGTGGTGCCGCGGGACAACGTGACCGTTCTCGAGAACGGCGACAAGCTTCACATCATCGATGCCTCCGCGACGATCCAGCGGCACGCCTGCAAGGTCTGCGGCACCCATATGTACGGCCGCATCGAGAACAAGGCGCACCCGTTCTACGGGCTGGACTTCATCCATCCCGAGCTGTTCCAGGAGCAGGGCTCCGCGGCACCTGGATTTGCGGCGTTCGTGTCCTCGGTGATCGAGTCCGGCGTCGACCCTTCCGAGATGGACGGGATCCGTTCGCGCCTTAGGGAGCTCGGGCTCGAACCCTATGATTGCCTGTCACCGGCGCTGATGGACGCGATCGCCACCCATGTGGCGAAGTCGAAACCCAAGGCCGCCTGACCAGGCTACACTGTCGCTGGCTCGGCTGGTGTAAGTCACCCGCCGAGCTATAGTCAGTTTTGCCCCATGGTCCCGCGGCCTGCGGCGCTGGAGTTCTTTTGCCATGACGCTCGAAACCGTTTCGACAAACCGGTCGTTTGATGGGGTCCAGGGCGTCTACAAGCACGCGAGCCGCGAGACCGGGACGAACATGACCTTTTCGGTCTTTGTCCCTCCGCACCAGGCGGGCGCGAAGCTTCCGGTGGTCTGGTACTTGTCGGGTCTGACCTGCACCCACGCCAACGTCACCGAGAAGGGAGAATTTCGCCAGGCCTGTTCTGAATTGGGGTTGATCTTTGTCGCGCCGGACACCAGCCCGCGCGGCGACGACGTGCCCGGCGATCCCGCCGGCGCTTACGATTTCGGTTTGGGCGCCGGCTTCTATGTCGATGCCACGCAAGCGCCGTTCGCGCGCAATTACCGCATGTGGAGCTATGTGACGGCAGAACTGCCCGAACTGATCGCCGGCCATTTTCCCGTCGATCAAAAGCGGCAATCGATCCTGGGTCATTCGATGGGCGGACATGGCGCACTGACCATTGCGCTGCGACATCCGGATCGCTACCGCGCCGCCAGCGCCTTTTCGCCCATCGTCGCGCCATCGCAAGTACCATGGGGGGTCAAGGCGCTCGGTGGCTACCTCGGCGAGGCCCGCGATGCGTGGCGCAAGCACGATACGGTCTTTCTGATCGAGGACGGCGCGAGGTTTTCCGATCTCCTGGTCGACGTCGGCGACGCCGATCAATTCCTGACTGTGCAACTTCGCCCGGAACTTCTGGAGCGCGTCTGTTCGGTGGCGGGCATTCCCCTGCTCCTTCGCCGCCAGCCCGGCTACGACCACAGCTATTACTTTGTATCGACCTTCATGGCGGATCACCTGCGCTGGCACGCCGCACGGCTAAAGGCATGATCGAACGGTTGCCCAATCAATCCAACAGTTCCGACGACACGATGGCGCCTGACCGGTTCACCGGGAAAAATTGGCGCCCAACATTTGGGAGGACAAGAACAATGGCCAGGACGACCGCGTTGATGGTCTTCGTTTTAGCTTTCGTTCCGATTGCGGCGTCGGCAAAAGACACAAGGTTCTGGAACCTGACGGCCAATACCATCACCTCACTGCAGCTTTCCCCAGCTGGCAAGAACGATTGGGGCCGCAACCAGGCCGACAACGATCGGGATGGCACCGTCGATCACGACGAGCGCCTGAAAATCACCGACACGGCGCCCGGCATATATGACGTCAAATTTGCCGACAAAAGCGGGCGGACCTGCGTGGTTCCCAATATCGAAGTCAGGACAGGCGCGGTCTTCACCATCGAGGAAAAAACTCTCAAGGACTGCGCGAAATAGAAGCAAGGCATGCCCGCGCTGACGCGAGGCCGTGATGGCGCAGACGCATGCTCAAAAGTTCACGCCGAACAGGACCCGCGCCTGGCGCCGTTCGAAATTGACGAGGTCGAGCGCACCGGCTGACGATGCCGTAGCCTGGCCGGCCGCTTGCGCGCTCCACGCCACCGTGATCCAGGCCTTCTCGGAGAGTTTGACATAGATCGTCGGCCCGATGAAAAAGCCCTGCCCGGCGAGCGCATCCAGCCCAAGGCCGTCGTACTTGCGCAAATAGCGCGCTTCGCCGCCAACAAAGATCCCGGAACGGACCTGCGCCATCACGGCAAACGCAATGCCGGCCGTGGATTCCTGCGACCAGGTGCCGGTCATGTTCGAGCGCATGGTTTCGGGCTGGTAGAGCAGATTGAAAGCCGCGACGACGCGATCCGGAACGATCTCCCAATCGGCGGCCGCGACAAAGTCGACGCCGTATTGCCTGCCGGGTTCGCCGGTTACCTCATCGGCCCGGCCCCAATGCGGCTCGGCGCCGACCGCAAGGCCGAACGGCGCGCTCGCGCGATCAAGCAACCGGTAGCGGATATCGGCGGACAGGCCTCCGAACGCCGCATAGCGCTGATCGGCGAGCCCGCTCACCCCGGCAATGTCATAGGAAACGACGGCACCGGTAATCTCGGTTCGAAGATTGGCGATCGGCACGAACTCCGCGGACATCGTGCTTTCGGTCGCCCCGTACAATCCGTTCCGCTTTGCGAATCGGCCCGTGACGGAACCCTCCAGCTCTCTTTCCCCGACGTCCCCGACATCGCTTCCGATGGTGAAGCCGAACAGATGCTCGGTCTCGATGGTGCCGCAGCGGGCGCCGGTCGGAAGTGTCGCAAGCGCCAGCAGCAGGCAGGATTCTGCCGCCCGTCTTGCCGCCCTAGCAAAGCGTTTCGATGCCCCCGCCATGGCAGCATCCTAACCGCACTTCAGGCAGCTTACGTAGCCCTTCGTGGCACACATTGAGAATCGAACGCCTTCGGCATCGTACCATCAGATAGTCCCGAGTAGTTCCAGCTTGTAGTGATGGATGATTTCTCGCAAGAATGGCGGGGCTGGAAGCCATCATCAAACCCGCGATCTCTTGTGCTGCGCAGCAAAGTCCGGTCACCTGGAAGCAGCGTGAATGTTGAGAATCTTCGTAACGCTCTGCGTCGTGCTCGGGGTTACTCCGATGCTGGCCAACGAGACCTTGCGCATCGGCCTGCAAACGACCGGGACATTCGCCTGGCAACTCGACGTGATCCGCCGCCACGGCCTTGCCGCCAAAGCCGGCCTTGATTTGAAGATCAGCGAATATGCGTCGCCCGACGCGGGCAAGCTCGCGCTCAACAGCGGTTCGGTGGATCTCGCCGTCGTCGATTGGCTGTGGGCTGCGCGGACGCGCGCCCTCGGCGCGAAATTGCTGTTCTATCCCTATTCCAGCGCGGTCGGCTCCATCATGGTACGGGGCGATTCACCGTTGCGGACGCTTGGCGATCTCAAGGGCAAGGTTCTCGCCGTCGCGGGCGGCCCGCTCGACAAGAGCTGGTTGATTGTCCAGGCGGCCGCGATCCGTCAGGGCGTTAATCTCAAGCGCGAGGCGACCGTCGCGTACGGTGCCCCGCCGCTGATCTTCCAGAAATTGCTGCAGGGCGAAGCCGAAGCCGGTCTAAATTTCTGGAATTTTTGCGCCAGGCTCGAGGCTCAGGGCTATCGCCGGCTGCTCGACGTGCGCGATGCGCAGGCCTCATTCGGATTGAGCGAACCGGTGGCGATGGTCGGCTACGCGTTCTCCGAGGAATTCGCCGAACGCCACAGGAACACGATCGACCGCTTCATCGCGGCGGCGCAGGCGGCCAACGACATCTTGCTGCGATCGGACGAGGAATGGGATGCGCTGCGCCCGCTGATGAGGGCGGAGGATGATTGGACGTTCAAGGCGTATCGTGACCGCACCAGGGAGGGGATACCCCGACGGCCGGTCGCCGCGGAAGAAGCGGATGCGCGCGCGCTGTTCAAGGCGCTCGCGAGCATCGGCGGCCCTGAACTGGTGGGTCCATCGCAGGTGCTTGATTCGGGCCTTTATTATCAACCGACCCCGAGCGGAGAGTGAGCTTTGCCGAGAATTCTTTCGCTGGTCGCCATGGTCGCCGTTTGGGCCGTCGCGGCGGCACTGGCTCAATCGCGGCTGCTGCCGGGACCGCTGACGATCGGGGCTACCATCCTCACCGACCTCCGCTCCGGCGAATTGCCGTTTCAAATGAGCTGCACGCTCGCACGCGTGACCGGTTCTTTCGCGATCGCGATGGTCCTCGGCACCATCGCAGGCTATGCGATGGGCCGCTCGACGGCCATCGATCGATACGCCGATCCATGGCTCGTCGTGCTGATCAATATGCCGGCCCTGGTCACGATCATTTTCGCCTACATCTGGATCGGCCTCAACGAAACCGCCGCGATCCTGGCCGTGGCGGTCAACAAGCTGCCCAATGTGACCGTCGTCATGCGCGAGGGCGCGCGCGCGCTCGACCCCGATCTCGACGAAATGGCGAAGGCCTTTAAATTCAGCTGGATCAGGAGAATTCGCCACGTTGTGATACCGCAGCTCGCGCCCTATCTGGCGGCCAGCTCGCGCTCCGGCCTCTCGATCGTCTGGAAAATCGTGCTGGTGGTCGAGTTGATCGGACGCCCGAACGGCGTGGGGTTCGTGCTGGGTTCGGCATTCTCGCTGTTCGACATGGCCAAGATACTGAGTTATGCCATATCCTTCATCGCGCTGATGCTTGTGACTGAAGGTTTTCTGGTACAACCGCTTGAACGACGCGCAATCCGCTGGCGACGCCGCCCCGCTTGAGCTTCGCATCGATGCGAAGATTTACCTTTCGGCCGACGGCACGTCGGTGGAAGTGGTTCGTGGCCTCAAGCTTCGACTCGAAGCAGGATCGTTCGGTGCGCTGATCGGCCCTTCCGGCTGCGGCAAGACGACCATCCTCAAGATCGCAGCCGGGCTGGATGCGGATTTCCGCGGCGAGCTGCGTACCCCCGGATCTGGCCGTCTCGGCATGGTCTTTCAGGAGCCGCGCCTTTTGCCCTGGCGGACGGTCGAAGACAACATCCGGCTTGCGCTGCCGGCGAGCGAGGCGAACGCCGATCTGACGGAGCTGGTCGAGACGCTGGGCCTTGGCTCCCACATGGCGCGGTATCCGGGCGAATTGTCGCTGGGACTTGCGCGGCGCGCGGCCATTGCCCGGGCCTTTGCAGTGCGGCCGGATTTCCTGTTGCTCGACGAGCCCTTCGTATCGCTCGACGAAGCCACAGCCACCCGGTTGCGCGACGAACTCGTGGCACTGACGACACGGACCGAGGTGACGACCCTGTTCGTCACCCATCATCTGGCCGAAGCCATCCAGCTGGCCGACCGGCTGTTCTTTCTCTCGGACCGGCCAGCCCGCATTATCGCCGAGAAATCGCTGCCGCCGCCGCGGGGAAAACGCAGCAGGGACGTCATCGCATCGATCGGCGATGAAATGCACGATCTGGTCTCCGAGGCCAGGATCGATGCCGGGCGCGGCTAGCTTGTCAGCTCACAGCAGCCGGCTCTCGATCGCGAAACGCACGAGCTCGGAGGATGAGCGCAAGCCAAGCTTCTGGCGCATGAGGGAAGAGGTATTTGCAATCGTCTTGTAGGATGAATGCACCAGCCACGCGATCTCGGACAGGCTTTTGCCGGCGCCCAACAGGCGCAAAATCTCGATCTCGCGCTGCGTCAATTTGGCAAGACGGTTTTCGGCCAATCCCGGCCCGGAAAATGCGATGCGTTGAGCGATCGCGGACGGCAGGAATACCCCGCCCTCGCCCACCTTGCGAATGGCCTCGATGAGATCGCCGGGGTCGCCGGACTTGGAAACATAGCCCTTTGCGCCGGTTTCGATGGCACGCGCCGCGAAGATCGGGTCGTCGTTCATGCTGAACATGATGATGCGGGCCGATCCATCGCGCGCCAGAATTCTCCGAGCCAGCTCAAAACCCGAGACGCCCGGCAGATTGATATCGAGGACGCAGATGTCGGGCCGCTCGGTGACGAACGCCGCCTCGCCGCTTTCGGCGTCCGAGGCTTCCAGAACGGCGATATCGGGATCGCCCGCCAGCAGCGCGCGGCAACCCGACGCAACGATCGGATGGTCGTCAACGATCAGGATACGCATCGACATCGATCGGAAGGCCCCATCGCCAAGTCGCGAAAAACAGTTTTTGCAACGCAATACAAACCGCGCAGCACATCCATGTCGACATCCGCGCTATTCGTCTCCCATAGCTTCGCGCTATGCCCTTCCGGAGGAAGTGCGGTACGGTTCAATTAGATAGCCGCCGTTTTTGGCTGTCAACGTTTAGCGGTTCATGCAGCAATTCAGAGGCCGGAGTCGGGCATGGGAATGTGGCAGAAGCTCTCCTTGCGGGCACGGCTGAATACGCTATTGGCGCTGGTGATGGTGCTCGGGCTGGTCATCAATATCGCACGGCTGCTTCTGGAGGCTGCCCCGCGCGTGGCGGCCGAAGACCAGAGCGTGGTCAGGCTGGCGCGCGGTTTCGTCGAGCCCCTGGTGTCGGATCTCAATGACGCATCCGATCCAGAGGCAAGGCTCGACAGGATTGTTGAGGGCCTGAAACAACTGCGCCATGTCAGCATCACCCGGGAGTACGATCCGGCCAAGGCCGGCACGCCGGTCGAGTCCGCAGCATCAGGCGGAAGGGGCGAGCCGCCGCAGGTGCCCGAGTGGTTTCTCGCTCTCATTCACCCGGAGCAGACGACTGTTGCGGTACCGATCGCCGTGAATGGGCGATCCCTGGGATCGCTTGTCATTACCTCGCACCCGACCGACGAAATAGCCGAGATATGGGACGGCATCGTCACCCAGATCGAAGTCGGATCGGCGATCGCAGCGGCGCTGCTGTTGATTACGATGACGGTCGTCAACCGGGCGCTGGAGCCGATCACCTCGCTTGCGGATGCGATGAGCTCTATCGAGGCGGGCGTCTATGATACACCGGTCAGCCCCAGCGGCTCGCCCGAGCTGGCCGCGATCTGCCGTAAACTCAACCACCTCGCCTCCGTTCTTGAGACGACGGTCGAGGACAAGCGTCAGCTCGCAGAGCGCGTGGTCTCGTTGCAGGATGCAGAGCGCAAGGAGATTGCGCGCGACCTGCACGATGAGTTTGGCCCCTATCTGTTTGCACTGCGCGCGCACGCCGCCTCGCTGACGCGGCTGGCCGGCACGACCGAGCCCGATCTCGGCGCGTTGGGCAAGCACATCGGCGCCATGGCTGACCAGGTGAACGCACTGCAGCAATCCAATCGGCGCGTCCTCGAGCGACTGCAGCCCGTCGGCCTGGCGGAACTCGGGCTCGCCGATGCGCTTGCCGCGTTGATGCGGCTTTGGCGAGAAGCCAACCCCGATGTCGTGATCGAAACCTCGATTTCGCCGTCGCTCGGGGCGCGCGGCGAGACGGCGGAACTGACGATCTATCGCGTCATTCAAGAGGCTCTTACCAACGTATTCCGGCACGCCCGCGCGACCCGCGTCGACATCCGTGTCGAGCCCGCGCTACCCCGGCGGACGGGAGCCGGCGAGACCGAGGCGATCACGGTGAGCGTGCGCGACAACGGCGCCGGGCTGCCGGCCGATCACAAGCAGGGGTTCGGCATGCTCGGCATGCGCGAGCGGGTGCTGGCGCTGGGCGGCTCGATGACCGTGGCATCGACAAGCCATGGTGTCACTGTGGAGGCTCTGATTCCCTGCGGAATGCAGCAATCCCACGCACTTGAACCTACCTAGTTCACGCTGTCGGGACTTTTTCCCGATTCCGCGACCTAACTTTCCCGATGTCGACCGTCGATCGATCTCATAGCATCCCCTTACCGGCCGACCAGAACAGCCGGGGCGAATGGGATGGGACGGATGGGCGCTCGCTTCCTGCTTTTGGCGTGGGTTTTGCTGTGCCTGTTTTGCGGGAATGATTGTGCTCGGGCCCAGGAAGAGCCCGCCACCGCCGAGAGGTTGCCGGCCATCGTCGTGACCGGCACGAAGCCCGGCAGCAAACCCGGCCGAACCCAGAATGCGACGCGCACCGCACGGAGCCTGCCCCGGCTCGTGGTCTATCCGACCACGCCCATTTCCGGCGCGGGCATAAACCCCGATAAAATCCCGGCGAGCGTCAATGTCGTCGACGCCGCTCAGATCAAGCGAACCGGGTCGCTGAACATCAGCGATGCGCTGCAAAAATACGTGCCGGGTATCTTGGTCAATGATGTCACCGGCAACCCATTCCAGCCCAATGTGCAATTTCGCGGTTTCGTCGCCTCCCCCGTGGCCGGCACGCCCCAGGGGCTTGCGGTCTACCAGAACGGCGTGCGCGTCAACGAAGCGTTCGGCGATACCGTCAACTGGGACCTGATTCCGACCACCGCGATAAAATCGGTCACCGTGGTGACCAACAATCCCGCCTTCGGCCTCAATGCGCTGGGCGGCGCCGTCAACGTGCAGATGAAGGACGGATTCAGCTATCACGGCGCCGAAATCGATACGATGGGCGGCTCGTTCGGGCGGGTCCAGAGCTCGGCGCAGTGGGGCAAGCAGGTCGATAATTTTGCCGTCTACGGTGCACTCGAGGGATTGCACGACGACGGATTTCGCAATTTTTCAGCATCGGACGTTCGCCGCTTCTACGGCGACGTCGGTTATAGGAACGATACCAGCGAGTTCCATCTCAACATGGGCGCGGCCGACAACCATTTCGGCGCGAGCGCGACCGTACCTGTCGAATTGCTCCAGCAATATTGGGGGGCAACCTACACCACGCCGCAAACGACCGAAAACCGCGTCGGCTACGTCAATCTGACGGGAAAGGTCGAGGTCACGCCGACCTGGACGATCGACGGCTCAGCGCATGTGCGGATTTTCGATCAAAACATGCTGGACGCCAACCCGACCGGCACCCAGCCCTGCGCTGCCGACAATACGCTGCTTTGTTTCGGTAACGGCAGCACGCCGGCCAACGGCCTCAACGGTGCCCAGCTCGCCAATCCCTTCGATCCCACAGCGGTGCTGGGCGAAAGCGACCGCACCACGACCCACTCGACCACCACCGGCGTGTCGTTGCAGGCAACCAATATCGATCAGTTGTTCGGCCACAACAATCATTTTGTGGTCGGAGCCAGCTTCGACTCCAGTGTCACCCGCTTCACGGCCAGCGCCGAGCTCGGCACCATCGGCTCGAATTTTGTCGTCAGCGGTTCCGGCATTTTTCTCGGCCAATCCGGCGATCCCGTCTCGATCGGCCCGGTCGATCTTCGTACCACCAATCAGTATACCGGGCTTTATGCGCTCGATACGTTCGACGTCACGAATGCGTTCGCACTCACCGGCGGCGGCCGCTTCAACGTCGCTAACATCAGCCTGCAAGACCAGATCGGCACCTCGCTCAACGGCAGCGATACCTACACCCGCTTTAATCCGATCATCGGCGGCACCTACAAGATCACCCAGGGACTAACGGCCTATGCCGGTTATTCCGAAGCCAACCGCGCGCCCACCCCGCTTGAACTGGGATGCGCCGATCCCGCGCATCCCTGCATTGTCGCGGCCTTCCTGGTTTCCGACCCGCCGTTGAAACAAGTGGTGTCCCGCACCGTGGAAGCCGGCCTCCGCGGCACCAGGGATCTCAACATCGGCACGCTGGGCTGGAAGCTCGGCGCGTTCCGCTCGGATAATTCCGACGACATCCTCGCCATTCCCAGCCCGGTCCTGCAGGGCTTCGGCTATTTCCAGAACGTCGGCCGGACCCGCCGCCAGGGCATCGAAGCCGAAGTTAATCTGAAGTCGAGCACGCTGCAGGTCTACGCCAGCTATGCGCTGGTGGACGCGCGATTCCTCGACACGCTGCAGGTTGGCTCCAACAGCCCCTTCGCCGACGCCAATGGCAACGTCCAGATTCTCCCGGGCAACCGCATTCCGGCCATTCCGCGCAACCGGATCAAGGCCGGCTTCGATTATTCCGTCACCGACGCATTCAAGCTCGGGGGCGATGCGCTGTTCGTCGACAGCCAGTACTTCGTCGGCGACGAATCCAACCAGGCGCAGCGACTACCTTCTTATGCGGTCTTCAACCTGCATGCCTCGTATCAGATCGACAAAACGTTCCAGATCTATGCGCGGGCGGACAACATTTTCGATAACCGATACGCGACCTACGGAACGTTCTTCAATACCGACGCCGTTCCGAATTTCGCCAATGGCGGCGCGCCGTTCACGGACGCACGTTCGGTCAGCCCGGCACGCCCCCGCGCCTTTTATGCCGGCCTGAGGGCTACCTTCTGAAGCTTTGAAAACGTCTCGGTTCAACCGCCCGGATTATTGCGGCGGGCCAGAAAGCCGCGCGAGGGATCGTAGGCGAGGATCGCACCGAACAGAAACACGACAGCGCAACCGAGAACGACGGCCAGGGAGACCCATGCGACCTGCTCGTAAAGCGCAAAGCGGATCAGTTCCGTCGCATGCGTGAAGGGATTGGCTTCACAGATATAGTACAGCAGCGGACTCGATTCCTTGACGCGCCAGAGCGGGTAGAGCGCCGAGGATGCAAAGAACATCGGGAAAATAACAAAATTCATGACGCCGGCGAAATTCTCAAGCTGCTTGATCAGCGACGAAATCAGCATTCCCAGCGCGCCAAGCATGAACCCACTGAGCAGCAACGCCGGCAGCAGCGCCAGATAGCCGAGCGGCGGCGCCTCGATCTCCCAGAACCAGGCGATCAGCAGGAAGGCATAGGCTTGCAGCACCGAGACCAGCGTACCCGCCAGCAGCTTCGAGGCGAGCAGCCACCAGCGCGGGAACGGGCTGACCAGCAGCGTGCGCATTCCACCGGTCTCGCGGTCATAGACCATGGTCAGCGACGATTGCATGCCGTTGAATAGCTGGATCATCGCGATCAGCCCGGGCGTGATGTACACCTCGTAGAGTACATAGGTCTCGTAGGGCGGGATGATCGAGACGCCGAGCACCTGGCGAAATCCGGCGGCAAAAATGAAGAGCCACACCAGGGGGCGCACCAGCGCGGAAACGAAGCGTTCGCGCTGGTGGATGAAGCGCAGCGCCTCACGCCAGACGATGCCCTTGAGGCAGATGAAATATTGCGCCGGCGAAAAACTGTGCCTGTCGATGGTGTCTGCGATGGCGGTCATCTGGCGGTCTCCAGTTCGTTCCGGTCCGCAGTCCCTGTCAGCCGGTTGAACGTATCGCGCAGGTCAACACCACCGCATCCCGCGACGACGTCGCCGAGCGCGCCATGGGCGAGAACCTTGCCCTTATGCAGGACCACGACATCATCGCCGGCACCGGCCTCGTCGATCAGATGCGTCGCCCACAACACGCCGATGCCCTCCTCCTTCGACAGCCCGCGAACATGATCGAGAATGTCCGCGCGCGCCTTGATATCGAGGCCGACCGTCGGCTCGTCCAGCAACAGCAGGCGGGGCTGGTGCAGCAGCGCGCGGGCAATCTCGATGCGGCGCATCTGCCCGATCGAGAGATTTCCGACCCGTTCCAGGCTGCGATCGGCCATTGCCACGCGGTCCAGGACCTGCGCAATCAATTCCTTGGCCCGGCTCGAGGCGATGCCGTGCAGCGCAGCATGATACATCAGGTTCTGCCGCACCGAAATGTCGATGTCGAGCGCGCGGGACTGGAACACGACGCCGAGCTTGCTCAAGGCCGCGCCCGGCTCGCGCGCCACATCGTGCCCGAAGATGCGGATTTGACCCGACCGTATCGCATAGAGACGTGTGATCAGCGAAAACAGCGTCGACTTCCCGGCGCCGTTCAATCCCAACAGCACGGTAAAGGACGACTGCCCGACGGTCAGGCTGACATCGTTCAGCGCTACCCGCGTGCCGTAACGATGGCTGACGTGGTCGATCTCAAGCGCGGGGGTTTGAGCGAACGCGGAAGCCGGCATCAGCATTCCCGAAAGGTCCGCGCCGATCCGAAAGACCGGCAAGCAGAAATTTCGGAACCTCGAGCGCCGTGCCGTCGACCGCCGATGAAATATGTCACGCTGGACACGCAGACCTCTGGGGTTCGAAGCCGGCGATGTAACCTACCGCATTGCCTGCGGCAAGTTCGCCGACCCAAGCTTGACCCGCTTTGGCGATCCTGACAAATTATTTGGGCGGGCAGATCCGTTTGATGTTTGTGTTGCAGCGCACCGAACTTCCGGCATTCCACCGGATACATCAACGGCGGACGGCGAGTGACGAAGGGCGTTGACGATGGTTCGGTTGTCCAGCCTGCTCCGATCAAGCGGCCTGCTTGCCGCCGCAATTGTGGCCGCGATGTCGAACGCGATGGCCGAGGACCTCAATGACTATCCGACATCGGCGCGCGCGGAGTATGTCTTCGCCTGCATGAAAGCCAACGGCGAAACGCAGGAACTCCTGCAGAAGTGTTCCTGCTCGATCGACGTGATTGCGTCGATCATCCCTTACGACCATTACGTGACCACCGAGACAATTCTCTCGATGTCGCAGGTCACGGGGCCGGTCGGGTCCGAATTTCGAACGACCGAGCAGGCCAAGCTGGCGTTGCAGGATTTCCGCCGGGCCCAGGCGGAAGCGGAGATTCGCTGCTTCTGAACGGAATTCGCCGCGCCTAAGCCGCTACAGCATCGTTTTTTCGATCGACCATTCGTCCCGGAACATTTCCTGGCCGGTATCGACGGCTTCGACCCGAAACTTGGCGGCGCCGTTGGGCCGATAGTTGAAACGAATATTCGGATCTTCCGAGATCGCGATCCCGCCATCCATCGCCAGCACTAGATCGTCGCCCTGCCAGATCTTCAGGTTCTCGATGAAGAAGGGCGGTATATAGAGCCGCGTCAGCTGGTCCATCTGGAGGCCCGAATTCTGCGGATGGCGCAGCATGAGCTGGCCCTCCGGCAGCGCGGCGGACTCGTTCCGGAAAGTGCGGAATTTCATCTGCCCTAACATTGATCGGGTGGCATCGGCGTTCGAGGACGCCGGCGCGGAGCATCCGCCGGACGCCTTCACGAAAGCCTTGACGCCGTAGAGCTGGCCGTCGCTGAGTTCGGCGACCAGCCGTACATAGGAATAGCTATTGACCCGAACGCGCGTCGAGATTGACGTCACGCCGGAGCGTGGACCGAACGTAAACGCTCCGGCGACAGGCGCGGGGTTCTCGTCGATCACAAGCGTCAGGGACTTGAGCATGCGCTTGTCGTCGGCGGCAAAATCGACGCGCATGCCGATCGGCACGATCGCGGAATCCTCCGCTCGCCGGGGCGCGTCGAGAATGACCAGGCCGGCGCCATCGAGAATGGGACGATTCTTGAAGATATCGCCCTTGATGCTGTTCCAGGTTTCTTCCGAAGGCTGATCCTGGCCGGCGGCACTCGCAGCCTGGGCATGCGCGGCCGGCGGCGCCGCAACATACAGCACGGCGACCAAGGCCGGGACGATCACTCTGGAGAAAATCGACATCGTCGAGTTCCATTTCCATAATGAAGCAGCACGAACCTATAACACTCCCCCAGCAAGCGGCAAGCCGCGCTCGCATGACAAGGGAAAACAGTAGCGTTATTCCCATTCAAGCTCCCCGAACGCGGCAATGACGTTGCGCGAACGGTATTCCTCGAACAGCAACCAATGCGACTGTTCACTTCGGCCGGCTTCTCTTGCCGCGCTGGTGAGGGGCACCCCCTGGGCAACGAGGCCGCGTACTTCCCCGACAAGGCCCTCGAAATAGCGCCGTTCCTCGCTAACGGCGGCTCGCCAGTCACTGACCGCAGGGCCATGGCCGGGAACGACACGCTGAACGGAAGTGTGCTGCAGCGCATCGAGATCGGCGAGGAAGCCGCGAATGCTGCCGTCGAGCACCGGAATGTGCTCAACGAACAGGAGATCGCCGGCGAACAGCGTGGAACTCAAGACGTCGAGGACCGTCAGGTCGTTGTCGGTATGCCCGGGTGGCCACGCCTTCAGCGTCAATATTCGCCGGCCGAGATCAAGCTGCATTTCGTCGTCGACGAGCAGCGTGGGCGGCACGATCCTCACGCCCTCGATGAGTGCATCGCCGAGTACCGGGCGAAATGACTTCAGATAAAACTCGCCCCGCGCCGCCAGCGCGCGCGGCAGATTCCGGTGCCCGACAAAGACGGTTCCCTCGGCTGCGAAGGCCGCATTGCCAAAGATGTGATCGGGATGAACATGCGTGTTGACGACATAGCGCACCGGTTTCGCCGTCACCGCGCGGATCGCGGCCAGCAGGCGCGCCCCTTCGCGTGCACTGCCGCCGGTATCGATTACCGCAACCGCCTCGTCGCCGATAACGAAGCCGACATTGGCGGCGTCGCCCTGGTTGGCCTCGTTCATCATATCGATGTTGCCGATGTGGACGTAGACACCAGGCGCCAGTTCCGAAACAGGTAACGGGGTCGGCAGTTGCTGCGCGCTGGCTTCGCCGCCATGCAGAATCAAAACCAGAGGCGTCGCGAGCACGATGCCCACGAAACGCATTGCCCACTCCGCGAGCGCAGAAAAATGGGCGCGCCAAATCTCGGAGAGAGACCGCGGGCTCCTACAAATCGGCACTTTCCCGCCTTTCACTTTTTCGCTCGAGCGATAGAAATTTTTCCCTCTGGTGCAAGCGCGTTTCCCCCTCGTGCAAGTACGGTTTCCCTCTCGTGCATGCGGGGCCCATTCATCTGTTCTCGGTTACGTTGCGCTGCAAGAGATCGCAAATCAAACTTGCTTCTATCCAAAGACTTACATAAGCTTTTTTTGCTTCGAACTTCATGAGCAACGGCGAACGGGGACCCGTCGTTGCGAAGACTTAGGTGTTGCGAAGACTCAGGTGTTGCGAAGACTCAGGTGTTGCGAAGACTGAGGCGGCACTCTTCGCCGCACTTTAGACTCAGAGCCCGTGATAACGTTACACATACCGTGACACGGTGCCGGGAGAATTAATCCAAGAGAGGGCGGAAGACGTCCCGTGGATCCATGTTCCAAGGAGCGTCAGCGACCCTCTAGGCAAAAACCCAGGGAGGAAGCGATGAAGAAATATCTAATCCTGACAACCTCGGTGTTCGGCCTGTTGGCCGCGCAGAATCTTGCTGCGCGCGCCGATGCGGCACTGGACCTGTTGGCCAAAGATCCCAAGCAGTGGGTGATGCAGCAAGGCGATGACGCCAACACCCGCTATTCCAAGCTCAACCAGATCAACGCATCCAACGCCGGCAAGCTGCAGGTCGCCTGGACGTTTTCGACCGGCGTGCTTCGCGGCCACGAGGGCGGACCGCTGGTGGTCGGCGACACGATGTATGTGCACACGCCGTTCCCGAACACGGTCTATGCGCTCGACCTGAACAACGAAGGCAAGATCCTCTGGAAGTATGAACCCAGGCAGGATCCCAACGTCATCCCGATCATGTGCTGCGACACCGTCAATCGCGGCGTCGCCTACGCCGACGGCAAGATCTTCCTGCATCAGGCCGACACCACGCTCATCGCACTCGACGCCAAGACCGGCGCAAAAGTCTGGTCCGTCATGGATGGCGAGGCCGGCAAGGGTCAGTCCGGCACGGACGCTCCGTTCGTCTACAAGGACAAGGTCCTGGTGGGCGTTTCCGGCGGCGAATTCGGCGTTCGCGGCTGGGTCAGCGCTTACAACATCGCGGACGGCAAGCTTGTCTGGCGCGGTTTTTCGGAAGGGCCGGACTCCGACACGCTGATCGACCCCGTCAAGACGACGTCGCTCGGCAAGCCCGTCGGACCGGATTCCTCGACATCCACCTGGCAGGGCGACCAGTGGAAGATCGGCGGCGGCGCCACCTGGGGCTGGTATTCCTATGATCCGCAGCTGAACCTCGTCTATTACGGTTCCGGCAATCCCTCGACCTGGAACCCGGTGCAGCGCCCCGGCGATAACCGCTGGTCGATGTCGATCTGGGCGCGTGATCTCGATACCGGCGCGGTCAAATGGGTCTACCAGATGACCCCGCACGACGAATGGGACTTCGACGGCGTCAACGAAATGATCCTCACCGATCAGACCATCAATGGCGCGCCGAGGAAACTGCTCACCCATTTCGACCGTAACGGCTTCGGCTACACGCTGGACCGGGCCACCGGCGAATTGCTGGTCGCGGAAAAGTTCGATCCGGTGGTGAACTGGGCCACCAAGGTCGACATGGACAAGTCGTCCAAGACCTACGGCCGTCCGCTGGTCGTCGACGCCTATTCGACCCAGCACAATGGTGAGGACACCAACTCCAAGGGCATCTGCCCGGCGGCGCTCGGCACCAAGGACGAACAGCCCGCGGCCTATAGCCCGGACACGCAGTTGTTCTACGTCCCCACCAACCATGTCTGCATGGACTATGAGCCCTACAAGGTCTCCTACACGGCCGGCCAGGCTTATGTCGGCGCCGCCGTGGCGATGTACCCGCCCAAGGGCGAGACCAACATGGGCAACTTCATCGCCTGGGACGGCAAGACCGGCAAGATCGTGTGGTCCAACAAGGAGCAGTTCTCCGCGTGGGGCGGCGCGTTGGCGACGGCCGGCGGCGTGGTGTTCTACGGCACGCTCGAAGGCTATCTGAAGGCGGTCGACGCCAAGACGGGCAAGGAACTCTACAAGTTCAAGACCCCGTCCGGGATCATCGGCAACGTCATGACCTACGAACACGGCGGCAAGCAATACGTCGCGGTGCTGTCCGGGGTCGGCGGCTGGGCCGGTATCGGTCTTGCGGCCGGTCTGCTGCAGCCTGAAAACGCCGCCGCCTGGCATGGCGCGGTCGATCAGGGCAAGTTGCCGACCAAGGACAAGACCGTCGATACGGCGGGCCTTGGCGCCGTCGGCGGCTATGCGGGTCTGGCGTCCTATACCTCGCTGGGCGGGACATTGACGGTATTTGCATTGCCCAACCAATAGGTGGTGCGACGTCACGGCAAGATAACCATGGATCGGCGCGCCGCGGTTGTGCTGCGCGCCGATTTTTTATCCGGCCCCAATTTGGAAATGCACAAGGACAGCTGCGTGAGGATCAATCCCTGGAAATTCGCGTTCGTCATCCTGGCGATCGCCTTTGCCGGCACGGCCGCTTGTGCCGACGGATCGGGCGATCCGGCGGTGGCTTCATCCGACAGCGGCAAATACGCCGACAAGGACGGCAATCCAACCTACAAGGTCAGCGAGGACGGAACCGTCGACTGGTACACCTATTCCGGCTTTCGCCGCTATCATTCGGACTGCCACGTCTGCCACGGTCCGAACGGCGAGGGATCGAGCTACGCGCCGGCGCTGGCGGAGTCGCTGAAGACGCTCAGCTATGTCGACTTCAACAATGTCGTGACCAACGGCCGCAAGAACGTCGATGCCGCCAACGACAAGGTCATGCCGTCATTCGCCGAAAACTCGAACGTGATGTGCTTCCTCGACGACATCTACGTGTACCTGCGCGCGCGGGCCAACGGCGCCATTCCCGGCGGCCGTCCACCCAAGCACGAAGACAAGCCTGAGGCGGCCAAGCAGGCCGAAACCAGTTGTACGGGAGTTAAATGATGTCGAAACGTGCCGGAACACGGCCGACGCCGATGCCTCGCATATCGAGGAGGGCGATCGTCCTGCCGACCCTGCTCGGCATCGTCGCGTGCGGCCTTATCGCCATGCGGCCAGTCGAGGCCTACGCCCAGGCCAGCGATAAAGGCGCGCTCGAACTTGTCGATCCCGACGTGTTTCGCGCCTGCGGCGATCCGCGCAATCTGCCGTTCTCCAATGACAAAGGCGAGGGATTCGAAAACAAGCTCGCCGAACTCTTCGCCGCCAAGCTCGGCAAGAAGCTCAGTTACACCTATTTCCCGCAGGCAACCGGCTTCGTGCGGATGACGCTGGGATCGTACCGGTGCGACATCATCATGGGATTTCCCCAAGGCGATGACCAGGCGCAGGCGACGGTCCCCTACTACCGGACGACATACGCGCTGGTCACCAAACGTGGGAGCGGCCTGGAGGATGTCACGAAAATCGGCGATCCAAAACTCAGGGATAAACGAATCGGCGTTGTCGCGAGAACACCACCGAGCACGAACATGGCGGCGAATGGCCTGTTGACCAACGCGAAGTCCTATCCGCTGTTCATCGATACCCGTGCGGATTCTTCCGCCGAAGCCATGATGGACGACCTCGCCAAAGGCGATATCGACTGCGGCATCCTGTGGGGGCCGATGGCCGGCTATTATGCCAGCAAGGCGAGCCCACCCTTCGTCGTCACACCGCTCACCAAGGAAACGACCGGTCCGCCGATGAGCTTCCGTATCGGCATGGCGGTGCGCCCGACGGACCAGGAGTGGAAACGCACGCTCAACAAGCTCATCATGGAAAATCAGGCAGAGATCAACAAGCTGCTGATCAGCTACAACATTCCGATACTGGATGAGACCAATATGCCGATCACGGCCGATACGCTTTCCAAGCGGCCATGACGGCGCCCGTCTTCCGCCTGGCGCTCGTGACGATCCTCGTCGCAGCCCCGGGAGCCGCGACTGCCGAGGTGCCTGAACCGGAAGGTTATCGTCTCGAAAATTATCGCGCGCCGGTTCCTGCGGCGCTGCACGGCGCCAAGGTGATCGGAACGGACGAAGCGGAAGCGATCTGGCGCGGCCATTCGGCCAGCTTTGTCGATGTGCTGCCGCGGCCGCCGCGACCGCGTGACCTGCCGGCGGGAACGCTTTGGCGCGACAAGCCGCGCGCCAATATTCCCGGCAGCATCTGGCTGCCCGATACCGGCTATGGCGAACTCGCGTCCAGCATGGCCGGCTATTTCGCGAAAGGCCTGGACAAGGCGAGCCATGGCGATCGCACTAGAATGCTCGTTCTGTATTGTCTGGCGGATTGCTGGATGTCGTGGAACGCGGCCAAGCGCGCGCTCGCGCTCGGCTATTCCAATGTCGCCTGGTATCCCGAAGGGACCGACGGCTGGCAGGCCGCCTTGCTTCCGCTGCAGGATTCCACGCCGGAACCCCGTCCGGACCAATAGCTGGGCTCGTGCTGGCCGGGAGACGAAGGACGAGTCTTCATTTGGCCGGCTGGTCGGCGCCCAAGTCGCCCTGAATCGCACTCGCCAGGTCAAATAGCCGCTTCTCGATCAGCACGGGCACGTCGCAGACATAGGCAGTCGATTTCCGCCGGTCATCGAAAATGCGGGTCTGCCAGGAGAGTTGACTGGCGAGTTCGCTGCTCTTCGCCGGATCGGCGCTGGACGCGTCCTGCATTTCCCGAATCTTCCGGGCTTGCTCGCGGATTTCGTCGGCCATGGCCTTCTGCTTGCGTGAAAAGCGCTCGATCCCGTTCATTACCTCCTCGCGCTGCGCGTTGAGCGTCGCATACAACGCCGCGAACAACCGCTTTGCCTTTTCCTGTTTCTCCTCGTTGGTCCCGACCACGAACTCCGCGATCAGTTTCCGCGCATCCTCGATGGCGGTGCGGCGCGCCGCTAGACGCGCCACGAGTTCCGCTTCCTTGGGATCGAGGGGCTTCTCCTTGTCGGTGGCCTCGATCGGAGGGCCCGTCCAGACACTGGCGATCGAGATCTCCGGGACCTTCAATTGCTGGCAAGGCCAATCCGGATAGCGGGGGTCGAGCGCGAAGGCGGGCCGTGTCGAGGACACCGCCAGAATCATCGCAACGCAGCAGGCAAACTCACGCGCCGAGCGAGTCAAGCTGGGCCTCCCTGCAGGTTCGAACCGCATTCTTGTTTTGCGGTGCCGCACGGTCGCGGCCTTCGCTGCGATCATTCGACATCCCCGTGGACATGGCAAATCAAATCCGGCCCGGATCGACCGGCGCAATCGCAAGGCAGGACATTGACCGGGATTGCGCTGATGTCATCCTGCCCAAGCGAGGCGCGAAGGATGGGAGGAACTGCACGTGCGCAATCATACCGCGAAACTCCGTGGCTTGCTGGCGCTCGCGTGGCTGACGATCCCCTGCTGTTGCGGTGCTCTCGCCGAAACGCCTGACATCGCGCCCTCGAGCATGCCCCGCATCGGCACGGTCGACCCGCGCTTCCAGTCCTACAACATCGAAATGATCGAGGTGACCGGCGGAAGATTCTGGAAGCCCTATCGGTCGAAACCGGGCAATCAGTCGACGCCGCCGCCGCGATCCGGATCGGACACGCCGCCGGGCATGGACCCGAAATTATACCAATACCGGCCGCCGATCGATCTCGCCAATCCCCGCTTGCGAAAACTCGCCGCGGCGCTGGCGCCGGCTTATATGCGCGTTAGCGGCACCTGGGCCAACAGCACCGATTTTGCAGACCAGGACATCGCACCGCAGACGCCTCCGGCGGGCTTCAACGGCATTTTGACCCGCCCCCAATGGCGCGGCGTCGTCGAGTTCTCGCAAGCGGTGGACGCGCGGATCGTGACATCCTTCGCGGTAAGCCCAGGCGTCCGCGACGCCGCCGGCGCCTGGAAGCCGGATCAGGCCAGTGGCCTCCTCGCCTATACGCGTTCGATCGGCGGCAACATTGCAGCCGCTGAATTCATGAACGAGCCTGATCTCGCCGAGATGGGCGGCGCACCGGCAGGCTACGACGCGACCGCCTATAAGAGGGATTTTGCATCATTCCGCTCGTTCATGAAACAAGCGGCGCCCGAAACGTTGATCCTCGGTGCCGGCACGGTCAGCGATTCCCGAGCGGCGGCTGAGCTGGTCGCCGCCTCCGAGCCCGGGCTGGACGCAATTTCCTATCATTACTACGGAACCCTGTCGGAGCGGTGCATCGGCAAGAGCACGCCGGAGGCAGCCCTTTCCGAAAACTGGCTCTCCGGTACGGACCGGACGCTGACTTTCTATCGGGCGCTTCGAGACAAATTCGAACCGGGCAAGCCGATCTGGCTCACGGAAACCGCGGACGCCGCGTGCGGCGGAAACCCGTGGGCCGCGACCTTCCTGGATACGTTCCGCTATCTCGATCAGCTCGGGCGGCTGGCAAGAGCCGGCGTTCAGGTCGTCATGCACAATACACTGGCGGCAAGCGATTACGGCCTGCTCGATGAAAGAGCGCTGCAGCCAAGGCCGAATTACTGGGGCGCGCTGTTGTGGCGGCAAATGATGGGAACCACGGTGCTCGACACCGGTGTACCGATACAATCCGGACTTCACGTCTACGCCCATTGCCAAAGGGGCGCGCCAGGCGGCGTGGCGCTTCTGGTCATCAATACCGACCGCAATGCGCCGCGGGCGCTCAGGCTCCCGACGGCGTCGGTCCGCTACACGCTGGACGCCGCGAACCTGCTGGATGCGCATGTCCGGCTAAATGGCCATCCGCTGGCGCTTTCCGCGGCCGATGAGCTTCCGACCATCGCCGGCGTTCCGGCCGCCTCCGATACCCTCACGTTCGCGCCAGCCACCATCACCTTTCTGGCCATCCCTGAGGCGGGCAATGATGCCTGCCGATAACCAGGTTGAACGGCGGAAAACGCGCCAGCCCGATCATCTATGATGCGGTGCGAAATCCCCTTGGCTTTCGAAATGCGGCCCCTCCTTGGCATGGGCTTGCCGCCGTGCCACGCTCGCGCCCAAGGAGCAATCCAACGGGCAAACCGGCCTTGGGAGAGATCGCCGTGCATCGCCACCTCTTTCTTCTGTGCTCGATCGCGATTGCGCTCGCGAGCGCAGGAACGACAGCCGGTGCCGCGGACTCCGAGCGTTGCCAGGGACTGGCGCGCCGCTACGAAATCGCCAAACCGCAGATTACGGCTGTGGAAGTGTCGCTGACGCTGTTCTCGGCGGTCGACGCCAACTGCCTCGATTTGGCGACGCAACTGCTCGACCAGGGCGCGTCAGTCGATGCGCGCGACCGGCTTGGCGCCCGGCCTCTCAGTCATGCCGCGAAGGCCGGCCATCTCAGTTTGGTCGACCTGCTGCTGGCGCGGGGCGCGCCGATCGATGCCCGCAATCTCGCCGGGTCCACCGCGCTCTACATGGCCGCAGAAGGCAGCCATATCCTAATCGCGCAACGGCTCATCGAACGCGGCGCCGACGTCAAAATCACCGGACGCAGCGGAATAACCCCGATCGCCGCCGCCGCCTATGCCGGCAACGACATCATTTTCGACGCGTTGCTCGCCCACGGCGCTGACGAGCGCGCGCCCGACGACACCGGCAAGCCGCCGATCGTCTATGCCGTGGCAGCTGCACGGTTCGACATCGTGAAGCGGTTGATGGCGCGAAATATCGATGTCAACGCCCGCTATCCCAATGATCTCACCTTGCTGATGTGGGCGTCCGGCCCGGACGAGGGAGTTCCGGAGGCGCAGGCCATGACGATTGTCTCGTATCTCCTGGACGCCGGCGCGCGCATCGACGATCGGGATAACCGCGGCCGCACCGCGCTCATGATCGCGGCCGAAGGCGGCCACGCCGAGCTCGCCGGCTTGCTGCTCGCACGAGGCGCCGATCCCGCGCTCAAGGACAAGGCCGGAAAGCGCGCCGCGGATCTTACCGTGCTGTCGTCGCTGCGGGAGCGGTTGACGGTGCCGTAATGTGATTTCCAGGGCGGCGACTCCCGACTGGATTACACGCTCACAACCCCGCCAGATATTCCGCCAGCGCCGCAAGGTCGTCGGGAGGCGTGGCAAGCATGAGGTCGGACATGCCGGGATTGTTGCCGCGCGCACGGCTGCGGAAGTCGGTCATTTGTTTTGCCAGGTAATCCCTGCCCATGCCCGCCAACCGCGGCACCGTGCCATAGCCCTGGAAATGATCGAGATGGCAGCCGGTACACCCGATCGATTGATTGGCGTTCACGGCGCGGATGGAGATCTCCTTGGACGCGCGCGGCTGGCCAAGATCGGGCCATGGTTTTTTCGAGAAATAATCCGCGATATCGAGCATGTCCTGCCGCTCCAGTGACGAAGCGATCGGTTGCATGATGTCGCTCTTGCGGTCGCCGCGCTTGAAATCGCGCAATTCGATATAGATATAGCCGGCCTGTTGTCCCCAAATGATGGGAATCGTCTTGTCGACCGGCTTGCCGTCCGCGCCATGGCAGCGGGCGCAAATCTGGGTCTTTTGCTCGATACTTTGCGCCCCCAACGCCGTCTTCCAGCCGCTCAAGAGCGCCAGCGCGATGACGCCGGGCATGCAAAATTTCAACTTACCGCCCACCAATCCGACCCGATCCTGTGAAAATCAGAAGCTGACAAAAAGAAGCGGGGCCGCAACCGGTCCCGCTTCCCGTCGATAATCGTTGCCGCGCTCAGTTCAGCGAGAATGCGATAATATTGTTGCCGCGGCGGAAGTCGACCTGGGTGTTGCCGCCCGCACCGACCACGATATATTGCTTGCCGCCGACCATGTAGCTGGAGGGCGGCGCGTTGACGCCGGCACCGGCGCGGAAGCTCCAGAGCTCCTTGCCGCTGGACGAATTGTAGGCCGCGAACTTGCCATTGCCTTCACCGGTGAAAACAAGACCGCCCGCGGTGGCGAGAATACCGCCGATCATCGGCTCCGGCGTCTTCACCTGCCACTTGATCTTGCCGGTGTTATAGTTGACCGCGGTGATGTTGCCGGACTGCGTCTCGCCCGGGATCGCCTTGAAGGCGCCGCCCAGCCACAACTTGCCGTTCGGATACGGCGAGTTCTCGACAAAGTAGTTCATGGGCTGATGCAGGTTGATGGCGTAGGCCAGCTCCTGTCCGGGATCGGTCGCGATCGGCGACCACTCGACGCCGCCGTTCGCTCCGGGAAGCATGCGGGCACCTTCCTTGGTGGGCAGAACCCACATGTTCTCCTGCGGCACCATGGCATCCGAGAAGCGGATCAGGCTGCAGTCCTTCCGGTCATGAACGTAGATATGGCCGGTCTTGCCGGCATGGATCACGCCCGGGATGGTCTTGCCGTCCTTGCCCTTCACGTCCACCAGCACCGCCGGGCTCACCGCATCGAGGTCCCACACGTCGTGTGCGATGTACTGGAAGTGACAGACATATTTGCCGGTGTCGAGATCGAGCGAAACCAGCGAGTTCGTGTACAGATTGTCGCCGGGGCGGATCGAACCATCGAGATCGGGCGAGGGATTGCCGACCAAGAAATAGATGCGGTTGGTGGCGAGATCGACGGCGGGATTTTGCCAAACGCCGCCGCCAAGCTTCTGGTAGGGGTCGCCGGTTTTGGCCAGTTGGTCCTTTTCGGCCTGGATATCGCGATGCATGTCCCGGCCGGTCGCGTCCTTGGTCGCCCAGACGCCGACCGAATTCTCCGGAATGGTGTTGAAGTTCCACAGCAGCTTCCCGGTCTTCGCATCATAGGCCCTCACGAAGCCGCGGATGCCGTATTCGCCGCCGTTCGTTCCGATCAGAACCTTGTCCTTGATGACGGTCGGCGCCATCGTTTCGCTGTAGCCCAGTTCCGGATCGGCGATGTCGGTCTTCCAGACGACCTCGCCGGTCTTGGCGTTGAGGGCGATCAATTTGGAGTCCAGCGTGGCGAGATAGACGAGGTCGCCGAGCACCTGGACGCCACGATTGTTGGGACCGCAGCAATAGACCGTGATCGGCCCCATCTTGTGATTATAGTGCCAGAGCTGTTCGCCGGTCTTGGCGTCGAGCGCATAGACGT
Organism: Bradyrhizobium erythrophlei; assembly: GCF_900129505.1. Classification (NCBI taxonomy): domain Bacteria; kingdom Pseudomonadati; phylum Pseudomonadota; class Alphaproteobacteria; order Hyphomicrobiales; family Nitrobacteraceae; genus Bradyrhizobium; species Bradyrhizobium erythrophlei. Next base: position 4,390,290 of record NZ_LT670818.1, on the reverse strand, counting down.
GGCTGAACGATGTCGTCACGAACATCACGCCGTCGACGACGATCGGCGAGGTCTCCAGCGACTCCTTGACATCGGTCTGGAAGATCCACGCGACGTGCAGGTTCTTGACGTTGTCGCGATCGATCTGCTTCGCGGGATAAAAACGCGTCTGGGCATAATTGCCGTTGGTCAGCAGAAAATTGGTCGAGTTCTTGTCTGCTGAGTTGAGCTGCTGCTGGGTAACTGGAGAAACCTTGGCCTGGCCCGACGCCGACTTGGCGTCCTGTTTGACTTCCTGCTGCGCGAAACCAGGTCCCGTGAATAATCCTGCCGCGCCGACCAATGCGGCGCATACGATAGAAAATCTATTCATGTTCCCGCCCCGGATTTTATTGTTGACTTCAACCGACGCATTTAAAGAAGGCCGGTGCGCTTTAAATCTGATCCGATCGGGTTGGTTTGACAAGGAGAAAACGGAACCCGCCGCGAGTGGCGGACGAGGGTCCTTCTCTGCCGGACAAAGCCCTTCTCTGTCAGACTAGGCCGCGCTGGATTGGCGTGTGAAGCAACGCGAATGCCTCACTGAGCAACTGCAGCATGCACCGTCGAATTGGCCCGCGGACCTCGCGCCGGCAAACGAACCTGCGGACCGAAACCCTAAATGCTCCTCCGTCGATTTCGACGGCACCCCTCCCAATCCCGCGAAACTCCGGCCTGTTCGCTGCACTGCGTAAGGGTCCCTGACCAAAGGAAGGAGCATCCCGAAGCAGGTTCATTTTCGCCAAATACGATTGGCAACAACTCGTTGTGAATTCGACTTTGAATGCTCTCTGATAATGTCCCGCGCGAAGCCATCGCGCCTAGACGAACACGGCTCGCGCCGGAACGGAAGGATGGCTTCGGGTCTGGATTCAACCAGATCGCGCGGCCCGTCCCGCGGTGCTCGGAAATCCCGGTTTTGCACGAAACGATGCGGGGAAAGCGACGGCGTCGAGCGGTTAGGAAACATGTTCTCGCTCACGCCGAATGACATCAATGCTTATGAAGAGCGAGGAACGATCATGATCAAGCTCAAGATCAATGGTGAGGCACGAGACTGGGACGGCGACCCGGATCTTTCACTACTCTGGTTTCTCCGCGATGAAATCGGTTTGACGGGCACGAAATTCGGCTGCGGCCAGGCGCTCTGCGGTTCATGCACGGTCATCGTGGATAAGCAGGCGGTGCGCTCCTGCATCACGTCGGTTTCCGACGTGGTCGGTCGCGAGGTCACGACGATCGAAGGCCTTCATCCCACCGGCGACCATGCCGTGCAGAAGGCCTGGCGTCAGGGAAATGTCCCGCAATGCGGCTATTGCCAGGCCGGCCAGATCATGCAGGCCGCAGCACTCCTCATGGAAAATCCAAAACCCACACGCGATCAGATACGCGAAGCGATGGCGGGCAACATCTGCCGCTGCGGAGCTTACCAGCGTATTGAAAACGCGGTCCAACTCGCTTCGACGGGGGCCTGATCATGAACATCATCACAAATCCCGATAGGCTTCGCGGCATCGAGGCCCGCATCAAGGTCGAGAAAATCTCCCGTCGCAGTGTCCTCAAGACTCTCGGCATCGCGGGCGGGCTGGTGCTCGCCGCTCCGGTAACGTCGCGTCAGGCGTTCGCCGCCTATCAGACCGGCGCCGGCGCGATGCCGCACGGCACCGTGGTCGACCCGCGCGTGTTCGTCGCCATCGCATCCGATGGGACCGTCACGATCGTGGCGCACCGTTCGGAGATGGGAACGGGCGTCCGGACCAGCCTGCCGCTGGTTGTCGCCGAGGAGATGGAAGCCGACTGGTCGCGCGTGAAAGTGCAGCAGGCGCACGGCGACGAAGTCAAATACGGCAATCAGGATACCGACGGGTCGCGCAGCACGCGGCATTATCTGATGCCGATGCGCCAGATCGGCGCCTCGGCGCGCGCCATGCTGGAAGCCGCCGCCGCCAAAAAATGGGGCGTGCCGGCCACCGAGGTCAAGGCGGTGAACCACGAGGTGGTCCACGCCGCGAGCGGCCGCCGTCTCGGCTTCGGCGAACTGGCAGCCGATGCGGCAAGGGAGCCTGTGCCTGATGTCGCGGGCCTGAAGCTGAAGGACCCGAAAGACTTCCGCTATCTCGGCAAGGGCGAGATCGGCATTGTCGATCTTCACGACATTACCGTCGGCGCTGCATATTACGGCAGCGATACCCGCCTTCCCGGCATGAAATATGCCGTGATCGCGCGGCCGCCGGTGACCGGCGGCAAGCTTAAGTCGTTCGATTCAAGCGAAGCGATGAAAGTATCCGGCGTCGAGAAGGTCATGGAGGTGCAGGGTTGGCCGTGGCCGTCCAAATTCCAGCCGCTCGGCGGCGTCGCGGTGATCGCGCGCAACACCGGTGCGGCCATCAAGGGGCGCGACGCCCTGAAGATCGTCTGGGACGACGGCGCCAACGGCAAATACGACTCGGCGGCCTATCGCACCGAACTCGAGGAAGCCGCGCGCAAGCCGGGCCTGGTGGTGCGCAAGGAGGGTGACGTCGACGCCGCGCTGAAAGGCGCCGACAAGGTGATTGTCGGTGAATACTATCTGCCTCATCTGGCCCATGTCAGCATGGAGACGCCCGTCGCAGTCGCCGACGTCAGGGACGGCAAGGCCGAGATTTGGGCGCCCGTGCAAAGTCCGGGCGGCACGCGCGAAGACGTCGCAAAGACCCTCGGCATTCCCGAGGCGAATGTGACCGTCAATGTCACGCTGTTGGGCGGCGGCTTTGGACGCAAATCGAAGTGCGACTTTGCGCTCGAGGCCGCATTGCTTTCAAAGGCGATCGGTTCACCGGTGAAGGTGCAATGGACACGGGAAGACGACGTTCGCCACGACTTCCTGCACACGGTCTCGGTTGAACGCATCGAAGCGGGCCTCGACAAGAGCGGCAAGGTGATTGCCTGGCGGCACCGCAGCGTCGCGCCCTCGATCGCCTCGACATTTGCAGCCAACACGGTGCATGCGGCGCCATTCGAACTCGGCATGGGGCTTATCGACATGCCGTTCGAGATCGCCAATATCCAATGCGAAAATCCGGAAGCCACGGCGCATGCCCGGATCGGCTGGTTCCGCTCGGTGTCGAACATCCCGCGCGCCTTCGCGGTTCAGTCGATGGTAGGTGAACTCGCTCACGCCACCGGCCGCGACCAGAAGGACATGCTGTTGGAACTGATCGGCTCTCCGCGGATCGTCAATCTCGATTCTGTGAAAGATCCCTGGAATTACGGCGAGCCGTTCGACAGCTATCCGATCGACACGGCACGCCTGCGCCGCGTGGTCGAACTGGTCGCTGACAAGGGCGGCTGGGGCCGATCGGTGCCGAAGGGACACGGGCTTGGAATTGCCGTCCATCGCAGCTTCGTCAGCTATATCGCGACCATCGTCGAAGTCTCGGTCGACGACAAGGGCAAGCTCAGCGTGCCTCGGGTCGACACCGCCATCGACTGCGGCACCTTCGTCAACCCCGAACGCATCCAGTCGCAGATCGAGGGCGCCGCCATCATGGGGCTCAGTCTCGCCAAGTATGGCGAGATCAGCTTCAAGGACGGCAAGGTGCAACAGGGCAATTTTGACGACTTCCCCGTGATCCGGATCGACGAGGCACCGCTCGTGACCAACGTGCATATCGTGCCCGTCGACGCCGACACGCCGCCAAGCGGCGTCGGGGAACCCGGCGTACCTCCCTTCGCGCCCGCGCTGATGAATGCGATCTTCGCCGCAACCGGCAAACGCATCCGCGCCCTGCCGATCGGCAAGCAACTGGAGACCTGATGCCTGGGGGGCGATCTTGACGACCGCCCCCTCGCTCCTGATCTGAAAGCTCACTGCGCGGTTGAGATACCGCAATACGCTGCTCGCCAAGTTGTTATGGCGATGCTCTGAATGCGCGTGTTAATCCGCAGCGGCCTTGATCAGCGCGCGATAGCCGTGCGGCATCCGCATCGCCAGCAGATCCTTCCGACGCACGACGTTGGTCGGATAGACAGTGTCGAGATTCGTGGTGTCGACGACGGCCGTCGCAGTGCCCTCGGAATCCGCCGCGATGGCTTCGCGGCGCGGAAACTCGAAACTGTCGGGGCCGAACACGCCACTGAGGCCCGGATATCCGCTTTCGGGATCGAACACATTCGAGAACGCAAGGAACAAATTGTTCTCGCCGGCGCGAACCCGGAAGTGGTGCCAGTGATAGGGATCGGCGCCGGTCGGGATCGGATAGTTCTGCGGCACAAGCGATCCCGGATGCGGGGTGCTGAAGCGTCCCTTCATCGCTGCCGGGCAGACGATGACGTCACACCCCATCAGCGCAAGGATGCGGCCCGCTTCGGGAAACGACGCATCATGACCGATCAGAAGACCGATGCGCCCGACCGGCGTGTCGGCCACGACCCAGGCATCGCCAGGGCTCGCCCAGGCGCGCTCGGATTCCGTCAGATGAACCTTGCGATAAACCGCGACGAGGCCTTGAGGCCCGATCAGACAGGCGCTGTTGTAGATTGTATCGAAGTCGCGCTCGGCGACGCCTGCGACAACATAGATCTTGAGCTGCGCGGCCAAACGGCAGAGCCGGTCGGTGACCGCCCCCGGGACAGGCTGCGCCTGCGCGCCGGGATCGGTCAGGCCGCTCAGCGCAAGCTCCGGAAACACGACGAGGTCGGCGCTGTCCTCGAGCTTCGCCTGTCGTACAAGCGACGTCATGCAAGCGAGATTTGCTTCGATGTCGTCACAGGGGCTCATCTGTGCGACCGTGACCCGCGACGTCTGCCCCGGCGGCCAGGGCTTGTGACCGTACAACTTGAAAAAGTCGCGGGGATTCCAGCTGAACGTATCGGAGAGCAGCCCCGCATAGAGTTCGGGGCGGCGCTGGGTGAACACGGCTTCACCGCCGACGCGCCGCGCGCGGGCTACGTCCAGATCCATGTCGGCAAGCGCGAACCCGTCGCCGCCGTCGATCACCGCCGTGACAGTTCCGTCCGGCGCGATCACGCAACTGCCGCCACTGAACTGGACCGTGCGCTCTAACCCCCAGCGATTGCTTTCGATCAGATAGCAGCCATTCTCGAACGCCCGGCTGATCCAGTAAGGAGCCGGTGTACGCTCCGCCAGCCAGTTCGAGATATGGCAGATCACATCGGCGCCCTGCAGGGCGACAAGGCGCGCGGTTTCCACGAAGTGGATGTCCATGCAGATCAGGAGCGCGATGCGCCCGATCGGCGTGTCGAAGACCTGATGCCCGAGATCGCCCGCCGCCGCCCATTTCGGCTCGGAAATATAGGGATGCGACTTGCGGTGCCGGCCGACCACACCATCGGGTCCGATCAGCACGGCAGAGTTGAAATAGATGCCGTCGCTGTCGGCCTCCGGCATGCCGACAACGATGTAGCAATCATGTTTCCGCGCGAGCGCGGCAAAGCACTCGGTCGTCGGCCCCGGAACCGTCTCGACAAAGGGAGCGACCTCCGCCCGGTCGAACCAGCAATAGCCCGTCGTTCCCATCTCCGGCGTCACGATGAGGCGGGCGCCGGCTGTCGCCGCCGCCTCGCAAAGTTCGAGCAGCCGCGCGATGTTGCGGTCCTTTTCGAACATCGTCGGTTCGAACTGGACGGTGGCGACCTTGTGCACCTGCGGCATGACCGGTCCGTCCCCTTTAGACCAGGAACGATTTCTTGATCGAGGCGCCAAGGGTGTATTTCGGATCCACCATGTTGCCGAGCCGGACGCGGCCAGCCTGCGTCAGCAGCATGTAGGCGTCGATCTCCTCAAAGCCGTAATCGGCCGCCATCCAGCGGCATAGTTCGCGGTAGGCGATCCGCGCGGCGTCTTCCATCGGCCGCGCCGAGCCGATTGTCATGATGAAGTCTTTGGTCTCCAGCCGCGGCCAGGCGATGCTCCAGCCCTTGATCAGGTCGACCTGGACCGTGCTCACGGTCGGATGCTCGATCGCGACACCGCAGAGTTCGCCGTCGCCCTGGGCGGCATGGCAGTCACCGAGATAGAGCAGCGCGCCTTTGGTGTTGACAGGCAGATAGACCACAGCGCCGACGCCGACGTCGGGCAGGTCCATGTTGCCGCCGTAGTAGTCCGGCACCAGCGACGAAATCGCTTCGATCTCGGGCGACGTGCCGATGGTTCCAATGAAAGGTTCATACGGCAGCGTGATCTTGTCGTTCCATTTGGTGCCGGCCTCGAGGGTGATCTCGAGCTTCTTGACCCGCTCTGGCAATGGCGGGTTCAAAAGCGCGGTCTGGCCGGTGCCGACAAGGCCGCCGAATTCCGGCATGACGACGGTGGTGCCGCGCGGCTGCGGCCCCCGCGGCACGATGCTCTCGATATAGACCGCAAGGGTGTCGCCCTTCTCGGCCCCGTTCACCCAGATCGGCCCGTTCTGCGGATTGAGAAATGGAAAGTTGAGAATTTTGGACGGAATGTCGGTCTCGGACTTGATCGCTCCCTCGAACGCATCGTGGGTCTCGGCGGAGACCACGGCCCCGGGATCGACGGCGAGGACCGGCTTGACGTAGGGGCCGTAGACGTAATGGTACTTGCCCTGATCCGCCTCGGTGATCATGTGATGGATGCCGCGTTTCCCCTTGGCGAGGCCCTTGCTCGCCATGATCGAATTTTCCTGCCAGGCCATCGCTGCTCTCCTTCTCTGTTGTTAACGCCGTGGAATGGCTTTTAAACCGCGAGGTGGCGGCGCATTTCCGCTTGGTCGTCAAGCGCCGCGCGATCGAGCGTCGCGACGATGCGGCCCTTGTCCATCACGTAGCAGCGCTGCGCCATGGCGCGGATCATGTCGAGATTCTGCTCGACCAGGATGATGGTGACGCCGGTACTGCGGTTGAGCTCAACCATGTTGCGCGCGATGTCCTGGACGATATTGGGCTGGATGCCTTCAGACGGCTCATCGAGCAGAATGAGGTTGGGATCGGCGATCAGCACGCGCCCGATCGCGAGCTGCTGCTGCTGGCCGCCGGACATGGTTCCGGCGCGCTGGCCCCAGCGCTCGGCCAGGATCGGAAAGGCTTCGACGATCCGCCGCCGTCCTGCCTCCGGGATGCCGCCCCTGATCGCGGCGCCGACGGCGATGTTTTCCGCCACCGTCAAGCGCGGAAACACGTCGCGCCCCTGCGGCACGTAACCCATGCCAAGCCGCGCCCGCTTGTGCGCCGGCAACAGCTCGACGGCCTCGCCGCGATAAACGATCGATCCGCTCATCGCCGGCACCAGCCCGATCAGGCTTTTCATCAGCGTCGACTTGCCAACGCCGTTGCGCCCGATCACGGCGACGATCTCGCCTTCCCGCACCTCGATTTCGAGGCCCTGCAGTACCGGCTTGCCGCCATAGCCGGCGCGCAAGCCCAGCGTCGTGAGGATCACTTCCTTACGCATGGGCTTGCCCCAGATAGATGGCGGCGACACGCTCGTCGGCGACGATCTCCTCAATCGAGCCTTGCGCAAAGACCTGACCAAGATGCAGCACGGTGACACGTTGCGCGACCTGGCGCACGAAGGCCATGTCGTGCTCGATCGCGAGCACGGTCATGCCCTCTGCGTTCAGCCGTTGCACCATCTCGCCGGTCAGATGCGTCTCTTCCGGCGACATGCCCGCGGTCGGCTCGTCCAGCAGCAGCAGCCGCGGCTTCAGGCTGATCGCCATGCCGATCTCCAGCCACTGCTTCTGGCCGTGGCTCAAATTGCCGGCCGTCTGCATCTGGTCGGCTTCGAGGTTGAGGAACGCCAGCAGCCGGTCGATCTCGCCGGCGAGCGCCACGCCGCGGTGCTGCCGCTGCAAGGCGATCTCGAGGTTCTGACGGACCGACAGGCCCTTGAACACACCCGGCACCTGGAACTTGACCGACAGACCGCGATGAATGCGCGCGAACGATTTCAGCGCCGTGATGTTCTCCCCGGCGAAGAAGATATCGCCGCTGCCGGGATGGTGCTCGCCGAGGATCAAACGGAACAGCGTGCTCTTGCCGGCACCGTTCGGACCGATCAGGCAATGAATTTCACCGGTTTCGAGCGCGAGGTCGACCGCGTTGGTGACGTGCAAGCCGCCGAAATGCTTGTTGAGCCTGCGAAGTTCAAGGAGCGACATCAGGCGTCTCCATTGCCGCGGCGCGCCGCGAGCCGGGAAATCAGATTCATGACGCCGAGCACGAGCCCATTCGGGGCGATCAGCACGGTCAGGACCAGGAGCACCCCCATGAACACCAGCGCGTACTGGCTGCCGTAGATGGTCAGGGCCTGAAAGGCCGCGAGCACCACCAGCGTTCCGATCAGCGTCGAGGTAAGATCGCTTCGTCCGCCGACCGCGACCCAAATCAGCGGCAGCGCGGCCGCGGTCATGCCCATGCTCGACGGCGTGATGTATTGCCCCCATACCGTGTAGAGCACGCCGGAAAGACCGGCCAGCGCGGCGCCGATCACGAAGGTGATGAGCTGATATTTGCGCACGTCGTAGCCCAGCATCTCCGCGCGCTCCGGATTTTCCCGGATCGCGACGATGACATTGCCGAACGCTGAGTTCATCAGGATGCGCAGGCCGAGATAGACCGCCACCAGCAGCCCGAGCACGGCGTAATAGAGCCCGATGTCGGCGAACAGCACGATGTCGCCGCCGGGCCACGGGATCGTCAGTGGCGGCATCGCGCTCATGCCGTTGAAGCCGTTCAGGCGCGCCACACCGATATGCCACTCGGGGCCCGCGGTCTGGGCCATGAAGCGTTCCAGCATCAGCGTCACCGCCAGCGTGACGATGCCCAGGAAGACGCCGGCGATGCGACCGAAGAACATGAAATAGCCGAGCAGCAGGGCGAACAGCGCGGCGAGCGCGACCGCGAGCAACAGCGCGATCCAGGTAAACCCGTAGGCCGAGCCGAAATTGAGGGTGAGAATGCCGTAGCCGTAGCCGGCAATGCCGAAGAACGCAGTCTGGCCGAAAGACATCGAGCCGCCATAGCCCCAGATCAGGCACAGGCTGAGCGCGATGAATACCCAGACGAAGAAATAGACGGTGTTGCCGACCGTATAGCCGTCGCTGAACTGCGGATAGGCGCAAGCGATCGCGAGCACGATGGCGAATGCGATCCAGAAGGCCGGGCCACGGCCTACGGTCTGCGGACCTTCGAGACGGCGGAATAAAGCAAGAAAGCCGTTCACTGCGTCGGATCCTTCAGGTGCGTTCGCGCAGCAGGAAGCCGGAAATACCCTTCGGCAGGACCCGCACGACGATGATCACGGCGACCAGGAGGCCGATCTGGCCAAACAACTGCCCCTGCCAGGATGTCATCGCCGACTTCACCACCGCGAGCACGCCGCCGGCCGGCGCCGTGCCGAGGAACACGTCGGCGCCCCCGATCACCACCGTGACGAAGGCTTCCATGATGAAGGTTGCGCCCATGGTCGGCACCAGCGTCATGGTAGGGGCGTACAAGCCGCCGGCGAGGCCCGCAAGGCCGGCGCCGCAGGCGAAGGTGAGACTGTAGACGAGGCGGGTATCGACGCCGAGGGCCGCCGCCATGTGCGGCACCTGGATCGTGGCGCGCGCGAGCACGCCGAAGCGCGTCCAGTTGAACAGCATGTAGAGACCGCCCAGCACACCGAGCGCGGAGGCGAACAGCACGAGGCGATAGATGGAATAGGAATAGTCGCCGACCTGGAAGCTGCCGAACGGTGTACCGACGCCGGCCATGGTGGATCCCACCATGATCAGCGTGCCCTGGGTCGCAATCAGGCTGAGGCCCCAGGTCGCCACGATGGTGTCGAGCGGCCGGTCGTACAAATGACGGATCACCACGAGCTCGACCAGTGCGCCGACCAGCGCCGCGACGATCGCGCCCGATATGATCGCAAGCGGAAGCGGCAGGCCGGCATGGGCCGTTGATGCCGTCACATAGGCGCCGCACATGATGAACTCGCCGTGGGCGAGATTGATGACGCCCATCATCCCGAAGATCACCGCGAGCCCGCAAGCCGACAGTACGAGGAAGGCGAAGGCATCGCCGAATTGATAGAGCGCCGAGAATGCAAGCGTTGCGATGTCCATGAACCAGCCGGGTTGGTGCAAATTCGAAATAGGATCCGAGTTTCAACGATGAGAGAACGCCGCCCCGGCATGCAGAAGTACCTGCCGGGGCGGCGCCGACGCCGAGGTCAGGGTTTCGGCGGCGGGTTCGACGGCGTGTACTGCGCCATCGGATCCTTCTTGGTGAGGTCGCAGCCCGCTTCACCCAGCCAGTACGGCTTGATGTCTTCCCACACCTTCGGGAACGAGATCGAGTGATCGGCCCCGACCTTGGCCAAATAGATGGTATGCGACATGTGCTGGCTCTTCGGGTCGATGCAGACCTTGCCCTCCGGCGCGTCCATGCAGACGTCGCCAAGAGCGATCACCTTGCGGATGTCGTCCCGCTTGGTCGACTTCGCGCGTTCGACCATCTGCTTGTAGAGATAGACCGCGAGATAGGAGTTCTCGGCCTCCTGGTTCACATAGGGTTCGCTGGGAAATTTCGCCTTGAACTTGGCGAAGAACGCCTTGCTGGGAGCGGTGTCGATCTCCTCGATGTAGTTGGTGGTGACGTACATGTCCTTCAGGCTCGGTGGCTTGAAGCGCTTGTGCTCATAACCCTGTCCGACATTGACCGACGAGGCCATCGGCAGATTGACGTTCGCGGACGCCGCCTGCTCGTAATAGGAGGCCTGCGCGGTGCCGACCAGCAGCGTCACCACGAAATCCGGCTTGGCCTTCTGGATGTTCTGGATGCTCTGCGAGAACTGGGACACGCCGAGCGGGATGAATTCCTCGCCCGCCATTTTGCCGCCGGCCTCCTTGACGATCTTGCGCACCCATTCCGCCGAGATCTGGCCGAAATTGTAATCGGCGGCGAGCGTGTAGACGTTCTTGCCGTACTTCTCCATCATGTAGGGAATAAGGGTCGAGAACTGCTGCTCCGGCACCGCGCCGGTGACGATCATGTGACCGTCGCAGACGCCGCCTTCGTACTGGTTGTTGTAGAAGGCGAAGCCGTTGAACTGATCGACGATCGGGCGATAGGCCTCGCGCGAGGCGGACGAAAAGCCGGCGAATACCACGTCGACCTTGTCGCGCTGCAGCACCCGCCGCATGAATTCCTGGTAACGCGTATTGTCGGACTGGGTGTCGTAGGTGACGAGTTCGAGTGGCCGGCCGGCGATGCCGCCGGCCTTGTTGATCTCCTCGGCGGCGAGCTGGATCGCGTGTACCTTGCCGATCGTGGCGGCCGCGAAGTCGCCGGACTGGTCCTCCAGCACGCCGAGCTTGATCGGGTCCGCCGCGAATGCCGCGCCTGACGCGAGGACAAGCGTCCCCGTGAGGGCTACGGCGCGCAACCCCCGCAATACACTTCTGGTCATGTCGGTGTCTCCTACATCGCTTGCTTGGTGCCGCCTTGCAGCGTGGTGCTGGTCGTGCGGACGGAAATGTCGGGCGGTTTCGCCCGCCTGCTCAGGACTTCTTCGCAGTAGAGTTCCAGATTCTGCCGCGCGCGCATGCTTGCGCGCCGGAGCTGGGAATAGGCACCCTCCTCATCGAGCCCGTTCTCCTGCATCAGCTGGATGACCGCGCGGATCACCGCGCGGCGACCGCGGCGACGCCCTTCGAGATCCTGCACACGGGCATACATATCGCTGCGCAGCAGGAACTGGTTGATGCCCATGAACAGCGACGTGTAGACGGCGCCGCCATGCACCGGCTTGCGCAGGAAGGAGGTCGCGCCGAGATTGACCAGCGCCTTGAGGCGGCTCGGCGCCTCGACGCCGACCAGGCCAATCACCGGCACCGGCGGCAGGCGCGAGGCGGGATTGACCTCGATCGCCACCGCGCCCTCGAGATCGCCGTCGACGAACAGGATGTCGCGCTCGGGCTGCAGGCCGCCGACGTCGATCTGCGCCCGGCCGCCGACGATGTCGGGATATTCAGTCGTCACACCGAGTTTGGCGAGTGTCGACTCGAGCGCACCTTCCCTTCCGCTGCGTCCGATGACGACAAGGGCGCGGCCGCCTTTGAAATTCTGCAGCAATCGACATGTCATGATTGCACCACTCTGAGCACGGGAGAGCGCATTGCAGTCGCAAAGCGCGGCGAAGATTGGACGAGATAGGGATCGGGCGCGATCGGGCTGCGCGCCTCCAGCAGCACTTCGAACTGCCCGTTGACGGCGGAGCGGGCGATCCGCGGCGTCAGCCAGGCGTGATGGGTCTGCGGATCGATGCGCACTTCTCCCTGAGGCGCAGCCAGGCGCTGGTTCGCGACCGCGGCGCGTACGGTGCGCGCATCGTCGACACCGACCTGCTCCAGCGTCGCGGCCAACAGCTTGACCGCGATATATGAGGCTTCCGCGTCGGCCGACGACACCGGCCCGTCCGGAAATGCCTTGGCGTAGGCCTCGATGAATGCCGCGTTCGCCGGCGATTCCAGCGAGGAGAAATAGACGCTGGAGCTCAAATGCCCGTCGACGGCATCCGCGCCGATTTCGGCAAGCTCCGGCTCCGACAACGTGCAGCTGGCCACCGGAATTTCATTGACCTGATCGATGCCGCGTGCGCGACACGCGGCGCGAAACGCGCGGAAGAAAGCATAGGCGCTGGTACCGATCAGGTTGTTGAAGACGAAATCGGGACGCTGGTCGAGGATCGCCGATATCACCTGGTCGAATTCGGTGTCGCCCACGGACAAATACCGCTCCGCGACCACGGCGCCTCCACGCGCGGTCAGCGCCTCGCGGAAGATGCGGTTGTTCTCCCAGGCCCAGATGTAGTTGGAGCCGACGCAGAACGCCCGGGTACCGACCCGCGAGGCGAGATAATCGACCAGGGGGAGCACGTGCTGATTGGGCGATGCGCCCGTGTAGATCACATTGTCCGAGCTCTCGAAACCCTCATAGTGCGACGGATACCAGAGCAACCCGTCGAACTTCTCGAAGCAGGGAATGACTTCCTTGCGGCTCGAGGACGTATAGCAGCCGACGACCTGGCGAATGCCGGCGCCAAGCAGCTCCAGACTGAGCGCGCGGTAGCACGCGAGATCGCCCGACGGGTTGACCACGACCGGCTCCAGCGCCACCGCGCCGCCCGCCTCGGCATTTTCCTGGAAGGCGAGCAAGGCGCCATTCAGCATCGAGCGCGCGACGACGCTGTAGGACCCGGTGGTCGAGAACATCACGCCGATACGATAGTGCTTCCGCGCCATTCACCCGATTCCAAAACAAAAAAAGCGCCCGCCGGCTGTGAAGCCGAGGGCGCCCTCGCCACCAACTGGACACGCTTGAATTTGAAAGCGCGGCGTTGGAAATGGTTTGAACTTGTAGCGTTATTGGGCAGCTTTGCCCAACGCTCGCATTTTTAGGCTCCCTTAGATCGACCATGATGTCAAGCGCGTTGTTGCGGCGAGAGTTGCTTCAATTGATGTCTTGCTGCAGCAAAACTATGCAGGGCGCCGCGAGAAATTATCCTGGTTGCTGGAGGCGCCGGGGACGTCGCCGTGATATCGCGCGGTATCGAAGTTGTACGATCATCCGTGCGGCTGCGCAGCACCGTTGCGCCAGCTTCCGCGGAGGCTGCGTCGAATGGACCTCGGAAACGCAGCTTGATGATGCGAACATTTCGTCAGCCGTCTATTTCGCGACTGGCATCCCGCTTAGGCGAACCCGTGCGTTCGCTTTCATGCTCGCGCGCGAATGAGATCGCTCGTCCGCCCAAGCTCGACAAGGGACCCCGGCTTTCTTCTGCGACTGTTCGACACCCGGGTGCACGTGCTCTACGAACGATTGACCGGATATAACGGCGGCGACAACTCGGCGTGCTGTGGCGGCAGGACATTGCCGGCCACGATCGAGCCGACGGCGACCGAAAGTCATAGCCATAAAAAATTCCGATATCAGCGAACGTTTTTTCGAGTTTTACAATTACCTGCTGCGGCGCAGAAAATCAGGAGGTTCGTTCCGGCCCGTTTGAAAAGGCGTCTCGATGACTTCCGGTCACCTGGACTTGGTCGCCCGCGCAGCCAGCGTCCAGTTCGAGGGGTCGAAAGCTCGATCCGGAGTCACGCCAGCCGTGCCGCGCTCGACGCGTGATGAGCTGCCGGCAACGGTCCGCTTGTCCTCGACGTGATCGCCCTGAATTTTCCGGACGCAATTTTGGGTGGTGGCCCACTCGTCCTCGGTGCGCAACGCTCACCTCCCTCGCCGCGAACACTTCGTCCAGGCACGGCTCGACAACACGCGGCTCACGCCGTAGATGGTGGCAGACGGTCGCGGCATGTCGCTGCGGTATCTGCACCAGATCTCTAAGGGAGAAGGCATCATGAATGCGCAACCACGCGTGGTCCGCGCCCCTGAAACGGTTCTCCATCCCTCCTTCGTCAGAAAGCCACAGCGTCCATGCTAACGAATTCCCTGCAGAGCAAAGACATCGCCCATCAGATCCACCCCGCGACCAATCTGCGGCGGCACGAACGGGTGGGGCCGATCGTCATCGACCGCGGCTCCGGTATCTATGTTTACGACGACGAGGGGCGCGAATATATCGAGGGGCTCGCGGGCCTGTGGAGCGTCGCGGTCGGCTTCGGCGAGAAGCGTCTGGTTGAAGCAGCCGCGCGGCAGATGTCGAAGCTGCCCTACTATCATATCTTCTCGCACAAGACCCATGCGCCTTCGACGCTTCTGGCCGAGAAACTGGTGTCGCTCGCGCCCGAGGGGCTCAAGCATGTTTTCTTCACCAATTCGGGCGGCGAAGCCAACGACACCGTCGTCAAATTCGTCTGGTACTACAACAACGCGCTCGGCCGTCCCGAGAAGAAGAAGTTCATCTCCCGCCAGGGCGCCTATCACGGCATCACGGTCGCAGCCGGCAGCCTGACCGGGCTCCAGGTCAACCAGAAGGGCTTCGACCTGCCGCTTCCGTTCGCGCGACATGTGTCGTCTCCGCACCACTACCGCAACGCGCTGCCCGGCGAGGGCGAAGAAGCCTTCGCCGAGAGGCTGGCAGCCGAACTGGAGACAATGATCCTCAACGAAGGCCCGGAAACGATCGCAGCCTTCATCGGCGAGCCTCTGATGGGAGCCGGCGGCGTGATCGTGCCCCCACGCACCTATTGGCAACGTATCCAGGAGGTCTGCCGCAAATACGACGTGCTGGTGGTGGCCGATGAGGTGATCAACGGCTTCGGGCGGCTCGGCACGATGTTCGGTTGCGAAAGCTTCGGCATCAAGCCGGACATCCTGGTCTGCTCCAAGCAGATCACATCGTCCTACCAGCCGCTTGCCGCTGTTCTCATCAGCGACACCATCTATCAGGCGATGGCCGACCAGTCGGATCGCCTCGGTACCTTCGGACACGGCTATACGACGGGCGCCCATCCGGTCGCGACGGCGGTGGCGCTCGAAAACCTTGCCATCATCGAGGAACGCGGTCTGGTCCAGAACGCCGCAGAGGTCGGCGCCCATATGCGCGCCGGGCTGGCGCGCTTCGCCGACCATCCGCTCGTCGGTGAAGTGCGCGGCCGAGGCCTCATCGCCGCGGTCGAACTGGTCGCGGACAAGTCGACGAAGGCCCGTTTCGATCCCGTTGGTAAAGTCGGGCTGAGATTGTTCGAGCGCGCGCACAACCACGGCCTGATCGTTCGCGCGATCGGCGACAGCATCGCTTTCTGTCCGCCGATGATCATCACGACGGCCGAGGTCGACGAGATGCTGAGGCGTTTCGCCGCCACTCTCGACGATATCAGTTCATGGATCGCCGCCGGCATGCCGGACGGCTGATGACTGGGACCGCCGCTCTGCGCTTTGGAGGCTGGGCCTTTCCACCCCGCCGGACTAGGATTCCGGCGGCACGACACAGTCAGACCCGCTTGCGGCGATAATAGTTTACTCCGATTTAGAGGATTTGACCGCACCGCTCCCGATACCGGCAACAGCGTGGTCGTTGTCCAAGCGCCGGTGCGACGGCCGCTGGCCCTTCATCGTTAACTACAATCCCAGACGTTGGGGAATGCGTATCAATTCAACCTTGTGAATAACGCCCCATTAAGGTTGATTGAAACCGCGGGCCGCGGTCGCAACGATGGGAATCACGGCGGCCCAAGGCGGCGCTCGAAGCGGGGTGCGGGACGTGATCAGAACAATCTGGTTTGCAAGCGTTGGTCTTGCCCTCGTCGGCGGCTTATTTGCGATGAAGGTCGTCTCCACTCGGATTTCGGAGCGCCAAGCAATAGCCGGCGCCCCGACCGCCCCGGGAACACCTCTGCTTCGTGACGCAAACCTGACAAGTCCGCAGTGAGCCGCCGCGGCACCTAGGTTGGATTCAACAGTAGCATGCAGTGGTACGTGTACCTGATTACGGTCTCGGCAACGGCGGTCCTCGGTTTTTTTGCATTTGAATTACTAGGCCGGCCGATCCGATCGTTCTTTGAGCTTCGGCGCAGAATACTTGAGCGCATGCTCGTTCTCGGAAGCATCTCGTTGCCGAAACCGCGCGAAATGGCGGTCAGCTCTCGGGAGATCCGCGAGTATGACCAGGCTATGAGAAACGTGGGAGAAGCGCAGCGCATCTTCCGCGATCTCGGTTTTCAACTGCTGGCATTCGGAGAGAACGAGCCCGCCACGCGTAACGCGTTAGGTCTACTGGGTTTGAATATTATCGCAGCGGGCCGCGAGTTGATTAACCTCTCTGAGGCCTATCCACGGCCTGACACCGATCGCGTCGGCCTTCGTAATCAAATCGAAAGGGCTCTTGGCGTGACTGACGCCGCTTTCCCGTTTTCTCGCCAACGCCAACAACGTGAACGCGCGCGAGAAAGGGGAATGCACAACGAGCGAGAGAGGTTAATAAGCTTAAGCTCGCGCTGACAGACGCCTTAAGCGTGCCTGAACAAGCCGCAGTTTAGATTGGGCACCCAGCTGATGCCGGTGCCGAGGGTTGTGGGCTTGCGAAACCAAAGGCAAATAGGGCGCGACATGATTCGAGCCTGATTACCCTCCTGTTCCGCGTCCGTGGTGCAAGTTCGTTCTGCCAGATCCGGATCGGCACCGACACGCGCCGCAAGGCCGACCATCTTTGCGGCCGAATCCGCCGCACGGGCGGAGCCTGTCTCGTTAAGCGAAACATGGGCGCCCCACCTGCGACAGTTCCATCGGGTGACGAGCCGTGATGTCACCGCGAACAAATTGTTCCCGACGCTATAGAGGTTAAGCCATTGCGCTGCGGCAACTGCCCCCCGGCGGAACGTCCGTTGCCCTTCCATCCGGGTCCTATTCCCCATGCCACGTACCGGCCCTGGTGCTCTGAGCAGGCTGGCAAACGCTGGCGAGTTCCCACCTGGCTTCTCGGGATCGGCACGGCTGTCAGATGGATTGACGAATCCATGCCTCAACGCTGCTGATCTGCCCGTCCATTTGAAGCAAAGCTCGTGGCAGGTTTCTTGCGAAGACCTCCGCGCGAACGCGCGAGCAGCTTTTTTGCGTCCCAAATTAGATCAGTTGGAAGATGCCGATGAAACACCAGCGCCATTTTGAGACAGCCACCCGCGAGGCGGTGCAAACAAGGACATTGATCGACGACCTCAATCGTATCGTCCAAATCCTTAACAGCGCCATCGCCAACGAGGAGCAGCGGGCTGGGATATTTGACCCTCTCGAGGCAGCCTACCCGATGCATGCCAGGGAACTTTTGGCGCGCCGGGACAATCTGACGGACACCATCGCCGCGCTCGAGCTGCGACTTGGGCGAAAGAAATGACAGCGAACAACCGCTCCCCTTCGCAGGACTTGCGCGACAGCGCCAAGCCCGCCTGGGCGGAAGTCTGGCATTTCTGGAACGTCGTCATTCCGAGGCGTTCGATTACCGGCAAGCTCGTTTTCGGTCAAGTCTGGCGGCGCCACAATGGGCGCCGCTGGGTCTACAAGAAATTCGTTGAGTTCAAGGTCGATCAAGATGAATGATCGTCGATCCATCGGCAGAACAAGGATTGCCAAAGCCGCGTTGCTATTCTTCAGCGGCCCAGCTGGCGTGCGCTCGTGCGGCGTCACTGACGTTACGAACGCTGGCGCTGGTATTCGCATAGCTGGATTGGCCACCCCACCACCCAACTTTGAACTTTCCTTCAATAATTTTCGCACTATTCGCCGGTGTCGGCTGATCTGGCGCGATGGCGACTCCCTCGGGGTAGCCTTCGAAGAACAAAACACGCAGAGCGATCAGGACACGAAACATCGGTGAAACCGATGCCTTTAGAGCAAGCCGGACGCAGAATGCGACGTTATCGCTTTTATTTTTGCTTGTGAAACAGCACACAGATTAGGGAGTGAAACTCCATTAAATCGCTAGTGCACATACTATTGACGGGAGCCGCGTGTGAAAGACCCCACCAGTAAGGCGAGCAGTGCGCTCAGCGTTCGTTATGCCGAGCTGCTGCGGTTACGCGAGGAAGTACAGCGACTTGAGGCCGCGCCCGTCTCTGTACAGAGACAGGGGAACGCGTCGTTGCAAAAATCGCGTTAGCGTGCGAATCTTGGGACATTGTCATGTCTGATAAGTTTTTCGGCGCTAACCTGTCGCCACGCAAGGCGCCGAAAAATAAGATTTCCCGGCCTAATTACGGCGCAGTGCACTTCATATATCTCGGCGTTGTTGCCATCGCCACTACGGGCTGGCTTTGGTTCATTGCTCGGATTGCGATGTGGTCAATCGGGCTCTAGTTGTGGAGCCACAGCAGCTTAGTCCCGGCTAGGCGGAGTCTGCTGACAAGTGGCTCTGAGCCGATACGGCCATGAGCCCCAATTGTGGCGGTGATGCCGTCGTGGGAGTTCGGCGGCGCGAAGTGCCGCAAGCGCTGGCACAGGCTATTCGCGCGGGCTTGTCTGGATGACGCCCTCTCCCTTGCCATTGGCTTTGGGTGCGTAAGGCTTGGCAGCGGATGTGCGCGAGGCCGAGGCGGTTGCGGGACTCCCGAAGCCCTGCCGATAGTTTCGTTCAGGACGAGATTCATGAATTAGAAGCTGCCGTGAGTTCGCTCCTAAACAACGTCGCAACAGCCTGAACAGCGCCGACATGGCCGTTAGTGCACGCCCACTACGGGCGGCTGTCGCCGCCAGACATCATTAACGTCGCTGACCACCGCATCATCAAAAACTACTCCCAGGCCAAATCGTAGCGCTTGCGTAGCCGCTCAGCGAGCTCATTGGTAAGCGCCCGCCATTCCTGGGGATTGCGGACTGCCCCAGCAGCGGGCTTGATCGTCAACATCGCTCGCCAATACGGCCAGCCATACACCGTTACTTGAAATCCGGCTTTGGGACAGTCGGGATGATGCGCAAGATCCTGTTCAATCATTTCTGAAAGCTCCGCCGCCGTCTTGAGTTGCCTTTGTTGAGTTTCTTCGACGAACTTCAAGTTCGTTTCGTCCGATGGTGACATTTCACTCGCCGGAGAATGTCGTACGACACCAGCGGTTACTTTAATCTCGGAGTCCTCATTTCGCCCTGGCGGATTGCGCCCGGAAATAGCCGCCACATTGCCGAAGAGTTGCCGCGCCAGTGTGAGCCGGTAATCATCACCGTTTTCACCTTCCACCATCGTTGTCCCTCTCTTAGGCCCGACATCGACCAATTTTGGACCAATCTTGACGATCGTTTCTTCTTCAACGCCTCTACGATAACTTTTACGCCTATTTGATGACCATTGGCGCAAGCGAACCCGCAGCGACGATACGCTGGGCCGGTAGTTGGCATGATTTGAGCGCAAGCACCAGCCGCCCGTTGGCAGCCCTAAAACGGTGCAATAGACGATTGGAGAAACGCTTGCCGCCAAATTGCCATGGAGACTTTTGAGAATTTGCAGATATTCATCGGCATTTTTTGCGCTGCTCGTAGTTGCAGCTTCGCGCAGAGCTGGTCCAATTAATGCCACAGATTTTGTGGGGTGCATTATGCGTAGGCGAAGGCTGGAAACCTATCGACGGGCCGTTGAGCTGGCGAACACCGGTAAATTTGAGAGCTGGAGAGACATACAAGACGGATTGGCAAGGGAGGGTTACGGACGAACATCCGGACTGCTCGCAAGCGATCGAATTCGGTCTATACTCGATGATCATTGCGCAAAAAGCCGACAGCTAGCTGTGGAGCCTCAACAGGTTGTCCCCGGTGAGGCCGAGGCGGCTGATGGCTGGTTTGGATTTTAAACTGCTGTGTGGCCGATGCCAGTTATATCGGTGCAGCCGGGCCGGCAGGTGCTGGGCACGGTGATCCGACGTGAGATGGGCCTGGGCGCAGGCCCATTCCCGCAACGAGGTTTGGCCGGCAACGCCGAACCGAGAACCTGATCTGCCTCCTCGCCGTCCGGCATGACTCGTTAAATCGCACCTCGCGGAGCCGGCACGGCGGCTCGTGGGCGCGCGCTCAAGCCCAAGGACATACTCTCGTCCGTACTTACTCGCGATGTCGGCTTAGAAATTCGGCGGCCACAGACAGAAATTCGTCAGCTCCCTCGAAGTATGCCAGATGCCCGGCACCGATCTGTCGACACGTCGAACGGGGAATTCTCGCTGCCAATTCGGATGTCTGCGTGACAATCTGATCGTGAGCACAGTCAATTACGAGCGTGGGGCTCGTGGCGTGCAATTCCCTCCCAATTGGCAAGCGGCACGTAGGCTTTGATCATGTCTTGGATCGCCGAAGTTCCCAACATCGAAACGAACGTCGGCGTGAGTCCCGAGAGCAAGAGTAGCTTGAGAAAGGCCTCGCGATTGGTCCGGAGCAGGTCAAGCCACAACTCGAATTGAAGCTTGAGCCGCGCCTCGGCGCCCCACGAAAAGCCGGCGACCACGATCAGCGACCGCACTAGATCCGGCGAAGTGGCTGCAAGCTCGATTGCTATCGCCGCTCCGAGCGAATGCCCGACTAGATCAAATCGGTCCACATCGGCCGCGGCGGCCACTTCCTTCACCTGGCGTGCAAGCTTCTGCAGGCAAAGTGAATTGCCATCGTTCGTCGTGTCTCCGGAGCCCGAGTAGTCGAGACTGATCACAGTCCGCTGTTTGCCGAGCTCGGCGACCACCGGCCCCCAATGCGTGTCCAGCGCGGCTGTGCCGTTAACCAGCACGACCGCGGGGCCCTGCCCGTGTAATCGATATGCGACGCGAGCGTCGTCGACATTCACCGCGCTTGTTCTTGCCACGAGTTCACCCTTGCTAGCCATCATCTGGTCGACGGCGCCCCGTCTTTTTAAATGATTTTCGTCATTTTAATTGATAACATCATGCGTATCATGTTTAGCGTCAAGTCAAGGCATTGTGAGGGTGGCTCGGCAATCGTCCGGTGGCGGTCTCGCCCGCGGCGGATTCTCGATCTAAGTCTCACAAGAAACGACCCGATAGATGTGCTCGATCCCGCAGCAACGGCGCGGTCCTCTCCGATCACTCGATGTGTTCGGTCTTCACAAAAGCAGCTGCGCTGGACTTCGTCTGACGCGATACCGAAAATGGCCTGCGTCCTCTGATCCCGTCGTTTGCCATCGAGGATATTTCACTCAGACTGGGATGTCCGTCTCTGAAGCTGATTCGAATTTCCGTGCTCGGATTGCGTGCCGCGCGCCGGATCGCGCTGATCTACGGGTTCACCCACGCCCACAAAGCCCGGATACATCGCTTTGCCATAGGCAGCGCAGCCCGCGAGAGCCTGCGCAAATGTCCAGGACGCGACCGTGAGCAGGAAGTCTTTAGCGCACGCGGCAAATCCCGCGGCAGCCTTCACCATGAACCGCGCCGCTGACGCGACGGTTGAGCGCCGTGGCGCACACTCCTCAGACGACGCCGGGAGCGCGCTGATCTCCTTCGAATATCTGCTCGCCTCATCTCCGTTCCCGGTAAGGACGAACGGCGATCGGCCACCATGAAATTGCTTCTCGAATTGCATTGACCTCTCCCGAAACTTGTTGGCTCGGGAGACTCTGCCTTGCGTATGTTGCTGCAAAATTCCAGCATTGAAGATTAAGGCTACGGTTGTAATGCGGCGCGCTCCTCTGTGGTTCTGGAAATGGACAATGGTGCGCATCGCCGAATCCGGCCGGCATTCACTTGCCGGGGTGTTCGACAGGCCGTCATCAACATGCTTCGACGGGCAGCTGCAAATACGTGGCCAACGCCGCGTTCAGTCAAGATGACGCGCGGCGCGTTTGGATCGGTCTTCAGCTTGTGCCGCAGGCGCAGTACCTGAACGTCGATGGTGCGATCGAAGACATCTTCGCGGATGCGGGTCGCTTGCAGAAGGCGCTCGCGGGAAAGCGGTCGCTGCGGAGCATCGAGCAACCCTATCAGAAGCCGTATTCGCCCTTGGTCAGTGCAACCGGGATTCCGCTGGAATCATTGAGGCGCCGGATGCGCCGGTCGGCTGCCAGCCGCCGAATCGGCAGCGCCCTCTTTCCTGGTCGCGCTGGACAGCTGCCTGGCGGGCTTTGCTGCGAGATTATACACCGCATTAAGCAAAAACCCGCCTTGACTCCAAACGTCCCTGCTAGATCGTATGATGACCGGCCACTTGTCCTCCGTCGACGTGGAGAATTTCCCCAGTCACGAATCCCGCCGAGTCCAGGTACATCACCGCTTCCACCACGTCCGACACTTCTCCCATTCGGCCCATCGGATGTAGCGAGGCCAGGAACTGGTGGGCCTCGAGCGGATGCATCGGGGTCTTGATGATTCCAGGCGAGACTGCATTCACGCGCACACCATTTTTGGCGTACTCTATCGCGAGCGATTTTGTCGCGGCGTTCAAGGCACCCTTGGTGAGAGATGCAAGCACAGCCGGCACGCTGGTCATCGGCTGGTCGACCAGGCTGGTCGTGACCGTCACGACATGACCACTTCCTTGCTTGTTCATGATCTCTATCGCCCGCTGGGTCATGTGAAAGAAGCCCGTGACATTGGTGGCGATATAGGCAGCGTAGTCGTCGT
Organism: Bradyrhizobium erythrophlei; assembly: GCF_900129505.1. Lineage (NCBI taxonomy): Bacteria > Pseudomonadati > Pseudomonadota > Alphaproteobacteria > Hyphomicrobiales > Nitrobacteraceae > Bradyrhizobium > Bradyrhizobium erythrophlei. The sequence continues at coordinate 4,367,266 of NZ_LT670818.1, read as the reverse complement.
TTGAATAGGCGGTAAACGGCTTGGCCAGGAACATACCGGCGTTGTTGACCAACGTGTCGATGCGATCGAAGCGATCCAGCGCTTCCTTGAACACCAGATTCGCGGTCTTGGGGTCGGCCACATCTCCCTGCACTGTCGCGATATCAGAATCGGCGGCAGGTTTGATCGATCGGGACGTTGCAACGACCTTATAGTTGCGACTTCTGAACGCCTGAACAAGCGCCGCCCCGATCCCTTGCGATGCTCCCGTTATGACCGCCACTCTTTGCGATGTGCTCATGACTTCACCGATCTACTGACTAGGTATGCCGAACGATTAAGAGCGAGGCCGGCGCCTGACCACACCTGTGACGCTTCAAGCCGCACCGCTCGCGAGCAGGGGTTCGTAGTCCGGTCGCTTCAGCATGGTATGAAGCTGACGCCGTCGGACGCCAATATTGCCACCGTCGAAGATCGGAAGCGCGAGCGCGTCCTGCAAAAGGCGTCCCAGCGGGACTTCTTGGTCATAACTGTCGATGCCGACGACGCGCATCAGATCGGTGATCACACGAACCGCCGTCTCCGAGCCGTAGATCTTGGCCTGTATCGCAAGTTCGTCTGCGGCGGGAGACTGCGTGTCAACGGCATGGCACGCGCGCCAGCTCAGATATCGCGCTGCTTCGATCGTCATCTTCGCGTCGGCCAATGCGTATCCGACCGCCTGATGCTCGATGATCGGATGGACGCCGCCTCGCCGTTCGGTCCGGGCGAAGTGCAGAGCGAAGTCGAACGCCGCGCGCATCAGGGCCACGCCAAGAATTCCGACCAGCGCCGCGGTGCCAGTAAAGCTGGCGGCCGTCAGGGCGAGGCCGCCGCCTTCCTCCCCGAGAAGATTGTGCCGCGGCGCAGAAACGTTCTCGAAACCGAATTGCGGCGTGAGATGCGCACGGTGACCCACGGACTCGATTGCGCGCTCGAAGACGATGCCGGGCGCCGGGCGTTCGACCACGATGATGGAAATCGCTTTCTCGGGAGGAGCGTCGGGCGCGGTCCGGCACACCACGCATAAGATATCCGCACCTTTACGATCCCACCCGGTCGCCGAGGAGACCCATTTCTTCCGACCATTGATGACCCAGCGATCGCCGTGAAGTTTGGCAAAAGTACGCACGCCTTCGCCGGGCGGCGGAGATGCCGCGTTGGCGCTGCCTCCCGGTTCGCTGGAGCAGAAGCCGGCCAGCGGCGTTCCGCTCTTCTTCAAGAACGGAGCAAGCAGCCGGCCACACTGCTCCGGCGTGCCGCCCAGCAGGATCGGCAAAAGGCCAAGCACCGTTCCGAGCATCGTCAAGGTGACGCTCGCATTCACGCTGTAAAATTCCTCGGCCATGATGGCCATGTCGATTAGGCCGGCGTTCTCGCCGCCCGCAGGTTGCGGAATGCATTTCCTCAAAAAACCCGCGACCACCATGGCTTCGTACACGGGCCTGGTCGCAAGGAACCGCTCCTCCGCCGTCGGCAGCAACTCGGCCGCCCTCGCCCCTGCAAGCACTTCCGCCGCAAACCGGCGGGATTCAAGCTGGAGCTCACGTTGCGGTGGCGTTAGCGTAAAGTCGATGGCCATGGAGACTTTCCTGAAGGTCCTGTCTATTCCATAAACCGCTATGGGATCGGAGCAGGAAAGTCTCGGATGCTGGCGCCCGATTTCTTGGCTTATGGCGCACTAGGGCGCGACGGCCGTGGGTCGTCCGGTGGTTCAGGTCATGGTTTGACGAAACTCGCGGGGGCTTGCGCCGTTGCTGCGTTTGAACAGCCGGTTGAAATGCGAAATATCCCGAAAGCCCGCAGCGAACGCGATTTCGGCGATCGTCCTGTTTCGGGAATCGCCGAGCAGATCGCGGGCGCAGACGAGGATCCGCTTGTGGTTGACGTGCTCGCCAACCGAGCGGCCTGTCTTGGAAAACAGCTTGTGCACGTAGCGCTCCGAGCAATGAAATTTTCGCGCGAGCGTCACGGCGCTCAAGCTGGGGTCGTCGCTGTGACGATCGATGTGATCCAGCATCATCGACAGCAGTACGGGTGCATTTAGCCGCTCGGACGGGCCATCCACCAGCACATCAGATGCATGAGAAATGAGGTCGACGATGTGGCCGCCGCCGAGAGCCGCAAGCGGCAAGGGCGTCTGCGAGTTGAGACAAAGCTCCGCATAACCTGCAAGCGTGCGCGAGAGGGCGCGGCCGGCTTCTGTCACAGACAAGGTCAGCCGCGGCCGCTCGGAAAAATGCCGCGGCAGCAGGTGTCCAGGCACCGCAAAACAAAATAGCTGAAAATCGCAACCATTGGCGATTTCGAACGGCTCGGTCGTGTCGGCGACGGCGAGATCTCCAGGCCCGCAGATCTGCTCGTGACCACGCTGGGCGTAGCGGCCCACCCCTTCGATCTGAAGATTAATGAAGCACAGGTCGTCCGTGCTGTGCGCGATGTGCGAACGCAGCCGTAAAACCCGGTGCTTGGTAGCGATGACGCGGGAAATCCGGATCGGAGCAGCGTCAGTCCTTGATATCGTCCCTTGGAAAGGATGCTCGGTTATTTTGCGCGGCTCCAGTTGGACGAAGGCGTTCGCGAGATCGTCAGCCCAACTACCAAAGGGTTGATCCGTTTGACACTGTTTTGCCGACCACTGCATAGGCGTCCCAATACGGTTGCAAATCTGGCGGTTCCAGACAAATAGGATACAATATATTGAAGGCAGAACGGATCAAATCTCGCGGAACCCTGGGGCATCCGTTAGTGCTCCCTCACAGCGCAGCCGGATCCCGGATCAAGACGCGGATTGGAGTTGGGTTAAACCCGTTGCAGGGATTATTGACCTGCGGGCAATTGGAAATGACGAACAGCACATCCATCTCCGCGGTGATGTCAACGTAGTTTCCGGGCCCCGAAATGCCGTCGACGACCGTGAAATTCCCCGAGGGGTCGATCGGCACATTCATGAAGAAGTTCAGGTTCGCGACGATATCGCGCTTCGTCAGTCCATGCTTCGACAGTTCCAGAATGAAATTCTCGCGGCAGGCATGCTGATATTTCGTCGGCTCGCCAAAGCGGACCGCGTTGCTCTCGCAGGAGCAACACCCGGCCGATGTGTCGTGCCGTCCGCAGGAATCCGCGGTGATCCTCGCCATCACGCGGCCCTTGTTGGAAACCAGCCGCGTCCCGAGTTCGATGTAGGCCGAGCCCTGAACACGCAGCGTATCCTGGGCGCTGTAACGTTCGGCCGGGTCGTCGCTGCAATACAGCAGCGCATCCACGGCCTGTTGACCCTCGCTGTCGACTATTCGCAACGTTTGTCCGCGCTTTAGAATCCGGGACCAGGGCTGCTCCGCCGGTATGTCCTGCATGTATGCGGCGCCAGCGTTATCGTCGGTCGAAGCGGTTGCGAGGGTGGTCATCCTGATCTCTCCCTAGGCGTAGAGGCGGTCCGTGAACTCGAAGGCCCGGATGATCTCCGGCGATATGGTCCTGCAGAGATCGTCCGGCCCGGCGCGCGGTACACGATGACGGATGAGCGTGACGGACCCGGCGGCCGAAGGACGAGCCGGATCAAGCGGATGAGCGCAGTTCGACAGCACGAGGACGACGTTCATTTCCGCGCGAAGATCGACAAAGTCGCCTGGCCGCTTGCGACCTGCGTTCCAGAGGAAACGTCCCGCTGCATCGACGGAGACGTGCGCAAAGAAGGTGACGCATGGCGGGATGTCGCGCAGGCCAAGTCCCACCTTGGCAGCAGCGGCCAGAAAATTCTCATGCGTGTTGCGCGAAGCGGCCCCGAAGGCGGCGAGCGTCGACGCCGGAGTCGAGCCGCCGACCATGAGGTCATGTGTGCCACAAGTGTCCTCGACAATCGACACGAACACCCGTCCCATGTCCGAAAGGATAACGCGCCCCTTCGAGAGCGCAGCACTCCACTGCACCTTGACGGTGTCCGCGCAATTGATGCGCTCCGACGTGTCTTCCTCACGCCAGCCGATCATCGACACACTGGACCTGCCCGAAGCATCGATGATCCGCAGCGCTTCGCCGCGGCGCAGGCGCACGGTCGTGTACCAGTCCGCGGGAACTGCCGCGCTGCTGATCAAGGCCTCCGGCGCAATCGGCGCTGCATCAAGTGCGGTCGCGTCGGGAAGGCCCTTCGGGGTCGCCTCCTGACCCGCCGCCCGGAGCTCCTCATAGCGACGCCGGTTGGCGTGGGATATCTCACGCTTCGTTTCGGCCGACAGCATGTCTCTGACTCCCTTGTGCCCTGTCATCGTCAACACGGCGCATCATGTGCGCTCACGCGATCGTAAAATGTGCCGCGACCGGCGTCTTCCTCTCGCCGTTGATCGGCAGGATGTCCTGCGGACAGGCGGAGAACGCCATCACCAGATCCATCTCGGCCCGCAGCCGGACGTAGCCTCCGGGCACCGGACGGGGCGGCGCGGCGAAACCGAGGGTGCCGTCGGACGACCAGGGAATGTTCATGAACAGATTGAGCGGGCTCGGCACTTCCGCGGGCACGAGGCCGAGTTCGGCCATCCCGGCAAACAGGTTGTCCGTGCAGTTGTCGTGATGCCCCTCGACGCCGAGAAACGCGTAACGATAGCGATCGCAGGCCGCGATCAAAGTGTCGTGGATTCCGCCCGACGTATCTTCGACGAGTGTCAGGATCGGCCGCCGCTTGTTGGTCCGCAGGACGTCGCCGGGCCTGGGAACCAGATGCAGGCTGTGCGCCCGCGTATGCTCGTTCGACATGAATTCGCTGAGATCCACGCGGTTGAACGCCCAGGTGTCGACGACCTGTTCGCCATGGGTATTGATGACGGTGACGGTTTGCCCCGCCGAAACAAAGGCGGCCTTGCCGCGCCTTGCGGGAATTTCGATGACAGGGTCCATCATGCCGGGCCACACGGTCTGAAAGCGATCATATCGATCTCGACGATCCCGCCCCGGGCGAGCGCCGTCACGCCCACCGTGGTCCGCGCCGGACGCCGGCCGTCGGTGAAGTAGCTCGAGAAGATGTCATTCATCTTGGCGTAATCGCCGTTGAAGTCGGTCAGGAAGATTCGCACGCTGACGGCATTGGTGAGCGCAAGGCCGCACCCCCTGAGCACACGGGAGAGATTATCCATCACCTTGCGCGTCTGGGCCTCGATCCCAGGCGGAAGGGGAAGCGAGTCGTCGTCCGGATCGGTTGCGAGTTGCCCGGTCACAAAAACGAACGGTCCGGCTTCGACCGCATGGCTGTAGGGGGTGACGGGCTTCGGCGCATCGGGCAAGAGGTGAAAGATCGGCTGCATGGCGGGCCTCCGTGATAGTTGTCTTCATCTGCCGCCGGGAGCGGTGTCGCCGGCGTAGCGCTGGAGAAACTGGCGGGCACGCTCGGTCTCGGGACGGGAGAAAAACCGGTCCGGCGATCCCGTCTCGACGGCTCGCCCGCGATCGAGAAACAGCACCCGCGTGGCCGCCTCGCGCGCGAATCCCATTTCGTGGGTGACGATCACCATCGTCATGCCTTCACGGGCAAGATCCCGCATCACCACCAGCACCTCGCCGACAAGTTCCGGATCGAGTGCGCTGGTTGGCTCGTCGAACAGCAGAAGATCCGGTCGCGTCGCGAGTGCCCGTGCGATGCCTACACGCTGCTTCTGTCCGCCCGACAGCCGGGCCGGAAACGCGTCGCGCTTCTCGCTCAGACCGACCTTTGCAAGCAAGGCCAGCGCCTCGTCGCGGACTTCGTCCTTCGGCCGCCTTTGCACCTGAACGGGGGCTTCCATCAGGTTCTGCAACACCGTGAGATGCGGCCACAGCGCGAAATGCTGAAACACCATGCCGATGCGCGTTCTGATCTGCGACAAGTCGCGATCGCCCATGACGATGCCTGCATTATTGACGCCGACCCGCTGCCCATTCAGGTAGATTTGTCCGGCGTCGGGCCGCTCCAGCCAGTTGATACAGCGCAACAATGTCGATTTTCCCGACCCGGAAGGTCCGAGCACGCAGACCGTCTCGCCCTTGTCGACCTCAAAACTGACGTCCGAGAGCACCTCGACATCGCCGAACCGCTTCGAGACGCCGGCCACGTCGAGTACCTTGTCGGGATGCACCATCGCCCGCCCCTATCGCCGCGCGTCGGCGACGCGGCCGATCGAACTGACGCCGGCCTCGATCACCAGGCAAAGCCCCCAATACAGGAATACCGCGGTAATGAAGGCCGCGAACGGAACGTAATGCCGCGACTGGATGGAGCTTGCGGCATGGGTGAGTTCCGGGATCGCGATGATAGTCAGGAAGGCGCTGTCCTTGATGATCTGGATCATCTGGTTGCCGATCACCGGGCCTGCGGACAGCAGCAGCGATGGAAGAATGATGCGGCGAAACAGCCTGATGCCCGAAAAGCCGAAGGCGAACCCCGCCTCGATCGGCTCGCGCGGCTGAACCACCCAGGCACCGCGCAGGATCTCCGCCATATAGGCGGCATTATAGATGATCAGCGCCGCAAGCCCAGAGGTCCAGTTGTCCAGCCTGATACCGAGCGACGGAAAACCGTAGTAGACGATATAGGCGAACAGCAGAAACGGAACGCATCGCATGCCATCGACGAATAGGCGTGCCGCGCCGGAAACTGCCGCCTGTTTCGACATCAGCGCCGGCGTGAGAATCAAACCCAGCAACAGCGCCGCAACGGCCGACACCGTCGACAATATCGCCGTATTGGCGAGCCCGCTCAGCAGCAGCGCGCGTTCACCCCAGACGATGCCGAAATCGTGGATCATGCGGCGACCTCGGCCGCGAGCTGACGACGCTCGATCCAGCGCTGCAACGAGACCAGCGCGAACACGATCGGCGCGTAGAGTGCGACCGCGACCAGGAAAGGCGGCAGCGGCTCGTAGGTCTGGGCGCCGATCCGCACCGCCGCCCGTGTGATGTCGACGACCCCGACGACGGCAAGCACCGGCGTGACCTTGATCAGCAGCGACATCTCGTTGACAAGCCCCGGCAGGCTGACCCGCACGATCTGCGGCAGCACGATCCTGCGAAAGCGCAGCCCGGCGCGCATCCCCACCGACTGGGCCGCCTCATATTGGTCCTTCGGGAAGTTCACCAGCGCCGCCCGCCAGACCTCGCAGTTGAATGCCGACGTATTCATGACCAGGGCCAGAATCGCGGCCGACACCGGACCGATCGGAACACCGATATTCGGCAGCGCAAAAAACAGCAGAAGCAGCAGCGTCACGAGCGGCGTCGCGCGCAGCATGCTGACATATACCGCAACCATCCCCGCCAGTACCGGAACGTTGGCCCAGCGCAGCAGCGCCAGGCCCAATCCGATCGGCAGACCGATCAGGATGCCGATCAGCGACAGTGTCACCGTCACCAGGGCACCCTGAAAGATCGCCAGGACATCGCCAGCGGTCATGACCGACGGTCCGTCTGCCGTGGCGTCAGAACTCGGGCTCGAACTTCACCGGCAGATCGGGGAACGATTCCCCGAACCACTTCTTCTGCAGCTCGGCAAACCTGCCGCTTTCCTTCTCCTTGGCGATGAAGCCATTGAGGAATTCCTTCAGGTCCTGACTGTCCTTGGCGACGGCCCAGGCCGGGAAGGATCTTCCCGAGACCGGCTGTCCGACCTCGAACACGGCGGGCTTCTCGGCGGCGAGTGTCTTGAGATTAATCACGGTGTTGACGACGTAATCGACCCGGCCGAGTGCCAGATCCTGATAGGCCTCGGGATAAGAGGTGTATTCGACCACCTTGCCGAGTTTGCCGCCCTGTTTTTCAAGCATGGTGCCGAGCTCGGGAAGCCGGGCCAGCAGCGCGCTGCCGGCCTGCACGCCCACCGTCTTGCCGTTCAGATCCTTGATCGACGAGATGCTCTTGTCATCCTTGCGCTTGACATAATAGTGCGTGGCATCCGCGATCGGGCTGGTAAAGTCGAGCGACTGCTTGCGTTCCTTGGTGATGATGGCCGCGGTAATGGCGACATCGTATTTTCCGGTGCTGACGCCGGCCAGAATGCCGGTCCATGGCAGGATCTCCTGCTTGATCTCGAACGGCGCGTATTTGCGCAGGTCCTCGATCAACTCGTTGTCGAAACCGGTCGGCTTGCCGTCCTTGACGAATTCGAAGGGACGGAAATCGTCCTCGGTGGCCACGATCAGCCCGCGCTTCTTGATCTCATCCATGCTCGCGGCCCGCGCGCCGCCTCCCCATGCCGGAACGACGAGGCAAGCGGCAAGCAGAGCGAGCAGCAGACGTCGCATGAACGAGTTGTGGGGGACAATCGAAGGCTTGTGCATGATGAGGCGTCCTTTGCTGACGAGTTACAAATCAGAACGGCGGGAAGGAAATCGAGGATGTTGGTCGTGGCCCTTTCAATCGAAACTGAAACCATGTGAACGCAGATAGGGCGGGAAGGCCGCACCTTCGGCCTTGGCCGCCTGCCGCGCCTTGTCTTCCGACCAGCCATAGAACGCCGCCTCGCCGAATTCTGCGTTCGAGCGTTGCTGGTCCTTCGGGATTGCGTGCAGCTCATCTCTTCTTCGATCGTAATCGTCGACCACGGAAGCGAGCTCACTGTCGTCGTACCGGTCGCAATGTGTCGTGGCGACGCGCGGGAGCCGCAGGCTGACGTACCCTTCGGCCTGCGGGTAGCCGAGGCACAGCCCTGCAACGGGAAAGACGAGATCCGGCAGACCGAGAACCGCCGCGACCTTGTCGACCTCGTTGCGGATCACGCTGATGGGACAAACGCCGAGCCCGGCCGATTCCGCGCACAGGATCATGACCTGCATGGCAAGCGCCGCATCGATGCTCGCATTGAAGAAGCCTTCGAGCGTTCCATTCCGGACCGGCTTTCCGCGCATCTCGCCGATGCGCTGCAACCGCCTGGCGTCGCCGAGGAAGACGAAGAACACCGGCGCATTCGCGATCCAGGGCATGCTCGGGAACAATTTTCCGATCGCCGCACGCTTCGCCGTATCGCGTAACCGCAGGATCGAGGCCTGCTGGAAATCCGACTTTGCGGACGCGCTCAGCGCAGCCGCGACCAAGAGGTCAAGCAGGCTTTCGTCCGGCACCCTGTCGCTGTAACGCCGCACTGTCCTGCGCGAGAGAACCCGGCGAATGAACTCATGGTCGTCGGCGCCCTCACCTGAAGGCCCGCCATCGCCGAACCGGCCCGCGATCGCATCCGCGTAAGCCGACATCAGCTCAACCTCCGCCGGCCGGTGGTGAGTTCGGGTTGAGGGTCGAAGGGTGAGCTGGTGGCGGACTGCGCGTTTGGCAGCGAGGTCAAGACAGGCATCGCCAACTCCGCATAAGGTCCGCAACGATGGAATTGGCATTGACCCAAGCGACACCAATTCCTTGGCTACTGAGGTCTCCCGGGATTTTATCCCGCCGTGTCCCGCGCGGATTTCTCCCGCGCAGGCGGCAGCTCTTGGACCAGCCACCCCACCGGATGCGGAACCCTAGCTGCCAACTCATCGGTATTTCTTGAGCAAATGACGTGCCAGACGATCGGCACATGACCGGCGCGGCTTTGTCGCCGTCGCGCCGCGCACGATCCCTCCTCAATCGCGCCGAGGTCGTTGAAAGCGGTCACAAAATCCGCCGAAGCGGTCGCGCCCTGCGGGGCAATACGAAGCGTGCTTCGCAATTAGCAGCGCTCCCGCGCATGAGAACGGATACTGCGTGCAATCTTAGGAGGCATGCTGCACAGATTCTGACCGCTGGAACGCCGGAGGGGTCGTTGCGAGGCCGCCTTGATCGCGGATCAGGATTTGAGTGAACTTGCCGCGACGATTTGCTGCATCAGCGAAACGAAGCGCTTCTGCTCCGATTTGCTCAGGCTCGCCAGCGTATCACGATGGGCCTCCCGCGCCGCGGTTTCCATTCTCGCAAGCAACGCGCCACCCGTTTGCGTCAGCCGGCACACACGTGCGCGACGGTCGTCGCGGCGGACCGCTCGTTCAATAAAATGCCGCGCCTGCAAGCGCTTGAGCGCGCCTGTTGTGGTGGTCCGGTCGAGCGAAACGTCGACGGCAAGGGTGGTCTGGTCGGCGGTTCCACGGACGGCGAGGGCGGACAGCAGGCTATACTGCAGCGGTGTGATCTCGAATTGCGCGCACTTCTCCTGGAACAAGGCGACGTGGATCTGATGCAGCCGCCGGATCAGAAACCCGGGCCGCTGGCCGAGCGGCCATGTTTCGGCGACACCTTTGGGTTTGCTGGGATGTTTGGTCTGCTTCTTCGTCATCTTCCGTCGCTCAGTCGTTGTCGCGAGTCTGCACTAATTTTTAGCACCCCGAGGGCATGAAGCTTGCTCGCCTTGCCAAACGAAAATTACGGAGCATACTTCGTAATTGGTTGACGCGCCCGCAACGGCGATGGATTTAAGTGAGGAGCCGATCATGTCAGTAAGCACCACCTTTGACTTGCTGTTGCGCGGAGGTCGCGTGATCGATCCGGCCTCGGGCATCGACGGCCTGAAGGATGTCGCCATTCGCGGCGGCAAGATCGCCGCGGTCCAGTCCGACATCCTGCCGGCCAGCGCCAGGGAGGTCGTCGACGTCTCGAACAAGATCGTTCTGCCCGGCCTGATCGATACCCATGCGCATGTCTATCAATATGTGACGGGACGCTTCGGCGTAAACGCCGACATGGTGGGCGTCCAATCGGGTGTGACGACGCTCGTCGACCAGGGCGGTCCCTCCTGCATGACATTGCCCGGCTTCCGGCATTTCATCGCCGAAAAAGCCCAGTCGCGCACCTATGCATTTCTCTCGGCCTATCTCGTCGGCGGGCTGGAGGGTCATTACTATCCCAATCTGTATCGCCCTGATTGCGTCGATATCGATGCGACCGTCAAGGCGGCGAATGCCAACCGCGACCTGGTTCGCGGCATCAAGGCGCACGCCGAGATCGGCGGCTTCGCACGGTGGGGCATCCGCGTGATCGAGATGGCCGCCGAGATTGGACGCCGCTCCGACCTGCCGGTCTATGTTCACTTCGGACAGCTGTGGGGCCTGCCCGAAAGCGGAACCAACGGCGAGGACGTCGATACCATTCTCACGCGCGTCATCCCGCTGCTTCGGTCCGGTGATGTGCTGGCGCACCCGTTCACGCGTCATCCCGGCGGCTTCGTCAATCGCGAGGGCGAGGTGCACCCGGTCATCCGGGCTGCGCTCGACCGCGGATTGCGGGTCGATGTCGGCCATGGCAGCCATTTTTCGTACCGCCTCGCGCGCAAGGCGATCGCCGCCGGCATCGTCCCGACCACGCTCGGCGCCGATATCCACGGCTACAACACCCATGTGCCGGCGCCGGCGGGCACCCCCGACGAAGCTGCCGATGACGAAAATCATCCTTTCGCCGGGCAGGCGAAATTCAGTCTGGTGCAGGCCATGAGCTCGATGATGGCGCTGGGGCTTACGCTCGAACAGGTCGTGCCGATGGTCACCTCGCATCCGGCGGAGTTGCTCGGATTGTCCGGCGAGATCGGCACCCTGCGCCCCGGGGTCGATGCCGATATCAGCGTCCTGGTCGAACAGCCCGGCCGTTACATCCTTCGGGACAATGAAAAGACCGAAGTCATTGCCGACAGCCTGTTGCAGCCGGCGTTCTGCCTGCGTGCCGGCACGCGTCACGACGCGACGGCCCCGATCCTTCCACGCGCCGTGGCCGCCTGACGCCATGCGCAAAGCTCGAAGCGGATTCGATGTCCAACCTTGAAGGGAAGGACCGTCCCGAGTCGGCCCCTACCCCCGAGCAAGGGGTCGGGGCGCGGATGCAGCGCAAGGAAGACGATCGTCTGATGCGCGGACGCGGCCAGTTCGTGGCCGACATCCGGCTTGCCGGCCTGCAGGACGTAGCCTTCGTGCGCAGCCCGCTCGCGCACGCCCGGATCAACTCGATTACCGTGCCGGAGCGGTTTCGAAACGCCGTGTTCACAGCCGACGACCTCGTTGGCGTGAAACCGATCCGTGCCGTCTCCGGATTACCCGGATTCAAGATTTCGGAGCAGCCGGTTCTGGCATCGGGCAAGGTACGCCATGTCGGGGAACTGGTCGCCATGTGCGTGGCGCCGACGCGGGCCGAGGCCGAGGATATCGCCGCTTCGGTGACGCTGGATTTCGACGAACTTCCGGCCGTCCACGACATGCTGCAGGCCCGGCAAGCGGGTACGACCCTGGTCCACGAACACTGGGGCGACAATGTTTTCCTCGAAAGCGGCTTCGAAGTCGACATCGCTTCCGCTCTGGATTCGCCGATCAAGGTAACACGCGAAATATCCACCGCCCGGCAATGCATGTCGCCGCTCGAAGGACGCGGCGTGGTCGCGACTTTCGATCACCGCCTCGATCAGCTCACGCTCTATACCGGCGCCCAGATGCCGCACATCGTGCGCAACGGCCTCGCCGACTGCCTGGAGATGGAGCAGGGCAAGATCCGGATCGTATCGCCGGATATTGGCGGCGGCTTCGGCCATAAAGGCATACTGCTGCCCGAAGAGGTCTGTCTCGCCTGGCTCACCATGCGCAAGGGTCATCCGGTGCGCTGGATCGAGGACCGCCGCGAGCATCTGACGGCGAGCGCAAATTGCCGCGAGCATCACTACAAGATCACGGTCTTTGCCGAGCGCGACGGCACGTTGCGGGGGATCGACTGCGAGGCCACGGTGGATTCGGGCGCCTACTCCTCATATCCCTTTTCCGCCTGCCTCGAGGCGGCACAAGTCGCCAGCATCCTGCCGGGCCCCTATCGGATGCCGGCCTATCGCTGCCGGACGTTTTCTGCGGCCACTAACAAGTGCCCGATCCTGCCCTATCGCGGCGTAGCGCGTACCGGCGTCTGCTTTGCGCTCGAGATCATGCTGGACGCGGTGGCGGCGGAAGCCGGTCTCGAGCCGGTCGAGGTTCGACTGCGCAACCTCGTTGCTCCGCACGAGATGCCGTTCGACAACATCACCAACAAGCATTTCGACAGCGGCGATTATCCGGAAGCCATGCGGCGCGCCGCGTCGATGATGAATATTCCGGCGATACGGGAACGTCAACAGCGCGAAGAGCCCGACGGGCGCCTGATCGGCACCGGCGTCTCGATCTATTGCGAACAGGCTGCCCATGGCACGTCGGTTTATGCCGGATGGGGCATTCCGATGGTCCCCGGATATGAACAGGCCAACGCGCGCATGACGCCTGATGGCGGCCTCGAGATCCGGGTCGGCGTGCATTCCCACGGCCAGGGCCTCGAAACGACGCTCGCCCAGGTCGCCCACGAGATTCTCGGCATCGACACGGCAAGGATACGCGTCGTGCACGGCGATACCGCCATCACACCCTACTCGACCGGCACCTGGGGCTCGCGCTCGATGGTGATGGCCGGCGGGGCCGTCGCGACCGCCTGCGCCGAACTCGCCGAACGCGCAAAGCAGATCGGCGCTAAACTGCTGCAGCTTGATCCGGAGTCGGTGGTGCTGCGCGACGGCCGCGTCCGCGGCCCGAACAGCAGCATCGGCCTGGCCGAGATCGCCCACACCTGGTATCGCCGTCCGCAGGATCTGCCCGGCGATGTCGATCCCGGCGGCCTCGAAGTCACCAGCGGCTACAAGCCGCGGCGCGACAGCGGCACGTTCAGCTATGCGACGCATGCCGTCACCGTCGCGGTCGATCCCGATCTCGGTGATGTGGAAATCCTCGATTATGTGATCGTCGAGGATGGCGGCGTGCTGGTCAACCCGATGATCGTCGACGGCCAGATCTTCGGCGGTCTCGCCCAGGGCATCGGCACCGCGCTCTACGAGGAAATGCCGTTCGATGCGGCGGGCCAGCCGCTCGCGACGACGCTTGCCGATTATCTGCTGCCGGGACCGACCGAGGTGCCCGAACCACGGCTCGATCATCTGGAAACGCCCTCGCCTTACACCATGTTCGGCGTCAAGGGCATCGGCGAAGGCGGCGCGATCGCGCCGCCGGCCGCCATCGCCAACGCCGTGAACGATGCATTGCGACCGTTGGGCGTCCAGGTTCTGCATTCGCCGATCTCGCCGCGCCGGCTGGTCGAAGCCATTCTCGCGGCGCGCGAGCGTCAAAGGCCCGCAGCATGAAGGCGGCTGTGTTCGCGTATGAACGTCCTGGCGACCTGGCTGCGGCGCTCGCACTGGTTGGGCAGACCGATCGCGTCGGCAAGATCATTGCCGGCGGCCAGTCGTTGGGCCCGATGCTCAACCTGCGGCTGGTCGAACCCGATCTGATGATCGATATCTCGAGCCTCGATGAACTCAAGCAGGCCTCCCGCATCGGCGACGACCTCGTGCTCGGCGCGTGCGTCACCCACAGCGATATCGAAGACGGACGAATACCGGATGTGACGCAGGGAGCGATGGCGCGGGTCGCCGCCGGCATTGCCTACCGGGCCGTCCGCAATCGCGGCACGATCGGCGGCTCGCTGAGCCACGCCGATCCCGCCGCCGACTGGGTGTCTGCCCTGTCGGCGCTCGGCGCAACGGTTTCGTTGCGCAGCCGATCGAGCGCTCGCCAGCTTCCGGTGGAGCAGTTCATCGTCGGCGCACTCGAATCCTGCCTGCGGCCCGGCGAAATGGTGGAGGCGGTGCGGATACCCGCGATGACGCCGTCGGCCCGATTTGGTTTTTTCAAGGCCTGCCGCAAGACCGGTGAATTCGCCCATGCGATCGGCGCCGTTTTGATCGATCCAGAACTGGCGACGGCGCGCGCCGTGGTCGGTGCGCTCGACGCGGCGCCTGTCGTCCTGACCGGTGCCGATGCGGCATCGCTCTTCGGCGGACGTGTTACCTCGGATTTCGAACACCATTTCGACTCCTGGATCGCCGATGCGATCCTGGTCAAGGCGGGCGTTTCGCACGGCGCCGCCCGCCACATTCACGTGACGGCCTTGCGCCGGGCCATCCATGATGCGGCGGCGTGTCGATGATCAGCTTGACCGTCAATACCCGCAAAGTGAGTGCTGCCGTCGAGCCGCGCACGCACCTCGCGGATTTCTTGCGCGACGGGCTCAATCTCACCGGCACCCACCTCGGCTGCGAACACGGCGTATGCGGCGCCTGCACCCTGTTGCTCGATGATGTACCGGCGCGGTCCTGCATTACCTATGCGGTCGCCTGCGAGGGGGCGCAGGTCACGACCATCGAGGGTCTCGATGATGACGAGATCATGATCGAGCTCCGCACCGCATTTGCGCGCGAACATGCGCTCCAGTGCGGCTACTGCACGCCGGGCATGCTGGTTTCCGCGCGCGATCTCGTGCTGCGACTGCCGACGGCCGACGAGCGCGGCATCCGCGTCGGCATGAGTGGAAACCTCTGCCGCTGCACCGGCTATGTAGGAATCGTTCGGGCGATCCGGTCCGTGATCCAAGCACGGCGCGAGCGCGGCGTAGCGCCGATCGTCGGCGCCGGCCGCAACTGTCTCGGCCCCGCGGGATCGGGCCACGGCCCGGGAAGGCCGACCGGTCAGGTCGCGATACCGGCGGCGAGAACCGAGGCGTCCGGCGCAGGCGATGCGTCAATGCCGATCCGGGATTTCACGCCGGAGACCATTTTTGAGCGGCAATTCGAGATTCAGCATCCACCTCGAAGGGTCTTTGAATTCTTCGGCGATCCGGCGGCCGTCGCAGCCTGCCTGCCCGGCGCGTCGCTGACCGGCACTGCCACGCCCGAGCGCGTCGACGGCGCGATCCTGGTCATGCTCGGACCGATCTCGGCGAAATTCCAGGGCGCGGCGCGCATCGAGCGCGACCCCGCAACATGGTCGGGGCGGATCGTCGGGATTGGCAACGACCGTCGCAGCCGATCGTCGACGCAGGGCGAGATCCGCTATCGCCTCGTACCGCTCGGGCAAGGCGCCACGCAGGTCATATTCTCGATCGACTACAGTCTTCGCGGCATGCTGGCCCAGTTCGCGCGTCCCGGGCTGGTCAGCGACCTCGCCGAGCGAATGACCGCCGACTTCGCGCGCAACCTTGACCACGCATTATCCGGGCTGCCGCCGGACAGTGGCCGCACATCACGCCCGCATTCGCTAAACGCACTCACCCTTCTGGGCGACGTTGTGCGCCGACGTATCCGGCGTCTCCTTCTGCAACTGCGAGGACACCGCAACGACTAAGAAAACGTCACTGGTACGGTTCATGCATATTTTTCGGAGGGAATGACTGTAGCATCGAGAGGGGTACATCATGAGTGATTCCGAACTTCGTGCTGACGTTCATAGCATCGAGCCCATCCCGGACGCCGACCGGGATTCGACTGGACCGCAGCAGATGTGGATCTGGGCGGGCGCGAACATCGCGCCGGTCAACTGGGCGCTGGGCGCGCTTGGCATCATCCTCAAACTGGGTCTTTGGGAGACCATCGCGGTCATCGTGATCGGAAACCTGGTCGGCTGCGCGATCTTTGCCGCCTTCACCGTGATGGGCCACAAGACCGGCGTCAATCAGATGGTTCTGAGCCGCTCGGCATTCGGAGTTCGCGGGGCCTATCTGCCAAGCATCCTGATGTTCCTGATGACGCTGTGCTGGATCGGGGTAAACACCTATTTCCCAGTCAAGATCGCGGTTGCCATTCTCGGCCAGTTCGGCGTTCCCGACACATGGCTGATCGAGATCGTCATCATCACGCTGGTGATGGTGCTGCAGGTGGGCATCGGCGTCTATGGCTTCTATGCCATCCGGACTTTCGAGAAATACACCGTACCCGTAACCATCGCGATCATGGTGCTGATGAGCTTTCTGGCATGGACGCGTCCCGGCGTCGTCAACTGGAGCCTCGCCAGCACGCTGCCGCCCGGCGCTCATCTTGCGATGATAACGTTGCTGATGACTGCGATCGGCGTCGGCTGGGGAATTTCATGGGTCACCTGGGCGTCGGATTATTCGAGGTTCGTGCCCCGCAGCGTCCCCTCGAGCTCCGTGTTCTGGTACAGCTATGTCGGCATGTTCGTCCCCACGGTCTGGCTTGCCATTCTGGGCGCGACCATCGCAAGCACGACCCTGGACACTGATCCGGCGAAGATGGTCAGCGCCGTGTTCGGCGGTCCCGTCAGCATCCTGGTACTGCTGATGGTTCTCCACGGACCAATCGCCACCAACATTCTCAATGTGTATTCGGCGGCGTTGGCCGCGCTCAGCGCGGGACTGAATTTGTCGCGCGTCGCGCTGGCGTCGATCGTCGGCGCTGCCGGCTACGCGGTGACGCTGTACTTCATCTTCGCGCCGTCCTTTGCCAAGGCGTTCGACAACTGGATGATCAGCCTGCTGCTGTGGATGAGCCCATGGGCAGGAGTCGTGCTGGCCGATTTCTTTCTCAAGCGAAAGGGACAGATCGATATCGCGGAACTCTACCGGTCGCCGGAGACCAGCGCCTATGGCGACATCAACTGGAGCGGAATCATCGCATTTCTGGCGGGGTTGATCGCCGGATGGTCGGTGGAAGACGGCCTGGTCGGTGCGCTGCAAGGGCCGGTGTCCACGGGTCTGCTGGCCGGGGCCGATCTGAGCTGGCTGTTTGGGATCGTGGTATCCGGCGCGGTCTATCTCGGCCTCGGCAGTCGCGTGACGTCCGCATCCGTCGTGGCGAGCAAAGCCGGTTGATGTGCCCCGGAATGACACCGAATTGGGGGCCCCCCGACGGGTCCCCCGTTCCCCGGTGCTGACATGGAGTCTTCGCTTCCCGAAGATCCCAGGCATCGCTGGGCATCGCTCGACCAGGCGGCGCGAGACGCCGCCTACGACAACAATGCCGCGGTTGCCGACAGCGCTCGCTGGATCGAGCAGCACAACCGCGACTCGGCCATCTACCGCGGCAGCCACAGTGCGAAGCTCGATCTCGCTTATGCCGACGTCTCCGAACGAACCGCGTTCGATCTTTATCCGTCGCAGAACAACACCGCGCCTTGTCTGATCTTTCTGCATGGCGGGTACTGGCAGCGCAACTCCCGCGAGGTCTTCGCCTGCATGGCCGAAGGCCTCGCCGCCGCTGGATGGTCGGTCGCGATACCCGGTTATTCCCTGGCACCGCAAGCGAGCCTTACGCAGATCGTCGCCGAGATCGGTGTGGCGATCGACTGGCTCGTCGCGCATGGCCAGGAGCACGGAATCGCCGGTCCCCTTGTCATCGCGGGATGGTCCGCGGGAGCGCAGCTAGCCGCGCTCCATCTCGGCCATCCCGGCATCGTCGCGGGCCTTGCCGTCTCCGGAGTTTATGAACTCGCTCCTTTGCGAGAGACCGGCCTCAACAAGGCGCTCAATCTCAACGACAAGGAGATCGAGACCCTGTCGCCGTTGCGTCTTGAGCCGGTGCAAAAGCCCCTGACATTGTCGTTCGGCAGCAACGAACTGCCGGCTCTCGTCCATGATTTCGCTCAAGCTGCACGACAAACGCGCGGCAGCCGGCGCGCCGGGAGCGATCCTGCCGATCGCCGGTGCCGATCACTTCTCGATCCTCTCCGAACTCCAGAGGCCGGATGGTGCGCTGGTCAAGGCCGCGAACGAATTGTTGACCATGGTTTAGCTGACCATTGGGCGAGTCGCGCTGGCCGGCTCACTCCGGAATCAACCAAGAAGGAATATAGGCGATGCACAGAAGGGATTTTCTGAAATCCACCACCATAGCGGGGTTTACCGCACTTCTGGATGTCTCGGACGTTTTTGCGCAGTCTAGGCAGGAGACACTCGTCGTCATCTCGGAAAGCGGTCCGAACAACCTCGACGTCCAGGGCGTCGGCACCAATCGGCCGGGATATGAAGTGGCGTGGAACTGCTACGATCGGCTGGTCGGCTACGGGGTCAAGACGCTGGCTGATAGCTCGCGATCGTATGATCAGAATGCGATCGTGCCCGAGCTGGCGGAACGATGGGAAGTGGACTCCAAGGGCATCACTTTCCACCTGCGCCGCGATGCGGCATTTCATGACGGGACCCCGGTTAGATCCGCCGACGTCAAATGGTCGTTCGACCGGGCGGTGTCGGTCGGTGGATTCCCAACCAGTCAGATGGCGGCGGGGAGCCTGCTCAAGCCCGAGCAGTTTTCCGCGATCGATGACCACACGTTTCGCGTCGATTTCGTCAGGCCGGACGCATTGACGCTTCCGGACATCGCCGTCGTTGTGCCGGCGGTTTACAACTCCGAGCTGGTCAAGAAGAACAGCACCGCCAAGGATCCGTGGGGCCTCGAATTCACCAAGACGAACACGGCGGGTGGAGGTGCGTTCAAGGTCGAAAAATGGACGCCCGGCACCGAGGTCCTCTATCTGCGAAACGACGACTGGAAATCCGGGCCGCTGCCGAAAATGAAACGGGTGATCTGGAGGACTGTGCCTTCGGCCGGAAACCGCAGGGCATTGATCGAGCGCGGCGACGTCGACTTCTCGTTCGATCTGCCGACCAAGGATTTTGCCGAGCTCAAGGCCAAAGGCAGCGTCGCGGTCCAGTCCACCCCAATCTCGAACGGAATGTGGTGCATCGAGCTCAACGTCACCAAGCCACCATTCGACAACATCAGGGCCCGTCAGGCCGTGGCCTACGCCATCCCCTACCAGAAGATCATGGACGCCGTCCTGTTCGGCGAAGCCAGGCCGTTGTTCGGCGCTGCCTCGAATACGCCTGGTGACACAACCTGGCCGAGCCCGACCGCCTACAATACCGATCTGGTGAAGGCAAAGGCGCTGCTCGCCGAAGCCGGGATGGCCGACGGTTTTGAGACCACCATCTCGCTGGATGCGGGTCAGGCCACCCTGAGCGAGCCGATCGCCGTTCTCGTGCAGGAAAGCCTGGCGGCCCTCAACATCAGAACGACGATCGACAAGATCCCAGGTTCAAACTGGCGCGGCGAGATGATGAAGAAGACGATGCCCTTCATGATCAATTTCTTTTCCGGCTGGCTGGATTATCCCGAATATTTCTTCTTCTTCACCTACCACGGCCAAAATGCTGTGTTCAACACGATGAGCTACAAGAACCCGGCGCTCGACCAGTTGATCGACCAGGCCCGTTCGCTCGCTGCCAAGGAAGATCGAACGGCTTACGAAGCAACGATCAAGCAAATGATCACGCTGGGATACGACGAGGCGCCGAGAATTCCGCTGTTCCAGCCCTATCTGAGCGTCGCTTCGCAAAAGAGCATCGGCGGATACGTCTACTGGTTTCACCGCCAGCTCGACTACCGCTCGCTGACAAAATCGGCCTAGTAGAGGCGACGAACCGAAGGGATTTCTTGAAATCCGCCACCATAGCTCCGGGCTACGAGCACCGTCCGTTATCTCGGGGTTGAGGTAGATGAGGCTCTGAATGTGGCCAAGCAGATCGAGCTTTAAACCGTCGACCACCGGCTACACGCCGGTGGTCGCTTGCGCGCCAGCGGCGCCCGTCGCCATCCGAAGGTTGTGGACGCAATTCTGATCTATATACTTCATGATTGGATTGGCTAAGGTCCGGACGCGTCATTCCATCAGGACATGTATAGAGTGGCCCGAACGTCATTCGGGAGGAAGTCATGGCCGCCGTCTATTCGGATCTCGCCGGCAAAGTCGTTCTCGTCACCGGCGGGGCATCGGGCATCGGTGAAGCGATCGTGCGGCGCTTCGCGCAGCAGAAATCCATTGTCGTGTTCTTCGACATCAAGGTCGAGGAGGGAGCTCGCCTTGCGCGCGAGCTCTCGAGTCAAGGTCTTCGCGCGCACTTTCTCAATGTCGACCTCACCGATATTGCCGCGTTGCGCGCTGGCGTCGCTGACGCACGCAAGGCCCACGGTCCGGTCAATGTCCTCGTCAACAACGCTGCCCATGATGAGCGACATTCGACGGAAGAGATGACGCCGGAGTACTGGGACGACCGAATCGCGGTTAATCTCAAGCATCAGTTCTTTGCAGCGCAAGCAGTGTTGCCGGACATGAAGGCGGCGAATGAGGGCGCCATCATCAATTTCGGATCGGTCTCGTGGATGGTAGGACAGGGTGGCATGGCGGCCTACACCGCCAGCAAGTCGGGCGTACTCGGTCTCACCCGCTCACTGGCGCGCGATTATGGCCCGTATAACATTCGCGTCAACGCGATCGCCCCCGGCTGGATCATGACCCAGCGCCAGATCGATAAATGGCTGACGCCAGAGGGCGTGGAAGAGTTGATGCACCGCCAGTGCCTGAAACGCAAGCTCGTCCCGGACGAGATCGCGAAGTTCACGGTGTTCCTTGCGTCCGACGAAGCGTCGGCGTGCACTTCACAGCAATACGTCGTGGATGGCGGCTGGGTGTGAGGACTGCGGCGCGCGGCCTGCTCGCGGACACCTGCTACTCACGCAGCGTAGAAAGGGGTCACTTTCCCTTTTTCCGCTCAAGCGGTGCTGCGGGGACATCTTCCTGCGTCCGCTCTTAGCCCTTCGTCCTTGCGCGGCGGCTGCGCTGCACGAAGTATTGGTCGGCGAGCACACCGATGAGAATCACCGTCCCCATCACGGCAAAGTTCAGCGAGCTCGGAATGCCCAGCAGGTTGACGAGGTTTTGCAGCACCTGGAGCAACACAGTGCCGAGCACGACGCCGATGATCGAACCCTCGCCGCCGCGCAACGAGCAGCCGCCGAGCACGGCGGCGGCGATGGCGTAGAGCTCATAGAAGGAACCGTGCACCGCCGGCGAGATCGAACGCGTGTACATCGCGATCAGAATCGCCGAGAACGCCGTCAGTCCGCCGCAGATGATGTAGGCAGAGATGACGACGCGATTGGCGCGGATGCCGGAATAACGTGCCGCCTCCTCGTTCTTGCCGACCGCATAGAGATAGCGCCCGAACACGGAGCGGTGCAGTACCACCCAGCTGACCGCTGTGACGATGATAAGCGCCACCACGCTGTGCGGCAGTGGAAAGCCCAGCACGTTGGTCCGACCGGCGGTCAGCCATTCCAGCGTCGGAAAGCTCGCGCCAAAACCAAAGCCGGCCGTGGCATCCTCGGTGTAGTAGCGCGCGGCGCCGCGGTAGATCAGCAATCCGCACAGCGTGACCACGAAGGGTTGGATGCGCATCCTGGTGACAAGCGTGCCATGCGCCACGCCGATCGCGAGTCCGCCGGCGATAGTGATGCCGACGGCTGCAACCCAGCCGACGTCGTGATTGACGATCAAGTCGATAAACAACACGCCGAGCAGCGCGATCACCGAGCCGATCGACAGCTCGATTCCACCAATGACGATGACAAAGGCCTCGGCGATGGAGAAGATGCCGAAGAGCCCGACCTGATTGGCGATGTTGGAGAGATTGCCGGCCAATAGAAAACGCGGATTGATGGAGGCGACGACGGCGCCTACTACCAGGATCAAGACGAGCAGACTCAAGTCTTTCTTGCGCAAGCTTCCCCCGCTTAGACTGTATGGCCGACGGCAAGCTGAAGCACATTGTGCTCGCTGAACTGGCTGCGATCAAGAAACCCCGAAACTGCGCCCTCGTGCATGACCGCGATGCGATCACTGACCCCGATGACCTCCTCCATGTCGCTGGAGATCATCAGTATCGCGACGCCCCCGTCAGCGAGGCGCCGCAGCATATCGTAGATCTCCTGTTTGGCCCCGACGTCGATGCCGCGCGTCGGCTCGTCAAAGATCAGCACTTTTGGCCGCATCGAGAGCCATTTGGCGAGGACGACCTTCTGCTGATTGCCTCCGGACAATGAACCCACGGCGGTGCCGACATTGGGCGTACGGATCTTGAGGCGCTCGCATAGCCGGTGCGCGTTCTCAGTCTCGCGCGCGGTGTTCACCAACCAGAAGCGCAGATAGGAGGCGAGGTCCGGCAGCGAGATGTTTTCCGTGATAGAGACGTCGAGCAGCAGACCCGAGCTCTTGCGGTCCTCCGGAATCAGATAAATCCCATGCTCGATCGCCGCGCGCGGTGTGGCAATGCGGATCGGTTCGCCGTCGAGCCTGATCGCGCCGCCGCGGAGCGGATCGACACCGAAGATAGCGCGAGCAAGCTCCGAGCGTCCAGAGCCGACGAGCCCGGCGAGACCGAGTATCTCGCCGCGGCGGATCGACAGGCTCACGGCGCGAGCCGGGTACGTGTCGGTAACGGCCTCGACGATGTCGAGCACGCTGTCGCCGGGAGGGGCTGCGGGCGGTACGTATAACGATTTTAAGTCACGCCCGACCATCAGAAGTATCATCGCAGCCGGCGCAAGTTCGGCGCGGGTGAGAGCGCCGACCACGCGCCCGTCGCGCAATACCACCGCGCGATCGGCACATTGCATCACCTCGTTGAGGCGGTGTGTGATGAAGATTATACTGACACCGTCAGCCTTGAGCCCCGCGATGACCCGCATCAGACGGTCGGTCTCGGTCAGGGTCAGGCTGGAGGTCGGCTCGTCCATGATGACGAGGCGCGCATCGAGCGATAGCGCCTTGATGATCTCGACGAGCTGCCGCTGGGCGAGCGATAAACCGGCGAGCGGCGCATCGGGCTCGAAATCGGCGCCGAGTCGGTCGAGCAGTGGCCGCACCTGGCCATAGAGCCGTTTGCGGTCGATGAGCTTTAGCGGCCCGCCATGCACGGGCTCGCGGCCGATATAGACGTTGCCCGCAACATCGAGATTGTCGAAAAGATTTAGCTCCTGATGGACGAAGGCGATACCCGCCTTGATCGCGGCCGCCACGGTGAGAGACCGCTGCTCCATGGCGTCGATCCGGATGATGCCGCTGCTCGGCTCTTCCACGCCGCCGAGAACACGCATCAGCGTCGACTTGCCGGCGCCGTTCTCGCCGAGCAACGCAATCACCTCGCCACGAGACACGGACAAGTCGACGCGATCGAGGGCGACTACCCCCGGATAAATCTTGCTGATGTCTATCAGTTCGAGGAACCGCTCCGGCATTCGCGCCTGCATCGCGAGCAGCGTCGGCACTCTGAGCTACTTGTGCAGCATCTGCTTCATCTGCCCCATGAAGTCGTCAACGTTCGATTTATCGATCACCTTGCCGGGGACGATGATGACGCCGCTCGCTGGAATTTCCGACTTTTCGCCTTGGAGATAGTTCGCCATCAGCTTCATGCCCTGGTAACCCCACTCGAACGGCTGTTGCACGACGGTGCCGACGATGCTGCCTTCCTTGACGCCGCCGAGCGTGATCGGGTCCTCGTCAAAGCCGATGATCTTGATTTTCTCGAGCTTGCCCGCCTCCTTCAGCACCTCGTAGATGCGCGGCGTGTTATAGGAATAAAAGCCGACGAGGCAGTTCACGTCGGGCATGGCGGCGAGAATGTCTTCCACGTTGCGCTTGGCGCGCGTCTGATCGATCTCGTCGCCGCGAACGTCGACGAGATCGACTTTCGAGCCTTTGATCGTCTCCTTGACGCCTTCGATGCGCTCCCGCGCGTTGTCGGCCCCGGGCAGTCCGACGAAGCCAACGCACTTGCCGCCATTTGGCAATGCCTTCAGCATCAACTTACCGGCTTCCTTGCCGAGATCGGTGTTGGACGAGCCGATGTAGGCAACGCGTTTCGATTGCGGGGCGTCGCTGTCGGTGGTGAACAGCACCGTCTGGGCGGCGACCTTATTGAGTTGTTCGGTCTGATTCTTTGGATCCACGGCGCTGACCATGATTCCCGCGGCGCCCGCCGCCACGAGGTCGTCCATCACCCGTTGCTGCACAGCGGCCGCGGCCTGTTCAGGATATTTGAACTGAAGGTCGTAATTAGGCAGCTCGGCTTGCGCCTTTTTCACTCCGGCCTCGGCGATCTTCCAGAAGTCGGACGCGCCGTTGACGACGAAGGCCAGAACCTTCTTGTCAGCCGCGTCCGCAGACCCGAGACCCAGCGTCATCGCGAACGCAACGGACGCACCCACAACCAAAAGACGCTGCATTACATCCCTCCCCTTTATGTGGTTGGCCATCAATGTGGCCAACTCTTCATATTGAAGAACGCCTCATTTCTGCCGTCGGCGAGGAGAAGGCGCTATCCGTGTTTGCGGAAAAGGCGGCAGCGTCAGCTCGGATCCGCAAGGAAGAAAAAGTGAAGCACGCACTTCAAGCTACCAGAAGCGCTAAGCGCGCGCAACCGCAGGGTGATCTCGCGTGTCCCGCAAGCGCAAATTCGCTGTTTCTTGACCCGTAACATCGTGTTTCGGATCAGCCAGTCTTCCGCACTACTCCTCGAACGGCCCGGAATGCTGCGGAGGATCAGGCAACGGCAAGCAGAACACGCACGACCGATAAGCTTTGTGTAATTTTGTTATCAGTTGGAAGCGCCGCCTCGAGGGCTAAGGTTTCTCTGCGGCGCGCTTATGTTTCCGATCAGTAGCCGAGACGGTGCTGTTCAGTTTGACGGGTTCGACCGAGTTCCGCTTGGCCCCACTTGATGATGTTGGGGGATAATTTTCGTCTACTCGCCAGCGCTCGAACACCGACCGATCGATGGTTTCGTTGATCCGTGTCGTCGTGCCCAGCGTCCCCTTCTCGGGCGGAAGGCCGACGGGCCGGTAGAACCGGCGCGAAACGTAGGGATAGAACCCGCGCGCTCGCCTCGCCTCCGGCGAAATCACGACCTGCTATTGTGCCTGGCGTGGCGGTCCTCTCATGAGTGGAACAACCGAGGCAAAGGTCTCGTACCCCCTTGCAAACGCGTTGAAGGGCCCGAACATTCCAGCGGAGTTCATGCATGTTGCGTGCACTCTAATGGGACTTCTCGGCATGCCCGTATACGGGCATGCACACACCTTTCGCGCCAGAATCGCTCAACGTTTTTGACCTGGACAGGTTACCATCAGAAGTGGACCTCGGTGCGCAGACCAAGAACCACGGCATTGTCGGTCTTCACGCCGGCGCCATTATACCCGCGCCCGCCAGGATTGATCACATACTGTGCGTCGAACTTGAGGTTCAGCCAGCCGGTCGCCTGCCATCCGTACCAGGCTTCGATCGGAACTTCGTTGCCGCCGGCATTGGGGCTGAGGGCGGCCGAATTCACGTGGGTTGTGCCCACCGCGAAGCCAACCTCGTCCTTGGGGCGCCAGGAAAACGTTCCGGTATGCCTGAAGCCGAGGGCGATCTGGTAGTCCTGGTACGAAGTCCGGTGATCGGCGAAGGTCGAATTGAGGAAGGTATACCAACCCTGCGCGTCGGGACCGTCAACGGTCAACCGCTGAAGGATCGACTCATAAATGCCGTAGCGGCCGCGTTGATCCCCGAGATTTTGATCCGGGACGCCACCGATGCCCGGGATGGTGGAGATGATACCCGGAAGGCCACCATCAATGGTCGACGCGCTGTCGTACCAGCCGCCAAGTCTCCAGGTCCCGTTCAAGGGAGCCTTCGGCGTCCAGACCAACTCCACCGGCACCATCACGCCACTGGCGGGGCTTGAGGCGGGGACGCCCGGCAAGAAGTAGGTGCTGGACTCCGAAGTCGTCAGATAATTCGGATTGGCGTCGTAGACGCCGACCGACACCGTGAATTCCGGGGCCAGTTTGTAGTGGACGACACCGGCCCACTGGCTCACCGGCCAGTTATAGATGTACCCGCCCTGGATGTTGCCGGGCTGGCCGCCGCAGAAGGTCAGGTTAATGAACTCGCACAGACCGAAGAAGAAGTCGGAGCCGACGGGAAGACGGCCGCCCTTGAGTTCGAGGCGGTCATCGAAAAGCTTCTGCGAGTAGTAGAGCTGTGTCAGGCGCAGAATATTGCCGCGGCCGAACACTTCGTTGGTCAGCTGCAAGGCGGGAATGTCCGCTTCGGTATTCAGATTTTTGCCGAAGCGGTCGACCAGCGTGAGGCCGACCGTGCCGCCTTGGATGCCGGCAAGCTTCGCCAGATCGAACTTCGCGCCAAACCACAACTGACCGGCGTTGGCTGCGGTGTTCTTGCTTCCACCCGTTACGTTGCCGACGGCTTCGTCACCCAGCGTCAGGCCCAGATCGATGCCCTGCTCCTTCAGCTTCGTCCTGCCGAGATCGCCGAACAGATACGGTCTCGTCCAGAAATCGTCGGCCGTCGCATAAGGAAGAGGAGGAGCTTTCGTTGAAAAATCGGCCGCATGTACTGCACCGCTCAACAGCGATGACAAAGCAATCCCCACACCGCACGCACGTGCGGTGTTCACAAATCTGCGCAACATTTTTCTCTTCCTCCCGCCGTCTCAGGCTTTGTGTATTTCTGCCTCACGTCCCTGCCCAAAGCCCTTGAGCCTGGAACGTGCTCCCTCCCCAGCAGCCGCCGACGAAGCGGCCTCGTGTCAACTGGAGCCTGGATCTGTCATGCCTGATCGCCCGTTCTCGCCGGCAACGCGTCCGCGCCGCGCGATGATGCGCCCTGCTGTCCTTGCACAAGTGTTGGTCTCGGCGCCGTGCGGGCGAGGCCGGCCAGCGCCACTTTGCGCCGCCGACGGGCCTGCAATTGATGATCCGCCAACACGCCGATCAGAATGACCGTCCCCATCACCGCGAAGTTCAGGGAATTGGGGATGCCCAGGATATTGACGAGGTTCTGGAGCACCTGCAGCAGCGCGGTCCCCAGTACGATACCGAGAATAGAGCCCTCGCCGCCGCGCAGGCTGCACCCGCCCAGGACGGCAGCCGCGATCGCGTAGAGCTCGTAGAAATTGCCGAAGGAGCTCGGAGAGACCGAGTTCGTGTAGAACACGAACAAGACCGTTGAAACTCCGGCGAGCCCGCCGCTGATGATATAGGCGGTCGCGATCACGAAATTTGTGCTGATGCCGGAGAAGCGCGCCGCTTCCTCGTTTTTGCCGACGGCATAAAGCCAGCGCCCGTAGACCGAACGGTGCAGCAGCACGCCGAGGATCAGCGCAAGGATGATCAGGAGGATGAAGGTGTTCGGGATGCCCGCGACATTGCCCGAGGCGATGTTGCTCAGTGTCCCGGCCTCGTCGCCGTAGCCGAAGCCGCGTGTCGAATCGGTCGTATAGTAACGGGCGGCGCCGCGATAGATCAGCAACCCGCACAGCGTCACGATGAACGGCTGCATTTTCAGCCGGGTGATCAGGGAACCCTGGATGCCGCCCAGCGCCAGCCCGCCCAGCAGCACGGCCAGCAGCGCGAAGGGCCAAGGAATCTCATAGGTCGTCAGAAGGTCGACGAATACGACGCCGAGCAGCGCGAACATCGAGCCGAGCGAAAGGTCGATGCCGCCGGTGATGATCACAAGCCCCTCGCCAAGCGCAAACACACCGAAGAGGCCGATCAGATTGGCCATGTTCAGCAGGTTCACCAGCGACAGGAAGGCCGGATTGATCGCGCCCGTGATGGCGGAGATCACCACCAGCAGCAACCCCAGGCCGAGTTCTTTTTTGATCATGGCGCAGCCGCTTCCACGGTTTCCAGCGCCTGGCCCATTGCTAGCCGCAACACGTTGTATTCGCTGAACTGCGGGCGCTCGAGCACGCCGCTGACGCTCCCTTCATGCATCACCGCCACCCGGTCGGAAACGCCGATGACCTCCTCCATGTCCGAGGAGATCATCACGATCGCGACGCCCTGGTCGGCGAGTTCGCGCATCAGCGCGTAGATCTCGCCCTTGGCACCGACATCGATGCCGCGGGTCGGCTCGTCGAAGAACATCACGCGCGGCTGCATGGAAAGCCACTTGCCCAGCACGACTTTCTGCTGGTTGCCGCCGGAGAGCGTCACGGCCTCCATATCGATACTCGGCGCCTTTATGGAGAGGCGCCTCACCTGCTCTTTCGCGACCTTGCGCTCGGCCGCCCCGCTGACCAGCCACATCCGCGCATGATTGAGCAGGCTCGCCAGCGTCACGTTCTCCCGGATCGGCAGCTCCAGCACGAGCCCGGATTTCTTGCGGTCCTCCGGCACCAGATAGATGCCTTGCCTGATCGCGTCCCGCGGCGACGCAACATCGACCGGTGCGTTGTCGATCCTGATCTCGCCACCCAGCAGCGGGTCAATGCCGAAGGCCGCGCGGGCAAGAGAGGTGCGGCCAGCGCCCACGAGCCCCGCCAGGCCGAGGATCTCGCCATGCCCCACGGAAAGATCAACCTGCCGGTCGGGAAAGGCGGTGGTCACGAGGCCGATGATGTCGCAGCCGCCCGGCTGCGGCGGCCGTTTCGGCGGTGTATGCAGCGCTTTCAGGTCGCGGCCGATCATCAGCCGGATCATTGCGGCATGGCTTAACTCGTCCCGCGCCAGCTCCCCAACTGTGCGCCCGTCGCGCAGCACCACGACGCGGTCAGCGCAGGTCATGATCTCGCCGAGCCGGTGCGAGATATAGATCACTGCGATGCCGTGCGCCTTCAGATCGGCAATCACCTCCAGCAGCCGTTCAGTCTCCGAAATTGTCAGGCTGGAGGTCGGCTCGTCCATGATGATCACGCGGGCGTCGATCGAGAGCGCCTTGGCGATCTCCACCATCTGACGCTCGGCGATGGACAAATTGTCGACCAGCGTGTCCGGGGTGAAATCGGCGCCCAGCCGCTCCAGCAGCGGCGTCACGCGGGCGCGCATCTCAGTGTTGTTCACCAGCTTCAGCGGGCCGCCGACAAGCTTCTCGCGTCCGATGAAGACGTTCGCGGCGACATCGAGATTCTCGAACAGATTCAGTTCCTGATGCACGAAGGCGATGCCGGCCTGCGTCGCCTCGTTCACCGTCATCCGGGCTTGATCGTTGCCGCCGATGCGGATCACGCCCTGGCTCGGCGCGATCACGCCGCCCAGCACGCGCATCAGCGTCGACTTGCCGGCGCCGTTCTCACCGATCAGGCCCAACACCTGGCCGCGGTAAACGCGCAAGCTGACATCGTCGAGAGCCATGACCCCGGGATAAGATTTGCTGATCCCGGCGAGTTCGAACAGGATTTCCGCCATTCGCTTCCTCCCGCACGACGCCCGGCGGCTGTGGCAGCCGGGCGTCGAAAGGCGCTGAAAGTCACTTCTTCAGCAGGTCCTTCAGATTTGCGGTGAAGTCCGCGACGTTGGCCTTGCTGATCACCTTGGTCGGCACGATCAGCTTGCCGCCCGCGGGGATCCAGGACTTGTCGCCGTTCAGCGTCTTGATGATGTTGGTGGCGGAGAGATAGCCGAACTCGTATGGCTGCTGCACGACCGTAGACTCGATCGTGCCGTCGGAAACGCCCCGCAGCGTGCGCTGGTCCTCGTCGAAGCCGACGATCTTCACCTTGCCGGCCTTGCCCGCCGCCTTGACCGCGTCATAGATCAGCGGGGTCTCGTAGCTCCAAAGGCCGGACAACAGCGCAATGTCGGGATATTTGACGAGCACGTTCTCCATATTCGCCTTGGCCTTGGCGAAGTCCACCTGGTCGGTGAACACGTCAACCAGTTCGACCTTGGTGCCGGCGATCGCTTCCTTGATACCCTGCACCCGCTCGCGGGCATTGTCCGCGTCCATCGTGCCGACGAACAGTGCGATCTTGCCACCGTTCGGCAGCGCCTTCTTGATCTCCTCGCCTGCTTGCCGCCCGGCCGCGACGTTGTCGGTGCCGATATAGGCGAGACGATTGCTCTGCGGCGCGTCGCTATCGGTGGTGATCAACACAGTCTTGGCCGCAACCTTGTTGAGCTCTTCGGTTGCGTGCGGCGCATCGTCTACGGAGATGGAGATGCCGGCGATGCCGCGCACCAGCAGGTCGTCCAGCTCGCGCCGCTGGCCCGCCGCCGTTCCTTCGTTGGTGACGATCAATTCGATATTGTATTCCGCGTGCTCCTTCTGCGCCTTCTCAAGCCCGCGACCTGCGATGGTCCAGAAGTCGGCCGCGACGTTGGTCACCAGCGCGATGGTCTTTTTCTGCTGGGCCTGCGCCATCCCCGTGGCCATCGCGAGCGCAGCGGCGGTCGCGAGCAGCGGCACCATCAATTTCTTCATTGATCCGTTCATGTATACCTCCCTTGGTCAGCCCGCATGTGGGCTTCACAGCGCTTTTGCGCCGTTATTTTATTTATGTAGCGAAGAAATGTCGCATCCGATTCAGGATGTACTTACCCCTTTTTCAAGCCTAGATAGTACACAAGGTACAATGATAGTAAATATGGCCCACCACAAACGGTCTTCGACTGTGCTTTTTCGATCACACTACCGTCACATGCGTCTATTAATTTCACTCATAAAATTAAAGAGGCAACATGATTGACCAGGCTGAGCCGCCCAGACGTGTCTCGAACATGGCCCGCGGATCAAACCGCGGCCGCCTCGTCGAAGTCCTACGACGTCAGGGGCCGTTGCCGCGCGTGGAGCTTGCCCGCAGTACAGGGCTAAGCTTCCCCGCCATTTCGGGCCTGACGTCGAGACTGATAGCGGACGAGCTGCTGTGCGAGACCGAGACCGCGGCAACCTCGTGGTCCGACGATACCGACGAAGAGGATGCGGACGGGTTGAATAGCCGTCGCCGTGGCCGACCGGCCGTGCTGCTGACCCTGAACCCGGAGTTTGGGCGCATCATCGCAGTCTCTGTACGCATGAACCTGATTGAGACGCTGATCGCGGATTTCAGGGGCTCCGGCTTGGCGCAGTCGCGACTTGCGCTCCCGACGCGCGCTCTCGATGCAGGCGCGCTGTGCGATCTCGTGATCGCTCAGATCAATGCGATGCTCGATGCGACGGCGACGCCGCGCCGTCAGCTGTTGGGAATCGGGATTGCGCTGCAAGGCATCGTGAACGCCGACACCGGCTGGACGCTGTGGAGTCCGGCGCTGTCGATCACCGACGTCGATCTGGCGACGCCGACGCGTCAGGCGTTCGGGGTCGAGGTCGTGATAGCGAACGACGCCGTCGCAGTTGCACTCGCCCTCACAGCCGCTGAACCGGCATTGGCGCAGGGCCTCTCAGCCACGATCATGGTCGGTCACGGCATCGGGATGGGCGTCGTCGTCGACGGTGAAGCGCGCTGGGGCGCGGGCAGCGAGATCGGCCATGTCAAGTTGGCGCCGGATGGTCCGCAATGCCGCTGCGGCCAGCGCGGCTGCATCGAGGCCTATCTTGCCGACTACGCGCTCTACCGCGACGCCCGCACCTTTCTCGACCTGCCGCCGGCCGACTCGCAGCAGCCGTCCGAGGCGCAGATGGCTCTGCTGCGCGAGCGCGCACTGCGCGGCGATCCCCGCCTCGAGCACCTGTTCCAGCAGGCAGGCCGCGCGCTTGCAGAGGCTGTTGCCGCAACGATCTCGGTGCTGCGCCCACACCATGTAATCCTGGCGGGCCCCGGCCTGATGGCATTTGACATGATGCGGCGCGCCTATGAGGCGCGGCTCGAGCAAGCGGTGTTGCCATGGCTGCTCAAGTCCACGGCGATCTATCTGCGTCCAAGCGAGTCGGCGGCCATTGTCGACGGCATGGTGCGGCGGACGCTGCGGGTCGTGGACCGAAACCAGATGGAAGCGACCGAGTGAACACCGAGAGCGGCGGCTTTTGTTTGAGCCGCAGCATCGCAACCAACGCCGTTCAGGCACAAACTGAGAGAATGCCAATGCAGGGCGCCATCTATCCAAGCCTCAAGGACCGGACTGTATTGGTGACCGGCGGTGGTTCCGGCATCGGCGAAGCCATCGTTCGCCAGTTCGTCGGCCAAGGCTCGCGGGTCGGTTTCCTCGACATCGATCTGAAGGCCTCAAAGCAGTTACTGGCCAGCCAGCCGGCGCATGCCAGCGTGCACTTCGAGCACGCCGATCTGCGCGACATCGGCGCCTTGAGACGCGCGATCGCCGGCGTCCGCGAGGCGTTCGGGCCGATCACCATCCTGGTCAATAACGCGGCCCGCGACGACCGTCACGCGATCGAGGACGTCACGCCGGAATACTGGGACGAGCGGATCGCCATCAACCTGAAGCATCAGTTCTTTAGTGCCCAGGCGGTTGCGCCGGACATGATCCAGGCAGGGGGCGGTTCGATCGTCAACATGGGTTCGGTGAGCTGGGTGATCGGTCAGGGCAACATGCCCTGCTACACCACCGCCAAGTCCGCGGTTCAGGGCCTAACCCGTGCGCTCGCCCGCGATCTTGGGCCGAACAACGTGCGGGTCAATTCCATCCTGCCCGGATGGATCATGACCCAGCGGCAGCACGATCTTTGGTTGACGCCCGAGGGTGAGGCCGAACTCATGCAGCGCCAATGCCTAAAGCGCAAGCTCATGCCGGACGAAATCGCCCGCGTCGTCCTCTTCTTCGCGGCCGACGACAGCGGCGCCTGCACCAATCAGAACTACATCGTCGATGGCGGCTGGGCCTAATCATAGCCGATGTGACGGCAAGGGTCGAAACCGGCCAGTCTGACCCAACAGATCATAACGCAGCGTATTTAGGCCGATTCGTTGGTCCTCACGAGCGGCAGCTTTCGCGAGCTTCATCACAACGAATGCCAGCCAGTTCACCGCGATCGGATCTGGACCGTCCGCGACGGAGACAGCGAGGTTGCCACAGGATTCTTTGCGAGCGAGGCTGAGCGAAAGCCGCCGAAGACGCCTCGTGAAGTATATTACCTCGAAAGTACCGCCCCCGTCGCGTCCGCGGCATTGAAGACATCGACGTCGCCGATGCACCGACAATCTATCACGCTCATCCCGAGGCGATTTACATCAAGCGGGCTCTCCTCAATCTGGTTTGGACCGCAAGCTGTCAACCGAAGCGGGCAACGTTACGCCGCACACTTTAAGGCACACGGATGCGATCTGGCTGATACAGCGTGGCGCAGATCCGTGGAAAGCCGCTGGGTTTCCAGGGATGTCGGTCGAGGCGGCGCCGGACTCGGATGCCGAAAGCCATCGAAATTGGCATAGACGTCACGAGCGCGCATCTGCGGGTGCTCGGGCGCCTCGTCGATCGTTAATACCGGCGCAAGGCAGGCGTCGCGCCCCGCGGCAACCGCCACCCATTCATCCCGCGTCCGCATCGCGAAGATTTGCGCAAAAACGTTCGCGCATCGCGGACCATGCCGTGCGGTCGCTCAGGTCTGGAAGATTTTTACCGTCGAGGCCCATCACCCTGAGGAAGTTGGCGTAGAAATGCGGCTCAATGGCTCCTATTCAAAAGATGGATCAGCCACGACATATGTCCAATCTCGATTCTTGATTGGCTACGCAGGCCTCGGACCTGAAACCAAATCCTGATGAGCAAGACCTCAGCCATCTCAAATTGCTATTTCAGGCGGTCGCTTGGTGTTGCCCTACGAAGGCAAAGGTCAGACGTTCAAATCGTGTCGAGTGCGCCATTCCGTACGAAACTCGGGAATGCCAAAGACAGCCGTTTCCGCACGCGACGCGGCGTCGGGCGCGCGGCCGTTCGTCGCAGCGAGCGCGCTTAATCGGCCCTGATGCCGGCCGCCCTGATGATCGGCCACCATTTTTCGATCTCGGCCCGTTGCAGGGCGGCGAGCGCCTCGGGTGTTTGCTCTTCGCGCGGCACGATCTGCTGTCCGAGCTCGGCCAGCCGCTCGCGTACCGCAGTTCCGGCGAGCGCACCCACGGCGGCGGCGTTGAGCTTGGCGATGATATCCTTCGGTGTGCCCTTGGGGGCAAACAGCGCACTCCAGACAGAACAGTAGAACCCGGGTAATCCGGCCTCGTCCACCGTTGGAATGTCCGGGGCTGCCGCCAAGGGGCTGTTGCCTGTTACCGCATAGGCCTTGATATTGCCGGTGCGAACCTGCGGCAGGGAGGTGGTCTGGTCGGCGAACACCAGGTCGATCTGTCCGCTTACCAAGTCCTGCATCGTCGGAGCAGCGCCCCGGTAGGGCACGAACCGGAAATGCGTGCCGGTGGCATGTTGGAAAAACACGCCAAAGACATGCTGCGGGCTGCCCGCGCCCGAGGTCCCGGCCGCCGCCACGTCCGGATTGGCCTTCAACCAGTCGATGAGACGCTTGAGGTCATTTGCCGGCATGGTTTTCCGGGCGACGATAATTTGCGCGTTTCGCGACATCAAAAGGATGGGTTCGAAATCATTCACGACGTCATAGGGCAGCGCGTAGATCGCGCCATTCACAACATGCGTGCCCCAGAATCCGGTGACGAGTGTGTAGCCGTCGGGCGCCGCGCGGGCGACCCGGCCGACGCCGATGTTGCCGGCCGCACCACTTACATTTTCGATGATGAGTGGTTGGCCGAGCGTTCCCCGCATCGATTCCGCCGTGACCCGCACCAGCGCGTCAATCGGCCCGCCCGCCGCGAACGGAACGACAATCGTGATCGGCCGCGCCGGAAAGATTTGCGCGTTTGCACTTTTCGAGTGCGTCGAAAGTGCGGCAGCAGCTCCTGCCCACTGCAGAAAGCGACGGCGCGGAAGCTTCATAGCGACCTCCTGTCGCCCGAGTACTTAAGCGGCCTGACGCGGCACCTGCGGGCGCACCGCGGCGGCGAGCTCTTTGGCATAGATTTCCTGCCAGGGGCTCTGGTCTTCGCTGGTGAAATAGCCGCTGCGCGCACCCCGAAACACGTCTGCGTCCTCGACGCCGGGCGGCATGGCGCCGCTTTCGCGCAGCGCGCGCGCCGCGAGCAGCAGGCGGCGGCGCGTACGCGTGACCATCTGGTCCGAGGGTGCAAGATGCTCGAAGTCGTGCTGGGTGATCGCGCCCATGCTTTCGGTGACCGCCTGGTCCTGCAGATGGATGTTGTCAATGCCGCTGTAGATCGCGTTGGTCCGCTGGGCGTCGCGGTCGATGCGCCAGTCGTTGCTCTCGTTGGCTGCGAGCCGCCAGCGGCCAAGCCAGTCGGTGGTGTCGGGCAGAAATTCGAGATCGGGCCGCGCGCCGCCGAGCGGCTTGAGGCCCTTGAACAGCGGGCGCGGCTGCGCCGGCAAGGCCGAGCCGTGCTTCCACCACAGATAATAGAACATCGTGTGGTGGTCATCGAGCGGCACCCAGGCCCGCGCATGGACCAGCCTTCCAAATTCGCCCTGCGGCTGCTGGGTCCAAAATGGGAATAGAAAGTTCGCGAAACGCCAATAGACGCGGCCCGGCCCGGCGGGACGATAGGCGGCGTACTGCGTTCCCCACGGGCTGTCGGCGACATGGTACTCGGGCGCGCGGTTCGTGACCGCGTGGCGGATCGGGTGATCCTCGGGCAGCTCGTCGGGGTCGATGTGGCCGGCATGCAGGAAGCCGAAATGCGAGGTATCGATGTCGCCTTCGAGCGCCTGCAAATAATTGCAGTCGCGCTGGATGCACGTCACGCCGATCTCGGCTTCGGGCACCAGTAGCGTTTCCAGCGCCGGCATCGGCGGCGCCTTCGCCTGCGCGCCCATATAGGCCCACACCAGCCCGGCGCGTTCGATCACCCTGTAGGCCTTCGCTCTCACCTTCTGCTTGAAATCCTGTGACGGTGGCACGCTCGGCATATCGACGCAGTTGCCCTCGGTGTCGAACTTCCAGCCATGATAGACGCAGCGCAAGCCATGCTCCTCGTTACGTCCGAGGAACAGGGAGGCGCAGCGGTGCGGACAGCGGTGATCCATCACGCCAACGCGCCCTGCGCTGTCGCGGAACGCGATCAGCTTCTCTCCGAGCAACATCAGGCGAAGCGGCGCGCCGTCGCGCGCGAGTTCCGAGGACAAGCAGGCCGGAATCCAATATTGCCGCATCAACTCGCCCATCGTGGCCGCGGGACCAACCCGGGTCAGCTCGGTGCCTTCAAGTGTCGTTGTCATCGCGTCCTCCTGCTGCATCCGCTGGAGCATCCTCACGCGTTGCTGGATGGCATCTCCGCGGCTGAAATCGTCGCGCCGCGCTTCCGACGCGCCGCGCCTGGTCGGGCGTAGGATTCATTCGCCTTGATGATCTGGACGAGCTGATCGAGGAAGCGCTCGCGCTCGTTAGGCGCCAATGGTGCGAGGATCCGGCGCTGACCGGCTCGCATCGCAGGGCGCAGCCGCTCGTGCAGTTCGTTTCCGATCCGGGTCAGCCGCAATAAGCGGGCACGCCGGTCGGCGCCGTTGATCCGGCGATCGATCAGACCTCGCTTTTCAAGTTGCTCGACCAGAACGCTTGCGCTGTTGCGATCGACGCCGAGGCGGGCTGCGAGGCTGTTTTGATCGACGTCCGCTTCGTCGTTGAGATTGGCAAGGACAGCGAACTGCAGCGGCGTCAAGTTCTCGCCTTCCAGGGTCTCCGCGGCCACGGCGAGGCAGATTTGTACGAAGCGGCGGGCCAGCGCAATCGGAACGCGCCGGATCGGTGCGCCTCCGCTCCAGGTGACGACCTGAACCGGGCGATCTGCGGTGATTGGACCGCGGCGGCGCGCCATTGCTCACCTTAGATGTTCCTTATTATGATCATCATAATTATGATAATGACACCCGTCAAGCTATTCGAACGGCCGAACAAGTCTGCGCCGTTTTTCCTGTCTAGAGAGTCGCGGGGTTCCCTCAATTGGAACCGGAACGCTGCGAACACATGCGACGCTGGGGAGTGGCAAGGTGACGCCGCATCGCCATACGGCGGCGACCTGGCTCATGCAGCGCGGCGTACCCGTGTGGGAGGCCGCGGGCTTTTTGGGCATGTCAGCCGAGATGCTGCTGGGAACCTATGGCCACCATCAACCGGACTTCCTCAACGGCGCGGCAAATGCCATTACTTCCAAACACCGGGTTTCGGTGGTTGAATCGGTGGTTGACCTTGAACATGCTCGGGAAAAAAGGCAAAAAGCCTAATGAAATCATGGTCGGAGTGGCAGGATTCGAACCTGCGACCCCTGCGTCCCGAACGCAGTGAACATCTTCTAAGTTGTTGATTTTTCTTGTCATAGCAGATCATTCCGTCACGTTTTGTTCACGGTCGTTTCACCCAATTCGTTGCGATTTCGTTGCGGCGTTCTCAGGCAGAACGGCGCTCGTTGCAGGCCTAAGCATCTAGGACGCACGTCGCGCTCGCTGGCCCAGATTTTGCCGATGTATGTTCCGTGACAGGTGGACGTTCACAGATCCTTTTCGGCGAGTTCTCGAAACTCGTCGGGAACCGAACGAGGGATGCCCAGCGCCACCGAACCGTATCCAATAGCATCCCATCCGAAGCGATCGCGGATCTTATCGATGGCACGGTCGGCCGTCCAACGTGCCATGCCTATTTTGCTGCCGGGGCGGCGCGGTTCGTCTTGGAGTCCAAGCGGAAGTTCCAGCTCCAGATCCCAGTGCTCCTCGAGATGCGACACAGAGATAGCCAGAAGCGAGATGGTCTTCTCGTTGGCGTGTTCTGCGAGGACTGCACGTACCAACTCCTCGGCAAGCTCGGCGAGGATCACGGTCGCGGAGATTGGCGCGTCGAGCGTTACCGAGCGAGTGACTGAGTTCAGATTGGCGAAGCGAACGCGGACCGTCACGGTTCGGCCTGGCCTGGACTTGGCCCGGAGCCGGGTGCCGATTCGGTCTGCAAGGTGAAACAGGGTCGGTCGAAAAACTCGTTCTTCGGCAGGCTTCCTGCCAATCGCCGACTGCGCTCCTGCGGATTGGGCTCGTCGGTGAGTGTTGATTTCTCGGGGATCGCGATTCCACGCTAGCGCTGCGAGTTTCTCTCCTGCCGCCGAACCTAGCAACCGCTCTAGCGACCATCCTGGTATCTTTGCCAGCTGTCCGATAGTCAGCACGCCGATCTCGGCCAGCCGCGCCTTCGTGACCGAGCCCACTCCCCACATCAGTTCGACAGGCAGATGGTGAAGAAATTGCAGCTCAGTGTCAGGATCGACAACCACCAGCCCGTCGGGCTTGGCCACTTGCGAGGCAATTTTTGCCAGATGCTTGGTGCGCGCTACACCGACCGAGATCGGAAGGCCTAGCTCCGCCCGCACGCGTTGGCGGATCGCCCTCGCAATTTCGTCAGGCGGACCGAAGAGATGGGTGCAGCCCGCAACATCGGCAAAGGCCTCGTCGATGGAAATCCGCTCGACGAGCGGCGTGAAGTCGCCGATCACCTTAATGGCGGCGTCGCCCAGCCGTTGGTATTCCTTGAAATGCCCGCTGACAAAAGTGAGTTGCGGACAGAGCTCGCGCGCTTGCCGTCCCGGCATGCCGCCGCGGACCCCGAAGGCCTTGGCCTCGTAAGAAGCGGCAAGCACAACCCCACTCCCGACGGCGATGGGTTTGCCGCGCAACGAAGGGTCAATCAGCTGCTCTACCGAGGCATAGAAAGCATCCAGGTCCGCATGGAGGATGGTGGCTGTCGTTGCCATCCCGACCGTTC
Organism: Bradyrhizobium erythrophlei; assembly: GCF_900129505.1. Taxonomy (NCBI): domain Bacteria; kingdom Pseudomonadati; phylum Pseudomonadota; class Alphaproteobacteria; order Hyphomicrobiales; family Nitrobacteraceae; genus Bradyrhizobium; species Bradyrhizobium erythrophlei. The sequence continues at coordinate 4,328,096 of NZ_LT670818.1, read as the reverse complement.
GCCCGTGACTCGCCGATAGAACATAATGAGAACACGGGCAAGAAGTGTCAAGCGTTCCGTACGTGATCGCACGAACATCAGTCCTGACAGAAAGCGTGGCTTCTTTCACATTCTCGTTTTGCGCTTAGCGCTGAGCGATTTCAACGCTCGACGTGGGTTTACAGTGCGCTCGGAGGGCGGTCACTTTTGTTGCGATGTCAATGGGTTGCGGGGATGGGTAAAGACTTCAGGTGCAGTTCGCTCGTAGGTGCCTTTCTGCCTTTCAGGCCTATCCACAAGGTGAACCATGTCGAGCGCGACGCCGTGGCCGGGGCGCCGCGCCTTGCCATCGAACAGACCACCTGCCCTCCGAAGCTGGACCGGTTACCCGCATACTCCCTTTAAAACTCAACGTTTTGTAGTGAACGGCATGTAATTTCGCGTCTCAGGCACAGCTGGGCCACGTTTGACAGCGTTCCCTGCAGACCGTTCGCTCAGTCGAGCGCCCCTGCGATGCCGGTGGCCTTGTCAGTGAGTGCGACGGTTTCGAAATACTGGATCGTCGGATCGTTTCCGTAGCGCGCGAGAATCCCATCACGCCAAGGGCCATTGTAGAACGCCTCGGCTGCGACCTGGCTTTCCCACATATAGACACCGCCGGCGACGCTGCCGTCCTTCTGGCAGATGAATTGCTTTCGGACGAATCCCGGCGCTTTCAGGAAGTCCGGCGCGATGCTGATAAAATGAGCGCGGCATTCCTCAAGGCCGATCGTGTCCGGTAGATTGTAAAGGACAATGGCAGTGATCATGGGCATCATTCCGTTTCTTCACGCGGCGGCGATAACCAGATGAGCTTGCCGAATCGCTGGACTGACGGCAAGTGCGGTGGTCGGCCCCGACAGAATACCGTGCGCCCAACGACAATGTTGCGCAGCAGCCAAAGGATTAAAACTGCGTCGAGCCTACCTTCGTCGCGACGGCTCTGATTGATCGTGCCTAGTTCTCCGATTTTCCCATCTTCTGGATGAGTCGGTCGGCGACTAGTCTGGTTGAAGGTGACGTGCTGCGCGCGGCGAGTTGAACGAGCGTCACTTGCGTCGCTTCCAACCGCTTGTCGCGCAGCGGAATCGCTTGCAGCTTCCCGGCAATGATCGAGGGCATCGCCGATACCATGGGCAGGAAAGTCGCCAGCTCAGTTCGAGCGACAATGCTCTGCGCGAAAGCCAGCGAATTGGTTTCGCTGCAGATTTCCAGGCGGACATTGGCCTGTGCGAAGGCTTTGTCGATCTCCTGTCGGATTCCGAAGGAGGCGTCCGGCACCACCACGCGCAGACCAGCAAGATCCTTGACGGTGCACGACTCCCTGCCAGCCATTGGATGGCATGGCGCAACGATGAGACAGAGCGACTGCCGCATCCGACCCAGTTCGATCAGGTCACGCCGTGGGGCCCGGCCGAACACGAATCCGAGATCAACCTCATTCTAGCTCACCATCTCCGCGACGTCGCGCGATCCAACTACCGTGACTGAGACAGAGATGCCCGGATGTTCTTGATGGAGATCGACCACGAAATCTGACAAAAAACTCGCGACGAGGCCTTCAACAGTCGCAATCTTAACCTGGCCCCGGCGCACCGAGTCGAATTCTTCGACTTTGGTGCGCAGTCCGTCGAGCAGGTTGCGGTTCTCGATTGAGTATCGATAGAGGACGTGGCCCGCGTCGGTGAGATTCATCCCGCGCGCGCCACGCTCGAACAGTTTGACCGAAAGCTCCTCCTCAAGTCCCTGAACTTGGCGACTAATTGCGCTGGGAGCGATCCGGAGCGAAGCAGCCGCCAGTTTGATCGAACCGCATTCGGTGACAACACGAAAATATCGAACGGCGGTGGATTCGATCATCAAACTCCCCTTGAACGCTCTGCCCATGAAATGGGCTGGCACTGTCCAGCGGTCTAATTTTTAGAGCGCTTGCTTCTAATTTCAATGCTTTTATTCGAACGGCTGATTTGCAATGCTTCGACCGGCTAAAGTCGTAGCCCCTAGATGGAGATCTCGATGGTTCATCCCTGGCTCGCCCGCTTCGCTTACGTCACAGGCTCGTTGCTGCTGGCGGTGGTCAGCCTGACCAGCGCCTCGTCACTCGCTCTCGCTGACGACGTCATTCGCTTTGGCGCACCCTTGCCGATTACCGGACCTCTGGCGCCGGAGGCGACGAAGCAACAGCAAGGCTACGACCTCTGGGCCGAGGAGGCCAACAAAGCCGGCGGTGTCGCTGTCGGAAACAAGAAATACAAGGTCGAGATCGTCTACGTTGATTATCAGTCGAATACGCCACGCGCGGTGCAGGCGACTGAGCAGATGATAACCCAGGACAACGTCAACTTCATGTTTAGTCCGTTCGGCTCTGGTGCCGCGAAAGCGGGCAGCACGGTATCCGAGAAATATAAGATCCCGACGCTGGCAGCCACGGCCTCGTCGGCGCAGGTCTATGACCAAGGTTACAAATATCTGTTCGGCACCTTCACGCCAAATGACACCCTCACCACGCCACTGACCCAAATCATTAAAGCCAAGGCGTCCGGTGTGAAGAAGGTGGCAATTCTCGCGCGCAATGACCTGTTCCCGCTCGCGATCGCCCAGGAAATGGAAAAGTCAGCCAAGGCGAATGGCATCGAGGTCGCCTATTTCGAAAAATATGCCATCGGCACCTTCGACCATTCCGCGACACTGTCGCAGATCAAGTCGCTGGCGCCGCAATGGATATTTGTGACCGGCTACACCAACGACCTGCTGTTGATCCGCAAGCAGATGGTCGACCAGCAGATGAAGGCCGACGTGGTTACAATGATCGCAGGCCCGGCCTATCAGGAATTCATCGAATCCGCTGGCGCAAGCACTGAGAATATTACCAGTGCGGCATGGTGGCATCCCGCCGAACAATATGACGGCAAGGATATATTCGGGAAGACCTCGAACTTCGTAAAGCTGTTCAAGGCCAAATACAACAGCGAGCCGGACTACGGCCAGGCCTCGGCAGCACTGTGCGGGGCACTGTTTCAGATGGCGATCGAGAAAGCCGGTTCGCTCGATCGCGATAAGGTCCGAGACGAACTTGCCAAGCTCGACGTCGTGACGTTCTTTGGCCCGGTCAAGTTCGGCGCCAACGGCCAGATCAACTCACTTGAGCCGCCAGTCTTCCAGATCCAGAATGCGAAGCCTGTCGTGCTGTTTCCGGAGGCGATCAAGCAGGGCGAATTCCAGCTCGGCGTAAACTGAGGCTCCCGCCCAGCGAGGCATTCGGATGCTGGCTATCCAGGTCCTGATCAACGCCATGGTCCTGGGTTGCCTCTACGCCTGCATCGCGATCGGATTCTCATTGGTCTGGGGCGTGCTCAACGTCATCAACCTGATCCACGGCTCATTCATCGTGCTCGGCGCCTACCTTGCGTTCGGCGCCTATCAATGGGCTGGAATCTCACCATGGTATGCATTGGTCATCGCGGCACCGTTGTTCTTTGCTTTCGGCTACCTGCTGCAGCGGCTATTGCTCAATCGCGTCATCACCGCCCCGGTGCTGGTGACGCTGACTCTGACCTTCGGGCTCGATTTGATCCTCAACAATGCTATGATCTATTATTTCAAGGCGGATTATCGCAAGCTAACGATAAGCCCGCCGACGGGATCGGTCTCGCTGTTCGACGTGGTCGTCCCGGTTGACCGTCTGATCGCCACGGCATCCGCGCTGGCGCTCACCGGCCTGCTGTATCTGCTGCTGCGGCGATCGAAGGTCGGCCGCGCCATCATCGCGGTCCGGCTCGATCGCGACGCGGCGGTGTTGATGGGCGTCGACGTCAAATCGATCTATGCCATCGCCTTTGGTCTCGGCGCCGCATTGGCTGGCTGTGCCGGAGTGCTGATGGCACTGATCTTCCCGATCTCGCCCCTGACCTCCTCGGCCTATCTCGGCAAGGCCTTCGTGGTCTGCGTGCTCGGCGGCCTCGGCAGCGTCTCCGGCGCTTTGGCCGGCGGATTGCTGCTGGCGCTGGTGGAGGGCGTGGGCTCGACGCTGTTTGGGCCGGCGCACGCGACCACGCTGTCGTTTGTGCTGCTGATCATCTTTCTGGTGGTGCGACCGCAAGGGCTGCTCGGCCGAAAGGGTTTCGAATGACCCGGACCAATATCGCCTTGCTGGTTCTGATCGGCTGCGTCGCAGCGTTGCCGCTGTTCGGCGGCGCCTATGCACTACGCGTCGGCACCATCGCCTGCATGTATGCGATCTTCGCGCTGTCCTGGAATATCGTCGGCGGTTTTGCCGGCTATCCCTCGTTCGCGACCGCGGCGTTCTTCGGCCTGGGCTCCTACGCCACCGCCATCCTGATCAATATGGGCACACCGTTCTCGCTCGCGGTGATCACGTCGATGCTGCTCAGCCTCGTGCTCGCCTCCGCGCTCGGCGCGGTGCTGCTGCGGCTACGCGGCCATTATTTCGCGATTGCCAGCCTGTCGCTGGTCGAGGTCTTCCGCGAACTGGTCAACAATGCCACGGATCTGACTGGCGGTGGTATGGGGCTGAACATTCCGCTGGCTTCCGGCTCCGGTATTCTTGCCGATGCGACCTTTTTTTTCTTCGCAATGTGGGGATTGCTACTGCTGACCGCGGTGGCGGTGATCGTCGTCTCAAGCTCCAAGCTCGGCTTTGGACTGAACTGCATCCGACAGAACGAGACAGCCTCCAACATGATCGGCCTCAACGCCACGCTCTACAAAAGTGCCGCGTTCGGTCTTTCGGCGTGTTTCGTCGGTGCTGCTGGCGGCATCTACGCGGCCTGGGTGCATTACATCGATCCATCCGACGTGTTCGACATTCTGTATTCGGTGAAACCGATCGTGATGGCGCTGATGGGCGGTTTGGGATCGCCGCTCGGCGTAGTCTGCGGCGCCTTCGTCTATCTCGGGCTCGAGGAGGTGGTCTGGCGCAACTATATCCAGGTCCACTCGGGCGTGCTCGGCGCGCTGATCATCATGCTGCTATTGTTCCTGCCGCATGGGCTGATGTCGCTGCGCGCCGGCATGTTCTGGCGGAGAGCCAAACATGTCTGAGATTCTTCACCTCAGCCGCGTTTCGCGCCACTTCAGCGGCTTGCAGGCGCTGCGCGAGGTCACGCTGTCGGTGAGCAAAGGCGAAGTGCTCGGCTTGATCGGGCCGAACGGCGCCGGCAAGACGACCCTGGTCAATACCATCTGCGGCGTGACGCCGGCCAGTTCCGGCGTCGTCACCTTCGACGGACGCGACATCACCCGGATTAAGACATATCAGGGCGCGCGGCTCGGGCTGTCACGCACGTTCCAGATCGTGCAGCCGTTCGCCGAGTTAAGCGCACTCGACAATGTCGCGGCAGCCGCCCTGTTCTCGCAGCATGGGGAAAGCCTAAAATCCGCCCGTGAAGAAGCCCGCGCGCACCTTTCCTACGTCGGCCTCGATGCCCAGGCCGATCAATCCGCCGCAACATTGACGCTGGCGATGCGCAAGCGGCTGGAGCTTGCGAAAGCGCTGGCGATGAAGCCAAAGCTGCTGTTCCTCGACGAGGTCAATGCCGGCCTCAACAGCGCCGAGGTCGAGCGTGCCACGAAGCTGATTCATCAGCTCGCGGCGAGTGGGATCACCATCGTGATGATCGAGCACCTGATGAAGGTGGTGCTCAACGTCTGCACCCGTATCGCCGTTTTGCACAACGGGTCGCTGATCGCCGACGGCGAGCCACGCGACGTGATCAAGAATCCGGCCGTGGTCGATGCCTATCTCGGCCAGCAATACGCGCAACGGAATGCCGCCCGTGGCTGATCCCCTGCTTCTGGAACTGAATGGCCTGTGCGCCGGCTACGGTGAGATCCAGGTGCTGTGGGGCATCGACATGGCGGTGCGCTCCGGTGAGATCACCGCGCTGATCGGATCCAACGGGGCCGGCAAAACAACGCTGATGCGAGCGCTGTCCGGGCTTATCCCGATGCAGTCCGGCAGCTATCGCTCCAACAGCGAGGATCTCGCGACTGCCTCCGCGGCGCAAATCCTGAGCCACGGCATCGTGCATGTGCCGGAGGGCCGCCGGCTGTTTGGCGCCATGAGCGTCGAGGATAATCTCCTGATGGGCGCCTACTCCCGCAAGGTAGCGCGCGCCAAGCTGACACGCGACCTTGACCGGGTCTACACTACCTTTCCGAAACTGCGTGAGCGCCGCGACCAGGCCGCCGCGACCTTGTCCGGCGGCGAACAACAGATGTGTGCGATCGGCCGCGGCCTGATGAGCGCGCCGCAACTCTTGATGATCGACGAATTGTCGCTTGGCCTGTCACCGCTGCTGGTCGAGCAGTTGGTCGCGGCACTGCGTGCACTCAATACCGAGGGGATGTCGATCCTGCTGGTCGAGCAGGACGTCACCACCGCGCTCGATCTCTGCCATTCCGCCTACATCATGGATATGGGCCGCATCGTGCGCACCGGACAAGGTGCGGAACTGCTGGCCGATCCGATCATTCGCGACGCCTATCTCGGCGTGCTCGAAGAGTGAGCGTCGCCATCAGCCGAAATCGCTTTTCACTGTGTGCAAGGAGACAACATGATCGAGACCGTAGAAGCACCCGACGGCGGCTATCGCTTCATGCCCGGGGTTAGCCAGTATTCCTGCGGCGTCGGCGCGCTGCCGGGCTTTGCGCTGCAGCGCGTGCGGTTCTTAAGGATGGTGCCGCTGAAGCAGGGATTTGCGAAAATCGCCGAGATCATCAAGCAGGCGGGCCGACCGCTGACCTCGTTCGCCGCCTGTGAATTACGCTCTCCGGCGCCATTCACCGAAGATGGTTTCAAGGCCTTTAACGAAATCTACATCAAGACCCTGATCGAATGGGGCGTGATGAAGGACGGCATCAATCCCGTGGCGCGCAGTAACGTGTGTCCGAAACTCGATCCACCAACGGAACCCGGATTCCATGCCTTTACCTTCACCACTGTAGCCGAGAATGCGCCAGCTTCCTTTGTGGTCTCCGGCAGCGGCGAATCGGTCGAGGGCAAAGCGAACTACCACGACCATATCGTCCGGTTCGGCGATACCAGTCCGGCCGGCATGCTGGAGAAGGCCAAGTGGGTGCTGGCTGAGATGGAACGCAGGATGAGCGCGTTCTCCGGCAATTGGAGCCAGACCACCGCAGTGCAGCTCTACACCGTGCAGGATATCTACAGTTTTCTGGAAAGCGAGCTGGGCAGGCGCGGCGTGTTCCGCAACGGTTTGACCTGGCATTTCGATCGCCCGCCAGTTGTCAATCTCGAGTATGAGATGGATTGCCGCCGTGTTTATATCGAGCATGTGTTCGATATCTGAACGGGGGCGGCGATGTCCAGACGAGGGGTAGAATTGCGCGTGGCGGTGGTCGGCTTGGGCGCAATCGGGCGTGCTGTCGTCGAGGCCCTCGATCGCGGGATCGACGGAATAATATTGACGGCGGTGTCGGCGAACCATCCCGCGAAACACCGCGCCTTCCTTGCAACCTTGTCCCGCGTGCCGCCTGTATTGCATATCGAGGGTCTCTGGGAGGTCGCTGACATCGTGATCGAGTGCGCTCCAGCAGCCCTGCTGCGCTCCATTGTTGCGCCGTTCGTCAGCAAAGGCAAAACCGCGATCGTGCTCAGCTCCGGCGCGCTACTCGAACATTGCGATTTGATCCAGATAGCGAAAGCGAACAGCGGCCAAATCGTGGTGCCGACGGGCGCGTTGATAGGGCTCGATGCCGTGACAGCCGCTTCGGAGGGCAACATCCGGTCAGTGCGGATGGTCACCCGGAAACCGGTGAAGGGCCTCTCTGGCGCGCCCTATATCGTCGAACACGGCATCGACATCGAAAACATCACCGAACCCTTGAGGATCTTCGACGGCACCGCGCGTGAAGCGGCAAAGGGCTTTCCTGCCAATCTCAACGTTGCCGTCGCGCTCTCGCTGGCCGGAATTGGGCCGGACCGCACCCGGCTGGAAATTTGGGCCGACCCGACCCTATCTCGCAATATCCATCGCGTCGAGGTAGACGCCGATTCAGCCAGCTTCTCGATGTCAATCGAAAACATTCCTTCGGACAATCCCAAGACCGGTCGGATCACCGCACTCTCAGTGATCGCCTATCTGCGCAAGCAGCGATCGGCGCTCAGTGTTGGAACCTAACCATCCGTCAAAAGGAGAGACCGCAGAAATCAACACCCTGCCGCGCTGGCTGGATTAAATACCGTTTCGGCCCCAGACTCGGACGTCTCCCGACGATTGCAGCAGAGCTTTGCCTTGACGCGATAGACCGCTGCCCTCCGAAGCTGGACCGGCGAGACAGCTAAGCCCTGCAAAAACAAGCTTGTGATAGCGGCCGGCGCGTCATTTTCATGCCTGAGGCACGACCGGGCCACATTCGACCACGACGGCCTGTCGACTGCAGCCCTAAACGACGGGTGAGCAAGATCATGGCGTCCGCTCGCAACATGGCGGGCACTTTCCAGGGCGTGCCGCCGCAGGGTCATCGCTTTGATCTTCCCCCGAAAAAATGGACAAGGTTAAGCTGCTTTTAGCTCCATCTCGATCGGGCTGATATATCCGATGGCCGAGTGACGCCGCGTTCGATTGTAGAAGCCTTCAATGTAAGCGAAGATATCACGTCTGGCTTGCTCCCGTGTTGCATACTGCCGGTGATGGACGAGCTCGATCTTGAGGGTGTGAAAGAAGCTCTCCATCGGGGCGTTGTCATAGCAGTCGCCTTTACGGCTCATCGAAGCCTTGAAGCCGGCGGACTGCACCATTTTGCGATACTCCGCCGAGGCATATTGAACGCCCCGATCGGAATGGTGGATCAGGCCGGCACTAGGCCGCTGCGCTGAGATTGCCATCCGCAAAGCCGCCAATGGCAGGTCGGCGCGCAAATGATCCGCCATCGCCCAGCCGACGATCTTGCGGCTGTACAGGTCCATGACGGTGGCCAGATAGAGCCAGCCCTGAACAGTCTCGACATAAGTGATGTCGGCGAGCCAGATCTGGTTCAGCGCGGCGGCGCTGAAGTTCCGCTCGAGCAGGTTCGGGGCGATCGGGAAGTCGTGACGGCCGTCGGTGGTGCCCACCCGCCGTGGCCGCGCCATGATGGCCCTGATCCCGTGACGGCGCATCAGTCGCTCGATGCGACCGCGGCTCGCCCCGCGGCCCTGGGCCCTCAGCTCGGCATGGATGCGCGGGCTGCCATAGCGTCCGCACGCCTCGCGGTGGACCCGTTCGATGTCGTCGATGAGCGCACGATTGGCTATGGATCGCCGGCTCTCCGGGCGCGCGCGCCAGGCATAATAACCGGCCGGCGAGACTCCGAGTACCTCGCACAGGATCGTCACCGGGTAGTCAGCGCGGCGATCTTCGATGAAGCGGAATCTCATGTCCGCGTCCCAGCAAAGATCGCGATCGACTTTTTTAAAATGTCGCGCTCCATGCGCAGCCGCTCGTTCTCTCGCTGCAAACGAGCGATCTCCGCCGCGTGGTCCGCCGACGGCAGCGTCGCCTGCGTTGTGGGGCGCCGCGCCGCCGCCGTCGGCTCCAGCCCGGCCCCACGCTGCTCCACCCAGCGCCGGGGTACGGAATCGCGCAGGCCAAGCTCCTTGGCCACCGATCCGATCGAGCGGCCGCTCGACGCCACCAGATCGACCGCTTGCCGCTTGTAGTCGTCCGTAAACGACCGGCGTTGACGTGCTTCCATCCGACACCTCCTAGCTCCACGAGCCTACTACAGGTGTCCATCAATTCGGAGGAGGTTCAAGGCCTCCAAGCCACTGAGAATTTTAGCTTGGGTCATGATGCGCTTGCGGCCTCGCTGTTTCGTTGGAAGGAATCTCGGGAACGACTCCTAGAAGCGCGTAAGCGCTATAGACATGTCTTAATTATTTGCGTGACGATAATGTTCGCGCTCCTGTCTGGGGTCGTTCTTGGGGGCGCGCAATGGGTCTACATGCGAAGACAGGCTGCCAACACCATAAATGCATACACGGAACGTGAGCCACTTCTCGACGCACGCATAAGATTGCTCTTATTGCTGGCAAACTGGAAGCAATCCGATGGTATCGCTAGAAGATTGCTACCATTTAACGAAACGCGTAAGAGGTTAGAAGATGTCTTGGTGCAAGCACCGCGCGATATGCTGTCAGCCGATGCCTTCGGCTTGAGCAAGGATGGTTTGCATCTTTCTATCCTAAGAGGCGCCACGGTACTGCTCGCTGAAGTTGGAGAAGCTCACCAGCAAGTGTTGGTGGGTACTGTGGGAACGCCGGAAAAGCCTCCGAAAACTGAGCTTAGCAATTCTTGGCCGAGCGTTGGATTCGTTGCAGGCCTGGACGCACCGGTTGCTTACAAGGACGGCCAATTCACGGTGTGGTCGAGCGGCAGCAAGAGGGTATTTAATATCGACGAACTTATCAAAATCAACGATGTCCAGGTCACGCCCTTCGTCGAAATCGCCGGTGGCTTCATACGGATCACCACGTTCGACAGAGGAAAAATGCACTTTGCGGACCTCCGTTATGAACCGAGCAGCGATTCTCTTAAACCTCAACCTACTATTGACTTGGACAACCCGGGATCCATCTGGCCGACCTATTCCGATTTTTCCGATCTGATCTCGGTGATTCGTGGCGGCACTCAACCGAATCAATTGGACATCCTTGTTCGCTCTCGTGTTGACAACAGCAAAGCGAGCAGGATGCAATTGCCCTCGGTTCCTCGGGAGAAATCGACCAACGGCTCGACTACCGTCGAAGACACTCAATTCCTTAAGTCGATTAATTTTTCGAACAACGACCAATCTCTCATTGTGCGCGATACATTAAGTCGTTTGACCATTTTTCCACTCGTCAATGGCCAACTAGACAGACCAACCTCACTTACCATACCTGATTTGGCTGCCACGGACCTAGTAAGACCGAGCTGGTTCGCTTTGCGCCCAGTTGGGGCCGCCGTAAAGCTCGGTGATGAATGGCGTGTATCGTGGTTGAGCGTTTCGCAGGCGAGCGTTATGGAATTTTGAATGGGTGCGGCACAGCAACAGCCCGCCTAATTCAACCACCGATTTCGGATTCTTGGTTTAGCTTCTCTACCCTTTGATGCTCAAATTCATGAATTGCATACCATCGCTCGCGAACAAGGAACGGTCGTCATCCCAAAACCTCTTTGCGAGCGCCATCATCGGATACTGCTATCGATATCTCGCAGCATGCTTCTCGCTCCGTCCGTAAGGGCGCCGCGGTTGTAATTGGCGTCCCAAATGTAAATGACCCCGAGAGCGACTAGAATGGCCAGGTGCAGTAAACGTTCACTCTCAATTGGTCAGTATTATCCTGGACTGTACCGAAGCGTGCACTGCTAGATGCTCCAGCATCGGACTGCCCGTTCCTAGAGATGTTCAATCATAGTGATATGCGTAGACGAATTCCTGCGCGCCCCGCTCAATCTCATCGGCCAATGCGTTAACCCGACTCGAAATTTCGAAGTCGGATATTTCTTCTGCCAAGCGCCGGATTCTCACAACTTCAGCCCGCACCCCGTCAATGCCTTAATTTCTTCGGCCATGCCATCACGATTGTCGTACTAGCGGGAGCCTAAAACCGCATGCTTACACCGACCTTACGTAGGTACATCCGTCGTTCTTACCAGAGCAGCGACGAGGGGTACCGGCATGTGAGGGACGTCGAAAGCGTTGCGTAGCCTGATGACTTGCAAGGTGCGAAAGTCCGAGAACCCCCTTCATTGGAGGCTCTTTTTCGTTGGCCTACCGCTCGGGACAGCCGCGCCGCGCGACAAGGTCTTTCGTGTAAACGATCCCGTGTTCAGCTGTGGGCCCCACAGCCGACGACAGGTCAGCCGCCGGTCGCGCCTTATTGCGCTGCCGGATTGCCGACTGCGGCGATCATCCCGTCCGAGTAGCCCAGCAGTTCCGATAGGACCTGATGCGTATGCTCGCCCAGCATGGGCGCAGCCGTGTTGTGTTCGGCGCCACCCGAAACGACAGGAAGCGTCTGAGGCATCCTGACCTTGCCCAGAATGGGATCATCGACATCCGTCAGATCCCTCACCGCTAGATGTGGATCCTTCGACATGTCGCCGATCGATTGAATGGGACCAACGCCCAAGCCCGCCGCCTCGATAGACGCGAGAGCTTCCGACCTGGGTCTGGTCTTAATCCATTCAGAAACCCACGCCTCGATTTCGTCCCGATGCGCAGTTCGGCCAGGGAGCGTCTCAAACCTTGGGTCGGCAGTCCATTGCGGACGGCCAACCAGCCTTGCACATCTCGCGAACTGCTCGTCGTTCTGCACCGACAAGCAAATCCATTTCTCGTCGGCGGTCATGAAGTGGCCGGTCGGCGCGCCGCCAAGGCTGTGGTTTCCGTCTCGCTGCCACTCCGTCCCGGTTGCTTCGTAGTAGGCGATCAGAGGCGCGATCATTCTGAAAGCGACGTCGTAGAGCGCAACGTCAACAGCAGGGATCGACACAACCCCGGATTTCCGCTGAAGCAGCGCGAGGACGGCACCGAAGGCGCCCAGCAGTCCGGTCATGAAATCACAAACGGGAATTGCGCCCCCCGCCCGCATCGGTGGTCCACCCCGATCGCCGGTCAGGTTGCTGAGGCCGCAAAACCCCTGTGCAACAGGATCGTAACCTCCGCGTGACGCATTCGGGCCGCTACGGCCGAACGCCGATACGTGGACGATGACCAGGTTTGGATTGAGCGTCCGCAGCGTGGCGTCGTCCAATCCGCGCTGATCAAGAACACCCGGCCGCATGCTGTCGATCAAGACGTCGCTAAGCCCGATCAACGCTTTTAGCGCAGAAGACCCGCCGTCCCTCGTGATGTCCAGCACAACCGACTTCTTGTTGCGGCTGTTCACTTGCCAAAACGCGCTTGTGCCATCGACGAGCGGACCGAACTGGCGGAGTACATCGCCCCTGCCGGGCCGTTCAACCTTGATGACTTCTGCGCCGTTGTCGGCGAGAAGTGTCCCTACAAATGGACCAGCGATCAGTTCGCCGAGCTCAATCACGCGCATACCCGCGAGGGGCTTCTTTAACGTCCCAGTCGGATCCACCCGCAATCTCCGTCGACAGACCAAGCAACCGATCAAACCTAGATGGACTGACTGAAAAGCCGCTCGGTATGCGTGGGGCATACCGAGCAGTTGCGGAGAGAGGACCGGACTCCGCGGACCAGCTGGAGAGGACAGCTGAGCTTAAGGCCTTAACCTCAGAGCGATCTCACTCTGCGGCTTTGCGTGCAGCGTTTTTGACAGCGACATACCCGTCGCGGGTCTGCGGAAGCTTCATGTCGAGGATACGTGATGCCACGAGCGTCCGAAGCACTTGGGCCGTACCCCCGGCGATCGTGAACATCCGGGCATCGCGCACGGCGCGTTCCATCGGAACATTCCGCGAGTAGCCGCGCGAACCGTAGATTTGAAGCGCCTGGTTCGTGACATTGTTCGCCGTTTCGGAGGCGATGATTTTCGCCTGCGCGGCTAGCAGCGGGTCGGGGAATGGGTTCGCGCTGAGCGCCGCTTGGTGCAGAGAAAGGCGGGCTGCATTGAGGCTCACCGACATATCTGCCAACATCCATTGCAGACCTTGGAATTCAGCGATCGGTCGGCCGAACTGCTCACGCTCCTTGGCGAAGCTCAAGGCTTTCTCGAAGGCTCCCTGCGCAATCCCCAGCGCAACCGTACCCGCGCCGACACGCTGACTATTGTAGGCGTTGATGAGATCGGCGAAACCGCGCTGCAGGCCACGCGGCGGAAGAACCAGCATCTCTTCCTTGACCTCCAGGTCCTGGAAGATGATTTCGGTCTCAGGAATGCCACGAAGGCCCATCGCTGGCTCGCGCTTGCCGACTATCAGACCAGGCTCGCCAGCGAGAGCGATGAAACCGCCGATACCCTGCTCCACTCCCCCTTCGTCGAATGCGCGAGCAAAAATCAGGTGAAGCTTGGATACTCCACCTCCCGTGATCCAGTGCTTCTTGCCGTTAATGACATAGACGGAGCCGCGTTTGTCGGCACGTGTCGTCATTTCCGTGGCGGCCGAGCCGGCACCCGGCTCGGTTATGCAGATCGCTGGTTTATCGCCGGTCAACACTAGGTCTGCGGCTAACCGCTTCTGTTTATCGGTACCATACTGCATGACGGCCGAGATGGCGCCCATATTGGCCTCGACCGTGATGCGACCGGTCGCGCCGCATACGCGGGCCATCTCTTCAATGATCAGGGCTGCCTCAAAGAAGCTTCCTCCGCGTCCCCCGTATTGCTTGGGGATCGTATAACCCATGAAGCCAGCCGAGGTGAGCACGGCGACGTTGTTGAACGGATATGATTCAGTACGATCGACCTCAGCCGCCCTTGAGGCGAACTCCGATTCCGCCAGTTCCCGAGCGGCACGCTGCAGCTTCAGTTGATCGGGCGAGAGCCTCATGTCCATTGCGCGTTCCTCGATTGGCTACGAATTTTCCGACAGGAATTCCATTTGATGTCGATCAGGAGCAAACGAATATTTTTCGGGCTTAACTTCAACGCTATTGAAGTTGCTGCCTTGAACTCTCTCTTGAGAGCGCTCCAACATGATGCGATCGGTTGAGTTGCGTCGTTGCGGCCTAGCACGGTTTCGCGCTTGCTCTCATCAACCCGGGATCACCTTGCGGATAGAGCGTTCGAGCAGGTCCAAACCCTCTGTCAGCACGCCATCCTGGATCGTAAGGGGCGCAAGGAAGCGGATGACATTGCCGTAGCCGCCGCACGTCAGGACGAGCAGTCCGTTGACGAACGCCTCGTTCTTGACCGCAGCGGCAAGGTCGGGGCTGGGCAGTCCTGTCTTGCGATCGTTGAATTCGATAGCATTCATGAAGCCCGGGCCGCGGACATCCACGATGTCCGGTGTCTCCGACCTGATGGCTTCCAGACGTTGCTTAAGACGGTTTCCCAAGCGAAGTGCCCGGTCGCATAGTTGCTCTTCTTCGATCACATCAAGAACTGCATTTGCAGCCGCGATGCCGATCGGACTCCCGCCATACGTGCCGCCGATGCTTCCCGGATCGGGTGCATCCATCAAGTCAGCACGACCGGTTACCGCGGCGAGCGGAAAGCCCCCTGCGAGGCCTTTTGCCATGGCTGTCAGGTCGGCGACCCCGCCGTGATATTCCATGGCGAACATCTTCCCGGTTCTCGCGAAACCGGTTTGGACTTCATCAGCAATGAGGATGATCCCATACTCATCGCAAATTCTGCGGAGCTCCCTGATGAAGCGCGCAGGTGCCTCGTAGAAGCCCCCCTCCCCCTGCACAGGCTCGACGAGAATGGCAGCAACCCAGTTCGGGTCAATGTCGGATTTGAACAGCAGATCGAGACTTTGCAGCGTTTGCTCCATTGAGATTCCGTGAAGTGGACAAGGAAACATCGCGTGGAAGACGTCGCCGGGCATCGCTCCGAAGCCCGCTTTGTAGCGGGATATCTTCCCCGTGAGCGCCATTCCCATGAATGTCCGGCCGTGAAACGCATTGGTGAAGGCCACCACTGCCGATCTGCCTGTCGCCCGACGCGCGATTTTTATTGAGTTCTCGATGGCCTCAGCGCCGGTCGTGACGAACATCGTCTTTTTCAGGAAATCGCCCGGCACAATCCGGTTCAAGCGTTCCGCCAGCGTGACCGAGTGCTCATAGGGCACGACGTGCTGACACGTATGCGTGAAGCAATCCAACTGCGCTTTGACAGCTTCAATCACCCTGGGATGTCGGTGTCCCGTGTTGACAACAGCGATACCTGCCGCGAAGTCGATGAATCGACGTCCTTCGACATCCCAGAGCTCTGCGTTCTCGGCCTTCTTCGCGTAGAGCTGCGGGTTGGTGGCAATGCCTCGGGAAATTGCCTTCGCTTGCCGCGCAGCGATTTCGCGATTATCCATCGGCCGCCTCACCTTGCTGTCGAGAGCCGTCATACCGGCATGCGTGGACCGAGCCGCGGCCATTGGTTGGGATCCACACGGCACGCTTGCGCTTCAGTCGACAAAAGCTAACAAATTGGAGGTTGCAGGCAACTTAGTTTATGTTGCCATTAAAGTCAGAGGATTTGAGTTTATGAATATCCGGGCCCTGCAGACGCTGGTCGCGATCCGAAAAAATGGGTCTTTCATCGAGACCGCTAACCGTCTCAACATGACATCATCAGCAGTGAGCATGCAGATGAAGATGTTGGAGCAAGAACTGGGGGTCTCCCTCTTCGACCGATCCTTTCGGCCGCCGCTCCTGACCCCGATCGGCAAGGTCGTCGCCGATAAGGCACAGGTCGCACTGCAAGCTCACAACGATATTCTGAACACATGTAAATCAACGGATGCTCTAGCGGGGGAATTCCGCATCGGCTTCATCCCTACAGCGAGCGTAAGGCTCATGCCGGAGTTTCTGTCGAAAGCGAAGTCAGAACATCCCCTGGCACGATTCCACATCGAAACAGGACTATCGGAGCCGCTCGCGCAAATGGTGTCTTCGGGACGGTTGGACGCCGCAGTCATTACGGAAACCGACGACCTGCCGGGCAACCTCCAGGCGATAAGCCTGGCAGAGGAAGAGCTCGTTTTCTGTCTACCCGCGACATGCGCGCGTTGGAGCATCGATCGCTGCATGTCCGAGCTGACCTTCATCCACTTCATGCCTGTGTCCGGCATCGGCCGCTTGATCGCACAATACTTGGGAGGGTCGAACCCACGGCCTGCCAAAACCTTGATCCTGGACAGCGTCGAGGTTGTCGCCGAATGCGTCAAGAAAGGGATTGGCTTCGCCATCCTGCCCGCCCCGGACATTCGCCGCCTGTGCGACGACCACGAGATTACCCAGCGTTCGCTTGTGCCGACGCCGGTGAAGAGAGCCCTTGTCCTGACCACAATTACCGGAGGCAGAATGCGCCCCTACCTCGAGCCGCTGACGAGGCTTCTAACGCAAAAACCTGGTGCAAAGTCCGCACCGAGGAATGCGTCAGGGACGCGAACTCGAAGATCTAGCCGCGTATAGTCCTGCGCACGGCGCTCAATCCGAGGATCAACACAACCGTGCCTATGATGATCACGAACGCAGCCGCCGCGATGGATGGACTGATATTTTCTCGGATCGTCGAGAACATCTGTCGCGCCAGAGTACGCTGATTTGGGCCGGCAACGAACAAAGTCAGCACGACCTCGTCCAACGACGTCGCGAACGCGAGCACCGCGCCCGACAATATGCCCGGCAAGGCAAGAGGCAGGGTGATCCTTCGCAATACGACCGATGGTGAGGCCCCCAAACTTGCCGCGGCCCGTTCTGCGTGCCCGTCAATACCTTCCAATGATGCGGAGACGCTAACGAGGACAAACGGTACCGCCACGACGGTATGCGCGACGATGACCCCGAGATAGCTGCTTGCGAGCCCAACCTTCGCGAACACGATCTGCATTCCGACACCCAGAACCACTGCGGGTACGATCATCGGGAGCAAAAATGCAGCTCGTAGGAATCCGCGATAGACAGGCCGCGTCCTCAAACCCAGTGCGGCCAGCGTGCCGAGGCTCGTTGCAACGATACACGTGCCGGCGCCAATAATGAGGCTGTTTATGATCGACCTACGCCAGGCGTCGGAGGTGGCCAGCTCATTGAACCAGCGCAGAGACGAAGATGGGATTGGATAGTTGAGGAAAACGCTTGATGTGAAAGCCAGCGGCAGAATGACGACCAGCGGGGCAACGAGGAATGCGGCGATCGCAAGGGCTGTTAGGCGGCTAGCAGACATCATCAGACCGCCGGTGCTGCTGGATCGTCCGAGAGACGGCTGTAAATGACGTATAAAATCAACGTCACAGCTAGAAGGATAATACCGAGAGCTGAGGCCATTCCCCAGTTCGCCGAGCCCATCGCGTAGAAGGCGATCACCGAACTGATCATCTGGTCGTTCGGCCCGCCGATGAGCGCCGGGGTGATGTAATAGCCGATCGCCGCCATGAAGACGAGCAGAGTGCCGGAGGTTATTCCGCGTAGGCTCAGCGGAAGGAGTACGCGACGGAACGCGACGGTGGGCCTGGCGCCAAGCGAGGCCGCGGCGAACATCAGATTGGGCGGCATCGTCACGAGCACGCTGTAGATCGGAAGCACCATGAACGGCAGAAGCACGTGCGTCATCGCAATCACCACCCCGACCCGGTTGAACATGAGAGGAAGTGGGCTGCTGATCACGCCCAGGCGGATGAGGAATTCGTTGATGAGCCCGCGGTCTTGAAGCAAAACATACCAAGCGGCGGTCCGAACCAGTAAGGACGTCCACAAGGGCAGAAGCACGGCGCCGAAGAGCAGTTGCTTGAACCATCCGCTTGCGCTTGCCAGCACCATTGCGTACGGCAGCCCTATCAATATGCAGGCCAGCGTCACCAGTCCCGCGATCAGTATTGTGCGGATCATGATGGCGCGGTTGGCAGACTCGCCGCCAGCGACCGATACGATCGAACCGTCCCGGCCACGCACCAGGTCCAGCGCTCCGAGGAGATTCCTGTCCGAGTAAGGAGCGAGAGCGTTGTGGACGGTCTTCCAGTATTCAACCTTTCCCCATCGGACATCGACAGCCGTAAGATCCACTTCCCCTTCTTGATTGCGGATCGCTGCTGCGGTCCTTCCCATCAAGGTGCGGAAACCGGGCTGCTCAGCGTTGAGGCGCCTGATCAGGTCTCCAAGACGTTGATCGTCGAGGGCCCGCAAATCCCTGACAAAACTCGATCGCAGGTTCGCGCCGGGGACCTCCTCGGCCTGCCAGTCAGCGGAGGCTTTCTTGGTCAACGGTAGTGCGCTGGAGACCGCCTGGTCGGAAACGGACTCGTATAAAATCGTGGCAAGAGGCCAGACGAAGAAGATTCCCAGGAAAATCGTCAAAGGCGCGATCAGCGCAAAGGCGCGAAAATGACGGCTGTGAAACCAGCTCATTTCAATATCAGCCAGCAGTCGGATGGCGCGAACGAAGCGACTGCCAATGCATTTTCCACGGCTTCGTAATCGTTGGGCGCACCCTTTGCGATCAAGCGCATGCCGCCAATTTCAAGCTCATAGCGGAGATGATCACCCTGATAGACCACGTCGGCAATACGACAAGAAACCTGGTTCGCCGCACCCGTCGGCAGCGTCCGACTGCCGAGCTTTATTCGCTCCGGCCGAAGCGAGACCAAGACGGTCTGGTCGGCCCCGACGGCGGGGATACAATCCACAACGATTGATATGCCGCCCGCTAGTTGAACGCTAGCCTTACCTTCGCTACGGCTTTTGACGATGCCACGCAGCATATTCGTTTCGCCTATGAAGTCGGCGACGAACGTCGTCTGCGGAAATTCGTAGATCTCTCGCGGAGGCGCTATCTGCTCGATCGAGCCGCGATTGAACACGGCAATACGGTCCGACATCGTCAAAGCTTCAGATTGATCGTGCGTCACGAAAACGATCGTGAGTCCCAGTCTGCGGTGGAGGGCCCGGATATCCAGTTGCATCTGCTCGCGGAGTTGTTTGTCCAGAGCGCCCAGCGGTTCGTCCATCAAGACGACGCCGGGCTCAAACACCAATGCGCGCGCGAGCGCGACACGCTGTTGCTGACCTCCTGACAGTTGGTTTGGCTTCCTATCCGCCATGGCCGAGAGTTGGACCATGTCGAGCGCACGGCGGACTCGCGCAGAAATTTCAGACTTGCTCAACGACCGCATGTCGAGTGGAAAGGCGACGTTGGATGCCACGGTCATGTGCGGGAATAAGGCGTAGTTTTGAAACACGACGCCGAGGCCGCGTTTGTAGGGCGGAAGATGATCGATCCTCTCACCATCGAGAAGGATGGAGCCAGTTGTGACCGGCTCGAATCCGGCCAACATCATCAGCAACGTCGTTTTGCCTGACCCTGATGGGCCAAGCAGGCTGACGAATTCACCAGCTTGGATGCGGAGGCTTAGGTCGTTTACTACGCGGGTGCTGCCGAACGATTTGCTGACGCTGTCAAAGCGGATCTTTTCAGTCATCGCTTCCTTGGAGGGTTGAGATCACGCGCCGGCACCGCATCCTCCTCGCTTGACTGATAGGTTTGTGATGGTCGCGTCATTTGGAGAGCCAGGCGTTGAACCTAGCGGTCAGCGATTCCGAATTATCTATCCAGAACTCGACGTTCAGCGGAATAGATCCTTTGAGGTTTTCAGGAGCGGTCGGGGTATCGGCCTGCAACTCGGCGGGTACCTGCTCCATCGCGGCGGGCCGTGGGAGGCCGTAAGCCACGAAGCGTGGGAGCTTTGCAAGGTTATCGGGCTGGCTTGCGAATGCGATAAACTTCTCGCCGAGGGTACGGTTCTCGGCTCCTTTGAGGATGACCCAGCTGTCTACCGCGTAGATGCTTCCTGGCCATACCACTTTGAACTTTCGCCCTTCGGTCCTGTTAATCCCTGTGATGCGTCCGTTGTAAGCAGCCGTCATGACAACCTCGCCCGACGCAAGAAGTTGGAGTGGTTGAGCGCCCGACTCCCACCAGATGAGGTTCGGCCGCAGCTTGTCAAGCTTTGCAAACGCGCGAGCAACCCCTTCAGGCGTCGAAAGAACTTCGTATACCTTTTCCGGTGCGACACCGTCGGCCATCAGCGCGAATTCGAGTGTGTACTTTGGGCCTTTGCGTAAAGCGCGCTTACCCGGAAACTTGGCGACATCCCAGAAATCTGCCCATGATTGCGGTCCTTGAGGCAATTTTGCGCCGTCATAGGCGATCGCAGTCGACCAGACGAACGCGCCGACACCACAATCACTCACGGCCGATTTGATGAAATCGGTCTTGGGCCCTATCGATGTCCAGTCGATTTTTTCGAACAGCCCATCGTCGCAACCCAAAGCGAGTTCGTCAGCCTCGACCTGGACCACGTCCCAATTGGGGCTTCCTGCCTTGACCTTGGCTTGCAGGACACCAATGCCGCCATCCCACGACTCTTCAAGCACAGCTTTGCCAATCGACTTTGAAAACGCTTGAAAGTAGATTTGCCGCTGCGCATCTTGGGTGTTGCCGCCCCATGCGACCACGGTGAGGTCGCGAGCTGATGCGGCCGACGCAGCCAGCAGCCAGCCGCAAAACGCGAGCAGGTGAATTCTCGTAGCTGTCGTCGACATAGCAATCGTTCTCCCGAAGATGTGGGACCAAACTGGATTGTGTGGCAGCGGACGTCGCGCCAATGCCTCGAGATAGACAGTATGCGCACTCCCGTCCTCGGACGGAAGTGCGCATTTGAGCGTTATTTTGCCGAAGCCTTGTACTTAACCAAGGTGTCTTGGCTCGACTTGAGAGCGTCTTCCCAACCATCCGGGATGTCGATGATCGGGAACGCGACGTTGCCCTCGAAGTATAGCGCCAGGAACTCGCCGTCTGCGAGCTTCAGGTCGTCAAGCCATTTGCGGGTGAGCTTAAACTGCGATTTACCCGTCAGCATCTTGTGCTTTTGCGAGACGAACCATTTGTCGGGCGTAAGCACAGTGTAGGATGGGTTGACGATTCCCTTGATGAAATAGTGCGAGGGAATGATCACCTTCGGCTTTAACTGCTTGACAACGTCGGGAACCTGGCCCGGCGTGACGATGTGGCCCGAATCGTCGAGGGGAAGGATGACAACGTCGACCGGATGGGTCTTGAAGAACTCCTTGTTCGCCGGGGTTAGGTCATACTTGTTGTCGCCCCAGTGAACGATATGGATCGGGTCTTTCTTGCCGATCTCCATGTAGTAGACGACGTTGTCGTCTTCCATCGGTCCGTCCTTGGCGCAGGTTGGATCGTGAATCCATTCGACCGCGGTTTTACTCCACGGCCAAGTGCCGTCACTGCCGCATGCGTGCGCATCGGAAAGACCGGTGATTTTGAAATCAGCCATCTGCCACTGGCCGATCATCCGATCCAAGACGGTTGCGGCGTCGAACTGGTAAAGACCGTCATGATCGAAATGGGCGTGCGTTGATGCCGCGAAATCGACCATCGAATGCTTGGGGTCGATCAGAAGGCGCGGGAACTTGTGCTCCATCCAGGTGACCTTGTCCCACCCGGTCGTGCCACCAGACTTCTCGTCGTAAAGTCCGGGCTGGGCATCTCTCCACGGGTCAAACATGCCGCGCAGGCCGCACGGGCTGGTGATGATGAAAGCCATGAAACCGTAATAGTCGAGCGTGACTTCACCACTTTCGGGGCATTGCTTGGTGGCCAGCTCCTTCATATGGTCGGAGTTGCTCTTTTGCAAATAAGCCGTCTGTCCGACAGCTTCTTGATTGATGGCTAAACTGGCGATGACCGCCGCAGCCAATAGACCGATCTGACGTTTGACCATGCTCTCTCTCCGTCACCCCAAAGGACCAGCCCTTCAGTGATGGGAGCAAAGCGTAACGAGTGTACTAATTTCACAAAAGCGAGTTATATGAAGAAACAATGTCAATTCGTTTGAAATTGCGGAGCATCCCACAGTCGGGGCGAAGCGCGCTCCCCCACCTTGTTCGGCCATAAAGCGCGACCTCGCGCGGGGCGAAAGAACCCCCGCTATCTGCGCCGCGTCCTGCGGCGCCCGCGCGGGGGCTTCGTTGCGTCCATCAGGCAGCAACCAGCGTGAATCTGATGCGCCCTCGTTCGCCTGTTTTGCGCCGCATCACGGTTTCGATGTCCTGGTTGAACGCGGTGAGCATTTTCGACAGCTGCTCGGTCGAGTAGTCACCAAAGCCGCCGCCGTGGAGAAGCCGCGACAGGTTGGGTTGCGAAACACCGACAATTCTCGCCGCCTTCACCTGCGTCAGCCCACGTTCCTTGATGAGCCTGCGCAGCTCGATCAGGCGGACACATTGCCGCTGCCCTCATAGGCTTCAATTTTGCGCTTCGCCATGGCTTGCGCCCTCCTTTCTCTGTGCGCTCCTTATGGTGCTGTTCGGCATCACGCAGGCGTGATTGCCCTTCAATCACGTCGATTGGGCCTCTTGCTAGGATTGTCCGATGTACTCCTGACGGCAGACTTGCCGCGATACGGCTAGCGTTTGCTAAGTTTTCGCACAACCTCGGCTCCAGGCCGTGTGGAAACGTTTTTCGTACCCCAATAACTGCAAGCAACCGGGCGTGACGGACCTCGACGCGACCGGCTGAGCCTATTTTTGCTGTATCGAGTCTGGAGTCAATCCGGGCGCAGCCTCGGGCGGTGCTGAGCGACCTTAGCGGTCTCACGGCGCGCACCATGACACGCTCTTCAAGCCCGGATCGCTGCGAGGAACGGTTTGATACCGACGATGTTCATCACGCGCGTGAGGTTGTAGGCGAGCACGTGCAGCGCCATCTCAGTCGCCACTTTGGGCAGCGTCTTCATCAAAAAGTGCGTCGCCCCCATCCGCATCTTCAGCGTGCCGAACGGATGCTCGACTGTCTCGCGGCGAGTACGCATCGCGTCCGGATTCTTGTCCAGGCGGGCCTGCACAGCATCGACAACGTGCTCGTGTTCCCAACGCGTGATGCGGCGTTGCGGTCCCTTCGTGCACTGAGCCTTCAGCGCGCAGGTCCGGCACGTGTTACTCCAATAGCGGTGCAGGACCAATCCATTTTCCTCGTTCGCGAAGCGGTGGATGAGCGTCTCACCGGCTGGACAAACGTAAATGTCCTCTTCGGCCACATGGCGGAAATCCTGCTTGCCGAAGCGGCCTTCGGACTTTGCCTCCGATGTCTGCGGTTTTGGCAGCGTGACCGTGATGCCAGCCTCTTCGCATGCGAGGATCTCCTCGCCTTTGAAGTAGCCGCGATCGGCGAAGGCTTCGAGGTTTTCTGCCTCCAATGCCGCCTTCGCTTGGTTGGCCATGTTCGCAAGATGCGACTTGTCGGTGCCGACGTTGGTCACCTCATGCGCGACGATCAGATGGTTCGTCGTATCGACGGCCGCTTGTACGTTATAGCCGACCATCCCAGAGCCGCGCCCGCTGGTCGCCATCGAGCGGGAATCAGGATCGGTGAAGGAGACCTGCTGATCGGGCGCGGCAAGCATCTCCTTCTCAATCGCTTTGAGGCGCTTGACCTCCTCTTCGAGCTTGATCAGCTTCTCCTTGAGCCGCGTGGTCCTGGCCACAAGCTCCTCCGACGGCACCTCACCGGCAGCTGTCTGGCGATCGGCTGTGTCAAGTTGACTCAGATAGCGCGCAACGCTCTCCTCGATCTGCGCCAGACGCCGCTCCATCTTTCCCTTCGTGAAGTTGTTGTCGCGCGAGTTAACCGCCTTGAACTTGCTGCCGTCGATCGCAACGCTCGCTTTCGCCAGCAGACCCATCTTGCGGCACAAGGCAACGAATTGCGCGCAGACCTTCTTGATGGCGGGGCCGTTGTCTTTGCGGAAATCGGCGATGGTTTTGTGATCCGGAACGAGCCGTCCCGTCAGCCACATCACTTCCAGATTGCGGCCAGCCTCACGCTCCAGCCGCCGGCTCGATTGGACCCGGTTGAGATAGCCATAGATATAAAGCTTGAGCATCGCCGAAGGATGATACGCGGGCCGGCCGGTCGCCGCCGGGTTGACGCCATCGAACCCCAGCTCGCGCAGTTCCAGCGCATCGACGAACACATCGACCGCGCGAACAGGATTGCTCTCGTCCACCCAATCATCAAGGCATTCCGGTAACAGTGTCGTCTGCTGGCGATCCGCCCCTTGAACGAAACCCTTCATCATCCCCCCGCGATTCAGCAAGGGAATCATAGCATCGGTCAGGTTTTCACACAGTCTGGGTCAAAATCGGAAGTGTTGGGGCTCGCGCGGGACGTCCGTTTTACCTCAACAGCAGACATCGTCAGCCCGGACCGGCACGTCCGAAAAGTGCCAAAAGCAGAAGTTTACCACCAACAGTCCGTACAGCCTGCTACGCGCCGTCCGTCCACGTGGGCGCAGCAGGCACCTCGCCGTCTTGGTACAACCCGTACAAGGACTGATGCTGACGGAAGCCGCGCAATTCGAAATGGCCGATTTCAAAGACCGGTGCCGCAACTTCTGCGGCAAAAGCACCAGTCATGAGCAGTGGCCGGCCAACATCCTTGCAGAGGAGTTCCAGCCGGCTGAGGATGTTGATGTCGCGCCCGACGGCGGTGAAGTCGAGGCGATTGCCAGAGCCAATATTGCCGTATGCGGCATCACCATAGTGCAGAGCAATATCGATGGAAATATGCTGCTGGACCTCGGGCGGTGAAGCCTGGAGCGCAGCCAGCGTTGTCCGCGCTGCAACCAGGGCCGACTCACAGGCCAGCGCCGGATCATCGCCGGTGACTGGAAAGATCGCGATGACCGCATCACCGATATACTTCAGGATGTCACCTCCGCTGCCGATGACGCCAGGGACGACCAGATCGAAGAAGGCATTTAGGAGTTCAATGATTCTTTGCTCCGGAAGCTCATCTGTCAGTCGGCTGAAACCACGCAAGTCGGCGAGCAGCATTGCCGCCTTGATGTGGTGGACGTTGCCGCGCTGGACGGCGCCCGCCATAATCCGCGCGCACGGATCTCGACCTACATAGGTGGCAAGAAGTTCACCATAGATCCGCCGGCCCGCCGTCACTTCGAGAACTGGCGCAAAGGTCGGCACTAGATAGCGAAAGAGTTCAACGTCCGCTTCCCTAAACCCGCTGGGAGCGTCGCTTCCCCACGATATCGCGTTAACGATCCGATTCGAAAAGATAAGTGGCGCCATCACGTAATGGGTAATGCCTTGCGCCCGCAGCGTTGCGAGGATCGGGAAGCGCCGGTCGGTGGCTTCGCTAAGGACAGTATCAAGCCACTGTCCGGTTTCGATAACGTACTGAAGGGGGCTATTCTGGTAATCCGACGTAGACTCGATACCGTGTCGCGACGTTCGGAACTCGGTACTCTGTCCACGGCGCCAGATACGCGATATTCCCCGGAATTCTGGATGCAGCGTACGGACATGCACTGTGGCGCGGGCTATCGGCGCCCCGAGCACGGTGAGCTTCTCGCAGAGCATCTCAAGAAGCCCAGCGGTATCGGGCGCAAAACGTCCGTCCTCGCTTAGCCAGCGCAGAAGCTCGGCCTTGCGATCAGCAAGTGAGAAATCGAGATCCTTGGTCACATTTCACCCGAAGTTTCCCAGGGCACATCCGCAACGATAAGTTCCTGTAGCGCGCTCGCAGCTCGGCTGGAAATTTCGTGCTGGCAGTGTCATGCCGGGCCGTCGCTTCATCGAGCCACCTTTCAGCCCGAGGAGAGCAATTTAGCACGGCCTGATGGCAGAGTGGCGGCCTCGTAGGTCACAGCAAATGGGGTGCTCGACTTCCGACTTGGGTCAAAAGGCGAAATACTCGCTGCGAGCAAATGACGTCCGCTTTGGACAACGGACATACAGCGCCTGCTGCGGCATGTCCGGTTCGGTAGAGTCGAGGATGGGCGCGGTAGCTTGGGCCATTCGGCAACGCTCCGTTTCCCATCCCCGCTCATCGAACCGGACGTGCCCGATTAAGGCATCCGGCTCTCCGACTGGTTTCACCGTGAGGCACACAGAGAGCAAACTAACCGCACGCGGCTTCGGTGCGGTGAGTAACTCTCCTTCGCCCCTCGACACAGCAATCTCCGGCGGCTCCTGTCTTTGATGGTGTTTGCAGGCTCATCGCCAATCACCACGACCTAGCCATCTTCGAAAGCGCACCAGAAGTCGGGGCCCTTTCCTCAGCCAGCATTACCCGGCTTCAACGGTCATACGACCCCGTCCGACTCCCGCCATGGCCGCCGCCTTCGCGACGTTGAGGCCGCTACCCTCGCCCTTGACGGGTCTCCCCCGATTACCCGAACCACCTTTCCGACGTGCCGTGCCCACTACCCCGGCGGATCAAGCGGGTGCGCGTGTCGATTGCTTCCCCGCTCATACAGCCTTCCCCAAATGGCAGGAGGGTCGGCATCCGCATTGTCACTTTCGAGGCCTGCTCAGGCTTCACTCACGTTACGGCCCGCCGGATTGCTCAACCGCCTAAAGCGGCCTTTGTCACGAGGCTCCAGCCCTGCCGGTTACCCGGCCGAACCGCTCGTCAGCTACCAGATCAATCGACAACTCTCTGGGTGGAATCTTCCTCCACTAGTGATCCGCGCCTTCGGGGCGCACTGCCAGGAGCCGACATTGACCGCATTGGCTATCGCCCCGCAGTGCGGCCGTGGGAGGCGTCCCTCGAAATGATCACGCGCGTTGCGATGAGATATTCGGCAAACAGCGCTCCGCGCGCAGCGCCGCCGGCAGGGTCCCGAGCCCCAGATCGGTCGCCGGCCCGGGGAGATTAGGCGTCAACTAGGCCCGAGATGGCTACACCGAGCGCGCAGTGGCGATCCGACAGCGAGGCCAAGCTATGACTGGCCTATTCTCGCCAGGTCCATGATTGAGCGCACCTCGACGCTGCCGAGGCGCGCCAGCGGGATTCTGGAGGCCACCTCGACCGCGTCATCGTGGTCCTTGGCTTCGATCAGAACGAAACCAAGCAGTTGCTCCTTGGTCTCGGCAAAGGGACCATCGGTCACGAGGACCTGTCCGCCCCGCACCCTCACGGTGGTCGCCGTCCGAGCGGATTGGAGGGCATGAGCAACGATGAAGTGACCGCTCGTCCGGAGCATGTCGTTGTAGGCCAAGGAGTCTTCCGTAAGGCCGTCCACCTCGGCTCTGGACATGGGGTTGGGGTTCTGTATCACGGGCAAGCTGTCTTCAGTGCCGTAGACAAGACACAAGTACCGCATGGCTCTCTCCAAAGATGGGGCTATTGGACGTCCGCTCTGACCTGAGGACGAACCAGTCGGCAGCGATCCGACACCGGTAAATATTTTTCCATGTGGCCCATCCGCCGATCCCGACACCGATGGACCTCCTGGCAGCAAAAAGCTGAGGCGGCGCCGTGGGAGACGGCAAGATAGCGGTTGTTCTCGAACCACGCCGTGGCCGCAGCGATCATGGGCGCGAAGAGGGCGCTTGCAGCAAGGCCGACCAGAAGCGGTACGTCAGTTGGAACTGAACAACCGACGCAGCGTGGCTGGCCAGCACCAGTGCACCCTTTGAGGAATGCGCGGTGCGATAACGCGCTGATAGAAGCAACGTCACCGCGAGCGGTTCCACGGCTCCTGGGCGCCGAAAATTCGACGTACTGGCGACCGAGATCGCGGGGAGAAATAAAGGGCAACCGGTGACACCACAAGGTCTCTTCCGGGTCAAAAACGGTCCTCGCGGCCCTAAAATGAGACTTCCGCTCTACCCCGATCAACGGACATCATCAGGCCGGCCCGGTTGGTCCGGTTGGTGCCAAACCCGGAAGTCGTTGCTTAGCGCGCCGCGTCCTCACCCGCGTATCGGATCATCAAAGCACCCACGAAAACCAATGAGAGGGGGACAAAAATCAGTGCCGTCAGGCTGGCTTCTCTGGGGAGAGCTAAGTCGGGCTCATAGCAAGCTTCCTCTCTCGGAAAAACACTAAGGGTTTTTCCGATGTCATAGTTTGATGACCATCCCGGAAGGCTTTTAGGCACAGTGCAACTCACAGGGCCGCGCGGCGTTTCGTTCCAGTATTCAATTGTGGCCCGCGTAAAGTCACCTCCCCGGCCGCCCTTGATTTCAGTTTTCGAAGTGATTGTAGCTGTAACGGGCGAATGTGATTTCACATGAGCTTGCCGTCGTGCGTCACCGAGAGAAAAATTGCAAAAACGCACCCAATGACAACCAGTAATACCAGCCTTCAGAAGGGCTGACCGATGATGGCCCAGTCGCGGGCCGCGATCGAGGTGATGCGCCCGGTTTCGGCGAGAAGTTTTCGCCAGGCGTCTTGGCAGGCGTCGAGGATATCGGTGTAGGACGCGAACACACGGTTGGCGAGATAGGTCTGTCGCAGATACTGCCAGATGTTCTCGGCTGCGTTGAGCTCCGGACAGGCGGGTGGCAGCGGCACGAGGGTGACATTGGCAGGTGGCTTTAGTTTGCGCGTCGTGTGCCATCCGGCCTTGTCGAGGATCAGCAGCGCATGCGCGCCGGGCGCGACGGCCTTGCCGATGGCGTCGAGATGCGCCTGCATGGCCTCGGTGTCGGCTTGCGGCATGATGAGGGCGACGCCGGTGTCGCGGCTCGCACAGACGGCGCCGAACACATAGGCGTTCTCGTAGCGCTGATCCTTGGGCTGCCGCGGCCGTGATCCCTTCTTGGCCCATTGGTAGACGAGGCTGTTCTTCTGGCCGACCCGCATCTCGTCCTGGAACCAGACCTCAATCGGCGTTTCCGGGGCGAGTTTGGTCACGATCGCCGCGACCTGCGTAGGAAAGTTTTTTTAAATGCCGCGATCGTCTCCGGATCCTGCACGGGATGGCGCGGCCGGGCGCTGATGTGCGAGAAGCCGAGCTTCTTGAGCGCGCGCCCCAGGCTCACCTCCGACAGATCGACACCGAAACGCTGTCCGAGAACACGCTTCAGGTCGACGCAGCGCCAGCGTACGACCCCATCCTTCTCCGGGTCGGGGCCGGTCTCGACGAGCTGCTTCAATGCATCTTTCTGCTCGTCGGAGAGCTTCGACGGCCGCCCGGTCGGCTTGATGTCGATCAGACCGTCAGGCCCGTACTGGTTGAAGCGGTGCGCCCAGTCCCGCAGCGTCTGCCGGTCCATGCCGCCGATCCGGGCCGCCTCGGTGCGGTTCATCCCGTCGCAAATCGCCGCCAGCGCCAGCAGCCGTCGCGCCTGCGCGGCATCCTTCACCTTCGCCGCGAGCCGACGCAGCTCATCCGCCTCGAAATCCTCCCGTAGACCGACCGCCCGCCCATCGCCGACCTCCCGAATCAATCCAGTCGGTCATAAATGAATCACGCCGGCGCCAGCTTTTCAAAAAAGAGTCAGACCTTCCGAAGGCTGGTATAACAGCCGCATAGCGCGGCTAAAATCATCCGACAAGTTTTGCCGGATGCGCGCGTTTGAATGTGAGAATTACAAATTCAGACGAGACACTAACTGGACACCCAGTTCTGCCAGACCGCTAACTATTTGAATTTATGGCGCTCCCTAGGGAATCGAACCCCTGTTTCAGCCTTGACAGAGCTCCTGCTCGCCGCGGGCGGCTCGACGCAGTGCGACGTGATCCAGCTTGTGAGCGGCCGTAATGGGCAGTTGCTCGACCACCCGCACCTCGCTCGGGCATTTGTAGCTGACCAGCCGCCCCGCGCAGTACCGCGAGATCTCGGTCGGGTCGACCGTCTCGCCCGTTCGAGGGACGACGAAGGCGACCAGGCGCTCGCCCCCGGTACGCGCGTCCGGCACGCCGACGACGCCGGCCATGGCGACACTGCGATGAGTGTGGATTAGCTCCTCCACCTCGCGCGGGAAGACGTTGAAGCCGCTGACGAACACCACGTCCTTCTTGCGGTCGGTGATGAACACGAAGCCGTCCCCGTCGACATGGCCGATATCGCCCGTGTAGATGAAGCCGTCGCGGATGGTCTGCGCGGTTTCCTCCGGTCGATTGCGGTATCCCGTCATCATGTGCGGGCCGCGAACCCGCAACTCGCCCTTCTCGCCCGGCGGCAGCACGCGCAGCCCAGTCTCCAGGTCGACGACCTGCACGTCGCCGCCGGGTATGGGCTTCCCGACCGAGCCTGGCCGAACGCCCGACTGGGCGGTTGCGGCGCTGATAGGAGCCATTTCCGACATGCCGTAGCCCTCATAGATCTCGAGCCCCGTAGCGTGCCGCCAGCGTTCCATGAGCTCGACCGGGAACGGTGCACCGCCGGCAGGGCACATCCGGAGGGCCGAAAGATCGGCGCTGCCCAGGTTGCGGGCCGCCAGCAACCCGGCATAAATCGCCGGCGGGCCGCCGCCGAAGAATGTCACGCGGTGGCGCACAAGCAGCTCGACGACGAGCTCCGGCTGGAAGCGCTCCGGGATCACGATCTCGCCGCAGACAGACAGCGGAACGAGCACGCCCGTCGCGAAGCCGTAGATGTGGGTAAATGGCGCGATCGGGAGGAAAACTTCGCCCTCGCCGCGCATCGGCCAGGCGTGCTCGATGCAATGCACTCCGGTCGCCAGACGACCATGCGTGTGCTCGACGATCTTGGGAAGTCCGGTGGTGCCGCCGCTGAACAACAGGGCGGCGGAGTCGGACGGCGTGGCGGCCCGTAGGCCGAGCGCTGCCCCGGCCTCGGCGACCAGCTCCGGGACCATAACATCGTCCCCCAGGCAGACAACGCTGGGGATGCCCAGATCGCCGGCGAGGCCGGTCACCATGTCCCGCGTCGCCGGGGCGCAGATAACGGCGCGCGCCGTGGCCTCCCGCAGCAGCGGCGCGAGCTGCGCGGCCGGATATTGGGGGTTGAGCAAGGCGGGGATCGCAAGCGCCTTCAGCGCGGCGAAGTAGGCGATGGGGAATTCAAGGGAGTTGGGCAGGAGCAGCGCCACTACGTCGCCCGGCTCGACTAGCCGGGCGAGACGCCGGGCCAGAGCCTCCACCGCGCGCCCCAACTCGCGATATGTCAGCACGGCATCGAACCGGCGCAGTGCCGCCTTGTCGGGCGCCGCCGCGACCGCATGGTCGAACAGGGCGCTGAGCGTCGCGACAGGCGCCTCTTGCCGATCGGCGCCGGGCAGCGAAAAATCATGCTTCATCGTCCGGTCTCCCGCGTTTGCCGCCGTTTCGCGGCATCTGCCGCCGCCGCGTCGGGCGACGTCACCTTGGCAGCCCGCTTCGCCACGAACTCCGCAAGTCGCGCCGCGGCCTCCGGACCGGTCATGGAGAGCGTGGCCATCAGGCTCTCGACGAACAGCCCGTCCGACTCGCTCATGTCCTGGATGCGCGGCAGCGCGTGCAGCACGCCGAGAACGGTAAGCGGAGCCATCGCCGCCACCTTTGCCGCCAACTCCTCGGCCTTGGACTTCGCCTGCCCGTCCGGCACCAGGTATTGCACCAGCCCGGCGCGCTCGGCCGCCGCGGCGTCGAGCACGCGGCCGGTGAGCATCATGTCCGCCATCCGCGAAGCGCCGAGCAGCCGCGCGAGGTGGACCGAGGCACCGCCGCCCACATAGATGCCGCGCGTGCCCTCCGGCAACGCGAAGAATGCCGTCTCGTCGGCGACGCGGATGTGGCAGGCGGCGGCCAGTTCGAGCCCGCCGCCGATCGTCGCGCTGTGCAGCGCGGCGATCGCGGGAACGCGACCTTGGCGCAGCGCGCCAAACACGGCGTGCCATGCACGGGAGTGGTAGAACACCTCGACCGGCTCCCGAGCGCCCTGCTCGGCCAGATCGAGACCAGCAGAGAAGCACGGGCCATGGCCGAAAATGACCAGCGCGCGGGCCTCGTCCTGAGCCCGGCACACCGCTGCCTCGAACGCGGCCAGCAGCGCTTCGCCGATAGCGTTGCGCTTGTGCGGCCGATCGAGCCCGAGCCAGGCGACGCCGTCGCGCAACTCGTAGGTGACGTCGCCGTCCGCAGCCATCGTCATCGAAACTTCTCCTTGGCGTTTACGGCAGTCGATCGCCGCCGGCCTTGGGCTGCAAAAGGGCCAGCAGCAACTGGTCCCGCCGGCCGGCGACGCGGCCGGGATCGACGCCGCCCAGTTCCTCGGCCACGCCCCCGCGCGACCGCTGCATTGAGCTTTCCGTTGAGCGTCACGCTGCCCAAATCGCGCCACCAGCCTTCGAGCGGCGGCCCCAGATGCTCCAGCACATGGGCGATGCCGCCGGCGCCGCCGGACAGATGCATGTTGAGGAACGGACCGAGCAGCGCCCAACGGAGGCCGGGGCCGTGAGCGATCGCCGTGTCGACATCCTCAGCGGATGATTTTCGACGCCCGTCTCGACGTCCCGTTCGACGCAGCTAGTTAGAGCCCTCGCGCCAACCAACTGTTCTCTCAGAGACTTTCCGCTCATCTCATACGGCTTCCGTCATTTCTTCCCAGCGGCAGTTTCGC
Source organism: Bradyrhizobium erythrophlei (assembly GCF_900129505.1). NCBI lineage: Bacteria > Pseudomonadati > Pseudomonadota > Alphaproteobacteria > Hyphomicrobiales > Nitrobacteraceae > Bradyrhizobium > Bradyrhizobium erythrophlei. The sequence continues at coordinate 4,295,112 of NZ_LT670818.1, read as the reverse complement.
GCTAGGTAGGTGACCATCTCGGCACGCGGCGTTGTTTTGCGCATGGTCGCGTTACGCCATCATTTCAATACGGAAAAACGCGTTTCAATCGTAACATCACGCCCGTTGACCCTGTTGGTACAGGTGGGTCGGACACATAGAGCTGCGGTCGAATCCCATAAAGAATTCGGACCGCTGACCGCGCGACCATTATTGGTTTCGAATAGTTGCTTTTATGCGCCAGCCAACCGCAGATCGCCCGGTTCAACGGAGAAGAAATGATTCTCGATCAGTACATTCCCGTCTGTTCGTTCAGGAACTGGTGCTTCGATCAAGGTAAAGTTGATCACCCGCGGAATGCCGATCGGACACGTCGCTAAGACGATCTATCGGTTCATTGTGGTCCAGCGAGATCAAGAGATTGAAAGGTTCGCACTGTAGTCCCGTATGGCCACAAAATTAAATCTAAAAGAAAGTCGGGTAATTATCTCATCCCAGCGTAGCCTCACCTAGTTGTTCTCCAAAGTTGCGAATGGCCGCTTTGCGGGTAAAAGCCGCCAGATAGCGCTTTGCCGAGCAGCGTCACATCTGCCTCAATGCCATCGTGCTGCTCCGCGAGCAGCTTGCCGGTGCGGCCGAGCCCGGTCTGGATTTCGTCGAGGATCAGCATCACGTCATGCGCAGTACAGAGCTCGCGTACCCTTGTGAAATAGCCCGATGGTGGAATGATGACGCCGGCTTCCCCCTGGATCGGCTCGACCAGAAAGGCGACTGTGTTAGGCGTGATCGCCTGCTCCAGCGCCTTGGCGTCGCCAAAGGGGATGATCCGAAAGCCCGGCGCGAACGGCCCGAAATGCTCACGTGCCGCCCGGTCGGTGCTGAAGCCGACGATACCGAGGGTGCGCCCGTGGAAGTTGTCGGCGCAGACGATGATTTCGGCGTGCCCGTCGTGCACACCCTTCACCTCGTAGCCCCATTTGCGGACGGACTTGATGGCGCTCTCCACTGCCTCGGCGCCGGTGTTCATTGGCAGCACCTTGTGCGAGCCGGTCAGCTCCGCGATCTCTTCGTAGAAGGGAGCAAGCTGATCGTTGTGAAAGGCCCGGGAAGTCAACGTCAGTCTAGCTGCCTGCTCCCCCATCGCGGCCAGGATCTTCGGATGGCAGTGGCCCTGGTTCACCGCCGAGTAGGCGGAGAGGCAATCGAGATAGCGGTTGCCTTGCGTATCCCACACCCAGACGCCCTCGCCGCGCGATATAACGACCCGGAGCGGCTCGTAGTTCTGAGCACCAAAGCGCGCTTCCGTCGCGAGGAAATCAGTGACCGGTGGACTCATCTTTCGTCACTCCCGTTGCAGCGAGCCGGCACCAACTCCAATCGCGCTGGTCAAGACCTAGGGCATCAGGTGGCGCATCGATTCTCGAAAATAGTGGCTAAAGATCACAAATCCAATGGATGGCTCGGCTTCATCTACCAACGACAAGAGAGCGTCTACCCGTCTTGATCCGGCAAACCGTGCTGATTCCACGTATCACGCGAGCGCTTCGTCCGGTTGCGAGTTGCGACGGTGCGATGGTCGTTTACCTTCTTCGAAGCGCGCAGTATCAATTTTGCAATTATGGTGTAGTCTGAATCTATGCACGTCGATTGTCGACTTGCATCGAGCCAACTTTTGGGATCACGGAGGGCAACATGGCCAAGAAAGCGAAGAAGGCAAAGGCAAAGAAGGCAACCAAGAAGAAAAAGAAGTAACCGTTCGACGAAACCTCTTAGCATCCGGATAGCGTCTGACGTCCGTTACACCCATTGCTGCACGGACAGGCCGCAGCTTTAGCCGACAGAATATCCGCGCAACAAACAGTCGGGCCGGACCATTATGCAGATGGCTGCTGCATAACGGTCCGGTTTTTCATTTGAACTTGATAAAGCGGTCGCGTCATTCAGCACGCCGCCAGCCTGAACTCCGGACCAGTTCACGGGCGCTTCAGGTGCACGCTGTATGCGTCCAAACACGGGTTTCAACTAGCGAGAAATGTCCGAGATTGGTGTTGGTCTCAACCGGTCGACGCGCCGCTTGGATCAGGATTTCGTCGATGAGGTTTGCCTGACGCCGGCCATATGATCATGGCCGAACGTCCCGACCCGTAGCAAATATCAAGGTTTGTGAAACACCAGCGTCCGCAGTTCGATGCTCTCACGCAGCGCCGCGTCGGCCGGCGTTGTCGGATCGACGAACGCTGTATGCGGCCCAAATCGCGTCCGTCCGTCGGTTGCCGAATCGTAACACTTCAGCAGCAGCGCTTCGTCCGCTGTCATTTCCGGAACATAGAACCAGCGATGGTTGGGGTTGTACTTCACCGAATAGGTTTCCCCCTTTCGGCTGGGATAGATCAGGTCGGAAGCGACGAGATCACCCGGTGCTACGGTCTGCCCATCGCACATGGCCAGCGGCGCATCGCGTAACGGTCCACGGATCGGCCGCCAAAGGTTGATGACCTGCACGCGTCCCTTCAGGAGTTCGTCGGCTTCTTCAGGCAAATGCTCGCGCACTCGGTTTGCACCAGAGACATCGGTCTGATCGACATGGACACGCGTCGCGGGTTGCCGTGGACCGCCGCCACGTACATCCGCCGCACCTTCGACCCTCTTCCGCACGGTGTGGTCAAAAATAAAAACGCGGTCGGCCTTGAGCGTCGCCTTGAGGAATGCTTCTGCGGCGGGATAGTAGACGTCCCTAACCTCTTTATCGTCGTAGAAGTCCCTCACCCTGGTCGGGTGACGAACCAGCGCGAAACCTTCACGGTCCAGTGAAATATTTTCGGCAATCAAACGCGCATCGAAAATGGGGACCTGGCGTGGATCCGGCAAGGCCGTAGTCTTAGGTTCGCCCGCCGGGGGATCGAATGCATAGGTTCGCGGTCTGCCCAATGTTGGAGCCAGATAGTTTAGCTCGGCTGTCACGAACGGAAGCGCTTCGATGTTTGACTGCTGCAGGCCCATGGTGATCTCCGAATTCCAAAGTCTTAGAACTAGAATCTTGGCCCGAGCGGCTCTCCAGACAAGTCAGCGCACGAAATAGCAACGCGGCCCTTCTCACCGGCAGAAAATTTGGAAGAACTTTCTGAGGGCGGCGTCCGGGTCGAACGTCCTATTCTCGACTAACGAAGTCGTGAACGAAGGGGCTCGCGAACTCACGGGCCGGCGGCCCTCCTAGTCGGTTCCGAGAGCGATCGGTCGACGACATCACATCTCAATGGCCGCTTTGCGCCAGAACCGGCCGTAGCGATCTGACCTTTCACTGGATTCGAAGAGCTCGGTTTCGCCGGCGGCCGGGCCGTAACTGCATCCCAACCCGTCGTGATAAGACGTATCAGCCGATCGCCTTTCAGCCTGATCACGCCTGCGGCATTTATCGCGAGACCCAAAAGTCGAGATACGCCTTCGCGCTCTTCAAGTCGGCGGTTTCAAAGCCCTCGCTGAAGCGATCGTACGCCGACTGCAGAAGGCTGCGTGCCTCGGCGATCCGCCCTTGATCATACTGCAAGCGAGCAAGGCTTGTGGATGTTCGCAGCTCCCATGACAGGGCGCCTTGCCGCCGGGCCCAGTCGAGCGAGCGCAAAAAGTGCTCCTCAGCGGCCGCCGCGGCCCGCGGCGCACCCTCCCGCAGGATGAGTTCGCCTTTGATGCGCAGGAGCTCGGCGACGCACCAGCGCTCCTCGTTGGAGTCCGATCGCGCAAGCGCCTCGTCGATTATCGAGAGCCCTTCGGCAGTCTTGCCGTCACGACCGAGGGCGTCCGCTGTCGAAGCGAGCATTGGAGTGTAAAAAAGAGTAAACGCTCCCTGAGGAACGCGGGCGAACGCGGTCCGCAGAAGTTCCAGCCCAGGACCAGTGTTGCCGCGCTTGATGAGCAGCACGCCTGCGAAACAGCGACCACCGAGAGTCCATAGCTCAACGGCGTGCCTTGCGGAAAGATCCATAAGCGCCTTCACGTAGCGCTCCGCCAAAGTCAGATCGCCAACGAGAAGCGCAAGGGGGCATGCGGTTTGAAGCAGGCCACTGAACAGCGAATACGGGTGATCGCTGGCGCGAGCGGCGACTAAATGGGATTCGACGCTTGCCAACGCTTGGTCGGCAAATCCCTGCAACCAAAGTATTCGGCAGCGATACGAATACGCTAACAACTGTTGATCGAATTGATACCTAATGATGTGCGGCGTCCTGGCGACATAGCGGCCCAGCATGCGCTCGATGCGCCTCCGCGCGCCTTCCAAGTCACCCAGAGCAAGCAGCGCCACGCCGACTAGACGGTCGCCGACCAGCCCGTCGGCTGGATCGGTCGACTTCGCCGCAAACGTGCAGAATTTTTCGGCCACCGCCAGCGCTGCCCGATAGCGAAGACTCGTGATGTGTTCCATAAACGAGCCCCAAAGCGCTCGGAGGCGATAATCCGTATCGTCGAGGCTTTCCGCTATCTCGAGAGTCCTTGTAAAGGCCGCTACCATCTCGGGGCACGAGCCTTTTGTCAGAAATAGTGCCGCACCAAGCGCCGCATACAATTGCATATTGCGATGTGCGTCTCGGCTCTCGGCGGGACTGGAAAGTGCCTGCTCGACGCGTCCGCGGCATTCTTCCATCAGGGACAAGTGTACCCACAGTGGCACCGCAGCCACGGTTAGCGCTACGCCGACTTCAGCGGAACCAGTCGGCGAGAACGCCCAGTCCAAGGCCGCGCGTACCTGTCCGATTTGACTTCCGTAGCGCGCCAACCAGGCGGGCGCCGGCAAGGTCTCCAACTCTATCTCGGCTCTTTCAAAGACACCCCGATAATAGTCTGCATGGCGTCGTGCCACTTGTTCGAACTCGCCACTTTCATCAAGCTTCTCGAGGGCGTAGGCGCGCGTAGTCTCGTGTAGCCGATGGCACGCAATCACACCTCCGACCTCCAAGGTGACTAGGGACTTCGTGACGAGGTTCGCCAGAGAGCAGACCGCTTCCGATGCGGCGATCCCCCCTCCCGCAGCGACCAAACTCGCCGCTTTTGCCGTAAAGTCGCCGGCGAACACAGCAAGACGCCGCATCACCAAGCGCTCCGGCTCGGGCAGCAACTCATAACTCCAGTCCAGCGTCGCGCGTAGTGTCTGATGCCGCGGCAGAGCCGTTCGGCGGCCGCCGGTCAGCATTCCCAGGTGATCATCCAGGTCTACGGCAACCTGCTGGAGCCCAAGGGTGGCGACGCGAGCTGCCGCAAGATCGATGGCCAACGGGATGCCATCGAGGCGCCGACAGATTGCAGCAATTACCGGAAGGTTCTCTCCATTCGGCGAGAAATCCGAGTGCAACGCCCTCGTTGTGGCCATGAAAAGCTGCACCGCGCTGCGACCAAGTATATCGTCGGGTTCCTCATGTTGAGAGGGTACATCCAACGGGGGAACGCGGTAGACGTATTCGCCCTCGATCTTCAGGATCTCCCGGCTCGTTGCGAGAATGGTGGTTCGCGGACACATGCGCACGACCGTTTCCGCCAGTTTGGCTGCTGCGTCGATCACGTGTTCGCAATTATCGAGAACAAGCAGAAGCCTCTGTAGTCCGATGGCCCGGGCGACGGATTCGGCGGAAATCTGGTCGCCGCCTAACTTTAGGCCGAGGCCCGCTGCCACGGCAGACGGTACCAGATCGGGATCCGACAACGAGACCAGCTCGACGAGCCGAACATCACCCTGAAAGGTCGGAAACAAGCCGCGGGCCACCTCTAACGCCAGCCTAGTTTTCCCAATCCCCCCCGGTCCAGTCAGCGTGACCACCCGGTAAGCGGATAGAAGACCGCGCAGCTGCTGCACGGCATTAGTTCGGCCGACCAGCTCGGATGCTGCCGCAGGCAAGTTGGTCTGAAATGGCTCGGCCCGGCTTCGCATCGGTTCGAGATCCATCGAATCTACTGACGATGTGCTCTCCCGGGATGTCCACGCACCGAACAGGCGATAGCCACGACCGGACGCAGTCTTTAGCATTCCACGATCCGAACCGAGCGCCTTGCGTATCGCGGATATATGAAACTGAAGCGTATTTTCCTCTACGATCGCGCCCGGCCATACGCGAGCCGAGAGGTCATTCTTGGTGACAAGTTCACCTGCCGACTGAACCAGAACCTCGACGATCTCGAATGCGCGCCCCCCGATCGGGACAGGCACTCCACGCGCTCGCAGTTCGCGCCGAGCAAGATCGACCTCCCACTCGTCTAACTGATACACCAGTCGTCGACCTTGTGCGCGCACGTCGCGGTCCCTGTTCAGGATATCTCACGTTTTATCAGAATTCGGCAGCGCGCAAGCCGCAAGGACCGGTTCCGTCGCTGGCCGACGACCATTGCTGCACGAGCGTTGGGTCGCCGACCGCTTTCCGGGCAAGGCCTCTCAACTTCTCAGAAATATTCAGGACTGCTTCAAGGAATTGCTGCGCTGCGCCACGGTAGAACGTCGTCCTGGCGCGGCGTACCGCATGGAACTCTTCCTTTCGGTGTTCACCCCAACCCGAGGAGACTTCCCAATCAAGCAGAGTTGAAAGCGCATCAAGCAGACGGAGTCGCGAATGATCAATTCCGCACAGAAGCCCTCGCATCTCAATCGTCGAGAGACTCGTCGGACCGTCGGCGGCGATCGTCGCACTCGCGATGCCCGTCTTTCCTGTCAGGAGAATTCGATGCCCACCCTGCATCCACACACCTTATCACGTCGCGGCTTCTGCCTCTGCTGCATGGCCGCCGCCACGTTTACAGCCACCGGCAGCTGGTTGAGCCCCTCGCAAGCCTACGCCGAAGCACGCAATATCGTGGATCTGATCCGTGATGACGCCACCAAGGCGCCCATCAAGGTCCACAGGCTGCGCGGTGACGTCAGCATCCTCGAGGGCTCTGGCGGCAATATCGCTGTCCTTACCGGTGCCGACGGCAAGGTGTTCATCGATGCCGGAATCACCGCATCCCGCCCGCGAATCCTGGAGGCCGCCAACGGCCTCAGCCGCGATCCGATCAGACATCTGATCAACACCCACTGGCATTTCGATCACACGGACGGCAATCAATGGCTGAATGCGGAAGGGGTAGCCATTCTGGCCCATGAGAATACCCGCAAGCATCTCTTGGTAGCTCAGCGGGTCGAGGACTGGAATTTCAACTTCCCTTCGCCGCCGTTAGCGGCGATCCCGACCGAAATTTTCTCGTCGGAGAAGACTCTGACCCTCAATCGCTCCACGCTTGCCCTCAAATATTACGGTCCGGCGCATACGGACAGCGATATATCCGTCACCATCCCTGAAGCAGATATTCTTCATACCGGCGATACGTATTGGAACGGCATCTATCCATTCATCGACTACTCGACCGGTGGAAACATCGAGGGGATGATCAAGGCCGCCGAGGCAAATCTCGCTGCCGCGACTGATAGAACAATCGTGATCCCCGGTCATGGTAAGCCGGTGAGCAACAGGGCAGAGCTTTCGGCCTATCGCGACATGCTTTTCGCCATCCACGAGAACGTCTCAAAACTCAAGCAGCAGGGTCGCTCCCTCGACGAGACGATCGCCGCCAAGCCTACCGCCGCATACGACGCGAAGTGGGGTCAATTCGTCATAAGCCCGGCGTTCTTCACGCAACTGGTTTACCAAGGCGTCTGACGCCGTTCGCTCAGATGTTCAGCCGCCGACGCGAACTCCGTCCTGCAAGGCATAAAGAGCGTCAGCCTTAGAAAGGAACTTTGACATGTCTGCTTCCGAAAAACTCCTTCCCATCGATATACCGGTGAAGCTGTCGAACGTGAAGACGGTGTTCAGTATTGGCGCGTTGGCGTTCGAAGGGGATCTGCCTGCTTCGATTTTCCACCTTCAGCTTATCGAGAACGACATCACCGATTGGAACGCCAAGTCGGAGGTCATCGCCGTCTTTCACACGAACGCCGGCCACGTGACGTTGAACGACAGCGCCTACAACACCGAACGTAATATAGCGACCGGCAACCCTTACAAGGAGCTTGTCGCTGACCTGATGAAACGCGGTGCGGAAATTGAGTTATGTGGCGCGACTGCGAAAATTTACAACTGGGGAAACGTAGATCTGCTTCCTGGAGTCAAGGTCAATACGGATGCCATGGCGAGAACGACGCAGCTCGTACAAGAGGGGTTCGTGAAAATCACGGAATGAAACCAAGGCCAAGCGCCGAATACAATCTATCCAAGAAGAGTTGAGAGGGCGTCAAGCAGACGGAGTCGCGAATGATCAATCCTGCACCGAAGCCCTTGCATCTCAATCGCCGAGAGGCTCTTCAAACCGTCGCACTCGCGACAGCTACCACTGCCGGTAGCCTATCCGGCGTCGCCAGCGCCGCGACGACAACCATCAGTACGTCTGACCGCAACGCAGGCGGCTTCTGGCCGAACGGCGCGCGGCTGGCGGTGAGTTTCTCGCTCATGTTCGAAGGCGGCGGGCAGCCGATCTCGGGCGCAGGCGGTGTAATCCCGGACCCAATCGAGAAGGGCGTGCCGGATCTGCCGACCAACGCCTTCTTCGCCTACGGCCATTACGAAGGCATCCCCCGCGTGCTCGACCTCATGGACAAGCACGGCATCAAGCTCTCATCGTTCATGATCGGCAAAGCGGTGGAAACCTCCCCGGATCTGGCTCGGGAGATCGTGCGACGCGGGCATGAAGCCGCCGCGCACGGCCGGGTGTGGGACAACTCGTATCAACTCTCCCGTGACGAAGAGAAGCGCTTCATCGCCGATAGCGTCGAGACGATCCATAAGATCACCGGCCAGATACCGATCGGTTGGAACGCGTACTGGATGCGCAACTCCATCGCCATCCTGGAGACGCTGCAGGATCTGGGCTTTGTTTATCACATCGACGAACCGAGCCACGACGAGCCGTTTATTGTCCCGTTACGCGGGAGGGATTTCGTGACGGTCCCCTATACCTTCCACATGAACGACATCGTCTCCTTTCCCTTCGTTGGCTGGAACGCGGCCGCCTACGAGCAGGCGCTGCGCGACGAGTTCGATCAGCTTTACGAAGAGGGCGTGCATCGACGGCGCATGATGGTGGTCAGCCTGCACGATCGCATCTCCGGCCACGCCGGCAGGATACGAGCCCTCGACCGCTTCCTCACCTACGCTAAGGGAAAGGAGGATGTCTGGTTCGCCCGGAAGGACGAGATCGCCCGCTACGTGCTGGCCAACCGCGCCAGCACGCCGGTTGTCGATCGGGGTCCACCGAGCGCAACCGGCCTGCCCGGGCCGACAGGCTGAAGGAGACTTTCGATGTCAGAGAAGCTGAAGCCTGCCCGCATGATCGAGGTCCTCGCCGTATTGACGCTTTGGATCTCCATGCCGGCCTTTGCCGCCGATAGCGTCAAGATCGATGACCTCGTCATCGCCACGCCAAGCCCCGATGCGGAACGCGAGGTGACGATGAAGGCAGTTCGCGCCTTCTACGATTTCTGGAACACCGGCGATGAAGGCCTGCTGAAGGAAGCCATCGCGCCTAACTTCACCGATCACACGCTGCCGCCGGGCCGACCGCAAGGGCCCGAGGGACCGGCTTTCGCCTCGCGGCGGTTCCGCGCCGCCGTGCCCGATCTCAAGGTCACGGTAAAGAAAATGATCCTGGCGGGCGACTACGTCACCGTGCACATGAACTTCACCGGTCATTTCACCGGTAGGTTCGGACAAACGCAGGGCAAAGGCCAGCCGGTCCCCTTCACGGCCACCGACCTCGTCAAGATCGGGAACGGCCGCATCACCGACAATTGGCACATCGAGGACAATCTGACGCTGCTGCAAGAGATGGGCGTCGCCAAGGTCGGATCGTGATCGGCAAGCCGAAGACCGCAAGATTTTGTTTGTGAGAAAGGACGAAATCATGAGCTCACTCCAACCCCAGTACAACAGCGAAACACGTGTAACGAGTATCAATGACTCTACGCGCTGGCTGAGCCGTGTGACTTTGGTCGTCGCCCTCATCATGATCGGATGGGGCTTAAGCGTTATCCTCGCCCAGCCTGTCACCGCGTGGTTTACCGCATCGACCACGGTTTGGGATGGCGCTACTGCTAATATCCGCGATTTGGCACCTGCGTGGCTCTTTCATCGCCGTCGCAGCGTTGGCTCTGGCCACCGCCGTCGTTTCGCGCTTGTTCAGCATTCTGAATTTGAACCCTCCGGCCAGCATCGCCGGATTGAAACCCGATGATCTCGACCTGCTCGTCGCGACAGGCCCGGGCGTACCGGGCTTTGAGCTGCTCGGTTGGCTTCTTGGCGCGCTGATATTCGTCCAATTCATCCTTCGGTCCGCATCGGTTGCAGCAGCGGCGGATTCAAGAGAAGAGGCGCTCAATGCATCTGCACTGTTCTTTATTAGAGTCTACGTCGGCTTAATGTTTGTGCCTCATCTTGGGAGTCACATCCTCGGCGGGCCCTTTCAATTCAAAATTTACGTACTGTATTTTGAGAGCCTCGGGCTTCATATGCCCGCCATACAGGTTGCACTCGCCGGAACGATCGAGCTCATTTCCGCTGTTGGACTCACGTTGGGAATCTTCACGCGCCCCGTTGCTTTGCTCGGATCGGTATATTTGCTGATGTCGATGCTTTGGGGCGGTCACTTTCAGATCGGCTACGTATGGGCGCTGCCAGAGGGAGGTTACGAATTCGGCGTATTTTGGGCCGCAATGATCGCGGTGTTCGCAGTGGTCGGCGGCGGCCGCTATTCGGCAGACACGGATTTATGGCGGAGCGAATCGGCCCGCCGCCTCGTGCCCAGCGTCGTACGCAAGGTCTTGGCCACCTAGTCCTCTTATGCAAGGAGCACAGATGGTGGTTTACCGCGGCTCACTGCACTGATCACCGGGGCATCCAAAGGATTAGGGGAAGCCTTTGCGGATGCACTCGCGGCGCGTGGCGTGAACCTGGTGTTAGTTGCCGGCTCTATCGAGGTATTGCGGGCCTAGCTAAACGCCTCACCGCCAATTACGGCGTGCGGAGCCTCACCCTCAACGTCGACCTAGCTGATCCAAGCGCCGTCAACCGATTCGGCGAGGAACTTAAGACCCAATAGGCTTGTATTGCAAGCAATGATTTGTTCGCCGTCGCGGAGCCGCCAATTACTCGTGCCCGGCACGGTCACCACCTAGCTGCGATGAAGAATTGGCACCAATGATGATGGGCGGGCGCAGCAACGGCAAGGGTTAAGAATCGTAGGCTAATGTTGCGGCGGGACACCGCTAACGAGAGATTGCAGAAAATTATCCCCGCGGCGGCTGTGGGGCGAGGCGTCCGAAATGGAATGTCGTCTGCTGGCACCTTTGATACATGCCGAGGGACACTGAGAACGTCTGCTTATCGGGATCGACCGGAAGTGACCGACGCACGTTCAAAGTGACGCCTTTGACCCAACTGAAACATTAACTTGGTTGAGCCGCTAAGATGCCGTCCACATGGCTAGGGGACTAACTTGCCGCGCGGCAGGTTTCGTCTTCTCAGCTCTGCCGCGCCGTGCTCGGCGTTTACCGCTGATGCCCGAGTCCAATCCCGAGATGTAGCGCCTTCTGGCGCAGCGCACCAATCGTGCGCTTTGTCTCTTTAGATATTTTGGTGACCGGTGTTCTCGCCTTCGAATGTGCCTTGAGCTCCTTGACGTCAGTCTTCGTCCATTCGCGACGCACTGCTTTGCCGTTTTTCTTTGGCTTCGCAACTTTCAACTTGTTAGCTCCTTATTTGCTGGCGCCGCGTACTAACACATCACAAGGCAGAAACAACTAAACAAAAGCTAAGAATCGCAACGTCACGCCACCGGCTAAGGGCTTTCTTCGCGCCATTCCCATCCGAGGGCCTTCGTCTTGTTGGACATTCCGTATGACCTGGCACCAACCGGACCTACCGGACCGGTCTGTTGATGTCCCTTGATTGGGGCAAAGCGGAAGTGGCGTTTCGGGCCGTCAGGGCCGATTTTGACCCTGAGGGGACATCAAGAGCCGCTAACCAGTGACCTAGTCGCGCATCCGCAACAGATATAAAATCCATAAAAGGGAGTTGGTTGGCCTGGGGCAGACGAACCCATGAGATGGCGTGATTTCATTGTTCTTGTCAGCAGCGGGGTAGCTGCTTGGCCGCTCGATGCGCTCAACGAGCCATTGCCTCGGGCTCGAGTGTTTCCCCGAACACGCGGCGGGGCGACGAAGATTAGAGACCGATTCAGGAACCGACAATACCCGTCGGTTCGGCCGCCCTGCCGCCGCTGAGCGTGCCGAGCGGCGGATGACTATGCGAAGGCAACCTCGCTGAAATCGATTGAGACCATCAGCATGTCCGTAATGGGCCTGCGATCGGGACCGCGTGTGTAGGCGCGCCGTAAGCTCGGGAGACGAATGCCGTCCGCTTCGATATAGCCGGACGTGAGTTGGGCAGCCGGAAAACCTCCCGCCACGTTCACGCTGTAATCATGACGGCGCAGCATCATGTCCTCGCCGAAGAAGAAGTCCTGGACCATGCAGTGGGTTTCCATCCAGCTGGGGAAGTAGGCGCGCAGCACGCGCCAGGTCTCCGTCCCCTCGCGCCAGGCCTCGGTCTCTTCGACGCGGACCCCGTCCATCGCCAGCAGGAATGGCGTCGTGAGATATGTCCACACGGCTTCGCCGTTGAAGTAGGCGCGGTGCAGCGGATCCCAGGGCGTATGCATTTGGTGTCCGGCGAAAGAATCCCTCGGCGCGTAGCGCTGGGCGACCACCGTGCCATCGAGCTTCTCGATGGCGATGCGGTCCGGCGTGAACATCGTGCGCTGATCGGGAGCTCCGTAGGGCGTGACGGACGACCGCTCCTCGTGCAACCACACGGTCATGCGCCGCGGATTGCGATCCTGCAACACGCCTTTCAGGGGGAAGAAGCCGCCGCCGCTGACGATCGTCGCCTCCACCTTGTTGTATCGCCGCCAGCGTTCCAGCCCGCCATGCACATCGAGGATTTCACGGAGCAGCGCGTTCATCAATACCTCACGTGTGCTTCAGTAGTGCGGCATCGACCGGCATTTTGCGGAGCCGCTTGCCCGTCGCTGCAAAAATCGCGTTGCTGATCGCAGGCACGATCCCCGATGTCCCAGTTTCGCCCATTCCTCCAGGCGGCTCGGCGCTTTGCACGATGTGGACCTCGATCACCGGCGCCTCATTGAGGCGCAGCATCTGGTAGGTGTCGAAGTTGGTCTGCTCGACCCGTCCGTCCCTGAGCGTGATTTCGCCGTGGAGCGCGGCGGTGACGCCGAAGTTGGTCCCGCTCTGGAGCTGCGCCTGAACCGTGTCGGGGTTGACGACCGTGCCGCAATCCATCGCGCAAACCACGCGTCGAACGCGAACGCTGCCGTCCTTCGCGACTTCCACCTCCGCGACCTGTGCCAGATAGCTGCCGAACACGAACTGCAGCGAGACACCGCGGCCGCTTCCCTTGGGTAGCGGCTGTCCCCAAGCGGCCTTTGCCGTGGCGAGATCCAACACCGCCTTGGCGCGGGGAGCCTTGTCGAGGAGTGCCCGCCGATATTCGACCGGATCCTGCTTCGCGGCTGCAGCCAGTTCGTCGATCACGCTTTCGGTGACAAAGACGTTATGCGACGGTCCGACGCTGCGCCAGAACGCGGTCGGAATTCCCGGCGGCTCGACCCGCACATATTCGACGTGGAAGTTCGGGATATCGTAAAGGAGATCGATGGCGCCTTCGGTCGTGTCGGGATCGAGACCTTTGTTGAACGCCGGAGGCAGCCATCTCGCGATCACGGAGGATCCTGCGAAGCGGTTATTCCAGGCGACCGGCTTGCCTGCCTTGTCAAGGCCAACGGAGATCCGATCAAACCAATAAGGGCGGTACATGTCGTGCTGGACGTCTTCCTCGCGTGTCCAGATGACCTTCACCGGCGCGTCGACCTGCTTTGCGATCTCGACCGCGCGGGCAACGCCATCGACATCGAGCCTGCGCCCAAAGCCGCCGCCGATCAGATGATTGTGCACGATCACCTTCTCAGGCGGGATGCCGAGGACCTTTGCAGCGGATGCCTGGGCGCGGGCGAGCGCCTGGCTACCGACCCAGATTTCGCAGCCGTCTGCGCGGACATGCACCGTGCAGTTCATCGGCTCCATGGTGGCATGCGCAAGGAACGGGACCTGGTAGTTCGCCTCGATCTTGATCGCGGCACCCGCCATCGCCTTGTCCGCATCGCCGATGTTCTGCGCCACCGCACCCTGCCTGGTCGTGGCAGTTTCGAGCTCGCGTGCGATATCAGCGGTCGCGAGCCTGGCGTGCGGCCCGTCGTCCCATTCGATCTTGAGTGCGGCAAGCCCCTTCTTCGCGGCGCCCATGTGATCCGCCACAACCGCGACCGCATCATCGAGCCGGACGATCTGGCGGACGCCCTTGACGGCCTTGGCCGCGGCATCATCCACGCGCTTCACGCGCCCGCCGAACACCGGCGATTGTGCGAGCGTTGCGATCTTCACCCCGGGTGGCCGCGCGTCGATGCCGTAGATCGCCGTGCCGTTGATCTTGGAGGGCGTGTCGAGCCGCTTCGCGGGCGTGCCGATCAGCTTGAAATCAGCAGGCTGCTTCAGCGTCACATTCTCGGGCACCGGCATGCGGGCCGCCTCCGCGGCAAGCTCGCCATAGCCGAGGTTTCGTCCCGACGCCTGATGACGCACTTCGCCGCTTTGCGCGCGACAGGAGGCAGGATCGACGTTCCAGCGCTTTGCCGCCGCCGTGACGAGTATTGTCCGCGCGGTCGCGCCGGCCTTGCGCAGGGGCTGCCAGGACCCACGTATCGCATTCGAGTTGCCGGTCGCCTGCACGCCGAGCAGCGGGTTCACATAGAGCTTCTCGTTTGGCGGCGCGTGCTCCAGGCGGACCTGCTTCAGATCGACCTCGAGCTCCTCGGCGATCAACATCGGAATCGAGGTGTAGGTGCCCTGCCCCATCTCGACATAGGGCATCGTCAGAACGATCTGGCCATCACCGCCGATCCGGATGAAGGCGTTCGGCTCGAATGTGTCGGAGCCCGCAGCCTGGCTTTCACGATGTGCGAAGGGCAGGCTCAAACTGAGCAAGAGCCCACCACTTGCCGCCGCGCTCGTGCGGAGAAAGCCGCGCCGTGACAGATCATCTTGAGGTCGGTCGGAATCAATGTGTGCGAGCGTCATGATCAGCCTCCCGATTGCGCGGCTTGCTTAATCGCTTCGCGGATACGCACATAGGTTCCGCACCGGCAAATGTTGCCCGACATCGCGTCATCGATATCCGAATCGGTCGGATGCGGATTGCTCGCCAGCAGAGCGGACGCGGACATGACCTGGCCGGACTGGCAATAGCCGCACTGCGGCACTTCGCGGTCGAACCAGGCTTGCTGGACTTTGTTGCCGGCAGGTGTCTTGCCGATCGCCTCGATCGTCGTGACCTTCGACTCCCCGATGCTGTCTATCGACGTGATACACGAACGGACGGCCTCGCCGTCGATATGCACCGTGCAGGCGCCGCACAGCGCCATGCCGCAGCCGAATTTCGTGCCGGTCATGCCAAGCACGTCGCGCAGCACCCACAGGAGCGGTGTATCTCCGTCGACGTCGACGGAATGAAGATCTCCGTTGATCGTGAGCTGGAAAGCCATGGTGACCTCCTTCGGAACTTTCTTGGTTCGCTTGCGCGGCACTGCTCGGCTCGCATCTCGTTCCAGTCGCTGAGCGCGATGGGCGGCATTTCGAACCGGTCGCGCGTCATAGCGTACCGGGCGCCTTCCATGCGCTCGGACGCGAGCATCGTCTCGAAATCGAACTGCACCCAAGCCTCCCTGAGCGTTCGCATTGATTGCTCACTCATGGTAATCAATACAATTCGTGTATAAACCGCGCTTTGTTCCGTTCTGAAAGAACCAATGGTTTATAATCATGGACCGACTGACAAGCATGTCTGTGTTCGCCAAGGTTGCAGATCTCGGCTCCTTCGCCGCGGCGGCAAAGGAGCTGCGGCTGTCGCCGACGATGATCGGCAAGCACATACGCTTCCTCGAAGAACGGCTCGGGTCGCAATTGATCAACCGATCGACCCGTCGGCAGAGCTTGACCGAACTCGGCCGCAGCTATCTCGATCATTGCCGGCATCTGCTGGAGGAGGCCGAGGCGGGAGATGCGCTGGCCGAAGAGGCTCTGAGCGCACCGCGCGGCAAGCTCCGCGTGGCAACCTCGGTTGCCTTCGGATCATACAGCTTGGCTCCGGCGGTCGTTCGTTTCATGAAGAGATGTCCTGACGTCTCGGTTGAGCTCGTGCTGAGCGACAGGATGGTTGACCTGCTCGAGGAAGGTCTCGATGCCGCGATCCGGGTCGGCACTCCGGTCGATTCATCCATGATGTCGCGCTCGCTCTCACCCTATACGGGCTTGGTTTGCGCGGCGCCGAGCTATCTCGCCGAACACGGCAAGCCGACGCATCCAATGGAGCTCGTTGATCACGAATGCCTGCGCTACCCGGGTTGGGCAGACGGTCAGAGATGGACGTTCTTCGGACCGGAAGGCGAAGTCCAGGTCGACGTCAGGAGCCGCCTGACCATCAATAGCGCGTTCGGCATCCGCTATGCCGCACTCGCCGGTGCCGGCATCGTGCTGATGCGCGACGAACTTCTTGTTGAAGATATCGCTGCAGGCCGGCTGCAGGTCTTGCTGTCCAACTACAAAACGCAGGCGCGCACACGCCAGATCCTATGGCCGAAGAATCGCAAGATGACTCCGAAACTTCGTGCCTTCATCGACTTCATCGCGGAGACTTACGGCTGAGGCGCGCTTTGGCGCTTTAGCTCCCGCGCATGGCCCTGTACGGCGCAGTAACTCCCTAGCGGTATCATTCTTGCACTATCGATCGTCGGGTTCTTGCCCGACTCCGATCCTAGCCGCCCGTACCGCCCGAGCAACTTCCTCGACGGACCAGCCGAGCCCGCTCCAGCTCACTTTTGGTCCGCACTCAGCACGCCGCCGAACTGTTCCCAGGAGCTTCCCGTCCAGCGTTGAAGCTGAAGCTGCGTATAGGCCATGCTGTTGTCGGGGCCGGCGGCGAGCGCCGTCAGCGCCGCAAGCGATACTGCAATCTTCCTCAACAACATCAAACTCTCCCCTGGGTTGTTATGAATTGACCAGCTCTCACATTCTTTGCGCGTTCGCCGTTGTCCTTGCGTTGCGGCTACCAGTTTTCTCCAAAGGGCCGCAGCTCGACGTTGAATGACCACGCGCTGCGATCCTGGTGAACGACATGCCAAATCTCGTCCGCGATCGCTCGAGGCCTGATGAAGAAGTCGTCCGGCCGGTCGTGGAAGCGTTTCCTCGTCCACTCCAGGTCAATCACAGCGTCGACAACGACATAGGCGACGTGCACGCCTTGTGGGCCCAGCTCGCGTGCCATAGCCTCGGCGAGGATCCGCTGCGCTGCCTTGGTCGGCGCGAAACCGGCGAAGGCAGGCTTGCCCCGCAACGCCGAAGTATTCCCAGTGGCTACTATGGCGCCCTTGCCGGCGTTGACCATCGCAGGACAAAATCGCCTGGCCAGGTACAGCAGGCCCATCGTGTTAACCTGGAAGTTGCGGTTCAGAATTGATGGATCTATCTCCCGGAACGTGCCGAATGCTCCCCCAACGGCGTTGTGGACGATGACGCTCGGATTGCCGAGATCGCGTTCCACCGCGGACGCCACCGCTTCGATCTGCGCAGGATCCGACACATCGCATCGATATCCCTTTGCGTCCGCCAGTTGTTTCTCGAGAGCGGCAAGACGCTCCTCGTTCCTTGCGAGGAGGGCCAAGCGATAACCGCCTTCAGCAAATCTCTTGGCGAGTGCCGAACCCGTGCCGGGTCCAACGCCGGATATCAGACAAACAGGCTCGGCCATGCGATCAAACCTCCACGTTGGAGCCGGCAGCCTTCATGTTCAGGCGGCCGCCTTAGACACCAATTTTTCAACATACGGCTTGAGGTCCTGCCTGAAGTGCTCGTGATCGACCAGTCGAGCAAAGTGAGCGAACACCAGCGGGTAGTCATTCCGGAGCCCCGCGTGCAGGATCTTGTCCAGCCCGCGCTCGCTCAACTGCTCGACCCGCGCGTGCTCATTCATGAACAGCGCAAGTTCGGCAGCAAAGCAGATGTCGGCCAGCGAAATACCGTTCCCTACAAGCGTGTCCCGCCGTGGAGACAACGCTTGTTCAAGCCCCGAGGCATAGATCGCAAATGCCTGTTTGGCTCGCGCGTGAATAGCCGCATCGACTGTGCCATCCGAAAGCGCAAGGAGATAGATCTGCGAATCCCTGGCAAAGACAAGGCTGACATCCAGAAAACTGTCGATCCTGGAGGCCTCATAAGCGTCACGCCCGTAGAGCGGGAATGTCGCTTCGCCCAGACGAGCCACCGCCCGCATGATGCTGTTCGACTCGAAGATTCCGATCTTTCCATTGGGCCCGAAAGCGGCGGGCACGTTGCCGAACGGCTGCGCTTCCAGGAAGGCATCGGTCTTGAAGAGCTGGGCGCCGGTCAGCCCGACCCGCCCCGTTCGGGAAAGGGACGAAAGCGATTGACGTTCCTGCTCGACCAGGGGACGCGCGTCGTAGTCCCACAGCCAGTCCCTCAACTCGTTGCCGGACGCCCCCCTGATCTCGACGTCCACTCCGCAGAATCGGGCAGCGATGGTCGCCTTCCATACACGCGGGTTCGGCAAGTATGAGAATATTCGTAGGTCAGCCATCGTGGATTGCTCCTGATGAACTTAGTGCCCGCAGGGTGATCCCCGAGCCGGCGCTCCCGAACGTTAGGGCAGCAACTTCGCAAAGTCTGGTGACCTTCGTTCGGCGAATGCGGCAAACGCCTCGCGCGCCTCCGGTGTCTTCAAGCGCTCCTTGAACAATTGCCCTTCCTCGGCGATCTTCGCCGCGATCCGCTGGTGATCACGCATCAGCTTCTTGGTCAGGCTCAGCGAGCCCGCGGGGCGCTTGGTCAGCGCGATCGCCGCGTCAAGCGCTCTCTTGCGCAGTTCGTCCCGCGGCACCACTGCATTGGCCAGGCCACACACCAGTGCAGCGGCCGCCTCCATCGGCTCTCCCAACGCGAACATGGCGTAAGCGCGCGCGTGCCCGATCCGCACTGGCAATAGCCAGCTCGACGCCGCTTCCGGAACCAGCGCGAGATTGACGAAGGGCGTGCTCAGCCGCGCATTGTCGGCGAGATAGACGAGATCACAGTGCAATAGCATGGTGGTGCCGACGCCGACGGCATTCCCCTGTACGGCGGCGACCAACGGCTTGCTGGCCTTGCTGACGGTTTCGATGAAGCGATGGGCAGGACTGTCGACGGAATCTTCGCCGCGAGCCTGGCTTGCGAAATCCGCCAGATCATTGCCGGCCGTAAAGCTATCGCCCTCGCCCTGGAACACGACCACGCGGACGGAAGCATCCGTCTCTGCCTGTTTAAGCGCACCCGACAACGCGTCATACATGGCGCCGGTCAGTGCGTTCTTCTTCTCTGGACGCTGCAATGTCAGCGTCATGACGCCGTCTACGATTTCGGTTTTGACGTGCTCGGTCATAACATTCTCCGTCAGGCAAACGCGCGGGCGGGCTTCTGCGCCTCGACGCCGTCGAGGAAACCTGTCAGCCGCTGCCGGATGATCGCCTCGGCGTCCGCCATGATGCGATCGATGAGCTCCTTGACGGTCGGAACATCGTTGATCAGGCCGACCACCATCCCGCAGCTCCAAGCGCCGGCATCCATGTCGCCGTCGACCATGACCTTCGGATAGACGCCCGCAACCTGCTCGTGGATATCCTGGATCTTCAGGCTGGCCCCCTTCTCGCGCTCGATCTCGAGCATGTCATCGACGCCCTTGTTCTTCAGAACGCGCTCGGTGTTGCGCAGCGCGCGCATTACAAGGCGGGTGTCGAGCTCGGTCGCCTCGACCAGCGCCTTCTTCACATTGAGATGGACCGGCGCCTCCTTGGTCGCGATGAAGCGCGTGCCCATGTTCATGCCCGCGGCGCCCATCGACAGCGCGGCGACCAGGCTGCGCGCATCCGCCATGCCGCCGGAGGCCACGAACGGAACCTTCAGTTCATCCGCCGCCCGCGGTAGCAGGATCATGTTCGGGATGTCGTCCTCGCCGGGATGGCCGCCGCACTCAAACCCGTCGACGCTGACCGCATCACAGCCGATCTTCTCGGCTTTCAGCGAATGCCGCACCGAGGTACATTTGTGGATCACCTTGATGCCGGCCGCCTTCAGGGCCGGCATGTACTGCTCCGGACTGCGACCCGCAGTCTCCACGATCCTGACGCCGCCTTCGCGGATCGCGGCGATATATTCTGGATAGGCCGGTGCAGTAAAGCTCGGCAGGAAGGTGAGATTCACGCCGAACGGCTTGTCGGTCATGTCGCGGCAGCGCACGATCTCCTTCGCCAGCAGTTCCGGCGTCTTCTGCGTCAGGCCGGTGATGATGCCGAGCCCCCCGGCGTTCGACACCGCAGCGGCGAGCTCGGCGAAGCCGACATAGTGCATGCCGCCCTGGATGATCGGATGCTGGATGCCGAACAGTTCAGTGATCGCTGTCTTCACGAATATCTCCTGCGTTTCCGATCAGTGGACGATTTCAAACAAGCCGGCCGCGCCCATACCGCCACCGATGCACATGGTCACCACGCCGTATTTCACCTTGCGCCGCCGGCCCTCGATCAGGAGGTGGCCGGTCAGCCGCGCCCCGGTCATGCCATAGGGATGGCCGATCGCGATCGAGCCGCCGTTGACGTTTAGCTTGTTCGGATCGATACCGAGCTTGTCGCGGCAATAGATCACCTGCACCGCATAGGCCTCGTTGAGCTCCCAGAGGTCGATGTCGTCGATCTTCAAATTGTGGCGCTTCAAGAGCCGCGGGATCGCGGCGACTGGGCCGACGCCCATCTCGTCCGGCTCGACGCCGGCGGCGACGAAGCCGCGGAAGATGCCAAGCGGCTTCAACCCCTTCTGTACCGCAATCCTGTCGCTCATGATCACGCACGCCGAGGCGCCGTCCGAGAGCTGGCTGGCGTTGCCGGCGCTGATTGTCTTGCCCTCGAACACCGGCTTGATCTTGGCCAGGCCTTCGGCGGTGGTGTCTGGACGCGGGCCCTCGTCCTTCGAAAGCGTCACCTGCTGGTAGCTGACCTCCTTGGTGTCCTTGTTGACCACCGCCATTTTGGTCGTGAACGGCACGATCTCGTCATTGAAGCGGCCGCCCTGCAACGCGGCGCCGACGCGGCGCTGGCACTCGAGGCTGTATTCATCTTGCTTGTCGCGACCGATCTTGTAGCGTTCTGCGACGACCTCGGCGGTCTCGAGCATCGGCATGTATATTTCCGGCTTCATCGCCATCAGCTCATCGTCGACGGCATGGAACTTGTTCATGTGCTCGTTCTGAACAAGGCTGATCGATTCGATGCCGCCGCCAATCGCGATCTCGACGCCGTCGAGCATGACCGAGCGCGCAGCGACTGCGATCGCCTGCAGGCCGGAGGCACACTGCCGGTCGATGGTGGTGCCGGCCACGGTCACCGGTAGGCCGGCACGGATCGCCCCCTTGCGGGCGACGTTCATCACCATGGTGCCCTGCTGCATCGCGCAGCCCATCACCACGTCCTCGACCTCTCCGGGCGCAATGCCGGCGCGCTTAACCGCCTCGGCCATTACGTGGCCGGCCAAGGTCGGGCCGTCGGCGTTGTTGAGCGCGCCGCGATAGGCCTTGCCGACGCCGGTGCGCGCGGTGGAAACGATTACTGCCTCAGTCGTCATATTTGCCTCTCTGCTTAAGCCGCCGTGTCGAGCTGGGCGTAGCGCAGCACGTGGTAGGCGGGATCTCCGAACTGGATGTTGATGGAGGAAATGCGTTTGAAGTAATGGCCGACATTTAGTTCGTCGGTCATGCCCATACCTCCGTGAAGCCGGACCGCCTGATCGGCGATAAACCTGCCGGCATACCCGATCTTCGACTTGGCGCCGGACGCAAGGCGCGAAACGCCGGGGTCGGCGGTGCCGAGGCTGAGATTGAGATGCTGCATCAGGGAGAGCGCTTCCTGGTGCGCAATGAACATGTCGACCATCCGGTGCTGCAGCACCTGGAACGAGCCGATCGTGACGCCGAACTGCCTTCGCGTCTTTGAGTACTCCAGCGTCGCTGAATTCAGTTCACCGATCGCTCCGACCACTTCGGCGCAAAGCGCGCCGATAGCCCGGTCGCGGCATGCCTCCAACGCCATGACACCCTCGCCTTCTCGCCCGAGCAACTGGCCGCGGACATCACGCAGGTTGACTTCAGCGGCACGGCGACCATCGATGGTCTTGAAGCTCTGCAGATCCAGATTGGCGGCGCGGCGATCGACCACGAACAGGCTGACACCGCCGCGATCGTGGCGGTGGCCTGAGGTGCGCGCAGAAACGATCAAATAATCTGCCCAGGGCGCCGCGATCACGGCCGTCTTCTCGCCATTCAGGACGTATTCCTGGCCATCGCTGCGCGCCGTGGTCGTAACAGTCGCGAGATCGAAGCGCGAGCCCTTTTCGGTCCAGGCAAGGGCCCAGATCTTCGCTCCCGCGATGATGTCGGGAATGAAGGCCTGCTTCTGCTCCTCCGATCCCATCTGTTCGATCAGGCCACCGGCGAGCACGATCGTCTCCACGAACGGCTCGACCACAAGGTGACGGCCGAATTCCTGCATGATGATCATGGCCGACAGCGGCACGCCGCCGAGCCCGCCGACGCCCTCGGAGAACGGCGCCGCGAACAGGCCGAGCTCGGCGAAGGCCTGCCATTGTTTGCGGCTGAAGCCCTCTTCGCTCGCGACGATCTTGCGGCGCGCGTCGAAACCATACTGATCGTGCAGCAGGCGCTGAACGCTGGATCGCAACAATTCCTGCTCTTCCGTGAACTGGATATCCATCCGATCCTCTCGTTGCGCTGTTGCTAGAGACCGAGTACCGCTTTGGCGATGATGTTGCGCTGGATCTCGTTCGACCCACCGTAGATGCTGAGCTTGCGCGAGTTGAGATACTTCTCCGACGCGGTGTGGCCGTAGTCCGGACCCGGCATGAAGTGGTTGGCGCTGACTGGGTGCTCGCGGATCGCAAGCCCGTAATTGCCGATCGCGCGGTGGGTCAGCTCTGTGATGTTTTGGAAGATTTCCGTGCCACGGATCTTGAACAGCGATGCCGCCGGCCCCGGATCGATGCCGCGCGCCATCTGTGCGACGACGCGAAGCTCGGTCGCCTCCAACGCAAGCACGTCGAGCTCGACGCGGGCAATGTCCCGGATGAATTCGAGATGGGCGGGATCGTCTTCCGGGATCTCGGCCTTCACGATCTTCTTCAACCGCTCGATGTAGCGGGTCGAGCGGCCGATCCCGGCCATGCTGGTGCGCTCATTGCCGAGAAGGAATTTCGCGTAGGTCCAGCCCTTGTTCTCTTCGCCGATCAGGTTCTCGACCGGCACGCGGACGTCATCAAGGATGACGTCGTTGACCTCGTGAGAGCCGTCAATCGTGATGATCGGCCGCACGGAGACGCCCGGCGTCTTCATGTCGATCAACAGGAAGGAGATACCCGACTGTGGCTTGGCTGATGAATCGGTGCGAACCAGGCAGAAGATCCAGTCGGCGTGCTGGGCCAGCGTGGTCCAGGTCTTGTGGCCGTTGACGATGTAATGGTCGCCGGCGCGCACCGCCTTAGTGCGGACGGTGGCGAGGTCGGAGCCCGAGCCGGGCTCGGAATAGCCCTGGCACCACCAGTCCTCGCCGGACAGGATGCGCGGCAGAAACTTCTTCTTCTGCGCCTCATTGCCGAACGTATAGATCACGGGGCCGACCATGGTGACGCTGAACGCCAGTGGCGGCAACGTGCCGGCGCGCGTCGTCTCTTGTTCGAAGATGAAGCGCCTGGTGATCGACCAGCCGGGACCGCCATAGTCCTTTGGCCAGAGCGGCGCGATCCAGCCCTTCTTGTGCAGGATGCGATGCCACAGCAGCATCTGCTCCTTGCTCAAGTCGGTCTCAGGATTGGCAACACGCATCTCCGCCGGGTAATTTTCAGCGATGAATGTGCGCACCTCGTCGCGAAATGCCGCGTCTTCCGGAGACAGCACCAGTTCCATCGGGGATGCTCCCTACCACTTTTCGCCGAAGGGACGGATTTCCAACTCGAAGGTCCAGGCGCTCTTCGGCTGCTGGTAGAGCTGCCAGTAGGATGTTGCGACCGAGGACGGCGGCATCAGCAGGTCGGGATCATCGAGCGCATTGGGGCCGAGCGCCTCGATGCGGCGCTGACGCACCCATTCCGTATCGACCCCGGAGTCGATGATGAGGTGCGCGACATGGATGTTCTTCGGCCCTAATTCGCGCGCCATCGCCTGCGCCACCGCGCGAAGGCCGAACTTGGCACTGGCAAATGCCGCAAAGCCGCTACCACCGCGCAAGGACGCGGTGGCTCCGGTGAAGAAGATGTTGCCGCCGCCGCGCGCCAGCATCAGCCGCGCCGCCTCGCGCCCGGCAAGGAAGCCGGAATAGCATGCCATTTCCCAAACTTTCCGGAACACGCGCTCGGTGGTCTCAAGGATCGGGAAGTTGACGTTGGCGCCGATGTTGAAGATGCAGACCTCCATCGGCGCGTGCTTCTCGGCATCGTTAAGGAAGGAGATGATCTCTTCTTCCTTGCGCGCGTCGAGCGAACGGGCGTGGATCTCGCCGCCAGCGGCCTCGATCTCCTTGACCAGCGGCTCCAGCTTGGCGCCGTTACGGCGGCCAGCGAAGATGGTGAAGCCTTCGGAGGCGAACTTCTTGGCGATCTCGCCGCCGATAAAGTCGCCGGCGCCGATCACCGCGACCGTTCTGTTTCTCTTCTGCAAGGGTCTTCTCCGGCTTTGCAAAGTGAGTGGTGAAGCGATCTCGCCCGCTTCAGTTGCGCAGCGACTCCGCCAGCTTGTGCTTCAAGAGTTTGCCCGTCGAGGTGGCGGGCAGTGCGTCCATGAGAATGATCTCGGATGGCCGCTTGTAGGAGGTGAGCCGCGGCGCGACATGAGCCATGAGGTCCTGCGCGGTAGCCTTGGAACCCTTCAGCAGCTGGACGAAGGCCACGATCTCTTCATTGCCCTCGACCGGCCGTCCGACCACAGCGCATTGCACCACCGCGGAATGAGTGCTCAGCACCGCCTCAACCTCGGCCGGATAGACGTTGAAGCCGGAACGGATGATCATCTCCTTGGTGCGGCCAACGATGAACAACGCATCGGCTTCGAAGCGCGCGAGGTCGCCGCTGTTGAACCAGCCGTCAGGATCAATCGCTTTCGCCGTGAGGTCGGGCGCCCGGTAATAGCCGCGCATCACATTCGGTCCGCGGACGTGCAATTCGCCGATCTCGCCGTTCGCCACCACGGCGCCGTCGCGGCCGACAATCCTGGCCTCGACGCCCGGCACTAGGGTGCCGACCGAATTGTCGCTGCGCGTCGCCTCCGGACGGACACCGGAAATCCCCGGCGAGCATTCGGTGATGCCAAACGCGTTGGACAAAGGAAGTCCGAGTTCCTTCTCCACCCGCTCCTTGAGCTCGAGATCAAGCGGCGCGCCGGCGACGCTCATCAGGCGCAGCGCGCCGCGCTCTAGCTTCGGCAAGCCCGCCATCTGCTTGTATTCCAGCAGGCGCTGATAGGTGGCGGGCACGCCATTCAAGAGCGTGACGCCTTCTTCGGCCAGCGCTTTGGCAAGCGCGGCCGGGTTATACCTGCTGACCAGCCGTGTCACCGCGCCGACCATCAGCGTCATCGTCAACAGCGAGATGCCGACGATGTGCGAGATCGGTAGCACGCAATACTGTACGTCCTGCGCCGTCATATTGCGCAAGTTCGCCGTGGTTTGCGCCGAGAACAGCAGGTTCCGGTGCGTGAGCATGACGCCCTTCGGCATTCCGGTCGTGCCGGAGGTGTAGATGAGGACCGCGACCTGACTTGCGCCATCAGCCTCGACCGCCTCGGGCTGCGTCGCTTTGTTCAGCACGGAAACGCCGATGCCGTAGAGCGGCCCAACATCCTGCGCCGGCGCGCCGTAACGCGCCGCGTGCGCGGCCGCTTCTTCCGAGACCTCAACCGTGAAGAACATGCGCCGGGCGCCGCTGTGATCACTGATCTGATCTAATTCGCGCGGCGACAGCCGCGGATTAGCAACAATCGTCCAGGCATCGAGGCGGCTTGCGGCCAGGAGCAGACACGCGAGCGGAATCGAGTTCTCGCTGACGATCATCATGCGGTCGCCGGCGCGGATGCCGAGTGCGCGCAGCGCATCCGCCGTGCCCTGAACCACACGATCGAGCTCGCGATAGGTTAGGGTCTCGTTGTCGTCGATCAGCGCTACCCGGTCGGGCGTGGCGGCTACATGCGGATCCATTACCTCATGGATGCGGCTCGGCAACACATTCAGAATCTCGGCTGCCGCCTGCTGCCAACTCACCAATGACACCTCCCGCTGCAAGGGCCCTTGTCCGGGCTCGGTTTGCTCTCGATGCTAGGGCACGCTCATGCAGTCTTGCGCCGCGCCGCGGCCTGTTGCGCGATGATTTCTTCCTCGACGTCGCGCAGGCTGTCCTTGCCGAAATAGATCTCGTTGCCGACGAAGAAGGTCGGGGAGCCGAACGTGCCGCGCGCTACCGCGCTGTTGGTGTTCTCGATCAGCTTCTTCTTGACGTCGTCCTGCTGGGCACGGGCGATGATGCGATCGATGTCGAGGCCCGAAGTCAGGAAGGCATCGCGGAAAACCTGCGGATCGTCCATCTTCTTGGGCTCAACCCACATGTGGTCATAGGCGGCGCGGAAATAGGGCCGGAACAGGCCTTCGAACTCGGCAGCGACGACGCCGCGCATCAGCATCAGGGTGTTCACCGGGAAGAACGGGTTCGACCTGAATTTCGTGATGTTGTGGCGACGCAGGAAGCGTTGTGTCTCGAGCTCGTTGTATTCCGGCTTGTTTTTGATCCCGCGCAGCGAGTCGGCGGGAGACATGTTGCCGGTCGCCTTGTAGACGCCGCCGAGCAGCACCGGGACGTGGTCGAACTTGACGCCCGTGCGCTGCTCGATGGCAGGCAGCACGAGCTCGGCAAGATAGGCATTAGGACTGCCGAAATCGAAGTGGAACTCGACCTTGAGCGGAGCAGCCATCGCAGAGCGCCTTTCCTGGGGAAACCAATGAACCAGCCGTTCATTGCCGGATATTGCCTTAAAGTTCTATTTTAGAACTGTCAATATCTATCAGATAGGCCACATTTCACAAAGAAGTTTGACGAGGTTGAATAAAAGTTAGTACCGAATTAGAATGGAACATGCTTCGCCTCGCGGCAGCAGGTGACTGGAGACGTTGATGAAATGGGACACGCTTGAAGAGGAGCCGTGCTCGCTGGCCCGCACCGTGGCGGTGATCGGCGACCGCTGGAGCCTGTTGATCCTGCGCGAATGTTTTCTGCGCAAACGCCGGTTCGAGGCGTTCCAGGCCTCGCTCGGCATCACTCGCCATCTGCTTGCCGAACGGCTGAAGAAGCTGGTCCGGTTCGGCGTGTTGCGGCGGATTCCCTACCAGGAATCACCCAAGCGCTACGAATACATCCTGACGCAGAAGGGCCTCGACCTCTATCCGATCATCATGTCGATCGTGCATTGGGGCAATGTCCACATGGTGGATTCGCGGGGACGACCGATGCTGCACCAGCACAAGAACTGCGGGCATATGTTTGACCCCGTGATGGTCTGCTCGGAATGCGGCGAGCCGCTTTCGGCGAAGTCCGTGCATGTGCATCCTGGACCGGGTGCGCGGAAATCCTCAACTGCGGAGACCATTCCAAGGACGAGATAGCCGGCCGCTCCCTCGAGCCAAGCCGCCCCCTTCCAATGAAGGCATTGCTCGATTCATCTGAATGGCAGGTCGCCCAGAAGAGCATCGCGAGAGCTTCAGCACTGTCAGCAACCTTCAAATCACGGCGTCGATACCTTTTTCTGCACCAGAGGTTCCGGCATCAGCCGATTGGTTTTCGGGTTTACTGGGATCTTACCGCTCTTACGGTCAAACAGGCGCTTGTCCACGCAATCCGGTCCGCCCGCAGGTCGTGATGCCTTCGAGTCGCCAACTACAACTTTGACACCATCGATGAATCAGACCGACCAAAGTCCGCTTCGCACCAGAAGCTGCCCTTGGCGGGCTCGAAATCCACCTTCCGCTTTGCATCAGCCGGTGGCGCCTTGATCAGCGCGCACTGCGCCGAGCGGAAATAGCGGATCGCGGTTACGGCGTTCTTGTAAATCCTCGCTCGAACTTCGCGATCAAGGCGGCCAGGGCTTCCGGCTGCTCATTCGTGGTGAGGTGACCGCCGGGCAACCGCTCGATCCGAAGGCCGAGTTTTCCCAGTCGTTCGTGCGCGAGATCGACCTGCCGATGCTCAAAGGCATCTTCGCTACTGCCGCCGACGAGGAACGGGAACTGGTCTCGATAAACCCTGAAGAGGCGGCCAAAGTCGAGCCGATCGCCTTGCGCTTTGTGATCGGCAACGAAGCCCGCTGCGGCCGCGAGGTAGAACAAGCCATCGTGGCGATCCAGGACGCCGTGAAGTTCGCGGACCTCGGCATCAGTTACCTGATGGCCTTGGGACCACATCGCCCCCACCATCATCTTGAACAGGGTGAAGGAGCGCCCCACGCGCTGACGGGCCCGGGTGGGGAGGCGGCGCAAGATCGGCGTGGTGTACCATGGGTGGGAGTGCCCGTCCGTGAATAGTCCTCCATTGAAGATGAAAACGCCGCGTATGTCTGGCCCGCCCACGGGTTCGCCCCGCTCTGAGCGCTCAAGCCGGCGTCGCAAGTGCTCCAAGACGACAAGCGAGGAAAAGTCGAAGGCGACCAATGTCGTCGACCGAACTGAGATATCACGCCAGATCGCTTCGAGGAGATCCGTGCGTTCCGCTGTGGAATAGGCATAGTCCTTTGGCTTGTCGCTATCGCCCATGCCGACATACTCGACGAAGAGTTTCGGCATATCGACCGCGCTCGGCAAATGCGGCTGAACCTTTGCCCACCCGAAGGAGCCATCGGGGAATCCCGGCAGGAAGGAGACGGCGTGCGCAAGATCTCCCTCGCGCCTCAAGAAAATATTGAGCGGCGCGCCTTGCGCCGCAACGATAGCGTGGGCCCCGGGGTCGTAGCCGACGCGCTCACCACCAGCGAACCACACTTGAGCAGACGCGGTCGGGCCCGAGTAGGCGGCCGGGTCGGTAACTGTGCTAACCAGATCCAGCATATTAGGGCTCCTGCTTTTTGGGTGTATGCAGCATCGTCCTACGCCGCTGCTTGCCGTTGCGATGCTCGCACCAGCAAATAGAATGCGGCGATGTGCGCAATCATCAGCAGCGGTACGTAGATGATCGGGATCGCGTAGGTGGCGTTCAGCCACTCCGCATGCGCGGGAAGGCCGACCTGGATGGCGTTGTAATAGTCGACGATGAGGTCGACCGCGCCCACGAGATTTAAGGCGAGGACGAACGGCCAGAAGAGCGGGCGAATCCTCACCGTGAGACGCGACAACATGGGCAGAACCCAGGTTGCAAAATCGCCGTAGGCTGCGAACATGGCGAATCCGGCGGGCAGGTTGGGACTTACAACACCCGGAAGGATGAATACGAGCCCGAAAAAGCGGAAGCTGTGTAGGGTAGCAATGGTGCTATGCGCTGCGACCCGGTCCATCGACCTGAGCCAGGGCCAGACGTACGCGCCGAAGCAGAGCAGCCACGCGACATAATCGAGAACAAGATGGGTTCGGAACAGCGTTTCCGTGGACATTTGGCCTCCGATCAGCAGTTCGTTCACAGGGCCTCGAACACGGCGGTCAGGACGCCGATCCGGCTTTCCAGGAAATTTTGTCCCAAATTGGCGGAGAGCTGCGCGAAGTCCGGCCCCATCACCACGCCGAGATTTGGCGAGGGCGGCGGCCCCGATGCGCGCAACTGAGTGATCCAGGATTTGGCGGCCTCCGTGTCGTCTTGCCATGTCAGCGTGCGAAAGCCGGCCTGTTCGATCGCCTCGCGTGTCGCGGCAGCTGTCATGAGAAAGCTCGTCGCCGGCGTCCGCGCCCAAGGCACGGGATAAAGCGGTTCATCGCCGTTTGATACGACGTCGAAGGTCGCGAATCTGCCGCCTGACTTCAGCACGCGACGGGTCTCGCGGTAGAGCCGCGCCCGATCGGAGATGTTCATCGCCACGTGCTGCAGCAACGCGACGTCGAAACGGCCGTCGTCAAACGGAAGCTCCAGCGCGCTGGCGGTCTGGAACGAGACCTGCCCGGTCAGGCCTGTGCGCTCGGTCAGATAGCGCGCGGCATCCACGAATGGCTCGCTGAGGTCGACGCCCGTCACCCGGCAGCCGTAGGTCGCAGCCAGAAAGCGCGCCGGTCCGCCGACGCCCGAACCGACATCAAGAACCGACATGTCGGCGCTGATCCCAGCCAACTTGGCAAGCTCGGCGGTCGCTGCGAGCCCACGGGTGTGAAACTGGTCGAGGGCGCCCAGTTGCTCGGGCGTGAGCCGCTGATCCTCCGATCCGAGGGCCATCAGCGCCGTCTTCAGCCGCTCGGTCAGGCCGGTCGCGCGATAGTGGTCGCGCACGTCATCAAAGATATCGGTCATTGTAAGGTTCCTCTCAGCCTTCAGGCTGTTGTCGCGGATCTTCAGCTCGTCGACGTGGAGATGCCCGATGCAGGCGATCGCGTATCCCGGAGCAGGGTTGCAATGGCACGGATAGCGAGCACGTGAAGTGTGACAGCAAGCGGGGCCAGGAAGCCCGGAATGAAACTGTAGGGGAAGAACCCCATCGCCACGTTCGGCACCTGGGTGCTGATCAGTTTCAAGGGGCCAGTGAGCATGGAGCTTGTCGCGACGTTGGCGAGAGACAGCAGCCCGAGCACGTTCCAGCCCATGGCGAGCCTCAACCCAGGCCGTTCCCTGGTGGCAATCCAGGCGATGATCGGGGCCGACAAGCCGACGAACATGTCGACGTTACCGCCCGCGTAGGTGAGCAGCTTCGGCACGAGGCCGTCCTCCCGCAGGCGGTGGATCAAAAGCTCGACGCCGATGCGGAAACTCTCGAAGCCGAGGATCAGCCAGAGCGGAATGGCGGCCGCTACCCATGCCCCCATGTTGGAGCGGACCACGAAGACAACGAACAGAAGGAAGGGGCCAACCAGCCAGACTATGCCAGGCGGCCGTAGCGACGGATCGCGCACGTAGCCGAGAGCGCTCAACAGGCCAACATAAGCGAGCCAGATCGCAAGCCCCGCGATGATGGCAAATGTCATCTGGCGCGGAAGATAGGCGGCGGAAACGCCGATCACCGCCGCGACGACGAAAACCAGATAGGTTAGAAACATTTGCGCGGTCATGTGTCTGCTCCAACAGAAATGGCTCGAAGACAGTCTGGCCCGAGGCGCCTGCTACGAATGGTGGATTTCGTCGGGCCGCCGGGCGACGGGCACCTGCAACAGCACCTACAAGCTCTGAAGGAAGTCGATCATGGCGGCGCTTACCTCCGGAGCGCGTTGCTGCTGGGTCCAATGACCACAGCCCGGCAGCATGATCGAGGGCCGGAGCCTGGGGACCAGTGCCGACTGCTTCGCGATGTCCTCGGAGAAAACGCTGGCGACAAAATCCCGGTCGCCTGCCATGTACAGCGCGGGAACAGTCACCGCCGCTCCGGCGAACGGAGCCATCAACTCCCAGCCGCGATCGATGTTGCGCCACCAGGCGAGAGGACCATGGAATCCGCTCCGCGTGTATTCCTTGATGTAGACATCGATATCGGATTCCGTGACCCACGCCGGCAACGAAGGCGGGTCGGTCATGAAGCCGCCCTTCCGAGGCATCATCCCGGGCGGAAGTCCTCCAACGCCCGCGGACCGTGGGCTGTCGCCCGACAACGTGTAGAATTGGTAGCGGAAGGTGAGACGCAGGTCGCGCTCGAGCCCCGCCTCCGCCGCGGGATTCTGGAGGTAGAGCTGGTAGAACACTGCGTCCTCGGTCCGCGGCATGAGCGTCGTCGGTGGCCCCGGGTCGCCAAACCCCCGCGAGCGGAACGGCGGGCTGAGCGCGATAACAGCGCCGAAGCGGTCGGGGCGCAGTAACGCCGCTTGCCATGCTATTGCGGCGCCGATGTCGTGGCCGGTGATCACCGCTTGCTTGGCACCGAGAGCATCGACGAGACCCACGATGTCGCCGATGTCATCGAGAATCGTATACTTCTCCACGCCCTCCGGACGGTCGCTTAGCCCATAGCCGCGCAAGTCCGGAGCCACCGCACGGAACCCAGCCTTCGCCAGCGCCGGGAGCTGATGGCGCCAGGAATACCAGCATTCGGGAAAGCCGTGGCAGAGAATGACGAGCGGGCCTTCACCCTGCTCGGCCACATGCAAGCGGATGCCGTTCGTTCCGATCATCCGGTGCGTCACCTCGGGCATCGCCGGATCCACCCAGGACGTCGGCTCCGGGCCAGCCCCGCCGGGCTCGGCGGCGGCGGCTTTGAGCGGCTCCGCGAAAGCCGCGCCGACGGTGAGCGCGCCCCCCGCCCAGAGCATGTCGCGTCGGGAAAACGTCGCGTCTCGCATGGTGTTGCTCCCTTGATTGTCGCGCATCCGGGGCCTCGACGTCGGGGTGCCTCCCGATTTGCACGTCGAACATACGTCTGCTTCCGGCGGGCGACTATTCGTGATAATATTGACGGGCTATGAAGCAGAACTTCACAGTCAGGCAAGGCGCGCTCGACGGCGTGGAGGCGTTCCTGAGCGTTGCCCAGCACCGCAGCTTTCGGAGAGCCGCCGCAGAACTTGGGGTGACGCCGTCGGCGATCAGCCAGGCCATACGGGCACTCGAGGCGCGCGTCGGCGCGGCACTCCTCATTCGCACGACTCGCAGTGTCGGGTTGACCGAAGCCGGCGAACGATTTCTCCTGCGCGCAAAGCCCGCCTTCGAGGAGCTTGTCGCCGCAAGCGAGGTCGCGCGTGACCTTGGGCAGCGGCCTGCCGGACTGTTGCGCCTCACGGTACCGCGGGCGGTGGTGCCGATCCTGCTGGAGCGGCTGATCGCTTCGTTTTGCAAAGCCTATCCCGATGTCGAGGTGGAGATCGTCGCGAGCGCGGATCTGGTCGATATCGCTGCCGAAGGGTTTGACGCCGGCATCCGGCAAGGCCAGTTCATCGAGGCCGATATGATCGCGGTGCGTCTGACGCCGGCGCACCCGCTGACGGTGGTCGGTAGCCCGGACTATCTGCGTCGGCGGCAGCGGCCGGAACTCATCAACGATCTGCGCCGGCATGCCTGCCTGCGCATGCGCCGCTCGAACGGGTCGATCGCGCCCTGGTCCTTCGTCAACGGCAACGAGGCGGTCGAAGTCATCGTTTCAGGACCTTTGATCGCCAACGACATGCCCACAATGCTTGGCGGAGCCGTCGAAGGATTGGGCCTTGCGCAGGTGCCCGAGCCGATCGCTGCCGGCGCGGTGAAAGCGGGGAAACTCGTGCCCGTGCTGGAACCCTTCGCGCCCATGGCGCCGGGCGTGTTTCTCTACTATCCCAGCCGCCATCAAATGATGCCGAAACTGCGTGCCTTCATCGATCACGTGAAGAGCCGCTCGGATTCGATCCTGCTTTCGGCTGCCGGCAAAGTGCGCGCGAAAACCAATATGCAAAGGCGCTAACGGGCCGAACGCTTTGTCTCCTTGGCTGCTGGCTTCACCTTGTCCTGCCGGATATCGCCATCAGCATTTCGCGCTGGCCCGATGCCGCCTTCTTGGACTTGCGGCCCTCGGCCGGCTCCGAGGCGCCACCGTTGCCGGCATCGTTCAGGCTCTTGCGTGGCGCGTCGATCAGATTGACCACGTTGCGCTGCTTCACGGCTGTCCGAACCGGGTCGCCCTCGCCGCGCTCGCGACCTAACCATGTTCAATCTGGAGATCGACAGCAGCCTGGCGCATGAACGGCCGCTTTGCGCCAGAAGCGGTCCTTCCTGAGATGTGGCTTTCATTTTATGCCTATAGCCAAAGCAAGTATTTTGTTCGCGTCTCTCTTCCGTCCGAAGTGACTTATTTAAGAGCTGGTAGTGACAGGCGCGAAATGGCGCAGCAACTCCCGCCAAGCATGGGAGGCGGCATGTCGTTTACCCCTATTAGGATCAAAGATTCGCCAACATCTAAATCTCCTGCAACGCCACTCCTTCCGCCTCCATCGCCGTCCAACATGCGAGAAGAAAAGTAGCGGTCAGGGGCGGCGCAGCGCTTCGCCGGGCCGGTGATTGTCGCAACCTAGGTGGACGAGCGTTCGCCGGTTACGAGCGCAATGGCAACGCGAACAGCCGTCATAAACGAAGGTATGCTCAGCAGCGCGAAGCCCCAAGCAAACAGGATGGCGGTCGTTATTCGCCAACCCCGGTAGTAGTTCGACATATGCTTAAAGTGTCGGCGCAGAAGGCTCCGCGCTAGATCGCCGGTGGTGTCAAAACGCAAATCGTCTATTGATACAGATTGCCCAACAACGTTCCCGAGCGTCATTACTTGCGCGCTGTCTATGTGAGGTGCCACGCCAGCAACGTAATCCGCCCAATCTCCATACTTTTTCACGAACGATGGGCACTTCCATTGATAGATGGCTGCTCCGACACCAAGGAACATGAGCCCGAAATAGACCAGATAAAGCTTAAGGCTCCAGAGGTGGTCCCAAACGCTCGCAGGTTGATGCACCCACTCAATCCCGTGCAGCTTTAGATAATCGGCGATAGTCGAATTGAGGATGATCAGATAACCGATAACCGGCACGATGATCGAAGCGCGGACCGCGTTCGAATTGCCGATGCCTCTAAGGTCCGCCCACGTAGGCCACCGCATTCATGTCGCTCTTGCTATTTGCCAATATACGGTCGGTGCTTGCGCACTCCCCGCCGCCCGCCGGGCCTCTTGCTCCCCAATGGAAATTCGGACGGACATCAGCGACTATGATGCCGGAACGTTTAGGGTCTCTGAGCATCCAACTTCAATTTGGGCCATGCGCGAAATCCAATGATCCACAAAACGATAAGTGTTCCCAAAAACGGCACAAACGAAACAAAAGACCACCAACGCGAAATTCCCACTCGGCCTAGAATCCGCCATGACGGAATAAGCGTAGCAAGCGATAGCGCTGTCGACGATGCCACGATTAGATCGTTGTTATGGACCACACCGTCCCCGCTTTCTGCCGACAGCTTGCGCGTAACCGTTATCGGCGGCAAGCACTATACGACCGCCACACCGTATCAGGTCTGCCTCACCGATCCCTTGCCAATTTCCGCCGCCCCCAATGCGTCTCTTTGCGGTCGGGGTTGAACTCCCGCTCGACGTGCCGATTGTGCGCCCGTATGACGCCGATCCGGGCGAACATGGTCGGGCCGCCAAGTTCAACGACCAAGAGCAGTGCCTCCATCGCCGCTTGCCATTCCGGGGCGTCGTGCTCGGCTTTCGGCAGCTTGGTGATGAAGGTGCCAGCGTCCTGCAGCGTGGTGAGCTGACGACCGCGCGGCAAGAGAATCGGATCGTCGAAAGCGCGCTGCCAGTCCTTGGCCGCCATCAGGCGAACGGCTCGGCACCGGCAGGGGTGAACGTCACATAGGTCCCGGATTCGTGCAGCCACAGCCAGCCCAACGTGACCGCTCGCGCGAGCGCGGCTCGGTACTGGTCCGGTGTGCCGCCCTCCTTGAGGAAAGGACCGTTGATCAGCTCGATGTAAATGCGACCATCTTGGACCGCCTCGACCGCATTGGCGATCTCAACCAGTCTGCGGGCGGCGGCGTCTGGATCAGCGAAGTGGCTCGGCGAAACGAATTTCATGGGCTCTGGTTACCATGATCGGCGGCATCAGCAACGTTATGCCTTCTTGCAGAATGGTTTTCGCCACAAATCGGTCGCTACCTAACGGCGTCCGCGTCGCGTATGGGCCGGGTAGCCGGGCACGCCCCTTTTCTCTTACCCCAGAGGTGCGAGCGCTCGGCTACTTGTCCATCCATTGACCTTTGGTCGCGTCCCAGCGATGCCCCAACGCGCTATGTCGGCGCATGTTCGCTAAGGCGGATTTGTCGGCGCGCTTCTGCTGCCACTCTTCAAAAACGGGTAGATAATCACTGCAATATAGAGGCCGATCAAAAATCCCCACATGCGGCCCTCCTGTTGGAAGAACCTTAAAGTGGCCCGACGCGCAATCTGCCGGGAGAAGGCGCGCCGGGCCAGTCGTGCATCATAGGAGTTTTCTGAGGTCTTCCTATGCGCGACCGACAAAATTCATGCAACCAACGTGCCGAAAAGACGGTTGTTGCGCGCGCCCGCCGAGCGGCAAGAGCAATAAACTGGCGTTTGTGAGCATACGGCTCACACAGGAGGCCGCATCCGGTCGATGATCTTTTGATCCGGGCCATCGGTCGCCGCTGATCGCGGTCCAATGGCTGCAGCGGAAATCGGAGCAATAGATCAGGAGACCGCGAACGCCGGAGGCGCGCATCTCGCCGAAAGGTGATTCTTTTGGCGGGGGTCGGGCATGGGGCCATTGAAGCCTGGGCGAGGCCGGAATCAAAAATATATTTTCAGAAAGCGCCCTGCCCTAGACGGTCCCTGCGGGCCTTTTTGTGGGCCTTCTGAGAAGTGCCGTTGGAGATAATGCTAACATTTCAACGCGTTAAGGGCATCTCTCGAATCCAGCCCGGAGAGCCAACCAAATCAATCACTTAGCGAATAAACCTAAAATCCCCCAAACCGGCCGTGTCTGCATAGTGTCTGCAAATCGATTGCCGCGAGTTTGAACCTGCGCACGCGCAATGCGTTATGCATTTAGAGCACTGTGACCGGACTTGCTGATGATCATGCGATGTAGGGTTTGCGACGCCTGCCAGACTGCTTGCGCGACGATCGAGACCGACTCTGGATTTTTCCTTTGCGACGAATGCGAACCGGTTGCGGTCATCGCGTTCCAGGAATTTGAACTTCCGCCCTCGCCGCAGATCAGCCCTCCCTGACTCTAGGAAGCCCGCTGGTGAGTCCGGCTCGCCCCGGCTGTCATGTGCCGGCCGCTCGCGCCAACCAGTCCATTGGGCGTAGAGCCCTCGCACGGCCGCGATGGTGTGATCAGATTCCAACACCAGCGGAAAATCAGCTCTATCCTTATTCGGAACACAGTTGTGCCCACCGCCGTTCGCACGACTTCGGGAAGCTGTTTGGCGATTGAGCGCGTCAAATCACCGAAAACCCGGAGTTGATATGAGTATCATCCCCCTGGACCTCCAAAGACGGTGCGAACGGCGATGGGCCGCTCGACTTTCCCGGCCGACGGAATCGGTCGCACCTCGAACCCAGCGGCTGGAGAGGGGGAGCCCGCAGATGGCCGGGCCTCACAAGAGTAAAAGAAAAACCCACCGGGTTGAAGCGGCGGGCTCGAAACCTTGATCGGTGATGTGAGCGCGGGACCGAAGCCCCTCGCCGTTTGGAAAGAACGAGCACGATTGTGAACCAGTTCACATTTGCTCGGCATGGCGCCTGCTAACCTGTTACCGCTGGGGATTTCATGGCCAGTAACAGGCGCCGCCGGGACACACATTTCGAGCCCGACGGCGCAAATTTTTTTGAGACCTGGTTTTCTGTCTAGGCCGATCGGCGCCGCCGGATGGGCGGACTCGCCTCGGCTCCCGTGAAACCATTTTGGCCGACCCGCGAAGCGTCCCGGAAACATTGACGGCCTAGCCTCACCCCGATCAAACAAGGGGGTGCAGCCGTGTGGGCCTTGATCATCAGCCTGATTTACGACCGGTCCTGCCAGAAATACCTTGCCGACATGTCGCGGCATCAACACCGGTGGATCTAGCGGAGGAGCCAAACACTTGTGACCTAGCTCACAGACCACCCTTGCGGATTGTGTTCTCTGTGTAGGCCCGAAGCGGGAAAGAGCGGTGCCATGAACAGCCTAACGGAAACTATGCCGATGGTGGCAATGGCGATCACGAGGACCACTATGAAGGACCGGCTGTTCACGGCCTGCTATTTGGCCTCGACCGCCGTCGCAATGATCGGTTGGCTGTCCGCGTTCGGTTGGGCCACCGTCGCGGTTGCAAAATGGCTGTTGGCCTAATTCAAGTATCCGGCGAGCGCGCAGCCAATCATGATCCAGAGCGCAACGTTTACTTCCAACGCGACCCCCATCGCGTATCTCCCTTGTTTGATTTACGAGGATTAGAAGCGACTCACGCTCCGCAACTAATAAAAGTTCCAACAGGCGATTTAGGCCAATTCAAGGTTGTGCGCTGCACGTGCACACGTTTCCACAGGATGGACCCGAGATAATCGTGCAGCGTCCGATATTTCGTAGCTCCGATATTTCAGAGTCGACGGAGAGACATTCCGGGAAACCAAAAAGAGAGGCGGCCCGGGAGTGACCGGGGGCGGTCTCGTCGTCTATCGCCGTAGCCGTCTTGCGTGAGCGGCGAGCCGCTGGCGGTTGCGCTTTCTAGCCGTTCGGCGCCGGCGCTTCACTGGTCGTGCTCAGTCGCTAAATTTAGGACAGGTTGTCCCAAGTCGGGGGCCGGTAAATTTACCGGAAAGTCGGAAGTTTCCGACTGCAGCGCCTTCAGGGTCTGCACCGCCTGAGTGAGCCCGACGCTGATCGTGGCCAGCGCTCCAAATGCGCGGTCCAAAGTTTGAAGCCACTCGTTTCGGATATCGGATTGGACCGCTGCAAGCGGTTCGCCCTTCAATCCGGCGGTGTGCATTTTGCCGACCACTGTTGCACCGAACGAGACCGCGGCGATGCAGTCCCGCAACGGGCTACCGCGGAGTTTTCTGCGATCGACCTCCGAATACGCTTCTGCTCGAACGCGCGAAATGGAGACGATATCGGCCGGCGCTGTTTCCAACGTCGCGACTTTCGCCGCCCGCGCCTCTGGTGTGCCGTTCTTTGATCGGCGCGGCTTTTTGGAGTGGACGCGGTGGCTGGCGCTGTAAGGGAATTTGACGACGTTGCTCATGCCTGCACCGCTTTCTCGGTCGCAGCGAGAATGAACCCGGCTCCGCGGATATTGCGGATCTTGGGGCTTCATTTGGCCCGTCGACCTTGCGACGCAGTTTTCCCAAGTGAGCATCGACGAGGTTGGTTTCAGGCACGAATTTGTAGTGCCACACCTCTTGGAAGAGCATGGCGCGTGTCAGGATCTGGCCGTGGCGGCGCATCATATATTCGAGCAGGCAGAATTCTCGCGGCAAGAGGTCGAGCGATCGGTCGCCGCGCCTCGCTATTCGATTGGTGAGATCAAGCTCGAGGGATCCCACGCGAAGGAGATCCGGGGTGTCCGGGGTACCTATGGCCTGGGTCGTGGTGCTCGCCGCGGTGGCAACTGCGCCGCCGGCCGCAACTGATAAAAACCGCCGCCGCGTCGGGTCGACGGGCGGAAACATGGGTCGTTCGAGGGTCATGGTGGTTTGCTCACTGATTTCGGCTGATCAAAGCCGTCGCCCGGTGTCAGACCGAGCAGCCGGGGGTTGATCACCAGCCAGTGAGACTGGTCGAGACGCTTTTAAGGGCCGAAGCCCTCTGGACAGCACGCTCGCCCCCGGCCATTATCTGGCCGTTCGGAGCCGCGCCGCCAAGCGCGTCCGTCGAAACCTCATCCCGAAGGGAAAGGTTTCAAACCCGCCGCGCTCGACGCCAATCGAACGCACTGATCCTTAGATGGATTTCGGGTATTCACTGGTCCGGGTGATCAAACCCAGTGAACATGCTCAACTGATTTGGTTAAAAAAGTCCATCCCCTATTGGGGAATCCGCTTGCGCAATACTGTCGGTCGGGGAAAACTCCCATGGCTCAATCGACGTCAGCGGCGACGTCGCGACAAGGGGCTGGCAGGAGCGCAAATGTCGTCGACGCCGGCTCAGCGAGACCAATTTGAGGTTTCGCCTAAGGGTATAACCCACAAGCCGACCGGGGCGACGTACACTCCCCATGCTGGCGCCCCGTACTCGGGAAACACGAATCTTGGGCAGCTTGGAAGCGTGCTGCCGAATGGCGAAGATTATCGCCCCCATGAGGTTCAGATGTTGATGGAGCAGTTGTGGGTAGAGTACGTCGAGGCGAATCCTCGCCTGTTCGAGGTTCATGATTAATGAGGACGCCAGCGCCGCCTGGTCGAGATCGGGCTGAAGGTGAAGGGAAAATGAGGATCGCAATCGCCGCGGCGGTTGTCGCAGGCTCGCTAGCGGGATGCCACTCCGATGGGGAGGCAACAAGCGTGCTTGATCAGGCGCCGATTGAAAGCGCCCTATTGATCGGAGATTACAAGAAAATCGCTGGCTGCGCTTACGAGCGCCTCGAGAAGACTGCTGGCAAC
The DNA here is from genome assembly GCF_900129505.1 of Bradyrhizobium erythrophlei. Taxonomy (NCBI): domain Bacteria; kingdom Pseudomonadati; phylum Pseudomonadota; class Alphaproteobacteria; order Hyphomicrobiales; family Nitrobacteraceae; genus Bradyrhizobium; species Bradyrhizobium erythrophlei. The sequence continues at coordinate 4,254,631 of NZ_LT670818.1, read as the reverse complement.
GGGATCAAAAAAGCCGACCTAGAAGGATCCTCCAGGCTCGCCTTGGAGTCCGGCGGCGTTCGTTATTGGGAACTGCTCTTCCGGCCCGCTGGAAAGAATGAAACCAAGGTGGACCTGTCGGTCGTGCAGACCATGTGGGGCCCCGACACTATGAGCACCGCCAAAATCATGCCGGAAGTTAGAGCTTGCGCAACTTAACCTGCGCGTCGATCGGCCGAAAGCGAGAAGATGAGCAAGCGCACGATCGCTCTGTTGATTTTAGCGGCCGTTGCAGCTACTGCCCTCACGGCTGAGGTTACCTATTTAGTGCTCGACCGCTTCGTGCTCCGTGATCCGAACGATCCACTTACCAAAGCGGGCGGGCTATCTCCGGCGCAGGACCTGAAGGCGAAGGGAAAATGACGGGCCCACGTCCAGCGGGCCGCCCTTGGACGCTTACCGACGACGATATGCTGCGCAAGCTAGTAACTTCGGGAATGAAGCCGCGGATGATTTCCCAAAAGATGAAACGCTCCATCGGAGCCATCCAATCGCGAATTTACCTTTTTAAAAAGCCCGGGAAGCGGCTTCCGCCGAAACGTTCCTGATTTGCTGATTTGACAATTCCGCCCCCCGGGGGGAAGTCGACGGTGGGAATGGCCCATGGAGTTCAGCCGCGTCATTAGTCCCGTCGAGGACATGGAAATATGGAACGCCAGCAGCGGCGGCTTTTCGTTCGTGATCAGTTATGAGAGCCGCGGCGGCCCCGGCTTTCACGGACACACGGGCTTCGTGGCGTCGTGGCGATCGATCGATCAGAACAAGGGCGCCATCAAGATCGGCGGCTCGCCCTTCAAAACGCTCGCTGAGGCCGAAGAAGCCTGCAAGGCCATGCTGGGCCACCTGACGAACGAGATCGAGTAGCCACGCCCTTCGGGGCGGCTTTCGCGAGTGAAGCATTGCTTTCGACCTGCGGTTGCGGTTGGATACGGTTAGGCGGAGAGCCAACTAATGCAACCTCGGGAAGCGGTGCCTCTATGCGTCAGGCTCACGTTGGGACTGATGATTGTCGTCGCCGTCATATACCTCACGGGCTACTTTGTGATCGAGGATCTCCTGGCGTTCTTCAAATGACGAATGCCATCCGCCGCCTGGTCGAGATCGGGCTAAAGGCGAAGCCAAAGGGCTAACAATGGAGCGCCCAACAAAGGAAAAGAAAACAGCGGAAGAGTTGGCGGCGATGATCCGCGAAGATCTGAGCAAGATGGACGGCTGCCCCGAGCGCGGAGTTGTCGTGACTGTCTATGGTTTCAACCCATGGAATGCGATGCTGACGTTTGGCGTCGATGCCGGCCCCGTCCCGAATAAGGCCGAGCTAGACAGTTTTTTTGAAATCATCATCGAGCGACTGAAGCGGCTGTACGACGCCGGAGCCTAGCCCGGGAGACTTTCGCGGTTCTCCCTTACCCACCACCGCAAGTTCTTAAACCCGAATTTAATGGCACCCACTGATTGCGGACCTAAATCGTAGTAGTGGCGGTAGCTAGTCCCTCCCGGCACGTCCCAAGTGCGGCTCCAGCTTCCCCCGGGCTGGAGCCGTTTCCTTTAGGTGCTGCCCCGCCTCCGGCTGCAGCGCGGTAAGATCGCCGCCCTTGCCCTCCACCGCAAGTTGCGCTTGGATGAATGCGGGTCTAGGGGGCGATCAAATGAGAATTCTGGCAATCGTGGCGCTGTGCGCCGCGTTGGGCGGTTGCGTTACTGGCGGCGAAACGGTTTCATTTCGGGCATCGAATCCGCAGCAGCAGACGATGATGCGCGACGGGCAGCCGGCGCTCGTGTCGCGACAAAAAACCTCGCTGGTGCTGGTGCGGCCAGCCTCTCGACAACTCAAAAGCAATGGCCGGCCGGTGTTCGTGGTCGGCATCAATAATTTGGGGAAACAGCCTGTCGAGTTTCGGGTTGGCCAGGTCGAGGCGTTCCAGCACGTTGCTGGCTCCGACTTCGAGATGAAGATCGTGACTTATGAAATGCTGGTGCAGGAGGAGAATAACAGGCAAATCGCTGCGGCTATCCTCACCGGGATCGCTGGCGCGGCGAATGCCTATAGTGCTTCGCAGGCAGGCTACGGCCACTACGCGACGCCCAACGGTCGAACGGGAACATTTTACAGCCCAACCGCTGCGGCCATCGCTCAGAACAATGCGGCCGTTCAAAATGAGGCGATGGTCGCGGCAACGGTCGAGAGCGGGCAGCGGAACATGGCGGTGCTGGAGCAATCGGTCATCAAGGACAACACGCTGATGCCAGGTGAATGGTATGGCGGCCAGCTTCACATCGCGCCGCCGACCGACCAAGCCGACGGACAAAAGACCTACACGATCGTCATCACCGTCGGGAGTGATCGCCATGTGATCGAGGTTGCTCAGGGCGCAACGGGAACGTGATCCACATCCGCCAAACAAGCGCGGCGTAGTAGCCGTCGAGCAAGCCTCGAATTCGATGAAGTGCGGGATCCGGTTTCAGGGGCCGCGGCCGTCGGGCGCTTAAAGTCACGATCTGAAAGGCAATGTGGGTAAGGCGATGGACCTTCAAAAACAGACTTATGCGGCGATGGACTTTGCCTGGAAAGCCGGTTCAGGCGCGATCTTCGGATTGCTTGGCGGGAAGGCGATTAAATGAACGAGGATGATCCTGTCTTATGGAAATATTCATAATCTGGCTGGTTTTCGCTTTTCTTGTTGGTATTGCTGCCAGCTCGCGTGGCCGCAGTGGCGGAGGATGGTTTATCCTCGCAGTGATAATCTCGCCTTTGATCGCGATCCTGTTTGTTCTGGCACTACCGAATCTGAAGCAACAGGAGTTACTTACCCGACTGGCTAAATCAGAGCCGCCTGCACTCCCCCGCCCCAGCCTGGGCGGCAAGAGCACGCGCGTCGCCGTCGACCGGACCCCTCGCCCATTCGAACCCGACGGCGTCTATGCCGGTGTGCCGTATCGAGTAGCGTCAGACGGATCAATCGACGCGATCATGCAGGGAGCGATGGTTAAATTCCGCGATTTCGACAAATTCACCGGCGCGATGGGCCCGGGGCAATGACCGCCAGGCCCCCATTCGCGGGTTCTATAGTGGCTTTCCCGTGTGAAGGCCCCGACATCCAGCGGCTTCACTGTGAGTCTTGCCCGCGCGATGATAGGGCATGCCCGCTCTCACCCGCCGCCGATATCCCGAACGCCAGGACTGCTGGCACGTCTACTATGGCGACGTGCATGTCCGGAACGATCGCTGTCCGCGCCGGCGTGCCGGTTGATGTCGACCAATGGGGTTGGGACTGCGGTTTCTATCCACCATCGCACCACGGCCTGCATGTCCAGGGCACGGCCGAGACCTTCGAACAGGCACGGGCCGACTTCGAGGCCGCATGGAAAGAATATCTTCCGAAGTGCTCGCGGGCCGACTTCGAGGAATACCGCCGCTCGGTTGCCTGGACATCGTGGAAATATGCCATGTGGGACAAGGGCTGCAGGATACCGACGCAATCGACCGATGGCCGGTCACAGTGCTTCTGCGGTGAAACGATCGACATTGCCGGCACCGCAGGCCACGTTTACGCGGCCCACATGGCCGCATGACCTGGTCTCGCCGCTTCGAGGACCCGATCATTCGGGTGCGCCTCGAAGTGCGCCACCACCCGCCCCACAATTGCAACCGGCGTCCACCCCGCACGCCGAGCGCGGCTTGCGCGCCCAAACCACTCGGCGTAGCGTTTGTGGTTCGCCTCGCCCACTAGGAGAAAAGTCATGTTGATTTCCTTCTCGGCCCTGGCCCTGTCATCGTCGCTGATCGTTGCGGTCGCGGATAATGTTCCAAACTTCAACATCGAGCGCGGGTGCAAGGACGACAGCGAAGCCGCATTCGATCCCAATGCCGGATTGGACGCCACGATCAAGAGGTGTTCAGATGAGGAGAAGGCGGCCAAGGCTCAGCTTCAAACGCAGTGGTCGCAATTTCAACCATCCGACCAAAAAATGTGCCTTGAATCGGTCAGCGGTACCTCTGGTTTGATTACGCCGAGCTACGTCGAGTTGCTGACGTGCCTCCAAGACCAACAGGATGTCCGAAAACTGCCGAAGGACTAGCGATAAGTACGGTGCATTTGCCTGATGCCGTGGTCGCGCGCGTTCGAGGATCCGATCGCGCTGCCAAAAGGCCGGCAACTTCTAACCCTCGATGAGGCTGCCGCCTACATCATGAAGCTGCCGAAGGGCGAGCAGAACCTCCCTAAGTGGCAGGCGGCGACCGAGGCCCTAATCATGGCGGCGGAAGATCGAGGCCCGCTGTTGCATGCGCGCGTCGGCATGCTGCGGGCGTTGAACCGACACGTCGTGTGAGGACTCAATCCGTAACACCCTGTTCTGTTTTTCATGTTGACTGACGGTTTTCGTGCAGCGGTGGCGGTCGCATAGCCTAATGATTCGAGCATGGGTGATTCGGAGCAAGCCAAGGTTCGAATCTGCGAAGGCTGCGGCGCGCAAATGCTTTACCTCGGTATGCTTCCCCCAATCGGACAAAAACCAGCTGTGTTCGTTTTCCGATGCTTCAGTTGCAATAGGGTGACACGCGAGTAATACGCTCCCGAAAGAGGCCACCTGCGTCAAATGCGGGAAGTAGATGCTGTTTTCATTCACCGAGGAGGAAAAGCCGGGCTTCGTGCATCACATTTATGAATGCAGGCGATGCCGGAGCACCCAGAGCTTCGTCACCCCGGTCTAATACCAACGGCCCTAAGGATTGACCGTTGCCCATGATCGATTTGGATCGTCTGCGAAGAAGTTCCATGCTGCGCAGGCTTTATCGACGATGTCGTCGTAGTCGTCGAAGACGGTGATCGCGAGTTTGTTGCCGCGCAGATATTCCCAGACGTTTTCGATTGGATTGAGTTCAGGGGCGTAGGCCGGCAAGTGCACGAGGGTGACGTTGTCGGGGATGGTGAGTGCGGCAGCGATGTGATAGCCCGCGCCGTCGAGGACGAGGGCGGCGTGGCTACCTGTGGCGACCATGCGGCCGATGGCGATGAGATGCAGCGACATGGTCTCGGCGTTCGCCGCCGGCATGACCAGGCCTGCGGCGACGCGACGTTGCGGACAGGCGGCGCCGAACAGATAGGCCCAGTCGTAGCGTTGGTCGCGCGGGGCCTCGTTCCACGCTTGGCCCAGACGCGGGTTAGCGTGCCCTGCTGGCCGATCCGGGCCTCGTCTTGGAACCAGATTTCGATCGGCTTGTCTTTGGCGTGGTCGAGGAGCTGCGCCGTGACTGTCGTGGCGAAGTTTTTTTAAACGCCTCCTGGGCTTTTTCGTCGGCCTGCGGGTGGCGGGGCCTTACCGACAGCCTGCGGTAACCGAGCTTGGCCAGAACCTTCCCGACCGAACGCTCGTGGAGCGCGACACCGAAGCGCCGCTGCAATTCGTCGCGCAGATCGATCCACCGCCAACGCACCACTCCGTGCCGCGCCGGATCGGGGCCGGCCTCGACAAGCTCAGCCAATTCGGCCTGCTGCTGTGCCGTGAGCTTCGATCCAGGGCCTGGCGGTGTGAGATTGCGAAGCCCAGCCAGTCCCTCGGCGTTGTAACGATGCACCCAGTCCCGCAAGGTCTGTCGATCCATGCCGCAGGTTTCGGCCGCCGTCTTGCGGTCCATGCCGTCGAGCACCAGCGCAAGTGCCAGCATCCGCCGTGACACCGCACCATCCTTTTCCCCACTCGCCGCCTTGCGAAGTTCCCGAGCCGTAAGATCAAACCGGGTGATCGAAATCGCCGCTCCCATCGATGCCGCTCCTCTCAAAGAGCCAGCATCGAGTCAGAGTTTCCCTGATTTGGGAATCCCAAAAATGAGTCAGTGTTTGGGCCCGTTGGTATCACTCAAGGCGTTTGGCGACCGGCGAGCGAAAGTCGCAGCCTCCTGAGCGCAAACTGCTCTACCGGCGCCCGGGGGCTAAGTCACCCCTTTAAGTCCGCCCTTAAGTCGCCCCTAATATTAAGTCATCCCTTAAGCCCAATGACTTATCCCTTCTCGCGATCGGGAGGTGCCATTGTTCCGCGACCGCGCGACGGTCATCGGCTGGGCATTACGTGGGCCGGAAGGATCGTCCGTATTTTTGCACGGCGGGTGTGGTGAACCGTCGTTCGTCAATTCCGCCCTGTTTGTTCGCACGTTTGGGCTGCATCCGATCCGCGTCGGGCACTTGACTGGCGATGAACATCGGCTTGTCCTGCCTTTCCGCCCTGGATCGAGACGGTCGCCGTCATGCCCGCTGACAGCATGATCGGGCATGGTACGTCGTCCAGCTCCACCCGGATCGGAATGCGTTGCGCAAGGCGGACCCAAGTGAAAACCGGGTTCACCGACGGAAGGCCTTGCACGCCGGGCGCAGCGTCCGCAACGCTGATGCCGTGGCCAAAACCCGCGACATGCCCCCGCGCTGGCCGGTCTGGATAGCCCATCAGCACCATCTGCGCGCTGTCGCCGAACCGAATGCGCGGCAGCTGGGTTTCCTCGAAATACCCGACCACGTAGAAGCTGTCTGCATTCACGACCGTCACCGCCGGCTGGCCGGCCTTGGCGAAGCCTCCTTGTTGCAGGATCAAATCCGAGATCCAGCCATTCACGGGTGAGCGGACGGTGGTGCGCTCCAGGTCGAGCCTCGCCTGATCAAGGGCGCCGTTTGCCTCCTGCATCGCAGCGTTTGCGGCCTGGGCGATGCCGATGGCGTTCTGCCGCTGTTCAGCTGACACGGCGAGGTCCGACAGCTGGGACCGACGTGTCGCCTCCGCTCCCAGATAGTCTGCCTGTGCCTTGGTCTGCGCCACCCGTCCGGTCGCCTCCTTAAGTTTGTTCTGGTAGTCGCGAGGATCGATCTGAAACAGCACGTCGCCCTTGTGCACAAACTGGGTATCTTTGATGGGTAACGAAACAACTGTGCCCGACACCTCGGGTGCCAGCTGGATGGTGTAAACCCGCACCCGTCCATCCCGTGTCCACGGCGCATATTCGTAGTAATTCCATGCCATCCAGGCGAGGCCGATCGCAGCGCCAAACATGATTAGCGTAGCGACGAAATTGAATGCTGCTGGCGGCACCCACGGGCGCGTTGGCATCGTTACGTCCCACCGAAACGGAGCGACAGGATAAATAGGGCGGTCATCACGATCAACAGGCTCAGGTCAAACAAGGCGCGATTCCATACGAAGCGGTTGATGTCGGTTTTGTCTAGAAGACGCCGCAAGATGAGCGAGAGGATCAATGCCACAGCCAGACAGATCAAAGCCGGGCTGACGAACACGCCGAGCAGATCGATTTCGCGCAAAGGGATCACTGCACCTGCTCTCCCGCAAGGTCGGGCCAGAGTTCCAGTTCGCCCGCGCCGATGAGCAACGACAAGGCAACGATTCGGTCATGCTGGCGCGTCGTGCAGTCCACATTGCTGACTAACTGTCTTAAGGTGGAACCGGCCTTCAGGCCTTGCGCCCGCACGACCGCGCCTACCTGACGCCCGAGATCGGGATCCTCGCGCCGGAGCGCCAAACCCAGCAGGCCGGCTAGCAGCAGCGCCTGGCCACCGTTGATGGCGCCGTCTTCGTCGCCAACCTGGGTGAGCCGGTCGAACATTCGCGCGAGCCAGCGATCCGTGTCTGGGCGCAGAAAGTCCGGCGCACAAACGCTGGCAAGAAAGCCCTTGGCCATCCGTCGCCTGGCGCGCGAGCGCCGTGTAGAAGCGGATGCCGGTGGCGGCAGTGCGGAGAACGCGATCACCGCCAGCCACAGACCCAGCAGGTCCGCCACCACGTCATTCAGCGTCGCGTCCAACTGATATTGCATGACATTGGTCGGTCCGATGATGCCCAACACCACGAGGCCGTAACCGCCGCCGGATACCGCGCGCGCGTCCGAACGCCCCAGCGCCGCCAGCATGCACACCGGCAGGAGCACCACCGCCAACAAGGGAAAAATGCCGCTTGTCGTCAAGACACTGTAATGCACCACAACGCCGACGACGGCGGCCAGCGCAGCTCCGACGAGAAAGTTTCGCGTCGCGATGGTTGGGCTGGGGCGCGCGGCCAGGAGTATCGACGCGACGGCTGTCCAGGTTACCGCGCCTGACCCCGACGGCCAACCGGACGCATACCAGAAGCCATTGGCTAAGGAGACCGCCACGGCGGTTCGTATCGCGTTGTTGAAGGCCTGTCGTCCATCTCTGTCGATCGAAAGCAGTCGAACGGGGGTGCGGCGGTTGCCGACCCGCCGCCCCTCCCGCAGCAGCAGGCTGGCCGACCGGATTCGCGGCAACTGCCGGCCCCAGTCGGCGAAATGGTTTCCCAAGAGCTCGCTGGTCTCGCTGCCATCCCGCGGCCCCAGCCTGCGCTCCAGCAGACCGACGGCGAGCAGGTGCAACAGGCGGGTTGGCGCGTCGTTCACGGCGCGTCGGCCGGTCTGCAGCGACGGTTGTTCGGTGAACGCGTCAGCCACCGCGAGATCCAGCGCCAGAACCTGGGAGACGGGAGGTTCGGGTACGTTGCCGCCGCGTTGGACAGCCCGCAGCCACTCGCCGCACGCCGTCGCCGTGGCGTCCAGCCGGTCGGCAAGGCTGCTGCTGACCTCGCGCACGCCAGCGGCAACCAGAACCGACGAAGCGTGGGCGCAGGCGATGCCCAGCAGCAGCGTCGAGCACCGGTCGACCGCCACTTGGAAGACCAGGCTAGGCTGATCCAAATTGGCCAGCGTCACAATTGGCACCGTGTAGCCCATAAGGGCGAAGCCATACGACCGCTGCCCGCGCTCCATGCTCGCAGGTACCGTCAACAAGGCGAGCCACAACGCGACGGCGGCATCGAAGGCGAGCGTAGACTGGGCGAAATTCGCGGTCAGCGCGAGCGCGATGCCACATCCGATGATGCTGCTGACAGCCCGCCACAGACTCTTCTGCAGCGAACTGGCGCGCGTCACGAGGGAGACGGACAGCACGGTCCAACCCGCCCATTCCGGCCGATCGAGTTCCAGCAGCATGGCTAGGTAGATTGCCCCCACGGATGTCAGTGCGAGCCGCGCCGCGCTGAACGCTTCCGTCGGCCAGCATGGTCGCGGCATCTGTGACGCGATTGCCGCGCGCCAGACGCGAACAGATCGCGCCAGCCGATGCAGATGGTAAGTCTTTGCCATCCCGCGTAATCCTTAGCCGGTCAACACAATGGCCAACGGTGAACAGCCGCCGAGCCCAAGAAAACTGATGATGTCGGCGCTGCCGGCCGTCAGGCTGAGCACCGTGGTCAGAAGCTTCGCAGCAAGTGACCGCGTCGATCGCAAGCGCGGGAGGCCCCCTCGCCGCCGGGTTGCCGTGCATCATCTATCATTGCACAGGCTCTCCAGTGATCTCTCGCCAATGAAGTCGATTAACGTTTTTGGAATGATGAGGCCGAAGCTCATCGCCAATATGATCATTACGGCAATCATGCCGTCGGAAGTTGTCGCACCTATCAGTTGCAACGTGGTCTGCGAGCCGCTTCCGATTTGCACAAGACCGCTCACCATTCTGAACAGGTAAACGCCCGGCACCATCGAAACGACGGAGGCAAACCCGATCGCCGCAAACGGCATGTGACTACGGCGTGAGACGGGCGTCAGGATCAGCCCGACGACAACACAAGCGACACCGGCGCCGACGGGGGCGGCGAAGCCGAGCAAGGTCAGTATCGCCCAGCGCAGTCCGTGGGCGAGCATGCCCACCGCCACAGGCCATGGCAGCATGTTGAGCGGTGTGGAAAAGAACACGCTGTAAGCGGCAACGGCGATGCCGGCAGCGATCACGTCCTGCCAGATCGGGACGGCCCTGCCGGGCGCATCAGCCGGGAGCGAGACGCCGATAACCGCAAGTCCAAAAAGCAATCCCACCGAGATCGCCACAACTATAAGCCCCGCATAGATCAGGCGGGCGGCGCCGAGATGAATTCGGCCATTGATAAAGTCCAACGCGCTGTTGAGAAGATGCGGTCCCGGCACCAGGACCATGCACGGGCAGACCGCAACAAGGCGCAGCGACGAACTGAGATCATAACGAGCCGCGAGCGCGCCGACCAAGCCCGCGAGGAGCACCGCACAGGACGGCTGGACGAAAACGTTCTGGCTCAAACTCGCCAAACCGCGACGCAGCAAGGCGCCGCACCCCGCGCTCACGAAGATCAAGATCGCAGGAGCGAAATGCCCGACACCGAAGATCGCGGCCAGCGCCACCGCGCCTGCCGCAGCTGCGAGGATGAAAAGCCATGTCGGAGCCGGCGGCGCCCGTGAGATCGCGCCGATCATCTCCATTGCGGCTCCTGGTACAACCCTGCCAGCCTCGACATCCTCGATCAGTCGCACTGCGGAAACCACGCGATCCATATCCACGCCGGTGGGATTGGCCGCCAGCTGGTTAACCACATCGATGCTTTTTTCGTCTGACTGAAACGAGGACAAGGTTGATCGCTCATCCATCGCCATCGAAGCTTCCCTCAATCCATCTGTCAGGGTTGAACTATTCGTGGAGCCGCCCCGAGCCGGTCGGCACGGCTCCAACTTGCTCCGTCTACGCGCAGGCCGCGCTGTTGGCGGATGCATCAGTTGCGACATAGGGCTTCACCATCTTCTTCGGATCGACGACCCGATCGAACTCGGCTTCCGTGACGAAGCCAAGTTTCAATGCCGCAGCTTTCAATGTGAGATCATTGTCCATGGCGTAGTGGGCGATTTTCGACGCCTTGTCGTAGCCGATGACAGGGGAAAGTGCCGTGACGAGCATCAGCGAACGCTCGACATATTCGTTGATTTTCTTCAGGTTGGGCTTGGTACCCTCGATCAGGAACCTTCGGAAGTTCACACAGCCGTCGGTCATGATCGTGATGGAGTGAGTGATGTTGAAGATCATCAGCGGTTTGTAGACGTTCATCTCGAGGTAGCCGCCCGCGCCACCGAAGCCTACCGCGACGTCATTGGCCATAACTTGCACGGCAATCATTGTCAGCGCTTCACACTGGGTCGGATTGACCTTGCCCGGCATGATCGAGGAGCCCGGCTCATTCTTCGGGATTTCCAATTCCGCAAATCCGGCGCGCGGTCCGCATGACAGCCCTGCACGGTGAACTTGTTCGGCGCGGTGATAAACGGCAGCCCGGTCAGCTTGGCAATCTCGGCAGCCGCCGATTCGGCAAAGCCCGGTGCCGAATTGATGCCGGTTCCGACCGCCGTGCCACCGAGTGCTAGGCGATACACGCCTTGCAGGGCTGTTTCGATCCGGTCCAGATCGTCCGACAACATTCCGGTGTAGCCAGACCATTCCTGTCCCAACGTCAGCGGGGTGGCGTCCTGCATGTGCGTGCGCCCAATCTTTACGACGTCGTTCCACGCTTCTGATTTCGTGGCGATGGCGTCGCGCAACGCGAAAACCGCAGGCATGAGACGCTGCTTCGCGTTGACGGCTGCGGCGATATACATGGCCGATGGAAACGTGTCATTCGACGACTGCGCCATGTTGACGTGATCGTTGGGATGCACCGGGGCATGGCCGCCAAGAGGGGTCCCTGCGAGCTGGCAGCAACGGTTGGAGATCACTTCGTTGACGTTCATGTTGAACTGCGTACCGCTGCCGGTCATCCAGACATGCAAGGGAAACATGTCGTGGTGCCGGCCGGCGAGAATCTCGTCACAGGTCTGAACGATCAGTTTGTATCGTTGATCGTCAAGCCGCTTACTCGCGTGATTCGCGGTGGCCGCGGCCTTCTTCAGGGTGGCGTAGGAGCTGATCATCTCGCGAGGGATCAGATCCTTGCCGATGCTAAAGTGTTCGAGCGAGCGCTGGGTCTGCGCCCCCCACAGCTTGTCCGCCGGCACCTCGACCACTCCGAGGCTATCGGTCTCTTTTCTCATCTCGACCATGGATCTCTCCTGGGATTGCTGCGTAAAGCTACCGATGGGCAGGATCTTTCTCGCGAGCCGGCGGACGCTGCGGATCCGGAGCTGCTGAGATGTCGTTGATCTTGAGCACTAGCGCCGTTTCAGCGCGGACGCGCCGGCAGGCGTCTGCGTCGGTCTTGAGATCAATCCCGTATGTCGGAATGATAGCTTTTAGCCGGGGTAACCAGGCGCCTTCGGTCAGTTCGTTTCCAAAGCATTTCTTGAGCACGTCGATCGAGATCGACGCAGCCGTGGACGCGCCTGGCGAAGCGCCCAAAAGCACCACGATCGATTTGTCTTCCGCCGCCACAAGCTCGGTGCCGAACTCAAGATCGCCCACCTCGTGATTGAGCCACCCCTTGCTCTCGTGCGGCTTTATGGTCTGCACGCGCACCCCAGCGACGGCCTCTTTCCAATCTTTTTTCGCGGCGCGCGGGAAGAACTGCTTAAGGGTCGCGAACTGATGGCTCGAACTCTGCAGGACCTGACCAATGAGATATTCGGTCAAATCGATATTGTCGCGTGCGACGTCGAGCAGTGGAATGATGTTGTCGAAGGTCAGCGACGTGAACAGGTCCGTAAGTGCACCACGCTTGAGGAAGCGCGTGGAGAAGCCTGCGTAGGGGCCAAACAGCAGCGAGTGCTTGCCGCCGATGACGCGTGTGTCGAGGTGCGGCACTGACATCGGGGGAGAGCTCGAGGCGGCCTTGCCATATACCTTGGCATGATGGCACCGACTCACGTCCTCGACATCGCAACGCAGCCAGATGCCGCTGACCGGGAATCCGCCATAGCCTTTGCCTTCGGGGATCTTCGACTTCTGTAGTAACGGCAGGGAGCCGCCACCTGCTCCGATGAAGACGAATTTGGCCGACACGGTTGCGAGCCCGCCATCATTGGTGTCCTTGACCGATACGCGCCAGCGCCCGTTGTCCTCGCGGTCCAGACCAACGACCTCGCGATTATAGTGAAGGTGAAAGCCGGACTGATCGGACAGGTGTTTGACAAGCAGGTGGGTCAACGCGCCATAATCGACATCGGTGCCGGTGATCATGCGGGTTGCCGCGAATGGCTCTTCGTCGCCTCGCCCATCCATGATCAGCGGCGCCCACTCAGCGATCTTGGTGCGCTCCTCACTGTACTCCATGCCATGATAGCAGTGATTGGCCGACATCTCCTTGAAGCGCTCGCGCAGGAACGCAACGTTGCTGGCACCCCAGACGAAGCTCATGTGCGGGCACGGGTGGATGAAAGCACGCGGGTTGGGGATTGCGCCCTTTTTGACCAGGAACGACCAGAGCTGGCGCGACAGGTCGAACTCGGTGTTGACCTCGAGCGCCTTGGAGATATCCACGCTGCCGTCTTTGCGCTGAGGTGTGTAGTTCAGCTCGCAATTGGCGGCGTGACCGGTTCCAGCGTTGTTCCAGCCCTCCGAGCTCTCTTGTGCACAATCGCCAAGCGTCTCGAACATGACGACAGTCAGCGACGGTTCGAGCTCCTTCAGGAAAGTTCCGAGCGTCGCACTCATGATACCGGCGCCGATCAGAACGACGTCGGGACTATCCGAATTACTAAAGATGGGCATGGGAAGTTCTCCCCCTCGAGATCGAGGCGTTTGGATGCGGGTGACGTGTCGTTCGTGACCGCAAGATCAGCGATCCGCTTTGCGGAATGGGACCGCGACGTTGGGCGCCAAGATTACATAGGCTCGGCGCCAGGGTTGGTCGTCCACGAGCCGCCAGCTATGCCCGGTGCCGGTCGTATCCTCGGCCAACAAAATATCGCCGGGACGGATGATGAAGGTCTCGTTCTTGGCGGTCTTGAACTCAAGCGTACCGGATAGGGTGATGACGAACTGGCGGGCCGGCGCGTCATGCGGGGCAAAGGTGCCGCCCGATCTAGTCTCGCGGAACGAGATGCTTGACGCCATGATCTTGTCGCTGAGAATATCGCCACGCTCGCCCTTCGGAAGGTCGATCATCCCTTCCTCGAATAGCGAGTTACCATCCTTTGCCGTCCAGATCCGCACACATCGTATCATCACATCTCTCCTTTGAAAGTTGGCTGGGCGCCGGGTGTTTGCGTTAGACGAGCTGCGCCTCGCCGTTGCCGAACGACCAGTTCTCGCGTTTCACTTCGACGAGATTGACTACAAGGTCCTCCGGGCGCAGCCCAATGCGCTCGCGCAGGCCGTCCGCCAGGGTTCTGTAGAAGCCCCTCTTCACTTCGGCATCACGACCTTCGTTCAGCGTCACCTGGACCACAATCGCATCAACGGAGCGTTCGATCCCGAGGTAGGTCTGGTCGATCACAAGGTCGGCGGGCGCATGCTCGGTGAAGATGTGGAATCGTTCTTGCAGCGGGACCTTGAGCGCCGCATGCATGGCTTGCTGGATTGCTTCACCCACGGCTGCTCGATACTCAGCAGGTTTGCCCGCGGGCAGTTCAACGCGAACGAGAGGCATCAGTTCGTCTCCTACGGGTCTCGTCTCTGCTCGACGAAAACGACAAGCGATCTGATCGAACATGGCTGCGAGCCCGTCGAACGTCGCTACGTTTCGTGGAGTATTTGTTAGAGCTGCGGCAAAACGGTAATATCGTGCCCGCTTGCGAAAATCAGCCGATGTCGTTCGCACTTGCGAGCTCCCTTCGACTTATTCTCTAGAGATATCAGCTCGTGTAGCGCTCATGGTGCCTTTCTCGTTTCACTGCTTTCTAAGCGCTTCGGCTCTAATCTGCCGGCCTCACGACTTTGCCTCTGAACACAGTCAGGCTGATCGCGGTGTAAAGCAGCATGAGCGGAAACACGAAGAGACCCGCTCCCCAAAACATGAAGGCAAGGCTCGAGTACGGGGCGGCCGCCTGTTCGACCGTGATCGAGAATGGGACCATGTAGGGCCAGAACGAGATCGCCAGCGTGCAGAAGGCCGCGACAAAGATCACAGCGACCATCGGGAACGGCAGCGCGTCATGCCGGCGGTGAACGCTGGCGGCAAGAGTGATTGCGGCCAACGCGCAGACGACCGGGAAAACAAACAAGGAGCGTCGGTCGAGCCAGCGCGTCATGACCGCAAAGTCTTGGGCCAGCGCGTAGACGAACACGACGATCAGAAAAACCAGCAGCGCCGCCGACAGATAGGGGATGAGGCGATGGGCGTGATCGCGGATCTCGTCGTCGCATTTCTGCACGAGCCAGCAGGCGCCGAGCAGCGCGTAACCGACACACAGGCCGATCCCGCAAAGCACCGCAAAGGGACTGAACCAGCCGAATTCGCCGCCAGCGTATCGACCGTCGGAAAGCGGCAGACCCTCCACAAGGGCGCCTACCATCAAGCCCTGAGTGAACGCCGCGACAAGCGAGCCTCCCGCGAAGCTCGCATTCCAGATCCACCGCAGCCGCTCGGCCTTGGAGCGAAACTCGAAGGCCACGCCGCGGAGGATCAATCCCGCCAGCATCAACAGAACCGGGAGATAAAATGCCGACATCAGGATTGAATAGACGACCGGAAAGGCACCCCAGAGGATCACGCCCGAGACGACAAGCCAGGTTTCGTTGCCGTCCCAGATTGGCGCCACCGCGCTAATCATGGCATGCCTTCGCTGCTCGCTGGCGGCCACGCCGAAGAGCATGCCAATTCCCAGATCGAAGCCGTCGAGCAAGACGTACATGAGAATGCTGACGGCGAGGAGCGTCGCCCAGAACATGATCATGGCTATTCTCCCGCTCCAACGTGAAGGACGCCCGCAGTATCTGGGTGGTCGACGACGGATAGGGGCCGGTTGGGAACGGCGGCCGAAGGCGGCAGCACCAGGTGTCCAACCGGTCCTGCGCGCAGCAGCCGGTAGATGTAGAAAACACCGAACGCGAAGATGAAGGTGTAGATCGCGCAAAAGACGATGAGAGAAATCGTCGCCGCCCGCGTCGTCAGGAACGGCGTCATCGCGTCCGCAGTTCTCAGCATGCCATAGACCACCCACGGCTGGCGTCCCACCTCGGCCGTGAACCAGCCGGTCAACGTTGCAATAAAGGGCAGCGGGAAGCTGAAGAACGTTGCCCAGAGCACCAGCCGATTGCGCTCGAGACGTCCGTCTCGGCTCAGATACGTTCCGGCCCAGGCCAAGGCCAACATGAGCAGGCCACATCCTACCATGATGCTGAAGCTGAAGAACGGAATGAGTACCGGCGGCCAGTCGCTCTCAGGAATGCTATCGAGCCCAACTTCCGCAGCGTCGAGACTGTCGGAGTCGATCAAGCTGCCCAAGGGTGCGGGTAAGGTAATCGCGAAGCGATTGCGCCGCTGCGCTACGTCCGGCCACGCGAGCAGCACTTCGGATGCCGGCTTTTCGTCGTGCCATCGCGCCTCAATGGCGGCCATCTTTGAGGGTTGGTAACGGACAATGTATTCACCGTTGAGGTGCCCGAAGAAGAGCTGAATTGGCATGAGCACGGCGGCCAGATACAGGCCCATGCGGAGCATGATCTTCGCCTCGGCGGCGAACGTGCCACGCAGCAGATACCACGCGCCGGTCGCAGCAACGCAGAATGCGCCGGTCAAGTAAGCGGCAAGCAGCATGTGCGGAAAGCGCGACCAGACCACCGAGTTGAAGATGATCTTGGTCCAATCATTCGCCACGAACATGCCGTTCTCGACGACATAGCCGACCGGAACCTGCATCCAGCTGTTGTTGATCATGATCCAGAACGCCGACAGCGTGGTGCCGAGGGCGACCATCGTGGTCGAAAACAGATAGAACCAGGGGGCAACCCTCTGACGGCCGAACAGAAGCACGCCGAAGAAAGTCGCCTCCAACGCAAAAGCGGTGAAGGTCTCGTAGGTGAGCAGCGGCCCCTGGATTGGGCCCGACATGCGGGACAGTTCGCTCCAATTGGTGCCGAACTCGAATGCCATGACAATCCCGGAGACAACGCCGAATCCGAAAGCCACACCGAAGATTTTGAGCCAGAACTCGAACAAGAGGCGGTAGGTCAGGCGCCCCGTCGCGAGATGAAGGGATTCCAGAACGGTGAGCCAAGCTACCAGCCCAATCGTGAACGACGGGAAGATGATGTGAAACGATACAGTGAACGCGAATTGCAGCCGCGAGAGAAGGAGCGCCGTGACATCCATCGTGCGTCGCGCCTTTACCGCCAGAGATTGGTTTTTGCGAGATCGATGATCTCGTCGGTCCGACCGCTCATGATCGCCTTCACCATGTAGAGCGAGAAGCCCTTCGCCATCTCGATGTTGATCGAGGGCGGAATGGCGAGTTCTGTCCGGCTGACGACCGCGTCGATGAGAACAGGGCCGTCATGCGCGAAGGCAGCGGCGATACCGTCCTCGACCTCGGCGGGGTCTTCGATCCGAATACAGCGAATACCGATCGCTTCGGCCATGGCCGCGAAATTCGGATTCTTGAGCTCGGTCCCAAAATCGAGGAAGCCCGTCGACTTCTGTTCAAGCTCGATGAAGCCGAGTGCACCGTTGTTGAACACGACCACCTTGGCGGGGAGGCGGTGCTGCACGAGGGTGAGCAGGTCGCCCATCAGCATGGTGAAGCCCCCGTCGCCTGAGAGCGAGATCACCTGCCTACCGGGAAACGCGCTTTGTGCTCCAATCGCCTGTGGCATCGCATTGGCCATCGACCCGTGCCAGAATGACCCGATCAGCCGCCGTTTGCCATTCATCGCGAGGTAACGGGCTGCCCAGACCGTCGGCAGACCGACGTCGCAGGTGAAGACCGCATCCTCGGCCGCCAGGTCGTTGATCGCCTTGGCGATCTGCTGAGGGTGAATCGGCGTCTTGCCGGTGGCCGGACGAGCAAGCTCATCGAGACCCTTGCGCGCTTTGCGATGGTGTTCGCGCGCCCGGCCGAGATGATTACCGTCTCGCTTCTCCTCAAGGCGTGGCAGCAGCGCGTCGTGGTCGCGCGCACGTCGCCAATCACGGCGAGATCGACCGACGCGCGGCGCCCGATGGCCTCTGCCCTCAGGTCGACCTGGGCGATCCGGACCCCAGAACCACGCGGATAGAACTGCCGATAAGGGAAGTCGGTTCCGAGCATCAACAGGACATCGCAATCGATCATCGCGTAATAGCCCGACGAAAAGCCGATCAATCCGGTCATGCCGACGTCGTACGGATTATCCCATTCGACGTGCTCCTTACCCCTTAGCGCGTGAACGACAGGAGCCTTGAGACGTTCGGCGAGAGCGACGACCTGAGCGCCTTGACAGCCCGAGCCGCACAGCATCGTCACGCGGCTGTCTCCGTTGAGCAGTGCGGCCAACTGATCCAAAGCTTCATTTGCCGCCGGCATGGCGGGCCGAACTGGCAGGAGATTCGCAGGGATCGGATCAGTCGCCGCAGCGGCTAGCTGTAACGCGACATCGCCGGGGATGACGACCACAGAGACGCCACGATTGGTGACGGCTTGACGGATCGCGAGCTCCAGCGTGCGCTGTATCTGATTGGCACCGGCAATATACTCGCAGTAGTGACTGCATTCCTTGAACAGCTGCTCCGGATGCGTCTCCTGGAAATATCCGGAGCCGATCTCACTCGATGGGATTTGCGCGGCGATGGCGAGGACCGGCACGCGGGAGCGATGACAGTCGAACAGGCCGTTGATGAGATGCAGATTGCCCGGCCCGCAACTGCCCGCGCACACCGCAAGCTCTCCAGTCAGATGCGCCTCGGCGCCGGCCGCGAAGGCGGCGACCTCTTCGTGCCTGACATGCACCCATTCGATCTTGCCCTGCCGACGAATTGAATCGGTCAACCCGTTCAGACTGTCGCCCACGATGCCGTATATTCGTTTGACACCAGCCGCGGCGAGGGTTTCTGCGAATTGATCAGCAACAGTCTTTGCCATGACGGTTCTCTTGTGCTCAGTCAATGTGGAAGGTCGCCAATACCATTTGCCGGTCCTGGTTTGCGTCTGCCACGGTGTTCACTCAGATGAGGTGAAGCTGCTTCGCGGCGTCAGTCAGTTCGTCCCGAAACTCGGGATGGGCGAGCTCGATCAGTCTGAGCGCACGCTCGGTCGAGGACAGGCCCTTGAGATTAACGGCGCCGAACTCAGTGACGATGTAATGCGTGTCGATGCGCGGCGTAGTAATTGGCCCCTCCAGCCGAGATACGATGCGTGACACTTTGCCCTTCGCCGCGGTCGAGCGCGCGGCAATGATCGACTTGCCGCCTTTCGACGCATAGGCACCACGGACGAAATCAAGCTGGCCGCCGGAGGCACTGTACTGGTGGCCGAGCATGTGCTCGGAATTGCAGGCGCCGGTCAGATCAATCTGAATCGTGGCGTTGATCGAGACGACGTTATCATTCTGTGCAATGATCCGCGGGTCGTTGACGTAGTCGACCGGCGCGCTCGCGATTGCTGGATTGTCGTTCAGGAAGTCGTACATCGCCTTCTGCCCCATGGCGAAGGTGAAGACGGTTTTGCCGCGATCTATCGTCTTCCGCCGGTTGTTGACGACGCCGGCGCGCATCAGGTCAACGAGGCCGGGATTTAGTGCTTCGGTGTGAATACCGAGATCGTTGCGGTCTTTCAATTCCGCACAGACGAGGTTTGGCAAGGCGCCGACACCCATCTGCAAGCAGGCGCCGTCGGGCACCAGGCTCGCAATCGTCCTGCCGATCACTTCATCCTCAGCCGCAGGTCCGCGCACAGGGAGTTCGAGCAGCGGTATATGGTTCTCGACAATGGCGTCGACCTCTGACACGTGCAGCTCCGCCCCGGCACCATTCACGCGCGGCATGTTCTTGTTGACCTCGACGATAAGCCGTCTGGCCGAGCGGGCGACTTTGGTCGAATAATCGTTGCCGGTACCGAAGGTGAAATAGCCGTGGCGGTCCATCGGCGAGACGGTGCAGACGAAGGTGTCGATGCCGATCTCGTCTATCAGCAGGCGTGGCGCCTGATGAAAGTTGTTGGGCACATAGTTGATGACCTTGCGGTCGCCATCCTCGACACCTCGCTTGATCAGTGCTCGCTCGATCTCGGTGACGAACATGCAGTACGGGCGAATGCGGTCGTTCAGCTCGTAGCGAAGGATTGTCTTTCCGGCGATGCTCGTCGCCTCGAAGTAATAGACATTGAGATTCTCGATGCCGCCGGCCCCGGCGCGGTCCGCCAGGGCCTTCAGAAGCGCCGGCGGCTCGGCCATTGCCATACCGATTGAGAGCTTTGATCCCGAAGGAATGGAGGCCACCGCCTGGTCGGGCGTGGTCAATTTCGATTGATAGAGCGAGTTAGTGTCCATCGTAGTGACTCCTCTCAGTCATCGTTTAGTAGTTGGCTGCTTCCTCGGACGAATGGCCGCGGCGATGGACGAGCATGGTGCGCTCGAAACTCATCACCTCGGCGCCGTCCTGGTTGATGCCCCGCGTCAGGACCGTGACGATCCCCTGGGTCGGCCGGCTCTTGGACTCGCGCTTGTGCAGCACCGTGCTCTCGGCATAGAGCGTGTCGCCGGCGAACACCGGATGGCTCGCTTTCACCTTGTCCCAGCCGAGATTGGCGACGACTTTCGCGCTGACCGTGCGGACGCTCATGCCGGTGAGCAACGCAAGCGTGAAGGTCGAGTCGACCAGCATCTTCTTCCACTCGGTTTTGGCGGCGTACGCCGCATCAAAATGGACCTGCTGGATGTTGAGGGTCAGCAGGGTGAAGTAAGTGTTGTCGACATCGAGGACGGTGCGGCCGGGGCGATGCTCGAACACGTCGCCGGGTTCGAAGTCCTCAAAATAGAGCCCTGAGGTTTCGCGGTAGCGGCGGGAGCCGACGGTCTTATAGGCGGGAAGGATGGTTTCCATGACATTGTCTCCTTCATCAAAGTGGGATTGAATAAGCGGTTGTTGGCTTAGGCCTCGAGCCCGGCCGAAGCGAGCGTGCGGCGTGCTTTGCGGGCGACAGCCTCGTCGATCATCTGGCCGTCCACGGTGCCGACTCCCCTGGTGTTCTCGGCGAGAATCGCGCGGGCTCTTTTCACCGCTTCGGCACTCGGCGTAAGCGCCGCATTGATCGCGCCGATTTGTGCAGGGTGAATGGCGGCTTTAGCGCTGAAGCCGAACGTTACCGCACCGACGACCTCCCGTTTGAGGCCGGGCTCGTCATGCAGGTCGAAGTACGGCGAGTCGACTGACACCACCCCTGCCAAAGCACAGGCGGCGATAAGGCGGCAGCGCACAAAGGCGAGAGGTTCCCAAGCGACGGTCGCGCCCAGGTCGGCCGCCATATCCGCTGCACCCAGCATCAGACCCGCGAGCCGCGGCGTTGCCGTCGCGATCGCTTCGACCGCGGCGAGGCCACGCGCGCTCTCGATCAGACCGATGAGACGGGTCGCTTTCCCGGCCGCAGTCAGGAGACGATCGAGAATTTCAATATGGCCGGCCGTCTCCGTTTTGGGCAGCACCAGAAAGTCTGGAGCCGCCGTGGATCCGAGCAACGCGTCCAGATCAGAAATGCCCGCGCGCGTGTCGAGCCCGTTGATTCGCAGCGCGTGTAGCGCACCATCGGAAGGGTTTTTCGTCAGGTAATCGAGAGCAGTGGTCCTTGCGCGCGCCTTATCCCCCGGTGCCACGGCATCCTCAAGGTCCAGGATTGCAACGTCGGCGCCGGCCTGGGAAGCTTTCGCAAAGCGTTCCGGGCGGGTTGCCGGCGTGAACAGCCAGCTTCGAGTGCGGATCGGTGCCTGGCTGGTCATGCGGTTTCCTTTCTGGATAAGCTGCGGCCCGCATCACCGACCTCTCCGCCAGGTGCCTTTGCGTAGCTGAGCAGTTTCAGCAAATCCCGAACCTGGATGCTTTCGAGCGAAAGCACGGCGTCCTTTATCTCCCGACTTAGCCCCGCGTCGATGCGACCGACTACGAGCCCGTCGAATTTCTCAACGGATTCCTCCCATGTGAACGGACGGGAAGCGAGACCCGGGTAGTCTTGGACCTCGTGCTCGATCACTGTCCCATCTTGAAATCGGACAGTGATCTTGGCGGGCATCTTCCGGGGATATTGAGCCGTGAATTCGTGGTTCGGACGGGCCGAAACCTTCTTTAGCAACGCTTGCACATCGGGCTTGGCGATACGGTCCGGCTTGAATTGTGCCGGCGTCACATCGCCATCGATTAGGGCGACCGAAAGCAGGTACGGCAAGCTGTGATCCGCCTGTTCCTTGGTACGGATGACTTTGTCCACGCCGTAAAGGCCGCCACCAGCGAAGTCGAAAGCGAGTTGGAACACCTCTGCCTCGATCGAGACAATCTTGTTGGGATCGAGTCCTTTCTGCCTCGCCAGTTCGACCATGCAATGGACCGCGGACTGCGTGTGGATCATGGAGTTGTACTTCTTGATGGTGCTCTCCGTGACGCCGTCATATCCCTGCTTGTCCCAATCGATGTCGATCTTCATCCCGAGAAGGTGGTCAATCCCCAGCGGGCCCTCGATCACTTGCAGCGGCCCTTCCACGCCGCGCCGGGCAAGGAAGAGCGTGTTCATGGCACCGAGCGCCGACTGCGCCGAGGCGAGACCTTTCCACTGCGAGAGCGGCTTTGCCCGAACCACAGCGAATGACGCATCGCTGACCGCGGCCATCGCGATGGCGTGACCAATCTGCTGCTCACTCAAGCCAAGCAGTCGCCCAGCAGCGGCGTTGTGCGAGAAGGCTAGTTGCGCTGTGTGGTCGAAGCCGCGCGTCATGAAGTTGGCATGATCAACGAACCGCGACTGCACCGTGTAGCCCAGGGCCACCCCGAGCATCAGGTCGCGGCCAGTGCCGCCGACGTAGTCGGCAATCGTTAGCGCCACGCCGAAATTGTCTGCCGTGTGGCAGGTTTCGTGCTGGGCCAGGAAGTTGTCCATGAAATCAACGTAGCGCACGAGTGCGGTGTGCCAGAACGCGGCGTAGATCGGGTTCGCCTTTCCACCACCGATCAGCGTGGACGGGCCGGTGCCACCAAACTCTGCAATCTGTTCGCGACAGGCCTGAACAGGGCCGGCCCCAAGGGCGGCGATGCAGCAGCCCAGCGAATCCAGGATGTGAACCGGCAGTTGCTTGCGCGATTCGACCGAGAGGTCGTCGAATTTGGCACGAGCGGCGTACCTGGCGAGAGCTTCGACTTGGGTCATGTTTGGAATTTTCCTTTTTCAGTGGACAGGCTGGCGTCGCTAGGACGTCAGGGCGATGAAAACCCCCATCGTAACGATCGAGCCGATCACGCTGAGGAATACGGCGGAAGCTGCGTCCTCCTGCTCGACGCGGTATTGCAGAGCGAGCATGATCACTATGGGCATGGTTGGAATCGCCGTCGTCAGCACCGCCTCGCTAACAATAGTTTTGCCGTAGCCGACCCATCGCAATCCGCCCAAGACCAGGGCGGGCTGCAGGATGTTTTTCAGGAATACGAGAAACAGGACATGCGAATTGGCTCTGATTTTTCCGGACGCGAGCACGATCCCGCTGGCAAACAGCGCGACGCCCGCGGAAGCGCCTCCCAGCAGCGAAAGCGAGTGGATGATGAGCTGAGGAATGTGGAGCCCGCTCAGCACCACCACGAAAGCGAGTACGGGTGCCCAAACAAGCGGCTGTTTGACCGTCTCCGCAAGTTTGGCTGCGGGCGAGGCCAAATACTCTTTGTCCTGCGCCGCCAAGCTCGCTCCCTGTGGGTCTCTCGCGGCCGTATCCAGTGCGAGAAGAAGAATCGTGACTGGCACGACGGTGAGGTTGATGACGAGACTGGCTATCGCGATCGGAATGGCGCTGAGCCCTCCGAACAGATCACCGAGGACGGCCGGGCCCACGAAGGGCACTGCTGGCGCGGAAGCCGTCAGCGCGTGGAGCGCGCTGATGCCCGTTGGGAAGCGAAGGATGATACGAGAGAACAGAAACACCACACCGTAGAGACCAATAATGGCGAAGCACAAAGCGATGACCAGCGGGATGTCTTGACTGAGTGCTGCGCGGGACGTCGCGACCGTTCCAGCAAAAAGCGCCAGCGGGACGGCGTAAAGCAGAACCATCCGATTCAGGATCGAGGCATCGTTCCGCCCGAGGTCGTGATGCCACGACGCTATGAAGCCGAGCACGAAGGTGACGACCATCGGCAGGAGTGCGCCCAATATGGTGTACAGCATTAAGGTTGTCCTCGACCACTTGGCGTCTCAATTCAGGTGCAATGCCAAGACGCTTCGGGTGCTCTCGGCCTCGGGCGCCGCTCTGAGAGAGCGCTGGAGGCGAGCTCGTGCGCAGGCGTCTGGACTAGGCGGCGACCGGATTCTCTTTGAAAAGCTGGGCGACCAGAGCCGAGTCGAGATAAGCTCGAACTCGCACGATCTTGTCGGCCTCGAAAAAGAGGATCCAACAGTAACGATTGTCGAATCTCATGCCGTTCCGTGCCGACGCCAGGGAATGGAGCTCGACCACCGCTTGGTCGCCTTTGACGATGAGATATTCCAAGTGGAGTTGAGTTCCTTGCGGAAGCACTTTGCCCAGTTTGGTAAAGGTACCGGCGATAAAGTCCGCCTTGCTGCGATAGCGACCGGCGAGCGGATGAGTACCCATCACGGTCCAATCGACGTCGTCAGCGACATGTGTAAAAAAGGCGGCTCCGTCGCTTTCCTCCAGATCTTTGAATATTTCACGAACGAAGTCAGGTGTAACAGCCATCTGATTTCTCCTTGGCCATTTGAATATTGGCCGATCGTTGCAACTGCAGTGAGGGGAGTTTCCGCTCCGCCGCAATCCGCTGCCTACTGCAAGGATTTACGCAGGAGCCGTGGGAATGCTCGTTTGATATCGTAAGATGTTGTTAGTTATCGTCAGCGGCAGCAACTCGCAAAGCTTGTCTGGCAACAACAGCAGGTTCCCATCCTGATTGTGCGGAACCGATCCTTGGCTTAAAGTCAAAACCAGGTGGTCAGGCGGCTACGAAAGATGACGCCATGATGGAACCGGTGACGGAGACCAGAGACGCAACATCGTTGAGGCTTTTCAGCTTGGATGCGAGCCGACGACTCCTCGTGGAAGACGGCATCGAATTGGGCGCGCGAACTCTCGACATTTTAATGGAGCTGGTGTCCCGTCCGTGCGATGTCGTGAGCAAGAACGATCTGCTGGCGCGGGTCTGTCCTGATGTCATAGTGGAAGAAGGCAGTCTTCGGTTTCACATCGTCGACCTGCGCAAGGCGTTTGGTTACGCAAAGGACGACGCGCGAGACATCGCGACCTTGAGGGCGCGAGGCTATTGTTTTGTAGCGGGCGATCGGGTCGAGGAGATTGCGGCTTCGGCTCGTTTTCCGCACGCCAACCGTCCACCCCCCCTGATCGGAATGTTTAAGCGCGACCGCGGACAACGCGTATGAGTGATCACCGCAAGCCAGAACCCAAGGACGTTCTCTCTTTTGGCCCGTTCAGCCTGTTTGCGGCCGAGAGGCTGCTGAAGAAGGGGGACGAGCCGATACCGCTCGGCGGCCGCGCGCTCGACATCCTGATCGCACTCGCGGAGCGGCCTGGGGAAGTTGTCACCCGCAAGGACCTAATTTCAACGGTGTGGCCGGATGTGACGGTTGAGGAAGCCAATCTCCGCTTTCAAATGGCTGCCCTTCGCAGGGCGCTTGGTGACGGGCGAGACGGCGCTCGCTACATATCCAATATTTCCGGTAGGGGTTATTGTTTTGTTGCGCCAGTCACACGCTCGAGTGCTAGGCAAACGGCTCCGGTCACCGGGATCACCACCACAGAACGAGTTCAGAAGCTGCCGCCGCGACTAGCGCGAATGGTCGGCCGTGATGACACCGTTAGAGCGTTGACGCAGCAACTTCAGGAGTGGCGCTTCGTCAGTATCGTCGGTCCCGGCGGTGTCGGCAAAACCACCGTGGCAATCTCCGTCGCTCATGCGCTGATTGATGGATTCCGTGGTGCGGTCTTCTTCATCGATCTGGCTGCTCTGACCGATCCCCAACTCGTGGTGACTGCGATCGCATCGGCACTCGGGTTCATGGTGCAAACCCAGGACCCGCTCGTTGGTCTGCTGGCCTTTATTGGCGACAGGAAGATCCTCCTCGTGCTCGACAATTGCGATCACGTGATCGGCGCTGCGGCCGCACTGGCCGAACGCGTCGTCAGCGAGGCGCCACAAGCGCACATCCTGGCGACCAGCCGCGAAGCGCTCCGGGTCGAAGGTGAACATGTCCACCTATTGTACTCACTTGATTGTCCCCCCGAGGATGCCGGCCTGACTGCGACGGAAGCGCTCCGGTATCCCGCTGCCCAGCTTTTCATGGAGCGGGCCGCGGCGAGCGGCTATGGCGCCGAGCTGAGCGATATCGATGCGCCGATAGTAGCCCGGAGCTGCCGCCGGCTCGACGGGATCGCACTTGCCATTGAGCTCGCGGCCAGTCGCGTTGGCTCCCTTGGGATTCGTGGAGTTGCGGAGCTGCTCGACAACCGCTTCGGCTTGCTCTGGCAGGGCCGCCGCACCGCGCTGCCGCGGCACGAGACCTTGAACGCGATGCTCGATTGGAGTCACAGCCTGCTTTCGGAGCGCGAGAAGGTGGTGCTGTGCCGGCTGTCAGTGTTTGTCGGGGGCTTCACGCGTCAGGCCGCCGGCTCCGTTGCGTCGGAGACAGACGCAGACGAGGCAGAGGTTATCGATGCGGTCGCGAGCCTTGTTGCAAAATCCCTGGTATCCACGACCGTCATCAACGAATCGACCTACTATCGGCTGCTCGACACCACGCGCACCTACGCCGCTACCAGACTCGCAGGGCGCGGCGAAGCGGCTCGCATCGCCCGGCGCCATGCGATCTTTTATTCCAGGTTTCTCGAACGTGACGAGATCATCCAGTCATTGTTCGGCGAACATGATCTTTCGGGATACGCCCCACATATCGGCAACGTGCGGGCGGCACTCGGATGGGCGCTGTCAGACCATGGCGATGCCGCGGTCGGCATCGAGCTCGCCACTTGGGCGGCGCCGCTGTTCATCAGACTGTCGCTGTTCGAGGAATGCAGGGGTTGGTGTAAACGGGCGCTGGCCGTGCTCGACGACGCCAGCCGAGGCACCAGACAGGAGATGGTTCTTCAGGAAGCCCTAGCGCTGGCGTCGATGCTCACCAGGGGTCACAGCGATCAGGTTCGGGCCGAACTCGAGCGTGGACTTGCGCTGGCGGAAGCTTGCCAGGACCATGGGCGCCAACTGCGCCTTCTCTTCGGTCTGAACCTTTTTCTTCATCGGCTCGGCGACCTCCGCGACGCCATGGCGGTCGCGGAACGAGGCCGCGCCATCGCGCAGGCTGCCAAGCTACCGACAGGCACCGTCTGGGCGGAGTGGAGGGTGGGCATTACTCACCACTTTCTGGGCAACCAGGCCGCGGCACAGCTCCATCTTGAGCACGGCATGGCACTCGCGGTCGAGCTTGATACCTTCAGCGTCAATTTCTTCGGTCTTGATCAGCGCATCCGCGCGCTCGTCGGCCTCGCCCGCACCTTGTGGCTGCGTGGTTTCTCTGATCGCGCGCTCAAAATCGAGCAAAAGGCTAGCCATGAAGCGGCGAGCCGGCATCACCCAGTTCCGATTTGCGTTTCGCTGGTTTATGCCTCGATGTTGCAACTGTGGACCGGTAATTTACTAAAAGCCGGCGACTTCATTGAGCAACTGATCGCATATGCTGGACGATACTCGCTGGAGCCGTACCGTGCCGGCGGCATCGCGCTGAAAGGCGAACTTGCCATCGCCCGAGATGAGCCGGAAGCCGGTCTCGATTTGCTACAGAGCGCGCTGGAGTCCCTGCGCGCCCAGCAGTACAATATCCTCATCACAGATTTCATCGGCGCGTTGGCGGAAGGCTTGCGTAAGACCCGGCAATTCGAAGAGGCACATTTTACGGTCAATGGAGCCATTGCGCGTGCGAAAAATAGTGGAGCGGAATCTAACTTGTCCGAACTGCTCCGGATTAAATCGCAGATTCTCGTAGCACAACATGACCGTGAATCCGCCCTGAACTGCCTGACCGAAGCGCTCACTATCGCACGCGAGCAATCTGCGCTCGCCCTGGAGCTGAGGACGACAATGGTGCTGGCCCGCCTGCTCTCCGAAGACGGCCAGCGCGATCAGGCCCGGCATGCGCTGGCTCTCGTCTACGACCGCTTCACGGAAGGATTCGACACCGCGGATCTCAAGCTGGCGCGGGCGATCATTGAGGATTTGCGACAGGCATTTTAGCCGCTCCACAGCACCGCTGGTAGCCACGATATCATTCTTTCTACGGGGTGGCGCAGGCTCGGGCGGATCTGAGCATTGCCGACGCGCAACTCCACCGCATTCATCTTGTGGCGCCAGCTGCGATCTATATGCCATTCTATATGACGCGCGGTCCGAACGTCTCGAACTCATATGCGGTTCGGATCTACCTGGATGAGAACATCACCAATTCGTGATGACCCTATATGGGATATGGGACTAGCATTTTCGGTGAGCTGCAATGGCCTGCAGCGAAGAGTTTCGCGGGACGAACAGACGTCAGAAAATCATCGTCGCAACCCACTGCCCAAGGACGTGCTTTCTTTCGGCCCGTTCAGCCTGTTTACGGCCGAGAGGCTGCTCAAGAAGGGTGACGAACCGATACCGCTCGGTGGCCGCGCGCTCGACATCCTGATCGCACTCGCGGAGCGGCCCGGGGAAGTCGTCACGCACAAGGAACTTATCTCGACCGCGTGGCCGGATGTGACGGTGGAGGAAGCCAACCTCCGCTTTCAAATGGCTGCCCTTCGGAAGGCACTTGGCGACGGACGAGGCGGTGCTCGCTACATATCCAATATTGCCGGTAGGGGTTATTGTTTTGTTGCGCCAGTCACACGCTCGACGGCCGCCAGAACGGTTCCGGTCACCGCGATCGCCACAACGGAACGAGTTCAAAAGCTGCCGCCGCGACCAGCGCGGATGGTCGGCCGCGATGACACGGTTCGATCCTTGGCGCACCAAATCCAGATGTGGCGCTTCGTCAGCATCGTCGGCCCTGGCGGTATCGGCAAAACGACCGTGGCAATCTCCGTCGCTCATAATCTGACTGATCGATTCCGTGACGCGGTCTTCTTCATCGATCTGGCTGCGCTGACCGATCCCCAACTCGTGGTGACTGCGATCGCATCGGCACTCGGGTTCGCGGTGCAAACCCAGGATCCGGTCGTTAGTCTGTTGGCCTTTATCGGCGACAGGAAGATCCTCCTCGTGCTCGACAATTGCGAGCACGTGATCGGCATTGCGGCAGCACTGGCCGAACGCATCGTCAGCGAGGCACCACAAGCGCACATCCTGGCGACCAGCCGCGAAGCCCTCCGGGTGGAAGGTGAACATGTCCACCTGTTGTACTCACTTGATTGTCCACCCGAGAATGCCGGCCTGACCGCCATGGAAGCGCTTCGGTATCCCGCTGCCCAGCTTTTCATGGAACGGGCCGCGGCGAGCGGCTATGGCGCCGCGCTCAGCGATATCGATGCGCCGATCGTCGCCCGGAGCTGCCGCCGGCTTGACGGAGTGGCACTTGCCATTGAGCTCGCGGCAAGTCGCGTCGGCTCCCTTGGGATTCGTGAAACCGCGGAGCTGCTCGACAACCGCTTCGGCTTGCTCTGGCAGGGCCGTCGCACCGCGCTGCCGCGGCACGAGACGCTGAATGCGATGCTCGATTGGAGTTACAACCTACTTTCGGAGCGCGAGAAGGTGGTCCTGTGCCGGCTGTCCGTCTTTGTCGGGGCCTTCACGCTTCAGGCCGCCGGCTCCGTTGCGTCGGAGACGGAGGTAGACGAGGCGGACGCTACCGACGCGGTCGCGAGCCTGGTTGCGAAGTCCCTGATATCCACGACCGTCATCAACGAATCGACATATTATCGGCTGCTCGACACCACGCGCGCCTACGCCGCTGCCAAACTCGGAGCGCGTGGCGAAGCGGCTCGCATCGCCCGGCGCCATGCGATCTTTTATTCCAGGTTTCTCGAACACGACGAGATCATCCAGTCATTATTCGGCGAACACGATCTTTCGGGATACGCCCCACATATCGGCAATGTGCGGGCGGCGCTCGGATGGGCGCTGTCCGACAACGGCGATGCCGCGGTCGGCATCGAACTCGCCACCTGGGCAGCGCCGCTGTTCTTCGGACTGTCGCTGTTCGAAGAATGCAGGGGTTGGTGTGAACGAGCGCTGGCCGCGCTCGACGACGCCAGCCGTGGCACCAGACAGGAGATGATTCTTCAGCAAGCCCTGGCGATGTCGTCGATGTACACCAGGGGTCACAACGATCAGGTGCGCGTCGCAATCGAGCGTGGACTTGCGCTTGCGGAAGCTCTTGAGGATCGGCCGCGCCAGCTGCGCCTTCTCGTCGGTCTGAACCTCTTTCTTGGCCGACTTGGTGACGTTCGAGGCGCCCTGGCGGTCGCGGAACAGGGCGGCGTCATCGCGCAGGCCGCCAAGCACCCGGCGGGCACCGTCTGGGCAGAGTGTTGGGTGGGCAATGCTCACCACTTTCTAGGCAACCAGGCCGCGGCACAACTCCATCTTGAGCGCGGCACGGCACTCGCGGTCGAACTTGGTACCTTCAACGCCAACTTCTTCGTCTTTGATTTTCGCAGCATCGCGATGATCTTCCTTGCCCGCGCCTTGTGGCTGCGTGGATTCTCCGATCAGGCTCTCAGATTCGTGCGAGGGGCCATCGATGAAGCGGCGAGCCGAGATCACCCAGTTCCGACTTGCATCTCGCTCGTTTATGCCTCGACCTTGTTACTGTGGACCGGTGATTTGCCAGGAACCAGCGACCTCATCGAGCAACTGATCGTACACGCCGGACGACACTCGCTTGCACCGTACCGTGCTCTCGGCATCGCGCTGAAAGGCGAACTTGCCATCGCCCGAGATGAGCCGGAAGCCGGTCTCGATTTGCTACGGAGCGCGCTGGAGACCCTGCGCGCTCAACAGTACAATCTCCAGATCACGGGCTTCATCGGCGGGTTGGCGGAGGGCCTGCGCAAGACCGGGCAATTCGAGGAGGCGCTGCTTACGATCAATGGAGCTATTGCGCGCGCGACAAATGGTGGCGTGGAATTTAACTTGTCCGAACTGCTTCGGATCAAGGCTCAGATTCTCGCGGCACAACATGACCGTGAATCAGCCATGAACTGCCTGACCGAAGCGCTCACTGTCGCACGCGCGCAATCTGCCCTAGCCTGGGAGCTGAGGTCCTCGATGGCCTTGGCGCGCATGCTTTCCGAAGACGGGCAGCGCGATCAGGCCCGCCATACGCTCGCCCTCGTCTACGACCGCTTCACCGAAGGATTCGAAACCGCAGACCTCAGGCTTGCGCGCGCGCTGCTCGAGGACTTGCGATAGTCTTTTTAGCCGCTCCACGCCAAACCGACGACCTCCGCAACATTCTTTCCGCCTGGAGACCCGGCGGAACTGGACTCCCTGCACCCGTCTAACATTTTCTAACGTAATCAAACGGGCCAAGCCGTCGTCCATCGGGCATGGTCGTCGCGTGCAAATTGCCAAGAATCGTTCGAACCCGACACCATGATGAAATCCTCCGTTCCGCCAAACGCTCCCGTCGCCCTCCCACCCCTGGTGGCCGCCTACGTTGAAGCAACCAACAGTTTCGATCTCGAGCGACTGCTGGCCACTTTCGCCGAGGACGCTCTCGTCAATGATCAGTTGCGGGACTACTGGGGAAAGCCGGCCATCAGAGAGTGGGCGAAGCACGATATCATCGGCGAGCGTCTGACGATGAACGTAACCAAGGTGATCAACCACTATGGGAACTTCATCGCGACGGCCAATGTCGATGGCAACTATGACAAGCGCGGCCTGCCTGATCCGCTGGTGCTCGCCTTCTATTTCACCCCCCAGAGCGATTTGATCGTTCAACTGATCATTCTTCGTAATCGATACGATATTTGAGAATCAACATGGCCGTCGCTATGGTCATTTCAACCAACGAGATCACCTCGTCTAGCTGAAGCTCCCTGGGGAGTCGATGCGTCGCCCAAAACGCGCGCCTCAGCTGCATGACTAACACAATCTTACAACATCAAACTCGCGTACGTCGCGAGATTGCGCGACACTTTCAATCAGATTTGTTCAATGCCTCCCAACTAAGAGAGCACGTCATGCACGAGACACACGGACATGTCAAAGCGACAGAAGGCAGCGCGGCTTTTGGTACCCCACGGATGCCAACGCGACCCATGACTTGGAGCATGACGGCCAAGGCGAAACCACACAAGCCGTCCGAGTTTGAGTCAGTGTTACTTGCGATAGCAGGACACGATCTAAGGCAGCCACTTCAAGTCATCCAAAACGTTCACGATATTCTCTGTCGCGGCCTTCGAACGGCATCTGAGTTGCGCCTACTGCAGTACGGTCAGAGCGCGGTCGAGCGATTGAGGGATCAGCTTGATGAATTACTCGCCGCCCTTCGGCTCTGCGAGAGCGGCAAAAGGGTGAAGCTAACGTCGGTGCGGGTCGAGCCTTTGTTGCAGCAAGCTACCTACGCGAACAAAGTCGCAGCTCTAACAAAGGGAGTCAGCGTTCGTACGGTCCCGACTTGCGCTACGATTGAGAGCGATGCTCTGCTTCTCGGTACCGTTCTGCGCAACTTGGTCAGCAATGCCATCAAATACACACTGCCTGGTGGCCGCGTTCTCGTCGGTTGCCGGCACACCGACCAGAGGATCCGCATTGACGTGTATGACACTGGAATCGGCATAACCGGGGACCAGATCCCTCGAATGTTCGAGGCCTTCACCCGTTTTGATCCTGCGCGATGCGATGGTCTAGGCATTGGCCTCTTCATCGTGCGCCAGGCGATCGGAATTCTGGGACACCGCATCGACGTCGCTTCCACTCCCTGTCGCGGGTCACGCTTTTCAATTCTTGCGAACCAAGCCGAAAGAAGTGAATGAGCGCCAGCACTTATCCCACCATCGGAGCAATGCAAAGACGCACGGCAACGACGAATGGGAGGTGTTTGCGAACAGTTGCGATCGCTCTCGATTTTAATTCCCGCCGACAATGAAATCCGTTTGCTTGGTCGGTAGGCGCTATCACGGAGCAGCGATCGGTGACGATGTTGCGACACTGACGATTGTTGCCGGCACTCTTGCGGCGATTCTCAAGTACTTTCTGACGGTCGCAGAGTGCCGTGAGCACCGATCACGTTTGGTTTGCTGCATCCATAAAGGAAGTTCAATGACCACAATCAAGCTATTGTCGGCGGGATTGATCGCCACCGTCATGCTCTCAACGCCCACCATGGCCCGCAAGAATTGCTTAGCCAAGCGGCATGTTGCGAAGAAAGCCGATGCGCGTGCGTCGCCCACCGCTCGCTATATTGACGGCTATGCTCGCATTCCAGCGCCGCACGTCGGCCCATTTGCTACGCCGCCAGACGGAGAAAATTGCGATGTCGGCGACAACCCGTTTTTATGCTGAGCTGCGCAGAGGAGCGAGCCGATGGTGTCAAGGAGCGAAAACGTCCCCTTTAACGCTGCCGTCCCAGTAGCCAACTCCAACTTTACGCAAAGGAGAACTTCCATGAATAGCCAAGACAATCTTCGGCCAAGATATCTTATGAATCGACGCACCTTCGTAAGCATGGTGGCCGCGGGAGCGGCAAGCACTCTTGTCCAGGGCAACGCCGCTGCCGCGCAGCCGGCGACGAAGGCCCGAAATGTTGTCCTTGTGCACGGGCTGTTCGCCGACGGGTCAAGCTGGTCCGAGGTGATTGCACGATTGCAGGCAGCGGGGCTCAATGCCACAGCCGTGCAAAACCCACTGACAACGCTGCCTGAAGCGGTCGCCTCGGCCGAGCGCGTGCTGGCGCGGCAAGATGGTCCGACGGTCCTGGTCGGGCATTCCTTCTCCGGAATGATCGTGACAGAGGCCGGTATGCATCCGAACGTGTCGGCTCTTGTCTATGTGGCGGCGCGAGCGCCGGATGCGGGCGAGGATTACGCGGCGTTGGCCAAGACATTTCCGACGCCACCGGCGTCCGCCGGGATTGTCTTCGACGGCGATGAAGGACGCCTCAGCGAGGCTGCGTTCTTGCGCGATTTCGCCGGCGACCTGCCGGAAGCGAAGGCGAAGGTCCTTTATGCGGTCCAAGAGCCGTTCCACAAGGCTCTGCTCTCGGGCAAGACGACGCATGCGGCCTGGCGGTCGAAGCCGAGTTTCTATGCCGTTTCGACGGAAGACCGGACGATCAATCCCGATCTCGAACGCTTCATGGCCAAGCGCATGGGCGCCAAGACCATCGAAGTGAAGGCGAGTCACCTGTCGCTGATATCCCAACCCGACGAGATCAGCCGGTTGATCCTGGAAGCCGCCGGACAGCCCGCTTAGCGGGTGTGCGTCCTCGTGCACGGGCTGTTCGCCGATGAGTTGCGGCGACAGTCCGGACGACCCGTCCCAATTTAACGAATCCCAGCGAAGAAGGCATATGTGCTATGGCCAGTCTATATTCCACAAAAGTCACGGCGAGCGGAGGCCGTCACGGTTCGATCCGCAGCGAAGACGGTTTGCTCGACCTCAAGCTCGCACTGCCCCGGGCGCTTGGCGGTAGGGGCGATGCGACCAATCCCGAACAACTCTTCGCCGGCGGGTATGCAGCCTGCTTTGAGAATGCGCTCCTTCATGTGAGCCGAGATGCCGGCCACCGCTTTGGCGACGACGATATCACCGTCGCCGCCAGGATCGATCTCAGTCGAAATGAGACAGGAGGCTTCGTGTTGGCCGCCGCGCTTGCCGTGGCCATGGTTGGCATCGACCGACAGACCGCTGAACGGCTCGTCCAGGGTGCTCATGCGATCTGCCCGTACTCGAATGCGATCCGGGGCAACGTCGATGTGGCAACGTCCGTCTCGGTCCGGTGAGCCTGACCGATCGATTTCATGCCACCTCCTCGGAAGAAAGCCCCCACAAACGCAACTCGCAATGGAGAACTGACATGCTCAAGCTCGACCGCCGGATGCTCCTACGTGCCGGCTCTGCCGCCGTCGGGGCCGCTGCACTCGCTCCGACCGTACCCGCCCTGGCCCATGCGCCCCAAGCGGGCAAGCGGGCGCAGCCTAGCTTCTACCGCTTCAAGCTCGGCACCATCGAAGTCACCGTCGTCAGCGACGGCACGCTCGCGTTCCCGGCCGAAACGCTGTGGGGTGATCGCGCCGAGAACGCAAGAGGCCTGCTCACATCCACGTTCCAACCGCCTAGCCCGGTGGGGCTGCAAATCAACACCATTCTCGTCAACACCGGCGACAAGCTGGTGTTGATCGATGCAGGCTGCGGCGTCGACAAATTTCAGAAGACGACCGGCGGGCTGCTTGGCAACCTCGCCGCCGCGGGCTACGCCCCTGGCGATATCGATATGATCCTGCTCACTCACGCGCATTTCGACCACCTGTGGGGTATCAGCGATCACGAGAACGCGTCGCTGCTGTTTCCCTCGGCCGAATTCGTCGCCAGCGAAACCGAGGTCGCCTTTTGGAGCGCCCCCGAATGGGCCAACAGATTGCCGCCCGCTCTGAAGCCGGAGGTTACCCGGGCAAATCTGAAATTGGCCAGCCCTCGGCTGCGCCTGATCAAAGCCGGAGCGGAGGTGGCGCCGGGCGTGACCACCATCGACACTGCCGGTCACACACCAGGCCACATGTCGGTGCATCTGAGTTCCGGCAGCGAAGAATTGCTCCTTACTGCCGATGTCGTCGTCAACTCCACGATCAGCTTCCTGCATCCGGAATGGCCGTTCGAGTTTGACATGGACATAGCGCAGGCAACCAGGGCGCGCGTGGACTTCCTCGACCGCGCAGCGACCGACAAGACGCTGGTTGGTAGCTACCATCTGCCCTTCCCTGGCTTCGGGCACGTGGTGCGCGAGGGGAACGGGTACCGCTGGCTGCCGGCAGATTGGCAGTGGACGAGCTAACGACCACGCCGGGCGGGGGCGGTGTGCTCCCCCGCCGGCCTCATAAGGGCTACGCAGAAAAATCAACCCCGGAGTCTGATCGATGATGAAATTACAGACACTTGCGGCGATGGCCGTTGGCGTGCTCACAGCAACGCTCGGTGGATTTGAGGCTCGCGCCCAGACGGCCGCGCCGGTCGAGGCGCGCAACGTTGTGCTGATACACGGAGCGAAACGGGTCAAGGGCCGCGGTGCTCAAGCAAGCGTCGGCTCCGTGGTATCGAGCACTGCTGCTTCCTATTGCGCCCAGCGTTGGGCGTACTACGACCCGGCGTCCGGGAAGTATCTTGGCGACGATGGTCAATGGCATCCTTGCCGATAAAAGTTAGCGAAGTTGGGATCGACTCCAAGGTCACAGCGCTGGTCCGAGTGGTCATCGATCCCCGCATTAGATTGGCTGAGGCACTAGCAAGAAACGAGCCGGTCGTGATGCTTGTTTGGAAGACAACGCCGAAATGGCGTCGCTAGGCGGTTATGCAGGAGTTTGACGAGATGTCGGATGATCAGTCAGGAGAAACCACTAGCAAACGGCCATTGACGAGCGCAGGAGTGGTCATCCGGTTGGGTGCAATTGGCGTAGCCGTGCTCTGCGTCGCCGGCGCATTCGCTTACACGGGGGGCTGGCTTTCGCCGCGCCGGCTGACTGAGGACCGGATGTTGGCGGCTTTCACGGACGCTGAAGGTCTGCACCCCGGGTTTCGCCGGAATCACGCGAAAGGCGTCTGCGTCAGCGGGTGGTTCGACGCCAACGGACAGGCAGTCTCGTTCTCCACGGCCACCGTGTTCAAGCCGGGCCGCACCGCTATCGTCGGCCGTTTCGGCCTCTCCGGCGCCAACCCGTTCCAGGCCGATCAGCCAGCAATCGTGCGCAGCATGGCCGTTAAGTTCCTGCTGCCCGGGGCCGGGGAGTGGCGGATTACGATGAACAACGAGGCAGTGTTTGGTGTGAACTCCGCGCAAGGTTTCCGCGACCAGGTCCTCGCCTCCATCCCTGACCCGGCCACCGGAAAGCCTGATCCCGCCAAGGTCAAGGCGTTCATGGCTGCCCACCCCGAGACCGTACAGGCCATGGCGGTCATCAAGCAAAGCCCGCCGTCCCAGGGCTTCGCCGATTCAACTTTCAACAGTCTCAACGCCTTCCGTCTCGTCAACGCGGCCGGTGTGTCCATTCCGGTTCGCTGGGCCACAGTGCCCATGCAGCCGTTCGCGGCAGAGTCTGCGGTGCGGTCGGCATCGAACGGCGAGAACTATCTCTTCGACGACCTAATCCAGCAGATTCACCAGCATCCGTTGCGATGGCGCCTGATGATTACCATTGGCCAACCTGGAGACCCCACCGACGACGCGACGTTGCCCTGGCCCGCCGATCGGCAGCAAATCAACGCCGGCACTGTGACAATTGACGAGGTGTCGAGTGAAGACACAGGGCCCTGCGCCTACGTCAATTACGACCCGCTGGTGTTGCCGTCCGGCATCGCGCCATCCGACGACCCGCTGCTAAGTGCTCGATCGGCGGCCTATTCGAGCTCCTTCACTCTTCGTGCCGGAGAGGAGGCGGAAAAGCCCCCAAGTGCGATCACGCGGCAGGACGTACAGGCAGGAGGCAAGTCATGACTGCATACGCGGCCCGCTTCCCGATCCTGTCGCGGCTCCTGCACTGGCTGATGGCAGCGATGATCCTGGCGATGCTGTTCATCGGCATCGGCATGGTTGCCACGGTCTCCAAACGCTACGAGCTTCTGATCTCGATCCACAGGCCGCTTGGGATCGCCATCCTCATCCTGGTAGTCGTCCGCCTAGTAAATCGTTGCCTCAATCCGCCGCCAGCGCTGCCCGACACGGTCCCGCCCGTCCAGCGCCGGGCGGCCAAGGCCTCCCACATCGTGCTTTACGCCTCGATGGTCGCGATGCCGTTAGTCGGCTGGGGGATGCTTTCGGCTGAACGTTACCCGATCGTACTCTACGGGCCGCTTCAGCTACCCTCGATCCTGCCACACAACGTCGCGCTGTATGCGTGGTTGCGATCCCTGCACACCTATCTCGCTTATTTGCTCTTCTGCACGTTCCTCGCCCATTTCGGTGCAGCCCTTTTCCACGGCCTGATCCGCCGCGATGGAGTGTTCGAGAGTATGGCGTCATGGCGTAGCAGGGCATCGAAATGAGGCAAATCCATCGTGGGATCCGCATACCCCAGGCCGAGGGCGTTCTTGCACGGATCAGTGGTTGGAGGCTGCACCATGGCGATACGATCGCGGCATGACCGCGGAAGAAAGCCACTAGAATAAGAGAGATCAGGAATGAAGAGCTGGAACGCACAAAAGACTACCCTGGCGGAGCGCCTCGCCGATGGACGCAGGTACGCTTCGGGCAAGACTATCGAAGTCGTGGATCTGCCGAATTTCCTTGAAGCGGTGATTCGGCCCGCCGACCGCGTCTGTCTGGAGGGCGACAACCAGAAACAAGCGGACGTCCTCGCCTCTGCGCTCGCCGACGTCGATCCCGCCAAGATCCACGATCTTCATATGGTCCAGTCAGGTGTCGTGCTGCCCGAGCATCTCGATGTATTCGAGAAGGGCATCGCGCGCAGGCTCGATTATTCCTATTCCGGCCCGCAGTCGGCGCGCATCGCCAAGATGCTGTTCGGCGGCAAAATCGAGCTGGGGGCGGTGCACACCTATCTTGAGCTGTTCGGGCGTTATTTTATCGACCTGACACCGCATGTCGCCCTGATCGCGGCGGTCAGCGCGGACCGAAATGGCAATCTCTATACCGGGCCCAACACCGAAGACACACCGACGGTCGTTGAGGCAACCGCCTTCAAAGATGGCTTGGTCATCGCACAGGTCAACGAGATCGTGGACAAAGTGCCACGCGTCGACATTCCGGGTGACCGCGTGCATTTCGTCGTGAATGCGGACAAACCCTTCTTTGTCGAGCCTCTGTTCACGCGCGATCCAGGCGCCATCACCGAGGGCCAGATCCTTACCGCCATGCTGGCAATCAAAGGCATTTACGCACGCTATGGTGTCAAGCGGCTGAACCACGGGATCGGGTTCAACACAGCGGCGATCGAACTTTTGCTGCCTACTTACGGCGAACGGCTGGGATTGAAGGGCAAGGTAGCTACACACCTTGCGCTCAATCCGCACCCCGCGCTAATCCCGGCGATCGAGTCCGGCTGGGTGGAGCAGATCCACTCCTTCGGATCGGAAGTGGGGATGGACGACTACATCCGCGCCCGTTCGGACATCTACTTCACTGGCCCCGACGGCGCGCTGCGTTCGAACCGCGCGTTCTGCCAGGTCGCCGGGCTCTACGCTTGCGACATGTTCATCGGCTCCACCCTGCAGATCGACCTGCAGGGGAATTCCTCCACCGTGACCACCTCGCGCATTGCTGGCTTCGGCGGGGCGCCAAATATGGGCTCTGATGCTCGGGGACGCCGCCATCCGAGCGCGCCCTGGCTGCAGGCGGGCAAGGAGGCCGACCCCGACGGCCCGCCACCCCTGCGGCGCGGCCGCAAGCTGGTCGTGCAGATCGGCGAGACCTTCGGCGACAAGAACGTCCCACTGTTCGTCGAGAAGCTCGACGCCCTGACGCTTGCCGAGAAACTGAATCTCGAACTCGCTCCTCTGATGATCTACGCCGACGACGTCACCCACATCGTCACTGAGGAGGGAATCGCCAATCTCCTGCTTTGCCGCGACAAAGATGAGCGCGAGCAGGCGATCCGTGGCGTGGCGGGCTACACCGATGTCGGCCGCGGCCGGGATGGGAAGATGGTTCGGCGCCTGCGAGAGCGAGGCGTCATCTGTCGGCCGGAAGACCTCGGCATCGATCCGCTCGATGCGGACAGGAGTCTGTTAGCGGCACGTTCTATCAAGGATCTCGTCCGATGGTCCGGTGGCCTCTATGCGCCGCCCTCCAAATTCCGCAACTGGTGAGAAGGAAGCTGCGATGGAAACCCTGAGCTATCGCCACAAAGCGCAAGAGCGCGCCGCTGGCTCCAAATCATTGGCCATCATCGGCGTTGTCGCCTCAGGAAATCTGGAAGTCCTGGTTGAGCGGTTGTTGCCCGATACGGAATGCCAGGTCGACATCAACACCGCGGCTGAAGGCTTCGGTGCGGTGTGGGAAGCGGTCGTTGCCGACTTCGTCGAGCGTCGCTCACCCGGCGGCTTGAAGCTCTCCGTCAACGATGGGGGTGCGCGTCCAGATACGGTCGCCCTGCGCCTGGCACAGGCCGTCCGCCTGATCGAGGAGGAAGATCGATGAACGCTCGAAAATTGGAGGCGCCGGATGTGTCGCGCGTCGCAAACAGCAAGACCGTGAGCTGGTACGAGGCATCCGCACGCCAGCGGGTCCGATTGATGCTCGACGCCGGCAGCTTCCAAGAGTTCATCGGCCCGGAGCAGCGTGAACAGAGTCCGCATTTGCGGGTGTTCGATCTTCCAACGCAGTTCGACGATGGCATCGTCGTCGGGCGCGGCAGGATTGCTGGCACGCCTATATACGTTGCTGCTCAGGAGGGGCGCTTCATGGGCGGCGCCTTCGGCGAGGTTCACGGCGCCAAGCTGACAGGCCTTCTACGCGCCGCGCGGGACACCAAGTCGGTGCCGGTGCTGATTCTGTTCGACACCGGCGGGGTGCGCCTGCAGGAAGCCAATGCCGGCGAATTAGCTATCGCCGAGATCATGCGCGCGCTCATCGAGGCGCGGATGGCGGGTGTGAAGATTGTCGGTCTGATTGGTGGCCGGGCGGGCTGCTACGGTGGTGGCGGATTGATTGCTGGCTGTTGCTCGGCGCTTGCCGTGTCCGAACAGGGCCGCATCAGTGTCTCCGGTCCCGAGGTCATCGAGACCAATCGCGGAGTGGAGGAGTTCGACTCCAAGGATCGCGCGCTGGTGTGGCGCACGATGGGTGGCAAACACCGGCGCTTGCTCGGCGGCGCCGAGGCTTTCGTCGACGACACGATACAGAGCTTCCGTAACATCACGCTGCATTTGATCGGATCCGTACCGGGCTTCGGCTTGGACGTTCTCAAAGCCGAGCAGGCTCGCCTGGAGGAACGCCTCCAACGCTTCGGTGACTGTGCCGACGCCATGGACATCTGGAGGGCCGAAGACATCTTCGACGCGGAAGCCGTTCCGATCATGTCTTCCTCGGACTTTATCGATCTTGCCAATAGGGATGGGGACCCACGCTATGACGCTCGATGACATTCTCGCCTCATTGTTTCCGCAAGGCCACGACGTCAGGAACTACGACGGTGTGTTGCTGGGTTCGGGGTCGTTGAAGACCGGTGGCCGCGCGGTGGTGATCGGCATCGCCGATCGAACCGCGGTCGGCGTGGACGAGGCGATCCGTCTGTCGCGCCACGTGCTGAATGCGATGGAGCGTGGCGGCACTGGTCCCATTCTAGTGTTGGTAGATAGTGACAGCCAGCGGATGAGCAAACGCGACGAGCTTCTAGGACTGAATGAATTTTTGGCTCATCTCGCCAAGTGCCTGATCTACGCCGACATGCAGGGCCGCCAAACCGTGGGCCTGCTTTACGGTCACAGCGCCGCCGGCGCTTTCCTCGCGACCGCATTGGCGACCCGGGTCCTTGTGGCGCTACCGGGGGCCGAGCCGGAGGTTATGGACCTGCCCTCGATGTCCAAGGTGACAAAGCTCTCTATCGACGTCCTCAAGGAGAAGGCCAAGTCCACACCAGTTTTCGCCCCGGGGTTGGACAACCTGGCTCAGACGGGCGCGGTGCTTTCCACCTGGGACGAGAAAACCTCACTGGCAGAGCAGCTTCAGACGCTGCTCGGCGGCGATCAGGATGGTGGCGATCGGCGCGACCGTCTCGGCAAGACTCGTAGGGGACGCCCGAAGGCGGCTGATATCGCGGAGCGTGTGCATGATCTCGCACTCCAATCAAAATAATCGGAGGCCACGCCGCCACGATCTCATCTTCGTGTCGCCGGCGGCGTGGCGCTCGTTGCTTAAGACGCGAGACGATCTTGCCGGGGAGCCGCTGGTCATCGAGTGGGTCGATCGGGGCTGGCCTCTCGTCGCACGGCGCACCCTGCCCGGCGAGGCTGACGGGCTGCCGTTGGGTTTACCTTTGCCACCATTCGCCGGCAAACGACGGCTTTCGGTTCTCATCCAGCCTGAAGATATCGTTTCGACAGCACCGCCGCCCCGGTTGAGCGCCGCCATCAGCGTGGCACCGAATCGGTGGCAGCACCCACTCGGCGCAGTGGTGAGCCTGGCTTCCCGGTATGGCATAGAGGCGCGAATCTTCGGCAGTCTGGCGTGGTGCACACTCACAGGATTGGACTACCTGACTGACACTTCGGACCTCGATCTTCTCCTGCCGATCCATTGTGGCAGCCCTCTTGTACGGCTGACTGCAGATCTTGCTGCAATCGAAGCTACGGCGCCTATGCGCCTGGACGGCGAATTAGTGCGCGATGACGGTGCGGGCGTGAATTGGCGCGAACTCCACAGTGGCGCGC
The DNA here is from genome assembly GCF_900129505.1 of Bradyrhizobium erythrophlei. NCBI lineage: Bacteria > Pseudomonadati > Pseudomonadota > Alphaproteobacteria > Hyphomicrobiales > Nitrobacteraceae > Bradyrhizobium > Bradyrhizobium erythrophlei. The sequence goes on along the minus strand of NZ_LT670818.1, from coordinate 4,212,157 downwards.
GCGAGTTGCTGGTCAAGACCACCGATGGCGTCGCCTTGCTCGACGCGAACCTCTTCCTCAGCAATAGGACCCAGTCGTGACAGCCGCTCTAGCACGACACTCATACCAGAGCGGCCCGTCCGAGGCGAGGTTTGCGAACGTTTATGAGGCAGAGGCCATCGCCGCCATTGCCGTCCGGTGCCTTCTGAGCGAGTTGGAGACTTGGCCCAAGCCCGGGCTCGTCAGCCATGTCGACTCCGGCAGCCATTCGGATATGAATTTTGGCACATTCCAGCGCAGCGTCGCCGCAATCAAGCCCTATCTACACGCCCTGACAGAAGCTGGTGCCAAGGGTCGTGGCATGGGGCATCTCAGGATTATCGGTCTTGAAGCCGAAGCTGCGATGTTCGCCGCGACCGGGGGTATCAACACACACCGGGGCGCCATCTTCGGATTGGGTTTGCTTTGCGCGGCTGCCGGCGCCAAGGTAGGCGGGCTGGCCGATCCCACGATGTCGCTCGGCGACGTGGTGGTGAGGCTGTGGGGCAGGAATATCTTGGATGGGCCTGTGCAGCTGCACAGCCATGGTGGCGAGGCACGCCGACATTATGGAGCTGGCGGTGCGCGAGCAGAGGCCGCTCAAGGTTTTCTGAGCGTCTATGAGGTCGGTTTGCCCGCCCTGCAATGGGGCGCCCTGATCGCACCAGGCGACACAGAAGCAGCCCGCGTACAGGCCTGTTTCGCGTTGATCGCCTCTCTTGAGGACACCAACCTTCTGCACCGGGGCGGCATGTCCGGCCTCCGCTATGCCCAGTACGCCGCCCGCGTTTTTCTTGATGATGGCGGCGTGGGTACACGCAACTGGCGCGAGCGGGCTAACGTCGTGCACCAGTCGTTCGTCACACGCCGGCTCAGTCCGGGCGGGTCGGCAGACCTTCTCGCGATGACACTCTTCATCCAGGCTTGCGAAGCAGAGTTCTTCTCATGCCGCAGGTGATCTTCACGGTGCTTGCGCCCATTTTCTTCGTCATGGCGCTTGGCTATGTCGCCGGGCGAATGCGCACCATCGACAACCATCATGTGGGAGAAATCAACGCCCTCGTCATGGATTTTGCCCTGCCGGCCTCTCTGTTCGCGTCGACCGGCTCTGCCCCGCGCGGAGAGATGATGGCGCAAGGGCCGCTCTTCGTAATCCTCGGAGCGGTCATGCTGATTATCTATCTGCTCTGGTATTTCTTCGAGCGTAGGGCCTTGAGAAGATCCAGAGGTGAGGCTGCGCTACAAGCTCTGACGGTGTCACTTCCGAACTATGCTGGGATCGGGCTGCCGATCGCGAGTACGGTCCTTGGCCCAACCGCGACCGTGTCCGTCGCGGTCGCTCTCGCGGCGGGTTCGATCCTGGTGAGCCCGATCACACTGATGCTGCTCGAACTGTCCGTTGGCAAGGGACAGAACGATGCCGAGACCTCTGCCGCACGGGTGCGCCGGGCTCTGCGGCACGCGTTGACTACGCCCGTCGTCCTAGCCCCCGTGCTGGGAATCCTGCTCTCGCTGTCCGGATTGAATTTGGGTACCGTCGCGGGAGCCTCTCTCGATCTTATCGGACAGACGGCGGGCGGCGTGGCGCTGTTCCTGACGGGCCTGATCTTGTCGGCCCAGTCGCTCCGCCTGGACCGGCAGGTCGCAGCAGCGACCGGGACGGCCAACATGGTCCGGCCCCTGCTGGTCGCCGCGATCGTTCATGTGCTTCCGATCCCCTCAGAGATTGCCAAGGTATCCATTCTACTGGCGGCTGCGCCGTCGGGTTTCTTCGGCATCTTGTTCGGGGTGAACTATCGGTTGGACTCGGCTCAAGTAGGCTCCACGGTGATCGCGAGCACCGCGTTCAGTATTGTGACGCTGGCGATCACCATCGCGGTGCTCTTTCCCTAATGAGGTGCTGTCGATGACACTTGCCGTCTTATGCTCCGGACAGGGGCCACAGCGGTCCAATATGTTTGCCTTGACCGGCGACGCACCGGAAGCCGCGAACCTCTTTGCTCACGCAGCGACCCTACTCGGCGGACGCGACCCACGCAAAATGGTTCAAACCGATCCCGATGACACTCTGCACCAGAACCGCGTCGGACAAATTCTCTGCACGTTGCAGGCGCTGGCTGCGACGGCGACCCTCCGTGGTGCCTGGCCTCGCAGGCTGATCATTGCAGGTTACAGCGTGGGCGAAGTGGCGGCCTGGAGTGTCGCGGGCTTGATGGACGCCACGATGACCCTCGACCTTGTATCGCGACGTGCCAACGCCATGGACGCATTCAGCAGGCCCGGAGACGGCTTGCTATTCGTCCGCGGCTTGTCTTATGGCGCTGTCGAAGATCTGTGCAATCGCCACGATGCAGCGATCGCCATCGTCGATCCCGGCGACGCCTTCGTTCTCGGCGGCCCCGGTGTAGCGCTGGACATCATAGCTGATGTCGCAAAAAGGATGGGCGCCGCACGCGCCGTTCGGTTAGCGGTGAACGTGGCCTCTCACACCCCGCGCCTGGCTGCGGCCTCGGCGGAGTTCCGCAAAATTTTAGACCAAACTCCGACGAAACTTGCGCCGGACCCGAATGTGCGTCTCTTTAGCGGGATCGATGGTTCTCCTGTTGTCAACATCTCAGCCGGCTTGAACAAGCTGGCCAAACAGATCTCCCACACGGTCCAGTGGGCGCACTGCCTGGAAGGCTGCGTGGAAGCAGGAGCGAGCGTTTTCTTCGAACTCGGCCCTGGCCGGGCACTCAACGAAATGGCCGCCGGCGCTTATCCCGATATCTCGGCTCGTAGCCTGGAAGACTTCAGAACGCTACAAGGCGCGCGTGCGTGGCTCGCGCGCGTCGTCAACTGAACTAAGATAGGAGACGTGACCGAGTTGGTAGGTACGCATATCGATGTCACCGAGCAGCACCTCGCAAGGGAGGCGCTGCAAAAAGCCTTTGACGAAATCAAGCAGTCCGAGGATCGGCTTCGACTGGTCATCGACACAATCCCGACGCTGGTCTGGCGCGCCGGACCGGACGGAGTCCCCGATTTCCTCAATCAAACAGCCCTCGACTACACGGGCCTCTCACTTGACCAGGCCGCAACTGGCTGGCCTCGCGCTTTTCATCCTGACGACGAGAAGGGCATGTTGGTGAAGTGGGCCGCAATATGGGAATCAGGCATGCCGGGCGGGCTTGAAGCCAGGCTCCGGCGCTTCGATGGTGAATATCGCTGGTTCTTGTTCCAAGCCGTGCCGTTGCGCGATGAGTCGGGCAACATTGTCAAATGGTACGGGTCGTCCACCGACATCGAGGACCGCAAGCGGGCCGAGGAGGCCCTTGGCGAGCAGCGCTTGCGTGATTATGCCGAAACCGCCTCCGACTGGCTCTGGGAGACCGGACCTGACCACCGGGTCACCCGCATATCGGAACACGTCAGTGATATTGGGTTCGTGCCACCAGGCCTCGCCGGCCTTTCTCGCTGGGATATTGCAACTGATACCGAATCGGAACCCGAAAAATGGCGACTGCATCGGGCGATGCTCGACGCGCATCGGCCATTTCGCAATTTCGTGTACACCGTCGGGACTGGATCTCCGATATACATCCAAACGAGCGGCAAGCCATTTTATGACACAAACGGCAATTTTCTCGGTTATCGGGGCGTGGGCAGCAACTTAACCGCGGCGGTGCGCGCGGGGCAGCTAGAGGAAGCTCTGCAGGAGGCGAAGGTTGTAGGCGACAATATCGCACATGACCTGCGCACGCCGCTCACCCGCGTGCGGATACGTCTCGAACGCGGCCGCGAGCACGCCTCAACGCTAGAGGAACTCCGCGCTGTTGCCGATCAGGCGATCGCTGGTCTCGACCAATCGTTGACCACGATCACAGCGTTGTTGCGCATTGCGGAAATCGAGCATAGCCGACGGCGCGAAAGGTTTGGCGAGGTCCAACTCGCCCATCTGATTCGCGAAGTGGGCGATCTCTACGGTCCGATCGCCGAGGACAAGGGTGTCACCCTTTGGGCCGAAGCTCCCGATGGGGCGACGGTGCAGGGCGACCGCGATCTTCTGTTCGAGGCCGTTGTCAATCTGGTCAACAACGCAGTGAAGTTCACCCCCGAAGGCGGACGCGTGGAGGTCATACTGCTTTGCAAGGAAGGCGAGACCGTCATCCGGGTGATTGACACCGGCCCCGGCATCCCCGAGATCGAACGAGAAGCGGTGACCCAGCGCTTTTATCGCTCAGACAAAAGTCGAAACACCAAAGGCCTGGGTCTGGGGCTGAGCATAGTCGCCGCGATCATCAAATTGCATGACTTCCGTTTTAGGATTTCGGACGGCCCGGGTTGCACGGCGGAAATTGCCTGCCCAAACTTGGACTGACTCGGCGCCCTCGAGATCGGCGGCGCGCTGCTTCTTAGTTCCCGACAGTACTTCGAGCTGGTGGCGTTGCGCGGCGATGACGGCGCGGCTGGCGCGCACGTCGGCCTGCGCCTTGGCGTAGGTCGCAGTTGCCTGTTCCACCGCGTTCCGGATTCGGTCTGCGACAGCGATTGCTGGCGCTCCTGCTCCTGACGCGCCTCGACCTCCTGAGCCGCCGCGGATGCAAGCTGGGCTTCGGCCTGCGCAATCGTCGCGTATTGCAGTTCGACCTGGTTGCTCAGATTGTCGAGTGCGGCCTGCGCGCCCGCCACGCCGGCCTCGGCCTGCGCGACCTGCGCCTGGTACACGGCGGGATCGACCTGCACCAGGAGATCGCCGGCCTTGACGCGCTGCAAATCCTTCGCGGCCACCGTCAACAGCTCGGCACGGACATAGGCATCGTTGGTGGTCTGGATCGTCGCATGACCGACCCAGGCGTCCCAGCGCAGCGTCGCAAGCGCGATGAAGGCAAGCGCGACCAGCACGGCGAACAACGGAACGGCCAGCCGCGCCAAAGTGCTGCGCGAACCGATCGGCGCGGACGCCGACCCATTGGGTGGGGCGGAAGGGAGCGGGGTTGCGGGTGGCGATACGGTGTGAGCGGCCGGCGGTGCAGCGACGCCCTGCTCTTGATTCAAAGCATTCTCTCCCTAGGCCTTGCTCTTAGGCCGGCTGTATCGGCAGCCTTCTGATGCGGCGCCCCGTCGCCGAGAAAATGGCATTCGTGACCGCGGGGGCCACAGCGGCTGTAGCCGCTTCGCCCAAGCCGCCAGGATCAGCCGTGCTCGCCACTAATTGGGTCTCGATTGGTGGCGTTTCATCGATGCGCCGCGGCGGATAAGAGTCAAAATTGCCTTGTTCGACTCGGCCGTCCTTGATCGTTATCGCGCCGCGCAGCGCAGCCGTGAGTCCGAAGATCGTTCCGCTCTGTATTTGTGCGTCGATCATCATCGGATTGACCGGCAATCCACAATCCACCGCGCAGACAACACGTTCCACCCTCACATTTCCTTTCTCGTCGACGGCCACCTCCGCCACTTGCGAAAGATAGCTTCCAAAGGCGATCGGTTGGGCGCGAGGCTCTACTGGATGGCCGCTTTGCGCCAGGAGCAGCCGCTCGATGGGCGCTTCCTTAATTTTCACGGGCAGGACTCTTTTTTCGCAGTGACCGCGGTTGGCCGTAATCCGCATGAGTCTGAAGGGCGAGGCGATCAAGGCCCTGCATCTTGTCGCTCCCCGGTACTGCGGCGCCTGACGCGAATCACCGAACGGGCCCCGGCTTTTCGGGCACCGCTTCGAGATGACACGCCACCCACTGACCGTCTCCGGTCGATCGAAGCTCCGGTTCCTCGGTCCGGCAGCGATCGAACACGTATGGACAGCGGGTGTGGAAGCGGCATCCGCTTGGTGGATTGATCGGGCTCGGCACGTCGCCCTTGAGGATGATCGGGTTGCGGATGGCTCCGGGCTTCGGCACCGGCACGGCCGAGAGCAGAGCCTTGGTGTAGGGATGCCTCGGCGCGGTGAAGATTTGCTGCCTTCCCGCCATCTCAACGATCTTGCCGAGATACATGACCGCGACACGGTGCGTCATGTGCTCGACGATCGCCAAATCGTGGCTGATGAAGAGCAGCGCGAGGCCGAACTGCTGCTGCAGGTCCTGCAGCAGGTTGACGATCTGCGCCTTGACCGAGACGTCGAGCGCCGAAACCGCCTCGTCGCAGACGATCAGTTCGGGTTCCACCGCCAGTGCCCGGGCAATGCAAATGCGCTGGCGCTGACCGCCCGAGAATTCGTGAGGCCGGCGGTTCAGCGCGTCGCGTGGCAGGCGCACGGTGCCCATCAGTGCCGTGACCTTGGCTTCGAGTTCGGCGGAAGTTTTTGCGAGGCCGAAATTGCGGATCGGCTCGGCCAGGATGTCGCGCACGCGCATCCGCGGATTGAGGCTTGAGAACGGATCCTGGAATACCACCTGCACGCGGCGGCGCATGCTGCGCAAGCTTCCGGGTGGAAGATCGTCGATCCGCTGGCCGTCCAGCACCAACTGGCCGGCGGTGACGTCGAACAGTCGCAGGATGGCGCGACCGACCGTCGACTTGCCGCAGCCGGACTCGCCGACGAGAGACAGGGTCTCGCCACGCGCGAGCTCGAAGGACACCCCGTCCACGGCATAGACAAAGGCCTTGCGGCTGAACATGCCCCCGCGGACCGGAAAATGCTTCTTGAGGTCGTTGACCTGGAGCAGCGGGGCACTCATGCCGCGACCACCGCTTTCGACGCGTAATGGCAAGCGGCGATGTGGCGGGGCGCCTTCTCTTCGAGACCGGGCGCAACCGTACGGCAGAGATCGGTCACCAGCGGACACCGTCCGGCAAAGACGCAGCCCTCGATGCGCTGCTTCAGGCTCGGCACCTGGCCGGGAATTTCGGCGAGGCGCCTCGCCGCGCCTGATAGCGAGGAACCGAGCTTGGGCACCGCGCCGAGCAGCCCCTGCGTATAGGGATGACGGGGCGAGCGGAACAGTTCGGCCACCGGCGCCTCCTCGACCTTGCGGCCGGCATACATCACCATGACGCGCTCGGCGACTTCGGCGACCACCCCGAGATCGTGGGTGATCAGCACGATCGCCGCCCCGACGCGGCGCTTGAGATCCAGCATCAACTGCAGGATCTGCGCCTGGATCGTGACGTCGAGCGCCGTGGTCGGCTCGTCGGCGATCAGAAGTTTCGGGTTGCAGGCGAGTGCCATCGCGATCATCACGCGCTGGCGCATGCCGCCGGAGAGTTGATGCGGATATTCGCGCACGCGCCGCGCCGGCTCCGGGATGCCGACCAGGGTCAGCATCTCGATGGCGCGCGCCTCTGCGGCCTGTTTGTCCAGTGCCTGATGCATCCGCAGCGTCTCGCCGATCTGGCGGCCGACGGTCAGCACCGGATTGAGGCTCGTCATCGGCTCCTGGAAAATCATCGAAATGTCGTTACCGCGGATGGCGCGCATCTCGCGTTCGGAGAGTTGCAGTAGATCCCTCCCCTGGAAACGGACGGAGCCCGCGATCTTGCCCGGGGGCTCGGGGATGAGCCGCAGGAGCGACATCGCGGTGACCGACTTGCCGCAGCCGGATTCACCGACGATGGCCAGCGTCTCGCCCTCGTCGACATGGAACGAGACGCCGTCGACCGCGCGGTTGATGCCCTCGGGGGTACGGAAATGGGTCTGCAGGTTCTCGACTTCGAGCAATGCCATCTAAAGGCTCTTGGCCATTCGCGGATCGAGCGCATCACGCAGGCCGTCGCCGAGCAGGTTGACGGCGAGCACGGTGACCGACAGGAACGCGGCGGGAAAGAACACGATGTATGGCTTTACCTGCCATAGCGCCCTGCCTTCGGCCATGATGTTGCCCCAGGACGGAATGGTGGGCGGCGTGCCGGCGCCGATGAAGGAGAGGATAGATTCCACAATCATGGCGCTGGCGCAGATATAGGTTGCCTGGACCAGCATCGGCGCCATGGTGTTGGGGAGAATGTGGCGCAGGATGATCATCGGCGTTCGCGTGCCGGAAGCCACGGCAGAGTCAACATAAGGCTGCTCGCGCAGCGACAGTACGACGCTGCGCACGAGACGCGTCACGCGCGGGATTTCAGCGATCGTGATCGCCAGGACGACGTTGCCGACGCTGCCCCGTGTCAGCGCCATCAGGGCGACGGCGAGCAGGATCGGCGGTATCGACATCAGCCCATCGATGAACCGCATGATGACGCCGTCGGCCCAGCGCACGAAGCCCGAGACGAGGCCGATGGCGAGACCGGCGAGCGTGGCCAGTGTCGCCACCGAAAGGCCGACGGTGAGCGAGACCCGTGCTCCGTAGAGCACGCGTGAGTAGATGTCGCGGCCCAGCATATCGCTGCCGAACCAAAAGTCCGCGGATGGCGCGCGCGTGCGCTTGGCGGGCGCCAGCGCGGTCGGATCGACGGTCCCGAGATAAGGCGCGAAGATCGCGACCAGCACCAGGCAGAGCAGCAATGCGCCGCCGATCGCAACCGTCGGATGATTGCGCAGGAAGCCGAGGACACCGCGCCGGATTTTAGCCGGCAGCAGCAGATCCGGCAGTTGCGGCGCAATCGCAAGGCCCGGCGGTATCGATGCAGTGCTGATGGTCGAGATACTCAATAGCGGATCCTCGGGTCGACCAGGGTGTAGGTGACGTCGACCAACAGATTAACCAGCACATAGACGAAGCTGAATAACAACACGATGCCCTGGATGACCGGATAGTCGCGGCGCAGGATCGCGTCGATGGTCAATCGGCCAAGGCCGGGGATCGCGAACACGCTTTCGGTCACCACCGCGCCGCCGATCAAGAGGGCGACACCGATACCGATCACGGTCACGATCGGAACGGCTGCGTTTTTCAACGCATGAACGAACAGGATGCGGCGCTGGTCCAGGCCCTTGGCGCGTGCGGTGCGGATATAGTCCTGCTGCAGCACCTCGAGCATCGACGCACGGGTAATGCGCGCGATCAGCGCGATGTACACACTGCCGAGCGTGATGGCCGGCAGGATCAAGTTCTGCAGCCACGGCCACAAGCCCCGGGCCAGCGGCGTGTAGCCCTGCACCGGCAGCCACTCGAACTGCAGCGCGAACACATAGGCAAGCACGTATCCTCCACAAAGACCGGAAGCGAGAACGCGAACACGGCAAAGGCCATGATGCTGCGGTCGACCCAGCTTCCCGCCTTCCACGCCGCCACCACGCCGAGCGGCACGGCAATCAGAATGGTCAGCACCAGGGTAATCGCCATCAGCGACAGCGTCGGCTCGATACGCTGCGCGATCAGCGAGGCGACCGGCAGGTTGGTGAAAATCGAGGTGCCGAGATCGCCGTGCAGGATACCCCAGAGCCAGGCCCCAAACTGGACCAAAAACGGCCGGTCGAGGCCGAGGCCTTGCCGAATCCGCTCAACGTCGGCGGGGCTTGCCTGATCGCCGGCGATCACCGCCGCCGGATCGCCCGGCGTGATGTAGAGCAGGCTGAAGACGAACATCGCGACAATCCCCATGACGGGCAAGGTCGAGAGAATACGCCGCAGGATATACGAGAGCATGTGGAATTACCGCGCCGTCATGCGGTCTTCGACACGCCCCAGAAGAACGGCAGCGGTCCCTTCACGATACCGGAGACGTTGTTGCGCCACGCCGTGTAGCCCAGGAAGAAGCCGGTCGGCGCATAAACCACGTCTTCGAGTGCCGCCTTGTTGAGGCGGGCGATCGCTGCCTTTTCCTCATCGAGATTCTTGGCGTCGAACCACGATGCAATCTCCTTTTCCGAGGCCGGGCTGTCGGGCCAGCCAAACCACGCCTTGTCGCCATTGGCGCGAATGGCGCTGTAGCCCGCTGGGCTGAGGCAGTCGGCGCCGGCGTGCCAGGTGTGAAACATGTTCCAGCCACCCTGGCCCGGCGGTGTCTTCTGGGCGCGGCGCGAACCGACCGTGCCCCAATCGGTGGCGACGAAGTCGACATTCATACCCAACTGTTTCAGCAGATCCGCGGTGACGTCGCCCTGCGCCTTGGTGATCGGTTGATCCTGCGCCACCAAGCAGGTGACCGGCTGGCCCGCATAGCCGCTCTCGGCCAACAACTTCTTGGCCCCCACCAGATCGCGCTTGCCTTTCAGTATCTCGCCGCCTGCCTCGGTGTAGAGTGGCGTATCCGGCGTGAAGAAACCGGGCAGCGGCTTCCACAGCGAGGTATCGTCCCCGACCAGCGCACGCATGTAATCTTCCTGGCTTAGTGCCATCAGCACGGCACGTCGCGCCTTCACATTGTTGAAGGGCGGAAAAAGGTGATTCATCCGGAACGAACCAACATTGCCGAGTGCGTCGCCGATGTCGACGCTGACATTGCGGTTCTTCTTGAGCAGCGGCACCAGATCGGGGATCGGCGACTCCCACCAATCAACCTCGCCGTTCTGCAGCGCGGCCGCTGCCGTCGCCGGATCCGGGATCACCACCCATTCGATGCGGTCGACCTGCATCTGCTTGCCGCCGGCGAGCCAGGACGCCTTCTCCTGCCGCGGCTTGTAATCGGCAAATTTTTCGAACACCGCCTTGGCGCCGGGCACCCACTCGCTCTTCGCGAACTTCATCGGGCCCGAGCCGACATAGTCGCCGATCTGCTTGAACGGGTCGGTCTGGGCCAGACGCTCCGGCATGATGAAGGCGCAGGGCGCATTGTTCTTGCCCAGCGCCAGCAGCATTTTGGGATAAGGCGCCTTCAGCGACCACTTGAAGGTCTTGTCGTCGACCGCGGTTAGTTCGTTCTGGATCGCCTTGATCATCAAGCCCATGGTATCGCGCGCCGACCAGCGCGTCAGGCTCGCCACCACATCTTTGCTCAGCACCGGCTCGCCGTCGTGGAACTTCAAGCCCGGCCGGAGCCGAAAGGTCCAGACCAGGCCGTCATCGGACACCTCCTCGAACTCGACCATTTGGCGCTGCGGCTGCAGCGTTGCGTCGAGGCCGTAAAGGGTGTCCCACACCAGGGCTGCGGCGTTGCGCACGACATACTGGGTTCCCCAGATCGGATCGAAATTGGCGAGATTGGCCTGGGGCACAAAGCGCAGGGTGCGCGCCGAAGCACCTTGCGAAAGGGCCGGCATCGAAAACCCGCCCGTCGCCGCCAGGCTCCCTACCCCGGCTAATCCTTTCAACACAGTCCTGCGATCCATGGAGCTCTCCCGGTCTCGAGTTGCTCCCGCGGTTCTCCCCATTATCTTCGGCCGAGGGTTCGGCGCCAAATGAGGTGATGCGGGCCAGTTAGATCGATGGCGATCTGCCTGTTTTGCTTGCAATCGGTATGCCAGCGGAGCCCACTTGTGCCGCCGTTATTACCGGGTCGGTCACCAGGGAGAATGCATTTTGGCGTGATCACATTTCCGAGCGATCACATCGATTTAGGGCCCGCTTAGCCCGCGAGCTGCTTGAATTTCGACGCCTCTTGCGGGTGCCACCAGCGGCCGCCAATGACGACGCCTTCGGAAGCGATCTTGCGGTCACCGATCAGGTGCTCGCCGACGACGTCGACATAGTCGAACTGGCCTTGCTTGATCGCAATCAGGGTGGCGTCGCCGACGCTCCCCGGCTTGAGGCTGCCGAGTTCGGGACGCCGCATCGCCATCGCCGCATTAACCGTCGACGCCGCGACCACGTCCGGCAGCGGCATCCCCATGCACAGGAACTTTGACATGGTGGTCACCTGATCGAAGGCTGGGCCGTCGATGCACAGCGCATGGACGTCGGAAGAGATGGTGTCCGGATAGAAGCCGTTGGCAAGCATTGCGCGTGCGGTCTTGAAGGCGAACGAACCCTTGCCGTGGCCGATGTCGAACAATACGCCGCGTTCGCGCGCCTCCAGCACCACCCGTTTCACGGTGCCCTGGGCGGTGGCGGCCGTGTTGGGAAACGGCCGGAAGGCGTGGGTCAGAACGTCGCCCGGACGCAGGCGCGCCAGCACGTCCTCGTAGCTCGGCGGCGGATGATCGATATGCGCCATCAGCGGCATGCCGACCTGTTCGGCGACCTCAAGCGCGATTTCGAGCGGCACGATCCCCGAGGTGCCCGACGAGTGCAGGCCGACGCGCACCTTGATGCCGACAATCAGGTCGCGGTTCTGCTCGGCCACCGTGACGGCGTCGATCGGATTCATCAGCCGGATCTCCTCGCTCTCGCCGACCATGATCCGGTGCGAGAAGCCGAAAATGCCGGCGTGCGAGACATGCAGATAGGCGAGAATGCGGACCTGGCTCGGCTCGATCACATGCTTGCGGAAGCCCGCAAAGTTGCCCGGGCCGGCGCTGCCGGTGTCGACCGCGGTGGTGACGCCGGAGGTGCGACAAAATTCTTCGGCGTCGATGCCGAGCGAGGTGCCGCCCCAATAGACATGGGTGTGCAGATCGATCAGGCCCGGGGTGACAATGTACCCCGACACGTCACGCACATCGGATCCGGGATCGGCCTTGAGCTCCTTTCCGACCATCGCCACTTTGCCGCCGGCGAAGGCAACGTCCGTCACGGCGTCAAGCTTCTGGGAAGGATCGATTACGCGGCCGCCGCGCAGGATTGAATCGAAGGGCATCGTAGTCTCCTGAAATTATAGTGAAGGAAGCCGTTGGACGCGACCCGCCAATTCTCGGGTGCGGGTGGATCGCGGAAGCAGATCCCGGACAGCTAGGTTTCCGGCGGCGGCACCGCGCCGGTGCGGCTGCTGATCAAGCCGTAATGCTCGATACGGCGGTGCTCGGCGAAATTGAAAATCGTGTTCTTGCCGAACCGGGTGGCGTCGAGATCGCAGGGATGAACCAGCAGCTCGTCCGCCTCGGTGCTGGCCTCAACGACGATCTCGCCGTCGGGATTGACGATCAGGCTGCCACCGAACAGGGGGTGGCCGTCCTCGACACCGGCCTTTGCAACGCCGACGACCCAGGTCGAATTCTGGTAGGCCCCGGCCTGCAGCGAGAGCCGATTGTGGAACATCCGCTTCTCCAGCGCTTCCACGCGCTTCTCGGGATTGGCCGAGGGCGTGTTGTAACCGATCAAAACCATCTCGACGCCTTGCAGCCCCATCACGCGATAGGTCTCCGGCCAGCGCCGGTCGTTGCAGATCGCCATGCCGATAATGCCGCCGAGCGTACGCCAGACATTGAAGCCGAGATCGCCGGGCTCGAAGTAACGCTTCTCCAGATGCTGGAAGGCGCGTTCGGTATCGAATTCCGAATGACCCGGCAGATGAACCTTGCGGTATTTTCCGACAATCTTGCCGGATTTATCGGTGAGGATACTGGTGTTGAAATGGTGCCCGTCCGGCGTCAGTTCGGCATAGCCAAAGTTCATGGCGATCTGGTGGTGCGCGGCGCGCTCAAAAAGCGGCTTGGTGGCCGCATTCGGCATCTCGCGTTCGAACCAGGCATCGACCTCGGCCTGATTCTCCATGTACCAGCGCGGAAAGAACGTGGTGAGTGCGAGCTCCGGATAGACGATCAGATCGGCGCCCTTCGACCTGGCTTCATCCATCAGCGCGATCATGCGCTTGACGACGGCTTGGCGGCTGTCGGCTTTCTGGATCGGGCCCAACTGGGCGGCAGCAACATTGATGACGCGCATTGAAAGCTTCCTAAGATTTTTGTGGCCACGTCGCAAGAAATGAACCAGCTTGCGGACAGGCGGATTTCGGAGTCATTTCCTGCTCGATCAGCAGTTAGAGTTTTGCCTCACACGAAGTCAACGACCGCTTTGCGCGCTGGATAACGGCGACGTGACCTGAGGACAGGCCTGCCTGCGCGGGATAATCCTTACTTTCCGGCCCTCGTCAGCTTAGTCGAACGGGCCACCGGTCTTGTGCGCGCGAAGGCCTGTGCGCTCCATCGGACGGTAGGCAATTGCAGTGGGATAGTGTAGGCGGTCAGGACAGACATCGGCGGGCATCTTGCGGAATCCGTCGAAGCCGAAGGTCAGCCGGCAGCCACGCTCCTGAAGAATCCTAATTGAAGGAAAGTCATGACTTCTCGTTCCAGCCTGTATGGACCAGCCGATCAACCTGACCACAACGCGGCCTATTACCCCGATGCAACGTGGCAGCACAGGACGCCTTCAGAATCGGGCGTCTCCTGAAGCAGGCGATCGATTTTGCGGTCGCCGGGGAGACGAAGGCACCCCGCGATCTCGTGATGAACCATTATCAAACCTTCGGCCGCGAACCATTCGGCTACGCGATCGGGCCCATCAGGGAACGCGGTGATCCAACTGGAATCATTATTCACAAGGGCTTCATCGTCGCTGAATGGGGAGAGCCGCTTCGTGTAGACATGACTCATAGCGTGACCAAGAGCCTGCTTTCCAGCGTCGTCGGAATTGCCGTCGAGCGCGGCATGATCAGAAGCGTCGATGACGCCGTAAGGGAATATGTCGCACCGATACAGCTCTACGCCCCGCCCTCGACCACCAACAAATCGGATCGGCTCACCACGCCCGATCTGCTGTTCCCCTTTGAATCGCCGCACAACCGCACGATCACCTGGGACAATCTGTTGCGGCAGACCAGCGATTGGGAAGGCACACTGTGGGGCAAGCCGGACTGGGCAGACCGGCCCGACGAGAATCCGGCGCAATGGACCACGCGGCCGCGCAACACACCGGGCACCGTGTATAAATACAACGACGTCCGCACCAATGTCCTGGCGCTCGCCGCCCTCAATGTCTGGCGACGCCCGCTGCCGCAGGTGCTGAAGGAAACCATCATGGACCCGATCGGCGCCTCCAGCAGCTGGCGCTGGTTCGGCTACGAGAATTCCTGGGTGGTGCTGGACGGCAGCCTGATGCAGTCGGTGACCGGCGGCGGCCACTGGGGCGGCGGCATGTATATCAATGCCTACGACATGGCCCGCTTCGGTTATCTCAGCTTGCGTCGCGGCAAATGGAATGACCGTCAACTGCTCTCGGAGCAATGGATCGATCAGGCCCGCACGCCGACCAGGCCGGAGCCGATCTACGGCTATATGAACTGGTTTCTCAACACCGACGGCAAGCGCTGGCCAAGTGCCCCGGCCACCGCCTTTGCCCATAGCGGCAACGGCACCAACCTGGTCTATGTCGATCAGGAGCACGATCTCGTGGCCGTGGTTCGCTGGATCGATGGTGAGGCGATTGACGGTTTCCTGAAACGGTTGCTCGCGGCCATCGATCACGGATAGGTTGGCGCGTCAGCGGCCCGCAACCAGTGCGTTGGCATGCGGGTTGCTTCTATTTCCGGTGCCGTATGTTTGCGGCGCGATGTGTTTCCGATGTCATCTAAAGCGTCGGAATTGAAAAGGACCAAATAAATGCGAACCGATACCTGGCGCCGCGGCGCATTCCTGGCCGCCTTCATGACACAGGCAATGACGGCCCCGGCGCTTGCGCAAAAATCGGCTGACACGCTGCGCGTCACCTGGCGCGATGCCATTCCCGATGTCGACCCTTATTATAATTCGCAACGCACCGGCATGGTCGTGGCCTTCCACGCTTTCGATTGTCTGGTGTATCGCGATCCCGTCACCATGGATATGAAGCCTGCTTTAGCCACGTCGTGGAAGCAGGTCGACGCCACCACCATCGACTTCACCCTGCGCGAGGGCGTCACGTTCCAGAACGGCGACCCGTTTACCGCCGATGACGTAGTGTACACTATCAACGACATCATCCACGACAAACAGGTGGCCATCCCCGCCTATTACACCTCCTACGCCGGCGCGGAAAAGATCGACGACTTTCACGTCCGCCTCAAGCTGACCGGCGTGTCTCCGGCCGTGATGGAATATTTGGCGATGGTCACGCCGATCTGGCCGAAAGCCTATCGCGAGAAGATCGGTGCCGATGCCTACGCCCGTGCCCCTATCGGCACCGGCCCCTACAAGATCACCAAGGTTGACGGCACCACCGAGATCGATATGGAGCGGTATGACGGCTACTACGCCGGCAGCCCCAAGGGCCGGCCTGCCATCCGCTACATCAAGATCCACGAAGTACCCGACGCCACCACCGAGCTGACCGAGCTGCTCGGCGGAAAAGCCGACTGGATCTGGGGCTATAATGCCGATCAGTTCGCGAATATCGCCCGGATGCCGAATCTGGAGGCGGTACGGTTCGGCACCATGCGGGTGCATTTCATGACCGTCGACGGCGCCGGCCGTTCAGGCGCCGACAATCCGCTGACCAAGCTGAAGGTGCGGCAGGCGATCATCTCGGCCATCGACCGCGGCACCATGGCCAAGCAGCTGATCCAGGGCGATTCGAAGGTCATCGACACGCCGTGTTTCCCGACCCAGTTCGGCTGTGACGTAGCGGCGGCCGTGAAATATCCCTACGACCCGGCCAAGGCCAAGCAGCTTCTGACCGAGGCCGGTTATCCCAACGGCTTCGATACCGAGCTCGTGTCCTATGCCACACCGCAGGTCGGCGCTGCCGTGCAGAACTATCTCAAGGCCGTCGGCATCAACATGCGGATCCAGCAGCTCCAGATCGGCGCCGCCATCCAGCTCGCGGAAGCGGGCAAAGCTCCATTGTATTCGGGGAGTTGGGGCAGCAATTCCGTCAACGATACCTCGGCGTTCATGCCCTATTGGCTCGGCGGCGGATTGAACGACTACGCGCGCGATGCCGATGTGCAAAAGCTCTTGAAACAGGCCGGGGGCAGCATCGATCCGGAAGAGCGCCGCAAGGCCTTCGGCGAGGCAATCCATCTCGCCACCGAACGCGTCGATTTCGTGCCGCTTTTCAGCGACGTCCGCTACGTCGCGTTTTCAAAGCAGTTGAGTTTCCAGGGCTTCCCGGACGATGTGCCGCGCTTCTATTTGTCGACCTGGAAGTAGGTTACTGGCGCGATCTCGACAGCCGGCGCGGCCGCATCAAATCTGGATGCGGTGGCGCTTGCCTTATGCCGGAACCGCCAGCAGACACTCGACCAGGCGGCCATCCTTGCGAATGTTGTCGGGCATCGTTGCCGCGCATTTCGCCAGGGCGCTCGGGCAACGCGGGTGGAAACGACAACCCGGCGGGATGTTGGTGGGATCCGGATAGGCGTCGCCGAGACCGACATCGGGAATCCCCAGCGCCGGATCCGGTGTCAGGACCGAGGCCAGCAGCGCCTTTGTGTAGGGGTGCGTGGGGGTGCGGAACAGCTCCCGCACCGGCGCCTGCTCGACGATCCGGCCGAGATACATCACCGCCACTTCGGTCGCAATGTGTTCCACCACCGCCAAATTGTGGCTGATGAAAAGATAGGTCAGTCCAAGCTCGCCGCGCAATTCCGCCAGCAGATTGAGAATCTGCGCCTGCACCGACACATCGAGCGCGCTGGTGGGCTCGTCGCACACCACAATGCGCGGATGCAGCACCAGCGCCCGCGCGATGGCCACGCGCTGCCGCTGTCCGCCGGAGAGCTGGCCAGGCATGCGCTCGGCCATCTCGCTGGAAATTCCAACGCGCGCCAGCATCTCCATGACGCGATCGGCTTGCCGCGCCTTGGGCTGATCGCCCTGGGCGGCCAGTGGCAGCCCGACGATATCTCGAATGCGCTGGCGCGGGTTGAGCGAGGAGTACGGGTCCTGGAACACGGGCTGGATCATTCGGGCGCGTTCGCGTCGATCCATGCCATTGAGGCTGCGTCCATCTACCAGAACTTCGCCAGAAGTTGGCGGCAGCAGGCCCATGATGAGACGGGCAAGCGTTGACTTGCCGCAGCCGGACTCGCCCACCACACCCAGCACATCGCCCGCCGGGAGCGAGAAGGTCACTCCGTCCACCGCGCGCACCGGGCGACGGGTACCCATACCGCCGCGCTGCTGGAATTCGCGGTACACATTCCGAATTTCGATCGCATAGGTCATGCCGCGGCAGCCCGCTTCCAATCCGGCGGCAGCCGGCAGAGATAGCGATGATCGCCGCCGGCGTCGCGCAGCGGCACAGTTTCGGCACATTCCGGCATGGCCCAGGCACAGCGGTCACGAAACCCGCAACCGACGAAGCCCGGCGGTATGCGCGGCACCACGCCCGGAATGCTGCCAAGGGGCTCGCCCGTCCGCGTCTTGCCGGGCACGGGAATGCAGTCCAACAGCCCGCGCGTGTAGGGGTGCTTGGGTGCTGCGAACACCTCGGCCACCGTGCCGGTTTCGACCACCTCGCCGGCGTACATCACCGAGACACGCTGCGCCATGCGCGCCACCACACCGAGATCATGCGTGATCAACAGCAATGCCAGCCCCAGCTCCTGCTGCAGCTTCTGCAGCAGCCGCAGGATCTGCGCCTGCACCGTCACATCGAGGGCCGTTGTGGGCTCGTCGGCGATCAAGAGCTCCGGATCGCACATCAGCGCCATGGCGATCATCATCCGCTGTCGCAGGCCGCCCGAGAGTTGATGGGGATACTGGCCGAGGCGCATCCCGGGCGCGGTGATGCCTACGCGCGCCAGCAACTCGGCCGCCCGGTCCATGGCCTGCCGTCGCGTGGCCCGCCGATGGCGTTCGAACACCTCGGACATTTGCGACCCGATCGTGTAGGCAGGGTTCAGGCTCGTCATCGGTTCCTGGAAGATCATCGCAATCTTGTCGCCACGCAGCCGTGCAATCTGGCGCTCCGACAGACCCAGCAGATCCTGTCCGTGAAAGCGGATGTGATCGGCGGTGCGGGTGGCCCCACGCGGCAACAGGTTCATCACCGACAGCGCCGAGATGGATTTGCCGCAACCGGACTCGCCGACCATGCAATGGGTTTCGCCGCGCGCCACCGCCAGTGATACGCCGCGCACCGCTTCGGTTCGCCCGCCGAACGACACGCGCAGATTGGCGACGCTGAGGACTGGGTCCGGTATCAAGGATGTCATTGCCGCAGATCCGCGCCCAGCATGTCGCGCAGCCCGTCACCCAGCAGGTTGATTCCGAGCACCAGGACGAACAGCGCGACCCCCGGGGTCATGATCACCCATGGACTGAAGAACATGTATTCCTTGGCCTCGGCGATCATCAGCCCCCAACTCGGCAACGGCGGCGGCACGCCAAGGCCGAGAAATGACAAGGCCGCTTCAAGCAGGATCGCCAGTGCCATTTCCAGCGTTGCCACCACCACCAAATGATTGGCAATGTTGGGAAGCACCTCGCGCAACAGAAGATGGATGCGCGATGCACCGGCCGCCTGGGCGGCGGCGATGTAATCGAGGTTGCGCACCTGCATCGCGGTGGTGCGCGCCACCACGGCGAAGCGGTCCCATAGCAACAGCCCGAGCGTGAGAATCACCACCGCAAGCGAACTGCCAACCAGCGCCACCACCGTCAACGCCACCAGGATCAGCGGGATCGACAGGCGGCAGGTGGTCAGGAACATCACGACGTCGTCGGTGCGCCCGCCATAGAACCCGCCGATGATTCCCAGCGTGATGCCAATGACACCGGATGTGATAACGGTCAGCACGCCGATCAGCATGGAAATGCGCGTGCCGTAGATCAGGCGCGACAGGTAATCGCGGCCGATCTGATCCGTGCCCAATAGATGCGTCGGCTGGCTGCCTTCCATCCACACCGGAGGAATGAGGCGCTGGTTGAGATCCTGAGCGAATGGATCATGCGGCACCAGATAGGGTGCGAAAATCGCGACCAGCACTGCGGTCCCGATGATCACGGCGCCGAGCAGCGTGGCGAGGTGACGAAAGGCGGGTAACCGCCGGCGGGCCGGCAGATGTTGTTTGATTACCTCTGGTGCAATCACACTGTCACTCATCCACGCAACCTCGGATCGAGCAGCGCATTCATCATGTCCGCCAGCAAGGTCAGGGCTATGTAGATGACGGCCAAAAACAGCACGACGGCCTGGACCACCGGAAAATCATCCTTGGTGATCGATTCCCAGGCCAGATAGCCGACGCCCGGCAGCGCGAAGACAGACTCGATCACCACGGATCCTCCCAACATAAAGCCGAGCTGCACCGCCGCGATGGAGACCACCGGCATCGCCGCATTGCGCAGGGCGTGTTTGAGGATGATCTTCGCTTGGCTCAGTCCCTTCGCGCGCGCGGTGCGAATGTAATCCGCCGCCAGCGCGTCGATCATTCCCGAGCGGGTCAGGCGCATCAAGGCTGGGATTGCCGAAAAGGCCAGCACGACCCCCGGCATGATGTAGCCTTGCCATGTGTCCACGCCCGAAATCGGCAGCCATTGCAAGTCGACGCCCAGGAGGACGATCATGACCAGGCCAAACCAGAAACCCGGCATCGCCTGCCCGAGCAGGGCCACCATCATGATGCTTCGGTCCGTCGCCGTGCCCTCACGCACCGCCGCCAGAATGCCCAGCGGCAGCGCGACCAACAGCGCGATCGCAAGGCCGGTCAGGCCAAGCGTCAGAGTGACCGGTAATCGATCGCGGATAAGTCCCCAGACCGGGACATGGTAGAGGAAGGATCGGCCGAGATCGCCCTCGGCGGCGTGGCTGGCCCATTCGAGAAACTGCACCACCAAAGGGCGGTCGAGGCCATAATTCTTGGTAATGATTGCGACATCGGCCGCCGAAGCGTTCGGGCCTGCGATCGACGCGGCCAGATCGCCGGAAAGGCGTGTCAGGATGAAGCTGACGACCAGTACGGTCAGGCACACCAAGGCGGCCAGCCACAGTCTGCGGACGATAAACAAGACCATTACCGACAACTACGATAGCGAGCCGGTCACTGCAAGTTGAGATGTAGAACCATTGCAATGGCGACATCGAAATCTGCCGGTGTTTTCTACATATGCTCGCGACATGTTCGCCATATGCCGAAGCCTGCAGCACCGACCGCCGCTCCCACGGTGTATGGGCTAAAAGAGGTTCATGGCGTAGCTCGTTCGCAACCGGGGGTGGGACATGGCACAAGATAATGCCTGTCAGACGCTTGGTGGCCGGAAAAATCGGTTGCGCGGGCCGGTATGCAACTCCGTCGACGAGGCGAGGGTGCCGTGCTGTCACTTGGCTGGCGTCGTTGTCCTGGCGAACGGCTGCTTTGCGCGGTCACTGGGTAGCCACCGCTCCGGCTGGAACCGCTGACGTATTGGCGGCTGTGCAATCCGGCTTCCTCTTGAAGGTCTTGAAGACCGCTCGCGCCCGACGGGATTGCGTCTGCAGCTTGGGCTGACATGCTTGCTCCCTCTGTGCTTCGCACGAACGCGCCTTTCAGGGAGGCGCCCATCGCGCTGCAACAACGCGGCCGCTGCTTATTAGCTTCAAAGTGACGACGGATCGTATAACCTGTCAACGTCTCTCGTGGCCCGAACTCGATTGCCACGTGCTGTTTCAACCTAGCCGAAGCAGGCGAGAGACAGAACGCTGAAGCCGAAGCTGTCGAGGACCTAAAAGCCATTGCGGCGCAATTCGTTCTAGGTTCCTGGTCCAAAAAACGAGAAATAAACAATCTCAGCGGGGAGGCATACCGATGACCAGCGAGACGATGACCCTCGGCGCAGCGACGCTTCATGATCGCGCGGACCGCCGCCGACGAATTTGGGCTATTTTCGCGAGTTCGTCAGGGAACCTCGTCGAGTGGTTCGATTTCTATGCCTACGCCTTCACGGCGCTCTATTTCGCACCGGCGTTCTTTCCCAAGGGCAATCAAACCACGCAACTTTTGCAGACTGCGGCGGTGTTCGCGATCGGCTTTCTGATGCGGCCGGTGGGCGGCTATGTTTTCGGCTTCGTCGCCGACAAATATGGCCGAAAGAACTCAATGATGATCTCGGTGCTGATGATGTGCGCGGGGTCGCTCGCCATCGCCGTACTGCCGACCTATGAGACCATCGGAACGGCGGCACCTGTGTTGCTGCTGCTCGCACGCATGGTGCAGGGACTGTCGGTCGGCGGCGAGTACGGCACCAGCGCAACCTACATGAGCGAAGTAGCGCTGCCAGGTAAGCGCGGCTTTTACGCGTCGTTTCAATATGTCACGCTGATCGGCGGCCAGTTGCTCGCCTCACTGGTAGTCTTGATTGTTCAGCTGATGCTGTCCGACTCCGAACTGAGAGCTTGGGGATGGCGTATCTCGTTCTTTATTGGAGCTATCTTCGCGGTGGTCGCGTTGTTTCTGCGCACCACGCTCACCGAGACTTCTTCGGCCGAAACCCGTTCGCGCAAGGAAGCCGGCTCGTTGCGCGAAATTTTCAAACATCATACCCGGGCTTTCCTGATCGTTCTCGGCTTTACCGCCGGCGGCTCGCTGATCTTCTACACATTCACCACCTACATGCAGAAATATTTGATCAACACCGCGCATATGAACGATCGGACCGCCAATGCGGTGATGACCGCGGTACTGTGCACCTACATGGTCATGCAGCCGCCGTTCGGAGCGTTTTCAGATCGCCTCGGCCGTAAGACATCGATGCTGCTGTTCGGCGGACTGGCAACCGTTTTCACGGTGCCGCTCATGTACGCTCTCGCCGACGTCAAGAGCCCCTTCGCGGCGTATGCTTTGATCGTCCTGGCGCTCGCCATCGTGTCATTCTACACGTCAATCAGCGGACTGGTGAAAGCGGAAATGTTTCCGCCCGAAGTACGAGCGATGAGCGTCGGCCTTGCCTATGCGATCGCCAACGCGATCTTCGGCGGCTCCGCCGAATATGTGGCGCTGTTGTTCAAGGATAGCGGAACCGAGTCAAATTTCTACTGGTATGTGACCTTCATGTGCGCCATCGCTTTCGTCGCATCGATCATCATGCCAAATCCGAAACTGGAGGGCTATCTGCAAGGCTCTGGAACAGAAATCTAGCTGCTGTGCCTCCCGAAAGCTTCATTGCGTGCGGAAAGAAGCCTCCGACCTGGTCATGGCCTGCAAGGTCGCCCGAGAGCGGACTGTGACCGGCAGCTTGCCAGGTGGATGCTGGCGTCGAACGCACCAAACGCCGCGGGAATGTTTCTGTGGGCAATATTGTCTGTCTCCTTTTCCGGCATACCGCATGAAAATCAAACTACAAACCGGACATTGGAGCCACGGCGCCCTTTCGGATAATTGCCTCGCAATCCAGATCAACGACCGCTTTGCGCCAGAAGCGGCCGTTCACCCACGGTCCCCATTTTGTGGTCAGACAACAAAAGACAAAGGCCCACGCGGGAATTACACCGCGTGGCCTTCGAGACTGTTCCCTAGGCCCTCCCGAGCTTCCGTCTCGGGGCACATAGTGTGCGGGTGGAGGCGCCTGTCTCGGGGTGTGATGGAATTACCCACAGTTGCGGCGAACGAACCCGCCCTACCTCATCATGCAGCCTTGGCGACCTTCTCTGGCCCGGCCTGCTCCATGGCGCGCATATAGAGATCGAGCAGACCCTCGCGCTCGTCGCGCTCTTCCTGGTCCTGCTTTCGAAGTTTGACGATCTCTTTGAGGATCTTCACGTCAAACCCTTCCCCTTTAGCCTCCGCAAACACTTCCTTCTTTTGTTCGTTCAACTCCAACAATTCGGTGTCCAGATTTTCGATCCGTTCAACGAAAGCGCGAATTTTGCCGCCGGGAATGGTGACGTCAGACATAGTGCCTCCCTGATTGATGGAAGCACAAAATGCCCGCAAAAAAATAACTAATGTGTTAACCCAAAAAACCAAAGCGAAAGGTGATTAACGGCGGACCCGGCGGCAGCATGGAAAACCGCTCCGAATCGGAGCCCCATTTAGATCAGTGACCCCAATGTATTCTTCAGTTTTCAACGCAGTAGCTCGACTCCACGGCGTGGTGCACCAGTATCCCCACTCGATGCCCCACTTGCACATTTCGTCACGGTTTGTCCGCAATCGGGGTAATCGAGCGTGAATTCTCCAAGGGTTGAACAAGCAAGTGGCACGAGCAAAGGCTCATAAATGAAAGGTCGTCAACGATAGACCGAGGACCGTTTTTGAATTCATCGCGGACTCAAGTGCGCCATCGAAATGTCCGCTTGGCGCCAGAAGTGGCCAATCGGAAATGGCATTTGGATGAGATCACGCCGCATTTTTGTAGCTACGATCCGTCGCTCACCATAGAACGCCGTGGAGGGCGGGATGGTGGAGAAAGCGTCATGCTTACTGTTGTCGACAAAGACCGGCCACGACCTTGGAATAAGGGATTGCTCGTCGGTCAAAAGAAACCGCTCCAACCCCAACACGTTTGGTCCATTCGCGTTCGCCTAGAGATCTCGCGTAAATGGCGCGACCTTGCACTCTTCAACTTAGCAATCGACAGCAAACTTCGCGCCTGCGATTTAGTCAAGCTTCGTTTGGATGAAGTCTGTTTAGGCGCCAAGGTGCGGGATCGAGCAACGATCGTTCAAAAGAAGACGGGCCGACCAGTCCAATTCGAAATTACAGAGCAGACAAGGGTCTCTGTTGAAGCCTGGCTAAGAACGGTCAGGACAACTGGCTGTCGATACTTATTCCCAAGTCGACTTCATGCGCGCCCTCACCTATCCACACGACAATACGGTCGGCTCGTGCATCGCTGGGTCGACAGCATTGGCTTGGAATCGGTCTCTTACGGCACGCATTCGATGCGACGCACCAAGGTTACCCAGATCTATCGCAAAACCGGCAACCTCCGTGCGGTTCAGCTCCTTCTCGGCCACACGAAGTTGGAGAGCACCGTTCGATATCTTGGGATTGAGGTGGACGACGCTCTAAACATCGCCGAGCAGATCGAACTCTAGCCGCTGACGCGAGCGTTAGCTGGTGGTCTCTTGCGCGCCAGAGGCGGCCAAGCAGGAATGGCATTGGGTGGGATCACGGCGCATTTTGTGGCTACGATCCGTCGCTCGCTATGGAGTGCGCGGAGGACGGGATGGCGGAGAATCCGTCATGCTTATCCTGCTCAGTTGCCCGAGCGCTCCGAGGGAGCGCTGCCTTCAGGATCAACCGGAACACAGGCGCATTTCAACCACGTCGCTCGACAACTGACGAGCGCCCGGCAAACGCTCAGGTCCTGAAGATGTGATCCGAATTATTCAATTCGGTTCAGGGAAGACCAGGCGCGCCTCAAAGCCGCTGCCACGGCCCATGACAGGGGAAATGAGGGTCAGGCTGCCACCAATCTGCTTCATGACGCTATCAACAATGGCAAGCCCGAGACCGCCGCCGGCGCCGACCGATGATCCGCGAACGAAAGGTTTCTTCAGACCTTCGAGAGTCTCGGACGAAATGATGGCGCCGCCATTGAGCAGCCGAATTTGTCGGCCGCGCTCGATAACGATCTCGATCGGCTCGTCGGGCGCACCATAACGGACAGCATTTTCGATCAGGTTGCGGAGCGTGATGCCGAGAATGTCCAATTCCCCCAGCACGATGAATTCGTCCCGGCATTCCGCGTTGACGACCAGTCTGTCTCCCACGTCCTCGCGTCGGCGAAACTCATCGACTAGCACTTGTAGGACAGTCAATATATCGACGGGATCCTGCTGCATCCCGACTCCTGCGCCAGTCCGCGATAGTTGCAGCAGCTTCTCGGCAAGACTGCTTAGCCCTTTTATTTGGTTGACGACACGCGCTGCACGTTCTGCGTGCTGCGTGCCGGCAAGCTGTGCCGAGAGCAATTGCATCTGCGCCCGCACGGCAGCGATTGGCGTCCGCAACTCGTGGGCGCTGTTCGCGGCGAACTGGCGTTCCGCCGCCAGCGCACGCCCCAGCCGCTCCAGCAGCCGGTTGACTGCTGCAAGGATTGGAGCGAGTTCGGTCGGCAGGCCCATATCGGGGATCAGCGACAGATTGGAGCCGTCGCGATGACCGATCTCCCAGCGCAACCGGTCCAAAGAGCTCATGCTCCGAAACACCGCCCAGCGGATCAAAAACCAGGACAACGGCAAGAAAAGCAGCAGCGGTCCGACCGTGAGCCCGACGGCCCGCCATAGCGCCTCGGAGCGATGCGCTGCTGGCTCGGCGACCTCAACAAAATACCCGTCAGCAGCCGCAGGCTGAGCATAGACCCGGTACCGCGGGATGTCGTGAAAGCCAGTCTGGCGCGGGACCTGAAACGGTGTCTCTGGCGCATTGTCAGAGCGCATGACGATTTCGCCGGTCGGACCGATGATCTGATAGGCCAGAGCCTTCGGATCCGTCGTCGCGACCAGTTGCCGAACCATCTGCTGCATGGCCTGCGGCTGCTGCACGACATCGTATGTCGCGGGCAGCAGCCGCTGAGCCACTTCCTCTATCGCATTATCGAGCCTTTCATTGATCTCGAATACCGTGAGCATGCCTGCCGTGACGCTGCCCAGCAGCCACAGTCCCGCCATCGACGAGCACAACAGCCAAATCAACCGCGAAACCAGACTCCTGCCTGCCACGTCTTAGTCTCCCAGGCGATAACCGAGACCGCGTATCGTGCGGATGAAATCCCGCCCGAGTTTGCGGCGAATGCGGCTGACATAAACTTCGATGGTGTTGCTCTCGATTTCCTCCCCGAACGCATACAGCGCATCCTCGATTTGCTCTTTCGACACCGTCGATTGCCGTCGTCGCCCCAGCACTCCAATCACGGCCCACTCCCGCGCGCTTAGTTCGATCGGTCGCCCGTCCAGCCGCGCCACCTTCGATTCCCACTCCAGCTCCACCGGACCGACCTGAACGACCGGCACTGCTTTGCCGAAATACCGGCGGCTGACGGCCTCCAAACGTGCATTCACTTCGTCGAGGTCGAAAGGTTTGACGATGTAATCGTCGGCGCCGGCCTTAAGCCCCTCGATCCGGTCACTGACCAAATCGCGCGCGGTGAGGATGACGACCGGCAGCACATCACCGCGGCGGCGAAGTTTGCGCAGGAAATCCAGGCCGCGCCCATCGGGCAGGTGCAGATCAAGCAGCAGCGCGTCGTAAGATACCGTGCGCACCGCGTGCTCCGCCGGCTCTAGCCTTTCGAACCAGTCGACCGCATGTCCTGCCGCGCGAACATGCTCCTGCACAGCCGATCCGAGATGTGGTTCGTCTTCAATTAGCAAGACTCGCATGGGCCCGCTCGTCGTCATGAGGGTTAATTGCAGGAGAAAGCTGACGCCAGCCTGAACGTCAAGCAGATAGCCTTCAGGCCGGCGTCAGAAAAGCCCGCTAACGATGCCGGCCAACGATATTTCGTCGGAGCGGGAAGATGATTCATACAAGCCTATCACGCACAGCTCACGTATTCGCGATCCATTGGTCGGAGTCCGACAATCGGTCCCTCCTTCCTGGGAGGCTACCGATTGTGAAGCGCTTGCTGCTCAGTGTCGCGACGGTCGCTATCGCCGTAGCCGCGGGATTTGCGGCGGGCCGTTCGTTGCCGTCCGCCTCGATCGCCGTGCCCGTGAGCGCCCCTTCGGCAGTTGCCGCCGTTCCGGAGTTGCCCGCCACAATTACTCTCTCCGAGCCGAAGCTGGCGAACCTGCAATTGCAGATTGGGCAGGCGAAGGCCGGGCCGCTGGTGCGCGCCGTGTCCGCGACAGGTAGCGTCGGATACGATCAGCTCCACCTTGCCCGCATCAAGCCTACGGCGCGCGGCCGGATCGAGACAGTCGATGTAACCGCCGGCGATCGGGTCGTTGCAGGTCAACGTCTTGCGGTGCTCGACAATTTCGACCTCAGTGCCGCCCATAGCAGGGTTCTGAGCGCCGAGGCGGCGCTCAGTCAGGCAAAAGCGCAACTCGCAGCGGCTAGTGCTGCTTATGACCGCGCGGCAAACCTTATTCGCAGCGACCTGGTGACCCAGGCCGAGCTCGAAGCCCGGCGCGCCACCGTGGCCACCATGGAAGCCGATCTCCGCACCAAGGAAGCGCAGTTGCGGCAGTACCACGAAGAAGAGGCCCGGCTATTGCCCGTGCGCCCTGCCGCTGCTGACTCCGGCTCGTCAAGCGATCAGCCGCCGGCGGTTTCCCGCGGCGCCATCGTCGCGCCATTTGCAGGGGTCGTTGATTCGGTCGCTGTCGCAACCGGAGAGATCGTGGATCCGGCGACGCCGATCTTCACCGTATCCGACCTTTCGACCGTTTGGGTTCAGGCCGACGTGGCGGAGAAGGATCTCGGCTTGGTCAAGGTCGGGGACGCCGTGGAAGTGAGAGTGAACGCCTTTCCAGGGCGCGTTTTTACCGGTCATGTCACCTACATTCCCGACGCGATCGAGCCGACCACCGGAATGGCCAAAATACGGTGCGAGGTGCCAAATCCGGACGACGCGCTGCGCGTGAACATGTTCGCGACCGTCACGATTCTCTCACCGCAGGGAGACGACGGTGTCACGGTGCCGAGCGAAAGCCTGCAGGAAGTCAATGGGCAGAGTGTCGTGTTCATCCCGACGGCGGACCGCCGGTTCGCCTGGCGCGCGGTCCATACGGGCCTGATCGCGAACGGAAAGACGCAAATCACGAGCGGACTCGCGGCTGGGACGCCGGTCGTCGGCCAAGGCAGCTATTGGCTGAAGGCGACCCTGATGCAATCCACCATTCCGGACCAAGGCTAAGGGTGAGATCGCCATGATCAACAGAATTGTCGATGCCGCCCTTGGCAACCGCATGGTCGTGCTCATGCTCATCGCCGCGCTTGTCGCCGCCGGTCTTTTGAGCATGCAGCGCCTGCCGTTTGACGCCGACCCGGACATCTCGCCGCTTCAGGTGCTGGTCACCACCCAAGCGGCAGGGCTCGCCCCCCTGGACGTGGAGCGTTCGATCACCACGCCGATCGAGCTCGCGCTGCAGGGCCTGCCGGGCATGACGAGCTACCGCTCGATTTCTCGCTACGGGCTTTCCGTCATCTATGTGAAGTTCGCTGACGGCGGCGACATCCTGACCGACCGCACGCTTGTAGCGCAGCGGCTGAGCCAGGCAGCGCTGCCCGCAGAAGCAGGGGCGCCCAGGCTCGGCCCGCTCTCCGACGGCCTCTCCGAGATCTACCAGTTCAGGGTCGAGGGCAAGAACTACTCGCTCATGCAGTTGCGCTCGATCCTGGATTGGCAGGTCGCGCCGCAGCTCAAGCTGGTCCCGGGCGTCACTGAGGTCAATGTCAACGGCGGCGAACTCAAGACCTACGAGGTCCGTGTCTCCCAGAGCGCGTTGACGCGCTTTGGAATGTCGATCGAGGACATCTACAACGCGGTGGCGCAGAACAACCGCGCTACCGGCGGTGCGACGATCGCTCGCAACGGCGAGCAGGCTGTCATCCGCGGCGAAGGACTGCTGGAATCGATCGGCGATATTGGCAATATCGTCCTGCGCACGGCAGCCGGCGGTTCGCCACTGTACGTCAAGAACGTCGCCGAGGTGGTGGAGGCGCCGATGCCGCGGCTCGGCGCGGTTACCAACCAAGGCAACGGCCAAGCGGTGGTGGGCGTCGCACTCATGACGCTGGGCGAGAACACGCGCGTGGTCGCGCAGCGGCTCGGTACCGCCGTCGAACAGATCAACAAAACGCTGCCGCCCGGTGTCAGCATCGTTCCCTACTACAATCGCGCCGATCTGATCGACCGCGTTCTGGAGACCGTGGCCCACAACCTGGCTGAGGGCGCCTTCCTGGTCATCGCCGTCCTGTTGTTGCTGCTGGGCAATTTCCGCGCCGCCATCATCGTGGCGCTGGCGATTCCGCTTTCGATGCTGGCCGCCATCACCGCGATGTATTTCACCGGACTGTCGGGCAACCTGATGAGCCTCGGCGCCATCGATTTTGGCCTCCTGGTCGACGGGGCGGTGGTGATGATCGAGAACATCGTGCGTCGCCGCGCCGAGGCGCCTTCCCTCCCCGCGGCGCAGGTGGTGCGCGAGGCCGCGCACGATGTGGCGCGACCGGTCGCCTTTGCGGTCGCGATCATCACGTTGATCTATCTGCCGATCCTCAGCCTGCAGGGCGTCGAGGGCAAGATGTTCCGCCCAATGGCGCTGACGGTAATGTTCGCGCTGGTCGCATCGCTCGTGCTGACGCTCACGCTCATGCCGGTGCTCGCTTCATTCTTCCTTCGCAGGCCGGTCGCCGAACGGGACAGCCGCATCATCGGAGTCGCCCGCCGCGGTTATGCGCCCGTGCTCGCGAGGACGATGCGCCATCCCGCCATCACGATCTTGGTAGCGACGATGATGCTGGGCAGCGCGCTCGCGATCGGCTCAAACCTCGGCGCGGAGTTCCTGCCTCGCCTGGAGGAAGGTGCGCTAACCGTCACCACGACCAAAGTGCCCGGCATCTCGCTCGAATCCGCCATCGCCACACAGACCATGGTGGAGAAGACGCTGAAGAAATTCCCCGAGGTCCAGACCGTCGTCACGCTTGGCGGCAGCTCGGAGATCCCGACCGACCCCATGGGAGTCGAGCAAAGCGACACCTTCATCATTCTCAAGCCGAAGTCGGAATGGCAGACCGCGCAGACCGAGGCCGGGCTGATCGAAGCCTACAAGCAGGCTCTGGATGAAAGCGTGCCCGGAATTACCCAGAGCTGGGCGCAGCCGATCGAGATGCGGATGGACGACCTGCTGCAGGGCGTGATGGCGGACCTTGCCATCGTCATCCACGGGACCGATACGGCGACACTCCGCGACCTTGGCGACCATGTGGCGCGCGTGGTGTCGAGCGTTCCTGGCGCCGCCGACGTGCAGGCCAAGCAAACCGTCGGCCAGCCTTATCTGCGCGTCGTCGTCAATCGCGATGCCATCGCCCGTCACGGATTCAACGCGACCCAGGTGCTTGACCTTGTCGAAGCGCTCGGCGGACGCACGGTGGGCACCATGAAGGACGGGGAAGAGCGGTACAACATCCGCGTCCGGTTGGCGCCGCAGGACCGTGACAGCATCGCCCGTATCCGGGCGCTGCGTGTGAGCAACGGCGCCGGCCTTTCGGTTGCGCTTAGCGATCTGGCCGACGTCAGCTGGGAGCCTGGTCCTGCCCAGATCGAACGCGAGCAGGGCAAACGCATCATCAAGGTGCAGGCTAACGTGCGCGCGCGGCCGCTCGCAGGCTTCGTGGCAGACGCACAACAGGCGGTTGCAGCTCAGGTCCATCTGCCGCCGGGTTATACGATCTCCTGGGGTGGGAGTTTCCAGAATCTGCAGGAGGGCATGGCGCGGCTGTCGACCGTCGTGCCGGTGGCGCTCGCAGTCATCTTCCTGCTGCTCCATCTGATGTTCGGCAGCGCGCGGCTCGCGACGCTGATCTTCTTCAATGTACCGTTCGCAGCCGTCGGCGGGATCTTCGCCCTGGCGCTACGAGGCATGCCATTCAGCATCTCGGCCGCGGTCGGCTTCATCGCCTTGTTCGGCATTGCCATTCTGAATGGCGTCGTGATGGTGAGCTACATGGAGGAACGGCGCAAGGAAGGACTCGCCGCCGTCGCAGCGGCTTGGCAAGCTGCGATGACGCGGCTGCGCCCGGTGCTGATGACGGCGACCGTTGCCAGCCTCGGCTTCCTTCCAATGGCGCTTTCGACGAACTCCGGCGCCGAAGTGCAGCGCCCGCTTGCGACCGTTGTCATCGGAGGACTGATCAGCGCGACCTTGCTCACGTTGCTGGTGCTCCCTGCCCTCTATCCGTGGTTCTCCCATGTGCGCCGCTCCGTTCGCGCGGCCGCACGCGATCCCTCCTACGCGCCGCATCCAGCAGAGTGATGATGTCGAGGCACGTGACACGCAAACGCAGAAATGCCGCCAGCCTACGGCCGCTTTGCGCCAAGAGCGGTCCTTCCTTGATAATCATCGTCTACATTTGAAATATTTCGGACTTGCGGCCAAGGAATCGAGCCACCCTCGATGATGGAAACGAATCGAGCGACGACTTCCCTTGTAGCGGAACACTGGCATCGCGGAGTTCACCGATCCCTATTGGCAAACTTTCTTTCTCGATGCGTTCCGAGAATTCAGGGATGGCAAGGAAGATAGTGACCGTAATTCCATCGACCTTGGACTTAATCCTGATCACGCTGCAACGGCACGCTATTCGGCGACCAGGTTGCAGGGTCCAACATTACGGACCAATAGATGAATAACAACATTATGCCGTCCTCCACTCGAGATTGGCCTTGGTCGTCAGCGCGAGAAAGAAGGGCCGCCTACATTGCCGCAAGCGGCCCAAGTCTAGGGAGGAAACGCCCCAGGAGGGCAGCGATAGCGGGAGAGCTACCGCACGCCCTATCTAAACCGATCGCGATCAGCGGCTCAATTGAACGAGGGTAAACGTAGGGCATCCAAAGGGGTCACGAGCCGATACGAAGGTTCATGGCTCTCGCCCCAATCGGGTTCATGGAGTTGCATATGCGTCAGTCGCCGATGAACGGAACGAACTACGCCGCAATGACGTTGCGAGAATGCCGGCAATGTCGCGGCTTCCCTTGGAGGCTCTCCCGATCGCTTGCGCGAGGATGCCAAGCGCGCCTCCGATGAGGTGCCGGACGATTGGTCGCCGCTTCTTGGTTCCGTGAACCACGTAGATCGCATACTCGACTAACGGCCGCTTCACGCCAGCGGCGGCCGGCAGTCCCCGACCTGATAGCTGTGGGTCCGCGACGAAATAGGACGATTTAGAAAAGGCCCTGTGATCTGCTTTTGCGGCCTATCCAATGTTTGTTCCGCAGGCGGAACTTTTTCAATTTATGTAGGTTCATCGACAATGGCAGGTGTCAGGAACTTCGCTCCTAGGCTGTGGTTTAGCGCCGCCTCAAATGTGATCCCACAAGTTTGTAACTGCCAATGCAGATGACCGTTAACGAGCTTCGTGTATGAAAATCTTAGCTGTCGATGTCGGCGGGACTCACGTCAAAATACTTGCCACCGGCCAGAAGCAGAAGCGAGAGATCGTCTCCGGACCAAGCATGACGGCACGGCAAATGGTCTCCGACGTTAAGAAACTTGCGAAGGATTGGGCCTACGACGTGGTATCGGTCGGCTTTCCCGGACCGGTTCTCCACGGCCGCCCCGTCGCCGAGCCTCACAATCTCGGACCTGGCTGGATGGGGTTCGATTTTGCTCCGGCATTTGGCCTGCCGGTAAGGGTCGTCAACGATGCAGCGATGCAGGCTCTCGGCAGCTACCGGGGCGGCAAGATGTTGTTCCTGGGATTGGGAACGGGACTCGGCTCTGCAATGATCGTGAACGGCATTGTCGAACCGATGGAGCTCGGCCATTTGCCCTACAAGAAGGGCACCTATGAAGATTACGTTGGCGACAGGGGCCTCGAACGCGTCGGTAAAAAGCGCTGGCGGAAGCTCGCAAATGATGTGATCGAACGATTGGTCGCGGCCACCGAACCCGAGGATGTAGTCATCGGCGGCGGAAATCTCGTGCATCTGACTAAACTGCCGAAAGGATGCCGGGCTGGCAACAATGCCTATGCCTTTATCGGCGGATTTCGTATGTGGAACAGCGCGTACGCACCATTGAATTGCGGCCGCGAAAAGACAAAAATGTCTGGCTCTAGAAATCAGCGCACGCGAACTTGAAGAGAGCGCTGGCCGCATGTCCGCTTCGCGCCAAGAGCGGTCCTTCATTGACAATCATCATCTACGTTCGAAATATTTTCGAACTTGTGACCAAGGCGTCGAGCCACCCATCGATGATGCCAACGAGTCGAGCGACGACTTCCGCTGTACCCCCGACAGCGGACATCGTCGGCCAGCGCGGCCATGTCCGTTTCGGTAGAGTCGAGGATGGGCGCGGTAGCTTGGGCCATTCGGCAACGCTCCGTTTCCCATCCCCGCTCATCGAACCGGACGTGCCCGATTAAGGCATCCGGCTCTCCGACTGGCTTCACCGTGAGGCACACGGAGAGCAAACTAACCGCACGCGGCTTCCGCGCAGTGAGTAACTCTCCTTCGCCCCTCGACACAGCAATCTCCGGCGGCTCCTGTCTTTGATGGTGTTTGCAGGCTCATCGCCAATCACCACGACCTAGCCATCTTCGAAAGCGCACCAGAAGTCGGGGCCCTTTCCTCAGCCAGCATTACCCGGCTTCAACGGTCATACGACCCCGTCCGACTCCCGCCATGGCCGCCGCCTTTCGCGACGTTGAGGCCGCTACCCTCACCCTTGACGGGTCTCCCCCGATTACCCGAACCACCTTTCCGACGTGCCGTGCCCACTACCCCGGCGGATCAAGCGGGTGCGCGTGTCGATTGCTTCCCCGCTCATACAGCCTTCCCCAAATGGCAGGAGGGTCGGCATCCGCATTGTCACTTTCGAGGCCTGCTCAGGCTTCACTCACGTTACGGCCCGCCGGATTGCTCAACCGCCTAAAAGCGGCCTTTGTCACGAGGCTCCAGCCCTGCCGGTTACCCGGCCGAACCGCTCGTCAGCTACCAGATCAATCGTCAACTCTCTGGGTGGAATCTTCCTCCACTAGTGATCCGCGCCTTCGGGGCGCACTGCCACAACCAGACTCATGCACCACAGCAAACGACGAAGCGATGTCCTCATTCCGGCAGGCCGGAGGCCTACAAAGCCCTGGGTGGTTCGCAGAGTTTTGGGCCTGAGCCCCGAGGGAGAGTTTCCGGAAGACGCTTGCCGTGTCGAGGGTTCAAGCAAAGGCCAACTTCATGCCTGGCAATGAACGCCGATCTGTTGTCCGATCGTTCTCGCCAAAGCTCTCAAATCTCGATTTCGGTGCCAAATTCCACCACTGTCTCGCGGGCACGCCGAAGAAGGTTGCGGAGCCTTTGGCGTTGTGCTGCAAAAATGCGAAGAGAGTCTCCCGCCATACTGCCATGCCCACGATCTCGTCACTCGGGATAATCGTCTCGCGGCCGACATAATAAGTGATCTTTGCGGGATCGATGCCGCATATTTTTCCTTGATCGCAGGCGGCCTGAAATCCTGCTGCGATCGTGATGTTGCTTTCCATGAAGCCGAAGTGGAGAATGACGCGCGTAATACCCTTGATCACTTCAATCACAACCACCCGATCCTCGTCGGTGATACGCGGCGTCTCCTCGATAACGACAGTGAGGAGTATAATACGCTCGTGCATCACGTGATTGTGCCGGATGAATTGCGTCAGCGCGAGTGGCACGCCATTGGCCGCGGATGCAAGAAACACAGCGGTACCGGGTAGTCGCGCCTGGCATCCGCTGGTGGCGGTCTCGATCAGGTCTGCTTCCGGCTGGCGCAAGTTGCGGCGGGCCCCCTCGACCAGCTTGGCACCGCGCCGCCAGGTCAGCATCACGAATGCCACGGCGGTCGCGAGCACCAGCGGGAACCAGCCGCCCTCGAACAGTTTGGTCGAATTCGCCGCAAAGAAGATGAGGTCGATGACAAAAAAGAAGCCGTTGACCGGGATGACGACGATCGGATGGTAACCCCATTGCAGCGCAACCAGCGCCGCGAGCAGCGTCGTGATGGCCATCAGCAGCGACACCGCGATGCCGTAGGCGCCTGCCAGCGCGTCGGATGTACCGAAGCCGATCACGGCCCCGAGCGTCGCGGCGGCGAGCAGCCAGTTCACCAGCGGCACATAAATCTGGCCGATGGCGTGGCTGGTGGTGTGCTTGATGTGCATGCGCGGCAGAAAGCCGAGCTGGATCGATTGCTGGGTCAAGGAAAACACGCCCGAAATGATCGCCTGCGACGCAATCACGGTGGCAATCGCCGCGAGCGCGACCAGCGGAAATTGCATCCAATCGGGTGCGAGCTGATAGAAGGGATTGTCGATCGCGGTCGGATCAGTGATCAGCAGAGCTGCCTGCCCAAAGTAATTCAGCACCAGCGCCGGCAGCGCAACTGCAAACCAGGCGAGCCGGATCGGCACCCGTCCGAAATGGCCCATGTCGGCGTACATCGCTTCACCGCCGGTGACCGCCAGGAAGGCCGCGCCGAGGATGGCGAAGCTGATGTGGAAATCCTGGTGGATCAGGAAGTCGAACGCGGAGAGCGGGCTCAGCGCTGCCAGCACCGCCGGCGCCTTGATAATGCCGTGGATGCCGAGCGCGGCGAGAATGGCGAACCAGCCGACCATCACCGGCCCGAAGATCTGCCCGATGACCCCAGTGCCCTGCTTCTGCATGAGGAACAGGCCGATCAGGATGACGATCGTCACGGGTACCACGACCGGCGCCAGCGACGGCGCATCGACCTTGAGGCCCTCGATCGCGCTCAGCACCGAGATCGCCGGCGTGATCGCGCCGTCGCCGTAGAGCAGGGCGGCGCCGACGAGCCCGACGATCAGTAGCTGAGCCCGCCACGTTCCGGGCTGGGCGTTGCGCGCCGACAGCAGCGCCAGCAGCGCGACGATGCCGCCTTCGCCGCGGTTGTCGGCGCGCATGATCAAGAGCGCGTATTTGATCGAGATGATCAGGATCAGCGCCCACAGGATCAGCGACACCACCCCGAGGACAGCCTGTGACGTGATCGCCCCGCCATGGGCGGCGGCCTTGGCCGCCTCCTTCAGGGCATAGAGCGGGCTGGTGCCGATGTCGCCATAGACGACGCCGAGTGCGCCCAGTGTGGCGACGACCGGAAGACCTTTGGTGTGTGCCGCTTCACCTGGGTGAGGAACAGCCATTGTTTCCCCCGATCGACATTTTTTCGCTGCACAGTCTGCATCCGGCCGACGCGAATGGCTAGCGGCGATGTCGGTTGATCTGCGGGCCCACCATCGTCCGGGTTTGAGTTTTCGGTACACACAGGAGGGAGTATGGCTCAGTAGAACCATCCTCAGGTGTCGCACAACCGCCGTTTCACGACCGCGGTATTTGGCGAACGACAGACCGTTCGTCAAAAGGTGCTACTTCCGCTAAGGGTCCAGGCTGTGTGAAAACCCCATGGTATACTTCTCCTGCTGAATCGGCGGGGGAAGCGATGCAGGGTTTCGTTCAAGGGGCGGATCGCCAGCAGACCACGCTGTTGCCGGAATGCCTCGATGATTGGATCGACGAGAGTAATTCTATTCGTGCGGTCGATGTGTTCGTTGAGGCACTGGATTTGCGGGATCTGGGCTTTGAAGGGGTCGATCCTGCAGCGACCGGCCGGCCGGCGTACCATCCTTCGCCGATGCTCAAGCTCTACATTTACGGCTATCTCAACCGGGTCCAATCGAGCCGGCGGCTGGAGCGCGAGGCCGGCCGCAATGTTGAGGTGATGTGGCTGACCGGACGGCTGGCGCCGGATCACAAAACCATCGCCGACTTCCGCAAGGACAATGGCCCCGCGATCAAGAAGGTTTGCGCGCGCTTCGTCGAGTTGTGCCGCAAGATGGGCCTGCTGGCAAAGGCCAGCGTTGCCATCGACGGCAGCAAGTTCAAGGCCGTGAACAGTCGTGACAACAACTTCACGCAGGGCAAGATCCAACGTCGCCAGAAGCAGATCGAAGAGAGCGTGGCACGCTACATGAGCCAACTGGATACCGCCGACCGCCAGACTGCCGCAGGAGAAGAACCGTCGGAAACAGCGCTGCTTACCAAGACACGGCTTAAGGAAAAGCTGGCGAAGCTCGACGAAGAAGTGAAGCGGCTGGCCGCGATTGAAAAGACATTGCTCGCCTCGCCCGACAAGCAGATATCGCTGACCGATCCCGATTGCCGCTCGATGGCAACGAGCGGGCGCGGCTCAGGGATGGTTGCCTATAACGTGCAAAGTGCGGTCGACATCACGAACCATCTGATCGTCGCGCATGAGGTCACCAACGTCGGCACCGATAGATCGCAACTGGCGACGATGGCGCAGGCGGCGAAAGCCGCGCTGCGCAGCGATAACTTGGAAGTCGTTGCGGATCGGGGCTATTTTAAAGGTGAGGAAATCCTGGCCTGCGAACAGGCCGGCGTCGCAGTCACGCTGCCCAAGCCGCAAACCTCGAACGCCAAGTCGGCAGGCCGTTTTGGGAAGCCTGATTTTGTTTATTTGGCCAAGGACGATGTCTATCGCTGCCCGGCCGGCGAGAAGCTGGCGCACCACTTCACCGCTGATGAAGATGGCCAGAAAATGCGGATTTACTTGACGAAGGCGTGCCGCACCTGCCGGTTCAAGGATCAGTGCACAACGTCCAACGAACGCCGTATCAAACGCTGGGAACACGAACACGTCGTCGAGGCCGCGCAGACGCGGCTCGATCAGACCCCGCAAGCCATGCGTGTGCGCCGCGAAACCGTCGAGCATCCGTTCGCCACACTGAAGATGCGGATGGGTGCGACGCACTTTCTGATGAAGCGATTGCCCAATGTCGCGACCGAAATGGCGCTGAACGTACTCGCCTACAACCTCACGCGTGTGCTGAACATCGTCGGCGTCAAGCCATTGCTGGCAGCCATGCAGGCGTGAGGCGCGGGCCGACGGCCGCCCCACGTTGCACGGAGGTGCAAGGAGGTTGACGCGAGACGCAGAACAGCAAAGATACCGCGTTGGTGTCAGTCACGGTTGGTCGAGAGCGACATTCGGAATGCGGAGCCGCGTTTTTACACAGCCTGGGTCAAAAGGCGAAATACTCTCGCCGAGCACATGTTTCCGCTTCGCCTCCGACAACGGACATGCGATGGCTGCACCGCAATGACCGTTTCGTGCCAACAACGGAAGTCGGATCACGTTAGCGATGTAGGGACTAAAAGCCCTCCGCGGCACTGTCGTCGGACAGCCATCATCGAATGCATCCGGCGCTTAGGATTTTTCGGAATCATTCGAAGCTGCTTTTGCAACATTCGGATCGTGCCGATCATTGAATTTCGCAACCGGTAGCCGCCAGCCTCGCCTGATCGCCATCACGCGGAGCCAGAAGCAGAGGATCAATGCGACCGCGGTCACCGGCGCGGCTGGCAGCTGCAGCGTGTGCCCGATCACCACCACCGCTGCTCCGGCAAGCGCGGCGACCGCATAAAATTCTGCACGCAACACGGTTGGAATTTCGGCCAGCAATACGTCGCGGACCATGCCGCCGCCGATCCCGGTCACCATGCCGAGCGCTGTCGCCATGACCGGATTTAGTCCGTACGCAAGTGCCTTTGCCGCACCAGCCACGGCGAATAACGCGAGCCCTGCGGCATCGAACAAAAGGACCGGATTCCACATCCGCACGATCAGGGGCGAGAAGTAGAATGTGGTCACTCCAGCAACGAGCGACACGCCCAGATAACGCCAATCATTGACAGCGCCGGGAGGAACCGCACCTATCAGCACGTCCCGCGTGATGCCTCCCGAGTTCCCCGCCGCGAATGACAACACCAGAACGCCGAACAAATCGAGCTTTCGCTTGACCCCCGCCAACGCCCCGCTAAGCGCGAAGACGAAGGTGCCCATCAGGTCGAGCACAAGCGGAAGTTTATCCATCATACGGCCTTCTGGCAGACAGAGACGCAAACATGCCTGAGATAGGTGACTCCCCGAATGGTATGGTTTCTACGCCGGCAGCCACGCGCGGGTCGCGACGACCAGTGTCTCGACACCGGTTTCCAACGTAGGATGGAGAACGGGTGCAAATTTCGGGCTGTGGTTCACAGGAAGTTCGTTGAGCCGGTTTGCTTCCTTCGCCTTGGCATAGACTTCCGGATCCGTGCCGCCCACAAACCAGAACACCGAGGGGACGTGCCATTCGGCTCCGAACGATCCGAAATCCTCGCTGGCTGGCGCGGGGCCGGTTTCCCGGACGCGCTCTGCGCCGAAATGTCCCCGAAATGCGTCGACCACGCGCTTGGTGGCATCTCGATTGTTCACATTGAGCGGATATTGATCGATGGTCGTGATCTCGGGTGGTCGGGGCGCGCCCGAGGCGGCCGCCTCGGCGTTGGCGATCCGCTCGATCGCGGCCAGCACGCGCGTACGCACTCCGGCATCGAAGGTCCGCACATTTAGTTTGATGATAGCCTCGTCGGGAATAACATTTTCTTTGGTGCCTGCCTGCAGGACGCCCACGGTCAAAACGGCGGCTTCGGCGGCAGCCACCTCGCGTGACACCACAGTTTGAAGCCGCATTACCGTGGATGCTGCCATCACCACGGGATCAATACTTGCCTGCGGCATCGAGCCATGCGCGCCGCGTCCGAACAGGCGGATTTGCAGACTGTCTGCCGCCGAAGTGATGGCACCCGCGCGCCCGGCAACGGTGCCGGACGGCCCCACCATGACGTGCTGGCCGAGGATCACGTCGGGCTTTGGAAAACGGTTGAACAGACCGTCGTCGATCATGGCGTGTGCGCCTTCCCCCGTTTCTTCTGCGGGTTGGAAGACGGCCATCAAGGTGCCGCGCCAGGAGGTTCGCGCGTCCGCAAGCAGCTTGGTGGCGCCCGCGAGCCAGGTGACATGCATATCGTGCCCGCACATGTGCGACACCGGGACCGTATTGCCTTCTCGATCAGTGGCCGTCGCCTTGCTGGCATAGGGAAGGCCAGTCGCTTCCTGGATCGGCAGTGCGTCCATGTCGGCGCGCAGCATGACGGTCGGCCCATCGCCGTTCCGAAGTAAGCCGACTACGCCGGTCTTGCCGACACCCGTCGTCACTTCATAGCCGGCCGCACGAAGACGGTCCGCAGCGAGTTTGGCAGTCCGCGTCTCATGCATCGATAGCTCGGGGTGTAAATGCACATCCTCGTAGAACTCAGCCAAATCGGGAAGCAGGCCTTCTAGATTACGTAACGCCAGATCGGAAGAGTTGGCTTCGTTCGTGCTCATGGACGTCTCCATCGCAGGCCTGAAGCAAGGTAGTTTTTCCCGATGCTTTTCGAAGTGCAAGTAACTAACGTGGAATGAAGTCAACTGGGTGTGAAGTCATTTTCTGCGGCTCCCGGCCGCGCTGCAGCAGAACGGCAGCACTATATCGCCCGGCGTCGCCATTGGAGGCTCACTTGGCGGGAGGTGCAACAGCTCCCGGAGGTCGCGGTAGGGACGAGGATTTCTCCTCGCCCCCCGCACAGATCACGGCGAGCGCTGCTAACGCACCGGGCTCCTCCCTCGGGTCGAACGTCGGCGGCACGCACGCTTGAACCCACATGCGCTCCGGCGTACAGCCGCCAATTGGATCGATTTGGCAGCTCGGCTCAGTGTCCGAACCACGGCCGCCTGTCGGCTGTTCCCCTCGGGTGAGGCCCTTCCCTCCACGACCTCCGCCGGAAGTTGCCTTCCTTTGTTCGGTCGTTTCCTCGGTACTACGACCTCATCCGACTTCTCACCCGCGTACATGCTCGGCGTGCGGCTTTTGCCTTCCCGAGCCGGCCCGGCACACGTCCGGGCACGGATGAGACCTCCCAGGTTCCGCGCAAAGAACTTCCCCACGTGCACAAGGTCTCCGACTGCGCGAGGTTCTTGCCATGCAAGCCAATACGCCATGGAAGATGTTGCCTTCTCTTTCTCAGAATAAGATCGGCACCTCGGAATTAGACCCGTTTCGCAGGTCAATACTTGGCCCGTGGTCTCCCCTGTGAACGCTTCACGGCTGCCCTCGCGAGCAGAAACTCGTGCATCACTCGGGGTCGGGGTGGTTGGCTAGACCTTCCCCGTGGGGGACTTGCACCTCCTATTCTTTGCCAGCTTCCTGGCGCACTCCGAGTTTGGTCAAAATGCGAAATACTCGCTGCGAGCAGGTTGTTTTCCGCATTGGCCCAACAACGGACTGCGGACAGGACGGACCACAAACCCAACAGCGAATTGGCCTGATAATTTTTGGCGATATATGGCGGGGGCTTTATCGTTTTCACCGATTCTGAAAACTGGCCCCTTATCCAGATGCCAATATCAACGTTTTAACTTTGTGAACGACATCACATATCCGACCGGCGATCGAATGTAATTTGTGTGAATGGGCTGAATTCGATCGACAACGCTAACGTACCGGGTGCACCAACGGCACCCTCGGCGGTCCGTCCATAATGGAGAGGGACATGGTCGATGCATCAGTAGCAAAGCGACTCGTCCAGGTCATCATCGACAATCTGCCGGAGCCAGTCCCCGCGAGGAGGCCGGTTCACACCATCGGCATGGGCGTGAAGGGCAAGTTCGTGGCGTCGGACGTGGCGCGCACCTATTGCATCGCAGAGCACTTCAACGGACAGCCCGTCGACGTGTCGGTGAGATTCTCCAACGGATTGGGGGGGCTGGAGCAACATGATGGATGGTCCGATGTTCGGGGAATGGCGACGCGCTTCCACCTTTCGGACGGTAGGGGAAGCGATCTGATCGCCACGACGCTCGGCGAATTCTTTGTCCGCAATGTCGAGGACTTTTTCGAGTTCGCCGAGGTCGCGAAGCTCGAGCGGTATCGAAGACGACGCTGGTGGCTGAAGCTTTGGGACATTTTGCGGCTTAAGGTGCCCCCTCGCAATCCGTACCCGAACGAAACCAGGAATGTCGATGCGGGGGCGCTCTGTTATGCCAATCGGCACCGCTTCGCCCAGCTAGGAGTATTCCAGGTCGCACTGATCGGCGCACCGGAGAGCTATGCCCGCGCGAGCTATCACGCCGTCCACACCTTCTGGGTGACGGGTCCCGATGGAACTCGCCGTCCCGTTCGCTTTTCCTGGCAGCCGGTCGCAGGCGTTCGCAACACCGATTCCAAGACCGTGCCGCGCGACAAATATCTGTTCGAGGAGCTTAAAAACCGCCTGCGGCGGTGGCCGGCCCGATTCATGCTGATGATGACAATCGGCGAAGCGGCCGATGCGCTCGACGATCCCACAAAGCCCTGGCCGGGGACGCGAATCCGGGTCGCCATGGGTACCCTTACGCTCACCGAGGTCCCCGAGGATCAGGAAGCGGCTGGCGAACGCATCAGTTTCAATCCCTGCCGTCTCGCGCCCGGCATCGAAGTCTCCGGGGATCCCATCCTCGAGGCCCGCCTGGGCGCCTATGAAGTCTCGCGTGAAATGCGCGGCGGGTGTCCCCTCAGGTGGAGGTAAGTCGATGCCAACGGACGAAGGTTTGCTCGATCGTTTTGTGGACTGGTTGCCCAAGAACCTCGTGTTCAAATGCGTGGCGTCATGGACACTGGTGCCGCTCTGGGCGCGGTTGACGCCGGTGAAGCCTCTGCCCGGCGGTCCCCACCCGTCGTTCCAGCACGGTGACAACGTCCAGTGCATGATGAATCTGATCATGCCGCTCAAGATCAAGTCGCCGATCGGAAGAGCGGAAGCCGCGCTGGCAATCGCGCAAAACAAGGATGCGATCTATGCCGGCTTGAACAATGTCGGCACGGTGCACTTCGCGCGCTTTGTCATCGTCGGCGACAATATTTGCATGTTCTCCGTCTATGACGGAGATTTCACCAACTACATTCGTGACTTTATCGCCACGATCGGCAGCGTGTTCAACGCCGTGGTCGACCTCGTCGAAGGAGGAGATGACGTGATCCCTTGCGAGGAGAATGTCGACGCGTTCATCCAATGGATACACGAGCGCGACCTGTACCAGGTGCCGGACACCGCCACCGAATTTTTGAGAGACCAGGAAGCCTTGAA
This sequence comes from Bradyrhizobium erythrophlei, assembly GCF_900129505.1. Taxonomy (NCBI): domain Bacteria; kingdom Pseudomonadati; phylum Pseudomonadota; class Alphaproteobacteria; order Hyphomicrobiales; family Nitrobacteraceae; genus Bradyrhizobium; species Bradyrhizobium erythrophlei. The sequence goes on along the minus strand of NZ_LT670818.1, from coordinate 4,168,896 downwards.
TGGAGACAGGGCCGTATCACCCGTCAATGACGATCTGACCCTGCTTCCGCGCAAAATGGTCCTGCAGCTTCGCGCCAACGCGAACGTATCGCTCGGCAGCGGCTACCGGGCCTATCCCGGATTTTCGGTGGCTCAGGTTCGCAAACAACTGGGGATAGGCTGGTGAGTACCATGTTCGACCTCGCTGATCTGCAGGGCAACATCTTGCGTGGCTATCGCAAGCCGCACGTGCGGTACCTCATTCTTGAAGTCGCCGATCGCAGCGCCGCCCGGCGCTGGCTCGCCGCCTCCATATCCGGCCGCGACCACGGCGTTCCGCAGATAACGACAGGGAATTGGGGGGCAGCCAAGCCGGACACCTGTTTCAACATTGGCCTGACCTACGAGGGACTGCGCGCCCTCGGCACGCCGAGTTCTTCGCTTCAAATGTTCCCCAACGAATTCATCGAGGGCATGACCGCCCGCGCCTTGAAGCTCGGGGATGTCGGGCCGAGCGCGCCGGAAACCTGGCCATCACCCTTCGATGAGCCCAGGCGGATCCATCTCATCGCAACGATCTACGCGGGAAATGTCAGGCAACTGGACGAAGTCCAGCAGCGCGCCCTCGACCGAAACGCCCTGACGCTGCTCGGTACACGCGAGGGTTATAATTTCCGAGACGACTTCGTTCACTTCGGTTATCGCGACAACATCATGCAACCAAGATTCGAGGGAGTTCACGACCCACAGGGCCATGCTGACGGACAACCCAGGGCCCCGCTCGGCACCGTGTTGCTGGGACATCCGACCAATTTGGAAGGCCTGAAATGGCGGGTTCCTCAACCCGCGGCGTTGGGACGCAACGGCACGTTCAACGCCTTCCGCGTGCTGAAGCAGGATGTGGTCGGATTCGAGGAGTATCTCGATCAGGCAGCATCCGATTTGCTCAAGCACCCGCAAGTCGACGAGTTGCTGCCGCAAGGCGCAGAAGCGAAAATCGGCCAAGTCCTGTCAATCGAAGGCCTGTCGCGTCATGGTGCCTTGCGCGAGGTCGTCGCCGCCAACCTGTGCGGCCGATGGCGCGATGGCACGCCGCTGGCACTGTCGGCGGATGCACCTGATCCCAACGTGAATAAAGCGAATTTTGACTATGTTGATGGGTCCCGCTGCCCCTATGGAGCCCATATCCGCCGGAGCAATCCGCGGGGCGGGCAGATCGTGCAACGCGTAGCGAATAACAGCCGGCGCCTTGTTCGGCGCGGCATGCCCTATGGACCAGCCTATGATCCGGCGAAGCGTGATCGGGATAAGCCCGAGCCGGAACGGGGCCTGCTTGGCAACTTCATTGGTGCCAGCCTCGGCGCCCAGTTCGAGGCCATGTCCTGCGACTGGCTGAATCTTGGTCTTCAGGATCCGCGCATCACCGGCTCCAACGATCCGATCGTAGGCGCCAACGGTACCGGCACGAGTTGGTTCGACTTGCCGCTTAAATCCGGCCGCACGATCCGGCTGCGGGAATTGCCGCAATTTGTCTCGACGCGGGGCGGCGCCTATACGTTCCTGCCGAGCCTCTCGGCGATCCGCTTTTTGGGATCGCTGTGATGTGAGTCGACCAAACAGGCCGAGGGTCATTCGGGGGCCCCAGTAAGGCATGATTCACTAGTTCAACACTCTTACCAGATCATCAGCCTCGCGCAGATCGCGGGAAGTTTCCGCGGATGCAAATTTCGCCCGGGTCGATATCAGCAGGTCTCGTGCTTCGGCGCGTCCGGATGCGCTCTCGCCGGCGCTGACGAGGCGCGCGATGCTGATCGCCGTGCGCAATTCCCAACCGACCGCCCCGAGCTTACTGGCAGAGGCAAGCGAGCGTTTGAACAAGCGCATGGCAGCCCTGTCGTCTCGCAATGGTTCGCTACACAGCAGCGAGCCGTGGATCCGATAAATCTCGGGAGCAGCCCAGCGCTCGCCGGTTTGCTTTACCAGAGCCCCAGCCGAAGCAGCGAAGCTTCGAGCCCTTTCTATCTGCCCGATCCGTCCGAATTCTGTGGCGAGCAGAATTCGATAGAGGGGCATCTGAATGCACCGATTCTCGGCGGGTAGCTTGTCGAGCAAGCCGCATAATTGTTCGAGCACTTTCGGCGCGGGGCCTCGTGCCGCCAACGCAGCGGTTGCCCACAATGGGCCGATGACCCGGTACATCGGATAGCCATACTCATCAGCGACCTTCAGACCGCGCTTTACGCTGGCAAGGTTGGCCGCAAGATCGCCCTCGTACCAGTGATCGGAGACGCCAAGAATGGAGGCAAAAGCCAGCATGAACGGATGCCCGATCTCGTTCGCGAGCTGCCGCGCTGTCACGCAGCACTCTCTGGCCCGGCCTGGCCGACCCAACAACCATTCGATGTGTCCGGAATAGACGAGCGATACGATCAATGGATCATGCTGGTAAATCTGGACCAGCTTGCCGTGCTCACGCGGATTGTAGCGAGCGCTGACCAGGGCCGCGAGCTCACTCGCCTGCTCCAGACGACCGAGAAAGAAATTGGCAATTACGGCAGCGGTGTAGGCCATGAGGGCAGCCTCGTCGTCGCGCCACTCTTCCGCCCGCCGGACGAAATCCTGCGCGTGTTCGAGGCCCTTGGCGAGCTGGCAGTCGACCAGCTTGGCTATGGTGCTTCCCCACAGCACCGTCGCCTTCTCGCGAATGGTGCCATGGCTCGCGCAAAGCTTGAGTGCGCGACTGTAGGGGCCATAGACGTTCGGATCGGACCATCCGGCGTTGGCGGTGTACGCCATCGCCAAATTGGATTGCAGTGCGATTTCAGTTTCGAAGCGCCGTGGTGACGCCGGCATCTTGGGTATCAGCGAGAGGCCTTCGCGAAGATGAGCCACGGCTTCCTTGGTGGCAGAGCGGCGGAGCGCGGATTTGCCCGCCTGAAGCCAGGCCTCGATCGCTTCCGGAATGTTGCCTGCGCGTGCATAATGATAGCCTAACACCGCCGGCTGGCTACTTTCACCAATGGCGGCTTCCTGGAGCAGCCACGATGCGACGCGGGCGTGGAGCTCACGCCTTTCCTCCTTGAGCAACGAGGAGTAGGCGACTTCCTGTATCATCGCGTGCTTGAACGTGAAGACCGTGCCTTGAGACTCCTCGCTACGATACACAATCCCGGCCCTCTCCAGCGCCCGCAACGAGTCTTTTAGCGCTTGGCCCTTATCTGGAAGCACGCTGAAAATGCTTTCATAGATGAAGCGCCTTCCGAAAACAGAGGCGATCTGGGCGACGCGCTTGGCAGGACCGAGACGATCAAGGCGCTCCATCAGTGAATCTTGAATACTTGCCGGCACCAGATCCGGCAACTTCCCGCTCGGCACAGGGTTCTCAGCGGCCAGCGGGACCGCACCGGAATCGACGATGGCCCGCGTAAACTCCTCGACAAAGAGTGGCACGCCGTCGGTTCGTTCCACGATCTGGCTGGTAATCCGGCGCGGCACGAAATCGCTGCCCGCGATGGCTGCGACCATCTGCTCGCATTCATACAATGCCAGCTTTTTCAGGGCAATTCGTCGAATTGCCGGGCCTGACAACCAGTCGGCCCTGTAATCATCGCGATGCGTGATCAGGGCCATAATCCGCTCGCCAGCACAGTTAGCTACCACGCGTACCAGCAGTTCGATGGTGGTCGGGTCCATCCATTGGACGTCCTCGACGATTACGAGGATCGGCCGCTTGCGCGAGGCGGCGACAAGAACATCGACGAGCACCTGAAAGCCACGCTCGCGCTCCGAAGGAGATCCGAAATCCGCGGGCTCGTATCCCGAGCATGCGGGTATCGACAGCACCGCTCCGTAGTAGCGAAGCGCCTGCTCGACATCGGTGGCGGCTCTTGCCAAAAGCGAACGCAATTTTGCCAATGCGAGTTCCGCGTCGTCGGTCTCCTGGATGCCGGTCGCGCGCATGAGCCGCTCGATTTCCGGGGCAAGCGGCGTGTTGACGTGGAACGGCGAACACTGCAACGACAGAACATCACGTGGAGACGCATCAAGGGAATTGCGGAACTGGCGGATCAAACGTGACTTGCCGATGCCGGGTTCACCGGAAATAACGCCAACCTGCCCCGAGCCGGCGAGACTCTGCTGCCACATCTCGGCAAGCAACGCACCTTCGCTGGTTCGGTTTATCATTGGGCCGAGAGGCGACCTCCGGGCTCGGTCGAACCTGCTTTCGCTGGACGCAAGCGCCTCTGCACGCCAGGCCTCGACCGGCTCCTCCACGCCCTTGAGAGATTGCCGGCCAAGCGGCGCATAGCTGAACGTTCCGCGGGTCAGCTCGTGAGTGCTCGAGCCGACCACGACACCGTTCTCACTGGCGAGTCCTTGCAGGCGGGCAGCGACATGTGCCGAGCTGCCGAACACTTCCCGTCGATCGGGGGGCTCGCCGGGCACGCTGCCGACGACGACCACCCCCGTGTTTACCCCGATGCGCACGCCCAGACGAACGAAGCTACCGTCCGACAGCAGAAACTTGTGTTCCTTGATCGCCGCGGAAATCGCCAGAGAGGCGCGGACCGCGCGTTCAGGATCATTTTCATGGGCTTGCGGGACGCCAAAAAATGCGAGCAACCCGTCACCAATCATTCTGGCGATATGACCGCCGTAGTGGCGAATCTGTTCGTCGCAGATATCGCGGTAAGTTCTGATAACCGCGAAGAACTCCTCGGGATCGATCCGCTCACTCAGCGGCGTCGAGCCGACGATGTCGATAAATGCCACGGTGAGCTGCCGGCGTTCGGCATGCAGAGCTTCATTCTCGACATTCGGCGGCGCTTGCGTCCGCTGAAGTCCGCCCGGACGATCGGGCTTCGGCTCGCTGCTCATGACCCACCACGTTCAGTTTCCGCCGTACCCGCCGCGAGGCAAGATAGACGGCAACGCTGCCAAGCGGCCTGTGCTCGGGCAGGCAGTTCCAGATTGAACACCATATGTTCGCAGTCGTACAGCTGATTTTGTGCCAGAAAACTCTGCTTTGGAATGGCGATGTTTCCCAGCCGCACTATTCTCTCTTGAGGACGGGTCCACCGCGAAGCGTCCTACGTCATCCGACGTGGCGGCGTGCCGTACCCGTATGGAGAAATCGAACACGACGTCATCGCCGCCTTGATGCGTACGCCGACGGCAGAACGGATGAGCGCGAGAGCGAAGTCACGTCGGTGGCTCCACTCGGTAGCAGTTTTTTATTACGCGATTCCAGGATCAGGTTACATCTGCAACAGTGGAATAGCCTGACTCGCGCTACGCGCGCAGCGCGCTTTCTGACTTTAAATTTAGTCAGGCGTCTCGCGGAGTTGAGCAACAGTGATGTCGAAGCCAGTAGCGTTTCGTTTCTTTGGAGCGATTGCCACCTGCGATGCGTGTCGAGGTTGGGAGCGATAGTTCCTCAAGGAGGATGATCATGTTGCGTGACAGCGGTCGCGTTATTGAACGGCCACTTTGCGACGCGAGACCTATGCCGCTTGTCGAACCGGTCACGAGTGCCGTCTTACCTTTCAGAATACCCATGTTGTTCACCGTGTTCTGGCTTAGAGTTGCGATCAGGTAACCAGAACTCTCTCGCTGGCCCGGAGCGAGCTTCGTATCGGTTGCTGCAGATAATCATGGACAACCCTCCCGAGGCCGATCGTAAGGTCGGCGCGGATGTGGATTGCGGAGACGATCTCGAGAATCGGTAATTCGGCTACAGGAGCCAATGCGTGAGGTGTCAGGGATAGGGCCGCTGGCCCGGTCCAGGCTCCCCTCAAGGCGATTTCCTCAAGGCGGTATTCGACGAGCTCGCAGATACGCGGGCTGCCGTCGACGTGCGGAATGATCTTGAGCAGGAAGTTCGGCGCCTCCAGCGAAGCCTTGACGTGGCCTCGCGGTGTTTGTAACCCATCGTGCCGGTCGCGACTCGAACCGGACCATAATCCAGGGTCCCGAGGAGCGTGTCGATCTCGGTTCGCAGCGTCGGCTGCGCCAGCTTCTTCGGAAAGCCCCAGAGCTCGCGGCCACCGGCGATCGGCCCCTCGTCGTTGAGGAACATGCAATGGGTGTAGCTGCCTTTGCGGCCACGGAACGAGACGGGGATAACCTGCCCGCTCTCGGTGTAATCGCCGAAACCGTTCGAATCCGGCATGCGGATGAATTCATACTTCACCAGCGCCTCGCGCTGGTCGAGTTCGAGCGGTTGGGGCACCACCGCGCGCAACCTGGCCGGATCGGTGCGATAGGTGATGATCAGGTATTCGCGGTTGACGAACCGGTACGGTCCGGGCGGACAGGCAGGGCTCGTCAGCGGCATCGCGAAGGCGCGCTCCAGCACTTGTTTCTCCTGCATTGTGGGTTCTCCTAGTGTTGAATTCAGTTTGTCCTACTCACGACCGTCGCGCTCGAGATCGAACGTGAAGACGCCATCCAGGCTCGTGGGGCGAGTAAGAACCTCGGGATGGCGCAGCGTGCGTACTGCATCGTGATATCCCGCGCGCCAATGATCCTGCATCGACAGGCGCGAAAACTCGTAGTCCTTGGAGTGACCTTCGTAGTTCTGAGCGCGGTAAATCAGGTGAATGATGTTGTAGACCTTGTCACTAGCGACCGACTTCAGGATCTTCAAGTCATCGTTCTCCTCAAAATCAGCAGGAAGCCTGCGCAGCAGGGCATCAAGGGCACGCTGGATCCGGTGCACGTTCTTAAATTGGCCGGTGCTTGCTCGCGTACGGCTTGAAAACTGAATCTCCTTCTGACGTGTGGCAACCTGCGCAAGGTTGCGCGGAAGCGCGCCTTGCGAACTCCAAAGATCGACTTGAAATGCGAGCGTATCCTGGCGGCGGGGATCGCTCTCGATCACCCACTGCAGCGGTGTGTTGGACACGAGGCCGCCATCCCAGTACTGCTCGCCATCGATCTCGACCGCCGGAAAGCCCGGTGGCAGTGCCCCGCTCGCCATGACGTGCTCAGGAGCGATCTTGTGAGTGCTGGTGTCGAAATAGACGAAGTTGCCGGTCCTGACATTGACCGCGCCCGCGCTGAAACGCGTCATTCCGGCATTGAGGCGATCAAAATCCACAAGGCGCTCAAGCGTGTGCTTGAGGTCACTGGTGTCGTAGAAGCTGGTTGCCCCGGGCGTTCCGCCCGATTGGAGCCACGGCATCACGGTTCGCGCAGAGAAGAATCCCGTGGCGCCCGACGCAACCGCGAGATTGGCGCTCATTTGGTTGAGTAGATTGCGCGTGTCGTCACTCCGGGCCAAATCACCGAAGGGATTGCCTAACCAATCCCAGGGGGCGCTCGAAGTCACGTGCGTCCAAAATTCCCGCAGCCGATCGACGCGGCAATTGGGCGGGTTGCCCGCGATAATGGCGGCATTGATCGCACCGATCGATATGCCGGCGATCCAGTCAGGATGGATATTGGCTTCCGCAAGCGCCTCGTAGACGCCGCCTTGATATGCCCCGAGCGCACCTCCGCCTTGCAATAACAAGGTGACGCACTCAAAGGGTAGCCGCCGTTCCGCGGTCGCGAGGTGTGGTCGAAGCTGGAAATTCATTGCCTGCTCTCCGTTTGGAGCGTTCGGACCATCTCGATGTTTGTCGAGTCCGACTCGTGCTCGCCTGTTCTGCTCGGTGTGAGAAAGAGGATTGTCTTTCTCGGTTGACGAATAAAACTAAACCGTGTAGTTTACATAAACTACGAACGAGCAGACCTGTCAAGGAGAAGGGCTCAAGCGACCCGCTCAGCTTTTTGTGAGTGCGGCAATCCGCTGAAATCCCGGCTTCTTACGCAGGCCGCCGCTTCGGAACGAAACCCAAGACCAACCAGAGGAGTGATCAGATATGATTTCGAAAACCAGACGTCGCTGTATCGCACTGGTGGCAGCATTGCTTTGCGCCACAACCGCTTCTGCGCAGGAGAATCGCGGCACCCCCGAGCAGAGGGCCGCGTGCGCGCCCGACGCCTTCAGACTCTGCGCTGGCTACATTCCCGACCCTACGAGGGTCGAGCAGTGCCTGAGGCAGAGCAAGCTCGACCTTAGCGACGCGTGTCGTTTGGTGTTCGAGCAAAGCGCCGGCCCAGTGGCCGGCAGAAGCAAATAACTGAATGGGGCTGCCCTAGGAGCACGACCGGAATCCTGCGCAAACACGGCAGAAACGCCGCGTGAGCAGCAACAAGGAGTTAACAGGATGGATATGTTCTACATTCCCGCACTTGCGTCGTTTTCGGGATCGGCTTCCGGAACGCTGGCATCGATTGTCACCGGCTGGGTGACCCAGCGTCGCAAGGACCGCGTCCGGCATAGCCTGCGGGCCACGTGCCAGCGCGAGCAGCTTTACACGACATTCATCGAAGAGGCGTCGCGGCTGTATGCCGACGCATTGATGAGCGATAAATCCGAGATCTCGAAGCTCGTCGACCTGTTCGCCCTGGTCGGGAGAATGAAGATCCTCTCGAGCGACGAGGTGATCGAAGCAGCCGAGAAGGCCGGCCGGTTGATCGTCGAAACCTATCTTTCCCCGAACAGGTCGTTTGCGGATTTGCCGGAGCTGTTGGGCGGAATGGATCCCTTCCGGGAATTCAGCGACGCCTGTCGCCGCGAATTGCAGGCAGCGGACCGGCGCTGAGACGCTCTGCCATGCCATTGATTCAGTATTTCGGGTGTGCAGGAAGCCTTCTGCTTGCGCCGCTTGTTGCCGCAAGTTGGTGCTTCCGTGCGGCGTCCTCCGAGCTTCCGCTGGACGAGAAGATCAGCATCCGGATCCACTTCCGCACGGAAATGGCCAGAACGCGTGCAGTTCGATACGCTCATCCGGCAGCGCTGCCATCGGCTGATGCTCGTCTCGCCGACGCCGATGTTGCGCCCGATCAAAGCCTCGCTGAGACAGGACGGCAGGGTCCACTCGCAGCATTTGCCGAAATGAGGCCTCGCCTTTCTAGGCCGTGCTTTCAGCCGTCATGCGCCACGCGCCAGCTTGCGGAGCAAGAGGCCTCGCCAGTCGGGAAAGATACTCGACGCCGCGGACGTTGCCACGCGGCACGCAAGGACGTTACTTTCCCCAATCCGCTTCACAAGCCGCCAGGAAGAAGCTGACGCGTTCACGCACGAACGCCGGCAACTCGCTTCTCAGCTCTTTGCCGCCCTCCCCCATCAGAGCCCGCATCAGCATTGGGAGCAGGATGAGATCCATGAAGATTTGCGCCGTGGCGAGGCTTCGTTTGCCGCTGAAGGGTCCCTTGGAGCCGCGCGAAAGCGTGTGGGTAGCATCATTCAGGACATGGGAAACAGCAGCCGCTGCCTGATCGCGCCCGGCCTCATGGACATGGCGGCTCAACGCCGGGAATCTGTCGGCTTCGGCGATAGTGGCGCGTGTGATGCCGAGCGTTTCCTCGATGAATCGTTCGACAACCTCGATGCCGAGGCTCGCGAGCTTGTCCTGAACCGTGCGTCCCTTGGGCTCGAAACCCTCGAAATTCGTCAATCCACCGAGGACGCGGGCCACAACCGCTTCGAACAGCGCCTCCTTCCCTGGGAAGTGAGCGTAGATCGTCGGCTTGCTGGCCGGCGCCGTCTCGGCGATCTCGTCGAGACTTGCGCTTTGATAACCTCTCTTGAGGAACACCAGCTGAGCCGCATAGAGGATCCGCGCTTTCACGTCGCCCGCCAGGTCTTTGGGCGGTCTTCCCAGACGCGGCCGTTTCAAATCATTGTGCTTGTTCACCATCGGCTTCATCCCTGCATTCACGATGCTGCGAGCGCCCGAGCTCACTGACAATTCCGGCTTGACACGTCTTTGGTGAGCGTGCAAGTAAAATAAACTATACGGTATAGTTTATATCAATCAGGAGGCCGCTGTGCCCGTTTCCCTACCCCATCCGCCCGCCCTGGAAGGACGAACCCTCCTGGACGAGCTCAATCACCGCATCAAGAACGAACTCGCCTCGGTCATCAACCTCGTCTCTTTCAAGGCGATCTGGACCGACAATGTCGAGGCCAAGGAAGAGCTGAGCAATGTCGTCGATCTGCTTCACCAGCATATCGAGGTCCACAGCATTCTGACGATGCCGGACCGTGACGCGCTCGTCGACGCCGGCGAACAGCTTCGCAAGCTTGGCTTGGCGATGAGCCGGTGCAAGCTGGACCGCATGAATATCCACCTTCTCTTGTCGATCGACACGTTACCGCTGGAATCGGAGCGGTGCTGGCGGCTGGCGCTGGCCGTTTACGAGTTGGTGACGAACGCGGTCCGCCATGCCTGCTTTGACGGCCACGACGGCGAAATCAAAATCAAGCTGATGCGTGCCGGTTCCTGGGTGAACTGTCGAGTGACCGATAACGGATCGGGCCTCGGAAGGATCAAGCCTGGTCGGGGCCTGCGGATCGTTGGCGAGCTGGCAAAGAGCCTGGGCGGCCGGATGGGGCACACCTTCGGCACGGCATGGACCTCGTTCGCCCTGGACTTCCCTCTGACGCAACGCGAACAGCACGCCAACCGCGCGGTTGTCGCCCGCCGTTCCAGAAGCAGCCGTCGATTGAAGGCAACGCCTATGCTGCCTTCCGAGCCAGTTGCCGGCGAGCTGGCAAATCCGATCATCGCTCAGCCACGGCTCTAGATCGAAGGAAACACACAATGTCCGCAAAGGCTCTGCTTACCCTGTCCGCGAGCGTGTTGCTCGGCGCCGCTATCGCCGCACCTCATGCCGCATTCGCGCAGTTCCGCCCTCCGCCGGCCCTCGCGGGTCCTCCTCCCGGCCTCGGTGCCGGTGGTCCTCCTCCGGGCCTGGGCGCCGGCGGTCCTCCGCCCGGGGGGTCTCCGGCCGGACCTGTCGCCGGCTTTGCGGCCCGCGGCCCCGTGGGCGCACCGCCGCGCGACGTCGCTGGTGCTCCGCCGCGTCTCAATGGTGCTGGCGGACTACAGGGTCCCGATCGCGGCGGCCAGGCCGGTTTTCGCGGCATCGAGGGTCGCGGCGCGGCCTACAGCGCCAATAGATACGCTCGCAATGCTTACGACAGCCATGGCTATGGCCGTGGCTACCGGTACGGGCCGTATGCGGCGGCCGCGGCTTACGCCTACGGCAGATCCTACTCCTCCGACGACGGCTGCTACTACGTGTCGACATACAGGCGATACGGCACCAGGCGCGTTCTGGTCTGTGATGGAGACTGATTGAGGCGGACGGCCTTGGGCGCCCCGGTCTAGCACCGGGGCGTCGGTCTTTTGGCCGATCGCAACTTACCCGTCAGAGCCGCTTTTAGGTCTTGACGACGTATTAAATAAACTATACGGTTTAGTTTAATTGGAGCAGAGATCGCCATGCACCATTTTGTCCCTCCTCCGCCCGTGCGGGCCATCCCGAGGCCCATGAGTGCCGCACTCGCGCTCGTGCTGCTGGCGCCGCCGCTGAGTGCCTGCAATGACCGCGCCGCCACCATCGTCGAGCGCGCCGCGTTCGTGCACACCGAAATCGTGCAGCCGCAGGATTGTCAGGGTGGCCTCACGCTGACCGGCGAGGTCCAGGCCCGTTTCCGCGCCGACCTCTCCTTTCGTGTGACCGGGCGCGTGCTCGCGCGCCCGGTGGATGTCGGCGCCCACGTCAATGCCGGCGACCTTCTGGCCCGGCTCGATCCGGCCGAGCAGCAGGCCGATTTTGACGCCGCGACCGCAGCTGTGGCCGCCGCGGAGGCCCAGCTGCGCGTGGCGCAAGCGACCTTTGACCGGCAGAGCAATCTCCTGTCGAGCGGCTTCACCACCCGCGTCGCCTATGACCAGGCGCAGGAGCAATTGCGAACCGCACAAAGCACGCTTGAATCGGCAAAGGCGGAGCTGGGAAGGACCCGCGAGGCGCTTGGCGATACCGAACTGCACGCCCGCGCTGCGGGTGTTATTACGGCGCGAAGCCTCGAGGTCGGGCAAGTCGTGCAGGCGGCCCAATCGGTTTTCACGCTGGCGCAAGATGGCGAGCGTGACGCCGTCTTCGATGTCCCTGAATCCATGTTCTTGGGCGATATGGAGGGAGGCCGCGTGTCGCTGGCGCTGGTTTCGGGCTCTGACGTCACCGCAGTCGGCTACGTCAGGGAGATATCGCCTGCCGTCGATCCCAAGAGCTCCACGGTTCGCGTGAAAGTCGCGATCCAAAATCCGCCCCCTGCGATGACGCTCGGAGGCGCCATCGCGGGGACCGCCGGGACCAAACCGGCGACGGAGGTCACGTTGCCGTGGACCGCGCTGACGGCAGTGGGGTCAAAGCCCGCAGTCTGGATCGTCGACCCCCAGACAAAGACAGCGTCGCTGAAGCCGGTAACTGTCGGCGCTTACGAAGCGGGAGCGGTGCTGATCAAGGAAGGGCTCGAGGCTGGAGACCGCGTCGTTGTCGACGGAGGCAAGCTGCTGAGCTCCGGCCAGCCGGTGACATATGGCGAGGATCGATCATGAAAACGCGGTTTTTTGTCGTCGCAAGTGCCATCGCTTCGGCACTGGTGATGGCCGGATGCAAGCAGGAGGCGAAGGCCCCGGAGCCTGTTCGGCCCGTGCTGTCGTCCGTCCTGGAGCCGACCGCATCCGGCAGCACGGTGGCGGTGGGAACCGTCCAGCCCCGCTATGAAACGAATCTCGGTTTCCGCGTGCTGGGACGCCTCATCGCGCGTCCAGTCAACGTCGGAGATCTGGTTGCCGAGGGGCAGACGATTGCGGCAATCGATCCCACTGCCCTTGAGCTCGCCGTGCGGTCAGCGAGAGCGGACCTTTCGAAAGCCCAGGCCCTACTTGAAAACACAATCGGGACCGAGGAGCGGAAACGGATCCTGATCAAGACCGACGCCACGACCCAGCAGACGCTTGACGATGCAGAGCAAGTGCGCGCGGGCGCACAGGCATCGACCGCTCGCGCCCGCGCAAACCTGACCAAGGCGATCGAGCAGCTCGGTTATGCGGAGGTCAAGGCCGATTTCGCCGGTGTCGTCACGGCCGTGAGCGCCGAAGTGGGACAAGTCGCCTCGCCGGGTCAGAGTATCGCGACCGTGGCGCGGCCGGATGTCAGGGAAGCTGTAGTCGATATCGGCGCGGACTTCCCCGTGCCCTTGACCGTCGGTTTGCCGTTCACCGTCGGCTTGCAGCTGCTTCCTGGTGTTCAAGTCCAAGGGCAAATTCGCGAGATTGCGCCGCAAGCTGATTCCGTGACGCGTATGCGCCGCGTCCGTATCGCCTTGAATGATCCGCCTGAAAGCTTCCGGCTCGGAAGCACCATCACGGCAAGGCTAAGCAACGGTCACAGCTCAGGTCTGCGCGTGCCCGCGTCCGCCGTCCTCAAACAGGGCACCGAAGCTTTCGTCTGGCTCATCGACGCTCCCAAGAGCACCGTTTCGCTGCAAAAGGTCGACCTCTCCGAGGACGAAGGAGGCATCCGCGTCACCGGTGGTCTCTCCATCGGAGCGCGCATCGTGACTGCCGGGATCCACAGCCTCAAACAAGGACAGCAAGTCCGCATCGAACAGGACTCTACGCCATGAAATCGTTCAACCTTTCCAGCTGGGCACTCGGACATCGCTCGCTTGTGTGGTATTTCATGATCGCCTTCATGGCGGCCGGTCTCTTCGCATATCTGCAGCTGGGGCGGCAGGAAGATCCTGATTTCACCATCAAGACCATGGTGATCGGGGCGCAGTGGCCGGGCGCTTCGCCCGAGGAAATGACGCGCCAGGTCACCGACAGGATCGAGAAGAAGCTCGAAGAGCTAGAGTCGCTCGACTATACCAAGAGCGTCACCGTTGCGGGCCAAACCACTGTCTTCGTCTATCTGCGCGACACGACGAAGGCTGCCGACGTCGCCCCGACCTGGGCGCGCGTGCGCAATATGATTGCGGACATCAAGGGCGATTTCCCGCAAGGCGTGATCGGGCCGGGCTTCAACGACCGCTTCGGGGACGTCTTCGGCAACATCTACGCTTTCACCAGCGACGGCCTGACCCAGCGCCAGTTGCGCGACCGCGTCGAGGACATTCGCGCAAAAGTCCTGACCGTCCCGAATGTCGGCAAGGTCGACATTCTCGGCGCGCAGGATGAAAAGATTTTTCTGGAATTTTCGACCCGGAAGATCGCGGCGCTCGGCCTCGACATCCGTTCCATAGTCTCCTCGCTACAGGCCCAGAATGCCGTCGCGCCCTCGGGAGTATTCCAGGAGGGACCGGAGCGCATCAGCGTGCGGGTCAACGGTCAATTCGCATCCGAGGAAAGCCTGAAGGCGATCAATCTCAGGGTCAACAACCGGTTCTTCCCGCTGACAGACGTGGCAACCATCACGCGTGGCTACGCCGATCCGCCGATGACGCTGTTTCGCTTCAACGGCGAGCCCGCCATCGCACTCGCGATCGGGATGAAGTCGGGCGCGAACTTGCTTAGATTCGGCGAGGCGCTGAAAGAGGAAATGTCCAAAATTCTGGCCGAGCAGCCGATCGGCCTGGGTGTTCATCGCGTCGCTGACCAGCCGGTCATTGTCGAGCACGCCGTGTCGGGCTTCACGGAAGCCCTGTTCGAAGCGGTGGTCATCGTGCTCGGGATCAGCTTCTTGAGCCTCGGCGTTCGCGCCGGTCTGGTCGTTGCGATCGCGATCCCCTTGGTTCTGGCGATCACGTTCGTTGTGATGGCGTATGCAGGAATCTCGCTGCAGCGCATTTCGCTCGGCGCCCTGATCATCGCGCTCGGCCTCCTGGTTGACGATGCCATGATCGCCGTTGAAATGATGGTGGCGCGGCTGGAAGTCGGCGATCCCCTGGAGAAGGCCGCAACGCACGTTTACACCTCCACGGCCTTTCCCATGCTGACCGGCACGCTGGTCACCGTCGCCGGCTTCATCCCGATTGGGCTGAATACCAGCAACGCCGGTGAATTCACCTACACCTTGTTCGTGGTCATTGCTGTCTCGTTGCTCGTGTCATGGATTGTTGCCGTGCTGTTCACGCCCTCGCTTGGCGTCACGATTCTGCCGGCCAGGATGAAAGGCCATCATGAATCCAAGGGCCGTGTTGGGCAGACGTTTGCCCGCCTGCTTCTGGTTTGCATGCGTCATCGCTGGATCACCGTCGGGGTGACGGTCGCGGCCTTCGCGCTCGCTCTATTCGGCATGCAGTTCGTGCAGCAGCAGTTCTTTCCCTCGTCGGACCGTGCCGAACTGGTCATCGACTGGAACCTGCCTCAGAACGCCTCGATAACCGAGACCAATGCGCAGATCGCCCGCTTCGAACGTGAACAGCTACAGACCAATCCCGCCGTGGACCATTGGTCGACCTATGTCGGAACCGGCGCTCCGCGATTTGTGCTGTCGTTCGACGTGCAGACGGCGAATACCTGGTTCGGCCAGATGGTCGTCGTCACCAAGGGTGGCATTGCCGCGCGTGACCGCGCCAAGGTGCAATTCGAAACCTATCTGAGAAAGACCTTTCCGGGCACCGATACCTTCGTCAAACTGCTCGAGGTCGGACCTCCGGTCGGGCGTCCCGTGCAGTACCGGCTGAGCGGACCCGATATCGCCAAGGTGAGCGAGTTTTCCCAAGAGCTCGCCGGCGTTGTGCGCGCCAATCCGCACCTCGATCATGTCGTGTTCGACTGGATGGAGCCGGCGCGGGTCGTCAAGGTTGATGTCCTGCAGGACAAGGCGCGCCAGCTTGGCGTAAGCTCGGAGGACATCGCGACGACGTTGAACGGCGTCCTTGCCGGCTCCTCGATCACCCAGGTGCGCGATAGCATTTACCTGGTAAACGTGACGGGACGCGCGACCGCACCGGAGCGCGCATCGATCGATACGCTGCGCGACCTGCAATTGACCGGCCTTGGTGGCCAGTCGGTGCCGCTCGGAGCGGTCGCCACGCTGCGCTATGAAATCGAGCAGCCGACAATCTGGCGACGATCGCGGCTTCCCACGATCACGCTCAAGGCAAGCATCCTCGACACCGTGCAGCCGAAGACCGTCGCGGATCAACTCGCGCCGAAGGTGGACGCGTTCGCTAAAGGGTTGCCGGCCGGATACTCGGTCGCAATCGGCGGGTCGGTCGAGGAAAGCGCGAAGAGCCAGGCCCCGATCGAAGCGGTCGTTCCGCTGATGCTTTTCATCATGGCGACGATCCTGATGATACAGTTGCAAAGCTTCCACCGGCTGTTCCTGGTGTTCGCAGTGGCCCCCCTTGCCTTGATCGGCGTTGTTATGGCCTTGCTGCCAAGCGGAGCGCCGCTCGGATTCGTCGCGATCCTCGGTGTGCTGGCGCTGATCGGTATCCTGATCCGCAACTCAGTGATCCTGATCGTTCAGATCGAAGATCTGAAGAAAGCGGGACGGCCCGCCTGGGACGCGGTCGTGGAAGCGACCGAGCACCGCATGCGGCCGATCATGCTTACCGCAGCCGCCGCAAGTCTCGCCCTGATTCCGATTGCGCGGGAGATTTTCTGGGGACCCATGGCCTACGCGATGATGGGCGGCATCATCGTTGGCACGGTGCTGACGCTGCTGTTCTTGCCGGCGCTGTATGTGGCGTGGTTCCGGATCAAGGAGCCGAAGCTCGCGACGGACAACCATCACGAAAATCCGATAGCCGTCGAATTGAAAACAGATCTGTCAGCTGCTGATGCGCCCGGTCAGTGCGAAATGGAAAATGCATAGGAGCTAATTTGAAAGAAATTCTGAGTCTCTTCACGTTCGGCATCGGAGCGCTGTGATTCGTGGCGTTCTTTACCGCCCTTAAACCGCTCGCCGTCACTGCCGCTACAGGGCTGGCCAACCCGGCCTATCGCAGCACGAAAGCTTCGCCCACGCTCACCTGCCCGTCCAACAGGGCTGCACACACCGATATTGCGCAGATTTATGAAGGTGCGTTCAAGGCTGGCTTTAATCACAATGAAATAGCAGTGGATCATGCTTGGCCCTTAGCGACGGACACACTTATGTCGATGGGCGAATGCCATATCACTGGGAAAAACCAATCTGGCGCGCCTATCGAAGTGAAAGGCATTTGGACTGGAATTGACGTTCGCAAGGGCGGAAGTTGGAAAATTCGGCTGCTCACTGCCTTCCCGAAAGCCCCGCTCCGAAGGATTAGCGTATCATCCTGCAATGATATTCCCTTACCAAGGAAGTCGCCATCGTCAGCGGCTTCCTCTCTTTTACGGCGGCCCTCCAGAATAATCGCTCCGAGCACATATAGTCCGCTTTGCCCGAAAGCGGACTCAAGTCGGACATCCCACCATGTCCGTTTTTCCTGCCAAAATCGGAAGTCCGCCAAATGTCATTTCTTGATCCTCGTCGAGCAAAAAGAGAGACCGCCTCGCGGCGGTCTCTCCGAGTCTAACCGATGCTCGATCAAGCAGCTCGCTTGAACGCTTCCCGCGCAGCCTCATTGGCGCGATCGAAGGCAGTTCGCGTTTCCGTCAAAGCCGCCATGAGTACGGACCATGACTGGGTCCCCGCCTGGCTCAACCTCTCGAGTTTTTTCTCCGCCTCGACTGCATCGGCATTCATGCGCTTAACGGCGGCGTCGATATCGCCCCGACGCTCAGAAGCGAATTTCTTGGCATCGCCGCCAAGCTTGTCTGCTGCTTCGCGCCACGCTTTCAATTGGGCATCGGCTTGAAGCTTGAACGTCGCCTGCTGGTGCTCGATTTGCTTGCCGAAGCCTTCGACATATTTCTTGACCTCGGCCTCGAACAAGCGCCAGTCAGCCTCTAGTTTTGCTTTTGCCTGGATCCAGGCGGCCTCGTTAGCTTCCGACTGCTTCTTCATGGTGTCGCGGAAGTCATCACGCTGCTTACGCAGGTCAGCAAGAACCTTCTTGGCCTTGTCCCGGACGTCTGCCTGCACCTCGGCAGCCTTGCCCTCAAGCGAGGTCACCGTTGCGTCCATTTCGTCGAGACGCTCCTTGGCCCAATTTGTAAAGAAGTGGATATTGCTTTGCGTAACCATTTGCTCGTCTCCATGACCGTCGAATGGTGCCGCCCCATGTTGCTGATTAGCACGCCGCGCCAGGCTATTTTTGATGTGAGTCAATATCAAACCTAAGAGTGGTCCGCAGTCTGACCGGACTTCACCCAAGAAGTTGCGAGTTCCGAAAGGGTCAAACTGAGACCTCGAGGCCTAGAAGCTGGATAGATCCTACTCATTCGTGTGAACGGCCGCTTTGCGCCAAAACCGGGCCTTCAGCCGCCGGCGCTTTTGACCCGACTGAGACATCGGCCGCGCCCAACGCGCAATGTCTGGATGCCGGTTTCAGCCCCTGTCAGCGAACCCGTTGCCCAATAACACCTGATCGCCAGCAGCGTCATTTCTGGAGGTGATGAAAGCAACCATTGACAAATAGAAAGTTTACTTATCATAATAATACTTTCTATTTGGGATTACCGGCGCGCCAAGACGCGTTTTGGAATCGCGCAAATGCCGAAGACATCTCGCCCCCTGGACGCTCCGCCGGTCCCGGTGTCGCATCGTGTCCCCGCTCATTTGGCGCGCCGCTTCCATCAAATATGCCTTGGGGTCACCGCTGAAATCCTTGAACGTGAAGGCCTGACCCCGATGGTCTACGCGATCATGGCCGACCTGCAGGAGCGACCGGGAAGCGGTCAGCGTGAGCTCGCGAACCGCCTCGGCGTCGATCCAGTGAGCGTTGGCCAGATGATCGACTCTCTCGAGGCGGAAGGGCTTGTCGACAAAAGGGTTCATCCGAGCGACCGCAGGGCGCGCGTGCTTCGATTAACGCGACGTGGTGCCGAGTTGCGACGCCGGCTGCGTCCGTCCCTGCTCGCTGCGCAGGAACGACTGCTAACGCCGCTCTCTCCCATCGAGCGAACAGCGCTTCTGTCGATGCTCGCTCGCGTGATCGCGGCCAATCAGTCCTACGCCCGTCCTGGCAACGGTCGTCGCAAAATGCGTCGATCTCATCCTCAAGGTAAATGAGCAGGAGGCAAAAATGAGGTATCCGCGATATCAAGCATTTCCAGTCTGGCAAATCTCGTTCGCCCGGACTGAGGCTTTCTCGTTCTTGATCCTGCTGTTAGCCCTCGCAATTTCTCCGACCGCATCCGCGCAAACACTTTCCGGCGAAATCAAAATCGGCAACACGATGCCTTATAGCGGCCCGGCCTCGTCTTACGGGACCATCGGTCGCGCACAAGCGGCCTATTTCAAGATGCTCAACGAGAAAGGCGGCATCGATAACCGAAAAATTAATTTTCTTACGCTCGACGACGCCTATAGCCCGGCGAAGACGGTTGAACAGACCCGCAGGCTAGTGGAAAGCAATGAGGTACTTCTGATGTTTAGCGCATTCGGCACCGCCACTGTATCGGCGGTGCAAAAGTATCTTGCCGATCAGAAGATACCGCAGTTGTTCTTCGTTACGGGCGCCAGCAAATGGGCGGCCCGTCGAAATTTCCCGGGAATGATCGGCTGGCAACCCACCTATCGAGCCGAAGCAATCGTCTATGCCGGATATCTGCTGCGTACAAAACCGGACGCCAAGATTGGCGTGCTCTACCAGAACGACGACTACGGCAAGGATTATCTGCAGGGAATGAGGGACGGCCTTGGAGCAAAGGCCGATGACATGATCGTCAAGGAACTGACGTATCAGGTGAGCGACCCGACTATAGATTCTCAGATCGTCGCGCTGAAAGCATCAGGCGCGGATGTTTTCTTCGACGTGACCACGGCCAAGTTCGCCGCGCAAGCCATTCGCAAGATCGACGAGATAGGATGGAAGCCGCTGCATTTTCTCAATTCGATTTCGTCTTCCGTCGCAACCGTGTTGACACCGGCCGGTCCCGACAAATCCGTCGGTATTGTCAGCGCAGCCTACAGCAAGGATCCGACCGATCCGCAATTCAAGGACGATCAGGGTGTTCGCGAGTACCGGGGTTTCATGCACGACTACTATCCGGAAGGCGATCCTGCCAACATCATTAATGCTATCGCTTACAGTCGCGCGATGACGCTTGCCCAGGTGTTGAAGCAATGTGGTCATGACCTCTCTCGGGAGAACATCATGCGCCAGGCCGACAGCCTCGATGTCGAACTCCCAATGCTGCTGCCCGGCATCAGGATTCAAACCAGTCCCGAGCGTCCTTTCGCCATAACCCAGATGCAGCTTCAACGATTCAATGGCAGTACCTGGGAGCGGTTCGGCGATTTGATCAGATTGCAATACTAGCGTCGATCTGCGGGCCTTACCCAGCCTTGAAGGAGCCAGCGATGCAGACACAATCGACCGCTCAATCTGCCGGGCCGTCGCTGATGCCCATGATCACTGGCGCATGGGCTTCGCAAGCGATTTGTGTCGCAGCCACGCTGGGCCTTGCGGATTTGCTGGCTCAGGAGCATCAGTCCGAAGAGGCACTGGCGCACGCGACGGGCACGCAGCCTGCGGCGCTCGCACGCCTGCTGCGCGCTCTTGCATCGCTAGGGGTATTCCGCGAAACCGAAGAGGGATTGTTCGCCTCGACGCCTCTGGGTGATCAGTTATGCAGTGATGTGCCGGGCTCCCTGCGCAATCTCGCCATGATGGTTGGGGCTCCTGAAGCGCGGCGGGCATGGAGTGATCTGACCTACAGCGTGCGCACGGGCAACTCCGCTTTTCAGAATATCTTCGGGATGGACACCTACGAATATCGGACGAGGCACCCGGAGGAAAGGGCGATTTTCAATGCGGCGATGGCGGACATGACCCGCCAAGTGGCTGCGGCCGCTGTCGCGGCGTACGATTTCAGCCGCTTCCGTTGCATTGTAGACGCCGGTGGCGGCAACGGTGCACTGCTGGCGAGCCTGCTTGCGACCACACCGGGCCTCAACGGGATACTTTTTGATCTGCCCTCCGGCACGGAGGGAGCCCCAGAACTTATTGCGGCTGCTGGCATTAGCGAGCGTTGCAAAATCATCCACGGCGATTTCTTCAAGGCCGTTCCCACGGGAGCGGACGCATATATCCTCAAAAGCGTGATGCACAACTGGAACGACGAGATGTGCTGCACGATTCTCAAGAACTGCGCTGCAGCCATGTCGGAAAGCACCAGACTTCTTCTGCTCGAACAAGTGCTCCCGGCGAGAATAGAAGCTGACCCGCTCCACCGGCGCGCCCTCATGACTGATCTCAATATGCTCGTCATGACAAGTGGCTGCGAACGTGGTGAGGCTCAGTATAGCCAACTCTTGAGGGCAAGCGGCCTTGAGATTAAGGCGATAATTCCGACGGCGTCGTCGTTTAGTATTATTGAAGCAAATCGAGCTCCTTACCCGCAATGAAATCGGTGGGCGGCGCCCGCTGGCGACGAAGCGGTGGTCTGAAGCCGGATCTGCTTCCCGAGCTTCCGCGATGTCCGCAGGTGGTGCACTTAGTCGACCTCGGTGTTTACGCGAATGACCGCTTTGCGCCAGAAGCGGCCGTTTACCCAGAGGCCTATTTTCACCGTCAGACAATAAAAAACAAAAGGCCACGCGGGCATTACACCGCATGGCCTTTGCGAGACTGTACCCCTGGGCCCTCCAGAGATTCCGTCTCAGGGCGCATAGTGTGCGGGTGGAGGTGCCTGTCTAGGGTGTGATGGAATTACCCACAGCTCATACGAACGAACACCCCTCAACCAACCCGTCCGCTTCAAACAGCGTCTTTGGCAACCTTCAGCGGTGTCACTTGACCGACTGGCTGGCTGGCTCGGCTGCGAACTCCATGGGCTCTTTCGTGAAAGGATTTACACCGCTGCGGGCTTCAGAAGCAGGCTTGTTCACAACCGACATTTGCCTGAGAGGAGGCTTGACCCAGCAATCAAATGGCAGGTGGTCCAGCCTATGGCGCCCACCTCCGCCAGCTAATCGTGAACCTGTTCCATCGCTGGTATCGACACCTCGGCTTCGAGGGTTGCTCCAGTCACAGCGGGCGAAGGACCTTCATCACTAACACAGCCAGGAAGATCTTGGCGGTGGGAGATGCCTGCGCGGCGTGCAGGTTCTGGCCGGTCACAGGAACCTTCGGACGACGCAACGGTACATCGAGGCTAACCCGGAAGCGCAAAACAGGGGCGTGCAGAAGATTTGAACCAAGATAATCGCGGTCGTTGCGTCCGGCTCCCTATGGAACCATTAGAAGACTCGGAACAGCCATGACTGCTCCAGATTCACGCTTACTTGCCACCGAGCCGCCCAACTTCAGTCTCGAAGATTAGCTCCCATCCTCCTCCAATCTGTAGGAGCCGTTGGTTCGAAGATGTCCAGGACGTTGTGGCTCGCCCTGTTTTGTATGGTTGGCTTGGGACCGGCGATAGCGATCAAGTTGGCTGCGCGGCCGGCTGCTCAGGTCGTCGAAACCGCCCAGGATCAAAGCAAGATCGAGCCGGCGTTCGCACCTAACGAATTGGCGAAGGCTGATAGGCTAAAGCTGCCCAACACCCCTGTGAAGACTGAGTTTATTGTGCCGGTTACGAAGCCGATGCCTGCGGAAAGTCCATCGACCATCCCCGAGACCATCAAGAAGGTCGATATCGATCGCACCGTCGTCCATCAAGCACCCGTCTTCGAGAGTGGCCTCGGTCGACGGCCGGACCGAAATTGGCGGAACGCCAATGCCAAGATCAACTCGGTCGAGTCGCCTCGTTGGCATACTAAAGGTAACGAATCGAAGCAAAGCACAGGCAAATACCCGCCGAACAAAACGGCCGAGATCTGGCACTGCCGACAGGACGCCATGGGGAGTCTCCTAAGATCATTGGACCTCTCGCCACGATGTAATTTGTAGATCGCTCTGACTTATTGCTCGTTTCCGCGCTTCTGGACCGGCCCCTCCCCTCAATACTCCGAAATCTCAGCATCGACGCGACATCAGCGGCGCTAAGCCGAAAATCCGTGACGGCAGCCATGTGCTTGAAATCGATTTTAAGCCTCCTTTGTTATCGATAGATCCGCTGGCCAACGCGGCCGCTTCGGTCTTTCAAATTTCAATCGATGGATTCCATGACCTCATGACTGGATCAGTGAAAGTTACACGAGACGATAAGGCCGCAATCGTCGATTGGCGCTTTGAAAGTCCAGAATGGGCACGAGCCATCCCTTTGCAGACCAATATCTCCTACGAAGGCGATGGACATGCTCGGATCGAGCTCCGTAAAGCTCAAGAACGATGACAAGTCGCAAAGCGCCGACTTCCGAAATGGGTCCGACTCGGACTTGGGTATGCGCATTCGCGAGGTCTGCTTTACTCCGACGAGCGGACATCGTTAGAGGACATGCGCTGGGCAGAACGGCATATCAGTTTTCGTGCTCGGGAGGTTTCGCGATCCTGGTCACGCGCAAATCTGAACGGTTACCAAGTTAAACGGAAGGGTTGGAATCCTTGGGGATTAGCAGCCATCCTCTGGCGGTCAGGCCGCTTGGCGACCCACGTCTTCTTGTGCTGGATCTTGGTAGGCGCTGCAGCAGGTGTCGGGAGCGGTACGCTAAGCGGGGCTTCCG
Organism: Bradyrhizobium erythrophlei; assembly: GCF_900129505.1. Lineage (NCBI taxonomy): Bacteria > Pseudomonadati > Pseudomonadota > Alphaproteobacteria > Hyphomicrobiales > Nitrobacteraceae > Bradyrhizobium > Bradyrhizobium erythrophlei. The sequence goes on along the minus strand of NZ_LT670818.1, from coordinate 4,145,421 downwards.
CGACGAGCGCCGGCGCTTGCTGCGGAACTTCCGGAACCGATGCTGAAACGACCGGGGTTTGCACACGGGTATCGAATTCCACGCGCGGTGGACCCACCCTATCCGAAGCTATCCGAAAGAACGGCCTCGCCACGTCGCCGTGGGTGATTGTTTCCGTTATGGGAAAATAGGATGAAACGATCATCAAGAGCGCAAGGAGTGCTCCGCCGGCAAAAGTGAAATAGCGAAGTTAAGGGCATAGTCCGACCGAAAATCGATCCCAAGCTATCAGGTGTGTCTGCCTCCATCCCTTTTGGGTTCAAATGTTTTGCCGGTGGAACACTTCGGGGCCACGGTTTCAGCCGGGCACTAACTCTTAGTTAGGCGATCCGGAGAAGCTCGCTCGGCAACTGATGATACAATGACCCTTCTATCATCAGTCGATCCAAGCCCTTGTCGCTTCTATTCGTTTGGAGATGGAAGCGTAACTTCGCAGTGCGGCAGGTCAACGCGCGCTTTGAGGTCGGATTCGGACGCCGCGGCGTTTGGCGTCGGGCTCCTTCATTAACCCTGTCGGCAAACGCCCTGTACGTGGGTCAGGTTGTTACCTGGACCGCCGCCAAGTTGCCTCATTAGATCGGAGAATTTCCACCGGCACTAATCCTGGTCGGGGGAGTATCATGCTGAGAATGGCGTTGTTGGGCCTCCTCATCCCATTGGGTGTAGGAGTACTCGCGGCAATGGAACTCAGAACTCCACCGCGGACTGCAGTAGCGGTCGTTCAGCCCCTTGCCGAGACGACCGTAGGCATTTCCGATTCACATGGTGCATTGGCGAAGACTGATCGACTTGAAATTACCTATGCGAAAAGCGAGACGCCAACGCAGCCTGGTCTAGTCGACGAACGCATTTCTCCGTCGGAAGCTACCACTATCGGTTCGCCGGAGGCCCCGAAGATTATCAACCGCCATCGGCACGATCCCAAAACAAAGAAGGTCACTACCGCTGCACTTCGTAAGTCGAAGCCAAAGACTACCGATATCAAGCGAACTGCTATTCCCGATCGTTCAAAGGCCGCCAGCGACACCGAGCCCTGTCGGCTAAGCGCGTTTGGTGGCTTGCGTAAGGCTTTGAATTCATCCGGCTGCGAAATCTAATTCAGTGAGCCGCAATCCCTCTTGGAACGGCTTCGATCGCTCTAACCTAATGTTATCGCCAGAACCTGGTGCCCGACCTCAGGCTCAACGCCCCACGGCGCGGCCAATGTCCGCTCCGGGGTCAAACTGAGAAATACTCGGAACGATGCTCTTCCGCCGATGACAGACATCCTCGGCGGCCGTTTTGGCTAGGCTTAGTACCTGAGGCGGCTCGCATCGCTGGTCGCGCGACCGCCACCCGCTCAGGATCTGTGCATCGCGTAGCGTTGGAGTTGTGCAGAGAGCGTCAGGGCCGGCAGATCAAAGCCAGCCGCTCTTAACGAAATCGCCGACGGCCCGTCGGCAGCAACTGACTTTTGCAACAAAATCGGCCAAATCCAGACATCGACCAACTCGATCTTTAGCCGGAGCATCATCAAACCGGATTGAACTCGAACTCCGTAGCTGGAAGGGGGCGGACCCTCTATTACATCTGCTCCGGACCACTCAACGGGGGCCGATCACTCAGTGTCATCGCCTAAACGAGCCAACGTTTGCGCCGCTTGTAGTGCTTCACATCGCGGAATGATTTTCGCTTGTCCCCGGCGACGCCAAGATAGAATTCCTTGACGTCCTCATTTGCGGCGAGCGCCCGCGCCTCGCCGTCCATCACCACGCGGCCATTTTCCAGGATGTATCCGTGGCTGGCGTATTTAAGCGCCATATTGGTATTCTGCTCGGCGAGAAGAAACGAGACGCCTTCCTTGACGTTGAGATCCTTCACGATCTCGAAGATCTCTTCGACGATCTGCGGCGCGAGGCCCATCGAAGGTTCGTCGAGCAGAATCATCTTCGGGCGCGACATCAGCGCACGGCCGATCACGCACATCTGCTGTTCGCCGCCGGACGTATAGCCGGCGGTCGAACCACGCCGCTCCCTGAGGCGGGGGAAATAGGCATAGACCCGCTCCAGATCCTGCACGATCGCGGACTTGCCGTCCCTGCGCGTGAAGGCGCCGGTCAGGAGATTCTCTTCGACAGTGAGGTGAGCGAAGCAACGCCGCCCCTCCATCACCTGAATGCAGCCGCGCTGCACCAGATCGTTCGGCGACAGGGACTGCACCTCGACGCCGTCGAACATGATCGAGCCCTTGGTGACCTCGCCGCGCTCTGCATACAGCAGATTGGAGACCGCCTTCAGCGTCGTTGTCTTGCCCGCACCATTGGCGCCGAGAAGCGCGACAATTCCGCCCCGCGGCACAGCCAGCGATACACCCTTCAACACGAGGATGACGTGACTGTAGACAACCTCGATATTGTTGACCGACAGAAACATCGCTGCCGCTTCTGTCGCCGTCACGGCCTTAGGGATTGACACGCTGCTCCCTCCAAACGGTTGCAGCTTCGGGATATCCGGGAGGAGGCGAACGCTCCCCCCGGATCGCCGAATGCGTTCAGCTTTCTTTCGAGCAGTCGCGCGGTTGAATCTTCTTCTCCGCGGCATACTTCGCGGAAACATCGTCGACGAGCGGTTCGGTGATGGATTGGTTGGCCGTGTACCAGTCCGAGATGACTTTCCAGCCCTTGCCGTCCCACTGCTGTACCCGCCCCAGACGCGCGCCCTCGTGATCGGAACAGGAGATCTTGATCGGCTTCAACATGCCCTCGAAGCCGAGTTCCTTGAGACGTGCATCGGAGATGTCGAGGTTCTCCAGACCCCAACGGACCTGCTCGCCCGTCAGCGGTTTCTTGCCGAACTTTTCCTGCGCCTTGCGGATCGCCTCCACGCCGAGCATGGCATTCACCAAACCGCGGTTATAGAGAATTTCGCCGACCTTGCCAGGCTCCGACAAACCTTTGCCCTTTGCATAGACGTACTTTTCCACGTCGGCGTGCACGGGGAACTTGCCGGCACCATGCTGAAGCATCAGCGCCTTGTAGCCGGCGGCTTGATCGCCTGCGGGCGTTACATCCGGTTCTGCGCCTGACCACCAGACGCCGATCATCCTGTCCCGCGGATAGGCAACCGCAGCCGCTTCCTTGATTGCCGTGCCGTTCATGACGCCCCAGCCCCAGAGCAACACATAGTCCGGCCGATTCTGGCGGATCGCCAGCCATTGCGACTTCTGTTCGACACCGGGGTGCGTGACCGGGATCGGTGTAAACTCGAAGCCGTACTTCTGTGCCAGCACCTGCAGCGCCGGGATTGGCTCCTTGCCGTACGGGCTGTCGTGATAGACCAGCGAAATCTTCTTGCCCTTCAGCTTGTCGAAGCCGCCGACCTCCTTGGCGACGTGCTGGATCGCGATATCGGCCGCTGACCAGTACGTTCCGAGCAGCGGGAAATTGTACGAGAACACGGCTCCGTTCTTCGAATCGGCGCGGCCATAGCCCATCGTAATAATCGGGATCTTGTCCGTCGCGGTCTTTTCGGTGAGGGCGAATGTAATGCCGGTCGACAGCGGATTGAAGAACGCTGCGCCGGTCGGGCCCTTGCCTTTAAGACGCTCGTAACACTCAACGCCCTTGTCGGTGGCGTAGCCGGTCTCGCATTCCTCGACCAGAAGCTTGACGCCGTTGATCCCGCCGTCGCGCTCGTTGATCAGGTTGTAATAGTCGGCCACGCCGTTTGCGTACGGTGCGCCATTCACGGCGTATGCGCCCGTCCGGTAGGACAGTATCGGGATGAACTGCTCGTCCTGCGCTGCAGCCGGAGCGGCAAGTGCCGCGCCTGATAGTATGGCTGCCGCCAGCAACAGTTTGTTGCGTAACATATCAATCTCCTCCTCGTTCAGTCCGGTTTGCGGTACCGGATCTTGTTTTGTTTTGCGGGCTTCCTTGCTCCTTCTGCCAACGACTGCCGCTCCGCATTGCGATCGCTGGCTTCCTTTGCATTGACCGCCCCCTTCAGTACGGAAACGGCCAGAGTCTGAGCTTCTCCTTGCCAATCGATATGAGCCGGGCAAATCCATGTGGCTCCTTGATGAGAAGAAAGCAGATCAACGATCCGAAGATGATGAATTCCAGGTGAGTGATCGTTTCTGTCGACAGCGGCACGCCGAGCTGGGTTGGAATCAGGTTCAGCATGATCGGCAGAATGAGGATAAAGGCCGCACCTACGAACGACCCCATGATCGATCCCAGCCCGCCGATGATCACCATAAACAAGAGCTGCAGCGAACGGTCGATCGAGAACGCGAGCGGCTCCCACGAGCCCAGATAGACGAACGCCCAGAGTGCGCCCGCCACGCCGACGATAAATGAAGAGACCGCGAAAGCCGTGAGCTTTGCGTAGAGTGGCCGGATACCGATCAGCTCGGCGGCGATGTCCATGTCGCGGATTGCCATCCATTGTCTGCCGAGATTGCCGCGAACGAGGTTCTTCGCCAGAACCGCGAACACCGTTGCGAAGGTCAGGCATAGCAGATAGCGCTCGATCGGCGTGTCCAGGACCAGACCGACGAAATTCAGTGCCGGCGCATTGACCGACCCTGACGGCGCGTAATTGGTGAACCACGACACCCGCAGGAACACCCAGTCGAAGAAGAACTGCGCTGCGAGCGTCGCAACAGCCAGATAGAGGCCCTTGATCCGTAGACTGGGAACACCGAAGAGGATTCCGGCAACCGCCGCCGTGAGCCCGCCGAGCAAAATGGATGACAGCACGGGCAATGGCGGGATCGAAAGCGCGGAGCCAAGCCAGGCGAGCGGAATATGAACGCCGGTCGCCAACTTGTAAGCAGAGTAGGCGCCGATGGCCATGAACGCGCCGCTGCCGAGCGAGATCTGGCCGCAATAGCCGACGAGAACGTTTACGCCGATCGCGGCGAGTGCGAGGATCAGGAAGGGCAGCAGAATGGCGCGCAGCAGATAGTCGCTGCCGAGCGGCCAAATGTGGAAAGTCGCCAGCAGCGGCACCCCAATGAAGGCGATCCCCAGCAAGATGGCGAGCGCTATCCGGTCCTGGCGGATCGGGAAGATCGCCATATCCTCCGCGTAGGTCGTCTTGAATTGGCCAGCCTCGCGATAAAGCACGACTAACTCCTCGTGTCAGATTCGTTCGATGATCCGCTCGCCGAACAGCCCTTGCGGCCGCACGAGCAGCATCGCCAACGCCAGCACATAGGCGAACCAATATTCGATACCGCCGCCCATATGCGGCCCCAGGAACACCTCGGCGATCTTCTCGCCCGCACCGACAATGAGCCCGCCGACGATGGCTCCTGGAACGGAGGTAAAGCCGCCAATGATCAGAACCGGCAAGGCCTTCAGCGCGAGAAACGTGATGGAGAACTGAACGCCCAGCTTGGTACCCCACACGGTCGCCGCAACCAGCGCAACGAGACCGGCAACAAGCCAGACCACGAACCAGATCCAGCTGATTGGAATCCCGACCGACTGCGCGGCCAGGTGGTCGTCGGCAACCGCCCTGAGTGCGCGACCGGTCTTGGTACGTTGGAAGAAGATCGCGAGGCCGGCGACCAGAATGCCGGCGATAAAGCCGCCCCAGACGTCCAGCTTGTTGACCAGAATTCCACCCGGAAAGTGACTTTCGAACAGGAACCAGGCGTCCGTCGGGAACAGCCGCAACGGATAAACATCGGAACCGAAGATCATCTGCGAAGCACCCTCTAGGATGAATGTCACGCCGATCGTGGACATGAACAGCGTGAGGGCGTCCTGGTTCACAAGAGGTCCGATCACGAGCCGCTCGATCAGCCAGGCCGTTATCGCCATGATCACCGCAGCGAAGCCGATGCCGAGGATGATCGCAGCCCAAAGCGGGAAGCCGTTGGCCGCCAGGAGGTCGAGCGAGCGAACCAGCGCAAGCCCTGCGAGCAATACCATTGCACCTTGCGCAAAATTGAAGACACCGGATGCTTTGAAGATCAGCACGAAGCCGAGCGCAACCAGCGAATAGAGCACGCCGGACATCAATCCGCCGATCAGCACTTCGAGAAATTGACCCAATGCGATCACGCAATGCTCCTTAGTGTGTGACGCCGAGATAAGCGTCGATGACGGCCTGATTCTTCTTGACCTCATCCGGCGTGCCGTCAGCAATCTTCACGCCATGATCGAGCACCACAACCCGATGGGAGAGATCCATCACAACGGCCATGTCGTGCTCGATCAGCGCGATGGTCGTGCCGTAATGGTCGTTTACGTCGACGATGAACCGCGACATGTCCGCCTTCTCTTCGAGGTTCATGCCTGCCATCGGCTCGTCGAGGAGAAGAAGATCAGGCTCCATCGCAAGAGCGCGACCGAGTTCGACGCGCTTCTGCAGGCCGTATGGCAAGCGTGCAACCGGCACCTTCCGGATCGCCTCAATTTCCAGAAAATCGACGATCTCCTCGACCCGGTGCCGATGCTCGATCTCCTCCGCCAGTGCAGGGCCGAAGCGCAGCATCTGCCACAGAAGGCCCCGGCGCATCTTCAATGTGCGGCCAGCCATAATATTGTCGAGCGCGCTCATTCCCTTGAACAGTGCGACGTTCTGAAAAGTGCGCGCGATGCCGCCACGGGACGCCTCGAAAGGCCGCATCCTGGCGCGGGTGCGTCCCTTGAAAGTGATGGCGCCATGATCGGGATGATAGAACCCGTTGATGACGTTGAGCATCGAGGTCTTGCCGGCGCCATTCGGTCCGATAATGGCGCGAATTTCGCCCTTCATGATATCGAACGAAATATCCGTCAGCGCTTTCACGCCGCCAAACGCCAGCGATACGCCCTCGACCTGAAGCAGGATTTCGTTCGTGTCCGGCGCCCTCATGCGGCCTTCCCCAGAGATTCCGTCGAGCGAGATACTTGCAAGTCACGTATCTTGACCCGTGCCGCGATCACACCCTTGCGGCCATCCTCAAAAGTGACTTCGGTGGAGATGTCGGCTTCATGCGAACCGTTGTAGAGCGCCGTGACCAGCGGTGCATAGCGCTCGGCAATGAACCCGCGGCGAACTTTCTGCGTGCGGGTCAATTCGCCATCGTCTGCGTCGAGTTCCTTATGCAAGATGAGAAAGCGGCGAATCTGCGCGCCCGCCATCACCTTTTCCTCCGCGAGGGAGCGGTTCACCTCGGCAACATCTTTCGCTACCATGTCGTAGACCCGCGGATGCCCCGCCAGCTCCTGGTAGGAACCGTAGGCGATGTTGTTTCGTTCGGCCCAGTTCGCCACAGCCGCCGGGTCGATATTGAGAATGGCGCAAACGAACTCCCTTGCGTCTCCGTAAGCGACCGCTTCCTTGATGTTGGGAAAGAACTTCAATCTGTTCTCGAGATATTTCGGCGCAAACATCGTGCCGTCAGCCAGCCGGCCGACATCCTTCGCGCGATCGATGATCTTCAGATGTCCTGTCTTCTCGTCGAAGAAACCGGCATCGCCGGTCTTGACGTAACCGTCGGACGTCAAGGTTTCCGCAGTCTTCGCCTGATCCTTGAAATATCCGACAAACATGCCGGGTGAGCGGAACTGCACTTCCCCTGACTCCGCAATGCGGATGTCGACGTTCGGCGCCGCCGGGCCAACCGTATCGGAGTAGATCTCGCCGTCAGGCTGACAGGTCACATAAAGGAACGCTTCGGTCTGACCATAGAGTTGCTTCAGGTTCAATCCGATCGAGCGGTAAAACGCGAAAAGATCCGGACCGATGGCCTCACCGGCTGTGTAGGCAACGCGCACGCGAGACAGGCCAAGAGCGTTTTTGAGGGGCTCGTAGACCATCAAGCGCCCGAGCGCATAGAGCAGCCGGCCTGAGAGCGGCACCGGCTTGCCGGTCAAAATCGACTCGCCATGCCGCCGCGCAATGCCAAGGAAGTAGTTGAACATTCGCCGCTTGATATCCGCGGCGTCCTCCATGCGGATCATCATTCGCGTCAGCATGTTTTCGAAAACGCGCGGCGGAGCGAAATAGAAGGTTGGTCCGATCTCGCGCAAATCCTGCTCGATGGTCTCACGGCTCTCGGGACATGCCATGCAGAATCCTGCGGCAAGGCCCTGTGCATAGTTGAGATAATGATCACCCACCCAGGCGAGCGGCAGATAGGCGAGCGCCACGTCGTTGTCGGTCAGTCCGTCGAACTTGACAGTATCCGTCACAGCATCGACGCAGCTTCGCGCCGACAGCATGACGCCCTTCGACGCGCCGGTTGTTCCCGAGGTGTAGAGGATAATCGAGATGTCAGAACCTTCACCCTGCCGGATGATGTCATCGATCTGCCCGCCAAGCGCAGCGTCGGCCGCAAGCGCGGCGCGACCGTCTTCGATTACATCGTGGATTGCGATCAATCGGCTGTGATCGTAGTCACGGAGTCCACGCGGTTCGTCATAAACAATCTTGTGGAGATGCGGCACCCGGCCGGATACGGACAAAACCTTGTCGACCTGCTCCTGATCTTGCGCGGCGACAAACTTCACCTCGGCGTGAGCAAGGACATAAGCAAGCTCATCAGCCACCGCATCCGAATAGACCGGAACCGGAATCCCGCGCAACGTCTGCGCGGCCATCACGGTCCAGTAGAGCTTCGGCCGGTTGGAACCGACGATGGCGATCGTGTCGCCTGGCTGCAGTCCAAGTCGCTGCAAGCCTGCGGCATAAGCACGCACGATCTCGGCGACTTGGGTCCAGGTCCACGTCTGCCAGATGCCAAGATCCTTTTGCCGAAACGCCGGACGGCTTCCAAACCGCGCGGCATTTCGTAGAAGCAACTTGGGGAACGTTTCAAACGAACCTCCAACGGCCATGTCGGCCTCCATCCCAAAAACCGGCACGTTGGTTCGCGCCTGCTTATGGTGACCCGCGCTTCAGACAGCAGCCAGGCGAGTTCCGCATGCTTCGCTTCACAATACAAGGGATCGTAAGTCGTACAAGCTCCAGCTTGGCAGACGCCGACGCGGCTGATTGGAATGAGAAAGGAGGCTCGCGAGGTAAAGGCCGACACGATGAACACGCGTACCGGTTTCAAATGCGTGACACACCGCGTTTTCAAACCAGTTGATAGGTGCGTCCGGCGAGCAGCTTCTGCGTCAGCGCTGCTGTCGTATTAAATTACTTACAGTGAGTCGCGCACGCATCTGTCCGCCGGGCGATCGCTTTCCAAGCGTCCACAAAACAACTAACTTCCTCATGTTCACCAAGTCAAAACTCGATCGGAGCAACAATTATAGGTACACCGGAAGTTAGAGGGAGGAGCCAATGGTGAAGCGAGCAATTACGCTCGGCGGTGGCGGGCCGGCAGCAGGACTGCACATCGGGGTTCTGGAAGCTCTTGCCGCTAACGATATAGCGTTTGATGTGTGGGCATTGTCCTGCATCGGCGCTTGGGTTGGCATCGTTTATAACCAATACGATAATAAGATAGTCAGAGACAAAGACAGGGCCGAACAGACCTATCAATTCTTCAAGAATGGTGTGTTTCGCGACGATGAAAGTTATGAGCGCTTTCCCATAAATACCGTGTTCGGGCCGGATTGGGGGAGCACCCGGAAGGCTTTGAGTAACTTCGTCAGAGACTCTGACAATTATAAAGATTTCTATTGGGACCCATACAAAATGATGGATGCCTTCCAGGACTCCATGTCGCTTCTTTTCGATCACCTGCCTGACAAAGACAACGGGAGAAAGTTCAAGAAATTGGACGAGGGAGATATAAACAAATGGATTCTCAATCAGGCGATGGCGCCCAATCCTTTCGTCCGTTATTTGACGTCAATGATGTATCTTTCCAATGTCACCGGCCTGTCCAGGATTAACTATCCGGAAAGCCAGTTCATGAAAGACATAAATTTCGAGGAGCTGAAAAAGCCCGAAAAGCCAGTCATCTTTCACAACGCTTGGAATCTTGATGACCAGAAGCTCGCCTTGTTTTGCAACCGTCGAATGATGGACAAAGCGTACGTGGGGGATATTGGCCCATCCACCTTATGTGCGTGTTCGGCTCTGCCCTTCATTGAGGAAACTGTAGAAATGGGCAGAAAGACGTACTGCGAAGGGGCGCTAGTTGATACGGTCAACTTCGAGAGCCTGCTCCAAGAACATGATGATCTAGAGGAGATATGAGTGAGCAGGATTGTGGATTCGAAGCAAATCCGCAAACCGGAGAACCTTCACGATGCCCTGGCAAATCTCTGCCAGTTGTTTGCGGCGACCGTCGGCGAAGACGACGTCAAGCTGTTCAAATACCATGTCAAATGTGACGAGCCCCGCAAGTGGACAGGCACGGTCGTTGAGATTCATGTGCCCGCGCACATCAATTTCAAATGGAATCACAGCAATCTCGATCACGGGCGAGCCTTGGGGAAAGCCGCGGCGGAGGAAGCAATCGCGGCGTATAATGATGCCGGTAAGAAGACTGAAATTGGTAAAGCACGGTTCATCAACGAGAACCCGGCGAAAGACAAGAAAGTGCGAGCACAGCTGGATGAATATCTGAAGCGAGAGGGAATAGATAAAGATCTAATGGTAAAAGCGATTGTCCAAGCCAAGCCCGGCAGCGATCCGAAGGATTTTTTGGAAAAGATGAACTGGTGGGTCGACGCCAGAGGCCAACAAGTCCAGCCAGACGACAAGGGCGAATTTCGAGAGGGCTCAATCCCATATGCCGTCTTTGCGGCACGCAACGCCGAGGTAAATAAGGCCTACGATCAGCTTAACCCGGGCCCCGATCTGAAGCTGCTGTAGTCCGGGTCAACGCAACTGATCGAGCAAAGCCCTTGCCTGCTTTAGATCCTGCGTGTCGAAGCCCTCAGTGAACCAAGCGTGGATCGGCGCGAGTAAATCGAGCGCTGCCTCGCGTCTACCCTGATTGATCCACAGCGCGGCAAGGTCTCTTGCAGCTCGAAGTTCAAGCGCTTTCGCGTGTTGGCTTCTTGCCGTGGTCAATGCCCGGTCGAGCAATGACTGCGCCTCGGGCTCGGCGTCTGGTGCACCGCGGAGGAGCAGCGCGCGCGCCTTCAGTCGATACAATTCGGCCTCAAAGATCCGTTCGCTATTACGGCTGGTTGTAGCGAGGCCCTGCTCGATCATCTCCAGCGCAGCCTCGCAATTGTGACTGAATAACAAAGCAGGGCACAAGAGTACGTAAAGCGCCGTGATGCCGAGCTGATAACCCGCGCCACCATATTCATCGAACGCACCCCGGACTTCCTCGAGGGCGCTGGGCGAAGGGTTAAGCCAGGTGACGCATATGCCCCGAATGGCGTGTGCCAAACCGCGCCACTGCCGGAATCCGTGTTCCTCCGACAGGGTGAGACAGCGCTCGGCAAAGCCATGCGCGTTCGAGAACTCGCCGCGAAGAGCATGGAGAACAGACGCATAGTAACAGGCATAAGCTTGCGAATGCGGATGATCGATGGCGTCGGCCCGCTGAATGGCTGCAACTAGTCGTGCGATCGCCGTATCGGCGTGGCCGAGCAGCCAGAGAGACCACGACATCAAGGCGAGGTCAGCCACTCCAGCATCCTGGCCAGCCGCACGAGCCGCCATTCTTTCCTCCTCGCTGCTTACGTTGAATGCCTCGACGGCCCGTTCAAGCAATTCGCGGGCAGCGCTGGCATGCCCCATGAAAAGGCGAATCATAGCCTGTCCGCGCATCGCATTGAGCAATGCGGGTCGATCACCGCGCGCTTCGATGAGCTGAAGCAAGGCCGCGATCATTTCCTGGGCCAGCGGCAATTCACCACGAATGACGCTCGCGGTGGTCAACCAGAACAAGACCCGGAGATGCTCCGGGGGATCTCCGAGGCGCTCGCACAGCTCGCGAGCGCGAGCGAAAGTCGCCATCGCCTTGTTCGACGCTGGCCCCTGGGTCGCGATCAGGCACGGACCAAGAGCGAGGTGGAAATCGAGTTCCAGCCGGTCCTTTCCTGCGCCGTCGGGCAAATGGCGCAAGGCCTCGATGCCTTGCTGCGCGTGTGCGATGGCCTCGAGATTGGCGGAGCGAGTGGCGGCCTTCTTGCTGCCTTGCAGCCAATAACCCGCAGCCTTTTCGAACAATCCGGCCTCTGTGAGATGGTGCGCGAGAGTTTCGGGTTGAGCCTCTACAATTTCTGGGAACCGTTGCTCGAATGCGTCTGCGATCGTGGCATGCAGTCCTGCGCATCGGCTCTTTAGTAGTCCCGAGTAGGCAGCGTCTCGCACAAGCGCGTGCTTGAAAGTATAGACCGCTTGGGGCACCTGGCCCCGGCAGAATACCAGCTCCGATCGAACCAACTGGGCAAGCGCCTCCTCAAGTCTCTCCTTTGGCAACCCGGCTACGGTGCTCAGCAGTTCGTAGGAGAACTCGCGACCCACAACAGCGCCGATCTGAGCCACTTCCCTCACCGGCGCCAATCGGTCGAGCCTCGCCATCAGCGATGCGTTCAATGTCGTTGGAATCGCCATCGAGGGTAGCGGACGGCTGAGCACGTAGTGGCCGTCCCGCTCCTGCAACAGCCTAGTTTCGAGCACGGCCTTGGTCAGTTCCTCGACGAACAGGGGCACGCCATCGGTACGCGCGAGGATCTGGTCCATCACCTCCTCCGGGAGCGTCTTGCCGGCCGTGACGCGCTCGATTAACGCCGCCCCGTTGCGCCGGTTCAGCCGTGTGAGCGAGACCGTCGTCACATGCGCATGACCTGGCCAGGGCGGCGTGAACTCTGGTCTCGCGGTGATGAGCAGCAGCACCGGAAGCCGCTGTACTTGTTCCAAGGTACCCGTGAGCAGTTCCAACGAGGTCGGGTCCGCCCAATGGACATCCTCAAAGATGATGAACACTGGCTGCCGCGCCGCCAAGCCATCGAGCTGAGCCGAAAGCGCCGCCAACATCATCTCCTTAAGCTTCTGCGGGCTCAGCTCTGGCAGGCGGTAGCGGTCATTGGGTGGTAGCGACAGAAGGGTGGCCAGAGGTGCCACTACACGGTCCGCGTCAGCGCCGGACCGCACGAGCAGAGCCTCAAGCTTGGCGAACTTCTCCGCGGGCGAGTCGCTTCGCTCAAACCGGGCAGCCCGTTCGAGTTGGCCGATGAAGGGATGCAGCGCACTGTTAGTGTGGTGCGCCGAGCAGAAATGGCGCAGCGTGATGTGTGGTTCGGCTTGGAGCCGCTCTTGAAGCGCCAGGGCAATGTGCGACTTACCGATACCCGGTTGTCCGGTCAGCACTACTACGCAGCCCTCACCACGCTTGGAATGCTGCCATCGACGCAACAGCAGCTCGAGCTCCTCGTCACGCCCGATGAGCGGTGTCAATCTCGTCTTGTGCTGCGCCTCAAAGCGGCTTTCCACTCCGCTTGCCCCCAATACCCGCCACGCGGGTATCGGTTCCGCCCATCCTTTAAGGGCGACAGGGCCGAGATTGCGGAAGTCGAAATGCCCATCGGCGAGCCGGTGCGTATTCTCGGAGATCAGCACCGTACCGGGCTCGGCTAACGCCTGCAGGCGAGCAGCTAGGTTCGGTGTCTCACCAATGACCGCCTGCTCCCTAGCAGCGCCTTCGCCGGTCAAATCGCCCACGACCACCATGCCGGTAGCGATACCAACGCGAACCTGTAGCTTGGTGCCGATATCTGTCTGGAGGTTAGCCACGGCATCGACCAGCGCCAGCCCCGCGCGTGCCGCCTGCTCCGCATCATCCTCGTGGGCCTGCGGATAGCCAAAATAAGCGAGCACGCCGTCCCCCATATACCGCGCGATGACGCCCTCATTCCGGGCGATAACCTCTGCGATGCAGGCGTAATAGGCGCCGATTATCGCCCGCAAGTCCTCCGGATCAAGGCGGACCGAAAGTGCCGACGAGCCCACCAGATCGCAAAACATGACTGTAAGTTGACGCCGCTCGGCGCTGTCCCGCGGCGGCGGTTGGGTGCCCGGGGGTGTTTGTAGAACGTGCCCCTTAAGTTCTGCGATCGCGCGCAGCATCTTGCGGCGGTGCCCAAGCAGGACGCCAAGGTCCTTGAGATCCTGCTCCGTGAGATCTCGGAGGACTGAGATGTCAATGGCGTTGTCGCGGAAGCGTTGAGCGTACTCTCCCAAACCGATGGATGCTAGCCACTCTGCAATACCGATCATGGCACACCTATGGCTGAGCGATCACAATAGCACGTTAGGAAGGCATGCGTAGGCACATCTGCGAAGGAATACCGATCGTCGGAGTTCCGCCCATGTAGCGCGTGGCCTCAGCGAGTAATCGCAACGACATTTCACTCGATCGCCCCCAAGTCTTCCAACGATCGAGGTCCGACAGCTACACTGCCGCATTCTAATCCCAATGGATGGGCAATGCGATGCGTACCGCAAAAAAGGAAATGAAATGAGTATGCCCCGTGGCCATTCCGCGACTCTGAGATTCCTGATCTCACGACCGAAAGCATGATACGGTCTCAAGGCGGACGCGTCGTCCCCGCTCACGGATCCAAGGATCGCCAACAATGCTCAAGGGAGGAGATGCCTATGTCGGCAACGCTACCCAGCTGTCTTATATTAGAGATAGTGCGAAGAGCGATCCGGCCCTGTGGGCCCCATATGCCTTAGTTGAATGAAGGCATTAAATTTGAAAGTTTGTTGCGTTATTTTTTCAGCGACTGCTCCGGGTAGACGATAAATCCGTTCCCGGTGTTGCCCAGACGCGCGGCCAGTGCGTGCGCCGCCTCGTCAAGTGCAGTGTCGTCCACGACCCGGTTGACGACGTTCCACGCCGCCATCTGCTCGGCACCCACCGGTTAGTTGATAGACGCCGCCCTGCGGCGTCATGATGCCAAGGAGAGCTTCGGGAAACATGAACCGCGCCGATTTCACCGCGATGACGATGTCGCATCCCAATGCCAGCTCGAAGCCGCCGCCCATACAGCCGCGCTGAACGACTGCGACCGTCGGGATAACCAATCCTTCGAGCAGGTCTATCGCCCTGGCGAAGACCTCGACCCGCGGACGGAGGTCCTTCGCCGGGATGCCCGGCCAGTCCCAGATGTCCGCGCCCAGACAGAAGTCCGGGCCCTTTCCCTTCACCAGAAGGACGCGCGCGTCACTCCTCAATGTTGCGGTTCATGTCATCCCCTGCCGATAGACTTCCGATGATGGTTTGCACAACTTAGTGGCAACATGCTCAAGTCATCACACATCCCGGCGAATGCGCGCATTTGGTTATAACATGAATTCCGACCAGTTCAAAATGAAGCGTCGGCGCTATCGCGGATCTGAAGCCAGAGATAGGCCGCTGTCGCGCATAGGCCGAAGAGGCTCTTCACACCAGCCGCAGCGGCCGCCTGCCCCACGTCGCCTTCGAAGAAGGCGTGCCGGTACGCCAGCGTCGCAAGAACTTCGCTGCCGTATGCGGGCCCTCCCTGGGTCACAATGAAGATGAATTCAAACACCTGGAACGACCAGATGACGGTCAGGATCAGCATCAAGATAAGCGTCGGGCGGATTCCAGGCAACAGAACGTCGCGCAACAGCGCAAGGAAACCGGCGCCGTCGAGCCGCGCCGCTTCGATCTGGTCGATGCTGATCTGTCGCATCGCCGCGAGGAAGACGACCGCGAGAAAACCCCACCAGTGCCAGATATCGACGGCAGCGACGGCATAGAGCGACCGATCGGGATCGGCGAGAGGGTCGGAGATCGAGAAGCCATGCTCGTTCAGCCACGCGACCAGACCGGTCGCCGGACTGAAGATCATGCCCTGGAAGATGCGCCCGGAGACCGCGACGGCGAGAATCCGCGGCAGGAAGATGATGGGCTGAACAACGGCGCGCGAACGCGGCGACATCAATAGCGCCGCGGCCATCACCAGCGCGAGGCCGATTGGAACCGTCAGGAAGATAGCGGTCCAGATGAAGTTATTCGTCAGCGCCAGCCAGAAGACCGGATCGCCGAACATATGCTGGAAGTTGGCCAGCCCCGCCCACGAGGGATCGCACCCGGCAACATTAGGGAATGATCAAGACAGGGAAGGGCCAACCGATCAAGCAATTCGGCGGATTAGATCCGTCGAGATTCAAATCGAAGGGTTTCAGCACACGTCGCGATTTCTGACGGAGAGACTAGGTTTTGAGGAGTTTGGGCAGGATGGCGCGGTGTTCCGCTTCCTCGATGGACCCCCGGACCGGCCGATCGCCGTCGATCTTCTTTGCACTCCGACCCACCGGCCGAGTCACACAGGCCCTGGCGTCGCGCACCACATTGCCTTGCGTGTAGCCGATAGCGAGGCACTGGACAGGATCGCCACGATGCTCGCAAATTGCGGCTTTGACGTCACACCACCTCTCAATCGCCAGTATTTTCAGGCTGTCTATTTTCGGGGGCCATGCGGCGTGAATTTCGCTATCGCGACCGACGGTCCAGGTTTCGCAACAGACGTTCCGAATCAGAGATCCGGGGAAATGGTAAGCCTGCCTCCATGGTTGGAGCCCAAGCGCACGATGATTGAGCGTCGCCTACGACATAAAGATTCAGCGCCTGCCAAAGCTCCAGAAGCCCCCAAAAAAGCCATTCTGAGCGTCGCATTAGAGTGCTTTTGCCAATCCGGATGATGCCAGCATGCACATCCGTAGAAGCCCGCGCTCGCACTCGCGACCGGCGCACCCAGAGATCGCAGGTCAAAGATCGGTCTGCGACTGATCTCGGTTTGTTGTTATCGGTGTCGGGACCCCCACGCCGATCAAAAGACCATGCTCGGCGCGATCCTCATGACCGGTTTCCTGGGTGGTGCAATTTGCACTAATTTTCGCGTCGGCGAGATCGCAACAACGCCGCAGCTGGTGTCACTTCTCCTCGCTAGGCGAATGTCCAAACTATCGGCCGTCCGGTCGGGTTCGCCCCGCCATTTGATCCGGCTGCGAGACAAGAGATCCAGCGGTTATTCGAATGCCGAGAAGATCGCCCATTACGTCTGCAAGAATATCACGATCGTATCACCTTCCGCCGCGACACGCCCACTCGAACCGTCACTCCGTCAATTATGCGAAGGCGTGTTCGGTGAGGGGCTCAGGGCCGCCGCCGCGGTGTTCGCGATCTCGGCGTCGATCTCCTTGCTCAAGCCGGCAACACCTACGGCGCCCACGACTTCGCCTTTTACGCGTATCGGCACGCCGCCGCGCAGTGCCGCGATGCCGGCGGTGACGAATGCCGTTCGGCCTCGATTAATGTTCTCCTCGATCTCCGCCGTCGGCCGTTGTAGCCGCGCAGCCGTTCGTGCCTTCTCGATGGCAAGATCCGCGCTTGCCGGGCGGACACCATCCATCCGCTGGAAAGCAAGCAGATCGCCGGCAGGATCGACCACCGCGATTGCCGAGGGCGCATTCCGCTGCTGCGCGCTCTCCCTCGCTGTTTGCAGAGCCGTCTGGGCTCCGGCTTGATCAAGGGTCATTACGTTGACGGTCTGTGCCCTGACTGAAAAACAGAACACCGTGGCCAATATTCCAACACTTATTTCAAGTTTCGTCATGGCGGGCTAATTTCATTTTGTTGAAGTTTGCGGCGCGAGAATATGATCGCTGCGAGCTTTGCGTTACCGGATCTATGAAGGGTTTTTGGTGCGGACCAAATAGTCCACGATCGCTTTGGCGTCGTCAGGGCTGACAGGAGCCTTGTAGGCCTTAATCATCTTGTTGACGACCTCTTGCCAGGTCTCCCTGGACAACGAAGGCTGGTTCAACACATGGTCGGCCGAGTGACAGGCCAGGCAGTTGTTGTTGATCGCATCCGATCCCGGACCGGCGGGGAACATCGCGTCGCTGGTGGGGACATCGAGCTTCAGCGACTTCAACGTCGTCAGCGTTGCAGCCTGACCGAGATGCGGCAAGACAACGAGACCCAGAACGGCGACCGTCGGCAGAAAAACACGTAGCATTCGTGGTTCCTCCTCAGGCCGCAACCACATGGGTCGTTTCAATGGTGTTGTACATGTAGCCGGCGGGATTCCAGATCGGGAAATCGGGCTGGGCCTCGTTCCTGGTGTTGGTGCAACGAACCATCAGAGTTTGCGCGCCGCCCGCAGGCAGCGTAAATTGCGTTTGCCATTGCCGAAACCCGTATGTCCCCTGGTCGGCACCGAGCTGGGTCGGCTGCCAGCTCTTGCCACCATCGATCGATAGATCGACGCGGGCAACGCCGCAATCGCCGCCGAAAGCGATGCCTCGCGCCGTAGCCGGCGTCCCCGCCGGCACGCTGTCGCCGTTGTGGATGTTGGTGATGAACGACCGCGGAGCGTTGCGGGTCACCGGCACCATCTTGAATCCGGTCTCACCAGGCTTGACGGTATTGTGCGGCGTATCGGGTACGCGGTAGCCAGTCGCCGTCCAGTAATTGGTGTCGGGCTGATCCAGCACTTCGATGTCGTTCAGCATCTTGATCCAGTAAGCCCCGCACCAGCCGGGCACGATGAGTCGCAGCGGAAATCCGTTCAACAACGGAAGCTGTTCGCCGTTCATGCCGAAAGCAATCATCACTTCGCCGTCGCGGGCGTGATCGATGGTCAGCGACTTCAGGAATTTCGGCGCGTCCTGCATCACCGGCTCGTCCAGGCCGCCGAAGCGGACCTGAATGGCGCCAGGTTTTATCCCGGCACGGTCAAGCACGTCCTTGAGACGCACACCGGTCCAGATCGCGTTGCTCATCGAACCATTTGCCCATTGAGCGCCGGCAACGCGTGGAACGGCGTAGATGCGCGACGCACCGGCGCACTGGTTGACCGCGGCGGTATCGAATCTCGGGAAGCCCTGCAAAATATCCCTGAGCGACAGCGAAAGGGTCTGATTGACCAGGCCGCGCACCGTCAGACGAAAGCTATCCACATCGATGTCGCCCGGAAAATTGGCCCAATGCCAGCTCACATAATGCTGGTCGTTAGGGGTGAACACGCCTTTGTCGAAGACCTCGAAGGGCGTCTCAAGCCATGGCGGGCTGGATCGCTGCAAAATTATTCGGCCCTTTTGCGGATAGGAGGTAGTGATCATCCGCGTACTCGGGCCGCCCGGCACATGCAGATCGACCGTCTCTTGCGCCGACACCGGCGAATACAATAGCGCCAAGCTGGCAACGCCCATCCCGCCCAGTACGCGCCGTCGCGTCAGTCCCGATGGTTGCACGTCGCGATCCCGCATCAACTGCTCCTGCCTCTATATCCTTGCGGTACGGAGGTCCGGATATCCTTGCGGTACGGAGGTCCGGGTACGTCGGAACAAAAGCCACGCGCCGCTCTCACGGAGGTAGGAGGAAACGAGCACTTTGCCCATCACGTTTGAGTGTTCGGCGAGATCCACACCTCCCGCGGCCCTGTCGCGCACACGGGGGAACGCCACTAAACCCTCGCCCGGCATCGACATCATCGGCAGCGCATCGGTCAGAATGTTCGACGGTTCGCGCATTGCAGCAATGCGCTCGCCGAACCCTCGTGGGCAGCAACCGAACAACTTCCGCCTGCCGCAGATTATCGCAAACCGGGGCAATCACAGCAATCCAACCAAAGTCATCGCAAAGCGAATCCATACATTCTCATTCACGCCCGGCGTCTCGCAAACGCAATTCCTCCAACAGGCGGGGTTGCGAAAGCAGGAGTAACGCTGTCGCAGAGCGGTGGCACCGCCGGGATCTCAATGTCTCGCAATACAGGAGTAATCCGTGGACAAACGCCCAACACTCACCACCGACGGTGGCATGCCGATCGCCGACAATCAGAACAGCATCACAGCAGGTCCGCGCGGGCCGGTGCTGATGCAAGACTTCGTTCTGTTCGAGAAGCTTGCCCGCCAAAACCGCGAGCGAATTCCCGAGCGCGGCCAGCACGCCAAGGGCTCGGGCGCCTACGGCACGCTGACCATCACTCACGACATCACCAAGTATACGAAGGCCAAGGCGTTGCAGCCCGGCAAGACGACCGAAACTTTTCTGCGCTTCTCCACGGTTGCCGGCGAGCGCGGCGCCGCCGACGCCGAGCGCGACGTCCGCGGCTTCGCGCTGCGCTTCTATACCGAGGAAGGCAACTGGGACTTGGTCGGCAACAATACGCCGATATTCTTCGTGCGCGACGCGTTGAAGTTCCCTGACTTCATACACACCCAGAAGCGGCACCCAAGAACCAACATGCGCTCGCCGACCGCGATGTGGGATTTCTGGTCGCTGTCGCCGGAGAGCCTACACCAGGTCACCATCCTGATGTCGGACCGCGGCCTGCCGCAGAGCTATCGCAATATCAACGGCTTCGGCTCGCATGCCTACTCGTTCATCAACGCCAGGAATGAGCGCCACTGGGTCAAGTTCCACTTCAAGACCATGCAGGGCATCAAGAACTGGACCAATGCCGAAGCCGCCCAGAAAGTCGCCCACGACCGCGAGACTCATCAGCGCGATCTATTCGAATCGATCGAGCGCGGCGATTTCCCCAAGTGGAAATTCTCGGTGCAGATCATGCCGGAGAGCGATGTCGGCAAACACTGGTACAACCCCTTCGACCTTACGAAAGTATGGCCGCACAAGGACTATCCGCTGATCGAGGTCGGCGTGCTCGAGCTCAACCGCAATCCGGAGAATTATTTTGCCGAGGTCGAGCAGGCCGCGCTTTCGCCCGCAAACATCGTGCCCGGCATCGGCCATTCGCCGGACAAGATGCTGCAGGCGCGCATCTTCTCCTATGCCGATGCGCACCGCTACCGCGTCGGCGTCAATGCGGATCAGCTTCCCGTCAACAAACCGCGCTGCCCCGTGCACACTTACAACGCCGATGGTGCGATGCGGCTCGCAGGCAACCCTAATGCGGATGCCTATTACGAGCCGAACTCGATGGGCGGCCCCGTTCAGGACGAGCGCTTCCGCGAGCCACCGCTGAAAATCTCGGGAGATGCCGACCGCTACAATCACCGCGACGGCAACGACGACTATCGTCAGCCCGGCAACTTATTCCGGCTCATGTCGGCTGACCAGAAGGAACAGCTGTTCCAGAACTACAAGGCGGCCATGGAGGGCGTGCCGGTCGAGATCGTCACGCGGCAGACCGTCCATTGTTACCGAGCCGATCCCGCATACGGCGCTGGCGTCGCAAAGGCACTGGGCATCGATTTCAAACCGCAGATGGCGGCTGCGGAGTAGGCCCGCGCGCTTCGAAGGCCGGCGGCGCGCTTCGCATGCCGCCGGCTCACCCAAACCGACGTATCGTTACCTGGCGCAAACCTGATCGCGCCCGGCGGCCAATCTCGTCCCCGGAGAAAAACATGTCCAATCGGATTGCACCCAAGCTCCTTGCGGAGTTCATCGGCACCTTCTCGTTCGTATTCATCGGCGCCGGCGCAGCGGCCGTGGTCGGCGGCGGCGCCGGTCTCAACGGCATCACAGCGGTTGCCTTTGCCCACGGCCTGGCTATCATGGCCTTCGCTTTCGCTTACGGCCCCGTGTCGGGCGGGCACATGAACCCCGCTGTCACTATCGGCGTGCTCGCCGCCGGCGCGATGAGCGTTGGCGAGGCGGTCGGCTATATTATCAGCCAGCTCATTGGCGGCGTCGCCGGCGCGCTCTTGCTGCGGACCGTTCTGGGCGGCGCCACCACGGGCCTCGGCCTGCCCGCTCTCGCGCACAACCTGGCTTTGGGCGGCACGACGCTTTCGATCACGCCGGAGGCCGGCTTCATGATCGAAGCCGTGCTGGCTTTTTTCCTGGTTACGGTCGTCCTTGCCACCGCGGTCGCGGGCCGCGCCGGCAGCCTCGCGCCGCTGGCGATCGGAATGACGCTGACCTTCAACATCGTCATGGGCGGGGCTCTCACGGGCGCTCCGTTCAACCCGGCGCGGGCACTCGGCCCGATGGTCGCGACCGGTAATTTCAATGATGCCTGGTTGTATCTGACTGCCCCGATCGTTGGCGCGATTATCGCTGCCCTTGTGCACACCGGCCTCGCCCGGTTCATCCAAGAGGGGGCGGCAGGTCGGTCGGGCAGGGCCGCCCAGTCGCCCGCCGAATGAACTCTCCGCGACGGTCAGATGGAAATGGCGCCGCTGCCGAGGGCAGTGGCGCCATTTCCGATCGGAGAGCTGCGCAGTCACCATCTCGATTCTTACGCCGCCTTGGACAGCTCCCCGTGCGGATCGATGACGAACTTGCTCGCGACGCCGGCATCGAAGTCCTTGTAGCCTTCCGGCGCCTGCTCAAGATTGATGACCTTGACATTGACGATCTTGGCGATGGGCAGTTTGTCCCAGAGGATCGCCTGCATAAGCTGACGGTTGTATTTCAAGACCGGCGTTTGGCCAGTGTGGAAGGTGTGGGACTTTGCCCAGCCGAGACCAAGACGCAGGCTGAGGTTGCCATTTTTCGCTGCCCGTTCCTTTGCGCCGGGATCGTCGGTTACATACAGGCCGGGAATGCCGATCGCGCCGGCCGCCCGCGTGATTTCCATCAGGCTGTTCAGAACGACGGCAGGCGCCTCGACCGCCTTGCCATCGGCTCCCTGTGCCTTTGCTTCGAAGCCGACGCAGTCGATTGCGCAGTCGACTTCCGGGGTTCCGAGGACGTCGGCGACGAGTTCGCCGAGGCGATCGTGCCTCGTAAGGTCGATCGGCTCGAAGCCGACCTTCCTGGCGTGGGCGAGCCGCTCCTTGTTCATGTCGCCGATCAGCACGGCCGCTGCGCCAAGGATGCGCGCCGACGCCGCGGCTGCGAGACCCACCGGCCCTGCGCCGGCGACGTAAACCGTCGATCCGACGCCGACCTTGGCTGTGACGGCACCGTGGAATCCGGTCGGCAGAATATCGGAAAGGCAGGTCAGATCACGGATCTTTTCCATCGCTCGTGCCTTGTCCGGAAACTTCAGCAAGCTGAAGTCGGCATAAGGCACCATCACATAGTCGGCCTGCCCGCCGATCCATCCGCCCATATCGACATATCCATAAGCGCCTCCGGCGCGATCGGAGTTGACGTGAAGGCAGACGCCGGTGTCGCCCTCCCGACAGGTGCGGCAGCGGCCGCATGCGACGTTGAAAGGTACCGATACGAGATCGCCGATCTCCAGATACTCGACGTCACGGCCTTTCTCGATCACCTCGCCGGTGATCTCATGGCCAAGCACCATGCCGGCTGGAGCCGTCGTGCGGCCCCGGACCATGTGTTGATCGGAGCCGCAGATATTGGTCGTCACGACCCTGAGAATGACTCCGTGATCGATGGTTTTTCCGGCCGGATTGCGGAAGCTCGGAAAATCGATCTTCTGAACTTCGACGCTGCCGGGCTTGAGATAGACAACACCTCGGTTGGAATTGGAAGCCATCTGCAATCTCCTTGGGTCTGGCTGTGTTTGGTCTGGCTGTGTGGTTCGATTCGATGCGCCGGGTTCCTGCCAATGGTCGGCGGCAGTAGGCGCGACGCCCGTGCTCACATGGTTCAGCCTTCTAGAACTATGGACAGACCTCGACGATGACTTTGGCCGTCTTGCTGCCGTTGGGCCGGCCTTGCGCAAATTCCCTCAGGCCATGGGTACGCGGCGATGATGCTGTGAGCGCTTACACCCGTCGATGGAGATGTCCATGCGAGGTCAAATCTTCGTGACGCTCGAATTTCAACTCGCCGTGAGAGCGGTAGCACGCGTCTTGATGGATTGTGCGGTCGCGCTATCTCGCATGCAGCGGCCGCAAGGCGGGCAGCGGGTGAGATCGAGCAGCAACGAGTGAGATCGAACAATGGCCAATCGCGCCCAAGTGACTTTGAGTCAAAGCGCTTCCCTTTCGCCTCCGGTATCTCCGATCCCCGAATTTCACGCGGCGGCTCCGTTGCAGTCGGATGTTGAAGCTCGATCGAGTGTTGACTTCTCGCCACCTGAGATTTTTCGTCGCCACTCCGCGGCATTGCGGGGCGTGCACGTGGAAACGGTCCAGGCCGTGCGACACAGGCCCTTTGAATATGGATTCCGGGCTCCCTGCCATCTGCTCATTGCGGCAGAGCTTGCTGAGCGCTACGACGGTGAGACTTTTGTCGAGGGCCTGCCTCGGTCGACCTTGCGCGATTTCACGCGGAAGCTGACTTTCGTTCCTGCTGGCCATGATTTTCACGGATCGCAGAGACCGCGCGCGCTGACGCGTACAACCTACATCTACATTGATCCGCGCGGGCCTCTCGCCGATCCCGCGCTGCGGTTTGCCGAGGTCGAGTTCAAGCCACGCCTGTTCTTTTACGATCGTGACCTGTGGGAGATCGCGCTCAAGCTCAAATCGCTGGTCGAGAACCCGAACTCGATACACCGGCGATACGCCGAGGCGCTCGGTGTCCTGCTGACGCACGAACTGGTTCGCATCAACGGTGACGCGGCGCCTAACGCGCCGGTCAGCCGTGGCGGTCTGGCGTGTTGGCAGCAAAAGCAGGTGGCCGCCTATATTGACGAACATGTCGCCGACGACATCCCGCTCGTGACCCTCGCCGAACTGGCACGGTTAAGTCCGTTCCATTTCTCCCGATCGTTCAAGCGTTCCTTCGGCATGCCGCCGCACAGATATCACGCCAATCGCCGGATCGAGCGTGCCAAGCAGCTACTGGCGAATCGTGAGCTGTCCGTCACCGCGATTGCGCTCAATGTCGGCTTCAGCGAGACCAGTACATTCACCGCCGCATTCCATCGACTGACCGGCCACACTCCAACCCACTATCGTCGCAGTCTCGACTAAAGGAGTCAGAAGGAGACGCGGGACAGGCGCTTCGTTACCCGATCGCGACAGCCGAAGACGCCGATTTCGAAGCCCGTCTTGACGATAGGAAACATTGTGACGACCAGCCCAACGAGCTATACGAGCCGCTGGCGTCAGCGAACGCCGTGCTTGTGCTTGTCGACCACAAGGCGGGCCTGATGACCGGCGCGCGCTGCCTACGGCGCACTCATTTTCGACACTCAAGTGAAAGCCAGGCGACTTCGTCATCATTCCCGCAGCTTCGAGCAGCGTCGGCTTGGCGGCGATTCGATCAATCGCTGGGTGCAGGTCTCTTGTTGTACTTCACTGACGTTAGAGCTTCAGCCAACGTCCGCTTCGCACCATAAGCGCCGGGTCGACTGTTTCCCGCGTGAACGCCCCCGGACGTCGTCATCAAGCGCAGAAATCGTAATTTGGCGTAGCAAATCGTAGCGCCGCGTAGCGTGGAAGGAGTCGAACCCCCGACCTCGGTGTTGTTCTTTAGCGATCAACCGCCGGACGACCGGTAGACTCGACGTTTTCCATAGCTGTTTCTATACCAACGCGCGGTTGCAGGCTCGAGTTCTGCCGGCGCGCTCCGAAATGATGACCACTCTGATCGCGCAGATGTCCGATTTGCTCGCCCCAATATCCAAATCTACGACGCGCACGTAGTCGACCTGCACCAATGGGTCTGTGCGCGGTATCGCGTTGGTGTGAAGGGTGCAGAAACAAAGGCAAAGCGCAGTTAAGCTGGGCTCTCGACCGAATTTCAGGACGGATCACACTGGCTCTCCAAAACCCTGTCCCGCCCAGAAGCAATCCGGGGATCAACCATCGAAAAACAAAGATTTACTTTATATTTCAATATGATCTGGCGGAGAGAGTGTCAGTCAATCCCTTGATGCAAAGGCTGTTTTTCATTCCAGCGCGTGGGAACCTACGGTCCTGGCTACCAGCCATTGGCCCATCTCGTGCGCCCGCTGCGCCCCAAGCCTCTGCGTAATCTTCCGTCGACCTGGACGTGGCCGCCGGCCAGGCCATCTCCGCCTGCGGCGGCGACGCTCGGAAGATGCTGAAGGGGCTGATCGCAGCCAACGACTTCTTGAGGAGCTGAGGGCGGCGGTATTGAACGGCCATTCTCGCGGTGGGCTTCCGCAGGTCGGCCAGTTCAAGGATGCCCTGCGAGGAAAGACCTGCTGCTTCTTGTTCTTCCAAGTTAGCCCATAGGTGACAGCGGCGTACTAAGGAACGGCCGCTTTGTGCCATAAGCTGCCCTTGGCAGCCTCGAAATCGAACTTCCGCTTTCCGGAATTCGCGGCATGTCCGAAAAGTGCCAGTTTTGCAGCTTTACGCGGATGACCGCGTTATGAGCTGCTGCAACTGCATGGGCCGGAGTCGCATTACCGGCGCCACACGACAGTAGAGGCGTAGGTGTGCCGTCCAGCAAGTCGCTTGAAGTATGCAGGACGGCAGCAAAGGAAGCGTTCAAACGGCAACCCACGTCAGTAGTCTGCTTGCGGGTGTCGCTATTAACCCTATTGCTATTCTTATCTCGCTGCCGCCGCGGCCAGTTCAGTTCTGCCGCTAAGCCGCCTTATTCGGTCGCGCAAATATTTCCGATGTTAGCGAGAATATACTTGGCTAACTCTGGTCAAAGATCTTCGTTCGGGAAGAGAACGATCATGATGAGAGCGGCTCTCATCCTTGTTGGCGTCAGCACACTTGCTATCATGGAGCTCGAGACAGCGCCGCGCACTACAAAAGCTGCTGGTGAGCCGCTCGCACAATCAACAACAGTTGGCATGAGCGATTCTCGCGGTACCTTAACGAAAACCGATCGGCTCGAAATTCCATTTCTGCAATATGACGCACTGGCTCAGCCGTCATCCTTCGGACCATTTGCTAAACCGGACATGACAACCATCGTTCCACAACGGGTTCCAAATATAACTAATCAGCACAAGCTCGGCGCAAATGAGAAAAAGGTCGTTGTCGTAGAGCCGAAGCCTAGGCCGAAGCACCAAGAGTCGAAGAAAGCTGCGAAGACGGATCGGCCAAAGGCGAGTGCCGAGATCAAGATCAAGCCCTGTCGGCCAAATGCCTTTGCTGGCTTGCTCGAGGCATTGAACCTGTCGCCCGGATGCAAAACCTAGCCGCGCAATTCCAGTTGGACGTCGAGATGGCAGGCGCCAGCCCGCCGCACCTCGTGCATAACGCAAAGCATATAGGGGACGCTGACGAAATCAGGCCGCCTCGCCCGGACGAGCGTGGGTCCGCTACAGCATCGCGAGAATGGCTTTCCGCCGAAATTTTAACCCTCGTCTTGGCAATGGCAATTGCGCTGGTTTTCATGTCAAGTTTCTATCTATTTCGGGGCACTTACTTAAATCGGGAGCCAATCGAAAAAAGTGGCGTAAAGGCCCTAGTAGAGCGCATCATCGCGATCGAATCGAATGGTGACCGTAATACAAAGAACAAACGGTCAAGTGCCGCAGGGACCGGTCAATTCCTTGAAGATACCTGGCACGAAGCCATCCGAAAGCATCGACGCGATCTAATCCGAGGCCGCAGCGACAAGGAAGTTTTAGAGCTAAGGCGGGATCCAGAGCTTGCTCGAGAAATCATTACGCGAGTGCTCGAGCAATATGCCGCTATGTTGAATAAGCGCGGCCTGCCTGTCACGCCAGGTTCTCTGTACCTGACCTATTTCGCCGGACCGGCAGGCGCCGT
Source organism: Bradyrhizobium erythrophlei (assembly GCF_900129505.1). Taxonomy (NCBI): domain Bacteria; kingdom Pseudomonadati; phylum Pseudomonadota; class Alphaproteobacteria; order Hyphomicrobiales; family Nitrobacteraceae; genus Bradyrhizobium; species Bradyrhizobium erythrophlei. The sequence goes on along the minus strand of NZ_LT670818.1, from coordinate 4,117,968 downwards.
GGCTCTGCTTTCCGGTGCAGAGAGTGCCGACGCTGCCTCCCTCATGGCCTCCGCTGACGTCAGTGGTCGGACCACCCGCGACAAACTTATCCGGGCCAATCCATTCCTAAAGGTCCTGACAGTCGGCGATCTCAAGAATTGGGCTGATCAAAAAATGCGCGGCAACTAGTTCGCGACGCGCTCGAATGTGATCTTTCCTAACAGAGAGCCCGGATAAGCGCTGCGAAATCGCGTTAAGCGCGGTGAAATCAGTCCCGGATGTTGCTACGCTGATCCCGGCAACGTTGACCGGAGCCGTTGGGTGCCGTCGCATCCGCCGCTCCTGACCGCATCGTCTTGACAGCGAGGCAGGCCATGGTGAAGCCATTTCCGTCGAAGACCCACATCGGCAACCACATGCTGCATCCCGAAACGCTCATGCTGAACTACGGCTACGATCCACAACTGTCGGAAGGAGCCGTCAAACCACCGGTCTTTCTGACCTCGACCTTCGTCTTCAGGACCGCCGAAGACGGACAGGACTTCTTCGATTTCGTCTCGGGTCGGCGCGAGCCTCCCGAGGGGATGGGTGCGGGCCTGGTTTATTCGCGGTTCAATCATCCCAACAGCGAGATCGTCGAAGACAGGCTCTCGGTCTACGAGCGCACCGAGAAATGCGCGCTGTTCTCGTCCGGCATGGCGGCGATTGCGACCACGATTCTCACGTTCGCCCGCCCTGGCGACGTTATTCTGCACTCTCAACCGCTCTATGGCGGGACGGAAACTCTGCTTGCGAAGACGCTTGCAGGCCTCTCCATCGGAGCGGTCGGCTTTGCCGACGGCATCGACGAAGCCGCGGTCAGGACGGCGGCGGAAGATGCCCTGCTCAAAGGCCGGGTAGCGATGATTTTCATCGAAACCCCGGCAAATCCCACCAACGGCCTTGTCGATATCGCGATGGTCCGCCGCGTTGCCGAGATGATCGGCCAGGCTCAGGGGCACACGCCGATCGTCGCCTGCGACAATACACTACTGGGGCCAGTGTTTCAGCGGCCGATCGAACACGGCGCGGATCTTTCGTTGTACTCGCTAACCAAATATATCGGCGGTCATTCCGACCTAATCGCGGGCGCCGCGCTCGGCTCGAGAGCCCTCATGAAAGACATCAAGGCGTTGCGAGGCGCCATCGGCACCCAACTGGACCCCCATTCCTGCTGGATGATCAGCCGGTCGCTCGAAACACTGAGCATCCGCATGGAAAAGGCTGACAGAAACGCGCGGCTTGTGGCGGATTACCTGCGCGACCACGCCAAGGTCGCGAAAGTCCACTACCTTGCTCACCACGAAGAGGCCTCCCCCGCCGGCCGTCTGTTCGCGAGGCAATGCACCGGCGCTGGCTCCACGTTCTCCTTCGACATTGTCGGCGGCCAAGCTGCCGCATTCAAATTCTTGAACGCGCTGCAAATCTTCAAGCTGGCGGTGAGCCTGGGCGGCACCGAATCGCTTGCCAGCCTGCCCGCAAGCATGACCCACTCCGGCGTTCCGGCTGACATACGCCATAAAATAGGCGTCCTCGACTCCACGATCCGGCTGTCGATCGGCATCGAACACCCGTCTGATCTGATCGCGGACATCGCGCAAGCTTTGAACGAGGCGTAGCTGCACTCCTTGCGCGAGAGCCAGCGCAACAGCCGACAACGGCCTTTGACAGCGGAGGCGTAGGTCCGCTTTGCGCCAGAAAGGGGTCCAACGAGGCTTCGAGACAAGCGATTGGGATGGTTACAAAGAAGAACGCTCCCGCGGCTTTCACAAGGGGGAGCGTCGGTATCGGTGGTTGCGGGGAGGCGCAACCACCGATACCGACACTCGCTGATGGTAATCATTTGAGGTGATTCGACGGTTTCTGAAGGCGTCGTCGGATCAAGATGGGACTTCCTAGGGAAGCCAGGGAAAGCAACAAAATCAAGAGGCTAGGCAGTCGTTAGCCAAAAATGGCTTCATTAATTGGCAAGGCCCCTTATGACGATCGCCCATACAGAAATTGAACGACTTGGCGTCCAAGGAAATTCCCGTACCGTCAACTATAACCGCGGCGTCTCGGCTCGGCCAGGGTCAGGTGGGCGCTCGCTCTCGCAGGAGGTGGGCGCAGCCCATCAACACAACCGTCAGCACGATGGTCAGGGTTGAGACCGCCGCGATGGTCGGCTCGATCTGATAGAGCAAATCGTCCCACATGCGGCGCGGCAGCGTGACCGCGCCCGAGCCGGATATGAATAGCGCAATGATCAGCTCATCGAACGATGTGATGAAGGCGAACAGGGCGCCGACCAGAACGCCAGGGCGGATCAGTGGCAGCGTGATCTGGAAAAAAGTGCCGGTGGGTGTGGCGCCGAGGCTAAGCGCCGCCTGCTCCAGGCGGGGGTCAATGCCCGCCAGGCTGGCGTTCACGCTGGTGACAACGAAGGGCACCGCAAGACAGGTATGGGCGAGGATCAGGCCGGCCGGCGTGCCGACCAGGCCGTAACGGGCGAAGGCGTAGTAGATGCCGATGGCTACGACGATCACCGGCACGATCAAAGGCGACAGGATCAGCGCAGAGGCCAGAACGCGGAGTGCTTTGGGCAGGCGGGCGATGCCAAGCGCTGCCAGCGTGCCGAGCAGCGTCGCCAGGACGACCACGGAGCCTGCGACCCAGAGGCTGAGCCAGGTGGAGCGCAACCAATCGTCGCTGGCGAAAAAGGCCCTGTACCAGCGCAACCCGAAAGCCGGCGGTGGAAACGTCAGGTAGGTCGCCGAAGAAAACGAGACCACCATCACGACGACGATGGGCAAGGCGAGGAACATGAGGATTAGGCCTACGAGCGTCGCCGGCAGCACGCGGGCGACTGTCATCGTGCGCTCGTTCGGAGCGTATGGCCGACACCAGGCAGCCGGTAGAAAGCCGCGATGATGGCGAGCGCCGTTGCCAGCAGCACGACCGAAAGGGTCGCTGCATAGGCCCAGTTGAGCTGATCGACCTGTTGGGCGATCAGCATCGATAGCGTGATCTCGCGCGTGCCGCCGACCATGGCCGGCGTGATGTAGAAGCCCAGCGCCAGCACGAATACCAGCAGCACGCCGGCGGCGACGCCCGGCATGGAGAGCGGCAGCGTTATCTGCCGAAAGGTCGCCCACGGCGTGGCGCCAAGCCCGGACGCCGCGCGTGCCAGCGACGGATCGATCTGTCGGAGCGCATTGGCAATCGGGAGAACCATGTAGGGCAGCAGGATGTGAACCATCGCGATCTGGGTCGCCAGCGGCGTATTGAGGATGCGCAACGGCTGGTCGATCATGCCAGCCGCGAGCAGCGCCTCATTGATGAGGCCGTGCCGGCCCAGCAGCACCATCCAGGCGTAGCTGCGGACCAACACGCTGGTCCAGAATGGCAGCAGGATCAGGATCAGGATCACCGGCGCGTAGCGCGGCGCACGCACCAGCGAGAGAGCGACAGGATAGCCCAGCAACAGGGCCCCCCCGGTGACGGTCAACGACGCGTAAAGTGTGTTCGAGAAGACTTTCAGGAACACTGTGTCGCCCGTCAGGGACGCATACTGCGACAGCGTCCAGCTGGGATCGTTGACGCTGCGCATCAACATCGACAGCACCGGCAATGCGTAGAATACGAGCATGAAGAGCAGAAGCGGCGCCGCCAGCAGCAGCGGCATGACCGGCCGCGAGGACAGTCGCCAGGGCAGCCGCAGGCCGCTCTGCCGCGTGGCGGCTAGTCCTTCGAAACGGATTTCGACCCCCTCAGACAAGGATCGTATCCGCGACCGACCAGGCGATCTCCGTCCGCTCGCCGACCGCGCGGCGCCGGATCGCCGCACTCGACGGCTCTTTCAGCACCATCGTGGTGCCGTCGCGTGCCTGCAACATGTAGCGGCAGCGTTCGCCGGCAAACACCGCCTCGGTCACGGTGACGCTGAGACGGTTCTGCGAAGCGGTCGAAGCAAAGGCGCCGTCGGCGAAGCGGATACGCTCAGGACGCGTCGTGAGCATGACCTTCTCGCCCGTGGCGGGCCGGCCAGGACACAAAGCGCGGATGATCGCCCCTTCGCACTCGGCCACCACGACATCGTCCTCGATGCCGCGCACGATGGCCGGCAGGAAATTCGACTCGCCGAGGAAGGAGGCGACGAAGCGGCTGCCCGGCCGGTCATACAGATCCTCAGGTCGTCCGACCTGCGCCACCAGCCCCGCATTCATGACGGCGATACGGTCCGACATGGTGAGAGCTTCCTCCTGGTCGTGCGTGACATAGATGAAGGTGATGCCCAGATCGGCATGAAGGCGGCGCATCTCCAGTTGCAGGTTCTCGCGGAGCTGTTTGTCGAGCGCGCCCAGGGGTTCGTCCATCAGAAGAAGGCGCGGCTTGAACACAATGGCGCGCGCGAGAGCGACCCGCTGTTGCTGGCCACCGGACAATTGGCGCGGGTAGCGCTCACCATGGTCAGGCAATTGCATCAGCGCCAGCGCCTCGCGGACCAGCTTTTCCCGCTCAGCCTTGCCGACGCCACGTTGCTTTAGCGGAAATCCGATATTGTCGGCCGCGGTGAGATGAGGAAACAGAGCGTAGTTCTGGAACACCATGCCGATGTTGCGGCGATAGGGCGGCACGGCGACGACCGACTTCCCGTCGATAGCGATGTCGCCGCCGGTCGGCGTCTCGAAGCCGGCGATCATCATCAAGGTCGTCGATTTGCCGGATCCGCTCGGTCCCAGCAGCGTCAGAAATTCGCCCGAGAGGATGTCGAGCGAAACGCCGGCCACCGCGGCCACGCGATCATAGCTCCTTTCCAGGTTGCTGAGCGATACCGACGCGCCGCGGCCAGCCCCGGTCATCGCTGTCAGCTCAAAAGCCATTTGTTGAAGCGGTTGACGACGGTGTCGCGATTGTCGATCCACCAATCGAAATCGTAGTTCACGAGCTGCGATTTGATGGCGGGGGCGCTGGGCAGCACGGCCAGCCGTTCGGGCGGGATGTAGTCGTTCGACTTGGCGTTGACCTGACCGTAGGGGATTCCGAAAGCGATGCGTGCCTGCGGAATCGCCATGGTGGAGTAGGCTGCGAACTTCATGGCATTCGCGGCGTTCTTGGCACCCCTGGGGATGCCCCAGGCGTCGCGCTTCATTAGGCCCTGATTCCAGCATATGGCCGCCGGAACGTTGGCCGCCTGCAGGGCCGCGACGCGGCCGTTCCAGACGGTTGTCATGGCGACCTCGCGGTCGGTCAGAAGCTGGATCGGCACGGCGCCGGTGTCCCACCATTTGACGACCGCCTTCTTGATCTCGTCATAGCTTGCGAAAGCCTTGTCGATATCGAGAGGATAGAGCTTGTCGGCCGGCACGCCGGCCGCCATCAGGGCGAATTCCATCTCCGGCCAGCCGCCGGCGCCGGTGCCGCCCATGGCCCTGTCGCCGGGAAACTTCCTGGTGTTCCAGAAGTCCGCCCAGCCGTTGGGCGCGTCGCCCTTGAAGACGTCGGTCCGATAGGCCATCACCTGCGCCCACACCAGCATCTCGAGGCCGTATTCGAAGCGGTACGCGGCGTCGACACCGTCGTCGATCAGGGAGTAGTCGATCTTCTCGAAGTAGTCGCCTTGCTTCTGCAGATTCATGATCGAGCCGCGGCTGAGCTGGGCGATGTCCCATTCGACGTTGCCGGTCTCGACCATGGCCTTGATCTTGGTCGGGTTCGTGCCGGGAAACGCACGCACCTTGATGCCGGAAAGCTTTTCGAACGGCTCGAAATAAGCCTTTTGCTGGGTCTCATGCATCGTGCCGCCGAAGGTAGCGACGCGGACCTCGCCGCTGCCCTTCAGGATGTCGGGAATCGTGGTCTGCTCCGGCCATGCCGCCTCGGCATGACCAGGGCGGATGAACGGCGCCGCAAGGCCTGTGCCCAGCAGGCCGATTGCCGCGCGGCGGCTGAATTTGGTTGGAGAACGATGATTGCGCATGACGGCTTTCTGCCTTCCTGCTTAGGGTGATCAGTACGCCAGAAGATTGTCGCGGAAATGCTTGTGCTCGTAGGCGGTGCGCATCAGGCCGCGATCCTGCAGCGCCGGCACCAGCCCGTCTTCGATCTCGGCGAGCGTGCGCCTGTTGACATTGGGCATCGAGAACAGGAATCCGTCGCCGCCCACCTCCTGCATCACTTCGCCCATGCGCGCGGCGACGGCGTCGGGCGTGCCGCAGAGCTCGACCGACAGGTCGACCGCATTGAAGCTCGCCATCGTCTCCCGGATCGAGCGCCCTTTCGCCATGAGGCGGTACTGCTCGAGATTCTGCTGGTGGCCGTTGGTGGTCACATCGTCCGGCAGCGGCTTGTCGAGGTCGAACTTGCCGAAATCGATATTGGTCACCTTGCCAAAATGCGCGAGCCGCTCCTCGATGCGTTCCATCGCGATCGCGGCCCGCCTCTTCTTGCGCTCCTGGGCGTCCTGCATGGTGTCGCCGAGGATCGGGTTGATGAGGTAGAGCACCTTGCAATCGGAAGGTTTGCGGCCACATGCGATCATATGCTCGTGGACGTCGTCGCGGTAGGCGCGCATCGCCTCGATGCCCTTGACATGGACCACGATCGTGTCGGCATGGGCGGCCGCGAACTTGCGTCCGCGCGGCGAGCCGCCGGCCTGGGCGATCACGGGCCGGCCCTGCGGCGCCGGCCCGGAATTGAGCGGCCCGCGCGTCTTGTAATGCTTGCCGTTGTAGTTGACGGCGTGGACCTTGGTGGGGTCGATCAGCACGCCGCTCTTGCGATCGGCGATAACAGCGCCCGGCTCCCAAGAGTCCCACAGGCCATTACAGACCTCCATGTATTCGTCAGCCATGTCGTAGCGCAGATCGTGCTCCGGCATGCCCGGCATGCCGAAGTTCATGGCCGCGAAGTCCGAACTGCCGGTGACGGCATTCCAGCCGATGCGCCCACCCGACACCTGGTCGAGCGTCGCCACCAGACGGGAGAGCAAATAGGGGTGATAGGCGTATGTTCCAAAAGTAGGCACGATGCCGATGCGCGATGTCACCTGCGTCATCAGCGCGGCCACCACCGACGGATCCTGACGCGGCACGGCGATGCCGTTCCTGAGATAGATCTCGGTCGAGCCAGCGAAGCTCTCGCCGACATAGGATGAGTCTTCGAGCAGAATGTAGTCAAAGCAGGCGCGCTCAAGCGCGCGCGCCACGTTCAGGAACAGCTCGGGCTTCATCCAGGTCTGGCCGATGTGTCCGGTCCAGGTCTCGCCCCAGGCCTGCACGCTCGATCCCTGAAGGAACCAGGCCAAGTGAAATGGTTTGGTGGGCATCTCGGCTCCATGACCGCGATCAAGTTGCGGGATCGACTGAATGAATTGGCAAAGCAAATACTGTGCCGACCGCCTATGCATTGCAGTCCTTGAGGCAGGCAAACGGCACTCCGGTCGGAGTCTGTGGTGGCGATGGTCCGGCCCAATCGCATCAGGTCGGCTTGGATTCCTCACAACCCGAGCTCACGCTTCCTGCCAAATCCCCATTCGCTCAATCGAGCAGGCGCCGACTGAAATGCTCTTGAGTGCCGCTGCGTAACCTGTGACCGGCCGGCGCCAACGCTTGGTCGGCGCCTGGCAGCGGAAGGCCTCGGGACCGGTTTCCTGCTAACATGAGCCACTGCCCAGTCACAAACCTCGTTTCGCAGGAATACCCATACGCAGCTTCCCTATCACGATCGTTATGCTTACTCGCCGATCGTTGACCGCCCGGACTACTCTTGGCCGGACGGCAAGCGGCTGGCGGTCTATCTCGGCCTCAACATCGAACACTTCGCGTTCGGCGCAGGCAAAGGTCACCTGCTGACCATACCGGGAGTTGCTCCGGACGCTCGGACGTTTGCCTGGCGAGACTACGGTAACAGGGTCGGCGTTTGGTCGCTGCCTCGAACTATTTGATGAACTTATAAGCTTTTCGGTACACTCGCAGGCAAAAAGGTCGAGAACGGGAATGTTCATGGTTTTGTACGCAAATGGCGCGCCATTCCGGATAAAAATTACGAACTCTTATGTATTTAAAATTACTTTATAAATTTTACCTGCGGACGGTTGAGCAATATCTATTCATTGGCTTTGGACCCCCCAGCATAAACTTCGACCAATGTCAGCAAACTATCTCCTACAGCCTCCCAAAAGGCACGGATGAATGCGAAGAGCGAAGCTGGACGGGTGTGGCCGACCAGCAGAAAACCTGCGCGAATGGCGACGGCCTGGCGCCGTCGGGTTCGTGCGCGCGGCGAATTCGGACGAAGGGCAAAAAGGCATCACCACTACGTAGACATGCTTTGGCGAGCCTTCAACTCATCCTCCGGTCGACGCCTGCACTCGCGCGCTGGAAACGCGTTGGAGCATACGGCGAGATGTCGATGGCAAGAGGCGTGCCTGTGATCAACTGCGAGACGATCCTGCCGCTCGGAGGCCCGCCGGTCATGCCGAAATGCCCGTGGCCGAGTGCAAGGTAGAGTCCGGGTCGTCCCGGCATTTCGCCGAGAATCGGGAGACTGTCCGGCGTCGAGGGACGAAATCCCATCCACATTCGGTGCTCCCTTGTATCCACGTCCGGGAACATCCCCTTGATGTGCTCGAGGAGAATTTTCGCACGTTCTTCGTTCGGAGGAGCGTTGAGTCCTGCTATCTCCACCGTTCCCGCGACCCGCAAGCCATGCTCCATCGGGGTTACGCCGAAAGCCCTGGTCTTGTTGGAGATCGGCATTTTCAGCGTGATACCCGGAGACGTCAGCATGGCGTGGTAGCCGCGCTCGGTCTCAAGTGGCAGATGCGTTCCGAGGGGATCGAGAAGCTGACTTGACCATGCACCGGCGGCGACCACCAGTTCCTTCGAGAGGTGCCAACCCGTGTTAGTCATCAGCGTGTAGCCGCCACGTTCGCGCGGGATAATTTTCATCACTCGTTCGGAGACGATCGTGCCACCCGCCTCCGTGAGCAGCGCCGCGAGAGTCTGGACGAGCCGCTGCGGATTGACAGTATAGCCATTACCCGGAAGGAGAAGCCCACGCGTGACCGCCCGGCTAAGGCCGGGGAAGATCTGACGCAGATCGTCCGCGGTCAGACGCTCGGAACGAATTCCCTGGCGTTCGCGCAGGCTGCGTTCAAGCGCCGCACCGGGCATTTCCTGTTCGGTTTCCCAGACGTGCACCTGACCCAGTGGCCGAACGAGGTCGTGATAGCGGCTTTGCCCCAGCAATTCCTTCCAACACTCGAAGGTTTGGCTGTGCAGCGAGCGCATGGCATCCGAGATCTGAAGAATCCGCGGCATCCGACCGGCCTCGATCCAGCGCAAGAGCCAAGGCAATGCCGTCGGAAAGTAGCGTGGATCGACCGACAACGGACCCAGGCGGTCCATCAGCCAACTCGGCACCTTGCGGAGCATGCCCGGCAGCGCAATCGGCACCGAAGTATCGGCACTGATCAGGCCGGCATTGCCAAAGGAAGCGCCGCTGGCCGGCTGAGCCGAATCGATCACCGTCACCGAACGACCTGCGCGCTGCAGATAAAGGGCAGTCGAGAGGCCGACGACGCCGGCGCCGATAATAGAGATGGATTGGTCCGAAGGGGTGACGGTCATCAGGTCATGTTCCTGCTGGAAGATCTGGGAGGTCTGCATATCGCGCGGAAGCGATCGCGCGAGCGTGGAAGAGCCTCGCGCCGATGTGGGGGTAACTCATCGGTCCGATCCTTCGGACCTGCGAACGCGTATGCCGCGAATGACGCCATCAAGCAGGAGAACGGCCCCCGTGACGGCGATAAGAAATGCGCTGACGGCGGCGACCACCGGCTCGATATCCAGATGAAGGCTGTTCCAGATTCGCACCGGCAGCGTCTGAGCACGGACACCGGCGAGGAAGAGCGAGATGACGAGTTCGTCGAACGACGCGAGAAAGGCAAAGAGCGCCGCGGAGAGAATGCCCGGGAAAGCCAGGGGAATCACAATCCTCCTGAAAACATAAAGGCGGTTGCCGCCCAGCCCGAGTGCGGCTCGCTCCAGATTGATGTTCACCGACTGCAGCGACGCGAGAAGAATCAACAGAACGACCGGCAGCGTCACGACAGCATGGCAGAGCCCAATCCATACGAGATTGCCGACGAGACCGAACCGGGCGGTAAGGAAATACATCGCGATTGCCGTGATGACGTGCGGAACGATCACCGGCAACAACATGAACGACAGTAGAAACTTCTTCGCCTTAAACTCACCCCGCACCAGCGCATAGGCCGCGAGGAAGCCGAGTATGGTCGAGCTCGTGCAGGCAATGAGGGCGATGAAGACGCTCGACCAGAGGGACTGACGCCAGCGACCGTCGCCAAAAAACGTAGCGAACCATCGAAGCGAAAACGATTGCGGCGGAAACCGCAGATACCCGTCGCCGCTGAATGCGAGAACACATACGATCACGATCGGGATAATCATGACGAGACAGGCGATACCGATGTAGAATGGGAGTGCGAAGCTTGGCCGGGTCGCCATCTCAAGCTCCCATCATCTGGCGTACGTCCGTCAATCGGTAATAGACGCTGTAGAGGACGAGAGTAACGACCAGGAGCACCAGGGACATGACCGCAGCGGTCGTCCAATCCAGCGTGATCTCGACGGATCGTTGGATCAGCATGGCAATCATTACGTCTGCCGGACCCCCCATCAAGGCCGGCGTCAGAAAGAATCCAATGGCAAGGATGAAGACGATTAGCGAGCCGGAGATCACGCCATGCAAGCTGAGCGGGAAGTAGACCCGCCAGAATGTGTAGAGGCGACTTGCGCCAAGCCCGAAAGCTGCGCGCGTCAGCGTGGGATCAATCCCGCGCATCGCGGCATAAAGCGTGAGGATCATGTAAGGCAGGAGGACATAGGTCATCCCGATCATGATGCCGAGTTTGTTGTACAGGAGTTGTAGCGGCACGTCGATCAATCCCATCGACTGCAGCGCCTGATTGATGATGCCGTTGCGCCCGAGCAAAACCATCCAGGAATAGGTCCGCACGATCACGCTGGTGAAATAGGGCACGATGATACAAAAGAGTACAAGCGCGAAACGCCAGCCAGTACGGTTTGCCATATAGTAGGCGATCGGATAGCCCACCACGAGAGCGGTCGCCGTCACCAGCATGCAAATCCAGTTCGTCGTGATCAGCGCCAGCATAACGGGTCGGGACGTCAGCACATCAGCGAAGCGTTCGGCGAGATCTGCAAGGCTCTTCTCCTGCGAGAACACGCTGATGAAGAACCAGAGCAGCGGCGCTATGAAGAGCAGCCCGAGCATGACGATAGCGGGCGCAAGCAGCAGGATCGGACCGGAAAGCCGCCGCGCGGTCATGATCGTCCCTCAAGAAGCAGGCTGTCGTCGACGGCCCACGATAATGCAACCGGTTGATCAACGGCGAAGCGCCTTGCCCCGGAATTCTGAACGTCAACCGTGAACTCGGCGCCGCTTACATCAACGGTATAGCGCACGATGTTGCCGAGGAAGGACATGCGCCGGACGCGGCCGGCCACCCGATTGATTCCGGTGTCGGGCCCAGCCCGCGCATTGTCGTGCAATGATATGCGTTCGGGTCGGACAAACAGGTTCGGGGCGGCAGCCGGCGATACGTTCACCCGCGCCCGAACGATCGAGCGGTCGGCTATCGCAAACGTGCCGACACCGTCGGAAACCCCCTTGAGCTCACCCGCGATGAGATTTGCCTGGCCCAAGAATCGCGCAATGAACGTGTTCGCCGGCTCCTCGTAGATCGCCAGGGGCGTACCGACCTGCTCGACCCGCCCGCCGTTCATGATCCCGATTCGATCCGACATATTCATCGCCTCCTCCTGATCGTGGGTGACGTACACGACCGTCATTCCGAGGCGGCGCTGAATATCCTTGATCTCGACTTGCATCTGGTAGCGAAGGTTCTTGTCCAGCGCGCCGAGAGGCTCGTCCATAAGAACGACCTTCGGATCGAATACGATCGCGCGAGCGATGGCGACACGTTGCTGCTGACCGCCGGACAATTGGGGGCCGAAACGCTCGCCAAACCGCTCAAGGCGCACCAACGCCAGAGCTTCCGCAACACGCCGTTTGATTTCTTCGGCAGGCACGCGTCGGGTCCGCAAAGGAAAGGCAACATTTTCAAAGACGTTGAGGTGAGGAAAGATCGCGTAATTCTGGAACACCATTCCAAAGCCGCGCTTCTGCGGCAACTCGCCGGCAATATCGACGCCATCGACCTGAACTTGCCCTTCGTCCACGTCTGCAAAGCCGGCAATAATCATCAACGTGGTGGTCTTGCCGGAGCCGGACGGGCCCAGAAGCGAGAAGAATTCCCCCGGCTTGATGTCGAGGGACACATTGTCGACAACGCGCTCTTCGCCATAGCGCTTCGTCACCGCACGTAACGAGATTGCCCCCTCCCCCATCGTCAATGGCTGTACCGCGCTCATGAATTTCGGACCCGCGGCATGATGATCGAGAGCAAAGCGCTCATGTCGCTACGAACCGAGATAGGCATGAGCGATGAGTTCAACCCGCATCGTGGGGCCCATGAGCTCTTTCACGACGACAGTCGCCCGGCTGGGATAGGGAGCCGGAAAAAACTCCTTGTAGACCTCGTTCATGCCGGCGCCATCTGCCCCATCAATGAGATAGACGAGAACCTGAACGACATCGGTGAGCCTTCCGCCACCGGCTTCGATGGCCTGCTTGAGATTGGTCATGGTCTGCCGCATCTGAACCTTGATGTCCCCGCCAGTCATCTCGCCGGTTTTCGGATCGCGCGGGACCTGTGCGGTGTAAATCATGTTGCCTGCGCGTACCGTTCCATTGACCGGCGCCTTGGACTGCGCGAGTCCCGTATCGACAACCGTAAACATGAGTTTCCTTTTCCTTCTTGCTGCTTTTTCGTGAATGGAAGAGCGTGCTAACCAACGATCCATTTGGACCAGGCGGTGTTCACCCGATTGCGGTTTGCGGCCCACCAATCGATGTCCTGCGGAAAACCTGATTGGGTCCAAGGCTGGTTCGTTTGCGGATTGATCAGTTCGGGGGCGGTTGATGCATAGGCCTTGCGGTTTACAGGGACGGCCTTGTAGGCACGCATCCAGTTCGCCTGAATGTCGGGCTGCAGACTGAAATCTATAAACTGTTGCGCTGCTTGGACATTTCGAGAGCCGGTCGGAATGCCATAGGACTGGATCAGCACCATGTTCTCTTTCCATTGCGCCCCGAGCGGCGCGCCCCTGTCGATGGCGACGCCAAGACGGGTGCTCCAGAGCGAAGCGAGGACGACCTCCTTGTCGATCAACATCTGCGTAGAAAGCGCCCCTGTGTCCCAGAATTTCGTGACAGCTGGCCGGACGCGCGACATCGACTTGAACGCCCGATCGATGTCGATGGGATAGACCTTGTCTGGCACCACGCCATCGGCGATGAGTGCGAATTCGAGATTGGGTGCACCCGACGCCATGTCCGACATGGTGCGCGGTCCGGGAAAAGCCTTGATATCCCAGAACTCCTCCCAGGATTTTGGCTCCTTACCTTTCGGAAAGACGTCGACGCGAAATCCCTTGACCATCGCGTAAACGAAATTTCCGACCTGCTCCTTTCTCTTCACCGCAGAATCCAGATCATCGGGGTTCGTCAACCTGAAAGCGCCGTAGTCGATCGGCATCAGCGCTCCGGCGAGATGGAGTTCAAGCAGCGCATCATCTCCAGTATCGATCAGGTCGACTTCCATCTGGCCTGCCCGATGCATAGCCAGAAGCTTGGGGACCGTCGCAGGGACCGGAATAATCTCGATACCGGTTGCCTTTCGAAATGGCTCATACACATGTTCACGTTTGATTTCGTCAAAGCTTCCGCCTGGCGTGCGAACAGGAAGTTGCAGAGCGGCCCAGGCACGCTTTGACCACACATAGGGCGTCGCCAGAATCGCTCCACCGATCGTTGCGATCACCCGGCGACGCGAAGGACGCTTGCTCAGATTCTCGATCATAAATCCCCCTAAATTTATCGTTTCACATCGTTGCCCGAACTTGCACGAAGTCAGGCATATGAGTTCACCGAGCCGGCCTTGACGGCGGTCCGGCCTGCCGCGTCGCCGGCAATCGCCGGCGAGCGAGCTTATCCTGCAGGCTGAGCCAACCGAATACCGCCGGCATAAACCAAGGCTTGCCGTTAAACAGCGGGACAGCCGCGGGAGGACGAAAATCCAGGGCCGATGCAGCCGATGCGTCGCCAAGGATTTGCCGGGCGGCCTTCTCGCCGGCCCAGCGCGCCCAAACGACACCGGAACCGCAGTAGCCCGCGGCATACCGAAGACCGGATTTTGTGAATATGCGCGGCACCATGTCCCGGTTCATCGCGACATTGCCGAACCATGTATGCGTGATCCTAGTCTCATCGAGCACCGGAAAGATGTCGACAAGGGCGCGGCGAAGGCTCTCGGTGGGCCAATCGGGATCTCCGGCGATCGTGCCATCGCGGCCACCGAACAGAATACGGTCGCCGTCCGGCGAGGGTCTGTAATAATAGTGAAGCTTGCGCGTCTCGCTGCACATCATCCGCCGCGGCATCAGCTCCACCATCAGGTTCGGCGACAATGGCTCGGTCGCAATGATGCGGCTGCGCACCGGAACGAGTCGCCGGCGCAGCCAGCGGTCGGATGCGTCGACATACCCATTCACGGCGACAATGACGTCCCGTGCGCGGACTGAGGCGCGGGCAGTTTTGACCTCGAACCCCTCACGGTCGCTGCGAATGCCAAGGACAGCGGTTTTCGCATGCACAATTACGCCTGCTGCAATTGCAAGGTCCAGCATGCCCCGGTGCAGCTTAGCGGGATGCAGTCCGCCGATGTCCATGCGCACCGCACCGCCGAAATAATAGTCGGTTCCGAGCATTGCCCGCTGGTCCGCGAGAGGGACTGCGTGGGCTTCGATGCCGAGTGTCCGGTTCAACATCTCCGCTTCACGCGCCAACCTCTCGTAGTCGGCTGGCGCAGACGCTCCGGCAAAGCGTCCTGTAAGGGCGAAATCGCAAGCAATCTTTTCCTCAGCTATAAAGCGATAGAGATCTTCGCGAGCAGCCTTGGATTCGGCGACGATGGCCGAAGCCCGCTGTGTACCGAAGCGTCGGCTGAGCTCGGCGAAACCTGGACGAAGATTGCCGCTCGTGATTCCACCGTTGCGCGTCGAGGCGCCTTCGCCCGGATGATCCCGGTCGAACACTAGAACGTAGCGTCCGGCACGCGCGAGCCGGATGGCCGCACTCAAGCCCGTATATCCGGCTCCGACGATGACGACGTCCGCTGTGGGTCGTACCGGAATCTGAGGCAACTTCGCCAATGGCGCCGCCATCCACCAGAACACGTCATTCTTGTTCATCTTCGATCTGCTTCTTGTTTTACGGGAGGAGCTTCAACCGGCCGGATTTTTCAGGGATAAGCTACCCAACCCCAGCTCGCTCAATTGAAACGCTGGCTTTCCGGACGATCTTAGACGGCCGCGCAAACCGCCAGGCTACCGCTCGCATTGCAATCGGACTCCGTGAATGACTATCGCATTGCGATCTTAGTAAATCGCTATACAATCACTCTGTCAACGATGAGCGAGCGTTCCGTGGTGCAACAGGAAAATCGGCGAACCTCTACCAGGCCTTGCGCTCCCAGGAATAATCACGGAGTTGATATGATCCGATCCCGCCCGGGCCGCCCCAGGGCCGAGTCACGCAGCGCAGCCCCTTGCGGCAGCGACAACGCCGATAGCGGCCTGTACGTTGCTTCGGTTGAGAAGGCCTTTCGCGTTCTCGAGGCTCTCAACCGGGCCGGGCGTCCGGTCGGACTATCGGGGCTTGCGCCGCTGACCGGATTTGGCAGAAGCGCGACACAGCGCTTCCTCTTTACGTTGCGGGCACTTGGATATGTCAATCAAGATGCGACCACCAAATCATACAGCCTTGCCCCCAAGATGCTCGAGTTCGGGCGCGCATATCTCAGCGCTGATTTCATTCGTGATCAGGCAAGGCCGTTCCTCGACGCCGCAAACCGTGAGTCGGGTGAAATGGTCAACCTCACGGTTCTGGATCGGGAAGACGTCGTGTACGTTCTGCGTTTCCCCAGCCGTCACGTTGTCTGCGTCAATCTTGCCGTCGGCTCCCGTCTGCCGGCCTATTGCACCGCGCCGGGACGGGCGATTCTTGCAAATCTCGAAGAGGACGAGGCTAAGGCGATTTTAGAGAAGTCGCTCCGCGAGAAGAAGACGCCTCATACCGTAACCGGAATGGCAGCCCTTTTGAGGATTCTCGCCGACGTGCGTAAGCGAGGCCTTTGCATCAATAATCAGGAAGCCTTCGTTGGCGACTTGTCGATTGCGGCGCCGGTATTCGGTCATGACGGCCGGGTGCTTGGAGCGGTCAACATCGCTGTTCCAACTGCACGCTGGACGATCACTCAGGCGAAGCGTGAGTTCGTCCCAATCATTACCAAAGCGGCGCAGCAGATCACCAAGGCTCTCGCGAAGCAGGCTGCAACAGCATCGCGGATCTAATCAATCAAGTGCTTGCGGCTGCAAAACCCTGAGACGTCGTAGGCGTCCGGCTCGCGCTCCACGTAAATCTCTTCGGCGCTGGTGCGCCCGAAGAGAGGACCTGCCGGCTAACAGAAACCCGCATTTTTATTGAATAACTTGAACGTCTGCCGCTTGGCTTGATACCACCCGAGTATCCCAGCGCCAACGCTATTTGTGGGTCGGAACAATCTTTTGGCGCTCGCTAGGGGGAGACGAAGGGCAACTGCAGAAACGCCGATAAAACATGCCCAAATCAGCTCGACTGCTTCGCGAGTACTACAACGGCTTGCTAACCTTCAATCCACTCGGCCATCGTCGGCACTTTGCTAAGAAGCGCGACGCGTTCCCTACACTCCGCGCGTCACGAAGCTTTGTAAGCGTCATCCGACAGAGCTTTAATCCTCGCGCGCGCACGATCAAAACGTGGATCAGTGTTCCAAAGACGGATGATTCCGTCATTACGTCCGGTCGCTAGAATGCTCCCGTCGGGCGAGAAGGCTAGTGTTCGCACGGCGTACATATCGGTATCAATAGAGCGGCCGCTATCTAAATGAACAACGCCAGAGTCGGATCGCGATTGAACCTCGTCGTCCACTAGTTCACGAATGAGGCTTCCAGATTCGGCATCCCAAAGGCGGATAATTCGATCATAGCAGCCTGATGCAACCATTCGACCGTTCGGCGAGTAGATCAAACTGCATACGCCGCCAACGTCGTGATCTGGAATCTGGAATTGTTGACGCGGCTCGAAGCCGTCCAACTTCCAAAACCTAAGTCCCCGCACAGAGTCTACTAGACTTTTGCCGTCTGGAGAAAAGGCAAGATGAAATGCACTGCCTTTTAGCCGGTGCCACACTTTCCACGACCCCACGATCCAGAAACAGGTCTCAGCGCTACTTGGAAGGAGCGGAGCCCAGAGGCTGAGCCTAGCCACCAAGGTTGGTATCGTACTTCAACGACTGCCAGGGCAAGGGATAATAGTCATCGCCGATGCCCAGAAAGCCGCCAAAGCTCAATACAGCATAGGAGACTTTACCACTCGTTTTGTCGATCATGACCCGCTGGATGGAGCCGATCTTCTGGTTGTCCGCTCCATAAACCGCAGTGCCCTCCACCTTGTCACTGCCAATGAGATTTCCCGTCTCTCGATCTTCAATAGCCATGGTGTCCTCCTAAGTTTTCGATTGTTTCTTCAATCCGTAGTGCTCCTAAATGTTCCTAGAGCGCACCGACTCTTTCGCCGAAAATGCTGTTCAAAACGTAATACTGGAACTATCAAAACATCACTCGGCCGATTCCTCAGGCAGCTTCGAAGAACGTGCCCGCCGTATTCGTGGTGCCAAAGCAAATCAAACTTTCCTGTCGCGTATAATCATTTGGTCGAGGTCACCCGGTCGGAAATGCTCTTGCCCGCCGCGTCGCCGACGCGGCCGACTTTTGCCGAGATTTCGGCAGCGGCTGATTTTGCGCCTTCGATGGTGAGGCCCTGTTTGCGAGCTTCCTCAGCGACCGCTCCCATCACTCCTTCTGCAACTTTGGTTGCCCGGTCGGTTTGTTCGGCAGCGAACTCGGCGGCTTTCGATTTTACGGTGTCGCTGGTTTCGCCAAGATAAGCGGCTTCCACCTCGCTCGGCGGCAACGCGGCTGCAATCCCCGCGCCTATCGCGAGCCCGACAGCGCCCAACGCCAATGGCTGCGCCTTGAATAGCTCCGTCAGATTGGATCGGGCCGTTTCGAACATCTCCACACCTGCTCCGGGAATGGATCCGGCATAGTCGGAAACGGCGTTGGCTTGCTTCGTTCCGAAGCGGCGTGCGTTATCGAGTGCGGCCGCAGCGCCCTCCTGCAAAGTTTCGGTCGCTGAACCGATTCCGCCGCCAATCGAACCGGCGGCCGACTTCAGGGTGGAACCGGCGGCCTCGAATCCGCCATTGCCCGCGTTCGGAATACGATCGACTCGGCTGCGGACAAACTCCCCTGCACTTTCCACGGTTCGGCCACCAGTGAAAAGCCACAAAACGCCCATGCCGATCAGTGCCGCCGACAGCGGATTTTGGCGCGCGGCATCACCGAGATTACGGATGAAGTCCGATCCTTTCTCCGAAACATCACTCATCGCACCATCTCCTTAGCCGCGGTCTTGTCGCGTTGCACCTGATCGAGCGCCACCGAGGGTTTGAGGGCATCACCGGAAAGGCGGCTCAATCCAGCTGCTATCAACGCTGCCGAAACCAGCGCCGCGCCCGCTCCTGTCACTAGGTAGGCGACGGGCTCAGAAAACCCGCCCCGTATCAACCCCGCCGAAACCGCGAATAACAATAGCACCAATGCCGGCATCAGGACGACTGCGCCCGCGCCGATCATGGCGGCGGCCCGGCCGACCTGGCTTGCCTTTTCCGAGAGCTCGGCGCGTGCCAGTTCAAACTCATTGCCGACGAGCTTGGCAAGCTGTCCGACCGCATCGCTGAAAAGCTCCGGTATCGATCGGTTATTTGGTGAATTCATCGCGATAACCTTTGTTATCTGCATGTGACTGGTTCGGGACGCTCCCCGCAAATCTGTCCTGACGGGAGCCCGAGCCTTCCGTGTCATTCGCGGAACTCTTCAGAAATCGCACGACACCAAACCCGGCGAGCACCGCCATTCCGAGGAACGCGGTTGGCTGCCGGCGCGCAAACGATTGTGCACCCTTCACCAGATCATTGAAGTTTCCCGTCCTGATCGTCTCGGCGACGCCTTCGACCTGAGAGGCTGCCTGCCGGATGTAGGTTCCGGCAATCGGAAGGTCACTGTCAAATTCCCGGGCGGCGCGACGGATCGTATCAGCCAGGCTGCCGACGTATTCCGCGCCGGCGCTCTTCTGACCGTCGACGGTCTGCTTGAGCTTGTCCGTTGCATGCGATGCGACATCCTTTGCGGCATCTACGAAGTCCGATGCGTGGCCCTTGATCGCTTCCGAGGAAGACCCGGCCATATCGATCGCCTTGTCCTTCAAGTCGCGCCCGGCGGAAACTGCCTGGTCGGTCACGGTCTTTGCCGCGGTGGCGGCTTTTTCGAAGCCATGAGGTGCGGTGCCAGATCCCGGTTGATCCATGCTCCTAAATATTTGGTCAGCCATGGTTGGTCCCTCCTAGAGCGCTTGGTTGATGATCGTCATGTGTCGGTTCGAAAGCGGTCGTCACCGCAGTCTCCGCAACGCGCCGCACCCGCTGTCCGATGTCCTGTGCGGCCTTTCCTATGCCGTCGGGCGTAAGGTCTTCCTCTTGAGCCTGCCGGGTCGTTTCGTCGACGACTTCACCGACGGCGTTCTTAGCGGTCTCGAAACCTTGCGATGCGGCGTCCTGAGCACGTCTCTTTATTTCGGTGCTGGCGTCGCCAACGAGGCCATCCTCGACGTCGGAGCGGGGCAGCGCGCCCGCGATCAGACCGCCGACCAGTACGCCGACGCCCGCCACCAACAGTGGATTTTGTTCGATCGTTCCGAAGAAAGTCTTTCCCGCGCGTTCGGTGAGATCGGATGCCTTGTCACGGACCGCCCTGGCAGCATCCAGCCCGGCATCTGTGGTGGTGCCGATCGCCCTCTGACCGACAGATGTTGCGCCGGACGCGAAGGCTTGGACAGTCGCGGCGGCCGAACTGGCTGTACGGATGCCAGCGTCCCTAAGATCGGTCGCGCGATTGGGCACTGAGGTTCCGGACTCCGCCGCCTTCTCTTGAAGCTTCTGTGAATTCGAGGCGAGCGTAGCCCCCGCCGCATCGGCCGCCCGGCTCACCTGATCGGTTCCGCCGGATGCGGCGGCGCTTACGCGATCAAGCTGGTCGGACGCGTACGCCTTCGCAGCGGATACCGATTCTCCAACCTGATCTCCGAATTCGCGGGCCCGACGGCCGACCTCATCCGAAATATCGGACGCCATTTCACCGGCCTTTCGCGTGGCGGAATGCCCGGTTTTGGATCCAGCGAGAAACAGGCCCGCGCCCACCATCAGCACCGGGAACGGTATGGTTCGCGCCAGCCGCAGCAGTGGATACGCGACGCTTGCTCCGACCGCCACGGCCTGCATCGGATTCCTGCGGGCGGCGGCAGTGACGTCGTTTAGCAGCCGCTCTCCCCTGCTTTTGATGTACTCCGACACCTCCGCCTTGATGGCGTCGGGCTTGATGCGCTGGCGGATGTCGCTCGCTGTCTCCGCCACGTTGGTACGGAGCTGCTCGACGGTATCGGTCAGGCCGGCCCGCGTTTGCTCTGTTTCGCGTTTGATCTGCTGCAACGAACGGGTGTCGGTCTGTGGCATGACGCAATCCTCTGTCACCAACTTATTTGACGCCTGAACCCCTACTGATGGCATTAGTTCCCAACGAACGCTCCCGGAGCGATTCTTGGGTTTGCAAAAGCCTCAACTGTGGCCTTCGGCGAGCGAGGCGGCTCTGTGCCCTGCCGGAAAGCGGAAGAAATCTGCCTAGGGTCGGTTAATAGACACACGACAATGCGGGCCACAGGCGCATTTCTAGAAAACTTTCTTACTGCGTAATCGTGTCTCGCTTTCGATCAAGCTATGGGCGGTCACCGCCTTCGGTGTTCGCCCACCCGCTACCCGCAGCGCGTCGCAGAGACATATCGACCAAGGTAGCAGCCTCATCGTGAATACTGACGCCGGGGCTGGCTTGCCAGCGAGGTAGGGTCGCCGCGCGAAGGCACCGAAAAACATTTTCGTAGCGGAGGTGGCCTACATGTTTCCTGCAATGGAAGCAGATGAGGGTAGGAACCGCCAGCACGGAGCGGGCAGCCCTGCTAATTGCACTAGGCGAAAGATTCTGAACCCAGCGTACCGGGCCGCAATGTGGTGCCCGGGATTATCCCCCTCCCCAGACTCACGAGATTGTCTACTCTGATGAGTCAAAGAGGGCGGGCCTTCGGCTGCCCTCTTATTCTTAGGAACGGGGCGCGTTAGGGCTATCTTCTTGGCAGGCGACGATAATGCTTCGGATGTGCCTTCTCTGCGTCCGTCGCGGTTCCGACGACACGGGAAACGAAGGTCGGTTTGTGGCAACGGAAAAATTTGGTACGACCGTTGCAACTTTGCTGCGCGCTTCATGAACTGCGTGTTGATTAACTACCCAGGCACCCGAGAAACGTCGGTGGGATAGCGGCGTCATGCGGATCAGCAGCACGTTGGATGAGAACCCGCGGCCCATGGCGATGTGCAAGACGGGTAATTCCATTGCCGCCAGCAAAGGAAGTCGAACCGGTAGAGCGCTTCCGCGCAACACGATGCACGCCCGACTATGCTCCCCACACTGAATAACGACGCATGATGTAGGGAACGGATTTCAGTCTTCCGCCTTGTCAAATTGGACAAGGGTTACGATGAACCCGTTGCCCTTCCACCGGCATCGGGTTCTTCGAATCGAGGACAGTTCTTCCGTCGGCAATGAAGGCGCGGCAATGTTATGGACAGTTGTAAAAGAGGCGGCTGCAAATTGGTCCAGCCATAAAGATTCTCGACAAGGCGCGGCTCTCGCCTATTACTCGGTGTTCTCGCTTGGACCAATCATTGTAATCGCCATCGCCGTTGCCGGATTCTTTTTCGGTCAAGAGGCCGTCAGCGGACGGGTGGCGTCCTCGATCAAAGACATGCTTGGGGACACCGGTGCGAAAGCGGTTCAGGCGATGTTGGCGGATGCAGGTCGGCCCCGAGAGGGCTTTGTCGCAACGCTGCTCGGCCTGGGAGCCGTGATCTTCGCAGCCATTGGGGTCGTGGTCCAGCTTAAGGACGCTCTGAATATCGTTTGGGAGGTGGGCGAAACGTCGGGCGACGGCATTTGGCACTTCATCCGTAATTATATCGTTTCACTCGCCGCGGTCCTCGCACTGGGCTTCCTCCTCTTGGTATCACTGCTCGTAACCGCCGGGCTTGCAGCTTTTGGGAAATATGCCGCTCCACATGTGCAGGAGTGGCTTTTGCACCTCGTTACCATTATGGCATCTATTGGCGTCATCTCGTTGCTTTTTGCGATGATGTTCAAGTGGCTCCCTGACGCGGCCGTTGATTGGTACGACGTTTGGCTCGGAGCGGTCGTTACTGCCGTCCTTTTTGAACTCGGGAAATCCGCCATAGGATTTTACATCGGCAAGCAAGGATTGGAGTCTACGTACGGGGCCTCAGCATCGATCATTGTCATCTTGATATGGGTCTATTATTCGTCGCAAATCATCCTGTTGGGTGCGGAAATTACTCATGCCTTTGCAAAGCACAAGGCTCCGTTAGAAATCTTGAACAAGTCTGGCCGATGAAACTGCCTCAACTTGGACCGGTGCGGCGGATCTTTAGCTCCGATAAGCTCGATCGAGCAACTTCTTCGTCGGAGTCGGCAATACGGTGCGTCGAGGTACGGATACCACCGCGGCTATCGCCGTTGGTAATTAAGAAAGAAGGGCCTCACCTCTCGTTGTCCGGATGATATCAAGCCTCCATATCAAGCTCTCGCTTTCCTGCGGACGCGCAACGGCGCGATGGTCTCCGGAGAAGGTGCCCCCGGCAGATGGCGCTTGGTGGGGGCATATCAAAAAGCCGCTAACTGACGTGGCCCCATTTATTCTAAATGCGCGTTCTTTTTAGCCAGGAATTCGACGGCGCATCCACAAACTTTTTGCGAAAAATCCGCATTGGAGGGAACGGCGCTCCGAGCTTTCGCGCCTGTATACGGACGTTCCTAATGCTGCGATCGAGCGCGGCGGCGGCACGGATGATTGACGCGCCTTGCGCTACAAATTCTTTCAGGCGCGCGTTGTCTTCCTCTGTCCATTCCGATTTCAAACGCACCATGACGGCGCTCCTCATTTGGACGGTTTAGGCCCGCCTGCCGTCAGCCCGTGTTCGCCGACTCCTCGCCCAGCGCTTTCTAGACATGTTCGAACTTCGGGCATTCGAACGACCGCACATGGATCCCTTAGGACCAGGTTGAATTCGTGCCAGCATCATGCGGCCCTGACACTTAGGGGCAACGAGGCCGTTCGATCGGAAACAACGATCGATGGTTTGGGGCGAGTCTAAGCAGGCCTGTGATGCTCCGCTGATGGATCAGGTGAGGAGCACAACGCTCTCGGTCACCGAATATTACCGAGACCGGGCGGTGATGAGCTGACGTACACTAAAATGACTGCCGAGTATGTGCACTTCTGTACTTAACGATTTCGAATGGAAACGAACCACCGAGAACGAAGCAAGTAGATGAACGTTTCGATGGCTGTGGCGGGAGACCTCCAGCCGGCCGCCATCGACCTCGTCCTTGCGGTCGCGCGCAAGGCGGGGCGTTTGGCGCGTTCAAAATAGGCCAGTGAAACCGCAAAACGCATCAAGCTGAAACTAGTGCTTATGGCGTTGCGTTAAATCCGGACAGGCGCCCGAGCTGGGACCCCCGCCCGCACAGCAGCCAAGCTTTCGGACCATGCCCTATCGAGATGGCCACGCAGACCCACGCATGACAAAACAGTTGGGACAGTTTTTATCCATCCTGCCTTCAATGGGGAGTGCCGAGTTATCTGTTCGGTATCTGTCAGTATTAGGCCTGGGCCGTGACCTCCCGTAATGCGCTGGAAATCTGGGTAGGGCTGTAAGGTTTTGCCAAGAACAGCCCGCCAGACGGCAGGTCGCCGTCACGTACGACGCAATGGCCCGATGTCGCGATTATTTTGATAGGCGGCCATCGGCCCCTGACGGCCTCAGCGAGCCTCAGGCCGTTCATCGAACCCGGCATTTCGATATCGGTGAAAACCACGGTGATGTCGAGCCGGGCCTCAAGCAGGAGGATCGCCTCGTCGGCATTCGTGGCCTCCACAACTTCGAACCCGGCTTCCTCGATCATGTCGACCGCGGTCATGCGGACCAGGGCTTCGTCTTCGACGATGAGGACCACTTGTCTTGACGGTGTATCTGCCACGATCTGAGCCTCGATTCCCCGCCGAGTGTTCCGATTCTCCAAAAAGGAATCCTGCGCATGATGAGGGCCGCTAATGCGTCGAGGTCCACGTTCCTTCTGTCGAGAGTGAACGAAACCGCTGGTGGCCGACTGCGTTCCGTGCGTGTGGCCTCACGGGGAATGCACGGATACGGTCTGGTTCCTTCGTCATGACGGAAGGTCGAGCGGCACGTCCAGTTGGATGGCTGCGCCCTTCGGTTCGTTTGAGGACACCGTGATGCGTCCGTCGAGTTGACCGAGAAGACTCTTGATGACCTTGAAGCCGAGGCTTGCCCGCGGCTGGTCAATATCGAAATCCTTCGGGAGGCCGATTCCTTGATCCGAGATTTCGACGTGCAGATCCTCACCGCGCTGTTCGCCCGAGACATGGATTTCGCCCGATCCATCGGGGTAAGCATGTTTGACGGCATTGGTAACAAGCTCATTGATGAGGAGACCAAGGGGAACCGCCTTGTCCGCCGAAATCATCAGGTTGCCGAATTTGCAGTGGAGTTTGTGGCCGGGCGAGGTTTCCTGCAGCTTGTGGCAAAGCTCGCCGGCAAAGTCGGCGATGTCGACGAATCCGATCTGCTTGCTGCACCAAAGGTGATCGTGCACTTGCGCGATCGTGGTGATGCGCGAAGCCGCGTCCTTGAGGGCATTTTGGACGTCTTCCGATTGGGCGCTGCGGGCCTGGACGCGAAGCAGCCCCACCACCGATGCGAGGCTGTTCTTGACGCGGTGGCTCATCTCGCGCGTCAGCATGGCCTGGTGATCGAGGGAGGATTGAAGTTCCGCATCGGCATGCTGCCGCTCTATGGCGATGCCGAGTAGTCCGGCGAAGCCCGCCAGGAAATCGGCGTCCGCAAGATCGAATTGACCGGGATCAGCACTATCGACTTCCAGCACGCCGAACGGCAGGTGGCCTTCGCCGCCACGCGCAATGAGCACATTGATAGCGCGCCTGACGCCGTGCTGCGCCAGCAACTGCGGCGTCCGGAAGCGGGTCTCCTCCTGAAGGTGGTTAGAAATCACTATCTTCCCGGTGTGAAAGGCATAACCAGCGGGCGATTCCACATCAGCCCCGAGAGAGACATGATCGATGGTGCCAGCCGGCCATCCGACGCCCGCACGGATGAGAAGCCTTTTCTCGTCCGGGATATATTCCAGCACCTTGGCGAATCGAGCTTCCAAACCCTGGGCGCAAAGTTCGGTGGCACGCTGCAGTATCTGCCTCATGTCGCGGGTCTGTAGCGCGGATCGGCCGAATTCGCCCAGCAGGGATTGTTGTCGCAGGCGATAGAGAAGCTCGTCCCGCGTCGTTGAGACCGGCGGCCTTGATGTCTCCGTCCCGGAAGGCATTGTCATGTCCGCATCATGGCCCAGCTGAAAACCCCGAACCCCTCGAGCCTTTCAGCTGGACGACAATGTAGCGCTCACTCATCAAGCTGCGGTCGATGCCTTGCTGTTGACGCCCTTGCGAAGCGCCACGGTGTTGAGCTTGGTATTGGCGGCCTTCTCTTCGTTCAGATTGGTGGTCAGGAAGCGGACCACCTCTTCGTGTCCGAGCTGTTGCGCCCAGGCGATCAGGGTGCCGTAGCGGCAAATCTCGTAGTGCTCGACCGCTTGTGCACCGGCGATGATCGCCGCATCAAGCACGGCCTTGTCGGCTACTTCGCCGACCACCTCATCTGCCTCCTTGATGATACCATCGATCGCCGGGCATTGGGTGCTGCTCGGCTTCTTGTCGAGTTTCTGAAAGACGTTGTCCAGCCGTTCGATCTGCTTGTTTGTTTCTTCAAGATGCGCTTTCAAGCCGTTGGCGAGATCACGATTGGTGGCCTTGTCGATCATCTTCGGCAGCGCCTTGGTGATCTGATGTTCGGCATAGTAGATATCCTGCAAGCCGTGCAGGAAAAGGTCATCCATCGTCTTGATGTCTTGCGTAAAGATTCCCATTGCGATCCTCCAGTGTAGCAGTGCGCTTCAAACGATTCGAAGACGCAAACGCTTCCAAAACGCAATCGTTCCCTGCTTCTCTCTTGTTCTGCAAAAACCACAAGCCGCGTTCGATCTTCCAGCCCGTTCCACCACGACTGAATGTCAAAACAGCCGGTCGACAAGGCTTCGAAATCATCGGGCCCTAATTTGATCTCCGCGTGTGCATTCAAGATGCGGATTGTGCGAAGGCCAGGCTTGGTTGCTCGATCGGGAGATCGGCCGGTTAAATAGGAACTGACGCCTGCGAAAGTCGTTTTCTACTAAGCTTTCGAGGATGGAAAAATGGAACCGCTGCCGGTCTTGATAGAGAACTCAATTCAGATTGCCTGGGACTATCTTGAACGTACCGGTGAGATTGAAGATGCGGCTGTTGCCAGCCGATTTCTCTACGACACCATCGGACTGATGATCCGGCGCGGCGAGCCGGCTCGCGCTCTCCAACCGGGCCATTGCGGCGTACAAGCGGTTCAAGCAACAACGCACCCAGCTCGGACAAGCATTCGCGTAAAGGGTCGGCGGACTTGGCGTCTTAGGGCATGAGGCTTTCCGCATCTCAACGGCCCGCCCCCTCAATACTGAGGTAGAGTGATGACAGATCCATCGGAACTCCTGCGGCGCGCTGCTGAACTTACTGACCGGGCGGATCACGAAGAGAATATCGAGGTCCGCGACCGGCTCTTGAGGATGGCAGCACACTACGTGGACATCGCGCAGAGCGAGGAATGGCTGGCGGCTCATCCAACCTCGATCACGTCCCTGACCGGGCTTCTCAACAGATCGGATTGATTCGCGCGGAGAAGTTTCGGCGACCCACTTGGGGAAGTTTCGGCGACCCACTTGGAGCCGTCTTCGAGCCGGCGCGCCAGAGACGAACGACGCGAGGAGTATCCTGCATGCGCTCAAGGTGGTCATAACCGTCCTCCTCAGTTGGCGCGGCCGGCAAATTCGCAAGTATGGTTATGGCCCTCGCTGAACGCGGAGCGGTACTTGTCGGCCGGCGCCGGCAAGACTCAAATCTGACTTTCGCTTGAAATCGACGATCTACGGCTTCGCTTTTTGGTTGGAGTACCATGAGCCGATTTTATCGCATGGTCGCGCTCGATGGATTTGAGGTGCGCAAGACCGCTCACGGTTAACCGCTGCTCGTCATACTCGCCCTTGTCAATCATCGCGTAAATATGCTGCGTGAGTATCTTTCGCGCCTGCAGAATGACTGATTGATCTTGCTCGCGCAGCTCTCGAAAGATGCTAAGGGCCCGCTCGATCGCGGCGGGGGCGCAAATATCTTCAACGGGGTCAATCATGGCCGGCTCGCGCTTATTTCGGACAGTGCATAGCCCTGGCCTGGGGGATGTGGCGGAGCTATGCGGGTTAGGCTCTTCAATCCCAACCTTATAAATAATCCAGCGGCCAGAGAGTTGTTCCGCGTAGGACCGGAACGAATCTTCTGCCACCGCTTATCCTGCCAATGGAGACTGCCATGCGCACGGGCGCCACCATCTTGGCAATAGCTGTTTTGCTGGGGCTGTTGGCCACGGTCGGTTGGTATGCCTACGCCGGTCTTACGGGCCCGGGCGAACCGATGCCATCCGACAACTACATAGCGTTGGTAATAGGCGGTCTAGCTGTTGCGCTGGTCGGCATGGCGCTGATGGCCCTGTATTCTATAGCAGCCGGCGCGGCTATGACGAGCCACCTCACCTTCGCAGAGACCCCTGACGAAAAGCGTTTCTGCAAAATCAGCGATGGCTCGCCGAGGCAGTGCTACAGAGCGCGACGGAACCAACGAGCCTTTCGGATCTTGAATCCCTGTTCTGTGGAGTTGCTCGGTGTAATGAATAATCCCGACCAAGAGACGGTCCTGCGCGCTATCGAGGACGCCAGGCGTATCCTTGGGGAATACATTGAGGCGGGGCAGTCTGACGCGGCGCGAACCATGGAGCGTCTGATAGCGGTACTCGACAAGAACGATGTGGTGCATGCGCTCGATCGAATGTATCGGCGCAGGGTGCCGCGGCTGGTCACCGACCGTCATTGCCCGAAAGGCAGCATTCCCTGATTTTCAGAGTAGGTCTATTGGCCCAACAACCGCCCGCCTTGGATCCAAGGCGGGCCAAACCGTGAGGGGCCAGGTACGTCGGCATCGCGAAAAGCCCGTCAGATATCAGCAGCCTCATATCGAGCCGCGGGTTGGGACGTCTTAATCTTTTCATCCATTGGGCTTGCAGGCAATTGCAGCACCGTGGCCCGTTGTCCAACTGCGAGATCGGTGACCAGAACGACTGCACCATTTGAAAATTCCAGCGCGTCGTGATGGCGGCTCGGCTGGTCGAGGGCGACCTGGCGAAACCGTGCCAGCCGATCGCCGATTTTCTTCCGAAACAAAAAACCGCCGGCTTGAACGTCATTCTCGAATGCGAGCTCGGTTCCTGGACGAAGGCAGACCGCAACCTGCGGATTGCCCGGGCTCGCAAAGCCCCTGGTCGTTGTAGATTTGAATTTGGTTGACACCAACGTTTCCGCGACCTCTGCGGGACGAGTTGCGACCGCATGTACGCTGTAATCGCACATGGAGCGCTCCTGTAAATGGCCACCCAGCCAACCCTGAACCTTCGCAGACCTCTTTGGTTGCGATATCGCCGAAAAAACCGCCGGCGTGAACCGGCGGGCTGACGGCTCTGAGACTGGAGTGACATCCATGCCCGCCGGACCGCCATTGAACGGCTTTAGGAATCGGGCAGCGCCGCCGGCGACGTTTCGGGAAATTCATTGCTGTGCGGATGCGGTCTGCAACTTTTGGCCATTCAAGCGCTTGTCAAAGCATCATCTGGGAACGCCTTCCGTGCCGCCGCTAGTTGAAACCGAAGTCAAGCTTGAGCTTCCCTCCTCGGAGGTAATGAGGCTAAGCAAGCTCGTTCCCTGCGGCATATGACGCCTCCGAAACAGGTGACGCAGGTCTCGCTCTACTTCACTTCGACACGGACAAGTTTGCGCTGCGGAAAAACGGCGTGACGTTTCGGGTGCGCCGCACCGGCCATCGCTGCGGCCGATATTCGAGACCAGAGTGCGCCGAACGACCTACCCGCTCGAGGTCGGGGGATCGAAGGTCGAAGTGGCGCTGGCCGGCTGCTGACGAAATTAGATCCACACAGGCGACACAAGCTTCGCATACAGGCCAAAAAGCTTCGCTATGCGGCCCAATTCTTCGAAACGGTGCTCTCCGGCAAGAAGGTGTCAAGGCTGCGCACAGCACAGCGTTCCTCTCGGCGCTCGGGGAAGTGCGGGACTGCCTTGGCGACCTCAACGACATCAGCGTGCATGAGCACTTGACTGCGGAAATCGCGACGGAGCCCGCGCCGAGTACAAAAGCCCAGGACCGCGCTCGACGGGCGTTCGCCGCAGGTGTCCTCACGGGCCAGGAGGAAGCCCGCATCAACACAGTTATGGCTGCCGCCGTCGCATCGTTCAAGAGGCTTGCGTCAGCAAAACCATTTTGGAAGTAGCACCGATGACGTCGGCAAACGAAAACCCGCCCGTGATGGAAATCAACGAGCGGGTTAGTCTTACGATAAGCAGACAACAGGTTGGAAGGTAATTCGTCCGCTTAGTTGCGATCGTGATCGATGATGACCTTACGATCCGGCTCTCTCTCGCGTTCCCTGATAACCGTGGTGTCACGGGGTTCGCGCTCCTTGATGATGGTTGTTCGCTCACGATCTCGATCGCGGTGGTCCGCGCCTACTGTGACGCCGGCTCCAACTGGGCCAACTCCGACCCCAACGCCAACGTCTTCCGCGCTCGCCGGTACAGCGGCGCATAGACTTGCCACTGCGATAATTGCCAATGCGTATTTCATGGTCCGCTCCGTTTGTTAACAACGCAGTGAGAACGGGTTTCATCGGCAAAAAGTTCCGACGCATTGAGCCCTTCGCCGCAGCGCAACGCAGTGCTCGTCCTTCGGGAGCCCCTTCATTTCGCCGCTCGGTCGCGGTCTCAAGCGCCGACTAGGAACCTGATACCAACCGGAGCGTTGCCCAATTCTGGAAGACGGAAGGATGCGTCATGGACTGGAATCGAGGGAATTGGAAAGAGATCAAGGGCAAGGTCAAACAGAAGTGGGCCAAGCTGACGGACGATGATCTAACCGCCATCAACGGCCAGCGCGATCAGCTCGAAGGTCGGCTGCAAAAGCGTTATGGCTATGCAAAAGATCAAGCCCGCAAGGACGTTGACGATTGGTTTTCGACGTTGCCGTGAGCCCGATCATTTGGACGCCCGAGAGCTTGCCTGAAAATCTCGACGGCCTCGCCAAAGCTAGGCCGTCGGTTTCAGAGTTGGTCGATAGTTTGGACGATCCAGTGCGTGGCCGGATCGACCAATATTGTACTCCGCCAACGAGATTGCCGCGACAAGTGGTCACGCCTGCCGCCGATACCTCGCAAAGCTGATTCCAGTTGCCGGCGG
This sequence comes from Bradyrhizobium erythrophlei, assembly GCF_900129505.1. NCBI lineage: Bacteria > Pseudomonadati > Pseudomonadota > Alphaproteobacteria > Hyphomicrobiales > Nitrobacteraceae > Bradyrhizobium > Bradyrhizobium erythrophlei. Next base: position 4,086,942 of record NZ_LT670818.1, on the reverse strand, counting down.
ATCCTCGCCAGCGCGAGCGCCTATCACGGCGCCGCTACAGCGCCATCTTGCGGCTGCGAACCACACGGGGGTGAAAGCGTGGGCGTCGTCGCGGCGACATCAAGCTAAACCAAATTCCGTTGGAGGAACTTTCCTCACATTCCAACATTTTCCCGACATCGAATTCAACATGTTGGGAGTATTTTTATGGACCAGGTAATGCGACCCGCTGGGGTACTCGAGGAGATTGGGGAAGTAGACACGGCGATAGTGAGCGAGGTTGAGGAGCCATCGAGCGCCGGAGTCTCGTGGGCGGCTGTGGTGGCCGGCGCAGTCGCTTCCTGCGCGTTGACATCGGTTTTATTGGCATTCGGAGCGGGCCTCGGATTTTCCGTGGTTTCGCCATGGCCCAATTCTGGCGTTTCCGCAACCAGTTTCGAAATCGGCACCGGGCTCTACTTCATCGTGATGGCGATGATCTCGTCGGCGGTCGGCGGCTATCTGGCGGGCCGGCTGCGCAACCGATGGATTGGAGTGCGGTCCTCCGAAGTTCTTTTTCGAGATACCGCGCATGGTTTTCTGGCGTGGGCACTGGCTTCCGTGCTCGGCGCGATCCTGCTCGCTTCGCCCGCCAGTTCGTTGATCAGTAGTGCGACGTCGGGCGCAGTGCAGGCGGCCGGCTCGCCGCAGGCCGCGAGTCCAATGGATGGCTATGTCGATATGCTGCTGCGGCCGAACAACCCCTCCCCTGAGAACACCAATAGCGCCGAAACGCGACGCGAGCTCAGTCGGCTACTGACGGCCGACTTCCGCAATGGGGCCGAACCTTCTCCGGCCGATCGTAGCTATATCGCAAAAGTGGTCGCTGCCCGAACTGGGCTCAGTCAGGTCGAGGCGGACCGGCGCGTCGGCGATGTGATCGCTCAAGTCAAGGCGGATCTCGAAACGGCCCGCAAAGCTGCCGTGCATCTATCGATCTGGCTAACGCTTTCGCTTTTCATCGGCGCCTTTTCAGCTGCGCTGGCGGCGACCGAGGGCGGCGGGCTGCGTGATGGCACTTGGGGCAAGAGAGCATGGCTTGGCTAACAACCCTGGAAACGAAAGGAACATCTTATGCCGATTCTTCTATGGCTGCTCGGAATACCGATACCCCTGATCATCTTGATCATGCTGCTGCATCATTAACAGCTGATTTCGTTGATCCACCAAGACGACAGACACACCCACACTCACACTGGAGATGAAAATGAAATCGAACTATCTGGCAGCTGCATTGGTTGGCGCCACGCTTTTGACTGGTGCGGCCTTTGCACAGAACGCCACCACCGATCGGTCCAATGTCAATACGGCAGTCCACAGGGATGGCCAGTGGCGGGCTTCCAAGGTGATCGGCATTAACGTCTACAACGACAACAACGAGAAGATTGGCGACATTCAGGAGCTGATCGTCGACAAGTCCGGCAAGGTCGATAACGTGGTCCTTGGCGTTGGGGGCTTCCTCGGCATGGGTGAACATTATGTCGCGGTGCCGATGGAAAAATTGAGATGGGTCAATGAGCCCGTCCGCACGTCATCGACCGCGCCTGCCGACAAATCCACGGTTGGCGAAGCCAATCGCGCCAATCGGTCGGCGGATGAAAAATGGTATCCGGATCACGCGGTCTTCAACGCCACCAAGGATCAGCTGAAGGCGATGCCGCAGTTCAAGTACAACTGATAATCCCATAAGGAAGCCGCCTCGCAACGTTCGGCGGGGCGGTTTTGGGGTCGTGCAGCCCGGTGCGACGGATTTACGCTGGGTCGGTTCCGGTGAAGCCTGGCAACTTGCCGCGTTGAAGCTCAATTTCCTTGGTTACCGCCGCGATCGAGTTACCCACCTTTTCGACAACGGCCTTCAATTCATCAGCGGATACGCCGAGCCTCCGGGCCCACGCCCGTACCTGAGCCGAATCTGTCAGGTTGATTTTATTGCGAAGGGGCGGATGATTTGTGCGATGCATGAGCGGCGTTTCCCTAATTGCGGGTCAACGGCATCCGAATCGCTTCGTTCCGCTTTGCCCTTGGGCGCCCCCATGCAAACGAAGAACCCGCCGCGCAGGTTTGCCGGCGGGTTCAGCAGTTCTTCCTCCTGAGTCAGTTGCCTTACCAACGATCGTCGCCGACGCCTACTCCAACGCTGACGCCCGGCGCCCGGAAGCCGACGCCGGCACGCGGACCGTCATCCCAGTCACGATAGGTACGGTGCTCGATGTATCGCTCGCGCGGTGCGTAGTTATAAGAATCCCGGATGATGACGCGGCTGCCGCCGCGAGTGCGATAGCATCGTCCGTCATCGCTACAGATCATACGCACGGGTTGCACGACCGGCAGATCCGAACTTGCGTATTCGCTGCTCGTATAGATGTCAGCTGCGTTTGCTGCGCTGCCGGCAAACAGGGCGCCGGCGCCCGCCAGTACCGTGACTACTAATTTCCTCATGGGTTCCTCCGTCCGTTACTGCCCTTAGGTTAAAGCCTGCAACTCATCTTCGTTCCCGAGATCGAAACGCGTCGCTAAGCAGGCAACCCCGATCGCGAGTTCCAACTCGCCACGAGGAGATTGCAGCGGCGATCTGGAACAGCGCGTTGCCCGCGAGAGTTAGTTTTGCGGCCTTTAAGCCAACACCAGCACAAGGAGTGAAACATGAGGGAACGTTTGTTGATTACGACTACCATCGGTTTGATGCTCGGCGCCGGCGCATACGCGCAATCACCGAGCGAGCAGCCAAGAAACAGCTCGCCTCCGGCGGCGCAAAGTCAGAACAATTCGAATTCGTCAGCGCCGTCGGCGTCCTCTTCGACACCGTCTTCGCAGAGTTCGACGCCGACGGCCCAGAACACGCAGTCATCGCCTTCCGCGACCTCAAGATCGCAAACGACGACAAGCCAATCGACCCCGGCCACGGGCAACACTGACTCTCCGCGCTCGCAAGCCCAGTCAAACCAGGCTTCCCCTCCTTCGCAGATGCGACAGGATAACAATGCAGCGGCGCCTTCACAGACTCAATCTGCCCAACAGCCGAACTCATCGTCCCAGGCGCAAACCAACACGGCTCCTCCGGCAACCAACCGGACGCAGTCGTCGCCCAGCGACACCAACACGAATACCAACGCCGGAACCCAACCCTCTACTAACACAGCGGCCCAGCCGTCTAACAACCAGACCAACACGGCGGCTCAACCGTCGAACAACCAAACCGGCACCGCGCAGTCGCGCTCGTCCAACGTCAACATCTCGGCCAATTTGGATGACCGCCAGCGCACCCGCGTCACTGAGTCGATTACCAAGCTGAATGCGAGGCCGGTGGAAAACGTCAACTTCTCATTGTCGGTCGGAACGGTGGTTCCAAGGGACGTGCGCTTCCAACCGCTTCCCGCTGATGTTGTCGAGGTTGTTCCACAATATCGCGGATACAATTTCTTTGTCGTCCGCGATGACGTCGTGATTGTCGACCCGTCGAGCTACCAAATCGTCGACGTGCTACCACGCACGGGCCGAGCGACTGCCGCCGCGCCTGCATCTCGCAAGATGAGCTTTTCCGACACGGACAGGGAAGTCATTCGCAAACACGCCCGGTCTGCCCGGACAGAACAGCGCACCACCGGCAGCAGCACCTCTTCGACCCGGGTCCGCGTTGGTGATCGCTTGCCGGATTCGGTGGAGATCAGATCTTTCCCCGAGGAGGTCTATCGGGAATCGCCGACGCTACGGGAGTATCGCTATATCGAGCGCGACAACAGAACCTACGTGGTTGAGCCGCACGAGCGTACGATCATCGAAGAGATCGACTAATCGGCATAGGGGCGCGGAGATTGTGTCTCCGCGTCCCCTGCCACACCACCCGGCATGCGGGTCCGCACCGGGCGGTTCGATGGGTTGAGGTCAACTGGCAAGTTTAGGGACTCCCAGCCGTTTGAAGAGATCGTTCGGCAGCGCCATGTTGGGCGCCATCGCCGAGTTGTGCCACCAGCGTCGGCTGTTGGCGGCAACCCGTCTGGCTGCTTCGGGAGGCATCCCGCGGGCGAGCAGCTCGCGGTAAATGACCTCGCCTCGTTTCCAGTGCTTGAGCTGCACCGCCCGAAGGCGGTGGCGGACCCAACCATCGATGTCGGCGAACGCTCGTGGCGTGTCCGCGAGCCGGAAGTAAGCTTTCCAGCCCGATAGATACGTTCCAAGAGGTTTGCACATCTGCGCGAGGCTCCGTCCGGCACTGCGCCGGGTGAGTTCGCGCACGCGCTCTTTCATGCGTCTGATGGCCTGTGGCGCCACGCGCCGCCGGATCGTCCGTCCCGTGGCTATCCAGAACGAGAAGCCGAGGAACTTTGATGCCGTGGCGCGCGTCACCTTGCTCTTGGTCTCGTTGACACGGAGCTTCAGCTTCCCGAACAACTTTCGCAGCGAGGCCATGACCCGTTCGCCCGAGCGCTGCGTCCGAACGTAGACGTTCAGATCGTCGGCGTAGCGGACGAAGGCATGTCCCCGTCGCTCCAGCTCCTTGTCGACTTCGTCCAACAGCACGCCTTGCGGCGTTCCCTCCTCCCGCTCGATCACCACCCCATTGGCGAGCACGCCCGCATTGAGGTAGCGGCGGATCAGCCGCAGCACACGACGGTCCGCGATCCGCTCGGCCAGCCTTCCCATCAGGATGTCGTGGTTGACCCGGTCGAAGAACTTCTCCAGGTCGATGTCCACCACAAAGCTGCGGCCTTCCTGCACATAGGCTTGCGCGCGACGAACCGCGTCGTGCGCACTCCGTCCGGGCCGGAAGCCGTAGCTCGCATCCGAGAAGGTTGGGTCGAACAGCGGTTGCAGGACCTGCAGCAGGGCCTGCTGGATAAGGCGGTCAAGCACCGTCGGGATGCCAAGCTCGCGCTCGCCCCCGCCGGGCTTTGGGATCGTCACCCTTCTCACCGGCTGCGGCTGGTAGCGTCCGGCGAGCAATTCCTCGCGCAGACGCGGCCAGTGCCCGCGCAGGTGATCGGGCAACTCCTCGACCGTCATTCCGTCGATGCCGGGACTTCCCGCGTTCTGTCGAACGCGCTTCAATGCGGCCCGAAGGTTCTGGCGTTCGCACGCCTGCTCCATCAGGTCGCTGCTTCCCAGGCGCTCGTTGCCGCTGCCAGCCGGGGACGCTTCCACACGCAAGCGCGGCCCTTGCGGCTTCACCGCGCCGACCGTTTGTGCGCCCGGACCTTGGTCCGACTTCTGTGACATGGCGTCCTCGGGGTCCACAGGCGTTTCGCCCTTCCCATGGTTCGGCCTTTCGTCCTGCAGCCGCCAAGGCTTCGACAAAACTACTATGGCCTCTGCTGACTTCTCGCTCCGCTGGCCTCACGGCCATCGTCGCCCTTTCAGGCGCAAGGCGAGATCTCCCCGGGTAAGAACATCGACCTTCGCTGCACGACCGCCGGATCTACGTCGCCTTGCCTTGGTCACGAGGGCTTCGCGGTTACGTGCCCGCTCGCCCTGCTCGGCTCCGCCTTCTATCCGGTTCCCGTTCGTCGGCCCGCAGCTTCGCTCCCCGCTTCCTTCACGCCGGCCTCACGGTCCGACGCTCTGCGGTTCACTTCGCTCGCTGTGACCAGCTCACGAGAGGACTTTCACCTCAAAGTCAATGCCCATGCCGGGCGCACACGAAAAAGAAAGGCGGCCCTCGGGCCGCCTTTCTCCATTCAGGCGCCGGCCGTTACTCCGGGCCCCGACTCTGCGGATCGGCGAAACGCAACGATGCGGCATTCACTGTGGTTCCCTAGAGGGGCAGTGATTCCAGCTAATTGGAACCCACCTGTCGGGGTTGGAGTTAATTGGTACGTTGACTTTGACCGGCGCTAGTGGAGTGGCGTATTTGATATCGGGATGTCCACGTACCGGAGAGCATCCATGACAAGCTTTGCCGATCAAATGGGGTTCGCTACTCCGTTGCCGGTCTTGCTTGACGAGCATGTACTGGACCTTCCCGATCAGCTGCTGGATTTGCTGCCAGTCGGCGTCTATGTCTGCGATCAGGATGGCCTTATCGTCCGCTACAACCGCGCCGCCGCGGAGCTATGGGGTCGTTCGCCGGAGATCGGCGATCCCACGGTTCGTTTCTGCGGTTCCTATCGCCTCTACGGCGTGAAGGGCCCCTTGATCCCTCATGCGAAATGCCCAATGGCTGAAGTGCTCGCGACCGGGCAGGGGTTGCGCGATCAGGAAATCATTATCGAGCGGCCCGGCGGAACGCGCATTGTGGCGCTTGTAAGCATCGAAGCGATCAAGGACCGCTTCGGCTGCGTCGCCGGAGCCGTAAATGTCTTCCGCGCGAAACCCGAGCAACCTGCCGGCCGGCCATATCTGAACGGACGCGGGCGAGACTCCGATGCGATCCTTCAGTCATTGCCCGTGGCGGTCTATACGACAGATGCCGCAGGACGGATCACCTTCTACAACGAGGCCGCGGCGCAGCTTTGGGGGGTTCGTCCGGAACTCGGCAAAAGCGAGTTCTGCGGTTCATGGAAAATGTATTGGCCCGACGGCATGCCGTTGCCGCACCACGAGTGCCCGATGGCGTTGGCGCTGAAGGAAAAGCGTCCCGTCAGAGGCATGGAGGCGATCGCCGAGCGACCCGATGGCACGCGCGTACCGTTCATTCCCTATCCGTCGCCGCTTTTCGACGCCTCCGGTGCCTTGATCGGCGCGGTGAACACGCTTGTGGATATCACCGACCGCCACGAGGCCGAACAGCGGTTGCGCGAAAGCGAGGCCCGCTATCGAGGCATCGCCGCGATCGTCGAGTCCTCCGAGGATGCCGTCGTGACAAAGGACCTCAACGGCATCATAACGACCTGGAATCACGGCGCGGCGCGGCTGTTCGGCTATACGGCGGAAGAAGTGATCGGCAAGCCAATCACAATCCTCATTCCAGCCGAACGGCACGACGAGGAGCCCAGCATCCTGGCCCGCATTCGCTGCGGCGAGCGCATCGACCATTATGAAACCGTTCGGCAACGCAAGGACGGCAGCACCGTCGATATTTCGCTGACGGTGTCGCCGGTCAGAAATCCGGAAGGCAAGATCATCGGCGCGTCGAAAATCGCCCGTGACATCACCGAGCGCCGGCGATCTGAGGAGCAGCAGCGCCTGCTGCTGCGCGAGTTGGACCACCGCGTCAAGAATCTGTTTGCGCTGGCCAGTGGCGTCGTGGCCATCAGTGCACGCTCGGCGGCTACGCCGGACGAACTCGCGTCGGCGGTGCGGGACCGATTGGGGGCGCTGGCGCGCGCGCATGCGCTGACACTGCCAGTGACCTCCGAGGGTGGCAAGCGCATCGAACAGTCGACGACACTGCACGCCTTGATCCGGACGATCCTCTCGCCCTACGAAGGGCAAACCGACATCGAACGGGCCCGGGTCGCGATCACTGGACCGGATATGCGACTTGCGGGCGGCCTTGTGACGACGTTCGCGCTGCTTCTGCATGAATTCGCGACCAACGCCGCCAAGTACGGCGCTCTCTCTACTTCCGCGGGCCACATTGAGATCGCCTGTTCCGAGCCCGACGGCCAGTTCGCCTTGACATGGCGCGAACGCGGCGGACCGCCGATCGACAGCCCTACCGGTAGCGAGGGATTTGGCACGATGCTCGCCCGCGCGACCGTGAGGGATCAATTGCGCGGCGAGATTTCACGCGAGTGGGAGCCGGAAGGCCTTACGATCCGACTCTCTTTCCCCAGAAATCGAATCACCCCATAGGGGAGCGGGTCACCGTCCCGATCCGGCGCGAAATATCCGCACCCAGCCCATCGCCTGATGGCGAGCGCTTGCTGTACTCACCGCGTCAGACACAACCGAAAGGTCGCTGGGAGTTTGCGGCGCAACGCGGAACTTCGGCGCCGCTCGCCGGTTTATGTGACGATCGCGGTGAGTTTTGCTGTCGAGAAATCATCGGTGTAGCGCGAAAACCGCCGCCCATCTGATTGCGTATGGTTTGATCATTAAGAGTGAGAGTGCCGCCCTTAGATGCCGAATCTCACAAAGCTTCCAACCTGGGCCGACAAGACGCATATCAACGCGGTGGTAGAGACTCCTCGCGGAAGTCATTGCAAACTGGAATTTGACCCGAAGCATCGCGCATTCACTCTCGCAAAGCCGTTATTGGCCGGACTGACATATCCCTATGATTGGGGATTCGTCCCATCGACCCAGGCTGAAGACGGCGATCCTCTCGACATTCTTGTGATCCACGATGCCGGGACCTATCCCGGCTTAATTCTCCGCTGCAAGCCGATCGGGGTGCTCGAAGTTGTTCAGACCACCAAGCGTAGGAAAGAAAGGAACGACCGAATTTTCGCGGTGCCGGACCGTTCACCTTTTGAGGGCGATCTGCAGGACGTGCGGCATCTTCCAGCACGGGCGGTTGAGGAGCTGGAGAAATTTTTCGAAGCCACAGATGCGCTCGAAGACAAGAAGCTTGAATTTCTGGGATGGCGCGGCCCGGCCCACGCAATCAAGACGATCAAGCGGCTATCCCGGTAAACAGAGCGTCTGCCGCAACGACCGGAATTGAAGTCGATGCGACCCTTTGGCGCGCTTGAATTGAAGCCAGCGCGTCCGCAAAATACGTCCACCATCGTTTGCGAGCCGTCGTGACCAGACTTCCATCGATTCAATCGATCTATCATCCGCCGCCAATATCCGCTGGCTCGAAGCACGGGCCGTCAATCTGTTCCCAGTTCGATTTTGGGGGAACCTATGCGCTGCTGATGGAACACGGCAACGCCTGAACGAAACCGACCTCCGCAGCGTTATCTCGGTTCCGTTGTGTTTAAAATTTTGTCAGCCCTTATCAGCGCGCCCCGGCCCACCATGGATAGGCATGGGCTTCGTCATCCGCCGCAAGAGACGTTCCACGATGACGCCGAGACCAAGGCCCGCCAGCACATCGGTGAACCAATGGGCCAGCAGGACGACGCGTGTGCCGACAAGCAACGCGCCAGCTGCCCAAACCAAATTTCGGATTTTCGAAGGCAATAGCGTCGCCGCGGACGCCAGAGCGCCGACGTGCAGGGCATGACCGGACGGAAACGCGTCCTCCGATTTTCCGGAAAACGGGACGCCGCGCCAGTGTCCCCGGACAGTGCGGCGGTCAGGTCGCTCCTGATCGATGACGGCTTTGAGTATATGCGGCAGGACTGCGGACGACAGCGAACATAGCAGCAAGTGCGTGCTCAGCCGGCGTAGTGGCTGTTCCGACCGGCGGGTGAGCAGCCAGCTGATGGTCGCGGCTGCGATGAGCAGGTGTTCGTCTGCGCCCCATGTCAAAACCTCGGCGGTTCGCTCGATGGGAACGTCGGCGTGTCGCGCGATACCACGAGCGATGTCTTTGTCGAGTCGTGTAGGCCGGACAGTAATGAGAGCCATCGGGTATGATCAAACTGGGGTTTGATTAAGGGAACGCAGGGCTTCACAAAAGGTTCATATCTGTATCTGCGACCCACGGCGGCTTCCGCATTGAGAAACTTGATGGAATACCTCTTTCGTTTTCTGGCCGGTGGCATCGTCGTGTCCGCGTTTGCTGTGCTGGGCGATGTCCTGCGTCCGAAAAGCTTCGCCGGCTTATTCGGTGCAGCACCTTCCGTGGCTCTCGCCACGCTTAGTTTGGCGCTCTGGAAAGAAGGCGGCGACTACGTGTCGATCGAGGGACGGTCCATGGTCCTCGGCGCACTGGCGCTCGCCACTCATAGTTTCGTGGTCTGCCAGCTTCTGATGCGTGCGCGATGGTCCGCGCTGGCTGCGACGACAACTGCTATCCTGCCATGGCTCGCTATCGCTCTCGGATCCAAACAGCTTTTTCTGGGCTGACGATGGTTGTTCGCGTAAAATGGTCGGCATTCAAGCAAGGCCGCTGGTACGAATACGTCTTGCGCTTTGTGCTTGGTGGACTGGCAACAACTCTAGCCGGAGCCGTGGCCAACATTTTCGGCCCGGAAGCAGGAGGTCTGTTTCTCGCCTTCCCTGCAATCTTTTGTGCGAGCGCGACGCTCATTGAAAAACACGAGCGCGAACGCAAGCAAGAACTCGGGCTTTCCGGATACCGCAGAGGAACCGATGCCGCGGCTCTTGATGCCGCCGGAGCCGGATTGGGAAGCATTGGTCTCGCGGCATTTGGCTTGGGCGTATGGCTGCTCGCGCCGACTTTGGCTTTCGGGTCACTGGCGCTGGGCGCGGTGGGCTGGCTTCTTGCCTCAGTGTTGTTATGGCGCCTGCGGCGAGAGGCGCGCATCGTCAAATAATCTTCCCAGCTTCGGGCCACGTCTCTTCTACGCATAACCAACCAAAGGCCGGGGAACTCTGCGAGGGGTAGCAGCTTGATAGAAACCAGCCAAAAAGGCTGATCAAAAACTGCGCGATCATGATCGACGACCTCTGGTACAAGAACAGCGTTTTTTATTGTCTCTCCGTCGGCACCTATATGGACGCCAACGGCGACGGCATCGGCGATTTCAAGGGTCTGTTACGCCGGCTGGATTATTTGCAAGGTTTGGGGATCACCACGATCTGGCTGATGCCGTTTCAGCCGTCGCCCGGCAAGGATGACGGCTACGATATATCGGACTATTACGGTGTCGATCCGCGCTACGGCACGCTCGGCGACTTTGTCGAGTTCACCCATGGCTGCCGGCAACGCGGCATCCGCGTCATTATCGATCTCGTCGTCAATCACACCTCCGACGCGCACAAGTGGTTTCGCGAGGCACGAAGCTCGAAGGAGTCGTCCTATCGCGACTGGTATGTTTGGGCCGACAAGAAGCCTGCCAATGCCGGCAAGGGCATGGTGTTTCCCGGCGTACAGAAATCCACCTGGACATACGATAAGGAAGCCCGGGGCTGGTATTTTCATCGCTTCTATGACTTCCAGCCTGACCTCAACACGTCGAACCCCCATGTGCAGGCCGAGATCCTCAAGATCATGGGTTTTTGGATTCAGGCCGGTGTGTCCGGTTTCCGCATGGACGCCGTCCCGTTCGTGATCGCCACCAAGGGACCGAAGGTCCGGACCCCGGTCGAGCAATACGACATGCTGCGATCGCTCCGGGAATTTCTGCAATGGCGGCAAGGCAACGCCATCATTCTCGGCGAAGCCAATGTGCTGCCCAAGACCGACATGGAATATTTCGGCAAGGACGGCGACCGCATGCACATGATGTTCAATTTTCATGTCAACCAGCATCTGTTTTACGCGCTGGCCTCCGCCGATTCCCGCCCGTTGGCCAAGGCGATGGTAGAGACAAAACCGCGCCCGGCCACCGCGCAATGGGGCCATTTCCTGCGCAACCACGACGAACTCGATCTCGGCCGTCTGACCAAAGACCAGCGCGAAGTGGTGTTCGGGGCTTTTGGCCCCGAGAAAACCATGCAGCTCTACGAGCGCGGCATCCGGCGCCGGCTCGCGCCGATGCTGGGCGGCGACCGGCGCCGCCTCGAGCTTGCCTACAGCCTGCTGTACACGCTGCCGGGAACGTCCGTCATTCGATACGGCGACGAAATCGGGATGGGCGACAATCTCGATCTGCCCGAGCGCAACTGCGCGCGGACGCCGATGCAATGGTCGAACGAACCGCATGCTGGATTCACGGAAAGTGACAAACCTGTTTTGCCGGTGATCGACAAAGGGCCTTACGGATACGAGCACGTCAACGTCGCCAAGCAGCGCCGCGATCCGAACTCGCTGTTGAACTGGACCGAACGCATGATCCGGATGCGCAAGGAAGTTCCGGAAATCGGCTGGGGCGATTTCCAGGTGATCGCGACCCGCGACCCGGCCGCTTTGGTCGTTCGCTACGACTGGCGCAACAATTCGGTATTGTTCGTGCATAATTTCGATGACAAGCCGCGCGAGGTCTCTTTTACGGTCGGCCTGGCCGGGGATGAGGGAAAACTTCTGGTCAATTTGCTGAGCGAGGATCACAGCGAGGCCAACGATCGCGGCAAGCATACGCTCCTTCTCGAAGCCTATGGATATCGCTGGTATCGGGTGGGAGGCCTCGACTATTTGCTCAAACGCAGCGATATCGATACCGACGCCGCCGGCAAGGCCAGTCACCCGGCGTGAGTGCCTGACGTACCAATTATCACACCTTCATTGTCCCGCAAATCCAGCACGCGCTCCAATTTCTCGCCTCGCCGGTCCATCAAGGTTGAAAGCAGTTTCTCCGCGCATCCGACGCGAGCGAAACCGGCTCTGCTCCCAAATTCAAGGCGATCACGACCGAGCCTTCACTACCCTGCCTGCGGTAGAGTAACAAATCTTCCTCTGCCGCCATCGGCACATAGTCGCCGGTCACGAGCTCCGGCCATTTCTTTCTCAGATTGATCAGCGCCTTGTAGAGACTGAGGATCGATCGTTCATCCGCCTCGAGATTGACCACGTTCTCATGGGCAAAATCATCGGCCAACGGCAGCCACGGCGTCAATTCCGAGAAGCCGCCATGGGGCGCGGCGCTCCATTGCATCGGCGTCCGGCAGCCGTCGCGGCCGACTCCGATTCCGGGGACGTTCTTCTCAAAGGGATCGCGCACCTGATCGGGCGCAATAGCGACCTGACGCAGTGTACCCATGAGCCCCTTGTCCAGCGGCTCGAGCGCGATGATGTGCTCGCGGTTGGTCAATACCAGGCGGCCGATGGCGACCTTGTCCATCTCGCGGATCGTTTCACGGATCACGGCGAAAGCGTCGTGCCCGACTTTGCCGTCGGGCACCAGATAATACGGCCGGATCAGATACCGGGGATCGATCTCGGTGCGGTCGACGAACTCGTCAATCTCGATCGTGCGCGTGGATTCCAGCGCCAGTTCCTCGAGTTCCTCCTTGGTCACTTCAATGAACTGATCTTTTTCGAGTTGGTAGCCTTTTACAATGTCTTCGTTGGGCACCTCTTCGCCGGTGTCGGCGTCGACCTTCAGATACTTGATGCGGTGGCCGGGTTTGACGGTTCAGCTGATTGAACGTGATCTTCTCGCTCTCCGAGGTGGCCGGGTACAGCGCGACCGGACAGGTGACCAGGGACAGACGCAGGAAGCCTTTCCAGTTGGCGCGCGGGGCCATGTTACGCGGTACTCCGTTTCGGGCGGCACGGACTCAAGACGAACGGGGACGGCTGGTTCCGACATCCCGCCGACCCTGCCGCCGATTCATCGTTAACGGGGCCCGCGGCGCCAGCGGAGGTCGAGTCATGGGCTTGACTAGCCGGGAACAAACAAGGAACAATGTGGCTCGGCCCGCCGATCCGAGTTCGGGAGCGCACATCCATGACGGCCACGATCGATCTGGACAAGAATCCGTTCTTTCGGGAAGCAGTCGAGCGCGTGCGCAGGCAGTGCAGAATTGAAAGCATCGGGATCGTGCTGCACGCGCGCTTCGGGGTGTCGCTGCCCGAAGATCTGAGCGCAAGGCTTCGGGAGCTTCCGTCGGACGAATTGAAAGAAATGCTTGGCCGGAGCGCCATCGCCGCGACCGCCGAAGAGGCTCTTGCGGTCCAGTTGAAGCACCTTCGCAGCGTCGACGTCCGGACCAGGCCGGGGGGCGAACAAAGGCCGAGCGGGATGAGCGAGGTCACCTACTACGTCGCCCTCCCCCTCGTCGCGGCCGACGACGGCATCGCCGCCGGAGAGGCGGTAGAGTGCTTCAACCCGTCCGCCGTCGTGATGAAGGCTGACGCGCTGTCCCGCAGACCCGGCCACGTCGGCGCGGTCGCTTTCAGCCGGACGGGAGATCCAGCGACGGGCGACTTCGGTGACGCGACGGTGATGCGCAAGTTCGGCGAAGTGCCGGACGATCTGAGCGCGCTGTGATGCCTTATCCGTTGGGCGTCCACGAAGGGCCGCCCGCTTCCGAGAGCAACCGGAGCCCAAAAAATAAACGGCCGCAGCCCTGTCAACTGGCGGATGAACGGCTTCGGCGTGAGGTGCTCGCGGCCGGATGGCCGAGCCGGGGCGGTCGATACACCGAAGGCAGCAGCATCAGAAACAGCGCGCGGTTGGCCTGATACTTGGCGGCGGCTCGGCTGCCTTCAGACCCCTGCATGACAGCACGGCCTTCGGTCGTGCACCGGCACCACCTACATGCCCGCCGACGTTTTCTCAGGCGGATTTCGAAAAGCGGGAGTTGATCCGGCATCGCTATCGCTTATCGGTCATAACATTGTCTTTGCTGCGCAGCGCTGGTTCAAGCGTTTATTAAAAAGGTTTTGAACCCACAAACGATTAGAGATAGCTTGCCTTCCCGGAGCTCGGATTCGGACGGTTGCAAAGAATTCGAGTGAGCGGCAAACCAAGAGCCGCCCCCGCCTCAACTTCGGACTCGCTTCGGTTAACCAGAGCCCGTGGGGGCGCATGCCCGTACCGGGACCCAATTCGAGCCGTCAGAATGTTATCCGTACCCACCAAGATTGTGCTCTTCATCGATGGTGCCAATCTTTACGCCACGGCCAAGACGCTCGGCTTCGACATCGACTACAAGCGCCTGTTGAAGGAATTTCAGGGCCGCGGCGCACTGATGCACGCCTTCTACTACGCGGCCACCATCGAGGATCAGGAGTTCTCCTCCATCCGGCCGCTGCTCGATTGGCTCGATTACAATGGCTACACCGTCGTCACCAAGGCTACTAAGGAATTCGTCGACTCCTCCGGTCGCCGCAAAGTAAAGGGTAATGGACATCGAGCTCGCGGTCGACGCCATGGAGCTCGCCGGACAGATCGACGAGATGATCCTGTTCTCAGGCGACGGCGATTTCCGCTCGCTGGTCGAGGCGGTGCAGCGCCATGGTGTCCGCGTCACGGTCGTCTCCACAATCTCCTGCCAGCCGCCGATGATCGCCGACGAACTCCGCCGCAGGGCGGACATCTTCACCGACCTGATGGAGTTGCGAGTTAAAGTTGGCCGGGATCCATCCCAGCGGCCGCCACCGCGCGAGCGCAGCGATACGCGCGGGCCGCAATTGCTAAGGCGCGCTCCAGCCGCAATACCGCGTGCGGAGCCTGGCGAATTCGATCGTTGATCTGGCCATCGGTCGAGCACGCGCAATGACGCGCTTCTGGAGCGCCGGCGCCGGGGCCTCGGATTGAAACCTGAGAGGAACGCAGCGCTTCCTCTTCGATGGACGCCCTGCCCCCGCGGCCGGTCTGAGAACTTACGGCGCCTTACGGGTTTACACGGGCCAAGCCTGGAACGGGCCCGCCTCCCGAGTTACCGCGAAAAAAATCCGCAAGCCTCTTGAAACCGGGAGCACTTTTTCTAGTTTTTTGCATGCCGCGACAAGCGGTCCGGGCGCCCTTCGGGGGCTCGGCGGAGACGGGCGCCGGAGGTGTCCGACGCCTGCTCGTACCCATCTTGCTCAACGGAGGATTTGGCTATGAGGACTACCTACGATTTTGCTCCCCTTTGGCGGTCGACCATCGGCTTTGACCGCTTATTCGACCTCGTGGATGCCGCGCAGCACGGCGGCACGGAGGACAATTATCCACCGTGCAACGTCGAACGCCTGAGCGAGGACCGCTACCAGATCTCGCTGGCGGTCGCGGGGTTCTCACCCGACGAGATAGCGATCACCGCAGAACAAAGCGTGCTGACCGTGGAAGGCCGGAAAGCCGAGAAACACCAGCGCGAGTTCCTGCACCAGGGAATCTCGTTGCGGCCCTTCAAGCGGCAGTTCAGCTTGGCGGACTATGTCCAGGTCAAGGGCGCGGCCTTCGACAACGGCCTGCTGCAGATCGAACTGGTCCGCGAGATCCCGGAGGCCATGAAGCCGCGTCGGATTTCGATCGAGGGTTCGTCCGCTTCGAACATCCGGCAGATCGACGGCAAGGCGGCCTGATCTCGACGTTAGACTTCACATCATCGAACTGACTTCCGCGGTGGCCCGATCCGCGGCGGAAGTCGCTTGATTGAAGGAGACACAGCGATGGCCATCAAGGATCTCATTCCCTGGAACAACAGAGGCCGCGAGGTCGGTTTCCAGCGTGGTACCGACATCCATCCGTTTTTTGCGTTGCATCGCGAGATGAATCGCATGTTCGACGACGTGTTTCGCGGGTTCGATCTTGCGCCGTTCGGGCCGACCCGCGCCCTGGATGGGCTGGGCTGGCCCCAGATCGACGTCGACCAGACGGACAAGGAGGTGCGCATCACCGCCGAACTGCCCGGTCTCGACGAGAAAGACGTCAGCCTGGAAATCGCAAACGGCGTTCTTTCGATCTCGGGCGAGAAGAAAACGGAATCGGAAGACAAGGCCCGCCGTTTCAGCGAGCGGTACTACGGCCGCTTCGAACGGCGCATCCCGCTGCAGGACATCGAGGAGGACAGAGCCTCAGCCGCGTTCAAGAATGGCGTGCTGACCATTACGGTGCCGCGATCCCCTGAAGCGAAAAACAATGTCCGCCGCATCCCGATCGACCGCAACGGCTGACACAGTTGAACTCCGGGCGTTCAATCGGTGAGCGCGCAGACCCTGATGGTGGCGGGCGGTTGGTGAAGCCTCTTCGAAACCGCCCGCGTTTTGAAGGAGAACAGTCATGGAGCAGAGCTTTCAAGCCAGGAAGGTACCGTTCGACATTGATGCCCTACTTCACCCTTCGAGGGCCTTTCGCCACCCGCTCGATGTCGTGCGGGATACCGACATGACGGCCGCGGAAAAACGCTCGGTGCTCGCATCCTGGGCGTCAGACGCATGCGCAATCGAGTCCAATCCAGCGCTACGGGCTACCGCAACGGGGAATGTCGTCAATTACGACGACATCATCGATGCGCTGCAGTCCCTCGATGCCGGGCAGTCCGCGGACACGGTGACCTACGCGTTCAAGCGCCGGCAGCGGCGCAGACGATGGAGCGACTGGAAAGGCCGTGGACGCGGCGGGCCAGACAACGGCGACGTAGGCTCCAGCGCGTTCGGCTGAGTCGACTCTGGATGGGCGCGCAAGGCTCACCAGCAGCCTTCGCGGCCCATCGTTTTTCCCGAGGCGATTGATTTCCGGCCTGCGAAATCTATGTCGTTCGTCACGGCAATGGGCCCCTTGTCTGCGGCTCAGTCGCCTTCAGCCGGACGAGTGATCCCGCGCCCGGCGACCTCGGTGAGGCGACGGTGATCCGGAAATTCGGCAAAGTTCCTGACGACCTGAGCGCGCTCTGATGCGAGGATTGCGGACGGATGTCGGTCGTGCGGCTGCCTTAGGGAAATCGCAGAACAGATAGTTCGCTCAGGACGAGACCGGCATCAACCGTCCTTGAGCACGGACTTCACCTCCGTTACCGGCCAGCTTTCGCCGGCGGGTATCACGCGCACCCTTCCGCCCTCGCCTATCAGCGCGTGAGAACTCACCTCGTCGTCGATGGGGACGACCGTGAGGTCCGTCTCCGGCTTCCAGTTCAGGGTGAGGTCGAGGTCACCCGGGAAGATCTGCCATCGCGAACGGTCGTCCAGCTCGACGATATGGCTCTCGGAATGGGATCGGATCTTCATCGCATCTCACGGTGTGCAGCGGAGTGCGCAGGATTTCCGGAGAGGCGCTCGCCGGACTATCAGTGGTGCGTGATGCGGATTCACAGTGAGTGAGTTAGCGCGCGTCGCCCTTCCGGTGGAGAAGATCAGAACAACTGCTTAGCCGCATCACCGCTTTTCAGTTTTGTTCAGGTTCGAATTTTTTTTAAGCGGTTGCTTCTGTTAGGAGACACCAAATCCAAGTTACATCTGTAACGGTGGACTCGCTTGAGCGCGCTGCGCGCGACCCGCGCATAACTCCTTCCTGACTTTAAATTTAACGTGGCGCGGGTCGCGCAGAGTTGAGCGACGGGACTTGCTAAGGTCAGTGGCGATTTTGCAAAACGAGTGTCACCTGCAAGGGGCGTCGTGGTTGGGAGCGATATCTCTGACGGAGAATGATGATGCGCAAGAAGGTTATAGCGTTGTTGGCGGTCGCGTCCGTTGGCCTACCCCGACAACTCGGCGACCGGTTAAGTCCAGAGGATTAGTGCCCTTCGACCACAAACAGGATACGCGGGAATCCGGCCACGGTTTCCTTGCGCTGCCAGTCGCGCTGCAATTCGCAGATCAATTGCACCCAACTTGTCGATTTCGAATCCCTCCACGTCCTACATCCGGCCGAATCTACGATATAGCGCGATATCCTGAGGCTAAGCGCCCCTCCCCGAGCCTGATTCCAAACTGATAGACTCTCCACCTTTTCCTGATCTGTCACGGGATCCTGTTTGCGCACGAATGGCCGCTTTGCGCCAGAAGCGGTCATTCGAGCTTTGGCGAATACTGCGGTCGCGGCGTAACGGCAAAAAATTCGCGCCGACTATCTATTCCGCGATGAAACGCTATCTCGACATCATCTAAGAGCATTTTCTGCGCGAAGCTCGCAGCGAAATTCTGATGTCGATTGCTTTTGGTTCGCTGCGCGAGAAGGTCGCATCCTCTCGCTTTGACTTGTGGGCACTCTTCCGATTTGTGCCAACATTGGAAGCGGTTTGCGCGGCCCTCCCCCTTGAAGGATTAAAGCTCAAAGTTTGCCTTTGTTGTTCCCAGCTTCGCCAGGTAGGTCCTGAGGGACCCGGGAAGACTTTCAAACCAGGCCTTCTCCTGCCCTGGCGCGGGCAAAACGTGTCCGTATTCGATCATATCTGTGGGGTCCAGGTTGCAAAGATAGATCCAGATGCTTTCTTGCCTAACGCTCGTGATGAGGCTGATGTCTTTCATCATCTTCGTCATCAAGCCAGTCCGCTGTTCCTCGGTGCGACCGGTACGTATGTCACCGCGGACCCAGATGTGATCAGACGTCTTTTCGCCGCCCAAATAGCGATCCGCTTGGACCTCCTCGATTACCACTTGCACGAAATACGAAGGGGCGCCGGTCGCCTCGCTATGGCGAAAGGTGATCGCGTCCACAATCTGACGTTTTTGATCTGGGCTGAACCGGTCTCTTGGCAGGTAACACACGTAGGTTGGCATCGATCTCTCCTTATGGACGAATTTCTTTTTCGAACGAACCCCGTTTCGCCCGAGGCGACGTTGTGCGTTGCATGTCACTTCGGCGCATATTGCATTTCGCCGTCGCCGAACGACCAGTCTTCACGATTTGTGTCGACCAGGTTGATCCAGATATCCTCCTTTCGCACATGAGCCTTCTCGTGGATCTCGTCAGCGATCCGGCGAAAGAATTTCTTCTTCACGTCGACCGAACGCCCGCTGACCCAGGTGATCTGTATGATGATGAGGTCGCGTGTATAGTTCAGGCCGAGATAACCCTCCTCGGGGTATATGATTTCGTCGGGAGCATGACGCGTTACTACCTGAAACTTGTCGTGCAATGGTACATTGGCGACCTCAACCATGGCACGATAGATCGCTTCGCTCACTACGCGGATACGCTCGGGCGGCGCGTCCTTACCCAAATCTATTCTCGCCAACGGCATCGTTGATCTCCTTTCTCCATATCGAACAGCCTCGGGTTGTCGCTCATCACGCGCGTGCGGTGGATCAGCCACGCCCGCCTTCATCGCGACACTCACGACCGCCCCAATAAGCAAACCCGCCTTTAAAACGCCGCGTCGGGGGTACGCGGAGGGCTGCGCCTCTTCGTCCAGTCGACCGATTTTGATTGAATCAAGGAGCATGGACATAGGCTCCGTCTCAATGTTGATGGACCTTGTACGAAACGCTGGATGCGATGCCTCAAGTTGACCTGCAGTCCAACGTGCCGGAGCCGGCGAGGTGGGTGGACGTGGGTGAGAGAGCGGACCGCATGTTCGTCAGATCTGGGCTATGCCGCCATCGACGAAGATCTCGCTGGCCGCGATGAAGCTGCTGTCGTCGGAGGCCAGGAAGGCGACGACCTTCGCAACCTCCTCGTCGGTTCCCGTTCGGGCAAGGGGCGTTATGCTTGCCGCGTAAGCCATGAAGCTGTTCAGGGCGTCACGGCTGGCGGCGGCGTTTTCGTGCGCGGGTGACGGGATCACGCCAGGGCTGATGGCGTTGACCCGGATGCCCTGGCCCCGCAAATCCGACGACCATGTCCTGGCGAAGTTGCGGACCGCCGCCTTTGAGGCGCTGTAGACGCTCCAATCGGCCCAGCCTTTTGAGGCGACGATCGAGGCGTTCAAGATGATCGAGCCCCCCGGCCCCATCAGAGGCAGGGCCTTCTGGACGGTCCAGATCACACCCTTCACATTTACGTCCAGCTGATTCTCGACGTGCTCCTCCGTCAGGCTGCCGAGTGGCGCCTTGGTGACCACGCCGGCATTCGCGAAAACGACGTCGACACGTCCTACTTCACTGCGGATCTGGCCGTAGAGGCGGTCGAGATCGGCCGGCTTGGAGACGTCGCCCTGGACGGCCTTGGCACTCGGTCCAAGAAGGGCGGCGGCGGCATCGAGTTCTGCCTGCCTGCGGCCCGTGATGTAAACGCGCGCGCCTTCTTTCACGAAAACCTTGGCCGTCGCCAGGCCAATTCCGGAGTTTCCACCAGTGATGACAGCGATCTTTCCATCGAGTTTCGGCATATCTTCCTCAAGCTTGTCGGATGAACCATCAGTTTCGGGGAGCGAAGCCGGAATATGGCTTCAGTGGAACGATCATCGGAGACTGCAGGTAGCCTTCGCGGATGAAAGGAAGCGCGTTGAACTTTTCCGCGACTTCGTCAGACGAAGCGGCTTCCACAATTGCGCAGGCGCCTCCGGCGTCACCGCGAAGCCAGATTTGTCGAACCAAACCGACCGCGTAGAGGTCACGTATCATCTCGAACTCCGCCTCCCTGAGGTCTGCGGGAGCAGGCTTTTCCCCCCTATCGGGATGCCAGGAGAACAGGGTCATGAACTGCATTTTGAGCGCTCCAGTTGATACCAGCATATGCTTGCATTTGGCAGGATATCAGCATATGCTCATAAATCAAGACGGAGACCATCACATGAACGAGAGAACCCGGTACGCACGACCGGAAAGCGCAGGACGCTGCCATTGCACGGAATTGCGAAAGGCTTCGCGACGAATCTCGCAGCTTTACGATACTGCGCTCGCACCGAGCGGCCTGAAGACGACGCAGCGTGCGATACTGGCGGAAATCGGGCGTTCCGAGCCGACGACGGTCGGCGCACTTGCCGACGCGTTGGTGATGGACGCCGGCGGTCTTGCTCACACCTTGAAGCCGCTCACCCGCGAAAAGCTCGTCACGATCGCTGTCGATCCGCAGGACCGGCGCAACCGGCTGATCAGTCTGACCCCCTTGGGACGGTCCAGGCTCTTTAAATCGGATGCCCTCTGGGAGGCCGCGCAGCGGAGCTTCGAAGCCGCGTTTGGAGCCACCGAATCCGAGGACTTGCGCGTAGTGATGCAGTTTCTCGCAGCGAACGACTTCACCGAAACTTTCGAAACGGCGCTGGCATCGACCGGCCGGTAAATATTCCGGAGATATCATGATCGATTTGAGAAGCGACACTTGCGGCCGGCCGGCGCCTTCTGCCTCGTCGCATCACTTCTCTTCGTGACCCTGTCCAAGCCAGGCAAGCCGAACGTCGTTCCCGCCCCGGCTCGAACAAGCCCGTCGAATGAAAACCAAGTTGGAGAAAACCAATGGACTATCGATATCTCGGTCGTTCCGGCTTCCGCGTTCCGGCCCTAAGCCTTGGAACCGCTACCTTCGGCGGCAGGGGCGATTTTTTTGCCGCTTGGGGTGATACCGGGACGGAGCAGGCGACGCGCCTCGCCGACATGTGCCTCGACTTTGGCCTGAACATGTTCGACAGCGCCGACATCTATTCCGCCGGGCTTGCGGAGGAGATCCTCGGCGCGGCGATCAAAGGCAGGCGTGATCACGTTATCATCTCAACGAAGGCAGCTTTCCGCTCGGGAGACGACGCCAATGACGTGGGTTCTTCGCGCTATCATCTGATCAACGCTTGCGAGAAAGCCCTCAAGCGCCTGCGGACTGACTATATCGATATTTTTCAGCTTCACGGCTTCGACGCCAGGACGCCGATTGAGGAGACCTTGAGTGCCCTCGACGATCTCGTTCGCGCCGGCAAGATCCGCTATGTGGGCTGCTCGAACTTTTCGGGCTGGCATCTGATGAAGTCGCTGGCGGTGGCGGAGCGTTACAATTTGCCACGCCATGTCGCGCATCAGGCCTATTATTCGCTGGCCAACCGCGAATACGAAAGTGAACTCATGCCCCTCGGGCTCGACCAGGGGGTCAGCGCGATCGTCTGGAGCCCCTTGGCGTCCGGGCGCCTCACCGGCAAGATCCGGCGGGGCGTATCCGTGCCTCAGCGCAGCCGGCGCGGCCTGAGGCCCGGAGACGGTCCTTTCGTGGAGGACGGGCATCTCTTCACCATCATCGAGGCGATCGATGAGATCGCCAGCGAGACAGGGAAATCGGTGACTCAGATCGCACTCAATTGGCTCCTTCAACGTCCCACCGTCGCGAGCCTCATCATCGGCGCGCGCAACGAAACGCAACTGTCGGAAAATTTCGGAGCCATTGGCTGGGCGCTGACGCCCGATCAAGTTCAGCGCCTGGATAAGGCCAGCCGGGTCATCCCGACCTATCCTTATTGGCACCAGGAAGGATTTGCGGAGAGAAATCCATTCCCTACCTGATAGAGGTCCAAGAAGGCACATCAGGCATCTCGCCGCCGGGTTTACTTGCCGGCAAAAGTCGCCTTGGGGAACGGCTTGCCCGAATTGATCGCCTCGGCGGCAGCGCGCAGGGCTGTCCGCGCATCCTCGGTCTCGAAAAGCGGTATCGAAAGGTCGTAGAGCTTCGCCTTGGCGGCCTTCACGCCCTCCTCCGCCTGCATGCGCCAGAGCGCCTTGGTCGCAGCGAACGCTTTTGTCGGTCCCTCGGCGAGCCGGGTCGCCAGCGCGGCGGCTTGCGACTCGAGCTCGGCGTCGTCTACGATCCAGTTGACCACGTTCCACTGCAGCATCTGTTCGGCAGTCGCCGGCTCGGAACGGAACACCATCTCGGCGGCTTTCGCGCTGCCGACACGCTCGGCGATTTGCATCATGCCGCCCTGCAGAGTCACGATGCCGACACGCGCTTCCGGAAATACGAAACGGGCGGACCTTGCGGCGAGGATCAGATCGCAGCTCAACGCGAGTTCGAACCCACCGCCGATGCATCCGCCCTGCACAGCAGCGATGGTTGGAATCGGCAGGCGTTTTAGATGGTCCAGCGCTTCGGCGAACACCTGTATCTTTGGCCGCAGGAACTCCGCGGGAGCGCCTGGCCAGTCACGTATATCCCCGCCAAGACAGAAGTCGCCGCCTTCGCCCCGGATAAGGAGAGCCCGTGCCGGGCTCTCTTCTATTCGTTGAAAAGCCTCCCTTAGCTCAACTCGCATATCGAAGTTGATCCGGTTGCCGCCGGCATGATCGAGGCTGAGCGTGGCGACGGGACCGCCGATGTCCAGGTGAGTGAACGGCACGATGTTATCCTGATGTTGAATGAAAGTGACGGCGCGGGTCGTCGGCGTCGACCTCATTTCCTTAAGCAGCGAAAGCGCCAGAACTTGTGTCCCCTCTGGCGCCGACGGCGTCCCTCGATAGACTGTAGTAATTCGTGACCACTCGATCCGCTTTTTGCGGTCGAGAGGCTCGTAGAAGATTCGTCGCTCATCGCAACAACTCTCGAGAGTTTGACCAAAGCAGAAGCGTCTTGCGCTCCGTGAGCGATGTCATATTGCGTTGTAGCGCGCGGCCGGCTTGTTGGTCTGGGTGGCGGCGAACAGCGTCGAACGGGCGGCGTCGTACTTGTCCCAAAGGCTCGCGTCCGCCACAGTGGGCCATGTGATGGCTTCACCCTTGTCGAGGCCGGACAGAGCGGCGTCCACCAGATTCTCCGCCGACATCACGGTGTCCTGGTCCAAGGCTGACAGCGGAACGCCAGATGCATCCCAAATTTCGGTTGCTGTCGAGGCGGGAAGGACCACCTGGACCTTTACGCCAGTCCCGACCAGTTCGTCTTGAAGGCCTCGGCTGAAGTTCAGCACAAACGCCTTGGTCCCGCTGTACACGGAGCTGACCGGGAGCGAATGGATCGCTAACACGGAGGCGATGTTGACGATCACTCCGTCATTTCTCGACAGCAGTGCCGGAAGAACAGCATGAGTGAGGCGCGTTACCGAAGTGATATTCAGCGCTATCTGGGCCAGGGATTGTTGCACGGGCGCCTGCGCAATCGGCGCAAGCCTGGCAAGTCCGGCATTGTTTACGAGGATGCGCACTGCCGGGTTCGTTGCGAGGACCTTTTCGACACGGATAAGGTCGGATTCCTTCGCGAGGTCAGCGGCCATCACCTCAACGTTGGCGCCAGCATAGGTCTTCAAAATCTTCTTCGAGAGGGCTTCCAAGCGGTCGGCGCGTCGCGCCACGAGGATGAGATGGTAGCCCCGGGCGGCGAGGCGGTCGGCATAAACGGCGCCGATACCTGAGGACGCTCCGGTAACGACTGCGATTTTCTTGAAACTGGCCACAGACATGGGGGTTCTCCATTGGTTGAGCCCTAAACTATTTGGGCGAGCTTAACCCCTTTTCAATGGTACAGTGCTCAACTATATTTTACACGCATGGGAAAGAAGCGTGGTCGTCCAGCGGTCGATCTGGATGACAGGGCATGGAGGCGATCGCTGTGCCGGCCGATTTTTCTTGTACGAACAACGCATTGCGCCGAGCGGCGCGTCGCCTCGGCCAACTGTATGATGAGGCGCTTGCCCCGATTGGACTAAAGGCCACGCAGGCCGGTGTGCTCGCGCAGATCAGTGAACTGGCCCGCGGTCAGCAAGGGCCGACGCTGCAGGATTTGGCGGAGCGGTTAGCAATTGGAATCTCGGCGCTAACGCACGCGCTGCGGCCGCTCGTTAGGGACGGGCTGGTTGAACTGCGGCAAGACCCCCAGGACCGGCGCACGAAGCGGGGCATTCTGACCCGCTTGGGCAAGGCCCGGCTCCGGGAGGCGTACCTGCTGTGGGCAGCGGCGAACCGCCGCGTGGAAACTGTCTTAGGGCCAGTCTCGGCCGAGAAGCTGCGAAGCTTGGCGGATCAAGTCGCCTCTCAGGAATTTCTCGACGCTTTTACCGCCCGCAAGAAGCTTGGAATCAATCCCGAGGTGACGTCCGAGTGATCTTTTGTCTCGATATCATCATAACGGACATCCGGCGGCGGCACCGCAATGACCGTTTCGTGCCAGGAACGGAAGTCATGTCGGCACGCTCCTCCTCGACAAGGCATCTCGGTTTTAGCAAAAGGCCGGCGCGGTTCTCGTCATCGTCCAGCCGTAATATGGCACCGATCCTGATACGATCGCTTTTTTCGGCGTCTGTCTTTGGATTGACGGATGAGAGCAAATGTAACCTAATCAACGACTAGAGTAGTCCTCCTGGCAGGAGGCCCTCGTGCAGGAATTCTCGAGCTACGTTTTCTCGCCGCTGCGGGAGGGAGACATCGCTCTCTACCGGGGCTCCGGCAACGGCTTGGCGCCGATCCTGCTCGTTGCCGCAGAAGAAACCTCGCCCGGTAGCGTCGAGCGGCTCGAACACGAATATGCGCTCAAAGCCGAACTTGATGCCGACTGGGCGGCGCGTTCGGTCGCGCTGACGCGCTACAAGGACCGCTTGACGCTGGTACTCAAGGATCCCGGTGGAGCGCCGGTCGATCGACTGCTTGGCCGGCCACTGGGCGTACCGCAGTTCCTGCGCATCGCGATCCCTCTCGCGGGGGCGCTGCTCCGGATGCATGAGCGAGGTCTGATTCATAAGGACATCAAGCCGGCAAATATCCTGGCGGACACTGCAAGCGGCGGCGTGTGGCTGACGGGATTCGGCGTTGCCTCGCGTCTGCCGCGCGAGCACCAAATCCCCGCGCCGCCGGCGGTGATCGCCGGCACGCTTGCCTACATGGCGCCGGAACAGACCGGCAGGATGAACCGCTCGGTGGACTCCCGCAGTGATCTCTATGCCCTGGGTGTCACCTTCTATGAAATGTTGACGGCACAGCTTCCCTTCACGGCTGCCGATCCGATGGAGTGGGTGCACTGCCATATCGCGCGGCAACCGGTGCCGCCCCACGAGCGGGTCGCGGACGTCCCGATCGCGCTCTCGGCAATCGTGATGAAGCTCCTCGCCAAGACCGCCGAGGAGCGCTACCAGACCGCCGCCGGTGTCGAGGCCGATCTGCGGCGCTGTCTTGCGGCATGGGAGTCCCAGGGACGGATCGAGCCGTTTGCGCTGGGCGCGCACGATGCCTCCGACCGGCTGCGGATCCCGGAGAAGCTCTACGGCCGGGAGCGCGAGATCGAGGCGCTGCTCGCGTCCTTCGATCGGGTCGTGGCGACCGGCACCCTGGAACTCGTACTGGTGTCCGGCTATTCCGGTATCGGCAAGTCCTCGGTGGTGAACGAACTCCACAAGGCGCTGGTGCCGCCGCGCGGCCTGTTCGCCTCTGGCAAGTTCGACCAGTACAAGCGCGACATCCCGTACGCGACGGTGGGCCAAGCCTTCCAGAGCCTGGTCCGCTCGCTGCTCAGCCAGAGCGAGGAAGAGCTTGCCCGCTGGCGGGACGCCCTGATCGATGCGCTGGGCCCGAATGGTCAACTCATGGTCAACCTCGTTCCCGAGCTGGAGCTCGTGATCGGGAAACAGCCCCCGGTCGCGGAGCTGCCGCCGCAGGACGCGCAGAACCGCTTCCAGTTGGTGTTCCGGGGCTTCCTCGGCGTGTTCGCGCGCAAGGAGCACCCGCTCGCGCTGTTCCTTGACGATTTGCAGTGGCTCGATGCCGCAACGCTCGACCTCCTCGCACATCTGGTGACCAACCCGGAGGTGCGGCACCTGCTGCTGGTCGGCGCCTACCGCGACAACGAGATCAGTCCGGCGCACCCGCTTCTGCGTACGCTCGATGTTATCCGCAAGGCAGGAGCGCGCGTGCAGGAGATCAGTCTTGCGCCGCTGGCCCGCGAAGACCTGAGCCGGCTCATTGAGGATACACTTGGGTGCACGCCGGGCGGTGCTGCCCCGCTGGCCCGACTGGTACACGAGAAAACCGGCGGCAATCCGTTCTTCGCGATTCAGTTTGTTTCTGCGCTCGCCGAAGAAGGGCTGCTCCGATTCGATCACGACGCGGCGCGCTGGCGCTGGGAACTCGATCGCCTTCACGCCAAAGGGTACACCGACAATGTGGTGGACCTTATGGTCGGGAAGTTGACCCGCCTGCCCGTCGAGACCCAGGCGGCGTTGCAGCAGCTCGCCTGCCTCGGCAACGCCGCCGAGATCACGATGCTTTCGATCGTTCTCGGGAAATCGAACGCGGACGTCCGTTCGGACCTCTGGAACGCCGTTCGTCTGGAGCTGGTCGAACATTCGGGGAGCTCATACAAGTTCACCCACGACCGAGTGCAGGAAGCCGCCTATTCCCTCATACCGGAAAGGTTGCGCGCCGAGGCGCACCTGCGCGTCGGACGGCTGCTCGCGGCGCATACCCCTCCAGAGAAACGCAAAGAGGCCATCTTCGAAATCGTCAATCAGCTCAACCGCGGCGCCGCTTTGATCACGTCACGCGATGAGCGTGAGCAGCTGGCAGAGTTCAATCTGCTTGCGGGCCAGCGCGCCAAGGCCTCAGCCGCCTACGCATCCGCGCTCACATATCTCATCACCGGAGCGACCCTGCTGCCGGAAGACTCGTGGGAACGCCGGTATGAGCTCGCCTTCGCGCTGGAGCTGAACCGGGGCGAATGCGAGTTCCTCACCGGCGCGCTGACGGAAGCGGAGCAGCGCCTGGCGGCGATATCCACCCGAGCCGCAACTACCGTTGAACGAGCCACGGTCGCGTGCTTGCGCGTGGATCTGTACACGACCCTCGATCAGGGCAGCCGCGCCATCGCCGTCGGCCTCGACTACCTCCGGCATCTGGGCATCGACTGGTCACCGCATCCGACGGAAGAGGAAACGCGACGCGAATACGAACGGATCTGGTCGCAGCTCGGGGGGCGCCCGATCGAGTCTCTAATCGATCTGCCTTTGATGAGCGACCCGGCATCGCTTGCGACGCTGGACGTTCTCGCCAAGATCGGGGTGCCTGCATTCTATACGGATGCGAACCTGCTTGCCTTGATCACCTGCCGGGGAGTCAATCTCAGCCTCGAGCGCGGCAACTGCGCCGCTTCGTGCAGCGCCTATGTCTGGCTATCCATGATAGCCCGCGCGCGCTTCGGCGACTATCAGGCGGCCGTATATCGCTTCGGTCAGCTCGGCTATGACCTGGTCGAAAGACGCGGACTGACGCGCTTCCAGGCCAGGACCTATATGGACTTTGGATATGGCGTTGTGCCCTGGATCCGACACGTCCGCGCCGGCCGCGATCTGGTGCACCGCGCGTTCGAGGCAGCAAACAAGCTCGGCGACCTCACTTACGCCGCCTACTGCGGCAACCAATTGAACGCGAACCTTCTCGCCGCGGGCGATCCGCTTGCCGAGGTGGAACGCGAAGCCGAGCGCGGCCTCGCGTTCGCGCAGAAGGCGCGGTTCGGGTTTGTCATTGACTCCATCGCCCCCCAACTCGGGCTGATCCGCACGCTGCGCGGCTTGACGCCGACATTCGGCTCCTTCGACGATGAGCAGTTTGATGAGTCCCGGATCGAGCGCCGCTTTTCAGAAAATCCGGATTTGGCGTTCGTCGAGTGCTGGTACTGGATCCGCAAGCTCCAGGCGCGCTTCTTTGCCGGCGACTATGCGTCGGCCATCGAGGCCTGGTCGAGAGCACAACGGTTGTTGTGGACCTCGGTGTCACAGCTCGAAACGGCGGAATACCATTTCTTCGGCGCACTGTCTCAAGCCGCCTCCTGCGATTCCGCACCAACCGGCGAGCGGCAGCAGCGCCTGGACGCTGTCGCTACGCATCAGAGGCAACTCCAGCTCTGGGCGGCAAGTTGCCCAGATAATTTCGAGAACCGCGTCGCGCTGATCGGCGCCGAGATCGCGCGCCTCGAAGGCCGGAAGTTCGATGCCGAACGCCTCTACGAACAGGCCATCCGCTCGGCGCGCGCCAACGGCTTTGTTCACAATGAGGCGCTCGCCAATGAACTCGCTTCCCGCTTCTACGCGGCGCATGGCTTCGAGAAGATTGCCCGTGTGTATTTGCAGGACGCCCGCCACGGATATCTGCGTTGGGGAGCCGACGGCAAGGTGCGGCAACTCGAAAGGCTTCATCCGCATCTCCGAGACGCACCAGTGCCTGCATCTCCCACTACTACCATTGGCGCGCCCGTCGAGCGGCTGGATGTCGGGACGGTGCTCAAGGCCGCGCAGGCGGTGTCCGGGGAGATCGTCCTCGCTGAACTCATCAAGACGCTGCTGCGAATTGTAGTCGAACATGCCGGTGCTGCGCGTGGGCTGCTCATCCTGTTCCCGGCCGACGAGCCAAAGATCGCGGCGGAAGCGACGACCGGCCGCGGCCGGGTTGAGGTCACGCTTCGCGACGCGGCCCCGTCGCCGGCCGAGCTTCCCGAAGCTGTGCTCCACACCGTGATCCGGACACGGGAGAGCGTGATCCTTGATGACGCCTCGGCGCAGGATCCGTTCTCGACAGATGAGTACATCTGCCAGAAGCGTGCTCGGTCGGTCCTCTGTATGCCGCTGGTGAAACAGTCCAAGCTGATCGGCGTGCTCTATCTGGAGAACAATTTGGCATCGCACGTGTTCACGCCCGCCCGGATCTCGGTCCTGAAGATGCTGGCGTCACAAGCGGCGATTTCGCTCGAGAACGCCCGTCTCTACGGCGATCTCGGGGAGCGGGAGGCCCGGATCCGCCGTCTGGTCGACTCGAACATCGTCGGGATTGTGATCTGGGATGTTCACGGCCGGATCATCGAAGCCAACCAGGCCTTTCTCGATATCGTCGGATATACCCGGGAGGATCTCACCTCGCTGCGATGGACGGAGCTGACGCCGGCCGAATGGCGCGATGTCGACGATCAGGCCTTTGCAGAGCTCAATACGACTGGAAGCGTCCGACCCTGCGAAAAGGAGTACTTTCGCAAAGACGGCGGCCGCGTGCCGGTTGTGGTCGCCCGCGCGATTTTCGATTGGAACCGAGATGAAGGCGTCGCTTTCGTGCTCGACATGACCGAGCGAAAACGGGCCGAGGTGGAATTGCGCGAGTCGGAACAGAACTACCGCATGTTGTTCGAATCGATTGACGAGGGCTTTTGCACGATTGAAGTTTTGTTCGACCAGAACGAAAAGCCGGTCGATTATCGGTTTTTGCAAATCAGCCCGTCGTTTGAACGGCAGACGGGAATCAAGAATGCCGCCGGCAGACGGATGCGCGAGATCGCGCCACAGCACGAAGAACATTGGTTCGACATTTACGGCAGGATCGCCCTCACGGGCGAGCCGATGCGCTTCGAAAATGAAGCCAAACAACTCGGACGCTGGTATGACGTTTACGCCTTCCGGGTCGAAGACGCGAGCCGCAGACGCGTCGGAATCCTTTTCAACGACATCACCGAGCGCAAGCGGGCGGAAGAGAAGCTGCGCGCCAGCGAACAGCGCCTGCTCGATGCCCAGATGGAGCTCGCACGCGTAACGCGCGTGACGTCGCTGGGCGAACTGACAGCCTCGATCGCCCATGAGGTGAACCAGCCGCTCGCTGCCGTCGTCGCCAACGCAGAGGCCAGTCTGCGCTGGCTTAATCGGGCAGTTCCCGACCTGGACGCGGCGCGCCGCTCGGTGGAATGGGTAATAAGCGACGGCAATCGGGCGAGTGAGGTGATCCAGCGCGTCCGGGCGCTGGCGAAAAAATCCGACGTTGAAATGGTACCACTCGATGTCAATGACGTCGTCAGGGAGACCATCGCGCTGGTGCACCGTGAGTTGATCAGCCACCAGGTGTTGTTGCGAACGGAGTTGGCGTCCCCTCTCCCCATGGTCCTGGGTGATCGAGTTCAACTTCAGCAGGTGATTATCAACCTGGTGATGAATGGCATTGAAGCGATGCAATCGGTCACGGATCGGTCGCGCAAACTGGTGATCCGATCAGGCCAGGACGAGACACGCCAGGTGATCCTAAGCGTGACGGATTGCGGCACCGGGATCTCCGCCGAGAATGCGGGCCGGTTGTTCAACCCCTTCTTCACCACCAAATCCAGCGGCATGGGGATGGGACTCTCGATCTGCCGTTCGATCATGCAAGGCCACGGTGGCCGGCTATGGGCCACGGCAAACCTACCCCACGGTGCCACGTTTCAGTTCACCCTGCCGGTAAGTGCAGACACGGCGTCGTAAGGTTGCGCCCGCAAGCCGTCCAAAAGAACAGGAGGCTCGGCCGCGAGTTCAGCTCTGGGTCCAGACTGTGTGAAAACCTGACCGATGCCATGATTCCCTTGCTGAATCGCGGGGGGGATGATGAAGGGTTTCGTTCAAGGGGCGGATCGCCAGCAGACGACACTGTTACCGGAATGCCTTGATGATTGGGTGGACGAGAGCAATCCTGTTCGCGCGGTCGATGTGTTCGTCGATGCGCTGGAACTGCGCGAGCTGGGGTTCGATGGCGTCAACCCGGCGGCGACCGGCCGGCCCGCGTATCATCCTTCGGCGATGCTCAAGCTTTATATCTATGGCTATCTCAACCGGGTCCAATCGAGCCGGCGGCTGGAGCGTGAGGCTGGCCGCAATCTGGAAGTGATGTGGCTGACGGGACGGCTCGTTCCGGATCACAAAACCATCGCCGATTTCCGCAAAGACAACGGCCCCGCCATCAAGAAGGTCTGCGCGCAATTCGTTGCCTTGTGCCGCAAGATGGGTCTGCTGGCGAAAGCGAGCGTTGCGATCGACGGCAGCAAGTTCAAGGCGGTTAACTCGCGCGACAACAACTTCACGAAGGGAAAGAGGAGCGGCGTCTGGCGCAGATCGAGGAGAGCGTTGCGCGCTATCTGAGCCAACTTGACACAGCCGATTGCCAGACAGCTGCCGGTGAGGTGCCGTCGGAGGAGCTTGTGGCCAGGACCACGCGGCTCAAGGAGAAGCTGATCAAGCTCGAAGAGGAGGTCAAGCGCCTCAAGGCGATTGAGAAGGAGATGCTTGCCGTCGGTATTGTTCTTTCGCGACAACCGGTGGACCGCAGCTGCCCTTCAAGGCGCCGATTGCCATGCCGGGCGGTGTGAGCGCCCGATCAGCAGGTCTCCTTCACCGATCCTGATTCCCGCTCGATGGCGACCAGCGGGCGCGGCTCTGGGATGGTCGGCTATAACGTACAAGCGGCCGTCGATACGACGAACCATCTGATCGTCGCGCATGAGGTGACCAACGTCGGCACCGACAAGTCGCATCTTGGGAACATGGCCAACCAAGCGAAGGCGGCATTGGAGGCAGAAAACCTCGAAGCCTTCGCCGATCGCGGCTACTTCAAAGGCGAGGAGATCCTCGCATGCGAAGAGGCTGGCATCACGGTCACGCTGCCAAAACCGCAGACATCGGAGGCAAAGTCCGAAGGCCGCTTCGGCAAGCAGGATTTCCGCCATGTGGCCGAAGAGGACATTTACGTTTGTCTAGCCGGTGAGACGCTCATCCACCGCTTTGGTCCTGCACCGCTATTGGAGTAACACGTGCCGGACCTGCGCGCTGAAGGCTCAGTGCACGAAGGGACCGCAACGCCGCATCACGCGTTGGGAACACGAGCACGTTGTCGATGCTGTGCAGGCCCGCCTGGACAAGAATCCGGACGCGATGCGTACTCGCCGCGAGACAGTCGAGCATCCGTTCGGCACGCTGAAGATGCGGATGGGGGCGACGCACTTTTTGATGAAGACGCTGCCCAAAGTGGCGACTGAGATGGCGCTGCACGTGCTCGCCTACAACCTCACGCGCGTGATGAACATCGTCGGTATCAAACCGTTCCTCGCAGCGATCCGGGCTTGAAGAGCGTGTCATGGTGCGCGCCGTGAGACCGCTAAGGTCGCTCAGCACGGCCCGAGGCTGCGCCCGGATTGACTCCAGACTCGATACAGCAAAAATAGGCTCAGCCGGTCGCGTCGAGGTCCGTCACGCCCGGTTGCTTGCAGTTATTGGGGTACGAAAAACGTTTCCACACGGCCTGGGCCGCAGGCGGACATTGCCATGGCAGAAGATACGGATTAGTGCGTGAACGCGCGGAGCTTTGCCGACCCCTATATCACAGAACCTGACCGAGCAATCAGAGACTAGTGACGTCCACGCGCGCCAACCAACCGACCCGCCGCCTCACCAATCCACTACGTGAGAGGGCTCAAGTATAGATCCTTCAGCCGTCGCAGACGCAAAGCTAACTTGGACGTCCGATCTCGCAACTGGGACGAAGTTTCTGAGCCAAGGCAGCGCGAACCAGATCAATGCAGCCGCTTGAATTGTGAGGTTTAAACCGAACGCGGCCTGGTAAGCGATCATGGGATAGTGCCCATCTTGAGACGCCCATAGGTTAACGATTAGTCCGATCCCATATTGGACTGTGAACGCCCAGCCGAAATGCAGCAGGTTCAACGCGCCATTGGCACGCGCGGCGATTTCGATGGGAAAGTAATCTGCTATGATCGCATAGCTCAGCACGGTCGCTGCTCCCACTACCGATACGACGGACCAAGGCAGAATGCATGGGAGCGGCACGCGCAGAACTAGCGCGAGTTCGGCCAGCATGAATAGCGCCCCGAACACTGCCAATAGAGCTTCGGTCGCTATGCCACGTTTGCGCAGACGATCCGCCAGCGTCCCCATCAGCAATGCGCCAAGGCTGATTCCAATCGCCATCGTGAAGAGCTGATTGATCACGCCTTGCCGGTCGAATCCTTCGACGTCAGCGAGCCAGGATGCGGCCCACAATGAATGCATTGCCCAGGACGATCCGATGCAAGTTGCAGACAGAGGCGCAATTCTCAGGAAGCGCGGATCCGAAAAGATGCAACGCAAAGTAAGCGGTTTGCCAGAAGAGACGGAGTTCTTGGAACCCCCGTCGGACTTCGGCACAGCAAAATAAATGAGCCCGGCAACCACAAGCGTCGCGATCGTCAGAACTTCGAACAGGCTCCGCCAGCCGATCCAATTCAGCAGCCAATCGGTCGGCGCGGTGGCCGTGATGGCGCCGAACGAGCCCAACATGATCATGCAGCCGTTGACGAATGCTACTCGATCTCTGGGAAACCAGAGGACAATTGCCTTAAGCCCAGCCATCAACGCAGCCGCTTGTTGAACTCCAGGCGCAGCAACCACAAACTCAATGCCGCCTGCAACGTC
The DNA here is from genome assembly GCF_900129505.1 of Bradyrhizobium erythrophlei. Lineage (NCBI taxonomy): Bacteria > Pseudomonadati > Pseudomonadota > Alphaproteobacteria > Hyphomicrobiales > Nitrobacteraceae > Bradyrhizobium > Bradyrhizobium erythrophlei. The sequence continues at coordinate 4,052,649 of NZ_LT670818.1, read as the reverse complement.
GTCGTTACGATCGACAGGCGCCACACGTCCACCATGCGAAAACCCGACTGCGCGGACAGCCATATCACCGGCATCGCGTAGGTGATCAGACGTGCGCCGGAGCTCAACAGCACCGGCCTGGTGTTGCCCAAGCCCTGAAACATGCTTGAACACACGAAGATCAACCCCTGTGCGACGAGATTAAGGGAGACCATCTGCAGGAACAGCGCAGCAACCGCCATCGTCTCGGGGTCTTTGGCAAGGTCGCCCAGCAACAGATCCGGCCTCCATTGTGCAGCCATGGTAACGGTGATCATCAAGGCGGTTCCTATCAGCGCGACCTTCCTGAACGTCTCCCTCACGCGCACGCTGTTGCCGGCACCGAAATTCTGGCCGGCGATGGGTCCGGCCGCCAACGCAATGGCCATCGCGGGCACCTGAATGAGGCCCATCACGCGCGATCCGATGCCAAAGCCCGCCTGTGCCGCCGCGCCAAAATCCCGCAAGACGTAATAGATGACGCCCATATTGGCGAACATCATCGCGAACTCGCCGCCGGCGGGCAGGCCGATGTTCAGGATGCGTTTCCACTCCCTGAGCTGCGGGCGCAACAGCCGGCGATTGACACCGACATAGCGTTCCAGCCGGCGAAAATACATCCACAGCATCACCACGCCGAAGAGCACCGCAATCGAACTCGCAAGGCCCGCGCCGGCGACGCCCAGGGCGCGACCGGTGCCCCAGCCCGCGATCAGAACCGGAGCAAGCACGATATTGATACCGACCGCGACCGCCTGCACGATCATGGTCGGCCGCACGATCCCGGTGCCGCGCAAGGCGGACGACATCACCAGGAAAGCGAACTGCAGCGCCAGCGCCGGGATGAACCAGATCAGATAGATTGTGTCCGCTTCGATCGTGGCATCGTCCGCAGCGACCGCGCGCATGTAGCTGCGCGCGAAGACCGTTCCGGCAATCCATGTCAGCAGCGCGCACGCCACGGACAGGCCGAGCGCCTGATTGAACACCAGATTGGCATCGGCGCGATCCTTGCGCCCCACCGCATGCGCGATCAGCGCCACTGTTCCGACGCTGAGCACCTGCATCAGCGCGTTGATGAGGAATCCGGCGTTGCCGGCCGCCGCCACGCCGGGGACGGCGGCGTCCCCGAGGCCGGAAACGAAATACAGATCGATCAGCCCGCAGAGCATCATCATGATCATGCCGGCGAAAATCGGGGGAGCCATGGTCAGGATGTGGCTGACGATGGAGCCTTGCGTGAGGTCTTTCATGCCGGTGCCCTCACCCCGCCGCCGAGATCGATGTGAATTCCGTCGCCTGCCGCTCGAACAGCCCGCGATAGAGTCCGCCCGGACGAACCGCGAGCGCGGCATGGCTGCCCTGCTCGACGATTTCGCCACGGTCGAACACCAGGATGCGGTCGAGGCTGCGCACCGTCGACAGCCGATGCGCGATCACGATCGAGGTGCGGCCCTTCATCAGCCGTTCCATCGCCTGCTGGATCAGCGCTTCGGATTCGGAATCGAGGCTCGACGTCGCCTCGTCGAGGATCAGGACCGGCGCGTCGGCCAGGAACGCGCGCGCCAGCGCGACGCGCTGCCGCTCGCCGCCCGACAGCTTGACGCCGCGTTCGCCGACCAGCGTGCCGTAGCCCTTCGGCAGCCGCAGGATGAACTCATGCGCATTGGCAAGCCGTGCCGCCTGTTCGATCGCCGCCATGGAGGCGCCGGGCCGGCCATAGGCGATGTTCTCCGCCAGCGAACGGTGAAACAGGATCGGCTCCTGCTGCACGATGGCGATCTGGCTGCGCAGCGATTGCTGCGTCGCCTGCGCGATATCCTGGCCGTCGATCAGGATCCTGCCGCCGGAGACGTCGTAAAGCCGCTGCACCAGTTTTACGAATGTGGTCTTGCCCGATCCGGAGCGCCCGACCAGGCCGACGCGTTCGCCGGCGCGGATGTCCACCGACAGCCCGTCATACAGCGGCGCGCGGTGGCCGCCGTAATGGAACGTCACTTCCTCGAACTGGATGCGGCCGCCCTCGATGTCGATCGGTTTTGCGCCAGGCGCATCGGCAATGCCGATCGCCTCGTCATGGATGGCGACAAGCTCCTCCATGTCGTTCACGGAACGCTGCAGATTGTTGATGTGCATGCCGACGTCGCGCAGATAGGCGTGGATGATGTAGTAGCTGGTCAGCACATAGGTGACGTCGCCAGGCGAGGCGCGACCCGCGATCCACAGCAGCAGGGCGCCGCCGATCACGGCAGCGCGCAGGCACAGCAGCACCGAGAGCTGCGCGGCGGCGGTGTAGTTGTAACGCAGCCAGGTCCGCCGCACGCGCCTGCGCCAGCGGCTGATGACACGGGCCAGCCGCGCTTCCTCGCGCAGCTCCGCGCCGAACGATTTCACCACCGCGTTGCAGGTCAGCGCATCGGCCAGCGTGCCGCCCACCCGGGTGTCCCAGGCATTGGAGATCCGTGCCGCCGGCGCCACATAGCGCGTCGAGAACAGCACGATCATCGGGACGTAGATCGCCGAACCGACGGCGATCACCAAGCCGAGCGACGGCCAGTGCAGCCCGAGCAAAATCATCGATCCCACGAGCACCGCCAGCGAGGGCAACAGCGCCATCAGGATGGTGTCGTTGAGCAGATCAAGCGCCCACATGCCGCGGGTGATCTTGCGCACGGTCGAGCCGGCGAAGCTGTTGGCGTGCCAGTCGGTCGAGAAGCGCTGCACCCGCATGAAGGCCCCGCGCGCCACGTCGGACATGATGCGCAGCGTGAACGGCACGATGGCCTGATATCCGAGCAGGCGCAGCACCATCGAGGCAAGCCCGAGCGCGACGATCGCGGCGAAAGCCGCGACCGCCGCCCGTCGCGCGGCCGGGTCGGAAGCGCCCGAAGTCATGGCGTCGACCAGATGGCCGGAGAATACCGGCATGAACAGATCGGCCACGGTGGCACCCAGGAAGCCGCCGGCAATGATGGCGGTGCCGGCCGGCTGCTTCAGCCAGTGGCGGAACACGAAGGGCAGCACCACGCGGATGGCGGCGGGGCGGTTGTCGCGAGAGGCGGTCATGGCGTCATCCGGATGCGGCTGGCGCGCACTCCGGCTCCATTGCTTGACGTGCGGACGGCATCGGGCCGGGCGCGGGCGTCGTTAAAAAAAAATCAGTGACTTACCGGGAAGCTTGGGGAGACCGGGATGTCAGGCCCGATCGCTGCTGACGGAGGTGGCCCGCTTGAGCACGATCAGATCGCGCGCCAATTTTTAAATGCGGGGCCCGAACGGACGTCCAGCACGAGCATCGGACGCGGGCGTTCGATCTGCGAATATGACGAAATCATGCAAATCCTCCCCGGTTCGAGCGACAATATGGTGCTTATAAATGCATCGCTTGTGATTTGCAACCTCGCAACCGTCAGAGCGTTTTCAAGCGAAGTGGAGACCGGTTCGGGTTAAGAAAACGCGTCAAATCAAGAATCTAGAGCCCCGTTTCGATTCTATCGAAACGGAAAAGGCTTTAGTGCGCCGGTTCGGTCGACGCCAAGACCGGCTTTTTCAGCAGCATGACCAGCAAGGAGAGTCCGAGATAGAACACCGTCAGCATGAAGAAGGCGTCGCCATATCCCATCACCACCGCCTGGCGGTGCACGATCTGCGTCAACTGCTTCATCGCCATCAACGCGGCGTCACCCATGCCCTGCAGCCGCTGGGTGAACATGTTGAGCGTTTCGGTCGCGGTGGCGTTGCCCCAGGTCACCCTCTCCTGCAACCGGACGATATGCAGGTCGGTGCGGTCGTTCAGCACCTGGTTGATGAGCGCAAGCCCGACCGCGCCGCCGAGATTGCGCGTCAGGTTGAACAGACCGGAGGCGTTCTTGACCCGATCCGGAGCCAGGGTCCCGAGCGCGATGTTGTTGGTCGGCACCATCGCGAACATCATGCCGATGCCGCGCAGAACCTGCGGCAGCAGCAGCTCGTAGAAATCGTAGTCGCGGGTGATCCAGGTCATCTGATAGGAGCCGAGCGCGAAGATGACGAGGCCCGCGGCGATGATCAGCCGCATGTCGAACCGCAGCATCAGACGCCCGACGATCGGCGCGGTGAGGAACATGGTGATGCCGGAAACGAACATGGTTTCGCCAATCATCATCGCGCTGTAGCCGCGCACCTCCGACAGGTAGCGCGGGTAGATATAGGTCAGGCCGTAAAGGCCGATGCCGATGCAGAATGACAGCAGGCAGCCGATGGCGAAATTGCGGTCGGTGAAGGCGCGGATGTCGACGATCGGCTCGTCCGCCGTCAGCACGCGGTAGAAGAAGGCGATCGCCGAGAGCGCGCAAACCGCGGCGCAGACCGCGACGGACGTGTCCTGCAGCCACTCATATTGCGGTCCTTCCTCGAGCACATATTCGAGCGCGCCCAGAAAGCCCGCCATGTAGATCAGGCCCCACCAGTCGAAACGGTCGAGCAGCGCGAAATTCGGCTGATCGAAGTCGACCAGCGCCAGCACGCCGATGGTGATGCCGATGCCGGGGACGATATTGATGAAGAACAGCCAGTGCCACGACATCGCGTCGGTGATGTATCCGCCAACGGTCGGGCCAATGGTCGGCGCCAACGTTGCGACCAGACCGATGATCGGGCCGACGATATAGAATTTCGAACGTGGAAAGACCGTATAGGCCGAGGCGAACACCGTCGGGATCATGCCCGCGCCCAAAAACCCCTGGATCGCGCGCCAGACGATCATCTGCTCGATCGACGAGGCGAACCCGCACAGGAAGCTCGCGATGGTGAACCCGGCGGCCGAAATCGCAAACAATATCCGCGTGCCGAGCGCGCGCGACAGGAATCCGGACAGCGGGATCGCGATCACTTCCGCGATCAGATACGCGGTCTGGACCCATGACACCTCGCTCGAACTCGCCGACAGGCCCGCCTGGATTTCGGAGAGCGACGCGGAGACGACCTGGATGTCCAGGATCGACATGAACATGCCGAAGACCATGATCAGAAACGCGATCAGCCGGCGCGGCGGAATGCGTTCGGAAGCCACCGGGGGGGCGGCCATCATGGCAGGCGGGGCGGTGGTGGCGTTGGCCATGATCTCAGATGCTCACAATCGGGCACATCGCCCGAGGTCCTGGAAATTTATTGCGGGTGGATCATCGTCGGCGAGTCCAGATCGGCTTCGCTGTCGGCGTCGGCCGCGCCCTCGCGGGTGTCGACGGTCGCATAGACCGACATGCCCGCGCGTAACAGGTTCTGCTTGGCGACATCCTTCGGCACGCGCACGCGCACCGGCAGCCGCTGCACGATCTTGGTGAAGTTACCGGTGGCGTTGTCCGGCGGCAGCAGCGTGAACACCGAGCCCGCCGCCGGCGAGATGCTGTCGACGAAGCCTGCGAACTTGCGATGGCCGTAGGCGTCGACCGAGATAGTCACCGGCTGGCCCGGACGGATGCGCTTGAGCTGCGTTTCCTTGAAGTTGGCGTCGATGAAGACATCGTTGAGCGGCACGACATTGCCGAGCCGCTGCCCGACCACGACGAAGTCGCCGGTATTGACCAGGCGGTTGGAGAAGGTGCCGTCGACCGGCGCGCGCACCGAGGTGAAGTCGAGGTCGCGCTGGGCCTTGGCCAGCGACGTCTGCAATTCCGCAAGCTGCGCGCGGGCCTCAGCCTGCTGCGCCTTTGTCACTTCGACATTGTCGCGCGCGGCGTCGTAGGCGGCCTGCGCCGCCCTCACCGCCGCCAGGCCCTGGTCGCGCCCGGCTTCCGACACTTCATAGGTCGCGTGCGAGGCAAACCCCTTGGCGCTCAACGCCTGCTGACGGTCGAAGTCGAGATCGGCGCGCTTCAGGCCAGCCTGGGCGGAAACGAACTGGGCCTGCGCCTGCTCGACCGCGCTTTGCAAGGCGGTGACCTGACGGCCGATGCGCTCGATGGTCGCCTCCTGGGTAGCGATCTTGGTGCGCGCGGCATCCGCCGCGATGCGATAATCGCCATCGTCGATCCGAAAGATCACGTCGCCGGTGTGGACCACGGCGTTGTCGCCGGGAAGAATCGCGGCGATGTGTCCCGACACCCGCGCGCCGAGCGTGGTGTTGTTGGCGCGCACATAGGCGTCGTCGGTGGAGACGTAAAAGCGTCCGACCAGAACATAATTGATGCCATAGGCCGCGGCGGCGAGCGCCAGCAGCACGACGATGCCGGTCAGCACCCGCTTGCGTTTTCCCGGTTTTGGCGCAGTGGCAGCGGGAGCGCCCGTGGCGGCGGCAGGGTGCTCGACGCCGGGCTTTTCGATGGCCGGGCTCACTGGCGCCTCCGCGTGGCGACGCGCGGTCTCGTCCGAAAGATGGACCCGAAGCTGCTCGGCAAGAGCCGCCGCGTCGCGCGAGGCGTCATCGCCCTCTGCCGTATTCGGCTCGGTGCGAAGGATACGCGCGGCTTGGTCTCTTGCTGCGGCCATCAAGGCCTCCCCATTACAAATTCGCGCTGCGAGCCGGGCCCACACAGGCCTCGCTGCACCACCGATTTACAAATTAGCATTGACCGAACGGTTCGGTCAAGCTACATTACTATACCACAACCCTACAGGGCAGTTCCTTCCGAGCCGTTTCCGAAGCGGCAATCTTTCCAGAAAAGCTAAACTAATGGTTGCAGCCAATCGTACCACAACGGTCCACGTCCTTGGCGACGAAGATAGCGCCAAGCGGCGGCAGATTCTCGCCGGAGCCAGCAAGGTGTTTATGGATCTGGGTTTTGACGGCGCCAGCATGGGCGAGATCGCGCGCGCCGCCGGGGTCTCCAAGGGCACCCTCTACGTCTATTTCGCCGACAAGAGCCGGCTGTTCGAAGCCATCGTCGAGCAGGAAATGCTCGACCAGCAAAAGGTCGCTTTCAATTTCGCTCCCGAGCGCGACGTTCCCACCACACTGCGCGAGTTCGGCCAGGCCTATATCGAATTGCTATGCCGGCCGGGCGGCGGGTCGGCGATCCGCACCGTGATGGCGATTGCCGAGCGGATGCCGGAGGTCGGCCGCCGCTATTACGAGCAGGTGCTGGAAAAAACCATCAACCGCTTCGCCGCCTATCTCGAAGCGCATGTGCAGGCAGGTGAGATTGCGATCCCCGACTGCCAGCTCGCGGCCTCGCAATTCATGCAGATGTGCCAGGCGTCGCTGTTCCTGCGCTTCATTTTCCAGGCCGCGCCGCCGCCTTCGTCCGAGCGCATCGCCGAAGTGGTCAAAAGCGCGACCCGGATGTTTTTGGCGGCGTATCAGGCGAAGGCGGTTTGAGCGGGGACAACCGTTGGTGGCCTTGTCGACGCCCGTTCACTCAACGCTTTGGAGCAATGGCGTCACGAGCGCATGCACCTCACCCCTCGGGAAGGAAACCACCCACCCGCCGGGCTCCAACAGCCAGCGCCCTCTTTTCCTACCGACGCTGCGCCGCGTGAGCAGTCATCTGTTTCTTCGCTCAATTACCGAGATGATAAATCCTGCCTCAACGTGGTTCCGATCTCCTCCAGCGCCCAGTCGACCTGGTCGCTGGTGATCACAAGCGGTGGGGCAATGCGGATCGTGTGTCCATGGGTGTCCTTGGCAAGGATGCCTCTGCTCTGCAGCGCCTCACAGTAGCGACGTGCATCGCCTGCTTCCGGGTGAAGCTCGACCGCCAGCATCAGCCCGCGTCCGCGTACCTCACGAATCGTATTGGCGCGGATGCTCCTGAGGCCATCGAGGAAGCGCGCGCCCTGAACGGCTGCGTTCTCAATCATCCCCTCCTCGACAAGCACCCGCAGGGCTGCCCGCGCCACCGCACAGGCGAGCGGGTTGCCGCCGAAGGTCGAGCCGTGCTGGCCGGGTTTCAGGGTACCGAGCACCGCGTTGTTCGAAAGAACGGCCGACACCGGATAGAAGCCGCCAGACAACGCTTTGCCGAGTAGCGTCACGTCCGCCTCAATGCCATCGTGCTGCTCGGCGAGCAGCTTGCCGGTGCGGCCGAGCCCGGTTTGGATCTCGTCGAGGATCAGCATCACGTCGTGCGCGGTGCAGAGCTCGCGTACCCTGGTGAAATAGCCTGATGGTGGGATGATGACGCCGGCCTCCCCCTGGATCGGCTCAACAAGAAAGGCAACCGTGTTCGGCGTGATCGCCTCCTGCAGCGCCTTGGCGTCGCCGAAGGGAATGATTCTGAATCCCGGCGCGAATGGCCCGAAATGCTCGCGTGCTGCCGCATCGGTGCTGAAGCCGACGATAGCAAGGGTGCGTCCGTGGAAGTTGTCGCCACAGACGATGATCTCGGCGAGCCCGTCCGGTACGCCCTTCACCTCGTAGCCCCACTTGCGCACGGACTTGATCGCGCTCTCCACCGCCTCGGCACCGCTGTTCATCGGCAATACTTTGTGGGAGCCGGTCAGCTCCGCGATCTGCTCGTAGAAGGGGGCCAGTTGGTCGTTGTGGAAGGCACGGGAAGTCAACGTCAGCCTGCCCGCCTGCTCCACCATGGCAGCCAGGATCTTCGGATGGCAGTGACCCTGATTCACCGCCGAATAGGCGGAGAGGCAATCGAGATACCGGTTGCCTTGCGTATCCCACACCCAGACGCCCTCGCCGCGCGACAGAACGACGCCGAGCGGCTCGTAGTTCCGGGCGCCAAAGCGCTCCTCGGTCGCGATAAAATCGGTGGCTGGTGGACTCATCCTCAGTCACTCCAGTTGCAGCGAGCCGGCATCAACTGGGTTCTCCGATCGCGCGGGTCAAGACCTTGGGCATCAGCCTGCGCAGCGGTTGACGCGCTCGGTTGGCGTCTTCGACGCGTCAACCAGCTTCCTGTAGCGAAGATATCAGGTCTCGGTGCTGACCCGACGGTCAGATCATCTTGCCGACGATCTTGGTCATGTCCGCCGCCGAGAACGCTCGCAAAGACTCGGTGCGGACGTTGCCCAAGGCACTCAGATTCAAGTTGAGCGCCGTGGCGGCAAACTCATCCGGCGCATCGAGGATTGTGACAATATCATACCGTCCCTGCGTCCAGAACAGCTCTTTCACCGTCACTCCAAATGTCTCGGCCATTTTCCTGAAGGCTTCTGCCCGCTTCGGTGAGTCCTTGGCGCTACGGACACCTTGGTCGGTGAAGTTGGCAAGCACAACATAAGTTGCCATCGTCGCTCTCCCTGGTTGTCAGTTATGGGTGATTTTTCAAATATTCTAGCCGATCATTCGGCGGCATTGATAGATCAAGGCTCTTGACGCTTCGGGGGCGTCGGAGGCGAACGACGGGAGCGGCCGGTCCATAGGTCGTCGTTACGATCGTGGAAACGGTATCGCGACGGTGGTATATGAGGACATGGCAAATGGTCAGGTTGTCCTCGTAACAACTGAACCGTTAGAAGGCGGTTCACCTGTTCGCTCGCTCTATTATGTGGCCGAACAGGATCCGGCAAAGGCCAAGGCAATCGTCGAGGCAATGATGGCCCCGAATGAAACGGTCGAAGCGTGGGGACCGCTTCCGGAGGTAGCTGTCCAAGCTCTGGGATTGAAACCCGGCGACTTCACGCACGGGTGACTGGCATTAGAATTTGGTAGCGGGAGAGGGCTACATGCAGTCCCCACCCGTTTAGAGCGTTTATTTTCAAAGACTTACCGAGCGGCCTGATCCAGTGCGAAAAGCGCCTTCACTGAGAAGCGTGAAGCGGTTTTGGCAATAGAGAGGGAGGTTGCCCACAGCTTTTTCCGCAGTCCGGTTTGACCGCAGCACCCGCACGGGCCCAAGCTCCGCGCGGGGGGCATTTCAATGACATGGCAAGCTGAACTTGCGGCTTTGATTGAAGAGACGATGGCTCACGTCAAGGCCGTGGAGGGCACGAACGTTAAGCCCATTGTGCCGCTCAAGATCGTCGACCGCGCGTTTGCTGAGTCCCCTCGCCCCGCCCGGCTGGAGCCCATGGCCTGGTCGTCGGCGGGCTCCGAGCGGGATGAGATCAAGCGGCGCGTCGCGAACTTTAAGGCAGTTCAGGAACGAATGCAGTGGGAACGCGAGGACTATTGCGAGCGGACGTTGTCACATGCTCGTATCGTTGAGACAGCCAAAGGACGGCTGCCGACAAGTTAGAATCGCCTGAAGGAAATTGGCGGTGACGATTATGGACGCCTTGGCAAACGTTCTGCAATCCGAGCCCCTTCAGGAGCAGGCTTGGCAGTGGTTTGGAATAGGTTTGGGGGCCGCATTCCTTATCACGTTCGGAGTGATCGTTCTCTTCTTCTGCCACAGCGCCTTTTTTGACGAAAAAGATGAGGGCATCGATACAGGCTTTCTTGGTCTCATCTTAATGCTCGTGACCATACTTTACTTAGTCGCGTTTTCCTTTCTCGTTGCGGCTTCCGCCAAGGGCATCGATATCAAAATTATGGTTGCGGCTGTGGATGCCTTCGTTCTGATTGGAAGCAAACTCTTGGCCCCTGAGTTTCTTCGCTACTTGAACCAGGAGCCAATCGGCGGGCAGACAGCCGCGCCGTCCAAAACGGAAGCGAGCGTCGCGTCGTCATCTAACTCATCAAATTGATTCCGGTGGCGCATCCCCAAAGAGCGCGCGAAGCCATCACGGCGGTTGCAGTGTTGCAACTCGCCTAGCGGGCAACCACTCAACCTGTTAGGTTGCACCGGCTTTTGGGGCAACCAGCGCGGAAACGACCGCGACTGAGGACGGGGCTGAGCGGGGGCGGTTCATGGCGATGACGCATCGAAACCTCTGTGAGTACGGGGGGAGTCCTGCGGAGCTATATAAGCTTTGGGATGACGATCTGAAAAAGACGATGCGTCGCCGACAATTCTGCGAACTGGCTGGAATGCTAAGTTTCCTCGGTTCGCTCTTCGTGTGGAAATCAGGCGTCGAAACATATTGGGCCTCCGGTATCGTGCTCGGAATATATTTCGCGGTTTCCGCCATTAAATTCATGATCGACGAGAGCAATATTAACTATCTGTTGCATCGGTGGGATTCGGAGAATGCGTTAGCTAGCTTCAAAGGTGCGCAATGGCCCTAGCCGATCTCGTTTCGACTTCGGTCGTGTCAACTGCACTCGTTTGGCGATTGAGGAAACAGTCGCCTTGCTAAGTCCCAGCGCCCGCCGCAAAGGCTTCAACACGGTCCTGCCGAACGACTTCAACCGGGTCCCTTTAATTTGGATCGGCTAATGTAACGGTCTCGATGAGGACGGTCGCGTTGATAGAAAAAACCCGCCGAGCCGAAGCCGAGCGGGTTCATTGTCAAGGTTCGGCAACATAGGTCGTCGCCCCACGAGATCGTTTGGGCTCGGAACGTTCATTTGTAATAACCGACACCGCAGCCCAGATCGCCGACCTTGGTTACGAAGCTCACCTTCGGAAACGTCGGCGTGGTGGTGCCCGGCTTTGGAAACATGTAGCTCTGCAGCTCAGTGATTTGACCTTCCGGCTTCTGCGCCGCGGCGTAGATTGCCAGACCATACGCGTTGCCGGTGGCGTCCTTAAGTGTTCTAACGTCCGTGCCAGCTGGAACAGCCTTCGGACTGGCGAGGGTCTTCCCGTCAGCGATTCTGAAACAGAATGGATAAAGATCGCGGTCCAAGAACCCGCCCTCTCCCTTGAGGAACATCGCCACCGCCACGGCCTGGTCCGTTTTTACAGCGGCGACCGCCTTGTCGAGCATGGCCCGAGCCTCCTGGGCCGTGCCCCCTTGCTGCGCGAACGCGGCGGCTGAGAGCATAAGAGCCGACACCGCGCCGATGATAATTGTGCGGAACATTGGATCCCTCCATGCGTGGTTGGGCGCCGCAAGTGGTTTGCGGGCGCATTACCTGATTGGCTACCTGATGAGCCAGCGAGGAGAAGCAGTTTAAATTGTGAGAAGTGCTGTGAGCCTGCCGTCGGCATCAACGCCGCCATTAACTCACGGAACTTCGGCACGTTCCGTTGGCAGCTCAATGAGCAAAAGCTACACCCGTCTGCCGCGCTATGGAAGGGGCCACGAACTTCCTACCGAAACGCCCGCTGTTTGGGAAAGCTATGAAAGGGGACGTATCGCCCTTATGCCACATCTGCTCTAGTTAGGTGGTCGGGGGAATTGCTCCTTTTGGATATTCCCTTCACACACCCCTAGACACTGTACCCATATCCACGATCCAGGGGCGCCGAAGAAAATTGCTAGAGGTCGCAATGACTTCGCTTGACAGCTACCGCAGCATTTCAGCCCGACGTTTGTTGTTTTGTTTGTTTTTTCTTTTGTCTTTGCCTTCAGCATGCGCTGATCGGTCGTGCTGATTGCGTGGTTATTGATCGGTGACGTTGCCGACACCCCCCTGCCTATCGCCCGACAGAGCCGGACAATAGGCAGGGGGTGGGCTTGCATCCACGTACTGGAAGGCAGGTAATCTGTCACCGCGTTTTTCTCAAATATGTAACGACGCTTTGTCCGCCAATAGGTTTCCAAGGGCAGGAGGGAGCGGCGACACGGCCAGGGCAAAGCGCTTGCCCATCTTGTCAATTCCTCGGAGAGGATGGATTTGTCGCGTGAGACGCGAAGCATGCGCGGCAAATCACGCTGTTGAATCTTGCAATTTCTCAATTTCAGTTAAGCCGTTTTGATTTTGGCAAGGAAGAAATTTTTGCCTTCGCGCTGCCAAGCACTGGTCTCACTGGCTCGCCTTCCCCGCACCTACCGATCTGTGACGAGCATTTAATCTGCTTCGTAACTGATACGTCTTAGTTTGAACACGGACTGTTGGACTGAACCAAGTTTTCCCTGCTCCCAACTCGACTATTGGCGCGGGTCTGGAATCAATAAGGTGACTCAAAATCAATGATAAGAGTTCCATTGTCGGAACACGAACGGCTCTAAGAGCCGCGCCCAATAAAAATAGTTCTGTCGGATAACAGTAATAACTCTGAAGCAAAGAGAACGAATAAGCTTGTGGAAAACAAGGCTGGGGAGGTGACAATGAAAAAGGTTCGGCGCTTGCGCGCTATGGGTTCGCTATGTCGACAACAGGCTGCATACAACCCTGCCAAGAGAGGGAGGCTTATCGCGGAAGCGGAGTACTGGGAGCGCTTAGCGGAGGCCGAACTGACCGTTCACTTCAAAGAATGCAATGCCGATCGCGTTGTGGTGGATGGCTGGCGATGGAGCAGCATTGCCGCCGCGTGAGTGGTATTGTTTTCGACGCTTGGGGGGCGTGGGGATGCTGCACTACCGGGCTTACCTTTTGGATAAACACAGCCACATTATAAGCGCGGCCAATCTTTATTGTGCCGACGAGCAGGCAGCAAGAGAGCGGGCCGAACAACTAGCTGACGTCAATGATGTCGAACTCTGGCAACTTGATCGCCGGATAGCGATCTTCAAATCTGGTACCGCCCTTCCCAAAACTATTGGGGTGCGCACAGATGTCTAGCCAATGACTAGCGCTTTTTCGATACAAGCTAAGTGATTGAAAACGTTGGTAGCGGGAGAGGGCTACATGCAGTCCCCCACCCGTTTAGAGCGTTTATTTTCAAAGACTTACCGAGCGGCCTGATCCAGTGCGAAAAGCGCCTTCACTGAGAAGCGTGAAGCGGTTTTGGCAATAGAGAGGGAGGTTGCCCACAGCTTTTTCCGCAGTCCGGTTTGACCGCAGCACCCGCACGGGCCCAAGCTCCGCGCGGGGGGCATTTCAATGACATGGCAAGCTGAACTTGCGGCTTTGATTGAAGAGACGATGGCTCACGTCAAGGCCGTGGAGGGCACGAACGTTAAGCCCATTGTGCCGCTCAAGATCGTCGACCGCGCGTTTGCTGAGTCCCCTCGCCCCGCCCGGCTGGAGCCCATGGACTGGTCGTCGGCGGGCTCCGAGCGGGATGAGATCATGCGGCGCGTCGCGAGCTTTAAGGCAGTTCAGGAACGGATGCAGCGGGAACGCGCGGACTATTGCGAGCAGACGCTGTCGAATGCTCGTTTCGTTGCGAGAGTAAAAGAAAGACTGCCGACAAGCTAGGATAAGCAACGGGAGTGCGGACGACCCATCCGAAACACCCCCCGCCCCGAGCCGGGTTTCTGGAAAGTTCTCGTTTCTTGGTCCGTTCCTTTGATCCCCTGATGCTGTTCGTAAAGGGCCTGTGTCCAAATTAGAGGAGTCGGCTGTCCGAATTTCGCCCTGTCCTAGCTTAGAGGCGCACTCATAAGTTGACGATATGTCATAGATTCGCCTTAAAATAGCGAACATATCATGAATGGGAACCGGAATGAGCTGGCAATTTCGGGGTACTCCCAAATGTCTAGATGTCTCCGGGAGAGAGGCCATGGACAGCCCAAAACATTGCAAAGAGCAGGCGGAGGAATGTCTTCGCCTAGGGAAATTAGCGCAGAGCAAGGATCAAGCCGGGATTCTGAGAAATATCTCCTCTAGCTGGTCAAGACTTGCTGGCCAAATCGACCGATACAATGCGATCGTGCGTGAACAGCGCCGCATTGCCCAGGAATAGGCCGCCTCAGTTGGCGCCTCACTTTCATGACAGCTTTGGCAACGGACCACGCGGCGCATGGTCTGTTCACCTGTCAGATGATCTTCGATGTTATCGGCGATCTCATCGCAGACCGACACGCCGGTAAAGCTGCCGGTACAAGCCAACCTTAAATGTAACCGTGCCGAGCTATGACCACGAGTGTCGCCAGCACTACCCACATGCTGATTGTCCAAACTGCAACCGAGTTGAATTGGGACTTTGGCTGATAAGGTTTGCGCCAGTGGCGAGCCATCGGACCCTCCTGACTTGCTCTGATAGGTAAGTCTCCGCCAACGGCTCAAGGTTCAGTCACGATGGGCCAAAGAACACGGTCCCGCCTTCGGGCTGGGGGCTGGTAGGCAGGACCGTGCCGGGTCACGGACCAGCACGGTAACGTGACTCGCAGATATTCGCGGCAAAGACTGGCCAATTCGCGACCACACGAAGGCAAACAGGGCACGCTTCGTGCCTCACCCATTAATAATCTGTTTCAGCCGCGTAACGGCAGGAAGGCACCGCAAAGAGGACCCGTCGTGTTAATTCGCCCATGTCAGGCACCGGACAGACAAGAAACCTTAACGGGCCTACATCTGAAAAGGGGCGGCCGGGAGTGGGTTTTGCAAACCGTTGTTGTCAAGAAGATACAGCGGAGAGATGATGAACTCGTAGCGTTAGTGCGCCTCCGCCTAAATGGTCATTATGCCAGAGTGCCAATAACGATACAGCGAGACGGCGAGACGTGGGCTGCCGTCGCTCATACCAAAAGTGCCATCACGCGAGGAAGGATTGAAATCGCCGCACGTAAAGTGGGCGAGCTAAACGCCTTGGCTCCCGACCCCGCATGAGCCGCCTTAGTTGGCGCCTATGGGTCCACCGCCACATCGCAAACTTCGCAATGGAAGCCGCAATCGTTTTCTATCGCGAGCCATACACGTTTGGCGATGTTGGTGATTTACACCGAGTGACCGGCGGTTAGTTCCGCTCGGCTATAAGGGCGCTAGCTCTGCTGACGCGGTTGCGTTGCCATCGGCCCTGCATGCATCATCGCCTGCTGGAGGGGCTTCTTCTGACGACGCCAAGAACTTTGAACGCGCGCTAGTTCGTGCCAACGTTCTGCCTGTGCAATCCATCTTCCTCTGTTGAGCTGGTCTACTTTCGCCCGCTCCAAACACTGCAGTTCCATTATCGTGCAATCGTTCATGTCAGCGTCTCCCTTATCCACAACACTATTTCTTTTCTTTGCGTCAGAGTCATTATGATTATATGGCAGAACTAAATTGAGATTGGTCAGTGGACTTGACAGTGCAGCAAAAACATCTTGTCCCTTTCAAATGTGAGTAGTTGAGCGGCACAGGGTTCGTGTGCGCTCGTTTTATTTTCCAACTGCCGCCAGCCGTTTTTTTCCGATAAAAATATGCGCGGTGCGCACCGTGTAACGCAATCCGCCACTTCTAGCGGCAAATCGTCCGGAATTATTCAACGCTGCCGATCCTTGAAGCGATGGATTACGAAGTGACGACCTTCAAAGTCACATGGGGATTGCCGCCGAAAGCGCGGCTGAGGCTGAAGTCAAACGGCAATGCCGACATTCAGAAGGTGAACGCCATTGCCGCGAAGGCGACAAGCGGTGGTGTATTGGTTTCAGCGTTAATCACGAGCGCCGTTACGGCGAAGCGCATCCAAAGCACCATGAAGCTAGGAACGGCGTATCTGGATGTAGACTTCGCGGTGCCGCCACGGGTAAACATGAAGTTCGTAAATTTGAAGGCGAACGAAAAAGACGACACGCTGCGCGATACGGACGATCTAGAAATCGCCTGCAAATAGCAAACCGCGTCGCCTGCAAAAAGCCGGGGGGACTATTTTGGATTCTTTAGTTTTGAGGATGCTCGCTTTTTCAGTTCTCATCCTCGCACTGGCGATTTGGGGCACCGTTCTGGCGATCCGTCGCGTCTCCCGTAAGCAGCCGTTCGGGGTGTCAGGCTGGGGTGTAGTGGTCTTTTGGTGCCTAGTCGGCCTTTCCGTTTTTTCGGGACCGCGCAAACTTCTAAACCAGACTGCCGATCAGCAGGCGGCGTCAGACGCTTCGCGCGATCAGATCAAAAAGACAATGGAAGCAGGGGTCGCGGCAAAGCACGGGGGCGAACTGCCTAAGACTATGAGTCCTGATGATTTGAAAATAGCTATGGCTGTCGGAGCAAAAGCCGCCGATCAGCAGGGGAAGTCGTCGGCAGCCGAAAAGTTGAAGTCTATGAAAACGCGCCCCGATCCAGCCGACGTAAAATACAGCCCGGATGTGGTGCAGATGGCGGTTAAGCAGCAGCTCCGTGATCCAGACTCTGCCACCTTCGGCCCCATGAGCCTCTACTCAGATCGAAAAATGAACGACTACTATACGCCGGTTGTATGTGGCACGATAAATTCTAAGAACGACTTTGGAGGCTATTCCGGTAACAAGGCGTTTGTGTTCTTAATCCCTCTCACGGCAGTGATGATTGAAGGTTCTCCTAATCAGCAGCAAGCTCAGTTATTCGTAAAAACCTATAACCAGCTTTGCGCTGGTGCCCACGATTGATACTTCGGGCTCTTGGGGCCGGGGCAAACCGCCTTCTACGTCCATTTTTACATCGTCAGAATAATCACCCGGCCTCACGCCCCGTGCAGCGCGGCCTACAGTACCGAACAAGCCAGGGAACAACGATGGCCGAAAACTTCAAGCGACGATTTCAGGAACTATGTCAACAGGCGGACGCTATCGAAGCGTCGAAGAGATTCGAACGCCAGCCCCTCGAAGGCCACTTCATCGATCAAAATC
Organism: Bradyrhizobium erythrophlei; assembly: GCF_900129505.1. NCBI lineage: Bacteria > Pseudomonadati > Pseudomonadota > Alphaproteobacteria > Hyphomicrobiales > Nitrobacteraceae > Bradyrhizobium > Bradyrhizobium erythrophlei. The sequence goes on along the minus strand of NZ_LT670818.1, from coordinate 4,035,300 downwards.
AACTAATCAATTGGAGCGTGAAAGTGAGGCATCTGCTTTCAGCCGTGTGCGGGCCAGAGTCCGTGCATCTCAAGCAATTTGTCGCGTGCGAAAAGACAAGCATGTACCTAACTAATCACGGAATTTTCCTAAAGTTACGCGCCGTCCTTGACGCGGCGAAGGAAGATTATGAAGGCGGTTATCTGAATTCGCTAAAGCTTCTCGTTCAAGCGGAAGTGTTCGATAGCGAGCTTGAGCAAGCGAGCGAACTTCTATCGTCCGGCTACGTCCCTGCCGCCGCTGTTACTGCGGGCGTCGTCCTGGAGGCTGGCTTGCGCGAGATGTGTGTCGATAATGCTCTTCCTATCGGCAAGCTGGACAAAATGAACGCTGATCTAGCGAAAGCAGATGTGTACAACAAGCTGGTGCAAAAGCAGATCACTGCGCTTGCGGACATTAGAAATAGCGCCGCGCATGGTCATTACGACCGGTTCTCCGAGACGGATGTGGCGAACATGATCAAGGAGGTTCAGCGGATACTCGCTAATAGAACTACCTGAAATTCGAGCCCCGCATATTCGGCTAGCAGCCAAAAGGCCAACCGTATGACGACGGACTGCACTGAGCGCGAGCCCTCTGATGCTGAGATGAACGAAGCGCAAGAGGCTCTCGCACGCTGGCAAACACCTAAAGAATTTGCGGTCAAAGTCGAGAACTTCGCACCTCTCGTTAAGTCATCCACGCTTTTCAACAAAGCCAACGCGGGCTTTCTACGCGACGCGATTCCTATTGCTGAATTTACTAAGCATCGCACCGTGCAATCCGTTCGGCTGGCCAGACAGCGGGAGGGATTGAACGACGGGCAGTTTCGGAGCGCGGACGAAATAATCGACATCGAAGTGACTGAAGTTATGGAGCCAGCCAGAAAGCGCGGCGACGAGTACCGTTGCGGAGCCGACCAACAAGGCATTCGCCATTTTGACCCGTACCTCGGAGAAACAATCGCGAGTGAACTTGCAAAAAGCATTAAGAAGAAGGCTGACAAAGAATACCCAACAAAACCCGTGCTTTTGGTTTACCTGAACATTAGCGACGGCGGACGCCTCGGGGACGAAGTCGAAACCGCAATCAAGAGGCTCAGGGCAGAGTACGCAGACACGTTCCGCGAAATCTGCGTGCTGTGGGGCACTAAGTGGGCCTGAATGCACCACGCGAGCTATTCATCACTGCCGGGATCGAGCAGAGCTAATTTTCCAAGTTCCAAGAGTGCCTTTGCGGGCTGATAGGACAAGTTGCCCAATGCAGGCACCGGCAACATTAGCCCGGTTCTCAAGAGGCCCGCGCAAACTGCGTCTAGTTCTCCATTTGCCGGAAACGTGTTTGGTACAAGCTCCTCGACAAGCAAAGACCAGACGTGAACTTCGCGTTGCATGAGGACATAGGCTTTGCCTAAAACCAGAAGCTCATCGCGGGTCAATGTCTCCAAGATATTCGCCCATTTTTGAAAATTATCGAACTTAAACAATCTGTTCTTCTTTAGCCCTACGATCACTTGAGCGAGAAGACGTAGGTTGCGCTTTGCGGTGCCCTTTTCAATCGCATCTATTAGTCTCAGCGCCATGTCGACAAACTCTGGCACTTCCTTCTCGTCAAATGCAGATACAACGTCAGTGCCCTTTTCAAGCTCTTGAACAATTGAATCAATCGCTTCCTGCTTTCGTTTTCTAGCTCTCTCCTCTGCGAGGTTGCCGAGCGTTTCTCCGCCGGGCAAATGGAAAAAGTGCATTAGGTCTTTCACGACCGCGATACGGCCCAAACTCTTATCTGAATCCATTGCTATCATCCTACCCGGCGCGCCTCGTCAGAGGTTCGGTGCTGACCCCTTGACTCCATAAGAACATAATGAGAACATCCCGAGCCGGCTGTCAATGCTGGGTAGCTCAATGTCGCAAAGCCCCGCGCCTATTCCACAATCTGGCGCGGAGCAATTAGAAGCGGCGGCAGATCAGGCAATCGCGGTGTGCGGTGGTGACGCGCGCGAAGCCGTGAAGGCGTTGTTGGTTGCGAATGAATTTTTGGAAGCCGAGATAGAGGCAAGCGTCTCACGCGGGTATTTGCGCGGCGTGCGGCACGGGCGATTTAGAACTTACTCGGGCTAGTCCCTCCCCGCTAGACTGTCCGGCACAAAGGTAGCCATCACCTCATCTCGCTACCCGTGGCAGATAAGAATCTGACCTCCCCCATTGGGACAAACATGACTCGACCAAGCTGAGAAAAAATTATTCCGGCTGAAGAGGAACGGACCAGTCTAACATCTGAAAATGATCCGGTTTTTGTGATGATGTCATAATGCACTTCAACGCTCGCAATTTGAAACTTAGAGATCAGGCCGCCGACAACGATGGTTCCAAAGCTTATAAAAACAATAGACACACCAACGAGCTTCCAGTCCGGAACTGTTCCCTTTTTCCACTGGACATAAGCGATAGCACCGGCGGCAATCCCAGCGAGAGGGATTATCAGCCCGCTAGCGAAGTGTCCTGGTACTGCAAGAACCCAAAAATACAGACCTAGAGGCACTCCCGTTAGCATAATCACCGCGAGAATTGCCGCCAAAATCTTTCGGACCTTTTCGCTGAGCAATAAGATAACCTTATACAGTTGTTCAGCCAGTATCGATACGAATCCGGTAAGAAGCAAAAACACGAGCAGAAAAAAGACCACTAAGCCGAACGTGTACGCGACATTGCTTATGTCGACGAGCCCAATGAAATGGTAACCGACGACATAAAAATAACCGATGTTGAACAGTGCCGTTAGATAAAGCCCAACGACCGTTCCAATAGAGACAATCTTTGTGATCTTATCCAACATAAGCTGACCGATTTCCTGCCAACTAGGGTCGAGGCTTGGTGCGTCCATTCGCTTTGACGAGTTACCCGCCCCGCTAATCACGGCCTGCTGGATTTGGCACGGACAGTCCCACAGCCATCCAAAGACAGTCCTCAAGACTATAAACCAATTCGATTCCAGTATCACCCAGCTTCTCGCCCGCAACCATCAACACGAAAGAACCGCACGCCTTTCCGGGCATGCGGTCCCGCAGTTCGTATTCCTCACCCGAGATCGAATTGAAGGCGTGATAGCGCCTGGTGCTTATTCGACCTTCTTTCTCCTAGCTGCTCTCAATTTCTTGGCCGTCAATAGTGCCGAAGCAAGTGCAACACGCGCTTTCGCCTCTTCAGTTAATCTTTCATGCGCGTTCGCACGACGCGACTCGCTTGGAAGGCGACATTTCTCCATCATCACTTTTATTTGGTTGAAGCTAGTAAAATATTGCCTTCCAATCTTGTAGATTTCGAGGTTGCCTCGCTTCTGTTCTGCCTTGAGGGTTGCCACACTGATACGACCAGAAAAATAGATCTCGCATGCGTCGCTTAGCGGAAGCGGTGCGTCGGGGCCCGTTAGGCCGACACGTGCTAAGCGCGCTTTATCGTCGTTCGGCAAGGTCGTAATCGACATAGAATCTCCCCCAAGAAGCTGGCCTTCAATTCCGATACTTTCGCACGATTTGGCCGTAATGGGGGTTAGCCGACACACCTCACAAACCTGACATTTTCGGCCTCCGCATAGCGCGTCATCAGTTCACGCGCCTTGCGCTGCCAAGACAGCGTTCAAGAAACAGTGGATCGCAACCCTTAACGAGCGTCTTGACCGCGACGCGCGGGCTGTACTGCTTACGCGACTCTGCCCAGCAGGATTATATCCGGCAACGAGTCGTTCAGAATGAGCGTCTGTAGACTGTTCTCGCAATCCCGCAGCTTCATCAAAGCCGGAATTAAGTTATCTAGCGGCGCTTCGTAGGTAGCGCCCGAACGCGGCGCATAGTGAATACGTTCCGAGCACCCCATCACCTAGACTCCGATTGCCTGCCGAACTGAACGACGGTAACCATTATGCGCGAGACGCCCTCAGCGCTAACAAGGGACTCGAAATAAGCCGTAGGGCGCACCTCACGCGTAATGCTTTGGTGCAACTTCACTGCCCGTAACCGTCGCGCCATCATGGGCAGTTGGACGGCAAGCCTAAGCAGTCGGTTGAGCTAGGCGCGACGCTTGGCACCAGAAACAACTATGCCAACCTCAAATCGCATGCGGTTAGAAGCTGGCAGAACTTATTAATGACCACAAAATGCGCGCGAGTGCCGAAGGACACCGGGAGATTATCATAGAGGAAGTCTCAGCGACGCTTAAGGAGAAGGACGCTAATAAAAAAACGCTATTGCGGTTGATACCAAAAGAGGAAGTGAAAGAGGTGTTGGGACGAATCGCCCGACATTGGCGACAGGCTCTTGATGCGGGTGTGGTTTGAGATACAGCCTTCAGCGTACAAGGCGGACCAAGCTACCAATGAAGGGCAGATCCGCCTGTTTAATCGAAATGCCGAGGTAAATGCGGAGTTTGAAGCGGCTTAACGCTGATGACCGAGGCCAATGCCCATCGTCACAGCTTTTGCTCGCAATGCGCCAATGGTGCGCTTGGACATCTTTGCAATCTTCACTACCGGGGTACGCGCCTTCGAGTGTGCCTTTAGCTCCTTCATGTCAGCCTTGGTCCATTCACGACGCGCAATTTTCTTCGCCATTACTTGCTCCTGATTTGTGTGAGGCGCCCTTCTACCAGATTTCTTTTAAGTATCAAGCTATCCCCAATTACATTTATGCTGAACTTGCAAATGTGAACAATACCTATCACTCCGCCTCGCGAACGTTACGATCTTCAGGTAGTACGCGCGATTAATTCTGAGTTTGACAGGCTTCTGTTCGATCCGACCGAGGACAAGAGCGATAATCGCTTCGGTCGGCGCAGGCGCAAACGGCCCTGACATTTGGCGAACTCTGCGAACGCTACGTGAGACCATCAGCGTGGCTCTGCGGCTCATCCTACTGACAGCCCAACGTCGCGGACATGATGCGCTCCGAGTTTCACGACCTCGAAGGCCCCGCGCCACATTGGATCATTCCGGCCGCGCGCACGAAGAACAAGAAGGCTGAACATACGGTCCCGCTATCGCCCACCGCTGTGCGACTGATCGGCGAAGCGCTTAAGGCCAGCCAGGATGAAACGCCCGGTGCGGACAATAAGCTGGTGTTTGGCAGCAAGTTCGAGGGCGTCACGGCATTCGCTAAGCCAAGCTGTCCGGCGCATCGTGGCGGACAATGAGCTATTAGCTTTCACTCCCCATGATCTGCGGCGGACGGCGGCAACCATCGTGCAGGCGGGTCGGCTGCCGGTTGATTTCGTCAAGGCGCTTCTGAACCATAACGACAAGGGCGTAACTGGCGTTTATGCGCGCTGGCACATGTTCGAAGAGAAGCGCGAATCGGTTTTGGCAATCGAGAAGGAGGTTGCTCGCAGCTTATCCACAGGTCCGGTTTGACCGCAGAACCCCCGCATGTTCAAATTAAGCGGGGGATCGTTTACGATGACATGGCAAGCCGAACTTAACGCTTTGATCGAAGAGACGATGGCTATCGTCAAGACGGTGGGTGGCGCAAACGTTAAGCCCGTTGTGTGCCGCTGAAGCTGGTCGAGCGCGCGTTTGTTGATTCCCCTCGCCCTGCACGGCTGGAGCCCATGGCCCGTTCACCGGCGGGAACGTGATGAGATCACGCGGCGCGTCGCGAACTTCAAGGCAGTTCAGGAACGGATGCAGCGAGAGCGCGAGGACTATTGCGACCGGACGCTGTCGAATGCTCGTTTCGTTACGAGAGTCAAAGAGAAGCTCCCGACAAACAGCCGCGCGGTCCAAGACTGAAGCGAACATCGCGCCGTCATCCAGCTCATGAAATTGATTCTAACCGCCCCCTGCCTCATCCCCAAAGAGCACGCGAAGCCGTTAGGCGGCGTTGATGCCGGTTGGCGAAGCGCTAGCGGCCTGAGCGTGCCTACACGACTCGGTTCTTTTCTTCTGCCACTAGACCGCTTCTGGCAAACAATAGCGCAAGTCCGCGCGGCTTGAGTCCTATTTCGTGAATTACAATATCCCAAAAATATAACTGCATGAGCCGTTCCTGATACGAGGTCAGTAGACCAAAATCGCCCTTGTGAATCAGGTTGTTGCGGATACCTTCAATTTCCTTGAAAAACAAATTCTCGTTGGCGAACGATTTATTTTGCTGTCCATACGCGACTGACAATTTCGACCTGATCGCGTCACTTTTGCCCCCGACGATGATTTCTAACGCAATCCAATACGACGAGAAACGAAATGCCTCGTCTTTTTGGCCCAACGCTGAATCAAAAAAGTTGCAAGCCCGTTGCAGACGCTTTCGATAGTCAGCCTGCTGCACGGCAAGCCGCTCAGCGATTTCATTCATCAATGCCGCGTCCACAATTCTGAAGAGGTCGCCATGCATAGGCAGTCGTACAATGTCTCCCCGCATCGCTAACACGCCGTTTGCGTTAAAATCGAAGTCGGCGACCCAGGTATAAAAGGGCAGTTTCCCGAAGGCCAACGCGATCAACGATCTGATAAAATTTATTGATTCAATCCCCATTGCATAGCTTGTGCGCCCGTCAATGTTTTCAACGGGAGAAATCAGCGCGAAGTAGTTGCACTCGGGGAGCTTCAGCTCGGATAGTTGAGCAAGGATTTTTAATTGACCGTCGTCCATCACGGCCATCACTTGCTTCGATTGAAGGGGAACGCAACTAGCTAAATTCCCCAAAACAGCCGTCGCTGGGTGCGAGTTTGGGAACGCTGCCCGTTTGATGCGAAGTGCGGAAATAAATTCGGAAAACTTTTGTGGCTCTGGCGGAATACAACTAAAAAGCTCCGCATGGAAATAATTGAAAGCTGGGTCTTCCGTCGCGAACATCGTGGCAATGTCTGCGACCGTCCGCTGTTTCGCTTCAAACATTTCCGCCCCACTGTTGCTTGCTCGCGATCAGAGCGCCTGTCCCCTTCTGCATCACGCCCTATTCAACAGTCCGAAAATGCAAGACCTTCTCAAGGGCTTTTGCTGCGGCGGCGCGATCCAAGCCATAAGTGTCGATTGTATTCGACACGCCGAGAAGTGCGGAACTGGCCTTCAGAGGATCATAGCCGCACCACTTAACAAGACGCACCGCAAAAGGTTCGTTCAACGCAAAGGCCCGCATCCGCGCCGCGAGGTCGCGAAATTCCTCTTGCGCCTTGCGCAGCCTATCCAGGTCGGCATCGTCTAACTCGACATGTGACTTGTATTCGGGGCGATCCTGTTTTGCCGAGGCTCGGACGTTAGCGTAGAGCACGCTCTTTTGGATTACCTCGCTCCGTAAGTCATAGAATTGACGAAATGGACTACCGATGAAAGACGTAGCCACCCAGCCAACGCCTCCAAGTGCAAAAACGCCAATCGTGCTCCAAACCTCGCCCATTCCAAAACCTCTGTTGCTCCGCCCGGCCGCCACCGCGCGTGAAAGCCTTCGGCCCCTTGCGCACAGCTTCAGGTTGATGTCTATAACTGTTCGGGCTTTGGGGGAACGTTCTGATGCGGCTTATTATTGCGATGTTGTTGCGTCCTTTAATTGTTTCTCTCGCTCTTCTTCTCGTTTGTTGCGCCCATAAGCCCGCATCTAATTTCGATACCATGGCTTCATGCACCGAGAAATTCCCTACTGATAAAGAATTCATGACAATGGCATATCCCGTGCTTTATAAGTGGTCGATAGCTGCCAAGATGGCCCAAGACAACATAGCTACCGCAACAGCCGTTGGTCAGCCAATCGACCCGTGCACAGCGGCGCTGGCATACAAAGGCTATACGATTATCGATCAAGCAATGAAATATCACTAAAGACCCCCGCTGGCGGGGCGCAAACACATACCGCAAGATCAATCGAGCAAGCGTGAAGCTTTGAAGCGTCAGTTCGAACGACCCAATCCCTTCTCGGCCAAAGTCTTGATGCTCTGCAAGAGGATTTGCAGCGCGTGTGCATCTTCAACCTCGTCCGATCCCTCAACGAGCTTTAAAATGTTGCGAAGAGCTTCTTCAGGCGTCATGGCGTCACACCGTGCTGTGGTCCCGCTGGACATTATGTTCTCATAGACCGTGGCGGCTGCGCAAGGCGCGATTAGGCTTTCGCCCCTTACGCGCGAGCCGACTGCGCGATAACGCCGGGTGACTTCCAGACTTATCCGAGGATTTCGAAATGAACAAACCTGTTGATCCAGAGCGCCAGATCATCGAACAAGCTATCGGGCACTTCATCCTCGATCTTGGAATGATAGAAAATACGATGATTCAAGCTTTGGCTGTTCTCACCGGAGTGCCGCAAGCTCAGGCACATTTTTTGTTGAATAAGACAGCCGGAGGCGCAAAGGCGGCACTCTTGAAAGAAGCGGCGGTTGCAAACGGAATCGATCTAAAGGCGACCGGCCTGAAAGCGGCATTCGGGACAATCCACGAAATCATGGATTTTCGAAACCACATAGTTCACGACGCAATTGGATTTCACAGCAACACGCAAAAATGGGTGCGCGGCAAAGGCACGCCAACTGGTGACAAAGTTTTCGGAAACAAATCTGAAATCGACCCGGCGGAGATTTATAGAATGGGTGAAGCGGCGTGGGTTGCAATAAAGGTTGTAGGGATAGAGATTTTGGAAAAGCACGGAGACTTTACATATTTCCCCACCACTGAAACACCGACGCCCCCGACGTCAAAGTAGTAGGCTTTGATCGATCATGGATGCGAATTCGCATCGTCCGAACAGTCGCCCGGCTTCCCGCCTTGCCTGATACACGCTCGAAATAGCCACGGCTCGACGTAGCTGCCTTCCCATATCCCCCGTCCCGCATGCTCAGCGTCGCGCTGTGCCGCATCGTACTTGCCCTTGGAGTACGTCGGCCAATCGAGCGCGAGCCCATTGCGCACCAACCACTCCGCAACGTCCACGCCATCAAATCGAACACCTAGCAACGGTTCGCCCGTATTGATCCAGGCTCACGGGTGAGCAATTAACCGGCCGCCGCCCTATGAAGGCGTTTCGCGGCCTTCGCGCCGCATCGGTATTGCAAGCTCTCATCGTTGCGACAGAGCTGAGAAGATTCAGGCGCGTCAATTCCCCAGAGCCGCATTCGGGTGCCGTGAATTTCTAACGTGTCGCCGTCAATCACGACTGCCCGTCCTATCGTCTCGGCGAAAACGCCCGCACTAGCGGGAGCGACGAGCAAAAGCACTAGAGCAAATGCTCGTCTCATATTCAGTTGAGCTTCTTCGAAGCTCGCTTCTCACCCTCGGGCTTGGCTAGAGCGCTCCTGCGGCTGGCTGAATACCAGTGCTTTCGCGCCGCCTCCACCACCTCTGCGACAGCATCTGCGCCCGAAATGTACTTTGCTGCTTGAGGGAGCGCCAACTCGTCAAAACGCTTCTGATCCTTCTCAAACAACTCGCAGATCGCTCGTGCTCTCGACGCTGAAGTCGGGACTTCAACGCTTCCAACGATTCCGAGAGTGCGCAGCATTGCGACGTAACGAACACGGTCGTAAGAGCCTAGATCAATAGCCTTGTTCTTCAGGTGGACCACACCCGCATCAAAAAGCGGCTCAGTCTCTGACAAGCTGGCTGTTGATGGCACATTTACTACCTCCAGTACTTCGTTCTTCGATAGGAAGCTCTTTGGATAGAGAGGAATGTCGTGCTCTATTTCCTCCCAAACGCGTTTCCCAGCGACCTCGGCAGGCTTTTGATCCCGGCCTTGGCCCGTGGCGTGCATTTGCCGCCTGTTCGCCCGCATTTGCATCTCTACTTGCTCGATGTTCGCGCGCCACCGTCCATAGCTCGAATACAGACTATCCAACATTGCCGCTGCCTGTCCCGCCGATAAACCCATACCGAGAAGCAGAGCAGTATCTAAATCTCGTCGGAGGTGATCCACTTGGCCTTTTGCCGACGGAGCGGGCAGCATCCTTCCACCCTTGCGGATAGCGGCAAACACCTTCTGGACCTTCTTTGATGCAGTTTCACCGAAACGCCTGAAGTCAGGGACCATGACGCGACGGGCAGCGGGCGGACCAACATCAAACGCCCCTTCGACGCCTGTCGCGACGCCTTCGAGTAGTCTTCCGCTTGCAGCGAAGGTACTATTCAAAACCGCGCCTAGCAGCTCGCTCGCTTGAGGATCAAGCGGCTCTGCGCCGACGAAACGACCGTTGAGAACCGCCCCGCTTGGATTATGCCAAGCGCCGTAGTCGTACGCGGAATTGTAGGGCAACACCCATTCACTTGCGACCAACGTTCGAGCTTGTCGATACCAGCCGACATCACTTGCGTTACTCTTCACCAATTCGCCCGCGTGGATTCCCTTTAACTCGCCGAGCTTCACATATTCATTCAACCCGTATCGCAATTTGCCAGGGCGGGGATAAAGGTAATAGTGCTTCGGAACGTCAGGGGTGGCGAACGACCTATCATCGCCTAAATAAAGTTGATGCGGATTCAAAACGGCTGCCTTCAGGTCTGCGGCAGATACTTCGCCGCGCCAGCCGTCCGCCCCTTCAACCGTCACTAGTCCGCGCCGGGAAATCAGTTGTTTGCCCGCGCCGGAGTCATCTATCCGCTCAAGAAAGAAAAAGCTATCGGCTCCTGTCTTCAATCCAAGTTTGATTGTTGCAACCTCGCTCAAGGCCACAAAGTCGGGTCTCCCAGCCAACTCCAATGCGACCTTTGGCGCTCGCAAAAAGCGTGCGCGCCAAGCCGCCCCAATGTAGGGGGGATGGGCCGGAGACAGTAGGCTTGTCGGCTGCTTGCTGTCACGCATCACATTTCATTCCGCGTTAGCTGTCATCTTGCTGCCTAGTGAACGTAGCGCCGCCTGGGACACCACGCTCCAATCCATATCATTGGACTCCCCGTCGCCGGACAAATTCAATATTTTGTCCCGAAGCCCGTCAACTGCACCAATGTGGGCTTCGAGGGATTCATGCAGTCCGATTAAGGATCGAAGTGTTCGACGAAGCGTGATGAACCGCACCAAATTAGCCTCGCGCTCCGCTTCGTCAGAGCATTGCTTTGCTATAGTCACGACTGTTCCGACTCGCGCTTCCGAGAACCAGGCTTCAGCGCCGCTCTCGATGAAGGCTTCAATCTTAAAATTGTTCAAAAGCCATTCCTGCAACACGACCCCATAGTCGCTATCCAGCCATTCGCCCGCAGTTAACAGCGCTAGATAACCGCCCGGTTCGAGAAATTTCGCACCGTGAAACCAAAAGTATACATGGTAGTTTGCTGACTTCGGCATTCTCGACGGAGATCGCACAAGACCGCTTCGCCCGAGAATGCTTGCCGCCTCCATCTGCCGGTCGCGGCCAAGCTTGTGGATTCGCACATAAGGCGGATTTCCCACGACGGCGCGCATAGGCGGAAGAGTAACCGGACTCTTCACCGGCAAGCTTGCAGATGTCGATTGAAGCGGCAACTGCATCAATTCCTCGCCGAGTTCGGTACGAAAGAAGCTCTTTGTTGCGACTCGAGGATAGTTGTTCTCAAACTCCAATTGCCGGATTGCGAGATTGACCGTTGCAATGGTCGCGGCGAAGCGAGACACATCGGTCCCAAAAAGCTCTTCGAGGCGTTGTTGATGAGTCTTGCCCGGCTGCAACGCTTTCTTCCTGACATAGGCACGAACCAGGAATGTCCCGCCGCCAACCGCAGGGTCGAGTACGTTTCCTTCCCCGGTCTTCAGCGCAAACGATAGCATCAGATCGACAACATCGGATGAGGTGTAATGCTGGCCCCACTCGTAACGTTCATGAGGCTCAATCAACCGCTCGAAGAGGCGCCCTAGAATGTCGTGGTCGATAGTGCTGAGGTCAAAATGTTCTATGTGCTGAATCATGCGTCGCCAAAATGGCACGCAAGCATCCGCTATCAGCGCGTACTCTGACACGCGATCCCAAGAGAACAGCGTGTCGTAGTCACCCGACAGCCGCCGTGCTTCGTCAAGCTGAAACGTCAGCATCTGAGCCGCGAGCTTGCTACTGTTATTCGGCTCCGGCGGAAACGATAAGGGACCAAGCTGGGGCTTAGAGCGGCGTAGCGCTTCGTAGAACATCAAGCGTGTAACAAATACGTACGCAGTCAACTTAGCCGCGCGATTGATCTCTTCCTCCCACCTCGAAGGATCATGCGCCCATCCTTGTTCATCGACCATCCACTCAATGAGTTCGTTCTGAAACTTGGTGTTGGTAGATCGCTTCGCGTGCAATGCGTCGCGGATCGCCGCAACAGGCGCGGACATCAGCTCTCGGAGCGCTTCGACAAACAGGGCGTCAGCCGCCATGCCGACCGGCTTTGTTATCCCGGCGACGATGGGGGCTATATCATGAAAGGCGCTTATCCATGCCTTTGAGATTCTCTGCAAGACCTGCGGATCGTCGAGGTCCTCGCGTTTGAACGCGTCGCCTAAGACTTCCTTGTGAACGATCTTCGTTATGAGCGAGCCGGTTTGAAGTGTGTCGATGAGAAACAGCGATTTCGCGTCCGACGTAAAGGCCCATCGGCAGCCGTGAGACTGCGCCTTGTTTACAGCGTCCTTGAGATTGTCGAAGTCTAACGGAGAAGAGTTTTGGTGATCCGGCAAGCGAATCTCGCCACAAAGCGCAGGCGCATCGCCAAATACAACCAAGTCGCTCCGCAGCCTACCGCCCGGAACCTCTTTCTCGACATGCACCTTATTGAAGCGCCAAACTGGATTAGCGGCGGCTGCCTTCTCCCACCACTTGCTTACCTCCGCCGCAAAGCCCCACTCGTTCATAACTAATCCCCCACACGCGGGAGGTTAGCGATAGCATCCTTAGAAATCGTTAACCATTTAAAAGTAGCCGAGCGCGACGAGGTCCTGATGATTCAAGCGCGCCTATCACCGCCCGTTCGATCTGCTCGGGGCAATCCCGATACCAATCAAACACGTCTGCGAGACCGTAAGGCTTTTCGACTTCAGGATCACCCGGCAACTCGCCTGCCCGCATCAACACGAAAGAACCGCACGCCTTTCGGAGCATGCGGTCCCGCAGTTCGTATCCTCCGCCTGTGCTCGGATTCTAGTCGTGATGAACTTTTGCCACAACACGAATTTGCGAAGATGGGTTATGGCGAGCCAGGCCAGAGCGCGAGCGCGCGGCTTATGCTATGAAACGTTTGCAGATGCGAATCTGCGCTTATTTGGCGCGTTTTTTCAAACGGAAACAGCCGGTGGCCATACTGAAAGTTACCGACAATCTTGAAACTCTTCACCGGGAGGAGGAGCGACTACGTGGCGAGCATCAAAAGTTCGTGGCATCCAGGGACGACCTGAGAGACCACATTCATATCATCCGAGAGGCGATGAATATGATATGGGCACTCCTGCATGAGTATCAGCACAAGAGCGACGACGAACTGACGATGCAGTTTCTCGGAATCAGACTGTTCAATACGGCTGCCGCCTCGATCAAACTAGCTTACTCGGGGTACTATCAAAGCGCGTTCTCATCTCTTCGTGACTTCCTCGAAACGTTCTTCCTTGTCGACTATCTGGGAAGCAGCCCGGACCAGATCACAGGGTGGAAGAATGCGAGCCAACAGGAACTAAAAGGGAGGTACGGTCCCAATGCGATTAGAAACGCGCTCGACTCACGCGATGGTTTCAAAGAGGGGAAGCGCAAGGAGATTTATGATCTCATTTCGCATTATGCCACACATGCGACCCCAAGCGGCTTCAGAATGACGGTCAACGAGATGCTGGGGGAAATAGGGCCGTTCTATCGCGAGTTGAACTTCGAGGCCTGGATGGGCGAGGCGGTCAAGATGATCTGCAATGCGGGCGCCGTCTTCTCGGCCTCTTTCAAGGACGTAGACGAGAGAACGCTCACGACGAAGGCCATTTACCTGCAACAACTGAATGTTTGGAAAAAGAAGTATTTTGGCGGTCCCGACGTGTGGAAAGAGACTGATGGGCAGAAAGGCCCCTAGGGCCTTCTGAAATGAAGCCGCACACCCTGAGAGCAATATCTTCACTGAATTCGACAGGGGCAGTCTTCTTGGCCATCTCAACCAGGGTATAACCCAGCTTTCGGGGGTTGATAATCATGCACGAGTGGACGCCCGTCCTCCTATTGCCTAAGGGCAATCGTCTCCTATTCTGTCGCCGCTCGAATTCAACCACATGAGCGCTGATGCCCCACTCTTAGGGGCGTTATTGGAACGGTGGCGCATACGTTACGGCTCGCAGAAGCCTACATGGGCGGACCGCGCCTGGTTCAGATCCCTAAATATGGCTGTTGCTGCATCCAAAATTCCAGCGGGCGCCGATCTTACCAATTTCGCATTGGGACGGAACATCGGTCTGTAGGTAAGCGCTTTCGAAATTCTGACCCACACGGGAGAGGACAAGTTCGCCTGTGGGATGTATACGACAAACTCGGCGACACCCCTTGGCGAGGCAAGCAGACAAAGCGAAAACAATTCATACCCTACCTATCGAGAAGCAGGCGCAATCTGGGATGCTGGATATACGGCGAAATTTATCGGGTGAGAAATGACTTTCTCCACGGCAACTCTGTAGACGCGAACGGTCTGATCGTGAAACGCTCGAAGCGAAACCTCTTTGGCTATGCGCCACTGCTCTACAGAATGGCGCTCACCGGCTTTCTAAAATTGCCCGAACCGGCGAGCATACCGGGAGCCGATTGGTCCCGCGAAAGATACGACCTGATCGCCAATCAAGGTGACATCGAAAAGGCTTTACTGACAGTGCTCCTTACAGAAGCACAATTTCGGGCAGATAGAGCGGCACGGCTTGCACGCGTCCGTATTACATCACGCCGGACCGCCCTGACAGCTTAACTCTCTCGCCCGGGGACAGGCGGCCCCACTGCGCAATCAGTGGCGTGGAACTAGGGTAAGTATCGGCGCTGCTCGAAGGTCAAAAGGCAATGGCCCCCGAAGGGGCCATCACTTTAGTTCAGAGTTACAGTCCAACCGTCATCGAGCACGACTGCCATGATCTCGGTTTTGGTTTCGATTTCTATCGGATGAACAGGTTTCCCATTCTTATCGGCCACAACAGCATTACTGCGGCCACGTACTACACCTTCCAAGACCTCAGAGGCCTTTTGGGCGCGAATAGTCCTGCCGACATAATCGGCAAAGTTAGTTTGATTGATAGAGAGCATATAGTTACACCCTTATTTGAGGTCAAGATTGACCGCGCTTGAATAACTTGTGCCTTTATCTGCCGTTCCAATTTACTCAGTGATTAAAGTTTGTCTTCATTGCCAATACCGCCAATCCCATGCGGCTTGTTCAAAAAGAACTCACGATTCCCCAAAGCCTTTTTCCGCGTACTGGTCGATTGAGACATCGTATGACCCGGCAAGTCCTTCTTGAGCCGGTCGCGCTCCGCACAAAGGGTGTCGACTTTGGCCAGAATCCTCTCAAGGAGGAGTTCAGCCGACGGTTCAGTCGGCAAGCCGCGCAGGAACGCGGTCTATGCGCGCTGGCATATGTTCGAAGAGAAACGGGACGCGGTATTGGCGATTGAAGCCGCGACAAGGAGCCAATTCCGGGGAGAAGACAATTAGGTCAGAGCCGCTAGCATCAATCGCGACCTTCACTTCAACTCTGGCTCTTCTAGCCCGTCGGCGGTAAAATGTTGACCGCTCAGTAGCGTCGCCAGAGCCGACCGATCTTCATCGCTGAGGTGAGCGGCGATCTTACACTTTTTCTCGTCAAGGATTTCCTTGACCAGCCCATTAACCTCCGGTCCGGTCGCTAACATTCCAACAAACTTTGCCTTACCACCGGCCTGTGGAACTCCCGCCCTTGCCAACGACCGAAGAATTGCCGAAGCATCTCCCTCCCCATTGCAAATCAACCCCGAGTATTGCCCAGCTAGCGACTTTTCAAACACTGGTGCGGCAACTACCAAGCCCGTGATCTGATTTTTCCAACCCGCTACCTCACTTGAGGCCTCTACCGATGGATCACATGCGGCCGATTGCCCCGAGTTTGAACAATCAAGAGCTTTCACCAAGATCAGCGCCTGTTCTCTTCGATCAGCTGGTACCGAAGCAAGGACACCTACAAGCTCTTCGTAAGTTTTTGGCCCCCATGCAGCACCGGCTATATGTAAAGGCAGCCATTTGGGTGAGCCGAACAACTGAGACAACGTTGTTTTTCGAAACGATGCTCGCCAAAGCAGTGCTCTATCAAGGGAAACAACGGAGCCCCTCGCCTCATCAAAAATGGCGCCCTGCAATTGAGCGTCGACAAACGACACACCACGAATCTGCGCACCAAACAATTTAGCCGCTCGCAAATCGGCCGATTGGAATATACTTCCGTTTAAAATCGACCAAGAAAGATTAGCAGCTTGCAAGCGCGCGAACGAGAAGTTAGCTCCGCGCAAATTCGCCCCGATTAAGCTAGCTCCCGCGAATTCAGCGCGGATCGCGCTCGCACCAGCCAAGTTCGCGTTCGACAAATCCGCCCCTTGGAGATGTGCATCATTTAACGAGACAGATCGAAGATCGGTCGCCGAGAATGATGCTCCCTGAAGCTCTGCTCCTCGCGCATCCGTTCTCTCCAAAAACGAGTCATCGAAAATCGCCCCACGCAAGTCGCGACCGCGGACAGATAGCAAATACTTTCGCCAATCGCTCTTCTTCGGGTCATCCACCTTGAGGAGATCGTATATATTAAGGCGTGGTAGCACGAGACTGTTCGTCCATATGCTCGTGCGTCGATGGGTGTTCGGATCAATCGGGCCTTCGAATAACGCAGCTCTTAAAAACGAAGGGCTTGCGGCTCCCTGCCACTCACTTGGGAACGTCGCAACGGCCCAAGAAAACCAAATGATCGCAACACAAACAATAAGGCTCGATAGCGCCCGCCCCCAACGAATGCTCGTCCCAACTCCTCCATCGACGAGTGGTTTACCCCCTATCTGCTCCCAAAAGCACCATATGAATGCTATATCGACTACAAGTACAAACCGGTGCTCCCAGGTAACCCACGTCTCATGAAACGGCAAAAACTGGATCTGCAAACCAAGCAGCAGTATCAGCGGCAATACTAACAGCGTTATCCACGCAATTGCCGTTAATAGAGCTCCGAAATAGCCGTTGCGAACGCCGTCCGGGCCCACCATGAACTGAATAAAGATATTCATGGAGAGCGCTTTGCGAACTCTTTCGCGCGCTACCCGACACTCTTCGTCTGTCATTCCCGGTAGCCCTGCAGCTGGAAACCGCTCGTATAACACCTCAATGAAGCGCTGGGCTTTTTGGTCAAGAAGTACGAAATGCGTGAGGACGTATAAATGCATAATTAAAAACAAAATTGGTGTTACTGCAAAAAAAGCAACCAAGGGCAGTTCTATGCTCAAAAATGGCAACCTCACTGCATTTTCGAACAACAGATCTGAATGCGTCACAGCCCCCACGGCGATTGCGAGATAGAAAGAGAGAAAGAGATATGACAGCCAGAGAGCCGAGCTAATTGCTGCTGCGCTGTCTAAAGCTTCTCGCCCGGCGTCCAGCGCCTCAGTAGCTTCCTTTTGCTCCTGTTCAATCGGAGCGCCCGGTGGCGTAAGGTCCAAATTCATCACGAACTAGCTAACCCTGTGCAGATACGCTACTTATAGTAGCACACTAATTTGACAGCAAGGCAGTGCGGGGAAAGAAACAATGAGACGTAGTAAGTACTCCGGTGTGCTGGCCTTAATATTTGTCGGCATCGCAAATACTGCTGCAAATGCTTCGGATGTCCTCGAGCGCTTTCCTCGGAATCCGGCTGATACCTCTGTCTTTAGCGATGCTCTGGAGAGAGAACGTCCAACACGTTCGACACCCTTGCCGATCACAGGCGTTACCGTCCCACATCATTTGCTCGCTGCGGATCTGATCGCGAGAGGGATCTGGGCAGCAGCGGGGAACAAGTACGACCACATAGTCGTAATTTCCCCCGACCACTTCAGAAAGAGCCGCCTTCCCATTGCGACTACTCGGCGCGACTTTGAGACGGCCTTCGGGCCAACATCCACCGATGTAGCAGCAGCTACATTTCTGATACAGAGGTCGGATTTGGTGGACGATTCTGATCTTTTCTCGCAAGAGCATGGAATTACTGCCGTACTGCCCTTTCTACGGGCAGTATTTCCTGACACACCGATTGTCCCAATAGCATTGCAGGTTCAAGCGGACGAAACGCAATGGAAAGCGATTGTTGATTTGCTCACGCAAATCATTACGCCTCGCACACTCATTGTCCAATCCACGGACTACTCTCACTACCTACTGCCTAGGGTCGCGCGATTTCGAGATCAAGAAACACTAAACGTCATTTCACAAGGTGACCCCGAAATAATTGCGGACCTACGTCAAGCGGACCATCTCGATTCAAAAGCGGCGCAGTATGTTCAGATGCGACTGCAGCGCGATGTTTTTGGCAGCCACTCGGCAGTGTTAGCGAATAGGAATTCATCCGAATATACGGATCACGACGCACCTTCGACAAGTTATGTTGTTACTGCTTACGCGAAAGATCCTGCTGATCTGTCTCAGCTAATGTACAAAGATCAACAGACCACGTTCTTCGGCGGCGACGTCTTCCTCGGGCGCGGGTTCAATCCATTGCTTTTTAACTCTGTTGCAAGAGCGACTATCGTCAGCGAGATAATACACCATACGAATGGCCTCCCGATGGTCGTGAACCTTGAGGGCGTGATCTCCGATGACCCACCAATTGGTGTGCCCACTGAGCGTCATATAATGGACGATAGGCTAGCAGGACCGATCCTGCAGGAGATCAACGCAACTGCAGCCGGGTTGGCGAACAACCATAGCTTCGATCTTGGGTCGGATGGCATGGCAGCAAGCGAAAAAGCGTTGAGTCGGAGAAATATTCGCGGACTCCACCACATGGGCGTTACCGACCTTGGTGCATTCAGATTGCTGACGTTAAACTTCGTCGGCTCAGGCGACTTCAAAAATTATGCTGTTATAGCGCCCGATAGCAGCTCGTTGAAGAGCTCCATCCAAAAGGTTTGCAATGTGGTAGCTGCACCACCCCTCGTTGCCCTGGTGCATTGGGGGGCTGAATATGTATCGTCGCCGAGACAGCAAGAAAAAGACATTGCGGAACGCCTTGCATCTTGCGGCATAGATTTGGTGATAGGTGCACATAGCCACCAGGCGAGCACTAACCTAGCTATGGTTGGAAGCGGACAATCTTTGATGGTCTATTCACTAGGAAATTTTTTATTTGATCAGCGAAGCCCACGTGGAAGCGGCGCTTTGTTAGAGCTGCGCGTATTTAAACAAGGCACCTTCGCTGCTCGGTTGATACCGATTCCTAATTTCTACGACCTGGGCGCTGCCGCTAACCCAACTCCTTACCGCTAGTTTTCCGCCAGAGGCTTTGGACGGTAATATAAAAGCCTAATTGGCAGCGACGTTATCTCACGTCCATCCGAGAGATTCGCAATGATGCGGAAAGAATGCTCTGAGGACTTCACTGCATCAAGCGGAAGCGTGAAGCGAGCCATCTTCTTTGCTTCAATCTTTCGTTCAAATTGGATAGGAATAGTATAATTCGTCTTGTCAAGATCTAGCTTCGTTGAATCCACTTTGACTGGTTGAATTGCAGGTCCCTCTCCGCATTCCGTCTGCTCGACAATTTTCCCAAGCCCAACAGCTACCCTGAAAGGAGACGAGCGATTGTGTTCTTTCCCTTGGCTATCTACCCAACTGTATTGCAGAGATCCGGCAGCATTGACAACGATTTGGCTCTGATTTAGCCCGAGCTTTGGCCCGAGCGTACCAAACAACGGATTTGACCGGGCGTTTTCCAAGCAAGCATTCAAGCTACCCGATGGACAGGGGATACCGCGCTTCGCTAACTGCTTAAGCCGCGCCACATTAACGTGTGCTTGCGCCAATTCACTTTCTAAGTTGACCTCTTTGTTACCAGCAAAATCTCCAATCGGCTTTGTAACCTGCGGCTGCGGCACAGATTTTTGATCCGGTGAAATAAAAGAGAAGTGCAATTCGGCGCCTCTTGCCGGTGACCAACCGAAATTCTGCAGTTTGTACATAGCTGAGAAGGTGTCGCCTTGGCAAATGTAGTCGCCCGAAACCATCATCTGAATAGCAGGTTGGAGATCGGTACGGCTTTCTGCGACATCTAGTTTCAGCGACCGAATTTCAATTGGACTTGAAGAGCGGTTCTGAAATTCCAAGACAAAAGTCGGCGGAAGAGAGTCGATATATTTCTTGTTAAACCCGATCAAACCGTCGCGGAATTCGTCACCCGGCTCCGTCTGAATCTCGCCGTTCCCTTTCCAGATAGCCATAAGATCTTTGTTGGCAGGCTCGACCTTCACCTCTTTGCCGACCGAGGCATGATACGTCACAAAGGTTTCAGGGTCAGCTACTGTTCCTCGCAAACGCGGCTTTTCCTGAACAGTGACGCCGAAGCGGAAATCTTCTGAGCCCAATCCCGATGAACCGAGTTGCGCAAGCCGCACACGACGAGAGAGCGGCTCTTCTACGCCCCGAGCCCAAATACTGTTGTATGAAAAACCTGACGGGAGATAACTCGTCCCTCGACCGTGGCGCAGGCCGCCAGAAAACGTTCCTTCGAAAACTTCTCCCGTTACGTCAAACACACGGCCCTTACCCTCAGCTTTTCCGTTCGCAAGTTCACCCGTATATTCTTCGCCGCTCGGCAGCTTCAGACGCCCATAACCGTTGGGCCTCCCATCTTTCCACGCGCCGTCGTACACGAGACCCGCATTGGAGATCCATTCGCCCTGGCCATTGGGACGCCCCTGTCGCATTTCTCCGTCGAAGATACCGACAATACCGTTAGGGTCCCAGACCAAACTGCTTCGCTCTCTCCACACTAAACGACCAACGCCAGTAATTCGGCCTGCTTTGTCGAGCTTAAAGACTTTTGGATACCAGGTGACGTCTAATTGACGACTTGGGATAGGATCAAAATACTCATATTCTCGTCGTTCAATCCTCTGCAAATCCGAATTGAATATTTGCTGTACTTTGGTGACCCATTTCCCAGCTTCATTGGGCATAGCATCAGACAATACCGTCTCGACGACCTCTCCTTCGGCGAGAAGCGAAGCACCGTCGGCGAAAACCTGGCTAAACGAAAGAAGGAGGTAAACACCGACGGTAGTGGGGAATGCAAGCGCGCGTAAAGTCAGCATCATTGGTCACCACACAAGCTTAACCGCAATGCAGGCCTGAATTGAATATATCTTATCGGCTCGCCTCGGTTGTCGCAACCTGTTAGCGCATTTTGGAATGACACCTAGCGTCGCCTTTATTTCCCCCGTCCGCAATTGCGCCGGCGGCTTCACCCCGCGATAGATAGATGAGCTGTCAGATGCCCGTCAAACATCGAAAGCCATCACCTGCACCTGGTGAGACGACACGGCCGCACTACAAACCCTGCCCGACTGAATGACCCATCAACGGTGGAGGCCAACAGCTGAATGGGGTTTATACGAGCGCATCGCGAATAGAGGCAGCATGGGCCGTCTGGGGAAGCAATAACTCGACCAACCGCCGCGCGATCAAGAGTCACGATTTTCGATAAAGTGGTGCGATTTCTCGGGGGCGGCGAATGCCCCCGGTGGGCCACCCCCCGCCGGGAGGGACCCGCGCGTTAAATTGCACGGTGCTACATACGAAAGGTCGAAGGGCGCAAGGGGGCGGTTTAGGGGGCGCGTGCCACAAGCAGACCCCAACCCCCCATCCATCGCAAACAAACGCATGAGAGGACGGTTAGAAGGGCGCTGCGGGGCCATTGAAAACATGCGCAGGCTCGGTGCTACCCGCCAAAGATTTTAGATGATCCAGTTGGGTGTTTCATCCCGTTGAGACCCGCGCAGCGAAAGCAGATCGTGAAGGCGCTACGGGTTGGTGAAAGCATGGGGGTCGATCATGCTGCTCCGGTAACGAAGTGTTTTATCACCCCACCTTCTTCACAAGCGATACTAACGAACTGAGCGGCGTTGCGACTTTCAGACTGTCCGACGTTTGGCTCTTCAAAACGCTTCCACCAGCACCCCCTACTCTGTAGGGGGGGTGCTTGATGAGTTTGAAGCGTTGGAGCCGAAAAGCCATTTTTGATGAGTTTGAAGCGTTTGAAGCGAAAAGCTAAAAGCTAAATGATTTCAAATACTACAATTCATCAAGCCATCGCTTCAAACGCTTCAAACCGCTGTCGCCGAGCCCTCCCGAACCGTACGCGCGATCCGTGCTTACCGTTGATGCGTTTGAAGCGAAAACCTAGAACCCCTATGTTTTCAACGGCTTCAATTCATCAAGGGCTGTTAGGACGCCTCGGAAACAGGCTGATTCCGACCCAAAAGAAAACCGCCGGGAGGCGGCTCTATTTCTTCTTTTTCCGTTTCCGACGCTCGACCGCCCTGCCCGGCGCGCGGTGATCGAAGCACCGTCTGTTCTGCGGACCCCTCTCGTCGGCGGCGCTGATGGTCGTCTCGAACGGGCCTCCGCACTTCGCACAGAAGGATTTCCAAACGGTCAGCATTGTGGGCTGGCCGTCGAGCTTGCGAACGTGGGGCACGTTGTGGACCTTCCAATAGCCCTGGCCGCCGCGTATAAAATCGGGTGCCCCCGTCATGTGTTCCTCTTGGGCGTGAAGATCAGGCAACTCGGTTTGCGGCCGGTGCCCGGTTGGAATCTCAGCCAGCCATTGTCGAGCAGCTCGGCGGGCTCGCCACGGAATAGAAGCTGCTTCAGCTCGCGAGCGTAGTTCGTGCCGCTATCCTTTTTCAGATCGTCGAGAACCTTCAGCTTGCGCTCGATCTCGGCGAGCGGCGCTTGCAGCTCTGCGCCGACGATCTTGGACACGCCTGACATCGCCTCGCGCACCTTGACCAGCAACGCTTGGCGCTTCGCCTCGTCCTGGCGATTCTGATCGGCCGTCAGGGCGTCGGCAGTCGCGGCGGGCTCTTCGTCATCGGTCACAGCGCCCATGGCTGCGCCATCGGACGGCAGGATGGGGGTGACAACCATCGACGTGACGGGGTTGTGCCATTTGTTATGGCCTAGCTCGACCTCTTCGAGCTTGAAGACGTGGATGCCGCTCTTATTGGCGTCGCGCATCTTCGGCGAGATGATCGCAAGCTGGCCGGGGTTGACCCCTTTGATTTTGCGCTTCTTCGCCTCGTTGTGGTCGACGATCTCAAGATTGAAATCCATGTCGGCGATGATGGCGCTCGAACCGCGTGCGCCGAGCATCGTGTCTTTGCCGCTGTGATGTATCAGTATGATGCAGACGCCCTTGTCGCGCGCCAGCTTGCGCAGCGCGTTGAGGATCGGCTGCACGACCGACGTGTCGTTCTCTTGCGCCCCAGCTATCGCCTTGGCGAACGTGTCTAGAAACACCAGCTTGACCGGCTTCATGCCGTGCTCGGCGTACATCTCGTTCGACTCGTCAATCGCCTTGGACAGTTCCTTGATCGCCCTGGCGAGCTTCGTGCCGAGGTTCGGGATACCGTCGCGCACAATCATACCCTTGTTGTCTAGGCCGCTGTGGTGGCGGCGGTAGGCGGCGAGGCGGTTGCGAAAGCCTTCGCGGCCTTCGCCGAAGCAATAGAGCACGCCGGACTGCTCGACGTTGCGAATGAAATACTTGTCTCCGGCGACAACCGTTTCGCCGCAATGAATCACCGCGAAGGTTTTGCCGACGTTCGACGCGCCGTGGATCATGCCGAGCTGGCCGGGCGCGCACAGGTTCTCGATGATATGTTCGGGGTCCGTGAAGCGCGCGATGTCCGCTGCGAATGATAGAAGGCCACGCGGCTCCGGCTCGGACTCTTCGTCAGGGTCGACGACAGCGCCCATCGCCGCGCCATCCGATTGGTACACGCCTTGATTTTTGTACCACTCGCGAGCGATGTCGCGCAGATTGTAGTTGCCACTGCCCTTGCCGTCGTCGGTCTGGTTGCCTGCGTGGCCCCATCCCTCATAGAGCACCGCGAGGTGGGTGACGGGCATCCTGATCTTCTTCAACACTGCCTGCGCGAGCGCCCACCTTCCGGTGGAGACATCGCTGTCGGGGTTGTCGTACGCTTCGGCGAACGCGGGGTTGCTCGCCCTTAGCGCTTCGAGATCGTAGGTTCCGAGATCGGGATCGAACAGATCGGCGTGATCCGGCCAATCGGTCTCTTGCAGCTCTTGGATGATGGGGAGCAGCTCGGTCTCGGTTACGCTCTTGCTTGCTGCGCCAGCGGAGCCGATCAGCTCGACGATATGATCGGGCAACTGCGGCAGCGTGCCGTCGCGTATCGCATCTCGAAGCGCCAGAAGATCCTTCCTAGTGCCATAGCTCTTGCCGTCCTCGCGAATGCTGCCCGGCGCAACGCACTGACCGCCCCTACCGCGAACGTCGCAGCCGTAATCCGTTTTTAGAAGTCCTGCGCTGTTAGTGAACTTACCATCGGGGTCGCTGAAATAGTAGTGTCGGCCCCCGCTCTGAGTCGGCACGACGACGCACCCTTCGGGCAGACCATGCTTCTCGAAGTGCGCTGCGATTTTTTCCGGTCCACCGTCCTTTCGGTCGGCGTCTATAACTACAATCCTGCTCGGCCCGCACGAGATCGACCACATGGCGTCGATGTTGCGCATGTACATCTTTTTGATCTTTTTGGGATCACGCGTGGCCCCAACCTGTACCGGCTTGTATTTGTGCTTCGTTTCGAACTCTTCGACGGCTTCTTCGACCTCGGCTACCGTGAGCGCGTCGTCAGCCCTATTGAATCGCGGCGTGATCGGCGTTTTAGCTATCGTCTGAAACACATACACGCCAGCCGAGGCGAGCACGTCTGCGATTTCGCGGTTAGTCAGCCTTCGGGCCTTCGTATTGTCCGGCAAGCATACTACATTGGTCGTCATTATGCTCACTCGGCCGGTTCGCGGTGAAAAGAAACATCGGCGGCGCAGCTACAATCCGTAAGCCGATGCGTTCGCGCGGCGCGACATGCCGCATCGTGCGCGAAAATCGCATGCGTTACGGTGCCGGGCTTCTGCACTTGGTCGAAGGGAATCTGAGGCAACGATTTTGCGTGCTTCAGAAGTTGGGCGCGCATGCGCAGCATTTTGCGTTCAAGGCTCATCTCAGGCGCCTCGGTTCTTCACGCCGGGGACGAAGTCGAGACCATGCATCCACGCGGGAGCACCACGGGGCATAAGCCGGTTCGTCGTCCTTTATCTCGTTGAAGCCAGCCGGGGCGACGGCGCAGTCGCCGGTTGTAACGAAGTCGAGACCATGTCGGCTGCGGTGACGCAATATCGGAATGATGCGAGACTTCAGACCCCGTGCCTCATAATCCTGGACGTCGTACATGGCGTCATAGTCAACGTCATATAGCTGCGGTTCGTCACTGTCCTCACGGCAGGCGATGTACGGCGCGACGCCGTCGCAGTCGACGAGAAGGCAGAGCGCGATAATCTCGGAATTGTTGGAAGTGGTCATGTTTCTGTCCTCAAAGTTGGTAGATGCGTTAGTTCGCGAGGCGCGTCGTGGTGTTGGCGGGCGCGAGGCTTACTCGTTGCCGCGTCAGGGGTAAAACCTTCGGCATAGTCGTCGCTCTCGGTGGTGGCGCGCACGTCGGGCTGTTCGCGCGGTGTGGCGCGAAGGGCGTGGCGCGGGATTTTGGGGTGTTAGGCGGCAGCCGCTTTGTGGCCTGTTATTGCGGCCCCGAAACGCGCGGCGTCCTTGGCCTGGACGGCCTTGCGGGACCATACGCGTTGATGGCCGAACTTTGCTGAAGGCGGAATGTCACCCCGCGCTTCTGCTTCATAAATGAAACTCCGCGAGGCCGGGCGGCCTGTGCGCCCGTAGTGCGCACGGATGTCACTCATGAACATAAGATCGCACGTGGACGTGTTGGTATCGATAGACATAGATGTGGCTCCATCATCGGCCGAAAGCATGCAGCTTTCGAGTGCCGTCAAGATCGGTTAGGTGTGATGGTTGTCTGAACCAGCCCGACGCGGGTATTTCCCCGTCGGGACGCTCGCGGGACGGCCTCGCTTTTTAACCCCTAGGGGCGCGAGAGCTTACGGCTTGCGCGAGGTAACTTCGGAGCGGCTGGCCCCGTAACTTGAGTAGAGAAACATAGTCCGGCTCAATCGGGCAATTAAAAACACAGTTCGGCTCAATCGAGCAATTAAAAGCCGTTGCTACCCTCTTCCGATATTCCAACACATGGCCGAACGTTTTGAGCCATGGGGCCAAAAAAGATTGGCTTTTTCGACTACTTTTCCCGGCTGCCCCCCCGCCGACCTGAGGGGCGATAAGGCTTTGGTGCCTCGCGGTTCGCCCCGACGCGGACCGTCCAAAAGGTCCGACTGTGTTTTAAATTGCAGAAACGGGACCTTTCGGAATAAGCCTGACCTCAGAACCCGAACGCATCTCTCGCTCGGGCGGAAAACAAAACCAACGCAACCGCAAAAGCGCGGTCCGCGCGTCTCCCGCTAGGGCCGTACTGTTTCCTCCGAACTTCCCGGGCAGCCGCGAGCTGTTCGGCGTTGGTGAATCGCTATGGCTAGTTTTCCCCACTCTGGATCTCAATCGGGCCCAAAAGGCCTGAATACCTGTGGACCGGGAGGGGTCTTGGCGGCCCCACAGGGCTTACCCAGGCGCAACGGCCGGGGTACACTTGACCCCGACATTGTCGCCTTCGTTGAGGCTTTGGCTAGGTACGCGGCGCGCCAAGATCACGAGGCCCAATCTAGGAAGTTGAACTGATGCTTCGCGCCGCTATCTACGCCCGCTTCTCTTCTGAAAACCAGAACGATAAATCCATTGAAGACCAGATTGCGCTTTGTCGCGAGCTATGCGCCCGCGAAGGACTGAAGGTTGTCGCGGTATTCGATGATCGGGCTATCTCGGGTACGTCGGCTGCGAACCGGCCGGGCTTTCAGAAGATGATGCGTGCAGCCGAAGCGAAGAGCTTCGACGTTCTTGTGGCTGAAGACATTGACCGCATCTCGCGGGACCAAGGTGATTGGCACACCGCACGCAAGAGCCTCGAATTTCTCGGCATCACGATTCACACTGCCACGGGCAAGGTGACCAAGATTGACGGCGCGTTACGCGCGTTGATGGGCGAGATGTTTATCGAAAACCTAGTCCTGCACACGCGGCGCGGTATGGAAGGCGTTATTAGGGACGGCAGGCATGCTGGCGGCAAAGCCTACGGCTATCGACCGATAGCCGGGCGCGCAGGCGAGCTTGAGATAGTCGAAGATCAGGCCAAGATCGTTCGCCGCATCTTCAAGGAGTTCGCCAATGGCTACACGGCTCGCGACATCGCTGGCCGCTTGAACGGCGACGGGGTCGAACCGCCGCACGGAATTCGCTGGAACGCTTCGACGATCTACGGCAGCGTTCAGCGCGGCAACGGCATTCTCCTGAACGAAATCTATGTTGGGCAGATCGTCTGGAACAAGGTCCGTATGGTCAAAGACCCGGAGACCGGCAAACGGCTTTCGCGACCGAATCCCATTACACAGCACAAGCGATCAGCCGCGCCGCATCTCCGCATTGTCGACGATGGGACATGGGAGGCGGTCCAGGCAAAGCGGCGCATCATACCGCACACGAAGCCGAAGCATCGCGTCGCGCGATTGCTGAGCGGCCTGCTCCGCTGCCCGACGTGTGGCGGCGGCATGGGGTCGGTCGGTCTTCATCGTGGCGAACCGCGCGTGCAGTGTTCAACCTACCGTGAGAGCGGGTCCTGCACGAATAGCCGCATGGTTCATCGCCGCAAGATCGAAGCTGCCGTTCTCGATGGGTTGCGCGAGGTGCTGAAGGACGCCGATTACTTCAAGGTCTATCTGACGGCATATAATGACGAACGCACGCAGCTGGCCCGTGGCGCCGTCAAAGACCGCGCAAAGCTTGAACGCCGTCTCGGGGAGATAAAGCGCGAGCTAGGTCGTTTGGTCGACTCCATCGCACAGGGCCTGCCTGCCGATGCCATCATTCCCAAGGCCCAAGCTTTGGACGCTGAGAAGGCTTCCATCGCGGAACAACTCATGGCAGCGGACGACAAGAGGAAGTTGGTTTCGATCCACCCGGCCGCAATCAAGAACTATCTGAAAGACGTTGCGGCAATGCGTGAAGCGTTAGACGACGAAGAGGCAGCCGAGCGGCCCGAACTAATCGCGCCCCTGCGGCGGCTTCTTCACAGCGTCGTGGTGCACGCGGAACCCGGAGTGAAGGGCTTTGAAGTAGAGATTAAAGGCCGCCTACAGGAGCTTTTGGGCGCTCCGTTCTTGAGGCGTTCTGTGGGTGGGGGACTAGTGGTAGCGGGAGAGGGACTCGAACCCCCGACCCCAGGATTATGATTCCCGTGCTCTAACCAGCTGAGCTACCCCGCCACGGCATCCGACGGCACGGCCTTGACTGCCGCGGTCGCGAACGCGCGGCATATAAGAAGCAGGGCTTGGGCATGTCAAGCAAACCCCATCGCTCCGCCAAGTACTTGTACTCAGCGGCTATTTCGGCCGCACGCGGGGATCGCCGCCGGGGCTGCCGGGCGGCGGGATCACCGGCGTGTTGCCGGTCTCCGGGGTCGGCGCACGGATTTCCGGGTCGACGCCGCTTGGCGGGCACAATACGCCGTCGGACTTTGCCAGCCTGTCACCAAGCGACTCGGCCGCCTGCCCCGTGGTCGAACCCTCCGGCGCGATGGTCCCGCGCGGCGGCACCGGCTGCATCGGCGAGCAGTTGTCGGCGGGCGCGGGCGGCGCGGTTTGGGCCGGCGGCGTCGCCGGAGTCGGCGGGGACTGCGCGACCGCAACGCCGGGCGAAGCCATCAGCGCGCAAGCGAGATAAAGTGACTGTTTGATCTGCATCCCCTGAAAACGGCCAGGGCGCGTGCAAGTTCCCCGCGGGACAGGTCGAGCTTCACGATTTGCGGTAGCGGATCAGTGAAAAATGTCCCATCGGCGGCATTGGGCGGCGCTCGGTCAGGGTGACGCCGCCATGTTTGGTGGCCCAGTTGACCAGCCGTGCCCAGGGAAATTCCGGCCGCCAGCCGAGCCGCCGCGCCAGCGGCGCGAACGCCAATTCGAAGACGCGGCGCGGCCCGCTCTCGGCGCCGATGTGATTGACCAGGATGAGTTCGCCGCCGGGTTTCAGCACCCGGATGAAGTCATCGAGCGTTCTTTCCGGATCCGGTACCGCGGTGATGACATATTGCGCCACCACCGCGTCGAAAAACGAATCCGGGAACGCGAGGCTCTTGGCGTCCATCACCGCAAGCGTCTCGACGTTCTTGAGGCCGAGCGCCCGCACGCGGGCTTGCGCCTTGCGCAGCATCGGCTCGGAAATATCGACGCCGCATAATTTCGTGGTCGGCGAATAGTCCGACAATGAAAGGCCGGTGCCAACGCCAACATCGAGAATCCGTCCGCCGATCCTGTCGGCCTCCGCGATGGTGGATTGACGGCCGGCGTCGAAAACCTTGCCGAACACGAGATCGTAGACCGGCGCCCAGCGCCCATAAGCCTTTGCGACCCCCGCGCGGTCGATATCTGCAGCCATGCCCCCGCCCTGAAAACCTTAGCCGCGCATGGCCTCGACCAGCGGACGCCGGGCGGGGCCGTTGGCAACCGCACTCTTCGCCGCCGCGCTCTGGATGAATCCGCCGCCGAGCACGCGGGCCTGGCCGGACGGCGCGTCGTAGAACACGCAGGCCTGGCCGGGGGATACGCCCTCCTCGCCGGCGACGAGTTCGACCTCGTAGCCGCCGCCGGCGGCACGCAGCCATGCCGGCTGCGGCGCGCGGGTTGATCGCACCCGCACGAAGATCTCGAGCCCCTCGCCGACCGCGGAATCGAGCGCGCCGTCGCCGATCCAGTTGATGTCGCGCAGCGTGATGCGATCCATCCGCAGCGCCTCGCGCGGACCGACCACGACGCGGCGGCTGGCCGCATCGAGACGCACCACATAAAGCGGCGCCGTGGAGGCGATGCCCAGTCCGCGCCGCTGGCCGACGGTGAAATGCACGATGCCCTGATGGCTGCCGATGACGCGACCGTCGAGATCGACGATGTCCCCGGGCTCGATCGCGTTCGGCCGCAACCGGCCGATGATGTCGGTATAACGCCCGGTCGGCACGAAGCAGATGTCCTGGCTGTCGTGCTTGTCCGCGACGTTAAGGCCAAAGCGCCGCGCCAGTTCGCGCGTCTGCGGCTTGGTCATGTCGCCGAGCGGAAAGCGTAGATAATCGAGTTGTTCACGCGTGGTCGCGAACAGGAAATAGCTCTGGTCACGGTCGGCGTCGGCCGCGCAGACCAGCGCGCGCGATCCGTCGGCGAGGCGGCGCGAAGCAACATAGTGTCCGGTGGCGAGCGCGGCGGCGCCGAGCTCGCGGGCGGTCGAAAGCAGATCGCGAAACTTGATCGAGCGGTTGCACTCGATGCAGGGCACAGGCGTCTCGCCCGATGCATAGCTGTCGGCAAAATTGTCGATCACCGACTCGCGAAAGCGGTTCTCGTAATCCAGCACGTAATGCGGGATGCCGATCCGCTCGGCGACGTTACGGGCGTCGTGGATGTCCTGCCCGGCGCAGCAGGCGCCCTTGCGGTGAGTGGCCGCGCCGTGATCGTAAAGCTGCAGGGTGATGCCGACGACGTCGTAACCTTCGGACTTCAACAGCGCAGCCGTCACCGAAGAGTCGACGCCGCCGGACATCGCGACGACGACCCTGGTGTCCTGTGGACGGCCCTTGAGATCCAGACTGTTGAGCATGGTTCCGGTCATTGATGCGATCGCGGCGGGTTCGAATCCCGCGCGACCAGGCAGCCGTCTCGCGGCGAGAAAAAAGCCCGTTTGCGATTAGAGAAGCCCAGGAACGTTTCCGGCAAGGCGAGCAGGCCTTGCCGGAAACGGCCGAGGCGCCGCTCTCTAATATAGGCCGTATTCCCGGCAGGCAATCATGGCCGCTGGCGTTTTGCGGGCCCGAAACGGCAAAACTTGCCGCCGGGCAGAAAAGGCGCCCGCCCGCACGGCTCCGTAGTATTCCTGACACCCCCTTAAGCAATTGAAATATATGGATATATTCTGTGGACCGCGGTGGCCCGGTCCTTGCTGATCTCTGGAAGGTTCCTTTTGTGAGAGGCTGCGCCCCGTGTTCAACGTCACGTCAGATCCAGCAGCAAGCGTGTCTTTCCAGGCCACGCAGCCGAAGCCCGCGCGGCCCGACCCGTCGCAGCTGAACGATAGTTTCGGGGCGCTGGTCGATTCCAGCCTGCCCCCAGACACCGGTGCCACGCCGGCGCCGCCGCAGCGCAGGGCTGATGACGCGACGGCAAGCCAGGATAACAGCCGGCCGCGCGACACCTCTGCCGACCAGCCCGCACAAAACGCCTCCGACGACCGCAACGCCAGCGCCCAACGGGCTTCCGACGGCACCGCCAACGCCAACGCCGATGCCAATACGGCACCAGCTCCGCGGTCCAAGGCGAAGTCCGACAGTTCGAAAGACGGTAGCGCCAAAACGACCGACAAGCCGTCTTCCGACAAGGCTTCCGCAACCGATCAGGCCACACCGGCCCAGCAAGGCATCCCATCTGCGACGACGCCGAACCCGGTCGCCGTTGCGATCCAAGTTACCGTCGCATCCACGGATGTTGCCGCTGCACCGGCGGCAACCGGCAACCCGACGGCGCCGCTTGCCATCGCGGCGGCGGCGATCGCAGCAGCCAGCGCTCCAGCCGCCGCAGCTCAGGCCGCCGCGTCGCCGGCACAGATCAAGGCCGATCCCGGCACCGCCACAGCAGATGGCGCATCGGCGACTGCAAACTCTGCCGCTGCCGCAATGTCAGGCAAGACCGTCGTTCAAGCGGCGGCAGCCACGTCCGTCGTCACGACGGCGAAGCAGCCAGCCACACAGGCCGACGCGACCACGGCGGCGGATACAGGATTGTCCGCGGCGATTGCCGCGGCAGCGCCGGCGGCGCCGAAGGCCACGCTGCTCAAGACGCCCGGCGCCGTACAGTCGAAGGGAACGGCGTCGGCGACCCCGGACACCAAATCGGCCAAGTCGGATCCGGCCACGACGGACGCGCTCGGCTCGACGCTACAGACAAATGCCACGCCAGCGGCGGCTAATGCCAAACCGCAAGCCGGTGCTGACGGCGCCGACGCGGCGAAGGTCGAAGCCAACGCGGCATCCGCCTCTGTTTCTGCGGCCTCGACCCACGACCATGCGCCGGTCAACGCGACGGCGGCCCAGACGTCGACCGATGCATTGGATTCCGGCAGCCAGCTGGCGGGCGCAATCCAGCCGCAGCTGCCCGCCGCGGTGGCCGCTGCCGCTCCCGCGCCCGCACTGAACGTCACGGCGGCAACCAATGCACCGGTGCCATTGAGCGGGCTTGCCGTTGAAATTGCCGCCTCGGCAACAGCCGGCAAGAGCCATTTCGAAATCCGGCTCGATCCCGCCGACCTCGGCCGCATCGATGTCCGCATCGACGTCGATCACAACGGCCAGGTGACCTCGCATTTGACGGTCGAAAAGCCGGAAACGCTGTCGATGTTGCGCCAGGACGCGCCCCAGCTGCAGCGCGCGCTTGACGATGCCGGCTTCAAGACCGGCGACAGCGGCCTGCAATTCAGCCTGCGCGACCAGTCCTCTTCCGGACAGAACAACGGCAATGACAGCGGCCGCAACGCCCAGCGGCTGGTGATCAGCGAAGACGACACGATCCCGGCGGTGACCGCCGGACGAACCTATGGCCGCATGCTCGGATCGAGCAGCGGCGTCGACATCAGGGTCTGAGGAGACGGATATGTCAGCAACAGCAGCAACTACCGCCAGCCCGATCGTTTCGGGAACGACGCCAGCGAGTTCATCTTCCTCCGGTTCCTCGTCTCTGAGTTCGACCGCCGGCAGCACGCTCGCCGGAAATTTCCAGACGTTTCTGTCCCTGCTGACCACGCAATTGCAGAATCAGAACCCGCTGGATCCCTTGGACACCAACCAGTTCACCCAGCAGCTCGTGCAGTTCGCAGGCGTCGAGCAGCAGCTCAAGACCAACGACCAGCTGACCACGCTGGTCTCGCTGCAGCAGACCGCCCAATCGACCCAGGCGCTGGGTTTCGTCGGCAAGACCGCGGTGGTCGACGGCAGCACCGCGGCTTTGACCAAGAGCTCGGCCACCTGGAGCCTCGGCGTTCCCACCAACTCCAACGTCAGCATCTCCATCACCAGCAGCACCGGGCAGACCGTCTACAGCAACAGCTACTCCGTCCAGGCCGGGCAGAATCAAACCTTCGCCTGGGACGGCAAAGGCAATGACGGCACGCAGTGGCCGGACGGCCAGTACAAGTTGACCGCGACCGCCGCCGACAGCGCGGGCAATACGGTGGCCGTAACCACGCAGATTCAGGGCGTGGTCAATTCGGTCGACCTCACCCAATCGCCGCCTCTGCTGTCGATCAACGGCCAGAATTACACGGTCAGCCAGGTCAAGAGCATCACCAGCTGACGGATCAGGCCGTCGCGGAAGCTGCGGCAGCCGGCATTCCCGCGATATTCAGCGGCCCCGTTGCGCCTGGCGATCAGCAGGCAACGGAGGCGGGCCGCTGCGTACCCACCGGCGGATTCACAATTTCTAGACGCAATCCAGGAAAAATTAGCTCAGGGTTCCAAGGGGAGGCACGAGAAATTACGACGATTCCAAGGAGATTTGCATTGGAGCCTTGGGCTTAGGCAAATTTTAAGCCGCAGGGCGTAGGTTGTTGCGGTGAGTTCAGTGGTTGAGAGTTTGTGAGTACGCCATGACAGAACCCCATCGCCCGAGGGTAAAATACGTCATCGGGCCCGACGGCAGTCCGTTAACAATTGCGGATTTGCCCGCGCCCGGGACCAAACGGTGGGTTATTCGCCGTAAAGCCGAAGTCGTGGCCGCAGTGCGCGGCGGTCTGCTCTCCCTTGAGGAAGCCTGCAGCCGCTACACGCTGACCGTCGACGAATTCCTTTCCTGGCAGTTTTCCATCGATCAGCACGGCCTTGCCGGACTGCGCACTACCCGCATCCAGCAATATCGCCAATAAACCCTCTTCAAAACTTTTGGTATTTGATCAAAATCGGCTTCGTTCTGCGAAGCCGATTTTTTTGATATTCAAGTTTCGTCCGGGCCCTTAACCTTCGTTAACCATATCGAAACCATCCCATAGGCAATAATTGCCCAGTCGGCTCTTGGGGCCGAATCTCAGGGGCGGTTGGTGCAGGGTCTCGTAAGCTTCCTAAAGGGTCTGGGTGCTTCGCGGTTGATGGCGATGATCGCGGTGACGGCCGCGCTGATCGGCTTCTTCGGCTTCGTCATCATGCGCGTCACTACACCGCAGTTGACTACCCTCTTTACCGATCTCAGCTTCGAGGACTCCTCGGCCATCATCAAGGACCTGGACCGCCAGGCCATTCCCTATGAAATCCGCAACGACGGCGCCGTGATCATGGTGCCCAAGGACAAGGTCACCCGGCTGCGCATGAAGCTCGCCGAGGGCGGCCTGCCCAAGGGTGGCGGCGTCGGCTACGAGATCTTCGACAAATCCGACGCGCTGGGCACCACGAGCTTCGTTCAGAACATCAATCATTTGCGCGCGCTGGAGGGCGAACTGGCCCGTACCATCCGCGCCATCGACCGTGTCCAGGCGGCCAGGGTTCATCTGGTGTTGCCGGAACGACCGCTGTTTTCGCGCGAGACGCCCGAGCCGTCGGCCTCGATCGTGGTGCGGGTACGCGGTGCGCTGGAACCCCAGCAGATCAGGGCCATCCGCCATCTGGTCGCCTCCGCCGTCAACGGCCTGAAGCCGCAGCGGGTCTCGATCGTCGACGAGGCCGGCCAATTGCTCGCCGACGGCGCCGGCTCCAGCACCGATGTCGACAACTCAATCGCGGACGAGCGCCGCGCCGGCTTCGAGAAGCGGATACGCAGCGAGGTCGAGTCGATCGTGTCCTCGGTGGTCGGCGCCGGCCGTGCCCGCGTCCAGCTCTCGGCCGATTTCGACTACAACAAGGTCACCCAGACCTCGGACAAGTTCGATCCCGAAGGCCGGGTGCTGCGCTCCAGCCAGACCCGGGAAGAATCCAGTCTGACCGCCGACAATAGCGGACAGGTCACCGTCAACAACGAATTGCCGGGCAACCAGAACAACAACAATGCCGCCGCCGCGCGCGACCAGAGCAAGAAGACCGAGGAAACCAACAATTACGAAATCTCTCGCACCACCAAGACCGAGGTGACCGAGGCGGGACGCGTCAACCGCATCTCGGTCGCAGTGCTGGTCGACGGCAATTACACCAAGGACGAAAAAGGCGAGCTGATCTACAAGGAGCGCAGCAAGGAAGAGCTGGACCGCATCGCGGCCCTCGTGCGCTCGGCGATCGGCTTCGACCAGAAGCGCGGCGACCAGGTCGAGGTCGTGAACCTCAAATTCGCCGAAGCCCCGGCGACCGTTCCGCTGGCCGAACCGACTGGCTTGCTCGGCATGCTGCAGTTCACCAAGGACGACGTAATGTACGTCATCGAACTCGGCGTCATGATGCTGCTCAGCCTGGTGGTGCTGTTCATGGTGATCCGGCCGCTGGTCAAGCGCATCCTCGCCTCCGAGGAGGTCGCCGCCCTCACCGGCAATTCGGTCCCTGCGCTGACCGACGGCAGCGGTGAGGACGCGACCGCTCTGCTTCCCGGCGGTACTGCGCAGATGATCGACGTCGCCCAAGTTCAGGGCCAGGTCCACGCCCAGTCGGTGCATCGCGTCGGCGAACTGGCCGAGCGTAATCCCAACGAAACCGCGACCATTGTTCGTCAATGGCTCAGCGAACAGCAACAGCCGGCGTGATCTGAAATGGCCGTACCGCAGACCACAAACTCCAACGATATTTCCACCGTCATCGCCAGTTTGGCGGCCCGGCAGGCCAACCGCCCGAGGGGACCGAAGCTGAGCGGCCCGAAGCGAGCCGCGATCCTGATGCTGGCGCTGGGCGAGCAATATGGCGGCAAGGTCTGGTCGCTGCTCGACGACGACGAGGTGCGCGAGCTGTCGATCCACATGTCGACGCTCGGCACCGTCGAGGCCGACGTGGTGGAAGACCTGCTGATCGAATTCGTTTCGCGGATGTCGGCATCCGGCGCGCTGATGGGAACGTTCGACGCCACCGAGCGGCTGCTGCAGCAATATTTGCCCGCCGAGCGTGTCACCGGCATCATGGACGAAATCCGCGGCCCCGCCGGCCGCAACATGTGGGAGAAACTCTCCAACGTCCAGGAAGAGGTGCTCGCCAACTATCTCAAGAACGAATATCCGCAGACCATCGCGGTGGTGCTGTCGAAGCTCAAGCCGGAACACTCCGCGCGCGTGCTCGCGATCCTGCCCGAGGACATGGCGCTCGACGTCGTCAACCGGATGCTAAAGATGGAGGCGGTACAGAAGGAAGTGATCGAGCGCGTCGAACAGACGCTGCGCACCGAATTCATGTCGAACCTGTCGCAGACCAGGCGCCGCGACGCCCACGAGGTGATGGCGGAAATCTTCAACAATTTCGACCGCCAGACCGAGACCCGTTTCATTACCTCTCTGGAAGAGGACAACCGCGAGGCCGCCGAACGCATCAAGGCGCTGATGTTCACCTTCGACGATCTGATCAAGCTGGACAGCGGGTCCGCCCAGACGCTGATGCGCAACGTCGACAAGGACAAGCTCGGGATCGCGCTGAAGAGCGCCAATGAGGAAGTCCGCGGCTTCTTCCTCGGCAACATGTCGTCCCGTGCCGGCAAGATGCTGCTCGACGACATGGCCGCGATGGGGCCGGTGAGGTTGCGCGATGTCGACGAGGCGCAGGCGCTGCTCGTCAATCTCGCCAAGGACCTTGCCGCCAAGGGCGAAATCACGCTGACCAAGAACCGCGCCGACGACGAACTGGTGTACTGATGGCCGCTCCCGCAAAATTCCTGTTCGACATGGACTTCTCGGCGCCCGACAAGACGCGCGAGCGGCCGGCCACGGCGATCGAAATCGCCCAGAAGATCGCCGCCGCCGAGGCCCGCGCCTATCGCGACGGTCACGACGCCGGACAGCGCGAGGCGAAAGCGGAAAGCGACCGCCGCACCGCGCTGGCGCTGGAGGAGATCGGAATCGCCATCAAGGGCATCGCGGCACGTTTTTCCGGCATCGAGACCCGGATGGAAACCGAGGCTGTCGACGTCGCCGTCGCGGTCGCGCGCAAGCTGTGCAACGAGCTGATCGCGCGCGAGCCGCTCGGCGAGATCACCGGATTGGTGAAGGAGTGCTTCTCGCATCTGGTATCGACGCCGCATCTCGTGGTCCGGATCAACGATTCCCTTTACGAGACCGCGCGCGAACGGATCGAGCGGCTGGCCAAGCAAAGCGGCTTCGAGGGCCGTCTGGTCATCCTGGCGGAGCCGGAGATCGAGGCCGGCGACTGCAAGATCGAGTGGGCCGACGGCGGGGTCGTGCTGGAGCGCGCCGCGATCGACGGCAAGATCAACGAACTCGTCGGGCGCTACATCGCGTCCCGCGATCAGACCGCAAATTGAGGCCATGGGGACCTAAATCATGAGTGACACCGACACACAGGTTCCGCTTCCGGATCTCAACTCCGCCGACGCGCCGGCGATCGACGACATCGGCTACAATGAAGACGAACAGGCCTCGCGTGTCGCCGCCGACCTCGAAGCCGTGTTCGACGTGCCGGTGCAGGTCTCGGCCGTGCTCGGCCGCTCCAAAATGGACGTTGGCGAGCTGTTGAAACTCGGGCCCGGCACCGTGCTTGAACTCGACCGCCGCGTCGGCGAGGCCATCGACATCTACGTCAACAACCGCCTGGTGGCGCGCGGCGAGGTGGTGCTGGTGGAAGACAAGCTCGGCGTCACCATGACGGAAATCATCAAGGCGGAACGCGGCTAAGGCG
Organism: Bradyrhizobium erythrophlei; assembly: GCF_900129505.1. NCBI lineage: Bacteria > Pseudomonadati > Pseudomonadota > Alphaproteobacteria > Hyphomicrobiales > Nitrobacteraceae > Bradyrhizobium > Bradyrhizobium erythrophlei. Next base: position 3,997,291 of record NZ_LT670818.1, on the reverse strand, counting down.
CTCCTTAACGATAGGGCGCCCGAACGGCGCGAACAGACGAACAGGAGATTATCATGCGGCTTCTCATCGTTGGCACACTGAAGGGCCAGCTTACGACAGCCACCAAGATCGCGATGGACAATGGCGCCTCCGTGACCCATGCGGAGGACCATGAACAGGCGATGCGGGTGCTGCGCGGCGGCAGGGGCGCCGACCTGTTGCTGGTCGACGTCGCCCTCGACATCCGCGATCTGGTGATGCGGCTCGAGGCCGAACACATTCACGTGCCGATCGTCGCCTGCGGCATCACCAATGACGCCCGCGCGGCGGTCGCCGCGATCCACGCCGGAGCCAAGGAATACATCCCGCTGCCGCCGGATCCCGAACTGATCGCCGCGATACTCGCCGCCGTCGCCAACGATTCCCGCGACCTGGTGTACCGCGACGAAGCGATGGCCAAGGTGATCAAGCTGGCGCAGCAGATCGCTGGCTCCGATGCCTCCGTGATGATCACCGGCGAATCCGGCACCGGCAAGGAGGTGCTGGCGCGCTATGTGCATAGCCGCTCCAACCGCGCCAAGAAGCCGTTCATCTCGATCAATTGCGCAGCGATCCCCGAGCACCTGCTGGAGTCCGAACTGTTCGGCCACGAGAAGGGCGCGTTCACCGGTGCCATAGCGCGCCGCATCGGAAAATTCGAGGAAGCCACCGGCGGCACATTGCTGCTCGACGAAATTTCGGAAATGGACGTGCGGCTGCAATCCAAGCTCTTGCGCGCGATCCAGGAACGCGTCATCGACCGGGTCGGCGGCACCAGGCCGGTGCCGGTCGACATCCGCATCATCGCCACCTCGAACCGCAATCTGGCCGAAGCGGTGCGCGAAGGCACGTTCCGCGAGGATCTCCTGTTCCGGCTCAATGTCGTGAACCTGAAGATACCGCCCTTGCGCGACCGCCCGGCGGATATTCTCGAACTGGCACAGCATTTCGCCAAGAAATATGCCGAAGCCAACGGCGTGCCGCTGCGGCCGATCTCGGCGGATGCGCGGCGCGTGCTGACGTCGAACCGCTGGCAGGGCAACGTCCGCGAGCTGGAAAACACCATGCATCGTTCGGTGCTGATGGCGCAGGGCGACGAGATCGGCGTCGACGCCATCCTGACACCGGACGGCGACCGTCTCGACTCGCCCAAGACCGTGCCGGCGGTAGCGCACGCTACCTTCGCCGCCGAACAGGTGACCCGCGCCCTGGTCGGACGTACGGTAGCCGATGTGGAACGCGATCTCATCCTTGAAACGCTCAAGCATTGCCTCGGCAATCGGACCCACGCCGCCAATATCCTCGGCATCTCGATCCGCACGCTGCGCAACAAGCTCAACGAATATGCCGACGGTGGATTGCCGATCACGCCCGCCGGCGCCGGCGACTACCACCGCGCCGCCGCGCCGGTGTAATCGCTCCGGCATTGCCGCAGGTTAGAATGAATCCGGCGCGAGGATCACCTCGCGCCGAAACTGTTTTGCGGACCGACAGGTTTATGACAGGCCGCACCTTCCTGTCCCGCCATCAGGCGAAAGCACCATCCCTCGCCGCCGAATAATCCGGCGCGTCGGGCTTGCGGAAGATGTGGATCGGATCGCCCGGTTGCAGGTCCCGTCCGGTGAACGTCGCGTAGGCGTAGAGGGCGAGATAAAGCATCGCGAGCGCACCGATGCCGTAGAAAACCCAGACCGCGATGCGTTTCATCCGATGCAAACTCTGCCCGAGCGAACGCTTGAAAGGGTCTGCGCATGCCACAGTCACCCCCGCGTCGCGGAATACCGCGCGCTTTCTAGTCCGCGGACGGGCAAAACGCCATGGCCTTGCCGCGGGGGACGTGCTGTCGCCCTTCAGCCGGCAGGGCACCGGCCCACAAGGCGCCGGCGTTTCGCCATCGCCGTGTCAGGTCCGTCGCAGTGCGCGCGGAGCCGGAAGGCTGACATCGGCGAGCCTGATGGCATCCTCGTCCCGATCAATCGCGACATATTGCCCCTGCCAGTAGGTGAGCGCCGCGCCGCGTGGCGAGAGTTGCATGTCCGTTACCCGCCCGATCACAATGGCATGGGAATGACGCTCGACGAAGTCCTCCACCTCGCAGTCGATGGCCGCCAAAGCCCCCGCGAGCAATGGCACACCCGACACAAGCGTGATCCATTGGGCGCCGGCGAAGCGCGCCGCGCCCTTCAGGCCGTCCTTGCCCGAAAACCGCTCGGCGACATCGAGCTGGTCGGCGTTCACGATATTCACGCCAAAGAAGCCGCAGGTTTTGAGCAGCGGCCAGGACGACGATTCCCGGTTGATGCTGACAATCAGCGTCGGCGGATCGACCGACAGCGACGACACCGAGGTCACGGTCATGCCGGTGATTTCCGTCCCCCGCCCGACCGTGATCACGCTGACGCCGCCGGCCAGATGCCGCATGGCGCTACGAAAATCGCCGGCGGAAGCCTCGCGATCGATCTTGATGGTGCGGACGGCGGAATTCATGGCAGCCTCACTGGTCTGATGGATCGTCCCCGGATTTCAGGAGATCGCGCAGGATCGAGCCTTCCAGCGCGGCAAGCTCGGCGGAGCCGCGCCGGCGCGGCCGCGGGATATCGACACTGACATCGTGCGCGATGCGGCCGTCCTCGATCACCAGTACCCGATCGGCCAGTGCGACCGCCTCGGCGACGTCATGGGTGACCAGGATCGCGGTGAAGGCTTGATCCCGCCAGACCCGCTCCAGCAACCGCTGCATCGAAATGCGCGTCAGGGCGTCCAGCGCGCCGAGCGGCTCGTCGAAGGCCAGCACGCGGGGATGGCTGACCAGCGCCCGCGCCAGCGCCACGCGCTGCTTCTGGCCGCCGGAGAGCACCGCCGGCCATTGCGCGCGCTTGTCGTCAAGCCCGACCTCGCCGAGCGCCCGCTCGGCGCGCGCCTGCGCGTCCGCCGAGGCACGCTGGCGGCCGAGGCCGACTTCGACGTTCGACAGCACCCGCGCCCACGGCAACAACCGCGGCTCCTGGAACATCACGCGGATGTCTTCCGGCCGCGCGTCTTCGCCAAAGCCGATGGTGCCGGCGTCGACGGTTTCGAGACCCGCAATCAGGCGCAGCAGCGTGCTCTTGCCGCAGCCGCTGCGGCCGACGATCGCCACGAACTGACCGGCGGCAATGTGCAGGTCGATGCCGCGCAGCACCTCGTTGTCGCCGAACGATTTGCGCAAGGCCCGGATGGTCAGCGGGAGGCCGCGGGAGGACGTTTCCGGCCCCCGCCGCAGCAGCCGCGCCTGTTCGAGGAAATCCGCGCGATCCACGGGCTCGGCATCCGCTGACAGAAATTGAAGGGCTTCCTGCATGTATCCTCTCACTGTTTCTGGAACGCCGGATGCCAGGACAGCGTCAGCCGCTCGAGCACGCGCGAGGCACTGTCGGCGAGCTTCCCCAGCAAGGCGTAGATCAGGATGCTGAGCACGACGACGTCGATCTGCATGAATTCGCGCGCCTGCATCGCCATGTAGCCGAGGCCCAAGGAGGCCGCGATGGTTTCGGCCACGATCAGTGTCAGCCACATGATGCCGAGCGCAAACCGGATGCCGACGAAGATCGACGGCAATGCCCCCGGGAAGATCACGCGCCGGAATAATTCGCCGTTGGTCATGCCGTAGATCCGTCCCATCTCGATCAGCTGCGGATCGACGGTGCGGATGCCGTGCAGGGTGTTGAGATAGATCGGGAAGAACACGCCGAGCGCGACCAGAAACAATTTCGCGGATTCATCGATGCCGAACCAAAGGATCACCAGCGGGATCAAGGCGAGATGCGGGATGTTGCGCACCATCTGCAAGGAGGTGTCGGTGAGCTTGTTGCTGAGCTGCGACAGGCCATTGGCCAGCCCAAAGGCAAAGCCGATGCCGCCGCCAATGACAAAGCCGATGCCCGCGCGCCAGAAACTGACCCAGATGTTGCGTACCAACTCGCCCGACAGCAGCAGCTTCCAGCCCGCCACCGCGACGTCGCTCGGCGCCGGCAGCACACGCGCCGGCACCCATCCAGTCGAACAGGCGGCCTGCCAGACCACAAGGATCGCCAGCGGCACGATCCACTGCACCAGCGCATCGGCCCGTGGCAATCGCAGACTGCGGACCCGCGGAAGGCTTTCGATCAGGTTCATGACTGCGACGCCTTCACCAGCGGCCGATGCTCGTTGGCGACGGTCTCGCCGAACGGCCCGGTATTGGCGCGAATGGTCGTCACATTGTTCGGCTGCTCTAGCGAGAGCAGCGGAAATACCAGTTCGGCGAAACGATACGCTTCCTCCAGATGCGGATAGCCCGACATGATGAAGGTATCGATGCCGACGTCCTGATACTCCTTGATGCGCGCCGCCACGGTTTGGCGATCGCCGACCAGCGCGGTGCCGGCGCCGCCGCGCACCAGGCCGACGCCGGCCCAAAGGTTCGGGCTGATCTCGAGCTTGTCGCGGCGTCCGCCGTGCAGTTGCGCCATGCGCTGCTGGCCAACCGAGTCCATGCGCGAAAATATCTTCTGCGCCGAAGCCACGGTCTCGTCGGTGACGTGCTGGATCAATTCGTCCGCCGCCTTCCACGCCTCGGCATTGGTTTCGCGGACGATGACATGCAGCCGGATGCCGAACGAGAGCTTGCGACCGCGCTTGCCGGCCACCGCCTTCACCCGGTTGATCTTTTCGGCGACCTGCGCCGGCGGCTCACCCCAGGTCAGGTATTTGTCCACGGTATCGACGGCGACATCGATACCGGCATCCGACGATCCGCCGAAATAGAGCGGCGGACGCGGCGACTGCACCGGCGGAAACAACAGGCGTCCGTCCTCGATGCGGATGTGCTTGCCCTCGACATTGACGGTCTTGCCGGCAAGAAGATCGCTGTAGACGTTGAGGAACTCGCGGGTGACGGCATAACGTTCGTCATGATCGAGGAAGACGCCGTCCCCCCTGTTCTCGACGGGGTCGCCGCCGGTGACGACATTCACCAGGAGCCGTCCGTTCGACACCCGGTCGAGCGTCGCGGTCATGCGCGCAGCGACGCTCGGTGACTGCAGGCCGGGCCGCACCGCCACCAGATAACGCAGCCGTTCGGTCCAGGGCGCGACCGCCGATGCCACCACCCAGGAATCTTCGCAACTGCGCCCGGTCGGAAGCAACACGCCGAAATAGCCGAGCTGATCCGCCGCCTGCGCGATCTGGCGCAGATAGTTGAAGTTGACCTCACGCCCGCCGGTCGTGGTGCCGAGATAGCGGCCGTCGCCATGGGTCGGCAGGAACCAGAGAATGTTGGCCTTCGATGATTGATGCGTGCTCATGTGACCGGCCTCCTTGCCGCGTCCGAATTGCTGGTGTGTTAGGGAGTTTTCAGGAGCCCGGCGTCCATTTCCAGATGATCTCCGAAACCTTGACCGGCTTCGGAATCAGGCCGAGGCGCGCAAAGCGATCAGCGACCGCCTGCTGGCTCCTGATCACCTCGTCGTCGACCGGAACGACGCGGAAATTCGAACGGTCGACGAAGCGCCTCACGGCTTCGATATCGACCCCCGTCGCCTCCGCCTGTGCCCTGGCGACCTCCTCATGATGCTGGTCGGCCCAAACGCCTTCCGAGGCAAACACGCCGTTGAGCCGGGCAACCAGCGCGGGGTACTTCTCCACGAAGTCGGAACCCGCGATATAGAAGGCGTTGGGTTTGTGGATGTCCTTGTCGAAGGCGATCACGCGGGCGTGGTCCTTCAGCTCGGCCAGCGAGAGATAGGGATCCCAGATCGACCAGGCATCGACCGATCCCTTGACGAAGGCCGCCGTCGCATCGGCCGGCGCGAGCGGAGCGGGCGTGATATCGCTCCAGGCAATTCCCGCCTTCTCGAGTGCTGCGACCAATAGATTGTGCGCGCTCGAACCCTTGCCGAACGCGATCCGCTTGCCTCTGAGATCGGCGAGCGTCTTGATCGGCGAATCCTGGGGGACGATGATCGCCTGCGTAGTGCCGTCCGACTTGACGGCGGCGACATAGCGGATCCTGGCGCCCGCGGCCTGCGCGAAGATCGGCGGGGAGTCGCCGACATAGCCGAAATCGACGCTGCCGACATTGATCGCTTCCAAAAGCGGCGGCCCAAACTGGAAATCGATCCATTTTATTTCGATGCCGAGCGGCTTGAACAGATCTTCCACCGTATGCCGCTGCCGCACCGCCGGAAAGTAGCCGCCCTTCTGGGTGCCGATGCGGATCTCCTTCGGCGCGGCTTCGGCTCTCGCACGCGATGACAGCGCAGCCGCAGCGACGGTTCCGAACGACAATTGCAAGAATTCCCGACGCTTCATTACGGTCTCCTGATGTGGATGACTCGTTTCATCAAACGATGTCTAAATTCACTGTGAAGGGGTTCGGATCAGGTCTGCACCGGCTTCCAGACCGCATCGCGAACCGCAACCGGTTTTGGAATCAGACCCAGCTTGAAGAAGCGATCGGCGACGCCCTGCTGGGTCGTGATGATGTCATCGGTGACCGGACCGACGGCAAAGGACGAGCGGTTGGCGGCGACCGTCTGGATGTCCAGGGGAATGTTGGTCACCGCGCTCAGCGCTTTCGCCACCTCCTCGCGGTGCGACTCGGCCCACTTCGCGGTCGCGGTCGTCACGTCGATGATCTCTTGCAACACCTGCCCGTGGCTCTTCGCAAAATTGCGGTTGGCGATATAGAACGAGTTGGTCTTGGTGATGTCTGAGGCGTTGACGAGGATGCGGCCGTTCTGCGTGGTCTCGCCGATCGCGAAATACGGATCCCAGATCGACCAGGCATCGATGCTGCCATTGGCGAACGCAGGCCCCGCATCCGGCGGGGTCAGATAAACCGGCGTGATGTCGGCATAGGTGAGCCCGGCTTTTTCCAGGGTCTGCACGACGATATTGTGGGCGCTGGAACCCTTGGTGAAGCCGACGCGCTTGCCCCTGAGATCGGCGATGCCGCGGATCGAAGAATTGCTCGGGATGAGAATGCCCTGCCCGTTGGTGATCGGCTGACCCGCGGCATAGACGATGGCCGCGCCCGCGGCCTGCGCAAAGACCGGCGGCGAATCGCCCACCGCGCCGTAATCGACGCTGCCGACGTTCATCGCCTCCAGCATCGGCGGCCCCGAGGAGAACTCGATCCATTTCACGGCTATCCCCCGGGAAGCAAAATGCTTCTCCAGCGTGGCCTGTTGCCGCGCGATCACCAGCACGCCGTTCTTCTGGTAGCCGACGCGGATTTCCCTGACGCCGGCCTGCGCCCGCGCCTCACGCGAAACTGCTGCGACCGCAGCGCCTCCAAGCGAAAGTTTCAAGAATTCACGACGCTTCATTCCGATCTCCTGACGACGAGCGCGACGGTACGCGATCATTCGATGAAGAAATGATGGTGCGGCGCGAATGAGGTGTCGAGTGCTCTGCAAAAATAGCAATGAGCGCGCTGCGCCGCAGGGCGGCGACGATGGATTTATTGCAAGATGAAGTTCGGCCGCGACGCATTTTTCTTGTCGCTTGCATCACGTGAAGTTGTTAATCGCAAATTAGGCAGTGCCATCGGATCGGCACCGGGTTGCAATTGGAACGTCATCGATCGCAGCCAGCCATTAAGAAAGCCGAGCCGCCCCAAGCAACGGGCTAACAATCGAAGTGTTTTTGTGGCAAATGGGTGCAACTAGCCGATCCTGCCAAACCGCACCGCCTTCCGAGATTCCCCATGCCCGCACCCAAGCCGCCCGCCTTCGAGACGCTCAGCCTGCACGCCGGCCAGCACCCGGATCCCGTCACGGGCGCGCGTGCGGTCCCGATCTATCAGACCACTTCCTACGTGTTTCAGGATGCCGACCATGCCGCGGCCCTGTTCAACCTGGAACGCGCCGGGCACATCTATACGCGCATCTCCAACCCGACCACGGCGGTGCTCGAAGAGCGGCTCGCCGCGCTGGAGGGCGGCGTCGGCGCCGTATGCACCGCGAGCGGCATGGCGGCGCTGCATCTCGCCATCGCGACGCTGCTCAACGCCGGCGACCACATCGTCGCCTCCTCCTCGCTCTATGGCGGCAGCATCAACTTGCTCACGCATACCCTGCCCCGCTTCGGCATCACCACGAGCTTCGTCAAGCCGCGCGCGCTGGATGAATTCCGCGCCGCGATCCAGCCCAACACGCGCCTGGTGATCGGCGAAACCATCGGCAATCCCGGACTCGAGGTGCTGGATATCCCGAAAGTCGCAGCCATCGCGCACGACGCAAAAATTCCGCTGTTGATCGACAACACCTTTGCGACGCCCTTTCTCAGCCGGCCGATCGAGCTCGGCTCCGACCTCGTGATGAACTCGGCCACCAAATGGATCGGCGGCCATGGCATCGCGATCGGCGGCGTCATCATCGACGGCGGCCGGTTCGACTGGCGCGCCTCGGCCAAGTTTCCGGTACTGACCGAGCCCTATGCCGGCTATCACGGCATCGTCTTCGACGAGCAGTTCGGCCCCGCCGCCTTCATCATGCGCGCGCGTACCGAAGGCCTGCGCGATTTCGGCGCCTGCCTGTCGCCGACCAACGCGTTTCAACTGCTGCAGGGCGTCGAGACGCTCGGCATCCGCATGGAGCGCCACGTCGCCAACACGCAGGCCGTGCTCGCCTTCCTCGCCGCGAACAAGGCGGTCGACTGGGTGCTGCATCCTTCGCTGGAGAGCCATCCCGATTATCAGCTCGCAAAACAATTGCTGCCGCGCGGTGCCGGGTCGATCGTCAGCTTCGGCATCAAGGGCGGCCGGCCTGCCGGCAAGAAATTCATCGAAGCGTTGCGGATGGTGAGCCATTTAGCCAATGTCGGCGACGCCAAGACCCTGGTCATTCATCCCGCCAGCACCACCCATCAGCAGATGGATGCCGCCCAGCTCAAGGCCGCCGGGATCGGCGAGGAACTGGTGCGGCTGTCGATCGGCATCGAAGCGGCCGCCGACATCATCGACGATCTCGGCCAGGCGCTCCGTGTTTCGCAGAAGGTTTGAGCCATGCAGTTGTCCGTGAACGGCATCGAGACATTCGTCGCCACCGGCGGCCGGGAATTCGACACGTCGCTGCCGACCGTCGTCTTCCTGCACGGCGCCGGCTTCGACCATACCACCTGGGCTCTTCACAGCCGCTGGTTCGCGCATCACGGCCATGGCGTGCTGGCACCGGATCTGCCCGGCCACGGCCGCTCCGCCGGCGCGCCGCTGCCAACCATTGCCGCCATGGCCGACTGGACCGCAGCCTTGCTCGATGCCGCCGGCGTCTCGACGGTGCACCTGGTCGGCCATTCCATGGGATCGCTGATCGCGCTGGAGACCGCCGCGCGGCATCCGGCGAGTGTTTCCGCGCTCAGCCTGATCGGTACCGCGGCCACCATGACGGTCGGCCCGGATCTCTTGAAGGCCGCCGAAGCCAACGACCATGACGCCGTCGACATGGTCTCGATCTGGGGTCTTGGCTACCAGGCGGAACTGGGCGGAAGCCTGGCGCCCGGCCTGTGGATGCATTCCGGCGCGCAGCGCGTGCTGGAGCAATGCCGGCCCGGCGTACTGTTCAACGATCTGTCCGCCTGCAACGCCTATCAGAACGCGCTGGCCGCCGCGGCCAGGATCACCGTGCCGGCGACGCTGATCCTGGGCGAACGCGACATGATGACCCCCGCGAGAACCGGCAAGACGCTGGCCGCTGCGCTGCCGAAGGCACGCACCGTGGTGCTGCCCGGCGCGGGCCACATGATGATGGTGGAACGGCCCGACGAATTGCTGGCGGCGTTGCAAGGCTGACTGCGCAGGTCGCCGCTTGACCCCCTACCAGGCCGGCAGCACCGCACCCTTGAACTTGGTGAGAACGAACTCCCTGACCTCGGGCGTGTGATAGCTGTCGACCAGAAGCTTGACCCAGGGCTTGTCCTTGTCGGCGGCGCGCACCGCGAGCAGATTGGTATAGGGTCCTTTGGGATCCTCGCGGAGGATCGCATCCTTGACCGGATCAAGACCCGCCTGTGTGGCATAGTTGGTGTTGACTGCTGCGGCGTCGACGTCGTCCAGGGTTCGCGCCGTCTGTGCGGCATCCACTTCCACGATTTTGAACTTCCTCGGATTTTCGACGATGTCGGCGACGGTCGGCTTGAATCCGACACCCGGCCTGAGTTTCAGAACGCCCTTGTCCTGCAGCAGCAACAGAACGCGACCGCCATTGGTCGGATCGTTGGGGATCGAGAGCGTCGCGCCCGCGGGTATCGCATCCCAGCTCTTGTATTTCTTCGAATAGACGCCCATCGGAAAATTAACGGTCAGGCCGACCGCTTCGATCTTGTAACCGCGGTCCGCCTTCTGGTTGTCGAGATAGGGCTGGTTCTGAAAAGAATTCGCCTGCAAATCGCCCGCGTCCAGCGCGGCATTGGGCACCACGTAATCGGTGAACTCGACGATCTGAATGTCGAGACCATTCTTCGCGGCGATCGGTTTGACGGCCTCGAGGATCTGGGCATGCGGGCCGGCGGTCGCGCCGACCTTGATGGTCTCGGCGCGGGCTGCGGTCGCGACCGCAACCAGGGCGGCCGCCGAGACGATGAGATGACGTAGCGACATGATCTGTCTATTCCTGTGGTTTGATGTGATTCATGAATTCCGCGTGCGCTTGTCGAGTCGGCGCGCGATCGCTTCGCCCACGGTCTGCACGCCCTGCACAAGCGCGATCAGCACAAGCACGACGGTCGCCATGACATCCGGCATGAAGCGCTGGTAACCGTAGCGAATCCCCAGATCGCCCAGCCCGCCGCCGCCCACCGCTCCGACCATCGCCGAAAAGCCGAGCAGGCTTACGGGGTCAGGGTCAGTGCCAGCGTCACGGCCGGCATGGCTTCGGGCAACAGGACCTTCTGCACGATCTGCAACGGACTGGCGCCGAACGCGCGTGCGGCCTCGACCAGTCCCTGATCGACCTCGCGGATGGCGGCTTCAACGACGCGCGCGATGAAGGGAATAGCGGCAATGGTCAGGGGCACCACCGCCGCGCGGGTGCCGATCGAGGTTCCCGCGATAAAGCGGGTCAGTGGCACAATCGCCACTACGAGAATGATGAAAGGGGTCGAGCGCGTGGCGTTCACGACCAGGCCAAGAATGCGATTGGCGGCGGGCGCCGGAAACAGCTCGTTTGTCCGGCTTGTGGCCAGGAAAATCCCGAGCGGCAGTCCGATCAGCGTTCCGAACAGGCCGGACAATCCCACCATCACCAAGGTGTCGACGGTCGACCATGCAATGAGCTGGGTCAGTTCAGGCGACATAACCAAGGTGCTCCACGATATTCTGGCTCGCATGCAGTTCGGCGATGACGCTGCGGACAACGCCGGGATCCGATGGAACCGAAATGAACAGCGATCCGAAGGGATGGCCGGCGATGGTCTCGACCTGCCCATGCAGAATGTTGACGTCGACCGCAAGCGCGCGCGATAGACGCGACAGCACCGGTTGGTCGGCCCGCGCGCCGACGAATGCGACGTGCAGCACCGCGCAGTCGCCCGGCCGGCGTTCGGACCGCAGCTTGGCGAGCAGCCATTCCGGCGCGTTGCCGCCGGTGACCGATCCGAGAAATTTCCTGGTGGTTTCGTGGCGCGGGTTGGCGAATATTTCGTAGGTCGTTCCCTGCTCGACGATACGGCCGCTCTCGATCACGGCGACGCGGTCTGCGAGCTTCTTCACCACCGACATTTCGTGGGTGATGAACACGATCGTCAGCTTGAGTTCGGCGTTGATGGTCTTCAGCAGCGACAAAATCTGGTCGGTGGTTTCCGGATCGAGCGCGGACGTCGCCTCGTCCGACAACAGCACCTTCGGCTTGGTCGCCAGTGCACGCGCAATGCCGACCCGCTGCTTTTGCCCGCCGGACAGCTCCGCGGGGTAGCGGTCGCGCTTGTCGGCGAGCCCGACCATCGCCAGCAGCGGCTCGACGATCCCGGCGATTTCGGACCCGGCGCAACCGGCAATTTCCAGCGGCAATGCGATGTTTTCGAAGGCCGTTCGGGACGACAGCAGGTTGAAATGCTGGAAGATCATCCCGATCGAACGGCGGGCCTCACGCAACCGTCGTTCGTCGAGCGCCGTCACGTCGATTCCATTGACCCGCACATGACCGCGGTCCGGGCGCTCCAGGCCGTTGATCAGACGAATCAGCGTCGACTTGCCCGCGCCGCTGCGGCCGATAACGCCGACGACGGCGCCTTCCGGCACCTGCAGGTCGATGGCTTCGAGCGCGACAACCTCGGCCGAGCCGTTTCGCGCGGGATAAACCTTGCTGACGTCGGCGAACGCAATGATGGGGCGAGGTTGCGGGTCGCTCGGCAGCACGGGCGCTCCAGACTGGATCGGGAATGGAGCGTTCATAATGGACCATTTCGGCGCGGAGGTTGAGATCAAGGAGGGGCCAGGCAGCGAACCAGCGGTGGCATCGGCGCCACCCCATCCGGTCGCCGAATGTCGACGGGGTTACAGTTTGATCGGAACAAAATGGTTGAGCGCGATCAGGACGATCAGCAGTCCGATCCCCAGACCGAGACTCCAGCCGATCAGTTTCTTCTCGATCGGCAGCAGCGGTTCGACCGCCGTTGCGTTGAGTTCGTCCTTGAGATCCGGTTGCGACATCAGCTTTGCCCTTTGTACTAGCTGGCGAGCGGCGGCTTGAAGCCGCTGAAAAACAGCCATGAGATCAGGAGCCCGACCCAGATCACGAAACCGAACAGGCTGACGAAATACACCGCCGCGAGCTTGCCGAAACCCTGTTGCCAGAGCTTGCGGAAGTCCGACATCACGCCGATCGAAAAGAAGGTCAGGACGAAGAAAATGACCCGGAAGATGTTGGCCTCGCCCGCGGCGGCGGGCAGCGCTTTTGCAATTTCCGGCGTCGAACCGATGGCTAGCCAGAGCGACACGGCGAACACGAGGAGGAAGCCCAGAATGAACTTCGGGAAGCGCTGCCAGATCTCCGAAGGCTTCGCCCTGTCCGGCCCCTTGTCGATATGGTTGGTCCAGATATAGCCGAGGATGAAGGCCCAGATTCCGATGAAGATATCGATGAAGATCTTCACCGTCGTCGTGGTCGCGAGAATCCAGCCGGGCTGGTACTTGATGCCCTCCGCGGCGTTCTTCGCCATGATCAGCGACTCGGTGATGCCGCCACCGGCGACGGCGGCACCGTCGGTCTTGATGGCGAGACCGATCCACGCGCCGGCCACCAGCGGCTCCTGCCACAGGAATGTCTGAGCCAGGAACGGCAGGATAAGGACTTCGACGACAGCGAACACGACAACCAGTGACGACACCAGGATCGGCACCGCCGGCCGGGCCCTAATGGCCCCGCCCGTTGCAATCGCCGCGGCCACGCCACAGATCGAAATGCCGGAGGCGAGCGGCACCGACCACTCGCGGCTGAAGCCGAACCATTTGCGCGAGATGTAATAGATCACCGCCCAATAGATCAGGTAGGCCTCGACGATCGCGGCCGCGCCGCGCAAAAGCAGCGAAGACGCCAGATTCAGGCGGCCGGCCGCGGTGACCGCGACAGTGGCGCCGAGAATGACGATCGCGATCTTGATATAGAGCTCGGGCCGGATCGCCTCCTTCAGCCATTCCGCGAACCGTGGAAAGAAGTTGGCGATGACCAAACCGCAGAGCAGCGCCACGATGAATCCGCCCTCGTTGGTCAGCTTGAGCGACCAGGCGAGCCCGAACTTCTGCTGCTCAGCCGGCGTCACCACGGCGATGTAGGCATAGCTGCCGGCGATCCAGCTCGCATAGGCGATGGCGAACACGGCGGTGAACGCGATCGCGAACTTCTTGACATCCGCGCCGAGCGTGATCACGCCGGCGCTCAGCACAACAAGAAGCGCCGCGTAGGTCGCCAGCAGCGAACCGCCACCGCCGAGCCACGCATAGGTCTTTGCAAACGGGCTCAGCGCCTGTGAGAGGTTGGTATAGACCGACGTCGTTATCGCCCAGCCCAGGAGGTCGGTTCCGCTGATGCTGACGAGAGCGGCTGCGAACACAGCCAGACCGATGACGACGGCGAGCCAGTCCTCGTTCAATCGTGCCTTCAGCACGATCGGCTCCGATACCTTGACTGCAAAATCCGACATTCGACTTCCTCAACCCGCCTGAATCCGATCGGGGCTCGCACCCCAATCGCTCGGTCTCAGCATGAGGTTGATCGAAAGAAGTGTCGATAACCCCGCAAAAATAGCAATATACGCCCTGCCGCATCGGCGAACGACGCCCCATTTTTTTCACCAATCGGATCGAGCGCAGCTCAATTTTTTCGCCGCCCTGGGACACTACCCGGCGCAAGCCGTCATCCCGCCGCCGCGACGCTCGGCTTTGCGACATTCACCGCCAGCTTGCCGTAGCGATCCCTGAAGGCTTCGGTGTCGATTTCCTCGAGCTGGATCGCGCCGCTCATCACGCCGGCCTTCCAGGCCTCGTGTTCGGGATCCCTGCGGAATTCCGGCATCACTTCCCTGGCGAACAGTTCAAGCGACTCGCAGATGTGCTCGTGGCTGTTCTTGCCGGCCTGGTTGAGCAGGATCACCTGGTCGATATGCGAGGTGCGGAACCGCCGCAATTTCCTGGCGATGGTTTCAGGCGATCCGATCAGGCCGCCGCGCAGTGCCGCCTCCTGCGCTTCCGGATTGTCGCGCTTCCACTTGTGGTATTCGTCCCACATGTTGACGGTGCCCGGCGCCGGGCGCTGGCGGTTCTGCGAGGCGCCGTAGAAGCGCAGCGCGAACTGGAAGAAGGTCGCGCCATCGGCGCGTGCGCGGGCCTCCTCGTCGGTTTTCGCGCACATGAAGAACGACACCAGCGCCATGTTCGGATTGATCTGGTAATCGGCGAGCTTCTTCAGCCGTTTCGTGATCGCATTGTAATAGGCGTGCACCCAGGCATGTGCGGCATCCGCGCTGACGAACTGGAAGCCAAGCGCGCCAAAGCCGTTCTGGCCGGCGCGCTCGTTGGTCGGAAGCTGCGAGCACGCCATCCACAGCGGCGGGTGCGGCTTCTGCACGGGCTTGGGCACCACATTGCGCAGGGAAATATCGAAATACTTGCCGTGATGCTCGCTGCCGCCGTCCCTAAACATCGGGAAGATGGCGCGCACTGCCTCCTCGAACACTTCCTTCTTGGTTTCCATATCGCGGCCGAACGGCGTCAGCTCGGTAATCGAGGCGCTCTCGCCCATGCCGAATTCGACGCGGCCATTGCTCAGGAGATCAAGCACCGCGACGCGCTCGGCGACGCGCGCGGGATGATTGGTGGTGAGCTGGAAGATGCCGTGGCCGAGCCGGATGTTTTTGGTGCGCTGGCTGGCGGCCGCGAGAAACGATTCCGGCGAGGGCGAATGCGAATATTCTTCCAGGAAATGATGTTCCACCACCCAGGCGTAGTCGTAGCCGAGCCGGTCGGCGGTCTCCAGCTGCGTCAGCGCATCCTGATAAAGCCTGAGTTCATCGCCAGCGGCCCAGGGACGCGGCAGTTGCAGCTCGTAGAAGATGCCGAATTTCATGACGCCACTCCCGTGGGCCGGCTTGTTGTGTTTTCCGGCAGTCTATTCCCGCGTTGGACCGTGTCCAGCCTCGGCAATTTCCGCAGCACGGAAGGCCCGCTTGCGCTGACGCCGCGAATGGTTAGCTTTGCGGCAGCGAGTCGCCGCTCGAGCGCGACCTCTCCCGCCGAGACCCCATGACCACCTTTACGCCGCATCAGGATTCCGCGCTGAAGGCCGTTGCCGACTGGCTGAAGGCAAAACCCGGCAAGAACGGCACGCCGCCGGTGTTCCGGCTGTTCGGCTATGCCGGCACCGGCAAGACCACGCTGGCGCGCCACATCGCCGACGGCGTCGACGGCGAGGTGAAATTCGCGGCCTTCACCGGCAAGGCCGCTTTGGTGATGCGCAACAAGGGCTGCGACAATGCCTCCACCATCCACTCGCTGATCTACCGCGCGCGCGAATCCGGGGTCGAACAGCCGAGTTTTGAACTCTGGGACGACGCGCCCGCCTCGAAGGCCAAACTGATCGTGATCGACGAATGTTCGATGGTGGATGCCGAGCTGGGCCGCGATTTGATGTCGTTCGACTGTCCGCTCCTGGTGCTCGGCGATCCCGCGCAATTGCCGCCGATCCAGGGCGGCGGCTTCTTCACCGACTGCGAGCCCGACGCGATGCTGACCGAGGTGCATCGCCAGGCGCAGGACGATCCGATCGTGCGGATGTCGATGGACGTGCGCGAGGGCCGCGAACTCGACATCGGCCGCTACGGCGAGAGCGAGGTGGTGTCGCGCGGCGAACTCGATCCGGCGCGGGTGATGAGCGCCGACCAGGTGCTGGTCGGGCGCAACAACACCCGCCGCGCCTACAACATGCGGGTACGGCAGAAGCAGCACATTGAGGATCCGTTGCCGGTCGCCGGCGACAAGCTGGTTTGCCTGCGCAACAACCGCAAAAAGGGCCTGTTCAACGGCGGGCTGTGGCGGGTGAAGTCGCGCGCGCAGTCGAAGTCGAAAATCATCACCATGCGGCTGATGCCGGATGAGGATTTCGGCCACAAGGTGACAAAGGTCTCGGTGCGCGGCGACTGTTTTGGCGGCGCCATCGAGACCATCCCGTGGGAACAGCGCAAGCCCTATGACGAGTTCGACTACGGCTACGTGCTCACCGTGCACAAATCGCAGGGCTCGCAATGGGACGACGTGGTGCTGTTCGACGAAAGCTTTGCGTTCCAGGAAAGCCGCGCAAGATGGCTTTACACTGGCATCACGCGGGCGGCGAAAAGGCTCAGCATCGTGGTGTGAGGCCGGAACCTCGCGGAGGTTGAAATGGCGAAACCCTTCAAAGTCGGCGACCACGTCAGCTGGAATTCCGAGGCCGGACGCGTCAGCGGCAGAATTATCAAGGTGCACACAGCGGACGTGGGCTACAAAGGATACACCCATCACGCCAGTCCGGATGAGCCGCAATATGAAATCAAGAGCGATAAGACTGACCATGTCGCTTTGCACAAAGCATCGGCCCTCCGGAGGCTCACGGCGAAATAGCCCATTCACGAACCGGATTCTCAAGCCCGGGCTGGGCCAGCGTCTTGTTCGGGTTCCGCCCGGCTATCGGATTCAATTGTCAAACAAGCCGACGGAAACGCTCGCTCCCCTCCCCCCGACCTCGAGAGCGAGCTTTGCTCGCCTCGGACCCCGCCACGCGCAAGGGCGCGTGGAGGGAGGGGAGCGCACTGTGCATGACTTCGCGATCTCGCCGCATGTTTTGCGCAAGGTTTGTCGTTAGTCCCGCCCTCCCAAACAACGAGGGCGCAGGGAATGCCGGGCGTCCGATGCGCCCGATAGCCGCGTGTGCAATGAGTGTGGTAGAACGCACACGCGTTAGTCAGGTCACACCGGGAACATCCGGCATTCCCCACGCAATGGTTTTACGGCTTATGTCGTACTCTCCCCGGCGATCGGGCTTTCTTGTCACCGTCATCCCTGAGAAGCTTGCTTCTCACGAACTTGACGCCAGCGTCGAGGCGTCAGGACCACACGATTTTGCCGTCCGCCTCACGCGCCGTTCGTCAAAGGCACATCAGCGTCCACCGCATCTCCTCCCAACGTCCGTGACGATCGCGAGCCGCCCCTCGTAAGCGGGATGAGACGGTCGGAGATATAGAACTGATTTGGGTCTTCGGAAAATCCGAATATTTTTACAAAAGGGGCTGGACAAGCCAATGACAGAGCTGGTGACTGATTTGCCCGTCGGGTCGCCGACGACCGAAGGAACATATCGCCCGGTCGGCCCCGCGTGATGTTTTGCGTCGCGGCAGCGGTCTGGTCCAAGATGCCGGACACACACCATGCTCGAAGTGAATGCCACGGCCGGAATGCCGGCACTGCACCGGACCTGCTGGTAAATCCGCGACGGCGAAACGGACATTCTCAGGAGTCACTTCCCCTCGAACGCCTCGATGAAGCGCGACAGAAACTCGCGAAAGGCGATCTGGTCTTTCGGCGAAAAAACGCCGAACACCCGCCGCTCGATCGGGTCGACCCTCCCATGCGCGGTGTGAAGCGCCTCACGTCCGACATCGGTCACGTGCAGCTCGAGCACGTTGGGATGTCGTGGATGCGATGACCGCGTGATCAGGCCCTGCTGCTCCATGGTATTGAGCAGGATCATCATGGCCTGCGGCGTAACCAGGCAGGCGCGTGCCAGCGTCGCCGCGGTGATGCCCGGCTGCTGATCGAGTTCGAACAGTGCGACGTATTGCGACGGGGTCAACCCGACGGATTTCAAGGCGGCGCTTTTGGCCCGGACCATCGCTTGCTCGGCGCGCTTGACGAGCATGCCGAGGCGCTCCTGCCCGGAAGACGGACGCGGCGAGGACTTGTGGTCGACGGGGTTGCGGGGGGAAGATTTGTGCCCGGATGATTTGCTTTTGCGGTTCACTTCCATGGCACGATCGACCCGCTGCGTACCGCCGAGGCGAACGGGCCCGGTTCTTCCCGGCCGACATGGACGAGTTCGCCATAGAATGCTTCGTGCGGCGAGGGGTCGAGCGCAAGATCCAGAAGCGGGCCTGCGACCTCGTCGGGTTGGGGGGCGCCGGTAAGGTCGAGCCAGGCACGCGAGGCTCCGGTATCGATCAGACCCGGCGAGATCGATGCGATCAGGATTCCGCGCCGCAAATCGTCGATGCGGCGCTGGCCTGCGAGTACGCGCACGGCCGCGACCTGCCCGATCTTGGACGGAATGTTGATCCAGGCCGGCCAGGCCTGGCCAGGTGCGCGGCCGGAGCGCACCGCGTCACGCCAGCCGCAGACCGCGCGATCGACATCGTCGAGCGATTGCAGGTTTTCGAACCGCGGATGCAGCGCCGGCGCCAGCGCGCGCAGGCTGCCGGCTCGGCTTGCAACCACCAACAGCCGCCCGCCGTCGCGCAGCATGGGAGCGAAGCTGCGCAGAACGTTAGTCGTGCCCAGATTGTTAGCCTCGACATAGTGATCGATCACGACGCGCGGGTCGTCGTCCGGCTGCACCCGCGCGTAATGATTGGAAAAGACGATGTCGACGCCGCCATGCCGCGCCGCCAGCAGGTCCGCGAGGCGTTCGACCGCGTCAGGCATGGCGACGTCCATGGGTTCGCCGCACACCTCTGCCCGAACCTTCGACAGACGATGCACGGATTCGGTGACGCGAGCCGGGTCGCGTCCCGTCAAATACACGGTGTCGGTGGGATCGAGCCGCTGCGCCAACCCTTCGGCGAGCGAGAAACCGAGATTGCGCGTCGCGCCGGTGATCAAGGCTATTTTGTTCATAGCCTTATTCTTATCAATGTATTGACTGGTGTCAATACATTTGTAACCGCCGGTTCCCGGTTTTCCTTGCACGTTGCAGCGAGTCTCTGTCGGCGCCTTTTCGGACCGAAGCCGTGATAGACTCCCGATGAATCTCGACAGACCCTCGGACAGGCCATGTCCTGATCCTCGAAAGCCAACATGCCGCTGCCGTTTGACGAACTCGTGGAAGCCATCGGCAAGCGCCGTTCCGTCTATGGCCATATCAGCGGACTCAGGCTCGACCGCGCGGCTGCAGGAGAGGCCTGGTCAAGCCTGCCCTACCGCCCCGTCTTTGTCGGCGACACCGAGACCGGCGTGCTTCACGGCGGCGTCGTCACCGCCATGCTCGACGAGACCTGCGGCATGGCCGTGCAGCTCGCGCTCGACGGCAGCCGCGCGATCGCCACGCTCGACCTGCGGATCGACTACCAGAAGCCCGCGACGCCCGGCCTCGACATCAAGGCGCATTCGATCTGCTACCGCGTCACCCGCTCGATCGCCTTTGTGCGCGCGACGGCCTACCAGGACGCCGAGAACGATCCCGTCGCCACCGCGACGGCCTGCTTCATGATTGGCGCGAACCGGACCAACATGTTGACCGACGTGCGGCTGAACGACGGCGCGCCGCCGGCGCTCGAAGCGCCGGAGGATCCCGCCGGCCCGTTCGCCAACAGCCCGTTCGCGCGCTGTCTCGGCATCCGCGTCGGTGACGACGGCACGCTAGTGATGCCGTTCTCGCAAAAGATCATCGGCAATCCGATCCTGCCCGCCATCCACGGCGGCATGACCGGCGCGTTCCTCGAAACCACCGCGATCGTGGGCGTGACGCGCGAGCTCGCCGTCTCTGCGCTGCCCAAGCCGATCGCCCTGACCGTCAATTATTTGCGCTCCGGCCGCGCGCTGGACAGCTACGCCAACGTCTCGATCGTCAAGCAGGGCCGCCGCGTCGTCGCGTTCGAGGCAAAAGCCTGGCAGGACGATCCCGCCAAACCCATCGCCTCCGCGTTCGGTCATTTTATGCTCAGGCAGATGCCGGGCGCCGATGAGGAGTAGATCAGCGTCGTTGCGGGCCAACGGGTCGCGCGAATGCGCGCCCGATGACAGGCTCCGCGAAGCAATCCATGGGGCAGCACAGCAAGTGTGGATTGCTTCGTCGCTGACGCTCCTCGCAATGACGAAAGCGCCTGCTTGCCAACGATCTACTTCGCGACGACAAAATGAAAATTCCCACGCCCGACTGGGTCCGCGTTTGCACGTTCGCGTCCTGGCAAAGCAGCTGGAGTAACTACAATAGCTTGGCTTGCGCGGGCGGATAGGTGATTCGCGTTCCGTCCAGATGCGCAAACGGTGTGAGCTTGTGCGCGCGGTAGCTGCTCTCCGACAAAATCTCGATCACCGGCACGCCGTGCACCCCGAGCGCGTCGGCAACCAGAGAACGGTGACATCTCCAGGGCACCGCTTCGGCGCACATGATGGCCACGCGCTTTTCACGACTTATCTGAATGAGCCTGTCGAGCGCCGCCTGAAATTCGTCCGTTTGCATATAATCGGCGTAGCCGCGAAAGCTGGCGTTGCGCCAGCCGGCGTTGGGAGAATCCTTGCGGGCATGCCGCAATCCGCCCAACGCTTGCATGGGTATATATTCGAGGTGCTCGGCCGCCAGCGCGCCAGCCAGCGCGGTGTCGTTGAATTGCGGGTTGTGGCGCGAACGGGGCACCGTCCGGATGTCCGCGAGGCGTTCGATGCCATAGGCTCGCAGCAGGGCGACAAAACGCTCGATGGGCAAGGTTGAATGACCGACGGTGAAGATCGCGTCTTTCGGCCAATGCACCGTCTCTGGAGGAGGATGCTCGCTCATGCAGAATTCTCATTCGAAAATGGGATAGCCGTCGTGCGGTTGCTGATACTCTCGGGCGCGCGCGAAGCAATCCATAGCTTCGTCGCTCGCGCTCCCGAAAGGCGGGCACGCGCCGCTCTCCGCGCTGACGCCCTGGACCGGCGCGATTTATTCACGGACTCGTGTCCATCGGGCGGTAACAAGTGCCGTCCGGCTGCGTATTTTGGAACGTCGGGCAGGCCGGCTCCGATTGCGAATAGCGGCCACCGCCCTAGACTGCCCATTCATCCGCCGAGAGGAAATCCGATGTCCCGTAGCCAATTCAGCCGCCTTGCGCTCTGCGCCGCCGCCCTCGGCGCGCTGGCCATATCCGCCGTTGCGATCGCGCCGTCGCTGGCCGCGGAGGATGCCGTCGTGATCCCCGCTCCCGCTATGGACGCCAAGGCCGCCGACGGCATCCAGACCGTCGTCGTTGCCGGCGGCTGCTTCTGGGGCGTGCAGGGCGTGTTCCAGCACACCGCCGGCATCGTCAACGCCGTGTCCGGCTATGCCGGCGGCAGCAAGGCCACCGCCTCTTACGAAACCGTCTCGACCGGGACCACGGGCCATGCCGAGTCCGTCGAGATCAAATACGACCCGAAGAAGATCAGCTACGGCAAGATCCTGCAGATCTTCTTCTCGGTCGCGCACGATCCGACCCAGCTGAACCGGCAGGGACCGGACTCGGGCACGCAATACCGGTCGGCGATCTTCACTACCTCCGACGAGCAGCAGAAGGTAACCGATGCCTATATCGCCCAGCTCAACGCCGCCAAGGTCTACAGGAAGCCGATCGTGACCAAGGTCGGTCCGCTGCAGGGGTTCTTTCCGGCGGAAGCCTATCACCAGGACTACCTGACGCTGCACCCGAGCCAGCCCTATATTGCCTATAACGACATCCCGAAGGTCGAGAACCTGAAGAAGCTGTTCGCCGACAATTATCAGGACAAGCCGACGCTGGTGAGCAGCGCCAAGGTCACCAACTGACGGGATTTGCAACTCACGGAGATCACATGTCCGACACCAAGACGATGACCGGCAAGGTCGAGAAGAGCGAGGCCGAGTGGCGCAAGGAATTGACGCCGATGCAGTACGCGGTGCTGCGCGAGAAGGCGACCGAGCGCCCGTTTTCCGGCGAATACGAGCATGAGCACGGGGCGGGCACCTATACCTGCGCCGGCTGCGGGCAGACGCTGTTCGAATCCGACGCCAAGTTCGATTCCGGCTGCGGCTGGCCGAGCTTCACCGCACCCGCGGCGGAGAGCCATGTCGACGAGGAGCGCGACGTCAGTCACGGCATGGTCCGCACCGAAGTTTTGTGCTCGAAATGCAATGGCCATCTCGGCCACGTCTTCGAGGACGGCCCCGGCCCGACCGGCCTGCGCTATTGCATCAATTCGGCCGCGCTGAAGCTGCAGCCGAAGTAGGCTCACTCGTCATTCCCGGATGGTGCGTTAGCACCAGACCTCAGATGCGCAATTGCGCATCGGGGAATCTCGAGGTTCCGGGTTCGATGCTTTCGCATCGCCCCGGAACGACGGCGCTAGGGTTCCTTCGCTGGAACCAAATCCCGCGATATGCTTTTCTCTGGGCGGGGTGACGGAATGTCATCTGCCGGTCACCTTCGGGGAGTGTGCCATGTCGCTCGGAACGATACTCATCATCATCGTGATCATTTACCTCCTGGGCGGCTTCAGCGGCCGGTTTGGGGGCTACGGCTACGGCATGGGCCATTCCGGCATGGGGATCGGCGGGGTGATTTTGGTCGTGCTCCTGATCCTGCTGCTGCTCGGCAAGCTGTAATCCTTGGCAACACATTGAAATAAAAGGGTTTATTTTGGATCCCGACCCAAGGTTCCCGGATTCATCATCGGGCGCTTCAGGAGTCGCATTTCTGTCAAACAGGCCTATATTAAAGGCTGTCCTGAAATGACGTGTACCGTGTACCGGCGCCGCCAGGTGCGTCCGTGCGATCCGTTCGCGATTTCGCAATCGCGTTCTCACTAAAAAGATCAGAGGTCCCTGACCATGGCTTCCTTCAGCTTCAATACTGCTGCCGAGTTGTTTCCCGCCGCGATCCGCAAGAAGAAGCGGGCGGGTTTCGCGTATCGGCGATTTGGCACCGCGGCCGAAGCGGTTCGCTTCGCGATCGAGGAGTTGCCGGCGGATTCGCTGAATGGTGCCTATCTGCAGGTTGACGAGGCCCGCTTCGATCAGAGCGGCATCCGCACGCTGTATGAAAGCCAGGATTTCCCGTTGGAGCGCCGCCCGCGCAAGCCCGAGCCGGCACCCGCCAGCGACAAGGCCGACACCGAGGCCGCTTGATCGCGCTGCCACGCGGTTGTTTTCTTGCGCTTGATCTCTTCGGAAAACCGGTATCCACTTTTCCGGATCATGCGCTAACGCGCCTGCTTGTCCATCCAGCGTCGCAGCATCCGCACATTGCGGATGTTGGCACGGAACAGCACGTCGAACGCGTCGCCGGCGACCGGCACCGCTCCGACCACGCCCTGGATCGCGACATTGCCGAGCATCCGCGCCGTGATGTGCCAGGGCGCGCCGAGTGCGCGCGCCTCGCGCACCAGCCATAGCGACAGTGCGGCGGCGATGAGATCGCCGACCACCGGGATCAGGCCGATGATGCCGTCGACGCCGTAGCGGATCTTGGTGCCGGGCAGGATGAAGGCGATGTCCAGAAGCTTCGCGATGGCGTCGAGCCGCGCCAGCCGCTGCTCGCGGGTGAGGTTGCGGAACGGATTGGCGCCACCGAAATCGAAGCGAAAGCCATCGAAGCGGAAGCCTTCAGAGCGGAAGTCATCAGAGCCGAAGCCTTGGAACTGGGACCCGAGCGAGGCCTCGGGAATTTCGCGCCCGTCCTGATCGATGATCGGGCCGCGCGGATGCGTCCCGCCAAAATGGGCGCGGGAGTTTTTCCCTGACCGCGCGGGATTGGGGACGAGAATCTCTTCATTCGACATGGACATCACATGGGTAACGCGCGATGCGGGCGCAAGTTGCGTCATGCCGTCGCGGTTAGGGTCCGCTCGCCGCCGACGGCGTCAGCCCGAAGCGGCGGCGGAAGCAGCGGTTGAAATACGACAAATCGTTAAAGCCGCATTCGAAGGCGATATCGCTGATCCGCCGCTCGCCGCGCTGGGCCAGCAACTCCGCCGCCTTGCGCAGCCGCAGCTCGTTGAGCCTCATCGTGAAGCCGGCGCCGGTCTCATACAACAGCTCGTTGACATAGCGCTCCGACAGGCCGGCCGCCGCTGCGAGCTTGTGCGCGGAAAAGTCCGGCTCGGCGAAGCGCCGCGACAGAATCGCCAGCACCGCATTCAGCCGGACCGCGCGCAGGCCGCCGCGCTGCGCCGCCAGCGCAAGCTCGCCGCGGGCGCCGAGGCCGAGGCTGGCGAGATCCATCAGATGCTGCGCGATCGCCATTCCGGCTTCGTCGACCGCCGCCGGGTGCCGCAGCAGCAGGTCGCTGTAGTCCATCGCCAGCGACAGCGCGCCGCCGGGCTCGAGCTCGCGCCCGACCAGATCGTCGACGCCCGCGACCACGGCCCTCAGCGCCGCCATCGGCAAATGCACATTGGTGAAACGCTTGTAGCTGGCGCCGTCGGCGGAAAAGAACGTCTCGTCGAGCTTGAGCAGCACCATCGCTCCCGGCCGCATGGTGAATTCGCGGCCGCGATGCACCACCTGCGCCGCGCGATCGCCGGTGTTGCGCGCAAGGCAATAGCGGTCGTCATTGGTTTGCAGCACCTGGCGGCGTTCGCGCCTGACCGTGGTGAAGGTACCGTCGCAGCGGCCCAGCATGGTGGTGCCGATATGGATGGAATTCATCGCGGCGCGGAACGGCACATCGGGAGCCGGATCGAGCTCGCCGGTGTTGGAGAAATGTTCGAACAGCTCGGCGAAGAACAGGAAACGCTGCCGGTCGTCGAGGCCCTGCGGCAGCATGTCGGTCGAAAGCGTCTTGCTGATCACGGACATCGACGGGCAAAAACCAAAAAAAGACGACGCGAATAATTTGCCCACCCGAGGTGAACGCGGCCTGAAGCTTTGCCAAGGCTATCAACACTTGCCTGTGAATGAAATAGCGCCGGACAGTCCAAATCCGCGGTCACCTGACGCCCGCCAGTCCAAGACCGGGCCGATGCCCTGACATACCGATGCGGCGATGCGGCCGCAGGTGCTTCGCGCCGGCACCGCATTCCCTCACCCGGATCGTCCCCCGCGATTTAAAAAACGCCAAAGGAGAAAACGACATGACGTCATCTTACGCGCCCAGGATGCTGCTCGGCACGGCTATCGCCGCCAGCGTCGGCATCGGCTATGCCATCGGCGCGCAGCCGCATATGGCCGAGAGCATTGCGCTGCTGCAATCGGCGCGTTCCGAACTCGCCGCCGCGACCCCGAACAAGGGCGGTCACCGCGAACGCGGCCTGACGCTGATCGATCAGGCGATCGGTGAAGTCCGTGCCGGCCTCGCCTTCGCCGGCGGCTGACACGTATCCCCCTCAATCGATGCGAACGGAGATATTCATGAACAGACTGATCGTAGCCGTTTTCCTGCTCGGCACCCTGTCGGGCGCCGCCCATGCGATGCCGCTGGCGCCGCTCGCGCCTGCCGACAGCGACGTCATCGCGGTTGCGGGCGGATGCGGCCCGGGCTGGCACCGCGGCCCCTACGGCGGATGCCTGCGCAACTTCGCCAATCCGGCGGCGCATGCCTGCCCGCGCGGCTTTCACATCGGCCCGGGCGGCGGCTGCCGCGGCAACGGCCGCTGAGGGCTCTTGATCGTCTGCTGAAACGTCAAGCGGCGGGCCGAACGGTCCGCCGCTTTTCGCCGCTGGGAAACTTACTTGCTTTCCGCGGCGGGTTGCTCGTGGACGACCGTCGCCAGTTCGTCGATCGCCTCATGCGCCAGCCATGAACAGATCACGGCGGGGATGAAGCCGACCAGGCCGTAGAGCAGGAACTGGACGAGGCCGCTGTCCGGCCCGCGCGAACCGTACAGCAGTTCGGCGGCGAAGAACGACAGCACGCCAACGATCAGCATGCGCAGCACCGGACTGACGCGCCTGACGTGCCATAATATATCATCCACCGCCGCCATCATCAGGGTCGGCAGCAGACCGAACAGATAGCTGTATTGCAGCGTCTTGGCGAACACCACGAACAGCTTCGCCACCTCGGACCAATCGGTGTGGGTCCAGTAGCCGGACATGTAGGTGGTCACGAACAGCAGGATAAATCCGCCGAGCAGCGGACTGAGCGCCGCAAAGATCAGATACCGCTTCATGTCCACCTCGCGAAGTTTGCAGGGCTTGACGGATGCAGGCCTGGCCTACTCCCCCCACGCCGCAAATGCGTCGTTGAAGGCGCGCTCGCCGGGGGCGCCCTTTTCGATGGCGATGATGGCGCGGCGCTGGTTGACATAGACCAGCGGCACGTCGAACCAGGAGCGCTCCTTCAGGAGCTGCAGATTGCGCGCGCGATCGGCGTCGACATTGGACAGGCCGACCAGGAAGAAACCGTCGGTGACCTTGACCGCAAGCCCCGCGAGCGGCGTGCCGCGGGCCTGCTCGTTGGACTTCATCAGGATGCCCGGCACGTTGCCGACGCCGCCGCCGGTGAAATCCGGCGGCAGGATGAAGGTCAGCTCCGCGGTGTGGCTGGCGGGCAGCGAGGTGTCGGTGTTGCGGCGGAACGACATCGTCATCTTGAACTTGCGGTCGGGGATTTCGATGTCGGCACGCACGGCGATATCGGCCTTCTGGCCGGCGGCGGCCTTGACCGGTTCGGTGCGCCAGATCACCGAGCCGACATATTGCTTGCCCTTGGGATCGGAGGGATCCTCGTCATACAAAACCACCTTCTGCGCTACCGGCGCGACCTGGTCGTCCGAGGACGAGGGCTGGCCGACGCGATCGGCGATCTTCGGCTTGGTCAAAGGCGAGGCGTCTTTCGGCGCTTCCATCACTTGTGTCGAAGGCTTGAACAGGCCGCTGACGGTCGTCACCAGCGACTTGCCCCACAGGATCCCGGCGCCGACCAGGATCAGCACCACGCCGATGGCGATCGCGCTCTTGAACGGAAATACCGCGCCGGTGCGGACGCGCTTTTTCGGCTCGCGGTCGGCCCCGATCCGCGAGCGCGACGACGGCGGCGCATAGCGCTCGGCCTCCTCGGCGGATTCGTCATAGGAATAGGGCTGGTCGGGATCGGCGCCGCGGTTCTCCATGCTCGGCTCGAGCCGGTCGAACTCCGGCGAAGGCGACGGCACGTTGGCATAGGTCTTTCGCGCGGCACGGCTGGCCTGCGCCGCGGCGCGGCCGAGATCGTCGGCGTCGGCGGCGATATCGCGAAAGCCGCGCATGCCCGGCGCCTGCGGCGCGTTGTTGTCGGGCCCGCGGCGCGGCGAGCCCGATCGTTCGCGGGTCGGCGGCAGCGCCGGCTCCTGCATCCCGACCTGCGGCTGCGACGGCTGCGGGCGCGGTGGCGGCGCATCGGCGCGAAGATTGCGCTGCGGACGGTCATCCTGGCCGAGCGGCGGACGCTCGTTTCGCGATGCCGATGGCGGCGGCGCAGGCGGACGGGGGCGCGATGGCGCCCCGGATGGCTGGACTGAGGATGGCGAGTCTGAGGCTGGCAGCGCCGGTTCGGCCGGACGCGGCGAGGGCCTGGTGGTGGCGCGGAAGGCATCGCCGGCACGGGCGCGGTCGCCGCCGCCTCCGGCCGCGCGCACAGCATCCCCGGAGCGCGAAGCGTCCCCGGAGCGCGCAGCGTCCCCGGCCCGCGAGGCCTCACGGGCGCGCTGGGCCGCCTCGGACTCGACCTTGCGCACGGCCTCCTCCAGCGACAGCCGCTCGCGGGTGATTTCGGATTCGCTCAGCGGCGGATCGACGCTGCGCAGTTGCGCGATCAACGCGGCGCGGGCCCGCTCGTAAAGCGCGCGGCGGCTCTCGCCGGGAGCACTGGGATCCAGGCCGGCAATAGCGCGGGCGATCAGCGGGTAGTAGTCAGCCATCTCTACTCAACAATGTGGGCCTTGCGGTAGCATCTTGTTAAGCCTCGAACGGGTTCTGTACCAGAATAGTATCCTCGCGTTCGGGGCTGGTGGAAAGCAGCGCGATTGGGCAGCCCACCAGTTCCTCCACTCTGCGGACATATTTGATGGCCTGGGCCGGCAAATCCGCCCAGGAACGCGCGTTGGCGGTCGGCTCTTTCCAGCCCTCGATGGTCTCGTAGATCGGCACTACCCGGGCCTGCGCGCCCTCGCCGGCCGGCAGATGGTCGATTTCCCTGCCGTCCAGGCGGTAGCCGACGCAGACCTCGATGCTGTCGAAGCCATCGAGAATATCGAGCTTGGTCAGCGCCAGGCCGTTGATGCCGCAGGTCCGCACCGTCTGGCGCACCAGCACGGCGTCGAACCAGCCGACGCGCCGCTTGCGCCCGGTATTGACGCCGAATTCCTTGCCGCGACGGCCGATCTCCTCGCCGATCTCGTCATGCAGTTCGGTCGGGAACGGCCCCTGGCCTACCCGCGTCGTGTAGGCCTTGCAGATGCCGAGCACGTAGCCGACCGAGCCCGGGCCCATGCCGGTGCCGGTCGCGGCCTGCGCCGCCACCGTGTTGGACGAGGTGACATAGGGATAGGTACCGTGGTCGACGTCGAGCAGCGCGCCCTGCGCGCCCTCGAACAGGATGCGCTTGCCCTCGCGGCGCTTGATGTCGAGCAGCCGCCACACCGTTTCGGCGTAAGGCAGAAGCTGCGGTGCCAGCGCGGTCAGTTCCTTCAAAATTCCCGCACCGTCGATCTCTTCCAGATTGAGGCCGCGGCGCAGCGCGTTGTGATGCGACAGCAGGCGCTCGATCTTGTGCGGCAGCGTGTCGAGATCGGCGAGGTCCATCAGCCGGATCGCGCGGCGGCCGACCTTGTCTTCATAGGCCGGCCCGATGCCGCGCCGCGTGGTGCCGATCGCGGTGACCGCGTTGCCGGATTCGCGCAGCGCATCGAGTTCGCGGTGCAGCGGCAGGATCAGCGTGACGTTTTCGGCGACGCGCAGGTTTTCCGGGCTGACGGCGACGCCCTGGCCCCTCAGTTTCTTCACCTCGTCGAGGAAGGCCTGCGGGTCGAACACCACGCCGTTGCCGATCACCGCAAGCTTCGAGGGCCGCAGCACACCCGACGGCAGCAGCGCCAGCTTGTAGGTCTCGCCGTTGATGACCAGCGTATGGCCGGCATTGTGGCCGCCCTGGAAGCGCACGACAATGTCGGCCTGCTCCGACAACCAGTCGACGATCTTGCCCTTCCCTTCGTCGCCCCACTGGGCGCCGACGACGACAACATTGGCCATTCGCAGGTATTCCCTCTGCCACTGAATTCACACGAGCATGACCCGTTTGGAAAAACCGCGCCCAGCGGATCAAGTCCGCGGGCCTGCTTTTCCGGATCATGCGCCCAGCCCAAATCACGGCCAGGGCCGCTCGCATGCGAGGCAGCCCACGGGATAAAGGAAGCGGGCTAGCGACGCAAGCAAGAACGGGGCTTTGGCCGGCCTGGATACCGGGTTCAAGCCCTTGATATCCCCCGAAAATTTGTGTCGGGAGAATGGCAGCGGATGCCGCTCACGGTTGAATCCGGCCGTCCACCGCTTCGATGATCCGATCGCCGCGGCGGGCCAGGTCGTGACGCCCGGCCTCGGAAATTGCTATCTCTGCGGCAATATCCGACGACGGAGCGACAGCATGTCGAAAACCACCCGCGCGACGCAGGCGCTCACCAGGCTCGGCGTCAAATTCGCCCTGCACACCTATGATTACGATCCCGACGCCGACCGTATCGGCCTGCACGCCGCCGAGGCGCTCGGCGTCGCGCCGCACCGGGTGCTGAAGACGCTGATGGCGGAGGTCGACGGCAAGCCGGTCTGCGTCGTGGTGCCGTCGGATCGCGAAGTCAGCATGAAGAAGCTGGCGGCGGCATTTGCCGGAAAGGCCGCCAGCATGATGCGCCCCTCCGACGCCGAGCGGCTGACCGGATACCATGTCGGCGGCATCAGCCCGTTCGGACAGAAGAAGCAGGTTCCGGCCGCGATCGAGGCGGCGGCGCTTGAAGAGACCAGTGTGTATCTGAACGGCGGACAGCGCGGATTACAGGTCGAACTCGATCCGAAAGAAGCGGTCAGGGCGCTCGAGGCGGTCGTGGTGGCGCTGACGGCGTGAGGGGGAGCTGATCCGATTTCATTTCGAGGCCGTACCGATCGCCAACGCGAGAATGAAGTTTCGCCACATCGCCGCAGAATGGAACGGGCGCCGTCGATTTCCAGGACACCGCAGTGCAAACCGGATTCCTGCCTTGCGCATGGTCGCGATGCATCCTGCGCCATTGAACCCGGCTGAAAATCCGTGTCTGTGAGCGGGCCGGGCCAAAACCGGTCCGGGCGGGTGACGTCGGACCGATGGCTGCGGCGTGTTCGAACCCAGGCCAACTCCCGCTCCATGTCTGCCTCCGGCCAAACCACCGGCGCTGCCTCTTCCGGCAACTGGCTTGCCAACCAGCCCTATCTGCTGCTCTGCATCACCGCTCTGTGCTGGGCCGGCAACGCCATCGTCGGCCGCCTCGCCGCCGGGCATATTCCGCCGGTGACATTGTCGTTTCTGCGCTGGTCGCTGGCGTTTCTCATCGTGCTCCCGATCGCCTGGAACCATCTGAAACGCGACTGGGCCGCAATCCGCGCCAAGCTTGGCACCATGATCGTGCTCTCCATCACCGGTATCGGCGTCTTCAACACCCTGCAATACTGGGCGCTCGAATATACCCAGGCGCTGAACACGCTGCTCCTGCAGTCGGCCGGGCCGCTGTTCGTCGCGGTGTGGTCGCTGGCCCTGCTCGGCGTCCGGCTGACGCTGGCGCAGGCCTGCGGAATCCTGGTGTCGCTGACCGGCGTGCTGGTGATCCTGCTGCACGGCGACCTCACCACGCTGAGGAACATCGAGTTGAACAAGGGCGACCTCATCTTCACCGTCGCACTGGTGATCTTCGGGCTTTATTCGGTGCTGACGCTGAAGCGGCCGCAGATTCACGGGCTGTCGTTCGTGGGCTTCACCTTCGGCTGCGGCGCGGCCTGCCTCATTCCATTCTTGATCTGGGAATTGCTGACGCGCCCGGTGATGCAGTTCAACACCAATAATCTTCTGATGATGTTCTACGTCGCGGTGTTCCCCTCCACCATCGCCTATCTCTGTTTCAATCGCGGCATCCAGCTGATCGGCGCCAACCGCGCCGCGCCGTTCTTTCACGTCGTGCCGGTGTTCGGATCGGTGATGGCGATCGTCTTCCTCGGCGAGCGTCCGCAACTGTTCCACATCGTCGGCTTTGCGCTGGTGTTGACGGGTGTTTTTGTAGCGTCGCGGAAGCAGGCCGGCGCGGACTCGGCGAATAAACGCTGAAGCCGAGGTTGACCACGATTTTGTCTTGTCGGACCATCGTTGCCGACGCCACCAACGCGGATCGCTTGCCCTCATGCACGATAGAACGTCAAGCCCGACTCCCCCACAGCCGACCGTGCAGCGCGCCGAAAGCGCGGTGCCGAAGAGCTTGCGCCGCTATCTTTCGCTCGACGATTTCGAGGCCACCGCCCGGCGCCGGCTGCCAAAATTCCTCTATGGCTACATCTCGGGCGCGGTCGAGACCGACGCCGCGCTGCGCGACAATCGCCGCGCGTTCGACGAATACGGTTTCGTGCCGCGGGTGCTGAACGACGTCTCCGGCCGCGACCAGACCACGACCCTGTTCGGCAAGACCTATGCGGCGCCGTTCGGCATTCCGCCGATGGGCTCGGCCGCGTTGTGCGCCTATCGCGGCGACATCGTGCTGACGCGGGCCGCTGCGGCCATGAATGTGCCGATGTGCCTATCCGCTTCGTCGCTGATCAAGCTCGAAGACGTCAGGCGCGAGAACCCGGCGGCCTGGTACCAGGCGTATCTGGCCGGCGACGCCGCGCGCATCGAGCCCTTGGTCGACCGGGTCGCGGAGGCCGGTTACGACACCTTCGTCGTCACCGCCGACGTGCCGGTGCCGCCCAACCGCGAGAACAACATCCGCAACGGTTTTCAGGTCCCGCTCGCGATCACGCCGCAGATCGCCTGGGATACGGTCAGCCATCCGCATTGGCTGTTCGGCATCTGGGCGCGGACGCTAATGAATTACGGCATGCCGCATTTCGAGAACATGGACGCGATGCGCGGACCGCCGGTGCTCGCGAAGAACCTGATGCGCAACATCGGCAAGCGCGACCAGCTCGCCTGGAAGCATGTCGAGCTGATCCGCAAGCGCTGGAAGGGCAAGCTCGTGGTCAAGGGCCTGATCGCGCCGGCGGACGCGCGGATCGCGCGGGAGTCGGGCGTCGACGGCGTGCTCGTCTCCAACCATGGCGGCCGCCAACTCGACCATACGATTTCCTCGCTGCGCACGCTGCCCGAGATCGCCGCCGAGGCCAACGGCATGACGGTGATGATCGATGGCGGCATCCGCCGCGGCACCGACGTGCTCAAGGCGCTCGCGCTCGGCGCCGATTTCGTCTTCGTCGGCCGACCGTTGCTGTACGCCGCCGTCATCGCCGGCGAGGCCGGCGTGCATCGGGCGCTGACGCTGCTCAGGGACGAGGTCGACCGCGACATGGCGCTGCTCGGCATCCGCAGCGTCAGCGAGATTTCTTCAGACCTGGTTCGAAGGCTCTAGGCCACCACACTCCCGGCGCTGGCGCGTGCATGGGTGCGCGCGTTCAGCCGGGGCCTGGCAAGCGCTCTCACCAGGGGATGGGCTGCGAACGATGCTGGGTTTCAGAGGTAACGTGCCGCTCCCATGCATACGGCGGTCAGCGCGAGCAGCAGGGCTGCTGCGCGCTGGGCCGTGGCGATGTGCGACCGCGCGCGGGCTTCGTCGCTCGTTCCGTTTCGCAGGCTTCTGACCGCCCGTCCGCCAATGGCCCCCTGTACGCCCGCCGCGAGGAGCGCAGCGAGCGCCCCCACCGCCAGGACGTGCTCGGCTGTGCCAAAGTTACCGGCATGGACCAGATGCCCGAGATAGCCGCCGGTGAGAACGGCGATCACGGCAGCGCCCATCTGCGGGCGAAAAAGCTTCTCGCCGCCGATGCCTCCGGTCCGTGCCAGCGTGAAGCTCGTGCCCGCCCAGAACACGGAGGAAAGAATGTGAAGTGACACGGCTGTGATGATTGCAATCTGCATGGCATCGCTCCTGGATGGCGTTGCAATTAGATATACATATTGTATATTCAATTAGTCAAGAGCATGGCGAAAGACCGAGAATGTCGACGCGCCGGTATGTGAGTTCTGTGCGGACGGCTGCGGCGACTGAGAAAAGGACTCGTGTCATCGAAGCCGCGGCCCGATCGCTGCGTGAGGGCCCGAGCATCACCAGCTTTTCACTGGATACGGTGGCGAAGGCAGCGGGCGTGACGCGGCTGACCGTGTATCATCAGTTCGGATCGCGGCGCGGATTGCTCGAAGCCGTCTTCGATGACATCGCGCAGCAAGGCGGCCTCATGGAGATCGCCGACGCGATGGCGATGCCGGATCCGCGCGCGGCGCTCGACCGGCTGGTCGAGATCTTCTGCGCGTTCTGGAATCGGGACCGGGCGGTCGGCCGGCTGCATGAAGCGATGGCGACCGACCCGGAATTCGCGCTAGCCTTGCTCGAGCGCAACGAGCGCCGGCGCAAAACATTCACCGCATTGGTAAAGCGGGCCGCCGGCAAGTCGGCGTCAGCTCGGGCACAACAAGACGCCGTCGACATGATCTTCGCTCTGACGAGCTTCGCCATGTTCGCGATGCTCAGCCGGGATCGCCCTGTCGACCAGGTATGTGCACTCCTGAAATCCGCCTGCCACAGCGCTCTCGATCCGCTGGTAGCCGGCACGCATTCGGCGGCGAAGCGGCGATAGTCGCACAGCCCGCGGGCGCGCCCTTTCTGGCTAGCAAAAAAAATCGATTTTCGATTGACGATTGTTTTTCGGCCTGTCATCTTGCTCGTCATGGATAGTGCCGCGTTCGGTTTTGATGTGCAGCGAGGCGACGGGCCGAGGAGCCTAACCTCTGCTGTGCTGGAGCGTCTGCGCGGCGACATTCTTTCGACCAAGCTCGTTCCCGGCCAGAAACTGCACATCGCGGGTCTTGCGAAGCAGTTCTCGGTAAGCCTCGCGGCGGTGCGCGAAGCGCTGTCGCGGCTGGTCGCCGACGGACTGGTGCAGGCTTCCGACCAGCGCGGCTTTCGGGTCAGCCCGGTGTCGCCCGCCGACCTCGAAGACGTGACGCGCACCCGCATCGACATCGAGGGCCTGGCGCTGCGCCGCTCGATCGAGCGCGGCGATCAGGCCTGGCTCAATTCGGTGGAATCATCCTTCGCCGCGCTCTGCGCCGTTCCGCAGCGTGATCCGGGCGACCCGATGAAGCACAACGAGGTCTGGATCGCACGGCATCGCATCTTCCACCGGGCGCTGGTGAATGCCTGCGGTTCGCACTGGCTTTTGGGATTCCGCGACGTCCTGCACGAGCAAAGCGAACGCTATCGCCGGCTTTCGATCCGCGAGACCGGAAAATCCCGCGACGTCGCCGCCGAACACGCCGCGGTGGTCCATGCCGTGCTCCGGCGCGATGCCGACGCCGCCGTGGCGGCGCTGACGACACACTTCCTGACGACCATGCAATTCGTCGAACTTGCCGCGCCCCGGATTTCGGAGGTGCCGACGACCGTTTGAACCGAGGAGCGCAAAGACTCCGACCCAACTCACAAAGAAAAACAGAGGAAACGTCAAATGAGCATCACACGCCGCCAGTTGCTGGCCACCATGGCCGCATCGACCGCGCTGGTCATCCCCGGTATCGCAAGAGCCGCGGACAAGGTCCGTATCGGCCTGCCGACCAAGACCTATTGGCCGACCACCATCGCCGAGACCGCGGCACGGCAAAAACTGTTCGAGAAGGAAGGCATCACCGCCGAGCTCACGATCTATCGCGGCGGCGCGGAGACCTTCGAGGCCATGGCGGCCGGTGCTGCTGACGTCATTCTCGATGCGCCGTCGCTGCCGGCCGCCGGCCGCAAGAAGGGCGTGATGTCGAAGGTCGTCGGCAATGCCTGCATGGGCAATTATGGCTGGCAGTTGATGGTGCTCAAGAACTCGACGCTCGACGTCAAGGATCTGAACGGCAAGAAGGTCGCCATCACGTCGGCCGGCTCCGGTTCCGACCTGCTGGCGCTGTGGACCATCCAGGACGGGAAGATCGACTTCACCCGCGTGCCCGTCGGCGGCGGCGGCCTGGTGCCCAATCTGCTGGCCGGCAATGTCGATGCCGCCGTGGTGTATTCGCCGCTGAGCTTCCAGATCGCCAAATCCGGCGAGGCGCGCACCCTCATCGACTACGCCACGGCCGTGCCGCCGAGCCTGACCGCGGGATGGATCGCGCCCGACAAATATTGCCAGGAGAAGCCCGAGATGGTGCAGAAGACGCTGAACGCGCTGTACGGCGCGCTCGCCTTCATGCGCGGCAACAAGGAGACCACCGTCAAGCTGATCGCCGAACTCTATGAGATCCCGGCCGACATCGCCGCGCTGGAATATGAAAACACCATCATGAAGTTGGAAACCGACGGCAACATGGGCGCGCCCAACACCGTCGAGGCGATGCAACTGTCGCTTGATATGGCAAAACTCGGCGGCATGAAGGATCTGGTGCCGGCGGCCGACATCGTGTCGACGCAATTCAAGCCGGTTCCGACCAGGCTCTGAGGCTGTGGCGATGGCCGGGACGCTCGGAATCAAGCTTGCGCGCATCGCCATCGTGGTGGCGGTGCTCGCGGCGTGGGAATTCTTGTCGCGGACCGGCATCGTCAACCCGCGCCTGCTGCCATCGGCTTCCGATACGCTGGCGACGCTGTGGGAACTGTTGCAGCGCGCCAGCGTGCGCAACGATCTTGCGGTAACGGCGAGCGAGGTGCTGATCGCCTTCATCCTCGCCGTTCCCTGCGGGACGGCGATCGGATTTCTGATCGCAGAGAACCGCTACTTCGCCGAGGTGGCAAAACCGCTGCTGTTCTTCGCCTTCAGCATTCCGAAATCGATCTTCCTGCCGATGTTCATCCTGGTGTTCGGCGTCGGCTTTTCCCAGAAGGTCGGCTTCGGTTTCTTCTCGACGATCTTCATCGTCATCATGTCGACGACCACGGCGGTGGAATCGGTCAAGCCCGATCACCTCACCGTCGCCCGCTCCTACGGCGCGACGCCGTTGCAGACGGCGTTCCGCGTCTATCTGCCCAGCATGCTTCCGGTGCTCCTGGAGGCGCTGCGGATTTCCATGATCTTCAACCTCACCGGCGTCATCCTGGCCGAGATGTATGCCTCGCGGGACGGCATCGGCCATCAGATCGCGACCTGGGGTGAGAACTTCCAGATGAAGCAGTTGCTCGCCGGCGTAGTCATGATCGCCGCGATTGCCATGACATTCAACGAACTGGTCAGATCGGTAGAATCGCGATGCAGCCATTGGCGAACATAACCCCGCTCAAGCCCGCCCCGCGCGCCGGCGCGATCAAGGTCAGTAATGTCAGCCAGGTCTTCAAGACCTCGACGCAGGATGTGGTGGCGCTGTCGGACATCTCGCTCGAGGTGAAGCCCGGCCGCTTCGTAGTGCTGGTGGGACCGAGCGGCTGCGGAAAATCGACGCTGCTGATGATGATGGCGGGCCTGCGCCAGCAGACAGCCGGCACCATTCTGATCAACGACGCGCCGATCCCGCAGCCCGATCCGAACCGCGTCGGCGTGGTGTTCCAGGAGGCGAGCCTGTTTCCCTGGCTGACGGCGGAGGAGAACGTCGAATTCCCGCTGGCGCTGCGCGGCGTCGCCAAGGCTGAGCGGCGCGCCAAGGCCGAGGATGCGCTGAAGCTGGTCGGCCTCGAAGGTTTCGGCAAGCGGCATCCGCACGAGCTGTCCGGCGGCATGAAGCAGCGCGTCTCGATCGCGCGCGGCCTGGTGCAGGATCCGCCGGTGCTGTTGATGGACGAGCCGTTCGCGGCGCTGGACGAACAGACCCGCATGACCATGGGCGACGAGTTGCTGCGCATCTGGGCCGCGACCGGAAAGACCGTCGTGTTCGTCACCCACAGCCTGACCGAGGCGGTCTATCTCGCCGACGAGGTGATCGTGATGTCGGCCCGTCCGGGCCGCATCGTCGACCAGCTGACGATCCCGCTGCCGCGCCCGCGTACCTATGAGATGCTCTCGGGCGATACCTTTGGAACGCTGCGCGACCGCATATGGCGCCATATCCGCAAATCGGCGTGAGGCAAGCGATGTCGTCGACCACGCTGCGCCGCCTGATCGTCATTTCCCTCATCGTGTTGTGGGAACTGCTGCCGCGCGCGGGCCTGATCCCCGAATTGTTCCTGCCGTCCTTGTCCTCGACCATCGCCGCGGGCTGGAACGAGGCCGGCGAATACGGCCACGCGCTCATGGTGACGCTGTACGAAGTTGCGGTCTCCATGGTGTTCGCCTGCGGCGGCGGCATCCTGGCCGGTGCCATCGTCGGCAGCCTGCCGCGTCCGCGCATCCTGATCATGCCGATGATCTCCTCGCTCTATGCGGTGCCGCTGGTGATCCTCTATCCGGTCTTCACCGTGTGGCTCGGCATCGGCTCGGAATCCAAGATCGCGTTTGCGTCGATTTACGGCTTCCTGCCGACCATGCTGGCGACCGCCGCCGGCATCCAGACCATCGATCCGCAACTGGTGCTGGCCGCGCGCAGCATGGGCGCCAGCTTGAGCCAGCGGCTGATCCGCGTCATCATTCCGGCGGCGATCCCGACCGTGCTGTCGGGCCTTCGGGTCGGCGGCGCGCTGGTCATTGTCGGCGTCGTGGTGTCGGAGATGCTGATCTCCTCGGCCGGCATCGGCTATCTGATCTCGCGCTATCGCACCATTCTGGACAGCCCGCATGTGTTCGCGGGCGTCCTCTTGGTGCTGGCGATGGCGATCGCCTTCAACGCCGCGATCAAATGGATCGAGCGCAAGGCCTCGATCTGGCAGACCGGCACCCGCGCCGGCCAGCGCGCGGCCGAGGACATTGCTGCCGTTGCCATCCAGCCGGCGACCTGACGGAGAAATCTGAGTGTTCGACCTGACATTGTCGTTTGATAACGGTCCTGAGCCGGAGGTGACGCCGCTCGTGCTGGACGTCTTGCGCGAGCGCGGCATCAAGGCCACCTTCTTCGTGATCGGCGATAAATTGGCCGATCCCGAACGCCGCCTGCTGGCGGCGCGCGCCCGCGACGAGGGCCACTGGATCGGCAACCACACCTATACGCATTCGCTGCCGCTCGGGCTGCAGCACGATCCCGACGCGGCCGAACATGAAATCGCCAGCACGCAACGCCTGATCGACGGCCTCGCCCATCCGCAGCGCTGGTTCCGGCCGTTCGGCGGCGGCGGCAATCTCGATGCGCGGCTGTTAAAACCCTCGGTGGTCGATCATCTCTGCAGCAACGACTATAGCTGCGTGCTGTGGAACGCCATCCCGCGCGACTGGGACGATCCCGACGGCTGGACCGTTCGCGCGCTGGCGCAGTGCGGCGCGCAGGCCTGGAGCCTGATGGTGCTGCACGATCTCCCAACCGGCGCCATGCGCCATCTCGAAAAATTCCTCGATTCCGCCGCCGCGGCCGGGGCCCGCTTCCGCCAGGATTTCCCGCCGGACTGCGTTCCGATCCGCGCCGGCAAGATCGTGCTGCCCATCAAATCCTATGTATCGTCAATCGAAGAAGAGAGTGCTGCTCCATGAAGATCGCAAGTTTCAAGGCCAGCTCGGCCGCAAGCTACGGCATCGTGACCGACACAGGCATCATCGATGCCGGACGCCGGCTGAAGAATTTCCCGACGCTGAAGTCGCTGCTGGCGCATGGCGGCCTCGGTGAACTGAAGAAACTGCAGGGCGAGCGGCCGGACCATGCGCTGGCGGCCGTCGAACTGCTGCCGACCATTCCAGATCCCGACAAGATCTTCTGCATCGGCGTCAACTACGCCACGCACCTTGCCGAGAGCGGCCATCCCACCCCGCCGCATCCAATGATCTTCACCCGCTTCGCCAACAGCCAGGTCGGCAGCGGCCAGCCGATGATCCGGCCGCTGGAATCCGAGCGCTTCGATTATGAGGGCGAGCTTGCCGTGATCATCGGCAAGGGCGGCCGCCGCATTTCGCGCGACAAGGCGCTGAGCCACGTCGCCGGCTACGCCTGTTACAACGACGGCAGCATCCGCGACTGGCAGCGGCACACCTCGCAATTCGCGCCCGGCAAGAATTTCATGGGCACCGGCGGCTTCGGGCCGTGGATGGTGACGACGGATGATATCCCCGACATCAGCCGGCAAAACATCGCCACGCGCCTCAACGGCATGGAGGTGCAGGCCGCGCCGATTTCCGATCTGGTGTTCGACGTGCCGGCGCTGATCGCCTATTGCTCGACCTTCACGGAACTCGCGCCCGGCGATGTCATCGTCACCGGCACCACCGGCGGGGTCGGCGCCTATCGCACGCCGCCGCTCTGGATGAAGGAGGGCGACGTGGTCGAGGTCGAGATTTCCGGCATCGGCATCCTGCGCAATCCGGTCAAGGACGAAGTCGCAGCCTCGGCCGAACGCGCGGCCTGAGGCGCGGGCGCCTGTCAGCACAACAACAAGGAGAAGCATCGTGAACATGCCGAAGCATTTGCTGCCGACCACGGTTGTCGGCAGCTATCCGCAGCCCGAATGGCTGGTCGACCGCGCCATGCTGTCGAAATCCGTTCCGCGCACGCGCATGCACGCGATGTGGCGGCTGCCGGAAGAGCATCTCGAGGAAGCGCAGGACGACGCCACCATCGTCGCCATCCGCGACATGGAGCGCGCCGGCATTGACATCGTGACCGACGGCGAAATCCGCCGGGAAAGCTATTCCAACCGGTTTGCGACCGCGCTCGAGGGCATCGATATCGACAACCCCGCGATCATCGTGTCGCGGTCGGGCCATGAAACACCGGTGCCGCGGGTCGTCGGCCCCGTCCGCCGGACCCAGCCGGTTGAATTGCGGGATATGGAGTTTCTCCGCCGCAACACCGATCGCGCGGCGAAAATCACCCTGCCCGGCCCCTTCACCATGAGCCAGCAGGCCAGCAACGAGTTCTACAAGGACGACGAAGAACTGGCGATGGCCTTCGCCGAGGCCGTCAACGCCGAAGCGCTTGACCTGCAAAAGGCTGGTGCCGACGTCATCCAGCTCGACGAGCCCTGGGTACGCAACAATCCGGACCTGGCCAAGCGCTATGCGGTGAAGGCGATCAACCGCGCACTGCAGGGCATCACGGTGCCGACCGTGGTGCATCTGTGCTTCGGCTACGCCGCCGTGGTGCCGGGCTCGACCAAGCCCGCTGGCTATTCGTTCCTGGCCGAACTTGCCGACACCAAGGCCGACCAGATCTCGATCGAGGCGGCGCAGCCGAAACTCGATCTCGGCGTGCTGCGGGACCTGTCGTCGAAGAAGATCATGCTGGGCGTGCTCGATCTCGGCAATCCCGAGGTCGAAACCGCCGAAATCGTCGCCGACCGCATCCGGCACGGCCTGAAATACGTGGCGGCCGAGCGGCTCATTCCGGCGCCGGATTGCGGCATGAAATACATGCCGCGCCAGACCGCCTTCGGCAAGCTGAAGGCCATGTGCGACGCCGCCGCGATCGTGCGCAAGGAGATCAGCTGATTTCCTGCTGTCGTCCCGGCGAAAGCTTGCTTCGCAAGCTCCTCAGGATGAGGTCGGTGGTTGGTTCGGCAGTCCCGCCCTTTGACGGCGCAGGGTTCGCGACGCCTGTTTCCCCCTACCCGATCTTGAACTTGCTGTAGACTTCCTTGGTGCAGATGATCACATGCTCCGCGCAGCCGTTGCGGCGGTGCGGATCGCACAGATGCTCGTAATCCTGCGACGTCATCATGTCGATGAAGGCGGCGACCGAAGGATAGTAAACCAGCGCCAGATAATCCCATTGGTTGCCGTCCTGCCCGCCCAGCGCGACCGCTTTGGCGTCGCCGGTCCACAACAGCATGCCGCCGCGTGCCTTGATCATCGGCACGGTGAGCGCGCTGTAGCGCAAATAGGCGTCCCAGCCCGAGCCGTCGCCATCGAGCGAGCGATCGCGGAACCGCATCAGGTTCACCATCACGATAGGCCCCCGGTGCGCCATGTCCTCGAGTCCCCTGATATTCAACAGATCCACGGCCATGGCCGGCTCCTTCGCTGCGCCCGGTAAAGTCCGAGCATTGTAGCATTGCGGGCGCGGCACTTGTCGCGCGGCGTGAATCCGGCACAACTTGACCTGCACCGATGACCAAACCCGCGCCAGCCCCGCCCGCCCCGGATCCCGTCAGGTGGCTCAACAACCAGCCCTATCTGCTGCTGAGCCTGACCTCGCTGTTCTGGGCCGGCAATATCGTGCTCGCGCGCTATGTGGCCGGCCATGTGCCGCCGATGACGCTGTCCTGCGTCCGGTGGATTGGGGCGTTCCTGATGCTGCTGCCGTTCGCCAGACCGCATCTGCGGCACGACTGGCGGGCGTTGCGGGCGCGGCTGCCGCTCATCGTGGTGCTTTCGGCGACCGGATTTGCCATCAACAACGCGCTGTCCTACTGGGCGCTGCAATATACCCAGGCGCTGAACGCGCTGTTGATCCAGTCTTCCGGACCGCTGTTCGTGGCGCTGTGGTCGCTGGCCCTGTTCGGTGTGCGGCTGACCTGGGCGCAGCTCGCCGGCATCGCCATCTCGCTGTCAGGCGTTCTCACCATCATCCTGCGCGGCGATCTTGGGGCGCTGGCCAGCATCCAGTTCAACAAGGGCGACGTGATGTTCGGCGGCGCGCTGCTGGCGTTCGGCCTGTATTCGGCGCTGATGCCGCGCCGGCCGAAGACGCATCAATTGTCGCTGATCGTTTTTACCACCGGCTGCGGCGCTTTGCTGTTGATGCCGTTCGCGGCCTTCGAATATTCGACCGGGTTCAGGCTGCAGTTCGACGCCCTGACGGTCGCGACGCTGATCTATGTCGTGATCTTTCCCTCGACGCTGGCGTATCTGTTCTTCAACCGCGGCATCGCGCTGATCGGGCCGAACCGCGCCGCGCCGTTCTTTCACCTGGTGCCGGTGTTCGGCTCGGCGATGGCGATCCTGCTGCTCGGCGAGCAGCCGCGGCTGTTCCACCTCGTCGGCTATATGCTGGTGCTCGCGGGCGTGGTGATCGCCTCGCGGCAGTCGTCGGCCGCCGCATAGAGTTGCGGCTGGCCGGTTTTCCGGCGCGAGCCTTACGCGGCGCGGACTTTGGCGAGGAAGCCGTCGACGGCGCTGCGCAACATGCCCGACTGGTTGTCGAGCTCGCGGGCGTTGGTGAGCACGTCGGTCGCGGCCTTGCCGGTCGCCGAAGCCGCCGTGGTGACGC
Organism: Bradyrhizobium erythrophlei; assembly: GCF_900129505.1. Classification (NCBI taxonomy): domain Bacteria; kingdom Pseudomonadati; phylum Pseudomonadota; class Alphaproteobacteria; order Hyphomicrobiales; family Nitrobacteraceae; genus Bradyrhizobium; species Bradyrhizobium erythrophlei. The sequence continues at coordinate 3,954,481 of NZ_LT670818.1, read as the reverse complement.
CGCCGATGTGGGCGCTGATCTCGCTGGAGCCGGCCGCGACCTGCTGGATGTTGCGCGCGATCTCGCGCGTCGCGTCGCCCTGCTGCTCGATCGAGGTCGAGATGCTGACCGTGATCTCGCTCATCTGGCCGATGGTCTGGGTGATGCCGCTGATCGCCGCGACCGCGTCGCTGGTCGAGGACTGCATCGCCGCGACCTGGGCGGAAATCTCCTCGGTGGCCTTGGCGGTCTGGTTGGCCAGCGCCTTCACTTCGGAAGCAACCACCGCGAAGCCGCGGCCGGATTCACCGGCACGCGCCGCTTCGATAGTGGCGTTCAGCGCCAGAAGATTGGTCTGGGCGGCGATCGAGTGGATCAGTTTTACGACTTCGCCGATCTTCTCGGCGCCGGTCGACAGCACCTGCACGGTGGCGTTGGTGCGTTCGGCATCGCCGACCGCCTTGCTGGCGATCTCGCTCGAGCGCGTCACCTGGCGGGAAATCTCCGCAACCGAGCTCGACAATTCTTCCGCAGCCGCCGCGACGGTTCCGACATTGTTGGAGGCGCTCTCGGAGGCCGATCCGACGGTCGCGGCGCGCGCGCTGGCGTCGCTGGCGGTTGCCGTCATCGATTGCGCCGTGGTCTGCATGCCGGCCGCCGCCGTCGACACCGAACGGACGATGCCGTTGACGCTGCGCTCGAAATCATTGGCGAGGCTTTCCATCGCCGCGCGGCGCTCGGCCGCCGCCCGCTCCTGGGTCTCCGCTTCGGCCTTCTCCAGGCCGCGAATCCGCAACGCGTTGTCCTTGAAGATCTGGACGGTGGCGGCCATCGCCCCGACCTCGTCGCCGCGGCCGATGCCGGGGATGTCGCCTTCCAGCTCGCCATTGGCCAGCGCCTTCATGCGGGCGCCGAGCTGGCCGAGCGGAATGCTGATGCTGCGGCTGATCATCCAGGCGATGCTGCCCGAAATGATCGCGATGCCGAGGATCGCAAAACCCAACAACCACTCGATCGGCTTCATCTTGGCGTCGAGATCCTCGAGATAGGCCCCGGTTCCGACATACATGTTCCAGCCGGGGATCGCCGCCGCATAGGCGACCTTGCGGAGCACGACGCTCTGGCCCGGCTTGTTGAACTCATAAAACATCGTGTAGTCGCCCTTGGCGGCGATGTTGTCGCGCCATTCGCGGCCGATCCCCCTGCCATTGGTCACCACGTCAAGACGGTTGAGACCGTAGAGCTTGGGATCCGGGCCGATCAAGGTGACGCCTTCCATCGTCGAGCCGAACATGTAGCCTGCGCCATTGTCGAAGGTCATCGTATTCGCGCGGTTGGTGAATTCGGTGATCGCGGCTTCCTTGGTCAGCTTGCCGGCCTCAACCTGCTTCTGCAGGCCACCCGCCATGTTGCGCGCCGTTTCGACGATGGAGCGAACCTGATCGATCCGCGCGTTCAGCATCTCGCGCTGCATCAGATAGCCTGCGAGCACGCCCGCGGCGCAGAGGCCGAACAAGGTCACACCCACCAAAATGCCGAGTTTGGGGGTGATCGTCAGATTGGTCAGCTTCACGGGGCGTCTCCGGGGATTGTGGGCGGGCCGCGCCAGGCGGAATGGTTCGCATCACGGTAAACGGGCCCCCTTAGGGGTTCGTTACGAAGCGCTACCGTAGAAGTACCGGAGAAAGGCCATCAACCTCACGCACGGCATGTGCGTGAGGTTGACCGGAATGCTGGAATCGAGTGCCGCGGTCCGGCCTTACGCGGCGCGGACCTTGGCGAGGAAGCCGTCGACGGCGCTGCGCAGCATGCCCGACTGGTTGTCGAGCTCGCGGGCGTTGGTGAGCACGTCGGTCGCGGCCTTGCCGGTCGCCGAAGCCGCCGTGGTGACGCCGCCGATGTGGGCGCTGATCTCGCTGGAGCCGGCCGCGACCTGCTGGATGTTGCGCGCGATCTCGCGCGTCGCGTCGCCCTGCTGCTCGATCGAGGTCGAGATGCTGACCGTGATCTCGCTCATCTGGCCGATGGTCTGGGTGATGCCGCTGATCGCCGCGACCGCGTCGCTGGTCGAGGACTGCATCGCCGCGACCTGGGCGGAAATCTCCTCGGTGGCCTTGGCGGTCTGGTTGGCCAGCGCCTTCACTTCGGAAGCAACCACCGCGAAGCCGCGGCCGGATTCACCGGCACGCGCCGCTTCGATAGTGGCGTTCAGCGCCAGAAGATTGGTCTGGGCGGCGATCGAATGGATCAGTTTTACGACTTCGCCGATCTTCTCGGCGCCGGTCGACAGCACCTGCACCGTGGCATTAGTGCGTTCGGCATCGCCGACGGCCTTGCTGGCGATCTCGCTCGAGCGCGTCACTTGGCGGGAAATCTCCGCCACCGAGCTCGACAATTCTTCTGCAGCAGCCGCGACGGTTCCGACATTGTTGGAGGCGCTCTCGGAGGCCGATCCGACGGTCGCGGCGCGCGCGCTGGCGTCGCTGGCGGTTGCCGTCATCGATTGCGCGGTGGTCTGCATGCCGGCCGCCGCCGTCGACACCGAACGGACGATGCCGTTGACGCTGCGTTCGAAATCATTGGCGAGGCTCTCCATCGCCGCGCGGCGCTCGGCCGCCGCCCGCTCCTGGGTCTCCGCCTCGGCCTTCTCCAGGCCCCGAATCCGCAACGCGTTGTCCTTGAAGATCTGGACGGTGGCGGCCATCGCCCCGACCTCGTCGCCACGGCCGATGCCGGGGATATCGCCTTCCAATTCGCCATTGGCCAGCGCCTTCATGCGGGCGCCGAGCTGGCCGAGCGGAATGCTAATGCTGCGGCTGATCATCCAGGCGATGCTGCCCGAAATGATCGCGATGCCGAGGATCGCGAGGCCCAAAAGCCACACGATCGGCTTCAGCTTGGCGTCGAGATCGTCGAGATAGGCGCCGGTTCCGAGATACATGTCGAAGCCGGGAACGTTGACGGCGTAACCGATCTTGCGGGTCGGCTTGTCCTCGTTGGGTTTGACGTATTCGTAGGTCAGCAGGATTTCGCCATTGGCCTTCACGCCATCCATCAATTCGTGGGAGAGCTTGCGGCCGTTGGTCACCACCTCCATACGGTTGGTCCCGATCTGCTTGGGATCGGGCGACATCACCGTGATGCCGTCATAGGTCGTCCCGAACAGGTAGCCGGCCCCGTTGTCGAAGGTCATCGTATTGGCGCGGCGGCCGAATTCCGCCAGCGCGGCTTCCTTCGTGAGCTTGCCGGCCTCGACCTCTTTCCGCAATCCCGCGGCCATGTTGCGCGCCATGTCGACGATGGCATGCGCCTGATCGATCCGCGCGTTGAGCATCTCCCGCTGCATCAGATAGCCGGCGAGAGCGCCGGCGATACACAGGCCGAACAGGGTCACGCCCACCAAGATGCCGAGCTTGGGGGTGATCGTCAGATTGGTCAGTTTCACGGGAGGTCTCCGGGGAGAGGTACGGGCGATTGGCGGATTATCGCATCAAGGTATAGTGAGACCCCTTAGCGTTCCCTTACAATGCAGGGCATCCCCTCCGTAGAATTACCCGCGGCAGAGCCGGGCTGTTTTGAAGGAGCCGGGATTGTATGCGATGCTGGTCAGGACGGCCGAAGTCGAGAGCGGCGTCTCGCGGCCATAACCAACACCGAAGCGTCAAATCGGGAGAAAAAGGGAAATGCCTAAATTCAGAGTTGTAACGCCGAAGGGCGCGAGCTTCACGGTCGCCGGAGGCGGCTACGCGTTTGAAAAGGAGGCGCTGGATCCGATCGGCGCCGAGATCGTCGAGGCGCCCGCCAATGAGGCGGAATTCATCGAAGCCGCCCGGACTGCCGACGCCATCTATGCCAAGGGCCTCCCGATCTCCAAGCAGATCATCAATGCCCTGGAAAACTGCAAGGTCATCACGCTCGGCAGCGTCGGCGTCGACAGCGTCGACGTCAAGGCCGCCACCGCGCGCGGCATTCCCGTCACCAATATTCCCGACACCTTCATCGAGGAAGTCGCCGACCACGCCATGATGCTGCTGCTGGCGGGATTTCGCCGCCTGATCGAGCAGGACAAGATGGTCCGCGGCGGACGCTGGGCCGAAGGCCGCTCGGCGCTTCTGAAGATTCCGAGGCTGATGGGTCAGACGCTGGGCTTCATCTCGTTCGGCCGGGTGGCACGCGCGGTGGCAAAACGCGCAGCACCCTTCGGCTTGAGGATGATGGCCTACGATCCCTTCATCGCCGAGACCCTGATTTCCGATCACGGCGTGCTTCCGGCGACGCTGTCGGAGGTGCTGTCGCAATCCGATTTCGTTTCGATGCACGCGCCGGCGCGCCCCGAAGTTCAGCACATGCTGGGCGAGGCTCATTTCCGCCAAATGAAGAAGAGCGCGATCTTCATCAATACCGGCCGCGGCGCGACCGTGAACGAGGAGGCGCTGATCAAGGCGCTGCAGGAGGGCTGGATCGCGCATGCAGCCCTCGACGTGCTGGAAACCGAACCCCCCTCGCACAACAATCCGATGCTCGGCATGGAGAACGTCACGCTGACGGCGCACGTCGCCTCGGCCTCGGCGCGCTTCGACGAGGCGCGCAAGCGCCGCGTCGGCTATGAATTGTCGCTGGTGCTGCAGGGCATGTGGCCGGTCAGCTGCGTCAACCCGTCGGTGCTGCAGAATACCGGGCTCAAGCGCTGGCAACCCGTCAGCATGGAGCGGGGGCCGAATAGTTAGCCACACCGCGCTACGACCAAATCGGTCTGCGGCGACGATAACAATTGCCGCTCTCGTCGAGCCGCGATCCCAACAAGGCGGGCGCAAAGAATTCGTGCTGCTATAGGCCCGAGATTTCCTCAAGGCGAGGTAGACGGCGACCCGAAGTCAGCTCACCGCGGCGGGAAAACCCTCTCTTTGGGGAGGGATTTCCGTTCCCCGCTAGGCCAGCCGGGCCTTGAGGCGGGGTACCACCCAATCGAGAAAGGCGCGCAGCTTCAGCGGCATCGGCTTTCGTTCAGCATAGACGATATGCATCGGCAACGGTTCGAGTTCGAACGCCTCCAGCATGGTGACAAGGGCGCCCGCCCGCCGCGCGGCCTCCATTTTGTACGACATCACGCGCGTGATGCCGGCACCGGCAATGGCCGCCTCGATCGCGGCCTCCGAATCGCTCACTGTCAGCCTAGTCCGGATCGGCGCGGTGATTTCACGCCCGCCTCTGACAAACTTCCAGCTGCGCGCCGCGCCCATACTGTCGACGGTGATGCAATCGTGATCGCCGAGGTCGCCGAGATCGGTTGGCAGTCCGCGCGCCGCGACATAGGCCGGGCTCGCGCACAGCACGAGCCGGACCGAACCGACGCGGGTCGCAATCATGCTGCTGTCCGGAAGGGCGCCGATCCGGATCGAGACGTCGATATTTTCCTCGACCGTGTTGACGACGCGGTCGGTCAACACCAGCCGCAAAGCGATTTCAGGATAGGCGTTCAGGAATTCCACGGCAATCGGCAGCAGGTGCATGTGCCCAAGCCCCCACGGCGCCGTGACCGCCAGATCGCCCTTGGGAATTCGATATTCGCCCGACACTTCCCGCTCGGCGTCATCGACCTGTTCGATGATGCGCTTGCAGGCCTCGATATAGGATCGGCCCGCATCCGTCAGCGTCAGCCGGCGCGATGACCTCTGAAACAACTGCGCCTTCAGGCGCGCCTCCAGCTCGGCGACCTTGCGACTGACGGTTGCGACCGGCGACCGCAGCCGGCGGGAGGCCGCCGACAAACTGCCCGTTTCGTTGACGGCAACGATGACCGACATCGCCTCCAAGCGGTCCATCTGTTCGTCTTTCCAATTTCCGAGAAGTTACTTCCCAATCATAGGGACTGCCCGGTGGCGCTGCAATGCGGTAGCGGTTGGCGCGCTGGAGCTTTCGCATGAGCTATCGGGAAAGACGTTGTGCCGATCAACAGCCTGCGCCTCGCTGCGACGTTTCGATCGGCGGCATGGAAGCGGTCGTGGCCGTGCTGCCCACAATCGCGGCAGGCGCAGAACAGAGTGATGGCCACGCACACGGACGCGCCCGGCCACTGAACTGTTGCGTTCGTTCGAAGTGGAAAGACCAGCTAGCGAAGCGGCCGCATAGACTCCTTTCGGCAGGGAGCGAAGCATCATGAAAAGTTCGAGGGAGCATTTGTTGTCGCGGCGCGGCTTTTGCCTGTGCTGCGTCGGGGGAGCGGCCTACGCTGCCGGCGCCGGTTGGCTGACCCCCCGCGAGGCGTTTGCCGAGGCGCGCGGCCTCGTCAGCCTGATCAAGGACAGCGCCGCGACATCGCCGATCGCGACCCACAGGCTGCGCGACAACATCAGCGTATTGGAAGGCTCCGGCGGCAACATCGCGGTGTTGACCGGCCCCGACGGCAAGGTGCTGATCGATGCCGGCATCAGCGTGTCGCGTCCTCGACTCACCAAGGCGCTCGAGGCGCTGGGCGCCGACCCCGTCACCCACCTCGTCAATACGCACTGGCACTTCGATCATGCCGACGGCAACGCATGGCTGAATGCGGCCGGCGCCAAGATCATCGCGCATGCGAACACCCGCAAATATCTCTCGGAAGTGCAGCGCGTCGAGGATTGGGACTACAATTTCCTGCCGCTGGCATCGGGCGGAATTCCAGGCGAGGTGTTCGACAAGGAGCACAGCCTCAAACTCAACGGCGCCACGATCGGCCTGAAATATTACGGGCCCGCCCATACCGACAGCGACATCTCCGTCACCTTTGCCGAGGCCAACGTCGTTCACGTCGGCGACACCTTCTGGAACGGCATCTATCCGTTCATCGACTATTCGACCGGCGGCAGTATCGACGGATCGATCGCCGCCTGCGACGCCAGCCTGGCGGCGACAAATGACGACACCATCATCATCCCCGGTCACGGCAAGCCGGTCAGCAACAAGGCCGAGTTGCGGGAATTCCGAGACATGCTGGCCACCGTCAGGGACAACGTCGCGAAGCTGAAAAAGCAGGGCATGTCGCGCGACGAAGCGGTCGCGGCGAAACCGAGCGCGGCGTTCGATGTGAAATGGGGTCAGTTCGTGATCGATCCCGGCTTCTTCACACGGCTGGTTTACGAAGGCGTTTAACCGCGGCCCCCACCGCTTCACCGACTGTTTTTAACATGGAGGTTGAAATGAAAGTCACTGAGCTTGCGGACAGGCCCCCGACACTCGATCGACGGCGGCTCGTACTCGGACTTTCCGGGCTGGCGGCCGTCGCATGGCCGCGTGCCGCATCAGCGAAACCCGAGCGCACCCCACAGGCCGCGGCCTATCCCGTCACGTACCATCGGACAAAGACGGTCGACGGAATCAAGATCTTCTACCGCGAGGCCGGACCGAAGGACGCGCCCACAGTCCTCTTGCTTCATGGCTTTCCGACCTCGTCGCACATGTTCCGCAACCTGATCCCTGCGCTGGCGGATCGTTACCACGTGATCGCGCCGGATTATCCCGGCTACGGGCAGAGCGACATGCCGGATCGCACGAAATTCGCCTATACCTTCGACCGCTTCGGCGAACTGGTCGACGGCCTGCTCGATCAACTCGGCGTCGCGCGCTACGCGATGTACGTTATGGACTACGGCGCGCCGGTAGGCTGGCGACTGGCGTTGAAACATCCCGAACGCATCACCGGCCTGATCGTGCAGAACGGCAACGCCTATGACGAGGGGTTGAAGGAGTTCTGGAATCCGATCAAGAAATACTGGGCCGACGGATCGGACGCAAGCCGTCAGGCATTGATGAAACTGGTCACGCCGGAGACAACGAAATTCCAGTACACGGATGGCATGTCTGATGTGAGCCGGATTGCGCCAGACAATTGGGTGCAAGACCAGGCCCTGCTCGACCGGCCGGGCAATAGCGAAATCCAGATGGATCTGTTCTACGACTATCGCACCAACCTGCCGCTGTATCCCGCGGTGCAGGCGTATTTCCGTAAACACCAGCCGCCGACGCTGATCGTATGGGGCAAAAACGACTACATTTTTCCTGCCGACGGCGCGCATCCGTACAAGCGCGATCTGCCGAAAGTCGAATTTCATCTCATCGACACCGGCCATTTCGCGCTTGAGGACAGGTTCGACGAAATGGTGCCGATTATCCGCGACTTCCTCGGGCGCAAGGTCGCGTAGACCGCGCCCCAATCGGAGGGATCATCATGCACCCCACAGTCAGCATGCTGGCGGCGATGGCCGCCGGCACGGTGTTCTCTGCGAGCGCCTTTGCGCAAAGCGCGAGGGACATCCGCGGCCCCTCGCCGCTGGTGGCGATCGAAAACGAGCCTCCGGCGAAACTGATCGTCGATCCGCCGCTTGCCGAACAACTCGCCCAGGGCCTCGTCTTCATCCAGTACCGGACCGAGAATTTGCGCGTGGTGCCGGTGTTCGGCAAGGGCGCCCTCGACGTGTCGCCGCGCATCGGCCATCTCCATATCACCGTCGACGACGCACCCTGGCACTTCGTCGACGCCAGCGGCGAGACGGTGATCGTGGTCGGGCTGACGCCCGGCCCGCACAAGGTGCTGTTCGAACTCGCCGACCCCACGCATCGGGTGATTACCAGCGAGACCGTGAGCCTCACGCTGCCCGAACGCAAAATGGAGCCGAACAACAAATAGGCGCCGAAGCGAAGCCGGACACGGGGCCTCCACGACTTTCGAGGAGGCCGGTATCCATTTCACATCATGCTCGCCTGGTCCTCAAGATGCCGGAAGATCCAACGGCACGGCCATGGCCGCGGGTCCCGACGAAGCCATCCAGCGGCGGTACTTGCGGGTGAGCAGTGTTGTCCGGAGTTGACCGAGAAGCAGCGCTCTGAAGGGAGACACGCCGGGGTTCGGCTTGCGGCCCCGGCTCAACCGCCTCAACTGGAATTTCACGACCGCCATCGCGGCGAGCGAAGCCAGCGGTTTGCTGCTCCATGCGATCGGCGCCATCTCCGGTCGCGGGTCTTCGCCCTCGCGCCAGGCATTCGGCAGATCCGGCTTGATGGCGAGCGCGGTGCCGATGCCGGCCATGGCGATGCCGCCGTCGAGCACCTGTTGCACGACACCGATGCGGCGAATGCCGCCGGTCACCATCACCGGCATCCTGGCGATGGCTGCGATGTCGCGCGCGAATTCGAGGAAATAGGCTTCCCGCGCCAGGGTGCGGCCGTCGCGTGCGCTGCCCTGCATCGCCGGCGCTTCATAGCTTCCACCCGAGAGTTCCACCAGATCGACCGGCAACCCGTTCAACATCTCGACGACGCGCTTGGCGTCGGCCGTGTCGAAGCCGCCGCGCTGGAAATCGGCCGAGTTCAGTTTGACCGCGACGGAGAAAGTCGGCGCCACGGCCGCGCGAACCGCCTTGACGGTGTCGAGCAGAAGCCGCGCCCGGTTCTCCAGCGGACCACCCCAGCGGTCGGTGCGCCGGTTGGTGAGCGGCGACAGGAACTGACTGATGAGGTAGCCGTGCGCGGCATGGATCTGGACGCCGGAGAAGCCGGCTTGCTCGCCGAGCCTTGCCGCGTTGGCGAAACGCGCGATCACCTCGTGGATATCGCGCTCGGTCATCGCCTTCGGCGTCGCAAACAATTTCGAATGCTTGCCGAGATCGAGCGGCACCGCGGACGGCGCCCAGGTTTCCTGGCCGAGGTTTTTCCGTATCTGCCGGCCGGGATGATTGAGTTGCATCCAGACCTGCGCGCCCTTTGCCCGCGCAGTCCGCGCCCAATTGCGAAATGCCTCGAGCTGGCTGATGTCCTCGAGAACGACCCCGCCGGGACCGGTCATGGCGCGGCGGTCGATCATGACATTGCCGGTCAGGATCAGGCCGGCGCCGCCGTCGGCCCACGCCCGATAGAGTTGGATGAGCGCAGCGGACGGCGCGTGCGCGTCATCGGCCATGTTTTCCTCCATCGCCGCCTTGGCGATGCGGTTGGGGATGACGGTGCCGTTGGGAAGCGCGAGTATTTCGAACGGGGACATGATGTATCTCGATTGACGGTGGCACCGTTCTAACGTTAAAGTTAACTTTAATGTCAAGCGAGAATCCAGGCCAAGGAAATCCCGGACATTGATGGGACACTGAAATGAAGATCGGCGAACTGGCGAAAGAGACCGGATTGGCGCCCTCGCGTATCCGCTACTATGAGGCGGTGGGCCTGATCGGCTCGGACAGGGGACTCAACGGCTATCGCCGCTACTCGCGCGAGACCCGGCAGATCCTGGAGATCATCGTCACCGCCCAGCAATCCGGGTTCTCGCTCGACGAAATCCGCAATCTCCTGCCGCCGCAGGGAAAGGCGGAGTGGGACCGCGACAAGCTCCTAGCCGGTCTCAGGAACAAGCTGATCGAGGTGGAAGCGCTTCAACTCCGATTGGTCGAAACCTGCGCCGGCCTGAAGGCGGTGATCGCCCAGATCGAAACCATATCGCCGGGCGGCGACTGCTTTGACAACACCGAAGGCGTGTTAGCCAATATCAGGGATCAGGCCAAACCGAGTCGATAGCGCCGCCTTGGGCATTGCCGTGGCGCGGGAGAGTTCAAGACACCCGCGTCTCTAGAATTTCAGCGCCTTGGCCTGCTTCACCTGCGGCAGCGCCTGCACCTTGGCGAGCACGTCCGGCGGCACCGCACCGTCGACCTCGACCAGCGCGATGGCGTCGCCGCCCTGTTTGGTGCGGCCGAGATGGAACGTCGCGATGTTGATCTTGGCATCGCCGAGCAGGCCGGCGAAGTGGCCGATGAAGCCCGGCTTGTCCTCATTGGTGACGTAGATCATTGACTTGCCGAACTCGGCATCGACACGGATGCCCTTGATATCGACCAGCCGTGGCTTGCCGTCGTGATAGACGGTGCCCGACACCGAGCGCTCCTGCCGCTCGGTGGTGACGGTGACGGTGATCAGGCTTTCGTAGTCGCTCTGCGCCGCGCGCACGATCTCGTCGACCACCATGCCGCGTTCCTTGGCGACCACCGGCGCGGAGACCACGTTGACGTCGCCCAGCATTGGCCGCAGCAGGCCCGACAGCACCGCCGAGGTGATCGCCTTGATCTTCATTTCGGCGACATGGCCTTCATAGGTGATCTGCACCTTGGAGATGCCGGTCTCGGTGAGCTGGCCGGCGAACGAACCGAGCTTTTCCGCGAGCTCGATGAACGGCTTCAGCTTCGGTGCCTCTTCCGCCGTGATCGAGGGGAAGTTGACCGCGTTGGAGATCGCGCCGCTCAACAGATAGTCCGACATCTGCTCGGCGACCTGAAGTGCTACATTCTCCTGCGCCTCGGTGGTGGCTGCGCCCAAATGCGGCGTGCAGATGACGTTGGGATGGCCGAACAGCACGTTCGAAGTTGCCGGCTCCTCGACGAACACGTCGAACGCCGCGCCCGCGACATGTTTGGAGTTGAGCGCATCGACCAGCGCCTGCTCGTCGACCAGCCCGCCGCGCGCGCAGTTGATGATGCGCACGCCCTTCTTCATCCTGGCGAGCGCGGCCGCACCGATGATGTTCCTGGTCTTCTCCGTCAGCGGCGTATGCAACGTGATGAAATCGGCGCGCTTGAAAAGCTCTTCAAGCTCGACCTTCTCGACGCCGATGTCCTTGGCGCGCTCCGGCGACAGGAACGGATCGAACGCGATCACCTTCATGCGCAGGCCGAGCGCGCGGTCGGCGACGATCGAGCCGATATTGCCGCAGCCGATCACGCCCAGCGTCTTGCCGGTGATCTCGACGCCCATGAAGCGGTTCTTCTCCCACTTGCCGGCCTGGGTGGAGGCATCGGCCTGCGGAATCTCTCGCGCCAGCGCCAGCATCAGGGTGATGGCGTGCTCGGCGGTGGTGATCGAATTGCCGAACGGCGTATTCATCACGATGATGCCCTTCGCCGTGGCCGCCGGGATCTCGACATTGTCGACGCCGATGCCGGCGCGGCCGATCACCTTCAGCCGCGTCGCCTTCTCGATGATCTTCGCGGTGGCCTTGGTGGCGGAACGAATCGCCAGCCCGTCGTAATTGCCGATGATCTCGGCGAGCTTTTCCTTGTCCTTGCCGAGATTGGGCTGGAAATCGACCTCGATGCCGCGATCCTTGAAGATCTGCACGGCGGCAGGCGACAGCGCGTCGGAAATGAGAACCTTGGGTTTTGTCATGGGAGAGGGTTTTCCTGAAACGAGAACGTTGATGAGTGGCTTGAACCGTCTTTCGCAAAGAGGCGGTTGCCAACGATACAATCTCTTCTCCCTCTCCCCGTTCTCACGGGGAGAGGGCTGGAGTGAGGGCTCTACCGACAGACTCGGACTCGCGGAGAGTCCCCCTCACCCGGCGCGGAGCTTGTGCCCGGACGGCGCGAGCGCCGATCCGGGTGCGCCGACCTCGCCCCGCAAGCGGGGAGAGGTCAGGAAAGAGAAATTACGCCGCCTTCGGAAGCTGCGCCTTGGTTTCCGCGAACGCCCAGTCGATCCACTGCGTCAGCAGCGCGACGTCCCTGGCTTCTACCGTGGCGCCGCACCAGATGCGCAGGCCCGCCGGCGCATCGCGATAATGCGCGAAATCGTAACCGGCGCCTTCCTTCTCCACCAGGGCGACGAGCTTCTTCGAGAAGTCCGCCTGCGCGTCGGCGGAGAGCGAAGTGATGGCGGGATCGACGACCTTCATGCACACCGAGGTGTTGGACCGGATCGCCGGATCCTTCGCCAGGAAATCGATCCACGGCGTCTTCGCCTTCCAGTCGGCGAGCGCCCTGGCATTGGCGTCGGCGCGCGCGATCAGGCCCTTGAGGCCGCCGACCGACTTCGCCCAGTTCAAGGCGTCGAGATAATCCTCGACGCACAGCATCGACGGCGTGTTGATGGTCTCGCCCTCGAAGATGCCTTCGTTGAGCTTGCCGCCCTTGGTCATGCGGAAGATCTTCGGCAGCGGCCAAGCCGGTTTGTAGGTCTCGAGCCGCTCGACCGCGCGCGGGCTCAGCACCAGCATGCCGTGCGCGGCTTCGCCGCCGAGCGCCTTCTGCCAGGAGAACGTCACCACATCGAGCTTGGGCCAGTCGAGCTTCTGCGCGAACGCCGCGGAGGTCGCGTCGCAGATGGTGAGGCCTTCGCGGCTCGCGCTGATCCAGTCGGCATTGGGAACGCGCACGCCGGAGGTGGTGCCGTTCCAGGTGAAAACGATGTCGCTGGCCGGATCGGCCTTGGAGAGATCGGGGATATCGCCATAGCCGGCATGCAGCTTGGTGACGTCCTTGAGCTTCAATTCCTTGACGATATCGCTGACCCAGCCTTCGCCGAAGGATTCCCAGGCAATGGTGGTTACGGGGCGCACGCCAAGCAGCGACCACAGCGCCATTTCGACCGCGCCGGTATCGGACGCCGGCACGATGCCGATCTTGTAACCCGCCGGCACCTCAAGCACTTCGCGGGTCAGTTCGATCGCGAGCTTGAGCTTGGCCTTGCCGATTTTCGCGCGATGCGAACGGCCGAGCGCGGCGTCCTTGAGATTTTGGGGGGTCCAGCCGGGGCGCTTGGCACAGGGGCCGGAGGAAAAATGCGGCACATTCGGCCGCGAAGCGGGCTTCGCTGCAGTCATGATCTATCCTTCCAGATAGCTAGCCTCCCGTTGGGGGGAGGTGTCCCGCCGCAGTGATTACGGGAATCGACTGGAATCGTCAAGAAGCTTCGGAGGGATCAGGTATGATCTCGGGATCACAGGCGATTGATGGCTCGGCGGGATCTTGCGGCGACAGTTGCGGGCTGCCTAGCGAGTCCAGCAACTCCGCCGCATCGGTGACGAGCTGAGCGGCTCTTCGCCGGCTCGCGACCTTCAAGACGCTTTTTTCCCCCGCCCGCACCACGAACTCGTCGCCGATCCTGACAATCGAATAAATCTTCATGTGCGGTCCCCAAGCTGCCCGAGCCCGACGGGATACACCATCATGCCACGTTTGGTTCCGCCGAAAAAATTATGGAAGGCTGGGTAGTTTATTCCGTGTTAACCGAATTGAACCGTGAAACCGGAATCGCAACGAGCTCAATGGCCACGGGAATCAGGGCTGCAAAACGAGACGATAAAGATCGTGCGCGGCCAGCCAGGCAAACAGCAACGCGCCCGTGCCGTGCAGGGCTGCCGTCGAGGCGAACTTCGTCGGCTGCTGGTGGATATCGTAGCCGATGCCGTCGCTGAAGATGACGCCGTCGCGCAAGGCGCGAACAAGCGTCACCATGATAAAGGCGGCGAACCCGCCCATCATCAGACCTGCAACTGGCGGCATGCCGCACCTCACCTTCGAGGTGCATGCTTGCGGCGAAGGTCTGAACAAAGGGTGGTTACAAAGGGGCGATATTGCGGCCGTTCAGATTGTTGAGTTAACAGCGGGTTTGCGCGCCCGCGGGTTTCAGGCAGCTTGCCGTCGCACCATCATCGGAAGCGCGCGGCGGAGCGGCGCTCAGAACCGCAATGTCATGCCGACATGGCTCGGCTGGAATCCCAGCCGCTTGTAGAAGCGCTGCGCGTCGATGCGGGTGTTGTGGGTGAGCAGTTCGACCAGCCTGCATTCCCCGGCGCGCGCTTCCGCGACCGCCCATTGCACCAATTGCTCGCCGATGCCTCGGCTGCGGCAATGGCTGGCGACGCGAACGTCCTCGATCAGGGCGCGCGAGGCGCCCTGCGAACTCAATCCCGGCAGAATGCAAAGCTGCAGGCAGCCGACCACCGCACCGCCCTGCTCGGCAACCACGAGCTGGATGTTCGGATCCCTCTCGACCGCCTCGAATGCCCTGAGATAGGACGGCGGCAGCGGATCCTCGATCCGTTCGCGCCCGCTGCCGAGCGGATCGTCCGCGAGCATCGCGACGACGATTCGGACGTCGTCGCGGTGCGCGCGTCGGATGATAACAGCGGAATTTGCCACCATGAAGATTCCAGTATTTGTCTAGCGGACCGGCTTCAGTCCCAGCGACCGTTCGGCCTCGCCGATCCAGCGCCGCAGCGAGGCGTAGCCGTCGAGGTGAAAGCCGCCCTCACGCGCAAGCCGCGTATAGGCCAGCAGCGAGACGTCGGCGAGCGTGAGACTGTCGCCGACCAGAAACCGCGTCGCGGCGAGTTCATGCTCCATCCGCGCCAGCGCCGCGTAGCCGCGCTTGACCTTGTCGGGATCGAGATCGGAGGCAGGCTTCCCCAGATATTTCATCTGGAAACGACACACCGCGAGATAGGGCTCGTGGCTGTATTGTTCCCAGAACAGCCATTCGTCCATCTTGGCTGCAGCAAAGGCATCCTTGGGAATGAGATCGCTGTCGCGCGCGAGATAGCGGATGATGGCGTTGGACTGCGCCAGCACGCGGCCGTCGTCGAACGCGACGGCCGGCACCTGGCCCGCGCTGTTGAGCTTGAGAAATTGCGCAGTTCGGGTCTCGTGCTTCAGCGTATCGACATCGATCCAGTCGTAGGGCAACGCCAGGGCATCGCAGACCCACTTCACCTTCAGGCAATTGCCCGAATTGCTGTCGCCGTAGATTTTCATGGCGCACCGCCGTTGTTGAGGGGAACGACAGAGCAGCAGGCGCGATTGGCTATGTCAATAAAATCCGCCGGCGATACGCGAAAGCACCGATCAGAACTTGTAGCCGATCCCGGCGTGCACGCTGTTCTGCGTGACCACGCTGTCCTTGATCGACAAAAACTTGATGTATTCCCATTCGCCGCGCAGGAACACGCAATCCCACAACATATATTCCATGCCGAGACCAGCGGTCCAGCCGGCCACGAAGTTGTTGGATCGCCCATCGGTCGTGGTTAGCGCAAACTGTGGAAGCTGAAAGCTGGTCGAAGTTCCATTGGCAAAATTGATTGTCCTGGTCACAGAACTTGATACCGTGCGTGTAACGTCCATTCGACCGACCGCGAGACCGCCGAAGATATAAGGCAGGAAATCGCCGGTTGCCCAGCCCGCGCGGCCACGGAAGGTCACCTCGTCCTTGACCTGCAGTGCAGCACTACCTTTCAGCGTCACACCGTCTGCGGCAGTGGCACCGGCCGGCAGAACCAGCGTCGGCTCAGCGACTTGAATCGGGCCCAAACTCGCGGCGGTTGATGTGGCAAGGCTGGACAGATAATTATAGTTTGCCTCGACGCCCAAGACGATGTCGTCAAACTGAAAGTTGCGTCCGACGAAAGCTCCGAACGCCGGGCTTTGTCCGTTGACCCGGCCCAGTAAAGTAAGTTGAGACACTGGAGCTTGCAGCGTAGTGCTGCGAAATAGATCATTGGTCATGGAAACGACGGTCTTCCCATAGTCCGTATTTGTCCACGAATACCCGACCTGGCCGCCGGCGTACCAGCCAGACCAGTTTCGGGTGGGCGCGGGTCCTGCCGGGAGACTGCCGCGAAGGAAATCGGGCATGTCCGCCGCCTGCGCGCTGGACACCGCACCGAACATCATCGCCGCCAGTACAAACCTACGCATCGCAACACTCCATCGAACCCACCATGGCTTGGCGCCGATCATCGCCCGTTAACCTTAACCAATGGTTGTCGCCGCGCGTTTTGCGCAAAACAAAACGGCGCGGGAAGATCCCGCGCCGTTGACAATGATTAATAGTCGAGAGGCGTGATCAGCCTTTGCGCACCAGCGGCGGCGGCGCATAGACGGGCTGCTCGCTCTCGAAATTCCAGCGCACGCCGAGCTTCAGATCGTGCGAGGTGATGTCCTTGAAGGTCATCGCCTGGTTGGCGGTGACACCGTCCTTGGTCACCAGCGCACCAGTGACGCCGTCGCCGAGGTTCATATAGCTGTACCCGAGTTCGACTGTCACGTTCGGGGTCACCCGATATGCCAGACCGGTATGAAGTGCCCAGGCGAGGTCCCACTTCGACGCGCTCGACGCCGACGCGAGCCCCGGAACGGTGCCGAAGAGGAAGGTCCCGTTGACGCCGATATCGGTGAAATTCGAGATCGTGTTGCGCGACGTGCCGACACCGGCGCCGATATAGGGCGTCACACACCACCAGGTACCGAGATCAGCATAGACGTTGGCGAGGAAAACCAATTCGGATTTGCTGGCGCTATAGGCATCGCTGCCGCGCTGCACGGTGCCGGTGTCGGGATAGGACGTCAGGTCGACCCCGTGAAAGTTCGCGTTGCCGCGGTACTGCGCAGTCACGTCAGCGCGGAACCAGTTGTTGAATTGATAACCAACGCCGACACCGAAGATGCCGCCGGTATCGAAACTATTCTGCTGCTGCAGGGACAACAGGTTGGGATATGAATAATAGTCGCGCTTGCTGATGCTTTGATTGCTGAAGCCGAAATCGCCACGCAAATACCAGCCGCCGAAATCGGCGGGCGGGGCCGGCGCGTACATCGGCGGCGGCGTGATCATCGGCATATCGGCGGCGAACGCCATCGACGACAACAGTGATGCCGCTCCGGCGGCAACGAGACACTTAACGCTACGCATTGGCTTCGTCCTTTTGGCCGGTGAGGCAGGCAACGGCGGCCTCACATCGAAAAACTCACGGCCGGACGATGGCAGCAAATGCTTAAGCGCCACTTAACCCTAATTATTAACGTTGATAATCCGTTGCGGATGATCGGCCCGGCGCGGGTGGCCTGCGACAGGATGGCCGCGCGATTTCAATATTTGCCGCACGAATGGCCGCGAAACCCGATCTCGATCTGGTCAACATGCGCTGCCGCAGATTTTTGTTTCAGGAAGTTGCCAGCGCGAAAGCGGACGACACCGCTACAATCGCTAATAATGTATTGATGCGAGGCCGCCGGCGCCGGGCGCCGCTTCCGACAATCAGCGCGCGGTTTTGGGAAGCTTCGGCAGGAACACCGCGAGCAGCCCGATCGCCGGCAGCAACGCACAGAGCTGATAGACGAAGGCGATGCCGGTGTGGTCGGCGACCTTGCCGAGCACCGCGGCGCCGAGACCGCCGATGCCGAACGCAAACCCGAAGAACACCCCGGAGATCATGCCGAAGCGGTGCGGCATCAATTCCTGCGCGAATACGATGATCGACGACGTCGCCGACGAAATGATCAGGCCGATGAACACCGTCAGCACCGCGCTTGCGAACAGGCCGGCATAGGGCAGCGCCAGCGTGAACGGCAGCGCCCCGAGGATCGAGAACCAGATCACGTATTTGCGGCCGAAGCGATCACCGAGCGGTCCGCCGAAGAACGCACCCGCCGCGTTCGAGGCGAGGAAGATGAACAAATAGAACTGGGCGGCCTGGGTCGAGACGCCGAACTTCTCGATCAGATAGAAGATGTAATAGCTCGACAGGCTGGCGATATAGAGCTGCTTGGAGAACAACAGCGCCACCAATATGCCGAGCGCGATCATGACGCGGCGCGAACTCGGCGCATCCGGATGCAGATGGATCGGCACCGCCCTTTTTGCCGCGATCTGCGGCTTGTACCATTGCCCGATCCGCCACAGGATCACGATCGCCAGGAACGCGATCGAGGAAAACCACGCGATGCTCGGCTGACCGAACGGCACCACGATCAGCGCCGCCAGCAGCGGTCCCATCGAGGTCCCGAAACTGCCGCCGAGCTGGAATACCGATTGCGCAAAGCCGTAGCGGCCGCCCGAGGCAAGCCGCGCGATCCGCGAGGATTCCGGATGGAACACCGCCGAGCCCAGGCCAACCAGCGATGCCGCCACCAGAATGACCGAATATCGCTGCGCGACGCTGAGCAGCAGCAATCCAAGGAACGTGAATCCCATGCCGATCGCGAGCGAGAACGGCTGGGCTTTCTTGTCGGTGAAATGTCCGATCACCGGCTGCAGCAGCGACGCGGTGAACTGGAAAGCCAGCGTGATCATGCCGATCTGCGCGAAATCCAGCGCGTAGCTGTCCTTCAGGATCGGATAGACCGACGCGATCAGCGATTGCATGGTGTCGTTGAGAAAATGCGAGAAGCTGATTCCCGCCAGCACGACATAGGCTGGCCCCGCCGCGGCAGCGCTTCCTGCGACCGTCACGTCCGGCACCGGCGCGACCAGTGCTTCTTCGGAGACGATGACGGTCTTGTTCAATGAATATTCCCGACGGATTCGGCGCGCCTAGTTTTTTCTACGATGGCGGCGCCGCGCCGACCAGCACCATTAGATTATGGCTGCGATGCGTTCGCATGATCCGCGCGAGCGTGAACGGTTTGCCGGCGAGATCAGGCGCGTTTCGAAAGAACAGCGCTTACGCCGCCGCGGCGTGGCCGAGCGCGGAGACGATGTGATCGACCACTTCCTCGACCAGGATTCGGTTGTCGCCCTCGCCCATCACGCGGATCACCGGCTCGGTTCCGGAGGAGCGGACCAAGAGCCGGCCTTGGCCGTTGAGCCGCTTCTCGCCGTCCACGATGGCCGACTTGACCTCGGCGTCGTCGAGCGGCTTGCCGCTGCGGTAGCGCACGTTCTTCAGGATCTGCGGCAGGGGATCGAAGCGGTGGCAGACCTCCGACACCGGGCGGCGGAGTTTTTGCACCACCGCGAGCACCTGAAGGGCGGCGACGAAACCGTCGCCGGTGGTGGCGTAGTCAGACAGGATGATGTGGCCGGAGGGCTCCCCGCCGAGATTGTAGCCGCGGCTCAGCATCTGCTCGAGCACGTAGCGATCGCCGACCGGCGTGCGCACGAGCTCAATGCCCTGGCCTTCGAGAAAGCGCTCCAGTCCCAGATTGGACATCACGGTGGCGACGATACCGGGTTTCGCTAGGCGGCCGTCTTCCTTCCAGCTTTGCGCGATCACAGCCAGCAACTGGTCGCCGTCGACGAGGTGGCCGCGCTCGTCGACCAGGATGACGCGGTCGGCGTCGCCATCGAGCGCGATACCGATATCGGCGCGCATCTCGCGCACCTTGCGGCTCAGCGCTTCCGGCGAGGTCGAGCCGCATTCCTTGTTGATGTTGAATCCGTCGGGTTCGACGCCGATCGGAACGACGTCGGCGCCCAGCTCCCACAGCGCTTCCGGCACCACCTTGTAGGCCGCGCCGTGGGCGCAATCGATCACCACGCGCAGGCCGTCGAGGCTGAGATCGCGCGGCAGCGTGCGCTTGGCGAATTCGATGTAGCGGTCATGGACGCCGTCGATGCGGCGGGCGCGGCCGAGGCTGGCGCTCTGCGCCAGCTTCTTGTCGAGGCTCTCGTCCAACAGCTGCTCGATCTGCATTTCGACGTCGTCGGAAAGCTTGAAACCCTGCGGGCCGAACAGCTTGATGCCGTTGTCCTCGAACAAATTATGCGAAGCGGAAATCATTACGCCAAGATCGGCACGCATCGACTTGGTCAGCATCGCCACCGCCGGCGTCGGTATCGGGCCGAGCAGCAGCACGTCCATGCCGACGGAGGTGAAGCCGGCCACCATCGCGTATTCGATCATGTAGCCGGAAAGCCGCGTGTCCTTGCCGATCACGACGCGATGGCGGTATTCGCCGCGCTGAAACACCAGTCCGGCCGCCTGCCCCACCTTGAGCGCCAGCTCCGGCGTGATCAAGCCATTGGCACGGCCCCGAATCCCGTCCGTACCGAAGTATTTGCGGCTCATAGTCCCCCCAGCAGCTATCGAGGCTTCTCAAATCCCACCCGGCGCGAAGTCTTGAACGCCCGCCATCCCGGCGTGTAAGCCTTATAATGCCATCGGGACTAAAATGGCTTCAAAAAATATGATGAATCATTACCGGCGGCCGAATCCGTAATCGACCGTTAAGCCGTTGTTAATTCAAGGATTATGCTAAAAATGGAACCGTTTGCCGCGCCGGCGCTAGTTGCTGCGCTTGACGTAGTGGTCGCCCTTCGAGGGCGCCGGCTGGGTGACATTCACGGGGTCCGAGCCCGGAAACGTCTCCTCCAACCCCTCCTCCAGCGCCTCGTCCAGCCGGCGCTTCTCGTTGCCTTTGGCCTCTTTGGGATCCGAGCGTGGTCCGGTCATGGATGCCTCCTGGTTTCCGCTGTCCCCCCGCGAATGATTTTGCGGTGGCCTCAAGCATGCTAGATGAACAGTGAAAGCGCCGAATACAAGAAGGCAAGATACCAGAAGGCCGGGAACGTTCATGAAGCACATTACCTGCATCGAAGATCTGCGCCAGGTTCATATGCGAAAGGTGCCCAAGGCATTTTTCGATTATGCCGACCGCGGCTCCTACGCCGAGGAAACGCTACGCGCCAATCGCGAGGACTTGCAGCAGATCAAGTTCCGGCAGCGCATTCTGGTGGATATTTCACAGCGAGATCTGTCGACCACCATCATCGGCGAGAAATCGAACCTGCCGCTGATCCTGGCGCCGGTCGGATCGACCGGCATGCAGTATGGCGACGGTGAAATTCTCGCCTGCCGCGCCGCGCAGGCCGCGGGCATTCCCTACACGCTGAGCACGATGTCGATCAACTCGATCGAGGATGTCGCCGAGAACGTCGAAAAGCCGTTCTGGTTTCAGCTCTACGTCATGAAGGATCGCGGCTTCTGCAAAGCGCTGATCGAGCGCGCGATCGCGGCGAAATGCAGCGCGCTGGTGCTGACCGTCGACCTGCAGGTGATCGGGCAGCGGCACATGGACATCAAGAACGGCATGACGGTGCCGCCGAAGTTGTTCAGTCCGAGCAACATCATCGACATCGCCACCAAGCCCGGCTGGGTCATGAGCATCCTCGGCGCCAAGCGCCGCAACTTCGGCAACATCGCCGGCCATTTGCCGGGCGGGCAGGATCTTGCCTCGGTGTCGGGCTGGGTCGCCTCGCAGTTCGACGCGTCGCTGAACTGGAAGGACGTCGACTGGATCCGCAGCATCTGGCCGGGAAAGCTGATCATCAAGGGCATTCTCGACGTCGAGGACGCCGAGGAAGCGGTCAAGACCGGCGCGCAGGCGATGGTGGTGTCCAACCATGGCGGCCGGCAGCTTGACGGCGCGCCGTCGTCGATCGAAGTGCTGCCGGAGATCGCCGACGCCGTCGGCTCGCAGATCGAGATCCTGTTCGACGGCGGCATTCGCTCCGGTCAGGACGTGATGCGCGCGCTCGCGCTCGGCGCCAAGTCCTGCATGATCGGCCGCGCCTATATTTACGGCCTCGGCGCCTTTGGCGGCCCCGGCGTCGCCAAGGCGATCGACCTGATCGCCAACGAGCTTAGCGTCACCATGGGGCTGTGCGGCGTCAACAAGATCGCCGAGATCGACGACCACGTAATCGCGGTTTGATTCCCCGTCGTCGTCCCGGCCAAGCGAGCGCGAGCCGGAACCCATAACCACCGGCGGATCAATCAGGCACTGCCGGGCCAACAAGCCCATTCCCTGCGTTCGCAGGGACGACCCGTTGACGGGATTGCGCTCGACGTCTCTGCAATCACATCGGCGGCGTGATGCCGTCGCGGCCGACATTGACGCGGTTGGCTTCCAGCGTGCCGTCGTCTTTCCGGGTGGCGCCGAAGATGATGATCTTGGCGCCCGGCTTCAGTTCCGACTTGTCACCCACGAGGAAGGTGACGATCGGCGTCCCCGGCGGCACCACGACTTTCTTTTCGCCGTCCTTGTACTTGACCAGGATGTTCTGGCCGTCGGTGCCCTCGACGGTCTGCGCCACCGTGGCGTTGGTCATGGTGGAGTTCGGGCGCAGATCCCAAGGCCTGAAACCTTCGGCCACGCCGCGCTGCGCCTCCGGGAAAATGTGAACGGCGAGCGCCTTCTGGGTGCCGTCGGGCTCCGGCATCGCGGAGACGCCGATATAGGAACCCGGCTTGATTTCGGACATCGCGATGTTGGCGACGCCGAACACCGCGACATTGTCGGTCAGCCGCACCTTCATGTCGGTGCCCTCGCGCGATTTCACCGTGAGCAGCGGACCGTCGACGGCCTCGATGGTGCCGCGAATGCGCACCGCCGGCGGCTGCTGGGCCGACACTGCCGATCCCAGCACCGATAGCACCGCCAGCGCAGCCAGCGCGCGCGGCAACAATGAAGACATTCCCAGCATAGCCATCTCCTCCCCATACTCGGTCGACCAGAGGAAGAACACCGCGGCGCCGGGGCTATTCCGGGATAACACAACCGTGAGAGGTCGTTCGGCGCGGTGTGCCTCACCTGGCTCAGGCAAAGAGGTCACATCGGTGGCGTCAGCCCGTTGAGGCCGACACTGACGCGATTGGCCTCGAACGAGCCGTCCGGCTGCTTCTTGATGAAGGCGATCACCTTGGCGCCGGCCTTGAGCTCGGACTTGTCGGCCGGAACATAGGTCACGACCGGCGTATCCCGCGAAACCACGACTTTCTTTTCGCCGTCCTTGTATTTGACCGTCAGCGTGTGGGCATCATTGCTGACGACGCTCTCGGCCACCGTCGCATTGGTCATGGTCGAGTTGGGACGCAGATCGAACGGCCGCGATCCCTCCCCGGTGCCGCGCATGTCTTCCGGAAACACATGCACCTCGACCGCGTCGGCCTCGCCACCGGGTCCAGGCACCGTGGTGGCACCGATGAAGGAACCGACCTTGATATCGGCAAGCGAAATGCTGGTGATGCCGACCACGCGCATGTCGGCGCCCATGTGCAGCTTGAAATCCTCGCCGCTGCGCGATTTGACCGCGAGCACATCGCCGTCGACGGCTTCGATCGTGCCGCGAACCCGCGACGGCGTTGGCGGCTGCTGCGCGATCGCGTAGCAGGTTGACGCGGCGACGGCAGTGATTATGACAAGCGGATGAATGAGCGTTGAACGGCGAGTGGGCATGAACGGGTCTCCGATTGAGGGAACTAAGAACGGACACCCCGGTGCTGCAATGATATTCCGGCTCAAAGTTTTGTGAGATCGGCCTCGATCAGCGCGCGAAGCTCCGGCGTGACCTGCGGCCGCTGTCCGAACCAGAGCTCGAACCCGCGCACCGCCTGGTGCAGCAGCATGCCGAGGCCATCGGCGATCCGCAATCCGCGCGCCCGCGCCGCCGCCAGCAACGGCGTCTGCAGCGGCACGTAGACGAGATCGGCGACGACCGAATGCGGCGGCAGCCGGCCGACATCGATCTCGAGCGCGGGTTGGCCGTGCATGCCAAGCGACGTCGTGTTCACCAAAAAGTCGACCCGCGGCAGCCATTCGCCGATGGCGTCCCACGATACCGGATGAACCTGGACGCCGAACTGATCGGCCAGCGCACGGGCCCGCTCGACAGTCCGGTTGGCCAGATAGACGCGCTTGATGCCGCGCTCGATCAGTCCGAACACCACGGCGCGCGCCGCCCCGCCGGCGCCCAGCACCAGCGCATCGCCGGTGGCTCCGTCCCATCCGGGCGCGCAGGCGTCGAGATTATGGATGAATCCCTCGATGTCGGTGTTGGTTGAGCGCAGTTCGTCGCCCTCATACCACAGCGTGTTGGCGGCGCCGACCGCGCGGGCCCTCTCGTCCGGCGTCGTCAGGGCCAGCGCGCGCTCCTTATGCGGGATCGTGACGTTGGCGCCGACGAAACCATGCGCCTTCAGATGCAGCACGAATTCGGCAAGGCCTTCGGGCGGGATCGCCTCGATGTTGTAGCCGCCCGGAAGGCCAAGCGTCTGCAGCCAGTAATGATGGATCAGCGGCGAGCGCGAATGCGCCGCCGGCCATCCGATCAGGCATGCGGCGCGGGGTTTTGCCATGGCTGTCATTGCCGGTCCTGTTGCAATGCACCGCGTATGCGGATGTTGTCGCTGTGCTCAAATCGGGCAAGCCGCGCCCGCTGTCAATGCTATCGGTGCACCGTAACCGCAACGATGGCGCTCAGGGCCAGTGCGCCGCCCGCGGCAAACCAGATCGCGGCGAGATTGATCCAGTAATAAGCCAGCGCGCCGCACACCGAGCCCGCCACCAGCGCCGCCCACAGCAAGAGGTTGGACACCCAGCCCCAGCGCGCCCCGCTGGTCAGTGCCGCAGCCACGAGCTGGCCGACCTTGACCAGCGCGCCGGTGACGTAGGTAACGCCGAGGCCGCCGCCGCCCTCGATCTGGAACACCGCGTTCTCCAATCCCATCGCCAGCACGATCGCGGCGATGGCCGTATTCGGCATGCCGAAGACGTCCGCCAACCCGGCAGCGACGAGCAGCAGCGCTTCCACCAGCAACACCCATGGCTGCCGGTGCACGCCCCGGCCGAGCACCATCAGGCTGCCGACGGCAGCGCCGATCACGAACAGCGCGATCACGCCGAACGCCTCCGCCGCATTCATCCATTGGCCCTGCGCGAGGTTCACGCCCATCCGCGTCGAGTTGCCGCTCATGAAGGAGACGAACAGGCCACCGAGATACAAATAGCCGATGCCGTCGACATAGCCGGCCAGCGCGCTCAGCGCGCAGGCTAACGAAATATTGCGGCGTGTATCAAGCATTGCTCTGGAAACCAGCCCCGCAGTGCGAGACACCAGTGTTCATGAAAGCGGCTCGTTTGGGAAGCGGCACCGAAAATGCCTTTAACCAGTCCATTCCAACGGGAGGCTTGACGCGAGCTATTAAATGGGGGTACAATTAATCTCGTGAAGATCACGTTTGATCCGGCAAAGCGCCAAGCTGCTCTCAGCGAGAGCAGGTTTGAATTTTGCTGATGCGGCGATCGTCTTTGCCGGCTCGACGATCACCGTGCAAGACACGCGGCGGGACTATGGCGAGACTCGCTTCCAGACGATTGGATTTCTTGCTGATCGAATGGTGATGGTTGTTTGGACGCCGCGCAGCGATGCTCGGCATGTCATCTCGATGAGAATGTGCAATGACCGCGAGAAAGCGATCTATCAAAAGCGATTTGGCCAAAGTTGATGCCCATCGCATCACGAAGGCCGAATATGACGAGGCTCCTGAACTGACGAAGGAGATGCTCGATCGCGCGGAAATTCGCCATGGCGACAAAATCATCAAACGTGGCCGGCCGCCGCTGGAAAATCCAAAAGAGGCGGTGAAGCTTCGTCTCGACCACGACGTTCTCGCGGCCTATCGCAAGACCGGCAGCGGATGGCAAACACGCATCAACGCCGACCTGCGGAAGGCCGCGCGAAAGCTGACGGGCTGATCACGCCGCGACGCGATGCGCGGCGATGATCTGGTCGGCGGCGCGGCCGGTGACCTCGGCCATGCGGTCGAACGCCCGCGTGAAACTGCCGGCGCCGGCGGTGGCCGAGCGCAATTCCACGATCAATTCGCCGATCTCGGCTTCCGGCATCATGGCACGGACACGGTCCCATCCCGGCCAGCCCTCGCGGGTGTCGAAGCCGAGGATCTGGCCGCGCCGTCCCGACAGGATGGCGTTGATCTTCGCGGTCGCTTCGGTCGGACAAACGATCTCCACCACATGGATCGGTTCCAGCAGCACCGGCTGACACTGCGGCAGCGCCTCGGAGATGCCGATCCGCGCCGCGGTGCGGAAGGCGAGATCCGAGGAATCCACGCTGTGATAGGAACCGTCCGTCAGCGTCACCTGCACGTCGATGACGGGGAAGCCGAGCGGCCCGCGCAGCAAGCCGTCGACCACGCCTTCTTCCACCGCGCCGATGTAATTGCGCGGCACCGCGCCGCCGACGACCTTCTCGTGAAACTCGAATCCGCCGCCGCGCGGCAGCGGCATGATCTCCAGCACCACGTCGCCGAACTGGCCGTGGCCGCCCGACTGCTTCTTGTGGCGGCCGCGCTGGGTGACCGATTTGCGGATGGTCTCCTGATATCCGATCGCCGGCGGATGCGATTTGACGTTGACGCCGAAGCGTTCGCTGAGGCGCTCCAGCGCGACCCGCAGATGCATTTCGCCCTGTCCCCACAGCACGATGTCATGGGTCCTCGGATTCTGGATCATGGTCAGCGAGGGATCTTCCTCGTTCAGCCGCAACAACGCCTGCCCGAGCTTGACGTCGTCCTTGCGGTCGCCCGCCGCGATCGCCATCGACAAGACCGGCGGCAGGGGCTCGATTGTGACAAGCGCCTTCGGCGCGGTCTTGCCGCTCGACAGCGTGTCGCCGGTCTTGACGGTGTCGAGCTTGCCGAGCGCTATGGTGTCGCCGGCTTCCGCGGCGGCACGCTTGCTGTCATTGGCGCAGTTGACGTTCGAGATGCCCGACACCCGCCCGCTCTCGCCGGAGGACGCATGCAGCGTCGCGCCGTCATCGAGATGGCCCGCGAACAGGCGCGTCAGCGACAGCTTGCCGCCATGCTGCAGATGCGCGGTCTTGAACACGTAGCCCGTCGCGTCCCTGGTCTGGGGCACGCCGAGACGCCGCGCGGTGTCGGCCACGCCGGGCGCTTCATGGCGCAGCGCCTTCATCAGGCGCAGCACGCCGTTCTCGCGCACGGCCGAGCCGAGCAAAACGGGGCAGATCTGCCCTTCGCGCAATTCGCGGGCGAGATCGTCGAACACCGCGTCGCGCGGCGGCTGAATATCCTCCAGCAACTGCTCCATCAGCGCGTCGTCATGATCAGCGAGCTTCTCCAGCATCGAGAAACGGGCTTCCTTCTCGCGATCGAGATCGCCGCCCTCCAGCGCCACGACTTCGGAGGCCTTGTGTTCGCGGTAGACGAAGGCGCGCTCCAGCGCCAGATCGACGAAGCCCGCGATCAAGTCGCCGTTCCAGATCGGGATCTGGCGCAGCACCAGCGGAATCCGCGACGCCGGCTGCAAGGTCGCGAGCGTCTCGCGAATGCGCTTGTTGGCGCGATCGATCTTGTTGAGAAACAAAAAGCGCGGAATGCCGAGATCCTCGAGTTCGCGCAGGATCAGCTGAAGCTGCGGCAGCTTTTTCTCGTCGGCTTCGCAGACCACGACCGCGGCATCGACCGCCGGCAATGCGGCGCGCATGTCGTGCGCGAACTCGACCGAACCGGGACAATCGATAAAAGTGTAGCTTTCGCCCATGAAACTCGTTGTGGCAGCGGTCAGACCAACGCCCATCTTGTGGCGGCGAGCTTCGGCGCTGGAATCGCCTACGGAAGTACCGGCGTCGACGCTGCCGGTGCGCGGGATCGCACCCGTGCGCGCCAAAATCGCTTCCAACAGTGTGGTTTTACCGCTTTGGAAAGGGCCCACCAGCGCAATGCACCGTGGGCCGCGGGGACTTCTGACGTCTTGTCCCATCGCCGCCTCCTTGTTGGGAGCTCGGCCCTTGATTGGGTCGGCGGACAAGATGCTCGCCCTCCGCCGCCGATTTGGCAAGACGGAAAAACGTCGCTGCAGTGCATTGCGCGACGCGGGAGTTTCCCGCCACTGATTGGCGTTCGCGGAAAGAAATCCCTCGCCCGGCAAGCCCGCGGCGAGGGATCTAAAAGAATTACCGACCCGGCCGAAGTTCCAGGCTCTCAAGCCCCGCCGCGACATTCAGCCCGACCTGGCCCTGCACGCTGAGCGGCTGCAGCGCGATCGAATTGTCCGAACCGCCGATCAGCACATTGCCGCCGACCCCGACGCCGACCGACGCGCTGCCCTGCGCGCCCGCATAGGTGCCCGCGAGATCGCCCGGTCCGAGCCGCGCCACCGGCGCGTAGACGCCCCAGGCGAGCGCCGATTCCTGGGTGATGCCGAGGTCGACGCCGACCTTGCGGA
Source organism: Bradyrhizobium erythrophlei (assembly GCF_900129505.1). Lineage (NCBI taxonomy): Bacteria > Pseudomonadati > Pseudomonadota > Alphaproteobacteria > Hyphomicrobiales > Nitrobacteraceae > Bradyrhizobium > Bradyrhizobium erythrophlei. Next base: position 3,925,946 of record NZ_LT670818.1, on the reverse strand, counting down.
TGGTCGCGATATAGCGGTCTTCGGGCAAGCCATCGATGCGTAGCACGCAACCGAGGTTGGTCACGGAGCCGACGATGAAGCCGACGCTCGCACCGCCGCGGCATTCAAGCACGCCGACTTGGACGCGCGCCATCGGCTGCTGCGCCGAGGCGCCGGCGATCGATGCGACCAGCGTGGCGACGGTTAATCCGGCAAGGGTAAGGGAACGGCGCATAAGGAATCTCCGGCTGAAAAGGTGTGATGCGAGCAAGGAGTCAGGGCAGCGCCATACCCCGGGCGCTGGCTTTTCTATGACACAACATCGGCGACCATGCCATATTTGCGGCAATGACGAACCCACAACAAAAAAGGCCCGCTTCCGCGGGCCTCTTCGTCAGCATCGCGATGTCTCAGCCGTGATGGCGATGGTGATGATGATGATGGCGATAGCCGCCATGGCCGAACGCCACCGGCTCTAGTTCGATCGAGGCCACGCCGGCCGCCACGTTCAGCCCGGTCTGGCCTTGCAGGCTGATCGGCTGCAGCGCGTAGGCATTCGCCGAACCGCCGACCAGGAAGTTGCCGCCGCCGCCGATCCCGACCGAGGCGTTGGCACCGACGCCGCCGTAACTGCCGGCGAGATCGCCGTAGCCGACCCGCGTGGTCGGCGCGTTCACTGCCCAGGTCAGTTTGGTCTGGTCGGTGATCCCGAGATCCAGCCCAAGGCGGCGCAGGGTCGCGGTGTAGGGCTCCGGCCGACGGCCATCGCTCTGGAACACGCATTGCAGGCTGGTGGCCGAACCGACGACGAAGCCGACATTCTGGCCGCCCTCGCATTGCAGGACACCGGCGCGGACGGGTGGCATCGCGTTGGCGCTGGCGATCGACGCAACGAGAGAGGTAGCGGCAAGGGTGAGTGTCGAGAGTCGCATGAGTTGGTTCCCCGAGTGACGAATTGACTTGTGACGCATTGTCTTGGCGCGGGGACAGAATGGAAGCGCCGTGTCCAAAACAAGGCGCTTTCGAAAAGTTGCCGCCAAAATATCAAGAGTTCGGCGGCTACTGTTGGAGTAGTGATTTGACTATCTCAAATTGCCGCAAAATCGCTGGATGCGCTTGCAGGCGTCCTCAAGATCGGAGTTTTTCGTCGCATAGGAAATCCGGAACGCCGGGCCGAGCCCGAACGCCGAGCCCTGCACCACCGCGACACCTTCGGTCTCCAGCAACTCAGTGACAAAATCCTCGTCGTTGGCGATCACCTTGCCCGACGGCGCGGTCTTGCCGATGGTTCCGGCGCAGGACGGGTAGACATAGAAGGCGCCCTGCGGCCGCGGGCAATCGATGCCCTTGGCCTGGTTGAGCATCGACACCACGAGGTCGCGGCGCTCCTTGAACGCCTTGTTGTTGACCGGGATGAAATCCTGCGGGCCGTTGAGGGCCTCGACGGAGGCCCATTGCGAGATCGAACAGGGGTTCGAGGTCGACTGCGACTGGATCGTCTGCATCCCCTTGATCAGTTCGGCAGGTCCGCCGGCATAGCCGATGCGCCAGCCGGTCATGCAATAGGCCTTCGACACGCCGTTCACGGTCAGCGTGCGGTCGTACAATTTCGGCTCGATCTGCGCCGGCGTCGTGAACACGAACTCGTCATAGACCAGATGCTCGTACATGTCGTCGGTCATCACCCAGACCTGCGGATGCCTGACCAGCACGTCGGTGATCGCCTTCAGCTCGGCGCGCGTATAGGCGGCGCCGGTCGGGTTCGACGGCGAGCACAGGATGATCCATTTCGTCTTCGGCGTGATCGCCTTCTCCAGCGCATCCGGCTGCAGCTTGAAACCATGCTCCGCGGTGCAGATCACCGGCACCGGCTCGCCGCCGGCGAGCGCCACCATTTCCGGATAGCTCACCCAATAGGGCGCCGGAATGATGACCTCGTCGCCCGGATTGATGGTGGCCATCAGCGCGTTGTAGAGCACCTGCTTGCCGCCGGTCCCGACGATGATCTGGTTCGGCTTGTAGGAGAGACCGTTCTCGCGCTCGAACTTGGCGGCAATCGCCTGCTTCAGCTCCGGAATGCCGCCGACGTCGGTATATTTGGTCTTGCCGGCCTCGATGGCACGGATCGCCGCCAGCTTGATGTTGGCGGGGGTGTCAAAATCGGGTTCGCCGGCGCCGAGGCCGATGACGTTGCGGCCGGCCGCTTTGAGCGCGCGTGCTTTATCCGTGACCGCGATGGTCGCGGACGGCTTCACACGGTCAAGCGCAGCGGACAGAAACGGCATCATCATCTCCTTGGATATCGGCAACACACCATGTGCGGCTCACGATCCACGACTCTATTTTCTGGGATCGTGGCACCCTAAAGCGGGTCACGCTGCATCGCAAGAAGCTTGGCCCAATACGGCCGAACTTTAGGAAACCTTAAAGGGCGCCCCGCTAGAGTGGCGCAACATTCATAAAATTCCGCGGCGAAATGACTTATTTCTGGCAAGGGGTGCAATCCGGTCGGTGGCTGACCGCCGCGCGGATCCGCGGTTACAGCCTGATCCTGCTCGTTTTCTGCGTCATTGCGGCGGCCGGATGGATCGCCTCGTCGGACGGGCTGATCGACCGCAACGGCAAGCCGATCGGGACCGATTTTTCCAACGTCTACGCCGCGGGAACGCTGATCTGGCAGGGGCGCCCCGCCGACGCCTATGTCCCGGCGCTTCAGCATGCCGAGGAGAACGCGGTATTCGGCCGCGAGGTACCGTTCTTCGGCTGGCATTATCCGCCGTTCTTCTTCGCCGTCGCCTTCGTCGTGGCCGCGTTTCCCTATGCGTGGGGCCTGGCGATCTGGGTCGTAGCGAGCTTTGCCGCCTACCTCGCGGCGACGCGCGCGATCCTGCCCCGGCCGGAGACGCTGTTGACCGCGGCCGCCTTCCCCGGCGTATTCGTCAATATCGGTCACGGCCAGAACGGATTTCTCACCGCAGCGCTGCTCGGCGGCGCGCTGCAGCTGCTCGATCGCCGGCCGTGGCTCGCCGGCGTGCTGATCGGGTGCCTCGCCTACAAGCCGCAATTCGGCGTCCTGATTCCGGTAGCATTGTTGGCCGGCGGACGATGGAGCACGATCGCTGCTGCCGTGGCCACCCTTGCCGCCCTGCTCGCGGTCAGTTTTGTCACCCTCGGCGGCGGCGTCTGGCACGCCTTCGCGGATTCCATGACCTTCACCCAGACCGTAGTGCTCGAACAGGGCGGCACCGGTTGGGAAAAAATCCAGTCGATCTTCTCCGCGGTGCGGATGTGGGGCGCGAGCGTCCATGGCGCGTATGCGGCACAGAGCGCGCTGGCGCTCACGCTCGCCGCAACGCTGGCGTGGCTGTGGCACAGCGATGCCGCCTTCGAGCTCAAGGCCTCGGCGCTCGCCACCGCCAGCCTGCTCGCGACGCCCTATGTGCTCGATTACGACCTTGTCGTGCTCGCGGTTGCCATCGCCTTCTTCGCCCGCCACGGCTTGAGCCGCGGCTTCAGCCCGTTCGAGATCAGCCTGTTGGCCGCCGCATGGATCGTGCCGCTATTGTCGCGCAGCGTCGCTGGGCTCACCGGCATACCCCTCGGTCTGCTGGTGCTGCTAACACTTTACGTTTTCACCTTGCGGCGGGCGGTACTGGATCCTGCGCGCTCGGCTGCGCACGGACTCGCGCAGGCGTGATCTGAGTTGTTCCGGCGTGTTGGAAAAGTGTTCTCCGCGGTTGCAGTGCGGTAGAGGTTTTCGAGCTTTTCCATCTTGCAGCCCTTGCGACGCAACAACATCGGCATCATTGTTTAGCCGCGTTGAGGGGTGACAAAGCAATCGCTCCGCGCCCGCGGGGCCAAGCTCGTTCGTCAATCCAAGCTCGTTCGTCAATCAAAGTCCGTCTTCATACCAATCAAACGAAACCGAATGTACAAACTCTATTCGATGCAGCGCTCCGGCAACAGCTACAAGGTCCGCCTTGCTCTGGCGCTGTTGAACGCGCCCTATCGCGCCATCGAGATCGACATCCTGCGCGGCGAGAGCCGCACGCCGGATTTCCTTGCCAAGAATCCGAGCGGACAGGTGCCGCTGCTGGAAGTCGCGGAGGGACGCTACCTCGCCGAATCCAATGCCATCCTCTGGTATGTCTGCGGCGGTACGCCGCTGGCGCCGGAATCGCGGATCGAACGCGCCGAGGCGCTGCAGTGGATGTTCTTCGAACAGCACGCGCTGGAGCCGAATATCGGCGCCGCCTATTTCTGGCTGGCGCTGGTCAAGGGCGGCCGCGACCTGCAGACGCATGCGCTGGAAGACTGGATGGAGCGCGGTTATGCCGCGCTGCAGGTAATGGAAAATCACCTCAAGACCCATGAGTATTTCGCCGCCGGTCAGCTCACGGTCGCCGATATCGCTGTCTACGGCTACACCCATGTCGCCGACCGCTGCGACTACGACCTCGGAGCCTTTCCGGCGATCCGCACCTGGTTGCGCCGGGTCGAGCAGACCCCGGGCTTTGTCAGCATGGACTGGCGCCCGGGCGCCGAAGTCGATGACCAGGCCGGCATCGCCGCCGAGGCCTGAGGAAATAGCGGGGATAACAGCGGGAGTAGCGGGCATAACCGCTTCCGCTGCCGTCTTTTAGCCATCTTCCGGCGCTGTCCGCCGCAAAATAGCCAGCGATTCCAGCGATCCATTGGGGATTGCGGGTGATTCGGCCCGCGTTTGAAGGATCTTAAAGGCCATGAAACGGTCGCCCGGCGCTGCAGGCTTTAATGGCCGCTCCGCGCCAGTTGCATCGACCCGACTGATGGATGCCGTCGCAGCCACGCTCGCCATCGGCTCGTTGTCGCTATGCCTGATCGTCACCCTCACGGTGCTGTCGATCAAGGTCTCGGTGGCCATGCCGCTTCCCGCATAGTCGAGATTTTTTCCAGGCCATTCGCAGTTTTGCGCGACAACGCGCGATGCTCGGCATCGCGAGCGGGCAAGGATGAAGACACCGGTCGTACTCGTTACCCTGATGCTGGCAACCGCGATCCTGCTGGCGGCATCGCTGTTGTTCGTCAGCGGCACGCGCGGCGAGGATGCTCTGTGGCCGCTCGCAGATCACAAGTCCGGTCGCGCCGTGCTGCCGCAGCCCGGAGGAAGCGGCCTGCCTTCCCGCCGGAATTGAGCGCGGCCCCCTCGGCTCGCCTTCGCTATCATTTGATCCAGTAAAAGCGGAAAACCGCGGCCTTCGGGTCAACCCTTCCTTAATGATGGCGCGAGAAAGCCCCCCGCAAATGCAACTATCAGGCAAGCTGTGCGCCTTACTCTCGTGGCGGAACGAGAACAAGGCATGCGATTCGACTGGCGCGCAATCTCTGGTCCGGCTCTGACGACGGCGACGGCGCTGATCGCGATCCTTGTCGATCGCCAGTTCGCAGCCGTTCCCAATCCTGCGCCGCTGTTCGTTTGCATCGTCGCCTTCGCGGGCTCGCTTTCGGGCCTCGCCTCGAGCCTGATCAGCGCCGCGATCGCGGTCGCCTTTTCCGCGCTGTTCTTCCTCAACCGCCACACCGCATCCGGCTACGACACGGCCGATCTGCTTCAACTGGCGACGCTGTCGATCACGGCGGGCGGCACCGCCGCCATCACCGGCCTGCTGCGGCAAAGGATGCTGGATGCGTTCGGCTGGGAGCGCACGCATTATGCCACGGCCACGCGGCTGTCGGCGGCGCTCGACCAGTTCGACATCGGCATCGTGCTGCTCGATTCCGACACCCGCGCGGAATTCATCAACCGCGCCTTCCGCGACTATTTTTCGTTGCCCGATGACAAGGCCGACAGCAAGCCGCCCTTCATCGCGCTCATGTATCACGGCCGCGACACCGGCGCCTTCGAAATGCCGGAGGAAGAGTTGAGCGCCTTCATTGCAAGACGCACGGAGATGATCCGGTCCGGCGATTCCACGCCGATCAATATCAAGCTCGCCGACGGCAAGGTGCTGCGCTTCTGCTGCACGGCATTGCCGGACGGCGGACGCATGCTGAGCTACACGCCGATCACCGACCTCGTCCGCCACACCGACGATCCCGCCAAGGCCGAATATTACCGCTCGCTGCGCGGCCGAAATCACGATGATGGTCGGCACCAGCGTGCCGCGGAGTGACGGGAAGAACGCGAACCAGCCGCGCAACCGGCTGGCGCAAACGACACGCTCGGGTTACGGAATGATGCGCTCGTCACGCAACAGGGTGAACAGGTCGAAGAAACTGTCGTCGGTTGCCTGATATTCGCGAAATCCGAGCTTGCGGCTCTTGCTCATGTCGGTGACCACCTCGATCGGGCGACCCAAATCGGCATCGGTGTGCCAGGCCGAGGTGACGCGCGAGAGGTCGGTGACCCGCAAATCATGCCGCCGGGCGATCTCGGTCCAGATCGAAGCCGCGTCCGTCAGTTGACGTTCGAGCGGCGTTGCCTCGCCCGGATACGGCGCGGGGTCCAAACCGAACCAGCCGGCCAGCCGCGTCCACATCCAGCTCCAGCGGAATACGTCGCCGTTGACGACGTTGAATGCCTGATCGCGCGCCGCCGCTGTCGTGGCGGCCCATTCCAGATGGCGGGCAAGCAGCCTCGCGTCCGTCATGTCCGTGAGGCCGTTCCATTGCGCCGCCGAGCCCGGAAACAAGAAGGGACGGCCGGTCTGGCGGCAGATCGTCGCGTAGACGGCGAGTGTCACGCCCATATTCATCGCGTTGCCGATCGCGTAGCCGATGATGGTGTGCGGGCGGTGTACGCTCCAGCCGAAGCCGTCGCGCGCGGCCGCGGCAAACACTTCGTCTTCCTGCGCATAGTAGAAGTTTTCCAGATCGAGCCTCGGCTGGTCTTCGCGAAACGGCGTTGCTGGCAGACTGCCCTTGCCATAGGCCTCGAACGGACCGAGGTAGTGCTTCAATCCGGTCACCAGCGCCACGTGCTTTACCGAACCGGCCGGCGACAATGCGTCGAGCACATTACGAACCATGGCACGGTTGACCCTGATGTTTTCCGCCTCGGTATCGTGTCGCAGCCAAGCGCTGAGAAAGACGTCGGTCGGATGCAAGCCCTGCAAGGCGGCGCGGAGCGATGCCGGGTCCAGCAGGTCCGCCGCCAGCGGCGTCACACCCTCCACGGCTGGCGGCGGCCGTCGCGCCAGTCCGTGCACCTGCCAGCCGCGTGTCCGCAGATGTCTGGCGAGATTGTTGCCGACGATACCGCTGGCACCCACCACAAGCGCGGAGTCCGTCATGTCCTGTCCTTCGTGTTGCCTGCTGCAGATAGGTGGCCGGAAATGGATTGCCAGCAAACTGATCACGCCGAGTTGAAACGCGGGTCACGCGCGGGTGATTCAACGCCGATAAAGATCAGGCTCGCCGACGGCACGGTGCCGCGCTCCCGCTGCGAACGGGATTGATCCATCGCGGCGGTGTCCCTAGTAAGGGAGCGAGATCATCGCTACTCGCGCGTGCCCTTCGGATTGCTCCCCCATGAATGCAAAATCCCAAATTCCCGGCGAGGTGTTTGTCCGCCCGGTGACCCGGCAGGACTACGACCAATGGCTCCCGTTGTGGGACGGATACAATGCGTTTTACGGGCGGGCCGGTGCCACCGCGCTTGCTCCCGAGACGACAGGAATGACGTGGGCGCGCTTCTTCGACGCCCATGAACCGGTCCATGGTCTTGTCGCGGAAAGCGGCGGACAATTGCTCGGCCTGACAAACTACCTGTTTCACCGCAGCACCACGGCTATCGAGCCCGTCTGCTATCTGCAGGATTTGTTCACCGCCGAATCCGCCCGCGGAAAGGGCCTGGGCGGAGCCCTGATCCATGGCGTCTATGAACGCGCAAGGCTTGCCGGATCACCACGCGTGTACTGGCAGACCCACCAGACCGACCTCACCGCGATGCAGCTTTACGACAAGGTGGCGGAGCATTCCGGATTCGTCGTGTACCGCAAGCTGTTCTGACGGGCTTGCGTGTCGCGGCTTCCGGCCAAATCTTCCGCGCCTATCCGGGCCTGTGGATAAGTCCGGCTGTCATTGGCGCGTAACATACCGGGACTAGTTTTCACCTCGCGTCTGATCAGGCCCCCCGTCACAGATCACGCGCCCCAGCGGTCCCCGTCAGTCGCCGCGTCTGACCGGGGCCGCACTTTTTTTGGGGATCTGTTTTTGGTCCTCCGTTCGGTCGCGTTGCGTTGTGCGCCGCCAATCCAGCGCCCGCATCCCGCGCTCCAGGGCAAGCCGCCTTCATGATCCGTGTCGCGCTCATCGCTCTCGCTTTTTTCGCACTGACTTTGCTGCTGCTGCCGTTCCAGCTGATCGGGCTCGCCTTCGACCTGCGGCTGCAGCGGAGCATTCCGCATCTCTACCACCGCATTCTCTGCGCGCTGATCGGCGTGCGGATTCGCGAGGTCGGAGTACGATCGACCGCAAGTCCCGCGCTGATCCTGTCCAATCATGTCTCCTGGCTCGACATCTCCGTCGTATCGGCGCTATCGCCGGTGGTGTTCGTCGCCAAGAGCGAAGTGGCAGGCTGGCCGCTGCTCGGCTGGCTCGCGAAACTGCAGCGGACCGTCTTCATCAACCGGCAGGCGCGGCATCAGACCGGCGCCGCCACCAGCGAGATCGCCGGCCGGCTGCTCGGCGGCGATGCGGTGGTGCTGTTCGCCGAAGGCACATCGAGCGACGGCAACCGCGTGCTGCCGTTCCGCTCCGCGCTGGTCGGCGCGGTTCATCATGCGCTCGGCAACACCACCCAGCATACCAGCATCACCGTGCAGCCGATGTCGCTGGCCTATATCGGGTTCGGCGGCGTGCCGATGGGCCGGGCCTTGCGCGAGCGCGTGGCGTGGTACGGCGACGCCGACCTGATGCCGCATCTGATGCGCGTGCTGGCCTCGGGTGCGGTCGATGTCACCGTGAGCTGGGGCGAGGCGGTCGCGTACGATCGGCGCGCCGACCGCAAGGCGATTGCGCGCGAGGCCGAAAAATCGGTCCGGCGCATGACCGCGGCGGCCCTGCGCGCCGCGCCGCCGGCGATGCCGGCCGCCTCCGAACAACCGCTACCGGAACCGGCCTGATCTGCATGGGCGCCATGGCGCGCGGCGCCTTGCGGCCTCGCGGCCTGCGCGCCACAATGCATGGCTGTCTCGCACGTCATTCCCCACAGGATCGATCCTATGCAAATTCGTAACCTCGGCGGCTCCGGCCTGCGTGTTTCCGCCGTCGGCCTCGGCTGCAACAATTTCGGCCAGCGCACTGATCTGGAAACCTCGCGCAAGGTGATCCACAAGGCGATCGATCTCGGCATCACGCTGTTCGACACCGCCGACATCTATGCGGGCATGGGCGGTTCGGAGACCGTGCTCGGCGAGGTGCTCGGCGACCGCCGCAAGGACATCGTGCTGGCGACGAAGTATTCCAAGCCGATGAGCACGGACGGCACCAAGCAGGGCGCGTCGCGGCGCTACATCATGTCCGCGGTCGAGGCCAGCCTGAAGCGGCTGAAGACCGATTACATCGATCTCTACCAGCAGCACGATTACGATTCCCTGACGCCGATCGAGGAGACGCTGCGCGCCCTGGACGACCTGATCCGGCAGGGCAAGGTGCGCTACATCGGCAATTCGAATTTCCCGGCCTGGCGCATCGCCGAGGCCGAATTCACCGCGCGGCAGATGAACGTCAGCCGGTTCGTCTCCTGCCAGGATGAATATAGCCTCGTGGTGCGCGACATCGAAAAGGATCTGCTGCCGGCGGCGGAAGAATACAATCTCGGCCTGCTGCCGTTCTTTCCGCTCGCCAGCGGACTCCTCACCGGCAAGTACAAGCGCGGCGCCGCGGTACCGGCGGACACGCGCTTTGCCAAGATGCCCGCGATCCGCGATCGTTATGTCACGCCGCGCAACGAGGACATCGTCGAGAAGCTGCAGGCTTTTGCCGAGAAGCGTGGCCACACCATGCTCGAACTCGCCTTCTCATGGCTGGCGGCCCGGCCGCAGGTCGCAAGCGTGATCGCCGGCGCTACCCGCGTCGAGCAGATCGAGCAGAACGTGAAGGCGATCGGCTGGACGCTGAGCGCGGAGGAGCTTTCGGAGATCGACAAGATCACGAAGGGGTGAAATAGATCGCACAACATGGACGTTGTCGTCCCTGCGAAAGCAGGGACCCATAACCACCGAAATTAGAGATCGGATGAGCTGTTGCTCCAGCCCGTTCAATAGCGAGCATTCGTGGTTGTGGGTCCCGGTTCGCGCGGAGCCTGTCATCGGGCCGGCCGAAGGCCGGACCCGTTGGCTTGGCCGGGACGACGGGATGGTTCTAACCCGCCGCCGAGCTGGCCTTCGGCCGCGCCACTGTCTGGCAAACCTCGAATCCCTCGAATTGCGGGTGGTCGAGATAGAGCGGCTTGTTGTCGCCGGCCTTCTGATGCGCCGCGCGGAACGCATCTGACCTGGTCCACGCTTCGAACACGGCGCGATTTTCCCAGATCGTGTGCGACGCATAGAGCGTGTGGTCCTCGGCTTCGGGCCCCCTCAGCAAATGAAACTCCACGAAGCCCGGCACCTTGTCGAGATGGCTGTCGCGCGAGGCCCAGACCTGCTCGAACGCGGCTTCGGAGCCCTTGGCGACGCGAAAACGATTCATGGCGATGAACATGGCTTGATCTCCTTATTCCCGGGCGGGACCGGTCAACACCGACATGGTTTTGTTCGATGCCGAACGGCCGCGTGCGCGCAATCCGACAATTCCGCCGAGAGGCCAGCGGAAAACACAAGCACAGCAAGACTTGCGCCACCAGCCCTTATCGGCTTCACCGACACGCTGTCGCGGGCCATCGGATTTCCCTTGGGCGATCCAGCGCGTATATTGGGACGGGCAACGTGGCGCGGTTCGGCACGAACCGGACATGAAGACTTCACCGCGCAATTCGGTTGGATTGATGACAAACAAGTTGGAGATGCAGGCCTCGCGCCGTCTCAGCTGTTCCCGCTGTGGAACGGAATTCACCTGCAGCCTGGCGGGGCCGTGCTGGTGCGCCGAGGAAACCGCGCGCCTGCCGATGCCGCTCGATGGCGAGGATTGCCTGTGCCGGGATTGTTTGCGCAAGGCGGCCGATTCGGAACGCCCGCGGCCATAGTGCCATAGGAACAGGAACAATCGTCATCGCACGACGCCGGACATCTTCCTGCCCGACTGGTTCGCGCGCTGGATCATGACGGCATCGACGGCGTTACTGTTGTCGCCGTCGGCCTGGTTGTCCGGCGGCAACTGGCGCACAGATGCGGCGGTCCGCGGGCCGCCATTGAGAAGACGCTACACCGGATAGCCCGGCGATTTGCGCGCCATGCCGTCGAAGGCATCGAGCAGTTTCTCGCGCCATGCGTAGACCGGATCGCCTTCGGCGAGCAGCATGAACGGGCTGACTACGCGCGCCCACTGGAACGGGCCGAACACGATATAGTCGGCGTAGTTCGGCGTATCGCCGCCGAGAAAGGCTTGCGTCTTCAGCGTCAGCCGCATCGGGTCGAGCGCGCGGCGAAAGCCTTCGACGGCTTTGTCACGCCCGGCCACCACCTCTTCCAGCGGCTTGCCGAAACGCGCTTCGCGACTCCTGCGGAAATAATCCGCGTCCACCGGCTTCAGATGCGGCGGGATGTCCGCGACGATCAGCGGAAACATGCCGCCGACCACGGCGATGTCGCCCCACCAGTTGATCATCCGGGCCATGGCACGGCCGCCGGCGCCACCGAACAGCGAGGGCCGGTCCGGGTAGCGGTCCTCGAGATAATTCGCGATCGCCCAGGAATCGGCGACCGAGTTGTCGCCGTCGAGCAGCACCGGCACCTTTTCGGACTTGTGCGGGGCGATGGCGTCCTTTTCGGTGAAACACCAGGGAATGGTTTCCGCCGACAGCCCCTTATGTGCCAGCGCCATCCGAATCCGCCAGCAGAACGGGCTGAACGGACGTTGATCGTCGGTGCCGACCAGTTCGAAGAGTTTTAGAGTCATTGATTTGGTCCTTCGCCCGATCTCACAACCGTCATTGCTTCGCTTCGCTCGCAACGACGGTTTTACCCACCATCGTCATGCCCGCCACCGGGTCTCGCCTTCGGCGAGCCCGATGACAGGCTCCGCCGGGCATCCAGTACGCCGTGACCTCGCGTGCACCGCTACCGCTTGTGCTTACTGGATCATCCGCCTTCGCGGATGATGACGACTGCGCGAATGACGGCAACAGTACGCTACTTCACCACCGCCGCGGTTTGCCCGAACAACAGCTTGCGCTCTTCCTCGGTGCGGATCGCGGGCTGGCCGAAATTCGGATTGACCTCCTTGGCCTTGGCGTAGGCGCGCAGGGTGGCGGGGCGTTCGCGGATGGTCTCGAGCCAGCGCTTCAGATGCGGGAAGTCGTCGATGTTCTGCTCCTGGTTCTTGTACGGCACGATCCAGGGATAGCTCGCCATGTCCGCGATCGAATAGTCACCGGCGATGAACTCGCGGTCGGAAAGGCGCTTGTTGAGCACGCCGTAGAGCCGGTTGGTCTCGTTCACATAGCGATCGATGGCGTATTTGATTTTTTCCTGCGCGTAATTGCGGAAGTGATGGTTCTGACCGGCCATCGGTCCGAGCCCGCCCATCTGCCAGAACGTCCACTGGATCGCGTCGTAGCGGCCGTAGATGTCGGAGGGCAGGAACTTGCCGGTCTTCTCGGCGAGGTACAAAAGCATCGCGCCGGATTCGAAGATCGAGATCGGCTTGTCCCCGCCCTTCGGCGCGTGATCGACCATCGCCGGGATCCGGTTGTTCGGCGCGATCTTGAGAAACTCCGGCTTGAACTGGTCGCCCTTGCCGATATTGATGGGGTAGATCTTGTAGAGCAGCCTCGCCTCTTCGAGAAACATCGTGATCTTGTGACCGTTCGGCGTGGTCCAGTAATAAAGGTCGATCATGGGGCGTTCCTGTCCTGCTGGCGTTGTTCAGCCGGCATCCAATCGAAGGCGCAGATTGGATGCGATTGCATGAAGTTCACCGCAACGGGAAGTCGAAGTCAATCGCCTCGCCGCAAATTGATGCATCAACCGAGGCGGCCGTGCTCGCGCAGCAGTTTTTCGCCCTCTTCGGTCACCGTCACGATCAGGCCGAAACCCGCGATGGTTTCGCGCGCGACGTAGCCGCGGTCGGCCGCATCTTCCCAGATCGTGAGGCGCGGGCACGACGTCCGCCAGGTCGCGATCACCTCGGAATAGACCCGCGGCTCCCGCGCGATCCATTCGACGAAGTCAAGCACCAGTGGATCCGCCATCCCGGTCATCGGCTTTCTCCCTCAGTAGGCCAGCGCGTCGCTGCGCGCAAACAACAACAGCCAGCTTCCGTAGATGATGTAATAGCCGGCCACCGTGGTGATCAGACGCCCGGCCCAGGTGCGAAACTGCAGGTCGGTCATCGCTTCCAGGATGCGCCGCGCCAGCGTGGTGCCGGTCATCGACGCCACCACGGCGACGCCGGCGAGCACCGGATCCAGCGTCGCGGCGGAATCGATGATGCCGCCGAAATAGACCAGCTTCACGAAATGACTGGCCACCTGGCAGCTGGCCTTGGTCGCGACGATGCCGCGGCGGTCGAATTTGCCGCCGAGAAAGAAGGTGTCCATCAGCGGACCGGACACGCCGGTCATCAGCATCAGCCCCATGCAGATCGAGCCGTAGAAGCTGCCCTGCCAGATGCTCTCGGGATCGGGCTTCAGGCTCGATGGCGTCAGCCGCGCCAGGAACGGCGTCACCCCCAAGAGCAACAGCGCCATCGGCTTGCCCGGCACGTAGCGGGTGATCGACCATGCGGCGAGCGCGACCGCGCATCCGATCAGATAGATCGCGACCGGCCGCCACCGGATGTGGCTGCGCCACAATAGGGCGCGCCAGCCATTGGAAGCCATCTGCGTGATCGCGTGCAGCACCATCGCGGACGGCAAAGGCATCAGGGTGAGCAGCACGCCGATCAGGATCAATCCGCCGGCCATGCCGAACAGACCGGACAGAAACGCCGTCGCGACCATCAAGAGGCCAAGCAGGCTTATCGTCAGCGTCGTCATTCGAATCTCCGCAAGCTATTTCTGCCTCGCTTGGACAGACCGGACAAACTGAGTTATCTTGGCCTGGCATCAGTTTTCCTGAGGGTAAGAATGCGACGGCTGCTGTTTCTCAACGGCATCAAGGCGTTCGAGGCGGCGGCGCGAACCGGCAGTTTTGCCGGCGCCGGTGCCGAGCTCAACGTGTCGGCGGCGGCGGTCAGCCGGATGGTGCATCTGCTGGAGCAGCGGCTCGGCGTCGCCTTGTTCGAGCGCAAGGCCAACCGGCTGGTGACGACGGCGGCGGGCCGCGCCTATCAGAGCGGACTGACGCCGATCTTCGATGCGCTGGCGAGTCTCACCGCGCAGGTCACCGCGCCCGGAAGCGTCCGGGTGCTGACGCTCGGCGTCGGTCCGACTTTCGCGATGAAATGGCTGATCCCGCGGCTGGCGGATTTTCGCAAGTCAGAACCCGACATCGACGTACGCATCACCACCGGAGGTGCTGCGGCGCCGTTCGGCGACGACTGGAGCTGCGGCATCAAGCTCGGCGACGGCGAATGGCCGGGCCTGGTCGCCGAACCGCTGTTCGCGGCCGATCTGTTGCCGGTCTGCGCGCCGCGGCTGGCGGCGCCATTGAAACGCGCGGGTGACCTCAAGGGGCCGGCGCTGCTGCGTGTCGCGCATTCGCCCGACGACTGGCCCTCATGGCTGAAGGCCGCCGGCATCACGCGGGTGAGCGCGCGCGGACCGGAGCTCCAATATTACGGCCAGGCGCTGCAGGCTGCCGTTGACGGGCTCGGCATCGCCATGGGCATCCGGCCCTATATCGACGACGACCTCGCCGCAGGAAGGCTGGTGGCGCCGTTCGCGCTGTCGGTGCCGAAGGGCATGCGCTGGTACCTGGTCTATCGCAGCTTCCGCACCGACCAGCGCGATTTCACCGCGTTCCGGCGCTGGATCATCCGCGCCGCCGCGGAACCGGCTGCGCGCGGCAGGCCCGCCGGCAGAATGGCACGCCACGCCGGCTGAGCCGGCCCCCATCGCGCGGCCTCAAGCCTTTGCAGCTAAAAGACAAAAGTCCTGCAATTAAAGAAAATGGCGGGCATGTGAACGAGTTCACATCCGTTTTGGGCGGTTCATGGTTTCCTCAACCCCCAATAGGCGGAGTCGGGACATGCACTGTTTTCATGACGGTTTTAAAATCGAGGCTTTCGAGGCGGGACAAGGCTTGTGGCACGCCAGGATCCGGCGCGCGGACCTGAAGCCCGTCAACATCGACGGCGTTTCGTTTTCAATCCTCGAGATCGGTTTCGCCTGGTCCGATCCGGACACGGCCATCGCGGATGCGAAGGCGCAAATCGACCAGCTCAAGCTCAAGCGCTACGCCGGGCCATTGCCGCAACCCGAACTGCAGGCCGCCGCCTGTTAGTCAGATCCAGAACTGAGCCCCCGCCATGCCCAACTCCAAGGCCAAGCCTTCCCACGCCAAGCCTTCCCACGCCAAGCCCTCCCAGGCCAAGTCGATCCCGCATGCTGCAGCCTTGGCGCTGCCCGATTGTCCGCTGTGCAGCACCCGCCTGGTGGTCCAGCAAATCATCCCCGGGCGATTGGGCCTCGAACATTGGACGCTGCGATGCACGAAGTGCGGCCACATCCATCAGGATGCGGTCGACACCGCCTCGCCGCCGCAGGCCCCTTCAGCCTAAATCTAGCCCTTGAACGCCAGCGCGATCGCGGCCTGCGCTTCCTGCTGGATCTGCCGCAGGTGCGCCGCGCTCACAAAACTCTCGGCATAGATCTTGTAGACGTCCTCGGTGCCCGAGGGCCGCGCGGCGAACCATCCATTGTCGGTGGAGACCTTGATGCCGCCGAAGGACTGACCGTTGCCGGGCGCGGCCGTGAGCGCGGAGCGCACCGGCTCGCCGGCGAGTTCCTTGATCGCGAGCTTTTCCGGCGACAGCGCCTTCAGCAGATTCTTCTGCGCCGGCGTCGCGGGCGCGTCGATCCGCTCGTAGTAGGGCACGCCGAGTTCGCCGGTCAGTTTGTCGAACAGCTGGCTCGGATCGGACTTTGTCTGTGCCGTCATCTCGGCGGCCAGCAGACCCAGAATGAGGCCGTCCTTGTCGGTGGTCCACACCGATCCGTCCCGCCGCAGGAACGAGGCGCCGGCGCTTTCCTCGCCGCCGAATCCGAACGAGCCGTCGATCAGCCCGTCGACGAACCATTTGAAGCCGACGGGGGTTTCGACCAGCCGGCGGCCGAGTTTCCTGGCGACGCGGTCGATGATCGCGCTGGAGACGATGGTCTTGCCCACCGCGCTATCCCGGCGCCATTGCGGGCGATGTTCGAACAGATAGGCGATCGCGGCGGCGAGGTAATGATTGGGATTCATCAGGCCGTTAGAGCGGGTCACGATGCCGTGGCGGTCGGCATCGGTGTCGTTGGCGAAGGCGACATCGAATTGGTCGCGCAGCCCGATCAGCCGCGCCATCGCATAAGGCGACGAGCAATCCATCCGGATCTTGCCATCCCAGTCCACCGTCATGAAGCGGAAGGTCGGATCGACCGCGTCGCTGACGACGGTCGCGTCGATGCGGTAGCGCTCGATGATCGGCTGCCAGTAGCGCACCGCAGCCCCCCCGAGCGGATCGATCCCGATCTTCACGCCCGAGCTGCGGATCGCCTCCATGTCGACGACATTGGCAAGGTCGGCGACATAGGGCCCGATATAGTCATAGCGATGCACGCAGGCGGATGTGCGCGCTCGGTCATAGGGGATGCGCTTGACGCCCTTCAAATCGTCTTCGAGATAACGGTTGGCGGCGCGCTCGATACCGCCGGTAACGTCGGTATCCGCCGGCCCGCCATGGGGCGGGTTATATTTGAAACCGCCGTCTTCGGGCGGGTTGTGCGACGGCGTGATCACGACACCGTCGGCAAGGCCATCGGCGCGGCCCTTGTTGGTGGTCAGGATGGCGTGCGAGATCACCGGCGTCGGCGTGTAGCCATCATGCGCGTCGATCATCACCTCGACGCCGTTGGCCGCGAACACTTCGAGCGCGCTCGCCAGCGCCGGCTCCGCCAATGCGTGGGTATCGATGCCGACGAACAGCGGCCCGGTGATGCCGCTCGCCTTGCGGTGATCGCACACCGCCTGGCTGACGGAGAGGATATGGTTTTCGTTGAAGGCATGGTTGAAGGCGGAGCCGCGATGCCCCGAGGTTCCAAATGCCACCCGCTGCGCCGGCACCGCAGGATCGGGCTTGCTGGCGAAATAAGCGGTCACCAGCCGCGGCACGTTGGTCAGCATTGACGGCTCGGCGGGCTTGCCGGCGAGCGGATTTACTTTGGCGGACACGGGGGTTCCCTTAAAATCACACAGGCGAGGATCATCGTCCTGACATTGTAGATAGGTTTTATCGATCTGAACAAGAGACCGCGATGTCTCCCACCGTCATTGCGAGGAGCGAACGCGACGAAGCAATCCATTCCCTTGGCGTTGCCAGATGGATTGCTTCGCGGAGCCTGTCATCGGGTAGCGCATTGCGCCGACCCGTTGGCTTGCATATGACGGTTAAGGTAAGGCCGCGTCCATCCGCAGCCCGCGCAAATTGCCCTCAGAGCGCCTCGAAAATCGTGACCTCGATTTGACCCTCGACCCTTCCCTGGCTTCCCGGCACGTCGTTTACCGCCAAATACAGGCTGCCGCATTTCGCTGCGTCGCTGACGCAAAACACGCAGTGATGCCCGACGACAAACAACACGAGCTTGTCCTTGTCTGCTTTGGTATCCGCGGAGCTGCCGCCAACCTTCCCAATCATTGCTCCGGCTGCGCAGGAGTCCATCATCAACGGATCCTTGCGAGCGATCGTTGGGTCGCCGTCGGCCGTGCAGACCCTTCCCGATTCGGGTTTCCAGGTTTGCGGCACCTGTTTGGTCTCGTCAGCCGGATCAGGCTTCATTTCGACCGTTATCTTGTAAAGCTTTCCCTGCGTGACGTAATCGAGCGCCGGCGTCCAGAGACCCGTCTTGTTTTCCGGCACCGACACCGTCGCGATTTTCCGCCAAGTCGGCTGTCCCATTTTGAATCCTCCCGCCTGTGCCTGGTGCGCGTGTGATGTTGCCTTCTGGAAGTGGACCAAGATGCCTTGGTTGCCGGCAGAGGTGGCCGCACAGCCGGAGCCGGGCAACCCGCTGGTTTCTCATCTAACGCCCGAGGCGAGGTTGGCCCCGCCGTCGGTGTGGGCGATGGCGTTGATTCCATCGGCGTAGGTGTTGGCGTCGGTGCCGGGGGCGGCGTGGGTGACGGTGTTGATCCCGTCGGCGTCGGCGATGGCGTCGGTGCCGGGGGCGGCGTGGGCGACGGCGTTGATGCCGTCGGCGTTGGTGTTGGCGTCGGTGCCGGGGGCGGCGTGGGCGACGGCGTTGATGCCGTCGGCGTTGGTGTTGGCGTCGGTGCCGGGGGCGGCGTGGGTGACGGCGTTGATCCCGTCGGCGTGGGTGTTGGCGTCGGTGCCGGGGGCGGCGTGGGTGACGGCGTTGATCCCGTCGGCGTTGGTGTTGGCGTCGGTACCAGGGTCGGCGTAGGCGACGGCGTTGATCCCGTTGGTGTTGGTGTTGGCGTCGGTGCCGGGGGCGGCGTGGGCGACGGCGTTGATCCCGTCGGCGTTGGTGTTGGCGTCGGTGCCGGGGGCGGCGGGGGCGACGGCGTCGATCCCGTCGGCGTCGGCGATGGCGTTAGTACCGTTGTCGGCGCTGGCGCTGGCGACGGCTTTGATCCCGTCGGCGACGGCGATGGCGTTGCTACCGCTGCCGGCTTGGGACACGCGGTCGATGCGCCGGGCGGAGCCCCGGGCAACGATATGACGCGGACGAGCTTCGGCTCCTCCTTGGAAGTGTCGCCGATGGCGGCTTGAGGGAACATTGCAACCCACTTCCCGTCCGACTGCACGACGGCGAGCACCTCAAGCTGCTTGCGCGCGTTGCCAACCGAGACTTCCACGATCGCGCCCTGATTGAGCAGACGCAGATCGGGTTCGGCGCCCAGCGGCACGAGCGTCACTGGGGCATCCCTGAAGTCTGGCCACGCCAGCAACGCATCCTCGTCAACCACTTCGCCTCTGCAAAAATCGCGGGCCAGGTACTTTCCGCCGAGGCGATCGCGGGCGCGCTTGATTTGCAGCCTGTCGCCGATCGATCTGGCCGCCGGCGCGATCAGATGGACTTCGGTGAGCCGCGTATTGGCGCCCAGTGCGCGCGCGGCCTTGAAAGACGGGAACGTCGGGCGATCCGCCACGAAGAAACTGAGGACCACCACGCAGAGCGCATAGACAGCGACCAGCACCCTCCCCGGCGTGGTCTGCTCTCGGAAAAATTTGCGCATTCACCAAGACTCGCCTGCCCTGCTCACTTCGCCCTGCGCACCCTGCTCCTGCTCATTTTGCCGGCGCGGCCGGTTTTTCGTAGCGGAAATTACGCTGCTCGCCGAACGTCGCCAGCTTGTCGATGGCTTCCCACATGGTTCGTTCATCTTCCACGTCGGCTGGCGTTCGCAAATGCATCGCGCTCAGCAAGTCGATACGGAATGAATCGAACGAGGTCATCGCGACGTCGGCGAAGCTGCGGTACTGCTCGGCGGCGGCGCGGTACCAGAGATAGGCGGCAAGCGGGCCACCGAGCGCGGCCAGCAGGAAGCCCCATCGGCTCGGCGCAATGGCGAACGCGACCACCGACCAGATGGCGGCCGTTAGCAGCGTCAGCCAGCAACATGCGACCAGAAAGTCCAGCTGGGTCTTCGCCTCCATCAGCGTGGCCTGCGCCTTCTCGTCCTTCTGCACGATCTGCATCAGGTTGCTCCACAGGACTTCCAGATTGCAGCGATAACGGCGCATCACGTAGCTCTGGATCGTATTTGCGATATTGCCCATCTTGGTCGGCGCCATGTTCTGGGCGCCGCCGAAATTCGAATTGAATTCGTTCTGCAATCGCGTATGCAGTCCACGGGCATCCGGAGCGAAAAAATCGGAAGCATATTTGATCAGCTTCGAAAGCCGCCGGTGTTCCTCATCCAGCGTTTCGCCCAGATCCGCGTTGTAGGTGCGCAGGCGCGTTTCCAGCGACTCGGCCACCTCAGTCAGTTCCGCGGCGGCAATGATCTCGTGGTTTCTGAGCCTCGCTTCCAGCGCCGTGAGCCTGGTTTCAATCGGGTCATTGGCGCCCGCCGAAAACAGCCCCGTGCCGGGAGGCACGATTCCGATGGCTCTCGCCCTGGCGAGCTTCTTCTTCGTCTCATCCATCTGATTGAGGTCGGTCATCTCCTCGAATGACCTGGCCAGCGAATCCAGGAGTTGCAGGCGGCGCTTGTTCTGGGCAGGAACGAACCAGCCCGCGACACGTGCCCACCATTGTCCCTCCAGCACCTGGCGAAGAAAAGTGCTCAGCGACGAGAGCACATAGGCCGCAAGCACGATTCCAACCACGATACTTGCGGTCAGAAATGCGCCACCGGTGACGGTGGGTTTGAGGATGTTGTCGTCGGCCCACGCATGCCAGGGCTCGACGACGAAATAAGCCGCCGCACCGTTGATGAATGTAAATGCGAGCATCGGCGAAAAACTGCCGACGACGAAGTATTTGGAGAAATAACCCTGAAGCTGGCTGAGCAAGGTGGAGAGCACGCGATCCCCCTACAGAAGTTTCGCACTGCATATCGTGCAGATGTCGGGGGCCGCCGCGTCGCGATCTTCCGGCGGATAATAATGGTACCACTTGCGGTCGGGTCGGCCCGGAGGCTTGCCCGGGCGGGTGCACCGGGTTCCGGTGGAAGCGCTCACATAGCCTTTGGCGAGCGTTCCCCCCAGGACCAGGAGGTTCGCGATATCGCTGCCGCTTACGCCGCTATAGCCGATTTTCAATCCGGCGGATTTGACCGCATCGAACACGAGCCCGGCCTTCCTGGTGCGGGCCATGTCCAGAATCGGAACGAAGTCCACCTTGCTGAGCGGGATCTTTTTCTTGGAGGCGCCGACCAGGTCTTCGTAATGCACCAGACGCAGGCCGCCGGATTTGGTTTTCAGCACGACGCCGGAGCGCTTGGCGTCGATCGCCGTCTTCAGCGCGGTATCCACGCTGAGGTTTGCCGCCACGAGCGGCAGATTGAACTTCCGCATGTGCTTCCCCCTGCCAGGCGCCACACAACGAACCGTCGCACGGACGGCAGCCGGCAACCATGCTAGATGCATATCTTTTCCGCTGCAACTACGGGTGTCGGGGTGACCCGACCTGCGGGCGGGCCAGGCCGGCGGTCGAGTTCGGAGGGGTGCGGTCTTCCATCGGCGAGCGGGGAGGCCCATATTCCGACCATGGCGACTCCCCCAGATAAACCTAAATCGCAGAAGAAACCCGCGTCTCCCCCGAAACCGAAGTCGGGTTCCAGGGCGTCTTCCAAGGCGTCACGCCCCGACGTGCAGCCGATCGGGCCGGCGCTGGCGGAACTGCTCAATCCCGCGATCAATCGCGGCGAGAGCGGCCTCGGCTCCGGTACCGGACTGCAGCCGCCGCCGGATAATTCCTGGGATCGCCGCGCCGGCGGCGAGGCCGCCGCGCATCGCGCGCGCGCCTCGACGCGCGGGAGTGGTGATGATGTGGCGAAGAAGGATGCTGTCACGACGCGCGATTCTTCTTCCTTCTCCCCTCCCCCCACGCGCGAAGCGCGTGGCGGGGAGGGGTCGGGGGTGGGGGGTGCTTCGGCAGATCCGGTGCCAGATCGAGAGCGAGAGTCTGCCGCACGACCCCCCACCCCCGACCCCTCCCCGCCGCTTCGCGGGAGGAGGGGAGAAGAGAAGGGAGGAGAAGAGAACAGCGGCCTCGGCGAGGCGCCGCAGCGCGAATTCGCGCCGGCCAATTACGGCACATCCGCCACCATTCCGACGCTCGATCCCGAACTGGCAAAGCAACTCGGCTTCACCACCGAGGAGGAAGACGCCGCGGCGATGGCGAGGCCGCCGCGCAACAAGATGGAGGCGCTTGGCGTCGCCGCCACCGCGGACGCGCTGGACGCGCTGATCCGCGAGGGCCGCCCCGAATTCAAGGGCGACGACGGCCAGGTCAAGGTCTGGACCCCGCATCGGCCGCCGCGTCCGGAAAAATCCGAAGGCGGCGTCCGCTTCGTGATCAAGTCCGAGTACGAGCCGAAGGGCGACCAGCCCACCGCGATCAAGGAATTGGTCGAGGGCATCGCGCGCAACGACCGCACGCAAGTTTTGCTCGGCGTCACCGGCTCGGGCAAGACCTACACCATGGCCAAGGTGATCGAGGCGACGCAGCGTCCCGCCATTATCCTGGCGCCGAACAAGACGCTGGCCGCGCAGCTCTATGGCGAGTTCAAAAGTTTTTTTCCCGACAACGCGGTGGAGTATTTCGTCAGTTACTACGATTACTACCAGCCCGAAGCGTACGTGCCGCGGACCGACACCTATATCGAGAAGGATTCCTCGATCAACGAACAGATCGACCGCATGCGCCATTCGGCGACGCGGGCGCTGCTGGAGCGCGACGACGTCATCATCGTCGCGTCCGTGTCGTGCATCTATGGTATCGGCTCGGTCGAGACCTATACCGCGATGACCTTCGCGTTGAAGAAGGGCGAACGCATCGACCAGCGCCAGCTGATCGCCGACCTCGTCGCGCTGCAATACAAGCGCACCCAGGCCGACTTTACCCGCGGCACCTTCCGGGTTCGCGGCGACGTCATCGACATCTTCCCGGCCCACTATGAAGACCGCGCCTGGCGCGTGAACCTGTTCGGCGACACCGTGGAGAATATCGAGGAGTTCGATCCGCTCACCGGCCACAAGCAGGACGAGCTCGAATTCATCAAGATCTACGCCAACTCGCACTATGTGACGCCGCGGCCGACCCTGGTGCAGGCGATCAAGTCGATCAAGTCCGAGCTGAAGATGCGGCTCGACCAGCTCAACAACCAGGGGCGCCTCCTGGAAGCGCAGCGGCTGGAGCAGCGCACCACGTTCGATCTCGAAATGATGGAAGCGACCGGCAGCTGCGCCGGCATCGAGAACTATTCGCGCTATCTCACCGGGCGCCGCCCCGGCGAGCCGCCGCCGACTTTGTTCGAATACGTCCCCGACAACGCGCTGGTGTTCGCCGACGAAAGCCACGTCACCGTGCCGCAGATCGGCGGCATGTTCAAAGGCGACTTCCGGCGCAAAGCGACCTTGGCCGAATACGGTTTCAGGCTGCCCTCCTGCATGGACAACCGCCCGCTGCGCTTCGAGGAATGGGACATGATGCGCCCGCAATCCGTCGCGGTGTCGGCGACGCCCTCGGCGTGGGAGCTCAATGAGTCCGGCGGCGTGTTCGTCGAGCAGGTGATCCGCCCCACCGGGCTGATCGATCCGCCGGTCAACATCCGCCCGGCGCGCACCCAGGTCGACGACCTCGTCGGCGAGGTTCGCGCCACCGCGCAGGCGGGCTATCGCAGCCTGATCACGGTTTTGACAAAACGCATGGCCGAAGACCTCACCGAATATCTGCACGAGCAGGGTATCCGTGTCAGATACATGCACAGCGATATCGACACCATCGAGCGGATCGAGATCATCCGGGATTTGCGGCTCGGCGCGTTCGACGCGCTGGTCGGCATCAACCTGTTGCGCGAGGGCCTCGACATTCCCGAATGCGCGCTGGTCGCGATCCTCGACGCCGACAAGGAAGGTTTTTTGCGCAGCGAGACGTCGCTGATCCAGACCATCGGCCGCGCCGCGCGCAACGTCGACGGCAAGGTGATCCTCTACGCCGACCAGATGACCGGCTCGATGGAGCGCGCCATCGCCGAGACCGACCGCCGCCGCGAAAAGCAGGTCGAATACAACACGCTCAACGGCATCACGCCGGAAAGCATCAAGAAATCCATCGGCGACATCATGAACAGCGTCTACGAGCGCGACCATGTGCTGGTGGAAATCGGCGGCAACGACATGACCGACGACATCATCTCGATCGGGCACAATTTCGAGGCCGTGCTCGGCGATCTCGAAACAAGGATGCGCGAAGCCGCCGCCGATTTGAACTTCGAGGAAGCCGCCAGATTGCGCGACGAAGTCAAGCGCCTCCGCGCCACCGAGCTTGCCGTGGTCGACGATCCCACCGCCAAACAGCGCACCGTGCAAGGCAAAGCCGGCGCCTATGCGGGAGCGAAGAAGTACGGCGAAGCCGCCAACCTGCCGGCAAGCGCGATGAAAAAGCGTGGCGGCGCGTCTTCCCCCTCGCCCCGTTCTTCACGGGGAGAGGGTCGGGGTGAGGGGCGATCCACGGGCAGTGCCAGCAGCGCAGCCTCGAAAGTCCACAAACCCCATCTCGACGAAATGCACGGCCCGGAATCCCTGCCCTTCCGCCCCAACCGGGCGACACCGCGAAAACCCTCGCTCGACGACAGCGGCCCCGGCAGCAAGATCTTCCAGCCCACCGACTCCCGCCAGTCCGGCCCCGAATTCGGACCCGCCCCGCGCTCCACCGGCGGTGCGCCGGGGCATCGGGGTGGGTGGAAGAAGAGGTAGCCGTCACGCAGCGCTAGCAATTCGATGGGGTTTGGTTAGGCTGCAGCAATGAAACTCGGCTTCGAGGAATCGCAATCGTCCTATTCCAGCGGCTCGCAAAGTGCCCGCGCATGGACGGAAGCCTGGGTGAGCGCGTGGGCATACTGCCCGCATTGCGGCAATGCAAAGATATCTGCCTTTCCGAATAACAGCCCGCTGGCGGATTTCTTTTGTACGTTTTGCGCCGAGGAATTCGAACTCAAGAGTCAGAAAGGGAAATTCGGCGCGAAGGTCCTGGATGGCGAGTTCAAGACCAAATGCGAACGTCTCGCCGTAAGCAACAATCCCAACCTTCTGCTGATGAACTACGATCTCAAATCGCTTGCGGTCGTGAACCTGTTCATCGTGCCGAAGCATTTCTTTGTCCGCGAGATCATCGAGGAACGCAAGCCACTGGCAGCGACCGCACGCCGAGCCGGATGGATTGGTTCGAAAATCCTGCTCGATCGCGTTCCCGAGTCGGGCAAAATTCACATCGTCCAAGGTGGGATCATTCGCGCGAAGGAGTTGGTGCTTGCCGAATGGCAAAAGACGCTCTTCCTCAGGAATGAATCGCCGGAGACGCGCGGCTGGCTGCTGGATGTCATGAAATGCGTGGAGTCGCTCGGCAAGCGCGAGTTCACGCTTGACGAAGTCTATGCCTTCGAGCGGCATCTCGGCGATCTCTATCCCGGCAACCAGAACGTCAAACCCAAGATACGCCAGCAGCTTCAATATTTACGGGACCGGGGATTTATCGATTTCGTGTCGCGTGGTAATTATCGCCTGCGTTCGTAGAATCCGCTCGCGCTTCCGTCATTGCGAGGAGCGCAGCGACGAAGCAATCCTTTCCTTCTTACTTGGCAAAGCTGGATTGCCTCGCTGCGCTCGCAATGACGGCATCTAATCTCTTATTTTCTTATTGCACTCGGGTCATACTCCGGGAGATTTGCATGGCCTGGTTTCTCAACTTCTACAAATGCGACCGCTGCAGACGCAGATGGACCGATGAATGGTCGTGCACGTGCGACGACGACTGCCCGCATTGCGGGGCGCGGCACATGTCACCCTTCGACAGCGAAGATCTAACAGAGCTTATCGAGCAGGAGGGCGGCGAATTCGTCGCCATTCGTTCGCCCGATACGGCCGAGGACGATCCCGACTATCGCGAGCTTGGCCGCTTTCCGACGCGTGAGAAGGCCGAGGAATTTCTGGCTTCCGTTGAAGTGTAATCCGTCATTCCGGGATGGACCGCAGGACCAGACCCGGAATCTCGAGATTCCGGGTTCGCGCTTCGCGCCCCGGAATGACGGCGAGAAAATCTCTCCCGTCCACTCCATCCACCCCACCCGACGGGCAAATCACTCGCACCCTGTCCAGCCCCTTTCGCAAAAATATTCTGGTTTTCCGAAATCGCGAATCACTTTAAGAACCGCGGCTGTCCTGTCCCACAGAGGGGCGGCTCGAGATCGTCACGGACGCGGGACAGGATGCGGTGGACGCGGATGCGCCTTTGACGAATGGCGCGTGAGGCGGACGGCGAAGTCGTGTGGTTCTGACGCCTCGACGCTGGCGTCAAGTTCTTGAGAAGCAAGCTTCTCAGGGATGACGGTGACAAAAAAGCCCGATCGCCGGGAAGAGCAAGTAAGCCGTAAACCATTGCGCGGGGAGTGCCGGGTGTTTTGCCGGTGTGACCTGACTAACGCGTGTGCGTTCTACCACTACCATTGCACACGCGGCTATCGGGCGCATCGGGCGCCCGGCATTCCCTGCGCCCTCTGACGGCAGAGGGCGGAACGTAAGGCCCAAAACTCGCGCAAAAGCTGCGGCGAGATCGCGAAAGTATGTCTCGCCGTCATTGCGAGCGCAGCGAAGCAATCCATCTCACCGCGCAAAGAAAGAATGGATTGCTTCGCTGCGCTCGCAATGACGGTGTTCAGGGCCGCTGACGGCCGGGCTATTTGAAAAGTGAAGTCTTATGCGAGGCGGCAGCCATTTGGCGTGTGGGATCCTGCAGCCGCTCTGCCTTCCCTCACCCGAACCAAAACCGCCGGCGCCGCCGGACTGCGCCACGACTGCGGCAAGGCACCGCACAGCAATGTCCGGAAATACAGCCATAGGCTGTGAACCATTTTTGAACTGTTAACGTCAAATGCAACGGGGGCCTTTTGCCGGTTGATCGCGGTGGAATAAACCTCACAATGCAACCGGAAATGCGAGCCGGGCCAAACACCGGCGGAGAACAACAAATGACCGAGCCACTCAACCGCCAGCGCGTGCTCTCGCTTCTCGATGATTTCTCGGCCGGCGATATCGAGGCCGCGCTGGGGCACTGCGCCGACGACGTCGATTTCCTCACCCACGCGCCGATCGATATCCTGCCCCATATGGGGCCGCGCCGCGGCAAGGCCGAGCTGCGGGAGATGTGGAAGACCGTCCAGGACCGCTATTCCAGCATTCGCTACGAGGCGCCGATCCTGGTCGCCGAGGGCGACAAGGTCGCGGCCTATCTGCGCGCGTTCTTCACCAAACGCAGCAACGAGCGCGTGGTGCAGTTCGACGTGGCGGTGTTCTACACCCTGCGCGAAGGCCGGATCGCGCAGATCCGCGAGATCATCGATTCCTTCGATCTGGTGCAGCAGGTGCTCGAAACCGATATCGCCGCGGTGCTGGCGCAACGCGGGCCGCGCGAAGGCTAAGCTTGCTTCGTCATTCCGGAGCGCGTCCAACGAGTCCGCGCAAAGCGCGGCCCGATGACTGGCTCCGACGCAAACCTCAGATGCGCAATTGCGCATCGGGGAATCCCAGGATTCCGGGTCTGGTCCTGCGGACCATCCCGGAATGACAGCCCAGTTCCATTTTCCGCGCCGGGTTGAACCTTGCTGTCCTTGCCGCGACCCATCATGGGCTAAAGCGAACACCGACTGGCAAAGACACCCTCATGAAGATTGCGTTGCTCGCGCTGTTGGGTCTGGTGCTGGGCGCGCTCGGCGGCGCCGCGCTCGGCATCGGCGCGGGGCTGGCATGGGTCGAAATCTTCAAAACCAGCAGTTTTGAAGGCTATAGCGGCATGCTGGTGTTCTTCACCTTCATGCCGCTGGGTGCGGCGATCGGCGGGCTCGGCGGCGCGGCGCTGTTCGGCGTGATCGCGCTGCGCGACGCCGAAATCGCCATCGAACGGGAACCGCTGCGCCGCCACGACACGTAAATGTGTGGAAGCGGCCCGCATTTGTGCAATGCAATATTAAGCGTTGTGTTTCGGCCGGATGATTCTATTTAAGGGATCAATCGTGAAGTGCAGCATCCAGGCCCGGCGTCATTGACGACCCCGTCGGGGCCATTTGCTGATTCGAAAATCCAGTTCAGAAAGCGGAAAAAAATGACAGAGCACAGCCTCTGGCGTTTCTCACGCGCGTTGCATCGCGCGATCAACGAGCGCCGGCACGACGAAATCGAAGACCTGATCGATGACGATGTCGATTGGGCGATCTACGGCCCGATCGACATGTTTCCGTTCCTCGGCGCGCGCCGCGGCAAGGCGGCGGTGCTGGAAGTGATCCGGCAGATCGCGGACAACGTCCGGGTTCGCCGCTTCGATCGCGAGACCATCATGCTGGGCGTGGATTCGGCGTCATCGATGCTGCGCTATTCACTGACGGCACTGGATTCCGACAAGCCGATCAGCTTGCGGATCGCCCATTTCGCGCAGTTCAAGGCCGGCAAGCTCTCCAACATCCGCATTCTCGTCGATACCTTCGATCTGGTGGAGCAGGCGCTCGGGCGTCCGATTCATTTGCCGAGGATCTCGTCGTTCGCCTAGCTAAGCCGTCATTCCGGGGCGATGCGAAGCATCGAACCCGGAATCTCGAGATTCCCCGATGCGCAATTGCGCATCTGAGGTTCTAACGCGCACCCCGGAATGACGAGGTGAATGGATTCGCGCGTGATCAGCCCCGCCACAATTTTGCGCCGATGTCCCCGCATGGTCGCCTCACTTGGAATGCGGGCAGGGCTATGATTTCCAGAACACGGTGCGGCTGGGCGGGATTGCTGATTCTCGCGGCTGGAATCGGCATGGCGCCGGTGCTGCAGGCCCGCGCGCAGACCGTGCCGGCAGCGGAAGATCAGGAAGCACCCGCGGCGGAACCCGCCGCCATGCCCGATGCCGACGACGCCGACATCAACGGCCTCGAACTGGACTGGAGCCAGCTCAACGTCGACGCCTCCACGCTGGCCACCCGCCCGGTCTCGAAATCGCGTTCGCCCCAGGCCGCGGGCAGCGACATGTCGTGGTCGTCGAAGAACAATGCCAACGGCTCGGCCGGCGTCTCGGTGAAGCAGCCGCTCTCGCCATTCTGGGACACGCGGATCGGCGCCGACATGACGGTAGCGCCGCAGCCCTCGACGATGTCGGAGCTGCTGGCGGAGAAAGTCGCCAATGGCGGCAATGCGCCGCAATCCTCCGGGACCGCGTGGGCCGCGATCACCGCCCCGGGCGTCGGATCGATCTGGGACAAGACGGCGGTCGAAGCCCGCGTCGACCCCGGCCAGGAGAGCAGCAAGCTCGGCACCTCCCTGAGCAAGTCGCTGCCGCTCAGCGATCAGTATTCGCTGACCCTGCAGAACGGCTACAACGTCACCCAGCAGGGCATCCTGCCGGTCCCCGGAATCGTCGCGCGGGCGGCGCGAAGTTACGAGACCGAGCAGTCGGCCAGGCTGAACATCGCCGACACCGGCACCAGCCTGGTCGCCGGCCAGACGCTTTCCTCCACCGACGACAAATGGCTGCGCAAGATCGGCGCCGAACAGAAATTGTTCGACGGCGTCAGCATCTCGGGCTCGATCGGCGAGACGCCGCTGGGCGCCACCAGCAAGAGCCTCACCGCCGGATACAAGCACAGCTGGTGAGCGCCTGGATCGGCGCGCGGCGGTTCCCGTGCGTTCCCGCTGCATCGCAGTAAAGATCGAGCATTGCCGCAGATTGGCCCCGATGCGGTCAAAATCGGCAGCCCAGATAGCCCCACTGCAACTTTCGTCGTGCGGGGGACACTCGCATCGCCACGCGAACAGGGGAACAGCCGATGACTGCCATTCGTTCTGAAAAGCTTGAATCGACCGAATCGACTGAAGAGGATTCCAACCACGCCGCGGTCTCGGAAGTCGAGGCCGGCATCCGTGATTTCGTGCGTAACGACATCGCCTATCTGCGCCGCGCGCCGAGCATGCTCTCCGGCAGCGAGGCCCAACTCGAACCCAGCGCGGAGGCCACCGTCAACAACGTCAACTCGCTGATCCAGCGCGTCGCCGGCACTTCGCTCGGCGAGATCGAGAACCTGATCTCCGAACTGGAAGGCCTGCGCGACCTGCTGCACGCCGAAGGCCAGCGCGTCCAGCGCGAGATCTCCGGCTATGCCCAGCTCAGCCAGGCCGCGATGAAATCCACACGCATGATCGCCGACAATGTGGCGCAGTGGAAGCGCACCGCGGACGGGCTTCGCAACAGCTGACGCTTTTCCGTACCCTACCGTCATTCGCGTCGTTCCGGGATGGTCCGAAGGACCAACCCCGGGATGGCGCTGATGGTTGACCGATCCCCCGAACTTGCCGGGCCCATGCCGCGACCAAGAGCAGGCGCTGTCGCCGGCAGCGGATTCTTTTGGGGGACAGATCTCGATGAAGACCGTTCGGCCGGACAAAACCGATCCCATTCCGATGCGGACTGAACCACCCCGGATGGGCACCATCATGATCCGCTTTGTCGGATTGCTGGTCGTGGCCGTGGTCGTGCTGGCGCTGATCTATAGCCGCTGATTGGGCTCGCGATCTGGCGCCATGGTTAGCGAATCCTGACCTACTGGCCCGCGACCAGCGTGCTTTCCAGCGAATACGCGCCGTCGGCGTAGCCCTTCACCACCATCCCGGTCGTGAGCATCACCACCAGCGTCACGGTGGCGAAGATAAAGCCGACTAATTTCAAGCCGGTGCGGTCAGCCATGGTCATCCCCTCAGAAAAATATGTCCCGCTGTGACTATGACCGGCACAAAGTTCAAAATGCGTTAGCAGGGGAATCGTTCCGGCCACGCCGCCGCGCCGAATCAGGCAGCGGGGTTCCGCCGCGGCACGAAGGCGGTGGCGAGAAACGAAAACACCACTTCGCCGCGCTGATTAGTGCCGGTGTTGCGGACCTGGACGATGCCCCATTCGGGGCGGGTATCCGACGTCCGCAGCGTCTCGACCTCGCTGGAGAAACTGACGGTGTCGCCCGCCAGCACCGGCTTGATCCAGCGCAGTTCCCGAAAGCCCGGCGACGGTCCCCAGATCGCGACCTTCTCGCCGCGCGCGTGGGCCTCCTTCGCCTGGCGCTTGCCGTCGGCCACCATCAGTTTCATGCAAACCGATCCGACATGCCAGCCGGAGGCCGCGAGCCCGCCGAACAGCGATTTCTTGCCTTCCTCTTCGTCGAGATGGAAGCGCTGCGGATCGAATTGCGCGGCAAAGTGCTTGATGGCGTCGGCGGTGAAGGTGAACGATCCCACCTCGCGCCGCTGCCCGATCTTGATATCCTCGAAAAAGCGCATTAGCCGGCCTGCTCTGCCGCGCCGGCGCGCCGCTCCACGATGATCGGCGACACCATTTCGCACAGCAGCTGCCCCGCCGCGTTGCGGACCAGCGCCTTGAAGGTCAC
Organism: Bradyrhizobium erythrophlei; assembly: GCF_900129505.1. Taxonomy (NCBI): domain Bacteria; kingdom Pseudomonadati; phylum Pseudomonadota; class Alphaproteobacteria; order Hyphomicrobiales; family Nitrobacteraceae; genus Bradyrhizobium; species Bradyrhizobium erythrophlei. Next base: position 3,894,594 of record NZ_LT670818.1, on the reverse strand, counting down.
GATGCCGGTCGAGGGGCGGCTGCGCGAAACCCTTGCCTCCATGACCTCGATATCGAGCGTGAGGTCGTCGCCGGGACGAAGCGGCGCCAGCCAGCGCAATTCGTTGACGCCGGGCGAGCCCAGCGACGCGGTGCGACCGATATATCCGTCGAACATCATCCGCATCGTGATCGAGCACAGATGCCAGCCCGAGGCCGACAGGCCCTTGAGCATCGATTTCGCCGCCGCCGCTTCGTCCAGATGCATTGGCTGCGGATCGAACTCGGCGGCAAAGGCAAGGATCTCCTCGCGCGTGACGCGGCGCGGACCGAATGTGCCGAAATGGCCGGGCGGGAAATCTTCGAAGGTCAGGGTCATGGCGGGGGATTGTGGCGAGGGAAGCCCGATTGTGGCCGCACTTTGCGGCAATCTCAAGCGGCCTGCCCGCATGGCTCGTGCTCTGCGGGCGGGTACCGCTCTTCGGTGTCCCCGACCTTGCCCGGGACGACATTCGGGGCTGGGCCCTGCGCCGTCTCTGGCCGGGTTGCAACGAAGCTGATATTCGACGTGCTGGGGGAGAACGACCGATGTTTGAATTTCGGGATTTGTTTCAGTGGGACCGCTTCATTACGCCAGACTGTACCGATACAGCAAAACGACCTGATTTTATTGGGCCGTTGGAGAGCTACTTGATGTTCGGGGGGAATCGAAATGTTTGAATTTCGAGACCTTTTTCAATGGGATAGATTCATAACTCCGACGATCATCAAGACCTTCTACTGGCTGGTGATCGCGTTGATTGTCCTGTTCGGCCTGTCCGGCATCTTTTCCGGCCTCGCGGCGATGGCCATCAGCCCGTTCGGCGGGTTCATCCTGCTGCTGTCGTCGATCGCCAGCGTGGTGGTCGGCGTGGTGTTTTCGCGTATCGCCGCCGAGTTCATCCTGATCGTGTTCCGCATCAACGAGCACCTCGGCGCCATCCGCGACCAAGGGGAACGCCGCTAGCCTGTTGGCCGGGCGGCAAAGCTGCCGGTACAGGCCAAACCTAAACGTAACCGTGCCGAGCTATAACGACGAGCACTGCCAGCACCACACATGCGCCGATTGTCCAAACTGCAATCGAGTTGAATTGGGACTTTGGCTGATAAGGTTTTCGCCAGTGGCGAGCCATCGGACCCTCCTAACTTGCTCTAGTAGGTAAGTCTCCGCCAGCGGCTCAAGGTTCAAACCCCTGCCCCAGCTAAAGCCCGAGCGGCCATAGCCGGGCGGCTGCCACGGATCAGCGCACCGGCATGGCCCCGCTGCTAGACAGCTAGCCTCTCACCCGATGCCGGTTCGCGTGTTGCAGGGGGCGGTGGTGTCGGACGCACGATCTCTATGGAAACACGTGGATTTTGGCAGCGAATTTTGCTACAACCCGAACGTTGAGGCGCGCCATTAGCGCCAAATGATTTGAATGCCCGCCGCGACGGGACACGCGGCACCAGCAAAACAGTCTTAGCAATCGGCAATGCGCTCGCTTCGCGGCTGGCTGCCATAGCCTCGTCTTTGCAAGGAGGCATTACGCCCGTTAGCGGGCGACTAACAACACCGCGAACAACGTGGGCGCGACCTGACATGCCGAAGGCAGCGGGAATCATTTTTGGAAAAGTAAAATATTATGGACGACGAATTTCTCAATGCTATCGACAAGACCGCTGACCCTTCATTCAATGCTGGCGATATCGACGTACCGCCGAAAATCGCCATAAGACGTTCAGGAAGTTCGCGTGTAGGTTTTCTCCGACCGGGAGAACGCGAGAAATGCCTGCTGGACGGTGACGACCATCCATATCCAATCGAGAACGAACCCGCGCCAAAATATCTCGGCCCGCCCTCTGGCCGCGCCGGTACCGATGATGAGAAGCGCGGCGCTTACCATTTGTATGCAGAATATATTGCGGGCCGTCTTGGCAAGAACGAGGAAGAGAACGGCAGGCTCTGGAATACTGCGCTGTGGATCGACAAGCACTTTCGAGTCACGACGACGCCAGCGGAAGCGCTTCCGCCACTTAACATTTACGTCGGCGACAAAAAATCACAAAGCACGGAAGGAACTGGCGCACCTACCGGGCCGGATGATGAAGCGCCCGATGAAGCAGGAAACGAAGGATTCGGATTTAAGAATTTCAATATCTGTGCGACTGACGAAAGTGGAAACGCTACAGTGACTGACGTGGACGGAATAACGCACCGTCTTGAGATCAAAGGAGACAACTACAGAATCGGTCGGCTTATAGATGATCTGCGTGAAATCGATCAGCTAGCCAAAATCGACGTTAACGATCTGCGGCGCGAGGGTCCGCCTCTTCTGCCACAGGTCGATTTTCCCGACCTCGATCAACGGGCGGAATCCGGCAAGATCATTCGTATGTTGATGTTTGGAATGCGCTCGCTCTGGCATCCCGTCATTCGCGCCATTGCCAGCCACGAGGATATGAAGAGCTTCGGGCAAGGCAAAGGCAAAGACGTTGCGGCAGCAGTTGGCCGTCAACGCATCATTGAAGGATTGAGGCTCGCGGAGTCGATCAGGAAGGGACTCGGACGACAGGACCGCGCCTTTTCGGTGTGGCAAAGTCAAATCCGCGCCAGACAAATACGAGTCGACCGGCCGGGATTCTCAGTCGATGACATCATAAAGGGCACGTTAGGTGTTTTGGCGGGGAACGCCTACCAGAACCAGACAGCCGGTTTAGTCATCAAGCTTGCCGATAAGCCATTGCCTGCAAACGACAATCACCGCTTCGACACCTTTGCATCGAAAGCCGCTTAGGGGGGCCCGGGAGGGGGTCGTGGCAAAACCGTTATAGTCTAAGTATGGAAGTTAGATTCTTCCGGCTTTTCCAAAAGCAGACTTTCACACCCCCGGTGTCACCGCGCCGGGGGTGTTTCTTTTTGCAGCTAACAAAACACAAAGCGAGGATTTCAAATGGTCGAAACGTGGCCGACGCGCATCGTCGCAGGTGCCGCCGGAATGAAGCAACGGGCTTTGAGCCAGTGCTTTGCATTAGGAGCGCTCAAGTTGTGCGGAGCCGACAAGAGACCAAGCGGCAGCGGCTCCCGTGTTGGCCTGTCAAGGCCACGCGCCTATCAGGCCGCCGCCATGAAACAGCTACACCGTAACGGGTTGTCCATCCCACACGCGGCGCGCGTGGCCTTCGAATTCTCCGACGTCGGAAATATCAACCGCGCGCCCGGAGAATTGTTCGCCCATGGCACCACCCATCTGGTGGTGACACCAGATGGTGCGACCGTGAAAAATTGCTTTGCCGATACTTCGATTTCCGAGATCAGCAATTCGGCATGCGTCATCATCGTGAATTGCAATCAAATCGTCCAACAGGTGGACGCCGTCCTCAACAATGAAAGATCATATGACTAAGCCTAATCCCGATCCAATCCTCACGTCCGATAAACTTACGGATGATACCCAAAACAAGGCCCGGCTTTTAGCCAGTAGTGCGCAATCACGAGCCAAAATTTGGAATTTTACCAAGCTGCTATCCCCGGCCAGTTGTTATGACGAAACGTCCTCTACAACCTGGGACGCAGACACCACGACGGTGGCTCGCATCGGCCTTTTAAAGACCACGATGAAAAAGCAAGTCGTATCTGCCGACAACCGAGACGAAGCTGCCCGAAAGAAAGAAGCGATTGAACGAACGCTAGCCGGTGAGGTGATTGTTACGCCTAGCAGCATCCAGCAGCAGCTTGACAGCGAGCAAATCAAATTGTCCGCTACTTTGGACGCCATAGATTTTCTAACGGGAGAGATACAGCGCGAGAAAATGAAGCTCGCAATAGAGTACTCTAAGAAGATGCGTCCAAAGCACGATGCTTTGATGAAAACTTTCTGCCAGAAGCAGCTTGAGGCGCTTTCCGTTTGGAGCGAGCTTTTCAATTTGAAGAGCCATCTGATCGATAATGGTGGTCTCCATGGTCTGTGCCTGAATCTTCCCGCCGCGTTCCTAGGGGCACCGAACGACCCTTACTCCGACATGGCGGACTTTTTCCGCTCGGCGAAGAATGACGGGCATATTTCGGCAGTCCCGAAGGAGATGCGGCTGTGATCTACGGCCACCTTGCCCCCGGGCGCTATTTGGTCGGAGACGATGGCGTGGCTCGCAAGGCCTTGCCTCAGAAGCAACAGGTTCTGCAGGGTTGGGCTTGTCACTACAACGTCGAGCACACCAACTACAAGACCGACGTCCGAGAGATATTTCTTCCGGGATGCTTTGCCGGAAGTTTGACGGGATTGCTCTTTCTCAGAGATCACTTGCTTTCAGAAAAGGCGATGGCAGATCAAGATGACGGCGATCTAGAGGTTCACGACTGTGAAGCTGGACTCGCGATGCGGGTTCATCTCAAGGACGGCGTGCTTGATAGGCTTGAGGGGCGCGACCAACTGAGCGTGGGCTACCATCTTCTGCAGGCCTCCCTTCGCAGCGATGGAGTCCTGCTCATTAAATCTGCGGTGCTCCTAGAGATAAGTGCCTGCTACGTTGGTGCCGTGCGGCAGGTATGGTCTGAGATTCGTAACGCGGACGACGTAGGTTCGCTCGCTGATGACGCCAAGACCTTTGCGAGCGAAGGCGCGAGCCGTGGCTTCCTTCGCGAGCTTCGCAAGCTGCAGTAACCAGCCATAAACGTTTCGAATCTGTGCGCCCCTCAATGTTTCATCCCGGCATTGGATGACGGCAGCACGATGCTTGGAATCCGGCCGTAGCTTTTCTCCGCAGCTACGAGCCGGTGACCGGCATTGCTCTAACACGACCAGCAAGCGCACCGCTGGCATTTTCGTGCGCACGACTGCCGCAATTTCGCGGCAATATCTTTGAAATATTAACATGACTAATGAAATAGAAAAAGTTGATTGCATCGACTCGTTGATCTTTGGACTCAACCACACAGGTGGATGGCGAAAAAAGCTCGCGATCAAGTTTCCTTCGGACCCTCGCAATGCTCGCGCTGGCCAATGCCTCGCAAAACTTGCCATTGATTCCGCTGAACTCACCGATTGGCTCCGACTCCAGCCCTATGCGGGATGGGCGTCCGAGTCTTGGCGCGAATCGATAAGCATCGCTGCAAGGCAAGTTGGCTTCACGAGGAAGATCAAAGATTTCCCTTCGTTCGTGGATCATCTGCTCGACGTGTTGTCGGAACCAGCGACAGCGAGTTGAGTATTTTAGAAATGACTTCTTTTTACCACCGCGACACGACCCTACCGTATTGGCGTTCGAACATAGATGCTGAACAACTCTTCGAAGGGCACAAACACCGTCCTGAACGCGCACAGGCTTGGTTAGATTGGCGTTACGTTTCTGACACCATCGTCGGACAAGCCGCTATGATGCGTGGGCGCTTCGAATTGGGTTTGCTTGCGCTCCATACGTATCATTGGACATTCACACCAACACATACAGGTGGGCTTGCCGTCGTCCTGCCGGTCTACGAAGACTTCCGTATGGTCGATTTGCTGGCGATATCCCGCCACGACCACTCTGTTTGGGGCTGTGTCACCGGGATCGGCCAGTACATCGGTAGCACTGCCCAAGGGCGTACGAAATTGGATAGCCCGCTGCGGGTCTATAAGAACCCAATCAATTGGCTGCTGGCCAACTGCGAAGGTATCTTGCCGCTTTCGAAATCGTTCTTCCCGCTGTTGCAACATGCCCCGTGCATTATTGCTGAAGGATACGAACACGCCTGCGAAATCTCGGAACTTGCTTTCGTGGGTCCAGCCGAACGGCTCTTCCTTGATTGCGATGCCGCAGAGCGAGCCGCACTAGACAGAATAGCATTTGAGGTAGCGGCATGAGCAACGTGCGAACACTCAGACAGGCTATAGCCTATTCGCCAAACCAGAACATCAAAGCGCAGGCCGGATACGCTAGTTCACTCCCCGTCATTGATCCCCGCGATTGGCAGGGCAAGTCAGTACCGGAGCGGCAGTGGTTCGTTGAAGGGTGGATTCCAGATCGCACGGTGACAAATCTAAGCGGCGATGGTGGTTCCGGCAAAACGGAAATCGTCCTGCAACTGATCGCCGCGTCTTCGCTTGGCCTGTCATGGTTCGGCAAGAACGTGGCTATCGGTCCGTGTCTCTATTACGGCGCGGAAGATGAAGCGGACGAGCTTCACAGACGCTTAGAAACGATTGTATCGGAGTCGGGAAAGCAGTTGTCGGACCTAGACGGGATACGGCTTATTCCGATGGCCGGTCTAGACGCTGTACTGGCCGAGCCAGACCGGAAAGGAACCCTTGCTGCGACCGTGATCTATCCGAAGCTTGTTTCGCAAGCGATGGTTTTGCGGCCAAAGCTAATCGTGGTCGACCCGAGTGCCGATGTTTTCGGTGGTGACGAGATAAACCGGGCGCAAGTGCGGAAGTTCGTTTCGATGCTTCGCGGACTTGCGATGGATGTCGATTGCGCCGTTTTGCTTTTGAGCCATCCTAGTCTCACCGGCATGAACAGCGGCACCGGTACGTCAGGCAGCACCGCTTGGAACAACTCTGTTCGGAGCCGTCTCTATCTGGAAATAACTTCACCGGAAACCAGAGTCCTGACAATCGTTAAGGCAAACCACGGCAAGGTAGGCGAAAAGATCGAAATGCGATGGCAGGACGGCATTTATGTCTTGGACAATGGCGGCGATCCTGTTGTTGAGTCGCTGTTCAATTCGACGGTCGATAAACTGTTTCTTGAGTTGCTTGGCATCTTCACGGCGCAAGGCCAGAACGTTGGAATTATTACGGGCACTTCGTATGCGCCTGCGAAGATGGCCAAGCACCCCAAGGCAAAAGGATACAGCAAAGACAAGCTTGCCGCCTCAATGCAGAGGCTGTTGGATTCCGGTTGCATTAAGGTCGTGACGGAAGGCTCACCATCCCGGCAACGGTCGCGGTTAGTGGAAACTGGCCACACGACCGTTCACTAGCCGGGGGGTTCCACCGATCCCTCCACCGCACCTACCACCGGCTTCCACCGCCTTCCACCGCGTGTGTGCTGCCACCCCCCATACCCCCCGTGGCGGTGGAAGCACCGCCGCCCGGTGGAAACCGGGCCGTCGCTGCCACCGCTACTTCGTTTTTTGACGTGGCTGGTGGTGGCGAATAGCCGGGCGCTGGCCAACCATCACAACGGCCAGCCTGTGGCTTGGTTTGCTACGGCAGCCACATGGGTAGCCAGCATACGTATGGCCCCCCACAGAGCCGCGCTGTGGCTTGTACGTAGGGGGGACGACCTATCTTCACGTAAGCGATTTGGTGCCGACCGAACCGCCTCATGGCACGCAAATTCCCAATTCAGAATATGACCCCAAAACCCTATTTTTCACGACGCCAGCGCCTTGGCTGCATCACCTGTGCGTTCGTTCAACCGGCGGCTCACCGTTTGGTTGGCCGAAGGCTTAGTGGTGCCGTTGCTTGACGAGTGAAGTTGTTTAATCTCACAATTCAATCTGTCAGCGCATTCAAGGGGGCGTCATGAAAGTTGAGATTATTGTCGCGGTTATTGCTGCGACCGCCTCGCTCGCCGCTGTCGTAGGCACTTACATAGGTTCGCGTCAATCAAGTGATAACGCGAGAGCTATTGCCGTGTTGCAAATAGATAACCAAAAACTTCAAGACGCATCTCAACGGGAAAAAGAGATGTCGAAGCTACGCGAGCCGCTCGCCCGGGCCGCCTTCGATCTACAAAGCCGAATTTACAACATACTAAAGCAAGACCTTATCCGGCGCCTATCTCGTCCGTGGCGATGAAAGGGAAAAGAAATATGTCATCAACAATACGGCCTTCTTAATGGGACAATACTTGTGTTGGACTGAAATGGTGCGCCGGCAGATTCAGTTCATTGATTTGGGAGGTAGCGAGAAGACGCGGCAGTTGCAAGAACTTCAAGATAGGATCGAAAGCATCTGGCGCACAGATCAGCAATCGAAGACACTTCGCATATTTGCAGGTGAACAACGGGCGATAGGCGAGGCGTTTATCGTGACCAGCCCAACAGGCCTTGAGTGCGTTGGATATGGCGCGTTCCTTACGAAATTCACCAAGGGCACCGATCCGTTGATCGACGATTTAGAGAGTGATGTCGCGTCGCTCAATCAGAATCTCGACCAAGCTAAAGAGCGGCTTACGAATTTGCAGAACGCTTTTATCGATTTGCTAGCTCTGCTCGATCCCGAATACATTCGATTTCCAAGGCATAGCCGAACGAAGGTGTAGTCGCGACACAGCATCACACCAATCCCCCACTGGAAGTGCGGGACGGGTGGGGGCATCCCATCTCTACAGCATGAGCACCCGACACCGGCCACAGGCCCAAGTTGAACGGCTGGCCCTCCCGTTCAAAACACTTTTTGTACTACAAGGAAACTAACATTGAAGAAATCAACAACCAAAGCGCCAACCCATCTTCGCAAGCCAACGCAGGTTTGGTGGGAAAGCGTCCACGCCGAATACGAACTCGAACCTCACCACGTGAAGTTACTCACGCTCGCGGCGGATTCCTGGGACCGAGCTATAACGGCAAGAGAGACCATTGCAGAGCACGGACTCTTTTATAACGATCGTTTCGGAGCGCCGAGAAAACATCCTGCCGTGTCGGTCGGTGAAGCAGCCACCATCGCCTTCGCAAGGCTGTGTCGCGAACTCGATTTGAGCGAGGACTCCGCTCCCGACAATCGCCCGCCTTCTCTCCGCAGCAACAGAGGATAAAAGATATGCCGAAACGTAGAACGAACAAACATCGCGGCGCAATCAGCGAACATCATGCAGCGTGGCTAGATGGTGATCGCAAAGCCGGCTTCTTGGTTAGCCTCAATCATGGCTTTGTGCTGCAAGAATTATGGGACCGCGCTGGCGATAGTGAAAACTTTCGCTGGGAGCCGGGGATGCAGTACCCGGAGCCGAGGTAGTTGTTCCGGTTCGCAAAGCTTGCGATGCATTTGCAATCTGTATTAGGTCCTCGTCATGGACGATACGAATCGAATCAATTTTGATGCCCCTGCAATTCTGCGAAAATGGCCGTCACGAAATGGCGAGCGCATTAGTGCCGCCGAAGGTGCCCGCCCTTATCTAATCGTGGATGGCACTTTGGACTATTGCATCCGGCAATTCATGGCGAAGCCAACAGCCCAGCAACACCTTTACGAGATTCATACGACTCCACAGGGAGAACTGGTCAGCGCCGTCCTGACCGCAAGACTTATTCCTGAAATTGCCCGGCTCCGGGATTTTCTATAGGACGGCAATCGCTCCGGGAGGGGCCAAGTTGGTCCATGCCTAACTGATGAGGCCCATAGGCCGCTCCCGGAACGCCGTTCGTGTGTTAGCCGCTACGCTCGTGCCCGAACATTGCAGCAGCGGTCACTGCGGCGAGCCTTTGCAGGTGGAGCCATGGTATCTCCTCTGCTAGAGGCCAACGCAATTGTTGGCCTGAATTCAAGGTGTGTCGCGCTTCCCAATCTGTCAAGGCACGGTTTCTTACTGGCTGGCGAGGTAGGCGGGCAAATTCCGGGAAGCGGTCGCAAAAAGTTGGGACTGGCTTTGATTACGTTGTACTCAACGATATTCCACGCTTGGCCGCTTGGACGGTCGTTGCGCCGGGCGTGCGCTTCAATGCCTTGGCGATTTTGGCAACGCCTTGTTTGTCTCGGGCCATCGACTTCAAATTACGTAAGTCATCCTTCGACCACGCGAGACGAACTACTTTTTTCTTCTTGGCCAACGTTTGATTCCTTTTTTTTGGAGTCGAGCGTGTAGCACAGCAAATCGATTTAGCAATTCAAAAACAATCTCGAACGTCGCCCCGCTGGCGGTGGCTGGTGGGGACAGGTCAACGGGCGAATCGGGGACCGCTGCACCGGGGAATAGAAAGAAGATAATGGAAGTTATTTCGCAATCTGAACAGAAACGTTCACCTTCAGTCCAAAAATATGGCATGTTTCCCTCTAGTAATCTGCTGGGGGCGATAATGAAGGTTCGTAGGGAAAAGCAGCTTAATGCCGTAGCCGATGACGTTCTGGCTCTCACAGCGGTGGTTGGACCTATTCTATCTGGTGTCCTTAACGCACTGAAAGCCGACGTTGTTGCTGAAGCGGGAGGTGCCTCAGACGTCAAGTTAAAAATGTTGCCACGTCTATACAGACCCGGCGATGGCGACGTGGGAATTTGCTTTGAGTATGCTGTCCACGAAGCGATGAACAATGGTGATGCTCGGGTAACTGAGCGAATTCATGACGCGATGAGATTCTGTAGGATTAGGCCAAACGAGACTAAGTCGATTCTCTTTGGAATCGAGAAATCAGGTGCAGTTCAATTGATCGCTACCGCCAAAAATATCCTCACGGACGAATCTCGCACCCTAGCCGGTAAAGTCGGGCAACCTCCGAAACTTCTGAGACGTTTAAATATGCTTGCCGCAGCGTTTAGACGACCAACAACGAGATTGGCTCTACCGTCGTCAATTCGTGGCTTGTGGAAAGCCGATCTTTTCGTCGGATCGTTAGATAGTCAACAATGGGTAGGCACAAGTGTAAAAATCAATCCGGCGCAACTCGAAGGGGCGGCGGGACTACGAATTGGCATAGTCCCCACTCGCCAAGGAGTTAGCGATAAAGTGAGGTTGGACGAACATCGCGGCTTGGTGATTTGTCCCCTTCATCATGATGCCGATTTCATGCAGATTTTTTATGAGGCGTGGCGCGTCGTTCAGGCATTTATGAATGCGGATGCTAAGATTCCAAAAGAGTCTATTCTACCTCGCCCGGTAGATCGCGAAATTTGCAGAATACTAGAAGAGCGTCGGGAATTCCCCGTCGTAGAAGTAGTTGAAGCAATGAAAGTCTTTGGGCAACCCGAATTAATGGCCACCGACGTGGAGGATGTTAGGCTCGAAGACGTTAAGGGAGATACTGAAACCTCAGTTGTGGTTGCCCCGGTATCGCGCGCGACAAGGTAACGTGGACTACCCGGCTCCGGTCGTACGGAACGCTGGTGCTGAACGCGAATTGCTGATGATGCGTTGGAGGATCAATCCCATGACGTTAGTCGTTGGTTACGCCGATGGCGATATCGGCTTTATGGTGGGCGATACGCTATTAAGCCATGAACATTTCCAGTTGCCCGATGATGTGGGACCCGTGAACGGTGAGTTCCACAGCTTAAAGGTCCAGGTACTCAGCGGGACGGTCGCGGTGGCCTACGCCGGTAAATTCCAAGAGGCGTATGGGGCAATTTGCGAAATGAAAGCTGCCTTATCGGAAAATCGGGACATCGATCCTGTCGAGTGGATTGCAAATCGGGAGGGTCTAGACGGGTGTGAATTTCTCGCCTTGCTCAATGGGCAGACGAAACAACTTTTCCGCATCACCGATGGCAAGGTTTTAGAATGCCGTCGAGCCTATATTGGCTTGCAATCAGATTATCAGAGATACACTGAACTGAGACAGCCCTACGCAGGGCCGCCAGTTCGCCTTGATGCCGGCGTCGAAATAGCTGTGACTGAGAGCGAAAAGGAATTCGATATCGTGTCGAACGCTATGGAGGCTCTGTCGCGAGATACGGTCGGTAAGAAGGCTGTTACGGTAGGAGCGATCAGTGGATGCGTAATTCGCGTTGTCGATGCGCGGATTTCGAAGCAACTGGAATATATGCAGGCAGTTGAAGCGTCCCATTTTCCGTGGGAGCCAGAAGGCGGCTTTACTTTGCTTGCCTCCAACACCGAAACACGCGGCGTTGGCATCTATTTTAGGTCGGGTCGCCGTGGCTTCATAATGCCAGTTTGTAGCGAAGTCCCATGTATTCCGAGCCGCGCCGGTGATTTGGATGCTTTCATAGCGGAGGGACGCGACAAGTTCGGAATGGAATTAGTTGGAGGCAAATGGCAGACGGAGCCGGTCGCCTGAGGCAGAGCGGTCGGGTGGACAATTTATGTCATGGGATAAAAAATTCGACGAACCAATCCCACTGCCCAAGGGCAAGCCACTGCTCACCCTCCGCGACGCCGCGCTCTACATCACCAAGCTGCCCAAGGCAGAGCACAACGCCGCTGAATGGCAAGCCGCGATGGAGGCGTTGCTTCTTGTTGCGGAGCACGACGGGCCGACAATGTTTGCGCGGATCGGCGTCATGCGAGCGTTGAACCGGCAGGTGGAGCGCGTGTTTGATCCGGCTCGGAAAGAGAAGCATTGGGGACGGCGGAAGTTGGCGCGGGATCGGTGATTGATCTCATTTTGAAAGTTGCTTGTCTGGGAACAAAGCGGGATCGAGATTGTGAAGATCGGTAACACAGATCAGACCGTCAATCGCTAGGTCAATTACGGGATAGGAACCATCCTTCGGATATCCGTCGCCTCGATTAGCCGATATCAACGTCTTTAACATCGGCCAAAGCGAAGCCACGTAGCTAATTGGGGATGCGTTCACGTCGCTCTGCTGCAAGCTCGCGCAAATTAAGCCACAGACTGCACCTGCCTCGTCGATAACCAAGCCTCCACTCATACCGGGATCAAAACGCGCTTCAATTTCAAAACAGGGGAATGGAAGCATGACAGAGTCTCGCCCGGACGAATAAACCTCTCTAATCTTGCCTATCGAAGTCGTGGGGCGGTCGTTTAGCTCGATGTGGTGCTGTCCGTCGCCTTCCGTCACCCTGACATGGGATTCGCGATAGCCGAAAGCAACCACTGTTTCCCCTATCGGGGGCGGTAGAACACGTAGGCGCGGTTGCTTCCATTCGATTTTCTGATCGGGTAAACTAGTTCGATCAAGACCTAGATGAAGTATGACAACGTCGGTGGCGCAAGGCCACGCTGCAAAAACTTTCCAAGTGCGATAGATGGGTCCGGGCAACACTTGCCAAAGTTTCAATTCGAACGAATCGATTTCGATTAGTTTGTCATCCTTTTGCAAAGCACCGTACTTTCGCAAGGCATGTTCCAAAACGTGATTTGCGGTTATTGCAAGGTGGCCTGAAATCAGAGTCGCCGTCCCTACGACTTCAAACTGCCAATCGTTGCGCTCAACGATCACCCGCAGAGCAATTTCTGAAATAGGCGAGTCAGGGCGCTCGTCACGAAAAGCTGGTGTTGCAGGCAAGTTATGAACTGTCGACATACCATCCCCCGACTCCGGAAGCGCAACTATTTCTTCCGCACCCCGTTTCAACCTCGCCGTCATCCCAAGCGATGGTGACTTAACTCCAAGACGTTCAATGGCCAATTAATTCTCAACCTTACTCAGATCGTGACGCTCTCTTGCATCTCTTATTGCTCTTTCGGCCCGAGCAAAAAGGTCGTCGGCATTTGGGGCCACTAAGGTTCTCGTGATCATCTCTTCCAGAGCTTCACGCGCGATGACCAGTACTTCTAGCTTTTCAGCCTGCTCAATATCGGCGCGTATCTCGCTGAGGGGTCGGGACGTAATGATGACAGGAAGTACCTTCAAATGACCTTGATTCGACGCGTGGAGATTTTTCCTTACGGTCTCAGCTCGCGAAATGAGTAGTGGAAGCTTGTTGTCGGCTCTGAGCAAGCCTGTTGTACATTCTACCACTGCAAAGTGGCCGCTGGGACTCACGAATATCAAATCTGCAGCATCTTGAGTTTTATCGGTTCCGCCTAGATGCGCGACACTGAAACCCAATATCCAAAATAGCCACGCGACGCCACTTTCTAGATCGCGTGCGTTTCTTCCACGTCCTGCGGCTTTGTTTATGAAGTCTTGCAGAACGGAAAGTTGATCGTCAAATGTTTGATAAACGGTTCGACGCGCATTTTGAGCGGTAGTTGGATCAGTGATCCACCAATGGTTTTGTGTATTCGAATCATAATTGGCAAAACAGTGAACGACGGCAGCAAGCGGAACGTCTATCTGCGCTCTACCGATCTGCATTCCATTTGCAGAGTGCCAATCCATCCGCTCTCCCAACAATATTGAGCGAGCAATGACCTTGCCTTGACTAAACACTCTATACCCAACAGAAGCGCTTTTTGTCGACAATGTAGATGCCAATCTCACACCTATCGAAGCGACTGTCCCCGATACTGTCGAACTTTCCTCGATTCCCATAACAGTGGTTGCGATGATTTCAACGCTTATTACATCGCCAAACAGCGCGCCAAGTCCGTATTCCGTCAAGAGATCATTCAATCCGTCGTAGGGCGTTGACGCGCCTCTAAGCTCCCAGTCAAGATTGGGTTGCTGATTTTGAACGGTTTGTTCGGCGCCCCCTATCCGAACGACATTCACCCGGCTCTGTGACTGTGTCGCCGACGGATGAACTGGGGTGTAGAGGACGGAATGATGGCCGCTCCCTGCTACTGGAAAAGTCAACGTCCCGCGAGGAGTGTTTAGATTTCCGGAAATGAGCGCGTCGACCAATTGCCTATAGTCCATCTCCAGTTCGGAAAGATGAAAATGACCACCTCGCACATTCTCCGACTCGAAGTGCGTGTACGGAATCTTAGAATTGACCGTATTCAGCCAAAGTGCACCTTGAACCAGAACGAAATCCGCACCTTGCCTGACGGCAACATACGTAAAGCTGTTCGTTTGATAACCGCTCTCCCAAGGCGATATCGCCTGGTAGAACTCATCAAGCTTGGCGCGTGCAAATTCGTGCAAAGGCATTGGCCAACAGTCCCTCTTTATTCGCCAAGAGTCTTCGGATAAGCGAGACGTTCGGATGGCGGGATATCGTTCATCATCCGCGCTCATATTCGTCGGCACCCGCTCAACTTGCGCTAGTCCCTTGTTGTTGCTTCTACCACTTTTCTCCGACGCCTGTCGCGCAGGTTGTGTGTGTCGATCTCAGCTACAAAATCTCACAGGTTGTGTAGTGATTTTGGCTACACCTTAGGTGTTGACGGCTACATGCAAGACGTGCGGTGATGTTCGCGGGGCGGGTCACCCGACTCGTTCCATGAAAGGGACTGCATATGAGCGGGGCTATTCAGACTGGCGCATACGTTCGCACACCGGAAGGTATCGGCTACATTTTCCGCAAGGACGGTGACAAATTTCAGGTCGTCTCAATGGAACGAGACGAAGAACGCGATTACCCGGCCGGTGAAATGACACGGTGGTCACCCTCACCCGGTGACCGAGTTATTGAAGCCGATACCGAAGGTGGCATAGCGGGAGATATTGTGAGTGCCAGCGGATGTGCTTCGCTTGTGAAGTGGGATGGATTTATCGACCCTCAGACTTGGGCCAACGCCAGTCTTGAGCCTTATTGCCACAACTAACGAGACTAAAGACAACCAGGCCGCTCGTGCGATTTAGCACGGGCGGTTTTTTCATGCCGTCCTACCGAACTAGGAAACAAGAATGCTCACTGCTAGCCCGGCCCGACAACCGATGGCGGAATCTTCGATTCGCTTAACGAAGTGCAAACACCAAACACCAACAAGCCAACCTGCCGCCCAATTCCGGGCGGCGTTTTTATTATGGGGACGGGGAAATGAAAGCGCGACTCAACGGGGTTTCTGCTAAGAATGGAATGAAACCGGCCAATGACAACAACAAGAAACAGGGCACGGTCAGACGACTCGACCCGTCCGACGAACGAAGCCCCGATCATCCTTGCCATAAAAAACAATGGCTCGAATTAGCAAGGGTACTTGGTCGATTAGAAGCCCGCGAAGAATACGCCATGATCCACAACAACGATGAAAGATAAGACCGATGGCAAAGCCGAAAATCGTAGCCGCATCTAGGGCCGTTCTTTATGCGCGGTTTTCGAGTGATATGCAGAAAGATCGATCCATCACCGATCAATTCGCGGTTTGCGAAAAGTATGCGCAACGTGAACGTCTCACTGTGGTCCATCGATTTTCAGACAAGGCGAAATCTGGTGCGTCAATGTTGGACCGCGACGGCTTGCGCGACCTGATGGCCGCAACGAAGCGAAAAGAATTCGATGTTCTAGTGGTTGAAGCCACTGACCGCTTATCACGTAACCAAGCTGACCTGCCGTGGATTTTCCAGCATCTGCAATTTCATGGCGTGAAGATTATTACACCTGCCAACGGCGAAGTGTCCGAAATGCAGATCGCTTTCGATGGCATCAGCAATCCCGGCTACAGCAAAAAATTAGCCGAACGTGTCAAGCGGGGTCATGATGGCATTGCGCGTGAAGGATTGGTCGCCGGTGCCCTCGCCTATGGTTATGATTTGGTCAAACATGAACCGGGGGAGCGCGTCATCAATCCCGTCGAAGCCAAGATTGTGGTTCGTATTTTCACAGAGTACGTCAACGGAAAATCGCCACGTCAAATAGCGGACGGACTCTCGCTTGATAAAATACCTTCACCATCAGGTGCCGAGCGGTGGAATTTTCAGAGCATTGTCGGTGGTGAACATAAGCGCGGACTTATTCACAATCGGCTCTACATCGGCGAATATGTGAAAAACCGGTTCACCAACATCAAAAATCCGGAAACCGGAAAAGTCATCACGCGTAAAGCCGACGATGACGATTTGATAACGGCACAAGTTCCTCATCTTCGTATCATCGATCAAAAATTATGGGATGCTGCCCATGCACTCCGCAAGGCACGCGGAAACAAAATCCATGTGGCAAGCGGTCAGTCTGAAAGGGCAGTTGTGCCGCGTAAATTGCATCTCTTGTCTGGATTGCTGCGGTGTGGCGAATGCAATGGTCAAATGTCGATCACGGCGTCATCCCGGAATGGACAACGTATCGGGTGTTCGGCTTCCTACAACTCCCGATCTTGTAAACATAGCAAAAGCTATGACCTTGGAAAGCTGACGAAGCTGGCGGTCGATAGCATGTGTTCGCATTTGGTTGACCCTGAATTTCTCAAAGAGAAGGCACGGGAAAAGACTCTCGAATTTGCACGGCTCGAAAGGGAAAACAGCGGAGCACGGCAAACAGCCGTTAGACAATTTGACCGTCTCAATATTCAGATTGCAAAACTGGTAAGGACGCTTGACGAGGAAGATGACATGCCAAGAGAGTTGTTGGCGTCGCTCAAGGCCAAAGAGATTGAACGAAAGGGCCTAGAGGAACGCATTCGTTTGCTCGGTGCTGAAAGCAACGTCACGACCTTACACCCTAACGTCATCAAGGCATTTGGTAAGAACATCGAAACCTTGCATGAAAAACTCAAGCGTAACTCCGATGATCCTGAGTGCCGCATGGCGTTCGGGAATATTATTGACAGCATTATCGTCCATCCGACCGAGAATGCTAAACCTTACGACATAAGCTTATATGCAAGACTTTCGGCTGTTATGGGAGATTTCAACCTTTTTCCAACCCCTCGTTCAAACGAAGAAATCGTTGCAGCAGAGGGACTTCCGCGTATCGGTACAGGCGGGACCGCTTCATTACGCCCACCATTATCAAGACCTTCTACTGGCTGGTGATCGCGTTGATCGTGTTGTTCGGCCTCCGCGGCATCTTTGTCGGCCTGGCAGAGATGGCCATCAGCCCGTTCGGCGGGTTCATCCTGCTGCTGTCATCGATCGCCAGCGTGGTCGTCAGCGTGGTGTTTTCGCGCATCGCCGCGGAATTCATCCTGATCGTGTTTCGCATCAACGAGCATCTCGGCGCCATCCGCGATCAGGGCCAGATGCGTTAATTGTTGAACCGGAAATGCATGACGTCGCCATCGGCGACGACATATTCCTTGCCTTCCAGCCGCAGCTTGCCGGCGTCGCGCGCGCCGGCCTCGCCGCCGAGCCCGACATAGTCGGCATAGGCGATGGTCTCGGCGCGGATGAAGCCTTTTTCGAAATCGGTGTGAATGACGCCGGCGGCGGCCGGCGCCTTGGTACCTCGGTGGATGGTCCAGGCCCGCGCCTCCTTCGGCCCGACCGTGAAATAGGTGATGAGGTCGAGCAACTGGTAGCCGGCGCGGATCAGGCGGTCGAGCCCGGCCTCTTCCAGCCCCAGCGTTTCCAGAAACTCGGTGCGCTCCTCGCGCGACAGCGTCGCGATCTCCGATTCGATCTTGGCGGAGATGGTCACCGCGACCGCGCCTTCCTTCTTGGCGTATTCGGCCACGGCTTCCGAAAACTTGTTGCCCTTGGCGGCGGACGCTTCCTCGACATTGCAGACATACAGCACGGGCTTGGAGGTCAGGAGACCCAGCATGCCGAAGGCGCGCTCCTCCTCGGGCTTGCGCTCGAGGAATCGCGCCGGCCTGCCCTCGCGCAGCAGCACCAGCGCGCGGTTGACGAGGTCGAGCTGCTCCTTGGCTTCCTTGTCGCTGCCCTTTGCCTTCTTGGCGAGATTGTCGACGCGCTTCTCGAGGCTGTCGAGATCGGCGAGCATCAGCTCGGTCTCGATGGTCTCGATATCGGCGAGCGGCGCGATCTTGCCTTCGACATGGGTGATGTCGGAATCCTCAAAGCAGCGTACCACATGGGCGACCGCGTCGACCTCGCGGATGGTGGCGAGAAACTGGTTGCCGAGCCCTTCGCCCTTGGACGCGCCGCGCACCAACCCCGCGATGTCGACAAACGTCAGCCGGGTCGGAATGATCTGCGCCGACCTGCCGGCCTCGGCGAGCTTGTCGAGCCTGGGATCGGGCACCGCGACCTCGCCGACATTCGGCTCGATGGTGCAGAACGGATAATTGGCCGCCTGCGCAGCTGCCGTCTCCGTCAGCGCGTTGAACAGCGTCGATTTGCCGACATTGGGCAATCCGACGATACCGCATTTGAATCCCATGATGAGTCCTGAAACCTGTTGGTCACGACCGGAAGCGCGTTACGGAGCGCCGCCATCTTCCTTGTCGAAAAATCCCTTGGCTTGCATCGCCAGATGCACCTTGTTCTGGAACGTCGAATCGCGGGCGCTGGCGAGCAGTCCGGCGTTGTCGGCGACCGCTTCGCAGAGCGCCTCCACCCACGGCATGTCGCTCTTGGCGAAATCCGACAACACGTGTCCGTGCACCAGTTCCTTGATGCCGGGGTGACCGATCCCGAGCCGCACCCGGCGATAGTCGTTGCCGATATGCGAGGAGATCGAACGCAGGCCGTTGTGGCCGGCGATGCCGCCGCCGACTTTGACGCGCACCTTGCCCGGCGGCAGTTCGAGCTCATCCTGAAACACGGTGATCTCGCCTGCGCTGAGCTTGAAGAAATTCGCGGCTTCCTGAACCGCGCGCCCGGACTCGTTCATGAAGGTCGTCGGCCGCAGCAGCACGACCTTCTCATGATCGAGCGTACCTTCCGACGTCTCGCCCTGAAAGCGGCGGCGCCACGGTGAAAAACCGTGACGCCGCGCAATTCCATCGACGGCCATGAAGCCGATATTGTGCCGGTTATGCGCGTATTTCGCGCCGGGATTGCCGAGCCCAACAAAGAGTCGCATGACGCGGCATCCCGCGCTCGATTACTTCTTCTTGTCGCCACCGCCGGCAGGCGCCTTGGCGCCGGCCGCAGGCGCCTTCGCACCAGCCGCAGGAGCCGCACCCGCCGCGGGCGCGGCAGCGCCAGCCGCTGGAGCCGCGCCAGGCGCAGCCGCAGCACCAGCCGCCGGCGTACCGGCCGCCGCAGCAGCCGCAGCCGCCTTCTGCTCTTCGGCGTAGCCCGACGGCGGCACGATGGTCACAAGCGTCACGTCTTCACGCGACAGCGACTTCACGCCGGCCGGCAATTTGATGTCGGACAGATGCAGCGAGTGGCTGATCTCCAGTCCGCCCACGTCAGCCTCGACATATTGCGGAATGTTATCGACCGAGCATTCCAGGTCGATGGTGTGGGTGACGATGTTCACCGTTCCGCCGCGCTTCACACCGGGCGCACTTTCCGCATTCTGGATGCGCAGGGGAACGCTGACGCGGATGGTCGCGCCTTCGCCGAGCCGCATGAAATCGACATGGATCGGGAAATCGCGCACCGCATCGAGATGGAAGTCGCGTGGAATCACCCGATGCTTCTTGCCCTCGAGATCGATATCGTAAATCGTGGTCAGGAACCGGCCGGCCAGAATGCGCTGGCGCAGTTCGGCATCGTCGACCGAAATGGTCACGGGGGGCTGGTTGTTGCCATAGATCACTCCGGGCACTCTCCCGGCGCGACGCTCTGCCCGTGCGGCCCCCTTGCCGCTCTTCGGACGTGCGGTCGCCTTCAATTCCTTGACGGTCGCCATCTCTCTAAGTCCTTGTTTTCTAAAAAGTTAAAGGCCGCATCGCGGCCCGGTTGCACTCCACAGCAAGCCTCCAGGGGTGCGGGGGCTGCGGACGTGGCGGCGTTCTAGCCCCAAAGGCCGGAAATGACAAGGAAATCCGGGGATTTTTCTGCACCCCGGGGCCCGAGCGGGCGCCGGGCGGACCGGGTTTGGCCCGCCAGGCTAGGCTCTCTTTCGGGACTTTGGCGGATGGATAGTTCTGCCCTCGATGAGCATCGTGACGAATTTCTCGATGCGTGCCACCCGGGTCTCGGCCTTTTTAGCGCTGCCGATCCGGTAAAGGATCGCGTAGCGATTGGTGCTGTCGAGCGTTTCGAAGAAGCTTCCTGCTTCCTTGTTTCTCGCAAGGGCAGCACGGAGATCGTCCGGCACCTGCGCCGTGCTTTGCGGCGCATAGGCGGCGTCCCAGCGGCCGTCCTTCTTACGCGTTCGATTTCGTTCGATCCGGGAGGCTTCATGCGCCTCAACTTGACGAGCTCAAGCGCCCGGGTTCGGTTTTTCTCCGACCATTTGCTGGTGGATTGACGCGGCGTGAAGCGGATCAGCCAGTAATCGTCGTCGAAACTGTCGAGCTGGCCGTCGATCCAGCCATGACAAAGCGCCGTATCAATCGCCTCCGGCTTTGAGACGCTGGCTATCCCGGATGATTTCTTGGCCAGTTTGAGCCACAGACCGTTCGAATCCGCCGGCTGCGACGTCAGCCACGAATCCCAAGCCTGCTGCGATTTAAAAGCAACAACCGGCAGATCGCGCTTGGCTTTTGCCATCTGAGCCAGTGGACGTCAGCCGCCCGTCTTCGGGCTGCCGACATCCGGCGCCGAGAGCGAAATGCCGAGCTTGACTTCCAGCACCGCGATCCGCGCCTTCAGCGTCTCGTTTTCCTCGCGGGCCAGCCGCGCCATGTCCTTGACCGCCTCGAACTCCTCGCGCTTGACGATGTCGAGGTCGCGCAGGATTTTTTCGGCCTGGTTGCGGACCACCGCATCGACCTCGCGCTTGACGCCCTGGGCGGCGCCGGCGGCGTCGTTCATCAGACGCCCGATCTCGTCGAAAAAACGATTGTTGGTCTGGGTCATCTCTGATTGATCTCCGGTCGGCTGCGCACAGGTTGTTCCATCAGACAATGGCGATCCGGACGGCGCAGTTCAAGGCTGATCTGGCCGCCTGACACGGCCTGTTGCCTTGTCAATGTCCTGGTTTCCTTGCAATCGTATCGATTGCCAGAGCCAAAAAAATCGCAAAACCGACAAGCGAGCAGAAGCGCCCCATGATCGACCAGCAAATCGAAATTCCGACCAAGGACGGCCATACCACCACCTTCATCACGCATCCCGAACGCGGCGGGCCGTTTCCCGTCATCATCTTCTACATGGACGCGCCGGCGATCCGTGAGGAACTGCGCGACATGGCGCGCCGGCTCGGCACCTCGGGTTATTACGTGATGCTGCCGAATCTGTATTACCGGTCCGGTGTCATGGAATTGGGACCGATACCGCCGGACCCGGACGCGCCTGAACGCAAGCAGATGTTCGGCTACATGAACTCCATTAACATTCCCCTGGTCATGGAGGACACCGCCGCACTGCTCGCCTATGCCGACAAGCAGCCGGCCGCGAACGCGGAGATCGTCGGCACGGTCGGCTACTGCATGAGCGGACGATACGCCGTCAACGCCGCGACGCATTTCCCGGACCGGGTCAAGGCCGCGGCATCGATCTACGGCACGCACCTGGCCACCGACCAGCCCGACAGCCCGCATCTGGCCGCAAGCAAGACCAGGGCCGAGCTTTACTTCGGCTGCGCCGAAACCGATATCTACGCGCCGCAGGAGATCATCGACAAAGTCACGGCATCGATGAAGGGCGCCAACGCCGAAATCGAGATCTATCCCGGCACCCATCACGGTTTTGCGTTTCCGAAGCGGCCGATCTACGACCGCGACGCCGCCGAGCGGCATTGGGAGCGGCTGCTGGTGCTTTATCGCCGCAATCTTTCCAAGTAAGTCTTTTTCCAAGTAAGCCGCAGGCCCAATGCCCTTCCTCACCATCGCCTTTCCGGTGTTCGACCCGATCGCCATCTCGATCGGACCGTTCGCAATCCGCTGGTACGCGCTGGCCTATATCGGCGGCATCGTGCTGGGCTGGGTCTACGCGCGCTCGCTGATCAAGAACGAAAGATTGTGGGGCGGGCCGGCGCCGATCACGCTGCCGCAGATGGACGATTTCATTCTCTGGGTCACGCTCGGCATCATCCTCGGCGGGCGCACCGGCTACGTGCTGTTCTACAATCTGCCGTTCTTCGTCGCGCATCCGGCCGAAATTTTCGAGCTCTGGAAGGGCGGCATGTCCTTCCACGGCGGCTTTCTCGGCTGCGTCGCCGCCGTGATCCTGTTTTGCCGCAAGAACGACATCCCGATAATGTCGCTCGGCGACATCACCACCGCGGTCGGGCCGATCGGTCTGTTCCTCGGCCGCCTCGCCAATTTCATCAACAGCGAGTTGTGGGGCCGGCCGGCGGATGCCAGCGTGCCCTGGGCGATGGTGTTTCCCAATGGCGGGCCGCTGCCGCGTCATCCGAGCCAGCTTTACGAGGCGGGCCTCGAGGGCATCGTGCTGTTTACGATTCTGGCCGTGATGATCCGTTTCGGTGCCCTGAAGCGGCCGGGGCTTATCCTCGGCAGTTTCATCATGTTCTACGGCCTTGCGCGTATCACCGGCGAATTCTTCCGGGAGCCCGACGCGCAGCTCGGATTTTTGTGGGGCGGATTGACCATGGGCATGCTGTTGTCGGTGCCGATGGTTATTGCGGGGGCCATCATTATTGTGCTGGCATGGCGCTCGCCGAAGCGCCAACAGACCCCAGCCGAAAGCAGGCCGTGACCGAATCTTCGCCGCTGCAATCCGAGATCAGGAAGTTGATCAAGACTTCCGGGCCGATGCCGGTCTGGCGCTACATGGAGCTGTGCCTGACGCATCCGCAATTCGGCTATTACGTCTCGCGCGATCCGCTGGGACGCGAGGGCGATTTCACCACCGCGCCCGAAATCAGCCAGATGTTCGGCGAATTGCTGGGGCTGTGGGCGGCCTCGGTCTGGAAGGCGATCGGCTCGCCGTCGCTGTTGCGGCTGATCGAACTCGGACCCGGCCGCGGCACCATGATGGCGGATGCGCTGCGCGCGTTGCGGGTTCTGCCGCCGCTCTATCAGTCGCTCAGCGTCCATCTGGTCGAGATCAATCCGGTGCTGCGCGAAAAGCAGAAATCGACGCTGTCGGGCGTGCGCAATATCGCCTGGCATGACACCATCGACGACATTCCCGACGGACCCGCGGTCATCTTCGCCAATGAATATTTCGACGTGCTGCCGATCCACCAGATGGTGCGGGGCGAGAGCGGATGGCACGAACGCACCGTCGAGATCGACGCCGGCGGCAAGCTGGTGTTCGGTTCGGCCAGCGAGCCGACCCCGCGCTTCGAGGTGCTGATGCCGCCGCTGGTGCGCGCCGCTCCCGAGGGGGCCGTGTTCGAATGGCGGCCCGACGCCGAGATCATGAAAATCGCCAGCCGGGTGCGCGATCAGGACGGTGCGGCGCTGATCATCGATTACGGCCATCTCCGCAGCGACGCCGGCGATACCTTTCAGGCCATCGCGCGGCACAGTTTCGCCGATCCCCTGAAAAATCCCGGCCAGGCCGACGTCACCGCCCATGTCGATTTCGAGGCGCTGGCGTGTGCCGCCGAGGATATCGGCGCGCGCGTCCACGGCCCGGTGACGCAGGGCGAATTCCTCAAACGGCTCGGCGTCGAAACCCGCGCGGTGACCCTGATGGCCAAGGCCAGCCACGAGGTTTCCGAGGATATTTCCAGCGCGCTGAAACGGCTGATCGGCGGCGGCCGCGGCGGCATGGGGTCGATGTTCAAGGTGCTCGCGGTCTCCGAACCCCACCTCACTTCGCTGGCGGGATTCGAGGACGGGCAGCCGGACGAAGCGGCGGAACGGCCGTGACGCTCGCTTCGCCGCTGCTCTCGGCCATTCCCGGCCTGCGCCACGCTTTCTTCACCCGCGATGGCGGCGTGTCCGGCGGCCTTTACGCCAGCCTCAACGGCGGCACCGGCTCCAGCGACGATCCCGGCAAGGTCGCGGAAAACCGCCGAAGGATGGCGGAACAGATCGGCGTCACACCCGAGAATTTTCTCACCGTGTGGCAGATCCATTCGCCCGACGCGGTGGTGGCGGCAGGTCCCTGGGAGGGCCAGCGGCCGCGCGCCGACGCCATCGTCACCCGCACCGAAGGGCTCGCCATCGGCGCGACCGCAGCCGATTGCGGGCCGATCCTGTTCGTCGATCCGAGCGCGCGCGTGATCGGGGCTGCGCATGCCGGCTGGAAGGGCGCGTTGACGGGCATTGTGGAATCCACCGTCGCGGCGATGGAAAAACTCGGCGCCGAGCGCAGCGGCATCGTCGCCGCCATCGGCCCCCTGATCCGCCAGCACTCCTATGAAGTCGGCGGCGAATTCGTCGAACGCTTCCTCGAGGCCGATGCCGAGAACGCCATGTTCTTTCTTCCGGCCACCCGCGAGGGCCACGCCATGTTCGATCTCGCCGGCTTCATCCGGATGCGGCTGGAAAACGCCGGT
Source organism: Bradyrhizobium erythrophlei (assembly GCF_900129505.1). Lineage (NCBI taxonomy): Bacteria > Pseudomonadati > Pseudomonadota > Alphaproteobacteria > Hyphomicrobiales > Nitrobacteraceae > Bradyrhizobium > Bradyrhizobium erythrophlei. The sequence continues at coordinate 3,869,769 of NZ_LT670818.1, read as the reverse complement.
GTCCTGATGATCGACGATATCGGCGTCGACACCTATTCCGACGAGCGCTTTTACAGCTACCGCCGCTCGGTGCACCGCAACGAGCCGGACTACGGCCGCCACGTTCACGCCATCGCGCTGGCCAGCGAATAGCACAATTGGACTTTTGCGTTCGCCGCCATAATCCCTGCCCTAGACCTTAACGCATTTTAACGATATCGCTCTTGGCGTGATGAGGGACACGTCAGTAATTTTGTTTCGGGCCGCGACAGCCTGCCGGACCATACCGCGTGCGGCCGTGGCCGCCATGCTGCTCGCGATCGCTTCCGCGCTCGGCGGCTGCGCTGGCGGTGGCGTGGCGAGCGATTCTTTTGCGATGGCCAGCACCGGCGCGGGCCCCACCGTCACCTTCGAATCGATCGATGGACCGCCACCGCAGGTGTTCGACCGCATGGTCGGCGTGCTCGACAGCGAATCGAAGCTGCGCAGCCTCTCGATCGTCTCGCGCGAAGGTGGCGCCGCCTACCGTGTGAAGAGCTACCTCTCTGCCCAGGTCGATCACGGCCGCACCGTCATCGCCTGGGTCTGGGACGTCTATGACCGCGACCAGCAGCGCGCACTTCGCCTTTCCGGCCAAGAATCGGCCGGCAAGGCCGGGCGCGACGCCTGGACCGCGGCCGACGACCTGGTGTTGCGCAAGATCGCGCAGGCGGGCTTCAGCGGCCTCAGCGCCATGATCAACGGAACCGCCCCGACGGATACCCCCTCGCCGGCCCCGGTCCCCGACAAACGCGGCCCCGCCGTCGCCAGCGCCGACGACCCGCCCTCGCCTGCCTCGGGCCAATTCAGCGTCAGCGCGCTCGGCTACACCACCCATTAGCCAATCAAGGCATGGCTGCCATTTTTGCCTGGGAAAACCGAGCCTATGGGTTGCCAGCCGAGCTAACTCCTTGATATCACCACGCCGTCAACTTGCCGGTCTCGTGGGTATCCCAATATGCTGAATATTGTCTCCAGCAAGGCGCGGGGAGAAGCAACGATGTCGGCCAAGAATGGCTCCATCAAGCTCGTCGCCGGTAATTCCAACCCGGCGCTGGCGCAGGCCATCGCCAACGGATTGGCCCTGCCGCTGACCAAGGCCGTGGTCCGGCGCTTCGCCGACATGGAAATCTTCGTCGAGATCCAGGAAAACGTCCGCGGTTCCGATGTCTTCATCATCCAGTCGACGTCGTTTCCGGCCAACGACCACCTGATGGAGCTGTTGATCATCACCGACGCGCTGCGCCGGGCCTCGGCGCGCCGCATCACCGCGGTGGTGCCCTATTTCGGCTATGCCCGGCAGGACCGCAAGGTCGGCTCGCGCGCGCCGATCTCCGCCAAGCTGGTCGCCAACATGATCACGCATGCCGGCGTCGACCGCGTCATGACGCTCGACCTGCATGCCGCGCAGATCCAGGGCTTCTTCGACATTCCGACCGACAATCTCTTCGCCTCGCCGGTGATGGCGCGCGACATCAAGGAACGCTTCGACCTCGGCAACGTCCTGGTGGTGTCGCCCGATGTCGGCGGCGTGGTGCGCGCGCGCGGGCTGGCCAAACGCATCAACACCCCGCTCGCCATCATCGACAAGCGCCGCGAACGCGCCGGCGAATCCGAAGTGATGAACGTGATCGGCGACTGCGCCGGCTTCACCTGCATCCTGATCGACGACATCGTGGATTCCGGCGGCACGCTGGTGAACGCCGCCGAAGCGCTGCTCGCCAATGGCGCCAAGGATGTCTACGCCTATATCAGCCACGGCGTGCTGTCCGGCGGCGCCGCCGCCCGCATCATCGGCTCGAGGCTGAAAGAGCTCGTGATCACCGACTCGATCCTGCCGACCGAAGCCGTGCAAAAGGCAAAGAACATCCGCACGCTGTCGATCGCGCCGCTGATCGCCGAAGCCATCGCCCGCACCGCGTCGGAAGAGTCGGTGTCGAGTTTATTCGACTGAGGCGACACGCCTCTCTCCGCATGATCGTGAGCTAACACGGCGCGCGAACGTGCGCTGCACGAGCAGTCGTCATACCCCGCGGAAGCGGTATCCAGTACGCCGCGGCGATTCGGCTCAATCACTGGCGTCTCTGGGATACTGGATCGCCCGCCGGAGCCTGTCATCGGGCGGCGCGACGCGCCGACCCGTTGGCGGGCGATGACGATTGTGGTGTGTGCGTTCGCACGCCATTGATTTCATGGATTCAATTTCAAACAACGTCAGCCACACCTTCGCGATCTCGCCGCATGTTTCGCGCGAGGTTTGGCCTGCTCGTTCCGCCCTCTCGTATCGGAGGGCGCAGGGAATGCCGGGCGCCCGATGCGCCCGATAGCCGCGTGTGCAGCGGTAGAAAGTAAAAAGCACACGCGTTAGTCAGGTCACACCGGAATCGCCCGGCATTCCCCGCGCAATGGTTTTAACGGTTTCCTTCGTGCTCTTCCCGGCGATCGGGCTTTCTTGTCACCGTCACCCCTGAGAAGCTTGCTTCTCACGAGCTTGACGCCAGCGTCGAGGCGTCAGAACCACACGACTTCACCGTCCGCCCCAGGCGCCCTCGTCTCAGGCGCCATCCGCGTCCACCGCATCCTGTCCCGCGTTCGTGACGATCTCGAGCCGCCCCTCTGTGGGACAGGACGGGGAAGGCTATAACGTGATTTGCTTCTTCTGAAAATCAGAATATTTTTGCGAATGGGGCTGGACAGGCGATTCACTGATTTGCCCGTCGGGCGGCCACAAAGGACCCGCCAGCAGCGCATCGGTGCCGAGCGGTTCGAGGCCGGATGGCGCAGCGGAGCCGGCGGCTTTCGACGCGGCGGACCATCGATTGAATGAAATCGGCAGACTATTTCGTCTCAGGTCAATTGGTGTTACGGATCATCATTGGATTTGGGAGATTTAACATGAGCGAACGGATTAACCGGGCCTGCTCTTTTAATCGACTTTTTCTCGGCGCGTTTCTTGTGAGCTGCCTTTTTTCGGTAGAACCTCTGCAAGCTGGACCGGATGACGATGCGAATACGGCAAAAAGTCTGGCGGACATGCTCCGTGCCGCGCGCCAGGTGATTTCCAGCAATCAGACCCGCATCAACGATCCCAATCTCGGCGACAAAGGACTAACCGGACAGGTGGTGCTGCAGCAGGCTGTCGAGATCTTCAAGAAGACCACGGGAACGGATCCCGCGAGTATCGACCCGGCGTCGCGTCTCGGCAGGCTCATGCATGCCCAGATGGACGCCATCGTCGAAGCCACCGATGCCAATCAGGCAACCATCAATGCGAAGGGTGTTGGGTTCAAAGCCTTTATCCCGGCGGTCTTTGCCCGGCTGGTCAACGAGTCATTTGAAAGCCACGCCAAGAGCGAGGCGCAAATCAAGGTAACGGCTCCCGAACAGCTTGTAAGGAACCGGAAGTCGCGGCCCGACCCGTGGGAAAGCGAAGTTATCCGTGGCAAGCTCCTTCAGGCGGACTGGCCGCGCGGGCAGGCCTATGCAGCCGAAGTGGATACAAAGGGGCGGCCGGCGTACCGGATGATGATGCCGGAATATTATGCGGGCTCGTGCCTGAGTTGTCACGGATCGCCGAAAGGCGAAACCGATATTACCGGCTACCCCAAGGAGGGTGGCAAGGAAGGCGATCTCGGCGCGATCATCAGCGTCACGCTCTTCAAGCAGTAGCCGGCAATGTGGCGGTTTCCCCGATCATCGTGCGAAGGCTGCGGCCGCCCTCCCGGCCGCGGCCGAGGATGGGTCGCAACGTCCGCCGCCGGGGCTCGCGAGTGATGTCCCGGCTCACCATTCGCGCCAGGCTCATCATATTGTCGGGCGTGCTGCTGTGCATGCTGATCGCGACCAATCTATATCTGATGCGAACGCTTGCAAAGAACTCGACTGCCGTCGCAACCGAAACTGAACTGAGCGGCGTCATCGAGTCGGCGAACGGCGCCCGCATTGCGTTCGGTGAAATGCGCTATTGGCTCACCGATCTGGCGGTGAGCCTGCTTACCCCTTCGGAGCGCAGCGCTGCGGCGGCACGCAGCCGCATGGACGATTACCTTGACCGGCTGGCGCTGCGTAAACCCAAGCTTGTGGCGGAGATTCGCACCGAGCGCGACGAATTCGAGAAGTCCGCGAACGATGCCGTGGATCGGTACACCAACGACCAGCGCGTCATCGGCAATTCGCTGCTGGCACAGGCTCGCCAGCACAGTGTCAGGGTCGACGAACTCCTGACTTCGCTCATCAACGAGTTGCGCGGCGAGCTTACGGCCGAGCGAGACGGAATCGTCAGCGACGTGACTGCGGTGACGAACAGAACACTGATCGCCGATCTTTTCATCCTGGCTTTGGGCTTTGCACTAACATTCATCATTCTGCGTTCGATCGCCGTCCCGCTTCACCGCCTTGTGGGCGCAATCGACGGCCTCAGCGCCGGCGATCTGTCGGTACCGATCCCTTCCGCGGGGTCTGATGAGATCGGCGCCATGGCGCGCACCCTCGCCCTTTTTCGGGATAGCTTGAGGGAACGCGACCGCTTCGCGGCCGAAGCCGAGACGCAGCGAAAAACCATAGCCGCCGCGATCGCGACCATCTCCGAAGGCTTCGTGCTGTACGATTCCGAGGACCGGATCGTTCTGTTCAACGAGCAGTTCCGCGCCATTTACCCGGGCCTTGTCGACATCATCAGGCAAGGAACGACCTTCGGAGAATTGCTTGAGGCCGTGGTCTCGCGTTCGCTGGTCGACCTTGGCAGCCAGAGTCCGCAGGACTGGATCGCCGAGCGGCTGGCGCGGCGCGAGCATTCAGGCGGGTTTGCCGAATACCGGTATGGTGGCCGTTACATTCGCATCAGCGAGCGCCGTATTCTGGGTGGCGGAACCGTCGCGGTCTACTCCGACATTACCGAGCTGCGGCAGCACAACCTCGAACTCGAGCAGGCGCGCGAGTTGTCGGAAGTCGCCAATCGAACCAAGAGCCAGTTCCTGGCCAATATGAGCCACGAACTGCGGACCCCGCTCAATGCCATCATTGGTTACAGCGAGATCCTGCAGGAAGACGCGGCCGACGGCGGCCAGGAGCAGCTCGTACCCGACCTCAAGAAAATCGAAGGTGCCGGACGTCATCTGCTGGGGCTGATCAATGACATCCTCGACCTTTCCAAGGTCGAAGCCGGCAAGATGGAAGTATTCATCGAGGAGATCGACATTTCGTCCCTTCTCGAAGAGGTGGGAGCGATCATAAGGCCCCTGGTGGCCAAAACCGGCAACACCCTCGAGCTTCGCGTGGCAAAAGACATCGGCAGCATGCGCACCGACCGCACCAAGGTGAAGCAGTGCCTCCTCAATGTCCTCAGCAACGCCAGCAAATTTACCCAGAACGGGAAACTGACGCTCGCAATTGAACGTACGGATCGAGCGATGATCCGGATGACGATCTCGGATACGGGCATCGGCATGAGCCCGGAGCAGCTTGGCCGCCTGTTTCAAGCCTTCAGCCAGGCCGATGCGTCGACCACCAAGAAATTCGGCGGGACCGGCCTCGGTCTTGCCATCACGCGGCATTTCTGCCGGTTGTTGGGCGGCGACATCTCGGTTGCGAGCCGGGTCGGAGAAGGTTCGACCTTCACCATCGTCATTCCCGATCAGGCGGCCGGCCCGCCGCAGATAGAGGCGGCAAACGAGCCAGCAGTGGAGCAATCCCCCACCCCGCATGAGGACCCCGCGTCCGTCACGGTGCTCATCGTCGACGACGATGCCGCTTCGAGGGATTTGCTGACGACAAGTCTCAGGCGCGAGGGCTACCGCACCGTCCAGGCGCGCGGCGGCGACGAGGCGCTCGAACTTGCCCTCAAACTGCGGCCGGACGCGATCACGCTCGACGTTTTAATGCCGAAAACCGATGGTTGGGCCGTGCTGGGAGCCCTCAAGGCCCACCCCGAACTTCGCGATATCCCGGTCGTCATGGTCACGGTGGCGCCGGATCGGGGCATTGGTCTATCGCTGGGCGCGGCCGAAGTCATGACCAAGCCGGTCGATCGCGCGGAACTCACCTCGCTGCTGCGCCATCTCCTGTCTCGAGACGGCCCTATCCTGCTTGTCGAGGATGACTTGGCGACCCGCGAAACCGTGCGTAGTACAATCGAGAGGATGGGTCTAACAGTGGCAGAGGTGACCAATGGACGGTTGGCGCTGTCCTGGCTCGCGGAAAATCCGCCACCGGCATTGATCCTGCTCGACTTGATGATGCCGGAGATGGATGGTTTCGAGTTCCTCGATACGTTCAACAGTCACACTGCTTGGCGGCATGTCCCGGTGGTGGTTATCACCGCCAAGCAGTTGACCGTGGCCGAACGAGGCCTGCTGGCGGTGCGTACCATTATCGAAAAAGGCGATTCAATCGACAGGGATATTGCAACAGCGATTAGCAAAGCAGTGGGCCGGCGTCCGGCGCGCGCCGATACCGAGATGTAATTGTCAAGCGATGACGTGATGGTGATTTGATGGCGAAGATTTTACTGGTTGAAGACAATGAAATGAATCGCGACATGCTTTCGCGCCGCCTGCTCCGCAAGGGATATGAAGTTGTGATGGCAGTGGATGGCGAGCAAGCCGTCGCCATGGCTCAAAGTGAAAAGCCAGATCTGATTCTGATGGACATGAGCTTGCCGGTCATCGACGGCTGGGAGGCGACGCGGCGCGTCAAGGCGGCTGAAACGTCTTCTCGTATTCCCATCATTGCGCTTACGGCACATGCCATGTCGGGTGATCGCGACAGAGCGCTCGGCGCCGGATGCGACGACTACGACACCAAGCCGATTGAAATGCCGCGGCTGCTCGAAAAGATCGACGCGCTGCTGGCGCGCCATTAGGGAAAACCATGTTGGTTCAGAACGAACGTGACTGATCCCGACCAGCGCCTCGAGCGTGCGCGCGCTGCCTTCCTGCGCCAGGAATTCGCGGCCCCCATTGCTACCATTCTGGAATTGACCGAAATCCTGATCGAGGACGCCCGCCGCAGCGAGGACAAGTCGCTGGTCTCGGACCTTGAACGCGTCCATTCGGCCGGCCTTTTGCTCCGGGAACAGCTCGGTCAGCTGGTGAACTTGGCTACGCAAGCTTCGTCGGGAGCTGGAAACAACAATTCTGCGGCCCTCAGGACCACGCTCCGACATGAACTTCGGACGCCCCTCAACGCCGTCAAGGGCTACAGCGAATTGATCATGGAGGACGCCCGCGAAAGCGGTCGCGAAGATCTGCTTGGCGATATCGCGAGGATTGTGGCCGCCGCCGACCAACTGCTCGGGCAAATCGACAATCTGATTGGCTCGACGGCTACGGGAAATCCGGGGCCTTCCGGCACAGCTCCATCGGCCGAGGCATCTCGCGATCTGGTCGGCGAGATTATGCGGTCGATTCAGCCGATCACATCCAAGCACATGCCCAATCTACTGTCGGGTCGGATCCTCGTGGTCGATGACACGGAGGCCAATCGCGAACTGCTTTCACGCAGGCTTCGGCGCCAAGGGCATGCCGTCGATACGGCTGACGGCGGCAGATCGGCTCTGGAGGCAGTGGCCAAATCCCAATTCGACCTCGTCCTGCTCGATCTGATGATGCCGGATATAAATGGATTGGAGGTGCTGAAACGGCTTAAAGCTCATCCAGTTGACCAGCATATTCCGGTCATGATGATCTCGGCGCTGGACGAGATCGACAGCATCGTTCGTTGCATCGAGGCGGGAGCCGAAGATTACATTCCGAAGCCTTTCGATCCCGTGCTGCTCGGCGCGCGCATTGGAGCGTCGCTGGAGCGAAAGCGGCTACGCGATCGCGAACTGGCTTTCATCGACGAGTTGCGGGTCGAGAAGGGCAAGACCGAAGCGCTGTTGCTGAACATTCTGCCAGAAACGATCGTGAACCGCATCCGAAAGGGCGACGTTGCGATCGCCGACAGCTTTGCCGATGCGACCATCCTGTTCGCCGATCTGGTGGATTTCACCACCCTTGCCGGCAGATGTTCGCCGGCGCGCATCGTCGACCTCCTGAACAGCTTGTTTTCGTCTTTCGATGCTTTGGCAAAGGAGCTTAAGCTGGAAAAAATCAAAACGGTCGGCGACGCCTACATGGTTGCGGGCGGAATACCGGAAGAACGTCCCGGTCACGCGCACGCCATCGCCGATATGGCGCTCGGCATGATCGATGCGGTGCGCGATACCGGCAAACGATTCGGCGAAACGCTCGAAGCGCGGATAGGAATCCATTCTGGGGAAGTGGTGGCGGGCCTGATCGGCCAGCACAGGTCGATCTATGACGTATGGGGCGACACCGTGAACACCGCAAGCCGCCTGGAGTCTTCCGGGTTGCCCAGTCGCATTCAGATTTCGGAGACAACGTATCAAAAAATCAGGGATACATTTCATTGCGAATTGCGCGGGCCGGTGGCTTTGAAAGGTAAGGGCGAGATGCTGACTTATTTCCTGGGCGGACGCGTCAAGGGGGCGTAGCGCCGGTGCGGAAACGCCGATGGTCGTTCTCGCGCAAGGACGAGCCTGCCTTATTTAGCCAAGTGTCAGCGCGCTCGGACCCGACCGCCGGATGCAGCCGCTGAAAACGCGCCCCGCCCCGGCGTTGCATGGAAAGCACGATGAAGCGCTTTGCCTCCCGCGCGCGGCAGAGACTCCTTGACACTTAAAATAACTTTTGATGGTGTTGACCGGTTGGGCATGCCGGTCGGCAAGAAGGATTCCTCATGGCGCGGGAGCACTCCGACAGGATCGCGCTTTTCATCGACGGGCCGAATCTCTACGCGACCGCCAAGACCCTGGGTTTCGATGTCGACTACAAGCGGCTGCTCAGGGAATTCCAGAGCCGCGGCACCCTGTTGCGCGCGTTCTACTATACGGCCGTCATTGAAGATCAGGAATATTCGTCGATCCGTCCGCTGATCGACTGGCTGGACTACAATGGCTACACCGTCGTCACCAAGGCGACCAAGGAATTCGTCGACTCCAGCGGCCGTCGCAAGGTCAAGGGCAACATGGATATCGAGCTTGCGGTCGACGCCATGGAGCTCGCCGGGCATGTCGACCAGATCGTGCTGTTTTCCGGCGACGGCGATTTCCGCTCGCTGGTGGAAGCGGTGCAGCGCCGCGGCGTGCGGGTCACCGTGGTCTCGACCATTTCCAGCCAGCCGCCGATGATCGCCGACGAGTTGCGGCGCCAGGCCGACGTCTTCACCGATCTGATGGAGCTGAAATCGAAGCTCGGCCGCGATCCGTCCCAGCGTCCGGCTGCCCGAGAGCCCGGGGTCCCGCGCAACGATCCGCTGTGACGGCGCCCGGATCGGTCAGGCGGGCCGACGCTGCGCAAATGGGTCGTCGTTCGCGATGCCAGCTTCGAGTCAGCGCTGGTCCTCGCGGAGCCTGTCCACGTCTCCATGAAACCGGCTACCCGCCCCGAAGGCGGGCTGCTCGCAACCGTCGTGTTTCAATCCGCGTAACAGGACGTTGACCCGCTGGATGGGGCTGTTGAACACAGTCTGCGCAATCCAGGCGACCATGCCGGAATACCGAATGTCGATAACGGCTGCCTGATGCTCCGAGGGAGCCCATGCGCGCAGTTCTCCGTCAACGACCTCCAGGACCTCGAAGCCGGGAAAAACCCTGTCGTAGGCCTCCGCCCCAAGGACAAGGTTGAGTTTCGCTTCAATCGCCAATTGGCCGATTTCGGTGGGACGGAACGAAGTCATGCAGTCTCCCCAGACGCAGTGCCAACGATAGGTACGCGCAGCGGACAAAAGGTTCAGCACGGACGTATGCGACCGGCGCGGGGAATAAAGCGCACCGGGAGCCCCGCGCTGCAACGGCGCAGCACGGCAACGACTGTGTGGCTTTCGATGCAATCCCCGCGGGAGCCGGCGCGTCGTAACGACCGCAGGCGGAACGGCTCACGATGTGCGGGGCTTTGCCAGAAAGCGCGCGATCGCGCGGCCGAGGTCGGCACTATCGAGGGGCTGTTGCAGCGAAGCCTTGGCCGTCGCGACCAATGTTTCGGGAGCGCTGTCCTGGCCGGCTTTCTCGCAACAAATATGAGCGAAGGCCGCGGTGAATTCGGGATGTGGCTGCACCGACAGAACAGCGCCGTTGGCATAGACAAGTCCCGCATGCGGCGTAAACGCCGAATGCAGAATCGTCGTTGCGCCGGCCGGTGGCTCGATGACCTGGTCCTGATGCGAACAGGCGATCGCGATCTTCTCTCCGTCGATCACACCGTTATCGGGCACGACGTGATAGACGTGGCGCCCGATCCCCCAGCCCCTCTCCGATTTGCGCACCGTTCCGCCAAGCGCCTGAGCGATCAATTGATGGCCAAAGCAGATTCCAGCCATTGGAACTCTCGCCTGATACGCCGCGCGCACAAAACGCTCGAGCGGCGCGATCCAGTCGAGATCGTCGTAGACGCCGGCGGACGATCCCGTGATCAGGATGGCTTCCAGCCCGGCTGGATCGGGCAGCGCTTCTCCGTCAACAAGGCGAACCGTCGCAAAGCTCGCCGAGGCATCCGCCTGACTGATCATCCGCTCAAACATCTGCGGAAAAGAGCCATGCCGCGCGCGACGCTCGGGTGAAACGAGACCGGTTTCGACGATCGTGATTTTCGGCATCAGGATTTTTTCCGCGACAGAGGTGCGGGCGAACCAGCGGAATAAGCATCGATTCATCCCGCCTGACAAGGGGCCTGTGTTGAGGGGTAATTTGCGATATCGTGCATGCCGTCAGTGGGAGGAACATCGATGCAATTGCGGGTCTTTGGGCGCACCGGAATGCGGCTCTCGGTGCTGGGCTTCGGCTGCGGCGCGGTGGGTGGCTTCATGATGCGCGGCGATCCCGCCGAGCAGGAGCGTGTCATCGCACGCGCAATCGCCGCCGGCGTGAACTACTTCGACACCGCGGTGCAGTACGGCAACGGTGAGTCGGAAAGCAACCTTGGCCGTATTCTGCAAAAGCTGAAGCCGGCCAACATTGCCGTCGGCACCAAGGTGCGGTTGCCGCCCGGCGATTACGGCCGCATCGCCGATGCCGTCGCGATGTCGCTCGAAGGCAGCCTGGCGCGTTTGGGGCTCGAGCGGGTCGACATCTTTCACCTGCACAATCCGATTACCGGAACAGGCGGCGGAAATGCGCTGAGCGTCCGGCAGGTGCTCGACGACGTGGTGCCGGCCTTCGACCGCCTGCGTCAGCAGGGCAAGCTTCGTTTTCTCGGGATGACGGCGGTCGGCGACACGGCGGCACTGAATCAGGTGATCGATGCCCGCGTCTTCGACAGCGCCCAAATCGTCTACAACATGCTCAATCCATCGGCGGGCGAGGAATTGCCGGCGAACTATCCGGCACAGGATTATGGACGAATGTTCGATCACACCAGGACCGCGGGCGTCGGGGTCGTCGGCATCCGCGTGCTGGCCGGCGGCGCGTTGTCGGGCTCGGCCGAGCGTCACCCGATCGCGGGTCCGGCGCCCGAGCCGATCGGTTCGGCCATGAGCTACGAGGCCGATGTCGATCGCGCGCGCCGCCTGATGCCGCTGGTCAAGGAGGGGTTCGCCGCCAGCCTGACCGAAGCCGCCACGCGGTTTGCACTGTCTCACCCGGCGATGGGCACCATCCTGGTCGGCATGGCGACGCCGCAACAGTTCGAGGACGCGCTCGCCGCGGTCCAGAAAGGTCCGTTGCCGCAAGCCGCGCTCGACCGGCTCTCCGCGCTGCGGCAGCCGTTCTCCGGCGAACCCCGCTGACCGCCTACGGCTTCGTCCCGCGCTGCCCGCGGCGCCGCCGGCGCGCGCCTTCGATCAATCATAATCCGAGATGATTTCGAGCGAGAAAAAGCGTTGGAAATCAAGCCAGGCCGGGCCCACCTTCAGGTCATCGATAGGACGGGTCGGCAGACGACGCATAAACGAAGGAACATCGCCATGTCCGGAATCAACAGCAGAGTTACCGCATTTGCAATCATCGGTCTGTCGCTCGGCTTCGCCACGATGGGCGCCGCCCCTGCCCTAGCCCACACTGGGCGGACGCAGCTTTCGCCGCGCACGACGGTGCAGCGCCACGTCGCCGCGTGGAGGACCGGCCAGAACGCGCAGTTCGCGCCGCGTGTCGACGCCGCGTCCTGTGCCCTGCCGTCGGATGGCTGCTACGACAACGAGCGCATCACCAACTGAAAGCGGCAGCATGGTCAGGCGGGCTTCAAGTCCGCCCGATGCCGTCGGGTGCGCGCAGAGCGCGCTGTCTTCGCCGTGCTTCAACCGGCGCCGGTCAACCTGCCGATCCAGCCCTTCCGCGGCGCGTCCGCTTCCGTCGGAACGTCCGCGGGACCTACGACCGCCGCTCCGAACGCCGAAAAGAATTCGCCCGCCAGTTTGTTCGCGGTCGAATCGATCAGCCGCTGCCCGAGTTGTGCCAGCTTGCCGCCGATCTGGGCGTCCACGTCGTAATAGAGCATCGTCACGTCAGGGCTTTCGGATTCCAGGCGCACGGTGGCGCCGCCCTTGGCAAACCCCGCGACGCCGCCGGATCCTTCGCCGGAAATGCGATAGCTGTTTGGCGGATCGAGATCGGACAACGTCACCTTGCCGCCGAACGTCGCCTTGACCGGACCGACCCGGAAAACAACGGTCGCGGTCATCTCGGTCGGCGACGACATCTCGAGGCTTTGGCACCCCGGAATGCATTGCTTCAGCACCTCGGGATCGTTGAGCGCCGCCCACACCTTGTCCTTTGGCGCGGGGATGCGCTGGCTGTCCTTCATCTGCATGGTGGCATTTCCTTAAGCGTTCACTTGTTGGTTGGAGCTCGCTGTCCGCGCCGGCGCTCGATCGTGATCTCGGCCAAAATCGACATCGCGATTTCCTCGGGCGTGATGGCGCCGAGGTCGAGGCCGGCGGGGGCCTTGATGTGGTCGAGGGCTGAGGCATCGATGCCCTCGCCGATCAGTTTTTCGCGAAGGGCTGCCATCTTGCGGCGGCTGCCGACGAAGGCGTGATAGGCGGCGTCCGTCCTTACCGCCGCCCGCAGCGCGGCTTCATCGCCCTTGCCTTGCGTGGAGACCACGACGAAGCGGCGCGCCTCGTGCAAATGTCCGAGCGCAAAGCCATCGATCAGCATGTCGGCATCGGGCGCGTCCGTCAGGTCAGCCGCGGGCGCCGCGACCGTGACGTGATAGCCGAGCTGGCGGGCCTGCGCGGCCAGCGACAGCGCCACCGGGCTGACGCCGAGGATGACCAGCGAAGGATGCGGCAGCACCGGCTCGACGAACACGTCCATGGTGCCCTTGCTCGGGCACATGTTGCTGGCAAAGCGGACACCGTCGCGGTTCTCGCCGGGCTTGACGCCGAGCTCGGCGAGCAGATTTTCCGGCTGCACCGAGACCATGCGCGGCTCGCCGTCGGCAAGCGCGTCGCGGGCGGCCTTGAGCACCGCGCCGCGGGCGCAGCCGCCGCCGATCCAGCCTGCGACGATGGTGCCGTCGGGACGGATGATCGCCTTGGCGCCGGCCTTCGCCGCGGTCACCGACACCGTGCGCACCACGGTAGCGAGCACGAACGCTTCCTCGGCGGCCTTGAGCTGGGCCACCAGATCCATCACTTCGACATGTTTTGTCATGGATGTGCTCCTCACAGCTTCGCCAGGTACGGCTCGAGCTCGGTCAGGCTTTTCAGCGTATTGGCCGGCGCGTAGAGATCGACATACGGCAGCGCGGCCTTGATGCCGGCGGCTTCGGGCGCATAGCCCTCCCAGGCCATCATCGGGTTGAGCCAGACGATGCGGCGACAGCGTCTGGCCAATGCCGCCATCTCGCGGCCGAGCAATGCCGCGTCGCCGGTCTCGTAGCCGTCGGACACGATCATCACACAGGAGCGCGAATGCAGCACGCGCGCGGCATGCCAGCGATTGAAGGTCTGCAGGCTCTCGCCGATTTTGGTGCCGCCGCCGGCGCCCTGCGCCATGATCGAGAGCCGGTCGAGCGCGCGGCCGGCGTCCTTTTCCTTCATGGCGTCGGAGACGTAGGCGAGCCGGGTATGAAACAGGAACGCCTCGGCCTCGCGAAACTCGTCCAGCATACCGTGGATGAAGCGCAGGAACACGCCGGTATACATGCTCATCGAGCCGGAGGCGTCGAGCAGCATCACCAGCCGCAGCGGTTTTGGCTTGTGCTGCCGCTTGACGAGGCTGATCGGCACACCGCCATGGCTGATATTGCTGTGGATCGTTCGTCTGAGGTCGAGTCGGTAGCCGCGACGCCGCGCCAGATCGCGCCGGGTCAGCCGTGTCCGCATGGTTTTTGCCAGCCTTGCGGCGACCTCGTGGGCTTCTTCGATCTGGTCGGGGTCCGCCATCTTGCGGAAATCCACTTCCGAAAGATTTTGCGCGCGCGAGGCACCTTCCATGCGGCCTTCGCCGCCGCGATCCTCGGGCGCGTCGTTGCCATCGGATGGAATCTGGTCGGTAGCGGCGGCGCCGCCGGCCGGCTCGGACTTGCGGTCCTGCAGGCTTTTCAGCGACGGGCTGTTGGCCGTCCTGGTCGAGCCGATGGTCCGGGATCGCGAGCGCGCGCGCTTGCCGAGCCAGAACGCATCGAACAGCCCGTCGAACCGGTCCCAGTCGGATTTGCGCGCCGAGAACAGATGCTTGAACGCGGAACGCAAGAGTCCCGGCTTCCCGACATAGCCCGCCGCCATCAGGGATGCCGCATCCTGGCCTTCCCTCGGGCCGACCGCAAAGCCGCTGTCGCGCAACGTCCTGAGGAACGCGGCAAGTTTGGTCGCGACGAGTTTTGAAACCTCGTCCAGATCGTCATAGCCGGGACTATCGCCGCAACAGCTCATGCGACCTTCCCCAAAATTCGTTCCGTGACTTCACGGGTCAGTCGCGACTTGTCCTCATGGGTCTTCAACAGGCACATCAGGGTTTCGTGCACCGTCTCGGGCGTCTCCTGCAGGTCGCGCACGCCGATGCCGACCAGCGCCGCCGCCCAGTCCAGCGTCTCCGCGACGCCCGGCACCTTGCGCAGCTCTTCTTTCCGGATGCCCTCGACCATGCGCGCGATCTGTAGCGACAGCGACGCGGTCGCGCCATTGATCCGCGCCATGATGATGCGGGCCTCGCGATCGACGTCGGGATAATCGACATAATGATAGAGACAGCGGCGGCGCAGCGCATCGGAGAGTTCGCGGGTGCCGTTCGAGGTCAGCACCACATGTGGGATCGTGATCGCGGAGATCGTGCCGAGTTCGGGGATCGAGACCTGGAAATCCGACAGCAGTTCGAGCAGGAACGCCTCGAACTCGTCGTCGGCGCGGTCGATCTCGTCGATCAGCAGCACCGGCGGTTTGGCACGCCGGATCGCGGCTAATAGCGGCCGCTCCAGCAGATATTTCTCCGAGAAGATCTGGTCCTCGATCGCGTCGGCATCCCCGCCGCGATGCGCCTGGATCGAAAGCAGTTGCCGCTGGTAGTTCCATTCGTAGAGCGCGGCCGATTGATCCAGCCCCTCATAGCATTGCAGCCGGATCAGTTCGGTGTCGTGCACACCAGCCAACGCCTTTGCCACCTCGGTCTTGCCGACGCCCGCCTCGCCTTCAAGCAGCAGCGGCCGCCGCAGCAATTGCATCAGCGCGATCGCGGTCGCAAGTTCGCCGTCGGCGATATAGCCGGATTTCGCCAGCGATTGCGCGATCTCCTCGCGGTTGTTCATGGTCGGAGCGTTCTCCTCTTCGCTTCTTCCCCCCTCCCCCCGCGGAACGCGGTGGGGAGGGGTCGGGGGTGGGGGGCGGCTCGGCAAACTCTCTGCCAGAGGAGCAAGCGGATAGACCCCCCACCCCCGACCCCTCCCCGCCACGCGCGAGAGCGCGTGGAGGGAGGGGAGAAGATCATCACGCCGCAAACACTCCCAGATTCTTCGCCGCCTTCCAGTTGCGCCAGTAGTCGTGCGGCATCTGGATGTGGGTCGAGCCTAAGAACGAGAAGGCGTCGTTGACGGCGTTGGAAAACGCCGGCACGCCGCCGACATTCGGACTTTCGCCGACGCCCTTGGCGCCGATCGGGTGATGCGGCGACGGGGTAACGGTGAAATCGGTCTCCCAATGCGGCGTCTCGACCGCGGTCGGCATGAAGAAATCCATGAACGAGCCGGTGACGACGTTGCCCTCCGGGTCGTAACGGATCTCCTGGCCCATCGCGATCGCAAACGCCTCGGTCAGCCCGCCATGCACCTGGCCCTCGATGATCATCGGGTTGATGCGGGTGCCGCAATCATCCAGCGCGTAGAAGCGCTTGATCTTGTAGACCCCGGTATCGACGTCGATGGTCATCACGCAGATATAGGCGCCGAACGGATAGGTCATGTTGGGCGGATCGTAATAGCTCACCGCCTCCAGGCCCGGCTCCATGCCCGGCGGCACCGAATTGTACGCCGCCCAGCAGATGTCCTTCATCGACATGGTTTTTTCCGGCAGACCCTTGACGCGGAAACCGTCGATGTCCCATTCGAGGTCGCCTTCGTGGACCTCGAGCTTGTAGGCGGCGATCATCTGCGCCTTGGCCTTGATCTTGCGAGCCGCCATGGCGATCGCGGCGCCCGCCACCGGGGTCGAACGCGAGCCGTAGGTGCCGAGCCCGTAGGGCGCGGTGTCGGTGTTGCCTTCCTCGACCATGATGTTGTCGGCCGGGATTCCGATCTCGGTGGCGATGATCTGCGCCCAGGTGGTCTCGTGGCCCTGGCCGGTGCTCTTCGTCCCGACCCGGGCAATGCCGGCGCCGGTCGGATGCAGCCTGATCTCGCACGAGTCGAACATCGCGATGCCCAGGATGTCGCAATTCTTCGACGGGCCGGCGCCGACGATCTCGGTGAAGAACGACACGCCGAGGCCCATGATCTCGCGGGTCTCGCCGCGCTTGAACGCCTCGCGCTGTGCCGCTTGCTGCTTGCGCAAGCCGGCATAGTCGACGGTGTCCATCATCTTCTTCATGGCGGTGTGATAGTCGCCGGAATCGTATTCCCACCCCAGCGCCGAGTGATACGGGAACTGCTCTTTCCGGATAAAATTCTTCAGCCGCAGTTCCGCCGGATCCATCCCGAGCTTCTGCGCCAGAATGTCCATGCCGCGCTCGATGCAGTAGGCCGCCTCCGTCACCCGGAACGAGCAGCGGTAGGCGACACCGCCCGGTGCCTTGTTGGTGTAGATGCCGTCGACGGACAGATGCGCCGTCGGGAAGTCATACGAGCCGGTGACGATGTTGAAGAAGCCGGCCGGCCATTTCGACGGATCGGCGCAGGCATCGAACGCGCCGTGATCGGCGAGCACGTGAACGCGCAAGCCGGTGACCTTGCCTTCCTTGGTCGCGGCGATCTCGGTCGTCATATGATAGTCGCGCGCAAAGGAAGTGGCGGTCAGGTTCTCGATGCGGTCCTCGACCCATTTGACGGGCTTGCCGGTGACGATAGTGGCGACGGCCGCGCAGATATAGCCGGGATAGGCGCCCACCTTGTTGCCGAAACCGCCGCCGACGTCGGGCGAGATCACATGGATCTTCTGTTCGGGAAGTTTCGCGATCAGCGCCACCACGGTGCGGATCACATGCGGCGCCTGGAAGGTGCCCCAGATCGAAAGCTCGCCCCTGATCTTGTCGAACGAGCACACGCACTGGCAGGTCTCCAGCGGCGACGGATGGGTGCGGTGATAGGAGATCATCTCCTTGATCGTGACATCGGCCTTCTTGAACGCGGCGTCGGTCAAATCCCTGTCGCCGACGGTCCACTCGAAGATGTGGTTGTGATGCTTGCGCGGCCCGTGCGCGCCTGATGTCTTGCCGGCGAGATCCTCGCGCAGGACCGGCGCATCCTTGTCCATCGCCTTGAACGGATCGATCACCACCGGCAGCGGCTCGTATTCGACCACCACCTTGTTGATGCCGTCGTCGGCGGCATAGCGGTCGGTGGCGACCACGAAGGCGACTTCCTGATTCTGGAACAGCACCTTGCCGTCGGCCAAAACCATCTGGATGTCGCCGGCCAAGGTCGGCATCCAGGCGAGGTTGACGGTCTTCAGCGTCTCGGCGGTGATGACCGCCAATACGCCCGGCACTTTCAAAGCCTCGTCGCTGTTGATCGATTTCACCCGCGCATGGGCATGCGGCGACCGGACAAAATCGCCGTGCAGCATGCCCGGCAGTTTCAGATCGTCGACATAATTGCCCTTGCCTTGGGTGAAGCGCGCATCCTCGACCCGCTTGCGCTTGCAGCCCATGCCTTCGAGACTGGCTTCGCGTTGTTCCCGCGTGGGAGTCATGTCGTTCATTCCGCAGCCTCCTTGAATTCAACGCCATTGATCTTGTCGGCGGCGTACTGGATTGCCCTGACGATGTTCTGATAGCCGGTGCAGCGGCAGATATTGCCGGAGATGCCCATCCGGATTTCTTCTTCCGTCGGCCGCGGGTTCTCCTGCAGCAATCGTTGCGCCCGCAAGATCATGCCGGGGGTGCAGAACCCGCATTGCAGGCCGTGCATCATGCGGAAGCCCTCCTGCAGCGCCGACAGCGTGCCGTCTGCATTGGCGACGCCCTCGATGGTGGTGATCTCGGAGCCCTGGGCCTGCACCGCGAATAATGTGCAGCTCTTCACCGACATGCCGTCGAGATCGACGGTGCAGGCGCCGCAATGGGTGGTCTCGCAGCCGATATGGGTGCCGGTCAGCAGCAGGTTCTCGCGGATGAAATGCACCAGCAGCGTGCGCGGTTCGACGAGGCCTTCGACCTCGGCGCCGTTCACTTTCATGGTCACATGGGTCTTTGCCATTTTTGTTCCCTCCCCCTCTCAGCTTGCGCGCGAAGCGGCGCGCTGCAGCGCCCGCGTCACCATGATGCCGCCGACATGCTTGCGGTATTCGACCGGCCCGCGGGCATCCGACGCCGGCGACATGATCGCCTCCGCCGCGGCCGCGGCCTTTTTCAGGCTCGCCGCATCCAGGCTGGTGCCGATCACGGCCTTGGCCGCGTCGGTCGCGAGCAGCGGCGTTTCATGCAGGTTGGTAAGGCCGATCGCGCAAGAGGCGACCTTGCCGCCGGCCATTGTGAGCATCACGGCCGCCGCGGCGGTGGCGTAATCGCCGATCTTGCGCTTCAGTTTTTCGTAGGCGTAGCCGCTGCCGGCGGCCGGCGCAGGGATCGAGATCGCGGTCAGGATCTCGCCGGGCTCGAGCGCGGTGAAATAAGCGCCCTGATAGAACTCCGACGCCGCAACCTCGCGGGCGCCAGAGGGCCCTTCGAGCCGATAGCTCGCGCCCAAGGTCATCATCAGCGCCGGCATGTCGTTGCCGGGATCGCCATTGGCGACATTGCCGCCGATCGTGCCCATGTAGCGCACCTGGGGATCGGCGATGAGAAATGCGGTCTCGTGCAGGATCGGCAGCGATTTTCCGATTTCGTCCGACGCCAGCAAATCATGCTGGGTGGTCATGGCGCCGATCACGACCTTGTTGCCGTCGCGGCGGATGCCTTTGAGGCTGGCGATGCCGTGCAGGTCGACCAGATGTTCGGGGGTGGCGAGCCTGAGCTTCATCATCGGGACCAGGCTGTGGCCGCCGGCAAGGGGGCGGGCTTCGTCGCCCAATGTCGCGAGCAGTTTGACCGCATCGGCCACAGTCTCAGGCCGGTGATAGCTGAACGGGCCAGGAATCATCGTTTCCTCCATGCGTCTTTGTGTTTTGGCGCGTATTCCGGCCGCAAAGCCGGAAGTCCAGTTTTGCGGAATGCGCGTTTGATTTCAGACGTCGGCGCGGAGGCTCTTATGGGAATTGTTCGCAGGCAAGGCGGCGGCGGCCGCAAGGTCACCAGCGGAGGGAATTCGCACGAACGGCGGACCTGGCGGCACGAAATGCGTCAGGCGTTGCGACCTAACTGATATCGCCGGTGCTTCTCCCTCTCCCCGCTCTTTGCGGCGAGTGCGTTGGGATAGGGTTGGGGTTAGGACTGCCTTGGCAAATCCTATGGAAGAGAAGCGCCCGCCCGAAATTGTCGCGATGCGAGAATTTCGGGCTCCAGTACCCGGCCTCCGTCACCCCCTGCCGGAGGCTGGGATCGTTAAACGATGCCTTGATATTTGGCACGCCGGCGGAATTCGACGAGTAAGAGCGGCCAAGACGACGCCCCCTTAGCTGGGACGCCTGCGTAGATGGCGGCCGCCCGCGGCATAACTGAAATGGTTCGAAACAGGCGTTCTTTCTATTCATTTCGGCCGGCGGCGCGCAGCGGAGAAGCTGCGCGCCGTTGCACCGCAACGCGCTTAACGACGGTCTCCGCCGTGGTCCAGGCCGTCGTCGTCGTCGTCAGCATCATTGTCATCGAACTTGAACCGATCCAGCTCTCCGACGCAGACGAAATTGGCCGCATCATTGGTCATACCGGCGCCTTTGTACTTCGGAATTTGCGGATAGGGACAAAGGGGACGCGTTCCACCGGCCGGGAAATTCTGCGCGATTCGAAAATCGAACAATCCCCCGCTCGGAAACGGAGAGCTCGTATTGTGGTTGGCGGCGACAATTCGGTCCGGCGCGGTACCTTTTTCAACCCACGCGGTGACGGCATTGAGCTCGTTGACGGCAAAATCGTTGGTCGCCGGGCCGCCGCCGCAATGACCCATGTTCGGCACCATGAAGAGCCTGGTGAAATCAGGCGCTTTCCCGCCCATTTCCCGGTTCATTAATCGATACCAGCGCGCAATGGAGGCTCCCGAGAAAATACCGTCGTTCACCGAGGAGGAGATAATCAGCTTGCCGCCGCGATTTTTGAACGGTCGCAGGTTCAAAGAGACCCCGGTCATGAAGTCCATCGAGCTCTGCGGATATTCCTTGGTCTCGGCGAAAATCTTCGGCGCGTCCTTATCGAAGTCGAAGTGGAACAGATAGGCTTCCTGGCCGCCCGACCCGGAAACGGGCGTCACGACCGGAGGCGTAACAAAAATCATCGGAACCGCACCGGCGCCAAGCGTCAGGTTCGCAGCCGTGTTCACGTTCGGTACAGGGCTGGTTACAACATTCCATGCTGTCCATCCGAGTCCCGGCGCCGTGGGCGGCGCCCAGATCCCGGCATCCCAGAACCAGTTTGAATAAAGCCGCTTGCCCTTCGAATTCACCGGTCCGGCATAGATCGTCTTCAGCGCGCCGACCTGCGCGCTGGTGAGACATGTTCCCCCGTGCGGCGTCCCGCCGTGCACGCCGGTGCCGCAGGTCACAGCATCCAATGCAGGGAATATCCTTTTATTGGTGCAGGCGTGGAAGTTATCGACGATTCCATCCACGAGACCATCGAGGGCGTCACAAGCGCCCAGGATCGCCGCCGACGCGACTTCAAGGTCCTGAGACGGGAATGTATCGGGGATAAAGGGCTGCCCGTTGACATCCTTCGAGGTCGCCAAAGGCGCAAGGGCCTGCTCGTTCCAGGCTTCGGCAATCCCCGCCTGGGGCAGGTTGAAGCCGGGATTTTGCGATATGACACCGTCGAACAGCCAGGGAAATTTCTGCGAAGCGACCATTCCGTCGCGGCCACCGTTCGAACAGCCCATGATGTAGGAGAAGGCGGCCTGCTGTCCGTAATAATAAGCGATAATCGACTTCGATGTTGTCGCGGTTTTCTCGATGGCATTGTAGCCGTAATCGATACGGGCCTGCTCGTCGACGCCGAAATGCGCGCTGCCCCCGGCGTTGGCATCGTCGTCTTGATATCCGCCGACTGCGTTGGCGGCTTTGTCTTCATGACCGCCGTCATCGACGGCAACGGCCCATCCCTGCGCCAGTTCGACACCGGCCGAACCCTTCGGGTCCGCGTTGAGCGAGCCGTCCGTGCCGCCTCCACCCATCATTTCGAAACGACCAAACCAGGTGTCGGGCAGATTGAGCGAAAACCCGATCCCATATGTGAAATGATCGGGGTCCTGAGCGCTGACGCGCTTGTTGATGACGCCGACAACGTTGCAATAGCCCGACTTTTGCGTCGCACTCAGGACTTGCGCGTTTTGCAGCGGCAGCCCCATCAGGCCGGCACATGTGCCGCGCGGCACGACACCAGGACCTGCCGCCAGGGCATTCGGCGTCGAGAATGCTATCCAACTCGCGGCGATAGTTGACGCCAGGAACAAACGCTTCATGTCAATCTCCCCTGTGATGACGGAATAGAAATTCCTCGATATTGACTCGGCCACGCCGCGGGCGGCGCAACCGAACGGGACTGCCGAACAAGCACTCCGACCGACCAGGATGATTGACTGTCCGTGATTGTCGTTCCGGGCCCGCAAGGCGAGACCGAGAACGACAGGTAGAAGCGATGGCGCGTTGCCTGCGCTCCTGGCCCGTGCGGCTCATGCCGCGCGAGATTCCGCTTTCGCAGCCGTAAGGCTGCCAATTGTGAAAGCACGGACGTTTCCTCGTCGAGCCGCTCTTCGGACGGCAGCTTCGTTGTCGCGGGCTCATCACATCAAGGCCATGTAGCCCTGTCAACATCAAATGCGGATGTGCGGGGCTGCGTCGACCATTGTCGATCCATTTCGCACATGCGAGGGCTGCCGGGTGTGCGGGACCGCGGCATTCTTTGACCCGCAATCCAATCCGGTTTACGTGGCCGCCCACAGAGGTGCAGGGTTGCGAATCGGGGCTGTGATTAGTTCGGGCGGAATTTGCGCGGTCTGATATAAAGCACACCGACAAATCAATTCCCGAGACTTGATCGCCGGCTTCTTCAAGAGGTTCTTTGATGAAATTTAAAAGCGGACGAGGCACGACTAGCCCCGCCAAGGACGCTCGCCTCATCGGACAACCGGCGAAGTCGCGAAAAGTCTCTACCCGCAAAAGGAATGTCAGGGCGCCGGCGCCCTTGCGGGACGATCAAATCGCGCTTGGGGACCTCTCGAAGAATTTGGGCTATCGCATTCGGCGAGCGCAATTATGGGTTTTCAAGGATGTCAGTCGACAGTTGGCTCCCTTCGACATAAGCATTGCACAATACTCCGTGCTCAGCATCATCAACACCAATCCTGGGATCAATCAGCTTGCGATAGCGTCGGTCCTTTCGATCGAGCGCGCGGGTCTGGGACGTTTGGTCGAGCGCCTCGAACGCCAAGGACTGGTGGCGCGTACCGCATCGTCGACCAATCGTCGTTATTACGTTCTGCATTTGACGACCGCTGGCGCGGCGCTGCTGGATCGGCTTCGGTCACTTATTGCGCGACACGAAGAAGCCCTCGCGGAAAAACTCGGGTCGCGCGCTTATAAGGAGCTGTTGCGAACCTTATCGGTTTTTCTTCACGAGTGATGCCGAGCCGACCCCATGGCGAGGTTCTCGCGAGCCTTGTCCATTTCGCCCGGTTGCGGTCCTTGTCGAAGTGACCGCTAAGCGTGGCGCCGGATCAGCCCCAGCCGCGCCTTGACCTCGGCGATCTTGGCGCGGCTGACGGGAACCCGGTGCGGCGACGGGCCGTCGAGCTCGATCACCGCGCCATCGCCTTCCTTGCGGACGAAGCTGACATGCGGGATCGCCACGATATGGCTGCGGTGCACCCGGACGAACAGGCCGGGATCGAGCTGGGCTTCGGCTTCCGAGATCGACCACGGGCACATCCGCTCGCGGGTGCCGTCATGCACCCGGGTGTAATGCGCGTCGGCGCGAACACTTCTGACATCCGCGACATCGATGAAATGGGTGCCGTCGGCACCCTCGATCGGCAGCCGCGGCGCCGGCGCGGCGCGCGGCGGCTGGCCGATGCCGCCGAGCGGCGCCGGCATCGGCCGCGGCAGGCTCGGGGTGACCGGGCCGGCTGCAGGCAGCGACGACGCAGCGACAAGGGATGCAGCGGAGGGATCGATCGCGGCCGCAGCCGCCACGGCGGCTTGCCGTCGCGGATCCGGCACCAGCGACAGCAGGAAGCCGGCCGCGATCACAAAACACAGCACGGCCACGATCACCGAGAGTATTTGCTGCGACGCGGCAAGTCCGCCCGCATGCTGGTGCGTTGCTTCCGACAGCGGGACAAAATGCATGCCGAACATCGCGGTGTAGTGCATGCCTGATACCGCGACGCCGAACGCGATCGAGCTCGCGATCAGCCTGATGCCGTCGTGACGGGCCAGGAACGCCCGCAGGCCGCCATAGGCCGCGACGATCGCGATTCCGATCGACAGCAGGATCATCGCGCCATCGTGCTGGATGGCGAAATTGCCGGCCAGCCCGTGAATGCCGACGTAATGCATGCTCACGATCCCGGCGCCGAGCAGCACGGCGGACGAGATCACCCGGCGCTGCGACGGCTCGCCGATCGAGAGGAAAAACAGGGAAACGCCGACCACCAGCGCGCAGATCAGGAACGAGACGATGGTGGGCAGCACGAGATAGACGGCATCGGGCGGAATAGGCGCAGCCAGCACGCCGACGAAATGCATGGTCCAGATGCCGATCGCGAGGAATGCGGCGGCGCCCGACAGCAGGACGCGCTGGCTCACGCCGGGCGTGCCGCGGATTCGCGCCGCGAGACCAAAGCCGGTGTAGCCACCCAGGATCGCGATCACCACCGAGAGCGCGACGAGATAGGGATCGTGTCCTTCGAACATGATCGTCTCGGCCGCCCGTCTCCACGGGCGTGCCTCCTCCCACGGCCAAGTTTATAGGCGCGGTGGCGGAAATGACAATGAGGTGCGGAAATGACCGAAAGTTGATCTTGGAGCATGATCGGTTCTGATCGAATCAGAACCGAAGCTCCGGTTTCTTGTTTTTACGCGGTCTCTTCGCGCGAACCGGTGTCCACCCCGGATCAAGTCCGGGGCAGGCTTTCGGTGGAAAACGCTCTAAGCTACGCCGCGCGGATCGATCCGAGGAAACCGTTGACCTCGGCTTTCAGATGCTCCGACTGCGACGACAATCCGGTCGAAGCCGCCAACAGCTTGGACGCGGCGACGCCGGCCTCGCTGGCGGCCCTTTCGACGCCGAGAATATTTTCTTTCACCTCAAGGGTGCCGCTGGCGGCCTGCTGAACGTTGCCGGCGATCTCGCGTGTCGCCCCGTTCTGCTGGTCGACGGCACTGGCGATCGCGGCGGAAATCTCGTTGATCTCCGCGATGGTGCCGACGAAGGTCTGGATCGCGGTCACGGCCTCGCCGGTCGCGCTCTGGATGTCCTGGATCTGCGCGGAAATTTCCTCCGTCGCCTTCGCCGTCTGATTGGCCAGCGCCTTCACTTCGCTCGCCACCACGGCGAAGCCGCGGCCGTGTTCGCCGGCGCGCGCGGCTTCGATCGTCGCATTCAGCGCCAGCAGATTGGTCTGGCTCGCGATGCTCTGGATCAGCGTAACCACTTCGCCGATTTTCTGGGTGCCGGATGCCAGCCCCTCGACGACGGCATTGGTGCGGCGCGCTTCCTCGGCGGCCTTTTCGGCGATGTCCGCCGAGCGCGTCACCTGTTTGCCGATTTCGCCGATCGAGGCGGTGAGTTCTTCCGTGGCCGATGCGACGGTTCCGACGCTGTGCGAGGCCTGGGTCGAGGCGGTTGCGGCCGCGGCCGCCTGCCGCGCCGTTTCCCCGCTGCTGCGGCTCATCGAACCGGAGATGGCCTGCATCTCGCCGGCGGCGACCGCCACCGCCTCAACGATACGACCGACCTTGCGTTCGAAGTCGGCGGCCAGATTGCGCCGTGCCGCGTCGCGATCGTGCTTGGCCTGGTGGTCGGCGTCGATCCGCTCGGCCTGGGCGCGGGCCTCGGCGGCGTAGACAGCCTCGACTTCGGCGGTTTTCTGCGCCGTGGCTTCGAACAGCTGCGCTAGCTGGTGGGCGAGCCAGACCAGGACGGCCGCTTCCATCCCGAGAATGACCGCGTGCAGAACCACGCGGCCGAGATCGGCGCCGCCCGGAAAGACCGCCGCGGGCAAGAGAAAATTCAGGATGAGATGATGCAACGCGACCGCGGCGGTGCCGATTACGATCGGCCGATAGTCGCAATAGGCGACCAGCGATGCCAGCGCCGCGAAGAAATACATGTGCACGTCGATCTGCCAGGCGGAGCCGGAGAGCTGAAAGGTGAACACCGAGACGCCGCCCATCAGCGCGACGGCAAAGGTCAGTCGGGTCGACAGCCCATTACCTGCCATCTGCCATGACAGCGTCGCCGCAGTGGCCAGCACCGCCATGAACACCGCCGGCAACAGCCAGTCGGAGCCGCGCGCCAAGCCGATCGCCATCGCGATCGGAAGGTGCAGCCAGAGCAGCGCGATCAGCGCCTTGCTGGTGGTTTCGCGCAGCGCTTCCAGTTCCTTGCTCTCGACGATCATGCTCAAATTCCTTTTGGGGCTTATTTCGTGAGACAGGCGGCGATCGCCTGCGGGTCGATGGCCAGCCACGCGCCGGCCTCACGTAGACGCATCAATCCCTGGTCGTGGTCCGGCTCCACCACGAGAATCGAAGGTATGGCGGTAGTCCTGACGATCGCGGCGTCGGCTGAGGCCGCGGCTGCGAAAATCCGTTGCGCACTCCACCAGGGCGGAAAGGCCACCGCCACAATCTCGGCGCCGGGCCGGGCCTGCAGCGACAGCGTCGCGACCCCGACAAAGCTCGCGATCAGCAAGCCGGTGGCGTTGACCCATGCCGGCCAGCGCGATGTCGTGACGGGTTGCGAGCGTTCCATCCGACAAATTCATACGGAAATAAGGATAACTGCCCGTAAATATGCAGGCTTCCAAAGGTATCTGCATGCTGTTGCGATGGCAGAGACCGGAAAAAATTGGCTGTAGCCGCGCGGTAGAACGCGCGGGCGACTTTGCTGCGGCGCAACAGTCTGCTCCCACGAATACCGAATGCGCGAATCGTCCCCCTCGCCCGCCCGACTTCGCTGCGCTTCGCCGGGCGACCTCTCCCCGCGAGCGGGGAGAGGTGACAAACGCGCCGCCGGTTACATGATCCCCGCTGCAACCTGACCGCGCAGCCGCTCCAGGCTGAGCAGGGTGTTGGCGCAGGCTTCCGCGACCTCGATGCCCTTGATGGCAAAGTGCTTGCGGAAGAATTCGAAATGCGCCGCGCTCTCGTGGAACTGCTGCGGCGTCAGCACCGCGGAGAATACCGGCACTTCGGTTCGCAACTGCACATCCATCAGCGCCTTGATCACGGTGTCGGCGACGAATTCATGGCGGTAGATGCCGCCATCGACCACGAGCCCGGCCGCGACGATCGCGGTGTAGCGCCGGGTCTTGGCCAGGATCTGCGCGTGCAGCGGAATCTCGAACGAGCCCGGCACCTCGAACACGTCGACATTGCTGATATGGCGCGCCGCGATCTCGGCGAGGAACGCGATGCGGCATTCCTCGACCACCTCCCGGTGCCAGGAGGATTGCACGAAGGCGACCCGCTGCGGTTTTGCAAAGCGCGGATGCGCAGGGTCAGGCGGGCGATCGATGGTTTCGGGAGAGTCTTTTAGTTCGGAAGCGTCTTGTAGTTCGGAAGCGTTTTGGGGAGCATCTTGCAACATCTGATTCATGGCTTTCCTCTTTCAGGACCAGAATCAGGGCATACGGAACGAACGGGCCACGTGCATGCGCGGCCGCCGCAACCGTTCTCTTTCATCCGGACTTTAACCGTCGGCTTCGGAGTCACACCGAATCTGCTGACCCTTCTTCTCCACGGGATTCCAAACCAGGGAACTCCGGGAGGAGGAGGCGCTCGCGGGCTTGGGCTTCGTCACCCTTACCGCCGGTGGGGAATTTCACCCCGCCCTGAGAACATCGGCCGCCCGGGATGGACGGCCTCCAACAAGTATGGCGAAGGGCGGCGTCGCCAGCAAGCACCTTGCCATGGGCAAGGCGCATGTCCCCATGACCAAATCAACGATGATGGCGGGCCGATCCGCCCCCGCATGACGCGCATCCGGCGCGCCGGACTCGCATCCCGCGAATCCGATTCTGGTTTGTTCTCACGGCAAAAGTTAACGCGCTCGAAGAGCTGTGGAAGATCTCCGGATTGCCTGTGGATGGACTCTGGGGTCGGTTGCGCCGATTCCGCAAATCACATCACTTGATCGGCGCAGGCTCCGGGGCACCCCGAGGGATTGCAATTGGCAGCGGGCGTCAATTACGTGTCGGCCTGCGTGTGTAGCAACCATCGTATCTTTAACCGCAAAGGCAAGGTCGAGCTGGCATGTCCCTCCTCGAAGGCATCATCGACTCCCGGACCAACCCGCTCGCGGTCGTCGAGGACATCGCCGCCGACAACAACTGGTCGTTCGAGCGCTCCGGCGAGGACGAGGTCACGATCGTCTCCAAAGGCGACTGGACCGACTATCAATTGTCCTTCACCTGGATGAACGAGATCGAGGCGCTGCATCTGGCCTGCGCCTTCGACATGAAGATTCCGCCCGCCCGCCGGGGCGAAGTGCAGCGGCTGATCGCCGCCGTCAACGAGCAATTATGGGTCGGGCATTTCGATATCTGGACCCATACCGGCATGATCATGTACCGGCAGGCGCTGGTGCTGCCCGGCGGGCTCACCGCCTCCGCCGCGCAATGCGAGAGCATGCTGGTCGGCGCCATCCACGCCTGCGAGCGCTATTACCCGGCGTTCCAGTTCGTGGTCTGGGCCGGCAAGACCGCGTCGGAAGCCATGAGTGCGGCGATGTTCGACACCGAGGGCGAGGCGTAGGGCGTTTCGCCTGCGTCTCCACACACAGGTGTCGTCCCCGCGAAAGCAGGGACCCATACTCCGCGGCGGCAATTGCGTCGCACAGCGCTTGTTGCAGATATCTCGATGAACTAAAACCGCCTGTGGTTATGGGTCCCTGCTTTCGCAGGGACGACGAGAGAGTATGTTCTGATGTCGTCGTCGGTCACTGCAGCTAGCGCGCTCACGCAAGTCGAAGGCCCCATCGTGCTCGCCGGCGCCGGCAAGATGGGCGGGGCGATGCTGACGGGCTGGCTGGCGCGGGGGCTCGAGCCCAGGCAATTGGCGGTGATCGAGCCGCATCCTGCCGAGGAGATCATGGCACTTGCGGCCAAGGGCTTTCGCCTCAATCCATCGGCAAAAGATGTCGGCCATGCCGCCACGCTGGTGGTCGCCCTGAAACCGCAGACGTTTCGCGAGGCCGGCCCCGGCCTGAAGCCGTTCGTTGCCTCGTCGACGCTGGTGGTGTCGATCATGGCGGGCACGACCATCGCTTCGATCGCGCAAGTCTGCGGCGGCACCGTGGTGCGCGCGATGCCGAACACGCCGGCGGCGATCGGCCGCGGCATCACGGTGGCGGTCGCGGCGAACACTGTCAGCGCTGCGCAGCGCGCTGTCGCCGACGCGCTGCTGCGTGCCACCGGATCGGTCGAATGGGTCGGCGACGAGGGTTTGATGGACGCGGTGACCGCGGTCTCCGGCTCCGGTCCCGCCTATGTCTTTCTGCTCGCCGAGGAGCTGGCGCGCGCCGGCGTCGAGGCCGGCCTGCCGGAGCAGCTTGCGACAAAACTCGCGCGCGAAACCGTCGCCGGTTCCGGCGAGTTGCTGTTTCGCTCGGATCTCGCTTCCGCGACCTTGCGCCAGAACGTCACCTCGCCCGGCGGCACCACGGCGGCGGCGCTGGAAGTGCTGATGGGCGAAGGCGGCATGCAATCGCTGCTGACCAGCGCCGTCGCCGCGGCGACGCGGCGTTCGAAGGAATTGGCGAAGTAACTACCCAGTCCCCAACCGCTTGGTAAACGTCTCGACATTGACGAGCCCGCGCGCATGGCGGCCTTCGCCGATGCGGCGCTTGTCATCGAAGGCTTCGACCTCGAAGCGGATCACCCGGCGTTCCACCGCGATCACCCGCGCCGTCGTGCGCACGGTGGCACCGACCGGGGTTGCCGCGAGATGGCGGATATCGACCTCGGTGCCGACCGTGACCCAGCCCGGTTGCAGACAGTCCCTGATGGCGTCGCCGGATGCCATCTCCATTTCCAGGATCATCATCGGGGTCGCGTAGACCATCGGCATATGCGGAACGAAATGCCCGACGGTGCGCTCCGGCGGCACGACCAGCGTGCGCTCGGCGCTCATGCCGATGGTGATGATGTCACGCGCGTCCATGGGATTCAGTCCGTCATACCGGGGCGCGCAAAGCGCGAACTCCGATCTGCAATTGCACATCGGAGAATCTCGAGATTCCAGGTCTGGTCCTTCGGACCATCCCGGAATGACAATGCAAAGATCATTAGCGCTGTAGCGTTACTTCTTCGCGGCCGCCGCGCGTTCCACGAACGTCTTGCCGCCCTTCATCTTGTGCGCCAGCGGGGCTTCGTTGATCTGGATGACCACGGCGTCGGCATCGACGCCGAGGTTCTTCACCAGCGCCTGCGTGATGTCGCGCATCATGCCGGCCTTTTGTTCGTCGGTACGGCCGGCGGCCATGCTGATGGTGATTTCAGGCATCTTTGTCACTCCCTTGCTCTTGCTACGAACGGCGCCGCATCTTGCACGGATGTCATCATCCGCGAAAGCGGATGATCCAGTATTCCGCGCCGGTTGTGTTCAACGCCGGCGTCACGGCGTACTGGATGCCCGCGGGCATGACGACTGAGGCTACTTCCACGTCACCCCATGCTTCTCAAGAATTTTGCGGACTTCATTGACCAGCGCAGATTGCGGCACCTTGGTTTGAGCCTCGCCCTGCTTCTGCAGATATTCGTCGCGATCTTTTTCCAGTTTCGCCAACTCGGCGCCCAGGATCAAATCCTTCAGAATGACCTGCGGGCCTGCGGGATCATCCTTCTCATCCGAACCCTGGATGATCACGCAAGGCGAATTGCGGCGGTCGGCATATTTGAGCTGGTTGCCCATGTTCTTGGGATTGCCGAGATAGAGCTCGGCGCGGATTTTTTCCGCGCGCAAGGAAGCGACCATTTTCTGGTAATCGGCGACACGATCGCGGTCGAACACGGTGACGACCACGGGGCCGAATTCAGGTGTGGTGTCGAGCTTGCCGAGCATCGTCAGCGCGGCCTGCAGCCGCGACACGCCGATGGAGAATCCGGTGGCCGGCACCGGCTCGCCGCGGAAGCGCGAGACCAGGCCATCATAGCGCCCGCCGCCGCCGACCGACCCGAAGCGAACAGGGCGGCCTTTTTCGTCCTTGGTGTCGAGCAGCAGTTCGACTTCGTAGACCGGGCCGGTGTAGTACTCGAGACCCCGGACGACGGACGATTCAATACGTACCCGCCTGGAGCCATAGCCGGCGGAGCGAAAGAGGCTCAGCATTTCAGTAAGCTCTTGAACACCCTCCTGCCCAACAGCGCTGTTGCCAACAAGACTTGACCAAGCTTCCAAGGTCTTTCCAAAATCGGGAAAGCGAGGCGTGCCACCCTCGGTGTAGATGTGCTCGTCGCTAGTTGGCGCTGGGTCGTTAGATGTCACGTACGTCAGATGCTCGAGTTCGCATTCGGGATGGACGAACCGCAACACCCGATCGATTGCTTCGCCGGAAAGCTCGGCTCCCTTCGTAAAGTCGCCCTTTCCTTCCTCTCCCCCATCCCATCGTCCTTTGCCCAAAAGAAGACGCACACCTGCGGATCCTAGCCGATCAAATTTGTCGATCGCCCTCAATACCGTGAGCCTACCTCCTGCATCACCACTAAGCCCGATGCTCTCCATCACCCCGTCGAGCACCTTGCGGTTATTCACTTTCACCACATAGCTGCCGCGCTCAATTCCTAGCGCTTCCATGGTGTCGGCCGCCATCATGCACATCTCGGCATCCGCCGCGGGTGACGCGCTGCCGACGGTGTCGGCGTCGAACTGCATGAACTGGCGGAAGCGGCCCGGGCCGGGCTTCTCGTTGCGGAAGACCCAGCCGTGACGATAGCTGCGATAGGGAAGAACCAGGCTATCCGTTCCGTATCTCTCCCCGACATAGCGGGCCAGCGGCGCGGTCAGGTCGTAGCGCAGCGAAATCCACTGCTCGTCGTCGTCCTGGAACGAGAACACGCCCTCATTGGGCCGATCCTGGTCGGGCAGGAATTTTCCGAGCGCATCGGTGTACTCCATCGCCGGGGTTTCCACCGGCTCAAAACCGTAGCGCTCATAGACCTCACGGATCTTCTCGACCATCGCGCGGGTGGCGTTGATCGCGGCGGGGCCGCGATCCTCCAGCCCGCGCGGCAGGCGGGCTTTGAGTTTTTGGGGTTTTTTCGGTTTCTCGGCCATGGCGGGCGTTGGTACCAGCGCAGGCGCGGCGCGGCAACCGGTGCATCTATCGGGTGGGCTGTCATTCCGGGACGATGCGAAGCATCGAACCCGGAATCTCGAGATTCCCCGATGCGCAATTGCGCATCTGAGGTCTGGTCCTGCGGACCATCCCGGAATGACGGTGCGCCGGTCAAAGCACCTTTCTGATCCAGTCGTGCGGATCGGGCGCGCGGCCGTACTGGATGTCGACCAGCTTCTTGCGGAACCCCATGGCGACGGGGCCGGCAGCACCCCCGCTGATGAGAAAATCGCCGCTCGCGGAACACACCTTGCCGATTGGCGAGATCACGGCCGCCGTGCCGCAGGCGAAGGCCTCTTTCAGCTTGCCGCTGGCAGCATCGGCGCGCCACTGCTCGATCGTGTAGGGCTCCTCGCGCACGGGCGTGCCGGAATCCTTTGCCAGCGCGATAATCGAATCGCGGGTGATGCCCGGCAGGATCGTGCCGAGCGGCGGCGTCGAAAGCGAACCGTCATCGAACACGAAGAAGACGTTCATGCCGCCGAGTTCCTCGATGTAGCGGCGCTCGACCGCGTCGAGGAAAACCACCTGATCGCAGCCGTGTTCGATGGCCTCGGCCTGCGCGCGCAGGCTCGCGGCGTAATTGCCGCCGCATTTGACGGCGCCGGTGCCGCCGATCGCGGCGCGCGTGTAGTTCTCCGACACCCAGATCGACACCGGGGCAGGTCCGCCCTTGAAATAGGAGCCGACCGGCGAGGCGATGACGGCGAAGATGTATTCCGCGGATGGCTTGACGCCGAGGAAGATCTCGCTCGCGATCATGAAGGGCCGCAAATAGAGACTGCCCTCGCCGCCCGGCACCCAGGCGCGCTCGAGGCGCACGAGCTCTTCGACTGCGTCGATGAACACAGCCTCGGGCAGCGGCGCCATCGCCATGCGCTCGGCCGAACTCCAGAAGCGCCGGGCATTGGCGTCGGGGCGGAACAAGTTCACGCCGCCGTC
Organism: Bradyrhizobium erythrophlei; assembly: GCF_900129505.1. Lineage (NCBI taxonomy): Bacteria > Pseudomonadati > Pseudomonadota > Alphaproteobacteria > Hyphomicrobiales > Nitrobacteraceae > Bradyrhizobium > Bradyrhizobium erythrophlei. The sequence continues at coordinate 3,836,528 of NZ_LT670818.1, read as the reverse complement.
GTCGCGCTTGTAGGCCTTGAGGCCTTCGAAAATCTCCTGCGCGTAGTGCAGGACAGCTGCGGCCGGATCGAGCGGGAAATTCGCGCGGGATTCGACGCGCGCGCCATGCCAGCCCTTGGCCTGATTGTAGCGGACCACCGCCATGTGATCGGTGAAGATCCGGCCGAAGCCGGGGTCCACGAGCCGTGCCGCGCGCTCCTGCTCGGACGTCGGATTAGCCGCGGGCTGGATTTCGAATTTCAAGCTCATTCCCCTGCTTCCCGCTGTCGGAACCGGCGCGATGTCTGGCGCCGGCCTGTCTCTCCGAGCCTGCTCGATCGAAACTGCCATGGGTCTCTCCCCCGGATTGGCGCTGATTACGCGCCTGGCGCCGCAGCGCTGTTGGTTGGGTCTGGCCCTACGCCTGCGGCCGGCCTCGCGGCCGGCCTGCCGCCCGCACGGCCCATAGGACATGCTTTTGCGGAAGGCGGAAGTCCAGTATTGTTTGCCGACATGCCGCTCGACAATCGCACGGTCAACACATTCGCGGCCCTGGCCGCCATCTGCGGCTTATTCCGGCCGCCCGAACCATCACTCCCGACGAGACGACTTAATGTTTCGTCGAGACTGATTGTTTTGTAACATTGAACCCAAGATACGTCAATATGGCTGACATAAATTTCTCCAGTGCCGCGCCCAACCCTGATTCGCGGGCGTCCGACGGGCGGTCCCCGGCCCCCAGGGCCGGCGATTTGCGCTGGGACATCATCGAATTGTTGTTTTTCGCCTACCGGGATTTCGTCGGCGATGCCGACCATGAACTGGAGGCGTTCGGGTTCGGCCGGGCGCATCACCGTGTCCTGCATTTCGTCCACCGCTATCCCGGCCTGAAGGTCGCCGACCTCCTGGACGTGCTGCGCATCACCAAGCAGTCGTTGGGGCGGGTGCTCAAGCAGCTGCTCGACGAAGGCTATATCGTGCAGAAGACCGGCAACAACGACCGGCGGCAGCGCCTTCTTTTTGCCACCGCAAAGGGCGAGGCGCTGGTGGGCAAGCTCGCAGGCCTGCAGACCGACCGCATCAACCGCGCGCTCGGGAACATCACGCCCGAAGGCGCCGACACGGTCCGCGCGTTCCTGCGCGCGATGATCGATCACGACGATCCCGACAAGGTGCTGGAGACGATCCTCAAGCCCGGCACCGCAACCGCAAAGGAATAAGCGTGATCCAGGCAGCGACCCTCACGCGAACCCCGCCGAAACCGGCCGACGATGCGCCGCATCTCTTGCTGGTCGACGACGACCGCCGCATCCGCGATCTATTGTCGCGCTTCCTGTGCGGCGAAGGCTACCGCGTCACCACCGCGATGAGCGCCAGCGACGCCCGCGCCAAGCTCAACGGCCTGCATTTCGATCTGTTGATCCTCGACGTCATGATGCCGGGCGAGACCGGCTTCGATCTCGCCCGCTTCATCCGCACCTCTTCCTCGGTGCCGATCATCATGCTGACCGCGCGCCACGAGGCGGAGGCCCGGATCGAGGGCCTGCAGATCGGCGCCGACGATTATGTGGCAAAGCCCTTCGAGCCGCGCGAACTGGTTTTGCGGATCGGCAATATCCTCAAGCGCAGCGCGCCGCCGCCGGCGCAGACGCTGGAGCAGGTCGCGTTCGGGCCCTATGTCTATCATCTGGAGCGCGGCGAACTGCGGCAGGGCGAGGAGCCCGTTCATCTCACCGACCGCGAACGCGAGATGCTGCGCATTCTCGCGGTGGTGCCGGGCGAGACCGTGCCGCGCAGCGCGCTCACCGGCAACGGCACCGTCAACGAACGCGCGGTCGACGTGCAGATCAACCGTCTGCGGCGCAAGATCGAGCGCGATCCCGCCAATCCCCTGTTCCTGCAGGCGGTGCGCGGCATCGGCTATCGCCTGGTCGCCTCGCCGTGAGCCGTTGCAGGTGAACCCCGTCAGATGAGCACGCTCGACACCGGCATCACCCTGTTCCGCACCGCCTCCCGGCGGGTGTGGGCGGCCAACAACTGGATGGGCAACGCGTTCAAGGGCTGGATGCCGACGGGACTCTATGCCCGCGCGCTGCTGATCATGATCGTGCCGATGGTGGTGCTGCAGTCGGTGGTGACGTTCGTGTTCATGGAGCGGCACTGGAACACGGTGACCCGGCATCTGTCGGCCGCCGTCGTGCAGGACATCGCCAGCCTGATCGACGTCTACCAGACCTATCCGCAGGACAAGGAACGCGCGCAATTGCGCCGCATCGCCCAGCAACGGCTGCAGATGTTGGTGGATTTCCTGCCCGTCGGCGACCTGCCCCCGCCCGGCCCGAAACCGTTCTTCTCGCTGCTCGACCAGACGCTCTCGGTCGAACTCGGCCGCAAGATCGGCAAGCCGTTCTGGATCGACACCGTCGGCCGCTCCAACCAGGTCGAAATCCGCATCCAGCTCGAGGACGCCGTGATGCGCATCTTCGCGCTGCGCAGCGCGGCCTATGCCTCGAATTCGGAAATCTTCATCTTCTGGATGCTCGGCACCTCGTCGATCCTGCTGATCGTCTCGGTTCTGTTCCTGCGCAACCAGATCAAGCCGATCCTGCGGCTGGCGGACGCCGCGGAAAGCTTCGGCAAGGGCCGCGAGGCGCCGAACTTCCGGCCCCGCGGCGCGCGCGAGGTGCGGCGCGCCGCGCATGCCTTCCTCGAGATGAAGGCGCGCATCGAACGCTCGATCGAGCAGCGCACCGCGATGCTGGCCGGCGTCAGCCACGATCTGCGCACCATCCTGACCCGCTTCAAGCTGGAGCTGGAGCTGATCGGGGACAGTCCCGAGGTCGACGGCATGCGCCGCGATGTCGACGAGATGTCCGGCATGCTGGAGGACTATCTGGCGTTTGCGCGCGGCGATAGCGGCGAGCACGCGCAGCCGACCGACATGGCCACGGCGCTGGAGGAGTTGCGCAGCGACGCCGAGCGCAACGGCCACGCCTCCACCGTGGCGTTCCACGGCCTGCCGGTGCTGACGGTGAAACCGGCGGCGTTCAAGCGCTGCCTCGCCAACCTCGTCTCCAACGCCGCGCGTCATGCCGATGCGATCTCGATCACCGGCCACCGCGATCACCGCTATCTGACGGTCACGATCGACGATGACGGGCCGGGGATTCCGGCCGGCATGCGCGAGGAAGTGTTCAAGCCGTTCCTGCGGCTGGACGGCGCCCGCAACCAGGATGAGGGCGGCACCGGCCTGGGGCTAGCCATCGCCCGCGACATCGCGCGCTCGCATGGCGGCGACATCACGCTCGGCGACAGCCCGATGGGCGGCCTGCGCGCCACGGTGCGGATCCCGGTCTAGGCAGCAATTGCAATCGATCTGTCTCAGCAACGGCGGTGAACTCCCTCGCCCCGCTCTTGCGGGGAGAGGGGCAAGCAACAAATTCCGGACTCGTGGATAGTCCCCCTCACCCGCCGCGCAAGAGCGCGTCGACCTCTCCCCGCAAGCGGGGCGAGGTGAAGAAGAGGCTACTTCGGCAGCAGGCCCTTGAGCTTTTGGGCGTCCTTGACGTTCATCTTGAAACCGCCGGGCATCACGATGTCGCCGGGCTTCTGATCCGCCTTGCAGGCGCCCAGCCACTTCGCCTCGATCGTCGTCGTGGTATCGCGCGGCGCGCCGGCCGGCCCGCCCTCGGTGTGCGAGGTGGACTTGACGGTGTAGGCGGAATTGAAATCGCCGGTGGTCTCTGAATGCGAGGTGATCGACATGCCGGCGACCTTGCACACGGAATCGTTGACATAGCCGGTCGCGGTCTTCTGGAGATCGTTCTTGGAACACATATCCTTCGACATCGGCGAGGCCGCGTCGGTCATCGCCTTGTCGGTGGTCTCGTCGGTGCAATGCTGCATCGTCATTTCCGGCAGCGGCGAACCGGTCTTGACCATCTTCAGTTCCCACAGGCCCGCCTTGCGCACGGGTATTTCCACCGCACGCGCGTCCGACGCCGCTGCCAGCGTCAGCAGGCTCGCCCCCAGACAAAACCAAAGAAGCCGTCGCGTCATGCTCTCGCAGTCCCCGAAAGAAAAGCTTCGGTCAGATCAGGTGGTCCGGTTCAGTAACGGGTGACCAGCGGCCGCTCGTTGGCGCCATAGGGCACCCAGCGGCAGGCAAAGGAAATATAACCGCCATATTGGGGGATCACCGCCAAAAATTTCACCACCTTGCCGTAGGACGCGCAGTGGTCGACCGCGAGCTGGCGGACATCCACCTGCGAGGCCATGGCATAGGCGATGATACCGCCGGTATCGTTGCCTTTGAACGGCGGCACATAATCGGCCCGCGCCGGCGCGATCGCCAGCATCCCGCATACCGCAACCAGACTCGCGGCCCCAATGATTCGCATCACAGACTCCATTCGGCTCAAGCGATACCTTAGAGCGCATCGCAGCCCGTGAAAAGAACGGCCGGCCCTTCGCGGTGGAGTTCTCGGCAGGTGTTGCCGCGTTGCACTTGACCTTGCGCGGGCTTCGCGGCACCGTCTGGCCGTTGGTTCTTCGGGCGGATTCCCCATGCGCGATCTCTTCACATCGTTGAAAAAACCCGGCCTCGGCGCCGCACTGGCTATGCTTTTCGGCCTGTTGTCCCTTGGCGAGCCCGCCCAGGCCGCCAATCCGCTGGAACTGAACTTCTGGCTATCTGGCCCGCGTTATGACGGGCGGGTCGCCGAATGCGAGCGCGCGCTGGGGACCATCACCCACCAGTTCTGGGAGAAGGAAAGCACCTTCTGGAACTCCGGCCTGCAGATCACCGCCTATGGCCAGGTTCATGAAACCGCGTTCCGGCCCTGGCAGTCGGACAATATCCCGCGCCGCTATTGCAGCGCCGAGGCGATGCTCAGCGACGGCAAGGTCCGTGCCGTGCATTACTCGATCATCGAGGACGGCGGGTTTGCCGGCTACGACCAGGGCGTCGAATGGTGCGTGGTCGGGCTCGACCGCAACTGGGCCTTTAGCCCCAACTGCAGGGCCGCCCGGCCCTGATTCCCGGCTGTTGCTTCCTGCCTGAAATGCGAGCCCGAGCCTAAGCTCGACCTGTTTTCCTATTTTGTTCTTGAAATGTTCCAACCTGCTGCTAGGCTCCGGGCCATTCGTGGGTATGGGAGCGTCACCATGTTGCATGTTCGATTCGCCTGGATTTCGCGGTTTTTGATCTCGCTGGGACTGCTCGGACTGCTCACCGGGGGTCTGCTGGTTTTGGCGGCAGGAACTGTGTCGGCGCAGGACCGCCGGCAAAATGCCCCCGGCGAGTTTGATTTTTACGTGCTGTCGCTGTCGTGGTCGCCGTCCTTCTGCGAGGAGGCGGCCGAGCGCGGCAATGAGGGGCGGGCGCAGGCCCAGTGCGGCGGACGGCCCTATTCCTTCGTGGTCCACGGCCTGTGGCCGCAATATGAGCACGGCTTCCCGGATTATTGCCAGCGGCCCTCGCCACGGCTCGATCGCAACATCATGACCTCGATGCTGGACCTGATGCCGGCGCCCGGGTTGATTTTCAACGAATGGGACAAGCACGGCACCTGCTCGGGACTTGGCGCGCGGGCCTATTTCGAAACCATCCGAAAAGCCCGCTCGACGGTGAAAATTCCGCCGGAATATCTCGAATTGTCGGAGGAAAAGACGGTTGCGCCGGCCGACATCGAGGAGGCCTTCATCAAGGCCAATCCGGGCCTGAGCAATGCGGCGATATCAGTGACCTGCAACCGCAAGCGGCTCAGCGAGGTGCGGATCTGCCTGAGCAAGGACCTGCAATTCCGCGCCTGCGAGGAACTCGACCGCCGCGCCTGCCGCCGTGACGACGTCGTGATGCCGCCGCTGCGGGGCGGGTAAGTTCGGAACACGTCATTCCGGGATGGTCCGAAGGACCAGACCTCAGATGCGCAATCGCGCATCGGGGAATCTCGAGATTCTACGATGTGCAATTGCACATCGGAGTTCGATGCTTCGCATCGCCCCGGAATGACTCCAGGTTACTTTCCACGCCTGATGTCGTAACCCCTCCCCCATGAACTACCGTCACGCCTTCCATGCCGGCGGCTTCGCCGACGTCATCAAGCACATCGTGCTGGTGCGCATCCTGACTTATCTGCAGGAGAAGCAGGCGCCGTTTCGCGTCATCGACACCCATGCCGGCGCCGGCCTCTACGATCTGACCGGCGAGGAAGCCCAGCGCAGCGGCGAATGGCTGACCGGCATCGCGCGCATCATGCAGGCGCGTTTTTCGGAAACCACGCTGCCGCTGATGAAACCGTATCTCGACATCGTGAGGGCCTTCAATCCGGACCGCGATCTCAAGGCCTATCCCGGGTCGCCCCTGATCGCACGCGCGCTGCTGCGGCCGCAGGACCGCCTGACCGCCTGCGAAGTCGAGCCGAAAGCCCGCAAGCGCCTGATCGACGCGCTGCGCCGCGACACCCAGGCCCGCGTGGTCGATCTCGACGGCTGGCTGGCATTGTCGGCCTTCGTGCCGCCGAACGAGCGCCGCGGCCTGGTCCTGATCGACCCGCCTTACGAGCAGAAAGACGAGTTCGAACGGCTGGCCGAAGGCTTCGCGGAGGCCTGCGCCAAATGGCCGACCGGCAGCTATCTTTTGTGGTACCCGGTCAAGAGCCGGCGGGCCACCGACACGCTGGCGCGGCATGTCGCCGAAGTCGTGGGCGGCAGCAAGCCCGCCGGAAAGGCCCTGCGCCTGGAATTCAGCGTCGCCCCCCAAGTAGCCGACGCCGCGCTCGTCTCCACCGGCCTGTTGATCGTCAATCCGCCGTGGACGCTGCTCGGCGAATTGAAGTCGATCCTGCCCGAACTGGAAAAACCGCTCGGCCAGGGCGGCGCAGCCCGGTTCAGGCTCGAGACGCCCAAACCGTAGCCACGGCGGGATCCACCCGGCCGCGCGCCGGGAAAACTCCGATTTGGACCGTAGGCAATTTGCCGGGAACCGTATTATGCTCTGTCCCATTAGGATCGGCTTCACGTTCCGCTTCCGCGAATGGTAGCGGCGGACTGACAAGCCCTCGAACAATCTTTTTGAAGACGGATCGGCAATTGCGTGCCTAATCCGGACGGGTGGCCAAGCTTTCCGAACACGAATGTCCGGTCGGGCCGGTGCGCAAGCGCGCAGCGGCGGAAGCAGTACGGGGGAGGAGTTTCCCGATGGCCATGACTGGTACGGTCAAGTTCTTCAACGGAGAACGTGGCTATGGCTTCATCAAGCCCGATGACGGCGGCCGCGATGTGTTCGTCCACATCACCGCCGTGGAGCGGGCGGGATTGAAGGACCTGACCGAAGGACAGCGCATTACATTCGAGGTCGAACCGGACAAGAAGGGCAAGGGCCCGAAAGCGGTCAACCTGGTGATTTCGTCGTAGGGCTGCGCCATTCAACGTGATGCCCGGGCTTGCCCCGGCCATGACGTACGAGATTTTGTCGGCTACAAAAAAATCCCGACCGCGATTGACGGCCGGGAGTCGCGACAGGAACTTTTCTTGTTGCTATTAGAAGTGATAGTTCACGCCGGCGCGCAGCGTTCCGAACCGGTAGCCATTCGATGCGCCGGTGACGACGAAGTTGCTGTTGGCGAGGTCGACATAGAGATATTCGACCTTGGCGCTCCAGTTCTGGGTGAGGCCGAATTCGGCGCCGACGCCCGCGGTAAAGCCGAAATTGGTTCGGGATTCCGTCAGGCCAAACGTCTGGCCGCGCAATTCGCCGAACGCCAGGCCCGCGGTGCCGTAGAAGAAGATGTTGCTGAAGGCATAGCCGCCACGGCCACGCACGGTACCGAACCAGGGGTTGGAAAACTTCCAGGGCGCGAAAGTATCGTCGGCGCCGGTCGCCTGGATGTCGCCTTCGACGCCGAACACCCACGGCCCGGTCTGCCAGTTGTAGCCGGCCTGCACGCCGCCCTCGAATCCCGACGGCTTGGTCGGGTTGTTGTCGACCGAGCCCCAGCTATAGCCGAGATTGCCGCCGAGATAGGGACCGGCCCAGCTATAGGCATTGAGCGGCTGATTGACGGTGTAAGGAGCGCGGTAAGGCAGGTCCCCGGCCTGCGCCGACGCCGTCCAGACCGCGGCGATCGAGGCCACCGCGCGCAAAGCGATCCTGCTCATCCTGCTCTCCAACGCAACTGCCGTGACCGCTGGTTGGCTCGCCTGACGCATCGCGCCGCGAGCCCACATGGTTACGGAATTCCACTTCTTTTCGATCAGATTTATCGAGACTTTTAAGTTAAAGGGTTGTTAAGGGCGGTTACCGCCCGCTCAGCATTCTTAAGAAAGTGTTACGGGCGCCGGTCGCAGACCGGGCCCCGGGCGGCCCGCGACGTCTGGCGATGCCAGCTCCCGGCGCTTAAGTTCGAGGCCATGGATCACGATTCTACCGACGACCCGAAAACACCGGCCCCGCGGAAGCCGCGGCGCGGTTCCGGACCGGCTGGGGGGAATGCGGAGCTGCCGCCGCAGGACCTGTCGGCTGCCGATCTCGACCCCGCGATGGCCTCCACTGACGAAGACGATGAGGCACGGCTTCCGGAGGTTCCCGAGGAGACCGGTGAGAGCGTGGCGGAAGGCCCGCTTGCGGTCGGCCATGCCGCGATCGAACAAGCGGTGCGGCTTGCGCCCACCTCGCCCGGCGTCTACCGCATGCTGAACGCGGCCAGCGACGTGCTGTACGTCGGCAAGGCGAAAAACGTCCGCAAGCGGCTTTCCTCCTATGCGCGCGTCAACGCCCCGCAGCCGGCCCGCATCCTGCGCATGATCGCGGCCACCGTGTCGGTCGAGATCGTCTCGACCTCGACCGAGACCGAGGCGTTGCTGCTCGAGGCCAATCTGATCAAGCAGTTGCGGCCGCGATTCAATGTGCAGCTGCGCGACGACAAGTCGTTTCCCTACATTCTGATCACCGGCGACCACTGGGCGCCGCAGATCCTCAAACATCGGGGAGCACAGACCCGGCCCGGGCAGTATTTCGGGCCGTTCGCGTCCGCCGGCGCCGTCAACCGCACCATCACGGCGCTGCAGCGCGCCTTTCTGGTGCGCTCCTGCACCGACTCGTTCTTCGAAAGCCGCACCCGGCCCTGCCTGCTCTACCAGATCCGCCGCTGCTCGGGCCCCTGCACCGGCGAGATCGATTTTCCCGGCTATACCGAACTGGTGCGCGAGGCCAGGGAGTTCCTGTCCGGCCGCAGCCGCCTCGTAAAGAAGGAGCTGGCGGTCGAGATGGAGAAGGCTTCGGCCGAACTCGAATTCGAGACTGCGGCACTTTACCGCGACCGCCTCGCAGCGCTTTCGGCGATCCAGTCGCAGCAGGGCATCAATCCGCGCACCGTGGAGGAAGCCGACGTGTTCGCCATCCATCAGGAAGGCGGCTATTCCTGCGTCGAGGTGTTCTTCTTCCGCACCGGGCAGAACTGGGGCAACCGCGCCTATTTTCCGCGCGCGGAGAAATCCTTCACCCCGGAAGAGGTGCTGGCCTCGTTCCTAGCCCAGTTCTACGACGACAAGCCGCCGCCGAAACTCATTCTGCTGTCGCACGCGATCGAGGAAAGCGAGCTGCTGGCGGACGCGCTCTCCATCAAGGCCGGCTTCAAGGTGGAAGTCACCACGCCCCAGCGCGGCGAGAAGAAGGAATTGATCACGCACGCGCTGACCAACGCCCGCGAGGCGCTCGGGCGCAAGCTCGCCGATACCGCGACGCAAGGCCGGCTCTTGCAGGGGCTCGTCACCACGCTCGGGCTGCCGCATCCGCCGAAGCGAATCGAGGTCTACGACAACAGCCACATCCAGGGCACCAATGCCGTCGGCGCCATGATCGTGGCGGGGCCGGACGGCTTTACCAAGAACCAGTACCGCAAGTTCAACATCCGCTCCGAAGGCCTGACGCCGGGCGACGATTACGCGATGATGCGCGAAGTGCTGCAGCGGCGCTTCAAGCGGCTGTTGACGCCGGCGGCGGATGGCGACGCCGCCAAGCCCAAGGCGGATAACAAGGCAGACCCGAAGGCGGACGACGATTCGTTCCCGCAATGGCCGGACCTCGTCATCATCGATGGCGGCCGGGGCCAGCTCAACGCGGCCAAGGAGATTTTCGACGCGCTTGGACTTGCGCAGGTGACACTGCTGGCGGTCGCAAAGGGGCCGGACCGCGACGCCGGCCGCGAGACCCTGTTCATGCCGGGCAAGGAGGCGATCAAGCTGGAGCCGCGCGATCCCGTGCTGTATTTCATCCAGCGCCTGCGCGACGAGGCGCATCGCTTCGTGATCGGATCGCACCGCAAGCTGCGCAAGAAGGACATCCGCGAGGCGGGGCTGCAGGAGATCCCGGGCATCGGCCCGTCACGCAAACGTGCCTTGCTGCACCATTTCGGAACGTTGAAGGAGATCGAACGGGCCTCGATCGCCGATCTCGGCAAGGTTCCGGGGGTCAGCGCCGAAAGCGCGCGCAAGATTTTCGAGTTTTTCCACGCCCAACCGGGCTAAGAGTGGGCAGGATTTCGGGTCATACTGGCGTCGTCACCGACGGATCAGGTGCAGCCATGGTTGACCTCCAGGCTTCGGCGGTATTGGTAAGACGAATGAACATCGCAACGACAAAGGGGAACGCGCGCAGTTCGCTGTCCCTGCCAAACATCCTGACCTATGCGCGTATCGCCGCCATCCCGGTGGTGGTCGGCTGCATCTACGCGCAGGCCATCATGGACGGCCCGCTGTGGCTGCGCTGGGTGGCGCTGGCCGTGTTCATCGCGGCGGCCGTTACCGATTTTCTCGATGGCTACTATGCGCGAATCTGGGACCAGCATTCGGCGTTCGGCCGGATGCTCGATCCGATCGCCGACAAGCTCCTGGTCGCCTCCTGCCTGCTGATGCTGGCCGCGGACGGCATCATCCACGGCTGGACGCTGTGGGCCGCGATCGTGATCCTGTGCCGCGAAATCCTGGTGTCGGGATTACGGGAATATCTCGCCGCGCTCCGCGTCAGCGTGCCCGTGACCAAGCTCGCCAAATGGAAGACCACGATTCAGCTGATCGCGATCGGATTCCTGCTGGCCGGCGATGCCGGCGACCAGCTGGTCGGGGCCGTCGTCCCCCAGCTCGGCCCGGTGGTCACCCAGCTGGGCCTGTTGCTGCTGTGGATCTCGGCGATCTTCACGATCTACACCGGCTGGGACTATTTTCGCGCCGGCATTCATCACCTCATCGAGGAGGACGAGGGATGAAGGTCAAGTATTTCGCCTGGGTACGCGAACGGATCGGAAAATCGGAAGAAACGATCGAACCGCCGGCCGATGTGCGCACCGTCGACGACCTGATCGCCTGGCTTTCGAAGCGCGGCGAGACCTATGCCTACGCATTCGAAAAGCCGAAGGTGATCCGCGCCGCGATCGACCACGCCCATGTCAAGCCGGATGCGGCGATCGCCGGCGCCGGCGAGATTGCGTTCTTCCCGCCGATGACCGGCGGCTAGAGCATGATCCGGAAAAGTGGGAACCGGTTTTCCGAAAAGATCATGCTCAAAGAGAAGTCCATCTTCGAACCATTGCGATGATCCCATGACCGCCATTGTGACCATTCGCATCCAGGAAGACGATTTCGACATCGCCCGCGAGATATCGGCAATGACCAAGGGCCGCACCGATATCGGCGCCGTCGTCACCTTCTCCGGCATCTGCCGCGGCAGCGAAGGCGGCGAGGCGATCGCGGCGCTGACGCTCGAACATTATCCCGGCATGGCGGAAGCCGAGATCATGCGGCACGCCGAGACCGCGATGACGCGCTGGCCGCTGACAGGACTGACCGTCATTCACCGCTTCGGCCGCATCACCGCGGGCGAAAACATCGTGCTGGTCGTAACCTCGTCCCAGCACCGCCAGGCGGCGTTCCAGGCCGCGGAGTTCCTGATGGATTACTTGAAGGCCAACGCCCCGTTCTGGAAGCGCGAGGAAAGCGCCGACAGGACCAGTTGGGTCGATGCGCGCCACCACGATGACGAAGCCGCCGCGCGCTGGACCAAATCCTGATGGCGAAACGCGCCAAACCGCCGGCGAAGCGCGGCCGCGCCGCGACATTGCCAAAAGTGCCCGCCGGCGAACTCGTGAGCGTGCTCGATTTCGTCCGCTATGCCGTCAGCCGCTTCCTCGAGGCCGGGCTGGCATTCGCCCACGGCACCACCGATCCGGTGGCGGAAGCCGCCTTCCTGGTCTGCGAAACCCTGCATCTGCATCCAGACCTGTTCGAGATGTTTGCCACCGCCCGCATCACCGCGCGCGAGGGCAAGGCGATCCTCGAGGTGATCGAACGCCGCGTCACCACGCGGAAACCGGCCGCTTATCTCGTCAACAAGATCTACATGCGCGGCCTGCCGTTCTATGTCGACGAGCGCGTGATCGTGCCGCGCTCCTTCATCGGCGAGTTGCTGGAGTCGCATTTTGCCGGCGACAGCGACCAGGACGGCTCGCTGATCGATGATCCCGCCGCCGTCGAGAGTGTGCTCGACCTCTGCACCGGCTCCGGCTGTCTTGCAATCCTCGCCAGCCTGAATTTTCCGAATGCGCGAGTTGACGCGGTCGATATTTCGAAGGCCGCCCTCGACGTCGCCGCCCGCAACGTCGCTATTTACGGCCTCGAGGATCGCCTGAATCTCTTTCGCGGCGACCTGTTCGCGCCGGTCGGCAGCCGGCAATACGACCTGATCATCTCCAACCCGCCCTATGTCGACGCGGAAGGCATGGCCGAGCTGCCGCGCGAGTGCCGCGCCGAGCCGAAACTCGCTCTCGACGGCGGCGCCGACGGGCTCGATATTGTCCGCCGCATTTTGCAGGAAGCCGGGCGGCACCTGGCGCCCGAGGGCGGGCTGCTATGCGAAATCGGGCGGGGCCGCGAAGTTCTGGAAGCCGCCTTTCCGCAATTGCCGCTGCTCTGGCTCGATACCGAGGATTCCGAGGGCGAGGTGTTCTGGATCGGGGCTGCCGATCTCTGAGTGGCCGAGGCCATCACGCGGTCGCACCTGACCAGAAAACTGCCCGATTGGGCGGAAATAGTGCGCTCCATGGCGTTTCCGTCGCGCACCGAAGCTGATAGCTTGCCCGCTAACCCGCCACGCCCCAAAACTTGAAGAGGCCACCATGCTGGACAAGAGCCCACGCGCTGCCACCGTCAACGTGCCCAACGACCTCGCTGCGCACTGGATGCCGTTCACCGCCAACCGGGCCTTCAAGAAGAACCCGCGGCTGCTCGCCGGCGCCAAGGACATGCATTATTTCACCGTCGACGGCCGCCAGATCATCGACGCCGCCGCCGGCATGTGGTGCTGCAATGCCGGCCATGGCCGCAGCCAGATTGCCGAGGCGATCGGCAAACAGGCCGCCGCGCTGGACTATGCGCCGCCGTTCCAGTTCGGCATTCCGCAGGCCTTCGAACTCGCCAGCCGAATCGCGGATCTCGCCCCCGCCGGCCTTGATCACGTGTTCTTCTGCAACTCCGGATCGGAAGCCGCCGACACCGCGCTCAAGATTGCGCTGGCCTATCATCAGACCCAGGGCCAGGGCACCCGCAGCCGCCTGATCGGCCGGGAGCGCGGCTATCACGGCGTCGGCTTCGGCGGAACCTCGGTGGGCGGCATCGTCAACAACCGCAAGATGTTCGGCACGCTGCTGGCCGGCGTCGATCATCTTCCGCACACCTATGACCGCGAAAAGCAGGCCTTCACCAAGGGCGAGCCGGAATATGGCGCGCATTTCGCCGACGAGCTGGAGCGGCTGGTCAATCTGCACGGCGCCTCGACCATCGCCGCGGTGATCGTCGAGCCGATGGCCGGTTCGACCGGCGTGCTGCCGGCGCCGAAGGGCTATCTCAAGCGACTGCGCGAGATCACCCAGAAGCACGGCATCCTCCTGATCTTCGACGAGGTCATCACCGGTTATGGCCGTCTCGGCTTCGCCTTCGCCGCGGAGCGTTACGGCGTGCTGCCGGACATGCTGACCTTCGCCAAGGGCATCACCAATGGTGCTGCCCCCATGGGCGGCGTGCTGGTGCGCGACACCATCCATGACGCCTTCATGAGCGGCCCGGAGCACATGGTGGAACTGACCCATGGCTATACCTATTCGGCCCACCCCATCGCCTGCGCCGCGGCGCTGGCGACGCTCGATATCTACCGCGACGAAAAGCTGTTCGAGCGCGCCCATGGGCTCGAATCGAAATTCGCCGACGCGGCGATGTCGCTGAAGAGCGAGCCGAACGTGGTGGATATCCGCACGGTCGGTCTCACGGCCGGCATCGACCTCGCGCCGCGCGCGGACGCGCCCGGCAAGCGCGGCTTCGATGCGCTGAACAGCGCATTCCACGACAACGACCTGATGCTGCGCATCGCCGGCGATACGCTGGCGCTGACGCCGCCCTTGATCGTCACCGAAGACCAGATCGGCGAGATCATCGGCAAGGTCGCCAAGGTGATCCGCGCGGTGGCATAGCACGCCGCGACGCTGTGTCCCGGACGCGGTGCAGCGCCTCTTCGGCGGTGCGCCGCAGAACCGGGACCCATCACAGCCCCGATGCTGATGGACCCCGGATCAGCAGCGCATCATTTCGTGCCGCGCAGCATCCGGGGAACGCTACGACTCCAGCGGAGCATTCGAATCCAAACCACGTTCCATCGCGGCAGCGGCGATCGGCGTCGCCGGATTGAAGCGCTGCCGCATGTTCCACTCCCTGACCAACCACCTGCGCATCGCCCCCAAGGCCCCGGTCCCGTCAAATCCGATCGGGTCGAGGCCGCGCGCGGCGCCACTGCGGTCATCCCGCCGGCTCCGTCGGCGCCCGTCCCCTGCGGAATAACCGCCGCCCCATCCCCATCCGCGGATAACCGCAAGATCCCGGCCGGCTTAGTCCTGACCGCGGCGCGGTCATGGCCGACACAGCAGGAAAAGCAGTTCCGGCCGTGTCGAAAGAACACTAGCTTTTCGAATCAACATTAATGCTAAGGTTGCAACGCTTGGGGGAAGCGCTGGCGGGCTCGCGCGAGGCGCGTTCTGCCGGCAGACACTGGGATTTGAGGGCCTTCCGCGCAACATGATCCGCATTTCCACGATTTTCATCGCCATATGCATGGTGCTGGTCGCAGCATCGCTCGGCCTGATTCTGTATTCGGTGGCCGGCATCAGCGGAACAGAATCCGCGATCGTGGCGCTCACCGCGCTGACCTTCCTGATCCTCTACAACGCCGTATCGATGCGCCTGCGCGACCGTACCGACGTCGGCAGCCAGATCGCGGACCTGTCGCGCGGCACTGCCGACCTGGCCCGCCAGGTCGCCGAATTCGGCCGCCGCCTCGCCGCGATCGAGGGCAAGGTGGTGTCGGCGAATTCCGCCGGCGTCGAGCGGATCCAGGCCGTAACCGCAGAGATCAACGAACTCGGCGCGCTGGTCAAGCAGCTCGCGGCATCCGTCGCAAGCCATGACGACATGCTGGCGGCGGGCGCCGCCGCATTGGCCGCAGCGCCGGCCGACACGCCCGACAACGAACACCAGGGTAAGCTGCCGCTGTCGTCGGAACAGGCGGCGAACGCCGCGCCGCCGCCCGTTGCGGCTGCGCCGGTCGCGGTCGCGCCGCCGGCCCCTGCGCCGCCGGCTCCCGTGCCCGCCCGCGGCCAGGCCCAGATTCTTGCCGCGGTGAAAAGCGCCGTCGACGAGAACCGGATCGAGATCTATCTGCAGCCGATGGTGACCCTGCCGCAGCGCAAGGTGCGCTTCTACGAGGCGGTAACCCGGCTGCGCGACGACAAGGATCAGCTTCTCGCCGCCGACGATTTCATCCTGGTGGCCGAAACCGCCGGGCTGATCGGACGGATCGACAATATGGTCATGCTGAAATGCGTGCAGGTGCTGCGCCGGCTGATGGTGCGCAACAAGGACGTCGGCGTGTTCTGCAACGTCGCCGCGGCGACGCTCGGCAATCCCACCACCTTCACGCAATGCCTGGATTTTCTCGAGGCCAACCGCGCGCTGGCGCCGTCCTTCGTGCTCGAATTCAAGCAGGCCACGTTCCGCAATCTCGGGCCCATCGAGACCGAGCACCTCGCGGCGCTGGCGCAGCGCGGCTTCCGCTTCTCGATCGATCACGTCACCGATCTGCGGATCGAGCCGCGCGAACTCGCCGACCGCGGCGTCCGCTTCA
The DNA here is from genome assembly GCF_900129505.1 of Bradyrhizobium erythrophlei. Taxonomy (NCBI): domain Bacteria; kingdom Pseudomonadati; phylum Pseudomonadota; class Alphaproteobacteria; order Hyphomicrobiales; family Nitrobacteraceae; genus Bradyrhizobium; species Bradyrhizobium erythrophlei. The sequence goes on along the minus strand of NZ_LT670818.1, from coordinate 3,820,330 downwards.
TCAAGGTGCCGGCGGCGCTGCTGCTCAATCAGCGGCAGCACGCAGGCTCCGACATTCACCCTTCCGATCTTTCCGACCTGCTCGGCCGCTTCGGCATCGACCTGATCGCCGAGCGGATCGAAGGAGAGCGCGCCGTGGTCGATTTGCTCGACTACGACGTGCGGTTCGGCCAGGGGTTTCTGTTTGCGCCGCCCCGGCCGTTGCGGCCCGAAGGCGCATCTGCTACCGGCGGGACCTCTCCGACCAATGCGCAGGAATCCAATGGCACCGGCAAAACCGTTTCCGTCGATAGGCCGGCGATCGATCCCCCGCGGACGACCGGCAATGCCGCGCTGGCGCGCCGGATCGCCGGACCGGGCTGACCGGCCGGCGGCGCCATGACGTCACTCCGATTCGTCGAGAAACTGCGCGACCTCGTGGGAAGCGTGGAAGTCGTGCTCTCCGATATCTGGGGCGTGGTGCATAACGGGCTGGAGGCCTTTCCCGAGGCCTGCGAGGCGCTGCATAATTTTCGCAAGCAGGGCGGTACCGTGATCCTGATCACCAACGCGCCGCGGCCGGCGGATTCGGTGCAGCGGCAATTGCGCAAGTTTGGCGTCGCCGACGAGATTTATGATGCGATCGTCAGTTCGGGCGATCTGACACGGCATTTCATCGCCGGCCATCCCGGCCGCAAGTTGTTCTGGATCGGCCCTGAACGCGACAGTTCGATCCACCGCGGCCTCGATCCCATTCTCGCGCCGCTGGAACAGGCCGATTACATCGTCTGCACCGGGCTGTTCGACGACGAAACCGAATCGGCCGAAGACTATCGCGCGATGATGCTGCAGGCCCGCGAGCGCCAGCTGACGCTGATCTGCGCCAACCCCGACATCGTGGTCGAACGCGGCGACCGGCTGATCTATTGCGCCGGCGCGATCGCCGAGCTCTATCGCGAGCTGGGCGGCGAGGTGATCTTCTACGGCAAGCCGCACCGGCCGATCTATGAGCGCGCCATCGAGCTCGCGGCCGAACGCCAAGGCCATCCGATCAAGCTCGACCGTGTGCTGGCGATCGGGGATTCCGTGCGGACGGATCTCGCCGGCGCGCACGGCTTCGGCATCGACTGCCTGTTCGTGACCCGCGGCATCCACGCCGAGGAATTCGAGGGCATCGACCAGCTCGACCCCGCTTCGGTGAAGGAATTATTCGGCCACCCGCCGAAGGCGCTGACGCGCGAGCTGAGGTGGTAAAAATCGGGGAGGGCCCTCTTCTCCCTCGCCCCGCGCTTGCGGGGAGAGGGTTGGGGTGAGGGGCTGCTGCGGCAAGTTCTTTGAATAAGGAATGCGCCGAGAGTCCCCCTCACCCGCCGCGAAAGAGCGCGGCGACCTCTCCCCGCAAGCGGGGCGAGGTAAGAGAAAAAACCTTTACGCGCTCACGGTATCGGGGAACACCGCGTCGATCTTGGTCTTCAGCGTGGCGGCGTTGAACGGCTTGACGATATAATTGTTCACGCCGGCCTTCTTGGCGGCGATCACGTTCTCGGTCTTGGATTCCGCCGTGATCATGATGAACGGCGTGGTGGCGAGATTGGGATCGGCGCGAACTTCCCTGAGCAGGTCGTAGCCGGTCATCGGTTCCATGTTCCAGTCGGAGATCACGAGCCCGTATTTCTTGCCGCGCATCTTGTTCAGCGCCGCCGAGCCGTCGCTGGCGTCGTCGATATTCTCGAAGCCGAGCTGCTTGAGAAGGTTTCTGATGATCCGGATCATGGTGTTGTAGTCGTCCACCACCAGAACCGACATCGACGTATCAACCGCCATCTTGAACTCCCCGCGACACTTTAACGCCACTGATCAAACGAGCCTGCCCGGGGTTGATCCCCCCGCAGCCCTTTCCCCACCAGTAGCATCACCCGTTAAACAGCCCGTTAACCCGAAAATGGACGCAGGCCCGGCCGGGTGCTGCCGCGGGTCGCTTGACTTCATCGGTGCCGCCGCGTCACGGTCCCGCCGCCAATCCGATTTAGGTTAAAGAATCCCTGAAATGACGCCTGGCTTTATCGTTATACGCGACACCACACCCGCGGCCGCGATCCCAAAGGGGACGGTGGTCGCGATGGGTAATTTCGACGGAGTCCATCTCGGCCACCGCGCGGTGATCCGGGCCGCCCTGCAGATGGCGCATAGCCACGGCCGGCCGGCGCTGGCGGTGACCTTCGAGCCGCATCCGCGCCGGTTTTTCAGCCCGAACACCCCCCAGTTCAGGCTCACCGACGAGGCCGCGAAGCTGCGGCTGCTCGCCGGGACCGGGCTCGCGGGCGCCGTGGTCATGACCTTCGACAAGATGCGGGCCGGGACCAGCGCGCAGGATTTCATTCACCACGATCTGATCGAGCGGCTCGGCATCAGCGGCATCGCGGTCGGCTATGACTTTCATTTCGGCAAGGGCCGCGTCGGCTCGCCAAGCCTTTTGGTCAACGAGGCGCCCCGGCTCGGCATCGAGGTCGACGTGCAGCCTCACATCGATATCGAGGAACGGCCGGTCTCCTCCAGCGCGATCCGCATGGCGCTCGCGGAGGGCCAGATCGACGACGCCACAAGAATGCTGGACGGGCCGTGGTTCGTCACCGGCGAAGTGATGCATGGCGAGAAGCGCGGCCGCGACCTCGGTTTTCCCACCGCCAATATCCGCCTCGACGCCAATTGCGGGCTCAGGCACGGCATCTATGCGGTGCGGGTCGGCCGCGGCCAGGGCAAGGACCAAGTGCGTTTCGATGGCGTCGCGAGCTTCGGCCGCCGCCCCACCTTCGACAATGGCGCACCGCTGTTGGAAGTGTTCCTGTTCGACTTCAAGGGCGATCTCTATGGCAGCGTGCTGGACGTTGCCTTCATCGGCTTCATCCGCGAGGAGCTGAAATTCGACAGCGTCGTCGCCCTGGTAACCCAGATGAACGACGACAGCGCACGTGCCCGCGCCATGCTGGAAGCGGCCCCCGATGCATTTCCAAGGCTAGGAATGATCGGTTGAACAAGAGCGAAAAGCAGAAAATGCTCGCTGGCGAGCTTTATCGCCCCGACGCCGAACTCGGAGCAGATCAAGCCGCCACGAAGTCGTGGCTCGTCCGTTACAACGCAGCGTTGGCGCTGCCGGTATCCGAACGCCACACCCTGCTAAGGGAACGTCTCGGCCAGGTCGGCAAGGACGCCGTGATCCGTCCACCTTTTTTTTGCGACTACGGCTACAACATCCGTCTGGGCGATGGCGTGTTCCTGAACTTCAACTGCATTATCCTCGATGTGGTGGACGTGACGATCGGTGACCGCACCCAGATCGGGCCGGCGGTACAGATTTATGCGGCCGATCACCCGCGCGACGCCGAGACACGCCGCGCCGGGCTCGAATTCGGCCGCCCGGTCCGTATCGGCCGCGATGTCTGGATCGGCGGGGGAGCCATCCTCCTCCCGGGGATCACGGTCGGCGATGGCGCGGTGATCGGGGCAGGCAGCGTCGTGACGCGAGACGTCGCCTCCGGCGATACGGTCACCGGAAACCCGGCCCGACCCCGGCCGAAATGACCGGCGTTAGCGGCCAGGGGCTTCAAGGCCGGCAGGCTTTGCGATTTCCGCGGCCGGCTGCTATGGAAAGCCCCATGTTTGCGCGGCGCACCATCGGCATTAGCGGCCCGGCTTCCGCCTGAGCTTCGGCTCGGCGCAAGACCGGGATTTGCCTCGTTCACCCGCGATTACGCGCCCTCCAAGCCAGACCAGAGCCCTCATGTCCGAAAAGCCGCAAAAAGCCGAAGCGAACGACTATTCCAAAACCCTGTTCCTGCCGCAGACGGAATTCCCGATGCGCGCCGGCCTGCCGCAGCGCGAGCCGGAAATCCTCAAGAGGTGGAACGAGATCGGGCTCTATAACAAGTTGCGCGAGCAAGCCCGCGGCCGGGCGAAATTCGTGCTGCATGACGGGCCGCCCTACGCCAACGGCAACATCCATATCGGGCACGCGCTGAACAAGATCCTCAAGGACGTCGTGACCAAGAGCCAGCAGATGCTCGGCTTCGATTCCAACTACGTGCCCGGCTGGGACTGCCACGGCCTGCCGATCGAATGGAAGATCGAGGAAGAGAACTACCGCTCCAAGGGCAAGCAGAAGCCGGATTTCCGCGACTCCGCCGCGATGGTGGCGTTCCGGAAAGAGTGCCGCGCCTATGCGACGCACTGGCTCAACGTGCAGCGCGAGGAATTCAAGCGGCTCGGCATCATCGGCGACTGGGACCATCCCTACGCCACGATGGATTACTTCGCCGAGGCCCAGATCGCGCGCGAGCTGATGAAATTCGCCGCCAACGGCACGCTGTATCGCGGCTCCAAGCCGGTGATGTGGAGCGTCGTTGAAAAAACCGCGCTGGCGGAAGCCGAGGTCGAATACGAGGACTACACCAGCGATACGGTGTGGGTGAAGTTTCCGGTGACGTCGCCGGTGCATGGCGCGCTGGCCGGCGCATGCGTGGTGATCTGGACCACCACGCCATGGACGCTGCCCGGCAACCGCGCCATCAGCTTCTCGCCGAAAATCGCCTATGGCCTCTACAGGGTCACCGACGCGCCCGCCGACAATTGGGCCAAGAACGGCGATCTCCTGATCCTGGCGGATGCGCTGGCGGAAGCTGTGTTCAAGCAGGCGCGTGTTGCGGGCTATGAGAGGATCCGCGATATCCCGGCCGAGACGATCAATGCGGTGGAATGCGCGCACCCGTTGAAAGGTCTCGCCGGCGGCTATCAATTCACCGTCCCGCTGCTTCCGGGCGAACACGTCACCGCCGATACCGGCACCGGCTTCGTGCATACTGCGCCGGGACACGGCCGCGAGGATTTCGACGTCTGGATGGCGAATGCGCGCGAACTGGAAGCGCGCGGCATCTCGACCACGATCCCCTACACCGTCGACGAGAACGGCGCCTTCACCAATCAGGCCCCGGGCTTCACCGGAAAGCGCGTCATCAACGACAAGGGCGAGAAGGGCGATGCCAACGAGGCCGTGATCAAGGCGCTGGTCGACGCCGGCATGCTCTTGGCGCGCGGCCGGCTCAAGCACCAGTATCCGCATTCCTGGCGCTCGAAGAAGCCGGTGATCTTCCGCAACACGCCGCAATGGTTCATCGCGATGGACAAGGATATTGCCGATGGCGGCGAGGCCAAGTCCGGCGATACGCTGCGCGCCCGCGCGCTGCACGCAATCTCAGTGACGCAATGGGTGCCACAGTCCGGCGAAAACCGCATCAACGGCATGATCAACAGCAAGCCCGACTGGGTGATCTCGCGCCAGCGCGCCTGGGGCGTGCCGATCGCGGTGTTCGTGCGCGAAAAGGGCGACGGCTCCGCCGAAATCCTGCAGGACGAAGCCGTGAACAAGCGCATTGCGGATGCTTTCGAAGTGGAAGGCGCCGACGCCTGGTACATGGAGGGCGCCCGCGGACGCTTCCTGGGCTCGCTCGCCAACGAGGAATGGAAGAAGGTCGACGATATCTGCGACGTCTGGTTCGATTCCGGATCGACGCACGCGTTCGTGCTGGAAGATCCCGTGCACTTCCCCGGCCTTGCCGGCATCAGGCGCAAGGTCGATGGCGGCGCGGACACGGTGATGTATCTGGAGGGAAGCGACCAGCATCGCGGCTGGTTCCAGTCGTCGCTGCTGGAAAGCTGCGGCACCCGCGGCCGCGCGCCGTTCGACGTCGTGCTCACCCACGGCTTCACGCTGGACGAGAACGGCCGCAAGATGTCGAAGTCGATCGGCAACACTGTCGAGCCGCAAAAGGTGATGAAGGACTCCGGCGCCGACATCCTGCGGCTCTGGGTCTGCGCCACCGACTATGCCGACGACCAGCGCATCGGCCCGGAAATCCTGAAAAACACCGTCGAGACCTACCGCAAGCTGCGCAACTCGATCCGCTGGATGCTCGGCACGCTGCATCACTTCCATCCCGGTGACGCGGTCGCGCCCGCGGACATGCCGGAACTCGAGCGGCTGATGCTGCATCAGCTCGCCGAGCAGGCCGCGATCGTGACCAGGGCCTATGCCGAGTTCGACTACAAGACCGTGGTCGCGAGTCAGGCAGCCTTCATGAACACCGAACTGTCGGCGTTCTATTTCGACATCCGGAAAGACACGCTGTATTGCGACCCGCCGTCGTCGCTGGCGCGCAAGGCAGCCCTGACCGCGATCGACATGATCTGCGACGCGATCCTGCGCTGGTTCGCGCCGGTGTTGAGCTTCACGGCCGAGGAAGCCTGGCAGCTGTTCCGGCCCGGCACCGAGCCGTCGGTGCACCTGACGCTGTTTCCGGACGGGCTTGAAGGCCTGCGCGACGATGCGCTGGCAAAGAAGTGGGAGACCATCCGCGATGTCCGCCGCGTCGTCACCGGCGCGCTGGAAGTCGAGCGCGCGGCCAAGCGGATCGGCTCGTCGCTGGAAGCCTCGCCGCTGGTCTACGTCTCCGACATGAAGATCTTCGGGACGCTGTTCGATATCGACCTGGCCGAGGTCTGCATCACCTCGAACGCGATGGTGAGCAATGACGCGGCGCCTGAAACGGCGTTCCGGCTCCACGACGTGCCCGGCGTCGCCGTGGTGGTCGAAAAAGCCGTCGGCACCAAATGCGCGCGGTCGTGGAAAATCCTCCCCACCGTCGGCAGCGACCCCGAATATCCCGACGTCTCGCCGCGCGACGCCCAGGCGCTGCGGGAGTGGAAGAAGCTGGGAGGGGCGGTTTGACCTCCCGCCTCCGCCCCGGAATCATCGCCGCGCTCGCCGTGATCGCGCTCGATCAGGCGTCGAAGCTGTGGCTGTTGCGCGTGTTCGATATCGTCCGTCACGGCGCGGTCAAGGTGACGCCGTTCTTCGATCTGGTGCTGGCCTGGAATACCGGCATCAGCTACGGCTGGTTCCAGGACGAGGGCGCGGCCGGCCAGTTGATCCTGCTCGCGGTCAAGGTCGTGGCAGTGATCGTGCTGGCGATCTGGATGGCCCGGTCCCAGAGCCGGCTCGCGACGTTTGCGCTCGGCCTGATCATCGGCGGCGCCATCGGCAATGGCATCGACCGCCTCGCCTACGGCGCGGTGGTCGATTTCGCCCTGTTCCACGTCGAGATCGGAGGAAAACCCTTCAATTGGTACGTGTTTAACCTCGCAGACGTGGCGATTGTTGCCGGGGTGGCGGGCCTGCTGTATGACTCTTTCCTGGGGGTACCCGCCGCAAAAGCGCCCTGATCCCGGCTGATACGCAGCCCTGAATGGTGCCCGGAAGGTGCGAAGCTTGCGCCTTGATCGGCGTGCGGCTCACACGGAAGCTTTGGACGGGAATAGCGATGCGCGACACCGAAGCCAACGGTTGGATGGTGCAGAACTCGTCGAAGACGACGAGGCGCGCCCTGCGGCTTGCCGTGGTCGCCCTCGGCGTCGGTCTGGTGATGACGGCGGGAGCCGCCCGCGCCCAGGAAGACGACGAGGACGACAAGACCTTCGAAGAGAAGATCATCGAAAACATCATGACCGGCATCGGCGGCACCAATATGGAGCACAAGGGCATCGACTACCGCGAGCGGTCCCCGCTGGTGGTGCCGCCCAAGCTCGATCTGCCACCGCCGGAGAGCGTCAGGGGCGAAATCAAGGATCCGAACTGGCCGAAGGATCCCGACGAGGCGCGGCGCAAGGCCGCGATCGCGGCGCGCAAGAAAGAACGAGCCAAGTCCCCCGAAGAAGCCGCGCGTCCGTTGACCCCGGCCGAACTCAATGTCGGCAGGACGGCCGCCCCGGCCCACACCAGTAGCGAGCCGATCCAGCCGGGCGTTTCCACCAACCCGGCGCTGAGCCCGGCCCAGCTCGGCTATAACGGCGGCCTGTTTGGCATATTCAAGGGCAACAAGCCCGAGGCGGTCCCGTTCACCGGCGAACCGGAACGCCAAACCCTGACCCAACCACCTGCCGGCTACCAGACGCCGTCGCCGAATTTCGCTTACGGTACCGGGCCGGACGACCGGAAATCGCTGGATACGCATATCGACGTGATGACGGGCAAAGAGGTCGGCAATTGATCGGTGGCGCGGGCCCCAGAGAACGTCTGGCGCCATGTCGCTGCGGCCGGCTTCTGCTGACGTCGGCCCCTGCCCCGGGCTCGCCGGAATGACCGGAGACGACGTCTCGAATCCAGAACCGGCGGCAGAGCTTTGCAGCCCCGAAATTGCTCAAGCCAAGAAGGAGCGACCGCGATCGGCCGATAGCCGGGCTGACGGCGGTCAAGACACGCCATGACTTCACACGCCATGACTTCACACGCCATGACTTCACGACTTCGTATCGCACTCCCGATCGCCGCCGCATTGGCGCTGGTTATTGTTCCCTCGCTCGCCTCGCAGCGCGCGCTCGCCCAGACCACGGTGACGTCGGATCCCCCGGCAAGCTTCACCCTCGGCAACGGCCTGCAGGTCGTGGTGATCCCCGATCACCGCACGCCGGTGGTCACCCAGATGGTCTGGTACAAGGTCGGCTCCGCCGACGAGACGCCGGGCAAATCGGGCCTAGCGCATTTTCTAGAACATCTGATGTTCAAGGGCACCGCCAAGCATCCGGCCGGCGAATTTTCCCAGACCGTGCTGCGGATCGGCGGCAACGAGAACGCCTTCACCTCGGTCGACTACACCGGCTATTTCCAGCGCGTGCCGCGCGAGCAGTTGAGCAAGATGATGGAGTTCGAGGCCGATCGCATGACCGGCCTCATCCTGAAGGACGAGAACGTGCTGCCCGAGCGCGACGTCGTGCTCGAGGAATACAACATGCGCGTTGCCAACAATCCGGAAGCGCGGCTGACCGAGCAGATCATGGCGGCGCTCTATCTCAATCACCCCTATGGCCGCCCCGTGATCGGCTGGCACCAGGAAATCGAGAAGCTCGACCGCGAAGACGCGCTGGCGTTCTACCGGCGCTTCTACGCCCCCAACAACGCGATCCTGGTGATCGCCGGCGACGTCGACGCCAAGGATATCCGCCCGATGGCGGAACAGACCTTCGGCCAGGTTACGCCGCAGCCTGCGATCCCGGCGCGGCGCCTACGGCCGCAGGAGCCCGAGCCGGTCGCGCCGCGCACCGTCACGCTCGCCGATGCCAGGGTCGAACAGCCGAGCCTGAAGCGCTATTATCTGGTGCCCTCCGCCACCACGGCCGCCGCCGGCGAAAGCCCGGCGCTCGACGTGCTGGCGCAGTTGATGGGCAGCGGCAACAACTCCTATCTCTACCGCGCGCTGGTGGTCGACAAGCCGCTCGCGGTCAGTGCCGGCGCCGGCTATCAGGGTACCTCGCTCGATGCTACCCAGTTCTCGATCTCGGCCTCGCCGAAGCCGGGCGTGGAGTTCTCGCAGATCGAACAGGTGATCGACCGCGTGATCGCGGAGGTCTGCCAGAACCCGGTACGGTCGGAGGACCTCGAGCGCGTCAAGACCCAGCTGATCGCGGAGGCGATCTACGCCCAGGACAACCAGGCGACGCTGGCGCGCTGGTATGGCGGCGCGCTGACCACGGGCCTGAGCATCGAGGACATTCGCAGCTGGCCCGACCGCATTCGCGCCGTCACCGCCGAACAGGTCCAAGCCGCCGCGCAGAAATGGCTCGACAAGAAGCGTTCCGTGACCGGCTATCTGATCAAGGACACCACGGCCAAGCGCGAGGAGAAGCGTTCGTGAGCAACATCGGAATTTTCGCACGACGCTTTGCCCTGATGGTCTTAACCGGCCTCGCGACGGCGTCGCTTTCGTCGGCGCCTTCCCACGCGGCGGCAAAGATCCAGCATCTGATTTCGCCAGGCGGCATCGAGGCCTGGTTCGTGCAGGACGCGACCGTGCCGCTGATCGCGATGGAATATGCCTTCGGCGGCGGCGCCGCCCAGGACCCGGCCGGCAAGCCCGGCGTCGGCAACATGGTCGCCGACACGCTCGATGAGGGTTCGGGGGATCTGGATTCCAACACCTTCCACGAACGGCTCGACCGCCGCGCCATCGAACTGAGCTTCGCTTCGACGCGGGATTCCTTCCGCGGCAGCCTGCGCATGCTCAAGGACAACAAGGACGAGGCGTTCGACCTGTTGCGGATGTCGCTGACATCGCCGCATTTCGACAGCGCCGACGTCGAACGGATCCGCTCGCAGGTAATCTCGAACCTCAGGCGCGATACCACCAATCCTTCCGCGCTGGCGGGGCGCAAGTTCCTGGAAATGGCCTATGGCGACCACCCCTATGGAAGGCAGGCCAACGGTAACCTGGAAAGCGTGCCGAAGATCGAGATCGCCGATCTGAAGGACTATGTCCATCGCGTGCTGGCCAGGGATACGCTGAAGATCGCCGTGGTTGGCGACGTCGACCCGGGCACGCTGGGCGCATTGCTCGACAAGACCTTCGGCGGATTGCCGGCCAAGGCCAGCCTGACGCCGGTCCCCGACATTGAAGCCGTCAAGCCGCCGGAGCGCGCGTTCATCCCGCTCGACGTGCCGCAGACGGTCGTGACCTTCGGCGGCCCCGGCGTCATGCGCCACGATCCGAATTTCATGGCCGCCTATGTCGTCAACCACATTCTCGGCGGCGGCGGGCTGTCGTCGCGGCTCTATCACGAGGTCCGCGAGAAGCGCGGGCTCGCCTATTCGGTCTATGAATCGCTGTTGTGGATGGACCATTCCGCTCTGTTCGTCGGCAATACCGGCACCCGCGCCGATCGCGCCGGCGAAACCGTCGACGCCATCGAAAAGGAAATCCGAAAGATCGCGGAGGATGGCCCGACCCAGACCGAGCTCGACGAGGCCAAGTCCTATCTGAAGGGTTCCCAGATGCTGGCGCTCGATACATCCTCGAAGCTCGCCTCCGCGCTGCTGCAATACCAGCTCGACAAGCTTCCGATCGACTACATCGAAAAGCGCAACGCCATCGTCGACGCCGTGACCCTCGACGACGCCAAGAAGGCCGCGCAGCGACTGTGGGGCCAGGGTCTGCTGACCGTGATTGTCGGCCGCGCGCCGCAGGCCGCAGCCCAGCCCGCCGCGGCCGCGGCTGCGACCCCGCCGCCGACGGCGAAAGACTAGCGTAGCCACTATTCCTGTCCGATGTCCTGGACGCGGCGCAGCGCCTCGCGGCGGTGCGCCGCAGAGCCGGGACCCACGCTCTTCATTCGCGGATGGACCCCGGATCAGCGGCGCACCACGGCCAAGGGCGCTGCGCCACGTCCGAGGAACGGGCCCCTCCCCTTCCATCCGTCGAGCGCACACCGCACAAAACCGCTATCCTGCGTTCAGCCGAATCCCATCGGGGGATAAGCGGCCCTCCGGTGACGCCATGCTGCGGATTTCCCGCGACCTTTCCATCGACGAGAACGACATCGAGGTCTCCTTCGTCCGTGCCTCCGGGCCGGGCGGGCAGAACGTCAACAAGCTCTCCACGGCGGCCCAGTTGCGGTTCGATACGCGCCGGATCGCGCTGGCAGCCGATGTCGCGGCCCGGCTCAACAGGCTCGCCGGCCAGCGCATGACCAAGGACGGCGTGATCGTGATCCACGCCCAGCGCTTCCGCACCCAGGAGCGCAACCGCGCCGATGCGATCGACCGGCTGCTCGAGCTCCTGCGCGAGGCGTCGGTGCGGCCCACCCCGCGGCGGCCGACCCGGCCGACCCTGGGATCGAAACAGCGCCGGCTGGAAGGCAAGAAGCGCCGCAGCGACGTCAAGTCCAAGCGCGGCTCGGCGCGGCTGGACGACTAGAGGCGGCTTCTGCGCGGCGCAGCATTCGCGACACCGCGGCCATTTCGTTGCACCATAAAACAGCCGGCTACTACCACCGCGGGTCAGCGACGACTTAAGCTCGGTTCGCGCCAACGGTAATATCCATGAAGACACCACGCGTCATACTCGCCATGGGACTGGGATTTTGCAGCGCGACAGCGACTGTCGGCGTCGCATCGGCACAAATGTCCTTGCCGGCGGCAAAGCCGGCCGACGGCGCCGCGCTCTTCAAGCAGCAATGTGCCACATGCCACACTACCAACGCCTCGGATCCGCCGCGGCAGGGACCAACCCTGTTCAATATCGTCGGACGCGGGGCCGGAACGGCCGAGGGATTTCGCTATTCGGCGGGTTTTGCGACGGCAAAATTCGAATGGGACGAGCAAAGGCTCGACGCTTGGCTGACAGATCCGCAGGCGATGATTCCTGGCGCGGTGATGCCCTACAAGCAATCCAGATCCGAAATTCGCACGGCGATCGTGAGTTATCTTGAGGAGCTGCACTGAATGGCAAAGCCGGTCCACTCGATGATCCGCGTACTCGACGAAGCCAGATCGCTCGACTTCTACGCGCGCGCGTTCGGGTTAGAGGTGGCCGACCATCTCAAATTCGCGGACTTTGCGCTGATCTACCTGCGTCATCCGTCGTCGCGATTCGAGGTCGAACTGACGGTGAATTTCGATCGCAAGAAGCCCTACGATGTGGGCGACGGATATGGCCACCTCGCTGTCGTGATCGACGATCTCGATGCCGAACACGCCCGCTTCGAGCGCGAGAAACTGTCGCCGGGGCCGCTGCGCGATTTCAAGCATGACGGCGCCACGCTGGCGCGCTTCTTCTTCGTCTCCGACCCCGATGGCTACAAGATCGAGGTGATCCAGAAAGGTGGTCGCTTCGGCTAAATACGCAATCAACAAAAACGTTCAATGGAGGATACCCATGAGAGAAGTCGATCGTCGAGGCAAATACAGCCGCCGGGTCTTTCTGCAGGGTGCGGCGAGCACCGTTCCTGTCGTCGCCGTTGCCGCAAGCACCGGGCTTGGCATCGAGGATGCGTGGGCTGCTGATGCAACCACGCTGACACCCGCGACATTGAAGACGCTGGTGAAGGTGGCGCGCGATATCTATCCGCACGACATGCTGGTCGACAGTTACTACATCACGGCGATCAAGCCGTGGGATGCCAAGGCCGCGAAGGACCCCGCGACCAAGGCGCTGCTTGAAGATGGTGTTCGGCGTCTCGATCAGGACGCGCAGGACCGGCACAAGGTTGCCTACGCGCAAGTACCCTGGGAGGCCGACCGCGTCGTCCTGCTGCAGGGCATCGAGCAGACCGACTTCTTCAAGAAGGTCCGCTCCGACCTCGTCGTCTCTCTCTACAACCAGGAAGAGCTGTGGCCGAAATTCGGCTACGAGGGCTCGTCCGCCGAACATGGCGGTTACATCAAGCGCGGTTTCAACGACATCGACTGGCTGCCGAAGGTCTGAGCAAGACGTCGGACAGAACATCAGTTGGGAGGACAGCACATGGCACAATTCGATCTAAATGACGATGGCGTAGTCGTGATCGTCGGCTCCGGCGCCGGCGGTGGAACACTCGGCAACGAATTGGCGCAGAAGGGCGTCAAGGTCGTGATCCTCGAGGCCGGCCCGCGCATCGAGCTGCAGGACTTCATCAACAACGAGTGGGAGAGCTTCACACAGCTGGCGTGGACCGACATGCGAACGACATCGGGCAGTTGGCGCGTCGCCAAGGATTTCGCCAATCTGCCGGCGTGGATCGTCAAATCGGTCGGCGGCTCGACAGTCCATTGGGCCGGCGCGTCGCTGCGGTTCGACGAACATGAATTCCGGGTCAAGAGCACGTACGGCAACGTGCCCGGCGCCAATCTGCTGGATTGGCCGATCACGCTTGCCGAAATGGAGCCCTGGTACGCCAAGGCCGAAGACAAGATGGGCGTGACCCGCACCAACAACATTCCGGGATTGCCGGGCAACAACAATTTCAAGGTGATGGAAGCCGGCGCCAAGAAGCTCGGTTACAAGGAAGTCCACACCGGACGGATGGCGATCAACAGTGAGCCACGCGACGGCCGTGGCTCATGCCAGCAAATCGGCTTCTGTTTCCAGGGCTGCAAGTCCGGCGCGAAATGGTCGACGCTCTATGCGGAAATCCCGAAGGGCGAAGCGACCGGTAACCTTGAAGTCCGCCCCAGCAGCATGGCGCTGCAGATCGAGCACGATGCCTCGGGCAAGGTCGTCGCCGTGCTCTATGCCGACGTGTCCGGAAACCTGCATCGCCAGAAGGCCCGTGTTGTCGCCGTCGCCGGCAATTCGATCGAGAGCCCAAGGCTTCTGCTCAACAGTGCGTCCAGTATGTTCCCCGATGGCCTCGCCAACACTTCGGGACAAGTCGGCCGCAACTACATGCGTCACATGACCGGCAGCGTCTACGCGGTGTTCGACAGGTCGGTTCACATGTACCGCGGCACCACGATGGCGGGCATCATCCGCGATGAAGCGCGGCACAATCCGTCGCGAGGCTTCATGGGCGGCTATGAGATGGAAACATTGTCGCTTGGATTGCCCTTCATGGCGGCGTTCCTCAATCCGGGCGCCTGGGGCCGCCCGTTCACGTCAGCAATGGAGGGCTATCCACGGATGGCCGGGATGTGGCTGGTCGGCGAGGACATGCCGCAGGAAACCAACCGCGTCACGCTCGACCCGAAAGCCAAGGATAAGTTTGGCCTGCCGGTCGCCAGCGTCCACTACGACGATCACCCCAACGACGTCGCGATGCGCAACCACGCCTACAAGCAGGGTGCCGCGGTCTACGAGGCGGTCGGTGCGACGGTTACCTATCCGACCACGCCGTATCCCAGCACCCACAATCTGGGCACCAACCGCATGAGCGCAAAGGCCAGGGATGGTGTGGTGAATAAATTCGGGCAGACCCACGACATCAAGAATCTGTTCGTTTCGGATGGCAGCCAGTTCACCAGCGGCGCGGCCTGCAATCCGACGCTGACCATCGTGGCGCTTGCTACCCGGCAGGCGGATCACATCGCCGGCGCCATGCAGCGAAAGGAAATCTAGCCGGGCGCCCGAGCGGCTACCCCGGATACGCAATGGCGCATCCGGGAAGGCCGCGACGATTCCGGTGAGCGAAGCCGTCGACGTTTGATGCGACTATTCGGCCGCGACCAGCCGCGGCGCCGGGCCGTCCAAAAGATCGGGCGCAGCCGCCACGGCTCTCGACCGATAGATCAGGCAGGAACAACGCAGCAGCGAAGCGAAATTATGCACTTCGCCGCAATGATCGAGAACCTCGCTGTGCAGGCGTGAAAGGAATTTCGCGAGACTCATGTCCTGCTTGCTGGCGATCTCTTCCAGCGTATCCCAGAACGCCATCTCCAGCCGGATCGATGTGGAATGACCATCGATGCGAAGCGATCTGGTCTGCGATTCATAGTCCCGTTGAGGCTGGTGAGCGAACAGCTGGCACATGGACATCCCTCCCGACGCTTTTTTGACTTTTCTAAACGATATACCCAGTCGACACCGGTCACAATGTTCCCGCCATTCAGGTGCATTTGAAGGCGGATCGGGCGCGCGACCGCCGTCCCATCCTTTTTGCGTGAACGAGCCTTTCCTGGACTGGTCCACGGGCGCCCGACTGACCGTGAACAGCCGGGAGAGCCGGCGAAAGCGCTTGGGTATTAGTCGCCTTCGCCCTCCCGCCGCACTGCAAAAGTCCCTAGATTGAGGCTTCCGCTTCCCCGAGTCGCCTGGAATCCGAATGCCCGTCCGCCAGCTTCCCGAACAGGTCGTCAACCGCATCGCCGCCGGCGAAGTGGTCGAGCGACCGGCGAGCGTGGTCAAGGAACTGGTGGAGAATGCCATCGATGCCGGCGCCAGCCGGATCGATGTCTTCACCGATGGTGGCGGACGGCGGCGGATCGGCATCACCGACGACGGCAGCGGCATGAGCCATAGCGATCTCGCGCTCGCCGTCGATCGCCACGCCACCTCCAAGCTCGACGATGAGGATCTGCTGCATATCCGCACGCTCGGGTTCCGCGGCGAGGCGCTGCCCTCGATCGGCGCGGTGGCCAAGCTCGGCATCACCACGCGCCATGCCGGCGAGCCGCATGCCTGGTCGCAGTCGGTCGAGGGCGGGATCAAATCCGCGATCATGCCGGCGGCGCTTGGCCAGGGCACCCGCGTCGAGGTCAGCGATCTCTTCTACGCGACGCCGGCGCGCTTGAAGTTTCTCAAGACCGACCGCACCGAAGCGGAAGCGATCCGCGAGGTGGTGCGTCGCCTCGCGATGGCGCGGCCCGACATCGCCTTTACGCTCGCCGGCGAGGAGCGCGCGCCGGTCGCCTGGGCCGCCGCGTTGCCCGGCGCCAGCGGCCGGCTGACCCGGCTCGGCGATATCCTGGGGGCGGATTTTCGCGGTTGCGCCATCGAAGTGCGCGCCGAGCGCGACGGCGTCGTGGTCGAGGGCTTTGCCGCCGTGCCCTCGCTGACGCGCGCCAACGCGCTCGGCCAATATCTGTTCGTCAACGGCCGCCCCGTGCGCGACAAGCTCATCATCGGCGCGGTGCGCGCGGCCTATTCCGACTATCTGCCGCGCGACCGCCATCCGGTGGTGGCGCTGTTCGTGACGCTCGATTCCGCCGAGGTCGATGCCAATGTGCATCCGGCCAAGACCGAGGTGCGGTTCCGCAACGCCGGACTGGTGCGCGCGCTGATCGTGCACGCGCTGAAGGAGGGCCTGGCCCGCGAGGGCAAGCGCACCGCCGCCAACAGCGACGGCGCCGCGCTCGCCTCCTTCCGCCCGTCCTTTGCGCCGCGGCCCGGCAATTGGGACTGGCGGCGCTCGCCGGCCTATCCGGTCGGCCCAAGACCTGGCTTCGAAGGTTCGGCGGCGACCGCCTTCGCCGAACCCGGACAGGCCGCATTTGATGTCGGCACGCCCACCGCCGACGTGCGGTTCGAGGCGCAGCCATCGGCGGATTTGATCGACCGTCCCCTCGGCGCGGCGCGGACGCAGATCCACGAGACCTATATCGTGTCGCAGACCCGCGACGGACTGATCGTGGTGGACCAGCACGCCGCGCACGAGCGCATCGTCTACGAGAGGCTGAAGGCCTCGCTTGCGAGGAACGGCGTGCAGCGGCAGATCCTGCTGATACCCGAGATCGTCGAACTCGATGAAGCCACCATCGAGCGGCTGCTCGCCCGTGCCGAGGAACTGGCGTCGTTCGGGCTTGCGATCGAATCCTTCGGTCCAGGCGCGGTCGCGGTGCGCGAGACCCCGTCGCTGCTTGGCAAGACCAACGCCGGCGCGCTGCTGCGGGATCTTGCCGAGCATATGGAAGAATGGGACGAAGCACTTCCGCTGGAGCGGCGGCTGATGCATGTCGCGGCCACCATGGCCTGCCACGGCTCGGTCCGTGCCGGCAGACGCCTCAAGCCGGAAGAGATGAACGCGCTTCTGCGCGAGATGGAAGACACGCCGAATTCCGGCCAGTGCAACCACGGCCGCCCGACCTATGTCGAATTGAAGCTGAGCGATATCGAGAAGCTGTTCGGGCGAAGGTAGGGGGCGTTTCTCCGCCGTCATCGTCCGCGAAGGCGGACGATCCAGTACGCCGCGCCGCTCGAAGTTTATCACTGACGTCTGTGGAATACTGGATGCCCGGCCTTCGCGGGGCATGACGAGCTATGATCGGGCACCCGCCTCGCCCCCTCGCAACAACACGAACTCCGTATCGTCGTACACCCGCCGTTCCAGTTCCTCGAAACCATCCGGCGCGGCGAACGCCGCGGCCTTGGCCTCTTCCACCACCAGGAGCGCGCCCGGCGTCAGCCAGCCGCCATCGCGCAACGAGACGAGCGCCTTTTCGGCGAGCTTCATGCGGTAGGGCGGATCGAGAAACACCAGCGAGAACGGCTCCATCGGGTGCGCCGGACCGAGGTCGGTGGCGTCGCGACGATACACTTTTGTCACCCCGCCGAGGCCGAGAGCCTCGACATTGTTGCGCAACAGCGCCCTCGCCTCGGCGCCGTTGTCGACGAACAGCGCGAACGCCGCACCGCGCGAGACCGCCTCGATGCCGAGCGCGCCGGTGCCGGCGAACAAATCGAGCACGCGCGCGCCTTCGATCGGATCGTCATAGGCATGAACGAGGATATTGAACAGCGACTCGCGCAAGCGGTCCGCCGTCGGGCGAATGTCGCGCGACGATGGCGACGCGAGATTGCGACCCTTCAGGCGTCCACCGACGACGCGCATTGGTCCTTACTCGTCCCGCGGCTTGAGGTCGCGCTTGCCGTGATAGCCGCGCTGCGGGCGGCGCGGCGGGCCGTAGCCGCTAGCATCAAGCTCGTTGCGCGCGCGCGCCTCCTCGCTGCCGGTGCGCTGCACCAGCACGCGGCGGCCCTTGCGATCGGCGATCAGCCCGCTCTTGCCGGCCGGCTTGAACGGTTTCTTGCCGCGGGGTGCAGCCTCATCGGTCGCTGCCTCCGCCGCGACGTCGCCCGGCATCGGCCGGTTGAAGTCCGCACCCGCGAGGGCTGCGATCTTTTCGCCGAGCTGCTCGCGCAGCACCCGCGTCTTGACCTCCTCGACCTGACCCTCCTCGAGTTCGGCGAGCTGGAACGGACCGTAGGACACCCGGATCAGCCGGTTCACCTCGAGGCCAAGATGCGCCATCACGTTGCGGACCTCGCGGTTCTTGCCTTCGCGGATCGCAAACACCAGCCAGACATTGGCGCCCTGATCGCGCTCCAGCACAGCATCGATCGGACCATATTTGACGCCGTCGACTTCGACGCCCTTCTTCAGCTCGTCGAGCTGCGCCTGCGTCACCTCGCCATGGGCGCGCACGCGATAACGCCGCAGCCAGCCGGTGTCCGGCAGTTCGAGCGCGCGGGCGAGCCCGCCATCATTGGTCAGGAGCAGCAGTCCCTCGGTGTTGAAATCGAGCCGGCCGATCGAGATCAGCCGCGGCAGATTTTCCGGCAGGTTGTCGAACACCGTCGGCCGGCCTTCGGGGTCGGCATGGGTGGTCATCAGTCCGCGCGGCTTGTGATACAGGAACAGCCGGGTGCGCTCGCGCGGCGGCAACGGCTTGCCGTCGACGGCGATGACATCGCTCTCGGTGACATCGAGCGCCGGCGAATTGATGACGCGGCCGTTGACGCTGACGCGACCCTGCACGATCCATTCCTCGGCGTCGCGGCGCGAGGCCAGACCCGCCCGCGACACCACCTTGGCGATGCGCTCGCCGGATTTCTTGACCCGCGGCGGCCGCGCGGTGCGCCGCTCCTCGGGCGCGCGCTCGCGATAGGCGCCGCGGCCGCCGAAGGCCGGGCGCTTTGCAAAAACCTTGCTGTCGTCCTCATTGTCGCGGCGCGGCCGGTCGGCATCGCTGCGCGGATGTTCCTGCCAGGAGGAGCGTCCCTCCCCGCGGTCGTCGTCGCGATCCCGGCGTGGACGCTCGAATTTCGGACGGTCCTCGCGGGGGCGATCGAATTTCGGCCGCTCGCGGAACGGACGATCGCCTTGCGGGCGATCCTCGCGCGGCCGCGAAAACCGCGGACGCTCGTCGCCGCCGCGATCCTCACGCGGTTTGTCGAAGCGCGGCTTGTCGTAACTGCGCTTTTCGAAAGTTCGGGCGCCGTCGCGGGGGGGACGCGAGTTGCGTCCGACATGGTCCGGTGAAGCAGCATCGCGCTTCTGCCAGGGCTTTGAATCGCCGCGATCCCCCAGGTCGCTGTTGCGATCCCGGTTGCGGCCGCCAAAATCCTTGCGAGGCCCCCGATCCGGGCGGCTGCCGAAATCCTTGCGCGGACCACGGTCGGGCGCGCCGCGCGAAAACTTCTTGTCGCCGCCGAATTTTCTCGCCGGCCGATCGCCATCCCGCGGCGGTCGCGGACTATACGGGCGGTCTCCCCGCGGGCGATCGCCGTCCTTGCGAAAACCCTCGCCGCGCGGGGTGTAGGGCCGCTTCTCGCCGCCGCCTTCCCGTGGCGTGTACGGCTTCTTGTCGCCGAATTTCCGGTCCTGGAAACGCGCGGCGGGTCGCGCATCGCCGCGATCTCCAGGGGCGCCATTGCGATCCCGGCCACGCGGCGCGCGGTCATCGCGCTTGAAGTCCGGGCGGTCGCCGCGCGGCGTGTAGGACCGCTTTTCGCCGCCACGGTCCTCGCGGGAGCGGTCGTCGCGCTTGCCGGCGTAAGGCTTGCCGGCGCCCGCATAGGGCTTCTTGTCGTACGACCGGGCGCCCTCGGATCTGGCGGCATAGGGGCGCTTCTCGCCCTCACCCTTGCCCTTGAAATCCTTGCCGGCGCGCTTGGCGAACTTCTTCTCGGGACCCCGCGCGGCGCCGGAACGGCCCTTGCCGCCGCCCGGCCGGTCACGCCGGCCGCGGGAATCGTTGTTTTTGTCGTTATCGCGGGGCATGAATAGTCTCTCGTTTAAAGATGAAATGGCGATCAGGCGGATGTGGATGGGCTGTCATAGCGACATCGCGCGCGCTCTTGGCTCAAGGCGCAATCTCACGCAAAATCGGTATCCACTTTTGCTGAATGGCCCTCCAGTAGCAGGTTTCTTCCGATGATACGAGGGATGACCGCCCCTTCTTTCATGGATTTGGCCCTGAAAACGGCGAAAAACGCCGCAAAAGCCGGCGAAGTTCCGATCGGATGCGTCATTGTCAGGGGTTACGAGGTCATCGCCACGGCCGGCAACCGCACTTTGACCGACCGCGATCCGACCGCGCATGCCGAAATCCTGGCGATCCGGCAGGCCGCCGAGGCCATCGGGACCGAGCGGCTGGTCGATTGCGACCTCTATGTCACGCTGGAGCCCTGCACGATGTGCGCGGGCGCGATCTCGTTTGCCCGGATCAGGCGGCTCTATTACGGCGCACCCGACCCCAAGGGCGGCGCGGTCGAGTCCGGCGTGCGTTTCTTCGCCTCGCCCACCTGCCATCACGTGCCGGAAGTCTATTCGGCCGTGGGCGAGACCGAGGCGGCGACGCTGCTGAAGGAGTTTTTCAGGGTGCGACGGTAGAACAACCACTGCTGTCATCATCCGCGTAAGCGGATGATGACAGTATTCCAGAGACGCCAGTGGATTGGTCGATAGGCCGCGGTGTACTGAATACCCGGCGGAGCCTGTCGTCGGGCTCGCCGAAGGCGAGACCCGATGGCGGGTATGACGAGTGGGTGTGGGGCTCCACTTGCACCCCCTCACGCCTCAAAAAACGCCTTCAGTGCCTTGGCGGTCGCGTCCGGATTTTCCTCCGTGAGAAAGTGCCCGGAATCGATCGGCGCACCCATGACATCAGTTGCCCAATTCTTCCAGGTGTCGAGCGGCGTCGCCGCTGATCTGGCGATGCCGGCGTCGCCCCACAACGCCAGCATCGGGATCGTGATCTTGTTGCCGGCGTCATGATCTTTCCTGTCGATCTCGAAATCGGCATAGGCGCCGGCGCGATAGTCCTCGCACATCGCATGCACGCGCGAGGGGTCGCGGAACGCGGTGAGATAATGCTCCAGCGCGCGCTTGTCGATCGCATCGAGGGTTTTCGATTTGGTCTGGCTCGCCATCTTCTGGCGCAAGAAGAAATCCGGATTGCCGCCGATCAGGGTTTCCGGCAATGGAGCGGGCTGCGCCAGAAAGGTCCAATGGTAGATCTTCAGCGCATAGAGCCGGTTCATGCGCTCCCAGTAATCATAGGTCGGCAGGATATCGAGCACCGCCAGCCGCGACAGCCGGCCGGGATGATCCAGTGCCAGACGATACGCGACGCGGCCGCCGCGATCGTGCCCGGCAAGTGCAAAATGCACATGGCCGAGCTGCTCCATCGCCTCGATCATGGTCTGCGCCATCGCGCGCTTGGTGTAGGGAATGTGATCCTTGTCGCTCTCCGGCATGTCCGACCAGCCATAGCCCGGCAGGTCGGCGATGATCAACGTGAATTGGTCGGCCAGCTGCGGCGCCACGCGGTGCCACATCACATGGGTTTCGGAAAAGCCGTGCAGCAGCAACAGCGGCGGCCCGTTGCCGCCGACGCGGGCGAAGATGCGCCCGGAATTGGTGTTGATCCATTCGGACGCGTAACCGGGGTAGAGGTCGGCGAGATCGGGCATCTCTCTGGCACTCCTTCGCGGCCATCACGGCATCGCCGTTTCGACGATGAGCTCTTGCTTCAAACTTTGTTTGTCGTTGCCGCTGGCACGTCCCGGATATATGCCATCCGGCAAGTCCGACCAACAGCAAAGCAGAACGGGGAAGCGCCATGTCGATCGATTTCGAGATTCCTTCCGAGGCCAAGGCGATCCGCGCAAAGGTGCGCAAATGGGTGCAGGAGGAATGCATCCCCGCCGAGAAGGAGCTGGATACCAAACCGCTCGACGAGGTGCTCGGCAGGTTGCGCACAAGGGCCCGCGCGCAGGGGCTGTGGTGCCCGTTCGTGCCGAAGGAATATGGCGGCATGGGCCTCGGCCCGCTCGCCAACGCGCTGGTGCAGATGGAGCTCGGCGAAAGCATGCTGGGCGCGCTGTCGATGAACACGCAGGGGCCCGACGACGCCTCGATGCTGACCATCCTCGCCCACGGAACCGACTATCAGAAGGAAAAATTCCTCAAACCGCTGCTGAACGGCGAGAAGCGCATCTGCTTTTCGATGACGGAAAAGGCCGCCGGCGCCGACGCTACCGGGATGCAGACGTCCGCCGTGAAGGACGGCAACGAGAATTACATCCTCAACGGCGAGAAGTGGTTCTCGTCTTCGGCGAGCGTCGCCGACATCGCGCTGGTGATGGCCAAGACCGATCCCACCGCGCCGCGCCACAAGCAGTATTCGACCTTCATCGTCGAATTGCCGAACCCCGGCTACAGGATCAAGCGCAACATCAAGAACATGGCGATCGAGGGCCCACACGCGGACGCCATTCACGGCGGCCACTCCGAAATCGAAATCAGGGATCTCGAGGTGCCGGCCGACAATCTGCTCGGCGGCGAGGGCAACGGCTTCAACATGGGCCAGCACCGCCTCGCCTATGGACGGCTGCGCCACGGCATGCACAACATCGCGAAAGCCCAGCGCGCGCTCGACATGGCAGTCGCGCACGTGACAAAACGCTCGACCTTCGGCGTGCTGCTCGCCGACCGCCAGGCGGTGCAGTTCATGCTCGCCGAATGCGCCAGCCAGCTCTATATCGGCCGGCTGATGCTGCTGCACATCGCCTACAAGGCGGAAAAGGGGCTCGACCTCACCCAGGAGAACTCGATCGCCAAGGTGTACCTGGCGCACATGGTGCATCACGTCATCGACACCGCGATCCAGCTGCACGGCGCGCTCGGCTTCAGCCAGGATACCGTGCTGGCCAAATGGTACACCCAGGTGCGTTCGCAGCGGCTGGTCGACGGCCCGGACGAGGTGCACCGCTGGAAGGTCGGCCGCAACGTCATCAAGGCGTTCCGCGAGCACGGCACCACGGCCTCGGCGGCGGGCGGGGATTTGATTTAGGCGTCGCCCGCCAACCAGAGCCGTCATACCCCGCGAAGGCGGGGTATCCAGTACGCCGCGGCTTCTCGGCTCGATCATTGACGTCTCTGGAATACTGGATCACCCGCATTCGCAGGTGATGACGACGGAGAGAAACAACTGCAAACACAACTTCGCGATCTCGCCGCGCGTTTCGCGCGAGTTTTGAGAGGAAACGTTCCGCCCCCGGTCGTCAGGGCGCAGGGAAGACCGGGTGCGCGCTGCACCCGCGGTCTCGCGTGCAAAAAGCACAAAAGAGAGTGCACACGAGCATACAGGTTCAGCGGAAGCAGTCCGGCCTTCCCTGCGCAGTGGTTTACGGCTTACTTCGAGCTCTCCCCGGTGATCGGCTTTTTTGTCACCGTCATCCCTGAGAAGCTTGCTTCTCAAGAACTTGAACGCCAGCGTCGAGGCGTCAGGACCACACGACTTCGCCGTCCGCGTCAGTGCCGTTCGTCACGGGCACTTCCACGTCCACCGCATCCCGCACCAACGTCCGTGACGACCGCGAAGCGCCCCTCCTGTGGGCGCGAGACGGCGGATATATGGACTGATTTGCGGCTTCTGAAAATCAGAATATTTTTTCGATTTGGGCTGGACAGAGGGGGCGGTAAATTGCCCAAGTGATTTGCCCGTCGGGTCCTTTTTCTGCCCCGCGGCGATTTGGAGGCGACATGCCAGCGGCCTGAAATTCTTTATCGGTTAGCTGAGCTGCGGATAGGCCATGTCCCGTATCAGCGTATCTCGGACTCAAGTCAGAGATCGCGCGGGGTCTGAAAGGTGCCCAGGAGCGGAAGTGAACGCACTCATTCGATCACCTCGTCGGTGGCGGCGAGGAGCGTTTCTTCGCGGTCGTGCCGTCTTGGGGGCATAGGTGCGTTCGACGTCGTACGGTCTCGCTCGCATTAGCGCATTCACCGACCGCCGGCGCCTGTGGGGATCATGGGCCCATAGTAGGCGCCCCAGTGGCCCCACACATCGCGTTTCCCGTACCCGCTGAAATTGCCGTTTGGATTGCCATCTTTCGGCGCAGCATCCCTATACATGGGAGGGGTCCTGACGTTCGATTCGTGACGAACTGTGTGGGCAAATGCGGAGGTGCTGGAGAGCGCGAACGCACAGGCTAGTGCCATTGCCGTAAGTTTCATGGTTATCTCCTTCGTTGTTTAGATAAGAGACAACCGCACCATCACCAATAAAATCTTTGTTAGCTGCCGATGTGGCCGACGGTGCCATAGCGTTCCCAGGGGAACTGACCGCGCGGCGTCGTCCGGTTGCAAGTTGGGGGACAGGCCGCAGAGCTTTAATGAGGAGTTGGTTGCGTAGCTGGCTTCCAGTCGCGTGCGAGCTTCTGCGCTTCGTTTATCTGAGCTGGGGTCATCCTCCGTTCGGCCATTTCTAGAGTCTTGACCGCTCTTTGCTCACCCTGTGCCGCCGATAGACTGAACCACATGTAGGCACGAACATAGTCCTGCGGCACGCCTCTGCCTTCGGCCTACATGACCCCGAGACAGAGCTTGGCGAGGGGATGGCCTTGCTCAGCAGCCCTCTGAAACCAGATCATCGCCTCACTGTAGTCCTGCGGTACGCCTTTGCCGTTTGCGTATTGGTTGCCGAGTAGAAACTCGGCGACGGCGTCGCCTTGGTCTGCAGCCTTCCGAAACCAAAATGCTGCGGCAGCATCATCCTGCTGCACGCCGTGGCCAGTGATATACATTAACCCGAGATTGAACTGAGCTGCCGCGTCGCCATCGTTAGCCAGCGGACGAATAAGACGCAGAGCCTTTGCGTAGTCGCCTCTGGCATTCGCATCAATCGCATCCTCAAACGTGCCAGCAACCCCCACACTCCAGCCGTAGTAACTGTTGCCCTTTGGCCGCAGTGTTCATCTTTTTTTTGGCAGTTGAACCCTTGCTGAATTTACTTGGTGAGTCCCGCCTGCTCCAGGGTTACGATGTCGGCGAGTTGTATTCGTAGCCGACACACTTGCGGGGCACAATATGACAGCGAGAATCGCGCTGACTGCGGCGAAATGCCGGCGGCCTATCTCGGCACATCGACGCAGACTTGGCCTTGCTGCAATCGTCTTGGCACCCGCGATTATGTTTTTTTCCCAGTGTGCGTTGGCCGATGAAGGCGGCGTGAGTTTCTGGGTGCCCGGTTTCTTTGGAAGCCTCGCAGCCGCTCCTCAGCAACCGGGTTGGTCGCTGGCTAATATCTATTATCATACCTCGGTCTCGGCCGGCGCCGACGTCGCGCGTGCGCGTGAATTCACGCTCGGCAGGGTTCCGGCCAACGCTACAGTAAACGCAAATCTGAATTTGAGGCTCAACGCCACCGGCGATCTTGGCTTTGTGATCCCGACCTATGTATTCGCAACGCCGGTGCTCGGCGGCCAGGCTTCCGCATCCCTTGTGAGTGCCTACGGTGTCGTAAGCACCACTCTGGCGGGCCAATTGGCGGGGAGCCTAACGGGACCGGGCGGCGGTAGCATCCCGTTCATGCGATCTGACAGTATCAGCGATACGACGTGGGGCTTTGGCGATCTGGTCCCACAATTCGCTTTGCGTTGGAATGCCGGCGTTAACAACTACATGACCTACATCACCGGCGACATACCTGTTGGAGCCTATCAATCCGACCGCTTGTCGAATTTAGGTATCGGGCACGGTGCGATCGACGCAGGCGGTGGCTACACTTATTTCAATCCGGCGACCGGCCACGAGTTCTCAGGTGTGCTTGGGTTTACCTATAACTTCAAAAATACTGCAACACAGTATCAGAATGGCGTCGACCTGCACTTCGATTGGGGCGCATCGCAATTCCTGACCAAGCAGGTTCAGGTGGGTCTGGTTGGCTACGCCTACAAAGACATCGGCTGCGACAGCGGCTCGGGCGATCACGTCGGGTGCTTCCAATCGCAGGTGTTCGGCATCGGGCCGCAGTTTGGCTACGTGTTCCCCCTTAGCGAGACCCTTCAAGGTTACATCAATCTCAAGGGCTACGCAGAATTTGGCGGCTCGGATCGGCCCACCGGCTGGAACACATGGCTGACATTTGCCATCTCACCCGCAGCAGCGCCTCCACCCCCCACAAGCCGGATGATTACGAAATAACAGCGGAGCGAGGGCCCTGGGTAATCGATGGCCACACTGTGGGCCGATCATCAGGGTTCAGCCGCCTCGGATCACGTGTCAAGGCATGGGGTGGGTTGAGGCGATGCTTGAGGGCGTGCGTCGCGGCATGAGCGGAGAGAGTTAATCGTACTCCCGGCTTCGATTCGATGGATGGGACCGCGAATATCCGATCATCTTGTCACAAAAGAGCACGATGCGCTGCTGGATGGCCCGCGCGGCGCGGCGTTTATACGTCTTGATTTTTGCCCCAAACCAAAGCGGCGCGGAGTCCGGTCGGATCATTCGCGCCGAACTTTGGCATGTCCCTCGACGTCCGGTTAGCGGGCATCGTGGACGTCGTGCCAATCAGGACCAACCGGCCAAGCCAGCAATTCCAGCCTATCCCGCCGGGTTCGGCCGCCTCTATTGCTTCTCCCGCTCCACCGCCTGCCAGCCGATGTCGCGGCGGCAGAAGCCTTCCGGCCAGCGGATGCGGTCGACCGCCGCATAGGCGCGCTGCTGCGCTTCCGCGACCGTCTTGCCGGTCGCGCAGACGTTCAGGACGCGGCCGCCATTGGCGAGAATTTGCCCGTCCATCGCGACCGTGCCGGCGTGAAAGATCTCGGCGCCCTCGACGTTTGCGGCGTCGTCGAGTCCCTTGATGCGAGTGCCTTTGGCGTAATCGCCGGGATAGCCTTTCGCCGCCATCACCACCGTGAGTGCTGCTTCCGGAAACCAGCGCAGGTCGAAATGCTTCAGCTGGCCGTCGCAGCAGGCCAGCATCGCCGGCACGAGGTCCGACATCATCCGCAGCATCAGCACCTGGCATTCCGGATCGCCGAAGCGGACATTGTATTCGAACAGTTTTGGGCCCTCGGCCGTCAGCATCACGCCGGCATAGAGCACGCCGCAGAACGGCGTGCCGCGCGCCTTCATGCCGGCGACGGTGGGAAGAATGATGCGATTCATGATCTGGCTGTGGATTTCATCCGTCACGAACGGCGTCGGCGAATAGGCGCCCATGCCGCCGGTGTTCGGTCCCTCATCGTGATCGAACACGCGCTTGTGGTCCTGGGCGGAGGCGAGCGCGATCGCGGTGTCGCCGTCGGACAGCGCGAAGAAACTGACCTCGCGGCCGCTGAGAAATTCCTCGATCACCACTTCGGCGCCGGCGGCACCGAACGCGCCGTCGAACATCATGGCGATGGCGGATTCCGCTTCCGCTGGGGTCATGGCGACCACCACGCCCTTGCCCGCCGCAAGGCCATCGGCCTTGACCACGATCGGCGCGCCCTGCTTGCGGACGTAGGCCAATGCGTCGGCGGCGTTGTCGAAGCGCCCATATGCGCCGGTCGGAATAGCGAATTCGGTGCAGAGCGCTTTTGTAAATCCCTTGGAGCCCTCGAGCTGCGAGGCCTCCTTGCTCGGCCCGAACGCCTTGATACCGGCGTTGGCGAGGTCGTCGACGATCCCGGCGGCGAGCGGAGTTTCCGGACCGACAACGACCAGCGCCACCGCGTTTTGTTTGCAGAACCCGATCACCGCGGCGTGGTCGGCGATATCCAGCGCCACGCATTCGGCTTCCCGCGCGATGCCGGCATTGCCCGGCGCGCACCAGAGTTTTGTTACCAGCGGGGAAGCCGCGATCTTCCACGCCAGAGCGTGTTCGCGGCCGCCGGAACCGAGCAGGAGGATGTGCATGCGATCAGCCAGACCAGGTTTTGTCGGCTGTCGGTCGCACGAGTCCGCCTCCTCCTGCAAGGGGGGAAGTTAATCGAGCACACCGTCATTCCGGACGGCGCGTGAAACGCGCCGATCCGGAATCCCGAGATTGTCTGGCGCATCTCCTTTAGATCGGGATTCCGGGTTCGATGCTTCGCATCGCCCCGGAATGACGGCCTAGTCAAGCCTGCCGGGCCGAGGCCGCGATGATCTCCTGCAGCGTCGCGACATGGCGGGCGAAGGCGCCGCGGCCGGCCGCGGTGGCGGTGACCGTGGTCTGCGGCTTCTTGCCGACAAAGGCCTTTTCGACCGCGACGTAACCTGCCTTCGAAAGCGTTTCGATATGGGCGCCGAGATTGCCGTCGGTGGCGCCCGTCAGCTTCTTCAGCCGGGAGAATTCCAGCCCCGGCGCTGCCGCCGGCAGGGCGTTCAGCGCCGCCATGATCTTCAGCCGCAGCGGCTGGTGGATGATGTCGTCGAGTTCAGCCATGGCGTCAGCTCCGCCGCATCCAGAGGCCGCCCAGCATCAAACCGCCGCCATTGACGAAGGCCATCCACAAATGGAACCAGTCGCCGACGAAAAAATAGCCGACCAAGGTCAGCGCGGTGATGCCGAGCCCGATCGCGACGAAGGCAGGCCCGATCCACAATCCGGCGATCGTGTAAACCAGCATGAAATACAGCGGCCAGAACGTATCCAGTTGGCGTGGCGTGAAATGCCCCAGGCCCAGCGTCCAGAGATAGCCAAAACCGAGGAACAACAGGAACGCCGCGAAGAAACGGGCATCGAAACTCCGCACGCCGGTACGCGCCCGCGTCGACGCACTGATGGCGAACCAACCCGCGCTGCCAAGCACGGTCACCGCAAGCCAGATGAGAAGCGCGCTCCGCGGAAAGAAATGAGCGACGATGTGGCCGGCGAACACCAGCGCGCCCCACATGATCAACATCAGGCTGGCAATATTGTAGATCGTCGATTGCCGAACGCGGCGCGCGATATCGTTGATGTCCGACAGCGCCGAGGAGGCTTCCCTTGAATCCATGCTCGTCATGACCCGTTCCCTGTTTTTGTTACGTCCTCGGCGATAGCGGAACTCGCCGCGGGATCGCTGACGATTCCCATGTGATTGACTCCGTCAATCAGTCTGACCTGGGCACGTTCGCCGACGGCATCCTTGTACCTGTCGGGCACCATCAACTCGTCGACGGCGCCGGCGATTACAGCGACCGGCTTGCCGGCGCGGGCGAGATCCTCGCGATAATCGCGCGAGGCTCCGAAATTGCGCATCAGGCGATAGGAATAGGTCGGTGCCAGGATCGCGCTGGTATTCGCAGGGACGGCGAAAGCGATGGTCGGCAATGACTCGCAGCAGAGGATGCCGATGCGGTGCAGCACCGAAAGAGCGAGGAAACGTGGAATGTCGGGGTTGGCCCAGCCGCCCGAGTCCCGGCGGCTGGATGGCGCGTCGTAGCCGAGATAGGGCGCGAGCATCACCGTGCGCACAAACAGGTTCTGGATCGGGGAGCCTGCGACCCGCAGCGCGAAACCGCCACCGGCCGAATGACCCAGCAGGGTCAGTGGTGCTGTGGGATTAGTCTTGCGAATCTCGGCGACGAAATCCGCAAGATCGTCCTCGAGCTGCCCGATATAGACGATATCGCCGCGGGTGCCGGATGCGCCATGGCCGCGAATATCGGGCGCGTAGGTTTCGACGCCGGCCTCGGCGAGTCCCTTCGCCAGCGCGTGGACCGCGACGCTCGACCCCGATGAGCCGTGCACCAGGACGGCGGCCTGCCCGGTCGCCGGCGCGCGGGCCGGGTAATGTCGATACGCCAGTTCGATGCCGTCGCGGGCGTGAAACCGGCCCAGTCCCGGCATCCCACTGCGATCGACGGCCCGCGCCGTCTCCGAGATCGAGACCAGCTCCGGCGGCTGCCGCAGCGGCGTGGCAATCAGCGCTGCCAACGCCAACCCAGCAAGACCGACCACGGCAAGGCCCCAGACAACGGCCTTGAAGCCGACTGACAACATCCTGGTGATCATGACGCAATCCTCCCTTGCGAAATCTCCAAAATTCCAGAGTTCTCTGTAATACAGAGTAAACACGCCTGCAAGCGCCGATTTGCGGTGCCGGCCAAAATCCCTACCTTGTGGCCCTGTCCCAAAACCGCGAATCGATTGTCCGAGATGGCCGCCCTCGAAGCCCTGATCAACGCACCGGAATTCACGGTGTCCGAACTCTCCTCCGCGCTGAAGCGGACGGTGGAGGATGCCTATGGGCATGTCCGGGTGCGCGGCGAAATCTCGGGCTTCCGCGGGCCGCATTCGTCCGGCCATTGCTATTTCGCGCTGAAGGACGAGAGCGCCAAGATCGAGGCGGTGATCTGGAAGGGCGTCCATAGCCGGATGCGCTTCAAGCCGCAGGAGGGCCTCGAGGTCATCGCCACCGGCAAGCTCACCACCTATCCCGGCTCCTCGAAATACCAGATCGTGATCGAGGCGATCGAGCCCGCCGGCGTTGGCGCGCTGATGGCGCTGATGGAAGAGCGCAAGAAGAAGCTCGCCGCCGAAGGGTTGTTCGACGAGGCGCGCAAGCAGCTGCTGCCGTGGCTGCCGGAGGTGATCGGCGTCGTCACCTCGCCGACAGGTGCGGTGATCCGCGACATCCTGCACCGGCTGGAAGACCGCTTTCCGCGCCGCGTGCTGGTGTGGCCGGTCAAGGTGCAGGGCGAAGGCTCGGCCGAACAGGTCGCCGCCGCCATCCGCGGTTTCAATGCGCTGCCGGCAGGCGGCAGGATTCCGCGCCCCGATCTTCTGATCGTCGCGCGCGGCGGCGGCTCGCTGGAAGATCTGTGGTCGTTCAACGAGGAGATCGTGGTCCGCGCGGCGGCGGAAAGCATGATTCCGCTGATCTCGGCGGTTGGCCACGAGACCGACATCACGCTGATCGATTTCGCCGCCGACAAGCGCGCGCCGACGCCGACAGCCGCCGCCGAAATGGCGGTCCCCGTGCGCAGCGAACTGTTCGTCGAAGTCACCGCGATGGCGCGGCGCGCGATGCTGTGCTGGCAGCGCGCCCAGGAAGGCCGCCGCAGCGAGCTGCGCGCGGCCGCCCGCGCCTTGCCCGCCGCGGGCGAACTGCTGGCGATCCCGCGGCAGCGGCTGGATGGTGCCAGCGCCTCGCTGCCGCGTGCGCTGAAAGCCAATACGCATCTGCATTTTCGCCATTTCGCCGGCGTCAGCGCCCGGCTCACCGTGCGGGTGTTGCGCGGGCAGCTGACGCAAGCGCGGCATCGGCTGACCGTCTCCGGCGAGCGCATGACGCATTCGGCGCGGACGCTGCTGCGCAACCGCCGCGACCGCTTCTCTGGATTGGAGATCCGGCTGAAGGCCTCAAAACTCGCCAACGCCCAGGCGCAGCGCAATGCCATCGCGCGCGACCGCGAGCGCGTGGCTCGCCTGGCCGAGCGGGCGCGGCGCGCGCTCGCAACCGCAACCCAGCGCCTGCAGGCGCGAGTCGCCCATAGCGGGCAGCTTTTGGGAGCCCTGTCCTATCGCAGCGTGCTGGCGCGCGGCTTTGCCCTGGTGCGCGACGAGCAGGGCCGCGCCGTGCGCGCCGCCGCCGGCGTCGGACCGGGGGCGCGGCTCGATCTGGAATTTTCCGACGGACGCGTCGCGGCCACCGCGGATGCGGACCGCCCGGCGGCAAAGGGTCCGGCGAAGCCGGCCTCGGACGAGCCGAAGCCCGCCGCGCCCAAGCGCACTGCAAAACCGGTCGATCAGGGCAGCTTGTTTTAGAGACTACTCACCGCGCCAGCCATTCGGCGACGCGCTTTTGCGAATCGGCGCGGGCCTCGGGATCGGTGCCGAGATAGCCGTGCTCCGGCACCGTCGCGTCAGCGCTGCCGGCAATGGCGTGCGGCGGAAGATTCGCCCGGTCGAAATCGTGATAGGCGCCGGGATAGACCACGATCCGCGCCAGCGCGCTGCGTCCGTGCGCTCCGTCGATCATCTGGCGGCAGGCCGGCGGCGAACTGACGTCGTCCTTGGCGCCGATCAGGAGCAGCGTCGGAACCCGTGCGCTCCATCCCAGGCCCGCCGAAATGCGGCAGTCCGGATAGAAGGCGATCGCCGAGCGGAAATCGGGTTCGACGCTGTGTGATGACAGTTGCGGACGCACCGCCCACAACAATGCGCTGGCGCCGTTCGCCCATCCAAGCAGGCTGATGCGGTCGTGCGCCGCCCAGGGCTGCTCCACCAGCCATTGCCGGGATGCCATGATATCCTCGACCCGCTCGCGGCGGGCGTGAACCTTGTGTTCATTGGCGCGGCATTGCGGGCCGAGTTCGCGCGAGCCGTAGCTGTCCGGCAGCAGCACCGCGTGACCGTCCCGGATCAATTGCTCGGCCCAATCACGATAGCGGGGCTGCACCGGCTCCGACCGGCCGGCCAATCCGCCGCAGCCA
The DNA here is from genome assembly GCF_900129505.1 of Bradyrhizobium erythrophlei. NCBI lineage: Bacteria > Pseudomonadati > Pseudomonadota > Alphaproteobacteria > Hyphomicrobiales > Nitrobacteraceae > Bradyrhizobium > Bradyrhizobium erythrophlei. The sequence goes on along the minus strand of NZ_LT670818.1, from coordinate 3,787,664 downwards.
TGCAGCGCGATCACCACCGGAAAAGGGCCCTGGCCCTCGGGCTTGTAGAGCTGCGCGTGCAATATGCTGTGGCCGGAGGGGATATCGACCTGGTGCGGGGCAGCCAATGGCGCCGCATCCGCGGCAAAAGCCACGGCAAAAAGCGCCGGGAATATGATCGCTGACAGAAGGCGCATTTCGTTGCCGGTCGCGATGATGCTTAATGAAAGCGCCCCACCGCCGCAAGGCTAGCATGCGCAGGAAGCGAAATTTCATCACAAATCGGTGGGTTTAACCGGCGGACAACATGACCTATTTATGATAAATCGCAGTTTGCGAAAAAATATTCAGCCCGGCCCCGGCGGCCGGGAACTGGTCGGAGACTTCAACCGTGCTCAATAAATTCGGCCCCTCGGGCAATGGCGAAGCGCAGGTGCAATATCTGGATGGCGATTTCCGCGTGATCTCGCCCGGGACCTATGTGCGCTGCGCCGTGACCGATGCGCGGATCCCGCTCGACGAGTTGAAATACTGGAGCGTCGACCTGCAGGAGGCCTATGCCATCCCGAGCGCGGTGCTGCAGCGGCATTTTCCGAGGGCGCTGAAGGCGTAACGTCAGGCGCGGATCGTAGGGTGAGCAAAGCGTCAGCGTGCCCACCAAATGACGTCCGGTCTATCTTGATCTGGCCAATGGTGGGCACGGCGCAAATGCGCCTTTGCCCACCTTACGTGTCAGCTGTTCGTGCGAAAATTCTTTTCGCGGGCCTGAAACAGCCGGCCGGCGATAAACTTCCGTAGCTGCACGGGGTCGGCGAACTCGAGCGTCACCGGGAACGCCACGATAGCTTGCGCCCCTGCGACGTCGCGCAGCCGGACCAGATCCTTTTCCGTCGTCACCAACGTCAGCGCATCGCCTCTCGCCTGCGCGATCAATTCGGCGATCTCGCTTTCCGAAAACGGATGATGATCGTCAAAGGCGCGTTGCCGCACCACCTCCAGCCCGCAGGCCCGCAGCGTCCTGAAGAACCGGTTGGGGTCGCCGATCCCGGCAAAGGCCAGCACGCGCTTGCCGCGCAGCGAGGTGACCGACGCCGCGTCGGGACGAAGCTGCGCCGACAGCACCGGCTTGCCTGCCGCGGCGACGGCGGCGGCGACGGGCGCGGCCGCGGATCCATCGCCGATGACGATCAGTGCGTCGGTGCGGGCAAGCTGGGGCGAGAGCGGCGCGCGCAGCGGGCCCGCCGGGAAGACGCGGCCGTTGCCGAGACCGCGCTCGCCGTCGATCACGATCAGGGAGGCGTCCTTGGCAATCGACGCATTCTGGAAACCATCGTCCATCAGGATCACGGTCGCGCCTTGCGACTTCGCCAGCGCGACGCCATCGGTGCGATCGCGCGCGACCATGACCGGCACCGTGCGGGCCAGCATCAGCGGTTCGTCGCCGACATCATCGGCGCGGTGCCGCGCCGGATCGACCCTGACCGGGCCGCGCAACCGTCCGCCGTAACCGCGGCTGAGCACGACCGGCGTCTCGCCGAGATCGCGCAGCAGCTTGGTCAGCGCCAGCACCGCAGGCGTCTTGCCGGCGCCGCCGACGTGATAATTGCCGACGCAGATCACGGGAATGCCGGCCTCAAGTCCCTCGCTTTGCATGCGCTGTGCGGTGACCAGGCCATAGAGCGCGCCGAGCGGCATCAGTAACGAGGATAACAGCGACGGCGGCCGGTGCCAGAAGGCCGGCTCACGCATTCGCCGCTCCCATTTCGATCCGCAGCTGCAACAGATACGGCTCGAGCGCGGCCAGCGTACGGTCGAGCGCGCCGCCGAGTTGTTCGACGACGCGCTCCGAGGCGGCCAGCGAGGATTCGCGCGCCACAGGGTCGCCCAGCAACTGGCCGAGCTGTTTCACCAGCGCTTCCAGCGTCTCGGCCCGCCGCGCGCCGCCCGCGCTGTCGAGCGCCTCGTAGACATCGGTGAAATTGAAGACGTGAGGGCCGTGCACGATCGAGGCGCCGAGCTTGATCGCCTCGATCGGATTCTGCCCGCCATGTTCGACCAGCGATCCGCCCATGAACACGATTGGCGCCAGCCGATAGAACAATCCCAGTTCGCCCATGGTGTCCGCGACATAAATCTCGCAAGCCGCCGTCGGCAGTCCCTCGCGCGAGCGCAACGCCACCTGCAGGCCGGAAGCCGCGACGGTGCGGGCGATCGCTTCGCCGCGACCGGGATGCCGCGGCACGATCACGGTCAAGAGCTGCGGGAAGAATCCCGCCAGCGCCCGGTGCGCTTCGAGCAGGATGTCCTCCTCGCCGGGATGGGTCGATGCCGCTACGATGATCGGGCGGCCGCGGGTCAGCGCCGTCAACCGCTCCAGCCTGGCGGCATCGGCCGGCGGCGCCGGCACATCGAGCTTCAGATTGCCCGTGGTCACGACGTTGCGGCTGCCCAGCGCGGTGAAGCGCTCGGCATCCACCCGCGACTGCGCGAGGCAGACGTCGAACCGGCCGAGCAGCGCGGAGATCGTGTCGGCAACCCTGCGCCAGCGCGGGAACGAGCGATGCGACATCCTGCCGTTGATCAGCACCATCGGCAGCCGCCGCGCCGCGCTCGACAGGATCAGATTGGGCCACAGATCGGATTCGATGAACAGCGCCAGAGAAGGCCGCCAGTGATCGAGAAAGCGCGCCACGTAGCGCGGCGAATCGTAAGGCACGTACTGATGGATGATGTCGGCGGGAAACCGCTTGGCGACGATCGCGGCCGAGGTCACGGTACCCGACGTCAGGAGGATGCGGATGTTGAGTGCGCGCAGCTTTTCGATCAAAGCCGCCGCGGCCAGCACCTCGCCGACGCTGGCGCCGTGGATCCACACCAAAGGCCCATGCGGCCTGACGTCCCGGCTCATGCCGCGGCGCTCGCCGATCCGCTCCGGATCCTCCTTGCCCTGTTTCAGCCGCCGCTTGATCAGCGCCGGCGCCAGCGGCACCACCGCGGACGACAGCTTCTGATAGACGCGCAGCGTCATCGGCAGGGAGTTAGCCAAGGCTCTTGTTCTCCGGAAGGCTTTTCTCCGAGAGGCTTTTCTCCGGAAGGCTGTTCGTCGGCAGGCTTGCGTTCGAAGGACTTGCCTTCGCAGGACTTGCCTTCGCAGGGCTTGCCTTCGAGGGACCTGCCTCCGCCCGCCCAAGCTTCTCGTAGGCGAGACGGGTCGCCTCGTTCAAATAGGCCTCCAGCTGCAGGCGCAATCTTTCCATGGTCTCGGCGTCGGCGTCCGGCGGCACGTGAACCGGTGCGATTCCCACCAATGCGCCTCGCCCGAATGGCAAATTGATGGTGGTGCTGTCCCAATTGCGCAACCGGACGAATCGGCTGGTCGCCATGGCGAAGGGCATGATCGGCCGTCCGGATTCCCGCGCCAGCATGATGATGCCCATCCCCGCGACGCGTGCGCGCTTCGGCACATCCGCGGTCGAGGCGACGTTATAGCCCTCCGCGAGCGCCTGCACCATCTCCCTGAACGCGCCGACCCCGCCCTTGCGGTGAAACGCGCCGCCATGATCGCCGGAGCCACGGATGGTGCCGATGCCGAGCCGTTCGGCGGCGATGGCGTTGAACTCGCCGTCGCGGTGCCGCGAGATCAGCACCTTGGCGAGATGGCTCTCCTTGGTCTTGATGAACGGCGTCAGGAAATGCTGGCCGTGCCAGAACGCAAAGATCGCCGGCATCTGCGGCTCGACGATGTCATAGACGTTGGCCGGATCGAAACTGAATCTGTTGGTCAGCCAGACCAGCCGCAGATACTCGGCCGCGAGAAATCCCACAGCGCGCTGGACCCAGCTGCTGCGCAGCGCATTGCGAAGCAGCTTTTTCAACTGGCAGGCTTCGTGTCGTGACCCGGGTCGAGCAGCCGATGGAGGTGGACGATGAAATAGCGCATGTGGGCGTTGTCGACGGTCTGCTGCGCCTTGGCCTTCCAGGCCGTGTAAGCGGTGGCGTAATTGGGGTAGACGCCGACGACCTCGACTTTATCGAGATCCCTGAAGGTCGTGCCCGTGAGGTCGGTCAGTTCGCCTCCGATGACGAGATGCAGCAATTGCTGGGCACTATCTGGCATGATTCCTTTTCCCAATGTGGTGCCCGGCAGGCAGGTTTCCGACGCAAGTCCAAAGCCGCTCAGGGTTCCAAAGACGCTCAGGGTACGCGTTCAGGGCAACGGATGGCTTCGAAAATGCTCGACGATGCGTCCATGACGATCCCGTCCCGCTGCCACCAGCACCCCATGCGCCACTTCCCGGCGATTGTAGAGGATCGGATCCCCCGAGAGCGCGGTCATGTTACCATTCGCTTCCTGCACGATCAAATTGGCCGCGGCAAGGTCCCAATCGCGGCTTTGACCGCCGGCAAAAGCGGCATCCAGGCTGCCTTGCGCGACCCGGCACAGCCGAAGCGCCAGCGAACCGATTCGCGGGTGCAGGGTAATTTCGCCCGGCGACCGGTTGAGTCGCTCGACCAGCGGCTTCGGCCCGGCCAGCCGCGAAAAATCCAGTTCGGTGCCCGATGTGGCATAAACCGGGACATTGTTGCGCGTAGCCCCTCGTCCGCGCGCGGCAAAGAAGAATTCCCCGCTGGCCGGCGCGAATACGGCGGCAAGCACCGGCGACGCATCCTCGACCAGCGCCACGCTCACGCACCAGTCTTCGCGGCCGGCGAGATAGCCGCGGGTGCCGTCGATCGGATCGACGATCCAAACCAGCCGTTTCCCAAGCCGCTTGTCGTCGTGGGCGCTTTCTTCCGACAGCCAGCCATAACCCGGCGTGGCGGAGCGCAACCGCTGCTCCAGCAGGTCGTTGACCGCGATATCGGCTTCCGACACCGGCGACGACGCGCCCTTGGTCCAGTTCTTCAGTTCGGTGCGAAACAGCGACAGCGCCAGCGCGCCGGCCTCCTGCACGGTTTCCCTCAGCAGGGCGGCGTCGCGATTCATCAGATCGTCGCGCCTGATGCCGGTGCTAACGTCCGCCAAGCGTCAATCCCTCGATGCGCACGGTCGGCGCATTGACGCCGTAGCGGAATTCCAGATCGTTGGCCGGCGCCATCGATTTGAATATCTCGAACAGATGGCCCGCGATCGTCACCTCGCTCACCGGATAGGTGATCTCGCCGTTCTCGATCCAGAAGCCGGACGCGCCGCGGCTGTAGTCGCCGGTCACGCCGTTGACGCCGGAGCCGATCAGGTCGGTGACGTAGAATCCCTGCTTGATGTCCGAGATCAGTTCGGCCGGCGTCGGCTCGCCGGCCTCGAGGTGGAGATTGTACGGTCCGGGCGAGGGCGACGACGATACGCCGCGATGGGCGTGGCCGGTGGTGACGAGGCCGAGTTCGCGCGCGGTGGCGCAGTCCAACAGCCACGTCGTCAGCACGCCCTCATCGACAATGGCGAGCTTCTTCACCTTGACACCCTCGGCGTCGAACGTCTGCGAGCGCAAGCCGCGAACGCGCAAGGGATCGTCGATGATGCGGATGTTCTTCGCAAACAGCTGCTGGCCGAGACGGTCTTTCAGGAAACTGGTCTTGCGCGCGATCGAGGCGCCGTTCACCGCGCCGACGAGATGGCCGACCAGCGAGCCGGAAATCCGGGGGTCGAACACCACCGGGACCTTGCAGGTCTCGACCTTGCGCGGATTGGCGCGCGCGACCGTGCGCTCGCCCGCCTTGCGGCCGACGCTCTCGGGCGAGGCGAGATCGGCGGCATGCGGCGCCGACGTGTAGTCGTAATCGCGCTCCATGCCGGTGCCCTCGCCCGATATCGCCGTCATCGAGATGCCCTGGCTCGAACGCAAATAAGAACCGTGGAAGCCGGTGGAGGTCACCAGCACCATGCCGCCAATTCCGGTCGAGGCCGAGGCGCCGCCGGATTTGGTAACGCCCTTGACCGCGAGCCCGGCCGCTTCCGCTTCGCAGGCGCGGCGTTCGAGTTCCGCCGTCGAGGGGGTCTTGGGATCGAGCAGATCGAGATCCGGAAAATCGCGCGCCAGCAATGCCGGATCGGCGAGACCGACATATTTGTCGTCGGGCGCGACGCGCGCCATCGCGACCGCGCGTTCGGCCAGCCTGGCGATGCCGTCGCCGCTGACGTCGTTGGTCGAAACCACCGCCTGGCGCTGTCCCACCAGCACGCGCAATCCGATATCGTCGCCTTCCGAGCGCTCGGATTCCTCGACGCGCCCGTCGCGCACCTCGACCCCGTGCGAAACGCCGCGCACCGCGACCGCGTCGGCGGCGTCCGCGCCCGCGCGCTTGGCCGCCTCGACCAGCCGCTCCGCCAGCGAGCTCAGGACGGATTGATCGAACAGGCCGGAATTGGTGGCGTCGGATGAAAGCGGCGAAACGACAGATGGTGAAGAGTTCACGAACAAAATCCCGGCGATGGAGAAAGGATTGGCGCAAGCCCGGACGCCAATCGCGGAACACACCAGATGTGCCCGATTCACAGGGATTTCAAGCATTTTCCCGCGTCGAAAGCCAAAGATTTTCGATTATGCCGCAAGGTCTCGTCAATCATGTCGGCCAAGCTCTTGTCAATCATGCGGGCGGATGCAGTGCAAGTGACGCCTGATTAACCAGCCTTTTTAAGCGATTTCGTAAGCCGCTCTGGCATGCTCTCGCACGTCGACCGGGAACATAATCCCGGCGGGGAGATAAGGGCCGTGAGGCGTCAAACAGCAACAAGCGGGATCAACCCCGCCGGGTCGAGTCGCGCGTTGCGGCTCGACCCTCTTTCCCTGCCCGTCCGCTTCGAAGCGCACGATATCCGTGCCGACGGCGGCGTGCGGCACATCGAACTTGATCGCGAACGCATCGTGCTGCGCCGTGCCCTGCACGGCATGCAGATGGCGATCAACCTTCGCGTATCCGACTTTCTCGGCGTGGCCCTGCGCGGCCTCGACGAGGCCCAGCTGCTGGTGCTGGTTCATCGCGATCCGTCATTGACGATCCCGCTATGCGTCTCCTCCGACAGGGAAGAGATCGCCGTCGCCTGGCAGATGTGGAGCGACATCTTCGCGCTCCCGCTATTGCCGGAGGACAAACTGCGCGAACCGGCGGCACGGCGACGTCGTCACAACGCCATCCGCGCGCGGCGGCCGAAATTTTTGGTGCGGCGGCGTGCGGGCGATTTGCTCAACCTGGCCAACCTGCACCGAAACGAACGCGAGATCATCGCGCGGGATTGACGCTGCCTGAAACTAGACGAACGCCGCCCGCAACACCGCGTCCGCGAGCAGACCTGCAAACAGCAGCAGCCCCGCATCGCGGTTGGATCTGAAGATGCGCAGGCACAGAGCGGGATCGCCGATCTCAAGGCGCGAGATTTGCCAACCGAGATGGATGGCGAACGCGGCAAGCCCGAGCCAGGCGGGCAGGCCTGCGCGGGCCAGCGCGAGCGCCGCCCCGATCAGGACCACCGCAAGAGAGTAGAACACGATCAGCGCGGCTTGCGTGCGCGCGCCGAACAGAAGCGCGGTCGATTTGACCCCGATCAGCGCGTCGTCCTCGGCGTCCTGATGCGCATAGATGGTGTCGTAACCGATCACCCAGCAGATCGAGCCGGCGTAAAGTGCTGCCGCCGTCGCATCGATGCGGCCCAGCGTCACCGCAAATCCCATCAGCGCGCCCCAGGAGAATGCGAGGCCGAGCACGATCTGCGGCCACCAGGTAATGCGCTTCATGAACGGATAGACCGCGACGATGGAGAGCGAGGCGATGCCGGTCAGGATGGCGAAGCGGTTGAATTGCAAAAGCACCGCCAATCCGACCAGCGCCTGAACGACCAGAAAGACAAGCGCCTGCGTCACGCTCACCTGCCCCGCCGGAATCGGGCGCGACCGCGTCCGTTCCACCCTGGCGTCGAGATCGCGATCGGTGATGTCGTTCCAGGTGCAGCCGGCGCCGCGCATGACAAAGGCGCCGACGAAGAACAGCGCGACGACGAGGGGCAACCGGCCGATGTCGTGGGCGACGCCGGCGGCGAGCGCCGCCGACCACCAGCACGGGATCAGCAACAGCCACGAGCCAATCGGCCGGTCGAGACGCGAGAGACGCAAGTACGGCCGCGACCATCGCGGCGCATGGCTGTCGACCCAATTGCCGGTGGAGTCAGCAACGCGGCCGGCCGCGTCGCTCATGCGATGCCGGTCATCGGGTGAGGACGTTGCCGTTCAGGGTATCGAACGTGCTGCCGCCCTTTTTCGTGGCCGTGGCCTCCGGCATAGCGGCCGACGAACCCAGCACGTCGCTCAGGCTCGGGCCGGCCGGGCCTCTTTGCTGAGCCTGCTGCGCCACCGCGCAGACCTGCTTCTGCATCTTCTCGGTATTCTTGTGGCCGGCCTTCAACTGATCCGAAATCTGCGGCGGGATTCCGCATTTCGCCGCGTGGGTCTCGACATATTTGATCATCTTGATCTCGGCCTGGCCGAAATTTCCGATCAGCTTGCAGGCTTCATCCGGCGGCGCATGACGGTCGCTGGCGACCTTGATCAATTTGCCGCGCTTCTCCGCCTCTTCGCGCAGCGGCAGGAATCCCTTCATGCACTCGTCGCTGGGACCCGCCTGCGACGGAGGCGCCGGCCCGCGCTCGAACGCCGAGCCGGCGACTGGGGCTGCGCCGGTCACCGGAAACGAACTGGAAGGGGGAGCGCCGACCGAGGTGGACGGGGCTGCGCCGTTAACCGGCGGAAATGCCGGATCGTTCTTGATGACGCCTCCGCTGGGCAGCGGCGCCGGAAACGCGCTTTGCGCCAAGGCCTGACCGGCATGGGCGATCACGATGGCCGCGGCGAGCGGCACAATCAGGCGGCGGATGATCAAATCTGTTTCTCCGGCAAGGTCCAAAAGTCTCCCGTCGGGCCTGCAGGTCCCCTTCCCTGCACTCGCTGCGCCATTGCGCAGACCTTTTTCTGCATTGTCTCGGTGTTCCGGTGCCGGGCCTTGAGCTGGTCCGAGATCTGCGCCGGGATCCCGCACTTGGCAGCGTATGATTCCATATATTTTATCATCTTGGTTTCGGCTTGGCCAAAGTTACCGATCAGCTTGCAAGCCTCATCGGGAGGCGCATGGCGATCGCTTGCGGCCTTGATCAGGGTGCCGCGTTTCTCCGCCTCCTCACGCAAGGACGCAAATCCACTCCTGCAGCCCTCCGCCGGGTCCGCCTGCAACTGCGGTCTAACGAATTCGCCTTGGGCACAGGCCTGACCGGCGCAGACGCTCACGACGCCCACTGTCAGCGGCACAATCAGGCGGCGGATGATCAAGGCTGTTTCTCCGGCAAGGTCCAAAGATCCCCCAAGCGTCTTCCCGATGGAAGAGCGATTTCCGATGAGGCTATTTACGATTCCTGCCGGTTCTTAACAACCCGTGGAATTTGGCGAGAGCACGGCGTTGGGCCGCGATTGGACACCATTTATTGGGTTAATTGTCCTCCTTTGGGCTAAAAGGCCGCAGGAACTGGACCATCGAGCATGCCTCAAAACGATTTTCGTCAGCCCCGGCTGTTCGTCGATGCCGCGCTGGCGACCGGCGAAACGGTCGCGCTGGAGCACAGCCAGAGCAACTATCTCGGCAATGTGCTGCGGCTGGCCGCCGGCGATACCATCCTGGTGTTCAACGGCCGCGACGGCGAATGGCAGGCCTCGATCGCGGGCCGCAAACGGCCCGACAGTCTCAGCGTTGTCGCATCTACAAGGCCGCAGGACCGCCTGCCCGACCTTGCTTACGTCTTCGCGCCGCTCAAGCACGCCCGGCTCGACTACATGGTGCAGAAAGCCGTCGAGATGGGGGCAGCGGTGCTGCAGCCGGTTTTGACCCGCTTCACCCAGGCATCCAGGGTCAATGGCGAGCGGATGCGCGCCAATGTCATCGAGGCCGCCGAGCAGTGCGGCATCCTGAGCATTGCCACCGTTGCCGAGCCGGTGACGCTCGATCGCTTTTTGAGCGGGCGCGACGGCCAGCGCCTGCTGGTTTTCTGCGACGAGGCCGCCGATGTCGCCAATCCGGTCCGGGCGCTGCAAGCCCAGCTCGCCGCTGGAACCGGAATCGATGTCCTGATCGGTCCCGAAGGCGGGTTCGCCGAGGAAGAGCGGGCGGTCCTGACGCGACAACCACGAACCCTGATTCTGTCGCTGGGGCCGCGGATCCTGCGCGCGGATACCGCCGCCGTGGCGGCGCTGGCGCTGGTCCAGGCCGTGGTGGGCGACTGGACCGGTAACCATGTAGGCGGATAGTTTGCGAGGATCGTTAAGGCACTTGACCGATCCTTGGCCTATCCTTGGCCTATCCTTGGCGGTCCTTGGCTATCCTTGGCCGATCCCTGTCGAAACCCGACGGCAGCCGTGCTAAGGGGCTGCGCCAGCTCAAGCTTTGGTAACCGTTTTCGGACGATTTGGACTTCGAGATGACCCTGACCGCCGCCCCTCGTGCGACCGGATCCGCCGCATGGGCGGACGCGCTGCTATTGTCGTTCGCCCAGGCCGGCTACGTCCAGGCGGAGCCTGCGATCCTGCAGCCGGCCGAGCCGTTTCTCGACCTCTCGGGCGAGGACATCCGCAAAAGCCTTTACCTCACCACCGACGCCAACGGCGAGGAGCTGTGCCTGCGCCCCGACCTGACCATCCCGGTGGCGCGGGATTACCTCGCCTCCGACCGCTGCGGCCAGCCGGCGGGATTTTCCTATCTTGGACCGGTGTTCCGCTATCGCGGCGGCCGGCCGAGCGAGTTCCTGCAGGCCGGCATTGAATCCTTCGGACGGCAGGATCGCGCCGCGGCAGATGCCGAGATGCTGGCGCTGGCGCTGCAGGCGACCCTGGCGTTCGGCGTCAGCGACGTCGAAATCCGCACCGGCGATGTCGCCCTGTTCAACGCGCTGATCGATGCGCTCGGTCTCTATCCGGTATGGCGGCGGCGGCTGATCAAGGATTTCAACCGCAAGATCTCTCTCGAGCAGGATCTCGGGCGGCTGACGCTCGCGACCGGACCCGGCCGCAACGAATACGAGGGCGTGCTCGCCGCGCTCGCCGGTTCCGACCGCAAGGCGGCGCTCGCGCTGGTGACCGACCTGATGTCGATCGCCGGCACCACCAATGTCGGCGGACGCACGGTGGCGGAAATCGCCGACCGCTTCCTCGAGCAATCGACGCTGAAGGGCGGCGCCCTGCCGCGCGACGCGCTCGGCATCATCAAGCGTTTCCTCGCCATCGCCGGCGACCCCAACGACGCCATCGTGCAACTGCGCGCTTTGGCCAGCGACGCCAAACTCGACATCAACGCTGCGATCGATCAGTTCGAAAGCCGCATCGGCTTCATGGCCGGGCGCGGCATCGACACAAAGGCGACGCGGTTCTCCACAGCTTTCGGGCGCGGCGTCGATTATTACACCGGCTTCGAATTCGAATTGCATGCCAAGGGCAACGGCCTCGAACCGCTGGTGGCGGGCGGGCGCTATGACGGGCTGATGACCCAGCTCGGCGCGCCTTCCCCGATCCCCGCGGTCGGCTTCTCGGTCTGGGTCGAGGCGATGACGAAAATCGGCCGCAAGCCCGGCGCGAGCGGAAGCGGGAGCTCCGCATGACAACGCCATTCGTTCTCGCCGTTCCCTCCAAGGGCCGGCTGCAGGAAAACGCGGAAGCGTTCTTCACCCGGGCCGGGCTTGCGTTGGCAAAGCCGCGCGGCGCCCGCGACTATCGCGGCACCATCGCGGGCCTCGACAATGTCGAGATCGCCTATCTCTCGGCGAGCGAGATCGCCTGGCAGCTTGCGCGCGGCATGGTGCATCTCGGCGTCACCGGCGAAGATCTGGTGCGCGAAAGCATTACCGATGCCGACAAGCGCGTGCTGCTGATCGACAGCCTCGGCTTCGGCGGCGCCAATGTCGTGGTGGCGGTGCCGCAGGCCTGGATCGACGTCCGCACCATGGCCGATCTCGACGACGTCACCACCGGCTTCCGCGCCCAGCATAACCGGCGGATGCGGGTGGCGACCAAGTACATCAATTTGACCCGGACCTTCTTCGCCTCCCACGGCGTCGTCGACTACCGCATCGTCGAGAGCGCCGGCGCGACCGAAGGTGCGCCGGCGGTCGGCACGGCCGAGATGATCGTCGACATCACGTCAACGGGCGCCACGCTCGCCGCCAACGGTCTCAAGGTGCTCGACGACGGCGTCATCCTGCGCAGCCAGGCCAACCTCGTGGCATCCAGGGACGCCGACTGGTCGAGTGAGGCCAGAGAAACCGCGCGCGTCATCCTCGACCACATCGCCGCACGCGCCCGCGCCAGCAAGTATCGCGAGGTCCGCACCCGCTTTGCCGGCTGCGACGCCGCGCTGCTGGCCGAAGCCCATAACCGGTTCGGCGTGGTGTCGCCTTTCGGCGGCCCGACCTCTTCCGGCATGGTCACGCTGCACTGCCCACCGGCGCAGCTTTACGCGCTCGGCAGTTTTCTTCGCGCGCACGGCGCCGACACGGTGTCGGTGGCGTCGCTCGACTATGTGCTCGATCGCGACAATCCGCTGTTTGCCAGACTTGAGGCATTCCTGCGGCAGTGAGGCGCAGCCGCGCGGCCTTATCCCCGTGGCGACAAAGCGCAGCAATTGCCATATGTAGTGGGGATTGGAACCTGATCGATGATGCTGGGTACGGATGTTTCTAGCCTGTCCACCACCGCGGCCACCGCCGCGGCGCAGGGGCTGTCGATCGTCGTGCCCGTCTTTAACGAGGCGGCCGGACTTGCGCCGCTGCATGGACGCTTGACCGATCTGGCGAAGGCGCTGCGGCAGCGCTACGGGCTTGCCTGCGAGGTCGTCTATGTCGATGACGGCAGCACCGACACCACGCTTGCGGTCGCGCGCTCGCTCGAGGCCGATGCGCTCGACGTCCAGGTAGTGTCGCTGTCGCGCAATTTCGGCAAGGAAGCCGCCCTGATGGCGGGACTGGACCATGCCCGCCGCGGCGCGGTCCTGTTCATGGACGGCGACGGTCAGCATCCGCCGGATCTGGTCGAGCAACTGGTCAGCCACTGGATCGATGGCGGCTACGACGTAGTCTATACCGCCAAAGCGCATCGCGACAATGAGTCGTTTCCGCGGCGGCTTGCCGTGCACGGCTTCTACGCGCTGATCAACTGGGGCGCGCGGCAAAAAATCCCCGAGGATGCCGGCGACTTCCGCCTGCTGTCGCCCCGCGCGGTGGCCGCGCTGCGGCAATTGCCCGAGCGCAACCGCTTCTTCAAGGGGCTGGCAAGCTGGATCGGCTTCCGACAGATCCGCGTCGACTACGAACCCGCGGCACGCGCGCACGGCATCACCACCTTCAGCCCCGGCCGGCTGATCGGGCTGTCGATCGAAGGCCTGACCTCGTTCTCGGTGGCGCCGCTGCGTTTTGCCAGCCTGCTCGGGGTGGTGCTCGCGACCATCGCGTTCCTGTTCGGGCTTTCGATCCTGTGGGAGACCTTCACCACCGGAAGATCGGTTCCGGGCTATCCCTCGCTGGTAGTCGGCCTGATGACGATCGGCGGCGTGCAGCTCATCATGATCGGCATCGTCGGCGAATATATCGGGAAGATTCTTTCCGAGCTGAAGGCGCGTCCGATCTATTTCGTCGCCGAACATTCGGACAAGCGCGCCGACGCCAAGGAAGGCAGCAAGGAAAGCACGGGCGCCGGCGAAAGGACGGCCGCCGAATGAGCGACGCCGCGCCGCGCCGCATCTGGCTGTGTGCGGACGATTATGGTCTCAGCCCCGGCGTCAACCGCGCGATTCGCGATCTGATCGGACGCGGCCGTCTCAACGCGACATCGGTGATGGTGGTTGGACCTGCGATCGGCCGCGACGAAATCGCAGCACTTCAGGCCGTCGTCGCCAACGGTCCACGTTGCGCCATCGGCCTGCACGTCACCCTGACCGCGCCGTTCCGCCCTCTGACGATGCATTTCAGGCCGCTCGACGGCGGCATGTTCCCGGGCTTTCCGAAGCTGCTGCGCGCGGGCCTGCTGCGCCGGCTCGATCCCGAGATCATCCATGCCGAACTGATGGTGCAGCTAAAGGCCTTCCGCGATTGGTTCGGCCGGGCGCCCGACTTTGTCGACGGCCACCAGCATGCGCAGCTATTCCCGCAGGTGCGCGACGCGTTTCTGACGGCGGTGAAGACGGCCGCGCCCGAGGCCTGGGTGCGCCAGGGCGGGCGAAACCAGCCGCTGGCCCGGCGGCTCGGCACGCCCAAGGCGCTGGTTCTGGACCTGCTGAGCGCGCAGTTCCGCCGCCGCGCCGCGCAGGCCGGGATCGCCTTCAATCCCGGTTTCGCCGGCGCCTATGATTTCACCAGACGACCCGATTTCGGCGCCCTGATGCCGCAGTTTCTCGACGGGCTGCCCGACGGCGGCCTGATCATGTGCCATCCCGGCTTTGTCGATGAGACCCTGATCAGCCTCGACCCGCTGACGACCCATCGCGAGCACGAGCATGCCTTCCTCGGCGGCGAGCAGTTCCCGCGCCTCCTGGAGGCGAATAAAGTTACGTTGGGCTGATCGCCCGGCCCGCTCCGGGACGCGTTGCAGGACACATAAATTTAATCGGACCCCACACTACTGGCGACATAAAGCCCCCCTACATCAGGCGCCTGCGCTTTCGGAGCGAAGGAGAGAATCCATGACACCGCAAGAACGCCAGATGATCGACGATCTTTTCGACCGGCTCGCCAGGCTGGAGGGTGCGCCGCGCGATCCGGACGCGGCCTCCGCGATTGCGCAGGGCCTGCAGAAAGCGCCCAATGCGGTTTACGCGCTGGTGCAGACCGTTCTGGTCCAGGACGAAGCGCTCAAGCGCGCCAGCAGCCGTATCCAGGAACTGGAGGCCGGCGGCGCGCCGTCACAACAGCAGTCCGGCGGGTTTCTCGATTCGATGCGCGATGCCGTCTTCGGGCAGGACCACGGACAGAATCAGCCGCACGGTTCGGTACCGAACGTTCCGCCGCCCGCCAGCCGTCCGGTATGGAACAGTGGCCAAGTGATGCAGCAGGCCCAGTCGCCCGGACGTTATGACCAGGCGCCGTATGGTCAACCCTCCTATGGTCAGCCTCCCTCCTACGGTCAGCCGTATGGCGCGGCCCAGCCGCCCCCCCTCGGCGGTGGCGGCTCGTTCCTTGGCACCGCAGCAGCCGCGGCGGCCGGAACGATCGGCGGATCGCTGCTGCTTGGCAGCATCCGCTCGATGATGGGCGGTGGCCAGCGCGGCTTCGGCGATGCCGCAGGTCTCAATGCGGGCGTTGGCGACAAGGCTGCAGGCGCAAGCCCCTGGAGCGATCAATCCGGCAGCACTTTGGCGCGTGACGCCGGAGTTAGCGACGTCGGTTCATCGGCAAATCGCGGCGACGACAATTCGCGCGCCGGAATGCTGGATACGGCCTCGAACGATGATCAGACATCGAACGATGACCAGACATCGAACGATGACGACGACCGCGACGACATGGATCTGGATTCCGACGACTTCGGCAACGACGGCGACAGCGATTACGCCTGAGCGATTTTTCGGACGGTACCAATCAGAACGGCCGCCCGATCGGGCGGCCGTTTCGTTTTCTCAGTCGCAAGGCGATCAGATCACGACGACCCTGGCGCCGACATTGACGCGGCCGTAGAGGTCGATGACGTCCTCGTTGCGCATCCGGATGCAGCCGGACGAGACGTTGGTGCCGATGGTCCAGGGCTCGTTGGAGCCGTGGATGCGATACAGCGACGATCCCAGATACATCGCGCGGGCACCGAGCGGATTCTGCGGGCCGCCTTCCATGTGCCGCGGCAGATCCGGCCGGCGCACCAGCATCTCCGGCGGCGGCGTCCAGTCCGGCCATTCCTTCTTCGCGGAGATCGCCTTGACGCCCGACCAGGTGAATCCGGGCTTGCCGACGCCGATGCCGTAGCGCAGCGCCTTGCCATCGCCCTGCACCAGGAACAAGAACTTGTTGGGCGTATCGACGACGATGGTGCCGGGCCTTTCCGTGCCGTGATAGTCGACGAGCTGTTTCTCGTATTTCGGGTCGAACGGCCGCTGCCGGGGATCGCTGGCCTCTTCCTGCTGCTCCGGCTGCGGCAGCAGCGCGCCCTGCGGCTGGTACGACGGTTGCTGCTGATAGCCGGGTTGCTGATAGCCGGGTTGTGGATAGCCGGGCCGTTGATAGAGCGGTCGCTGATAGTCGGGTTGCTGCTGATAGCGCTCGCCCTGGTTCGGTCCGTCGCCGAACAGAAACTCGATGAAGCCGCCGCCCATATTGAAGCGCTCGGCATAGACCACCCGCACCGGCGCGGGCGGCGGCGCAGGTTGATCGGCGTAGATCACGGTCGGCTCGCCGACGGCCGCGGCTTCGATAGCCTGCGCCTGATGCAGTCCGGCGCCGAGACAAGACGCGCTCGCAAGGAGCGCAAGAGACATTCTTTTGAACATCGACGTACTCTGTACTGTTTCGTCTTGTTGAAATTGTCCTTGCCGGGCGCTCGCTTTCGAAAGCGCCCCTGCACGCCACCAACTAAAATCAAAACCGCGTCGGTTTGGTAAACAGAATCGGCTTTTGGATTCACCATCCCGCCAACTGGACGCGGTTTTGACCGGTAGCGTTTATTTTCGATGAACGATGGCCGCCCATGGTTAATCGTTGATGTGCGGCGGCAAACCTTGCACTCGACAACAGTTCCCGGCGTGAACCCGATGTTAAATCGCATCTGCCTAAAACGGACGGAGTGAAGGTCAGGAACAATCTCATGCCGATTCATCGCAGACGCTTTCGTATCGAAGAAGCAATCATCGGCGGCGACATGCCGATGCCCGCCGGCGCTGACGGCGAGGTCGGTCCCATGCATCGCGAGATCATGAACGAGCTGCGCGCCATCCGCTCGCAAATGGGAAGCTCCGGCCGCGCCCGTAGCGCGACCGTCGAGACGCTCGATGCTTCGGTTTCGCGCGAGGCCGCCGAGGCCTACGCCTTGCTGGAAACCTATCGCGCCCAGATCGAACAGTGCGAAAAGCTCAAGGTTGAACTCGACCTGATCTACGACGCCATCAACCGCACCAAGCGGGAAATCGCGGTGCTGCACGGCAAGAGCTTCAACGGCGAGGAGATGGCCAAGGTCAATGGCGAACTCGGCGCCGTGGTCGGCGGCACCGAAGAAGCCACCCAGCAAATCCTGGAAGCCGCCGAGGCGATCGATAACGCGTCGAGCGCGCTGTCGAAGGTGACCTCACCGGACCAGCAGAAGATCCTCAGCGAGGAAATCCAGGAGCGCGTCGTCTCCATTTTCGAAGCCTGCAATTTTCAGGATCTCACCGGTCAGCGCATCAGCAAGGTGATGACCACGATGAAGTTCATCGAGAACCACATCACCGTCATGATGGACATCTGGGGTGGCGTGGATGCGATCAAGGCGCACGCGCCGCCGATCGTCGACGACCGGGAAGGCGACGCGAAGCTCTTGAACGGCCCGAAGCTGGACGGCGACGAGGGTCACGCCTCGCAGAACGACATCGACGCTCTGTTCGACTGATCCTTTTGACCGCCGGATAAAACGGAAAACGTCGGCAAAAAACGCGTGCAGCTCGCGTCGTTGATCACGCCTCGGACGAGGGCTTCGATTCTCAAAAACATCGCTGCCTATAAGGCGATCCGCAAATCCATCGGCGGTTATCTTGACCTCGGCTAGCCGGGAAGAGAGGCCCGCTTCTTTCGAGCGCGGCCCTTACTGACGTCGCCCTTGGCGAGCGGTTCGCGAATGACCTTGAGTACCTCATCAAGAAACAATTGCGCGGCAGGCGGCAATGTGCGCTTCAATTTCTTGATTATAGCTATCTGTCGTGTGAGGGCCGTGTCCTCAATCAGGCGCGACACCAAGCTTGGTTCGGCCTGTACCTCTTTTGCTGACGCGGGCAGAATGCCGACACCGAGCCCGGCTTTGACCATCCCCACGGCAGTCATCATGTAGATCGCCTCACAAGCTGGGATAGGAAGGCGTCCGGCCGCGACGAAGGCAGCATCAACAATCGCACGCACACTTGTTTCCGAATCCATCAGGATCAACGGAACCTCCGCGAGATCCTCCAGCGTAATCCGGCGCTTGCGCTCGAACGGGTGTCCCGATGGAAACACGGCGTGCATGTGATCCTGCCAGGTATGGAGAATCTCCAGTTCAGGATCGGCAACCTTGCCGCCGGTAACACCGAGGTCTACCTGGCCCGACCGCACGCTGTCGTTAACTCTGCTGGCGACCACGTCTTTCAATACGAAAGTCATCCTGGGATTTGACTGTCGAAACCGGGAAATGACAGTCGGAAGCATGCCGGCAGCGAACGAAGGCAGTGCGGCTATCCGCACCACGCCATGCTGTGTAGTCGCGAGGGCGCGCGTATCGACGACGACCGAGTCAAGTTCGTGGAGTATGCGCTGAAAGACCGGGAGAAGTTCAACGCCGACCCGTGTGAGATCGACCGTTCGACTATTGCGATCCAACAGTCTGATCTGAAGGTCCTCCTCTAGTTTTCTTATTTGGACCGTTAGCGCTGGCTGCGAGATGTGAAGCAGCCGCGCGGTGCGCGTAAAACTCTTCAGATGCGCAACCGAAACGAACGCACGAACCTGGCGCAGGTTTATATCCATAACCAAACGTTATTGCTTCTATATGAACATTTCAATTGCAAAATGAGATGACCGCCCGCTAATTGTGGGAACCAGCTATTGCGAAGCTTTTTGCATCGGTTCTTACGACGGCCCAGCTGGTCAACGAGATATTTTCTGAAGAGGAAATCCCATGCTGGCCCTTCTAGGCCTGACGACCGTTGTCGTCTTGTTGGCGGTCATCATTTCCAAGCGAATGTCGCCGCTTATCGCGCTTATCACTATTCCGATCATCGCCTCACTGGTCGGAGGCTTCGGCTACGATACCAGCAAGTTTGTTCTCGAGGGGCTCAAAAGCCTTGCCCCGGTCGTCGGCATGTTCGTGTTTGCGATCCTGTTCTTCGGTGTCGTCACAGATGCCGGAATGCTGGATCCCGTCATCGACCGCATTTTGCGGACAGTTGGAACGCGGCCCACTCGCATCGTGATGGGCACGACCTTGCTGGCGCTTCTCATCCACCTCGATGGCTCGGGAGCAGTGACCTTCCTCATCACAATTCCTGCAACGCTGCCCCTTTACGACAGGCTTGGCATCGACAAGCGCATTCTTGCCTGCGCCGTCTCCATGGCAGCCGGCGTCAACTTCCTGCCTTGGACCGGACCTATGATCCGCGCGTCAGCGGCGCTGAAGCTTCCGATCTCGGAGATATTCAATCCCCTGATCGGGGTCCAACTTGTCGGTCTCGCCTTCATCTTCACCGCGGCTTACCTTTTGGGACGCCGGGAGGAAAGGCGGCTCGGCCTTACCGGCTCGAAGAGCGACGCAATTCCTGCGCAACGCCAACTTACGGCGGATGAGGCCGATCTTCGGCGCCCACGAAATTTCTGGATTAACATCGTCCTCACGGTGGCCGTGTTGGGAACCATGGTTGCCATGGGTGAGAAAATTCCGCCGGCGTTAATGTTCATGGTCGGAACATGCATTGCGCTGATGATTAACTATCCAAACGTCGATATGCAGCGAAAGCGGGTCGACGCACATGCGAAGGCCGCGCTTATGATGGCCAGTATCCTGCTGGCAGCAGGCGTGTTCACCGGAATTATGCAGGGATCGGGAATGCTCAAGGCGATGGCGCAGACGGCCGTGACGTTTGTGCCGGCAGAAATGGCGCATCACCTGCCGGTCGCACTGGGACTCATCTCAATGCCTCTGAGCCTGCTGTTCGATCCGGACTCGTTTTATTTCGGTGTGCTTCCTGTCGTAGCCGAGGTTGGCAAGCAGCTCGGCGTGCCCCCCGTGCAGATAGCCCAGGCTGCGCTGCTCGGCCAAATGACCACAGGCTTCCCCGTCAGCCCGCTAACGCCTGCGACCTTCTTGATTGTCGGTTTGACTGGTATCGATCTCGGCGACCACCAGAAGTTTACCTTTCCGTTCCTGTTCGGCGCATCGGTCGTCATGACGATCGCGTGCGTGCTGCTCGGCGTCTTTCCGTTGTAGGTCTTCTGGAGGAGTTCCCTTGAAAACGATCAGGATTGGTTCCGGAGCAGGCTATTCTGGAGACCGCATTGAGCCCGCGGTCGAACTCGCTGAGAAAGGCGAAATTCAGTATCTCGGATTCGAATGCCTCGCCGAGCGCACGATTGCGCTTGCACAGCAACAGAAGCTGAAGGATCCGACGGCAGGTTACGATCCCATGCTCGAACAGCGCATGCGGGCCATCCTCGCCATCTGCAAGTCCCGGGGTATCCGGATCATCACGAACATGGGCGCGGCGAATCCAGCGGCGGCAGCCGCCAGAACTGCGGAGATCGGGAGGCAGCTCGGGATCAAGGGACTGAGAGTTGCTGCAGTCGGTGGTGACGACGTTCTGGAAGCCTGCGAGCGCGGCAATTTTCCATTTCTGGAAATTGAAGGACGCGTCAGGGATCTGGGCAATCGATTGTTATCGGCTAATGCCTATTTGGGAGCGGCGCCCATCGTTCAGGCATTAGCTGCGGGTGCCGATGTGGTAATTACGGGTCGCGTCGGCGACCCCGCGCTGTTCATGGCACCCCTGATTCACGAATTCGGCTGGGCAATGGACGATTGGGAACGCTTGGGCAGAGGCGCCCTCGTCGGCCATTTGCTGGAATGCGCGGGCCAGATCACGGGTGGTTACTTTTCCGATCCGGGCTTCAAGGATGTCGCGGGCTTGGCGCGGCTTGGGTTTCCAATCGGGGAAATCAGTGAAAATGGCGATCTCATCGTGACCAAGGTACCCGGATCGGGAGGCGCGGTCACTGAAGCGACCTGCAAGGAGCAGCTTCTCTATGAGGTGCATGATCCGAGTCGCTACCTTCAACCCGATGTGGTCGGTGATTTCTCAGGAGTAACCGTGACCCAGGTCGGCCCGGACCGAGTGCGCGTACAGGGCGGCAGCGGGAAGCCAAAAACAGGTCAGTTGAAAACCTCCATTGGTTACATCGACAGTTATGTCGGTGAGGGCCAGATTTCCTATGCCGGTCCAGGCGCGCTGGAACGAGGCAAACTTGCACGTGAAATCGTCCGGGAGCGGCTCGCTCTGATCGGCGTGCAAATGACAGAGTCCCGTTTCGATCTAATAGGCGCAGACTCAATGCACGGCTCGATGCTGTCAAGCGGCGGCGCGCCGTACGAAGTTCGTTTGCGCGTTGCCGGCCGCACCGAAAATCTTCGAGAAGCGGAGCGCATCGGCAACGAGGTGGAAACACTCTACACTAACGGTCCGGCAAGCGGTGGCGGTGCATTCAAGTCGGCGCGAGAGATCATTGCCGTCGCGTCCGTATTGGTGCCAGAAGAATTCGCAATACCGACGTTCCAAATGTTCAATCCTTGAGCAACCGCCTTTAGGAGACGGCAGATGAAGCTTCGTCAGATTGCCCACTCCCGGACCGGGGACAAGGGAAACATCTCGAATATTTCCGTGATTGCCTTCGATTCGGAGAATTACGAATTCCTGTGTCAGCATGTTACGGCTGAGCGTGTCAGTGCACATTTTGCAGAGATCGTTCGTGGCGAAGTAACGCGATACGAAATG
This sequence comes from Bradyrhizobium erythrophlei, assembly GCF_900129505.1. Lineage (NCBI taxonomy): Bacteria > Pseudomonadati > Pseudomonadota > Alphaproteobacteria > Hyphomicrobiales > Nitrobacteraceae > Bradyrhizobium > Bradyrhizobium erythrophlei. The sequence continues at coordinate 3,765,983 of NZ_LT670818.1, read as the reverse complement.
CCGTCGATCGGGGCACTCAACTTTGTACTGACCCTGGCGCTCGGCGGCGGCGTGACGCGCTCGCTCGCGCTTGATGCCCACGGCAAAGGCTTGAGCTCAGCTCTGCTCGATCTGGATCTGCCGGATATAGTCGCGCATGAGATTTCGGCTTCGCGCAGATTTCGTACTGAAGCCGGTTGAAATAGCAACCAACCATCGCTGCGATCAGCTTCGCTGACGACCGATCTCAGCCTCAAATCAGGCGCCAGTACATCTCAACCCAAAACCATAACGAAAGATTATTGCTGCGATCTAAAAGTTTCAATTGCAAAATCGATGGTGGAGCAGCGTTAATCAAGTGAATCGAGCACGCACGCAGAAGGCGTGTCTTGAAAAATAAAAGGGGGGTGGGGGCGACGCGCCTCAATAAAACTCCTCAAAGGCTTCGAACGAAAAGATGACGCTTCATCTGAAGCGTCGTGGGAGAGTTGTCGTTTTCAAGGAGCAAATGATGAAAGCCAATCGTCTACTTCCCGCACTTGCTGCAGCTATGATGTCGTCAGTCGCACTCGCACCGACGGCGTCATTCGCGGCTACATGCGAGAGCCTGATAAACGCACACGTGGCCAATACGACCATTACGGCGGCGCAATCGATATTCGCGGGCGCCTACGTCGCCCCCGACGGTACAAACGTCGGCAATATGCCAGCGTTTTGTCGCGTCGCCGCGACCGTAAGTACGCAGCCGACCGAAGCAGTCAAAATCGAAATATGGATGCCCGCTTCCGATTGGAACGGCAAATACGAGGCGCAAGGAAGCGGGGGCTTTGGCGGCAGCATAAGTTACGCAGCGTTGGCCGCTCCCGTGAACGCCGGCTTTGCGGCGGCGACTACGGATACCGGCCACGAAGGGGGTACAATCGGAGCGATCGGCGCACCGCTTCCCTGGGCGCAAAATCCGGTCTCACTTTATGATTGGGGGCATACTTCCATCCATCTTATGACGGTCGCTGCAAAGGACATTATCAAGCAGTTTTACAAGAAGGATATCCGATATTCCTACTACGCCGGCTGTTCAACCGGTGGCGCGGAAGCCATGGAGGAAGCCGAATACTATCCCGAGGATTTCGATGGCTTATGGGCCGGCTCTCCCGGGATGGATTATGCCCATCTCATGGAAAGTTTCCTGTGGGGTGGCCTACCGTCCGCGCAAAACCCGGCGGCCCTGGTTCCGCAGAGTACCTTAAACGCCCTAAATACCGCGGTGCTCAACGCCTGCACGTCGGCGAAGGCGCTTGTTACGGATACCTTCCTGAACGATCCCCGAGATTGTCATTTTGATCCGTCGGCACTTCTTTGCACGGCGGGTCAAAGCTCGGGCACATGCCTTACCGCGCCACAGCTGGCCGCGGTTAAGCATCTATATTCGCCGGTCACAAATCCGCGGACCGGCCTGAAACTTTATCCCGGTTTTGCGCCGGGAAGTGAGAGCCAGTGGGCGTTGATCCAAGGCTCGCTCATAGCATTTTTCGCTCAGCCCCTCCTCGCCAATACGGTGTTTAACAACCCGAATTGGGATTGGACGACGTTCAACTACGACAGCGACGCTAAGCGGGTCGATCAAGTGCTGAGCCCGAAGATCGACGCTACCAGTCCGAATCTGAGTAGACTGAGGGAGCTTGGTCACAAGCTCATCATGACCCAGGGCTGGATAGACGCATTGAATGCCCAAAGCCTTCCCATCGAGTACTATAATAACGTCGTTTTATCGAACGATTCGGGGAACATTCACAAAACCGCAGACTATTTCCGATTGTTCATGGTGCCTGGAATGAGCCACTGTGGTGGTGGCCCTGGTCCCAACAATTTTGATGCGGTCGCGGCTCTGGAGAAATGGGTCGAACAGCGCGCTGAGCCGGATACATTGCTCGCCACTGCGTACAAAAACGGCGACCCGTCTCAAGGCGTGGCTATGACTCGGCCTTTGTGCCCATACCCGAAGGTTGTTAAGTACCAGGCGGGAAATCCCACGCAAGCCGCAAGCTTCACCTGCGTGAACGACGCGGACGACTATGCCAAAGACCGGGCGCAGGAGGTAAAGAACCTCCTTCAAAACCTGGTAGTGGGGGACCGACAGAATCTTCCAAACTGAGAAGACTTATAAAGGAGCGGTGCGCGTACGTGTGCACCGCTCCTGTTTGTCGTCCGTGACGAATTGCGCCGCCCGATGCCGGCGTTTTTTGTCGGGTTAAATGCACCGACGGATTCAGCAGCTCACGCCCGCGGCGAGCAGCGGACATAGACCATGTTGCCGTAGCGGGTCGCCGCATCCTTGTCGGTGAACCGGGTGATCAGGACCCGTCCATCGAACGAGACGATCTCGCGATCCTGCTCGCCGCCGGCCGGTCCGGGCGGACCGATAAAGTTCTTGCCGCCCGGGCTGCCCTTGAGCCGCAGCTCCTGCGGCGTCGCCTGGTCGGCCAGGTGCATGATGACGCCGCCCGACGTGCCGGCTCCGATCACATAGGGTTGTTTGCACTGCCCCTTCGCCGCCGCCTCGGTGCGCGCCCGGTCCGCGGGATTCTGGTAGGAGGCGAGACCCCAGCGGCCGACAATTTCGTCCGCGCGGATGGACGCCGGCATTTCGGGCCCCACGCCCGGCTCCGGAGCCGGTTCGGGAGAGGATGACGATAAGGACGGCAGGCTGAAGCTTCCGCACGCGCCCAGGAATAACGCTAGCGCCGAGGCGATTCCCAGGTTGGCAACCGACCGCGCGCTAAGTGACCTGACCATAGTATATTCCCCCGAACAAATTCGTGGCCGCGCCCGTCCCGCAGCCAAGCGTAAAACTGCTGTCGGAGCAATGACGTCCGGTAAAATACGCCGGCGCTCCGATTTGGCTTCCTCAAACATCCTATATCGGCCTCACCAACGGATTAACTCCCGGCTTGCTTGACAGGAACCGCGCCAAGCCATATTCCCGGCCGCACAATTAGCACTCCGAGAGAGCGATTGCTAAGGGAAACGGGCTGATTTGCCCCGCTGGGGGGTCGAATACGCCCGTATTCCGATCCAGTTTCGCTTCGCGACCAGATCCGAAAACCGAGCCTGCAAGAGGAACCGTGATGGCTAAATCCAAATTTCGTCCGCTGCATGACCGTGTCGTGGTCAAACGTATCGACGCCGAAGAAAAGTCCAAGGGCGGCATCATCATTCCGGACAGCGCCAAGGAAAAGCCCTCGCAGGGCGAAATCACCGCGGTCGGCCCGGGCGGCCGTGACGAAGCCGGCAAGCTGATTCCGATCGACCTCAAGGTCGGCGACCGCGTGCTGTTCGGCAAGTGGTCGGGCACCGAGATCAAGCTCGACGGCGAGGAACTCCTGATCATGAAGGAGAGCGACATCATGGGCGTACTGGCCTGAGGCGAATAATACAGCCGCCTCATACCACGCGTCATTGCCGGGCCTGACCCCGCAATCCATCACCTTCGCAAGATTCTTCCGAACAGCATGGATGCCCGGGTCAATTGGCCGAAGACGCGCTTCGCGCTTTCGCCCCGGGCACGTCGGTGAGGAAGCGCGGCAAACGACCGTACCCAATTCATCAGGAGTAATTCAAATGGCTGCCAAGGACGTAAAATTTTCCGGAGACGCGCGTGATCGCATGCTGCGCGGCGTCGACATTCTCGCCAACGCGGTGAAGGTGACGCTGGGCCCCAAGGGCCGCAATGTGGTCATCGAAAAGAGTTTCGGCGCGCCGCGCATCACCAAGGACGGCGTCACCGTCGCCAAGGAAATCGAACTTGACGACAAGTTCGAGAACATGGGCGCGCAGATGCTGCGCGAAGTCGCCTCCAAGACCAACGACACCGCCGGCGACGGCACCACCACCGCCACCGTGCTGGCGCAGGCGATCGTGCGGGAGGGCGCCAAGTCGGTCGCCGCCGGCATGAACCCGATGGACCTCAAGCGCGGCATCGAGATCGCGGTGCACGCCGTGGTCAAGGATATCCAGAAGCGCGCCAAGCCGGTCGCCTCGTCGTCCGAGGTTGCCCAGATCGGCACCATCTCCGCCAACGGCGACGCCGCGATCGGCAAGATGATCGCGCAGGCGATGCAGAAGGTCGGCAACGAAGGCGTCATCACCGTCGAGGAGAACAAGTCGCTGGAAACCGAAGTCGACATCGTCGAGGGCATGAAGTTCGACCGCGGTTATCTCAGCCCCTATTTCATCACCAATGCCGAAAAGATGACCGCCGAACTGGAAGACGTCTACGTGCTGCTGCACGAGAAGAAGCTGTCCGGCCTGCAGTCGATGCTGCCGGTGCTGGAGGCCGTGGTGCAGTCGGGCCGCCCGCTCCTCATCATCGCGGAAGACGTCGAAGGCGAGGCGCTGGCGACGCTGGTGGTCAACCGCCTGCGCGGCGGACTGAAGGTCGCCGCCGTCAAGGCGCCCGGCTTCGGCGACCGCCGCAAGGCGATGCTGGAAGACATCGCGATCCTGACCGGCGGCCAGCTGATATCAGATGAACTCGGCATGAAGCTCGAAAGCGTGACGATCAACATGCTCGGCCGTGCCGGCAAGGTCGTGATCGACAAGGAAAACACCACCATCGTCAAGGGCGCCGGCAAGAAGAAGGACATCGAGTCCCGGGTCGGCCAGATCAAGGCGCAGATCGAGGAGACCACCTCCGACTACGACCGCGAGAAGCTGCAGGAGCGGCTCGCCAAGCTCGCCGGCGGCGTCGCGGTCATTCGCGTCGGCGGCGCGACCGAAATCGAGGTGAAGGAGAAGAAGGATCGCGTCGAGGACGCGCTCAACGCTACCCGCGCCGCGGTGCAGGAAGGCATCGTCCCGGGCGGCGGCGTCGCGCTGCTGCGCGCCAAGAAGGCGGTCGGCCGTATCCACAACGAGAACTCCGACGTGCAGGCCGGCATCAATATCGTGCTGAAGGCGCTGGAAGCGCCGGTCCGCCAGATCGCCGAGAATGCGGGGGTCGAGGGCTCGATCGTGGTCGGCAAGATCCTCGAGGACAAGTCGGAGACGTTCGGCTTCGACGCGCAGACCGAAGAGTATGTCGATATGGTCGCCAAGGGCATCATCGACCCGGCCAAGGTGGTGCGCGCCGCGCTGCAGGACGCGGCCTCGGTGGCCGGCCTTCTGGTCACGACGGAGGCCATGGTCGCCGAACTGCCGAAGGAGCCGGCGCCGGCGATGCCCGGCGGCGGTGGCGGCGGTATGGGTGGCATGGGCGGAATGGGCTTCTAAAGCCTTACGGCAACATCACGGATCGAAGAAGGCCGCCTCCGGGCGGCCTTCTTTTTTGGCCAAAAAGCTCTACGTTAGCGGCCGATTCTGGCTGTCGGGGAACTTAGTATGCGCGCGCTTCTGTTTTGTGTGGTCGGTCTGATGACGGCGTCGTCGGACCTTGCCTTTGCTCAGATGAAGCTTTCGACCAAGCCTGCCAACGCCAACGAAACCAGATATTTCACGGCCATCGACGGCTTGATGGACGGCAACGCCGACGTCATCCTCAAGGAGACGCGGCAGGGCAAGACGGTCACCTCGGCGGTGCTCGACGTCTGCTATCCCGCCGAGAAGGGCTCGGACCGCAAGGACCGCTTCGTCGCCGATCTCGCGGTCAACGGTCAGGCCATGACCGGAACCACGCAGACCCTCGGCGGCAAATTGCCGGTCACGGTCAAACTGGCGCGCAAGCCGACCGGCGACACCTTCGAATTCAAGGGCCAGATCAGCATCGGCCCAACCGTCACCGAAGTCGCCTCGTCGGACAATTCCGATCTCAGTGAAAAGGAATTCAGGGATAACCAGACCGTCGACGACGTCATCACATCGGCGCCAAAGGATTTCAGCGAAGTGTCGCCGGAATCGATCGGCGTGAAGGTGAAGCTGGAGGCGGCGCTGGATTTTCTCAAAAGCCTGAAGGGGCAGGATCTCGAGGTTGCTCTCAGCAGCCTCGCCGTCACCTGCGATGCGCTGCGCGCCGGCGAGCAGACCATCACCCTGTCGGCGGACCCGGATCGCGCCGCAGCGCTGATTGCCAAGTTCAAGTCGCAGCCCGGCGTGGTCGCCGCCGGCTGGGCCAGCGGCATGGTCGACATGGAACGCACCATCCGCTTTTCCGCCGTCGACTGGCGCGACGGCGACAAGATCAACAAGGACAAGCTTGCCGCCGGGATCGCCGGCGTCCTCACCAGGACGCTGGCGGCGAAATCGTCCGCGGCCGCCTGGAACGCCAACACCGGCACGCTGCAACTCACATTCAAGCGGCCGAGCCAGGCCTATCCCGCGCTCGACCTCACCGAGACGGTCGAGGTCACGGCGCTGGTCTCCCCCGACAAGCCCGGCGGGTCGGACAAGTTGATGCTGTGGATCGGCAATCCGGTGATTTCGACGGCGGACGAGTCCGCGGGCGCCAAACTCAATTTGGCCGCTGAAGCCAGCGGCGACGAGGAAGGCGACCAGACCGAGGACAACGGCTCGGTGGATGCGCTGGCGAAGGAATTCAAGGGCCAGCGCTGGGATTCGGATAAGTCTGCTTGGAAGTAAAGCTGCGGCTTATCTCGTCAGGCCGCTCAGAGCCCCGTTTCGATAGAATCGAAACCGGGCTCTGGATTCTTGATTTGACGCGTTTTCTCAACGCGAACCGATGTCCAATTCGCTTGAAAACGCCCTAGTTGGTATCGAGACGGAAGCGCAGTGTCGTCGTTCCGATAAAGGTGACGAGATCGCCCTGCCGTTTCCAGGTGCCGGCCTCGCTCAACGCGGCAACCAACTCGTCGTCGGCCTGTGCCTTGGCCGGCGGGCAGGCGCGATCCTCGAACTGCCCGGTGACAAAGATCACGGTATTGCCCGCTACCGAGAACTGGCCCTTAGCGCCCTTGCACCACAGTTCCAGCACGGCCTCGCCATTGTCGCCGATCTCCATGTTCGGCACCCGCTTCGATCCCGGTTGAGGCGCGGCCTCCAGCGTCATGACCATCCCGAACGGAAACTCCTCGTCGGCGCAAGCCGGGACGACATGAAACGCAGCCGTGGCGAAAGCCAGCGCGATTGCGGCCTGCCTCACAAAACCTGTCACTGAAAACATTCATCCCTCAAACTGTCTCGGCGCGCTGTTCTAATGGGCAGGCGCGACATTGACCAGATTGACCGCCACAAAAATTTTCCAAACGCAAAACCCCCGCGGACCATCGCCCGCGGGGGCTTTTCGTGTCGGCTGGAATGGCGCGCTATTTCAGGACCATCGCCGTGAACGGATAGACATAGGCCTGCAGCATCACGAACAGGCCGACCAGGCACGCCAGCGCGATCGAGTGCTTGAACACGAAGCGCAGGATCGTTCCCTCATGACCGTACCAGTTGGTGGCAGTGGACGCGACGACGATCGACTGTGCGTCGATCATCTTGCCCATCACGCCGCCGGACGAGTTGGCGGCGGCCATCAGCACCGACGACAGGCCGAGTTGCTCTGACGTGATCTTCTGCAGATTGCCGAACAGAATGTTCGAGGCCGTATCCGAGCCGGTCAGCGCCACGCCAAGCCAGCCGAGCAGGGTGCCGAAGAAGGGATAGAGCACGCCGGTCGCGGCAAACGCCAGACCCAGCGTCGCGTCGACGCCGGACAGCCGTGTCAGCGTGCCGATCGCAAGCATCGCCGAGATCGTGATCAGCGAGATCGCGCACAGCCTGATGGTACGGCCATATTCCGCAACCATCCGCATTGGCGAGAAGCCCGCCAGGGCGCCGGAGATGATCGCGGCGATCAGCATGCCCGTTCCGGTGAACGACAAATAGGTGAAGCCGAAAACGGCGCCTTCCGGCGTCGGCTTCGCCGCCACCGGCGGCACCTTGTTGATCATGTTGTGCAGGTCGGGAACCGGGTAGTTCCAGACGAAGTTGGTGTTCGCCCAGGTCTTGAAACCTCCGTTGCCCCAGATCAGCATCACGATGCAGACGATGATCCATGGCAACAGCGCGCTCCACAGTTCGCCTTGCGTCAGCCGCGTTTTATCCATGGGCTTCGTGGCGGCCATGGTGGCTGCCGATTCATCCTTGCCGCGCAGCGCCGGCGACAGCCAGAGCTGCCTGGGCTGCCAGACCCTCAGGAACAGAATCAGGCAGCCCATCGAGATCAGGGAAGCGCCGATATCGACGATCCAGGGATTGATGTAGTTCGAGATCACGAATTGCGGGATCGCGAACGACAGGCCGGTGACCAGAATGGCCGGCCAGATGTCCTTCATGCCCTTCCAGCCGGCGAACGCCCATACCACCCAGAACGGAACGATCAGCGAGAACACCGGCAGCTGGCGTCCGACCATCGCGCCCAGAATGTAGGGATCGAGACCGGTCACCGAAGCCAGCCCCTGGATCGGCGTGCCGAGCGCGCCATAGGCGACCGGCGCGGTATTGGCGATCAGCGACAGGCCGGAAGCGGCAAGCGGCGAGAAGCCGAGGCCGATCAGGACCGAACCGGTGATCGCGACCGGCGTGCCAAATCCCGAGGCGCCCTCGAAGAATGCACCGAAGGAAAACGCGATCAGCAACAGCTGCAAGCGCCGGTCCTCGGTGACGCCGCCGACCGCGCGCTTCAAGAGTTCGAATTTTCCGGTCGCAACCGTAATCTGGTAGAGGAAGATAACGTTCAGCACGATCCAGCCGATCGGGAAGAACCCGGCCACGACGCCGAGCAGCGTCGCGCGAATCGACATGTTGGCCGGCATGGTGAAGACGAAGATCGCGATCAGGTTGGTCAGGACCACGGCAATGATGGCCGCGATGTGAGCCTTGACCTTGCCGCTGGCAATCAAGACCAGCAGCGTGACCACAGGGATTGCGGCGGCGACCGTCGACAACGCGGCGTTGCCGAGCGGGTTATAGATTTGGTTCCACATTGCACTTCCTCCCCACGCCATTATGCGGCGGCCCGACCAGCGTGGACGGCCGGGCATGCCTGCGTGGTTGCAGGAGAGCGTCTTTGCCATGCGCGAAATCGGCCGCGAATTTGGGAAATGCCAAATCCGCTCACAACCTCGCGAAAACTGGACGTCCCCCGCCCCTCGCCGTTGCACCCATGCTAGGGTTGATCACGAGGCTGGGACAAGCGAACGCAGATCATGAGGTCTACGACTTTAGTCTAAGCTCTCCCAATTCTCCCATTCTTTCAGGCCTTTGAAGCCAATCTCTTGGAGACGGCAATCTGTGAACAACATTCGCTCGACGCTCGCCGCGGTATGGCGCATCGCCGCACCTTATTTCCGCTCCGAAGATAAATGGGCCGGCCGCGGGCTGTTGGCCGCGGTCATTGTCCTCGAGCTGGGGGGCGTGTTCCTCACCGTCCTGTTCAACCGCTGGAACAATGTTTTTTACAATGCGCTGCAGGAGCGGAATCAGGCCGTGTTCTGGTACCAGCTCGGCTATTTCTGCGTGCTGGCGACGTTCTGGGTCGCATTGAAGGTCTATCAGCTCTATCTCAATCAGTGGCTTCAGATCCGGTGGCGGCGGTGGATGACGGGCCGCTATCTCGGCGGCTGGCTGCACGATGCCAATCATTATCGCATGCAGCTTCTCGGCGACGCCGCCGACAACCCGGACCAGCGCATCGCGGACGATACCCAGCGTTTCGTCGAGCAGACGCTGGGGCTCGGCATCGGGCTCTTGAGTTCGGTCGTGACGCTGGCCTCGTTCGTCTTCATCCTGTGGGGCTTATCCAACGAGGCGCCGCTGCATCTGTTCGGCAATGACATTGCGATTCCCGGCTACCTGGTGTGGGGCGCACTGATCTACGCGCTGCTCGGGACGCTATTGACCCATCTGATCGGCTGGCCGCTGGTCGGGCTCAACTTCCAGCAACAGCGGTTTGAGGCCGACTTTCGTTTCAATCTGGTTCGCGCGCGGGAAAACGCCGAGCAGATCGCACTGCTGCGCGGCGAGCCGGCCGAACGGACACGGCTGTTGTCGCGCTTCGCGCTGGTGGTCGAGAACTGGATCGGCATCATGCAGCGTACCAAGAAGGTGACGGCATTCACGTCGAGTTACTCGCAGGCCGCGGTGATCTTCCCTTACATCCTGGTGGCGCCGGCCTATTTCGCCGAGAAGATTCAGCTCGGCGGCATGATGCAGACGGCATCCGCGTTCGGCAGCGTGCAGGATTCGCTGTCGTTCATTATCACCTCGTACCGGACGATCGCCGAATGGCGGTCCGTGGTGGAACGTCTGAGCGGATTCGAGAGATCGATAGAAAATGCCGCCGCGCTGAACGTCGACAAGAACATCATTCACGTCAAGCCGGACGGCCACGGAGCCATCGACCTCGAGAAACTCGTCGTCAGCCTGCCCAACGGAACGCCGCTGGTCGCAGCCGACAGCTTCAGCATCAGCGGCAACGAGCGCACCCTGGTCACCGGTCCATCCGGCGCGGGCAAGTCGACCTTGTTCCGCGCGATCGCGGGCGTCTGGCCGTTCGGCAGCGGCTCGATTTCGATTCCTTCAAAGGCCACGCTCATGATGCTGCCGCAGCGGCCGTATTTTCCGGTCGGCTCGCTCAAGGCTGCGATCGTCTATCCGGCGGAAGCCGGCGCGTTCAGTTCGGACCGGGTCAGGGATGTCCTGATCGCGGTGGGCCTGCCTCAGCTCGCCGCAAGACTGGACGAGGAAGCGCATTGGAATCGCATGCTGTCGCTGGGCGAACAGCAGCGCCTCGGCCTTGCCCGCGCCTTTCTGCACGAGCCGCAATATCTGTTCCTCGATGAAGCGACCGCCTCGCTCGACGAGGCCTCGGAGGCGGCGCTTTACAAACTGATCGAGAAGAAATTGCCGGCCACCACCATCGTCTCGATCGGCCATCGCTCGACGCTGGAGGCCTTTCACCAGCGCAATGTGGTGCTGAACCGCGACGGCGACCGGTTCGAACTGCAGAACCGCAAGGAAGACGTCAAGGTCCCCTGACGTACCCCGCCCGGCCAGGTGCCTCATAGCCAGCGCTGCGGCCATGGCCGGCGGCGGACCCAGCGGTGCCAGAGATAAGCAAAGGCGGCCAGCAGCAACGCGCCCGCCAGCACCGGTGCGAAAAGAAACGACCATGGCAGGTTGTTGGAGACCACCAGCAGCGGATTGATTCCCGCCGGCGGATGAAACGTGCCGGTGACATACATCGCAAGCACGGCCAACCCGACGGCAGCGGCGGCCGCCCAGGCCTGCGGCCCGGTGCAATGGAGCACGGCAAGGCCAACCAGCGTTGAAACCACATGGCCGCCGATCAGCGCACGCGGCTGCGCCGGCTCCACTTGGGGCGATCCGATGACCAGCACGATCGAGGTGGCAAACGGGATGATCACCAGCGGGTAGTGCGATTCGAGCGAGAACCACTCCATGACGCCGATCGCGATCGCCGCGCCGACGCCGGCAACCGCTCCCGCCAGCGCATTGTGACGATCGTTGCGACGGATCGCATCGGCCGCCACCTGCCGCAAATCCCGTCTCATGCGAAACCTCGCCGCCAACGAAAAGGGGCGGCAGATCGCTCTGCCGCCCCGGTCGCCTCGAAGGAATAAACTTACTTCAGGTTGGTCATCGCGGTCAGGTCAGCCGAGAGCTTGGCGATGCCCGCTGCACCGCACCAGTTCGAGCCCGCACCGCCCGGATTGATCGAGGTCACGTTGTTCGTTCCACCGGCAGTGTAATCGCTGGTGAAGGCGTTGCAGTTACCCTTCGACAGGTTGGTATCGGAGTAGCGCAGATCAAGCGTGAACACTTTGTAGGTGAAACCGACACCGATGTTCCAGGTATTGTAGCTGGGCTCAGGAATACCTCTTGTGAAGTTGGGAAAGCCAGCAAGTTGAACGACGCCGTAGAAGGAATCCGAGGTTCCGAGCCACTGACGGCCGAATTCGCCGGAGACGTACATGCCAACGCCGCTGGTTCCGAAGGTCGTGCTCGGCGCGGTCCACTTGCCGGTGATCGACGCATAGTTGCCCCAAGCGCCGAGGTTGAGGAAGTTCGGCGAATAATACTCGTTCACTCCGACCTGCCAGTTGTCGTTGATGGTGTAGTTAACCTTGCCGTACACTTCGAAGAAGCTCGCGTCCTTCTTGGCGACGTTGCCGTTGGGCAGGAAGTTAAGCGGGTTTGCGCAGTCGGCGCTGAGCGCATTTCCAGCGGTATCGAAGGGCGCGCCAAAAAAGCACTTACCGCCCGGGTACAGGTAACCCCAGACGCCGATATCGAACGCGAACGCGCCGAACGTCGGACGGATACCGCCGTAGATGTCGACCTCAGCCGCGGCGCGGTTCGGGAAGGATATGCTCTCGAACGAGGTGCCGATGTAGAGCTGCAGATCCTTGGTAACGTTATAGCGCGGCTCGAAATAGGCAGCGACCGAGGGGTTGTGGTTGGACTGAGTGACACCGCGGAAGATGTAATCGTTCATGATCGCGCTGCCGAAAGCGACATCCCATGGATCGAATGCCGCCGGCGGCGGAGCCTTGACCGCCTTAACGGGCATATCTGCTGCAAGAGCGGAACCCGATACCATTGCCAGCGCCGTTGCTAACAAAACCAATTTCTTCATGACGATCCCCATCACATTTTAAAGATCAGTCCGATTCCGGCGCCCCCCAAGGGCAAGCGACAACCGACTGTAGCGAAATTCCTTAACGTGGCCGCAATTTGGAACGCGCCACCCGCGCAGTGAAGCAAAAAAGACGAGCATCTGCCGACTTTTTAGGCGGAACGGGCTTTCTCGGGAAGGTTGTCAGCGGGTGTTGCATTCGGACAACAATTTTGACCCGTTTCAGCGTCGCTTGGGCGACATTTCCGCCACGGAATTGGCCGGGCCTGGGGGATGCATGATGAAGTCAATCGAATCAAAGGTTGAGTTGGCCCCGTAAAAAAGGCCGCAGCGCCGGGCGCTGCGGCCTTGAAATCCAGTTCTCCGGCAACTCCGGCAAGTCGGTTAGTTGCTTTCGTCTCCGCCAGTGGAGGACGGGGTCGATGAATTCTCACCCGAATGTCCCCATGTCGGCGCGGGGCTGGGGGCGGCCCAGCTCGGTGCCGGAGCGGGCGCCGGAGTCGGCTCAGCCGCGGGAACGGCAGGCTTCGGTTTAACGGGCTTGGGTTTAACGGGCTTGGGTATAGCGGGCTTGGGTATAGCGGGCTTGGCAGCCGCCTTCTTTACCGGGCTCTCCGGGGCGGCGGCCTTCTTGGCGGATTTCTTCGGCGCGGCCGCCTTCGATTTCTTGGCCGATTTCTTCGCAGATTTCTTCGCGGACTTCTTGGCGGATTTCTTGGCCGCCTTCTTACCCGACTTCTTCGCCGATTTCTTCCTCGCCGTCACCAGACTCTTCTTGGCCTTTTTAGCCTTCTTGCCAGCCTTCTTCTTTTTGCCTTTAGCCATCGTGATCCTCCTGTTGCCGCCGACCAATGTCTATCGAGCGTTTCAAGTCGTCCGCCTCAAGCTCAAGGCCCAACGATCAGTTCAATCCCGGCCGGGGACCGCCTGTCGCCCAATCGAGAAGCTCAACCGTGTGCACCACAGGAACTGACGTGCCGCCGGCAATCTGCACCATGCATCCAATATTGCCCGCAGCAATCATGTCCGGCTTGACCATCGCAATATTGGCGACCTTCCGATCGCGCAATTTGTTCGCAATGTCAGGCTGGAGAATGTTGTAGGTCCCCGCCGAACCGCAACACAAATGGCTCTCGGGGACATCTTTCACCACGAATCCGTTCTTGGAAAGCAATTCTTTCGGGGCTTGCGTGATTTTCTGTCCGTGCTGCAGCGAACAAGCCGAGTGATAGGCGATCACGATGTCGCCGTGCTGCTGCGTCGGCTGCAGCGAGATGCTGCCGAGATACTCGGTGATGTCCTTGGCCAGCGCCGATATCTTCGCGGCAGGACCTGCGAAGTCGCGGTCCTCGCGCAGCATGTAACCATAGTCCTTGATCACGGTGCCACAGCCCGACGTCGTCACCAGGATGGCGTCGAGACCGCTCTGCTCGGCCTCCCTGAGCCAGACGCCGATGTTGGCGCGCGCGCGCGCCAGCGCGTCGTCGTCGCGGCCGAGGTGATGGGTCAGCGCGCCGCAGCATTGCTCGTCCTTGACCAGCACCACCTCGACGCCGTGACGGGTCAGGACGTTGATGGCGGCCTGGTTGATACGCGGCGCCAGCACCTGCTGGGCGCAGCCCTGCAGCAAGGCGACCCGCCCGCGTCGTTCGCCCTTCGCCGCAAAAACGCTTCCGCCAGCCGGTCCGGCCGCCGGCAGGCTGGCCGGTGAAAGGGCCAGCATCGCCTTGATTCGCCGCAATAAAGCCGGCGTCCCCGATGCCGCTTTGGGGGTCGGCAACAGGGCGGCCAGCGGCCGGGCGAACCGTCCCAGAATCATGCCGGCGCGAAGCAGGCCGGGCCGCGGCAGAATCCAGGCGAGAGCCGCGCGGAACAGCCGTTCGGAAAGCGGTCTTCGATAGTCCCTTTCAATCCTGGCCCGCGCCTGATCGACCAGATGCATGTAGTTCACGCCCGACGGACACGTGGTCATGCAGGACAGGCAGGAGAGACAGCGGTCGATGTGCTTGACGACATCAGCGGTCGGCGGCCGGTTCTTCTCCAGCATCTCCTTGATCAGGTAGATCCGCCCACGCGGGCTATCGAGCTCGTCGCCGAGCAGCACATAGGTCGGACAGGTCGCCGTACAGAACCCGCAATGCACGCAGGCGCGCAGGATCTTGTCGGCCTGCGCGATATCGGGATCGGCGAGTTGGGCAAGGCTGAATTCGGTTTTCATGCCGCGGAACCTCGTATCATCCGGCCGCGATTGAGGATGTTCTTCGGGTCGAAGGCTTGGCGGACCCGTTCGCTCAGGCTGGCGACCCCGGCCGGCTGGGGATGGAACACATCGACATTGCGGCGCACCTCGTCGGATGCGCGCACCAGCGTGGCGTGCCCGCCGACGGCCCCGACGCGCTGGCGCACCAGCGCGGCCTGAGCGTCGGGCTTCGGGGGCAGCGCCGCCCAGATCAGGCCCCCGCCCCAGTCGTAGATCACGTCGCCGCCGGCGTCGCGCGCGAGTTGCTCGCCGAGCGCGCCGCCGCAAGCCGGCGGGCAAACGATCCGCCACACCGGCCACGCCCCCAGCGGGCCAGCGGCCGCGAACGGAACAACGTCGCGAACGGAGCTCCAGATCGCGGCGGAGGCCACGTCATCGATCGTCTGTGCCGCCCCAAACGGCGCCATGAGCTTGTCGAGCGCAGCGGCGCGATGGGCGGCCGACGCCGCAATCCCTTCCAGCCGCAGCAAGGTAACCGCCTCGCGCGTCGACCCGAGGCCGGCAAGCTCGTTGCCTTCGGCGCGAAACGCCGAGTTCGGCAGATGCGCCGCGGCGGACACATCGAACGGCGAGCCCAGTGCTGCGGTCATCGCCCGGTTGGCGGTGACATCGTCGAGCCCCCGCAAGACCAGCGTGCGCTCGGTCTCGGGCCGCGGCATCACCTTCAGGGTCACTTCCGTCATCACCGAGAGCGTGCCCCAGGACCCCGCCAGCAATTTGCAGAGATCGTAGCCGGTGACGTTCTTCACCACCCGGCCGCCGGCCTTGAAGCTGTCGCCGAAACCGGACACGCCGTGCGCCCCCAACAGATGATCGCGAGCGCCGCCGGCCCTGATGCGGCGGGGTCCGGCGAGGCCGGCGCCGATCATGCCGCCGATGGTGCCGAGGCTCGGCGTGCCCAACAGCGGCGCGGTGTCGATCGGCTCGAAGGCGAACTGCTGATTTTTGGAATCGATCAGTGACTTGACGTCGGCGAGCGGCGCGCCGGCCTGAACGGTGATGATCAGCTCGTTCGGCTCATAGGAGGTCACCGCGTTGAGCGACGACAGGTCGAGCAGCGCGTTGGTCGCCATCGGCTGGCCGATCAGGCGCTTTGAGCCGTGGCCGATGATTTCGAGCGGCTGCTCGCCGGCGATCGCGGCGCGCACCACTTCTTCGACGTCCTTGGCGTCACGTACTTTCAAAGTGTCCACGATTTTGGATCAAGCTCCAGGTTGCTGCTGTCGGCCGGACATGATGGATACTCCGCAAGCGCGTGGATGACGATTGAAAAATCAGCGCCGCCAAAGCGAGACCCTTACTCGAAACATTGGCTCATGCCGAATTCTAGGTGATCCGCCGCAGCGGCGACTTCCGCAAGACGAACGCCGATGCGGCGAAACTGCCGATAGCCGCGAGCAGGGTCAGTACCGCGGCCTTCGCCACCGGGTGGAGCGTGAGCCCTTGCAGAAGGATGGCAAAGCCGATCAGGATCGGCGGGTGGATGAGATAGACGCCGAAGGCATTGTCCGACAGCCACCGCGCCCCCTCATTCTGCCGGTCGAAATTGCGCCGATAGACCGCGAGCAGCAGAAGGCCCATTCCGACGCAGACGAGCGCTTCCCAAAGGCATTTTCCGGCGCTGACCGGGTTGAAACCGCCGACATATTGCGCGGTCTGGCCAGACAGCGCGCCGCCAAACAGAAGCAGCGCGGCGAACAAGGGGACCGCGGCCGTCAGCGTGGCCGACGCCCAAAGAATGCAGACACGTTCCGACAGCCCCATAATCCAGCCGCCGCGATAGCCGAACGCGCCGGCCGTGTACATCAGGGCGTATTGGGGGAAATCGCCGGGATGCACATTGAGCACGGAGGCATCCTCCGTCACGGCGATCCGAACCACAAAGGTCGACGCGGCCATGAGGGCGATGAAAGCGGCTATCGACAGACTGTCGCGACCTTTGTTGCCGAGTTCGATCCTGGGCTCGTTCCATCCCCGCAGGCGGATCAAACCGTAGATGACCGAGAACAGCAAAAGGACCGCGCAAAACCACATCGGCCCGGTTTCCGACAGCCACTCCCCGTCCTGGAGATGAAGCAGCCATTGGTGTAGAAAACCGCCGGTTCCCCACGTCCGCGACAGGAAATACTGGGTCAGGGGACCGATCACCAGCATGTAAAGCAGGGTCGGCAATCCAAGCCGGATAAACCGGTCACGCACGAACGGCGAGAAGCCCTTTCGGTCGTAGGCGGCCGCGGAAAAATAGCCCGCAATGAAGAAGAGCAGCGCCATGAAGAACGCCTGCAGGAAGCTCTGGTAGACGCCGAAGAAAAGCTTCGCACCGAGGCCCATCGCTTGCCGATCCGTATAGTACCAGTTCCCGAACGGGCTGTAGGTGTCAGACGCGTGCATGCTCAGCACCAATATGATCATGGTCCATCGGATGTTGTCGATAAACAGCAGCCGCTTCGCGCTTCGCGCCTGCGTCGCCGCCCCCATCGTCGCACGCATCGGGATGTCAGCCATGTCGCGCCACCCGCATCGCAAGCCACAAGGGCCCGCCAAGCCTTTTAAAACCGTGGAATCTCCGCGAACGCCAGCTTGCCGCCATGGACGTGCATGCGCCCGAGCTCGGCGCAGCGGTGCAGGGTTGGAAATACCTTGCCGGGATTGAGCAGGCCCTGCGCGTCGAACGCGCATTTCAGCCGCTGCTGCTGGTTGAGATCGATCTCGCTGAACATCTCCGGCATCAGATCGCGCTTTTCGATGCCGACGCCATGCTCGCCGGTCAGCACGCCGCCGAGTTCGACGCAGGCCCGCAAGATATCGGCGCCGAAGGCTTCGGCCCGCTCCATCTCGCCAGGCTTGTTGGCATCGTACAGGATCAGCGGGTGCAGATTGCCGTCGCCGGCGTGAAACACGTTGGCGACGCGGAGATCGTATTTGACGGAGAGGTCGCGGATCCGCGCCAGGGCCTCCGGCAATTTGCCGCGCGGGATGGTGCCGTCCATGCAGAGATAGTCGGGCGAAATCCGCCCCACGGCGGGAAAGGCCGCCTTGCGGCCGGCCCAGAACAGATTGCGCTCGGTCTCCGAATTGGAGATCTGGCAGGTGGTGGAGCCGCAGCCTTGCGCGATTGCTTCCACCCGCCTGATCAGTTCATCGACTTCGACCCCGGGGCCGTCGAGTTCGATGATCAGAAGCGCCTCGACGTCGAGCGGATAGCCGGCATGCACAAAGGCCTCGGCGGCGTGGATCGCCGGTTTGTCCATCATTTCCATGCCGCCGGGAATGATGCCGGCGCCGATGATTTCAGCCACGCACTGACCGGCCGCCTCGACTTGCGCAAAACCGACCATCAGGGCGCGTGCGGTCTCCGGCTTCTGCAGGATGCGCACCGTAACCTCGGTGATGACGCCGAGCAGGCCTTCCGATCCCGTGATGATCCCCATCAGGTCGTAGCCCGAGGTCTCGGCCGACTTGCCGCCGATCCGCAGGATTTCCCCGGTGATCAGGACGATCTCGCAGCCCAGCACGTTGTTGGTGGTCATGCCATATTTCAGGCAATGCACGCCGCCGGAATTCTCCGCGACATTGCCGCCGATCGAGCAGGCGATCTGCGACGAGGGATCGGGCGCATAATAATATCCGGCGTGGGCGACCGCCTGGCTGATGGCGAGGTTGGTCACCCCCGGCTCGGTCACCACCACGCGGTTGTCGAAATCGATCTCGCGGATGCGCTTGAATTTGCCTAAGCCCAGCAGCACCGCGTCCGCAAGCGGCAGCGCGCCGCCCGACAGCGACGTGCCGGAGCCGCGCGGCACCACCTTGATGCCCTGCTCGAAGCAGTATTTCAGCACCCGCGCGACCTGTTCGGTGGTGTCCGGCAGCACCACCACCATCGGCGGCTGGCGATAGGCCATCAGCCCGTCGGACTCGTATGGGAGCATTTCGGCGGGACTGTCGATGACGCCCTCGCCCGGCACGATCGCGCGCAGCGCCGTCACGATTTCCTCGCGGCGGTTCAACACCGCCTGATCCGATGCCGGCATCAGAATGGCCATGTCTGCTTCTCCCCGGGGACGCCTGACCAGGCGAGCGACTCTCTGCTCGCCGATTTCTCGTGGCAAATCAAGCATGTCTGGACCGCTTTGGGTAGCTCGCACGCGGAAATGAAGGCAATCCGAAAGACGTAGGAAACCCTTGGGCGTTTTGACGGCTTGTCCACCGCGAGCGGCCTATGCAACAAGGGCTGCGGCATCGTCGCCCCCTCCCCCCGAACCCATGAAGAGCACATCATGAAAAACCCGACCCTGAGCGCGCTGCTCGTCATCGCAACGTCCGCAGCCGCATCGAGCGCGCTGGCGCAGGACGTTGCGGCCGGCAAGACGTCCTTCAACAAATGCATGGCCTGCCACTCGATCGGCGAAGGCGCCAAGAACAAGGTCGGCCCTGAACTGAATGGCCTCGACGGCCGCAAGTCGGGCACGGCCGAAGGCTACAGCTATTCCGACGCCAACAAGAATTCCGGCATCACCTGGAACGAGGCCCAGTTCAAGGAATACATCAAGGATCCGAAGGCGAAAGTTCCGGGAACCAAGATGGCTTTCGCCGGCATCAAGAACGAAACCGAAATCAACAATCTCTGGGCGTTCATTTCGCAGTTCGACAAGGATGGCAAGATCAAGAGCCAGTAGCGCCGTGATCGCCGTTAACCGGGATTCAGCGGCTTAACGGGTCGAGGAACGACGATCTTTCGGCATCATCGACGGTGGTGCCGAAGGCCGCGAAATCAGCGCGCGCCCTTGAGCGTGCACGACGTCGAGCACGTGGTCGTCGTGCCACGGTCGCATTTGATGCAGACCGCCATGCACTGATCCATCGCTTTGGGATTGAAGCGGCTGTACAGCTCGGTTGCGCATTTATTGTGGATTGATCCCGTCACCTCCTCCTCTGGATAGCAGGACGTCATCGCCAGCGCTGCGACGGTTAAAACAACGAAGCGTCGCATGAACCCTCCGTGTCAGCTGTTGGTTATGGGCTCGGGCTCGGACCGCACCCCACCGGGGCCCGCCGGCTCCAGCGGCCAGATTGCACCCACACAGCGATTCTCGCCAGTCGGTGGCTCCGCCCGTCGATGCTCAAATCACGCCGCGGCCGACCATTTTCCGCCTGCGCTGCAGCGATTAATTTGCTGCGATTTCGTCGAATCCACCGGCGGGATGTGACCTCGTTCACACACGTCGAACGCCGGCTGGGCTACGAGTGGTGAACGGTCCCCACGATGGGGGCCGAGCCTGGAGATCGCAAATGGCTGCTCTCGCAAAGGTTCTTACGCGCGTATCCGGAACACGGGTTGACGTCGAGACGCTCAAGACCATTATCATGTTTTGCGGCGTCGGCCTGACCGTGTCTCTCCTGCTTGCGTCCTACGGACTGGATCTCAGTCCGGGCTTTTTCTGATACCCTGGCCTTTTGTTTTAACGCGTTTTCGCTATGCAAACCGGTGTCCACTTCGCTCGAAAACGCCTTGAGGACATTTCCATGAAATCGTTTTGGCGGTTGAGTCTGGTTGCCGTGGTCATGTTCGCCGAACCGGCCTTCGCGCAGAAGCTGGTCGATCCGAATGCCGTGGCTCCCGAGTATCGCGAGGCTGCGGCAAAGCGCCGTGCCGAGCAAATCAAGCAAATGCAATGCCGTCATCAAGTCGATGTGGCAAAGGTGCTGCCACGAGACCAGACGGCGGCCATCAACCGATGCCTGGAAGATGGCCCCAATCCGACGACTGCGGCCGCCCAAAAGCAGTAAGGCCGCCAGCGGAGGCGGCCTCGCTCGCGACGCTCACTCGGACCCTCGCTCGAAAGTCTTTTCGGGCTGAACCGTGAGGCGAATGGCGACTTCGGTGGAGCCGTCGAAAACCTCGAGCAGATGGTTGCAAAGCAGGCAACGATACTCGCCCCTTGGCCCACCTATGGAAACCAGTTCAATCCGGCGGTAACCGGCATTGCATTGCGGGCAGATGATATCGGACTTCTTCATGGTGGCAGCTTACCATCCCGCGGCTGCAGTTCCAACACGGCAGACCCAGGCTTCAGCTTCAATCGAGCCCTGCGTGTTTGAGGGCCGCCCTATTTGGCGACAGCCGCGGCGCGCCGTGCGCGCTCACCGATCAGGGCTTCGATTTCCGCGGTCACGAGATCGGGCGCGGCGTATTGGATCATATGGCCGACCTCCGGCAGCACGATCAGTTTGGCATCGCTCACCGCGCTTGCGAACGGCAGGGAATGAATACTGGTCGTCACGGTCTTGTCGACGTCGCCCGAAATCACCACCACCGGCGCCTTGATGTTGCCGTAGCGCGGCGCCTGTTCGTCAACCGCCGCCTTCAGCGTCACCAGATCCCTTGCATTGGCAAGAGATTCGCGCGGCCGCAGCAACAGCGGCGTCGCGGTATCGGCGACGAAATTTGGCGGCATGATCTGCGGCAGGAACACATCGCGCGCCCCCGGCCCGGCCAGAAGGATGCCGAGCGGCAGCGTGACCGTGTAGGCGAGCAGCGGGCCGATCAAGGGCGTGGCAACGGCCCTGTTGTACCACCCGACGCCGCCCCGCCATGGATAAGCGACCGGCGCCAGCATCACCAGGCCCGCGACACGTTCGGGATAATCGAGCGCGATGCGCGCGCCGAGGGCGCCGCTCCAGGAATGCACCACGAAGATCGCGGATCCGACGCCGAGTTTATCAAGGGCCTCGTCGATCATTCGGCCCTGAATGGCCGGCGTGGAATCTTCCAGACGCGCGCGCGTGCTCCAGCCATGGCCTGGACGATCGATCAGGATCACCCGATGATTTTTGGCAAGCCTGTCGCCGAGCGGCCCGCGCATCACCTCGAGATTCGAGCTCGCACCATGGATCATCACGACAGGCGGACCGGCGGCATCGCGCGGCCCGATCTCGAGGACGTTGAGTTTCGCGCCGGCGACCTCGATCATCCTGCCCTGGGCAGGATAAAGGCGCTCCAGGACAAGGACCCCGGCCTGCGTGATCAGCGCCAGGATCGCCAGCGCCGCCACGACAACCATTGATATCATTTGCAATGTCCGGATGAATGTGGGCACCCCTGAGCTACGGTTCCGGGAGCGGTGCGGTTTCGTGGGCGCCCATTCTGCCACAAGGATACCGTTTTTGCCGTTACCCACAAAATCTGTGCGGGTTTTTGCACCCGCCTGCAACGTGCCTTCATATCGCCGTCATCAGTAACTTTATATTCATCGGTCAGCCGCAGCGTTGCGAAGTGATGGGCGCGCGCCATCAGGCTGTCGTCGTTGGGACCTATCCACGCAATCCACAGGAACGCGGAGCGGGCACCAGGGATTTGTTTGTTCAGGGACAACTAGAGGGTGCTTCGATGAGTTCCAGACCGAGCGAAAATGCCATCGACCGGATCGTGGCAAGCTGCAATGGCGACCTGCATAGCGCGCTGAGGGCGCTGCTGCTGGTCAACGAGCAGTTGGAGGCAGAGCTTCAACAGCTTTACGCGGCCGTGGCCCTTGGCGGGCCGTTCGAGCACGGCAGTGAGGTGCTGCACTAGGGCCTGTTGCGTTTGACGCGTCTTCTTCAGGTAAATCAGCTCAACTTGGCTTCTCGACTTGGCTTGAAGACGCCCCGGTTCCGCCTGCCGCGACGATCTTGGCCGTCGGCCGGCGGATTGGCGAAGTCGGCTCCGGCTCATAATGGTCCGGCTCACAACGGTCCGGCTCAAAATGCTCCGGCTCACGATCGATCGTGAGGGACCGTGGCTGGCACGCGAACAGCGCGCCGGGAAATCGATCAGATATCGCGGCCTTCGACCTTTTCGCTCAAGGTCTTGACCAGCTCCGGCACCTTGTCCATGTGCGGATTGATCGCGAGCGCCCTGCGGAAGGCATCAAGCGCGCGCTTGTTGTCGCCGAGATCCTGCATGATCATGCCCAGCCCCGCCAGCGCGCCGAAATGGCGGGGTTCGCGGATCAGCACCTGCTGGATATCCTGCAGCGAGCGGCCGTAATCATTCTGCAGGTAATAAAGCGTCGCACGCCGGTTCCAGACCTCGACCCAGTCCGGACGCAACTTGACCAGGGCATCGAGCAGTTTCAGCGCGACGTCCGTCTGCTGGGCGTCCATCGCGACCTTGGCGCGCATCATCAGCAATGCGGCGGTATCGCTCGGGGTCTGCAGCCACTGCGCCCAGATCCGGGCCTCGACATGCTTCGCGCTGGTTTCGTCGGGCGCTACCTTCAGTGCGCCGAACAGGAAGTCCAGTCCGCGGGTCTTGTCGGCACCGACCTTCGGCAGCTTGCTCGGAGGTTCCGGGAGCCTTTTTTGCTGCGCCGGCGGCGCGCCATGCGGATCCTGGGCGGACGCGACCGCCGGCACCGCCGCCACCATGACGGCAATGAGCATGGCGGCCGCACGACCGCGATCAGGGAATCTCAATGCCATCCTCAAAGTCTAGACCCGCAAAAACGCGCTGCAAAGCAGCAAACGCGTCAAACCCCCGTGAGGGCGAAATTTCCGAAGGGGCCGAAGGGTTGGATAGCCGGGATCAGGCTCGACTCACCCTGAATCAAGCCTCGATCAACCCTGGCGCGCCTTGAAGCGGCGCTGGACCTTGTTGATCACGTAAACCCGGCCCTTGCGGCGGACCAGACGGTTGTTGCGGTGACGGCCGCGCAGCGATTTCAGCGAGTTACGGACCTTCATGGGACAATCCTGATGCGTTGAAAGGCCGTGTTGGACAGGCCGAAAATGGCAAAATGGGCTTTATCCCGCCGGTAGCCGAGCCACCCGGGACGGGCGGTTTCTAAGCCATCGAATGGCCGAATGTCAATCCAAACACGACACCGCGCGGCCGGTATCTGCGTTCCAGGGAGGCCGGCCCGGGGGCGGATCCTGGGAAAATAAGCAAATTTGCTCAAAGGTTTATACCCGCGCCCACGAGAATTCGTGTATCAGGAGTTGGGGTTATTCGGCTGACAACTGCGTCTGGCGCAGAGATTGGTATCTCGATTTCGCTATGACGACACCCCGTCGGCCTGCAACCAAGGCAGCGGCACTGGTCGCCGCTGACCTCGTCCTCCCGCTCGCCGTGCCCGCGCGGCTGCCGCTGCCCGCGGGCGTAAAACCGTTCCGGTTCAACTGGCCCCATATTCTCGTGATCAGCGCCTATCATGCGGCGGCGCTATTGGCTTTCATGCCCGGCTATTTCAGCTGGAGCGGCCTCGTCGTCGCCCTGCTCGGCACCCATCTGTGCGGGCTGTTCGGCATCAACCTTTGCTATCACCGGCTGCTCACCCATCGCGGCCTGAAATGTCCGAAATGGCTGGAACACGCCATGGTGATCGTCGCGATGTCCTGCCTCCAGGAAACGCCGGCGCGCTGGGTCGCCGTCCACCGAAGGCATCATCAATTCGCCGACGAGCAGCCGGACCCGCACAGCCCGCTGGCCAATTTCTTCTGGGCCCACATGGGATGGATCCTGGTCAACCAGCCGGAGCTCGCACGGCTTGGCATTTACCAACGCTACGCCAAGGACATCCTGCGCGATCGTTTTTACCTCGCGCTCGAGCGCAACAACTGGCTGGCCTGGATCAATCTTGGCCAGATGCCGCTGTTCTTCGGCGCCGGACTAGCCGTGGCATGGCTGTCAGGCCAGACGCCGGGCGCTGCGGCCGAGAGCGGACTCAGCATCATGATGTTCGCCGTGTTCGTACGCACGGTGCTGGTCTGGCATATCACCTGGGCGGTGAATTCGGTGACGCATCTGTGGGGTTACCGGAACTATGAAACCGACGAGGACAGCCGCAACAATTTCCTTGTCGGCTTCATCTCCAACGGCGAAGGCTGGCACAACAACCATCACGCCGATCCGCGTTCGGCGCGCCACGGTCATCGCCGCTGGGAGATCGACAACACCTGGCTGACCATCCGCTTCCTCGCCTGGCTTGGACTGGCGACCGATGTGGTGGCGCCGAATGCCCATCTCGCCGGGCGGCCCCCGGGAAGCCGGCTGACAACCCGCGGAACGACCGGCGTCCCGGCGGAGTGAACGGCGAGCCCTTCACCTCGCAACGATCAGCGCGGGAATTCGACCATCGCCTCCCCGGTGGCGACTTTTTCGCCGGCCTGGTTACGCACCATGACGTCGATCAGGACCCAGCGCGAGTTCGCGGTGGCCTGCTTCGACTTGACGATTCCGCTCGGCTGGATGGTGTCGCCGGGCCGAACCGGCTTGACCCATCGGGTTTCGAGGCGGCGGTGAACGGCGCCGGCCGGATAGGCCCAGTCGGTGATCATCCGCGAGATCAGCCCGAAATTGTTCATGCCGTGCATGATGACGCCGCCGAAATTGGTCTTGCCGAAATTGCCCTTCATGTAGTCGTCGTCGAGATGCAGCGGGTTGTAGTCAAGCGAGGCATCGCAGAACAGCCGGATGGATTCGCGGCTGACCGCGAATGTCGGCCCGTCGATGGTGTCGCCGGCCTGAAGCGTTTCGAAATTCGTCGTCATGATTTTCACTCCCCGTCACTGCGGCCGGATGGTCCAGCCACGGCCCGAGCAGATCACCTCGCCATGCTGGTTGAAGAAGACATTGTCGTGCACCACGAACAGCCGCTCGCGCTTGATGAACTTGTCGAGCGCGCGGGCCTCGAGCCGGATGACATCGCTGGGCCGCGCCGGGATGTTGTAGCTCCATGATTGTCCGGCATTGACGGTGCCCGGACTGCGCATCCAGTCGTCGGCTGGCGTACAGGCAAACATCAGGAGGATGTGGATCGAGGGTGGCGCGATCAGTCCGCCATAGGGCGTGGTTTTGAATTACGGTGACAGTGCACACAATTGACCTGCGCCGCCTTCGGGAACCTCGTGTCGTATGTTCCGCGCCCGCCGACCCGCTGGCTTCAAGCTACGGCCCCCGCCCAGCGGATTTGCGCGTAAAATCTAATTTCCTGAGCCGGATCAAGCTGTTTCTACCTGTCCAGCCCCTTTCGAAAAAATATTCTGGTTTTCCGAAACCCCAAATCACTTGTATATCCGCCGCCGTCCACCCCACTTAAGGGGCGTATCGCGATCGTCACGGACGCGGGGCTGGATGCGGTGGCCGCAAGCGGCGCTTCTGACGAGAGCGTTTTGCGTGCGGACGGCAAAATCGTGTGGTCCTGACGCCTCGACGCCGGCGTCAAGTTTGCGGGAAGCGATTTTCGCAAGCGACGGTGACAAGAAAGCCCGATCGCCGGGGAGAGTACGACATAAGCCGTAAAGCCATTGCGTGCGGGGGTGCCGGGTGATTTCCGGTGCGACCGCTGTGAATACTCGTGTGCATCTTCTACTACCACTTCGCACACGAGGCTGCGGGTGCACTGGGCACCCGGCATTCCCCACGCCCTCTCTTTGGGGCGGAAGTTTTATCATGCCTCGGGCGCGTTGCGCGGCGAGAGTGATACGCATGTGTTGGAGTCAATGTGCATGTGTTGAAACCGTCATTGCGAGCGAAGCGAAGCAATCCACTCTTTCTGTTGCACGATGGATTGCTTCGCTGCGCTCGCAATGACGGCCTTAATGACCATGCCGGGCTTTCTGAAAATTGAGCCAGATACTCCGGGCCACTTGCCAAATTTGTTATATCGTATAATCAATTCGCCCTGCATAATCAAGCCTGCGCCGGGGAAGTGAAATGTCCAAATTGAAGCTGCCCAACATCGAAGACGTCGTGGCGATCGACATCCACACCCATGCCGAGGAACCCTGCGGCATGCACGGCGACGACGGCTACGACGATTTCCAGGCGCAGATGGCCGACTATTTCAAGTCGCCCAACAAGCATCCGCCGACGGTGCCGGAAACCGCGGCCTATTACCGCTCCAAGAACATCGCCGCGGTGATCTTCCCGGTCGACGCCGAGCGCGAGACCGGCTTTCGCCGCTACAACAATTACGAGATGCTGGAAGTCGCCGCCGAGAATTCCGACGTGCTGATCCCGTTCGTCAGCATCGATCCGCACAAGGGCAAGCTCGGCGTGCGCGAGGCGAAGAAGCTGATCGAGGAATACGGCGTCAGGGGCTTCAAATTCCATCCGACCATGCAGGGTTTTTACGCCAACGACCGCATGGCCTATCCGCTGTACGAGGCGATCAACGACGGCGGCGCGATCGCGCTGTTTCACACCGGGCAGACCGGCGTCGGCAGCGGCATGCCCGGCGGCATGGGGATGCGGCTGAAATATTCCAACCCGATGTACATGGACGACGTGGCGGCGGATTTTCCCGACCTCAAGATCATCCTCGCCCATCCGTCATTCCCGTGGCAGGAAGAGGCGCTGTCGGTCGCGACCCACAAGCCGAACGTCTACATCGACCTGTCCGGCTGGTCGCCGAAATACTTCCCGCCGATCCTGGTGCGCTACATCAACAGCATTTTGCAGGACAAGATGCTGTTCGGCTCGGACTGGCCGGTGATCACGCCCGACCGCTGGCTTGCGGATTTCGCCAAGCTCGACATCCGCGACGACATCAGGCCGAAAGTATTGAAGGCCAATGCGCGCAAGCTTTTGGGAATCTGAAGCAGCTTGCGGCGCTCAAGGCTGCATCACGATACATTCGAGATTGCCGGCGTCGGCCGCTGCTTCCATCGCCTCCGGCAAAGCGGCAAGCGGATAGACGCGCGGGCGGATCGGGCTGATGTCGAGCAGCCCGCTACGCAACAAATCGAGCAGGTGCCGGTAGGCGCGCGCGGGGTACATGAACTGGCCGAGGATTTCCCAGCTGTTGAGCATCACCGTGGTGTAGGGAACAGGCAGATCGATGGTCATGCTTCCCATCAGCACCAGCCTGCCGCCGCGGCGAAGGCTGTGCAGCGCGGCCAGCGTCGATTTCGGATCGCGCGCCTGGCCGACCATGTCGAACGCCATGTGGGCGCCGCCGCCGCAGGCCTCGCGGAGCGCGCTGGCGTCTTTCTGCACGTCGCCTTTCAGTACGACAGTCATAACGCGCGAACCGCCGGCGCGCGCCACCGCTTCGAGCGCGTTTCCGTCGCGTCCGGTCGCAACGACCCGCCCCCATCGCGACCGCGACCAGCACCGCCGCCGTGCCGTAGGCACCGGTTGCACCGTTCACGACCAGCGTCTCGCCGGCCGCGAGGCGGCCCCGGAGCAGCCCGCCATAAGGGATGATGCAGCGGCCGATGGCGACAAGCTGGGCGGCATCGATGTGGTCCAGTCCTTCCGCAGGCGTGATCGCCTCAACCGGCATCAGTGCATATTCGGCAAGCGTGCCGTTCGGCCAATCTGCCAGAACCGGCGCCGCGTCCGGGCTCGCCGTCAGGCCGATCAGGACCTGCGCCGGATCCTCGACATTCTCCGATGCGACGAAATGCGACGACAGCACCACGCGCTGCCCCGGTTTCAGATGCCAGACGTCCCTGCCCACCGCCTCGACGATTCCGACCCCATTGGTCCCGATCGTGAACGGGCCGGGCGGCGGATTGTAGGCGGGCAATTTTCCTTCCACATAGGCCTTGATGTACGACATCAGCGCCGAGGCCTCGATCCGCACCAGCGCGCTGCCCGGACGCGGCTCCGGCGTGCGCACGTCATTGAAACGAAGCTCTCCACCGAGCCGGTGCAACTGCCAGGCCTTCATACCTATCTCCTTTGTGACTGCCGCCCTGCGCATGAGTGGTATTGCACTATGGACGGCGGCGCCCGGCAGAACCATAATCCGTTCCGGCGCTGGCGAAATATCCACTCACGTTCCGACATGTCCACCGCGAGTTCCCGATGACCATCAAAGCCGTTGTATTCGACGCCTATGGCACGCTTTACGACGTTCAGTCGGTAGCGGTCGTGACCGAGGAGGCGTTTCCCGGTTATGGCGACATCGTCACGCAGATCTGGCGCATCAAGCAGCTGGAATACAGCTGGTTGCGGTCGCTGATGCGGCGTTATCAGGATTTCTCCGCCGTGACGCGGGATTCCCTCGCCTACACGCTGCGGGTGCTCGGGCTCGCGCATGACAACGACGTGTTCGACCGGATCATGGACAAATATCTGCATCTCGATCTCTATGCAGACGCGACAACCGCGCTGGCAGCGATGCGAAATCGAAAGCTTGCCATCCTTTCCAACGGCAGCCCCGCCATGCTCGATGCGCTGGTCGCCAACAGCGGCCTCGACCGCGTGCTGGATGCCACCATCAGCGTGGATTCCAGGAAGATCTTCAAGCCCGCGCCGGAGGCCTACACCCTGATCGAATCCGTTCTCGGCGTGCCGCCGGCCGAGGTATTGTTCGTATCGTCGAACCCGTGGGACGCCTGCGGCGCCAAGGCCTTCGGCCTCAACGTCGCCTGGATCGAACGGGTGCCGGTGGAGGCGATGGCGCTCGCCTGCGTCAAAAGCGACGTCGTGGCCCCGCTCACGATGTTCAAGGCGATCCGCACGCAGATGGATGAACTCGGGTTGGAGCCGGACTACCGCATCCGCGCCTTGTCGGAATTGCCCGGCGTGGTCGCCGCCCATCGGCCGTGAATGCGAGTTTTCGTATATGAGTATTGAATCGGTCCGCGCGTTTTTCGCGGAAAAAGCCCCCGACATCGCCGTGATCGATTCGCCGTCAAGTTCGGCGACGGTGGCGCTGGCCGCCGAGGCCTATGGCGTCGAGCCGGGGCGCATCGCAAAGACGCTTTCGCTCCGGGTCGGCGAGCGCGTGGTGCTGATTGTCGCTGCCGGCACATCGCGGATGGACAACAAGAAAGTGAAAGCCCTGTTCGGGGGAAAACCGAAGATGCTCGGCCTGGACGAGGTCGCCGGGATCACCGGCCACGAGGTCGGCGGCGTCTGTCCGTTCGGACTGAAAACGCCGCTGCCGGTTTATTGCGACGTGTCGCTGCGGGCATTCGACGAGGTGGTGCCGGCGGCGGGCTCGACCCATAGCGCCGTGCGCATCACGCCGGCGCGGATGGCTGAGCTCGTCAATGCCGAATGGATCGACGTCTGCCAGCACCAATCCTGACGGTGATCTACTGGTCGTCGTCATCCCGCGGCGCGGGCTAAACCTCATAGACCCGCGGCTGTACTTGGACATGCGGCTGTACCTGTGGCTGCGCCTGGCGCCGGCGCGGCTGCGGCACAGTCTGCGCCGTCTGTTGCTGCGCGCTGGCATTTGATTCAAACACCGCGCGGCAAGCGCCCGACAGCTGCGGCGTGTTTTGCCGCAGGCACGCCGTAATCCGGCCGGCGTCCGGAATCTGGTCGAAGCAGAGACGCCAGACGTCGGGCGTGCAGGCCATCTGCTGTTCCATGGTTCCGCGGCTTTCCTGCGCGGACGCCGCGCCTTGAACGGCAAGGCCGGCCGCTACCACAAGGCTCAGGGCAATTCGGTTCACTCGCATATCCGATCCTTTTTACGATGGAGTTGGCGGTTATCCCCGGTCCCTCAGGCTTCGAAATAAATGAGGCATGGGAAGGTTCGCCCCGGACAATAAAATGTGAAATTGCCTAAATCCCGCGCAGCCGGAACCGGCCGCCGATGCCGACGGATTTTGGAAGGTCAGCCGGCGCTTTTGCGTTTGCCGCACCACGCGACCGCGGTAGGCGGCTGCTACTCCACCCTGCCGATCTTTTTCACGGCGGCGATCAGGCGCGCGGAATCCTCGGCGACGAATTTCGAAAATTCCGGTGCATCGAGATAGGCGACCGGGCTGCCCGCGGTCTCGAAGGTTTTTGTCACCTCGGGGCTTTGCACCGCCTGCGCCATCGCCTCGCGCAGCCGCGTCATGATTGGCGCCGGCAGAGCGGCCTGCGCGAACAGCCCGGCCCAGATGTAGAATTCGACATCCTTGTAGCCGAGTTCCCTGAACGTCGGCAGATCGGGATAGCTCGCAATCCGCTCCGCGCCCCAGTTCGCCAGCACCCGCATCTTGCCGTCATCGACCTGCTGCTTCAGCGTGCCCGGTGCCGCCGCCAGCGCCTGCACCGTGCCGCTCAACAGCGCTGTCAGCGCGGGGCCCGCGCCGCGAAACGGGATGTGCAGCAATTTGATGCCGGCGGAGGCGGCGAACATCTCCATCGCCACATGCAGCGTGCCGTAGGGACCGGAGGAGCCGTAGGGAATCTGGCCGGGACGCTGTTTGGCGTCGTCGACGAAATCCTGCAGCGTTTTCCACGGCGCGGAGGCCGGCACCGCGAGCAGCGTCGGATCGGCGAGCACGCGCGCGACGGGTGCGAATTGCGAGACTTCATAGAGCGCGGGCCGGTCGAACAGGCGGTCGGCTTCGGGCAGCACCGCCAGCGACGACAGCGTCATCAGCAAGGTGTAGCCGTCGGGCTCGGCGCGCGCGGCCGCCGCGTTGCCGATCGATCCGCCAGCGCCGCCGGCGCGGTTGTCGACGACGAAGGGCTTGCCGAGAATTTTCTCCAGCGCCTGCGCCACCGGCCGCGCGGCGAGATCGGCCTGGCCGCCGGCCGGAAACGGCACGATCATGGTGACATTGTGCGCCGGCCACGCGCCTTGCGCGAACGCGGGATCTGCGAGCACGCGCTGTGCCAGCGGCAACGCCGCGGCGGCTTTCAGAAGTTCACGACGATTCATCGACAGTTTCCCCCAGGGATTTTGATTTTGTTGTTAGGTGTAGCTATAGCCCGAACCGCAGGGTGCGGCAAAGACGCCCTTGGCGCTGCGCCCGCGCTTCATTCGTCACTTCCGTTTCTTTCCCTTCGCAAACTGCTTGGTCAGGAAATCCGCCAGCACCTCGACGCGCGCGGGGCGCGGGCCGCCGGGCGGCGTCACCAGATGCACCGAGCCTTCGGTCTGCTTCCAGTCCTTCAGGATCACCTCGACCTCGCCCGAGGCGATGGCATCGCCGACGATGAACTCCGGCAGATCGGCGATGCCGAGCCCTGCCAATAGAGCCGGCATCAGCGCCTCGCCATTGTTGACGCGCAGCGGTCCCGCGGGGCGCACGCTCGCCTGCTCGCCGGCGGAATTGGTGTAATTCCAGACGCCGGCCGTCGAGAGATAAGCGTAGCCGAGGCACTTATGCTGCGCGAGATGCATCGGATGCGTCGGGCGGCCGTAACGCTCGAGATACGCGGGCGCCGCCACGGTGTAGCGCGGCATCGCGCACAGCCGGCGCGCGATGAGGGAGGAATCCGGCAAGCTCGCGATCCGCAGGCCCGCGTCAAAACCCTCCCCGATCAGATCCACCATGGCGTCGCTGAGATGCAGGTCGATCGAGACGTCGGGATATTGCTCCAAAAACTGCGGCAGGATCGGCGCTACCGTCTTGACCCCGAACGTCATCGGCACGGCGAACCGCACCAGCCCGCGCGGCGCCACCGACTGCGCCAGCGCCTCATTCTCTGCCGCCTCGCCGTCAGCCAAAAGCCGCGTGGCGCGTTCGGACAGTTTTTGGCCGGCATCGGTCAAAGCGAGGCGCCGCGAGGTGCGGTTGAACAGCCGCGCGCCGAGCCGCTCTTCCAGCCGGGTGACGGCCTTCGACACCGTGGCCTTGGACAGCGCAAGCTCGCTGGCGGCCGCCGCAAACGACCGTAATTCCACGACTTTCGCGAAAATAGCGAGGCCTTCGAAATCAGGAAGTTTTGCCATGCGGGCCGTCCCATTATAGCAAATATGGAAACAATACGTTTCCACAGTTTCTATTTATAAGCCGCCGGGAAGTCCATATCCAGACGTCAACGGAATTCGAACGACGGAGAAATGCAATGGCCAAGACCCTCACGGCAAAGGTTGCCCTCGTCACCGGCGGCTCGCGCGGCATCGGCGCAGCCAGCGCCCGCGCACTCGCCGATGAAGGCGCCAACGTCGCTATCAGCTACGTCGCCTCCCCCGACAAGGCGGAAGCGGTCGTAAAAGAACTGAAAGCCAAGGGCGTCGAAGCCCGCGCCTTCAGGGCCGATCAGGCATCGTCCGCGGAAGTCGATCAATTGGTGAAGGATGTCGCCAAGCATTTCGGGCGGCTCGACATCCTCGTCAACAACGCGGCCGTGGCAGTCAACGGCGCGGTCGACGATGCCAATAGCGATGTCGCGGCGTTCAACCGTCAGGACGCCATCAATGTGCACGGCGTGATCACCGCGATCCGTGCGGCGTCACGGCTGATGGGCGAAGGCGGACGCATCGTCACCATCGGGTCGGGGATTGCCACCCGCGCCTCGTTTCCCGGTCTTGCCGACTACGCCGCCACCAAGGCCGCGATCGCCGGTTACAGCAAGGGCGCGGCGCGCG
Source organism: Bradyrhizobium erythrophlei (assembly GCF_900129505.1). Classification (NCBI taxonomy): domain Bacteria; kingdom Pseudomonadati; phylum Pseudomonadota; class Alphaproteobacteria; order Hyphomicrobiales; family Nitrobacteraceae; genus Bradyrhizobium; species Bradyrhizobium erythrophlei. The sequence continues at coordinate 3,732,895 of NZ_LT670818.1, read as the reverse complement.
ACCTCGGCCCACGCGGCATCACCGTCAACGTGCTGCAGCCCGGCTCGATCGACACCGACATGAATCCGAAGGACGGCGGCGCGTTCGCCGAGGCCCAGCGCAGCCAGCATGCGCTGCAGCGCTTCGGCACCGCGGAAGAGATCGCCGCCGGCGTCGTCTTCCTCGCCAGCCCCGGCGCGTCGTTCGTGACCGGCACGGTGCTGAATGTCGACGGCGGCTTCGGCGCCTAATTCGAAACCTCTCGTACGACGCCGGGCGCATGGCGCGGCCGGCACTAATATCAAAACTCCAAAGGAAGAATCCCATGATCGAACTCAAACCATTCGCAAAACTCGGCGGCGCCGATCACGGCTGGCTGAAGGCAAAACACCACTTCTCGTTCGCCAATTATTATGACCCGGGCAATATGGGACATGGCGCGCTGCGGGTGTGGAACGACGACGAAATCGCGCCGAACAGCGGCTTTCCCGCGCATCCCCATTCCAACATGGAGATCATCACCTATGTCCGCGAGGGCGCGATCACCCATCAGGACAGTCTCGGCAACAAGGGCCGTACCGAGGCGGGCGACGTGCAGGTGATGAGCGCGGGAAGCGGCATCCGCCACTCCGAATACAATCTGGAGCCGACCAAGACCAAGATCTTCCAGATCTGGATTGAGCCGACGACGGATGGCGGCCAGCCGACCTGGGGCGCGAAGCCGTTCCCGAAGCCGGATCGCTCCGGCAAGCTCGTTACCATCGCCAGCGGGTACAAGGACGACAAGGACGCGCTGCCGATCCGCGCCGATGCAAGGGTGCTTGCCACCACGCTGAAGGCCGGCGAGACCGCCGAATACGCGCCCCGCGCATCGCGCAATCTCTATCTGGTGCCGGCGGCGGGCGCGGTCGAGGTCAACGGCGTGCGCGTCAACGCCCGCGACGGCGCCGCGATTCGCGATGAACAACAGCTCAGGATCACCGCGCTGGAGGATTCCGAACTGGTGCTGGTCGACGCGGCGTGAACCGTATCCGTTTTGAAGGGAGGCATTCATGGCCGACACATCAACCATCGAAACGCTTTTAAAGCGGAATCTCCTTGATGTGTTTGGAGAAAACGACACGTCAAGGCGTCGTGCCGCTATCGCAGAAATCTTCGTCGAAGATGTCGTGTTCTCCGATCCTCACCAACGTCACGTAGGCCGCGAAGCGCTCGATGGGGCAGTCGCGGCTCTGCATGAACTCTTGCCCGGCTACGTATTCAAGGAGAGAGGCGCAGCTCAAGTGCGCACGGATTCGGGCCGTCTGGCCTGGAGCTACGGGCCCGCCGAAGACCCAGAGCGAATCACCGGGCTCGACGTGATCGTCGTTCGCGGCGACCAGATCGCCGCGCTCTATACGTTCCTCGATCAACCCCCCGCCTGAACCACAACATTCCTCACCCAACCAAAAAGGTCGCTACCATGACAAAAGTTCTCGTTCTCTATTATTCCGCCTACGGTCACATCGAAGCGATGGCGAATGCCGTCGCCGAAGGCGCGCGCGAGGCCGGCGCCACGGTCGACATCAAGCGGGTGCCGGAGCTGGTGCCGGAAGCCGTCGCCAAGGCGTCGCATTACAAGCTCGACCAGGCTGCCCCGGTGGCCAAGATCGATGAGCTTGCGAATTACGACGCCATCATCGTCGGCACCGGCACGCGCTTTGGCCGCATGTCGTCGCAGATGGCGAATTTCCTCGATCAGGCCGGCGGCCTCTGGATGAAAGGCGCCCTGCACGGCAAGGTCGGTGGCGCCTTCACCTCGACCGCGAGCCAGCATGGCGGCCAGGAAACCACGCTGTTCTCGATTATCACCAATCTGTTGCATTTCGGCATGACCATTATCGGCCTCAACTACGGTTTCTCCGGCCAGATGGAGCTCAACGACGTCACCGGTGGCTCACCCTATGGCGCGACCACGATCACCGGCGGCGACGGCAGCCGCCAGCCGACCGCGAACGAACTCGCCGGCGCCCGCTATCAAGGACGCGTGATCGCGGAGACCGCCAAAAAACTGCATGGTTGAACTGCATGCATGGCTGATGCGATGCGGGCGGCATTCTCATTCGTGAATGCCGTCCCACCTGTGTCGTCCGGGGACGACGGACTTTGCCATGATCGAACTTCTTTTTATCTATCACCTGGCGCGCAATCCGGTGCAGGCAGTTGCGCGGCGCTGGTGGTGCCGCAGCCTGTTCCGTGCCTCGCGCGGCAAGCGGCGGTGCCCGGAATGTCCCGGGTCGTGATCGGTCATCCTCCCCTTCGAGGCGCCGGGGTAAGTTTTTCGTGATGCCCAATTCCGTGCTTCCGTGGAACCGGTCGGTGTTCGCACGGTTGGCTCAGGCGCATTCGCGCCCGGAGACCTGAAAAATGACCAGCAAGCCTGATCCCAAGGACGCCAAGAAGAAGCCCGCCACGTCGCATCCCGGCATGATGGGGGACGGCACCGAGGAGCAAAATCTCGGCCAACCCGGCGATCCCACGGCCCGCATCAAGAAAGACGAAGTGGATGCCGCCTTCGCCAAGGACGCGAAGAAGTAACGCACCGATCCCTTTCAGCCGTCAGTTGGCATATAAAGGCCGGGCCGATCGCGCCCGGCCTTTTCGCGCGGAAACGCCAATGAAAGATGGTGACCCATGAATGACGCTTCGCAAAACGCGTGGCCTGACTTGCCGGCCGCGGCGTGGCGCGAGACTTATGCAACGCTGCATCTGTGGACCCAGATCATCGGCAAGATACGCCTGGTCCGCACCCCCTGGCTGAACCATTCATGGCATATCGCGCTGTACGTCACTGCGCGCGGCCTGACGACCTCGCCGATTCAAGACGGCGCCGGCACATTTCAGATCGATCTCGACTTTATCGATCATGCCTTGCGGATTTCGACCAGCGACGGCACCACGCGGGAATTTGCTCTGGCCGGACACTCGGTCTCGAGCTTCTACGCCGCCCTCATGACCGCGCTCGCGGAGCTTGGCATTCACGTCGTCATCGACGAGATGCCGAACGAGTTGCCGGACCCGATCCGGTTCTCCCAGGACAAACAGCACGCCAGTTACGACCCGGATGCAGTGCGGCGGTTCTTCCAGATCCTGACCAATGCCGACCGGGTGTTCAAGCAGTTCCGCACCGGCTTCCTCGGCAAGGCCAGCCCGGTGCATTTCTTCTGGGGCAGCTTTGATCTCGCGGTGACGCGATTTTCGGGGCGACGCGCGCCGCGGCATCCCGGCGGCGTGCCGCATCTATCCGACGAGGTCGCGTGCGAAGCCTATTCGCATGAGGTGAGCAGCGCCGGCTTCTGGCCCGGCGGCGGCGCGATCGACTATCCCGCGTTCTATTCCTAAGCTTATCCGGAGCCACCCGGCCTCCGCACCACCCAAGTGCGGCCGGACGCGGCATTCTTCAGCGAGGCGTTAGGCGAATTCATTCTGCCCTACGATGCCGTACGCAACGCCGCTGAGCCGAACCAGGCATTGCTCGATTTCCTGCAAAGCACCTATGAAGCCGCGGCCAACGCCGCGCAATGGGACCGCGACGCGCTGGAATGCGCACTGGGCCAGCCGGGCGTGGTGCGGCTGATTTAGCTCTCTTCGCGCGTCGGCCGTTTTCCGATCAGGCGGCTCAGGCAGGCGGCCAGCCGCGGAAAGCGGCGGAGTTGACGCACCGCGTGGTCGCGCAGCACATAGGGCGTTCCGCGCCAGCCCAATGCCGCGGTGAGATCGACGAGCGGCAGCGGCGCCACCGCGAACCGACGCTTATAGGCATAATTGCCGATAGAGAAATCGAAGCTTCTGACGCCGTCCTGATGCAGCGCGGCCATCGTGCGCTTGATGATCAGCCGGCCCGGCGAGCAATGCGACCACTTTTCGCCGGCATGGCTGCTGCGCAACATCACGTAGCGCGAACCGCTGCGAATGCCGAGCAACGTCGCCACCACTTCGTCGCCGACTGTCAGCGCCGATAGCACGGCATAGCCGCTGTCCAGACCTGCGCCGACCAGATGCCGGTAGAACGCCACCGAGGTTTCATCGTCGAGCACGAAGTTCAAACCTAAGTGCCGCATCCGCGCACCCTGCTGGATCCCCATCGTCGAAAGCACGCGCAGCGCTTCGTTGCGATCGGTGATGATCCGGAATTGTGCGGCAGGGTCGCGCGTGAACACGCGCCAGCTGCGCTCCAGGTTCTTGCGGACGGTCCGTTCCAGCGAATAGCGGTAGGCGTCGAAATCATCGCCGGTCGTGACCAAATTGCCGTTCAGCGGGCACGGCCTTGCGCCATCGAGCAGCGCCAGCGGATTAGGCCCGTTCGCGAGATCTAGCGGCATCTTGCGCAGCCGAATGAGATCGGCGCCGCCCGGCAGGCGCTTCAGCGCGCTCAGAAGATCGCGCCATAATACGTGCGCCCGCGCTGCATTTGCGCGGCGCTGACGCGGCCAACAGCGGTGCGTTGTAATCGGTCAGGTTGAGGTCGGCAAATTCCACGATACGGACACCGTTCTGCATCCGCCGGACCAGCGGCAACAAGGCGACCTGTTCCGACGTGGCCGCGTCGTGGACGACGGCGATCAACGGCTGGACCTGGGAAAGATTGGCGAATGCCGCATACCATGCATCGAGCCAGCGACGATCCTGGAACGGCGTCGACGAGTCGATGTCGTTCCAGCGCGCGAAAGCCTGCTTCCAGTCGCGGACAAACTCGACTCGAAACCCCTCCGCCCGGGATATTTCGCGCGCGGTAGGATGTCCCCCATCGGCCAGCACCGCTATCGCACCTGTCTCTGCCATTCCTATCGCCCGTACCTTCATCCAGCGCGCTTTCCGCGCTGTACCGGAACGCCCGATGCGCTCGCAAACTCGGGGCGTCCCTTGTCCCGATATGAGGCGAAGGGCCGATCCGCCCCCTTTATCTGGCAAGATGGATGCCCGGGGCAATCACCGCCGCTTACGTTAAGATAATGTCTGCTATGTATGGCTAATGCGGAACTTTTGAGTCTGGTTTGACGTGTTTTTCTTCGTGAGAACCGCTACCACCTCGCTCGAAAACGCTTCAGGAAGGCGCCGCGACCGTACATGGCTTCAGAACCCGCATATCAAGCGCTGTTTCTTGGCGCCGGCGCGCAAATGCAATGCGGCGTCGGACAATTCACCCGCCTGTTGGGCGAGGGCATCGAAAAGCTCGATCCCGGCAGTTGCATCACGTTAACCCTGACCCGGTCGGAAGGGTCGCTCGCCGAGATCTGGCGCGCGATCGGGTCGGCGCGGAACGTGGTCTGCAACTTCCCCATCGTGGCCTGGAAGCGCGTGTTGTTTCGGCCGCTCGTGGCACTATTGATCGCGCGGCTGCGCGGGCGGCGCGTCATGCTGATCCTGCATGAATGGGCCGGCCTGCACCGGCTGCGCCGCATCACCTATCTTCCGGCGCTGTTGCTTGCCGACACCATCGTGATGTTCTCGCCGCTGGTGCGGCGCGAACTCGCCGACGATCCACTGGTCGGCTGGACGGCGCGAAAATGCGTGCTGGCACCTCTGCCGCCGAACATCGAAGCCCCCGCAGGGATCGTCGATTCCAAATTGCGACAGCGCATCGCCGCCGCGCGGGAGGATGGACGACTGGTGATCGGCCATTTTGGATCGATCTACCCGGGCAAGCAGCCGAACGCGCTGCTCCGCATCGGCGCGATCCTGCGGGAGCGCGGTCGGAAGCCGTTGATCGTCTATGTCGGATCGTTCATCCGCGGCGTCGACAACGTCGAACAAACGTTTTACGCCCGCGCCGCCGAACTCGGCATCATCGACGATGTCCTGGTCAGCGGTTATGTCGCCTCCGGCCATGAGGTGTTCGGCCTGTTCAGCCAAGTCGACGCCTTCTGCTACCCGCTCGATGAGGGCCTTACCGCGCGGCGTTCCAGCATCATTGCCTGTGCGCAAACGGGCCGCCCGGTCATCGTCACCGGCCCGACCGAGCCCGACGAGTTCGACCATCACCCGCGTTTCAGGGAATTGATCGATCGCGGCGCGATCGTACTGGTGCCGCGCGGATCGGATGACGAGGTCTATGCCGACAGCATCCTGGCGGCGCTGGAATTACCCTCGGTGCAGGCCCGGTTCGATTTCGACGGCTGGTGGCATGAGGTCGCGATGGCTGTGCGGGCGCAATTCGACGGCCTCACTCCCTCGCCCGGAATCGCGCCAGATAATGCAGGCCAAACACCGCCACAAGAAACGTGAACCAGGTGGGATCGGCGCGATCGAGAAAGAAACTCTCCAGCGAGGAGAGATAGAGGCCGAACAGCCAGATGCGCAGGAACGCCATTGTCAGCGGTCCGTTGTTGCCGCCGCTGTCGGCAGTCTGAAAATTCCTCAAGGGTACGAGGACCAATACGGCTATCAGCAATGCCAATCCCGGCAACCCCATCGACAACGCGGTGTCGAGATATCCGTTATGGCTGTGCGAGGCGTATTCCGCCCACTCCAAGCCCTGCGGAACATTGCGAATCGCGTCGGTGCCCCAGAACGCCTCGAAGCCGTAGCCTGTCGCCAGGCGCAGCTGCAGCGACTGCAGTGCGAATTCCCAGATGTCGGTGCGGCCCGTGAAACTCGAATCCAGCGGCAGCAGTTTTGCGATCGCGGCGAGGCTCTCATTCATCACCGTGCCGACGCCGAGCAGCGCGAGTACCATCAATGGGGCCAACAGCATCACCGCGCGCAGCCAGTAGCTGCGCACGATTGACGTCAGCGAGGTCAGCGCCAGCACCAGCAGGATCAGCGCCAGCGAGCTTTTGCTGGCGGTATTGAGCAGGAACAGCGACGCCAGCACGACGACGGAGGCGCCGGAAAGCCACGCGCCGGAGCGGACGACGTAGATGCCGAGAAACACCACCATCGCCATCACGGACGCCGCCACATTCTTGTGGCCGAACGCGCCCCGCCAATTTCCCGCCAGCTGCGGTTCCTGGATATCGGTCGCGAGATGAATCGACAGGTTGGGCACCAGCAGTATCCCGAGATAGCAAACCGCCAGCAGCGCCAGCGCGGCGATGCTGAACCAGCGCACCAATTCGCCCTGGGATTTCGCCAGCAGCGGCAGCGCCGCGGCTACCGCAATGACGCAGGCCGTCAGCGCAAAGCGCTTGACCGAGGTGCCGGGGTCCAGCGACAGCACCACCGTGACGACGATCCAGCCGCCAAACAGGAGGTAAGCCGGCGTCAGCAGCGTCGCGAGGCCCCGCATGTTGTCGCGCATCGCGAGCGCGACCGTCAGCACGGTGATGCCGCCGAACACCAGATAGGTCGCCGTCTCGTTGCCGGTGGTGGTATCCTTGAGCTGCTGGTTACCGAGGTCGACGAATGGATGCAGTGTTATCCAGGCCAGCAACAGGGTGCCTATGAACGCGGCGCCGCGCACCAGGTCCATCACCTGCTGACGCCGCAGCTCTCCGACGACGGCCCGCAATTCGGAAGTGGCGGCCAATTCGCTCAAGACACGATCTTCGAGGCTTTATAGGGTTGCGGTTCGATACCGATCGCCGCCAGCGCGCTGCCTGCGGCGACGATGATCGGATGCAGTGCGATCAGGGCCTTGTGCTCCCTGACAGCCAGCCTTGCAGCGAGATAGAGCGATTGCGGCAATAACCCCAGCATCTTGGCGAGGAGCCTGGCGCGCGACCAGGTGGTCCGGGCCAATTTGCGCTGGACGTGATAATTGATAGCGCCGATGCGCAAGGCCCGCAGCGCAAGCCAGCGCGGATCGGTCCGGTTGACCGGCACCGTTTCGGTGATGACCGCGTCCGCGGCCCAGTGAAATTTCATTCCGGCGTGCCGGCAACGGACGAAGAAATCGGTATCTCCCCCACCAAGAAAATTGAAGCGGAGATCGAACGCGGGTTTCGCCAGCCTTGTGAACACCCGGCGCGTGATCAGACAATTTCCGCAGCCGTAAATGACCGGCACCGGTCCGCTGACTTCGTAGGCCGGGTAGAAAGCCGGGTGACGGCGAAGCCCGCGTTTGCGTTCGTCATCGAAATCCGGAAATACCGGCCCGCCGACGACGTCCTCCCCGCTGGCTTCCGCTGCACGCAGCATCCGTTCCAGCCAATCCGGCGAAGCGATCTCGTCGTCGTCGATCATCAGGAAGTTAACGGCGGCGGGAAACGTCGCCAGTGCGCTCTCGAAGGCCGCATTGATGGCCTGGCAGTTGCCCTGCCGCGGCTCGACCACACAGAGGCCCGGAAATTTGCCGGATGCCAGAAATTCCGCGGCCACTGGTACGCTGCCGCACGCCAGGACATCGTTGTCCACCATGACCACCGCGAAGCGCCGGTCGGTGCGCTGATTGGCAAGCGACTCCAGCGTCAGGCGCAAATGCTCCGGCCGGCGGAAACAGGGAATGCAGACCACGGTCGGAATCGAGGTGTCGAGCGAAGGCGACACCGCTACCCAGGCGCGGGAAGCGTCCGGCTTCGCCGTCGCAAATGCGGACACTCCGGACGGCTCGGCTGTACCGAAAACATCCAGCGTCCGGGTCTCGGCCGCGCTCGCCAAGAGATCGGGCCGGGTAAACGCCTCTAACGACATGGGTCAGCCTGGCTCCGCCGTGACATCCAAAGCATACGCAAAGAAGGTTGCAATATCCGGTCCAGCGGCGTGGGTTGCCCTACAGAATTTTCGCGACGGTTAACGGGACGGGTTAACCAATGTTAAAAACCGGCGCGCCTGGGGCCACTCATGACCGGCGCTTGAACAGCTCCCTGAACAGCCGCTGCGAGTTGGGAAAGCGGCCGTTGTCGATCTGCGTCGGCCAAAGGCCATCGACGTCGAAATAGGCCGCATAGGCGATCCTGTCGGCGTTGGCCACAAACCAGTCATGCATGTTCCGGATGAAAAGCGGATTGTCGCCGAAATTGCCGACTCCCCATTCTGGAAAGCTCATGCTTTTGCCGTGCCGGGCCGCAAAATCCCTGTGCCATTGCAGGCCGAAGGGTGCCTTCAGATAGAACTTGTCCCATCTCTCGCCGGCGGCGCCGTCGTATTTGAAATCGTAGACGTCAAGGCCGATGTAATCGACGAAATCGTCGCCGGGGTAGGCGAGATCGGCAGGACTGTCCTGCGCTCCCCATCCCAGGCACCAGTCATATTTGAAGCCGACGGAGTGGCGCCTGAAGATCTGCACCACCCGCCTGAACGCGGCGATGTAATCGGCCTCCTGGCCCTTGGCAAACCAGGCCATCGAAACAAGGTTCATCTCCCAGCCAAGACGGATGACGGCGTTCGGCTGCGCGTCGGAAATCGCTTTCGCGGCGGCTTCGAATTCGGCGTCGTGCAGGCCATCGGCGACGTCCTTGAGCGGCGTCCCCTTCACGGTCAGCGGAACCGACCAGACGACGTTGCGCTCCGGATTGAGCTTCTTCCAGATGCCCGGCACCCAGCTCAATCGGGTGAAATCATCCCACGTATTTTCGGCGTAGAAGTCTAGCCCCACCACCGATGTCGGCGCCTGGTTGAGCCATTTCTCCCAGCTCTGCAACATACGCTCGCGGCCGACCAGCCCCCAGTTGACGAATGCGCCGGCCAGTTTCGACGAATCTGACCCGATACGTGAAGCAGCAGGGGGCGCCCCTTCCACCGCGGCCATTCCAGCGAGCGCGAAGAACGTCAGCGCCACGGCCAGCTTTTTGGTGATCCAGCGACCGCAGCCTCTCCGGCCGGCGGGTCGATCAGTTCGAAACATCGTCCGCCCTCGCCAGCTTCCCGCCAAAGAACGGCGCCAGCCGGCGTCCCACTTCGACCGACCCCTCGGCCGTCAGATGACCCGCATCGAACTGCAGGGGAATGTCGCCTTCCGCAAATTCATCGCAACGGCCGTCGCGGCAAACCGAATCATAGACCGAGAGATAGGTCGCACCCTTGGCGGTGACCGTCCGCCTCAGCACCCGATCGCGCTTTGCAATCCCCGGTGTGCGCATGGCGCTGGCGATCGAAGGAGAGTCGCGCAGGATTTCGTCGGCCAGAAGCCGCGGCAGCGCGCCGTCATATTCGACGATCGGCCCCAGCACGACGACATCCAACCCCCTCGACACCAGGGTCTCCAGCGTGTCCGACAGCCCCGGGATATCCTCGTCCTTCCAGGAAGCCGCGAGCAGGATCTTGTCGACCCTGTGGTTGACCAGGAAGTCGTTGAAGACGAACTGCATCAGCCTCGGGCAGGCCCGGCTATCGAGCAGCGAGGTCCGTTCGACGGCCGGCCGGCACGCACTGGCCGTCGCCTGCATCAGGTTCACTTCCGGCATGGCGGAAGACAGGCCGAACCAGAGATGGGCGGCGTGGCTGTCGCCAACGAGAAGGTAATTCGGCCGCTTCACGTCCAGTTTCATGCAGGTTTGCACATCGAGCTGCTGCCGGTTGGTCGCGAGATAACAATGGCCGGAGCGGAAGGTCAGGGAAGGATCGTAGGCGAGATAGGAGGCGATCGCGACCACCCGCTCGGGAAACCGAAACGGCGCGCCGCTTGCCATCAGCGCCAGGCCGCAAAGCGCTGCGACCGATGTCATCGCGGTCGATGCGATGCCGAATACGACGCCCGCGGAAGTGTCCCTTGCCTTCGAGCGGAACGGCATCTCGACAAATTTCCAGGACAGCCAGGCGATGCCGATCGAGACGGCGATCAGGGTCAGTTTCGTCAGCGCGCCGGAGGAGCCCGCAAGCAGCCCACCCGTCCGCTGAAAGACGATCAGCGGCCAATGCCACAGGTAGAGCGAATAGGATATCAAGCCGACGAACACCACCGGCCGCAGCGACAGCCATTTACCCACCGCCGACGTCCCGCGTTCGCTGGAGGCAATGATGAGGGTTGCGCCGATGCTGGCGAGCGATGTCATCAGCAACAGCGGGGCCGATGACGACCCGAGGAAGATCGCTCCGAGCACCAACAGCATGCCGATTCCGCCGCAAAGATTCTTGCTGAATTCGGTCCGCGGCGCCGGAATGAATTTGATCGACAATAGCGCACCAAGCGCCAGCTCCCAGGCGCGAAACGGCGTGAGATAGAACACAAACGTGGTGTTGCGATAGCTGATCGCGAAAGCCGCCGCGAAGGAGAGGGCGGCAGCCGCGGCGAACAGAAGCCCGGCCCGCTTCGGCGCAACGCGCCAGGCAAGCAGCATCAACAGCGGAACGATCAGATAGAACTGCTCCTCCACGCCGAGCGACCAGGTGTGCAAAAGCGGCTCTGTTTCGGCGGGCGCGTCGAAATATCCCGCGGTCGCCGCGAAGTAGACGTTCGAAACCGAACCGGCCGCGCTCGCGAGACTCTTCGAATAGTCCTCGAGTTCGACGGGCAGGCAGTAAAGATAGGCGAGCGCGCTAGTAACCAGGAACATCAAAAACAGCGCGGGCAGGATGCGCAGGATCCGGCGCTTGTAGAACCTCGCGAGCGAGAACGATCCGTCGCGGATGTCGCCATCGATCATGCCGCAGATCAGATAGCCTGAAATCACGAAGAAGATATCCACCCCGACGAAGCCGCCCGGAAAGCCGGGTACGCCGGCGTGGTAGAACAGCACGGGAAGGACCGCGAGCGCGCGCAGGCCATCGATATCGGCGCGGTATTTCATCGTTCAAACCTAGGGCGCGACGGAGCCGTTAGCCTTCTGCCAGCGGCAACCGCTCGCGGCGGTGTCGGCGGCGTTGCAAAAGCGGACACCCCGGACGTTCCGGTTGTGCCAAAACGACCGGACCACGCGGGCTCCTTGCCGCGCGCAACAACGTCACGCCGGAAATGCGACCGTATAATCATGCGTTCACGCAGCCTTTTGATCTCGGTACCAGCCGTCGATGACTGCAATAACCGGTCCAGCATCGCGCGGCGCGCTCGCATCAGCGCAAGGAATGGTTACTGCGCGTCGAGTTAACCAACTTCGAAGCGCCGCGGAGGCGGTGGAACCCTCCGGCACCGATCTTGCTGTCTCTCACCGCAGAGAACCCGTGCCCTTAAGAAAACCGATGCCGCTGAATATTACTGCCGGAGAGACCGTTAAGATGAACCAAGTCGCGCTGTTAACGCCAACGTACGGGCGCGACCTGGAGCTGTGCACCCTGCTCTGCGAGAGTGTCGACCGTCACGTCGGTTCGTTTGCGAAGCACTACCTGCTGGTTCCGGATGGCGACCTGCCGCTGTTTGCCCGCTTCGAAGGCGAGCGCAGGGGCGTTCTTCCGGCATCGCAATTCCTTCCCAGATGGCTGCGCCCGCTGCCGCGTTTCGTGCAGCGCAAGCGCCGCCAATATTGGTGGTCGTTCCGGACCAAGCCGGTCAGCGGCTGGCACGTGCAGCAGTTCCTGAAAATCGCGGCCGCCGTCGCGCTGCCTCACGAGCGATTTTGCGTCCTGGATTCCGACATCGTGTTCTTTCGGGATTTCGACCTGTCGCGGTTTGAGGCGCCGAATCCGGTTCCGCTCCTCACCATGCCAGGCGCCGTCACATCCAGCTTCGTCAACCATGCGCACTGGGTCGAGATCAGCCATCAACTCCTGGGATTGCCGCCACCGCCACTTCCGGCGCCCGATTTCATCGGCCACGTCATTCTCTGGGACCAGCAGACGGTGCGCGCGATGGTCTCGCGGATCGAGGCCGTCACCGGTATCGACTGGGTCGAAGCGCTGTGCCGAACGCACGGGTTCTCGGAATACATGCTGTACGGCTATTTCGTGCAGAACGAGGCGCGGCTTTCCGCCCAGCACACCCTCACCTCGCGCACGCCATGCCTCAGCTATTGGGATGCGCCCGAACTCAGCCCGAGCGAACTGAACGAACTGCTTCGCAGAGCCGATCAGGGTGACGTCGCCTTCTCAGTCGCATCTTTCTCCGGCACGCCGGTGGCGACCATCCGGGCCGCGGTCGCGGAAGCCGCGCGGCTGGCTTCCGTTCCACTCGGCAACGGGGCAGGACTCGCCGCGCTATGCTGATCGGACAAGCCGGCATCAATCTGACCGCCAATATCCTCTCGGCATTGCTGGGGCTGATCAGCGTGTTCGTTTTCACGCGGCTGTTTTCGCCGCACGACTACGGCACCTATCTGCTCGGCCTCGGATTCGCGTCGGTGATCAGCGTCTTCGTGGCGGGCTGGTTTCGCAACCTGATCCTGAGCGGGCACGCGAAGGACGACGGCACCGACGTCCGCGGCCTCGTGATATCGGGATATCTGATCTGCTGCCTCGCCGCGCCCATCGCTTACGGATTGGGGCGCCTGGTCGGCCTCGATGTCTCGGCGGCGCTGGCCGCTGTAGTGTTGGCGCTCGCGATCGGGCTGTTCGAGCTGACCCAGGATCTGGTTCGCGCGCGCCTGAAGGCGTTCACGGTGATGAAGGCCACGCTGGTTCGCGCCGCCGCGGTACTTTGCCTTGGCGCGGCCGTTGCCCTTTACAATCCGGCAGGATTCCTGCTGCTGCTCTCGTCGGCCCTGGCCTATCTGCTGGCGGTACTGGTTCAGTCCCGGACCGCCTGGCAGGGAACGGTCATCAAGCCCGATGTTTCCGGTCTTGCCGCGGTGGCACGGCAGGGCCTGCCGCTGGCGCTGTCACTGACGCTGCTCGCCGTCTCCAGCGTCACCGATCGATTCATGATCGCCGGTCTCGTCGGCGCCGCGGAAGCCGGAAAGTATGTCGCAGGTCTCGACCTGGTCCGACAGACCCTGATGATGCCGGCGATGAGCGCGGCCGCGGCGTTCTTTCCGCTCGCCGTGCAAATCCACGCCAAGCAGGGCGACGCGGCGGTGCGATCGCATCTCGGCGAATGCGTGGAGCTGCTGCTCAGCATCACGCTGCCGGCCTGCCTCGGCTTTGCCGTCATTGCATCGCACGTCGCCAATGTGGTTCTCGGCGCTGATTTCCGCGAGGTAGCCGCGCAGGCCATGCCAATCGTGGCCGTCGCCGTCATCTTCCAGGTCGTGACCCAGCAATATCTGCACGCGAGCTTCCTGCTTTCGGGACGCAACTCGTTTTATTTGATCAATACCGCCTCGATCATCGCTGCCAATGTGATCCTGTCCTACGTTCTGATCGGCAGCCACGGCACCGTGGGCGCCGCGTGGGCCCGGCTCGGCGCCGACGTCATTGGATTTGCCGGCGCGCTGATCCTGAGCCGCGTGGCATTCCCTGTTCCATTTCCGCCCGGCCGGCTGGCGCTGACGATGATCGCCGGACTGGTCATGGCACTGACGGTGGGAGCCCTCGACAGAAACCTCCACGTTTCGGATCTCGCCGCATCCGTCGTTCTGGTTGGCGTGGGCCTCGCAAGCTATGTGGCGATGTGCTGGCTGCTCGACGTCTCGCGGACACGCCGCCGTCTGAAACTCGTGCTCGCGCTCTTCAGAACCAAACTCGCCAACATCAACATCGGATAAGAAGCAGTGAACAAGACAGTCACCATCGATCTCACCCGCGCGGCGCCGGCCGATGTTACGGCCGATCTACGTGTCATGGCCGGCGCGACGGCGGCGGAGCTTCCGCAGGCACTGCTCGAGCTGGCGCCCGGCGAGGCGCGCGACAGCCTGCTCGCGGTTCACGGCATTCTCGGCAGCCGGCTGCCGCCGGCCAGACTCAGCATCTACGAAGCCGGCGGCGGCTCGACCAGCTTCCTGCCGCTCGACGTGCTGCGTCGCGCCCACGTCACGGTGGTCGATATCGACGAGGACCAGATCCGTAACAACGATTACGCGCAGGAGGCCATCCTTGGCGACGTCCAGGTCCACCGCTTCGCGCCCGGCAGCTTCGATCTCGTCATTTGCTACAACGTCATCGAGCATCTGCCCGATGTCGAGGCCGCGCTGAGCCGGTTTTGCGAATCGCTGAAGCAAGGCGGGCTGATGTTCATCGGCGCGCCGAACCCGAACTCGCTTTCCGGCGTCGTCACCAAATATTCGCCGCACTGGTTCCATGTCTGGTTCTACCGCCATGTCCGCGGCGAGAAACAGGCCGGCCAGCCCGGCGAGCCGCCGTTCCCGACCTTTTTCCACCCGCTTGTCACGCTTTCGAATCTCGAAGCCTACGCGAATGCCCATGGCCTCGAGGTGACCTACCTGAAGGAATTCGAGAGCCCGCGCTTTCCGGAGATGCGGACGCGCAAGCCGGCGCTGGCGGCCCTGCTTGATGCCGCAGCCACCGTCATGAATTTCCTGATTCCGGGAAAGCGCGACGTGCGGCACGGCGACTATCACGTGATCTTGCGAAAGCGCTGAACTATGAAGGCTGCACTATCCGGAGCCAGGGCAGAAGTCCGCCGCCGGCCGGCGACGGCCGTGCGCGTCGATCGGGTCTTTCTTGCGCCCGCCGCAAGCGATGCGCGAATGGATAACGGATGGTTAATTTTCCATTGCCACGAGACGGCGCCGCGTGCGGCTGCTCGCGGTTTTAAATCGAGCGAAGAGGCCGCTATGCGCAGGCGCTTAAACGCTTTTTTTCCGATTTCCGTGAATAGTCCCTCCGTGAGTATGGTTAATTTTTCCTGTTGCGTTGGTTCCATGCCGAAACGGCGCGCGCGTGGCGTAACCCGAAGAGTAACCCCTCAGCCGATGCGTGCGGCAGTTCGAATGGAAGCTGGGGCCCATGCTTAGCTACGACCAACCGATAGTTCAGGCCAGGCCGGACGACCGCCAGGCATCGCCGCGGGACCCCAAGGGCTTCAGCGTGCTTGAGCTCACCCGACTGTTGTGGCGACAGAGAATAGCGATCGCGATGGCTGCCTTGATCTGCGCCTGCGCCGCGATCGCGATCGGCAAAAGCCTGACGCCGAAATATTCCGCTACCGCGCAGCTCTATGTCGATCCCCGCGAACTGCAACTGGTCGACCGCGAGCTCACGCCGCGCACCCAGGATCTCTCCGGCCTCGCCATGGTGGTCGAAAGCCAGGCGCGCCTGATCACTTCGAACAGCGTCCTGCTGCGTGCGATACAGGACACTCATCTCGACAAGGATCCGGAGTTCGGCGGCGAGTCCAGGAGCGTGCTGGCGTCCCTGCTCGCCCTGTTCGGGCTGGATTTCCGCTCCGCCGCGGAAGCCAAGCTCGGCGAGACGGCGGCGCTGGAAATCCTCAGCCGCCACATCAATGTCAAGAAGACCGATCGCAGTTTCATCGTCGACGTCGAGGTCTGGTCGCATGACCCGGCCAAGGCGGCGATGCTCGCGAATGCAATTTCAAGCGCGTATCTCGCCGAATCGAAGAAGTCGCAGGCTACTGCCGCGCGGCGGGCGACCACCGATCTGTCGGGCCGGCTGAAGGAATTGCAGGAACGGCTGCGCAACTCGGAAAACGCGCTCGCCACCTACAAGGCACAGAACAATTTCGTCGGGTCCCAGGACACCGCGATTAGCGATCAGCAGCTATCGTCGAGCAACCAGCGGCTCGCCGCGGCACACGCGCTGACGCTCGATGCGCAGGCCCGGTACGACCAGATCGAATCGAGCCGCCGCGCCGCGACCGACGCCGGCGCCATTCCGGAAGCGCTGCAATCGCCGACCATCGCCAATCTGCGCGCGCAATATGCCGAAGCCCGCAAGCGCTACGCGGAACTCACCGGCGAATTGGGGCCGCGGCATCCGTCGCTGCGGCAGATGGAGAAGCAGGTCGACGACCTGCGCCGCACCATCAATGAGGAAGTCGAACGCTTCGCGCAGTCGGCAAGAAACGACCTGACTCGCGCCCGCGATTACGAAGCCTCGCTCGGCAAGGCGCTGGACGCCCAGAAGCGCCAGAGCGTTCAGCTCAGCCAGGCCTCGGTGCGGCTTCGCGAGTTGGAACGCGATGTTGACGCCAACCGCGACGTCTATCAATCCTTCCTCAAGCGCTCGCGCGAAACCGAGGAGCAGGAGACCCTCAACACCTCGAGCGCGCGCATCATCGGAGAAGCCACCGTGCCGCGGCGCCGCTCGTTCCCGCCGGCCATGAGCGTGATCGCGATGATCGGCTTTACGTTGGGCGCGCTGGCCGCCTCCGCCTGGGTGGTCGCAACCGATCGCCTGTCGCCCGACACCGGCGAACCGCAGCCGGCGAGCTCGGACAAAAAAGCGCCGGCGCCGTCGAAACCAGCGCCTGAAGCTCGATCCAGGCCGCAGCCGGCGCTGGCAGCGGTCGAAAAGCCGGTGATCGCACGCCTGCAGGAATCCGACGTGATGCGAACGCTTGGCGGAATACTGAGGACGGGCGGGATCCCCGACCTGACGCGGGTGGGCTGGCCAACCCTGCGCGCGGCCGTGCCGCTGATGGGCTTCCTCAATGCCATGCGTGAGATGCGCGCGGCCGTGTCACGGCGTTCCCCCGGAAATACCATGCCGGTGATCGCCGTAATTGGCGCCGGCGCCGGCGAGGACCGGGACATCGCCGCTTTGAACGTGGCACTGGCGGCTGCACGCGACGGCGCAAGGGTGCTGATGATCGACGCCGATCCGGCAGCGCATGGGCTCTCGGACAGGGTGAGCGGCCTCGGCACCAGCGAGCCGAGCCGTCTCGGCTGGCTCAGCATCGGCAGCAAGGCTTCGCGCGCGATCAAGACCACCAACGGCATCTCGATCCTGCCCGCGATCAGGGAGCCCGGCGCCAAGGCAAGCGAAGCCATCTGCAAGGCGATTGCGCAGGCGCGTTCCGCCGGCGGCTATGATCTTGTGATTCTCGACGGGCCCGCGATGGCTTGGGCCGCGCCCGACCGCAAGCCGATCGATGTCGCCGACGGCCTGATCGCGATCCTGCCGGTCAATCTCGACATCAACGACAGCATGGAAGACGTCATCGCGGCCCTCGGCGGCGCTGAGCGCAAGCTGGTCGGCGTCGTCCTCAACGAGCTCGCCCCCGCGGCCGTCAAACGCCAGCGAGGCAGACAATATGCGTGATCGTCGTGCCAATCCGGTCGGAAGGGCCGCTACCGCCAACATCCCGCGAATCTCGCTGGGCGGCTTGCGGCTCGCCGTGCTCGATATCGAGCAGACCGCGGATTTCATGATCGACATGGTGTTTCCGACACGCCGGATCGACCGTCCGCTGTATCTCACCTCGGCCAATGGCGAGGTGCTGGCGCGCTGCGCGACCGAGCCGATGACGGGGCGGTTGTTCCGTGGCGCCGATCTCATCAACGCCGACGGTCAGCCGCTGGTTACGGTGTCGCGGCTGCAATCCAGGGCGCCGCTGCCGGAACGCGTTGCCACCACCGACCTGTTCCATGTCGTTGCGCGCAAGGCGCAAGCGGCGGGGCTGACGTTCTATATGTTCGGCGCCGACGAGGCGGAAAATGCCGCAGCGGTCGGCACCGTCCGGAGGATGTATCCCGGCTTGCGGATCGTCGGACGATCGCATGGCTATCTGAGGGGGCAAGCGCTGCGGGACAAGGTCGCCGAAATCAACGCGCTGGCACCGGACTATCTGTGGGTGGCGCTCGGTGTTCCCTACGAACAGTCCTTCGTCGAGGATTTTACGCCGCAGCTCTCCAATGTCGGCGTCATCAAGACATCGGGCGGGTTGTTCAACTTCCTGTCGGGAAGCCGAATTCGCGCGCCGTTGTGGATGCAGAGCATCGGGCTTGAATGGGCCTGGCGGATCTGGCTGGAACCGCGCCGCCTGTTCTGGCGCTATTTTACCACCAACCCGCGCGCGCTGTTTCTGCTATTCAACAAGAGCCGCGGCACCGGCCGCGGGTTATGAGGCTGCAATATGAGTGAGGGTCCGGCCATCCTGGTCACCGGCGGCGCCGGCTATATCGGCTCGCATGCCTGCCGCGCGTTGCGCGCAGCCGGCTACCAGCCCGTGGTTTTCGACAATTTCTCGACCGGTCATCGCAGTTTCGTCGGCGGACCGCTCGTGACCGGCGATCTGCTGGACAAAGCCGCCCTCGATGGCGCCTTCGCCCGGCACGAGATCGTCGCGGTGATGCATTTCGCGGCCGCGAGCCTGGTTGGCGAATCCGTCGTGGACCCGCAGAAATATTACCGGAACAATGTGGTTGGTACGCTGTCGCTGCTGGATGCGATGCGCACCGCGGGTTGCCATCGCCTGGTTTTCTCATCCACCGGAGCGGTCTACGGCAACGCCGACAGCAACGCCCTGAGCGAAACTTACCCTTGCGAACCGATCAATCCCTATGGCGCTTCGAAATGGATGATCGAGCGCATCCTCGCGGATTACCGCAGCGCCTACCGGCTCGGCGCGTTCTGCCTGCGTTACTTCAATGCCAGCGGGGCCGACGCGGCCGGCGGAATCGGCGAACTGCGCGATCCGGAAACCCATCTCATTCCCCGTGCCATGATGGCGCTGCAGGGCCATGTCGGGGATTTCGCGGTGTTCGGCGACGATTACGACACGCCCGACGGCACCGCGATCCGCGATTACATCCACGTCACCGATCTGGCAACGGCGCATGTAGAGGCGCTGAAGCTCTTGATGCAGGGACATGCCGGCGGCGCCTTTAATCTTGGCACCGGCACGGGCTTTTCGGTGCGCGAGATTCTCTCCGCCATCGCAGCAGAGACCGGTCGCAAGGTGCCTCATGTCGTCAAGCCGCGGCGAGCGGGCGATCCGACCTATCTGGTCGCCAACCCTGCTGCGGCACGCGAGACCCTGAACTTTCGCGCGCAGCATTCGGATCTGGCGGCCGTCATCCGGACCGCCTGGGCCTGGCATCAAAAGGCCCACCCGCTGAGAACGTAGGGCCGTTGCCTCCGGCAGCATAAATTACAGCGGCTAGACCTGCACCTTTCGGAACTTCACTACGTCCGAACCCTATTGCAAGGTGAACGGGCCGCTCAGATGCGTGCCGTCGTCTGCGCTTTGGCTCGCATCAAAATGCGTGTATCATCGAGGTTCCGGGGAGAATTCGATGCATCCAGTCGCCAATGTACAATTCGAACGTGCGGTACGCGAATTCGCGCACTGGCGTGCCGTCCCCGAGCAAGACAGATCGGCCGCCCCGGCATGGTGGTGGGGATCGGCGTTCGAGGTGCTCGGCCTCCAGCAACCGATGCCGGCCGACTGGAGCGCCCGCCTGGAATTGCCAAACGGCTCTACGCTCGCCGATGGCGCCAAGGTTTTTCTGAATTGCCTCGCCGACCAGACATCGCTGCCCTGGGCCGGCGATTTCCCGGGCCATGCGCGGCACTCGGACCCGGCCCAGAGCCTGATCGGTTCTGATTGATCTGAACCGGGCTCCAGGTTTTTGTTTTGACGCGTTTTCTTCACGCGAGCCGGTATCCACTTCGCTCGAAAACGCTCTAGCCATCAGCGCCCCGTCGCGGCATTTTTCTGATTTGGCCGCGGAGCTGGTTTTCCCGGGGGACCTTCTGCACTGGGCTGAAGCGGTGGAGATACCATGCGAGGCGCGGAGCGAAGCAGATCGGCCATTTGCAGCGAAGGGAGCGGCTTGCTGAACAGGTAACCCTGCATTTCATCGCAGGCGTGATCGCGCAGGAATGCCTCCTGCTCGGCGGTCTCGACGCCTTCGGCGACGACGGTCATCCCCAGAGCCTTGCCCATGCTGATGATAGCCTGGGCGATAGCCTGGTCCTCGGTGTCGTTCGGCAGGTCGCGAACAAATGAACGGTCGATCTTGATGGTGTCGATCGGGAATTGCTTCATCAGGGACATCGACGAATAGCCGGTTCCAAAATCGTCGATCGCAAGACGGATGCCGCGGCTCTGGATCGAGTCGAGCACCTTGACCGCCCGGGGGACATTCCGCATCACCATGCTTTCGGTGACCTCCAGCTGCAGCAGCATCGGAGACATGCCGCTCGCGACCAGCGCCTCATCGATATCGTCCAGAAGATGTTCGTCGGCAAATTGCCTCGGCGAGAGATTGACCGCCATGGATATCGGCGGTAGCCCGCGACCCTGCCAAGCCATGTTCTGCACGCAGGCTTCCTTCAGAACCCAGCGGCCGATCGGAACGATCAGGCCGGTTTCTTCCGCAAGCGGTATGAATTGCATGGGCGGCAGCACGCCGAGGCCGGGATGCGTCCAGCGCAACAGCGCCTCGACGCCGGTTATCCGCCCGGTCGCCATATCTACCTTCGGCTGATAATGCAGCTCGAACTGATTACGATCGAGGGCGCGGCGCAGGGCGCTTTCCAGCGTCAGGCGCTCGATCGACTGGGCCTTGATTTCCTTGGTAAAGAAACGGAAGCCGTTCTTGCCGTCTTCCTTGGCGAGATACATCGCCATATCGGCATTCTTGGTCAGCGTCTGCACATCGACGCCGTCGGAAGGATACATCGCGATGCCGATACTGGCAGTGGTGTGGCACTCATGGCCGCTCAATTGCGACGGCTGGCCGAGACCGGACAACACATCACGGGCAATGCGTTCGACGTCATCGCGTTCCGCAGCTTCCTCGAGGATGACGACGAATTCGTCGCCGCCGAGCCGCGCCACGACATCGCTCGCACGCAGCGATTGGCGCAGCCGGCCGGCTATCTCGATCAGCAGAATGTCGCCGACGTCATGCCCGAGCGAATCGTTAATTACCTTGAACCGGTCGAGATCGATGAAAAGCACTGCAAATTGCCGCTGGTGGCGGAAAGCGGCCTCGATCGCATGACGCAGCAGCTCGTTGAACGTTTCCCTGTTGGGTAGACCGGTCAGGCTGTCGTGCGACGCAAGGTACTCGATCCGCTCGTCGGCCTTGGTTTTTTCGTCCGCGCGGTCGAAGTTCTCGAGTGCGAACGACACGTTTTCGGCCAGCCGCTGCAGGAGCTCGACGAATTCAGGCGCAAACGTATCTCTCTCCGCCGACAGATAGATCATGACGCCGACTGGCTGCCCGCGAACCATCAATGGAAATGCGGCGCCTGATTTTGCCCCATCACCGCGAACGATGTCGTGAAATGCACTGACGCGCTGGTCGGCGAGATAATCATTGCTGATGCAGGGCTGCCGTGTGCGGAATGCCGTGCCGGCGAGTCCGCGTCCCTCGGGACGATCGGCGCAGATCGAGAGCCTGACGTTTCGTGTCGTCTCCGCGGTCGGTCCGGCCGCGGCCACGTTGTCGAGGAAATCGCTGCCGGGAACAGGCAACGCTATGGTCGTGGAAGTGAATTTTCCGCCGGCCGACGCGGCCACGCATACCAGTTCATACAGATCGGCGCGGGTTTTGGCCCGCATGATGGCTTCATTCGTCGCACTCAGCGCCGCGAACATTCGCGTCAGCCGTTCCTTCTGTTCCTCGGTCCTCGCCTTTTCGTCGGCGCGGTCGAAATTGTCCAGTGCGAATGAAACGTTCTCCGCCAGTCGCGCCAGCAGCTCCACCAGGTCGTCGGTAAAGGCATCGCGGTCACGGGAGATAAACAAAAGCACGCCGATCGCCCTGTCGCCTCTCTGCAGCAGAGGAAAGCTCGCGCCGGACCGGGTACCGTCTTCCCTGGCCTGCTGATGCCAGTGAGAGGTACGTTCATCCGCGAGGAAATCGTTGATGATGCAGGGTTGCCGGGTACGGAACGACGTCCCGGTCAGTCCGCGCCCCGCGGGCAGGTCGGCGGAAATGACGAAGCGCTTGGTTCGCATCCGCTCGTAGTCGGTGCCCTTGGTCGCGACTATCCGCAAAAATTCTTCGCCGGGCTCCGCAAGTGCCAGCGTGGCGGACGTAAACGTTCCGCCGAGCACCGCAGCATGGCACACCGCGTCGAACAGCTCCGCCCGGCTCTTGACCCGCATGATCGCTTCGTTGGTCGCGCTGAGCGCCTCGAGCATGCCAGCCAGACGATCCTTTTGTCTTTCGGCTTTGGCCTTTTCGTCGGCACGATCGAAATTTTCCAGCGCGACCGACACGTTCTCCGCAATGCGCGCCATCAGCGCGATGACCTCGTCGTCGCTGGCCCAGGATTTGCCGATCAGGAACAGCAGCACGCCGATGCTGTTGCCGGCCTTTGTGAGCGGAAGCGCAACGCCGGCCGTGACGCCAACTTCGCGTCCCAACTCCTGCCACGGTCGGGCCTGCGCCGAGTTTAGGATGTCGCTGTTGACGCAGGCCTTCTGCGTCCGGAAGGCGTTGCCGCAGATGCCGTTCCCGTAAATATTGCCGGGGTCGATCGAGAAGCGCGTGCGGTTGAGCTGTTCGACAATTTCGCCGGTTCCAGCGACCGGTTTCAGCCAGATCGAATTCGGTTCCGCGAGCAGGACCACGGTGGCGGCGGATTTTCCGCTGTGAACCGCGGCATCGCAGACGAACCGGTAGAGTTCCTGTTTGGTCTTGGCGCGAAGAATCGCCTCGTTGGTGGCGCTGATGGCGCCGAACATCCGGTTCAGCCTTCGCAGGGCGCGCTCGCCGCTCTTGCGCGCAGCCTCGTGCTCGAAATTGTCGAGCGCATAGGAAATGTTCGCCGACATCCGATCGAGAAGCGAGACAACCTGTTCGGTGATCGATCCAGCGGCGCGCTGGGTGACGAGGAGTACGCCGACGCTGCGGCCGCCGCAGGTTAGCGGCAGTGCCGCCGCCGCGCCGATATGCGCCACGGTTGCCCCTTCCCGCCACGCCAGCGACCGGCGGTCGTTGAGGTAGTCATTGCTGATACAGGTCTTCTGGTCGCGAAAGGCTTGTCCGCAGACCCCAGTTCCCTCAGGGGTATCCGCAGCAATCGAAATATCGATGGCGCGCAGCCGCTTGATGTCGTCGCCGAAGCCGGCGGCGACCCGGAGCATGTTGGTGGCGGGTTCGAGCAAAAAGATCGCCGTCGCCAGGAAGTCCCCGCTGGAAAATGCGGCTTCGCAGACCTGACGGTATAGCTGCTCCGGTGATTTCGCATACAGAATTGCTTCGTTGGTTGCACTCAACGCCGCAAACGTACGCGCGATGTTCGTCTCCAAAACCACTAGCACCCCTTCGGCAATTCTTGCCAATCCCTGGGAATTTGCGCGAATGAGGCCTAAATCGCGGTTATTGGCCGGAATAAGTCGCGATTCAGAGTAAATGGCCTACGAATATCGAGGCGAAAAACTCCGAAGAATTACGGGTCGGCCAGGCGCGATCGCCCGCGCCGCCACCGGTCGCCGGGAGGCAGCGAGACGTGGGCGCTGCATTGCACCCAAGATTTTGAGTTGAAGTCATTGCTAACAGGCGATCGCTTTGAGACCATGCCGGCGACAACAAGCAAGACCCGCTTCCCGCGCGGGCATTAAGCCCTTGAGGAAACCCCATGCCGCTTGTGCAGGCCGAACCTCTGACGCGCCTTGGCGCGGCGCTGCTTCGAGCGGCGGGCGCGTCGGAGGAGGAAGCACATGCCGTCGCCATCGGCTGCGTCAACGCCAACCTCGCCGGCCATGATTCGCACGGGGTGATCGCGATCCCGACCTATATCGACCGCATCAAGGTCGGCCATATCGTGCCCGGCGCGAAGTGGACCATCGTGCAGGAATCGCCGACCACGACCGTGATCGACGGCCATTGGGGTTTCGGTTTCCACGTCAACGCCAAGGCGATGGCGCTCACGATCGAGAAGGCCAGGACCGCCAATGTCGCGGCCTGCACGGTGTTCCGCCAGAGCCATGTCGGCCGGCTTGCCGCCTATCCCATGATGGCGATGCGCGAGGGCATGATCGGCATCGCCACCGCCGATTCCGGCCGCTCGCCAAAACACGTCGCGCCGTTCGGCGGCCGCGAAGCGCGGCTCGGCACCAATCCGATCTCGATCGCAGTGCCGTCGGACCTCGAGGCGCCGTTTTATCTGGACATGGCGACGTCGGCGGTCGCGGCCGGAAAGATCCAGCTTGCCGCCGCCCGCGGCGAGGAGATTCCGACAGGCTGGATCGTCGATAGCGAGGGACGCCAGACCAACGATCCCAAGGCATTCCGCAAGGGCGGCGCGCTGCTGCCGCTCGGCGGCACCGAGGGCTACAAGGGAAGCGGCCTTGCGGCGATGGTCGAGGTGCTCTGCGGACTCCTCACCGGCCTCGGCTTCGGCGTCGAACCCACCGGCCGGCATAATGACGGCTGCTTCATGGCGGTGTTCAACGTCGCCGCGTTCCGCCCCCTGAAGGACTTCAAGAAAGAGGTCGCCGAATTCGCGCGCTATCTCAAGGCGACGCCGCCCTCGGAGGGCTCGACCGGCGTGTTCTATCCGGGCGAGGTCGAATATCTCCGGGAGCAGCAGCGCCGGTCGTCCGGCATCGACATCGAAGACGCCACCTGGGACAAATTGCGCGCGCTCGCGGGCGAATACAAATTGACCGCCGAACTCGATCTCGGGTGATTTCGCATCCGGCGGGCACAGGGAGAACAGCATGACGCGGCAAATGGTACTGGTCGGCTTCCTGCAGGCGCAGAACTGCACCAACCTGCCGAGCTCATGGCGCCATCCGGAATCGCGCGACGATTCGATGTCGGCGGATTATTATCAGGAGATCGGGCGGATCCTGGAATCCGGAAAATTCCACATGGCGTTTTTCGACGATCGGCTGGCGATGCCGGATCGCTACGGCGACGACCACGCCCACACCGTCGAATACGGCATCCGCTGCGTCAAGATGGACCCGGTCATCGTGCTGACGGCGATGGGGATGGCGACCGAAAATCTCGGCCTCGCCTCGACCTGCTCGACCACCTATTACGAACCATTCGACGTCGCGCGCCGCTTCGCCACGCTCGATCTGATGACTGGCGGCCGCGCGGCCTGGAACGTGGTGACATCGGTCAACGACGGCGAAGCCCACAACATGGGCAAGGATGCCCATCTCGACCATGATTTCCGCTATGACCGCGCCGACGAATTCATGGAAGTGGTGCTCGGCCACTGGGATTCCTGGGAAGACGGCGCGCTGCTGATCGACAAGAAGAGCGGCCGGTTCGCCGATCCGACCAAGGTCAAGCGCCTCGGCCATCATGGCGCCTTCTACAAGTCGCGCGGCCCGTTCACGGTGCCGCGCTCGAGCCAGGGCCATCCCGTCATCATCCAGGCCGGCGCCTCTGGCCGCGGCCAGCGCTTTGCCGGACGATGGGGCGAGGTGATCTTCACAGCCGCGCGCAATCTGGCCGGCGCCAAACAAGGCTATGACGCGGTCCGCAACGAGGCCGCCAAGGCTGGCCGCGATCCCGACCAGATGTTTCTCTGCAACCTGACCACGCCGGTCTGTGGCGCGACCAAATCCGAGGCCGAGGACAAGATGGCGCTGATCGAAAAGCTGCCGCTGGAGATCGACGCGCTGTCGCTGTTGTCGGAGGGACTGAACTACGATTTCGCCTCCAAGGGCATCGACGAGCCGCTGACGACCGAAGAACTCCAGAGCATGCAGGGCATCATCGGCATCCGCGACGGCGTGCTCAAGACCTCGGGCAAGACCAACCCGAGTGCGCGCGATTTCGTCACCTTCTCCGGCCGCGGCCAGACCGCGGACGCGGTCGTCGGCGGACCAAAGGAGATCGCCGACAAACTGGAGGAGATGTTCGTCGGCCGCGGCTGCGACGGCTTTGTCATCGCCGCGACCTATGTGCCGGGGTCGTATGCGGATTTCGTCCGTCACGTGGTTCCGGAATTGCAGCGTCGCGGCCTGTTTCACCGCGATTATGCCGGCAAGACCTTGCGCGAAAATTTGGGTCTGCCGCGCCCCGTAGCCGGCGCCTGGAAAACGCAGCCGCAGGCCGCGGCGGAATAAACCAATAAGGATAAAGCATGCGCTGGCTTCAGTTCACCGCGAATGGGCAGACCTCCTGGGGCATCGTCGAAGGCGACCGCGTGATTGCGGTCAGCGGCGATCCTCTCGGGGAATGGCAGCGCTCCCAGCGCACGCATGCCCTGAAAGAGGTCAAAATCGAACTGCCTGTCATGCCGCGCACCTTCTATTGCGTCGGCCTCAATTACCTCAAGCATCTCAAGGAAGCCGCGGACAAGCGCGGCGAGGTGCCCAACGTGCCCGACCGCCCCGAAATCGGCTACCGCGCGCAGAATGCGCTGATCGCGCATGACGAAGACGTCGTGATCCCGGCCACCGCCACCGAGAAGATCCACTATGAGGGCGAGCTGGTGGTCGTGATCGGCAAGAAGGCAAAGCATCTCACCGACGCCAACGCGATGTCCTGCGTGTTCGGCTACACCATCGGCAACGATGTCAGCGAGCGCACCTGGCAGAAGGCCGATCGCGGGCTGTGGCGATCCAAGAATGCCGACACTTTCAAGCCGATGGGACCATGGATCGAAACCGAGGTCGATCTCGACAGCATGGAAACCATCGTCAAGGTCAACGGCAAGGAGACCGGCCGCTTCCGCACCAACGACATGATCTTCGGCATCAAGCCGTTCATCGTCGAATTGACGACATACTTCACGCTGTGGCCGGGCGACGTGATCTGGATGGGCACCGATGGCGCCTCCCCCGACCTGAAAGCGGGCGACGTCGTCGAGATCGAGATCACCGGCATCGGCACGCTGCGCAACCGGTTTGTTGCGGAGAAGATCTAGGAAGATCAGACGGTGCCTATGGCCGAACCGCTGCGCGGCTGCGATCCGGCGAAATCAACCCAACGACCGTGGTCGCGATCACCGCAACGGCTATGTTGAGAATCAATGCACCGAGCCCGACATAGAAGACATAACTGGCGCCGCCGAGATCGATGGTCGCGAGCGGCTTCAGCCCGTTGTCCCACGCGGTCCACGAGCCCCAGAGAATCCCCGCGGCCCAGCCCAACAGCAGGCCTTCGGCGCGGAACCAGCGCGTGAACAATCCAAAGACCAGCGCCGGAAAGGTCTGCAGGATCCACAAGCCACCGAGCAGCTGCAAATCGAGCGCATATTGCACCGGCAGGAACAGCGTGAAGATGAGCGCGCCTAACTTGACGACCAGCGAGGCAATTTTTGCGACCGCCGCCTCGCCGGCGTGGCTGATGCCGGGATCGACATAGGATTTCCAGACATTGCGGGTGAACAGGTTGGCCGCACCGATGCTCATGATCGCGGCCGGCACCAGCGCGCCGATCGCAATCGCCGAGAACGCGAAGCCCGCGAACCAGGACGGAAACAGCGTCTGGAACAGTACCGGCACCACATCATTGTTCGAGGTCACCTTGATATGGGCGGCATGGGCCATGTAGCCGAGCAGGGCGATCAGGCCCAGTAGCAGCGTATAGGCTGGCAGCAGGATCGCGTTCTTCCGGATGGTGTCGGCCGATTTGGAGGCGAAGATTCCGGTCAGCGTATGCGGATACATGAACGCGGCCAGCGCCGAGCCGAGTGCCAGCGTCGCATAAGGCAGCATCTGCGACGGCTTCAAGGTCAGGCCGGTGTCGCCGCCCTTGGCCACGAACGCATCATTGGCGGCGGAGAATACCGCGCCATAGCCGCCGAGCTTCGCCGGCACTACTACAACCGCGACCAGCACCACGATATAGATCATGGTGTCCTTGACGAAGGCAATCAGCGCCGGCGCCCGCAAGCCTGAGCTATAGGTGTAGAGCGCGAGAATGATGAAGGCGGCGATGATCGGCAAATCGCCGGTCGGACCCATGGTCTTGATCACCGCGCCCATACCGACCAGCTGCAGCGCGATGTAGGGCATGGTGGCGACCATGCCGGTGACGGCAACCGCAAGCTCGAGGCCGTGCGAATTGTACGCGCCGTGGACCACGTCCGCGGCGGTGACATAGCCGTTGGCATGCGCCGTCTTCCACAGCAGCGGCATGACCGCGAACACGAAGGGATAGACGATGATCGTGTAAGGCAGCGCGAAAAAGCCGAAGGCGCCGACCGCGTAGACCAGCGCCGGCACCGCAATCACGGTGTAGGCCGTATAGAAATCGCCGCCGACCAGGAACCAGGTGATCCAGGTGCCGAATTGCCGACCGCCCAAACCCCATTCGTCGAGATGCGCGCTGACCGGGCCCGATCGCCAGCGCGCGGCGAGGAAGCCCATCACGGTGACGAGGGCGAAGAAGAACAGGAAGACCGCAAGCGCAACCCAGTCGATCCGATCGGCCATGATGCAGCCTCCCTCTCAGGGCGCTTCGTCGGAAGCGCGGCTGCGATAGACCAGCCAGATCAACAGCGAGCTGACCGGCACCCATGCCAGCTGGTACCAATAGAAGAACGGAAAGCCGAACAGTGCCGGCTCCAGGAAATTGTAGAACGGCACCCACAGCAGGCCGACGAACGGCACCAGCAACAATAGCCACATGGACGTACTCCGGATCCCTGCCGGCCTGTCGAGCCGGCTTTCGTGCATCAAACGATTTTGGAACCGAATTGTTGCGCCGGCCGACAAATTTGCCGCTACTGCGGCGCGGCGACCGGGGTATGCCCCGGATGCAGCGCAACGCCACTGCGGTGCGCTGCTGATCCGGGGTCCATATGTCGGTGTTGATCCCCGCTCTGCGGAGCAGCGTGAAGGACGCTGTGCCGCGTCCGGCACAGGTGTCGCGCTATTTCACAACCTCGGCGCCGACCTTGCAAATCGCGGCGTCCTGATCGCCGGTGCCGCCGCTGCAGCCCACCGCGCCGATCAGCTTGCCGGCTTCGACCAGCGGAAACCCGCCGGGGCTCGCGACCAGGGTCGGATCGAGCGTGCCGGTATAGGCGTGGCCGGTTTCATAGGCATTGTAGAACGCCCGGGACTCCCGACGATAACGGGCCGCGGTGCGGGCCTTACCCTGCGAGATCCCAACGCCTGCGATCTGCGCACCCTCCATCCGCTCGAAATGGACAAGCTCGCCATTGGTATCGACCACGGCGATGTTCATCTTCCAGTTTCGGCGCTTGGCTTCGGCTTCGGCCGCGGCCATCACCTGCTTGGCGCGTTCGAGCCCGATCGATTGGCCATAGGGAATGTCGAAGGGAATCGCGTCGGGCGTTCCGCCTGCTGCAGGTTGCGCCGGCGGCGCCGCCGGAGCCGGGGTTTGGGCAAAGCTCGGCGAACTCAGTACCGCCATGGCGCAGGCGGCCAGGCTCATCGAAACGATCGAACGCATTATATCCTCACAGTTGACGTTTGTTTTCGTTGTCCAGTCTGTCGATAGTGGCTGCAACCCCCTCAACTGGCAAATATTCCGGCGGGAAACCGCTATTCGGCGGTGATCCCGGCATCCTGGATCACTTTGCGCCAGCGCGCCTCCTCGCCGCGGAAATAGCGGTCGAGTTCTTGCGGCGGTCTCGCGACCATGACGAGGCCCTCGTTGACGCCGAGCTTCCTGAACGCCTCGGATTGCACCGCCGCGGCGGCGGATCTGTTGAGGCGATCTACGACATCCGCGGGCGTTTTAGCCGGCGCGAACAGGCCATACCAACTCTCCGCGGAGTAACCGGGAACGCCGGCCTCGGCGACGGTCGGCACGTCAGGAAAAGCCGGCGAGCGCTGCGCCGAGGTCACCGCCAAGGCGCGCAGCTGCCCGCCCTGGACGAGCGAGGCGGCACTGGCGACCGTCGTGAACATCACCTGGATCCGTCCGCCGATCAGATCGGTGATAGCGGGCGCGGCGCCCTTGTACGGCACCGTGGTCAAGTTGACCTTGGCGAGATTCTTGAACAATTCGCCCGCCAGATGCGCCGAGGTGCCGGTGCCATAGGTCCCGTAGGACAGTTTTTCCGGCTCGGCCTTTGCGGCTGCGATCAGATCGGCGATCGAATGATACGGGGATTTCAGATTGACCACGACGATATTGAAGGAGCGCGCGATCAGCGCGACGGGAGCGAAATCCGCGTGCGGATCGTAAGGCAGGCTGGCCTTTAGGCTCGGATTGACCGCATTGGCAAACGTCCCCATCAGCAGCGTGTAGCCGTCGGGTTCACTGGACGCCACCGCCTGCGTGCCGAGGATGGTCCCGGCCCCCGCCTTGTTTTCGATGACGATGCTCGCGCCGAGATCCCTGGCCATCTCCTGCGCCAGCGTGCGCGCCACCACATCGGTCCCGCCGCCCGGCGCAAACGGCACGACGATCCTGATCGGCCGGTCCGGATAAGCCGCCGAGGCGGAGCTCGTCGACAGCGCAGGCAGCAGCAATGCTGCAAGCGCGAACAGACGAGCGGCATTTTTTGAATTGAGTTGAGTTCCCATGTGCACCCGTTTCGCTTCGCGTCCCGACGACGCCATAACAGATCACGGCTGCCGGCGCAGCGCCATGCATGCGCGGCGATCAGGAATAGGGATTGATCAGCTTCTGCTGTTCGGCGCTGTGCTGGACCAGGAGATCGATGAAGCTGCGGACCTTGGCCGACAGATGATGGCGATGCGGATAGATCGCGTTCATCGCCATTTCGACCGGCCGATATTCGGGCAACAGACGAACCAGGCGGCCGGCATCGAGGTCGTCGCCGACCAGAAACCCCGCCCCCAGCCAAACGCCGACGCCTTGCAGCGTGGCCCGGCGCAGCGTCTCGCCGCTGTTAGAGACGAGATTGCCGGACACGCGCACCGCTGCTGGCGTCCCCTTGCGGTCGACGAAGTGCCAGCCGTCCTGAAACGGATAGAGCTCGTGGCGGATGCAATTATGATTCTCGAGTTCGGACAATTGCCGGAACGGTCCGTGTTTCTCCAGATAGGCCGGCGAACAGCACAGCACATGGCGCCAGGTCGCGAGGCTGCGAACGATCAGGCTGGAATCCGGCGGCGGCGTGAGCCGGACCGCGAGATCGTAGCCCTCGTCGATCAGGTCGACGTTTTTTTCGCCGATGGTCAGGTCGACCTTGACCTCGGAATATGAGCTGAGAAATTCGGCGACCACGGGTGCTACGAACTGGATGATGTGGGTCGCGGCGTAGATGCGCAGCGTGCCGCGTGGCGTCGATTGCGAGGCGCCCGCAATCTCGTCCGCCTGTTCGAGATCGGCCAGGATCTGCGTGGCGCGATCGTAATAGGCCTTGCCGACCTCGGTGAGACTGACCTTGCGCGTCGTGCGCTGTAGTAGCCGTGCACCCAGCCGCTCTTCCAGCGCCTGGACGTGGTTGCTCACCATCGTCGTCGACATGTTGAGCTTGCGGCCGGCGGCCGAGAATCCGCCGTTATCCACCACCCGGACAAAGGCCGTCAGACTGGTCAGCCGGTCCATCCCCATCTCCGATTATCCGTCGACACTGGATAATGCTTCCATTTTTTTTCCAATTATCACACCGCAGGGATCATTGCATCTATTGGGCATCTCAAACGGCCTCTAGCGAGGACGCCTTCCCGTTTCAGGAGGATGCCATGTCGGATCAATCCTATATCGCTGATTTACCTAATAAAACCAGTCTCCTCCCGTCCCGGCTGGCGATCAAGCGGGCGGCCCTGGCGCTGGCGGTAGCCCTCGGAATCGCCGGTACGGCCGATTTCGGCTACGGCTACCTGACCACCGGGCGCTACCTGGAAACCACCGACGACGCCTACGTCAAGGCCGACTCCACGATCATCTCGCCGAAGGTGTCCGGCTATATCGACACGGTGCTGGTCGGCGACAACCAGCCGGTCAAGGCCGGGCAGTTGCTGGCCCGGATCGACGACCGCGATTTCCGCACCGCGCTGGAGCAGGCGCAGGCCGACGTCGCGGGCTCCGAGGCCGCGGTACGCAATCTCGATGCGCAACTCGCCCTGCAGCAGCCGATCATCGAACAGGGCACCGCGGACGTCGCGGCGGCGCAAGCGAATCTGAAATTCGCCGAGGAAGAACGCGCCCGCTACGACGATCTGATGAAGAGCGGCTCCGGCACGATCCAGCGTGCCCAGCAAACCGACGCGGCGCTACGCGAGAAGACCGCGCAAGTTCAGCACGGCCAGTCCGGTCTGCTGGCGGCGCAGCGGAAGGTCGACGTTCTCACCACCGACCGCGCCAAGGCCGTCGCGCAACTGGATCGGGCGCGCGCGGTCGCACAGCAGGCGGCGCTGAACCTTTCCTACACGGAGATATCGGCGCCGGTCGACGGCACCGTCGGCGCGCGGTCGCTGCGGGTCGGCCAGTTCGTGCAGGCCGGAACACAGCTGATGGCGGTGGTCCCGCTCGACGCGGTCTATGTGGTGGCGAACTTCAAGGAGACCCAGCTCACTTATGTGCGCAACGGCCAGCCCGTCGAAATCAGCATCGACGGCTTCAGCGGTACCAGGCTCAGGGGTCATGTCGACAGCCTGTCGCCTGCGAGCGGGCTTGAATTCGCGCTGCTGCCGCCGGACAACGCCACCGGCAATTTCACCAAGATCGTGCAGCGGGTGCCGGTGAAGATCGCGCTCGACGATCACCGCCTGGCCGGGCTGCTGCGCCCGGGCATGTCCGCGGAGCCGACCGTCGACACCAAGGCGACCGTGCTCGCCGAGCGTGAAACCCAGAACCGGCTTGCCTCGGGCGCCGCTCTTGTTCGCACGAACGGCAGCTGAGCATCCCGGTTTTCCGGCGGGCCATCATCAATCCCTGCTGGACAATCCTTCCAATTTTTCCCGGATTATCGAAACACGCCGCCCAATGCATTCTGCCTCCGCAAGCCAAGAGGAGACACCAATGACCGCGCTCCAGACCACCATCGACACGGCTCCCTCCGCCCCGGCCGATCGTCCGCGCATCAGCGCAGCGCCTAGTCAGCCGACGTCCGCGGTATCAGCCAAAACCTGGCTTGCGGTATTCGGCGCCACCCTCGGCGCCTTCATGGCCGTGCTCAATATCCAGATCGTCAATGCGTCACTGGCCGACATCCAGGGCGCGATCGGCGCCGGCATCGACGATGGCGGCTGGATCTCGACCTCCTACCTGATCGCCGAAATCGTGGTGATTCCCTTGAGCGGCTGGCTCGCGCAGGTGTTCTCGATCCGGATCTATCTCCTGACCAATGCGATCCTGTTCCTGCTGTTTTCCGCAGCGTGCGCCCTGGCGCAGGACCTGCCGCAGATGATCGGCTTGCGCGCGCTGCAGGGTTTTTCGGGCGGCGTGCTGATCCCGATGGCCTTCACGCTGATCATCACGCTATTGCCGAAGGCAAAGCAGCCCATTGGCCTGGCGCTGTTCGCGCTGTCGGCCACCTTCGCGCCCGCGATCGGACCGACCATCGGCGGCTATCTCACGGAAAACTGGGGCTGGCAGTACATCTTCTACGTCAACCTGGTGCCGGGCGCGCTGATGATCGGCATGCTGTGGTTCTCTCTGGAAGCAAAGCCGATGAAGCTCTCGCTGCTGCGTGAAGGCGACTGGCCCGGCGTCGTCACCATGGCGATCGGCCTTTCCGCGCTGCAGACCGTGCTCGAGGAAGGCAACAAGGACGACTGGTTCGGCTCAGCCTTCATCGTCCGCCTGTCGATCATTGCCGCCATTGCGTTGGCGCTGTTCCTGGTCATCGAGTTGACGACCAAAACGCCGCTGTTGAATCTGCGGCTGTTGGGCCGGCGCAATTTCGGCTTCGGCGTTCTCGCCAATTTCCTGCTCGGCGTCTCGCTGTACGGTTCGGTGTTCATCATGCCGGTCTATCTGTCGCGCATCCAGGGCTACAATGCCGAACAGATCGGGATGGTGCTGGCCTGGACCGGATTGCCGCAACTGGTGTTGATCCCGATGGTACCGCGGCTGATGAAGCGCTTTGATCCGCGGCTCGTGATCGGCGTCGGCTTCGCGCTGTTCGCAGCCAGCAATTTCATGAACATCTACATGACATCGGACTACGGTTCCGACCAGCTGTTCTGGCCGAATGTCGTCCGCGCCGTGGGCCAGGCGCTGGCATTCGCGCCGCTATCCGCCGTCGCGACCGCAGGCATCGAGCCGGAGAATGCCGGTTCGGCGTCGGGCCTGTTCAACATGATGCGCAATCTCGGCGGCGCCGTCGGCATTGCCATGCTGCAGACCTTCCTGACCAAGCGCGAGCAGTATCATTCCAACGTGCTGATGCAGTCGGTGTCGCTATTGGAACAGGCGACCCGTTCGCGGATCGAAGCGCTCACCCAGTACTTCGTCAACCACGGCGTCATCGACCGCACCGAGGCCTCGCAGCGCGCGGTGGTCGCGATCGGCCACATCGTGCAGAAGCAGGCCTTTATCCTGGCCTTCAGTGACACCTTCTATTTGCTGGGCGCCGCGCTGATCGTTGCGCTCATGGCAGCCCTGCTGCTGAAGAAGCCCAACCATCTTGAAGCCGGTGGCGCCCATTAGGATTATCCCTCAGTCCCTTCACGTCAAAGGAGAACGACCATGAAACCACGATTGAACGCCTATCAAGCCGCACCCGACACGATCAAGGCGCTCGGCGCGCTGGAGGCCCACGTCCAGGGCACCGGCCTCGAACAGTCGCTGATCGAACTGGTCAAGACGCGGGCGTCGCAGATCAACGGGTGCGCCTTCTGCATCAACATGCACACCCAGGACGCGCGCAAGCACGGCGAAACCGAGCAGCGGCTGTATCTCTTGAATGCGTGGCGGGAAGCCCCCGTCTATACCGACCGCGAGCGCGCCGCGCTGGCCTGGACCGAGGCGGTGACGCTGGTTTCGGAAACCCACGTGCCCGACGATGTCTACGAGGAAGTCCGCAAGCAATTCTCGGAAGAAGAGACGGTCAATCTGACCATGCTGGTGGCAACCATCAACGCCTGGAACCGGATCGCCATCAGCTTCCGGTCGATCCCGCCGGTGAGGGCCAAGGCCGCGGCGTAGTTACGTCGCGGTTTGCTTGGCGAACTCGACATAGATCTCGCGCAGGCGCGCGGTCATCGGACCCGGCTTGCCGTTGGCGACGGTCTTGCCGTCGATCGACACAACTGCCTGCACGAACAAGGAGGCGCTGGTGACAAAGGCCTCCTTGGCCGCGAGCGCCTCCGCAATCGTGAACGGCCGCTCCTCGACACGGAGCTGACGTTCTTCGGCAAGCGCCACCACCGCCTTGCGGGTGCAGCCCGGCAGAATCGCAGACGAGTTCTGCCGCGTCACGATTACGTCGTCCTGCGTCAGGATGAAGGCCGAGGAGGAACCGCCTTCGGTTACCTTGCCGTCCTCGATCATCCAGGCCTCGCCGGCGCCGGCTTCCGCGGCGGCCTGCTTGGCGAGTACCTGCGCCAGCAGCGCCACGCTCTTGATGTCGCGCCTCGTCCAGCGGATGTCGGGCACCGTGACCACGCCGATACCGGTCTTGGCCGAGGGCGCATTGACGATGTCCTTGACGGACGTGAACATGACCAGCGTCGGCTTGACGCCTTTCGGGAATGCAAAGTCGCGGCCTTTGTCGGCGCCGCGCGTCACCTCCAGATAAACCAGGCCGCTGGCGAGATTATTGCGCGCGATGAGCTCCCGCTGGATCTCCTGGATCCGTTCGATGGTCTCAGGCAGCGCCAGCGAGATCTCGCCAACGGAGCGCTCCAGCCGCGCCAGATGCGAGGCGTTGTCGATCAGCTTGCCGTCCAGCACAGCGGCCACCTCGTAGATGCCGTCGGCGAACAGAAAACCGCGGTCCAGTATCGAGACCTTGGCCTCCGACATCGGCACAAACGACCCGTTGACGTAAGCGATCTGTTCCAAGCGAGTTCTCCTGATGGGGGGATGCGGCATTGTACATGCAAACTCTTAAAGCTTGATCGACGAATTGGAAACGGAATTCGCGACCAGAGTCGTTCCGCGTCATTCCGGGATGGTCCGCAGGACCAGACCCGGAATCTCGAGATTCCGGGTTCGCATCTTCGACGCGCCCCGGAATGACGGCAGCGTCAATGCGACAGGATCTTCGACAGGAATTTCTGGGCACGGTCGCTGCGCGGGCTGCCGAAGAAATCGGTCTTCAACGCGTCTTCGACGATTTCACCCTTGTCCATGAAGATGACCCGGTGCGCCACCTTGCTGGCAAAACCCATTTCGTGGGTCACCACCATCATGGTCATGCCCTCGCGGGCGAGATCGACCATCACGTCCAGCACTTCGCTGATCATCTCCGGATCCAGCGCCGAGGTCGGCTCGTCGAACAGCATGGCGATCGGATCCATCGCCAGGGCGCGTGCGATGGCGACGCGCTGTTGCTGGCCGCCGGACAATTCGGCCGGATATTTGAACGCATGATCCTTCAGACCGACGCGGTCGAGCAGCTTTGAACCCTTTGCAACAGCCTCGTCATGCGACCGCCCCAGCACCTTCTGCTGCGCCAGGCAAAGATTCTCGATGATCTTCAGATGCGGAAACAGTTCAAAATGTTGAAACACCATGCCGACCCGGGCACGCAGCTTCGGCAGATCGGTCTTGGGATCGTTGACCTTGATGCCGTCGACGATGATATTTCCGCTCTGGAACGGCTCCAGCGCATTGACGCACTTGATCAATGTCGATTTTCCGGAGCCCGAGGGGCCGCACACCACCACCACCTCGCCCTTGGCAACGCCGGTCGTGCAATCCTTCAGCGCCTGAAAACTCGGCCCGTACCATTTGTCGACATGGCTGATCTCGATCATGACGTTCTCGCTAATGCACGAAGGCGATGCGGGCTTGCAGGCGCCTGACCCCGAACGAGGCGGCACAGGAGATGACAAAATAGACCAGCGCGGCGAACAGATACATTTCGACCAGCCGCCCGTCGCGCTGCGCGACCTTGCTGGCCGCGCCCAGAAAGTCCGGAATCGACAACACGTAGACCAGCGATGTGTCCTGGAACAGCACGATGACCTGGGTCAGCAATACCGGCAACATGTTCCGGAACGCCTGCGGCAGCACGACATAGCGCATGGTCTGGCTGTAGGTCAGACCGAGCGCCTGCGCGGCGGCGGGCTGTCCCTTCGAGATCGACTGGATGCCGGCGCGCATGATCTCGGAGAAATACGCCGCCTCGAACAGGATGAAGGTGACCAGCGAGGAAGTGAACGCGCCGACATGCACCGGACGCGACGATCCGGTCAGCCACTGCCCGATATAAGGCACCAGGAAATAGAACCAGAAGATCACCAGCACCAGCGGCAGCGACCGCATCAGGTCGACATAGAGCCCGGCGACGCGTCCCAGCAACTTCAAGCCCGACAGCCGCATCAGCGCGATCAGCGTGCCGAAGATCAGGCCGCCCAGTGCGCCGAGGCCCGTCAGCGTCAGCGTGAACGTCATGCCGTCGAAGAACAGATATCCAAGTGAGCGGCGGATCACGTCGAAGTCGAAATTGGCGAACATGGCCCGGCTCACTTCCCGGTGATGTAGCCGGGGACGGCCAGCGCGCGCTCAAGGAAGCGCATCGCGATGACGACCGCGACATTGACCAGCAGATACAGCACCGTGGCGCCGGTGAAGGCCTCGAACACCTGGAACGAGAATTCCTGCATGGCGCGCGCCTCACCGGTCAGTTCGATCAGGCCGATGGTAATGGCCACCGAGGTATTCTTGATGGTAGAGAGAAATTCGGAAGTGAGCGGCGGCATGATGATGCGAAACGCCATCGGCAGCAGCACATAGCGGTAGGTCTGGGCCGTCGTCAGCCCGAGCGCGGTCGCAGCCAGTTGCTGGCCGCGCGGCAGCGAGTTGATACCGGCGCGCGTCTGCTCGGCGACGCGTGCCGACATGAACAAACCGATTCCGATCGCGGCGGTGTAGAATGGCGCGTTGGGGATCTGCTTCAGCCAGAGCCCCCACGCCTGCGGCAAAAGTTCCGGCAACACGAAGAACCAGATGAACAGCTGCACCAATAGCGGCATGTTGCGGAAGAATTCGACCCAGGCGAAGCCGGCCCAGGACGCGGTCTTCGACGGCAGCGTGCGCATCACGCCGACGATCGCACCGGATACCAGCGCAAGGATCCAGGCGCACAGCGCGGTCTCGATGGTCAGGACCAGCCCTGACAGCAGCATGTCGAGATAGGTGCCGGTCCCGTTGGGGGCCGGTTCCCAGAAGATTCGCCAGTTCCAGTGATAATTCACAGAGCCTACCGTGCGCCAGAGCTACGCCGCCGATCCCGCCTCATACGATGACCGCGCCATCGCGTGAGCCGGAAGAACTCACATCGCCTTGTAAGAATCCGGATCGGGGGAATCCGAAGGCTTGGCAAATTCATGCTTTAGCTCCGCACCGATCGGCGTATTGAGGTTCAACCCCTTGGGCGGGATCTTCTGCATGAACCATTTGTCGTAGAGCTTCTGGCCTTCCGCGCTCTGATAGAGCGCCGCGGTGGCGGCGTCGGTCACTTTCTTGAAGTCCGGGTCGTCCTTGCGCAGCATGACGCCGTAGGGTTCGGGCTTTGAGAACGCGTCCGTGGAGATGACGTAGGCGTCCGGATCCTTCGATCCTGCGACGAAGCTGGCGAGCAGGATATCGTCCAGCACCGCCGCCACCGCACGATCGGTCTCGACCATCAGGAACGATTCGGCATGTTCCTTGGCCGGCATGATGTTGATGCCGAGGTTGCGGGCGGCATTGGCTTCGGTGAGCTGCTTGATGTTGGTGGTGCCCGATGTCGACGCCACCGACTTGCCCTTGAGATCGTCGATCGAGTTGAGCTTGCTGGCCTTCTTCGAAACGAAGCGGGTCGCGGTGAGAAAATGCGTGTTGGTGAAGGCAACCTGCTTCAGGCGGTCGGCGTTGTTGGTAGTCGAGCCGCATTCGAGGTCGATGGTGCCGTTGGCCAGGAGGGGAATGCGGGTGGACGACGTCACCGGATTGAATTCGATCGCGAGCTTGTCGAGCTTCAGCTCCTGCTTCACGGCGTCGACGATCTTGTAGCAAATGTCGATCGCAAAACCGATCGGCTTCTGGCTGTCGTCCAGATAGGAAAACGGAATCGACGAGTCGCGGTAGCCGATGGTGATCGTGCCGGTTTCCTTGATTTTTTTCAGCGTCCCGGTGAGCTCTTCCGCGCTGGCTTGGCCTGCACAGAACGCGGCGGCAACCGCAAGGCCCACCATACGCAGCCGTTTCATTCGTGTTCTCCTCGCTTGAATTGCTGCGACAATGCCTGCAAAATTCGGGCCGGAATCGCATTGCTTCCGGCCGCCAAATCTCCCAAGGGCTCATGCAATGGCCGGGCCATCGCATGAGCCGGGAGGTCTCACATCGCCTTGTAGGAATCAGGATCGGGAGAATCCGACGGCTTGGCGAACTCGTTCTTCAGCTCCGCGCTGATCGGCGCGTTGAGATTCAATCCCTTGGGCGGAATCTTCTGCATGAACCATTTCTCGTAAAGCTTAGTGCCCTCGCCACTGGTATAGAGCGCGGCGGTGGCACCATCGACAACCTTCTTGAAGGCCGGGTCGTCCTTGCGCAGCATGATGCCATAAGGCTCGGGCTTCGAGAATGCATCGCTGGAAATGACATAGGCCCCCGGTTCCTTCGAACCGGCGACCAGACTCGCGAGCAGGATGTCGTCCATCACGAACGCGACCGCGCGGTCGGTCTCTACCATCAGGAACGCCTCGGCGTGATCCTTGGCCGGGATAATGTTGATGCCGAGGTTGCGGGCGGCGTTGGCTTCGGTGAGCTGCTTGATGTTGGTGGTGCCGGAGGTCGAGACCACGGACTTGCCCTTGAGATCGTCGATCTTGTCGAGCTTGTTGGCTATCTTCGAAACGAAGCGGCTCGCGGTCAGAAAATGGGTGTTGGTGAAGGCAATCTGCTTCTGCCGGTCGGCATTGTTGGTGGTCGAACCACATTCGAGGTCGATGGTGCCGTTGGCCAGCAAGGGAATGCGGGTCGATGACGTCACCGGATTGAGCTTGACCTCCAGCTTGTCGAGCCTGAGCTCCTTCTTCACGGCGTCGACGATCTTGTAGCAGATGTCCATCGCAAAACCGATCGGCTTCTGGCTGTCGTCCAGATAGGAAAACGGGATCGACGAGTCGCGGAAACCAAGGGTGATCGCGCCGGTTTCCTTGATGTTCTTCAAGGTCCCGGTGAGCTCCTCGGCGCTGGCTTGGCTCCCGCAGAGCGCGGCGGCGAGCGCCAGGCCAATCATAGGCAAATGCTTCATTTCGTCCTCTCCTCGTTGGATAGCTTCCGTGATGCTTGCATAATTCGGGCCGGAATAGAATGTGACTTTCGGCCGTTAACCGGCCCCGGACCGCACCGGCGACAAGCCGATTTTGCCGTCCAACGCCTGGTCAAACGCGACAAATGAGATGCCGCGGGCGGCATTCCAACCAGCGGCTAGAACGGGTGCGGCATCTCGCCCAGATCCCAGAACAGACCCGCCATGATGCCGAGCGCTTCCTCGGTTACCGGGAGCAGAATGTGCTCATTGGGCGCATGCTGGGAGCACCCGGGATAGGAGTGCGGCACCCAAATCGTCGGTAGTCCCAGGCCATCGGAAAACACGTCGTTCGGCAGCGAGCCGCCAAAATTCGGCAGCACCGCCGGCGCCGTTCCCGTGGTCTGCCGGATCGAGGCGGCCGCCCAGTTGATCCAGGGACTGTCGAAATCGGTTCGCGAGGCTGCAAAGCTTTGCGTGGCGCGCACCTCGACCATCGGAAAACCCCTGGCGTGCAGATGCGCCCGGACGGCGTCAACGACCTCGTCGACTTTGGTGCCGACGACAAAGCGGAGTTGCAGCATGGCCTGCGCGCGGCCCGGAATGGCGTTGGCCGGCTTGTCGATATTGCCCGATGACATCGCCAGCACTTCGAGCGTGTTCCAGGCAAAAAGCCGTTCGGCGGCCGACAGGCCTTCCTCGCCCCAATTCTCCGCCAGCGCCGGCTCGTCTTGCGTGGGCTCGATCTTCACGTCGGCAAGGGTGGCGCGGATCTGGTTGGTGAGCCGCGGCGGCTTCAAGGCATCGAGCAACAGGCGGCCGTGGCCGTCGACCAGGGTTGCGATGGCGTTCGCCAGGATGGTCGCAGGATTCGCGAGCACGCCGCCCCAATTGCCGGAATGATGCGAGCCGTCGCGTAAGTTCACATCGAGATGAATGCGTAGCCCGCCGCGGCAGCCGAGGAAGATGGTGGGGCGGTCAGCGGCAAGCCGTGGTCCGTCCGATGCCAGAAACAGATCGGCCTTGAGTTCCTCGCGCAAGGATTCGCATACCTCGCGCAAATCCGGCGACCCGATCTCCTCGCCGGTCTCGACGATGAATTTGACATTGAAGCCAAGCCGGCCGCCACGCGCCTCGCGCACGGCGCCAAGCGCCGACATATTGATGCTGTGCTGGCCCTTATTGTCGGCGGTGCCGCGGCCATAGACGCGATTGCCGACCACGGTCGTCCGCCACGGATCGAGATTGTCGCGCCATTCGCCGACCATGCCGTCGACGACATCTCCATGTCCGTACATCAGAACCGTCGGCGCCGAGGCGCTCTCGCGATAGTCCGCAAGCAGATAAGGACTCTTGCCGGTTGGCGATTCGATCAGTTTGGTGGAGAACTCCAGTCGCACAAAAGCCGGGGAAAGTTCCTCCACGAGATAGGCCCGCAACGCGTCGCTCCGCCCGGGGTTCTGGCTTTCCGTGGGATAGCCAACCCTGCGGTCGAGATCGGCGAGGAATTCTCCGGAATGAAGCGTTTGACGCGCCCGTTCGATCGCATCAATTCTGGTCATGTTTTCCTTTTTCCTCTGTCGCGAGGCTTCGCGCCGGCCAACCTATCGAGAACCGATGCCGGCCGAAAGTGGCAAGACACCGACAATTTGCTTTGCTAGGACAAAGCGGGGTGCAACAATTTCCGCCGAGAGCCCGGCGTTCTACTGGGCAAATTCGAGGGGAAGCCAACGCGCCCAAAGCTTCCCAATGAGGCCATCGATACATGAAGAAAGAAATCCGGCTCAACGCCTTCGCCATGAACTGCGTCGCGCATCAATCGCCGGGGCTGTGGACCCATCCGCGCGACCGCACCGCGGACTATAACCGGCTGCCCTACTGGACCGATCTGGCCAAAACGCTGGAGCGCGGGCGGTTCGACGGATTGTTTCTTGCCGACGTGCTCGGCGTCTACGACGTGTTCGGCGGCAGTCCCGACGCAGCCTTGCGCAACGCCGCGCAGACGCCCTGCAACGATCCGCTGCTGCTGATCTCGGCGATGGCCGCAGTCACGAAGGATCTCGGTTTTGGCGTGACCTCGAACCTCTCCTATGAGCCGCCCTACACGTTCGCGCGGCGGATGTCGACGCTCGACCATCTCACGGAGGGACGTATCGGCTGGAACGTGGTGACCGGCTATCTCGACAGCGCCGCCAAGGGCGCCGGCAAGGACAAGCAGACCGCGCATGACGACCGATACGATGTCGCCGACGAATATATGGAGGTGGTCTACAAGCTCTGGGAGGGAAGCTGGGAAGACGACGCCGTGCTGCGCGATCGGGCGCGCGGCATCTTCACCGATCCTGCGAAAGTGCATCGGGTGTGCCACGAGGGCAGCAACTACCGCGTCGACGCCATTCATCTCTGCGAGCCATCGCCGCAACGCACGCCGGTGCTGTACCAGGCCGGCACCTCGCCGCGCGGACGGCAGTTCGCCGCCGGGCATGCCGAATGCGTGTTCATGTCGGGACCCTCGGCGAAGGTGATCGCGCCGCGCGTTTCCGCCATTCGCGAACTCGCCGCCAAGGGCGGCCGCAACCCGGCCGAGATCCTGATGTTCAGCATGTTCACCGTCATTCTCGGCCGCACCGAAGCCGAAGCCAAAGCCAAATATGACGACTATCGCAGCCACATCAGCCCGGAGGGCGCGCTCGCGCTGATGTCGGGTTGGACCGGCGTCGATTTCTCGACCTACGATCTCGACCAGCAGGTTCGCCACATCGAGAACGATGCCGGCCGCAGCGCGATGGACAACGTCACCCGCGCCGATCCGGACCGGGTCTGGACCGTGCGCGAGGTCGCCCAGCATGTCGGCATCGGCGGCGCCGGGCCGGTTGCGGTCGGCACGCCGGAAAAGGTCGCCGACGCGATCGAAACCTGGTTCGACCAGACCGATGTCGACGGCCTCAACGTTCCCTTCGCGGTCTCGCCCGGCGATTTCGAGGATATCGCCGATATGCTGGTGCCGGAATTGGTGCGGCGCGGGCGGTACAAGGCCGCCTACCAGCCGGGAACGCTGCGCGAAAAACTGTTCGGCGCCGGCCGCGCGCGCCTCGCCGCGCCGCATCCGGCCGTGCGATATCGTCCGCACATCGCGGCGAAGGCGGCGGAGTAGTTCTCCGCTCTTTCAGCGTCATGCGAGCCAACGGGTCGGCGCAAAGCGCCCCCGATGACTGGCTCCGCGAAG
Source organism: Bradyrhizobium erythrophlei (assembly GCF_900129505.1). NCBI lineage: Bacteria > Pseudomonadati > Pseudomonadota > Alphaproteobacteria > Hyphomicrobiales > Nitrobacteraceae > Bradyrhizobium > Bradyrhizobium erythrophlei. Next base: position 3,688,872 of record NZ_LT670818.1, on the reverse strand, counting down.
CAATCCATTTCCCGGAAGAAAAGCTGGTTTGCTTCGTCGCTTCGCTCCTTGCAATGACGGCCTCACACCGTCCCATCCACCACCACCTCGATCAGCTTCGCACCGGGCCGCTTGAACGCCGACGACAGCGCCGGCTTCAAATCCTTTGCCTCGGTGATCCGCATCGCCTCCAGCCCAAGCGCCCTGGCCATGCCGACAAAATCGACCGGCGGATCGGCAAAATCCATGCCGACGAAATGATCGTCGCCGTGAAAGGCCAGCAGCCTTTGCTTGATGATGCGGTAGCCGCCATTGTTGACGATCACCACCGTCAGGGGCAGCTTCTGATGCGCCGCGGTCCACAGCGCCTGGATCGAGTACATCGCGCTGCCGTCGCCGGAATAGCACACCACCGGCCGGTGCGGGTTCGCCATGCTGACGCCGACGGACGCCGGCAGTCCCCAGCCGATGCCGCCCGACGCCAGCGCGTGATAGCCGTAGCGATCGCGATGCGGCCGCAGCGCCAGCATCTGCCGTGACGAGGTCAGCCCCTCGTCCACCAGGATGGCGTTATCAGGCATCGACTCGACCACCTGCAGCGCCAGGTAATCCGGATCGATCGGCGAGCGATCCTTGTGCCTGGATATCTGCTCGATCACGGTAGCGCGCCGCGCCGTCCAGTTCTTCGGCTTCAGCGCCGCGATGCCTTGCTTGGCGCGGGCCTCGAGTGCGGCGCCGCCGGCGGCCTTCAGCGCCGCAACCAGTACGCGCAGGGTTTCCCTGACATCGGCCTTCAGCGCGATCTCGGCGCCGTAGTTCTTGGCGAGGTCCCATTCGACCAGGCCAACCTGCACGATCGGCGTGCCCTCCGGCAAAGGGTCGACCTCGCTGTAAACCGACATCCGCAACGGATCGGCGCCGAGCACGATCATCAGGTCATAGGGCGACAGCACCTCGCGAACCTGCGCCTGCAGGCGCGACAGCGCACCCATGAAGCACGGGCTTTCCGACAGGAAACTTGCGCCGTAGGGCGTCGACGACTGGTAAGCAGCGCAGCCGAGCGTTTCCGCCAGCAGGGCTGCTTCCTTCAACGCATCGCTCTTGACGATCTCGTCGCCGGTGATGATGACGGGACGCTCGGCCTTGAGGATGCGCGCGGCGAGGGCCTGCAGTGATTCATCGGACGGTCTGACGCGGGTATCGACGCGGGTGGAGCGGCCGAGATCGATCCCAGCCTCCGCATTGAGGATGTCGCCGGGCAGCGAAATGAACACCGGTCCGGTCGGCGGCGTGGTCGCGATCTTGGCGGCGCGGCGCACGATCCGCGGCAGGTCTTCCAGCCGCGTCACCTCGACCGCCCATTTCACCAGCGGCTCCGCCATCTGCACCAGCGGGCCGTACAACACCGGCTCCATCAGCCCGTGGCCCTGCTCCTGTTGTCCCGCCGTCAGAATCATCGGCGTGCCGGTGAAACTCGCATTGAAAAGCGAGCCCATGGCATTGCCGAGCCCGGGCGCGACATGGACATTGCAGGCAACCAGCCGGCCGGAAGCCCGGCTGAAACCATCGGCGATGGCGACCACCAGGCTTTCCTGCATCGCCATCACATAGGTAAGGTCGGGATGCTCCTTCAAAGCATGCATGATCGGCAGTTCGGTGGTGCCGGGATTGCCGAACAGATGCGTGATGCCCTCGTCCTTGAGCAATGCGAGGAACGCGGAACGCCCGCTGATGCGATTCATGAAAGTCCTCCCCTTCCCGCGGCCGTTACCGACGGGACGTTGGCATCATGGCCGATCGGAGACGGTGAGATCAAGGAAGCGCGGTCATGGCTGCCCTGCGCGGACGAAGCCGGGCGAGTTTCGACATCGCGAATCCATTGCTCCTGCTCAAAACATCCCTTCACGATCGGTGCGCTTCTTCTTTTTCGAGCGCTGCCAGACCACGCCGGGAAAGCCCTTCAGCGGCACGAGCGGCTCGCCGGTATAGGCCCATTCCTGCAGTTCCTCGATTGCGATGTGATAGAGCGGCTGGCGGCCGGTGCGGCCCGAGAACAGTGCGCGCGGGATGTTCACCATATGCGGCGACCGCGCGCGTTCGTAGACGAGTTGCGTGCCGCAGCGCGCGCAGAAGCTGCGCACGGTCTTTGTGGCCTTGTCCTCGTAGCGGAGGATGTCGGCCTCCCCCTTGGTGATGCGGAAACGCTTGCGCCAGCTTCCGACATAGGTGGCGTAGGCCGCGCCATGCGCGCGCCGGCTCGCCGCGGAATGATCGTGCCAGGCCCAGCGCGCCGGTACGTCAATCTCGAAGCGGACGCTGCCGCACAGGCATTGGCCCTGAGCCGGCCTACCCGGCGCAACCGCTTTTGGCTTTTTTATCGGCGCGTCATCCTCTGGGAACATCTCAACTCTCTCGGGCTCCGTCATTCCGGGATGGTGCGTCAAGCACCAGACCTCAGATGCGCAATTGCGCATCGGGGAATCTCGAGATTCTCCGATGTGCAATTGCACATCGTAGTTCGATGCTTTGCATCGCCCCGGAATGACATCAGATCTCACGCCGGCTCCAGTTCGCCATAGACCGGGTAATCCGTATAGCCCTTCTCCTCGCCACCGTAGAAGGTCGCGCGGTTGTAGGGCGTCAACGGGAGGCCTTGGCTCAACCGGCGCGGCAGGTCCGGATTGGAAATGAAGATGCGGCCGAACGCGATGGCGTCGGCGTGACCGTCGGCGATCGCGGCGTTCGCCGTCTCGCCCGTAAAACCGCCTGCCGTGATCAGGATCCCTTTCCAGATCGGGCGGAACAGTACCATCGCCGACGGCACGTTCTGATGGTTGACCTCGGCGCGCCCTGCGCCGCTCGAGCGCGGCTCGATGAAATGCAAGTACGCCAACCCGAGCGGGTTGAGCGTCTGGACCACGTGGCTGTAAAGCGGCATCGGATCGGCTTCGCCGGAATCATTGGCGATGCCATAGGGCGACAGCCGCACGCCGACGCGGCTCGCGCCCCACACCCCGATCACGGCTTCCGTGATCTCCATCAGGAAGCGCGCGCGGCTTTCGATTCCGCCGCCGTACCGGTCGGTGCGCAGATTGCTGCGCGATTGCAGGAATTGCTCGATCAGATAGCCGTTGGCACCATGGATCTCAACGCCGTCGAAGCCGGCTTTCATCGCATTGCTTGCCCCCTGCCGGAAGGCCTCAACGATGCCGGCGATCTCGCTGGTCTCGAGCGCGCGCGGGGTCTCGTAGGAAGCGGGCTTTCCATCAGCCGTCATGGTCTTCAGCTCGGCGGAAATCGGCACGGCCGAGGGCGCGACCGGCAGCGCGCCGCCGGGCTGGAACGAGGAATGCGAGACGCGTCCGACATGCCAGAGCTGGAGGAAAATCAAGCCGCCCCTGGCGTGAACCGCGTCGACGACCGCGCGCCAGCCCTTGACCTGTGCTTCCGAGTGGATGCCAGGCACACCGGGATTGCCGAACCCGCCTGCCATGACAGGCGAAGCCTCCGCGATGATCAAGCCACCCGGCGTCGCGCGTTGCGCGTAATATTCCGCGTTCAGGGGCCGCGGCGCGAGGCTCGGCCGTTCGGCTCGCATCCGCGTCAACGGCGCCATCACGACCCGGTGAGTGAGCCGGTAGGGACCGACCTGCAATGGTGAAAACAGCGAGGGAAAATTCATCTGGGCCCCGTCAATCTCTGTCGATATTTATGTGTAACCGGTTCGCCTTGTTCGCAAAAGGCTTCAATGGCAATCTGGCGTCCTCGCCCATCAGAGCAAATTGTCCATGGCAAAATCCAGCGCGAAACCGCTTCCTTCCCTCAGTGTTCGTATCGACCTCGATACCGAGGGGCGCATCGGGCCCGGCAAGATCCAGCTCCTGGAGAATATCCGGGCCTGCGGCTCGATCTCGGCCGCTGGCCGCGCGATGGACATGTCGTACAAGCGGGCATGGGACCTGGTGGACGAGATCAACCGCATCTGCAAACACGCCGCGGTCGAACGCCAGACCGGCGGCAAGAATGGCGGCGGCGCGGTGCTGACGCCGTTCGGCACGTCGCTCGTCGCGCGGTACCGCCGAATCGAACGCGCCGCCGCAAGCGCAGTTCGCAAGGAGCTGGTGGCGTTGCGGGCAGAAATTAGTCCCTCCAAAAAAGCCTTGAGCCGCTGAAATACGCAAAGGGAGCGGCAGCCGAGCGCTGCCACTCCCACTTTCCCGCAAAGCCCGCCTACGCGGTCTTGATCCAGACCGCCTTGACGTTGAGATATTCCTCCAGGTGCTGCTTGCCTGACTCGCGGCCGTAACCGCTCATCTTGTAGCCGCCGAACGGCACCGCCGGGTCCATCGCCTGATAGCAATTGACCCAGACCGAGCCGGCGCGCAGCGCTCTTGCCACCCGATGCGCCTTGCTGACGTCCCTGGTCCAGACGCCACTGCCCAAACCGAAGGTCGTGGCATTGGCGCGGTTGATCAGCTCGTCGGTATCCTTGAAGGAGATCGCTGAAATCACCGGGCCGAAGATCTCTTCCTGCGCGATCCGCATATTGTCGTGAACATTGGCGAAGACCGTCGGCGGCACGAAGTAACCCTTCGACAGCGCGCCCTCGGTCAGCGGAGCCCCGCCGGTCAGCGCGTGAGCGCCTTCCTTCTGGCCGATGGCGAGATAGCCGGAGACGCGCTCCATCTGCTGCGCCGACACCAATGGGCCGATCTGCGTATTAGGGTCGAGGCCGTTGCCGACCTGAAGCTTCTTGCCGAATTCGGCGACGCGGCCGACGAACTCGTCATACACCTTGTTCTCGACGAACAGCCGCGTTCCGGCGCTGCAGATCTGGCCGGAATTGGCGAACACCGCCATCGCCGCACCCGGCACCGCCGCGTCGAGATCGGCGTCGGCGAACACGATGTCGGGCGACTTGCCGCCGAGCTCCAGCGACACGCGCTTGAGATTGCCCGCCGACGCCTTGACGATCGACTGTCCGGTCACGTGCGAGCCGGTGAAGGCGACCTTGTCGACGCCGTGATGCGAAGCCAGTGCCGCGCCCGCGGTCTCGCCAAAGCCCGGCACCACGTTGACGACGCCGGGCGGAATGCCGGCTTCCATCGCGAGTTCGCCGAGCCGCAGCGAGGTCAGCGGCGCTTCTTCCGCAGGCTTGAGGATCACAGTGCAGCCGGTGGCGATGGCGGGGCCGATTTTCCAGACACTGGCGGCGAGCGGACCGTTCCACGGAATGATCGCGCCGACGACGCCGACAGGCTCCTTCAGGGTGTAGGAGAAGATTTCGCCCGGCAGCGAGTTCTCGATGGTCTCGCCATGCAGCGCGGTGGCCTGTCCGGCGTAATAGCGGAGCATGCCGAGCACGCGCAGTTTGTTGCCGCGGGTGCGGCTGATCGGCGCGCCCATGTCGAGCGTATCGAGCTGCGAAAGCTCCTCAAAATTCTTCTCGACGAGATCGGCGAGCTTTAGCAGCAAAGCCTGCCGCTCGAACGGCTTGACCTTGCTCCACGGCCCTTCGAAGGCGCGGCGCGCCGCGGCAACCGCGCGATTGATATCCTCGGCATCGCCCTCGGCGACGGTGGCGAGCAATTCGCCGGTCGCGGGGTTGTGGGTGTCAAAGCGCTTCCCAGAGGCGGCGTCGACCCAGTTACCGTCGATCAGCATTTTCTTGTAGGAACCATCCGCATAGGGATGACGTGTGATCGGAATTGCCTGCGTCACAGCCATGTTCGCACTCCCTTGATCTCGATCGATGTTGTGGGGATCGTTATATCTCAAAACCTACAGCGGCCAGGCAAAACCGTAAAGCGTGCTTCCCGCCGCCGCGCTCGCTTCGGACGAAGACCTCCCATGCCGTTTCGTGCATGGTGTGGCCATCACATCGGCATAGTTCGATCGTTGACCTTCGCAACCCCACCCGATCGGGAGGAACCACCGTGCCCCATCCAGCCATATCGCCGAACAATGTTGCCGTCGTCACCGGAGGCGCCTCCGGCATCGGCTTTGCCGCGGCGATGCGGTTCGCGCGGCTCGGCATGAAAGTGTGCATCGCCGATCTCGGCGGCGACCGGCTCGCGGCGGCCGAAACAAAACTGTCATCTTTGGCCCCTGGCGGGGCCGCCGACATCCTGGCGAGCGCCGTCGACGTCAGCCGGATCGAGGACGTCGCGGCGCTGGAGGCCGCGGTACGAAAACGGTTCGGCGGCGCCGATATCCTGATGAACAATGCCGGCATTCAGCCGGGCAGCCAGATCTTCGGCCCCTTGGCGAACTGGCAGCGCATTCTCGGCGTCAATCTCTGGAGCGTGATCCACGGCGCGCAGGTGTTCGCGCCCGGCATGATCGAGCGCGGCCGGCCCGGGCTGATCATCAACACCGGCTCCAAGCAGGGCATCACCACCCCGCCCGGCGATCCCGCCTACAATGTCTCGAAGGCCGGCGTGAAGGCGTTTACCGAAGCGCTGCAGCACGAACTGCGCAACGCGGCCGAGGGCCGCATCAGCGCGCATCTTTTCATCCCCGGCTTCGTCTTTACCGGTCTCACCGCGAAAGGCCGCATCGAGAAGCCGGCCGGGGCCTGGACGCCGGAGCAAACCGTCGACTTCATGATCGAGCGGGTCGGGGCCGGAGATTTCTATATTCTCTGTCCGGACAACGACGTGCCGCGACAGCTCGATGAGCGGCGGATTCTCTGGGCGGCCGGCGACATCGTCGAAAACCGGCCCGCGCTGTCGCGCTGGCATCCGGATTACGCCGAGGCGTTTGCTGCGTTTGTGAAGGATAAATGAAAGAGGGATCAGTGAGGCGAGCATCAGTGAGAGATGCCGGCCTCGCCGCGGCTCCGGAAACGGCACCACACTAAGGGCTGACGCTCCGGAGCCGGGCAGGTCGTCGCAACGTGGCTTACTTGCGCGCTGCGCAGGCGTACATGTTGATTTCCATGCCAACCGGGACTTCAAGGATCTTCGGTGCTTTCCAGGCCATTTCACTTCTCCAATGTTGCGGCGCGAGTGCCGAACGACGCTATAGTTACGTCCGCCGTTCGAACGGCGCAAGCTGGCGCGTTTCCCATTTAAAAACATTGAAGCGCGAAGGCGAGCGAGTGTGGGCAGCATTCCACAAATCCGGCGCACGCGCGCCGCACGGCCGCCGTTGTTCGTCGCGGAATACAGCGGTTGCCATTTGACAATCGCGCGCGCCGGCGCATTGATACCGGCACTCCCCGGCGGCGGGTGTTCACCCGTTAGAATTGGGGGCATCACACAGGGAGGCAATCCATGAAGCTTAGTTTGAAGACGACGGCTGCGATCTTGTCGCTGGCCGCTTTTCCCGCGGCGGCGCAGCCTGCTCAGCCCACCCCACCGAGTGCGCTCGATACGCTGGGTGCCATGCACCAGACGGGCACCCCGATCGACTGGCCCGAAGTGCCGCAAACCGGCCAGAAGGCCGATACCGTCAAACAGAATCTGGCCAAGGTCAAACTGCCGCCGGGCTTCCACATTTCGCTGTACGCGCTGGTTCCCGATGCCCGCCACATCGCGGTCGGCCCGCAGGGCGTCGCGACCTTTGTCGGCACGCGCAAATCCAAGGTCTGGGTGGTGACCGACCGCTCCCGTGGCGGCGTCGGCGACGAGGTCAAGGAATTCGCGCCGACCCTGCCGAAGAAGATCCCCAACGGCGTCTGCTTCTCGAAGGACGGCTTCCTCTACATCGCCGAACAAAACCGGGTGCTGGAATATGCCGCGGCCGAGTTCTTCTATGAAAGCCCGGATGTCGTCGCCGGCGCCGTGGTTCCCGAAGGAGAGCTGATTCCGAAAGGGGATGAGAGCTACAATCACACCGCCCGGGTTTGCCGGGTGGGGCCGGACAACAAGCTCTATATCCAGCTCGGACAGCCCTACAACGTGCCGGCCAAGGAGAAGGTCGACACCTACCGCAAGCTCGGCATCGGCGGCATCATCCGTATGGACCGCGACGGCAAGAACCGCGAGGTCTTTGCGATCGGACTGCGCAATCCCGTCGGCATGGACTTCAATCCGAAGGACAAGTCGCTCTGGACCAACGACAACCAGGTCGACGGCATGGGCGACGATATTCCCCCCGGCGAGATGAATCGCATCACCGCGATCGGCCAGGAATTCGGCTTTCCCTGGTATGGCGGCGGTCACACCCGCACCAACGAGTACAAGAACGATACGCCGCCGGCCAACGTGATCTTCCCGGAAGTCGAGCAGGCCGCCCACGCCGCCGACCTCGGCCTGATCGTCTACACCGGCAACATGTTCCCCAAGAAGTATCAGGGCGCGATCTTCTCGACACAGCACGGTTCGTGGAACCGGACCGTGCCGGTCGGCGCCCGGGTGCTGGTGACGTATCTCAAGGATGACGGCCACGCCGCCGGGAAATCCGAGCCGTTCGCCGAAGGCTGGAACGACAACGGCTATTACCTCGGCCGCCCGGTCGATGTGGCGCAACTGCCCGACGGCTCGCTGCTGGTGTCCGACGACCTCGTCGGCGCGCTCTACCGGATCTGGTACGACGGCAAGTAACGTCCGCGATCTCCGGGATGGCCCCCACGGATGGGGGCCATCCCATTTTCTTCCATCGTCTGTCCGAATTCCCCGAGGGTCCATGGTCATGATTGCGTTTTCAAGGACGGCCGTGCTGGCCGTCCAGCTGATTGTACCGATTTGTGTTCTCGCGGCGACCTCCGGCATGAGCCAGGCCGGCGACGTCAAGGCCGGCCGCGCCAAGGCGATGATGTGCCAGGCCTGTCACGGCCTCGACGGCCTCTCGAAAACCCCCGACTCGCCGAACATCGCGAGCCAGATCGAGCCCTATCTCGTCGCGCAATTGCAGGCGTTCAAATCGGGGCTGCGGAAGAACGACGCGATGAGCGTGGTCGCGCCGACTTTGTCCGACAAGGACATCGAGGATCTCGCGGCGTATTACGCGGCGATCGAGATCAGCGTCGGGAAGTTGCCGGGGCAGTAGAAGGGGCGTGAGGAAAGCATCGGGGCCTTTGGGGCGAAAATCCCTGAACGTCGTCCCCGCGAAAGCACTACTGCATGCCACACCTCCAAAATCGACTCAAATACAGATACTTAGATGACCCCCGACTTTGGAGCGGCTTTCCGGTCGCTCATTCAGCGATCATTGAAAAGACTCGCTATTTTGTCGAAGCCGTCGCGCGAACCAAAAGATGTGTGCATGCAGTAGTGCTTTCGCAGGGACGATGTGAGAGTGCAGCGCGTTCGCACGCACGCGTTGGCATAGGTTAAATTTCAAACAGCCATGGCCACACCTTCGCGATCTCGCCGCGCAATTCGCGCGAGTCTTGCCTGCTCGTTCCGCCCTCTCCGTTCAGAGGGCGCAGGGAATGCCGGGCGTCCGATGCGCCCGATAGCCGCGTGTGCAATGAGTGTGGTAGAACGCACACGCGTTGTCAGGTCACACCGGGAAACACCCGGCATTCCCCGCGCAATGGTTTTACGGCTTATGTCGTACTCTCCCCGGCGATCGGGCTTTCTTGTCACCGTCGCTTGCGGAAATTGCTTCCCGCAAACTTGACGCCAGCGTCGAGGCGTCAGGACCACACGATTTTGCCGTCCGCCTCAGGTGCCGTTCGTCAAAGGCACATCAGCGTCCACCGCATCCCGTCCCGCGTTCGTGACGATCGCGAGCCGCCCCTCTGTGGGACGGGACGGGGGCGGATATAAAGCTGATTTGGGTCTTCGGAAAACCAGAATATTTTTCGCGGCGGGGCTGGACAGGTTTTTGCTGATTTGCCCGTCGGGTCGGTTCGTTCCCCCCGCGGAGACATAAACCGGCGATCGCACGGCTTCAGACAACGAAAAGACCGCCAGGACCGGCTGGCCGGCCGGGGCGATCTCGTGGGCACCCAAAATCACGGCGATTGGCAGTTGACGATGCCGGGGGACAGATGGCAGAGCAGAATCGGTCATGATGACCTCCGGATCGTTGCAGTACGAAACGCGTGAATTGTGGGCTACTGCTGCACGGCTGCCGAAAGCGGTTTTGCAGAATCCGACAGAGCAACCCGCGTCGCTTGGGGAATTCTGAAATCCATCAAGCTGTCCGGGTCAACAAGGAACGAACAAATGAAATTGAGCGCACGCAATATACTTCCCGGCAAGGTTGTTGCCGTCACCAAGGGAACGACGACGGCCCATGTGAAGGTCGAACTCGCTTCCGGCCTGACGGTGTTTTCCTCGATCACCAACGAGGCCGTCGACGACCTCGCGCTTAAGGTCGGCGACAGCGTGTCGGCTGTGATCAAGTCTTCGGACGTCGTGATCGGAAAGTAGTTTCAGGGCGGGCGCCGGACGCGCCATCAGCGGATGCCGCGCATGATGGCATCGCGACGGCAAACCCGCCACCATTCATCGACGACGCGGCGCGCATAGGGCAACGTGGTACCGCGTTCGCCGGTGAAATCCTTCGAGGCATCGACGCATTTCTCCGACACCGCGATCAGCGCCGCGCGGCCGGCAAGGACCGCGTCGGCGAGTTCGCTGCGCAGTCCCCCGCCGCAAGGCTCCTGTTTCGAGATTTTGTGGGCTACGATCAGGCTGACATCGTCCGGGCATCGATGTATTCATGCGGACATAGCGTCAAGCGAGCCTTGCCATGCCGACAGTTGCAACCCGCGCGGAACTCGAATGCCTGCTGGCCGACGACGTGCCGTATGGCGACCTCACGACCGAGGCGCTGGGCATCTGCGGCGCCGCGGGCACGATGGAATTTGCCGCACGCGATTCGATGGTGCTCGCGCTTGCCGAGGACGCCGCCGCCATCATCGAAATGTCCGGGTGCAGCGTAGACCTTTCGGCGACCAGCGGCACGACGCTTCGGCCCGGCACCCCCATTCTGACGGCGCGAGGTTCGGCCGGCGGATTGCTGCGAAGCTGGAAGGTCGCGCAAACCCTGATCGAGATCTGGTCGGGCGTCGCCACCGCGGCCCGCGAGATCGTCGAGGCCGCCACTGCGGTCTCTCCCGGCATCGTCGTGGCCTGCACGCGCAAGAATACACCCGGCACCAAGCGCTATGCGGTCGCGGCGGTGAAGGCAGGCGGCGCCGTGATGCACCGGCTGGGCCTGTCCGAGACGGTGCTCGTGTTTCCCGAACACCGTGGCTTCCTGGGCGAGGAGAAGCTTGCGGCGACCGTCGAGCGGCTGAGACGGGTTGGTCCGGAAAAGAAGCTGGTGATCGAGGTGACGAGCGTCGCGGCGGCGATTGCCGCGGCGGAGGCGGGTTTCGATGTGGTTCAGCTGGAGAAATTTGCACCGCCTGACGTCGCCACGCTGGTTGAACGGCTGCGAAGCGCGCGACCCCGGCCCGTGGTCGCCGTCGCCGGCGGGGTCAATTCGGGCAATGCCGCCGCCTATGCGCAAGCGGGTGCCGATGTCCTGGTCACCTCGTCGCCTTATCTGGCAAAACCGCGCGACGTGCAGGTGAGAATTCGCCCGAACGCCTAGCGCGGCATCCGGCTGACGCCGACCTGCGATCTCTCGGGCCGTCAAAACCGGAAGGAGCGGCCGGGTACCTTGATCCGAGACCACGCCTTGCGCTATGCCCCGCCGGCTTGCACCTTCGGCGTCGAAGAGTCCGGGGAATCCGACGCCGCGTTGTGGTCCGCTTTTTCGAGTTGCGAGCGGTCGTTTACTTCGGTCCCTCGACGTTGGCAGCCTGCGCCACCTCAAGATGGTCGGGTCTGGCCGGCAAGATTGGCTCGAGGATGTTGAACAGGACGAAATTGGTGAACTGACCCAGCGCCGTGCGCGGAAGAACACGTTCGAAGCGCGAATTCGGTGGCGCGAGGCAGATAGGGGTCATCGAGACGCCGTATTCCAACGCCTTCCCGGCGAGCAGCCGGCCCTCCTTGTCGACCACGGCCTGGTCGCTCTGCGTTTCGACAGCAAGTTTCACGATGTCCTTGACATCGCCGGGAGTTGCCGTCGCATTGGCTCCGAGTTTGCTCTGCGCGTCGCGGTCCAGCTTGAACTCGGCGGTGGCCCGCAGAATTTTTTGGCCCTGGCATACGTAACCGCCTGCCCGAAGGTATTGCATGGCAATTTGGTTGCACTGGGGCTTTTCCATCAGCTTGGCGAAAATCAACCAGTTGGTGCCAAGCGGGATTTCGTCCAGCACGACGTCGGTCAGCGACGAATGCACCTTCACGACATAATTCTTGTCGACACTGCCTTTGAGCAGCCATCCCACATCGATCTTGACGCCGGTGGCGAGTTGTCCGTTGCGTTCGAGACTTTCCTGCATCTCCAGGCTGCGAGACGAGACCACGGCTTCCTCGATATCCGATTTCTCGGCGGGACAGATCGTCGTGAAGTCCCTCACCTTGGAATCGACGTAGTAAAGCGATCCAACGGTCATCAGATTGGACGGCGGATTGATCGGTACGAATCCATATCCTCGCAGCGTGTCGCCCAGAGGATCATTGGTGGGCGTCGTCATGTAGTACGCCGCCGACGGAACGGCCAACACGGCCGCGGCCAACGCAAGCATGGTCATTTTTCGCATGATTGCCTCCTCTCGGGTACCGATCGACAACGCTCACCGGCCGGGGCAGCAGGCACCCCCGCACACCTTGTACCCTGCGGGACAAGCAGACACCGACGTGGCGACGCACGTCGCCGCCAGGATCGTTGCGAGTACTCCGAGAATCCTGATCGCACGCATGGCCTCTCTCCTGATCATACCAAACCGGAACGGCACTTGCTCTCAATCAACTCGTATCTAGTCCAATCCTCTATCTGAGGGTGTGAAATAGCCCACACATCGATTGCGATATTTGCGCCTTTCGCCGGCCATGCTGGCTGCGCGCACCGGTGTCAGGGTTCGCAGAGCGTCGGAGGATCCGTCTACTGTCCACCGCAACGCATGATTGCTTGCTTTGCGGCGCCCGTCATCAGGCACACAACGAAGTCGCGAACCCGGGATGCCGATGTCAATGCGGCCGCAGCGTAGCATCAGGCGGGCTATGCGCAACCAGCGCCGCGCCGAGTTCGCTCTGCTGCTGCCGCGGGATCGAAAAGCAGACGCTGAAGCCGTCGACGGAGCGCAGCGTCACCATGGTCTGGGTGGGATCGGATGATTGCTCGACGCGCCACGACGCCAGCGGGTAGGCGTAGCGCAGGCTCTGGTCGCCGAAGCGGGCCTGCAGCGCCTTGTCGATCAGACCCGGCAGCGTCATCGCCAGCGCGCCGACCTGGTTCAGCGTCAGCCGGATGGTCGCGGGCGCGCCGGTGGCATCCACGAACCCGAGCGAAACGGCGCCGCCATCGGCCGCGACCTCGCAGGTGGTAAGGGCCTGGGTGTCGATCTTCATCGGCGCGCTCCGGACAATTTTTCGTTATATTCTTGCGAATATATCGTTACAGTCGGCGGCGTCTAGCCCCGGTTTGTTGATCGGACCCGCCCGGCAGGCCGTAGTCTGGCGGGCGATTTAGTGGTATATGCCGAAACACACCGAAGTTTCCGAATGGCCCGCGCGGCAGGGAGAGCCAAGCCGCCGCGGTCACTCCCCGGTCACATAATTTGCGGAGATGCCGACGTGTTCGATTCCCAATGCGACCTTGCCGCACTGGTCTACGAACGGGATCAGGATCCTGATCGAGTGCTGCATGATTTTGCCTCGGACCTGAACATTCGCGGCTATCGCGCGGTCGGGCTTGTGCAGACAGGCCATCATTGTGTCGATGCGCCAAAACTATCCGCGATGCTGGTCCATACCGGCGAGGAACGGCAGCTATTTCAAAACCTCGGGGCCGGCGCGACCGGCTGCAGGCTGGATGTCGGCAAGCTGCTCGACGCCGGCGCCCAGATCGCCAACGCGATCGATGAGGGCGCCGACCTCGTGATCGTCAACCGGTTCGGACGGCAGGAATGCGAGGGCAAGGGCCTGTCCTATCTGGTCGAGCGCGCGCTGAGCGCGGATATTCCGGTCGTGATCGCGGTGCCGAGCCATCGCTTCGCGGCCTGGATCAGATTTGCCGACGGCATGAGCGTCAGGCTGCGCTGCGACCGCACGGCGCTGGAGGCCTGGTGGAGTGCGGTGTCAGCACGCAACGCCGGCATGCTCGGGCGCGATCACCAGACCGTCTGCGAGGTGCTGAAGTAGCGGCCGGGGGCCGGCTTCACACCCTCGGTATCACGGTGTCGCTATCACACGGTCGCCATCACAGCGTCGCCGGTCACAGCGTCTCTTGCTGGTGCCCGCACTGCTTGCAGGCGAATTTCACCCGCGTGGCGCCTTTTTCCGCCGAGATCCGGTTGGGCGCGCCGCATTTGCCGCAGAGCGTCTCGATGCGGGTATTGCCCTGCTTCACGACGATGGTCTTGCGTTCCATGGTTTCGCGAATCAGGCGCTCGGCCTCCTCGCGCATCGACTGCTTCGACATTCTCTTCTCACCGCCGTGGAAAATCAGGCAGCCTTATAGCACCGGGATCATGGTTTTGCGACGGGGGGCGGAAAATCGTTACCTTATCCCCGCCTTCAAACCGCCCGGGCGACGTGCTCGCGGGACCTGCGGCTGTGACAGGTCGCCGAAGGAAAACTGCGCGCTAAGATTTTCGTCATTGCGAGCGCAGCGAAGCAATCCATTGGGCAGCAAAGGAAGTTGGATTGCTTCGCTGCGCTCGCAATGACGTCCCTTATTGGCTGTTGATCTCGATCACGACGTAACTGTCTTCGATATGCACCGGAAACGTCTCCGCCACATAGGGCCCCTTGGCGAGCGTCTCGCCGTCCTCGATCACGACCGGATAGGTCCGCACCTTGACGCGTTTCGGATCGAACCAGGACTGGCCAGTGCGCATGTCGAATTCCCAGCCGTGCCAGGCGCAGCGCAGCAGTTCGCCGACACGCGAGCGCTGATAAACCCCGGGCTCCGGCGAGGTCAGCCGCGCCACGCAGGCGGCCTTGTCGAGCGGCGCGCCGGCGTGCGGGCAGCGGTTGAGCAGCGCGAAATATTCGCCGTTGACGTGGAACACCACGATGTCGCGACCGTCCACGCCGACCACCTTGTTGCCGCCGGGCGGGATCTCCGTGGTGCGGGCAACGATGTGACGGGTCATGCGATCAAAGCTTGTACAGCGCGCGGGCGTTGCCGTTGAAGATCTTTTGCCGTTCGGCCTCCGTCAACGGCGTCTTGAAGGCAAAACGCGGATCGTCGAAATCCCAATGCGGATAATCCGAGGAGAACAGCAGGCGGTCGACGCCGACCCATTCGATCAGCGAGCGCAGATGCCGCGCTTCGTCCGGCTCGTCGATCGGTTGCGTCGTGAACCAGAAATGCTCGCGGACATATTCCGACGGGCGGCGCTTGAGATGCGGCACCTCGCTGCGGAATTTTTCAAAATGCTGGTCCATCCGCCACATCGTCGAGGAGATCCAGCCGAAGCCGCCCTCGATGAACACGATCTTGAGTTTCGGAAACCGCTCGGGCACGCCTTCGATGACAAAGCTCGTCAGCGTCGCCGCCATCGAATGCGCATTCGACTGGTGCTCCTCGGCGTAATAAGACGGCCAGCCGCTCGCTGTCGGCGCGTGGCCGCCATAACCGCCGACGTGAATGCCGAGCGGCAGGCCGAGCTCCTCGCAGCGCGCATAGATCGGCCAGTAGCGGTGGCGGCCGAGCGGCTCGTTGGCGCGCGGCGAGACATTGATCTGGACATATTGGCCGATCTTGGCGCAGCGCTCGATCTCGGCGATCGCCGCTTCGGTGTCGTCCTGGCCGACCAGAATGGAGGCCTTCAGCCGCGGCTCGCGGCTGCACCAGTTGGCGAGCTGCCACTCATTGACGGCGCGCTGGATCGCGGCGCCGAAATCGAGATTCTGTTGCGAGAAGATGAAGAGGTCGAGCACCTGCAGCAGGCCGAACTCGATGTCGAGCGGATCGAGGTGCTGCTTGCGCATGAAGGCGAGATCGGATCCGGGCGGCCCGCCGGTCGGCGGCCAGGCATCGCGCCGCGCGATCAGCGGCGAGGAGCGCGGATAGGGCGTGGTGCCGATATAGGGCGTGCGCAAATGATCGCCGTAGGTCTTCAAGTGTTCCTGCCAGCGCTTCGACAGGAACGGATTGAGGTCGGCGCGCGAATGCAGGCTCGGATGCACGTCGCAGTCGATGATGCGCAGCCGGCTTTTCGCCTCCTGTTCGAACACGGGGCGGTCGATGACATCACTCATGCGAACCTCCTTGGAGATCAAGCGGCGAGCTTCAGCCGCGGAAAGGTTTCGAGCGGATTGTCTTCACACATGCGCGCCACGAGACTGGCGGGCAGATGCGGCGGGATCGCGTCGTCGCCGTCGAATTGCCAGTGCGGGTAATCCGACGAAAAGAGGAACATCTTGTCGGAGCCGATCATATCGATGATGTCGGCGACGCCCTTGGCGTCCGGCGGACTGTCGAAGGGCTGCGTGGTCAGGCGGATGTGGTCGCGCATGATGGCGGCCGGCTCGCGGTCGACCCACGGCACCTCGACGCGGACGCCGCGCCAGGTCTTGTTGGCGCGCCACATGAAGGCCGGCAGCCAGCTCACGCCGGATTCCATCAGCACCACCTTGAGGCCGGGAAACTTCACGAACACGCCCTCGTAGATCAGGCTGAGCACCTGGGCCTGAAACGCCTGCGCCTCGGCCAGATAATATTCGTAGCGATAGGACGGCCAGCCGACCGAACTCGGCGCGGCGCGATATTCGCTGCCGGCGTGGATCGCGATCGGCAGTTGGTGTTTCTCGGCGGCCTGCCACACCGGCCAGAAATGGCGGCGCCCCAGCAGCGTCTCGCCCTGCGCCAGCACCAGCACCGAGACGAACCTGTCGTCGCCGGCGCGGCGCTCGATTTCCTCGATCGCCAGATCCGGCGCCTGCAGGGGCACCACGATCGAGGCCCGCAGGCGCTTGTCCCGCGAAAGCCATTCGGCCGCGATCCAGTCGTTGATCGCTTTGCAGAAGGCGGCGGCCATATAGGGATCGTAGACCGCCTGCGCCCCGTACAGCACGTTGCAGATCGCGTGGCTCGCGCCGAGCTGGTCAAACGCCCCGCGCCGGACCATCTCAAGATCGCTGCCGGGCTTGCCCTTGGCCGGCCGCCAGTCGGCACGGCCGGATAGCGGCATGTCGGGCGGATAGCTGGTCAGATCGAGCCCGTCGATGGCCCGGCTCACCACCTGTTCCTTCCAGTGATCGTCGAGATAGGGCAATAGCGTCGTGCGCGTTCCGCCCACGGCGGGATGGATATCGCAGTCGATCCGCGTGGCGGCCATGCGCGTTTCCTGAGGCAGCGTTCTTGATATCTTTTGGCGGCTCTTTGCGGCCGCAACGGCGAATGTGCAGCCGACAGCGCGTCAACGCAAGAGTGCGGCGGCCGGACCGGTCAAAAAAGCGAAGCGCGTTTCCGGCGCAACCTGGGATCAAATTCGTACAACCCGGCTCGCGGCGCGGGCCATTTGACACAGGCGTCTGCAGATTTGCGTGTTTCTCTGCACGGAATATTTGCAGCGATCGCTTGCGCATCGACAGCAATGCAACGGCCCGCCGGGATAACCTGTGATCGCTTGCATTGGTTCCCAAAGCGCGCCAACATCTGCGGCAACAAACCAAGAAGAGACGTCGGGATGGGAATCAGGAGTATCGGCCAGCAAGGCATCGTATTTGCGGTTTTTGCGGCGCTGTTTGCCGTGTTCGCGATCGCCCTCCCCGGCTTTTTATCAACCGCGAATATGCTGACCTTGCTGCAGAACGTGGCGGTGCTCGGCATTCTCGGCCTCGCGATGGCGATCGTCGTAATCGGGCGCGGCATCGACATTTCATTGATCGCGGCGCTGGCGGTGCCGCCGGGGCTCGTGCTGCAGATGGTGCAGGACGGCCACTCGCTGCCGACCGCATTGGCCGCGGCCTTCGTCCTGACCGCGTTGTTCGGGCTCGTGAACGGCTGGCTGATCGCCTATGCCGAGGTGCCCTCGCTGTTCACCACGCTGGCGTCGGGATTGTTTCTCGCCGGGCTCGGCCAGGCGGCCTTGTTCAAGCTCGACGTGGTGCAGTGGAGCCCGGGGCTCGACGGATTCGAAAAGCTCGGACAGGGCAATCTGTTGGGCATCCCGATGCCGATCGTGATGTTCGCGCTGTTTTGTATCGCCGTCGCCTTCTTCCTGCGGCGGACGCGGCTCGGCGCCTATATCTACGCCATCGGCGACAATCCCAACGGCGCGCGGGTCACGGGGATCCCGACCCGGCCCATCATCGTGCTGCAATATGTGCTGGCGGCGCTGATCGGCTTCGGCGCCGGCCTGATCATGGCCGCCTCGGTCAACAGCATGCCGACGCGCATCTTCAATTCGACGCTGATCTACGATGTGATCCTAGTGGTCGTGCTCGGCGGCATCGGATTGTCGGGCGGGCGCGGCGGCGTGCTCAATGTCATCATCGGCACACTCCTGATCGGTACCATGCTCAACGGCATGACCATCATGGACGTCTCCTATTCCGGCCAGAACCTCGTCAAGGGCGTGGTGCTGCTTGCCGCCGTGATCGCGGATTCCTTCCTGAACCCGCGCAACGAGGAGACGGCGCAACAAGGCGATATATAGGGCAGGATCCGGCAAAGCGATCATGCTCGAACAAAAGATCGATCAATCAATCAGAGGGAGGACGACATGACACTTTCTGGCAAGATAAAATCCGGCAAGACAACACTCAAGACCATGCTGTTCGGGCTTGGCCTGACCGCGGCCGTGGCTTCGCCCGCGCTGGCGCAGAAGGGCCTCGACGAGCCGTTCCAGGGCGCGTTCAAGGAGGCGCTGGCCGGCAAGACCGTGGCCTACGTGCCGGTGGCGATGAACTTCGATCTCACCGAGGGCTGGTTCGCCGGCGTCAAGAAGGAGCTCGAGCCCTATGGCATGAAGGTGATCGTGCGCGACCCGAACTGGAGCACCAATGCCGGCGCGCAGGCGGTGACGACGCTGATCTCCGAAAAGCCGGCGGCGATCATCATCCACAATCCCGACGTGCAGACCTACGCCAAGCTGCTGCAGCGCGCCGAGAACGAGGGCATCTACATCATCCAGATCAACATGGGCTCGAACTATCGCAGCTCGGCCTTTGTCGGCGCCAACTGGATCGAGATCGGCGAACGTGACACCGAGGCCGTGGTCAATTTCTGCAAGGGCAAGTCCAACAAGATCGCAGTGGTCCAGGGCGCGCTGTCGGCGGCGGCGAGCGCCTACACGCTCAAAGGCGTTGAAAACGTGCTGGCGAAAAATCCCGATATCAAGGTGGTCTCCAGCCAGGCCGCCGATTGGGATGCGGCGAAGGCCAAGGCGATCACCCAGACCGTGCTGAAGCAGAATCCCGATCTCTGCGGCATCGTCGGCTTCTGGGACGGCATGGATATCGGCACCGCCGCGGCGGTGAAGGAAGCCGGCCTCACCGGAAAGGTCTGGGTCTCGACCTCCGGCGGCGGCGAGCGCCGGGGCGCCTGCGAACTCGTCAAATCGGGCGCCTTCGACCTCGACCTCAGCTACGACGTGCCGACCCAGGCCGAGCAGATGGCCGGCATGATCAAGTGGCTGGTCTCCTCCGGCGTCAAGCCGGGATCGGTGAAGGGATCGATGTACACGACCCTGATCCCGATCACCAAGGAGAACGCCGGCAGCGATACCGCCTGCTGGAATCTCAGCGACCTGAAGAAGTAGACCACCGCACACCCTGCCGGGCGGCCATGCGTTGCGCATGGCCGCTCGTCACAAGTTTTCCAAATATCCGCCGGCCAGACTGACAAAATTTCCTCCTTCGATCCGGAATGCCAATGCAAGATGCGCTGCTTCGTTTGCGATACCGCTACTGGCCGGATCATCTGCTCGGCGAAATTCTCTCCAAGCGCTGGACCGAAACCGCGATCCCGGTGATCGTGCTCTTGATCATCACTGTCTTGCTTAGCCGGGCGATCCCCGGCTTCCTGTCGGTCGGCGGCCTCGCCGATACCGGACGGCAGGCCGGCGAGATCGGCTTCATCGTGCTCGGGATGGCGCTGGTCGTCATCGTCGGCGGCATCGACCTGTCGGTCGGATCGATGTTCGCGCTGTGCGATTTCTGCGCGCTGTTCTGCCTCAACGTTTTGGGCTGGCCGGTGCCGGCGGTGATCGTTGCAACCCTGGTGTGCGGTGCGGCGCTCGGCGCGGTCAACGGCCTGTTGATCGGTTATTTGCGGCTGCGTGCCTTCATCACCACGCTGATCACGCTCATTATCTATCGCTCCGCCTATGACCTCCTGCTGTTCGACTATTCGAACAAGATCGCCGCCGCCTTTCCCGACTTTCCGTCCTGGGATTTTCTCGGCGGCGGGGTGGTCGCGGGCGTCCCCAGCGTCGTGCTGGTCTATATCGTGGTCGCGATATTCGGCCATGTCTTCCTGACGCGTCTGCGGCCGGGATGGCATGTCACCGCGATCGGCGGCTCGCGCCGCTCGGCCTACAATTCCGGCATTCCGGTGCGCCGCACGATCGCGCTGTGCTACACCGCGAGCGGCGTCATGACCTCGATCGGCGCGCTGTTTTTCGCGGCGCGTCTCGGCACCGTCGGCGGCGACGTCGGCGTCGGCCTCGAGGTCACGGTCCTGACCGCAACCGTGCTCGGCGGCATCAGCCTCGGCGGCGGCAAGGGCTCGGTCGCCAAGGCCCTGGTCGGCACGCTGATCGTGCTGTTCGTGATCAACGGCCTGACCACGCTGTCGGTCTCGGGCGGCGTCAACCGCATGGTGCTGGCCGGCGTGCTGCTGGTTGCGGCCACCATCGACATCCGCTGGCTGAAGAACCGCAACCGCATCATTTCGAAGGTCTATGTCAGCCCGACCTATCACGCGCTGGCGCCGGCGGCCTCCACCGCGCCCGGCAGCGGGCCGTTCGCGCAGAACGACAAGCTGCGCGGCGTCACGCTGATCGGGCTCGGCCGCATCGAGGCGCCGGAAGACGTCATCCTCGACCGCCACGACAATCTGTTCGCAGGTTCGCGCCATGGCGACATCATGCGCTTCAAGGCCCCCGACTATCAGGAGATGGAGGTGTGGGCGCATATTGGCGGCCAGCCGCTCGGCATGGCCTTCGATCGCAAGGACAATCTCTATGTCTGCATCGGCGGCATGGGGCTCTATCGCATCACGCCCGACCGCAAGGTCGAGAAGGTCACCGACGAGACCAACCGCAGCCTCTATTCGGTCAACGACGACAGCCGGCTGCGGCTGGCGGACGATCTCGATATCGCCGACGACGGCCGGATCTTCTTTTCCGAGGCCACCGTCCGCTATGAGATGGACGAATGGCCGGTCGACGGGCTGGAAGCGCGCGGCAACGGCCGCATCATCTGCTACGACCCGAACACCAACACCACGCGCACCGTGCTGCGCGGCCTGAAATTCCCCAACGGCATCTGCATTGCCAGCGACGGCCAGTCGATCCTGTTCGCGGAAACCTTCGGCTGCTGCATCAAGCGCTACTGGTTCGACGGCCCGAAGAGCGGAACGGTCGAGACCGTCATCGACAATCTGCCGGGCTATCCCGACAACATCAATCTCGCCTCCGACGGCAATTACTGGCTGGCCATGGTCGGCATGCGCAGCCCCGCGCTCGATCTCGCCTGGAAGATGCCGGGCTTCCGCCTGCGCATGGGCAAGCGGGTTCCGATCGACGAATGGCTGTTCCCGAACATCAACACCGGATGCGTGATCAAGTTCAACGAACGCGGCGAAGTGCTCGAATCCTACTGGGACCTGCGCGGCGTCAACCATCCGATGATCACCTCGATGCGCGAGCACCGCGGCTATCTCTATCTCGGCGGCATCGCCAACAACCGGATCGGCCGCTACAAGCTCGAAGGCGCCGACCCCGGTTTCGTCCAGTACGACCGGCGCTGGGGGAAGAGCAAGTGATCGCGGCCCTGAAAAATTTCACCGACCGCCTGCTGGGGCGGGGCGACGCGACCATCACCGTGCCGTCCTTCGACGGCGCGCTGAAGCCGAACCAGATGCTGGAAAAGGCCGAGATCGTCGGGCAGTTCGACGCGCCCGAAGACCTCGCCACCGACGGCAAGGCGCTCTATATCGCCGACGGCACGGCGATCCTGCGCCTCGACGGCGCCGCCCGCACCGAGGTCCGGCGTTTCGATCGCCCCATCACCGCGCTGTGCTGCCTGCCGGATGGCGGCATCGCGGTCGCGCTCGACGGGCGCGAGGTGCAGGTGTTCGCGTCGCCGTCCGCGCCGTCCGCCGCCGTGACATTCAACGATCCGTCGATGCATGCAGTCAACGCGCTGGCGCCGGGGCCGGGCAAAACGCTGGTCGCGACCGATGGCTCGACGGCGCGTCCTTACAGCCAATGGGTGCACGATCTGATGGAACGCGGCCGCAGCGGACGCGTGCTTGTGCTCGATCTCGAAAGCCGCAGCATCCGCACGCTGGCCTCCGGGCTGCGTTATGCGTTCGGCGTCTGCGCCGGCGGCAGCGACCTCTTCGTCAGCGAAAGCTGGCGGCACCGGGTGATCGCGCTCGGCGCCGACGGAATCCAGCGCACCGTGCTGGAGCATCTGCCGGTCTATCCGTCGCGGCTGTCGCCGGCCGCTTCCGGCGGGTTCTGGCTGACCGCATTCGCGGCACGCACCCAATTGGTCGAATTCGTGCTGCGCGAAAATGCCTACCGTCGCCGCATGATGACGGAGATCGATCCGGAATACTGGATCGCGCCGAAACTGAAATCCGGCCAGTCCTTTCTCGAGCCGATGCAGGGCGCACACATCAAGACCATGGGCGTGGTCAAGCCGTGGGCGCCGCCGCGCTCCTACGGCCTCGTCATCCGGCTCGATGCCGATGGCGTGCCGCTCTACGCGGTGCATTCCAGGGTCGACGGCGTCAACCATGGCGTGGCGGCGGCGGTGGAACTGGACGGCGCGCTGTTCGCCATCGCCAAGGGACCGGGCCGACTGTTGCGGATGCCGCTTGCCGGCATCGAGCAGGAGCTGCGCGCATGAGCGACGACATCATTCTCGCGCTTCGCAAGGCGACGAAGCTCTATGCCGGCGTTCCCGCGATCGAGAACGTCGATTTCGAACTGCGGCGCGGCGAGATCCATGCGCTGGTCGGCGAAAACGGCGCCGGCAAATCGACACTGACGAAAGTGATGGCCGGCGTCGTCGCGCTCACCTCCGGAAAGATGGAGGTCGACGGCGTCGAGGCGACGCCGCGCACGCCGCTGGAGGCGCGCCATCTCGGCATCGCCATGGTGTTCCAGGAGAACAGCCTGGTGCCGACCATGACGGTCGCGCAGAATTTGTTCCTGGGCCAGGAGAAGTTCTACAACCGTTTGCGCGGCATCTACATCGCCGCCCAGCAATTCCTGCAATCGCTCAATTTCGACGTGACGCCGACCGCGACCGTCGGCCTGCTCGGCGCCGCCAAGAAGCAGATGGTCGAGATCGCCCGCGCGGTGCTGCACGAGGCCAAGGTCATCATCTTCGACGAGCCGACCGCGACGCTGACGCCGGAAGAGAAGAAATACTTCTTCGACCTCGTGCGTGACCTCAAGCGTCGCGGCGTGTCGATCGTGTTCATCTCGCACGCGCTCGAGGAGGCGCTGATCCTGGCCGACCGCATCACCATCCTGCGCGACGGCAGGCATGTCGTGACCGACGACGCCGCCAAATTCGACCGCGCCCGGATCGTGCAGGCCATGGTCGGACGCGATCTGTCCAACACCCTCTATGGTGCGCGCAAGAACAGCGTGCGGCCGGCCGGCGCGCGGGTGTTGACCGTGCAGAACCTCAAGATGGCGCCGATGGTCAAGAACAACTCGCTGTCGGTATTCGCGGGCCAGATCACAGGCGTATTCGGGCTGGTCGGTGCCGGCCGCACCGAGACCTTCAAGGTCGTCGCCGGCGTACTGAAGCGCGATTTCTTCCACGGTGGCGAAGTGATCCTGCACGGCAAGCCGGTGCGCTACCGGGTGCCGGCGCCGGCGGTGCGCGCGGGCATCGCCTATGTCACCGAAGACCGCAAGGTCGAGGGTTTCTTCGAGACCATGTCGGTCGCCCGCAACATCTATCTCGGGCTGCTCGCCAAGATGCCGGGCGGCCGCTTCTTCCTGTCCAGCCGCGAGGCCGACAAGGCCGGCAAGAGCTGGGTCGAGCGCCTGAAGGTCCGCGCCACCGGCAACGACATCAAGGTCGTGGAGCTGTCGGGCGGCAACCAGCAGAAGGTCGTGATCGCCAAGTCGCTGGTGCAGGAGCCGGACCTGATCATCTTCGATGAGCCGACGCGCGGCGTCGATGTCGGCGCGATCGTCGAGATCCACGAACTGATCCAGCGGCTGGCCGACGAGGGCAAGGCGGTGGTGATGATCTCGTCCTATCTGCCCGAGATCATGGCGCTGTCGGACCGGATTTTGGTATCGCGGCAGGGCAAGGTGGTAGAGGAGTTTTCGGCACTGGACGCGACCGAAGAGAAGATCATGTACGCGGCGGTGCATTGAGGGACGCCGAATGATGGCGGCGCGCAGGTTCGAGACGCGCGGCGCTGCCGCGCTCCTCACCATAAGGATCGGACATTTCGTCCGAACAATCGTGGTTTAAGGCCTTAGCCCGAGGAAGCGCCAACGGGTCGCGCGAATGCGCGCCCGATGACAGGTTCCGCGCCGTCTCGAAGGATGAAGCCACCGGGCGACCAACGATACCACCTCCCGGCCGTGCATTTTCGCAAGATCGCGAGGGCCAACATGCCGTTAAATCGCCAAATCGCGGGTCGATGCTTGGTTGGTCGCTGGGCTTTGATAGGCATGAGGGTTCCGGCCAGTGTGTGGGTGGTCCTTTATGACAAGATATCGATACCTCGTCCTTTGTCTTCTGCTCATGGCGATCCCGGGCGCACCGGTTAGCGGCGCCGGGCTCGCGCCGGAGTTCGCCGGCTATTTGGTCAAGGTCGGGCTTGCCAGCGAAGACTCCAACCCGTCGTCTGCCGACCCCGCGCCGGAGCTTACAAAAGCGTGCGAGCAGGTGTCTTTCACGCGAAGCCTGAGATACGGCGAGAGCGAGCAGAATGTGCTCGACGTGGCGACCGGCGGCTCCGACACGGCACCGGCATCGCCGCGTCCGGTGCTGTTGCTGGTCGCCGGCGAAAGTTTTTCCGGCGACAATGCCGCCGCACCCGCCGCCACCGACCCGCTGCAGGATGCCGCGATGTGCTTTGCCGCGCGCAACGGCATGGTCGGCGTGAAGGTGAACTACCGGCTGGCGCCGGCGCACCCGTGGCCATCGGGCGCCAGGGACGTCGCGGCGGCGGCCTCGTGGATCCACCAGAACATCGACCTGTTCGGGGGCAGCCGCGACGAGATCGTCGCCATCGGCTATTCCGTCGGCGCCTTTCATGTCGCGAGCCTGTTGGCCCATCCGGAATTCCAGGACAGCGATTCCAATGTCGCCGGCGCCGTCCTGGTGTCCGGTATCTACCGCCCGAGCACCGATGGCAGTGCTGCGGAAAAATCCTATTTCGGCAGCGACGCCAGCCAATACAATGCGCGCTCGGCATTTCCCGGCATATTGAACATCGAGACGCCGCTGCTATTGGCCTGGTCGGCGCTCGATCCCCCACGGCTGGTCATCGAGGGCGAAAAGCTCAAGGAGATGCTGTGCAACTCCGCGACCCACTGTCCGCACACGACAGTGCTGAGGGATCGGGCGAATGTCGCATCCGTGTTCGGGCCCGATCCGTCCGGCGGAGGCCTTGGTCAACCGACGCTCGAACTGGTCCGCGAGATCGAGTCGCGGGGCCTGCCCTGACGCGGGCTGGTACGTCCGCGGGCGCTATTCCTTTTTCCCGATCTGACTGGCAAGCGCGATAGCCTCGTCGGCGCCGCTCTGCAAAATCTCCTGGGACAGCCACTTGTCGTTGACGGCTCGGGCCAGCTGCAGCGCGCCCACCATCACGGCGTAGATCGCGACCGCCTTTCGCCGACGTTCGGCGTCGTTGCCCTGCTCCAGCCCGGCCGCGATCAGTGCGATGACATCGCCGACCTTGCCGGTGAAGGCATCGCGGGTCGCCTTCGGGTGGCGGGCGATTTCGGCGACCAGCGCCGACGTCGGACAGCCCTGCCCGGGATTGTCGCGATGGTTTGGCGAGAGGTAATCGCGGATCGCCCCTGAAAGGCCGGTGCCTTTTTCCGCCGCCCGCGACAATTTGTTGCGGAAGCCGGCATGGGAAAGCACCTCGCGAACCAGATCCTCCTTGGAATCGAAATGCGCATAAAATGCGCCGTTGGTCAGGCCCGCATCCGACATGATGCCGGCCAGCCCGACGGCGGCAACGCCCTGCTCGCGAAACTGCTTCGACGCCACCTCGATGATGCGCCGGCGGGTCAGATCCTTGTGTCCCTTTTCGTACCGCATCGGCCGTTCCTCAGGAGGGCGCGGCGGCCGGGAGTTCCCCGGCGCCGCCCCATTGCATTACGATTGTAATTCTATATTATGATCATAATCTCACATCACGGCAGCGCTCGCAAGAGCCCGCAAACGGCCAGGAAATCAGACCGATGAGCCTGCAAACCCCCACGCCAACAGGCGAAGCCTATGCGGACGATCTAGAGCTGATCCCGGCGGCTTCCGAAACTGCCGCCGACAGGCCGGCAGCGGTCGCAAGGCCCACCGCCCCGACGGCGCCGGCCAAGGCGATCGAGACGCGCTCCAGCATTTTGACCGGACCGGTGCTGCCGACCCTGCTCCGGCTGGCGCTGCCGACCATGACGGTGCTGATCGCGCAGACCGCGGTGAACATTGCCGAGGCCTATTATGTCGGCTTTCTCGGCACCGATGCGCTCGCCGGCGTCGCGCTGGTGTTTCCGGTGTTCATGCTGATGACGATGATGTCGAATGGCGGACTGGGCAGCGGCGTCGCTTCGGCGGTGGCGCGGGCGACCGGCGCCGGCCGCAAGGACGACGCGAATGCGCTGCTGCTGCATGCGATGGTGCTGGCGGTCATCGTCGGCGCGATCTTCACCATCGGCACCCATTGGGGCGGCCCGGCGCTGTACCGGACCCTCGGCGGCCGCGAAGGCGCCCTCGACGCCGCCGTAAAATATTCCAATTATCTGTTTGCCGGCGCGATCCCGGTGTGGATCGTCAATTTTCAGGCGGCGGCGCTGCGCGGCTCGGGCAATGTCCGGGTGCCGGCGATGGTGACGCTGATCGGCGCCATGGTGCTGATCCCCTTTTCGCCGCTGCTGATTTTCGGCTTTGGACCGGTCCCAAAACTCGGCATCGCCGGCGCCGGCATCGCGTTCGCGCTCTATTATGTCGCCGCCATGCTGGTGCTCTTGCGCTACATGATGACCGGGCGCGCCGGCCTCACTCTGAAGCTCGCCCCGCTGCAGGGGCGGCTGTTCAAGGACATCCTGAAGGTCGGCCTGCCGACGGCGATCTCAACGACGCTGACCAATCTGACGGTGATCCTGGTGACCGGCGCGGTCGGGCTGTTCGGCACCAATGCGCTCGCCGCCTACGGCATCGCCTCGCGGCTCGACTACATCATGATCCCGATCCTGTTCGGGCTCTGCACCGCGGTGCTGACCATGGTCGGCGTCAACATGGGCGCCGGCCAGACCGCCCGCGCCAAGCATATCGCATGGGCCTCGAGTTTGGTGGGCGCCGGCGTCGCCGGCACCATCGGCGTGATCGTCGCGATCTTTCCGATGCTGTGGCTGCATCTGTTCAGCCACGATCCGCACGTGCTCGGTCCCGGCGCCGTCTATCTTCGGATCGTGGCGCCGTCCTATGCCGCGCTGGGCTTTGGCTTCGTGATCGCGTTCGCGGCGCAAGGCGCGGGCCACGTGCTGTGGCCGTTCGTCGGCGCGGCTTCGCGGCTCGTATTCGCCGCCGGCGGCGGCTGGCTCGCGGTCAGCTATTTCGGCGGCGGCATGACGGCGCTGGCGGCCATGGTATGCGCCTCGCTGGTGTCCTACGCGCTGATCTGCCTGATCGTGATGGGTTCCAAAACCGTCTGGCGTAGTCAAAAAGCATAGCGCCGGGTGCGAGCGCCATTGATCCATGATCGCCGAATTGCTGAAACACGCCAAGCCCGACGCGCACTCGACGGGAGACGCAGCAGAGCCGCGCATGTAATCGAAGGTTCATCAATCTATGGCAGTTTTAGCCCCGCCGGCATTTGAGGGAGCCGACCACGGAAAATACCGACACCGCCGAGCGATCATACTCCGCTCTGGCGGTGTTGTTCCGTTCGGCCGTCTCAGTTGGCGGCCTCTTTTCGAATTGGGCTCTTTCCGCAAGGGGTACAGCGTTGCGGGTGTTGTCTCGGTAGCGGGGTTCGGACCGGCCTGGACCGTGCCATCACCTCTTACGAAGAGTTCGGAGTGTGGGTCGATGGCAAGGCGATCGAACAGCGCTTGCAACTCCGGCCGAAGTCCATCGCCGCACAAGGCGGCGATCGAGTGGAATTTTCGCATGGTGTGCTCCTGTGTGTTTGCGGGCACGATAGGAGTTTTGGCCCGGCGAACCACCCGATTACCGAGCGACGATCTCCAGCAGAATCTGAAACTGGGCCAACCGACACGGAAATCGGGTGGCGCTGAGTATGTCGCGGCTGCTTACTTCGCGCATCGAGGCGCGGCTGGTTTTGCTTCGTGCAAAACCGGCAACAAGCGAACGGAGACGGCGCGATGTCACAGGATAACAAGAATGTCGTAACCCGGTGGTTCAAGGAATTTTGGGGAAATCCCTGGAATTCGAGAATCGTAAACGAACTCGCCACATCCGACATATTCGTGCACTACCCGATGCATGAGCCAAAGAAAGGACGCGCAGCCGTCACGAATTTCATGACGGAATTTCGCAACGCCTTTCCCGATCTGAACTTCCGGGGTGTTGGCGATCTCATCGCAGAACGCGACTACGTCGTAGGGCGGTGGGAAGGCGGTGGCACCCACACGGGCCCGGCCTTCAGTGACTTCCGCATGGGCTCGCTCCCCGCTGCTTCGGGTCGGAAGATGAAGTTCGCGGGGACAACAGTGCTTCGCCTGGAACAAGGGCGGATTGCCGAGGAGTTGGGGCAAGAAGATGCGTTGAGCGCCATGCTTCAGCTCGGTCTAATTCGTATGCCCGAACCGGATGTGCCTCCGGCGAGGCCCGGCGGCGCGCTGCCACCCGGGTGGAACAATTTGTCGGGATTTCCGAAGGCCGCCGGCTGAATTTCCTCGCTCTAACGCGAACGCTTTCGCATTAGTCGATGGGAACGGCGATCAGGTGCAGGCTGCTGGCGGCTGGCTTGCGGCCAGCTATTTCGGCGGCGGCATGACCGCGCTTGCCGCCATGGTATGCGCCTCGCCGGTGTCCTACGCGTTGATCTGCCTGATCGTGACGGGCTCAAGGACGATGTGGCGCGCGCAGCAAGATATCATGAGGCCGATATCGGCGCGGTGACGTGAACGGCCTGCGTCGAGATGGATCCTGTGTCCACGATCAGCCCGACGCCGCCACCCGACAGCAAAAGTTCGCCCGTGTCCCGGACAGCGAATAGTTTCTTGCCCGCGACATAGGCTTCGATCTTGTCGCCGTCGACCTGCAATGCGACTTCATATTTCTGGTCGAATTGCCAGGCGAAGCGATCGGTGGCCAGAATGGTCTCGTCGTGGATCTTCTTGATCAGCCTGACGCGGCCGCCGTCGGTCCGGTCGAACATCAGCGCATAGTAGCGCTCGCAGCCCTGCAGGCGCGCCGCAAGGCCCCATTGATCCGCGAGCAAGGGCACGATTTCCGACGTCGCGCGATAGTCTTTCCAGTCGCGCGTGCCTTGCGCGATGAAGCCCGTGCTCTCGCCGCTGGTGATACGAAGCCCTTCCCAACGGGTTTGAAACTGGCTGACATTATTGACCCAGGCGTGCTTCCACATCGTGCTGAGATTGTTGTCGGGCCGCTTGAGAACCATCTCGGGCGCGCCGTGCCATGTCAGATAATCCAGATAGATGGTGCCATCGACACCCAGCGGGTCGCGCGCCTCGATCTGGAGTCCGATCCCGAAAACCGGATATCCGCCGGTATCGGGCACGCGCCAGGTCAGAACGGCTTGACCTCCGGGTACGATCTCGCGAGTTTCGCCGTAGATCTGCTTCAGTTCGTCGCGTTCGTCGTAGACGCTGGCGTAGAGCCGCACCGCGACAGTGCCACTGCTGCCATCGGCTTCCAGCCGGCATTCGACGGTCTGGCCCGAATACAGCGTTGGGCATGCCAGGAGCTGATAGATCGGCATCGTGAAGACGTCCTTGTCGAAGAACGTCGGCGTCGCGACGCGCGCGACCCGGCCCGGCGCCAGCCGCCGGTAGCCGATCGCCAGGCTGCGTTCCCCGGTCCGGCTGTGACCAGGGACATTCCTGATCTCGACCTGATGAAGCTCCGCTGGCGATCCAGCCTTCGAACAAAATCCCTGCAGGCTGCCGGGAAAATTGAAATTGAAACGCGCGCCGTTCTTGGCAGGCGCGGGCGGCGGCGCTTCCGCCAGCGTGTAGCCCGAGCCGATCAATGACTGCGCCTCGATCACGGCGTCGGTGATCGATCCGCCGCCATCCGCCGAGGAGATGTACATGCGGTCGGCGATGGGGGCGCGGAAATCCGGTCCGGCGTCGAGGCCGGCGAGCCCGGTCCTGATGCCGAACAGGCATCCGACATTGCCGGCGTTGCAGTCGGTGTCCCAGCCCGCGGTGTTGGCGATGCGCATCGCTTCCTGAAAACTCCCCTCGCCGTAAAGCGTGGCGAGAATGACCAGCGCGTGGTTGGGAATGACGTGGCAATTGCCCGGGAATTTGTCGTAGCCGTATCGCTGCGCGATCAAAGCTCGCGTGCGCTCCCAATCGTGGCCGTTGTCGCCGGCGTGCCATTCGCGCACGTCCTCGACGACGCGCCTGATCAGGGCATCCCTGGGCACAAATCCCAGCCCGACATCCAGCAGCTTCTGAACGTCACGCTCGACAAAGGCCTGCGCTTCCATCGCCGCCAGCAGCTTCGCCGCATGGACGGCCTCACCGTCATGGCTGACGCGCGCGGCCTGCTCGGCAAGCCAGACTGCCTGGTCGGGATTTCCCGGGCTGACCATCGCCCATCCATCGATGAAAATCTGCGCGCCGATCTGCTCGGCGACGGTCTTGCCGTTCAATTCGCTCGACCCGCTGCGCGGCGCCGGCACCCCGGACTTCAGCCGCAGATAGGCGGTGTGTTCGGTGGAATTGCCGATCCCGCCCCACCACAGGATCGAGCGGTCCTCGACGAGATAATTCAGCCAGGTATTTCCGACCTGCTCCGAGGTCAGGCGCTTCGGGAAACCGTGATCGGCCAGCGCGCGCGGAAAGGCGAAGGTGCCGGAAACGTCGTCGTCGGTCACGACGAGATGGTGGGAGCGAAGGGCCACGTCATGGCGCTCATTGACGTAAAAATTAATGGGCCCCAGTTCTTCCATGATGCGTTCATAGGTCCAGCCTTCGAAAGGCCGCCCCAGATAGACGCCGATCAGTTTGCCGAGCACACCGGCGTAGACACGTTCGGAATAGTCGTTGGGAATCGCTGGCACTTGATTGTTCCTTTGGCGCGTCGTTCAGGCCGACATCCGCTTGATGATTTCAAATTTGAGTTCGTGGCTTTTGCCGGGGGCTTCCAGCCCGCCCGGCTGCAGCCGCTTGACGAGCGTCTTGGCGGCGAGCGCCCCCAGATCGAATTCCGGCTGACGCACGGTGGTCAGGCCGAGCAGCCTCGCGGCCGGGATGTCGTCGAACCCCACGATGGCGATATCGTCCGGGACGGCAAGCCCGGCGCTCCGTGCGGCTTCCATCGCTCCCAGCGCCAGCACATCGCTGGCGCCGAATACGGCGGTGGGGCGGTCACGCTTCGTCGCAAGCAGGCTCTGCATGGCGCGGGCGCCGGATTCCTCCGAATAGGCACGGTCGGTGACGAATTCCGGCGCCAGCCCTGCCTCACGCATCACGGTCGTGTAGCCCAGCGCGCGCCGCTTGCCGGGGCCGAACTCGGCCAGGATCATCGCAATGCGCCGATGGCCGCGCGCGATCAGAAATCGCGTCATCGATGCGGCGGCTTCCATATTGTCGATGTAGACGCTGTCGATCGGCAGCGGCCCTTCCGCTTTGTGCTGGCTCTCCAGGCGGACGAGCGGAATCCCCGTGCGCGCCAGCATCGTCAATTCCGGAATGCGCAGATGAAAGAAGGTGGCGACGACGCCGTCGGCACGGCCCTGAAGCAGCCAGTTGACCGCCCGTGCCTCGCCTTCGGGCGTGCCGTCGGTATCGAAGATCAGCACGTCGTAGCCCGCGGGCGCGGCGACCGACTGCAGGCCCCGGACGAGGCCGGGATAAAACGGGTTGGTGATATCGGGGATGACGCAGGCCAGCGCCATGGTGCGGGCGCTGCGAAACATCCTGGCCGGATGGTTCGGCTGATAGCCGAGTTCTCCCGCCAGTTTGAGAATTCGCTCGCGTGTCGCCGCTGGAACGGACGGCGTTTCCGCCTTGTTGAGCACCAGCGAAACTGCTGCCTGCGAAACGCCGGCGGCGGCGGCGATGTCCTTCTGCGTTGGGCGTACCGGCGCGCGCTTGCCGCGCCCGCCTCCCCGCGGTCTCCTTGTTGTTGACGCCTTCATTTGGCTTAGTTATACGTATTATTAAAGGAAAATCAACATCCCCGGATCGTCAGTTGCCGGGCAGAGAGGACGCCGTCATGTCATTGTCCCGACGCCAAATCGTTGCCGCCATTCCCGCCGCCGCGCTCGCAGCCGGCCTGCCGCGCGACCGCGCGATCGCCGAGGACGGGCGCAAGGTGGTGACGTTCTGGTTCGGACAGGCGAATTCGGACGGTCAGGCCGCGCTGCGCAACGATCTGGTCGAGGCCTTCAACGCCTCGCAGGACAAGTATCTGCTGCAGCTCGAGGTCAAGGGTGCCGCGGTCAACAACCTCCTGAAGGTCGCGCTGGTGGCGGGCAATGGTCCCGACATCGTGCAGACCGCCGGCCCCGCCTATCTCACCGCGATCGCCAATGCCGGCCAAGTGCTTGCGCTCGACGACTTTGCCGAAAAATACAAATGGAGGGAGCGCTTCCTGCCGGCGCTGCTGAACACCAGCGTCTACGGTGGAAAACTCTACGCGCTGCCGCGCGATTACGAGTCGATGCACCTGTTCTACAACAAGGAATTGTTCAGCCAGAACGGCTGGAAGCTGCCGACCAACCGCGCCGAATTCGAACAGGTCTCGGACGCAGCACTGGCGAAGGGCATCATTCCGTTCGGCGCCGGCAACGCCGACTGGAAAGGCGTCAACGAATGGCTGATGACGGTCTTCATCAATAACGTTGCCGGCCCCGACAACGTCCGCAAGGCGCTGGCGGGCGAGCTACCCTGGACCGCACCGCCCTTCGTCGAGGCCGTCGATCTGTCGAAGGCATGGTTCAACAAGGGATATTTCGGCAAGAATTATTTCTCGCTGACGATCGAGCAGAGCTTTCTGCAGGTCGTGAACGGCAAGGCCGCGATGGCGCTGAGCGGCACGTGGTCGTTTGGGACCAAATCCTATGGGATGTCGAAGCCCGACACGGTGATGGACGTCGCGCCGGTGCCCTCCCTCGGAGCGGCTGTCACCGGGCCACTGGTTCATCTCGCCTGCGGCGCAACGCTCTCGATCGCAAAGAACTCGCAGAACCCGGAAGGGGCTGCCGCCGTGTTCGACTTCATGCTGTCGCGGAGATTCTATGAGACCATGAATCGCGACTGGCCGGGCAAGTGGGCCTTGCCGGTCAAGGATCTTCCGCCCGACATGCTCAAGGGCATCGGCTATCCGCTGTTCGAGAAAACGATCGCGGGCCTGCATGACGCATTCGGAAAGGGACAATACGGCTTCACGACCTGGACGTTCTGGCCCGGCGCCACCAACAGCTACCTGATCGAGGGCATCGAGCAGGTTTGGCTCAACAAGATCACGACGGATGCCTATCTCGGCCGCATGCAGACGCTCTTCAGCCAGGAAGCAAAGGAAGGCAAGGTGCCGCCGCTTCCGCCGCGCACCGCCTGAGAGGTGAGATGTGGCTGTTCGCGCTTCCGGCGCTTCTGATCAACGTCTTCATCATTCTGATCCCGGCCACGCTGACCTTCGCCGCGGCGTTCGTCGTGTGGGACGGCGTCGGCACGCCGGTGTGGGCGGGGCTGGCGAACTTCCAGCACATGGTCGACGATCCCGTGTTCTGGTCGGCGCTGACGAATAATTTCATCTGGACCGCGATCTTCCTGACGGTGCCGGTCTGCATCGCGCTGGTGATGGCCGCGGCGCTGCTGATGGCGCCGGCCTCGCGCGTCGTCGTGCAGATCATCATCTTTCTGCCGCGGATCCTCGCGGTCGCGGTGACCGGGCGGATTTTTCAGGGCATGATCTTCAGCCCGGCGACCGGCGTCGTTGCCTGGCTGAACGAGCGCGGATTTTCGATCTCCGATCCGCTGGCCGACCCCGATCGCTCGCTGTATGCGGTCGCCGCCGTCGACATATGGCACTGGTGGGGTTTTCTCGCGGTGGTGTTCCTGGCCGCGATGCGCCAGATCAGCATCGATCAGATCGAGGCGGCGCGGCTGGACGGCGCGGGCTTCTTCACCCTGCTGCGCTACGTGCTGCTGCCGGGTATTCGCCCGACACTGGCGCTGATGCTGATCCTGACCGTGATCTGGTCGTTTCAGGTGTTCGAATTCATTTTCATCGTCACGCGCGGCGGCCCGGCCTATGGCTCAGAGGTGCTCGCGACGCTGGCCTATCGCCACGCCTTCTTCGAAGGTGATGTCGGGCAGGCCGCAGCGGTTGCATGCGTCATGAGCCTGTTCGGCCTGTGCGCAACAGCCGCCTACCTCCGGCTTCAGACGAGCGAGAGCTCGCGCTCGACATGACCGGGGAACGCTGGAGCAAGACGTTCAGCCTCGCGCTGATCGGCGTCGCATCGTTCGCTTCGCTGCTGCCGATCGTGCTTGCGGTGATGAATGCGCTGAAGACCACCGCCGAGATCAGCGGCAATCCGTTGGCACCGCCCACCCGGCCTCACTGGGAGAATTTCACCTCGGCGTGGCAGAACGCGGCCCTCGGTCCAAGCCTTCTTCACAGCGCCGAAGTCGCATCGCTGACGATCCTGATGGTCTGCGCCACGGCTGCGCCCTGCGCCTATGTGCTGGCGCGTCAGCAGGGCCGCGGCTGGCGCATCCTGACCTTCTATTTCATGGCATCGATCACGGTGCCCGTTCAGCTCTATCTGTACCCGCTCTACTTCATGTATGCGAAGCTCGGGATGGTGAACTCGATTCCCGCCGTGGCCCTGATCTATACCGCGATGTTCTCGCCGTTCGCGATCTTCCTGTTGCGGACCTACGTGCTTTCGATTCCGTTCGCGCTCGAGGAAGCCGCCCAGGTCGACGGCGCCACGCCCTGGCAGATGTTCTTCCATGTCATCCTGCCGATGATGCGGCCGGGATTGCTGACGGTGGCCATCATCGTCGGACTGAACGCCTGGAACGAATTCGTGATCGCGGTCACCTTCCTGCAGAACGACAGCAACATCACCGCGATCGTGAAATTCTATAATCTGACGGGCCAGTATTCCACCGACTGGGGTGAAATGCTCGCGGCCGCGATAACCATCGTGCTGCCCGTGGTACTGGTCTTCGTGTTCCTGCAGCGCCGGTTCATCGACGGCATGACCGCCGGCGCGGTGAAATCGTAAAGCAGCGCAGCCTCGCGCCTAATCCTGCATGTGCCGGAGTTCGTCGACCAGCACGCGCACGTTTTCGCTGTAGTCGATGGGGACGGCGACCAGCTGCACGCCGCCTTCGGAAAACGCTTGCTCCAGCGCCGGCACCAGCCCCGATGACGCAGTGACCCGCCGGCCCCTGGCGCCGTAGGAAGCGGCGTAGGCGACAAAATCGGGATTGCCGAAGGTAAGACCAAAATCGGCAAAACCGTCGACGGCCTGCTTCCAGCGGATCATGCCGTAGGCGTGATCCTCGATGATCAGCACCACGAGATTGAGTTTCAGCCGCCGCGCGGTTTCGAGCTCCTGGCTGTTCATCATGAAGCCGCCGTCGCCCGCCACCACCAGCACCCGGCGCTTCGGGTAGAGCAGCGCCGCCATCATTCCGGAGGGCAGGCCCGCGCCCATCGTCGCCAGCGCGTTGTCGAGCAGCAGCGTGTTGGCGACGTCGGTGCGGTAGTTGCGCGCGAACCAGATCTTGTACATGCCGTTGTCGAGCGCGACGATGCCGTCGGGCGGCATCACCTGCCGGACGTCGTGCACGACGCGCTGCGGCGTCAGGGGGAAGCGATCCTCTTCCGCGCGATCGGTGATGTGATCCAGGATCTCCTTGCGCAAGGCGACCCAGTCCGGGCTCATCTGCAGTTTGCCTTCGAGCCGGGCGCCGAGCAGATCCAGTCCCCTGGCGATGTCGCCGATGACTTCGGCCTGGGGGAAATATACCTCCTCGACGGTCGCCGGCACGAAGCCGATATGAATGACCTGGTGCCGCCCGCGCGCCATCAGGAACGGCGGCTTCTCGACCGTCTCGTGGCCGATGGTCACGATGAGATCGGCGCGATCGATCGCCTGGTGAACGTAATCGCGTTCGCTCAAGGCGGCGGTACCCAGATAAAAATCCGACGCGCCGCCGACGGCGCCCTTGCCCATCTGGGTGTTGAAGAAGGGGATGCGGACGCGGCGCACGAAATCGGACAGCGCCGGCGCGAGCTGCGGGCGGCTGGCGCCGGCGCCGAACATCAGAAGCGGACATTTCGCGGCCAGGATCAGTTCGGCTGCGCGCGCGATCGCTTCCGGCGACGGAACCGGCAGCTCCGCGGCATGCGCCGGCACCAGCGGCACATCGCCGGCTTCTTCCGCGGCAACGTCTTCGGGCAGTTCGAGATGCACCGGGCCCGGACGCTCCTCGGCGGCGATGCGGAAGGCATTGCGGACCAGGGTTGGAATCGCTGAGGCGCTCACGATCTGCTGCGACTGTTTTGTCAGTGGCCGCATCGTGCCCACCACGTCGACGATCTGAAAATGCGCCTGCCGGCTTTGACGAATGGCCTTCTGGCCCGTGATCAAGACCATCGGCATGCCGCCGAGCAGCCCGTAGGCCGCACCGGTGACGAGGTTGAGCGCGCCGGGGCCGAGCGTGGAGAGCGCGACCCCCGGTTTTCCCGTCAGCCGGCCATAGGTGGCGGCGAGGAAAGCGGCCGGCTGCTCGTGGCGTGTCACCACGAGCTCAATGGACGAGCGCCGCAGGCTTTCGACGACGTCGAGATTCTCCTCCCCGGGCACGCCGAAGATTCGATCGACGCCCTCGTTCTCGAGCGCCGCGACAAGAAGATCCGATCCCTTCATCTTTCGGTCCTCGCTGTGGTCCAAGAGCCCCGGGAAGTTCCGTATCTTCCGCCCAACAAATTTGCCCAGGAAAGTTGCCCGAGAAATTTTCGCTGTTTGCACGGAAATTGCAAGCTAGGCTGTGGGGCAGGATGACATCGCGCGATGCCATCCTTGCCAAATTGCACGGAGTTGCCATGACGACCCTCCTGATCCGCGGCGGCACGGTCGTGAACCATGATTATTCGAAACCCGCCGATATTCTTGTTGACGGCGGCAAGATCGCCGCGGTCGGCGCCGGCCTCGACGCGCCCGCCGGCACGCAAGTGATCGACGCCGGCGGCTGTTATGTGATGCCGGGCGGCATCGATCCGCACACCCATCTCGAAATGCCGTTCATGGGGACGGTCACTGCGGACGATTTCGAATCGGGCACCAAGGCGGCGCTGACCGGCGGCACCACCATGGTGGTCGATTTCTGCATTCCCGATCCCGGGCAGTCGATGCTGGCGGCGTACCAGGACTGGCGGCGCAAATCCGAGAAGGCGGCGTCCGACTATGGCTTCCACATGGCGGTGACGTCGTGGTCGAAGCAGGTGTTCGACGAGATGGAGATCGTGGTCAAGACCTACGGCATCAACAGCTTCAAGCATTTCATGGCCTACAAGGGCGCGCTGATGGTGAACGACGACGAGCTCTACAACTCGTTCGCGCGCTGCGCGCATCTCGGCGCGCTGCCGCTGGTGCACGCCGAGAACGGCGACGTGGTAGCGCGCATGCAGGAAGCCCTGCTCGATCGCGGCGTCAGCGGCCCCGAGGGCCACGCTTATTCGCGCCCGCCGGAAGTCGAGGGCGAGGCCACCAACCGCGCCATCATGATCGCCGACATGACCGGCGCGCCGCTCTATGTCGTGCATACCAGCTGCCGCGAGGCCCATGAGGCGATCGCCCGCGCCCGGGCCGCCGGCAAGCGCGTCTATGGCGAGCCGCTGATCCAGCATCTGTTGCTCGACTCGAGTGAATATGAAAGCCGCGACTGGAACCACGCCGCGCGCCGCGTGATGTCGCCGCCGTTCCGCGCCAAGGCGCATCAGGACAGTCTGTGGGCCGGGCTGCAATCCGGCTCGCTGCAGGTGGTGGCGACCGACCACTGCGCGTTCACGACCACGCAGAAGCGGCTCGGCCTCGGCGATTTCCGCAAGATCCCCAACGGCACCAGCGGATTGGAAGACCGCATGCCGCTGTTGTGGACCGCGGGCGTCAACACCGGCCGGCTGACAAAGGAGGAATTCGTCGCGGTGACGTCCGCCAATATCGCGCGCATCCTCAATATCTATCCGCGAAAAGGCCGGCTCGCCGCGGGCTCCGACGCCGACATCGTGGTGTGGGATCCGGCCGCCAGCAAGACCATCACGGCCAAGAGCCAGTTCAGCCGCATCGACTACAATGTGTTCGAGGGTTTTGCGTGCCTCGGCGCGCCGGTCGTCACGTTCTCGCGCGGCAAGATCGCCTGGGCCAACGGCGAGCTGCGCGCCGAAAAGGGTGACGGGCACTATATCGAGCGGCCCGCCTTCTCCCCCAGCCACATCGCCAATTCGACCTGGAAAGCGCAGACCGCGCCGCAAGGGGTGCGGCGGGCCGATGTAACGCCGTGAGCACGGAGAAGTGAGGTTGATGGGCGCGATCTGTTCAAAAGCCTCGACTGCAGCTTTTCTACGCTTGTCCGCTCCCTATTCCCAGAAAACCGAACCGTAGCGGAATATGATCGCCTGGCGGGGCGCGGACTTTTGGAGAAATTGTCTGGTTCCATGACGACAGTGCGTGCATGGCGCCCGAGTTAAACCCGCGAATTAATCCCGACGCCGGCGTTGCGGATTAAATGTCGGCTCGACGCCGCCTTGGGTTGAGCGAATCAGATTTTACGTCATTGCCTATTGAATGGGCCGGGAAATCACCCTATTTAATTTGGCACGGTGCAAGGACGAGATTGCCGCAGCCCGATGACTGTGCGCCCAATCGTTGCCTCATTGACCGTGCTTTTGTGTCGCAGCCATCGAAGCTGCCGTCACCAGCGGTCAGGAATAAACTTTCCGCTTCGATAGTCGAAACCTGGACCCCCAACGCAGGGCCAATGCTGGAAAATCACCTCTATGGACCGTAGATTTCATATGAAACCAGCCGATCTCAAGTTGATGTCCGTCGACGAGCTTTGGGCTCTGCACCTGGAAATAAATTCCGCTCTTGAGCGCAAGATAGCCGCGGAGAAGGCCGAGCTCGAAAAGCGGCTGCGGAAGCTCCGGTCCAATGGTGCATCAAGCAGGACGTTCGAACGGAAACGACGCCCTTATCCTCAGGTGTTTCCAAAATATCGAAATCCCGCCAAACCGGCGGAGACCTGGGCGGGCCGCGGGAAGCAGCCACGCTGGCTGACCGCGCAGCTCAAGTCCGGTAAAAAAAAGCTCGAGGATTTCCTGATCCACGCGTCGTCCAGTCGCGTGCGGCGCTCGGGTGCGCGGTCTTAGATACATCCTTCCCGCCTTCAGGCTGCGGCCCAATCCGTAACAACAATAATCGGTGTTCGAGAACCTCGATCCGTCGACGGATGTGCTTGAGCTCATTCTGAAATGTGGAGCGCGGCCGAGGCAAATCTCGCCGCCCGCTGTTCGCAACCGTTGAGCCACTTTTCATCTGACGCCTCCCGCCCTGAAAAACCAGTTCTTTAACGAGATTGCGGCAGCCGGTCAGCGCACTAGTGAACACAAGCGCCGCGGCGCGCTGGCCCGTGGCGCGCGTGTCTGCCCCTAGGGCCCGCAAGGTTAGCTCGAAACCGATCAACCGAGCGACTTGTCACAGTTAAGGGATTGCTAACGCGATCCCTTAATTGCAGGCACGCGCGAAATCCGAACTTTAAAAATTTAGCTGTATTAGAGGCTCTGTTGAAGAAGCGGGCGGGGACTTCACATGAACATCGAAATACTCGGACTTCTTGTTTTTGCGTCGGCGGCTATCGCCGCGGCAACGGTCACCTACCGACGTCGCATGGACGTGTTGTATGGACCCTACGTGCGAGGCCGCCCGGGAGGTCTATCGGTGAAGCGGTTTTGGCGGCCGTCATCCTCGGCCATTGATCGGCTCTCCGAGCTGGAAGGCCCAAAAATGATGTACCTTTCGTCGATTGGCCCATATTGATCCGGTCACGCTGACGAGCGTCGGGGACTTACGGCGCGGCAAATCGTCCCGGACAGGATGGGCGCGCTGAGCCGTGGCTTTGGGAATTGGGGGCGCGACAGGGATCGAACCCGTGCCCCTCGATGTCAACGAGGATTCCTTCTTGCCTTCGGGCTCGACCGAAAAATCCTAGAAGATCAGCTGCTTAGACGGCACAAGATTTTCGTAGCGGCAATCTGTCCGGCAGTCACCGCGAGTGGACGGAAGTGGGACCGTTCTCCGTGTCCGGCCAGGGAGAAGATCAGGCTGCCCGGGGACTGTTGATTGAAAATGTGCTAATTGCTGCGCAGTATCAAGATGCCGCCCCATTAGGCGGCAAGGCTCTGAGCTTCGGATAAGCGGGCAAAGTTTGGAGCGGTCATGCTGTTTTGTGACCATCTGTCTCCTCAGGAAGTGCTTGAAGCAAAGCAGACCAACCGCGAGGATCTACTGGCGGGGTTGGTCGCTGATTTTCGCAAGACATTCCCGGATTTGACGTTCGAACTGCAGCTGGATTTCTCGATCATCAATGCCCAGGCCCTCAGGCTCGCAAACCAGCAACTGGTGACGATCTACGGAGGCCTTGCACTGCATCCCAGGCTCGGACCAGATGGGCTGACGTTCATCGTTCTCCATGAAGTCGGCCACCATCTGGCTGAGGGCTGCCGGTCGAAACGTGACCCTTCGCTGGCGTGCGAATGTGCCGCCGATTATTGGGCGGTAACGACCGGTATGGCAGATCTCCGGCTGAGAACCGATCGGTCACTTCGGATGCAAGTGGCGGTTGAGGAATTGGATGCAGTGCTGAGTCCTAGACAACCCTCAAAAGGCAAGTACACTAAAACAAATAAATCTTCCGGCTGTTGGGCCGGAGGTTGGCCATCCCGAAGAAGCGCTCTTCTGGCGAGGGATCGGTCGCCACAAACGACAGGATGTTGCATCAGTCATATTTAATTTTGAAGCGGAGGCGAATATGGGCTCTTTCATCAATTCGCAGGCAGACAACGAAATTTGCGAAGCGCTTAACAAGAGATTTTCAGACGACGTCGACCCGAGTGACGCGCAAAATCGAACCTACATCACGGTGCTTCGCGACCATTTTCAAAATCGAGAAAATTTTCTCGACGGCGCCCACCACTTGAACCGCGTATTTCATCGCTTGGCCAAGAGCGTCACTGGCGGCGCGAGTGTTCCGAGGAACAAACAAAGTCGACATCGGTGGCTCGCTCTTCTTCGCGGCACCCTGCCGGCTGCGGTGATGCAGGCAATAAGAAACCAACTGACAGCCATATTGACGCAGGCAAGCGCGGCTAACCCGGCTGGATCTGTCAACTACGTCGTCTTTTCGACGCAACACGTTCCGACGCGCTCGGGCACTTTTGAGTTGTTCGATCAAAACAGCCCGGCGCCACAGGTCCTTACGGATGCGAACCAGAAAGCCTATTGTTCAGTGGTGCTTCAATGCAACGTCGATGCCCCGCTCCCCGATGCCCCGAACGAGACTGATCCTCCCACTGCGGATCCCGGCGAAACGACCTTTGCAGTTCGAAGACGCCCTCAAAAGGGCGGAAAGAAAGCAAGGAAGTCGGTAAAAAAATCCTCGGCAAAGAAAAAGAAGATAATCACCAAGAAAGGCAAGGCGAAGAAGGCAGGAAAGCGAAAATAGAAGCGCTTATTTTTGGAGCCTGAAGGGCTCGGCGACAAGATCGTTTCGATTGAGCCCCAGGATTCAGACTGAGAACGGCGATGTATGCTCATACTTTGGGCCTGCAAAGCGGGGCTTGCTCGGCTAATTTGAGAACCTACGAAATCTGTTTTTGCAACGCCGCATAGAATTGATCGGCGTGAAGCGCTATAGTTCTCGCTTAGACGCAGCAGCGCGCCGCGACGGCCTGAGGGACGTTGGATGCAGTGTTTACATTGCGGTTGCCCGAACAAGGCAACCAATGAATATTGCGAGGGATGCGGGTCTGCTCTCGGTATCGAGTGTGCGGCTTGTGGACACGTCAACGGACCGGCAGCCCGGTTTTGTGGGCAATGCAGTACGGCACTGAGGCACACCCCCGTCGCGGCGAGCAATCAGGCTTGGCAAAAGGTTCTCCGGTCACTTCATGCCAAGGGTGGGGAGCGCAAGCGCCTTACCATTCTATTTGCCGACATCTGCAATTCGACGAGTCTTATCGACAAGTTGGGAGACCCCGAACTTGGGATGAGACGCTTGCAGCCCATTCTGGATTTGATGAACGAAGCAGTCGTTCGCTACGATGGGGTCGTCAACAAATCCCAGGGCGATGGAGTGATGGCGCTATTTGGCGCTCCACAACCTCATGAGGATCACGCTATCCGCGGCTGTCTTGCGGCGCTTGCGATGCAGGATGGAATGATCCGCATTGGCGATCCCGATCTGCGAGTCCGGGTTGGCGTTCATACCGGAGAGGTGGTTGTTCAAGCGATTGAGCACGGGATTTATCAGACCTATGATGCCGCCGGCGCAAATGTGCACCTCGCGAACCGCATGGAGCAGCTGGCGGACCCCGGCAGCATCCTAATCTCCAACGAGAGCTATGCCGCCGCCAAGCAATTTATCGAA
The DNA here is from genome assembly GCF_900129505.1 of Bradyrhizobium erythrophlei. Taxonomy (NCBI): domain Bacteria; kingdom Pseudomonadati; phylum Pseudomonadota; class Alphaproteobacteria; order Hyphomicrobiales; family Nitrobacteraceae; genus Bradyrhizobium; species Bradyrhizobium erythrophlei. The sequence goes on along the minus strand of NZ_LT670818.1, from coordinate 3,645,644 downwards.
ATCGAGCCTTTGGGCACGCAAACCATTCGAGGGATAGCGGCCCCGCTGGACGTCTTCAAGCTCAGGGGACTTCAAAACGCTCCCTCCAGCGGGGTCTTTCGAAGCGGCAGACGGCTCAGTCCGTTGACCGGTCGCGATGCCCAGTTCTCCGCTCTCTTGCTCGAACTCGAAAGCACGATCAACCGTGACGGTCGTGTCGTAGGCGTTGTCGGCGAGGCCGGAATCGGGAAAAGTCGGCTCTGCTTCGAGTTTGCCGAACATTGTCGCGGGAGGGATATCCGTGTCTTCGAAGCCCGTGTCCTGGCGCACGGCAAGGCCACGCCATTTCAGCCGGTGCTCGAACTGTTACGCGACTATTTCGGTCTTCGAACCAAGGAAGCGATTGGTATCTCCCGCAGCCGGGTCCTCGACAGGTTAGCAACGCTGCCGGTCGAAGAGCATTTTGCGCTCGTATTATTGGAATTCCTCGGACTTGCGGATCCGCATCACCTGGCCCCCAAGCTCGATCCAAAGGCCAGAAAAGCACAACTGCTCGATTTTGTGAGGACGTTGCCTCGTTCGGGCCCGCAGGAGACGAGCACGGTTGTAATCATAGAAGATCTGCACTGGATCGATTCCGCGAGCGTGGAGTTCGTCGAGGCACTCGCCGATGCGGTTGTCGGCACCGGGACCCTCCTGGTCGTCAACTTCAGGCCGGGCTTTGTCGCCCCGTTGATGCAGCGATCGCACTATCGACAGATCACCATGCCTCCCCTGGCGCCGGTACAAGCGACCTCGCTGTTGCAGGATCATCTTGGCAACGATGCCTCGCTGGCGTTGTTGACCAGAAACATTGTCGAGCGCGCCCAGGGCAATCCCTTCTTTATCGAGGAGTTGATCAACGCGCTGGTCGAACGCGGCGACTTCGAAGGGGAGAAAGGGGCATATCGGCTCAAGGGCGGGATTGATGCAATTCCGCTACCCACCACCGTGCAAGCGGTCGTAGCAGCCAGAATCGATCGCCTCGAAGAGGATGCGAAACAAGTACTCGAGGTTGCCTCGGTGATAGGCCGAGAGATTTCCATATCGATCCTGGAGCGCGTTTGTGGCTTCGACCCATCAGAACTTTCGCAGGCGGTGCAACATTTGCGGCGCTCCGAGCTGCTTTATGATGTCCCACCCTTCGAGCAGAGGCTCCTCGCTTTTCGTCACCCGCTAATTCAGGAGGTGGCCTATCGGTCATTGCTGCATGCCCGTGGACGGGAGCTTCATTCAATGGTCGCTCAGGCGATCGAAAGTCTCTTCAAGGATCGCGCCGAAGAACGGGCTTCTCTCCTGGCCTATCATTTCGAGCAGGCTGGCGAAAATCTAAAAGCGGCTCAACAGAATATGCGCGCCGCCGTCTGGATTGGCGCGAACGATCCCAGCCAGGCCTTGAGAAGCTGGATGAAGGTCCGTGAACTGCTGTCGGACCAACCTCCGTCGAAACCAATCGACTATTTGCGAATGATGGCTTGTGGGCAGATTGTCAATTTTGGATGGCGAGAAGGGATTTCGGCGGAGGACGCCCTGATCTACTTCGAGGAAGCCAAACAACTGGCGCTGGCTTTGGGGGACATGAGAGCCAATGCACTGATCCACGCGGCGTACGGTCGAATTCTGGCGAATGGCGGTTCGGCGGATGAGTATGTGGAAAAGATCCGCGAAGCCAAAGCGATCGCCGATGAAGGTGACGATCCCAGCGTTCAAATAACGCTCAAGGCGGTACTGTGTCACGCGCTGTGGCTGTCGGGTCTTTTGAGAGAAGCGCTCCAGATGAACATCGGGGCAATGGACCGTGCTCACGAGATCGCGCAATTCGACCGTCAAATGCTGGGTTTTGATATCGAGATCTGGCTGATTGCCTTGCGTGGTCGAACGCTGGTGATGCTCGATCGGCAGGAAGAAGCCCGCCCGTTTCTCGACCGGATCCTCGAGCTGGAAAGCAGTCAGGTCGATCCCGTTCATCATGTCATGCCAAGCATGGCGTATGTGGACACAGCCTGGGCACAGGAAAACCTCGGGCTGGCTCGCGAACATGCTGACCGGGCATTCGCCATCGCGATCAAGAGCGGGAACCCCTATCTGCGAGTTTATGCCCAAGCCAGCCGGGGTCTTTCCCACATCGTTTCGGGAAGGCTTACTTCGGCTATCGAGGATTTATCCGAAGCTCTGCGCTTCGCCCGATGTCGAAAGGCCGGCCTGGAAAACGAACCGCGCATCCTGGCCGATCTGGCAAATGCCTACAGACTGAACGGCGACATCCAGAACAGCTTCTCTGTCGTCAACGAGGCAATAAAGGTTGCCATCGATCGCAACGCCCGCGTGCCGGAATGCCTGGCTCGAATTGTACACGCAAAACTTCTGTTATCGGGAACCAGCGATCAAAAGATTGCCGGAGGCCAGGAACTGGAGCGCGCGCAGGCGCTGATGCAGGAAACGGGCGCCATGATATTCAAGGCGATGATCGCGCCTTCGATGGATGAGCTCCCCGGCGCTCAGGCCTCCATCAAGGCAAACTGACCGCGGGCAATCTGTTGGATGGCAATCTGTTGGAAGGCAATCTGTTGGAAGGCTTGGCCAAGGCATCAAACGTAGTGCGATCAACATCGCCGATCGGTGAGTTGTCTCCCCCGCCGGCAGTAGTTCTCGATCTTGCGATGAGGTCTCGGAAGGTCAGGAAATCCAAGTGGCATCAACTGCCTGGAGATGGTGGGCGCGACAGGGATCGAACCTGTGACCCCCTCGATGTCAACGAGGTGCTCTCCCTTGTCTCGCCTACGGCTCGACCGAAAAATCGTAGAAGATCAGCTGCTTACGCAGCTTACGATTTTGTCGTGAGCTACGCAATAGACCGAAAATTGGAGCCAAGTGGGACCAGATTGGGCCCAGTTAGGTAAACCAAATTGTGCCCCACAGTGTCAGTCTTGGGCCGGCTTAGGCGCAGCATCGGGATTTTGGCCCTGTGCCGCCGCACCATCGTTACCGTCGATAGGGACAAGATTGAAAGTATAACCGCCCTGGGGGTCCAACTCTAAATTCGTCCCGGAGAGTTTACTCATCGGAGGAGTTACCAACACAATCCGCAAATACTTAACCGGATTTGCGCCCGAGTTGTCGAACTCATCTGAAGGAAGCACTGTCTGAGTAGGACCTTCGATACAATCGAAATCGATATAGCCATAGGAAGTATCATTTAGGACCGTCGAAATGAGCCCCCTAATGATCTGATGATTGTTTGGGGTGAGCACGTTCGAGTTGTTAGACAAAAAATAGATCCACCTTGCCTCCAGATGAGGTTGCCCACCGGAGCTGTCGTCTGGAAGCAAACACTTGTTGTCACCTCTCGGCGAGTGTTTGTGTTTGACGTTGAGAGTCAGCGCCAAAAGATCATTGTTTGGGTCAGCAAACGCTGTTTTAATTGCGGTTGCGGTTCCGAGAATATTATCGTTTCTGAGATCGGCTAAACGAGGCGGGCTAAACTCCTTTTGGAAGTGTTTAATCAAATGTCGAGTACCTTTCGTCAGGACCAAACTCCCCATACTAACCTCCATTGATTGATAGTTTTTTTTTGCAAATCAAGCGGTTGGAAAGTCGCAACCAAAGCATTTTCGAAATTCCTGCTTTGCGCAGCATGGCATTTCACGGTTGTAAACTCCAGCGCGGAAAATGCGATCGCGACAAGCGGCGGATAGGTCAGGTTCGTCCCCACCCATCATGCGGCTAAGGTCTCGCTGCAGAATGAAAAGCTCTCTCGCTGCCCGCAGAGTTATCTCCTTGGCTCTCGAACCGAAGACGAGCGGCATCGCCGTTTGCGCAGCCCAATAATCAGCCTGGCCCTGCCAAGTCATCCAAGTCATGTGAGGGTCACGCGGCAGACCACCTAAATGATGTCCCGTCTCATGCGCTAGCATTAGGGCCAATCCGCATTTGCTGATCGCGCGATATCTCACCAAACCGCCGTATACTCGAACATACCGATCCGATCCTAGCCGCCAAGCTTGGGCATTGATCGTTGGAGACTCCCAAAAGAGTTCGTAGGTGATCTCAGGAAATGCGATACCAAACTTTTTGAGCAAGTCTAACACCACGCGGCGCCGCTGTTGCTGAGCGCGTCGGCTGGGAAGCACCTCCTCCGCAGGCCAGTTTAAGAAGCTCATGTGATCAACATTTGTGCACTTCTTTGGAATGATCCCCTGAATCTTAGCGCGTCCAGTACCGGTCCGCTATCTGGCAACATGCCGTCCGATTGAGCGGGGTTGATTCAGGGAGGCCCCTTTTCTCGGCTTGGCAGGGCGAGAGTTCAGCAAATGGCTTCCGTTAGAATTGTGATAGGTAGTTGGAGCAGGATTCTTTCTGAGGCACCCTCAGTGCCGACCATTGGTGGCTATGAATTCCGCTTTCAAATTTGTCGGGCATCCGATGAGGGATACCCCTGGCATGGCGACCACGAGCATGACGCCGAAGTGTGGGAAGGTTTGTAAGGGAGCCGGCCTGCGTCAATCATTGTGGCTGACTCGGAGAACAGAGTTTCGATCACCGGCCTTAGTTATCAGCAATCCTGGACGGTATTAGTCCACCGATCATGAAGGATGCAGGGACGGTACGTACTGGTCTGTACATCGTACCGGAACATCCATGCGGTGAAGAGAAGGACTGAAACTGTCAGGATAATCCAGACATAGCGCAGGGAGAGGTTGTTCATTAATTCCGACCCATCAGTTCGAGCAGCATGACGAGAGCACCGGCTCCTCCAAAGAACCAGCTAGCGGCTTTCCACTCTTGAAAATGAGAGATGGCTGCAAGGAAGAGAGAAGCAACGCCGATAGTGGAGATCATCTTCTTCTCCTCCTTCGTTCGAGCGAGGCAAAACATAAATCTCAAATAATGACTATAATCCCTAGAGACTATATGCCCGACAAGGCCCGATCCTGCAATGCAGAATTGGTGCGTCCTCGTCGGCAAGAACGTTCGTCGCCTTCGACTTCAGAAGGGCATGACGCAGGAAGAATTGGCATTTGAGGCAGAGATCGATCTTACCTATGTCGGCGGGATAGAGCGTGGTCGTCGCAACCCAAGCCTGATGGTTCTCGTTAGAATAGCCAAGGCGCTAGGCGTACCTCCGCCGAAGTTGCTGGAAGGATGATTGCCAGCTCAGGACGTGGATAGCCCTCTAAGACTCAGGGAGACTCGTGGATTCGTTTATCTTGTGGCCGCTACCCTTCCCCTATCTGCCCGCAAGCCCCCTCAGCGGCTTTCGAGAGTCTAGCAACGGGTCTTCAGCTAGAGCTGTGATAGGTAGTGAGACTCGCCGTACGCCCTAGGCGTACTCCCACCTTACTCCCCCCGCTTGCTTGTCGGAGGGTCAGGCCACCTGTGCTTGAAGGGGGGAGGAGGGGGGTGACCTTGCCTTCTCTTGGTGAATCTGACCGTCCCATTTTCTCACAGAAATTATCTTTCACCCCATTGTCTCTAGATGACCGAGAGAGAGTGTGTGTCGTGGATTCGCCCCCTGGGAAGAAGTGGTTGGGTAACTCGATAGAGGGTACACACTTGTCAGAAATCTCCTCATACCTTAGTCTTGGAATGCCAAAGCGCCCCGGCATAGGTAGGACTCTCCTTCAGAGCACCTGATGCCTACGAGTAGCTCCTGCACATCACACCGGACCTCATGATTCAAAGCGAGTCCTAGATTCGTTTTGTCGTGGCCGTCGTCCCTCTTTCCCTGCCTACCAGGAGGCCTCTCAGCGGTTCTCCAGAGTCCAGGAATCGACCCTGGTCAGAGGCCTTGAAAAGAGCCGTTGCCGTGGCCGCGCTCTTTGTCGCACCGCAAACTCAACTCCAGCCCTGAGAGCGCAGCTTGTGATCCGGTTGAAATTCCTGGTTCCCTCGACCAAGGCGCGCATGTCATAGTTTGGTGTCGCGGTTTGCCGCTTGGTCGTCGATTTAAGGGTGTCCCACACAATGTCCCCTGACGAAGAGATCCTTCTGTATTTCAAGATAGCGGGTCCGGGAATCGATGCACAAACATTCGCGAATGCGTTGCTGGCGTTCGACGAGCTTTATCGCGCCATCAATGCCTCCGCAAATCCCGGGCGAGAGATTGAAGTCGAATTTATAAGTTCTGACCAAGGTAGCATCAGAACGATAATTCGGATCTTCCAAAAGGATACTCAAACACTACTACATGCTCCAGTTACGCTGTTGATCCTTCCAATTTTGATTGCCGTCGTCGTCACAAAACTCATGTCTGATACGGTGACAATTGTCGTTGATGAGAATTCTTACGTTGTTGAATACGGAAGTGAAAAGATCATTTTGCCGAAGGACGCGGCTAAGACCGTCGAACGAGTGGACCATGATGCAGCCGTCCGGCGCACGGTTCGTAAGTTCTTCAGCATTGTCGAAAGTGACTCCAACGTGACCGCTGTTGATTTTCGTCGGCCGATTGCACCTAACCAACCGGTCATGCCCATTGAAAAAAATCAATTCGCCACTCTTCGCGATCTTCCCGAAGTTGAATTACCCGCACTCCCAAAGAAGAGAGAAGAATACCACAGTCGAGCACCCGTTGTCGTCTTGACGGCAGTATTGGAAAAATCAAAACGGAAGTGGCAGTTCCTCTGGCGGGGTCAAAAAATCTCAGCCGACATACGCGACGACAGTTTCTTTGAGAAGCTGGCAAACCATGAATATGAGTTTGGGCAGGGCGACACCCTGACGGTCGATCTCGTTGCAGAGCAAGAAATCAATGATTTTGTCGGAGCCTATGAGACTAAAACGTTCTACATAACAAAAGTGCATAAGCATTCTAGGGGTCCGAAGCAGCAGACCCTCTTTTAGGCATTTGTGACGATAGAGGCCTTCGTGATAGGTAGGGGTACCGGGGGGGCGCAGCGTCCTTTGCTTTGCGAATCCAACCTGGACAAATTCGCGCAGAAATTCCAGATACTCTGAGTTGGACAAAAAGCCTGCTAAGGGACGCGAAGAAAATGCTGCAACATCCTAAGAAAGAAGAGCAAGAAGTTGAACGCCGTTGAGATTGAAGAAGCGATTTCCGCGTTGGCTGAGCAGGCCTTCGACGCTCAAGAATTCCCGTTTGCCTTCCTTGAAGCCTTCGGAAACAAGCCGACGACAATCAAGCGGCTACGCTCGGGCGCATCAAACAAGTCTGACCTGGGCGGCGTTCTTCAGACAAACAACATCCATCTCGCCGTCTGTCCAACCGGTGAGGTAACGAAGACCCTTGTCGCGCTAAGGGCAAGTTCGGCCACGACCAAAGCTAAGGCGAGGTTTATTCTTGCGACGGATGGGTTGGACTTTGAGGCCGAGGATTTGACGATCGGCGAGACGGTCGCCTGCGCTTATCAGGACTTCCCGGACCACTTTGGTTTCTTCCTACCGCTGGCAGGAATCGCGACCGTCAAGCAGGTCCGCGAGAGCTCTTTCGACATCAGGGCGACCAGCCGTCTGAACCGGCTCTACATCGAGCTTCTGAAGGACAATCCCGAGTGGGGAACAACCGAACGCCGCCGCGATATGAACCATTTCATGGCGCGATTGATCTTTTGCTTCTTCGCCGAGGACACAGGCATTTTCAACGGCACGATCCTTTTCACGGCCACCACCGAGCGGATGAGCGCGAGGGACTCGTCCAACACCCATGAGGTAATTGGCGAGCTGTTCCGCGCGATGAACACGAGGATTGAGGATAGGGCGAGTGCCAATATACCTCGATGGGCCGAAACGTTTCCCTACGTGAACGGTGGCTTGTTCTCGGGCAATATGGACGCGCCGCGTTTCAGCCGAATTGCGCGCTCCTATCTGCTCCATATCGGCAATCTCGACTGGACGAAGATCAACCCAGACATCTTCGGATCGATGATCCAAGCGGTCGCAGAAGACGAAGAGCGCGGTGCACTCGGCATGCACTACACCAGCGTGCCGAACATTCTGAGGGTACTCAATCCGCTCTTTCTCGACGACCTGCGCGCACGGCTTGAGGAAGCACGTGAAAATCCTCGCACACTGTTAAATCTGCGCAAACGGCTGTCGAAGATCAGGGTGTTCGATCCAGCCTGCGGATCAGGCAACTTCTTAGTCATCGCATACAAGGAGATGAGGGCGATCGAAGCCGAGATCAACCGGTTACGCGGCGAGACTGACAGGCACACCGAAATTCCGCTCACCAGCTTCCGAGGAATCGAGCTGCGCGACTTTCCAGCCGAGATTGCGCGCTTGGCGCTCATAATCGCCGAATATCAGTGCGACGTGCTCTATCTCGGCCAGAAGGAAGCCCTAGCCGAGTTCCTGCCACTCGATGCGCAAAGCTGGATCACCTGCGGCAACGCGCTGCGGCTAGATTGGCTAAGCATCTGTCCGCCGACAGGGACGAGCGTGAAGCACACTTCGGACGATCTGTTTAATACGCCGCTGGATCAGGCGCAGATCGATTTTGAGAGCGAAGAAGGCGAAACCTATATCTGCGGTAATCCCCCGTACTTAGGCGGGAAGGGCCAGTCAGCAGAACAAAAGGCTGAGCTAACGAGTGTCTTCGGGACGCGTGAGAAGATTGGCGAACTCGACTACGTCTCGGCCTGGCTGCTAAAGGGCGCCGCGTATGTAGCCCGTGAGGCAGCCAAAGTAGCTTTTGTGGCAACAAACTCAGTAAATCAGGGAGCGCAAGTCCATCAACTCTGGCCTCGAATTTTCAACCTTGGGATCGAGATTTCTTTCGCGCATAAGGATTTTCGATGGACCAACAACGCCGCGAACAATGCAGCGGTCGCTTGCTCAATCATTGGGCTTGAAAGGCGTGGGCGAAAGCAGAAGATGCTGTTTGAAGATGGACTTGCGAGGGAGGTGGGTTGCATTGGCCCATACTTGGTGCCTGGAAATGAAATAGTCGTTTCTCAGTCCTTGGCTCCACTTTCCAAGTTAATGCCGATTATTACCGGCAACAGCCCTTACGATGGCGGCAATCTAATTCTCTCGGCCAACGAACGGTCCAAGCTGCTAAGCGACCATCCGGATGCCGCTAACTTGATCAAGCGGCTGTATGGATCAAACGAATACCTCAACAACGAGCAGCGGTATTGCCTGTGGATTGACGATCAAAGTCTTTCGGCGGCAAGCGCAATCCCCGAAATTCGAGACAGGATCGAAAAAGTACGCCAATTTCGGTCGGGCGGTGGGCAGGTCGCGAGCGGTCTTGTCTCACGCCCGCATCAGTTTCGCTACACACACCAAGCGAGCTCTCATCTGATCATCGCTCCGCGAGTCTCTTCAGAACGGAGACTATACATTCCTTTCGGCGTTCTTTCCGAAAACTGCATCGTCAGTGATTCAGCTCAAGTGATTTATGATGCTTCATTATGGCACTTGTCCATCTTGCTAAGCCTAGTTCACATGTCGTGGGTTCGCACCTTAGCAGGTAGGTTGGAAATGCGTCTGCGCTATTCCTCAGCTCTTTGCTATAACACCTTCCCAGTTCCAACTCTGACTGAAAAGAATAAGATCGACCTGACTCGCTGCGCCGAGGATATTTTGTTGGCGCGCGAGGCGCATTTTCCCGCGACGCTCGCCGATCTTTACGATCCCGACAATATGCCTGCCGACCTGCGCGAGGCCCACGAGCGCAACGACGAGATACTCGAGCGCATATATATCGGCCGTCGCTTCAAGAACGATACGGAGCGGCTCGAAAAGCTGTTCGACCTCTACATCAAATTACGGGCGGTAAAGGTAAGAGCGGACGCTAAAGTGGCACCAAATCCTTAAGTGAGAGGCTTAGTGGCTCTGGACGGAGTGTGAATGGAAACATACATTGAAGGTACTGGGATCGCCGGGGGGCTTGAATGGATGGGTTTGACTGGGACCCAGCGAAGAACGCTGCGAATAAGCATAAACATGGTCTGTCTTTCGAGGAGGCTGCTTCTATTTTCAATGGGCCAGTGCTGACAGGTCCGGATGACAGCGATGGCGAGTACCGCGAAAAGAGCTTTGGCCTCTTGGGCGGCGTTGTCGTTGTCTGTCTGATTCACACCGAACAGTGTGGAAAAATCCGCATCATTAGCGCCCGCAAGGCGACAGCGAATGAAAGAAAGCACTTCGATGCCTATCTCAAAAAAGCGCTTATCTGAGTTGGCTGCGTTGCCAGATGGAGCGATCGACACTTCCGACATTTCGGAGGCGGACGAGGCGTTCTTTCGAGCGGCCAAACTTCGTCGGCCGACGATGATTTCTTCAGGCCACGTGCCTTCTGTTTCCGTTACCTACGCCAGGACTGGGGCATCAACGCGCGCAAATGCGTTTGGAATGCGACCAATGCAGGAGCGCGCCTACGAACGCCGCGGTGAGCAATACCTTCTAATCAAGTCGCCCCCCGCTTCGGGTAAGAGCCGCGCGCTCATGTTCATTGCTCTCGACAAACTTTATAATCAGGGTCTCAAGCAGGCGATCATCGTTGTGCCGGAAAGATCCATCGGCGCGAGCTTCAGCGACGAGCCGCTAACCAAGTTAGGCTTTTGGGCCGACTGGACCGTTCAGCCAAAATGGAACCTCTGCAACGCGCCAGGATCCGAAGGCGGCAAGGTTAGTTCAGTTGGAGCCTTCCTCGAAAGCGAGGACAAGGTGCTCGTCTGCACCCATGCGACCTTTCGTTTCGCCGTGGACAAGTTTGGTGTTGAGAAATTCGACGACCGGTTGATTGCCGTTGACGAGTTTCACCACGTTTCGGTCAGCCCCGACAATAAGCTCGGCCTACATCTCGGCCAGTTCATTGCCCGCGACAAGGTGCACATCGTCGCAATGACAGGCTCCTATTTCCGGGGCGATGCTGTGGCGGTGCTTTCACCGGAGGACGAGGAGAAGTTCGATACGGTCACGTACACCTACTACGAGCAGCTGAATGGCTACGAATATCTGAAACAACTCGACATCGGCTATTTCTTCTACTCGGGCTCCTATGCCGACGACATCCTAAAAGTGCTCGACCCGACCGAGAAGACGATCGTCCACATTCCGAGTGTCAATTCGCGAGAAAGCACGAAAGACAAAATCAGGGAGGTCGAGCATATCATCGAGGAGTTGGGCGAATGGCAGGGAACTGATCCGGTCACCGGCTTTCAGTTGGTCAAGAGGCCCGATGGCCGTGTGCTCAAGATCGCCGACTTGGTCGATGACGACACCGCAAAGCGCGACCGCGTTTCAGCATCGCTGAAGGACTCAGCACAGAAGAACAATCGCGAGTATGTAGACTTCATCATCGCACTTGGCATGGCGAAGGAAGGTTTTGACTGGATTTGGTGTGAGCATGCGCTGACGGTTGGCTATCGATCGAGTCTAACAGAGATTGTGCAGATCATCGGCCGCGCTACCAGAGATGCGCCTGGCAAGACCCGTGCGCGCTTTACCAACCTGATCGCGGAACCCGACGCCACCGAGGAGGCCGTTAGAGAGGCGGTTAACGATACACTCAAAGCCATCGCGGCCAGCCTTCTTATGGAGCAGGTCCTTGCACCGCGTTTCAACTTCACGCCGAAGAATCCTACTAGCGGGCCGATCGACGGTTTCGACTACGGCGATCAGGGATACGATCCAAAGAAATGTAACGTAGGCTTCAATCACCAGACCGGTCAATTCCAGATCGAGATCAAAGGTCTGACCGAACCCAAGAGCAAGGAAGCCGCGCGGATATGCCAGGAGGACCTGACCGAGGTGATTGCTGCTTTCGTTCAGGACAAGACCGCTATCGAACGCGGTATATTTGATGATGAGCTTGTGCCCGAGGAACTGACCAGGGTCCGGATGGGCAAGATAATCAAGGACAAATACCCCGGACTCGATGAGGGGGATCAGGAGGCGGTTCGTCAGCACGCCATCGCTGCCCTCAACCTGACGCAACAAGCCAAGCAGCTTGCGATCGGAGAACGTGACGCGGAACAGAATTCCAATACTGCCTTGATTGACGGCGTACGCAAGTTTGCGATGGATGTGCGCGAACTGGACATTGACTTAATCGACCGTGTCAACCCGTTCGGAGAAGCCTATGCGATCCTCGCTAAGTCGATGAGCGAGGATAGCTTGAAGCAGGTAGCGGCGGCAATTGCGGCTAAGCGTACAAGCCTGACACCGGAGGAGGCTAAAGACCTAGCGTTCCGGGCTGTTAAATTCAAAAAGGAACGGGGTCGTCTCCCCTCGATCAGCTCATCAGATGCCTGGGAGAAGCGGATGGCTGAGGGCGCTGCCGCTTTCGTCCGGTTCAAGGATGAGGGTCGCTATGACTGACCTCGACGATCTGCGCTCCGAACTTGATGATTTCGCACAGCCGGATAAGAAGGGTGGGCACTCCCTGCGCCACGAGCGTATCCTCGCGGGCTTTGAGGACATCCAGCGTTTTGCCCAAGAGCATGGACGTGCGCCCCAACACGGCGAGGACCGCGACATCTTCGAAAGGCTTTACGCCGTCCGTCTTGACCGGCTTTGCGCGCTTGAGGAATGTCGATTCCTTCTCAAGCCTCTTGATCATCAGGGCCTACTAACCAAATCAGAAGCTGCCCCTGCCGTGTATGAAGGGTTGATGAGTGAGGACGAGTTGCTCGCCGAATTGGAGGGCGCAGCAGGTTCGTCTGATATCACCCAACTCCGCCATGTCCGTACCAGCACGGAGAAACGCGCGGCTGAAGAAATTGCTAACCGTCAGAAATGCGAGGATTTTGATCGGTTCAAGCCAATCTTTCAGCAGGTTCAGAAAGAGATCGAATCCGGCATCAGAGGGACTCGACCATTTGAATTAAAGGCGGAGATTGCGCCCGGCACAATGTTTATTGTCGGAGGGCAGAAGGCGTATGTCGCCAAGATGGGTAAGGTATTTACAAACACCCAAGGCCGTACGGACGCGCGTCTCCGCGTGATCTTCGATAATAGGACCGAAAGCAACATGCTCATGCGCTCGCTTCAACGGGCGTTGCACAAAGACGAAGCGGGCCGACGAATTACCGATCCGGTTGCGGGTCCGCTCTTCTCTGACCAGTACGCAGAGGATGATCAGGCAACGGGCACTATCTACGTGCTGCGAAGCAAGTCCGAACATCCGGTGGTCGCGGCGAATCGTGACCTGATCCATAAAATCGGCGTGACAAGTATGAGCGTCGATCAGCGTATCGCTGGTGCGAGACTCCAGCCGACATTTCTCATGGCAGATGTGGATGTCGTTGCTAACTATGAGCTTTACAACATCAGTCGCACGAAACTGGAAAAACTGATCCACCGGGTATTTGAGTCGGCGCGTCTCGATATTGAGATTAAGGACCGCTTCGGGCAACCAATAGTACCGCGCGAATGGTTTCTCGTTCCGCTCTTCGTAATCGACGAGGTAGTTCAGAAGATCAGAGCCGGCACTATTTCGAATTTTGTGTACGATCCGAAGTCGGCTTCCTTAGTAGAGTCCCTAAGATCATAGGAAGGTTGGGGGTAATGTCGGGGGATAAAATGACCCATAACTAGGGGTCAGAAAAATATCTTAATTTAAGATCCGAAATCTGAAAATCTTAGTGATATCAAAGCCCTTCGCAATGAAGGTTGGCCATAGGTGTTGGGCCACCTCATTGTTGCCTAAAAATCATCTGCCTAGCCTCTCCCTATTCGGCCCGCAGTCTCGCGATCTCGCTTCAACACAGGACGCCCCTCTGTCGACTGGGATGCCGAGAATGTCCTGCGATCGCCGACCCGACGCAAGCGCTGCTACCCAATACGCCTGTCTTCGAGATAGTCCCTTCGCTCGGGAGTTTGCCGAGCGAGGAAATCAGCCTTCCTTGCACGATAGCCTTCATACCCCGGAGCATTTTGTGCAACATCTTCCCAGTGGGCCTGCTCAACGTCAGTGTCATTTGGGTCGGTTGGGTTGTCCTGTCCTAAAATCGTATCAAAGAAGGAGTCGTCGATCGTCACTGAAATCTCTGAATTCATGTGCCGGTGATAGGTCTCCATCATTGCCCGCTTCAGATTATTGTACGCGGCCCAATAGGTGATGAAACTGTCGTGTATTGGTAGAGCGGGGCAATCTTGCTCGCCCATCCTAAACATTACGTCTTCTGCGATCTCCGAGTCTTTTTTCTGAAGTTTTAGTCCTACCCCAGAATTGAAGTGTTGAGCGATCCTATGGTGCTTGTCCTTGATTGCCTCCTGAAGTTGGGGCCATGTTAGCCTGGGCGGAAGCCTTCCCGGACGCGGGGCTCTTATCGCTTGTCCCTCCTGAGCATTGATTAGCTTGAAGAAGGTCGACTTGATTAGCTTTTTGTAATCTGGATTGACCCCGTCGAGTGAGTAGGGATATTGCTCAAGGTGAAGCCCACCCAAGGCATACAGCATCGCGGCATGTAGGCCCGAATAGTCGAGTTCTCTGGTGGGTGTCCAATTGATGACTATGGACCTGCGATATTTGCTCGGGACCCTCTGCCACCAGCCTCCGTAGAACCGTCCACCCTGGTCGAAGCTGCCGTTGTTAAAGACGCGGTAAAGGCGATTCCTAGTGAGGTCGACGAAGCGAGGACGATCTTCTTCTTCCCTGAACGGTTCATCCTCGGCCTCTTCCTCCTCAGATGGCTGATCGTACATGTGTAGCAATTGGTCGTCCGTAAGAAATAGATCAATGCATTGATGACCCGCGTAGTCATTCCATCGTTTCAGTCTGGCCCTCATTCCCTCCGTGGTTTCGTCGCCCTGGTACGAGACAAGCTTCTTCTGAGTGTCCTTGAGTCGAATGGTCTCGGAAAGGGTATGAACCACAGACATCCCAGTCAGAGGTTTCCTACTAGTAATGGGTAGGGGGATATTAAGGATAAGCTCAGCCAATGACTGTCCATTCTGGTCATTTCCTGACTGGGAAGGAGACGTCTGACGACCCAGCAGGGCCGGAAGGGCTCTTATTCTGGTCACGTATGTTCTGGCACCAGACCTGCTTCGGTCATTGAAGCCGATATTGTAGGATACGAGTTGGGGTGAGCACCCCTTCAGGTAGTCGACCACTCTCTTCGTATTGTCGTACCCAATCCCATGATTGTTGTACCGCGATTGTGTGAAGGCACCGGAACTCTGCGGAATTGCCAGGAAGCACTCGGGGCTGGCTACGGCTGCCTTGACAAGATTAGCCAGCAGGCAATCGATCGTCTTTCTTATCTTCTCTCGTGTCGTTGGCTTGACCGGCCTAACTGCTTCAAGGCGGTGGAAAGCGATAGTCTTGGTCGTCAGCTCCGCCACAACGTCTTGGAAGTCAGGAAGTCTGGCGCTCCAATCGATCGGTATCGATTTGTCGAGATTGTCTTCGAACATGTAAGTATCGGACATCAGTGGAGACCTTGCAGTAAAGCCGATCTGGCGTCGATCATGAAGTGGACCTGTCCATCTTGTCGATGATGCCTTCTCGAAGAGGATGCGTGTAGCGAAAGAGTTGTCGCATATCCCGGTGGCCGCTGATGAGAGCAACCTCGGGCGGATTCAATCCGAGTTCAAAGAATCGACTGATAGCTTCGTGGCGCAGGTCGTGAAAATGAAAGTCCCCAAGATCCGCTCTCTCCCGGAGGCGCTCCCACGCCAAGCGGAAGGCATTCCTCGTGATAGGAAATAGAGGTCCTAGCCGTCCCCTCAGCAATTGTCCCAGAATTCTCACTGCTTCGACGGTCAGCGGAATAGTCCGTGCATGACCGTTCTTCGTCTTTCTGATGAGGAGTGATCGTCGCTCTAGATCGATCTGGTTGTCTTCAAGAGCCAGGACCTCCCCTCTCCTCATTCCCGTTGCCAGCGCGAGCCGAATGATAGGTTCGATCCAAGGGTTGCGGCAGAGGCGAGCCGCCTCAAGGATACGTTCCCATTCTCCACTCAGCAGTCGTCGTTCTCGCCGCTGAGAGGGAGCCTTCAGTTTCAGCCTGCCGAGGGGATTGTCTCTGAGTGGCACTCCCCACTCGTGTCTTGCGACTTCGAATAGATTATGGATGGGGTCGAGGTAGCGCTTCAGTGAGGTGGGTTTGACCGTCTGCAGCATCTGGTCCCGGTACGCTGCAAAGTCTTCCGTACGAAGATCTGAGAGTCGCTTGGAGCATATCGGGTGATGGAGGAATGCGGTGAGAGAAATACGTTCATTCTCGTACCCTCGTTTCTTCACGCTCACCGTGTCTCGGTAGCGAACAACCAAGTCAGCCAGGGTGATCCGCTGCAGGGCCTTCAGGTCGGTTGGAAGCTCGGCTCGATCGGCTTTCACCTCCATCTGTCTTGCCCATTCTGCCCCGTCTTTCCTAAGGGAGAACGACTTGGACAAGGGTTGGAGGCCTGCCCGTCTAATACGGACTTGCCATTTGTCTCTATGTTTGCGGATGCTCGCCATCGATTTTCTCCAACTGGGACCAGAGTGGGACCAAGCTGAGTTCTCGATTTAGCGATGAAGCCTTAGACGGACGGGAAACCCAATGACATCAACTGCCTGGAGATGGTGGGCGCGACAGGGATCGAACCTGTGACCCCCTCGATGTCAACGAGGTGCTCTCCCGCTGAGCTACGCGCCCTTAACCTGACTTCACGGGTGGGGTCCGTATATCGGCTCCAAAGCGGTCAGGCAAGGATGCCGCAAGGCTATTGGGGCCGAATTAGGCCGCCAGCATCTTGTTCACTTCGCTGACCAATTCGCGAAGATGGACCGGCTTGGAGAGGACTTTCGCGTTTTTGGGCGCCTCGGAATCCGAGTTCAGCGCGACCGCGGCAAAGCCGGTGATGAACATGATCTTGATATCGGGGTCGAGTTCCGAGGCCCGCCGCGCCAGCTCGATGCCGTCCATTTCGGGCATCACGATATCGGTCAGCAGCATCTCGAACGGCTCCTCGCGCAGCCGCTGATAGGCCGACATGCCGTTGTCGTGGGGCGAAACCTGAAAACCGGCGTTTTCCAGCGCCTTGACCAGGAAACGGCGCATGTCGTTGTCGTCTTCGGCGAGGAGGATTTTGTGCATGGCGTGGATCGTTGATTCCCGATGGGAGGATCAGTCCGCTCACTTAGCCCGACAGAGGGTAAATTTCGGGTGAAGGGCTCCGGTGAACGGCCGGAGGCTTGCTATCTTATTTCTGGACCGGAATGCGGCCCAATGCAATGAAGACGGGCGTTTTGCGGTTGTCGAGAGACATTCCAGCGGGTTGAAGGGTTTTTTCGCTTGGCAGAATGGTTGTGATTACAGACAATGCGCGCTCATAAAAGCTCCGCTTTTCTGGCAGAATCAATCGCCAGAGCCGCGGATTCCAGGGACGGCGCCCGACGATGACCCAGCATGATGGCGAACTGTCGCCTCCGTTCGAAATCGTGGAGCCGGCCAACTGGCGGGCGCCGATCATTTTCAACTCGCCGCATTCCGGCTCGGTCTACCCGGCCGAATTCCTCGACGCCTCGCGGATCGATCTGCCGGCGCTGCGCCGCTCCGAAGATTCCTTCATGGACGAGTTGATCGCAGGCCTCAGCGGCCAGGGTTTTCCGACCGTCCGGGTCCACTTCCCGCGCTCCTATGTCGACGTCAACCGGGAGCCCTACGAGCTCGATCCGCGGATGTTCTCTGGCAGATTGCCGAGTTTCGCCAATACGAGATCGATGCGGGTGGCCGGCGGGCTCGGCACCATCCCGCGCGTGGTCGGCGATGGTCAGGAAATCTATCGCGAGCGGCTTTCGGTCGACGACGCGCTGGCGCGGATCGAGGCACTCTACAAGCCCTATCACCGCGCGCTGCGGCGGCTGATCAACAAGGCGCACCAGGCGTTCGGCGCCGTCGTGGTGGTGGACTGCCATTCGATGCCCTCGGTCGGCGTATCGCGCGACGAGCCGCGGCGGCCCGACGTGGTGATCGGCGACCGCTACGGAACGAGCTGTGCGTCGCTGCTGCCCGACATGGTCGAGGAAACCATGCGAGGGCTGGGTTATTCGGTCGGGCGCAACAAGCCCTATGCGGGCGGCTTCATCACCGAGCATTACGGCAATCCGGCCTCCGGCCTGCACGCCATCCAGCTCGAGCTCAACCGCGCGATCTACATGGACGAGCGCCGGCGCGAACGCAGCCCGGGCTTTTCGCGGGTCGCCGCCGATTTCAATGTGCTGGCGGATGCGCTGGCCACGGTTCCGCTCGGCGAACTCGGACCGTTCCAGGCGGCGGCTGAATAGGCGAGCGTTTCCCGGCTGCATCCAGAAAGCGCATCAGAAAAACATAGCGCAAGAAAAAAGGGCCGCTTGAATGAACAAGCGGCCCAAGTCTAGGGAGGAAACGCCCAAGGAGGGCAGCGATAGCGCGAGGCGCTACCGCACCGCAACAATATGCGACCGCGCTGCACAAAGTGCAAGGGTTTTTGACTCTTTTCCCATGCAAAATTCACAGAGCTGGACGGCGTGACAAGAAAACCACTACCTCCATTTTTTTACAATAATTTCAAATATTTAGGGGATAAAGCGCGACCGCATTGGCCCTGCTGCGCAACGCTTGCTATTAATCTCTCTAATTCGTGAACGGCTGCGGTGTCTGAAAATACACTATTGCCGGGGCCGATTCGAGCAGACGAAAAAGCTCCAACGTAGCCGGCGATAGGCCTCGGCCCCTCGTGCGCGATGAGAAGGATTGGGCTAGAGCATGATCGGTTCTGATCGAGTCAGAACCGAAGCTCCAGATTCCTGTTTTGACGCGCTTTCGTCACGCGAGCCGGTGTCCACTTCGCTCGAAAATGCGCCAGGCAAGAGTCGCGCAATGCTCTATCCCGCGCCATCCCCAAAGGAACAGCCGTGACGGTTATCGATTTTACAGCCTTCATCGGCCGGCTTGCGACCTCGTCCGGGGAAACCATCCTGCCGTTCTTTCGGACCACGCTATCCGTCGAGAACAAGAGCAGCAGCCACGATTTCGATCCGGTGACCGAGGCCGACCGCGCCGCGGAAGCGGTGATGCGGCGGCTGATCAAGGCGAACTTCCCCCAGCACGGCATCGTCGGCGAGGAATTCGGCAGCGAGCGCGAAGATGCCGAATATGTCTGGGTGCTGGACCCGATCGATGGCACCAAGTCCTTCATCGCGGGCTTTCCGATCTGGGGCACGCTGATCGCGCTATTGCACCGGGGCACGCCGGTGTTCGGAATGATGCACCAGCCCTTTATCGGCGAGCGCTTTTCCGGCGACAGCGGTTCGGCGCATTACCATGGGCCGTCGGGGACGCGGAAGCTGGCGGTGCGGCGCTGCGCCTCGCTCGCCGAGGCAACCTCGTTCACGACCAGCCCACTGCTGATGAACGCCGCCGACCGCACCGCCTTCGGCCGCGTCGAGGACGCGGTGCGGCTGACGCGCTATGGCGGCGATTGCTATTCCTACTGCATGCTCGCCGCCGGCCATCTCGATCTCGTCATCGAGACCGAACTGAAACCCTACGATATCGCGGCATTGATCCCGATCATCACCGGCGCCGGCGGCATCGTCACCACCTGGGAAGGCAAGCCCGCCCAGGGCGGTGGCCGCATCATCGCGGCCGGCGATCCGCGCGTACACGAAGCGGCGATGAAACTGCTCAATAGCTAATCGGATTTTCCGTCATGGCCGGCTTCGTCCCGGCCATCCACGTCCTCCATACTGCCATGCTGCCACGACGCCATGCCCCGCAACGCAGACCATTCGCGCCGTGCACCGGCAGGAAGCTTTGGCCGAACATGACGAACGCTCCGAGGCTTGCATGAAAATTCTGCGGGCGCTGCTGATCGGGTTTTCCATCCTACTGTTTCCGAGGTTCGCCTCGGCGCAGGATTATCCCGCAAAACCGATCCGGCTAATCGTGCCGTTTCCGCCGGGCGGCCCCAACGACATCATCGCGCGCGTGATCGGCCAGCGCATGTCGGAACTGACGAAGCAGCCGGTCGTGATCGACAATCGCGGCGGCCAAGGCGGTGTACTCGGAACCGACGCTGTGGCGAAGGCCGCACCCGATGGCTATACCATCGCGATCTCGAGTGCGGGCGCGCTCGCCATCAGCCCGGGCATGGAAAAGATCGCCTATGACACACTGAGGGATCTGGCGCCGGTCACCCTGGTCGCCGCGGTGCCGGAAATGCTGGTGGTCGCGGGCAACGTTCCCGCTCACGACATGAGCGAACTGATCGCCCTCGCCAGGGCGCAGCCCGGCAAGCTCAATTTTACCTCCTCCGGCCCCGGCAGCTTGCCGCATCTGGCGGGCGAACTCCTCAAGCTCACCGCAAGGATCGACATCGTTCACGTGCCGTATCGGGGTGCTGCGCCCGCGGTGAACGACCTGCTGGGCCAGCAGGTGCAAATGGCGTTTCTCGATCTGCCGGCGGTGCTGCCGCAGATCAGGGCCGGCACCTTGCGCGCCATCGTGGTCGGCTCGCCGCAGCGCGCGCCGACCGCGATGGAGGTGCCCACCACCGCCGAAGCCGGGATGCCGGAGTTAAGGGTGGAGAACTGGTACGGCATGGTGGCGCCCGCCGGCACCCCGTCGGCCATCATCGCCGCGTTGAACGGGATCGCGACCGAAGCGATGCGCGATCCGACCGTAAGGCAAAAGCTCGCCAGCCAGGGCGCCGAACTGGTTGGCGACACCCCGGAACATTTTCGCGGGTTTATTGCGGCGGAAATCGCGAAATGGGCGAAGGTGATCCGGGATGCAGGGATTGCGCCGGAGAAGTGAGCAGTTGAGGCCGTCCTCGCCATGACCATCTACTGCGCCACCTTGCGCAGATGCTCCACCAACAGCTTCGCCGGCCGCGGCAGGGTCTTGAAACTGCGGGCGCAGATCGCGAGCCGGCGGTTGGCCCAGGGATCCCTGATCCGGATCACATTGATCTTCATCGACCGCGCGCAGCGTCGCGCGGCGATCTCCGGCATCACGGCAACACCGATGCCCGCGGCCACCATCTGGCCGATCGCATCGAAATTGTTGAGCCGGGCGCGAAAGCGCAGGCGGGTCCCGAGGCGGGCGGCGTGTCCGGCGATATGCGTGTGCAAGGCGCTGGAGGTGATCAGGCCGACGAAATCCCGCTCCACCACCTCGCGAAACTCGACCTGCCGCCGGTTCGCCAGTTCGTCATGGCGCGTGGCGACCAGCACCAGGCGGTCCTCGCTGAAGGCGATCCGCTCGATATTGTCGGGCAGCGCATGCTCCGCCGCCAGCCCGAGATCGGCGGCGCCGGCGGCGATCGCGCGCGCGATCTCGCCGCTTTCGTGTTCCTCGACGTCGATCGAGATGTGCGGATGCTCGGCGAGAAAAGCGGCCAGCGTCTTCGGCAGATATTCCGACAGCCCCGATGTATTGGCGAGGAAGCGGACGGTCGCCTTCACCCCGCGCGCAAAGGCGGCGAGATCGCCGCGCATCGTCTCCACATTATGCAGCACGACCCTGGCATGATCGAGCAGGGTTTCGCCGGCCGCGGTCAGCTCGACGCCGCGGCGGCCGCGCCGCAGCAGCGACACGCCGAGCGCCGCCTCCAGCCCCTTGATCCGCGCGCTGGCGGACGCCAGCGCCAGATGGACGCGCTGCGCGCCATTGGTGATGCTGCGGGTCTCCGCGACGGCGACGAACAGTTGCAGGTCGACCAGATCGAAACGCATGGCAGTCTCCCTGGGCTATCTGCCTTCGTTGTAGCCGAAGGCTAGCTCCGTAAGCTCCAGATTGTGCCGCCGCCGCCGATCGGTCAATCTATTGCGCATGTCCGAACCTCTGCTGATTCTGGTCGCTGCCGCCTTCCTGCTGGCGGGTTTCGTCAAGGGCGTGATCGGGCTCGGCCTGCCGACAGTGTCGATGGGCCTGCTCGCGGTCACCATGCCGCCGGCGCACGCGCTCGCGATCGTGATCGTGCCCGCCATCGTCACCAATATCTGGCAGACCTTCGTCGGCCCCTATCTGCGCGACATCGTCCGGCGGCTGTGGCCGCTGATGGCGGGCACCGTAATCGGCATCTGGCTGAACGCCGGCATGCTGACCGGCCCCTATGCGCGCTACGGCACCATCGTGCTCGGCGTGCTGCTGGTGATCTATGCGATCGTGGGCTTGAGCACGTTCAGCTTGAAGGTCGCGCGCCGGAACGAAAAATGGATCGGCGGCATCGTCGGCGTCACGACGGGCATGATTTCCGCCGCGACCGGCGTGCAGGTGATCCCGTCGATGCCGTTCATGCAGGCGATCGGCATGGAGAAGGACGAGCTGGTGCAGGCGCTCGGGGTCTTCTTCACCGTGGCGACGCTGGCGCTGGCCTTCAATCTCACCAGCGCCGGCCTGTTGAGCGCTGCGACCGCGCTGCCCGGCGCGATCGCCATGGCCGCCGCTTTTGCCGGCATGTTTGTCGGGCAGGCGGTACGCTCGCGGATGCAGCCCGAGGTGTTCCGCCGCTGGTTCCTGATCGCGATGATCTTTCTCGGACTCTATCTCGCGGCCAGCGCGATCTACAACACACTGGCGGGTTGACGAGACTCCTCCTCACTCGCGAAGGGTGCCAAAATGAGCGCCACATCCAGCCTGCGCCGAATTTGGAGGGCTTTGCATCGCGCCGCTCCCCAAGTCTTGGTTCCACCGGAAATCATGCGCTTAAAACCATTGGCTTCGATCGGCCGGCGACGTACTAGTATGCGCCGGTTCGGGAGCAGGATGAATGGAGAGACGTCTGGCGGCCATAGTTTGCGCTGACGTTGCCGGCTACTCCCGAATGATGGGTGCCGACGAGGAAGGCACGCACGCCGCCTTCAAGGCCCACCGCAGCGCGATCTATCCGATCATTCTCAATCATGGCGGCCGGGTGGTGAAGAACACCGGCGACGGCTTCCTGCTGGAATTCCCGAGCATCGTCGGCGCCATCGAGTCCGCTATCGCCGTGCAAACGCTGATGGTGGAGCGGAATAACCAGCTTCCCGCGGATCGCGTCATGCAGTTCCGTCTGGGCGTCCACATGGGAGATGTGATCGCCGACGAGGACGAGGTCTTCGGCGACGGCGTGAACATCGCCGTCCGGCTCGAATCGGTGGCCGCTCCCGGCGGCGTCGCCGTATCGGAAAAGGCCTACCATGAGGCCGGCAAGCATCTCGGCGTGAGCCTTGTCGACACCGGCGCTCACCGCTTCAAGAATATCGACGAGCCGGTCAACGTCTGGACCTGGGCACCCGGCGGGCTGGACGACCGTACCCGCGAGCCGCGAAGCGCGACAAACCTGCCGGCGCAATATCGGACCGCGATCGTCGGCGTACTGCCCTTCACGAATCTCAGCGACGGCGCCGACGAATATTTTTCCGACGGCCTCACCGAGGACCTCATTCACGCGCTCTCCCTGCAATCGCTCTATCGGGTGCTAAGCCGGAATTCGACGTTTTCGTTCAAGGGCAAGAATCTGAGCACCCGCCTGATCGCGCGCGAGATTGACGCGACCTACCTGATCCAGGGGTCGGTCCGGCGTGGTGGAAGCAAAATTCGTGTCACTGCCGAACTGATCGCTCCCGAAAATGGCGAGCATTTGTGGGCCGGCCGGTATGACCGGGACATCGGCGATCTGTTCGCGATGCAGGATGAAATCACCACCAGCCTGTCCGCAGCCCTGGCCCCGGAGATCTTTCGGGCGGAAGCGTCGGCTCCCGCGCGGTCATCGTCCACCGATCTGACCGCATGGGACCGGTTCCTGAGGGGGCTTTCACATTATTACCTTCACACCAAAGCGGATTTCGAAACCTCGATCGCGCTGTTCAGGGAGGCCATCGCGTTCGATCCGGCGCTTGCCATTGCACGCGCCTATCTCGCCACCGTGCTGGTGCAGGGCGTGCAGTACGGTTGGATCAAGAGCACGCGTCAATTGTGGTCCGAGGCGATGAGCCTGGCGGAAGCCAGTGTCCGGCTCGATCCGCGTTCCTCCTTCGCATTTTCGATTCTGTCCTATATGCATGCGATGGAAGGCAATTACGACGCGGCACTGGGGGCCGCCAACAGGGCGGTCAAGGTGAACCCGTACGACATGGGTGCCCGCGGCGTGCTTGGAATATGTCATCTCGTGATCGGCGAACATCGACAGGCCATCGAGCTGTTTTCCACGGCCGTACAGCGCGGCAACAGCGACCCCCGGTATAAATGGGCGGCGTTGAACGCGTTCAGCCATTACCTTCTGGGACAATATGATGCATCGCTGTCCTGGGCGCGCGAAGCCTTGTATCTGAACCCCAATCATCTTCAGGTGCTGGCGGTGCGGGCCGCGGCGCTGGCACAATTGGGAAGAAGCGATGAAACGGCAAAGGCGGCCGAGGTCTTGCTGACCAGCTTTCCAGGCCTCACCGTCGAACGGCATTTGCGGAATTTCCGCTGGAAAAATCCCGCCGACATCGCCCATTATCGCGAGGGCCTTCTGAAAGCCGGTATACCGTCGACCAGACTGACGCTCGTTCAAACTGCCCCAAAGCGTACAGCTTGAGAGCGTTTTCGAGCGAAAGCCTGCCCCGCACTTGATGCGGGGTGGATACCGGTTCGCGTGAAGAAAACGCGTCAAAACAAAGAGCTAGCGCCCGGTTCTAATTCAATTTGAACCGATCAGGCTAGGCGGTTCTCTCGTCACTTGAACAGCGGCGTGCCCGGGACGAAGGCGTCGAAAGCGGCCCAGAACTGGGCGCGGTAGCGGTCCTGTTCCTGCAGGATTTCGTGCTTGGCACCGGCGATCACCAGATGCGAGCCCGCGCGCAAATGATAGGCGAACTCCTCGATCGCAGCCGTCGACACGACGCTGTCGTTGCTGGCGGCCAGCATCAGGATCGGCTGGCGGATCTGCGAGGGGTAATCGGCGGCGCGAAAACCGTGCATCGCCCGGAACGCGGTATCGGCCCAGGCCACCGTCGGCGAGCCGAGCCCCAGCGTGGGGTCTTCCTCGAGGATCGCGGCGTTGCGGGCGAAGCGTACGGGATCGCTGGTCAGGGGATTGTTGACGAAGGATTCAGAGCCGATCAGCATATCGCTGCCGCCGGGAATGTAGCGGCCGCCCTGGCCGGCGAGCCGTAGCGCGCGCAGGAACGCGCGCACCGGAAACGACGTGCGGCGTCCCGGCAGGTCGATCATCGGCGCCGACAGCACCATGCGGTCGAACCAGCGCTTTCCGGCGTGCGCGACCCGCAGCATCACCGCGCCGCCCATCGAATGCGCCAGCGCGAAATGCGGCGGCGGGCAATCCGGCAGCACCACCTGCTGCACGAAGGTCTCGACATCGACTTCGTAGTCGGAGAAATCGCGGACATAGCCCTTGCGCGGATCGCGCAGCCGCCGCGACGAATGGCCCTGCCCGCGCCAGTCGATCATTGCCACGGCGAAGCCGCGGTCGCGCAAATCGCGCACAGTCTCGAAATATTTTTCGATCTGCTCGCTGCGGCCGGTGAAGACGCAGACCGTACCTTTTCGGCCCACCGGCGGCGCCCAGCGCGCGAAGCGCAGTTCGGCGCCGTCGGGGGTCTTGATGGTGCCGGCGACGACGTTCTCCGGAACGGGATTGGCGGGAATCGAGACGAGCGTCATGGGCTTTTGACCGGC
This sequence comes from Bradyrhizobium erythrophlei, assembly GCF_900129505.1. NCBI lineage: Bacteria > Pseudomonadati > Pseudomonadota > Alphaproteobacteria > Hyphomicrobiales > Nitrobacteraceae > Bradyrhizobium > Bradyrhizobium erythrophlei. Next base: position 3,620,076 of record NZ_LT670818.1, on the reverse strand, counting down.
TAGGTAAAAGGCGCTGGAAATCAAGGGCGGGAGCGCGAAAAAAGCGGCAAATCCCCGCTTCTTGAACGCCGTCTGACCCCTCCCATATCACCTTCGTGCAGGCCGCTACCAGTGTTTCGGAACAACCGGATCACCGAGGCTGCACATCGCGAAAAGCCCGGCCCGATTGGCGGGCGGGTTAACCCAGCAGTCGCTCAATGGAGGACTAACCATGCGTACTTATGATCTCACCCCGTTCTATCGTTCCACCGTCGGCTTCGACCGGCTGTTTTCGCTGCTTGATCGCGCCACGCCCGACGGCGGCACCGGCTATCCGCCCTACAATATCGAGCGCACCGGCGACAACAGCTACCGCGTCACGGTCGCGGTTTCCGGCTTCGCGCAGAACGAACTCTCGATCGTCGCTAAGGAGAATACGCTGACGATCAAGGGCGAAAAGACCGCCAAAGTGAACGGCCAGGACAAGGCCGAGGTGCTGTATCGCGGCATCGCCGCGCGCGCCTTCGAACGCGCCTTCCAACTCGCCGACTTCGTGGTGGTGAAGAACGCCTCGCTCGAGAACGGCCTGCTCCACGTCGATCTCGTCCGCGAGATTCCCGAGGCCAAGAAGCCCCGCAGCATTCCGATCACCACCACCGCGCCAGCGCCGCAGGTGGTCGACGGTTCGGCCGAGAAGGCCGCCGCGTAACCCGGTATTCGCTGCAAACCCCGAATGCGAAAACGCCCCGGGAAACCGGGGCGTTTTTTGTGTTGCTTCATCCCTCCCCGTTGGGGCCGCGAGGGGGAGGGATTAAGAGTTTCAATCCAGCCCCTGCGCCTTCGGCATCTCCTGCGTCGGCAGGATCGGTGGGGCTGCGGGTTTTGCGGCGACGGCGGCTGGGGCCGCGGCTGGCGCGGCCGTTGGCGTATCCACCGGTTTCGCCTGCACCGCCGCTTGCTGCGGCGCTGGTTCGGCGGCCAGAGGCTTCACGTCGCCGTGCGGCGGCGTGCCTCTCGGCAGCGGCACCGCCGGGGGAGTGCGGCTGGCAAGATGCGGGATCGAGGCTGGCGGCCGCGGCCCGCCCCGGATCGGGCTGACCGGCGGCGGCCCGGGCAGGCCATAGGCTGCCGGCATATCCTCACGTGGGTTGTCGCCCATCCGGTAGTAGGCAGGTATGAAGCGGAGGATGCGTCCGGTGCGGCCGTCGATCACCAGCCGCCCATCGTCACCGCGGCGATCGATCACCGCGATTGTGTAGATGAAGCCGCGCTGCTGCAGCGCGCCGAGCGGGGAAAATCCGTTCTCGCGCACGACCAAATAGACCTCCTGCGGCGGCAGCAGGGCCGGCCCGTAGCCGTAACGTGGCACCGGTGCGTCCGGCGGCATCGCCGCATACGGCCCCTCGAAGTCGGAGACGGCGGCGTAACCCGGCCGACCGATATGATTGGGCACCAAAACCTGCGCATTGGCGGCCGCGGCGGTAACAACCAGCCCGGCCGACACGACCCATCCGGTGAACAGCTTCATCGATCGCTCCTGCAAATGCGTGTCGCCCGGAGCTTTTCGCTCCTTTTCCCACCCGCTAAACTCAGCGCCGAATTCGGCGGAGCTTTGGCCGGATCGCGGCGCGTTTGCCTCAAATCCGGGGCACGCGGCCCGCCATGCCGTAACCGCCGGCGCGTCATGCAACCGGCGACTTTCAAGCGCTTGTGTGATAGAAAAAAGTTTGGCATGGTCGGAGTTAGGACAGCAACGCTGTCTCAATTGCGGAGCAAACCCGGCACGGGGATTGCAACGAAAGTTCGGCGCTTCGGCCGCCGAGAAGGTGCAGGCAAGGCCGTTCGTCGGGGACGCTGAACGCCCAGGCCTGAATTTATGAAATTGCGGCTCGCGGAGGACGAGCGGTGGCCCGGTGGGTGCCGCAGAACGCCCAAGGTGCGCCGACGACAGGCGGTGAGGCCCTTAGCCTTATTGAGAGGATTTGAGATGAGCGGGTCGGAATTCGAGCGCGAAATCATCAACGCAGATGCGCTGTCGGCGACCCCGGATTCGAAACCGGAAGCGCAAGCGCTTGAAAATCCCGCGCGCGAGCACGACTGGCGCCCGCCGGCCGTGGGCATGTACGATCCCGCGCTGGAGAAGGATTCCTGCGGCGTCGGCTTCATCGCCAACATCAAGGGCAAGAAGTCGCATCAGATCGTCTCCGACGCGCTCAACATTCTCTGCAACCTCGAGCACCGCGGCGCGGTCGGCGCCGATCCGCGCGCCGGTGACGGCGCCGGCATCCTGGTGCAGATTCCGCACGACTTCTTCGTTCGCAAGGCGACCGAGATCGGCTTCCAGCTGCCGAAGCAAGGCGACTATGCCGTCGGCGCGCTGTTCATGCCGAAGGAAGCGGCGTGGCGCAAAGTCATCAAGAGCATCATCGCCGACCAGATCAAGGCCGAAGGCCTGATGCTGCTCGGCTGGCGCGACGTGCCGACCGACAACTCCTCGCTCGGCGAAACCGTCAAGCCGACCGAGCCCGCGCACATGCAGGTGTTCATCGGCCGCAACGGCGCGGCCAAGACCGAGGACGAATTCGAGCGCAAGCTCTACATCCTGCGCAAGTCGATCTCGCAGGCGATCTATCAGCGCCGCGACCGCGGGCTGGCCGGCTATTACCCGGTGTCGATGTCGTGCCGCACGGTGGTGTACAAGGGCATGTTCCTCGCCGACCAGCTCGGCAAATACTATCCCGACCTGAGCGAGCCCGATTTCGAGAGCGCGCTGGCGCTGGTCCATCAGCGGTTCTCGACCAACACCTTCCCGACCTGGTCGCTGGCGCATCCGTACCGGATGATCGCCCATAATGGCGAGATCAACACGTTGCGCGGCAACACCAACTGGATGGCGGCGCGCCAGGCCTCGGTGCATTCGGAACTCTACGGCAAGGACATCTCCAGGCTGTGGCCGATCTCCTATGAAGGACAAAGCGACACTGCCTGCTTCGACAACGCGCTCGAATTCCTGGTGCAGGGCGGCTACTCGCTGCCGCACGCCGTGATGATGATGATTCCGGAAGCCTGGGCCGGCAATCCCCTGATGGATGAGGAGCGCCGCTCGTTCTACGAATATCACGCAGCCCTGATGGAGCCGTGGGACGGTCCCGCCGCGATCGCCTTCACCGACGGCCGCCAGATCGGCGCCACGCTGGACCGCAACGGCCTGCGTCCGGCGCGCTACCTCGTGACGTCGGACGACCGCATCGTCATGGCCTCGGAAATGGGCGTGCTGAAGATCCCGGAGGAGCACATCGTCACCAAGTGGCGGCTGCAGCCCGGCAAGATGCTGCTGGTCGACCTCGAACAGGGCCGCCTCATTCCCGACGACGAGATCAAGGCGCAGCTCGCCAAGAGCCACCCCTATCGCGCGTGGCTCGACCGCACCCAGATCGTGCTGGAAGAACTCCCGGACGCACCGACCAAGGGCATGCGCTCCAACCTGCCGCTGCTCGATCGGCAGCAGGCGTTCGGCTACAGCCAGGAAGACATCAATATCCTGATGACGCCGATGGCATCGACCGGCGAAGAGGCCAACGGCTCGATGGGCAACGACACGCCGATCTCGGCGCTGTCGGACAAGCCGAAGCCGCTGTTCACCTACTTCAAGCAGAATTTCGCGCAGGTCACCAACCCGCCGATCGATCCGATCCGCGAGGAGCTGGTGATGAGCCTGGTCTCGATCATCGGGCCGCGGCCGAACCTGTTCGACCTGCAGGGCGTGGCGGGCAACAAGCGCCTCGAAGTGCGCCAGCCGATCCTGACCGACGCCGATCTGGAAAAGATCCGGTCGATTTCCGATATCGCCGATAGCCAGTTCATGTCGCGCACGCTCGACACCACCTTCCATGCCGGCCTGGGTGCTGCGGGGCTCGAGCAGGTGCTCGACGAATTGTGTGCGCGCGCCGAAGCCGCGGTGCGCGAAGGCGTCAACATCATCATCCTATCCGACCGCATGGCGGGCTCGGACCGGATTCCGATACCCTCGCTGCTCGCCTGCGCCGCCGTGCACCATCATCTGATCCGCACCGGCCTGCGCACCTCGGTCGGCCTTGTGGTCGAATCCGGCGAGCCGCGCGAGGTCCACCACTTCGCCTGCCTCGCCGGCTACGGTGCCGAAGCGATCAACCCCTATCTCGCCTTCGAGACCATCGTCGCGATGAAGGACCGGCTGCCGGCGGCGCTGGACGATTACGAGATCGTCAAGCGCTACATCAAGTCGATCGGCAAGGGCCTGCTGAAGGTGATGTCGAAGATGGGCATCTCGACCTATCAATCCTATTGCGGCGCGCAGATCTTCGACGCCGTCGGATTGAAGGCGGATTTCGTCTCGAAATATTTCGTCGGCACTCACACCCGGATCGAGGGCGTCGGCTTGGCCGAAATCGCCGAGGAGACCGCGCGCCGCCATTCCGACGCGTTCGGCGACGCCCCGGTCTACAAGACCGCGCTCGATGTCGGCGGCGAATACGCCTACCGCACCCGCGGCGAGGACCACGCCTGGACCGCCGAGTCCGTCTCGACGCTGCAGCATGCCGTGCGCGGCAATTCGCTGGAGCGCTACAACGCGTTCGCAAAAATCCTCAACGAGCAGTCCGAGCGGCTGTTGACGTTGCGCGGCCTGTTCAAGCTCAAGAGCGCCGAGGATGAGAAGCGCAAGCCTGTCGCCCTCGACCAGGTCGAGCCGGCCAAGGACATCGTCAGGCGCTTCGCCACCGGCGCGATGTCGTTCGGCTCGATCTCGCGCGAGGCGCATACCACGCTCGCGATCGCGATGAACCGGATCGGCGGCAAGTCCAACACCGGCGAGGGCGGCGAGGAGAGCGATCGCTTCAAGCCGTTGCCGAACGGCGATTCCATGCGTTCGGCGATCAAGCAGGTCGCCTCGGGCCGGTTCGGCGTCACCACGGAATATCTCGTCAATTCCGACATGATGCAGATCAAGATGGCGCAGGGCGCAAAGCCCGGCGAAGGCGGTCAATTGCCCGGCCACAAGGTTGACGCCACCATCGCCAAGGTGAGGCATTCGACGCCCGGCGTCGGCCTGATCTCGCCACCGCCGCATCACGACATCTATTCGATCGAGGATCTGGCGCAGCTGATCTACGATCTGAAAAACGTCAACCCCGATGGACTGGTGTCCGTAAAACTCGTCTCCGAAATCGGCGTCGGCACGGTCGCTGCTGGCGTTGCCAAGGCGCGCGCCGACCATGTCACCATCGCCGGCTTCGAGGGCGGCACCGGCGCCTCGCCCCTCACCTCGATCAAGCATGCCGGCTCGCCGTGGGAAATCGGGCTTGCCGAAACCCACCAGACGCTGGTGCGCGAGCGGCTGCGCAGCCGCATCGTGGTGCAGGTCGACGGCGGCTTCCGCACTGGACGCGACGTCGTGATCGGCGCGCTGCTCGGCGCCGATGAGTTCGGTTTTGCCACCGCGCCGCTGATCGCGGCGGGCTGCATCATGATGCGCAAATGCCATCTCAACACCTGCCCCGTGGGCGTTGCGACGCAGGACCCGGTGCTGCGCAAGCGCTTCACCGGCCAGCCCGAGCACGTCATCAACTACTTCTTCTTCGTTGCCGAGGAAGTGCGCGAGATCATGGCTTCGCTCGGCTACCGCACCTTCAACGAGATGGTGGGCCAGACCCAGATGCTCGACCAGTCGACGCTGGTGGCGCACTGGAAGGCCAAGGGGCTCGATTTCTCGAAGCTGTTCGTGCGCCAGAAGGAAGAGAAGGGCCAGAAGATCTATCGCGCCGAGGCGCAGAACCACCATCTGGAGGCCGTGCTCGACCGCCGGCTGATCGAGAAGGCGCAAGCCGCCCTCGACCGCGGCGCGCCGGTCAAGTTCGAGATGGAGATCAACAACACCGACCGCAGCGCCGGCGCGATGCTGTCCGGCAAGGTGGCGAAGATCTACGGCCATGCCGGGCTGCCGCACGACACGATAAGTGTGAACTTCAAGGGCACCTCGGGCCAGGCCTTCGGCGCCTGGCTGACGCACGGCATCACCTTCGAACTCGAAGGCGAAGGCAATGACTATGTCGGCAAGGGCCTGTCCGGCGGCCGCATCATCATCAAGCCGCCGCGCAACTCCGCCATCGTGCCGGAAGAATCCATCATCGTCGGCAACACCGTGATGTACGGCGCGATCGAGGGCGAATGCTATTTCCGCGGCATCGCCGGCGAGCGCTTCGCGGTGCGCAACTCCGGTGCGGTCGCGGTCGTCGAGGGCGCCGGCGACCATTGCTGCGAATACATGACCGGCGGCATCGTGGTGGTACTCGGCAAGACCGGGCGTAATTTCGCGGCCGGCATGTCCGGCGGCGTCGCCTATGTGCTGGACCAGAGCGGCGATTTCCCGAAGCTCTGCAACATGGCGATGGTCGAACTCGAGCCGGTGCTGTCGGAAGAGATGATCAACGAGAACGCCTATCACTCCACGGGCGATCTCGAAGCCCATGGCCGGGTCGACGTGTTCGCCAACTTGCTGGAGTCCGACATCGAGCGGCTGCACATCCTGATCTCCCGCCACGCCAAGCTGACGGGATCGGCACGGGCGGCCGATATTCTCGCCAACTGGAAGAAGTATTTGCCGAAATTCCGCAAGGTGATCCCGGTGGAGTACCGCCGCGCGCTGAAGGAATTGAAGGTCAACGCCGACGCCGAGCCGAAGATCGCGATCGGGGCGTAGAACGACAGGGGATCCAAAATCGTCATTGCGAGCGCAGCGAAACAATCCATGGACTTGATGCTGCAGCCAATGGATTGCTTCGTCGCTTCGCTCCTCGCAATGACGGGATGGATTCGAGAGTAACAGGTCATCCTTCGAGGCGTGCAAGAGCGCGCACCTCGGGACGACGGAGGAGAGAAGCGTCATCCTGCGGTGCGAGCCGAAGGCGAGCCTCGAAGGATGACAGACCGGATGATACTGCGGGGGCGTAAGGTTCTTTAATGGGAAAGATTACGGGTTTTCTGGAGATCGAGCGGCACGACCGCAAATACGCGCCGGCCGCCGAGCGCGTGAAGCATTATCGCGAGTTCGTCATTCCCCTGAACGAGAAGGATACCCGCGATCAGGCCGCGCGCTGCATGAACTGCGGCATTCCCTATTGCCACGGCACCGGCTCGGTCGCGCCTGGTACGCCGGGCTGCCCGGTCAACAACCAGATTCCGGATTTCAACGATCTGGTCTACCAGGGCGACTGGGAAGAAGCCTCGCGCAACCTGCACTCGACCAACAATTTCCCGGAATTCACCGGGCGCATCTGCCCGGCGCCGTGCGAAGCCTCCTGCACGCTCAACATCGACAACAATCCGGTCACCATCAAGACCATCGAATGCGCCATCGTCGACCGCGCCTGGGACAATGGCTGGCTCGAGCCGGAAATCGCGGCGAACAAGACCGGCAAGAAGGTCGCGGTCGTCGGCTCCGGACCGGCGGGGCTCGCCTGCGCGCAGCAGCTCGCGCGCGCAGGCCATGACGTGCATGTGTTCGAGAGATACGCCAAGGCCGGCGGCCTTTTGCGCTACGGCATTCCCGATTTCAAGATGGAGAAGCACGTCATCGACCGCCGCATCGCGCAGATGGAGGGTGAAGGCGTGACGTTCCATTACGGCTCTCCGGTCGGCGGCGCGTCGGCGGGCGCGCTCGACCCGCGCGAGATGCTCAACGAGTATGACGCGCTGGCGCTGACCGGCGGCGCGGAAGCCCCGCGCGATTTGCCGATCCCCGGCCGCGACCTCGCGGGCATTCATTTCGCGATGGATTTCCTGCCGCAGCAGAACCGCCGCGTCGGCAACGAGCCGCTCGGCGGCGTGCCGGAAATCCTCGCCGGCGGCAAGCATGTCGTGGTGATCGGCGGCGGCGACACCGGCTCCGACTGTATCGGCACCTCGTTCCGGCAGGGCGCCAAGTCGGTAACGCAGCTCGAAATCATGCCGGCCCCGCCCGAGCACGAGAACAAGGGCCTGACCTGGCCGAACTGGCCGCTGAAGATGCGCACCTCGTCGAGCCAGGCCGAAGGTGCCAAGCGCGACTACGCCGTGCTGACGCAGAGCTTCTCAGGGACTGACGGCAAGGTGGCAAAGCTGCATTGCGTTCATGTCGACGACAAGTTCAAGCCGGTCCCGGGCAGCGAATTCGAACTCGACGCGCAGCTCGTGCTGCTCGCTATGGGATTCGTCCATCCGGTGCATGAGGGCCTCTTGAAGACGCTCGGCATCGATCTCGACCAGCGCGGCAATGTCCGCGCCAACACGACCGACTACCAGACCTCGCGCCCCAACGTGTTCTCCGCCGGCGACATGCGCCGCGGCCAGTCGCTGGTGGTCTGGGCCATCCGCGAGGGCCGGCTGTGCGCGCGCTCGATCGACCAGTTTTTGATGGGGACAACGAACCTGCCGCGGTGAGGTTCTTCATCCCTCCCCCTTGTGGGGAGGGTGGCGCATCGTGAGCGCAGCGAACGATGTGACGGGTGGGGGGCTGCCTCAGCTAGCGAGATGTCAGCGCACAACCGTGCGCTACCCCTACTCGTCGTGCCGCTTGCCGGGAATATAGTCGCGTAGAAAACTGTGCTGCCGATCGTGGTGACTGCCTTGGCAAACGAAAACGCTCGCACACTTCGCAAGAGTCTCACCCCGCAGGAAGTCAAACTGTGGGTGAAGCTCCGCGAACTGAAACCCCTTGGTTTTCATTTCCGGAGACAAGCGCCGATCGGGCGTTACATCGTCGACTTCGTTTCGTTCCGATCCCAACTCATTATTGAGGCTGACGGCGGTCAGCACGGCATGCCCGAGGGCGATCGATCAGATCAGGTTCGCGACGCCTTCTTGCAATCGCAAGGCTTCAGCGTTCTGCGATTCTGGAATTCGGATATCGATGCCAATCTCGCCGGGGTCATGGAAAGCATCCTTGGCGCGCTGAACCAATCCCCGCCCGCAGGCTAACATGTGTGCGACGCATGCTGCGTTAGCGCACGCAGGTACTCGTACATTCACTTCGCTGACGCAGCCCCCCACCCGACCGGCCTACGGCCGGCCACCCTCCCCACGAGGGGGAGGGATGAAGAAAATCAATTCTGCAGCCTCACGCCCAGCATCACCACCGTCGAGGCCGAACTCGACAGCGGAGCGTTGGAGTCGAGGATGTCGCGGCGGAGCGTGCCCTTGAGCCAGAGGTTGCGGGTCATCTTGTAAACGAGGTCGCCCTCGATCGAGTAGGTTTTGTCGCTGCGGCCGTCGCCCTGATAGTCGTAGGTGCCGTAGGTGAACTTGCCGATCGCGGTCAGCCAGCGGCGGAAGTCGTGGTCGACCTCGAAGGTGTAGGTGTGCGTCAGCACGCCGGAGACGCCGGGCACGGTGGTCTCGTCGATCGAGGTGGTCGAATAGAATCGCGCTGTCGTCAAAGGCGTCGCGCTCCAGGTCAGCGACGACCCAACCAGCAGGCCCTGCAGACGATTGAGCCGCGGATCGACATAATTGCGCGCGGCATAGCCGAGCGAGATTTCGCCGGTCAGAAGCCGGGTGAATTCGAGGGAGGTGCCGGCCCTGACATAGCCGCCGGAGGAATCGCGTTGATAGCCGTTGCGATCAAACTGCAAATCGTGCACGCGGCTGTCGCCCTCGATCTCGCCGAACGGTTTTACCCCGGGCAACAGATCGTAGCTGACGCGCCCCACCCCGCCATACTCGTTGAAATTGCGGTCGTCATTGGTGGTCACCTCGCCGTCGGTGAGCTTTGAATTGGCATAGACGGTGCGGTCGATGGTGCCGCCGGCGGCGACATCGAGCCGATTGAAACTCTGGTCGATGCCGAAGGTGCCGCCCAGCGTCGTATAGATCGGATATTTCGCGAGGCCCGCCTGGATGTTGGGGCTGCCGGGATTGTCGGTAGAGACGCGCAGCCGCACTTCCCCCATCAGGCGAGTGTCCCGGCTGACGTCGAGGCGGCCGTCGATATGGCCGGTGAAATCCGGCCGGTCGAGATCGGTCGGCGCCGAGGAGATGGTGCCGTCGGTCGGCGGCGGGAAGGTGTTGCCATAGCCGGTGAATGAGCCCCTGAGATCCGCGACAAGCGCGTGGCGCTCCCAGTTGGAGACGGCGAGAAATTCCGGCGCCACGACATAGAGCGGCGATCCCTTGGGCACGAAGGTGCGGCCGGGATTGGTGTCGTAGCCGCCGGAAAACTCGACCGCCGACTTGATCAGAAAACTGCCGGCGTAGTCGCCGACCACGCCGAACGGATCGTCGTCGACTTTCAGCCGCGTGCGCGCGGGCTGGCCCGCCACCGTGCCGGCCATCGCGGGCGGGATTGGCGTCTTGTTCGCGGTCTCCGACGGCGGGATCGACAGCCGGATCCTGCCGTTGGTGATCGGCAGTGCGCTCGACGCCGCCGGCGCCGGGCTGCCGGGGCCGGCAGCGGGTTTCGGCTTGGGCTGGCCGGGATAGAGGGCCGGCTTCTTGCGCGTGCGATTGAGCGAATCGAATCCGGTCGCGGAGGCACCATTGGCGGCTGGCAGGCCATAGGTCGGAACCTGGCCGATCCGCGACGGCGCGGGCTTGTCCTTGTCGCGCAGTCCCGCATCGGGATTAGCGGGATCGCCAGTGCTGTCACCGGTCTTGTCGGCGACCCGGCGCAGCGGCGAATCCTGCGGCCGGACAAAGCCGTCGCGCTCCGGGCGGAACAGGTCCGAGGTGACCGTCTGGGCCTGCGCCGGAGGCGCGTCCAGAGCGATCAGCGCAAGGCATGGCAAAAGCGCGCGCAAAAGCGTTGCTCGCCTGCGGCGGCCCCTTGCTGGACCCGATATCACGATGAAAAATACCCCAGCGAAATCATACGCTTCCCGACACGGTTCCACGCCTGTGCGGAAAACGTCGTTAATGGAGTTAAAACAATTATGGTTAATGAGCCGTTGAGAGCTGCCCTCGCGCGTCGCATCGCGGAATCGGCTGTGCTAAGGAGAGGCCCGCGGCGAACATCACCTTCCCCGCCCCCTTCGGAACCCGACATGGCTCATTCGAAACCGCTGATGGCACAATCATCCGGGACAGACGCGAACGCCGCCGTTCAATCGGCCCTGCGCACGCTCGATGCCGGGGTCAGTGGCGTCAGCGCCATCGCTGCCGCCCTGCAGGGCCCGCTCGGGCCGGCCTTTGCCGCCGCCGTCGACCTCATTCGCAAGGCCAAGGGCCGCGTCATCGTCACCGGGCTCGGCAAGTCGGGCCATGTGGCGCGCAAGATCGCGGCGACGCTGGCCTCCACCGGCACCCCCGCCTTTTTCGTCCACGCCGCCGAGGCCAGCCATGGCGATCTCGGCATGATCACCCAGGACGACGTCATCATCGCGCTGTCGTGGTCCGGCGAGCAGCCGGAAATGAAAAACCTCGTCAATTATTCCAGACGCTTTGCCATTCCGATGATCGCCGTGACGTCGAATGCGGCCTCTCCGCTCGGCGAAGCCGCGCAGATCGTGCTGGAACTGCCGAAGGCGCGCGAAGCCTGCCCGCACAATCTGGCGCCGACCACCTCGTCGCTGATGCAGGCCGCGATCGGCGACGCGCTCGCGATCGCGCTGCTCGAAGGCCGCGGCTTCACCGCGCTGGAGTTCGCCAATTTCCATCCCGGCGGCAAGCTCGGCGCGATGCTGAAATTCGTCCGCGACATCATGCATACCGGCGAGGCGATCCCTTTGAAACCGCTCGGCACGAAGATGTCGGACGCGCTGGTGGAAATGTCGGCCAAGGGATTCGGCTGCGTCTGTATCGTGGACAATTCCGGCGATATCACCGGCATCATCACCGACGGCGATTTGCGCCGTCACATGCGGCCTGACCTGATGACCGCCCTGGTCGACGAGGTGATGACGAAAAATCCCAAGACCATCGCCCCCGGCATGCTCGCCAGCGAAATCATGCGCGAGAGCGTCGATGCCTCGCGGCCCGCGGTGTCGGTGCTGATCGTCGCCGAAGGCAAAAAGCCGATCGGCATCGTCCACGTCCACGACGTGCTGAAGGCGGGCGTGGCGTAACTCTTTCTTACGTCGTCCCGGCGTTCGCCGGGACAAAGAAGGTTGTAGCCGCTACTTCGCGCTCGTCGGAAACCGCGCCGCCTTTTCCTCCAGCGGAAGGTCGAGCGCGTTCGCTAGATACGACACGGTGCGATAGAAGCCGCAGAGCAGGATGATCTCGAAAATCTGCGCGTCGTCGTAATGCGCCGACAACGCCGTGAATTCGGCGTCGTTCAGCGTGGCGCTGACATGCAGCGCGTCGACCGCGGCGATCAGGCTTTTTTCACCTTCGGACCAGCACGGCGCATCGGCAGCCCCGTGCACGGTGGCGCGGACCTGCGCGTCGGTCAGCTGCGCAAGTCCCGCGAAGGTCGCGACATGGACGCCCCATTCATATTCGCAAGCTGTCAGTGCGCAGGTGCGGTCGATGACGATCTCGCGCTCGCGCAACGAGAGCGGCCCGCGATCCAGCAGGCTGCCGGCACGGAATTTTTCCCAGGCCCGCGGCTGGCCGGCGACGACCCGGAACAGCACCAGCGGCGGCGCGCCGCGCATGATGCGGTCGAACTGGCCCTGGATTGCCGGATCATACGGCGGCTCAAGCGGCGCAATGCGTGACATGGCAGGCTCCCGTGCTACAATAGACGTAGCGACATGCTACATTATATGTAGCGGTCCGCAAGAGCGCCCCTGATGCCGAAACGAGCCTCAGCCATGAAAAAAGCAGGGAAGAAACCAGAGAAAAAACGCGGCGTGCGCGGCTCGAGGACGGGCCGGCCGATCATGGCGCTGCTCGACCTGTTGGGCCGGCGCTGGACCTTGCGGATCCTCTGGGAACTGCGCGACGGGCCGCTGACGTCGCGCGCGCTGCGGACCGCCTGCGATGAAGCTTCCCCCACCGTGCTGCAGGCGCGGCTGTCGGAGCTGCGGGAAGCGGGTTTTGTCGAGCTGCTGCCGGCGGAGGGTTATGGCCTCACGCCGTCGGGCAAGGAGCTGGAGGAAAACTTCCTACCGCTGCACCGCTTTGCGGAACGATGGAGCAAAGGCTAGCAAGCGAGTGTTTGTGGTGATGCCGGCTACTTCTCCCTCGCCCCGCTCTTGCGCAGGGCTGTCCGGGGAATGATTCACTATGTCACGGTGCATGCTCGGTTGGACCGAGGCAAATCGGTCTTTTCTGGTTGTCGAGACACAGAAGGACCGAGCATGCGGTTTCGTGATAGTGAACCGATCAATCGACGGCAGTTCCAGGCGGCTGTGGATAGTCTGGATGGGGACGCCTACGACAAGTCGTTCAAGAGTTGGGATCATTTGGTGGCGCTGATCTACGCGCAGCTGAGCGGTAACGACAGTCTGCGCGGGGTGGTGGCAGGGTTCAACGCCAATCCGCAGCACCACTATCATTTGGGGACCGGGCAGCTGTCCCGCTCGACGTTGTCGGATGCTAATATCCGCCGTCCGGTCGGCATTTTTGCGCAAACCTTTGCGAACCTGACGGCGATGGCAAGCCGGCAGCTGCGCTGTGAAGGCAAGGAGATGGTGCGCCTAATCGACGCCAGCCCGATCCCGCTCGGCAAGGTCTGCTCCTGGGCGAAGTGGAACGGCCGCATCCGCGGCATGAAGCTGCACGTCGTCTATGACCCCCTGGATGATGTCCCGAGTTGTGTGGAGGTGACGCCAGCGAACGTCAATGACGTCGAGATCGGCCGTCAAATCCCAATCCAGGCTGGCACGACCTACGTATTCGACAAGGGATATTGCCGCTTCGACTGGTGGCAGAAGATCAACGACAGCAAGGCTTTCTTCGTCACCCGGACGAAGACGCGGATCCGTTTCAGGGCGGTCAAGCATCGCACCATCCGCAAGCGGAAGGGGGACGGCTTCGAGATCGTCGCCGATGACGAGGTCAAACTCACGAGCAAGGGTGATTCGCGATTACCGATACCGTTGCGCCGCATCAAGGTCAGGCGCGAAAGAGGTGGCGTGATTACGCTTCTCACTAACGATCTGGCTCGCACGGCCGTCGAGATCGCAGCCCTCTACAAGAGCCGTTGGCAAATCGAACTGCTATTCCGCTGGATCAAGCAGCATCTAGATATTCGCAAGTTCCTGGGCAACAACGACAATGCGATCCGCCTGCAAGTTCTCGCTGCGATGATTGCCTACCTGCTGTTGCGCATCGCCGCACGGACAAAACTGCATCGCCATGCTTCCGATTAGGCTGGCTGAACTCGTCAGCCAGCTCCTGTTCACGCGTCGATCAATTGCCACCATCGACAAACCGCCGCCCGTCAACCCCAGTCGCCCCAAACTCAGAAACTCCCCCAACCAGCTGGAGTTCTGCTATGTCTGAGTTTCCCCGGACAGCCCTGCGCTCTTGCGGGGCGAGGTTAAAGCGAGTCACGCCGCCGCCACCGTCAGGCTGGCGCCGTCGGCCTGCACGATTCGGACGCGGCTGCCGGCGGGCGCGTCGGGGCCGGCGACGCGCCAGATCGTATCGTCGATCCGCACCGTGCCGGCGCCGTCGATGATCGGCTTTTCCAGCGTGAATACCCGCCCGACCAGCGCGCCGGCGCGCTTGTTGAGGAACGGATTGCTGGCGCTGACCGCCTTGCCGGAACGCGCGATGCGCCGCCACAGCGGCACCGCGCAGGCGGCAAAGATCGCAAACATCAGGATCTGCGTCTGCCAGGACGGAGTGATCAGGAACGACAACAGCCCGACCAACAGCGCGGCAAGCCCGAGCCAGAACAGAAACACCCCGGGCGCGAGCAACTCCAGCGCCATCAGCACGACGCCGAAGATCAGCCAGTTCCAGGTACCCAGTGTAGAGAACATGTCGGTCATGGGATCAACTTTCCGGTCATGGCCGCGGCGTCACGGGTGGCGGTGTAGGACCTGCCGGCGGCACCGAGGCGCGTCTTGCGGCGGCCTGCGCCGATGCGGTACTTTCCCCGAACGTCGCCTTGGCAATCTCGCCGATACCGGCGAGCGATCCCAATATGCTCATCGCCTCGATCGGCAGCATGATGATCTTCTGGTTCGGCGAATCCGCAAGCTGCCCGAATGCCTTGATGTATTTGTCGGCGATAAAATAGTTCAGCGCGGCGACGTCGCCTTTTGCAATGGCCTCAGAGACCATCTGCGTCGCCTTGGCCTCGGCTTCCGCGGAGCGTTCGCGCGCCTCGGCGTCGCGGAACGCGGCCTCCTTGCGGCCTTCGGCCTGCAGGATCTGGCCCTGCTTGGCGCCCTCGGCGCGCAGGATTTCCGATTGGCGTTGGCCCTCCGCCTGCAGGATGTCGGCGCGCTTGACGCGCTCGGCCTTCATCTGCCGTCCCATCGCTTCCACGAGGTCGGCGGGCGGCACGATGTCCTTGATCTCGATGCGGTTGACCTTGAGCCCCCACGGCGACACCGCGGCGTCGACGACGCGCAACAGCCGCTCGTTGATCTCGTCGCGATGCGACAGCACCTGGTCGAGGTCCATCGCGCCCATCACCGAGCGGATATTGGTCATGGTCAAGACGATGATCGCCTGGTTGAGGTTGGAGACCTCGTAGCTTGCCTTGGCGGCGTCAAACACCTGGAAGAAAGCGACGCCGTCCACCGTCACGGTGGCGTTGTCCTTGGTGATCACCTCCTGCTCGGGGATGTTGATGACTTGCTCCATCATGTTCATCTTGCGGCCGACCTGGTCGAAATAGGGAACGATAATGTTGAGCCCCGGCGCCAGGGTGCGGGTGTATTTGCCGAACCGCTCGATGGTCCAGTCGTAGCCCTGCGGCACCGTCTTGACGCCGGCGATCAGCGTGAAAATAACCAGCAGCACCAGCGCAATGGCGAAAATATCAAACCCGGTCATAAACCCTCCACTGCCCGGCACGAATCGCGCCCGGGGCGCGCGCTTGTTTGTCTGTATACCGGCGGCGCCGGTTCAGTTCGCGCTTTTCAAATACAGGTAGGGGCGAGTTTGCAGGCCGCCAGATGTATGGCGGCTGAATCCGGGCAGTGAATCCCGTATCGTTAACTTAAATCCAGCCGTCAAATCCAGCCCTGCAACTCGCGCAAGACCAGTTGCCGGATGACGTCCATGCCGGGATCGCTGTCGTTCAGGCAGGGGATGAAGGCAAACTGCTCGCCGCCATTGTGCTTGAAGATCTCGGCGTTTTCCTGCGCGATCTCTTCCAGCGTTTCCAGGCAATCGGCGGAGAAGCCGGGGGTAATCACCGCGATGCGGCGCAGGCCTTCCTTCGCCAGTCGCTCCATGGTCTTGTCGGTGTAGGGTTTTAGCCACTCGTCGAAGCCGAAACGCGACTGGAAGGTCAAAAGCAGTTTTGAGGCATCGAGGCCCATGCGCTTGCGCAGCGCTTCCGTGGTGGCGATGCATTGCGCCTGATAGGGGTCGCCCTTGTCGACATATTTCTGCGGCATGCCGTGGAACGAGGCCACGATCAGCTCCGGCTGAAACGGCAGCGTCTTGAGATGCGCGTCGATCGAAACCGCCAGCGCCTCGATATAATCAGGATCGTCGTAATAGGGCGGCGTCACCCGCAAGGTCGGCTGCGCGCGCATACGAGCGAGCACCCGGAACACTTCGTCGCACACGGTCGCCGACGTCGCCGCGGAATACTGCGGATAGAGCGGCACCACCAGCAGGCGATCACAGCCCCGCGCGATCAACGCCTCGATCCCCGCGCGAATCGACGGGTTGCCGTAGCGCATCGCCCAATCCACCTCAATGTGGTCGTGGTCGGCGATGCTGCGAGCCAGCTTGTCGGATTGCGAGCGGGTGATGGTTTTCAGCGGAGATTCGTTCTTCTCGGTATTCCAGATCTTCAAATAGTCGCGCGCCTTGCGGGCGGGGCGGACGCGCAGGATGATGCCGTTAAGTATCAGTTTCCACCGCAGCCCCTGGTCCTCGATCACCCGGGCGTCGCTGAGAAATTCCTTCAGATAAATGCGCACGCCCTTGGCGTCGGCGGTGTCGGGGGTGCCGAGATTGACCAGCAGCACGCCGACGCGCTCCGCCCTGTTTTCGGCAGCCGCAAGCTTTGCTTGCTCGATGGGAACAACCGCAGTCATGATTTCCCTTCTATCACCCCGCCGTCATCGTCCCCGTGGGCGGACGATCCAGTACTGCGTGCCAATTCGGCTCAATAACTGACGCCGGCGATTACTGGATGCCCGCCTTCGCCGGCATGACGCCGGTGGCTACGCGCGTTGGACTATCCTTGTCAAGATAATGGCCCGTTCGGTACTGTCCAAGCCTTACTATCCAAGCCTTGCTATCCAAGCCTTGCTATCAAAGCCTTGTGCGGGTCGGGGGAAGCCATGACGGTCGCCGAATGGTGCGTTTTCGGAACGCTGATGCTCTATCTGCTGACGATCGCATCCGTGAAATGGATCGGGTTTCGCCGCTTTGACAATTCAAAACCGCGCGATCCCGCCTTCTATGCCGACCCGATCCGTGCGCGCGCGCTGGGCGCCCATCAGAACGGCATCGAGGCGTTTCCGTTCTTTGCCATCGCGGTGCTGCTGGCGGAATTCCGCGCCGGACCGCAACGGCCGATCGACGAGCTGGCGGTGCTGTTCCTGATCGTGCGGATCGCCTATGTCCTCACCTATCTCGGCAACCGCCCGACGCTGCGCTCGATCCTGTGGAGCCTCGGCTTTGCGATCAACCTGGCGATCTTCTTCATGCCGCTGATACACGGCTTCTGGCCGGGCTAAGCTTATAAACAGGTGACGCGCGTCGCGCGGCGATATCGCGGGACAAGCAGTCTGCGCCGGCTGCCGGCGACTCAGCTTGCGCGATTGCCGGTCTCTTCCGAAAGCCAGCTTTCAATTCCGGACGGCCCGACAACTCGCTTTGGCAGAAAGGGATTGATTGTTCCCGCGCTCACGTCGGCGCCTGCGGCGATCTGGGCCGCGGCAAACTGTTTGGCCGCGGATTCGCTGGCAAAGGTCCGGGAGCGACGCGAGTAGTGTCCGGTGTTCTCCTGGTGTGGAATGTAGATCGACACGTACCAGATGTGCGGATTTATCTTGATCACGATGCGATAGCAACCCTTGCCGACACTGGTCGTGGGTTTGTCGCGCGGGCTCGACTATGGGTTCATCACGGGCATTGCACCGTGATCTTGTTGGCGAACATCATGCCGAAATTGGAATTATCGCCGCTGGCGAAAGACTGTTCGCCGAGCTTCTGGGCACTGGCGGAGCCGTCGTTTGGCCGCTGGAAGCTGATCTGGCAGGCGGCGGGCGCCCCGACCAGTTTTATCGGATCCTTCTCGGCGTATTTGAAGTCGATGAAGAACTCGCGATCGAACACTTCCAGCACCAGCTCCTTCGATTTCACAGGCGCCTTCAGCGGCAGCGTGAAATGCAGGGTCAGCAGGCTATCCCTGTATTCAAGATAGTAGTCGACCGGTTCCTGGAATTTTTCCTTCTTGCCGTCGGCCTTGGCAAATGTGAAGAAGCCATATTCCTTCAGCGACTCGACATTGGTCTGCGCCAGGGGCGCCAGCTCCTCGTGGCTATAGACGCCCTTGGTCCTGGCCTCGATGCCCTGCAGGGCATAGGTCGAAAACATGTCGTCGAAGGTCCAGGCATGGCGCACGCCCGTGATCGCGCCGTCGGGGGCGTAGATCAGCTCGCTGGTCGCGGTGATCCAGACATGGGGATGCGCCTGCGCGGCCCGCCCGCAAAGTGCGACGGCGCCGGCCAGCACCAGCAACGCGACGAACCCGCGCAGCGCGCCCTTCACCTCAGGCGGCCTCGGGCGTTTCCAGAAGGCCGCGCCGGCGCAGCAGCGCGTCGGGTTCCGGCTCCCGGCCGCGGAAGGCGACGTAGGCATCTTCGGGATCGCGCGAGCCGCCGGAGGAATAGATGTCGTCGAGCAGGCGTTTCGCGGTCGGCGGATCGAAGATATTGCCGGCCTCCTCGAAGGCGCCGAACGCGTCGGCGTCCATCACCTCCGACCACATGTAGCTGTAATAGCCCGCCGCATAATGATCGCCGGAAAAGATATGACCGAACTGGGTCGGCCGGTGCCGCAGCGAGATCTCCGCGGGCATGCCGATCTTTGCCAGCTCCTGCCGTTCGAACGCCCGCACATCGGAAATTGCCGACGCCGGCTGGGAGTGGAATTCGAGATCGACCAGCGCCGAGGAGACGAATTCCACGGTGGCAAAGCCCTGGTTGAACTTGCGCGCGGCAAGGAAGCGCTGCAAGAGGTCGTCCGGCAGCGGCTCGCCGGTCTGGTAGTGCCGGGCGAACTGCCGCAGCACCTGCGGCTGCTCCTGCCAGTGCTCGTAGAGCTGCGAGGGCAGTTCGACGAAATCGGTGAACACGCTCGTGCCGGACAGCGAGGGATAAGTCACGTTCGACAGCATGCCGTGCAGGCCGTGGCCGAATTCGTGGAACAGCGTGCGCGCGTCGTCGGGCGACAGCAGCGACGGTTCGCCGTCGGCGCCCTTGGAGAAGTTGCAGACATTGATGACCAGGGGTGCGACCTCGCCGTCGAGCTTCTGCTGGTCGCGCAAGGACGTCATCCAGGCGCCCGAGCGTTTCGAGGGCCGGGCAAAATAGTCGCCATAGAACAGCGCCTTGTAGCGGCCGGCACTGTCCTTGACCTCCCAGACCCGCACGTCCGGGTGCCAGACCGGGACATCCCTGCGCTCGGTGAAGCTGACGCCGAACAGCCGCGTGGCGCAGTCGAACGCCGCCTCGATCATGTGGTCGAGCGCGAGGTACGGCTTGATGGCGGCGTCGTCGAAATTGGCTCTGACCTGGCGCAGCTTTTCGGCGTAATAGCGCCAGTCCCATGGGGCGAGGGCAAAGTTGCCGCCTTCCTGCGCGACCAGCGCCTGCAGGTCGTCGCGATCCCGCATCGCCCGGGCCCGGGCGGGCTTCCAGACCCGCTCGAGCAGGCCGCGGACGGCTTCCGGGGTCTTGGCCATGGAATCCTCAAGCCGGTAGGCGGCAAAGGTCGGGAAGCCCAGGAGCTTGGCGCTCTCCTCGCGCAGCTTCAGGATCTCCAGGATGGTTTCGTTGTTGTCGTTGGCGTTGCCGTTGTCGCCGCGCGCGGTGAAGGCCTTGTAGGCCTTCTCGCGCAGCTCGCGCCGGCTCGAGCTCTTCAGGAACGGCTCGACCGAGGAACGCGACAGCGTCACGATCGCCTTGCCCGGCATGTCGCGCTCGGTGGCGGCGGCTCTGGCAGCTGCGACAAAACTGTCGGAAAGGCCGGCGAAATCGGTCTCCGCAAGCTCCATAAACCAGTCCTGCTCGTCGCCGAGCAGATGATGGCTGAAGGCGGTGCCGAGATGGGCCAGCCGCTCGTTGATCTCGGCCATCCGCTTCTTGGCCACCTCGTCGAGGCCGGCGCCGGCGCGGTGGAAGCGGGTATAGGTGCGCTCCAAGAGCCGCAGCTCCTCGCCGGTCAGACCCAGCCTGGCGCGGTTGTCGTGCAGCATGGCGATCCGGCCGAACAGCACCGCGTTCATCATGATCGGGTTCCAGTGCCGCGCCATTCGCAGCGACACCTCCTTGTCGATCTCGAGCAGCGCCGGATTGGAGTGCGCCGATACCAGATCGTAGAACACTCCCGACACCCTGGAGAGCAGTTTCCCGGAGCGCTCCAGCGCCGTGATGGTGTTGGCGAAGTCCGGCGCCGCCGGGTCGTGCTCGATGGCCGCGATCTCGGCTGCGTGATCGGCGAAGGCCCGCTCGAAGGCCGGGAGGAAATGTTCCGGCGCGATCTCCGCGAACGGCGGGGTCTCGAACGGCGTCTGCCACGCCTTCAGAAGCGGGTTTGCCTGGGCCTGTGCGGCGGCCGTCGTTTGCTGGGTTTCCGACATCGTTAATCCCGTTTGCTTGCCCGTTTGCGTGCCAAATCTGCGCTGCCCGTTATATCACGCGATCGGGCTTTTTTGGGCCTTTTACGCTTGATACAGCGGGCCTTTTCATAGAGATTGCGGCTCGAAAACAGGACGAGAATTCATGAACGTTCAGCCCTCTCCGACCGCGCCCCGCCAGATCATCTGGCAAAGCGTCATCACCGTCATCTCCGCGGCGATCCTGATCGGCGCCGAAGTGTTCGGCGCGGCGTTCGCCGGCGGCTGGGCGCTGGCGATCCTGTTCGGTCTGGACGACACCGGCGCGCACATCCTGCAGGCCGTGCTGTTCGCACTCGGCGTCTTCGTGATGGCGGCATTCATCCGCGCCGCCCAGCGTGTCGAGCCGTTCACGCGCCGCGCGTAAGCAGGCCTCGCACGAGCGAGCCGCGGCCCGCGCCAGCGTCGGATGCTCACGCTTCGCTGGCAAAACTTAATGCCTGTTCATTTTCAGCGCCGCGGGCGCGCTCCCACAGCCACAGTGAAAGCAGCTGTTAGGGAAATTTCTCCTCAGCCTAAAAAAAATCTTGCGAAGCAGAGTCAAAACCCTTATGTGCGGACTTGCCCAATTTCGCACGTGCCTGTGGTCGTGTGTCAGTCGGTAGGTATCCGGACAAGAGGCCGGACAGCCGCCAAGGGATGAAGAACCGAGGGTCAACCAAGTCGCGAGACTTGAGAGGCCAGCATCTCTCTCAAGAGATGCCGTTGAAGGTCCCTTCACCCCTTGCAACCGTGACTGGCAGCCGGAGGCGAACCGGCGCACCTCGTTCTCAACGGGGGACGCGACTTAAAGCAACGACGGATCGGGCTTTTTTGGTCTCTGCCGGCTTTCCACCAGCCGGCGCGAATACCGAAGAGGCTTGTCCTTCATTGCCAGGTGTGCGGGCGGGATCATTCCCAACCAATCCACGGCAGCACAATTCGGTCTGAGCTTTTTGGCCCCGTCGCGCCTCCATCGCGCGAAGTGGCCGGGATGCTTTGATCCGAGATCATTTTTGAACGTGTCCCCGTCGCTGGGGCCGTTTGGGAGGGTGCTACTATGACCGAACGTATCCAGGAATTCCTGCGCAACCGCCGTAACGAGGGCCAGGACGTCGAGCCGTGCCTCGTCGTCGACCTCGAAGTCGTGCGCGACAACTATCAGAGCTTCGCCAAGGCGCTGCCGGACAGCCGCGTGTTCTACGCGGTGAAGGCCAATCCGGCGCCGGAAGTGCTGTCGCTGCTGGCCTCGGTGGGCTCGTGCTTCGACTGCGCCTCGGTCGTCGAAATCCAGATGGCGCTGGCCGCCGGTGCGTCGCCGGAGCGGGTCTCCTATGGCAACACGATCAAGAAGGAGCGCGACATTGCGCGCGCCTTCGCGCTCGGCATTCGCCTGTTTTCGGTCGATTGCAGCGCCGAGGTCGAGAAGATCGCCCGTGCCGCCCCCGGCGCCAAGGTGTTCTGCCGCATCCTCTATGACTGCGCCGGCGCCGAATGGCCGCTGTCGCGCAAGTTCGGCTGCGATCCGGAGATGGCGGTCGAGGTGCTCGACCTCGCCAAGCGTCTCGGGCTGGAGCCGTACGGCATCTCGTTCCATGTCGGCTCGCAGCAGCGCAAGGTGAAGGCGTGGGACCGCGCGTTGGCGATGGCCTCCACCGTGTTCCGCGACTGCGCCGAACGCGGCATCAACCTGTCCATGGTCAACATGGGCGGCGGATTCCCGACCAAGTACCTCAAGGACGTGCCGCCGGTCGTGCAGTACGGCCGCTCGATCTTCCGCGCGCTGCGCAAGCATTTCGGCAACCAGATCCCGGAGACCATCATCGAGCCGGGACGCGGCATGGTCGGCAATGCCGGCATCATCGAGACCGAAGTCGTTCTGATCTCCAAGAAGAGCGACGAGGACGAGGTGCGCTGGGTCTATCTCGACATCGGCAAGTTCGGCGGTCTCGCCGAGACGATGGACGAGTCGATCCGCTACGCCATCCGCACCCCCCATGACGGCGCGGACATGACGCCGTGCGTGCTCGCAGGGCCCACCTGCGATTCCGCCGACGTGCTGTACGAGAAGATGCCGTACCCGCTGCCGGTGACGCTCGAGATCGGCGACAAGCTGCTGATCGAGGGCACCGGCGCCTATACGTCGACCTACTCGTCGGTGGCCTTCAACGGTTTCCCGCCGCTGCGGACCTACCACATCTGAGGTAGCCTCCCAGAGGCCAGAATAACCCGGGAGCCGGTCCGCCGGCTCCCCTCCCTTCACATGCGAATTTACTGACAACGCTCCCGCGCGGCTTGCTGCCGTCGGGAAGCGGGGACTGACGTGCCATGACTGCTTTGCGCAAGACCCGGATCACCCTCTCTTCCGACGCAGCTCCGTTCGCGATCCGTGCGGAGCGTGCCTCGGACGTCGCTGCCCGTGAAGCGCTGCTCGATGCCTGCTTTGGCTTAAATCGCCATCTGCGCACCTGCCAGCGCCTGCGCGACGGACGCGCGCCCGCCGAAGGCCTCGCCTTCTCGGCGGTGCGCCAGGATGGAGAGAAAGGTCGGCTGGTCGGGACGCTGCGGTTGTGGCACGTCAGCGCCGGGGGCGTGCCGGCGTTGGTGCTGGGCCCGCTGGCGGTCGATCCGTCGTGCCGGGAGTTCGGTGTTGGGGCCGCGCTGATGCGTCAGGCGCTGGCGGCCGCCGAAGCGGCCGGCCATGGCACGGTGCTCCTGCTCGGCGACGCGCCCTATTACACCCGCTTCGGCTTCTCCGCGCAGAAGACCGGCGAACTGTCGCTGCCCGGCCCGTTCGAGCGCGACCGCCTGCTCGCTCTCGAACTGCGCGAGGGCGCGCTCCACGGCGCCAGCGGGATGATCGCACCGACCGGCGCATCGGTGGAAGCCAAGCCTCGCCGTGCCAGGGCGGCGCGGCCGGCCCGGCGCGCCGCCTGATTGCCCAATGTCATGGCACAAGACCAGCCCACGACGCGCGACACGCCGAACCCGCGCGGGCGGACCATCACCACGATCCTCGTGATCCTGATCGCGGTCATGATCGTCCGGGATATCTTCGTGCGCCGATGGGGGCCTGCCACGCCCCCGGCCAGCGACGTGACGCAACGTTCCCGGTGAGTTAGCGGTTGCGCGCACCGGCAAAAAGCCCGTAAACCGCCCAAAATACTTAACTCGAGGTCCAGATGTCACGCCGTCTCATCTCCACCGGCTCCCCCTTTGAGAAGACCGCCGGCTACAGCCGCGCCGTCATCGATGGCGATTTCGCGTTCGTCGCCGGCACCACCGGCTACGACTACGCCACCATGACCATGCCGCCCGATGTCACGAGCCAGTCACGCAACTGCTTCAAGACCATCGAGGCTGCCTTGAAAGAGGGCGGCTTCGCGATGGCCGACATCGTCCGCGCGACCTATTACATCACCGACGCTGGGGATGCCGACGCCCATTTCGCGGTCTGCGGCGAGGTTCTTGGCGACATCCGACCGGCCGCGACGCTGCTGGTGGTCGTGGGCCTCTACAAGCCCGAGATGAAGATCGAAATCGAAGTCACCGCAAAGCGGCGCACTGCCTGATCCCCCTTCGCTGCCAAACACATCCATATTTTCGGAGACAGATTGATGAGCCCGCCCGCGCAAATCCATGCGAAAATTTCCGGCCCCATAGTCATGATCGGTTTCGGTTCGATCGGCAAAGGCACCATGCCGCTGATCGAGCGGCACTTTGCCTACGACAAATCCCGCTTCGTCATCATCGACCCGCACGAGGATGGCGAACTGGCAAAACAGCACGGCGTGCGCTTCATCAAGCAGGCCATCACAAAAGACAATTACCGCGAGGTGCTGGTGCCCTTGCTCACCGCCGGCGGCGGCCAGGGCTTTTGCGTCAACCTGTCGGTCGACACTTCCTCAGTCGATATCATGAGCATGTGCCGGGAGATCGGCGCGCTCTATATCGACACCGTCGTGGAACCGTGGCTCGGCTTCTATTTCGACAAGAGTATTGGCACCGACAAGCGCTCGAATTACGCGCTGCGCGAGACGCTGCTGGCGGCCAAGCACAGGAATCCGGGCGGCACCACCGCAGTTTCCACCTGTGGCGCCAATCCCGGCATGGTGTCGTGGTTCGTCAAGCAGGCGCTGCTCGACATCGCCCGCGACACCAACACGCCTTTCAACGAGCCGAAGAGCCGGGAGGGCTGGGGCCAACTCGCCCACAAGCTCGGCGTCAAAGGCATCCATATCGCCGAGCGCGACACCCAGCGCGCCAAGAAGCCGAAACCGATCAACGTGTTCGTCAACACCTGGTCGGTCGAAGGCTTCGTGTCCGAGGGCATGCAGCCGGCCGAACTCGGCTGGGGTACCCATGAGACGTGGATGCCGGACAATGGCCGCACCCACCATGATGGCTGCGGTGCGGCGATCTATCTGCTGCAGGCCGGCGCCAACACCCGGGTGCGTTCCTGGTGCCCGACGCCGGGCGCGCAATACGGCTTTCTCGTCACCCATAACGAGTCGATCTCGATCGCCGATTACTTCACCGTGCGTGACGGCGGCAATGTGATCTACCGCCCGACCTGCCACTATGCCTATCATCCAACCAACGACGCGGTACTGTCGGTGCACGAGATGTTCGGCGCCGCCGGCAAGATGCAGCCGTCCTGGCGAATCCTCACCGAGGACGAGATCGAGGACGGCATCGACGAACTCGGCGTGCTGCTCTATGGCCACGGCAAGAACGCCTACTGGTACGGTTCGCAGCTCTCGATCGAGGAAACCCGCCAGATCGCGCCCTACCAGAACGCCACCGGCATGCAGGTGTCGTCGGCGGTGCTCGCCGGCATGGTGTGGGCGCTGGAAAACCCGACCGAAGGAATCGTCGAGGCCGACGAAATGGATTTCCGCCGCTGCCTGGAAATCCAGACGCCGTATCTCGGGCCGGTAAAGGGTTTCTATACCGACTGGACGCCGCTGACCGATCGCCCGGGACTGTTTCCGGAAGATATCGACACGAGCGATCCCTGGCAGTTCAGGAACGTGCTGGTGCGGTGAACGTGACGACGGCGAGATCTGCCGCGCCGTTTCACCCCCGATTGTCGTCACCCGCGAAGGCGGGTGCCCAGCAGACACCGACATCTCGAGTCTCACGAACGTACCGGCGTACTGGATGCCCGCGTGCGCGGGCATCACAGTTGAAGCGCGACGGCCGAGCGCGGTTCTATTTCTTCAGATAATCGAACGCCACCGATCCCAGCCCCAAGGTCAGATCCGCCTTGAAATGCAGGGCCGAGACCACCTCGCGCACCGGCAGTTTTGCTACATCGCAAAGCGCGTGCGGGAACAGGCCGAGCGCGGCGGGGCCGATCCAGGACTCTTTCAAGGTGATCTCTTCGAGCGAAAAACGCACCAATTCGCAGATCCGCGGACTGCCATCGACATGCGGAATGATCTTCAGGATAAAATTCGGCGCCTTCATGCTTTTGAGCACGGCGTCATGATCGGCCGGGCGGTGCTTGTAGCCCATCGTGGCGGAGGCGCAGAGCACCGAGCCATAATGCAGCGTTCCCACCAGAACATCGCTTTCGACTTCAATCTTCGGTCTTGCCAATTTCTTCGGAAATCCCCAGAGCTCGCGGCCGCCGGCGATCGGCCCTTCGTCGTCGAGATACATCGCATGCGTATAGGCCCCCTCCTCGCCGTTGAAGCGCACCGGGATCACCTGTCCGGTTTCGGTGTAATCGCCGAAGCCGGTCGAGTCGGGCATCCGAATGAATTCGTATTTGACCACTGAATCCATGATTTCGAGCGGCTCCGGCACCACGGCGGCCAGCGCCTCGGGGTCGGTGCGATAGGTGATGACGAAATATTCGCGGTTGTAGAACCGGTAAGGTCCCGGCGGAAACGCCGGATTGGTCAACGGCATCGAATAGGCGTTTCGCCTGACATCGTCGATTTTCATCGTCGGCCCCTTCTGTCATTTGCGCTTGTCGCGGGGCCCGATTATGGGGCGGCAAGGTGACACAAGCGAGACTGTAGAACCGGCAGCTTCAGTCAAAACAACGTCAGCGGCCGCGACTCGCCCGTCATTCGGGGGCGCACGCCAAGAATTCGCTGTCATCATCCGCGGAGGCGGATGATCCAGTAAACGCCGGCGTCTCGAGTCCCTTCAGCTGCCGCGGAATACTGGATGCCCCGCCTTCGCGGGGCATGACAGTTGAATATGAACCGGCGTTCCGTACTCGGGGGCTCGGAATGACCCAGCTATTTCTGCTGGATCGGCGGCGCCATCTTCTCCGCCGGCGCGGGCGGCAGCACCGGCTTGGCGCCTTCCTTCTGCGCCTCCGCGTTGGGGCGGGCCGGCTCGGGGGCCGGCGTGGTCGGGCGCTCGCCGCCGGGCTTCGACTCCGCGGGCGGCGTCTTGTCCTGATCGGCAGGCGGGGACGACTGCAACGGCTGGGTGGCCTGCGCCATCTCGGCGGTGTGGCTGGCCCGAAGCTTGGTCAGAGCCAACCCGGATACCGCCAAGCCCGCGGTGACCATCACGGCCGCGAGCAGCAGATCCCTCGCCAGAGTACGTTTCCTGTCGTCCGCAGACATCTGGTCACCGCCATTGTTGCGGAATCAACGGATGCAAAAGGGCATTGTTCCCCGGGGAACCAATGACCCTGGGAACGCCGAACAATGGCGCCTAAAACTCCAGC
Source organism: Bradyrhizobium erythrophlei (assembly GCF_900129505.1). Lineage (NCBI taxonomy): Bacteria > Pseudomonadati > Pseudomonadota > Alphaproteobacteria > Hyphomicrobiales > Nitrobacteraceae > Bradyrhizobium > Bradyrhizobium erythrophlei. Next base: position 3,592,480 of record NZ_LT670818.1, on the reverse strand, counting down.
AGGCCGGAATCGCCATCCTCGGCGGCAAAGGCGAGCTGCGTGCCCTTGGCGTTCCACGCCAGCGCTGCCACTGCCGCCGGGCCGTTTCGGCGCACCAGAATTTCCGCACCGTCTTCCATCCGGACCATCAGGACGGTGCCGTCGCTGTAGCCGGCGGCGAAGATGTCCTGCTTCGGATTGCAGGCGACCGCGGAGACGCGCGCCTGTAGCGGCGCCAGCATCGCCGGCTCCTTGCCCATCGGGCCGTCCTTGCTGGCGAAGGGCCACAGGATCACGGTGTCGGCACCGGAGGTCGCCAGCGCCTTGCCGCCCGCGCTCCAGGACATCGAGCGGACCCGGCCGGGATAGCCGGTCATGCGCATGTGCCGGTTGTCGGCGAGCCGCCAGCCATGCAGCGCCGGCTCATGCATCGCCGTGACCAGGAACTTGTTGTCGGGGCTGAAGGTGACGGCCAGATGCGAGCCCGCCCATTCCAGAATTTCGGGCTTGGCCGCCATGTTGGGAAACCACAGGCTCACGCCGTTATAATGCGCGACCGCAAGGCGCAGGCCCTTTGGCGCAAACGCCAGCCCGCCGACCGTCGAGGGCGCGTCGAACGATTTATCCTCGCTCTTGCTGCTGCGGACAAAGGCGGTCTTCCCCGCCGACCACGCGAACGCGCCATCGGGATGCAGCGCGACATTGTCGATCCAGCGCCGCTTTGGGTCAGTCGCGAGCAGCGTCACCTCGCCTTTGCTGTCGAGCGAAACCAGTTTGCCGTCGTCGCCGCCGGTGACGAGACGCGTCCCGTCGGAAGCCGCGCACAAGATGCCGCCGCCGTGGGCCGCCACTGGCGTCACCTCGCCTTGCGCGCTCACGAGGAAAACGTTTTCCTCGGCGCCGACAAAGGCCGCGTTCTCGCCCAGAAAGTGCACCGCGGTGACGGGCGCCCCGATCTCGACGGTGCGCACCCGGTCGGTGACCGACGCGATGGAGGCGGAATGTTCGCCGGGATCGAACTGTGTCATCACGTGGTGATGCAGCGCTCGAAGCCGTCCCGGATCGTCTGTTCGGGCAATTCGCGGCCGATGAAGACGAGACGGCTCTCGCGCGGCTCACCCTCCTTCCAGGCCCGCTGGTGATCGCCCTCCAGCATCATGTGCACGCCCTGGAAGACATAGCGGTCGTCATCGTCGCTGAAGGCAAGGATGCCCTTCGAGCGCAGGATCTTTTGGCCTTCGCTGGCGACCAAGTTCTGCAGCCAGGGCATGAATTTGGTCGCGTCAAGCGGCTTGTCCGACCGCAGCGACAGCGATTGCATGTCCTCGTCATGGTAGTGGTTCAGGCCGTGACCGTGGTCATAATCGTGATGATGGTGGTCGTGGTGATGATCGTGGTCGGAGCCCTCCTCGAGAAACTCCGGCTCTAGCTCGAGGATGCGGTCGAGATCGAACGCGCCGCGCTCCAGCACGTCCGTTAGCGCCACTTGGCAACGCTCGGTGCGATGCAGTTTTGCATAGGGGTTGATGGCGCGGATCCGGGCCTCGACCTCGGCCAGTTCGGCTTTGCTCACGAGATCGGTTTTGTTGAGCACGATGACGTCGGCAAAGGCGATCTGGTTCTTGGCTTCCGGAGCATCCTTGAGCCGGTCGCTCAGCCATTTGGCGTCGGCCACGGTGACGACCGCGTCGAGCCGAGCGTTCTTCTGCACGTCCTCGTCGACGAAGAAAGTCTGTGCCACCGGCGCCGGATCGGCCAGCCCCGTGGTCTCAACGATGATGGCGTCGAACTTGCCCTTGCGCTTCATCAGGCCCTCGAGGATGCGCACCAGATCGCCGCGCACGGTGCAGCACACGCAGCCATTGTTCATCTCGAACACTTCCTCGTCGGCGCCGATGATCAAATCATTGTCGATGCCGATCTCGCCGAATTCGTTGACGATCACGGCGTATTTCTTGCCGTGGTTTTCCGACAGGATCCGGTTCAAGAGGGTGGTCTTGCCGGCGCCGAGATAGCCGGTCAGCACGGTCACGGGAATTTTCTGGGAGGTCAAATCGGACATACTATCTCCGCAAGCGGTAATTTGGTGAGCTGCGCCGGCAGCAGGGAGGGCCCCTGCCCTAATCGGCCAGCGTGGCGGTCAGAGCCTTTATATTGTGCCTGACCAGTTCAATGTAAGTGGGGGCATCGCCCTTTTCGCCCGTCAAACTGTCGGAATACAGCGTCCCGCCGACCCTGGCGCCGGTCTCGGCCGATATCCGCCGGATCAGCCGGGGATCGCTGATATTTTCAAGAAACACAGCTGGAATTTTTTGCCTTTTGATCTCTGTGATGATCCCGGCGATATCGCGGGCGCTGGCCTCGGATTCCGTGGAAACGCCGAGCGGCGCGACGAACTCGATGCCATAGGCGGCGGCAAAATAGCCGAAGGCGTCATGGGTCGAGATCACCTTGCGCCGGCTGGGCGGGATCTTGGCCACGGCCTCGCGCACCTCGCCGTCGAGCGCGTCGAGCTTTGTCAGATAATCTCGCGCGTTGGCGCGAAAGACCCCGGCATCGGCGGGGTCGGCGGCGGCAAGTGCATCGCTGATATTCGTCACATAAATCTTCGCATCGACAACCGACTGCCAGGCGTGCGGATCGGCGTCGGAGCCGACCTTGAGCGGCGCGATGCCCCTGGTGGCGGTGATAATCGCCGCCTTGCCGCCGGAGGATTGTAGCAGCCGCGGCAGCCAGCCTTCGAGACCAAGGCCGTTGATCACCAGAAGCCTTGCACCCGCAATCGTCTTCGCATCCGATGGCGCCGGGTCATAGACATGGACATCGCCATTGGGACCCACCAGGGTGGTGACGTCGACGCGATCGCCGCCGACATTCTTCACGAAATCACCAAGGATGGAAAAACTCGCGACGACCTTGACACGCTCCTGCCCATGCACCGGCGCAACCGCCGCGGCGATCACCACACAGATCAGCCAAAGTCGAAAACGCCGCATCGCTCCTCCCGCTACGCTTCGAGGTGGCGGCCGGGAAACATCTGCCGGAACAGGCCGCCGACGCTGCCGAAAAACACCGAGCCGACATAGAGCGCCGCCGCCGTCAGGATGATCGCCGGGCCCGACGGCACTTTGGTCTCGAACGACAGCACCAGCCCCGCATAGCCAGACAGGATCGCGCTTAAAACCGCGATGCAGATCATGCCGGTGATGTCGCGCGACCAGAACCGCGCGATGCCCGCCGGCAGGATCATCAGCCCGACCGCCAGCAGCGTGCCGAGCGCCTGAAAGCCGTTGACGAGGTTGATGACGACCAGCGCGAGGAACGCCAGATGCGACGGCGCGCCGGCGCGGCTCACCGTACGCAGGAATATGGGATCGACGCTCTCGATCACCAGCGGGCGGTAGATCATCGCCAGCACCAACAGCGTGATGGTGGCGTTGGACGCAATCACCAGCAAGGTCGGGTCGTCCATCGCCAGGATATTGCCGAACAGCACGTGCAACAGATCGATATTGGTGCCCTTGATCGAAACGATGGTCACGCCGAGCGCCAGCGACACCAGATAGAAGGTGGCCAGCGAAGCGTCCTCCTTGAGCCCGGTCGAGCGGGAGACCATGCCGGCGAGAATGGCCACGGTAAACCCCGCGACCAGCCCGCCCGTGGTCATCGCAAACAGATTGAGGCCCGATAGCAAAAAGCCGATCGCCGCTCCCGGCAGGATCGCATGCGCCATGGCGTCGCCGACCAGGCTCATCCGCCGCAGCATCAAGAATACGCCGATCGGCGCCCCGCCGAGCGACAGCGCGATCACCGCCGCAAGCGCCCGGCGCATGAACTCGAATTCGGTGAAGGGCGCGATCAGCGCGTCGTAAATCATCAGGCGGCCCGCGACGGCAGATCGTCCACGGCGCAGGCGGGGGCCGAATCGTCGAACGCCTCGCACATGCGACGGGCTTCCAGCAGGTTTTCCGGGGTCAGCACCTCGGCCGTTGCGCCCCAGGCGACCGGCCCACGCGCCAGCAGCAGGGTTTCGGGGAAATTGGCGCGCACCAGCTCCATGTCGTGCAGCGCCGCCAGCACCGTGCGCTTCTCGGCGTGCCAGCGCCTGACAAGATCAAGCAGGTCGGCCGAGGTCCTGGCGTCGATGGCGTTGAAAGGCTCATCCAGCACGATCAGGCGGGCGTCCTGCAGCAGCACGCGCGCAAACAGCATGCGCTGCATCTGGCCGCCCGACAGCGTGCCGATCGGGCGATTTTCAAAGCCGTTGAGGCCTACGGCTGCGAGCGCATGCACGATCTTCTCGCGCGCGGCCTTGCCGATGCCGCCGAAGAAGCCGGTCGCGCGCCACAGTCCGGTGCCGACGAAATCATACACCGAGATCGGAAAACTGCGGTCGATGTCCACCGTCTGTGGCAGATAGGCGATATCCCGGGCGTCGAGGCCGCCGGTCGCGATCGAGCCCGCCAGGGGTTTAAGGATGCCGACCAGCCCGCGAAACAGCGTCGACTTGCCGGCGCCGTTGGGGCCGATCACCGCGAGCAGCGCGCCGGGCGCGACCTCGCCGTCGAGATGATGCACCGCCGGATGCCGGTCGTAGCCGAGCGTGACATCGCTGAATTTGATTTGCGCGGTCATGCTCACCTCATCGCCAACCACACGACCGCCCACAACACGGCGCTCACGACGACCGCGGCGGCAAGGCGGGACAGCACCGTCATGCGCAGGATCGACCAGGGTGCTGCCTGCGCCGGATGCGGCGAGGCCGGCCCATGGCGGTGGACGGGCACATGCCCGTGCGCGTAGTGGCTGTGGTCGTGGGAACCTGTCATCGAAAAAATGTTATATTATAACATTACGGGTGTCCACCGACCCCGGTTTCCGACGATTTTGGCAGGCCTTACGGCTTCCCGATCGCCATCGCGATGGCCGCGGCCAGGAACGGAAACGGCAGCGACACCGCCGCGCGGAACCAGACGAAGCGGGCCGGCATGAACGGGATTTCCCACAACAGCAGGCGCTGGAAGGCGAACAGCGCCCAGGCGATCACATAGGCGATCACCTGCGGCGGGCCGCCGCCGGCCTTCATCGCCACGGCGCCGATGGAAAAGCCGATCACCGGTCCGCCCGGGGTGGCAGCGCCGGCGATGGTGGCGGTCAGCACGCCGAGCCAGCCGGAATCCGGCCCCAGCCAGCCGGTGATGATCTCCTGCGGGATCACGGCGGCGATATAGCCCGAGCCGATCACGCCGAGCGCGATGCGCGGCACGATGTTGATGAAGTCCATGGTGCCTTCGCGCAGCGAAGCCTTGAGCACCGTCGGGCCGCGGCGGAACGCGATAAACCCGACCGCGGCAACCGACGCCCACAGAATGACGTCGATGATCAGGGCCGAGCTCATTCCGGCTCGCCCTTCGGATAGATCCGGACATAGACAAAACGGCCGAGCGCGCCCGCTAGCACCGGCAGCGGCAGCGAGATCACGATGCGCCACAGCGTGAACTCGGTGCCCATGATCGGCAATTCCCAGGCGATGGCCCGGCCGTAGCCGATCAGGGTCCAGCTCACCACCATGGCGATGGTGGCGCCGAAATCGGCGCCGACCGCGAGCAGCGCGCTCGCCACCGGATAGGCGGTGAACGGCCCGCCCGGCAGGATCGCCCCGAACGCGGCCCCGATCAGCAATCCCTTCAGTCCGGATTTGGGCCCGAGCGACCGCGACACCTTCTCATGCGGAAGGACCTCGGCGATGAAGGCGCCGAGCAGACAGCCCGCCAGCACGCGCGGCAGGATGCCGCCGAACAGCGAGAGATCGTGGGTCAGGATGTCGGTGACGCCGCTGATGCCGTCGCGCCGCCACACCAGCGTCGCGCTGACCGCGACAAGCGCCGCGATCACGATCATCGACCAGCCGATCGGTTTCCGAATGTGTCCGGGGCGCGGCTCGGCATCCGCGGCGTCGTCGGCGGGCGCCGGGTCTTTCAGGGGATGTTCTGACAAGGCTGGGGTCTGTCGCGGGGTGGGGCTGACCCTGCTTAGTCTCGCCGGCCAGTCGATGCAAACGGAAGCGTGACAACATCCATGCACGGCTGAAGGAGGCCTATGCGGCTTTGGTGGCCTTTGTCTTGAGGCGTTTTCTTCACGCGAACCGGCATCCACTTCGCTCGAAAACGCTATGCGAGGTGGCGAACCAGCGCGAGGCCGGCAAACAGGCCGACGATCGAAATCACCACCGAACCGACCACGTAGAACACGGCAAGCCCGACCTCGCCGCGTTCATAGAGCAGCGCGGTATCGAGCGAGAATGCCGAAAACGTGGTGTAGCCGCCGAGAATGCCGGTCATCAGGAACAGCCGCCAGGGCTGCGACGCCTCGCCCTTGAACGCGAGATAGCCCGCGATCAGGCCCATCACGATCGAGCCCGTAATGTTGATGATGAAGGTGCCGTAGGGAAACGCCGTGCCGAGGCCTCGCGCGCATAACATGTTGACGGCATGACGCAGCGACGCGCCCAGCCCGCCGCCGATAAAAACCAGAAGATAACTCATCTGACGCTTTTTCCCCAAGGACAGGACCACCGGCGCGTCCGGTTTTGCCGCAACCGCGGGATCCCCACAAGGATCGCCGAAACAACCCCACCAACGAAAAGGGCGGCAGCTCGATGCCACCGCCCCCTGGATTCGTACCTTGAAGAGCCTCAGACCTTCGAGAACAACTGGTCGACATATTCCCAGTTGATCAAATGATCGCAAAACGCCTTCAGATAGTCCGGACGGCGGTTGCGATAGTCGATGTAGTAGGAGTGCTCCCAGACGTCGCAACCGAGGATCGGCGTTCCGCCATGCACCAGCGGGCTTTCGCCGTTGGCGGTCTTGGTGATTTCCAGCTTGCCGTTCTTCACGGTCAGCCAGCACCAGCCCGAGCCGAACTGGCCGACGCCGGCGGCGGCGAAATCGGTCTTGAATTTCTCGAGACCGCCGAGGTCCTCGGTGATCTTCTTTTCCAGGCGGCCGGGCAGCTTGGAGCCGCCGCCATTGGGCTTCATCCAGTTCCAGAAATGCAGATGGTTGTAGTGCTGGCCGGCATTGTTGAAGACCGCGGGGTTCTTGCCGAACGAAGCCTTCACGATCTCCTCGAGGGACTTGCCCTCGAATTCGGTGCCCTTGATCGCGTTGTTTCCATTGGTCACGTAAGCCTGGTGATGCTTGTCGTGATGGTATTCCAGCGTTTCCTTGGACATGTGGGGTGCAAGGGCGTCATAGGCATAGGGAAGATTGGGAAGCGTAAAGGTCATGGGCTGATGTCCGAAAATGATGGGAGACGTGGCTTAACGGGAACCCTTATAGAAGGTTCCATCGGTCTTAGACACCCATTTAAAGTGGACGGGCGCCCCTTCCCGCGCCGCAAGATTGCCAAACACCGTGGCGCGGATTTCAATTTGGAAATTTGGGGGGAAATAACGTCATGAAATTCGTGGCTTCCCGCTGGTCGCGGCGGGCGCGCCGCTGTGGTACTGCAATATGACCGTCGCCCAAAAAAGGCAGCAGCATTCACATCAACGTCAAGACCGCACGCGTCGAATTAGAGAATTGAATGAGCCTTGAGATCGACATCCTGAATGGAGACGCCTCCTGGCCGATGGCGGAACCGCTGTACAACGCGGTCTGGCCGCCTGAGGTCGTCAAGACGCTGCCCTGGGCTGACATCGCGTTTGCCCATGCCGACTTGCGGGTGCTGGTCCAGAACGAGGCGGGCGACGTCGTCTGCCATGTCGGCATCTACCGCCGCGAGGTCACATGGAACGGGCGCAAAATGCGGGCCGGCGGCATCGGCGGCGTGATCAGCCGCGAGGACAGCCGCCGCAAGGGCTATGCCAGCATCGCGCTCAATGCCGCCGTTCAAACCCTGAAGGATGAAGGCGCGACCGATTTCGCGCTGCTGTTCTGCGAACCGCACAACGCGCCGTTCTACGTGGGGCGCGGCTTCAAGCCGTTCGACGGCGAGATCTGGTGCGAACAGCCGACAGGGCGCGTCCGTTTCGAAGCTATCGCGCCCTATGTCCATCAGCTCAAGCGCGCGCCACTGCGTGGCACGATCGACTTATGCGGTCTGCCCTGGTGAGCCCTGCGCGCGGCCATGGGCACGCACCGGCGTGCATACCTGCCAATCCGATCAAAGCCCTGTCAACGCTGTGATCAGCAGCGAATATGCCATTGCACGCGCCGGATTTACTGCTAAGCAGGCCTGCTTTTTTGGGGGGCCCGATGGCGTGCAGATTTAGCTTTATCGTTACGACCTTGGCGCTGTTGCTCGCGGCGCCGATTGCAAGGGCGCAGTCTGGCGGGGAAGTCAGCGGAATTTGGCTGACACAGGCGGGCGACGCCAAGGTGCGCGTCAGCAAATGCAGCGGCGGCATTTGCGGGGTCGTGATCTGGCTGAAGGATCCCATCAATCCTGCGACCGGAAAGCGCCAGGTCGATGACAAGAATCCCAATCCAGCGCTGGCCAGGCGCCCGATGATCGGGCTGCCGCTGTTCAGCGGCATGCGCCCGTCCGGTCCGGACAAATGGTCGGGGCCGATCTACAACGCCGACGACGGCAACAGCTATGCCAGCAACATTTCGGTGGCGGGCCCGGATGCGCTGAAGGTCGAAGGCTGCGTCGGCGCGCTGTGCGGCGGCGAGACCTGGACGCGCTCGGCGCGCTGATTTCAGGCTGGCGTCGCCTTTAGTGCCGTCGCCGCCGAGGCGTAGCCGCCGCGGGCGCCGTCGATGAAATGCACGTGGTCACTGCGCAGCGCCGAGGGCGTAAAGCAGGTCATCATCGCGGCGTCCTGCCGGTGCAGGCCATAGCGCGCGACGCCTGCGGAAGCCGCTTGCAAGAGCCGCCTGGTCAGCGCGCTTTCCAATTCGCCGGTGCAGTCGAGGATCATCCGCAATCCGTCGTCATATTTGCGGAAGTCGGAATTCTCCACCACCTGCCGCACATAGGTCTTCGGGACGAAGCCGCCAACCTTGATGCCGTAGCGCATGATGAGATAGACAAACAGCGTATGCGCGAGCACGCCGGCGCGTCGCTTCAATAACGACCCTCCGCGCTGCGCGCGCGCCTCGTAATCGACGCCGGCCGGTGGCCATCGCAGCGGCGGGCCGCCGGGGGGCACCGGCCGCCCCGCATCCGGACTGCGCTCGACCAGCGCAATGACGTCCTCGATCACTTTGCGAAAGGCGCCGTCGTCGGCATTCCGCGCGGGCACTACCAGCACCGAGAGGATGATCCCGCGTGCGGAAGGAATTTCCTCGAACCGGCACGACAGGCCGGTGAGATCGGGCTGCGTGCCCGATGGCGCGACCTCGACTTTGAACTCGCCGCGCTTCATCGCCGCTTCCGCCCAGCCGAGACCGCCGCCGGAGAACATCGCGTAGGACAAATTTGGCGACGGCCCGAACCGGGCGACGCGAACATCGAGGCCTTGCGCGCGAACGGCTGCGACCGGCACCAGCGCCACCCGCATCGCCAGATTGAGATCGTCCTTGACCCAGGTCGCGGTCGCCGCCAGCGCTTCGCGGGCAGCCTCGAAATCCTCCGGCGATACGGCAAAACTGGCGCCATCACCGCCGAACACGAACGGAAATTCGCGTCCCCCCAGCGCGTTGGTGATCGCCGCGATCACGGCGGCGCCGGCCATGTTGACCGCCTTGTAACGCGCCTCCGCGATCGCCTTGGTCGATTCCACGATATCGGCGACGCCGATGCGCCAGTCGTCCGGCAGCGGCGAATAGAGCGCCGGGTCCATCAGGCTGGCAAAGCCGCGAAAGACCGGAATGCTGCCGTAGAAACCGTCGCTGCCGCCTTTTGTGCTCATGGGCGCGGGATGATCCGGATTCTTGATGTCAAACAAATACGGGTGGATTGGATTTCGGGTTCAATCAAATGGTGCGACCTGGGCGTCATAACACCAAAGCCTGATCTTTATTTGCGGCTGTTGCGTGATCCACGCGGCGGTGGCCTGTGCTTCACGGTCTTTGTCGCTTCGTTGCGGGGCGACACCCGCGTCGTCTTTTTGCCCGCATTGGTACGCAGCCGCAGGCCATCGACGAAGACATCGAGCAGTCGCACCACGCTCTTCTGCCAGCCTGGCTGGTCGTGCAGGTAGCACATGCCGACGAGCGCCCGCAGAATGTCTTCCGGGCTGATGTCGGAGCGGATCTCGCCGGCGGCGACGGCCCGGTCCAGCAAGGCGCCGACCGCCTTGGTCAGGCGCTCGAACGAAAAGGCGGTGAGTTCCGACGAGCTTTGCACCGCGAGCGCCAGCGCCGCCGACATGCCCTTCTTGGTGGCGACGAATTCGACATTGGACCGCAGCCAGCGACGCAAGGCGTCGACCGGGTCCGCCTCGCTCTTCAACGATTCCGCCAGTTCCGAGAGCTGCTGCACTTCGCGCCGATAGACGGCCTCGAACAGGGCCTCGCGCGTCGGGAAGTGGCGATAGAGCGTCCCGATGCCGACTCCGGCCCGCCGCGCCACCGCCTCGAGGCTCGCGTCCGGGCCGCCGGCACTGAACACGGCCTTGGCAGCCTCCAGCACGCGCTCGCGGTTGCGGATCGCATCGGCGCGCGGCTTTCGAGCAATTGCTGCGGAGGGCGTTTCCATCAAAATATTTCCGGATCACAATCCGATTACTTGCGGCCGGATCATCATCTCATCTCTTTGTTCGAGCATACCCTTTTTTGAAAACACCGCGGCACTTTTCCAGATCAAGATACGGCTGCGTCCCGCCCTTGAAAAGCGGAGGATGCCTCCGTATATGAAAATCAACGCCAGACCGGGACATACCCGCCGATCCCCTTCGGCGGTTGCGAACTGATTTTCACCATAGCATTGATCGGAGCCCTGCATGAACCTCTCCATCGGCCTCACCGTGAATGGTGTACGGCGGGACGTCGAGCTTTCAGACCCGCGCGTCACGCTGCTCGACCTCCTGCGAGAGCGCCTCGATCTCACCGGCACCAAAAAGGGATGCGACCGCGGTCAATGCGGAGCCTGCACAATTCTGGTCGACGGTCGTCGTATCAACTCGTGCCTCGCTTTGGCGGTGAGTCACGACGGCGCCGATATCCTCACCATCGAAGGCGTCGCGCGCGGCGACCAGCTGCATCCGGTGCAGGCCGCCTTCATCGCGCATGACGGCTTTCAGTGCGGCTTTTGCACGCCCGGCCAGATCATGAGCGCGATCGGCCTGATCGAGGAAGCCCAGGCCGGCAACGACCCCGAGCGTATCCGCGAATGCATGAGCGGAAACCTGTGCCGGTGCGGCGCCTATGCGGGCATCACCAAAGCGGTGCTCGACGCCCAGCAAACGCTCGCCACCGCCAACCAGAGGCGCTCCGCATGAAAAACTTCGAATATGTCCGGCCCGCGACCGTTCCGGACGCCATCGCCGCCGCGGCCGCACCAGGTGCTGCCTATCTCGCCTCCGGCACCAACCTGCTCGACTTGATGAAGGGCGGCGTCACCCGTCCGGACCGCCTGGTCGACGTCACGCGGCTGCCCGGGCTCGACCGCATCGAACGGACGACCGACGGCGGCATCCGCATCGGTGCGCTGGTTCGCAACGCCGATCTCGCACACGATCCGGATTTTGCAAGATCGTATCCGGCGGTGGCCGAGGCGTTGTTGTCGGGCGCTTCCGCCCAACTTCGCAACGCCGCGACCGTCGGCGGCAATCTGTTGCAGCGAACGCGTTGCGGGTATTTCTACGATACTGCCAGCGCCTGCAACAAACGCGAACCAGGCACCGGCTGCGATGCCCGCAACGGCGAGAACCGGCTGCACGCCGTGCTCGGCTGGAGCGAGGCCTGCATCGCCACCCACCCATCGGATTTCTGCGTGCCGCTGGTCGCACTCGACGCGGTCGTCGAGATCGAAGGCAGAAGCGGCCGGCGCGAAGTCGCGCTCGAGGCACTTCATTGTCTGCCCGGCGATACGCCTGCGCGGGAAAGTCTGCTCGAGCCCGGCGATTTGATCGTCGCGCTGCGGCTGCCGGCCGCGGCCCGTGCGTTCTCGGCGCATGCCCGCTATCTCAAAATCCGCGAACGCACCTCCTATGCTTTCGCCATCGTCTCGGCCGCTGCTTGCCTGCGGATCGAAGCGGGCAAAATCAGCGATGCGCGGCTCGCACTCGGCGGCGTCGCCGCCAAACCCTGGCGCGCCCATGCGGCGGAAAAGATCCTTGTCGGGGCTAGCGCCGATACGGCCAGTTTCCGCCCCGCGGCCGAAGCGGCACTGACGGAAGCAAAACCTTCCGGCGAGAATCTATTCAAGATCGAGCTGGCAAAACGCATCATCGTGCGGACGCTCACGCTCGCCGCCGCCGGAACGCCGGCGCGAATTCCCGCCCTCCCCGCTTCCCCCTTCGCATCCGTATCCGGAGTGCCCGCATGACGCCTGACATCAGACTTGCTGAAACCCCTGCCCATGCGCGGCATGGCTCGAATATCGGTCAGCCGCTGACCCGCCGTGAAGGCATTCTGAAGGTCAAGGGAGAAGCGCGTTACGCCGCCGACAACCATGCGCCCGGAATGCTCTATGCCGTTCTCGCGGTCAGCAGCATCGCCCGCGGGCGCGTGACTTCTCTCGACGTCCGGGCAGCCAAGGCCCACGCCGGCGTCGTCGAAGTCATGACCTCCGCCAACCGGCCAGCGCTCGCCGAGGATCCCGACGCCAAGACCAACCCCTTCATGTTCCGGCTCGATCTCCTGCAGAACGATCAGGTTCGCTACGCCAACCAGCCGATCGCGGTCGTGATCGCCGAAACACTGGAGGCCGCGACCGAAGGTGCCGCCCTGCTCGCGCCGCGATACGACGTGCTGCCGGCCCGCATCGGGCTGGACAGCGGCGAAAGTTTCGTTCCGCCTGTCGTGGGCGTCGGCAATCCTTCCGAAATGCGGCGCGGCGATGTGGAAGCGGGTTTGGCCACGGCGTCGAAGCGCATCGATGCGACCTACGAGACGCCGGCCCAGTACCACAATGCCATGGAGCCGCACGCCATCGTCGCTGTGTGGGACGGCGATAAGCTCTCGATCGATACGCCGAGCCAGGGTCTCGCCATCGCCCAGGGGCGGCTCGCGGGAATATTCGGCATCTCGCCGGACAATATCCATATCCGCAGCCCCTTCCTCGGCGGCGGCTTCGGCTCCAAGGGCCTGATATCCGGGCCGCAGGTGCTCGGCATCCTGGCGGCGCGGCTGGTCAATAAGCCGGTGAAACTCGTGCTGCGCCGTGAACACATGTACGGGCCGGTGGGCCATCGCTCGGCCTCCCGCCAACGGCTTCGCATCGGCCTCGACGGCGACGGCTTGCTGACCGCGATCGACCATCACGCCAGGGTCGCAACCAGCAGCTTCGATGATTTCTACGAGCCGGCCGCCGACGCCTCGCATACGCTCTACGCGAGCCCCGCCATCGCCACGTCGCACGAGGCGGTTCGCCTCGACACCGGCACGCCGCTGTTCATGCGCGCTCCCGGCGAGGCCACCGGATCGATTGCGCTGGAGAGCGCGATCGACGAGGCGGCATGGGCCTGCCGAATCGACCCTCTCACCATCCGCCTCAAGAACTATGCCGAGGTCGAGCCGATCTCCGGCAAGCCGTTTTCGTCGAAGGCGCTGCGTCAATGCTACGCGCAGGGCGCCGAGCGCTTCGGCTGGGCCAGGCGTCCGCTCGACCCACGCCAGATGCGTGACGACGCCGGCCTGCTCGTCGGCTGGGGCATGGGCACGGCGACCTTTCCCGCACTGATGTTTGCGGCCGAGGCGCGCGCGGCGGTGCGCAGCGACGGCTCGGGGCTGATGGAGATCGGAGCCCACGACATGGGCCAGGGCGCCTGGACCGCGCTCGCGCAGATCGCGGCCGATGGGCTCGGGCTCGACATCGATCAAGTGGAGTTCAGGTCGGGCACCTCGGATCTGCCGGACGCCGGCATCGCCGGCGGCTCGGCCCACACCGCGACCGCCGGCATGGCGATCCACAATGCAGGCGCAGCGGTAATCGCCAAACTCGCCGATCTCGCCACCGGCGACGAGCGCTCACCTCTGTTCGGCGCGGGCAATGCAGGCGTGACCGCGCGCGACGGACGGCTGTTCCGCCGCGACGATGAAATGCGCAGCGAGAGCTATGTCGATATTCTCACGCGCGCCGGCCTTGCGCAGATCGAGGCCAGCGGCAAGGGCGGCCCCGACCCCGCGGCGCAATCGACCTACGCGATGCATGCCCACGGCGCCGTGTTCGCCGAGGTCAAGGTGGATCCTGATCTGGGCCAGATTCGCGTCACCCGCATGGTCGGCGCGTTCGCCGTGGGACGGATCATCAATCCCCGAATGGTGCAGAGCCAGATTTTCGGCGGCATGATCTGGGGCATGTCCTTTGCCCTGCACGAACAGGCCGTCACCGACCGCCGCTCCGGCCGGATCCTCAACGCCGACTTCGCCGAGTACCACGTCCCGGTCAACGCCGACGTGCCGCCGATGGAGGCCCTGATGATCGACGAATACGATCCCCACGTGAATGCGCTGGGCATCAAGGGCGTCGGTGAAATCGGTATCACCGGCTCGGCCGGCGCGGTCGCCAACGCTGTCTGGCACGCCACGGGCACGCGGGTGCGTCGCTTCCCGATCGGGATCGACGACCTCGTGACGACGGGTTAAGGCTCGCAACCGAGGAACTTCGAAGAGAATGCCGCGAGGTCTTCGACTTGGCGGCATTTTGTTTGGGAAAGTGGGTCCAATCCTCGGGCAGATTCCCGCGATGGGCCTGATGGGCGTCATCGAAAATCGGCTCGCGTCTGATACGCTCCGGGGATGACGAACCCGGGTCCAAATGTCCAGCAACTGACCGCACACGCCATTCTGCTCGGCGACCGCATCAATACGGCAGGCTTCGAGGGCCAGGTCCTGTCGAGCGCGCCCCTGGCGGTACGGGTCGGCTCAAACGGCATGGCCGTGCTGTTTCGCTACGGCGTTGTGGTGTTCATCGGTCTGTCGGTCGCCGAGGAGACGGAATTTCTCGAGCGTTTGCAGGCTCGCACCTTCGGCAAGATCACGCCTCGCGAGGAAGAGTGGGCAAAGATCCAGGTCGCAAAGGAGGCCGAAGAACCGATCCCGGTCGGCGGACCGATTCAGGTGCGGGAATTCTCCCTGGAACGGCTGCTCGTCGTGTCCGACGCGCTGGCCAAGAGCGTCGTGCTCGGGCGCGACGAAAGGGAGGTGACCAACGTATTCGATACGATCGAGCCATTCGCGCGCGAACTCGCCAATTTCGGGAAGACGTCGAGAAACCGGACCGACCTTCTCAAGCTGATGGGTAACGCCTTGCTGGTTCAGCATCGCCTGTCAGGCCGGGTCGCCGTCGGCGAGAAGCCGGACGTGCTGTGGGACCGGCCCGATCTCGAGCGGCTCTATGCGCGGCTGGAGGACGAATATGAGTTGAGCGAACGCGCGGAGACCTTGAATCGGAAGCTGGAGGTCATTGCAGACACCGCCAGCCGGCTCGCCGACATCGTCGATACCAAGCGCTCGCTGCGGCTGGAGATGATCGTGATATTCCTGATCGCGTTCGAAATCGTGGTCACGTTCTACGAGATCTATGCCCGCAATGGGCATTGAGCGCCGATTGGCAAGGAAGCGCCTGCCGCATTTCGCCGAAGCCACATTGATCGAAGTCAAACCGTCGGCGGAATAAAGGCGCTTAATCGCCGTCTCGTCGATCGGCGGATTTGAAACGTGACCGACTCCAGGGGGAAGAACTCCGACCACCCGATCCGCCGTCCGAGCGCGGATCGTGATGCCGTCAGCGCGGTAGAAATGTCGGAAGGCATGACGGCCGCGGTCGATGCCTGGGCGGAAGCGCATGACATGGCCCGCTCCGAGGCGATCAGGCAATTGGTGCAGCTTGGCCTGAACGCGTCGACCTCGGCGGTTCCGCCGGTTTCGGCCCGGCGCGATCCCGTCGATATCGAAAGTCTGGCGGTCCGTCAGATTGACCAATTGCTCGATCCGTCGATTCCCGCCGCGGAACGCGAACGCCGCATCCGGCGGCTCACGGAGGGTCCACCGGAATTCGCCGACGAACGCATCGACCTGCGAAAACCCAGGGAATGAACTGAAACATGACCTACCACGACGCCATCAATGACAGCGTCTTGCTGCGGCCGCAGGGGCGCGATGTCCCCAAGCAGCACAACGTCTATTCGATTACCGCGCGCCTGCCGACTGAGGCGGACGGACGCGCGTGCTATCGCATCAAGAGCGAGACCGAGAAGGTCGAGCGCGTGGTGACCGGGGAGCAAATCAGCCAGCTGGGCTGAGCGGCGGCAGGTTCGATTGGTTTGCTAGCGCCAGCGCCTAGGCCGCGTGCCGCTGGGTTGCGTTTGTTTCATGACAGCCGACCAGCCGGACAAATTTTTGCGGATGCATGTCATGGCCGTGGCAGTCGGCAGCGTCTTGCTGTGACATCGGACCCTGCGCGCCGCCCTCTGCGATCGGATCTTTCTTTTGCTGAAGTTCGGCGGGTACCCGGCTCAGGTTGGACGTGATCATCGACAGCTCCTCGCATCCTGGAATTGACGCGACGCACTCGTTCCTGGCGGTTAGCCAATAACGCCGAATGGTCCCGCTGAATTGATCCGGATCAATTCAGCGGCCGCCCGCCCTGGCTGTTCAATCTAGCTCCTAAATCTGCTTTTGTCTGCACCTTGCCGGGCGCAGCAGCGATCGCCGACCGCCTTCGAGCCGGCACGCTTTGGCTTAAGGACCGCTTTGCGCCATGGCGGCGCACCGACCCGCGCAGGCTTTTTCGCCGTATCGCCAATCGGTTGACTTGGGTCAAGACGCTTCGCGGCCGCGGTGGGCACATGATGCCATGCTGGCAGATTCCTCCAGAACTCAGTCCGGGACACCAATAACGGGATGGCGAATGCCTCGTGCTCATTTCCCCTCTCTGTTCTGCGGAAAAGCCGCCGAGTTGCCCGAACTCCGCGAACTTCAGCGGCTGGCGACGCAGGTTTATTTTCGTTCGGGAAAGACGATATCTTCAGAGCGGGCAGTCGCCGATACCGTCTTCGGACTTTCGCAAGGCGTGGTACGCCTCTACAAGCTGCTGCCGGAAGGACGCCGCCAGGTCCTGGCGTTTGCGTTGCCGGGCGATTTCCTCGGCATGCCGTTCGCCGACCGTTATAATTTTTCGGCCGACGCCATCGGCGAAGTGGCGCTGCGCCGGTATTCGCGCGACGACCTCACCAGGTTCTTTCAATCCAGCCCCAATATCATGCGGCTGATCATCGAATGAAGCTGGCCCAAAGCCCGATCGAAAAACACATTGTAATCCATGAGGCCCTCTTCCCCCCGGGGTCCCCTTACACTGCACGCTGCCAATTTCACGCATCAGAGCCGACATCCGGAATCATGGCCTTGATCCAGATCAGGAAATTGAGGACCGGCTAGGCGCCGTCCAATTGCGAGGCGATGGCATTCAGCTTCAGTTTCTCGCCTTCCGTCAGCGCCTCAGTCTCGGGAAGCCCCGGGCGCGCGGACCGGCGCAGGACCGAGAAGACGATCGCAAACACGCCGATGATCAATATCGCGAGCGGCGCGGCCCACAGGATCGCCGTATGCCAGCTCATCCGGGGCCTCAGCAGCACGAACTCGCCATAGCGCGCCACCATGTAGTCGACCACCTGGGTGTCGCTGTCGCCGGCCTTGAGGCGCTCGCGCACCAGCAGACGCAGATCGCGCGCCAGCGGCGCTTCGGAATCGTCGATCGACTGGTTCTGGCACACCATGCAACGCAGATCGTGCGAGATCGCCCGGGCGCGCGCCTCGAGCTTCGCATCGGGGAGAATTTCGTCCACCTGGACGGCATAGAGCGGCGGCGCACTGAACAGCGCCAGCGCCACCAGAAGAAACCGAACGCTCCGGACCATTCGACGTCCTTTAACCCGGGCCCAAGATCCTGTCCGAACTGGCCGCGGCGCGACCGCCCCGCGAGATGAAGAAATTCATTCCGCGGGCTGCGCCACGATCTTCGCCGCCGGCTTCGGCGCGCCGATCCGCAACCTGCGGTCCGACAATGACAGCGCGCCGCCGAAGGCCATCACCAGCGCCCCGAGCCAGATCAGCAGCACAAACGGCTTGTGATAGAGGCGCAGCGCGATCGAGCCGTCGGCATTGCTGTCGCCGAGCGAGAGATACAGCTGGCTGACACCGCGCGTCAGCAGCGCGGCCTCGGTGGTCGACATGCCATCGCGCGACGGGAACACCCGCTTCGACGGCTCCATGATTCCGATCACACTGTCTGCCTTGCGCACCGTGAAGTGCGCGGCGGTCTCGCGGTAATTCGAGCCGTCGCGGCTGACCATGCCGTCGAAAGTCAAATCGTAACCACTGATGGAAACGCTCTGCGTCGGTTTCAGCGCGATGATGCGTTCGCTTCCCCAGGTGCTTGCGCAGACAATTCCGATCATCGTGACGCCGAGTGCAAAATGCGCCACCGCCGTGCCCCAGGCCGAGCGCGGCAGACCGGCCGCGCGCCGTCCGATCTTTTCGATCGACAGGCTGCGCAGATCGACGCGTTCCGCGACGTCCGTCAGAGCGCCGGCCATCACGAACAAGGCAAGGCCAATACCGAACGGCGCCAGCACGGCTTTGGTGCCCGCGACGGCGAAGGTCGCGGCGAGCCCGACCATCGCGACCGCGCATGCCGCGAGCAGGCGCTGCGCGACCCCATAGAGATCGCCGCGCTTCCATGCCAGCAAGGGCCCGAACGGCACCGCGATCAGGAGCGGGATGAACAGCGGCCCGAAGGTGAGGTTGAAGAACGGCGCGCCGACCGAGATCTTGTCCCCGGTGAGCGCCTCGAGCACCAGCGGGTAGAGCGTGCCGACGAACACGGTGGCGCAAGCGGTCGCCAGAAACAGGTTATTGAACACCAGCGCGCTTTCGCGCGAGATCGGCGCGAACAGGCCGCCCTGCTTGAGCAGCGGCGCGCGCCAGGCGAACAGCGCGAGGCTGCCGCCGATGAACACCATCAGGATCACCAGGATGAAAAGGCCGCGCGCCGGATCGTTCGAGAAGGTATGGACCGAGGTCAACACCCCCGAGCGCACCAGGAAGGTGCCGATCAGCGACAGCGAGAAGGTGAGGATCGCCAGCAGGATGGTCCACACCTTGAGCGAATTTCGCTTTTCCATCACCACGGCCGAATGCAACAGCGCGGTGCCGGCGATCCACGGCATCAGCGACGCGTTCTCCACCGGGTCCCAGAACCACCAGCCGCCCCAGCCGAGTTCGTAATAGGCCCAGTAAGAGCCCATCGCGATGCCGAGCGTCAGGCACATCCAGGCGAGCAGCGTCCACGGCCGCACCCAGCGCGCCCACGCTGCATCGATGCGGCCTTCAATCAGGGCCGCGACCGCAAAGGAGAAGGCGATGGAGAAGCCGACATAGCCGAGATAGAGCATCGGCGGATGCACCGCGAGACCGAAATCCTGCAGGATCGGGTTGAGATCGCGGCCCTCGACCGGCACCTCGGCCAGCCGCCGGAACGGATTCGAGGTGAAGAGGATGAACAGATAGAAGGCGCACGCAATCCAGGACTGCACCGCCAGCACGTTGGCCTTGAGCGTGGACGGCAAATTGGTTCCGAACCACGCGACCAGCGCGCCGAACAGGGACAGGATCAACACCCACAGCAGCATCGAGCCTTCATGGTTGCCCCAGACGCTGGTGAACTTGTAGATCAGCGGCATCTGCGAATGCGAATTCTCGAACACATTGGCGACGGAAAAATCCGAGATCACGTAGCAGTAAGTGAGCGCGCCGAAGGCGATGGCCACGAAGGCGAATTGCGCCAGCGCGGTCGAGTCGGCGAGCTTCATCAGCGCCACGTCGCCGTTGCGGGCGCCGACGACCGGCGACCACGACTGGATCAGCGCCAGCGCCAGCGCCAGTACCAGCGCGTAGTGACCGAATTCAGCGATCATGACGAGGACTCCCGGTTCATCTCGCGCTCTGCTTGACGGGCGCCGCGGTCTCCTGCCAGTGCCCCTGCTTTTTCAGGGTATCGACGACTTCGCGCGGCATATAATTCTCGTCGTGCTTGGCGAGCACCGTATCGGCGGTGAAGGTGCCGCCCGGCTCGACATGACCCTCGGCGACGACGCCCTGTCCTTCGCGGAACAGGTCCGGCACGATGCCGCGGTAGCTGACCGGGATATCCCTGTTGCCGTCGGTCACCTCGAAGCGGATCTGCAGATTGTCGCCGCGCTCGAGGCTGCCCATCTTCACCATGCCGCCGAGGCGGATGCGCTTGCCCGGAGCGGCCTTGTTGTCGGCGATGTCGGTCGGAGAATTGAAGAACACGATCGAGTCGCGCAGCGAGCTCAGCACCAGTCCCACCGCGATGGCGAGGACGCCGAGGCTCGAGCCGATCAAAATCAGGCGCCGCTGTTTCCGTGTCATCAACCTTCCAGTCCGAGCTCTTTGGTCAGTTCGCCGATGCGGCGCAGACTATCATTGTTTGCGGCCAGCGCCGTGCGGGCATTGGCGGCCGCGGTCAGCGCCTTGTCGCGCTCGCCCAGCACCGAATAGGCCTTGATCAAGCGAAGCCAGCCATCGACGTCGGAGCCGTTTTCGGCCATGCGCTGGGCAAGCCGCGCAACCATACCCTCTATCATGTTGTTGCGCTCGGTCGGCGCCATCTGCGCGGCGGCGGCTACCTGGTTCGCGTCCGGCCCCGCCGGCGCGAGCTTTACCGCGCCCGGCGGGCCTTTCTCGCTGATCTCTGCCAGCGCCTCCTTGACCATCGGCAACCACTCCGCGCCCTGACGGGCGCTCGAGATCAGCGAGTTCCATCGCTTCGCCGCCTCGTCGAGGCGGCCTTCCTGCTTGGCGTTGAGCCCGAGATAATATTGCGCCATCACATCTTCGGGATCGGCGGCGTTGGCACGCTCGAACAGGCCCCTGGCCTCCGGGGTGACCGCGCCGTTGGAGGCCATGATGATGGCTTCGCCGAGATCCCCGAGCCGCGCGGCATCCGGGCCGAAGATCTCCAGCGCGTTGCGCCGCGCCTTGACGGCGTCATCGAAGCGTCCGAGACGAAGATAGACCGGGGCCAGCAACTCCCAGCCCCGACCGTTTTTCGGGTTGGCCTCGAGATATTTCTCGACGTCGGCGACGGTCTGCTCGATCCCCTTTGGGAGCTGCTGTCCGGAGGCTTCTGCATTCATGGAAACCGGGACCAGATTCGGCGAGCCCAGCGAAAGATAAATGAGGCCTGCGCCGAGCGGCAGCAGCAGGACGGCGGCGGCGATCGTTGCCCAGCGAGCGCGGCTGGCCGGAACAGGCGCAGCGGCGGCGTTTGCCGCCCTGGCAACTTCCGCGGCGGCGATCAGGCGGCGCGATACTTCGACCCGCGCGGCTTCGGCCTCCGCGCCGCCAACCAGGCCGGCAGTCTCGTCGCGATCGATCTCGTCGAGCTGGTCGCGGTAAACAGCAACGTCGCTTCCCGAACGGACGGACTTCTGACGGCGTGCGAGCGGCCACCAGACCGCGGCCATCGCCGTAAGCGTCATCAATGCAAGGATCGGCCAGAGGATCATTAAATCACTTTAACCAGCGCTGAAAGGCTTCGACTGCCCCCCGGGGCGGTCTTGTTAGCACAACCCCGCCGCATGGATACTAAATGGGCAGAGGTCAATCTTGACCTATGTCAGATGTTGATCGAACGACGCTCCGACTAGAGCTTCGGAGCGAGAAAGATCGCCCCATCCTCCGCCGGGAACCTCCGGAAAAGTCTACTTTTTTGCCGATTCGTTCGCCGGCTCGGCAGGAAGGCCTCCGTGGCAGTCGATGCGCGTCGCCCCTGCCTTCATCGCGGCCACCGTCATTTGAACGGCAGGCGGTTTGCGCGGATCCATCGACTCGACCGCATGGCGATTGCGGCATTCCCGCGAGTCGAGACGTTCATCGTTATGCTGGCGCCGCGGGCACCGAGCGCGATCCCAACATCGGCGCTGGCCAGCGCCGGCGCATCGTTGCGGCACGAGCGGCGATGCCGGCCGCCAGGCCGGTAACCGCGATGATGACGAGTGCCCACCGCAGGACGCGCTCAAATGCCATTGCTCATTCCATGCCGATGAAACCTTGCCCGACTTCTTGCCGAAAACACACCCGTAGCACTTGATTGAAATCAAGCGCGAGGGACCGTATTGCAGCGATGTGCAAGCAGAAATGAAGTGCAGTTCAGGCGGTGTTGCCGGCGTCGATGGTCAACACGCTGCCGGTGATGTTGCGGCCACCATCGCCCAGGAGATATTCGACCATACGGGCGACATCGTCGGTGTCCGGCAGCCGGCGCAAGGCGCTGCGGCCGGCGATACGCTTGCGCTGATCGTCCGAGAGGGTTTGCGTCAGCTCGGTATCGATGAAGCCGGGCGCGATCGCGTTGACGGTGATCCCGAGCTTGCCGACTTCGCGCGCCAGGGACCGGGTGAAGCCGGTCGCGGCGGCCTTGGTGGCGCCATAGACCGACAGGCCGTTATAGCCTGTGGAGGCGATGATCGAGGACATGTTGATGATGCGGCCGGCGCCGTCGGCCATCATGTGGCGCACGACATATTTCGTCAGTATCACCGGCGAGAGCACGTTGAGACGCACCAGCGCCTCGATATCAGTGTTGTGCATGGTGGCGAGCAGGCCCTCGCTGCCGATGCCGGCATTGTTGACGAGGCCGTAGATCGCGCCGAATTCGTCGCGCAATCCCTTCACGAACACCGGAATGGCGTCGGTCGCGCTGAGATCGAATGCCCTGAAATGAAGACCGCCTCTGCCTTGCTGCACCACGCCGTGGCTGACTTCGCGTAGCTCCTCGCTCTCGCGCCGTGCCACCGCGATCACATTATAGCCGGCCGCAGCCAGCCGCCGCGCGATGGCAAGGCCAATGCCGCGGCTGCCGCCGGTCACCACCACATTATGCATCGGTTCGCGCCAGCTTTCCGGCCGCCGTGATGTCCAGGGCGTCCACGAATTTGATCATCGCGGGCACCTTGTGCGACGGCAGCTGGGCCCGGCAGTCCGCCAGAATCTTCTTCCGGATCTCGTCGCCGCGGCTGGCGTCGCAGCCATCGGCCAGGATGACATCGACGACCACGATCGAACCGGTGATCGGGCTCTTGCGCGATCTGGCGCGCGACATCCGCACCTCATCATGGCGGTTGATGACGGCCTCGATCTCCTCGGGATGAACCTTCAAGCCGCCGATATTGATGATGCCGCCACGCCTTCCGGCGAAGTGATAGCGGTCGCCGCGCAGTTCCACCATGTCGCCGGTATCGACGAAGCCGTCGCCGTCGGTGAGCGCTGCCGCGTCGCGACCGACATAGGCATGCGCTGTCCGCGTCGAGCGGATCCGCAGCGCTCCGTCCACGACCCTCATTTCGACGCCATCGCGGTTGATCCCGATCATGCTGGCGGGAAAGCCCTCGAGGCCATCATTGACGGCAAAGCCGACGCCCGCCTCGGTCGAAGCGTAAGCGTGCCCGATCGAGGCGTCGGGAAAGGCCTTGCGCAGACCATCGAGCACCGCCTGGTCGGCGATTTCACCGGACAGCCGGACATAGCGTGGAGAAAAGCCCGAAGCCGCGCCGCTCATCAGAAGCTTGCGCCAATGCGACGGCGTGCCGGAGATGTGCGTGACGCCCATGGCATTGAGGCGGGCGACGTGATCGGCGAGCGCCTCGCCGGGCTCGGTCAGCACCATCGAGCCGCCGCTGAGGATGGCGCGCAGGAAAATCTGGAGGCCGCCATAGCGCCTGATGTCGTAGAAGGTCGCCCACACCGGCGGGGTGCCGCGGGCCGGACCGTCGGCGACGATCGCGCCGGTCAGTGCCTCCAGCGTATGGCCGACGATCTTCGGTACGCCCGAAGTGCCGGACGTCAGCATCAGCCATTCGGTCGCGCGCTCGGTCTTTGCCTTGGTGCCGCGGCGCTCGGGCGCACGGGCCGCCATCACCAGATAAACGCCGACATCCGCCCAGCGTGATGGCTGGTCGGTGACGATGGCATCGATTTCGGCTTCGTCGATCAGGGTTTGAACGTGATCGGCCCTAAGATCCGGCGGACACAGCAGCATTCGCCGCGCCACGCCGTCGAGTTCCGTCATCGCTAGCGCCGATATCAGCTGATCGGAAACGGCGAGCAGCACCGAGCGGCCGGAGAGCTCGCCAAAGCGGCCGACCAGGCAAGTCTGTTCAAGGATGTCCGTCAGTGACACGACCCGCCGCCCATCCGAAATGGTGCGGCCCTTCAGCTCCGGACCGAGATAGTCGCGGAGCGTGAAGATTTCACGCGGGGACATTTTCGTAGGCCCTGACGAAATCACCTACCGTGAGCGGAAACGCAACGTCCTCCGATATCGTGAACGGATCGATGCCGAGGTCATCCTCGAGCCGCGCAACCAGGATCGCAAAGCCGAGCGAATCGAAACCGGTTTCGTGCAGCGACAGTTCGTCGGTAAGCGGCGGCAAGGTCACCTGCTGTTCCGTGGCGATCTGCTGCATCGCTGAGATAATCCTTAACCTTACCGACATGGTCTCTTTCGCCTTCCGATCGATTGGAAGCGGTCATGATAGTGCGAAAACGTGAAGCAAACCGGTCATGCGCCGATCTTTCGCGTTCATTGGTAAATGCGATGGTTGACAAAATGCTTCGATTTCGCCGGAACATGGAACCGAATCCGGCGAGATCGTTGGCGCGCGACCGCGGGCCCGACGCTCGTCACCGACATGCATAGAGCCGGCAGCGACTACAGTCGGATCGAACCATCCAGAATGCGCGCATAGTTCGCGGCGGCGAGTTCGCGATAGGCGCCCGACGCCGGGTCCCGGAAGAACAGCGGATCCGTCACCAGCCGCGGATCGAATCCCTCGCGGGCCAGCTGCTGCTTCTTCTGCTTGAAGGTTTCGGTGGTGTCGAGTGCAGCGCAAAGTCGAATAACGACCGGGTGGGCATAGACCGGCAGCCGGCGCGACAGATGATCTGCGAGTTGCGCAAGATCAAAACCCTCATCGACCACGATCGCGGCCATTCCGGCGCGGCCGTCGGCGCCGGGGACAGCGACGCCATAGGTGGCGGCATCGACGACGCCCGGGCTGTCCGTAACCGCCGCGTTCACTTCCGACGTCGCGACATTCTCGCCTTTCCAGCGGAAGGTGTCGCCGACCCGGTCGACAAAGTGGAAGAAGCCGGCGGCGTCGAGCTTCATCAGGTCGCCGGTGCGAAACCAGGCATCGCCTTTCGCGAAAACATCGCGCAGCACTTTCTTCTCGGTCTCCTCGGCATCGGTATAACCCTCGAAGCGGCCACCGCCCTCGTCGGCCACGCCGATGCGGCCGACGGCTTCACCGGCTTCGCCGCGGACGCAGGCCATGCAAAGGCCGTCTTCGCCGCGGACCGGCGCGCCGGAATCCATGTCGACGCGGACGATCGCGGCCGGAAAGCGATGCGCCAGCAACGGCGGAATCCGGCCGATCGCGCCCGGCTTGCCCTCGACATTGTAGAGCGAGAAATTACCCTCGGTGGCGGCATAGAATTCAAGGACCTGCGGAATCGCAAAGCGTGCCTGAAACGCCTCCCAGATATCGCCGCGCAGACCGTTGCCGCAGGCGAGCCGGAGCCGATGGCCGGTTTCGTATTCGGACGGCGGCGCCCGCAGCAGATAGCGGCAGAGCTCGCCGATATACTGGAACAGCGTGCAGTCCCAGCGCACGATGTCGTGCCAAAACTCGCTCGCCGAAAATTTGTCCGCCAGCACCACCGAGCCGCCCGCGCAGAGCATGCTGCAGGGTGCGACGATGCCGCCGACGCTGTGATAGACCGGCAGGCAATCGTACAGCCGGTCGTCGATGGAAGCACCCGTAAGTCCGGCAAACCAGCCGCCCCAGTTCAGGATGCGGCGATGGCTGATGCTGGCGGCCTTCGGCAGGCCGGTGGTGCCGGAAGTGTAGATCAACAGCGCGCGACCGTTGATGGTAACGGCCCGCCGCTCGGACGGCTGAAGCGGGATGGCGTCCATGGCGTCCAGCATGGCATCGATGCTGGCGTCGTTGCCGCGGCTGCCGTGGATCCAGATTTTCGGCGCGCGGTTCAGATAGGGCAGCGCGGTTTCGAAGACGCCGCCGAGTTCGTCCGCGAGGATGACATGGTCGGCATCCGCGACGTTGATGCAGTGGGATAGCGACAGCCCGACCAGCCTGGTGTTGATCAGTGCCACCACGCCGCCGACTTTGGTGATGCCGAGCCAGGCGGCGATGTAATCCGGCCGGCTCGGCATGATCAGGCACACGGTATCGCCGGCTTCAATTCCCGCCGACAACGCCCAGCGCGCATAACGATTGATCCGCTCGGCCAGCGTGCGGTAACTGAAGGTCTCGGTCTCCGAAATCAACGCGGGACGGTCCGGCTGCTCGTTCGACCAATCCTCCACCACGTCGGCAAATAATCGGGACGGATTGGCCTCGATGCGCGAGGTGAGCTCGATCGCCTTCAGCCAGCTCTTGGCGGCCGACGGTTTTGCGCGCGGCGACGTGTTCTCAGGTGGCGCCCATTGTTCGGTGGTTTCTGCGCTCATGGCCAAAGTGGCTGCTGTTCCCCGGGCTATAATTCGATCCCGGACAGCTATAGACCGCACTTGGCTGACCAGGCGTTAATCAGGACAGTAAAGACCGCGTTGCTGTTGCCAGGAATTTGCAGGCTGATTAAAGCGCCGGCAATCGCCTGCGCGGCGCGCATTCTTGGCGCTGTCGACCGCACCCGAATTTTACCACGATGACGGGAACGGCGTGCGGCGCAGCACGAATCTTGCAATATCGGCCTCGACAAGAAATGAGAGGCCGCGATGATCAACAAACGAGCTTTCCTCCACTCGGCCGCGGGCTTCGGAATGACGTTTGTCGCCGGCCTGGCGGCGCCGGCGCGGGCTGAGCAGGCTTACCCATCTCATCCCGTGCGCTGGATCGTCCCCTACGCCGCGGGCGGCGCCACCGACGTGCTGTCGCGTTTGGTCTGCCAGCGCCTGTCGGAGCGGCTGGGCCAGCCCTTCATCGTCGAGAACAAACCGGGCGCCGGCAGCAATATCGGCACCCAGGCGGTAATCGCCTCGCCGCCCGACGGCTACACCTTGCTGCTCACCTCTACCGCGAACGCGATCAACGCCTCGTTCGACCCGACGCTGCCGTTCGACTTCGCCAAGGGCATTGCGCCGGTTGCCGGCGTCGCCCGCATTCCGCTGGTGCTGGTGATCAACAACGACCTTCCCGTCCACACCATCGCGGAATTCATCACCTATGCCAAAGCCAATCCGGGCAAGATGAGCATCGCATCCTCCGGCATTGGCACCTCGCTGCATCTGTCCGGCGAATTGTTCAAGGCGATGGCCGGCGTCCAGTTCGTTCACGTGCCCTATCGCGGCTCGGCGCCGGGCCTCACCGACGTGATGAGCGGGCAGATCCAGGGCATGTTCGACAACGTCACCTCCTCGTTCGAATTCGTGCGAACCGGAAAGCTGCGCGCACTTGGCGTGACCACGAAAGAGCGGTCGGACACGATGCCGGACGTGCCGCCGATCGGCGACACCCTGCATGGCTATGAAACCAGCTCGTTCTACGGCGTCGGGGCTCCCCACGGCATGCCGCAGGAGATCGTCGATCTCCTCAACAAGGAAATCAACGCGGCGCTTGCCGACCCCAACATCAAGCAGCGGCTCGGCGACCTCGGCGCGATTCCGATTGCCGGCAACGCCAGGGAATTCACCGCCATGCTCACCACCGAAACCGAGCGCTGGCGCAAGGTGGTGGAAATGTCGGGGCAGAAGAAGGAGTGAGGGACGGCTTGCCGCGTCGATCCATGGTGATCGAACGCCGATGATCCGTTAAGGTGCCGGACATGGGCGCATTAGCGACCGTCCGCGCCTGGCCGAAGGCATGGCATGAAACAGCCTTCTGAAGTTGGCAAGCTGGCCAGGGCCGTGTCGGGCCAGAGAGCCGGATTGACCGTCAGGGAGATGGCGCAAGTCCGAGCGATTGCCGCAACGGCGAATCTGCGTACCGGCTCCAGACGCAGGGCGCTGCTGTTCGGCGGCGCGAATGCCGCGGCGGCGGCGGCGCTGGCGAAGAGATTGGGGCGCGATCTCCTTCGTGTCGACCTCTCCGCGGTGGTGAGCAAATACATCGGCGAAACTGAAAAGAATCTTGACCGAGTATTCTCCGACGCCGCTGCCAACGGTGCTCTACTGCTTTTCGACGAGGCCGAAGCGCTGTTCGGAAAGCGCACGAGCGTGAAGGATGCACACGACCGTTATTCGAAAATCGAAATCAACGATCTCCTGCAACGCATCGAGGCGTATGATGGAATAGTCGTCCTTGCGAGCGGTTCGAGACTGCCCCTGTCGATCACCTCGCGGCGCCGAGTGTTCATCTGCGGATTTCCGCCGCGTGCGGGGAAGTTACGCTAAGGCGTTTTCAAGCGAAGTGGATACCGGTTCGCGTGAAGAAAACGCGTTAAATCAGGAATCTAGAGCCCCGTTTCGATTTTATCGAAACGGAAAAGGCTATAGGTTCGTTGACCGCGCCTGGTCAGCGGCTTGTCTCGCTCTCTTTGGAAAGGTCGTCCAGCAACCGGTCCAGCGCCCGGTTGCCGGCATCGTGCGCTGCCCGATGGGAGCGATAGCCCGAGCCGGAAACCTTGACGCCCATGGCCTCGCGCCGGCGACGGATCTCCCAGCAGAAGGGATCGGTACCGTCACCGCGGCGACTCACCACAACATAATAAGTTCTGTTCCTGTTATCGGGATGCATGCTCAACCTGTCCGCCGATACTGCGGCGGTCGGCTCCCGATACGCGATCGCTACGAAGTCCAGGCAAGTGTCGATGGCTGTTCTGGTTGCTTGGGGGGCCGAACTGCGCCGGCCGCCCGCTTGTTTGTCGGATGCCGGCTTGCGATTATTTCATCGCCTCATAGACGGCGAAGGTATAGGCGCCTTCCGGCTTCTTGGTGATGACGGGATCCGATCCGCCGGACATCAGGGTCGCAACCGTACGGTCGTAATCCTTGACGTCGAGCTTGCCGTCGGCGGGACCGAGCAGCTTGGCGATTTCGCCCATCATCCGCTTCTGGTCCTTCTCGGTTTTCGCGCCCGTGGAGTCGCCGGCCAGGATGATCTTCACCGCTTCGTCCGAATGGGCCTTGGCGTATTCCCAGCCCTTCATCGAGGCCTTGACGAATTTCGCCATCTTGGTCACGAACGCCGGGTCCTTGAGATTCTTTTCCAGCACCCACAGACCGTCCTCCAGCGTGGCAACGCCCTCGTCCTCATATTTGAAGACCACCAGCTGGCTCGGCTTGAAGCCGCCATCGATGACCTGCCAATATTCGTTGTAGGTCATGGTCGAAACGCAATCGGCCTGCTTCTGCAGGATCGGATCGACGTTGAAGCCCTGCTTGATGATCTTGATGCCGCCCGGCGAGCTGTCGGTCTTGTAGCCGAGCTTCGACATCCAGGACAGGAACGGATACTCGTTGCCGCCGTACCAGATCCCGATGGTCTTGCCCTTGAAGTCGGCGGGTTTCTTGATGCCGGTGTCGGCCCGGCAGGTCAGCTCCAGGCCGGACTTCTTGAAGGTCTGCGAGATGTTGACCAGCGGCACGCCCTTCTCGCGCGACGCCAATGCCGACGGCATCCAGTCGACCACGACGTCGGCGCCGCCGCCGGCGATTACCTGCGGCGGCGCCACGTCCGGGCCGCCCGGCTTGATCGTGACGTCGAGGCCGGCGTCCTTGTAGAATCCCTTCTCCTTGGCCACGAAGTACCCGGCGAACTGGGCCTGCGCGACCCATTTCAGCTGGATGGTGACCGTGTCCGCCGCTTGCGCTGTCGCCAGCGACAAACCCATTGTCATGCCTGCTGCGATTGCCGCTATTCTCTTCATTCGATACTCCGAAGCTCGTTAGGACCCGCCGAGTCAGGTCCGATAGGATGGATGCCAGAAAGTGGTCGCGCGCTCGGCGAGCGCGACAAGTCCGTAGAAAGCCATTCCCGCGATCGCGGCGAGCGCGATTTCCGCCCACACCATGTCGAGCGCCATTCGTCCCGCTTCCGTGGAGATGCGAAAGCCGATGCCCTGCGTCGGCGTTCCAAAGAATTCGGCAACGATCGCACCGATCAGCGCCAGTGTGGCGTTGATCTTCAGCGCATTGAAAATGAACGGCAGCGCGGCGGGCAGATAGAGCTTTGCGAGGGTCTGGCGATGATCCGCGCCATAGGATCGCATCAGATCGCGTTCCATGTGCCCGGACGCGGAAAGGCCGGCGAGCGTGTTCACCAGCATCGGGAAGAACGTCACCAGCGCAACCACCGCGGCCTTCGACGGCCAGTCGAAACCGAACCACATCACCATGATCGGCGCCACGCCGACCAGCGGCAGTGCCGAAAAGAAATTGCCGAGCGGAAGCAGGCCGCGACCGAGAAAGGCAAAACGCTGCGCAACGATCGCAACCAGGAGCCCCGCGCCGCAGCCGATCACATATCCGATCAGCACGCCGCGAATGAAGGTCTGCACGAAGTCGCCGCCGAGCACGGCCAGCGACGACGCGAACCTCGCCGCCGCTGCGCTCGGCGCCGGCATGATCACCGGGGATACCCCGAAGCCGCGTACCCATACTTCCCAGAGATAAAACACCGCCGCGCCGAACAGCAGCGGAACCGCAAGATTGAGCGCGCGCCGCGCGCGCTCGTCGCGCGGACGCGCCGAGGCAAGTTGCATCACGCCGAGCGCGGCGGCGAGCCAGACCGCCAGCACCATGGCCCAGAAACCCGCGCCGGCCGAACCGCTGACGCTTGCGTCGCGCAGCAGGACAAGCGCGGTCACTGCGACGCAGAAAACGCCGGCGAAGCCGAAGGCGATGGAACGCGACCCACCTGCCCAGGCGGCAACGGCGAACAGCAGTGCCGCCGCAAGCGACAATGCCAGCAGCATCGGCCGCGCCGGCAAGGGGGCGGCCCCCAGCGTCGAGAGCGGCAACACCAGGGCAAGCAGCATGCCGGCCACGGCCAGGATATATCCCAATCTGAGCCGTCGCGGATTCATGGCCGCGTCCCCATTCGCCGCGCAACGATCCGTTCGGTCAGGCTCACCAGCCCGATCAGGCCGGAGGCCAGAATCGCCGATGCCAGCAGCGCCGACCAGATCTGGACGGTCTGGCCATAATAGGAGCCGGCCAGCAGCCGCGCGCCGATGCCGGCTTCGGCGCCGGTCGGCAATTCGGCGACGATGGCACCGATCAGCGAAATCGAGATCGCGACCTTGAGGCTGGCGAAGAGATAAGGGACAGCCGACGGCCAGCGCAGCTTGGATAGCACCTGCCTCGAGGTCGCCGACCAGGTCCGCATCAGATCAAGCTGCATCGGATCAGGCGCAGTAAAGCCCTTCACCATCCCGATCGTGATCGGGAAGAAGCACAGATAGGCCGAAATGATCGACTTCGGCAGCAGTCCCTGCAACCCCATCGCGCCGAGCACCACGACGAAGATCGGCGCCAGCGCCAGGATCGGCACCATCTGCGAGCAGATGATCCATGGCAGCAGGCTCTTCTCCAATACCCGGCTGTGCACGATCATCAGCGCGAGCGCGATGCCGAGCACCGCGCCGAGCATGAAGCCAAGCAGCGTCGCCGACAGCGTCACCATGGAATGATAGACGAGGCTGCGTGGCGCGGTGGGCGCATAGCCGAACACCGAATCGGCGAAGGCTGCGATCACCTGGTGCGGTGCCGGCAGCCGCGGCCGCTCGGCCGTCATCGTGCCCGCGATCAGGTCGGAGACGGTGTAAGGCGCCTCCTCCCGCTCAAAGCCGTCGCGCACCAGCGACAGGTTCATCAGCAATGCGGCGACGTACCAGATCGCGATCAGGGCCAGCACGATTGTGACGACGGGTGCGTAACGCTCGACCAGCGGATGGCGCCGCCATGCACCGGCACCCGAGACCGGGAGAGTGAGCGCGCTACTCGTCATAGCAATGTCCCGCCCGAAGGCCGACCCGGACACGCTGCGCGACCTTCAGAAACTCCGGCGTCTCGCGAATTTCCAGGGTGCGGTCGCGCGGAAAGTTGCAATCGATGACGTCGATGATCCGCCCCGGGCGCGGTGACATCACCACGATCCTGGTCGACAGGAACACCGCTTCGGGGATGGAATGGGTGACGAACAGCACCGTCTTGCCGGTCTTGTCCCACAATTGCAGCAATTGCTCGTTGAGGTGATCGCGGACGATTTCATCGAGCGCGCCGAACGGCTCGTCCATCAGCAACAGCGCCGGATCGAACGACAGGGCGCGCGCGATCGACACCCGCTGCTGCATGCCGCCGGACAATTGCCAGGGAAACTTCCGTTCGAAGCCGGTGAGATTGACCAGCGCCAGATAACGCGCCGCGCGCTGCTGCTGCTCGCTATCGGAAAATCCCATGATCTCCAGCGGCAGCTTCAGGTTCTTCTCGATCGTACGCCACGGGAACAAAGCGGGCGCCTGGAACACGTAGCCGTAGCGGCGCTCCAGCCGCGCCTGTTCCGCGCTCATGCCGTTGACCAGAAGCGCGCCCGATGTCGGCTGCTGCAGATCCGCGATCACCCGCAGCATCGTGGTCTTGCCGCAGCCGGACGGGCCGATGAAGGAAACGAATTCGCCGTCGGCGATCTGCAGGCTGACGTCGGACAGCGCGTCGACCTTGCCGTCGCCGGTCTCGAACGTCAGTGAAACATTGCGAACATCGACCGCCAGGCGTTGCGGCAGCGGCACTGGTTCAACCCTGGCATCGGCTTCGTTGCTCATGCGTACCGGCGCGATCGGCGCGACGAACGATTGTCGCCCGTCCATCCGCAGCGTAACGCGGGGATCACCTGGCTTCAATGAGTTCGGCATTTGCAACGCCATGCGCAAATAGTGACAAACGCCGCTGCGATTGGCGCGCTCAATGTTTGCGCATGCGGAGATTTTAATGGGCAGCGACAACCATCGGGGCCAAACATGCCCTTATCGGATTTTCAGATGGCCCGAAAACGGCTCGGTTTTTGACTTGCGCGAAGGGCCGCCGCATACTTTGCAGTGCGGTGAGAGAACCGCGTCTCCGTTGCTTTGCCCGCGAGCGCCATGAAGCCTGCCCCCTTCAAATATATCGCCGCCCATTCGATCGCGCAGGCGCTCGCGCTCAAGGCGGAACATGGCGACGACGCGAAATTTCTGGCCGGCGGACAGAGCCTGCTGCCGGCGATGAATTTCCGGCTGGCCCGGCCAGCGATCCTGATCGACATCAACGAGATCGGGGATCTCGCCGGTATCGGCGCCTCCACCGATACGGTTCGCCTTGGGCCGCTGACGCGCTACCGGGCGCTGCAGCGCGATGCGGGCTTCGCACGTGCGTTTCCGTTGATCGCCGAGGCCTTGCCGCATATCGCGCACCCGCAGATCCGAAATCGCGGCACGATCGGCGGCAATCTTTCGCACGCCGATCCGGCCTCCGAGCTTCCCGCGATCGCCGTGGCGCTCGGCGCCCGGTTCCGCGTTCAGACCGCAAAACAGGAACGGTGGATTGCCGCTTCCGATTTTTTCGTGGGCGCGCTGACGACCGATCTGGCGCCTGAGGAAATGCTTGTGGAAGTGGGGTTGCCGTTGTCGAAGCCGCGCACCGGGTCCTGCTTCATGGAGATCGCGCGCCGGCGCGGCGACTTTGCCATCGCCGGCGTCGCGGCGATGGTGACGCTCGGCAATGAAGACAAATGCAGCGAGGTTCGCCTGGCTTTTTGCGGCGTCGCCGAGACGCCGGTCAATGCCAGTTCGGCCGCCGATGTCCTGATCGGACACGCGGTAACCCCGCACGCACTCGAAGACGTCGCTGCATTGGTACAGGCCATGATCGATCCGGCCGGCAGCGTCCAGGCGACCGCGGATTATCAGCGCCACGTCGCGGGCGTTCTCGCCGAACGCGCGCTGCAGACGGCTTACCAGCGGGCATGCGATGGACATTGACCACCACGACATCACGCTGTCGGTGAATGGGGTGCGTTATACCCGCCGCGTCGAATCGCGCATGCTGCTCAGCGATTTCCTCCGCCACGAACTGGCGCTGGCCGGCACCCATGTCGGCTGCGAGCATGGCGTCTGTGGCGCCTGCACCGTGCTGCTGGATGGCGAGCCCATTCGTTCCTGCCTGATGCTGGCCGTACAGGCCAAGGGCCACGAGATTTCGACCATCGAAGGCCTGGCGGGCAAGGATGGCGAATTCCACCCGTTGCAGCAGGCGATGCACGACCATCACGGCCTGCAATGCGGCTACTGCACGCCCGGCATTCTCATGACCATGACGGCCTTTCTCGATGAAAACACCTCACCCAGCGAAGACGAGGTGCGCGAGGCGCTGTCGGGCAATCTGTGCCGCTGTACCGGCTACCAGAACATCGTCGATGCGGTGATGACGGCCGCGATGCGGATGCGGGGCTGACTGCCATGTCCACCCGCACCTTCGGCGAACCGATCAGGCGCAACGAGGACCGCCGGCTTCTCACCGGCCAGGCCCTGTTCATCGATGACGTCGAACTGCCGGGCATGCTGCACGCCGCGTTCCTGCGCAGCCAGGTGGCGCATGCACGGATCCTGAAGATCAATGTTTCGAAGGCGCTGCAGCGTCCCGGCGTCGTTGCCGCCTATGTCGCCGGCGACCTCGGCGCCTACTGGCAACCCGGTCCGATCCTGGTGCCGCCGCCCCCGATCGACGGCATCGTCTTCCACGAGCGCACCCAGGTCCCGCTGGCGAAAGACAAGGTTCGCCACGTCGGCGAACCGCTGGTGATCGTGATCGCGGAAAGCCGCTACATCGCCGAGGACGCGCTCGACGACATCGATGTCGAACTCGAACAGCTTCCGGCAGTGGTCGATCTGGAACAAGGCTTAAGCGCCGGATCGGCGCTGGTGCATGACGATGTCGGCTCCAACGTGTCGGCGCATGTCCGCCAGGCCAGGGGCAATTATGCCGCGGCCGCCGCCAAGGCCGATTGCATCATCAGGCGCCGTTTCTGGTACGAGCACGGCATTTCCTCGCCGATCGAAACCCGCGGCGTGGTCGCGCAATGGGATGGCCGCGCCAACCAGATGACGATCTGGGACACTACCCAGGCGCCGGTGTTCGTCCGCAACGGTCTCGCCGGCATGCTCGGCCTCAACGAGCGACAGGTTCGCGTCATCGCGCCCTTCGTCGGCGGCGGTTTCGGACCGAAGATCATGATGTTCTACCCCGAGGAGGTGCTGCTTCCCTGGGTGTCGATGAAACTGAACCGGCCGATCAAATGGATCGAGGACCGGCTGGAGCATTTCTTCGCCACCACCCACGAGCGCGGGCAGATCCACGACGCCGAGATCGCGCTTTCCAGGGACGGAAAGATCCTCGGCATCAAGGACGTGTTCCTGCACGACGGCGGCGCCTACGATCCCT
The DNA here is from genome assembly GCF_900129505.1 of Bradyrhizobium erythrophlei. Classification (NCBI taxonomy): domain Bacteria; kingdom Pseudomonadati; phylum Pseudomonadota; class Alphaproteobacteria; order Hyphomicrobiales; family Nitrobacteraceae; genus Bradyrhizobium; species Bradyrhizobium erythrophlei. The sequence continues at coordinate 3,556,921 of NZ_LT670818.1, read as the reverse complement.
ATGGGCTGACAGTGCCGATCAACAGCCAGTGCACCCTGCTCGGCCCCTATGTCGTGCCGAACTACGACAGCACGTTCACGCAGGTGTTCACCAATTTGCCGATCGTCACGCCCTATCGCGGCGCCGGACGCCAGCACGGCGTGTTCGTGATGGAGCGCCTGCTCGATTTCGCCGCGCATGAACTGAACATCGATCCTGCCGAAATCCGGCGGCGGAATCTGATTCCGCCCGATGCGTTCCCCTACAGCAATGACATCATCTACCAGGATTTCGAGGTGCTCGAATACGACAGCGGCAATTACGAGCCGGTGCTCGACATGGCACTGGACGCGATCGGCTACGGGACTTTCAAGGACGAACAGGCGGCGGCGCGGCTGCAAGGCCGCCATCTCGGCATCGGCGTCGCCTGCTATGTCGAAGGCACCGGCATCGGCCCCTATGAAGGGGCAAAGGTCCAGGTGCAATCCAACGGCAAGGTCAGCGTCGCCACCGGGATCGGCACCCAGGGCCAGGGACACTTCACGGTGTTTGCCCAGATCGCCGCCGACCAGCTTGGGGTCGAGGTCGCCGATGTCGACGTCGTCACCGGCGATACCGACCAGTTCTATTGGGGCGCCGGCACCTTTGCCAGCCGCGGCGCCGTAGTCGCGGGCAACGCCGTCAACGAAGCTGCAAAAGTGGTGCGCAAGAAGGCCTTGAAACTCGCCAGCGATCTCTTTGAATGCGCCGAGGATGACCTCGTGCTCGAGGACGGCAAGGTTTCCATCGTCGGGGTCCCCGGCAAATTCGTCAAACTCGGCGATCTCGCCAACCAGGCCAATCCGATGCGCGGCGCGGTCGAGCCGGGCACCGAGCCCGGCCTCGAATCGACCCAGTATTTCGGCCCCAAGATGGGCGCGACGGCCAATGGCGTCCACGCCATGATCGTCGAGATGGATCCGCGCACCTTCGACCTGAAAATCCTGAAATATGTCGTGGTGCATGACTGCGGCACCGTGATCAACCCGATGATCCTGGCCGGACAAATTCACGGCGGCGTCGCGCAGGGTATCGGCAACGCGTTCTACGAGAAACTGGTGTTCGACGACCAGGGGCAACTGCTCAACGCCTCGCTCGCCGACTACTTGCTGCCGACGGCGATGGAAGTGCCGCGCATGGAGCTCGGCCACACCGTAACAAAGTCGCCGCTCAACCCGATGGGCATCAAGGGCGCCGGCGAAGCCGGAGCCATTCCCGGCGGCCCGCTGTTCGCGCAGGCGATCGAAGACGCGCTCGACCTGAAAGCCCGCGGCGTGGAGCTTTTGGAGATTCCGCTCAGTCCGAGCCGGCTGTTCGAGCTCACAAAGAATGCGAAGCGCTAGGTACGCGTCGGGATATTGCGCATGATCCTGGTCACCGGCGCGGGCGGCAAGACCGGAAAGGCCGTCGTCAAGGCGCTGGGCGCGCGCGGCGCGCCGGTGCGTGCCTTTGTCCGGAGCCTGGCGCATGGAGCCGATCTGAACACCATGGGCGCTTCCGAGATCGTCGCGGGCGAGATGGACGATCCGGATGCGCTCTTGCGGGCGGTGCGGGGAGCGGAAGCGATCTATCACATCTGTGCCAACGTCAGTCCGCACGAAATCGCTTTTGCCAAGGCGCTCATTACCGCCGCGACCAACGCGGGCGTCCCGCGTCTGGTCTATCACTCCGTGCTGCATCCGCAGATCGAGGCGATGCCGCATCACTGGAACAAGCTGCGGGTCGAGGAGATGCTGCTCAGCTCCGGGTTGGACATCACCATTCTGCAGCCGACCGCCTATATGCAGAACAGCTTGGCCGAATGGGACCGAATGGTCGTCCGCGGCATCTACCGCGTGCCCTACCCGGTCGAAACGCGGCTAAGCCTTGTCGATCTCGACGATGTTGCCGAAGCCGCCGCAATCGTACTGACCAATCGCGGCCACTCCAGCGCCACCTACGAACTGGCGGGAACGCCGCCGCTCAGCCAGATCGAGATCGCCGAGACCTTCGGCCGGGCGCTGAACAAGGCCGTTCGCGCCGAAGCCGAGGGCGTCGAGACCTGGGACAAGCGCGCACGCTGCATGGGTATCGCGGATTATCAGCGCGAGACACTGATAAAAATGTTTCGCGCCTATGCGCGCAACGGCCTCAGGGGTAATCCCAATGTGCTCGGCTGGCTGCTCGGGCGCCCGCCGACCTCGCTCGCGGCCTTTGCTTCGCGCACGGCCTCAACTCAGGCGTGAGGCGGCCAGCCGATCGGGTGGGCCTGCTGCACGACCTTCATCACCGACAGGATCATTGGCTCCTCGAAGCGCGGACCGACGATCTGGATTCCGACCGGCAACCCGTCGCTGGTCTGGCCGGCCGGTACGCTGCCGCCGGGCAGACTCATCAGGGTGATCAGGAACGAGCCGGCGATCCAATCGGTGTAATTTTCCAGCTTCTTGCCGTTGATCAGCGTCGGAAAATTCATCTCCACCGGGAATTGCTTGACCGGCGATTGCGGCGTGATCAGGAGGTCGTAGTGCTCGAAGAATCTTGCAAAACGCTGAAATAGCTGAGCGCGCTTCTGTTCGGACGCGGCAAAATCCAGCGGGCCAACCTTCAGCCCCGCCTTGACGTTGCCTTTAAGATTGACGCCGAACTCCTCCAGATGATCGAGATTGGCGAATTGCTGCCCGACCATCCAAAGCCCGCGCCAGGCCTGATAGGGCGACTTGCCGTCGGAGATATCGAACGCGATCTCCTCCACCACGGCGCCGGCGTCGCGCAGCGACAGCGCGGTCGCGCGGCAGATCGCATCGATTTCCGGCTCGACGCCGATACCGGCGATGTCGGAGACGTAGGCGATACGCAGGCCCGTTGTGTCCTTCGCATCAGCTACAATGGCCCGCGCGCTAACCCAGGGCGGCGCGACCGAGATCGGCGATATCCGGCCAAAGCCAGCGATCGCGTCCAGCATCAGCGCGGCGTCTTCGGCGGTGCGCGCCAGCGGTCCGTTGACCTGACCGGGGTCCCAGGCAAGCGGCATCGGCCAGTTCGGCGTCAACCCGGGCGTCGGGCGTATGCCGACGATGCCGCAAAACGAGGCCGGCATCCGGATCGAGCAGCCGAAATCGGTGCCCTGCGCCAAAGGCGCCATGCCGGTCGCAACCGCCACCGCCGATCCGCCGGAAGAACCCGACGGGCTCAGCGCCGGATTCCAGGGATTGCGGGTCACGCCGAACACGTCGTTGAAGGTATTGGCGCCGGCGGCGAATTCAGGCGTGTTGGTCTTGCCCAGCACGATGGCGCCGGCCGCCTTCAGGCGCCGCACCACTTCGGCGTCCTCGCTCGGCACGTTATCCTTGAACAGCGGCGAACCGTAGGTGGTGCGGATACCCGCGGTCGGCGTCACATCCTTGATGACGACAGGTAATCCATGCAACGCGCCGAGCTTGTCGCCGCGCATCACCGCAGCCTCGGCGTCCCGGGCCGACGCGCGCGCGGCATCGGCGACCAGCGTGACGATGGCGTTGAGTTTCGGGTTGACGCGCGCGATGGTGGCCAGATGCGCGTCCAGCACCTCGACCGGGCTGACGGCCATGGTCGCGATCAAGGATGCCAGTTCGACGGCCGTCTTGCGGCTTAGATTTTCGGTCATATCGAATTTCCGTTATTTGCCAGCCCAGTGCACGAAGCGACGCTCGATCGTGAGGAACAGGAGATTGAGACCATAGCCGAGCGCGCCCGCGGCGAAGATCGCAGCATACATGTCGGGCATGTCGAACAATTGCTGCGCCTCGAACACGCGCTGGCCGAGCCCGTCGGTCGAACCGATAAACATCTCTGCCACGACCACGATCACCAGCGCCAACGATACGCCGTTGCGCAAGCCCACAAACGTCTGCGGCAATGATTCCAGCAGCATCACGTCCCAGAGCACCCTGAGGCGCGAGGCGCCCATCACCCTTGCTGCCAGAATGCGCGTCTTGCGCGCGTTCATCACGCCATAGGCAACGTTGAACAGGATTACCAGCGCGGCGCCGAACGCGGCCACCGAAATCTTGGTGCGGTCGCCGACGCCAAACAGCACCAGGAACAACGGAAACATCGCGGACGCTGGCGTGGAGCGGAAGAAGTCGATCAGGAACTCGACCGAGCGATAGACCTTTTCCGAAGAGCCCAGCAGGATGCCGAGCGGGATCGCGAGCACCGCCGCGATCGCCGTCGAATAGATCGTGCGCTCGACCGTCTTGAGGAAATCGACGCCGAGCTTGCCGCTGGTCATCCCGATCCACATCGCGCGGAAGGTCGAGATCGGCGACGGCAGCAGGACCGGATCGACCAGGCGCGCCCAGACCGTCAGCGACCACACCGCCAGCAGCACGGCGACGCCCACGAAAGGAAGCAGGACCTGCAGACGTTTCATCGCGCGCTCATCCCCTGCGAACCTCGCGCTGGAACACTTCGAGGCAATGCGCCTTGGTGCTGATGAAGTCGGACTCCGACATCGTCTTGAGCGTGCGCGGACGCGCCGCGTCGTAATGAACGAATTCGACCGCGCGCGCCGGATGCCGCGACAGCAGCAGGATGCGATCCGACAGATACACCGCCTCTTCCAGATCGTGCGACACCAGCACCGTGGTCGTCGCGGTCTCCATGAAGACGCGCTGCAGCTGCTCGCGCATGAACAGCGTCATTTCATAATCCAGCGCCGAGAACGGCTCATCGAGGAACAGGATTTCCGGCTCGACGATCAGTGCCCGCATGATGGAGACCAGTTGTTGCTGACCGCCGGACATCTGGTAGGGATAGAGAGAGAGGTCGATCCTGACATTCAGGTTGGCGACGAGTTTTTCCACGCGGGCGGTGCGATCAGCTCTCCGCACGCCCATGACCTTGAGGGGATAGGCGATATTGTCGAATGCGCGCAGCCAGGGAAACATCGCTTCGCGGTAGTTCTGGAACACGTAGCCGAACTTGATGCTGGAGAGCGGCTGGCCGTCGAACAGGATCTCGCCGGCATCGACCGGGAACAGTCCCGCGATCATGTTGATCAGCGTGCTCTTGCCGCAGCCATTGGGGCCGAACACCGACATCAGCTTGCCGCGCGGAATATCGAAATCGAAATTGTCGTAGATGATGGCGTCGGAAAACCGTTTTGTGAGGCCGCGAATGGTGACGTGAGGCGCGGTGCGCGATGATGGATCGGCGACCTTGCCCGCCGGTTCGCCTCGCGCAGCTAATTGGGCTCCGGCCACGGGCGCCTCAGAACTTCTGCAGGACTTTGGTGACGTCGAGCTTCTCGGGAACGACCCCGATCGAATTGCCAAAATCGGCCAGCTTCTGCAGGTCGCCGATCTGCTTGGCACTCATGTCGCCGGCCATGACATAGCCCAGCATCGACACCATATCGACGACGTTATCGGGCGTGAACGTATTCCCCGCGAGATATTTGCGCGCTTCGTCGGGATTTTTGTTGATGAAGTCGATGGCCCTGCCCCATGCCGTGGCGAAGCGTCTTGCGACGTCCGGCCGCTTGGCAATGAAATCGCCGGTCATGGCGCAGCCCGCCGCATAGGCGTCGGCCTCTTCATCGCCAAGGATATATTTGGAGATCACGCCGGCTTCGAGCGAGCGCGCGACACCGGCCTTGATCATCATCGAGGCGTTGGGCTCGAGCGTATAGCCGCCGTCGAACGTGCGGGCGGTCATCGCATTGATGTGCTGGCCCATGTCGAGCTGGTCGATGGTGTAGTCGCCGTCCTTCAGGCCGTTTTTGGCCAGGATGGCCTTGGCGGTGTTGAGATTGGCCGGACCGGGCGCCGACATCAATTTGGCGCCCTTGAGGTCGGCGATCGTCTCGGCCTTGAAGCCGTTGCGGACCACGAATTGCTCCATCTTCCAGACCTTGGTCTGGCTGTTCAGCGCGATATACATCGCGACACCCGGCTTCTTTACATTGGCATTCAGCCCCTCGAGCGTGACGAGAACGGCCGAGACCTCGATCTGGTTGGTCATCATCGCCGCGACGTTCGGCGGACCACCCATCAGTTTGGTCATTTCCGGCTCGATGTTCTGCTCCTTGAAGAAGCCGCGTTCGAGCGCGACGAAATAGGGCAGCGAGGAACTCACGGGAAATACGCCCACCGCGACCTTGTCCTGCGCGGCCGCGCGGCCCGGCGCGGCTGCCCCCAGGGCCAGCACCGCAAAGGCGCAGATCGTCAGTTTCAGCGATGTCACGCCGCACTCCTGCCATTCAATTGTATCAGCGCCTTTCGGCCAAGCGGCTCGGCAAGACGCCTACTTTTTAAGCAAGGAACGTGCCGGTTCTGCGCGTCGTCCTACTCGTCCAGTTCGACGATCGCGATGACGGGACCGCCGCCATGCGGACCCTGATGCATCGCATCCACCGACACGAACACGGCGGGATCGCCGATCGCCATTGCCGCCACGCCGCCCACCGCCGCCTTGGAATGGCGGTGATGATGGACGTCGGAATCGTCGAGCATGATCTGCCGCCGGCCGCGCAGCGTGCCCCTGCGGTCGGCTTCGCATTTCATGAAGCAATTGACGACGCGACCCTTGAGGTCTTCCGATCGTGGACGTTCCGGCAGTTCGAGGCCGGCATCGCGGATCGCATCGTAGATGCCGTCAATGTCGAGCGCGTCGCGCATCACCGAATGGCCGATGCGGTAACGGCCACCGGCGCCGGCCTTGTTGCCAAGCAGCACGATCTGCGCCTGGGTCAACTCCACGCCCGACGAACAGGACGCCACCGAGGAATAGAGATCGAGGTCCTTGCAGATCTGCTCGGCCTTCGGCATCGGCACTTCGCCGAGCGCAACCGCGATGCCGAGCGCGGTGGTGCCGTTGGAGACACCCATGGAGTCATGGACCTCGCAGGCCAGCGTCTGGTGGCGGGATTCCGCATCGCGCACGGAATCGATGGTCAGAAGCGGCGTCTTGGTCTGGACGTAGTGCACGTCCTTCGGGTCCGATATTCCGGCATCCTTCATCGCCGCCTTGACGGCGTCCGCGACCTTCTGGACCATCGCCGGACGGCCGATGTCCTCGGGCAGCAGTTCCGCGCTCAGCGCCGTACCGATCACGAGACGCGATTTGTCCGCGGGGCCGGCTTTGCCGTTGCGCGCGAAAATCGTGGCATGCGGCGTGATGACGCCGTCGCAGCCGCCGGACCACACCATCGGCACATCGTGAATCTGTGCCTCGTTGCGCGTGCCGCGCTTGAGCAGCGCCCTGCGAAAGGCCTGGTCGGCCAGAATGCGGGTGAAATCGTTGACGCCGCCATTGCCCTCGGTCTTGCCGATCACCGCAATGACCTCGTCGGCGCCAAACTTGCCGGCCGCGATCAATCCTTCGAGGCCGCTCGCATCCTGAACGGTTTTTAGTTCGACTTTTGCAACTTCAATCGCCATCGGTTGAAAACTTTCTCGCTTGTCCCGGGTTCATCGCATTCGCGGCCGGTGCTCGCCGCGCAGCATCTTTTCATAGCCCTCGCCGCGGTCAATCATCGGCAACGGGCTAATTTGCAACTTTCCCAGTTCGGCCCGGCGCAGCAGGGTCGCGGCCTCGTCGATAACGTATTGGTCCGCGACGCCGGCATCCCCAAATACGACCCCATAATCCGTTTCCGCGCTTGCAACAGAAACCCGGCCTTCAACCACGTCGCGCAATATCAGTTCCAACTCGCGCTGCAGCGGATCGCCCCAGCCGCCGCCACCGGTGGTGACGACGCGGACCACCTGCCCCTTCAGCACGGGCTCGCCATCGACAAGGCCGCCGAGATCGTAACCCTCGCCCTCGGCATCCACCGTGACACAGAACGGCTGGCCGGCCTTGCCGCCGTTCAGGCCGTAGCAACCCAGCCGCACCCGGTCGGCGGTGACGATGGTGCGGCAATCGACCAGCGCGCGATAGTGCTTTTCATAGCCCTGCCCGCCGCGGCGCAGACCGGCGCCGCCGGAATCGGTGCGCAGCGCCAGCTTCTCGACCAGAAGCGGAAACCGCGTCTCGGTAAATTCCGCCGGCTGGTTGCGCGAGTCCGGCACGATGTGGATCGCGTCATTGCCGTCGGCGTAATAGCGCCCGCCGGAGCCGCCGCCGAGCACCTCGCGCGACAGGAACGGCTTGCCGTCGAGACCGGTGCCGAAGAAGCCAGTATAGCGGATGGTCTCCTGATCCGCGGGCATGCGCCCGTCGACGGCTTGGGCGACCACGCCCGCCAGGAGGCCAAGACAGCGCAACAGGACAAAGGATCGCGCATTGGTCGCGGCCGGCCATTCCGGCGTGATCAGCGTGCCTTTTGGGGGAAAGATCACCTCGAACACGTCGCACACGCCTTCATTGACATGGATCTCCGCGGCGCGTTCGGGCGTATCGGCGAGATTGCGCAGGATCGGCGCGATCCATTTGATCAGGAACGCGCCGTCGGCGTAGTCCGCCGGCCAGTTGATCGGACCGGTCGATTGCGGATCGGTGCCGTTGAAGTCGAGCGTGATCTTGCCGTCCTTCTTGGTCATCTTCAGCGCGATCTTGTGCAGCTTGGGATCGGTGATGCCGTCGTGCTCGACGTAATCCTCCCAGGCATATTCGCCGTCGGCGATTTTTGCCAACAGCTCGTTGCGGTAGATATCGCGGCACTTTTCCAGGATCGCCTGGAAGCAGGCCTCGACCTGCTCCCGGCCGAACCGTTCGAACAGCCCACCCATCCGCCGCGCGCCCATCAGGCAGGCCTGGATCTCGCTGTCGAGATCGGCCGACAGCATCTCCGGCACGCGCGTGTTGCGGCGAACGATGCTGAAGACGGCGTCGTTCCGCACGCCTTCGCTGTAGATCTTCACCGGCGGAATCGCGATGCCTTCCTCGAACACGGTGGCCGCCGTGCCCGGCATCGAGCCGGGCACCCGGCCGCCGACATCGTCATGATGACCGAAGGCCTGGATATAGGCGACGACTTCGCCCTGGTGAAACACCGGCACCGTGCTGCAGAGATCCGGCAGATGCCCGATCGAGCCTTCGGTCAGATAGGTATCGTTCATCAGGAACACGTCGCCGGGCTTCATGGTGTCGGGCGGGAAATCGCGCACCACGGCGTTCGGCATCGCCGAATACGAACGTCCGGTCAGCTTGCGGCAATAGCGGTCGAACAGCCCGACGCGGAAATCATGGGCTTCGCGGATCATCGGCGAGCGCGCCGTGCGCTCGATGGCGTATTCGATCTCCGCCTCAATCGAGTTCAGCGTGCCTTCGACGATCTGCAGCACGATCGGATCGACCGCTACCGCCTGGCGCAGCGGCGCGGTCGGCCAGGGATGCGCGGGGGAGTGAATGTTCATCGCGACATCTCCTGCGAGGCGGCCGGGCGGATGACAAGAATGCCGTGCGGGTCGACCTCGACAACTTGGCCGGGAAACACGACGGTGGTCGAGCCGAACTCCTCGACGATAACAGGCCCGTTGACGCGGCCCCCGGACGGCAGCGCCGCACGGTCGAACACCGGCGTCTCCTGAAACGCGGTGCCGAGATAGACGGCTCTCTTGCCTTTCGGCTCCGGCCGGCCAGAGCGCATCGCGAGCTTCGGCAATTGCGGCCGCTCGATCAGGCCGAAACCGGAGACGCACAGATTGACCAGTTCGATCTTCTGCTTGCCCGCGTAGTTATAGCCGAAGGTCTTCAGATGCGCGGCATTGAAGGCGCCGATCAGCCCGGAGAGGAACTTTTCATCCACCGAGCCTCCGGGCGCCGTGACGCGGACCTCCATCGACTGGCCGGCGTAGCGAATATCCGCCTCGCGGACCAGCCGGATGCGCGAGGCCTCGATGCCGTCGCGCTCCAGCGTCGTCACCGCCTCGCGCTCCAGCGCGGCATAGCGCGCGGCGATCTCGGCAAGATCGATCGTCTCCTCCTGCATCACCTTGGTGACGATGTGATCGGTGCGCCAGTCCACCGCCAGCAGGCCGAATGCCGAGAGATTGCCGGGATTCGGCGGCACGATGCAGGCCTTCATGCCGAGCAGATCCATCACCGCGGCGGATTGGGCGGGGCCGGCGCCGCCGAACGACAACAGCGCAAAGGCGCGCGGATCGATGCCGCGCTGGATCGTCATCTGCCGGATCGCATTGGCCTGGTTCCAGTTGGCGATCTCGATGATGCCGCTGGCAAGCTGCTCGACGCTCATCTTTCCCGGCAGCTTTGCCGCCAGCGCCGCGATGCCACCGCGCGCCCGTTCGACATCCAGGGCAATGCCGCCACCGATCAGCGCCGGCGGAATCCGCCCCAGCACCAGATTGGCGTCGGTGATGGTCGGCTCAGTGCCGCCGTTCGGATAGCACATCGGCCCGGGCTCGGCGCCGGCGCTACGCGGCCCGACCTTGAGATGACCTTCCCGGCTGATCCAGGCGATCGAACCGCCGCCGGTGCCGATGGTCTCGATGTCGATCATCGGGATCCGCACCGGAAACGGCCCGACCGATCCGCCATTGGTGACCTGCGGCTTGCCGCCTTCGATCAGGCAGAGGTCGGTCGAGGTGCCGCCGGCGTCCAGCGTCACCAGATCCGGGAAACCCGCGATCTCGGCAATCACCGCGCTGCCGAGCGCACCGGCCGCCGGACCCGAGAGCGCCGTGGTGATCGGCTTGCGCACCACCTGATCGGCGCTCGCGACGCCGCCGGACGATTGCATCACCAGAAACGGCTTGTCCTGCAGGCCGAGGCCGAGTTCCTGGTGCACCCGCTTGAGATAGCGTTCCATATGCGGCTTGACGAAGGCGTCCACCAGCGTCGTCACCGCCCGCTCATATTCGCGATATTCCGGCAACACCACGCAGGACAACGACAAGGTGGCTTGCGGATATTCCTGCGCCACGATTTCGGCGGCACGGCGCTCATGCGCGTCGTTGGCGTAGGAATGCAACAGGCAGATGCCGATGGCGCGAATGCCGTGGATACGAAAATAACGCGCGGCTTCGCGCACGCTGGCCTCATCGAGCGGGCGCAATTCATGACCGTGAAAATCCAGCCGGCCGCCGACCTCGCGGACGAATTGCAGGGGAACGATCCGGTCGGGCTTCACCCAGAAATAGGAATTGCCATACCCTTCCGGCACCGATTGCCGCGCGATCTCGAGAATGTGCCGGAAACCGGTGTTGACGATCAGGCCGAGCGAATTGATCTCGCCCTGCAGCAGCGCGTTGGTGGCAACCGTGGTGCCGTGGGCAAGGCCCGCGACCTGGTCGGTGGTCGCGCCGGCGTTGGCGAGAATCTCGTTCACGCCGCGTAGAAGGCCGATGGCCGGGTTGGCCGGCGTGCTCGCCACCTTGGTAACCTGCGTGGCGCCGGACACGATATCGACCGAGACGATATCGGTAAACGTTCCGCCGGTATCGATGCCGATGCGAAGCCGCGCGGCGGCGGATTGACCAGACATGCTTCGCATTACTCCAGCGGATCAGGGGTCATCGAGGAGCGTGCAGAATGGGTCAACCTGTTCCGCCAAGTCAAAAGCCGAATATCGATAGGGGTATCGGAAAATCCGATCCAGCCAACCCGCGTCAGAATGCCTATGCTTTCAGCATATGTTGCAAGTTCAGCAACGCCGATTCCTTGCGTCGCGACATCGGTTCGCGGCGGCGAAACAGGCTGAAAACGACGTTGCGGGCCGGCGCGATGGACAGTGCCTTCAATAATCCCAGCGTGACTTCATTTTCCGCACAGGCCCGCGGCACGATGGCGATGCCGCCCTCGGATTGCACGATCATCTTGATGGTCTCGATATTGTCGACGACCGCCAGAATATTGGGCCTGATGCCGAGATCGGTGAATAGCGACAGCACTACCTGGCCGTAGCCCACCGTCAACTCGCTCATGACGATGGGGTCTGCGACCAGGCGGCCGATATCGACCGGCTGCTTCGATCGCGCCAGCGCGTGCTTGGGATGGGTGATCAACACCATCTCGGCGTCGATCAGGCGCTCGAACACCAGTCCGGCCGGCAGCCGCTCGGGATCCGACTCGATCGCGATCCCCACGTCGAGCCGCTCTTCGTGCAGCTCGTTGAAGATATTCTTGGTCGGCGCCGTCAGGATTTCCAGCCGCACGCCGGGTAGATTATTCCTGAGATCGGCGAACATGCGCGGAATGAAGATCTGCGCCATGCCCGATCCCATGCCGAGCTTCAGCGTGTCTTGCGGTGCGCCGCGCAGCCGCCGGGCAGTGTCCGACAGGCTGAGCAGATCGCCCATCACCCGTTCGGATTCGTACAGGAAGGTGCGGCCGCGGTCGGTGGCCTCGATGCCGCGCGAGGTCCGTCGAAACAGCTCGAAGCCGATTTCCTCTTCGAGCAGCTTGACCTGTTCGCTGACGGCCGACTGCGAGATATTCAGCCGCTTCGCCGCCTTGGTAAAGCTGCGCTCCTTGTAGACCGAAAGCGCATAGCGCAATTGGCGAAAATCCAAATTCAAAAATCCTTATCTGGCCGGCGCCGCCTGAATATCAAAATAGCGGTGCGTCTCCAGCCTGGTTTCGGCGATCAGTTTGCCCTTGCGGATCACCCAGCGGCGCGGCGCCCTGGTGGCGAATGCCTCGCGCGCGTCGCGGGCATCCAGCACCACCAGATCCGCCACGCCACCTGGCGCCACGCGAAAATCCGGAACGCGCAATGCCCTTGCGCCGTTGCCGGTGACCATGTCCATCACGGTGAGAATCTCTCCCGGCTGGCTCATCTGCGATGCGTGGCACAGCAGGAACGCGATTTCGAGCGGATCGTTCTGGCCAAAGGGATAGAAGGTGTCATGCACGCAATCCTGCCCGCAGGCGACGTTGACGCCCGCGGCCAGCAATTCCTTGACCTGCGTCACGCCCCTACGTTTGGGAAAATCGTCGAGGCGGCCCTGCAGCATCAGGTTGGTGGCCGGGTTGGCGATCATGTTGACATTGGCTTCGCGGAGACGATCGATGACGTGATCGGCATAGTTCCTGGGATAGCTCGCCAGCGCGCAGGTGTGGCCGGCGGTGACCCGGCCCTGCCAGCCGTTCTTGATGGTCAATTCGGCCAGCACTTCGAGTGTTCGCGCCATCGGATCGTCGGTCTCATCGACGTGCATGTCGATGTCGGCGTCGAACTCCTTGGCGATGTCGAAGGCGATTTCGATATGGCGGCGGCTGTCTTCCGGTGAATTTTCGTTGAAGGGCATACCGCCGACGACGTCGACACCGGCTTTCATGACCTCGCGCATCAAGGCTTCCGTGCCGGGGGATTTGACGATGCCTTCCTGCGGAAACGCGACGATCTGGATATCCATCAGGTCGCGAAAGCGCTCACGGGCGCGGATCAGTCCTTCGGCCGGGCGCGTGCCTCCGATCGGATCGACGTCGACATGGGTGCGCAGCCTCGTGACGCCGTGGCCCAGGGCCTGCGCGAGCACGCGCGAGGCGCGATCGGCAATTTCCTCCACCGTGTAATTGCGCTTGATCTCCCAGAGAATTTCAATCGCTTCGGTGAGCGTGCCCGAGACATTGACCGGCGCGCGCTCCGATATCAGCGCCTTGTCCAGATGAATATGCGGCTCGACAAATCCGGGAACGGCCATGCGCCCCTCCGCGTCGAGCGTGAGGGCGGCATTCGCGGCAGCGCCAGCCTGACCGAGGCTGACGAAACGGCCGCCGGCGATTCCGAGATCGCACAGGACTTCATGGCCCCACACGGCAACATTCTTGACGAGAATATCCAGTTTCATCGAGAGACTCCGTGCCGCGCACGGCGCCAATGTAGCCGAACAGTTCGCGTTGGGAACCGTCGTGGCGGATCGAACCGTTGCCTAAACAGGCGGCACGTGTCTCGAGCAGCCCACGCCTCCGCTCTAATCGGCTGATAACAAAAGCCTTTTTCACTCTCTTCTGTGGCATACAAGTTGCCTGTATATCGGCGATGCAGCCACCTCCCGCCCAGCTCGGCGTTCGCAACGTCCGAAAATCTTTTGCCGGCAAAGCCGGCGAGGTCCGCGTGCTCGACGACCTCTCCTTTGCCATCAACGAGCGCGACTTCGTCAGCATCATCGGCCCGTCGGGCTGCGGCAAGACCACGATCTTCAACATCATCGCCGGCCTGCTCGAGCCCGATTCCGGTTCGCTGCATTATCGCGGCGAGGAGATCGAAAGCCTGCGCGGCCGCGTCGGCTACATGATGCAGAAGGACCTGCTGTTTCCCTGGCGCACCGTGCTCGGAAACGTGCTGCTGGGCCTGGAGACCCGCGGCGTCGATCGCATCGAGGCCGAAGGCAAGGCGCGCGAATATCTCAGGGGATTTGGTCTCGCCGGCTTCGAGAACGCCTATCCGAAAACCCTGTCCGGCGGCATGCGCCAGCGCGTGGCCCTGATCCGCACCCTCATCATGGATCCGGATATCCTGCTGCTCGATGAGCCGTTTTCCGCGCTGGACTACCAGACGCGCCTCTATCTCGAGGGCGTGCTGAAGGACGCGGTGGAGACCTATCACAAGACCGTCATCCTGGTAACGCACGACATCGACGAGGCGGTCGCGCTGTCGAAGCGCGTCGTCGTGCTCTCAGGACGTCCCGCTCGCGTCAAGATCGTGCATGACATCGAAATCGACGCCCACTCGCCGATCGCCGCGCGCAGCGATAGCCGGTTCTCGGGCTATTTCCATGCGCTCTGCGCCGAACTCGACATCCAGACCGAGAAAACAGCGTGACCCTCACCATGCCCGGCGCGGCTCCCCTCGCGAAGCGCAAGGCGCGCCGCCGCCGGCGTTCCCTGAGCTTCGATACCCCGCTGCGCCGCGCGATACTGCAGGCATTGGCCGTCGTGCTGTTCTTCGCGTTTTGGGAGACCGGCGTCCGCATGGGCTGGATTTCCGCCTTTCTGGTGGGATCGCCGGCCGGTATCTTCAGTTTTGCCGCCAAGATGATCGCGAGCGGCGAGCTGTTGTCGGACACCTGGTACACGCTATTCGAGGCCATTCTGGGCTTCGTCATCGGCACCATCTTTGGCTCATTGCTCGGGCTGGCGCTATGGTACTCGGTGTTCGTGGCACGGCTGGTCGAGCCGTTCATCGTCGCCATCAACAGCGTGCCGAAGATCGCGCTGGCGCCGATCGTGGTGCTCTGGTTCGGCACCGGGCTGGTATCGAAGGTCGCCTTGTCGGTATCGCTGACTGCGATCGTGGCGCTGATCGCCGCCTACCAGGCCGCAAAAGACGCCGATGTCGACCTGCAGTCGCTCTTGATCTCGATGGGCGCGAACAAGCACCAGGTCTTCTTCAAGGCGGTGGTGCCGTCGACCTTGCCGTCGATCATCGCCACCTTCCGGATCAATATCGGCTTCGGACTGGTCGGCGCCGTGGTCGGCGAATTCATCTCGTCGCAGCGCGGGCTCGGCCACCTGATCTACACGGCTTCAAGCCTGTACGACCTCAACACCGTCTGGGTCGGCCTGTTCACGCTGATGATCATGGGATTCGCTCTCTATTACGTGATCGACATCATCGAGCGAACCATTCTGCCCTGGAAACAGTCGAACACCACCCATCAGGTACAGGTTTAAGGCCCCAATGCCGAACACACGGAGACATCACATGCCGTTGCTTACGCGTATCGCCCGTGCCACCGCGCTGATCACTATCCTGCTCGCTACGCCGGCGCTCGCGGACAACAAGAAGGTCACGCTGTCGCAGGCGTTCCAGTCGATGCTGTATCTGCCGCTCTATGTCGCGATCGACGAGGGGTTCTTCACCCAGCAGGGCCTCGATCTCACCAAGGAAACCGCCGGCGCACCGACGGTCGCGCTCTCGGCCGTGATTTCCGGCAGCGCGCAGTTTTCGATCCACGGACCCGAATGGACCGCGATCGCGGCGTCGAAGGGAGCCCCGGTCAACATCATCGCCAATGTCGTCAATGGCGCAGCGGTCTGGATCGCGACCGCGCCGGATTTCAAATTCGACGGCGTCAAGGACGTCAAGGGCCAGAAAGTCGTCACCGGCCTGATGCCGACCACCAGCACCTCGCTGTTCATGAAGCTGCTCAAGGAAAACGGCATGGATGCCAAGACCGACGTCGACATGATCCAGGTCGCGATCGGTTCGGAACCCGGCCCCTTCGTCGCCAAGCAGGCCGACATCGCCGTGATGTACGAACCCGGCCTCGACCAGGCCGTCGCCAAGGGCATGAAGGTGGTTCTCGGATTTCCGAAGCTGTACGGCGCCTACGCCTTCTCCGCCGTGACCGCGCGCAACGATGTCGATCCCGACACCGCACAGCGCGTGGTGAACGGCATGGAAATGGCCATGCGCTTCATGACCAGGAACGAAGCGAAAACCGTCGAAATCGCCAAGAAGGAATTTCCGACACTCGATCCGGCCGTGGTCGAAGCCGCGGTGAAGCGCATGCTCGCGGACGGCGTCTATCCTCCGAGCGTGGACATCACGGCGGACGCGCTGAAAGTGTCGATGGATACCCAGATCGCGCTCGGCAACCTCGCCGCCCAGCCGGACTACAAGACCTTCGTCGTCAAGAAATTCATCGAACCGGCGCTGGCGATGAAATAGAGCCGGGTACACTGGCGCGAGCTCGGCTTCCATGCGACTTTCCGTCTTGGGCTTGTTTGTGTTCGAGCTGTTTGTCCTGGATTTGCCGGCATGACCGATCCGACTGCGCGCTCCGCACCGCCTTCCGGCGCGGGAGTCCTCGAACTTCTGAGGCGCTTCAAGCGCGATTCCACGCTGGCGGATCAATACGCCACGACCTGTCTTGAACAGGCCGAGGCCGCCGAGCACAGGCTGAGGGCGTTCGAATATCTCCCCCGCGACGTTGCGCGCCGGCCGGGGCCGCTGTCGGGCATTCCCGTCGCGATCAAGGATATCATCGCGACCTCGGACATGCCGACCACCAACGGCTCGCCGATCTACCGCAATCACGTTCCCGAGCGCGATGCCTGGGTGGTCGAGCGGCTGCGCAATCTCGGCGCCACGATCTTCGGCAAGACGGTTTCGACGGAGTTCGCGTGGCGGCATCCGGGGCCGACGGTCAATCCGTGGAACCCTGCGCACACGCCGGGCGGCTCGTCGTCGGGCTCGGCGGCGGCGGTGGCGGCCGGCATCGTTCCGCTAGCGCTGGGCACGCAGACGCTCGGCTCCGTGATCCGGCCGGCGGCGTTCAATGGCGTCGTCGGTTTCAAGCCGAGTTTCGGCGCGATCCCCCGCACGGGGGTGCATCCCCTCAGTCCTTCGCTCGATCACGTCGGCCTGTTCGCGCGACGGGTCGACGATGTCGCTTTTGCGCTGTCGCTGCTGGCCGGTTCTGACGACAGTGACCCGCATGGCCGGCCGCTTCCCGATTTTGAGATCGATGCCATGCAAGGCGTGCAGCCGCTGCAGAGGCCTCGCCTCGGCATCGTGCGTTTTGAAAAATGGTCGAGGACGGAACCCGAACAGCAGCAGCTGTTCGAGGCGGCGATTGCAAAGTCGCGCGACGCCGGCGCCGTATTGGAAGAGCTTGAGCTCGGTGAACTCGACCGCGCCAACTGGCATGCGATCAACACCATCCTTGCCAGCGAGGCCGCGCTGATCTTCGAGGGCCTGGTCGAACGCTTTCCCGACCGCAGCAGCGATCACCTGAAATCGCTGGTTCAGACCGGAAAGACCCATACCGCACTGGAATATCTTGCCGCCAAGGCGCAGCAGGAGAAACTGCGCTCGGCGTTTACCACCGAGATCTCCGGCTTCGATGCCATCGTGACCCTGCCGGCCTTTGGCGAAGCGCCGGAAGGCCTGGGCTTCACCGGCAACGCGGAATTCTGTGCGCCGTGGACCTTGCTCGGCGTACCCGCCGTGACGCTCCCAGCCGGATTTGGAAAACGCGGCCTGCCCCTCGGCCTCCAGATCGCCGGCGCCTACCGGCAGGACCACCGCACACTTCGCGCGGCGAAATGGATGGAGAGTGTTTTGGCATTTGATCCCGGCATTCCCGGCATCTAAGCAGCCAGGGGCCGCTTGTCGGTCGGGATGGGGGCTGCCGGAAAGTCTACGGCTCCACCGGCGGAACAATCAGCCATAATTCACCGCGCCGGCAACGCGCACATGTCGAGGAACTTGCTCAGCTTTGGCATGGCCAAACCAGCTTCTCCAGCCACACGGTCAACTACACGCTGACCGGCGAGCGTCTCGATATCCAGCTCAGCGGCACGATCCTTCCCGGTCACGAACAGAGCTGGGACCGCGTCATGATCGAAACCGCCCTGCCTTAAACACCTTCGCGTTCGTCAGGTTGCTCGTTTCCGAAAAGCGGAACGAAGCGGAACTGGCACCGGTATCCGTCGCGCAGAGCTGGATCATGACCGCGGTCTAGATCGGATAACGCAAGACGGCAGCGAGTGACTTACCTTCGGGGATGTCGATTTTGCGAACACCGAGGACGCGGCCACCTGCGTGGATGACCCGCCGCGCGATTTCGTCGACCACGCCATAGCTGCCAGCGCTCGGTCCGTCGGCAAACGTCACGCTGCCATCTACGTCTGACACCTTTCCGGGAATGACTTCATCAATGTCGACCAGCAACGTTTCGATGGCCCCATAGGTGGCCGCGCGAGCCGCCTGGGCGATATCGGTGGTCGCGCGACCCTGGTTCTCGCGGGCCTCGAAGCGGCTGGCGAAGGCCGCGATCTCGTCACGATAGAGGTCATCAAGCACTGCGCGGGCACGCGCCGCAAGTTCAGCTTCAGTGAGCGCGTCAGGGCTGGCGTCGATCCCCGTCAATGCCAGATGCGCATAGGTATTTATGGATCGATAGATCGACGCGAGAGGCTGAAGCGCGGCCAGCACCAGCGGGATATCGATGCCGGCAAGCAGTGCGCGCAGTGAACTATCCACCTGTCGTGCGAACTGGCGCAACCTCACCTTCTGGCCTTCGGCCCCCTGGATGCGACCGCTCGGAGATCGATCGTTCAGGGTCGAACGGCCCACTGCGCTGGCAGCCCCCTTCGGCATGCCCTCGACCTTGACAAGTGTCGCAGGCAAATCAGCGGACACCTCGATCACACGGACCATCGCTTCCGACAACGCCAGCACATAACAGGTGTGGGGAAACGTGACAGCCCGCAGCAGCGGTTTCAAAAAGAAGCGATCGGACACCTCGACGACGGGCTCCAGCGCGTTGGGAAGACGAAACGTCTGAACATTGTCGGGCGTGGCCAGCACAGCGAGGCTGCGCGCCTGGAACCGCCAGAACTCGTCATCGTCGATAAGGTCGTCCAGATGTTCGGCCAATGCAGCAACGCGGCGCTTGTCGGTACCCGCCGCTTCGAGCTGATGGATGCCCTGCTTTGCCAGATTCTTCAGCTCGATCCGATCGCCTGCGGTCTCCTGCGTCACTGGCGAGGTTCGCAGATAGATCGACAGGCAGATGTCGTCGCGGTGGGAGATCAGTGATTTCAGATCGGCGGTAGTCGGAATGTCGACATAGAGCATGACAAATCTCCATCTCGCCTGAGATATCCGAACCATAGCAGCTTGCGGCACTCGCTACCCCCATAATTTGCGAACCACGTCAGAGCGGCCCTGCATCGGAAGATATCCAGCAGCTTCTGATTGGCATTGGAACCCGCAGGCTCCCGTGTTTCAGCACGCTACGCGTGGGACTGGTGCTTGGATCGGCCTGACGCTGGGTCCGCGAGGCAGGCGATAACTCGCGGTGGCGATCTCACCCGGGATCGACGCAACTCCGGTGGGATGCATGGGAATATTCCCACCCCGCGGCTCAGGGTTTCGTCGGATGTCGGCGTTGCGGGTTGGAAGATACCATTCCGACCGTGCCGATCATCACAGAGATCAGGAGCATGGCATGACAGTCTATGACCGCCAGTCCGGCATCCAGGCTCTGGGTCCGCCTCCACTCTGGGTCTGCGCGCTACTTGGCATCGTGATGATCGCCGCCGGAATCTTCGCTCTCAGCGACGTCGCGTTCGCGACCATCATCAGCGTCAAGCTGATCGGGCTGACCGCAATCGCGGCCGGCGCGTTCGAGGTCATGCATGCGTTCTGGACGAAGGGATGGGGCGGCTTCACATGGCAGATCATCCTCGGCGCGCTCTATTTCGCTTTCGGGCTCGTGCTGCTCACGCAGCCGGCGTCCGGCGCCCTGATCCTGACCTATTTCCTCGGCGCCGTGCTGCTCGCGTCGGGCGCCATTCGGTGCGTGCTGGGTTTCGCCTATTGGCGACAGAACGGCTGGATGATGCTGATCTCCGGCGTCTTCGGATTACTCGCCGGTGTTCTGATCCTGTTCGGTTTCCCGACCATCAGCGTCTGGGCCCTTGGATTCCTGCTTGGCGTCGACCTGATCTCGCACGGCCTGGCGTGGCTGCTCTATGCGCTTCAGTCCGTCCGGAGGACTGCGTAACGAATTCGCGAAGGAGCGACGTGAGGCCGGTGTGGCGCTCAACGACGCGGCGATCCAGGGGGCCCACATGCGCTTCCGTGCGGTCATGATGATCTCGGTTGCCTTCATTCTTGGCCTGTTGCCGCTCGTGGTCGCAACCAGCGCTGCCGAGCTCAGCCGCAGAGCAGTCGGTATCGCCGTGGTTGCCGGCATGCTCGCCGCAAGCTCGATCGCGGTCTTCATGGTGCCGACGCTCTACGTGACCTTCCAGCGCCTGCGCGAGCGCGTGAAGGGGGCTTCCAAATCAACCAATCGGCTGCCGCCGGTCGAAGAAACGGTCTAGACCATGAGGAGCAGTCGAAAACGCTGGCTGATTGCCCTCCTCGTCGTGGTTCTGGCGGCCGGTGGTTACTACGCCTGGCAGAAGCTCGGGAGAGACAATCTCCCTCCGGGAATTGCCAGCGGTAACGGCCGTATCGAGGCGGTCGAAATCGATATTGCCACCAAGACCCCCGGACGCATCCGGGAAATCCTGGTCAGGGAGGGCGATTTCGTCACCACAGGACAGGTGCTGGCGCGCATGGACACGACGCAGCTGGAAGCCCAGCTCCGTCAGGCCGAAGCGCAGTTGCGCCGCGCGATCATCAGCGTCGATACCGCCAAAAGCCTCGTCGCCCAGCGAGAGGCCGAGAAGAAATCCGCCGCCGCGGTGATCGCTCAGCGCAATGCGGAACTGGATACGGCGGGCCGAAAGCTGCAGCGATCCGAGCAACTGATCAGGACCAACGCCGTGCCACAACAGGTGCTCGACGATGATCGGGCGGCCGCAGAGGGTGCAAAGGCTGCAGTGGCGGCGGCAGAGGCTCAGCTTGCGGCGTCGGAAGCTGCAATCTCTTCCACCCGGGCGCAAGTGGTCGACGCCGAAGCGTCGATCGATGCGGCAAGGGCCGCCATCGAGAGCATCAAGGCTGACATCAACGACAGCACGCTGAAGGCACCGCGTGATGGACGCGTGCAGTTCCGGGTGGCGCAGCCCGGGGAAGTCCTGGCCGCTGGCGGACGCGTTCTCAATCTCGTCGATCTCGGCGATGTCTACATGACCTTCTTTCTTCCAACGGCGCAGGCCGGGCGTGTCGCGATCGGCGCGGATGTCCGCATCGTGCTGGATGCCGCGCCCCAATATGTCATTCCCGCCACGGCCAGTTTCGTCGCAAACGTCGCGCAGTTCACGCCCAAGACGGTGGAGACGGAGGAGGAGCGTCAGAAGCTCATGTTCCGCATCAGGGCGCATATCTCGCCGGAGCTGCTGCGGCGATACATCGAACAGGTCAAGACCGGGCTTCCCGGCAGGGCGTTTGTCCGGCTCGACCCGAACGTGGAATGGCCGGCGCAGCTTAACGAAAAGATGGTCCAATGAACGACGCGTCGACCGGAGACGGCTCCCACTCTCTGGCGCCCGTGGTGCGGCTGGAAGCGGTCGGGCTGTCTTACGGCAAGACGCGCGCGCTCGAAGCCATCACGCTCGACTTACCCAGCGGGCGCATGGTCGGGCTGATCGGACCGGATGGCGTCGGCAAGTCGAGCCTGCTCTCGCTCGTCGCCGGCGCTCGCGCCATTCAGGAGGGACGGGTCCACGTGCTCGGCGGCGATATGGCCGATGCTGCACATCGCCGGCTGAGCTGTCCGCAGATCGCCTACATGCCGCAAGGTCTCGGCAAGAACCTCTATCCGACGCTGTCGGTCTTCGAGAATGCCGATTTCTTCGGCCGCCTTTTTGGACACGACAAAGGCGAGCGCGAACACAGGATCAGGCAGCTTTTGACCGACACCCGCCTCGCCCCCTTCGCGGATCGGCCCGCGGGCAAGCTCTCGGGTGGCATGAAGCAGAAGCTCGGCCTTTGCTGCGCGCTGATCCATGAACCCGACCTCCTGATCCTCGACGAGCCGACCACCGGCGTCGATCCGCTCTCGCGCCGCCAGTTCTGGGAGCTGATCGACGAAATCCGAAAAGGCCGTCCCAGCATGAGCGTTATCGTCGCTACCGCCTACATGGAGGAGGCGGCGCGCTTTGACTGGCTGATTGCGATGGATGAAGGGCGGGTACTCGCGACGGGGTCGCCCGCGGACCTGCTGCGGCAGACAGGCGCGGCCAATCTCGATACGGCCTTCATCGCGTTGCTCCCGGAAGAGCAGCGCCGGGACCACAGGGACGTGGTGATCCCTCCCCGCCGAAGCGAAAGCGCCGACGACATCGCGATCGAGGCCGAGCAGCTCACCGTGAGGTTCGGCGATTTCACCGCGGTCGACAATGTCAGCTTCCGCATTGCCCGCGGCGAGATCTTCGGCTTTCTCGGATCGAACGGCTGCGGCAAGACGACCACCATGAAGGTGCTGACCGGACTGCTGCCGGCGAGCGAAGGCACAGCCAGGTTGTTCGGCCACGAGGTCGATCCCAACGACATGGATGTGCGGCGCCGCGTCGGCTACATGTCGCAGGCCTTCTCGCTCTATTCCGAGTTGACAATCCGGCAGAACCTCGAGCTGCACGCGCGCCTGTTTCGGATGGCCCCCGAAACCATCGCCAATCGCGTCCAGGAGATGGCGCGGCGATTCGATCTCGCCGGCGTCATGCATATGTTGCCCGATGCGCTGCCACTCGGCGTCCGCCAGCGCCTGTCGCTCGCCGTGGCACTGATCCATGGACCCGACATCCTGATTCTGGACGAGCCGACGTCCGGCGTCGATCCGGTGGCACGCGACGGCTTTTGGCAGAGCCTGTCCGACCTCTCCCGTCAAGACAACGTCACGATTTTCGTATCGACCCATTTCATGAACGAAGCGGAACGCTGCGATCGTATCTCGCTCATGCATGCCGGCAAGGTGCTCGTCAGCGACACGCCGGAAAGACTTGCCAATCAGCGCGGCGGCGGCAGCCTCGAAGAAGCTTTCGTCGCCTATTTGCAGGATGCGATCGGCACGACAGATGTTAAGCCGCAGAGCGCCGCACCGGCGGCGACAATCGAAGCTGCGCGGGCCGACCAACCCGGCGCCGCGCACCGCCGGCTCATGCGCTTCTTCGATCTGCGGCGCGTGTTCGCCTATACCGAGCGAGAGGCGCTCGAGCTGCGACGCGACCCGATCCGTGCCACGCTCGCCATTCTCGGGAGCGTCATTCTGATGTTCGTCATGGGCTACGGCATCAACATGGACGTCGAAAATCTTGCGTTCGCAGTCATGGACCGCGACGAGACGACGATCAGCCGCGATTATATCCTGCAAATCTCCGGATCGCGCTATTTCACCGAAATGCCCCCTATTACCGACTACGACGATCTCGATCGCCGCATGCGCAGTGGTGAATTGAGCCTTGCGATCGAGATTCCGCCGGGGTTCGGGCGCGATGTGGCACACGGCCGTAACGTTCAGATTGGCGCGTGGATCGACGGAGCCATGCCCTCGCGGGCGGAGACCGTGAAGGGTTATGTGCAGGCGATGCACTCGCAATGGCTGACACAGAGGGCACAGCAGCTCTACGGCAATGCCGCGACCGCCGGGGATTTCCAGCTTGCGATCCGTTACCGCTACAACCCGGACATCAAGAGCATCGTGGCCATGGCTCCCGCCGTGATCCCGATTCTCCTTTTGATCATACCGGCGATATTGGCGGCGCTGAGCGTCGTGCGCGAGAAGGAGCTGGGATCGATCATCAATTTCTATGTGACACCGGTGACGCGGTTGGAGTTTCTCGTCGGCAAGCAGCTTCCGTATGTCGCGCTCGCCATGCTCAATTTCTTCCTGTTGACCGCCTTCGCCGTGTTCGTCTTCCGCGTTCCATTCACCGGCAGCTTCCCGGCGTTCACGGCCGGAGCATTTCTCTACGTCATCATTACGACCGCGATGGGACTCCTGATATCGGCGTTTATGAACAGCCAGATCGCCGCGATCTTCGCGACCGCGCTGCTCACCATGATCCCGGCCACCCAGTATTCCGGCTTGATCGATCCGGTCTCGTCGCTTCAGGGAGCCGGCGCGGTCATCGGACGGATCTACCCAACCGCATATTTTGTCACGATCACGCGCGGCACTTTTTCGAAAGGGCTTGACCTCGCCGATCTGTCCGGCCCGTTCATAGCGCTGCTCGTGACCATCCCGATATTGCTCGCTCTTGCCGCGGCGCTTCTCAAGAAACAAGCGAGCTAGCTATGCGCACCGGCAACATCATTGAGCTCGGCATCAAGGAACTGTGGGGGCTTTTGCGCAATCCCATGATGCTGATACTGATCGTCTATGCCTTCACGGTCTCCATTTATACCGCATCGAAGGCGCAGCCGGAGACCTTGAACCAGGCCGCGCTCGCGATCATCGATGAGGACAAGTCGCCGGTGGCGACGCGCATCATCACGGCGTTCAACCCGCCCTATTTCACCATACCGCGGCTGATCTCGCAGGCCGAGATGGACGACCGGATGGACGCGGGCCTCGATACTTTCGCGCTCAACATCCCGCCCAACTTCCAGCGCGACATGCTGGCCCAGAGATCACCGACCATCCAGCTCAACGTCGACGCGACCCGCATGTCGCAGGCTTTCACCGGGAGCGGCTATATCCAGTCCATCGTCAGCGATGAGGTCAGCGAGTTTCTGGCCCGCTATCGCTCGGCCGCCCCTCTCCCTATCGAACTGGCGCTCCGGGCACGCTTCAACCCCGAGCTCAACAAGGGCTGGTTCGGCGCAATCAATAACGTCATCTCCTCCATCACGATGCTGTCGATCATCCTGACCGGAGCCGCGCTCATTCGAGAACGCGAGCACGGCACTATCGAGCATCTGCTCGTCATGCCGGTGACGCCGTTCGAGATCATGGCGAGCAAGATCTGGTCGATGGGTCTTGTCGTTCTTGTGGCCTCCAGCGTATCGCTCGTGTTCGTCGTGCAGGGATTGCTGTCGGTCCCGATCGGAGGCTCCATCGCGCTGTTCCTGTTCGGTACGGCGCTCTACCTCTTCGCCATGACCAGCATGGGCATCTTTCTGGCGACGGTCGGCGGAACCATGCCGCAATTTGGTCTCTTGATGATGCTCGTGCTGATGCCGCTACAAATGTTGTCGGGAGCCACGACGCCGCGGGAGAGCATGCCCGAGATTATCCAAAATATCATGCTCGCCGCGCCTAACACCCACTTCGTCATTCTCGCACAAGCAGTGCTGTTCCGCGGTGCTGGGCTTGATGTGGTCTGGCCGCAGCTCGCCGCGCTGCTGGTAATCGGAGCGATCCTGTTCTTCTTCTCTTTGCAACGATTCAGGGAGTTCTTGCGATAACGGACGTTTCCGCGATGCCATGCCCCGGCAAAGTCAATCGATGGTGTGTGACCTTCAATTCGTCGCAACAACAATGGGAGCAGTACCGTCTGCAAGGAAATTGAACTGGTTGACCGAAGGACGTCGAAACGCGGGATGCGGCAGACGGGAAGCAAGCGTGCGATTACCCGTGACTTAACGCTCGGCTCCGTCAGCATCGCGCCTTGTCAGACCAGAGCGATGGCTTGATCGGGTTGACTTTATCGGAACTGCAAGAACAGGGAAAATCAGATGTCAAAAATGAAAGCTGCCGTCTTTGTCGAGCCGGGCCGGATCGTGCTCGAAGAGAAGTCCATGCCGGATGTTGGTCCGCTCGACGCATTGGTGCGGATTACGACCACAACCATCTGCGGAACGGACGTCCATATCCTTAAAGGGGAGTATCCGGTCGCGAAAGGTCTGACGATCGGCCACGAGCCTGTTGGAGTGATCGAGAAGCTCGGTTCGGAGGTCAGAGGATTCCGCGAGGGGCAGCGAGTCATCGCTGGCGCCATCACGCCGAGCGGCTACAGCAACGCGTGCCAGTGTGGCCGCTGCTCCCAGGATGGTCCCGATGCCAAACACGGATGGAAGGCTGCCGGCGGATGGCGCTTCGGCAACACGATCGACGGCTGCCAGGCCGAATATGTCCTCGTGCCTGACGCGATAGGCAATCTCGCGCCTGTTGCTGACGGACTCACCGACGAGCAGGTCCTCATGTGTCCCGACATCATGTCGACCGGTTTCAGCGGCGCCGAAAGCGGCAGGATCAGGATCGGCGACATGGTGGCGGTGTTCGCGCAGGGTCCGATCGGTCTTTGCGCCACCGCTGGCGCGAAACTCCTCGGCGCGTCGACGATCATCGCCGTCGACCGGCTGCCCGAGCGTCTGGAGATGGCGCGTCGTCTCGGTGCCGACCACGTTGTGGACTTCAGCAAAGCAAATCCGGTCGCAGAGATCATGCGTCTCACCGACGGACGCGGGGTCGATGTGGCCATCGAGTCGCTGGGCACCCAGTCGACGTTTGAATCCTGCCTGCGGGTGTTGCGACCGGGCGGGACCTTGTCGAGCCTTGGCGTCTATTCGGCCGATCTAAGGATCCCGGTCGACGCCTTCGCGACGGGACTCGGCGACCATACGATCGTGACAACGCTCTGCCCGGGCGGCAAGGAGCGCATGCGACGACTGATGGCGGTGATCGAATCAGGACGCGTCGACCTGAGCGCGATGGTGACGCACCGGTTTAAGCTGGATGAGATCGAAGCCGCTTATGAACTCTTCGCGAACCAACGTGATGGAGTGTTCAAGGTCGCGATCACGCCGTGACTGGAAACGCCGCTTTTCGGACGAAGTAAGAATCGGAAACCCAAACAGCATCGTCAACGCGACCGCCGTAACCGTGACCACCACAGCGGCCAGTGCCTGATTTGAACCTACCAAACCAAGTCATTGATTTTGTTGGGGCGACGGCTCGACCCTGAAGACAAAAACCCAGCAATCAATTGAGATTGCTGGGTTTTTAGTGCCGATCTTGGTTGCGGGGATAGGATTTGAACCTATGACCTTCAGGTTATGAGCCTGACGAGCTACCGGGCTGCTCCACCCCGCGATAAACCGTTGCACGCCTTGCCGAAAAACCGGGTGCCGAAACGTCTTTGGCCAACGCGCGGAGCGCGGCTATTCCGTCCGGAGGCTTCCTGAGAAGGCTACCCCCTTAGCGAATGCCGTGGGGGCGCGAGGGGTATGTACCAACGCTGACCCGCTTTGGAAAGGGCCGCGAGACGACTTTTGAGGATTTTATGACGGCAAAAATCCGCTGAATCCGGCTTTTTCGTCGAAAACCGGTCCTGCGAGAGCGCTCTTGCCAGAGCCAGCGCAAAAGCCCAGCTTTCCAGCCAAGGAAACGGGAAGGAAACGAGAAAGAACCGGGTCAGAGCCACCGGGAACACGCCCGAGAAACCGCCGAGGAACACGCCATGGACCAGCCATTGAAAAGCCCGGGCCAGAGCGCCCTGGATGACACCTTTCACCACCTGTTCGAGCTGTCGCGCAGCGAACCGGCGGCGACGCTGAAGCAGCGGCTCGACAGGCTGGCGCGGCTGCGCGCCGTCGTCGCCGACAACGAGGCCCGCTTCGAAGCGGCGATCTCGGCGGACTTCGGCCATCGCTGTGCCACCGAGACCCTGTTCGCGGAACAGATATTCGTGCTCGGCGAAATCAAGCACACCGCCAGGCACCTGAAAAAATGGATGGCGCCGCGGCGCATCGCCACCGCGCTGCAATTCATGCCCGCCAGGAATCGCCTGATCCCGCAGCCGCTCGGCGTCGTCGGCATCATCGCGCCCTGGAACTATCCGCTGCAGCTGACGCTGGCGCCGGCGGTAGGCGCGATCGCCGCGGGCAACCGCGTGATGATCAAGCCGAGTGAGCTGGTGCCGCGTTTCTCCGCGCTCTTGAAAGAGGTGATCTCGGCCAAATTCGACGCTTCCGAAATGGTCGTGACCGGCGTCGATGAGGAGATCGCGAAGACCTTTGCCTCGCTGCCGTTCGATCATCTGATCTTCACCGGCTCGACCCGCGTTGGCCGTCTCGTCGCGGAGGCCGCAGGCCGAAATTTGACGCCGATCACGCTCGAGCTCGGCGGCAAGTCGCCCGCCATCGTCGACCGCTCCGCGGATCTGGCGGAAGCCGCGGCGCGTATCGCCTACGGAAAACTGCTCAATGCCGGGCAGACCTGCATCGCGCCGGATTATGCGCTGGTGCCGGAGGCGCAGGTGCAGGATTTCGCGGAAAAAGTGCAGGCCAGCATGCAGACGATGTTCGGCACCACTCCCGACAACAGGGATTACACCTCGGTGGTTTCCGACCGGCATTATGCGCGGCTCGAAGGCCTGGTGGCGGACGCCGCCGCCAAGGGCGCGCGGATCATGCAGCCGGCAAAAGCGAGCGATCCCGCCTGGAAATCGCAGCGCAAGTTCCCGCCGACCATCGTCGTCGGCGCGAGCCCCGACATGGCGGTCATGCAGGAGGAAATCTTCGGACCGCTATTGCCCGTGATCGGCTACAAGGACGCCGCGGAGCCGGTCGCCTATATCAACAGGCATGACCGGCCGCTGGCGCTGTACTGGTTCGGCAAGGACGATGCGGCACGCGACGAGGTGCTGGCGCGGACCGTCTCCGGCGGCGTCACCGTCAACGACTGCCTGTTCCACTTTGCACAGATCAACCAGCCGATGGGCGGCGTCGGCGCCTCCGGCACCGGCGCCTATCACGGCCAATGGGGGTTTGACAGCTTGAGCAAGCTGAAGCCGGTGTTCTATCGCTCGCCGTTCAACCGGCTCGCCGATCTCTATCCGCCCTACGGCGCGAAGATCGCGCGGATGGAAAAGCTGCTGCGGTTTCTGTCGTAACCGTCGGAATTTCCAGAAAGACCAGAGCGGATTTAAAACCCGCTGCGCTCGCAATGACGTGGAGAGAATCTTTACCGCCTCACGTCAGCAAGAACCCGCCATCCACCGTCACGACGCTGCCGGTCATGTAGCGCGAGGCGTTCGAAGCCAGCAGCATGATGGCGCCGTCGAGATCAGATTCGGCGCCAACGCGCCGCTGCGGAATCCGTTTGGCCAGTTTCTCGCCCGCCGGTGTCGACCAGAAATCATGGTTCATCTCGGTATCGATGTAGCCCGGCGCCAACGCATTGACGCGGATGCGGTTGCCGGCAAGTTCCAGCGCCATCACCTTGGTGGCCTGGATGATGCCCGCCTTGGAGATCGTGTAGGGCGACAGGAACTTCATCACGCCGGAGCCGAGCACGGAGGCGATATTGACGATATTGCCTTCCTGATTGCGCGCGATCATCCGCCGCGCCATTTCGGTGGCCAGGAAATAGCCGCCCTTGAGATTGGCGTTGATGACGGAATCCCAGTCCGCCTCGGTCTGATCGACCGCGAGCTTTTCGATGGCGATGCCGGCATTGTTGACGAGCACGCTGACCGGACCGAGCGCTGCTTCGGCGCTGTCGATGGCCTTGCCGATCGATCCGATATCCGTGACGTCCATCTGCACCGCGGCCGCGCGGCCGCCCTTCGCCCGGATTTCGTCCTCCAGAATCTTCAGCTTGGCGGTCTGCCGTGCCGCCAGCACGACAGCCGCGCCATGGCCGGAAAGCACCCGCGCGAACTGCCGCCCCAGCCCCTGCGAGGCGCCGGTGATCAGGATAATTTCTTTACTGACGTCGAATAAACCCGACATGACCAGCTCCGCCAGATTGGCACGCGTTCCTTGATACAGACGATTGTAGCGATCGCAAACCGGTTTCGTTGACCAAACCCGGATACAGGAAACACGGCAGCAGAAGTGTCCTTCATGAACAGTTTCGACGCCGTCGTCTATCTCGCCTTGGTCATCGCCGCCGTCCTCGGCTTTAATTCCGGCCTGCTGCGCAGCGCCGCCACCATCCTCGCTTATCTCATCGCGATGCCGATCGCTATTTGGGCGATGTCATTGGTCGCGCCGGCCATCGGGCAAGGCGACGCGCCGGTATCGCAGAACTGGCCGCTGTTGTTCGGCATTTTCCTCGCGGCCGGCATCGTGCTCGGCAAACTGATGTGCATGGTGCTCGACGAAACCATCGGACCCGGCGCCGGCATCGGCGATCGTCTCGCCGGCGCCGTGCTCGGAGCGGTGCGGGTCGGCCTCGTCGCCGTCACGCTGATCATGATCTTCAATCAGGTGGTTCCAGCGGATCGCCAGCCCTCCTACCTCGCAGGCTCCAGGCTGCGGCCGCTGTTGTCGGTGGCCGGCCAAACCGGCGTTCGCTCGCTGCCGCCGGAGGTCGCGGCCACGATCGATCGGCTGAAAAAAGACCGGCAAATATAAAGCCTCGGACGCTTGCCGCGGACGCCGGGCCGCTCTCCCTGATATGCATTTAGGATATAGCGAGGTCTCTTATCAGGGCGGCCCGGGTTGGCTAGAATGACGGGATCGGACTTCAACAATCAGACTTCAACAATCACCTGACATAACGGGAGTGAAACAGTGGATCTTGGGATCAAAGGCCGCCGCGCGATCGTCTGCGCATCGTCGAAGGGCCTGGGACGCGCCTGCGCGATGGCGCTGGCCAACGAAGGCGTGCATGTCACGGTGACCGCGCGCGGCGCCGAGGCGCTGGCGAAAACGGCCGCCGACATCCGCAAAGCCAATCCCGGCGTCACCGTGACCGAGGTCGCCGGCGACATCACCACCCCTGCGGGGCGTGAAGCCGTGCTGAAGGCCTGCCCGGATCCGGATATCCTGGTCAACAATGCCGGCGGCCCGCCGCCCGGCGATTTCCGCAACTGGACCCGCGACGACTGGATCAAGGCGCTCGACGCCAACATGCTCACCCCGATCGAACTGATCAGGGCGACGGTGGACGGCATGATGGCCCGCAAGTTTGGCCGCATCGTCAATATCACCTCCGCCGCCGTGAAGGCGCCAATCGAGGTGCTGGGGCTCTCCAACGGCGCGCGCTCCGGCCTCACCGGCTTTGTCGCCGGCGTCGCGCGCAAGACCGTGATCAACAACGTCACCATCAACGCCCTGCTGCCGGGTCCGTTCGACACCGACCGCCTGCGCGGTCCGGTGGCGAAGGTGGACGCGGAAAAGCGCGGCATAACCGTCGATCAATTGCTTGCGGAACGCGCCAGGCTCAATCCGGCCGGGCGCTTCGGCGACCCGGAGGAATTTGGGCTCGCCTGCGCGTTCCTGTGCGGCGCCAAGGCGGGTTTCATCACCGGGCAGAACATCCTGCTCGATGGCGGCGCATTTCCGGGCACGATGTGAAGGCGGTCTGGTACGAGCGCACGGGCGCGGCACCCGACGTCCTGACGTTCGGCGAGATGCCGGCGCCGGAGGCCGGACCGGGCGAAGTTCGCGTCCGGCTCGAGGCTTCCGGCGTCAATCCCGCCGATGTCGGCCGCCGCGCCGGCAGCTATCGCCCGCTGGAATTTCCGCGCGTGATCCCCGACAGCGACGGCGCCGGTGTCATCGATCAGGTCGGCAGCGGCGTGACGCGGTTCGAGGTCGGCCAAAGGGTCTGGCTGTTCAACGGCCAGCGCAACGGCCGTGCCTTCGGCACCGCGGCCGAATATATCGCGCTGGCCGACTATCTGGTGACGCCGCTGCCCGACGACGTCTCGTTCGCGGCCGGCGCCACGCTCGGGATTCCCTGCATGACCGCCTGGTGCTGCCTGTTCGGCGACGGACCAATCGCGGGCCAAACCGTGCTCGTCACGGGCGGGGCCGGCGCGGTCGGCCACTACGCCGTGCAACTGGCGAAGGCGGGCGGCGCACGCGTGATCGCCACCGTCAGTTCGCCGATGAAGGATATGGAAGCACGTCTCGCCGGCGCCGATCTGGTGCTCAATTACAGGACCGAGGATGTCGTCGACAAAATCATGACGTTCACCGAACAGCGCGGCGTCGACCGCGTCGTCGATGTCGATTTTGGCGGCAACATCGCCACCACGCTGAAGGTCATGGCGATCAATTCGGCGATCGCGGTCTACGCCACCAACGGCAACCGCGCGCCGACCATTCCGATGCGCGTACTGATGGAAAAATGTATCGCTTTGCGGCCGTTGGTGCTGTTCGCGCTGCCGCCACCGCTGCTTGCCGAGGCCCAGGGCGAAATCACCAAATGGCTCGCGGCCGGACCGCGCATCCACAACATCGCCGCGCAGTTTCCGCTCGCCGAGACGGCGCAAGCGCATCTCGCGGTTGAAAAAGGCGACAAGCTCGGCACCGTCATCGTCGACTGCGCGCGGTAGAAACGGGTTCTCGAAACGATAGCAGCCGAACGCGGCACGCCCCGCTTCACCTCTCCCCTGTCACCACGCTTTAGTGGGACTGAGCGTAGGGGGCGGTATTCAGCAGCAGCACACCAAAAAGAAGGACCAGATAGAGCATCGAAAACACGAACAGGCGACGAGCAGGCCGCCTTTCTCCGTCATTGCTCCGACGTAGTTGCCATGAGAGAAAAATCATGATCGCTCCAAGCATCGCCGCAGCCGCGCCATAGAGGGCTCCCGCGAACCCCAGTGCCCAGGGCATCAGTGAGATCGGAACCAGAAGAACGCTGTAGAGAAGAATTTGGCGCTTAGTTTCGGCCCTGCCGGCTACGACCGGCAACATCGGCACACCGGCGCGAGCATATTCTCCGGCAAGATTGAGCGACAGTGCCCAGAAGTGGGGTGGCGTCCAAAGGAAGATGATCAGGAAGAGGACAAGCGGTTCGAGCCCGACATTTCCGGCGGCCGCAACCCAGCCGATCACCGGAGGCAGTGCACCAGCCGCACCGCCAATGACGATATTTTGCGGCGTTCGGCGTTTGAGCCACATCGTGTAGACGACGACGTAGAAGAAAATTGTGAAAGCAAGCAGCGCAGCCGCGGCCATGTTCAGCAAAGTGCCGAGGGCCAGAATGGCACACACGCCAAGCATAAGTCCGAAAACCAATGCTTCCCGGCGCGATACGCGGCCGCTGGGAATTGGACGCATGGCGGTACGCGCCATCACCGCATCGATGTCGGCGTCGTACCACATATTGAGCGCACCTGCGGCTCCAGCTCCGGCAGCTATGCAAAGAAGAGCAATTACACCGGCGAACGGATCGATACCGCCTGGTGCGACGATGAGACCGACTAGTGCGGTAAAGATGACCAGCGACATAACGCGTGGTTTCGTCAGCGCAACATAGTCCCCGATGTTGGCGTAGCTTTCGCGAAGGAGAATTGAACGATTGATTTGCATGGTGACGCCTTTCAGGCCGGTACTCAAAAAAGCCATCGGTTGCAGAATTCTCTTGTCAGGCAATCTCCAGAAGGCGGCAGGCCCGGTTTCCCCGACTGCACCGCTGCTGCATCTTCGCGAGCTTTCTTCCGGCAGGAACAATCCCCGCCTTCTTTCCCGTAGAATCGAGCTGCTTGAAATAGGCTACGATATCGTCGATTTGCTTCGGATATTTCAAGCCTGGAAAGGCCAGCTTGATGCCGGGTATCTTGGCCTTCCCAGGGACGGTTGAGAAAATTCCGGCTCCGAGCGGGAGAACGGGACTGCGCATTCGACTGTCTCCATTGCCGAAGGAATACACCGGCGCAAACGGCAGTGACCATTTCGCCAATCGGCTGCGTAACGATTCAATCGCCCTGAAAGATCACGTGCAAACCAGATCTGAAAAGTCCGTGGCTCTTCCTGAGCACACCGTTGGTCGACTAGCCCAGCGAGCTAATGATTTCCCGATAAGCTGCTTCAGGAAATGCTTTCAGCGTGCGCGTCCGGACGTTTCCCAGCATGCCCAGCTGCAGGTTGAAACGTGCCGCCACCGCATCGTCCGGCGCTTCGTAGATCGCGACGATGTCATAGTCGCCCATGGTGAGGAAAAAGTGCTTGAACTCGCCACTCATATCTTTGAGGGCTTTCTTGGCCGCGTCCAGACGACGCGGCGAGTCCTTGACTTTCAGCGCGCCCTGGTCGGTCCAATTTGCGAGCATGACGTATGTGGTCATAACTGCCCTCCTTCTGGTACGAGGCACTACTGGTACGAAGCAATGTATCTAAGCCGTTGGCGCGAAAAATATGACCCGGAGGAGATGCGTGTAGTCGGATTCGAACACCATGATCGCCACAAACACCAACACCAGCACCGGCGGCAGCAGGATGGCGTAGGCCAGGGCCAGCCGCTCCCAGGCCATGTGCATGAAGACGGCGACGATCAGGCCAGCCTTCAACACCATGAACAGCAGGATCAACGACCATCTGAGATAGCCATGGAGGCCAAAGTAGTCGACGAGATAGGAGCAGGTGCTGAGAACGAACAACCATCCCCAGACCACGAGGTAAAGCTTGATCGGATGCTGCTGGCCCTTTGTGTGCGTGGTTCCTGATGCCACTGCGTCTTGCGCGTGGGCCTGCAGCGAATGTTGGTGTCCTTCCAAGGGTAGCGCTACGTTTGTCATGCGGCGACCTCACCAGAGATAAAAAAGTGCAAAGATGAACACCCACACAAGATCGACGAAGTGCCAGTACAGGCCGGTGATTTCAACGATCTCGTAATGCCCCTTCCGGCTCGTGAAGAAACCGCGCCTTTCGACATCGAAGTCTCCCCGCCAGACCTTTCGCGCAATGGCGACCAGGAAGATCACGCCGATCGTCACGTGGGTGCCGTGGAAGCCGGTGATCATGAAAAAGCTCGACCCAAACTGCGCCGCACCCCAGGGATTGCCCCAGGGCCGGACGCCCTCCATGATCAGCTTGGTCCATTCGAAGGCTTGCATTCCGACGAACGTTGCGCCGAATGCCGCTGTTGCCAACATCAAGGCCGCCGTTTTCGCACGATCACGGCGGTAACCGAAATTGACGGCCATCGCCATCGTCCCGCTGCTGCTGATCAAGATGAAGGTCATGATGGCGATCAGGATGAGCGGGATTTTCTTGTCTCCGATCGTGAGGGCGAAGACTTCGCTGGGGTTGGGCCACGGCACGGTAGTGGACATTCGCGCCGTCATGTACGACAGCAGGAAGCAGCTGAAGATGAAGGTGTCGCTCAGGAGGAAGATCCACATCATGGCCTTCCCCCAGGAAACATTCTTGAAGGCGCGCTGATCCGAGGACCAGTCGGCGGCGATGCCTCGCCAGCCAGCAATCCGCGCAGCCGATTCTCCGGTGTTTGTCAGCGCAGTCTCTGCCATTTGGTCTCTGCCTCGCTAGCTGAGCAATTGGCGACAGATGTCGACGAAATCGTCCGTCCAGCCTGTCAGCAGACCGAGTAAGACCAGCCAGACCAACAGCAGGAAATGCCAGTAGATAGCGCAGAGTTCCACGCTCAGGCGCACCTGGGTCACCGCGACGCCATGCCACACCTTGGCAGTCGTTCTGCCCAGGGCCACCAGGCCGCCCATCAGATGCAGCCCATGTACCGCAGTGATCAGGTAGAAAAATGAATTGGCTGGATTGGAGGCCAAGAAATACCCCGCAGCGCTCAGCTCGCGCCACGCCAGGAGCTGCCCGATCAGGAATGTAACGGCGAATGCTCCTCCTGCGCACAGGCCGACGATGACGCCGTCGATGTCGTCCCGGCGCGCGGCCACGTATGCCGATTGCAGCGCGACACTGCTCAAGACCAGGACTCCCGTGTTAAACCACAGCAACCGGGGCACGGGCAGCGCCCGCCAGTCCACCATGTTCATGCGCATGGAGTAAGCGCTGATGAAGAGTGCGAACAACGAGCCGACGACAGCGAGAAACACTCCCAGTCCGATCTTCGCCGGCGGCAGGAATGAAGTGCTATGCTCGCGCAAATCGGCGGCTACTCCTTCCTCCAGCCAGGGCTTGGCTGCCAGCCCTTGCTGCGAGAGCCACCATCCCGCAATTACCGCTATTCCAGCCATGAACAGGATAATGGCACTCATGGGCGGGCCGCCTGCGCCAACAATCCGGCCGGAGGTTCATTTTGCGGCACGAAATCCCGAGTGGCGCCGGGCACGCTGTAATCGTAGGCCCAGCGATAGACGATAGGGAGATCCTTGCCCCAGTTGCCATGCCCCGGCGGGGTCTGCGGTGTTTGCCATTCCAGCGACGCGGCTCCCCAGGGATTGCCGCCGGCCTCTTTTCCTTTGAACAGGCTCCAGATCAGATTGAACAGGAACACAAGCTGGGCGAAGCCGACAATCAAGGCCGCCACGCTCATGAACGCGTTGAGGTCATGGGCGGATGCCGGTATGAAGGCCGTTTCGCCAATGTCGTGATAGCGGCGGGGCATGCCCAAAAGACCGAGATAGTGCATGGGGAAGAAGACCGCATAGGCCCCCAGGAACGAGACCCAGAAGTGGAATCGTCCAAGCGCCTCATTGAGCATTCGTCCGGTGACTTTCGGATACCAGTGATAGATTCCGCCGAACACGGCCATGATCGGCGCAATACCCATCACCATATGGAAGTGGGCGACGACGAACATCGTGTCGGACAACGGAACGTCCACAACCACGTTCCCGAGAAACAGGCCGGTCAGGCCGCCGTTCACGAACGTGATGATGAACGCGAGAGCAAACAGCATCGGGACCGTGAGATGGATGTCGCCGCGCCACAGGGTAAGCACCCAGTTATAAACCTTGATGGCGGTCGGGACGGCGATGATGAGCGTAGTAGTGGCGAAGAAGAACCCGAAATACGGGTTCATGCCGCTCACATACATGTGGTGCGCCCACACGACGAAGCTGAGAGCGCCGATTGCCACAATAGCCCAGACCATCATGCGATAGCCGAAGATGTTCTTCCGCGCGTGGACGCTGATCAGATCGGAAATGATGCCGAAGGCCGGCAAGGCGACGATGTAGACTTCGGGGTGGCCGAAGAACCAGAACAGGTGCTGGAACAGGATCGGGCTGCCACCGCCATACTTCGTCAGCTGGCCCATCTCAACCAGCGTGGGCATGAAGAAGCTGGTTCCCAGGAGGCGGTCGAGCAGCAGCATCACCGAGGCGACGAACAGCGCCGGAAAGGCCAGCAGCGCCATGACGGTGGCCGTGAAAATGCCCCACACCGTCAAGGGCAAACGCATCAACGTCATGCCGCGTGTGCGCGCCTGCAGCACCGTCACCACGTAATTCAGCCCGCCCATGGTGAAGCCAATGATGAACAGGATCAGCGAGGCCAGCATCAGAATGATGCCCCAATCCTGCCCGGGGGTGCCGGAGAGAATCGCCTGCGGCGGGTACAGCGTCCAGCCGGCGCCGGTGGGCCCGCCGGGCACGAAAAAGGTCGCGGCCAGCACCACGACCGCGAGCAAATAGACCCAGTAGCTCAGCATGTTCACATAGGGGAACACCATGTCCCGGGCGCCGACCATCAGCGGGATGAGGTAGTTGCCGAAGCCTCCCAGAAACAACGCCGTGAGCAGGTAGATCACCATGATCATGCCGTGCATGGTGATAAGCTGCAGGTATTGGTTGGCATCGATAAACGAAAACGTGCCGGGGAATCCCAGTTGCAGCCGCATCAGCCATGACAGCACCAGCGCAACCATTCCAATGGACATTGCCGTGATCGAGTACTGGATGGCGATAACCTTGGCGTCCTGCGAAAAGACGTACCTCGTCCACCAGCTTCTCGGATGATAGAGCTCGACCTCACCGACTTCAGCCGGCGAGACGCCTGCAACTGTGTCAAACGGGACATCGACCATCGGAATACCCTCCTCGGTCTCTCTTCTCAGCGACGAGTTCGCCCTACGATAGGTAGAATCTCCTCGTTGGTATTTTCATTCGCTTCCTGACTTATAGGCCGCCTTCGCGACATTGCGCTGCCCTGAAAGCTCGGCGAACGTGTGCTGCTTCTCCAGCCACGCGTGATATTCTTTCTCTTCCTCAACGACGACCTTGCTTCGCATCTGCGCATGCGCGACACCGCAGAGTTCCGCGCAGAGAACCTCGAATGTCCCGGTGCGGGTGGGCGTGAACCAGTAGTACGTGACCGAGCCCGGTATCATATCCATCTTCGCCCGGAACTCGGGCACATAGAAATCATGCAAGACGTCAATTGAGCGGAGCAATACCTTCACCGGTTTTCCAAGCGGCAGGTGCAAGTCGTCGTTTTGAACAACGATGTCGTCTTTTCCGTTTGGATCGTCGGGATTCAACCCCAGAGGATTGTCGGCACTGACATTGCGGGCATCGGAGGTCCCAAGCCGGCCGTCCTTTCCGGGAAGCCGATAGCTCCAGAGCCACTGCTGTCCCACGACCTCGACCTCGGTCGCATCGGCCGGAACTGTTACGAACTGGTGCCAGACAACCAGCCCGGGTGCCAACATGGCCGCGACGCCGATTGCAGTACCTACGCTGAGCCACCATTCGAGCTTCTTGTTTTCGGGATTGTAGTCTGCCTGCCTTCCCTCCTGGTGTCGAAAGCGGAAGACACAATAGGCCATGAACGCGACGACCGCGAAGAAAACGGCCCCGGTGATCCAGAACGTCAGGGTGATCGTGTGGTCGATGTAGCTCCAATTTGAGGCGATGGGCGTCCACCACCACGGGCTGAAGAGATGAAACAGCACCGAGGCGACCGCGACCAAAAGCAATATGATTGCTACAGCCATCCCTCATTCATCCCTTGCCATTAAAGGCTGCGGATACGAATTAAAGGGCGGAGCTCACGACTGTTACGATGGCCGACTTCACGTTCGCCATCGTCGTGCCTCTTGCCTCGCCCATTGAACCGGTCGCGACGTCAAAACATGACACACAGAGTACACGTTACGACCGCTAGTCTCGTCGGAGCTGGGGGCGTTTAGAATTTGAAGATGGTACGCGTCGAGCCCGGCGTCAATAGATCAATAATAGATCGATAGCGGATTATGCCGCGCCCTCGTCTGGCGTGTGTCGCCCCCCAGTGCCGCCGGCGAGCACTCATCGTTTGGTGACGCAATGCAGCAAAGGATTTGTGCAGACGCACAATTCACCCAACCATTGGGTGCTAGTTTCCTTCTGTCGTGGATCGCGCTACACTCACCGCGAAGGTCGCGGCCGGCTTCGTCCGGCGAAGGTCCTTTCGTTGAAGTTGGTTTGCTGTACTCGGCTCGACCGCGAATTTCGCACAAGAGGCGGACACGCGTGACTTAGTGGCGCCGTTTTCACCACGGTGACCACGAGCAAGGGAGACTGCGGCCATGGCTACACAGTATTCCGACAACGTCGTAAATCCCAATCCACAAGCGTTGGGCATCGCCAGCCCATTTGTCATTCGCAAAATCGGCCTATCCGATTTGAGCGACGCCCTGCGCCTGGGCTGGGAGGATTTCAAGGCCGTACCAAGTCACGCCATTATCCTGTGCGTGATTTATCCCGTTCTCGGTCTTGTTCTGTTCAGAATGGTCCTTGGCTATGCGGTGCTGCCGCTGCTCTTTCCGCTGGCCGCCGGCTTTACCTTGATTGGTCCTTTTGCCGCGCTCGGTCTCTACGAACTCAGCCGCCGCCGCGAGCGCGGCGAGGAAGCCGCTGCGTGGGATGCTTTCCACGTGTTGCGCGCGCCGTCCTTCGGCGCCATGCTCGAACTCGGCACGCTCCTGCTCGTTCTGTTCGGGACTTGGATCGCCGCCGCGGACGCTCTCTACGTTGCAACATTCGGCCATGCTCCGGCTGCAAGCATTCCCGATTTCGCAACGCGCATATTGACGACACCGGAAGGATGGTTGCTCATCATCGTCGGCTGCGGCGTCGGCTTCCTGTTCGCCGTCGTGGCCCTTTGCGTTAGTGTTGTGTCGTTTCCGTTGCTGCTCGACCGGCATGCGACTGCGATAGACGCAATCCGGACGTCGCTGCGGGCTGTGATGAAAAATCCATTTGTCATGGCCGCGTGGGGGCTGATTGTTGCGGCGCTGCTGGTGATCGGTTCACTACCGCTCTTCGTCGGTCTCGCTGTCGTTCTGCCGGTGCTCGGTCATGCCACCTGGCATCTTTATCGGAAGGTGGTGGAGCCTGACCCGAATCCTCCACAAGAACAACCCCGCGCGCCGAAAGGTCACCGCTATGCGGCGGATTTCCCGGCTTCTCTCTTCCCCTGGAGCCGTGAGAGCAAGTGATGGGAGATGTGTAAGACGCAGCGGAGGTCCATCATGTCCATAGCTCCCACACTGCAGCGATACTTGACTGCGGAAAATGTCCAATACGATGTGATCCCGCATGACCCTACCATGTCGTCGGTGCGTACCGCCGAGGCGTGTCGGATTTCGGGGGATCGTTTGGCCAAGGCAATCGTGCTGCGGCGCAATGACGGCTACATGCTCGCCGTCCTGCCAGCGTCGCATCACCTTCGCCTTTCGGATTTGAGGGACCAGCTTGGCGACAATGTTGAATTGGCCACGGAATCCGAGATCGATCCGCTGTTCCCGGATTGCGCGCACGGGGCTGTTCCGCCCCTTGGTCACTGTTATACGCTGCCTCTCATCGTGGATGACAGCATCGAGGCGCAGCCGGAGATCTATATGGAGGCGGGCGATCACGAGACGCTGCTCCATATAAGTCATGCGCAGTTTGCTCGCTTGATGGGAAACGTACGACGCGGCCGCTTTAGCGAGAAGCCGCCGCACAGCATAAGCAGTTCCATTGTGTGGGGGTAAGGTGCCCTCATGCGGCCGCGTCACAATCGTCGTTCATTACGAAGCAGCGACAATGGAAATTTGACAGATTGCTATCAAAAAACCTTGCCGGGGCTTGTGTCCTAGGGAGAATCCAAATGACTACGGTGCGACAGTTGCTCGATCAGAAGGGCAGGAACATTTGGTCTATTCACCCGGATGCTACCGTCTTCGATGCCGTCGCGAAAATGGCTGAAAAAGACATTGGATCGTTGCTAGTGATGGAAGGCGAGGAGCTCGTTGGCATCATTACCGAAAGGCACTATGCGCGGAATGTTGTTCTCAAGGGTAAGACGTCTCCCGCAACGCCCGTGCGCGACATCATGGAACGACACGTCGTCATTGCACAGCCAGAACAATCCGTTGACCAATGTATGGCCGTCATGAGTGAGGAGCGCGTGCGCCATCTGCCGGTGCTTGAGGGAAAAAAGCCAATTGGCATTGTTTCAATCGGCGATCTTGTCAAAAGCATCATCGGTGATCAGAAGTTCACGATTATTCAGCTCGAACAATACATTCACGGTGGACGGGCCATTGTGAACGGCTGAATACGTTCCCGAACGACCGCAGCGCTCGGAAGCACTACCGCCGAACATCACCGCCGCCGGCGCCGTTCGCACATCGTGAGCGCAGCGAACGATGTGGCGCACGGCAGTGCGCGAACTTTCCCTTTGCTGAAGCAGCCCCCCACCCGGCGCTCGCGCCACCCTCCGCACGCGGGAGGATCAAGCGATGCCGGGCCGCAGTGCAGTTTTAACTGAGCGCACTACCATTGCCGCGACAGCGAGCCAACAATTCCGTCATTTTCGTCATTACACCGGTGTCGTTCGCTCGTCGGTCCAGGTCTCGCCGAACGCGTCCAGGCCCTCGGCGAGGTAATCGCTGACCAGGGGTTCGCCGAGCAGATAGCTCGCGGTCCGCTTGTTGTGGCCCTCGGCGGCCTCGCGGCGGAGATCGTCCCATTCGTCGATCGAGCCGTCGCCGCGGCCAAGGCGCATCAGCGCGACCAGGTCGATCTGCTCGTCGTCGCTCATGGCGTTGATGAAGCCGGTGATCTCGCGCACCACGGGATCGTCGCCATCATCCTCGAGCACATCGATCATATTGTCGTCAGCGCTGTTCGACCCGGAGTCCGGATCGGACACCCCCTCCTTGACGTCGAATTCGCGCATTTTCTCGATCAAAAAGCCGACCTTTTCGGCCGAAATGGCTAATTCTGGCATCGGTGCGTTCCTTCGTTCTGCAAATCGTCAACGCGCGGGCAGGTCGGATGATCCATTGCGCCCCACGGCGGAAACCAGCATCTTGCGCCCCCAAGAAATGAGGGCCAAGGAAGGCCGAGGGAAAATGCCGAATGTACTGGAAAGTGGGCAAGGTCAAAATCACGAAAATCGTTGAGCTGGAGACGGTCGGCAGCACGCGCTTCATCCTGCCGCTCGCCAGCAATGAGGAAATCCGCAAGTCGCCCTGGCTCGTTCCGCATTTCGCCACCGACGAGGGCCGGCTCAAAATGTCGATCCACTCGCTGGTGGTGGAGACGTCGGCCCGCCGGATTGTGGTCGATACCGGGCTCGGCAACGACAAGCAGGGCCGCAACGTGCCGACCTGGAACAACCGGCAAGGTCCGTTCCTCGAAACCATGCGCGAAGCCGGCTTTGCGCCCGACAGCATCGACACCGTGCTGTGCACCCATCTGCATGTCGACCATGTCGGCTGGAACACCAGCCTGGTGAACGGGAAATGGGTGCCGACTTTTGCCAATGCGCGCTACGTGTTCGGCAGAGCCGAATACGAGCACTGGCGCGACGATCGCGAGGAGCCTGACAAGGTTGCTGTTTTCAACGACTCGGTGAAGCCGGTGGCCGATGCCGGCAGAGCGGACCTCGTCGCCAGCGACGCCAGGCTTACCGATGAGATCACCCTGATCCCGACACCCGGCCACAGTCCCGGCCATATGAGCGTCCACATCCGGTCCGACGGCGAAGAGGCGCTACTCACCGGCGACGTCGCCCATCACCCCTGCCAGATGGCGCATCTCGACTGGTCGTCGACCGCGGATTTCGATCCCGTTCAGTCGGCGGCGACGCGGCGCCAATTGTTCGGCCGTTTTGCCGATACCGAGACCTTGGTCATCGGTGGGCACTTCAACGCCGGCCGCATCAGGCGAGACGACGATGCCTTCAAATTCATCGTTTAGGGCATCATCCCAAAGTCGGCCTTCTGGGCCCGGAATCATGCCCCAAGCATGGCCCGGCAGCGCCGGCGGCAGTTGAATTTCCTCCCGCCCTGTTCCAAGAAGCATCCAAGCAACCACCATCCTAGGGAGTGATACCAAATGAAGCTTGTTCGTTACGGGGCAATCGGTCAGGAAAAGCCCGGTCTGATCGACAAATCCGGCCAATTGCGCGATCTGTCGGGGCAGGTGAAGGACTTCGCGGGCGAGGCCTTTTCGCCGGCCTCGCTGGCCAAGATCGCCGCCCTCGACCCGGCCTCGCTCCCCGCCGTCAGCGGCAAGCCCCGGATCGGCTCCCCAGTGGGCGGATTGCCCAAATTCATCGCTATCGGCCTCAATTATTCCGACCATGCCGCCGAAGTCGGGATGCAGATCCCGGCCGAACCGATCATCTTCACGAAGGCCAATAGCAGCCTGTGCGGCCCCAACGACGCGGTGGAAAAGCCGCGCGGCTCGACCAAGCTCGATTGGGAATGCGAAATCGCCATCATCATTGGCACCCGCGCCAAATACGTCTCCGAGGCTGACGCGCTCAACTACGTCGCCGGCTACGCCGTCTGCAACGACGTGTCCGAGCGCAATTTTCAGATCGAGCGCCTGGGCCAGTGGACCAAGGGCAAGTCGCACGACACCTTCGGCCCGCTCGGCCCCTGGCTCGTGACCAAGGACGAGATCGGCAACGTGCAGAAGCTGTCGATGTGGCTCGACGTCAACGGCAAGCGCTGCCAGACCGGCTCGACCGCAACCATGATCTTCGGGTGTGCGAAGATCGTATCCTACGTCTCCGAATTCATGACACTGCAGCCCGGCGACATCATCACCACCGGCACCCCACCCGGCGTCGGCTCCGGCATGAAGCCGCCGAAATTCCTCGGTGTCGGCGATGTCGTCACGCTCGGCATCGAGGGTCTCGGCGAACAGCGGCAGGAAATCGTCGCGGCGTGAGGTTGCCAACACCGTCATTGCGAGGAGCGTAAGCGACGAAGCAATCCAATTTGCTGCCGTTATGGATTGCTTCGCAGAGTTTATCATCGGGCGCGCATACGCGCGACCCGTTGGCTCGCAAAGACGGACTCATTATCCTTCAAGCCTTACTTTAAAAGGATATTCCATGAAATTGTCATTCTCCCCGGCCTCGCCCTTCGCCCGCAAGGTGCGCATCGCCGCGATC
This sequence comes from Bradyrhizobium erythrophlei, assembly GCF_900129505.1. Classification (NCBI taxonomy): domain Bacteria; kingdom Pseudomonadati; phylum Pseudomonadota; class Alphaproteobacteria; order Hyphomicrobiales; family Nitrobacteraceae; genus Bradyrhizobium; species Bradyrhizobium erythrophlei. Next base: position 3,512,628 of record NZ_LT670818.1, on the reverse strand, counting down.
GAACTTGGCCTGATCGACAGGATCGAATTCGTCCCGGCGGCCGTGGTGCCGGGCCAGCCCAACGAGGAATATTCACGCATCACGCCGCTGAAGAAGCTGCCGGTGCTGATCCTCGACAATGGCGAGGTGATCCTGGATTCCTACGTCATCGTCGAGTATCTCGACGAACTCGCCGGCGGCGGAAAGCTGATCCCCGCCTCGGGGCCGGCGCGATGGAAGGTCAAGAGCGAGCATTCCATGCTGCAGGGCATGCTCGATTCGATGCTGCTGTGCCGCTACGAGCAGATGGTGCGGCCGGAGCCGTTGCGCTGGCAGGCCTGGACGGACGATCATTGGGCGCGCGCCTGGAGCGGCATGGCGCGCTTCGAGAATCAGGCGGAGATGCTGGCGCGCCCGCTCGACATCTCGCAGATCGCGCTCGCCTGCGTGCTCGGCTATGCCGATTTCCGCTTTGCCGATTGCGGCTGGCGCAAGGCCTATCCGAAGCTTGACGCCTTCCATCAGAAGATGCTGGAGCGGCCGTCGGTGAAAATCTCGCTGCCGCCGCCGGCTTAAACGTCAGGAGACAGCCATGAGTCTCAAGTTCACGCTCGGCGATCTCACCATCCATCGCCTCATCGAGCAGGAAACCACCTTCCTGCCGGCGCTCGACATGCTGCCCGGCCTGACGGCGGAGCTTTTGGCAGAAAACCGGGCGTGGATGCGCCAGGCCAGGGCGATCGACGACAGCGATGTGCTGATCCTGTGTTTCCAGTCCTACATCGTGAAGACGCCGCACCACACCATTCTGGTCGACAGCTGCATCGGCAACGACAAGCCGCGCCCGGTGCGCCCGAAATGGAACATGAAGACCGACGATACTTATATGCGCGCGCTAGCGGCGGCGGGTTTTTCGGTCGGCGACATCGACTATGTGATGTGCACGCATCTGCATGTTGACCACGTCGGCTGGAACACGCGGCTGGTCGACGGCCGCTGGGTGCCGACCTTTCCGAACGCGCGCTACGTTTTCGCGAAAAGCGAATTCGATTACTGGACCGAGCAGAACGCGAAAGCGGAAGTGCCGCCCTTCGCCGACAGCGTGCTGCCGGTGGTCGAGGCCAGGCGGGCCGAGATCGTGCGCGACGATTTTGCGATCGGCGACCACGCCCGCATCCTGCCGACACCCGGCCATACGCCCGGACATGTCGCCTTCACGTTCGGCCGGGGCAAGGATGTCGCGGTCGCGAGCGGCGACCTCATGCACTCGCCGCTGCAGACGCGCTATCCGGAACTGTCGGCGAAATTCGACGTCGATCAGGGCCAGGCCGCGGCAACCCGGCGGGATTTCCTGGAGCGCTATTGCGACACCGACACGCTTTGCTGCACCGCGCATTTCCCCTCACCCTCGACGGGAAAAATCCGGCGCTTGGGCAACGGGTTTTCCTGCGAGGCGATTTAGCTAGCCGGCCTGGTGGCGCATTGCTTCACCTCGCCCCGCTTGCGGGGAGAGGTCGCCCGGCGAAGCGCAGCGAAGTCGGGCGGGTGAGGGGGACTCACCGCGAGTCGACTCGTTGAGGCAGCCCCTCACCCCAACCCTCTCCCCGCAAAGAACGGGGAGAGGGAGAAGTATCTCAATCGAACAGGTTCGGCGTGTGATTGACCACCGCGCCCTCGATCGCGAGCATCTTCAATTTCGTCGTGACGCCGCCATTGGCGGAGAAGCCGCCGGGCTTGCCGCCGGCGGCAAGCACGCGGTGGCAGGGCACCACGACCGGACAGGGATTTCGCCCGAGCGCCTGGCCGACATCGCGCGACAGTTCGACGCCGCCGAGCCGCTTGGCGATGTCGCCATAGGTCATGGTCTTGCCGGGCGGAATGCTGCGCGCGATATCGTAGACGCCACGATGGAACTCCGGCACCCCGTCGAGATCGAGCACGACGTCCGACAGATCGTTCGGCTTGCCGGAAAGCAGCTCGACGATCCCGTCGATCGCGTGCTGCACTTCCGCCGACGGCAGCGCTTCCGCGATGTCGCCATAGCGCTGGCGGATGCGGGCGCGGGTCTTGTCCTCGGTCCCCATCGGCAGTTGCACCGCATTGATGCCGCGCGGGCCCCAAGCGATGCCGCAGCGCCCGATCGCGGTGTCGAAGATTGCAAAATGTTGATCTGTCATGGCTGGCTCCAAATCTGCCCCATGTCTGAGCTTGATGCTGGCCCTGAATCTAGGCTTGGAAATAGTTGCGATCCACCCGGTTTCCGAGGGAAATTTGGGCTATCCAGGGAAAAGCAGGGGAATGAAACCCACAATTCGTCATCACCGGGCTTGACCCGGTGATCCCTCCTCTCTGAAAAAGCCAGTTCCCGCGAAGTGAGATGGATACGCGGGTCAAGCCCGCGTATGACGTCCAGCGTATGTAGCTCCGACCTGCCCTGATCCCCAACCTTTCCGAGCCCCCATGCAAACGCTTCACGTCAACGGATACGACATGGCCTATCTCGATATCGGCCACGGCCCGCCGCTGGTGTGCGTGCACGGCTCGTTGTGCGATTTCCGGATCTGGTCGCCGGTGCTCGGCCCGCTGACGCGGAAGCACCGGGTGCTCGCGGTTTCCTTGCGGCACTTCTTTCCCGAACATTGGGACGGCCACGACGGCAGCTATTCGATCGCGCAGCACACCGCCGACATGATCGACTTCATCGAGAAGCTGAATGCCGGGCCGGTGGACCTGATGGGTCATTCCCGCGGCGGGCATGTTTCGTTTCGCGTCGCGCAGCGGCGGCCTGATCTGTTGCGCAAGCTGATCCTGGCGGAACCCGGCGGCGAACTCGACCCCACACTCGATCCCAGCGCACAGCCCGGCGCGCCCTCCCCGCTCGCGGCCCGCTTCGCCGCCTCGGCCGAAAAGATCGCGGCAGGCGACATCGACGGCGGGCTGAAGTTCTTCATGGAGGCGCTGGAAGGCCCGGGTGCCTGGGCCCGGCTGCCGGCGACGCCAAAACAATTGCTGCGCGACAATGCCCACACCCTGATCGGTCAGGTCAGGGATAACCGCCCGCCCTTCTCCAGGACGGACGCCGAGGCGATCGAGAACCCGACGCTGTTCATAGGCGGCGCCAACACCAAGGGCATGCTGCCGCAGGTGCTGCACACGCTGGCCAAGCATGTGAAGGGATCGCAGATCGCGATGATCCCGGGCGCCACCCATCCGATGTTCGAGCAGGCGCCGCAGAAATATTGCGAAATCGTGCTGGAATTCCTGGCAGAATAATCTTCGGCCAGCCGACCCCAGGCTTGGTCAGGTCTTCATCAGCGCCGCTGCGGACGCCGCCCGCTGCGCGATACCGTAGATGTGGAACACCAGCATCCCGACGCATGCGATCTCGATCGTCATCGAGATGATCGGGACCACAGACGCCGCGGACAATTCGGTTCCACGCAGATTAAGCGCAGTAAGCACCGCATCGCTGACGACCGAAACCGCCAGCGCGGCCGCGGCTGTACAGCACAGCACAAAAAAGCGGTGAAGCTGCCGGCGATACGCCGGATGGAGCGCAGCAGGAATTTCGCGGCTGCGAATGTAGAGCCAGCCGGCGAGCCCGACGATGGCCGCCAGCAAGAAGGCATATCGGTCGACCATGCCCACCAGCCCGCCGACCGCCCTCAGGTCGTCGCTGATGGCCCACTGCGTCGCCGCATACCAGGCGACACGGGCCTTCATGGCAATGAAAATGCCGGCGACGACGAGAACTGCGGCGACGCCGGCTCTTCTGCTCTGCCTTGCGAGGGAAAGCACGGCGAACTGGGCCGCGATGACCCGCGCATCGCCGAAATTCGCGACGGCGCGCCGCTGCGCCTCAAGCAGATTTCCCGCCGGATCCGCCGCGACGGCTTCCCAGAGATGATCTTCGACTTCCTGCCGCACGCATCGTGCCAGCGATCGATCAAAATCGAGTTCGCGCGAAAGCCCGTCGAGATAATCCTGGATCATGCCGGGTTCTCGCGTGGCCGGTTTCCACCAAGCAGACCGCCAATGGCATCGGAAAATTGTTTCCAGACCACACGCCGCTCGGCCAGTGCACGGCTGCCGGTCTTGGTCAGGGTGTAGACCCGCCGGCGCCGCCCGGAGTCCGCGGTCATCCAGTTGCTCTTGAGCAGGCCCGCCTGCTCAAGGCGATGCAGCGCAGGGTAGATCGTGCCCTCCGGCAGATCGAACGCGCCACCGCTGCGCCGTCTGATCTCCTCGATCACCGCGTAGCCATGGGCCGAGCCCGCCGCCGACAACGCGGCAAGCACGATCATGTCGAGGTGCCCCTTGAGCATTTCGCCTTCCATACCTTGTATTACTAGGCTTTTGGCCGGCCGGTCAAGTCGGGCTCGCTACTTGCCGCGTGGCACGAATACCTGACCATTGACGCCGAATCCGCCTTCGGCGGTTTCGATGATCTGCACAAACGATTTACGCACCGGGTCCGGCGGTTGCTTCATTGCGTTGAGAACAACGTCCGTAATGCCCTTGATCATGGCCCCCTTCTGCTCCAGCGTGAGTACGCCAGTCGGAACCTGGAGCTCCACCAGCGGCGCACCATAGTTTGCCGCTGGAGCGCTGTCCGTCAGAGCCGGCGAAACGCCAGCCACCGAACCTGCGGCGACCACCGCCGTCATGAGCACGGCCCTGCGATTCAGTCGTGCACCCTCCTGCGAATCTGCGTGATTGTTCGGCCTGTTTTTCATGTTCATGGTCCAGTTTTCCGGTGATGCGGGATGGTTGTCGGCGGTCAGGTCGGAGGCACATAGGTATTGCCGCTCGCGCCCCAATCGCCTGCCGGAATCTCGGTGATCAGCACATAGGTCGGCGAATTCGCCGGCCTTTTTTCTACCCCGACGATGACATCGTGAATCCCCCTGATGATTTCGCGCCGTTGATCCGGCGTGAGAATGCCCTCTGGCACATAGACTTTGGCGACCGGCATGTGAGCCTCCTGCTCCGTCAACGATACCTCGCTACAATATGCCTAGTTACGCTAGGTGTCAAGTACGGGCACTGCGAACTGGGCACGCGGCGCGTTCCATGCAATGATATCCGCTACCCTTCACCGATCTCCGCAAGCCCCCATGCAGACCTTAAGCGTCAATGGATACGACATGGCCTATGTCGAGGTCGGCAAGGGGCCGCCGCTGGTCTGCATCCATGGCACGCTCGGCGATTTCCGCACCTGGTCGGTGGTGCTCGGACCGCTGTCGAGCAAGCACCGCGTGATCTCGCTCAGCCTGCGGCGCTTTTTCCCGGAACACTGGGACGGCGTCGGCGGCGATTATCTGATGGCGCAGCATGTCAGCGACGTTATCGGCTTCATCGGGAAGCTCGGTTTGGGACAAGTGGATTTGTTGGGACATTCGCGTGGCGGACACCTCGCATTTCGCGTCGCGGGGCAACGTCCGGAATTGCTGCGCAAGCTGATCCTGGCCGAACCCGGCGGCGAACTGGATTCATCGCTCGACCCGACCGTGGCGCCCGGTCCTTCGCAACGCGCGGCGGGAATCGCCGTCTCAGCCGAGAAGGTGAAGAACGGCGACATCGACGGTGGGCTGAAGGGCTTCTTCGATGGAATCGAGGGCGACGGCGGCTGGGCACGGCTACCCGCTGCAGCAAAGCAGCAACTGCGGGACAATGCCTTCACGTTGATTGGACAGGTCGGCGAAAATCGTCAGCCGTTTCGAAGGGCCGAAGCGGAAGCGATCCGCACGCCCACCCTGTTCATCGGCGGCGCCGACACCACGGGCGCGTTGGCCGCCTTGCACCGCGCGCTGGCGCCGCATGTCCCCGGCGCGAAGACCGCGATGATTCCGGGCGGCGGCCACTGGATGTTCGAACAAGCACCACAGGAATTCTGCAAAGCCGTGCTGGAATTTTTGGACAGCTAAGGCCACCAAACGAGCACGTCGTTCCGGCGAAAGAATTCTTACCCGCGCCGGTAGCCCGCCAGCAGCGAGTCGTCGATGTCGGGCAGGTTGACCACGATATTTTCAGGCGTGCGGCAGGCCAGCCACCACAATTCTTCGGTCGTGCTCATATTGGCCTCGAGATGCGGGATGTAGGGCGGCACGAACATGAAATCGCCCTCCGACATCTCGACGTAATCCTGATAGTTCGCGCCGAAATAGATGCGGGCGCGGCCGGAAAGCAGATAGGCGCCGGTTTCGGCCTCGCCATGATGATGCGGCAGCGATCGGAACCCGGGCGGGTTGGAGGCCTTGCCGAACCAGATGCGGGTCGCCGGCGTATGCTGCGGGCCGACGCCGGTCATCAGTTTCAGACCGCCGGATTGAGCGGTGTTGCCGTGCTCGAAGCCCTTCCGGGTCACCACCGGCCGGTCGTTCGCTGCCATTCGAGCTCTCCCTTTTTGGCGCCCGAACGGCGCGTGGGTCATGGCGCTAAGCCCTGCCCGGGCTGGTAAACCGCGGCCCCGGTGCTAATCTTTCCGCAAAGAAAATAAACGGGCTCCGTCCCTGAAACGCAAGGAGGAACTAGCCATGAAGCTGACCCAGCAGCAGATCGACGATTTCAACCGCGAGGGCTGGCTGTTCCTGCCGGAACTGTTTGCCCGCGAAGAAGTGGACCTGTTGGCGCGCGAGGCGGAGGGCATCTACGACACCCAGCGCCCCGAAGTGTGGCGCGAGAAGAGCGGCGCGCCGCGTACCGCCTTTGCGGCCCATCTCTACAACGAGGCGTTCGGCCTGCTCGGCGCGCATCCGCGCATGATCGATCCGGTGGAGCAGATCTTCGGCGAGAAGGTCTACATGCACCAGTACAAGATCAACGCCAAATCCGCCTTCACCGGCGACGTCTGGCAGTGGCACCAGGATTACGGCACCTGGAGGCGCGACGACGGCATGCCAGAGCCGCGCGCGATGAACATCGCGATCTTTCTCGACGAGGTGATGCCGATCAACGGCCCCCTGATGCTGGTGCCGAGAAGCCAGCACGCTGGCGACCTCAAGGCTTCGCACGACCTTCAGACCACCTCCTACCCGCTGTGGACGCTGGACGAGGAAACCGTGACGCGCCTGGTGAAGGAAGGCGGCATCGTTGCCCCCACCGGCAAGGCCGGCGGCATGCTGATGTTCCACGGCAATCTGGTGCACGGCTCGGCGGGCAACATAACGCCCTACCCGCGCAAGATCGTCTATCTGACGCTCAACGCGGTTTCCAACTACATCCGCACGCCGACGAGGCCGGAATATATCGCCCATCGCGACTTCACGCCGATCCAGACCGTGGACGATGACGCGCTGCTGCGGCTGGCGCGGGCACAGCGGCAGGCCGCGGAATAGAAATTTTGCACCGTCATACCGGGGTGCGCCGAAGACGCGAACCCGGAATCTCGCGCGCATTGTCTCCAGGGTCCACGCGAAGACGCGTGTCCTGGAATGACTGAAATCGGATCCCCTCCATGAACCTGCATCACCTGCTCAACGCCCGTGCCGCCGCCGGCAAGCCCGTCCGTGTCGCACTGATCGGCGCCGGAAAATTCGGCTCGATGTTCCTGTCGCAAGTGCCGCATACGCCGGGGCTGGAAGTGCCCGTGATCGTCGATCTCGACCCGGAGCGGGCGCGCGAGGCCTGCCGTACCGTCGGCTGGAATG